>NZ_FUZA01000031.1 GCF_900167945.1 Dyadobacter psychrophilus
TGTAGGCTTCCCCTTTTTAGAGCGGTGTAGTTTTAGATTCGGTTATAAATTGTTCGCAATTAATTCTTCTTTTTTCATGGCATCTTCCGTTAGTAGTAGGCGCTTTTGATTCGGAGTTAGCCCCTTCATTGATCGGTGCGGGTGCTTGCTGTTGTAAGTGTCGAGCCATTTATCCGATAGAATTCGCAGCTGCTCCAAAGAATCAAAAAAGTAAGCATTCAGCACGTCTTCACGATATGTTCTGTTCAGTCGTTCATTAAATCCGTTCTGCATCGGTTTGCCTGGTTGAATGAATTTTTGCTCAATTTGCTTTTTCTCGCACCATTTGGCCAGTTTCTTGCTTATAAATTCCGGCCCGTTATCGGTCCTGATAGATAATGGCAGTCCTTTCTCCAATTCTAACTGCTCTAAAACTTGTATCACTTTGTCGGCGCAAATAGAGTAATCTGCAAACGCCGCCAGCGCCTCCCTATTAGCATCATCCATTACAATCAATACCCGCACACGTCTACCATAACTAAGTGCGTCGCTGAGAAAATCCATGCTCCACGTATCGTTCAGCGTTTTAGCTTCGATCAGTGGTTGTTTTGGTCTTTTCGGAATACGTCTTTTCCGTTTACGCCTCAGTTTAAGGTTCATGTTCCGATAAATTCGCAGCACTCGCTTACGGTTCCAGCGTAACCCCTTGTTTCTCAAATTGCCATAATACCAGTCAAAACCCCTCGTTGGATGCTCCTCTGCAAGCTCATTGAGGCTGTCGATAACAGGTACATCGTCTTTGACGGTTTTGTAATAAAAAACACTTCTACTCAATTGCAAAACTCTACATGCCCGCTCGATGCTGAATCCGGCTTCCCGAGAAATATCAGAAGCAATCAACCGCTTCTGAACAGGCTTTAAAGCTTTTTTTCGATGATTTCTCTTGCAAGTCTGTGATCAAGCGCTAATTCCGCATACATGTGTTTAAGCCGACGATTCTCCTCCTTCAGTGCTTTCAATTCAGAAAGCTCCGAAGCCCCCATACCGCTATACTTTTTGCGCCAATTGTACAATGTCGCTTTTGATACGCCATTTTCACGGGCCACGTCGGCCGCTAGTTTGCCCGAATCCAAATCTTTGAGGATTTTGACGATCTGTGTTTCTGTGAATGTTTTTCCCTTCATAGCGGATTAAAATTAGAAAATTAGTCTAATTCATCACTGCTCTATTTTTGGGGAAGCGTACA
>NZ_FUZA01000030.1 GCF_900167945.1 Dyadobacter psychrophilus
CTTAAAAAGGCAGAAGCTAAATTTTACCTGATCAATATTAGCCCTTCCGGGAAGGAGCTCGACCATATTGGCAATGATCCGCAAAAGCTGAAAGCCTTTGCACGTGAAGTGATGAAAGAGTATGCAGAAAATTTCAATAAAGGACTATCTGAGCAGGATATCAAGTACTACGGCAAGATCGAATACAACCGGTATTACACCCATGAAGATCCGGAAGTAAAGCAGGGCCTCCGTCAACGGGGCGAAGCAAAGGAAGGAAGCCACATGCATGCGCAGTTGATCGTGAGCCGCAAGACGGCAGACAACGGCCGGCTGATCAGTCCCATGACTAACCACCGGGGCAGCAACGCCGGGCATAGCCAGAAATTCGGGCAGTTTAATCGACTGGATTTTACGGAGCGCTGCGAGAAAGTTTTTGACCGAACGTTTGGCTATGAACGTGAGCTATCTGAAACGTTCCAGTACCGCAAGGTGATGCTCAACGGGACTGCTATGCAACGGGCCGATATGATTGTGGCTGAGCGAAATCACGAGGCCAAACAGGCCAAAGAGCAGAGTCAGGCTTTCGAGCGGGACAAAAGGGAAAAGAAGGAGCTGACGCAGCAGCCTGAAATTAAACCTAAGCCGGAGCAGCAGAAAAAGCGTGGGATTAGTAGGGGATTATAATTAGATTCAAATTGGGATTGGATACAAAATAGGCCTGACGATATCGTCAGGCCTATGAATTATTTCACTTAGCCATATGGACGTACTCATTAGACAAAGGTGAATAACTTGATAAATTGGATCTCTTCGAATTGCAGAGTCGAAGTTCGCGTTCAAGCTTAAAGTTAAATTTATCGCCTTGTGAAATGTAGGTCGTGTCATCTGCATTGATGACCACAAATATCCTAACCAAGTTGTTGTACTGTTTTCCGTTAACAGTGTCACTGACCACAGGAAGAACAACATCTTTGGGTGCAAATGTTAGCTCCATATCTAAATCTACAATCCAAGATGGACGTCCATCAATTTCACACTGATCTTGCATGATAATAGTACCCCAAACATCTATGTGCTGTACGCGATCATCACAAGATAGTGTGAACATACCAATTATTGACAAAACGCTCGACAGAGCTCGAAATGTTAGTTTCATATCTAAAATCAGACCTCCTGAGATGTTATAAATGTAGAATATGGGTTACAAATAGTCAATATTTCAATATGAATAATTTGTTAAAATCTTTGACTATTTATTTATCGGTTTAGTCGCCGTCGAAAGCTTAGACACGAAAATCTT
>NZ_FUZA01000028.1 GCF_900167945.1 Dyadobacter psychrophilus
CCACTTATTTTTGATGAGAAGGAGGTCAAAAAATATGCTAAGCAACACTGGAACGTCACTTTTGCCCGACAAAGGAAGGTGTCTGTGTATGCTAAACGCATTATGGCGAATGTATTAGCCATGATTAAAGAAGATGATAGCGAGTTGAGACCTTATTATCAAATGCACATTTCTGACGTAGTCCCCACAACGGATTCAGATTTCCACGCCAAGGTCAAAAAGGCCTTTGATGAACTGACGGACTTGAAATGGCTAATTGAAGATATTTCAACAAAATATTTTGCTTTTAGGCATTTACTTAACACCTCCGATGTCAATTGTGCTTACAAAGACGGCACCATATCAATTGTTCTAAACCCTTTATTAAAGCCATATTTTATTGAGTTGGCCCATTATAGCATCTATGAAATCAAACATTACATGCATTTTAGTAGCTGGTACAGCCTTCGGGTGTTTGAACTACTTTCTGCCTTCAAGGATACTGGGATCTGGTGGGTGAGCATTGATGAGTTTCGGCAGCTAATGGATTGTGAGAAAAAGTATCCCCTAAGCAAGGATCTACTTAAATACACACTTACTGAACCTTTGCATGAGCTTGAAAGCACCGATTTAGCATTTACCTACGAACCGGTTTTCGACATGTATGCACATGGTCGCGGCCGAAAGCCCGTAATTGCGCTCGAATTTCGCCTTAAAAAGGCTAAGCCTAAGAATATACCCACAGAATGGTTTGAGTTCTCTGACGAGCACAAAAGCGTGCTTCTACGGCTACGCACATGGCAGGTGACTGATTCAAATATCATAAGGTATGCAAAAGCGATCGGTATAGAGCGAGCAAATAAGCTACTTTACGAATGGCAACTAAAAGGCAAAGAAATTCAAGACAGGACCAAATACTGCAACGCCGTCTGGGTACGTATAGGCAAAGTAGCATCTGGCGAAAATTAACCTAGCAGAGTTTAAATTGGGTGTTTTACAAACTCAATCTCGCCTGAAAGCGATACATTGATTGGTGAGACGGCTATTTAAGCCACTTTTAGGCGGGTTTTGGGGCATCTGGCGGCCGCCGGCACAAGTCGCAGGAAAGGGAGCTTTAGTGAAATTCAAAACTATCTAAATAGCAAATTCACTTTATAATTTTCATTGTTCACTAAGTCTTTTTCAGGCTCTTGATATACGTCTGAGACTGCAATCTGTAAAGAACCTATACTTTTAACATAATTATGTGAAGCAGGATACTGGGATAGGGTTTCGAAACTTAACAAGCTTCTCTTGCCATTTTGAGAAACAGAAGTAAATGCTTTAATAGTAACCGAATCCTGATTAATAATTAATCCAATATCGTACATCGTGTACAAACTCCCTGTTTTATCCTCTGTATAAGTCCCTTCTGAAAAAACCGAATTCACATCATAGACCAGCAAGTCATAGTTTTGCCCTAAATAGCTGATTGACTGCTGTTGCCCAAACTTCAACGTTATACCTGCGTCAGGCGACTTTTCAATAGAATCCGAAGAGCACGCAAGTAGCAAAAGTGTGAAAAACAAGATGGGGAAGTAAACGATAGCTTTCATAATTGTTCGTTCAGGGTGGACAGATTCTTTATTAATGCTATGACACAGGGTCAGGTTAATTGGTTGCTATTGCCATAAGTCTCTTCTAAGAGACAGGTTAAAAAGCCTAATAGTCAAAGAATATCCCCTATTTGAGAACGCAATGAGTAAAGTCTCACGTCCTTGTACTATCTCAAGAACTTTCCCAAAACTTCTACTACCCTCTTGTTCTGTGTTCCGTCACTTAACATAAAAAGGGTTATACAAACACCAGGAGCCATTTCTGTCTTCTGTCCTCTTTTTGGCTTCTGCGGGTGAAAGAAAAGGGTTGGATTTTTCTCCGAAAGTGTGCCAAAGGATCGTCAGCTTACAACATTTCTAA
>NZ_FUZA01000027.1 GCF_900167945.1 Dyadobacter psychrophilus
GCGGGGTAACGAGTTCATTGACATATTGAGAAGTAGAAGAGAGAAAGAGTAAATAAGATCGCGCAAGCGAATTAAGGGCGCATGGGGGATACCTAGGCTCTCAGAGGCGATGAAGGACGTGATAAGCTGCGAAAAGCCACGGGGATCAGCACATATGAATTGATCCGTGGATATCCGAATGGGGCAACCCAGTACCATGAAGTGGTATTACCCTACGGGGGGCAAACGCGGGGAACTGAAACATCTAAGTACCCGCAGGAGAAGAAAACAATAGTGATTCCGCAAGTAGTGGCGAGCGAACGCGGATTAGCCCAAACCAGCCTGGTTACGGCCAGACTGGGGTTGTAGGACCCACCGAGTGTATAATAATTGAACTGGAATGGCATGGGAAGGCCAATCGTAGAGGGTGAGAATCCCGTACAGGTAAGAGCATTATATGAGTGGGTATCCTGAGTAAGTGGGGACCGGAGAAATCCCCTCTGAATCCGGCGGCACCATCCGCCAAGGCTAAATACTCCTGAGAGACCGATAGTGAACGAGTACCGTGAGGGAAAGGTGAAAAGTACCGCGAGCAGCGGGGTGAAATAGAACTTGAAACCATGCGCTTACAAGCGGACGGAGCCTACGGGTGACGTCGTGCCTTTTGCATAATGAGCCTACGAGTTACGGTTACTGGCAAGGTTAATGTATTGGAATACAGGAGCCGAAGCGAAAGCGAGTCTGAAATGGGCGATTAGTCAGTGGCTGTAGACGCGAAACTTGGTGATCTACCCTTGGTCAGGTTGAAGCGCTGGTAACACATCGTGGAGGACCGAACCGGTAAACGTTGAAAAGTTTTCGGATGAACTGAGGGTAGGGGTGAAAGGCCAATCAAACTGAGAAATAGCTCGTACTCCCCGAAATGTTTTTAGGAACAGCGTCGTGGTTGAGTCATGTTCAGGTAGAGCTACTGATAGGACTAGGGGGAGTCAAATCCTACCAAATTCTGACAAACTCCGAATGGGGCATGATATACACGGCAGTGAGGGCTGGGGTGCTAAGGTCCCAGTCCGAGAGGGGAACAACCCAGAGCATCAGCTAAGGTCCCAAAATATATGCTAAGTTGAACTAAGGGGGTCCGACTGCAGAGACAGCCAGGATGTTAGCTTGGAAGCAGCTATACATTTAAAGAGTGCGTAACAGCTCACTGGTCGAGCGGGGCGGGCATCGATAATAAACGGGCATCAAGCATATTACCGAAGCTATGCGATCGTATTTATACGTATCGGTAGGGGAGCATTCTCACAGGGGTGAAGGTTTGGCGTAAGCTGGGCTGGACTGGTGAGAAAAGCAAATGTAGGCATAAGTAACGATAATGCGGATGAGAAATCCGCACACCGAAAGACTAAGGATTCCTCCGCTATGCTAATCAACGGAGGGTTAGGCGGGGCCTAAGGGATAGCCGACAGGCGATTTTCGATGGACAGCAGGTTAATATTCCTGCCCCTGGCTGCAGTGTGAAGAAGTGACGGAGTATTGTGGTAAGTACGTACTGACGGAATAGTGCGTTGAGCGGAGCCTACGGGCGAAGCGAACTTACGAAAACGCTTCCAAGAAAAGCTTTTGAAACGCCAGCTGCAATCAGCCCGTACCGTAAACCGACACAGGTAGTCGAGAAGAATATTCTAAGGTGCTCGAGTGAATCACGGCTAAGGAACTCGGCAAATTAACCCTGTAACTTCGGGAGAAGGGGAGCCTCCTCTGGCAACAGAGAGGCCGCAGAGAAATGGCCCAGGCGACTGTTTAGCAAAAACACAGGGCTCTGCCAAAACGAAAGTTGACGTATAGGGCCTGACACCTGCCCGGTGCTGGAAGGTTAAGAGGGGATGTCATCGCAAGAGAAGCATTGAATCGAAGCCCCAGTAAACGGCGGCCGTAACTATAACGGTCCTAAGGTAGCGAAATTCCTTGTCGGGTAAGTTCCGACCTGCACGAATGGTGTAACGATCTGGGCACTGTCTCGGCCGTGAGCTCGGTGAAATTGTAGTAGCGGTGAAGATGCCGCTTACCCGCCACGGGACGGAAAGACCCCGTGCACCTTTACTATAGCTTTGCATTGTTTTCGGGTCAGGGATGTGTAGGATAGGTGGGAGGCTGTGAACCGGTGTCGCCAGGCATCGGGGAGCCAACGTTGAAATACCACCCTTCGCTGGCCTGGGATCTAATCCGAC
>NZ_FUZA01000026.1 GCF_900167945.1 Dyadobacter psychrophilus
GATCTGGGTTTCTGTGAATCTCGTCTTTTTCATCAGTTTAAAATTAAGTGATATTCTCTAATTTCAAACTGTCTGTCATTTAGGGACACTTACACTACCATGCGTATATGAAAACGCTCTACCAAAAACTAGAAGCCCTTGCCAATTAGCAATTACAATTTAAGCGAAGGTATAATTGCAGTTACAACAATACAAAGTTTTGAATGCTGCTTGAAATTCCTGGCTAGGGGAAAAGCTGAAAGCAATTGAATTGTGCGCTATTCAACAAAAGAGAGATTGCTAGTCGAGAACTATAAGATTTCCATGAACTTCTCAGGCTTGCCAAGCCTGACCAATATCTTTATTTAACATAACCGCAAGTTATATACGTTTATAAAAGTGTGGGAATGATTTGTCCGAATTACTATTTCTCTTTCAGCTTCTCATGGTAACGCTTCTCAAGCCAAGCCATCAGATCGTCGTATCCTTTTCGGTCGGAGAAAGCATCCGGATTGTAGCTGTCGCCTTCCTTCCGCTTTTTCTCCAGGCCAAACTGCCCGGCATGCGATGCCACCCAGAGGTCAAAATCTAGCTTTTTCATGGCGTCAATGGTGTTGCCGTAATCTTTCGCTACATCTGGATATCCCGGCATACCGGATAATTTCGTTTCGTCCAGAATCCCGGGAAAATTGGCAATCAGGACCTTATAGGAGCGTTTGTTATCCTTTACAGTCAATAAAAAACTATTGGCTCCAGGTGTATGGCCAGGGTGGTGAAGGACCGTCAACTCGGCATCTTCCAAACGAACAACCTCCTGATCCTTCAATATACGATCCGCCTTCACAGGCTCGAACGTGGCACCGTATTCACCCAGCACATAATCTGAAGCACCGCCGTCGGCAAGCGCTTTCGTATCCCGGGCATGTATCATCATTTTAGCACCCGTCTCCTTTTTTATCTCTGCCATCCCCGCGACGTGGTCATAATGGGCATGTGTGGCCAGTAGTATTTTGATATCAGAAAACTTAAAACCCAAGCTAGTGATATGCTTTTTTATCAACGGAACGGATTCTTCCAAACCCGTATTGATCAGGACATGTCCTTTAGGCGTTGTGACTAAGTAACAGGCCAGGTCAGCTGTACCGACATAATACAGGTTACCGGCAATACGAAAGGGTTGGTAATCACGGCTCCAGACTTGCTGGTTAAAGGGCAGTTTGTACTTTTGAGCCTGTGTTGTAAAAGCAGGAGCAAATAACAACATCGCCAGGGCGATGTTTCTGGTCAGTTTGGATTGAAAAAGCATAACGGGAAAGTATGCCCGAAATTAAGTAACTATTTTCTGCCAAACAATACGAATTCGTCCGTTGGCCCCTTCTCCTTGTACTAACTCAAGAACTTCGCCTGAATTCGCCGTTCCCCCTTGTTCTGTGTTTTCTCATTTAACAAAATGAGTTATACACCGGAAGGTATTGCCCTAATATAGCTTGACATTAATTTGTAATTGATTGTATTACAGCATCTTATGTAAAGTGTCAATAGATCAAAAACCGGTTTAGTCAAATGATAAATCGTTGCATTGCTGACAAGTGCTTCATACTGCCGGACAAAATCTAAGGGACTTGGATGATGTTTCTGCATAGTTGATAAGCATATGCTGTTCGTTCAGGATTTTTATAGATTGGCAAGTCCCGTTGATAGCAATATGCTTCTTCTACTCTAACCGGACTTTATAAAAAAACACATCTGGTTCCTTTGCTAAAAATACAGCAACGGTCCCAATCACAACCAAGCACACTGCTCCACTTAAGAATGCTGCATTAATATCCCAGATTCTGGTACTTCTTTGCCAGCTAATGATACATGGATATCGTAACATTTAGAGGCAATATCTTCTTCCGACATGATTTAAGGAGGATAGTTTATTCTCGACAAATATAACAAAAGTTACATATTTTATAACATACCTAATGATTTATCAAACTATTCATTCTCAATATTTTTTAGCTCAGATTCAATTTCCTCAATAGTTGGGAAACTTTCGCGCAGATTTTCCGGAAGCATTTCCGTAAATTTAAATTCACTAATCCCCATAGGCTTATTGATATCTCTCAAAGCAAATTCAGCCTCTACATTGTTCTTGTCGCGGCAAAGTAATATTCCTATTGTAGGCTTATCATCCGCTGCCTTCAGAATAGAATCCACAGCAGAAAGGTAGAAGTTAAGCTTTCCAGTGTATTCAGGCATAAACTTTGTATTTTTAAGTTCATATGTTGTGTAATCAGTTATGTGTTGCTAGCCACCATTCTGGCCACATTGCGATCAAAACAGTTTTTAACAACACATAATTGCCTGCT
>NZ_FUZA01000025.1 GCF_900167945.1 Dyadobacter psychrophilus
CTGGCGGTAATATTGACATGCGCCATATCAGACAGATTTGAATTGGCTCCGGGTTTCATCCTGGAGATTTTTAACGGCTGCCGAACTCCCAAAGGAATTCAGTACCGAGTTCAGATGCTCACGCTCACGTATATAATTCTCAAAAAGAAGGACAAAATGATTCCGCATACGGTCCTTTTCCTTTCGTAAATCTGCAATGGTACCCTGAAAACTCTTTACTTCTGCCAGCAATCTCTCTACTAGTCCACTGGTTTTTCCTTGTTCTGCCAATGAAGCTTTTGAGTTCTTATCCAGGATACGGGCCATTTCCATAAAATGCCCTGCTACTTTGTTGTCTTCATCTTCACCGAAATAAAACCGCAGCAGCCTTGCCTGCTTACGAAATTGCTCCTGCTGAAGTTTTTGCTCAGCAAGCATAGGCGCCAGGATATCTTTCTCCTGGACTTTTACAAAACTGATAATTCGGTTAATGCCTTGCCCCAGCTCTTTCTTTAAAAGCTCGTCGCTCAAATCTGATGGGTCTTTCTTGGATTTGTAAAAATAGTCGACCATTTCAGCAAGCAGGTCCTGCTTGCTGCGCCCCAGCTTCTCGGCAATTTTGCCAAATTTCTCATCCGTTGCCTCCGTAAAACGGACCGACTTATTATACTTCTTTTCCATAGCCTAATATATCAATTGATATACTGAAATAAACCATTTAAGGCCAAATAGGCAATATTAAATATTAAAATATATTTATTCTATACTAATAATCGTTTACATAAATATATAATAAATTGATTATCAATGTCTTAGCCTCGCAGAGCAAGAATGAATTATCTCATAGCGTAATTCCTTCTTGCTTCTAAAAAGAACAACAAAATGGGATATAAAAATTAACAAGGATTGCTGTTTTATTGGATCAGCGGGATAAATGCTCACAAGAAAGCCCTAGTATTGACAGGAAATTATAAAGGGGATATGAAAGGTTTATAAGATCAGTTGTTCGCTGTATAACTAGCTTATTTCTGTTCTACGACTGGGCTAGCGTATTTTAAACACCTGGGTCGTTAGATTGCCCAGGATGGCTTCTTTGGTTGAAAACTCTGGAGCTGGGCGCAGCAAACACGTCGAGCCTTAAGCACTCACGTGATGCCGACAAAGCATTTCAGATTCAATCGATCTTTTATGGCTAAACAGATTGTTTAGCCTTTGCCTTTTCAGCCTTTAAAACCTCAGACATATTTAAAAATTGGCCTTTATGCTCCGAAAAAGCCTTTGAAGCAGCATCCATCTCTTTTTCGGAAAGAGAATTTTTAATGTACTCCTTAGATGTTTTTGATGATGTTTTCATAGTATCTGATTCTGTCTTTCCTATTTGCTCTTCTACAACTTATTGGTCTAACCCTCCCATTTCTGACCACGAATATTACAAATTTTTCATCTTTATCATTCCCAACACCGACACCGCTGTATCTCTGCTCACCGTGTTCGTCTATCTTATCCGGAGCAATGATGAAATTCGGGTCCGAAAAGACACTTTCAACTTCTTGGATTGTATTTTCTCTTTCAGGATGGTCATCTATTACATGCTTTAAATTACCCATGTCCCACTCGAATTTTAAAGCCATATTTATTTCATGTTCTCAAAAAATGCATCGAGTTCCGCTCTATTATTAAGGACCGTACACTTCCCCTCTCTGATCTCCTGCTGTGCGTCTTTTATGCGCTGAATCATTTGAGGAGTGAAGTAAAGATCATCTTCTGATACAGGGGTGAGCACATAAGTTTGTTTACGCCCTCTCCGGATCACCACTTTCTCACCTTTATCGGCCAGCTCAAAGAAGTCCTTTTGCCGCTCCCTAAATTGTCTGCTGGTTGTTTCTATTATTGCCATTGCGTACATGTTTTGGTACACGAATATACGGATACTTAATTCTATAGCCTATGCTAGAAATATGGTTCAAACCATAACCTCCTAATAGCTATTTACCCCAAATCCGCTGCCAAAATGATTTTCGGTGATTTTCGGTGGCTTCTTGAGTCACATTATGCGGTGCCGGTAATAACTTAAGCTCCTTGTTTTCTTCTCGTAGGCCTTTGTTCTCCTCTCTCAAATAAGCGATTTCATCTTTCAATACCTGAATAAGTTCATCTTTAACAGCTAATACAGGTGTATAGTCTTGTGTATAAACTTGTATTGGGTCTACATTTACACGAGTGTTTAAGCTATCCTGTTCTAGCTTATCGAACGCCGTTTTAGGAGGGTATTTATCAAAAAGGTAGTTAGTTTGAATAGTATACAATGAGCCATTTTTCCCTTCTTTAAGCCTAATATAGGGTTTACTGTCTGCTTTTTTACAAAGCCGGCGGATGGTCATTTCGTTTAGGCCAGTAGCTTTTGCTGCTTCTTTCAGAGTTATATAATTCATATGCAACGTTTTACAATGTACAATATACTGTAAATGCACATGTATAGATATTGTATAGGCCTATTAAATGAGTATTATTACATATAATATAAAAATATTACATAACTAATTATTTAGTTTTCGCAGCTGCTTATCCTTTTCTATCCAGGAATTTTTGTTTGTTTTTATTGTCAAGCTAGAATAAAGACTGTCATAGTCCCTCTCAAAGAAAGAGCGTGCGCGTAGCGACGCAGGCCGCCCCTGGTGGGTAGAAAACCAAGCCATTTATTATCCTAAAAACATCTTTTTTGCTCAATAAACTATATAGTAGTAAAACAGTATAGTATTATATAAGGTACTTCTCGAATAAAAGGAGTTTTGGTACGGAATAAAAGGAGTTTTGGTACGGATACAGAGATAATAAAAGGAGTTTTGGTACGGAATATAGATGAATATTTTTTTAGATCTCCTTTTATTATTATATTCGCTTTTCTGAATAAAACGAGTTTTAGTACGGGATATTGGCAGTTATATTTTTATATCTCCCTTTTTATAACTAATTGATTTTCATGGCGAAAAAGAAAGATAAGAGAGAAATTGCTCAAATGACTTTGCCACTTATTTTTGATGAGAAGGAGGTCAAAAAATATGCTAAGCAACACTGGAACGTCACTTTTGCCCGACAAAGGAAGGTGTCTGTGTATGCTAA
>NZ_FUZA01000023.1 GCF_900167945.1 Dyadobacter psychrophilus
GATCAGGTCGGACAACGGACCAGAATTCACCTCGAAGGATTTTGCAATTTGGTGTGCAGCTAGGAATATCGAAACTCGGTTTATCCAACCAGGAAAACCCACGCAGAATGGGTTCATTGAACGGTTTAATAGGCTTTACAGAGAAGCAGTATTGGACGCCTATTTATTTTTCGACCTTGACCAGGTCAGACAATTAACAGCGGAGTGGATCGAAGAGTATAACCAGCGAAGACCTCATGAAGGACTCGGCAATATGACCCCTTTTGAATGGAAAGAATTGCTGCTGAAAAAAGAAATACAACAACAAATGGCTGTCTGAAAAATGGGGTACATACAGTAGTCAGTGAAGATTTCTGGCTTAACCATGTATTCAATGGCACCCATTGCGAGACATTTTTCTCGGACTGCGATGACAGGTGAAGTAGACGTAATGATAACAGGAATGCGCTCCAACTCAGGCTCTGAGTTAATAAAAGTTAAGATGTCATAACCGTTTTTGCCCGGCATGTTCAAATCCGAGAGAATTATATCTGGCAATCTTTGACGATTTTTTTCCAACCACTCAAACAGCGTGTCCCCATTGACAAACTCACCGAGGATCTGAAAATGCTTAAATTCTTCGAGTGCTAGCTTGATAAAGAAGCGCTCATCTTCATCATTTTCGACAATAACAATTTTATACTGTTTCATGTGTCATAGATGGTATCACCTTTGTTCCCACAGCGTAAAATGAAAGGTACTGCCTTCTCCGGGTTTTGATTCCACCCAAATCCGGCCATTGTGGCGCTCGACAACCCTTTTACATATAGCCAGCCCCATTCCCACACCTGGATAATTGCGTGCAGCATGCAGCCTTCTAAACGGGTCAAAAATCTTTGCACTGCTGTCAACGTCTATCCCAATCCCATTATCGGATATTGAAAATATGGCATATTCCTCTTTTTGTTGATGTTTTAAATGAATTACAGGCTTTTTCCCATCGGTGAATTTGATAGCGTTACTGATCAAGTTTTGCAGTAGCTGCACCAATTGGACTTTGTCAGCTACAATATTAATATTTTCATTTCTATCGAACAAAATTTCGGCCCCCGACCTGTCAAGTGACCCTTTGAGGTTTTCCTTCACGTGATCAACCAAGTCGTCCAGCAGCAAGGGGCCGGTTTGAAGGTGACCTTTGCTGACTTGTGAATAATTAAGGACGTTTTCAATAAGCTCCTTCATCCGGTCAGCTGCCAGAAGTGACTTACTTACAAACCCTTCAATGCCATCCACCTGACCTTTTGAAATTCGCTCACTGGTTAAGTGCAAAAAGCTTTTGACGGTCCTTAACGGTTCCTTCAGATCATGGGCGACGATTGAAGTGAATTGCTCAAGGTCGGTATTTGTGCGTGACAGTTCTTCATTAATCGTTTCCAATTCTAAGGCCATCTGGCGATATTTATCCGATATCTCTTTTTCAGCTTCTTCGGCCTTTTTTCGCTCAGTTAAATCGCGGGTTACTTTGGAGAAACCCCTTAAAGCACCGTTTGCATCATAAACCGCAGTAATAACAACATTTGCCCATAACCTTGTACCGTCTTTTCTAATTCGCCAGCCTTCTTCTTCATATTTTCCGTCCCGCCTGGCAACTTTTAATTCGTAGGAAGGTTTGCCGTCAAAAATATCTTCCTGTGGATAAAATATCGAAAAATACTTTCCAATGATTTCCTCGCGCTCGTAACCTTTAATCCGTTTTGCCCCCTCGTTCCAGCTCACTATCCTACCTTTTTCGTCAAGCATGAAAATTGCGTAGTCTGTAACCTGGTCGACGAGTAATCGGTAACGCTCTTCGCTTTGCCTTAACGCAGTTTCCTCGGTGTTTTGCTCGGTCAGGTCCTTGATAACCTTTGAAAAACCGATCAGTTTATTATCAATGTTATAAACGGCAGTTAGAACGATGCTCGCCCAGAATACGGCGCCATTTTTTTTTATCCTCCATCCTTCTTCTTCATACTTCCCTGTGCGTATTGCTGTGTCTAACTCAACTTTTGGTTTCTCATTTATCAGGTCGTTTGCCGTATAAAAGGTCGAAAAGTGTTTTCCGATAATCTCAGACGATATATACCCTGTAAGCTTCTGGCCCCCTTCATTCCAGGTGATAATATTACCGTCAATGTCCAGCATATAGATGGCGTATTCCTGGACACCTTCAACAAGCAGCCGAAAGCGCTCCTCGTTATCCCTCAGAAGTTTTTCATTATATTTTTGCTCACTAACGTCCCTGACTATACATCCAAACCCGGCAGGTTGTCCATCGTCCTGGTACAGGGCCGCTAGGATCGTTTCCGCCCAATACAGCTCACCGTCATACTTGCGATTCCATCCCTGAAACGTGATTTTTCCATGTGAAAGCGCGGAGTTCAATTGATAGGTATTCCTGATTTTGTCGTCTGGGTCCTGCATGAGGATATGTATCGGTTTTCCCAGCATGTCACCCTGGCTGTACCCTGTCAGCTGTAGCGCAGCACGATTACAATACCTTATGTGCCCTGAACTATCCAATTGTAGAATGGCTTCGGGCAAGCCTTCAATCAGAAATTGATGCATAATTGGTCTATTTTTTTATTAGCAGGTTGCACAAACTTATGCAAATGGATCTATTCTTTCTGTAAGCGTTTCCAATGCTATTATGATTTTCTCTGGACAGTGCGCTGCTTTGATCTCTTATGACAAATCTGCAACAGATGACTAGATCATGGTCAGGTTGCTGCGCAATTACTCCATAAATGATGGATCATTTCACAGAACGTTGACAAATGTTACCCTGCTAGCATCAGGTGCTGAATTTCATCGACGAGCAGTGGTATCGAACCTGTTTTCTCAATAAATTTATTTACGCCAATCTTCTTGAGCCGCGGCTTGTATTCTTCAGGAATAGACGATGAGTACATGACAATACAGGGATCATCAAAGGCTTTCAGTCTTTGAAGCTGTTGCAGGCACTCTTCGCCGCTGGTTTTGGGAAGGTTAATATCTACAAACACATAACCGGGCGCCGTAACCGACTGTTGGCTGAAATGCGCCAGGGCGGACTCGCAATCTGGAAAATAGAGGCTTTGCAATGGTTTATTGACATCGCTAATTGCCATCTTGAATATTTCGTAATCGTCCGTATCGTCGTCAATCAGTACGAATAGTGCTTTATTTCCCATAATGTCCTTTGCATTTTGCTTTGCTTGACGTATAGCTAATTCCGTGCCAGATGTACATTTTCCAGCCTGCACAAGAGCTTGCTTGATCGGATGGATGTTAGATATTGTCCCTATCAGTTTATTGAATTTTTGCCGTTGTCACTAATTAGAAATCTATTGAAAAGTATTTTTGATTTCCCGTTTGCAGGGATTGGATGGGTTGCCATGTGCGTTTTGCTTATGCAGGAAATAGCCACTGCCGAGTCCGCAGACCTGTCTTTGGAGGCTAGGCAAGGAAAATAACATTGAAATAACAATCCGAATTATCCTTAAGTAAGGGCGATTATTGTCACGGCGGACTGTTGCGGCCACGATCTGCTATCAATTATTCAGATGACAAATTTTAGGAGACCATTTTGAAGTCCAGCTTTAAGCAAGCCTTAGCAGCCGTCCCGACAGGGCAATGAAGTGGTTTTCATCGAAGGGCTTGGGCAGGATCTCATTCATCCCTGCTGCCCGGAATTGGCCCAGGTTGTCTTCATCGATATAACCTGTAAAACCGATCACGGGAATCCTGGCCTTCTCGCTTACATAATACTCACGGATCAGCTTTGTAAGCTCGATGCCATCCATGATAGGCATTGCTATGTCCGTAATGATTAAGTCATAGGTGTTTGCTTTAAACATTTCAAAGGCCACCTGACCGTTTTCAGCCAGATCGTAAGATGCGCCAAGCTTGTCGATGATCCTGCTTATCAGCAACAAATTCATTTTTGTATCATCTGCAATTAACAGCTTTTTGTCTTTAAGAAGGGCCGTTGCATCAATTTTTGGTTCGCTGTTTTGCGGTACAATACTTGCTGACTTGGATACTACTAATGGGATGCGGACGGTAAAATCAGAGCCTTGTCCCAATGTGCTCTCTACCTTAATTTGCCCTCCATATAAATCAACAATTCGTTTACATATAGCCAATCCCAAACCTGTACCAGCTTGCCGGGCTTTACTATCGCCATTATAAATCTGGGTGAAGTTTTCAAAAATAGATCCTAAGTGTTCTTTGGCAATCCCTACACCGGAATCTTTGATACTAAAAACCAGTGTGCCCTTGTCTTTGTTTTGGTTTTCCATCCGGAGCTTGACCGTTATGGTCCCATGCTCTGGCGTAAACTTGATTGCATTGGAAATCAAATTGACTACAATCTGCTTTATTCGAAAATTGTCCCCAATTAAGGTAACGGTGCCGCTGGGATCAAGCTGCTTTAAGAGTGAAATCCTTTTTTCATTGGCTAAAACAGACAACATGGAAACAGCTTCATCGATTAGGTCGACCGGCCTGAACGGTTCCTTCAATAAGATGATATTGGCGCTTTCAAACTTTGAGAAATCCAGTATTTCGTTGACAAGCATGAGCATCATCTGGGATGCTGTTTTAATTGAGGCAAAACTTATCTGTTGGTCGTGTGCAAGTTTTTCAGTGTCGATCAGATTTGAGAAGCCAATGATGGAGTTCAACGGCGTGCGGAATTCATGGGTTACCTGCGCAAGGAATTCCCCCTTTCTTGCGCTTGCCTTTGCCGTCACATCCGCAAAAGCAAGAATAGTTGCGTCCTTTTTGTAAAGCTTTGCAAGGTTGAAAATGATCACGACTGACAGCATAAAAACTAGGGCTACACTAGTCCACATCAGCATGCTCATTTCTTCTGATTTGGCTTTTGTTGAAGCCAACAAGGCTGTCCGTAATATTTTGATTTCCAGCTGCTCCTGGTTTTTTAATTCTTGCAATGCATCTTTCAGGTTGGCAAATAAAACGCTATTGATAGATAACAGTCTTTGCTCTGCCAGGCTTAAATCACGTCGTGCTTTTTGAATGGATACAGGGCCTTGGATCGACAAAGGTTCCAGATAAACCTTGACTGAATCCTGGTCCAAAATTGTGGTGTTGCGTGTTTTTAAGACGTGGTTATCAACAGAATCGGCATCCCGTATCGCATCAATAAGCCTTTTCACCAGCTTTCTTTTATGTCTTTTTTCGGGTAAAATAGTAGAATCCAACCTTTGTGTTTTAACACCGGCGTGTACTTTTTGGACCGGTCTTACAGAATGTGAAACCCTCACATCGAAATTGTTTAATGAAAAAGCCAGCAGGCTATCGACCATCAAACGCAGCTTGATAAATTCCTGGTCTTTAAGCCGTTTCTCAAAAACAAGCCTTGATAGCGATTGGTTAGAATACTCCCGTTCAGCCTGGTACCGGCCTAAAATCCAGACAACTGCTTGCAATTGTTTGTTATACGCTGAAATGTAGGCTGAGTCCTGGGTGACCACAAAAAAGCGGCTGTTGTTCTCCGCTGCATAGAGTATGGCGATACAGGTATCTATTTTAAGATAATTGTCTTTTTCAAGCTGTAATACCTGAACATTATTTTTGATTGTTTCCGACTTCGAATGAGTTAGTAAAGTAGCAAAGGCAAAGGCTGCCAGTAAAATCGTTAGCACTGCTGTCCAGGCAAATGTTGCCCGTGAAGCGGTGGGCGCAACGTTGTTGATAAAGTTATTTGACATCTTGATTGAGGGTGTACGCTTCCCCAAAAATAGAGCAGTGATGAATTAGACTAATTTTCTAATTTTAATCCGCTATGAAGGGAAAAACATTCACAGAAACACAGATCGTCAAAATCCTCAAAGATTTGGATTCGGGCAAACTAGCGGCCGACGTGGCCCGTGAAAATGGCGTATCAAAAGCGACATTGTACAATTGGCGCAAAAAGTATAGCGGTATGGGGGCTTCGGAGCTTTCTGAATTGAAAGCACTGAAGGAGGAGAATCGTCGGCTTAAACACATGTATGCGGAATTAGCGCTTGATCACAGACTTGCAAGAGAAATCATCGAAAAAAAGCTTTAAAGCCTGT
>NZ_FUZA01000009.1 GCF_900167945.1 Dyadobacter psychrophilus
AGGTCCCAAGGGTTCGGCTGTTCGCCGATTAAAGTGGCACGCGAGCTGGGTTCAGAACGTCGTGAGACAGTTCGGTCCCTATCTGTGGTGGGCGTAGGAAGATTGACGGGGGCTGCCTTTAGTACGAGAGGACCGAGGTGGACCCACCGCTGGTGAACCGGTTGTCACGCCAGTGGCATGGCCGGGTAGCTATGTGGGGAATAGATAAGCGCTGAAAGCATCTAAGTGCGAAACTAGCCCGAAGATGAATCTTCCACATAAGGGTCGTTGTAGACTACGACGTTGATAGGCTGCAGGTGTACGTGTAGAAATACATTCAGCTGAGCAGTACTAATTACCCAAGAGCTTGCACATTAAAATCTTATCAATCTTGATCTCTTCTACTTCCAATATGACATTGATTATCAATGTTGAATGTAACAATGAGTGAATGAGTGAATAAAACATTCAGTCATTCGAAATTCAGTCATTCAAAATTGATTAACTCAAAGACCTTGTTGGTGACTATTGGCCTGGTGTTCACCTCTTCCCATCCCGAACAGAGAAGTTAAGCCCAGAACCGCCGATGATACTTGGATCAAACCTGGTAAAGTAGGTAGTCGCCACAATACCATTAAACCAAAAGCCTTACAGAAATGTAAGGCTTTTTTTGTGCCTGGTCTTCACCTCTTCCCATCCCGACTACGCGTCCCGGAACAGAGAAGTTAAGCCGGGCTGCGTAAGCGGGGCTACCTAAGCCGGGCTGCCCAAGCCGGGGGCGCCCAGCTTGAACGCAAGCCCGGCCAGAACCGCCGATGACACCGGGCCGCGTAGGCGGGCCGCGCAGTCTAGTCGCCACAATACTATTACAAAAGCCTTGCAGAAATGTGAGGCTTTTTTTGTTTAGGGTTGCATGAATGCGCGGGACACAAAAATTAGATCACTCCTTCTCTGCTGCGCCTGGATAGCACGGAGTAGCAGGCAGAGAAGGTCAACGCCGCTCATAAGAAAGAAAAAGTCAGCTTTAAACGTAAGCTTACGCATTAAGCGACTCATATGTTAGAACAAGTACAATAGCCTATTGTAATTATACATGAGCAAAGGATAACCACATGTAAATAAGATTCCGCTTTTAATGCTGTTTTGCTATGCGAGTCTTGTTAGATAACCAATAGTTAGATATCGATAGTATAGAATCCGTTTGCTTAATTAATTAAATTCCGGTAATTATTTATCATATTTTGCCGATCAAAGATCTCTAAAACAAATGGCTGAAATTATTTCTTTATTCGATTTAAGACTTTTCCAGATATCGCGGATCAAATGGGGATCGGCAGCTGCGTGGGATGAATCTTGTGATTCCTTGTTGAGGGAATATTATTCTCGGATACTGGAATGGTGGCCGCCTGAAAGACTTAGATTTCCGCCAAATGACCAGGTAATCCTAAAACAATTAAGTGCCGCAGTCGCTTTAAGCGATTCGATTTTAGATAGCTATACTCTGCATTCAGAGCTATTGAAAATTCGAAAGAATGGGATAAGATTAGAGCGGGCCACTGTTGACTTGCTGAAAGTAGTATTGAATTTTGCAATTGCTATTGATAACAAATCAATAGATGTAAGCTCAGATCCTGGCTTACCATTATTGGAATTATTCGAGAAAGGCTATCAAATTGGTTATACCGATGCAGGCATTGAAATACATTATCAAGAAGGCTGGAAAATATTGCCTGTACCTTTGCGCACAGAAGTTGTATTGTATATGATTGATGGTAAAGATGCCTAACATTCATTGTGCACCGCACAAATAACGAAAAAGGTGCTATACCGCACCTTCTTCGTATTACCATTCAAATATAATCTTATTCAATTAAGAACGACAATCTTGGCAGCGGATCTGGTGTCCAAAAGTTCTTCAACTGTCTTGATTATGCCTACCGTATCAACTCCACATTCGCGATAAAGCTCATTTGGCTCACCATGTTCGATAATGCTGTCAGGCACCCCAAGTCTTTTGACTATGGAAGAATAACCATTGTCAGCCATAAATTCAATCACAGCACTGCCAAATCCGCCCTGTAAGCAACCATCTTCGATGGTTAGGACTTTGCTATGGTTATTAAATACTTCGTGCAATAATGCCTCGTCTAATGGTTTTGCAAAGCGCATGTCATACAATGAAGCTGAAACGCTTTGAAGCTCCAATTGTTCGCAGGCTTTTAAAGCGTAATTTCCCAATGGGCCAAATGAAAGAATTGCGATATCCTCACCGTCTTTTAACTTTCTTCCTTTACCAATTACAATTTCCTCGAAAGGAGTATTCCAATTTGGCATTACTCCGGCTCCTCTTGGATAACGGATTGTGAATGCTTGTTTTCCCGATTGAAAAGATTCAAGTTGAGCGGTGTACATCAGGTTTCTTAGCTCCTGCTCATTCATTGGCGACGCAACCACCATATTAGGAATGCAACGCATAAATGCAATGTCATATAAGCCATGATGCGTAGGTCCATCCGCGCCAACCAGTCCCGCCCTGTCTAAACAAAAAATGACGGGAAGCTCCTGAATACAGACGTCATGGATCACCTGATCATATGCCCTTTGCATGAACGTTGAATAAATATTGCAATAAACAACTTCGCCCCTGGTTGCCATGCCAGCCGAGAATGTTACCGCATGCTGTTCAGCAATGCCCACATCAAAAGCTCTTTCGGGGATTAGATCCATCATAATGTTCAACGATGAACCGGAAGGCATTGCAGGTGTTACCCCAACGATTTTGGGATTCTGTTTTGCAAGCTCGACAATAGTGTTACCAAATACATCCTGATATTTTGGTGCCTGTGGTTGATCATAAACTTTGATCTTAATCTCACCCGTGATTTTATCAAACACTCCTGGCGAATGCCATTTAGTCTGGTCTTTTTCAGCGGGACCGTAACCTTTTCCTTTCACAGTGAGACAATGTAACAGCTTAGGTCCCGGAATGCTTTTCAAATCCTTTAAAACCTCTGTAAGATGGCTAATGTCATTGCCATCAATAGGTCCGAAATATCTTAAACCTAATGATTCAAAAAGATTGCTTTGACGAAGGATAGCGGTTTTCATAACCGTTTCCACTTTTGAAACGATTTCCTGAGCGCTTTTGCCGAAATTGCTCATTTTGCCAAGCAGATTCCAAACCTCGTCCCTGAACTTATTATATGTCTGTGAAGTCGTAATATCAGTCAAATACTCTTTAAGCGCGCCTACATTAGGATCGATTGCCATGCAATTATCATTCAAAAT
Source organism: Dyadobacter psychrophilus (assembly GCF_900167945.1). Taxonomy (GTDB): domain Bacteria; phylum Bacteroidota; class Bacteroidia; order Cytophagales; family Spirosomataceae; genus Dyadobacter; species Dyadobacter psychrophilus. The sequence goes on from NZ_FUZA01000009.1 coordinate 3,268, forward strand.
GATAAGCAAATTAGAATCGGTTGCTCCGGCGTGGTTCATTCCTTCGAATGCCATCCCAGCAGTCATAGCGCCGTCTCCAATAATCGCGATATGTTGTCTTTCAAAATTTTTCTCCAATGCCGATGCCACAGCCATTCCCAATGCGGAAGAAATGGATGTAGATGAATGGCCTACACCAAAAGCATCATAAATGCTTTCGCTGCGTCTTGGAAATCCCGAAAGTCCTCCGTAAGTACGATTGGAATGAAAGCTATCTCTTCTGCCCGTCAGAATTTTATGGCCATAAGCCTGGTGGCCTACATCCCAAACCAGCTGATCATCGGGCGTGTTAAAAACGTAATGAAGCGCAACGCTTAATTCGACTACGCCCAGGCTTGCACCGAAATGGCCGCCATAGACGGAAACATTATCAATGATAAACTGACGTAATTCGTTACAAACTTGTGGAAGCTGGGAACTGTCTAACTTTCGTAAGTCCTCAGGAGAGTCAATTTTAGCTAATAATTTCCCAGGTTTTATAAGCATATTCAGGCTTTTGAAATCAAAAAATTGCGGTAATTAAGCAGACAAAATTAAGCAAATAAGGACATTAACTCCGACTTTATTTTTGCTGACTTGCCTTGAACAGCTTTTGCTTTTCTTCTCTCGTCAAACTCTCGTAACCAGATTTAGAAATTTTGTCCAGTATAGAATCGATTTCTGTTTGATCTGGCATTTCGATCGTTCCCGACGACGATGTAGACGAATACACGCTTGTGCTTCTGTAAACCTGTCTCTCGCGGTAAGTAACCTGCATGGAAGGGCGTTTGCGGAATAATCTCGACCAGCCGTTCATGACGGCATAAATCGGCTTACCCAGGTCTGTCCCACTTTGCAACAATTTGATAAATACATACCCAATAAATGCGCCTCCCAAGTGCGCCAGATTACCTCCGGCATTAGGACCGACAGTCTGAGCAAGGGAAAGGATTATATAGAAAAGAGCGATAAATTTGATCCTGATCGGACCTAGAAAAATCAGATTGAATGTGTAGTTAGGGAGTAAAGTAGAAGCTCCTACCGCAACAGAAAACGCTGCTGCCGACGCACCAAGCATTCTGGAACCTTCTACATGAGCTTGAAAATAAGGCAACGCATTGTAAAGAACGATGTAAATCAATCCGCCGGCAATTCCGCCAAGCATATAGAGCGCTATAACGCGCTTTGCACCCAGATATTCATCAATTAGCTTTCCAAACCAATACAGAAACAGCATATTGAAAAGAATATGGAAAATATCATCATGCGTGAAAAAGTAAGAGATAAGTGTCCAGGGTTTGTACAAAAACTCATTGGTTGCAGCAGGAAGCTGCAAGGTGTTAATCACCGCGTAGTATACGTTTGAAGATTGAGAAAGCGTCAGAATAATCTTCAATAGCAGTAACGTCAAGAAAACTGCGGTATTAACAAGGATTATCTTTACAAGTGCATTCTCTGATTTGGCAAACTCCCTTTTTACGTCATCAACAATATTGCTCATCTCTCAATAGAAATTTGTTTTTTGCGTGTTCCAGTAACGCAACAATATATATGCAAATAGCATTCCTCCAATGTGCGCGAAATGCGCCACATTATCTGACTGAGCGTTCTGAAATCCTGCATATAATTCGTATAAACCGTAAAAAGCAACAAAATATTTAGCCTTAATCGGAAACGGAACAAAAAGGAGAAAAAGCTCAGTATTCGGAAACAATAAACCAAACGCCATTAGGATGCCGAAAATTGCTCCGGAAGCACCTACCAGTGGCGTATTGATCAAACTTTGATAATAAGAATTTACAAATTCTACACTTTGTTGAATGTAGCCAGAATTTGTCGGATTGCCTTCAAACTTGTTTAAAAAATCAAGGTTCGCTTCGTAAATTCTTTCCGCATGTTTACTCATGAAATCAACGAGTCCGTCGGGTGTCGGATTTTGAGTAAATATTTCAACAGCCTGCCTAACTTGACTGTTTTCAAAATAATCAATTCCCGAGAAAAGAATCCCTGCTCCTATGCCGGTAAAAAAGTAAAAAAACAGAAATTTTTTCGGCCCCCAGCCCCGTTCAAGCAATGGCCCAAACATAAATAAACCAAACATATTGCTGAACAAATGTCCAAAACTGCCATGCAGGAACATGTACGTTACAAACTGGAACGGGTAGAAAGCAGGTGAAAATACCGAACGAAGCGCAAAGACATTGGTGAGATTAAAAATGTAGGAATCAACTACAAAAAAGAGAATATTAAGAATTAGTAAGTTCTTGACGGTAGGGGTTATGGATAACATATTCTGTGTTTAAGCTTTAAATATACTGGTAAGTTTATCCATCGTAAGCAAAACAATGATCGCCTCGCCGCTGGGCGTCCTGTTTGGGTCCGTGGAAGCGAAAAGCTGATCAATTAATGTGTGAATTTCTACAAAAGAAAGCTTTACCGCATAACGGACAGAAAAACGCCTCGCAAGCGAGCGGGAAAGACTCTCAGGTTTATTTAGTTTAAGGTCGGAATAACTTTGTTTTAGTTGCTCAATTAGCTCTTCAAAAAGGTCCTGTTCGCTTTCTTCGGGCAGATCGGCCGGAATTCCGCGAATGATCAGTTCATTTGATCCAAACTCATCGAACTCAAATCCAAGACTCCTTATTTCCTTTTTGGTTTCATTCACAAGCTGCATATCCGAGTGCGTCAGCCTGATTGTTTTTGGAAAAAGGAGTTGCTGGCATGCGCCGTTCCTGTTCGTAAGCATTTTCCGATATCGCTCGTAAAGTATCCTTTCATAAGCCGCCTTCTGATCGATCAGCATAATGCCGTCTTTCACTTGGGAGAGAATGTATCGGTTATGGAGCTGAAAAAGGACCGCGTCGCTTTCCGGGGCAGAAATTACTTCCAATGCCATCCTGTTGACTTTACTGGCAATGGTTTTCGGCTGCTCCTGAAACGAAGGCCTGGAAACAGTGGTCGCGTTGGTCTCGAAAGCGGCCAGTTCCCGGTTCCGGTCTTCCGTATTTTGTAAGCCTTCGAAAAGTTTATTCCAATTGGTAAGGTTTGATCTCGACTGTCCTCCTTCGCTTTTTTTGGATTGCGCAGCCCAGTCCGGCATTACAGTTCTTGGGATCAGGTTATGGTTCTGATCCGACACTGTGGGATTTAAGAAGTTGATATTATCGTCAAAATCGATGGACTGCGAAAGGTTATAAACACCGACCGCCTTTTTCACGGCTGCCATTACAATAGCATAAACCGACCTTTCGTCATCAAACTTGATTTCTGTCTTGGTCGGATGAATGTTTATATCAATGTGGGAAGGGTCAATCTCAATAAAAAGCACATAAAACGGGTGACTTCCTTCTGGTATAGTGCCGTCAAATGCGCTGATCACTGCATGATGCATATAACTGTGCTTGATATAGCGATCATTGACAAAGAAAAACTGCTCGCCGCGGGTCTTTCTCGCAAACTCGGGCTTTCCAATGTATCCACGCACACTAATATAAGATGTATCTTCCTGACAGAAAGCCAGTTGCTCCCGGTAACTCTTGCCGTAAATGTCAACAATTCTCTTAACCAGCTTGCCCGATTGCAGGTTGAAAACTTCGGTATCATTATGGTGCAATGTGAAAGCAACCTGAGGATGCGCCAGTGCGACCCTTTGAAACTCATCCAGAACGTGACGCATTTCAACAGAATTGGATTTCAAAAAATTTCTCCGGGCAGGAACATTAAAAAACAGGTTCTTAACCGAAAGGTTTGTCCCTTTCAAACACGCAACAGCTTCTTGCGCTTTGATTTCTGAACCATCTATCCGGATCATGGTGCCGAGTTCGTCAAATTCCTGGCGCGTCCTGAGCTCAACCTGCGCAATAGCGGCAATAGAAGCAAGTGCTTCTCCGCGGAAACCCATTGTACGGATCCTGAAAAGATCCTCTGACTGGCGGATCTTTGAAGTAGCATGCCTTTCAAAACTCATCCGGGCATCCGTTTCAGACATTCCCGAACCGTCATCGATAATCTGAATGAGTGTTCTGCCCGCCTCTTTCAAAATAACCTGAACATGGTTCGCCTTCGCATCAATGGCATTTTCCATAAGCTCTTTTACCACTGATGCGGGTCGCTGAACAACCTCGCCGGCGGCAATTTGATTGGCTATGGAATCTGGTAATAATTGTATGATGTCGGAAGACGGCATGTCGGATTTTTGATTTATTTAACTATAACAAATAAACAAAAATTTTTTTAGAGCGGGGTCAATTTTGGCGGGTAGCAACCTGTCGGCGTTTGCTTTTACTTAAAATCTCAATAGAATAATTACATTATATATAAAAATTTTCTACATTATGAGAACGTTTTTTGTGAATTACTTTGTTGAGATTAAATAAAAACGCTAACTTGGGATATTAAACTCCTATGTTAATAACCTGAACCTGATATGAAAACGCCAATTTCAAAACGATTTAATTTTACGATGGCATTGCAATGGCTCATATTTTTGCCAATAATTTTGCCGCTCTGCATAATCTTTGGCGCTATTGAAGGCGTTGTTAAAATGGTTGAGAAAATGGCTCAGAGGATGTGGATGGATATGGAACTATAACTACAAAAGCGATATAAAAGTAAAAGCCCGGTGTTCGCACATCGGGCTTTTACTTTTATTACTAAAACCTTAGAATTTCCATCTTACAAAAGCTTCCATCGCTTCGTATTCAGCTAATCCAAGCTCGTCATACAAGTGGGCCGTTGCGCGGTTGCGCTCCTCAGCCCGCTGCCAGAATTCCCTCGAATCTTCTCCCTGGAACACAACGCCGTCCTTTTGAGACTGGTGTTTGAAAATCCCCTGACGTTTTTTCAAAACCTGATCCGGGCTCATCGGCACTGCCATCTCAATTTCGTAAATATCCCACTCAGCCCATGCACCGCGGTATAACCATACCCAGCAGTCCTTCATGAAGTTTTTGTGTTTCGAACGCTGTAATGCTGCTTCAATGGCATCCCAGCACACCTTATGCGTTCCGTGCGGATCTGCAAAATCACCAGCCGCGTAAATCTGATGTGGTTTTATTTCTTCAATCAGATTTTCAACGATTTTAATATCTTCTTCCCCGATCGGCTTTTTTTGAACGGTTCCGGTTTCGTAAAAAGGCATGTTCAGGAAGTGCGCCTGGCTGGTAGGAATGCCCACAAACCGGCAAGTTGCCTTCGCCTCACCCTGACGCAGCAATCCTTTTACTTTCCTGATTTCAGGCGTATCAATTTCACTGTCTTTGGTATGTTTCAAAAACTCTTTCGCATCCAGGAACAACTGGTTTGCCTCAGGGCTGTCGATGCCAAAACCTTTGTTGAAGTCAACAACGAAGTCGATAAAACGCAATGCTTCGTCATCAGCAACGGCAATGTTACCGGAAGTCTGGTAAGCCACATGCACTTCATGTCCCTGATCCACCAATCGCTGGAATGTTCCACCCATGGAGATAATGTCATCATCTGGGTGCGGGCTGAAAATCAATACGCGTTTTTTGGAAGGCTGTGCCCTTTCAGGACGGTGCGTATCATCTGCATTCGGTTTTCCTCCCGGCCATCCTGTAATCGTATGTTGTAATTGATTAAATACATTGATGTTGATCTCATAGCCGGAACCATATTGCGCCAGCAAGTCGCTCATACCATTGTCATTGTAATCCTTATCTGTCAGTTTAAGGATAGGCTTGTTCAGCGAGCTCGACAAATGGCTGATCGCTTTTTTGATCATTTTATTATCCCAAACTACCGAATCAACCGCCCAAGGCGTCTTAATTCGGGTAAGCTCAGAAGCAGCACTTTCATCCACAACGAACGAAACGTCCGGATGCGCCTGTAAATAAGAAGCAGGGTTCAGTTCAGTAACCGGCCCTTCCACAGCACCGCGGATAACCGAAGCTTTTCTTTCTCCCCAAGCCAGGAGCACAATGCGGCGCGCGTTCAAGATAGGCGCAACACCTAATGTTATGGCTTTACGAGGCACATTATGTAGTCCGCCAAACTCCATCCCGGCCGCAACACGCGTAGAATGATCGAGTGTGATGAGCCTTGTACGGGAGTTGATCAGCGATCCTGGTTCGTTAAAACCAATGTGACCATTTCCCCCAATCCCCAAAAGCTGGAAATCCAGGCCGCCCACTGCGTTTATTTTATTTTCGTAGGATGTGCAGTAGTCGCGCAGTAATGCAGGAGGAACGGTGCCGTCAGGGAGGAAATAATTCTCCTTAGCAATATCCACATGGTCGAACAACTGCTCTTTCATAAACCGGTGATAGCTGTAAATCGAATCCGGCTCCATTTGGTAATACTCATCCAGGTTGAATGAAATTACATTTTTGAAACTCAAAGCTTCCTCCTTATGCATGCGCACAAGAATCGCATAAACCGTTTTTGGTGAAGATCCAGTCGCTAAGCCCAACACACATTTCTTACCCTCTTTCTGCTTTTGGCGGATCAAATCGGCGATTTCCCTTGCAACCGCATTGGAAGCTTCCTTGGAATCGGCGAAAATTTGAGTTGGTATTTTTTCGTAAGTGATTGGCTGGCCAATCGTTCCGGGCGTACCTTTCCCGTTGTTGGAAGCTTGCATCAAAATTGTTTGTGGATTCACCGTTTGCTGGCTCATATTGCTGCTTGAATTGTTTTATAAGAGTTTATGAATAGTTCAGGGGTAGGATAACATCGACAAAAATACAACTCAAAACGAATATTATTAAAAAAATTTAAAAATAACTTTCATCAAAAATATACTCGTATTAAACGAATTTGGGCCACTTAGCCGATTTCGCCTTACCCCTTCTCAACCAATTAGGAGAAAGTGCGCTCGATTTTTTCATTCCAAAATAATTGATTGTATTTTTGTATCTCAATCTACAAAACATCACACCATTTTCCCTATACTATCCATGTCTACTCTCACAAGCGTTGAACGTGATACCACCATTTTTGATCTGATTAATAGAGAAAAACACCGTCAGGAGTCTGGCATTGAACTGATCGCGTCCGAAAATTTCACGTCCAGACAGGTTATGGAGGCGGCTGGAAGCGTGTTGACAAATAAATATGCAGAAGGATTGCCAGGTAAGCGTTACTATGGCGGCTGTGAAGTTGTAGATGAAATAGAACAAATTGCAATCGACCGTTTGAAAGAGCTTTTCGGAGCAACCTGGGCAAACGTTCAACCACATTCTGGTGCACAGGCCAATACTGCTGTATTCTTGGCTTGCCTAAATCCTGGCGATAAAATTATGGGTTTCAATCTGGCGCATGGTGGTCACTTGACACACGGTTCGCCGGTTAACATTTCAGGAAAATATTTTCAGCCTATATTTTACGGAGTAGAAGCAGAAACAGGATTGATAGATTGGGATAAGGTTGAGGAAACGGCTGTCAGAGAGCGTCCGAAACTTTTGATCTGTGGTGCTTCGGCTTACAGCCGTGACTGGGATTACGAGCGTCTGCGCGCAATCGCTGACCAAGTTGGCGCATTGTTAATGGCTGACATTGCGCATCCCGCAGGCCTTATTGCCAAAGGGTTGCTGAATGATCCGTTCGATCATTGCCATATTGTAACGACTACAACGCATAAAACCCTTCGCGGGCCTCGCGGTGGTGTGATCATGATGCGTAACGATTTTGAAAATCCGTTTGGCATTAAAACACAAAAAGGTCAGCTGCGTACAATGTCGTCTCTTCTGGATTCAGGTGTGTTCCCTGGAACACAGGGTGGGCCATTGGAGCACATTATTGCTGCCAAAGCGATTGCATTTGGTGAAGCATTGAGCGAAGGTTACTATAATTATGCAGTTCAGGTGAAAAAGAATGCGCAGGCAATGGCCAAAGCATTTGTAGATAAAGGTTATGGCATTATTTCGGGAGGAACGGATAACCATTTGATGCTCATCGACCTTCGTACAAAAAATGGTCAGAATCCAGGCTTAACTGGTAAATTGGCAGAAAATACATTAATTAAGGCAGACATTACGATCAATAAGAACATGGTGCCTTTTGATGACAAATCGCCCATGATCACTTCGGGGATCCGTGTTGGAACCGCTGCTGTTACTACTCGCGGAATGGTGGAATCTGATATGGAACGTATTGTGGATTTCATTGATACTGTGCTTGTTAACCATGATCAGGACGCAAAGATCGCAGGGGTTAAAGCTGAGATCAACAACTGGATGAAGCAATATCCTTTATATATCTGATATTAAGTTTTGCAAATAGCGGCAGCGCATCGGTTATCCGGTGCGCTGTTTTTTTTGTTTATTCCGGTATTTTTTAGCAATAAAATTTCGTTTACTTTTCATAACTTTGCACTCCAAAATCGAATTAATTGATATGAGCAAGAAAAACACGGACGAATCCGGGCTTGAAATTATTGAAACTCCGGAAGCATTAGCTGGCCAGATCAATAAAGCGGAGGTTTTTTTTATTAAGAATCGCAAGATAGTATTGGGTATAGGAGGCGCAATTATTCTAGCAGTAGCCGCTTTTGCCGGATATCGCTTTTACATTGACGGGCAAGAGGGAACCGCCCAGGATGCACTTGCAAGTGTCGTTTACGATTTTGAAGCTGATTCATTACAGAAAGCATTAAACGGAAGCGGCGGTAACGAAGGACTGTTATCCATTGCGGATTCATATAAAGGTACAGACGCTAGCAATCTGGCAAACTTTTACGCCGGCGTTGCATTATTGAAGCAGGGAAAATATGATGATGCGATCAGCCATCTGCAATCATTCAATTCGTCCGATCTTTTGATCCACGCACGGGCACAATCTTTGATCGGCGACGCATATCTCGAAAAAAACCAACCTGCTGAGGCAATTTCTTTTTACAAAAAGGCTGCGGATTATGAGAAAAACGAGTACTTCACGCCAGTTTACTTAATGAAATTAGCTATCGCACAAGAAAAAGCAAACCAACCTGCTGACGCAGTTTCCACATATAAACGTGTTATCGACGAGTTTCCTCTTTCCTCGGAAGTGGTAAACGCGAAGAAATACATGGGTGTTTTAGAGGGACAGGTCGGCAAATAATGGTTAACCATTACTGTTTCTGAAAAGGATAAAGCCGACAAAGGTTTTATCCTTTTTTATTGCCTAATCAATCATTTGTATCCAATAATCCTCTGATCAATTATGTCAAGTGCTGATAAAAATTTAAGTGTTTTCAATACGGAAGGTTTGCCGGACATCAGTTCAAAAAAGTTTGGGATCCTGGTAGCCGAATGGAATAGTGAAGTCACAGAAAAACTTTTCGAAGGAGCTTACCAAACATTACTAACCTATGGCGCTGACCCTGAGAACATTGAAAGAGGAAATGTACCAGGCAGTTTTGAGCTGACATTAGGCGCACAATGGTTTGCCGAACGACGCGACATTGATGCAGTAATCGCATTAGGCGTGGTAATTCAAGGTGAAACCAAGCATAATGATTATATAAATCACGCTGTGGCACAAGGTGTTACCAATGTAAGTTTAAAAACGGGCAAACCCGTAATCTTCGGTGTGCTTACGCCCAACACGATGGAACAAGCACTGGACCGAGCAGGTGGCGTTCACGGAAACAAAGGTGACGAAGCCGCGATGACCGCCATTAAAATGCTGGGTCTATGGCACCAAATCGCCGTAGCCCAAACCGGATCATCATTTTAACATTGACTCACTCATTCAAAATTCATTCATTCACTCATTCAATATGCAAGTCTGGAAATTTGGCGGGACTTCGGTGGGAAAACCGGAACGCATGCATTCAATCCGCGAACTTCTTAACGGCGATCCTAATCGCAAAATCGTTGTTTTGTCCGCGCTATCTGGCTCAACTAACGCGCTCATTGCTATCGGCGAAGCTGCAAAAGCTTACGATGATGCAAAGGCGAATTCGCTTACAGAAGATTTGAAAGCACATTATATGCTCTTTATTAAGGAGTTATATGCTACCACAGAAGGATTTGAGGAGGGTAAGAACATTGTTGACACCGAATTTGGCTTTATCAAATCGCTGATTGGTATTAAGCCTTTTACGATTAAGCAGGAGAAGGAATTGGTTGCCGAGGGAGAAATCCTAAGCACCAAAATGTTTCAGGCATATCTGGAAGAGAAAGGCGAAAGCTCTGTGTTGCTTCCCGCACTCGATTTCATGCGGATTGATGCAGACGGAGAGCCCGAGCTTGCAACGATTGAAGACAAGTTGGTTACGATTTTGAACCAATATACAGACAAGCAAACGATCATTACGCAGGGTTTCATTTGCAGAAATCCACGCGAAGAGGTTGACAACTTAAAAAGAGGTGGATCAGATTATACAGCTTCGCTAATCGGTGGTGCTATTCGTGCGGATGAAATCCAGATATGGACAGACATTGACGGAATGCATAACAACGACCCGCGTATTGTAAAAAGAACTTTTCCGATTCGTGAGCTGACATTTGAAGAGGCAGCAGAACTTGCGTATTTCGGTGCCAAAATTTTGCACCCGAGCACGATCACGCCAGCCAAACTTCGTGGCGTGCCTGTAAGATTAAAAAACACAATGCAACCCGAAGCTCCGGGCACATTGATCGCGAACCAGACTTCGGACCGCGATATCAAAGCGATCGCCGCAAAGGACAACATTACCGCGATTTACATACATTCAACCCGTATGCTGAATGCTTACGGCTTCCTTCGTAGGGTGTTTGAAATTTTTGAAAAATATAAAACACCGGTCGATATGATCACAACTTCCGAGGTCTCGGTTTCTGTGACGATTGACAACTCCGAGAACTTGGAACAGATCAGTGCCGAGTTGCGTGAATTTGCTGATTTGGAAGAGCATGACCGTGATCAGAACATCATTTGCATCGTGGGGAATTTCAGTGCTGATAAAGAAGGAATTGCATTAAAAGTCCTTGATGCGATGAAAAATATCCCTATACGAATGATTTCGTATGGTGCATCAGAACATAACTTATCGCTGCTCATTCATTCAAAATATAAGGCTGAGGCATTGAATGTGCTGAATGAGCGCCTGTTTTATTACGAAGATGCAATGAAAGACATTTTTACAGCTCCATAATATGTTACAAACGAATTTTATCCGCGAGAACAGAGATTTTACAATCGCCGGATTGACAAAGAAGCATTTCAAGGATGCAGCGGAAGTTGTAGATCAGATTATTGAGCTTGACAAGAAGCGCAGACAGTTACAACAAGACCTGGACGAAACCTTAGCCGAATCTAATGCGAAAGCCAGGGAAATTGGTGGATTAATGAAAGCCGGAGCGACAGCAGAAGCTGAGGCGGCCAAAGCGGAAACGGCCGTGTTAAAAGAGCGTTCTAAATCACTTGATGAGGCACACAAGGACATTGAAGCCAAACTTCTTCAAGAGCTCGTTAAGCTACCTAATTTGCCGCATGAAAGCGTTCCGGAAGGAAGGACGGCAGAGGATAATGTAAATGTGCTGGAATCCGGAGAAAAACCCGTTTTGCCAAAAGGCGCTTTGCCTCATTGGGAATTGATTGAAAGGCTTGGTAAAAACCAGGCACCTATCATTGATTTCAAATTGGGTAATAAGATTTCCGGTGCTGGATTTCCAGTTTATAAAGGAAAAGCAGCCAGGCTTCAAAGGGCCATGATCGCGTTTTTCCTGGACGAAGCGGGAAAAGCGGGTTATACTGAGGTGCAGCCTCCGATCGTCGTCAATGCTGATTCCGGGTTTGCTACGGGGCAGTTGCCAGACAAAGAAGGCCAAATGTATCACGACGCGCAGGACGACCTTTATTTGATTCCAACTGCGGAAGTCCCGGTTACCAATTTGTATCGGGATGTCATTGTTGCTGAAAGCGAATTGCCCGTAAAGAATGTGGCCTATACACCATGTTTCAGACGCGAGGCAGGCAGCTGGGGTGCACACGTGCGCGGGCTGAACAGGTTGCACCAGTTTGATAAAGTGGAAATTGTGCAGATCAACAAGGCCGAGGACTCTTACAAGGCTTTGGATGAAATGGTCGAACACGTGAAAAGCCTGCTTGGAAAACTGGAACTTCCTTACCGCATTCTACGCCTTTGCGGAGGTGATATGGGCTTTACATCGGCCCTGACTTACGATTTCGAAGTCTGGTCAGCAGGGCAAGAGCGCTGGCTGGAATGCAGCTCGGTTTCGAATTTTGAAACTTACCAAGCGAATAGATTGAAATTGAGATACAAAACAGCGGATAAGAAAACGCAGTTGCTGCATACATTGAACGGCTCAGCGCTTGCTTTGCCTCGCATTGTGGCAGCATTGCTGGAAAACAATCAGCAAGCGGATGGAACCGTTAAAGTGCCAGCAGTGCTGGTTCCTTATTGTGGATTTGATACAATAGAATAAGGGATACAGGTCTCTTAAAATACAAAATGCCCTCGCTACGAACGAGGGCATTTTTTTATGATTTCGATCGAATTTTATGATTTGGAATACAATGTTGCATCCTTTTTCGGAAACGCCAGCCAAATGAAGTAGCCTGTCAATATCACAATTGAAACTTGCATGGCATAATCCACAAACAATTCGAGCGAAGCAAATGTATCAAACGGCGTCATATAACAAGGCATTCCAAGTCGCCACCAGTAGGAAGGATGAATTACGCACAACACATTAAATATCAACAGCAATGTGACCTGAACATTGTTTTTCCAGTCAATTACATAAAACACAAGAGGGATCAGGAACAGGAAAATATAATTGCTGTATGCGCTTTGCTGCACGATCATCATGGTGGCGTAAAGGACAATCCATACACGGGACAACATGACCCTGTAATCGGCTTTTTGAAGCCTTAATGCTGCCAAGCAAGCCAGTCCCACAGAGATTACCAGTCCAATCCAGTTCCAGAACTTTTCACCCACGCCTATGTGGTTGAAAAACCAGGGATTAATGATGGACGGAATGTTTGGCGCCCGCAAAGTTTTAGCCTCATCAAGCGGTTGTGTGAATTCCCAGCCGACCAATGGATAAAGGACCGCAAGCGAAATAATGCCCACAATAACCATTGGAATCACCAACCTTAATTTATGTTTTTCGAGTAGGAATAAAGGCACAAGAATCAAAATGAAAATGGCTTTGGTCATCAGCAATCCCAGCGCCAAAATCAAGGCATACCATTCAACACGCAATGTCCGCTCGCGCACGAGATAGGCCAGGATCACAAAAAGCCACATCCAAACGTCTTCCTGCGCACCAACAATGCAGAGAACCAATCCGCCCGGCAAAAGAAAATACAGCAGTGCCTTGAAAAGGAATATTCCCCGGGATTGAAATGGGCGAAAGAAATGATAAGACAGCCATAATGCAACGCCATCCATGATCGCCATGGTGAGGACGATCATTTTGGGATTATACCAGAGCTTCAAAAATGCGCCTAAAAAATATGGGTAAAGCGGAGAATAGGGCGACCAGAAATCGCGGTAGACAACCTGTCCCAGCGAAGCCTTGCTGCCTTCATCCCAAAAACCGTTAACGTCAGATGTAGGTTCTAAACCGGCTAGTAAGTAAATCAGAACAAAAGGAGCGAGCCGAAATAATGCCCAGCCTATGGCCAACAACGCATTAACAGGCTTATTTTCAAGCCAGGTCGTTAATGTCTCCTTTTTGAAAAGAACAATTCCAGCAAGTAAGATACAAATCAGGCTGATGCCCAGTTTTGCCAGGACTATGCTCATGCAGTTGTCAGTTTTTCAGAAACCACTTTGCGGTAAGTTTCTCGCAAGATCCAGAAAAAGCAAAGCACATTGAGGATTTGCAGGCAATATTCGAACAAGTAGGAAAGGTTACTGAACATTCCCAGTGAAGTATAAGCGGGTTGTTTGATATAAACCCAAACAAATGGCTGCACGACTGTAAGCCAGTTTACCGCTAATAAGATAATGACATGAAATGTTTTGCGCACATCAATAATTTCGAAAAGAACAGCCATTAAATAGGCAATCAGATAAGCACCCATAGCACTCGCCTGGAAGATCATCATACACACAAAACAAGCAATGAAAATGCCCGGGAGCACTTCATTAATGTGCTTATGCCGCGCTTTGTAAGCCATAAATGCAGGCACAAAAACCGTGAATAACAATCCGATCCAGTTTATTAATGTTGACTTCTTTTCATTAACCGTAAAAAAAAGCTCGACGAACGGCCTGGTGATCGAGAATAAATTAGGTGTCATCAGTTGCTCGGTGTGCTGAATGGGCATTAAGAACAGATCGCCTATTTGCCAATAAAGGAAGCCAACCGCAGGCAATCCAACCGCAGCCATGACCAAAAGCATTTTGACTGGTTTCTTAACAACGACGAGAAGCGCAGGTAATAGGAAAATAAAGGTTACCTTAATGGTGAGAAGCGCCAGCGCATACAGCAGCCCGATCCCCACTTCATAATTAACAGGTTTTTTAAGCGTAAAGCGCCAAATGATCAGTGCAGCGCCCCAAAACCAGACTTCTTCTTGTCCGTCTACCAGAATGTACATAAATCCCGCAGGAAGCATGTAATAAATGACGGCAAGTTGCAATGCGTTGGTTATCCGGGTTTTATATGTGCTGTAAGTAAGCCAGAGAATAAAGCTCTCCATCAAAACCATAAATAAGACGATGGCACGGGAATTGTGCCAGATCCACACCGGAAGACTAATGATATAAGCATATAGCGGCGCATGGTAGGACCAAAAGTCGCGATACACAAAGCCGCCACGCTTCGCCGCTTCTGCCTTATAAAAAAAGAATGGAATATCTCCTCTTGGATCCTCATTAACGATCAGAAAAATGCCTATCCAGGGAATAAGTCTAAGCAAAACAAAAGCAAGCCCTAAAACCAGTTTTTCGTTCTCTTTCTGCCATTTAGCGAAGAGTCCGGATTTACTGATCGTCCAGATTATCCCAAACGTCAGCAAAAGATTGATAAGGAGTTTTGTATAAAAAACAGTAAGAACGGGCATTTTTTGCAGCAAATTTGAGCGCAAACTTAAGACAACTTTTTAAACAATCATATCATGCCACATCGTGCGCAATTATTCGGAATGGATTTTAATCTCAGCGAAGAGCACCTTGCTGTACAGGAAGCCGCCAGTGATTTTGCTCAAAATCATTTATTACCAGGCGTTCTCGAAAGAGATAACGAACAGAAATTTGACAAGGAGCTCCTGCGTCAAATGGGTGAACTTGGCTTTCTGGGCATGATGGTTTCCCCGGAATACGGCGGCGGAGGCATGGACACGCTTTCGTATGTGATCGCAATGGAAGAAATTTCGAAAATTGATGCATCAGCCGGTGTGATCATGTCTGTGAACAATTCCCTGGTTTGCTGGGGACTTGAATGTTTCGGAACGGAGGAACAAAAACAGAAGTATCTGACAAAGCTTGCATCGGGAGAAATGATAGGAGCGTTTTGCTTATCCGAGCCGGAAGCGGGATCAGATGCAACTTCACAACATACAACGGCGGAGGATAAGGGGGACTATTATTTACTAAACGGGACCAAAAACTGGATTACAAGCGGAGAAACATCCAATGTTTGCCTGGTAATGGCGCAAACAAATCCTGAGTTGAAGCATAAGGGGATCAATGTCTTCATTGTCGAAAAGGGATTGGACGGTTTTGTGGTGGGTAAAAAAGAAGATAAAATGGGCATTCGCGCTTCTGACACGCATACGCTTATGTTTACGGATGTGAAGGTTCCCAGGGAAAACCGGATTGGTGAAGAAGGTTTTGGCTTCAAATTTGCGATGAGCACATTGAATGGTGGCCGGATTGGTATAGCAGCGCAGGCGCTTGGCATTGCGGCTGGCGCATTTGAAATTTCCCTGAAATATTCAAAAGAAAGGCAAACTTTTGGCAAACCCATCAGCGAGCACCAGGCCATTCAGTTTAAATTGTCTGAAATGGCAACAAAAGTGGAAGCCGCACGCTTACTTGTTTACAAAGCAGCCCGGCTCAAAGACGAGGGGAAGGATTACATTCAGGCATCGGCGATGGCAAAACTATACGCGTCTGAAACGGCCATGTGGGTGACAACAGAGGCCGTTCAGATTCATGGCGGTTATGGCTATGTAAAAGAATATCATGTAGAGCGCCTGATGCGCGACGCAAAAATCACTCAGATTTATGAGGGTACCTCTGAAATACAAAAACTTGTAATTGCCAGGGAGTTACTAAAATAATCTGATTTCTGGCATCCTAGCCGATTTATTCTAAATCTTGGATTTAAATGATACAGAAATATCACTTTTTTTCATTTTTTTGTCAATATATACTTGTATTAGTTTTGTACAATTTATTAGATTTGTACAAAATTTGAAACAACGGTCAAAAGGACCCTTAAATATATCAAGTATGGAAGACTATAATAAGATTATTGAGTCGCTGGGGGTAAAGTTTGTGAAAGCTCGTCACATCAGAATTTTGCAACCAATTACCATCAAAAACTTTTACGACGTTCAGAATTCGCTGACGATTTTATACGACGGTGAAGTTTCTTTTGGTTCAGAAGAATCTCAGAAAGTTGAAGAAGGTGATATGCTGTTCATTCCTGGTGGGAAGCATGCAACTGTGACATATGGTAATGGACAAACTGCCAAGACCGTATCGAATGAGGAGTTCATGACCAACCGTGATAATTATATTGAAGCAGGCCATGATCCGGCATTGATCGGAAAATTGCCGAATTCATTTGGTTTGATCTCTTTTGAAGCCAAAGTTTTTGATACAGTTAACTTTTTCACTTCTCTGGACGTTCCGCCGTTCCTGATCAAGAGAGATGACCAGATCGCAATCACGATCAATCAGATCCTGACAGAAGATATGCTGGATACACCTGGAAAAGGCCGTATTATTAAGATTAAGACGGAAGAGGTTGTTATCGAGATCATACGTTACATCCTGAAAAATAAATTGTTTGTTGAGCAACTTGTAACAAACAGCACTTATTTCAAAGATCCCCGTTTGATCGATATTTTCGCTTACATTAAGGATAACTTGGGCGGAGATCTTTCCAATAAGGTTTTGGCGAATGTTGCGAACGTATCCGAAGATTACGTTGGACAATATTTCAAAATGCTTACGGGTATCAACCCACAGGATTATATCGAGTATCAGCGTATGGAAAAAGCCGTTGATTTGCTTCGCACATCCAAGAAAAGCATCCGCGCCATCGGTTCGGACGTGGGTTACAAAGACACAGCCTATTTCTGCCGTCGCTTCAAAATGATGTTCGGAATTCCAGCCGGTAAAATGCGCCGCCGTGAATCGTTGATGAACGTATAGTATTTATAGATTTGATATGCAGGAGAAAGAGAACCAGCCGGTTCTCTTTTTTTATGCGCTGACTTTATTGCACCGGTGTAAACTGCGCGGCAGCCACTTTCCACTTGCCTCCCGACTTCACGCAGACAAACATATAGGAAAGCTCACCCTGGAAGCCGTTGTTCTCAATGCGCGCCCGTACGTTCCACAAACCATTTACAAGAACCACATCTCCATATGTGCGCGTACGCGCTGCGGAAAGCATTCCCGAATCGACGACGATAAAACCTTGTGAAACGGCTTGTAGTAATGCACGGCCCTCTATGGGCTGTCCTTGCAATCCTACCACGCTAAAATCGTCTGAAATGAGGCCCTCTAATGCTGTCGCATCTTCTTCCAGTAAAGCTTTGAAAAACAGATTGGAGCAGTCCAAACCATCCATTGGCTGTACATTCGTCATTTGGGCATTGGTAACGATTGAAAAGGCCAGTCCCAGGATTATCAATGCTAATGTTTTCATGCAGCTGCGTGTATGGCGTCAGCGTTAAAAGTATCAAAACAAATTCACGTCCTGAAATTATATGAGTAGATTCGTCTTTGTTTTGGAATAAATAATGAAAGTTCAATGAAGAAGTTGCTTCTTAAAGGCTCGATTGCAGCAATGCTTTTCTGTTTTTTCGCTTGCTCCACGCCTCCCGATAAACTAGGGAATCTGGACCTCGTAAAATGGCGCGGAGACAGGGGCGGGTGTAATGATGTACGTGCAGGGCTTGAAAAAGATTTCAGATCAATAGAGAAGCAATTAAAGGGCAAGTTCGCGGACGATATAGGCGATTTGCTGGGCCGGCCGGACATTCATCAGCTGGGAGAAAGAAACCAGAAATACTACGTTTACTTTTTGTCAAAAGGAGAGCAATGCTCGGACATTAAGTCAAAATCAAACGCCCCGAAAGTCATTTTGAAATTTAACGCTGTCGGGCTGCTCAGCGAAATAACGTATCAATCGCGGCCATTATAATCAGAGATAGAATTTCTTGATCTTAATGAGCTGTTCAACAGGCTCGGGCACAAGATAACGGATGGATTTACCTTTTTGTAAACAAGACCTGATGTAAGTGGCAGAAATGTCCAGCAAAGGCGCTTCAACAAATTTTACGGCCGGATGGTTAGCAAAAGAGTGCGGTTTTGAATTCGGGCGTGGATATACGTAAAGACCGGTATATTCCAATATTTTATCGTGGTTTTTCCAATTAGGGAATTGTGCCAAATTGTCTTCTCCCATGATCAGCCTGAATTCATGCTGCGGGAATTTCTCCTGCATTCTTACCAGCGTATCAATCGTGAAGCTGGGCTTGGGCATGTGAAATTCAATGTCTGTGGCTCTTAACACAGAATTGTCGGAAATGGCCCGCTGAACAAGGTCGTAGCGGTCAAACTCGTGCAGTAAGCTGTTATTTTTCTTGAATGGATTCTGAGGGCTCACCACGAACCAGACTTGTTCCAGATCCGTGGATGTAGCCATGGTGTTGGCAATTATAAGATGCCCGACGTGGATGGGGTTGAATGATCCGAAAAAGAGCCCGATTTTCATTGAATAAAATCCAGAACCAACGCTTCCGCTTTTTTAAGTGTTTCGTCAAGATCATCATTAACGAGCACAACGTCAAACTTATCTTCAAAACTAAGTTCATAACGGACTTTTCCAAGCCGGGTCTCCAGCGATTTCTCGGTCTCCGTTCCCCGTTCGCTGAGGCGCCGGATGATCTCGGCTTCGGAAGAAACCTTTACAAAAACGGCCAAAGCACTTTCTCGGTAAATCTCTTTTAATTTGAGCCCGCCTTTTACGTCCACATCAAACAGAACCTGTTTTCCTTCGTTCCAAAGCCGCTCTATTTCCGTTTTGAATGTTCCGTAATAGTTTCCTGCATAAACCTCTTCCCATTCTGCAAACTCATTTTTGGCAATGCGTTCCCGGAACTCTTTTTTGGGAATGAAGTAGTAATCCTTCCCGTCCACTTCATGGTCACGCCGTTCCCTTGTAGAAGCGGAAACTGAGAATGCCAGAAGGTTGGGATATTTTTTAAGAAGATGCCTTACTATTGTAGTTTTTCCAGAACCGGAAGGTGCAGAAAATATGATAAGCTTACCTTTCACACGAACAGCATTAACTGTTTATTTTTGAAATAATTGTCTTTAAAATGCTTTCAGGGCACGGCTTTTTTTCGATCTTAAAATTCAGCGAATCTTTGATGCATTTTTCCAGTCTGTACGACTCGATACAAGGTAAACATTTGTCCATGTTTTCACGAAAATGGTCCTTCTCGGCGTCGGTTGCTTCGTCATCAAGAATGGCTTGAATTACCTTCATGCATTCTGCGTGATGCTCGCATTTCTGCTTCATGGGTTGTTTTTGCGCTTCTTCAGTTACTGAAGGCGTTGTAGGGGATGCATTCATTATTAAAATGAAAAATAAAGAATAATGGAATATATGTACAGTTGTACCCTATAACCGAAGAGGTTGCAAAAAAAGTTTCACAACCTATGAATCATATCCCATCGAACTTGCGTAACTCTTTAATTTTTCTTTCAATAAGTTACGCGCACGGTGTAATCTGGATCTCACAGTGCCTATCGGAATGTCGAGAATCTTGGCCATTTCTTCATAAGTGAACCCTTCAATATCGCAAAGAATGATTACTGTCCGAAAGTCCACTGGCAATGCATTTAGTGCATTTGCAACCTCATCTCCAATTAATTCCTGAACTGCATCAGCCCGAAGATCGACCGTGTAAGTTGTATCAGAAGCTTCCTCAGAATTGTAGGTAGTTTCAACTTCCTGATAATCTACTTTCGAAGGCTCCTTACTTTTCTTGCGGTAATCATTTATAAAACTATTCTTAAGAATCCGGAAAAGCCATGCTTTTGCATTGGTCCCCTGTTCAAAAGAGGAGATAAAACGGAAAGCTTTTAAGTATGTATCCTGGACCAGGTCATTTGCGTCGTCTTCGTCCATGGTAAGGCGAAAGGCGAAGTTATACATGGAGTCAATGTGTGGCATGAACTCACGGTTAAAAACTTCATAACGAAGGTCATCCGTGTATTCATTAGTCGTGAGCGTTTCTGACATGGCAACTAACATAGGAATGCTGAATTTACAAAGATTAACAACAGCTCCAAATCGTACAAATTAAAATTTGATGAATGGCTTATCGAAGCTACTTAATAGCCATATTTTCACGATAAAAATTAAATCAACCCGGAACCGCTTCCTAAAATATTCCAAATTGAATTGCCTCCTGCCGTATTTAATGTATCAACATCAAATTTCGAGCCACACGACTTTCGTGTCAAAATGTCATATTTAACGTTTGGAAAAAAGTTCCAGGAGGATAATAAGAAGGGTAGTGAACAGCGCGCTTGCACCAATGCGGATGAGCGTGTAAAGGATCATTCCAAAATGGTTTATCTCCATAAGGAATAGCATGGAATGATGCAATAAAATAAGCGGAAACACATAGCCAAGGAACGCGCCAAGCCCTTGCGCCCGAATCCCCACCTCAGCTCTTTCGGCTCCTCTTGACTTCATTTGATAATGGATCAGGAAAGGCCGGAGATAAGCGATCAGGACAGTAGCCGAAGCGTGCATCCCAAAAGTGTTGGAAAATACGTCCACAGTGAACCCAATGCCAAAAGCGATCAACAACAAATACATTCTGTCAATGTCAGCGGGGAGTAACAGGACGCCGGCAATGTAGATGAAACAGAAGGCATAATTAAACAATACGACATTCCGCATGAAGAAGATCTGCAGGAACAGATACAGCAGGATCATCAGGGAATATTGTATGGCTTCTCGTAAACTCATTTAGTATTTATCGTACGTAATTTAAGACTATCCTGCTCCCCAAGTTGTTGATTTTGTACCACATAAACGTAAGAAAGGTTTCGGAAATCGGTCGCCAGCCTCAATGTAATGTTGTAAAATGTCTGATTAGGATGCACTGTAACCGTTTCCACGCGGCCTACCATAATGCCGGGAGGAAAGACAGAGTTCTGGTCCGAAGTAACCGCGGAATCTCCTTTGAAGATCTTGGTATATTTCGAGACGTCAATCATATCAATGATATTCGGATCCTTTCCAGGCCATTTTGCATAACCAATTTCCTTGCTCCGCACCAGCTTTGAAGAAACCATAAATTGCGAATGCAGGATAGAGGTTACAACAGAATAGTTGTCGGAGCAAAAACGGACCTTACCAACAACCCCCGTTGCAGAAATAACGCCCATTCCAGGTTTGATCCCGTCCGAGGTTCCCTTATCGATCGTTAGCACATTATTGGTTTTATTCGTCTCATTGTCAACAACCTTGGCCACTGTAAATGTAAAGCGCGATGCAAACGACGAATCAGGCACATACCCAGCCGGCGAATCGACGGGTTTTTTCTGGGTTAATGCGGTTACTGTTGCACGGAGCCGGGCGTTTTCATTCGCTAATGCTGAGTTAACTTCATCCAGTTTGGTGTATTCTCTGGCAGAATTGGAGAAAGCTAATGTCTTGGCAACGTAATAGTTGGAGGTGTTGAAATAAGTTGCGCCCCAGTAAGAGTTACTGCGCACGATCAACCAGACACTGAGAACTTCCAGCAAGATAAATACCAAAAAGAAACGATTCCGGACAACGAAATCAACGAGTTGAAGCATGGGCTAAAATGTTCACATCGTGAACGATCCGATACTACGAAATCAGTACAGGTTTGTATAATTCAAGATTTTTAAGGACTTCACCTGTTCCTTTAACAACGGCCTTTAAAGGATCATCCGCAATGTGGACAGGAAGTTTGGTTTTTTGAGCAATGCGTCGGTCGAGCCCGTGAATAAGTGCCCCGCCGCCAGTGAGATAAATACCGTTTTTGAAAATATCCGCAGAAAGCTCAGGAGGAGAAATTTCAAGTGCCTTCATGACACCTTCCTCGATTTTGGAAATAGATTTATCAAGGGAATAAGCGATTTCACTATAAGTAACGCGTATTTCTTTCGGAATCCCTGTCATAAGGTCACGTCCGCGGATCTGATAATCATCCAATGGAATTTCCAGTTCGGGAGAAGCAGAGCCAATGGCCATTTTGATCAACTCAGCAGAACGTTCACCGATCAGCAAATTGTGCTCACGACGCATATAGTCTACAATGTCCCTGGTAAATACGTCGCCCGCAATCCTTACAGACTGCTCACAAACGATACCTGACAACGCTATAACAGCGATTTCGGTCGTTCCGCCGCCGATATCAACGATCATCACACCATTAGGCTGTGTAATGTCGATCCCGATGCCAATCGCAGCTGCAATAGGTTCGTGCACCATGTACACTTCCTTTGCGCCTGCATGCTCGCAGGAGTCCTTAACTGCGCGTTTTTCAACCTCTGTAATCCCCGAAGGAATGCAAACCACCATGCGGTGGGAAGGTGTAAAGAAGCGGCTGCCGGTATCAATCATCTTGATCATACCACGGATCATCATTTCGGCAGCAGTAAAGTCAGCAATTACACCATCTTTAAGTGGGCGGATCGTTTTGATATTCTCGTTGGTCTTCTCGTGCATTTGCATAGCTGTGTGCCCGATGGCTAAAACTTTGCCTGTGGTTTTGTCCATGGCAATGATCGAAGGCTCGTCAACAACTACTGTATCTTTATGGATGATGAGGGTATTTGCAGTACCTAAATCGATCGCTATATCGCTAGTCAAAAAATCAAACAATCCCATATATTTTTTTAAAATTTTCGCTCACTTTGATTTCAGGATGGCAAAATTACAGATAAATAACCACAAACAAAGGCATTTAAAAAATTTCGGTATATGGCTGTTTTAGGCCTGAAAAAGCCTGTTAGAGCACCTTGTAGATCTAAATTTACAAAACCTGTGTACCTTTGTTTTTACTATGGGAATCAGAGCACTATTGAGTGAGCCGCTGGCTCGGTACATCGTCCAACGACAACAGGAATGGATCTCCCGAAGCATCGAAGTGCAGGAAAAATGGAGGAAGGAATTGGTGAAAAAAGCCTTGCACACGGAGTTTGGAAAAGATCATTTTTTTAAAGACATAAACACCTATTCTGACTTCAAGGAAGCGGTGCCCGTTCATGATTATGAAGACCTTCACGCTTACATCGATAAGTTAAAAAACGGGGAAAAAGACATTCTCTGGCCCGGAAAGCCACTATACTTTGCCAAAACGTCAGGAACAACGTCAGGAACGAAGTACATTCCGATTTCCAAAGACTCGATTTCCAACCACATTGATTCCGCACGTAATGCCATTTTGACGTATATAGCGGAGACCAAAAAGGCCCGGTTTCTTGATAAAAAGCTCATTTTTCTATCAGGAAGTCCGGTGCTGACAGAGACGGGCGGCGTACTGACAGGGCGGTTGTCAGGTATATCCAATCACCATGTGCCGGGTTATCTGAAATCAAACCAGATGCCGAGCTACGACACCAATTGTATTGAAGATTGGGAAACGAAACTCGATAAGATCATTGACGAAACGATCGATCAGCCCATGTCTTTGATTTCCGGTATTCCGCCTTGGGTGCAAATGTATTTCGATAAGATTATTGAAAGAACCGGAAAAAAGATCAAAGACGTGTTTCCGGATTTTTCACTTTTCATTTATGGCGGCGTCAACTTTGAGCCTTATCGCGCTAAATTGTTTGAGTCAATCGGCAAGCGCGTCGATTCGATTGAGCTGTATCCCGCTTCCGAAGGTTTTTTTGCATACCAGAATTCGCAACAAGACGAAGGCCTGCTTTTACTTCTGGACACCGGGATTTTCTACGAATTTATTCCTGTTGAAAACTTTTTTGACGAAAAACCAAAGCGGTTATCGATAGGAGAGGTTGAGGTTGGTCAAAACTATGCGGTGATCGTTAATAATAATGCGGGTTTGTGGGGTTATTCGCTGGGTGATACGGTCCGTTTTGTTTCCGTCAATCCATATAAAATCCTGGTAACAGGCCGGATCAAGCATTTTATATCGGCATTTGGAGAGCATGTGATTGGTGAAGAAATTGAAAAAGCATTGCGTTATGCTATGGAACGCCATCCTGAGGTAGAGGTGATCGAGTTTACGGTTGCTCCTATGGTAAATTCAGAGAATGGCAGACTTCCTTATCACGAATGGCTGGTAGAATTCGCCGTTGAGCCTACTAATAAGGGAGAATTCGTGGCTGATGTCGACAGAAGGCTCACCGAGCTGAACATTTATTATAAGGACCTGATTAAAGGCAGCATTTTGAAAACGTTGGAACTGGTGCCTTTGCGCAAAAATACTTTTATTGATTATATGCGTGCAAACGGTAAATTGGGTGGACAAAACAAAGTGCCAAGATTATCGAACGACCGAAAGATCGCGGATGAGCTGATCAAAATTAACCGGCAGTGAACCGGACATTTAACCTAAGCATCAGAATGAAAAAAAATATAGCGATTCTAGGATCAACGGGTTCGATCGGGACGCAGGCATTGGAAGTGATTGAGGCGAATCCTGAGATTTTTTCTGCAACCGTCCTTACTGCGCAAGAAAACGCAGATCTGCTGATTGAACAGGCTGTGAAGTTTTTGCCAAAGGAAGTCGTTATCGGAAATGAAAAGCATTTTGATAAGGTAAAATCAGCACTTTCTCCTTTTGATATTAAAGTATATACCGGCATTGAAGCACTGGTTTCTGTTGTAGAAACTGACAATGTGGATACTGTGCTTACCGCAATGGTTGGTTATGCGGGCCTTTTGCCTACAATTCACGCCATTAAAGCAGGAAAAGACATTGCATTGGCTAATAAGGAAACGCTCGTTGTGGCAGGAGAACTGATAACAGGGCTTGCCAAACAATACGACGTTAACATCTATCCGGTTGATTCCGAGCACTCTGCGATTTTTCAATGTCTGGTTGGAGAAGAGGGAAATAAAATTGAAAAGATCATCTTAACGGCTTCGGGCGGGCCTTTCCGTGGAAAAGACCGCACATATCTCGCAAATGTTACCAAGGAACAAGCATTAAAGCACCCGAATTGGAGCATGGGCGCAAAGATCACCATTGATTCTGCCACACTGATGAACAAAGGCCTGGAAGTGATTGAGGCCAAATGGTTGTTCGGCCTTGAAGCGTCGCAGATAGACGTCATCGTGCATCCGCAAAGCATTGTTCACTCACTCGTGCAGTTCGAAGACGGAAGCATCAAGGCGCAAATGGGATTGCCCGACATGAAACTGCCTATCCAGTATGCATTGCGTTATCCGGCACGCCTGAAATCGGCCTATCCGAGGTTCAACTTTACTGATTATCCTTCCTTAACCTTCGAAAAACCAGATCTTGACACTTTCAGGAACCTTGCCATCGCTTATGAAGTTTTGGACAAAGGAGGAAATGCCGCTTGCATTGTCAATGCGGCTAATGAAATTGCGGTTGAGGCTTTTCTTCGGGACAAGATCGGGTTTCTTGATATCTCGGACCTGATCATTGAAAGCCTTGCCAAAATATCCTACATTTCAACCCCAACGTATTCCGACTACGTTCAAACAAATGAGGCGACAAGGCGTTTTGCTTCTGAATTGATTCAGGTAAAAGTTTAATGAAAACCACCTTTCTAAAATATCTGTCAGTAGCGCTTGCCAGCACGCTGAAGTTTTTCGGCGGGCCCATCGCAGGCGTCGTATTGAAACTGACCTGGATCGAAACGGCCATTTGCTCAGCAATTGGCATGATGTTCAGCGTGCTAGTGCTTACTTATGTAGGTGGCGCAATTCAGGATTTTATCAAAAAACGGAGAAAAACGCCGCCCAAAAAGTTTAGCCGAACCAATCGCATAGCTGTTAACATCTGGAAGCGTTTTGGCATCATAGGCATTGCATTTCTAACCCCACCTTTATTCACGCCGCTCTTCGGGCCTATTTTAGCAGTTGCTTTCAAAGTGCCGCGCGCGTCTATTTTTCTGTGGATGTCCACCAGCGCAATCGTGTGGGGTCTTGCAATTTCATATATCGCCCATAAAATGACATTTGTCCAGGAATGGATCAAATGAATTCGCAGGATTAACGGCTGGTCCTCAGCGGCTGTTCCTCAGCGGCTGACTTCTTTTTTCGGTGCTGCGTTCTTCTTCATGAAATCGCCTTGTGAAAAGTATTTTTCGATGAGACAGTACATTAATATAAAGAAGTAGCGGCTTCCCATTTCCTTAATTTTCAGCTTTGATTCGCCGTATTTGCGGTTTGTCCAACTATTTGGGACGACAGCATAGTTATAACCGCGCACCATAGCTTTTAGCGGAAGTTCAATCGTAAGGTTGAAATGCGGGGCCAAAAATGGCTTGATTCCCTCAATCGTTTCTCTTTTATAAAGCTTAAATGCGTTGGTCGTATCATTGTATTTGATTCCCATCACCATTTTAACAATAAAATTAGCAACGCGGTTGATCACTTTTTTCAACGCAGGATAATCCACGACTTTGCCGCCTTTTTCCCATCTGGAACCAAAAACGCAGTCATAATCGCCGTCGAGCATTTTATAATAATATTTTACCAAATCCTCCGGATCATCAGACATATCGGCCATGAAAACGGCCACGCAATCTCCTTTAAAGCGCTCCAAGCCATATCTTACCGCATATCCAAAGCCGTTCGGGCCGGGATTTGTGTAGTAAACCAATGTTGGGATTTGAAGCGAAAGCTCGTCCAGCACACGCAGTGTTCCATCTTTGGAATTATCGTTTGTGACGCATATTTCGTGAGGAATATTGTATTTATTTAATGTTTGGTGCAGCGATGTAAGAGTGTGTGTAATTGATTCCTCCTCATTATATGCTGGTATTACGACGCTTAGCTTCATAGATTGCAATTGTTGAAAACAGTACAAATTAAAGATTATTAATTTTAACTGCCAATTTTTTCAAATAAGGAAAGTTGCTCGTCGTAGCGCGCCAATGTCTTTGCAATGATCGCATCATGCCTGTTTCCCAGCCATTTACCAACATTGTGAAACATATCCCGTCGGTTCTGCCAAAACTTTTGATTCGTGTTCGCGTGAACATTGCTCAGTCCTGCGCTATGCTTGCGATAGACGCCCATAGGCTCGGGAAAATAGCCAATCTTGCCCTGCGCAGCCAGTTGAATGATCACAGCCCAGTCGCCGGCAGCGGCTTTTGCATGCCAGTCGGCGAAGTCGTTTTCAAGAAAATGATTTCTGTAAACCCAGCTCGCAGTAGCCATAAACCACTTATCTTCCAGAATGTCTTCAATGCTGGAAACGGCTTTCTGATCCGGCGCATTAAAAAAATGTTCTGGCGACCCGTCTTCGTAGGTCACCAGAACATTATGGTGCGATATAGCAAAATCCGGATGCGCATCCAGGAAATCGACTTGCTTCTGTAATTTCAGCGGATCAGTCCAGTAATCATCCCCTTCGCACATCGCCACATATTCTCCTTTGCAAGCTTTCAGCAATTGCAGCACATTATTGCGACCTGCAAATTCCCGAGGTTCCTTCGGCCCCTGGTTCTCCGAATGCAAAAAAGCCCTAATCCTTCCCGGATTCTTTTCCTGATATGCACGAATAATGTCAGGTGTGGCATCCGTAGAAGCATCATCCCCAATCACAATCTCAAATTCAAAATCCGTCACCTGCGTTAAAGCCCCATCAAGCATCTGCCCAATGTATCGCTCATGATTATATGTAGGAACGCAAACCGAAAGTTTCAAGGAAATAAGAAGAATTAGATATTAACGAGTTGTTTGACAGAGCCCTGGCTGATCTGCTGAAAGGATAAACCGTGCACATTTGTCATATGCTGCGCATGCTCAATGGTCAGAGAAACAGGATTGCCGTTCGCATCTAAATCGACCAGCATATTCTCATTTACATCATCAGTCGACACAACTTCATTCTGATTAAAAACCAGTAAAAGCGTATCCGTGTCCTGAAAATACCTGATATCCATAACTAGCTTTCGGTTTTATATGAGCGGTCGAAAAAGGTTTAGCTAAAAACCTCTTTCAATTGCTCTACGCTAGGAAAGTTTGGCGTTACTAGTTCCGTTTCCGGCTTGTAAATGTATGCCATTGGATAGCCTCTTTCGATGAATGTTGGCTCGTCCAGGTTGTTGTAGCGGAGTTGTACAGACCAGCGGATGTTGTTGGTAATGTTGTTGCCGGATTGGTGGATGAGGAATGCGGAGAAGACGAGAATGTCGCCGACTTTGAATTCGGTTTGAACAAAGTCTTCTTCTTTCAATGTGGTTGTGATCCCGCCTTGGTAACCCGATGTGTTTGATTCCTGCAAACCGATCTTGTGACTGCCTGGAATCACTTGCAAGGCACCGATATCCGCGCCGGCGTCAACCATTGGGAACCAGATTACGGTGCTGTCCAATGAACCCTGGCCTGTGCGCCAGTCTTGGTGAGCGTCAAGTTTCCAGTGCTTGCTTCCGTCTTTTGACAAGAAACGGCTGTTGAATTGCATCGCAGCGCGTGCGCCGATGATCGGGCTGGAAAGACCAACTTGTTTTAAAATGTCTTCAATTTTTGGATCAAGGCCCAGTCTATGAAGCGAGAATGTATGCTGAACAGTTTTACCCGTGTTTACAAACGCATTGAAGTCTTTTTCAAAAAACTCAAACATTGCATTCTCAAACTCATCGCGGTTGTCGATATCCGGCGTTTTGCCAGTGACATGCTTGATTTGGGTTGCGAATATTTTTCTGGCGTCCGTGTAAATGTTATTGACAACGTCTTTGTCCAAAAAATCTCTTAAAAGGACATAGCCGTCATTATTGAATTGCTCTTGAAGTGTGCTCATTGTATGACACTTTATGTGGTTTGAAAAAAATTGAGAACCTAATCAGTCAGATAATGTAACCGGCTCTGAATAAGTTCTCAAATTTATGTTTCTGTTGAAATCGAATAAATGACTTTTGTTGCCTTTTAATAAGACCTTAGTCCTCCCAGACCGCGTAAGCAAATCCGGCAGCGCCAAAGCCATTGCCATTATAAAGCAGATATTTCTTGCCGTTATGCTGGTAAAAATTAGCATAATCGATCATTTGGTAATCAAAATCCTCCGGATTCTCTGATTTAGCGATTCCTACCAAATTATCCTTACGCTCCCAATTCGTGCCATCGACTGATTCCGCGTAACCAAGTCTATAACTCTGGTTGCGATCTGTGCGGTAATCGCGCGTGTGGCGGTAAGAATAATACATTTTGTAAATTCCATCTTCCTTAAAAACGCTTGGACGGCCTACTGCATGCAGAAAATCGTCAAAATCCAATGCCGGAATGTCGCTGATATCCCAGTGAATCCCGTCTTTGCTTGTAGCAGACTGACCTCTGTAATAAGGTTCAGGATAATCGTGAATGTATTCGCATTTGTGGCCGGAAATATACCACATCCGCCAGGTTCCATCTTCGTCAATCATCACCGACGGCTGTGCAGCCCAAAGCGGGTTTTGAATGCTGCGGTCCATGATGGGCCCTACGAACATTTTTTTGAATGATATGCCGCCGTCTGTGCTGACAGCCAGTCCCATCGAAAGTCTGTAAGAATTCCAAGTGCGGTTCCAGCCTGTGTAATAAAGCCAGATGTCGCCATTCGGACGGTTTACAAACCAGGAAGGCATTGCGCCGGTTTCATCATACTCGCCCGGGCCACCAAGTTCTAAAATCGGCTTATCGTGGATGTAAAGGATCTTTTTGGGATCGTCGTAATCTACATCAATGAATGTCGGGCGTGATTGTCCGTCTTTGTCTCTGGACGAAAAATATATGCGTAAAAAATCTTCGTGCTTATATGCAAACGGAACCTGTGCGTGCGACAAACTGTGCGGCAATGTTCCGTCCGGCTTATATATAACTCCTTTTTTAACCCACATGAAATGATAATGTTATTGATTAATCAACCGCCTTTTCAGCGCGTAAACGCCAGTTATCCACGAAATCTTTGCCCGGGATCGGCAGGTCAATGTCCACTTCCGGAGCCTTCGCAGTAACCCTGTATTCCATCACATAAAAAG
This sequence comes from Dyadobacter psychrophilus, assembly GCF_900167945.1. Taxonomy (GTDB): domain Bacteria; phylum Bacteroidota; class Bacteroidia; order Cytophagales; family Spirosomataceae; genus Dyadobacter; species Dyadobacter psychrophilus. Next base: position 33,611 of record NZ_FUZA01000009.1, read on the forward strand.
CATTTCCAAACACATAATGCAGCTTGAAATTCTCAATGTTGGCAGGAACGTCTTCCAGAGGCACTTCGGCCCGGAAAAGCGGGTTGGCTTTTAACAATGTAGCGTAAGTAGGCGTGTTCCGTAACCAGGGCGCAACACTTTCGTCACCCACAACCACTTTGCCACCAGGGCGAACCACGCGTGTAAGCTCGTCAAATGCACGTTTTCTTTCAGAGAATGTATTAATGCCTCCAAAATGGAACACCGCATCAAAAGTATCGTCAGGAAATGGCAGGTAGGAGCCGTTTCCAAGGAAATAATGCACATTAACGTCTTCTGTCGACAGTTTTTCCTGTGCTCTTTTCAGCATATTAGGAGAAAGATCTGACAAAACTGCCGTTCCGCCCGGTCTTACGCGGTCCAAAATCAATGCAGAATCTTTACCCGTTCCAGCACCGACTTCGAGCGCTTTCATCCCCGGTTTCAATTCCATAAGGTCGATAAAGAATTGTCTTGTCGCCGCTTCGTCCGAATGGTTTAATGTTTCAAAAACCCAGGAAACGCCTTTGTCATAGCGAAGGACTGCCTGATCGTACAAATATTGTTCACGTGCGTCTTCTGGTAATAACTCCTTGGGATAAAGCATGTTAACAATGCCCGTATCGCCTACTTCATATATTGTTCCGTCTTCACTTTTCAGTGATTTTCCGTCTTCTGCTATTGTTAGTGCGGTTCCTGTAAGCGGACAAACCAACGATTCTAGAAATTCCTTTTGATTCATTTGTGCTTGGCTGATTGATATATATCTGGTCAAAATTACTTTTTTCTTTGGAACAACATTCAATATCAAGCCGCTTATTAGCAAAAGGGCTGCACAATATTTATTGTTACCTTTGAATGATTTGTATCGATATCAGTCTCTCAGAATAGATTTTAATTGAATTATGTCTCAGCTGCAAGAAAAAATAAAAGCCCTCGCCAAAGATCAATCCGCCGATATTATCGCACATCGTCGCCATTTGCACAGCAATCCCGAGTTGTCTTTTGAAGAATACAAAACGGCGAAATATGTAGCGGCAGAATTAACTGCAATCGGCTTGCAACCCGAGGAAGGCGTTGCCGGAACAGGCGTTGTCGCGATCATTGAAGGCAGAAATCCTGGCAAACGTGTGGTTGGCCTGCGTGCCGACATGGACGCGCTGCCGATTTTCGAGGCCAATGATGTTCCTTACAAATCAACCGTTCCGGGCGTGATGCACGCTTGCGGGCACGATGTGCACACTTCTTCTTTGCTGGGAACGGCGAGGATTTTGAATCAATTAAAAGAAGAGTTTGAAGGGACTATAAAACTGGTTTTTCAGCCTGCTGAGGAAAAAGCGCCGGGTGGAGCTTCGTTAATGATTAAAGAAGGTGTTTTGGAAAACCCGAAACCAGCAAGTATGGTCGGCCAGCACGTTGCACCGAACATTCCGGTTGGTAAAATCGGCTTCCGCGAAGGCATGTATATGGCCAGCACCGACGAACTTTACTTAACTGTAAAAGGAAAAGGCGGCCACGCAGCGGCTCCGCATCAGTTGGTGGATCCGGTTTTAATGGCCTCGCATATCATTGTTGCATTGCAGCAAATTATCAGTCGTAACCGCAATCCTGCAAATCCAGCCGTGCTTTCATTCGGAAGGTTTATTGCGGATGGGGTTACGAATGTAATTCCAAACGAAGTGACCATTCAGGGAACCTGGCGTTGTATGGACGAAGAATGGCGGGCTGATGGTTTGAAAAGAATGAAAAAAATGGCAGAAGGCATTGCCGAAGCCATGGGTGGCAGCTGTGAATTCGAAATTGTACACGGTTATCCATTCCTGAAAAACCATCCCGAGTTAACCAGACGTGTCAGAAGTTCGGCCACAGATTATATGGGAGCGGAAAACGTCATCGACCTCGATCTTTGGATGGCTGGCGAAGATTTTGCGTTTTACTCACAGGTTGTAGATTCCTGTTTTTACAGATTAGGAACCCGCAATGAAGAACGCGGCATCATTTCCGGCGTGCATACTCCGACATTTGACATTGACGAAAGCGCATTGGAAATTTCAACGGGATTAATGTCCTGGCTGGCTATTTCTGAACTTGGCCATGCGGGATATAGCGCTTAAAAAAGCTGTTGACTTTCAGTGTAATCACTCCAAGGATCGCTTCCTTAAAGATGCCTTTTGACATTTTGGAAGCGCCTTTGGTCCTGTCTGTGAAAATGATGGGCACTTCCACAATGTCGAAACCGTATTTCCAGGAATTGAATTTCATCTCAATCTGGAAGGCATAACCGATGAAGCGAATGTTGTCCAGGTTGATGGTTTTTAAAACCTTGCTCGTGTAGCAGATGAAACCAGCAGTTGGGTCCATAATCTGCATTCCTGTGATCATTCTCACATAATATCCTGCAAAATAGGACATTAACACCCTGTTAATCGGCCAGTTAACAACATTAACCCCCGTAATGTAACGCGAGCCAATGGCCACGTCGTGACCTTCGACAGCACAGGCATGATGCAAGCGGATCAGATCTTCCGGCGGATGGGAGAAGTCTGCATCCATTTCAAAAATATATTCATAACCACGCTCCATCGCCCATTTGAAGCCATGAATGTACGCTGTTCCTAATCCTAGTTTTCCCTTTCTTTCAACCAGGTGAAGTTGTCCATTAAATTCTACCATCAAACCTTTCACCACAGCGGCAGTGCCATCAGGCGATCCGTCATCGATGATCAGGACATGAAATGGCTGACTTAAGCTAAATACTTTGCGTATGATTGCCTCGACATTTTCAATCTCGTTGTAGGTGGGAATTACTACAATACTATTATTCACAACTGGTGATAGGGTTAGTTAAATGTGTGATTTTCAGAGCTTAATATTATTGGTTTTCTCCCGGATCTCCACATTCTTGTTCACTTTTTCATAAATCCGCGTCATCATCTCCGGCCGGGTCATGTAATAGTCGTAGCTTTTGCGATAAGCGACGGTATCCACTTTGTATTTTTTCCAAATGTCGCTTTTGAGTTGGTTAAAAATCATTAAAGACGAATCCAATGACCTTAATTGCAAGCGATTCACCCGTGATTCGGCCAAGTGGATGTCCGTGAGAATGGTCGCCATTTGCTCTTCACTCATCGTATCCTCCGGCTGCTTTTCGTCGGTCACGCAGCCGGTAAACAGCAGCATTACAATCAGAAAGCGGATTATTCCACTCGGAAAATGGTTTGTCTGACACCTCATAAAACGCAAAATGTCTATCTTTGTTTAGATACGCCGGGTAACAAAGGTGATAATTTTTTCGCAAAACTAATGTTTGAACAGTTTCTTGGAAAGCTAAGAAAGTATGAAATCCGCATGCGGAAAGCGGTGACCAGCGAGCGTTACGGCAATTTTCACTCCGTTTTCAAAGGCTCAGGTCTTGAATTTGACGACCTGCGACTTTACCAATATGGCGACGATGTCCGCGCCATCGACTGGAACACTTCTGCCAAAGGACACGGAACATTCGTCAAAATCTTCAAAGAAGATAAAGAGCAAACCGCCTTCTTTATGCTCGATGTAAGCGCCTCACAGCAGGTAGGGGAGCTGAAAAGACTGAAAATTGATATAGCCAAAGAAATTTGCGGCGTATTAACATTGTCCGCAATCCAGGAAGCGTCGCGCGTCGGTTTGCTTTGTTTTTCTGATAAAAATGAGCGCTATATCCGGCCGTCGGATGGCATGAAACACGGTTATGGTGTTATTTCCGAGTTATACAAGTTGGTGCCGGAATCGAGCAAGACGAATATTGCGGAGGCTATCCTGGTGACGTTAAATGTGCTCAGAAGAAGAAGCCTCATTTTCCTAATCTCGGATTTTATAGACAATAATTACCAGCATAACCTCAAAGCTCTGGCCCGCAAGCACGACCTGATCGTCATTCATTTGTATGATTCGCGGGAAGTGAACCTACCGGGCTTAGGCATTATTCCGCTTTACGATGCGGAAAAGCAAAGCACGGTTTGGGTTAATACTTCTTCGAAGCAATACAGAGAGGAAATGACGAGCCGTTTTAGTAAAAGAAGTTCTGAACTGGAAAGGCTTTGTCATCAGAACCGCGCAGACTACATTTCAATCAACACGCAGGAAGATTATGTGCCTGCACTGATCCACTTGTTTAAAGTGAGGCGTTATACCAAAAGTAGTGCATCGTCGTAAAATGATCAGATCTGCCACCGCGATTTTTATAGGGTTTTTGTCCATAATCCTTTCTCAAACAACGGGTTTCGGACAAAAGATAAGACCATTGGGATTGTTTCTGACAGATAGCATTGAAGTCGGCAAACCCGTTTATTTCTCTCTAAGCGTTCGCCACAATCCTAAAACAGAGATCTTTTTTCCCGACACACTATACGATTTTTCGCCATTTGAGATTATTTCAAAACGAGCTTTTGCGTCCAGCACGGATGAAAGAGGAAGTCTGGACAGCGCAGTTTATCAGCTGATTTCTTTTGACGTTTCACGCTCGCAGGCGCTCAGAATGCCAGTTTATGTCTTTAATAAAAAGGATTGCACAGCCGTTTTTACGAAACCGGATTCTGTTTTTCTGATCAAAAGCAATGTTGTTGAAAAAATTAAAAGTGCCGGTTTAAAACCTGAAACATCGCTTTTGCCGCTAAGCAGCGAATTCAATTTTTCTATTTTGCTTGGAAGCATTGCGCTCTTTATCGGTGTGGTAGGCAGTATTTATTGGGTTTTTGGACAGGATATTTACAAACAATGGCAGCTGATCAAATTGCAGCGCAGACATTTGGAATACATTCGCTCCTTCAACCGCCTTATGCGGAATGCAAGGGAAAAGAACAACATTAAGGACGCTGAGAAGGCCATTATTGTTTGGAAAAACTATTTGGAAAGACTTGAAAAAAAGCCATTTGCAACCTATACAACCCGGGAAATCGTGGATAATATGCCGGATGAGGCGCTGGCCGAAGCATTGAAAAACATGGACAGCATCATTTACGGACAAGTTATTTCCAAGAACATGGCCGAATCGCTCGAAGTGCTCAAAAGCGGTGCAACGCGGATTTACAGAAACAAAAGAAGATTCATTCTGGACACGCCAATGTCTTAATCGTAATATGGAAAAGTGGTTTTCATTAAATTGGTTCGGTTACGAGGTCTTTCGGTCTTACGAATGGGTGTATCCGTACTTTTTGTATTTGCTGCCATTTATTCCAATACTTTTCTGGCTCAGAAATGCGCTGCACAGGAAGCATAAGCAGCGTTTGGTGATCACTTATAATCCAGTCAGGGGCGCGCGTGACTGGCAGACATTGCTGCGCTTTGTCCAGCCGGTTTGCGTGGGTATTGGCATTGCCTTGATTTTAATTGCATTAGCGCGTCCGCAGGTTATTTCCGAAAGAACGGATCAATATTCTGAAGGCATTGACATTATGCTTCTGCTGGACATTTCTGATTCGATGATGGAAAAGGATTTAAGTCCAAATAGGCTGGAAGCGGCAAAGCTGGTTGCCAGGCAATTTATCAGAGGACGTCTGCAAGATCGCATCGGGTTGATCGTTTTTGCAGGAGAAGCCGTTTCTCTTTGCCCGTTAACAACGGATTATGAGCTGCTTTACGGTTTTTTGGATGAAATAAGCCCTGCAATGGTTCCTACGGCTGGGACGGCGATCGGCAGTGCGCTGGCTGTGGCCGTTAACCGCATGCGCGAAACGCCAGGGGAAAGTAAGGTCGCAATTCTAATTAGCGACGGCGATAACACATCCGGGAATTTGGGGCCTGCAACATCGGCGCAGTTGGCGAATGCATTTGGAGTAAAAGTTTACACCATTTCCGTGGGTAAGCAAAAAAAATCCATGCGAACAGACAGCGCTGCGGTTTCCAATGCATTAGTGGATGAAACAGAGCTGAAAAATATTGCAGGTTTGGGGAATGGGAAATATTTTCGTGCATCCGATAACAGCGCGCTGGAAGGCGTTTTCAAACAAATAGATCAGCTTGAAAAAGTGAAATCGAGGGATGTTGTTTCCCGGGATGTTACCGATTTTTACAGGATTTATTTATATTGGGCAGTGTTGTTCCTGCTCATTGCAATCGGAACAAAAAGTACATTCATGGCAAATATTCTTGAAGATTAATGCTGAAAGCATATTACAATTCTGACGCGATTGAGGCTGGGCTGGACGAGGTGGGCAGAGGTTGTCTGGCGGGCCCTGTTGTGGCCGCAGCGGTTATTTTACCAAGAGATTTCACACATTCCTATCTCACCGATTCCAAACAGCTGACGAAAATGCAACGGCTGGACCTGGAAAAAGATATCATTCGTGAAGCCATCTGCTGGGCCGTTGCAGAAGTGGACAATCTGGAAATTGACAGGATTAATATATTAAAAGCCAGCTTCTTGGCGATGCACCGGGCGGTGGATAAGCTGCGTATGAAGCCGGAACATTTGCTGGTAGATGGCAACCGCTTTACGCCTTATCCCATGATCCCTCACACGTGCATTATAAAAGGCGATGCACATTATTTTTCAATAGCGGCAGCTTCCGTTTTGGCCAAAAATTACAGGGATGAGTTAATGTCCAGACTTTCCGGCCAGTTCCCCCATTATGGCTGGGAAACCAATGTGGGTTACCCAACCATTCATCACCGAAAAGCCATTGGCTTGCACGGCCCATGTCCATATCACCGCATGACATTCAAATTATTGAAAGAAGATTGCGATCAGGCTATGGAGGAAGAAATGGAAGACTTAGGCTTTTTATAAAGCGGAACAGTGCTGCAAGGCTCGCCAAACATTAAACTCTGAACAATTGGTTTGAGTAGCCGGCTGATTTCGACGTAAGCCGAGATTGGCACATTAAACTTGCTACATCCTTTTACAACCACTCGTTTGCTTTCAAATTCGCTGATGTCAAGCTTGCTGATTGCATCTGCGAACAGCTTGTCTTCCAATGCATTCAGGTCACCAAAAACGATCGCATTTGCGTATGGCTCCAATTGCACGGCCAGCAACATATAGGCCCAGGTTGGCACAATGGCGTCTTCCGAACAAATGATCGCGACATTCTTGCCCTTATATTGCGTCCAGTCATGTGCTTTCAGGAATTCTCTGAAATCCTTTTCTTTCAGGATCATTCCCTGCCACAAATTGTCTTTGATATCGTATAAAACACGCTCGCCGGGATGATACAGCTCTTCCAAATCCAGCGACACAATGCCGCTAACCGCAACCCGGTTTACAATTTCTTCAGTTTCCATCTTCATATTGCTTTACTTGAAATGCTAACACGAAAAAGGCGCAGTTTGTTTATTTGATCAAGCAGAAAACCAATTTCGTCAAGCTAGAGAACTTGCTTTCCTGGAAGGCGGCGACATGAAGTCTTTCAAATAGTAAGGCTCGAATGTGGCCACATCCTCGAAATGATCATTTTGAAAAGCCTTTGCCGCCAGTTCGCCAATCGTTACAGCCGAAGGACGAATGTCCTTTTTTAGAAAAATAGCATTAGGATGGTCACTTAGCAACTTCTGACATTTAGCAGCGCCATCGCCAAAGAACACGACCTTATTATCCGCAAGCAGTTCCTGAAAAGAATTGTCATCCAAAATAACGGCTTGTGTTGACTGTACGAAGTTGTTCGTAGCGTCAAAAACTGCCGCATAAACTTCCATCCTGCGCGCATCGATCATAGGACAAAGCAAATGTTCAGGATAAAAGGCGTTTAATTGCAAGGCCATCGCTTCCAATGTATTAATCGCAATCATTGGTTTATCCAATGCATAACACAGTCCTTTCGCGGATGAAACGCCCACGCGTAAACCCGTGTACGAGCCGGGTCCCTTCGCAACAGCAATAGCGTCCAGATCATTTAATGTAAATCCAGCATGCTTTACGGCACTTTCCATAAGCGTAGTAAGCATAGACGACGACGACCGGTCGGTATGGAGATCGTAGCTGGCTAGGAGGCTTGAATCCTGATGAACTGCAACGGAGCATCCACGGATGGAGGTATCGATACTTAAAAGAAGCATATAATTATAAAAAGGAGGAGCAGAAAGCGCCACTATCCCTGTCAGCCTGAGCGGAGTCGAAGGCGCGCTACTCCTGGGTAACGCGCCTTCGACTCCGCTCAGGCTGACAGGTAAGATAACATTGCTGATTGTTAATACAAGTCAAGTAACTTACTTCTTTTTCAAAAGATCATTATAACGAGCCGGTTCTTTAAACAGCGCCAAGGCTGCTTTTACTTCCGGGTCTTCTTTGAACGAAGCTTCTCTCAGACCTTTTTCGAGATAGTAATGCTTGATAATTTCTTCTTCCAGGATTTTTTTGATTTCTGGTTTGAAGATCTGTAAGTCGTTGTCCTTGCTATGAGAAAGTTTTGATTTCAATGCTTTAAGCTGATCTTCAATAACTTCCAAGGATTTTTCTTTCTTCGCAGAAGCTTCGAGATCATTCAGATCACGCTCAACTTGTGTGGTGTAATCGTATTCTTTGTCGCCAAGCCATTTCGTAAATGCAGCATAATCGGCATCAGAAAGGCTGAATTCCTTGGCGGGTTTAATGGTTGGGTGCTCGAAGTGAAATTTCACAGCATAATCGAAGAAAAGACGGTTACGGCCCAGCGACGTTGCCAATGGTGAGTATGTCTCTTTTTCAGTCAGGATATCAGGTAAAATACCACCGCCGTCAAAGACAATACGGCCATTTTTTGTTTTAAACTCGGTCATCAGCGAATCAGGGATTTTACCAACACTGCCATCATCATTCCGATGGCTGTAATCGATTGCCTGGATACATCTTCCGCTTGGGATGTAATATTTGGCAGTCGTGATTTTCATTTTGGTGTTAAATGACAAATCGCGCGTTGTTTGCACAAGTCCCTTTCCATAAGTGCGCTGTCCGATCAGCACGCCGCGATCATAGTCCTGTATCACGCCCGAAACGATTTCTGCTGCCGAAGCGCTGCGATTATTGGTCAGCACTACAACAGGCATTTCCGTGTCCAGCGCTGGGTTATAGGCGGTGTAAGTCTTGTTCCATTCGCTCACCTTGCCTTTCGTCGATACGATTTCTTCGCCTTTTGAGATAAAAATATTCGAAATTTCGATCGCCATATTCAGCAGACCGCCCGGGTTGTCGCGCAAGTCGAGCACGACAGATTTCATTCCTTTTCCTTTTAATTCCTGAAATGCATTGCGCACTTCGCGAGAAGCCGTTGCGGTGAAATCTTTCAGGTCAATGTAGCCCACATCTTCGCTGATCATGCCGTAGTAAGGCACATTCGTCACTTTTACAATGTCTCTATTCAGTGACACATCAAGCGGTTTGGTGCTTCCGTAACGCTTTAATGTAAGCGTTACATTGGATTGTGTTTGTCCTTTCAAAAGTTTGCCAGTGTCAAAATCTTCACGTGTCGAAAGATCCACACCATTGATTTTCAGGATTTCGTCTCCCAGTTGCAGTCCGGCTTTTTGTGCAGGCGTGTCTTCATAAACCATCATCACCGTATGCTTGCCCTCGGCGGAACTGATAATGGCGCCAATTCCATTGTATTTGCCTGTGGTCATGGTCATGTAATCCTCAATGTCGTCCTCGGCATAATATACCGTGTAAGGATCCAGCGAACGCAGCATATTGTCTATACTGGTCTTAATGAGCTGATTAGGATTGATTTCGTCCACGTAATAGGCGTTCAATTCCTTAAACAATGTGGCGTAAATGTCCAGGTTTCGCGCGATTTCGAATAGACGGTCGTCATTTTTGAACGAAACGAAGGTTAGCCCTGCAACCACCGGAATGGCCAGCCAGAAGGAGCGAAGATACTTTTTCATGTATGTTCAGGAATTGAATTTAGTTTTTTTGAGCGGCGCGGGGCAATTTCTCGAGTCTTTTGAGCGATTGCTTCATGGCCGTTTCAATAACGTCGTAAGATGTTATTTCTTTTGCAAGATACAAAAAAGCAATGTAGGAAGGTCTTGATTCCGTGGATAATGCGAGCAGCAGCTCTTTGTTCAAACGGTAAGCTTCACGGCAGCGGCGACGGATCAGATTCCGGTCGACGGCACGTTTGAATGATTTTTTGGAAACGGAAAAAAGGACTTGGGGAAGTGGAGCAGGCGACTCGTTGTCAATAATATAGAGCAGCCTAAAAGGAAAAAGGTAGAACGTGTGGACCTCCGTGCTACCTCTCTGAAAAAGCCGTCCGATTAATCGGGGGCTGCATAAGCGTTCATTTTTACCAAATGTTTTTTTCAAGCTCTTGTAGAAAAAAGTGTCTGCTAAGTTTGAGTAATATCGAACTTAGCAGACTATGAAAGAACTATCGTTCTCTACTCAAACTTTCAAACCTCTGTTATTGCTTATGACGTTTTTCGTCTGATACTGTCAGTTTCCAACGGCCTTTCTTGCGACGGCCAGCTACTACTTTACGCCCATTTGCAGTGGACATTCTTTCACGGAAACCGTGTTTGTTTCTCCTCTTGCGATTCGATGGTTGAAAGGTACGTTTCATCTCATTATCAAATTATTGCGCTATAAATCTCTGTCTACCCCTAATTTGGGCTTGCAAAGGTAAGTGAAAAAAATTATATTAGTAAACATTTCATCAAAAACTAAAATTAATGGCTAAGAAAAAGGCACTTTCACTGTCCCTGGATGCCACCAGGGACTTCACGCTTACCCTCGAGCCAGTCAGCGGCGGAATCACATTATTTTATGCTTTTGTCAATGGAGTCAAGGTTATCCAGGCCGATGGCACCAAAAAGCGCGTATGGAGCGGCACCATTTCCATTGCACAGGTTCGCATTAAGGTGCGCGTAGTCGGAATTGGCGACGCCTCTTTTAATCTTGGAATAGACTTGCCAGGAACCGCAGAGGATCAAAGCTTAACATTAAAATTACAAGACGGTTATTATGAGACAGATATACTTTTGTAGCCTGCTGCTCCTATGCCCGTTGATGACGCTGGCGCAGGAAGCCAAATTTAAGCTTGCTCCCTATGTAAATGCAACAACATCTATTAAAGAAGGGTTGATCGAAGCGGGCCCGGAGATGAGTTGGGATAAAGTGGAAAAAGGAAAGAGTTTTATGCTGAGGCCGGTGATCCGTTTGCCTTTGACCAATAAATCTGAGAATGTGCTGCAAATTGACCGGTTCACATCTACTTGGAAAAGTGTTCTATCGGCTCAATTTACCAGGGATAAAACTCAGGCCGTGGGCAGGATTTCCAGGCACTCGCTTACAGGGCAAGTTGAATACGGTTATGCCAATTACAAGTATTATCCAGGCGGCAATTCCAATGTTGAGATCAGCAACGGGGAAAATTCTTATGCATTTGAAATAAAATATGCCGGCTTTTTCTCAAAAGGCGAATCAGGAGCAAAGCAATTTTCGCCGCAGTTCAGGTTACGTTATGCTTATGACTGGAAAGCTGCGGCAGAAGCAAGTGTTTTGAATGCGCCTAATCCAGGCGGTTTTTTAACAATTACCAATATTGTCGTGGAGGCCCCAAGCGCTCGCCCTGTATTTTCACCGGCATTCTCGTTACAGATATATCCTGGCAAGGGCAATTTCAGTTATGCCCCAACGATTTATTATGACTTCACGGGTAACAAAGGTGATAATGGTCCGTTTGGAAACTTAAACCGGTTAAGGCTGGAAAGCTGGATCTTCTTTTATCCCGCCGTAAAGGACAGTCCGAATGTAAAAATTGGAATCTCGCCGTTCCTAAGTTTAAGAACAAAAGGTGCGGACAGCTTCAACAAGGCAGAATATGGCGGAATGATCACCCTAAAATTCGGCACAACGTTTCTCCAGTTTCTATGAACAGCCTGACTATAAGGCTTCATGAAGCCTTATAGCGCTGTTTTTATAAACTTTTTTAGACTTTGCCATGTTTATTTGTGCTGATACTGTGTACATTGCATAATATTCAGTATGGATTTTAACAATCTCAAACATTCACCATGTACTCATCCGTTCTGATCGCCGGGCAGTTTGTAAATCTCGGCATCAAAGAAAACAATCCGGTAACCCAGATGAAATTGCAGAAAATGGTCTTTTTTGCGCATGGACTGCATTTGGCGTTAAATAATGGCGATCCGCTGATCAGGGAAAAATTTCTGGCGTGGCGGTTTGGGCCGGTTGTCCCGACGATCTACCAGCTTTACAAAAAGTGGGGCAATTCACCCATTATAGAGAAAACGTCCATTACTGTCAACTTTCAGCCTCTTACCAATTTTTCAGAACTTTCCCCATCAGCACTGGAAGCGATTAACAACACCTGGGAGATCACTAAGGACGTTGATGCCATCACGTTATCAAACTGGTCCCATGCGACGAATTCGCCCTGGGAAATAACATATAAGAAGGTGGGCGAGAATGGAGTAATTGATGATAACCTGATTAGAAATTATTTTGAGCAGCAGATCAAATCCCCAGTCCCCGCAGTTTAATCCGCCACGACCCATTGATAAAAATACATTGCGCAACTGGGTCACTGCCGCATCTCCGGAATCCACCGAACAAGACGTTAGCGAAAAAACCTTCCTTACACTGCTTCAACAAGTAAGTTTGGAAGGCTTGTCCCAGAATATACGGGAACGGAAAAAATACGCCGAATATATCTTCTGGATGGTGTCGATCTGGCTTGTAATGGTCGTCGTTTTGGTTTGGCTGAATGGCCTTGGAGAGGTTTATTGCTACAATTTCCTGGATCCGTTGCTGCGAACAGGCGTCAAATACATTAGCTTCAATTTTCACCTTTCCGACACGGTTCTCATTACGCTGATCACCACTGCGACAGTAAATATCACAGCATTTTTCCTGGTTGTCACCAAATATCTTTTCCCGAATACGCCGGAAAAAGACAGCACGCCAGTCGAGTAAGGTTAAATTTCTGCGTCCGGTTTGGCTCTTACTTTATATTCCGAAGAGTCCTTGTCCGACCATTTGTAAACCACTTTCTTGAAACGAAGGTCCTGAACGATCGGCTTTATATTATCTAAAAAAGCATCTTTTCTCTTTTCCGAGGCAAATATAGAGCCGGTGAAAACCAATGTATCATTCTTCGGGCCTGATAGTGCAATGGTGATCTGCTGAGTTCCAAGCACTTCTTTTTTAGATTCTACGTAGGCAGTCCTGAGTTCTGGAAACTCCTTAGTTTGCACCTGAACGATCTTTTTTTCCAGAATTTCCGCTTTCGGTTTAATCACCTTATCCTTACTGCCTTTCACTTCATTATAAAGTGATGTGTTTGATTTATGCCAGGATAGCCTGGTTGCAATGTCCTGTTTAGACATGTCACTTTTCAGGTTCCGGTCAATATCAACAATCTGATTATCAATAAATAGCAACATGTTTTTACCTTCTGCGGCTGTCAGCTTTTTAGGGGTCAGGAAATATATACCAAAACCAATGACAGCAGCTGCTATTAAGACATAAGCAATGTATTTGAAAATATTTCCTTTGCGAGGGTTCTCTTCCATTTTGTGTTGATCTAGTTACAAAATGAATATAAAAAGGCTGTTCCAAGCCTTTACAGCCAATTTTTGTAACGTCTCGTGCAGCTATTTCCCCATAGTGTATACGTTTGGATTGAGGTGGAATAGGGCATCTAATAATTAAATAAAAAATCCCAGAGGGATAAAATATCGGTAGAAAAGTGAAGCATTAATTCAAATTCAAATCCCGGAGGGATGCAACGACATACACATTGTTGCATCCCTCCGGGATTTGAAATCACGATCTTTATGAATGGCTACCGCGCTGCGGCTACCCATATTGTATCCCTCCGGGATTTGGCTTAGTAACCAGGATTCTGCGGCCCTAAATTCGGGTTAACCTGCAATTCCACGCGTGGAATTGGCATCAGGTAATCTCTCGCTGGATTAAAGCTAGTATGCGGCTCTAATGATTTTGCTCCCACGAAAACGGTTTCACCAAGATTGCGGCGCTTGATGTCGAACCAGCGTTTGTATTCGAAGGCAAGCTCAATGCGTCTCTCTTCCATAATGAGGTCGATCAATGCCGCTTTGCTAAGTCCTGTTGTGACATTGGCTGGGAAAGTGGTTTGCTTGCCGGCCCAGTTTCTGGCCCTTGTGCGGATTTCGTTGATGTAAGTCAGTGCCTCGGCATTTGGGCCGTTCACTTCTACCGACGCTTCTGCTGCGATCAGCAACACTTCAGCGTAACGCATCGCTGCATAATTCTGATCTGAGTAACGTCCTTCTGAGTTGGCTGTTCCTGCAAATCGCGCATATTTGGCAATATGAGGTCGTTTTGTGTTTGGAAATTCGGTGTAAGGCACGAGTTTTCCGCCGATAAGCAATGAATCGTCGAAACTAACTTCCTTACGATAATCGCGGGCATCCCAAGTGTTGAAAACGTTCATAGAGGGCACCAACACGCTCCATCCGCTACGTGGCGCATCACCTCCGCGTACACCCGTCATAGGCGCCATAATGTCGTCATTTGCACCACCTTCACCGTTTTTCAAGCCCAGGAAGTCCACATCAAAAATGTGCTCTTTCATGTTTGGCGCTTGCGGCGCAACGAACAATGTCTGAAAATCTGCTTCTAATGCGTAACCGAATTTGTCTTTATTATCAATTACATACTTTGCTTCCGCATAAGCTTTTGCATAATCTCCCAATGTCAGATGCACCGACGCCAGATAGGAAGCAGCCGTTCCTTTCGAAGCGCGGCTCCTTACTTCCGAAGGCTGTTTTTCGGGTAACCATTGTTTAGCGAATTCCAGATCGGAGATAATGCTGCCGTAAACAGTTGCCGCTGGTGTTCTTGAAATAGCCTTCACAGCCTCCGGATTACTGATGAAATAATCAATGTAAGGAACGTCGCCGAAAACCTGCACGAGATTAAAATAAGCGAATGCACGCACAAAACGCGCTTCGGCCAGCAACGGATTGATCTCGTTTTCAGGCAATCCCAATTGTTGCCCACCCGAAATAGCCGCATTGGCAGCGCTGATGACCTGATACCAGGTTGGCCAAAACTGGTTCACCATGTTATTGTTGTCATCCATATTGAAGTCATTCACCTGCTGCCGCTCAGCCGGCGTTCCGCGGTCGCCAATGTCCACCATATCGCTGCGCAACATTAATGCTGAAACAAACTGCCTGCCATAGAGCCGCTCCGTCGCAATCCAGCCATAAGCCCCGAAAATCGCAGTTTCCACATCCTTGGAAGTCCGGAATAATGATTCTGGCGCAAGTAAGCCCACTGGTTTTTCGTCGAGGTCGGCGCAGCCCAGCGAGAAGCTCGCGGTGAGTATAAAAAGTAAAAATCTATTTGTTAAATGCTTCATTTTAAGTCGAATTAAGAGTCAGGAATTAGAAACCAACATTCAGCCCAATGGTGTAGGATTTGGCATTTGGATAACTTCCATAATCCAATCCAAGGTTACGGTTACTGTTCGTACTGTTGTCGTCAGAAGAATAATTGACCTCCGGATCAAAACCTTTGTATTTCGTAAATGTCAGAATGTTCTGCGCACTTGCATAGATGCGTAACTTGCTGATGTGCAGCTTGTCTAAAACCGGCTTGGGGATGTTGTATCCCAACGAAATGTTTTTCAAACGAACAAAACTTCCATCTTCCACCCAGCGCGTCGAAACGCGTCTTGTGCGTCCTGCCATCGCTTTTGGCACATTTGTATTCGTGTTTGTAGGCGTCCAGCGGTTCAGGGCTTCTGTTGTCGCGTTGTTAATTCCGGACAGCAGGTTCAGCTCCATCAGCGTGTAATTCAGCATATCATTGCCTTGCGACGCCTGGAAGAAAACATTGAGGTCAATGCCTTTCCAGCTGAAATCATTGGTTAATCCCCAGATAAATTTTGGATGCGGATTACCGATGATCGTACGGTCATCGCTGTTCAACATGCCATCAGGCTCGCCCGTAAGCTGGCCGTTTGCATCTTTTTTACCATCAATATCCCTGAATTTCTCACCGCCAGCAGCCGTTTCAAAGCCACCACCTGGAATGAAACTATCGCCTTCCTGATAAACGCCGTCATAAATCCAGCCATAAAAAGATCCTACAGGCTGGCCTTCACGCAGGATTTGCGTTTGGCCCAATCCCACTAGATGGCCGGGCCCCGAAGCATACAGAATGTCCGTTCCATTCGGCAATGACAAAACTTTGTTCCGGTTCAGTGAGAAGTTGATGTCCGTATTCCATTTGAACTCGCCTACCAGATTTCGCGTGTTTACCGTCAATTCAAAACCTTTGTTTTCAACCGAACCAATGTTCTTTAACTGGTTGCTATAACCTGAATATTGTGGCAATTGAACGCTGAAAAGCAGATCCTTCGTAACACGGCGGTAATAATCAGCGGTAATGTTCAGGCGGTTGTTCAGCACGCTGAAATCGGTTCCAATGTTAAGCTGGTGCGTAGTTTCCCATGTCAGGTCATCATTAGCAACCGTTGTAGGACGCACTGCATTCACCGGAACGCCATTGATAATAGTGTAAACATTGGAGAAACGTGACATGGTTTGATAAGGCTCAATGGCCTGGTTGCCCGTCAATCCGTAGCTCACGCGCCATTTCCATTGGCTGATTGCCGTCACATTCTGCATAAATGGCTCGCTGGAAAGTTTCCAGGCAAATGCACCGGAAGGAAATGTTGCCCATTTGTGGTTTTTACTAAAATTGGAAGAACCGTCCTGACGAATGTTGGCTGTGAAAAGATAACGGTCCAGCAAGCCATAGGTCAACCTGGCATAGTAGGAGGCCAGCTGCCATTCCGTAAGGCCCGAATTAGGGCTTTGCCAAACGGAAGCTCCACCCAAATTCCAGTAAGAAACCGCGTCCGTGATGAAGGATTGGCCCGTTCCGCCCCAGTTTTCACTCGAAGATGTTTGGTAAGAATAACCCAGCATGGCAGAAATGTCATGGTTTGTGCCAATTTTTTTGGTGTAGGTTAAATAATTCTCGTTCAGCAGCAATGTGCTTTTGGTGCCTCTCACAGACGCCGAACCGCCTACATTGCGCCCATCATTCAGGGTCGTAGGCGTGAATTCGCCCGTTCTGCCGCTGTTGGTGGTTGCACCTAATGTGATACGGAATTTCAAATCGTCCCAAATGCTGTATTCAGCGTAAAAGTTGCCTTGTACACGGTCGTTCAATGACTCATTTTGCAATTGCGTTGCGATGGCATAAGGGTTATCGATCGGGTCATTTAATCTGGCCACTGTGAAACGGCCATTAGCGCCTACAATCGGCTGGTCCGGTTCAAATTTGAATGCAGAAGAAGTCACACCCGGCGTTAGCCCGCTCGATCCTTCCTGCGTTCTGGCCTGGTTACGCGAAACGCGCTGTGCAAACAGGTTAAGACCCAGTTTCAAACGTTTTGCAGCCTGAATGTCAATGTTACTGGTGATCGAAAAACGATTATAATCAGAATTCAGAATCACGCCTTTTTGATCATAATATGCTCCTGATACGTAATATTTGACCGCATCGCTGCCGCCGGCAACCGAAACCTGGTGGTTTTGAATGGCACCTTTACGGAAAATTAGATCTTGCCAATCGGTGTCCGCGCCTTGCGAAACAACATTAGGCCTTGCCTCTTTTACATAATCCAAAAACTGACTTGCATTCAGCAAATCGAGCCGGTTGATTTCTCTTTGTGTAGAAAAGGAGGTGTTAAATTCAATTCTTGGCTTGCCCGACTGTCCTTTTTTGGTCGTCACCATGATCACACCATTTGCACCTCTCGAACCGTAAATGGCTGTTGCAGAGGCATCTTTCAGGATTTCGATGGATTCAATGTCTTCCGGAGGTGGGATAGCGCCGCCGACAAAACCGTCCACCACGTAAATCGGATCACTGCTGGCATTAATAGAAGTTCCGCCCCTGATCCGCACTTTAAAATTGGATCCCGGCTCACCATTGTTAGACTGGATCTGAACCCCCGCCGCGCGTCCCTGCAATGCTTGCACCGTTCCCAATGCAGGATATGCAGTCAATTCCTGCGATTTTACGGAAGAAACCGAACCCGTCACATCACTCTTTTTCACCGTTCCATAACCCACAACAAGCACTTCCTCCAGCGATTTCTGATCGGTTTTCAGTGTAATGTCAATTTCAGTGCGGTTGCCTACTCTGATTTCCTGCGGCTCGTAACCCACGAAACTCAGCACCAAAACCGTGTTGGCATCGGGCACCGACAATGTATAACTGCCCGTTGCGTCCGTGGACGTTCCCGATTGTGTTCCCTTAATGAGAATGTTTACGCCAGGAAGCGGCTCTTTTGTCTCGGAATCTGTGATTTTTCCCTTAATCGTTATTTCCGTAGACCGGATCAAATCCGGCTTAATGGACGCCTCAGCATTATCCGTTGCCGATTTTGTTTCGGAAGGCCGGATCACAATATTTTTTCCCGAAACCTCATAAGTAAGGCCCAGCGGCACCAGAAAATCATTGAGCACCTTCGACAATTCCTGGTTGGATTGCTGAATGCTCACTTTCCTGCCCGACTGAATGAGCTTGGAACTGAAAATAAAGCGTACGCCAGCCTGCTTCTCGATCAGGCTGAGCACTTTTTTTACTTCCTGTTCCTGGGCCTGCAAAGTGATCTTCTTACTCAGCAGCTCCTGGGCGCGCACGTCAACAGCCGTGGCCGTTCCCATGAACAACAAAGCAATGACGAGCTGAACCAAACTTATCCGCATAAG
Source organism: Dyadobacter psychrophilus (assembly GCF_900167945.1). GTDB lineage: Bacteria > Bacteroidota > Bacteroidia > Cytophagales > Spirosomataceae > Dyadobacter > Dyadobacter psychrophilus. Next base: position 52,325 of record NZ_FUZA01000009.1, read on the forward strand.
AACTAACAGTTTACGATTGAACTGTACTGGTATTTTCATAGTTTTGAACAGTTTTGTTAATTGATTATTGGCAAAAACTTTCCCCCGCATCTTTCTAAGGATGACAGTCGGCAAAACTTCGGGGGTTACTTACACGGCCGGTAATGTTCCACCATTACCGGCTATTTTTTTCAAATATTTTTACAGCCTTTTCCTTCCACGATAATGCGGCCGTCGATCAGCTCATAACTGGCTCCAACTGCCTTACATACAAGGTCTAATTTCTCATAAAGTGTCATTTCCGACAGTTTGGCAGTGATCGGACATTCATTCATGATGTTTTTATCAAAGATGATCTCAATGCCGTAAGCTTTCTGGAGTTCTGAAAACACATGCGAAACGGGTGTTTCGTCAAATTCAAAATCGTAAGTCGTAACATTGTTATCGATAAGCTCCGGGCTGGGAATGAGGCTTTTGGTCATCTTAATGGACTCACGGACGAAGACAATCTGCTGATTAGGCTCAATCACCACCCCAGTCAGTTCCCTGGAATCCTTTTTCTCATTGATCTCCGGATCTTTTCTTGTAAAAACAGCGACTCTTCCAGTCTTAACAGCCACGGAAACTTCCTTTTCGTCCGTAAAAGAGCGGACGGTGAAACTTGTCCCTAACACTTTGGTAATAACCTCATTGGCATACACAAAAAATGGCCGTGAAGGATCCTTAGCAATGTCGAAAAACGCCTTTCCTGAAAGATAAACCTCCCTTTTTCCCGGTTCGAACTTTGCAGGATAACTTACTTTGCTACCCGGATCGAGCTTCACAATGCTGCCATCGGCGAGTTTGATCAATAAAGGTTCTTTGTCCTGATTTGTTTTTTCAATGAGTGGAGTCGCGGTGGCAGAAACGAGCGCTTCGTAGTTGATTTCCTGTTTGTGGTTAACGGTCCAAAACGTCCAGCTTAATCCTGCTATCACGATGAGCACAGCTGCAATGCTCATTAAGGGTTGAAAAAGCCGAAGTTTTGAAGCAGTTTCATCGAGCTCTTCTTCGTTTTTAATGTTGCCGACGATCTGGCGGATAGCATTTTCTTTTTCAGTTTGCGGCAAAGGAGCCTGTAATGGCGCAATGGACAGCACAAGCTCACGGGCGCTACGAACAGTTCCTGTCTTTTCGGGATTTGCCGTCAGCCAGTTTTGCCAATATTCCTCATCTTCTCTGGTCGGTTTCAGCACCCAGTTCCGGAAGAATGGGTCCCAAAGAAAGTCTTCCAAAGTAAAATTATGGTATTGATCCATGTCAAAATGTTATCATTTAAATACCATTAGACACGAACCAAAAACGGATACTGTATTTTTTTATCTTTTTTTAAAAGTTTGTGAAGATTCCGCTGTCAGGCGACAAACCGGAGGAAAAGTAACAGCGACACAATCGACCGCCATTGGGTTTTGAGGAATTTGAATGCGGTTTGGAGTAAATTTGAAACCGACTGCGGGTGGATTTCCATAATGGCCGCGATCTCATCCCGGTCCATATCCTGGAAAAATTTGAGATAAATGGCCTCTCTTTGTCTTTTGGGCAAACCGTTGAGCATGTGCGTAATGCGCGAAGCGATTTGCTGGTCGTTTTCAGTTTGTATAAATTGGTGTTCGGCATGGAATGCAATGTCAAAACCTTCGTCCGGCAGCAGATGATCGAGAAAGAGCATCCGGTTTTTTTGCATCATTCGGTGCAGACGGCGGCGAAGCGAGGCGAGCAGGTAAGCTTTGGGCGGAATGTTATGGTTAAGGCTGCCTTTTTTCTCCCAGATCTCCAGAAACACATCCTGAATGCAATCTTTGATCAGCTCTCGGTCGCGGCAAAATTTGTTGCCATATTGAAACAGCAAATCATAAGTGACATCGATCAGCGATTCAAAAGGCGCAACATTTCCAGCCAGCATTTCACGCCACAGGGCAATTTCCCTTTCCTCCTGCTGAATGTTACTGGTAATCATTTTCATTGAACGAAATTTCCTCGGACCTGGATAATGTTGTTTAATCCCTGATTAATGATATAAGCCGCACAATGCTTTTTTCTGCTCATTCAGCCAGAATTTTTTCCGTTCTATAACGAACGCAATGTGTTCGATTACGGACAATCCGGTGGGAGAATTGAATCGTAGGACATTGATATTCAGGCCAGTAATTTTAGAAATGGCGCTTGGCGTGCAATTTGTCGCGTTATTTAATCTGCCGCTTTTTTGAAATAACTTCACTCACCTGTTTTACTAGCCAGGCTTATATTATGATCCGTAACTACATTAAAATCGCGTTCAGACATTTGAACCGTAACAAAGCTTATGCAATCCTCAATGTTTCGGGCTTAACATTAGGCATGACCTGCGGTTTGTTGATTTTTTTATTGGTCAAATATCATCTAGGCTTCGATAACTTTCACGCGAATGCGGACCGCATTTACCGGATTGTAACCGAGCAGCACCGCGACAATATTTCCTACACCGCCGGCGTGCCCAGTCCGTTGGGGAAAGCTTTTCGGAACGATTACACTTTCGCAGAAAAAGTGGCGCGCATAGCAACATTTGAAGAATTGCTGGTAACTGTGAAGCAGGGAAAAGATGTTAAAAAGTTCAGCGAGCCGGATGGCGTTGCGTTTGCTGAGGAAGAATTTTTTCAGATTTTCAACTATCCGCTCATCGAAGGGGACATTCGAACAGCTTTAAAAGAGCCTAACACGGGCATTATTACAGAACGGCTGGCCAAAAAATACTTCGGCAATCAAAATCCGATCAACCAGACCTTCCGCTTCGTAAACAAAATTGATGTTACGGTCAAAGGTGTTTTGAAAGATTTGCCCGTAAACACGGACCGCCGAACGGAGATTTATGTGTCCTATAATACATTGAAACAATATAATGAATGGCTGGCCAGTGAAGATTCCTGGGGCGGCATTCAGAGCTCGATGAATTGTTATGCCTTGCTCCGGCCCGGCGTTTCCACCAGTGAAGTGGAAAAAGTTTTCCCTGCCTACGTCAAAAAATACAGGCCTACAAGCAAGAATGTGCATCATTACAAGTTGCAGCCGCTGGCCGATGTGCACTTTGATGCGCGTTATGGCGGCGCAATGGAAAAGAAAAACCTTTGGGTGCTGTCCATGATCGGGCTTTTTCTGATTGTTACGGCTTGTGTTAATTTCATCAATCTTGCTACGGCACAGGCATTGAAGCTTTCAAAAGAAGTGGGCGTCAGAAAAGTGCTGGGCAGTTTGCGCGGGCAATTATTCTGGCAGTTTATCGCGCAAACGAGTTTGATTACGCTCATTGCCAGCGCATTGGCAATGGTGTTAACAGCGCTTGCATTGCCTTATGTCAATAATTTGTTTTCGTCTCAAATCAGCATGAACCTGTTTTCTAACTGGCAATTGTGGCTGTTTTTAACAGGCATCGTCCTGATCGTAACTTTCCTTTCCGGCTCATATCCGGGCATGATCCTCGCGCGTTTTCAGCCGGTTACCGCGCTAAAAGGGAAATTGTCGCAACAGCATATCGGCGGTTTCAATACACGCAGGGCGCTCATTGTCACGCAATTTGCCATTTCTCAAATCCTGATCATTGGCATGATCGTCATTGCGCGGCAAATGCATTTCGCACAGCAATCGAACCTGGGTTTTAATAAGGATGCAATTGTGATGGTGCCGATCGTTTCGTCGCCGGATCAGGCCAAAACGGTTAAAGAAAAATTCCGGCAGATCGCGGGTGTTGAAAGCGTTTCCCTTTGCTTTTCGGCGCCATCTTCCCAAAATAACTGGGGCGCAACGCCATTTTACGACAACCGCTCGGAGGAAGAAGCGTTCCGGGTTTCCATGCGGGCTGCCGATAACGATTATCTCTCCACATTTGACCTCAAACTGGTCGCCGGCCGAAACCTGTTTCCTTCTGATACAACCAAGGAATTCCTTGTAAATGAGACGTTTGCGAAAAAGCTAAATCTGGCGTCGCCGACGGAAATGTTAGGTAAAAATCTGCGGGTTAATGGCAACATGGTTGGCCCGATCGTGGGCATTGTTAAAGACTTTCATGACCAGTCTTTTCACGAAGAGATCAGCGCCGTCTGCATTCCTTCGGCGAGTGACAATTACAATAGTTATGCAGTCAAAATCAATACAAACAATGTCCCGGCAACATTAGCATCCATTGAAAAAACGTGGAGCGAAATGCATCCCGACCAACTTTATGAATATGAGTTTTTGGACGAACAGGTTGCTGCGTTTTATGAAACCGAGGCTCTAATGTTCAGTCTGATTCAGGCATTTTCTGTGATTGCGATCTTTATCGGCTGTCTGGGTTTGTATGGACTGGTCTCGTTTATGGCTGCGCAAAAAACCAAGGAAATTGGCATCCGGAAAGTGCTGGGCAGCAACATTCCGCAGATCTTATGGATTTTCGGAAAAGAATTCAGCACGCTGATCCTGATCTCATTTGCCATTGCCTCACCGCTGGCTTGGTGGGCGATGAACCATTGGCTGCAAGGCTTTCAATTCCACATCGAAATCGGCGCATGGATTTTCCTGACCGCCATCGGATCAACATTCATCATTGCCACATTAACAGTGATTTTTCAGGCAAGCAGGGCAGCATTGCTGGATCCGGTGAAGGCTTTGAAGAGTGAATAAACAACATTCCTTATGTTTAGAAATCATATAAAAATTGCCCTTCGTAACCTGATTAAAAACAAAGGTTACTCGGCCATTAACATTGGCGGGCTGGCTGTGGGCATGGCTGTGGCCATGCTTATCGGACTCTGGATCTATGACGAATTGTCGTTTAATAAAAATCACGACAATTACGCCAGCATTGTAAAAGTGTTTCAAAACCAAACATTTAACGGCAATGTCGAGACCAGTTCCAATGTGCCTTTGCAACTGGAAGCCGAGCTGCGAAATACGCATGGCAGCAACTTCAAATACATTGTAACGGCAGGATTTCCTTCCGAACACCTCCTGACTTTTGGGGAAAAGAAAATCATTAAAGTCGGCAATTACATAGGCGCGGAAATTGCTGAAATGCTCACCCTTAAAATGATCCGAGGCACACGGGCTGGACTTATCGAGCCCAATTCCATCATGCTTTCGGAATCAACTGCTAAGGCGGTGTTTGGCAATGTCGATGCATTAGATAAAATCGTAAAGCTGGATAATAAAGAAGCGCTGAAAGTGACGGGCGTCTATGCAGATCTCCCTGATAATTCCACTTTTCAGCAGCTAAATTTCATCACACCGTGGACGCTTTTGAAAAAAGATCTTCCCAAATGGCTCGGCTGGGGAAATAACTGGTTCCAGGTGTTTGCTCAGGTTGCCCAAAACAATGATATTGAGGCAGTTTCTGCTAAAATTGCCAATGCCAAACTCAAAAATATCGACGCCGAAGAAGCCAAATACAAGCCCGAAATGTTCCTGCTCCCTATGTCAAGATGGAATCTTTATTCAGAGTTTAAAAATGGGGTGAATGCAGGCGGACGGATTGAATATGTGTGGCTTTTTGGCGTAATCGGCGTGTTTGTGTTGCTGTTGGCTTGCATTAATTTCATGAACCTGAGCACAGCACGAAGCGAAAAGCGCGCCAAGGAAGTCGGGCTTCGGAAGGCGATTGGTTCGATGAAGGCACAATTGGTAATGCAGTTTTTTGGTGAATCATTTCTGGTTGTTGCCATTGCTTTTTTGCTGAGTTTGATATTGGCACAGCTCAGCCTTTCTCAATTTAATGAAGTCGTTGCCAAGAAAGTGGCTATTCCGTGGGCAAGCCCGGTTTTTTGGCTGGCCAGCATTAGTTTTATTTTATTAACATCTTTTATTGCAGGCAGTTATCCAGCATTATATCTTTCCTCTTTCCGCCCGATCGAAGCATTGAAGGGCGTTTCTTCCCGACTTGGCCGCATGGCTGTGGCCCCGCGAAAAGTTTTGGTAGTAATCCAATTCACGATTTCCATCACCCTGATCATCGGCACAATGATCGTTTATCGGCAAGTGCAATTCGCAAAAAGTCGGCCTATTGGCTACAATCGCGGCAATGTGATTTCCAGCCCGATCAAGTCAGACCAGATATTGAACCATTTCGCAACATTCCGCGAAGAACTGATCAATATGGGTGCCGTAGAAGAATTGGCAGCAACAGATACGCCGGTTACCAACACTACGGTGACCAACGGCGGTTTTAATTGGAAAGGAAAGGACCCGGGGATGGCGGAAGAATTTGTAACGTTGCGGGTAACCCATGAATTTGGGAAAACAATGGACTGGCAGATCATAGAAGGCAGGGATTTTTCCAAAGACATTGTTTCCGATTCCATGGGTTTTATATTGAATGAAGCCGCCGTGAAATATATGGGATTAAAAGACCCGATCAATGAAACGATCCATTGGGGTGATAATGAACAATATAAAGTCATTGGTGTGGTGAAAGACATGGTGACGCAGTCGCCTTATGAACCAGCTAAGCAGACCATTTTCTTTATCAATTATAAACGGGTTAGCCTGGTGAATATGAAGCTGAAACCGGCTGTAAGCGCCAGCGAGGCATTGGCAAAAATAGAGCGTGTCTTTAAAAAATTTGACCCGGAAAATCCTTTTCAATATACATTCATGAATGACGAATATGCGCGGAAGTTCAATGATGAAGAGCGCACGGGCAAATTGGTGACTTTTTTTGCCGTTCTGGCCATTTTTATTTCTTGCCTTGGGCTTTTCGGATTGGCGTCATTTACGGCTGAACAGCGCACCAAGGAAATCGGGATTAGGAAAGTTCTGGGCGCTTCGGTCGCGAATCTCTGGCAAATGTTGTCTCAAGATTTTGTGCTTTTAATTACGATTTCCTGCCTCGTTGCCGGCCCGATATCCTTCTATTTTATGACCAGCTGGTTGCAAAAATTCACTTACCGCACAGAAATTTCCTGGTGGATCTTCGCGCTTGCAGCGGCGGGCGCATTAACATTAACGCTTTTTACAGTGAGTTATCAGGCCATCAAGGCCGCGCTCATGGACCCAGTGAAGTCGTTGAAAAGTGATTAAATTTAAAATCCTAACCAGCTCTTTTCCAGATTATGCTGCAAAATTATTTCAAAATTGCCCTTCGTAGCCTGATCAAAAACAAAGGTTACTCGGCCATCAACATTGGCGGATTAGCTGTGGGCATGGCGGCTGCAGTGCTGATCGGTTTGTGGGTTTATGATGAATTGTCATTCAATAAATATCATCGGAATTACGCCCGGATTGCACAGGTGATGCAGCAACAAACCTTGGATGGAGAAATTATCACAGGCAGTAATGTGCCCATTCCGCTCGCTGCGGAGCTTAAAAACAATTTCTCTGATGATTTTGAAAATGTGGTGCTTTCGTCCTGGACCACAAGGCATATCCTCACCTACAAAAGCTTAAAATTTACAAAAGCAGGAAACTTTATGTCACCCGAGGCAGCAGAAATGCTGTCGCTGCAAATGATTCACGGAACGTGGTCTGGCTTGAAAGAGCCCGGTTCGGTGTTGCTTTCCGAGTCCTTGGCAACAGCATTCTTCGGAAGTGATGATCCGCTTAATAAGGTGTTGAAGTTGGATCCTGATTGCGCTTGTCATTTCTTTGCTCCTTGTGCAGGTTATGCTGCCGTTTTTCAATCGAATGGCTGATAAGGAGATGGTTATGCTCTGGTCGGATCCGATTTTCTGGCTGTTGTAATTTCTTTCAGCACTGTAACCGGCCTGATCGCAGGCAGTTATCCAGCGTTTTATCTGTCTTCTTTCCAACCTGTAAAAACATTGAAAGGCACCGGCGCACGAATTGGACTAGCAGCTGTTCTGCCCAGAAAAGTGTTGGTTGTGCTTCAATTTACAGTGTCCATAACATTGATAATCGGCACCATTGTCGTTTACAGGCAGATTTTACATGCCAAGAGCCGGCCTATTGGTTATAATCGCGAAAACCTTGTGACCATTCACGTCAACACGCCGGACATTCACAATCATTTCGAAGCAGTGCAGCATGATTTGCTGAAAACGGGCACCATAACCGCCATGGCCGAGTCCATGGGGCCGCCGACCGAGGTGAGGTCAGCCAATGTAGGATTTGATTGGAAAGGCAAAGATCCCGACCTCGAAGCAGAGTTCGCCACCATTGGCATTTCGCACGATTTTGGCAAAACCCTCGACTGGAAATTCGTCGCAGGCCGGGACTTTTCAAGAAGTTTTCCAACCGACTCTAATGGATTTGTGTTAAATGAAACGGCTGTAAAATTCATGGGTTTGAATCGCCCGAACGTTGAGACTGCAATCGGTGAAACCGTTAAATGGGAAGGCAAGAGTTTCCGCATTTTAGGCGTAGTGAAGGATATGATCATGGAGTCGCCATACGAGCCAGTTAGGCAAACCATCTTCTTTATTCGACCACGCGCCGGAGATTTTGTCACAATCCGGATCAATCCTGCGAGAGAAACACAGCAAGCCTTAAAAAATATTGAAGCAGTTTTCAAGCAATACAGCCCGGATGCTCCTTTTAATTACGATTTTGTAGACCAAGAATATGATTTCAAATTCGAGTCTGAAGAACGCATCAGTAGTCTCGCCTCAGCGTTTGCGTCGCTCGCCATCTTAATCAGCTGTTTAGGGCTTTTCGGCCTGGCATCCTTCATGGCCGAGCAGCGAACCAAGGAAATAGGGGTCCGCAAAGTGCTCGGCGCATCCATCCTAAACCTTTGGAGCCTGCTGTCGCTTGAATTTGTCTCCTTAGTCCTTATTTCCTGCGTGCTTTCCGCACCCATCGCCTGGTATACAATGACTAACTGGCTCAATAACTACAAATATCACACAGCCATTTCCTGGTGGATTTTCGTCGTGGCAGGTGTAAGCGTTTTGGGAATTACGTTGCTTACAGTAAGTTATCAGGCAATAAAAGCCGCAATGCTGAATCCGGTGAAGAGTTTGAAGAGTGAGTAGGGGCTAATTCCACCGAATTCGCGGAGATCAGATGTAGGCGCCAAAACGCAAAAAGGCCGCGAACTTTCGTTTGCGACCTTTCTCTTGTAGCGGGAGCTGGACTCGAACCAGCGACCTTTGGGTTATGAGCCCAACGAGCTACCAACTGCTCCATCCCGCGGTGTTGTTGAATTGGAGTGCAAACATACGACTATTTTGGAATATAACGCAACATTTGAGGGAAAAATAAATGATCATTTTTTGTAATCATGCTCCTTAACAATCATTTATAGCAATTTCCTAGGCGGAAAACCGTACTTTTGTGTGATTTTTAAGTAACACATGGAAGAAAAGACAGAAATAGCAGTTCCTTTCCGCAACCACCGCGCTGGTTTCGTCAGCATTATTGGTAAACCTAATGTTGGTAAATCCACTTTAATGAACGTTCTGGTGGGCGAAAGGATGTCAATTATAACCTCGAAAGCCCAGACTACGCGCCACCGCATCATGGGCATTCTGAATGGTAAGCATGAAGATATCCCGTTTCAGCTGGTTTATTCGGACACGCCCGGCGTGATCAAGCCGGCTTATAAGCTGCACGATTCGATGATGACTTTTGTAAAGGGCTCATTGGAAGATGCAGACGTGGTTTTGTTCGTGGCGGAAATAGGAGAGAAAGTGGCAGATCATGAAGTTTTGCCTTTGCTGAAACGCGCCGATGCACCGGTTGTGCTGGTTTTGAATAAAATTGACCTTTCTGATCAGGAGCATGTGGATGCGAAAATGGCCGAGTGGGAAGCGGCGATCCAGCCGGATGCCATTGTGCCGATCTCTGCATTGCACCAGGCAAACATTGCGACCCTTTTTGACGCCGTAATCACCAGATTGCCATTTCACCCGCCGTATTTTGGCGAAGATGAACTTACAGACAAGCCGGAGCGTTTCTTTGCTTCGGAAATCATCCGTGAAAAGATATTTCTTAATTATCGCCAGGAAATTCCATACAGCTCCGAAGTCGTAATTTCAGAATTTAAAGAACGGGACGACATGATCGTCATCCGTGCGGAAATCCTTGTGGAACGCAAAAGCCAGAAAGGGATCATTATAGGAGAAAAAGGCGAAATGCTGAAAAAAATCGGGACGCAGGCAAGGATTGATATGGAAGCGTTTTTTGGTAAAAAAGTGTTTCTGGAACAACATGTGCGTGTTGAGCCGGATTGGAGAAGCAAGGAAAACAAACTCAGGCAGTTTGGCTACGACGAATAATTTATAATAAAAGAAAGAAGGACGGTTGATTGCGAACCGTTTGGACCACATTAATTAATACAAAATGGCAAATATTATTTCAATTGTTGGGCGTCCGAATGTGGGCAAATCCACATTATTTAACCGCCTTACGGAGAGTCGTAAGGCAATTATGGACAACCAAAGCGGCGTTACCCGTGACCGCCATTATGGTTACGGTGAATGGACCGATCAATATTTTACGGTAATTGACACCGGCGGTTATGTCGTTGGTTCAGAAGATATTTTTGAAGGCGCAATTCGCGAGCAGGTTGAGCTTGCACTGGAAGAATCCACGGTGGTTTTGTTCATGGTGGACACGATGACGGGACTTACGGATCTGGACAAAGATTTCGCAAATGTGCTTAGACGCGTCAAAAAGCCGGTTTATCTGGTTGCTAACAAAGCGGAAACACAAGAACGTTACCAGTCTGCCGCTGAATTCTATGAGTTAGGGCTTGGGGATCAGATATTTGCTATTTCTGCACAAACAGGTTTTGGAACGGGTGAGTTGTTGGATCAGGTGATCACACATTTTGAAACGCCAGGCGTTGAAGATCCCGAGGCTGGAATCCCGCGTATCGCGATCATGGGAAGGCCGAATGTGGGTAAATCTTCGTTCCTGAATGTGCTTACGGGCACAGACAGAAGCATTGTGACAGACATTGCCGGAACAACGCGCGACGCCATTCACACGCATTATAATGCTTTCGGAATGGAGTTTATCTTAACGGATACTGCCGGACTTCGCCGCAAATCACGCGTTAACGAAGACATTGAATATTATTCCACATTGCGTTCGGTGAAAGCGATGGAGGAATCGGATGTTTGTATCATTCTTTTGGATGCGACATTAGGTCTGGAAGGGCAGGATATGAACATTATCGGTCAGGCTGATAAGGCGAAGAAGGGCATTGTGATCATGGTTAATAAGTGGGATCTAGTTGAAAAGGATTCTAAAACGGCTGATACATTCAAAAAAGCGCTTTTGGAAAGACTGGCCCCGATGAATTATATGCCGATCATCTTTGCGTCCGTTGTTGAAAAACAGCGTATTCACCAGGTGATGGAAAAGGCGATGGAGGTTTATAAAAACAAAACCAAGAAAATCACGACTTCGAAGTTGAATGAAGTGATGCAGGCTGAGATCGAAAAATATCCGCCGCCGGCAGACAGAGGGAAATATATCAACATTAAATATATGATCCAGCTGCCAACGCCTTCGCCGACATTCGTGTTTTTCAGCAGTAATCCAAAGCACGTGAAAGAGCCTTACTTACGCTATCTGGAAAACAGAATGCGCGAAAACTTCGATTTTTCGGGTGTGCCGATCACGATTTTCTTTCGAGAAAAATAAGATAATCAGACTATTACGTAATAAAACGCCGGGCTGCACAGTCCGGCGTTTGTGTTTTATCGGTTATCTACTACATTTCAGCGGGTAAATTACGCGTTTCGTCTTTTTTTGCCCTCGAGCTGCAACCTTTTAAATTATATTTACATCTGTTAATACGAAAGCACCACCGTTCAACATTTTTAGAGCTCAAAAAAATTTCCTAAAAATTGTTAAAAACAAGGTACTATGTATTGCAAGATACCTAATAAAACATATATATTTGTAGAGTCAATTAGTTACAACGAAATCGCATCCTGATTTTTCTCTGAACGACCAAAAACATAGCCATGAAAACGATCAAAATATTTACACTCCTAGTTCTTTTCAGCCTTCAGGCCGGAGCAACCGGATACTCTCATAATATGTTTGTAGCACACAAAAAGTTACAGGCAGGCAAAGAATGCACGCAGCCAAGCGAACGCATTATTGCAAAAAAGGCGAAGCCGTCTAAAATGGTTAAGCACCATGCAAGTGTGAAGCGTGTAACTGCCTTCACGGCTCAGTTTACCAGCAATTCAGAGGCGATGACATTAAATGAAAGAATCCTGGAAGCAGGCCCCTCATCATTTTTTTCAAGTGAGGAAGACATTGATTCCGACGATTCAATCGTTACAAAACTGATCTCATTCGTTCGCTGCACGATTTATACATTTATCGGATTGCCGAGCTGATAGAGAAATATTCACCATGAACTAAAAAGCTGCAACTGTCAAGGTTGCAGCTTTTTGTTTTTCAACCCACTGTGTTTGTTAATGTGCCAATGGGTTCTATGGAAATGTGGACGATATCGCCTTGTTGTAATGTAAAATCGGATGGGGGAATGATGCCTGTGCCTGTCATGAGATAAGCACCGTGCGGGAAAGCCATTTCGCGGAACAAATAATGCAGCAATTCTTCCGGCTTACGTTTCATCTGGGATAATGTCACTTCGCCGCTGAAAACTTCTTCTCCTGAGCGCACAATAGCAATGTCAATTACGGTGTCATCGCCAAGTGGGAATTCTGGCACATATAAGCATGGGCCAAGCGCTGCGCTTCCCGTATAAGACTTAGCCTGAGGCAGATATAAAGGATTTTCACCTTCAATGCTCCTCGAACTCATATCATTTCCGATGGTGTAACCTACCAATGTTCCCGATGAGGAAGCGAACAATGTAAGTTCAGGCTCAGGCACATCCCACGTAGAATCGCGGCGAATACGGACGGTTCCGTGATTTCCTACAACACGCCAGGCAGTTGATTTAAAGAAAAGCTCAGGTCTTTCGGCTTCATACACGCGGTCATAAAAACTGCCGCCGCCTGCTTTCTCAGATTCCTCCATGCGGGCAGTGCGGCTTCTGAAATACGTAACGCCCGACGCCCAAACTTCCTGAGAACCAACAGGTGCCAGGATTTCAGGCATAGGAATATCGTCTGTAAAAGTGAGTGGAATAAGATTTTCAATTTGAATTTCAAGCCACTCGTACAGGTCGTCCCGGTTCACAGCAACATCCCAGTCGTTTTCATGCAAACGGTAGAAAAGGTCGTCTCTTTCCAGCAGGATGCCGTTTTCTGTTTTATATAACTTCATAGAAATTGCTTTTTGGTTTAGTTTCAATAAGTCGTCAGCCTATTTTCTTTACTGCAATATCTACGATTCTTCAATGCAATCGGGCTATCCCGTCAAATTTTGTCTTTCAAAAAGGCGGCTGTGTAATTATCGTCGATTTTGGCCATTTCTTCCGGTGTTCCGGCAAATGTAAGATAACCACCGCCGTCGCCGCCTTCGGGGCCGAGATCCAGGATCCAGTCGGCGCTTTTAATGATTTCCATGTTATGCTCAATAATGATCACGCTGTCGCCCTGGTCCACCAATGCATTAATGGCTTTCAAAAGTTTTTTAATGTCATGAAAATGCAGTCCGGTTGTTGGTTCGTCAAAGATAAAAAGCGTCTTTCCTTTATTGGAAGAGCCTTTTCCTAGGAAAGAAGCCAGTTTCACACGTTGCGCTTCCCCGCCCGATAATGTGTTGGAAGACTGTCCCAATCCTACATAACCAAGCCCAACCTCCTGCAAAGGCATCAATTTTTCTACCAATTTTGGTTCGGTTGGTTTGAAAAACTCAATCGCTTCATCCACAGTCATATCCAGGATTTCAGCCACATCTTTTTCATTATAGCGCACTTCCTGAATCTCTTGCTTGAATCTCTTACCATTGCAGCCTTCACATTTGAGATAGATGTCGGCCATAAACTGCATTTCAATCTTCACCTGGCCTTCGCCCTGGCAAATTTCGCAACGCCCGCCGTCCACATTGAATGAGAAATGCGAAGGTTTATAACTCCGCGCTTTTGATAATGGCAAATCAGCCATCATCTGACGGATATAATCGTAGGCCTTGATGTAAGTAACCGGATTGGAGCGCGAAGATTTTCCGATCGGGTTTTGGTCGATCATTTCAACCGCCTCGATCCTGTCCACACTTCCTGTGAGCTCGTCAAATTTTCCCACTTCTTCGCTAAACTCACCTTTCATACGCATCAGCGCAGGGTAAAGGATTTTGCGGATCAATGTTGATTTTCCCGAACCGCTTACCCCGGTAACAACCGTCAATGTGTTTAACGGAATGGTTACATCGAGTTCTTTCAGATTATTTTCCCTCGCTCCTTTGATTTTCAAATGATGCAGTGATGTCCTTCTGACCTTTGGAACAGGGATAGAATCATTTTCCAGCAAGAAATCCAATGTGTGTGATTTAATGCCGGTCTCATTGTTTTCGATATAACCATTGTTTTTCAAATCAGAAATATCTTCCCAATTACCCTGAAAAACCACGTGTCCGCCGCCCGTTCCGGCTTCCGGGCCAATGTCGATGATCTGATCCGCCGCATGCATCACTTCCTCTTCATGTTCCACAACGATCACTGTATTACCCAGATCACGCAAAGATTCGAGCACGCCGACCAGCCGCTGCGTATCTCTTGGATGGAGGCCAATGCTGGGCTCATCTAAAATATACATGGAACCCACCAACGCGCTTCCCAGTGAAGTCGCCAACTTGATCCGCTGAAATTCTCCGCCGGATAATGTGCTGGTAAGGCGGTTTAAGGTTAAATAACCCAAACCAACGCGGTTCATGTAATCCAGGCGCGTTTCAATTTCAGTTAAAACCCGTCTTGCAATTTGCCGGTCGTGTTCACTGATTTCCAGATTTTGGAAAAAAACAGAAACATCCTTGATCGGCATTAAAACGAGGTCCGTAATCGAAGCTCCGCCTAATTTTACAAACGAAGCATCTTTTCTCAGCCGCGATCCACGACAGTCGGGGCAGGTTGTGCGGCCGCGAAAACGCGAAAGCATTACCCGATATTGAATTTTATAAGTCTGGGTTTCAAGCTCTGCAACGAAGTCATTCAATCCCTGAAAATGTTTGTTACCTGTCCAAAGCAGCTCTTTTTGTTCTGTCGTAAGGTCCTTATAGGGTCTGTGAATCGGGAAATCAAATTTTGCAGCATTGCGGACAAGCGGCGTCAGCCATTCGCCCATTTTTTCCGTACGCCAGGGAGCAATTGCGCCTTCGTATACGGACAAGCCCTTATCCGGAATCACCAGATCAGGATCAATGCCTAATATTTTACCAAAACCCTCACACCTTTTACATGCACCATAAGGGTTGTTGAAACTAAAAAGATTGACAGTCGGCTCCTCAAATGACATGCCGTCCAGCTCAAACTTATCAGAAAAAACCTTGCGCTCGCCGTTCAACACTTGCACAATGCAAATGCCTTCACCTTCAAAAAAAGCAGTTTGAACCGAATCTGAAAGACGATATTGTGTGTCTTCATCGTCATGCTTAACTCCTGCACGGTCAACTAGTATGAAAACCTGGTTGCCGGCTTGCGAAAAGTTGTCCGGATTTTCGAGAATGTCTTCAATAGAAACAACCTCATCATTGAGATAAATTCTATTATAACCTTTTGATAATAAAATCGTTAGTTCTTCTGCCTGCGTGCGTCCCTCGCGAATGTGCAATGGCGCAAGGATCATCACCCGCGTACCCTCTTCATGACCGAGCATGAAATTGACTACGTCCGTAACCGTATCTTTCCGCACCAATTCACCCGATATAGGCGAATAAGTGTGCCCTATGCGGGCAAAAAGCAATTTGAGATAATCATAAATTTCCGTGGAAGTCCCCACCGTGGAGCGAGGATTTCTTGTATTCACCTTTTGTTCAATGGCAATGGCGGGCGAAATGCCCTTGATATATTCCACCTCGGGCTTCTCCATCCGGCCCAAAAACTGCCGCGCATAACTGCTCAGACTTTCCACATACATGCGCTGCCCTTCGGCGAACAATGTGTCGAAAGCCAGTGAAGATTTTCCGGAACCAGATAACCCAGTGATTACTACGAGCTTATTCCGTGGAATCGCAACATCAACATTTTTAAGATTATTCACTCGGGCACCTTTGATCAGAATGTATTGTCTCGGATCCAGATCATCGAATTGAGCAGCCTCAATCCGTGGCACAGGTAATTGCATCATAGAGAAATTAATGGGATAGCCGGCATATGTTTGGTCATGCACCGATCTTTATACTAACCAAAAGTACATTTATTTAGTTTGGCATTTGGGGAGGGAATCTTCCAATGCGGCCTTATTACAGCTGGACTGCATTTGCCTTCAAAAAAGTCATTCCTTTTTGCTCCGCTTCCTCATAAATCGGGTCGGCAATGTCTTCGAAGTTTGTAACATTCGAACTACAATCCGTCAAAATAGTCAATTTAGGAGCTAGTTCCGGCGCATATTTCAGGATCTGGTTAATGCTCGTAGCCACGCAATGGGAGCGGGCTTCTCCTGCAATCAGAATTTGATCAAATGCCGCAAGATCATTTAAAAACGGCCGATCCAGCTCAGTTTCCGGTGCATTGGCAACGGGAACTTGTGCCCGAAAAACGCCGAAATGCTCGGTTAGGGGATTCGTTCCTTTAATAACAGCCTTATAATCCCGGCCCGTTCTGTGCGTCCAGGCGAGTAATGCTTCCATAATCGTATCGTCCAGCGCAGCGCCTTTGGAACCTATGAGGCAATGTTCCGGCCAGATGAAATGTTTGAATTCACCTTCGGCCTCCAATGTTTCCAGATATTGGATCACGTAATCGCGTTCATAGCGTGGCGTCCACTTTCCGGATTTCACATTTGCGGCGGTAATGAGGGTAAACGGCGCCACGGTATTTCCATTAGCGTCTTCCCAAAACAGCGGATGTGCAATGTCCAGCACCTTATGCGTATCCAGCGTGACAAAAATGCAATCGATCTTTTCACCTTCCAGGGCAATCAATCTCGCAATCCTCTCTACGTCCATTTCCGCACCTGGCACAAAAAGCGCGCCCTTTGGATCACAAAAATCAAACTGCGCATCAATAAGCAACAATGCTGTCTTTTTCATTTTGGAAGATTTTTATAGGCCAATCAGCTTTCCAGTTCTTTGGGAATTTCCATCTGGCGCGCGTACATTTTGGAGCAAAGTGTGTAAAGCGAGGCTAACATGCGGTTTGTGTCCTTAATATAATCTACGCGGTAATCCTCGTCCAATTTATTGAATGCATTCAAAATAACCTGCGCTTTTTTGGCAAGATAGAGCGCGCAGGTGTCTGCCCGTGAGGAATAGGTTTTTAAAATACCGGCATATTCTTCCATGAATGTGTTCATTAAGAACAAGTTGAGCTCAATGCTGCCGATTTTATCCTTGGTAACCTTCACATGGTAAGCAATGTCGCCACTCAGGTTACGCATGTCCATCAAAATCCAGCCCGGCGTGTTCTGGTTAGACTTGGAAGTGCGCAAGATCCGGCCAATGATTTCCTCCCGGCGTTCGGGAATGGTGGCGCTGTCCTCGATCAGCTCAAAATGCAGCCGGTCGGAAAGCGTTTTGTCTTTTGTGATCAGCCGGAGCAGTAATTTATCCTTTTCTTTGGCCGGCATCTGGATAATCGCCTTTTTAAGTTGATCGGGTAATGCCATTATTTGCTTTTGTGAACATTAAATTTAGAATCTCAGAAATCCGCGTGTAACTTTATGTATCGCAGAAAGCCCGTTCAGTTTTTTGACAAAAATATCAGATATGCCTAAATATCTTCCTATCGGTTTAAGCATTGCTATTTTTTTGATCTTCTGCGTGACCCTTTTCACAAACACGCTCAACATTCCGTCTTTTGACGATTACGACACCACATTAGGCTTCATCAAACGCATTTTCTTCGATGATTACAGGGCAAAAGGGAAGTTCGAAATCCTTTTTGGCCGCCACAATGAGCACCGGATCGTTTTTTCCCGACTCGCTGCTGCCGCGTATTTCGGCGTTTTTCATCAGGTTGATTTTGAAAATCTTGTGTTTTTTCAGAACCTGCTGCTAATCTGTTTCTTTAAACTAATGTTGAAGATTATGGATCAAAACCGGTTGCTGTCCGGCGAAAGCGTCCTGTTCACAACTGTTTTTCTTTTCAGTCTGGGTTTCTGGCAGGTTACGTTTTTTTATTGGGGAGGAATTCAGCATTATACGGTTTTTTTCTTCTGTTTTCTCAGCCTGTTTTTGCTTGATAAATCAAAAAGCATCAAAAGCTTTTCTTTTTTTCTGGCTATTCTAGCCGTTATCATTGCCGTGTTCTCATTTGGAAATGGGTTTTTAGGCTTGTTGCTGGGTGCTTTTCTGTTGTTTGTTCAAAAAAAATGGCCTCAGCTGATCGTCTGGAGCATCATTACTGCTATTTTACTCTGGATTACATTCGTTCTCGGCTCGCAAGTAATTGATAAACATAATGTTGAGTTTAATTTTGATTGGATGAAAAGCCTGCTTCTGACTTTTCTTGGCAGTTTCGTTTATATCAATCCGGCATCCAATCATTATATCAATATTTACTTTTGCATGATAGTAGGAACAACTGTCCTTTTTGTCTGGATCTGGTTGTTTTTTAAGGGTTATGCGCGTCAAAACCCGCTTTTATATTGTTTGCTATCCATGCCTGTTCTTACCGGCATCATCATTTCTATTTCAAGATTTGAGTCCAAAGCCGGCGGGGGCATTGCGCCGCGTTATATGTTTTTCACGGCGACGATCCCGGTTATTTTACTGCTTATTTTTCTGGATATGAAAATACTGCGAAGGCGCCATCTGCGGGTTCTGGCTTATTCGGGCGTGCTGCTTTGGGGAATAGTTTTTTTTAACAACCGAAAGGCGTTGACAGAAATGAACCGGGATCTGGCGCATAGAGTGATTGCATGGCAGGAAGATCCTGAAACGCGCCTGATCCACTATCACGAGGCCAAGCCTTATTCCGAAGCAATGCAATGGGCGGTTGACAATAAAGTGGTCAAAATTCCGGATTTGAACGAATTCCGGGAAACCGAATCTGTTCAAAATTGATGCTGCGGTTGCAGATAGTGCAAATTGACTGCTAACTTGCAGGCGTTTTAATTCATTTATAAAGTATTTATGATTTCAGTGGCTTTGTGTACTTACAACGGGGCAAAATATTTGTCTGAGCAGTTGAAGAGCATTGCTGATCAGACACTCCCGGTTGACGAATTGGTTGTTTGTGATGACAGGTCGAAGGATAACACCATTGAAATTATTGAATCTTTCGCGAAAGAAAGTGCTTTCCCGGTTCACATTCATATCAATGAAACGAACCTTGGCTCAACAAAAAATTTTGAAAAGTGCCTCTCCCTATGCACAGGTGATATTATTTTCCTTTGCGACCAGGATGATCAATGGCGGCCCGACCGCGTTCAAAAGCAGGCGGATTACCTGAATGCCCATGCGGATAAGGATGCCGTTTTTTGTGATGCCATGAAAATAGGCGATGATTCAAAACCCGTCGGCAGCACAATCTGGGAGGAAATTGAATTTGATCTAAAAAAGCAGAACAAGTGGAAAGCTGGCAAAGCGCATGAGATCCTGTTCACGGGTTTTATTGTAACGGGTGCAACATTAGCCATTCGAAAATCGTGTTTGAAACGCTTAATGCCATTTCCGACCAATGTCCCCGACCTTATTCACGACGCGTGGATGGCCATGGTGCTGAGCCTGGAAGGTAAAATTGATTTCATTCCCGAAACGCTCATTTACTATCGCATCCATTCCAGCCAACAGGTTGGTTTTGGCAATAAGGTGGACAAAGTGCAGTTGAAAGATCGCCTGAACAGAGACCGCAATAAAAAATTGATTCCGTTAAAAGAAAAAGGAGAAAAGCTCCTGGGTATGTATGCGCTGCTGCAAGCATTGCCGTTTGTGCCGCAGGAAAAGCTTGTAAAGTTGGACCTCGCGCAGGAGCATTTTTTCAAACGTGCCGCATTGCCTGATAACCGCCTTTTGCGGCTTCCAGCTGTGGTCGGCGATGTAGTGAAAGGGCATTATAGTTTTAGCAGCAAAGATTGGTGGTTGCCTGCAATGGGTGATTTATTTGAATAAATGAACAGTTTATAGTGAAATCAAGCAAAGCGAAATCCTCCGTTGCAGTCGTTATCCCGGTTTATAAATCGGTAATGAGCGACAACGAGAAGTTGTCATTGATGCAATGCATGGAGGTTTTAGGCACGTATCCCGTCAAAATTGTTAAACCCGCAAGCCTCGATCTGAATGCTGTAAAAGCAACTTACCCGAACATTGAACTTGTCAGCTTTGACGATGTGTTTTTTGCGGACGTTGCCGCCTATAACCGGCTTATGATCTCCATTGATTTTTATAAAAAATTTCTTGCTTACGAATACATACTGATCTATCAACTAGATGCTTACGTATTCCATGATTCACTTTTAGAATGGTGCGCAAAGGGTTTTGACTACATAGGAGCGCCGTCGCTGCACTTGCCCGCTTTCGATTCGCTGAAAGCCGCGTCTTACCAGCAATTTGCAGATGCGCTCTCAACCCACCGCGTTGTATTCAATGGCGGACTTTCACTGAGGCGCATCCCGGCCATTATTCGTTATTTAAAGATCTATAATGCATTTTATCCGGCCTGGGTAGGGAATGAAGACATGCTTTTTTCACAGGAAGCAACGCGGCTGATCCCTATGAAATTGTTTTTAAAACTTCCATCCTGGCACGAAGCATTGGGTTTTGCTTTTGAGAAAAGTCCGGCCGCCACTTATGAGATCACGCAGCACAAACTTCCCTTCGGATGCCATGCCTGGGAGCGTTATGATCCGCAATTTTGGTCTACATTTATAGTTGAAAATCAATAGCTTACATTGTTTAACAAATTTTAACAAACTATCAGGAATGTTCAGGCGTTCTTGCAGTTAGTTTTAAAAAGTTAACATTGAAATGACATGAATATCAAAGTGCTTTTGGCAGGAGCAATTGCCATTGTATTTTCATTCAGTCCAGGTTTTGGACAAATCACCAATAACCCGAAAGTGGAGGAATCTTCTGCGGCTTACGTAAAAATTAAGCGCGTAGAGCTTACCGACCAATTTACGATTGTTCATTTGCTGTTTACAGAAAAGTCCAGTCCCCAACCTTTATTTTTTCCTTCTCCGAGAACACCAGATCAACGCATTCCAAAAGAATTTCAGGGCACCAGTTCAATCTGGCTTGATCCCGAAACAAGATTATACAAACCGGGAGAAGTGGATAAAAAATTCAAATTTATCAAAGCAGATAACATTCCAACAGACTCGCGGAAAGGTGTTATGCCTGGCGATACGGTCAATTTTGTGGCTTATTTCGAAAGGTTGGACCCGGGCATTGAAGTTTTCGACTTTTATGAAGGACGCAGTTCCGGCGGAAATCAATCCTGGAATTTTTATGGCATACACATTAAAAACCCGCTGAAAAAAGACGCAAAAGCACCGCAAGCGGCTGCAAAAGTAGACAAACCTGTGAAAAAGCCCGTTCAGCCTGCGCCTAAGCCAAAAGTTGAAGAAAAACAGGAGCCCGCAGAGGAACCGGTTGCAGCTGAAAAGCCAAAAAGCGGTTTGGAAAAAATGAAGACTGGTAAAATGGCGGTCGGCGAGACGATCAGTTTGCCTAATGTGTATTTCGAAACGTCAAAAGTAGACCTGCTCCCAGAATCATACGAAGAGCTTAACACGCTGGTTGACTTGATGAAGGAAAGTGAGAATATTAAAATCAGGGTCGAAGGGCACACGGATAATGTGGGCGATTTTGACAAAAATCTGGATCTTTCCAGAAAGCGCGCAGAATCGGTCAGGAGTTATTTGATTGAAAAAGGGATCGCTGCCGATCGGATAGAAGCGAAAGGCTACGGAGGTACCCGGCCATTGGCGAAAGGCACCTCCGAAGTAGAACGCAGCAAAAACAGAAGGGTTGAGTTTGTCGTAACCCAAATGTAATGCTGTTATCTTGCCTTGATAATATTTGTAAACTCCCTGGATTTCAAGGATGCGCCGCCTACCAGGCCGCCGTCGATGTCCGGGGAGCTGAATAATTCAGGAGCGCTCGCTGCTGTAACACTGCCACCGTACAAGATAGAAATCTCCTCAGCAACTTCTGCACCATATTTTGATGCAATATGCTGACGCAAAGCTGCATGCATTTCCTGCGCCTGCTCAGCCGAAGCCGTTAAGCCCGTGCCGATCGCCCAGATTGGCTCGTAAGCAATGATAACCGAAAGCAATTGTTCCTCCGAAAGGTGGAAAAGACTTTCCGTAATCTGGTTTTTTACAAAGCCGATATAGTCTTCATTCTGGCGCTGGTCCAGCGATTCGCCGCAGCAGAAAATCGGAGAAACGCCGTTTGCTAGCGCTGTATTTACTTTTTCTGCCAATACAGCATTACTTTCATTAAAATATTGACGGCGCTCGCTGTGTCCGATTAGCACGTATTCCACACCGATAGACTGCAACATTTGAGCCGAAATCTCTCCTGTATATGCACCCGAGACCTTGTCTGAACAATTCTGTGCAGCCAAAGCAAAATTCGGTGCGCTTTCCAGATATTTCTTAATAGTAGTGAGATAAATGGAAGGAGGGCAAAGGATCACTTTTACGTCACTTTGAACCTCATCATTAGCCATATTTACGAGCTCGGAAGTCAGCGCAACTGCTTCATCCAGAACCTTGTTCATCTTCCAGTTACCTGCAACAATTTTTTTTCGCATGAGAAAATTTTTATTGTGAAAAAACGCCTTTTAACGCAACAAAATTACCATAATTTCATCATTTACATTATTATGAATAAATGTTCTAAAAAATCACAGAAACTTTGCACATATAAAGATTTATTTGTGTTTAATTAAGATAAAATGCATTAATTTTACTTAGATAACCGATAGTGTCGTTTTCGACACTTACTGTACACAGAGGATAATAAAGACAGAGTTAAGCCATTTATAATCAACGTGTTTTATAATGTTAATACCGGATTTTAGAACTTAGAATTTAAAGAAAGGAGGCCACGATGAAAACGTCTAAGTGGTTAATTGTAGCGATCATACTTTTTACGAACAGCATAGCATTTGCTAATACAGAGGATGTACCCCCCGTTTCCGAGGAAAAGTATGGCTACTTTTTAGATAAAAATCACAAATCTACCCGCATCCCTTTTGAGCTGCATTCAAATCTCATCCTTTTGTATGCAAAGATCAACGATACCGATTCCCTCCGCTTCATTTTGGACACGGGGGTAAGTTCCATCATTATCACTGACCCATACGTTCTTAAACCAGACAAGCTCCGCCTTACCAGAAAAGTAAACCTGACCGGGGCCGGTGAAGGAAAAAGTATTTCCGCGCACGTTGCGATTGATAATAAATTCGCAATGGGCCGGCTCAAAGCCAATCACCAGAATATTGTGGTTTTGGAAGAGGATTTTCTGAGACTTTCAGAATATGTTGGTGTGCCTGTTCACGGTATTTTTGGCTATGAAATTTTCAACAACTTCGTGGTTACGATTGACTTTTCGAAGAAGGAATTGATCTTAATGCGCCCAGATAAATATCGTTACAAGCCAAGTAAAGGAGATAAGCATCCGCTTATCATTGAGGATACCAAGCCATTTACAGACGCTGTAACACTTTTTGCAGACGGTCGTGAACACCCGATCCGGGTATTGATCGATACAGGTGCAGGACATGCATTGCTTCTGAATAATACACCCAAAGAATCGTTCAGACTTCCCCAAAAAGTGATCCGGGCGCAACTCGGACGTGGTTTAAATGGTGTCATTAATGGCAATCTGGGCAGAATCGACAAGTTGCGGCTGGGCAGATTTACAATGGATAACATTGTGGCGTCGTTCCCGGACAGCATCGCATTTGGTTCGAAACTTCGGGCGGGACAGTCGCGCCAGGGAAATATCGGATGTGAATTGCTGCGTCGCTTTAAGGTTACCATGAATTATTCGCAGAGCTATATGGTGCTCAAACCGGTCAAAAGCCGTTTGCGTGAGAAATTCGAACACGATATGAGCGGCTTGGAGATCCGTGCGGAAGGCATTGACCTGCGTTCTTACATCGTCAACCACGTGGCAGAAGATTCCCCGGCATTGAAAGCAGGGCTTTTGGAAGGTGATCAGTTGTTGTTTATCGATGATCATTCTGCTTCCGAAATGAATGTAAGCGAAATTTACAAATTGCTGCAACGCGGTGACGGCCGGAACATTGATTTGCTGGTAAAACGGAAAGGGGACATTTTCTTTACCCAGATTACCCTGAAAAGAATGATTTAGTTACTTTTAAGCCAAATTAAAATACACGGCTTAACTTGGAACGCCTCATCGTAACCGAAGACGGTTCTCATTCGCTGTACAGTCCGCAGTACAATCAGCAATATCATTCATTACAAGGCGCACTGGTCGAAGCAGAGCACATTTATATCAATCTCGGTCTGCGTCCGCTGCTTGAAGAAGCTGAATCTCCGGTTTATGTTTTCGAAATGGGTTTTGGAACAGGGCTGAATGCTTTCCTGACCTGGAAATTGGCCGATTTGCTCAAAAAAGATATTTACTACGTCGCAGTCGAAGCCTTTCCCGTTTCCCGGGACGAGGCTTTTTCTTTGAATTATGCTGCATTAACCGGTCAGTCCGGATTTATGGAACTGCACGATTGCCCTTGGTCAGAGGATTGCGCCCTATCCGGGCATTTTACAATACGGAAAGAGCACTTAAGGGTTCAAGATTTCAAATCAACCGAAAATTTTGATGTAATTTACTATGACGCCTTCGACCCAAGGGCCCAGCCAGAATTGTGGACATCAGAAATATTTTCACAATTAGCGGCCCAAACGCGTCGGGGAGGCGTATTGGTAACGTATTCATCCAAAGGAATTGTGAAACGTGCATTGCGTGCAGCAGGTTTTGAGGTGCAACGGCACAAAGGACCGGGGAGAAAAACGCACGTTCTTAAAGCGATAAAAATTTAAAATCTACATATAAATGGATTACGCGAACATTATCAGTCAGGAATTGAAAGAAGCGCAGAGCGTTTTAGATCAGTTTTTGAACGACCCTATTCAAATTGAAAAAATAGAAAAAGCGGCCCGTTTGATGGCGGACGCAATTTTGGCAAACGGTAAGATTATTTCCTGTGGAAATGGCGGCTCACATTGTGACGCAATGCATTTCGCCGAAGAGCTAACCGGCCGTTATCGTGATAATCGTCGCTCATTGCCCGCAATCGCCATATCCGACGTCAGCCATTTGAGCTGTGTGAGCAATGATTATGGTTATGAATTTGTATTTTCTCGTTTTATAGAAGGCCTGGGACAGCCCGGGGATGTCCTTTTTGGATTAAGCACAAGCGGCAATTCCGGAAACATTATCCGGGCAACGGAAGCGGCGAGGGCAAAGGGGATGAAAGTGATCATTATGTCTGGGAAAGATGGTGGAAAACTCGCCGGAGTTGCCGATATCGAAATCCGCGTTCCGCACTTTGGCTACGCCGACCGCATTCAGGAAATACACATCAAGGTGATCCATATTTTCATGCTTTTGATCGAAAAAATGGTTTTGCAGCAATAATTGGGCTATATTATGCTCTGCACACCAATCCCGAATCAAAATGAATGTTCGTCCATCTGCCATTATTTTACAAGATGAGCGCGTGCTCACTTTGCGCTATTGCTATGGAGATCAGGAGGTTTATGCATTGCCGGGAGGCAATCCTGATCCGGGAGAATGCCTTTCACAGGCACTTGCAAGGGAACTTCATGAGGAGTTGGGCGTCCAGGCAGAAGTTAGTAAGATGGCTTTATGCGGTGAAGTGATCTGGCCCGAAGTGAAAAAAGAAACACTTCACATTGTTTTTCTGGCCGCCATCACGGAAGGCGTTCCGGCGCTTAACCCGGTCCACACTTCCGCTTTGGAGATGGTGTGGCTGCCCGTTGCAGAACTGGGCACAAAGCTGTTATATCCGAATGTGGGTGGGCATATCATTGGCATCTGTGAAAAAGCGGCTAATCCCGGTCACGTTGGCGTGATTGACCAGCCTTATATTAAATAGGGGATTTTAGATTTTCCATATATTTTCTCTTCGTTTCTATAAAAGAGAAACATACCGTACTTTTGCATTTTAAATGGCAGCAGGGTAAATGGAAAACGAAAAGAAGGAGAAATTATCCAACTTCTTATTAAGACGGACGGAGAAGGATGTATTGTCAAGAGGGCGTTCCATTTATAGCAGCGGGGGATTAAAGGTTTCCAAGCTCGACTATAACGGTCCGGGTAATGCCGAATTTAAGGTCAAGAGCGACTATTCTATTCAATTTTACCAAATATATATCCGGGATTTTCTTACGCCGCAGATCACCACCGAGTGTTCCTGCCCGGATAAAAACGGCCTTTGCAAGCACCGCGTGGCCGGAATTCTGTATATTCTGGATAAAATGCCGACCATTAAGCAGGTTGTTCATGAAATGAGCAGCACGGTGATTGAGTTAGGTGAAATCAAAGAACTTCAACTGAGAAATCTTGTTCTGGAAGACACCTGGAAAAACAGGGAATCAATCCAGAATGTAACAATAGTTTCAGCCAAAGAAGGTGAGGCACAATGCATTGTGCGTGAAAATAACGAGGATTTTACCGTCGATTTTCAGCGTATTAAAAGCACCAAGCAGGTTCACACCTCATGCACTTGTAACCAGCAACTTTGGGTTCCGTTATGTCAGCACAAACTGGCGGCATTGCTCAAACTGCGGGAAGAACTGGGCGAACGCGCATTTGAAGTAATGCGTGACCTGACCGTTGAAAAAAATAACCTGTTAGCCGAATATGGCTATTCTCTTGAAGACGACATTAAGGGAAAGTTTGAGTTCAAGCTGGACGAGGACGGAGGGTTATATCTGATCAAAGCCGACCCTGCGCTGCAGAAAGTAGGCCCCTACCAGGATTGGCAAACTTTAAGAGACCGCATATTGCCCGCCCAGAGTGTTTCTTTCAGCGTTTCGCCGGATAGCCAGCAGGAGGATGAGGACCGGATCTCGATTTTCGTTTTTTGGCCAAAAGGAAAAAATCACTTGCTGGACATTGGTTTCGGCGTTTTTTCGGTCAAATACAGCTCCAAATCAGAAAAAATTACGAATATCCGGAACATTGCCGGCGGTTCCAGCCACTATTATTCTGCCGATGAAATACCCGTTTTAACGGATGCGGACGCACGGCTTGTGCGCATAGCGAAGCATTGGGAAGAAGGTTTACAGAAATTCATTCGTAAACAAGGCTGGGCCTATAATGCTTATCTGCATTTTGATGACGTGAGTTCGGAGCAGCGATATGAAGCCAGAAATTATGTTGGCAAGCATTTGAACAGGATCTTTAACGACCTGGATGCAGAGCGCGTTTATCTCGCCGACGGCGATTATGTGACGAGCAATAACCAACTCACACAACTTGAACTGCACCGTGAACCGGTTAAACTTTTCTTCGTTCTCACGGAGGACAAGGAGTTTATAACATTAAATCCATATGTAGAATTAACGGCCGGAAGCCCATTGGAACTGCAAAAAGTCGTTTCGCTGGATAGTTTTTGGCTGGGCATTCATAATGATAAGACACTTTTCCGCTGGGCAGGCATCAGCGAGGCCGAAATGGTCGCGTATCTTGGCCAGACAGGATATAAAATTCGGGTCAAGAAGGAGTTTTCGGAGGAATTTTTACGCGACTGGATCATTCCGGTTGCCGAGCAGTTTGACGTAATTTTCCAGACACGTCATGAAGTGCTTTCACGTCCGCTTACATTCAGTAAGCCAAGGATTTATCTGAAAGAGGACGATGCTAACCTCCTCATTGTTCCCAATTTTGTTTACCAGGACGAAAATGAGGAAGGCTCCGAAGTAACATTCATGCACGACCAGCGACGAAGCAAAACGGGCTTTGAAGACAATAAAATCACCATGCTGGAACGCGACCTTCCTGCCGAAAACGCAGTTTGGGAGTGGGTGAAATCGCTCAATCCGGCTTTTGCAAATCAAACCGGGCAACCATTCTTCTATGTTCCTTTGGACCAGGTGATGAAAGGCGGATGGCTTTTCAGCTTTGTGGAGGCGATTGGCAAGAAGAAATATGAACTTTTGGGTTTCAAAGACCTGAAAAAAATGCGCTTCAATCCGAACCGGGGAACTGTAAAAGTGAATGCTTCTTCGGGCATCGACTGGTTTGACATGACAGTGGAAATCACTTTCGGAGACCAGAAGATATCGCTGGCTGATGCGAAAAAAGCATTGCTGAAAAAACAGAACTATGTGCAGTTACAAGATGGTTCGCTGGGTGTTCTGCCTGACGAATGGATCAGTAAGCTGGAACCATTACTGCAATTTGGCCGTGTGAACGGTGAAAAAATACATTTGTCAAAAATCCATTTTTCGTTAATAGACGAACTTGTTTCGGAGACGGATAATGAAGAAGTGTTTCGGGAGCTTTACGAGAAAAAGCAAAAACTGCTCAATTTCAAGCAAATTCCGAATGTGGCTTTGCCCGAAAATGTGAATGCGACATTAAGGCAGTATCAGGAAGAAGGTTATAAATGGATTCATTTTCTGGATGAATTCGGTTGGGGCGGTTGTTTGGCAGATGACATGGGTTTAGGAAAAACCCTTCAAATGTTAACTTTTCTGCAGCAGCAGAAAAACCTGAACCCGCAACATACGAACCTTGTCGTAGTTCCTACCACATTGATTTTCAACTGGCAAGCGGAAGCGGCCAAATTTACACCTGACCTCAGCCTTTACGTCCACCGGGGAATGGCGCGCAGGAAAGACATTGATTTTTTCCGCGAATATGACATTATCCTCACCACTTACGGCACCATGCGCAGTGACGTGGAGTTGCTTCGTAAATTCGATTTCAACTACATTGTTCTGGATGAAGCGCAGGCTATAAAAAACCCGGATTCGCTGACTTCAAAGGCTTCAAGGCTGCTCCATGCGAAGAATCGTCTGACGATGACTGGAACGCCGGTTGAGAACAATACATTTGATCTGTATTCTCAATTTGAATTCCTGAATCCGGGGATGCTGGGACATGCAGACTTTTTCCGTAGCGAATACGCCACGCCGATCGACAAATATCAGGATAAAGAAAAAGCGGCGGAATTGCGCAAACTGGTTTACCCTTTTATGTTAAAACGGACAAAGGAGGAAGTTGCGACGGATTTGCCGGACAAAACAGAAACCATACTGTTCTGTGAAATGGGACAGAAACAACGCAAAGTTTACGACACATTCCGGGAAAAATACAGACTTGAAATTGCTGAAAAATTAGCCACAGAAGGTTTGAATAAGAGCAGTTTCCTTATCCTGGAAGCATTGTTGAAGCTGCGTCAAATTTGCGATTCACCTTCCATATTGTCTGGCGACGAGGATTTTGGTAACGAATCAGCCAAACTGGAAGAGATTATAAGAGAAATTGAGGAGAATGCTTCAAATCATAAAATTTTGATTTTCAGCCAGTTCTTAGGGATGTTGGACTTGATTCGTCAACATCTTGAAAAGGTTAACATTCCCTATGAATACCTGGATGGACAAACTGTGGACCGGGCTGGTCGTGTGAACCGTTTTCAAAATGATCAGACTTGCCGCGTGTTCCTGATGAGCCTTAAAGCAGGTGGCGTAGGGCTTAACCTTACCGAAGCGGATTATGTGTATCTCGTAGATCCATGGTGGAACCCTGCAGTAGAAAGACAAGCCATCGACCGGACGCACAGGATCGGGCAGACGCGCAAAGTGTTTGCTTATAAAATGATTTGTAAGGATACGATTGAAGAGAAAATCCTTTTGCTTCAGCAACGGAAGCAAGATTTGGCGGAAGACCTGGTAGGAGGAGAATCAGGCTTTATCAAAAAACTAAGTCAGGAAGACATTATGGGGCTTTTCAGCTAAGCTCCCATAACGTCTTTAATTATTAAGCATTTTCGTTCCCGACGAAATATTAAGCAAGCTGTTGTTCATTAATTTCACTGAGCTCACTGATTGCGACGAACTGTCTAACGAAGCGAAATCAAATAAATCTGTTTTAGACAGAATAGTGACTTCGTCTGTCCCATTCGTTTTCAAATTTTCTTGATTTACTAATTCGCCACTTCTGTTTATTGAGGGAATATGGTACATTTTGTCCACATTCCCACCCGTCATTGTCTTATAGCGCGCTTCTTTCTGTAATACACAAAGCCCTAGTAAAAAGGTGGCGATGAGCAACGTATGTTTATTTTTCATAAATAAGATGTCTATTTTTTACGGGTCCTTATCAGACAACTACAACACAAAGAGCAATTTCCGCTCCAGATGGTTGTAACCGTTAAAAAATTATTTAAGTACAAAAAAGCCCGTATCACTTTGTTTAGGCCTTTTTTAACTTTTCTAATATGCTACTGAACTATCGCAGTGAATTCTATTTCAATTAAATATTCCGGAGCAACAAGTTTGCTGATCTCGTAAATACTCGTGGTTGGCTTGATATCCTTAAAATAAGTGCCGTGGGCCCTCGCTATATCATCAAATAAGCTCACATCCGTTGTAAACATACGTGTCCGGACAACATCACTTAAACCAGCTCCGGCTTCCTGCAAAACTTTTTCAATTCTTTCAATAATATTATTAGTTTGGGCAAAAGCATCGTCGGCCTTCACTTTTTCTCCGTCTACGATTGCCACGGTGCCGGCTACTTCTATAATGTTGCCAATGCGAACCGCCCGGCAGTATCCCATTTTGTCTTCCCAAGGAGAACCTGATAGTATATTTTGTCTTGACATGGCGTTATTGTTATATAGATGTAAATATAAAGCTTAATTTCGTGTTTCCTCGAAAAGTGCAAGTGCGAGCCGGATCTGCCCGTAGTCAAATTGTTCATTAAGAAGCTCAAAAAGTGGTTTCAACGGATCATTCTTTCCCACCTGAATTTCTAATGCAGCTTGTGTAATGGTGTTATAAGCTTGATTATCAATGAGTCCTTTCAAATCAATATCGTGGCCGTCTTCTTTTAGCTTTATCAAATGAGAAATAATAGTAACTGTGCTGAGATCACGTTTTTCTGCAATTATTTTTAAAGAGTAACCTTCTTTATACAAATCCAGCGTTTCAACATAAGTCATTCCTTTTACCACGCGGGTCCCCGGCTTCGTATTTTCTCGGGCAAACGAAAGAATTTCGTTGATGAAAGTTTCGCCATATCTGCGGAATTTCTCTGCACCTATCCCGGAAACCGCTTTCATTTGTGCCTCGGATATTGGCTTTTTCTGCGCCATTTCGGAAAGTGTTGCATCGCTGAAAACCACATAAGGCGGGACTCCGAGCGCGTCGGCCATTTGTTTTCTTAAAATGCGCAGCCGCTCAAATAATGCATCACGGATAATTTCCTGTTTTGGTTTTTCTTTTGGAACAAGTTCTTCTTCTTTCGCTTTTCGCTCAGAAATTGGAATAAATTTCACGAGTTCAACTTTTCGTTCGCCTTTTAAAACTTGCTTACTGACCGGATTTAGTTTAAATGAATGTGCTTCGTCATAAGCAATGTCCATCACGCCGGAGTTTAGCAGCTGGCCGATGTATTCCGCCCATTCCTCTCCGCGAAGCTCATTGCCTACGCCAAAAGTAGGAAGCCGGTCATAGCCATGTTGTAAAATGTTACGGTTCCGGCTGCCCCTCAGAATATCGATTAGCATCCCCATTGCGATTTTTTGATCCGTTCTGGCGATGCCGGAAAGTGCTTTTTGGGCGATGACAGTGGCATCAAACCGGGTTCTTGGGTTCCGGCAAACGTCGCAGTTTCCACAATCGTAATCAACGGCTTCATTGAAATAGCTCAGCAAAATGCGCCGCCGGCAAATGTCCGCTTCCGCATATTGCTTCATCCGGTTCAGCTTGGCGTGCAAAAGCTCCTTTTGCTCAGCCGACTGGTCCGAATTATTGATCATATCCTGCCTGGTAATAATGTCCAGAAAGCTGTAAAACAGCACAGTGTCCGAAGCAGAACCGTCACGCCCGGCCCGGCCAATTTCCTGGTAGAAGCTCTCTACATTAGAAGGCAGATTGTAATGGATTACCCAGCGCACATTGGATTTATCGATCCCCATTCCGAAGGCAATAGTAGCCACAATCACCTGAATGTCATCTTTCAGAAACTGCTCCTGCACGCGCGAACGCTTATCCGGTGCTAAGCCTGCATGATAATATTCAGCTTTAAAGCCAGCATTTTTCAGGCTGGCGGCCACCGTTTCAGTTCCTTTTCGGCTCAGACAGTAAATAATGCCCGCTTGCCCTTCGTGTTTTTTCAAAAATTCCTGAATCTGCTGCATGCGCTTCCTGCCGGGAAGCACGCTCAGGTTCAGGTTTGGCCTGTCGAAGCTGGCGATGAATGTTTCGGCGGATTCAATGTTCAACTGTTTCAGGATATCGCGCCGCGTTACCCTGTCTGCTGTTGCGGTTAATGCGATTACGGGAATGTCCGGGAAGCGCATTTTCAATGTATTCAGCTGGCGATATTCCGGGCGGAAATCGTGGCCCCAGGAAGAAATACAGTGGGATTCGTCTACTGCAAACAACTTTACGTTCCACTCCCGCAAAAACTCAAATGTATTTCCCGAAAAAAGGCGCTCGGGAGCGATATATAGCAACTTCAACTCTCCTACCTTGGCTTGCCACATCACGCTATCCTGCTCAGCGCCAGACAATGAGGAGTTTAAAAATGCAGCATTAACACCATTTCCACGCAGCGCTTCCACCTGATCTTTCATCAGTGCGATCAGTGGTGAAATGACGACAGTCAGGCCATCTTTTAATATGGCGGGGATTTGAAAGCAAACGGATTTTCCGCCTCCGGTTGGCATAAGCACGAGGCAATCTTTGCCTGCCATAACGGTGTCAATAATTTCGGCTTGCTGCGGTCGGAAAGAGTCGTAACCAAAATATTTTTTTAGTGCTTCTAGTTTGTTGTCTTGCATTGGATCTTGAAAAAGAGGTCAAATTTTGGGATTAATTATGGGCATTCAAAAACATTTAATTAAAACTGATACATTACCTGGGCCTTTAACTCGCTCCGTTTGTCACCTTGAATTTCATTAAGGCCGGAACTGATTTTATCCAGATTCGCATAGCGCGTTTGCGACCACCTGAGCCACAGCTTCATATTTTTTGAAACCGCATAACGGGCCATGAGATAATGCCTGGTGCCGGCGTCGTAATAGGCCGGAATGGAGAAGGCGTAAAGCATATCTTTTTCGTAGACATATTGGCGGCTGTCGTAATCATCGGTTTTGAAATAGGCCACACGCGCACTCAGTTCCAGCTTGGGAAATTGCCAGCTCACATCCTGCAACACAGTAAAACCGTTTGATTTTGAGATTTTTAAATAAGCCAGGTTCCCGCTTTGCAAACGTGTTTTCAGCGAAAAGCGAAGTGGCTTTTCATATTCCACATTGATTGTGGCCGTTTTGCGAATTGTCGAAACAAGCGCTTCGTCACTCTCGTCGGCCGGCGCATTGCGCTGCTTTTTCTTTTGATGATATAAGGCATAGGCGTTGAAGCGCTTGTTTGGTTTCCAGAGAACATGGAAATAATAATCATAGCCTTTCGAAGGCGCATCCACCAGATATTTCAGCCAGGGAAATTTGAAATAATCATAATAAGCGCTCATCTTCCAACGCCGGTTTGGCGCATAACGAATGCCCGCATAACCGCCCGTTTCATTGATCGGCCGCGTAGCTTCAGCAATGGCATTTCCGTAAAATGTATGAAAATCGCGATCGTAATGTCGTCCTAATAAGCTCAGATCAAACTTTTTACCCAGTGCAGCAATCGAGCCTGCGATAGCGCCAAAACCTCCGCTTTTTGAGCGCGCCACTTCTCCGAAAAAGTGAACATTCTGCCATCGGTAATCGCCGTGTAAACCGACAGCCAAATTGTGTTTTCCTGAAAATTCATAGCGATTGTAAGCTGCGGTCCGCTTTTGTAATTTGACGTTATAGCTTGTATTCAGCAATGTTAGGCCTAGCTGTCCAGCCTTGGAAGGCAGCTTAAAGAGTAAATGTGTGCCGATATTTTGTTCCAAAAGATTATTATGCTTGTCGCGCTCGCTGGCTGTACGATGGTAACCGGTTATGGGCAATGAGCTGGCAATGTGGTCATTATCGTATTTAGCCTCATTAATGGTTGCGTCGCGTTTGGCACGAGAATAAAATGTAGTGAGCTCAAAATGCTTTGACAATGACAAAGTCGCTGCGGCTCCTCGGAAAAAGTTGGATTCTAATACAGATGTGTAAGGCTTCAGACCTAATGTGCTTCTGTATGTGGAGCTTATGACTTCTGCGCCTTTGCCTAGCGAGAATCCTGCTGCCATGACAAGTCCTTGGCCGGCCTGCATTTGATAATCACCAACGATCAGGTTTTTAATTTTACCCTGGTTCATGATTTGGGTATGAAAAGAAGAGAAATCTGAACCAAAGATCTGTCGTTTTCCATTCCAGTTCCACCATGCTTCACCCGCATCTTTTTCCATAGCGAAGCCATAACTGTATACCCCAGCGCGAGAATTTCTGTATTTCACATAGCCATAAAGTGGTTTTCCATGATATCGCGAAGACGCAGAGCCGGAATCGGCGGGTAGGAAGCCTTTTTGTTTTTCCAATAATTTACCCGAGCGAACAATCAGAAAATGTTGTGAAGGATTTTTCACCGACTCGACAATGGATAATGTGCGCAGATGGACCGTTACAAATGGCAGTAACCGATAAATCGTAGCCAAATCAAAGTCAGGAATGGCTTGTAATTCGTAAAGGGAAATAAGCGAACCGAGCTGTTCACGATATTTGAAGAAGGAATTCAGCTGGGTTTCCGAAAGAAGCATTAACGCTGCCAGCTCGTCGAGGGTTGCTTTATTAATGTCCAGTGGATCAGCATATAATGCAAAAAGCGATTCGTATAATTCGCTGTAATCGGCTTCTTCGGAAGGGTCGGCGATCAGGTTTTGAATGAAGGGATCAATGTCAATTTCCCTGCGAGGCGGCTCCTGGGCGGAAAGATTTTTTGCATTAAATAAGAAAATGAGCGCAAGCACGACACAAGGTAGAACCGTCCTATCCGGAATTTTCAAGTTAAAAGCGTATGTTAATATATTTCGTTTAATCATACGCTTTTCGGTTTTAGTGAAAGGTTAGAAGGCTTTTAAACTTAAATCCAGACTCCTTGCCTGGTGTGTTAATGCACCGCTGGAAATTCCGTCAATCCCGGTTTCTGCAACAGCACGCAATGTTTTTTCCGTAATATTCCCCGACGCTTCCGTTTCATACCGTCCGCCAATGCGTTTTACGGCCTCGCGCAAGTCGTCGAGCGAAAAATTGTCCAGCATGATAATGTCGACCTTTCCCACACGCAGCACTTCGTCGACTTCTTCCAGATTTCTGGTCTCAATTTCTATTTTAAGGTTCTTTCCAATTTTTTCGCGGTAAGCACTCGCCCTCAAAATGGCCGGTTCAATGCCGCCTGCATAGTCCACATGATTATCTTTCAGCATAATCATGTCGTACAGGCCCATTCTGTGATTTACCGCGCCGCCGATTTTTACCGCCAGTTTTTCAAAAACCCGAAAATTGGGTGTCGTTTTTCTTGTATCGAGCAGCTTTACTGGTAAATCCTTGATCAAATCTGTCATCTGGCGGGCGTAGGTTGCAATGCCGCTCATGCGCTGCATTGTGTTGAGAACCAGCCGTTCAGCTTTGAGAATCAATCTTGCATTCCCTTCAACCGTAAATACCACATCCTTGCTTTTGACGTAAGTTCCGTCAAGAAGTAACACATTTATTTTTAGGGGGGGATAATTATATGCAGCGGCGGTCTCATCAAAAATGATCTGGGCAACTTCAACGCCCGCCAAAATTCCTTCCTGCTTTACCAGCAATTGTGCGCGTTTGGTCGCATTCTCGGGCACACAGGAAAGGGAAGAATGATCGCCGTCTCCAATATCTTCCAGCAAAGCAAGGCGGATCAGATCGCGAAGTTCATGGGGGTTGGTTTCCATATTACGTATGGTTTTTGATAAAATTTATCGGTGTAAAAATAAAGGAAGTAGTTGATTACTAGTAAGCCTGCTGGCGGAAAGCCATATTATAGCGCAGTGCCAGAGACCAAACCGTTGATTTGGCGGCTATTGATTCGTCGGGAGAATTAATTCTTCGTTTGAGAAAACGGCCGTCGATAAAAAGATTATGAGCCAGTGAATAGCTTGCCCGCAAGTCTGTGTAAGCAGTGGATGCTTTGATGCCCTGGCCGATTTTTTGGTTCAACTCACCGTCACGGTCCACATTCCGGTTTTCGTAGCTTTTGGTAATGTCGCCCCCGAAGCTCATATTTTCATTATTACTCGGATCGCGGCCTTGATTGGCCATCATGATCGTCCCATAAAAAGACAGACGCGAAGTGGCCTTATAGCGGATTATGCCCAGATACTCGCGGAAATTGGCGCCCAACGGATGGGTTAATGACTGTCCATAATGCACGTAATTCCGGCCGCCGTCTTTGTGAGAGTATGTGTAAGGCCGCACTACGTTATATTCTGCCTGCAAATCCAGGTTAGGCACGCCAAATGCATCCACATATTTCCCGCCAAGCTGAAAACTATATTTATTGGTCCAGGAACCGCTTCCGTTGAAAAGATATTTTGTCAAAAATTCGTCCAATACAAATTGACTGTAAATAGAAGCTTTATTAGCAACCAGCCAGCGAAAATCAAAACCAAGAAGGGCATTATCCTGGCTTCCGAGATAGGACTCTACATAACGGTAGAAGATGATCGGGTTCAGATAATTCAGGTCATAACCTCCGCCCACAGAATCGCGGTTGAAAACCTCTGCCTCAAATACGCCAATGTTGATGCGGTCTGTAAGGTTCACACTCAAATGGTGAATGGCAGCGAATTTTTTACTTCTCAAAAAGTCTGTGAAAGCATCTTTACTTGCATTGACCATGCTCGTGTAAAGATTTGTGTAATGAAATTTACCAAGCTGCGTATCAAGCCTCAGGAACAAATATGGACTGCTGTTGTCTGATAAAATCAAGGATCGGTAACCGCTCCCGAAAACATTGTGATCGTGCCCAAACTTAACATTAATGCTCTTTAAGGGTCTGAATGTAATGTAGCCTCTTGCCGTCAGAAAGTCGGTTCCCCGGTTCCGCGTTACTTTGGCAAGACCTTCGCCGGGGAAGCTGAATTTTTGCTTGAAATCATCGACATAGCGCGGGTAACGGCCCTGGCTATCTGTAACATATGTATAAAATCCAAGTTTCTCATTGATCATCCCCCGGATCTCAACGCCCCGGCTTGTTCCCCATATTTGGGATGGTGTCGAATCGATGCGTGTGCCGAAATTTAGGCCGTAACTGTTATCGCCGCCTATGAAATTTGTGGTGGTAAAATTAAAATGCAAGTCGAAATCTTCGTTGTGAATGCTGTAAAGGTCGGCGGGATGATTGAAAAACTTGCGTTTTTTACCGGGGGGCGGATCTTTAAAAAGACCTAATCTGGCCATCTTGTCATATTTCAGCGAATCCGTGGCGATCATTCCTCTTGTCCATTCCCAACTATCCTCCCTCAAATAATCAATTGTTTCCCAATCCCTGTCCGTAAGATTTATCGTTCCTTCCTTTAATATGGAATCGGTTAAGGCAACCACAGCTTTACGCTCAAAGGGCTTAACATTGGAATGAAAACCTTCTGTGAACTTGCCCCTTTTGATCTCTAAACGATCAATTAAATGATAATAATCGTCATTAAAAGGAACAAACGAACTTTGTGC
Source organism: Dyadobacter psychrophilus (assembly GCF_900167945.1). Taxonomy (GTDB): domain Bacteria; phylum Bacteroidota; class Bacteroidia; order Cytophagales; family Spirosomataceae; genus Dyadobacter; species Dyadobacter psychrophilus. The sequence continues at coordinate 90,150 of NZ_FUZA01000009.1, forward strand.
ATGTACGTATGACAGGGATAGCAGAGATAAAATCAATATTTTGAAAAGCCGGATAATTCCTTGATCCATAGGCAAAAAAAATCTACTGTTCACACAATTCACCGTTTGCGGATGATTTTTCAAATAACTCTTCCAAATTACGTCAATGAATTTGTATTATCTTGCATGGAGTAGTTTAAAAAACTGTCCGAACTATGTTTTTACTTTCCCAAAAACCTTCTATCGCCGATCATTATCTGGCCGAATTGCGTGACGTAAATTTGCAGAAAGACCGGATGCGTTTTCGCAAAAATCTGGAACGGATAGGAGAGTTGCTGGCCTACGAACTTTCCAAAACGCTGACATTTAAAACAGAGAAAGTAGAGACGCCATTGGGACAAGCGTCTTCGCGAACATTGCTCCAACCTGTCGTTTTAGCCACGATTTTGCGTGCCGGGCTTCCTTTGCACGAGGGGTTTTTAAATATGTTTGATAAGGCCGATAATGCATTTATCGGCGCTTACCGCGGTCATCATATCAATGCTGAGGAAGAATTTGAGGTGGAAATGGACTACATTACCAGCCCGGATTTGACTGGGAAAATATTAATTTTGATTGATCCTATGCTGGCAACGGGGCGTTCCATGGAGAAGGTTTACCATGCCTTGCTCCGGTTCGGAATCCCAGCACAAACGCACATTGCATCCGTGATTGCAAGCCCCGAAGGCGTCGATTATCTTCAAAAACGCATTCCGCACTGCCGGTTATGGCTAGGCGCCGTGGATCAGAAACTCAATGAGCACTGGTACATTGTGCCCGGACTTGGCGATGCGGGCGATCTGGCTTACGGCGAAAAGTAAGCCAGCTTTAGTTCAGCAATTCATCAAATGTGATGGACACATAATAAGTTGAGCCCACATTCGGACTTCCGTAAGCCTGTATATAAGACTTGCCGAATAGATTGGTTCCGGCCAGTTTGATAATTGATTTCAATGCATTGACCTTGTAACTTACCTGCGCATCAAGCACGCTCACAGACGGCACACGCGTGTTGGAGAAAACCGGAACATCCGTCGTTGTGGGCAAAACGAAACTTGATTCCCACAAAAAGGCTTGCTGATATTTGTAGGCAATGTTAAATCCAACGGAATTGTTACTGGTAATTCTTCTGCCAAAAGAGAGGTTGTAGCGATATTTTGGCGTGTTGAACTGCGAATACTGCACTTCCGGCGACGGTTTGAAATCATTCAGCTCATTGTTGGCGACATTTCCGGCCACATTAAATCCTTTTGGCAATGCATAAGTCAGCCCTACTGCAAATCCGCGTGTAGTAATGGTCTCTGTTGTGTTCACTGTTCTTGCGTAACCATTGAAATTTCCAACGCCAATGCCGGATTCGATCGGCAAACCGGGAGCAGCTGCGGCCGTCGGCACGACGATCACTGTTCCGCCTATGAAATTTTTGTATTTGCTAATGTAGTAATAGGCATCAATAAAGAGTTTTTTTGCTATAACAGCTTTATAACCAATTTCATAAGAAGCAATGCGCTCTGGTTTTAGTTTTACCGGCTTGTATTTAGGCAGTTTTTCCAGTGCATAAGCCTTGGCCAGATTAGGCACCAAACCTGGAACCTGCGCAGCTAGGATTCCCGGAAGCTGAGCAGCCAGAACGCCCGGCAGCGCCTGGTTCACGCCCGCTGTAATCGCTGCCTGGATAGCACCTGGTGCATTTGGGATAGTTCCGGAAGCGACACCCTGGTTTACAGCCGTTGTTACTTGTGCGGTTACAGCTGCGGTAATGGCAGTGGTGGCTTGCTGAGTTACGGCCGCTTTCGCATAATTTGTGGCATTTTGTACAATGCTCGGATCGCCTGCAATCACTTGCATAATAGCGTCTTCTGATAAATTTTGTCTTAAAATCCCGCTGGAGAGATTATATCTGGAATCGAATTCAGGCAAGCCGCCGATCAATGTTCCGGATGGCGTTCTGAGATCAATGTATTGGTTTTGTGTGGTTGGGATGCGGAAACCGGTTTGGTAGGATAGGCGAATGTTGTGTTCGCCAAATGTGGTCACTGCCGAGATTCTGGGTGTAAATTGTCCGTCGAAATTTTCGTTTTTGTCATAACGAATTGAACCGGTTAATTTCAAATGATCACTTAAAATCGTTTTTCCGGCCTGTAAAAATGCCCCATATTCCGAAATCGGGATTTTGCCATCACGGCCCTCTTTGGTGTCAGCAAATAAAGTCCCTGCGGATCTCAGCTCGTAAAGCCGATAATTTGCGCCAGCCAGCAGCTCTACGAATTTGACCTGATTTTTGAAATTATAAAATCCTTCAATGTGATACAGATTGGTTTTATCTGCAAAACCGCCTCCACCATTCACAATCGCCAGATTTCTGTATTTATCCAATAACTGGTCATAGGCAGCAGTTCCGGGCATAGGCATGCCTTTGTCCGCCACGCCGCGTGCCGCCAAATGCGCCTGATCTTCGGGCATTCCTGCGCCCCGGGCGGTTGCAAATGCACCCACATATTCGCCAAACCACGTAGCATGAGGCTTGAAATCATTGAGCATTGAAACGGCGGCAAGCCCCGCTAGATAGGACTTTCCTGAACGCTCCTGGGTTGTATACGCCCGAACAGTAAAATTGTCGGCTTTCAGTTCGAGCTTGGCTTGGGTAAGGTTGAAGTTACGCAGGGAATACCGGCCTGTTCCGGTGTAAACCGTTGTTCCGTAGCCATAATTAACCTGGGCAATGGCTTCAATTTTCTCATTGATCCGGTAATGAACTGCCGCATTGGCTTTGAAACTTTTGGTATTATAATCGACAATGTCCTTTTCCTGGTAACCCGTGCGACTCACGAATGTGTTAGGAACAAGTGCCACAGCAGCTTGGGGAATCAGACCATTGGCAGCCAATGTACCGGCAACGGCATTAATGTTGGTTTGAACCTCATCTCCGTAAACATTCACGCCGTCATAATCATTGTCCGTTCCCGCGCCGCGCCTTGGATCGGACGCCCCGCCAACATTCAGGTTGTTGTAATTAGTTGCTTCCCAGTCCTTTGCAGTAATGTAAGATAAGTTGACCTTGAATGCCACTTTATTATTGAATGCCTTTGCATAGCGAATGGTGCCGTCGATAAATGGGGTTGTTGCTTTGGATCGGTTCGACTCGTGCATCACACCCGATTTCACATTAGCGCTTAATCCCTGATATAAAAACGGACTTTTGCTGTTCATGAGAATCAGGCCATTGATTGCATTAGGTCCGTAAAGGGCAGAAGCGGCGCCTGGCAAAACCTCCACATTCTCAACGTCCAGTTCGGACATGCCGATGATGTTGTCCAAAGGGAAATTCAAGCCGGGAGCCTGATTATCCATTCCGTCGATCATTTGAACGGTTCGCGGATTACCCGTGCTGCCAAAGCCGCGCATATTAACGGATTTAAACAAAACACCCTGCGTAGTCATATCTATGCCTTTCAGGTTTGCCAATGCATCGTAAAAGTTGGCCGAAGGCGTTTCCCTGATATTCCGGATGTCCATTTTCTCGATCGCAACGGGCGATTTCATCACGCTTTCTTCCACTCTGGAAGCCGAAACAATTATTTCCTGGCCAAGAACAACTTGTTCCGCCAGCTTAATGTCAAGTTTGGACATCCCACCTGATACCGATATCTCCTGGGTTTGAAAGCCTACCGAGGAAACAATCAATACGAAAGGCGGGTTGGATGTTGTGGTGAGGTTGAAAGTTCCTTTATTATCTGTGATGGTTCCAATTACTTTCCCTTTGACCTGAATGCTCACACCGGCAAGCGGTTCGGCGGTTGTAGATTCTGTGACCTGACCTTCAATTGTAATCTGTGCATTTGCCGTGAAAAACAGCATTAGCAGCGGAATCAGAGGTGATATTTTTAAAATGGTAGAGAATTTTTTCATGGTTTTTAATGGGTTGATGTTGTCTAAGCAAGTTAAAATAATAATGCATTATCGCATAGCATTATTATACTATTTTTTCTTTAAATCATTTCAAAATTATACTTTATTATCATTTTTACGGCGTAAACAAGGTGATTGCAGGGCTTCCGCATTCTCAGGTTATATTTTTGATTTTATACTTCAAAATGTGCCCTAACGCTAATTATTGGCACATTGATTGATTGTCATTGGTCATAAGTGCGCGTTTATAGTTAGCTTTGGGTAGTTTTCATAGTGTGGATAATAAATTTACCTTTCACAATGCAGGATTCTTATGTTATTATAATGGCCGGTGGAGTTGGTACGAGGTTTTGGCCTTTCAGCAGAACGGACTTTCCTAAACAGTTTCACGATGTGTTGGGAACCGGTAAAACACTTTTGCAGCAGACAGTTGAGCGCTTCGACGGCGTGTGCCCCATCGAAAATATTTATATTGTTACAAGCCAGGAATATAAGGACATTGTTAAGGAACAGGTTCCGGCGTTAACGGACGATCAGATCCTTCTGGAGCCGAACCGGCGTAATACGGCGCCTTGCATTGCATATGCGTGCTATAAGATCGCTGCCAAAAATCCGAACGCGAATGTGGTTGTTGCTCCTGCGGACCATATCATTTTAAAGGAAGAGAATTTCCGGGATACTATCAATATTGCTTTGGGCGCAACGCGTAACGAAGACATTTTGGTGACGCTGGGCATTCAGCCAAGCCGCCCGGACACGGGATATGGCTACATTCAATACATTCCCGACAAGCTTACGGTTAAAAAGGTAAAGTCGTTCACAGAGAAACCGCATCTTGAATTAGCGCTGCAATTTCTGGACAGCGGCGATTTTGTCTGGAATGCGGGGATTTTTGTTTGGAATGTAAATGCATTCAAAAAAGCATTGAAATCGTTTCAACCCAATATTGCCGAGATTTTTGAAGGCGGAGACAGTCATTATTACCTGGAAACAGAAGATACATTTGTTCAAAGGGCATATCAGCATTGCGGCAGCATTTCCATAGATAACGGGATTATGGAAAAAGCGAATAACGTTCACGTGGTGTTGAGTAACTTCGGCTGGTCCGATCTCGGAACCTGGAAATCACTTTACGAAGTCTCCGAAAAAGACGCAAATCTGAACGTTACGGACGGCAATCTGATACTGCATAACACAACAAATTCCATCATTAAAACGCCAAAGGATAAACTGGTCGTTGTCAATGGCCTCGACGGCTTCATCGTGGCAGAGTACGACGGCGTTTTGCTCATCTGCAAAAAAGAGGACGAGCAGAAAGTGAAGGAGTTTGTCGCCGAGGCAAAGGAGCTGGATGTGAAGTATGTTTAACCGTTAATAAGAATACAATCCCAGCGGGATAAAATATTGGTAGCCGCATCGCGGTTAAATGCATTAATACAAAAGTAAATCCCGGAGGGATGTAACGACATGCACGCCGTTACATCCCTCCGGGATTTACTTTTTGCGAATTGACCGTTTGCTACCAATGTGGCATCGCTCCGCGATTTTGATATAGCGCCTTAAATAGAATCGACCCGGATTTTCTCAATCTCAAAAAACCGCACATCCGCCTTCACATTCTCTAAGATCTTCTGGGAGCGTTCGGGCCGGGCGTCGGTGATGAAGACCTGGCCTAGGAAGCCGGTGTCGATTAATTCGATGAGTTTTTGGATGCGGCGGTCGTCGAGTTTATCGAAAATATCGTCCAGCAAGAGGATGGGCGTTTTTTCTTTTTCTTCTTTTAATAATTCAAACTGTGCCAGCTTTAATGCGATCAAAAAAGACTTTTGCTGGCCTTGAGAGCCGAATTTTTTGAGCGTAACTCCGTCAATTTCAAATGTGTATTCATCTTTATGAATGCCTTTTCCAGTCCGCTGTGCGTGTAAGTCGCGGGCGCGGTTCTTACGGAATTCTGCTGCGAAGTTTTCACTTGCGACCTCGCTTTCGTAAATCACTTCCACTTGCTCGTGGCCGCTGCTGAGAAACTCATAGCTTTTGAGAAACAGTGGCACAAACCGGCTCATGAATGTGCTGCGGTGATTGTAAATGCGTTGTGAAAGGATGATCAGCGGCTCATTGTAAGTTTCCAACAAGTCTTCGTCCACATAATTGCGCTCTGCAAAAAGCTTCAAAAGACCATTTCGCTGGCTTAGTATCTTATTATATTGGAGAAAATCGGTGAGATAGCCGGGAGCGGCCTGCGCGAGAACGCCATCAAAGAACCGTCTGCGCTCCTCACTGCCGTCGCGGATCAAATCTGTGTCATTCGGTGCGATCAAAACCAGTGGAAAAAGACCAATGTGATCGCTTAGCCGGTCATAGTTCTTTTTGTCGGCCATGAAAATCTTGCGCTGGCCTCGCTGCATGCTGCAGGTGATCTGTGTATTGCGATTGGAATCTTTGAATATACCGTCCAAAACAAAGAAATCAGCCGTATGCCGTATTCCAAGCGCATCCTGATTATGGAAGGCGCTTTTGGTAAGACTGAGAAAATAAATGGCGTCCAGGAGGTTCGTTTTTCCACTCCCATTCTCCCCAACCAGACAATTTACATGTTCCCCAAAGGTGAAGGCTTTCTCTTCATAGCTTTTAAAGTATGTAAGATGGAGCTTTTCTAGCCACATGAACTTCTTTGTTATTTAGTTTATGCTTATTTTCGCAAATCATATGCGTGAGTACGGCAAAAACAGACTCTGTTCAAACCTCAAACTTTAAGACAAAGTTCTGTCTTTATAAACGAGAACCAAATACATGGCCACCGTTACTGAAAAAAAGAAAAAATCAGACCCAAAGAAGTTACAGCATCCGAAAGAACAGTACATGTTCTGGTTCGAGAATATGCTTTTACAGCGTCGTTTTGAAGAAAAAGCCGGCCAGTTATACGGTCAGCAAAAAATCAGAGGATTTTGTCACTTGTACATTGGCCAGGAAGCTTGTTCTTCCGGAGCCGTTACAGCGCTTAAAGAAGGCGACAAGTACATTACTGCTTACCGCGACCACGGCATTCCGCTAGCATTAGGGACTTCTCCGAATGCGATTATGGCTGAGCTTTACGGAAAAAAAACAGGGACTACCAAAGGAAAAGGCGGTTCGATGCACATTTTCGATAAAGAAAAAGGCTTTGTAGGTGGTCATGGAATCGTTGGTGCGCAAATCCCTTTGGGAGCAGGAATCGCTTTTGCTGAGAAATATAACAAAACCGGAAATATCTGCATTTGCTATTTCGGCGATGGTGCAATTCGTCAGGGTGCATTTCACGAAGCATTGAACATGGCTATGAGCTGGAAATTGCCTGTTATTTTCGTTGTTGAAAACAACGGATATGCGATGGGAACTTCGGTAGCAAGGTCTTCCAATGTGACGGAGCTTTACACATTAGGTGAGGCATACGATATCCCATCTGAGCCTGTGGACGGAATGAGCGTTGAGGCGATTCATGAAGCGGTAGGCAGAGCTGCCGAGCGCGCCAGAAGCGGTGAAGGACCTACATTCCTGGAATTCAGGACTTACCGTTACAGAGGCCACTCAATGTCAGATCCTCAGAAATATCGTTCGAAGGAAGAAGTTGAAGAGTACAAACACCGCGATCCGATTGAGCAGATCCGTGCGGTAATTTTGGAAAACAAGCTTGCTTCGGAGGAAGATTTGGAAAACCTCGACAAAAAAGTAAAAGACATTGTTGCCGAATCTGTTCAGTTTGCAGAAGAATCGGAATTCCCGGATCCGAAAGAGGCCTACACCGATGTTTATGTAGAGAATGACTATCCTTTTGTAATGGATTAATCAAACATATCAGGAATTTAAAAAAACCCGTCGGATCATTTCGACGGGTTTTTTAAGTAAATTCGGCTTTTCACAAACATAGAACAATCTCGTTTTTGTTTTTTTACGTAGATAGAATTTTAGTTATAATATAATAATATGCCCTTGGATCAGGAATTTGATAGCGAAGAAGAGGAAACCGGCAAAGAGATGTCATTTATCGGGCATCTGGAAGAGTTAAGATGGCATGTTATTCGAGCGGGTGGATCCATTCTTGTTTTCGCAATTCTGGCTTTTGTTTACATCAAAGAAATATATCATTATGTGATCATAGCGCCTTCACAGCCTGATTTCTGGACTTACCGGATGCTGTGTAAGCTTGCAGATAAAGTCCAGTATGATGAGCTGTGTATCAAAGCGTTAAACTTTAAGTTGCAGGCAATCGGAGTGGGAGACCAGTTCACTATGAGTATGACGTCTGCCGTTATTGCCGGACTTGTGTTTGCGTTTCCTTACGCTTTCTGGGAAGTCTGGCGGTTTATAAAGCCTGGATTGAAACCATCTGAGCGACAGTCGGCGAGGGGCGCGGTATTTTATGTAACATTCCTGTTTTTCTCCGGCGTTTTCTTTGGTTACTACATTGTAACTCCGTTGGCAATCAACTTTTTAGCAAACTTTACATTAGATCCTTCGATCATTAATGAATTCAGTTTGTCCTCCTACATTTCATTGGTTGCAACATTGACACTCGCGTGCGGGATTGCGTTTCAGCTTCCTATTGTAGTTTATGTTTTGGCAAAAGTCGGTGTGCTTACACCAGCATTCATGCGCGAATACAGAAAACACGCCATGATCGTAATCCTGATCGTAGCAGCTGTAATCACGCCTTCGCCTGATATTTACAGCCAGGTAATCGTGGCAATTCCCTTGTTCCTGCTTTATGAATTGAGTATTTTGGTTGCAGGAAAAGTGGAGAGAGAAAAGATAGCGGAAGAAAAAGCTTTGGCTAATTCGACTGGTGGCTCAGATATCTGAGAATGAATCAAAAAATAAATCCATTACAGACCTCAGCCAATCGGTTGAGGTCTTCTTTTTGGTGAAGTGCGCTGATTGCCAGCCTGGTAATGGCGGAATCATCGGGGCTGGGATAGGAGAAGCAGGAGGCCATGATCTGCCGGGATAGCAAATGGTCGAAAAGTAGCGCATTCTGGCTGCAAAAGACGGGATAGCCAGAAACATTGCCGAACATATCGTGCACCTTTAATTCTTGATTGAAATAATCAATGTTAGCGGCAAGCATCTTCTGCACTTTTGTATAATGATCTGTTTCCAGAAGCTTTGAAAGCGCAAAAATATAACCAGGCGAAGGCGGGGATGCTCCCGCGAACCAGGGATTGTAACGAAGCAAGTCATACGTGGCTTTTTCACAGGCTATAACGCCAGCAGGAATGCCTAATGCTTTGTTTAAGGAAGACACCAAGATCACATGGGCTTTACCCAGTTCATTAATTGACCGATAAATGCTTTTTCCGGCGTTCTTGTAAACCCCTAATGTGTGCGACTCATCCACAACTATCCAGATATTGCCCGCTGCCGGTAAATTGGCGAAAATAGAAAAGTCGAACGCTTCAACCATCGGAGAGCCGATTCCGTCTGTGCAAATGACGTGCGCCATGTTTTGGTGGCATCGACTTATACTATCAATGGTCTGTTTTGCCCAATCAATCCAAGGGTTGGTAGAAATATTAAGGTCTTTTCCCCAAACAGCCGGGTGTGCTTTGGGAGCATAGTGATAGCAAATTGTGGAGACCAACGGATCGGCGTGCACAATTTCTTCAATGCGCTTCATGACGAGCTGGCCCGCCCACATCCCCGAGGATACCAATAGCGAGGCGGGTGAGCCAATCCAATCCGCCAGGCGAGATTCTGCTTCTTCGTAAACATCAAGCCGTAAACTGTTGTTTCTCGAAGCTCCAAAGTGCAATCCATACCGATCCAGACCTTCATTTAAAAACCTACGAAAGATTTCGTCGTGTCCCATGCCGAGGTAGTCTGTCCCGCTAAACCAAAGATATTCTTTGCCTTCGCTAGTGCGCACAGTCCGGCCGGGAAGATGATTGGTTTGGAAGGTTTTCAATTTAAATGAGGATCAGAAAGTCAAACATTCAGAACTGCACCGGAGCCATTGCGGTCAGGGAAAATGATTTTTCCATAATCAAAAGTTACCCCGGAAGCAGGATCGTTCGTGATCAGTAGTGCGCCATCCATATCCACGTAATCGAGTAATGGCAGGAAATGTGCAATGGACGAAATACCAACGCTTGTCTCTGTCATACAGCCGATCATTGTTTTCATTCCGAGGCTCTTAGCCTCAGTGATCATTCGTTTTGCAGCGGTGGGGCCACCACATTTAGTAAGCTTTATATTAATGCCATGAAAAAGACCGATGCAGGAATTTACGTCACTTTCAACAATGCAGCTCTCGTCGGCAATGACAGGTAGCACGCTTTCCGCGAAAACTTTTTTCATTCCTTCAATGTCATTTGCGGCAAGAGGCTGCTCGATAAATTCAACTCCCAGCTTCTTCAATTCGGGAGCAAAAGCAATAGTCTGCCCGGCTGTCCAGGCACAATTTGCATCTACCCGAAATACCGCATCGGTGTGTTTACGCAATTCTGAAACTATACGAAGGTCTTCGTTGGTGCCCAATTTGATCTTGTAAATCGGCCATGGAAGCTCCTTCATTTTAGACACCATTGTTTCGACTGTATCAATGCCTATTGTGAAGTTGGTGAGCGGAATATTGTCTATATCCAGCCCCCAACTTTCGTACAGCTTCTGTTTTTTCTTTTTAGAAAAAAAATCGTGGGCAGCTTCGTCTAATGCACATTGCGCAAATGGATTGGATTTTAAAGCAGGATGCACAAGATCCCAAAGTTCTTCGGCGCTTTGATAGGCTCCGGTTTCAATGCCCTCCTTTGCCGCTTCAAGCGAGCTGATCATATTTTCGATCGTAATGCCGTAATAAGGATTGCTCGTTGCTTCGCCTAGTCCGCTCAATTCGCCATCACGAAGCTCGACAATCAATGTTGGCTGCACGTCGCGGGAATCGTGTGCAATGGTGAATGTATGCCTGAGTTGCAGGTCAAATGTGTGAAAGATAAGTTGCATCCGTGATGATGTTAATTCCGCATATCCAATCCCCAGGATAATTTATTCCGTAATGTATTCAAGAAACTGTCGTCACGCATTTTTATTAATCGTGCGATAAAGCCGGCTTTTCTAACGGTCAGCAAAGTGTTTTCATCAACCACTCTTGACCTCGCATCTAACGACACCAGAAAGTTATTGCTGCGGCTTTTCACTTCAAGCCTGATAACTGCATTATCTTCCACAACCAGCGGCCTGACATTCAAGTTATGCGGGCTGATAGGCGTGATGATAAAGTTTTGGGAATGTGGAACTAGCACAGGTCCGCCGCAGCTGAGCGAATAACCCGTGGAGCCAGTTGGTGTGGAAATGATCAGACCGTCGGCCCAGTAGGAGTTCAGGAATTCATCATTGAGATAAGTGTGAACGGTGATCATCGACGAGGTGTCAGTTTTTGTGATCGTGAAATCATTCAAACCGAAATTCTGGCCATCGAATAGATCGATGTTAGATTCTATTTCAACGAGCGTCCTTTCATCGATTCTGTATTGGCTGCTTTCCAGCGCCTGGATCATATCAGTGATTCTTTCGGGCGGAACAGTTGCCAGAAAACCTAACCGGCCTACGTTGATGCCAATCGCGGGGATTTGCCGTCTTCCTACGTGTGAGATGGTTTCGAGCAATGTTCCGTCGCCACCCATGCTCACGATGAGACGTGCGTCAAAAACTTCGTCGGGTTTTTCGTATACAAGCTCGGAGTAGTGCGTGATCCCGTTCTGATCCAGAAAAGTCCGAAAGGGTTTGGAGAGCTGGACTTCAACTTTCCGGCGCGACAGCTCATTGAACATGTTTTCAATGAACGGGCGGGCGGACTCATTAAAGTTGCGTCCGTGAATTGCTATTTTCATGGAAGAAAAAGTAGATCATCTTGTTTCTTCCGAAAGATACGCGCAAATATGCCGATTCAAAACAGCGGCGTGAGAAGTAATGTGAAGTAATCAGGTGGCAAGATATCTCAAAAGCATATCCAAACGCTCCTGATCAACACTTTCGATAGGGTCGTTGGCATGCGCTTCCTCAATCTCATAACCGAACCGCTCGAGTGTAGCGATGATAGGCGTAATGTGCGTCCGGTTAAGTTTTAATGTAAGCCGGGCTTCGTTCAGCGGATTGTAACTTTCCCCTGATGAATAATAGCTGCTCAGGACTTTGGTTCCGTTGGATTCGATCAAACGGCTGATTTCGGAAAGCGAATAGCTGCGTTCGGCAATTTTAAGCACAATAACGGCCCCTTTTTCCTGCACACCCAGCTCGTTTACGAAATGTTCGATCAGATCGTTAACCAGAATGCTTCCGGCAAAGCTGCGGTCATCATGCAAAACAGGGATGATCTGCAATCCAAACTGATTGACAAGCCGCAAAAGCTCGTACGGATGCTGGTCTTCGCCGGCGAAAATATCTTTGTGCTGGATAATGATCTTCGCCAGGGGATCCGAATTATCGGCTACATCAAAAAGGATGTCTTCGGATACAATTCCTTGATAAAGTCCCGAATCTGCCACTACAAGCTGTTTAACACTGAATTCGTCCATCCAATCCAATGCTGTACTCACCGAATCGGTCAGTTTCAGAACAGGGATCATGGGATTTATCAGGGTAGCAGCAAGCATATTTCAGTTCGTCATTTTTCGAAGCTATAAAAAAACTATATATGTAACAACTTTCCTATCAAAAGAAATTCCCGTTAAAAACACTCAGACAACGGGCACTGAAACGTGTTTTTCCAAAAAGCTTTCCAGTATAACGTTAAATTCGTCAGGTTGTTCCATCATTGGAGCGTGGCAGCATTTGTCTATAAAATGCAGTTCCGAACCGGCAATAAGCCTGTTGAATTCGTAGCCTACATGCGGAGGCGTAATGGTGTCATTCAATCCCCATACCAGCAAAGTAGGAACGGTGATTTCATGCAGGTCTTTGGCAAGGTTATGGCGCTGCGCCGACTTGGCAATGCCCACAATGCTCATACATTTCGGAATGCTTGATGTTGTTTCAAAAACCTCGTCAATGAGGTCTTTTGTAGCAACCTTAGGATCGTAGAATGTATATGCAACCCGTTCCTTAATGTAATCGTAACTCCCACGTTTCGGGAAAGAGCCGCCCATTGAATTTTCAAATAGGCCCGAACTCCCCGTCAAAACCAGTTTGTGAACGTTTTCCTGGTTCTTTAAAGTATATAATAATCCAATGTGCCCTCCCAGCGAATTGCCGATCACGGTCACATTGGTGAGATTTTTGAAGGTAACAAAATCCTCTAAAAATGTCAGAAGCGCGTCCAATCCGGCCTCGCGCGGAGGCAGTTCATAAATAGGAAGCAAAGGAATTATAACGCGGAAACGATTTGAGAAATGATCAATGATGCCGTCCCAGTTGCTCAATGCACCGAAAAGGCCATGCAAAAGCAGTAATGTTTCGCCTTTTCCCTCGTCGATAAACTGAAACCTGCCTTCTGCATGTACTGTATATTTCATTCTGTTATTGTGGATTTATTATGATATGGACCAATTATGACGCATCAAAGAAACTAGTGCATGATTTCCATAAGCTACAAAACTAGTTAATTTTTTTTATTGGTAACAGATATAAAGTAACAAAGCAAATTCTATTTTCTTGTAAATATTATATTAATACTATCAAAACTGGAAACATAACATAGAATGGTGCAATTTGGTTTATACCGCTGCGGAAGTGTCCCGTATTAAGGTAACTTTCCGGTTACAGGTAAAAAAATCCTGTTTACTGCTTCATTGGGGTAAAGACGAGTGTATCCGAAATTTAGTTACATTTTATAGTTATACCGATTAGAAAAAAATTAAAACACAAATAATTAATATGACGCGCCCGGCAGCATTTTCTACAATGTTTGGAATCAGGATTTTGTTATTGGTTTTCTGGATCTTTCCAGCTGCTGCTCAAACAGTAATGCCACTCTATCCCGATAGAATTCCCAATGCGATTGCGGGGCCGGATGAAGAAACCAACAAAGATCAGGTCATCCGAAAAGTCTCCAAGCCAACCTTAACCGTCTTTTTACCTCCTGCAGCAACTGCAAACGGTTCTGCCGTCATCGTATGCCCGGGCGGCGGTTATGGCGTGCTGGTGATGGAATGGGAAGGATACAGAATTGCTAAGGAATTGAACAAATCCGGAATTGCGGCAATTATTTTAAAATATAGGTTGCCGGACGAGAAAATTATGGCTGATAAGTCAATAGGGCCATTGCAGGATGCGCAGCAGGCCATCAAAACAGTCCGGGAGCGTTCGAAAGAATGGAAAATTGATCCCGGCAAGATTGGCATTATTGGATTCTCGGCAGGCGGCCATCTGGCAGCAACGGCAGGGACACATTACGACAGCACATTTATTGACAATCCCGAAAAAACCAGCCTTCGACCCGATTTTATGATTTTGGTGTATCCTGTGATTAGCTTAATGGATAAAATCGGACATAAAGGTTCAAGCAGCAACTTGCTTGGTGCTGCGCCAACCACAGAAAAAGTCAGATATTTTTCGAACGAACTGCAAGTAAAGAAAACGACGCCACCTGCGTTCCTTACGCATGCGGGCGATGACACGGTTGTGCCCGTTTCCAATAGTATTCAGTTTTATGAGGCGCTTATTGCGAACGGAGTGCCTGCTGACATGCATATTTATTCAAAAGGCCAACACGGTTATCCCAAAACCCCGGATTTAAGCGAATGGTTTGGCCGATGCCTGCATTGGATGCAGGTCAATCAGTTTTTGCCTTCGAAATAAAGCATTCTCCTTTTGCTTTATATTAATCCTTCAAACACGCCCGGGGCAAGTCCAAAGAGGATCGTAAGGAATGTGGCAAGCAATAAAATGACCTGATAAAATGGCGCAACACGGATTTTGATCAGATCACCTTCTTTCAGATAAGATGAAATGATGACGCGGAAATAGTAATAGATACCAACAGCGGACATTAAAACGGCAATCACCGTAATCCAGATTATCCCTCTTTCCGCGGCACTGGTGAAGATGAAAAATTTACCCCAGAAACCAGCCGTTAAAGGAATTCCTGCTAATGACAGCATAGAAACCGCAAGCACGAATGCGAGCACGGGGTTTTGCTTAGCCAGACCATTAAAGGCTTCGTAACGCTCGTTAGGCTGCCCTTCGAATGTTTTTTCCTTTGAAACCAAAATTAACACTCCGAAAGCACATATCGTGGACAGTGAATAAGCCAACGAGTAAAATACAATTGCGCTTTGTGAAGGCTTGGTCAATGCGGTTAAAGCAATCAGCATGTAACCTGCGTGCGAAATCCCTGAGTAGGCGAGCATTCTTTTGAAGCTGTTCTGGCTTGTGGCGCCAATGTTCCCGACAAGAAGTGTAAGGACCGCTATGACGGCGATTATGATCCACCAAAAGCCATAGATTTCACTGAATGATGTATTCAACAAACGGAAAAGTGCAGCAAAGCCTGCTGTTTTTACGATAGTTGACATAAATGTTGTAAAAATCGTAGGCGCGCCTTCATAAACATCGGGCGTCCAGAAATGGAATGGTGCGGCGGAAACCTTGAACAACATGCCGATTAGCAACAAAAGCAATCCGGCATACATAAGAAATGGTTGTGTTCCAGCCTGAATGTTGGAAGCGAAGCCGTGAATGTGGCTTAGTTTGAAAGATCCTGTCGCCCCGTAAATCAAGGTCATGCCGAAAAGCATAAAACCGGTTGCGAAAGCGCCCATCAGGAAATATTTCAGCGCAGCTTCATTGGAACGGAGGTTACGCTTGTTGCTTCCTGTCAAAATGTACATTGCAACAGACAGAATTTCAACGCCGATGAAAAGCATGATCATATGCTCAAATCCGATCATCATCAACGCGCCTACGAGCGAAAAAAGCATTAATCCATAATATTCTGCCGGTTCCGAATCCGGGTTGTCCTGAAAACCTCCTGAAATGGCCACGATCATAAAAGCCGAGAGCAAGACAATGCCATTGAATGCAAGCGTCAGATTATCAACACGAAGCATATCATAAAAATACAGTAACGGCCCTTTGTTCCACTCCACGAAATTGCTGGCGATGGCAAGGACAAGGAAAAATAATACGGCAGGAAGTAAAATATTCTTTGATTTCGAAAAGCCCAGAAAGAGGGTTACGACGCCAAGAACAGACAACAATATTATGGGATACATATTTTTACTTAGTTATTAACCATTTGTAAAAGCTGGCTTACAGCTGGCTCTGTTAATTTCAGAAACGTGTTGGGGTAAATGCCAATCCAGAAAACCATGATAACCAAGGGCAAAAGCACAGCGCGCTCACTCATGGTAAGGTCCTGAAAACCTTCAACCCATTTGGAGCGAGGCCCAAACATGGATTTTTGAAACAGGCGCAGCATATAAACCGACCCAAGAATGATGGTAAGACCGGCGATGGCGCCGAGCCAGCCATCATATTGGAAAACACTGGATAACAGCAGGAATTCGCCAACGAAACCGTTTGTCAACGGAAGCGCAACGCTTCCCAGCAGCAATATCATAAAGTAAACGCTCAAATGCGGCGTGCTTTGCGTAATGCCGCCCAGCTGATCCAGATAGCGGGTTTTGGTGCGGGCATAAATAATGTCAATGATGAAGAAAAGACCGATTACATTGATTCCATGGGCAAGCATTTGAATAAGCGCTCCCTGCAAGCCGTTGATCGAATAAGAGAAAACACCTGCGGCCATCAAGCCAACGTGCGCAAAGGACGAGTAAGCGATCAAACGCTTCATGTCGCTTTGCTGAATGGCAATGATAGAACCGTAAATGATGCCGATTACAGAAAGGACCATTGCCATTGTGCCCCAGATTTCCATGCCTCCCGGAACGATCGGAAGTAGAAACCGGATCAATCCATAAACCCCCATTTTCAACATGATCCCGGAAAGCAGCATGGTTGCTGGCGTAGGAGATTCTGTGTAAGTGTCTGGTTGCCAGGTATGGAAAGGGAAAAGTGGCATTTTGATCGCAAAGGCAATGAAAAATGCCCAGAATATGAAGCCTTGTGTTTGCTGCGGCAGTTGTAGTTGGTAAAATGCAGTGATCTCAGAAGTATGCGTGCCAGGTGTTTGGTAATACAAATAAACCAGCCCAACCAACATTAACAAGCTTCCGAAAATGGTGTAAATGAAGAACTTGAATGTTACTTTCAAACGATTTTCTCCGCCCCAGATCGCAGCAAGGAAGTAAACCGGAATCAGCGCAGCTTCGAAAAACAAATAGAATAAAAACGCATCCGTAGCCGTAAAAACACCGATTAATGCTGCTTCCATGAACAGAATCAAGGAATAGAATGAAGCAGGTTTTCTGTAATCGTGATTAAAGGCGGAAAGGATTATAAGCGGTGTCAGAAATGTTGTAAGCAGGACGAGAACCAGGCTGATCCCGTCGATGCCGGCGGCGAAAGAAATGCCTCCTGATGCCAGCCAGGCATACTTGAAACTGAATTGCGTACCCGCAGCCGGATCAAATTGCAGCCAGGTGGCAACGGCAACGCCAAGCACAGCCAAACCGCTCACCAAAGCAACCTGCTTCGCCAGGCGTTCGCCTGATAGCAGCGTAAGAACACCTGCGGCAATGGGTAAAAGTATTAAAAGAAGAGTAAGCATATTTTCAAGTCAACGGTCAGCAACAAATGGTGAACGGATTTTAATGATCAAAGTAAAAGCTTCCAGAATAATATAACCACAATGCCTAAAACCATGGCAAAAACATAGTCTCCTGTGGATCCCGTCTGTGTTTTTTTCAAAAGCCCTGCTAAAAACTGTGTTAATCTGACGAATGCATTTACAACCAGATCAATGAAAAATTCTCCGAAACTGTAAAGGACATTGGATAAGGTTTTGATCGGTTTTACAAACACATTGTCGTAAAGCTCATCCACATAATATTTATTGTAAACCAAACCTTGCAATGCTGATTTTGGCTGAGAGTCGGGCGCTGGAACAGATGCTTTTTGAACATACATCACATAAGCCACCACCGCCGAAACCAACGCTACGGCCACCGAAACGCCCATTAACAAATATTCCTCTGAATGCGAAAGCTCCGTAGGCAAGAAAGCCGCAGGATTAACCTGACGACTTGCATCGTACAATGGGCTCATGAACTCGGCCAGATGGTGCGTGCCGTGCAAAGCTTCCGGAACGCCGATAAAACCGCCTAGTGCTGATAAAACTGCTAGAATGATCAGCGGAATGGTCATGGAAGCAGGCGACTCGTGCAAATGATGCTCCTGCTCGTGCGTGCCGCGGAATGTTCCGAAAAACGTAAGGAAAAGCAGACGGAACATGTAGAAAGAAGTCATTAATGAGCCCAAAACCCCGATTACCCAAAGCAATTTGTTGTGTTCAAAAACATGAGCTAAGATTTCATCTTTCGAGAAAAACCCTGCAAATGGCGGGATTCCGGAAATCGCAATCGTTGCGATCAGGAATGTCAGGAATGTGATCGGAAGTTTTTTCCGCAGACCACCCATGGAGCGGATATCCTGCTCGTCGGACATGGCGTGTATCACGCTACCAGCGCCGAGGAACAACAATGCCTTGAAAAAAGCGTGGGTAATGACGTGGAACATGGAAGCCGAATAAGCCATCGCGCCCAAGCCCATGAACATATAACCTAGCTGACTCACAGTGGAATAAGCCAGCACTTTTTTAATGTCGTTTTGTAAAAGACCAATGGAAGCCGCAAACAATGCTGTCGCCGCACCGATAATGCCGACGATTTCCAATGTAGAAGGAGCCAGCGAATAGAGGACATTGGAACGGATCACCATATAAATGCCCGCTGTAACCATTGTAGCCGCGTGAATAAGCGCAGAAACAGGCGTTGGACCTGCCATTGCGTCTGGTAACCAGGTGTACAACGGAATTTGCGCCGATTTTCCCATTGCCCCAATAAAAAGGAACAATGTAATGGTAATGATCACCGGATCACCGATTTCAAAATCCGTTGCCTTGCTGAAAACCTCCAGATATTCAACTGAACCGAATGTGGAAATGATCGTGAAAATTCCCAATAGGAAACCTAAGTCTCCCACGCGGTTCATAATGAATGCCTTGCGGGCAGCATTGTTGTAATTTGTGTTTTTATTCCAAAATCCGATCAGCAGGTAAGAACACAACCCGACACCTTCCCAACCAATGAACATGATCACATAATTGGAACCCAAAACGAGCAGCAACATGAAGAACAAAAACAGGTTGAGATAAGCGAAAAACTTACCAAAACCTTCATCGTGATGCATGTAGCCGATGGAATAAATGTGGATTAGTGAACCAACTCCTGTAATGATCATCAGCATTAAGAGTGAAAGCTGATCAACCTGGAAGGAGAATGGAATGTTCAGATTGCCAACCGTGATCCAGTCAAATAGCGGCACGATAACCGGCTGACTTCCAGCAGCAATGAACGCATTGAATGTCATCACCGACAGCACGAAACTGCCTACAACAGCCAATGTTCCGATAATGCCGACAGCGCCTTTGGGTATAGTCTTAAATCCAATTCCATTGATCAGAAAACCAATCAGGGGTAAAAGTGGAATCAGAATGAGTAATGATGCAGACATGTTTATTTTTTAATCTTTATTAGCGGATGCTTACCACTTCAATTTGTTGAGAAATCCAATATCCGTATTCCTTGTGTTCCGGTAGATCATTACGATAATCGCAAGTCCCACAGCCACTTCCGCAGCGGCTACAGCCATGATAAAAAACACAAAAACCTGCCCGGAAGGATCAGATCTGTATGAAGAAAAAGCGATAAGGAGCAAGTTGGCAGCATTAAGCATCAATTCAACAGACATGAAAATGATGATCGCATTGCGGCGTGTCAAAACACCGATGATACCAATCACAAAAAGTAAAGTGCTGAGAATGAGATAATGTTGTAGGGGAATATTCTGAATAACCGCTGGTATATTGACCTCTGGAATATTGGGGTTTGGGATCATAGCAGGTTTACCTGGTTGGATATTCGGTTAAAATAGTCAAAAATAGATTTCCGGCAAAAATAGACATAAATCCTACTTACTCAAGTGAGTTGGTAACGATTATGTCAGCGCTGGGTCAATGCCCTTAGTTTAATTTCAGTCAGTTTTCTTTTGGTGTCCAATGGAAACTCGCCTTTCATCATCCAGTCGAAGAATGAAGGCTCGTTTTTCAAAACTTCCACAACGCGTTTTCCATTGTGTTTACCAAAATTGAAAACTTCTTCACCCTTATCATTATAGCACATGCGGCCGGCAAAGTCAATCAATTTGGAAGCGGTTAGCTCGTGCAATGCGGCCACATCGTTTTTGATTGGTTCAGTCTCAACACCATGTGAATCAATGACTTTTACGCCTTCATATCGAGCGATTTGTCCTTGTAAAACTTCAAAAGTCGCAATGGTGTCTGCTTCTGCGCTGTGTGCATTCAGAAGCTCTTTTCCGCAATAAAATTTATAAGCCGCGCCCAGATTTCTAGGTTCCATCATATGGTAAATTCGCTGAGCGTCAACCGTTTTGCGATTTTTTAAGTCAAATTCAACACCAACACGCAGGAATTCTTCCACGAGCATGGGAATGTCAAACCGGTTGGAATTAAAACCCGCCAGATCGCATCCTTCCAGAAATGTTGCGAGGTTTTTGGCAATGCCTTTGAATGTGGGTGCGTCCTTGATGTCCTCGTCGTAAATGCCGTGGATAAGACTACTTTCCAGCGGAATAGGCATTTCAGGATTGATCCTTCTTGTGCGGATTTCAGTTTCGCCGTTGGGAAGTGCCTTTACGACAGATATCTCAACAATACGGTCGCGGACGATATTGACTCCGGTTGTTTCAAGATCGAAAAAAGCCAAAGGCTTTTTCAGACGGAGGGTATGCATAAGGCACTCAAATTTGATTTTCGAGCCGTGAAGTTACGCCTAAACATAAGATAGCGCAAGAAAGAGGTTAGTTTATACAGATTATAAAAAAGTTAAAATTGCGCTATCTTATGTCAGTCGCTAACAATGCCTAATCCATCCAGCCATAAGATTTCGTAACCGCTTTTTGCCAGCCTTTGTAAAATTTATCCCTTGTCTCGTCTTCCATATCCGGGTTCCAGGTGTGGGCGATGGCCCAGTTGGCGGTGAGCTCGTCGGTGTTTTTCCAATAACCAACTGCGAGGCCTGCGGCGTAGGCTGCTCCTAATGCGGTGGTTTCGGCGATGGCTGGCGATACGACCTGCGTGTTTAGAATATCAGCCTGAAATTGCATGAGGAGCTCATTGGCGACCATTCCGCCGTCTACGCGCAGGGAGGAAAGCGCAATGCCTGAATCTTGTTCCATAGCTCTTACAACGTCGACGGTCTGATAAGCAGACGCTTCCAGAACGGCCCGCGCAATATGACCTTTGTTCACATATCGGGTGAGCCCGGCGATAACTCCGCGCGCGTCGTTTCGCCAGTAAGGCGCGTATAACCCGGAAAATGCAGGCACAAAATAGGCCCCGCCGTTATCTTCAACAGTTTGTGCGAGTTGTTCAATGTCGCTGCTCTTTTGGATCAAACCCAAATTATCCCGCACCCATTGCACCAGGGCACCAGTGACAGCGACGCTGCCTTCCAAGGCATATTGAACGGGATTATCGCCAAACTTATAAGCAATGGTCGTTAGCAAACCATTTTCAGAGGTTTTGAGCTCGTCGCCTGTATTCATGACCAGGAAGCAGCCGGTTCCGTAAGTGTTTTTGGCCATTCCCGGCTTGAAACAGGTTTGGCCGACCAAAGCGGCATGCTGATCTCCCAGATCGCCCGCAACCGGCACGCCTGGCAGGATCTCATTGTTTACATAACCATAAATTTCGCTGCTGCTTTTAATGGCCGGAAGCATATTTTCGGGAATGTCGTAAGCAGCGAGCATTTCCTTGTCCCATTGCAATGTTTTAAGGTTCATGAGTTGCGTGCGGCTTGCATTGGTCACATCCGTTACGTGGATGCCGCCGTCGCCATGCGTCCCGCCCGTCAAATGCCAGATCAGGAATGTGTCCATGTTGCCAAAAATGGCTTCGCCTTTTTCAGCATCTTCACGAATTCCTTCCACATTATCGAGCAACCATTTCAGTTTCAATCCACTAAAATAGGTTGAGACCGGAAGCCCGGTAATTTCCCGAAACTGGTTTAAGCCGCCTTCGCGTTCGTATTTTGCGACGAGATCTGTCGTTCGCGTATCTTGCCAAACCAATGCATTATAGTAAGGCTTACCCGTGCGCTTGTTCCAGACAACCGTTGTTTCTCTTTGATTTGTAATGCCAATTGCTGCGATATCCGCTGCCGTTGCCGAAACATTGATCCGTGCAATTGCAATCACTTCCAATGTGTTTTTCCAGATTTCGGTCGGATTATGCTCCACCCAGCCCGGGTGCGGGTAAATTTGCTCGTGTTCCTTTTGTCCAACTGAAACGATATTTCCCTGATGATTGAAGAGTATGCAACGCGTGCTTGTCGTTCCCTGGTCAATGGCGGCTACGTATTTCGACATGGTGGTATTTTGATTGGCTTTTTTTGCAATAAAGTCAGTAATTAGAGAAAATTACCTGATAGGGACAAATCAGAACCCAAAATGAACCCTCACACACATTCGAAAAATGAAGCGTAAATTCAAAATAGCCGGACTGGCTGTGCTGTCAGCAGTATGCTTGTTTTTAATCCTGGATTTCGCCTTCCCCTTTCAGCCCAAGATTAATTACGCAACCCAGGTAACCGACCACAAGGGCAATGTGATCCATGCTTTTTTGAGTAAAGAAGATAAGTGGCGCCTGTATGCAAATGTGTCAGAAATTACGCCGCTGCTGCGTAAGACATTGATTTACAAAGAAGATCAATATTTCTATGCGCATCTGGGCGTGAATCCTTTTGCCATTGTAAGGGCTGGGGTCCGTAACATTTTTACAGGGCGCAGAACTTCGGGTGCCTCTACCATAACGATGCAAGTGGTTCGGCTGATAGAGCCACGCAGGCGGACTTATCTGAACAAAATACTGGAAATCCACCGCGCCTTCCAGCTCGAATTGCATTATTCCAAAGCCGAGATCCTGCAAATGTATCTCAACCTGGTTCCTTACGGAGGTAACATTGAAGGCATTAAGGCCGCTTCGCTGCTTTATTTTGGAAAACCGCCCCAGCTGCTTAGTCTGTCGGAAATTACAGCTTTGACCATTGTGCCTAACCGGCCGTCGAGTCTGCGGCCGGGGACGCGTAATGATGCATTGGTGGCTGCCCGGAATGTGTGGCTCCGCCGGTTTGAGGAAGAGCAGCTTTTTGATAAAAATATCATTCAGGATGCATTGAACGAGCCTTTGGTGGTGAAGCGCTTGCAAGCGCCGAAGCTCGCGCCACATTTGGCATTAAGGCTCAAAAAAGAACATCCAGATCAGCCTGTAATCCATAGCCAGCTTAAAATCCAGCTGCAAAATCAGATTGAGGAGCAGGTTAAAAACTACATTAACCGCCGCAAAATGATGAACATTCACAATGCATCGGTACTGGTGGTGAATAACGAGACTATGGAAGTGGAGGCTTACATTGGTTCGGCGGATTTTAATAACCCCTTCGACGGCGGTCAGGTGGATGGCGTGAGAGCAGTTCGTTCACCTGGAAGCACCTTAAAACCATTGCTTTACGCCACAGCATTTGACCAAGGGTTCATCACTCCGAAAAACATCGTAAATGACGTTCCGAGCAATTTCAGTGGCTATGAACCCGAAAATTTCGATCAACATTTCAATGGTCCGGTTACTGCGGAATTTGCCTTGGCCAATTCTTTGAACATTCCCGCGGTGAAGATCTTGAAAGAAGTAAGCACGCCGGTTTTGATCTCAAAGCTTCGGAAAGCCGGATTTAAGACCATTGATAAACAGGCAAAAGATCTTGGACTTTCTATGATCCTGGGCGGCTGCGGTGTTACATTGGAAGAGTTAACACGCTTATTTGCAGCATTTTCCAATGATGGTGAACTAAAAAAGCTGCGTTATTCCTCAGAAACGCCTTTGGATAAAAAAGGCACGCCGGTCATTTCTCAGGAAGCCGCCTATTTATTAACCAACATTCTCACCCAAATCACACGTCCCGACTTGCCGACAAACTTCGATAACACCTATCATTTGCCCAAAATCGCGTGGAAAACGGGCACTTCGTATGGCAAGCGCGATGCATGGAGCATTGGTTATAACCGCAGATATACAGTCGGCGTTTGGGTTGGTAATTTTTCCGGGGAAGGTGTTCCCGAACTCAGTGGCGCAAATACCGCGACACCATTGCTGTTTTCTATTTTTAATGCATTGGATTACAATTCACCGAAAGGCTGGTACCAAACGCCAGCTAATGTTTCTTTACGAAAAGTCTGTGCAGAAAGTGGCGATATTCCATCCGAATTTTGCACACATCAAATTCTGGATCAATACATTACGGGCGTTTCTGCTTATAAGAAATGTCAGCATTTGCGATGGGTTTTTACAGATAAATCTGGGAAGATTTCTTACTGCACGTATTGTATTCCTGAAAATGGTTTTGAAAAGCGAGCTTATGCCAATCTGGCGCCGGAATTAATTGCCTATAACGAGCTGCAAAAAATCCCTTACCAAAAAATTCCGCCGCATAACCCTGATTGTGAGCGCGTTTTCCACGAAGGCCCGCCGTTGATCGTGAGCCCGAATGATGGTAGCGAATATTATTTGCGGCCCGACGAGCCGCAACAGATTCAGTTGGGTTGCCAGACTTCCAATGATGTACAGGAAGTTTTCTGGTATATTAATGACAAACTAAGCAGGAAATCGGTCCCGCATGAAAGTGTCTTTGTGAGCCTTCCATTAGGCCGGGTCAAAATTTCTTGTAGCGACGATAAGGGCCGGAATTCGAATATCTGGGTTACCGTCAAAAAGCTGTGAAATTAAAGTGCTTCGCCTTCCGCTTCCTGATATACAACCTGGATTAATGTCTGTCCAACCGCCTTTAAAGTCTTAGGATCAATGTGTTCCATTGTATCGTCCGTGGTGTGCCATTGGTCAAAAAACGTTTTTGACATGTTATTCGGCTTGGTGTGAATGATATCGATCATCGGGATTTTGGCGATTTTATTAACGGCCACGTGGTCATCGGTTATTGACCCACCTCGGTCGTCGATGAAAATATTGCTGTAACCAAGTCTGCTGGCCGTATTCCAAACGGAATTGACAACGCTTCCGGCTAGTTGAACGGAATGGCCTTCCTTAAAAAAAGTTGCGCCTTTTGCACCCACCATATCCAGCAAAATTCCAAAGTAGGCAGTGTAATTTGGCGTATGCTTATTTGCTGCCCAATATTGTGAACCAAGGCAGTAGCCACCATATTCATCCTCAGCTTGCTCGGAATTCCCCCAATCTTCCATGTCGAAAAAAACAATGTCGACGCCGATTTCAGGAGTGGTTTTTTGCATGGATAACACCCGCGCAACTTCCAGCAATATGCCCACGCCGCTCGCACCGTCATTGGCCGCCAGCACAGGCTTGTTCTTTACTAAGGAATCCTGGTCTGAGTAAGGTCTTGAATCCCAGTGCGCTGCAAGTAAAAGGCGTTTGGAGGCCTTGGGATTGAAGCTGCCGATAATATTTCTGCCGTTCAGGATTTTATTATCAAATGTTGTATCCTTAAAAGCCTGTTCAATAACCTGAAGACCGTAGCTTTTAAGTTTTTCCGCTATATAGTCACCACAAGCGTCATGCGGTTTCGTATCAGGGACCCTCGGACCAAAATCAACTTGCTTCTGGACAAATGTATAAGCCGAATCTGCATTGAAATCGGGGCTTTTGACAAGAGCTGGTGCCTGCTCGGCGGCTTGTTCTGTGCTGTCTTTGGTTTTGCAGCCATAAGCCAGCATGAAGACAAACATTAATATTGATAACTTTTTCATATTTACTCTTCGTAAGCCCAATCGATCCGCACTTTTGTGTCGCGTATCACCAGTCCCTGATTTTTGAAGTAAGAACGGATCTCGTCTACTTTTTCGTAGTTCATTGATAATTTATATTCCCTATATAGTTTCAGCATGCCATCCAGGATCGCATAACCTTCACTTATTTCTTCCTTTAAGCCCAAGACATCCTCAAAGAAAGTAATGAAATTATCTTTCAATGCATGAAAGGTCTCTTCACCAAGTGCCGCCGTTTTCAGCTGGCCCATGTTGAGCATATTAATGTATTTGAGCAAATTAAAGAGATTCGCGAATGCGACTGACGTGTTAAGATCATCATTCATGGCTCCGTAAAATCCTTCAATCGCCTTGTTGATCTCAATTTGTTTGATCTCGTCAATGCTTACGCCTTCTTCTAGTGCATAGGAAAGCAATTTGGCGTTTCTCAGACCATTTGCGAGTTTTTTATAACCCTTATGCGCAGCTTTCAATGCTTCATTCGAAAAATCGAGTGTGCTGCGATATTGGCTTTGCAACATAAAAAACCGCACCGTCATGGGGCTATAAGCCTGGTCCAGCAAAGGATGGTTTCCGGAAAACAGCTCGGCTGGCAGAAAGGAATTGTTGAGTGATTTGGACATTTTTTGACCGTTCACCGTCAACATATTGGTATGCATCCAGTAACGCACCGGCTCCTCATTCGTAAGCGATTTGCCTTGTGCGATCTCGCATTCGTGATGTGGGAATTTCAAATCCATTCCACCGCCATGAATGTCAAATTGTTTGCCTAAATACTTGCCACTCATGCAAGTACATTCCAAATGCCAACCTGGAAAGCCCATTCCCCAGGGCGAATCCCATTGCATAATGTGCTCGGGGCTGGCCTTTTTCCAAAGTGCGAAATCCAGCGGATTACGCTTTTCAGCCTGTCCGTCAAGCTCACGTGTTTCGTTTAGAAGATCTTCAATAATGCGGCCCGACAGTTTGCCATACTCATTCCCGTCAGCCTGATATTTGTTGATATCAAAATAAACAGAGCCATTGGATTCGTAAGCGGCGCCTTTTCCTATCAAAGTCTTCACTGCTTCGATCTGTTCGATCAAATGACCTGTGGCTGTTGGCTCAATGCTCGGAGGAATTAAATTAAATGTGGCCGAAACGTCGTGAAAATCATTGGTATAGCGCTGCACGATCTCCATAGGTTCAAGCTTTTGCAGCTTTGCCATTTTACCAATCTTGTCTTCTCCCACTTCCCCGTCACCGACTAAATGTCCTACATCCGTAATGTTCCGCACATAGCGGACCTTGTAGCCGATATGCGTAAGATATCTGTAAAGAATATCGAAAGATAGAAACGTGCGGATATTTCCTAAATGGACATTATTATAAACCGTGGGACCGCAGACATACATGCCGACATAAGGAGGGGCAATAGGAACAAATACATCCTTTTTACGGGTAAGTGTATTGAATATTTTAAGCGGCTGGAAAGTTTGCGCGGTCATCTATGTTTTTACTTTCTTAAAAACTGATTCAATTAATGTTCTTTCTTTTCAAGGCGGGTTTCCACCCAACTTATGATCTTTTCTGCTTCTCCAAGTCCTACTGAGGCTAACTTCGCACTTTTGCTGCCTTGGTAACCCATATCAATATGTAAAACCTGATAAGCAGTTGTAAACTTGGCCAGCAAGCTCTTGTCTAGTTTGCTGAGCTCCATTTGATACCACTCTACGCTTTTGGGAGTCTTTCTATTTTTTTCTCCCAGTAATTCGTTCAATGCTAATAAAATGCCAGTGTAAGCAGTGTGTCCGGCGATCTTGACATATTTTTTGTCATGGTAAATTCCGTCCTGCTTCTTAGCATTATTACTCAAAAAGTCTTTGGCGTTGTCAATGTGCCTTCTGGCTTCGCTGATCGCTTCCATAGTAATGTGTTAGTGGTGAAAGTGGTAAATTTTACAAAAATAGCAAATAACCAATGATTGAGTTAAACAGTTTGGCATAATAGAATGGGGTGCCGACGCTATTCGGGCGTTTTGATTATCTTCGCAGCGCTTTTACTAGGAAGGCCCAGTTTGAAACTATCTTAAAATCAATACAATACTTATTTATGAGTTTATTAACCGTAGGATCTGTTGCATTCGATGCGCTTGAAACACCTTTTGGAAAAACAGATAAAATTATTGGCGGTGCGGCCACTTACATCACACTAGCAGCATCATATTTCACCAAAGAAAACAATCTCGTTGCCGTTGTCGGTGGCGATTTCCCGGATGAAATGATCTCCCTTTTGCAGGACCACGGCGTTAATACCGAAGGACTTGAAATCGTGAAAGAAGGTAAAACTTTCTTCTGGTCGGGGAAATATCACGAGGATATGAACACCCGGGACACCCTGATTACGGAATTGAATGTAATGGAACATTTCGATCCCATTATTCCGGAATCTTACCAGGGAACGACATTCCTGATGTTAGGAAACACTGTTCCGGCGACTCAGAAACTGATTATCGAGCGCATGACATCCCGTCCCAAGCTGATTATGCTGGACACAATGAACTTGTGGATGAACATTGCAATGGACGATCTGAAAGCGGTTTTGAAAATGGTGGACCTGATCACGATCAACGACGAGGAAGCTCGTCAACTTTCAGGCGAATATTCGTTACGGAAGGCAGCGAAGAAGATCATGGAAATGGGCCCGAAAACATTGATCATTAAAAAAGGAGAACACGGTGCGTTGTTGTTCCAGGGCGAAAGGATATTTTTTGCCCCGGCATTGCCATTGGAAGAGGTTTTTGATCCAACCGGAGCTGGCGATACATTTGCAGGCGGGTTCATAGGTTACCTGGCTAGCACAGACGACATTTCTTTTGAGAATATGAAGCGTGCCATTATTTATGGATCGGCAATGGCCTCATTCTGTGTTGAAAAGTTTGGAACAGAGCGTATTGTAAATCTGACACAGGAGGAAATCAATGCCCGCGTTCAGGATTTTGTGAATTTGTCAAGCTTCGAAATCCAATAATTACCCGTTTTGAAAGTTTATGAGTCTATGAGTTGAGAAGTTTTTATTCTTACTTGTAGACTCGTTTTTTATAAAGCCCTTATGCTTAGCAAAGCCACAAGCCTCCTTTTACTATCATTGATAATGTCTTTGAGCGCATATGCGCAGCAAGTTTTGCCTGAAACAAAGCACAAACTCGTGGTCATAGCGCACAGAGGAAATCATATTGCCGTTCCTGAAAATACGCTTGCGGCTGCGCGGGAAGCAATCGCCAGCGGAGCAGATTATGTAGAAGTGGATCTGAGGACAACGAAAGACGGACATTTGGTCGTGCTACATGACGCAACTGTGGACAGAACCACCAACGGCGCAGGAAAAGTGAGCGCAATGACCCTGGATGAAGTGAAGCATTTGCAGGTTTTTAACAGAAATAAAAAGACGAATAAAATTCCTGAGTTCAGGGAAATGCTGGCCGTTTGTAAAGGCAAGATCAATATCTATCTGGATTTTAAAGCTGCCGATGTTTCCGAAACCTGGAAGCAGATCAGAGAGGCAGGGATGGAAAAACAGGTGATTGTTTATCTTAATAAAGAAAGCGACTATAGTGAATGGCAGAAGGTCGCCCCGGAAGTTCCTTTAATGTCAAGTTTGCCAAAGGACATTGATTCCAAAGAAAAGCTGTCGGTTTTTTTGAAAAGATTACCTTTAAAAATCGTTGATAACTTACCGCACCCGCAACTTTTGAGTGCTATTAATGAAGCGGGTGTTCAGGTGTGGCTGGATGTGCAAAGTGCGACGGAAGGCCTCGTTTCCTGGAAAGAGGCTTTGCAAAAGGGCGTTCAGGGTTTGCAAACCGATCAGCCTGCTGCATTGATTAAATATTTGCAGG
Source organism: Dyadobacter psychrophilus (assembly GCF_900167945.1). Taxonomy (GTDB): domain Bacteria; phylum Bacteroidota; class Bacteroidia; order Cytophagales; family Spirosomataceae; genus Dyadobacter; species Dyadobacter psychrophilus. The sequence continues at coordinate 119,911 of NZ_FUZA01000009.1, forward strand.
AGAACGGCAGCCGGTAATTACGCTTTTGCCGTCGCTTCAATCAATTTGACCTTCTTGTAAATAGGACAGTCAGGCGTATGCGCGCCGGGCAGGTAACCTGTGCTCATGAGGAATTCGTTCACGATCTCGCCGCCTGTGAACTTGAATGTTTTCTTAAAAACCTTGATCCATTCTTCTTTCGTTAAAGGGTGATGCGCATCGATCCAGCCTTTAAATGATCCGAAGTCTTTCTTTAATTCCAGGATTTTTTGCGCATTTACAATCGCGGCATTGACTTTAAGCTTGTTACGAACAATTCCTGCGTCCAGTAAAAGCCTCTCCCGATCGGATTCGTCATACTGAGCGATTTTCTCAATGGAAAAATTATCATAGGCCTTTCTGAAACTATCCTGCTTCCTTAACATTAATGTCCAGCTTAAACCGGCCTGGTTGATTTCCAGGATCAAGCGACCAAAAAGTTCGTCATCATCGGTTATTTCAAAACCATACTGATTGTCGTGATAATGCTTATGAAGCAAATAATCGGCTGTTTCCGTGACATTATTATTGATATAGCTGCAATACGACATGAGGCTGAAAGTGTTTTGAAAATCTAATTTAATTAATCCCGATCTGGATCTCAGTAATGTTGTTTTCCGGATTTTGGAAATCCATATTCAAATATATCTCCCGATTTTGGCCGGTCATGATCAAATTTTCCGACATTAACGCTGAGATCAAATCACCGTATATTTTTCCCAAACCTTCCCAACTTCCGTAAAGTTGTCCGGCAACGCATCTGAACGGTTCCAGATATTTGAGCTTGAATTCAGAGTCGGTCAAAGGCGTGTCGGAAACAGTAACCGGCAATGCGATGGTAAGGTGGAACCGCGTTTCGGGATTGCCGTCAGCACCGTTATAAATCCAGTAAATGGGACCGGTTACTTCCATTTCCTTTCGAATTGCCTCCCTATACAGGCGATGCGCAACCAAGCGCACGTAATCCATCAGTTCATTAAGAGAAGTTTCGGTTTCAAAATAGAGCACATGGATAGGCGGGATTGTTTTCGTTTGCATGATGAGAATGTTGGTTTGTTTTTTGCAAATGAAACAGCCGCTTGTGACAACCCTATGTCAGCTGGTTTCAAAAATGTGCAATTAATGTTTCATTCTGCGAACGGTCTGTTGCAGCCAGGGGTAACTGATATAAAGGACTTTTGTGGCCCCTATGCCTATGCCTGCGCCCATGAGGACATCCGCGAGCCAGTGTTTATCGTTTAAAACCCTTAATGTGCCTACCGCCGTGGCGGTCCCATATCCTCCAATGCTGTACAAAACGCTGCGTTGGCCGTATTCCTCATGTAAAATAGTGGCGTTGGCAAAAGCCGTGGTAGTGTGGCCGGAGGGAAAAGAATAATAGTCAGACTGATCGGGCCGCGGATATTTAATAACCCGCTTCAAACTTTGCGTCACGCCCTGTGCTATAATGTTGGAAAGCAATGCAAGGATAATCTGGTCACCGAGCTTATGCCTGCCTTTTACGCCCGCAGAGGCCAGTGCGAGACTCACAACACCAGGCGCATACGGCAGAAATTCATCCGCTTTGGAATGAAAATTAGGATATTGTGAATGTACTTTTTCGTGAAAATGCCTGCTGATTCTTCCCTGCGCCACCAATCCCGCCAGAGCGAGCGTAACAGGCGGAATCACATCGCCAGCCTTGATGACCCAAAGTGTCGAGTCTCCATGGGTCGAATTTCGCACGGGCGCATTTAACTGGGAAACGTCCCCCTGCGCAACAACTTTTGGCGAGATTATTTGAAAACAGAAAATGACGCAAAACAGCTGCGCTTTCAGAAATCGTGCGACCATTACATTACAGCTTCACGAACACGCACCAGTCTCTCCAAAAGTCCTTCCAACTGATCCAGAGGAAGCATATTGGCGCCATCGGACTTAGCTTCGGCCGGATTAAAGTGCGTTTCAATAAACAATCCATCCGCTCCAACCGCGATAGCGGCCTTTGCAATGGTTTCGATGAGCTTGGGTTTGCCGCCCGTTACGCCGGAGGCTTGATTAGGCTGCTGCAATGAATGTGTGCAATCCATCACAACAGGAACGCCGAAAGAGCTCATTTCCGGGAGGTTACGATAATCAACAATCAGATCGCCATAACCAAAGCTGTTGCCGCGATCGGTCAGGATCACGGGACATTCAGGGTTAACCTCATTGATTTTTTCAACAGCAAATTTCATGGATGCGCCTGACAAAAACTGTCCTTTCTTCACGTTCACAGCCTTTCCCGTTCTGGCAGCTGCGGCCAGTAATTCAGTTTGTCGGCATAGGAAAGCTGGGATTTGCAACACGTCAACATATTCGGCAGCGAAAGCGGCTTCATGCGACTCGTGAATGTCTGTCACTACGGGCACTCCAAATGTATTACGAACTTCTTCTAGGATCTTTAATGCTTTTTCATCTCCGATCCCCGTGAAAGAATCTATTTTAGTGCGGTTGGCCTTGCGGTAGGAACCTTTGAAGATATATGGGATTTTGAGCCGGTCTGTAAGGCCGGTAATGTGTTCTGCGATGCGCAAAGCCATGTCCCTGCCTTCGATTGCGCAAGGGCCTGCCATTAAAAAAAATAAGGGCGATTCGGCATTTTTTATATTCGATATCGAAATCATACAATACTGCGTCTGATGGTCGGTAAATGTTTCGCGAATGTACGGCTATCCTATATGTTCTTTATATAATTGACAGATTTACTGGGACACATCCGTGGTAAGCATTTGATTTTCTGGTTTTTTTATTTCAACAACATTGAAAGCAATAATTTGAAAGGACTAAAAAAATTTTGTCAAAGTGAATCGAAATTTCTTTCTTTGTTGCGATTTTAACCAAAAAGTGAATATAAAATGTCAGCAATTGCAGAAAGAGTTAAGCAAATTATCGTCGAGAAACTCGGCGTAGAAGAGTCGGAAGTAACATCGGAAGCAAACTTCCAGAACGACTTGGGAGCAGACTCTCTAGATACCGTTGAATTGATCATGGAATTTGAAAAAGAATTCAATCTATCTATCCCTGACGATCAGGCAGAGAACATTGGTACAGTTGGTCAGGCTGTTGCATACCTGGAAGAAAACGTGAAGTAATTCGGTTTTTGCACCAGTATCATTTTATTTCTGTCCCCATTTTATGAGTTTGAAGAGAGTTGTAATTACCGGAATGGGTGCACTAACGCCCGTGGGAAATGATGTTTCTACCTTTTGGAATAATTTAGTTGCAGGTGTAAGCGGAGCGGCTCCTATTACGCGTTTCGACGCTGAGAAGTTTCGCACCAAGTTTGCCTGTGAAGTAAAAGGTCTGGACGTTACAAATTACATTCCTCGTCAGGAAGCCCGTAAAATGGACCCGTTTACACAATACGCCGTCATTGCAGCAGACGAGGCGATGAAGGACGCCGGCTTTGACGCAGATACGCTTGATCTCGACAAAGCCGGTGTAATTTGGGGTACCGGAATCGGCGGATTAAAAACCTTTGAAGAAGAGGTGATGAATTTCGCAGAAAATGGTAAAACCCCCAGATTCAACCCATTCTTCATTCCCAAAATGATCGTGGACAGTGCTTCGGGAGTTCTTTCTATCCGCTATGGCTTCCGCGGTCCCAATTTCATCACAGTTTCAGCTTGCGCTTCAGCAACCAATGCCTTGATCGATGCATTCAATTACATCAAGCTTGGGATGATGAACGTATGTATTTCCGGAGGCTCAGAAGCAGCAGTGACCATCGCAGGCGTGGGTGGTTTCAACGCATTGAAAGCTTTGTCCGAAAGAAACGATTCTCCCGAAACTGCCTCCCGTCCGTATGATAAAGACCGTGATGGTTTTGTACTGGGAGAAGGCGGGGCAGCGCTTATTCTGGAAGAGCTGGAACATGCGAAGGCAAGGGGAGCAAAAATTTACGCTGAAATGATCGGTGCCGGAATGTCTTCCGATGCCTACCACATTACAGCGCCCCATCCGGACGGACTTGGTGCTCACATTGTTATGAAAAATGCGATCGAGAACGCAGGAATCAAACCGGAAGATGTGGATTACATCAATACGCACGGCACTTCAACGCCGATCGGTGATCCGCAGGAAATTAAGGCAATCGAAAAATACTTTGGTGAGCACGCTTACAAGCTGAATATTAGTTCAACCAAATCCATGACTGGCCATTTGCTGGGTGGGGCTGGTGCTATTGAAGCTGCCGCATGTATTTTAGCGATCCGGGATCAGGTTGTTCCTCCTACCATCAACCACTTTACCGATGACCCGGAAATCAACCCAAAATTGAACCTGACATTTAACCACGCTCAAAAACGCGAGATCAACATTGCGCTCAGCAATACATTTGGCTTTGGCGGACACAATGCATCAGTCGTTTTCAAAAAATATGAAGACTGATTAACTAATTACACTTGGCAAAGCGAATTCTTATACCGATACTCTCTCTTTTCAGAACCGGAAGTGCTGAGGATAAAAAATTTAAGGAATCGATTGCTCATGTAATTGGCGACCGGCCTTCGAATCTTGGCGTCTACCAACTGGCTTTTCGACACACGTCTGCATCCAGAGAAACTGCAATTAAAGGATTTCGTGAATCCAACGAAAGACTCGAATATCTCGGTGACGCCGTTTTGGGAATGGTGGTAGCGGAATTCCTTTTTACCAAATATCCTTACAAAGACGAAGGTTTTCTTACCGAAATCCGCTCCCGAATTGTCAACCGGGAATCGCTCAATCAAATTTCCAGAAAACTTGGCCTCGATCGCTTGATCGAATACGATGGCAACCGTCGCGGCATGTCCCCGCGATCTTCTATGTATGGAGACGCGCTCGAAGCATTTGTAGGTGCTATTTACCTGGATAAGGGCTTTCGTTTCACACGTACATTCATCATTAGTAAGCTGATTACGCATTATGATCTGGAGAACATTATCCAGAACAACGCCAATTTCAAAAGCCTGATCATTGAATGGGCACAGCGCGAGGGGAAAGAAATCCGTTTTGAAATACTTGAAGAGCGCGGCACACGCCACCACCGCGAATTCATTTCCCAAATTCTTGTCAACGACGAGCCATTTGCGCAAGGCAATGGTTTCACCAAGAAAAAAGCCGAGCAATCTGCTTCGGAACAGGCCTGCGCCATTCTAGAACTTCGCTAATTTCTTCTTTCATTAATTTTTTTGTCTGGATTATCGACGACTCAATGTCGGATTGTCTCATTATTTTTGAGCTAAATCAGACATTATGGCACATAATGTTCCGGTTATTCTGATAAATAAGCCATTTTGTCCGCTATTTTTCGAGTTTGGCGCTTCGGTATGAGTATTGATGATGACTCAACATACCGGATTGGTAATCTTAAAAAATAAACAGACAATTAAAACCTTATAGCAATGAGCACATTAGTAAAAACCCATTTTGCAAATCCATCTTACTTAAACGGATTTTTTGGCAAGGACCTCTTCAACGAATTAGCAGCCCCTGCATTTTCAGGCAGCGTTCCAGCAGTAAATGTTGTTGAGAGCACAGAAGGATTCAGGATCGAAGTAGCCGCTCCTGGCCTGCAGAAATCAGATTTCAAACTGAACCTTGAAAAGAACCAACTGACCATTTCAGCTCAGAAGGAACAAAAAGAGGAAGAGAAAAACGAAAAATATACGCGTAGGGAATTCAAATATGCTTCTTTCCAACGCACATTCACATTGCCTAATTCTATCGACGGTGACAAAATTGAAGCCACTTACAATGAAGGCGTGTTGAGCATCGCGTTGCCAAAACGTGAAGAAGCCAAAGAAAAACCTGCACGTGCGATTGAAGTAGCGTAATCGGCGGAGTGATTTTGGAAAGGCGTTATTAATTTTTATTAATAGCGCCTTTTGTTGTGAACAAAGATGCGATTAAATTGTTAGTGACATTGGCAGGATATTTTAGTAAATCGCATTGAGAATGTCTCCTGTTAAAATATGTTAAATGAGCCTTGTGTGGGAATAATTTAGTAAATGCTTTGCGTTATTTAATCACAAAAATATAACCCCAACAAATGTATATGAAAACAAATTGGAAAGGTTTAGTGTTGGTTGGGTTGATTTCAAGTGCATCAACTCTGGCTGGCTTTAAACTATTTGGCGATAACGATGGTAAAGATGTAATTTTTAAGGAGGCTCCTGCGGAGTCGATCACACGTTTCACGTCAACCGGTTCACCGGTAGGCGCACCTGGTGATTTCGTTTATGCAGCAGAGGCTACAACCCCTACTGTGGTCCACATTAAATCTACAATGACGCGTCAGGCTTCGCGTGGGCAGCAGCAGATTCCTGATATTTTCCGCGATTTTTTTGGTGATGAATTCGAAGGCGGATCCCGCGGTCCACAGTCACAGGAAGCGTCTGGTTCTGGCGTAATTATTTCTCCTGACGGTTATATCGTAACAAATAACCACGTTGTGGAAGGTGCTCAGGAACTGGAAGTTACATTGCATAATAAAAGTAAGTTCAGAGCAAAGGTGATCGGAACAGACCCGTCTACGGACATTGCCGTGATCAAAGTTGAAGCAAAGGATTTGCCGGCGGTAACGTTGGGCAATTCGGATGCGGTGAAAGTAGGAGAGTGGGTTGTGGCCGTGGGTAACCCGTTCAACCTCGAGTCTACTGTAACAGCTGGGATTGTAAGTGCAAAAGGTCGTGGACTGGGCATTATCGGTAGTTCAAGACGTGGTGGTGGTGTAACACCAGCTTCTGCCTCTTCGGTAGATTCACCTCTTGAATCATTTATTCAAACAGATGCTGTTGTAAACCCTGGTAACAGTGGTGGAGCATTGGTAAACCTGAAAGGCGAATTGATCGGTATCAATACTGCAATTGCCAGCCCAACGGGAAGCTTCGCAGGATATGCGTTCGCGGTTCCTTCGAGCATTGTTAAGAAAGTTTCAAGTGACTTGATCAAATTCGGTAATGTGCAGCGCGGTTACCTGGGTATTGCCCTGGATGACCTGGATAGCAGAAAAGCCGAAGAATATGGCGTGAAAGTGAATGATGGTGTTTATGTTCGTGAGTTTACAGAAAACAGTGCTGCAAAAGCAGGCGGTGTAAATAAAGGCGACGTGATCGTGAAAGTGGACGGTGTGAACATTCACTCAATTCCTGAATTGCAACAATCAATTGGCTTGCACAAGCCTGGCGACAAAGTAAACCTTACTGTTAACCGTGATGGTAAGGAGAAAGACCTGAACATTACATTGCGTAACCGTACAGGCGGCTCCGACATTCTGAAACGCGACGAATCCGCTGCTATCATGAATGCGTTGGGTGCGCAATTTGGTAACCTTACTGATCAGGAAAAACAACGTTTGTCTCGTTACAAACTCGATGGCGGCGTGAAAGTTGTTTCCATCGACGGCGGTAAATTTGCCCGTTCGCAAGTAGAAGAAGGCTTTATTATCACCAAAGTGAATGGTAAGCCAGTGCGGACAGTAAAAGAATTCCAGGCTGCAATCGCAGGCAAGGAAGAATCAATGGTTCAGTTCGAAGGTCTTTATCCGGACGCTCCATATGATGTTTACTCTTTCGGATTCCGTTTGTAATATATAGGTTCAAAAAAGAAACCGGCTGATACGTTTATCGTAGCAGCCGGTTTTCTTTTGTTTTATTCGAAAAATCTTACAGCATAAATTTCAGCTTCACAACTTCCTTCTCGCTCAGGAATCTCCATTTGCCGCGTGGAAGGTCTTTTTTGTTTAAACCTGCAAACACTGTGCGGTCCAGTTTTTGGACTTCATAACCCAAATGTTCAAACATCCGACGAACGATCCTGTTGCGGCCGCTGTGAATTTCCAGACCAACGACCATTGCATCGGGCGTAACAATGCCAACTTCGTCGGGACGGATAAAACCGTCTTCCAGTTCCAGTCCGTGTTGCAGGCTTTCAAAATCTTCCGTGGTAATGGGTTTGTCCAGTTCTGCCTGATAAATTTTCTTGATGCCGCCGGATGGATGCGTCAACTTTTCAGCCAATTCGCCATCATTCGTCAAAAGCAATAACCCTGTTGTATTCCTGTCCAGACGACCAACAGGATATACACGCTCAGCACAAGCTCCCTGAATCAGGTCAAGCACGGTTTTGCGTTCCTCCGGATCGTCTGTTGTCGTAATGTAATCCTTCGGCTTATTGATTAAAATATAAACCATTTTCTCCGGGTTCAATGCCTTCTTGCCGTATTTCACAACGTCAGTAGGCATTACTTTGTAACCCATTTCTGTGATCGTTTTTCCGTTTACAGAAATTTGTCCCGAAGAAATCAAATCATCTGCCTCGCGGCGTGAGCATATGCCCGCGTTCGCAATGTATCGGTTCAAACGGATCAAAGCGGATTCTTCCTTATCTTTTTCTTTCCGTTTTGGTGCTGCTTTCTTTTCGTAGCTGGAAAGGTTATAACGCGGGGCACTTTCAAAACGTCCAACTCTTCTATCCAGTCCGCTGCGATCTGCTGCCTGTTCCGGATTTTCATCACGGGACGGTTTTGGAAAACTATCGCGTTCTACGCGCCCGGTTTCATCTTTTTTTTTAAATTCCGGCTTGCCGTCTCTGCTTGGACGGTCATATGGGCGATCACCTGAAGACCTGGAATCGCGTCTGTCACCTTCGCGTGATGGTCTTTCAAAACGAGGCCTGAATTCTCTGTCGCCAACCGGCCTTTCCCTTGGTGCGGATTCTTCTCTTCCACGGAATGGGCGTGATTCTCCGGATTGAGTGGGGCGATCGGCGTTTCTTTCGAAACGTGGTCTGTCACCTTCACGTGCAGGTCTGTCAAAGCGAGGTTTAAACTCCCTGTCGCCAGATGGTCTTTCTCTTTGTCCGAAATCTTTCTTTGGCTCGCCGCGGAAATCCCCGTCTTTTTTCGGGAATCTTGGTCTGTCATTTCCCGGCTTATCAAAACGAGGCCTATCTGAACCCGGCTTGTCGAATCCTGGCTTATCAAAACGTGGTTTGTCAAAACGTGGCTTATCAAAGCGTGGTCTGTCGCTCGGGCCTTTTTCGTGGTCGAAATTTGGGCGTGCTTTTTGGCCTGCATTGTCTGCATTACCACTGGCAACTCTAAAACTTGACTTTTTGATGCTTGGCTTACTGAAGCGGCTTTCTGCTTCGGGCCGAACTTTTTTGAAAGGATGGCCTGTGCCGTCGTTAGACTTGCGGAAAGTTTTTTGTCCGCTGGTCGAAGGCTGCGAAGCTCTTGGCGCCTTCGAGGGTGTTGATGTTCTTTTTCTCATTAGGAATGCAGTATCACTACTGGATTTTTGTTTCCTCTTACTATTTGCCGTGTACTGATCAGGCGGTTCTTTGGATGTAATTGCAAAACTGCCACTAAAACCAGCCGATCAACGTATCTGATGATCAGAGTACTAAGTGTTTTATTTAAGGGTACAAAGATACAGTAAATTTTTAAGTAAATATTTTCACTTCGGCTTATGCCATTTTTCGTAACCGAACGTTTATTAATACTATTGGTTAAATGCGTCGCAAACGCCTTTTTCCATGACCTAACCTTCACCTATAATGATTTAAAATATGTCTACCGACGTGCTGCCTCAACCATTATGGAAACCAGGAAGAGCGCTTCTGGAGCAATCCAATCTCAAAAAGTACATGGATTGGCTTTTTGTCAAAAGAGGCCTTTATTTCCGCTCCTACCATGACCTTTGGGATTGGTCTGTGACGGACCTGGAAGATTTCTGGGAGAGTTTGTGGCTTTACTTCAATATAAAATCCCATGATCTATACCTGGAAGTTTTGCAAAGGCCGAAGCATGGGATGATCGGTACAAAATGGTTTACGCGTTCTAAAGTCAACTATGCCGAGCATGTTTTCAGAAATAAAACAAAGGATCGTCCGGCCATTATTTTCCAGTCAGAACAATCTGCATTAACCGAAATTTCCTGGGAAACGCTTGAAACGGAGGTTGCCGCGGTGGCTGCCTGGCTCAAACAGCGGGGCGTGCGGCCTGGTGATCGCGTGGCGGCGATTTTGCCTAACATTCCGCAGGCGGTGGTTGCATTCCTCGCGACAAATGCCGTGGGCGCCGTATGGTCTTCCTGTTCACCGGATTTTGGAAAAACAGCCATTGCAGACCGTTTTTCACAAATTGAGCCAAAAGTGCTTTTTGTAGCAGATGGGTATTTTTATAATGGGAAAACGTACGATATCACACCATTTGCGCAAGAGCTATCTTTTTCATTACCAAGTGTTAAAGACACAGTTTTAATAAATAATATCAATGCAGAAAACCGCCCGGAACGGCTTACTTCCTGGGAGGACATTCTGCACCTTGAAAACTTTGGAATCGATTTTGAACCGCTTTCTTTCGATCACCCGATCTGGATCCTTTACTCATCAGGAACCACGGCCAAGCCAAAAGCGATTACGCATAGCGTAGGCGGCTGCCTGATCGAACACCACAAAGCATTGATCCTGCATCAGAATGTTAAACCCGGCGACCGTTATTTCTGGTATTCTACTACTGGCTGGATGATGTGGAACTATGCATTGGGGTCGCTGCTATGCGGCGCAACGCTTGTGCTTTACGACGGCGCACCGGCTTTTCCTTCTTCACAAACGCTCTGGACGCTAGCCGAAAAGGCCAAAATAACCCATTTTGGAAGTGGTGCAGCTTATTTTATTGCTTCCATGAAAGCGGGTGTCAGCATTACTTCGGAAAATTTGCACGCATTGGAAACGATCGGTTCAACCGGTTCGCCACTGCCGCCGGAAGCATACGAATGGATCTATAAATATGTCAAAAAAGACGTCTGGCTCATTTCACTTAGCGGTGGAACGGATGTTTGCAGCGCTTTCGTAGGCGGCTGCCCGATCCTGCCTGTTTATCCGGGCGAAATACAATGTCGTATGCTCGGCTGCCGGATCGAAGCATATAGTGAAGATGGAAAACCGCTCATCGACGAACTTGGCGAAATGGTGATCACGCAGCCTATGCCTTCTATGCCCATTTATTTTTGGAACGATGAAGACGACGAAAAATATCTTGGCAGTTATTTTGAAATGTATCCTAATATATGGCGTCACGGCGACTGGATCAAGGTTACGGATCGTAATTCGGTGATTATCTATGGCCGTTCGGATGCAACATTAAACAGGGGAGGTGTGCGGATCGGGACCGCCGAAATTTACCGGGCCGTGGAGAGCATCCCGGATGTGAAAGACAGCCTGGCCGTGTATCTTGAAAAAGGAAATGGCGAAGGCACGATCTCGTTATTCGTGGTGCTTAGCAGGGATAAAACCCTTACGGACGAGCTGAAACAGCACATTAAGGACGTGTTACGCAAGGAATACAGCCCCCGTCATGTGCCCGACACCATTGAGCAGGTGAGCGACATTCCCTATACGATCAACGGGAAAAAAATGGAGGCACCTATGAAGCGTATTTTGATGGGACAGGATCCAGCGAAGTGCATTAATCTAGAGACAATGCGCAATCCGGAGTCTTTAAAGGCATTTGTCTAACGTCAAAAGCCGGACTAATATGTTATAAATCACCGCCGATCCATTTGCTTTAGGCAACCAAAATTGCTTACTTCACGTTAGAAAAATGTGCCAACTGCAACCGGCATTCATACAACGCTTTCAAATATTTTATTGGCATGAATCAACAAAAATCTCCTAATCCGATTCATAATTCCCGTTCTGTGGTTCGCCTGCCTATCATTATAGCCATTACGTTGGCTGCCGGCGTGCTGTTGGGAAGCACTTTTTTTAGCGGAGGCCGCAAGCTTTCCGACGTTGCAAAGGGTTACGCCAAATATCGCGAAGTGCTCATGCTCGTTGAAAATAATTATGTGGATTCAGTTAATACTGAGGAGCTTGTGGATTTTTCTATCTCAAAAATGCTGGAAAAGCTGGATCCGCACACGGCCTATTTCAACACGGATGAAGCTACGGCTGCCAGGTCGCAGCTGGATTCCGGATTCGACGGGATCGGCGTGGAATTCAACATCTATAATGACACCGTTTATGTGGTAACGCCATTGAGCGGCGGTCCTTCGGAAGCTGCGGGAATCCAGAGCGGGGATCGCATTATTTCAGTTAATAAAGAGAACCTTTCAGGTCCTGGCGTTACTAATGCGCAGGTTTACAAACTGTTACGTGGTAAAAGGGGCACTAAGGTTGATCTGGCTATTGAAAGGGTTGGATTAAATGAAAAAATGAACTTTGCCGTTGTTCGCGATCGCATCCCAACTTATTCGGTGGACGCCTCTTATATGGTGGATCAGGAGATTGGTTACATTAAAGTGAGCCGTTTCTCAGAAACCACTTATGATGAATTTAAATCAGCATTAAAAACGCTGAAAGCGAATGGCTTAAAAAACCTGATCCTGGATCTGCGAGGAAATCCTGGTGGTTATATGGAGCGTGCGACAAGCATGGCTGATGAATTTATTGCCGGCGACAAGCTTTTGGTTTACACGGAAGGAAAAGACAGCCGGTTTGACAGAAAAACCCGTTCACATGTGGATGGACTTTTTGAGCAAGGGCCATTAATCGTTCTTGTGGATGAAGGAAGTGCGTCAGCATCTGAAATTTTAGCGGGCGCATTACAGGATCACGACCGCGCATTGGTGGTTGGAAGAAGGTCTTACGGAAAAGGTTTGGTGCAAATGCCAATCAAGCTTTCGGATGCTTCGGAACTTCGTCTGACAATTTCGAGATATTACACGCCAAGCGGCCGGAGCATTCAAAAACCTTATGAGCTAGGCAAAGGAGAGGATTACAGCCAGGATCTTTCACATCGTTACGAAAGCGGCGAGTTGTTCAATGCGGACAGCATTAAATTTGATAAAAGCAAAATCTATAAAACGGACGGCGGCCGGATCGTTTACGGCGGCGGCGGCATTACGCCTGATATTTTTGTTCCAAAAGACACGCTTCTGAACAGCAAATATTTATTTGAGCTTTATTCTAAAAACATTATCCGTGAATACGCGCTGCGTTATGCGAATGACAATCAGAAAAAGCTTGAAAAACAGTCGTTTAATGAATTCCTGACCTCGTTCCAGATAACCGATGCGATGATTGCGGAAATGGTAAAAGACGCTTCCAAATCTGGAATTAAGCCAAATGAGAAGGAATTGACGCTTTCTAAACCTATTATTACATCACAAACGAAGGCGATAATCGGGCGGTACGTTTGGGGTAGGAAGCAGAAAAGCGGGCTTAATAACGAGATCTTTCAGGTATTAAATCCAACTGATAACGTTTATCAGCAAGCAGTTCAGCTATTTAGCCAGGCTGCGCAGCTTGAAAAAGGGAAGTTCAGCAGTTTGAACATTCCGAAAAATAGAAAGTGAGCGTCTGAGGAAGTTCACATCCATTGACGAATTTGATTTTATAATGTCTCGAATTGCATTGATTACCGGAGCTACATCCGGAATTGGAAAGGCGACTGCGCAGTTATTTGCTGATGCCGGAATTGATCTCATCCTTTGCGGTCGCCGCCAGGAGCGTTTAGATGAAGTTTCTGCCGAATTATCCGGCAAAGTCAAAGTTACCACACTTGTTTTTGATGTGCGTGATAAAGGTGCTGTGCTCGCGATGATCGGATCGCTGCCGGACGATTGGAAAAATATCGATATTCTGGTAAATAATGCCGGAAATGCGCATGGAATGGGGGCATTGGATGAGGGCGACACAGAGGATTGGGACGCAATGATCGACGGAAATGTGAAAGGCCTCCTTTATGTTTCAAAAGCGGTAATTCCTCTTATGCTTGAAAAAGGAGCGGGACACATTGTTAATATCAGTTCGATTGCGGGAAAGCAAACTTACGCTAATGGTGCCGTTTACTGCGCGTCTAAGGCTGCCGTCGAAGTGCTTAGTGAAGGAATGCGCCTCGAATTGACACAGCATGGCATTAAGGTTACCAATGTTGCGCCCGGCGCTGTGGAAACGGAATTTTCACTGGTTCGCTTTAAAGGTGATGAAGACCGAGCCGAAAAAGTATATCAGGGCTTTGACCCCTTGCAGGCTGTTGACATTGCTGACGCCATTCTCTACGCGGTGAATGCCCCGAGCCGGGTTACGATCGCAGATATAACAATTTTAGCTGGTGCGCAATCTGCCGCAACGACGATTCACCGGAAGTAAGCATGAAACCTATTGAACAAAATTCCCTTGCTGTCGATGCAAATCCAGCAATAAATACTTCGCAAACAGTTTTCCCAATATTGCTTGCTTTGAGCTTCTGTCACTTATTAAATGACACGATGCAATCTTTGATTCCCTCCATTTATCCAATGGTAAAGGAGTCTTTCCAACTTAATTTTACACAAATCGGGCTGATTACATTTACATTTCAGGTGAGCGCTTCGGTGCTTCAACCCGTGGTCGGCGCTTTTACGGACAAGCGACCGCAACCTTTTGCATTGGCGGTGGGCATGTGTTTTACATTACTTGGACTGATTTCTTTGTCTCTTGCAAACAGCTTTAATCTTGTTCTGCTGTCTGTTGGATTGATCGGCGTTGGTTCTGCGGTTTTTCATCCCGAGGCTTCGCGCGTAGCGCGTATGGCATCGGGTGGGAAGCATGGCATGGCGCAGTCGCTGTTTCAGGTGGGAGGCAATGCGGGCAGTTCGCTTGGGCCGTTACTCGCGGCATTGATTCTGCTTCCTTATGGCCGTTTTCAAGTGATCTGGTTTTCGCTGGTGGCGTTGTTGGCAATTGTGATTCTTTCCTGGGTGGGCGGCTGGTATAAGCAAAGTTTGAGCCATGTGGCTGCCAAAAAAGTAGAAAAAGCGCATCAGGAATCGCATTTGTCAAAAGGGAAGATTGTGTTTGCGATTGGTATTTTGCTGCTGCTGATTTTTTCGAAATACATTTACATGGCCAGCATTTCAAGCTATTTTACATTTTATCTTATTGATAAATTCGGCGTCTCCATTCAAAATTCGCAGATTTACCTGTTTGCATTCTTGTTTGCAGTCGCGGCTGGAACATTCATCGGCGGGCCGGTTGGGGATAGGATCGGAAGGAAATATGTAATCTGGATTTCGATATTAGGCGCGGCTCCATTCGCATTACTGCTTCCTTACGTGAATTTGTTCTGGACGGGCGTGTTAAGCTGCATTATTGGGCTTATTCTTTCCTCAGCCTTTTCTGCAATCCTGGTTTATGCACAAGAGCTAATTCCAGGAAAAGTCGGCATGATCGCAGGTTTGTTCTTCGGCTTCGCTTTTGGCATAGCAGGAATCGGTTCAGCCATTTTGGGCAGCCTGGCGGATAAAACCAGCATCGAATATGTCTTTTGGATCTGTTCGTTTTTGCCACTTATCGGCTTATTGACCGGTTTCTTACCGAATTTAGAGCGGAGTAAGACTTCCTAATCAGGCGGATCATTTTCCTTAATTCTTAAAATCAAATTTGGATCGGGGCAAAGGTTCAGATAGTATTCCTGGTCCTGGATACTGCTTACGCCGGGGAAGTCACCTTTGAAATCGCCTATATCTTCAATGATCTGGAAGTGCAGGTGAGGGGGCCAGTCGCCATTTTTCGGGTAAGAGCCTATGGCTGCGAAATGTTGGTGGGCTGAAATGTTTTTGCCAACGTATAGTCCGTCCAGCGAAGCAACGGACAGGTGCCCGTAAAGCGTGTAGAATGTGTGATTTTCCAATGTGTGTGCGAGAATGATTGTCGGGCCATAATCGCCGTAATGATTGTTAAATGCGAAGCTGTGTACGGTTGCATCTAATGGCGCATAAACAGGTTCGCCAGCATCTGCCCAAATATCCGTTCCAAGATGAATGCTTCTGGGTTGGCCGGCTTCATTATTGAAATATTTGCGTTGCCGATAAATAATGCGGTTTTCGGCGTAGCCGCCAATTCCAACGAAGGCGTTTCCTACCAACATTTCTTTGAAGACAAAATCAGAAAAAATGGAGGTTTCAGATAAGTCGCGTTGTAACAGGGCTTCATTTGTTGCGGAAAAATCAAGCTTTTTAAATGGCTTTGCACTGTTGATTACGGGTGCAAAGCCATCGTGTTTTTCGAGAATTTCTTGAAGTGTCAGCATTGATGTTGGCATTCGTTTTCCTATTTTGGATCCAGCGCCATTTTAATCCGCTGTAAAACATCCTGCAAATGATATTTGGTGATCTTATCCGTTGATTTTGCAATAGCAGGCTGCAACGATGATTTTAAACTCTCTAAATGCGCTCTTGCAACAGAAGGCAGATCGGTTTTTTCAAGCTCAACAACTCGGGTAGAATACCCATAAGTAATGCCAACGGGCACTGAAAGGACATTGGCTTTACCTGGTTTTAGTAGATCAACCAATTTTTCGATGTACACTTTTTGGAGGTTCCTGCGATGCAGATCAATGCTTTTGCCTGTTTTTGTTTCAGCCCAGATGCCGGTTTCAAGATCTGAAAAAAGATCGTCTAATGTGTAATTTTTGCTCGAAATTCCGGTTTCCATTAACCTCACTGCCCGGTCGCCTGCGAAGAGGGTTGTTAATGCATATTCCTGCAATGCTTTAATCGCTTCGACACCGGTTTCCGGTTTGATTTTACTTAGAATGTTTTGGTCTAACAACCACGTTGGCGTTTTGAATAACTGGCTGTTCAAAAATGCAACTGCTTCTTTCTGAGTTGTTTTTGGCACAGTTTCAAAAGTGGAGCCTTCCATGTCATACGTTGTCGGGTTATCATAAATTCCACCGACATTTTTCATTACATGACCAAGATAGCGGCGATATTGCTGTATTACATTGTTGTAAATCTCATCCAGCTCCTTATAACTTTCTCCGTCTTCACGGCTCCATTCGATAAGGTTCGGAAGAATTCTTTTCAAGTTTTTGATTCCATATTCGGAAGCTTTCATGGCATTGTCACTCAAATCTTCGGTCTGGTAACGTGGGTCATAAGGGCTGATTTCCGTTCCAAAATGCAGGCGGGAGTCCTTATACGCTTCTTTGGTCATCGCATTCAACAGCTGTTTTTCAGACTTCACGTCTTTTGCATCCATAAAATTGCTGTAACCCCACTGGATCGCCCATTTATCGTAGTCCCCAATTCTTGGAAAAAGATTGGTAATGCTGTCTTCTGGCTGGGCCACATAGTTAAACCGCGCATAATCCATTATGGAAGCTGTGTGACCATGTTCTTCAATCCAGGCTTTATCGCGCAGCTTTTCAACGGGCGTTGCCGAACTCGCGCCCATATTGTGCCTCAGTCCCAGCGTATGACCGATTTCGTGTGACGAAACAAAGCGCACAAGCTGGCCCATGAGCTCATCGTCAAACTTTTTTGTGCGTGCCTTCGGATCCACCGCGCCAGCCTGAATAATGTACCAGTTGCGCAGCAGACGCATTACATTATGATACCAGCCGATATGACTTTCCAGAATTTCGCCGCTTCTTGGGTCATGCACATTAGGCCCGTAAGCATTTTGAATGTCAGCTGCGAAGTAACGGATCACCGAGTAACGCGCATCTTCCAGGCTCATAGTCGTATCATTGTCCGGCCAGTATTCGCCTCTGATCGCATTTTTCCAGCCTGCTTTCTCGAATGCTTCCTGCCAGTCGTCAACACCTGCTTTCAAATACTTCCGCCATTTTTCGGGAGTAGCTGGATCAATGTAATAAACGATTGGTTTTTTTGGCTCGATTAATTCACCGTTTTGCTGGCGTTTCGCTTCTTCTGCGTTTTTGGGTTCCAGGCGCCATCTTACCGCAAAAACCTCTGTATCAGAGCGCTGCGATTCTTCCCCAAAAATGGCATATTGATTGGCGAAATAACCAACCCGGCTATCGAAAATCCTTTTACGCATTGGCTTTTCAGGAAGGAGGATTAACGAAGTGTTCATTTCCATGGTAACAACGCCGGCATCAAGTCCGGAAGGCAAATATTGGCCGATCGATGGCACTGGCGAAGTTGAAAGAAGTTGAGGTGTTACAGAAAACGTCTTAACCGTTCGGATTTCGGTGTTGATCGGAAACGACCGGATCTTCTCGATATAGGATGCCTCCTTTTTAAATGCTGTAAGTTTCAGAAGTTGCTTACTAATCGCACTTAATGAAAATACCTGATTATCAGCATTAAAGAAATCGGTTACATCAATAACCGACGATTTTGCCCCCGGTTCTTTTTTTACAGCCTTTATCTCAAAAACGCCAATAATAGGGTCCGAATTCGAATTTTTTACGGCCTGGAAAATAGGCTTGGTGCTGTCCGGACTCGCAACAACCACAGTCACAGATCGTAAAAGAAGATTGTGGTCCATTCCCTTTTCCCAGCGGATCATTTGCCGGTTAACCTCCTCACCTCCAAAAATGCCTCCGCCTGCCGCCGTTTTGGCATAACGGGTAACGGCCATTATATCTTTGTCCAACAGCGAATCAGGAATTTCGAAATACCATTTTTCGTCCATTTTATGAACGGAAATCATTCCCTTCTGACTAATTGCGCTGGTGTCAATCAAATCTTTAAAAGCCTTGGGGCTCTTTTTTCTGTCGTCTTTAAGTTTTTCTTTCACCGCGGTGGCCACAGCGTCGACTGCTTTGTCAATTTTGACGTCTTCCTGTTTTTCTTTCTTTTTCTTCTTTTGCGCGTAAGTGGTTGTGATAAACAGGAATACGATCCCTGCAAGGAGGAAATAACGAATTAATCTCATAGAGTTGGTTTATGTTTTGCTTGCTTACAAAAATAGAAGTTTGCCTGATAGGACATACAAATAATTCGAGGGAGGTTACAAAAATACAGATAGGACTTATTTAGATACCAATTCGGCAACGACACCCTCTTTCAAAGCATAACTTGAAATTTGTATCTTCCTGATCCCGTAGCTTTTAAGCACATAATCGACCAGGCATACGGCCACGACGATCATGTCGACGCGGAGCTCAATCATGCCTGGAATTTGCATTCTGTCATTATGATTTCCGGAGAGAATAAGCGCATATGCCCGGTAAAATTCTTCCAGGGGCAATTGGAAATCGGTCTGGCTTTTGGGCGGCCAGTTATTGACGCGAAAATGGAAATCAATGTCAACCAGCGTATCGAATGTGCCCGATGAACCTACAAGCTTGTCGGGGGAATATTGGTGCACCGCATTGGCTAGTGGAATCAGGCTTTCTTCAAAATAATTATAAAGATTTTTTCTGTCGCCTTGTGAAAGCGGGTCGTTGCGCATAAATTTTTCCATCAGCCGCTGTCCGCCGATTTCAAAACTTTGTTTCCAGAAAATTTGCGACTTATTACCAATGATAAATTCCACGCTTCCGCCGCCAATATCCATGATCAGAGATGGGGAATCGCCAATGTCCGCCCCGTGCCGAACGCCTTTGTAAATGTATTCCGCTTCGCGATTTCCATCTATTACAGTGATAGCAATGCCAGTTTTAGAAAGAATTTCTGCACAAAAATCAGCTTGATTTTCGGCGTTTCGTATGGCGCTGGTTCCGAAGGCGAACGTGCTATCGGGTGCGACGCCAAATTCATCCAGCTTTTCACGGAAATGATTAAGAACAGCCAGCGCGCGTTGCAAGGCTTCCTGCGTGATGATCTTTTTATTGATTCCGCCCAACCCGATCCTCGCTGGCCTGCTTTCATGAAAGATATTTGTAACAGCATCTCCGTTTTTATCTACAATGAGCAGGTGAAAAGTATTTGTTCCTAAGTCAATAATTCCCAGTCGCGAGCTCATATCGGGCGTTTAATCGGTTAAAAGCTTTTTCTTCAATGCAATGATCACAAAAATAACCTAATAATAATGACTTATTTCTTGATTTTCTGTTTGATAAAGCTTTTCTTTGCAGTCCGATTTCAGAAACCAATTCAAAGAACATTATATTTTATAAGCATGCTTATTATAAACATTAAAGACAACGAATCGATTGACCGCGCTCTTAAGCGTTACAAGAAGAAATTTGAAAGAACTGGTACAATGCGCCAGCTTCGTGCTCGTACTGCTTTCGAAAAACCATCTGTTAGACGTCGTTTCGAAGTTTTGCGTGCCGTATACAAAGAAAAAACTTACGGTCATTTAGAAGACTAGTTCCCGGGAATGGTGTTCTGAAAGATTTCGACAGGATTATTATATCCATATCATACGGAAAAAAGGCCGCTTGTTAAAGGCGGCCCTTTTTTGTATGTTGCTGTTATGATTACGTTATTCATTGATTTTCTGAAATTCGAAAAACGGGCCAGCGTCCACACGATTAAGTCTTATCAGACGGATTTGGACCAGTTTCAGAAATATCTGCTGTTTCAATATGAGCTGGAGAAACCCCAGGAGGCAAAGGCTCCGATGCTTCGGTCGTGGGTTGTCAGTTTGATGGAAGAGGGCATGAATCCGTCCTCGATTAATCGTAAAATTGCTTCATTAAGGACCTTTTACGGTTTTTTGAAGAGAAAAAATGTGGTTTCGCAGGATCCTACCAAAATTCTTTCTGCGCTAAAAACCCGAAAGAAACTTCCTGCTTTTGTCGAAGAGAAATCCATGGAAATGCTTTTCCTGCCAGATACTTTCACCGACGATTTTGAGGGAGTTCGGGATCGAACCATTATGGAGTTGCTTTACGGAAGTGGAATCCGGCTAGCGGAACTTGTGTCCCTTGAAATAAATGATCTTAACCTTCCTGCAAGAACTATACGCGTGTTTGGAAAAAGATCAAAGGAACGTGTGGTCCCTATCTCTACATCCCTTGCAAACTTGCTCTTCCAATATTTGGCATTACGGGCGCCAGAGGAAGACACGAACATTTTAATATTAACAAATTCAGGGAAAGCCGTTTACCCGGTTTTTGTGCAAAGAACTGTCGGTAAATATTTGTCCGCAGTTACAACATTATCCCAAAAAAGCCCTCACGTGCTGCGCCACACATATGCTACGCATCTGCTCAATCGTGGTGCGGATCTGAACGCGATAAAGGAACTTTTAGGGCATGCAAACCTCGCCGCCACGCAGATCTACACGCATAACTCTATTGAAAAGCTCAAAAAAACACATCAACAAGCCCATCCAAAAGCCTGAAACCCATTTTTTAGAAGTATATTTGCCTTAATTGCAGTTTCCAGAATATAATTTTGTCACTCCAGTATGAATAACAGTTTCCAGGACGCGGTTGTAACGAAGTACAATATTTTTAATAGTCTTTTTCTGAGTCTGCCTTACCGGGGCATTTTTCAGACGGGATCGTTACTCCCCATACTAACGCAGCAAAGTGAGATCGGATTTCAAGAGGGAAAGTCGCCTAAGGAGATTATAGAGCACTTTTTTTCAGAATTATTAGAAACTGCAACGCCAAAGGAGAGGGCTGATCTGCTTTTTGCCTTTATCCAATACATCGAAAGGCAAGTTGTACTTTTCGACTCTGTGGAAGATGCTGCATTCGATCAGACCCATGACCTTACAGGCAAAGGGTCGGTAAATTATCTTACAGATCGCCTGGATAATGACGAGCTCAGAAAAAAGCTGCTTACCAAGCTGGAAGATTTTAGTGTGCGGATCGTGCTTACTGCGCACCCAACGCAGTTTTACTCAGGGAAAGTGCTGGGAATTATCAACGACCTGGAAGATGCAATCAAAGAAAACGACTTTACGGAAGTAAACCAGTTACTGCTGCAATTGGGTAAAACTGCATTCATTAACCACGAAAAACCCACGCCTTTCGATGAAGCTGTGAGTCTGTGCTGGTTTTTGGAAAATGTATATTACGACGCTATTCCATCCATTCTTGAAAAACTGATCAATGGACTCGGCATGAGCGTGCATGACTGGCCGTATCCGAATGTATATCGTTTAGGCTTCTGGCCGGGCGGTGACCGCGACGGGAATCCGTTCGTTAACCCTGAAATCACATTGCAGGTTGCTGCCAGATTACGGGAAACACTGTTGAGAGGTTACTATCGTGATTTGAGACAGTTGAAGCGCAGGCTGACTTTCAAAGGAGTGGACGAGGCGATTAGTTTGGCTGAGCGCAAAATGAACAGCACCATTTTCGGTCCTTTTGAAGAGGGCTATAACAATGCGCAGGAATTAATCGACGAGTTCCTTAAGGCCCGCGAAGTGCTGGTTTCCAAACATCAGGGGCTGTTTGTGGAATTGCTTGACAACTTTATCCTTAAACTGAACATTTTCGGGTTTTTCTTCGCGAGTCTGGATGTGCGTCAGGACAGCCGTAAGCATGGAAAAGCTTGGGAAGATATTCTTAAAAGGCTTGAGAAAAAGATTCCATTGCTGAAATACAGCGACTATGAAAGCTGGGATGAGGCTAAAAAAATAGATCTGTTGCTCTCGCTAAACATTCCGCTCCGGGATGAAGATTATGAAGATGAGCTAACGAAAGATATTTTAGGCTCCATTCGTGCGATCAAAACGATCCAGAAAAACAATGGTGAAAAAGGCGCGCATCGTTATGTGATTAGTAATAACACGTCCGCGTTGAATGTCATGCAAGTGGTTGCGCTCGCTAAAAACCTCATTGCTGATGAAAGCGGAAAGCTTGCACTGGACGTCGTTCCACTTTTCGAAACGGTTGATGACCTGGCCAATGCGCCTGAAATCATGCGGTCATTGTATGAAAACGAGTATTACAGGGATCATTTGCAAAATCGTGAAAATCACCAAACCATTATGGTTGGATTTTCTGATGGAACGAAAGATGGCGGTTACTTGCGTGCAAACTGGTCCATTTATCGTGCTAAGGAAGAATTAACAAAAGTTTCCCGTGAATTTGGGATTAAAGTCACATTCTTCGACGGTCGTGGTGGTCCTCCGGCGCGCGGAGGTGGCAATAACCACAACTTTTACTCATCACTGGGAACGGACATTGAGGACAAAGAAATTCAGCTTACTGTTCAGGGACAGACGATAAGCTCCAATTACGGAACTGTAACAACCGCCATGTACAATCTGGAAAGGTTGTTTACTGCCGGTCTGGAGAATCACTTGTTCAGAGGAAATCGTGTTGAGGATGAATTGTCGGCGGACGATAAGGTTCTGATTGAGGAAATGGCTTCCTTGGCTTACGATTCCTATCTTGATCTGAAAAATCATCCGATGTTTGTAAAATATCTGGATAAAAAGACGCCTTTGCGTTTTTATGGACAAACCAACATTGGAAGCCGGCCTACCAAGCGGGGAAATGATGATGAAGGTTTGAAATTCGAAGATCTTCGTGCCATTCCTTTTGTGGGTTCGTGGGCTCAGATGAAACAGAATGTTCCGGGTTTTTATGGCTTTGGAACGGCGATAGAGCAAATGGGTAAGGATGGTAAGAAGGAGGAGATCAAGCAATTATATAAAAAGTCGCTGTTTTTCAGAACATTGATTGAAAATTCAATGCAATCGCTGTCGAAAGCATTCTTCCCTGCAACAAAATATCTTCGCGACGAAGCGGATTACAAGGAGTTCTGGGACAAAATGTACAACGAATTCCTGTTAACCCGGGACCAGTTGCTGGAAGTATCCGGGCAAAAAGAGCTTCTGGACAGCAACAATGTCACCAAAGTCTCCATCAAAACCCGCGAAAGAATTGTTTTGCCACTGATCACAATCCAGCAATACGCATTACAAATGCTGGCGGAAGATCCAAAGAACTTGCCAGTGGATGTTGAAACTTATAACCAGCTGATTATGCGGGCAATGTTCGGGATTATTAATGCGGCGAGGAACTCGGCTTAACGGCTAGAAATATAAAAAGTTGTATGCTCCTGATCGTGTTGGTCAGGAGCTTTTTTTACATTTCGTGTTGAGCAATGCATGTGAAAAAGGATTAAAGATGTCGATTCTTGCGGGGTAAGATTTTCGTGTGAAATTTACCATTTGTAAATTTTAGCGTGTCCTCATAAGAGTTGTAAAACCGAGGTGACCGCAAAACAAATGTTACTTGAAACCGCCCTTTTATTTCTCTGTTACCGCTTTCCTGATATTGATCTATCTGCAAGTAGTTATCCGCCGATTCCAAAACCTCATAACGATCCCTAAATATGTCAAAATCGATGAATGCGGTGAAAGTTGAAGTTGCAATTGTTGAATCACTGCATGGAACATCCCGATCTGACATGATCCTATAACGGCCGGTCTTGGTCGGGATATCCGAAAGGTATAAATATTCTTCAAGTACACCTTCAGAGTCAAAAAGCAAAGAGTAAAGATAAACCCTTTTGCAAGTTGTATCACCAAAATCCTGAGCTGCTCCCCGCACTGCCTGATATGCGTTTTTGAAAGTCTTTTCCCATCTTCTGCCATTTACATTGACAGAAAAATAGCCCCAAGAGTCATGAGGGACAGTTGTTTCACGCTCACATCCAACTGATAGTAAAATTAGAAAAATGAAATAGTGAGATATCTTACAGAGTTTCATAGGCTGGATTATTTAGCGATTATAAGTCGTTTTGTCTCTGTAACTCCATTCCTTAGTAACCGCGCTAAGTAGGTACCACTTGGATAATTACCAGTAACCCATTTTACAGACTGCCGCCCGCTCTTCAGAAAGCTTTTTAGATCAATTATTTTCGTGATAACCTTACCGGATTGATCCAGGATTTCAAGCTGTACATTGCTGTCTGTGAATAAGTTGAAATTTACTTCAACCTCACTTGACGATGGATTTGGAGTTACAGTAAATGGCACTGATTCCGATGCCAATGAATCGTTTACGAAGGCATTGACTTTATAAGGATTAGGCATTTGGGCTGACACTGCAATAAATGCTGAAACAGACTTTCCATTGCCTTTAACCGTGGCTCTAATCCATATTTTTTGGGTTTGACTGAAATACCAGGTAAAAATGTCAGTAGTAATGTTGGAAGGCAGATAGTTAACTCCGTCATAGCTGTAATGCCATGCGATTGAATAGGGAGCAGATCCACAACTGTATGTTACCTCATAATTTTTGCCGCCGGGTGTAGCAATTGATGTTGGTCCGTCAACATAAGCAACTAAGGGAGGAATAGGATTAGGTCTGAAAACACTTACAATAGTGTGGGATTCAGTGATCCTTTTTGCATTATTTTCACTATTTGTTCCCGATGCTTTCCCACCTGCTTGTACATTTGGATTTGAAAAATGAAGTAATCGATTTTTGGCTTGCTCATCTGTTATACTTTTCCCGACCATAACGGTCCTGTCTGTCACGATGCCTAGGCCGTTTTTAATGCAATAGGCTTGTGCATATACAGGTGATCCAGGCGTATCCTCATGCCTGCATCCATAGAGGTGTCCTACCTCGTGTGCAAAGGTTTTCCGGGAAGTTGCACTCCAAAGTTCTACTATTGCATATGACTGAGAATTTACCAGATCTTGTGTCTGTGCTTTTCCCCGCGTGTCTCCACCCTGATATTCACCGTCCGTAAAGAGTACGACCAAATCAGCATGATAGCTATCTCTTAAACCCTGGGCAACCAAGTTTTTTTCAAGGTTATTAAGGTCATTAGTAATGAATTGTGTTTCTGGCAGATTATTAAGTGGAGCAATTCCCGCCAGCGTTAATGCTGCATTGCTGGTGACACCGCTGTTATAAATGCAGGAATTAAATTGTGCTACGGACAAATCAGCCATTGTTTGAATTCCTGCAACATTTCCCACAAGTGCCAGCGCCTTCGGCGTGTACAAAATCAGCACTCTAGGACTGATCAACGGCTGACATGGGTTCATCTTAGCATTGACATTACCAGGCGGTGCTTGCTCCGGTTCCTGTGCGGCTGTTTTCCTACCAGCCGGAGGCTCATTCGTAGTAACGCAGCCGACGTCACCAGCTTTGGCCATGTCAACTTCTTGCAAACAATACAGGCCGTTAGGAGCAGGGAATATTTCATACACACCGTCCGGGGTTGAGAAATGCGCGGTAATCCTGCCAGCTTTTGATAGGATAATGACGGTTCCCCGGTTATCATCCGTTTTGCCAATCCATTCATAATCAGTAGCTGAGTGATATTTGACTTCACTTGCTTCGGCAAGGATGGGTTTGTCTTTTCCTGGAATTTCTAATGTCAGAATGCCTTCTTTCTGAGCTGTTGCAAGGGGATTTAAATGGATGAAGTGATAGTTCGAAATGTTTGGGTTCTTTTTTAGCCGGGCAATGTATGCAGTCATTTCCGGGTTGTCAGGGACGGTGTTATCTGGAACTGCTTCAATGAATTTCTGCACTTGCCCGAATGTCAGATTGCAGCAAATAAGCGAGATAAGCATGCAGAAAGCGCAACTTTTAATTGGTAGGGTAAATAACTTTTGCATAGTGTCTGTCAATTAGTTTAAGTTATTGCACCGCCGAATGTTGTCTTATTTCGAGGTGAAACAAAATAATTCTATGATCCAGTTATTGTGGTGTCGATATGGATTATCCAGCGGTCATTGTAACTGATATGCACTAAAATTATCGGTAATTTTCCTTGCAATAATTAGTAGACGAATAGTTGAAGGGACTTATAATTGTAATCAAATACTCAATTGCCCAAAGCTTCAACTTAACTTATCATGACGCATCATTCTGATCAGCGTGCCTATTTTTTCAAAATAGATACGACAATCAAAAAAATCCGCAATGCTTTACAGAAACAACTAACGGAGGCTGGTTTTGACCTTACAGTGGACCAGTGGGTGCTTATAGATCACATTTTCAGAAGGCAGGGAATTAGTCAGAACGAATTGGCAGAACTTACATTCAAGGATCCGCCAACCGTTACGCGCATCATTGATTTACTGGAAAAAAAAGGATTGGTGGAGCGCGGACCCGCCGCAGGTGACCGCAGAAAGTTTAATTTATTTCTTACCAAAACAGGCGAATCAACTTATAACGAGGCATTTCCGATTGTGGCGGACATTCGCAGAAAGGGTTGGGGAAGTCTCAATGATTCCGATTATCAGCATTTTGTCCGTATTATGGACTCGATTTATCAGAATTTTACCTGAATTACGGCAGGACAAAAAATAATTCAATGTAAGTGGGAGAATGACAGCAGATTGCGTTATCCTCCCATTTTTGTTTTAAACCTTTGGTATAACATTGCATCTAAACTACGTGGACGGCAATTATTTCAGCTCATTACAACGATAAGCCCGCCGCCCGCATCTGTACTTTATATCCAATATTATTTTATGAAAGCCATGAAGAAGATTATTTTGAGTTCCCTGTTTGCAATGAGCGTTTTGTTTCCTGCTTTTTCCCAGGTCAAATATGAGCAGCAGATCGTCCTGCCAAAAATAGAAGTGGCCGGTTTCGCTGAAATGGAAATAGTGCCCGACGAAATTTATTTCAGCATTTCGTTAAGGGAGTATTTTGAAGATGAGAAAAGCCAGAAAGACAAAGTGGTGATCAGTACTTTGGAAAAACAGCTTTTGAAAGCAATCGCCGACGCGGGACTTCCAAAAGAGGCATTGTCTATCAGCGGTTTAGGTGGTTATCAAAACTATACGGACAAAAAGAAAAAGCCAGCGACATTCCTGGAAAGCAAGCAGTACGAGCTGAAAGTAAGCAGCGCGGATAAGTTGGACGGCATTTTATCAAAAGTGGAAAGCCGCGGTGTGCAGTATGCAAATGTTGCACGCGTGGATCACTCGAAAAGAGAAGAGTATAAAAAGCAGGTGAAGATCGATGCCTTAAAAGCGGCAAAAGTGAAAGCTGAGTATCTCGTTGCCTCGCTGGACCAAAAGCTGGGCAAGGTGATGGAAATTAAGGAGCTGGATGAAAATTTGTATTTCCCGCAACCGGTTTTCGCCAAAGCCAACATGAGGACTTTCGCACAAGCGGAGTCAGCAGACGCGGTGGTTGAGAGCGATGTTCAATATCAGAAAATTAAGATCAGCTATCGCATGCAAGCGGCTTTTGAAATCAAATAGTCTTCCTGGCGAAGAAGGTGGGCACAGTTTTTTCTGGAAAATAGTTTAGTAACTTAAAGCAATCCTTTTGTAACAACACATAAGTTTCTTTAAATTTAATCTCAAACTAAGTAACTGGAAATCATGAGCATAAACGCGAAACACCTTGCCACATTTATTCTTGGGGCGGCCGCTGGAGTGGCTGCACATAAGTATCTTCAAAGCGAAGAAGGCGAAAAGCTTTTGGAAGACCTGAAAACCAAAGCCAACAATTTGAAGGCCGAAGCGGAAGGTGCGATCGACAAGGCTCCTGAATATTTTGAAGAGTTGAAAACGAAAGGTGCAGACTCGCTTAAAAGCAGTTTCCCTGATGCTGAAAACTTTTTCAAAGAGCTTTATGAAAAGTTTGTAGGCAACAAAGGAGCCGCGGGAACAGCAACTCCTGAAACAACGCCAACGCCTGATCCAATATCATAAATTTTAGCGTTACAAATATATTAAATGGCCTGAGAGAGCTGAAAATGCTCTTTTTGGCCATTTTTTGTAAGCAATTGGTTGAGTTGTGCATACTGCAGCAGCATAATGGTCTTGGCGTCTTTAATCTCGCCTGTCTTTACCATGTTAAGCGCTTCATTAAATCGTAATTCCATTACTTCAATATTTTCCTGCTCCTGCACACTGCCACCGCCTTCACTTACCTTCATATCCTCGCTATATTCGGCCACGAAAAAGTATAGAATTTCTGTAACAGAACCCGGCGACATGTATGCTTCAAATATTTTCTCGACAGCATTGATCTTATAGCCAGTCTCCTCCTCGGTCTCTCTCTTAATGCAATCTTCCGGGTTATCTCGATCCAAGAGCCCCGCACAAGCCTCTATTAGCATGCCGGTTTCATTCCCGTTCACATAAGTGGGAATGCGGAATTGTCTGGTTAATATAACAGTTTGCTTCTCGCGGTTGTAAAGCATTATGACAGCGCCGTTCCCACGGTCATAAGCTTCTCTCGACTGCCTTTCCCATTGCCCGCCGGCACTCAGGTAATCAAATGTGTATTTTTTTAATGTATACCAATTATTCGAAAGCACCTCGTCGGCTACAATGTTCACGCGGTCATTTTTCATTTTGATCATTTTTGATTGGATATGATTTCTTTTGATCAAAATTAATGAAAAATTGGACCGAGTGTTTATTAATAAATTTTTTGCGGGTTGAAAAAAGTGTAATTGTAAGCGTCAGTTATTAAACGGTCATGCTATATTGGTCCCACTATGGAAGATCTAAAACCAGCAGCGTACTGGATTGAAAAATATGCGTTAAGCCCGCACCCGGAGGGTGGCTACTATGCAGAAACTTACCGGGCAAATGAAAATGTGCCGCAGCAGGCATTACCAGCAAGATTTAGTGGGACCAGATCTTTTTCAACCGGGATATATTTTCTGTTGGAAACGTATAACTTTTCTGCATTCCATAGGATCAAATCCGATGAAATGTGGCATTTCTATGCCGGGGAAGCATTGGAAATTTTTGTGATCAATGAAGAACGCCGGGAATTGCAGATGATCAGACTGGGAAATGATCCTGAAAAAGGTGAAACATTCCAGGCCGTAGTCCCGGCAGAATCATGGTTTGCGTCCCGTCCGGCAAAAGGCAGCACGTATGCATTAGTGGGATGCACCGTTGCGCCCGGTTTCGATTTTGCAGATTTTGAAATGGCTGAAAGAGAAGCATTACAAACGCAGTTTCCTGAATTCGAACAAATCATTCAGGAACTGACAAGAGTTTAATAATGCAAGGCAACCTTTAATTGATACGCATTTTCGCCCAATACGGTTTTGAAACAGTTTTATCCGGGAACACAGCAGTAATCTCATATTGCCCTGCTGCCAGGCTCGCCGGCAAAACATATTTGCCGACCGGATAGCTTACGCCCGCCGTTGCCCAGTTTACGACAGCCAATGCTGGTTTCAGGTCAATGGTTGTCGAACCACTTTTTAGACGTAAAACGGGCAGCTTGTTCACATCAAAATTCGTGTTGGAAGAGCCATATTCCACGGGAGATGGTTTTGCATAAAAAGTATCCCCTTTTTTAAAGGTTAATGGTGCTGTATTTCTGATTAAGGCCTGCATTAATTCGCCTTTCCAAACGGATTCGATGGATTTCGAAGCCACATTAGAAACATAAATGGCGCCCTCGCCAATTTGCTTTTCACCTTCGTGGAAGGTTAGGAGATATGATCCTTCGGCGATGTTGGCAGGAAACTTTTCAAGATTTAAGCTTGTCGGACTGAGAAATTTCAATGAAGCCGTTGCGGGCGTTGTCACAAAATCACTGGTAAATTTGACGGTGTATTTCGAAGTTGAAATAAAATAGCCGCCGCTTACGAAAACAGAGTCCTTGGTAGAATATACAAATTTAGAATCCGGAATTCTGGAAAATGGCTCTCCACGGGTAAATGTTAATCCTTCAAAAACAATCGGATCTTTATCTGCAAAGAGGATTTCGACTTTGATAGGATCGGCCCCTACCAACTTGTCAATGTTTTCAAACGTGATATTTTCCTGGTTTTGATAGTAAGTCGTTTGGGTAGAAAAACCAGTTTTTGCATTTGTAGCCTTAATCACCGGTGGTGTCTGCCCGGGACGCGAAGGAATTGTCCCTACTCCCGAAACAAACTTGAATGGTGACTTAAAACCATTGGTATTGATCGTAATAGCCTTGGTTAGCAGCTCCACTTTGGGTGCGCCTGCGATTTCAAAATAGACCGTGAATAAACCGGCAAATTTATCTTCCTTATCACGCAATGTAAATGACAGCGGCTGATTTCCCTTGAAATTATATGTGATTGTGCTGTCCGCGGTAGGTTTCCCGAGACTGTCGATCAGAACCACATTTTTGTTCAACGACATTTTTACCTCTGCGGAGTTACTCAAATAAGATTCGGGCAAGCTGATCTGATAATTTTTCGTAACAGAATCGAATGCGATCTTTTCAGAGCCAGGCACATCGAATGACCTCAAAAATTGGATCGGAGTGTATGGCTGGTCTGTATCCGGGTCAGGGCCAACATCTTTCGAATCTTTTTTACAGTTAGATAAACATGTAACGGATATAAATAGTAGTAGGAATGTGAATTTTCTCATAACAAATAAAGGCATGCTAAATAATAACGCTCAAAAGCGTCAAAATATTAGTATCCGATGCTGGTATCATCGCCTCTGGGATCCGAACCACCTTCTAGCGAGCCATCAGGGAGTACAAGTATGCAGTCCATACGCCCGATTGTATTGCGTTGCTGTTCAAGAATATAACCTTTATCCTGCAACTTTTTGATGGCGCCTTCTGAAAAAGCATTTGCTTCAAAAGTTGTTTTATCAGGAAGCCATTGATGATGAAATTTTAATGCATTAACAGATTGCTGCATGGTCATACCGTGTTCCAGCACATTCAGGATGGTTTGGTAAACAGAGGTGATAATTGTGGATCCACCCGGCGTGCCAACTACCATCAGCAGCTTTCCGTCTTTCTCGATAATGGTTGGCGTCATGGACGACAGCATTCTTTTGCCCGGCGCAATGGCATTAGCCTTATTGCCGATCAGTCCGTACATGTTGGGAGCACCGGCTTTTACACTGAAATCATCCATTTCATTGTTCATAAAAAAACCACCGCCTTTTACCACAACCCGGCTTCCATAGCCTCCATTTAGCGTTGTAGTGAGAGAAACGGCATTGCCTTCCTTGTCCACAATGGAGAAATGAGTGGTCTCCAAGCTTTCGTATCCAGGGAAAACACCGCCGCTAATGTCCTTACTGTCAGAGGCTTTATTCCAGTTGAAGTCACTCCAGCGATTGCTCAGATAATCTTTGCTGATCAGGGTCTCTACCGGAACCTTTACAAAATCCGGATCTCCCAGAAATTTGGCGCGGTCTGCATATACCCTGCGTTCAGCCTCGATCATCACCTGAATGGTGGAATCGCTGTGCCAGCCCCATTTTCGCAATGGATGCTGTTCGGTCAGGCGCATTAGCTGCAACAATGCAACACCGCCACTGGACGGAGGTGCCATCGTGATCACTTTATATTCCTTATAGTTTTCGGTAATCGTTTCACGCCATTGTGCCTTGTAATCGGCCAGGTCCTTTTTGCTGATGATTCCTTCCTTATTTTTATTAATGTCTTTTACCAAACGCCTGGCCGTCTTGCCTTTATAGAAACCATCATGGCCCTTTTTTTGAATGCGGCGTAATACTTTACCCAAATCTTTCTGAACGAGCAAATCACCCGCAACCCAGTCTTTTCCGGTTGGATTGATAAAATATTTTGTGCCTGGATTTAGCTCCAACACGTCCTTTTTGACTGCATTAAGTCCACGCGCCTCACGTTCGGTTTGCACAACACCATTTTCAGCAAGATCAATAGCGGGCTGAATAAGCTGCTTCCAGGGCAGCTTTCCATGTTTTGCGTGTGCTTCTGCCATGCCCGCAACCGAGCCGGGAACGCCCGACGCCAACCGGCCCAGTATGCTGGATTTTGGGATCACATTGCCATCTTTATCCAGGTACATATCCGCATGGCCTTTTGCAGGTGCTTTTTCGCGAAAATCAATGCTGTAACTTTTGCCGGATTTATCTCTTAATACTAGAAATCCGCCGCCACCGAGATTTCCTGCCGAAGGATGAACAACGGCCAATGCGAATTGCACTGCAACGGCAGCATCTACTGCATTTCCGCCTGCTTTTAATATTTCAACACCAACTTTCGACGCTTCGGGATGGGCTGTTGCCACCATACCGTTTTTCGCAATAATGCCGGGGCGATCATTGAAAAATGGCTTCTGATTGGGGTCGTCGGAAAGGAACTGATAAAATCCGGTCGACTCCTTAACTGGCTTTTGAGCAGCCAGAAATCCCGGTAAAATACAGATTGTGAATGCTAGTTTGAGGCGTAATGTCATTATAGGAGTGTTATAATTCAGTTTGTAATTTATCAAATCAATCACTTTATCTTGCCTTTTGTAACAATTTATTTCTAAGCATGATACTTTAAACTTAACTTTTGGTTTGAAAGGATTTTGAAAGAGACATTATATCCGACGGCGCTATGAAATTTTTACGGCAGGTTTTAGAAAGTTTCCGATTCGCCTGGCAGGCGCTCAAATCCAACATTACCAGGACAATCTTGTCTTTATTGGGCGTAACTGTCGGCATTTTTGCTATTGTTGCCGTTTTTACCATTGTCGATTCCCTGGAACGCAGCATTAAGGATAGTATGAGCTTCATCGGCGATAAGGTTATTTACGTTCAAAAGTGGCCGTGGGGCTTCGGAGGCGAATATCAATGGTGGAAATACTTTCAATGGCCTGAGCCGACTTACGCAGAATACAAATTCCTTTACGAAAATCTGGAAAGTGCCAGCGCCGTAGCTGTAATGGATTTTCGGGGAAGCACCACCTTAAAAAATGGCTCAAACAGCATTGTGGCCCAGATTCAGGGTGTTTCTTATGAGTACAATCAAATTTCAGATATTCCCATCCAGGACGGGCGTTATTTTATCCCTCTTGAAACCAATAATGCGCGTAATGTTGCCATTGTGGGAGCAGATATAGCCGGGGCTCTCTTTCCCGGGCAGGATGCGGTGGGGAAAACATTCAAACTGGCAGGAAATAAATTTACAATTGTTGGCGTACAGGTCCGCAAGGGCGAAAGTCTTGTGGATTTCGGCGGAAGCCCGGACAAGAACTGTATTATCCCGTTTGCTTCTTTTTCGAAGCTGTTTCAATCCGGCCGCCGCAGTGCCGATATTGTGGTCAAAGGATATCCCGAAGATGAGGGGATGAAAGAGGTTGAAGCAGAAATTACGGGCTTAATGCGAACGAAAAGAGGCATCAAGCCGCGTGACGGCAGCAATTTTTCATTAAACCGTCCCGAAGCAGCGGCCGAAGCGATAGGCCAGCTTTTTGCTGTTTTAACCATTGCAGGCTGGGTGATTGGCAGTTTTTCGATCCTGGTAGGAGGGTTTGGAATCGCCAACATCATGTTCGTTTCCGTAAAAGAAAGGACGAACCTGATCGGCATTCAAAAGTCGTTGGGCGCGAAAAATTATTCAATTCTGTTCCAGTTCCTTTTTGAAGCGGTTATGCTGAGTCTCGTCGGGGGTTTGGTGGGTATTTTTTTAGTGTTTCTCCTATCATTCATGCCTATGGGCTCACTGGAAATCCTACTTACGCCGGGTAACATTATCCTTGGTCTGGGGGTTTCGAGCATCATTGGCGTATTATCCGGAATTGTGCCCGCAATGCTCGCAGCGCGCATGGACCCCGTTATCGCAATTCGGGCAAAATAATATTTAGGATTAATCAATCTGTTTTGCGAAGTTCGCTGCTATCAATAAACACAGAAAAACACTGCTATGCGTAAATGGGTCATATTTGCCATATTTCTGGCCATTATTTTCGGAATTCTTTATTACCTCACGTTTGGCTATTACAGCGAAGGAAAGCGCGGAGGTTTCATCACAAAATTGAGCAACAAAGGTTATTTGTTCAAAACATATGAAGGCGAGCTGCGAATGGGCGGCCTTTACGAAGGTGACGGAACTATGAACTCCTCGGAATGGGTGTTTTCAGTAAGCGCCAAAAATAAAGATGCCATTGCAAAGCTCGAAGAAGCGATCAAAAACGGGCAACGTGTTTCATTGACTTATGAGGAAAAATTCTTTACACTGCCCTGGAATGGCGATACCAAATATTTCGTGACCAATGTGGAAGTGCTGGAAAACGTACGTTCGAACCAATTGCCTCAGCCACCGCCATCAAACTTGCCCGCACCGACGGATATTGATACGAATAAGGTTCTCTAGCCCCTAAATCTCCTAAAGGGGACTTTACTTTTCAAATGCAAAGTCCCCTTTAGGAGATTTAGGGGAAATACCGTCGGAGGCCTAGCCCCCCGCCTTTTTTGCCTTATAACCCTTCCCGACCAGCCAGTTTATTACCTTATCGCGGTGATCACCCTGGATTTGCACTTCCTGATCTTTCACAGTTCCTCCGCTTCCGCAAAGAGCCTTTAATTGTTTGCCCAATGCTTCCATATCTGCATTGGTTCCGATAAATCCTTTCACGATAGTGATCACTTTTCCACCGCCTTTGCGGTCCAGCCAGATCCTGAGATCCTGCTGTGCGGGTGGTAATGTATCCGGTTCGTCGGCCCCGGAATCGTTGTATTCGAAATCAGGGTTTGTGGAATAAATGACTCCTGTGCGGTTCTTTTTTGACATCAGACAATTACTCGCAGGCTCTGCGGTTTAATTTTAACTTCTATCCTTGTTGTGTCCAGCTGAAAAGGCTCGCCGTCATAATGTATCATCGGCGGCACTTGCGTCTCGACCACGGCTTCGGTCATATGCTGGTAATCAATGTAACGCGAAGCCTTCATCTGCTTGGTAAAAAGTTGATATGCCAAAGACGTGCCATACCATTTCGGAAATGGTTTTATGGTGCAAACGTCCAGCAAACCATCCTGTAAACTGGCCTGAGGCGCTACCCAGGCATTATTTCCGAACTGACCCGCATTGGCAAATGACAATGAAAACGCATCTGTTTCCACACCATTCAGCTTAAAACGCTGCGGTTTGTAATTCCAATAGGATTGAAACGAAACATTAACATAGGTAGCTAATCCGCGCTGGCTTTGCTGGCTGAACAAATGCCCTACATAGGCGTCAAAGCCCATTCCGGCAGTGCAGAAGAAGGGGATGTCATTGATTTGAGCGCTATCGATGGTGGTTATTTTTCCTTCAAAAAGCCGCGTTAATGATGCTTCCAATGTAAGTGGAATTCCGAGGTGACGCGCCAACCCGTTGCCGGAACCGAGCGGAATAATACCGATAGGTTGCTCCGTATTCACAAGTGGTTGTGCAATCTCATTGACCGTCCCGTCGCCGCCCACGGCTACAATGGCCTTCCAGGGCTGTAAATCGAGATTTTCTCTGACCAATGTTGTCGCGTGCGCCCTTTCTTCTGTGAAAAGCATCGTCACT
Source organism: Dyadobacter psychrophilus (assembly GCF_900167945.1). GTDB lineage: Bacteria > Bacteroidota > Bacteroidia > Cytophagales > Spirosomataceae > Dyadobacter > Dyadobacter psychrophilus. The sequence continues at coordinate 155,798 of NZ_FUZA01000009.1, forward strand.
TCTGCCCCGAATTTCTTGGCGAACGAGTCGATCGTTTTTTTTACCTCGCCGGTATTTCTCCCAATCGAAGTGCCGGAGTTTGGGTTTAATATAAACAGGAATGAAGGCTTGTTCACAGGTCAGGCGAAGAATAGGAACAAAATGAGCAGAAAAACGACAATGAATAGATAATAAAGGCCGTCTATAAACGGATATTTCTGACGGTCAAGCTTTTTAAATATATCGTCGAACTTACTCATTCTGATATTTCTGATTTGGATTTTTCGTTTTGCAGCCGCTTCCCTTATTTCTTTCGCGTATATTTAAAATCAGGAAACGATTTACAAAAATCCGCAAAAATTATGAGAAACCGGCTCTTCACGCTCATCCTGATCCTGATTTCGCTTTTTGCAAAAGCGCAGTCTTCCAAAGATAAAGAAACGATTTACGGAACTATGGACAGGCAAATGGCCGATTGGAACCGCGGCGACATTGATTCGTTCATGAACGGCTATTGGGAATCCGACTCATTAATGTTTGTCGGAAAAGCAGGCATAACGTACGGCTACAAAGCGACGCACGAAGGTTACCTGAAACGCTATCCCGATCGGGCGACGATGGGAACATTAAAATTTACTTACTTAAATCTCACATTCCCAGGAAAGGACGTGGCATTTCTGGTAGGGAAATTCCATTTGACCAGGCCGGAAAAAGGGGATCTGGAAGGACATTACACTTTACTCTGGAAAAAAATAAAAGGCAAGTGGCTTGTAGTCTGCGACCACACCAGTGGATAAAAAAATTGCCCGGGCTTTAAAGCCAGGGCAATTTTTGAATTGGAATAATATTACAGTCTTTTGAAAATCAGCAGTGCGTTTACTGCTGGTTTGGTCGTATCTGTTTGTGTATTCACTACAACGGTAAGATTTGTATCCGTTTGGGTTATTTTAAACTCCTGGCTGGTTGTTCCCCTGCTTAATGTCAGTTTGTCACCTGCCACTTTCCATTTTGCATCCGTTCCTACCGGAACGAACGGATCTATTGCGGTAACAGCAGAAGGGCAATCAGCGGTTGTAAGCGTGTTGTCCGGATTGAATGTCAGTTTCAGCTCTAAAATACAAGGAGCAACAGTTTGAATAAAGCTCAAAGCAGGGATCGTCGTTCCTGGTGTTTCAGGGGTTACCGCAGTTAATTGCCATCTGCCGACGATTGGGTTCGTATCCTCTACCGGATCTGGTTCTTTATCGTCGTCGTCTTTGCAGGCTGTGACAACAAAAGCCATTAGCAGAAATGTTAGGAGTGTGAATTTGCTTAATACGGCGTAGATCTTCATAATCGGGAAGTAAAAGTTGGTTTAGTTTCGTATATCGTTAAGATTAACGTTCAAACATACTTCAAAAATGCTTTTGCAGAAAGTTTTTATGATTTAACGTTTCGGAATTAAGCAGTTAGGATCTGTAATGGACGTTACATGCCTGCATGCGTGCCAACGTTCTCTCAGTTCTTTTGTATAAAAATGCGAAGCAAATCTTCCGCTGCTAAGTCGGGAAGCTCTTTTCCATCCCTAACATCCCGTTCCAGCGATTTTAATTTCATTACGATTTCAGGATTTCCGTAAAACCGATCTTCTAAGGACTGTCTGATCCGGTCGTGCATCCAGTTCAGGTTTTGCTTCTGCCGGTTTTGATCAAAATAACCATTTTCCTTTGTTGTTTTTTCAAAAGCCTGGATCAGGTTCCAGATTTGCTCCATTCCTTTTTCTTCCAACGCAGAACATGAGAGCACTTCTGTCGCGCAACCTGACTCTGATTTTGGAAACAAATGCAGCGCACTCTGATAAGTCGATACGGCCATGGCGGCTGCCTGCACATTGTCACCATCCGCTTTATTGACCGCGATAGCGTCCGCCATTTCCATAATTCCCTTCTTGATTCCCTGCAATTCGTCGCCCGCGCCAGCCAGCATGAGCAGCAGAAAAAAGTCTGTAATGCCCTTAACTAATGTTTCAGATTGTCCAACTCCGACAGTTTCGATCAAAATAACGTCATAACCGGCCGCTTCACAGAGCAACATGATCTCGCGGGTGCTTTTGGCAATCCCGCCCAGGAACAAACCGGTTGCGGAAGGGCGAATGTAGGCCTTTGGGTTATGTGAAAGCTTCTCCATGGCCGTTTTGTCGCCCAAAATACTGCCTCGGGATTTCTGGCTGCTCGGATCGACGGCCAACACGGCCACACGCTTTCCTATGGAGGTTAAATAAGTGCCGAAAGACTCTATAAATGTACTTTTTCCTACACCCGGAACGCCGGTTATTCCAATGCGAAATGCATTGCCGGATTGAGCGAGGACTGCCTTAAGAATAGCTGACGCAAGTTCCTTATCTGCGGGTAACCTGCTTTCTGTCACGGTAATGGCCTGGCTCAGCACAATCCGGTCGCCAGCGCGTATTCCGGCAATGTAATCTTCGATGGAAAGGCGCTGGCGCATGGTTTATTTTAAGATAAAACCGGGAATCGGTTAAAGTAACTACCGGTTAGCAAAAATGAAACTTTTTATATTAAAAAAGGCGAAAAGCCGTATATTGCTCGTTTACAATCACATATTTTCAATATATAATCATTAGAATGAAAATTTCAATATTTCGTCTGGGCTTGTTCTTCATGGCAGGTCTTGGATTTTTTAACGCCCACGCACAAGAGCAGGAGAAGGTGAAATACGATTCACACGTGCTTTTTCATCCATTATTTAATTTTCAGCCAGGTAACGAATACCGTACGGGCGGAGGAGCTCCCGGTCCAAAATATTGGCAAAATCGTGCCGATTACAAAATTAATGTTGCCCTGGAAGAGGATAAAGGAATCGTGAGCGGCGATGTAGAACTTACTTATAAGAACAACAGTCCGGAAGCGCTTGACTTCATTTGGCTTCAACTGGATCAAAATGCTTTCAATGATCAATCCAGGGGCGGAAAAACCACACCTGTGACCGGTGGAAGGTTTGGTAATACGGGTTTCAGCGGAGGAGATTCGATCAAAGCAGTGACTGTTCAGCAGGGAAAAGGCGGTTTTGTTGAAGCCACTTACAAAATTACGGATACCCGCATGCAAATCAGGCTTGCCACTCCGGTGAAGCCGAACGGCGATATTATTAAAATTAAAATTGCCTATTCTTTCAAAATTCCTGAGTATGGTTCCGATCGCATGGGAACATTGGAAACCAAGAATGGCATCGTTTACGAAATGGCGCAATGGTACCCCCGAGTTGCTGTATTTGATGACATTGAGGGCTGGAATTTGCTTCCTTACCTGGGCGCAGGCGAGTTTTATCTGGAATATGGTGATTTTGAATATAATGTTACTGTTCCCTGGGACCACATTGTAGTTGGTTCTGGTGAACTATTAAATCCGGGGGATGTTCTCACGGCGGAGCAAAGAAAAAGACTGGCGGAGGCGGCAAAAAGCGATCAGACAGTGATGATCCGCAGTGCCGAGGAAGTTACTAATCCTGCAACAAGACCGAAACAATCGGGGACGCTAACATGGCGTTTCCGATGCTTGCAAGCGCGTGATATAGCCTGGGCAACTTCGAAAGCATTCGTTTGGGACGCAGCGAGAATGAATTTGCCAAAAGGTAAAACTGCTCTCGCGCAGTCGGTTTATCCGGCTGAGGATGGCGGATTGGACGGCTGGGGCCGCTCGACAGAATATGTGAAGGGCTGTATTGAATTTTATTCAGGTTATGTGCATGAATACACTTACCCGGTTGCGACCAACGTCGCTGGGATAGTAGGTGGAATGGAATATCCGGGAATTGTTTTTTGCAGCAGCAAAAGCCGTAAGGATGATCTTTGGGGTGTAACGGATCACGAATTCGGGCACAACTGGTTCCCGATGATTGTGGGTAATAATGAGCGCAAATATGCGTGGATGGACGAAGGATTTAACACATTCATCAACTTTCTGTCCGCTGATAACTTCAATAATGGCGAGTATAAAAGCTCGCAAATGAATGATATGCAACGCCTCGCGCCGATCATTTTCCGGCCGAAAGCGGATCCGATCATGACTATTCCGGATGTGGTGCAAGCGGTGAATCTTGGCTGGGAAGCTTACTATAAGCCAGCACTCGGCTTAAAAATGCTGCGTGAACAAGTTTTGGGTAAAGAGCGCTTTGATTATGCATTTCATTTATATGTGCAGCGCTGGGCATTTAAGCATCCAACGCCTTACGACTTTTTCCGTACGATGGAAGATGCTGCAGGTGAGGATCTTGGCTGGTTTTGGAAAGGATGGTTTTTTGAAAACTATAAACTGGACCAAGGCGTAAAAGACGTGAGCTACGTTGAGCAAAACCCGCAAAAAGGCTCTTTTATCACCATCGAAAACCTGGATCAGTGGGCAATGCCTGCTAAGATCGACATTGAAGAAGTGAATGGTAAGAAAACGCGTGTTGAATTGCCGGTTGAAATCTGGCAGCGCGGTGGAAGCTGGACTTTCAAAGCAGCGACACAGCAGCCGATCCGTTCGGTTACCATTGATCCGGAGCATAATCTTCCGGACGTTAATCCTGAAAATAATGTTTGGAAGCCAGCTATGTTTTCTGAGCCGGAAGTGAATTAAGATTTTATAACAGATACTAAAAATGCCCGCATTGATGAAGATGCGGGCATTTTTGTTTTAGAAATAAATATAAAATATCAGACCGTGATCAGCATGGCTCCGTAAGAATAACCGCCGCCAAAAACGGTAATTACAATGTTATCACCTTTCTTAAACTTGTCCTTATTCTCCGACAATGCAATCGCGCAACCTGCGCAGCCTGTGTTTCCCAGATATTGAATGTTGGAAATCAGCTTTTCTACGGGAATTCCTAGTGTATTGATCACATTAAGACTGATGCGGTGATTGGCCTGATGCGGGATCAGATAATCCAGATCATCAATCGTAAGGCCGCAAGCCTGTAAAACCTGCTGGCTCACCTTAGGCATATACTGGCACGCATTCTGAAATACATCACGACCGTAAGGCATGATTACCCCGCGGTCATTTGGTCTTAATACGACTGCTTCAATGGCTTTTCCGCTCGTTGCAGCGCCGCCGGTGATCAGTTTCTTGATCTCCATGTCCGAATCCGTCTGGCGTTCTTTCGAAATCAGAAGTGCCGAAGCGCCATCTCCCCACAAATGCCCTGAAACGGTATCCATTTCGTTATAATAAGCTGTGTTATGGTCCGAGACCACAACCACCGCCTTAGAAGCTTTGCCTAATGCAAAATAGCCTTCAACGATCTCGATAGCATTCAATAAAGAAGAACAAGCAGAAGAGATGCTGACAACCGGGATGTCCGGAATTTGAAGCTGATGCTGCACTGCGTGCGCTAATGTTACAATTGTGTCATATGGCGTATAAGTGGCACCGATAATGAGGTCAATTTCATTTTTGCTGTAGGGGATGTTCTCAAGTAAGGCCTCCACTGCTTTCATCGCCATTGTGGAAGTATTTTCTTCCGGAGAAGCCTTACGTCTTTCTGAAATTCCTGTGCGTTCTACAATCCACTCATGGGATAGATTGTTAATATTTGTAAAATATTCATTACCAATAACTTCGCTTGGTAAATAATGACTAACTGTATTAATATACATGATTGAGAAGTTGACTTCGCAAGCTACGATTCTTTTTAATTCCGAAAGTTAAATATTTCGTAGAAATCGTAGTACTTAATATTTGAACAATTCAATAATAAGTTTATAAAATTATACTAAATAGCAAACTTTGCTGAAAAAACATTAATTTCTAAGCAAAGCCCTATAAAACGACAAAAGTGTATCTTCTTCAGAAGTCCAATTGTACATTTTTTCAACCGAATTCCGGCCATTTCTACCCATTCTGATACGCTCTTCCGGATTTTCAATCAACCATTGCAGCTTTTCTGACAACAGATCAGCCCTATAGGGAGATATACAAAAACCACATCCCGATTGTTCAACAACATTCCTGTATAATGGGAAATCTGATGTAATAACGGGCACCTGCAAGGACATATATTCAAACAATTTCGTTGTGTAAGATTCGGGATAATCGGCAACGGGTTTCAATAGTGCAATGCCGGCAACTGCATTTCGGGCGTATTCAAAGATTTTTTTCTGATCTGTATAACCGTAAAAAGTCAGATTTTCCGCAATCTCATCGTAACCTGGCAGTTTTTCTATTTCATGTTGAGCAATCCGCAGACTGCCAAACAAATGCATTTTAAAGTCAGGATAGCGTTTCTTTAATGTTGCCAAAGCGACGACAATGGTATCAAAAGATCGTTCCAGCGAGATAACCCCCATGTAAATAATCTCGGGATTTACGCTGGTTGATGGTCCGTTTGCCAGATATGTATCTATAAATGAAGGAAGTGCGTAATTACGGACAATCGCTGCGGGGTGAGCCAGTTTGTCATACTCCCGCACATAAGCGTCTTCCGTGAAAATCAGGGCAAAATGCTTTCTTGCGCAATGGTCAAAAAACCTGAAAAGCCTGCGATACAGCCAGGCATTGTTGTGAGTCTTAATACTGAACTTCTTGAAAAGATTTTCCTGCACTTCGTAAATGACTTTTCCGCCGAGCAATTTGAACACAAATGCAATGGGAATCAGCTCCGGAACAAAAATATGCACCAGGTCCGGCCGGATACGGAGGCATTTATAAAGGACAACGATGTGTGAAAAAAGCAATCTGAGAAACAGACTTTGAAAGTCAGGAAGCGAGATCACGGTAAATGTTCCGTCAGCTGTGTCAGGTTTGGCATTGGGTAGAGCGCAAAACACTTGATACTCCTTTGCGAGTGAGGGTGCGATTTTATACAAAATCCTGGGATCTGTTGCCGGGTGAACGGTGCTGAGCAGCAAGACGCGTCGCTTCACAATGCACTTGCAATGGCAACGCCGGCAGAAGTCCCGATACGCTCTGCACCCGCGTCAATCATCGCAAGGGCTTGTTCCCTGGTCTTTATCCCACCGGATGCCTTAATTTTTATACCTGGCGGGAGGATAGAACGCATTTTACGAACAATTTCAGGATCAGCACCTTGCGGCGCGAAACCGGTCGAAGTTTTTACAAAATCTGCATTTGCTTCTGCACAAATCTCGCAGGCAGTATAAAGGTCAAAAGAGTCCAGGTAGGAGGTTTCAATGATGACCTTAATGATTGCATTCCGCTCATGCGCAAGTGCAGCGATCTGGGTAAGTTCTTCCCGCACGCTGAGATATGCCATCGATTTAAACTGTGCAATATTCATCACGACGTCCAGCTCTGTTGCGCCGTTTTGCAAGGCATTACTTGCTTCAAAAATCTTGACAGCAGCAGTTGCGTAACCAAATGGGAAACCGATGACAGTGGCGATTTCTATTTTAACAGGGCAAAATTCCAGCATTTCCGCCGTGTAGGCGACATAAGTGGGAGCGACGCAAACTGCCTTGAACTGATGGACCCATGCCTCTTCACACAATTTCCGGACATCAGTTTCACTCGCGTTGGCTGTGAGCAACGTATGATCAATGTAAGCAGAAAGGGAGGTCATAAATCCGTAAGGCAATAAGTGTAAAAGTAAAAACCCCGTCTGAATGACAGGGTTTACTGCAATGATCTATAAACTGAGATTATTTTTTGCTTTTCTTTTCTTTCTCGGGCGATTCCGACACTTCTTCTGCAACCACTTCCGTTGCTTCTACTTCTTCGCCAGCTTCTTCAGCAGCGGGAACAAATAGTTCAGGCGTATATTTAGACAACAGGTTATACCAGGTAATGATCTTCTTGATGTCGGACACGTAAACTTTTGACCTGTCGAACTCCGGAAGAATTTTATCTAAAAATTCGATCAGCTCTTTGTCTGATGCCGTTTTTGGCTGCAAGGTAACTTCTTCACCATGCACTTCGCGGATTTTAAGGAAAACGTCTGCCAATGGAGCTGATTCTTCTTCACCGTCGGTAAAAATAGAAACGTCTTTCAAAACTGAAACACGTGCGGTTGGTCCGATTAACGTTTTTTCGCGCTTTTCATCCAGACTTTCTACGATGACGCCTGCACGGCTGGGCTTAAGAATACGGAACAATCCACCTTTTCCTGAAACATTTGCTATTTCTTTCAACAAATCCATCCCTGTTGACTCTACTTTTTCACTCATCCTTTCTTACTAATTAGTTATATCTTAATAATGATTATGTTGAATGCAATGACCAACTAAATTTTTGCGCAAAATAACGGAAAGATTGAGCGTTAAACAACCTCTGGTTCACTTTGTCCTTTCAAACGACTGATTATAAGTTTCTATTGCCTCAAGAATGGGATCGCGCCCTTCGTTTTTTTCGGCGGACGTAATGAACATTGGCGGCACTTCTTCCCATATTTCGGCCAGTTTTTGCTTGTAAGCCTCCATCTGGTTGATCGCGTGATTGGGTTTCAGCTTATCGGCTTTCGTGAAAATAATATGAAAAGGAATTCCGGCTTCGCCAAGATCTGCCATAAATTCTAAATCAACGGCCAATGCGCTATGTCTGATATCGATCAGGACGAATGTACAAATGAGGTTTTCGCGGTTGTGCAGATAATCGCCGATCATCTTCTCCCACTTCTCACGCTCAACTTTGCTCACTTTGGCATAACCATAACCCGGCAAATCGACCAGATACCAGGATTCATTGATAAAATAATGATTAATAAGCTGCGTCTTACCCGGCTGTTGCGAGGTTTTCGCAAGCGATTTTTTCCCGGTCAGCATATTGATCAGCGAGGATTTACCAACATTAGAGCGCCCGATGAAAGCATATTCGGGCAAAACCGGGTCTGGACATTTCTCATAATCCGAATTGCTCATTACGTATCTTGCTTCCTGAACTTTCATGCTTTTTTGACGTTAATAATAGTGCGAAGTTACTTTTTCTTTTTTTACTAACCTCAAATGCCCTTGTGGCATATTACAGGGAGCACGATTGGATAAAATAAAACAATAGGGTATTTTCGTTTAAGAACAATTGAAACCATAACTAAATCAAAAAAATGAAAGGTCTGAAAAAACTGTCTTTCCTAATTGCAATCTTAACATTGACATTCACAGTTGTTGTTGTAGCAGAAGGAAATAAAACTGACGGGGATAAAAAAGAAGTAAAAGCGGAGGAAAAGGGCATTCAGTTTACAGAAGCTAAATGGGCGGAAATCCTCAAAAAAGCCAAAGCAGAAAACAAAATCATATTTTTCGATGCTTACACCACCTGGTGCGGGCCTTGCAAACTAATGCAGAAGAATGTTTTTACGCGTGAGGATGTTGCGGCTGTTTTTAACAAAGATTTTATCAATGTTAAGTACGATATGGAAAGCGGCGAAGGCTTGAAACTTGCGGGCAAATATCCTTTGGAAGCCTATCCAACATTGTTTTTCATTGATGCAAAAGGCAAAGTTGTTAAACAGGTTATCGGTTACCAGACTCCTGAAAAATTGATTGATCTTGCGAAATCTGTTCAGAAAAAATCTCCTAAGGCGATCTGATGCTGAACTGACCCATATAAAATGTAAAAACCCCGGAGGATTGTCCTTCGGGGTTTTTACTTAACAAGCAATGCTTAATTTTATTCGTAGTAATTCGGAACGCGGTGTCCGCTGCTTTCCAAAAGTCTGTCTTTCTTGAACAGCAATACATCGGCTGTAACCATATCATTAACCAATGCTTTCAAATCATATTTAGGTTTCCAACCTAGTTTGGTCATTGATTTTGTAGGATCACCAATCAAAAGCTCAACTTCGGTCGGACGGAAATATCTTGGATCCACTGCAACCACTTCTTTACCAATTTCGACCTGAAAATCAGGATTGTTGCATTTAGCCACCTTCGCGATTTCACCTGCACCCTCACCACTGAAATCAACTTCGATGCCAACTTCTGCAAAAGCCATTCTTACGAAATCGCGGATGCGTGTTGTAATGCCCGTTGCAATCACAAAATCTTCTGCCACTTCCTGCTGAAGGATGAGCCACATTGCCTCTACAAAGTCTTTTGCATGTCCCCAGTCGCGCTGTGCGTCCAGGTTTCCTAAGTAAACTTTATCCTGCAATCCCAAAGCAATCCGGGCAACTGCGCGGGTAATTTTCCGGGTTACGAATGTTTCTCCTCTCAATGGTGATTCGTGGTTGAACAAAATACCATTCACAGCAAACATATCATAAGCTTCGCGGTAGTTCACTGTAATCCAGTAACCGTAAAGCTTGGCAACCGCGTATGGTGAGCGCGGATAAAAGGGCGTAGTCTCCGACTGCGGAACCTGCTGGACCAAACCATAAAGCTCTGACGTAGAAGCCTGGTAAATTTTTGTTTTTTTAGTCAAACCCAGCAGACGAACTGCTTCCAGGATACGCAACGTTCCGATTCCGTCAACATTGGCAGTATACTCAGGTTCTTCAAAGCTAACCTGGACGTGAGACATCGCACCCAAATTGTAAATTTCGTCAGGCTGTACTTCCTGAATGATGCGAATAATGTTGGTAGAATCGCTCAAATCGCCATAATGCAGTTTGAACCTCACATTTTTTTCGTGCGGATCTTCGTAAATGTGGTCAATACGTTGTGTATTGAATAACGAACTGCGACGCTTTATACCATGCACTTCGTACCCTTTGCTTAAAAGGAGTTCAGCCAGATAAGCACCATCCTGCCCGGTAATCCCGGTAATTAAGGCTATTTTCATTAGTATGTATATGTGGATAAATAATATCCGGGTTAAAAAGTTAGAAACATTTCAAATCCTAGTTGCTTTCAGCAGTAGGGTTAACCAGCAGGCTCCGCTTAATGTCCACCCGGTCTGCCAGGATCACAGCCGAAGAATACCGCTCGCGGATAAGCTCCAGATATTGCTCTGCGTCAGTCCGATACATAAAATCGCCTACTTTCACGCGATAGGTGGGTTGTGTGTAAGAAACGTAGGGGTTAAGGTCCGGGAAAGCCTGATAAATGTAGCTTTTCGCATCATCTGCTTCCTGCCTTACATTGCCCACATAAATCTGTATCCGAAAACCGTTGGCATAACGGATTGATTTATTGTGCTTTGCCAATGTATCCAGCACCGTTTCCAACCGCTTGTTGACATATAACGGCTTGTCCACATTTCCCTTTTGCGCTGTACTTGTTTTAGGTGTGCTTACCGGGGCGGCTTTTTCGGTAACCGTCGGTTCAACATATTCGAAACGGGGCCTCACCGAAGACAGATCTTCCTTGTATTCCGAACCGGAAGAGCTTACAACAGATTTTTTGCTGCAACCTGAAAGGATGATAATGAAAAGATGAAGAGCCCATAAAAAATTCTTTTTCAGCATCATATCCTTAGTCGTTATCACTGAGCCTACAAACTTAATCAAAAATGGATGAATCACCATAACATGCTATTTTGAATGTAATAGCTAACTTTACAAGGATTTATTTACCGGTTCAATGCAAATTCAATCTAACTTTTCGCTTCGTAATTTCAATACATTCGGCCTGGAATCCTTGGCATCTTTTTTCGCCGAAGTCAGGTCGGTAGGAGAATTAACAGAAATTTTGCTGGATCCCGTATGGCACGAGACTCCTAAATTTATTCTCGGTGGCGGAAGCAATGTGCTTTTTACCCAAAATGTTAACGCACTGGTGATCCATCCGGCTATTAAAGGCATTGATAAAATAAGGGAAGATGAGGACCATGTCTGGCTGAAAGTGGGCGCGGGCGAGAGCTGGCACGGCTTCGTGATGCATTGCGTTGAAAGCAACTATGGCGGCGTTGAAAACCTGTCGCTCATTCCGGGCACGGTAGGAGCAGCACCGATGCAAAATATCGGGGCCTATGGAGTTGAGATCAGAGATGTTGTGGAATCGGTTGAAACTGTTTCTATTGAGGATGGCCAGAAAAAGGTTTTTTCCAACAAGGAATGTGCATTCGGCTACCGCGAAAGTGTATTTAAAAAAGCACTGAAAAACCAATTTGTGGTAACCGGGGTGACCTTTGTGTTGAATAAAAAACCGGCGATTAATGTCGGTTATGGCGATGTGCAAAAGACATTGGCCGAAATGAACGTGTCCGATCCCACCATAGCGGATGTAAGCCAGGCTATCATTACAATCCGCCGAAGCAAATTGCCCGATCCGGCCCAGATCGGAAACGCGGGGAGCTTCTTCAAAAATCCGGAAATCCCGTTGGAACAATACAATCCCCTTAAAAACGCATTTCCGGAAATGCCCGGTTATCCCGTAGGCGAAACAATGGTGAAGGTTCCGGCTGGCTGGCTGATCGAACAGGCTGGTTGGAAAGGTTACCGCCAGGGCGCCATTGGCGTGCACCAGAAACAGGCGCTTGTGCTGGTCAATTACGGTGGCGGCAATGGGAACGAGATCCGTGATCTAGCAGGCACCATTCAGGATTCGGTTGAAGCAAAATACGGCATACGCTTATCGCCGGAAGTCAATTTTGTATAGTGTTCAGCGCACAAGTACAACCTTACTGGTGCTGACTTTACTTCCGTAGTAAACCCTGAGAATGTATTGCCCGCTACTCAATTCGTTCACATTGAATGTTGCCCAATCCTTGTTCGCATAACCTGCTTCCTTCAACTTCTTGCCATTCATTGTGAATAATTCTACCAGATTGATTCCGGATCTGGCGGAGACAATATTGATTAAGTCGGTAACAGGGTTGGGATATACATTGATGCTTAATTCTTGTGTAGGATCTTCGCCGAGTATAACGTCAATGTCGTCACTCTGCTTTGTTATCGTTGTGGACGCCAGCTTTGATTCGGACTGGTCGGTGTAACCTCTGATCCGATAAATATAAGGAATGCCTTTTTTCGCGGATGGATCTGTATATGCAAGTTGATTTGCAGGAAAACGCAGGATTTCATGCGCAGCAAGCGTATCGCTGGCTTCAAATCTTTCCAAAATATATCCCGTTGCATCTGGCAACTTGTTCCATTTCAAGATCACTTGTTTGTCTTGTTCGGCGGCGGCAAGCGTTAGGATGCCCAGATTTGTATATGGGAAAATCTTATTGTGATGGAAAGCAAAAGCGCGTTGTCCTTTTGTGTTTTTAAGAAAAGGCCCTATGTAAACCCATGCCGCATTCAGCAATCCCGAGTAATGATATTTGGAAGGCAGGTATTTGATCGTAGAATCATTGCCAACCTCTTTCAGCTTTACAATGATCTTATTAGCCTCCGCTCTGCCCGACGCCAGTTTTTTCCACTCCGCATTCAGATAAAAATAATCTTTCATAGAGAAAACGGAAGACGGTTCCAAGCTTCCTTCAATGTTCACAGCGACTGTGTCTTTGGGATAAACCATTTGCTGATAATCTTCAAAGACCATCGTTATTTCATCCTTTTCCGGTGTGGAAAAGAACGCTTTCTGCAAGCTGGGGGAAGAAATTTTTTCTTTTTCGCCATAATGATTATATCCTGCCATATCCGCCAGATCGCGGCCAAGTTGCAGATAACCTTCTAAGCCATAATGAAATCCGTTCCACCCTTCTGCTCCCAGAGCTGCATAAGGCTGAATAATGGGATATTTTCGGTCCAATGTTCTTTGCTGTTCCCGTAAAACCCCGATCCGGTCGTCATAGGGACCGCCGCCAAACAGAGGGAGTTGAAAAACGTAAATCTTTTTGACCATCGGGTAATCTTCTTTCCACATTTGCACCAGTTTGTCAAAGCGCGGTGCCCAGGTTAGGGGATCGTTAGAAGAGGCTTCTGTTTCTCCTTGCCAGTAAAAGATGGCTTTCAGAGACGGCAATAATCCGGTTTCCCTGGCGGCGTTGAGCAAGTGCCCGTAAAAGCTCGATTTGTCGGTAAGGTCAATTAAAGATGCGCCTGCTGCGGAGCCGTTGAGGATGCAGGTCGGGATCTGGTATCTTTCCGCGATCACTCTTTGAAATTCTATTCCAAATATTCCCACGCGCTGACCAATGGCATTGGCCAAACCCCACGCAGCGGCGCCACCCGACGAGCCGTAAGTCCGCGCAAATTCATTTCTATATGCATAGTCAACCTCCCAGGCCACTGCATTGGACTGCCCGTAAATAAGGTAGAAATCTCCGGCGACAATGTTCTCCCTTCTCGCGATCAGCGTGGAATCCGAGCCGGATTTGCAGGCGTAAATTTCAAAATCATTTTCAGCCAGCTCGGCTTTTATCTTGAATGAAAAGTTGAATGGAGCCTGTGAGCCGTTGTATTGAAGCGCTTTTCTTTGGTAACTGTCCCTCGTTTTATTCCTGTATCTTACAACAGAAAAATAAGCATAACCAGAAACCTGGACCCGGCCTAAAAAATCCACATCCGCGTAATTGGTGCTGTCCCTGGCAAAAAGTTGCATGTCGGCAGGGACTTTATCAAGAATGGCTATGCCGGATTGTTGTGCATTAACTTCAAAAATAGAGGAACCGATAAATGTTAAAAAAACCAGTAGTATAAATTTTTTCATGCAGTAAAGGGGTGCTGACGTAGAAGGTTTGCTTTATCACTAAGATAAAGGTTTTTCCGTAAGTACGAAGAAAACAGGAAAATGGATTACAATAACTATTACACGGGGCGTCTGAGTTTTCTAACGGCCCAAACCATACCGTACAATGCAGTAAAGCGCGCGGAATCCATCTTTCCAGTTAATCTTTTTACCTTCCTCGTAAGTACGGCCATAGTAGGAAACGCCGACTTCGTAAATGCGGATTTTGGGGATTTTTGAGATTTTGGCCGTCACTTCGGGTTCAAAACCGAAGCGGTTTTCTTTGAGATTGAGGCCTTTGAGCAGATCCGCCCGGAAGAGTTTGTAACAGGTTTCCATATCCGTCAGATTCAGATTGGTGCACATGTTACTCAGGAAAGTCAGGAATTTGTTGCCGATTGTGTGCCAAAAGAAAAGGATGCGGTGCGGGCGTCCACCCATGAACCTGGATCCATAAACTACGTCGGCGTAACCATTGATAACCGGTTTAAGTAGAATATTGAATTCCTCCGGATCATATTCCAGATCGGCATCCTGCACGATAATGTAGTCGCCGCTGGCTTTGCGAATGCCTGTATGTAATGCGGCGCCTTTGCCCTGATTGTATTCGTGACGAAAGTAACTTACCTCTAATGAGGGGTTTTCAGTAATAAATCTTTTGGCTACGCCCTCGGTATTATCCGCTGAACAATCATTTACGATCACAATTTCCTTTTGAAAACCACCAATCAATTCAACGGATTTGAGCTTCTCGAGCACTTTCCAGATTGTTTTTTCTTCATTGTACGCGGGGACAATTACTGATAACTTCATCAGGTAAAAATTGTGGAGGATATAAAGGACCGTTCAGCGAGTAAGGTAAAATGCTATTAATCAAAACATAAAGAAGCCGCGCCCAAAAGACCTGCGTCATTGGCCAATGTGGCTCTCTTAATGGTTATTGTTTTCAGGTAATATGGGGTTAACCAGTATTCAAAACGCTCATTAATAGCGGGCAGAATGTATTCAAACGAAGCAGAAATCCCGCCGCCGATCAGGATCGTTGTAATGTCCAGAATGCGGATCATGGAAACCAATCCTTCACCCAGCAGATAACCCATTTCCTGGAACACCTGCATCGCCAGCTCATCGCCTTTCGACGCGGCCGCTACAAGGCCCGTTGTGGAGATTGTTCCGTCAGATGGAAGCTGCGTTTGCCCTGTATAACTGGCACGCATGGAGATGGCAAGGTCCAGAAGCTCTTTTTTACCAATGTTCCTTTCCAAAACTTTGCCGTTCTTAGAAGGCACGTGGCCTGGCTCCATAGCATTTCCGCCACCGCCTTTGAAGACTTTCTTATCAATGATCGCCGCACCGCCGATGCCTGTGCCGAGCGTTACGAAAATATAGTCCTCAGGAAGCTTGTCTTCACCAAAATAATATTCGCCCAACGCAGCTGCATTGGCGTCATTTTCAAGATAAAAATCGTGATCCGGAAACCTTTGTTTCAAATCGGGGACAATGGCAATTCCGTCAATTTCGGGGATAGCTGTGATCTCGATCAATGTAGTCCTGTCGCGGGTAGTGAGGCCCGGAACGCCGATTCCAACTCTTTTAACCTCGGGATATTCAACAAGCTGGAGCGCTATCGCATCACCCAAACGTTCAATAAAATGCCCTGAACTGCGCCAGCTGGCGGTATCGTGACTGTAAAAATTTGAAATTCTTCCATCCGTAGCGTCAACGATCCCCATTTTTACGTTAGTACCGCCCACGTCTATACCGAGGTATTGTTCCATGAAATGAAATATGGGTTTAATAAATAATTTTAAAAATGCGGCAATTTAGTAAAATTGCGCTATTGTACACCAATCAATCTAAATCTCCGAGCTGCGGTCTGATCAATATTTCCTCCATCACGGCCCTTGGGGACAATGTATACGCAGCCCAAATCGTATCCGCAATATCTTTCGAGTCCATAAACCGGTCTTCGGGTAAGTCTGCGCCTTTCCAGCTATCCGTAAACGTTGCACCGGGTAATACGGCAGTTACCTTTACATTATGCGGCTTCATTTCCTCCCGAAGCACTTTGGTCATTCCGTAAAGCGCGAATTTGGAAATGCAGTATGAACCGCCATTCGGATAAGCCATAATGCTTGCTGTAGAGCACATGGTGAAAATATGACCTTTCCGTTCTTCCATCATTCCGGGAACGATTGCCCGTGTGAGGTGATAGGCGCTGTAAAGATTGGTCTCTATTGTTTTTTCCAAAGTGCCTTCCGTTTCATTATGGATCTGGCCCGGAATGAATACGCCGGTGTTGTTAATAAGGACCTCTGTAATTCTGTTTTTTGAAATAATAAAATCAATAAATGCACTGAGATCCTCTTTCAGGGAAAGATCAGCGGCCTGGTAGTAGAGTCTGGCATTGGCAAACCGGTTAGTTAATTCCTTTTCCAGCTCTTCGAGATCATTAGCGTTTCTCGCACAAGTGATTACATCAAACCCTTCACCTAAAAACCGTTCGATGCATGCTTTTCCAATCCCTTTCGTACCTCCGGTAACAACCGCTAATGGATTCATTTTTCTGATTGCTTCTTTTTTTGCCTATTTTTCCCGAAAATATTGAATACAATTAAGATATCATGTCTGTAATCGGGAAATACTTCATTTTTTTAGGAACGCTATTCGGAAAGGGTGAAAAACTATCGGTGTACTGGCGGCGGCTCATGGAAGAATGTGTGGGAATAGGGGTGAGCTCAATATTCATTGTTGCCATCGTTTCCACATTCATCGGGGCGGTTTCCTGCATTCAAACGGCCTATAACCTTGTCAGCCCGATCATTCCGATATCAACCGTTGCGCTGATCGTGCGGGATATGGAAATTCTGGAACTTGCTCCTACGATCACATGCATCGTGCTGGCGGGAAAAGTCGGTTCCAACATTGCCAGTGAGCTGGGCACCATGCGCATTACCGAGCAAATTGACGCATTGGAGGTGATGGGGATCAATTCATCGTCTTATCTGGTTTTGCCAAAAGTCATTGCGGCGATGCTGACTTTCCCTATGCTGGTCATTTTTTCCGCATTTCTCGGGATTCTGGGCGGTTACCTGGCGGGAACATTAACCGGCGTGATTACCGAGCGCGATTATTTATACGGGATTAGGGATTCATTTGTGCCCTACAATATTTTCTTCATGTGCGTAAAACCTTTTGTTTTTGGCTTCCTGATCGCAACAATATCTTCGTTCAAGGGATTTTTTACAGTCGGCGGTGCGTTGGAAGTGGGTAGGTCGAGCACAGAAGCGGTTACCAACAGCTGTATCTCTATTTTGGTTGCCGATTATCTTTTAGCCCAGCTTTTATTGTAAAAGCACATTTAGCCATGAATTAAGAATAACTGAATCAGCAAATGATTGAAGTAAGCGATATATCCAAAGCATTTAATGGTAAGGAAGTTTTAAAAGGCATTAGTGCATCATTTAAAAAAGGAGAAACCAACCTCATCATAGGCGGCAGCGGAACGGGAAAAAGTGTTTTGCTCAAATGCATGATCGGCCTCGTGAAGCCGGATAAGGGTAATGTGCTCTATAATGGCCGGGATTTTTATAATTGTGATAAAGAAACACAGCAGTCTATAAGGCGCGAAATGGGCGTTCTCTTTCAGGGAGGGGCGCTTTTTGATTCTAAAACCGTTGAGGAAAATGTACGGTTTCCGCTGGATATGCTTACTGACCAATCCGTTCAGGAAAAGCAGGAGCGTGTTGCATTTTGTTTACAGCGCGTAGGCTTGGAAGCGGCCGCCAAACGAATGCCTTCGGAAATCAGCGGCGGGATGAAAAAACGCGTAGGGATCGCCAGGGCTATTGTAATGAACCCGATGTATCTTTTCTGCGATGAACCCAACTCCGGACTGGATCCGCTGACTTCCGTGAAGATTGACGAATTGATCAAAGAAATTACCGAAGAATACCAGATCACGACGATCATTATCACGCACGATATGAACTCCGTGATGGAAATCGGGCAGAACATTATGTTCCTTTATCAGGGAGCCAAGCTGTGGGAAGGGGTTAATTCTGAGATTATTAGAACGGATGTTCCGGAGTTAAAAGAATTCCTGTTTTCCAATAAGCTGCTTCGGGAAATGGAGAAATAAGGCCTGCTATCTCCTGTTCAAAAAAGGAATGTTCTTCCGCTCAATCAAAAATACAACCACAGCAAAGATCGCCAGGATCAGCATATGCACGGGAACTGCAATATAGAGGTCCGGGATTTTAATGAATGCTGAGGCAGTGATCACCAGCCCGCCAATGCCAATGTAGCCCACGGCAGAAAGGACGTCATAAGGAACCGGATAATATTTTTGGCCAAAATAATAACACAACGCGACCATAATAAAGGACGAAGCAGCAAATGCTATGGCGAAACCCAGGTAACCGATCTGCGGCACGAGAATAAAACTGGTCGCAATGGTGATCCCAGCGCCCATTAACGTAAGCCAGGTCCCGTATTCTGTTTTGTCTGTAAGCTTAAACCACGTAGCGAGATTGTAGTAAACACCCAGGAACAGGTAACCTGCCAGCAACCACGGCACTACGGGCAATCCTTCGTGATAGATCTTTTGTTTTAAAAACAATGCTGCCAGCAAGTCCAGGTTCAGGCATATGCCCACCCACATCAGCACACAGATAATGATGAAGTATTTGGTCACCTTGGCAAACACAGGGGGCGCACTCTTATCTTCTCCTTTTGAAAAGAAAAACGGCTCCGCAGCATATTTGAACGATTGGATCGCCAGATTCATGAAGATCGACAACTTGTAACATTGCACATAGATCCCGATTGCCTGCTTGGAAGTTCGGCCCGGATAAAAATTCTCTGGCAGCAGAAATTGAATGAATGCCCTGTCAAACAGCATATTCAGCACACCACCCGCATTCATGATCATGATCGGGTAGGCATAAATCCAGACAGGACGAAAAAGTGTTTTATTAAATACGAATTTGAAATCGGCAAATTCCTTTCTTAGCATCACGAAAAACAGCACATTAGCAACCAAGTTGGCCATGACAATGTAGTCTGGCGCACGCAGGGGATCGTAAATGGCGTCGATGGCAGGTTGAAGGAAAGTCAGATATTTTCCAGCGTGGATATCCCTGCAAACCACAAGGAAGAACAGGTTCAAAAAGATGTTGATCGCAATGTTGGCAACGCGCACCACAACGAACTTTTTTCCTTTCCCTTCAAGCCGCAAACGCGCAAACGGGATCGATACTATGCCGTCGATCGCCATAATTACCGCGAACATTCTTACCAGCGAGACGCTTTCCGGGTATTTAATAAACTCCGCAGCCGGGCCGGCAAAAAGGAATAACAAGCCGGAGAAAAATACGCTGATAATGATGACAGCGCTGAGAATCAGGTTGTAATATGCCTTGCGGTCGGTTTCTTGCCGGGCGAAACGGAAAAATGCCGTTTCCATTCCGAATGTATAAAGCACCATCCCGAGCCCCGCGTATGCATAAAGCTGACCCTGGGCGGCAATTTGTTCCGGTTCAAAAAGTTTGGTGTGTAAGGCAACCAGCAGATAATTCAGAAATCGCCCCAGCATCGTGCTGATGCCATAAATAGCGGTTTCGCTGGCTAATTTTTTTAAGACGCTCATTGACTGTTAACCTGCGGCAAGTATTTGCAGAGAACGCAAATATAGAACAAGGAGTGTACAATATTTCAAATGAAATAGCTGCACACTCCCTGGTAACAAGTAAAATTCCTTCAATAATTTTCTCAGCAGGTTAGTTGCGGATGTCCGTAATAATGTGTTCGATCACTTTTTCAATGCGTTGCCAGCCTTCATCTGAATGCAGGTCAACGTCGATCATTTTTTCACGATAATCAGTGGAAATGGTCATAAAGTAAATGCCGGCGGAGAGAAACGACACAAGCGCGCTAGTGTCGCTGTAATTGGGCAGGTTGCCGATTTTGTCGAGGATACGCGTCGCAACCTGGTTACGTGCATCCGATAACATGGATTTGCCGGTTCCGATTTCCCAGCGCAAAAGGTCGCGGGTGGCTTTTCGCTCCCGCAAATCATTCATAAAAGTGTGCATCAGACTGGTAAGGGCTTTGCTGCGTTCTTCGGGTGCCAAGGTAGGAATGTTATCAATGTATTCGGTTCCGGTAGTAGAAGTGTACTCGCCCGATTTTACATATTGTTCCATTAATCCGTCGACACTTTCAAAGTATCGGTAGATTAAGACCTTGTTGACGCCCGCCGTTCGGGCAATTAAATTTACGCCTACTTTTTCTGTTCCATGTTTTTCAATTACTTCGCCTACTGCTTTGAGGATTTTACTTTTTGTACGCTCTCGGTCGCGCTTTTTAACTTTCTCAATTTTCATGTTGGGTGCCGTTTAGGTTAAAACATAGTAAATTTAATATTTCATCTGGAAATATTATACCCGCAAATTATTATAAGTCACCATTTTTGGAAATTTGTAGCTTAAAGGCCCTCTGATCGATAAAATCGGCCAATTCATAGATAATAATGGCCAGTTCGTCGACTAATTTGTACAGATTCTTAAAAAGAAAGGCACAAAAAAGAGCCCATTTTGCAATAAGCCCTTCCTAAGCTGATCATTTTCTACACTGTCTTGCGAACCCCAATCCGATGAACTTTGAAGCTCGCTGCAATGGGTGTGGCACTGGCTCTGTCCACAAGATCCACTTTCACCGCTTGCCGCACAATAGCCGGAATTCCGGCAGCGATGGTGATAGGAGGAGTTCGGAATGTGTACCGGCCTCCGGCTGGCAATGGAGACGGAACCTGGTCCAGCGCCAGGATACTTTCGGCGTTGGCCAGATTGGCATAGCCGGATGTCCAAACCAGCAGGCCCACATTAAAGTCCAGGATATTTGCGTCAGTTGTCAATATTTCTATATCGCCAAATGCTTCTACAACATCACCCGCCACAAGGCCACTCGTGTTAAATTCCTGAGACAATACGACCGACCTGCTACTGCCTGTATAACTTCCGGAAATCGAGATCACTTGCTGGTTGAGCCCGTTGTCCATGGTTTTACTACCTGTAACCACCGCGCCGCCTGCGCTGCCCGCGTCAAGCAGCCAGCTCGTTGCCACGGTCCCGGTTGCTGTGTTCTTTGTTCCGGTGGTTCCGGCCAGGATTGGGTTCGCTGTAAATGAATTGTCCGCAAAGAAACTATCTGCAAGGTTGGTTGGCTGAATGAAGTCCAGCAAGGCCTCTGCGACAGGCGTCGAAGCCGCATATGCACCGGTAGGATTGAAATGCAGACCATCTGCATAAAAAGCAGCATTGTTAACAACCAGATCAAGATTAACCGCCTTTGTAGTTTCGGAGGTTAATGTTTTAATGAATGTATTCACCGTATTCCTGACAATTTCCGCAGCCGGGCTTAATGCCGCAGGTGCAAACCTCGGCGGGATCGTGATAATGACCACGTAAGCGCCTATTGCCTTGAAAGCATTGTGGATATAGGTGAGGTTGCTGATAATAGTTGCAGCGCTTGCGCCACCGGCCGCGTCGTTTGTCCCGCCATCCATGATCACGAGTGCAGGATTGAGGGCAACAGCTGCGCCTAATCTGGCCAGCATTTGCGTAGTTGTGTTCCCTGAAATCCCTTTGTTGCCGTTAACGGGCAAGAACAGGGAATTGTTGATTCTGAGCAACGCATAAGTAGCCAATGCAGTGGATTGGAAGGCCGTGTAATTGATGGCGCTGCCGGTTGTTTGAGCAATAAGGGAATCTCCGAAGATCACAATCCGGGAATTGATCTTCAAGTAAGGCTGATCCATAATAATGTTAAAAGTTTGATTGGGATGCGGAGGGGAAGATATAAAAAAAGACCGCCGTAATTTAAATTACAGCGGTCTTGCTTTTTAACTGTTGGCCGACAAGGACTCGAACCCTGAATAAGACAACCAAAATGTCCTGTGTTACCATTACACCATCGGCCAAAACCGTAAACAGTGGTGCAAAAGTAATGCGGCTAATTCAGGATGTCAAGTTTTTGGTGAAAAAAATTAAATGCTTTTTATTTCAACATTGGAAGCGATTTTCTTTACCAACCCTTGAAGCACTTTTCCCGGACCGCACTCAATGAAGGTTTCTGCGCCGTCATTTACCATCTGCTCAATGGATTGCGTCCACCTTACGGGCGCCGTCAATTGCGAAATCAGGTTTTCTTTAATCACGTTTACCTCGGTGGCAGGCTTGGCATTTACGTTTTGGTAAACTGCACAAATCGGCGGCTGAAATTCCGCCGCATGGATCGCTGATGCCAGTTCTTCCCTCGCAGGCTCCATCAATGGCGAGTGAAATGCGCCACCAACCGGTAAAATCAATGCTCTTTTTGCACCGGCAGCTTTCAACAGCTCACAAGCTTTTTCAACACCTTCAATTGTGCCTGATATTACGACCTGCCCGGGACAGTTGTAATTCGCCGGGACTACAATTTCATCTGTAATGCCTGCGCAAACTTCTTCGATAATGTTGTCAGCCAGCCCCAGGATCGCCGCCATGGTGGAAGGACGGATCTCACACGCTTTCTGCATCGCATCCGCGCGTTTAGCCACGAGTTTCAGTCCATCCTCGAACGATAATGCGCCTGCGGCAACCAATGCGGAAAATTCACCTAATGAATGACCAGCAACCATATTAGGGTCAAAATCGGTGCTGATTTTTGCAAGTATAACCGAATGTATGAAAATAGCAGGCTGTGTTACATTCGTCTGTTTGAGTTCTTCGTCAGTGCCTTCGAACATGATTTTGGTTATATCAAAGCCAAGAATGCCGTTAGCCTGATCAAAAAGCGTTTTTGCAGAGTCTGAGGACTGATAAAGATCAAGTCCCATTCCTTTGAACTGGGAACCCTGTCCGGGGAAGATGTATGCACTTTTCATAATGATCGTTTTCGTTTGGGGATTTGAATAAAAAAGCCCGGTCATTCCGACCGGGCTACAAAGGAAATACTTCGACGCCAAAGAAAAAAGACGTCCTTATCTGATGATCTGCACCCAGCCTTTGATTGTGGTAGGTGTGCTTTCTCTTTTTGAAGACTCGAAGAAGATGGTTACTTCATAATAATATTGTCCTGCTGCCAGGTCCTTTCCACTGTTGGTTTTACCGTTCCAGTTAATGTTGACATCATTGGTTTTGAACACCTGCGCGCCCCATCTGTTGAATGCTTTGAATTCCAGGGACTGCACAAAAGCAGGGCATTCGTAAGGCTGGAAGACGTCGTTTTTGCCATCTGCATTTGGGGTAAATACATTAGGCAGCACATACATAGGGCAGTTGTCCTTGCATACAATGTTACTAGGGGCGCTCTCGGCCCCAAACCGGTTGACTGCCGTCACATAATAGCAGCCTGCAAAGGAAGTAAGCCCTTCGTGGTTGAATGTGGTTGCCAGCGGCGATGGGGGCGTGGTAACGGTGGCTATCAATGCTGGCGTATCGCCTTCGTAACGGGCATAGTAAATGCGGTAAGCCGATA
>NZ_FUZA01000007.1 GCF_900167945.1 Dyadobacter psychrophilus
ATCAGGTCGGACAACGGACCAGAATTCACCTCGAAGGATTTTGCAATTTGGTGTGCAGCTAGGAATATCGAAACTCGGTTTATCCAACCAGGAAAACCCACGCAGAATGGGTTCATTGAACGGTTTAATAGGCTTTACAGAGAAGCAGTATTGGACGCCTATTTATTTTTCGACCTTGACCAGGTCAGACAATTAACAGCGGAGTGGATCGAAGAGTATAACCAGCGAAGACCTCATGAAGGACTCGGCAATATGACCCCTTTTGAATGGAAAGAATTGCTGCTGAAAAAAGAAATACAACAACAAATGGCTGTCTGAAAAATGGGGTACATACACTTTGAAGACGAGGAATTAATCGCAAAGCGATCAAGAGATTATAGTTTAAAAATATTTCAAAAAGAGAAATTTAATCAACTTCGGAATTTGTATGAGCGAAATTGAAAAGGAGCTGGCATTACAAGAAAAAATTTTATTGGGAATTAAAAAAACTCATGAAAAAGTGGTTGAGTTCAAGAAGCAAAAAGGAACTCCGCTTGTTGTGATGAGGGGCAATGAAATTGTAAAAATTAAGCCTTGGGAGAAGTAACATAAACTTTGAAGGATGCACCAACAAAGTGATGTTCATTGTGTTGATAGTGATTACTCCTTATTGCTTACTATAAATATTCATTTTGACAATGCTATTGTAAAAAACGTGTAGTGAGTCTGAGGAGAGAGAAACACATCGCTATGTTTTTTTTATTTTCTCCAATTCAGAAGTAAAGAGTCCCACTTTCTGACTATCAATAGTTAATTTGAGTACCAAGTCGACATTGCGAGATTGGCTAGGATCGGAAGTCACAATAGCGATTGCATTTTCAACATTAGCCATCGATTTGTCAGGATATGCCCAAATATCGTCAAGAGCTGGAATTAGAAATTCGGACAATAAATTTCTTACTAACAAAAATTCGTGAGGAACCAAAGTTGATCGAATATAAAGTGACCAATCTATCATCATTTTATAAATACGCGCTATTCCACGAGCCGCGTAATACAATCCACTCAGATCAGATGGATTACCTGGCTCTCCGTAAAACTTCATTGCAGCTTCATTTAGCAGAGTATTTAGAGCATCACCCTGATTAGTGCTGGTTTCAAGTCCTATTTCTAACCAGGAAACTAATTCCGCTTTGGATTTGATTACTCTCTCACAGGCTGGTAGCACTAGGAATTCTAAATCTAGCTTAACGTGTTCGTACTTTCGAAGCTCATCTTTCAATACTTGGAGAAAGAATTTTACTTCATAATATTTATTTCTAAGTAGAATAATATTGATGGCTTGAACTGAAATCTTATTGTGAAAATATGGGAGAGCATTCTCCCTATATTTAAGTCTTAAATCTAGCGCAGATTTAAACAAGAAAGATAGTTGATATTTTAGTGTCGCTGTTATTTCTTCTACCGACTCATATGGAAAACACCAATCTCCATTTTTTTCACGAAGCTCCTCTATAAATTCAAAGACCTTTGTTGATTCTACGATTGCCATAAAGTCAGCACCTTTATCAAGTTTCCATTTAGGAAGATTATCAATTAAAATCTTGCTAACAAATATGTAAATTGGGATACCTCGTGTTCTTGCAGATAAGTACTCTTGCTCGGTTATTGACTTGCCAGTCTTTGTGACATATCCGTAGCGACTGCCAACTATTAAGATAAGTATGTCAGCTAAACCCACATTTCGAATACAATTCTCGATTGTGTCGTCACTAGGATCAATGGGAAAGTTGAAGTACTCCGATAAAATCGATTGATGCCCTGCGTCAACAATGAACTGCTGTAAGCTACTTCTGATTTGTACAAGATCTAAACAAGTCGAGCTAACAAAGATTTTTACTTGACTCATAAGTTCGACATTTTTTGTACAGATTTATTCATTTACAGGCATTCTCAAATTAGAGAAAATTAAGTAACTCCACAAAGTACAAGGTATTGACCATTTAAGGAGCGTTATTGGATAGATTATTTGCCAAAATGTATGCTTCCCAACCTCTCACCACTCCAACTCAACCCCCTCCCCAACCAAAAACACCTGAAACCCACCCAACAACTCCTTATCTTCTCTCACTCTTCGCGGAGTAACTTGCTTACCAACAGCAAATTTAACCAACAACCCAACAGCCTCCCCAATGCTCCATTCAACTGGATGCAAACGATAACAGCCATTGGTAATGTGCGTAGTGCCAATATTCTTATTAGCAGGAAGCAGGTTTTCCATGCGTATAGGCAGGAGTGCGCCTAGCGGGATCTGGAATGGAAGCGATGCGAAATCAATGTAGTTGTCGCCGCCGCTGCTGGGGTGCAGGTCGATGTGGTAGTAGCCTACTCCTACGCTGTCAGGGAAGTTGGCGGCTTTTTCTTTGGGGCCTGGGGCGCCGTTGGCGACTGCTATGGCGCGGTTTTCGGCTCCTACGTGTTCTTCTTTGATGGTGAAAAGGGCTTTGATGCGGCGGGATTCGCGGACGTAGGGATATTTGGCCAGACCGTCTTCGGTTCCCATAATGTCTTTGCGGAGGCGGATTTCTGGCCAGCCTTTGCCGCCTTCCGGGCGCGGGGCTTCGGTTTGGAGCCAGTATAGCAGGGATAGACTGAGCTGTTTGGCGCGGTTGAGGTGTTTTTCAAAATCATTTTCGCTGGCTCCGATCAGATTGCCCAGGAAGTAGTCGTTTTGGGGCCAGTTGACGATGGTAATGTCGCCTGCGTAGGTTCCGGGTTCAAAATTGTCTTTGCTGATGATCCGGCGGTAATTCCAGAGGTTCAGCATATCACCCGTTTTGATGCCCGTCGGATTGAATCCGAGCTGCTTTGGCTCTAATGTTTTTGGATTGGAATAAGACAGATCCAGCAGCTTTCCTGACCAGGGTTTTGCCATTTTTGGCATAAAATCCTTCCAGAATGTGTATTCAGCGGGCTTTTCGATTATGTGATTTTCGCCTGGCCGGTAATCGATTGCGAAACAAACGGTGAATGCCTGGTTATTTTCGGGATTGCCTTTTTCGGGTGCGTGGAGCTCGTTGGTTTCGCTTTTGGATTCGGTGCCGGTTACGAACTCGGTTCCGGTTATTGGCAACAAGTCACCAAGTTCTGTGGCGTCTACAAAATAGGGCGCAGAGAGTTTGGAGCGTGTTTTTGTTTTGACATTAACCACTTCCAATGATTGAACCTTGTTACCTTTTACGTCGGCAGCAACGGCTTTATGTTGCATCAACAGCGTCAACTTGCCCGAACTGATGTAGGGCATGAACATATCGTTGAGAACGGCTACCGCTACACGCGGCTCATGGCAGAGGCGCGAAACAGCGCCGTCACCCGGATTCAAATGCTTCCTGCTTTTGGCTTCTTCGGTTAGCGGGTAATGTTTGATATAATATTGTCGGATAGCCGTCCTGAAATCGCGGTAAAGCTGCGTTGCGCCGTGGGTTTCAATCCATTGATGCTCGTCTGGCGGGACGCCCTGCTGCGAAAGCTGGCCGCCGAGCCAGTCGGTTTCTTCGGTCAGGATCACCGATTGGCCATTTCGCAATGCGGCCAGTGCTGCCGCACAACCGCCCAACCCGCCACCGGCAACAACCATATCAGCCTCAAAAAAAAGATTCTTTGCAGGGTCTTTCGACTGCTGCAAAGAATCCGGATTTCTTATTTCATTTTCTTTGTTCGAAAGCAAGCTGCCTCCCAGGGCAATGCTTCCGAGGAAGTTTCTACGCTTCATTTTTTAAACTACTTTCCCCATCACATACACTTCTTCCATTGTTGGGGTCGGGTTACCGCCTTCTTTTTCCAATGTAATAGCGAAAGCGACTGCGCCGGGTTTTGTATTTTTCATTTTAAGGACTCTCCCTGAAAACTCATTATCGATCATGCCAATGTCCACAGGTTTCCCGTCCACAATGCTCCAAAGCTGATATTGCTTGCCGGCAGGCGGTTTTGGCAAATTTTGGATATCCAGTAAAACCTGGTTGGTTGCCGTGTGCCAGAATGCTGAGACAGAGCTTTGCGGTGATTTTTCCAACCCGGCCAAATGCACGGTTTTGTATTCCGGATTGCGGTAAAGGCTGGCTAGCGACTGGGCATAACCAAACTCTTTCTCCATCGTTCCCATTTTGGAGGCCATTTCCTCATTATCCTGCTTCAACCTAGACATTTGCGTAGCCGACCAGCCTGCAAATAGGGCCAGTAAAACGGATGCCGCAATGGCGAGTTTAGCCCAGAACGGCGTCACCACTTTTGTTTCAACGGGATCAAACACATTATCGATAACCCTGGGCTCATCCTGCGCCACGGGGCGAATGGTGCCTGTTACTGCCGTCGGCTGAACATCTACGGCTTCACCTGTGTGCTCTTCAACATTGTTATCTTCTGTTCCCTGAGCGGAATCAAAGTTCATTTTTGCAAAAAGCGACTCTTTCAATGATGCAGGAGGTGGTGTCTGATGTTTCAGTGCATATTCTTCCAATGCGCTTTCAGTCCGTAGCAGCTCTTCTTTTATCTCGGGATAAATATGAGACATACACTCCACTTCCTGTTTTTCCTGAGGAGAAACAGTGCCCAATACATATTCCTCTAATATACCGGACTCTATGTAGGCTTGGATATTCATACTGCAAAGTATTGTTTTAACTCTTGTAATGCTGTCCGGATCCTGGATTTAACAGTTCCCAATGGGATACTCAGCTCTTCGGAAATTTCCTCATGGGTATAGCCCTGGAAATAGGCCATATCTATCAGGATCTTCCTTTCGGGCCGAAGCATGTTCACAATTGCTTTCATCTCCGAACTTGATGTCAGTGAATCTTCATACACGTCCCTTTCGTTCAGGACTGCCTTGTTTTCGATATCATCCATCGCTGGTTTTCTCCCCTCGACTCGCGCGGCATCTATCGCACCGTTCCGTGCAATATTCATGATCCATGTAAACAATCTTCCTTTTTCCGGATTATAAGAAGCGATATTCTTCCAGATTTTTAAGAAAGACTCCTGTAACACATCCGCGGCCCTCTCCTCGTCCCTCAACGTTTTTGAAATGATATTAAACAAAGCGCCTGAGTAATGGTCGTACAGAAATTCAAAAGCTGTTCGCTCGTTTCTCTTTAGAGCTAACACCAATTCCTCTTCCGAGTATTTTAACTTACTAGTCGCCAAGAGTTGCTTAACATTTAATTGTATGTTATGAATTGGCAATCTAACGAAATTTCTGAAGAACCGGTCACCGTTATTGTAAATTATTGCGACCGGGTTAAAGCCATCAAAAACGCTGATCACCTGCGATAAAGGAGGCCTTCCGGCATGGGTATACAATGTGTTGATCATAGTGTGTTTTTTTATTCATATACGAACAACACACAAGAAAAGATCAACGAGGCGCCAACTCTTGCGGAAAGGTCAGGAAAATCACCTATTTCCTTATCTTTTCTATCCTTATATGGGCCAGAAACAGAAACAATGCAATGAGGCTCAATAGATAAATGATGTTTCGGGAATCCACGAGCCCTTTTCCTAACGCCAGGTATTGCTGATCCAGTGCTGCCCAATTAAGCAACTCAGCCACCATTCCTACTCCTGCAAGTTGTGCCAATGCTCCAAAACCTACATACCAAATGAATGCAATGAAGACGCTCACGATGAACGCTACGATCTGATTATCGGTCAAAGATGAGGTCCAGATTCCCATGGAAACGAGTACGCCGCAAAACAGCAGCAGCCCAATGTACGAGCCAAAAACGGCGGCAGAATCAACATTGCCTTCGGGGTTCCCTAACTTATAAACGCTGTAATAATAGATGAGCGTAGGCAAAAGCGTGATCGCCACCAAAACCCAGTTTGCAAAAAATTTACCGAGAACAAGCTCGCTGTTGCGCAACGGTTTGGTCAACAGCAATTCCAATGTGCCGTTCCGCGCTTCCTCGGCAATTGAGCGCATTGTAATGGCGGGGATCAAAAAAAGCAGCACATACGGGGCCAGCTGGAAGAACGAACCCAGATCTGCATAACCATAATCGAGAATATTGGAATCAGGAAAAACCCAGACGATCAGGCCGATCGCAGTCAGGAAAGCGGCCATTACAATGTAGGCGATCAGGGAATTGAAAAAGCTCCCTATTTCCTTTTGAAAAATTGCAAACACATTTAAGAAATTTAAGCGGCAATATGCTTTCAGATTTTATTCAAAAACCGGCTTTTCGCGACGAATAATGGCTGCCACGATCAGTGAAATAACCAGGCCGGTGAGTACATAGCCGAAAACACCGATCGCAAACACAATCCCGGGCGACATGAATTTTTGCGAAAGCTCCATAGCCTGGTCAATTTGCGAATCGTCCATGCCTTTACGCTCCATATCCTCGCGCACTTTGTCCATTCCCTGCGTCAGTAACGTGTTATCAATGAACTGCATATAGAACATGGTGAAGGCAGAACTTAGCAAACCCATCACGGCAGAAACCAATGTGCCCAGTCCCAGTCCTTCGCCATAGGTCATGTAACCATTATTTTTTTCACGAAAATCCTTCATAGCCAAAACAATGGCCACGATCATGAAAACAAACGCCAAAGAGGATAAGATCTTGTTCTGTGACAATCCTGCAATGTTGATAATTGTCGTATAAATCATGATCACCACTGACGCCAGCACGCCGTATTTCAACGCTACACGGGCAGTTGAGGCTTGTTCTTCCATTCTAAAGGTTGTTTAGGTAAGGCAATTTCCTGGTAATCAAATTTAAGGTTTATTATGAAACACACCGTAGTCCTGCTTTCTGAAAATAAGCGAAATGACGAGGATCGGGATGATGGCCATCACCGTTTTCTTACTCACCTCGTCCATAATGATCTCCGAACGCTGCATGCTGCCTACGCCATTGTACATTTTGGTAAACTCAGCTTCCCCAATGTTCTTCACCAGCTCCGCTTTGCCTTCAAGCATTAATGCCTTCATTTCGGCAAGATAATCGGTGAAAACGGATGGATCTGCGTAAGTAACAAAAAAGTAAATCAGCCACCCTGCTATCAGTGCGCCAAACGTGTTCACCACATAACCGATAGTCAGTGCTTCCCACAAATGCAAAAATCCATTGCCGACATATTTGCGGAAATACCAGCAAGCGCCGGCGATCAAAATAATATGTATGCCAAAATCGAGGATCTTGTTATTTCCCAATGGCACAATGTCCATGAAGTAAAGTCCCAGAAAAAAAAGAAAAACAAGCACCCCGGTGATCAATCCAAATATCAGGGAGACTTTTAAAAGGGGTTTGTTAAAATATGCGATAATCGATTTCATAAATACCATTCCTGTTTTCCGTTATTGACAACGCCTCTCACTTTTCCACGCAGCTCTTGTCCCAGAAATGGTGTATTTTTTGATTTCGAAAAGCTTTTATTAAATGTCCAGTTTGTGTCCTTTTCAAAGAAAGTCAGGTTGGCCAATGCGCCTTCTTCCAATAAAGGATCTTGTAATCTTAAAATACGTCGCGGTCCGGTAGTGAACTTCCCGATAATGTCTTGCAAGGCTAATCCGCTATGCATTAATGCCACCGAAAAAGCCGTTTCCAGGCCAGTCATACCAAAATCCGCATGATCGAATTCCAGGTTTTTACTTTCCTCGTCGTGCGGATTGTGATCAGAAACAATGGCGTCGATCGTTCCATCGGCGAGTGCTTCCCGAATGGCCTTTACATCTTCCGCCGAGCGGAATGGCGGGTTCACTTTCAGATTTGTATCAAAGTCGATCAGATCGCTGTCTGTGAATGCAACCTGGTGCGCGGCTATGTCACACGAAACAGGCAAACCATTCTTTTTCGCTTCCCGGATAAGTTCTACGGCTCTTTTTGTAGAGATCAATGAGACATGCAATGCCGGGGAATCAGACTTGTACATGCTCTTTTCGAGCGCATACCCGAGTAATTTAAGGTCCCGGTTAAGCATCATTTCCTCGGCCAGCGAAGGAATCCCTTTCATGCCGATCAAAGTGCTTGTTAAGCCTTCGTGCATCTGCCCGTAGAGTGTCAGTTGCCTGTCTTCCGGGCGGTTCATCAGCAGCGCATTGAGCGGTTGCAAGTATAATATGGTTTTCAAAAACAAATCGGCATTCTGCACGGGATGCTCGCCATCCGTAAATGCTATGGCGCCGGCTTCATGCAGATCGATCATTTCGGTAAAATCTACACCTTCGGCTTTGCGGGTTACCGCGGCTGCCACGTGCAGTTTTACCAGCCCGCCACTGCCCGACTGACGAATGTAGTTCAATGTATCCTTGCTATGCACAACCGGCTCGGTGTTGGGAAGCAACACAATTTCCGTAAAGCCTCCATGCGCCGCTGCGGCGCGGACTGATGTCAAATCTTCTTTATGCTCGAAGCCGGGATCACGGGATGCTACGCGCATATCCACCCATCCAGCAGACACGCACAAGCCATCCGCCTCTATCACTTCCGCATCCCCTCCGTCAAGCTTATCCCCTATTGATTTAATGTTTTTGCCTTCAATCAGAATGTCCTTAACCTGTCCGTTGAACGGAGATTTTTTGTCAATGATCTGAACTGAACGAATTAATAATTTCATATGCGTATTTCAAAACAAAAAAAAAGCTCCAAACGGAGCTTCAACCTAATATCAGGCACCTATAAACTTTTCGTATTCTTCTGCGGACATTAAACCACTCTCATCATCAGGATCGGATAAACTGATTTTCACCATCCAACCGCGTCCGTAAGGATCTGTATTAACGAGTTCAGGTTCGCCATCCAGTTCTTCGTTCACTTCCAGCACAGTTCCGGCAACAGGAATAAACAAATCAGAAACTGTCTTAACCGCCTCAACCGACCCAAAAACCTCTCCTTTTCCAAGGGCATCTCCCACCGTATTGATATCGACGTACACAATGTCACCCAATTCATTCTGTGCATGGTCCGTAATGCCGATGGTCGCTATATCGCCATCGATGCGAATCCATTCGTGATCCTCTGTATACTTAAGTTCTGACGGGAAATTCATGATTTGATCAGGTAAGTTGTAAACATCTTTAGTAACGCAAATTACAGGATGTCGGCCGTATTTTCCAAATCAAAAAGCTATTCAGCTAAATTGAATTTTAGCTGCACGCCCCCCGAAGTGCTTGCACGGTAGAAGGAATTGGAAACCAACGGATCATTAAATGTCCTGTCGAAATAAAACTGAACACTCAAACGGTTGTTAACCATGTAATTCACCGTTGGACGGAGCTGGAAGTTAATGTTACCCGCAATCGGGATGTTCTCCCCGTCAAACTTCCGCTGTATGGATCTCGTATCGCGGAAAGTAAGTCCCAGCTGCATGGTCATATCATTCTTCAGCTTCTTCTTAACACCATTGATTTTAAACGGAATGGCCACATTGTTTTTGGTAAAACCAATGTTCACCGTCACATCCTGATTGAACAGTTCCGCCATTTGCGAATTGGACAAGTTCAATGCAATGGTGCGGTCGCGGTTATATTCAATGCGTGCGGTAACCCTGCTCTGCGTCCTGAATTCCACACCAACAAGCGGCTGGAATTTCTCAGACAATGTGATCGTGCTCATGGAGAACACCGGAATGTATTGACCTAACTCGTTCAACCGCGATGACAGCGGATATCCCGTAACAGACAAATTCACATAAAGTGCTTCGTAATCCAGTGAAGAGGTAAAATTTCCGACACTGTATTGCGACATGTATTTATGCCTTAATGTAAACGAGCTGAAAAGACGTTTGAAACCCGCCAATTGCGAAAGTCCATTATAACTCAGATCCCAGTTTGGCATCGGGAATTTCAGGAAGGGGTTTGTCCGAACTGTCGCCGGATCTTTGCCCGTGTAGGCCGCAAAGAAGGACGAGATCAAAACGTCCTGGGAAGTCTCGTTATATTCTCCACCGCTTTCATTCTCTGCATTCAACCTATCCCTCAAAATCGCACGGTAAGCCCTGAATTTATCAAAAACCGGCGAAGAGTTATCCCGCTTCATTTTCGCAAAAGCCGTCCGGAAGGATAAGAACGACATACTGAACTGCCCATTTCGCAACGGACTCTGTGACACAAACTCGCCGGACGCATCGGGCCTGTAAAACTCCTGGTAAGCATCCTGTCTCGTAAGCCGCGCTTCAATGATCAGCCTGAAATCCTTAAACGGTTCCAATGTGGTGTTGGCAGAAAAATTCTTCGCAATGGTCTGTTGGAACGGCATATTCTGCTGTTCGCTTTTTGTAATCCAGCCTTTTTTAGCCGCCTTAATCTGGAAATTCCGATCCTGCTGTCCCAGCACAAATGGCAGTCCGGGTGCATTGGTGTTGTCAATTCCAAAATATTTCGGTGCGCGCAGGTAACCCGGAAGCGCCGTTGTTTCCTGAATCGAATAACTCACATTAATCCCCCGAACGGTCATCAAAGCACGCGTTACGCTTTTCAGAATGTCCGTTGTGCGCATATCAATTTCCTCAATATCACCCGGGCTTCTTGCAAAATTCTTACGTCCTGCCGAGGGTGTGTTGGCAAATTTCAGATAACGCAATTTGTTATAAAGCAGCACAAAATCCACCTTACCCGTAATTCCGCGTTCCTTGCTGTTACGGATAATGTCCCCGAAAGGCAGCCCTAATGTGTCTTTTAGTCCAAAAGCATTGGCCTGATATTGATAGGCGACGGAATGCTTATAATCGGCCGTCATCCAGTCTACAAGCGGGATTTTGTCTAATGGCAATCGGTAAGTAAGGTCAATTTTCTGGTCAAAATTCTTCATCCTGCCCAGCTTCTTGAAATTGGTCCAGAGTGAATCTTTTTTCTCTGCAGAATTAATGTCACCCATTGGCTCGTCAATGATCGAGTTGGCCGTTGAGTTGTAGCTCAATGTCATGTTCCGGGTCAGGTTCCAGCTCAGGTCATAGTAACGGTTGAACCAGAAATATTTTTCAAACAATGGCTGAATTCCATCCGTGGTCAGATCAGCATTACGCAGCTGTGTTTTCAGGAACCGGCGATCAACATCCGTGCGAAGGGACACCATGTTCGGCAGCAATGTAAGGTTTACATCTTTGATAATATCCGCCCAGCGACTGGTTGCTTTCCAGTTTTTGAATGGCTCCATCGGCTTCGGCTGACTGCTGTATACGTAAGAAATGCCTCCCCGGTAATTGCGTTGTGCATATTCCTGCGTAAGAATGTTCCTCCGCTTATCGTCGCTGAATGCGTAAGTAAAGGAGAAGTTTTCAAAATCATAAAAGTGATTTTTGGCGCCCGGCTTGGTTTTTATCTTCCGTACATTGGAAAAGTTAATCCCTCTTTTGACAGCATTTTCTTCCACCATACGCCGGTAACCATCCCGTTCCTCGTCCGATTGCAGATTCCCCAGCGACGTTTCCAATGGCGTATCCGGGTCGAGCGGATTGAAATGCGGCTTTACATTATGCCGGTCATAGCTCAAAAATAACGGAATGCTGAATCCCCAGCTTGCCGGCAAAAGCTTGTCCAATGCAATGTTCGTTGAGACGCCATATTCCGTTGTAAAATTACGGGAACGCTCGCCGATGCGCTGCTGCACACTTCCAAACCCGAATGTTTCAAGTCTTCCGGAAGCGGTTAATGTTGCAAAATCAGCCAATTTCGCATTCAGTTGGGCAATGGCCGCAATCCCTCCTGTGTCATCAAATCCTTCCACGTGCATTTCATCCACCCAGATACAGAAGCTTTTCGCGCTTTCGTCCTGGGATTTTGGGTTCCGCATCCCGATCATCATCACCCGCACCGAACTCAGGTCGGGATTACCAACGACTGTGAGCTTGTATTTTCCGTCCGCAGTCGTGATCGTGTAAGGCACGCTCAGATTGCGGTCAAGCTGGCGGTTGCGTTGCGCTTTGGCTTCGATCAGGTCGGCCAATGCAATGTTCAATTCATTTTCTTCCGGCCAAACATCCCGGTCGGCATCCTGACCCGGCAATGTTGCCCGCAGACCGGAAAGATCTATCTCGTAGTAATTTTGGGTAAGGTCTGTTCCGAGGCGCATAAATGCGCCCACCATACGGTCCTCATTCAGCTCATTCTGCATATGCACATACATGCGCAGTCTTTTACGGAACAATAGATCCAGGTTCACATTCTTAAACACCGCCCTTGAATCGCCGTCGCGGAGGTCTGTAACGCACATGCTCATGGATTGCTCGTTCAGCAAAAGCGGAGGACGCTGTGTGTTGTCCTGATCGCGTATCCAGCCCGGTGGAATTTGGTAAACATATTTGTTAGTGCTGCTTTTATCCGAGGTGCCATTTTCTTCAATACTAACCGTCCCAACCGTGAACTTTGCATCATACGGCTCAGGAACTTCCTGTAAACCAGGCGCATCAAGGTTTGACGTGTATTTTCTGTATTGCTGGCCCACCATTTGCAACTGGGCAAAACGAAGGACAACAGGCTGCTGAAAATCAGTAAGATACATCCGCATGAAACGAATTGACTTAAAGCCGTTCATATTGCCGACGACCCCTGAAAACTCCTTGATCGGAACGCGGAAAAGATACCAGCTCTGGCCATCGGCGGTGTTAACCGTTTTATCCACAATGTATCCGTTCCCAACAGCCAGCTGGTTCGGTTTCAGGTCCAGTTCATATTCGTAATAGGACTCGTTGTCGTTGATTGTGTTATCCACATTCATGTCTTCCCCGTCGGGCACATTGGTCGAAGCAGGCGTTACCGCGGCATTTCTGCCCAGGCTTTCGGGAGAATTGTTCTCCATGCCAATGTAATTTTTGTAGCGCTGCAACACTTTCTGATCCGCACTGTCCAGGCTCGCGCCCAGGAAAAACTGAAAATCGTCACCCGAAGGGTCACTCAGGATCCGTTCTCTTGCTTCCTGAGTAAGGTTAGCAGGAAGGCGATCAATGAATCTTTTGAAAAAAGTACGCTCTTCATCATTACTCAATCCATCCAGACCAACATCCTGCCGCTCCCGCGCACCGGATTCGTTACTGAATGCATTGATCAGATATTGCGACTTTGTGACATAACCCCATGCGGTAGAATCGACATTAACACCAACTTGCCTTGGGACAATAGGAAGCCCGTTTTCAAAATTGTAACGCTCGTCGGGGATCACGTCTTCTGAAATATCACCCAGGTTGAAAACCAGTTTTCCGCCGGTCGTATTGGGCTTATTCTCAGTTCCGTCCCTAACCGCGCCTAACTTGGCATCATTAATAAAAGGATCCAGCATCCAGAATTCGATGCTTTCAATGTTGGCATTATCAAAGTCATTATCAGAAGTAATAGCCCGGCTGATCGCTCCAAAATTCTGTCTCGGGTTTTTCAAACGGCCATCCGGTGACAGATCGGCATTGTAATTGTACATGCCTCGCTCGCTTGGATAGTAGGCAATGTCAAGGACATTTTGAGGATAGGAAACAAGCCCTGCAATGGCGCGTCTCGGGAAAATTTCATTGGGTAGATAAAGTCTTTCGTAATAATATTTACGATCGTCGTCATCAAAATTCCCCGGCGGATCGTAGCCACCGCCGCCAAGCCCTTGCGCGCCTCCGAAGATGTTATCGACCGTGTAAGCAGATATTTTTGCGCGCTTATAAGCATAATCCAATGTTTTGCCATCCGTTCCTTGCCTGAACTTCGGCGGAACACCCGCTAAGCGCCACTTTTGGGGTTGCCTGGAAAGGTCATAAATCGTTCTTGTAGCCTCAAAATCATCTACTAACGACCGGTTATTAACGTCTTTTGAAACGCCTGGGAGCAGTTTTGCAAACTCACCTTTGAACTGAATGCTTGACATTTCCTTGGTCTGTATCAAAGGCAATGCATCCAGCCATTTGGTCAGGAAAGGAACGTCTTTTCTGAAATTGATATCAAAACCGAGCATTGTGTTATTAACCGGCTCATTTCCAATAGAAACCCTGGACAGAAACCCAGCCGGGCGTTCCCTATACTTCATAATGGTGGCACCAATGCTCATATCTCGGCTCACCATATAATCCAGACGTGTTCCCAGCAAGGAACGAATCTGATTCTGGAACATATCGGGACGTTCATACTCAATAACAATTTCCCGGCCGGAGTTCATCACACTGCTGTTCAATATCCGGACACGCCCGATTTGTGCTTCAACAATGTAATCGGAACCTGGTGAAAGCGGAACGCCTCCGGAAGTAACGGTTACGGAAGTTTCCAGCACACCAAATGGCAGCTGAACTTCTGCCCCGCCGCTCGACTGGTAAGAACCCTTGATGAAGAATTTATTGCGCTCAGAAATCTGCTGCGCATCGATCATGGTTGTTGAATAAAGCTCCTGGAATACATACTTATTCCTGAACTGCTCTTCACCGGCCCCAAATTTCCTTGAAAGATTACTTCCAAATGGTTCAAGCACGGGAAAAATGATACGGCCCGACTTGCTATCGACCGTTATTCCATCCACGAAATCGAAGTTTCCGTCGGGTTGGAGGTCATTTACAGGGTTTAGCCTATCTAAGCCCGCCAAACGAATCAAGGGAATGTTGGCAATGTTGCTTTCCTGCAAATTCGGGTTATCAATTCCCGTTTGGTCATCTTTATAAATAATGCGTAATTGAAAGCCCTGCTTATCCATCTGGCTGGTTCCCAACGAATAAACGTTTTTCATCATCAGGTTCCACATCGGAAGTTTTGTGTTGTTCCGGATGGTGGATGATTTCAGCAATTTCAATGCGATAACCTCATTATCCCTGCGCGCCTGGTAATCTTCCGTTAGCTCTCCTACTTTGAATGATCTTCCATTCAAAGTATACTCATAAGAAACGGCCAGCACTTCATCATTCCGCAATGCATTGGTCAAAGAAATGTAACCGAGCTGTGGATGAAACGAATAATCACGGTCGGCAATCAGTCTTTTTGCACCACGCAATAATTCGTAATCAACCGTCCTTTCCAATCCAAGGCTGGTGATAGCACTGTTCGTATTATCTACCTGACGGAAAGATTCGTTAGAGGTCAGCGATTTGTACAAACCATTGGCTGCATTGTCAGCAGGCGAAGTAGCACGGATTGGCTGTAAACTTGGGTTGGCCGCTTTGTATGGTGCCGGTTCGCCCAAGTC
This sequence comes from Dyadobacter psychrophilus, assembly GCF_900167945.1. Classification (GTDB taxonomy): domain Bacteria; phylum Bacteroidota; class Bacteroidia; order Cytophagales; family Spirosomataceae; genus Dyadobacter; species Dyadobacter psychrophilus. Next base: position 15,120 of record NZ_FUZA01000007.1, read on the forward strand.
CGCGAAACCGACAACATTTCTGAGTGATTCTGTTGTGGTTGTGCGGTTGGTAACATACACCTCCATACGCGTGACCGTCACACCCGAGGTGATCGTGGGCGTATTTTGCAACGACTTTTCGTAAATGTTCCTGAAATATTGGGACAGGAAAAAGTTGCGGTTTTCGTCATAAGTGTCAGCACGCAACTCAAAGTCCCTGCTTTGTGCGCCGCCCCTTAAAACGATCCTTTCCTTGCTCGATTTTTGCTGTGAGGCAACAAATGTGGCACTAAGTCTTCCGAACTGGAAATCTGTTTTCAAACCAAACAAATTCTGAACACCGGGAATCAGCTGGCTGTTAATGGCCCAGTTAATGTTACCTGCTTCAATTTTCCGGATAAAACTTTCTTCCGGATTTTTATAGTTTAATTTTATTGCATTCTCAAAGTTGAAATTGGCCTTCGTATCAAAGTTGGTCTGGAAGCCCAGCTGATCGCCTAACCGCGCATCAAAGTTTATGCTAATCTGCTCATTGAAAATAAATTGCGTATTTCTTCTCTGCCGGATCGGAATGGCAGGATTATCCAGAAATTGGTGCATTAAGCCTAAATCCAGCGATACGAAACCGGTGGGCTTGAAATTGATGAAATCGTCTCCTAACAACTTGGAAAGACCGGGCGGAATGTCCAGTTTTGGCAAGAGTCCTCTCGAACCCATGGCGCTTTTCCCATCCTGCCTGCCCGCATATTCACGAAGCAAACTTTTGAATGCCCTGTCTTCCTGAATTTTGTCATAGGTTGAAAGATCCATCCGTTCCGGTGCGCGGTAATTGAAACTACCGGCAGGAGTTTGGATGCTTTCGGAAACAGCAACTTTACCCGCGCTATCCAGTTGAATAGACACATTTGCCGGGTCACGAAGGTAGAATGGGGAACGGGGACGTGGTTCAGCAACGCGGTTGGAATAAAAATCTTTCCATCGCATAATAAGCTGACTACCAGACCTGTCTATTTTCTTTTTGGAAGTATCTTCTCTTACAGTATCGGCAATAATCGCCCACTCCTGCGCCTGCCCGGAATAAGGTTCATTCATATCAACGGATACGTTGGCTAACAGAACAGCGCCTGTTGATATGCTTATCGCCTTAAAAAGAAAGGAGTAAATCGTTGATGACAAGGTATTATACTTATTTAGAGAAGGTTGCAGCTACAATCAAATCCATCAAAACGACTTTACTATCGTAAATTTTTTTATCAAATACCATTACAGTTCCGTTATCGAAGTGCCAGTTTTATCAGATTCTCAACGGTGATCGCTTGACCTTCACGCTTGATGATCGCGTCGAGGCTTTTTTCCGCAGTGGCCTTAGGAATTCCCAAAGTAACCAGTGCGGCCAGTGCCTCGCTTTTCACGGTGCCGGAAGGACTGTCTATGGATCTTGGGCCGGTAGACACCAGATCTTCCTTGCGGATTTTATCCCTCAATTCAAGTATAACGCGTTGAGCAGTTTTGGAACCGATGCCTTTGATGGATTGGATCAATCGCAGGTCTTCATCAATGATTCCTTGCCGTATTTCTGATGAAGAAAGCGACGACAGCATGACCAGAGCCGTTGACGGGCCTACGCCCGAAATGCCGATCAAGTCCAGGAAGAGCTTTTTTTCATCATTTCCCCAAAAACCGTATAGTATGTGGGCGTCTTCCCGTATATTCAGGAACGTTACAAGCTTGCAACGTTCGCCCAGTTCGGGCAGTGAAGTATAGGTTTGTAAAGAAATCCGAACTTCGTAACCCAATCCGTTTACATCAATAATGGCATAAGCCGGATCTTTGTAGACTACAGTTCCGTTAACGTAGGCAATCATATAAATAGTATGTGTAATTGATGCTTGTTCACTAGCTGGAAATAATCAATTTTTGGCCAGGTTTGATGGCATTTCCTCTGATCCTGTTTTTCTTTTTTAACTGTCCGATTTCCAATCCGTAACGTTGTGATATAATCCAAAGGGTATCTCCTTTTTGAACTGTGTGGTAACGCTTTTTAGTATGTCTGTCGTTTCTAACAATTTCTTTCTTAACTGCCTGAGTTGAATTTACAGCAACCCTTGTCGAGCGAACCGGTTCTTTAACTTCTTTCAGAATAACCAGGCGCTGGCCCCTGTTAATGCTGTTGCGGCGCAGGTGATTCCATCTTTTCAACTCAGAAACCGACACCCTGTATTTTTTAGAGATCGAATTTAAATTCTCTCCTCTTCTAACGGTGTGTGTAGCTCTTTTTGTACGTGTCTTTTGTAAAACTATTTCGTCACGCCCCTCGTCAAGATCTTCATCGTATTCAGACGTTGATTCCTGGCTAACCATCGCATAAGGGAATGCAGGGTTTTTGCCCATGGAATCCAAAGCTGCACTATCCAGTTTTGCTACCAGCACATTCGGCTGCAAAAGCAGTCTGCGCGTGCAGGAGTCCATAATAGAATTTCGGTTGCTGACCAGGTAAGTGTACTGCATGCTAGGCACTTTGAGCACAAAATCCCGGGTCTGGTCTGGTAAAGAAGTCTTGGTAATCTGGGGATTTAACTTTTTAATATCTTCAAAATCAATGCTGCTGTTTTTGCAGAATGCCAGCAGGTCAATGTAGCCATTGATGTGAATGGTGTCGTTAGGGATCTGGAACTCGGTTTGAGCCGGATAAATTCCATGGTCATTGCCATAGTTCATCATATAGTTCATCGCTACATACTGCGGCACATATGAGCGGGTTTCGCGCGGAAGAACATTATAGATTGTCCAGAAAGTGGTTCCGCGTGAGCGGCGCATGGCGCGTTTCACATTACCCGGGCCTGTGTTGTAAGAAGCCAGTGCAAGCTCCCAATCACCAAAAATGTTGTAAAGTTGTTTCAGGTAACGGCATGCTGCTTCTGTTGCTTTTACCGGCTCGAAACGCTCGTCAATGTATTTATCCTGATATAAACCAAACTCACGGCCGGTTGCTGGCATAAACTGCCACAGACCGCCTGCTCTTGCATGAGAAATAACCGTCGGATTAAGCCCCGATTCGATCATTGACAGATATTTCAACTCTGTCGGCAAGCCGTGCTTGGCCAGTGTTTTTTCAAAAATGGGGAAGTAGAGCGGCATCTTCTCCATCATTGTCTGAGTGAATTCTGCCTTTTTATAAATAAAATACTCTACAAACTCATGGGAGGTTTTGTGGTAAGTAAGGGGAATTGACTTTTCGAGCTTAGCGAAACGTTCTTTCAAAAGCTCTCCGGAAATAGCCGGTGTGTTGCCAAATTCTTCAACGGCAGGCAAGGCGGGGATCGCCATTTCTTCTGCTGCTAATATTTTCTCCAGTGTATCCTGCTCGAACGCTAACTTCTCTTGTGGAATAATTGCCATAGCCGGCACAGTTCCTAATCCTACACACACGGCTCCGAGCCACAATACTTTTTTCGAAATCCTCATCAATAAATGTTTTTTGAAGGTTAATCAATTCCCGGTTTTCAATGGCTACTACTTGTAAATGAACTCCTTACAAATAAAATTTCCTTGTTAAGATTTCCATCGTTCTGAAAATCTGCCTGATGAACTAGAATAATCTCTAATACATTTTACGCTAAACTCACAAAAATTACGCTTCGGAATAACATTCAAAAACCGCCTGTCATTCCGGCACGATTATTTACTATGTAACTTGAGGGTAAATACAAACATCGTTTAAAAACACCGGAAGAAAAAAAATGCGATCGCATTTTTTCCTGATCCTCAATGATTTGTATTCAATATAGCGGCCGACTTTCTGTTCAATTCTGTTAAATATTGAGCAAATGCCAGCATTTTTAGCTCACCAAAATAAGGAGCCATTATCTGAATTCCAATAGGCATCCCGTTTTCATCAGATCCGTTAGGCACCGCCACAGCCGGATTTCCCACCACATTTGCCTGCACTGTGAAAATATCAGCCAGATACATTTGCAACGGATCTTCCGTCTTTTCCCCGATTGTAAAAGCGGTAGTTGGCGTTACCGGTGAAATAAGGAAGTCAAACTGCTCAAAAAACCGGCTTGTTTCCTCTTGCACTAATCTTCTAACGCGCTGCGCTTTGGTATAGTATGCATCATAATAATTTGCGCTCAGAACAAAAGTCCCCAGCAGTATTCTTCTCCTCACTTCATTGCCGAAAGCTTCGGTGCGGGTCTTTTTGTATAAACTCTCCAAATCCGATGCTTCGGCACTTCTGTGGCCATAACGGACACCGTCGAAGCGGGATAAATTGGAACTTGCCTCAGCAGTAGTCAATATATAATAAGTAGGAAGCAGCGAATCCACCAAAGGAATTTCCACTGGCGTAACTTCATGTCCTTCCGCCCGTAAACGGTTAAGCAAATCAGAAGTCTGTTGCCGAATGTCGGGCGCTATCGCTTCACTTTCAACACTTTCACGAATATATCCGATCCTGGCTTTGCCTGACCATTCCAGGTTTCTGGAATAAGCTGGCACTTCATTCACAGAAACTGTGCTGTCGAAATTGTCAGCTCCGGCCATAATTTCGATGAGCAAAGCAGCATCTGCAACGCTCTTTGTAATCGGGCCAATGCAGTCAAATGATGATGCGTAGGCAATCAAGCCATATCTTGAAATCCTGCCATAGGATGGTTTCACACCAATAACTCCACAAAAAGCCGCAGGCTGACGCACGGAACCGCCCGTGTCGCTGCCCAGAGAAGCATGGCACAAGCCCGCTTGCACTGCAACTGCGGAACCACCGGAAGATCCGCCCGGCACTTTGGTAGGATCAGCGGCATTCAGCACAGGACCGAATGAAGAATTCTCATTGGACGAACCCATTGCGAATTCATCACAATTCTGACGTCCGATGACAATGGCATCTTCATCCAGCAACCGCTGAACAGCCGTAGCATTAAATGGTGCCTGGTAATTTTTTAGAATTTGACTTCCGGCCTGCAAACCGTGTCCTTTATGCGAAAGCACATCTTTGAGCCCGATAACCAGTCCGGCCAACCTTCCGGCAGTCCCGTTGGTTATTTTCTCATCAACCGCGATGGCCGCTTCCCTGGCTTCGTCTGCATAAACTTCAACGAATGCATTCAGGTGTTGATTAGACTCTATATTCTGTAAATAATGACTTACTAACTTGACGCATGTCAAATCGCCTCCACGCAAATCTTCCTGAATCTCGGCCAGCGTCAGATACTCTTTCAATGTAATTCTTTTGTGGGGTTGTAAATAAAGAATCAGAGCCATTAAGTATACCCTTAAAGGCTCTGTTATAACTTCGATAAGATGGAAGCGCTATTTGGGGTCTTCCATACTTTTTTCAATATTTTCCTTAACGTCTTTAGTAGCGTTCTTGAACTCATTGATACCTTGCCCCAAACCGCGCATCAACTCAGGAATTTTCTTCGCACCGAAGAAAAGTAAAACGAACAAGGCAACCAAAAAGATTTCTTGTCCACCTAATCCCATAAATGCCAAAACGGTTACTGATTCCATGTCTGTTTCTTTTTTAATGTTTACAAAAATAAAAATTCTTTTCTACAGAAACTACTAAACGGTTCTGTTTTATCCTATGTTAATTGTTTTTTCACTCTTTTCCCACTGGCTGAATTTTGCAATATCGCTACCCATTGTTTTGATCAGCCAGACAATCAAAGCTACGTCATCCGTGATACCAATTCCCGGCAGAAAGTCCGGAATCAGGTCAATTGGCGATACAAAATAAATCAAAACGGCGACGATCGAAATAAGACTTTTCCATGGTAAGCCCTTATATTCTCCGGAAGCGTAGGCTCTCACCATTCGGATCAGCAGCTGAACGCTGGTGGTCACTTCGGCCAGGTTTTCTTTGAATCCTACCCGGTTCATTTTGCCCATTACATCCTTCGCCAACTCAAACAGCCGTGCCGAGCTCTGCACATACCGGCCAGCCTTCCCTGTTGCCTTTCTGAAAAAAATTGACTTCAAAATCCTTGATATCATTGACTCGTTATTCATTATATATAGCAAGAAAAAGTGGTTTATAATGCCGATATAACTATTAAGATACGCAAAAAATTGCATTTTGGATCGAGCCCAAGACTTTTCAGGCAAAAAATCACATTACGCTTGGTTTAAACAAATTATGTGTCCTACTTTTAGGAGAAAATTTAAAAAGCATTAATTTCTATACAATTAACCATATTTCTTTATGAAGATTACTGTTGTGGGTGCAGGCGCCGTTGGTGCAACTACTGCCGATAATATTATTCGTCGTGAGTTGGCTGAGGAGGTCGTTTTACTGGATATAAAGGAAGGCGTAAGCGAAGGAAAATCGCTGGATATGTACCAGACAGCAGCTTTGCTGGGCTTCAATACCAAGCCCGTAGGCTCAACCAATGACTATGAAAAAACCAAGGGTTCCGATGTGGTCGTGATCACTTCGGGCTTGCCACGTAAGCCTGGTATGACGCGAGAGGAACTGATCGGGATCAATGCAGGAATCGTGAAAGGTGTTACTGAAAATATTCTTAAATATTCCCCTGATGCCATCATTATCGTTGTTTCCAACCCTATGGATACAATGACTTACCTGGCGCTGAAAGAATCCGGCATAGCAAAAGAAAAACTGATCGGCATGGGCGGTGCTTTGGATAGTGCACGTTTCAAAACCTACCTTGCCCTGGCTATGAACGCATCTCCGCTGGATATTCACGGAATGGTGATAGGCGGCCACGGTGATACAACCATGATCCCATTGACCAGACTGGCAACTTATAACGGTCTTCCGGTAAGCAATTTCCTTTCCACAGACGAACTGGAAAAAGTAGCGGCAGACACGATGGTAGGCGGCGCAACTTTAACGAAACTGATCGGAACTTCGGCTTGGTATGCGCCGGGTGCGGCAACTTTGCTTTTGGTTGAAAGCATCGTCCGCGACCAGAAACGCATTGTTCCATGCAGCGTTTATCTGGATGGCGAATATGGCCAAAATGATATTTGTATGGGTGTTCCGGTTGTGTTGGGAAGAAAAGGCTGGGAAAAGATCATTCAACTTGAATTAACGGATTCAGAAAAAGCTGCTTTTGAAAAATCGGCAGAGGCTGTTAGGTCTATGAATGGCGCGTTGAGCCTGTAAATTAGATTCAAACTTTTGGTGAGAACCCGCCCGGAAATTCCGGGCGGGTTTTTTATTTTAATTTGTTTGTGACGTGGCATGAAAATGTACGTATAGACTAAAAACCATTCATCATTTAAACACATTACTATGAAGATTATTTTAGTTGTACTCACCAGTCTGTTGATGTCGCTTGCCGCTCTTTCTCAGGGCATTAAAGGCAAAATTTCAGACGAAAAAACCAGCTCGGGGCTGCCGGGCGTTTCAATACTTGTTCAGGGAACGAACAACGGAACGGTTACCGACGCGAATGGAGACTTTTCTTTAAATGTTGCCGAAGGCTCCTACAACATTGTGGTTTCATTTATAGGATACACACCAAAAATTATCCCGGCAAATGTTCGGGCCGGAGAAACCCTCACCCTGAATGAATCCCTTGCCGAATCATCAGAAATTTTAAGCGAAATAGTCGTTACCGGTTCCCGAAGTGGCGGCCGGTCCCGCATCGATTCCCCCGTTCCGGTAGACATTATCCCGGTGTCCCAGATCACGAACAATGTCGGGCAGGTGGACATTAACCAAATCCTTACTTACATTGCCCCATCTTTCCAATCGTCCCGCCAGACTATTTCAGACGGCTCCGACCACATTGACCCTGCCCAGTTAAGAGGGCTTGGCCCGGATCAGGTTTTGGTGTTGGTCAATGGAAAAAGAAGGCATCAATCATCGCTCGTTAATGTAAACGGAACCGTGAACCGTGGAACCGTGGGAACAGACCTTAACGCAATTCCAGCCACAGCGGTTGACAAAATTGAAATTCTGCGGGATGGCGCGGCAGCACAATACGGCTCCGATGCCATCGCCGGCGTGATCAACATTATTCTCAAAACCAGAGCCGGATTGAGCGGCAATGTTTCTTATGGGCAAAATGTGACCAGCTATGACAAAAATTACATCCTTAATAGTGGTGCGGACGAATCTGTAAATGTCTCGGACGGTGGAACAGCGCAAGTTGGCATTAATTATGGTTTGAAAATCGGCGATAAAGGATTTGTCAACATTACGGGCGAATATGTGAACCGCGAAGCAACGAACAGAACGGGTACTTACACCGGGCAAATTTTCCCGGCAGTTAATGGTAACGTAATTGACGACCAGGTTATGGGCGAAAGAGGTCTTGATCGCAACACATTTGATATGCGGATCGGGAACTCTAAAGTGAAAGGTGGTGGCGTTGTTTTGAATGCCAACATTCCGGTCTCTGCCAAATTGGACGTTTATGCTTTTGGAGGATATAACAACAAGAAAGGCAATGCTGCTGGTTTTTACAGATATCCCAATGGCATTCCGGCGGTGGTTCGTGACAATGTTTTCGCGGTTTATCCCAATGGTTTTTTACCAGAAATTAATAGCGATGTGACGGACATTTCCGCATCAGCTGGTTTTCGCGGCACAATTGGACAATGGAAGTTTGACCTGAGCAACACTTTTGGTAAAAATGATTTTGATTACGAAATCTCAAATTCTGTAAACTATACACAGGCCGTCACGACGAACAACTTTCAAACTCGGTTCAAAGCGGGTGGCAATGCTTTTTCGCAAAACACGATTAATCTTGATTTTGGCAGAAAATTCGATGTTTTATATGGCCTTAATGTAGCGCTTGGAGCAGAACAGCGGACAGATAAATACACAATTACGGCCGGAGAAGAAGCTTCATATAAAAATTACGACGTGGCTGCGGGCGTGGCCGCAGGCGCGCAGGTGTTCTCGGGCTTTTTTCCGCAAAATGCCGGATCACATTCCAGGAGCAGCGTAGCCGGATACATTGACCTGGAACAAGACATTACCAAAGCCTGGGTGCTGAGCGCAGCATTGCGCTTTGAAAATTACTCCGATTTTGGGAATACATTAAACTACAAAGTTTCCACGCGTTATAAAATCACCGACCGCATAGCGCTGCGTGCATCGGCCAGCACCGGTTTCCGAGCCCCGTCGCTGCAACAGAAATATTATGCAAAAACGAATACACTGTTTGTTACGCAAAACGGTCAGCAAGTGGCACAGGAAAGCGGGACTTTTACGAATGACAGCAGACCGGCAGAAATTTTGGGCATTCCCAAGTTGAAACAGGAAACTTCGCAAAGCTTCACAGTAGGTACAACCATTCAGCTCAATAATGCTTTTGAACTGACCGTTGATGCATATCAGATTGACATTGACGACCGCATTGTATTGACCAATAATTTCAGTGATGGAGGAAACGCTGCATTGAAAGCACAACTCGCGGCGGCCAATGCAACAACGGCAAATTTTTTCTCGAATGCCGTGGATACCAGATCCCGCGGTCTCGAAGGTGTTTTGTCTTACAACACCAAAGTCGGCCAGAATCAGTCATTAAGAGCTGTTTTGGCAGGAACATTTATTCAAAACAAGGTTAAAAAAGACGCAAGCGGCAAGCCGATTATCCATGCTTCCGAGATTCTGGAACAAACCGGCCAGGTGAACACTTACTTTAACCGGGAGGATTTGAGCCGTTTTGAGATCGCCAGTCCGAAAAACAAGCAAAGCCTGACCATCAATTATAAGGCTGGAAAATTCGGGATAATGTTACGCGGCGTTCGTTTTGGCGAGGTAGCTTACTGGGATCCAACCATTGACCCAACCAAGCCGGACACCTGGCCTGTCAACACCCTAACGGGGCAGAAAGAGACTTTGGATCAGACTTTTGATGCAAAAATTGTTACCGATGTTGCAATCAATTATGACCTTGTGAAGGGATTTAATCTTTCCATCGGGGCCAATAATGTGTTTGACGTGTATCAGGAAAAACACAACCATTCGGGTAATGTTAGCCTGGGGCGGTTTGTCTATTCCCGTCGTGTGCAGCAAATGGGCGTGAATGGCCGCTATATTTTTGCGCGTGTGAATTTCATTTTTTAGGAATGTAATTTTTTCGTCATCTTAAGATGACGGGTATTGTTTAATGTCATCAATGCGGCAATTTGTTTTTCTGCATTGATGACATTTTTTATTCAAAATACATTAAATCGAAATCTGATACTGCAATACAAATGTCCCGCGTCGCGTGTATGCATCCAGTTCATTCGCTAGCGTGCTGGCGCGATAGACTGGCCGGTTCTCGTAATTGAGCGAGATTTTGCCGGTGTGTCCTTTGATAAGCCAGTTTACACCAACATTATACACGTTCAAAGCATCATTCAAGCGTTCATAATCAGCTCGTTGCAACGAAGCATAGGGCATTAACGTGCCTTGGCTTCCGAGCAAACCATCTTTAAACTTATAGCCTGCCTGCGCATACACAACGCTTCCCGTTCCGAACATAGGATAAGCATTGCCTTGCGTGGCACCCACACCCGGGATCGGTTGCGTAGTGCCGGTTGCGGGATTCATGATCCCGTTATAACGCAGGTAACCTTTGCCATAATCCGTATTAAAATAGCCCACATAGGCCGAAACCGCTGTTCCTTTATCCTTATTCAATGGCATATCCATGAATGCTGCCACAGACCACAGCGTCATATCGTTGTGCACCGTGTCCGCATTTTCCCTGCGCCAGGTCGCGTTTTTCTGGGAAATAATGCCCGCTTCAATGTTCAGGACTTTCCGCTTTCCCAAATATGTGCCGGTCATGTAACCCGGCGTAGTGTTGTCCTCGGTGTCGAAAATATTGTAGATCAATAAACCCTGGAACTGCTTGTGATTTTTACGTTGTGAGAAAACTGAATTCTGACCCAATGCGGGTGGAACAGCGCCGTTGGTTTCAATCGGGAAAGGGTCGGCAACGTCAATGCGATAATTGAATTTACCGATCTGACCACGGCTATAAACACTCAATTTTCTGGAAAATTGATCTGTTTGATCAACTGTCGCCTGCGCAAAAACCGGGACGTCCATCGTCATAATGGTCCCGATGCTGGGTTGAGAAAAACGGGAAAGACCATTCACCACAGTGAGTCCGCCTCCGAAACGGATAAAGTTGGTGCCTTTTCGCTGCACTTCATATTCGCCCAAAGCGTCATGAAAAAAAGCTGCGATCTTTCGGTTACTCGGCGTTCCCGCATTATTATAGGCCGGGAATGCGCTCACCTTATTAAAATTGTTCATTCCGAACTGCGTGTAAAAAAAGATGCGGTCAGTAATTTGGCCAAATAATTGCACACGCGTCCGGCGCAGGCCGATATCAAAAGTGTTGGATTTAGGATCGCCTAAAACCGTAGTTCCCGGGTTACTTTCATCAAAGCGCAGCCAGGTTTGATTGGTAAATGTGAATTTCACATAATGTGAGCCGGAATCGTTAAGATTGTAGCGAATATCATTCTTTGTATTATCATCGGATGGCTTGACTTGCGCCATGGCAACAGATGAGGAAAGCAGGATCAGAGAAAGTACTTTTTTCATTTACTGACGTTATAGTTTTCAATAGCGAATAGCGCATTAAAAAGATGACACACTACCCTTTTTTACATTTGACAAAAAAATATAAGGCTGACCTGGGGACTGCTTTACTCCTTTTTTTTACAATCATATTTGGTACAAAGGCCCAGGAAACCCCTCCGCTGATTAATTATTCCTCTTCACTTTACAAAGCACACAACCAGAATTGGGCCATTGATCAAACTTCCGACCAGATCATTTACGCCGCAAATTCAGATGGCCTCATGGAATACGACGGAGCCGCCTGGAAGCTTTATCCATTGCCCGACAGGCAGATAGTAAGGACGGTGCTCTGCGACGAAACCGTTCCCACTGCGCCTATGGGGAAGGTTTTGAAAAAAGATATTTCCAGAGAGCAGCGCATTTATGTGGGCGGCTTTTCGGAGTTTGGGTATTGGAAAAAAGAATTGGACGGACAGCTAAAATATTACTCTCTCAGCAAGCGCGCAAACTTCGCCAGCCTCAAAACGGAAGAGATCTGGCACATTACCAAGACGCCCGCGCACATTTACTTCCAGTCCTTCTCCCGAATTTATCGCTACGACGGGCAAAACCTCATTGAGCTTAAAACACCGGGGAATTTCATGTTTTTGAGATATGTGCAAAACCGCCTTTTCCTGCCAACTATTGGGAAAGGACTTTACGAGCTTAAAGGCGAAAGATTTGAAAAGCTTGCGGGCACAGAGCCACTTTCGCCGGTAATTGTTTCAGCCATTTTGCCATTTTCTAATGGCCAGATACTGATCACTACATTCAAACATGGCCTATTTTTATGGAAAAACGGCGTACTCACTCCCTGGAACATTCCACTTTCGGAGGAGCTCAAAACCAACATTATTAACAGGGCTATCATGCTGAAACAAGACAGCAGCCTCGTTTTCGGAACAATTCAGTCCGGCGTGTATGTCATCGAAAAGAACGGAAAACTTAAATATCATTTTAACAAGGAGACCGGATTGCAGAATAACACGGTGTTGGCACTTACAGAGGACCGGCGTAAACAGCTCTGGATTGGGCTGGATCAGGGAATTGATATGATTAAAATGTCTTCACCCGTCATTTCTTATCAAACCAATGATAATCCGCTCGGCTCTACTTACGCCGCGGCAATCTGGCGGGGTAAACTGTATGTGGGGTCAAACAAAGGGGTTTTTGTAAAAAAATGGCTTTCCACAGAACCTTTCAAACCTGTCGCTGGCCTGGAAGGACAAACCTGGAACTTGCAAGTTTTTAACGATCAGCTTATCTGTGGTCACAATGATGCCACTTACCGCATTGATGAAAAGGGCATTACCAAACTTTCTAACATTACAGGCGGCTGGGTCATGTTGCCGATTCAGTCGGGGAATGAGTCGCTTCTGTTACAAGGTTCTTATAATGGTTTGCACGTTTATAAGAAGAATAGTCAGCAGCAATGGGCTTACGCTTATCCGGTTAAAGGCATTCCGCCCATCCCGGTCAGGCAGATCGTCCGGGATCAAAAAGGCGCTTTCTGGCTTGGACATGCATACAGAGGCTTATTTATGGCCAAACTCACGCCTGCGCTCGACTCCGCTTATCAATGGAAAGAATTCAAAGCTCCTGCGGATCTGCCGGGGGAATTTGCAGTAGAAATAATGCCATGGAAAAATCACTTATATGTGCGTTCCGGCTCGGTTTTTCTTGAACCTGATGCAAATAACAAGCTGAAAACATCAGCCGCTTTTGCGCAAACGGATGAAGACGAAACATTTAAAGTTCGTACAGGTGTTAATGGCGACTGGTTCAAAGTTTTTATTAATCGAATAACCTATTATTCATCTGACAACCAGATCCATAATTTGCCGCTGGCGCTCATTCGCAATAGCGAAACCGTAATTCCAGTGTCCGAAGACTACTATTTTTTCTGCCTGGATAATGGTTACGCTCTGTATAACCGCGCATCGGGTGCCAAAAACATTGAACCTCCCGCATCACCCATTGTTAGAAAGGTTGCCAACCTCAGGAATTTGTCCCAATCTTTTAGCATTTCAGGAAAACCGGCGCTCCCGTCGAATGTTCGGTCGCTGCGCATCAACTTTGCCCTGCCTGTTTACGGGCAGAGTACACAATACAAATACAGGCTTCGGGGACTCTCGGATCAATGGTCTGAATGGACAGACCAGAATTTTGTAGAATTTACCAACCTGGAATCGAGGAAATATGTTTTTGAAGTTAGGAGCAGTCTGAATGATCGCATTACATCCTACAATTTCAGCGTCCAGCCATTTTGGCGCGAGACGTTGATTGCAAAGATCGTCTTTATTGCTTTGATAGGCCTGGTTTTTCTTGGGTTAATATTGTATCAGGAGAAGCGTCTTCGCAGGCACAGGAACAGGCTTATGCAGGAACAGGAAGAAAAGCTTCGCCAGCAGCGGCTCGCCAGCGAAAGGCAAATTATGCAGATCCAGAATGAAAAGTTGCAGAGTGACATTCAAAGTAAAAGTCAGCAGCTCAGCAACATTGCGATTAATGTGGTGCGGAAAAACGAGATCCTCGAAGAAATCCGGGACGAGTTGAAACAAGTGAAAGCCGAAATGGGCCAGCAATTGCCCAACATTCATTATCAAAAATTACTGCACAGCATTGAGCGCAATGTGGCTGGTAAGGACGACTGGACGCTTTTTGAACAAAACTTCGACGAAGTCCATGAACAGTTTTTCAAAAGGCTACGTCAAATAGCTCCCACAATTTCCCCCTCCGAACTACGTCTTGCAGCTTGCCTGCGCATGAATCTTTCAACAAAAGAAATGGCCCCGGTCCTGGGAATCTCCATCAGAGGTGTAGAAATAAAGCGCTACCGACTGCGGAAAAAGCTGGGATTGGGCATGGACAGCAATCTTGTCCAATTCATGATGGATATTTAGCCTCATTGTACTTATCCGCTACAAACCTTCTTTAATTCCAAAAATCCTTGCATTATTCTCATTGATGTAGTGGTGATGTAGTCTATTATTTGATTCCTGCTTGTCTTGGAACTTAAATTTGAAGACAATTAAATCTTATAATAATTCAATCAACCAAATTATAACCTAATGAAAACTATTGTACGATTACTGTACATGATCGTTTTCCTGTCTGGCAGCTTCATAAGCTATGGGCAGGAAATTAGTGTGTCAGGAAAAGTCACGTCAGGTTCTGATGGCTCCATACTTCCCGGCGCCAGTGTGCTCATAAAAGGAACAACCACGGGAGTTCCGACCGATGCAGAGGGGAATTATGCAATCAAAGTTCCATCGCCCCAATCCGTTTTGGTGTTTTCAATGATCGGCATGACTGCGCAGGAAATACCGGTTGGTACGCAAACCACCATCAATGTGGCTCTGGTAGAAGATGCAAAGGCATTGGGCGAAGTTGTGGTGATCGGTTACGGCACGGCCAGCAAGCGGGATCTCACCGGCTCTATTGTCACCATTAAAGGTGCCGAGATTGCGGACAAGCCTTCTGCGAACCCTATTACATCATTACAGGGAAAAGTCGCGGGTCTGTCCGTTGTGAACTCAGGTCGCCCGGGTGAAGAACCGGACGTGCGTATCCGGGGAACAAACTCCATTAATGGTGTCAAGCCCGTATACATTGTCGACGGGATCCTGAATGACAACATTAACTTCATTAACCCCGCTGATATCGAATCTATCGAGGTTTTGAAAGACCCGTCTTCACTGGCTATTTTCGGGGTAAGAGGCGCTAATGGAGCAATTGCAGTTACTACCAAAAAAGCGAAAGCAGGTCAGTTAAATGTAAATTTCAACTCATCCGTCGGCATCAAGCAGGTCGCGGACCGCATCAGCATGACCAATGCGGCACAGTTTAAAGAGCTTTACAATGAACAGCTGTCCAATCAGGGCAGTGCGCCGTATAATTACACAAACTGGACGGGTGACACAGACTGGCAGGATCAGATTTTTCAGAATGGTTTCCTGAACTATAATAACATCAGCATTTCAGGCGCGACGGAGAAAAACCGCTTCTATATGGGCATAGGAACTGTACAGGAAGAAGGGATTATCAAGCACGAAAAATATGGAAAACTGACGTTAAACATTAACGACGAACTTCAGGTGAACAAAAACCTGAAATTCGGAATAACATTCAGCGGCTATCGTGCGACACCGTTTGGAGATAAAAAGAAAAATGTGGGTGGCGCCATTCTCGCTGCGCCTATTGCGCCGGTCTTTAATGATCAATATGGCCTCTATCACACATTGCCCGACTTCCAGCGTGCACAGGTTTACAACCCGCTAGTAGACGTAGAGTTGCAGAAGCGTACGGAGATTTTGAGAGAATACAGGGCGGTAGGAAGCATCTACGGTGAACTTACTTTTCTGAAAGACCTCACATTCAGGGCGTCACTTTATGCGGATTATGGTTTCAACACCATCCGCAACTACCAGCCGCTTGTTAATGTTTACAATCCTGAAATCGTCGGCGAAGACAAAACGGATGCGGTCGTGAGACAAACGATTGTTAATCAGAAACAGAACATTTTTCCGAAACTGCAGCAGGATTATTTGCTCACCTATAAGAAAGCTTTTGGCGACCATGATCTGACGGTTTTGGGCGGTATAACTACTTATTACAGGGGTTTTGAAGAAACTTCTTCGACCGTGAGACAAGGAAGCAGCTTCCCGATTCCGAATGACCCGCGTTTTTGGTATACAGACAATGTAGGAGACGCAGCAACCAGAACGGGCGCTGGATCGGCCTGGGAATCAGCAACATTCTCTTATTTAGGACGTATCCTTTACAATTACAAAGGCAAATATCTTGTGAATGCCTCTTATCGTAAAGACGGAAGTTCTGCATTTCTCGGCAAAGGCAGATGGCAGGATTTCGGTGCTGTGGGCTTAGGATGGGTAGTTAGTGAAGAGGATTTTTTCAAAAATCAAAGCGTTTTCGACTACTTGAAGGTTAAGGGCTCGTATGGTGTGCTTGGTAACCAAAACATCGATGACAAATATCGCTATCCCGCTTATCCCACGCTTACAGCCGCAAATTCCGGCGTTTTTGGTGAAAACATTGTTGCAGGTCTTCAAAACGAATACATAGCCGATCCAAATCTTCACTGGGAAAAAGTGTTGGCCTACGAAGGTGGTGTTGAGTTTAACATGCTCAAAAACCGATTGTCGTTTGAGGCAAACTATTATAATAAACTGACGAAGGACATTCTGGTACTTGTGCCCGGAATAGCCGGCACAATTCCTGGACTAAGCAACCTCGGTGAGGTCAGGAACCATGGATTTGAATTCGCGGCAACCTGGAACCAGGATGTAACAGACGACTTCTCCTACTCTATCAGTGGTAATTTAACCACCATTAACAACAAAGTTCAAAAGCTTTCTACCAAAGGCTATGACATTATCAACGGCGCTTCCCGCACAACAGAAGGCTTTCCGATCGGTTATTTCTGGGGTTATGTGCATGATGGGATTTACCAGTCGGAGGCTGAATTTATCAAATCCCCTGTAAGCTCCATCGGTGAGGTTTCGCCCGGGGACATTAAATACAAGGATGTAAATGGCGATGGCTTTATCACAGAGGCCGACCGGACTCTGATCGGAAATCCGACCCCGGACTTCACTTACGGTGCATCAGTTTCTGCGAAATACAAAGGTTTTGATGTAGGTGTGGATTTGAATGGTGTTTACGGAAACGAAATTTTCCGCCAGTGGAACCGCAGCACATTTGCACAGTTCAACTATCAAACTGAAAGAATGGGTCGCTGGAACGGGCCGGGCACTTCCAACTGGGAACCTGTTCTGAATACTTCACGTGCCAACAATTATCTGCCTTCATCCTACTGGATTGAGGACGGAAGCTTTTTCCGCATCAGGAATGTGCAGCTTGGCTACAATTTCACCTCGCAGACACTGAAAAGCCTTCGTCTGAAATCCCTACGCCTTTATGTGAATGCACAAAACTTGAAAACATTTACAAACAGCACTGGATTTACACCTGAAATCGGAGGTAACACAACTGCTTTTGGTGTGGACAACGGAACCTACCCCGTTCCGGTTATTTACACATTCGGTATCAATCTGAATTTCTAAAATCTTATCTCTTTGGAATATGAAAAGTGAATTAATAAATAAAATCTCAGTCCTGACGGTTTTCAGCCTGCTGGTTCTGTCCGGTTGCAGCGACTTCCTGGATCGTGAGCCCCTGGGAAGATACGTGGAAAAAGACATTCCCGCTGGTTCATTTGATAGTCAGGTTTTTGGTGTCTATGCCAAAATGCGCAGCTTTGGCGTCTCCGCTATGCCCTATCTGGCCATCCACAATTTCCGCTCCGACGACGCTGATAAAGGCAGCTCAACTACGGACGGCGTTGCACAGGAAAGTTTTTACGACAATTTTCAATATACTCAGGATGAATGGTTGCTAAACAGCTATTGGTCTGATCATTATGCATTGATCATTGCCGCCAATGCAGTTATTTCTGACATTGATTCGGTTGGTTCTGCTGACGCGGGAACATTGGTTAACAAGGCGGAAGCGAAATTTATGCGTGCTTATGCCTATTTCAATCTGGCCAGAACCTACGGAGATGTTCCTAAAATTGACTTCAAAGTGCGGGAATCGGCTGAGGCGAACATTCCAAAATCCCCTGTTAATGAAATATTTGCGTTAATTGACGCCGATTTGACAGAAGCATCCGCTCTTCTTCCGGTGTCCTGGGATTCCAAATACATTGGCAGGCTCACAAGCGGTGCCGCATATGCATTGCATGCAAAAACGCACTTGTGGCGTAAGAACTGGCCCGCCGCATTGGCAGCTGCAAAACAGGTGATTTCCTCGGCCAAATATTCCCTTGTGAGCGATTACTCAAGCATTTTCAGGGAAACTGGCGAGAACAATTCAGAGTCTGTATTCGAGTTGCAGGCATTTTATTCCATTACCCAAACTTCTCTGGGCATTGAAAATGCCATGCACCAGGGTGTGAGAGGTTCGGGAGCCTGGGATTTGGGCTGGGGCTGGAATACGCCCAATAAGTCCTTAGCCGATGCTTTCGAGAAAGGTGACCCAAGAAAAGATGCAACGCTGCTTTATTCAGGACAGGTTAACACGCCTTATAACGAAAATGTGCCGCCAGCCACTACAAGCATTCCAAGAGCATACTGGAACAAAAAGACTTACACAAATCCGGCAACGCGCGAAGCCACAGCAAGCCGTTTCGGACAATGGATGAATGTACGCATTATCCGCTATGCCGATGTGTTACTAATGGCCGCTGAGGCAGCAAATGAAGTGGGTGGTGAGCAAAACATTACAGATGCATTGGCATGGCTTGAAATGGTGCGCGGACGGGCACGGGGCACCAATGCGGCTATTTTGCCAAAAATTGTTACCCGAAATCAGGCTCAGTTGAGAGAGGCTATCCGCAAGGAAAGACGCGTGGAGCTGGGGATGGAAAATGAACGGTTCTTCGACATTGTTCGCTGGGGAATTGCAGCGGATGTGTTACATGCTGCGGGCAAAAATCTTTACCAGAACCGTAACCGCTACCTGCCGATCCCACGTCCGGAAATAGACAAATCGGGTGGTGTGCTGGTGCAAAATCCGGAATATTGATAGTGGCGTAACCGCAGTTTTTGAACAACATTAATCACATAGAAATGAAAAATATATCATCCCGGCTATGGATTCTGGGTTTAGCCGTTACCATTTTCTCATGTCAGAATTTCGACCGACCTGAATTGGTTTTAGTGTCTGATGATGACCCGTCTTTTAACGGCCCGCTACAACGCTTGTGGGCTTTTGAAGGCGTTGCGACCGACAGCATATGGGGCAGTCGCGGGGTAGCAACCGGCGTATCGTATGTTGACGGAATAAGTGGAAAAGCATATCAGGGCTCCTCTACGGGACAGATTGAATATGCTTCTGCTGGCAAACTCGCAACCATGGAGAGTTTCACAATCGCTTTCTGGATGAATACGGCCAAGCACGACGGCGGCGCGCAAAGTGTTTTTATGCTGCCTAATACAGAAGACTTTTGGGGTAATACCTTCATGATTATTGAGGGGAACAATACCAAAAGTGACTCTATGCTTGTCAAATTCAACTTTGCCGGAAACTGGATCACATTCGACGGAACAAAGAATGCTAACGGTCTGAACAAATGGCCTAATGCTTACGGAAAGTGGAAGCATGTAGCGTATACATATGATGGCACAACTTCCAAATTCGCTGCCTATGTGGATGGAAAGAAATTGCCGCTTGCAGAGTCTGTGACCAACATTATGAAAGACAAAGCGCCATTTGGACCATTGAAAATGACAAATGCTTCGAAATTTGTACTCGGTGGATTTCAACAACACATTGGCATAAAAGCCCCTGCTGATGCATGGATGCTGCATTACACCGGCAAGCTTGACCAGTTCCGGGTTTATACCAAAGCGCTCACAGACGCTGAGATCGCGGAAATTTTTACAAAGAAAATGTAATGTCAAAAGGAGAGGAAAACTGTTATTTCCTCTCCTTTTTCCCTATCCCAAATCGAATGTCATGACCAGAGGCTTCCTTAAGCACGGCTTTTTATTGCTCATACTTTTTTTATCAGCATGCGATAAAAAGGAAAAATCAGGACCAATATCGACTCCTGACTCGCGTGATTCAACCGATAAGTTTCCTCTGATTTCTGACGATGAGCTTCTCACTCTTGTTCAGAAGCAAACTTTTAAATACTTCTGGGATTTTGGGCATCCGGTAAGCGGGCTTGCACGTGAGCGGCATTCCTCAGGTGATGTTGTGACTTCGGGCGGAAGCGGTTTTGGCATAATGACTATTCCGATCGCCATTGAACGGAAATTTATCACGCGAAAAGAAGGCCTGGAAAGGATGCAGAAAATGGTGACATTCCTGAAAGACAAATCGCAAAAGTTCCATGGTGCTTTTCCACATTGGCTCAATGGCGCAACAGGTGCTGTGGTGCCATTCAGTCAAAAAGACAATGGGGCCGACTTGGTTGAAACCGCATATTTGGTTCAGGGACTACTAACGGCGCGCCAGTATTTTTCCGCTGAAAACCCAGCTGAAACAACATTAAGGAAAGACATCAACACAATTTGGGAAGGCGTTGAGTGGGATTGGTTTAGGAAAGCAACTGAAAATGTCCTTTACTGGCATTGGAGCCCGAATTATAATTGGGAAATGAACCACCAGATTAAAGGCTGGAACGAATGCCTGATCACATACGCACTCGCGGCTTCATCGCCAACACATTCCATTCCTAAAACTGTCTATGATAAAGGCTGGACCAATGATGGCAGTTTTGTAAATGGAAGCTCTTACTATGGAGTTGCGCTTCCGCTGGGCGAACCTTCCGGCGGCCCGCTGTTTTTCTCGCAATATTCATTTTTAGGTCTCAATCCTACCGGGCTTACGGATCAGTATACCAATTATTTTACCCAAAATAAGGCGCATGCCCTAATCAACTACAATTATTGTAAAACCGATCCCAATGACTTTGGATACAGTGACCGTTGCTGGGGGTTAACTGCCTGTGACATTCCAAACGGTTATAATGCCAATTCTCCAACTAATGACAAAAGCGTAATTGCGCCCACAGCAGCACTTTCCTCGTTCCCGTATACTCCCGACGAGTCCATGCAGGCTTTGAAATATTTCTATTACAAGCTCGGCGACCAGCTTTGGGGCGATTACGGCTTTTACGATTCCTTTTCCATTAAAGAACAATGGGTGGCGGACTCCTACCTGGCAATTGACCAGGGGCCGATCATCATTATGATCGAAAATTACCGCAGCGGCTTGCCATGGAAGCTTTTTATGAGTACACCGGAAATTAAGGCCGGTATGAAGAAACTTGGGTTCAGCAGTCCGAACCTCAATTAAAAGAAGTTATTTAATCAACGAAATCATGAAGATATCCTGCTATTACCTTTCCTGCCTGTTTTTCCTGCTCCTTTCCGCGAATGACAGTTTTGGGCAAAAGAAAAAAAACAACATTACTAAGCCGGCAGCTTTCAATCCCGCTGAGAGGCCGCGAAATCTATCCGATACAGCATTGCTTGAATTAGTCCAAAAGCAAACATTTCGTTATTTCTGGGAATTTGGTCACCCGGTCAGCGGCATGTCACGCGAGCGAAGCAACATTGCTTACGACTACGGCGACGAAGTGGTAACGACAGGCGGGACAGGATTTGGCATTATGGCCATGATCGTGGCTGCTGAACGAGGATGGCAGCCACGAGATTCCGTAGCCGCCCGGCTTTTGAAAATGATGAAATTTTTATCAAAAGCGGATCATTACCACGGCATTTTTCCGCATTGGCTCAATGGTGCAACCGGCAAAATAGTGCCATTTGGACGTAAAGATGATGGTGGCGATTTGGTGGAAAGCTCTTTTCTGTTTCAGGGAATGTTGGCCGCAAGACAATATTTTGACCGCGATAATGATGTGGAAAGGGATTTAAGAAACCGCATTCAGTGGATTTGGAGTGAAGCAGAATGGGATTGGTATACGCGGGGAAACCCGAACCAACTTTACTGGCACTGGAGCCCAAATAACGGCTGGGCCATGAATTTTGAATTAAGGGGTTATAACGAAACATTGATAACCTACGTGATGGCAGCTTCCTCGCCGCGCTACCCGATCACTGCGCAGGTTTATAATAAATGCTGGGCGCAAAGTGACCATTTCAAAAATGGCAAGGAATATTATGGCGTAAAACTTCCCTTGGGTTTTGAATATGGCGGGCCGCTTTTCTTTGCTCATTATTCATTCCTGGGCCTGGATCCAAGAAAATTGAAAGACCAGTATGCCGATTATTGGGAGCAGAATGTGAATCATTCAATCATCAACTACAAACATTGTGTTGCTAACCCAGGCAAATTCAAAGGTTATGGGGAAAATAGCTGGGGGTTGACGGCCAGCGACACTTATAACGGCTATAATGCACATTCTCCGACGAACGATTTTGGCACCATAACGCCTACTGCGGCACTATCCTCATTTCCTTACACGCCAGAGCAGTCAATGAAAGCGTTACGCTATTTTTACGATGATCTGGGCGATAAAATTTGGAGCGAATATGGATTTACCGATGCATTCAACGAAAGCCAGAACTGGTATGCCAAATCGCATCTCGCGATCGACCAGGGCCCGATCATTGTGATGATAGAAAATTACAGAACAGGCTTGTTATGGAAACTGTTCATGAAAGATCCTGACGTGCAAACAGGGCTTAAAAAACTTGGATTTGAAAGCCCTGCACTTGAAATAAGCCGCAAAAATTAACCCATTATTCACTAAAATTAACAGAAAGACCGGCCCTATGCTGGTCTTTCTGTTTTATAAAATATGTTTGTACCTTAATGCATATTTTCGGCTCCGGTATTTTATCGAAAAATACTTCCCTAACCCACATCAAACGTTAATAAGATGAATGCAACTCTAAAAATCTCCATATTCCTGGTTGCTCTTAACATTCTGATCCCATCTGCTGATGCACAGATCTGGCAGGTTTCAGAGCCGGAAAACCTTCCCGAAAAAAGGCATGAAAATGCAATGGCGACGGCCAACGGAAAGCTCTATCTTCTGGGTGGGCGCGGCATTAAACCCGTGGACGAATATGATTTTAAGAAAGACTCCTGGTCGCATTTAAAAGAAACGCCTTTGGAAATGTCCCATTTTCAGGCCGTTATGTATAAAAATGAAATCTACGTTCTGGGTGCTTTCACCGGCGGTTATCCGCATGAAACGCCTATTCCAAATATCTACATTTTCAATCCTGTTAAAAACGAGTGGCGCAAAGGTGCTGCCATTCCGGAGAACCGTTTGCGAGGGGCAGCAGGTGCATTCGTCTTGAATGATAAAATATATCTGGTTTGTGGCATTCAGGACGGACATTGGGATGGACAAGTGACCTGGTTTGATGAATTTGATCCGGCTGCAAACACCTGGAAAACCCTCCCGGATGCACCCAGACCAAGAGATCACGTTCAAGTTGCAGTTTTAAACAATAAGTTATACGTTGCCGGAGGACGCTTATCGACCGCGCGCATTAATCAGGTTTTAAACACGGTTATCAAAGAGGTTGATGTTTATGATTTCAAAACAGGTAAATGGTCAACGATGGACGCTGCTAACAACCTGCCTACATTGCGCGCAGGTAACACGACGGTTGTTTACGGTAACAAAATTCTCGTCATCGGTGGGGAAAGCGACGCGCATGTAGAGGCGCATAATGAGGTGGAAGCCTTTAATACGCAAACCCAGAAATGGGAAAAGTTGCCTTCATTGCATCAGGGACGCCATGGGACGCAGGCTGTGTCATTAAACAAGAAAATTTATGTCGCAGCCGGATCAGCGAACAGAGGCGGCGGCCCTGAACTGAACGATATGGAAATTCTGGATAAATAACGTTTGATATAATCAATTAAGAAAACATATTTTAAATGCGGAAAACATTAGTTTGCTTCTTCCTGTTGGCCTCATGCGCGACCTGGGCTCAGAACACTAAATTCACTCACGCCGATACACTAAGAGGCTCCATAACACCGGAGCGGGTTTGGTGGGATTTAACTTACTACCATTTAAGTGTGCACCCCAATGCGCAGGATAGCACATTAACCGGCTCAACAAAAGTCGTTTACAAGGTTTTGCAACCGCAGCAAACCATTCAGATCGATTTGCAGGAGCCGCTTCAAATTACCAGGGTTATGCAGGATGGCGAATCGCTCACTTACAAGCGCGATGGAAATGCTTTTTTTATTGCATTAACAAAAAAGCAGGAAGTTGGGAAAACAGAAACGATTGAAGTTTTTTACTCCGGCAAGCCAAGATTGGCAAAGAGGCCACCGTGGGACGGAGGGGTGCAATGGGTGCCGGACGGAAAGGGGAATACGATCATTTCCACATCTTGCCAGGGTTTGGGATCCAGCGTCTGGTGGCCTTGTAAGGACCATATGTACGACGAGCCGGACAGCATGCTCATCAGCATTACCGTGCCGAAAAACATGATGGATGTTTCCAATGGTAACCTGCGGTCAGTTGTTGAAAATAATGACAATACGCATACATTCAATTGGGCAGTTCAAAACCCGATCAACAATTACGGGGTCAATATGAATGTTGCGAATTATGTGAGTTGGAAAGAAACTTATAAAGGTGAAAAAGGGGATCTGGCGTTGAGTTTCTATGTGCTTCCTCAAAACCTGGAAAAAGCGAAAGAGCAATTCAAGCAAGCGCCGCAGATGTTGAAGGCTTTTGAGCATTGGTTTGGCCCTTATCCTTTTTATGAAGACGGTTATAAACTGGTTGAAGTGCCATATTTAGGCATGGAGCATCAGAGCTCTGTGACTTATGGCAATGGCTACAAGATGGGATATCTCGGAAAAGATTTATCGAACACAGGCTGGGGTTTGAAGTGGGATTTTATCATTATTCATGAAAGCGGTCACGAGTGGTTTGCCAATAACATTACTTACAAAGATGTGGCCGATATGTGGGTACATGAAGGATTTACAAACTATTCGGAGAACCTGTATACTGAATACTATTTTGGCAAAGAGGCCGGCTCCGACTATGTTGTAGGAACGAGGGCCTTGATCGCTAATGATATGCCTATCATTGGAATATATGGTGTGAATCAGGAAGGATCGCGGGATATGTATTATAAAGGTGGCAATATGCTGCATACGATCCGGCAGATTGTGAACGATGATGAAAAATGGCGCGAGATACTGCGCGGTTTGAATAAGACTTTTTATCACCAAACTGTTGACGGATCACAAATTGAAGCTTACGTGAGCGATCACGCGGGACGAAATATTACGAAAGTGTTCGACCAGTATTTGCGGGATGTCCGGATTCCGGTTTTTGAATACTCTTTTAATAACAAGGGGCTTCAATATCGCTGGGCGAATGTTGTCGAAGGTTTTGATATGCCATTGAAGGTGAAGGTCAGCGGCAAAGACGAATTCCTTTATCCAACAGCCAGCTGGCAGACCCTGAAAACAAAGGGCATCAAGACGTTAACTGTTGATAAGAATTTTTATGTAGAATCAAAGGAAACAAAACAGGCGTCAATGTAGATCCCAGCATTCCATAATCAAAAGATCTCCTTTTTTTGCCGAAACCCTGACTATTCCATCCACCTCAGCCTCGTTGCTGTTTCCGGTGCGATGGCCCAAAGTCAGGGTTTCGTTATATAAATTGTACTTCAATCCGCTGGTCTCAATGCCTTCTACCGAACCGACTGGGATCAGCGAAACAGGTGTCCCTGCGACATACCACTTTTCAAAAGTGCCTGATAAGGGAAATATTTTAGAATAATCATCAAACATCACTAATCGAATGCGATCCTTGTAACGAACCATATTGGTAATGTTCGTGATCGCGTGATCTGCCCGGCGACCGGTCGCCCAGACAATGTTGGCGGCGGGGAAACCTCTGTCTATCAAAAAATCAATTGCTTTTTCTAAATCCGTCTTTTCCTGATCAGGTGTGCTGATAATTTCAATTGGATGTTGCCTTTCTGAAATTGCCTCAAAATCATGCTGCTGGTCGAAATCCCCCATCCACACATCCACTTTTATGCCCAGATCAAGCACTCTGTAAATAGCATGATCCAGGACAACGATAAATGGACTCCATTCTAGCAGCTGCCCGAGAAGCTCTTCGCTGCAAGCTTCACCGTTAGCAATTATAAGCGCCGGTTCCTGTTTTTCCTTTACGATGTGGTGAGAGGACATTAATTACAATTTATTCTTAACGAGTGTGACGAGCTCCGCAAGGACGCCGTGGATTTGCACAAAATGTTCATCAACTTGCTTGAAGCGCTGATCCACCTGCTCGAAACGCTGGTCAATACGATCGAGACGCTGGTCAATACGATCCAAACGCTGATCAATCTGCTCGAAACGCTGATCAACCTGTTCAAAACGGTGGTCAATACGATCTAAACGCTGATCAATCTGCTCGAAACGCTGGTCAACCTGCTCGAAACGCTGGTCAATACGATCGAAACGCTGATCAACCTGTTCAAAACGCTGATCAATCTGCTCGAAACGCTGATCAACCTGTTCAAAACGGTGATCGACTCTCTCAAACCCTTTGCGAACTTCTGTGAAACCACGATCTACGCGGTTTGTTAACGATGCTAATCCTTCTGCAACCATCTCAATTTGTTTTCCATGGTCGTTGACAACAATTTCCAACTTTTGCAATTTGTCTTCCAAATACATAATCATCTCGTTATAATGTGATAAAATGAATTTGACAACACAACATGTGGTGCCTCGCCTATTTAGACGTCCATTAATTAAAAAGTAACGAGAAACGTGAGTAATGAGTAAGCTAAACCCCGAGTGCTTTAGCCTCGTTCCAATATACATCCATTTCTTGGAGTGTCATATCAGAAAGCGACTTCCTATTTGCACGGGCTGCTTCTTCCAAATACTGAAACCGACGGATAAATTTCTTATTTGTGCGTTCTAGGGCCGTTTCGGGGTTAATGTCGACGAATCTTGAATAATTTACCAATGAAAAAAGCAAGTCTCCAAACTCCCCTTCCGCTTCCTTCTGGTCGATCACTTCGTGTTTTTCAATATTGAAATTCTCTTTAAATTCTTGCAGTTCTTCTTCAACTTTATTCCAAACTTGCTGCTTTTCATCCCAGTCAAAACCCACGCCCCGTGCCTTTTCCTGGATACGCATGGCCTTAACCAATGCTGGCAAAGATGTAGGCACACCTCCCAAAACAGATTTATTGCCTTCTTTCAGTTTCAATTTTTCCCAATTTTGCTTAACGGCTTCTTCATCCTCAGCCACAAAATCTCCATATATATGTGGATGTCGCGAAATCAGCTTTTCAGCAATGCCATCCAAAACATCCTTAATGTCGAACTGAACCCTATTCTCTACTTTTTCCGAAGCAATTTTGGCATAAAAAATAATATGCAGCAAGACATCTCCAAGCTCCTTTTTTACCTCAGTCAGGTCGTTTTCCAGGATCGCATCAGACAGTTCGTATGTCTCTTCGATCGTCAAATGCCGGAGCGTTTCCATCGTTTGCTTGCGGTCCCACGGACATTGTTCCCGCAGCTCGTCCATAATGGTCAACAGGCGATCGAAGGCCATTAACTGCTCCTGACGGCGCTCAGGCAAATCATTAAATTGCTTTTCCATAACACAAAGATAGGTTGCGCCAACATTAGTCAGCGGATGGGGCTGGAATTTTAAAACTGGTCTGGATCATATTGCTCGTACATTTTGCAACAATACGTCCGTCAGTCTTGTATATCTGTCCTTCCACGTGGATAATATTTTTGCCCGTGCGGATCACCTGCGATTTGGCGGTAAGCACTTCGCCTGGCAATGCCGGATTCAGGAAATCGCAATTCAGATTGACAGAAGTGAACGCAAACTCTCTTCCAAGCGCATAAACCATTGTTCCAACGATATCGTCCAAAATTGTCGACGCGATTCCGCCGTGTAATGTGCCCATTGGATTACACATATCCTCGCGAACCTCATACTCGATTTCCATTGCCCCTTCCGACACATCGATAAGCCGACCATTCAGCCATCTGGCGACCGGAGAAAAATTACCGGCCATGTGTTTTCCTTTTAATTGCAACAATAATTCAATCCGGCTGTTTGGCGGCAAGTAGGACTGATCAGCTTGTAGATCCATTCAAAAAATTATTAGTTGATAGTTTGGAATGAGATATTCTAAAAATAGTAATTATCATAGAAAGATACATCTAAAAGACTCGATGATATGGATTTTATTGCGACGTATCAAAGGTAATTACTACCTTTGCCGAAGTTTTTGCCAGAGATAAAAGCATACCCATATATGAATTTTACGTTATCGCAAGTTCCTGCCCGTTCTGAAAAGCCCCGGGAAAAGGGGGTCACCATGGTAATGGATAAAGGCCTCAGTGTCAGGGAAACGGAAGACATGCTTTCCATTGCATCACCTTATATTGATATCGTAAAACTGGGTTGGGCAACCTCTTTTGTAAGTCCAAATCTCAATGAAAAACTTGCTGTTTACAAAAATGCAAACATTCCGGTGTATTTCGGGGGGACGCTTTTCGAGGCTTTTGTCGTAAGGAACCAGTTTGATGATTACAGGAAGTTACTGGATAAGTACGATCTCAAATTTGCAGAAGTTTCGGATGGTTCGATCGAGATGAACCAGGATGTGAAATGTGAGTACATTCGCACGCTAGCCCAGCAGGTTACCGTTCTTTCGGAAGTGGGTTCAAAAGATGAAAATAAAATCATTCCTCCTTATAAATGGATCCAGCTTATCAAATCGGAATTGCAGGCTGGTGCATGGAAAGTAATTGGTGAAGCCCGTGAGTCGGGTAATGTTGGTTTGTTCCGTGCCAGCGGGGAAGTTCGCCAGGGATTGGTGGAAGAAATTTTAACTGAAATCGCCTTCGAGGATATGCTCTGGGAAGCGCCACAAAAATCGCAGCAGGTTTGGTTTGTGAAGCTTCTGGGAGCCAATGTAAATTTGGGAAACATTGCTCCGAGCGAGCTGATCCCTCTTGAAACAATCCGTCTCGGATTGCGCGGCGATACTTTCAATCACTTCCTGAATGCGAAAACCAAACAAAAGTGGAAAATAGATTCCAAGTAGTTTCAGGGCCATTCAAAACATTTAGTTCACAAAAAACATAGCTATGGAATTTTTAACGCAGTTCGTCGATTTTTTCCTTCATCTCGACAAGCATTTGTTCAATATAGTTGAGGAATACGGCACTTTGACTTACGTAATCTTGTTCCTGATCGTTTTCACGGAAACCGGCCTTGTAATCATGCCGCTGCTGCCTGGCGACTCGCTTTTATTTGCTGCGGGTGCCATTGCTGCTAATGAAGGAACCGGCCTGAATGTGTGGCTGATCATCATTATCCTGATCGTTGCGGCGCTGATGGGTGATAATGTTAATTATTTTACAGGCAAAAAATTTGGCGGGGAAATCAAGAAACGGGAACGCATCCTGTTCCTGAAAAGAGAATATCTTGAAAAAACTGAAGCATTTTACGAAAAGCATGGTGGAAGCACAGTTATCATGGCGCGTTTTATTCCAATCGTTCGTACAGTTGCGCCTTTCGTTGCTGGCGCAGGAAGTATGAATTATTCCAAATACATTGTTTACTGCGTGATCGGTGCGATCCTTTGGGTGCCTTCGCTTACGCTGTTGGGTTATTTCTTCGGAAATATGGAGATTGTTAAAAACAACTTTGAATTGGTGATCTTCGGAATTATCGGATTCTCGATCCTTCCAATGATTTTCCAATATCTGAAAAGCAGATTTACCAAGCCAAATGTGGCGTAATTTGGCTTTTGGCTTTTGGCATACATATAAAATGAGAACGCCTCGTAACATTGCTGTTACGAGGCGTTCTCATTTTATGTCAATTCGAACTTAATGCTTACGATTTCGAAGAATAGTTCGGCGCTTCTTTCTGGATCATTACATCGTGCGGATGGCTTTCCTTCACGCCGGCTGATGTAATTTTCACAAACTGGGCTTTTTGCAATGATGCAATGTCACCCGCTCCGCAGTAACCCATTCCCGCTTTCAAGCCTCCTACCATCTGGTAAACGATCTCGGAAACTTTGCCTTTGAAAGGAACCCGTCCAACGATTCCTTCCGGAACCAATTTTTTCACATCGTCCTCAGCATCCTGGAAATAACGATCTTTCGAACCATCTTCCATTGCTTCTACTGAACCCATTCCGCGATAAGCTTTGAACTTCCGGCCTTCGTAAATCACGATCTCTCCCGGCGCTTCATCACTTCCTGCGAGCATGGAACCGATCATAATGGTGCTTGCACCGCCGGCCAATGCTTTGGTCATGTCCCCTGAGAAACGAATTCCACCGTCCGCAATAACCGGAACATCTGTGTCTTTCAATGCTTCTGCTGCCCACATGACGGCAGTAAGCTGCGGAACGCCAATTCCGGCAATGATGCGTGTTGTGCAAATACTTCCCGGGCCAACGCCCACTTTCACCGCATCCGCACCGGCATCTGCCAAAGCCTTCGCTCCTTCTCCCGTTGCCACGTTTCCAGCGATGACGTCCAGTTTTGGGAATTGCTTTTTAACAGATTTCAATGCTTCAATAACACCAAATGAATGTCCGTGAGCCGTGTCGAGACTAATTACGTCCACACCAGCTTTCACCAATGCTTCAACTCTTTTCAAAAGATCTGCCGTCACGCCAACCGCAGCACCTACACGCAGGCGGCCGTATTCGTCCTTACATGCATTCGGGTGCGATTTGCGTTTCAGGATATCCTTATACGTTATCAAACCCGTCAGTCTGTATTCTGAATCTACGATGGGAAGTTTTTCGATTTTGTATTCCTGAAGGATTTTTTCGGCATCATCTAGCGACAAACCATCGGAAGCGGTAATCAGCTTGTCCTTAGTCATAATGTCTGTCACAGGTTTTGCCATTTCCCTTTCGAAACGTAAATCCCTGTTAGTCAGGATGCCGATAAGCTTGTGATCTTTGTCGATAACGGGAATCCCGCCGATTTTAAACTCGCGCATGATCTGGTGCGCATCGCCTAATGTAGCCGTATCAGAAAGGGTGATCGGGTCGAGGATCATGCCGCTTTCGGAGCGTTTTACTTTTCTAACCTGTTCAGCCTGAGCTTCCAGGCTCATATTTTTGTGAATAATCCCGATCCCTCCTTCCTGCGCCATGGCAATGGCCAGATCGAATTCGGTAACGGTATCCATTGCAGCAGAAACAAGTGGAATGTTCAGCTCAATGTTACGAGTTAGCTTGGTTTTTGTTGTTGTGTTGCGAGGCAGAATTTCTGAATAACCAGGTATTAGAAGAACGTCGTCGTACGTTAGCGCCTCGAAGAGGACTTTGGATGGGTCTGTGCTCATAGCAAATAAACTATTGTTATTTGCCGGGCAAAATTAAGAATAAGTTTGATGCCGACCAAACATTTTATCAAATGCCAAATATTAATTTTTTAAGAATCCAAAAATCCTCATCGCCTCCTGCGCCATGTATTCCCCCAATCACCACATTACCCATGTGACTAAAACGATCTGGGAAATGCGTATTTTTAAAAATTATTAAAAATATGATAAAATGGTTTAGGGGTTATTGCCGGTTCCTTGACTATAACTTAGCAGCCACAAACTCAGGCCACATTAACGGATCAGATGAAGCAAACATTTACCGATGAACAACTGGTCGTTCAACTCTCCGAAAGCAATAAACGCGCTTTCGAAGAGATCTATGACCGTTATTGGTATAAGTTATTTTGCATTTCATTTCATCAGACAGGTTCCAGGGAAGAAGCGGAGGAATTGGTACACGACCTGTTTGAAAGTCTTTGGAAAAGAAGGTTGGAAAGCAACATTAATCATCTGAGTTCCTACCTCGTTATCGCATTGAAATACTTGATTGTGAATCACATCAAATCACAGATTACCTGGCGAAAGTATCAGGAATATGTGCTTTTGAACAAGATGCACGAGATCTCGACAACAGAGGAAAATATTGAGTTCAATGATCTTTCCCAGGCCATTGACAAGGCAATGAAAAAACTGCCCGAAAAGACCAGCCGCGTGTTTCAGCTCAGCCGGTTTGAAAATCAGTCCGTTAAAAGCATTGCAAAAGAACTCCACATCTCAGAAAAAGCCGTGGAATATCACATAACCAAGTCTCTGAAAGTTTTGAAAGACAATCTTTGGATTTATCAGACAGACAATTGAGAAGTTACCGCAAGCCAATGAATCAATACGATTTTCAGAAAACCTTGAAAAAATACCTCGCCGGGCAGCAAACCCAGGAGGAAGAGGATTTTATTCTGGATCATTTCAAAAATAATCCAATGCAGGAAATGCCCGTTTTTGAAGATGATAAAGCTGTTATTGGAAAGCGCATTAAGAAAAAACTGATCACTAACACGATCGGCGAGCCATTTTTAATCCGCATGAGGCCTTACCTGGCAGCTGCGGCTTCTGTTCTCGTTGTACTGGGATTTTGGTATTTTTTGGTTAAGAAAGATGCGCCTGAAACAGTTGCCGGACTCGATTTCGCACCTAATGACAGTGTGATTGAAATCAAAAATACATCAGGCAAATCGCAAAATGTTCCGTTGGAAGACGGCAGCATTGTGATCTTGCAAAAAAACAGCAGCCTTAGTTATCCGGAGCATTTCGGTAAGAAAAACCGACTCGTTTATTTACATGGAGAGGCCTTTTTTCAAATCAAAAGAAATTCGGCTAAACCTTTTATTGTATCAACCGGCACATTGGTGACGAAAGTGCTGGGGACCAGTTTTACAGTCAAATCCTATGATGAATCTGCTTCTGTGGAAGTGCAGGTGAAGACGGGTCGGGTATCCGTTTACGAAGGAGCGGCTAACAACGTTGTGAACCGCAACGGCGTGATCTTAACCCCAAATCAGAAAATTGTTTTTGATAAAAAATCCAAAAAAATAGAGCTTTCCATCATTGAAAATCCGATGCTGGTTATTCCCGTCAGCGAAACCGAACATGGCTTCACTTTTTCCGAAGTCCCGGTTAAGAATGTTTTTTCGGCCCTGGAAAAATCTTACGGAATCGATATCGTGCTCGAAAACGATGCAACCGATTCCTGCCTTTTTACAGGCGATTTGAATGGACTAACCTTATTCCAGCAGCTTGATTTGATTTGTCAGTCGGCCAACATTACTTACGAAAGGCGAGGAACGGCCCTGTTTGTGCAGGGCGCGGGATGCGGCGATTAGTAAAAAAAATGGCGATGATGCTCGAACATCACCGCCACTATTACGCTGTTGTTACCAACAGTTTCATTGTTTGTCTTTGCGTTTGCGTTCACAAAAACCTTTAAAAATATGCATAAAAAAATACCCCTCAAAAGGGTTGTTTACAAGGTCATGAGTACTACGGCTAAACAACTGATTATTGCTATCTTATGCTGCGGCATTTCGTTCGCGCATACACTTCATGGGCAGGAATTGCTCAACAAGGAAATTTCGCTGAAAGTGGAATCGCTTGAAGTAAAAAAAGTGCTTCAAATGATCGAAAAGCAGGCGGATGTAAAGTTCGTATACAGCACATCGAGCATTCAAGGTTCTCAAAATACAAACCTGAAAGAGGTTAAGGGATCATTAAACAATGTTTTGGATCAATTACTGACCCCTTTGAATGTTTCTTACGAAGTGGTTGGAAACTCCCGGATCCTGCTCAGAAAAAAGCCCCAAGCTCCGACCGGGAACGCACAAACAATGCAAAGCCAGGGGACCACAGCGGAGCGTAACATTACTGGAAAAGTGCTGGACGAAAAGGGTGCCGGACTTCCAGGTGTAAACATTTTGCTGGTAGGCAGCCAGCAGGGAACTTCGACCAATGAAAATGGCGATTACCGCATTGCTGTGCCTGATCAGAATGCTACATTAAAATTCTCTTTCATCGGTTATGTAAGCCAGGAAATAGCTGTGGATAAAGACGTTATCAATGTTACGCTTGCTCCGGATGTCAGTGCGCTGAAAGAAGTAGTCGTGGTCGGTTACGGAACGCAGGAAAAGAAGGATGTTACGGGGGCGGTTTCTTCCGTTAAGGGTGCTGATTTTCAAAATCTACCTTCCGGCGGTGCGCAGCAAGCATTGCAAGGCCGTGCGGCCGGTGTGAACATTGTCCGTAATGGCGGCGCTCCCGGCGATGCTGGTTCTATCCAGATCCGCGGCTTTGGAACAGTTAACAATTCCTCACCATTGGTTGTTATCGACGGAATCCCGGCCGGAACGATGAATGATGTGAACCCGAATGACATTGAATCCATTGAAATTTTGAAAGATGCATCTGCATCTGCCATCTATGGAACAAGGGCAGCAAACGGCGTTATCCTCATCACCACGAAGCGCGGGAAATTTGACAATCCATTGTCAGTTACGGTAAACGCCTACGTCGGTGTTACAAACCGGATCAAATCGCTGGATGTGCTTACAGCGCCTCAGCTGGCAGAAACGAAGCAGAACGCATATAAAAACGACGACCTGGACATTCCGGCGATCTGGAATGATAAACAATATCAGACGCAGCTTACAAACTGGCAGGAAGAACTTTTTAAGCAAGGTGTAACACGTAATTATGACGCTTCACTGCGCGGCGGTGGCAAATATTCGTCTTTTGCTATTTCAGGTGGTTATTATAATGAAGACGGGATTATAGGAAAGTCTAATTACACACGTTACACTTTCCGGATCAATTCGGATCACAAAGTTGGATCAAGAATAAAAATTGGTCAGAACTTTCAATTTACCAACACTTCCAACACAGGGCCGGATACCCAGTCGTCCCAAACCGGCTTGTTATTCAGCGCGATCCGCTTCCATCCGGGCTTGCCAGTTAGGAATGCAGACGGCTCTTATGGCTCAACACAAGGCCTCGGCGCTTTTGGAGACATTAACAACCCGATTTTCACAGTCGACACGCAGGATAAGGAGAATGTACGAAACCGTTTTCTGGGAAACCTGACGGGTGAGCTGGAAGTTTTGGAAGGATTAAAACTTCGCGCAAACCTGGCTATGGACGCGACTTTTTCCGACAGCCATACATTTGATATTAAAGTCAATGATCAGTTCCGGACCAATTCTTACAACCAGCTAAGCCTGGGTCGTGACAAAACTTGGTCGTTCCTGCAGGAATATTTCTTGTCTTACGACAAAGCATTCGGCAAACATTCGCTGAGCGTTGTGGGCGGTTACACTTCTCAGACTTTCAACAGCATTTATTCAAATCAATGGGGCCGGGAGTTTTCCAGCGAGGATCCGTCTTTGCGCTACATGCAGTATGCGGGGATTATCGTTTCGGTTCCTTTGGCCAATGGCGGCAATGGTGGCCGGAGCTACGATGCGCTTGGATCGTGGTTTGGTAGGGTTAACTATTCTTTCAATGACCGTTATTTGTTTACGGCAACAATGCGTAGCGATGGTTCTTCCAAGTTTGCTCCCGGCAATCAATGGGGAGTTTTCCCGGCATTCTCGCTGGGATGGAGACTTTCAGAGGAAACATTCTTCAAGAACGCATTGCCCGTTTTCAGCAATTTCAAGCTGACTGGCGGCTGGGGACAGCTGGGTAACCAAAATGTGGCCTCATTACAATATCTCGCTCTGATCAACTCCACTTACCGTTATGCATTTGGCAACGGCGGTGTGCAAAATCAGGTTTCGGGAGCTGCGCAAAGCAGGCTGGCCAACTTGAACATTGGATGGGAAACGGCAGAAATGAGCAACTTCGGATTGGAAGCTGGTTTGTTTAAAAACAGCCTTTATTTCTCTGCAAACTATTTTATCAAAGACACCAAGAAAATGCTGCTGGCGCCGCCATCGGTTGGCACAATCGGAAGCGCCACCATTCCGGATCAGAATGTTGGACAGCTCAGAAACCAGGGCCTGGAACTGGAAGCTTCTTACCGCCATACGGTTGGTGACGTAACATTCAATGTGAGCGGCAATGCCACATTTATCAAAAACAAGATCACCAAACTGGCAACGCCAGGCGGCTTTCTTGCTACGCAGCTTTACGGAAGGGGCCAGCAAGAAATTGTAAGAACGTACGAAGGCCATCCATATGGCACTTTTTACGGTTATAAAACGGATGGAATTTACCAAAATGCAGGTGAGATAGATCGTGACGCAAACATTGCCAACGATCCGCGCCGTGCGGACGGACAAATCAATCCGGGCGATGTCCGCTTCGTTGACCTTAATAATGATGGCATTGTTGACGATCAGGACAGGACGATCATTGGCAGTCCTCAGCCCAAGATCAACTACGGCTTTTCGGCGGGAGCTAATTACAAAGGATTTGACCTGACATTGTTCTTTGTAGGCGTTGGCGGTGTTTCTATTTACAATGCCGACCGTATGCAAGGACTGGATGCAAGTTATCCGTTCAATCTTTACGCCGAAACTTTGAATAGCTGGAACGGCGAAGGTTCGAGCAACACGATTCCGCGCATGAGCATTAACAATACGAACCGGAATTACCGCCCATCTGATCTCTTTGTGGAAAAAGGTGACTATCTGCGCCTGAAAAACCTCACGCTAGGATATGCAATCCCGAAGAATGCGATCAGCAAGCTGAAAATGACGCAAGCGCGGGTTTACGTGACTGGTCAAAACTTGTTGACATTTACAAAATACACTGGCTTGAACCCTGAGCTGGGATATGTTGGCAGCGGCGGCTCTTACAATCAGCTGAATGTGGATTACGCACAATATCCGCTAGCACGCACGTGGACGATTGGCGCCACCATTTCTTTCTAAACCCTAAGTTCAGACCAAAACTGAAAGAATTTATTTATGAAAAAGATAACAATACTATCCGGTTATATACTTCTGGCAATGCTCACGGGTTGTGATGATTTGCTCGAAACGACGCCTTACGGGCAGGTTACTTCCCAGCAATACTGGCGAAATGGCGATGACGTGGTAGCGGCTGTCAATGCGGTTTATGCTCCCTTGCTTGACGAAGACGGCTTTGCGCATACGGAATACACATTTGATAACTGCTCAGACGACATGAACCGCGCAGGCGACCATTCGGACGAAACTGCGTTGGAAATGTTCACTTTTGACGCTTCCAATTCGCATATCCTGGCCACGTGGAAAACCAAATATGAGGTAATTTCAAGAGCAAATGCAGTGCTCATCAATGCGCCGAAGGTTGATATGGACGAAACATTGCGTAACCGTAGCCTCGGCGAAGCTTACTTTCTGAGAGCGTTTGTTTATTGGAGACTTTCGCTGATTTACGGTGAAGTGCCCATTTTGCTTGAAGATGATGCATTGGCATTGAATTTTAATAAACCAAAATCAACACTGGCGGAAGTGCGCGCACAAGCCGAGGCTGACTTTCTGAAAGCCGCTTCTTTGCTGCCAGTTTCCTATTCCGATGGCGAGGCGGGCCGCGTTACGCAGGGTTCTGCTTACGGATTTTTGACCAAATTATATGTTTACCAGGAGCAATGGGCAAAGGCGATTGAAGCGAGCACCAAAGTGACTTCCAACGCTGCTTACAAACTGGCAACCGGGTTTAACCAGAATTTCGAACTTGCAACTGAAAACAATCCTGAAATCCTTTTCTCTCTGCAATACGAAACCGGCTGGACAGCCGACAACTCCCCTACTTTTTACCACACGCCGCAAGCATTTGGCGGATGGGGTTTTCACGAGCCTATCGCGGACCTTGTTCAGGAATATGAAAAGGGTGATGTACGTAAAACGTCATCTATTTTTAGTCCGGGCGATAAGGTGGACCGCAATGCGGCTGGCGTAGAAACATTCGAGGGAAGTATGACGCGTGTAACAGGTTATGCATTCAAAAAATATACGCAATTCGCAGAGAACGGTGATATGAGCCAAAGCTTGAACGCGCCATTTTTGAGAACGGCAGACGTTTATTTGCTGGCAGCCGAGGCAAAAATCCGCTCAGGTGCCAATGGAGACGCGGAATTGAATGCGGTCAGGAAACGTGCCGGGCTGGCTGCCATTACAGGCGCAACCATGAAAAACATCATGCACGAAAGACGCGTTGAACTGGCAGGCGAAAATGAAAGACACCAGGATCTGATGCGCTGGGACAAGGCAGGACTGATCGACATTACAGCACACTACAAGATCAACCGCGGACCGCACAAGCCTAGCAGAAACTTTATTAAACCAAAACATTACTATTTCCCATTGCCGCAGCGCGAAGTGGATTTAAGTAACGGCGTATTAATTCAGAACAGCAATTATTGAGTTTTGATCAAAAAAGAATTATTATTGATTTGCCTGCTTGTCTTTTTTACGGGATGCTCTTCCCGTGAAAAAGACATTGTAGGTTTATGGAGGACCGATTCCATTGCTAACTATGTGAATGGATTCAGTTTTACCAATAATACAAAAGACGCACATTGGTCCTACTTCGATTATAGGGCAGACGGAACGCTTTTCCAGAGGCGTAAAGGCGAATACCGAAAATCACGTTACAAGCTCGTATCAGCCGATTCGCTGGTTTATACAGATTCAACTGGAAAGGTGGTGAACGGTTATAAGATACTGGATTTGAACGACCAGACTATGGTTTTGAAAAAATCCCAAAAACCTTACTTTTCAGGCAAAAACCAGGAGTTGTACGAGATTAGATATTTCTCAAAAGCAGTCCCAAAAGGCAAATAACTAGCCAACCAGCACCCTTACTTTCTTGATCCGCTTTTTATCCGCTGATTGTACTTTAAAGGTGACTTCCCTGTGCGTTGCCATTTCTCCCGGGCGCGGTAACCTCGAAAACAGTTCCAGCAGCAAGCCAGCCAATGATTCGTTGTTGCCCCTTACTTCGTCAAAATAATCCGTTTCAAGATTTAATAACCTGCAAAGGTCATTGATCAAAACCCTTCCTTCGAAAACGTAAGTATTTTCGTCAACCTGGGTGTAATTTACTTCGTCGTCCTCGTCATATTCATCATTAATATCCCCGAAGATCTCTTCAATAATGTCTTCCAGCGTTATCAGCCCGCTTGTTCCGCCGTATTCATCCACAACAATCGCCATATGCACGCGCCGATTCTGGAAATCCTTCATCAGATCGTCCAGATGCTTGCTTTCTGGAATGAAATAAACGGGTCGCAGCAATTTTTGCCAGTTATAATGTTCGTTCTGGTGAATGTGTGGAAGTAAGTCCTTTACATTCAAAATCCCTTCAATGTGATCCAGATCGTCGCGATAAACGGGCACCCGGGAGTAACCCGACTTATTGATCTTATCCATCAATTCATGGAAATCCAGTTCAATATCGAATGCTGTAATATGCAATCGGGCCTGCATGGCCTTTTTCGAACTGGTCTGCCGGAAATTTGCCAGTCCACGGAGCAGATCCGTTTCCTCCTCGCTTTCTGCCTTTGCTTCGAGCCTTTCAGTTGTGATTTCAGCACCTTCCGGCGTCAGTACGCCAAAAGAATAACCCAATTTCATAATAGGCTGCGCGAGAGGCTGGCAAATTTTGATCAGGAAATTGGTAACACCTGATATTCTGGGAATAAATTCCAGTGCCCTTCGTGCACTGTTGTAACGAACCAGGGCATCCAGCCATATCCAGAGCGCAAGACAGCCAATCGAAATCCATTTGTAAATGTTGTTGGGATCATTCTGAATGTGTATCCAGGCTATTCTGGCGGCCAAAAGCAATGCCAGCAATGTGATCCCTCGCTGGATCAGTGAAAGCGCAAGCTGTTGAATGCGGTTGGGAAGTGTGCTTTCTGTGTCGCTTTTACGCTCCCAGGGATTTTCCAATGCGCCTGAGGCAGCATATGCCGCACGAACTCCGGAAAGAAAAAGGGAAATCAGGAAGAGAAATATTACGAGGATAAGGTCGTATGGCGCAAGGAAATCAGTGGGTATAATGACTCCTGCAAATAAGGTTTGCGTACATTTTTGGGGGAAGAGAATCCCCGTACGCGTTCGGGCAAGGGGATCGTCGCTATCAGCTGTTTCTTTCACAAATGGTCTGGAAAAGTTTGCAATAAACTTTCGTTTAAATAAATGTAGCGATTCTGTTCAAAAATATTATTCCAATGTGCTCTAAATCGCGAAATAAATACTTTTGAACAGAATTACTGAATTTTCCGAATTATCAGAACGGCAGATCGTCGTCGTCATTACCAGCTGCCAATGAAGGCGGGATGGGGTCGGATGACCGCGGTGCCTGCGCTGCTCTTGGCTGCGAGGATTGCGCATAACCGCCGCTGCTCTCGCCGCCACCTGAACCTGGTGTACCCGGGCCGCCCAGTAACGTCATGCTGTTTGCGCGGATTGTTACGCCCGTTCTTTGCTGCCCTTCCTTGTCCGTCCAGCTATCAGTGCGGATGCGCCCTTCAATGTAAACCTGGTTGCCTTTTTTCAAATATTTCTCAGCGACTTTGGCCAATCCTTCCCAAAGTTCAATGCGGTGCCATTCTGTATTATCGACGCGTTCGCCGCTTTTGTTGGTGTATGATTCGGTGGTGGCAATGTTGAATTTGGCAACCGCCGAGCCGCTTTCCAGATATCTCACTTCCGGGTCGCTGCCCAGATTGCCGATCAAAATTACTTTGTTAACACTTCCTGCCATGATTTCTAATTGTGGATGATTTTTCGACTTGAATTTAAATATACAGATGTAAAAGCACTTTTAAACATCCTGTTCGCTGATTTTGCCGGTAATTTTATGTTTGAGAATTAATTTATTCCGACCGTCATGCGTCATTTCCTGCTTGATCAGAAAATATTCTTCATTATAAGACGTATAGTTCGATGGCTTTGTCACACCTTCTTGTCCACGCCAAACCGGAAGATCTACTTTTTCCCAGAGCTTGGTTTTCGCAGACTTATAAGCCGCATCAATCACTGCATTCACCACATAGCCATCATAGAAAGTTTCTGCGGCCTCAGTTCCATTTTCAACGGCATTAAACATATCGGTGAACATATGGTTATAACCCAGATCATTAACCTCATCGCCCACCGGAAATAGCCAGCCTGTGTTGCTTTCGGCCTTTTCTGCTACATAATCTTCTCCTTTTCCTTCGGCATTCTGGCCGGTTGTGAACATTTCGAAACCGGTTCTCAGAAAGTTATTAATCCAGATCGTGCCTTCGGTCCCCATCACTTCGTCGCGCAAATCCATGCCTCCGCGGAATGTCCAGCTCACTTCAAACTGTCCGATCGCGCCATTTTCATATTTCACCAACGCGATCGCATGATCCTCAGCGTCAATGGGTTTCACTTGTGTATCCGCCCAGCACATCACTTCAACAGGCTTAATGTCTTTGCCAATAAAATTGCGTGATATTTCAATACAGTGGCAGCCCAGATCCAGAATGCAACCTCCGCCAGCCTGCTCAATGTCCCAGAACCATTCACTGTGCGGGCCGGGATGTGCCTCGCGTGATTTTGCCCAGATTATCCTTCCTAGTGATCCATTTTTGATACTTTCCAGCGATTTCAGAAATTTAGGCGTATAACACAGATCTTCCAGATAACCCGCAAAAATCCCGGCCTCCTCCGCGGCCTTCATCATCCGTAGTGCTTCCGCCCCGTTCCGGCCCAGTGGTTTGGTAGAAACAACTGCTTTTTTATGCTTTGCGCAAAGCATAACAGCTTCTTCGTGAATGTTATTGGGCAGCGCAATGCACACCATATTCACATCCGGATGCGCTATAACTTCTTCCATATTCGACGACCAGAAGTCGCAACCATAGTCGTTTGCAAACTTCCGGGCACTTTCTTCACGTCGCGCATAAATTGCAACAACCTTATCCCGGCCCCGCTGCCCATGAATGGATTCGGCGTAAAAACGCCCGATAAAACCGGAACCCAACATCGCAATTTTCTGCATACAAATATGATCGTTTAAGTTTTAGGATAGTCGTTTAATATGTCAATTCAGGTTGTCTTCACTTCGCTTTCCCAGCCGGTCGTTTTTAATGCCGGGTCGTTTTCTTTTTTCAAAAAGTCGGCATCACCGAATGATGAAGCGTCCCATTCCAAAAGCGCTCTATCGGGGACGACCGAAACCGGAACGCGCCACGATGTGGAAGTTTCGGCGTAGGCAATGTTGGATTGGGAGTTATAACATGAGATCAGCGACCACCTCGGATGATCCGATAAATTGGCCTCCGACCTGTGCATCAGGTTACTATGGAAAAACAATGCATCCCCCGGTTCGATCTCACAATAGACCAGTTCCATTGTTTTCAGCGCGTGGTTCACCATCTCCATATCCGCACCCACCTGCTCACCAGCAAAACCGTGGTTAACCCGACCCATTTTGTGTGAGCCTTTAATGACTTGTAAACACCCATTTTCCTTGTTAGCAGCCGTCAGAGCGATCATTACGCTCATTAACTGGTCAGGAAATATGAACTGATTTTTATACCAATAACCATAGTCCTGATGCCACTCCCAGGCACCGCCTACTTTCGGCTCTTTCTGCATTAACTTTGTATGAAAATGACAGACAGGGCTTTCCTGGGCAAGCAATTGCCAGACAGAATTGACCATTCTCTCACTTCTGATCAGATAACCAAAAACATCGTCCCCTGGCGTAAACCACAGCGAAAGCTTTGTCTTCTTCCCGGACTGATCGTTCAAGTCCATTGCGTTTTTCTGCATTACCGAGTTCTCAACCGCCGTGCGATACAACTTATCCGTTTCTTCTTTTGAAAACAGCCCTTTCACAACCAGGTAACCGTCCTCATCAAATGTCTTGATCTGATTTGTATTTAAACTAAAACTTGTCATAACCTTTCCGTTTTACGTGTTTAGTACAAAAATATATTACTTAAAATACAATTCCTTATGCCTGATCAAGTTTAAAAACATTTAGACGCAATCATTTTGAAACGGTCACAAATATTTTTCTTCTTTCAAGAGTGTATCTATCAAAATCGGCTTTGGGAGCGTTTCTACCTCGTTTTTGGAGAAAAAATAAATATTTCCGGGCAGATCCAGATGCTCATTTTCCGGGATAGTCACCCACCAGAATTGAACATGCAGTTTTTGGTGCGTTAATAAATGAATGTACAATTTTGGAATCTGCCGGATATTCCCCTTCCTCTGCAACG
This sequence comes from Dyadobacter psychrophilus, assembly GCF_900167945.1. Taxonomy (GTDB): domain Bacteria; phylum Bacteroidota; class Bacteroidia; order Cytophagales; family Spirosomataceae; genus Dyadobacter; species Dyadobacter psychrophilus. The sequence continues at coordinate 58,299 of NZ_FUZA01000007.1, forward strand.
CCAGCAGCGTATCATTATCAGTCAAATCTTCCGGCGACTCGACCCGCGCAGTTGATTCCACCAGAAAAAAGTCATAAAGTCCTTTCCAGATATCCTTTGTGTTACGCTCCTGCATGGCCAGTTTTCCGCCTTGCTCAATGATAAAATAATTCAGGAACCGGTTCTTCACTTTCAGCTTTTTTGCCTTCACCGGGAGCTCGTTCTGAACATTATATGCATAGGCATAACAAATGTCATTGAAGGGACAAATTGTACAATTAGGCGAAACAGGCACACATTGGATCGCTCCAAACTCGATCATTGCCTGGTTATATGTCGCCGGATCTTCCTGCGAGATCAGCGCTTTTGCCACCTTAGCAAATTCCTTTTTCCCCTCATTGCTAAGCATATCCGACCTAATCCCGAAAATGCGCGACATGACCCGGTAAACGTTCCCATCAATGGCCGCAACCGGCTCATTAAACGCAAAAGAAGCGATGGCCGCCGCCGTATAATGACCCAAACCTTTTAATTTTGAGAGGGTTACTGCAGTTTCAGGAAATTTTCCACCAAATTCGCTGACGATCTGCCGGGCCGTGAAATGCATATTCCGCGCCCTGGAATAGTAACCCAAGCCCTGCCAAAGGCGTAATACATCGCGTTCGTCGGCATCCGCAAGGTCAAAAACGGTAGGATAATTTTCCAGGAATTTCTCGTAGTAAGGCGTTCCCTGCGCGACCCTGGTTTGCTGTAAAATGATTTCCGACAACCATATTTTATAGGGGTCTGTCGTTTGTCTCCAGAGTAAAGGACGATGGTTTTTGAGATACCAGGATTTAAGTTTTTTATTAAAATCAATTACCTGTAAATGGTCTGATATCATAATGTTTGCACTTATGTACGCTGTTATTTAACCAATTAGAAAAAAAATGAAAACGCCTTCCTTTTAAATCTTGGTAAAATTAGCGTACCTTTGTGTTCCCAAAATTTAGAGGAGTAAGTAAATAAATGAAATAATATCCACTTAAAGTAAACAATCAAAGTGACTAAGGCAGACGTAATCGCACAGATTTCTGAGAAAACAGGTGTAGACAAGGGCGATGTTCAGCAAACGCTGGAATCGTTTTTCACCGTGGTAAAGGACTCACTTTCTGATGGTGAGAACCTTTATGTAAGAGGTTTTGGTAGTTTCATCAATAAAAAACGTGCGCGTAAAGTTGCCCGTAATATTTCGAAGGGAACTTCAATGATCATTGACGAGCACTTTGTACCAAGCTTCAAGCCTGCAAAAGTTTTTGTTGAGCAGGTAAAAGAAAGTGACAAACTTAAGGCTGTCGCTGAAAAGTAATTTACCTGAAAAGGTTTGGGTTATAAAAGTATGAAAAAGTCTATTCTCCTTTCTTGTGTGCTTGCAGTTGCTCTTGTAGGAACGCTCTTCAGCCTTCCCAAAGTGGTTGTAAATACAAAGGGAAAAGAAGTAGGCAACGAGAGAAGCCAGTCCCAGGCAGCTGCTACGGCGGCTGCTCCTGACTCTTCTGTTCAATCGCATGACAAAGCCACCATTTCGCCTGATCAGCAAAAAATTGTAGATCAGTTGAGAAGCGGCTATGAACAAGCGGGCGACAAAGACAAAACAACCGCGGGCTTGAAGTTGTCAGATAAGTTTGCGCAATTGCAAAAATTCGATAGCGCAGCATTTTATGCTGAAAAAGCAGCCCTTTTGTCTCCAAGTATTGAGAATCTTGTCAGGACCGGCGATCGTTATTACGAGGCTTATGGTTTTGCCATTGACGATCAGAAAGCAAAAAATCTTGGGGCAAAAACCCGCGAATATTATCAGAAAGCACTTGACCAGAATCCTGGCCTGTTAGCTGCAAAAGCTAATATGGCAATGACTTACGTGAACACTGAAAACCCGATGCAGGGAATTTTAATGTTGCGCGAAGTGATTGACACCGATCCTACCAACGAATTGGCATTGTTCAATTTGGGGATCCTATCCATGAGATCTAACCAATATTCAAAAGCTGCCGACAGGTTCAGACAGATTTTGACCAATAATCCGGCCAATACAAAAGCGAAATTCTACCTTGGATTGACGCTCGTGGAACTGGGAAACAAGGAAGAGGCCCGTAAGGTCCTTTCCGAAGTTAAAAAGGAGGAGAAAGATCCTGTGATCCAGCAAGCGATTGGCGAATTGGAAGGCCGTCTGAACAATTGATAAGCAGAAAAGACAATCAATTTTTATTTTAAACGACATAAACATGCCTTGCGGAAAAAAGAGAAAAAGACATAAGATCTCCACTCACAAGAGAAAGAAAAGACTTAGAAAAAACAGACATAAGAAGAAATAATATACCATGACCGGATTTTAATAAAAGTCCGGTCATGCCTTCTTCCCCTCTTATGTATTACCTCTTTCAATCTGAAAGCGGAGGTTAAGTATCAACATTATATAGCCATTCAGTTGGTTGAACATTGAGTAACGAATTACTAATCAATTCTACTCAAAAGGGAGAACGTATAGCCCTTTTGCAGGATAAACGTCTTTTAGAATATCACGTCGAAACACCGGATCAAAGCTTTACCGTTGGGGATATTTACCTCGGTACGGTCAGGAAGCTGGTAGCGGGGCTTAATGCCGCGTTTGTTGATGTCGGTTTTGAAAAAGATGCGTTTCTGCATTATCTCGATCTTGGGCCTAATATCAACTCTCTCAACAAACTGACAAAGGATGTAATATCCAAGCGGAACAATGCAGGCAAATTGAGTAATTTCAAGATGGAGCCTGAGATTGAGAAGCTTGGCAAGATTGATAAAGTCCTTTCTAAAAATCAACCCATTCTCGTTCAGATCGTTAAGGAGCCTATTTCTACAAAAGGTCCTAGACTTTCGTGCGACATTTCGATTGCCGGCCGTTACATTGTGCTGGTCCCTTTTTCCAATTCTGTAAACCTTTCCAAAAAGATCACCGACAAGCAGGAGAGAAATCGTCTGCAACGTCTGATGTCGTCTATCAAGCCTGCCAACTTCGGTGTGATTATTCGTACCGTTGCAACTGGGAAGGATGTGGATGAGTTGAATAAGGATTTGCAAGACTGCCTTGACAAGTGGGAAAATGGGATCAAAACGCTGAAAGACGCCAAGCCGCGTGACCGTGTCATAGGTGAAATGAACCGCGCTTCCTCCATCATTCGTGATATGCTGAATGAGTCATTCGACAGCATTACGGTTGATTCCAAGGAAGTTTACGACGACATTAAGGCTTACATTCATAACATTGCGCCGGATAAGGAGAACATTCTCAAACTGCACAATGGCAAGAATAAGCTTTTCGAACAATTCGGTCTCGAAAAACAAATCAAATCGCTTTTCGGACGCTCGGTAAGCTTGCCAAATGGCGGTTACCTGATCATTGAACACACTGAGGCGCTGCACGTTATCGACGTCAACAGTGGCAATAAATCCAATTCGGAAGAAGATCAGGAAGCGACTGCATTGAGCGTCAACCTTGAAGCAGCCAAGGAAATTGCCCGCCAGTTGAGATTGCGCGACATGGGCGGAATAATCGTTGTCGATTTTATCGATATGAAGAAAGCGGAAAACAAACGCGTTCTTTTCGATACGATGCGCGACGAAATGAAAGGCGACCGTTCGAAATACACTATTCTGCCGCTTTCGAAATTTGGTCTGCTGCAAATCACACGTCAGCGTGTAAGACCTGAAATGAACATTGTAACCCGTGAAACATGTCCTACTTGCGGCGGAACGGGCACAATTCAGGCGAGTATCTTGGTTTCTGATGTGATCGCGAATAATCTTGATTACATTCTCACCAAGCAAAATGAACGCGGGATTACCATTTCGCTTCATCCATTCCTGCATTCTTATTTCACAAAGGGATTAATTTCCGAGCAAGTAAAATGGCTTTTCCATTATAAAACGTGGGTTAAGCTCATCAAAGATACTTCTCTGGGTGTGGTTGATTTTAAATTCCATAACCGTTACGGAGAGGAAATTGAGATTGTCCCGGGTAATTAAGCTGATTTAAACCAGCATTAACGATCATTTCCCTTTCCAGTTCGGGCTTCTTTTTTCTTTGAAGGCCTGCATTCCCTCTTTTGCGTCTTCGGATTGAAGAATTTGATCTAACTGCGCTTTGAGGAAACTATGCTGCTCATTTACAGGAATATCCTTTAAATTTTGAAATGCATTCATGCCCTGTCGGATCGCATAAGGAGCATTCTGGCAAATTTCGGCCGCCAAAAGCTGGACTTGTTCTGCGATGTTTTCAGCGTTTGTAATGTTTGTTACCAAGCCTAGTTGGCGCGCTTCTACCGCATTATAGCTTTTTCCGGTAATGCACATTTCCAATGTTTTTCGGGGAGAAATGATCTGGCTAAGAGAAGCCATAACCTGCATTGGCCAAATTCCACGTTTTACTTCCGGTAAGCCGAAAAGTGCGTCATTCACGCTGAAAACAAATGTGCAGCCGCAAATAATCAAGAATCCGCCCGCCAGCACCGATCCTTCTACTTGTGCAATAATCGGTTTGCAAACCTCGCTAAATGCATCGCCTAGCTTCGCTTCTTCCCGGATCAACGGCAATGTTGGATTTTTAATGTTGGCAGAAACATCGTGAAAAGCATTCAGATCGGCTCCCGCGCAGAAAACAGGGCCTTCTGCATTTATAATGAGGCAACGCACATCGTTGTTATAATGTGCACAGGCTAACGCGAAAATGATTTCTTCCGCCATAGTCGGCGTAAAAGCATTACGTTTTTCTGGACGGCTTAACGTGATTGTAAAGATGTGATTGGATAAAGAAGTTTTGATATACAAAAACTTCACTGACCCGAAAGCCAGGACGTCCTCTTGTGTGTAAAACCGCATATAGGCGCCTGTTAGCGTTTAAAAATGCAGAATTTCAGGCTTTTACAACGCCTTCCAACATTGTAATGTACTGCCTGATCCCCGCCTCGATTTCTTGAAGATAGATAAATTCATCCGCACTATGCGACCTCCCCGAATGTCCCGGCCCCATTTTTAATGACGGACAATCCAGCAGTGCCTGGTCGGAAGTCGTAGGCGAACCATATGCTTCTCTTCCCAACTTTAAGCCTTCCAAAACAATCGGATGATCCATTGGAATGCTGGAAGGGCGCAAACGGATGGATCTCGCAGCCACCTCAGATTCAATGTTTGCCTGGATTACTTCAATCACTTCTTCCAAAGTGTATTGATCCGTAACCCGGACGTCAATGGTGAAATTGCATGCATCGGGCACGACATTGTGCTGCGTTCCCGCATTGATGATCGTCACCGACATCTTGATGGGCCCTAATGTAGGCGAAACCTTCGGAAACTTGTATTCCTTAATCCAGTTAATGTCCTTCAATGCTTTGTAAATCGCATTATCTCCTTCCTCGCGTGCAGCGTGTCCGGATTTGCCTTTTGCAGTGCAATCCAAAACCAGTAAGCCCTTTTCAGCAACAGCTAAATGCATTTCCGTAGGCTCGCCAACTATGGCAAATGCTATTTCTGGCAATTCCGGAACAACGATTTCCAGGCCTTCTTTTCCTGAAATCTCTTCCTCGGCTGTTGCCGCAATGGCTATGTTATAGGCCAGATCCGACCGGTCATAAAAATAGCAAAACGTTGCTATCAGCGAAACCAGGCAACCACCTGCATCATTACTGCCCAATCCAAATAATTTATCCTCCTCAACAACGGCCTTAAACGGATCCAAAGTCCAGGATTTGTTTGGTTTGACTGTATCGTGATGAGAATTCAAAAGTAATGTTGGCTTCCGTTTATCGAAATGACGGTTGTAGGCCCACAGATTGTTTTTCTTTTGCTGAAAAGGAATATTTTTCTGATCAAAAAAATCGGCAATCAATTGTGCCGTTTCTGCCTCTTCCTTACTGAAAGATGGCGTCTCGATCAAACTTTTCAGCAGCGCGATCGCTTCCTTTGTTAATATTTCTATATGTTCCAATGCGCTTACCATCTTACCTGTCCGTCACCTTTTACAATCCATTTTTCGGTTACGAGCTTTTCGAGTGCGAAAGGGCCGCGCGCGTGTAGTTTTTGTGTTGATATGCCAATTTCAGCTCCTAATGCGAAGACGGCGCCGTCGGTAAAACGTGTCGAAGCGTTGGCATAAACAGCCGCCGCATCCACTTCTCGCAAAAACCGCTCTATTTTAACCTCGTCTTTGGAAATAATCGCTTCGGAATGTCTTGAAGAATGTGCCCGAATGTGTTCCAACGCTTCATCCAGCCCGTTAACGACTTTTACCGAACATTTATAATCAAGAAACTCTCTTCCAAAATCTTCTTCCTCGGCATGTTGCAGCATAGGATAGCCATGTTTTTCAAAGATTGCATAGGACGTTTCATCCGCAAAAACTTCAACATTCCATTTGATAAAATCTGCTTTCAGTTTTGGCAAAAGCTCAGCGGCAACTTCCTTATCCACCAGAATCGTATCCAAAGAATTGCAAACCGACGGCCGGGAAACCTTCGCATTGACCACAATAGCCGCTGCTTTTTCAAGATCTCCTGTTTGCTCAACATAAGTATGACAAACGCCAGCGCCGGTTTCAATGGTAGGAACCAATGAGTTTTCACGCACAAATTTGATCAGGCTTTCAGATCCTCTTGGAATAATAATGTCGACAAATCGGGTTGCAGTGAGCAATTCAGTCACAAACTTCCGGTCTGTCGGCAGCAACATTACTGCCTCGGAATTAATGTCGAATTCGGCCAGTGTTTTGTGGATCAATCCAACCAGAAACAAATTGGAAAAATGTGCTTCCTTCCCGCCTTTTAAAACACAGGCATTTCCGGAACGCAGACAAAGCGAGGCCACATCCAATGTAACATTCGGCCTGGATTCGTAGATAACGCCCACCACACCCAGTGGAACCGCTATTTTACGCAATGACAAACCCTGTTCAATGGTGCGTTCCAAAATTACCTGACCGCTCGGATCGGGCAATGCGGCCACATCGCGGAGACTTTGCGCCAGACCCTGTATTCTTTGTTCATTGAGTAACAACCGGTCTTTTTTAGGATCGGCGTCATCCATTACATCAAGGTCTTTCTTATTCTCGGCGATAATGTTGGCAACATTGGCCAAAACCTTATCCGCAAGATTGAGCAAAAGGTCTGCGCGCTGCTGACCGGACAAATTCCTGACCGATGCCGATGCCTTTTGGGTTTGTTCTAATAGAGGTAAAATCGATTCCATTATAATAGTACGATGTCGTTGGCATGCGCCACTTCAAAATTCACTGTCTTCATATTAGTGCGGATGGCAGCCGAAGTTTCCCTCGCACGTGCCACCGCGATCATTTCCTCGGAAGGAGAATATATTTCAATAATTTCACCGGATTCAAAATCGCCGGTAACTTCCACCACTCCCACGGCCAGTAAGCTTTTTCTTCTTAATAAGGCTTTGGACGCACCTTCATCAATCTGTAAACTTCCTGAAACTAAGCCGCCGCTTCCTAACCATCTGTTTCTGGCGGAAAGTGTACTTTTACCAGGATTAATAAGGGTTCCTGCATTCCCTGCTAACGCTTCAAGCAACTCATTTTCTTGCTTCATGCCGAAAATGACAACCTTAATCGCCATTCTTGAAGCTAGTTTCGCAAATGTCAGCTTTGAAGCCATTCCGCCCAAACCGAGAAAAGACTTATCCGTTCTTACGAATTTAAAAACCTCATTCACATTGGATACGTTCCGCAGAATGTTGCCCTGCTCGTCCAGCAAGCCACCAACTGATGTGCAGAACATTAATGCCTCAGCCCCAAAACCCACTGCAAGCAACGTCGCCAACTCATCATTATCCGAAAATTTTAATTCACGGTCACTCACAACGTCGTTCTCGTTCACGATGGGAATGATGTTATTTTCCCACAATTCCTCGAACGTTTCCTTTAACTGAAGAAACTTGGCGCGGTTGGCAAAATGCTGCCTTTCACAAAGACTTTGGGCAATGTAAATCTTATTGGGCGCAAAATAGGTCGCATATAAGCCTACCAAAAGTGGATTTCCGACGGAAGCAGCCGCTTTTCGTTGCGTCATCGTGCCCTTATAATCCTGAATGTAAGCCTTTCCTGCGCCCACAGCACCGGAAGAAACAATGATAATCCTGTATTGAGAATGGATTTCGGAGACCTGCCGCGCTATTTCTGAAATGATCCTGACGTCAGGCTCACCAGAGGGAAGGGTTATAGAGGCGGTCCCGAATTTTATTACGAGTATTGGTTTTGACACTTTGAAATATTGCTTGAACGGGACGCAAGCCACTGGGCAGTCCCAAGTCTGTAATCTGAGCCTAAAAGTAGAAAATTATTTCCTTTGAATCCCTTATTATGCGCCAAAGCGACGCTTAAAGAATGTCTTCCAACACTTTGCCGTTAAACCTGCGTTTCAATTTTAATGCTTGTTGCAACTGGTCGAGATATTCATCGCGCGGAATTTCTATGGCACCATAACGAAGCACATTATCATTGATAAACTGCGTGTCCAGCAAAACGAAACGGTTCATACGCAAGATCTGGATCAGATAATGAAAGGCCACTTTTGAAGCATTGCTTTCCGCCGAAAACATAGATTCGCCAAAGAAAACACCATTGATCGAAACGCCATAAAGCCCTCCTACCAGCTTGCTTTCACGATAAGTTTCCACGCTATGCGCATAGCCAAGCTCATGCAATGCTGTATAGGACTCAATGATCTCTTCGGAAATCCACGTTCCCTGTTCGGATGCCCTGGGCCCAGAGCATCCGCGCATAACACCTTCAAAGTCCCAGTTAACCCTTATTTCAAAGTATTTTTTGTTTAAAACTGGCCGCAGGGACCTGGAAGGCTTGTATGTATCAATCGGAATGACGGCCCTTGGATTTGGCGAATACCAATAAATTGTTCCGTCCGCTTCGGCCATCGGGAAAATCCCATTTATATATCCAGTCAAAAGGTCATCTGTACTAATTGCTGACATGAAAGCCATATTTTAAGATTTATAAGCCTCGGTTTTGTCCAAAACGCAAGCGGGTAAGTAATAAAAACTTTTCTTCAAAAACGAACCATAAAAATATATCTTCTGTTTCTTTGGAGTGACAATTTTTTTTTCAAAATTTGCAGCTTCTTAGACGCATTAGCAAGTCAATGAACGACAACGGCATACATACAGTTCTTCATACTACGCCTTTTCGATTCAGGTCCCCCCGGACCGCATAATTATCTTTTACCTACGTGGTAAAACTTTTATACCCACCAATCTTTCCAATTTTCAAAACGTCCCATCGTTTTCTCTGGGTGTAATAATTATTGTTTCGAACATTTTTTGTCAGCAAGCCATCAATGAAAAATACCGAAGTAGTAGGCAGTAAGTTTATAGTTCAGACTGCCAATGAAAATCATCTCCATTTTGCCGAAATTATTTGTGCAGAAATGGAAGAGAGCGCCAAAAAGCGTGGTACTGGTATAGCCAAACGTTCTCCTGTATATATAATGGAAAAAATGGTGGAAGGTAAAGCCATCATTGCCACCACAGAATCCGGCGTATGGGTAGGTTTTTGTTACATCGAAACATGGGAACATGGAAAGTTTGTAGCAAACTCCGGACTTATTGTGCACCCTGATTTCCGTAACAGCGGAATGGCAAAAGCAATCAAACAAAAAGCTTTTGAATTATCCCGCCAGAAATATCCGGATGCAAAAATCATTGGTATAACCACTAGTTTGCCTGTGATGAAAATCAATTCCGATCTGGGTTATGAGCCGGTAACATTCAGTGAGTTACCTGCGGATGATGCGTTCTGGAAAGGATGTGCAAGTTGTGTCAATTACGACGTGCTGACACGGACGGGCAGAAAGCATTGCCTTTGCACGGGAATGATGTACAATCCTGAGGATAAGAAAAAGGAAGAAGTTGCGGTTGCAACGGGCATTGAGCCTGAAAAACATTCCTGGGATTTCCTGAAAGAATCGAGCTTGTACGAGCGCTGGATGCGCATTAAGCAACGCATTTTGTTGCGAAGGGAAGAACGCGCTAAAAAGAAAAACGCCGGCACATTGCTCGTACATTAAAGTACAGCCTTTATTTACAGATTTATATATCTCTTAAATACCTCGCCCGGCAGCCATTTTTGGCCCGAAGCGAGGTATTTTTTTGTTACTTTTGTACTCCAATTTAAGCATTTAGTCAGAATCAGATTTAATATAATGTCACAGCCCAAAGTAGTTTTAGCGTTTAGCGGGGGATTAGATACCTCTTTTTGTGTAAAATATTTAGCCGAAGACAAAGGTTATGAAGTCCATTCGGTTTTGGTTGATACAGGCGGTTTTTCCGATGAAGAACTAAAAACGATTGAGGCCAATGCATATGCTTTGGGTGTGAAACAGCATGCTACGATCACGAAAACAAGCGATTACTATAATGATTGTATCAAGTATCTGATCTTCGGTAATATTCTCAAAAACAATACTTATCCGCTTTCTGTGAGCGCTGAGCGTGTTTTCCAGGCTGTGGCTGTTGCTGAATATGCGAAGGAGATCGGAGCAAATGCGATCGCGCATGGCAGCACAGGCGCCGGAAATGATCAGGTTCGTTTTGATATGGCTTTTCGCATTATCATTCCTGAGGCTGAGATCATTACACCGATCCGTGACCTGAAACTTTCACGTGAGGCAGAAATTGAATATTTGACAAAGAAAGGTGTTGGCCGCGAATGGGCTAAGGCTGCATATAGCATTAACAAAGGCCTTTGGGGCACATCGGTTGGGGGTAAAGAGACGTTAACCTCCGAGCAGTATCTTCCGGAATCTGCCTGGCCAACGCAGGTTTCCAAAACCGAACCGGAAAGCATTACGCTTGAATTTGAAAAGGGCGAATTGAAAGGTGTTGCCGGCGAAAGATTTGAGAATTCAGTTGAGGCGATTCAAAAACTAGCCGCCATTGCACAGCCGTTCGGAATTGGCCGTGATATCCATGTTGGTGATACAATTATTGGTATCAAAGGTCGTGTCGGCTTCGAAGCTGCGGCTCCGCTGATTATTATTAAGGCGCACCATACATTGGAAAAACATGTGTTGAGCGAACAACAGCTTTATTGGAAAGAACAACTTTCGAACTGGTATGGCAGCTTGCTTCATAAAGGTCAGTTTGTGGAGCCAGTTATGCGCAACATTGAAACATTCCTCACTGATACACAGGCGCATGTAACTGGAAAAGTGCATGTTTATCTGGCTCCTTACCGCTTCCACGTGGAAGGAATCGAATCACCATTTGACCTGATGTCTTCCAAATTCGGCAGCTACGGAGAAATGAACAATGCCTGGACCGGCGACGACGTAAGAGGATTTTCAAAAGTGGCTTCTAACCAGGTGATGATTTATCAGAAAGTTAGCGAGTCAGCGAATAACTAAATAATGGATAACATTAATATTGGAATAATAGGGGCAGCAGGCTACACAGGGGGCGAATTGATCAGAATTTTGCTCAATCATCCGAATGCAGCTATTGCCTTTGCGCACAGTAAAAGTCAGGCTGGAAAACCGGTTTACGCGACGCATACGGATTTGCTTGGTGATACGGATCTAACCTTTTCAGGGGAAGAAATTCAGACGCTCGTGGATCAGGAGAATTTAAATGCTATTTTCCTTTGCTCTGGCCATGGCGAATCTCAGAAATTTTTGAATGAGTATAAAGTTCCTGAGCGTGTAAAGATCATCGATCTGAGCACTGATTTTCGTAACGAGTCAAACGGCTTTGTTTACGGATTGCCTGAGTTGCAACGGGACACAATCAAGACAGCGACTAGAATTGCCAATCCCGGCTGTTTCGCCACAAGCATTGAGCTTGCGATTTTGCCATTGGCGCAGGCTGGATTAATTAAAGATGACATTCACGTAAGCGCCGTTACAGGCAGCACAGGCGCGGGTCAGGCATTGAGCGCGACGACGCATTTCAGCTGGAGAAGCAACAACATCTCCATTTACAAAGCCTTCACACATCAGCATTTGACTGAGATAAAAATGAGTTTGGGTAAATTGCAGGCTGGTTTTGACAAGGCGATCAATTTTGTCCCTTACCGCGGCGATTACACACGCGGCATCATGGCCAATGTCTATACAGCATTCGAAGGAACATTGGAAGAAGCAAAAAGTATTTACAAAAGCTTCTACGCTTCACACCCATTTACACACGTAAGCGACGCGCCAATTGATCTGAAGCAAGTCGTAAATACCAACAAATGCTTTATCAACCTGGAAGTTCACGACGGCCAACTGCTGATAACAAGCATCATAGATAACCTAACAAAAGGTGCCTCCGGCCAGGCAGTTCAAAATATGAACTTGCTTTTTGGTTTGCCGGAAGACGCCGGATTGAGATTGAAAGCGCCAGCGTTTTGATTTGTTAACACCCATTTGAAGACATAAAAAATATAATAGATGTCACACTTATTTGATGTTTACCCCATATACGATATAGAACCGGTAAAGGCTCAGGGAAGTTATTTGTGGGACCAGCATGGGACCAAATATCTGGACCTTTATGGCGGGCATGCGGTTATTTCCGTCGGGCATTGCCATCCATATTATGTGGATATGCTCACCAAGCAGCTGAATGCGATCAGTTTTTATTCCAATTCGGTTAAAATCTCCTTGCAGGAAGAACTGGCCGAAAAACTGGGAACGCTTTCTGGCTATCCGGATTATAAGCTATTCTTATGCAACTCGGGCGCTGAGGCAAATGAGAATGCTTTGAAACTGGCTTCGTTTCATAATGGCCGCAAAAAAGTCATTTCATTTACCAAATCATTTCATGGTCGCACGGCTGGTGCGGTGGCGGCTACTGATAATGCTTCCATTGTTGCGCCTGTTAACTATAAGGAACATGTAACATTCCTGCCGTTTAATGATGTGCAGGCTGCTGAAAACGGCATTACGGATGAAGTTTGCGCGGTAATCGTGGAAGGAATTCAGGGCGTTGGTGGGATTAATGTGAGCTCGGATGAATTCCTGCAAACATTGAGACGCAAATGTGACGAAACTGGCGCCGTGCTTATTTTGGACAGTGTACAATGTGGTTATGGACGCACTGGTAAATTCTTCTCTCACCAGTTTAGCGGCATTGATCCGGATATTATTTCCATGGCCAAAGGAATGGGCAACGGCTTCCCGATCGGCGGAATCCTGATCTCGCCAAAATTTAAAGCGAGCTATGGCTTGCTAGGCACAACATTTGGTGGAAATCATCTGGCTTGTGCGGCGGGCGTCGCGGTCCTGGATATCATGAAGGATGAAAATCTTCTGCAAAACGCAGCGGAGATCGGCGATTATCTATTCAAAGGAATCGAAGAAATTGGCGGATACAAGGAGCTCAGAGGCCGTGGGTTGATGATCGGCATTGAATATGATTTCCCTGTTAAGGACCTTCGGAACAAACTTTTATTTGATTATAAAATGTTCACAGGAGTGGCTGGCGCTAACACCATTCGTTTGTTGCCTTCGCTCGCTTTGGGCAAGGAGGAAGCTGACCAATTCCTGGAAGCATTGAAAAAAGAGACATCCGTTGCCATTTAATTTAACCTAAACGCCGCAGAAATTACCGAAACTGAATGAAACACTTTCTTTCCATAAACGACGTAACCGACCTGAATCAGCTGATTACAAGCGGGATCGCATCAAAACGCAACCCATTTGCTGACATTGAATTAGGTAAAAATAAAACCATAGGGCTGCTTTTTTTCAATTCAAGTTTGAGAACAAGGATCAGTACGCAAAAAGCTGCGCAAAACCTTGGACTTAACGTGATTACGATGAATGTGGGCCAGGATGGCTGGGGTTTGGAAATGGAAGAAGGCGTGATCATGAACGGTGACAAAGCGGAGCATGTAAAGGAAGCGGCGGCCGTAATCGGCAGTTATTGCGATATCATTGGAATCCGGTCATTCGCAGGTTTGCAGGATCGGGACAAGGATTATGCAGAGATTGTTTTTCAGCAATTCAAAAAATACGCGGAGGTTCCGATCATTAACCTGGAATCTGCAACCCGACATCCCCTGCAATCGCTTGCGGATTGCATTACCATCGAAGAATTTAAGATAAAACAGCGCCCTAAGGTCGTTTTAACCTGGCTTCCGCATTTCAAAGCATTGCCTCAGGCAGTTGCTAATTCATTCTGCGAATGGATGAATCCGATGGATGTGGAATTGGTCATTACGCACCCTGAAGGCTATAATCTCGCGCCAGAATTTGTTGGAAAAGGTCAGGTGATTTACGATCAGGATAAGGCACTGGAAGGTGCGGATTTTGTTTATGGCAAAAACTGGTCTTCTTATGAACATTATGGACAAGTTTTGACAAGCGATCCTTCCTGGATGATTACAGAAGCGAAAATGTCCCTCACAGATAATGGTAAATTCATGCATTGCCTGCCGTTACGCCGCAACATGAAAGTGGCGGACGAGGTTTTGGATGGACCAAGATCATTGGTGATTGAACAAGCAGCAAATCGCGAATGGTCGGCTCAGGCGGCATTGCGCGAGGTTTTGCTACATATTTGAAATGATTGAAAGAATGAATACTGAAACATTGGCTCAGCCAAGCATCTCAACAAACGCAAATTCCATTCGTAAAACGGGCGTCCTGATCGTTAATCTGGGAACGCCTGACAGTCCTTCGGTTCCTGACGTGCGCAAATATCTTCGTCAGTTCCTGATGGACGAAAGGGTGATCGATATCCCCTATCTGAACCGCTGGATGCTGATTAACCTGATCATTGCACCATTCAGGGCTCCAAAATCGGCGAAAATTTACAAGCAGTTATGGAGACCGGATGGCTCGCCTTTGAAGATTTACGGATATTCTGTAAAAGAAAAATTGCAGCGTGTTTTGGGTAACGATTTTGTGGTGGAGCTCGCCATGCGTTATCAAAGCCCTAGTATTGAGAATGGTTTGAAAGAATTAAGAAAACAAACACTTTCAGAAATCATTGTCGTTCCGTTTTTCCCTCAATATGCCTCCGCTTCAACGGGTTCTGTATATAAAGAAGTAATGCGTGTGGTGCAGGATTGGGAAGTTTTGCCGGAAATCAAGTTCATTAACCGCTTCCTGGATCATCCAAAATTCATCGAAGGCTTTGTGAATTTGGGCAAAAAGTACATGGCGCAACAACATTATGATCATGTCGTTTTCAGTTACCACGGACTTCCTGAAAGACAGATCACCAAAGGCGATGTGACCGGAAATTTTTGTCAGTTTGGTTCCTGCTGCGATAAGCTCGATGCTAAAAACCAGCATTGTTACCGTGCGCAATGTTTCGAAACAACGCGGTTGCTGGTAAAAGGATTAGGCCTCGCGGAAGGCACATACACTACTTGCTTCCAATCGAGATTAGGCAAGAATCCCTGGATAAAGCCTTACACTGATGAAGTGATTCCGGAACTAACAAAAAAAGGTGTTAAAAGTGTCCTCGCATTTTCGCCCGCATTCGTTGCCGACTGTTTGGAAACAACCATTGAAGTAGGTGAGGAATACAAAGAGATCTTTGAGAAAGAAGGCGGTGTTCACTGGCAGCTGGTTGAGAGCCTTAACGACAGTGATATCTGGATAGAAACTTTGGAAGACATCATAAAAAAAGCGGTTTAACAACCGCTTTTTGCTTTATAGGATCACACTTTCCTTTTTATATAATTCCGCCAGCGTGTGGGCCGCGTAATCTATTTCCTCTTCCGTATTATATTTTCCAAACGAAAAACGAACATTAGCACGGTTCTCATCGATTTTAAGCTCATTCAGCACGTGCGAGCCGATTTCCGTTCCACTGGCGCAGGCACTTCCTCCGGAGACCGCTATGCCAGCGATATCGAGGTTAAACAGCAACATATCGCTGATTTCGGAAGGCGGCAAGCTCACATTCAGGACTGTATAAAGACTTTTGTCAAGATCCGCAGAATTTCCGTTGAAAGTGATGCCCTCAATGCTGTTGGTCAACTTGTCAATCATCCGCAGTTTCAGGCCTTCAATGTGTTTGCGGTGAAGGTCCATATCGCGGTAAGCGATTTCCAATGCTTTGGCTAAGCCTACTATGCCGTAAATATTTTCTGTTCCGCCGCGCATGTTGCGCTCTTGCGCGCCTCCATGTACGAATGGAGCAATTTTTAGTCCGGGTCTGATATAAAGAAAACCTACGCCTTTCGGACCATTGAATTTATGAGCTGCGCCGACTATAAAATTGGTTTTCAGCTTTTGCAGATCGTGCTTGTAGTGACCCATTGTTTGCACCGTATCGCTATGAAAAACGGCTTCATACTTCTCACAAATATCACCCACAGCTTCCAGATCCAGCAAATTGCCAATTTCATTATTGCCATGCATTAACGAAACCAGTGAGCGTGAATTGGTTTGAAGCAATGTTTCCAAATGCTGTAAATCAACCTCGCCTTTTTCATTGAGATTAACAAAACTCAATTGGATCTGTCCCGATCTTTGAAGATGTTCGAGCGTGTGCAAAACAGCATGATGTTCGATCCGGGACGTAATGGCGTGTTTAAGGCCTAATGTTTCAATGCTGGAACGGATCGCAGTGTTATCGGCTTCCGTACCGCCTGATGTAAAGAATATTTCAGCAGGAGCTGCATTTAAAATGCCCGCTATGCTTTTTCTGGCTCTTTCGATTGATGACCTGACTGCCCGGCCAAAGGAATGTATGGAAGATGGGTTACCAAATTGCTCTGTCATGAGCGGCAACATTACTTCTAACACTACCGGATCAAGGCGCGTAGTGGCAGCGTTGTCCAAATAGGCTTTCATTTTTGACTATTTTTCGGCTCCGAAATGATCTCCTTAATGTCGGAAATGATCTTATTGGCCAGATTAATCGCTGTTGTCTGCGTTTCTGATTCGGAATAGATCCGGATAATCGGCTCGGTGTTGGATTTGCGCAAATGCACCCATTCCCTGTCAAACTCGATCCTGACACCGTCAATTGTATTCAGAGGCTGCTTGGAATAGCGGGTTTGAATGCGGCTGAGAATGTTGTCCACATTGATATCAGGCGTCAGCTCAATCTTATTTTTTGAAATATAATAACCTGGATACGAGCGACGTAGAACAGAAGCTGTTTTACCAAACTTTGCCAGGTGTGTCAGAAACAATGCAATTCCCACCAATGCATCTCTTCCGTAATGGCTTTCAGGATAAATGACGCCGCCATTTCCCTCACCACCGATAATCGCGTGGTTCTCTTTCATCATATTCACCACATTCACCTCGCCTACTGCGGACGCAAAATACTTCCCGCCTGCCTTAATTGTCACATCGCGCAATGCAGCCGTTGACGATAAATTGGAAACTGTGTTGCCGGGCGTGTTTTTGAGCACATAATCAGCAACAGCAACCAGTGTATATTCTTCACCAAACGGTGTTCCGTCTTCACACATCAGCGCAAGACGGTCTACATCTGGATCAACCACAATGCCGAGATTAAAAGAACCGTCATTTAATTCTTTGCTGATCTCACGCAAATGTTCGGGAAGCGGCTCTGGATTATGGGCGAAATTGCCCGTAGGGTCACAATTTAGCTTCTTAATGTTTTTAGCAGGAACGCCTAATGCTTCAAGCAGCATCGGAACAACGATTCCACCGGTAGAATTAACGGCATCAACCACAATCCTGAAATTCGCATTCGTAATGGCCTGCACGTCAACTAATGGCAATGCAAGCACCTGATCTATATGCTTTTGTAAATATGAATCATCCGCAACGTAGCTTCCCAGTTTTTTAACGTCAACAAAAACAAAATCTTCCTCGTCCGCAATTCTCAAAACTTCCGCACCTTCTTCTTCTGAAATAAATTCTCCGTCGTGGTTCAGCAGTTTAAGCGCATTCCATTGAATCGGGTTGTGGCTGGCTGTTAAAATGATCCCTCCCGCCGCCTTCTCGGCCGTAACGGCAATCTCGACAGTAGGCGTGGTGGAAAGGCCGAGATCCGTTACATGAAGTCCAACTCCCTGCAATGTCCCGGCAACAAGGCGGCTCACCATTTCACCGGATAAGCGTGCGTCCCTGCCAATAACAACCTTTAAATTTTGTGGATTAGTACGCCTCAGCCATGTTCCGTATGCCGCTGCAAACTTAACAACATCAATCGGAGTCAGCGCCTCACCCGATTTTCCACCCACGATACCTCTGATTCCTGAGATAGATTTAATTAACGTCACGATCTAGAATTCCTCTTTTTGTTTGGTTGCAAAAATACTAAATTTCCCTCTCTACTATCCGATTTTTCTTGAAACAAAAGCAAGATTTGACTTATCGATACTACTAGCCTTGTAGTAACTCAATGTCTACTTGGGTAGTAAGCAGCGAGCTTGTATATCCTAAAAACGAACCCATCACAGGAGCAAGCTGATCATAGTCTGCCGAGGTTCCCATGCTAATGTGGTTATTAATCACCGCCTTACCTTCGGTGGGATCAAAACCCCGCCAGCCTGCACCGGGTAAAAAAACTTCGGCCCACGCATGCAGTTCATGTGCTTGCTGGGGGTTTCCATATAAATATCCACTCACGAATCTCGCCGCAATTCCCAGGCTCCGGCAAGCGCCGATAAACAGCCGAGCAAATTCCCGGCAAGAACCACTTCTATCCCGCAATGTATCATCAGGCGGAAACGCATTTCCATACTCACGGTGCTGATATGCAAAGTTTTGACTGATATATTGGGCCATTTCTACCAGGAAAGGAATGGTGGCATAGTTGACATGCGCGGCAAGGTTCCGGGCAAATTGCTCAACCTGTTGCGTAGCGTCGGCCTTGTCCAGGTACGGGATCAGGTATTTATAAATCCGGTTGTCATATAGGAACGGGATTTTGCTGGTTTCAAATGGATAGAATACGAAGTCAAAAACATTCACCGGCTCCGAACTTACAGTAATGGTAGCTTCCACATAAAGCCTGCTGTAAGGTTGGTTATAGAAATAGATCAAATGCTGGACATTGCCTTCAACATCTATATTTTTTACAATTTTAGATGGCTGTGGATCAATGTAAAGACTGTATTCCAGCAATCGCTGGTGCGGATAGGATCTTGGGTATAAATACAATGTGTGCATTTCCAGAACTACCGGAAAATTATATTGATATTCCAGAGAGTGCCGGACTTGTAAATTCATGAAGGCGCCTGCAATGTTACTGATTTTATTGTTTTAGTTCATCCATTGAGTTTTGAAATGCCCGGATGATTGGCTTTGCGATTGACTTTGAGCGTGTCCTTGTGACTGAGTCTGCGACTGGCCGGTTTCCAGGCCGAAATACATGTCGAAAATCGCATTGTCGACCTCGTTGTTTTTAGTCTGAAACTTGTCCAGATATTCGTGAAGGCCCATTTTAAAAACGTCCTCAACATCTGTAAATTCCAGTTCAGTGCGGATTTTACTCAGCGCACGTTCGGCTGGATTGGTGTGCCCGCGCTCCGGAATCGAGCCTGCAATCGCATATAATGAAAGCTCCGCCTGCCTTACGCAATAAGCGATGGATCTCGGAAATAGCTTGTCCAGAATAAGAAAGGCGACAATGTTCATAGGCGTCAACGCACGGTGCGTTTGCCTGTACATATTATAGGCGCTTACGGACTTCAAAACTGCTGTCCATAACATCAGATCAAGCGTTGAGCCAGAGGTTCCCGAGTCTTGTAACAATGTAAAATACTTCACATCCAGAAATCGCGAACATTTGTCCGCACGCTCGATATGCCGGCCCAGGCGACCGAAATGCCAGGCTTCATTGCGGGTAATGGACGAATCCACAACGCCGTGAAAAAGCTGGCAACTTTTACGGATATCTGTAAAATAGGACTGCATATGGTCCATGTTACGGAAATGATCCGGATTCGTACTCTTTATGGACAAGTAAAAAGTATTGATACTCTCCCACATTTCTTTCGATATCGTTTCCCGGATCGTCCGCGCATTTTCGCGCGCCTCATAAAGGCAGCTTATAATGGAGTTAGGATTTCTTTTATCAAAAGTCAGGAAATGTATAACGTCCTCTTTGGTAGGCTTTTCGTAATATTTATAAAACAGATAATGATCCGCAGTCGCAATCAGAAGCGGTTCCCATTGCTCATCCACGTCGGGCGGCAGATCCAATG
Source organism: Dyadobacter psychrophilus (assembly GCF_900167945.1). Taxonomy (GTDB): domain Bacteria; phylum Bacteroidota; class Bacteroidia; order Cytophagales; family Spirosomataceae; genus Dyadobacter; species Dyadobacter psychrophilus. Next base: position 78,448 of record NZ_FUZA01000007.1, read on the forward strand.
CCAGATTAAAATTAACTCCCACAAAGCGGGCGTAGTTTTCTACCCGTTCCATGTAACGATTCATCCAGTAAATTGAATTGGCAACTCGGCTAAGCATAAATTGAAAGTGTTGTCTCTAAATTGTTTAATCAGAATATTTGTTAAGCGATATTACCAAAATACCTAATAAAATTTTGCAAATACAAGAACCTACGAAAAGTAATATAAGTTCTCGAAAGATTAGTATTATGTGAAAATGAATGCTAATTCCGTGAAAACTTCCCCAAACGGTTAATTTTTGTAAATTAACATTTCATAAACATAACCTTTATTCCTGTGTCAAAAAAAGAACAATTTGTTGCAGCCATCCAAAAATCATATCGTACTGATAAACCTGTCATTCATTTGGGCTCAGCCATTCTCGATGGAGAGATCATCGGCGAAGCCCGGGTAAATCTGCCTTTGCGCATGATGAACAGGCATGGATTGGTAGCTGGCGCAACAGGATCGGGAAAAACACGGACATTGCAGGTGCTGGCCGAACAACTTTCTGCCGCAGGTGTGCCGGTTTTCATGTCGGATATAAAAGGCGACTTATCAGGCATTGCGCAACCGGGACAAACCAATGCTGCGTTGCAGGAAAGGTCGCAAGCATTAGGGACGGTGTTCGAGCCGAAGGGTTACCCCGTTGAACTTTACTCATTAAGCGGCAACAAAGGCGCTCAAATGCGCGCCACGATCCTTGAATTCGGGCCGATATTGCTTTCCAAAATATTTGAGCTAAATGATACGCAATCGGGAGTTTTGGCTATCCTATTCAAATATGCCGATGATAAAGAGCTGCCGATGGTGGATCTGAATGACCTGAAAAAAGTACTTAATTTCCTTTCCGAAGGCCCGGGAGCAGCAGAAATAAAAGCAGATTACGGCAGCATTTCCACTTCCACAGCCGGTACGATACTGCGTAAAATCGTCGCCCTCGAACAACAGGGAGTAGGGACGATTTTTGGTGAAAAATCTTTTGATATAACCGATCTGATCAATCGCGTGGACGGACAAGGTGTGATCAGTTTGCTCAACATTTCGGATGTACAGGACAAGCCTGCATTGTTTTCAACATTTATGCTGAGCCTGCTGGCCGAACTTTACACCAAACTGCCCGAAGCCGGTGACCTCGATAAACCTAAGCTGGTTTTCTTCCTGGACGAAGCACATTTGCTGTTTAAAGATGCTCCAAAAGCATTTCTGGACCAGATTGAGCAGGTTGTCCGCCTCATCCGTTCCAAAGGCGTGGGAATTTTCTTTTGTACACAAATGGCCCAGGACGTTCCGGTGTCGGTTTTGTCGCAGCTCGGAAACCGCGTTCAGCACGTTTTACGCGCATTTACGCCACAAGATGCTGACGCGTTAAAACAAACCGTTAAAACTTATCCTAGATCTGAATTCTATGCGATTGACCAGATCCTGACCACATTAGGGATCGGGCAGGCATTGATCACGGTTTTGAATGAAAAAGGTATCCCGACGGAAGTGGCAGCCACACATTTGCTCCCGCCTAACTCAGTAATGGGCCCTATGGTACAAGCCGATTACGACAATCACGTCAGACAGTCAGACGTTTACCTGAAATATAAAGATCCGATTGATCCTGAAAGTGCTTATGAAATGCTTACCAAACGCATGGAAGCGCAGGCACAGGTGGAAGCAAAAGCGCAGGAGGAAGTTGCGGAAGTAAAAAAGGAAAAAGAAGAAAAAGGAATGTTCACCGATGCGCTCAACTCGCCACTGGCCAAACAGATCGGCAGGGAAGTGGTCAGGGGCGTTTTTGGAATGTTGTTTGGTAAAAAAACAACAAGCACCCGTAAAAAGAGCGGTGGCCTGTTTGGCTTTTAGTCGGTTAGCTTCACACTGATTTTCTGTCCCGGATCTTTTAGCACAAATTCACAATCTTTGAATTCCGGGGCAGAAAATTTGGGACGGAAGTTCTTGCTGAAACCGTAAGGTTCTTTGGGAATGCCGACGAAGTTTTTGTCCAGCACTCCATTGCTATTAATGTCGTGATAAACGGCGAGTGCATAACGACCGGGATCTAATTCAAATGTAACGTTGTGAGAACCAGCCGCTTTCACGTCCACAATCTTATAGATCTTAGGTTTTTCTTTCCCTGCGAATTTCTCCTCGGGCTTGTAAATAGCAATCCAAAGCTTGCCCTGGCCTTTTTTTACATTGGTAAACTCAATGTCCAATGTCATCGCCGGCTCTGCAAACCAGCCTAACAAGCAACTCACAAACCATACAAGCATAATCATTCTGATTTTTCTGTTTCCCAACCAATCACGCAACGTTGCTTCGACAACTTGTGCAAGTTATCCTGCACATCCAAACGTGTTTTCGCATTATCAAACGCGTCCTTATAATTTTCCTTCAGTTCCCGCCGCTTGATCGCTTCCAGAAATCTGCGCGCATCGTCTTCGTTTTCAAGCAATAGCTCCGGCACGACGGTCGGCTTGTCGTCATCGCCTTTCGCCACCATGGTTACGTAGGAAGTGTTCGTATGCCGTTGCGTTCCGTTTTTAACGTTCTCCGCAATCACCCGGATCCCGATCACAAGCGACGTCCTGCCTACATAATTGACCGACGCATGCAGCGAAACCAGGTCACCAACTTCAACAGGTTCTAAAAAATCCACGCCATCAACTGAAACCGTCACGCAATAAGTGCCCGCATGCCGCGCTGCACAAGCATAGGCGACTTTGTCGATGAGCGATAATAAGATGCCTCCGTGTATTTTCCCGCCGAAATTAGCGTAAGACGGAATCATTAGTTCCGTCAATGTGGTCTGTGAAAAACGTACTGAACGTGGTTCCAAATGCTTAATGTTTGATTTACTTCTTCAAATAAATGGTTTTTCCAGACTTTGCCGATTCTTTCGCCGTTTCCAGTATTTCAACGACGGTAACATTCACGGGTAAGCCATATAAATCGTTCTTTTCCAGCTTTAACCGGCCCTGAATTACATCGGCCAAAACGGAAAAAGGGTCCATAAATGGTGCTGGACGAGGATCGAGCTTGATCGTTTCCTCAGGCGCTTTTTCAGAAAGGCGCTGCCTTACAGTCGTCGCATTCACGGCAACCGCATAACCTTTATTTCCAAACACTTCCATGTCCTTCCGCGCAAAAGACCAGTTCCAGGAACCCTGAATGATACATTGCGCTTTGGGATATTGTAAAATAATAGATGCTTCATCATCAACCTCTTTGTAAATCTCGGGTTTATTCTGATGCGTAACTGCGGTTACCGAAAGCGGGCGTTCACCTTTCAAGAGCCACGTCATCAGATTGGCGCCATAGCAACCAAAATCGATCAGCGCACCTGCTCCGTTTTTCACAGGATCCGTGAGAATGGCCAGAAATTCTTTGCTAACCCCGATTTCCTTCGGTCCCTGATGGCCGTCATTCACCATTACTTTTCTGATCTCGCCCAATTTGCCTTGCTCCACCAGATCGCGCACATGCTGATTGCTTGCATACCAGGAAGTTTCATAATTGGTCAAAACCTGAATGCCGTTCTGATCCGCCAGCTTTTGAATTTCCTTCGCATCGGCGAATGTTGTTGCCAGTGGCTTTTCCACCATTACGTGGATTTTTCTCGGCGCGCAGGCACGAACAATCGCAATGTGTTCATTTATTGCCCCAAAAGCCGACACCGCTTCCGGTTTGACGTCGTCCAGCATTTTGTTTAAATCCGTAAAGAACAGCTTTTTGTCGAGCTTGTATTTGGTCATGAATAGGTTAACCAAATCCGGGTTCGTTTCGTAAATGCCTACAAGCTCAATATCCTTCTTATCCGAACGATTGAAGATCCAGCCGACATGACCGTGGCTTAGTCCGGCGACTGCCACTTTTACAGGTGCTTGTGCCATAGATTGAATGCTTAAAAATGCAAGTAAACAGAGCAGCAGTGTTTTCATGTTTGGGATAGTTTAGGATAATTTATCAATGATGTCTTTGATCACCTCTTGCAGGTAAGCTCCGTTATAGGGACCATACCAACTCATGGTTTTGGTTTCGTAAAGATCTTTATCAAAATATTTATCATGCGTAATGTAGCCAATATAACCGCCGTTAAAGCTCGTTACCAGCAAGTTAAGCCCTTTTGTCTTCGCGTATGCATCCAATCCCGCAACCAGCTCGCCCGAAAAGTCACAAGGCATCCCGACCATCAGGATATTGCCAATCCGCAATGCTTTTACAAACACGGGATAGTCACCAAAAGCTTTTTTAAATGCCCAGGAACGGAGGGTAATGTTCATCGTCAGCCGCGGCGACGGTTCACGTAGCGGCAATGGCAATGTGATTGCCTGTAATGCTGCGCTTTTTGATTTTACTTTTAATGCAGAGTCTGACAAAAGCGCCTTTTGCACGCCATATGCCTGATTTTTAACCTCATGAAAATCGTCGGCACCTTTCTCAATCGGCCCCATGCTGCCCACTGCACCTGCCATGTACATCGCAAAATCATATCTCCCTTTTTCAAGTGAATCCACCAGCATACCCGGATAGTCTCTTGACAGCACAATGTTTTTGGAATTTAAAACTGTTGAATGCGCCGCATAGGAACTTAGAATCGCCTTTTTTCCACTTTTAGTAACAAATGCGGCCGAACGAATCTCGGGATCGATCTCGCCTTCCTCTCCTACCAGACGGTTACGGATGTCAAGCGTGTCAATGGCTTCCATATAAGTCAAATCCACCGGTTCCAGCCTGGCTTTTGCCAGCACAATCGCCTGAAAAATCGCATCAGCAAGCCGCTCAACTGTTGCCGGATCATATTTCCCTGAAAAGAACAAAGACGAAATACCTGTTCCCCAGCCACCTACACTATTGTGACTATGCGTAGCGCCAAAAAAGACCTGATCAAACGGAATTTCCTTTTCTGTAAGCCGCGATTGCAACAGCTTGATCACTGTCGGCGGCACAATTAGCAGGTCCGCAGCAATGATCGCCGCCTGGGTCACACCGTTGTCGATTACCATAGCCCTCACATAAACAGAATCGTGGACTGCGGTATATAATGCGCCTTTTCGTTTTCCATAACCAGCTGTTGGAGTGGGCGATGCGGGGGTAATATTAACCTTGGCCCAGCCTGCCTGCAACTCTCCTACTGAGCCGGAAGTGTCCTTTTTAACATTGCTGATGAGTTTTTTCCATTGTCCGTAGTACGGCATGTCCTTATAAGGCGTGTTGTCCATGGTCGTGATCATGGTAGAAATGACCAATAACAAGAGCAGGACGATTACGCCAATGATGCGCAGAAAAATTCGAAGGAATTTCATTAAAATATTGCAGGAGGTTAGGTTGCCAATATGCAAAAGGAATAACGCATTGTTTTATCCTCATTATAAAAAAACCCGACATTCCTTTGCGGCTGATGTCGGGTATTATCCGGACAGACCGGTAAATATTGCGTTTTAAGATTCTTTAACCAATTGAATGTTGGCGATCAGTTTTACGTCTTCACCGATCACCAGACCGCCGGAATCTGTCAACTGCATATAATTAAGACCAAATTCCTGCCTGCTGATCCTGCCCTCGACTTCAAAACCGATCCGCAGTTTTCCATCTGAGTCGCGCTCCGCTCCACCATATTCCGCATCGAGCTCAATGGGCTTTGTTATTCCTTTAAGCGTCAGCAAACCGGAAAGTTTATAATTATCCCCTTTCACCTTATGAAAGTAATTAGATTGAAAAGTAATATGTGGAAACTGCTCGGCATCGAAAAAGTCTGCGGATCTCAAATGTGCGTCACGCATATCCACTTTGGTATCGATACTGCTAACGTCGAGGGAGAAGTGAATTTCAGCATTCTCGAAGTTGTTCAGATCAGAGGTGGCGCCTCCTTCGAAATTATTGAAGGAACCTGTAATGGTCGAGATCACCAGATGCTTGATTTTGAACTGAACTTCTGAATGAACGGGGTCTACAATCCATTTTGTAACTGACATAGGCGAAAAATTTAAATTCTATAAAAGCCAGACCTGCGCCCGGTGTTAACCTAAAATTAATATTCCTGACTTACAAACGTCCATTAAATTGTTTTAATTCAGACCGCAATGGATGTTTGCCCCAAATAATGGCACGTAATTTTTAACTAACTCGTTGTCATAACATTTACCAAATATATTAAATCGACTCATACATGAAAATGAAGGGAAGAAGCATATTCACGTATGACGTGTATGCGCCCACCACAGTAACCACCATGTTACGCCCCCGCCGTCAAGAAGGCCAGTCCATCATTCAGGAAGGTTTTAACATTGAACCATCCGTTCCCTTTTCAGAATATACAGACATATATGGTAATCCGTGCCAGCGGACAATATTACCTGTCGGCAAAGTGACCATAACCACAGAAGTTCAGGCGCAAGTGAGTGCAACCAAGTCCATCCCAAATCCACCGCCAACATTTATGCTGGTGGGCGATCTGCCCGACGAGGTGATGCATTATATTCTGCCAAGCCGTTATTGCGAGTCAGATCTGCATGAAATAAACATGCTTGTTATGAACATTGCGGGCAATCTTACACCTGGATATGAGCAGGTTGAGGCGATCCGGACGTGGATCCATCAAAATATAAAGTATCAATACGGCGTAACCGATTCCAGCACAACAGCGCTCGATGTAGCGCGCAACCGCATAGGCGTTTGTCGCGATTTCACGCATCTGGCCATTGCATTATGCCGCAACCTTTGCATTCCCGCGCGGATGACGGTTGGTTACCTGGATCGTTTGAAAGTGATGGACCTGCACGCCTGGTTTGATGTTTACATCGGCGGGGAATGGTATACATTCGATGCTGTGCAGGAAAAAACCAACGGATACAGAATCGAGATCGCACACGGCCGCGACGCTGCTGACGTGGCTATGGTGACGCAGTATGGCAATGCAACGTTACAATCGCTGCATGTGGAAACAGAGCTGTTGGAGCCGGAACCGGCTGGTTGATGTTCTCGCAGGTTTAGTTGTTTAGGCACTTGTCACACTGAGCGGAGTCGAAGTGCGTTGCTGCTAGCAGTAACGCACTTCGACTCCGCTCAGTGTGACAAGTTAAGTGAGAAAGTGCTTTATGAAATAACCCCCAGCTCTTTCCCAACCTTCGTAAACGCTGCCACAGCTTTCTCCAAATGCTCCTGCTCGTGGCCTGCTGAAATTTGTACGCGGATGCGCGCTTTGCCCTGTGGCACCACGGGATAAAAGAAACCTATCACATAAATTCCTTCTTCCAATAATTTCGAAGCAAATTCCTGCGCAAGTTTCGCATCATAAAGCATGATAGGGACGATAGGATGCTCTCCTGGCAGGATGTCAAACCCTGCCTCCGTCATTGCTTTGCGGAAATAGGCAGTGTTTTTTTCGAGCTTGTCACGCAATGCAGTAGATGAAGAAAGCAGATCCAGCACTTTAATGGACGCGCCGACAATGGATGGTGCAAGGGTGTTGGAGAAAAGATATGGCCTTGAACGCTGACGCAGAATTTCAACAATTTCCTTTTTTGCGGCTGTAAAACCGCCGGATGCACCCCCTAATGCTTTTCCATAAGTGCCGGTAATGATGTCAATACGGCCCATCACATTCCGGAATTCGTGTGACCCGCGGCCGGTTTTACCCATAAAACCTGACGCATGGCATTCGTCGATCATCACCATGGCGTTGTTTGCCTCGGCCAGATCGCAGATTTTGTCAAGCTGGGCAATGGTTCCATCCATTGAGAACACGCCATCGGTAACGATCAGGATACGGCGGCTTCCGGCTGCATCTTTGAGTTGCTGTTCCAGATCCGCCATATCATTGTGCTTATAACGAAAACGCTTGGCTTTGCACAACCTGATGCCGTCTATTAATGAAGCATGGTTAAGTTCATCGGAAATGATGGCGTCCTTTTCATTCAATAATGGTTCAAAAACACCGCCATTCGCGTCAAATGCCGCTGCGTAGAGAATACAATCCTCCATGCCGAGAAACGCGGCTGTTTTGCTTTCCAGTTCTTTGTGAATGTCTTGCGTTCCGCAAATAAAGCGAACCGATGACATGCCAAATCCGTGTGTATTGATGGCTTCAATCCCTGCCTTAATCACCTCAGGATGAGACGAAAGGCCCAAATAATTATTGGCGCAAAAGTTCAGCACATCTTTTCCGTCGGTTGCGATCTGTGCCGCCTGCGGAGTCGTGATAACCCTTTCTTTTTTATATAAACCGGCCGCTTTAATGGCTTCCAGCTCCTCGTGCAGTTCTTCCTGAATGGTTGCGTTCATGAATTGGAATTTTAATGTTGATAGTAACTGCCTTTCAGCTTTTTACGGATTGATATTTTTTCTTCAATTCAGAGATCATTTCCTCCGTCATTTTATCCAGATTATACGCCGGACGCCATCCCCAGTCTTTTCTGGCTTGCATGTCATCAATCTGCGCCGGCCAGGATTCGGCAATTTTCTGGCGGAAATCGGGCTTGTAGGTGATTTTAAAATCCGGGATTATTTTGCCAATGCTCGCCGCAACTTCCTGCGGCGAAAAGCTAATGCCAGCCAGATTATAACTCGTTCGCACTGAAATCTTATCTTTTGGCGCCTCCATTAACCTTACTGTTGCGTCCATAGCGTCGCTAATGTAGATCATAGGAAGCGTTGTGCTGGCTTCCAGAAAACACTCAAATGCCTCCCCTTGCACGGCTTTATGATAAATGTCAACAGCATAATCCGTTGTCCCGCCACCCGGCATAGACTGATAACCGATAATCCCGGGATATCTTAATGACCTAATGTCCATCCCATATCTCTGGAAATAATAATTCGACCAGTTCTCTCCCGCCGCCTTGCTGATCCCGTAAACCGTGGCGGGATCCAGATAGGACCATTGTTCTGCTTTCGAATCTACATTATCCCCAAAAACAGCAATTGAACTTGGATAGAAAATCTTGGCAACATTATTTTCACGCGCCGCTTCGAGCACATTAAAATAGGTTTGCATGTTGATATGCCACGTTTTCAGAGGTTCCTGCTCGCCTTTTGCAGACAGTATCGCAGCTAGGTGATAAATCTGGGTGACTTTGTATTTTTTTACCAACGCAGCCAACGCATTGCCATCAGTTGCGTCCAAGTTTTCAAAAAGTCCAGTCTCTTGCTCCGGTAGTCTGATGTCCGATGCGACCACATTTCCAACCCCATAAATCTCTCTCAAATATTCAACAAGCACCGAACCAATTTGTCCGTTTGCGCCGATCACTAATATGCATTCTGATTTCATGACAAGCCTGTTTTGATAAAGCATTAATCACTTGCAATTTCTCTCATTCTGATAATTATTTCAATAATTGAGCCAATTGGCAGGAAATGTTCCCGCACTATTTTAGTTTAACAGAAAATATTACTTTTAAACTCAGGTTAGTTTATCGCTTACAGTAAATATTATTGCCTCATGGAACAGTTGGACAAAATTGATACCAAGATCCTGCGCATTTTACAGAAAGACGCAAAAAAGACGACAAAAGAAATTGCGACAATGCTAAATCTGACGGTTTCGCCGATCTATGAAAGAATTCGAAGGCTGGAAAGTTTGGGTTATATCAAACAATATGTCGCGATCCTGGATAAAAAGCTTATTAACCGCCAGGTTACGACGATCTGCCAGGTTTCCATGCGCTATCACAATGAAGCATTCATTGAAAAATTTGAGCAGGAGATTCAAAATTTACAGGAAGTCCAGGAATGTTATCATATGGCAGGACAGGTTGATTTTTTGTTAAAAATCAATGTGGCCAGCCTGGACGATTACCATGACTTTGTGAAATACAAACTGTCCAAGATCGATAACATTGGGGTGCTCAACAGCACTTTCGTGCTTAAAGAGATCAAGCAAACCTCAGAATTTTACATCTGATCAAAGACTGCTTTTGCCTACATTAAAAAAAAGCGTCTTACTTCCCGAAACGCCCGACGGCGTAATTCCCTGGATTACAACCTGGTATTGTCCGGTCTGATCGGATGTATAGAAATCCAGGTTTGCTTTGCCGGAAGCATCGGTTGTAACATTGGGAGCCCAATGCAGCAGGTTCCTGAAATCCGGGATGCGGCTTTCCGCATTACCTTTGTCATATCTTGGCGAATAAAACTCCCGTTGAACTTGCAAACCTTCATAAGGCATTACTATCACCTTGGGATCCAGCTCGTAACCCGCAAGGTCGTTGCGGTAAGTTGAAAAGCTTACAATCCCGGTGAAAGTCATGGGTCCCAGGAAATAGCGCGAGCTTAAAACCTCAATCTTTTTAACTTTCAAAGGATCCATTTCCATGATCTTATCGGTATTGAAAACCGGGATCCCATCCAGCATAATGAGCGGATCGGTGGTGTAGAATGTGTTGGGAAGCAGCTTATCTACCAAGCGGAAGTGAAACTCTTTTTGTCGTTTCCTGACTAGCACGCCGCGTACATACTCTCTCAAAACCTCTTCCATTGTAGGAAAACGGGTGAAATCGTCAAGAAAATACTTTTCGTCCGGCACTCCGAAAAATGCGACCGAGTCGGCCAATGTTGCTTTTCGCTCTGTCAGGACTGGCGGAAGGAAGACATTGGCTGTCTGCATGTTAATGGTCCGGTTCAGCAGCTGGTTTTCCCATGTTTTGCTGAAAATAAATGGAGCGATCGGCCGGCTTGCGAACTGTTTTACGAAAGGGCTGGCAATTTCAATGCGATGCGTTGAATCAACATTCAGGTTGGTCTGCAATGTAATTTCCTTTGGTCCTGTAAATTTCCTGACCTCATACATTACATTGCCTTTCTGATCACTCTGGGCAACATACAGACGCGCAGGAACGTCCAGGGCGGCCAAATAGGTGTCAATGCCTTTCGCGGGCGAGCCATCGGATTTGTTAACCACCTTTCCATTGATAAAATGTCCGTCAAATTCCGGTAAAAATTCAAAGGGCGCAGCCTGGCTTACAAAAACATTTTCCCACTTAAACCGGCGCCAGCCGTGCGTGAGCATCAGATTGTCCAGTTGCCGGTCGGTATCGGCATTTACATTGGCAAAATAATATTCGGGAGATTCTACGCTGCCTTTCAAGTCCGACGCAAGCCAAAGATGGCTGGTAATGTCTGTCTGAGGTTGCGTGACAATGGAGTCGGCAAGGTAAATCGCAACTGACAGGTTAGACATTTCTACTGCCGTGGCGGTGGCCGTCGCCACGGCCGCAGAAATATCCATATTCACCTTTTCTCTCGTTACGAACGCATTCTTGATCGTTGTTTCGATCGCAAGCTGCTTTGCTGGTCTTTTGAAATAAAGTCTTTCACAAAGCGGTTTCAATTTCTCATTAAAAATCGTAATGTGCGAAATGCCTTCTCCCAGCTTAGTTTTATCCAAGGTAAAAACGGCCTTGTTGTTTTTCAGAAACTTCCTGTCCGCGAATGCATTAAGCTGCCGCGTGTGGCTCATCAGATAAACCGGCACGGGCTCATCGCTCACGATAGCGGCGGTGACTGTGATTTTCAACAGGCTACTCGTAGAATCTTTCAGCTGCATCACATAACCCTGCTCTTCTGTTTTCGGCAATGGAAATGTGTACGACTGCCCCTTGCTATCCTTAATCACAGCATTATAAGTGGCGCCGGGCTCGGGTTTTAATGTAAAATAGCCGATTCCATTCTTTTCAGGCTGAAAATTCGCTACACTTTCATTTTGACCGTTCACAATTTCACCCGTAAAATTCACACCATTACCTTCTTTCCCAATGGCCCTGAATGCGACTTTACTTTCAATGTCTTTTACGAGATAACCGCCTTCAGGGAAAAATTGAACGTCATATTTTTCCGCTTCTTTGGCCAACCTGTCCGGATCAAAACGCACAAACGGATTGACAATGGATATGGCGGATTCGAAGAAATATTCAGGACCGTAATTTTTCATCCAGTTTGTATAGCAGCGCACTTTATACTTGCCGCTGGCAACTGTAGAAGGGATCAGAACCGAGCCATTTCCTTTGCCGTCAGCCAACGCAAATTTAGTCTGGATCAATGCATTGTTTTCAGCATCAAGCACTTCCAGGTAAGCCACTTTGCTCACATCCAGAGACTGGTGCGAAGCTGCATTCAGGTTGTATGCCTTAAACCAGATCGTTTCCCCGATCAGGTACAACGGGCGGTCGAGATGAACGTACATCTTCTCTTGCAGCGCTCTTTCGGTATAAATCCCAAATCGCTGCTGTATCGATTTCACCATTGCATCGTCCTGCGCAAACGCGGATAACGCGACGCAGAGCAACATGCAGCAATAGAGTAAAGTCCTTTTCATAAGTTTATTGATCATTGAAATATCAATCCCAAAACGTTGGCCTCGTGGTTGTTCCACCTTGCGCCCGGCAATCCGCACAGTCTTCGGAAGAGCTTAAAATAAAAGTTCTCCCTGCCGCGTCCATATAGGTGTTCAGCAACACACCGAAAGAAGTGTACGCATCGGCCGGTTCGAGTGTATCAGGCGGAATGCATGCAGGATAGCGACCTAGCGCAGGCGAGAGAAGGATACGCTGCTTCTCTTCGGTAACTGCGCTGAAATAGCCAAAAACGAGCTCCTTAGCATCTTTCACATTTTTAATGTTGCCCGTCACCTGGGAGGGCTGCGGATCAAAAAGGCTTCCCGTCCCCTGTGTCGTTTTAGCGAGATCGGTCCAGTATTCAAATGCTTCCCGCGATAATGCGTATTGCCTTACCAGAATGCTGTATTTGAAAAATAGTTTATTCGTCGAAATGTCAATGATATTGACCGGCAAATCTTTGATAATGTCCTGATTCAGTTTAATTGTCGAGCCCAGTTTAATATCCTTCGATTCTAGCGTTGTCCAGCAAGTATTGATATTGTCCCGCCGCACAATGATTGACTCTGTTTCCGGGTCACGTTCGAGTCCAGAGAAAAATGCTGCTCTGTATTCAAAAGTTTCTTCAAATCTCCACCGGTAAAATCTCGTATTATTTGTGGCATCGTGCGTGTTTACATAAATGAGCATTGCATTCCGGTTCGCATCCAGCTTACTTGTCAGGCTGTCGATCGGTGGTGTTTTGGTCACGACAACATATTCTGACAAATATTCACTGCCGTTCGACCGCCTGATATGAAGGCGATATTTGGTGGCCATATTGAAATTGACGGGCGGCAAAACATACACTCCATTGCCCTTATCTTCAAAATTATACGTTTCCCCACTCTCTGCTTCCGCAGATATCTGCGCACCGCCTTCCGTAATCGGCCGGGTATCATCGTTTGTATTTTGCGTCTTCCGCAATGTGATCTTACTGGTGTCGCGGCCTACATTCAGGAATCCGTCTACAACCAGAAAGCTTTCCGGATTGTTGACTTCCGGCGGGGAAAACGGCTCTATGCAACCGTATGCAATCAGGATAAGGCCCATGCAAACAAGCGCGCCCCAATGCACCTTTTTTTCAGGGAACCATTTCGGTGTGACCATGTTAAAATCTGAAATTATAAGTGATGGTCGGAATAGGTTGTCCAAAAATAGAAAGCTGGTAACCGTTGACTTTTCCGCCAACAGTCTGAAAATAAACCGAAGTCGGGTTTTTTCTGCCTAATACATTATATACCGCTAGCGTCCATGAACTGTGCGCGAGCTTTTTGATCCGGTGGTTGCCTTCAATGTTCAGGGAAACATCCGTTCGGTAATAATCCGGGATCCTGAACTGGTTCCTGTCGGCATAATAAACCCTTTGCGAGCCATCGATCATGTATTTTCCGATCGGTGGCGTATATGGTCGCCCTGTGCTGTATGTGAAGTTGAATGACATGCTGAAACGGTGCGAGAACCGGTAATTGGAAATCAATGTAAAATCGTGCGGCTTGTCGTAATTACTCGGATAGTAATTGCCATCATTAGGAGCATCGGGCGATTCCCGGTCGATAGCGCGCAGCAATGTTCTGGCATAAGTATAACCAAGCCAGCCGTTTAGTTTTCCCGTCATTTTTTTGATCATAAATTCAATCCCGTAAGCCTTGGCCTTCGTATTCAGCACGGCTGCTTCGATATTGTGGTTCATGATCAGCGAATCGCCGCCTTTGTAATCCAGGAAGTTTTGAATGTTCTTATAATAACCTTCCAGCGAAACCTCCACCTTGTTTCCCCTGAAATTCCGGTATAACCCCACCGAGATCTGATCACCGATCTGCGGCTTCACATAATTGTCGCTTAGTTTCCAGATGTCCGTCGGGGAAACGGTCATGGTGTTGGTCAGCAAGTGAATATATTGACGCAGCGTATTGTAACTTACTTTTAAAGAGAGATTGTCGAAAACGCTGTAACGGATAGAAGCCCGATATTCCGGCCCGCCATAAGACTTGATCTTTTTGCCGGAGCCATATTCTTTTACGCCGTTTTGATAAATGTATTCAATAGGAAGTCCCGGCACATAAGTATTTACATTTCTTGGCCCCAGATACTGATAATACGAATAGCGGATACCCGCTGTGATCGACAGCCGCGGGTTGACTTCAAATTTATCCTCAATGTAGATTGCGCTCTCCGTCCCTTGCTCCGGTTCCAGCTCATCCGGAACGATCAGGGATTCGGGCCCTTTCGGCTGGAAAGATCCGGGATGGAGTTTGTAATAAATTGTGCTTAAACCAAAGTCCAATGTGTGCTTCGGATGTAAAACATAGCTCAGGTCTGCCTTAAAATTGGATTGGTTAATGTCAAATTTGAGATCGAAGGAATTGAGCGGCAGGCCTGCGGCACCCATGGCATATTGATATTTTGTATGGGCTGCTGTAAAAACACTGTATAACCTGTTATTAAATGTGTGTTTCCATTTTAAGGAAGCCAGTTGATTTTGGTATGTATAAAGGGTGTCACCGTAAAGCCTGAAACGGTCGTCGCTGATGTACCCGGTCAGGAATAAGCTGTTTTTCTCATTGATCTCGTGGCTAATGTGCAGATTTACATCGTAAAACGATGCCGAGCTTTTATTGTAATTCTCATTATCCAGCGTTTTGATAAGCCAGCTCGAATAGGTTGAGCGTCCACCCAGCAAGAAAGAAGTTTTATCTTTAACTAATGGCCCTTCCAATGTCAGGCGGCCGGTTATTAAACCGATTCCTCCCGATGCTACAAACTTTTTCTTATTGCCATCGCGGCTGCTAATGTCGAGAACGGACGCCAGCCTTCCGCCGAATTTCGCCGGAATCGTGCTTTTGTAAAGCTCAACATCTTTCAGAACATCCGGGTTAAAGGCTGAGAAAAATCCGAAAAGGTGGGAAGGATTGTAAATGACGGCATCATTATACTGGATCAGATTCTGGTCTGTGGAGCCGCCACGCACATTTAACCCCGTGCTATTTTCCCCCACCGACTTGATACCCGGCAATGTTAGCACTGTACGCAGCAAATCGGTTTCACCAAAGACCGTGGGCACCTGTTTCAGGTTTTTAATGGTTAGCTTAACCGTTCCCATCTGCGTCCCGACCACGTTTTTGTCCATCCCGGCTTTTACCGAAACTTCCTTCAAAGCGATCACGCTTTCCCGCATTTCAATGTCCAGTTTGCCGTCTGAATAAAGCATCACCTGGCGTTGGGTTTCGCGCATTCCAGTGCTCTTTATACGCACAATCTGCTTCCCGCGCGGAATGGTGAGCGCATATAAGCCCAGCGCATCCGTAGTAACGCCGATAGAAGGCGAAGTGATGAAAACAGCCGCCCCAATGACGGGTTCGCCCGTCACAGCATTTCGCACGTAACCGGTGATGGTGGAGTTCCCAGGCGTTATACGGTGTTTTTTGATCCCTATCTCGTGTAGTTTGCTTTCAGCGGTGGATAGCAACTTTTCTTTCGCATCATTTTCCGGGCCAGCGTAAGCGATAGTGCCGTTATCACCTGCCAGATCGGGCTCAAAAAGGCCGGGAATAAGCTGCGTAATGATTTTTTGGCCCTGCGTAATGTAGATCCGCTTCTGGACATCGATTGAATATTCGAATTCTGAACCTTTGAAAACCTGGTCCAGCACATCGCGGATCGCGAGATCTTTTACGTCCAGGTCAAGTGTAAGGCTGTCGAATTTGGAAGCGTCGTAATAAAAGTAGTAACCAGTCTGGCTTTCGACCTGCTTTACAAAGTCATTGAAGCGCGCAGAGTCAAGGCGCATCGTGATTTTCTTTTCAGGCGTGGTTTGCGCGCAAGCATTCCTGGAAAACAAAACAAAACTGAACAAGATAAAAAAGGGTAAAAGTATTTTCATGGTCTGGCTAGTTTGTCGTAGGTTTCGACAATTGTTACAATAGCAACTTCACGGTTCTTTCTATACTTGATCTTCTGGTCTTTCAGCACTTTCCGCAATTCCCTTTTGTATTCAGGGAATAGGTTAAATGCTGATTTTTTGGAGCTTACTCCGTAATATTGGTCGCCTTTCCTGACAAAAAAATTGTTTTTTTGAGGATACAGCGCTATGACCATTTTATCCACGATCTTCTCCTGCCGCTGTTTCACCCTTCTGACAATCGTTCTGGTTTTACCATTGTATAAAACATCGTAAAAACCAGTACGCATTTGCTCGCTAATGTCCTTTCCCGCTTCCAAGCGCTCGAAAGTGTGATTATCCACATAAAAATAATCGATCTTTTCAGATTGCAGCAGAATGTGATCACCATTGAAATGCTTGATAATAACCTCATCTTTGAAGATATCGTAAAGCATTGGAATGCTGTCGAAGCGCTGGCCGTCGTACATGATCACACCGTTATGCCATTTCCGGAATTCAAAAAACTGGTGTTCTTCCGACCGGTTGTCGTAAACGTAATATTGCCTGCCATTATACAGGTTTTGCGACTGGCTCGTGGCCGCTTTGTAAAGGGATATGGGATATGCAGTTTCTTTGGATGGCTCCGTTGCAGCAACCTCCTGAGCCAACGACCTGAGTGTGAGACAGAAAGAAAAGAAAATAACAAGGGTACAAATACGCATGTATCGCGAGGTTTTTTATTAGTTACGAAGGTTTGTTATTGACTTGTTGCAGTAGGAAATATGTACATAAAGATGTGAACATAAGTTACATACTTCATTTCAAAAGTATTTAAATTAATTAGAATATTTAAATTAAACAGAACAAGTTTTAAATATAAATATTCTTGGCATACTTAACCGTTCTTATGGAATCTCCTAACTTTGGAACGGTTTACATCCACACTTTAAGCTTACTTACAAAATTGCTTTATGAAAATTTTAATTACCGGGGGCGCCGGTTTCGTAGGCTCCGCACTAGCCATAAATCTCAAAATCAATTACCCTGATTATCAGGTTTATGCATTGGATAACCTCAAACGCCGAGGCTCCGAGCTAAATTTGAGCAGGCTCAAAACACACGGCGTGGAATTTGTGCACGGCGATATCAGGAATAAAGAAGACTTCGACTCCGTTCCGGCTGTTGACGTGGTGATAGAGGCATCTGCCGAACCTTCTGTTTTGGCAGGTCTGGACGGTACGCCCGATTACCTGATTAATACAAATCTGGTCGGAACCATTAACTGTCTTAATTATGCATTGAAACATAAGGCGGGCTTTATTTTTCTGTCTACAAGCCGGGTTTATCCGATCAAGACCATCGAAACATTAAATTTCGTTGAGGAGCCTACGCGCTTCGCACTGTCGGACGAGCAGCCGGTTGCAGGTGTTTCTTCGAAAGGGATTGCGGAAGATTTCCCGCTGAATGGAGCGCGTTCCTTATATGGAACCACCAAACTGGCTTCTGAGCTGATCATTCAGGAATACAATGAGTTTTATAACCTAAAAACGGTCATTAACCGTTGCGGCGTGATCACGGGTCCGTGGCAAATGGGCAAAGTGGATCAGGGTGTGATGGTGCTTTGGATCGCGAAACATTATTTTGAACAACAACTGGGCTACTTCGGATACGGCGGGACGGGTAAGCAGATCCGCGATATGCTGCATGTTGCCGATCTTTACCGGTTGATAGACTGGCAGTTGCATAACCTCGAAAAGGTAAATGGGGAGATCCTGAATGCAGGCGGTGGACTGGAAAGCAGCGCTTCTTTGCAGGAACTGACAAAAATCTGTCAGGAGGTTACCGGTAAAACGATTCCGATTAAAGTGGTGCCGGAAAACCGCACCGCCGACATCAGGCTTTACGTAACGGATAACACCAAAGTCACTGCACTTACAGGCTGGAAACCAGAAATTGGCATCCGCCAGATCGTTGAGGACATTGCAGCCTGGCTGGCAGAGAACGAGAAAGATTTAGCGCCGATATTGAAGTAATGATTGAATCATGAAACTCATCGAATGTCCCCGTGATGCCTGGCAAGGTGTTCATTCCTTTATTCCAACTAAAAAAAAGGCTGCTTACATTAATCAGCTACTGAAAGTTGGATTTGACACCATTGATTTTGGGAGTTTTGTTTCTCCCAAGGCCATGCCGCAGGTGAGCGATACGGCTGAGCTGATCGGGCAGCTGGACATTTCAGATTCATCTACAAAGTTACTTGCTATCGTTGCCAACGAGCGGGGTGCAACCGACGCTTGCCAGTTTACCCAGATCACTGATATCGGCTACCCTTTCTCCGTTTCTGAAACATTTCAGATCCGCAACGCCAATGCTACGATGGCTGAATCTTTGGAAAGAGTGAAACGGATTGCAGCAATGGTGGCCGAAAATGGCAAAGATCTTGTTATTTATATCTCAATGGGTTTTGGAAATCCATATGGTGATGCCTGGAATGCGGAAATTGTGTTTGATAATGTTGAAAAGCTGTCGCAGTTTGGCATTAAGACCTTCTCTCTTGCCGACACGGTGGGCGTTGCTAGGGAAGACGACATTCGATCCGTGTTTTCTCAATTGCTGGCATTGAGACCCGATCTGGAATTTGGTGCACATTTTCATTCGACACCGCACAGCTGGCTTGGGAAGCTTTCCGCCGCATACGAAGCGGGCTGCCGCAGATTTGATGGAGCCTTATTCGGTTATGGCGGTTGTCCCATGGCGCAGGACGAATTGGTAGGAAATATGGCAACCGAAAATCTGGTGGCGTTCGCAAAAGAAAAGAAGGAACTGCTCAATCTGGATTTGCATGCTTTGCAAAACGCTCGTGAGCAGTTCCTTCAATTGATATAAAAGCTTATTGACCTGTAAATTTGCGCTTTACGATCGATAACAAAGCTGTAACTGCTTCTCCATTGACGTCCCACGCATATTTGGATGCATAACGGTGCCAAATGAGGTTTTGCGCTTCTTCAAAACTTTTTACCGTGTCCAGTTCGTAAACAGCTTTATCGAAATGCTCGCTGTTTTTGTTAAAAAGCTGATTGACAAACATAAAGCGCTGGCCCAACGGAATGGAACCCGCAATGCTTTCCACTTTTACAGGAACGCTTCCGTATGACTTGTCTTCGTCATGCTTTGGAAGTTCAACTTTAAAACGGTTATTAAGCGACTCCTTTTCCGTGGAGTTGGTTTTTGCTATTATTTCACCAATAACTGCGGAAGCTGGTTCTGCACGAGGTGGTGCAGGTTTAGCGGGCGTATCTAATTCGGTAAAGGCTGAATCAAAAAACGATCTCGACTCATTTCTGCCACTTGTCGAAGTTGTCTTACCACTTTCCGAAATTCTGAGGTCCGACAAATTCAACGGAAAAATTTCGGAGAACTGCAGCAGGTAAGGATCCAAATCGTCGATCAAGTCTGGATTCCCTTTCAATTCGTATAACCAGCTCACAGCCTGCGTCTGATACACCGAGTCCGAACCGCTGTCGGTAAGGCGGCCTAACATTGCCTCGGCTAATCCTCGGTGAATGTGGGTGTATTTTACAAGATGCTCGGCTTTTTCATGCGTGAATTCGGCGTCCTGCTTTTCCCTTATTTTATCTTCAAAATAGCTTTCTGGCGCAAGCAATAATTTCAGGGCGTCCTTCACCGAATCTGACAAAAGCGGTTCAAGATCGGGGCGTTTCACAGCGATGTGTTGCGAGGCCGTGTTCATAAAATCTTCCAGCGCCTGCCTTACCTCGTCATTACTAAAATCGAAGTAAGGACTGCGGAATTGCAGCGCGTTATTTTTCCAGGCTTCAAATAACCTGTTTAGAATTCCAAGGTTAACTTGCCTCACAGGGGTGAGCTTCAATAATCCGGCTCCGGAGATCGTATCCTGGTCCCGGTACACCTCATTTAAAATGGTTGTGGTGAACCTGGCAGCGTATTGGTTGAGTGCAATTGAATTCAAATTATCCGGCATAACGAATAAGAGCTTTTGATAACGGCTGTGTTTAAAAAAAATGTGCTTGATTTGTAAAGATAAAGAAATTTGCCTTTTCAGCAGTCCAGTATTACGTCAAACATGTTCATAGAACCGTCGCATAGGAAAGAAAATGAGAATCCCAGAACCGGCTGGATTGAAGTAATCTGTGGATCAATGTTTTCCGGAAAGACGGAAGAACTGATCCGCAGACTGAACCGCGCCAAAATAGCCCGGCAACGGATACAAATTTTCAAGCCTGCGTTGGATAAACGCTATCACGACGAGAACATTGTTTCACACAACGACAATTCAATCCGGTCAATCCCGGTGCAAACGTCCATCGAAATCATAGATCTGGCCGAAAACTGTGAAGTAGTAGGATTGGATGAAGCGCAGTTTTTTGATGAGAAAATTGTGGACGTGTGCACGCTTTTGGCGGATTCAGGAAAGCGGGTGATCGTGGCCGGGCTTGATATGGACTATATGGGAAAACCCTTCGGCTGTATGCCGCAATTGATGGCCATTGCCGAATTTGTCACAAAAGTGCACGCCATATGCATGGTCTGCGGGGAAGTGGCTTCACATTCCTACCGCCTTTCTCCGTCCAATGAACGCGTTTTATTAGGCGAAACGGATCTTTACGAAGCACGATGCCGCCGCTGCTTTAATTTGGGTGAACAAGTATGAAAATGAGGAAGTGGCTGATAGCATCCATTGCGCTCAATGCATTTCTGATCATTTCAATCTGCATTTTCGGTTACATTTATCGTGACAAGATTATGCAAAGGTTCGTGGCGTTAAAAGGCAACCCTACGATTATCATGTATGGCAACTCCATCACCGCACAGGGAAAATGGACGTCGTTATTAGACCGGACGGATGTAATGAACAACGGTTTGCCAGGCATGAGCACATATCATTTTCTACAATTGCTGCCTTCACATGTTATTGACCTTCATCCAAAAATATGTTTTGTAAAAGGAGGCATTAATGACATTACGGTTGGGGTTTCGCAACAAAGGATGCAGGGTTACTATAAAGCCATTTTGGACCAAATTTTAGAGAATAAAATCATCCCCGTCGTCACACTCACCATTTATGAGCAGAATGATCCCGCCAGCAAAAAGGAGGTGGACACATTAAATGCCTTCCTGATCCATTATTGTCGACAACACAATGTCGAATACATTGATCTTAATTACTTTATTTCAGATTCAACAGGTTTGAAAGCTGAATATGCCGTTGACAAAACACATTTGAATGAAAAGGCTTACGAGATCTGGGCAGGTGAGATTAACAAGGTTTTGGAAAAGAAGGGAATATGAATCATTATAACGCAAAAACGGCTGCCTCGGAAGAAGCAGCCGTTTTTTATATTCTATTCAATCCTAAACATTCACCTGGTTCATCACCTCAGTTTGCTTACGGATCGATTCCATGTGAACAAGTTTGAAAAGCTCGTCTACAAGGTTTGGATACAGATTCATGCTTTTGCCCCATCCTGCGCGCGTTTCCAACACTTCGCGGAAACGGTCAACCTGGTAAGCGGCAACATTGTTATCACGTTTGTACTCGGCCAATTTCTCAACAAGCGCCATACGATTTGCCAATGTCTCAAGCATTTCGCGGTCCAGGTTGTCAATTTTGCTGCGGATAATTTCCAATTGAGATTGGTAATCGCTGCCGTAAGACTCTTTACGAACGTGCAAGTCATGCAACATTTGTCCAAGCGCCGCTGGCGTCAACTGCTGAGCTGCATCAGACCAGGCTTTATCTGGCTCGCGGTGCGATTCGATGATCAGACCGTCATAATGCAAGTCAAGCGCACGTTGTGCTAATTCATATAAGTAAGCACGTTTTCCGGCCATGTGGCTTGGGTCACCAATTACAGGTAGCTCAGGGAAAAGTGTTTTCAGTTCAATTGCAATGTTCCACATTGGAGAATTACGGAACTTCGTTTCCTGTGCATTAGAAAATCCGCGGTGAATAGCACCCAATTTCTTAACGCCAGCCTGGTTCAAACGCTCCAAAGCACCGATCCATAATTGCAGATCAGGGTTTACAGGGTTTTTAACCAAAACAGGAACGTCTATGCCTTTCAATGCATCAGCAAGTTCCTGAACGTTGAACGGGTTAACGGTTGTACGCGCTCCGATCCAAAGTATATCAACACCATATTTCAATGCTAAGTCAATATGCTGCGGATTAGCAACCTCAACAGCAACAGGCATTCCGGTTTGTTTCTTTACTTCCTGTAACCAGGGTAAAGCAGCTTCTCCCATGCCTTCAAAACTTCCTGGACGAGTCCTCGGTTTCCAAATTCCCGCACGGATCACGTGCGCAAATCCTTCCTCTTTGATCTGGATTGCGGTTTCTAACATTTGTTCCTCGGTCTCTGCGCTGCAAGGTCCGGCGATTACCAAAGGCTTACCTTCGGTATTGATCCAACTGCTTAACGGAAGGATATCTAAAGAAGCATTCATATTCAAAAACTTGTCCTTAATAAAAAATGATAATTGTAATATTTTGATCCGGTGTTATGCGTATTTCTGGGATTGACGTACATTTGATATAACAAAAGTCAATCAACTTCTTAATGCGTACTACTTTCTTCCAGTGATTTTAAGCAAATACATTAAATTTTCACTTAGGAAAAACGTATAAATAAAAAATGGCATATCCTTCTCCAAAAGACGAAATACCTGTATTTTTTGAAGATACTTCCGTAGCATTTGCATCAAAATCCGACGCTAAACTGCGGAAAACTTACTGGTTATTCAGCCTCATGAATCAGGCTCGAGTGGTAAATTTAGGCACTTTTTTTATAAAGCTTGCACTAAAACTTCACTTACCTATAAAAAATGTTATCCGGCTCACCATTTTTGAACAATTCTGTGGCGGTGAGACGATTAGGGATTGCGACCCAACCATTTCATTACTCGGCCAGTCGGGCATTGGAACCATCCTGGATTACTCTGTTGAAGGCGAAGATAACGAAGCAAGCTTTGATGCAACAACGAATGAAATACTCAAGACCATCGACAAGGCAGCCTCCTCCAAAACGATTCCGTTTTCCGTATTTAAGGTAACAGGCGTTGCCTCGGCTGATCTGCTGGAAAAAATCCAGCGTAATGAGGAGCTCACCGGTGACGAAGAAGTTTCATATACGCGCATTCAGGAGCGCGTGGAGACATTGTGCAAGCACGCGCACGACAAGAATGTTCGGATCTTTGTTGATGCGGAAGAGAGCTGGATACAGGGCATCATTGATGATCTCACTTATCAGATGATGCAAAAGTTCAACCGGGAGAAAGCCATTGTTTATAACACTTATCAGCTTTACAGGCATGAAACGCTGGAAGCATTTAAAACAGCTTATCTAACCGCACGGCAAAGGGGTTACTTCCTTGGCGGAAAGCTTGTGAGGGGTGCTTATATGGAAAAAGAGCGGCTGCGGGCAAGGGAAAATGAATATTTCAATCCGATACACGTTTCAAAAGAGGCGACGGACCAGGACTATAACCTCGCTATCGATTTCAGCCTAGAACACATCGAGCATATTTCCATTTGTCTCGGCACGCATAATGAGTATAGCTCGCAATATTGCGCCGCAAAGATGAAGAAACTGGGACTTAGCCGGAATGATGACAGGATCTGGTTTGCGCAATTGCTGGGTATGAGCGACAACATTTCTTTTAATCTGGCAAAGGCCGGATATAATGTTGCTAAATATGTTCCCTATGGCCCGATTGACGCAGTATTGCCGTATTTAATCCGTCGCGCTGAGGAGAATACATCCATTGCGGGACAAAGCAGCAGAGAGTATCTGCTGGTAAAAAGTGAATTGAAAAGAAGGGGAATCGGTTCTTTATAAGTAACTTATTACTTTCGCATTCTTGAAAATTGTCAATTGTTTTAAAAACGAATGAATCAATCCCGAAATCCAACACCATATTTAGTTTTCAGTTTGCTGCTTATAGTCCTGGATCAGCTTTCGAAATTTCTGGTCTATAAATATATGGAACCTGGCTTTTCCGGGCAGATCCCGTTGATTGGGAACTGGTTAAAACTACATTATGTGCTCAATCCGGGGATGGCTTTTGGCATGCAGCTGGGTCACGAATATGGCAAGCTGTTCCTGACATTGTTCCGGCTCGTAGCCATGTGCGCGATCGGCTGGTATCTGATTCATCTGGCTCGTTCCGGCGCTTCCAAAGGTTTGCTCTGGGCACTTGCCATGATCCTTGCGGGAGCTGTGGGAAATGTGATTGACAGCACCTTTTATGGTGTTTTGTTGAAAAACGCACCATATGGCTCTCCTACCCCATGGTTTCACGGACAAGTTATTGATATGATTTTTGTTGATTTCTGGGAAGGCTTTATTCCGGATTGGGTGCCTGTCTGGGGTGGACAATATTATTCAACACCTATCTTTAACATTGCCGATTCATGCATTTTCATTGGCGTGTGCAGTATTCTGATATTTCAGGGAAGCTTCCACGCGACCGATCATAAGCCCGAAGATCACAATGATCCGGAGCGTTTCACCGAATCAACGGATAATGTCACAGACACCGATCATTATGGCTTAATCGAAAGCCCAGAGAATCAGCCGATCAACACAACCGACGAACCCGGGCCAATCCCTTCCAGTTCCGCTGAATTGGAAGATGACGAAACGAAAAAAGAGAGCTAAGGCTCTCTTTTTTCGTTGATATAGTTCTTGATTCTAGTTCTCGTCTTTGGTCAGGGGCACGAAGTCTTTAAATGCTTTTTTCAAAGCCGAATCCGTCGCTTCTTTCTTATTTTCCCAATTGGCGTCGAGCTCCAATGCTACCAAACCGCTCAGGTTCATGAGGGCTTTGAACTCATCCAGTTTGCGAATGAAGTCCGGAGTCCTGCGCGCTGATTTCTGCGCATATTCCCTGGCAAAGACGTCACCTTTATTCTGCAATTCATTTTTCTTTTGCAAAACATAATTAAAGCGGTCCAACAAACCATTGGTTGACTTTCCTATTACTTCGGTGGCTTCTAGTGTTCCGACCGTCGCAACCGTCGTTCCGCCAATTGTGGTAATGTAACCACGTGTCTTAGGATCACTTTGTGTGAACTGCGGCGCGAGGCCGGTTGTTGCCCCTAATGAGGCATTCAGTAATGATCTGCTTCTTTTTCCACGCTTGGCCTTTGAATATGCTTTTTTAAGATATATTTCTTTCTCCTGCATTTGTTCCAAAAGTCCCCACGCATTCACGAGCGCACCTTTGTACAACCCATACACATAGGCGTCGCGAAGACTTTCATCGACCGTATTCTTTATTACAAAACGGATCGTTTTTTCCTTTTTGTTCTGCGCCTTATCCATCACATAAAATATGACGTTGAAAGCAAGTGTATCAAAAGGGTCCTTTACAAAATCGTATCCCGGCTCCCAAATGAATTCATAATTGGTCGGGGCATTTTTTATAAGTGCCTCTTTGGGAACATTCTTATTCTCCGAAATGAATGCGAAAGTCGATATATCATCCTCTCCGTTGGGATCGGACAATGAAAAACGCAAGTTGATCCGGTTGTTCTCCGCACTTCTGACCGTTGAGACCTGCGGAACAATTGTAAAGTCAGGAGCGAGGTCCATCTGGGTAATATTCAATCTCAGCCTCCCTTTTGTGCGCTCTTTGGAAGGTTGGTCTTCCACATAGAACTCGACATATTTTGGGGATTCTTTCAAGATATTAAATTGCTTCGTCGAGGGTTCCCAAGCGATCTCGCCTGCCGAGCTCAACCTCATTCCTTCCGGCATTTCTTCCAGAATCGGAATAAAAACAACTGGGTCGCCGTCCGGATCCCGAACAGAATTCATATCGATCTGATATGTGTTCTGTGTCTTATATTGAATGTAAAAAGGCTTTAATTCGTCAACCTGCGGAGGCCGGTTTACGTGTATCACTTTAAATACGACCTCACGCGAGGCACTTTCACCCGTTTTGGTTATGGCTTCAAACACCACCGGAAAAGACTTTGACGTGTTGATACGGTCCGCAATGTCGTAGCTAGGCGTCCATACAAAGTGCCCCAGCGAGTCGAACTTCATATCTTTGACTAAGCCGGCGGAAACATTATATCGAACAGAATCACTTCTTCCGCCCTTGGTCTGCAAGTGAAAATTAATCTCTTTGCCTTCCAATAGGACATTCCATTCTGATTCATTAGGGAAAACAATTTGTAAGGGGCCGGTTGCAGAACTCTTCATATTATCCTGCCCCTGCGCCTTTGAAAACAAAAAAACGGCTGTCAGAAGTATCAGTATTTTATGAATATGCTTTGTAATCATAACTTCTAAAATATAATTAATTCCATGTGTCGAGAAACCCTTTGAGTCTAACGCAAAACTAGCAAATACTGTATAGAAATGCGTTTTGAATAATTTTAAAAATGATATTTGAAAAACAATGTCTCTTCAAACAGGCCGTTTTTGGACATTTCAAATAATAGTGCGGTGTAAAAGCATCGGCCTTGTTAAATACAAATACCGGAGGGAGCCATTTTGTAGACTACCCTCCGGTATTTTAAGTTCAATTAAGCTGCTACTATTTTTTCTTTGGAGCTGCTGTTGCAGGTGTAGTAGCGGGCGGTGTTGTGCCTGTTTTTGCAGGCGCTGTTACTGGCGCTGCGGTGCCTGGTTTAGCTGCCGCAGGAGCTGCTGCTTCGATTTTATCAGGATCTACACCTAATTTTCTAAGGATAAGGTTGGTTGCATTGTTATCTTCAGAAGCTGCAAACAAGATAATAGGCGTCGTTCCTGCGCCTGCATCCATATTGAGGATATAAAGGAACCCACTTTCTTTTCCAACTTCCTGGATTGCATTGTTAACCTTTGTCAAAATCGGCTCAAGCAATTGTTGTTGCTTGGTTTGCAAAGATGTTTGTGCATTATTCTGCATTTCCTGAATTCTGGTTTGCAGGTTTTGCAATTCTTTTTCTTTATCCGCACGGATCACATCGGTCATGTTAGCGCCGTTCTTCTGATAGGCTTCATATTTCTCCTGCGCTTCCTTGTAAGTTTCTCCCAATGCTTTATCCAACTGAGCCTTGGTAACTTCAAGCTGGTTCTGCATTACTTTACTTTCAGGTAACTTGCCAATTATATAATCAACATTGGTATAACCGATTTTAGTAAGTCCGCTTGCAGGGGTAGTTTGCGCTAACAGAGGGGTTGTAATAATGGTCATCACGACCAAAAAAGCTATCAATTTTTGTTTCATTGCTTTGTTACTTAAGTTTACTGTTTGTACTTTTTTGTTTTGGTGAGTTTTCTGTCGGTGCCTGCACGGGCGGCTGTTCTACTTTGCCTACTTTATCGCCAGCCGTTGCTTTCGTCTTCGTATCGATGCCAAGCTCCTCCATCACGTAGTCTGAATAATCGTGCTTGGGATTTGTATAAAGCATGCCTACATCGCTGGACTTGTCAAACATAAAATCTAACCGGCGCTGGCTGCAAACCTTGGTAACTGCTCTCTGCACTTTTTCAAGCACAGGTTTCATCAGTTCTTTCTTTTTCTGAAAGAGAAGTCCTTCCATTCCGAAGATCTTACTATTATATTCTCCGGCTTCGAGCTCTTTCTCCTTTATCTCATTCTGGCGTTTCCTCTTCAAGTCTTCCGTAAGCAAGATTTCCTCGGCCATATAGGCACGCTGCATGCGATCTATCTCTGAAAACTTATCCTGGATCTCTTTTGCCCATTTCTCAGAGAATTTCTTCATCTCTGTTTGTGCCAACTGATATTCAGGCATCTTACTTGTGATGAATTCCATGTCTGTGTAACCAATCTTCTGCGCCCATGACGCTGATCCACATAGAATTGACAAAACTAGTAAAATAAAAAACTTCTTCATGCCAGGGAGCTAATAATTTGCAAACTTCTTAACGAAACAACAGTCAAATATATTATCTGATCTGCTGACCAATCGTAAAATGGAATTGTGGTCCGCTTCGTTTAGTTTCTCCCTGAATTTTATCAAATCCATATCCCCAGTCGATACCCAAAAGTCCGAATGCCGGCATAAATATGCGGGCACCGACCCCGGCTGAACGTTTCAGATCAAATGGATTAAACTCTTTATATGTTCCCCAGTTGTTACCACCCTCTGCAAAACCCAATATAAATATGGTTGCCTGCGGGTTCAATGAAACCGGATAACGAAGCTCCATTACGTATTTGTTATAAACAATTCCACCTCCTGATGCCGGGTAGCCTTGCTCATTCTGAGGCCCAACTTTCTGATCCTGATAACCGCGTAACCCGATGATGTCCTGGTCAGCCAGGGAGAATGAACCTTGACCAGCCAGACCCGAACCACCCACGATAAAGCGGCCGAACGGGCTGTAACCAACCTTGTCACCATAAGCGCCCAGGAAACCCATGTGCGTACGGGCGCTCAAAACAAGTTTTCCGGTGATGGTTGCATAATAGCTTGCGTCAAACATCCATTTGTGATATTCAACCCAACGATATGTGTCCGTTTTGTCTGTAAACTCCTTTTTCCGCAATAAAGAGTAAGGCGGTGTAAATGTTCCGCTCAATGAAATGTTGCTTCCGTTTCTTGGAAATTGGAAATCGCTCAGCGTATTTCTTGAAATGGTTGTATTAAAGGAAATATTGTTGGAAGATCCCGTGCTGTAACCAATACGGAAAATATCAAGACTATCCAGACGGTAACGCTGATAAGACAGGGAGTGAGTCATGACCAAGTTACGATCGGGCTCTTTTAAACGACGTCCCAAAGACAATGTAATACCATTATTGAAATAACCGCCACGGTAATCAATGTTACCGCCACCTGAGTAGATCGAACGGTAATCTGTCATACGATAAACTGTGCGCTGCAACGAAACACCAAAGTTGATCGGCTTCTTTCCGCCTAACCATGGCTCGCTAAATGACAGGGAGTAAGTCTGATATTGCTTTCCGTTGGCCTGGAAACGCAACGAAAGTTTTTGTCCGTCACCGGAAGGCAATGGTCTCCATGTTTCGCGGTTTGGAATGTTTTTGAGTGAGAAGTTATTGAACACCAAACCTAATGTTCCTACAAAACCAATGTAGCCGCCCCATCCACCGGACAATTCAATCTGGTCAGAAGGTTTCTCTTCCACGGTGTATTCGATGTCCACCGTTCCGTCCTGCTGATTGGGTATCGGGTTAATCTGGATTTTCTCAGGGTCAAAATAGCCCATTTGGGACAATTGGCGCTGGGTGTTAATAATCTCTGTTTTGCTGAATTTCTGCCCGGGCAATGTGAAAAGCTCTCTTAACACAACGCGGTCACTGGTTTTGGTGTTACCATTCAGCAAAATCCGGTTGATTGTAGCCTGCTTTCCTTCGAACATTCTTAGTTCAACGTCGATAGAATCGCCTTCAACAGCTTTTTCAGTAGGTTCAATACGGAAATAAAGGTAACCGTCGTCCATGTAAATGGAGCTAACGTCCGCGCCTGGAATCCCATTGATCTTTTTGTCAAGCTCTTCCGGGTTGTAAACATCCCCTTTTTTTACACCCAGGCGCTCACCCAGATAAGCAGAAGTGTAAAGATAATTTCCAGACCAAGTAATGTCGCGATAGTAATATTTGGTTCCTTCATCGATCTTCATCACAATGCTGATCGTTTCATCTCCATTTTTGATAGAGTCGAACTCGATTGTTGCATCGCGGTAACCATTTTTACGATAGTAGGCGACCAGTTTTTCCTTGTCTTCGTCGTACTTTTTAGGAATGTATTTGGACGGGTTGAAAAGGCGGCCAATTCTTTTTTGTTTGGTGCCTTTCATTTTGCGTTTGAGGATTTTATCACTCACCGCGGTATTTCCCTGAATGTCTATTTTCTCGATCTTAACCTTCTTACCTTTTGTAATGGTAAAGTTAAGCGTAGCCTGTCCGCGGGTTGAATCCGGGATTTGCAACACTTTTACCTTCGTGTTGTAAAACCCTTTATCCATATAATATTTTTTGATAACAAGCTGCGTGTTTTTAATCACAGTTGGCGTAATAACGCGTCCTTTGATCAATTTCACCTTATCATTCAATGTTTCACGCTCTCCTTTGCGGATGCCCGAAAAGGAAACTTTGTAAAGACGCGGACGTTCCTTAATGTGAATGTTCAGCCAGATTTTTTCTCCCTCCACTTTCGTTGCCATGATCTCAACGTCGTTCAATGTTCCGAAATCCATCATCCTTCTGATGGAGGATGGGATTGCAGGGCCTGGAACGCGGATTTTGTCACCTGGCTTCAACCCTGAGATCGAAACCATGGAATTGGGATCCAGAAATTGAGTTCCGGAAACGGTTACTTCTGCAATTGTAAATTCCTTTGGATTAGCGGGGTCAATCCCCAAATTGGCAGCAGCAGACGCAGGTTTTGAACCCCCAGCTCCCAGCCCGATCTTTTGTGCATTTGCTGAAAAACACCAGCAAAGCAGGATCAATGCTAAAATACTTTTAAGGTGTGCTAATGATTTATTCAAATTTTTCACAAGGTTCATATTATTCTACTTAGCACTATTCGCTTTTATTTGTTCACCGGTCTTGCCGAAACGACGCTCTCTGTTCTGAAAGGCAGCAATCGCCTCGTATAAATGTTCCCGCCTGAAATCCGGCCAGAAAAGGTTTTCGTAAAAATACAATTCTGCGTAAGCCAGCTGCCACAAAAGGAAATTGCTGATCCTGTGGTCACCACCCGTACGCAACATGAGATCTACTTCCGGACGGCTTTTGGTTGCAAGCTTCGATGCCAACATTTCTTCGTTGATCTGTTCAGGAGCAATAATCCCATTTTTTACATCCTCCGCTATCTTTCTCGCAGCCTGGGTAATGTCCCATTTACCACTGTAACCAAGGGCCAGAATCAGGTTAAGGCCTGTGTTGTCTTTGGTTGCTTCAATGGCTTCCGTTAATGTATTACGGCAGCTTCTTGGCAAACTTTCCGTGTCCCCTATCGTGTCCAGCTTCACATTGTTTTTGAGCATTGTAGGCAATTCATTGCTGATTGATTGAACCAGCAATTCCATCAGAGCCCTTACTTCAAACTCCGGTCGGGCCCAGTTTTCGGTGGAAAATGCATAGAGTGTCAAAAACCCGACGCCCAGTTCTGCACAACCTTCGGTTACTTCCCTAACGGCCTTAATCGCGTTGCGATGGCCGAAAATGCGCGCTGCTCCCTGGTTTTGGGCCCATCTTCCGTTACCGTCCATGATAACGGCTATGTGCTTTGGCAGATTGCCCGTATCAATGAGCTCCTTCATTATTCCTGACCCCTTTAACCTTTTTTAACAAAACAAATGAACTATAAACAAGGATCTTTTCAATTCAGACCGAATTTTAAATCTCCCGCTTTTAAAAGGGATCACTTTGTACATCACGATACGCAGGATTGCAGTATTCTGTGTCGAAAACTTAAAAAAATATTAGTGTTACCGGCGCCTTAAATATTTGCAAACCTTCTGATGAACAGATGATTAACCTCAAAAATGGTAATGGAATTTAAAATCAGGGCGCAATTTAGGAATAAGTATGGCCTCTTCAAAATCATTATTTCCGGTCACCGGAAGTAGTAACTCAATTAATTATCAAGAAGATGGCGGATTACATCACCATATGTGCTGCCACTGGTAAGCTGTGATGCCTTGCGGTCGCGCATGATAATGACATACTTGCTGTTGAAATGCTTCTGGACTTCTTTGATGTGATGGGAATTAACGATCCCGGCGCGGCTGATACGCAGATATTGCTTGGGAAGCTTCTCTTCCAGGGATGTTAGGGTGTAGTTAAGCAGATATTTTTGTCCGTCCAATGTGTTTAAAAAAACATATTTTTCCTCTGCTTCGAAATGGGTGATTTCGGTCAGAGGAATAAGCAGGATCCTGTCACCCGATTTTACGGAAAGCGAAAAAATTTCCTTTTTTGGCTTCATTTCTTCCAATAACCTCAGCAGATTTTCGGAATAAGGGTTTACACCGGCCATTCCGTTCGTGCCTGCCTTGGTAATGTTACGGATCTTTTCAATGGTCTTGATGAGCCGCTCATTCTCAACTGGCTTCAACAGATAATCCACAGAGTTTTCTTCAAAAGCTCGGATTGCATATTGGTCATAGGCCGTTGAAAATATCACCAAAGGCATTTTTGTCAATTTGGCAAGCATTTCGAAGCCGTTCAACAGTGGCATTTCAATGTCCAGAAAGATAATGTCCGGATTGTGTTTATCGATTTCTACCAAACCTTCTGCACCATTTCTTGCTTCGGACACGATTGTAAAGACGTCGCTATGCTTCTCAAGAAGCCTTCGAAGGCGGCTTAGTGCAAGCGGTTCGTCGTCTATCAGTATTGTTTTAAGTGGGAATTGCATATTTATTCTGATCGTTTTGTACAATTGCAGATTTTTGGATGGAGATATTGACTGATTTCCGTGGCTCATTGTGCAGTTCTAAATGCGCCTCTTCTCCATACAGCAGTTTCAATTTATCCTGAATGCTGCGAATTCCGTAACCGGCGCCCATTGTGTCGGGAAATGCAGGGCCGTTGTCATGCACGCACAAATGCAGCCAATCATTTTCCTCATATATCCTGACAACGATTTGCCCCTGATCTGCCATTTTGGAAACACCGTGCTTGATTGCATTTTCTACAATAGGCTGCAAGATAAATTTGGGAACCTGCAATTCTTTCAATGCAGGGTCGGTAACCTCGACATTAAACCGCAGGCGATCGCCAAACCTCACTTTTTCGACTTGTAAATAAGTCGCTACCATTTCCAGCTCATTTTCAATGGTGTCAAAATAATCATTGGTTTTTCTTCCGGTAGTATATCTGAAAAGTTTTGAAAGCAGCAGCGTCATTTCTTCCGCCTTATCCGGATCCTCGTGTACAAGACTGGCAATGCTGTTGAGCGAGTTGTACAAAAAGTGAGGGTTAATACGCGCTTGCAATGCGTCCAGCTCGGCCCGGGTTTTCAGCTTTTCAAGATTAAGCAACTGATATTCCTGATCTGATATTTTCCTGGAAATCTGTTTTCCTTCGCGGCTGAGGAAATAAAAGACATTGGCTACGATAATAGGCCCCCACATATACCAATACCAGGGTGCATTATGGGCTGATTCATTGGGATAAAGCATCTTGTAATTGCTTACAAGCGTCGTGCCGAACAGTAAATAAATCCCTATGCTGAGCAGGTTATTGAAAATCAGGACAATTATCGACAAAATCAAATGCTTGATGAATGTCCGCTTGATGAAAACGTCGAGCCAGACGATTATTCCCTGCGTGAGCAAAATGGTAAAAACGCCAGCTATAACATTTTGGGAAACCAGATATTGGTAAAGCTTAATCCGCACCGGCTCATTGGTGAAAGAAATTTCGGCTGTGAAATACGAGATTGCATTGATCCCATATAATATTAGCGCACCAAGAGTAACCGAAATCAATGTTCCGATCCAGCCCTGATTTTGAATGATGCCAATGAGGTTAAAATCCCGCCAGTTGAAAGATTTCTCCTGTGAAGTAAAGCTGAAATTGGCACCTTCGACTTTTGCCCCTGACAAATCTACGTCGGTAAGGCTGCTAAAACTCAGATCCGCATTGCGCAGATCCGAGTTACGGAATGTGGTCCTGTCCAGTGCGGCGAACCGAAGCTTTGCATTCCGTAGATTGGCTCCATCAAAATTAATGTCTTTCAGACTTGAAAAGCTGAAATCGGCGTTTTCGAGGTCCATATTACTAAAATCCCTTCCATCCAGCGATGAAGCCGTCATCCGCAGGCGCTTCGTTCCTTTATCGTCCATATCCTTAACTATAACTCATTTTTACTGATTAGTTTGGGCTAACATCCTCTCAGTTTCTAACTCTCCCCAATCGGGATGATTGACGACAGCAGATAAAAAGAAAGCTTCATGGCTAATAGCACTTGTGTTCCTTGTTGACACAAATCTATCAGCCCTGAAGCCCTATGTTAAGTGATTTCCGACGAACTGGTTATTTCGAATGTATGAACACGGGTTCGGCCGGAATGAAAAAATGAAGATTAAAGCTCTTCAATAGTGATATTTTTCCAACGCACCTTAATTCCGCCACCATCGTGGATCTGCAATGCGATCGAACCTTCTCCAGCGCCGATTTTGGCATCAGTAAAATCAACCATCTGATTACCATTCAAATAGGTTTTAACGTTATCCCCTACGGCGCGGATTCTCAATGTATTCCACTCGCCCATTTTAAGAAAGCCTTCTTTTTCATCGGGAATCTGCACTAACCAGTTACGGCCATAAGATTCGTAGATGCCGCCTGTATCATGATTTGGTGGTGCAACTTCAACCTGCCAGCCTGAAACCTTCGTTCCGTCCACTGTGGAGCGGAAAAATACGCCGCTATTACCATTTGCCTCTTGCTTGAATTGCAAAGAAATGTCGAAGTTCTTGTAAAATTTGTCTGTGGTTAGATAGCCATATTTCTTGTCAGGGCCACTTTCGCAAATCAACTCACCGTTCTCTACATACCATTTTTCTGTTCCGTTCACCTTCCAGCCGGTTAGATCTTTCCCGTTAAATAATTTCACAGGTTTTTTTAACGGACTGGGAACCGGTGCTTTAAAAACGAGAAATGCGGAGTTAAGGAGCAAAATGGCCGTAGAAAGCACTGCCAATTGTCTAAGTTTTAACATAAGGGATTGGGGGTTAGGATTAAAAAAATTACATTAAGAATTCGGTCAAAATACATTTTCCATTAGTTTTACGGAAATTAACCAATGGGAAAGCTATGAAAAAAAACCGTTTTGTAAGGCGTTGTCTGGCATTTTTTTTAGTTGCAGTGTTGCCTTCGGGAATTATTATTTCCTGCAAAGAAAAGAATGAGGACATAGTAAAGCGCAAAACGATTACAGAAGTCATCATAGAAAATGAGCGTTTCAGTATTTTGGAAGATATCATGATTCACGCTGGAATGAATGATGCCTTGCGTACAGGAGAATTAACATTTTTCGCACCTGATAACAGTGCTTTCGGCAGAGCCAATATTTTCAGTTCGAGCGTGATCACCTCATTACCAGCAGATTCTGCACGGAAATTGATCAACAGCCACATTATAGGAAAAGAAAGAATCGATTATTCCAGCCTGAAAGAAGGAAAGAAGAAAACGATCAGGGGTAATGAAGTCTCCCTGACAAAAACGGACAGTGTGTTCGCGGTTAACAGGGCCGACATTATCTTGCCGGATATCAGCGCTGCCAATGGCGTTATCCACATTATCGACAGTCTCATTGTGAGATGACAGCTACAATCACATAATAAAGCGACCCGGTTGAACATTCAACCGGGTCGCTTTATTATCGTCCTTTAATGCTTAAAACTGCTCGATGTGCGCGAAGAAGAAACTCCCTTCGATCTCAGCATTCTCATCGGAATCGGATCCGTGGATCGCGTTGGCTTCGATGGATTTTGCAAATAACTTGCGAATGGTGCCTTCGTCTGCATTGGCAGGGTTGGTAGCGCCTATCAGCGTACGGAAGTCTGTAACGGCGTTGTCTTTTTCCAAAATCATCGGAACGATGGGGCCGGAAGACATATATTTACATAAATCATTGTAGAAAGGGCGCTCTTTGTGCACTGCATAAAATTCTCCGGCGCGTTCCGGCGTAAGCTGTGTCTTTTTTAAAGCTACAATCCGGAAACCGGCCTCCTCAATCATTTTGATAATTGCTCCCGAATTACCATCCTGAACGGCATCCGGCTTAATCATTGTGAATGTTCTATTCGTTGGCATACTATTGGCTAAATTTATTTGCTGCAAAACTATACAATTTTTCATTTTATATGTTCGCTCCTTTCATTCTAACCTGGCGCAACGCTCAAAACATAGCCTGATAACCAGCCTTTAGGCCACAACATTGAGCAAATCCCAACAGTTTTATTAATTTTGTGGGCTCAATACAAAGCGAATTTTCTCCTTTCCGAATTAAGTAACTGTGAATCAAACTGTTGAAGAGCTTAGCTCTTTTTTATCCCAACCACAAAAAATCATCATTACGATGCATCGTGACCCTGACGCAGACGCGCTGGGATCGTCATTGGGGTGGGCAAGTTATTTAATCAAAAAAGGACACGACGTTACGGTTATTAGCCCCACCGAATATACTGCCAATTTACGCTGGCTGTCTGGTAGTGAGCACGTTTTGGTTTACGAAAAGCAAACAGATCAGGTTAAATGCAAGAATAAAATCTCGCAAGCAACATTGATTTGCTGCCTGGATTTTTCAGCCCTCTCGAGACTGAAGGATTTGGGAAAGATTGTTGAAGAAGCTCCGGCGCCCAAATTAATGGTGGACCATCACCTCGAACCTGAACATTTTGCTAAATGGATGGTTTGGGATACGTACGCTGCTGCTACGGCACAGCTCATTTATAAACTGATCAAAGAACTGGAAGGCAACTCTCCGGTTACTGAAATATTTGACATTCCGATGGCTGAATGTCTGTATGCCGGCATTATGACGGACACAGGCTCATTTCGTCATGGAAATGTTACTCCCGAAGTTCATCTGGCCGTTGCAGACCTGATGCTGACCGGCTTTGATTCAAGCCGTGTGCATCGACTGATTTACGATAACGCGCCGCTGTCGCGCTTACAGTTCTTAGGTTACGTACTTTCTCAAAAATTGGTTGTATTACCGCAATACAGAACTGCTTACATGGTTTTGACGGAAGCTGAGTTGCAAAAATTTAATTCCAGCAGCGGAGAAACGGAAGGGATTGTGAATTACGGACTGCAGGTTGAAAATGTGGTTATGTCGGCTATGTTCATTGAAAGAAAGGGCGAGGTGAAAATTTCATTCCGCTCGGTGGGAACATTCTCCGTAAGGGATCTCGCGAGCACGTATTTCAATGGCGGAGGGCACAAGAATGCATCTGGTGGAAGATCTGAACAATCAGTGAATGAAACAGTTGCAACTTTTTTAAATATCCTTCCCGGATACCAACAAGAACTTTTAAACGTTGATTAATCTTAAATTTTTACTTCAAAAATCACATCATAATTTTCCAATTAACACAATCCAATGAATTTAAAAACAATCGGTTATGCAATGGGCGTAACTATTCTAGCAGCCGCTTGCAACCAACATAAAACGCAGGTTACTGAATCCGGCCTGAAATATCAAATTTTCGAACACGAAGATGATGCAAGAAAAGCTAAGTTGGGAGACATTATGACGTTTCACTTTGTTTTGAAGAACGGCACTGATTCTACGCTTCGCGATACATATAAGGAAGGTGCGCCTCAAAAAATGGTTTTGCAGGCTCCGCAATATAAAGGCAGCTTCGAAGAAGGTCTTGCTCTGCTGGCAACCGGTGATAGCGCTAAAATTTCGATCAATGCAGACACAATGTTTGCCAAAATTGGCCAGCCGATGCCTCCTATGATCAAAAAAGGCTCTGATCTTAATTTTACAGTTAAAGTGGTGAGCGTACTTACTTCTGAGGAGTTCCAAAAGCAACTTTCCGAAGCGGGCTCGAAACAAAAGGCGATTGATGCCAAAGTGATTGAAGATTACTTGGCTAAAAATAACCTGAAAGCAAAAGCGCAAAAAACTGCATCCGGCCTTACTTATGTAGACGATGTGGTTGGAACTGGCGAAAGCCCAAAAGCAGGTGACAATGTGAAGGTTCACTACACAGGAAAGCTTTTGGATGGTAAAGTATTTGACAGCTCGAAAAACGGTGGCAGACCGCCAATTGATTTCCAGGTAGGTGTAGGAATGGTTATCCCAGGTTGGGAAGAAGGCATAATGTTGATGAAAAAAGGCGGAAAACGCACTTTGATTATCCCATCTGGCCTGGCTTATGGAGCTGAGGGATCACCAGGCGCTATCCCTGCAAACTCTGTTCTGCTATTCGACGTAGAACTGATCGATTTCGGAAAAGCACCGGCGCAACAACCTGGTCCTCCAACGAGATAATTGAATAGAATGAATTAAAACGGCTGCTTCACAAGAGTAGCCGTTTTTTTGTGTAAAATGCATTTTGAACAAATCATGAATAGCATGAAACTTTGCTTTGCCACCAACAATCTTCATAAGTTAAAGGAAATCCAGGCATTGCTTGGTGATCAGTTTGAGCTCGTTACCCTAAGCGACATTGGGTGCGATACGGATATACCTGAGCCATTTGAAACAATAGCTGAAAATTCTGCCGCTAAGGCGAAATACGTCTGGGACAACTATGGCATCAATTGCTTTGCTGATGATACAGGACTTGAAGTAACGGCGTTAAATGGCGAGCCTGGCGTTTATTCAGCGCGTTATGCCGGGCCTCAGCGAAATTCTGATGACAATATTGACCTCCTGCTCAGCAGACTATCTGAGCTTACCGACCGCAGTGCCCGCTTCCTGACTGTAATTACATTGGTTATTGATGGAGAATATCAGCAGTTTGAAGGAATTGTGGAGGGGCACATTATTCATGAGAAAAAGGGCAGTAATGGCTTTGGTTATGATCCTGTGTTCATGCCGAAAGGCTTAACCCGCACATTTGCCGAAATGACACTTGACGAAAAATCTCTGCTAAGTCACAGGGCACGTGCATTTGCCGGGCTGGTCGCCTTTTTAAAACAATTGTAATTTAAACATCAATTCTAAACAGCACCCATATGTCGGACTTCGATTCAGAAGAATATCGCGTTGATGGAACGCAGAAATTCCAGATCAAAAAGGCGAAAACGCGTTATAAGGATATTTATAAGGATAAGGAAGAATATGAGACCATGCAGGCGGATTCGGCCAAAGAGCTGGATGTGCTGCAAAGCATGATGTACGCCCACAACCGTTACGGGCTACTAGTCATATTCCAGGCAATGGATGCAGCTGGTAAAGACGGGACGATCAAACATGTGCTTGCGGGCGTAAACCCGGTAGGGGTAAAAATACATTCATTTAAGAGACCTACCGATACTGAACTTGGCCATGACTATTTGTGGCGGACCAATCTCGTGCTACCTCAGCGGGGAACGATCACAATCTTTAATCGCAGTTATTACGAGGAAGTTCTCGTTGCCAAAGTGAATCCTGAAATCGTTACCGGTTCACAGCGACTTCCGGCTGAACTTACAGAAGACATGGATAAGCTTTGGAAGCACAGATATTCTGACATTAAAAATCTGGAAAAATATCTTTACAGAAATGGCATCCGGGTAATCAAATTTTTCCTTAATGTGTCGAAAGAAGAGCAGGCTTCCCGCTTGATTGAAAGGATCGAAGATCCATCAAAGAACTGGAAGTTTGAGGAGCAGGACGTGAAAGTGCGTGAACAGTGGGATGAGTACATGCAGGCTTATGAAGATTGCATTAATAACACAGCTACAAAGAAAGCGCCCTGGTATGTTATGCCGGCGGACGACAAGAAAAATCTGCGGCTAACTGTGTCGAAGATTATTGTGGAGGAACTCCAAAAGATGGATATGTCCTACCCTGAGTCCGGGCCTGAACGCTCGGCGGAATTACATCATTTTATTGATGTGATCAATGCACAAAACACAGAAAGCTAGACACAAAAAAGGCGGCTGAAATGAATCAGCCGCCTTTGATAGTTATGCATGGTGTGAAGTCGAATCCTTATTTCTTGATAGTGAAGTTGCCACCACCAATTTTATATCCTTCTGCATACAGTTCCACGTTGTATTTACCTGGACGGAACTGAGAGCTGTTGTCATACAACAATTCAACTTTCTGGTTGTTGTTTTGGTAAGCAATTGACTCACGTGTCGTGAATTTCGATGGAGCTCCGTCCACTTCGAATTCTCCTGATCCAGTTGCGTCGTCCGATACAACTGCACCTTCCGGGTCAAGTACACGAACATAAATGTCCTTAGATTCTTGTGCAGTCAACTCATTTTCAGGAAGCGTGAAGACCATTTTGATCTTGTCAACACGGCTTGCCTTATATTCTTCTTTATCTTTTACCTTACCTCTTGAGTTAACAGTAAGAATTTTAAGATTCTGTGCTTTCAATGCAGCAGCTTTGGTTACTTTATCGCTAAGCTCTTTGTTAGCAGCTGTAAAAGTTACCACAGAGTCAGTAAGTTCAGCCTGACGTTGTACCAACTTCTCACGTTCGCTGGTCAAACTCCCAACGTGGGTGCTCAAAGAGTCGTTTGAAGCTACCAGATGCTCGTTTTCAAGTTTCAATTGAGCAATCATCTCATCTTTCTCAACCAAGAATTTTTCGTATTCCTTGATCTTGCCTAGATATTTGTTTGTCTCAACTCTCTTGCTTCTGCTGAAAGCCAATTTGTCTGCTTCCAGTTTCTCTTTAACTTTTGTCAATTCCGTTACATCACCACCTAATTTTTCGATTTCAGCGATTTTCGCGTCCAGAACTGTTGAAATAGAGTCTAATTTAGTTTTGGTTACAGCCAGTTCTCTAGCTTTTTCAACCACCATTGTTTCCTGTTGTGTCAACTCGTTTTTCTGAGTTGTAAACAAATAGCCAAACATGGCCGTTGCAAGCCCAAGGACAACAACCATTGCCCAGGCGATACTTTGCTTATTTTTCTGTTCTTGTTCCATTGATTTAGAGAATTTATTTAATGTGATTTAGTTTCATGTGACAGGTTAAAAACATATCCCGGGTCTACATGGATTTGATAATGTAATCTATAATTGTATGCCGAACCGCGATTTGCAAGCTTTACTGACAATCTTTAATTGCTGATTTTATATAAATAATACCAAAAAAGAGGCCTAGTAAGTAACTAAGCCTCTTTTTGAAATGTATTTTTAAATGGATAAAATTAGGGCTGAACGGCTGTATAAAGGTACGTCAACAAGAAAATTGGGTAATGTTTACCCAAAGTATGGTGTAACAGTACAAACAAACGTCATTTAAGAACCCGCTAAAATCCTATTTTCGCTGTAATATTAAAAGACCTGGCGTTCATGAACATTAGCTTCTGATAGCCTTTCACGGAATAGGCCGAAACTTCCAGCAAATTATTTCGTCGAGTTACAGTCAGTTCAATCGACTTTTCTGAGCTGTAAATTCGGTTTTCAGACCGTAGCAGGGCTTTTATCAAGACAGGTTGCTGGGTTGCACTATCCACTTTTATCATTAAATAACGGACTGGCAGATTCTCTCCTTGCTTGATTTTGTATTCGTATACAGCAGAATCGCTTCTTGTCACAGAATAACTATTGCGGTATGCAGGCTTATTAATATCGGCTTGCGCAAATAATTCCAGTTCTTTCTTCCAATCCGTTTCGATTTCAGCGCGCAGTTCTTTCTTCCCGTCCAGCTGGACCGTTTTCGTCACCTTTGGCTTTTTCTCATTCAGGTAAACGATTTGATTTTCTACAAAACCTTTAAGGTCGTAGTAAGCCTTCTTTTCGTTAGTATCCGTTGCAGCTTCTCTGCAAGCGCTCAGCATGAATAAGCAAATAACAATTAAGAAAGAACTGCTTTTAAAGGACACCAGACTCGGAAAAGGTTGTTTTGAAATAAAACGCATTGGTAATGTTGACGTTATCACGCAGAAGATCTAAAAAAACAGAGAGCCCAATGGACTCTCCGGTAAACAACATCATTGTAACAGGTTTAGTTTATAGGATACTAACTCCTGTCATCTCGGCTGGCTTATCAATTCCCATCAATTCTAGAATCGTCGGCGCGATGTCAGCCAGCTTTCCATCCTTTATCGGATTCTGATAATTATTATCGACCAGCACGCAGGGCACCAGATTTAACGAATGTGCAGTATTTGGTGAGCCGTCGTCATTCAGCATGTAATCCGAATTCCCGTGGTCTGCAATGATAATAGAGGAGTAACCGTGATTTAAGCCGGTTGTTACAACAGCTTGCACACATTGATCAACTGTCTCACATGCCTTAACCGCAGCTTCAAACACACCAGTGTGGCCTACCATATCCGTATTTGCGAAATTAAGGCAAACGAAATCCACCTCTCCTTTTTCCAGTTCCGGGACAATGGAATCTCTTATTCCAAAAGCTGACATTTCGGGTTGTAAATCGTAGGTAGCAACTTTTGGTGATGGACAAAGCAAGCGGCTTTCTCCTTCAAAAGGCTTCTCCCGGCCACCCGAAAAGAAGAATGTTACGTGCGGATATTTTTCGGTTTCAGCAATGCGGATCTGCTTTTTGCCTGCACCTTCCAGCACTTCTCCTAATGTATTGTTAAGGTTATCTTTATCAAAAATCACATCCACGCCCTTGAAAGTGTCATCATAATTGGTCATTGTGATGTACTTAAGACTGAGCTTGTGCATGTTTTGCTCGTGAAAATCCTGCTGCGTAAGCACTTCTGTAATTTCGCGGCCCCTGTCGGTCCGGAAGTTGAAGCACAAAACTACGTCCCCATCTTCAATTACTGCGATAGGCGTTCCGTCAGGATTAGTAGCAACAATTGGAAGAATAAATTCGTCGGTAACGCCTGTTTCATAAGAATCTTTAATGGCTTTAAGCACGTCACCGGAGGCAACATGGGCACCTTCACCGTGCACCATTGCGTCATATGCAAGCTTCACACGCTCCCAACGCTTGTCACGATCCATCGCATAATAGCGGCCGGTTACGCTCGCAATGCGTCCGGTCGTCTGATCCAATGTTTGTTGAAGTTCTGTCAAAAAACCTAAACCACTTTTTGGATCACAATCACGGCCGTCGGTGAAAGCATGTACAAAGACATTTGTCAAACCTCTGTCCGCAGCGATTTTAACAAGTCCTTTTAAATGATCAATGTGTGAGTGAACACCTCCATCGGAAACCAGACCGATGAAATGCACTTTTTTATTGTTTGTTTTGGCGAAATCCAAAGCATTGGTCAGCACGGGTTCGTTACCCAAAGTTCCTTCGGTAACGGCCAGATTGATCTTAACCAGATCCTGATAAACCACACGCCCCGCACCGAGATTGGTATGTCCAACTTCTGAATTTCCCATCTGTCCGTCGGGGAGACCGACAGCCAGGCCGCTGGCAGCAAGTCTGCTGTGCGGATATTTCTGCATAATGCTGTCGTAAAAAGGAGTGTTAGCAGCTAAGACTGCGGAACGGCTTTCCTCGCCCGTTTTGGCGATGCCCCAGCCGTCCATTATAATAAGAATTACTTTTTTGCTCAAAGTCTTAAAAATTAAATATAAGTCCGCAATGATCAATGGCCAGCTTACTCGCTTTTCTTGCCTTCGACCGGTTGATTTTTCTCGTCAACGATTACATATACTTCCTCATTGGGCTTTCGCATCATGAAATTCTCACGCGCCCATTTTTCAAGCATTTTTGGATTACCAAAAACCTCATTCCGCTCCTTCTTGACTTCTTTGATTTTTCCGAGGAGAATCCCTTTTTCATGTTCCAGCTCCTTCATTTTCATCCGGTTGGAAATAACAATTCGCATGTTATTATTATCAAGAAACAGGATCCAGACAAACCAGGCAAGGAATGTGGCTATGTAGAAATTTTTTAGCGTCTGGAAAGACCAGAATGATCCTTTTTTCATACGGAAGCGAGTGTATATACAAAAACCGGAGCATTAAGCTCCGGTTTCAATTAGCAATATCAGAATTTCAATCCTGGGAAGTAAGCGTTTTCACCCAATTCTTCTTCAATACGAAGCAGCTGGTTATATTTTGCCATACGGTCGGAGCGCGAAGCAGACCCGGTTTTAATTTGGCCAGTGTTTAATGCAACTGCCAAGTCAGCGATTGTTGAATCTTCTGTTTCACCTGAGCGGTGCGACATAATGCTCTTATAGCTATTGCGCTTTGCAAGATTAACTGTATCGATAGTCTCAGTCAACGAACCGATCTGGTTAACTTTTACAAGCACCGCGTTTGCTATTTGCGATTCGATTCCTTGTTGCAGACGTGTTACATTTGTTACGAACAAATCGTCTCCTACCAACTGGATCTTCTTACCAACAGATTGTGTAAGTGTAGCCCATCCTGCCCAGTCGTCTTCGTCCATACCAT
Organism: Dyadobacter psychrophilus; assembly: GCF_900167945.1. Classification (GTDB taxonomy): domain Bacteria; phylum Bacteroidota; class Bacteroidia; order Cytophagales; family Spirosomataceae; genus Dyadobacter; species Dyadobacter psychrophilus. Next base: position 122,717 of record NZ_FUZA01000007.1, read on the forward strand.
CTTCAATAGAAATGATAGGATATTTAGCAACCCACTGTGTCCAGTAGTCAGCCATTTCGTCAGAGCTCAACTTGCGTCCGTCTGATTTCTTGAAGTGGTACAATCCGTCTTCGTAGAATTCAGAAACAGCAGCATCCATTGCGATGAAGATGTCTTCACCTGGCTTGTAACCTGCTTTCTCGATCGCCTGAATTACGATTTCGATCGCTTCTTCATTTGATTTAATGTTTGGAGCAAATCCACCTTCGTCACCTACGTTGGTAGAATATCCTTTGCTTTTCAAAACTGTTTTAAGCGTATGGAAAACCTCAACGCCCATTCTCAATGATTGCGAGAATGTATCCGCTTTCGCTGGCATGATCATGAATTCCTGGAAATCGATAGAATTATCCGCGTGGCTTCCACCGTTCAGGATGTTCATCATTGGGACCGGCAGTGTATTTGCGTTGGTTCCGCCTACGTAACGGTAAAGAGGCAAATTTGCTTCTTGAGATGCCGCTTTTGCAGCAGCCAGAGATACGCCAAGAATCGCATTCGCTCCTAACTTCGCTTTGTTAGGTGTTCCATCCAATTCCAGCATAATTTTATCAATCAGATTTTGCTCAAATACAGAACAGCCGATCAACTCAGGAAAAATAATATCGTTGACATTCTCAACGGCTTTCAAAACTCCTTTTCCTACGTAAACGCTCTTATCGTCATCACGAAGTTCAACGGCCTCATGCTTTCCGGTAGAAGCTCCAGACGGAACAGCAGCACGTCCTAAATAGCCATTTTCAGTACGAATATCTACTTCTATTGTTGGGTTTCCTCTTGAATCCAGAATTTGTCTTGCATGTACTGATTGAATCGTACTCATTTGCAGCTTGTGGTTTTGATTTAAAATAGAATTTTTAACGGTACAAAATAACACAAAAAATCCTCTGCATTACAGAGGATTTCGATATTTTCAGCTTGCTCTTAACAATTTAATAAATTCATCAAACAGATATCGCGAATCGTGCGGACCTGGCGATGCCTCAGGGTGATACTGCACTGAGAAAGCAGGATAATCCTTTCTCCGAATTCCTTCAATCGTTTTATCATTTAAGTTCACGTGCGTGATCTCAATGTCCGGATGGTTTTCAATTTCGTCAGGGTTCACTGCGAAACCGTGGTTTTGTGAAGTGATCTCACAGAACCCGGTTATCAAATTTTTTACCGGATGGTTCAATCCGCGGTGACCATGGTGCATTTTGTATGTGTTAATCCCGCTTGACAATGCAAGAAGCTGATGTCCCAAACAAATCCCGAAAAGTGGCTTGCTTGTTTTGATCATCTGGTTTACATTCTCAACTGCATAAAGCATTGCTGCCGGATCGCCAGGGCCATTGGATATAAAGAAGCCATCAGGTTGCCAAGCCATTACTTCTTCAAAAGGTGTTTTTGCAGGAAAAACCTTGCAATAGCACCCTCTTGACGTCAAATTTTTAAGAATGCTTTTCTTTATGCCGTAATCCATTACAGCAATTCTCCACTGGCTTGCCGACTCGTCTCCCACGAAGTAAGAATTCTCCGTAGTTACTTCGGAAGACAATTCAAGGCCGTCCATGGAAGGGATCTTTTTCAATTCCGCCATCAACTCCTTTTCGTCCAGGATTTCGGAAGAGATGATTGCATTCATTACACCACGCTGTCTTACGTGACGCACGATATGTCTTGTATCCACATTGCTTACACCTACAATGTTGGCTCTTTCAAAATATTCCTGCAAGGAGAAATCCGCCGTGTATCTGGAATAGATAGGCGAAAATGTGTTACATACCATCCCACGGATCTTCACAGAAGCGGACTCCTCTTCATCTTCAAGCTGCACGCCGTAATTGCCAATGTGTGAATTTGTATTAACAATGATTTGACCATAATAAGAAGGATCAGTGTAGATTTCCTGATACCCTGTCATGCCTGTGTTAAAACAAATTTCTCCGCCGGTGGTCCCGCTTATTCCCAAAGCGAGCCCTTTGTATGCCGTTCCATCTTCAAGTAATAACAGAGCTTCCTTTTTTTGACTCATTTTATTGCTAAATCTATTGTTGCCTACTATTAGTTTGAGCGAAATGCTCGGGTGTTTTTAAACTGCGGTGCAAAATTATAAAATTTTACCCATAAAAAAGGGTTAAACGAAACGTTCAACCCTTTTCCATATATTCTTAATGATTATCCAAGATTATTCCTTTTCAGTCGTAGATTCTGGTGAGTCATTATTTTCAGCAGCTTCGTCATTGGCTGCAGGTGCTTCGTCAGCAACTGGTTCCGCCTCAGCAACTACCGGATGATCTTCTTTTTTAACAGGCGCAGCAGATGCTTCTGTTCCTTCTTTCTTCGCTCCACCTCTTCTGCTACGTCTTGTTTTTGCAGGTTTGTCAGCATTTGCAAGAAGCAATGCGTCGTTGAAATCTACAAGTTCAATCAGTGCAGTTTCAGCAGCATCACCAAGTCTGTTTCCAAGTTTGATGATCCGAGTGTAACCACCTGGGCGAGATGCAATTTTGTCCGAAACAACTCCAAAAAGCTCTTTTGTTGATTCCTTATCATTCAGATAAGAAAAAACAACCCTTCTATTGTGGGTAGAATCTTCTTTGGCGCGCGTTAGCAAAGGTTCAACATATTTACGCAGTTCCTTAGCCTTAGCAAGTGTTGTTTCAATTCTCTTGTGGATAATCAAAGAAGAAGCCATGTTTGATAGCATCGCCTTGCGGTGAGATGCTGTTCTTCCTAAGTGATTATCTTTCTTACCGTGTCTCATTGTTTTGTTGTTTAGTTGCTTCGAGCGGCGGCTAGCGCGCTACAGAATACATACTTATTATGGAATTATTTATCAATCTTCGTCCAAACGATATTTGGCAACGTCCATTCCAAATGTGAGTTGTTTGTCAGCTACAAGCTGTTCCAACTCAGTAAGAGATTTTTTACCAAAATTGCGGAATTTCATCATGTCTGAAATTTCCAGTCTTACTAAATCACCAAGTGATTTAACGTCAGCTGATTTCAAACAGTTATAGGCACGTACGGAAAGATCCAGCTCAGACAATGAAGTCTTAAGCAGTTTTCTCATACGCAACATTTCTTCATCCACCTGATTGTCTTCTTCTGCTTTCTGCTTTTCAAACGTCATTGTTTGATCAGAGAACAACATGAAGTGTTGAATCAAAATGTTTGCAGCTCCTTTCAATGCATCTTCCGGATGGATTGAACCATCAGTTTGAATGTCGATCAAAAGACGCTCGTAATCTGTACGTTGTTCTACACGTGTGTTTTCAACACTGTATTTAACGTTTTTAATTGGCGTATAAATAGAATCCACTGCGATATATCCAAATGGCAATTCATTTGCACGTGGCTCATCAGCAGGAACGTATCCTCTTCCTTTGTCCAAAAGAAGTTCCATTTCGAACTCTTTCTGGTCATCAATATGGCAAATAACCTGATCTGGGTTTAAAACTTCAAATGCATTGGTAAACTTGCCAATGTCTCCGGCAGTAATAACGGATACATTTTTAAGGTTGACAACGATTCTGCTTTCATTCAGATCAGAAACTTTTTTAAAACGAACCATTTTAAGGTTCAGGATGATTTCTGTTACATCCTCAACTATACCTTCGATAGAAGAAAATTCATGAAGCACACCAGGGAACTTCACGCTCGTAATGGCATAGCCTTCCAAAGATGAAAGAAGTATTCTACGTAATGCATTACCAATGGTTACGCCGTATCCTTTCTCTAAAGGCTTAAACTCAAACAACCCGTGAAAGTCGTCTGCTTTTTCCATGACGACCTTATCAGGCATTTGGAAAGCTAATATTGACATAGTCCTTGCTCCTTTTATAGTAGTAAATGATAGTTGATCACGCTACCGTTACCTTTGCGATCGCAAAATTGCCGTTTCCGGCTAAAAGCACGCCTGGTAAACTAGGCGTGCTGTAATATGAAGATTATTTAGAATACAACTCAACGATAAGTTGTTCGTTGATGTTTTCAGGAATCTGCTCGCGTTCCGGGAAGGTTACGAATTTACCTGTCAATTGCTGACCATCCCACTCCAACCAGTTGAACCCTTTTGAGCTGTGACCAGCAAGGCTTTCTGAAACTGATTCAAGAGATTTAGATTTCTCACGAACTGTAACGATTTGTCCAGGACGTAGGGAATAAGAAGGGATGTTTACAATTTCACCATCAACAAGTATATGCTTGTGGGAAACGAGCTGACGTGCAGCGCGTCTTGTTGGAGCAATGCCCAAGCGGTAAACTGTGTTATCAAGACGAGCTTCGCAGTATTTCAATAGGTTTTCACCAGTAATACCCTCTTTAACCGAAGCCTTTTCGAATAGATTACGGAATTGTCTTTCAAGAATACCGTAGATGAATTTCACCTTCTGCTTTTCCATCAATTGCAAAGCATACTCAGATTTTTTCGAGCGGCGACCCTTTCCATGAACTCCTGGAGGGTAATTTTTCTTTGCAAGCGCCTTGCTTGGACCCATGATGGGTTCTCCGTAACGTCTTGCAATCTTTGATTTGGGACCTGTATAACGTGCCATTAAAAACTTTTTGTTTTACTTAAATTTATTGAAAACCATTCTGTAACCCCAGTGTCCAAATTACGAATGGGCATTTATTGAAATACTATACTCTCCGACGTTTTGGAGGACGGCAACCATTGTGTGGAAGCGGAGTAATATCTCTGATTGTAGTAACCTCGATTCCAGCATTCTGGATGGTACGAATCGCAGATTCGCGACCTGATCCTGGTCCTTTTACAAAAACCTCAGCTTTACGCATTCCCAAGTCGAAAGCGACCTGAGCGCAGCTTTGAGCTGCTGTTTGTGCAGCGTAAGGAGTGTTTTTCTTTGAACCGCGGAAACCCATTTTACCAGCAGATCCCCAGGATATCACTTGGCCATTGTTATTGGTAATAGAGATAATAATGTTGTTGAATGAAGCCTTAATGTGTACTTGACCCACCGACTCCACTACTACAACTCTCTTCTTTGCTTTATCTTTTCTTTTATTTTGTGCCATTGCTTATGGATAGAAATGTGGTTTTACCCACCGCTCACTGATTATTTAGTAGCCTTTTTCTTGTTCGCGATTGTTTTGCGTTTACCCTTACGAGTACGAGAGTTGTTCTTTGTCCTTTGTCCGCGCAATGGTAAACCTTTACGGTGACGAAGACCTCTGTAACAAGCGATATCCATTAAGCGCTTAATGCTCAGTTGAACTTCTGACTTAAGTGCACCTTCTACTTTATATTCACCTGCTATAACCGCACGAACTGCACCAGACTCTTCATCATTCCAGTCGATCACCTTTTTATTGATGTCAACTCCTGCTTTCTCCAGAATTTTTTTCGCTGAACTGCGTCCAATTCCGAAGATATAAGTTAGTGAAATTTCGCCCCTTTTACGGTCGGGAATATCAACTCCTGAAATACGTGCCATAATGATTAACCTTGTCTTTGTTTATACCGTGGGTTCTTCTTGTTAATAACATACACTTTACCCTTTCGGCGTATAACCTTGCAGTCTTCACTGCGTTTCTTTACTGATGCTTTGACTTTCATCTCGAATGTTACTTGTTGTTAATACTGAGGTGGTCTTCTCCTTATTTGTACCGGTAGGTAATTCTTGCTTTTGATAAGTCGTAAGGAGACATTTCCAACTTAACACGGTCGCCCGGTAAAATTTTTATATAATGCATTCTCATCTTTCCCGAAATGTGAGCGATTACTTCATGCTTATTCTCTAAAACCACACGAAACATTGCATTGGAAAGGGCTTCTAAAATAACTCCGTCTTGTTCGATTGATGCTTGTTTTGCCATTCGTAGCGTTAATTACATTACTTCAACCATAAGGCTGGTGTTGGCCGTCACTTTTTCTATATAATCGAATGTTGTCAGAATTTCGGCTTTGCCTTTACGAACAACAACCGTATGCTCAAAATGAGCTGAATATTTTCTGTCAGTTGTTCTGATTGTCCAACCGTCACGCTCCTGCATAACCGTTTTCACACCAAGATTGATCATTGGCTCAATTGCCAGAACCATTCCTTCCCTCAATTTGATACCCTTTCCGCGCTTTCCATAATTAGGAACCTCTGGGCTTTCATGGAGATCCTTTCCAACTCCATGTCCTACTAATTCCCGCACAACAGTATATCCTCTTTCCTCAACGTAATTCTGTACTGCAAATCCAATATCGCCAATTCTAAGTCCATCAACCGCTTGCTCAATCCCTTTGTATAAAGATTTCTTTGTAGCTGTTAAAAGATTCATAACCTCTGACTTCACTTCCCCTACCGGGTAAGTGTAAGCACTATCGCTGTGAAATCCATTTAATTTAACCCCACAATCAATTGAGACAATATCTCCTTCCTTTAATACATAGCTTCCTGGAATACCGTGAACTACAACTTCATTAACGGAAATGCAAAGTGATGCAGGAAACTTATTGAATCCCTTAAACGATGGGATACCCCCATTATCTCTAATATATTCTTCTGCTACAGAATCAAGCTTGTTAGTTGTTACACCTGGTTTAACCCATAACGCAACTTCAGCATGCGCTTTACCTAAAACTTGGGCGCTTTCTCTGATTAAACTAATTTCTTCCTCTGTCTTTAAATAAATCATCACAAATCTTAGATGGCGACGCTCTCGGTCCTACCTTTTACACGACCAGATTTCATCAATCCTTCATATCTCCGCATTAACAGGTAGCTTTCTATTTGCTGCAACGTATCCAAAACAACGCCAACCATAATAAGCAATGAAGTTCCTCCGAAGAAGTGAGCAAAATCAGTAGACACACCTAGTAAACTCGCAAAAGCAGGCAAGGTAGCAACAACTGCAAGCATCAGCGATCCTGGGAATGTAATTCTGTCAAGTATAGAACTGATATATTCTGAGGTCTGCTGCCCAGGCTTAACACCAGGAATGAAACCACCTCCTCTTTTCATATCATCAGCAATTTGCTGCGGATTAACCGAAATTGCGGTGTAAAAGAAAGTAAACACAATAATTAAAACCGCAAACAACAAGTTGTATTGCCAAGTCGTATAGTTAGCGAAGATCGTTGCTACGTTACTAGCAAAGTCACTTTTTTCAGCGAAATAAGATGCTCCCAATGATGGAATAAACATTAGTGCTTGCGCAAAAATAATTGGCATTACACCAGCAGCATTAAGTTTTAACGGTAAATATTGACGTTGTCCACCCATCACACGGTTACCAACAACTTGCTTTGCATATTGAATCGGTATCCTACGTACTGCCTGTGTCAACATTACAGCACCCATTATCACAAAATAAAGCGCGACAATTTCTAGTACAGTCAACAATATCTGACCGCTACCACGCGATACGAACTCTTTATAAATTGCCCCCGGAAATCTGGAAACAATACCGATCATAATCAACATTGATATTCCATTGCCTATTCCCTTATCAGTAATTCTTTCTCCTAGCCACATACAGAACATTGTTCCTGCCGTTAGGACGAAAACAGAAGATATGGAGAAAAGGCTTCTTGATACCAATAAAGCCTCATCAGGAACTGTTGTATTTAAATAAGCTGTGCCTTGTACCAAGGTAACCACAATCGTCAAGACCCTGGTTATCTGATTGAGCTTCTTACGACCAGACTCCCCCTCTTTTTGCATCTTTTGAAAATAAGGCAAAGCCATTGTCAAAAGTTGTATCGCAATCGAAGCAGAAATATAGGGCATGATACCCAACGCAAAAATCGATGCCTTGCTGAATGCCCCTCCTAAGAAGGTGTCCAGAAGGCCCAATAATCCCTGAGTGGAAACATTCATTTGATCCGGCTCAACGCCGGGCAAAGCCACGTAAGACCCCAAACGGAAAATCGTTATAAACAAAAGAGTGTTGAGAATTCTTGTTCTCAACTCTTCAATTGCAAATATGTGTTTTATAGTCTCTAAAAATCGTTTCATGTCGTGGGCTTACATAAGCTAGTTATTAAACAAATTAATGTTTAACCAAAAAGCAAAATTATAATTTAACCGCTTTACCTCCTGCCTTTTCAATGGCTTCAATAGCAGACGCTGAAAACCCGTTAGCCTGAACTTCAACAGCAGATGAAATCTCGCCTCTGTTCAATATCTTAACAAGATCCTTTTTTGCACATAAACCATTCTCACGGATCAAATCCAAAGTAATTACTGATGCGCTGGTCTTTTCAGCCAATGCCTGGATTGCATCCAGATTAAGCGCTTTGTACTCTACTCGGTTGATATTGTTAAACCCAAATTTAGGCAAACGTCTTTGAAGTGGCATCTGTCCACCCTCAAAACCCACCTTGCGGCTATAACCAGAACGAGATTGAGCCCCTTTATGTCCACGTGCAGCTGTTCCTCCTTTACCAGAGCCCTGACCACGTCCAACTCTCTTTCCTGTCTTAACAGATCCAACAGCCGGTTTTAATGAACTAAGATTCATACTTTAATATATGTTAAATTTCTTCTACTTTAACCAAGTGGCTTACCTTGCGGATCATACCAGCAATGGCTTCGCTATTTTCTTTTTCAACCGTTCTGTTTAACTTACCAAGTCCTAACGCCTTAATAGTAAGCTTCTGTCTCTCCGGACGATCGATTGTGCTCTTAACTTGTGTAATACGTACTTTTGACATGATCACGCTCAGATAAAGGATAATCCTAAGACTATCCGTTGAATACTTTGTCCAATTTAACACCACGCTGGAAAGCAACCTGATGAGGAGCTCTCATTTTCAAAAGAGCGTCAATTGTAGCTTTGATTACGTTATGAGGATTCGACGACCCCTTTGATTTCGCAAGTACATCTTTAATTCCGGCACTTTCAAGTACCGCGCGCATAGGTCCACCAGCAAGAACTCCTGTTCCGGGTGCAGCTGGTTTGATCAATACAAAACCACCGCTGAATTTACCTTCCATCTGGTGAGGAACAGTATGCTTGAGCATTGGAATTTGAATTAGATTCTTTTTAGCATCATCGATGCCCTTAGCGATCGCATCCGTTACTTCGTTTGCTTTGCCAAGTCCATATCCAACAACACCGTTTCCATCTCCCACAACAACGATAGCCGAAAAGCTAAAACGACGACCACCTTTTACTACTTTTGCTACCCGATTGATCGCCACTACGCGTTCTTTCAAGTCAGATTCGTTAACCTTTGAAGGTTTTGTATTTGTAGACATAGTCTTTGTTATACTTAGAATTTCAGGCCACCCTCACGAGCTCCTTCGGCCAATGCTTTTACTTTACCATGATACAAATATCCATTTCTGTCAAAAACTACAGTCTGAATACCTGCTTCTTGTGCCTTTTCGGCAATCTTTTTGCCAACCTGGAGAGCCGTATCTACATTAGAGTTCTCTTTTCTTCCACCCAGGTCTACTGATGATGCGCTTGCAAGCGTAACACCATTTATATCATCTATAATTTGCGCATAAATGCTGGTGTTAGAGCGGAAGACCGATAATCTCGGACGCTCCGAACTACCTTTCACTTTCTTACGAATGTGATATTTAAGGCGTTGTCTTCTATCTGCTTTTGCGGTAGCCATTTTCAAACTTGTCTTACTTGTTTATAATCTAATTCGGTGAACTACTACTTTTTAGAAGCAGACTTTCCAGCCTTGCGACGAACAACTTCACCAACGAAACGAATACCCTTACCTTTGTAAGGCTCAACCTTACGAAGCGATTTGATCTTCGCAGCAACAGAACCAATTAGTTCTTTGTCAATTCCTTCCAGGATCACCTTCGGGTTCTGTCCTTTTTCAGACGTAGTCGAAAGTTTAATTTCTTCTGGAATCGCCATGAAAATATTGTGAGAATAACCAAGTTGAAGTTCCAGCACATTATTTGCCGCACTTGCTTTGTAACCAACCCCAATAATTTCCAATTCTTTTTTATAACCAGCGTCTACGCCAATGACCATGTTATTGATCAAAGACCGATACAAGCCATGAAGTGCCTTGTGGCGCTTTTGCTCGGTCGGGCGGCTTACTTTCAATTCGCTCCCCTCGATTTCTACACTGATATCGCTGTCAACAACTTGCGTAAGTGTTCCCTTAGGTCCCTTAACCGACACCACATTACCTTCTGCAACTGACACAGAAACGCTTGAAGGCAAAACGATAATTTTATTTCCTATACGTGACATTTCCTGAATAACTTTTAAATATTAATACACGAAACATAACACCTCTCCACCCACATTCAGCGTCTTAGCTTCCTTGTCAGTCATAACTCCTTTAGAAGTAGAAATGATAACAGTTCCTAATCCACCCAATACGCGTGGTAGCGTTGATGAACCTGAATATTTACGAAGTCCAGGCTTACTAACCCTCTCCAATTTCACAATTGCAGATTGCTTTGTCACAGGATTGTATTTCAAAGCTATTTTGATTACACCCTGAGGACCTACTTCGTCAAATTTATAACTCTGAATATACCCTTTATCAAAAAGTACTTTAGTTATTTCTTTTTTTATGTTGGATGCAGGTATCTCAACAACCCTGTGCTTCGCTTTGATAGCGTTTCTGAGTCTCGTCAGATAATCTGCTATGGGATCCGTTAACATTTTTATGCCTAGTTTAAACACCCCTTTGAAACGGGAGTGCAAAGTTAAGTAATTGAAATCAGAATTGAAAGTATTCTTACCAACTTGATTTTGTAACACCCGGAATCTTGCCGTCAGACGCCATATCCCGGAACAGAACTCTGGAAATTCCGAACTTCCGCATGTAACCCCGAGGCCTTCCCGTGATTTTGCACCTATTATGTAGACGAACAGGAGAAGAGTTACGTGGTAATTTATCCAAACCAACCCAGTCACCAGCAGCTTTTAATTTTGTACGCTTTTCAGCAAATTTAGCTACAAGTGCCTCTCTTTTTCTCTCCCGTGCTTTAACTGATTCTTTTGCCATTGTCGGTAAATATCTTATATTAAGAATTATCCTTGTTTGTTCGCATTTGTAAATGGCATACCCAGTGCCTTCAACAATTCATAACTTTCTTCGTCCGAATTAGTTGAAGTAACGAATGTGATATCCATACCGGTAATTTTATTCACCTTTTCTATACTAATCTCAGGAAAAATGATTTGCTCTTTAACACCGAACGTATAATTTCCGCGTCCGTCAAATCCTTTATCACTGATACCTTTGAAGTCCCTTACACGAGGCATTGCAATTGCAGTCAAACGATCAAGAAACTCATACATACGATCGCCACGAAGTGTAACCTTTGCTCCAATCGGCATGTTTTCACGCAACTTGAAGTTAGAAACCGCTTTCTTAGAAATTGTTGCTATTGCCTTTTGACCGGTGATCTGGCTCAATTCTTCAACACCAGTATCAACCAATTTTTTGTCTGCCACCGCTGCACCAATTCCCTTATTGATAACTATCTTAGTCAAACGAGGAACCTGCATTACTGACTTGTACTGAAACTTGTCTTTCAGCTGCGAAACAACTTCGCTTACATACTTTTCTTTTAATCTCGGCTGTGCCATCTTTTTGAAGATATTATTGTGGATTACCGACCCACCGTTTATATTCAATTCCAGGTTCTAAATGAACAAGGAATTATAAAATATTTCCTGTCTTTTTCGAAAAACGCTGAAGCTTTCCTTTGTCATCTGCCTTGCGACCAGTTCTGGTTGCTTCGCCAGTTTTAGGATCAACCACCATTAGGTTACTAATGTGAATTGCACCTTCACGCTTTTCAATGCTTCCTTGTGGAGTTTGTGCGTTAGGCTTAACATGCTTTGTAATCATGTTAACGCCTTCAACAACAGCTCTAAGCTTCTCGATATCCACTTTCTTGATAACACCAGTCTCGCCTTTTGCATTGCCTGAGATTACCTTAACAGTATCTCCAGTGCGAATGTGCAACTTAGCCGGTGCCTTTTTATTTTTGCTTTCCATTTTAGATATTCTCTTATCAGTTCAAAGAAATACTAGAGTTTCGATTTCTTACAACACCTCAGGTGCCAGTGAAACGATCTTCATGAATTGCTTTTCGCGCAATTCCCTTGCAACCGGTCCAAAGATACGAGTACCACGAGGCTCGTCATTGTTGTTTAACAAAACAGCTGCATTATCTTCAAATCTGATGTAGGTTCCATCTTTACGGCGTACTTCTTTTTTTGTACGAACCACAACGGCTTTTGAAACCGTTCCTTTTTTCATATTGCTCGAAGAAAGAGCTGATTTTACTGTTACGACGATTTTATCGCCCACTGAGGCATAGCGTTTGCCAGTTCCACCAAGTACACGAATTACGAGTACTTCCTTCGCTCCACTGTTGTCTGCTACCGACAGTCTTGATTCTTGCTGTACCATTGTTACTTAGCTCTTTCAAGGATTTCTACTAATCTCCAACGCTTATTCTTACTAAGCGGACGTGTTTCCATCACGCGAATCGTATCACCGATTCCAACCTGATTGGTTTCGTCATGCACCATAAGCTTGGTAGTTTTAGTCATAAACTTACCATACTTGGCATGCTTCACTTTACGCTCCACAGTGATCACACAGGATTTCTCCATTTTGTTGCTCACTACTTTGCCAACTCTTTCTTTACGTAAATTTCTTTCTGTTGCCTCCATAATTTCTAAACTGATTTACTGTTGGTTACTTTTAGCCGACAGCTCGGTTAAGAGTTTTGCAATTTCCTTACGCGAGGTACGAATACGCAAAGGGTTTTCAATTGGTGAAATCGCATGAGCGAATTTCAATCGCAATAAGCGCTCCCGCTCCTGAGCGATCTGCTCTTTAAGCTGATCTTGCGACAGATCTTTTATTTCTTTACTAGTCATTGCTTTAAATAATTAGCGTTCTTAATAACATTCGGGTTAATTCGCTTCCTGATAATCCCGACGTACAACGAACTTGGTTTTAATTGGCAACTTCTGTGCGGCCAAACGCAATGCTTCGTTAGCGGTATCCAATGTAACACCAGTTGCTTCGAAGATGATTGTTCCTGGCTTAACCGGTGCTACCCAATATTCAGGAGCTCCTTTACCTTTACCCATACGAACTTCCGCTGGCTTCTTGGTAATTGGCTTGTCAGGGAAAACACGAATCCATACCTGGCCTTCACGTTTCATAGCACGAGTCACTGAAATACGTGCAGCTTCAATTTGACGTGCGGTCAACCAACCTGGTTCAAGCGCTTTGATAGCAAAAGAACCAAATGCGATTTCATGTCCGCGAGTAGCCAAACCATTATAGGAGCCCTTGCCTTTTTGTTGCTTGCGAAATTTTGTCCTTTTCGGCTGTAACATGATTTTAATCTATTTGAACCGGTGCATTACCGGAAAATGTCGGATTACTTCTTCTTATTCCTATTGTTGTTGTTGCCACCACCGCTGTTATTGCGTTTGCGACGATCTGCTTCGCTTCCGCCACCACCGCCTTCTCCACGAGGTGCTCCACCATCACGACCACCACCTCTGCGATCTCTTCCGCCACGATCATTTCCACCACGGTCGTTTCCGCCTGATGCGCTTCTTTCAGCACGGTCAGATGCAGCTGTTGCAGCACTTGGTGTCAAATCTCTCTTACCGTAAAGCTCTCCTTTGAAGATCCAAACTTTAATACCGATTTTTCCGTAGATCGTTTGTGCTTCTGAGATTGCATAATCGATATCAGCTCTCAAAGTGTGAAGAGGAATTCTTCCTTCTTTGTATTCCTCAGTACGAGCCATTTCAGCTCCACCAAGACGACCAGCAAGACGAATTTTGATTCCTTGTGTTCCAACCCGCATTGCAGAAGCAATTGACTGCTTCATTGCTCTACGATATGAAATACGAGCCTGAAGTTGTTGAGCGATTGCTTCGCCTACCAATTTCGCATCGATCTCAGGACGTTTGATCTCATAAATGTTGATCTGAACGTCTTTTCCTGTGATCTTTTTAAGCTCTTCTTTGATTTTATCAACTTCGCTACCACCTTTTCCAATTACAATACCCGGACGAGCAGTGTGGATTGTTAATGTGATACGTTTCAATGTTCTTTCAATAACTACTTTTGAGATCGATCCTTTTGGGATACGTGCTTTGATGTAATTACGGATTTTCTCGTCCTCAACTAATTTATCAGAGAAGTCTTTTCCTCCATACCAACTTGACTCCCATCCTCTAACAATTCCTAGTCTCAGACCTATAGGATTAACCTTTTGTCCCATTCGATATAGATCGTTTTACTTATGATTCGGTGATTACTGATTCTTTGTCTGCGCTTGCGATAGAAGCAGAAGCATCGTCGATCACGATTGTGATGTGGTTCGAACGCTTACGGATTCTATGTGCTCTTCCTTGCGGTGCAGGGCGCAAACGCTTTAACATACGTCCACCGTCAATAAATACGGTTTTGACAATAAGATCAGCGTCTTCCAGCTTCGCATCCTCATTCAGTTGTTGCCAGTTAGCAACTGCAGAAAGTAAAACTTTGTGCAAAACCGGTGAAGAAGCTCTCGGTTGAAACTTTAATAGTGCCAACGCCTTGCTGACCTTTTGTCCGCGAATCATGTCGGCTACTAACCTCATTTTGCGAGGAGAAGTAGGCACATCTTTTAATATAGCTCTTGCTTCCATGTTCTTTCAGATATAGGCTCGTTCCTGTGACAGAACCAGCTATCGTCGACTAATTATTTTCTACCTTTATCTTTTTTTGCTGTGTGGCCACGGAAGTTACGTGTAGGAGAGAATTCTCCCAGTTTGTGACCAACCATATTTTCAGTTACATAAACCGGAATAAACTTGTTTCCATTATGCACTGCGAATGTATGCCCGATAAAATCCGGCGATATCATTGAGCGTCGTGACCAGGTTTTGATTACTGATTTCCGTGAAGCACTGTTCATCACAGTTACTTTGTTCTCAAGACGAAAATCGATATATGGTCCTTTTTTTAATGAGCGTGCCATGTTATACTATTATTTTTTACGACGGCTGATAATCAATTTCTCAGAATGCTTGTTGCGATCACGAGTCTTAAGTCCTTTAGAGAACTGTCCGTTTCTTGATCTAGGCTGGCCCCCTGATGAGCGACCTTCACCACCACCCATTGGGTGATCGACTGGGTTCATTGCAACACCACGTACACGTGGGCGGCGACCTAACCAACGACGACGGCCTGCTTTTCCTAATGCAACATTCATGTGACTTGCATTAGAAACTGTTCCAACTGTTGCGATACAAGTAGAAAGTATCATACGCATTTCGCCAGATGGCATTTTCAATACTGCGTATTTTCCTTCTCTCGCAACAAGCTGAGCATAAGCTCCCGCGCTACGTGCAAACTGACCACCTTTACCAGGAGTCAACTCGATATTGTGAACAATTGTACCAATTGGCATAGAACCTAATGGAAGCGCATTACCAACTTCCGGTGCTACTGAACTGCCTGAAACAATTACTTGTCCCACTTTCAGTCCGTTTGGAGCAATCACATATCTTTTTTCTTCATCTTCAAACTGCACCAACGCAATACGCGCTGAACGGTTTGGATCGTATTCAATTGAAATTACTGTGGCTGGTGCATCGAAACGATTTCTTTTGAAATCAATTACACGATACTTCCTTTTATGCCCGCCACCTATATGTCGCATGGTCCTGTGTCCCTGGCTATTACGACCACCTGTTCTTTTGATGGTTTCCAGAAGACTCTTTTCAGGTTTCGCCGTTGTGATCTCCTCGAATGTAGGAGCGGAGCGGAAACGCTGACCAGCACTTGTCGGTTTTAATTTTTTAACTGCCATTTGCTATTAACTCGTCAAAGATTTGAATCGCTCAACTATTCTTATGCTTCACCGTAGATATCGATGATTTCACCTTCAGCTACTGTTACGATAGCCTTTTTGATAGTTGAAGTTTTTCCACTTACAAACTTACCACCCGATGTACGGGATTTGCTTTTTCCAATGCTGCGCATTGTATGAACGCTTTCTACGGTAACCCCGAACAGTTTCTCAATAGCCTTTTTGATCTCTACTTTATTAGAAGTAAGGGACACTTCGAAGGCATATTTTCCTTGACCACCCTGAGCCGTTACCTTTTCGGTTATAATCGGACGTTTCAGTACACTCATGATTATTTGTTCAATTGGGTTTCCAAAATAGACAGAGCAGATTCACTTATCAAAAGACGGTCTGCATACATCAGGTCATACGTGTTGACCGCGTCCACTGTCGTAACTTTTGCTTTTGGAATGTTACGGCTTGACAGATATACATTGCTGTCAACAGATGGAAGAATTAGAAGTGTTTTGGTATTCACCAATGCAAGTGAATTCAAAACATTCAAATAAGACTTAGTTTTTGGGGCATCAAATGTGAATGCTTCAAGAACTGAAATCGAATCAGACTGAGCTTTTGCAGAGAAAGCTGACTTACGAGCCAAAACTTTAACTTTTCTATTGATTTTAAAACCGTAGTCACGAGGACGTGGACCGAAAATACGACCACCACCTACGAACACCGGAGATTTAATGCTACCTGCACGAGCTCCACCTGTTCCTTTTTGACGTTTGATTTTACGAGTAGAGTGATTAACCTCTGCACGTTCTTTAGATTTGTGTGTTCCCTGACGTTGGTTAGCCAAGTACAACTTCACATCGAGATAGATCGCGTGCGTGTTAGGTTCGATGCCAAAAATTTCTTCAGACACACTTACCTTCTTGCCGGTATCTTCTCCTTTTATATTTAATACGGACAGTTCCATCGGTGCTATTTCTCAATGATTAGAAATGAATTCTTTGAACCAGGTACTGAGCCACTAACAACCAAAAGGTTCTGCTCAGGGATCACTTTCAGAATACGTAAATTCTGAATTTTTACACGATTGTTACCCATGCGTCCACCCATACGAATGCCTTTAAATACACGTGATGGGAATGAACAAGCACCAATCGAACCTGGGTGACGCGCTCTGTTGTGCTGACCGTGAGTCTGACCACCTACCCCTGCGAAACCATGGCGCTTTACAACACCCTGAAAACCGCGGCCTTTGGCAGAACCAACAACGTCAACAAACTCGCCTTCTTCAAAGATATCCGTAACAGATAATGAAGTTCCAAGTTCATGCTCCACTTCAAATTCCTTGAACTCAACCACTTTTTGTTTGGGAGTTGTACCGGCTTTCTTGAAGTGGCCAATCATAGGCTGGGAAGAACTTTTCTCTTTCTTTTCACCAAAACCTAACTGAATAGCTTTATAGCCATCCTTTTCTTCGGACCTAACTTGTGTAACAACACAAGGACCAGCTTGAATCACAGTACATGCCAGAGCCTGCCCGTCAGCATTGTACAAACTAGTCATTCCGATTTTCTTACCAATTAAACCAGACATGTTTTGAAATTAAAATTAGCAGGTAAAACCCTTATTCTTTAAAACGGACTGCAAAGGTATGAAATCAAATTCATGCATCCTAGCAGCTTTAAAATATTTCTCGCTGATAATCAGCAAAAAAGGTCAGATGATTTGAACCATCTGACCTCGAATTCTGAGAACTGTCGAATTGTGCCATTAAGCACAAGCATTCAACTGCTTTCGTGAGCTCAGATGTGGTTTCCGTAACCGGACCTTCATCCAATTTATGTCTTTGCTTAATCTAATAAGCCTTATCTACTATACTTTAATCTCAACATCAACACCGCTTGGCAATTCAAGCTTCATCAATGCATCAACCGTTTTTGCGCTTGTAGAAAAGATGTCTACCAAACGTTTGTAAGTACAAAGCTGGAATTGTTCACGTGATTTCTTGTTAACGTGTGGAGAACGAAGAACAGTGAATTTTTCAGTTTTAGTTGGCAAAGGAATTGGTCCACTAACGATTGCACCTGTTGCCTTTACTGCTTTTACAATCTTCTCAGCTGACTTGTCAACCAGATTGTGGTCAAACGACCTTAGTTTGATACGAATTTTTTGATTCATCTTTCTTTATTATTTCCGGTTCTGAGAATACTTGAACGAAACTTGTTCCGACAATCCACAAGTGAAAGAACCATTTACTTCACTTGCTTAATATTTATAAACAAATTGGTGTGTGTTAACTGAATAACACACACCAATGTCTTATGCTTTAACTAAGCCTTTTGCTTTTTCAATTACCTGTTCTGCGATGTTGTTTGGAACGATCTCATAGTATGCAAATGTCAATGAAGCAGTAGCGCGTCCTGATGACATTGTACGAAGATCTGTTACATATCCGAAAAGTTCAGACAAAGGAACATCACATTTGATAACCTGCGCACCATTACGTGAATCCATACCTCTCATCAAACCACGACGACGGTTAAGGTCACCAGTGATAGGTCCTGTGTATTCATCAGGAGTAAGAACTTCAACGTGCATAATCGGCTCCATCAACTTAGAACCTGCATGACGTGCAGCTTCTTTGAAACCAATTTTAGCTGCCAATTCGAAGGATAGTGCATCTGAATCGACATCGTGGAATGAACCGTGGAAGATACGTACTTTCATAGAATCCAAAGGATATCCAGCCAAAGCACCATTCGACATCGAAGCTTCAAAGCCTTTCTGGATCGGAGCGATAAATTCACGAGGAATAGTACCACCTACGATCTGGTTAACAAACTGCAAACCTGTTTTTGGTTCTTTGCCTTCTTCGTTATCGTCACGTGGTCCGATTTCGAATACGATATCGGCAAATTTACCACGACCACCCGTTTGTTTCTTGTAAACTTCACGGTGTTCAAAATTCTTAGTAAGAATCTCTTTGTAAGCTACCTGAGGAGCACCTTGGTTTACTTCTACTTTGAACTCACGACGCATACGGTCGATGATGATTTCAAGGTGAAGTTCACCCATACCTTTAATGATCGTCTGACCTGTTTCTTCGTTACTTTCAACTTGCAACGTAGGATCTTCCTCGATCAATTTAGTAATAGCCTTAGAGAAGTTATCGCTGTCAGCCGCTTTCTTAGGCTCGATAGCGTAACCGATTACCGGCTCAGGGAACACCATTGATTCCAGAACAATCGGGTTCTTTTCGTCAGATAATGTATCTCCTGTTTTGATATCTTTGAAACCTACTACCGCTCCAATGTCACCCGCTTCAAGACGATCAATTTGATTTTGCTTGTTAGCGTGCATTTGGAAAATACGCGAGATACGCTCCTTGTTTCCTGAACGGTTGTTCAAGATGTAAGAACCTGAATCAAGGTATCCTGAGTAAGAGCGGATAAAGCAAAGACGTCCTACGTAGGGGTCAGTTGCAATTTTAAATGCTAATGCACAGAAAGGATCAGAATCCGTTGGCTGACGTGAAATTTCAAGTCCTGTACGTGGATCTGTTCCGATAATGCTTTCGCGATCCTGAGGTGAAGGCAAAATAGCCATCACGTAATCAAGCATCGTTTGAACACCTTTGTTTTTGAATGAAGAACCGCAAACCATAGGAACGATTTTCATGCTGATCGTTGCTGCACGCAAAGCTGCAAGAATTTCGTCTTCTGAGATCGAAGTTGGATCTTCAAAGTATTTTTCCATTAAAGTGTCGTCGAATTCGGCAACAGCTTCAAGTAATTTTTCTCTCCATTCGGTTGCTTCTTCAAGCATATCATCAGGAATAGGAACTTCTCTGAAAGTCATCCCCTTATCTTCTTCATTCCATTCGATACCGCGGAAGTTTACAAGGTCAACTACACCTCTGAACGTATCTTCAGCACCAATCGGCAATTGAAGAGGAACAGCGTAGCTTCCAAGCATTTCCTTAACCTGAGTACAAACTTTCAGGAAGTCTGCACCAGAACGGTCCATTTTATTTACGAAACCGATACGTGCAACGTTGTAGTTGTTAGCCAGACGCCAGTTCGTTTCAGATTGAGGCTCAACACCATCAACTGCACTAAAAAGGAATACAAGACCATCCAACACGCGAAGTGAACGGTTTACTTCAACCGTAAAGTCAACGTGTCCCGGTGTATCGATAATGTTGATATGATATTTTTCACCACGGTAGTTCCAATCAACGGTTGTAGCAGCTGATGTAATGGTAATACCACGCTCTTGCTCCTGCTCCATCCAGTCCATTGTAGCAGCACCATCATGTACTTCTCCAATTTTGTGGCTTACCCCTGCGTAATAAAGGATACGCTCCGTTGTGGTTGTCTTACCCGCATCAATGTGCGCAGCAATACCAATGTTTCTTGTTAATCTTAGATCACGTGCCATGACAGATGGTGATGTGTTATTTTATATTCGATGTGCAATTCAATCCGAAGCATTTTGAACTTTTTGAAGACTACAAAACACAGTGCTTCCAAAAATTCAGAGCGCAAAAGTATAAATTGTTGATTATAAAAACAATTATGGAAAGGTTAATTTTCAAAAGAAATATTCGATAAACAAAAAATTTGCTCCAACCACATATGTTGCTCCTATGGAAAGAATCATTTACAGACCTCAAATTTCGTATGTTCAGGTTTCTGCCAACTTAGATCCGAAGCCACCGGGAGCCTTGCCAGACAAATGCTTGCCAGTTTCGGAGAATCAAACACTGTTAACTTAACAAGATCTTTACAAGAACGTAAGTCAAGCTTGCTAAGCTGTTTTAACCCACTACCAAAAAACTCTGTTAGCAAAGTATTGCTGCTAAGGTTTAATTCCGTAAATCCCGAATTAACACAGGATAGCCTTTTTAGCCCCTTCAATGCGCTTAGGTCAACAGATTCTAAGCCTTCACCTAGTTCAAGTGACACAAGGTTAGGTGTTTTTGTTAAATCAAGAGAATTTAAGTTTGTATAAGTTAAAATGAGCGTGTCTAACTTCGGCTTGTTCCCCAAATTGAAGTTCGCATCCCCCACCCGAAGGTATAAATAAGTCAAATCATCAAGGTTGCTGATGTCCAACTTTCCCAAGCCGCTTGATTGCCACAAAAGTTTTCGGAGCTTCGAATTATGTTTCAGATCCAACTCTTTAAATTCATCTCCCATCAAGGTAGTAAGTACCTCCAATTCTGTGTTTTTCGATAAATCAAGCGTTTTAAGGTTGAAATTCTCGTGACAATGCAACTCCTTCAATAGCGTGTTCTGGCTTAGGTCAAGAGTAGAAATGAGATTGTTCGAGCACCTAAGATATTTCAGTTCTTTACAGTTCCGGACATTTAAATATCTCAGGGCATTACGCTCTCCCCCGACCTCCATTCCTGTTTGAATGTGTAAATATTCTAGTTTAGTATTTTTGCTCAAATCCAGAGAGTCTGGTTTAGTAAATAAAGTTGTTAAGGATCTGAGATTAGTGAAGTATTCAATTCCGCCAAGTCCCTGTATTTCATCTCTGACCTGTCCTTTAATGTATAAGCTATCAATATCTTTTACGTCCTGGTAAAGAATAAGGCCATCTTGCTTCCCGGATTTGTCAATGCCAAGCCTGATTAGGGCCTTTTCAAAGCCGGCTTCAACTTTAACCAGTGATGTATTGGTCAGGATTTCTTCTGGCTCAACCTCCTTCCTATCCTTCTTACAGGCAGAAAATAGCAATAGAAGTAATAGGGAAAGATAAACAATTCGCATGATCGCAGATGACAGGTTTGTAGGTGAGTAGCAGCGTAAATAATTGAAAATTATCCAATTTACTAGTCATAAGCAAACATAAATTTACTTTCAGTTACAAGCAAAAGCCGGGTACTGCAAACGCAGCACCCGGCTTGATATTATTAACCTTGGATTCCTAGAATCTGAAGTGCGAGAACGCTTTGTTGGCATCTGCCATACGGTGCGTATCGTCTTTCTTCTTAACAGCAGCTCCTTCACCTTTTGCAGCAGCAATGATCTCACCAGCAAGACGGTCAACCATTGTTTTTTCACCACGCTTACGTGAATAGTTGATCAACCATTTCATGCCCAAAGACTGCTTACGCTCAGGACGAACTTCCGTTGGAACCTGGAATGTAGCACCACCCACACGACGGCTTTTTACCTCAACAGATGGAGTTACATTGTTCAATGCTTTTCTCCAAGTTTCAAGACCGCTTTCGCTTGTTTTTTTCTCTACCAACTCCAACGCGTCGTAGAAGATTGTGAATGCAATGCTTTTCTTTCCTTCAAACATCAGGTTGTTAACGAACTTAGTAACCTGTACGTCCCTGAACTTCGGATCAGGAAGGATATATCTTTTCTTTGGTTTCGACTTTCTCATTTTAACTTAAAATTTTACACGAGGTTTCGTTTTGCAACTTATTCACCCAAGCCAGCAGCCTGGATTACTTCCCTTTTATCAGATTAATTCCTTAATAAAAGCAGAGAGAGTTACTTTTTATTTCTTTTTACCTTTTGTTGGTGCTGCTGCAACTTGTCCTGGTTTTGGACGCTTAGCACCATATTTCGAACGACGTTGTTTACGGCCGTTCACACCAGCTGTATCCAATGCACCACGGATAATGTGGTAACGCACACCTGGTAAATCTTTAACACGACCACCACGGATCAAAACGATCGAGTGCTCTTGCAAGTTGTGGCCTTCTCCTGGGATATAGGCGTTAACTTCTTTGTTGTTTGAAAGACGAACACGGGCAACTTTACGAAGTGCTGAGTTCGGTTTTTTTGGCGTTGTAGTGTACACCCTGGTGCACACACCCCTACGCTGAGGGCAAGAATCCAAAGCCGGTGACTTTGATTTCCATGTAATGGTCTCTCTACCTTTACGGACTAATTGTGAAATAGTTGGCATTTAACAAATTGATTTTGATCTGGTTAATGCACCAGTCTATTGTTTTAAAAACAGTTTTCCCGAAAAATCGGACTGCAAAAGTAACAGTCTCACATTGATTTACAAAACGTTACTATCTTTTTTTATTAAAACCCTGTAAACAAAAAACTGCATGAGATCTCAAACGCATTGTTAAGATGCTTATATTGCTCAACGCAACCGCACCAAACAACTAACAGGCTTCATTTTAGCTCAAAACATTCTAAATAAAAATCTTGGCCTCTCATATCCGTAATTTTATTTCCAAACGTTGTTTATTAGTATTGTCTTTCAAAAACCCAGTGTGCGCGTCAATCATTTGATTTTATACTTTACATTATGAAACTTTTCCGGCGTTACTTAACCCTCATAATTAGTCTCGTTACTATATGTGCATATCTATCCGGCTGTAACTCCGCAATGCAGGCCTACAAAGACGGGCAAAAGAAATTTGAGAATGGTGAATATGACCTTGCAATAAAGGCCTTTCAAAAAGCTGCGGCTGCTAACATTGAGCCGGTTCAGACGGATTATCTGATTGCCGAATCCTACCGCCTCTCCAATCGTTTCAAAGAAGCCATTCCATTCTACAAAAAAGCCATCGACGCAGGAATAAATAAGCCAGACGCTAAATTTCAATATGCTTATGCGTTAAAAACGGCTGGGCAGTATCAAGAAGCGTCTAACGAGTTTGCTGCTTATGCAAAGGACACGGCTGGTGTACAAAGTTTGCAGGACCGAGCATTGCGCGAAGTTGAGATTCTCAAAATTGCAGATCGCTTGCGGACAACAAAAATGGAGGTTGAAGCCAAAGCGATTCCCCTCAACACTGCAGGCTCTGAATTCTCCCCTACTATTCTTGGCAATGAGCTTGTTTTCTCATCTTCCAAGAAAGAAAAAATTTACAAAAACAATGGCCAGCCTATGCTTGGTCTCTACAAGGTTTCACTTTCAGAAGATGCCGGTGCAACGCAAGGCACACCCGTTCTGTTAAGCAATGATATCCTGGACCCGGATGCTAATGAAGCCTCGCCAGCATTTTCGCCGGATGGGAAAACCTTGGTTTTCGCACGGGGTAATACGGGAAAGAAAAACGGAGCATTAGATGTAGATCTTTATCTAAGCCGCAATGTGAATGGACAATGGACCACTCCTGCCATCCTGCCTATTAATGATTCACTGGCATGGGACGGATCCCCGGCTTTTTCCCGCGACGGGAAAACACTCTACTTCGCATCAAATCGCGCTGGCGGCGCAGGCGGCATTGACCTTTACCGCACCAATATGGACGCATCAGGCCGGTTTAGCAAGCCTGTGAATATGGGCAAGGATATTAATACGGCTGGCGACGAAATGTTTCCGTATGTAGCAGAAGGTGGAAAATTATACTTCGCATCTGACGGCCATCCTGGTTTGGGTAAACTGGATTTGTTCTCTGCAACGCGCACGCAAGGCGTTATTTCTATTGAAAACTTGGGCTTACCTTTTAACAGCCCGCAAGATGACTTCGGTCTCGTGTTTTATAAAGATTTAAACAAAGGTTTTTTCTCTTCCAATCGCGATGGTGGAAAAGGGGATGATGATATTTATTATTTCGCAGGCCCGGAAGAGGAGGATAGCACCACAATTGCCAGGAATAATGATCCAAATGATCCTTTGAATCCCAACAATCCGAAATACATTAATGGTAAGCCAAAGGTAGTAAGATACTTCCTTGCTGGAACGGTGTTAGCTAATGGCACATCCACGCCCATTGATTCTGCAACGGTGCGTATTCTGCCTGACACCTCTGATGTTGAGATCGCGCAGTTGCCTTCCAATTCTGAAGGTAAGTTTGGAAAACAGCCTGTTGAAGAAGGGAAATCGTATAGCCTGTTGGTTCAACGCAAAGGATATATCAGCAGACGTGAGCCATTTTCAATGGATGGACGTTCGATCCCGCCAATTTTCCTGACCAAAGAATTGACGGATACGACGTTTAATGTGACGATCAAGCTGGATAAGCTCGAACTGAACAAAACATTTGTCCTTGAAAACATTTACTACGATTTAAACAAATACAACATCCGGCCTGATGCTGCCATTGAACTTGACAAGCTCGTGCAGATCCTGAAAGACAATCCGACCATGAAGATCGAGTTGAGCTCGCATACGGATGCGCGTGCAACGGATGCGTATAACATGACATTGTCTCAAAACAGGGCCGAATCGGCAGTGACCTATCTTAACACAAAGGGAATTGATGCCGACAGAATGGTTGCCAAAGGTTATGGTGAGCGCGAGTTAATTATCCCAAATGCTAAAACTGAAGAAGAGCACCAGCGCAATCGGAGAACGGAATTTACAATTTTGAGTTATTAACATTAGTCAAATAATAAGCAGCCCGATCCATGCAACGTCCTGGATCGGGCTGCTTTTGTTATGCCCAGGCCCAATTTTCGTATGTTTGCATTTTTAAAAATTGATTTTCAGATTTATTTAGTTTGTATTAATGGCTCAGCGAATTATCTATTGGTTTAGAAATGATCTGCGGTTACGTGATAATGAAGCACTTTTTTCCGCTGTGGCATCAGCAAGTGAAATTATACCCGTTTACGTTTTCGATCCCAGACAATTTGACAAAACAAAACTAGGCTTCCGCCGCACAGGAGCAATGCGGGGACAGTTCCTTATCCAGTCCGTGGTGGACCTGCGAAACCGGCTTAGGGAAAAGGGAGGAGATCTTTTGATACGCGTCGGGGAACCTGAAAAGATCATCGCCCAGCTTGCGGAAGACTATAATGCCGAATACGTTTATACGAGCAAAGAAATTGCTCCCGAGGAGACGCGTATTGAGTCGTCGTTGAGCAAAAAGCTCAAGACTGTGAACATTGACATCAAGCTTTTCTGGATGGATACCCTCATGCATGCAACGGCTTTGCCGTTTGCCATAGCAAAGCTTCCTGCTAATTTCTCGGCATTCAACGAACAGATCAAAGGCTCTTTGAAAATAAAAGAACCACTTTCCGAGCCTGAAAAGGTTACGCTGCCCAATGAATATGATGCAGGCCCAATTCCTATCCTGGCACAACTAGGGATTGATCCACAGGAATTGGACGGTGCAGATGCTCAAAATATAAGCACGGGTGGCGAGTCTACAGCATTGGGGATCTTGGAAAAGTATGTCTCCGACTACATTAAGAATGGCAAAATGTATGAGACAGCAGATCCGCTGACAGACACGCGGCTTTCGGACTGGCTTTCACTGGGTTGCATTTCTGCGCGATACATTTATTATTATGTTACAAAAGCGCAAGCGGGTAAGGGAACAGACGATGCAATGATCGCCAACTTGCTTTCCCGCGATTATTTTCACTGGACACTGCTTCGCTACGGGCCCAGGATGTTCAAGCCAAGCGGTGTAAAGCACAATTTTCTTCAGCGCTGGCAAAACGACAATTCCATTTATGAAAAATGGACAAACGGCGAAACGAGGGACGATGAAGTGAATCACTCCATGAATACATTGAAGTCCACCGGCTTTTTGACATCAGCCGAAAGAACAACTTGTGCCAATCATCTCGTTAATGAGCTAGGTATCAACTGGACTTGGGGCGCAATGTATTTTGAAAGCCATTTAATGGACTATGAAGTGTCAGTAAACTGGGGCAGATGGAACAACATTGCGGGTGTAGGAGAAAGCGAATAGCCATTTTTGCACTGAAAAACCTATTATCCGGTAATAACAATGCATATATACCCTCCTGGCCGGTTATGTAGTTTTTCTTCAGGATTTTGCTAGCTTTGGGCAACTTTGAAACAGATTCATTAACTCTAAACTGAATATAAAATGTCAAAAGGACTAATTGCAGTTATCGTCGTAATTCTTATTCTTGGATTCGTAGGCTGCGGTAAATATAATGGCCTGGTAAGCAAAGACGAGGTCGTAAAAGAATCATGGGCTAAGGTGGAAAGCCAGTACCAGCGTCGCGCAGACCTTATTCCCAATTTAGTAAGCACAGTAAAAGGCGCTGCCGATTTTGAAAAAGGAACATTAACAGCAGTGATAGAGGCTCGTGCAAAAGCAACGCAAACCACCATTAATGCAGGCGACCTTACTCCTGAGAACATTGCGAAATTTCAAGGCGCTCAGGATCAATTGAGCGGTGCGCTTTCCCGATTACTTGTAACGGTTGAGCAATATCCGCAGTTGAAAGCCAATCAGAACTTCCTGGATTTGCAAGCCCAGCTTGAAGGCACTGAAAACCGCATAACGGTTGCAAGAAACGACTTTAACACGGTTGTGAAGGATTATAATCAGGAAGTGCGCACATTCCCTAACAATCTCTTTGCAGGCGTTTTCGGGTTCTCTCAAAAGGGTTATTTCACAGCGGCAGCTGGTTCGGACAAGGCCCCAACGGTGCAGTTCTAAAAGCGCACATTGGTTCTCAAGTACTAAAACCAGATCATCATGGCCACAGATCCTCTCTTTTTTTCTGAAAAGGAGCAGCAGCTTATCATTGAAGCCATTCAGCAGGCTGAGAAACAGACATCCGGTGAAGTAAAGGTGCATATCGAAAAGAAATGCCCTACTCCGGATGTGATGGACCGCGCTAAGGAAGTCTTTCTTTTTCTGAATCTAGATAAAACTGCCCAACAAAATGGTGTGCTTTTTTATCTGGCCTATGAAGACCGTAAGTTCGCTGTTTTAGGTGATAAGGGGATTGATGCGAAGGTTACCGCTGATTTTTGGAATAGTACAAAAGATCTTCTCCGGCAATATTTTTCAAACGGGCAGTATTCGGAAGGGCTTGCAAAAGGGATCGCAGAAGCCGGTTTTCAATTGAAAAAGCATTTCCCCTTCCGGTCTGACGACATCAACGAACTACCGGACGATATTTCGTTCGGGCACTGATCTATGAAAAAAGCCCTCATTCTCTTTTGCCTGATTTGGCTCACATTATTAAATGTGACTGCTCAGGATATTCCAAAAAAACCAGATCCTCCCAAGCTGGTCAACGACTTTGCCAATCAGCTCAATGCAAGTGAGGAAGAGCAACTGGAGCAGAAACTGATTGCTTACAACGACTCTACTTCATCGCAGATTGTCATCGTTATCGTGCCTACAACGGGCGATTATCCAATCGCCGATTATGCATTAAAGCTTGGCCGCGAATGGGGCGTCGGACAGAAGGATAAAGACAATGGAATCGTTTTGCTTTGGGCTCCTACGGACCGGAAAGTGTATATAAGCACGGGCTACGGCCTGGAAGGTGCCATTCCGGATGCAATTGCCAAGCGGATCATTACGCAAGTGATCACGCCTCAGTTCAAGAACGGGCAGTTTTATCAGGGCTTGGATCAGGGCGTGGATATGATTTTCAAGTATGCAACCGGAGAATATAAAGCTGATCCAAACGAAAGCAATGACGACGGATCTTTCCCGCCCCTTTTGATCGTCATCATCATATTCATCGTCATTATGATTTTTGTGTTCCGAAACCGTAATAATGGTGGAGGACGCGGTGGATTCGGCGGTTTTGGCGGACCAGTCATTTGGCCATATACTACCCATTCCGGGGGAGGAAGTTTTTCAGGAAACTGGGGCGGAGGCGGCAGCAGCGGTGGTTTCGGGGGTTTCGGCGGAGGAAGTTTTGGTGGCGGAGGAGCTGGCGGAGACTACTAACTGGTTGATAATCTGTCACTTAACAAGGTGCTATATTTACAAAAGGCCTGATGCACGTATCCGTAGCGTCAGGCCTTTTGCTTTGCATTGTGTACTAGGCCGTTAACGTATAGTATTGGCATAGTTTTTTGTTTAAATCCAGTAATATTATCATTTAACCTAAACAAATTTCTATGGAAAGGAAAAATAACACCGGTCTATTGGTCGGTTTAGTCCTTATGACAATCCTCGCAGCAGTATTCGGCTACCTTTATTACAATGAGCGCACTATAACGAATAAGCAGGAAACAGACCTGCAAGCCCGCGTTAACGAACTGGCGTCGGCAGAGATCAAACTGGATTCTATTTCCAAACAGCTCGATGCACGTATCCAGGAAGTGCAGGGACTTGGTGGCGACATTGAGGAGCTTCAAAAGGTAAAGGCTGCGCTGGAAAACGACCGTATTGCATTGCGGAAAGGCAATATGACCATGGGTAAAAAAGTGAAGGAATACGAAGCTTTCCTTACCAAAAAAGACGAAGAGATTGCGCAGCTTAGAGAAGAAAACCAGCAGCTAATCAGCCAGAATGAGACATTAGCTCAGGAAAAAACGGTTTTGGAAACCACAAAACAGGCGATCAGCGACTCTCTAACTGGCGTTATTTCTAAAAATACAGAGCTGGAATCGAAAGTAACGATGGCAGCAGCTTTGCGCGCACGTAGCGTAAAGGTTTATGCAGTTTCTTCCAAAGGCAAGGTGAGAGAGGGTGAAAACGTAAAGGCAAAACGCGTAGACAAGGTTCGGGTCGATTTTATTCTGGAAAAAAATCCGTTGACTTTGACAGACAACAAAACCATTTATCTCCGCATCATTGATCCTACCGGAGCAACCATTTCGGATACCAAAACCGGCTCTGGCGTGTTTGAGTATAATGGTCAGGAACAAGGATATACTATTAGTAAAGACGTTGCTTACACGAACAACAATCAGGATGTGAGTATCCTTTATGACAAGGATGCATCGTTCGCATCGGGCAAATACACTATTGAACTTTACTCGGAAGGTTTCTCAATTGGAGAGGGCTCATTTTCAGTAAAGTAAGGCTTACAATGATCAGAAACGTTGTGATGATAGCGGCAACTGGCTCGATGAAGTCAGTTGCCGCTTTTATTTTACCGGTTTATTTATATTTCTCGTTATTTCCTATCTTGTGCAATAAAATTTTCAATAAATAGCCCATTATACCAAATAAAACACCTCTCTTCTATGTCTGCACAGATATCCCAAAAGCACCCCACGGGCCTGTATGTTCTATTTTTTGCTGAAATGTGGGAGCGGTTCAGTTATTATGGGATGCGTGCAATTCTCTTACTTTTCCTTCTTGATTCCGTTCGGGGCGGAATGGCTATGAATGCAGCGGAAGCAGCGGCCATCTATGGGCTTTACACTGCCTCTGTATATTTGCTAACATTGCCTGGCGGCTGGTTGGCCGATAACATTCTCGGGCAAAAGAAGGCGATTTGGTACGGTGGAATTGTAATTATGCTAGGTCACATCATCCTTGCCGTGCCGGGTGGCAGCGGGCTGTTCTTTTTAGGACTTACTACGGTTGCAGTGGGTACCGGCTTGTTGAAGCCAAATATCAGTTCAATTGTGGGCGAATTGTATCCTGAGGGCGGTGCTAGGCGCGATGCTGCATTCTCCATTTTCTACATGGGTATTAACCTGGGCTCTTTCCTTGGAATCGCCATTGTTGGTTATCTTGGAGAGCGTATCAGCTGGCATATGGGTTTTGGTGCAGCCGCAGTTGGCATGCTTCTCGGGTTAGTTGTTTTCCGTTATGGAAGCGCGCGTCACTTAAAGGGAATGGGTGATGTGCCGCCTGCCAGGATAGCAACAGCCGAGTCCGACGCAAAAAATGGCACCAACAAAAAACTTGGTTATGCCTTTATCGGAGCGCTTGTTGTCCTTTTAATTGTCCTGCAATCTTCGGGCGTACTGGATATGACCACGGCACAGGGATTGGCCAAAGGTGCCGGTGTGATCATTGTCATTATTTCTGCTTCCTATTTCCTTTTCATATTGTTTGCCGGCGGACTTACCCGCGTCGAACAATATCGCGTAGTTGTGCTAATCATCCTGTTTCTGGCCATAGCGCTCTTCTGGGCAGGCTATGAACAAGCTGGAACATCACTACAAATATTCGCTGAAAGGCATACCCAGCGCGTTATAGGCGGATGGGAAGTGCCATCCAGCTGGTTCCAGAACTTCCAGCCCACATTCGTGCTTCTTTTCGCGCCCGTATTAGCCAGCTTATGGATCTATTTATCGTCAAAAAATCTTAATCCATCCATTCCGGTCAAATTTGCAGCAGGCCTAATTTTGCTTGGTTTGAGCTTTTTCGTCATGGTGGCAGCTTCTAAAATTGCGGTTACAGGCCAACTTGCCTCTCCGCTATTCCTTACTTTCACATACTTTTTGCATACGATCGGTGAATTGTGTGTGAGCCCTGTTGGATTGAGCTCTTATACAAAACTTGCCCCGAAACGCTACGTAAGCCAATTGATGGGCATATGGTTCGTAGGTGCATCGCTTGGAAACCTCATTGCCGGGATCTTTGCAGGGGGATTTGACGAAGAGAATATTATGCAAATGCCCGGCTTATTCAACCAGGTGGCGATTATTACGACGGTTTTTGGCCTTATCCTTCTTGTCTTCTGGAAGCCTATCAAAGGATGGATGGGTGGAATTTCGTAATTAACACATTAACAATCAATACATTAACAAATGAAATTAACCCATTTATGCTATTCTGTACTGGCCTTGTCGCTGGCAATGACTGCTTGTAAGAAGGAAACTGATCAGGAATCTGCTCATGAAAAAGTCCCTGGATTTGATACGAGCTCGCTCGATTCGACCATTAAGGTCTGCGACGACTTTGACAGTTATGCCAACGGAGGCTGGAAAAAGAACAACCCCATTCCCGGGACAGAAAGCCGTTGGGGCGCTTTTAATGTGCTGGATAAAGAAAATAAAGAAGTTAGGCTTAAAGGCATTATCCAGGAAATAGTCAAACTGGAAGATCGAAAAAAAGGGAGTGAAGAGCAGCAAATAGCCGATTATTACCAATCTTACCTGGACACAGTAACGATCGAAAAGCGCTCAATTTCACCATTGAAGGAATATCTCGACAAAATCAATGGTGTTCAGTCATTGAAAGAGTTAGCTTCCGTTTCGGGGGAATTGCAAAAAATCGGTGTTTCTTCTGTCATTGGAATGGGCGTTGACGCGGATCTCAGGAACAGCAAAGTAAATGTGCTTTATGGTGGCCAGGATGGATTAAGTCTTGGAGAAAGAAGTTACTACGACCGGACTGATTCGAGCACAGTAAAAGTGAGGGAAGAGTTTGTAAAACATGTGGACAAGATGTTCTCCCTGGCAACATTCCCGGATCAAAAGCCGGGACAAACAATCCTGGATTTTGAGACCAAGCTGGCCAAACTGCAACTGACCAATGTGGAGCTTCGCGACCCTGTGAAAACTTATAACAAAATGTCTTTCAAAGGTTTCCAATCACTTGCCCCGGATTTCGACCTGGAAGCATTCTCAGACAAACAGGACATTAAAACCGACAGCATTGTCGTTCAAAACAAGCCTTACGTTGAAAATGTGAACAAGTTGCTGAAAGCTACACCGATTGCTACCTTAAAGCTTTATGCCAAATGGCAATTGCTTTCGCGGTTTGCCGGTTATTTGCCTAAAAGCTTTGATCAGGAAAATTTCCGCTTTTTCAGCACGGTCATGCGCGGTACGAAACAGCAAAAGGCAAGAGTTGAACGTGCTATCCGCTCAACAGACGGATTATTAGGAATGCCTTTGGGAAAACTATTTTCTAAAAAATACTTCCCAGAGGAAGACAAGAAAAAGGTTTCCGACATGATTGAAAACGTGCGCACAGTGTATGGCGAACGCATTGACAAACTTTCTTGGATGAGCGATTCCACAAAAGCGAAAGCGCATAAGAAGCTAAAAGCTTTTACTTATAAAATCGGCTATCCTGATAAATGGAAGGACTATTCGTCCATTGAAGTTGTGAAGGACAAACTGTTTGAAAACGTTATTTCAGCTTCACTTTACGCGCATAAGGAAGAAGTGGACAAAATAGGGAAGCCTGTGGATAAAGCAGAATGGCTAATGACCCCGCAAACCGTAAATGCTTATTACAATCCGCTAAACAACGAAATCGTGTTCCCTGCCGGGATTTTGCAACCGCCATTTTACAATCGAGATGCAGATGACGCCATCAATTACGGTGGGATCATCGCGGTTATTGGCCACGAATTTACACATGGTTTCGATGATCAGGGATCGCAGTTTGATGACGAGGGAAATCTTAAAAACTGGTGGACAGCCTCAGACAGGGCTAATTTTGATAAGCTTACCAAAAAGTACATTGACTATTTCAGCGGAATAGAAGCATTGCCTGGTTTTAAAATCAATGGTGCACTAACCATTGGTGAAAATGTGGCTGACTTAGGTGGGCTCACACTTGCTTACTACGCATTGGAAAAATCCCTGAAAGGCAAAGCAGAACCTGCTCCTATCGACGGTTTCAACTGGAAACAACGCTTCTTCCTGGGCTGGGCACAGGTATGGCACATGAACACAACCAACGAAGCATTAAGAAATCAGGTGCAAACTGATCCGCATTCACCCGCAAAAGACCGGATTAACGGACCTATGCCACATTTGAAAGAGTTTGAAGCAGCGTGGAAATGTACGCCGGGAAGTAAAATGATTTTGCCGGATTCGGCCAGGATCGTGATCTGGTAACTATTTGCCTGCCACGTATCTGTTTCTGTAAACACTTGGACTACACCCCTTAGCCTGCCTGAATTGGCGGGCTATATTTTTGCTGTCGGTAAGACCCATATCCAACGCAATTTCAAAAACCGACATGTCCGTATCGAGCAATTTTTGAGTAAATTTTTCAATGCGGAGGTTAAAAATGTATTTGTAAATCGGGTAACCGGTTATTTCGAGGAACCGCTTTTCCAGCGCACGGCGCGACAATGGCACTTGCTTAACCACCTCATCCACATGCAGGTTTTTGTCAATATTCTGGTGAATGTATTTCAATGAAGACGCGATATGGTCGTCGTTGGTCGCGTAAATGTCTGTGGAATGTCTTGTGATTACCTGGACGGGCTTAACAATGATATCGTAATATTTTGATATGCCGTGTTTGATCATGTGATCAAGCAATTTGGCAGCATCATATCCTCCTTTTTCTGCGTCCAACGCAATGCTGGAAAGAGGCGGGTCAGACAAATCGCAGATCATTTCATCATTATCAACCCCCAAAACAGCCACTTCTTCGGGGATCCTGATGCCCAATTGCCGGCAAACCTCGGTAATGTGCTGCCCCTGGTTATCATCGCACGTCATCAACCCAATAGGCTTCGGAAGTGATTTCAGCCAGCGGCTCAGCGAACTGGGCTTGTAATACCAAAGCTCGGTAGAACGCGCTTTCTTATGTTCGAAATAGTGAACCTGATGCCCTCGCTTCTTTAATCTCTCCTCAAATCCTTCTGCTCTTTCTCTGGACCAGACGATATCATTGAAGCCATAGAACGCGAAATTGGTAAAGCCTTTTTTGAGAAAATAATCTGCTCCAAGTTGCCCCGCTTCCTGATATCCCCCGGTAATGTTGGGAATTTCAGTAAAGCGCTCTTTGAAGTCCTGCGCTATAACCGGAATGCCAGCCTGGACGATTTTCTCAATATCCTTATTATAAAGTTGTCCGACAATGCCATCGGCCTTCCATTCCAGTGCCCATTTCAGGATTCCGTCTATTCCGACCGTTTCGCGGTGAAAAAGTGGCATCCGGCAGAATATCCACGGCCCGAATTCCTTGGAATAAGCATTAATCCCCTTCATAAGGCTTTTGCTGTATTCCTCGGCGAAGTCAAGTAAGAGGATGATCTTATACATTCGGCAGGTCAGAATATGTCCTTAATGCTCGTAATTGTATCATTGTTGACCAGCGGCCTGGCCCAGATGCCAATGCTGAAAATGTAAGCCAAAGGCACGAAAAGGAATAACATCGCCATTTGTAAACCAAACAACTCCCCCAGCCCGCCCACGATCAAAGGCACAACCGCTCCGCCCGCGATCCCCGCGCACAAAATGCCTGAAAAAGTCCCGTGATGTCTTGGAACAGAATTCAATGCAAGGGAAAAGATCACAGAATACATGACCGAAGCAAAAAATCCGGTGACCGGAAATGCGTTCATAGCGACCGCTTTGGAGCCAAACAATGCAAAAGCCAGTGCTAAAATCGCTCCGGAAGTAAAAAAAATCAACACTTTACGGCTATCGAATATTTTCAGAAGCACCAATCCCAGAAAGCAGCCGACTGTAAGCAAGCCCCAGAAATAGGAAATAACAGCCGCGCCGTCGGTGGCCGGATCCACACTGTGATAAGTTTGCAAAAATTGGGAGATCCAGTTGGCTATGCCCTGCTCGGTGCCTACGTAGGCAAAAATGCCCAAAAAGAACAGCCAGACCGACTTGTTGGCAACAAGTTCTTTAAATGAATGTCCAACATCCATGCGCTCGTCTTCCAGCAAATCCACTTTCGGAAATTTCACCAATGCAATTACAACCACCATAAGCAATGCTATCACGGCAAAAACCCAGTAAAGCGAAACCCACTTAAGGTTTTCCGGGACCAGATTATTTAATGTTTCAATCAAAAATCCGGAGTTGTCCGAATGCACATTGAGCACCAGATAACTGTAAAGCATTGGGCTCAAAAATGAAGCGCCGCCGAAAAAAAGCTGCGCCAGCACCGAAAAAAAAGCAAATTTCTCTTCCCCTCCAGCAACCCGGAGTAAAGGGTTAATAACGACTTGGAGCATGGCCATGCCAATCCCGATCAGGAAAAGGGAGGATAAGGCGATGGCAAAACTGGGAATAATGGCAAAAAGCAGCGCCCCGAAGAAAGCAAGCAAAAAAGCCAGTAGCAGCACCGGCTTCTCTCCATATTTCTCAACCATAAGCCCCGCTGGGATTGACATAACGCCATAAGCAACGAAAAACGCAAATGGAAGAAACCCCGCAAGGCCAATGCTCAGGCTAAAACTCTTCACAATATCAGGAATGATCGGCCCCAGGATATTGGTCAAAAACGAAATGACAAAGAATATCAGCAGGATCAGAACAACAATAAAAATATTCCTTTGCATGAGGGTTGGGGCTAACTATACACTTCTTTTCCAGCTTATTGCGCTGTAACAACGCTCGTGCGGCTAGATTTGCCAGCCATATCAAAACTTTTCAGCTTGATCGTCCCAGCTGCTTTTACCGGTGCTTCGTAAACAGGCGATTTCGCGGTGGGCTCGGAACCGTCCGTCGTGTAACGTATAGCAAGTCCGGGAAGCTCAACATTGGCTTTCAGCATTCCGCCCTCAACCATTGCGCCAGGCATAGGAAGCCTGTAATTGTAACCTCCATTCACAAAACTCATTCTTGGCATATGGCGCTGCGCAATGCTGTTTGCAAACAAATTCCATCCTTCGCTTATCATTTTCTTTCTCGCAGCGTCGTCCGCAATATTTTCCCAGGGGCGTTCAGCCGCCCAGGCGCTTTCCGCAAAACCCATCAACTTCGGCAAGATAGAGTATTCCATCATCTCACGGCCTTTCACGGTTTCACACCAAAGCTGCGCTTCTATTCCAATGACATTTTTACGTGCCTCTGGTTTCAGCGCTTGCTTGCCCACAAATTCCTCTTTCATCGGTTTCCCGAATGCAGTTTCCTCGGTGGTACGAAACATATTGAACGGCGCAAATGTCCAGTTGTCACGTGTGTCCACAAAGCCGCCCCAATATAAGCCTGGCTCCTTCGGATCATTGTTATAGGACATATCAAAATAGAAGTTCGTCACATTACAAAGCACCACCTGATAGCCCGCATTGGCCAGGCGATTGCCCAAATCAACGTCATATACATTGTTCCACACGTAAGGAACCACCGGGTGGCCCACAAATTCCGGGTTTGCATTGTAAACGCCGGCATTGGTTTTGGTCAATGCAACTTCCTCCCAACCATGCACTTTCAGGTTCCGTTTTTCCAGCCTTGGCAATAGTTTACGGAAAAAGTAAGTTTGCAAGTCGCGGAATTCCTTTATATCCGGATTCTCATTTTTCAATTTTATAGCCATCGGCGATTTGGTCCAGGCACCTTCCGCAACCTCGTCACCGCCCGTGTGGAATGTATCCATGGTTAAACCCGCCTCTTTGTACATTTTGGCAAATTCATCCACCACTTTTTCAAAGAAATGATAAGTGGATTCGCGCGCAACACTTACCGTATTATTCTTATAAGCCTGTGCCGAGAGGTAAACCGACTTATCATCGGGATCTATCAAGCGATATTCATTGGCTTCTTTTTCTTTACCTTCTTTCATCAATCGCTCGTAGCGGGCTTCCATGGATTTGATAGCTGCCAGCGCGTGACCTGGAAAATTCACTTCCGGGATCACCTTAATGTGCCTGTCGTTAGCATATTTTAATATTTCGATAAAATCGGCGCGGGTGTAAAAACCACTTCCAAATTTGCCCTCGTCATTCGCAACCGGCCCTGATCCATAAGCAGGATGCAAAGCCGCAGCCCCGATCCCGGACGTGTGTGCGCGATGTGCGCCTATTTCCGTAAGCTCGGGTAACCCGTCTATTTCGACGCGCCAGCCTTCATCCTCAGTCGTATAAAATAAAAAGTGAT
Source organism: Dyadobacter psychrophilus (assembly GCF_900167945.1). GTDB lineage: Bacteria > Bacteroidota > Bacteroidia > Cytophagales > Spirosomataceae > Dyadobacter > Dyadobacter psychrophilus. Next base: position 159,910 of record NZ_FUZA01000007.1, read on the forward strand.
TGACTTTATAGGAAGCTAGCAAATCCAGGACACGCTTGATTGTTTCTTTTGTCTGGAAATTCCTGCCCACGTCCAAATGCATGCTCCTGAAATGAAAACGTGGTGCATCTTCAACCTGCACATGCCCCAGCAAGATGGAAGCAGCTGGTTTTTGGTAAGATTCAGTTGGTACAAGCTGCAAAAGGCTTTGAATTCCGTAAAAGACACCCGCCGCATCGCTGCCCGTAATGTTCACGCCGCTAGCATTAACGCCCAACTTATACGCTTCCTTGGCAATGCCATTTACAGAAACGGTGCCTGTGTTCAAGACAATCGACGGAGCCTCGGGTGTGGTTGTGGTTGGCAGCCCTTCGCGGATGGGGAAGTCTGTTCCGGTTACCGCTTTCAGTTTTTCAATGAGATATTTTGCTTCCTTTTCAAGCCCTTTCTGGTAAAACACATTGGCTTTGTTATCCAATGCAAATGTTTCAGTGCCTGCGCTCATTTTCACAGGACTTGGAATAATTTTCAATAATTGCTCTGCACCGAGCTTGGTGAATTTCAAATTGTCTTTATAACGCTGCTCAGCCGTTGGAAGCGGCACGAGATCATCTTTTCCACGCATGATCTGCTCCTTAGCAAGAAATGGCTCCACAGTGAAATCTGTCACCTGCACGATCTCCTTCTCCTTTCCTTCTTTGTCATAAAAAACAAAATACAAACCCATCGGTGCATCTGTTTCTTTGATAACTCCTTCTGTTCCCGTGTAATTAATGGTTATAGAATCGCCCGGCGCGAGTTTGAAATCCTTTCCCGCAACCATTTTATACCAATCGCCATTCAAATGCTCGATAATAGCTGGTTGAGGCGTTTTATTGCGCTGGATCGGGCGTGGCGACATGTTGAAAAACAATGCCCAGTTGCTGCCGTCGAGCGTGATATCGCTGCCATTTTTCAGGGTGAATTTTGCGTCAAAGCTGTGAGCCGGTTCTATGAAATTAGAAATGAGTTTCCACGAAATGCCAATTTTTTGTGCCTGCTCTTTGGTAACATCACCGCTGCGCGAACAGCCAGCCAAGACAAAAAAACAAACGATTACAAGCTGATAAAGGAATATTCTCTTCATAGGGTCAGAATTACAAAGATTTTATGAGGTTCAACGGTGATTATGCAGGTGGATTAAATTACCGCATTAATATTACTGATAAGTTGGGAAAATATACTAGTATTTCTTTCGCCAATAGCCTTTCCTGCACACAAGCCGGTACTAATCCCCTAAACGGGCAAGGATGAAAAACGAAACAGGAACATTCACAAGGCTGCTTTCCCTCGATGCCATGCGCGGCTTCACCATTGCCGCGATGATCATGGTTAACTTTCCGGGCAGTGAAGAATACGTGTTTCCAACATTGCGGCATTCCAAATGGAACGGGCTGACATTTACCGACCTCATCGCCCCCGTTTTCCTTTTTATAGTTGGCGTCTCCATTGCACTTGCTTACTCCAAAAGACTCGAACGCGGCGATCCGAAAAAACCACTGTATCGGAAAATTGTCTTTCGCTCATTGAAGATCTTTGCCGTGGGAATGTTTTTAAACCTGCTCCCCCATTTTGACTTTTCTGATCTGCGCTACACCGGCACATTGCACCGGATCGCCATTGTTTTCCTTTTTTGTGCTATTCTGTTCCTGAACACAACCTGGAAACAACAAGCCTGGACCGGCTTTGGAATATTGGTTTTATACTGGCTGGCCATAACATTAATCCCGACGCCCGGGATAGGGAAAGTCATGCTGGAACCGGGCAACAATCTGGCGGCCTGGGTGGACCAGCAATATTTACCCGGGAAAATGTGGCAGGGCAATTGGGATCCCGAGGGGATTTTAAGCACTTTTCCATCTTTTGTTACAGGCATTACGGGCATGTTAGCGGGCAGGTTAATGCTGAGAAAGATTACGCCCAATGAAAAAGCCAATTATCTGATGGTAACCGGCTTTTTTGCCTCCGCTGCGGGCTATTTCTGGAACCTGGCCTTTCCAACCAACGAAAATCTCTGGACAAGTTCTTTTGTGCTGGTAACATCCGGTTTCGCCGCGATGCTCCTGGGCACACTTTACTTTTTAATCGATATTTCTGGAAGAACGAAGGGGACTGCACCGGGGATCGTTTTTGGTGCAAATGCAATTACGATTTATGTGCTGGCGGATATTCTCGCACTGTTTTTCTATTTATATACAATTAACGGACAAACGCTCAACATTCACGCTGTTAACGCATTAGTCCACATTGGATTCAATCCGCAGCTGGCCAGTTTGCTTTATGCATTACTATTCGTTTGCATCAATTTCATCCCGGCCTACATCCTTTACAGGAAAAAAATATTTATCAAATTATAACGCCTCAGGCCTATTTCTTGCCTTCCCACATCATAAGGCCCTCGATCAATGCAGTCAGCTGAGGCGTTGGCATGTTGGGTGTAAGATAAGCGTGCGGGCCCATGGCGTCGTCCTGCCAGGTGTTGTTGCCGTCTTTAATAATGATCCTTCCGCGCTTCAACCCAAAATAAGGCTGCACACCGCGCACCCCTACCAGCACGGCCGTCTGGTCCCAGCTCTGGCGGCCATTCGCATCGCCCTGACTTTTGGACATCGCCATTTGATAAGCATCCTTCACCGGGCTTTTCAATCTTTCATTGGCTATTACATTCACGCCCGTGCGAATTTCCTGCCCGATCTCAAAACCACTGAAAATGATCTCCGTAGGCCATTCAGTAAACACTTTTTGAGAGGCCAGCGAATCCACATAGACATTATATTCGCGTCCTTCCGGGAATCTGCCTGCCATGCTTACCAGCCCGCTCACCTTTTTTCTCACGAGGTTCAAGCCCGATAGTTGTGAATGCTCATCCGGCTTGGAATCCAGCAAATTGGCAAGATTTGTTAGAAAACCTACGGTTACAATTGTGACGCTTTGATCGGGTTGTTTGGCTAAAATTTTACGGTAAACCGTTACCGCATCTTCTGCGTCGGCTGTTTTCCTGATGTTGTGCGGATATTTTTCAACCAGCATTTCGGGCCATTTCTGAGTCGCGCCATAGGTTGGGGCGGCATCTCTTTTCGGCGCTCCCGTTGGCAGTTCCGGTCGTCCGAAGTAAGTGTTCAGGATATCAATGGTCGGGACTACATACTCATTTTTGTTAGAAGAAATTACGGCCAGTGGCCTCACTTCGCCCTTATCTGCCAATGCATGCATCACAGCCATTGCCCCTACGTCGTCGTAATCCGGGCCAATGTCTGTATCAAGGATCAAAGTTTTAGGAAGTCGGCTTCCTGTTTGAGAATAAGCGTGGGAACAAGTTAAGAGACAAAGAATTAGTAATATTTTACGCATGGCAATCATTGAGAAAACACTTTTGGCACTATTGCTATATTCGCGGCATTGCGTCATTATGCTGCAAATTGCGCAATTTTTATGGCTTTAATTCTTTAAAACATGAAACACCTGCTTTTCCTTCCCACTCACCACTTCCAGTAAGTAAGTTCCGGAAGCATACTCCCAACCCGTCAGGTCCAGCTTGTGTTTTTGAACAAAACCTGTCGCTGCCGATTTTGAGCTGTGATAAATACGCCCGCCATTGTCATACACATTCACAGTCACTTCCTCGCCCGTATTGGCCTGGTAAGTCACATAAAACATGCCTGTGGAAGGGTTCGGGTAAACCTGCCAGGAAGGTTTTTCATCAAAAAACACAGGTTTCACGCTAGAATACTGGTAACTATTGTCCGAATCAACCATTTTCAAACGATAGTAAAGCACACCGGTTTTAGTTGAACTCTGGTCTGTAAATGTATAATCCCTTACAACGTTCAGTCCACCCCGGGACGCCATTTCACCTAACTTCACGAATTGGTTTTGTCGGTAAGCGTCATTTCCGGCTGCCACTTCAATGTCAAAATGATCGAAATCCTCTTCCGAAGTCGTTTGCCATTCGAGCAAAACGGACTTATCCCCATCCGCATTTTTCTTTTTAGCTGAGAAACTGATCAGCGAAACGGGCAATGCGTCGCCAGACCCTACAAAATTCTTGGCAAGCCAGAATTCCGAGAAATTTTTAATCTTTAACTCAGCATAATAACCTTTGTCATAAGGCACTTTCTTCACCAGCTCCGTCGGATAAAACGCCCACGCGCCATTCGAACTGTTTTCAATGTTGCCATCCTCTTTTGAAAGATCCGCATTTTTATACTTCGAAACGGCCAGTTCATAAGCACTCGAAGGTTTGTCGCAATTATTACATCCGGTTGCATTTACCAGTGCCAAAGTTTCGCTTTCCAGGAAATAAAGCCGCACAATCGCCGAATCTGCCAGATTCGCATTTTGTGGTTTAATGGTAAAATTCCGGTCCAGATAGTAATTTTTATTCGTGTTCCTGATGCCGCTTGTAGTCACGTAAGCCTGCACTTCTGTATTGCCCAGGTTTTGCCCTTTTGTATTAACGGACGCGATCAGCTTATTGTTTCTCAAAAAATGCACCCAATTATTAGACGCGGGAACGCTTTGAGAAACAGGCGAACCTGTGCCTGTTTCATCGTAAATGCCATTGGCTTGGTCATAAATATGAATGTCGTCCAACGCGATCCCCTCCCGGTTATTGAAATTATCGGCACTGAAAACAAAGCGTATTTTCAAACTCGAAAATCCCGTCGGCAATGGAATGGTCGCAACGTGCCATCTTACAAAATTCTGAATGCTCCACGATCCTTTGCCTGAGTAAGTTTTGTTGTACCAATTTGTGCCCTGTCCCTGCGCACCTAACCTCGTCCAGGCACCCCCGTCACCAGAATATTCCAGGTAGGCTATGTCGCAAGGCAGCGGATCGCAAACTTCCATGTCCAGCGCCACGCTGAAACTCAACGTTGGCGCAATGAGTCCCGTAACATTAAAGCATGGGGAATGCAGGTAGGATTCTTCGCGGTCGTTATTGGTGCCCGCAAGATTGGTTTTCCAGATATTTGTGCCGCTTGGCGCCGTTTTTATTTGCTTAGAAACGGGCTTTCCGTGCTGCCAGGAGCTGTTTGTCCCTTTGGTATACCAATGTCCGTCATTGCTTTCAAAATTTTCGAGGTAAGGGTAAGAACTGATAACCGGTGCATGATGGACCTGGACATTCACCGAATCGTTCAACCGGTAACTATCCGTTTCTAAACCCACCCAAACCTTGATTTTGTGCCGGCCATAAGCAGACAAATCCAGTTTGTCTTTGAATGTATAATTGACAGTGGTTCGCTTCGCCAGCGATGCAATGGTGTCCGTAATTACCGTCCCGTCATTGAGTTGCAGGTAAACCGGAATATTGGTAATGGTTCTTGCCGAGCTGTTACGAACCTGCAAAATAACCGGTTCGGTGCTGCCTAACCCACAATTTTCAGCCGCAGGCTGCACAAGGCTCAGCAACTGGATGTCGTCTGTCACAACATACAGCATGATATCATCGAAAGAATAGCCCGCACCCGTTTTGTTATCAGCCGCAATGATCTTCCCCCACTGGCCCCAGCGCACTTGAAGACTTGATGAGAAATTTTGGTTGTTCGAAGCGAGCAAATTGCTCAATTCAATCCCCTGTGGCATTTTGTAGCCTTCCTGAGACGAATTTTGATTCGCGAATAGGTCATATGCTTCAATCCAAGGATCGCTATCTTTTCCCCGGACCCAAACGCGGTTGTTCGCATTGGTCTTTTGCCCGTGGTTTTTATATTTAAAATTTAACCTGACATCAACATCTTCAACATTGTAATTCGCAAGATTGAATGTGCCGTCGAGATAACTGATGTTGCCTGCGGTAAAAAAGCGGTTAGCATCCAGCGTAAGCGCCCTTTGTCCCGAAGCAGCCATGCCTGTATTCACGAATGTTCTTAATCTTCCTGCATTCGTTGAAGCGCTGAAATCATATCGACCATCGCCGGTAAGGCCGGTTTGATTTTTCACCCAGGTTTGTATAGGCAGGTTTTCAATGTCATCCAAAAAAGGCAGCGCGATCTGGTCATTCGGCAATTGCCTGAAAACTTTGGCAAGCGTATCATTAGAGGTAACCAAATCTGACTGCCCGTGTATAAAAACCTGTAAATGATAATCCCGCACCTGGCTCATATCGGCCCCGATGCTGAATGTGTGGTCATACGTTTTTCCTTTCTCGATAAAAGGTGTGATCGTTTGTAGCGGAACTGCCTGCCCGTCCAGCATGTATCCTACTTCCACCGGTCCGCTAAAATCCACATCGTCCAGGTTTTTGATCCTGATTTTAACAAAAACAGCGTTACCAAGCTCCGAGGAAGTGTTTTTCCGACCCGAACCCGCCGGTGTCAAAATCGATTCTATTTTCAAATCGTTATCTGAAATTAATCCCGCGCACGTTCCGTTGTCGGGCCGTCTCGAAATGGCAAGCGCCCTTCTCCCCGGATGCCCGTTAATGCGGGCACGTACGGACATAGAATAGGTTGAGTCTTTCAGCATTCCACTGAAAACATACTTATTCTGGGTCGTAAAGCCCGCTGAAACCATTTCGTCGCCTTTTAAAAGCATTACTTCATAATCTGTTACACCGGGGACAATTGTCCAGTCGAGTGAAATGTAACCTTCACATTGCAGGCTCGATAATGTAACGGTCGGGATTCCGACAACAGTGAATGCTTCGCTGGTGCTCTCTCCCACAATGTTATTATTTTTTCGATGAACAACTTTGATTTTTGCCTTATCCGTAGTTGTACCGGCCGGAATTGTCCAGGTTGTTTGCCGAACGGCAGCAGCCAGGTTCACAGCAATATTTGTCCAGGAACCGCCATCATTCAGCGAATATTGAACAGTATAAGTGCTTTGCGCATCGTTTCCAGCATTCCAGCTAATGATAATGCCGTCCCCATCTTTCAACCGCTCATTTCCAATCGGGTAAGTGATGGCTGTTGCAGCCGGGACAAAATCATATACAACATAATATTCCTGGACAGGATTTTGCGGAACTGAGTAACCTTTGACGGATATCTTGTAAGTGCCTGCTGCCGGGTTGTTGACCGTGACCTGCTCCACATTATTAATATGATCGGCACCTGTAACGGCGACAGCATTCACTTTCGAAGGAGTGGGATCAAGTAGTCTCGGAAGAACCGTGTTATTGGCCGGATTAATTAATGTTAAATCCAGGTCATTTACCAAATTTCGAGTCGAAAGCACTGTCGCCGCCGGATCATTATAATACAGCATTACTTTCAATTGCGCCGTTCCGGCCGGAACCTGAATGTTGTGTGTTGCAGTTTCCTGGTGTCCTACTGCGCCGCCTGCATAATTTTTATCTTCCAGCATTTTGAGTGATCTCGAAAGATCCATCCAGCCAAAGCCATATTTGTAATCCGGCCCTTCATTTCCTTTGTCCGTTGCGCCATTGATTATCAGCGCTTTCATTAGTGCATTCCTGGGATTCGCGCCACCATTCATCTGCCGGAAACGCTCGTAAAGCAATGCAAGCCCACCCGCAACTGCCGGGCTCGACATGCTCGTCCCGCTGCCATTCGTATAAAGGTTGGTAGGAATTGTTGACCGTACAGAAGAGCCCAATGCCACAATTTCAGGCTTAATACGCCCGTCGCGCACCGGGCCTACGCTGGAATTGGCCGCAAGCAGACCAGTATCAAAAGTATTTCCGACGCTGATTACATTCTTGGCAGTTTGATAACCGCTGATCACATTTCCAAAACCCGCCGGATATGGTGAACAAGTGCTGCCACCGCTGTTACCAGCCGAAAAAACATGTTCCAGGTTCGGTAATTGAAAAGCCTGTTCGTCCAGAATTCGTGAATAAAGATCATAAATTCCGTAAGTGCCACAATTATTGATCTCGCCGCCGTACGAGTTATTGGTAACAACCATGCCAAAATCATTCACATATTCCGGGGCATAAGCGATAATGTTGGAATAGCTTTGTGAGACAACCGTCGCTTTGGGCGCATAACCCGCGTAAAGCTCGTTCATAATGCCTGCTCCGGCCATTGTTCCCATCGTATGGACACCGTGCTGGCCCGCTTCAATGGCGGCGCGGTTAATGATCCTGTTGTTGAAATCAATGTGTAACAAAGGGTTGGAGTCGTCGCCATGACCCACCACGATGCCTTTTCCTGTCAGCTTGCGGCCATTTGGCAGGGTGGAATGCAGCAAACCTGCACGCCCGTTAACAAGGCTCCGGTTATTAAAGGACTTGTCGGCAGCTGGCGCGGCTTGTACATATTGTATATATGGCTGGCCCGCCAGTTCCTTAATCCTGTTGTCTGCAATGCGTAATGCAATGACCTGATAATCTTTATACTGGTCCGAAACAACCTCGAAGTTTTTAGCTTTTAATTGCTCACTAACTTCCTGAAAACTTATTGATCTCGGATAATTGATCCATACATCCACGGTCCCGGGCATTTTCACAGCATGAACAGGAAGCTGTCCCTTTGCAAGTGCTGGTTGCATTTTTTGCTCCGGTGTCAACTCAAAAATAGCCCTGCCGCGCATTCGTGCCAGTGTGCTTTTGTCCTTCTTGCCGGTAAGGGTTGCGGTATAAGCATTATTTGGAATGTAATCCAGCAATTCAATACCCTCCTGCTTCAACTGTTCCCGTTCGGCAGCATTGGGGATAGATTCAAACTGGATGATAGCAAATGTGGGCGAACCGTCAGCCGCGGTCCTAAGATTTTCGCCTTGCTTGTTAGCAGTAATATTTTTTTCAGGGGTGAATGACCCGCTATGTAAAAGGACTTTATAGTCCTTCCCGTTTTGTGCAGTAACTGAGAGAGATGTTAGGGCTAAAAACGAAAGTGTGTGGTAAAGTTTCTTCCATTCCATACAATTAGATCAATAAATAAAACAGGTAATTCTACTTTATTTATACCTGATTTACAAATTAATACGTAACTGTCATTTTATCGGTTATTTTAATTTTTGTAATTGCCTGTTCACGGGGTTAACTTCGCGGTTTAACATCTCACATTGTTTTGCGTTGCCATCAGCGCACAGGATTATGAACTTATACGGCCTAATCGGATTTCCCCTGACACATTCTTTTTCCAAGCGATATTTTACGGATAAATTCCTCCGCGAAAAGATCAGGGAAAGCAGTTACGAACTGTTTGAAATGAACTCACTGGAAGGCCTACCGTCTCTGCTGAAAAAGAAAACAGAATTGAGAGGATTAAATGTGACAATTCCTTACAAAACAGAAGTAATATCGTATCTGGACGACCTGGACGACGCTTCCGCAGAGCGCATCGGAGCCGTTAACACGATTAAAATATACGCCGACGGTAGCACAAAAGGCTTTAATACAGACTATTACGGATTTCGCCAATCACTGGAAGAATGGATGGACAAGCGCGGTGAGAAATGCAGTAATTTCAGTGCATTGGTCTTGGGAAACGGCGGAGCGGCCAAGGCTGTTCAGGTTGCATTACAAGATATGCATATGGATTATAAGCTGGTTTCGAGACAGCGAAGTGAAGATTCTATCATGTATGAGGAATTGACGGAAGAAGTCATGAACTCGTATTTGCTGATCATTAATACAACTCCGCTCGGAATGTATCCAAAAATTGAGGAGTGCCCGAACATTCCTTATCAGTTCGTGACTAAAAAGCATTATCTGTACGACCTGGTTTACAATCCGGCAGAAACGATGTTTTTAAAAAAAGGGGTTGAAAAAGGAGCAGCCGTTCAGAATGGATTGAAAATGCTTGAATTACAAGCAGAAAAGGCTTGGGAAATCTGGACGCAGGAAGAAAATTTGTGGAGCGTTTAAACGCGGGAATAATAAGTCCAAAGATCGTTTTCCACTTTTTCCGAAGATCGCAAAATGCCGGTTGCAACAGGTGCCTTAACCCCATCGCCAATAGCAGCGGGACCCTGACAGCGGCGGATCTCGTCCCACAATCCGGTTTGTAAAAAAGCATTGATCACCGCAGCACCGCCTTCCACGAAAACGGACTGTATCTTTCTTGCCAACAATCCTTTAAGCATCTGCTCAATTTCATCAGTTCCAGGAGCCAGTTTTAGGTAGGTAATGTCGGGACTGCCGGAATAGCGCTCAGGATAATCAGGCAAACTTGTTTCCTGCAAGTAGTTGACAATAATGGTCGGCTGTATTTTGTTAAACAAATTCAATGTGGCCGGAAGCTGAATGTGCCTGTCCAAAACGACCCGAACTGGATCACGGCCTTCCCAGTTTCTAACATTCAGGCGCGGATTATCCATTAATGCTGTTTTGTAACCCACTAAAATTGCATCTTCCTCGGTTCGCCATTGATGCACGCGCATGTTTGAAAGGGGACCGCTGATCCGCAAGTTGCCACCTGTTTCAGGACCCAAAAATCCGTCCGCTGTTTCAGCCCATTTCAAGATCACATAAGGTCTTTTTTGCTCCATAGCAGTGAAAAAACGCTTATTAAGCGCTAATCCTTCCAAAGCCAGCAAGCCAATTTCGACCTCAATTCCAGCCTCCACCATCCGCGCAATGCCCCTTCCCGACACCAGCGGATTAGGGTCATTATTACAAATGATTACTTTTTTTAGTTTTTTGCTGACCATCAGATCCGCGCAGGGAGGCGTTTTACCCGTGTGTGAGCAGGGTTCAAGGGTTACATAGGCGGTTGATTCGGGCAGTAAATGTGCATTTCCCTTCGATTCTGCGTCATTAATCGCCCAGACTTCGGCATGCGGACCGCCATATTGCCGGTGCCAGCCTTCGCCGATAATGATGCCTTCATGAACGATCACACAACCCACCATCGGGTTAGGGCTTACGTTCCCGCGGCCGCTGCCAGCCAGTTGTAAAGCCCGTCTCATCCATTGAATATCTGCCTCCATCCGGCAAAAATACGAACCTCCTTTTAAACTCAACTTTCGTGAGTTCCTATTATTTGCTAACTTTCCGACATTGGAATAAAAAACACATCAAATGACTTCGGCACGTCAGTTATATCAATATATCTTAAAAGGCATTACCGTTTATCCCGAAAAAGAAGCCCAGGCAATCGCTTTTATGCTGCTGGAGCATTACATGAGACTTCGCAATATTGATGTACTTGTTGACAGGCCGGTTCCTGAAAACACTGCCCAGCCTGACTGGGACACCATTATCAGCAGGCTTAATGACAACGAACCTGTTCAGCATATCATCGGTTCGACGGAATTTTGCGGTCTCGAATTCCGGGTTTCATCCTCCGTGCTGATCCCGCGTCCTGAAACGGAAGAGCTGGTCAGAATGGTCACCCGCGATTACGCCGAGCCGGACAAGAACATTAGCATTCTGGACATTGGAACCGGCAGCGGCTGCATTGCCATCGTGCTCGCACGCTTTCTCCCGCACGTTTCTGTGCACGCCTGGGACGTTTCTGATGAAGCGCTTGAAGTGGCCCGGGAAAATGCACGCCAGCTTATCGCCGACGTAACATTTGCGAAACAGGATATGCTCAATGTAACATTCCCGCTACCGGGTAATATTATCCAGTTTGACTGCCTTGTGAGTAATCCGCCATACGTAACTTACTCAGAACAAGAGCATATGCGGCCAAATGTCCTGCGTTTTGAACCACACGAAGCATTATTCGTAGAGGATAGCGACCCGCTGCTGTTTTACAAGGCCATAGCAGATTTTGGCATACACCATTTAAAACCAGACGGAAAGTGCTACGTAGAAATCAACGAGCATTTCGGAGCAGGGACCAAGCAGGTTTTTGAGGAAAGAAATTACAAAAACGTCGAGATCCTGAGGGATATTCACGGCAAAGACCGTTTCGTAAGGGCGATCTGGAAATGACGTTAGACTTTGCCCAGGCCCCCGAGGGGGTGACTAACTTAGGACGCCGAAACGATATACACCCCTTCTGGGGATGGGGGCAAACGGAAACCGCCAAACTCCAAAAATGCTAAATCACCCCTTCAGGGGCCGGGGGACAAGGAAACCGCCCAACCAAACATAAGACTACTCATAAATGTATATAGAGAAAATAAAGGATGTGCTGAATGAGATGGGCAAGGTGGTTGTGGGGCAGGACAAACTGCTCAACAGACTGCTTATCGGCCTTTTCACGGGCGGCCACATTCTGCTCGAAGGAGTTCCCGGCCTAGCCAAAACGCTGACGATCAATGTCATGGCGAAAGTGCTGCACCTTGATTTCAAAAGAATTCAGTTTACACCTGACCTTTTGCCCGCCGATTTGATCGGAACGATGATCTATAAGCCCAAAATCGGGGATTATGAGGTTAAAAAAGGCCCTATTTTTTCCAATATTATCCTGGCAGATGAGGTGAACCGCTCCCCGGCCAAAGTGCAGTCGGCTTTACTTGAAGCGATGCAGGAAAAACAGGTGACGATTGGAGATGAAACTTATTTGCTCGACCGGCCATTTGTGGTGCTCGCAACCCAGAACCCGGTGGAGCAGGAAGGAACTTATCCGCTTCCCGAAGCTCAGATCGACCGTTTTATGATGAAAGTATATGTCGATTATCTTGAAAAAGATAAGGAACTGGAAGTAATGCGCCGCATGTCGGACATTAATTACGACTATCAGATCAAACCGATCCTAAATAAGGAAGACATTTTTGCGATCCGTGACAATGTAAACAAAGTGAACATTTCCGAAACGCTGGAAAAATACATTATCGAACTGGTGTTCGCCACACGCAGGCCGCTGGATTACGGGCTTCGTGACGAGGCACGTTACATTCAGTTTGGCGTTTCGCCGCGTGCAACCATTTACCTGAACAGGGCTGCAAAAGCGCTCGCTTATCTGGAAGGCCGCGATTATGTGTTGCCGGAAGACATTAAGGAGCTTGCCCCGGACATTATGAACCACCGTATTTTACTCAACTACGAAGCTGAGGCAGACGGGGTAAGAACAATGGCTATTATCGATTCCATTCTCCGGAAAGTGGCCATCGGTTAAGGGACAGGATCGTGCCCGTGCCCACCCCAGGGATGGCATCGCGAAAAGCGTTTCAGGCCCAACCAGGTGCCTTTTACAACCCCGTGCTTCTGGATCGCCTCGATCATATACTGCGAACAAGTGGGCGTATAACGACAAGAATTTGGCAGGTAAGGCGACAGCACACCCTGGTAAATCCGAACCAGTCCGATGAGTAAAAATTTCATTTCGCTTCTTGTGTCAAAGTAGTATATTTGGCAATTAACATCATAAAAGCATGATTTCGTATATAATATGGAATGTCAGTCCTGAAATTTTCACAATTCCGCAAATTGGTGATTTCGGCCCGTTCCCTGTCCGCTGGTATGGCCTCCTCTTCGCCGCCGGCTTCCTGGTAGGACAACAAATAATGATTCATATCTTCAAAAAAGAAGGCAAATCTCTGGAAGACATTGATTCGCTTACATTATATATGGTGTTGTCAACCGTCATTGGTGCACGCGTTGGACACTTTCTTTTTTACGAACCCGAAGTCCTCTTCAAAAATCCCCTTGAAGTAATTCTTCCGCCTTATGCAGGTCTGGCGAGTCACGGAGCAATTATCGGGATCATTACGGGTCTATTGCTTTATTCGCGATCCAGAAGGTCTTCCGGACAAACATTTTTATGGGTAGCCGACAGAATGGTCATCGTCATTGCCCTGGCAGGCGCATTTATTCGGTTTGGTAATTTAATGAACTCAGAGATCGTCGGTAAGCCAACCGATGTTCCGTGGGGATTTGTTTTCGTTCAAAACACTGAATTCCGCCAGATTCCGCGCCACGCTGCGCAGCTTTACGAATCCATTTCCTGTTTTATACTTTTCTTCATTCTCTTGTGGATCTGGAACAAATATAAGGCAGCGACTCCACGTGGTTTAATGGTAGGCGTTTTCTTCATTTGGGTCTTTACTTTGCGTTTTATGTACGAGTTCCTGAAAGAAAATCAGGAAGCATTTGAAGCCAATTACGCATTGAATATGGGCCAGATCCTGAGCATCCCGGCTGTGTTGCTTGGCGTTTATTTTATATACCAATCAAGGAAATCTTCACATCAGCTTGCCCGGTGACATAATCTTTGCCGCTTGCGAATTGACGGCGTTTCATGGGTTTGTTTTTTGATTAAATTGAGTCTTCATTGAAAGAAACATAAACCCAGGAAGATGAAAACATCGTTTATTCTATCATTTGTTCTTGCGTCAGCAATGCTTTTGAGCAGTTGCGGAAAGAAGCAGGAAGAGCAGGAAGTGGATGAAAAAGAGGTAGAAAAATCCGCAGTAGATGCGTTGCAGGCGTTTGCCGATAAGGCCAAAGAAATGGGCAGCCGCGAAGCCGTTGATCCCATCGATTTTCGGAAGCTAAAAGAATTAATGCCTGAGAAAATTGGCGGCATGGCGCGAACCGAAGCCACAGGAGAAAAATCCGGTGCGATGGGCTTCACAGTTTCCACGGCTCATGCGAAATATAAAGGGGACGGGGAAGAGAACATGGACATTGAAATTGTCGACACAGGAGGCATAGCAGGTGTTTCGACAATGGCGCTGGCAGGCTGGTCCATGGCCGAAATTGATAAGGAAACGACAACAGGATACGAAAAAACGACCAAAATTGACGGTTATAAAGCTTTTGAAAAATACGATAACGAAGGGAAATCCGGTGAATTGAATGTACTGGTAGCCGACCGTTTCGTCGTCAATGTGCAGGGCGATCACATTACGGTGGATCAACTCAAAGACGCATTAAAAGATCTGGATCTCGCCAAACTGGGTGATCTGAAATAAAAAAAAGCAGAAGTGTCGAGCTTCTGCTTTTTCTATGATGTTTCGGCAAGGTTTAAAATGCAGTTGCGAAATCAACTTTCTCTCTCAGGATCTGCTTGGCTTTCACCAGTTGATTTTTCACTGTATTTTTAGAAATCCTCAAAAACTCGGCGATCTCCTGATATGATTTCCCTTCTTCAATATTCAATTTCAAAATCTGTTTCCGCTTCACAGAAAGGGAATCTACGGCCGCTACCACAAGATTGATCCTTCTTTCGCTTTCTTCTTTTTCATCTTCCTCGGCCATTCTGATGGCTTCCATATAATTCTTCCGAAGCAGCTCGCTCTTTTCAATTTTTTTAAAATGGTCAAATGCCATGTTACGCAGGCATGTGAACAGGTAAGAATTGAAATTATAGTCGGGCTTGATGTGATCTCTTTTGACCCAAATTTTAATAAAAACGTCCTGAACCATGTTTTCCGCCTCTTCTTCATCCTTCAATAAAGATGTGGTGAACCGCAAAGCAGGAGCTTTATAATAATTGTAGAGTTCAGCAAAAGCCTGTTCGTTGCCTTGCGTTACTTTTCTCAGGGTGTTTTCGTCAGGATAGGCCACGTTTGTAAATGTTTATCAAATATGAAAAGGGTTAACACGTGCATTCGCTCATATAGAAATATTGCTTTTACAACTTTATTTCTTGGTATGGTAATATTGCTTATCTATGCTAAAATTATATCATCAAAAAAATGGATATAAAATTGACAGTCAGGTTATTCTTTAAAATTTCATTGGTTAAAACATTACCAAAAGCAATTGTAAATTTTGCTTTTCTTCGAGTCGGCAATGTTTTGTGTTGAGCGGCTTATTCGTAATTCTTTGATAAATCTACGCTTAGATTTTCAAATTCAAATCGCAAATTGCGTAAAAATATCTTCATTTTGCGCAATCACGTTTTATTAATATTTAGATAAACAAACGGAGCAGATTTGTTATACACACTCATTATCAGTCATTTCTTAGCAGAATTTACTATCGAAACCATAATTTTCGAAATAGCCGTTAGAAGCCGCAGTTAACAATTTTATAACATTTCGGCAAAATGCGGTGAACGCAGATAGCCCGCGTTTTGGGATAACCAGTATATATTCCGAAAAGCAACCCGCAACCATTTCCCAAATCCAGAATCAAGTAGCATCATTATTCCATGGAACCAAGCCGCATTCAACATATCATTGAAAAAATATCCGCAGCCAAAATTGCCGTTTACGGCGACTTCTGCCTTGATTCCTACTGGATTATGGATGAGCGGGGATCGGAAGTTTCCATTGAAACAGGCTTACAGGCGCAGGCGGTTGCCAGACATTACTATACGCCGGGCGGCGCAGCCAATGTCGTGGCCAATTTATCCGCATTGAATCCCGCCGAAATCCGCGTTATCGGAACTATCGGCGATGATATGCAGGGCAGGGAATTACGGTCACAACTGGAAAACCTGGGAGCAGACACATCAGCGCTTTTTGTGCAAAAAGAGTATTTTAATACATATAGTTATCTCAAAAGGCTGGTTGACGGACAAGAAGAGCCGCGAATTGATTTCGGCGTATATAATGAACGCAACATTGAGACGGATCAAAAATTGCTGGCAGCGATCGAGCAGGCGTTACAGGAATCGGATGCGGTAATTTTCAATCAGCAAGTGACGGGCAGCATTAATAATGAAAGCTTTATAGAGCAGGCAAACGCCCTTTTTAAGAATTACAGCGACAAGATCGTCATGCTCGATTCCAGGCATTTTAATGACCGATTTGAAAACACATTTCTCAAATGCAATGACCGCGAAATAGCATCGCTCAACAGCCAGCTTGTAAGTCCCGGTGACGATGTACCCATTACTGAGGTCAAAAAATATGGCCGCGCGGTTTACGAAAAATACAAAAAGCCTGTGTTTGTGACTTGCGGTGAACGCGGAATAATCGCATTTGATGAAACGGGGGCGCAGGAAGTCCACGGCTTGCAACTCAAAAGCAAGCTGGACACCGTTGGTGCGGGCGATACGGCCATCAGCGCGATCACGCTTTGTCTTGCTGCTGGCTTTTCACCCCTGGAAGCCGCCACTTTCGGTAATTTTGCCGCAGCCGTAACTGTTCAAAAACTATTCACCACCGGCACTGCAAATCCACAGGAAATTCTTTCGGTAAGTCAGGATCCTGATTTAATTTATAATGCTGATTTGGCTGAAAATGAACGCAGCGCCATCTTTTTACAGGACAGCGAGTTCGAACTCTGCGAGCCAGGGGTTTTGGAAAAACTCGGACAGATCCGTTACGCCGTTTTCGATCACGATGGCACGATTAGCTCGCTCCGTCAAGGTTGGGAAGAGATTATGGAGCCTGTGATGATGAAAGCGATCCTTGGCAAACATTATGATACGGTTGATTCCCATGCATTTCATAAGGTTTTAGGCCAAGTAAAAGAGTTTATTCACAAAACGACCGGAATTCAGACCATTTACCAGATGGAAGGTCTGGTGAATCTGGTGCGTGAGTCAGGTTATGTTCCCGAGAATGAAATTCTGGACAAATTTCAATACAAAGCGTTATATAATGACGGCCTGATGGAAATGGTCAACAAGCGGATGGCAAAATTAGCAGCTGGTGAGCTTGGACAGGAAGATTACACCATGAAAGGCGCCGTTGCTTTCCTGCACGAATTAAAAGAACGGGGTGTAACCATGTATCTGGCCAGCGGAACGGATGCCGAAGACGTAAAACATGAAGCCGAAATGCTCGGTTACGCGCATCTTTTCGACGGCGGGATTTACGGCGCATTGAAAGATTACACCAAATTTTCTAAAAAAATGATCATCGAAAAGATCATTAAGGACAACAATCTGAAAGGAAATGAACTGGCCGTGTTTGGTGACGGACCCGACGAGATCCGCGAAGGCAGGCGTGCGGGTGGCATTTCGGTGGGCATAACGAGTAATGAAGTGCAGCGTTTCGGTCACAATCCGGCCAAACGTCCGCGGCTAGTCAAAGCTGGCGCACATTTGCTCATTCCTGATTTTTCTCAATATAAAAAACTCACAACCCTCCTCTTTCAGGAAAATGTAAAATACGCGGACGCATGAACGGCCACGCTGAAAGATCCTTTAAAAACTGCCTTTTATTGCTCTCCCTCGTGCTGGCTGTCTCTTGCAAAAAAGAGCCGCCATCGCAAACCGTCAACATTATTTACCAGGACAAACCCTTTACCCAGGAAATTCACGAAGCATTTCCAATCGGAAACGGAGCTGCCGAAAATGAAGTACGGAGCATTGCAGTCGACCAGGAATCCAATATCTGGATAGCGACGGCCGCCGGCATTTTTCAAAAAAAGAAAGAGAGCCGGGAATGGATCCACGTAATCAACGGCTCCGACAATGGTCCAGCCTACGCCACAGAGTCCGATGAAAACGGCATCATGTGGCTCGGAACGTGGAATGGACTATATACCTATGAGGCTGGCAAATTGAAAAAAGTAAGCGGTCCAAAAGGTCCTGTTTCGGCCATTTGTGCTGCAAAAGAGGGCTTGTATGCATTAGGTCCGAATGGTTTTTGGCTGGACGAAGGAAAAGGGTTTAGCAAGATAAATGACACCATTTCGCGATCTGTCCGTGATATCATTTCGGACAAAAAGAATGGCTTGTGGATTGCCACAGACGTGGGCTTGTATCATTGGACAAAAACCGGTCTAAGTCATTATTACAAAACTGACGCGTTGATCAGCGGTTATGCCAAGGGTTTGGCTTTGGATGGCAACAACAAACTTTGGGTAGGCGGACTTGGTGGCGTCACCATTCGTGGGATCGATAAAAAAGAAAAAGAACTGAAACCTGAGAACGGCATTCCGTCTATTTACGTCACTGCTATGCGTTACGCGCCCGACAGCTCCATGTGGGTGGGAACACAAGCAGGAATTGTTCGTTACAGGCCGGATGGCAGCCATTCGTTGCGATTTTCAAGACGCTGGCTCATGGATGATCAGGTGAACCGCATCGCATTTGACAAAGAAGGAACGGCCTGGATCGCTACCCCAAAAGGTGTAAGTGCAATCCGAAAGAGAACGATGACATTGGCGCAGAAACACGATTTTTTCTACAATGTATTAATCCAGAGGCACATTCGGGCACCTTGGATTGCTGGACAAGCGCACTTGCGGATTGCTGGCGATACGACATCCTGGCAGCCAGAGGATGATGATAATGATGGCGAATACACAGGAAATTATCTGGCCATGGAAAGTTTCAGATATGCAGTGACAAAAGATCCGGAAGCGAAAGACAACGCAGCAAAGGCATTTTCTTTTCTCAAATTATTACAGGAAGTAACCGACACAGACGGCTTTTTCGCGCGCACCATCGTGCCGTCCGACTGGAAAAATGTGCATGACGGCAACAGGACATTTACCGAACGCGAAAAAGCAGATGAACTCGTGAAGGAGCCGCGGTTCAAGCCGGTTGAAGTGCGCTGGCACAAATCCAAAGATGGAAAATGGCTTTGGAAGGGAGATACGAGCAGTGATGAAATGTGCGGACATATGTTTGGCTACTATTTTTACTACACATTGGTGGCGGATGCGAACGAAAAAAAGGCTGTTGCCGCGCACATTGTAAGGATTGTGGATCATTTAATGAAAAACAACCTGAACCTGGTAGACGTTGACGGCACGCATACGCGCTGGTCTGTATGGTCGCCGGACAAGCTGAACCGCGATCCGGAATGGCTTCCCGACCGGAACCAGAATTCGATGGAAATGCTGGCTTTCATGAAATTGGCCTATCATGTTACCGGGGATAAAAAGTACGAAAACGAGTATCTGAGGCTTATTAAGGAGGAAAAATATCTTGAAAATATGGCCGAAGTCACTAACCAGAACCCCGCCTGGTTTATTTACTTCGATGTGGTCTTGCAAGCGTATCTTTATCCGATCCTGCTCAAATGTGAAAAGGATCCCGAACGTTTGAAATTTTATAAGGAACATTTGAACCAATGGTTCGAAAAACGAAAAGCAGACCACAACCCACTCATTAACTTTATCTATTGCTATTCCTCGGGAGAAAAAGCCGAACTGGATAATTCAATCGATTTTCTGATTGACACCCCGCTCGATTTAATCGATTGGCCGATTGACCATAGCAAAAGAGAAGATCTCAAAATTGTCAGAACCCCGGTTCTGGAAGACCAGCAGGTGAATACTTTGCAGCCCGCAAGTCTGCGTATGACCGTTCGGTGGGATAAGAATCCATGGACGCTGGCTGGCGGAAACCCGCAGGTGGAACGCGAGCCCGTTTTTTGGCTGCTGCCCTATTGGATGGGCCGCTATATGAACATGATCAAATAATTTTAGCATGAAAATATTCTTACCGGTTTTGTTATGGGCAGTTTCCAGCACCTTTATTTTTGCCCAAAACAGTGCTATAAAGCAGCAAATGCTCATTTTCCCACAACAGGAAAAGCATGTCCACGGCAGCAGCATTGTGAGCTTACCCAACGGCGACTTCCTCGTCGCCTGGTTCCATGGCAGCGGTGAACGCACGGCGGATGACGTTCGCATTATGGGTTCAAGGTTAAAAAAAGGCGCAAAGAACTGGAGCGAACCGTTCCTGATGGCCGATACGCCGCACATTCCGGATTGCAACCCGGTTTTGTTTCTCAATGCAGAGGGAAAGCTGTTTCTGGTTTGGATTGCCGTGCAAGCGAATCTTTGGGAACAATCTATTTTGAGGACCAAAACGACAATGGATTACACTGGCGATGGCGCTCCAAACTGGACATGGCAGGATAATATTCTGCTTAAACCGGATGATAAATTTGCTTCGGAAATTGAGAAAAAATTCAAGAATTTACCTGAAAATCATGCAGGCTGGGCGGGCTACGCACCCCGGTACGACGGCATGATCATGGAGGCTGCAAAAGATCCCGTTAAACGCAGCATTGGCTGGATGACCAGAATAAAACCATTGATTATGGAAAACGGAAGGATCATACTGCCCCTTTACTCCGACGGTTACAATCTCTCCATGACCGCCATTTCAGAAGATCACGGCGCAACCTGGCGCCCCGGCCTGCCCATTGTGGGACGCGGCCCGATCCAGCCTGCGCTTGGCCTAAAAAAGAATGGCAATCTCGTAGCATTCATGCGCGACAGCGGGGACCCGCCTACACGTGTACATTACAGCGAATCGTTGGATAAAGGTGAAAGCTGGACAGCAACGCAAAAAACGGACATTCCGAACACAGCGAGCGTTGAATTTCTGGTGCTGAATGATGGCAAATGGGCATTCCTTGGAAACGACATTGACGACGGACGTTACGAGCTGAGCCTTAGAATTTCAGCTGACGAAGGCAAGACCTGGAAAAGAGGCTGGATTGAAAACGATAATTCAAAAAAAGGTGGCTACTCCTATCCGTCCCTGATCCAGGCCGCCGACGGCTTATTGCATATGACCTATTCGTACCATCCCGAAAAAGGCAAAAAATCAATTAAATACGTAGTTGTAGATCCTAAACTCTTATAGCAACCCATAACCATCGAATGTTCAAACCTGTCTCTTTCTCACTGCTTTTCATTGCGGGGATTTTATCCGTCACCAAAAATGTTGCCCAAACGGTCCATCAGGATAAGCCGTTCCCACAGGATTACAGCATTAAGTTTTATGCAAATGAAGGAATGAACCTGCAACAGGTCATTGCCGACCGCAATGAGAATGTCCAGATTCTCGGCAAGGATGGTTTGCTACATCCCGAGAATGGCCGGTTTTTATATCCCGGAAGCATCCGCACGGATAATTCTTACCGGTTTATGAAAGACAAAAAGATCGCTGCCATCGGCTCCTATCAAAATCAGAATGTATATCTGACCGAATCCTTGATCCTGAGCAACGCCTGGGCGGGAACGCTTTTCTCGAAGCATACATTGTCCAAAGCCAGCATTTTTACGGGCGGCAATGATTTTGCATTCCTGATTTCCGATGGCAAGTCGCTGCAATTGGTTAAAGACTCAAAAAGCATTTGGAGTGGCAATTTGCCGGATGACCAGGTTTTGGATATTGTTTTCCAAAGCGCAGGAAATCAGTTCTGGATTTTGGGTAGCAAATCGCTGTATAATTTATCCGGTGCCGGTAATGTGTTGACAAAAGCCTTTTCAGGAAGCAATTTCACAGCTTTCGATCTGGTTAACAAAGGAAAGAACATTGCGATAGGAACGGCTGACGGCTATCTGCTTTTTGATATCGCCTCAAAAAAACAAACAGGAGCCATTAACAATAAGCTTCCTGTTAATAAAATAACAGCATTAAAAGAGGTGAACAACCGCATTTGGTTCGGATCGGACGAAGGCGCATTCGCACTTCGGGCTGACGGAAAATTCGATTATTATTATGGCGAGCGCTGGCTGCCGGGCAACAAGGTGATCGACATCGCCGAAGGACCGAAAAATTCTGTTTTAATATTGACAAACAAGGGATTAGGAGAGATAGTCTTTAAAACCATGACCCTTGAAGAAAAGGCATTGGTTTTTGAAAAGCAAGTCAGACAGCGGCATATCAGGAATGGGTTCAATGCCTCGCGGGTTAATATGGATCGTGGAAACCTGGCCACCGGTTATATGGATGATTCTGACAATGATGGGCTTTGGACTTCCATGTATCTGGGTGGAGAAATATTCCGCTATGCCGTTACCAAAGATCCCGAAGCATTGCAAAATTGCCGTGAGTCGCTGGATGCGATGGAAAGGTTGTATTCCGTAACAGGCATTCCGGGCTTCCCTGCACGGTCATTTGAGAGGTCGGGGCACGTGAAGGAGCTGAGCGATAGCGAGCGTTGGCAGCATTCGGCTGAAAAAGAATGGGACTGGAAGTCCACCACCAGCAGCGATGAAATCATCGGTCACATTTTCGCATTTGGCGCTATGGCCGAGCTTGTAGACGATCCCGCCATGAAAAAACGAGCCGTTGCGCTGATCGACACTGTAATGTCGCACATTGTTAAGAATGATTTTTATTTGATTGATTTTGATGGAAAACCAACCATGTGGGGTAAATGGAACCCCGAATATGTAAATGCATTTCCGATCAATGTGGGCGACCGCAAGCTAAACTCTTCGAACATTGTCGCCATGCTTCAAACCGCGTATCATTTCACAAAAAAGGAAAAATACAAGGTCAAAGCATTTGAATTGATGAACAAGCATGGCTATTTTGAAAACATGATGCGCTCCATGCAAGTGATCGGCAAAGCGCCTGAAAATGCGGACGAGCACAGCAAGCATATGTCCGACGGCTGGAACCATTCCGACGATGAAATGTACTTTGTGGGTTACTGGGGCCTTTACCGCTATGCATTCAATGATACGCTTAGAACAAAATACAAGCAGCAAATCCTGGATCACTGGGAAGTAGAACGACCTGAAAAAGAAGGCGCATGGAATATTTTCACTGCATTAACCGGCGTGAAAAATTTCGACCTGAAAGAAGCAGTCTGGTATTTGCAGGAACACCCGCTCGACCTGATCGACTGGGGCATTAAAAACAGTCACAGAAAGGACATTGAATTAATTGCACCCAACTTCCGAAAGCAAACCACAAAAGAAGTCCTTCCCCCCGATGAGCGCCAGGTTCAGCGTCACAACGCTAATATGTTCAGTCTCGACAGGGAGGGCAGAAACGGCGATGCAGAGTATAGTGCGGGCGATATCTGGCTTTTGCCCTACTGGATGGGTCGTTACCTTGGCGTAATCAGCGCACCTCAAAAGTAACCTCATGCAATTTCAACGTTATTTTCTCTTAACATTAATCCTATTTCCAATGCTGTCGTGCCAAACAGATTCCTACGTGCAGGAAAAACAGGTTACCAACGATTATGACTATCACCACGATCTGGATAACAACGACAATTTTTCACCTGATGGAAAATGGCTGGTTTATGATACGCGTACAGACAACGGCGGCATTGCGGAGTCAGCGAAAATTGAAAAGGTCAACATTGAAACTGGCGAGAAAAAAATTCTTTTTCAAATAACAAACAATGAAATATGGGGGCCGGGAGCTGGCGCGGTGAGTTATAGCCCGGTGCAGCAAGCAGTGGTTTTTATACACGGCTTGGCAAATAGCACAAAAGAAAATCCTTACCAGCAATGGCGGAGAACGGGCGTTATCATTGAAGACGCAAACCCGAACGTTCCTATCTATATGGATGCGCGGGATGTGACATTCCGCTTTACGCCCGGCGCATTGCGTGGCGGAACGCACCGGCACGAATGGAGCGGAGATGGAAAATGGATCGGTTTTACTTATAATGATGCCATCCTGAAAGCATTGGAAGACTCGACCGGGCAAAAGCGAAACCTGCGCACCATTGGCGTTTCAAAGAAAATTGGACGGGTTAATGTTGATAAAAATGATGAAAATGTTTCGGGTGAATGGTTCAGCGCATTAGTAGTCCGTGTTGTACCAAATCCTGCTCCGGGAAGTGATGAGATCAGCCATGCGGCGGGTGATAGCTGGGTCGGGACAAATGGTTATTTGCTCAAAAACGGCGAAAGGCAGATTGCGAGAGCATTTATTGGTCTCGTAAAAGACAAAAAGGGAAAGGATATCAATGAAGTATTTATCGTTGACATTCCCGAAGACATCACCCAACCGGGTGACTTTGGCCCATTGGAAGGAACAAAAGATGATTTCCCCATGCCGCCAAAAGGAACAACCCAAAGAAGACTGACATTCACGGGAGAAAACAAGTATCCCGGTTGCACAGGCGTCGTTAGGTCTTCGCCGGACGGAACTTCCCTCGCCTATCTCGCAAAAGATGAAAATGGGATTGAGCAAATATTCCTGATCTCTCCATTTGGAGGCAAGCCACGCCAGCTTACGGCGCACGATTCCAATGTCTCAGGGAACGTGAGATGGCAACCGGATGGGAAAGCAGTGGGTTATATTCACGAAGGAAGCATTACTATTTGTAAAACCAATGATGCGCCTTTTGAGCAAAGAATCACAAAACTTACGCAGTCTACCAGTCCGGCACCCTCGAATTTGGTGTGCTCGCCCGACGGTAAAATGTTAGCATTCAACCGTTTGATACAAAAAGAACACAAAGCCCCTTCCCAGCAAATATTCGTGATCGAGGTGAGGATGTAGGGGGAAGCGCAAGCAATTGCGTCTGCATATTTATAACTTAATATGCAAATTATCCTATGATCCATACCATGCGCTGGTTCGGGCCCAATGATCCCGTCTCATTGATGGACATACGCCAGGCCGGGTGCGCCGGAATTGTCAGCGCGTTGCATCAGATACCAGTCGGAGATGTGTGGTCGGTTGAAGCGATTGAGGAGCGAAAAGCTTTAATAGAGGCTGGTAATGAACAATATACACCGCTGCAATGGCTGGTTGTTGAAAGTCTTCCCGTTCACGAATACATTAAAAAAGGCCTCCCTACGCGCGAGCTTTACATTGAAAATTATAAGCAGTCATTAGAAAATCTGGCTGCCTGCGGAATTAAAACTGTTTGCTACAACTTCATGCCCGTATTGGACTGGTCGCGAACCCAACTCGATTATATAATGCCCGAAGGACATAAAACACTTCGCTTCGTTTGGGAGGATTTCGCACTTTTTGACCTCTATATTCTTCGCAGACCAGATGCAGCTTCGGATTATGAACCGGAGATCCAACAGTCGGCTTTTGAAAAATTTGAGAAAATGTCCCCGGATGAAATTTCTGTTTTGACCAACACCGTTTTATTAGGTTTACCTGGCTCCGAAGAAGCTTTTGATCTCACTCATTTTCAAAGTTACCTGGACGCATATGCGCACATTGATGACAGGCAGCTGCGTGAAAACCTGTATTATTTTGTAAAAGCAGTCGCGCCGGTTGCGCAGGAACTTGGCGTTAATCTCTGCATTCATCCTGACGATCCACCTCGGTCTTTACTGGGCCTGCCCCGGGTTGTAAGCACCGAAGCTGATCTTGAAGAATTAATGCAAGCCAGTAATGTAAGGGCAAACGGAATTACTTTTTGCACCGGCTCACTCGGTGTAAGAGCTGATAATGACCTTGTTAACATCATTGAGCGATTCGGCGACCGCATTCATTTCGTGCATTTGAGAACAACAAAACGTGAAGACGGAACGCGGAATTTTCACGAAGCGCCTCATCTTCATGGTGATGTGGATATGTACGCCGTGGTGAAAGCCTTGCTAACCGAAGAACAAAAGCGAAAAAAAGCTGGCTATCAGGACAATGCATTGCCTATGCGCCCCGATCACGGTTTCCAGATGCTCGATGATCTGCACAAGAAAACTTATCCCGGCTATTCGGGAATCGGGCGATTGAAAGCATTAGCAGAACTACGCGGACTCGAAACAGGGATTCAACGTGCTATCAGCCTTTAAAAACAACATTATACTTACTCAAACTTACGATTTACAATAATGCCTGATATTGAAATTAATAACGCAGCGGCTTTGAATGTCTTTTCTCTCGAAGGAAAATTGGTGCTGGTAACTGGTGGGGGCAGCGGAATTGGCTTTTACATTGCGCAAGCGATGATACAGTCAGGCGCAAAGGTAATTCTTACCGGCCGCAGGGAAGTGGTTTTGCAGGAAGCAGTGGGTTTACTGGGTCCCAATGCCAGCTATTTTGTGAATGATATTACGCAGCTCAGCACCATTCCGGACCTGATCGCATCAATCGAAGAAGCGCATGGCCCGATTGACATTCTGGTCAATAATGCGGGCATTAACATGAAAAAACATGCTATTGAAGTTACAGATGAAGATTTTGACCGGGTTATTCAGACCAATCTGCATGCTGTTTTCTCGGTTACCAGGGAAGTTGGCAAACGCATGATTGCACGCAAGCAAGGCTCCATTATTATGATCACTTCTATGGCTGCATTATACGGAATTGACCGTGTGGTGGCTTATACAGCTTCCAAATCTGCGGTTGGCGGAATGGTTAAGGCGCTGGCCACTGAATTTTCTCCCCATAATGTAAGGATAAATGCAGTCGCTCCCGGTTTTATAGAAACGCCCATGATGCTCACCGCCATGAACGGCGATCCGTCACGACGCGACAAAGCCATGGACCGCACGCCCATGGGAACCTGGGGAAAACCGGACGACATAGGCTGGGCAGCCGTCTTCCTGGCCTCCCCCGCCGCCAAATTCATCACCGGCGTTTCACTGCCTGTGGACGGCGGCAATTCGATTGGATTTTAAGTTAAAAACTGCTTAATCAAACATTTTAAAACCAGTTGACTTCAATTTGTAGTCAACTAACAAAGACGAACTGTAAGACTTTAATATAACCCAATAACCAATGAAGCAAAACAAATTCCTAAAACCTATTTATCTTCTCTTTACACTTTTGCTACTTAGTTCGGTAATATCGAACACCCAAGCCCAAAAAATCAAGTGGAATAAAGTCAAGGTTCTTATTTATACAAAGAACGGCAAGGGTTATGTACATGATAACATTGCTGCTTCGGTGGTGGCGATCCAGGCTTTGGGCAAGCAGCATGGATTTGGGGTAGATGTGAGTGATGACCCTTTGACGTTTACGGATGAGAATTTGAAACAATATGATGCGCTTATTTTTTCAAATACAAACAATGATGTGTTTGACACGGATGCTCAGCGCGTTGCATTAATGCGTTATATCCAGGCTGGTGGGAATTTCGTTGGCCTGCACTCGGCCTCAGGGACAGAACGGAAATGGAGATGGTTTAAGGATATGCTTGGCGGAACGTTTTTCTGGCACGAACCCGGACAAAGCTTCACAGTAAATGTCTTGGATTCCAAAAACCCTTCATTAGCGCACTTGCCGGCCAAATGGGAGCGCAAAACGGACGAATTTTATTTTGTAAAGGAAATGGGCGTGAACCTGACCGTTCTGGCTGTTAACGACCATTCAACGATTCAAAAACCGGCTGGAAAAGCACTGGACACATTCGGAACGGTATTTCCTTCGGTTTGGTGGCATGAGTACGACGGAGGCCGCGCATTTTATACCTCGCTCGGGCACCAGAAAGAAGATTACGAGCAGGAAGATTTGAGAAAACACATTCTGGGAGCCATTGAATGGGCAATAGGCCCGCAAAAGGCCAGAAATTACGGCAAGGCTTATGCAACGAGCCCAACCGACGAAGTGCGTAAAAAATAACAGCAAAACATTTATCCTGAATCCAATGAAAAATTTAACAGAAGAAAACAGTCAGGACAGAAGGTCGTTCCTGA
Organism: Dyadobacter psychrophilus; assembly: GCF_900167945.1. GTDB lineage: Bacteria > Bacteroidota > Bacteroidia > Cytophagales > Spirosomataceae > Dyadobacter > Dyadobacter psychrophilus. The sequence goes on from NZ_FUZA01000007.1 coordinate 187,913, forward strand.
AAAGCGCTGCAACCGGAACTGCCGGCATTATTGCGGCCTCAATGTTCCCAACGATCGTCCCGGCAAGTGTTTTTGGCAAATTTGCGCCGAGCAACCGGATCAACATTGGTCAGATCGGAATCGGGCGCATTGCGACAACACACGATTTACCGGAGGTTTTAAAAAATGAGGTGGCGCACGTCATGGCTGTTGCTGACCTGGACAAAAACCGTTTGGCACAAGGGAAAAAGTGGATCGAAAAGAAATATGCTGATAAAACAGGCAAAGCAAATTACGTCGATGTAAAGGCTTATGACGACTATAAGGAGCTTTTGGCCAATAAGGAAATAGATGCGGTGATCATTAGCACGCCCGATCACTGGCATGCGCAGCCCGCAATGGAGGCTGCTGTTGCCGGCAAGCACATTTATATGCAGAAACCTACTTCGCTGACGATTAAGGAAGGGCGGATGATGGCTGAGATGATCAAGAAAAAGAAAGTGGTTTTCCAGTTAGGAAGTCAGCAGCGGTCTATGAACCCCTGGCCACAGTTTAAGAGGACTTGTGAACTGGTGCGCAATGGTCGCATTGGAAAGCTGAAAAAGGTATATGTTGGCCTACCGGGTGATCCGGCGGGTGGTAACACCGAAAAAATGCCCGTTCCGGCGAATTTGAATTACGATATGTGGCTCGGCTCTACGCCAGAAGTCTATTATACGCTGGACCGCGTCCACTCGCAAACCGACATTAATGATCGTCCGGGATGGCTGCGGTTGGAACAATTTGGCGCGGGAATGATCACGGGCTGGGGTTCTCACCACATTGACATCGCGCACTGGGGCATGGATACCGAGCTCACCGGCCCAATCGAGATCGATGGAAAAGCGACATTCCCGGCTGCCGGGTCTGGCCTTTGGAATGTTCATGGGGACTTTCTGGTCAATGCAAAATATGCCAATGGCGTGGAAATGGAAATTGGCGGCACCAATCCAAATGGGGTCAAATTTGAAGGAACTGATGGCTGGATTTTCGTTTCGCGTGGCAATGTAGGTGTTACGGCGTCGGATCCGGGAGCAGCTGCTTCTGCGAAGGAAAACAAAGCGTTTTATGCAAGCGATCCTAAAATACTGGGGTCAGTGATCCAGGCCGATGAAATTCATCTTTACGAAAGTCCGGAGCAGCATCAAAACTGGCTGGAAAGCATTCAGAATGGAAAGCAGACAATCAGCCACGCTGAAATTGCACAACGCTCCTGCTCGGCCTGTTTGATCGCACATACGGCCATGAAACTGGGTCGTAAGTTGAAATGGGATCCGAAAAAAGAAGAATATATTGGAGATAAAGAAGCCAATGCAACCCTTTCAAGGCCACAGCGAGGCCCATATGGCACCAACTATGTGAAAGGATAAATTAATTGCTGCAAATAAACCTATCTAGTTATAAAATTTCTATTTATTGCCCCGGGCTTAAGCCCGGGGCAATTGTTTTTAGTAGATTAATTTTTATCAATCTACTTTAATTAATAATTCCCTTTGTATTCTCTCGGAGTATGCCCGATGTATCTTTTGAAGTTCCTGTTAAAATTAGATAAAGAGTCAAATCCGCTATCATAGGCAATCTGCGCAATTGTCCATTTATCTTCCAGCAGCAATTTGCACGCGTGCCCGATTCGAATCTCGTTGACGAAATCGATGAAAGTCTTGTTAGACCTGGCTTTAAAATATCTGCAAAAAGCCGCCTCTGTCATTCCTGCCAAAGACGCCACATCCCCCAATCTGATTTCCTGTGAAAAATGCTGCAGCACATAATTGTGCACTTTATGCATGCGTTCAGTCTCCGAAACTTTATATGTATTCACATAACCGTAGCTTGATATCGGAGAACCACCAGTTTCATGAGCCAGTTTGTCGAGTAAAGTAAGGAGTTGAATGATGGTTTGAAAACCTTCGGAATGCATGATGGACATTAGTTCCGAGCGGATATGGCTGCGCAATTCACCCTTGTATTCAATGCCGCGTTTCGAATCCAGCAGCAACTGCTTCAAGGCAAGCATCTCCGGTTTGTCCAAAAAGTCCTTCCCCAGGAAATCCTCCTGAAAGTACAAAACAACGCCATGCGTCAGCAGTGACGAACCGGTGTCGAAATAAGCAGCGTCGCTCCGCCACAAGTGGGGAACGTCGGGCCCAAGAAAAACCGTATCACCCGGACCGAAAGTTTGAACGGAATCGCCGATCAATCGCTTGCCGGTTCCTTCCAAAACAGTGAACAGCTGATAATGCGGATGAAAATGCCAGTTGGGATCGAAATGAGGTGCTTTCAGCTCCTGTATCGTCACAGTTCTGACCTGGCTTTCAATATTTTTATGGATGGGCGCCTTCATAAAACCTGCCTTATTTTACCTTAATGTTTTGCAAAACTAGCATATTGGTATCAAAATACGACCATTCTAGAATTCTACTTGCCGTTTGTCCGGTAAAATCAATTAGGCACCGGCAAAAGAATCGCACGTTATTCTCGTTGTAATTATAGGAATGCAGCATTATCGAACCGAAAAATGCTGACGCGTATGGCATAATTTTTTATTACAAATAAGCTCGTAAAATCCGTTCCAACCATTTAGAACCCGCAGTGTTCCTATACATTCAGTCAGTAGCATTTAAGCAGTCATGAAGAAAATTATCCCTCAATTAACGTTCTTATTCGGCATTTTTGCCATGTTCAGTTGTGGAAAAACAACCACAATCAGCAGTAATATGGAACTGACCGGCAAATGGGAGCTCCAAAGTATAGTACAAAATTCCGACACCATTCAAAAGCCCGCGTTAGCCAAAGGACAAATGCCAATCAGCCTCAATTTTAAAGAAAAAGGTGAGCTTGAAGGCACGACCTCAACCAATATCCTTACCGGTTTTTATGAAACTGCACAACAGAACACCATTCAGATGGGCGGCGGCGGAACAGAAAGGGCGGAGACACAATGGGGCAACCTTTTTGTGAATGCGCTGCCTAATGTAAATTTATATGACCTGAAAATGAACCGGTTAGTACTATATTACGAAAACAACAACCAGATGATTTTTAGCAGGGTGCAGTAATTTCGATAGCTCATCCAATTTTATCGTTGGCGGCCTTATCAAAAGATAAGAGCCGCCATTTTTTTTAAGCCCAATTTATTGTCATATTTTACCTCAATTGCTACATCGAAACACTTTAACAGGTCAATATGTGACCAATAATTATCAAATCAGGTAAACTGTCAAGTGGTTTTTTGTTGTAAAATTGCATATTGACGGGACGATCAAAAAATTATATTGATGAAGTACAGTATGAATCTGCTCCTTTGGGGGCCTCAAATAGACGACAGCCTTTTTCCAACCCTCGAACTGATCAAAGAAATTGGCTTTGACGGCGTAGAAGTCCCGATTTTTAATACAAACCCTGCACATTGGTTTAATTTTCGAAAAAAACTAGATGAACTCGGTCTGGAATGTGAGACAGATACAATTTGCGGTCCCTCAGAACATTTGATCAGCCAGGACCCTGCCATGCGCAGACACACGATTGACCACCTTAAAAGTGCGCTGGACTGTTCATTGGTTTTAGGTGCAACCAAATTAATGGGCCCTTATCATTCGGCATTAGGCGTTTTCACTGGACAACCAGCAACTCCCCAAGAGTGGCAGTGGGCCATTGAAGGCATTCGCGAAGTGGCCGATTATGCCGAATCACTGGACATCACATTAGGTTTGGAATATTTAAACCGCTTTGAACTGTATCTGACAAGTTGCGGCGATGAGCTAATCCGCTTCGTGGACGAGGTTAACCATCCGAATTGCAAGATCATGTTCGACACTTTCCACGCGAATATCGAAGAAAAGAACATTGGCGACACCATGCGCAAAGCCGGCGACCGCATTTCATTTATTCAACTTTCTGAAAACGACCGCTCTACGCCTGGAAAAGGGAATGTTGATTGGGAAGGCGTTTTTAAAGCGATTAAGGACATCCGTTACGACGGCTGGATCAGTATTGAAGCATTCAGTCAGAAGCTTCCTGTGGCTAACATTTGGCGCAAAATGTTTGAATCGGAAGAACAATTAATGCGTGACGGATTAGCTTTTATCAAATCAAATTTGTCTTAACAGCCGGTTCTTGACTTGCAAACTGATTTTAGTCAAGCAGAATCACAAGAAAAAATTGAACATTTAAAATGAATTTCAATTCCGGCGTATATAGTTAGGAAATAGGCGCTGTTATTATTTTGAATTGGTCTTAATAAGACTACTTTTGCTTCCCAAATCGAAAGTTTCTTATTTAATCAAAATGATACGGATAAAATTTTTACTATTCTTCACGCTGATATGCGCGGCTGCAAATGCCCAGACCGGCAATATAAAAGGACAAATCCTTACAGGAGCAGGCCAGGGCACCGAATCCATTAACATTATTTTGAAAGGAACAGGCAAAGGAACCGTCACAGCTGCTGATGGTTCTTTTGAATTTTCAGGGCTGAAAGAAGGCAATTATCAGCTGATTGGAACGGGGGTTGGTTTTAAACGTATTGATAAAAACGTTTCGGTAAAAGCCAACGAAACGTCCACATTGGAACTGACCGTAACCGAAGACGCGCAGGAATTGCAAACCGTGGAAATCACCGGCCGCAAGGAAACATCTTACAAAAACGACCTCTCCTTCATCGCCAGCAAAACCGCCACGCCGATCAAGGAAGTGCCGCAGGCGATCAGCTATATTACTAAAGAAGTGATGCGCGACCAGGGAACATTCCTGATGGGTGATGCCGTCAAAAACATGAGCGGCGTGAATCAGTTCACGTTTTATGACGATTTGACCATCCGTGGTTTCCGCATGAACGGCGGCAGCACAACGCAGTTGGTGAATGGATTAAGGACATTTTCAGGGTTTTGGAAACAGCCGCCGGTGAATTATCTTGAACGCGTTGAAGTGATCAAAGGCGCTGCATCCGCACTTTACGGCAACACTTCACCGGGCGGAACGATCAACCGCGTGACGAAAAAGCCATTGACTACACCACAAAAATCACTGACGTTTACAACCGGAAGTTTCAATACATTGCGCACATTGGCGGACTTCACAGGCCCAATGAATGAGAGCAAAACATTGCTTTACCGCCTGAATCTGGGTTATGTGAATGCACAAGGATTCCGGAACCTGCAATTTGATAAAAACATTGTCGTCGCGCCGTCCGTATCATTCTTGCCGACAGACAAAACCCGCATCAACTTTGACCTCGTATACAATCGCTCGAACAGCCGCCTGGATCGCGGACAATCTGTAAAAGGAAATGACCTTTATTCCAGCTCGATCAAAACTTCGCTGAATGCGGTTAATGACTATTTGAATGAAGAAACCTATCTGATAACGACTTCATTAAATCACCAATTTACCCAAAACACTTCCTTCAACGTCGCTTACCTGCGCACCGGCTATTCTGAGGACCTTTTGGAGCACAGAAGCAGCAATGTGAACGGAATCGACTCGGCAGGAAAAGCGATTGACAACCTCGTTGCACGGCAAGTTTTTGTTAGAAAAACAAAGTCGTTTATGGACAATGTTTCGCTGTTCCTGAACCATAATTTCAACACAGGAATCGCTGAGCATAAGCTTGTTGTAGGTTATGATTACATTCAATCCGTAACGCCGAAAGGCTCGGGTCAGCAAACGGCGAGCGGTTATTTGCTGAAAGCAGGCGGTGCCGGAGCTTATAATGCCAAAACGCCTGAAAAATACGTTTTCTACGATTATACAGAGAACGGCGTAACGCGCAGCATTCCAAAACCGAACATTTCACATTACGATTTGTCGGTGCAGAACAACAACATGGAAGACCCTTCCAAATACATTTATAATGTTGTTGCCAATGCTTCCACAACGCCGGTTTTCTACAAACTGCATGGCCTTTATTTGCAGGAGCAATTGAAGATCAACCGTTTGCAAATTCTCCTAGGCCTGCGTTATGACTCTTATATTGATAAAAAAGGCTACACAACCAGCAACGAAACGGATATAACGCAGCACGCGCTGCTGCCGCGTATCGGAGCTGTATATACGCTGACTAACAACATTAATGTGTACGGAACTTACACGAAGGGCTACAATCCGCAAGACGCCACCGTGCAAAGCGATCCGTTATCCGGCGGGCCGTTTGACCCGATCCGCAGCAGCTTGTACGAAGCCGGTTTCAAAACCGAATGGCTGGATGGCAGGCTGACAGCCAATGCGTCGGTTTACCAGATTGAGCAAAACAACACATTGTATTCAGCTAATGCAGCTGAAAATCCCAACTTAATGCAGCAGATCGGCGGCGAAATTGCAAAAGGAGTTGAATTTGACGTGACCGGAAACATTCTTCCAAACTGGAACCTGATCGTTGCTTACAGTTATAATGATGCCAAAATCACAGACGCCGGTTCAAGAGCAGCGGATCAGGTGCTGGTAAACCGGCAAAAACCGAACGCGCCAAAGAATCAGGGAAGCATCTGGACGAAATATACATTTGTCAATGAGGCATTAAGCGGCTTCGGAATCGGCTTGGGCGGAAATTTCGTGACCGAGCGTAATGTGTCCATTAACAACACCCAGACATTGCCGGGTTACGAGTTGCTGAATGCGGCCATTTATTACAAGATCGACAAGTTCCAGTTTCAGGTGAACCTGAACAATTTGGCCAACAAAACATATTGGGTTGGCGGCTACGATTATCTGCGGCTGTTCCCCGGAGCACCGCGCAATTTCATGGCGACCATTTCCTACACCTTTTAAAATGTACTATTCCTAAATCAAAAACTTGTGAAAGGAACATTCAAAAAGATTGCGTCACAACTGCATTTATGGCTGGGGGTTTCCTCCGGCCTTGTGGTTTTTATAGTCGCCCTCACCGGCTCCCTGCTCGTTTTCGAAGACGAGCTCGAACCCGTCATTGACAAGCAATTTCACATTGCCGCCGCGCACGAAGGAAAACAGCGCCTGCCGCTCGACGTGCTGCAATCGAATGTTACCAAAGCTTTTCCTGCCAAAAACCCTGTCAGAATAACCATTGAAAGTGAAGCGGACCGCAATGTTATTTTCGGTTTGAAAAATGGCAAAAAGGAAAAAGACATCTTGTCCGTGGCCGTCGACCCATACACGGGAATTATCGCAGCGTCCAGAATCGAGCAGGATGCTTTTTTCAGCGTTGTGCTTAGGTTACACCGCTATTTATGTCTGGAAGAAACAGGAAAAACCATCACCGGGATCTCCTGCGTAATGTTTCTGATCATTATGATCACTGGACTTGTCCTTTGGTGGCCAAACAGAAAAAACACAAAACAACGCTTCACCATCAAGTGGAACGCCAAATTCAAGCGCCTTAACTGGGATCTACACGCCGTTTTCGGCTTTTACGTGCTCCCTTTCGTCTTCATTATCGCCCTAACCGGCTTAGTATGGAGCTACAAATGGGTTAACAACATCATTTTCATGACCTTCGACGGCAAGCCCCAGCAAAAACGCGAAGCCCCAGCCAACCTATCCACAATCAAAACACCAATTTCCAGCACCCTCGAAAAAATATATAAAGCAACTAACCAAACATTACCCAACCCCGGCAAGATCCTCCTAACCCTCCCCCAGTCCGACAGCCTATCCATCACAATCTCCAAAGCCGACGACAACGCCCCCATCGCCAACATCGTCAACTTCCTATATTTCGACAAAAACAACGGCAACCTCGTAAAAACCCGCCTCTACGCCGAAGAAACCAAAGGCATGCAGGTCAGGAGGCTCATATACCCGATTCACACTGGAAGTTTGCTAGGCTGGCCTACTAAGATTGTCGCTTTTTTGACAGCGCTCATTGCTGCGTCTTTACCGGTTACAGGGGTTGTGATTTGGTTGGGGAGAAAGTTTAAGGGTAAGAAAGTAAAAAACCAGGCGATCAAGGTCGGAAATAATAAATCCAGAACGAAACCGGTGATAGCGAATTGATCGATAATAAGATTATCGATGTGGACTTTACCCACAAATTCCTACATTTGTCGCAATGAACAAATTTACCTCTGTGGAGGAAGCGTTTGAATGGTGGCTTGCCAACATTTATCAAACCTTACCCGCCGACACAAAAGAAGGTAGATATCGAAATGCCTGGCGTGATTACACATTCAAAAAAGGAATATCACAAAAGCGCATGAAAGAGATTCTATCTGATTTTGGCGACATTGACGAAAAGACAGTTATCACTTTTAAGTTGAGGTAAAAAAATTTGAATGTTTCGTGTGGGGTTTTCCCACATTATATCAATCTAAGTTTGAGTCTTTACACTAACAACTATACATTAAAACACTATGAATACAGATCGCAATTTCTCACAAAAAGAAGCCCAGACTATGCAGATCGAGTCATCCGCAATTCAGTCCACTTCGTCCAACTCACAGATAATAAAAGATTTCTTTCAAAGAGACAGCCGCGGTGAAATGATCGAATCGCTCAATGCAATAATCGAGGCGGTTCTATTTGCCGATGATCTCATTCATGTAACTCACGAAATGCGTGGGCACATTGTGAATCAATTGAGAGTTGCAACACTTATCGCTAGATTGAATGCTTAGATACCAGGTTAACAAATTCACACTATGAAAAGCGAACATGGCAGATACGAAGTAACAAACGAGCACGAACATGCTACTTTGCTGGCGCACGTTGATGCCTTAATGCGAAAAAACGAGGAGAATGTGACTGTGGAAGAGTCGGATGAAATTCGTCAGATGGGACTTGTTGCGCAAAAGTGCGGGCTAGGAATTTACCCTATTACAGCGCCGAAAACATTGGAGGGGATAATGGAATTGCGCATGTACGAAATGCGGTTGGAGCAGTTGGGCCATACTAAAACACAATAATGTATGATGTTACATGCCTCTGGCATTGTTTTGCATTTTGCATGATCATATTTTTCCTACCAAGATTACATGCCTCCGGCATTTCTGAACTTATCCAATCCCTTTTTTGCTACCAACATTGCATCGCTCCGCGATTTAGGATGCTAAACTCCAATCAAGCCGTTTCCTGCCAACACAAAAATGCCAGAGGCATGAAATATTGGTAGCCACAACGCGGTAAAAAAAGACCGACGCAAACGTAAATCCCGGAGGGATGCAACAAAACGTGTGGCGTTACCGACTCGGATCAAACCTCATCAATAACGCCACAAAGACATATTTCAACCTCAATAAACCTTCGCCAGCAAATGTGGTCGCTCCTTCTCCAATTTCAAAATCAACTCCCCAAACAACGTATTCACCCATGCAAACCACTTCCTCGTAAACTTGCTTTGATCATCTTTATCAAAGGATTCGTGCATGAAGCCTGTGTTGTTATGCGTGGTTTTCAATAGTTTTAGCTGCGCTTCGATTTCCTTTTCGTCGGTGGATGTGATGGCTCGCGCGATGATGCCCATCGGCCAGATTTGGTTGACCAATGTATGCGGGCTGCCTAAGCCTTCGCCTGCTTTTCCTTTGAAGAAATAGGGGTTGGAATCGCTTAAAACGAATTTTCTCGTATTGATATAGACCGGATCTTTGACTGACATTGCCCCTAAATATGGCATGCTGATCAAGCCGGGAATGCCTGCGTCGTCCATGAGCAAATAATTTCCGAACCCATCCACTTCAAATGCATAGATCTTGCCAAATTCGGGATGCGGATAAACGGCGTATTTCTTCAATGCAGTTTCAACTTCTGTTGCCAGCGCTTTAAAATCACCTGCCATTTTCGCACCTTCGCCACCTACTTTTTCCAGCATTTCAGCCACTTCGCGGAAGGAAACGACTGCGAAGAAATTGGAAGGAACAAAAAACGGATACATGGCCGCGTCATCAGATGGCCGGAATGTGCTTGCTATCAGGCCATTTGGCTTGATGGGATTGCCATAACCGTTGCCTGGAACCGTGTCCGTTGACCAGGAAGTTACGCGACCGAATTTGTACGGCCCGGGGCCATCTTTGCGTTGCTGCTCTTTGCAGGTTTTGAGGATTAACCCCATTGCCTTCGTCCAATCGGCGTCGAATGGCTTGGTATCTCCTGTTATTTTCCAATAATTATAAGCGAGGCGAATGGTGTAACAAAGCGAATCCAGCTCCCATTTGCGTTCGTGGAGCATGGGTTTCATGTCCGTCACGTCCTTGGTCCATTCGCTTTCTTTTGGCCGATCGTAAAATGCGTTCGCGTAAGGGTCAATGATGATGCATTTGGTCTGGCGGTTGATGAGGCCGGCGACCATATCTTTCAACTTTGTGTCTTCTTTGAGCAAGGGCAAATAAGGCCAAACCTGCGCTGTGCTGTCGCGGAGCCACATGGCGTCGATGTCGCCGGTGATGACGAATGTGTCGGGTTTGCCGTCGATGGGTTTGTAATGAACGGTTGTATCAATGGTATTAGGAAAGCAGTTTTCAAAAAGCCACGCCAGTTCCGGGTCCTTAATCACCTTTTTCATCCGCATAATGGTCGCTTCTACGGCTGGGCTAGTAAAACTGCGCTTGTCGGCAGGAATGCGAACAACTGGAAAATCAGCAGCGTTTTTGGCAAATGACCAATTGGAAACGGCCATTCCGGCCACAGCCATTGCGCTCGCTTTTATAAATGTTCTCCGATGAGAACTGCTCGGTTGAGACATGGATTCAGGAAAAATGATTTATTAAAATATTTTAAAGAAGCAATTTAGGCAAAAATCTGTCACTTCTTTTATCCATTTAAACCTTAAATACGAGCCTGTTCCTGTAAAGCAGCCACAAAATCACAAACCATAATACCAGATAACACAATGCATAAGTCAAGGAAGCGTTCATGGGATTTTCGAAGTGCGGCGCAAGTTGATACTTGTACAAATAAGGAACGAGATCCATTTGCCCGGCTGCCGGATCAGCCGGATTATTTACTTTTACAGCATTCAAAACCCTGAAAATCATCCCGGAAAAGAAAAACACGACCATTGGATTAACCCCAAAAATGACAAAGAATGTGGTCCAACCGGAGTAACCTTTTATGTCAATAATAAAATACAAAATCGCCAAACATACGAGCGCCCAACCCGCTGCATACAAAACAAATGAGCTGGTCCAAAGGGCTTTATTGAGCGGAAACACAAAACTCCAACCCCAGCCTACAACAATCGCGGCGATGCCTCCGATGAGCAGATAAGTTACTTTTTGGTTTTTGTCAAAATTAGTTCTTAACAATGTTCCGGTTAACAATCCCGCAATGCCGGTGCCTATGGCTGGCAATGTGCTCAAAATTCCTTCCGGGTCCCAGGTTTTGGAAGTGGCCCATAAATGGCCTGGCAAGAGCAAGTTATCCAGCCAAGCCGCGAGGTTTGTTCCTTTTTCCAAATTAGCTCCACCAGCGCCCGGAACAGGGATCAGCGTCATAACGGCCCAATAAATCAATAAAATAACAACACCGATGATTGCCTGTGTCACCCAGCCAGTTCGTAGATAAAGTAATGACGCAATCAAATAAACAACCGCAATCCGCTGCAAAACACCAGGAATGCGAACTGTGTCAAATGGTTCAAATCCGCCAAAAGCAAGAATCATAATGACCAGAAAGATGAAAAACGCGATCAGAAACTGCCAGTTTTTATCATAATCTGCAAAAAGTGCCACTACAATGATGGCGGTAATGATCAATCTGACGACCAGCAAAGGCAATCCTTCCAACCCGAACATTTGAATGCGAATGAAGAATCCTGAAAATAAACCAAGACAAAAAATCCGCAAGGTTCGTGTTACTATACGTTGTAAAACGGACACATTCAAGGTTTTCTGAGGTGTTGCCAACACAATGGAGACGCCGACGATGAACAGGAATGTGGGAAAAACAAGGTCTGTCGGCGTGCATCCGTGCCATTCTGCATGCAAGAGCGGGGCATACACATTGCCCCAGTCGCCCGGGTTGTTCACAATTGTCATGAGTATAATGGTGAGCCCGCGCAGGACATCCAGTGAAACCAGCCGTTGTTTCATCGATCTTCTAAAATTTTATTTAATTAAAATGAAATATCCCGCACCATGTGATCATACGTGTGCCCCAGAAAATTCTTTTCGCCAGCCACCTGAAAACCTACTTTTTCATAGATCTTCCTGGCACCCGGATTCACTTTATCCACAATCAGTCCGACGCGATTGAAATGCTTTGCAGCAGCCAGCTCACAGAATGCGTTCAACAGCTTTTTACCAATTCCCTTTCCCTGATGCGCCGGATCGACATTCACACAATCGACATAATACTCGCCTGCCTCGGTTTCGTCGCCGGGTGAAAAATCAGGATTAGATTCCCGGAGGACTCTCAAAACAGGCCCGCGTAGTTCGTGCAAGCGGGCGCCGTCGTAGCCAACAATCGAGCCGATTATGCCGTTTTCGTCTTCGTAAACCAATGTATTTTCATAACTATATTGATTGCCTTTGTCAGCAATAAACTTTTCCATTAGCGGAATTGCATCATTTGGATCGTCGGATTTTGCGAAGAGGCAGGCAATGTGGCCCAGGGCAAGAATAATGAGAGGAGCGAGCTTTGGAGCGTCTTCGGATGTGGCTGAGCGGATCATAAAATTTAATAATTTCTATCTATATTTTGCAAGAATTTGTCGCTGCGCCGAAAAGCAGGTCAAAATCGAGTCAGTACTAATCAAAAGACGTAAAGTTTTTAGCACTATTTTGTTTTAAAATTGTATTGCTTAAAACCGGATCATTAACCTACCAAAATAAATATGTCTCAAAAAATTAATGTTGCAATCGTTGGTCTTGGCTTCGGAGCCGAATTTATCCCCATTTACCAGCAACATCCCAATGCAAATATGTACGCAATCTGCCAGCGTACAGAGTCCAAACTGAATGAAATCGGTGACCAATATGGCATCGAAGTGCGCTACACAAGTTACGACGACCTTTTGAATGATCCGAATGTAGACGCCGTACACATTAACTCCCCTATTCCCAACCACGCCGAGCAAACTCTGAAGGCATTGCGCGCGGGAAAACACGTGGCCTGCACCGTGCCGATGGCGACGAGCGTGGAGGATTGCATCGAGATCGTGAAAGCGACCAAAGAATCGGGCAAAAAATACATGATGATGGAAACCGTTGTTTATGCGCGGGAATTCCTTTTTGTAAAAGAATTGTATGAAAAAGGTGAGCTGGGAAAAGTGCAGTTCCTGAAAGCAAGTCACCAGCAAGATATGGAAGGCTGGCCTGATTACTGGCCTGGATTGCCTCCTATGCACTACGCAACGCACTGCGTAGGCCCGGTTGCGGGACTTTTGAAGCTGGAAGCTGAGTATGTTTCGTGCTTTGGATCAGGCACGATCAGCGAAGATCTGGCCAAAATCCACAACTCTCCTTTTGCCGTTGAATCTGCACATATTAAATTTAAGGACAGCGATTTATCTGCTTATGTATATCGCTCGTTATTTGATGTGGCGCGCCAGTACAGAGAAAGTTTCGAGGTTTACGGAAGCAAAAAATCTTTCGAGTGGCCATTGATCGAAGGCGAAGATCCTGTGATCCACACGGCGAAAAAACCGGAACACGAAATCGCGGAGAAAGTGGCTACGCCGGATTACGCACATTATTTGCCAGAAGAAATCCAGCATTTCACCGGAAAAGGCGTTTATAACCTGGACGAAAACGCGCATTTGTCATTTGTACAAGGAGGCGGCCACGGCGGCTCACACCCGCATTTGGCTCACGAGTTCATCACCGCATTAATAGAGGACCGCGAGCCTTTCCCAAATGCATGGCAATCGGCCAACTGGACAAGCGTTGGGATCCTGGCGCATGAGTCGGCATTGCAGGGCGGGGCGTTAATCCAGCTGCCTGATTTTAAGGAGCTGGCATAGCCAGCTGTCAGCCTGAGCGGAGTCGAAGGCACAAGCACGACGTCGTTGACAAGCGTGTTACCAAGCCAGTAGCGAGCCTTCGACTCCGCTCAGGCTGACAAAATAAAAAGCATAAAACAAAAAGAGAACATAGAACTCAATGAAAACCAAAGCGTTATCCTTTATCCTTGGTATTGTCCTGCTGGGCTGTGCCTCTCAGCCTTCATCGCAGAATGCGTCGGTGAAGAGCTCCTCGGCCAAGAGCGAGGCCGGAAAGGCGCGGCGTCTGGAAATCCTGTTTTTGGGAGACAACGGACACCATAAGCCTGCTGAACGCGTGCCGCAGATCATGGCTGCATTAGGACCGAAAGGTTTCAACTTTACCTACACGGATAACCTGAATGACCTTAATCCTGAGACACTTAACAAATACGATGCCCTGATGCTTTATGCAAACTGGGATTCCATCGCACCGCAGCAAGCGAAAGCATTGCTGGACTACGTAGCAAGCGGAAAAGGTTTTATCCCCATTCACTGCGCTTCGTATTGTTTCCGCAACAATCCGGAAGTGGTGAAGCTGATCGGCGGCCAGTTCTGGAGACATACCTGGGACACCATTCAGCCTGTTTGGACAAAACCGGATCACCCTGCAATCGCTGGTGTGAAAGAGTTTAAAACAGTGGATGAAACCTATTTGCACGAGAAATTGCAGCCGGACAACATTGTCCTGACGGAGCGTTTGATCCAAAAAGATCAGGAAAAAGACAGACCGGGACAGCAAAAAGAGCCTTACACATGGGTTAGAACGCATGGGAAAGGCCGCATTTTCTACACGGCTTATGGTCACGACGAACGCACCTGGTCGGTTCCTGGATTCCAGGATATGCTTGAAAAGGGAATTCTTTGGGCGGTTAATGATGACGCAAGAAAATCATTGGCAGCTTTGGCCCCAAAACCATTTGAATACCGCGAAGCCAAACTTCCAAACTACGAGCAGCGCCCTGGCCCGCAAATGCAGCAATTGCCTTTGTCCCCAGAGGAATCTGTTAAGCACATTCAAATCCCGGTTGACTTCACATTGGACGTTTTTGCACACGAACCGGATGTAATGCACCCGATTGCAATGACCTGGGATGAGCGCGGAAGGTTGTTTGTTTTGATTACAAAAGATTATCCAAACGAGCGCAAAGACACGGGCGGAAGCGATTACATTCTGATCTGCGAAGACACGAATAAAGATGGCAAGGCGGATAAATTCACGAAATTCTCGGACGATCTGAGCATTCCAACAGGCCTTGTTTTTGCCAATGGCGGGATCATCGTTTCGCAAGCACCGCATATGTTGTTCTTGCAAGATACCAATGGCGATGATAAGGCTGATGTGAAAAAAATCCTTTTCTCAGGCTTTGGCACGGGTGATACGCACGCCGGACCTTCTAACCTGCACTACGGATTTGACAACTGGGTTTACGGATCAGTTGGTTATTCAGGCTTCAAAGGCAAATTCGGAAACGCGGATTCTTTGAACTTCGGACAAGCGCTTTTCCGCTTCAAGCCGGACGGAACGGATATGGAAATTGTTGCCAAAACCTCTAATAACACGTGGGGACTTGGTTTTAACGAAGCAGGCGATCTTTTTGGCTCAACGGCCAACAACTCGCATGGCTGGTATAGTGCCATTCCAAACCGTTATTTTGGTCAAAGCAAAGTGGATAACGGAAGCCGCAGCACGGATACGCATAAAGACATGCAGCCGATCACGCCGAAAGTGCGTCAAGTGGACGTTTTTGGCGGATTTACTGCCGCTGCCGGACATAATTTTTACACGGCAAGAGCATTTCCGAAGAAATATTGGAACAATGTTGCCTTCGTTTCTGAGCCTACGGGGCACATTTTGCACCAAAATATCATGAAACCGAAAGGAACTGATTTTGAGGATGCATTAGGCTTCAACTTGCTGGCCGGTGCCGATGAATGGGTTGCGCCTGTCTTTGCAGAAGTTGGCCCGGATGGCGCTGTTTGGGTGGCTGACTGGTATAGCTACATTATCCAGCACAACCCAACGCCAAAAGGATCTGAAAACGGAAAAGGAAATGCATACGAAACAGAATTGCGTGATTTTACACACGGTCGTTTGTATCGCATTGGCTGGAAAGATGCACCAAAATATACGCCTATCGTTTTGAGCAAAGACCGCCCGGATGAATTGGTTGCAACATTGAAAAACACCAACATGCTATGGCGCCGTCACGCGCAACGCCTTTTGGTGGAACGCGGAAACAAAGATGTTACAGGCAAATTGGTTGAGCTGGTTAAAGACAAAACCGTTGACGAAGTTGGCCTCAACACGGCTGCTATCCACGCATTATGGACATTGCACGGTCTGAAAGCGATCGAAGATCCGGCGGTTTTGGCTGCGGTAACTGAAGCATTGAAACATCCATCAGCGGACGTGCGCAAAACGGCCGTTCAGGTGTTGCCACGCAATCCTGCCACTGCGCAGACATTGCTGACTGCCGATGCATTGCACGACAAAGCGCCGCTTGTAGTGTTAAACTCACTGCTTGCATTCTCTGAAATTCCTTACACGCCGGAAGTTGAAACCGCGGTTTTGGGATTAATGGACACTTATGCAATGCCGGAAGATCGCTGGATGCCGGATGCTTTTGCAGCAGTTTTGAATGCCCAAGACGGCAAGTTGCGTGAGAAATATCTCGCACAACGCGTGAGCAAATCGTCTGCAACTGCCGCTTCTACACAAAAAGCAAGTGCAGATAAAGCAATGGACCACAGCAACATGGATCACAGCGCGCACACCGCCGCTGCGAAACCAACCGTGGAAGGCTCGGCCGAATTGGCGATTACGAACATTACAATTGAGCCAAAAACACCTTACGTTCGTGAATATGCGCGTGTGGTGATTGAAATTACAAATCAAGGTTCAGTTGCTGTTCCAAAAGAGCTGGTTCCGGTTGTGAATGTGGGCATCAGAAGCCGTTCATTAAACACAAATTACATCAGCCGCCAGCTCAATAGCGGCATCGCGCCCGGTGAAACTGTGAAACTGACTGAGGGAAATAATGGTCCCTGGAAATCAGGTTTTGGCTTCACTTCGGACGAATCGGGTAAAGTGAACATTACGGCCACCGTCGACGTGGACAATGTTGTTCCTGAAAAGGATGAGAACAAAAACAACACGATGACCAAAAGCTTCGAAGTGAAGCGCATGGACAAGCTTTCTGACTTTGCTTTGGAACGCGCAACACGCGGTTACACTTCCTATGCAAGCGGTGACGATGTTTTGAAAATGATCAAAACAGCACAAACGCTTGACCCGCAGGGACGCAACGCCATCATGAAAGGAATCGTAGGCGCATGGAATCCAAAACGCAAGGAAACCGCAAACGAAGAAGGCAAAACATTGCTGGCTTCGATCAAAGGCGACCTTCCGGACGATTTGAGCACACGTTTCACCACATTAATGGAATCTTACGGCATTAAGGAAGATGTTGCAGTTGACCCGAATGTGCAGGTGGTTCAGATCAAAGCGATCCGTGAGGAAATGAAGTTTAGCTTAACCGAATTCACTGCCGTTGCAGGAAAAACGATTGAGCTTGTTTTTGAAAACCCGGATGCAATGCAGCATAATGTGGTTGTTGGAAAACCAAAATCAACTGAAATAATCGGTGCAGCCGCTGACAAAATGATCACTGCCAAAGACGGCGCTGAGAAAAATTACGTTCCAAACATTCCGCAAGTTTTGGCCGCAACGCCGCTTGTGAACCCAGGCCAAACTTTCCGCCTGAAATTCGTAGTGCCTGACGTGGTTGGTGACTATCCTTACGTTTGTACATTCCCAGGTCACTGGAGATTGATGAAAGGCAACATGAAGGTCATCAAAGAGCAGGCGGTTTTAAGTAAATAATTCAAGAATTCGAGGCATAATGCCTTTAAATACGATCCTGGGTGCAACTTTTCCCGCACCCAGGATTTTTTGTTTTAAACAAAACAGCTATCATTACATTGCAGGCTGCGCCCGCACCTTACTCAAATGAAAGTCGTTCAATTCACAATTCCCGTTTCCAAGGAGCACACCATTGTGGTCCAGGAAGACGTGTTGCCGCATTATTACAATCATTTGCACCGGCATCGGGAGGTTCAGATTGAATGGGTTGTGGAAGGTTCGGGGATTCTCATCGCCGGGAATTATATGCAGCGTTTTGAGTCGGGCGAGGTTTACATTATCGGTGCCAATCAGTCGCATATTTTCAAAAACGACGAAGCCTATTTCAATCCCGAAGAAAAAAAGCAAATCCATTCTGTTTCCATTTTCTTCAATCCAACGCAGCTTCATCAGAACATTTTGAGTCTGCCCGAAATGGCAAGTATCCGCAAATTCGTCGACGGCCTTCACAACGGCTACCAGATTCCGGAATCCGCATTGCCCCTTGTCCAGAAAACGATTTCAGAATTAAAACAAAACAAAGACAGCATGCGCGTCGCGTCGTTCATTTCGCTGCTGCATCTTTTCTCCACCATCCGCGACATTAAGCCGCTGGCCACCAACAACAGCGAGCAGATCATTTCCGAAGTCGAAGGAATCCGCATGGACCAGATTTTCCAATATCTGGTCAGCAATTACAAAAGGCACATTTCACTAGCCGAAATCTCAGAAATCTCCAACCTAACCCCGCAGGCATTCTGCCGTTATTTCAAAAAACACACCGACAAAACCTTCATCAGCTTCCTCAACGAAGTCCGCGTCAACGAAGCCTGCAAAATCATCATTTCCGGCAAATTCGACAGTTTTTCAGACGTGAGTTACCAAACCGGTTTCGATAATGTGACGAATTTTAATCGGGTTTTTAAGAAGATCATGGGAAAATCGCCTAGGGAGTTTCATAAGGACTTTCGGGAACGGGTTGGGTAAATTTGTTGAAGGAGAAGTTTAGGCAGCCACTTTCCCAATTTCGATCCCATATTTCATGATTTCATGCGCAACCGGATTGGAGCTTTGAAAATCCTGAACAATAAATGGATGCGGTTCAATACGCAAATCAATGTTTCTACGAAGCTTCATCATAGCAATCTGCTTTTCCATAATATCTTCTGAACGGTCCAGAACCAACGCAATATCGATGTCGCTATCCAAATGACTGTTGCCCTTTGCAAATGATCCAAAAAGAAAAGCTTGTTTCACCGGGTAAATTTGATTTACCAGGTCAACATATTGCTGAGCGATTATGATTGCCTCTCTTTGATCCATGATCTTAATGTTTGAAGAGGGATATAATATTGGTAGCAAATTTGAAATCAGTGCAAAAACAATCCCGGAGGGATGTAATATCGGTAACAAAAACCGTTCGCAATCGCATCAAATCCCGGAGGGATGTAATAATGTACACGACGTTGCATCCCTCCGGGATTTGCGTTTTACGTTGATTTCCTCTTTTCTACCAATCTTGCATCCCTCTGGGATTTGCATTTTTGCGCGCATGTTGACTTTGCTACTGATATTAAATCCCTTTGGGATTTTCCCTTGCTTACTTCATTTTCCCAAACCATTCGCTCGTGTATTCCTCCTCCAAACTTACATAAAATTCAAGGCGAAGCCATTTTTCTCATAACCATAGGTTTTATTTCAAAACTCCCCTATTTTGGAGCTTAACATTACTTTTTTGGTTTGGCTGGATTGGGAAAAATGGGTGATTCTTTTTGGAAGATTTGGGTGGATACGGGCGGGACTTTTACGGATTGTCTGGCTGTTGATCTGGCGGGGAATAAAACGAGGTTGAAAGTGCTGAGCTCGGGCTGCGTGCGGGGACGGATCATTGGTAAGATGGCTGATAACACTTTTCAATATGCGGCTTCCTGGGCGTTTGATGCGGGTTTGCTGGAAGGTTATACATTGCGTTTGCTGGAAAATGGTTTGACGAGCAAAGTCATTTCTTTTGATTCTTCCAATCAAACATTCACACTTGAAAATAATCTTCCATTTGCTCAAAGCACCGATTTTGAAATATTCAGTAGCGAAGAAGCGCCTGTTCTGGCAGCGAGATTATTGACGAAAACTAAACTGACTGAAACATTGCCACCGCTCGAAATGCGGCTCGGCACCACGCGAGGCACCAATGCATTACTAGAAAGAAAAGGAGCCAAAACGCTTTTAGTAGTCACAAAAGGCTTTAAGGACCTCCTTTACATCGGCAATCAGCAACGCCCTTCCCTGTTTCAACTCGACATTCCCGAGCCTAAATTACTGTATTCCGAAGTCTTGGAAATTGACGAGCGATTGGACGCTTCGGGAAACGTGATCCAGGATTTAAACGTGGCAGATTTAACAACATTAGCATCCGCTGCAAACGCAGATTCCATTGCTATTTCGCTGCTGCATTCGTACCAAAACAATGCGCATGAACTCCTGGCTGAAAAAGCATTCACAGAGAATGGAGCCAAATACATTTCCGTTTCTTCCAAGCTTTTCCCATTCTCACATTATCTCCGCCGCACGCAAACAGCCGTAGTGAATGCTTATCTCGATCCGGTTTTAGATCAATATTTGACTAACATTAAAAACTCGCTGGGCGGCACTCCGCTGGGCGGCAACCCACTCGGCGCTGGCAGCCTGAAAGTCATGACCAGCACAGGCAGCCTTTCCGAAGTGAACGGCTTCCAAGCAAAGGATAGTTTGTTAAGTGGCCCGGCTGGTGGCATGGTGGCGGCGGCCAATGCTGGAAAACGCCTCGGATTCCCCAAATTGATCACATTCGATATGGGCGGGACGAGCACGGATACGGCGCTGATCGATGGGCGGCCGGAGCTGAAATATATTACCGAAATTGATGGCATTGAATTCCATAACCCGACATTGGCGATTGAAACGGTCGCGGCTGGCGGCGGTTCGGTTTGCTGGTTTGATGGATTTTCGCTGCAAGTCGGGCCGGAAAGTGCGGGGGCTTCGCCGGGGCCGGCATGTTATGGCGCGGGCGGTCCGCTGACGATTACGGATGTGAATCTGCTTTTGGGCAAACTGGATGCTTCGAAATTTGGCATTCCCGTTCGGGCGGATGCAGCTTTGGCGGCGCTTCGAGATTTGCAAAAAAGCATTGAATCGCAAACGGGCAATGTGCTGTCGTTTTCCGAGTTGCTAACCGGTCTCGAAAGGATTGCGAATGAGAAAATGGCTGATGCGATCCGGAAAATCTCGGTTGAAAAAGGCATTAATCCGGCTGATTTTGCATTAATCACGTTTGGCGGCGCAGGCGGATTGCACAGTTGCCAGTTGGCCGAATTACTGGATATTCAAACCGTTATCCTTCCTTACGACGCCGGACTTTTCAGTGCAGTAGGCATGGGCGAGGCGCTGATCAGCACCATTGTTTCGAGACAAATCCTGCTTCCCTGGAAAGAATCGGCGGAAAAAATTGAACATTGGAAAAACGAATTGTTGCAGGAAGGCGCTGCAAAACTGCAAAATCAGGGCATTAATGCATTTGAAACTGCCTTTTGCTACGTTTATCTCCGTTTTGCCGGACAGGAAAATACAATTGAAGTCAGTTATAAAGGCGCTGAAACATTGAATGTTTTTGAAAAACTTTACACGGCTCAATTCGGCTATTTCCCGGCAAACCTGACCATTGAATTAGAAAGTTTGAAACTGATGATTCAGGAGAAAACGGCTCCTATTGCGCTGGAAACGATCATTAAGGAAGGAAATTCAGCGGATGCAATAAGAAGTGTAACGCCTTTATTTGAGACAAAATCTTTTGAAACGGAAAAACCTGACGCTCATCATAATGCTAACCTCTTCGAATGGGACAAACTTGCATCCGGCGACCAACTCACCGGCCCAGCGATTTTATTAAACAACACTTCCACCGCCTACATCCCCAAAAACTGGAAACTGATCATCCAAAACAGCAAAGACGCGATTGCTTTCAAAACTTCGGAAACCAACATTACACCCGAAAAGCAAAGCGAGGAAGTTGCGTTGCAGCTTTTCACCAACCGTTTCAAATCCATTGCCGATGAAATGGGCGTGCAATTGCAGCGGACTGCGTTTTCGGTGAATGTGAAAGAACGGCTCGATTTTTCGTGTGCTTTGCTGGATCAGGACGGCGAGTTGCTGGTAAATGCACAGCATATTCCGGTGCATTTGGGCAGCATGGGCATTTGCGGAAGATTGGTGAAAGATGCGATTGAGATCGGGCCGGGGGATGTAATTATTACAAACCATCCGAAATATGGCGGCTCGCATTTGCCTGATATTACATTGATTTCGGGCATTTTTACGGATGATAAAACTTGCATTGGTTATGTCGTTAACCGCGCACATCATGCTGAGGTTGGGGGAAAAACGCCTGGTTCAATGCCGCCGGATGCCACTTGTCTGGCAGAGGAAGGCGTCGTTATTTTGCCTCAATATCTGATCAAAAACAATGTGTTTCAGTGGGAAACCATCCGCGCACTTTTCACGGAAGGCCCCTATCCTACCCGGCACTTCCTGTCCAATGAAGCCGACATTATCGCCGCATTGTCTGCATTGAGGAAAGGCTGCGAGCAAATGTTGCGGCTCGTGGACTTGCACGGATTGGAAACCGTACGGAAATACATGCGGCTACTGAAAGAAAATGCCGTTGCACAGCTTCAAACCGCATTAATTCCATTGCAAAACAAAACTTTCGAAGCAACCGAATTTTTAGATGACGGCCATCGCATTCAGGTAAAAGTTTCCATAACCGCTGAAAAGCAGGTTTTTGACTTTACAGGCACTTCTCATGTGCATCCCAACAACCTGAATGCAAACATTTCGATCCTGTATAGCGCGATTTTGTATGTGTTAAGGCTTTTGGTAAACAAAGAAATTCCGCTGAATGATGGCCTGATGAAGCACGTGGACATTATTTTGCCTGATAACAGCTTCCTGGATCCCAACTTTTCCGACGATCCTTTCCAATGTCCGGCGGTGGTAGGCGGGAACACGGAAGTGAGCCAGCGGTTGGTGGATACACTGCTCAAAGCATTCGGATTGGCAGCTTGCAGCCAGGGAACGATGAATAATTTCCTTTTTGGCGACGAGCAATTTGGCTATTACGAAACCATAGGCGGCGGAACTGGTGCCGGGCCGGGCTTCCACGGTCGCTCTGCCGTGCACCAGCACATGACCAACACACGCATCACCGACCCCGAGCAGCTGGAACGAAAGTATCGGGTGCGTTTGCTGGAATTTGGCATCCGCAAAAATTCCGGCGGAAAAGGAACATTCAACGGCGGCGATGGCATCGTGCGAAAATTTGAATTTCTCAAACCATTGCAGCTCACATTATTGGGACAACACAGAAAATACGCACCTTACGGACTGAATGGCGGCGAGGACGGGAAATGCGGCGTGCACACATTGATCAGCAATGGTGAAACCTCACTTTTGCCAGGAATATGCAGTCTGGAAGCGCAGAAGGGCGATATTTTAATGATAGAAACGCCCGGTGGCGGAGGATTCGGTTAAAAATTAATGTAAAAATGGCGAGTTCAAAATCCTCCAAAGCGCTCTTAGGCGCAGCATTCCTGATGGCGACCTCCGCAGTCGGCCCGGGTTTTCTGACGCAAACGACGGTTTTCACACAGCAGCTCGCCACAAGTTTTGGCTTTATCATTCTCCTCACGGTCATCATTGACCTTTGCGCGCAATTCAATATCTGGCAAATCATCACCGTTTCGGGCAAGCGCGCGCAGGAATTGGCCAATGCATTGTTTCCCGGATTGGGCTTCTTATTAGCATTCCTGATCGTCCTAGGCGGATTTGCATTCAACATTGGCAATGTCGCTGGCGCCGGTTTGGGCCTGGAAGCAATGACAGGTTTGAATGTAAAAGCAGGCGCAGTGCTGAGCGCATGCATGGCGATCGGGATTTTCCTGTTCAAAGAAGCGGGAAAAGCGATGGATATTTTCAGCCGCGTCCTCGGCACATTAATGATCGTTTTGATCTTATATGTTGCTTTTACGTCGCATCCGCCGCTGATTACGGCTTTGCATCACACGATTTTGCCTGAAAAGTTTGACGCGATGGCCGCTGTAACATTGGTAGGCGGGACGGTCGGCGGATACATTTCGTTTGCGGGTGCGCACCGGTTGCTCGATAGCGGGATCAGCGGCGAAGCATCATTGCCGGAGGTTAACCGAAGCGCCGCAACGGGAATTTTGATTACAACCGTGATTCGTTATCTGCTCTTTCTGGCGTCCTTGGGCGTGGTCATGTCCGGCGCAACCATTAATCCAGCTAATCCCACCGCTTCCATCTTCGAACAAGCCGCAGGATCAGCCGGACGGCAGATTTTTGGTCTCGTGATTTGGAGCGCGGCCGTCACTTCTGTGGTTGGCGCTGCTTACACTTCCATTTCTTTTGTCCGTTCGTTCCATCCGTTTTTGGAAAAACACCACGCCGCGCTGACCATTGTTTTCATCGCCACGTCCACTGCCGTATTTACAATTATTGGCAAACCGGTGAAAGTGCTTGTTTTTGTCGGCACGCTGAATGGTTTTGTGCTGCCTATTGCGCTGGCTATACTGCTGATTGCAAGCGGAAAATCGCGCTTAATGGGGACGTATAAACATTCGCGCGCGCTGCTCGTGATGGGCTGGCTTGTGGTTGCGGCCATGACAGCCTTAGCAATTGGGATCTATTAACCTAGCGAGCCGGTGGGCTTACCGTCGTTTATTCTACACATCTGCACATATCCCGAATTAAATCTGCTGTTTTAACCCAAAAGCAAAATCTAACATTGAAATAAGTTAATATCGGTAAAAAAGGGGCTAAATACCACGAAGTTTATTGCTTACCATAAGGGTAATTTTACCCATACGAAATTGAAGATAATCATTCCTAGTATGGCGCAATTTACCAGTCAAAAGCTTCAACTGCTGACCGTCCTTGCCGGCTCCCTGCTTTCCTTACTTTCTCATAAAAGTATGGCTCAGCAGCCTGCATTGGCCCCTTATCATCCTGATGCTTCTGAAATCAGTGCTTCCTACAAGCACATGGAGCGCATGGACTCGGTGACGAAAGGCACAGTTTTGAAAGCCTCAATCCAGCCAACCTGGCAGCCCGACGGACATTCATTCTGGTATAGAAATGTATTAAAAGACAGCCTTACCGAGTACATTTTTGTCAACACGGCAACGGGTAAAAAGACGAGTCCGCTCGATAAAAAAGAACTTGCAGGGGCACTTTCAAAAGCACTGGATTCGACATTATCTACTGACAAATTGCTGCTCAGCGAAATTTATTCAGACCCAAAAAACCAGACCCTTTTTGTACAGACAACGGGCAAATGGTTTGCATTTAACACCAAAACAAAAACCGCAAAAAAGCTTGAAAAACTGCCGCTCGAACGTCCCAAAGAAATAGGCTGGACGCGGGCAAGAAGTCGCTGGAGGCCGTTCCGGGCGGACAGCATTTCGCCGGATAAAAAGTTGACCGCTATCATTAGAAACGGGAATATTTATTTAACCAAAAAAGAAGAAAAAGACGCTCAGCAGCTCACATTCGAGGGAAATCCGCTGAAACCCTTTGGCGAGCTGAGCTGGTCGCCGGATGGAAAATATCTGGTTGCTTACCGCATTACACCGCACGAAGAAAGGCAGATAAGCATCATTATGTCTTCCCTGCCGAACACGACGCGGGGCGAGGTGAAAACGCGCGGTTATGCGCAGCCGGGCGATGAATTTACGTCTTACGAAATGTTCGTGGTGAATGTTGAGAACAAGCAGGTTACCAAAGTTAAATCAGACATTATCGACTTTTTTGAAGCGCCGGTGATTCGCTGGCGGCATGGCGATAACACGCATTTTACTTACGAAAAAGTGGACCGCGGGCACCAGCGTTTCCGGGTGATCGATGTGGATGCGGCGACGGGCGAAACGCGGAATGTGATTGATGAAAAAACGGAGACATTTATTTACCAAAACCTCATTTATACGCATTACCAACCCGAAAAGCACGAAATAATCTGGTCTTCGGAAAAAGACGGCTGGCGACATTTATATCTGGTGGATGAGCTTTCTGGCAAGATCAAAAACCCGATCACAAAAGGCAACTGGGTGGTTCGCGACATTGACAGCATTGATACACAGAAACGCGAAGTGTGGTTTCGGGCGAGCGGCATGAATGCGGATGAAGATCCTTATCACGTTCATTATTATAGAATCAAATTCGACGGCAGCGGCCTCGTAAAATTGACCGATCATGCCAAAGCAACGCACCAGCTCACTTTTTCGCCCGACCGCACTTACTACATTGATACATACTCAACGATGATGAGCCCGCCGGTTTCCGAGCTGCGGAAAACGGCGGACGGCTCATTGGTTACCAAGTTGGAAGAGGCCGACATTTCGCAATATTTGTCGCTGGGCTTTAAGTTACCGGAGATTTTTAAGGCAAAAGGCCGCGATGGTCAAACCGATATCTGGGGCATTGTGTATCGCCCGAGCAAGTTCGATCCAACCAAGAAATATCCGATTATCGAGAACATTTATGCGGGTCCCCAGGATTCGTTCGTGCCCAAGGCATTCCGTTATTATGGTGAAATGCAGAGCCTTGCTGAGCTTGGATTTATCGTCGTGCAAATGGACGGCATGGGCACGGCTAACCGCTCGAAAGCATTCCACGATATGTGCTGGAAAAATCTGGCAGACGCCGGTTTTCCTGATCGGATCGCCTGGATGAAGGCATTAGCCGCACAATATGCTTATGTGGATTCGTCTCGTGTGGGCGTTTACGGCACATCTGCCGGTGGCCAGAATTCACTCGGCGCATTGCTTTTTCACCCCAGTTTTTACGATGCGGCGGTTTCGGCATGCGGCTGTCATGATAATCGTGTGGACAAACAATGGTGGAACGAGCAATGGATGGGTTACCCCGTGGGCAAGCATTACGACGAACAATCCAACATTACCAATGCGGCCAAATTGCAGGGCGACTTGCTGCTGATCGTGGGCGAAGCGGACACGAATGTGCCACCGGAATCGACTTACCGGGTTGCGGATGCATTGATTAAATCAAATAAAGATTTTGAATTGCTGGTGGTGCCGGGCATGGGCCACAGCGACGGCGGGACTTATGGAAGAAGGAAAAAGAGGGACTTTTTTGTAAACAAATTATTGGGGGTAACGCCTCCGAGCAGGAATAAAACAGACCTAACGCCACAGTAACACATAACAGACGTCAGCCCGGAAACGGTGTAATGGATTGCAAAAATTGCAATAATCCAAACAGGAAAACTTTGCCCTTTTATAATGAAAAAATTACTGCTTTTACTCACCTGCTTCATCTTCATCAACAGCTGTACATGGAAATCTGGAACGGCCGTTCAAGTAAAGTCCAGCGAAGGACGGCGCATTGAAATCCTGTTTCTGGGGCATGACAGCAAGCACCATTATTCGGAAAAATTCTTCCCGATGCTGGCACATCCGTTGTTCCAAAAAGGCATTAACCTGACTTACACTTCGGATTTAAATGCTTTGAATGCTGAGAATCTGGCGAAATATGATGGCTTAATGATCTATGCCAACCATAATGTGATCTCACCGGCGCAAGAAACGGCAATGAAAGATTTTGTGGAAGGCGGTAAAGCGTTGATCCCTTTGCATGCGGCTTCATTCTGCTTTCAAAATTCAGATTGGTATATCAAAGCAGTCGGTGCGCAGTTTAGCACGCATAAATATGGCACATTCACGGCGCCTATTACGCAGCCAAACCATCCGGTGATGGCGGGTTTGAAAGAGTTTGAAACCCGGGACGAAACTTATGTGCATGCCAAAATTAATCCAGACATTAACATTTTGCAGGAACGTGTGGAAGGGACGCATCGCGAGCCTTGGACCTGGGTGCGGACGCAGGGAAAAGGCCGGGTGTTTTACACCGCATATGGCCACGACGAGCGCACCTGGAAACAAAAAGGATTTCACGATCTGGTGTTAAATGGTGTGTTGTGGGCAGTAAATGATGAAGCAAAAGCCGCCTATGCAAGTCTGAAATTGCCTACGCCCGAATTCAAGGACGCCGACGTTCCGAATTACGAAAAACGTGATCCGGCTCCTAAGTTCCAGCTGCCGCTTTCACCTGCCGAATCGGCAAAATTGATCCAGGTTCCGGTTGATTTTGATTTACAATTATTCGCTTCCGAGCCGGACATTGTAAAACCCATCGCGATGGCCTGGGACGAAAAAGGCCGCTTGTGGATCATTGAAACGGAAGATTATCCCAACGAGATCAGAGCGGAAGACGGAACGGGAAAGGACCGGATCAAGATTTGCGAAGACACCAACGGCGACGGCAAGGCCGATAAGTTTACCGTTTTTGCAGACGGCCTGAACATTCCGACCAGCATTACATTTGCCAACGGCGGCATCATCGTAGCGCAAGCCCCGCATTTCATTTTTCTCAAAGACACCAACGGCGACGACAAAGCCGACATTCGCGAAAACATCATCAGCGGCTGGGGCAAAAGCGATACGCACGCCGGGCCGTCGAATTTGAAATATGGCTTGGATAACAAGATCTGGGGCGTGCTGGGTTATGCGGGTTATCGCGGGACGGTAAATGATAAGCCGGTCAATTTCAGTCAGGGCATTTATACATTTGATGTCGACGGCAAAAACCTGGAATACATTGGCCGGACTTCCAATAATACTTGGGGATTAGGTTTTTCGGAAGATTTCGAAGTGTTTATTTCAACGGCCAACGGCAATTACAGCGGACATTTCGCGATGCCATTGGAATATGTAAAACGCTCCGTTCCGGACGGTTCTGGTAACACCGTTTACAAGCTCGATTCGCATTATGATATGAATTATATGACGCCTGCATTGCGTCAGGTCGATTTTCATGGCGGCTTTACGGCGGCAGCGGGTCACAATCTTTACACAGCCCGAAATTTCCCAAAACAATATTGGAACGCAACCGCATTTGTCTGCGAACCGACGGGCCGCTTGCTTTATCAGGCCATGCTGAAACCAAATGGCGCGGGTTATAAGGAGAAAAATGGTTTCAATTTGCTGGCGAGCTCAGACGAATGGTTCTCGCCGGTTCATGCGGAAGTGGGGCCGGATGGCGCCGTTTGGGTTGCGGATTGGTATAGTTTCATCATTCAGCACAACCCCACGCCGCGCGGTTTTGAAAACGGAAAAGGCAATGCATACATCAATCCGTTGCGGGATAACAAGCATGGACGTATATACAGGGTCGTTTATAAGAATGCGAAACCTTATCAACCAGTAAAACTGGATAAAAATGACCCCACCGGACTTTTGGCAGCATTGAAAAATGACAACATGTTCTGGCGCACTACGGCACAAAGATTGATCGTGGAAGCGCAGCATAAAACATTGGTTCCTGAATTAATTAAGCTGGTTAATGATCAGTCTGTGGATGAAATTGGCTTGAATAGTCCGGCCGTGCATGCGCTTTGGACATTGCAGGGATTGGGTGCGCTGGATGGTTCGAATGAGGAGGCTTACCACACGCTGGTTCGCGCGGTGCGGCATCCGGCTGCGGGCGTTCGCAAGAATGCAGTGAAGCTTTTGCCAAGAAACGATAAAGCGCTTTCTGCATTGAAATGGACGAATTCTTTGAACGATCCTGATCTGAAAGTGCGACTTGCCGCGATTCAAGCATTGACGGATTTGCCGGCTTCCGAGGAAATTGGCAAAATGCTTTATCTGGCCGGTCAGGATTCAGAGAATGCGGCGGATGAATATTTGCAGCAGGCCATTTTCTCAGGTGTTATTAAGCATGAAGCAGGCTTTAAAAATGCAGCTGCAAAGCTGAAAGATTCCACATTAACCGCACGCATCGAGCGCGCATTGGTGCAGGAAACTTATGTGCTCAATCTCTGGTCGCCACCGATTTTCCCGCCGGACATTACCAACAAAGAAATCACCATTAAGGCTATTATTACCAAAGCCGACGAAGCATTATCGGGCGTTGTGGCCTCGCAAGGCAACAAGGAGAACGGTTACAGTCTTTATATGAATGAGGGAAAATTGCATTGGCTGATCAAACAGGACGGCAAAGCTTATGACATTCATTCCAACCAAACATTGCCTGCGGAGCGCTTCAATGCCGTGGCAACATTATCCGAAGGCGGTGAAATAACATTGGCAATCGAAGATGAAACACCCGTTAAGGGCAAAGCTGCATCACTTTTTACCAAACCATTCAACCCCGACGACATCCGCCTGGGCCGCGACTTGCGCGACGAAAACCGGGTGGGCGATTATCCAGAAAATTTCAGGTTAAGAGGCTGGCTGGATGTGAAAAGCACAATGCAACTGAACCAGGTTTCAAAAGATAAATCAGGGAAAAAAGTGGCCGCAGCAACGCCGGTCAGCAAGCCGGAAGCGATTGGAAAGGGCAAAGGAACGCCGGTGACGATCAACCTGAAAGTGATTGAGCATGAAATGAAATTTGACAAAAAGACATTTACCGTAAAACCGGGTCAAAAAGTCTCAATACGCTTCACTAATCCTGATTTTATGCAGCATAACCTGCTTATTGCTGCTCCGGGAAGTCTGGAAAAAGTGGGCGCCGCTGCGGATCTGCTGGCGCGTGAAAGCAATGCCATTGAATTGAACTACATTCCAAAAATGCCTGAAATCCTTCATTCCACTGAATTGATCAGTCCGGAAGGAAGCACAACGCTTGTTTTCATTGCCCCCGATAAGCCCGGCGATTATCCTTTTTTGTGCACCGTGCCGGGGCATTGGCGGATTATGAATGGAATTATGAAAGTTGAGTCGAACGGGTCACGTTGACCCCGTCCAATAAAGAAGCCAAGTAACCCAGCTAACTAAAATTTTATCACCATCTAACTTTTGACACATGAATAAACAATTATCCAGACTTATTCAGGAAGTGGCCTGTTACCTGCTTTGCAGCGTAGCGATGCTGCTCGTCCTGCCGACCCATGCACAGGCAGCCGATCGCCAGATTACCGGAAAAGTGGTTTCAGCGGAAGACAAAAATCCACTCCCGGGTGTGACCATTATTGTAAAAGGAAATAACACTATAGGAACTGCAACGGACGCCGAAGGAAAATTCAAAATGACTGTTCCTGAGGATGCAACGCTGATTTTGAGCTACATTGGTTACACCAGCCAGGAAGTTGCGGTAGGCACCCAAAACGATTTCAACATTGAAATGGCGTCGGACCAGAAGCAGCTTACGGAAGTGGTCGTAATCGGTTACGGAACCCAGAAAAA
Organism: Dyadobacter psychrophilus; assembly: GCF_900167945.1. Lineage (GTDB taxonomy): Bacteria > Bacteroidota > Bacteroidia > Cytophagales > Spirosomataceae > Dyadobacter > Dyadobacter psychrophilus. Next base: position 219,030 of record NZ_FUZA01000007.1, read on the forward strand.
GGGCGACATTACGAGTTCGGTTGCGAGCATTAAGCGCGAGGATTTTGTCAAAGGAACGGTTCGCGATGCTGCGCAATTGATCCAGGGAAAAGTGGCCGGCTTGCGAATCACAACGCCCAGCGGCTCGCCAACTTCCAACACCCAGATCAACCTTCGCGGGATCAACTCCATCAACGGAACGTCAAACCCGTTGATTTTAATCGACGGAATTCCCGGCGGTCTGAACACGGTTGCGCCGGAAGACATTGAATCTGTGGATGTTTTGAAAGATGGATCTGCGGCTGCGATTTACGGAACACGCGCAACAGGCGGTGTAATCCTCATCACAACCCGCAAGAACCGCGGCAATAACACGCGCTCGACGGTGGAATATTCCAATTACGTGAACATTCAAACCATTGCGCGCAGGCCGAAACTGCTTACCGGCGACGATTATCGTCAGAAAATCGGCGAAGGCATTGATTACACGGATTACGGTGGCAACACAGACTGGCTTGACGAAATCATGCAAAAACCTGTTAGCCATAACCATAACCTGACATTTTTCGGTGGAAACAGCACGACAAATTTCACGGGTTCTGTGAATTACAGGAACTGGGAAGGGATCTTTTTGAGATCTGGTCAAAACCGTTTTACAGGCCGCGCCGATCTGAACCACGCTATGTTTGATAATAAATTGAAAACGAACATTCAGATCATTAATCGCATTACGTCGTCCAACGGAGCCGTTTCGCCAGCTGATAATGATGCTGCTTACGGTTACGCTTACCGCCAGGCCATGATCCGCAACCCGACGGACAATGTGAGAACCGAAACGGGTGCATGGCAGGAAAGGGACGGTTACTTTTACGAAAATCCGGTTTCCCTTTTGAACGAATCCAACTATGAAGCGAAGTTTAAAGAAATGCGGATGAGCGGAAGTCTGGATTATGCGCCGATAACCGATTTGAATTTCAAATTATTGGTTTCTAATGTTCAAAACAGCAATCTGGAAGGTGGCTCGACAACATTCAACCACACGGCAACACGCCTTAGCAACCAAAATGCAACGGCATTCAGAAGCACGAGTGCAAACAACGAAAACCTACTGGAATTTACCGGAAATTATGCCAAATCATTTGGTAAGCACCGTTTTACATTGCTAGGCGGATACAGCTGGCAGGATGCGACTTATGAGGATTTCAGTGCAAGTAACTGGGATTTCCCAACGGATGCATACGATTGGAACAACCTCGGCGCGGGCGGTGCTTTGCAAAAAGGACAAGCAGGCATGTCGAGCACGAAGAACAAATGGCAGTTAGCCGGTTTCTTTGGCCGTTTGACTTACAGCATGGACGAGAAATATCTTTTCATGGCCAGCGTGCGTCGTGAAGGTTCTTCCCGTTTTGGGATTAACAATCAGTGGGGAACATTCCCTGCGGCTTCTGTGGGTTGGAGAATCAGCAAGGAGCGTTTTATGGAAGGGCTTTCGGGGGTTTCTGAAATTAAGTTGAGAGCGGGAATCGGTGTGACCGGAACCATTGCGGGTGATCCTTATTTGTCACAGATCAGCTACAATTTTACACGGACAGAAGGTGCATTTATCGGTGGAAAATGGGTTCCGGGTTTCGTGCCGGCGCGTAACTTCAACCCGGATCTGCGTTGGGAGAAAAAAGAAGAGGTTAATGCGGGTGTGGACTTTGGTTTCCTGAAAAACAGGATCAATGGTTCGCTGGATTTTTACAGCCGTAAAGTGAAGGATTTGCTTTACAATTTCCCCGTTCCCGTGCCTCCTTACCTGATCGGTTCAATGTTAATCAATGCAGGAACGATGAAAAACGAGGGCATGGAAGTGCTTTTGAACATTGTGCCTGTTCAGACTGCTAACTTCCAATGGAACACCGGATTCACCTATTCTACAAACCGGAACAAGCTCGTAAGTCTTTCCAACGACCAGTTTGAAGCGGATAATGACTTTTTTGACGCAGGTTACACCGGCGAACCGATCCAGGTTTCGACGCACCGCGTAAAAGTGGGCGAGCCGATCGGACGGTTTTTTGTCTGGAAAAGTGTAGGCATTGATGAAAAAGGCGCCTGGATGGTTGAAAACAAAGATGGCGAGGTGATTCCTATTGCTAATGCGACACCGGAAGACCGCCAGTATTATGGAAATGGAATTCCAAAGCACAATGTAGGCTGGAACAACTCGGTTCGTTACAAAAACTTTGACCTGGCTGTTAACATGCGCGGCGCGTTTGGATTCGACATTCTAAACTTCCAGAGCATGTTTTATAACAACACAAGAAACAAGGCTTATAATATGCTGAAAACGGCGTACGATCCGATCGACGGCAAAGTGCTTAATAATGAGCTTGTTTATGTTTCCAATTACATTGAAAAAGGCGATTACTGGAAAATTGACAACGTCACATTCGGCTATATGCTGCCTACTTTGAAAGGTTTGAAAAACGCCCGCATCTTCGTTTCGGGCCTTAACCTGGCGACGATCACCGCCTACACCGGCGTTGACCCGGAAGGCGTAGACATGACGGGTTTTGCCCCGGGAAGTGACCAGCGCGACAAATATCCGACGACCCGGACATTCACAGCAGGCCTTAGTGTAACATTCTGATCCACAGCAAACTTTTTGAAACAATGATTAATAAAAGTAAAATATGCATCGTCCTCGCATCCATGATGGGTGCGGCCACGCTCTACTCCTGCACCGACCTCGAAGAACAGGTTTATTCAGAAGTGTTGTCGAGCACTTACCAACCCACCGAAAAAGACCTTCCAGCGATCGTAGCGCCCGTTTATTCGTCCCTTCGCGGGTTAATGTTAGGCTGGCAGGGCTATTTTGACTTGCAGGAAGAAGCAGCCGACGCCATCGTAACGCCCGTCCGACCGAATGGCTGGGACGATGGCGGAACCTATCGCAGGATGCACCAGCACACCTGGACTTCCCTGCAATGGCAGCCCGAAAATGCATGGCAAAGCTCATTTCGCAGCATTACCACGGCAAACAGGGTTTTATCCCAAATTGCAGAAGGCGAAATCCCGTTGACCGCAGGCAAAGTGGAAGTGGAAGCCGAATTGAGAGCCGTGCGTGCATTGGCTTACTATCTTTTGCTGGACAACCACGGCAATGTGCCGATTGTAACTGATTTCAAGGATATTAATTTACCAAAGCAAAATACGCGCAAGGAAGTGTATGATTTTGTGGTAAAAGAGTTGCTTGAAGTGATGCCTAACCTGAGCGAAAATGCTTCGACAACTTACGGTCAGCTGAACCGCTGGGGCGCAAAAGCGCTTTTGGCAAAAATATATCTGAATGCGCAGGTTTACACCGGCACGCCGGAATGGGAAAAGGCCATTGCGCAAGCTGACGATGTGATCAAAAGCGGCAAATATGTGCTGGATGCCAATTATTCGGATGTTTTCACCTGGACCAATTTCAATTCCAAAGAGATCATTTTCGCGATTCCTTACGATGAAATTTACGGAACCGGCAACCAGATCCACATGAAAACGCTCGACCCATTGAGCCGCACCGTGTATCCGATGAATGCAGGTCCATGGGGCGGAAACTGCGCCGTGCCACAATTTATCGACACTTATGACGCCGAAGACAGCCGACTTGCAGACACCTGGGTAATGGGCCCGCAAAAGAACGCAACAACCGGCGCAGTGGTCATTACTTATTCCAAAACTGTCCCAAGCATTGAAAAAACGGCTTCAACAGACGGTTACCGGATTGGAAAATACAAAATCAAGCCGAACGCAACGGGCAGTCTGGACAACGATTTCCCATTGCTTCGCTATGCTGATGTGATGATGATTAAAGCGGAAGCGCTTTTGCGCACCGGCAAAGCCGCCGAAGCAGCAACCATCGTAACGGAAGTCCGCAAACGCGCATTCAAAGCCAACCCTGCAAAAGCAACCGTAACTGCGGCAGATTTGGCAAAAGGCAGTCGCTACAATTACGGTTACCAAGCCACAGACGGCACGATTACAGAGCGCCAGGGCGGAGACGATGTGAAATTCGGACGCTTTTTGGATGAGCTCGGCTGGGAATTCGCAGCAGAAGCCCACCGCCGCCAGGACTTGATACGGTTTGGTATATACGAAACCAAAAAATGGTTCAACCACCGCCCCAACGCCCAGCAACGCGCCCTGTTCCCGATCCCGCAAACGGAGCTGGACAAAAACACAAACCTGAAACAAAACCCAGGCTATTAACAAAAACTTTAAACAAGGTTAGGTAATAAGCTCCTGCTCCCGACTCTGTTGGTGAGCAGGATTTTTTTGTTTAACATTATGACCATGTTCTCAAAAGAAACCTACATACAACGCCGCCAGACTTTGAAACAGAAAGTGGGGAGCGGCCTGATTCTTCTGCTCGGCAATGATGAGTCGGGGATGAATTACAAGGATAATGTTTATCCATTTCGCCAGGATAGCACTTTTCTGTATTATTTCGGGCTGGACACGGCTTCGATCCATGCGGTTATTGACATTGATAATGATCAGGAAATCATTTTTGGCGATGAACTTACCATTGATGACATTGTCTGGACCGGTTACCAGGAGCCGCTTGTTGAAAAGGCTGCCAAAATTGGCGTTACGCAAGTGAAACCGCTTTCGGCACTTTCGGGCTATTTGCGTGACGTTCAGAACCGGAAACAGGAAGTGCATTTTCTGCCTCCTTACCGCGGCGAGCATACATTGCAGTTGCAGGAATGGCTCCACATTGCCCCTGCCGAAGCAACGCAACGCGCTTCCGTCAAGCTGATCAAAGCCATTGTTTCAATGCGTTCTTACAAATCGCCTGAGGAAATTGCCGAGATCGAAAAAGCCGTCAACACGTCCATTGACATGCATTTGGATTTTATCCGCACCACGCGCCCGGGCATGACGGAAAAAGCCATTGCAGGAAGATTACAAAGCATCGCCATCGCTCAAGGCGGCGACATCTCCTACCCGATCATCCTGACCGTGAACGGAGAAACACTGCACACACACGCCCGCGACCGCATCATCAGCGACGGCCAAATGGCACTATGCGACGCCGGAGCCGAAACCGCCATGCATTACTGCGGCGACCTCACGCGCACCATTCCGGCGGGAAAGCAATTCAGCAGCATTCAAAAAGAAATGTACGAAATCGTGCTCCATGCACAGCTTATAGCCATTGAAGCCTGCAAACCAGGCGTTTTGTTCAAAGACGTCCACGCATTAGCATCCACGAAATTACTGGAAGGCCTGAAATCAATAGGCATCATCAAAGGCGACCCGCAGGAAGCACTAGCAAATGACGTACACACGCTCGTTTTCCAATGCGGCCTCGGCCACATGATGGGCCTCGACGTCCACGACATGGAAAACCTCGGCGAACAATACGTAGGCTACACCGAAGATCTCATCAAAGCCACCGCCTTCGGCTGGAAATCCCTCCGCCTGGGCCGCGCCCTCGAAGCTGGCTTCGTAATTACCGTCGAGCCCGGGCTGTACTTTATTCCGACTTTAATTGACCGCTGGAAAGCTGAGAATAAGCTTTCTGATTTTATTGATTATGGGAAATTGGAGCAGTTCAGGGATTTTACGGGGATTAGGATGGAGGATAATTTGGTGATTACGAAAGGTGGGAATAGGGTGTTAGGGAAGGAATTGGTGAAGGATGTGAAAGGGATTGAGGCTTTGCGGGGGTGAGTATTTTTTTAATATCACTATCATAAAAATAGACACTATGAAAAAGACAAAGGGACCAGAAATCATTATAGACAACTCATTAAAAAAGTTTGAAGGGCGAAACCTTTTTCCTGAAAAGCTTAAAAAGGCAAACGACATTTTAGCACAAGCCGGAGTGCCGGATCTTAGTAAATTAAGGAAGAAATAAATATCAAAGAAAAGACGCATCTTCGAATGCGTCTTTTCTTTTGCCTAAGCTTCGCTCTTACAGCTTTTCCCATAATCCCCAATTTCCTTCAACAACCGCGTAAGCACCTCGCTCGTATCCAGTGCGAGCAACGCATACTTGCGGCTGAGGTTCCATTCATCCGTTGGTCGGAGATAATGTCGGAGCATTTCATTGAGCATCCGTTCGATTTCGATCAGGTCAACATCTTGATTTAGATAGTTGCTCAGCAGTTCTTCGGCTGCGCTTTGGTGGGATTCTTGGATTTTTGATGTGTGCATCTTACTCTTTATTGGACGTTTTGTGTTGCAAAAAACGGTGCCGCACTTGCCGTTGTCCAACCCGAGTAAGGCAATGGTGTTCAAACCATTACGGTAGTTACGACACCGTTCATTGGTGTACGCAGCATTATAAGTGCCGACGAATGTTGACGACGCATTAACAGCTTACTCGGGAAATTGGACGCTGTAAACTTACTTGGTTTGACGGAAAAAGCAAAAGTGAATACAACTTCGGGGAATATTCATTGTAATTGTTAGCTTTGTCGGGAATTTAAGAACACACTATAAATGAAGCATAACAAATATCTCAGCGAAGCTGATGACACCTTTTTAATATATCAATTTATTAGTGAGGGTCCCAAAGGCTTAGTCCGGAAAAGTGTTATTTTTTCAGATACCAATGTTGAAAACGTCTATAATCTTGCTTTTGGCGATTATGATCCGATGACTGATACTTTGGATGACCTTTCGAACACGAATAATGGCGACAGTAAAAAGGTCTTGGCTACGGTAGCAGCAACAATATACACTTTTACCGAAAAATATCCAGAAGCGTGGATTACGGCAACGGGAAGCACAAAAGCCAGAACACGCTTATACCAAATGGGCATAGCTAACAACCTGGCTGAAATTGTTAAGGATTTCGTTATATTTGGATACAACTGCAAGGGATATTGGGAACAATTTATCGTTGGCGAACAGTACGAAGTATATTTATTGACAAGAAAATAAACATACACATCATGAAAACAAGCGAATTTAAAAATTCTAAGGGAGTAACTGTCGTTGTGAACAAAGAGCTTAATAAGCTAAGAGGTAGAGAATTTTTTCCCGAAAAATTAAAAAAAGTTAACGAAATCTTAGCGAAATCAGGCCTGCCAAAGTTAGACCGCTGATAACTTCAATATGTCTAAATTGGCCACCTTAATGAGAAAGGATAGGAGCAATAAGAAATCCCGATTCCAAAAATCGTTTGGCGGGTTTGTGTCCCAGAAATCAGCCGATCAGATCATTACGGAAATCCGCAGCAGCCGATTATCAACTCGAGAAATAGAGCCATTCGACTAATCTATCAAGAGCTGTTTAATTATCCTTAACAATATCCGTCGAAACCCACCGCTACACGCCCTTGCTTCTACACGAAAAGCTGTTAGGGAAGTAAATCTGTTTTCTTCATTCCCCGACTCCAACTCTCAAAAACCGTTTTCTGCAAATTCGTAGGATTCGCCATCGGCGTAATGGTGAACAATTTCTCCGTCTTATCACTTCCCGCAACTTGCTTTGGTGCTGTGTCAATATCCAATCCGGCATAGGCAAAATACTTCTTATAATCCGGCTCGGCTGTTGTGTAAATGTAGGTAAATAGCTCGTCTAGCGGCTTCCCTGCTACTTTTGTGATCGTTTCACGGAGTTCGTTTTCGGTGAAGCCTCGTTTTTTGGATTTGTAAAAGTCTTTGTAGAGTTTTCGCATGACGTCGTCGAGGGACTTTTTGTTTTGGGTTTCGTGGCGGATGGCGAAGTCCAAGAGGAGGCCGACGATGGGGCCTTTGCGGTAAACGGAAATGGTTTGGTCGGCTCCTTCGCCGGTTCTGCCGAATGGGCCGTCGGACCAGGTTTGGGCACTGGCCTGGGACAGGGATTGGTGCAGGCGGCCGGGTTTGTTTTCTACTTCGGCAATGTGGCTTCTGTATGATTCCAGTATTTTTTCGGTGGTGATGAGTTCCGCTTCTTTCATGATAATGGGCTCATAATAAACCGTTAAACCTTCCGAAACCCAGAGCATATTGGTGCGACTTCCGTTTTCATAATCAAATGGGCCAAGCTCTATCGGACGGATTCTTTTTACGTTATAATGATGGAAATATTCGTGGGTTATAAAACCCAACATGCCTTCCCATCCGCGGGAATTCAACTGATCTCCACTGAAACTGATCGTGGTGGAATTCAAATGTTCGATGCCGCCCTGTCCAGGCCCGATGGCGATGAATGTGTAATGTTTGTAAGGAATATCGCCGATTAATGCGGAGGCCTTTTCGCCAATTTTCTTAATGTCGGTCATGAATTTGACTTTATCAAACTCACCCAACTTATAACCAATAAACCGGTGCGGAATGCCTTTCACTTTGAATGGAGGCAGTTCTTCGAGGTTTCCGATAAGGAACGGGCTGTCGTATAGAATGTCAAAATCCGGTGCGGAATAGGTGAACTGCTTTTTAGGAATAGAATCCAGGCCAGTTGCAACATTGTGCCAATCCTTGTAGGGAATGATCGCCACTTCTGCCCGCGTATTGATCTTTTGATCCGGATACATGAACATGCTCGCAGGCGTAATGTAGGCATGTGCGCTGTCGAGATAGCTGGTGGCGACGAAGTTCCGGGTGGTTTTTACGTCGTAATCGATGGTTAATGCGCCTGCTTTTTTGGTGTAAATCACCCAGCCCGTTTTGCCTGAACGCTTCCAGTCTATGGAATTACCGTTGGAATCTTTGACTTTAAACTCATTGACATTAGATGCGTAATCCATTAATCGATAATAGCCTGGCGTCCAATCTGGCAATTTTAAAACCAGACTATCGGCCTTTTCGGGCTCGTAGTTTAATGTTACGTGGAACGTTTGGCTGGATGGATTTCCCATGGACACCGCGTATTTCATCGGCTTTTGGGCAAAAGCGAGGCTGGTTGCTACTGTGAGATAGCAGATTAGTAATTTCATCGGTGATTTCATAAGGTTATTTTCCTGCGGAGGCGGCTGGCCTTGGCTGGGGCAATTCTTTTCTTGGAATCTTCTGATCCAGTTGCGCTGTGTTATAAACGAAACTGGCAACCACTACGGCCATTTGCTTCAAATCATCCATAACCAGGCGCTCGTACGTATCCATATTGGTATGGTGCGTGCGCGTTCCGTATTCGATGCCGTCCTGAATAAACTGAAAACCGGGTAACCCCAGCACGTCAAATGCAAGGTGATCTGTACCGCCGGTGATCCGGGATGTGATGGTAGGGTGGTCGATGATGTCGCTGAATGGAGCGAACCATTTTTCAAAAAGCGCCCGCGGCCCCTCGTTTTCCTGCAGGTAAATGCCGCGGATGCGTCCGGTGCCGTTGTCAATGTTATAGTAAGCCGACAATTTTTCGTGCGCAGGCAGTAATTTCATGGTTTGGTAGTCGCCAAAAGTGTTTTTGGTATAATTCCTCGATCCGTGCAAGCCTTGCTCCTCTCCCGACCAAAGCGCAATGCGAATGGTTCGCCTGGGTTTCAGACCCGCTGCCTGCAAAATCCTTACCGCTTCCAACATCACTGTACAACCCGCCGCATTGTCGGTCGCCCCGGTTGCGCTGTGCCATGAATCCAGGTGACCACCGAGCATCACCACTTCGTCTTTCAGCTTTGGATCGGTGCCGGGAATTTCGGCTATTACATTACCGGTCGTGAGTTTTTGGTCAAAAAAAGAAGTTTGCGACTCCGCTTCCAATGTAACCGGGATGCCGCTTTCCACAAGCCGGGCAACCAAGCCGGCGTGTTCCGGGGCCATCTCGAAAGCTGGCCCTGCCAAGGGGGCGTCTTTTTTATAGGATACACCATTGCTCGTGAAAAATGTGCCATGCTTGCCAGCGCGTCCTGCAAGTTCGAGACTAATTTTCTGCGCTTTCATCATACTATCCACCCGGCTCCTAAAACTCCTTGCGTTTTGAATGCTGTTGGCACGCTGAGGTGTAAAGTTGCTTTGGCCAAATGGCTGTGAATTCGTCATTTTATCCAAATCCTCCGTCGTATAACGCACGGCATCAGGCTTGAATGTCGGGTTGGTATCGGCGTTCCCTTTTACCAAAATAATCTTTCCTGTTAGCTTTCCGTCTGCATACTTTGCGAGATCTTCTTCATTCTGAATGTTGACGACCACAACCTCACCTTTAATCGGCCCTGCTGTCCCGGACGTCCAGGCTTTCGGAATAGCTATAAATGGCATATAATAAGGCTTGGTCATCGCCAGATAGCTTTTTTCGACCTGCCAGCCTTTTCCAAATTCGCCCCAATCTTCAATGCGCGCGTTTTGCAAACCCCACTTTTTCAGCTCGCTTACGGACCATTCGGCAGCTCTCTGGAAGCCGGGTGAATTGGTAAGGCGCGGGCCAGAAACGTCCGTTAGTTGATGGGCGATTTCCTTCACCTTAGAATTTTCCATTCCTTCCTTGCGGATTTTGGCGAGGGCAGTTTGGTCAATCTCCTGCGCAAACAAGAGCCCTGGACAAAACAGAAGTGAATAAAGTGCAGTTTTCATCAGTGTCATGAATAAGAGTGAATGGCAATTATGCTTTGATTTCTTTTCTTGCAATAATATAGTAAACCGGAATCCCCAGCAGCACAATGATCAATCCTGGCCAGGTGTATTCGGGCTTGTAAATAATGAGCAGAATGCAGAATGCTAACCCCATTATAATGTAAATGATCGGCAGAAATGGATAGCCAAATGCTTTGTAAGGTCTGTCGGCATCAGGTCTTTTTTTCCTTAGAATGAAAATCCCAACAATGGTTAGCATGTAAAACACAACCACTACAAACGATATCATATCCAGCAGGTTACCATATTTCCCGCTCAGGGCCCAGAGCGATGCGATTACGCATTGGATCCAAAGACCGAATTCTGGAACGGAGTTCTTATTAAGCTGCCCTACTTTGCTGAAAAACAGACCGTCTTTTGCCATTGAATAGTAAACCCGCGCGCCTGACATAATCAGACCATTGTTACAGCCGAATGTTGAAATCATGATCATAACCGCAATAATGATCGTTCCGGAAGTGCCGAAAATGACGTGGGAAGCGGTTACAGCTACGCGGTCTTTGTCCGAAGCTGCGATTTCCTGCAAGGATAGCACGCCAGTGTACATGACGTTGGTTAGCAAATAAATCACTGTCACAATGATGGTTCCCAGCGCAAGGCTTAGTCCAATGTTGCGCTGCGGATTTTTGATTTCTCCTGCTATGAAAGTTACATTATTCCAGGAATCACTGCTGAAAATGGAGCCCACCATGGATGCGGCGATGGCTCCGAAGGCGGCAATAGTCGTGTAAGAAGCAATGCTTCCGTCTACATTTAATTTGTGCATGTCCCACATTGTGGCCGAGTCCCAGTTCGCGGCCCAGATCTCCGGTTTCATAAATAGTAAGCCGAAAACGATCAATCCCAATAAGCTCAAAAGCTTGGTTAATGTGAATGTAGTCTGGATAATTTTGCCACTGTTGACGCCGCGTGTATTGATGAACGTTAACAGCACAATGACGACAATGGACAGTAACTGGGCGGGTGTTATTTGTAAAAATCCGAGATCGAGCGCGACAATATCTTCGCTGAATTGAGGCAATAAATAGGCTGTGAATTTGGCAAACGCCACGGCAACGGCTGCGATGGTGGCTGTTTGGATTACGGTGAAAAAGCTCCAACCATACAGGAAGCTGATCAGCGGATTGTAGGCTTCTTTAAGATAAATATACTGGCCGCCTGCTTTGGGGAACATCGCGCTCAGCTCACCGTAACTGAGTGCAGCCGTAAGCGTCATAAAACCGGTGATTAACCACACAAACATGAGCCAGCCGACGCTCCCGGTGTTGCGCGTAATGTCCGCGCTGACAATGAAAATTCCCGATCCGATCATACTGCCGGCAACAAGCATGGTTGCGTCTACAAGACCTAATGAGGGTTTAAATGCGGTTTTTTCCGGGGCGGATTCTACTGACATAAAAGATTTTTGGGTTAGAAAAGGCAGGTTTCAAGTCTTAAAGTACGCTTTTATTTGAAACTATAAAATTTCCACTTTGTTTTGAAGTCGCGCGTAACGGGCTGGTTGATCAATGTGGCCCTTACCATCTCAATAGGCATATTATTTTCCTTCATAATGGCGTCGTGGAAATCTTTGTATGTCATTTTTCCGCTGTCGACCAGTTCGTTTTTCAGGCTCAGGATCTGCAAGCCGCCGATGAGATAAGCCACCTGGTAAAGCGGACTGTAACTGCCTTCGAACGAGCGGCGCACTTCGCCTTCTGCATTCGCGCGTTCGTGACCGACCCTATCGACCAGAAAATCAATGCATTGCTGCGGGCCCCATTTGCCCAAATGATAATTGAGTGAGAAAATAATCCTTGCGCAACGGTGCATCCGCCAGAATAACATGCCGATCCGCTCCTCAGGGGTTTTGGCAAAACCTTTGTCATACAGCAGCAATTCCCAGTAAAGCGACCAGCCTTCCGTCCAAAACGGCGTCCTGAATTCACTCCGGTAAGCCTTGTAACGGCTGTTCATATAATATTGCAAATGATGCCCCGGCACAAGCTCGTGATGAACCGTCGCCCGGGAAAAATAAGGATTGTTTCCACGCATACTCATGAGCTTGTCCTCGTGCTGCATGGTGTTGGTGGGATAGGAAATGATAATGTCGCGTCCGCCCAGGAAGAATGGGTTAATGAGCTGGCGTTCAGGCGTCATCATTTGCATTCCCCAGGTTTCGTCGGCGATTTCTGGATAATCGATCAGGTTGTTGGCGGTGATGAATGTTTTGGCGTCGTCATAGAGTTTCAGGATCAATTCGGGCTGGGTTCCGGCTTTTACGTAGCTGTTTTTGACCTTTTCCTGCGCCTTTTTCCAATCATTTCCGAAACCCATTTCTTGTGATGCTTTCAGCAATTCCTTGTCACACCAGGCAAATTCTTTGTTGGCCAATTCAATCAATTCATCCGGCGTATAACTGATCATTTCTGCATCCAGCTGGCGGATCAGCTCGTCGCGGCCGATGGGAACGCCCTTAATGCCGCTGTTATCGTCCTTTTGCGTCGTGGTTAGCTTGCCTTTGCTTTTTATTGTTTTGGAATAAGCATTCAAAGCGCTGTCCAATGCCTCGTAAGGCTCTGGAACCCACCACGAAAACATCGGATCATAACCTTTGTAAAAATCGTAAGTGCTCTTTAACCTGGATTTTAATCCAGTTACCGCCTCTTCGCCGCGTTCTGCCAGCGGCATTTCAATGCTTTCTGTTTTTTTGAATGCGTCGGAGGCTGTTTTTACTTCTTTTAAAATATCATTCAGCTGACCTGCAACTGCTTGTCCGTCAATGGTTGCGCCGCGTCGTCGGCCTTTTTCCAATGCGTATATTTTGTCAGCAAAAGGGAAATAGGTTTTCACCGCATTGTATTCTTTTTCCTCTTTGGATAATGTTAGCAAATCATCCTCAATGCTTCTTTTGAGCAAAATATAATCCACCTTTCCATAAATGCTCATGGCATTGAAATCCAGCTTGGCGAGCTTATCCAGATAACTTTGGTCCACTTCGCGAAGTCGCTTCCGCTGTTCGGGTGAATTCAGGACACTGCTAGGCGCGCCGAAACCACCTCTTCCGCGCTCCATAGGCGAGTAAAAAGAGCGGATCGCACGCGTATCCTGGCCGTATTGAATGATGAGACCGGCTGTTTCGCTGGTTTGTTCGTAGAGGTTAAATTTGCTTTGGGCAAGAGCTTTTGGAATAAAAATCGCTGCGCTTATCAGGAAAATAAGGCACAAGAAAGTTCTGTGGTTGAAAAGTTTCATCCAGGTCTGATTAAGGTTTATACTTCGACTGCGCTCAGTATGACATTGCTTTGCCCCCCGGCGGCCCGGTTCGCTTAGTATGACATATCGACTTCGCTCAATGGGACAATTGTGTGTGAAGTCTCTTATTAAAAGAAAAAACCCGGACAGTTCCGGGTTAGTTATATCGTTCAGGATTGTAAAGTTTGATGTCGGCCGACAATGCAGATTCATTGGCCAGTTCCGCCACCATTTTGCCAGTTGCCGGTCCGAGACTTATGCCCATCATGCCATGACCACCGGCGACGATGAGGTTTTTCAGTTTTTTGCTGTAACCCAGATAAGGCAGCCCATCTGGAGAACATGGCCGGAATCCATACCAGATCCGTTCCTTGCCCGGAACAGCCACATTCAGCTCCGGATAATATTGCGGAATGGAGTTTACGATCCCTTCCACGCGGTTCATATTAATGTTGTCATTCACCGCAGCAAGCTCCATCGTGCCGCCAAATCGCACCTGTCCATTCATAGGCGTAACCGCAACGCGGGCTTCGATCAGCAATGCAGGATGTTCGATTTTATGCTCAGCATTTGGCTCCATGAAGGAATAACCTTTTCCAGGCATGACGGGAATCGACAAACCGGCCAGTTTAGAAAGCTCGGGAAGCCAGGTTCCGCCGGTCATGATGACCAGGTCGCCTTCCACCGTTTTGGTTTCGGTTTGTACGCCTTTTATTTCTCCATTTTTTATATCAAAACCCTTAACCTTCGCATTCAAAATCAACTCAGCGCCTTGGGATTTGATGTATCTTAAAAGCTGCGAAAACAATGCGGTTGGATATAAATGTGCGTCGCAATGGTAATGCACTGCGCCTATCACGTCCAGCTGAATGTTCGGTTCGATGGCCTGAACTTGCTCCTTAGTAAGCATTTCAATGTCCAAACCGAGTTTTTGACCGTCTTTGGCAACATGGATTTCTTCTTCTCCCGCTTTCTCGGTTTTGTAAAGCATGAGAATGCCTTTTTCTTCGAGACCGAAATCAAAACCTTCTTCTTTGGCCAGATCTTCGTAAAGCTGCTTGCTCAGCAAATGATAATCACGCAAATGAGGCGCGGCGCGTTCCACATTGGCAGGCGTGGCGCTTTTCATAAATTTCAAACCCCATGAAATCAGTGACCAGTCGAGCGAAGGTTTTACGTAAAACGGACTGCGGCTGTCGAACATCCATTTGATGCCTTTGGAGATCATGCCAGGAGCAGCCAGCGGAATAAAATGACTTGGAACGATCATTCCAGCATTGCCTTGCGAGCAATTATCCGCCAGATCGCCCTTATCGATCAACGTCACTTTCCAGCCACTTTTTAACAAATAGTAAGCCGAAGTCAACCCCATAATCCCGCCGCCGATTATCGTGGCTTTTCCCTTGTTCGTCACATCCATATTGATAAAACTGCCCTAAATAACCTGGAATCCAAATGCATATGGATCTTCCTCGTCGTCGATGATGATTGTATTGTAACCCGTCACAACCGCCCAGCCTTCAATGCCGGGGATGATCGCGGGCTTATCTCCTATGGTCACTTCGTCTTCAACGGTTCCGGTGAATTTGGAACCGATAATGCTTTCGTGAATGAATTTGTCGCCTTTTTTGAGTTTTCCTTTGGCATGCCATTGTGCCATCCGCGCCGAAGTTCCGGTGCCGCAGGGTGATCTGTCAATGGCTTTATCTCCGTAGAAAACTGCATTGCGGGCAGTGGCAGTCTCGTCTAAAACAGCCCCTGCCCAAAGAAAATGGCTTAATCCGTTGATATGCTCGTTTTCCGGATGGACGAATTTATATTTCTCATTCATCCGCTGGCGGCAAACGCGGCTCCAACTAATCAGCTGATCGGCCGTATAATGTTCGATTCCTTTGAAGTTTTCCTGCGGATCCACGATGGCGTAAAAGTTGCCGCCGTAAGAAACATCCACTTTCAATGTGCCCAATTCAGGACATTCCACTTCAAGGTTTTCGGCTGCCAAAAATGATTTTATATTGATCAATTTAACAGATTTCACCCTTTTGCCTTCCTGCACATATTCTACCAAAACCAAACCGGCCGGCGTTTCCAGGCGCAGCTTACCGGGCACTTTTGGAATTACTAACCCTTCCTGAATGGCAATGGTGACAGTTCCTATGGTCCCGTGGCCGCACATCGGGAGGCAGCCGCTGGTTTCAATGTAAAGCACGCCAATGTCATTTGCGGGATCAACGGGCGGATACAGAATGCTTCCGCTCATCATATCGTGGCCGCGTGGCTCGAACATTAACCCTTTTCTGATCCAGTCAAATTCTTTCAAAAAGTGAAGTCTGCGCTCCATCATGCTATTGCCCTGCAAAAGCGGGCCGCCACCGGCCACCACACGAACGGGATTCCCGCAAGTGTGCGCGTCGATGCAGAAAAACGTTTTTCTCATTACAAAGCCTCCTTCGTTAGCTCATTATTAACCGTCCGCCAGATTCCGAGCGGATTGGCATTTCTTAATTCTTCAGGTAAAAACTCATCCGGCCAGTTCTGGAAGCTCATCGGGCGCACAAAACGCTTGATCGCGTCCGAGCCTACGGATGTAAACTGACTGTTGCTTGATGACGGAAACGGTCCGCCGTGGTGCATGGATTTGCAAACTTCTACGCCGGTTGGGAAGTTGTTGAAAAGAATCCGGCCGCATTTGTCGGTTACCAATCCGATCAGCTCTTCATTTTCAGCCAAATCCTCGTTCGTTGCCAGCAATGTGGCTGTTAATTGTCCGTGCAGCTTTCCACCGACAGAAATTACTTCATCAATGTTCTCACATTTGATAATCAATGCGAACGGGCCGAAAACTTCTTCCTGCAATGCATCATTGTTCAGGAATGTTTGCGCGCTTACCGTGGCAACCGTCGCGCCGCCTTGTCCTTCCAAAACTTCCGTTTCGGTTACAGCAAGGATCTCAACGCCAGGTTGTGTCGTCAGTTTTTTGCATCCTTTTTCATAGCTTTCAGCAATGCCTGCGTGAAGCATATGGGAAGGGGCAATCTTTATAATTTCTTCTTCCAATGCATTTTCAAATGTTTCCAATGCAGGACTTTCAACGGCAATTACAATGCCCGGATTGGTGCAAAACTGACCTACGCCCAATGTTAGTGAACCCGCATATTGCTTCGCCAATTCAGCCGCCGAAGCTTCCAATTTATTTGGCAATAAAAACACAGGATTAACGCTGCCCATCTCGGCAAAAACCGGAATTGGATCAGGCCTTTTTGCAGAAATCTCAGCCAATGCAGTTCCAGCGCGGTAAGAACCTGTAAAACCAACCGCCTTGATGATCGGGTGGCTTACCAGAAACTGTGATTCCTCATTGGTTTCGAAATAAACATGCGAAAAAGTGCCTTCCGGGAAACCGCTTTTCTTAACGCCCCTCGCGATGGCCTCAGCCATGATCCACGAAGTTTCAGGATGGCCGGGATGCGCTTTCACCACGACCGGACAACCGGCCGCAATGGCACTCGCCGTGTCACCGCCCGCCGTTGAAAACGCAAACGGAAAATTGCTCGCACCAAAAACAGCAACGGGTCCTAATGCAATGCTCGTTTTACGAATATCAGGCTTAGGAGGCGTCCTTTCGGCATTTGCCGTGTCAATGCTGGCGTCGAGCGGAGCACCTTTTTCCAATGCATCGGCATAGCTTCTCCATTGAAAGATAGTCCGTGCTTTTTCGCCTGTTAAGCGTGCTTCGGGCAGGTTTGACTCTGCTTTTGCGGTTGCAATGAGCTCAGGACCAATGGCTTCAATCTCGTCTGCAATCGTCCGCATTAATGCCACGCGCTGCTGGATCGAATGTTTTTTTATGATCACAAAAGCCTCAAGAGATTTTTGCAAAATGGCTTCCAGTTGTTCTTTTGAAGTTGTCATGGGCTGGTTAGGATAATTTCTGTTTGTAAAAGTCGCAAAATGAATGCGAATCCAGCTTTAAAATAAAGCCGGATTGCGCAATGCGACAATGTTATGCAACAGAAACTTCCGAAGACAAATTCAAATAATCGGGCAATGCAGGCTGAGTTGCAATGGCTTGATCAATGATAGCAAGCACTTTTTCGCGCTCTGCGCCTTCCAGAACTAATCTTGGTGCGCGAACGAATTCTGAGCCTATGCCTGCTTTTGTAGCGGCAAGCTTGATGTTTTGAACCAGTTTTGGATGAATGTCCAGTTCAAGTAAAGGAAGATACCAACGGTAAACGGCCAATGCTTCTTTGTATAATCCGGCTTTCACCAGATTGAAAATCGCAACGGTTTCTTTCGGGAATGCATCCACCAAACCGCCTACAACGCCGTCGCAGCCCAACATTACTTCTTCCATAATCAATGTATCCACACCGCAGAAAACCTTGAAACGGTCTCCGAAACGGTTATAAAGGCGGGTAACATTGCTTACGTCGCGTGTTGATTCTTTGATGGCATGCACATTCGGAACCTTTGCAAGTTCTTCAAACATGGCCAGCGTCACTTCAATTTTGTAATCCACCGGATTGTTGTAGATCATCAATGGCAATGATGTGCTTTGTGCGATGGTCTTGAAATAAACAACCGTTTCATGGTCGTCTGCTTTGTAACGCATCGGAGGCAACACCATCAGACCGTCCGCACCCGCAGCTTCGGCTTCTTTGGCAAGGCTTACCGCTTCGGCAGTCGATTGCTCGGCGATACACACAACGATCGGGAAATCCTGGGCAACAATGCTTTTTGCATATTTTACCAATTCCACTTTTTCCGCTTTGGTCAAAGTGCTTGCTTCGCCCAATGATCCTGAAACGATAGCGCCAGTGACGCCTGCTTCGATCTGCACTTCCAGATTTTTACGGAAAAGATCAAAATCAATGCTGTCATCTGATTTGAAAGGCGTTAGCAACGCCGGAAATACACCTTGCCAGGATTCCTTGTTCATATATTGATTGTGTTAACTATGAAAGATCTGATTTTTTGTCAAAGTTAATTGTTGGTTACCCGCCAAACATTTCAGGTATTAATCAATAATATACGAATTTTAACATAAAACGAAATCCGGCTTCAAGGTTTGTTTTCTACGAATACGACTTGCGCTCGATCCGCTTTTCTAACCTTTTTCAGGAAGTCGATCCAGGCTGGAAAATCCTTGGCATTGTAGCGTCCGCCGTTCATAACGACCTTCCGGGAGCAAAGGAGCTTGTTGTTTTCCAAAACCGTCTTGGACTCATAAGTCCCGAAAACCGAATTGATCTGAAAAGAAGGCAATGTGGTTTCCAGTTTATAATTCGCTGGAATGACATAAGACACCGTGTCAGAATCGGTAAAGTCGTACACAGAGCCGGGCAGATAAAAGTCCGTTGTGCGCTCCGAAGTTGCCGGTAATTCAAATCCGCGGCTTAGTAATGTAGGTTTAATGAAAAGTCGTGAGCCCGTTTTGGTGGCGCAGTTGCGGACATTCAGGGATAATTTCTCGGTAATGGTCGGTTCTGCTTCCCGGCCTTCGAGGAGTTCAAAACGCTGCAAATCCAGACTTGGTAAATTGATCTGGTTCATGAGCCATTTCTTTTGCTCTTCTTTATTACCATTGTGAAAAACACTATTCCGCGATTCCTGCTGCAAGCCTGCATATAATGTATGCACTTCCACTTGTCCGTTTCCGCCTTCGTCCAGGTTCACATTCGCGCGACTTTTCCGTGTGTTTTGATGTGATTTATAAACAGGCGTTTGCACCAGCTTCCCACCTTCGGGCGTGACGAGTAATGCATAGCGGCTGCCTGTGAATGTGCCCATGAAGTTAGGGGTGGTGGTCTGGCTGGTGCATTCGAGCCACATCGTGTCTTTTGCAACTACGGCGCAGGCGATTACGTGGTTGAACTGGCTGCTGGGAAAGTCAGGCTTCATCATGGCTTCACTGCCTGCTTTGATCAAGGCAACATAAGCAGGAATTCCCGCCTGGCGCAATGCAGCGACGGTAAAATTGCTCAGCGCTTTGCAATCGCCGTAACCTTTGTTGGCCACGGTCATGGCATCAATGGTTTGCCAGCCGCCGATTCCCAGCTGAATGCTGACATAACGTGAGCGCGTTTGCATCCATTTGTATATTTTTTCAACTTTTTCGCGATCCGTTTTTGCATCCTTAATGACAAATTTTATCTCGGTAACCGTTGCAGGCGGAAGCACGTCACGGCCTGCATTCAATGTGTGATAAAATTTACCAAAATCTGCCCAGGTGTTAAAATTCCCCTGATAATCCTGCACTTCAAAATCAGAAGGCGCTGCCATCACGAGCGGCAAATAGTCGATCATGGGAAGCGGGTAAAAATCGGTTGTTTTGGAAACGGGTTGGTTTCTGACAACCCAGGTGTAAATGTCCGATCCGCCTTCCCCTTTGGTTTTCATCACCGGATTTACACCATTATATTCCTTGTAACGAAACTTAAAATCGGCTGGCGTTTTGATGGTGAACTGCGCGCGCTCAACGGCCGTCTTTTCATCAGAAAGAGGCATCCAGCGCGGATAGAACATCATATTTTTCTCCTTAGTCTCGTAATTGAACTCAATGGTGTAAGGATAAGCATAGCTCTTTTTACCAAAATCAGCCAGTTTAACCCTTGCATCGGTGATATTATCTCCGCCGCCGCCATAACCATAATCCGTAATGTCTGCGTTTTTGAGCTTTTTCTGAACTTTCCCGCCTGCATCATAAAGGATGCCGCTGATATCGGTGATCTTGGTAAATTTATCATAACCCACAAGAAGCTGGCCATACTCATTTTCGCCCTTGTCATTCAGAATTGTAACAACTGTGCGCTTCTTGTGCCGCGCTTCGGCTTTTGAAATAATCTCAAAAAAATCATCATCCAACCGCACAACGGCATTGGCACCTGCATTGAGTTCGGGACTTATTTTCGTGACGTCGAATTCATCTTGCGCCTGAACCTGACATAGCATTGTGCAGGCTAAAAATATAGTAGAGAATAAAAATCGCATCTTGGAGGGTTAGTTAGCCTTTTTCTTGATTACCAAAGGTTGCGCATGCTTTTGGACCACGCGTTCAAAGAACTCTTTTACGTCGTGGTATTCTTCGGCGTGAAAATTCGTTTTGGAAAGCACAATGACGCTGCTCACCTGAATCATATCACCTGACTGCCGCACCTGGTAAACAAATTTTCCGGCTTTTTCTGGGAGGCTTACGATTTCTGCCTTTGGCATTTCCTCCAAAACATAACCTGCCGGAAGCTTATAATTACCAATGAACGATTCCGACATTCCGCTGGTAAAATCGAGCGGATAAATCCGTTCTTTCGATTTCAGCGGATTGCTTTCCCAGCGACCGGCAAGAATTGGATTGAAGTAAAACAAATCGGGTGAAGCATTCTCGTCTTCCAGTTCAAAATCGCAGGCAACATTAACTGCTCCTTTCAAATCTTCATTTTTATTCTTCACAGCAATGTTGCTGATCTTCCACTCCGGCGACCGCTTTTTGAGCACTTCGTGATAAATGTCGTCAGCCTCTTTTACATATTTGTCGCGCCAGCGCAATGCTTCATAACCGGCAAAGGAAATGCTGTAATTGCCTTTAATGCTGCCATCTTCGGGTAAAATATTCGCATTTACCATTTCCAGTTTGGTCTGCGAGTCCAGCGGTTTTATATCCAAGAACCGCCCCGATCCTTTCTTTGGAATGAGCCTGCCATATCCGTTCAATGTGTGCTCGGGAAGGAGGCCGAGCTTGGCATACGGCTGTGTGGCGTCCAAAAAGTATTCTTTTCCGGCAACTTCAACGTGGCTGATCACATAATTGCAGCTTTCCAGAAGCGGAATTTCTTTCAAAAACCGGCCATTGGAACGTGTGCTGAGAATAACCGGATCTGCATTGAGATCCAGCTCTCGAAGCAATGAGGTCAGAATCAGATTCACCTCAGTTGCATTGCCGGCTTTGTTTTCATATGCCTTCCTGACGCCATCTCTTGAACCCAGAAAGGACGAACCGTCCCATTTCATGTGGCTTTGCAGATGCCGGTAAGCCATCTCCATTTTTTCCTCCGGCGTCTTGGCGGTTTGCATAATTTCGTCACGCTTTGCTTTCAGGAATGACGATTTGCGCAACTCTACACCAAACCAGTTCGCCTCGTTCAATGTCTTTTCAACATCATCCCAGGTGTTGGAAAAATGCTTCGATATTTCACCGGGCACCTGAATGACGGAAAGCTCAAAATTCACCTTTGACAGATAATCGCTTTCGGTCGTAATAAAAGGTTCGTTGACAAATGCAGGTGCATCTTTCACGACAAAACGATAGGCAACGCCGCGCCCGTTAAGCCTGGACGAGCCTACATGCACATCCGTAGGCTCCTGTTCGCTGATATACAGGGGCAGGTAACCGCTCATGGTTGTTTTATATTCCAGAAAAAACGGGATAGTTATGCGGAACTCGCTCCACTTGCTCGGCACAGACGCCTGAAAAGTCCAGGGACTGGGCTTATCGCGGACGGTCAATGGCGTTGTGCGCCTGTAAGAATATTCGATCACGGAACCCTTCCGTGCATTGGCGAGATTGAATTTGTAAGTATAATATTTGCCCGTGGCCTTTTCCCGCTTGATCGACTTCCGGTCCATGGCTGTTCGTACAAGCTGTCCATTTTCCATATTATAGGTGAAGCCCTGAATGTCGTCCATCAATTCCTGGTTTTCGGGCCCGCTGCCCTCGTAAGTATTGATCGCAACGGAAGCCCTGTCAAGGGCTGACTCTTTCAGGATTTTGATCCTAATCCAGGATTCCATCACCATTACCAGTCCGCGGATGTCGTCGTAGCGATAGGTAACTTCACCAAAATCGTAGAGGTAAACGGCAGCGGCAGAGCTATCGCCTTGAAATGCCGCCATTTCCACATCGGCACGATCGACAACCCCAAACTTAGGCTTGAAATCATCCTGGGCAGCAACATTAAAAGATAGAAAAGTGAGCATGGATAGGACGTAAACCTTCCACAAGACAACGCAGGACAGTCTGCACTGAAGTAAAAAATGAGTCATGCAACGAATAGAGAAAGAGGTAGAATTAATATGCATAATTGCAGCATTAATTTGATTTTAGCAAAAAATTTGTAACTGTTCGTAGATTTTTTTTCACTCAAATCCGCCCAAATGCGAAAACAGATTTTAATGCCTATTTTTGCACCAAAATGAAGCTTTGCTTTGTTCAATAATTACCTATTCCTGCTAACCCGGAACATTAACATTTAACATTATTATGTCATCTTTCGAAAATGGAAGTCCACTTCGCGTACTCGTAGTCGGTTGTGGCAATATGGGCGCTTCCCATGCATTTGCGTATCATTCGCTGGACGGTTTTGAGATCTGCGGAATCGTTTCAACCGGTAAAAGCAAAGAGGTTTTGAATGAAAAACTTGGTGGCGGTTATGCCCTTTTCAGCGATTATGAAACGGCATTGAAGGAAACCAAACCGGATGCGGTCTGCATTTCAACTTACCCGGATACGCATGAGGACTTTGCTGTAAAAGCATTGGAGCACGGCGCGCATGTTTTCATCGAAAAACCACTTGCTGACACCGTTGCTGGTGCTAAGCGCGTGGTAGAAGCTGCGAAAACGGCTGGCAAAAAAGTGGTTGTAGGCTACATTCTGCGCGTGCATCCTTCCTGGGAACGTTTTGTTGCCGAAGCGCAAAACCTGGGCAAGCCGCTCGTAATGCGCATGAACCTGAACCAGCAAAGCCACGGTTACATGTGGGGCGTTCACCGGAATCTGATGAAAAGCCTGAGCCCGATTGTGGATTGCGGCGTACATTATATAGATGTAATGTGCCAGATGACGCGTTCCAAACCATTGCGTGTGAATGCAATTGGTGCGCGATTAACGGAAGACATTCCTGCTGGAAACTATAATTATGGTCAGCTTCAAATTTGGTTTGAGGACGGTTCTGTGGGCTGGTATGAAGCGGGCTGGGGACCGATGATCAGTGAAACTGCGTTTTTCGTAAAAGACGTGATCGGACCGAAAGGCAGTGTTTCCATTGTGGCCAAAGATGCAGGCGGATCAGGCAAGTCGTCGTCCGTTGAAGCGCATACCAAAACCGAATCAATCCGCGTGCACCATGCAGACCTGAATGATCAGGACGAATTTGTAAAAGAAGACTCCTGGATCAATCTGGAAGACGAACCGGACCATCAGGAACTTTGCAACCGTGAGCAACGCTATTTCCTCAAAGCTGTGCGTGAAGATTTAGACCTGACAGACCACCTTCAGGATGCCGTTACGAGCTTGCAAATTGCATTTGCATGCGACGAGTCTGTAAAGACCGGACGCACTGTGGATCTCGTTTAACAGCCTGAAAACAAATAAAGGCCTTGTTACTTATCGGTTACAAACCGAGAAAGCAACAGGGCCTTTTTTATGTAAACTATCGGTTAACTAATTGATATCGAGCGAAAATTGATCATTATTGACTGAATTTATGCAAACGTTTGCACAGAAAATTATATTTTTTCTCTGTCTCGCATTCGAAATTTATTGTTAATTATTATAATATTGCAACGTATTTTTAAGACTTTTAAAAATCTCATCCAATTGGATATTGTATTGCATCTTTTTTTCACTTTGAAAAGTCACGCAAATACCCTGGCACAAATCACGCTCCTGGCACCTCTCGCGATTAAGAATTTCGTTGCACCTAGTTTGCAAATCAGAACCTTCTAAACATTAAAAATTCCTAACAGAACTTTGTCGGTGCCAAAAACTTGCCTTTTCAAAAATTGAATTAATTAAATAATAACCATAATTTAAAGCATAAGTACAAGTCCATTTCCTCACCTTAAAAACTACTAATTTATGACGCAGAAAACACTCGATTGCTAAAATTCACTTTGTACCGATTTATGAACATTTGCCAAGATTGCATGAAAAACGTTTAACCAATAACTAACCTACATGAAAAATACCGATACCTATCAATGGTTGTTCCGAATGCGGAATATCCGGAATGCATTGTTTTTAATACCCGCTCTCTCAAGTCCCTTTGTGGCATCTGCCAATACGATCATCGCTTCGGGGACTGCTGCTCACGCTAAAATTGATAAAACATTAAAAGGAAAAGTTACCGATAAAGAAAACGGAGACGGCTTACCTGGCGTAAACGTCGTTATAAAGGGTTCCAGCACTGGTACAACAACGGACGGAACTGGAAATTACACACTGCAAGTGCCAGATGCAGGCGCGACGCTTGTTTTCAGCTTTGTAGGTTACATTGGTCAGGAAGTTGAAGTGGGAAACCGCACAACGCTTGACCTTGCATTGGAATCAGATTCAAAAGCACTTAGCGAAGTAGTCGTTATCGGTTACGGTACCGCTAAAAAGTCTGACTTAACAGGTTCCGTAGGTTCTGTTAAGGAAGATCAGCTGAAAGAGCGTCCGGCACCGTCTTTGAACCAGGCTCTTCAGGGTAAGGTTTCCGGTGTACAGGTGAACGTTAACTCAGGACGTCCGGGTGGCCGTGCGAACGTTCGTATCCGCGGATTCAGCTCGATTAACTCTTCAAACAACCCATTGTATGTGGTGGATGGTGTAATGCTTCCGCAAGGAAACCAGAACCAGCAAAGCCAGGCAATCGACTTCATTAACCCTAACGACATCGTGTCTGTTGAGGTTTTGAAAGATGCATCTTCTACGGCCATTTATGGTGCAAGAGGTGCTAATGGTGTTATTTTGGTTACCACTAAAAAAGGAAAATCCGGTGAAGGGGTTGTTACCTACAACCTGGACCTGAGCGTTCCTACGGCTGGACCAAAAAGAGCAAAAGTGTTGAACGCAAAAGAATATCTTGCAGTTGAAGACCTTGCTTATGCCAACATTGCAAAATATGACCCTGCCGGATGGGCTGCTGGAAAATATGCTCCACAAAACCCTAAAGTGCGCCGCGCAGAACTGAACGCAAAACATCCTGATATTTTTACAGTAGACGGAAGCGGTAATTTCATACCTAACTATGATACCGACTGGTTCAAAGAAGCTACGCAGCACAGGGTTTCTCAAAACCATCAATTGGGTTTCAGCGGTGGTAACAACAAAACTACTTACTCGTTGTCTTTGAACTATCGTGATGATCAGGGTTTGATCAAAACTTCGTTCCTGAAACGTTATTCAACTCGTTTCAGCATTGATGACCAGGTTAAAAAATGGTTGAAAATAGGTGCTACTATCAGCTACAACAATCAGGCTGAAAACCTCGTCGATATCAATGATGCAGTTCCACGTCAAATGGTGGAAGATTTTCCTTTCCTTCCTGTTAAATACCCAGACGGAACTTACGCCAACAACCGTGATTATCCACAGGCAGAAGGTGCTTTTAGCTCAGTTCACCGTTTGAACGGTCGTAAATACAATCAGAATACGCAGACTACTTTGGGTAGCTTGTATGGTAACCTGACACTTGCTCCGGGCCTGGAACTGCGTTCTATACTCGGTGTGAACGTTTTAACCCAGGAGATCAACGAATCACAGACGCGTACACTGGCGATCGGCGAATCCGGTACAGCTGGTAAATACAACAGAAAAGAAACATTCTGGTCTTTTGAAAATTACCTGACCTACAACAAAACTTTCAATGGTATCCACGCGATCAATGCGCTTTTGGGTATTTCATGGCAGGAAACGAACCTTGCTACAACTGGTGCGAGCGTTCGTAACTTCTCTACCGATTACTTCAACTTCAACAACCTTGGAGCTGGTTCTACTTTACCGACCGTAGGTTCTGGTGCTTCACGTTTTGCGTTCAACTCATACTTTGGACGTGTGAACTACACATTGAAAGAGAAGTATTTGTTGACAGTAACGGGTCGTATCGATGGTTCATCTAAATTTGGTGATAACCACAAATATGCTGTGTTCCCATCTGCTGCTTTGGCATGGAAAGTTTCTGACGAAGAATTCCTGAAAGGAAACACGCTTATATCTAACCTGAAACTGAGAACAAGCTACGGTTTGACTGGTAACTCTGAAATTCCTGCATATTCTTCATTGTCTCTGCTGAGCGCTAACTACGCCACCATTTACAACGATGCGAGATTCAACGGAACGGGTATCAACAGACTTGCTAACCCTGATTTGAAATGGGAAAAAACAGCACAGACTGATGCAGGTCTTGAAATCAGCTTCCTGAAAGGCAGAATCTCTGTTGAGGCGGATTACTATTACAGAAAAACAACAGACATGCTTCTGGATGCGCCGGTTCCACGTACAAGCGGTTACGCGGTTATCAGAAAGAACATCGGTTCTATGGAAAACAAAGGAGTTGAACTTGCTTTGAATACAACGAACATTGAAAGAGCTAATTTCAGCTGGAATACCAACTTCAACATCTCGTTCAACAGAAGCAAAGTATTGTCACTGGCAACTCCTTCTGACATTTTCGGAGTGGGTGGTCCTGGTATTACCAACCAAACCAGCATTATCCGTATCGGAGAGCCTGTTGGCGCATTCTGGGGACTTACCCGTCTGGGCGTTTGGAGCGAGGCTGAAAGAGATGAGGCTGCTAAATTTACCAGCTATCGTAACAACCTTAAAATGTTGCCTGGTGATATCAAATACAAAGATTTCAACGGCGACGGTGCTATCACAGATGCGGATCGCAGCATTATTGGAAATGGTAGCCCAAAAGGCTGGGGAACTTTGGCGAACACAGTTCGTTACGGAAACTTTGACCTGACATTTGATATGCAGTTCTCTTATGGAAATGATATCATGGACATGAACCTGCACGCTAGCGAAGACCGCGTTTCTATCGCAAACAGTTACGCTACTGTATTGGGCGCATGGACTCCTGAGAACCAGAATTCACAAATTGCTGAAATTCGTGAAACACGTGCAGGTTACGTAACAAACGTAGACACACGCTGGATCTTTGACGGTTCATTCCTTCGTGGAAGAAACTTGCTTTTGGGTTACAGCTTCCCATCAGATATGATCAGCAAGATCAAATTGAGCAAATTGAGAATTTATGTTTCAGCTCAAAACTTCTTCTTGTTGACCAAATACCCACATGGTGACCCTGAGCAAACGCCAATCCGTGGTGGAGATGCTGACAACGTATTTTCACAAGGTATGATCTGGCATAGCTATCCAAAACCAACCACTTACATGGCTGGTCTGCAGATCGCATTTTAATGAACAGGTTAAGTTATTTTAAAAACAGATATTCATTATGAAGTTATATAATTTGAAAAACATAGGGACGGCACTTCTTTTCGGCGCTATTTTGCTGGGACCGACGAGCTGCTCAGACTTCCTGGACGAGCAAGATCCATCCAACCTTACCCCGGAGAGTTTCTACACAATCCCGGATCACGCAGAAGCTGCTGTGGCGGCTACCTACGCTGGCCTTCGGTTTTATGGTGATGGAGCCGGGATCTTTTCTGCCAACTGGCAATTGCTGGAAGCAGTAACAGGAACCGCAACTACTGAAACGGGACAGAACTCCGATTTGAACAACCTTTATTCGTTGACTTACGATGGTAATACCGCGCATATCAACAACTGGTGGAACGGATTGTATCGCATTATCGCTAACGCGAACCTTGCTTTGGAAAAAATCCCAACGATTCCTTTTCTCTCGCCTGCAACACCTGCTCAGCAAACTAAGCTGATCGGTGAAGCACGTTTCTTGAGAGCATGGGCTTATTTCAATGCTGTTCGCCTTTGGGGGGATGTTCCTTTGGTAACAAAACCACAAACTGCGACTTCCGAAGATTTCTTTGCAACAAGAGCTCCACAGGAAGAAGTTTACAAGCTGATCGTAGAAGACCTCGTTGCAGCAGAAGCTGCCGGACTTCCTGTTTTTGAAACAAGCGGTCGTGCTACGCAAATGTCGGTAAAGGCTTTGCTTTCAAAAGTGTATCTTACCATGGCAGGTTTCCCGCTTAGCAAAGGTGCTTCGCATTACAAACTTGCTGCTGACAAAGCTTTTGAAGTGATCACTTACTCGAAAGCAAATCCAACAACGGTTAACCTTTTCCCTACTTATAAGGAAATCCATACTGAGGCGTTGAAAAACAGATTGGAGCATTTGTTCCAGATCCAATACAACGTGGCGGTTGCAGCGTTCCCGTTGAACGATTACTTCCCGAACTTCAAGGCGGTAACATATGCTGGTCCTGGTGGAACCGGAAGCACGATCCCTACAACGAGTTTCTACAACTCTTACGAAAAAGGTGACTTGCGTACAGTAGATCAGGAAGGCTGGTTCTACACGACTTATTATACCAATGGTGACGGAGCGAAGTTCAACCTTGGTGCACCATATGTATTTAAGCATTTCAACCAGACTGCATTGGGTGCTCCTGGCATCACAGCAACACGTAACAATAACCTGAACGTGAATCTGATACGCTATGCAGAAGTGTTGTTGATCTACGCAGAAGCACAAAACGAAGTTGGCGGCCCGAACGCCGAAGCTTACGCGGCTTACAAAAGAATCCGTGACCGCGCCAAGTTAACGACGCCTGCAATCGGAACATTCACACAGGCCACCTTCCGCGAAGCGGTTTGGAGAGAGCGTTGGTATGAATTCGCTTACGAAGGTATCACCTGGTTTGATATGGTTCGTTTGCGTAAAGTGTTCAACGAAAAAACAAAAGGATTTGACAATTTCGTTGGTCACCTTAACTTGAACGTTGGCTCAGGTGTTCCTTTGCAGGAAAAACATCTATTGTTCCCATTGGGCATCCAGGAAATGAAAAACAACCCAGGCCTGACTCCTCAGAACCCAGGTTACGGTCAATAGTTAGCATAATTTTGTCGAGAGCCGGTCCAGTTTTGGGCCGGCTCTTTTTTTATGCAATAAGGTAAAGTCCTCAGCGTAATATAAGTTAGATTTAAACATTCAAAACGGATAACCCAAAGGTTAATGACGAGAAAATTACGCGAACATTGCTTTCAAATATTCCAGTGCGATCCGTTTGATTTTCGCTTTTTTTGCTTTGTCTTATTGCTCCTGTTTGCTGTTAACGCAAATGCCCAGCTCACATTAACTACGCCAATCAACAACCAGATTGTCCAGCGCGATACCGCGGGTTCCGCACTCATCGCGATAACCGCTTATGCTTTCCAACCTTACACAAGCATTGAAGGACGCCTCACGCCAATAGAAGGTAATGTACATGAAGCAAAAACCTGGATTTTTGAGGAAGAACAACTCCGCCAGGGATTTCTGACCGCCTCAATTAGCGCAGAAACGGGCTGGTATAAGCTGAAAATAACGGCTGTTTCGCCAAATGGAAACATTGATTCTGTTTCCATTGATCGGGTCGGCGTGGGCGAAGTTTTTCTTGTGGCGGGTAATTCCAATGCGATGGGCCTGCCGGGGTTGGGCGCAAAAAGTGCTTCAAATCAGGTGGTTTCCATTAATGCTGTAAACAAGGCGCTGAATGCTGAAAATATTACGGTTGCGCCCGACGAGCCTATGCCGCAGTTGAATTTTAGTGTTTTGGAAAAAGACAACTTCATTTTTCCCTCGGGAGAAACGGCCTGGTACTGGGGTGAATTAGGTGATTTGATATCAAAAAGGCTGAAAACCCCAGTCCTGTTTTTCAATGCAGCCTGGGCGGCGGCTAATTCAGACAGTTACCGGGATGCAGCCACAGGCAAGGACGCATTTAATCCTTATGTTGGAAAGTTTTGGCCAAACAGACAGCCCTATTCGAACATTGTAAACACAATCCGACATTTAAATTCAAGTCTTGGCATTCGTGCGGTGCTTTGGTCACACGGGGAAAATGACGCGCAGCTGAAATTCACTGAACAAAATTATTTCAACAACATCCAGACATTAATTACAAATGCCAGGGCCGATGCGGGTTACAATGTGCCTTGGGTCATAGCCAGGAATTCGGCCAGCAATATTATTAAAGATCCCTATTTACCGGTTATCAATGCGCAAAACAGGCTTTCATCACTCAAAGGTTTCAACACATTTCCCGGTCCGAATTTGGACACCATTCAAATTCCAAGACCTGTTTCCGAACATTTCGAAAATGTGCCGGGCGGCATTCAGGGATTAACATTAGCGGCCTCAGCATGGAATCGGGCGTTAACCGATTCTCTTTTAAAAAAAATCATCCCTGTTCAACCCGATAACTACATTCACACTGGCATTGTGCCTTCCACGGCTTTTCCGGGTTCGTCTTTTTACATTGGTTACAAAATCAATGGAGGTGATGAAAATGGGCTTGCTTTACGCGCAGAATTGTTTGACGGAAGCGGAAAATTTGTTGACACAGTCGGCATAGGGAGTGAAAACCCTTTGCTTGTTAAACTTCCTACCGATCTGCCCAATGGGCAATACAGCATCCGGCTCGCAGGCACATCGCCTAATCTTGCAGGCAGCACTTCCTCAATGTTTTATGTAAATAATGCCTACAAGTCGGTACAAGTTGTGAACACGATCAGTGCAGTCAAACGGAATCAGACCATTGACCTGAGGTGGTTAATAGCCACCAACCCTGGTATGCAGCGGATGGTTCTGGAAAAAACGACAAATGGGGACGTTTACACCGATTTACAACAATATAATGTTCCCGACAACGGCAAAAGCTCAGGTATTTACGCTTTCACCGACTCGGATCCGGACGCAAAGATCATTTTTTACCGCGTCAGAATGGAGTATGGAGATGGCACGTTTTCTTATTCGCCGATCGTCACCATTTTGGAGCCGGGCGCATTGCCACGGCTTACTGCCTTCCCTAATCCAGTTACAAGGCAGGCGTTTTATCTGGAAACCGATACAGCGGCTCCTACTCCTCAACTTTCCCTGTTCGACGTCTCGGGAAGTGCGCATCCGTTGTTTGTTTCCGACAGGGAAATCATTGGTTTATTATCCGTCCGCCCGATCTATCCATTGCCCGCAGGCGTCTATATACTGCGCATTGTTACGGAAACAGGCACAAGTACACAGCGAATGACATTTATGGATTAAAACCGTGAAAGCCAATACATTCCAACGATTTGATCCATATTCGTGTCAATCCGGATAGCAACCTAAGCCCTGACTGCTATGAGATTTTCTACATTGATTATTGCTTTACTGCTGTTGTTCAGCTCTTGCAAAAAGGACTCAGCCGACGTTGCGCCAGACGGCCGCAGATTTTCCGAGATCATATTAAAAGATTATTTCATTAACAGCATCGCATTTGATAAAAATGGCATTGCCTGGCTCGGAACATCCAAGCACGGGCTGATCAGATATGATGGAAAGTCGGCCAGTATCTTCAATTCTTCCAATTCTATTCTTACGGATGCAGCCATTATGGCCTTGGCTGTGGACAAGGGAAACAATATCTGGATTGGCAGCGATGACCTGATCAAATACGACGGATCAAAATTCACCAGATATGAAGCGCGTCAATTCGGCTTCCCTAAAAATGCCGTTCGCTCGGTAGCGGTCGATGCCGATGATAACATTTGGTTTTCGTGCAGCAGTTATCAGTCGGGTGGACTGGTAAAATATGATGGCTCTGCATTCAAAACATTCACCCCTGCGAATTCAAAGCTACCCGGAAATATGGTGCAAAGCATTGTGATCGACCAATCCAATCATGCTTGGGTGGCGATCAACGACGGCATTGAAGAAGTTTCGCTGGCAAGGATTAATGCTGATAACTCGGTCTCTGTGGCCGGTTCGAAGGAACTGGGTTTCAAACCGTACTATTTTGGTAACATTGTCGTCAATAACAGCAATGAATTATTGGGATCGATCGATTACAGTTTGTCGAGTTTAATGATTGCGGGAAGACCTCAGATTTTTAAATTCAATGGCAGCAAAGCACGAATCCTAAACCTGCCTGATGAGGAGAATGTACAGTATTACACGCATCGAATCTTCTCAGCCAAGAACGGAAATCTGTGGGTGTCATTTTTCGGTACTGACAAAGAATGCGGAATTTTCGACGGCAAAAATTGGACATTTCCTAAGCTGGGAACGAGCGGGATTTTTGCATTTGCCGAAAGCCCCAACGGCGAAATGTGGCTGGGAACAGGGGAAGGTGTTTATATTTTGAAATAAAAAAAGGCAAGCACTTTCGCGCTTGCCTCTCATTGTCATGTTAGGAGCAGCCCAAACGTGTCATGTTAGGAGCAGTCCAAACGTGTCATGTTGAGCGAAGTCGAAACATCAACCTTCAAACATTCTCCCCAATCCACCAATTACAGAACCGCTTTCTTTATTCGCATTCGGACCGCCGACAGATAGTCGTTGGATCAATTTAGAAATTGGCATCGACTGAATCCAGCATCGCCCGGTTCCGCGAAGTGTAGCCAGGAACATTCCTTCTCCACCGAACACCATTGATTTTAATCCGCCGGAACGCTGAATGTCGAAGCTCAGTGACTGTTCAAAAGCAACCACGCAGCCTGTGTCTATGCGAATGGATTCATTATTTAACTGGCGCTCCATCACTACACCACCGGCATGTACGAAAGCCATTCCGTCGCCTTTGATTTTTTGTAAAATGAAACCTTCGCCTCCAAATAAGCCCGATCCAAAACGCTGGTTGAAGTGGATTTTCATGCTGGTTCCCATCGCAGCGCAAAGGAAGCCGTCTTTCTGAACGATCAGCTCATTTCCGTAGATTTTGGAAAGGTCAATCGGCATCACGGTCCCCGGGTAAGGGGCTGCAAATGCTACTTTTTTCTTGCCATAACCCCTGTTTGTAAAGTGGGTCATGAAAAGCGATTCGCCCGTGATCAGGCGCGTTCCTGCCTGGAAAATCTTGCCCATAATGCTCTGGTTCGCTTCGGATCCATCACCCATTTTGGTCTGAAATTCGATGCCGTCTTCCATGAATAGCATTGCACCCGCTTCCGCGATCACGGTTTCGTTTGGATCCAGCTCAATTTCTACGACCTGGATATCGTCGCCAATAATTTTGTAATCAATTTCGTGTGAGATCATCTTTGCGTAAAAGGTTTATTTGATAGTAAGTTGAACTGCAATGACCACTTGCTACTCTTCTTCCTCCTCCTCTTCCTCGCTTGTTTTCTTCTTTTTGCGGGTTTTACGGCCTGGGATATCCTCCCGGTCGCGGAGCTTTTTGTCATCCACATTTTTGTTCAGAAATTCATTGATACGATCCATATCAAAGCTCGTCGTGATCTCTCCGAAAGAATTAATCTGAATGTCAAAACCGTCCAGGTCTTTATGAACTCTCGGCTTTTCCGCAGCCGGCTTGGTCGTATCGGTTTGTTTTTTCTTAGCCATGTGTTTGAAAGCAATTCGCCGCAAAGCGGTCATTTCGATTGATTACTAAATTATGGAACCGGATTCCGGTTACCAACTCAATTTGATCCAACGGTCATATCACAACTATGCCAGGCGAATTTGAGCCGGTAAACGGGTTAATGCATTATCGAGTCGTGTTATAACCTCGTCTTTTCCCAGGATTTCCATGGTCACCATCAAGTCTGGCCCGTGCCCTTCGCCTGTAAGCGCAAGGCGCAGTGCCTGCATGATCTTGCCCATTTTTATACCAAGCGTTTCCATAGTTGCTGCAAGGTTTTCCTTGATGTTATGGGCCGTAAATTCACCTTCAAAAGCCACCAGAGAATCCTTAAAACCTGAAATGGCGCTCACAGCCTGCTCATCCCATTTTTTCAAAACCAATTCCTGATCGTAGGTTTCGGGTGTATTGAATAAAAAGCTGGATTCACTTACAATCTCCTTCACAAAGTGAACGCGGTCTTTCAGCAAGAACACGATCTGCGCTACCTGCTCATCGGTAACATTGATTTTTTGTTTTTCAAAAAGTGGTTTTGCCTGTGCAATCAGCCTCGCATCGTCCAGGTTTTTAAGATATTGCTGATTAAACCAGTTTGCTTTCTGAATGTCAAAACGAGCCCCGGCTTTGTGCACGCGCTCGAAACTGAATGCCGCGATCAGCTCTTCCATATTGAAAAGTTCCTGCTCGGTTCCAGCATTCCAGCCTAACAACGCGAGGAAATTTGCTGTTGCGTCTGCAAAATAACCTTCTTCCCGAAAACCTTTGGCTTTGTCCCCTGTGTTGGGATCAGTCCATTCAAGTGGGAAAATCGGGAAGCCTCCCAGGTCTGCATCGCGCTTGGATAACTTGCCGTTTCCGTCTGGTTTCAATAATAACGGAAGGTGCGCAAACTGCGGCATGGTGCTTTCCCAACCTAAATATCTGTATAGCAAAACGTGCAATGGAGCAGATGGAAGCCATTCTTCACCACGGATCACGTGTGTTATGCCCATCAAATGGTCATCCACAATGTTGGCCAAATGGTAAGTCGGCATGCCATCTGATTTTAAAAGCACTTTATCATCAATTTGCGAGGAATGCACGACAACCCAGCCGCGGATGAGGTCATTGAAACGAATGTCTTCCTTCGGCATGATCTTCATCCGGATCACATAGGCTTCGCCACTTTCCAGTCTGGATTTGGTTTCTTCGGCCGATAATGTCAGTGAATTCGTCATTTCCATGCGCGTGATCGCATTGTATTGCGCAGCCGCAACTTTGGCAGCTTCAAGGCGTTTCCGCATAGCGTCCAGTTCCTCAGCCGTATCAAAAGCGTAATATGCTTTTCCCTCAGCAACAAGTCTCTCGGCATATTCACGATACATTTCTTTCCTTTCCGACTGGCGGTAAGGGGCGTGCGGGCCGCCTTGCTGCGGGC
This sequence comes from Dyadobacter psychrophilus, assembly GCF_900167945.1. Taxonomy (GTDB): domain Bacteria; phylum Bacteroidota; class Bacteroidia; order Cytophagales; family Spirosomataceae; genus Dyadobacter; species Dyadobacter psychrophilus. The sequence goes on from NZ_FUZA01000007.1 coordinate 254,481, forward strand.
CTTCATCAATGGTTATTCCCAGCCATTGCAATGCTTCCAATATATATTCTTCCGCACCGGGAACGTAGCGGTTTTGGTCTGTATCTTCAATGCGAAGCAACATTTGGCCACCCTGCTGGCGTGCAAACAAATAGTTATACAAGGCAGTGCGGACACCGCCTGCGTGCAGCGGGCCGGTCGGGCTGGGGGCAAATCTTACCCGGACAGGTTTATTATTCATAATCTAAAATTTACTGGATAACTCTTGCGTCCTACTCGACCGCAACAACTGATATTTCAACATTCACGTCCTTAGGCAGGCGTGCAACCTGCACTGTTTCACGGGCAGGAGGTTCTTTGGTAAAAAAGCTGCCATAAACCTCATTTACAGCCGCAAAGTCGTTCATATCTTTCAGGAAAATCGTTGACTTCACTACATTCTGGAAGCCTAATTTGGCGGCGCCGAGAATGTGCCCGATGTTCTGCATAACAATCCCGGTTTCGGCTTTAATGTCGCCTGATTTGGCAAGCTCGGCTGCGATCTGGCCTGAAACGTAAAGGGTTCCGTTTATTTTAACGGCCTGGCTGTATGGCCCGATCGGAGCAGGCGCTTTATCTGAAAAAATGATCTCTTTTGGCATAAGCTGAATGTATTTATGCCGTAAAAATACCAAAAATATAGTAGTAAGCCTGACTTATGTTACCTGAAAAAGTGCTTTCAGTTCGGTCGCATCCGCAGGGCTCATACGGCCGGCCAGGACAAGGCGCAACTGTCGGCGGCGAAGCGCGCTCAGATACAATTCATTTTCTTCTGGCGTCTGCGGTTCCAGGTGCGGGACTTCAATAGGGCGGCCGTTTTGATCCACGGCTACGAAAGTGTAAAAAGCGCGGTTTGTGCTCACACGCTGACCGGCAGGAATGTCCTCAGCCCAAACTTCCAGGAAAACTTCCATGGATGAGTTAAATGCGCGGGTTACTTTGGCCTGCATGGTCACAATGTTCCCCAGCTTGATGGGTTCGGTAAACGAAACATTATCAACGGAAGCAGTCACAACAATGCGGTTCGAATGTTTTTGCGCGGCGATGGCAGCACAAATGTCCATCCAATGTAAAAGCCTGCCTCCCATCAGATTATTCAATGTATTTGTATCATTGGGAAGCACCATTTCGGTCATGGTAACCTCTGACTGATGAGGATGTTTTGGCTTTAACATATGTAAATATTGATTTGTATTAAAATTTGGGACAACGCGTTTTCCTGCGCTCTAATGCCTGCATTCTGTTCCCGATCAGATAAGTTGCGCGCACTTGAAAGAACAAGTAACTGTCCTTGCTTTTGGCGCTTCCGCGGTTCCAGCCGGGTTGCCTGGGCTCCAAACCGATTTCGGGCGAGCGGTCGGATAACCTTCTGGCCAAATCGCTCGGTAGCTGGTCGGGATTGGGATAGACTGTGCTGACGTCGTCCAGATAATCGGAATTGAGGAAGTTGTTGCAAAGCTCTGCGCCCAGGCTCAGTCGTTCGGTAGTTTTGATGGAAACACCAATTCCGGCCGTAAAAACCAGTGGTAAACGCTTGTATTTGACACTTTCTGTGGTTAATGGTGCGAGGCTATGCCATTTGCCGTCGATCTTCGCTTTGGGATTTAATAATGTAAACCCTACTCCTCCAAAAAGATAGGGATTAACACGGGCCTGACTATTGAAAGAGAATAAATCTGCTTGTATTCCCAGGTTAATGTCGGGATTAAATGTTTTGAAAGAAAGGTTATTCTGCGCGTTTTTGGAATATTTCTGATCGGCTGAAACCTGATAAAACCTGAGTTCCCCACGAGCGCTTACGTGCTCTGTCAGTCTGTAAAGTCCGCCCAAAGAAATGGATGGCCCTAATCCCAAATGCTTCATATTAACCCCATCCGTCAGGTCACCCATGTAATAGGCCACGCCAACGCCGGCAGTTACACTCATCACGCCAAATGGATTGACGTATTTCCCGGACTTGTTTTGCGCTGTGACTTTTAATGTACCCAGAAACGCGAGAATCAGGATAAATGCTTTTGCAAGAGCATATTTTGAGGCACACTTACTTCTCATTTTCCTTTTGTAAAAGTTTTTGATCTGATGAATTGTCGTTTTATTTCAAAAACACAAATGCACTTATGAAGGATTATAGAGAGGGTAAAGTCTGTAAATATATTACTCTTAACCTAATTTGTTACTTTTTTCACTGATCTTAGAAAAACAAAAAGCCGGACAAAGCCGGCTTTTATGCAAATGATATGGGGTGCTTATGTTAGTCTCTTTTAACTGAGCCCGCACCGGAAGAGCTGGAATGAATGTCCTTTGCAGTTCCTGAGTAACGAATGCTGCTCGCGCCACTGGCATCTGCGTGCAATGCTGCACTTGCTGCAACAGCTGCACTGCTAGCCCCCGACGCATCAATGTTGACGGTTTTGGCAGAAAAATCGCGGCCTTTGAAAGAGGAAGCGCCCGAAATTTCTCCGTTCAAAACATCACCCTGGCCTGTTAGCGTGAGAGAAGAAGCGCCTGACAGCTCCACAGTTACTTTTGGCGCCGAAAATTCCATGTTAACCTGCGAGGCACCTGAAACTTCAATATCCATATTTTTTACGCCGGAAAAAGGAGCAACATTAGCCTTGCAAGCACCGGAAAAGTCCACCGCTTCCAAAGCAGGCATTGTAATGCTCACATTCACCGTCTTCCTGTTCTTATTCCAGCCATTTCCTTTGTATCCCAAATGCAGCGCATCCCCTTTGATCGTCGCTTCGAGATCATCAAGATCTTCGGCGCGTCCACTGGTTGAAATGCTGTATTTGCTTCCCTGTTTCACCTCAATGCGGAACGCACTGCCCATTGAGAGTTTATCGAAATTGGATAAATTAAAATTACGGGTTTCCTGCGCACTGGCAGTCAGGGATAAAGCAAGCGTTAATAGTGCTGCAAACGAAAATACTAGGGTCTTTTTCATGGTATTAAATTAATTAGATGGACTTTCTGAAAAGATGTACAGCCTTTATAAAAAGTTGCACGGTTCACTAATTTATTCCTCTGAGTTGATCTTGCTTGCGCCGTTTGCGTTTTTGGACAGGTTTGGAATTCTACCCAGCTCGATTTTCGATGCGCCGGATGCTTCCACATTTGCATTTTGAATACTCATCTCGGTGGCCGTCAACTTACAAGCTCCATGCGCGTCCAGGGTTGCCGAGTTAGCGGATCCCTTCAAAAATGCACGGGATGCACCCGCAATGTCCAGATTCAGCTCTTTTACCTCCAGATTGATCTCCGTCTTTGATGCACCGGCAATGTCCACGTCCAGTTTTTCTAATCCTGTAAAGCCTGCAACCCTGGTTTTATTTGCACCTGAAAGTGATATTCCTTCAACCGTTGGCATGGTGATAATCAACCCGATACGCTTCCAATTGTTTTGATCAAAAATCGTGAAGCTTGAACTTTTAACACGTAATGTGCCATTTTCAACAGTCACCTTCAAATCGTCCACCGCTTCCTCTGTTTCGCTATCCGCAGAAACATTGAACTCTGCTCCCTGGCGAACCAGAATGGAATAAGCGCCGCCTATGTCTATTTTTGTAAACCCTCCCACTGGGAATTGCTTGATATAATTACCGCGTTCCCCCAGCTCAACATTGCTGTTGTCATCATTGATATCAAAATCAAAACCTTCGGAATTATCATTATTGTTCCTCTCTTCGTCAAGGATAAATTTCGCCGGCAAATTGATACAAACCAGTCCGGAGTCACTTTTAACCACCCAAAGTAATTTGTTCCAGGAGATTTCGCTGTTATCAACATCGTAACGTTTCAGCATGTGATGCCTACTTTCCCAATGTGACAGCGTATGGTAAAAGTCCCGGGTCATATAAAAGGGCTTGTTATAAGGCAGGTTAACGGTCAGATCGATCTGCTGATCGCGGAAACGACCGCCTTTGCCAAATACAGGCCCATCATTAAAAATAAACACCGAATCCTTCACTTCGATATTGTAAGTTAAGGCCTGCGCATTTTTCTTGGCATCTGCTGTCGTCGAACCGCGGGATACAAGCCTTTTATCAAGCTTAATGCTGTCAGCCGTGTTATAACCTTCGAGACTGATATGAACATCGACGTTATCTTCGTCGTCCGTATAGGTGTGATCGAAAGTCAATGTACCCTGCGGAAATGCATAAAATGTAGATTGCAGCACTTCACCGCGTCTCGCAAAATTTCTTTGATAAGAAATCCCGCCAATTGTGCTGCCTATGATCCCTACGATCCAAAGACCTAACAATGTGAGCCAAACGGAGCTTCCAACGACACGCTTATTGGACAAAAGGGTCAGTCCTAATAAAAGAAATGTAATGAAAGGAATCGCCGTTGCCAGCAAACCCGACAAGATCAGCGTATCAGGTAATTCCTGGAATATTAAAAAGGGAATAGGCAGGTTATCGAAAGGAACGGAGTTGGTCACACCCAGCGCCACCGCTCCGCCAATCACCAATGTAAGCAGCGCCATAACGGCCATAGCGATCAAAGAAGCCCCTATTAATATCCGGATAATGGGTCCTAAACCTCTTAACATTCTACCTAATGCGCCGATGATCAATGCGATCGCACGAAAAGGGAAAAGTAAAACTTTTGTCAAAATATGCTCCTCACCTGTTTTTCCATCAAGATTCAGACTTTGTTTAATGTTTGATTCAATGTTAGATAAAGTGATGGGTTCACCTTGCATTTCCATTTTTTCTGTAAGCGTATTCGCTACGGGCGCAATCACCCAAAGAATGATATAAACCAACACGCCGGTTCCAAAAAGCAGGATAGACAACACCCAAAGAAACCGCACAACGCCCAGATCAACGCCAAAATAAGATGCTACACCGGCAGCAACCCCACCAACTACTTTACGGTCCGGATCACGATAGAATTTCTTGATCTGCGTATCTTCCTCCAATGTTGTAGAACCTGGAAACGCAACCCACATGGCAATGTAAACCAGCACCATAAAACCTGAAAGCGGACCAAATTCATCCTCCATGTTCAAGTCCATCATGCCCGAACCAGCTGGTAACCCGATCACCATAAAAAGGAATGCAAGTCTAACCCAAATTGGATCAATGGTGAAGTAATGCGCAAGTCCGGCAGCAACACCGCCTAAAAGTTTGCGTCGCAAGTCGCGGTAAAGTTTTCTTGGACCCGCAGGGTTTACAGGCTCTGTTTTGGGAGCACTATATGAAGAAGATGCTGATGCAGAATATGCTTCCTCTTTTGGTGTATAACCTTTTGATGCAGCAGATTCCAACGGGTCAGCGAGAATGTCTTCTGCTTGTTCGATGGCCTCGAAGTCGGCGACTGTCCCCATTGCGGCGATCAGTTCGTCCACGTCGGAAAGAGAAATTACCTGTTTTGCTTCTACTTTTTGTTTGTTCAAAAACCGCTCTGCGATCCTTCCTTCGATGTCAGACAAAATCTCTTTGCTATCGGCAAAAGATGAGAAGTATTTCTGAATGGAAGAAAGGTAGCCTTTCAGTTTTTCGTAACCGTCTTCCTCAATATGGAAGATAATGCCACCAATATTTATGCTGATTGTCTTTTTCATGGTTGAAATAATCGAATGTCTCTAAATGATCAGTTAGGTTCGGGAAGATTGGAAGAGGCTGCTTTGCTCAATTCCTCTGTGCGGTGTATAACAGTTTGCACAGACTCCGCCAGTTCAAACCAGGTGGCTTGCATTGCATCCAGGAATATTTTCCCCTCATCAGTCAAAACATAATATTTTCTCGGCGGGCCCGAGGAGGACTCCACCCATTTATAATCCAGCCAGCCAGAATTTTTTAACCTGGTAAGAAGCGGATACAGCGTTCCTTCCACAACCATAATGTGCGCAGAAGTCAACTCATCCAACATATCAGAAGCGTATACTTCGCCTCTTGATATGATGTGCAGAATACAGAATTCCAAAATTCCCTTCCGCATCTGCACTTGGGCATTTTCAATATTCATGTGGTTTCATGTGTTAATTAAATGTAAAAGTTCATGGCTAACAGATAGGATTTTACCTTCTGGTATTACAAAGGTATACACAGGTACTTTGCGATGCAAGGTACCATGTTAAAAAGATTGACGAGTTAGGATGAATGGTAATTTTAATATGTTGATCGGCTTAAAATATATATGATGCATCTGGCCTCATTATTTTGCGTTATATTTTGATGTACTAATGATCTTAATCAACTGCTTTGGCAACACAAACTAAGCTATATATTATCGCCGCCATGAGCGAAAACCGGGTGATCGGAAACAAAAACAGTCTTCCCTGGCACCTGCCGGATGAATGGGCACATTTTAGGAAAGTCACAGATGGCAAGCCTTTCTTAATGGGCCGAAAAAGTTTTGAGGCGCCGGACGCGCTGCATTCGACCTATAAAAACGTGATCCTATCATCAGCCACACCAGAAAGCGGCTCGCCCGAAACGGTATATGTAAAAGATATTTCTGCTGCATTGGCGTTACTTTCTGGCGAAGACACCGTATTCGTATTGGGCGGCGCTTCAGTTTTTTTAGAAATGCTGCCGATCGTTCAAAAATTATATCTGACCATTGTACACGCACAGGTTGAAGGCGACGCATTTTTTCCGGTAGTAAATCAGGACGACTGGATCTTAATCAGCTCTGAATTTCATGAGCAGGATGAAAAACACGAATTCTCATTTTCCATGAATGTTTACGAAAGAAAAAACACCGGTTAAGGACGTACGCAACCTGTTCATTCACTTATTTGCATGAACAAAATCATTACACACACTTTTATTTTCTTGTTTTTCAGCGCACGAACGACGTCCGTTGCAGCTCAGACATTAGTCGGAAACGAGTGGATCACCCCTAGCCAAACCTATCTGCGCATTCCGGTCGTAGAAAATGGATTTTATAAAATCTCCGGCAGCGAACTCCAAGAAGCGGGCTTTCCCATCGATAGCAGTCAATGTTCCTCATTTCAAATGTTTTGGCGGGGAAAAGAAATTGCGATTCAGGTGAAAAACGATGACGATCGCATCAGTCAGATCCTCTTTCTGGGACAACGAAACGATGGTGCACCGGACAGCGCGCTTTACGTAAACCGCACTTACATTCCACATCCACATTACAGCCTATATTCTGACACCAGTGCTTATTTTTTAACCTTTAATGCTGCCGGCATTATCGGCAAGAGAATGCAATTCAACGCTGGCACGACGTCAGATTCACTTGACTATCATCTTACAGAAGCGGATAAGCTCTTCACATCACATTACGCGCCCGGTAATTTTTATCCGCCCGAAAATGGTTTTAACGACGGCTCAGCACTTTCCGGGTATGACGTGGGCGAAGGCTGGACCGGCCCGGAAATCAGGCATAATGCTTCCTATTCTTTTACATTGGACATGAAAAGAGCGCTGATTTCCCATTTTTCCAAAGCACAAATCGAGTTAGTCCTGGTGGGACGCTCGGCTGGAAACCATACTTATACGCTTTGGTCTTCGGATAAATCGGGTTTAAAAAGAAAAATTAAAACCTTCAACATTCAGAATTTCGATTCCATTACATTAAAAACTTTTCTGGACCCGGCAGATTTTAGCAGCGAACACGAGCTGAAATTCACATTGGTCCCGGCTGGAAATGAAGGGAGTATATCTTTGTCATATGCCAAACTGCGCTATCCGCAGAGGACTCTACCTAATGAGCCGGCATATCAGCCAGAACCGGCGAACATTTTAAAACCCCGATTAGTAAGATTCCGCAACATTGATTTACAATCATTTAATTATCTGATCATTACACATCCTGCAAGGCGGATTCCCGTCTCGAATGTTGATCCGGTTGCTGCTTATGCAGCTTATCGAGCATCCGTGCAAGGAGGCACCTTCGAGCCATTGATCATGAATAGCGAAGAGATCTACGATCAGTTTAATTATGGCATTCCGGGGCCGCTAGGCATTAAAAATATGATTTCGTGGATGACAAGAGCAGGTAACTTAAAATTCGTCTTCCTCATCGGGCGTTCTGTTGACCCGCAAACCGTAAGGAAATCACCCCAGGCACGCACATTGGACATGGTTCCCAACGCCGGCTGGCCAGGCTCCGACATTGCGCTTGTTATGGGGTCGGATTCTGCTTCCGGTTTGAGCCCGATTATCCCGATCGGACGTCTCAATGCATTAACATCTCAAAATGTTTATGATTACCTGATCAAAGTAAAAGCTGTTGAAGCGGAGCCTCCATCGGCTTCCTGGCGAAAAAATATCCTGCATCTGAGCGGCGGAAGATCTGCCGAAGAGATTTCCGTTTTCAAAGATTATGTAGAATCTTTTGAGCAAAAAATAAAGTATGCACCATTTGCAGCGCATGTTGAAACTATTTCAAAAAAGACGACTGATCCCGTTGAAAATGTTTTGGCTCACATTCCTGTTAATAAGGGAATAAGTCTGATCACATTGTTTGGGCATTCCAGTTTGGGTGTGACCGACATTGATATCGGAATGGCGAGTGATCCGGAAGCAAAAATTCAAAACCATCCGCGCTATCCGGCGATCATTATAAACGGCTGCGCGGCGGGAAGTATTTTTTATTCAGCAAAAACCCTGAGCAGCGATTGGATTTTTAGTCCTGATAAAGGTGCTGTCCTGTTTCTTGCACACACATTTAACGGCTTATCTACCGATTTAAAACATTACACAGAAAGCTTTTACGAAGTCCTGGCAGATTCCAACTTCACGAACGAACCATTTGGTGTAATCCAAAATGAAGCCATCCGTAGAAATTTAATCAAACATAATAACATTACCGCAATCATCACAGCCCAGCAAATGGTGCTGCATGGCGATCCGGCGATCCGCATTTTCCCGAAAGACCCAACATTACATCCAGGCAATTCGCAGCCCGCATCATCGGGTATCACGGAGATAAACGTTTCTCCAAATCCGTCCGACCATTATTTTCGATTTTTTATTGAATTTGATTCCATGAATCCTCCCCAAAAACTGAATTTATCCGTTCATGATTTATGGGGCAGGAAGGTGAAAGAATTTTCATTTGATGTGCATTCCGGAAAAAATGAGTGGCTTTGGTATCCCGGAAACCCGCCGTCGGGCGTTTATTTATACAGCCTGGAAGTTGACCAAAGAAACGGGACTGCCCAAAAGGCATTACAGGGAAGATTGATTTGGCTTCATTAACCTTATTCACCCTTTTCTTTCCGTAAAAACTTCTTATTTTTGTCGATTATAAAAATGACTTATCCACTTGAAAGAATACGGTAGTAACGTACAAAAACTTGCTGATCACATCGTAAAGATGGAAGATAAGGCAAAACGCAACCTTTATGCGCACATTCTGGTTGAGCTCATGCGTCAGATCCATCCGAACATGAGGGATAACCAGGATTACACCAATAAACTGTGGGATGACCTGTACATTATTTCCGGATTTGAATTGGATGTGGACAGTCCATTTCCACCGCCTTCTCCGGAAGCACTAGGAAAAAAGCCCCTTAAAGTAGGCTATAACCAACAAAATTTGATGTATCGCCATTACGGTCGCAACATCGATTTGCTCCTCGAAAAAGCCATTAATACCGAAAATAAAGAAGATAAGCTTGCTTTCGTTTCCTACATTTTCAGGCTCATGCGTTCCTTTTTTAACACCTGGAACAAGGATAATCCTGAGGACAATGTTCTGCTGGGCCAGCTGGAACAACTCAGCAAAGGCCAGCTGAAAGAAGAAATCGATTATATCCGCGCCAACGGCCCCGTCGAAGCGGCACCAAAAGACCGGAACAACAGCAGCCAGGAACGCAATCGCGGAAACAGCCATCAAGGCGGCGGCGGAGGCGGTTTCAAAGCCCAGTCCGGTCACAATTCCGAACGCCAGGGCGGTAACAATAACCAGGGCAACTCTAATCGGAACAGGCCCAATAACAAGTTCTCGGGCCGGAACAACAACGGTAATAACAACAACAATAACCGGAACAACCGTAAAAAACCTGGAATCTAACATCCAGGTTTAATTTTATCCTGTCAATTGCCCCACATTCAAATATGGCTTCATTTAAAATAACCGGAGATAGACGGCTTAAAGGTTCTATTGTTCCCCAAGGCGCAAAAAACGAGGCGTTGCAGATCCTGTGCGCCGTGCTTTTGACCAAGGAACCGGTAACAATCCATAACATTCCCAACATTCGGGATGTAAATCAGCTTATCAATCTCCTTGCAGACCTGGGTGTCCGTCAAACAAAACTGAATGAATCATCGATTCGCTTCGAAGCGACTGATATCAATCTGGACCACCTGGAATCGGAGTCGTACAAGCAAAAAGCGGCCGCATTGCGCGGTTCTGTTATGTTGCTGGGACCTATGCTTGCGCGTTTTCGTAAAGGCAGGATTCCACGTCCCGGTGGCGATAAAATTGGCCGCAGGAGATTGGATACACACTTTTTAGGTTTTGAAAAACTGGGAGCGCAGTTTAGCTACGATGAGGAAGATGGTGGTTTTTACAAAGTAGATGCTACCAACCTGAAAGGCGCATATATGTTGCTGGACGAAGCGTCCGTTACGGGAACTGCCAATGTTCTGATGGCAGCTGTGATGGCAGAAGGCACAACGACAATCTATAATGCTGCATGCGAGCCTTATCTTCAGCAATTGTGTAAAATGCTGAACAGAATGGGTGCCAAAATATCAGGGATCGCCTCTAACCTGCTGGTTGTGGAAGGTGTAAGCCAGCTCAACGGAACAGAGCATACGATGCTTCCCGATATGATTGAGATAGGAAGCTTTATCGGTCTGGCAGCGATGACACAGTCAGAAATAACCATTAAAGACTGCCAGATCGCTCAATTAGGCATTATTCCTGATGTATTCCAAAGGCTGGGCATCAAGATGGAATTCCGGGGAGACGACATTTTTATTCCCGCACAAGAACATTACCGCATTGAAAACTTCCTGGACGGCTCCACCATGTCTGTGGCAGATGCGCCATGGCCCGGTTTCACACCTGACTTACTGAGCATTATCCTGGTGACAGCCACACAGGCACAGGGAACCGTGCTGATCCATCAGAAAATGTTCGAAAGCCGCCTGTTTTTTGTTGATAAATTAATTGAAATGGGTGCCCAGATCATTCTTTGCGACCCACACCGCGCAACAGTAATCGGCCACAACCGTGAAACCCAATTGCGCGGCATCCGCATGACCTCGCCTGACATTCGCGCCGGGGTTGCGCTACTAATCGCGGCGTTATCCGCCAAAGGAGTTAGTATCATCGATAATATCGAGCAAATCGACCGCGGTTACCAGAATATTGATGGAAGGTTGAACGCGATTGGTGCGGAGATCATCAGGTTGTAGCAGCCTGTCAGCCTGAGCGGCTTAATAGCTTGTCAGCCTGAGCGGCCGGTTCGCCGGTTCGCTCAGGCTGACAGGCTACTAGTATAAACTTACTTTTTCCCGTAACTACACTTACTATTATCCGCCTTCACATAGTAAGACTTGTAATTAGCAGCCTTAGGATCCATACAGCCTTTTAAGTCCAAAATCTCAACCTTCCTGAACTCCACCGGATGGCTTTCGCTTTGCAGGGAGATGGAGCCGTGATCCAATAATTTTCCGGCGATCATGAGCGACGGATCATTGCCGCTTACATTTCCGCCACCTAATTGCGGTTTATTGTATTCCAAAACCATTTCACCATTCGCAAAATGCTGGATCAGCGAATCGCCAAGCACCAGCACCTCTGCTTTTACCCATTGATCACCATTGTAAGTTTGCGATGTGGAAGTCACGCAATGTTGCGTAATCAATTTTCCATTCATCACCACATTGGTCCCTGGCGTACATAGGTTGCAAGTTGTGCGTTTTTTATCGTTGCCGCCCAGCAGCTGAACTTCAATGGAAGCCGGAAAATCCTGATCCTTGCCCATTGTTGAAGCCGGTTGGCCGTGCACCATAATGCCGCTATTCCGCCAGGCCCAGCCTTCTCCCTTTGGAGCTTGCTCGCCTACGAAACGATATTCAACTGAAATGCGATAGTATGAAAAATCACCTTTGTAGAAAATGTGACCATATTTTTGCTTGAAGTCATCATACTTATCGTAGCGTACGACCATTTTGCCATCCTCCACGCGGAAGGTGTTCAGGTAATTATCATTCAGTTCGTAGCCTCGGATTTTAATGTCCCAGCCGTCGAGATTTTTACCATTGAAAAGCTGCTTCCATTCCTGTTTATCTGCATTTTTCTGACCAAAAACAGCGAAGCTGAAGACGCTGAGAAGTAGTGTTAGTTGTAATTTCATGGATTAAGGATTAATGAGAACACAAAGTAAACAGACGGCTGTTACAAATCCGGGACATCCAAAAAAATCTTTACTTCGTATTTATACAAAGTTGCTTTCCGTTTGGCATACTATTCTTGCATTTTGAATCATGAGCTTAAAAACAAAAGAAAAAATCACATTGTTTTGGTTTCGCCGGGATTTGAGATTGCATGATAACGCAGGTTTATATTATGCATTGCGTTCTGGAAACCTCGTTGTTCCCGTTTTTATTTTTGACAAAACAATCCTGGATGACCTTGATAACAAGGAAGATAAGCGTCTGACATTCATTCATCAAAATATTCTAGCAATACAAAAAGAACTGCAAACAGTCGGCTCCGATATTCTGACTTTTTATGGGCACCCAACCGATGTCTGGAAGGAGCTAAGCGAAAAATACAATATTGCCGAGGTGTTTACCAATACAGACTATGAGCCATATGCAAACGAAAGAGACACGGCCGTGGCCAAAATTCTGCGCGCACAAAATGCGGAACTGAAAGCCTACAAGGATCAGGTTATTTTTGAAAAAAAAGAAATACTCAGCGGACAAAACACGCCTTACACCGTCTTTACGCCTTACAGCAGGATGTGGAGGGAAAAATGCAACGACTTTTACCTTTCTTCTTACCCCAATAAAAAGTATTTTGAAAATTTCCTGAAATGGTCGGGCTCTACAATCCCTACGCTTCAAACAATGGGTTTTAAAAGCACGGACACGGATTTTCCTTCCAGCAAGATTTCCGCCGAACTGCTCGAAAACTATGAAAAAGCAAGAGATTTCCCCGCCATGGAAGGCACCAGCCGCATTGGCATACATTTACGATTTGGCACGGTAAGCATTCGTGAGTTGGCCCGATTTGCAAAAAAGCATAGCAACCTATATCTCAATGAGTTGATCTGGCGAGAATTTTACCAGCAAATCCTTTCCAACTTTCCGCACGTTGGGAAAGGCAAAGCATTCAGAGCACCTTATGACGACATTAACTGGGGTTACGACAAGGACGCATTTCAAAAATGGTGTGATGGCAAAACCGGTTATCCGCTCGTGGACGCAGGCATGCGGCAGATGAATGCAATCGGCTTTATGCACAACCGCGTTAGGATGGTTGTAGCGAGCTTTTTAGCCAAACATTTGCTGCTCAACTGGCGGCTGGGAGAAGCTTATTTCGCGGAAAAGTTGCTGGATTATGATCTGGCCGCTAATAATGGTGGTTGGCAATGGGCTGTCGGATCCGGCACGGACGCTGCACCTTATTTCCGGATTTTCAATCCCGAGGCGCAGGCCAGAAAGTTTGATCCCAAAGAAGAATACATCAAAAAGTGGGTTCCGGAATATGGCACAGACGAATACCCGGAACCAATGGTGGATCACAAAATGGCGAGGGAAAGATGTCTCAGAGAATATAAAAAGGCCCTGGACAGATCGTAATTATTTTCCGCCTGCGATAACCGTAAGCATATCTTCGGGCTGTAAATATTGGACAGCCATAGATAAGACATCATCGCTGGTTGTAGCGTGGATTTGTTCAATGTAATGTTTGAAAAAATCCGTTGGCAAACCATCAAGCAATAAAATCTTCTGACGATCGGCTACTTCAAATGCGGTGTTCAGCGATCCGGCGAATTCCCCGGCCATGAAATTTTTGACGGTTTGGAGCTCTTCCTCACCTACCAGCTCGGTCTGCAAACGGTATATCTCCTTTTTGATCTCGTCAATGGTCTGCTGCGTGAACTCCTTTTTCACATCAGTCCCGATCATATAATATCCCTCCTTGCGCAAGGTCACGAGATGGGATGAAATGCCGTAAGTCAAGCCCTTTTCTTCACGGATGTTCTTCATTAGCCGCGAGCCAAAATACCCTCCTAGAATCTCATTGGTCACCAGCATTTTGAAGTAATCCGGGTGATGGCGGTTAAAGAGCTTCCGCCCCATGCGAATCGACGACTGCACACTGTCTGGTCGCTCAACAAGCTCCTCCACATTCGCATAAACGGGCTGCGGAACGTCCTTAACCGGTGAAATTTGGCTCTCTGTATTAACTGTTCCAAGGTGCTCGTTGACCACCTTTATATCATTTTCAGTCACCTGCCCTGCAAGTACAACCGTAAATTTCCCGTTCTTAACAAATTGCCCGTAATGCTCTTTAATCGCTTCGATAGAAAGGGACATAATGTTCTCCTCTTCCTGGCTTTGCCCATAAGGGTGATTGCTGCCAAAAAGCTTCGCACGGAACGCGGTTGTCGCCAGATAAGCATTCTTTTCCTTGTTAACCCGCAAATTCTGGATGTTGATATTTTTCAGGTCCTGAAATTCCTTTTGTGGGAAAACGGCATCGTGAATAAGCTCACTGACCAGAGGCAAAATGTCTGGCAAAAATCGAGAAAGTGCATAAACGACGATTCCTATACGGTCGGCGGTGTGGGTCATCTCGGTAAATGCGCCGATTCTGTCAAACGCTTCGCTTATCTCTGCGGAAGTTTTGGTAAGCGTTCCTTCGGAAAGCATTTTAATGGCGAAAAACGAAGCACCGATCTCTTTCTCGTACCAATTCCCCGCCTCAAAAATACATTCCAGCCTGATCACCGGCTGATCGCCAATGTTGATGACATGCAGTGAGGTGCCATTGTCAAGATTGTAAGTTTGTGGGTCTGGCAGGTGTACAGAATTTATAACCCGAAATTCCGGAGCGATGGTGCGGTCAATGGTCATGTGCTATGTTGAGTAATAAAAAACGAATGACGTTACAATTACGCCATTCGTTCTGAAAAAGTAAATTTCTAACTGCTGTTAGTTCTCTGTGTCGTTCACATCAAGCTTTTCCGACTTGTTTAAGCCAAGAGAAAGCGTGATCCTAAGCGTCTGAGCCAATGGGCTTCCTTGTGTAACAGGGAAAAGATACGCGAAGTCAACAGAATATCTGTCCATGAAATGAGCTCCTGCACCAGCTGTAAAATATTTAAGATCGCCTTTGTTCTTATGCTCTGTATTGTAACCGGCGCGCAATGCGAAGATATTATTGTACACATACTCACCACCGATCGCCAATCCTACTTCCTGCAATTCTTCTTTGAATCCATCAGGAGCATCGGAGAACGATCCGAACACACCTTTCAAAAGCGGACGCGCATTAATGTCTGTTCCGTCCGGCGTTGGCACCATTAGCTTCCTCGCATCCAGGCCGAAATTGAAACGGTTACGTCCGTCTGCTGTGAATGAGATCCCGCCACCAAGTTTCAGGTTAGTAGGAATAAAGTTTTCCGAACCAGCAACCGAAGAGTAGCTTACTTTACCACCCAGGTTAGAAAGCACCGCACCCAGTGTCCATACAAACTCGCCCCCTGTTTCTTCGTTTCTCAATGCCTTTCTATAAAATGCGCTGATATCACCCGCGGCAGTTCGTGCAGGGGATAGAGAAGCTCCTGCGATCACACCAGATGCCGCCAGGTTCGAAGAAATGTATTTTAATGTCAAACCCATCGAGAAGTTTTTTCCTAACTGGCGTGAATAAGTTCCACTGACAGCCAGTTCGCGTGAGTTGTAATATCCATTCTGGGCACCGGTTGAAGTTCTTAGATCCAGCTCGCCATTGTTGAAATAATTAACTGAAACTGCAACGGCTTGTTTGTCGCCCAGTTTCTTGTATCCGGTGAGGTAACCCAACCACATATCGTCAACCAAATTTCTTAACCAAGGTGTGTACGACGCCGACACACCCAAATCCTTTGTATTATAAGGTAGTTTTGCAGCATTCCAGTATGTAGAATTTGCATCAGGACTGATTGCTACACCAACTTCCCCCATGGCGGCACTTCTGGCATCAGGGGCAAATGTTAAAAACGAAAGCGGAGAATGTGGAATTCTTTGTGTGCTTGATGGTGTGGTCTGGGCCAAAATAGTACCCGTTGAAAGAATAAAGAGAGAAGATAAACTAACAAAAAAAAGTCTCATAGAAATTGGATTTGCGATAGGAAGTGCTTTGAATCAGCTTCTTTAAAGGGTCAAAAATACAATGAAAGATAGTTATTACTAAAAAAATGATAAGTTTTATTAAACTATGGAGAACGGATCAGCTTTCCCGATCGCTCGTCTCTGGAATTATCTTTTAAGGACCTGATGCTTAGTTGATACACAAGCGAAGTGAGGTTTGGTATCCAATATCCAGCCTGAGTGACGTCAAAAGTTCCTTTGACGGTTGCCTCCGTGTTGTAATATTGCCTGCGGAATTGTCCCAGAGACTGCCCATTGTTTAATATTAAATTAAAAACTATTTCTACATCGTCATTTACTCTGTTGTGGGTCAGTTCAAATGACAGATCTTTATCGAATGGGTTTGGATATACTTTCAGCGTGTTGAGTTGGATGCCCTTGAATGCACCTACTTGAAAACCGAACGCAATTTCGGAAAAGTTAGTATAAGTATCCCAGACTTTTACTCGAATAAGATATTTACCGGTTGGCAAGTTTTCAAACGGATAAGTGATGACACCCTGCCGGTAATCACCGGTAGCAGCTGTGTAGTAATCGTTCAGGATTATCGTTGTCGTATCATTTATAACCAGCGTGATATTATGCCCGATTCCCGCATTTGAAATGCTGATCCCATTCTCATCGCTGGCCGTTATATATAATGTAGCAGACGGCTCGATCACGTCTCCGTCTTTAAACGAAGCATCATTGATATATGCCGTCAGTTTCGGAGGTGTTTTGTCCGTTTCAGGAGCTGCGCTGCCGCCTATGATTACGTCAAGCTGCGCGCTTGCGTCCGCAAGACTGTCTGCCCGGACAGCATAAACGTTTGCTCTGCCAATCCCCACGCGGTAATCAATATCTTTTGGCATCACAAATTCACAAATAAATTCCCCTCCTTTAACCATTACACTGCCATCGAACAATTTGCTGCGAAACTCTGAATAAGTTTCCGGTTTACCCTCATTACCCAACGTTTTGAACGAGATCTGCTTATCATATAATACAATGCGCGCCTCACCCTCAAACTTGCTGTCTTTTAAAGTGGTAACCGCATCGTAAACCTGTCCTCTCAGCTGCACTTTTTGTAAAGCGCGCAATGTATCGGGCTTTTCGGCCCACCTGATGCCTTTCTGCGCTCGTGCGAGTTGCATGGATGGGTCCGCCAGCAATGTAAAATTCCGGTTCAAGCTGCCTACCAGTGCTTTGTTTTTGGTCTCTTTAAAAATATCACCTAACCTTCTGTCAGGGCTTTTTTCTAATAACGCTCTATAAAATGCCTGGCTTAGCGTAAAATTGGTGCTCGAATAAACCGGCCTCGTGGTGCTGATGGCGCCGATGGCTGCGCCTTTTGGGCTTAAAACCATCAATTCCGCTCCTGAAACCAAGCCCAGATCATCGTAACGCCCAAAATCACAAGTTGCTGTAAATAATAATGGCAAATTGTCCATGCCTCGTGCCGACTGCATATCAGCCAGCGTAAGAACTTGTTCTTCTGCCCAGCCGCTAACTCCGCCGTGTCCCGTGTAGTTCAGGATTAATGTTCCTTCGTTTATTTTTTTGTTAAGGACCTGATTGACGGCGGGCGCTTTCTGTCCTTCCGTGCCTGTGTTCTGCGGGAATGCATCAATGAAAACACGGGAAGACATAAAATCGGTTTGTATCAAACTTGCCAGTTCGTCTGCATGGCGCTGGTGAATGTTACCGTCTCCATCATCAGCTACAAACTGAACATTGTTTCTCCAATTGCCAAGCGAACGCCAGGAAGATCCATATCGGATCAGCTTATCTACAATAAGTTGTGCTTCGGATAGTGATTTTACCGGCAACCTGCCCACGCCGATGTCGACCGTGTGATCACCGGCCACAGATTCAGGCCAGGCACCTTCGTTGTCCTTCATGAACCCATAATAATCATCAGAAGAAAATGTATAAACCGGATTTAGGGATTCCCGGCTTTCATAAACCGGCACCCAGCTTTTTTGTTGAAATACCGACTGGTTTTTCAGGTTGTTTTTATAATCAAATGACGCGTCGCCGAACAATAGCAGATATTTGAGCTTGTCCGGATCCTGACTGTATAAATGTTTTGTAAAATCCCTGACAGCGGTCAAATCCGGCTTTCCACCGCCAAACTCATTGTAAATTTCGTCCGTTGTAACAACCAGCGTTTCCAGTCCGTCATTACTCTCCCTGAATGCAGCCAGCCGCTCCGCTTCGCGCTTCCAGGCCACTGGCGTTACGATCAGCAAATCCGGCGTTGCATTTCCGGCAATGTTCTGCGGATTTACCTTTTCTGAGAAAACAGGCTCCATTGCCAGGTCTGTTTTAAAGCCAATATATTGTCTGCTGCTTTTTCCACCGGTCGTTGTAAAGGACAATATGTTATTCTGAATATTTTGACTAACAACCGCAGGATTTTGGGCATTGCTTACATTCCAGAGCAACCATTCCGAATTCGCATTACCGAATTGATAAGTGACTGTATCCGAAGATTCCGACAAAAAGCGATAAACTTGCTGGTTACCATATTGCCGGAGCTGCCGCTTTGTATGCAGCGCTATGTAGTTCAGATAACCTTGTGCGGAACCCTGCCCGTTGCGCTCATATGTTACACCAACTGTTATTGTATCGGGCCGCGTAGCATCCGCATTGATGATGAATGTGGCATCGGACCGCAATGCTTTAATGTCGTATGTTCCCGCGCTAACCGTTCCAATCGCCGATTCACCTGCTTGCTTGCCGTTGAGCTGCCAGAGAAATTTGGTAGCGGTCTGTGCCGCACCGATCCCGGAGGTGCGCAATTTTATATTTGAAGCGGGCACAATCCCGGGAATATCAGCCGTATACGTGAGCGGTGCATTGCCAAGATATTCCCCCCACCAATCCCTCCCCGATTTCAGCAGATTATAAGTCTCTGCTTCGTGAAACCAGTAATCATCAAACTGGGTTATCAACCTGGACTTTTGAGATGTAATTGTTACTAAAGGCTTCACCCTTAATCCGGTTTTCTGACCGTAAGTGAGGAAATAATAGCTGGAATCTGTGTAAATGTTAATCTGATGCTTTAACTCGGCTTTTGCAGAATCATAGGTAATTTCGTGTGGACCTTCGGCAAAGAAATAGATGGCGTCGCTACCATCCAGTTTGCCATCTTCTTCCCCTGGAACCCATATTGCATTTTCCATCAAAGCATTAGATTTCAATGCAATGTTAGGCTGAGGCAGCATGCCCGATTTTTGGCTGTAAATCTGGATTTGCCTCGGATCAATTTCGGCAGGGTTAACCCCGAGTTTTCGTAAAAAAGCAGGATCTACACGATGGATGCCCGTTTCACTAATTGCCAGTTTGAACCAGTTCCCGGTTGAAAGAATCGATTTTTCCTGTGCTTTGGAAGAAAAAGAAATGAGTATGCCCAAACAGCAGAGAACTGAATGGATCAGACGACTACGCACATTAACATGCTTCAACCAATGCATGGGCTGGAATGGTGTAAAGACGCTGGGATGCTTTATCCGTGCACAGCACACGTGTTCTCCTGAGCGACCCACGGACAAACAACCTGTTCTGAAAAACGAAATTACTGCCTTCATTCAGCTGGACCAGCGCTATTCTGGACGAATTAAGCTCTTGATCATCATATTTCCGTATCGCGTTAAAGAGAATCTGGTCACCGCCTGTTGAGGCCTTTGGGCTCTTAGCATAACGTATTAATGCTTCAAGAATATCTGCCGGGAAATGATTTTCGTTGAGAACCGGTTGCAATAATTTGCCAAATTCCCGCTTCCACTCTGTCCCATGCGGCGCAACACGCTTCCTGAGCCGCACTTTGTAATTCACATGCACCACGCAATGCGCCACTTCATGCAAGTACGTAATGAGGAAATTATAGGGATTGAGATTAACATTAACCGTGATTCTGGGAACATAACCTGGTCTCACCGTGAAATCGCCCAATCGGGTGCGCCGGGGGCGCGAGAGAAAGAAATCGAACTTATAAAGTTTATGTAACTCCTCGCAATATGCGATTGCCGCCTGAGGAACATGGAGGCCGAAGGATATGTTTTTCATTCCTTAAATAAAAAAAGAAAAGCGCTATTTTCATAGCGCTTTTCACGAATTTCGACTTGTACGTCTAATTACTTCACTGAATCAGCAGCAGCTGTATCAGTTGCCATTGAATCAACAACAGTTGTGTCAATTGCAGGAGTTTCAACAGTTACAGCAGTAGTATCAGCAGATTCGTCAGCTGGTTTGCTAGTACAAGCAGCGAAAGTTACCATCCCGGCAACAAACGCAAGTGCAAATATTTTTTTCATTTCTTGGGTGTAATTAAGGTTCGATACAAATGTAGCAGTATTAATCTGAATATTCCCAACCTTTGCTATTGTATTTTTCCAAGAACTTAAAATTTCCTTAGAAAACACCCAAATCCCTTTATTTTGTACAATAAAATCCCTAATTGTTTCTTTAAACACTTTCTGTTTTTCTATTGAAAGCCTTTACACACGCTGCGACCTCGGGAAGCAGATCAGGGTTTTGTTCTATTCCGTTACCCACCACGATTACATCCGCTCCTGCGCCAAGGGCTGCATCGGCTTTCTCATAGGAGTCAATGCCGCCGCCGACGATAATAGGTGTATCCACAGTCTCGCGTACCGCCCTGATGGTTTCAGCAGTCACTGGAAATTGTGCCCCGCTTCCTGCATCCAGAAAAATATGTTTTAGTCCGAGAAATTCGCCAGCTAATGCTGTACATGCTACTATGCCGGGTTTGTCACGTGGCAGAGGCGTTGTATTACTTATGTATGAGACAGTTGTAAGCCTTCCGCTTTCTATTAAAAGATAACCCGTAGGCAAAACTTCAATCCCGCTTCTTTTTAACAAAGGCGCTGCAATAACGTGCTGCCCTATAAGCAGTTCCGGATTCCGACCCGAAATAAGCGAAAGCAGCAGCACAGCGTCTGCGGAAGGATCAATGTGTAGACTGCTTCCTGGGAAAAGGATAGCAGGAATGTCAGTGTGCTCGTGTATAGCTGCAATGAGCTGGTCTATGGCGTAATTGGTAATAAGACTTCCTCCTACAAAAAAAAAGTCAACGCCATGCCCGGCCGCATATTCCAGGAATTTCGGAAAAGTGGAGAAATTAACTTTATCAGGATCCAAGAGAACAGCAAACGATTTCCTTTTCTCTATTTTTCTTGCTGAAAGGAGGTCTGCGATTTTATGATTCGCTGTTTTCATTCGGTTTTTCTTTCATCTGCAATTATATTTTTTAGCTTCTGGCGCGCCCATCCCACAGCCAATGTCCAGGCTAAACTTTGAACGGCTGCTCCAACCGCAAATTTGCTTTTTTGCTTTTCTTCACCTGCTTTGAAAGCCTGCGTCTCAGCTGCCTCTTCTCTCTCTGCTCTTTTTTCCTTTTTACTTTTAGGCAGCACCGCGTTCATCACAACATATGTAGCTGCCACAACGCCGCCAATGATCAACGCCTTCTTGCCATATTCCGTTGCATCCGTTTTAAGACCGCTCCATTGCAATTCCAGCTTGTCCTTGTAAAGATCAGCGTCCAACAGGAGGTCTTGCTTATCTTTATCCGTATCGGAAGAGAATGGTTTAGTAATCTTTACGGAAGAATCTATTGAAGAACTCATTTCATTTTTTAGTTTAATGATGACCTGAGAAATTTTCAAAAGGAACCCAAAAATAGCAATTTGAGTGAATTTTTCCCCAAAATACCATTTCTTAAGTGTTAATCCTCTTTTACTTTAACAAAACGAACGATAATTCCACGGATAAACTGAATGAGTTTTTCCCTGAAAACAATCCAGATTACAAGTTTTAAAACAAAAACGCCCAGTAATATCAGATAACCCAAATAGTCGCTGTCGAGCCATTTGTTCAGAAAGGTCCCCAGCAGAATTACCATCAGGATAAGCACTGTGAGGGCGATACAAAGTAAAATGGCACCATACAGCGCCATTACAACCGCACGTTCGATCTTGTCCCTCGTTTCAATTTTGAATAAATCGATACGGGTTTCAAAGTACCTGAAAAGCGTGTCCTTAATTTCCTCTAGTTGACTAATCATAAGCAGTAATTTTCAATCATGTGTATCAATTTAAGGCTCTTACGGAGCTGAATTAATACACTAATCCAAAAACATACCAAGAATTCCGGAAATAATAGAAACGACGAGGCCGAAGAGTAATGCGGGAATAAATCCGTCTATAGAGAATCCTGAAACCAGGTAAGTGGCAATGTAAATAATAAAAACGTTGACTACAAAATAGAAAAGTCCCAGCGTCATGATCGTGATGGGCAAGGCCAGAATCTGCAACACAGGTTTCAGGAAGGTGTTCAGGATTCCCAGCACAATGGCGACAATAATGGCCGTAGTGGTGCTTGCCACAACGACGCCTGGAATCAAATTAGCCGCAATAAGAATAGCTAATGTGCTGATTAATAGTCGTATTATTAGTCTCATAATGTGTCCGTTTTTATTGGTGACGGCTACGAAGTACGCCAATTACCTCATCTAAGTCAATGTTTTTCTGTTCCAGCAACACCAGAAGGTGAAAAAGCAAATCGGACACTTCATTTTTAAAAAGGTCCGCATCGTCGTCCTTGGATTCGATCACAACTTCCACCGCTTCTTCTCCAACCTTCTGCGCAATTTTATTGATCCCCTTGCGAAACAGGCTGCTAGTGTAGGATTCGTCCTGCGGATTTAATTTTCTTTCCCGGATCACTTCCTTTTGCAGGTAGTTGAGAAAAGACGCTTCCCCGATTCGGGCATCCTGACTATTTTTTTCCCCAAAGCATGTATCCGCTCCGGTATGACAGGTTGGACCGGCAGGCGTTGCCTTGATCAGGATCGTATCACCGTCACAATCTGCGGTTATTTCGTTCACAAAAAGGAAGTTGCCGGAGGTTTCACCCTTGGTCCAAAGCCTTTGCTTGCTTCTGCTGAAAAACGTCACCGTACCAAGCTCTTTCGTCTTTTCAAGTGCTTCCTGGTTCATATAACCGAGCATCAGCACTTTGCTTGTATTGGAATCCTGGATAATGGCCGGCACGAGTCCGTCCGGTGATTTATCGAAATCAATTGTTGAAAATGTATCGCTCATTTTAAATCGGTCATTTGGACAAAGTTGCATTCTTTCCGGCTATTTTAATGGATTATGCCGGTAATAGTTGACAAAATCCCGCATCAGCGCGTCATGCGGATGGGAAGTTTTTTGTCGTGAAGGTATTTTTTCAAATCCGGAATATCAATTTCCCGGAAGTGGAAAATGCTTGCCGCAAGGCCTGCATCAGCCTTTCCGGCGGTGAAAACATCATAAAAATGCTCCATATTTCCCGCCCCGCCGGAGGCGATCACTGGAATGTTGGCATTGCCGCTGATTGTGGCCGTGAGTTCCAATGCAAATCCTGCCTTGGTTCCGTCCGTATCCATTGAGGTCAGCAAAATTTCACCTGCGCCGCGATCTTCCACTTCTTTCGCCCACGGAATGGTGCGCAGTTCGGTAGGCTTGCGGCCGCCATGCGTGTGCACAATGTGCTCCTGACCATTTTCGGTCTCAATGTAACGCGTATCTATCGCTACCACAATGCATTGACTGCCGAATTCAAGCGAAAGCTCATTGATCAGATCCGGGTTTTTAACGGCAGCCGAATTAATCGAAACCTTGTCAGCACCGGCGTGCAGCAATGCAGAAACATCCGCAATGGACGAAATGCCGCCGCCAACCGTAAAGGGAATGTTGATCGTGTGCGCCACTTTCCTGACCAGGTCAATGAATGTGGAACGACCGTCAACAGTCGCGGTAATATCCAGATACACAAGCTCATCCGCGCCGTGTGCCGCATACAATGCGCCCAACTCCACCGCATCGCCAGCATCGCGCAGATTCACAAAATTGACTCCCTTAACCGTCCGCCCGTCTTTTACATCGAGGCATGGAATGATTCGTTTTGTTAGCATATCAATTCAAAAATCGCTGTAAATCAGTCAATTTAATCCGGTTTTCGTAAATCGCTTTTCCGATAATGACGCCGTAAATGTTCATTTCCGCCAGCTTTTCCACATCTTCCAAACCGCTTATTCCGCCGCTGGCGATGATTTTCAAGTCAGGACATTTATCCTGCAAATTTTTATATAGGTCAAATGATGGCCCTTGCAGCAAACCATCCTTTGCCACATCCGTGCTGATCGTGTATTTTACACCTTTATCAACATAATTTTCAACAAAATCATAAACCCAGATCTCCGTCCCCTCTTCCCAGCCGCTCACCGCCACTTTTTCCTTCTTCGCATCGGCTCCCAGAATGATCTTTTCACCACCATAAACCGAAAGCCAGCTCATAAAAAGTTCGGGATTTTTTACTGCAATGCTTCCGCCTGTAACTTGTTTTGCACCACTTTCAAAAACTGCTTTTAAATCTTCATCCGACTGAACGCCTCCGCCAAAATCAACATGCAGTGAAGTTTTAGAAGCAATTTTTTCCAAAACTTTCCAGTTCACCACTTTCTTGGCTTTTGCACCGTCCAGATCCACGAGGTGTAAACGTTTCAGTCCGGCATCCTGAAATTGCATAGCAACTTCAAGGGGATTTTCATTGTAAATGGTTTTTTGTCCGTAATCTCCCTGGGTAAGGCGCACGCACTTTCCCTCGATCAGGTCAATGGCTGGTATTATTTCAATCATTATGCAGGGTTTATATAATGTCTAAAAAGTTTTTGAGGATCTGCTGCCCCGCGTCGCCGCTGATTTCACAGTGGAATTGGGCAGCATAAAAATTGTCCTTATGTAACATGGCACTGAATGGCAGCACATATTCGCAGCTCGCCACGGTGTATTCGCAAACCGGCGCCGCGTAACTATGGACGAAGTAAACATAAGCATCGTCGGGCAAACCGGTTGTAAGCGCGGTTTTATAGCCGGTAATGTTGTTCCATCCCATATGCGGCACTTTCAAGTCGGGCGTTGCGGGAAAGCGTTTCACATCCACGTCAAAAATGCCCATGCATTCGGTATTATTTTCCTCCGAAAACCGGCACATAAGCTGCATACCAATGCAAGTGCCGAAGAAAGGCTGCTTTAATGTCGGAATGACCTTATCCAGCCCGACTTTCCGGAGGTAATTCATCGTAGTACTCGCCTCTCCCACGCCCGGAAAGATTACCTTATCCGCCGAACGGATCTCTTCTTCGTCATCGGTGTACAGGTAACTTGCACCAATGCGGTCCAGCGCATACATCACCGACTGCACATTGCCGGCGTTATATTTTATAATGACTGTTTTCATTCAATGTGGTTTGAGGCAAAACAAAAAAAGCCCGATTTTTGAAAATCGGGCTTCTGGGATACTATGTATTCAACCTTATTACAACACTACTTGCAAAAACACATCACCCAAGACGTCCGAAAGCCAGATGGCCTTGATGAAAATGATGATTTGTTTCAGCTTTAAACATGCACAAATGTAAGTAATATTTGCTAGAAGTAGAAAGCATGCGAACAAATATTACATTAAAATTTGCTTAGAAAATTCTTGTACATTGCGATTACAAAACGGCTTTGTATGATCATGAGAATTTTCATTTCACAACTATTTTTCTTTCTAATTACCTTGACCACCGTTACATCCCAGGCACAATCCGAAGAGCTGCCGAACCGGCTTTTTAAAGTTCACGACACTTACCGCGAGACTACATTAACGCAGCGCCGATTTAAACAAAAAGACATTCTTCCACTCATTGCCAAACGCCAGGGCAACCCGCTTTATAAGATTGAAACCGTCGGAGAATCATTTGAAGGAAGGACATTGCAAATGATCAAAGTGGGGAACGGCAAGAAAAAAGTGCTCCTATGGACGCAAATGCACGGTGACGAGCCCACTGCAACCATGGCGAGCTTTGATATCTTTAATTTCCTGGAAGGCAAAAATGATGGTTTTGATGATTTCCGTAAAGAACTTCTCGAAAACACGACCTTATATTTTGTCCCAATGCTCAACCCCGACGGTGCCGAACGTTACCAGCGCCGCACCATGCAGGGCGTGGATATGAACCGCGATGCGGCTTCGCGCCAAACGCCGGAAGCAGTTGTGTTGAAAGGATTGGTAGACAAATTAAAACCCGATTACGGCTTCAACCTGCACGACCAAAGCCCACGTTATTCGGCTGGCAGAAGCGCCAAAGTTGCGACCATTTCTTTCCTGGCGACTTCGTATGATTACGAGCTAAATATTAACCCGGTCCGCGAGCGTTCCATGCAGCTGATCGTGGGCATGAATAAGATTTTGCAAAAATACATTCCCGGCCAGGTCGCACGCTATTCCGACGATCATGAACCTCGTGGCTTTGGTGATAATGTGCAGAAATGGGGCACAACATTGGTCCTGATCGAATCCGGTGGCTATGTAGGAGATCCAGAAAAACAATACATCAGGAAACTCAATTTCATGGCGATCCTTTCTGCTCTTGATAAAATCGCCGACAACTCACTTACCAAGGAAAAGCGCGATGATTATTACAAAATCCCGGAAAACGGCAGATGGGTTTATGATCTCGTGGTGCGTAATGCAACGGTGAAACAGTCAGGAAAATCATTTTTGGCAGATCTGGGCATCAATCGCAACGAAGTAAGTTATTCCAATGCCACCAAATTTTTTTATTACAGCAAAATAGAAGACTTCGGCGACCTGCACCCGCAATTCGGCAGCCAGGAAATTGACGCCACCGGGTTAACCATTGAAAAAGGAAAAGTATATCCTACCACTTATAAGAATGTAAGCGAGGTCAGCAAACTCAATGCATTAAGCCTGCTCAAACAAGGTTACACCTATGTGCGCCTCACGCCCGATTCCAACACACGTGCGCTCGGACTTTATTTCACCACCACTCCCTTACACGTGCTACGAAGCGGCCAGGCTGCGCCTTCCGGCACGCCGGGACTGGGCAATACAGCCACTTTTATCCTCAAAAAAGGGGCCGTTGTGAAGTATGCGGTCATCAATGGTTTTGTTTATGATCTCGATAATTTTGCGACCGGTGAAGGAAACGGAATTATTGAGTAAGTGCCTGATTTTTAATAAAAAACCATATTTCGAAATAACTGAGCCATAACATGGGGGTAACATTGAGGTAATATTGGCAGTCTACTTTTGTATCAGAAAATAATTCTGACACAAGACATGAACTTAAAAATTACCTCTCTCTTATTTTTCCTTCTGACTACCACATTGGTATACGCCCAAACGGGTTCGATTAAGGGGAACATTGTTGATTACAAGACCAAAGAAGCTGTCATCGGGGCCAGCGTTGTTTTAAAAGGCTCCACTCCTCCCATCGGAACAGCAACAGATGTTGAAGGAAATTTCGACATTCAGAATATCCCCACAGGAAAGCAAACGGTTATCGTAAGCTACGTTTCTTACAAGCCGAAAGAAATTGCGATTGAAGTTTACCCAAATCAGGCCGTCCTCATCAACACAACCATTGAGGAAGATGTGGCGAACCTGGAAGAGGTTAAGATCGTAGGACAACGTCAATCCTTCACCGACGTTTCCGTTATCACCGAAATCAAGCAGGCTGAGCAAATTGCCGTTGGTATTTCTGCGCAGCAAATCCAGAAGTCGCAGGACCGTGATGCTTCCCAAGTGGTTCGCCGCGTGCCGGGTGTCTCCATCCAAGACGACCGCTTCGTCATTATCCGCGGTTTGAACGAGCGCTATAACACCGTAATGTTGAATGATGCGATCACGCCTTCAACAGAGGTTGACGTAAAATCTTTCTCATTTGACTTAATTCCAAGCACGGCCATTGACCGGATGATGATCTACAAATCCGGCGCTCCTGAATTGCCAGGTGAATTTGCAGGCGGGATTATTAAAATTTATACAAAAACAATCCCCGACGACAACGGATTTACATTCAGCTTAACGGGCGGTTACCGCGGAAACACAACATTCAAGAATGTACTTGATTACAAAGGTTCATCGTTGGACTGGACTGGTTTCGGTGCCCCGGACAGAGCACTTCCAAACGGTTTCCCCTCGACAAAAAGATTGCAGAACGAAAACGGGCCTTCGGACGCAACATTGAATGCATTCCGCAACCTGCCGGAGTTTTATGATTTGAAATCAAAATCAGTAACACCTGACTTGCGCGCTTCTTTGGGTTACAACCACAAATTCGAGCTTGGGAATATGAAGTTGACCACATTTAACAATGTCAACTATTCATCTACACACCAGTTTTTACCAACAACACAATTCCGTTACCTGAGCTTTAATACTGAAAAACAGAAATCAGACATTCAAAGCTCATATCAGGATGAATTGTATCAAAACAATGTCCGCCTGGGCGTGATGTCTAACTGGGCATTGATCATTAACCCGAATCACAAGATCGAATTCAGAAACCTGTTCAACCAGCTTTCTAACAAAGAGACCAACTTCCGTCAGGGTTACAATACAGACAATGACGTTGAAGTGCAGAACTACGCATTCCGTTACGAGTCGAAGAGCATTTACTCAGGCCAATTAGGCGGAACGCACGAGCTGGGCGCACATACAACATTGAAATGGCTTGGCGCATTGGGAACGACCATCCGCAGCGAACCGGATTACCGCCGCTTTATTTCAACCCGTCCGATAGGCTCCACCGGCCCTTTCCAGGTGGAACTTGTTCCGGGAAGCAACGCGAGCTTGACAAGAGGAGCGAGATTTTACTCTGAACTAACCGAATACACAAGCTCATTCCGCGCCGATCTTGAACACCGTTTCGAACGCAGCGCGTATGAAGATGACGAAAGCATGCAGATCAAACTTCGTGCAGGTGCTTACGGTGAAATGAAGGACAGAGCATTCAAAGCAAGATGGTTCAACTTGACCAACTCAGGCAATGCTTCGCAAGAATTGCTTGGGCAGGCACCAGCACAGCTTTTTGACTCACAAAATATTGGAAGAGATCTGCTTTACTACGCAGAAAGAACCAACACAGATGATAAATACACTGCCCAAAACACATTAATGGCAGGTTACGTAGGTTCTTACATTCCTTTTACCAAAAAATTCAATGTTTCGGTTGGCCTCCGTGTTGAGAACAACATTCAGAAACTGCAAAGCAGACAGCGTGGCAGCGGCGAACGTATCCGCGTGAACAACCCGATTTTCCGCTTCTTGCCTTCGGCTAACCTGGCTTACAACTTCACTGAAAAATCATTGGTGAGACTGGCTTACTCAGTTTCGGTAAACCGCCCTGAGTTCCGCGAGCTGGCGCCATTTACTTACTATGACTTTAACTTCGATGTGTCCCGCGTTGGTAACCCGAATCTGAAAACGCCTTCGATCCAGAACGTTGACCTGCGTTACGAGTTTTATCCGAAAGATGGTGAAATGATCTCGGTCGCGGCATTCTACAAGCACTTTGTTAACCCGATCGAAACACGTATCCGCTACGCAGGTTCAGGTGTCTCATTCTATGTGGATAATGCTAAGTCTGCTTACACTTATGGTGCTGAAATTGAACTGCGCAAATCACTTAAAAATCTAACCGTTTCTCCATTCGTGGATAACCTGAGCGTATTGCTGAATGCATCTGTGATCAATAGCAATGTATTGACAGGCTTTGCAGGACAAGAAAACGACCGTCAGCTGCAAGGACAATCACCTTACCTGATCAATGCAGGAGTTTATTACAACGATGTGAACCGCGGCTGGCAGGTGAATGCACTTTACAATGTCGTAGGACGCAGGATCTTCCTCGTGGGTGACCGCGATTTGCAGCCAACCGTTTATGAAATGGCAAGAAACGTGATCGATTTAAACATTGTGAAGGCTTTGGGAGAACATCTTGAAATCAAATTGGGAATCCAGGATCTGCTTAACCAGCGCTTCCGCCTGATCCAGGATAGCAACCAGGATCAAAAAATCACCAGCGTGGATGAGTCGTATCAAAGTTACCGCAGAGGCAGCTACTCAACCATCGGAATCAATTACAAATTCTAATAACCACAAGTCGTAAACCGGCTCTTTTTATCACCAGAGTACTTTAAAACTGAAAAACAAACAATTGAATTTATGAAAAACACAGGTAAACTTTTGAGCTTGCTGATGTTAGGGCTTACAATGTTCGGATCGATCTCTTGTACAAACGATGACGAAGATGATGACGATGATATCATTGTAACTCCGGTAGGAGAAATGAAAACCGTTACAGGAAAAATTACCGCAAACACGACGTGGTCTGCTTCCAACCAATATCTGCTTTCAGGATTTGTTTATGTAGAATCCGGCGTAACATTGAATATCGAGCCAGGAACCATTATTAAAGGGGACGGCGTACAAAAAGGCTCTCTGATCATTTTGCCGGGAGCGAAGATCGTAGCAGTAGGAACGCCTGACAAGCCTATCATTTTTACTTCAAACAAACCAGCCGGACAACGTAAAGCAGGTGACTGGGGTGGATTGATCATCCTTGGAAAAGCGCCTGTTAACAAGCCAGACGCGGTAATTGAAGGAGAAAACCAATCTAAATTTGGTGGAACGGACGCAGCTGACAATTCGGGACAACTTAAATATGTGCGTATCGAGTTTGCTGGTATCGCTTATGAAACGGATAAGGAGATCAATGGTCTTACATTCGGTGGTGTAGGTTCAGGAACAGAGGTTGATTATGTACAGGTTTCTTACTCAGGCGACGATTCTTACGAATGGTTTGGTGGAGCTGTTAATGCAAAGCACTTGATCGCTTACCGCGGTTTGGATGATGATTTTGATACGGATAACGGTTTCTCAGGAAACATTCAATATGGTTTCATCCTTCGTGACCCGGCAGTAGCTGATCAGGCTGGTGATTCAAATGGTTTTGAGTCTGATAACGATGGTACGGGAACAGGTGCAATGCCTCAGACTTCGGCTAAATTTGCAAATGTTACGATTGCAATGGCTGACGGAACGCCTAATGCGAAATTTGCCTCTGCAATGCGTATCAGAAGAAACTCTGCGATCTCTGTTTATAACACATTGGTAACCGGTGAATGGCCTCGTTCGGCTGTAAGGATTCAGGATGAAACCACAATCGCCAACTTCACAACCGGAAAAATCAAAATGGACGGAAATACAGTGGCTATCACCGGAACTCCGAAAGAAGGTGTGATCGAAGGCACTACATTGGCGCTTTTCGCTCCTGCTGCTAGCAAAAACAAAGTGGCTGCTGTTGCTGATCTTAAACTGGCAACTGGTTACAACTCAATCACGGCTAAACCAGGTCTTCTTCCAACAACAGGTTCTGCTCTATTGACCGGCGGCGCAACATTGCCAGCAGGATTTGAAGCAAACACAGTAGTGGGTGCATTCGGCGCAACAGATTGGACTGATAAATGGGCTAACTGGGACCCACAAAATGCCAACTACGAAATTCAAAAATAATAGTCTTATATAATTGGTGTCAGAATTTAGAAAGGCCGGAGGCAAATGCTTCCGGTCTTTTTTTGTACCCGATGTTTTGGTAAAGGTCGCTAAGACACTCGTAATTAGCTTTCATCTTGTAATAATGACACGAATAGAATATATTCGAATTCGCTTTTTTGTCTTGACAAGTATTTTTTTAAATACCAATTCATTTTAATACTACTTAATGTCCGAATTCCAGGCTTACCTACAACTAGGTTTCACCCACATTACCGATTCCCTTGGCTACGACCATATTCTTTTCATTATGGCGCTTTGCACAGTATACACGCTCATCGACTGGAAAAAAGTGATCGTTTTGGTTACTGCTTTTACCATCGGTCATTCCATTACGCTTGCGCTATCGACATTGGGTTTTGTGAATGTGAACCCTGACTGGATTGAGCTGCTCATCCCGGTTACCATTGTCATTACGGCTGTTCTCAATTTCTTTTATGTTGTTCCAAAGGCGTCTTTCAGCCAGTCTGAAAAAGCTTCAAAGGTCCGATATCCGCTCGCATTGTTTTTTGGGTTGATCCACGGACTGGGCTTTTCCAATTATCTGAGATCGTTATTAGGCAAAGAAGCAGACATTGTAAGTCCGTTGCTGGGTTTTAATGTTGGACTGGAACTGGGTCAGCTGATCATTGTTTTTATCATTTTGTCCATTGCATTTTTCATGATCGAGATCCTTCGCGTACAGCGCCTGAGCTGGATTCATATTTTATCCGGCATCATCGTCGGCATGTCGCTTTCACTGATCATTAATAACGAATTCCTGCACAGCCTTTTAGCCTAAATAACCTGCATTATTCTCAATAACCAACTAATATGAAAAGAGCACTTCTCCCGTTACTGATCCTGCTTATTACGGTTTCTGCCATGGCGCAGCAACTTCCTCCAAATCCCAATTACAAAGCGAATGACCGTTTTGAACAATTGGGCACAATGCTTCCGACACCCAATTCAACCCGCGCTGCTTCCGGTGCGCCGGGGCGTGAATACTGGCAGAACCGCGCTGATTATGACATTAAAGTGGAACTGGACGATGATAAAAGAAAAATCATCGGCTCCGAAACCATCACATTTTTCAACAACTCCCCGGACGATCTGAAATACATCTGGCTGCAACTGGACCAAAATCTTTTCAAAAAAGACGGAATCGGTGCCACTTCCAGAACAGGCTCGGTAAGCGAAAAAGGAATGTCAACGGCTCAGCTCGCAGCATTGAACAATGGCCGCGGCTCATCGCTTGACCCGAATGTTGAATATGGTTATCAAATCGGTTCGGTGAAGGACAAAGCTGGAAAAGTGTTGCCTTACACGATCAACGGAACCATGATGCGCATTGATTTGCCGGTGACATTGAAGTCGGGAACAAGCTACGTTTTTGGTGTGGAATGGACTTATAATGTTACCGAATATTACGGACGCAGCGGTTATGAGTTTTTCCCAAAAGACGGCAATGCCAATTATTTCATCGCCCACTGGTTCCCACGCCTGGCGCCTTACGACGACATTAATGGCTGGAACCACAAGCAATTTTTAGGACAAGGTGAGTTTGCATTGATTTTCGGAAATTACAAAGTGGCCATCACCGCTCCCGCCGATCACGTGGTGGCAGCCAGCGGCGAATGCCAAAATTATGCACAAGTGCTTACTGCAACCCAAAAGCAACGTTTGAAACAAGCTGAAACTTCCAAAACCCCCGTTTTGATCGTTACTCAGGCCGAAGCAGAAAAAGCGGAGAAACGCGAGAACAAAAACCCAGGGAAGAAAACATGGATTTACAAAGCAGATAATGTGCGTGATTTTGCCTTTGCTAGCAGCCGGAAATTTATCTGGGACGCCATGCAAAGTGATGTTTACAAAAGCGGCCGCAAGATCTGGTGCATGTCTATTTATCCAAAAGAAGGCAATCCGCTTTGGGAGCAATATTCGACCCGCGCAGTTGCGCACACATTGAAATCTTACGGCGCGCGCACATTTGAATATCCTTATCCGGTTGCAATCTCTTGTCACTCCGTAGCTGGCGGCGGAATGGAATATCCGATGATCAGCTTCAACGGCGGTCGCCCGGAAGAGGACGGGACTTACAGCGAAGCCGTGAAATATGGCATGATCGGGGTGATTATCCACGAAGTTGGACACAATTTCTTCCCGATGATCGTCAATTCCGACGAGCGCCAATGGGCTTGGATGGATGAAGGTTTGAACACATTCTGTCAATATCTGGCTGAAAAAGAGTGGGATTTCAACTTCCCGACCCGCCGCGGCGAACCTAACCAGATCACGGATTATATGTCGTCAGACAAATCTGTGTTAACGCCTATTATGGCTTCCGCCGAAAACGTAATCGGCTTAGGACCAAATGCTTATGCAAAACCAGCAACTGCGCTGAACATTCTCCGCGAAACCGTTATGGGCCGCGAATTGTTCGATCATGCATTCAAAGAATACGCGACCAGATGGAGATTCAAAAGCCCATCCCCAGCCGACTTCTTCCGGACTATGGAAGATGCATCCGGCGTGGATCTGGACTGGTTCTGGAAAGGCTGGTTTTATGGAACCGAGCCTGTGGATCAGGATTTGGTGAGTGTGGATTGGTTTAACATTGATACGCAAAACCCAGAAATTGAAAAGGAAATCGCACGCAAAGAAGCAGCCCGCAAGCAGCAAACGATGAGCAAAATGCAAGATGCAAAAACCAAAGGCGAAACCGTTGTTGCCCAGGATTCCACCATGGCCGATTTCTACAACCGCTATGACCCATTCAAAGTAACCGAAGCGGACAAGCACAAATATGACCAATACATGGCATCGCTTACAGATAATGAAAAAGCGCTGATCCAGGAAAACAGCAATTTTTACACCTTATCTATTAAAAATAAAGGCGGATTACCAATGCCCGTGATCGTTAAGATGGGCTTCGAAGACGGCACAGATTCCGTAGCCGTTTTCCCGGCCGAAATCTGGCGCTTTAATGACGCTCAGATCAATAAGGTAATTTCAACCAAAAAGAAAGTCGTGCAATGGACATTGGATCCTTACCAGCAAATTGCAGACATCGACACGGAAAACAACGCATTCCCACGCATTGCAGCGCCAACAAGGTTCCAGATCTTCAAGCAGCAGCAACAAAAAAGAGCCCCTAACCCGATGCAAATGCAAGGTGCAGGAGCAGGGAAAGTCAGTACGGATCCTAAAAATTAGGGAACCAGCAACATTCGAATCAATCCTCCCCAAGCCTTGTTTCGGGGAGGATTTTTTATGTTATTTCAAAATCAAAAATCAATACATTGAAATGAACATCACAATCCTCGACGGCTACACATTAAATCCGGGCGACCTGGACTGGTTACCGATCCAGCAACTTGGCAATGTGACGATTTATGATCGGTCGGCTAATGATGAAATTGTTGAGCGTGCAAAAGATGCGGAAGTGTTGCTTGTAAACAAAGTGGTGCTTAATGAAGCGATTTTGGATCAGTTGCCAAATTTGAAATATATCGGCGTGATGGCGACTGGTTTCAACAACATTGACATTAATGCTGCCCGAAAACACAACATTACAGTCACCAATGTGAAGGCTTACGGCCCGGCTTCTGTCGCGCAGCAGACATTCGCATTGCTGTTGGCCCTTGTTAACCATGCCGAGTTGCATAGCCAAAGCGTGTTTGCCGGTGAATGGGTTTCTTCACCGGATTTTTGTTATTGGAAAACACCCTTGACAGAGCTGGCAGGAAAAACAATGGGCCTTATCGGACTGGGTGACATTGGATCGCAGGTCGCGAAAATTGCGCGGGCATTCGGGATGAATGTGATCGCTTACCGCAAACATCCGACTCCTACCGATGGCGTCGAAATGGTTTCTCTGGAAGAAGTTTTTGAAAAAAGTGATGTCGTAAGCCTGCATTGCCCGTTAACCGACGAAACAAAAGGAATCGTCAACAAAGAACGCCTGGCTCGCATGAAGCGAAACGCCATCATCCTCAACACCGGCCGCGGGCCGCTAATTAATGAAGCAGATCTCGCAGAAGCATTAAAAAACGGCATCATAGCAGGAGCCGGACTGGATGTCCTATCAACAGAACCACCCAAAGCCGATAACCCCCTACTCTCTGCCCCCAACTGCATCATCACCCCACACATAGCCTGGGCCTCATTCGAAGCAAGAAAACGCCTGCTTCAAATGGTAGCGGATAACCTGGAAAGTTTCATGCATGACGAGCCTAGGAATGTGGTGTAGTAAGATTAGCTCCTGGTCTTCTTCCCCTTACCCCAGTTCTTCTTCATCTTACTATACGACTTCTTACTCACGGTTTTTTTGCTTTTTGGCCTTGAAGTTCCTTTTTTCTTGCGGGCGTTGATGTTGTTGACAAGGGAATTTTTCACACCTAATTTGTTCTTTTTCTTACCGCTGGTTTTTGCTTTTGTGCCGCCCTTCTTTTTCGCTTTCTTAGCCATAGTGAATGCTTCGTTTAAATGGTTTCGGCACAAGCTTAAATATCCGTGCCCGCTGATCACGGACACAAAAAGCCCCGGATCTGAAACCCGGGGCTGACTTTATAAATCCCTTCCTAATAAGCACTATGCCGCAGCGTATTCACCTACCAGCATTTCCTGGATTTCGCGCATTCTTCTTCGGGCAATAGGCACCTTGCGACCGCAGCTCAGCAGAAGCGTGTCCGGCTCGATCTGCGCCGTAACGTACATAGGATTAACGATATATGATTTGTGAATCCTGATAAAATTCACATTTAAAATTTCCACCACCACTTTCAGCGTTTTGGAAACAAGGTGTTTCTTGCCCTGGCGGGTGTGAATGTATGTGTAATTGCCTTCGCCTTCCAGGTGTGTGATTTCCCGCGCCGAAACCCACAAGATCTTACCGTTCATGTGTACGGCGATTAGGTTGGCATTTTCAATGTTTGCTGGGTTGACGATCCAGGAGAATGGGTTCATTAATGTTGCTTTCATGGCTTAATAGATAAATAGTTAAATGAGTTTTTGGGGTTTGCCCTGGCTATTAGAATGACACAAAATTCGCTTGCAAACGTTGCGGTTGGAAATACATATTATCCGTACTGTCAGATTTGGTATCTGTATTACACTTTTTGGCGGATGACCTGTATGTAAGGCCTTTTTTACGGAAAATGTATATTCGGATCCGGGTAAGCAGTTTAAAGGAACATTTCCGACATTTCAGCTCATTTTTCATACAATTGACAGACGATCAGTTTCTCTTCGTCTGCCCGCGTTCCTATTTTTGCTGTTCAGTTTTTCCTTATGATGAAAATCCGGTTCAGGTATTTCGACAAGTATTTTGATACACTTCGAAAAAACCGTCTCAACTTCTTCATTCTCGTATTAGTGATTCCCTGGCTGGTTCCGGTGGTGGGCTACTTAATGTGGGGAAACATTTACTTTTCGGATCTGCAAATTTTCCTGGGCGGAAGCCTCATTAACCTGATCCTCTGCCTGATAGCCAACCATATCAATCAGGTCATTGCCATTTTAATCGCAAAAGTTTATCCCGACACACACCAATCTGTTTTCCGCGTGGTTTTTTGGTTTGTACTCTATTCCATCATCAATGTTTCCATCCTGATCCTGGTTTTGCTGGCCTATGATCAGGTGCATTTATTCGGCTTTTCCTTACAGCGTGAACGGGCGATCTGGTCTGTGTTCCTGCTGCTGGCGGCTTCGCTGATTGGCGCCGGGCTCACGGAGTTGGCTTACACATTTATGCAGTGGAAAACCAATCAGGATGAGTTGCAGCAGATGGAGCAGCGGCAATTGCTTTCTGAGTTGGAAGTGGTGAAACAGCAGGTTAATCCGCATTTTTTGTTCAACTGCCTTAATTCCCTTTCCGTCCTGATCTCCGAATCGCCTGCGACGGCGGAAAAATTTGTGGATGAAATGTCCAAAGTTTATCGCTATCTGCTCAGCGTTAACGGCCCCGACCGTGACACAAGCATGGTAACCCTGGACGCGGAGTTGCGCTATATTCGTTCGTACATTTATTTGCTGGAAACCCGCTTTGAAAATGGCATCAGCATTACAATTCAGGCCGCAGATCTTTATTTGAATGGTCAGATGGCACCATTAACATTGCAAACGCTGATTGATAATGCGATCCGGCATAACATTGTTTCCGCTGATCATCCGCTGCGGATCGATATCCGAACCACTGCGACCGGCCAGCTGGAAGTGATCAACAATTTGCAGAGAAGGACTGTACGCACGCCATTCAGTAATGCCGGGCTCGCCACTTTGATATCACGCTATAAAATGCTTTTCAACCAGGCAGGAACCATTCAGATCAAGGAAGAAGGTTCTGAATTCACAGTGCTTTTGCCTTTGATTTATACATGATTCAGACTCACAGATTTCAGCATATCGGCCAGCTGATCTGGCTAAGCCTCTTCGGCAGGTGGATGTTTGTCCTGCTGGTGCCCTGGTTTGTGCCAACCATCAGTTTTTTGCTGATTGGCGATCCTTATTTCGCCAGCATTCCTAATTTCATTTTAGGCACATTAATGGTCTTGTCCATGACCATTCTGGCTTTTGTTCCGCAT
The DNA here is from genome assembly GCF_900167945.1 of Dyadobacter psychrophilus. GTDB lineage: Bacteria > Bacteroidota > Bacteroidia > Cytophagales > Spirosomataceae > Dyadobacter > Dyadobacter psychrophilus. The sequence goes on from NZ_FUZA01000007.1 coordinate 292,831, forward strand.
GATTGGGCTGCGCAATACATTGCTCAAAAATATCCGTCGATACATTCGTCACTCAAAAGGGCGGCTTACACGGCGCTTGCTTTTTGCATACTTACGGGCATTTACATTACGGGTTATGGCTTGTTCATCATCCGGTTCCGCCCGCTTAATGCGCAATTGGATGCCGGAAAAATGGTTAATGTCTATTTGTTCGAACTGCTCGCTGTCCTGCTTCTGACCTGTTTATATGAAGTAAATTATTCGCTGCGCAAATGGAAAGAGATCAAAACCAATAAAGAGGCGATCAAGAAGGCCGGATTGCAAGGGCAGCTGCAAAGTCTGAAAAGTCAGGTTAACCCTCATTTTTTGTTTAATAGCCTGAATACATTATCGGCGCTCATCAACGACGAGCCGGCCCGGGCGGAGCAATTTGTGGATGAGATGGCGAAAGTTTACCGCTATCTTTTGCAAACCAACCAACACGAACTCACGACATTAGAAACCGAAATCCGCTTCATCAAATCGTATTATCATCTCTTGCGAACGAGATACGACAAAGGTTTGGAATTAGTGATTAATGTCAGCGACAGCGCTCAAAACAAATACATTCCGCCATTAACATTACAATTGCTGGTTGAAAACGCGGTGAAGCATAACACGATTTTGGAAAAAAATCCTCTTTTGATTGAGATCACTTCGCTCGAAAATGACGAGTTGGAGGTGCGAAATAATCTTTTGGAAAAATCAACACGCGTAAAATCGACCAAGCTGGGACTAGCCAACATTGAAGCCAAATACAAACTGCTCTCCGACAGGCAGCCCGTGATCGACCTGAGTGCAGATCACTTCACGGTTCTGTTGCCATTGCTCATGCAAAACTCTGAAAACCAATGAATATCCTGATCGTTGAAGACGAAAAGCTTGCCGTGCGCAAACTCACAAAATTGCTGGAAGAAACGGCTCCTGAGTTTGTGATCAAAGGCATTACACCCAGCATTGAAGCCACAGTGGAGTGGATTTTGGAAAACCGGAAAAGCGGTAATGCCGAACCCGACATTATTTTTCTGGACATTGAGCTGGCAGACGGCCAAAGTTTTGAGATTTTTAACCGCGTGGAAATCAGGAGCACAGTGATTTTTACGACTTCCTATGATGAATACGCGTTGCAGGCATTTAAGGTCAACAGCATTGATTATCTGCTGAAACCCGTGCAGCAGGAGGATTTGCAGCGGAGTATTAAAAAGTTTTACGACCTCACCGGAAGCCAGCGAAAATCGGAGGTGCCCGCATTGCCTGCTAATTTGGAAAACATTCTCAAAAACCTGCAATTGCAGCAGCCTGCGACCGATTACCGTAAACGCTTTTTGGTGAAGCAGGGCGCCAGGATGCTGTCTGTGGAGATTTCGGAAATTGCCTATTTCTTCATTGACGACGGCGTGAGTTTTTTCAAAAATCTGCAAGGGCAGAAATTCGTTGTTGATTACCGCATGGATGAAATGGAGCTTTTCCTCGACCCCGATCGCTTTTTCCGCATTAACCGCGGTCTCATCGTCACGCACCAGTCCGTAACCCAAATCCAACCCTACTACAACAACCGCCTCGCCCTAACATTAAAACCCGCCTTCGACAAAGAATCCATCGTCAGCAGGGAGAAAACGAATGATTTTAAGAAATGGATGGGGAAATAAGATGCCAGCTAAGTAACCATTTGATGATAAATTTTGGACTATTGTTTCTGGATTAACTTACAATTTCAGAACTTAGTAAGAAAAGTGGATATGCGAAATCGTTTACCGAAGTTTGTTGCTTTTGTCTTGCTGTTTTTCATGGACAGCTGCATTGAGCCGTTCTCTCCGCCCGAGGTGAATTCTATTGAGAATCACCTTGTTGTGGATGGATTCCTTAATGTAGGCCAGGATACGAGCAGAATCGAACTTAGGAGAACGCAAAATGTGAATCAAACGGCTGGCCCGATCATTGAAACTGGCGCTGAAATGTCCGTGGAAGCGGAATCGGGAGAGATAAACGCTTTTACGGAATCAAAACCCGGCCTTTATGTGCTTCCGCCACGACAATACAGTATGTCCGGAAAATACCGGCTCCGCATTAAAACCCGTGACGCAAAGGAATATTTATCCGATTTTGTGGAAGTGAGCGTTACGCCTGCTATCGATAGCCTGACAACCAAATTTGACAGTTTTCAGGACGCAATGATTTTCTACGTCAATGCGCATGATACGCAGGGCAAAGTACAGTTCTACCGCTGGAAATTTGAGGAAACCTGGGAATACCGCGCTGCATACCAAACGGCAATCGAAGTGATTGATAAAAAATACGTTGGCCGACAGATCGATATAAACCATTGCTGGGGAAACCAGAAATCCGGCAGCATACTGCTCGGAACCACGATCAAGCTTTCCAGCGACATAATAAAAGACCTTCCGTTATTCAAAGTGCCGGTTTCGACCAACAAGCTTTACATGAAATACAGCGTGCTGGTGAAGCAATACGGCCTCTCCCGCCCTGCTTTTGAATATTGGACGAGCCTATCCAAAACGACACAGGGAACCGGAACGCTTTTTGACCCTCAGCCTTCACAGGTTACCGGCAACATTAAAAGCACAACAAATGGGCAGGACCTTGTCTTTGGCTATTTCAGCGCTTCGACGGAAGAAACAAAAAGGCTAACTATTACACCGCGACTGGGAAGAAATCCTACCTGCATGATGCCCGATACATTTGATGTCGTGTGCAATCCCATGAGCAGCAGACAATGTGGGCTGGAAACAACCTCATTATTAATTGCTTACGCAGGTCTTCGGGGCGAATTCTTACTAGGATCGCCCAGCGAATGCACCGATTGCCGTACGCAGGGCGGAACATTGCAAAAACCTTCGTACTGGTGATTAATAACTTCCTGCGCCGCATATAAGCTTATGGAAGACACATTGACCCCGCTATTTTCCGTATCCGTAAGAAAAATGCAAACTGGCGATCTGCCTTTTTGCAGGCATCTCGTTGCAGAAGCTGGCTGGAACCAACTGGATAGCGACTGGCTGCGGGCTATGGAATTGGAACCGGAGGGTTGTTTTGTTGCTACGATAAATAACTTGCCGGTCGGCACGACTACGGCCTGTTGTTTTGGAAATATCGCTTGGATAGCAATGGTTTTGGTTGATAAAAGAAACAGAAATCAAGGTGTTGGGAAAGTGCTGGTTGAACATGCGATTCGTTTCCTGGAACAAAAAGGCATCACGACGATCCGCCTGGATGCAACCTCGCTAGGACAAGGTTTGTATCAAAAACTAGGTTTTCAGCCAGAATACGAAGTGATCCGTTTTAGAGGGAAGTTGTTACCCCGAATGCCGGACCAAAAGAATCTGCATAAGGTCCTGCCAAATGACGAATCAGCTAAGGATATATTTAATCTTGACCAGCAGATTACCGGAACAAACCGCACCGATTTTATTTCTGATTTCATTCACGCAGCAGAACGTCCATTTTACTGTACGCTCAACGCGGACGGCAAAGTAGATGGTTATGCAGGTTGCCGCGAAGGAAACAATGCAATACAGATTGGACCTGTGGGCGCTTTGAATGCGGTTTCAGGTGAAAAATTATTGAATGCAATGGCCTCACATTTTGATAAAATACCCCTTTTTATCGATATCCCTGCCGCTAATGTGCATGCCGTGGAATGGGCTGCAAAAAATGGTTTCACAGCACAGCGCAATTTTATCAGAATGTACCGGGGAGCGCCGTTAACGGATTTACAACAGCACATCTGGGCAAGTTCCGGGCCGGAGAAAGGATAATGTTAAAAGGGTTTGCATTGACAAAAAAGGCGTTCTGCCTTATATTTGCACTTTAACCAAGAAACATATCCATGTAAGAGGCAATTTCTTTCAGAAAAAATAGACCGCAGCTGATCCGATCAGTTGCAGAATTATTCACTTTTTAAAGAAAGAAATTATGCTTTTTCTTCAAGGTGCCGCCTATGCGCACCCTAACAGAGATGTATTGTTCTCCAATATCAATCTCTCCATAAACCGACATGATAAAATTGCATTGATTGGCAACAACGGCTCGGGAAAATCGACGCTGCTGAAAATGCTGGCCGGCCAATTGCGCACTTCGGAAGGACTTGTGAAAGCCGAATCGCAACCCTATTATGTGCCCCAGATTTTTGGCCAATTTAATGATTACACCATTGCGCAGGCGCTGCGGATCGAGGAAAAAATGTCAGCATTGCAGGAAATCCTTGCGGGCCAGGTAACGGAAGCGAATCTCTCTTTGCTGGACGACGACTGGGCCATTGAAGAACGCTGCCATGAAGCATTTGCACATTGGCAGCTCGGTGCATTAGACCTGTCACAAAAACTGGAAATGCTCAGCGGCGGACAAAAAACAAAGGTTTTTCTGGCTGGGATTATGATCCACAATCCGGAAATTGTGCTTCTGGACGAGCCTAGCAATCATTTGGATGCTTTGGGCCGGGGTATTCTTTATGATTATATCAAAACAACCTCCAACACATTGCTGGTCGTAAGCCACGACAGGACGCTGCTTAACCTGCTACAAATTGTTTATGAATTGTCAAAACGCGGCATAACCATCTATGGCGGCAATTATGATTTTTATAATGACCAAAAACACATTGAAAACGAAGCATTGAACAATGACCTGAAAAGCAAAGAAAAGGCGCTTCGAAAGGCAAAAGAAACAGAAAGAGAATCTTTGGAAAGGCAACAAAAACTGGATTCGCGCGGCAAAAAGTTGCAGGAGAAAGCCGGGCTTCCAAGGATTTCAATGAACACATTAAAGAACAATGCCGAGAAAAGCACTTCGAGAATAAAGGACGTGCACGCTGGGAAAGTAGACGCTATCATGCAGGATTTAAGCCAGTTGCGCAAGGAAGTAGCCGATGGGGATACTATGAAAATTGGGTTTGACGATGCTCAGCTTCACAAAGGAAAAATTCTTGTTTCCGCAGAAAACATCCAGGCGGGTTATGATGGAAAACCGCTTTGGAATGATCCGCTGAGTTTTCAGATTACAAGCGGGGAACGAATTGTTGTTAAAGGACTAAATGGCTCCGGAAAAACGACGCTTGTTAAGCTGATATCAGGAAGCCTGGCACCCATTTCGGGCAACATTCAATGTGCTGTTAATCAATCCATTTACATTGATCAAGATTATTCGCTGATTGATAATCGCCTCAGCATTTACGAACAGGCGCAGCATTACAATACGGGCAAATTGCAGGAACACGAGGTGAAAATCCGCCTCAACCGGTTTTTATTTACCAAAAATGAATGGGACAAAAGTTGCGAAAACCTGAGCGGCGGCGAAAAAATGCGTCTCATACTCTGCTGTTTAACAATCAGCAACCAGGCCCCGGACATGATCATTCTGGATGAGCCTACAAATAATCTGGACATTCAGAATATTGAGATTTTGACGGCGGCCGTGAATGAATACCGGGGAACATTACTTGTGATCTCGCATGACGCTTATTTCCTGGCACAGATCAATGTGGAGAGAATAATCGAGTTGAATAATTAATTTTAGATATTCGAATGTTTCTTGGTTTCGACTCTTGGACCGTATACCAACATGAAATTAAAAATTCAGGATGTTTCAGGCTTTCAGTCCCTTGGGTTGAATGTTGATGCTGCCATTTCTTTTATGCCTTTCCTCCGGTTTGTAGCGCAACGGGCCGCGGAAGAAACCACGCCCAAAGCGACCTTTTACCATCAGACCCTGGCCTATTTTAAGCAGCACAACATTCCCGAAGCGGATATTCCGCTGGATGATATCGGGCAGTATGAAGGCTTTTTGGAACACATATATTCCTGTGTTTCCCCGGTGCTTTCGCCAGAGAGAGAGCTTCTTTGGGCACTCAGTTTTCCGTTGAACCCGAAAATATTCTACGGAACGGATTTGCTTTACGAAATGCTGACGCAAAAGCCATTGGATGCCGATCAGTATATCAACAAGAAATCGCCTGCTGATTTTTTCAAAGAGCGGCTGCATGTCATTTATACGCTGATCATGCAGCGGCTATACAATTTTCAGGTCCCTGCAAAAATCCAGCAGTATTATGCCTGGACTAATCCGCAAACGGGATTGCTGCGTTACTTTGAAGTTTTTGTAAACACCGACTTCGTTGAGATTACACCCAAGAGTGAGTTGCCTGTGCTCGATTTTGGCGAGCTCTACGCCCGGTTTAGTGAAGAAAATGGTCATTTGCTACTGGAAAACGTTCTTCCGCTTACATTGTTCAAATTCAGGGGATTTTCGGTGCTGAATGTGTCGGACATTACCAGCAGAACAGCAGTTGAAAATATCAGGAAAGTTAGGCTCAACCGCATTCCGGGCCAGGAAGCGGAGCGTTATTACAACATTATCCATTCGCTTAAAACGCTCGTTCAGAATAATCGCATCGAGTTCGATATGTTCCCTTTTGTGCGGGTTAATAAGCGTGCTGTTTATGGCTATGAAACCACCGGAACAGGTATCATGTTCAGGGTTTGGGGCCAGGACCGGCTGACGCCGGAAGCATTTTCCAAACAAGCGGAGGGTTATGCGGCCAAGCCCATTTCATTTTATTCGCCGGATATAAATGGCGCAAAGGAAATGCAGATTGCATTTTTGGAGGCTTTCCGGAAAGAAGGTGTCCGTTCACTGGCTCTTCTGCCTGTCTTTTTTGACGAGACACTGGTCGGGGTTTTATGCATGCACACCTGGCAGGACGAGGTTTTTGACGAAAAGACATTATCCATGCTCGAACCTGCATTTGAGCCGATCGGACAGCTTTTACAGATCTATATCGACGAGTTTAATCTGGAATTGGAAAACATTATCAAGGAAAAATTCACCTCGATACAACCGGCTGTGCAATGGAAGTTCAATGAGGCTGCATGGCTTTATTTGCATAAAAAAAAGAAAAATCTACCCGGAGAAACGGAGCCGATCACTTTCAGGAAAGTATATCCGCTTTACGGTGCTATCGACATCCGGAATTCAACGCTGGAAAGAAATGCAGCCATTACAAAAGATCTTGATGTCCACCTCAATTTGCTAAGCAATACTTTCTCCGCATTGCAGCGCTGGGACAATTCTTCGCTCATGCAAGAGCTTTCTTACACGTGCAGGAAATGGCAGCAGGCATTACAATCAGAAGAATGGAGCAGCGCGGGAGAACAAAACCTGAACAATTTTTTGGGGCACGAAAGCCGGGATTACCTGGCACATTTATCCGGCCAACAACCTGAAACCAGCACGATCATTGCGGAATATTTAAATGCAACACAGCTTGAAACGGGAGCGGTTTTCAGTAACCGCAGCGCATTTGAGACCTCTATGAAAATGATCAATGATGCAGTAAACAACTATTTTGAAACTGAAAAAGACAAGCTGCAACAGCCGTTTCCCTGTTATTTCGAAAAATTCCGTACGGATGGCGTCGAATATGACATTTACATTGGACAATCCATAAGCCCTGATAAAACTTTCAATAATTTTCACCTTAAAAATCTGAGGCTGTGGCAATTGTCTTCCATGATTGCCATAGCAAAAATGACGAAAGCGCTTTTGCCGGTTATGCCAAAAACGCTTTCGACCACGCAACTCATTTTTATCCATAACCACATGATCGACATTAGTTTCCGTGCAGATGAACGGAAATTTGATGTTGAGGGAGCTTATAACATTCGCTATCAAATGATTAAGAAGCGAATTGACAAAGTGCATATCCGTAACACCAGCGAACGCCTCACCCAGCCCGACAAAATCGCCCTGATATACTTCAACAGAAGAGACATTGACGATTACCTGCCTTTTATCCATTATTTACAGGAAACCAATGTCCTTACTCCCGAAACTGAACACCTGGAACTGGAAGATCTCCAGGGATTGAGCGGGCTTCATGCATTAAGAATGGGAATCGTTTACGAATAGACCATTACCGGGTTCAAGATCACTGTTTTCCGCTCGCGGCTTTCAGGTATGAGCTGGTTATAGAACCCTTCGCGCCCAGCAAGTCCACAGGTGTGCCTTCGAAAACAACACTCCCACCTTTCGTGCCGCCATCCGGGCCCATATCGATAATCCAGTCCGCATTCTTGATCACATCCAGATTATGCTCGATCACGATCATGGTGTTTCCTGCGTCTACCAGGCGGTTCATGATGGACAGCAAGTGCGTGATGTCCGACATATGCAGTCCAGTCGTGGGCTCGTCCAGGACATACACGCTTCCCTTTTTATGCAGTTCGCTGGCGAGCTTGATTCGCTGGCATTCACCGCCCGACAACGTGCTGAGCGGCTGGCCGAGGGTAAGATAATCAAGCCCTACATCGCTCATTGCCTGCAATTTATGAAGAATGTCTTTTTGTGTAAAGTAATCCAGTGCTTGCAGGACGGTCATTTCCAAAATATCTGAAATAGACTTCCCATCCAGCTTGTAAGCCAAAACTTCTTCCTTGAAGCGCTTGCCTTCACAAATTTCGCAAGGCGTTTTAATGCCATCCATAAAAGCCAGATCTGTGTAGATCACCCCGAGGCCCTGGCAATTTGGGCAGGCACCCTGCGAGTTGAAACTGAATAACGACGCGCTCACACCATTCTCTTTCGCGAAAGCCTTGCGCACATCATCCATCACACCCGTATATGTAGCCGGGTTCGATCGCGTAGACGTGCCTACCGCCGACTGGTCAATGACAATCGCTTTGGGATGTTGTTTCAAAAATACGTGATTGATCAGGGAGCTTTTTCCGGACCCCGCGACGCCCGTCACAACCGTCAGCACGCCCGTGGGAATATCCACACTCACATTATGCAGATTGTTAATCCTTGCATTTTTTACAGAAAGCTTGCCCAAAGGCTTCCTCGATTTCTTTTTCAATGGCAACGATTGTTTGATATGGCGGCCCGTAAGCGTATCTGCTTTCACCAGATCGGCAAAGCTTCCTTCGAAAACAATGTTTCCGCCCTTGCTTCCTGCATGCGGGCCCACATCCACAATATGGTCTGCGACTTTAATTACGTCCGGATCATGTTCAACGACGATCACCGTATTTCCCTTATCGCGTAATTTTCCGAGCAATTCATTTAACCTGTGCACATCTCTCGGATGCAATCCTACACTCGGCTCATCGAAAATATACATGACATCAATCAGGCTGCTGCTCAGGTGCTTAACCATTTTCACCCGCTGCGATTCGCCACCCGATAGTGTGGTTGTTTCCCGGTCCAGGCTCAGATATTCGAGGCCAATGTCGACCAGATGCTGCAACCTCTCCGACAATGTTATTACCATGGATGTTGCCAGCGGATCTTTTATCTGCTTTATCAAAGGCACCAGTTCGGACACTTCCATAGCCGACATTTCCGCTATATTCTTGCCATCGATTCTGCAACCTAATGCAGCCTGGCTCAGCCTGGCACCGTTACACGAGGGGCAGGGCCGTAGCGCAATGTATGGCGCCACCGTTTTCTGCGTACGCTCGGACAAGGTCTTAATGTCCCTTTTAATATATGACTTTTCAAATTTCTCAATGATACCCAGGTAAGTTGCATTCATCGTTCCGCCACCGATCTGCAATTTGAATTTCAGATTTTTGCCATAAAGCAGCAGATCCATTTCTTCATTGGTGAAATCTGAGAGTTTTTTGTCATTATCAAAAAATCCCGAGCTGGCGTAACTGCTTTTTTCCCAGGTTGCAAACACCGGAACCTGAACAGCTCCTTCGTTCAGCGACTTGGACATATCCAGAAAGGAATCTGCCACAACGCCCATTTTCTTCCCAATGCCGTTGCATTCCGGGCACATTCCCTGTGGATCATTGAACGAAAATGCATTGGAGTTACCGATATGCGGATGCCCGACCCTTGAAAATAACAGTCGCAAAACGGGCGAAATGTCCGTAATCGTGCCCAATGTAGAGTGTGAATTCCCTCCCAGCCTCCGCTGGTCCACCACAATGGCCATGCTGAGATTTTCAATGGCATCGGCATGCGGCTGCGCATACTTGGGCAAAAAATTCCGGATGAACATGCTAAAATTTTCATTGAGCTGTCGCTGTGCTTCGGTGGCGATCGTGTCAAAGACAATGGAAGACTTTCCGGAACCGGAGACGCCGGTAAAAATCGTAATTTTACGCTTCGGGATGCGCAGTGAAACATTTTTCAGATTGTTTTCACGCGCACCGCGGATTTCAATAAATTCCTGATTCATGGCTTTTTGTTTATGATTCATGGCTAAAACCAGAACAAATAAGGTGCAGATTTCCGAAAATCACCCGCACCCTATCCGATCCATTATGCAAAAAGGCATTTTTCCCGTAAACTTCCTCAAAAATTTTAAATGATTCCCATTACCCAACTCCGCAAGACGCATCTGGTCGGCTTGCTACTTTTTTTCGTTGTCATTACTATCGCTACTTATATAAATCGCTTTCCTACGGGTGACGACGCCTGGTTTGGCGAACAATCTTACTGGCTTGAAAAAGAGGGCATTATAAGGTCTGAATTTTTCCGGGGAATTGTGGGATGGGAAAATCAGATTCTGGTGAGCCATAAACTATTTCTGGCTTTTGGGGCCATTGTGATCCATTTCTTTGGCTACGACTTGCCCATTCTGAAAATTTCCGGCCTTTTGTTTTTTGTGATTATGATCGGCCAGATCATGTATTACATCAATAAAAGTGAGCGGACCTATAAACTGTATTACGCATTAGCCATTGCCATTTTGATTTTCAGCAACCGGCTTCTTATAAAAATGAGCTTTGAAAACCGGCCTGAAATGATGGTTGCGGCATTTGGTTTCGGATCTTTTCTAATGCTGAATTTTTATAACAAAAACTGGCTCGCAGCATTGCTAAGCGGCATCCTCGCCGGACTTGCATTTCTCACTCACCTCAATGGCTGCATTTATGTCATTGCCGGGTTCGCATGCTTGTGCATGTTAAAGGCCCCTCTCAAAACAATTTTGAGCTTTCTGCTGGGCGCTGCGATCACTTGCAGCTTATATTTTATTGATGTTTTTACGGCTCAAAATGGCCTGGAAATGTGGTGGTTCCAATTTCGGAATGATCCCGCCACACAGGCATCATTTGACTTGTATGGAAAGATCATTCAGTTGATAACTTATCCAAGGCTGTTTTTTCAATCGCCCGAACAGCTGGCATTGTCCGTGCTGGTGACGTATCTGCTTTGGACTCAGCGGAAGTTGCTCAATGCATTACCGATGTTTCTAAAAGTGTATTTCCCAGCATTGGTAATCTCATTCTGGCTCATAACCAAGGCCAATGCCGGAATGTATCTGGTGCTCTTTATCCCCTTCATGCTTGTTCTAACTTACGAATTATATCGTCTAAAACCGTTTACACACCGCTATTTCAAATGGCTTCTTGCGCTATACTTCGTGATCGGAATCTTTGGCTCTGTGCAGCTCATTCAGAAGAATATAACCTTGGGGTATTTACCAAAAACTTACCAAAGTTTAGAGAAAATACTGCCCAGGGATAAAGTCGGAGTCGTGCCGCTGACATTCTTTTTTAACGAATACGACAACTTCGAGACATTACGCACGCATGAGAACTACAAGCTATACTGTCATAAAGTCAACATGACCCCGGATGGCTTCGGACGCTGGGCAAAGGCCAGTAATGCCGGCTTTATCTTAATGGATTACCAGTTTAATCCCGAAAAATTCTTCCCGCCCATCTCTGCTTCAAACATTGAAAACTATCACCGTACGTACTTTGACGGCCGTTTTGCTGTGTATTTGCTGGTGGAATGAGATACTAAATGAAGTCTTCGGACTGAAAAAACCTTTTAATTAAACCGAACTTACTGCAAGCGAACAGAATAAAGCGGCTTCATAATTCTAGGTCTTTTTCCGGATTTTTGCATGCTGGCCGAACCATTGTCACGCTGGAAAGGATTGGTATTTTCAAATACGTTCTGCTCTTCGAATAACTCCTGATTTTTTACTGACGATTTCATGTTTTTTAGCTTGTTGATGAATTGTGATTGAGGTAAATAAAAATCTGTGCCAACCCTCCACATTTGCTATTTCACAAAAGAAATCTTCAACTGCGCCGCATTATATGCGGCGAAACACCCGAGCCCGCCCTTCACGTTGGAATAAAGCGGGGCAGGTTCCGCAAACGGAGTGTCTGAATTCTCTTTGATCTCAATGGAATGCATATACTTATAATAATTAACATCGAGATTCAAAACTTGCAGCAACGCGCCCAGAACCTTGTTTTTAGGATAAAAGGTTACCATTTTGCCATCTTTCCCATTTAACTGTATTGGACTAAAATAACTGAATTTCCCAAGCAGCGAGTTCATGATATGGCCATCCAGATATCTATCACTCATGTAATCACTCTTTCCTTCCTGTCCCTGCCAGTGAAAATAGAAATGATTCGTTGATATCTCCTCCCTTATTTCATTCTTATCTGTCAGGATACCAACGGAATACTGATGATCAATACCCGCATCGAGCTTGTAATAATTTGTGTCTCCCGGAACATCCTGCCAGCTCATCCGCAATGTCAGGATGGTGTCTTTCATGTATGAATTGTTGACCACTATGGTGTCAAACTCATATGACTTGATCACCGGCTTCTTGCCGGGAACCGTACATTGCGCAGTAACACTTCTGGCTTTGTCAGAAACGGACAAAAAGTATGTTTTTGAATCTTTAATGGGGAACTTGGACTGGGGAATACTGTAAATTTTATTCTCCGTATCATAGGGAATCGTGATTTCATTCACACCATCGGATAACTTCACCGTGGCATCTTCCACGCGTCTTTCTGTTGCTTCTGTTTTTGTAAACAATGGGACAGACTCTGTGACAACCACATTAATATGGGGTAAATGCGGCGAAATGATGGAGTTAACAACCAGTTTCGATTCCGCTTGCGGCAGCTTTGAAGGTGGAATGTTGGTTAATGGCGTTTCACAACCATATAGTATCGTGGACAACAGCACAATGCTGAAAATACATTTGATGACATTCATGGCTTAAAATTTAAAGTTGTAACTGAATGAAGGCAATACGGGAAACAGCGAGTATTTTTTCAGCACCGTTTTCCATTCCCCATTATTCATCTTCTCTTCCGAGCGATCATAGAAAAACGGATTTTTGCGGTTGTAGGCATTATAGACGCTGAATTCCCAGGTCCGTTCGTGGCGTTTCTTTTTCTTATGAAACTGGATCGAAAGGTCCATCCGGTGAAATGCTTCTGCGCGAAAACTGTTCTTAGCCGGGAATTCAGAGGCCTTGAATTCCTTATAAGTGCTGTTTAGTATTGTTTGCGTGGGATCAAACCGGTTGAAATAATTATCACTGACAGGAGCATAGGTGGCAGCAGGAACTGTAAGTGCATTTCCGGTGCCATAAACCCAGCTTGCCGACATGGTAATGCGTTTATTGAACTCGTAAATTCCTACAACCGAAAGGTCATGCCGGCGGTCGTAGCGCGGATGGAATGTTCGCCCGTTATTCAGTTCTGGGAATTTCCCGTAAATCCAGGATAATGTATAACCCACCCAGCCGGAAAGCTTTCCGCTCTTTTTCTGAACTAAAAATTCAGAACCGTAGGACCAGCCCTTTCCTGATGTAACATTGTCCTGCCAGTCTACGTCATTGGCATTCTCTGCATTTATACTAATAAAACTGGCGCCTTCACGGTAACTCAGGATCCGGTTCATATCCTTATAGAAACCTTCCAATGTTAATGTTAAGCCATGGTCTTGAAGATCTTTTGCAAAGCCAAATGCCACCTGGCTCGATTGCTGCGGCGCAATGCGGTCGGTGCTGGTGACCCACAAATCGGTGGGCAGCCCCAGGCCGGTGTTGGAGAGTAAATGTACATATTGATTCATGCGCGCATAGGAAAGCTTCGCTGAGAAGTCCTTCGCGAGGCGCAATGCTGCTGAAAAGCGCGGCTCGGGATTGATATATTGCTTTTTGCCCGATTTGAAATAACTCATCCGAAAACCCAGATTCATTTTCAACGCTTCAAACGGCTGCCAGGTGTCTTCGAAATAAGCGCCGCCTTCCAGGGAATACATCGGCTTTTCAACAGGATTAATGTCGTCCTCACTATCGCTGCCGGAAAGAGCCAATGCGGATGGTGTGGATTTGTGACGCGTAGCCTGCACGCCAAATTTGATCGCGTGTGAAGCACTGAGATAGAAATCGAAATCGCTTTTTAAGCTCAGATCCTGAATTTGCGAATCATAACGCAGCCTTGACTCCGTTGTAGCATCACCATCGCCTACTGCTTCCCTGAAATAACCTGTTGTTGTAAAGTTGAAATGGGTAAAAACGAAAGCGGTGTTTGCAAATAATTTACGATTGAAAACGTGGTTCCAGCGCATGGCGCCTGTTGCGTTTCCCCAATTCAGGCCTGCTTTCATTTTAAATGTGCCGTGCTCTTCTTTGACAGAAAATTTATCCTGACCAAGGTAGCCGCTGACATAAAGTTTGTTTTTGGGACCAAGGTCATAATTGACCTTGGCATTCAAATCATAGAAATAATAGCCTGGCTTAAAGCTGTTTTCTTCTTTGTTCCTCTGCGTAAATGCTATCACCGGAGCAGCCAGGACATCGATATATGTTCGTCGCCCGGAAATGAGAAACGAGGATTTGCCTTTTGCTATCGGCCCTTCCAGAGTCAGCCGGGAGGCAATAAGGCCGATTCCGCCCGCGCCATGAAGCTTTTCCTTGCTCCCTTCTTTCATATCCATTTCCACAACCGAAGAAAGTCGCCCGCCGTAACGCGCAGGGAAACCTCCTTTTGTCAACTCAACACGCTTGATCGCATCGCTATTAAAGACCGAAAAGAATCCGAACAAATGGCTTGCATTATACACAACCGCGTCATCCAGGATGATCAGATTTTGATCCGGGCCGCCGCCGCGTACATACAATCCAGTTTGCCCTTCCGTGCCTTTCTGGACGCCGGGCATTAATTGCAATCCGCGCAACACATCTTTTTCCCCAAGTAGCGAGGGTATTTTTTTGATCTGTTCGATCGGGATTTCCACCACGCTCATCTGCGCCGAATTGCTGACATTATCCTCCTGTTTCCGCGCGGAAATAGTCACTTCGTCCAGTTGGCGGATGGATGATAACATTACATTTAGTTCTGTATTTTCCCGTGCCGCAATCGTACGCCGCGCAGTCTCATAACCCAACAGCGAATAAGCAATGGTCACCGAATCCGTGGCGGGGATGGTCAGAGAATAAAAGGCGTAATTGTTGGTCACTGTCCCGGTCGACGTTCCAGGAATATAGACGTTCGCACCGGTGAGGAGCTCCTGGCTTCCCTTCTCTTTCACAAAACCGCTTATGGTTATACGTTTTTGCCCAAATACATGCACGGATGCCAGGCATAGGGCTATTAAGATATTTATTTTCATAAAAAGTCAAGCTTGTTGCATTCAGGGACACGCTATTTTTCAAGTCCAGGCAAACCAGATGCATTGCTCCGGATTGCCTGAACATGTGATAAAAGGCCCCGCTTAAATGCGTGGTGAAAATGATGATTAACTGGCCGGAACTGTCACGCGCTCCCTACCAAAAATCAGACTGCGCAAAACGACATTTTAAATGTGCGTATCAATCATTTTGAAAGGAACCTCCTCTTCGATAATCGTTCGATCGTCAAGAGTTGCACTTAATCTTAACAGCAAATCGGTTGATTGATTAACATCATATTCAATCGCCTGCTTGACATTTACTCTTTTCTCACCAATACAATTACAGTCTACCTTTTTTTCGAAAACCGGACGTTTCTCAGAATCCAGTATCCGGATGTAATAACGGATGACAGAAGCATTTTTTGGTTCGATGATTGCTTCAACATTAAATGCAGTGATGTCCTTCAAATCCTGGTTGCGCTCAGGAGAGATCACTGTAATCATTGGGGAATCTTTTGTAATGTCATTCTGCTTACACGAGCCCAATGCTATTATCAGGGTTGTTATGACGAAAATTATTCTGTTAGTTTTCATGTCTTTTTGGTTTTTGTGAAAGGATATTCAATGAATTTGGCTCAGTCCTGGTCAAACGCTGCTTTATTCGAGCGTTCCTATTTTTTGACGTCAACCAATTTGAATGGGATTTCTTCGTGAATTTTACTGGCATCACTCAGTTCGGCGTCAATATGCAGCAGTAGTTCAGAAGTTTTTGAAATGTCATATTTGAATGACGCTTCCAACTGAACTTCATCCTTGTCCTTGCAATCGCAGCCTGCCGCTTTATTATAGATTTCCTTTTTCTCGTTATCCAGAAGCCATATGCGATAACTGATCACCGATTTTTCCTGGGGCTTAATAACCGCCTTCACAACAATCTCTTCGTTGTCTTCAATTTCCTGTTTCCAGCTGGGTGAAGTCACCGTAATGTATGACGAGTCTGCCCTTGGTATCTCTTTTTCCTCACACGCAGTGAATGCTGCCAAGGCCGCAAATACTATCATTGATCTGTTCGCTTTCATGTGTGTTTTGATTTAGGTGAAAAAAATATTTAAAGGAATTTCAAAACCCACATCGAATCCTGTGCCCTTGGACGTCATAAAGCCTTTGCGTTTTTTCTCCGGCAGGTCTGGTTGATTAAATGGTAAAACGCTCCCCCGCCACCGCAACTGGCCTGATAATTTACGCACACCACTTTCCACACTTACATTAAGCTAAATGCCCAGAAAGAACCCCGAACACGCGCGGATTGAGGATTATGGATTGATTGGAAATCTGAAAACCGTTGCCCTGGTATCCGTGGAAGGCTCTATCGATTTCATGTGTTATCCCAATTTCGACTCACCGACGGTCTTTGCAAAATTATTAGACAACAAAACAGGTGGCAGCTTCGCTATTTTTCCGCAGATGGACGGATACAATACCAAGCAGCTTTACCTTCCCGCAACGGCCGTTTTGCTTACCCGATTTTTCTCCGAGGAAGGCATCGCCGAAGTGACAGACTATATGCCGGTCGACGACCGGATGGACAAATCAAACGCAATCGTGCGGCAGGTGAAAACGGTTCGGGGAAAAATTACTTTCCAGGCGAAATGTCAGCCTGCATTTGATTATGCCAATGCTTCGCATACTTGCGAGATGCGTGACGACTGTGTTTATTTCAATGCAGACAATGCAGATGAAACGGTCATGCGCCTGATCGCCGATATTCCCTTGCAGATCAAGAAAAATGCAGGTTATGCAGAGTTCACGCTCGAACAGGGGAAAACAGCCTATCTGGTGTTGGAATGTGGAAAAACGCAGGTGGAAGACGAGAATCCAATTGAGATTTATAAAAAAAACACCTATCAGGACACGGTTGATTTTTGGCGGAAATGGTCTAAGAAATCGAGTTACAAAGGTCGCTGGACGGGCACGGTGAATCGTTCGGCGATAACGCTCAAGCTGCTCACTTCACGCGAGCAGGGTTCCATGGTGGCGGCGCCGACATTCAGTCTGCCGGAAGTCATAGGCGGCGGGCGTAACTGGGATTACCGTTTCATGTGGATCAGGGACGCCGCTTTTACAATGTATGCTTTTCTGCGGCTCGGCTATACGGATGAGGCCACGGCATTTCTCGAATGGATCCATGACCGCTGCAAGGAAGACAAGCTTTACCTCATGTACACGATCGATGGCGGGCATGATTTGGAGGAAAAAGAGCTGGAATATTTGAGCGGCTATCAAAACTCAAAACCCGTCAGGATCGGCAACGGCGCGCAGGACCAGTATCAGCTCGATATTTACGGCGAGCTCATCGACACGATCTACATTTACAACAAACAGCACGCAGCGATTACTTTTGAATTTTGGGAAACCATAGTGAAACAGGTTAATGTGGTTACCAAAAAGTGGAAAACCGCCGATCACGGGATTTGGGAGATCCGAAACACTGAAAAGCATTTTCTGCATAGCCGGCTTATGTGCTGGGTGGCGATGGACCGCGCGATAAAGATCGGGCAGCACCGCTCGTTCCCTTTTCCGGAAAACGACTGGAAGAAAGTGCGTGACGACATTTATACAGACATTTATGATAATTTCTGGAACGACGAAATAGGTGCCTGGGTGCAACACAAAGGCGCAGATACCGTAGACGCCAGCGTTTTACTGATGTCGCTCATGCATTTTATCTCACCTCTCGAACCGCGTTGGTTATCCACGTTGAAAGTCGTGGAAGAACAGCTGGGTGTGGATGTGCTTTTATACCGTTACAAAAACGGCATAGCATCATTCGACGGCTTGAAAGGGGAAGAAGGCACATTTAATATGTGCTCATTCTGGTACATCGAATCACTCGCTAAAAGCGGGGAAGTAGCAAAAGCGCTTGATAGCTTTGAGAAAATGATAGGTTATGCCAACCATTTGGGCTTGTTCAGCGAACAGATCGGCCACAAGGCCGAGCATCTTGGCAATTTCCCACAAGCTTTTACGCATCTGGCCCTCATCAGTGCTGCGTTGGAGATTGATAAACAGCTGGACAGACAATAATGGTATTCTCAATTGAGATTTAGGCCAACGGCAAGCCCAATGTAGGGTTTGCCCTGGTAAATCCATAAATGCTTGTTGCCGTCCAGCAGATGGTCCACCGCGCCGATCAACCCGAAAGTGAAATTTTCCACGCCCATGACAATGGCAACGCCCTTGGACCAGGCCATGCCATCGTATTCAATAGAGATGCCATTATTGGTCACCCAGGGATTTAGCGGCGTGACGCCAAAGCCTGTAATAATTCCTGCCGAGATCCCGTAATGCTTCACTTTTTCATGCAATTTTCCGATCGGATCTGTGGTCAATGACATTCTGTAAACATCCGTCCGATAGCCCAGGTAAACGGCACCATTAAGGTGATTGCTAAATTGCCTTGGAAAGGACTGTGCGGACGGACGGAATTTGATAGGAATAGTCAGGATGTCGACATCGAATCCATTTTGCCAATATTTATTGCTATTCATGTTCTCGGTTGACGCTTTTTGAGCAAAAGTCTGCTTTACCAGCTCCGAAGGCTTGACGGGAGCAGTGCGCCAGCCCTTTTTCAAAGAATATATCGAGATCGAATCTTCTGTATTTTCCACATAAACCTGCTGTTTCTGACCTTTGACTTTGGTATGGTAGATCCCGTCCGCAAAATTGAATTTTGGACTGTCCTTCTGGCTCTTGCAACTGAAAAGTTGGCACATTAAGATCAGGAAAAGAAACCGAAGGGATTTTTGCGCCATTGTCGTCTTAATTCTTAAAAGTTTGTCCAGCCAGACAAAGCTAACAAATATCCCAAAAGTCATTAACATCCCCTTTTGTACAAATACTTAGCGAAGCGCCTAGAAAGCCATTTACACGCTTACAGGCCGCAATTTCAGGAGGTTACCGTTGGCTGTTTGGTTCCCGCCACTTATTCATTGTTTGAGGATAACTAACCTTGCTTGATCTAGTATTGTGCCGTTAAGTCATCTTTAATTTTAACACTATATCGTATGAACAGCTCATTTACAAAGACCGCATTAATGGTCAGTCTTTCTGCCGGTTTAATTTTATCGTCTTGCCAGAATGAAAATTTAATTCCCGCTACTCCGCAGCCAGCAGACAATGAGGCAGGTGCACGCTTAGCAGCGATTCCGGCTGCTACGGCAGCATTGACGCTGGTGAAACACGGCGATGAGGCCTTAAGTTACTATCCCGACGGGCGTTTAAAAGAAGTTCAGTATACGAACAGTGAAATAGATTACGCGATCAAATCACTGCGCGTTGTATACACTTATGGTGCCGACTGGACTGACTGGGTTGTTGCAACCCGTTACGAAAATAATTTCAAGAAGCAGGAAATGAAATGGCGCATTGAGAATGGAAAGGCAACGGAACTGGTAACAGCACATTACAAACAGGGTTCCGGCGGATTTCCTTACCTGTACACCCATGCGAAATTTGAGTACAATGCTAAACAGCAACTCGTGAAGGTAATCAGCACGACCCCGGAAAAATCGGTAATAACGTTTTCATATGACGGATCGGGCAATCTTGTCAAACACCTCACGACCAGTGGAAGCGGAAAGTCATTGACCGTGACCGATTACAACGAATATGCATATGCTGAATATGTGGGAGGGCCACTCGATTTAGACAAGAACCGCGTTATCAACACGCATGTATTCGGTGCAAATGGTTTAAGCCAGATCGGCGATCCGTACTTGCCTATTTTCGGTAAGTTCGGGACAAACCTTGTAAAGATCAGAAATACGTCCGGCCCTACATTCAAATTTGCTCATACACTTGATGCCAAAGGAAATGTCCGGGCACAAAAAATCTCGTATTGGGATGGTCAGCTGGTAAAAGAAAAAGCCTTCCTTTATCGCTGATCGGTTGATATTCCTTCTTACAACCAAGCCAGGCAATCTAAATAGATTGCCTGGCTTGGTTGTACATGATCAAAGGCGCTGAACACGACTTTTTTCAACCCCTTCATGCTGCCTGCTTAGATATTTCTCATAAATCGAGTTGGGAGATCCCAAATACTGCTTTGCGCCTTCCGGATCCTTATAGCCATTGCGGAGGGCCTGGTATATATTAGGGTAGTCTGTATAACGAAATGTTCGATACTGCACCTCTTCGCCTGTGATCTGGCTTGCAATCTTGTTTTCTCTTAAAAGGTCCGATTTGACGTAAATAAGGCTTATTATCAAAAATAAGATCGATGAAGAAGCCAGGTAAAAATGTTTCTGGCCTGGCCATTGTCCGGATCTTATCGCTGCTTCAAATCCCCTCAAAATTCCAATAAA
Source organism: Dyadobacter psychrophilus (assembly GCF_900167945.1). GTDB lineage: Bacteria > Bacteroidota > Bacteroidia > Cytophagales > Spirosomataceae > Dyadobacter > Dyadobacter psychrophilus. The sequence continues at coordinate 313,623 of NZ_FUZA01000007.1, forward strand.
CAAAATGATGCACAGGGGAATGGAGCCCCTGAAAAACAGGTCATTGTAAATGCCCATCCGATATAGCGATAATGCGAAGAGCAGCCCGAAAACTGTATTGATAAACCACTTCGGAAAAATCCGAAAAAGCTTATTTAAGTAAATAATTACAATATAAAACAAAGCAAAGTCGATCAGCAGACCGGTTGCATAGCTTAACAAAATATGCTTCGCAGGCTTAAAGTCCCAGAGAAAACCCTGGATTGCTAAGGTTTGAGAAGAAAGAAAGTATGCAAATACTGGCAGAAACGCCAATCCAGGTATCAGATACGAAACGATTACCGTTCGTCTGTCAATTGCTCTCCATCCATCGTTTAAGACATATTTATGAATAAAAACAGCTCCAAATACAGCCAGCAGTGAAAGAGCAGGGAACACAGCCCAAACAAAAACCAGTATGACCACAAAAAAGGTCTCATCGATTTTTTTCCGGTATATAAAATCATATAAGAGGATGCCGGAACCGATTAACGAGGGAATTACCTGGTTAGGGGTAAAAGCATTCTGTTCAAAGATGGATCTGATTGAAGGGTTAAATATGGGTGCATGAATCTGTGAAAGGTTCAAAAGTTTTAACGCAGAGAAAATCAGCTGTCCCACGCCGCGCATGAACAGAAAAAGCAACAGCATTAATCTGCTTTGACCAACAAGCAAAAGCACCCAGGCAAATCCAAGAAAAAAACCGAGAAACGTCCAGAATACAAACACCGAAGGCAGTAACTGGCCGTATATTTTAGAAGTAAATGCAGGCAGCAGATAGTATCCATAGTAATAACAGGCATATCTGTCGACCTCAGGGAAGTAGATTGGCCAGTTATTCTTGAACAAGTCGTAAAATTTTGTATTATGGGCAAGCCAGTCAAACGAAGGTTTACTAAACCCGCCAATACCACAAAAGAATACGCATATAATCGAGAATATAAAAACAAAAACCAGGCTTTTTGCTGTCAGCTTCTCCGTCCGATCCTCTTTTTTCAATTCGAGATAAAGCAGATAAACAAACCCAATCGTAAGCAGGACTGAATATGGCTGCCTGAACCAGCCCAGTCCGAATAACAGATTGGGCAGCATTAAATAGCAAACAGAACATTTACGCAATAGCCCTGCATTCATAAATATGTATTTGCTGAGAGCTTGCCAGCGATCATTTTGACAGCATTTTGTTTTGAGATATACTTATTGTTCAAACACCTAGATAGACGCCATATCGATGACAAAGCGATATTTCACATCGCCTTTCAGCAATCGTTCGTAAGCCACATTGATCTGCTGCATGTCGATCATTTCAATGTCGGACACAATGTTGTGCTCGCCGCAGAAATCCAGCATTTCCTGTGTTTCAGCAATGCCGCCGATCATAGAACCGGCGAAGCTTTTCCGACCCATAATCAAGCTGAAAGCAGCAACGGGCAACGGATTTTCGGGCGCACCAACGAGTGCCAGCGAACCATCTACGCGAAGCAGGTTCAAGTATGCATTGATATCATGCTCTGCCGAAACGGCGTCGAGAATAAAGTTGAGTTTTCCTTTGTAAGCAGCCATTTGGTCCTCGTCTTTCGACAAAACTACTTCGTCAGCACCCAGGCGTTTAGCTTCCGCGAATTTTGATTCGGATGTTGTGAATGCAACAACGTGAGCACCCATTGCTTTGGCAATCTTTATTCCCATGTGGCCCAGGCCTCCGATTCCAACGATCCCTACCTTATGCCCCGGCCCCACATTCCAGTGCCTTAGTGGCGAATAAGTGGTGATACCGGCACACAATAATGGTGCTGTTGCTGCCAGGTCCAGGTTCTCCGGAATGCGCAGAACGTAATTTTCGTCCACTACAACGCTTTCAGAATAACCGCCAAAAGTAGGTGTGCCAAGGTATTTGTCGGGTGAGTTATAAGTGCCCGTCATGCCGGGCTCGCAATATTGTTCCAAACCCTCCTGGCAATACTGGCACTCGCGGCAAGAGTCTACGATACAGCCCACACCCACAGTGTCGCCCACTTTGAATTTACTCACATGATCACCGACGCGGACAATCTTACCAACGATTTCATGACCCGGAACGCACGGATAAATTGTGCCGTGCCATTCATTCTTGGCCGTATGCAGGTCAGAATGGCAAACGCCGCAATATTGGATTTCAATTTGTACGTCGTGCGCAGTAGGAATTCTGCGGCTGATGTCCATCGGATTTAAAGGTGCCTCAGCTGCTGCCGTGCCGTATGCTTTGATGTTTGTTGTTTCAGTCATGGTATTAATACTGGTTGTTAGGTTTGTTCTTTTACAATTTTTTAAAGATTTCCTGCATCGTCTGTGTGTCGAGTACATTCATATCTATCAATTTCAATGCTTTCACCATTTTTAGCGTGGTTGTTTTGTAATGCTGGAAGTGCGGGGTTTTCAAATGCGACTGGTAAGCGGCACTGTCGGCATAAATCTCCACGATACGGATCTGATTGGGCTGCTCTTTCATAGACATTGGAAAGATAGCCACCACGCCTGGCTCCTTTTTGACGGAAGCCGCGGCTTCTTCTTTGACAATTGCGAGATAAGCGCTCAAATATTCGGGAAAAATCTCAATTTCGGAAATCCGCACCATCATTTCCGGTTCAATGACCGGGTGCAAAGGTTTTGAAATAGCTCCTTTTAACGTAATGCTGAACAAAAGCATCAGCATGAAGGCGCATAGTTTAGTTTTTTCCCAGCTCATGTTTTCGATTTATTGTTTGTTCACAGCATTGTAATCTTCTTCCGAAACCGGTTTTAGCCAAACTACATTGGTTTCACCTTCATAATTGGTTATCGCGATGTGCACCATTTTGGTTTGTGCCGCGGCTCCGTGCCAATGTTCCACATTTTCCGGAATATTAACGACGTCGCCTTTTTTAATGGGACGGGCGTCTTTGTTTTTTTCCTGATAAAAACCTGCTCCTTCTGTTACGATCAAAACTTGCCCACGCGGGTGCGTGTGCCAATTAGTGCGCGCTCCGGGCTCGAAGGTCACGCTGCCCATCAGGAAATCATTATTTTTATCTTTCGCGATCAGCGGCGTAAAGAATGCGTTTCCGGTGAAATAGCTGCCTGGTAATGGGTCGCCTTTTGGAAAAAGGGCCGTATCTTGAACTTGTGCCATGTTGGCTTGACGTTTAGTTTGACTATATGCAGCTGTGGAGATGAATGTTCCAAGCAATAATGTGTAAGTTATAGATTTCCTGAAGTGTATCATTGCGTTACGATTTTTGTGCCATTAATAAGACAAAGGTCGCCCAACCTGCCTGCACCGGTTTTATACAGATTACAGAAATATTTACCAGTTTTACTGATTATGATTATTATATAGAATCACCCTAGCCGACGATGCTATATTTGGCCAGGAAATACTAAGCGTCGACAGCAGAAATCTTTATTTTTATGCTTGATATAGTTATAGAATCCAGAAAAGCCGAAATCGTCCCCGGTTTTGAAGTAAAACGCATTCTTCCCTACCAATTAAGGAGAATGGTTGGGCCATTCATATTTATGGACCATGGCGGACCGGTAAGTATTCCCACGCCGACAGCAACTAATCTTGATGTGCTGCCACATCCGCACATTGGTCTTTCAACGGTAAGTTATTTGTTTAGCGGCAATGTTACCCATCGGGATAGCCTTGGCGTTGAGCAGATTATAAAGCCAGGGGAAGTCAATTGGATGACAGCCGGAAAAGGCATAGCACATAGTGAACGTTTTGAAGATCCTGCCATGCTTGCTGGCGGTGAATTGGAACTGATACAAACCTGGGTTGCCCTGCCAGAAAAAGACGAAGAATCTGATCCGTCTTTTAAAAACTATACGCCGGAACAATTGCCGATATTTACCGAGAAAGGCATATGGATGCGATTGATCGCAGGCGAAGCGTACGGACTGAAAAACAATGTCAGCACCAGTTCCCCAATGTTTTATCTGCATGTGGTTCTTGATCAGGGAGCTCGGTTTGGCCTTCCCGGTGGACATAGCGAGCGGGGTGTTTACATTGTTAAAGGCACTATTGAAGTAAACGGTATCAATTATACGGCAGGCAAATTATTGGTTTTCTCAAAAGGCGTAGACCCTTTGCTTATTGCCAAAGAATCCGCAACGCTGATGCTGCTGGGTGGCGAGCATTTAGGAGAGCGTTACATCTGGTGGAACTTCGTTTCCAGCCGCAAAGAAAGGATTGAACAAGCCAAAGAAGACTGGAAACAGGGACGCATTATATTACCTCCGACAGATAACGAGGAATTTGTCCCGCTTCCAAAGGACAACTCGCGACCGGCAGGCGGACCGCCTCCGGAAGCACTTTCCTAGTGTCCGGTTCAGTATTACATGATAATTTTAGATTCCAGTAAAACCACCGGGCAGAAATCATTCCGCCCGGTGGTTTTACTATGCTTTGGCAGCTATGCCGATGGCAGACAACATTAACACTATTCTTGAATAAACGCCAAAATATCCTTGTTAATGGTGTCAGCTTCCGTGGTTGGCATGCCGTGCGGGAAACCTGGATAAGTGATTAGCTTACCATTTTTCAAAAGCTTAATCGCTTTCAATGCAGTAATTTGATAAGGCACAATCTGGTCGTCTTCGCCGTGGAGCACCAGCACAGGAACGTCAACGCTGCTGAGATCCTCAGTAAAGTCCGTTGCAGAAAATGCTTTTATGCATTCGTAATGCGCAAGTATGCTGCCCATCATTCCCTGCCGCCACCAGTTGTCGCGAACTCCTTGTTTTTCAACAGCGCCTTCGCGGTTGTAACCGTAAAAAGCTTCCGAGAAGTCCTTGAAATACTGCGGTCTTTGTGTGGCAGTCAACAAACGGATTTCGTCAAAAACACCCACAGGCACACCGTCGGGGTTGTTTTCTGTCTGCACCATAATCGGCGTTACGGCACTTACCAGCACGGCTTTCGCTACCCTGCCATTCCCGTGCTTGTTCACATAATGTATCACTTCACCACCTCCGGTAGAATGACCGATATGTATGGCATCTTTCAGATCCAGGTGCGTTACGAGCTCGGCTACATCCGCAGCGTATGTATCCATCTCATGACCCTGATAGGTTTGGGAAGAACGTCCATGTCCCCGCCGGTCGTGGGCAATGACCCGGAAACCTTTTTGGAGAAAAAACATCATTTGATTATCCCAGTCATCACCGGAAAGCGGCCATCCGTGGTGAAAGACGATAGGCTGCCCGGTGCCCCAGTCTTTGTAGAACAATGTGGCTCCATCTCTTAATGTCAAAGTGCTCATGATTTTGTTTTTTTAAGTGAAAATCGTCCTGGCAATAACGTAAGATTCGGACTGCTTTTCAAAAACCAAACATCAATCTTGTATTAATTTCAATGGTTTCCAGTGTAATTTGCGCGTATGGCTGCGGAAAAAGCTTACCGTTTCGGCTCGAATATGATCCTGGCCATGAAGCTCATGCCATCATGCCGGAAGTTGGTGGGAATGCCTGTGACAAGGCCCAGTGCAAGATTGGAGGCGAGGATCAGTTTCACTTGCGGACGGATCACGGTGTGACGGACTTCGTTAGAAAACTCGTCATTCACTTCAACACCCACAAAGTTCCCGCTCGGAAGTACGTAATGCATACTCGCATTGACCTGGTAAAACAATTCATTTTTAGATTCTTCGGGCGTAAATTCCCATTCCGGGCCAGTGTAGATCATGGTGTTGATCCGGCTTCCCCATTTTTTGGCAACGATCAGAAACGGGCTGATCGAATTGCCTTTCAGCATGCCCCTGCCGTGGTTAATAGAGTAAAATGAATGGGCGCGAAATTCATGCATATAACCTGCAGCCATCGACATTTGCTGCTTTTCAGATACCAAGAATGTATATTGGGCAGCCAGTTTCAAGCCCTCTACCCTGTTGCGCGGAAGCTCAGCCCCTTCCTGAACGTGGGCCGGCCTGTAAAAAGCAAACGGAACTTCCACTTCCAGACCAAGCCGGTTCACAGGTGAAAATTCGTATTCAACAAACGAATGGTTGATCGTGTAATCCTTATGTCCTTCAACGCCATACCCGACATTCCATTCCTTCTCCCCTTTTCGCGCGCCCAAATCGCGGATCAGATCCATATAAAGCGGCTCTGCATGGCGAATTTTCACCGGTTTCGGTTTTTGAATGGAATCAATCTGTGCCATAGCCGACAACATTGTCGCGGTAAATAATAGTGTAATGATGATAATGTGTTTCATGCTTCAACTTGTTTTTAATACAATGTTAAAGGCCAAAACCGGAAGGAATTGGGAATGAAATCCCGGCATGCTTTCCGGAATAAAGTTGGTTGCACTTGAATTTATCATTATCAAAACAAATATTTGGATTTCACGTAGTATTAAGTTTACTTCGACATATTATGTCACCGCTTGCTTATTCCTCTATCTGCTATGAAAAAAATGGTTTACCTGTTCGTCATGTCGATTGGACTTTTAATCAGCTGTGACAAAGATTCCAGGATATTACAAGTAGCTCCCAAGCCTGACCCCATTCCGGAAGGAAAAATGTTAGCAGCGACAGAATTGCTGCGAGGTGTGAAGGTTGCCGGAGCCGAAAAAATCACCTTCGATTCGCTGCATAATGCTTACATGGTGAGCTTTCCGCAAACTTATGACGCGCAGCTGGCGGAAGTGACACTGTCCCTGAAGCCGGGCGTGCAAGTACTGTATGATGCGAACGAGCCAACGCCTGACAGCACGATCAGCTATAAATTTCAGCGCACATCACCTCTGTCTTTCCAGTTACAAAAGGCAAATAATGATTTCTCTATCCCGAGTATCTACTTCAATTATTCCGGGACGCCTAAAATCGAATTGCTGCAGAAAGAAATTGCTGTTAATGCGGCCGGCATTAAGCTTCCTTTCAGATTCGATGTGAAGCAAGGCAGTTCACCTGCTTCCTATGATTTCGATGGCCCGTTTGTTAAAATTACCAACAGCAAAACCGGCCTGACCGAGGAAGCTCATTTGTATTTGGAAGATCCGAATGTTTATCTTGCCAACGCTGCGGCACTGGCGACCGGCGAGCCACTAAGCTTTGAATTCAGGTTTTTTAATCAAAATCCCGTTGCTTTCGAGGGAATCAGATTCACGAGGGACACGCCGATCGTCGGTAATTTCAGTTACTACCCATTTCAATATGAACGGCAAGATACCATCAAAGCGTCTGGCGGGTTTTTCCTGCCCACACAAAAATACACAGTGGCCTTTTCAAATGCTTCCATGCCGGTTCCCGCAACATTTCCGGTCCGTGTAAATGATAACCAGTTGTTGACCCTTGATAAAATCCCTGCCAACCTGCCGGACGGCTCCTATCTGCTGTCTTATTTTGAAAATGATAAATTGCTGGGAAAAGCGTCTTTTGAACTGGCCAGGAAAGAAACAAAAAGTCTGGAATCTATTTGGAAGGGCGACCTGAACCTCAGCCCGGACCGTAATGTTGAACAGCTGTCGGTGAGCAAAGGTGACGAGTTTTATGTAAAGCCAACACCACTGATGTTCACTACGCCGAGGGTACCTTTTGAGGCAGACCATCTTCCCCGGCTTCGTCTCAAATCAGCTGAAAAAACCTTCATTCTAGTTCCGGAAGTCGCCATTTATAGTTGGGCGATGGCTGGTGTAAGTTTTGCGCTTGGCAAATACACAGTCCCGGCCGATCTGCCATCAGGCGAATACATGATCACCGGCATTTATCCGGACAAAACCGAGACAAAGCCATATTGGTCGAGCCTCAGAGTAAAATAAAAGCCGCTCCTCATATCGAGAAGCGGCTTCGCCTCGCCTTATCGTGCAAATACGGACCTGGTTCCGTTTTCCGAGTGCTTTTGCGCTGACCCGGTTCTGTGGCAGCTTGTGTAATATTGAACTTAATCCTCCGCACCAACCGCAGTTAAGTGCTTCATGGTAGGCCAGTTGTTTGAGATTGTCTTTCTTTCTCCCCATTCACCTACGCTGTTCAAGTTACCTCCGTCAACGACAAGCAGATTTTTGGTATTGGCGGTCAGTTGCGCGTCGGCGGCATAAGTGCCATTCCCGTGCTGCATAATCGCGCCGGAATTCGAATCCATTTTCCACAGTTTTCCGTTTTTCAGGATATAAAGTTTGTCATTAAATGGCACCATCTCGGTAACGCCCTGGTAACCTTTACCCATGGAAACGAAATTTTGTCCGTCCATAGAAATCCGGAAAAGTGTATCTCCATTGACAATGAACAGGAATCCGTAGCAGTAAGACAAAGCCGTTCCTGGCAGCCAGTATTGTCCCGGGAATTTTATGCCTACACCATTGGCAGGGTTGTAACTATACAAATAGCCGTTTTGAAGAAAATAGACCTTCTTTTGCGCATACACCATACTTTTTATGCCCGAAATACCCGTGATCGTTTCAGTTCTTGAACCCGTCAGTTTATTCACGGCCCAAATGGTGTTGTTATGAGCAATGTACAGCGTGTTCGGCGTTGCGCACATGGCTTCAGCATTTTCCCAGTAAAGCGAGCAAGTGGCCCTTTTGCCTTTCAGCGCATCGCCGGCATATAGGCTGCCGCTCAGTGCATAGACATTGCCATACATGATTGTGATTCCATACGTGTCTTCGTTGCTCAGCTTTTCGCGCTGTACCGTAAACGTAGTACCGGGCAGCAACGTCATTACAGGCAGTCCGTTTTTGGAATATGCATAGGAATCGAGCATCATAATGGACTTCATATCCATATACATATACTGAAATCCTTGATAGCCTTGCGCCTGATAGGTAGACATGTTGATAAGGTCTGCTTCGGAAACGTTGTTGAGATTGATCTTGATACTGTTGAGGCGGTCTGGGCGGGTATGTTCGTGGAACAAACCTACCGTATGCCCGATTTCATGCAATATGGCCCCTTTCGTCGCGAAAATTGGCAAGGTAATGAATTGCTGTCCTCCCACACGGCCAATGGAAGAAGAGTAGCCGCGGCCGTGCTTAAATGTTACATAATTGATCCGGATGCCCGCATAAATACCTTCGGGATTTTGCAGCAACACAAACCTGATCGGTGTCGATGCTTCAAATTCGGCGATTGCAGCCATAATTGCATCCTTATTGGTAATGGACGGATCGATCGTATAATTGATCGTCGCATTGCTCCATAGCTCGGGTTTGTTTGACAGTCCAGTTGCCTCCGTGCGTGCATTGGCGCCTGCGAGCTGTTCGGGCGAGAGGATAATGTCTCCCTGGAACACTGCCTTTCCGTCGATCTCGGAGTAAGTGATCTCACTGCCAAAAAGTGTACCTTTTTTTAATGTTCCGACTTCTCCCGGGTAGGCAGTTTCAGGTTCGGTGCGGCTTGTCGCTTTTTCAGAAATGGTAACAACCTCATTTTCCGGCTCCATTTCCCGGCAGGACGTCATGTAAAGCATTGCGCCTAGCAGCAGGCTTGTTTGGGTAAATAGATGAATTGGTTTCATAATTGCAGCGATTTTATGATTTATACATTGGTCGAATGCGGTGTGCATTGGATGATCAAATGTAGATCGGGAGTAGCGCTGCTGCCGCTGATAATCGATGAAGGGAAGGTGAAAATCGCTGAATGCACATGTCGCATTTCATTCCTAAGTAATTATCGCACATATTGCAAAAAGCTGTACACTCAGTCTTAGCTGCTTACCGCACCGGCACCGAATACGTGATCGACGGCGCACAATTCCGACAACATAGCAATTGAAGCAACTTTCAACCTTCTACACGAAACAATTTCTCAGGTCGGGAAAAATGTACAAGCCGCATTGACTTTTATCCATTCTTCTGCGCTGTTTTCCGTGCCAACTTTGCAATGTCAAAAAACAACGACAATCAGCTAGCGGTTAGTTGATTAACTCAAAAATACAACCTTACTACTATAATGAAAACCATTGCACTGACCATCGGATTCATATTAATGTTTATCCAAAGCCAACTCCTGTTTGCACAAACGCGCAAGCCGTCATCCGCAGGAAGAGAAGAATACATTGAAGTTGAAAAAAATGTTAAACTGCACGTTATTGACCTTGGCGAAGGTAAGCCCGTTGTCCTCATCCACGGATGGCCGCTCAACAATGAAATGTATGAATATCAATATCAGTATCTGGTTGAAAAAGGTTTCAGGGTGATCGGCATTTCGCTTCGCGGTTTTGGAAAATCTGACAGACCTTACGGAAAATATGATTTCGACACATTCTCAGACGATATTAAAGTGATTTTGGAAAAACTGAAAATCGAGAACGCAACGCTGGGGGGCTTTTCAATGGGCAGCGCCGTGGTACTTCACTACGTGACTAAATATAACGGAGCGCATATTGCCAAACTGGCGGTCTTCGGCGCCACCGGCCCATCATGGAAACAACGCGAAGGTTATCCTTACGGCATTACCGACCAAGGCGCAGCCGATTTGATCAAACAGACCAAAACCAATCGGGAGCAACTGGTGGCAGGTTTCGGAAAAGCTTTTGAGGGACAAGAAGGCGGACTTTCATCTGAATCCATTAAATGGCTGGAAAACATTAACCTGAATGCTTCACCTTATGCAACTACACAAGCAATTTCTGCATTGCGGGATCTGGATCTGCGTCCCGAGCTGGCAAAAATCAAAATGCCCGTCGCCATATTCCATGGCGTAAATGATAAGTTATGTGATTTCTCACAGGCTGAGCAGCTGAACAAAGCAATTGAAGGTTCATATATCGTGAAATTTGAAAAAGGCGGACATGGGTTATTCATTGAAGAAATGGATAAATTTAACTCCGAACTGGAAAAGTTTGCCGCGAAGTAACCAGCCTATTGTCCCTGTGGAGCTGCCAACCGCTTCGCAGGGACTTTTTTCCATATTAAAACAAAAGATATTAACCTTCCCAAGCGTATATAGCCATGAGTACGACGGTTTTCAACAATAATTCAAAGACATTGGGATTACTGCATGTAAGTAAAGCGCAGACAGACGTCATCAACGGACCCGATTACAAGCAATACATTAAGATCCTTTATTTGCCAGCCGGCTATAAAATCCGGGTAGATTTTGCCTGTTACGAAACGCAGCAGCCGACCCTTTTCTTTATCAGTCCTAATCAATATCTGGAACTGGAAAAAGCTGGCGAGGAAAGCGGTTATTTTATTTTTTACAACCGAGATTTTTATTGCATTCAAATTCACGATCAGGAAGTTGCGTGCGATGGGCTACTTTTTAACAACATCCGGAACATGCCCAAAGTCGAGGCTTCGGAAGAAGAAATCGCTTTTTTAGGAGGAATATTTAAAGAAATGATCCAGGAGTTTCAACTAAAAGATAGCTCGCTGGAAGAAATGGTAAGGACCTATCTCAAACAACTACTAATCCGCGCAACCCGCTCATGGAAAAGGCAGCATTTGGACAATGCAGTGACCGAACAGCAAAGCGATCTCGAATTTTTCCGCAAGTTTACCCGACTGGTGGAAGAGCATTATAAATCAAAACATACCGTCGCCGACTACGCGGATTTTCTCTGCATGGCGCCAAAAACGATTACACATAAGTTTAACCGTCTGCGGTTGCCACAACCCAATGAGGTGATCAAAAACCGGATTATTTTAGAAGCAAAACGACTGCTCGTTCACACATCGCTTACGGCAAAAGAAATTGCCTACGACCTTGGTTACAATGATCCGGCTTATTTTAGCAGGTTATTTCAAACTAAAACGGGTGAGTCACCGTCGGGCTTCCGGGCGAACTTCTTGGGGTAAGGGATTTTGAAAGTGAATGACTTAATGTTGTCAAAAAAATTGAAACCAGTCCGCAGAAAGAAGTAACGATTATTTATGGTTCCCTCTTTAAGTAAGAATTCGTCTTTGGCAAAGCGGAGCTCTTCGAAATACTCAACGACTTGGTCCAAAATGGGTGCACCTTCGGTAAGGAAAAATAAATACATCAATGGTATGTTTTTTCTTTACCGATAAAAAATTTCCTAATTGCCGCTTTTCGGGTGATCAATTAAAAGCCGGCTCGCCGGCCATGGATATGTTATCGTTTCGGCATGAGGTCTTTTTTGAAGTGGCTAGTTTGCTCAGTTTTACGAAGGCAGGCCAGGTTCTTAATCTAAGCCAGCCCGCCATCAGCAAGCATATCAAAGCGTTGGAAGACAATTATAAGACAAGTCTTTTTGAACGCTTTGGGAATGGTATCAGGCTGACAGACGCGGGCAGAATCCTGTTTACTCATTTGCGGGAGGCAAGTGCGATCAAGAACAGGCTGGAATTTGAATTAAGTACGAATGTTGATGAATTTAATGCAAAAGGGGAGCTCCGGCTTGGGGCAAGCACGACTGTCACACTTTATATCATCCCGGAAATTCTCTCGGCATTCCGGCGCCAATATCCGAATGTCCGCATTTCACTGATGAACCGGAATTCGGAAAATGTACTGGCCGCACTTGGAAATAATGTGATTGACTTAGGGATCATTGAGGGCCAAACCAAAACCACTTCCGCAAATTATCGTTATTTTCTGTCCGATGAAGTGATCCTGGTATGTTCTCCAAAAAGTGAGCTATGGCTGCGTGAGTCAATTAGCCTTGATGAGCTCAGAAATTATCCGGTGGCCCTCCGGGAGCGGGGATCTGGCACATTGGCGTCAATAAAATCTGCGTTAGAAAGCAAAAAATTCAAGATTTCCGATCTTAATAGCAACATTTCCCTGGGAGGCACCGAAGCATTAAAGAACTTTCTGCTCGTGGATGACTGCCTTGGCTTCTTGCCGCTGCGGTCAGTTCAGAAAGAGCTTGCTGCGGGAACACTGAAGCAGGTTTTTGTTGAGAGCCTGCAAATCAAAAGGCGTTTCTATTTCATCCAGCGGCACGGGACGGAGAACAATCCGTTTGCGCAGGCTTTTGTCCGTTTTGCATTGCAAGCTCATAACATCACGTTATAGGCTATATAAAAATAGCATTGGCGTCGTTATAATGAACATTTTACTTTTGTTCATCAACTGATAAAAGTCATGATTAAAACAGACCTTCTCTCTTCCCATATCACCCATTTAGAATGCGCATTTAGTAAAAAGCAATTCAGCCACCTGGAGATCCAAACCTTCTGCAGCAATGAGCAGGAAGGATGGCAAGCCCCGCTTTATGCAAAATATGGGTCATTGAAAGATGTTCATAAAGGTGTTTTGCGGAATCGGGTTGCTTCCTTATGGCGGTATTTTGAGTTTTTACCAATAATCAATCCCGAAAATGTCGTGAGCCTGGGAGAGGGAATGAGCCCTCTGTTAGCGCTGGATAACCTTGCCCGGGAACATAACATACCAAATTTGCATCTGAAGGATGAGTCACTAAACCCCACCGGATCATTTAAAGCCAGAGGTCAGTCTGTTGCTGTTTCCAAAATGAAGGAGTTGGGGATTAAACGTTGCATTGTCCCGACGGCTGGAAACGCTGGTGGTGCGCTGGCGGCCTATTGTGCGAAAGCAAACATTGAGGTGACGGTCGTAATGCCTTCGCACACGCCCGAGATTTTCAAGCAGGAATGCCGTTATTTTGGTGCCAACCTGGTTTTGGTAGATGGGCTGATCAACGATTGCGGACGGGTCGTTGCGGAAATGAAAATGAAAGAGGATTATTTCGATGTGTCGACCATGAAGGAGCCCTATCGACTGGAAGGCAAGAAAACGATGGGCTTTGAAATTGCCGAGCAAATGAACTGGGAATTACCCGACGTCATTTTCTATCCGACCGGGGGCGGAACCGGCCTGATCGGCATCTGGAAGGCTTTTCATGAAATGCTCGAAGCCGGCTGGATCGCAGGTCCTTTACCAAAAATGATTGCAGTGCAAACAGAGAACTGCGAGCCGATGGTCAGGTCATTCGAGGGAACGCAGGTTAATGCCTCAGGTTATCAAGCCAAACCGTCGATTGCTAATGGACTGGCCGTTCCATTTCCGTTCGCAGAACGTCAAATCATGCAGGTTTTACATGAATCCGAAGGTTACGCACTTTCGGTTACAGAAGGAGAGCTGATGGAAGGTGTCAGGTCATTTGCAAGAAATGAGGGTTTGTTCGTCGCCCCGGAAGGAGGTGCGCTGCTGCCGGCCGCATTAAAGGCCATTGAAAAGAAATGGATTCATGCCAGCGACAAAATCTTGCTCCTTAATACCGGAAGCGGATATAAATACGCAGAGAACTTTCCCGAATAGTTCGTAAGGTTATTTCAGTGTAATACATTCGTCTGTTTGTGGATACATATGATAAATGCAACACTTTCGTCGCAAAAATCGAGGAGTCTATAAGAATCCCTAGCGATGCTTTTCCCAGTCTTTAAAAATGTAGCGCAGGGCATCGAAATAAGCCACAATAGGTTCGGTCATGTGGGTTTCGGTGGGGTAATGTTTATAGAGATAATCAAATCCTTTCAGCTTTTTCTTAGCAATTGTTGCATCTAGCTTCAACAAATTTTTATGAAAAAACGAATTACGCCCTCCTTCGTTTCCATCGCTGTAAAAAAATATTTTGTCTAAAGTTGAACCGCTTTTTAGTTTTTCTTCGGTCATTCTCAACACATACTCTCTGTCCCACCAAAGAGATGGGCTTACGGCAATATACGCATCAAATAGATCAGGATGAGTGAGCAGACAGTTTAGAGCTGAAAGGCCCCCAAAGGAATGCCCGGCAAATATTTTGTAGGGCGCTGTTTTATAATTTTTGTCGATCATTGGTATCAATTCGGCCTCGATGAATTGCAAAAATTTTTCGTTCCCGCCACTGCCTTTATATGAACTACTGTCAGGTTTCCCCTCGTAGTTAAGTAAGCTGCTGGTTGGGGTAAGGTCTCTGGTTCGTTTTGTATTTGGGATGCCGACTATGATTGCCTTCGGCATTGCCAAAACATCGGGCCGACTCAGGTAATCGACATACTCGGCCAGCAGTGCAAAATGATTGTCCCCATCCATTACGTAGACTACGGGAAATCGTTTGTTTACATCGGCGGAGTCAACTTTTGGGCAATGCACATACACCTTGCGCTCTTCGTTTAGAAGCCTGGAGTGAATCGTCATCACCTCACTTGGTGTTGATGTATACGCCTGCGTATTCTGAGAGTGTGCCTGAAAAGCAACAACTAAAAAAAGAGTCGTCAGCCATCGAAAGGGATAAGCAAGCAATTGCATTTAATAGTTTAGTTATTTGTTCCTCAGCTAAAATCTTCAGGATCCTTGATTATCCGTAACCCCTCAGGCCGAACCGTCTCCTACCTGTCTTCGCTTACTCAGCGGTAAGATTAGGTTATTTGTAGGTCAATCGTTTGCTTTAGTATCTTCTTTCTTTTCGGCTTTATCGCAGCGGCAATCATATTTTCGAAGGTCCCCCTCAATTCAAAGGGCTCTAAGTGAAAATCAGAAAGGATAATATAGATATCTTTGCTTATCTTCTTGTCTTGGCTAGCGCCGTTATCTGAAAAGCTCAATTTGTTCATGAGACTAGCTCTTAGTATAAATGATTCTCCTGCCACCGAATCTACCTACAAAGTAAAATGGGTAAAATATAATGACCAATGTCCAACGAATCAGCTTTTCCATACTAATGACTTTCTTTATAGCAATATAATAAAATCGCTTATCTCTGAAAAATTAAAAAGAAATGATAATTAATGGTATGACTACGCCATTCTGCGCAGTGAGAATTAAAGGCAAATTATGGGCACTTATAGTAGTCGATAAGGCCAGTTGTGTGTAATCTATGTGCACCAAAGAAAAAAGCACCTAGCAAATTAATGCTAAGTGCTTGATTTTCAAGTGGTCACGTAGGGATTCGAACCCCAAACCTCCTGATCCGTAGTCAGGTGCTCTATCCAATTGAGCTACGCAACCTTTTATGTTTTCGATTCTTTTCCGGTTATTAATGCTTAACCGTTTCTGAATTGGACTGCAAAGATAGGCAAAGCGGCCCTTTACAGCAAATGGTTAAAGTGAAAAAAGTTGAAAAAGTTTTGGTTTAATGCTAGCGGCCTTGAAAATCAGGGCCTTTCTTTTGAAGAAATGAGGCGATTCCTTCTTGCGCGTCATAGGTTTTGAATAATCGCTCCTGGTTTTCGAGCTCGTATTGCTGCATTTTGGCCAGGTCGGAATGGAATGATTCGTTCATGACGAGCTTCATGGCGCCTATTGCCTGGGTTGGGGCGTTGCGATAGTAAGCAGCGGTTTGCTCAATCGCTGCGTCCAGCTCTGTGGCCGGAACAGATCTGCTGATCAGGCCGATGCTCGCGGCTTCCGGGGCATAGACCTTCCTGCCGGTGGAAGCGATTTCGAAGGCGCGTGCCATGCCGACCAAACGGGGCAGGAAGAATGTGGCGCCTGCATCGGGCATCAGACCGATTTGTACAAAAAGCAGACTCAAATATGTGTCTTCGCGGGCGATGACAACATCGCAGGCCAGGGCGAGCGAACACCCTGCTCCTACTGCCAGACCATTGAGCCGGCAAATCACAGGTTTCGGAATGGTACGGATGGCCTGGATCATGGGGTTGTAATACTCCCGTAAAATCTCGTCTGCACCTTGGCCCGAGCTTGCGGTTTCCTTCAAATCCGCGCCGGAGCAAAATGCCTTGTCGCCCTCGCCGGTGATGATGAGCACGCGAACGGCGTCGTCGCTTTCGGCGGCCTTTACGGCGATGGTGATTTCGTTGATCAATGCGGGGCTTAATGCGTGATAAACCTGCGGCCTGTTGAGTGTGATCGTCGCAATGCCGTCGGTGTTTTCGAAAAGAAGGTGCTGGTACATTGCTGTGAAGTGTTTTTTGTCAAAAGAAGAAATAAACGGTCAGGCTACTCACGAACACGCCGCAAATGACGCCTACGAAAATTTGTGCGGGTGTGTGCGCATTCAGATGCAGCCTGGCACTGAGCAGCCAGCCCGCGATCAGAACAGTAAATATCAAAGGAATAAGCAATTGCACTTCATCGTGGCGGATGAGCAGGCCCGTGAGCATACCTATGGAGCCGCCTATGCCGGTTGCATGTGCGCTGATTTTCCAAAACAAACTCACAACAGTTACTATGAGGAGTGACACGGTGGCGCCTCCTAAAATGATCGAGATTTGCGGGGCAAGCTCACTAATGGGTTGCAGCTTCCAACCGAACAGGTAAGTAGCTAATCCATAAATGATTATACAAGCTACATAAGGCAATCTTCGCTCTGCCAAATCGTCCACATGCATCGTGCTGATAATGCCCATTCTTTGGAAATAATAAACAACCAATGTAGGCGCAATGAATGTGTTCAGGAACAAAAGCAGCAGCAAACTACCCAATGCCGGAAGTTCAAATGCGCTCACGCCGACCAGATCCGGCGAAATGATAAATAATAAGGCAAATAAATAAGTCGTCAGGATCAGTGGGTGAAATACAACTGATAATATGAGTGCGATTCGGTTGTTCAAGGGAGAATGTCTTTAATCGGAATAGTAAAGGACAAAATTACGCTGAAAACCAGTCTGCACAAGAGACAGTTCCCACAGAAAAGTAAGTTACGCGCTTGGAATAGGTTTTCGTAGGGTAATTTGTAATTTTGCCCCTCATTCGGAAAGCCGGATGCACAAGTATTCAGTAAATTAAGATTGACATTAATAAGAAAATGGGACCGCTGCAAATCAAAGAAATTTTACAGACTTCTCCTGAAAACCAATCCGTAACAGTAAAAGGATGGGTCAGGACAAAACGTGAGAGCAAAAACGCAATTTTCATTGCATTGAATGACGGTTCAACCATTCATAATATTCAGGCAGTAGCCGAGCCGGGCCAGTTTTCGGCTGAATTACTAAGCACCGTTACCACAGGCTCTTGCCTTAAAATAACAGGACAACTCGTTGAATCACAAGGATCTGGTCAGCTTGTTGAGGTAAAAATTGAAGACATCCTGGTCTATGGAACAGCTGATCCTGAGACTTTTCCTTTGCAGCCTAAAAAGCATTCATTGGAATTTTTGCGTGAAATAGCGCATTTACGCCCTCGTACGAACACATTCAGCGCAATCCTGCGCATTCGCCACGCATTGGCATTTGCGGTGCATCAATATTTCAATGACGGTGGATTTTTCTACTTGCATACGCCGGTTATTACGGCCTCGGATGCGGAAGGAGCCGGCGAAATGTTCCGGGTTACTACATTGGATCTCAATAAGTTGCCAAGAACAGAAGAAGGCGCAATTAACTTTAA
This sequence comes from Dyadobacter psychrophilus, assembly GCF_900167945.1. Lineage (GTDB taxonomy): Bacteria > Bacteroidota > Bacteroidia > Cytophagales > Spirosomataceae > Dyadobacter > Dyadobacter psychrophilus. The sequence continues at coordinate 331,859 of NZ_FUZA01000007.1, forward strand.
AGAAGATTTCTTTGGTAGAGAGGCTAATTTGACGGTTTCCGGTCAGCTTGAAGGTGAGTTGGGTGCCATGGCGCTTTCCAAGATTTATACATTCGGACCAACATTCCGGGCCGAAAACTCGAATACAACGCGACATTTAGCCGAATTCTGGATGATTGAGCCTGAAATGGCGTTTTTCGAACTGGAAGACAATATGGATCTGGCTGAGGATTTTGTCAAAAAAGTAATCACTTATGCTTTAATCAACTGCAAAGACGATCTCAATTTCCTGCAAAACAGGTTGGCAGAAGAAGAAAAGAATAAGCCACAAAACGAGCGCTCGATCCCGCTTCTTGAAAAACTGAGTTTCGTAGTCGACAATCCTTTTGAGCGCCTGACTTACACGGAGGCCATTGAGATCTTATTGAAATCAAAACCGCATAAAGAAAAGAAATTCCAATATCCTGTGGGCTGGGGAATCGACCTTTCCAGCGAACATGAGCGTTATCTGGTTGAAAAACATTTCAAAAAGCCGGTTATCCTCACCAACTATCCGAAGGAGATCAAGTCGTTTTACATGAAACTTGACGAGGACGGAAAAACGGTGCGCGCAATGGACGTTTTGTTTCCGGGAATTGGCGAAATCATTGGTGGAAGCCAGCGTGAAGAGGATTATGAAAAACTTTTGGGCCGCGTGAAAGAAGTGGGCATTGATCCCGAAAACCTTTGGTGGTATCTGGAAACCCGCAAATTCGGAACCGCGCCGCATTCGGGCTTCGGACTTGGGTTTGAGCGTTTGGTGCTGTTTGTGACGGGTATGAGCAACATTCGGGATGTAATTCCTTTCCCACGCTATCCGAAGAGTGCAGAATTTTAAAAAAATATTTTTTCCAGCGTGACCTTTTTGAGATTTACCGTATCAATAAAGTAAATACTGTAAATCTTAAATTTCACGCACTTGAAAAAGAACATTAATTCTTTCCGAAACAGCATTATTTTGACTTTGTCAATGATGCTGTTTTTTGTTTTAAATGGTTTTGCCCAGGAAGCATTTAAAATCAAATGGTCGATGGATTACAGCCAAAGCGGCGTCTCCAATCATGCCAATTTCATCCCAACTGACGCCGTGCTGGCAGGTGGCGGTAATACGAATGCGCTTAATGGCGGTTACGGGCTAGGCGGCGCACTTGTGGCGGCTTATGTGGTGCGGCCCTGGCCCAACTCATTTTCAGATGGCCGTTATATGGAGTTCAAATTCACTGCCAAATCATTTAAATACAACATTACCAGCATTTCGCTGCGGTTAAGGCGGTCACCCGACGGGCCGAAGCAATTTAAAATCCGGACAAGTATGGATGGATTTGCTTCTGACCTCACGGCGTCCACGTTAGTCAACCCAAGCCAATTTTACACATTCTCGGTCCCGGCCGGGCTCAGTAACCTTTCGGAAAACACATTCACATTCCGCATTTACGGCTACGGCCCGACAAGCATTTACGGAACATTATGGTTCGACGAGATCATTGTGAATGGTGATGTGCTGGCCATTGTCCTTCCCCTGAACCTGACATTTTTCAAAGCGTTGGCCAGCGAAGGCAAAGCATTGCTTGCCTGGGAAACAACCTGGGAAAAGAACAGCAAAGAGTTCCTGATCGAGCGCAGCAACGACTTGATGGCATTTACAGAAATAGCGGCATTGCCAGCAAGTGGCGAAACGCAAGGCCGAACCCGCTATGAATTTACTGACGAAAAGCCAGCAACGGGAATTAATCAGTACAGGCTCAGAATGACTGATCAGGATGATCATTTTGTGTTTTCGGCCCTGGCGGATGTGCATATGCAAGCTGAAACCGGTTCGTTTTACATTGCTCCTAACCCCGCCTCAGCAACTAAAATTTCTGTTTTGGGGCAAAATATAAATCCTAAATCGTTAGAACTGACAAACCTGGCCGGTTTACGTATAGCCATCAAACACGAATTCAATGCGCAGGGGTTTATTGATTTATTTCCCGTTCAGGCACTTTTGCCGGGCTTATATTTATTGTCTTATCAAAAAAATGGCCGCAAAGAACATGCGAAAGTATTAGTTCGGTAAAATATTGTGCGCTTAATTTGTAATGCTTAAGTATAAAAATTGCCTGCGATTCATCGTTAGGAAAGCGACGTTCTGATGAAAATAAATGGCTTGAAGCCTATGTTGAAAAAAGTGCAGCCGAAAGTGTGGTGGGCGGCATTAGCTGTCCTGGTAATCCTTGTTGTTTCATGGGGATTGGTGAGAAAAAAGAAGTCGGGACCTGAGGAAATCATGGTCGACGGCAAGATGGTCTCCAAACTCGACCCTGTTCCCGTTAAAAATCCGGACGCCGCAACGCTTCTGAAAATTTCGAAGATCGAAGATATTTTCAGGCGCAAAAAAAGGGCCGGATTCAATGGTAACGTCCTTATCGTTCAGAAAGGACAGGTGCTTTATCAAAATTCATTTGGTTTTGCTCACCTTAAGAAAAAAGATACATTAAACAGCCATTCGCGATTTCAGCTTGCTTCGCTTTCCAAGCCGTTTACGGCCATTGCCATTCTCAAACTCGTGCAGGAAGGGCGTGTAAGTCTGGACGATTCCGTGCAGCGTTTTTTCCCTGATTTTCCTTATCACGGCGTGAAAGTGGATATGCTGCTGAGCCACCGCAGCGGGCTTCCCAATTACATTTATTCTTTTGATGACAGTGTGCGCCACGGCAAAAAATATCCTGATAACCTGGATATTATGGATTGGTATGCCAAAGTCGTCCCTACGCCTACGCCCTACAACCGCCCCGGGAGATCATTTAATTACTGCAATACCAATTACTGTGTGCTGGCCGCCATCGTCGAAAAAGTGTCCGGTGAAGATTTTGGAAGATATTTATATGACCAGATTTTCGCGCCGCTCGGCATGACCAACTCATTCCTGGTTACTGACACATCCAGCGCAGCCATGCAGTTCAGAACCGACGGGCATCAGTTTGGTCGCAAATTGGACAAGGATTATTATGATGATGTCGTCGGGGACAAAGGCTTATATTCCACAACGGGCGACATTTATAAGTTTTACAACGGCCTTTCTCAGGGTTTGCTGTTAGACAAAAAATTGCTTGATGAAGCGTTCAAACCAAGAAGTTTCGAAAGGGCCGGCATCCGGAATTATGGCTACGGCTTCCGTATGCACACAAAAGAGGATAACACACCGCGCTTCATTTACCACGGCGGCTGGTGGAAAGGTTACAACACCATGCTTTGGGTTTGCCCGGAAGATGAGGCGGTGATCATTGTGCTGGGAAATTCCTATAACCGTTCCACTTACGACCTCAAAGAACTGCTCGAAGTGATCCACGGACCAGGCAAAGTGGAGGAGATTGAGAAAGACATCTAGCATTGTTTGAATTCGGCCGCGAATTCAGGATATTTGCCGAAACAAACGAATTCCCGCATCTATGCCCGATTCTGCATACTTTTTACCTGCTTGTCTGCTGTTGGGATTGCCGTTTGTTGGTTTTCTTTTGCTCTGGCTGGCTGGAAAAGGTTTTAATAAAGCAGCAGGATGGGCGGGCGCTTTCATTACAGCATTCGGGCTGTCCGTCAGCATTTTATACGCAGATGCGCAATCCTTGCACATGGTCAGTTTTCACTGGCTTACGATCGGTGACACTTCCATTGACATTCCTTTTCGTTTTGATGCATTAACCTGCATTATGCTCATTATCGTGCACTTTGTGGCGCTGCTTGTGCAGTTTTACTCCACGGCTTACTTGCACGGAGACCCAAATCTGCACCGTTATTTCGCATTTATTCAGCTTTTTCTTTTCTCCATGATCGGCATTGTGCTTTCGGGCAGCTTGCTGGTAATGTATATTTTCTGGGAGTTGGTTGGGCTTTCTTCTTATCTGCTCATTGGTTTTTGGTATTTCAAACCGAGGGCCGTTTGGGCTGCGCAAAAGGCATTTGTGCTCAACAGGATCGGTGACGCAGCCTTCCTGACGGGCATATTAATGCTGTTTTACTATATTGGTTCTACCGACTTTGAGGTGCTTTCCTTAAAAATTGAATCATTAAATCCCGGAATTCTTACCGCAATCGGCCTGTGTCTTTTTGGCGGTTGTATGGGAAAATCGGCGCAGTGGCCACTCTCAGGCTGGTTACCGGATGCGATGGAAGGCCCCACGCCAGTTTCCGCACTCATTCACGCAGCCACAATGGTTGCAGCAGGGATTTTTTTATTGGCAAGAATTTCATTTTTACTCACGTTCGACGCCAAGCTGGTCATTACGATCATTGGCACCATTACCATGTTAATAGGAGCCATTAAGGCGACACAGGTTTGGGATATCAAGCGGGTTCTCGCCTATTCTACCATGTCGCAGCTGGGATTGATGGTGATTGCAGTTGGTTTTGGAAGCTGGCAAACTGCCCTTTTTCATCTGGCGACTCATGCTTTTTTCAAAGCAGGATTATTCCTTTCGGCCGGTTCCGTTATTCACGCCGTAACCCCGTCAGATCTGGGTTCCGATTTCGATTTGCAGGATATGCGCACGATGGGCGGTTTGCGCAAAGCATTGCCGATCACATTTGCATGCTTTTCAGTTTGTGCCGCAGCATTGGCCGGATTACCGTTCTTTTCAGGATTTTTATCCAAAGACGCAATCATTACCGAAGGGTTCTTGTGGGCGGCAGAATTAGGTCCATTGTTCTATATTTTTCCAATTGTCGTAATCCTTTCCGCAGGCCTGACAGCTTATTATATGACGAGGCAGCTTTGGCTGGTGTTTTTTGGAGAAAACAGGTTTAATGCTTCATACATTCACCCGCATGAATCTCCGGCAGTAATGTGGCTTCCCATGGTGATTCTGGCTGTTTTGTCGATCTTCATCTGGTTTTCCTGGAACCCATTTGATGCGGCAGGATGGTTTCTGGCATTCTTAGGGCAACATTCAGAAACGCATTTAGTTTGGGTCCCTGTTGTTGCCAGTTTGACGACATTCGTTTCCATTTTTCTTGCATACAGAGAAATTAAATCAGAAAATCCATTCGGTATCAATACGGTAAATGCTACTAATGCTCAGAATGTGCTGCAAAACTTCGTGTGGTTAAGGGATTATTCCAACACCCAGTACTTCATCATTCCTTTTGCATTCATTACAAAATATTTGAAAACATTCGAAAAGCGGATCATCGACTCGTTTGTGGACAGACTTGCCAAAGTAAGCGTTGTCCTGGGTCACCTTATCGGCTGGTTTGATCGCTTTTTTGTGGACGGCGGCGTGAATTTGCTGGTCTTTTCGATTAAATCCGGCGGGCAGGCAGTCCGTAATTTACAAAATGGCAAGATCCAGTCTTATTTCATTGTGACTGCCATGGGCGTGTTTTTATTGATATTGTGGCTGGTTATCCTGTAAAGCGGCTCACTAAACCGGTCACGATTTTAACTTAATGCTGAATGATTGATCATATACTGACATTACTTATTGCCATTCCCCTGCTGGGCGCAGCCGCCGTAGCGGTCTGGCCGGCCAAAAAACCTGAAAATTTCCGGATCATCGCACTGGTTGCATTGGCATTGGAGGTGATTATTTCGGTATTCCTATATATTTCTTTCGACAACCAAAACCCGGGCCACCAGCTCAGCGAGGTTACCGACTGGATAACTTTGCCAATCGGCGCATTAGGTGTAGTTTCTATTGATTATGCGCTTGCGGTGGATGGCATCAGCTTTCCGCTCGTGCTGTTGGCGGTGATCGTTCTTTTTGTAGGTGTGATCAGCTCGTGGAATGTCATTCAAAAGTCAAGGGCTTATTTTGCGCTTTATTTATTGCTTACAGGCAGCGTAATCGGCTGCTTTTTGGCACAGGACTTCTTTCTTTTTTACCTGTTTTTCGAATTCATGCTGCTGCCGATGTATTTTCTCATCGGATTATGGGGCGGCCCGAGGCGCGAGTATGCGGCATTGAAGTTCTTTATTTACACATTCTTCGGCTCGCTGCTGATTCTAATTGTCATGATCGCGCTGTACTTGTCGGTGATCGATCCGCTGGAAACCGCCAAAGTTGTAGGCATTTTGGGCATCGAAGATCCGATTCACCCCGACCTCATCGCACAGGTTCAGCAATGGCTGATCGACGGCAAGATCGCTCCCGAGCAGCTCGTTCACACATTCCGTTTCGCTTATTTAGCCGATCCTAACAATTACATTCCCGGCTCATTGCTGAGCACAGCTTCTGAATATCTGATTGGCAACATTCCTTTGCGGTTACTCGCATTCTGGTTCCTTTTTATCGGATTTGCTGTGAAATTGCCCGTCGTTCCCGTACACACATGGTTGCCCGATGCGCACGTAGAAGCGCCGACGCCTATTTCCGTTGTGCTGGCAGGGATTCTTTTGAAAATCGGCGGTTATGGTTTCATAAGGATTGTGGATGGATTTTTCCCATTCGAAGCGCAGTACAGTGCCATTCCCCTGGCTGTTTTAGGTATGATTTCCATTATTTACGGCGGGTTTAATGCATTGGGACAAAGCGACTTGAAAAAAATGATCGCCTACTCGTCTGTTTCGCACATGGGATTTGTGTTGCTTGGAATTGCAGCATTCACGGCCGAAGGCATTAACGGTGCCATTTATCAAATGGTAAGCCACGGCGTCCTTTCCGCCATGCTCTTTATCCTCACAGGCGTGGTTTACGACCGCACCCACGACCGCCGCATCGACCATTACCGCGGCCTCATCGCCGTCATGCCGCAGTACACGATCATTACCGGGATCGCTTTTTTCGCATCATTAGGACTTCCGGGATTCTCGGGTTTCGTAGGAGAACTTTTCACATTGATGGGCGCATTCCAATCCGAAGCATTGCCCGTCTGGATCCCGGCATTATCCACATTAGGCATAGTACTAGCAGCCGCATATTTCCTCTGGACCTACCAACGCATGTTCTTCGGCGCCTTCTGGTACAAAAACGGAAGCCTGCACGTCCTCTCCGATCTAACAAAAAGGGAAACAGCGATGCTGCTTCCCCTGGTTGTGTTGACGATATTATTGGGTTTACTTCCCGGAATTTTGTTTGATATGACCGGGCCGACGGTTGAGGCTTGGTTGGATGGGTTGCGGTAGAATTGTTATTTCCTTAAAAAATCATCCCGATTTTCCGGCGTTACAATCTCTGTCGTTGCCTGAGGGTAAGTCGTTAGGAATGTGGATGGGAAGCGTTGGTTTGCCTTAGCATTCCATTTAAATTCAACTGCACGTAAACCTGCTCCTGTCTGCTCTATATAGTCGACTTCCTGCTGTTGAGTAGTTCTCCAAAAATAGATTTTGGCATCAATCCCGTTTTCATTCAAAAATTTAACACGTTCGCTGATAATGTAATTTTCCCACAAGGCACCGATGTCCGTTCTATTCTTTAAGAGATTAAAATTATTTGTTACTGCATTAATGATGCCATTATCATAGAAATAGAGCTTTTTCCCTTTCTTGATCTCGTTGCGTAAATTTCCTGAAAATGCAGGCACGGAAAATAGAACAAAGGCCTTTTCCAATAAGTTGATATACTTTTCAACTGTCTTATTATCCGCCTGAACCAGACGGCCAATTTCGGTAACATTCACTTCGCTACCCACCTGTAATGCAATTGCTTTAACTATCTTTTCCAATAATGCTGGCTTTTTAATTTGTTCCAGCATCAAAAGATCTTTATATAAATAGCTGTTAGCAATTAGTTTGAGATGCTTTTCCGCATTGTTTGGATCAACAATAATTTCAGGGTATGAGCCGTAAATCAGACGTTGCTCCAAAAGTCGTTGCTCATTCAGGAAGTCGGTATATTTCACTAGCTCATTGTAAGATAGTGGCAACAGCTGCATTTCATAGCGCCTGCCGGTGAGCGGCTCATTAATGCTCCCGGCTAATTCGAATGATGAAGAGCCTGTGGCTATGACTTGAACAGCCTCAAATTTGTCTACAATAATTTTAAGGACAAGACCTATTTCTGGAATTCGCTGGGCCTCATCAATAAATACGATTTCATTATCGCCGATTAGCCTTTCTAAAAATGCTGAATTCGGACGGACAAATAACTCACGTATGTCCGCTTCGTCGCCATTTAAGCGTAATGTCTTTCTCGAAACCGAGGCAAGCAATTGCTCTGAAAAAGTCGTTTTCCCAGCCTGTCTCGGCCCATATATGATAAATGCTTTTCCCTTGAAAAGGTGGCTACGCGCGTAGTCAAGTTGATTTCTGTCTATCATTGCTTCCTGTATTTACCATAAAGATAGAAATAGCAGGATTCAAATCCATAATAATTATAATATTTAGGGATTTGAATCCTTGAAAACCATAATATCCAAGGATTAAAATCCCTAATAACCATAATAATTAAGGATTACCCATTCATTTCCCGAATATCTGATCCAGGCTAAACCTCCCCTTCTTAGCCAACGCCTGCAATGTTTCTTGCTGTTCCGGCGTGAGGACTTCTATGATTTCTTGTCTTTTTTCTTCGGCTAGTCTTTTGTGGTCCCGGCGTTTGGCTTCGTCGTTTCTGGATAGTTTGCGATCCATTCGCGCGTAGCGACGGTCGATTTTCTTTAATTGTTTTTGTTGGCGTTTGCTGAGATTGAGCTCTTCTGCGAAGCGATCGAGGTTTTTTTCCAGGCGGCGGTTGTTGAGTTTGGTGTTGGCTACGGGCTCTTCGTTGCGGTAAGCCTCGTCATTATCTGATGTATTTGCGGTGTTGGACGTGGCGCAGCCAGTGAAAAACAAGGTCGCAGCCATCAGGCTTAACATTAAGATTCTTTTCATGGGGTGAATTTGGAGTTAAAAATATTGATGCTTATAACGCAACTCCGCGGCGATGATATATAACCCTAGCCAATACTTATATGTATTTTCAAATAAATGTAGTTTTGCCGGAAAGTATAAATAGTATTTTTTGCAATCTTTACAGTAATTGTAATTAGCTTTTATTCCAAACTATGTCCCTTTTACCAAATTTTATTTCTCTTTACCCTACTTTATCAAATGAAAGATAGTCCTTCGCCGCAGAGGTTGTTATCCCTGGATACATTGCGTGGTTTTGACATGTTTTGGATTTCAGGTGGCGAAGAAATTTTCGCAGTGCTCGCAAAAGTTACCGGTTGGTCCTGGGCCATTTTCATGGCACACCAATTCACCCATCCCGACTGGAACGGTTTCCGTGCCTACGACCTGATCTTTCCGACATTTTTATTCATGGCCGGTGTTTCCGCTCCGTTTTCGCTGGGCAGCCGACTGGAAAAAGGCATTCCGCCTTCCGAACTGATCCGAAAAGTGATCCAGCGCGGATTAATCCTGGTTTTGCTGGGCATCATTTATAACAATGGTTTATTTCAAACGGAGTGGGAAAACATGCGTTACCCGAGCGTTCTGGCACGGATCGGGTTAGCGGGAATGTTTGCCCAGATCATTTATTTATACACCGAAAAAAGAACGCGCTGGATCTGGTTTGCCGCGATTCTGATTGGTTACTATCTGTTTATGAAATTTTATCCGGTTCCGGGCTGCGGCGCTGGATTGCTTACCATTGAATGCAATCCGGCGAGTTACATCGATAAGATGATCATTCCAGGGCGGCTGCATTTAAAAATACACGACCCTGAAGGTCTGGTTTCCACTATTCCGGCCATTGCGACGGGTTTAATGGGCATTTTTGCGGGTGAGCTTTTGCGGACAAGTGAAGAGGTGATCTCAAAAAACAATAAAGTTGTTTACCTGGTTTTTGCCGGCATTATCAGTTTGCTAGTATGCGTCGTTTGGGATTACTTTTTCCCGATTAATAAGAATTTGTGGACGAGTTCGTTCGTGCTTTGTGCAGGTGGGTTCAGTACATTGTTGCTGGCGCTGTTCTACTGGATCGTGGACGTGTTGAATTACCGGAAATGGACATTGTTTTTCGTAGTAATCGGGATGAATTCAATCGTGATTTATATGATCGGCAGCTACATTAACTTCAATTACACGGCGCAGGCACTATTCGGAGGCATACTAAGCTATTTCCCACACACCATTGAAGCAGTAGGAGAAGTAATCGCCTATATCATGGTCCAGTGGGCGTTTATGTATCTTTTGTTCAGGAATAAGCTATTTTTGAAGGTGTAAAATTAATGAGTGAATGAGCGAGTGAGTGAATGAGTGAACAAAAAATCACATTCATTCACTTATTAAACCATTCACTCATTCACAATTCACTCATTCACTCATTAAATAATGTCAATAACCGTCTCCAACCTTACCAAACTCTACGGAACGCAGTGTGCGATCGATGGCATTTCTTTTAGCTTAAAAAAGGGAGAAATCGTTGGTTTCCTGGGCCCTAACGGAGCGGGGAAATCCACGACGATGAAAATACTGACCGGCTATCTCAAAGCGTCGGATGGATCGGCCAAAGTGTCTGATTATGACGTTGCTCGGGAGCCGATGCCGGCGCGCAGGACAATAGGATATTTGCCAGAGCATAACCCGCTTTATCTGGATATGTATGTAAGCGAATTCCTCCTTTTTTCAGGAAAATTGTATGGCATGAAGTCGGCGGAATTGCGTGCGCGGGTGGACGAAGTTATTGCATTGTGTGGGCTTGAAGTGGAGAAACGCAAGAAGATCAGCCAGCTTTCAAAAGGATACCGGCAGCGGGTCGGACTTGCACAATCATTTTTGCATAATCCCTCTGTACTGATCCTGGACGAACCCACTACCGGACTGGATCCCAATCAGATACAGGAAATCCGGGACGTGATCAGGAACGCGGGCAAAGATAAAACGGTGCTTTTTTCAACCCACATTATGCAGGAAGTGGAAGCGCTATGCGATCGGGTTATCATTATTAATAAGGGAAAAGTAGTGAGTGACAGCTCACTGGACGAGCTTCGGAAAACAGGAGACTCACTGGAAGACATTTTCAGAAGCCTGACCCGATAACGTTTGGATCAAAGTGAATTTGAAATGCTTAAATCGCGAAGATCAAATATTAGAATTGCATTAAAACAATTTTTTTTCGGATTTATTCCGACCATAATTTGTTATTATTGTAACCTTTGTTAAATTCAATTGAAGCAGTGCAAAAGTCAGATAACCTAACATTCCCTCGTTAAAATCAGTAGTTCGAAGTATGAAAAATTGGTTGTTAAGCCGGTTTCGTTTAGTTGCAAGTGTGGTCTTTCTGGTTATTATAACTTCAATGGTTTCCGTTGCCTGGAAGCGCATTCGGGTTTTTGAAGAGCCTGTTACAGCATTGCCGGAAACCGTAAAGCAGCCCGTCAAAAAAGTAAAGAAAAGGCTGGATCCTGTGCTTGTATTGCCTGAAAATGAGTGGGTGGATAGCACATTAAAGTCTTTGAGCATTGAACAAAAAATCGGCCAGCTTTTCATGGTGGCTACATTCTCCAATCGCGACGAATCTCACTACAAATACATTGACCGCCTGATCAGCGATTTCCACATCGGTGGCCTGATATTCTTTCAGGGCGGCCCGGTAGGACAAGCGCAGCTGACCAACCGCTACCAATCGCATTCCAACATTCCCTTATTTATTGGCATTGACGGCGAATGGGGCCTGGGCATGCGCCTCGACAGCACCATTTCATTTCCAAAACAAATGGTGCTCGGATCCATCCAGGACGACGCGCTTGTTTACAAAATGGGCAGCGATATTGCCAGACAATGCACCCGTCTTGGGATACAAATCAATTTTGCACCGGTTTCGGACATTAACAGTAATCCTGGCAATCCGGTGATCGGTATACGTTCGTTTGGTGAAGACCGAGACAATGTAACGCGCAAAGCGATTGCTTACATGAAGGGTTTGCAGCACAATAAGATCATCGCGACCGCAAAACACTTCCCCGGCCACGGCGATACGGACGCAGATTCGCATTTTACATTGCCTGTTCTCACGCATTCCATTGACAAGCTTACAGAAACAGATCTTTATCCATATCGGGCCATGATCGCCGACAGCTTAATGGGCGTATTGAATGGTCATTTGTATATTCCAGCACTGGATAGCACGCCTAATCTGGCCAGCTCCCTTTCCGAAAAAGTGGTTAGCGGCCTGTTACGCAAAGATCTTGGCTTTCGCGGATTGGTTTTCACCGATGCCATGAACATGCGAGGCGTTTTGAAAACGGGAAAAGCCGCAGAAGTTAACCTGAAAGCATTGATCGCCGGAAACGACATTCTTCTTTATCCGGAAAGCATTGCCGAAACAGTTGCAAAAATCAAGGACGCGATTGATTCAAAAAGAATCAGTGAAAAGATCATTGATGACAAGGTAAAACGCATTTTGCAAGCCAAATACTGGTCGGGACTGAGCCAGTACGAACCGATTGACACCAACAATCTTTACGCAGACCTGAACACCGAAAAGAGCAAGGAATTGTATCGCGAGTTGTGCGAAGCATCAATTACGGTTGTGAAAAACAATAATGACCTGCTGCCGATTGGCTCGGTTATTGATGATAAAATGGCTTCTGTGAGCATTGGGGATGGAAGCAGCGTAGCATTTCAGAAAATGCTATCAACCTACAAACCGATGCGGTCCTACACTTTCTATGACGGGCCTTCGTCGCAAGCGCAGATCTCGGAAATGGTTGGCTATTTAGAGCCTTACAACACGGTGATTGTGGATGTGCACGGTTTAACTTCCAACCCAAAAAGCAATTACGGGGTTACGACGGGCATGGTGGATTTTGTAAACCAATTGAAGCAATTGAACAAGAAAGTGATCCTATGCTTGTTTGGAACACCATATAGCATTCAATTTTTCCCTGAAACGGATGCGCTGATCTGCGCAAGCCAGGATGGTAAGGATCAGCAGGAAATTGTTCCCCAAATCATTTTTGGTGCATTAAAATCACAAGGCCGCTTGCCGGTTTCGGTGCTTTCGTATAAAGCAGGAAGCGGCGTAACCACGACTACGATCAACAGGATCGCCTTTGGAACGCCGGAAAGTGTGGGCATGGACGGCAGTTCACTGAAAAGAATTGACGATCTGGCGACAGCCGCAGTGAATGATCATGTATTTCCGGGTTGCGAAGTTTTGGTAGCCCGAAAAGGGAAGATCATTTATGACAAACAATTCGGCGGCCTCAATTATCGCACGCCCGACCGTGTGACTTCGGAGACAATTTATGATCTTGCGTCTGTGACTAAGGTTTCGGCCACATTGCAGGCGGTGATGCTTTTGTACGATCGCAAACAAATCGATTTAGACCAAAAGGCGTCGACCTATCTGCCTGAATTGATGGGCACCAATAAGCAAAATTTCACGGTCAGGGATCTACTTTTGCACAGATCGGGCCTGGTTTCATTTTATCCGCCGCTTTGGGACAGGACCAAAACCAGCGCGGGTGGCTTGCTTCCTGAATATTACAGTTCCAAAGCGGATACATCTTATTATTTGCAAGTTGCACCGAAGCTTTTCGCCAAAGGCGCCATGCGCGATTCGGTGTGGAAATGGGTTGTGGAGTCGCCCATGAACAACCGCAAAGAAAGATCGGGCAGTTACGGCTATCTGTACAGCGACCTTGGTTTTCTTACGTTACAAAAGATCGTTGAAAAAGTAACCGGCCAGCCGCTCGATATTTTCGTTTCTGCCAACATTTACGAGCCATTGGGCCTTGCCTATCTTGGTTTTAACCCGCTGCGCCGTTTTTCAGAAAAACAAATCGCGCCTACCGAGCAGGATTACCGTTTCAGGAATCAGTTGCTTCAAGGCACTGTGCACGATCAGATGTCGGCCATTGTAGGCGGCGTTGCCGGACATGCAGGGCTTTTCGGGACTGCGCGCGATCTTGCGATTTTATTCCAAATGAATCTTTGGAAAGGGAATTACGCTGGCCGCAGATACTATGAAAATGCAACTGTTCCCATGTTTTCAAGAGTTTATGATGAATCGCATCACCGCGGCTTAGGCTGGGATAAAGCCCCGATCGATGGAAATAGTTCTTACGTATCGCCACAGGCGTCTGTAAATTCTTTTGGTCACACAGGCTTCACCGGGACTATGATTTGGATAGATCCGGAAGAAGATCTGGTATTTATTTTTCTCTCCAACCGTGTCAATCCCGACGCCGAAAACACTGCTATTACCACGCAGCGCACACGTCGCAAAATTCAGGATGTAGTCTATAGTTCACTTATTGAAAGGAAAAGCGAGCTTCCTTAATCGAGTCGAAAGTGTATTTGAAAAATATCTCTAACTTTACCAGTCAAACAGGTTAGCGGAAAGATATTAAGACATTTACATGAAAAGAACATTTATTAAAAAGAGTATTTTTACAATTCTGGCTGCGATTTTAAGCGTCGCAAATTCATTCGGCCAGACAGCGATTACCACGGGTGCCCTTAACCCGACAGAGGTTTGTGCAGGCGGAAATGTTACTGTTCCCTTTACTACAACCGGCACTGTTGCCCCATTAACCAACTTTATTGCTCAACTATCAGATGCCGCCGGAGCGTTTACCTCGCCGGTTAACATTGGTTCCGCCGACGCATCGCCCATTACCGCAACCATTCCTGCCGGCACAGCCGCCGGCGCTGCATATAAGGTTCGAGTTATTTCGGTATTAGTAGCAGTTACAATCGCCACCGGTTCCGAAAGCGCCGCGCTGAAAGTGAATGCTATTCCGGCAAAACCCACGGTGACTTCGCCGGTTGCTTACGAAGTAGGCGACAAAGCCGTTGCACTAGCCGCAACCGGCACAGGCCTGAAATGGTATGACGCAGCAACCGGAGGCGAAGGAGCGACAAAAATCCCAGTCCCTGACACCAAAACGGAGGGAACACAAAATTTTTTCGTAAGTCAAACAGTCGGTGGATGCGAAAGCGCGCGGTCTGAAATTGTTGTGAATGTTACTAAAACGGTTTGTACGCCGCCGGCGAAGCCAACTGTTTCTAATCAAAGCTATACGCTTAATGCTGATGCTGATCCATTATCGGCCACGCCAACCACTGGTTTGCTTTGGTATACTGCTGAAATGGGCGGGACTGGGTCACCAACTGCGCCAACACCTTCCACAAACACTGTTGGAACAAAAAGTTATTATGTAAGCCGGACGGTGGCTGGATGCGAAAGCGAACGGGCTGAAATTGTGGTTACTGTTACGGCATGTGTTCCGCCAAAAGCACCGGACGCTACTAATGTTTCTTATTGCATCAATGAAGCAACCAACGCATTAACGGCAACTGGGACAGCGTTAAAATGGTATAGTGCAGCTTCTGGTGGCGCCCCACTAGGCGCCGCTCCGAAACCCTCAAGCGCATCGGCGGGAACTACATCCTATTACGTAACCCAGACAGTTGGAGGATGTGAAAGTCCAAGAGCCGAAATCAAGGTGACCATTACACAGACTGCGCCTCCTACTGTCGAAAACCTGGATTACTGCTTAAATGCAACTGCACCTACATTAACCGCAACCGGAAGTAACCTGAAATGGTATACTGCTTCGTCAGGAGGAACCGGATCAGCTTCTGCGCCGACACCAACAACCAATTCACTGGGCACAAAAAGCTATTTCGTAAGTCAAACAGTGGGTGACTGCGAGAGCGCCAGAAGCGAGATAAAGGTGACTGTCAAAAACGTATCTCCTTTGCCGACGGTGACTTCACCAATTAATTTGTGCCAAAACACAGATACAGCACCGCTTAAAGCGACTGGGACTGCATTGCAATGGTATACTGTTGCAACAGGCGGAAATGGCTCCTCAACAGCGCCTTCTCCAAATACTGCAACTGTCGGCACAACAAGTTATTATGTAAGCCAAACATCAGCCGGACTGTGCGAAGGACCAAGAGCGAAAATTGACGTGATCATTAAAGACACGCCAGCTACTCCGACTGTCACTTCTCCAATAGAATATTGTGTAGGTGAAACTCCCAAAACGCTTACTCCTGCTGGCCCGACATTCAAATGGTATTCTGCGACCAACGATGTAACAGGGAATACCACGCCTCCTACTCCAAAAACAACAACAGCAGGCACGACGACTTTTTATGTTACTCAGTCAACCACATACGGTTCGCTCGTATGCGAAAGTTCACGTGCTGACGTTAACGTTGTGGTAAATGCTAGACCTGCGGCATTGCCAACAGTATCCGAGGCATTTTGCCAGGAGCGTGCAGATAAATCCTACACATTTGAAGCGCAACCTGCTGCCGGAAACACTGTAAACTGGTATACTTCCGCTTCTGGTGGAACCGCTTCCAAGACTGCACCTTCAATAAACTTGAAAAACGCAGGCGAAACGACCTTCTACGCAACGCAGGTATCCAAAACTTGTGAAAGCCCGACAAGAGTAGCTCAGAAAGTACGCGTAAAAGCATTGCCTGGATTACCAACAATCGATAAACCACTGGTTGAAATTTGCCAGTTCGTTGCAGCGCAGCCATTGTCCGCAAAACCGGTAACAAACGGAATCCTTAAATGGTACGGAACAAATGCGACGGGCGGCGATGCAAGTGACAATGCGCCAGTTCCATCCACTGCAGAAGGTGGGACGACTTCTTACTTTGTAGGCCAGGCTTTGGAAGGATGTGTTGGTGACCGTGCAAAAATTGATGTTAAAATCAATACAACACCAAAACCTCAGACAACAACGCAACTTGCATATTGCCAGAATGAAGTTGCTCCAAGACTGGATGCAACAGGATCTATTTTGAAATGGTATCGCAATGCAAGTGATACTGATTTTCAGGGTGTTCCATTTACGCCTTTCACTGAAAAAGTACAGGATTACTCATTCTTCGTGACCCAAACCGGCTCCAATGGCTGCGAAAGTCCAAAAGAAGAGATCAAAATCCACATTAAGGCATTGCCATCCGCAACAGTCTCAGGCAGCTCCACCATTGACCTCGGACAAACGGCGACGATCAGGATCCGATTTACAGGTGATGGACCTTGGATCTATGCGCTTTCAGATGGTACAACCGATACAACAGACCAGCAAAATCACGAAATTCAGGTGAAGCCAACCACTACAACCACTTATTTGCTTACCAATGTGGCCAATGCCTGCGGTAAAGGTTTGCCCATCGGAAGCGCTCTGGTAACAGTGAAAATTCCGACCATTAATTCGGGTAACCCATCTGTGGCAGAGGCTTGCGCAGGTAAAACATTCAATGTGCCATTCCAGCAATCGGGCGATTTCCCTGCTGAAAACACATTTAAAGTGCAGATCGCAACGGAGAATACGGATGCCAAATTTAAAAGCATTCCATCTGTCGCCTCATCCAGCCTGATAACAGCAACATTGCCCGACACCACGCTTGCAGGAAGTTATTACGTGCGGGTTGTGAGTTCAGGGACCAATCCTGAATTTACCGTAAAAGGCAGTGTGAGCTCGATTACCATTACAGCGAGCCCGCTTCCCATTGCTACAATCACAGGCACGCAGACCATTTTAGTAGGCGATAAAGCGGACATGAAAATTGAAACCACCGGAAAAGCACCGTGGACATTTACATTGAGCAACGGCACAAAGGATTCGCTTATCACCGCTGCAGTAACTCCCTACACATTTAAACTGGCGCCAAGAGTAACTACAACTTACACCATTTCGAAGGTGACCAACGGCTGCGGAACCGGTAAAGGAGCCGGCAGTGCACGCGTCCAGGTTGACCCAATCCTCGGTGTAGAACCGCCTGCATCAGCAGACTGGGTGAAGGTTTATCCTACGCTTGTCACATCGCAATGCACAGTAGAGTTAACAGGAACAGTATCGCCGAAAGAAGCCCGCGCAGAAGTTATTGACCTGACTGGGCGTTCACGAGCAGTGAAGACGATCAACCAGAAAACAACAGAAGTTGATTTTTCATCTTATCCTTCGGGACTTTACTTATTGAGGATTACAAACGGAAATAAGAATACAGTTTGGCGCGTTATGAAGCCTTAATTTTAGATAAAAAAAACACCAAACGGGACATTTATTGCTTAGCGATGAATGTCCCGTTTTCATTAAACAACGGACTTATACATTGAATATCCAGGCAGACATTCTCGATAATTACTTCATGGCGGAAGCGATGCGACAAGCTGAGAAGGCGTATGAAGAAGGTGAAATTCCGGTCGGTGCTGTGGTTGTAATTGGCGAACGCATTATTGGTAAAGGTTATAATCAAACTGAAAAACTGAACGACGTAACTGCTCATGCTGAGATGATTGCGATTACCGCCGCATCTGATAACCTTGGTTCAAAATACCTTTCGGATTGCACATTGTATGTAACGCTTGAACCTTGCGTGATGTGTGCCGGCGCGCTTTATTGGACTCAGATGAACCGCGTTGTCTTTGGTGCAGCCGATGAAAAACGCGGCTTTGCAAGGCTTGGCAAAGTTATTTTACATCCTAAAACAAGTCTGACAACCGGAATTTTGGCTCGGGAATCGCAGGAACTGCTGCTCAAATTTTTTAAGAAATTAAGAACATAAAGCCTTTTTCTGCTGTTAGCCAACTGATACAGTACATTTTTTAATCATTAAACTACACTGAAAATGGCATTTACACTAGATCCCTTACCTTACGCAAACAATGCATTGGAGCCGCATATCGATGCATTGACCATGGAGATACATCACGACCGTCACCATCAGGCATATGTTACCAATTTGAATGCAGCGGTAGCAGGCACTGAACTGGAAGGCAAAAGCATAGAAGAAATTATCTCAAACATCAGCAAAGCGCCAGCACCTGTACGTAACAATGGCGGTGGTCACTGGAACCACGCATTTTTCTGGAAATCACTTTCTCCAAACGGAGGCGGCGAACCAACAGGTGAATTGGCACAAGCGATCACAGCGAAATTCGGCTCATTCCAGGCATTCAAAGATGAGTTCAAAAAAGCAGCAACAGGCCGTTTCGGCTCAGGATGGGCATGGCTTATTAAATCCGGCGACGGCGTAGCGATCACTTCTACACCAAACCAGGACAACCCATTGATGGACATTGCAGAGGCAAAAGGAACGCCTATCATTGGTTTGGATGTGTGGGAACACGCTTATTATCTGAAATATCAAAACAAGCGCCCGGATTATATCGACGCATACTGGAACGTAGTGGACTGGAAAGCCGCTGACGCTCTTTATGTTGGAGCGAAATAAGGGTTGAAAATATAGATTGAGGTTTGAAGGTTGAAAAAAAAGTGCACTGTTAGCCTTGCAACCTTCAAACCTTTTCCTAATTTTGTGTCCTCGAAAGGGGTTCTCCCCTCAGAACGGAGGTTGTAGCTCAGTCGGTTAGAGCGCTAGATTGTGGTTCTAGAGGTCGCGGGTTCGAGACCCGTCTCCCTCCCTTGAAATAAGTTCAAAGTCAAACAAAATGCCTGTAAATCAATGATTTGCGGGCATTTTTGTTTTTCAGATCATATCAAAAAATGCAAAAATTCCCATGTTTCCAGTGAGTCTTTCGTGTAGTTCACTCACTTTGAGAAAAAGACTCACTGGAAACGGCCTAACAAATTGATTGACAACATGTTCACCGCATGGACATCTTGATTGGCAAGCGTGGTAATTCGATATTTAACCACTTTTAAACGCTTGTGTTATGTTGGAGAAAACATTCGGCCTGCTTTTCTATTTAAAGCCCGCCAGAAATCAAAAAGGAACAGTTCGCTACGTTTACCTGCGAATTACCGTCGACGGCAAAGTCGCCGAGCTATCTACCAAGAAGTTATGGAATACGGAAAGGTGGAATTCCTCAGCCGGGCGACCAGCCGGAAACAAGGAAGATGCAAAGACGCTTAATGCATATTTGGACTTGCTCACGGCGAAGGTTTACCAAGCCAAGAAAATTCTTACCGAGGATGACAAAGAAATTTCTGCCGAAGGCTTGAAAAACATTTTGCTTGGCAAAAGCAATGAGACCCGCACCATTCTTGAAGTCTTTGAGCATCACAATGAGCAGATGGAAGCACTCGTCGGTCAAGAGTTCGCACCACTCACTTTAAAGCGTTACAAGACTGCAAAAGAACATACTGCCTCCTTCATCAAATGGAAGTATAAGAAGGATGACATGGCGATCAAAGACCTAAACTATGAATTCATTACCGAATTCAACTTCTGGCTTCGTAGTGCGCGGGGTTGCAATCATAACTCGGCAATCAAGTATATGAGCAATCTAAAAAAGGTGGTGTTGATTTGCGTCAATAATAAGTGGTTGAAAAAAGATCCGTTTCAAGGGTTCAAGCTGACGAAGAAAGAAGTTGTCAAGAATCCGCTATCAAGGGAGGAGCTGAAACGACTTACTGAGAAAGTGTTCGAAGTTGAAAGAATCGGCCAGGTGCGGGATATCTTTCTATTCTGCTGCTACACTGGGTTGGCTTATGTAGACGTGAAGCAATTGAAGACGACGGATATTGTTGTGGGCATGGATGGCGAGCCGTGGATTGATACCACTCGCCAGAAAACGGATGCGCCTACACGTATTCCACTTTTGGATACGGCGCTGGAAATTATTGAGAAGTATAAGGATCATCCTCAATGCTGTGCGGCTGGCGTTGTGCTGCCGGTGCTGAGTAACCAGAAGATGAATGCTTATTTGAAAGAGATTGCCAATCTGTGCGGAATTTCCAAGACGTTGACCTTTCATATTGCGCGGCATACGTTTGCTACAACTGTGACGCTGAGTAATAAGGTGCCGATTGAGACGGTTTCCAAAATGCTGGGGCACCGGTCTTTGAAGCAGACAATGATTTATGCTAAAATACTGGATGTGAAGATTAGTGAGGATATGAAGGGGTTGCGAGAGCGGTTGAAGGGGCTATAAAATTTAAGACGATTTAATCGTCTTTTTTACTAAATTTGTATGGAGTTGTAGCTCAGCAAGGTCAGAGCGCTCGGTTTACCGAGGGGCGCAGGTTCGATTCCTGCCAGCTAATGTACATTGCAAAGGTGTCCATTAGCTGGCTCAATCGATTATCTAATATGCCACATCCAAATACTCTCCCATTTTACGAAGCTTATGTCACTAACGTTCGTGATTTTCTACAAGCTGGCATTGATATTAAAAGAACGATAAATCGATCTCTGAAAACTGGTAAGACTGCAACAGTCACAATTCAAACTAAGCTATACGCGTTAACTTACTCGACATATTCTGAAGCTAGTTTCATGAAAATGATTCTTACCCCATATGGCTTCGATCAAATATACGTCGAACAGATCCTCAAACAGTCATCAATTCAAGAAAAGTGGCTTAAATGCCTTGAAATAGCATTTATAAACTTTTCAAAATTCTCCAAAGGATCGGAGATTCCAAACAGAAAGCTAGCACTCCGCAGAATAATAAAAAGCTATATTGTCGATCCAAGTATCATTAGGAATAAGATTGCTCATGGCCAATTTACTGTCGCACTAAATAGTGCTAATACAAGTATTAATCCCACATTGACAACACAGCTTGCAGATTTGAACATAGTTACAATTTACAGATGGTTTGAAATCAACAAACGGCTATGTGGTATTATTGAAGATTTGATCGAGTCGCCGGACAAGGCTCATTACAATCAATATTATACTAAATATCAAGATTTGGAAAAGTTTATTTCAGATACTAAGCATTGGACGGTTCAAACCAAAATGCAGACAGCAGGTTTAGTAAAGCCGGTTAAAATAAAATTTAGCTAGCGTGGATGGACGTCTGTTTTTTCTGCAATTTTTATCGCAGTAATGGTAACCAGCTTCAATCTTTTAAAAATTCCTCTGTCGATACTCGATAGGAATCACTTAGGTTAGTGATAGCGTCATTTAGACTAAGAGCATACTTATCCCGAATCATGCGTTGGCTGAACTGCTCTTCTACGTTATACATTGCTGCAAATAGCTCGCTATGTGGACTACCTATCCCACAATATTCTACTAGGTCCGACAGTTCGAAGGAATCTGCCTTCCACAAATGGAAGACGTTTACATCACCATCTGGTAGTTTAAATTTCCAAATTCCGGTATCAAGAAAGTTTATAAGTTCATGCACATGTCTAACAGGATATCCAGAAATATGATGACCAAAGATTCTTCTCGAAGACGGAACAATCAGATAGACCACGCGTATAATCTTCGAAAAATCAATATTAAGCCGCCTACCAAGATCAACCTGATAATTTGGATCAGAGATTGCAGATTGAATATATTTTAACTGTTCTCCTGCCTTCATTAAATAATCGTTAATACGTCGATATTCGAACGAGTCAGTAGCATCCATCACATCTTTGCATTCGCAAATAAAAATAGTATCATCTTTTACACCTAAAAAATCGATATCTCCCTCCCTTTGAGTCTCACCTTTATAATATATTTTTTGATCTATGAAACACGAAAAACCACGAGCCGCAAATGCTTTTGCCAAATGAACACCTCCTTGAGAAATTAAATCCATTTGATTTCCCCTAACATTCTTACCACTTTTGGCCAAAGATGCTATAATATTACGGGTCGCCCTAGAATGGCGCAGCACCGAAAGACAGATAACGTAGAAATCGTTCGAACTTAATATAGGTGTGTACTGCAAATCCAGGAAAGCATCTCCGTCAAAGTTCCAGGACATAATATCTAAATAATTTAGTATTTTATCTCTAGATACAATTGACTCAAAGGTACCGACTAACCGTTCTTCGTCCCAAATGACTAGGAGAGAACTCAACAATTTATAATAATTTGATCCAGAAATTCGCTTGATAACATACTCTGAATATACATATTGTAAAATAGTAAAGATTCGATGAACGTATAAAAAGTCATTCATCGTAAATCCATCAACCAAGACAAATTTAGTTAAGGCTTCCTCTGAGATTGACAATTCCTTCGCAACGTATTGTAGCCCTTGTACCTCCTCATAGTAATAACCAATTTTCTCTTTGCAAATTATTTCAAAAAAAGCAGTCGGAAGCAAAAACGTGAATCTGGGAAATGGATATAATTGATACTGAATCGCATTTGGGAATTGTTCATGTACAATTGAGGCAAGTGAGCTAATAGTTGGATAACCATTAAAGAACTCATACACACCCCAAGCATCTGCATCCTTTTGCCCTTCTCCAAAAATATCAGAAAGAGCCATGCTTTTGAGGAAGTTCGGTTCTTTATGTGTAATTCTAAGGAGGGAAGATTCTTTCTGACAAACGTATCCCAAAGTTTCAATTTGAATTTCAAGGTCGCGAAACGTTCTCAAACGGTTGGCACTTTGAATTAAAGAGACATGCCGATTCTTTTTCAGGAATTCCTCATCGATGAACAAATTAAACGGCTTGCTTGGAGTTAGGACGCCAATTAGCCATACCAGGTATGAAATCGCTTCGCAATTTTCCTCAAGTGAAAGCGATTGGTCGTTGACATCTCTTAAACTGCCGAGTGGACTCTCTTTTCTTTTTAAAAAGAATAATTCATTGATGACGAGCAAAGATTTGACTAGGCTTGTCTCAACGATATGTCCTTCAACATTTACCTTTTGAGGTCTATAAGCTCTGATATACGCGCACAAATCCTTATAGACTTTTTTAAGTTCAATAGAATACTTGTCAAGGTGAATCAAAGACTCAAAGTATAACGTTTCCGATTCAGAAAGGCAAAAAAAAGACTTGTGTTTTAGGATATGTTTCGATATTCCGGCAACAGGATCTTTTTTGTCAATGTATGTAGAATGTCTTAGAATACCCTTTTGTTTCAATTTATCCAAAAATCTGCTTCCGCCAACTACTATTCCAAGACTAATACGGTCTATCGCGTAACCTATTCTTGATTTGGATAATGAATAGAGAATCTCCTCAAGAAGATTTATTATGAGCTTTTTCTCAGAAATACTTTTCACGGGAACAGGAACACCATTTTGGATTAGATGGTTAGTCCAATCGCTCTTTGGGAAATATTGCTCAATTTTAAAATCTTCTATGGCTATTCTGATAACAGGTTAATAATGCTTTTCGATGCAAGCGCCTAGCGGGAACAATCTAAGAGAAGTTCAGTTTAATTACTCTTTGACGTAAACCGCAACATATGTGGTAGTAGGGCTACCTATACCTAGACAACCAGGCTTCTGAATTGGGAACACGGAATGGAATTTATATCCACTTGACGCGTGTTTAGAGAAGCGGCTTTCTAATGCTAAAATGTCTTTGTCAGAAAACTGCGCACCAATTTGTTCGATTTTGTACTGCATAAATATTTGTTAGTTATATAAGTTCGTCAATCCCTCCATTTTCACCTCGACAACGCCAGAGCCTATTCAACGTTAGCTTAATGCCCTGAAAAAATCCATGGTTTCTAAATGCTATTTCTGCGTAATGTGAGCAACTCGGATCAAATACACATCGGTTTCCAAGCCTACTAGAAACATTGTCCTGATAATTCCTAATTGCTCTAACAGTCATATTCAGCCATATAGGGCTCTTTGGCACATCTAATTGCCTAATGGCTGTATCTCGTTCCGTATACTTTGAAAAATGCCGTTGAATGTGAGCGAAGTCCTTTTCGCTCACATTCAACTCAAAGTGATCATCACCAACTTTAATAGCCTTAGGTTCCTTTTGAATATGACACATGTGAAGGTTCTCATAATGTTAGTTACGGATTGTATTTCGTGCACAAATCATATGAACGATTGCGCTGCATTTAAATAAATTTAATCTCCTGGTTTGTGCCTGTGAGGCCTAAGATCTGGATGCTGCTCACGCTTTTCAGGCGCTACTCTCCTTCTTTGATCTCGTGAACCATCTTCCTTCTCGGGTTTTGGCCCGGGCTTTATAGCTGTGATATCTATATGAACACTGATTATTGGGTTTAACAAACATTGCTATTTAAGTACTATTCGACCATTCTCATCCACACAATACCCCTTTAATACTGCCGCTTCAATTCCATAACTCATTGCCATTTCCACATTGGATCCCGCCCGAGAATACCCCATCAACTTAGATGCTTCTCGCACCAACTCTGCTTTTGGTAAACTAATTTGGTTAACTAATATCTCTTTTACGGCATTTGCAACCTCCTCGGGCGGAAGATCATCCGCATCCCTTTTGTGAATTTCAAGATCACTGAGCCGAAAAGTCGAATAATCACTTGGATTGTGCTCCATTTTCCAAAGGATCACATTTTTGCCGTTGTGCGTGGTCTTCAAAGCGACTGTTGGTAGAATACTGTCGATATGTGCAGCTGTACGAGAACCGTTTCGAGCAATTCCCCACGCAGCCAAAAGACGTTTCGAAAGCAAATTTTTGCTAATTGGAGATTCGCTTTCCAGGATGGTCATTATTTGATTTGAAATCTTATGCTTATTGAATGGCTGAAGAAAGTCCTCTGATGATTTTGCCAATATGGTCTCAACTACCGCCACTTGGTATTTTTTTGCATTTGTAACAGGAAACTGTGATGGTGCTGCAGTGAAAATTTGACTAGCTACTACTTCGGCTATGGGCTGAAAGGTTTCTACTTTGCTCTCGACATGTAAGCTTTCCCTTTGTTCCTTTTTTATATTGTAGTAAGTCCTGGCCGCCTCTATCGCATTGACAATTCCATCGAGGGTTCTATGTGGATTTTCCCACCAATCCAGTGACCAAACACGGTGAGTTGTCCATCCCAAAGCATGAAGGACGTCCTTCTGAACGATTTCTCTATCACGGGAATTCTTAGCCTTATTGTAATTGTAGCCATCACACAGTACGCCTATCAAATACTCACCTTCGTTTAAAGGATTAACGATACCAATATCTATTTTGAAATCTGAGCATCCGATGTTTGTATGTACTAGGTATCCAAGCGCCTCCAGTTTTTCTGCAAGCTCACGCTCGAAGCCTGCTTCCGATTTACCACGATGAGAGGCTCGAACAGGTAGAGCTGTCTTACCTCGTTCAGCATAGGCCAGAAATGCTTTCAGTCCTGCAACACCTTCTGATTTTGTTCGGGTTAGATCTATCTTATCCGACGCCATTGTTGCAAACACTTTCATTTCGTAGCGTGCTCTGGACACGGCAACATTCAAGCGGCGCCATCCTCCCTCCCGGTTGATCGGGCCGAAATTGACGGTTGATTTACCTTCTTCGTTGGGTCCGTAACAAATTGAGAAAAGTATTACATCGCGTTCATCGCCCTGAACATTCTCGAGGTTTTTAATGAAAAGTGGTTCTTCCGACCCATAAGCAATTGTCTCCAATTCAGGGAGCCGCCTGAATTCTTCTGACAGCAGATCTTCAATTAGATTTTGTTGCACCGAACTGAAGGTAACAACGCCAATGCTCCTGATGGAAAGCTTTGGGCTAGACAATCTAGAGATGATTTCCGCCACGATAGCTTTCGCTTCTGCCTCATTTTGTCTTGTTTTTCCCTTATCATAGAAACCTACAACTGGAACATGTTTAACCATGCTATTGATGTCGTCTGTGGATGGGAAAGTAAGCAACTTGTTATCATAATATTTCGAATTACTGAAAGCAATCAAACTTTCGTGCTTGCTTCGATAATGCCAAAGAAGATGATGAGAAGGCATTGAGATGGCCAAGCAGTCATCCAAAATACTTTCCATATCCTCAATTTCAATGTTCTCTTCGTCAACATTATTGGAAGAGAAGAAGCTTGTTGGAGGCATTTGCTTAGGATCACCAACAACGATGACGCTAGCTCCTCTTGCAATAGCACCGACTGCTTCACAAGTCTGAAGCTGAGAGGCCTCATCAAAAATAACCAAGTCAAACTTCACCCGATCAGCATCAAAATATTGCGCAACTGAAATTGGGCTCATTAACATACAAGGAGTCAGACGTGGCAATAAATTGGGAATCGAATCAAACAATTTTCGAATGGACGTAGCTCGGCCGTTGTTTCTGATGTTTCGCTGCAAAATCCCCATTTCCGAACTTTGTGCTGCTTCCTGAGGAGCTGACGGTATTCTTGCTGCTAAACGTGCGTAAAGTTCTTGCTTAGTCAAATTGTCGAAATGTTGGCTTATCTGCCTGAACTTCTTGACTTTTTCTTCAAACAATCGTCCATTGAATGCTGCTAGAACTGGATTTTTATCAATAATATATGTCGCTGCGGCGCGATAAAAAGCCTTCTTGAAATGGCCGACCACGTTATTGCCGTCAATTTGTCCATCGCGATACGCCTTCACAATTGCCGAGACACCCAGGACTTCTGCTTTCTCAACGCAGGTGTTCCATGCTACCCAGTCCTTTAATTCTCCTAATGCTGACTGCCACCTTTTGACAAAAAAGAGACTATTTTCCGACCAGCTAGCTTCCAAAACAGGTAAGTTGGAAAAGTCAATAGCTAATAACTGGCTTATGCTCAGCTCTGCGTCATTCATTGATCGAATTACCGTTTGCGCTTGCGTAAGGGCCTGCTCATGCCTAGCAAAGAACACCTTACTACCATCGGCAAAAGAGAGAGATAAGTCTTTGCGCCAGGAACTTGAGGTTTGGCCGCAATTCAGTTCAATGAACTTTCGATGGATAACAAGCAAGTCCTCACAAATTTCCCTTATGCGACCCCAATCACCTTCACCATCCTTCCACAAAAAGCCTAGTAACTCGGGCAAGTACACGGCCTTGTCTATCTTTCCCTGCTGGATCTTGTAGTTGGCAATTTTTTGTAGAGTTTCCTGAACCTGCTCTTTGGGAACGTTTCCGGTTGTACAAAAGCTTTTTAAGGTTTTAATAACCTTACGCTGCCCGAAAAAGCGCGGCACGAACCACTGATTGTTTGCGGTATGCCAACTAGCCATCAGCAATTCAGCGTCCACACTTATTACGTTGTTGGTAAACGCTTTCAGTAAGTCTTCTTTAATTTGATCTCTGACTTGCCCGCATTTAGCAATCTCTATAATTCCAGGAAGAGTCTGCTCAATCTGATCAACCGCGAACAATTGCGAAGGCACATCTGGTAACTTTTTTAGCAATGTGATGAGCTCGTCGAAAACTTTATCCTGTGACTTGCTCTCTGACGGGTTGTCGATCTTCAATACGACTCTCGCGCCACTGAGATGTTTTTGATGTTGTTCAAGCAGTTGACGATAAGTATCTAGTTCCTTATCGGCTTCATCTTTTATTGAATGCGAAAATTCCCTAATTCCAATTCCTTCAAGAGGGTGCTGTCTAGGGATACCGCAAATGGAACCGGAAAGCTGTATCTCTTCGACCAGTTCTTCAACTTCCCGAACCTTTAAGGCTGTCAGTCCCTGAAAATAGTTTGCCTGGAAAGCTAGCTTGTCAGAGGTGTGAGCAATTTGGACATAGTTGTTAAAGGCATCAAATAGAGAAAAACCAAATCCATGCTGATGGTGAAGTGCCTGCACGTATTCCCCAAGTTCAGTTCTTGATTTCAAAAGCCGCTCGGATTCTTCCTTAAAGAATGGAGGTGACTGCGTTTTTGTAACCTCTGTCGCTTTTTTTAGCTGTTCCAGAATCGCCGACTTCTTAGATTTATTCGAATGGAGTTCAAGACAAAATGGACCAATGCCGATGGATTCCAAACGATTTTCCACGACTTCAAGCGCTGCCTTCTTAGCAGCAACAAACAAGACCTTTTTACCTGCATAAACAGCATTAGCGATTATATTGGTAATAGTTTGAGACTTACCAGTTCCCGGGGGGCCATGTAAAACGAAGCTTTTACCATGCGAGGAACTTATGATGGCCTGCAACTGCGATGAGTCTGTGCTAATTGGAAGAGAAAGTGCAGCAGGATCGAACTCAATAGTTTGGGATTCAAGTTCCATTTCCTGATCATGCCACTCCAACTTACCCGAGATTAAGCTTTTTACAATCGGATTTGCGGTTAGCTTATCTACATTATTATGGATATCGTTCCAGAGGACAAACTTGTTGAACGAAAATGTGCCGAGAAACGCCTGCTCTTCAACATCCC
The DNA here is from genome assembly GCF_900167945.1 of Dyadobacter psychrophilus. Classification (GTDB taxonomy): domain Bacteria; phylum Bacteroidota; class Bacteroidia; order Cytophagales; family Spirosomataceae; genus Dyadobacter; species Dyadobacter psychrophilus. The sequence continues at coordinate 360,732 of NZ_FUZA01000007.1, forward strand.
ACCGCTGTTTAGTCATTATCGCTTTTCGAATCATACTAAAAACCAGCTTGACATCAACCCCACTCTCATCCTTTGGTAAGTTTTCAAGGCCTCCAATGCTGATATCGAAATCCTGCCTAAGCATTTCCAGCAGTGTAATATTCATTAGCGTTTCCTCCTCCCTGCTCCTGATCACAAATCCTTTTTGTGCTGATTTCTTGACGATTTCAATTGGAAGCAACAAAATTGGCGCATACCGAGGTTTTTCGCTGGTCGCAGTCTCATACCATCTCAACAGACCTAAGGCGATGTAAAGGGTATTGGCACCATTCTCTTCTAAAGACTGTCTAGAAGAACGATATATACTTGTCAGCGTTTGTGTTAGTTCACCCTCCGTGAGGTAAGATCTTAATCTTTTATAGCCAAGCTCCTTCCTAACCAGGTCATTAATTGGGTCGGATTGATTAATTGCCTGATATACACCTGAATTTTTCAAAGGGTTATCCCAGTCTGTTGGCTTGGATAATATTTGCACCTCATCGCCATCGGCAAGAACATCTTCTAATTTCCCTAAATCGACTGAAATGAACTGAACAGTGCCCTTGGTTATCCTTAAATTCAAGAGACTGTTCCGTAGTGTCAAATCAAGAAGTTTTCGCTCCCAAAGCAGCTGTTTGGAAATTTTGACGCTACCGGTCCCATTGATTTCAACAACTTGACCCAGGGTTTGTGGCATAATATTATCACGTTCCTTGGCGCTTTCTTCTATGACAACTAGGCCATCCTCTGTTAGAACTCTAAGTGGGAGTGGACGAATCCCGCCATATCGAGCTCTTTTAACGTCTACAAACGAATTGAATTCATCTAAACGAACCATTTTGAAATTAGCGGATCGCACTGCATCTTCGAAGGAAGCATTATTTCCCGCACTCATACAAGTGCTTTCAATCAGGACAATTTCACTAATGCCATTTGCCGTTCTTTTTGTCAACAAGGCCGGATCATCACTAACAGGATCTGAAAAACACTCATCTATTAACCAAGCACCCGCAAATGCATGTCCTTGGGTAAAAACAATCAATGGATGAATCCCGACTGCTTCCAAACAAGCTGCATAGAGAAGCGACAGATCAAGACAATTACCAATTTTATGAGATAGAACGGTTTCACAAAGTCTCACTCGTTGCCCGGCATCCTCGAAACTCGCCGGCACGCTCACATAGACAATTTGTCTTGCAGCGATAGCTTCGTAAATCGCTGCCGTTTGTCGGAGCACCCGATCAGGATTACGACTCTGATATTCATCAAAAGATGGATTTCCTGTCCACTTTCCAAGAATTTCAGACGCACTAATTATAATCTTGGATATTTCAGAGTGATTGGGAGTGACAAACGCCGCTATGAGTTCAGGCAATGTTGCCGCACCACCCCATTGGTCATACGCTAATACGGTGACGGGATATGTATTCTTAGCAACAATGGCACCTGCAACAGATACCGTTACCCTGAAATGTCCCGAAAGCCGTTCAGTTAGGCTAGATAAAAAAGTAAATGAAATAGATGGATTTACCGCATCGAAAGCAAAAGCCTGTCCGGACTTTAAATATTCCACCCGTGATGTCCAAACAGTTGTAAAATCTGGCTCCGAGGTTATTTCAACTTCAACGTCAATCAGATCATCAGTACCATTATTCTGTATTTGTAGTGTTCTTACAACCGGTATGTGATTCTGCTGCATCGCAAAATTGATAAACGGCATGTATATGAATTCGGTAGAAATATTTTCCATTCTAAGGGGGTTATTAATTTATGCTCTAATCAGCCGCTGCTGGGACGACCAACTTCAATAATTAATTTTGTTGGGTTACTATTATAGTGTCCCCTGCCGAGGGATGTTTGTCTGATAACGGCACCGGAGATTCATTGTCATCGTCCAATTCATCAGTTGGCACAAAGGAATCTGGGAGTGATTTTTTTGTAGAAATCCCGAGAGCACGTAGCTTTTGTGCTCTGCTGATTAGGTTACCTCTACCGCTTGTGAGGTTGCTGAGCGCCTCATTATAAGAATCATCCGCTTTCCGAATGTGCTTGCCAATGTCTTCAATGTGCTTTACAAAACCTACAAACTTGTCATATAGACCGGCCCCTGCGTCAGCGATTTTCTGAGCATGCCTACTTTGATTTTCCCTATTCCATAAATCAACAATTAGCTTTAATGCAGCAACCAGATTCGTCGGGCTGATCAATAACACTTTGCGCGAGTAGGCGTAGTGCCAAAGTTCGTTATCAGTTTGAAGTGCAAGGATGTAGGCCGGTTCGATGGGAATGAACATCATGACAAAGTCCAGGGATTCTGTTAGTTCATCATACTTTTTGCTTCCGAGTTGATCAATGTGCTGTCGTAGTGATTTTAAGTGTTCCTTGATAAAAAGATCTTGATCTGGCTTTTCATCAGCCGAACAATATTTTTCATACGCGTTCAGCGAAACTTTCGAATCGACAATAATATTTCGGTTTTCTGGTAATTTGATGAGTACGTCAGGCCGATAGCTTTTGCCTTCCTCATTCTTAAAGGTCTCTTGAACAAAATACTCTCGCCCTTTTACCAATCCAGACTTATCTAATATGCTCTCCAAAATCATTTCACCCCAGTTGCCTTGCTTCTTCGATTGACCTTTCAGAGCAGAGGTCAAGTCATTAGCTTCTTTACCTAACTTTTGACTTGTTTCAACTAGCTCCTTCACCCGGTCAGCAAGTGAATGCCGATCTTTTGATTCTTTCTCGTACGTTTCTTCTACCTGCTTTTTGAACTTTACTAAGTCTTCTCCAAGCGGTTTAAGGATACTTTCTATATTGACTTTATTAGATACTGTAAACTTCTCTGTTTTCTCGTCCAGAATCCTATTCGCCAGATTTTCAAATTCTTTAATTGAAGTTTTTCGGAACTCTTCTATGTCTTGCTTCTGAGTTTCAAGCTTTTCTTGAAGTGACTTGTTAAAAGTCGAATATTGAGAAACCTCCGCACGCAGATCACCGATGATGTCCCAACGGTCTCTTACATCGTTTTCCAAGCTGGTGATTTTCGCTTCATAATGTATTAATCTTTCTTTTTCTTCTGAAAGCTTGGCTGATATCTGATCACTCATGTACTTGACACGCTCTTGTGCTATCGCGAGTGCGCCTTCACTATCAGTTAGTCGTGAACGAAGGTCGTTGTAAAGATCAATAGCAATGACTTTTGTCTTTTGGATAGTATAAACTATTAGATATGACAAAAGCGAACCGATGGCCAGGCCAATAATGACAGAAAGAAAATCAATGGACATTTAGCAATAATTTACTATGAAGGGTGCGAAAAGGAAATGATAGCCCGCTCTCGGGTGCTTGCTGGCGGATTAAATCATTTAATATAGACTATCGTCAGAGTATAAGGAAGTCACGATTTGCTTTGTGAGTCTTCCGACAGCCTGGTTAAGAGGAAAGTTGAATTTAAATCGAAGCATTTACTGTGAAAGTTAAAGATGAGCTAGGTTTACACTATGTAATTCTACAAAAATTCTTGGTTGGATACAATATTATTTATTATTCGGTTTCTGCAATTGATAATTTGGCAGAATAGGGTATTAGCAACGGATTGGTGCCTGGTAGAAGAAGGTTAGTAGTAATATACAGTTATAATTTACCCCCCCTCATACGAACTGAAAGTCAGCTAATAATTAGTTCGAAAGTTTTCTTTCTATCTTGCTCAGGTACTTACGTATCATTTCTTATTATAACAACCTTCTCTAAGTTTTATGAACAAAATTATTCTACTTCTAGCACTTATTTCAGGCATATCCATTAATGCTAGCGCACAATATAAAAAGGACGGAACTCCTGATATGAGATATAAGTCTAACCAATCAAGCGTTGGCAGTTACAACTTGCCCAGCTACAGCAGTACTCCAAGCTCTGAGGTGAGATATCAAAGTGGATATTTGAATTCGAGTGGAACTTATGTTGAGCCACACTACAAGACTAATAGCAATCGTACGAATTGGGATAATCTTTCGACTGAGGGTAATTACAATATGTACAATAGCACCCAAGGCACTAAGGCTCGAGACTACTCAATCGATGCGTATAACTACGGCAAAAATCAAACTATACAAACAGGACCAAATGGAGGCCAATACTACACAAATGATCGTGGGAACAAAGTATATGTGCCAAAGAGATAATCGCACCACTATGAAATATAGGATTTTTGCTTTCATTGTATTGTTTCTATTTATATACAATACGGATGTCTTTTCACAAGTCTCTAGATACTCTCAGCCGTTCGACATCTCTCCCCCATCATCCAATATTGATTTAAATCAACTGGATCAGACATTAAGTACTTTACAGGATCTATATGATCAAAATTATTTGATCATTCAAGAAAAGGTTAATAATTGTCATAATATGATACAGTTAGTGAAGAATTATGACAATCAATCTGCATCTGTCTATCAAAAGAAATTCAACAGTATCATTGATATTCTGAATGGAGAAAGAAAAATAAAATATTCAGATGGTAGTATTGTTGAAAATAACATCACAGATAAAACATTCTTCAATTATGTAACCAAGCAGCTTGACTTTCTGCAAAACAAAATGTCCCGCCGCTAAATCGGAGACATACCCTAAAGATAGAGTACCGAAAGTTTTGCGGAGCACAGGCTTAATCGTTCGAACAAACACAAACATTTTCGACTTTTTTCGACCATTCTCGAACAAACACAACTTTTCTCGAACAGGCAAACGTCAGCCCAAAACGCTTTCAATCCTAAGGCAAATTTACACAGGATAGGTAAATCCCATTCCAATAAACTAGATTCACAAATCGGCCCAGCACAAGGTTTCGAAGACTTCGAAATCCAAATGAGCCGCCTGCTTTGCGCGTCTGGCCAGATGTACGATTGTAATACAATCGCCGGTTGCTGCGCACCCGATCTGGCCTTCCCCTCCAAAGTCGGTCCAGGTTTTTGAAGGAGTTTTTAATGTTTGAAAGTGTAGATAGGATCGTGATGAAAGAAGAAAAATCGAACAAGACAAAGCATGTAATCTTCCGGTTAACACCCAAAGAATACGCCAATCTGGAAGCCAAACGCAGCCGCACGACATGTCGGAAATTGAGTGAATTTTTACGGCTCTTGATCTTCAACCGACCGGTAACTGTGATCGAAAGGAACGGTTCACAAGATCAAATGATCGCGGAATTATCGGAGCTGCGGGAAGAACTTAACCGGCTTGGCAACAACTTCAATCAGGCGACCAGACGCCTCAATGCAGTTAACCAAATCTCAGAATTCAGAAACTGGATCGCCAGCTACGAAGCTGAAAAGACATTCCTGTTTTCAATCCTGGACAAGATCAAATCGCAAACCGATAAACTGGCTGACAGATGGTTGCAGTGATCCACACCAGCAGTCGGCTCCGGGCTGTGCTGCAATACAATGAGAAAAAGCTGGAACAGGGGTACGCGGAATGCATTTCGGCAATCAACTATCCTAAGGATGCGGATGCAATGAGTTTTGATCAAAAGCTGACCCGGATTCAGCGGCAACTCGCTTTGAACAAAAGGACAAAAGTCAACACGGTTCACGTGTCCTTGAACTTTGATCCCTCGGAGAAGCTGAGCAAAGAACAGTTTGCGGAGATCTCGAAAGCCTATTTAAAAGGCATTGGATTTGAGAAACAACCCGCTCTCGTATACGAGCATCGGGATGCCGGTCACCCACATGTGCATATCGTGACGACCAACATCAAAGCTGATGGCAGCCGGATTTCGCTGCACAACCTGGGTAAAAATCAATCGGAGAAAACCAGGAAAGCGATTGAGATAGATTTTGGATTGGTGAAGGCACAGGATCGAAAAGCGCAGGAGTTTAATTTGAAGCCTGTCAGCATTAAAGTAGAGTATGGAAAATCAGAAACCAAGAAGGCCATTGCCAACGTGCTCGACAAGGTTCTGAACGAATACAAATTCACCACGATGGGTGAATTGAATGCAGCGCTCAACCATTATAATGTTGCCGCGGACATTGGCTCAGAGGGATCGAGGATCAGAAAGAACGATGGCATCTTATACCGCGTGCTGGATAAAGGCGGCAACCGGATTGGGGTGCCAATCAAAGCAAGCGATTTTCATTTCAAACCAACACATAGAAATCTGAAAGTGCGTTTTCTGTATAATGAGATGAATCCGAACCGTACGAAGGATTCGTTACGTGTTAAGAATAGTATAGATTTTACTTTGTATGGCAAACAAAACGTGTCATTGCCCAGGCTGATCAATCTTCTTCAAAAAGACGGGATTGATACGGTAATGCGGAAAAATGAGGAAGGCAAGCTGTACGGGATCACATATTTAGACCATCGTACGAAATGTGTTTTCAATGGAAGTGCATTGGGTAAGCAGTATAGCGCAAAGGGAATTACTGAGCGATGCATCGAGGATCCTTTTTCTCTTCATCAGCAAAAATCTCAAAGGATAGGGATGGATGTTGGTCAGTCTGCAGGTGCCGGTAACGTTTATCAAGTTGGAAATGGTAGTTCGATGGAGAATGATAAGTCTCTTGATTCTTTGTTATCTCCCGTTAAGGATGGCGAGTATGTGCCGCATAAGTTGAAGAAGCCGAAACGGAAGAAGCAGAAAGGGTTTTCGATGGGATTTTGACTTATTGAAGATTTGCGCTTGCACCCCAGCACAGCGAAAGATACAACGCAAAAAGTGACGACTTCAAATCCATGAGGCTATTTACCGCGGCAAAATGCCGCTCCTTAAACCGCCTCATGGATTTGCAGCCGAGGGGTGAACCCCGCCACTTTTTACTTTGAGCAAGGATAGCGATTGCGCTGAGGTGAAAAATAATTGTGTTTGGATTCTGAGATCATTACAAATCTTGACCCATCTGCAAACGGATACGGGGACAACGCTACGACATTCATCTGCTGTCGCTCAAAAGGTGTTGAATGAATCGGCACGCTGCCAGTTCGGCTCTGGGCAAAGTCAATACCTCAATGTGCGACAGTTCTCGATATAGGTTGTGGCATGGGGGACCCAATTTAGGAGGCTCTGATAGATCAAGCTTTAACTGTTTATGGGATTGATGCGTCACCTCAGTGATTCAAATTTCAAGCGGAATTTCCAAATATTTCCGTCTCCTGTGAAGCCGCAGGAGAATATTTTAATCTGAAACGAGCAGACACAAATGCTTCTTGCGACAACCATTTTGGGAGAGTTAATAAAAAGAATTCATTTTGGGGTGAAGAGTGATTTTCCTGTGGTAAAACTTATTGACCTGGTTCGAAGTAGTTGGTAAATTGCATCGTTGGTTGGTTAAGTCCGCAGTACAGTGTTTGAGTTGCTTCTCTGCAAAGAGGAGATACCCTATCTAAATGAGGTAGGCGGTGCAAATATCATCTGGGTTCCACACAGGAGTGCCCGTTATGATGTAAAGCGAAACGGTTATCATGTTGCTCAGGATTATTTGGGTGTCTATGTGAATAACAATGTTCATTTTCCAAAAGACGTGCCCTTTTTTGGGCGTTAAGACACGAACTGGCTGCATTCATTATGAATAAAGGATAGCGTCGATTTTTAACCAACCAACATTTTTAAATCTATCGATATGAAAGATTGGCTCCGATTGAGACCGTATTTACATATATCACCACGGCTGGGTGGGAAGAATCTTAAAGCAACGAAATGTTACATTTCATCTTATGTGAAGAAAAAAGAAAATATAGCTGCACATCGATTCTCACCACTACTACACTACAAAATTGTTGATCACAGGTATAAGCGCGACAAAAACAATATTATAGAAGGCGGAAAAGTTGGAAGATCTTACAAGGCTAAGATTAGGCCAATATATTATCCCAACCATTTAGATGCTCAAATTTTCGCCTATTATTCACATCTAATTGAAAAAGAACTAAAACCCATTTATGAATCAAATGTTGATCTAAATAACTCTGTAATTGGCTATCGAGCAATTCGATTTGATGAACATAGGAACAAATGCACAATAGATTTCGCAAAAGAAGTATTCGATTTCATATCTACCAATGAAGCCCGTGAGCTATCGGTGGTTTGCTTGGATATTACAAGTTTTTTTGACAACCTGGATCACAAGAAATTAAAACAAAGTTGGGGTGAATTGTTCGATCAAAAGATTTTAGATATCGATCATTATCAAGTTTTCAGGGCAGTTACTAATGCTAGTTATGTGGATTTAGAAGAGCTGATTCCATTGATACCAGATTTTGACAAACAGAAAGTTAGTCTGTTAAAAAATTCTAAATATAATTCTCTGTTCAAAACATTTCCTCAATTCAGATCTATTATTTATCAACACAAACTATTAAGAAGATACGATTCAAAAAAGTTAAAAAAAGGAATTCCACAAGGAACGCCAATAAGTGCGACTCTTTCAAATCTCTATTTTTTAAACGCCGATATCGAGATTGCCAAAATGGCTAGTACAGTCAAAGGGCTATATAGACGTTACTCTGATGACATTCTACTAGTGTTGCCTACTGATCATATTGATTGGGCTATTTGCAAAATCAAGGAAATTATTGAAAAGGACCTTTGGTTAGAATTACAAGATAAAAAAACAATTTCTGCCCATTTAAGTCGTGAGAATATTGACTTGCCTTGGAACATAAAGGTGTGCGATTGGCAAAACTGCGTTATGGATAAGCCAATTAGCTATCTGGGATTTGACTTCGATGGAAAAAATATAAGAATTCGAAATAGTAGTATCTCCAAATATTATCGTAGCTTGAAAAGAGCAATTCGACGTAGAGCATTCTATGCCCGAGTCCAGGTTGCAAAAAACAAGTCAGCTGAGATTAAGAAAGATGCATGGCTTTTTAGAGCTGGGATTTTTAGAGGAAAAACTCATCTAGGAGCTGCTAGAAAAAAAGTTAACGGCAAAGTATTTTGGGGGAATTACATATCGTATGCTCATACCGCTGCACGAATTATGGGAAATGAAGCTTCAGTTGGAATTAATAAACAAATGAAGAACCATTGGAAGGTCGTCACGAGGGAAATTAAAAAATTTGAGACGGCATATGATTTACCGAAAGCTCCAAAAGCAACTCGTTATACTAAGTAGAAGAAATTAATAGCCTGCCATAGCCGGCATAATGATTATCTTCTACGCATTTAATTCATTCAAAACCACCGTCGCAATCTAGCTTGCGGCAGCAAAACTCCCGCCAGTGTTGAGAGAAGTACATCCCGACATTGAACCTTACCGTCAAAGAAACTATGTGCCTTGAATTTCTAGGCATACCGTAGGTTCAATCTAACAAACAGCAATTAAGCCGCTATCAATTTGCGTCAAACGACCTTTAAAGCCGAAACGCCGCAGCCATCAATGTCTGCTCGCCACGACTTATTCCAATTTCACTAGCCAACTTCTGCCAATCGGCTACGGCTGATTTGACTTGGTCGATAATCCCATCCATTTCCTTTTCGCCTAAACGAAAATAGACTCCGACCTGCTTAGCAAGATCTAAATCAAGTTGGTTGCTATCCATATCGATATTCAGCGCCAGTCCATCCTTGTCAATCGACGGATTGATATCAAAAGCCGGCGAAAGCCTCCATCCTGAGGAAGTGAGTAAGAAGCCGTGATTCCGCAAATGGTCATCCGTATTGGATATGAGTATATTGAATACCATTCGTCGCCATAGCTGGGCTAGGTCTTCGGCCACGTTGGCTCCTAAAAACTGTATAAATTCAACTATATCGAGATATGAAGGAATGTCGTCGCGAATCAGTTCTTCATTCTTACCTGTCATGGTCATAGCCGAGGCAAAATGAATGCGCGAGCTCTTTACCCGGTCGAATCGCTTGGTGAAAAAGGTATGATACTTTCCCGCAACATGCTCTAATTTGCTTTCGGCCATCTCGATCCCTGCATTTATCGCCAGTCGATACGCCAGATATTCCCAGGCTGCCCTGTCTATTGTATCATTTTTTGACGGAAATTTAGCGATCCAGGGCTGCCCCTTCTCGTCAAGAATGTTGGCTTTCGGTCTAGCACCACCGAGAGAGGAGCCCGGTGCCATCAACATCGCCAGCCATTTTCTTACTTCCGCAGTGTCTTCATTAGATTCTATGAGCTCTGCTCCATGTTGAAGTTCACGGATGGTTGCCCAGGGGGGTGTAGGCGAGACAGTATCGTTGTTTAAAAATGGGCCGTCCGGATCAAGTTTGAACCGTAACGCACCCATTCGGCTTTCGTCATGAACGCCTAGTAAAAAATCTATATCATATAGAGTAGGCGTCTGCTTCCCATTTTGCTTTGCTAGAATGGACGCTCTTCTTTTCATAAGTGTGCGCCCCCAGGTGTCTGGCATAGAGTCGAGAAACACGCCAAAATTCTCCTTTTGGTTAGGATACTGCGCTCCGCCAAACCAGGCAATGTCGGGGTCTAGCAGGAACTGTTCGTGAGAAGCGATCCACCCTCCGTTATACATGAAGCTGAATGATTTCCTACCCTTGGCCTGTTGCGCGGAGAGCGTTCCAATCAGCTTTGGCCCTGCCATGCCGATCCAATCTGCATAAACATAAATGTCCGTCCGGTCTGCCATACTAAGACTTGCCAATCAGTTTCAAATCCTGCAATTTCCTTCCCAACTCATCGTCGGCCGCCAATTTGAGAAAGTCGTCTTGCAAGCCCAGGACTCGCAGAACATTGAAATACGCTCCTATCGATACGCTAGGGTTGCCTTTCTCAATGTGGTACAACGTAGTACGATCAATACCTGCCCGCTCAGATACCTGAATGGTTGTAAGTTTCCGCCGCTTGCGGGCTAGTTTGATGTTTTCGCCCAATTGTTCCAGGATTTTCTGGAACCTTGGTAGTACTACTTGCTTTTTAGTTTGCATAATGTTGATTATTACAAACAAAAGTACGTATAGTGTTGAATATAATCAACACTAGGTTAGGATTAGATTTATTAGATTAACTGATAATCGGATATCACATAGCCTAACACAATTAAAATAGCACCATTATTACCGTTCAAGCCAAATCGCCTTACCGACGCTATTTTACAGAAAACGCAAGGTGCAAGAATAAAGTGAACTTGAAGGACATTCCAGATTGATAAAGATGCTACTTTAAGGCACAAAATGACAACTATGGCTACAGAGAATAATTTAAAATTCAATACATTTATCAATGAGGTTAAGGAACAAATACAATCTCATACATTACCTCTTTTTTATCATGTAAGGGGCAAATTATATAAACCATTAGGAACCGGGGTGTTTGTCAAAATTGATAATCATTACTACCTGTTGACCGCAGGGCATGTTGTAAGCAACAAAGATGAATACGATCAATCCTATCCCATATTCATTGTAACAAAAGGTGGTTTGATTGAAACAGATGGGTTAAAATTTGAAGCAAGCCATTTCGGAGATGTGGGGGTTATCTTTTTACCTACACCAATTGCTGAGTTGCTGATATATTCTACTACTCCATTATTGGAAGGTCAAATAAGAACTGACACTTCTGATATCGGTCGGGCATTTCAATACTGCATATTAGGATACCCAAAAACGCGCGTAACAATAGGCGACGATCAAATCAATGCTAACTATCAATTTTTTCTTACAAGGGCCGCGTCCGACAAGGCTTTTTTCTTCAATAAAAAAAATAGAGACGACGACATTTTCATGGAATGGGATCAATTTTGGGATCTAGAAGGAAATAGAGTCAAGCGTGAAAGACCAGAGGGAATGAGCGGTAGCGGATTGTGGTATATCGACAATACAGCGAACTATAGCGGACAGTATAGGATCTCCTATCAACTGATTGGAATAATGTATGAATACAGAACATATAAACATCCCATTCTTGTAGGGTCGCCCATAAGCGGATTTATTCAATCTATAAGAATGCTTCGGGCAAATCCACAAGCATTGAAAAAATTTAATTTACCCGATTAGGTTGATTTATAACGGTGCTGTCTTTAAAATCGTGTTTTTGTAGCATTGATTAACTTCATTATATGTTACCATTTGGAGAGTTCGGTTAATAGTTGATTTTCTCTCACAATTCCGATGTCATTTATATCCCTCCAACAAACAGTAATTTATAAACTATGACAACAAATGGGAAAAGACAAAATGGCCAACCCCTGTTAATTTCGAACAATGCAACCCGCAGCATGGAACGAGTACCGCTGTATAGCAATGAATTCTCTGAAAGCTGGCTGCAAAAACTCATTCATGAAAACCCTTCGCTTCTTCCAATCAGTGAAATTGAATCTGGATTTGCCCCTGCAATTTCGATTGGTAGGGAAATAAAAACTAAGGCTGGCTATATTGATAACCTGCTAATCTCACCAGATGGTTATATAACGATTGTAGAAACAAAACTTTGGCGGAATCCACAGGCAAGAAGAGAAGTGGTCGGACAAATCCTAGACTATGCCAAAGAATTAAGTAAATGGACTTTCTCTGATTTGGATATCAGCCTGAAACGATTTGATCAAAGTTCTGAGGGAGTTGTCGCGAAGGTTCGTAGAAATCCGGGTTGCGAAGATATAGAGGAGCATACGCTGATAGACAACATCAACAAAAACCTAAGAAGAGGACGTATCTTACTTTTAATCGTTGGAGACGGAATTCGTGAAAGCGTTGAAGAAATGGTCGAGTATCTGTCACAAACTCCCCAGCTACACTTTACATTGGCACTGGTCGAACTGCAAGTATACAGGCTTGGCGATTCGGTTGATCCCTTGTTAATCATTCCGCAAGTCGTAACCAGAACAAGGGAAATTACAAGGGCTGTTGTACGTGTAGAAGGAGACTATTCTACTGGATTAACCTTAAATATTGACAGCGACCTGGGGACTGAACCTGAAACATTACACAGGAGATCATCAGGACGAACCACACTTTCAGCTCAGGACTATTTTGAGCAGCTGCTGCAAAACACAAATTCCTACACTGTCGATTTTGTGAAAAAGGTTATAACAGATAGTCAACAAATTGGCCTAACTGTTGAATGGAACGCATCCAGTTTTGGACTCCAATTCCCTGATCCGGCCGGAAGCGGGCTTAGAATTAGTATTATGACGTTTGATAAAAAGGGTCAAATCACGTTAGGCTATGCTGAAAAGCAGCTTGAAGCCTTAAATATTCCATCCAATATCAATTACAGTTTTTGTGCAGAAACGGCGGTGATGTTTACCGGACTTGCACGTAATCCTCTTAAATTGGGAAGCTGGAACCGAAGAATCTCAATCTCAGAGCTAATTCCTTCGTATGATCTTTTTATGGAAAGACTAGAAGTATACCTAAATGAAATATCTGATTCGCAAATGACGCCGGATTAGATTTATAGTTTCCATGGCAAACGTATTTTTCTTATTTTTACGCTAGCAAAATCGCAGTTACCACCGCCAAAAACCACAGGCATTTTCCAAACTTTGAACACCAAAAACAACCCGAAAACTCACCCAAAAACAGCGAAAATCCACCATTAAATCGAGCAATTTTCGCTAAAAGAATTATACATAACAAATATACTGTTGTACTATATGTATAAAAAATAGTGAGTCTTTCGTGTAGTTTGCCTCAAATACAGGAGACAAAACCTTGATTACGAGCTAATTAAAGGCCAAGTTCGAGACCCGTCTCCCTCCGTTGGAATAAGTTAAAAGCCAACTAAGCTTGTAAATCAGCAATTGAGCCTTATCCTTTTTGAAAAAATATTCTGCCGTTGCTCCCTAGGCGGGAATATAGATGCCGAAGGATACACAATCAAACATCAAATGCTGTATGTTAAGCTCGTGCTCATTCACTGCACAGACAGTGTTCTTACGTGTCTTTGCCCTCCGGCCTGGAAGCGGATGAAATAAAGCCCCTTTGACAGTCCTGTTAACCTGATAGTTAAACGAGTATCAGCCTGCTTTTGAATCCAAATATTGTGTAAATTCCTCCCGACAATATCGTATACTGACAAGCCGGAGATAGCTGTCTTTGCTTCCACGGTTATCATTGTACCGATCGGTGCGGGATTTGGATACATATTGAACTGAGGGTCAGGCACAACGACCACTATCCTGCTAAATGCAAACGTACTATCTAAATCTACCATACGAAGGCGATAATAAACGTCACCATGCATGTTTGAAAAGCTTCTATCGGTATAAGAATACAGGTGCTGCTGAATGGTGGTACCTGCCGCCATCACACGCCCGATTGTCTCAAAATTTACGGAATTGGCACTGCGTTGGACCTCGAAATGGGAGGCATTGTATTCGACGGACGTCTGCCAATTTAACTTAGCCTCGCTTTCCGACTGACGAGCCTCGAAGACTTGCAAATGGACGGGTAGCAAAACGTCCGTCGACTTTACAAAAAACCCGCCGGATCCGCTAATTTCCAGGCTGACCTCCCACCAGTTTTTCGTGGCATTCCAGCGTATATCTGTGTTTAAAGGGTCTATCGTTGTCGCAGTGCCATTGTAGGTGAACGGCCTTCCAGAATTATCACTACTTGTGCCACCGCGTTTTTCAATACGTAATTTAGCTATACCCTCAACGTCTTCTGGATCTCTGGGCAGTTCTCCACCAACGATATTGAACGCATCAAAGTCTGCCTGGGAAAAGTACAGCGTAATCCGAGCCAAAGAAGTTGCGCTGGTATTCGTTGAACTTATTTCATAGTGGCGTTTGACATATTGGGAAGGTTGATTGCTTTCGAGCCATACGTTTACAGTTACGAAACCTGAAACAGTATTCCGGTCTTGGGCGTTACTTGCAACACTGGCCATTATATCACAATTGGAACGATAGATGTTATATTGCCCTTGCTGCATTGTTACCGAGCTATTTAATGAAACCAATTTCCTAGGAAACGATGTCGCTGCGCCTGAGCTAACCAGTGTAGGCACTTTTTGAGTTACAAAAGATCCGATTCCAATCTGCCCTTCGCTATTACGCCCCCATCCAAAAAGAATACCCCTACTGTCAGTTGCCATCATATGATTTCCTCCTGACTCAACGGCTATCCAACCGTTAGCAACGCCAACCTGTAATGGAATATTTTGACTAGTCGTGGAACCTATTCCCAACTGACCGTAATTGTTTCTTCCCCATACAAACAAAAGTCCATCGCCGCGTATTGCCATGGTTTGGTATATTCCTGCACTTACACTTTTCCAATCATTGAAGTTCCCCACCTTCGTTGGGCTGCTCTGGTTCAAATTTGTGCCAAGTCCAAGCTCGCCAGCGGAATTTTTGCCCCAAGCCCAAAGAGTATTGTCACTTTTGATACCCAAGGAGTGCGATAATCCGCATTCAATACTTATCCAGTCAGAAGCGCTACCTACTTGCACTGGTATTAATTGTTTTATCCCCGACCCAATCCCAAGTTGGCCGGAAATATTAGACCCCCATGCCCAAAGAGTTCCGTCGTTTTTAATACCTAGTGAATGTGCATCTCCGGCGCTGATAATCGCCCAGTCGGCTGCGGAACCCACTTGCATGGGTACCCGTTGCTCGATCGTAGATCCGTTGCCAAGTTGGCCTGCAAAATTGAGCCCCCAAGCCCATAGCGTTCCATCATTTTTAATAGCCATTGAATAATATGATCCTGTGCTCACGCTCTTCCAATCTGACGACGTACCAATCTGCACAAGAGGTTGCTTGTATAAATTTACACCTTCGTCTATAATCTGTCCAAACACGTTGTAACCCCATCCCCAAAGTGTCCCATCATTCTTGATGGCCAGGGAGTGTGCAGATCCGGTACTCACCGTTTTCCAGCCGATATCATTGCTTAGTTGGACAGGTATGTTTTGATTCTCTTCCCCTCCAACTCCATTTAGTTGGTAATTCTTATTTAAGCCCCATCCCCAAAGACTTCCGTCATCTGTAATGCCAATTGAGAAGTTCTCCCCTGCGCTAATGATTGACCATCGGGATACAAATATGGAAATAGGTGAATTTTGGTTTACATCTGATTGTAGCCCAAGCTGGCCAAAGTTATCAGCACCCCATACATAAGCCTGGCCATCGCTTTGAATTCCCAAGGAGTGATAAGCTCCCCCGCTCACGGAAATCCAGTTGCTGCCATTTCCAACTTTTGCTGGCACAATTAGATTCGTATTAGTCCTATTCCCCAGCTGACCATCGGCATTTTGTCCCCATACCCATAACGTTCCATCTTTTCGTATACCAAGGGAATGTTCCAAACCCGAGCTGACTGATGCCCAATTAGTACTGCTGCCAATTTGCTGTGGGGTGTTCATGTCAAGGTTCAATCCCGTACCTAGTTGCCCGGCTGCATTGGCTCCCCAACCCCAAAGTGTCCCATTGTTTTTTATTCCAAGAGTATGAACTGATCCAGCGACGACGCTTTTCCAGTTATTGTCATTACCGACCTGTCTAGGTTGGTTGCTATTGGAACCGGGTCCATTGCCTAATTGCCCTTCATTATTTCTTCCCCATGTCCACAAGCTGCCGTCGCTTTTTATGGCGCCGGAATGCCCTTCTCCGGTAAGGACAGTCGACCAATCAGAAGCGTTACCAATTCTTACCGGGGCCTGCTTATTGGTAAAAGACAAATCTCCAACCTGGCCAAAAATATTAGATCCCCATGCCCAGAGGCTACCATCAGTTCTAATTGCTACTACATGCAGCCCACCTGTACTAACAATTTTCCAGTTAGCATCATTACCCACCTGTGTCGGGAAGTTCTGATCCGAGCTGACACCAATTCCGAGCTGTCCGGCTGAGTTTGCACCCCATGCCCACAATGTTCCATTATTTTTAATAGCAATGGTGTAATCCTGCCCCGCACTTACACTCATCCAGTCAGATGCGATACCGACCTGAACTGGAATATTTTGATTAATATTAGACCCGATTCCTAGTTGCCCGGACGTATTTTCACCCCAGGACCAGAGTGTTCCATCGCTTTTTATACCTAACGTATGCCGCGCGATGGGTCCGGTGGCAATGGAAGTAAATTCGATGCATTGTGCGAGGGAACCAGAACCCACGGCGAGCAGTCGTCGGTAATGTTTAAAAGTAATAAATTTCGCCCTGTTTCACGGATATTTTCATTCAGTATATTTACGCTTATCCCTACCCAAAACAAACCCAACACACAATGCCCATTCACGTAGCGATCACCCGCAAAGTGCTTCCCGGAAAAGAAGAGGAGTTTAAAGAAGCGTTGCGACGATTTCTGGGAGATTCATTTTTACATGGCGGTGTGCACGGCGCGGCAATGATGACTGCTTTGCCCGGCAGCGAGAGCCGGGAAATAGGGATTTTACGAACTTTCGCCGATCAGGCCGAACGGGACGCTTTTTACCATTCGAAACTCTTCAAGGATTGGGAAGCATATGCATCTACGCTGACGGAAGAACCGGTATATCACGAACTCACCGGCCTGGAAGCCTGGTTCCGCTCGCCTGTTCCGCCGCCGAGGTGGAAAATGGCGGTGGCTACGCTTTGCGGCGTATATCCTACGAGTTTATTCCTGACTTATATACTTGCACCGCATACCCAGGAACTGCACCCCGCATTAAGGACATTGATTGTGGCAGGATGCATGGTAGGGCTGCTGACCTGGGTTGTCATGCCGCAAGTGACGAAATTGCTGAAACCTTGGCTTTCTGTGAGCTCAAAATCGTAAAAACCAAACTGATTCCCGATGGATAAATCAAACGGATACGAAAACCACGCGACCACATTCATACGTTGCCGCTCGAAAGGCATCAATGGCGTCGGCGCGCCATCAGTTCGTCACTGGGCAAGGTCACTACCCGCGAATGCGACTGTTCTGGACATAGGCTGTGGCATAGGCGACCCTATTTCGAAAGCATTGGTCGATGAGGGTTTGAATGTTTATGGGATTGATGCGTCACCTTCGATGGTTGAAATCTTCCGGCAAAACTTCCCAAGCAGTCCCGTCGCCTGTGAAGCCGTAGAAAATTCGTCATTTTTCAATCGGCAGTTCGACGCCATAATTGCCTGGGGATTAATGTTTCTTTTGCCGGAAGAAACACAGGAGGTTGTAATTCAAAAAATGGCAAATTCACTGTCCGCTGGTGGAAAGCTGTTATTCACGGCTTCTTCTCAAAAAATGAAATGGAATGATGCCATTACAGGAATAGAATCGATATCGCTCGGAGCGGAGAAATACAAAGCGTTGCTGGTGGCATCCGGACTTTCGCTTATTGAGGAGTTTGAGGATGAAGGAGAGAACCATTACTATCATGCGGTCAAGCTTTAAAAAACCAAAAAAGGACGGTCACCAACAGTCCTTCGATTCCTAAACCCTCGCCCCCATCTTCTCAAACCCTTCCCAAAGCACCTTCACATCAAAATGCGCTGATTTTTCAGCCGTATCAAACGGAACATCTGAATGATAAAGCGCCAAGTCATGAACCATTTTAAGCGACCGCGCAAACTCCAACGAAGAATACTTCGGCCAGGTCTCGGGACTCGCACCCGTATGCCTCTCCAAGGCCATTTGGCCTGCGTAATTACCTAGCCAACTGCAAATCCGCAATGCTCTTAATCCGATTCCTTTCCAAAAACGCATCAATCGTCTCGAAATGCTCAATTACCCGTTTGTCTTTGAATTCAAAAACCTTCTCGGACAAGCCTTGTAAAAAATCACGGTCGTGGGAAACCAGCACCAATGTTCCGTCAAAGTTTCGGAGTGCTTCTTTCAAAACATCCTTCGACTTCAAATCCAGGTGGTTTGTAGGCTCATCGAGAATCAGCAGATTTACAGGTTCCAGGAGCAACTTTACCATGGCGAGGCGGGTTTTTTCTCCACCCGATAATACGCTTACTTTCTTGTCGATGTCTTCGCCCTGGAACATGAAGGCGCCCAAAATATTCTTGATCTGGGTTCTTACATCTCCTTCTGCAACCTCGTCAACTGTTTGGAAAATAGTCAGATTAGGATCCAATAAGGATGCCTGGTTTTGCGCGAAATAGCCGACTTTGACATTGTGTCCAAGCTGGCAAGTTCCGTCCACATCGATCTGGCCCATAATCGCCTTGATCATGGTGGATTTTCCTTCACCATTCCGGCCGACGAACGAGACTTTTTCGCCTCTGGAAATGGTCATGCTGGCGTTTTTGAACACAACCTGATCTCCGTAGGATTTCGAAACGTCTTTTACGGTCACCGGATAGTCGCCTGAACGTGGCGAAGGTGGAAAACGGAGTTTCAGGGCTGAGTTGTCTATTTCATCAATTTCAATGATTTCCAGTTTTTCCAGCATGCGCTCACGGGAGGATACCTGGTTGGTTTTGGAATATGTTCCACGGAAGCGTTCGATGAATTGCATGTTGTCCGCAATCATTTTTTGCTGTTCCTGATATGCCTTAATCTGGTGCGACCTGCGCTCCTCGCGCAGCACCAGGTAATGTGAATAGTTGGCTTTATAGTCGAAAATCCGTCCCATTGTCACTTCAATGGTCCGGTTGGTAATATTGTCGATGAAGGCCCGGTCGTGGGAAATAACCATAACAGCATTTGACTTATTGACCAAAAAATCTTCGAGCCACATCACAGATTCAATGTCAATGTGGTTGGTAGGCTCATCGAGCAAAATGAGGTCGGGCTTTTGCAAAAGTATCTTGGCGAGCTCAATGCGCATACGCCAGCCTCCACTGAATTCCTTGGTTTGCCGCTGAAAATCTTCCGGCCGGAATCCTAATCCTTTCAATGCTTTCTCAACTTCTGCGTCGTAATTAACTTCTTCGAGCTGGTAATATTTTTCACCTATTTCGGTAACCTGCTCAATGATGGCCATATATTCATCGCTCTCATAATCTGTGCGGGTCTCGAGGGCAAGATTCAGTTTTTCCATTTCGGCACGCATTTCAAAAACCTGTTTGAATGCTTTGGCTGCTTCTTCGAAAACGGTACAGTTATCTTCGGTGAGCAAATGTTGTGGCAAATATGCAATTACGGCATCTTTGGGCGCACGTACATGGCCGCGATTCGCTTTTTGTTCACCAGCAATAATTTTCATCATTGTGGATTTCCCAGCTCCATTTTTACCCATCAGGGCAATTTTATCGGTAGGATTAATCACGAAGGAAACTTCGCTAAAAAGGACAGAACCGCTAAATTCAACGGCCAAATTTTCAACTGTAATCATCGTCTCATTTTTTGAAGCCGCAAATGTACGATGATACGATCATTGATCAACAGCATTGAATTAATTGTTAATCGCAAGCGTTTTTCAAGTGAGGATATTTATCTCATTTAACTAATTTACAAAGAACAATAACCTAAAAATATGGACTTACGCACCACATTATCAGTAAATGAGAGCTTTATGGAAATGCTGAAAGATATCAAAAACCGTGGAGCGAAAGCAGAAATGATCCTGGACATCAACGGATTGGAAAGAGCTGAGGGATTCATCAAGGAGATTTACGCTGACGATCCCAACCCTTACATTGAACTACAAGACGGGACGAAGATTGTAGAAAAAACGATTGCTGCGCTGAATGGACTTTTCCGGCCGGAGTATTCTGGGTGTTAATGGGTTGCCTTAATCGGGGAAAATGAACTTTGAACACCGGCCTCCATTAGGGTTGAAGCTAGTGACAGAATCAAAAGAAATATACTTTTAATCAAAACCTTCATTATGGACGCTCAATTCATTGAAAAGTTACAAGAAACCCATGTTGCCGCCTGGAACGAAAGGAATCGTGAAAAGAGGGACAGCCTTTTAAAAACGATCTATGCAGAAGATATCAAAATGTACGATCCCAATTCTATTTTGCATAACCTGGCGGAGGTTTCAGATTTGATCGGGAAACTTCATACACAAGATCCTGACTTTCTATTCAGTGCAGCGAAGCCAATTGACATCACGCAAAATGGGGCGCGTTTGTATGGACACATCGGTACAAAAGAAAAGCCGGATATGATGAGCAGTATGGATTTTTTTATCATCGAAAATGGAAAAGCCGCGCACCTCTACGTCATGCTGGAACCTGCGACAAGCTAAAATTCATATCAATCATTAAAAAAGGACTGTCGCCAACAGTCCTCACATTCCTAAACCCTC
Organism: Dyadobacter psychrophilus; assembly: GCF_900167945.1. Lineage (GTDB taxonomy): Bacteria > Bacteroidota > Bacteroidia > Cytophagales > Spirosomataceae > Dyadobacter > Dyadobacter psychrophilus. Next base: position 381,839 of record NZ_FUZA01000007.1, read on the forward strand.
ACTCCCATCTTCTCGACCAACAAAACCGTAAAAAGTATACAACTACCCTGAATTCGTATTCATACCAGCCCGGTTTTCACCCCGACTTTTGATGCATCAATTTAACAATCAGAGATCATGAAAACCATTTTAATTACAGGAGCAAGCAGCGGTATTGGTAAAGAAACTGCTAAATTATTTCACGCCAAAGGCTGGAACGTTGTCGCTACCATGCGCAATCCGGAAACCGAAACTGAACTAGGGGAATTGGAAAATATATTGGTTGCCACAATGGATGTGCTCGATCCTTCCTCCATTGATCATGCAGTAAAAGAAGGCATTGCCAGGTTCGGGCAGATTGATGTTTTATTAAATAATGCCGGTTATGGCGCTTATGGCGTGCTCGAATCTTTTTCGAGAGAGCAGATCATCCGTCAGTTTGATACGAATGTGATCGGTTTACTGGATGTGACAAAAGCTTTGCTACCGCATTTCCGCAGCAACAAAAGCGGGATCATTATCAATGTTTCCTCGATCGGTGGCAAGATGAGCTTCCCGCTCGGAGCCTTGTATCACGGTACAAAATTCGCGGTCGAAGGCATTTCCGAATCGCTGCGCTACGAGGTGGAGGAGTTTGGCGGAAAGGTCAAAATCATAGAACCGGGAGCAATTGCTACTGATTTCACTGGTCGCTCGCTGGATTTCAGCAATGATGAAAGCATGACGGAATACCAGCCGATTGTCGGCAAAATGCTGGCAGGCACGCAGGCGATGTTTGGGCAAGCCTCGCCAGCCAGTGTTGTGGCCGATGTGATTTACGAAGCTGCCACAGACGGCACAGATCAGTTACGGTACGCGGCGGGCGAAGATGCCAAAGCCATTATCGCGCAGCGCCAGCAGGCCGACGATGCTACTTTTACCAGCGTAATTAAGTCTATGTTCGGTTTATAATTTTAAGATCATTATGCCTCATTGTCAGCACAATGAGGCTATATTTGTTTTTATGAGCACAAATATTCACCTGCACACCGTCGAGGAATTGTTTAAATTTTTCGGGCTGGACCAGCCTGTGCACCACCCGCTCGTGGCTATCATCGATTTCGGCCAGGTTCGCGAGGCGGACATTGGGAATATCAAAATTTCGACGGATTTCTACACGCTGATTTACAAGACTTACAACCGGAATCACGTGAAATACGGGAGGAAGTTGGTCGATTTTACAAATGGAAGTTTGATCTGTCTGGCACCCAATCAGACACTGGAAATGGACGACGATACCGAGGGATCACCGCAGCCATTGGGTTGGGGCCTGGGCTTTCATCCCGATCTGATCCGGGGCACGCCGCTGGGTGACAAAATGAAGAGTTACAGCTTTTTCTCCTACGAGGTTTCGGAGGCGTTGCATTTGTCGGAAAAGGAAAAACAGATTTTGATGGACTGCGTTCAGAAAATCGAAGCTGAACTGCACGAAAATATTGATGTGCACAGCCAGTCCATCCTCGTATCGGGTATTGAAATGCTTTTAAACTATTGCTCCCGGTTTTACGGCCGCCAATTCATCACAAGAAAAACGTCCAATAACGCAGTGATCGTGCAGGTGGAGAAGTTGCTGAACGAATATTTCGGGCTGGGCGACCTCAGCGAACGCGGCCTGCCGACGGTCAGATACCTTGCGGAACAGGTAAATTTATCGCCCAATTACCTGAGTGACCTCCTGAAAAAAGAAACCGGCAAAAACGCGCAGGACCATATCCACTATCACCTGATCGAAGAAGCCAAAAACATTCTTTTAAGCAGCAGCCGCTCAGTCGGCGAAATAGCCTACGGTCTCGGCTTCGAATATCCCCAGTATTTTAATAAGCTCTTTAAACAGAAGACTGGGAAGACGCCGGTGGCATTCAGGAATATGAATTAGCGGCTTCTTGCCGACACCGCATTCCATTGTGGATCAGTATTAAAACAAAAAAGGACTGTCGCCAACATTTGATACGTGCATCATTCGTTGGGGCTAAAACTGCGCTCGTATATTCCTGTCAGTGAGGTCTGATAGAGATCAGTATATCAACTCAAAACTGCCTTATTAATACATTCAAACCATTTAATCGTAAACCCTTCAGAAAATGACACTGGAAGAGAACAAGAAGTTCATGAGCAACTTCATTGAAGAAGTAATTAATAAAAAGAATCTGGACGCCGCTGATGATCTGGTGGCAGCGGATTTTATTGAGCATCTGCCATTCCCGGGCCAAGGACCAGGGAGAGAAGGACTAAAATTTGCTATCAACGCAATGCTTACCGGATTTCCTGATATGAACTGGACGGTGCAGGAGCAAATCGCGGAAGGCGAAACGGTTGTCACCCGGTTTACCTGGACAGGAACCCACGACGGCGCATTTATGGGAATCCCGCCAACGAATAAAAAAGTGGAAGTTTGGGGTGTCGTGATCGATGTGGTCAGAGACGGGTTATTTGCTGAAAGCCGGATCATTATGGACACAGTGGGGTTATTGCAGCAAGTCGGTGTAATGGGTTAACAATGAAATAGGGTGCCTCTCGATTTGAGACACCCTATTTCATTTCTAAACTTTCGCTCCCATCCTTTGAAATCCCTCTAAAAGTAAATTGACATCAAAAAGCGCCGACTTTTCAGCCGTATCACACGGAACATCCGAATGATAAAGCGCCAGATCGTGGACCATTTTGAGCGAATGCGCCAGCTCCTTACAGCCCTGACATTCTACAACATACCAAAACTCGGCTTGGGATTGCGTCAGCGAATCGCCGACATTTGATGCGTGACGTGCATTAATCGTTGGGTTGACTGAATTTTTGTTCGAGTCAACACTTTCGCCATTCGACGTTTGCATGGTAGAAATGGATTTTGGTAAATGAATAAAGGAGAGGTCACTGCAAACGTCAGCGATGGAACACATCGACCAGGCTTCGGGACTTGCACCCGTATGCCTCTCCAAGACCATTTTCTCCTGGTTACTATTAACTGTTCCATACTTATTAATCAAAAACGTTTGCGTGGCAAATATAGGGAAAGATTTGGATGGGTGCTGAGGGAATGAATAAGCGGCATGCAGAGATACCGTTAAATAAATTATACAAGTAAATCGATGCGCCGTCGAACTTGAAAGTCCATTCATGTAAACCTAATATCACAATGGACTTCAAAGATCAAATCAAGCAATTCAGCGATCGCGTGACAAAACTGAGAGATAATATTCATACTGAAGAAGCAACAAAGAATGCATTCATTATGCCCTTTCTTCAAGTTCTTGGATATGACGTATTTAATCCCCTGGAAGTAGTTCCAGAATTCATCTGCGATATTGGCATCAAAAAGGGAGAAAAAATAGACTACGCAATTTTTCGGGACGGCAATCCAATTATTCTAGTGGAATGCAAGCATTGGAAGCAGAAGCTAGACGTACACGACGGACAGTTGCTCCGCTACTTTCACGTTTCTAAAGCAAAATTTTCGATTTTGACAAATGGATTGATATTCAGGTTCTATACAGATCTCGTCGAGCCTAATAAAATGGACGAGAAGCCTTTTCTGGAATTTAATATTGAAGAAATTAAGGACGGACAAATTGAGAAGCTTAAAGAGTTTCACAAAGCGTATTTTGATGTAGAAAATATCTATCAGTCCGCAAGTGATTTAAAATACATTAATGAAATCCGTCATTTGGTTAGTCAGGAGTTTTCCGAACCAAATGATGAATTTGTGAAATACTTTGCCAAGCAAGTTTATCCGTCGGTAGTAACATCCAAAGTTTTAGAGTCTTTTCGATCTCTTGTCAAGAGGACGATCACCAATATTATCAATGACACGATTAATGATCGGCTGAAATCGGCGATATCCAGCAATGATGCCCCAATCCAGGAGGAGCCCGCGCCAGGCACTTTAACAGCCAACCCGGCGCAGCAGGACAAAGAAGTTGTTACAACTCAGGAAGAACTTGAAGGATTCTACATTGTAAGATCTCTTTTGAGACAAAAAGTGCAATCAAATCGCATTACTCACAGAGATGCTTTGTCATACTTTGCCATCTTCTTAGACGACAATAACCGCAAGCCATTATGCCGCCTGTATCTCAACAGCCCTAGTAAGAAGTACATCGGACTGTTTGACGCCGACAAAAAAGAGACAAAAGTGGAAATCAAGTCGCTAGATGAAATCTACAATTTTGGTAAGGAGCTTGATACTACTGTTGAAATTTATATCAAGTAGTGCAGGTAAACTATAAATTGAGCTAGCCCGAAGAGATTCGGGCTTTGCTTTTTAAAATGCTGCTGAATTGAGCATTTCTGTATGTACCCCATTTTTCAGACAGCCATTTGTTGTTGTATTTCTTTTTTCAGCAGCAATTCTTTCCATTCAAAAGGGGTCATATTGCCGAGTC
>NZ_FUZA01000008.1 GCF_900167945.1 Dyadobacter psychrophilus
GCCCTTTTTTGCGAAAAGTTCTTTAAGAATTTGATTGTCCAGGCTCAGGTCGGCAAACATCTTTTTCAGGCGTGAATTTTCCTCCTCCAAATCTTTCAGCCGTTTGACGTCAGATGCTTCCATTCCTCCATACCGGCTTTTCCAGTTATAAAAAGTGGCCTCAGAAATGCCATGCTGCCGACAAATCTCCTTAGTAGTGATGCCGGTTTCCTGCTGTTTGAGGATCGAAACGATCTGGGTTTCTGTGAATCTCGTCTTTTTCATCAGTTTAAAATTAAGTGATATTCTCTAATTTCAAACTGTCTGTCATTTAGGGACACTTACATTTCGGCTATGCATAGTCGTTTATATTAACTATTGTACAATCAATTTACAGTTATGTTTGACCTATATTTTCAATCTGGTGATTTCTATAATGATGGTGGCTCTTGGATAAAGGATTTACTGATTCCACTTTTAGGCGTTGGTGTCCCCCTTTGGATATTTTACAAAGGAATTGAAAGCCAACGCTTCCAGGATCAGCAAAAATCAGATGAATTTGATCTTCAACAGTTAATATTTTCACATAATCTTTTTGCATCAGCAGCCGAATTCTCACTTGCAATGCAAGCGAATATAGAATCGGTAGTGTCAAATTTGAAAAGCAGCGATTGGTCAAATGACAATTTACCTACTCCAAGTTCTCATGATCTAAGAAGAATTGTATTTGATTTAGATAGAGAGAAGCTCTTTCATGCATGGAAGCGGAAACTAGCTAGTAACTCGGTATCAACTATATTCGTTGCTTTTGACACAATATATGATGTTGAAAAAGCTTATTCAGCTCGCTGGCTAGAAGCTACAAGAGAAATCACAAATAGGAGGAATAAAATCACCTCTGGCTCAGGAAAGTTAATTCTCGGAATTTCACAAATTGATATAGAAAATAATTTTGACGCTCAGGTCCGTTCTCGATTAATGGAAATATTCGTGTCGCAAAATGAGAAACTAGGGGGAGAAGAACTTGATGCTCAACTCGTCATGCAGCATTTGATTGGCCCAATTTCAGACGAATTTGAGAAAGTAGATACGCATGAGCATCGTAAGTGGTTGCCATTGGCAAAAAATGCTTCTGACTTGATAGCCCTATCACTCCAAATTGAATCCATCAGGAATTCCTTATTAACATATTCATTGGAAACACTTTCTGGAACGCTGAACCCTGCGATAAACGATTTATTAAAGCATTATGATCCTTTTAACGAATATTTAAAACACAAAAATCTTCCAGTTGAAACGGATTGACAAAGGCTTCTAACGTTTGTGTAAGCGACAGTTTACAAATGGTAAGTAGGAATATAATATTACGTTATTGCTTGACTATCATATCGTTAAGTTTGACTTCTAGAACCATTAATGCTTTTATAAGATCTTCAAAACTTAGTGCTTCTCCAAAAATCATATTTTCCCGCATCTGTTTATAATCGGCTTCCCAGGCTGGGAGGAGATTTGGCGGCGGCACGAATGCAATTTTATCAGGGCTATGATTGTCATAGTTTACTTCCGCAAGTGCAGTGAACATTTTGCGGTGGTTGACGATCATTTGATACAGATCAAGGTCTGAGAGCGCTATTTCTGCAAACTCTGTTTGACTTAGCCTTTCAATATCATACAAATGCCTGCTTAATCGGTCGACGCGAACTTTCTCGGGCGCTTTTTGAAACTCCTCGTGCAGAAGGAATATCTTTTCGAGAAATGTCCGTTCAGGATTTACAATAGGAAGCGTAATAGACTTATCAGCAAACATCCGATCACCAAAACGCTCCGCTACTAATGTTGTAAACGTTCTCTTTGTGGTTGGTTCTCTGAGTGAACGGCAACCTACTTCTACCAGGACACCGGGGCGGAGATAGGTTTCCGTCTCGGTCAACTTGGGATAATAAATTTCAATAATGATTGGGTCTTGGTCTGATTGCCCGGTGTCTGTACATTTGATATTAACATTTTTAAAACCGGCTGCTGCAAATTTTGTCGTCAATTCTTCAACAAACTTGGTAGTCATAAAGGAGTATGAGACTTTCCTCAACTTCTTAATTTCTTGTCTGGTTAAATCCCCCGCGAAACCCAAATATTGCCGGTCAAGAGCCAAATCAATATCCTCAGAAAACCTTTGAATTAAATTCCAGCCTTTACTAAGCGAGGTTCCCCCTTTGAAAATCAGTGCAGGTGAGCATTCCATCGAGAATACCAAAGCCAAGGTGTGTACTACCCACCAATCTTTTTCGATGGCCATAGCGGGTAAGCCTATTTTGCGTCCAGTTTCGTTATAGATGTTCAGTTTGGTTGCATCAGAAAGTTGTAACCACGAGCTAAGACTAGGTAAATCAATCATTGGTAATAGTGTGTTAAAGTGCCCTTATTATTTGTCTAATCCATTCGGGAGCCAGTTTTATGTCATGTTGGAGATGATATGGCTTTTCATCTTTCAGTCTGGCTGCTATAATCTCAATTTCTTCGGCGGTGACGTTGCCTTTGCCAATAGAGCGAAGCGCCTGTATTACTAGTTTGCTAATTTCGCCAATAGCCGAAACATTACGGGCACTCGCCTTTTTGAAGGTGATAGTCTGGGTTCCAATTTTGACTTGTCGGGAGGATGAATCTGTGTAGTAAACTATATTCAACGGAACCTGCGTAGTTAGTCCCAATTTATAAAGCGCATAACTGCCCGTGGGAACTGCGCGTGCCTTATCACGCCTTATAATTGCTTCCGCAATGTCTTCAATTCCCGGGAGTATCACGCCAATTACTTCATCTTGCACAGGTCTTACGTAAATTCCCGTGGCCGCACGATGTAACTTGCCACTTTGTACAAGTCGTTCTAAGACTTTTGCAACTGTTTTTGCACTTGAAATGCTGAGAAAACTATCCGGAAAGAACAACGTGCCCCTTGGCGAACGGACTATTCTTTCAAGTATTTGATCATCAGAGCTTTCCATATCAGATCAGATATACGTTTTGTCGCAAATTTAGCTGATATTTGCGACAGTTGGTCAAGCCTGTTGAATATTTCAAGACATTTTCTCAACCCCAACCTCACCTATTCTCCATCCACCCAAGAAAAGCCGGCGCTTTTTCCTTATTGATCAATAACTGATCAGGCGTTTCAATAACCAGCTTAACGTATAGTTTCCGCATAAAATAATGCTCGATTTCCTTGATTGCTGAAAAGTTGACCAGATATTGCCGGTTCATCCGGAAAAATTGCTTTTGGCTCACAGACGCTGCTATCTGATCCAGGGACTGGCTCAGTGAAAATTCTTGTCCGTCGAAACACATGATCATCGAAGTTTCATTTCTAATGTAGAAAAAGGCGATATTTGCGGTTTGGACTGTCGTGTATTTCTGATGCTTGAACACCAAAAAACTGGTTTTCTCAGCTTGCGGAGCCATCCTGCTTAGTAACTCGCTCAGGTCGGGAATTGCTTTTTGCTGGAAGAAGTTTTTGAGATCGTCGACTTTGTCGAGCGCGCCTGCAATGTCTTCTTTCGAGAATGGTTTCAGCACGTAATCCACGCCATTCCGTTTGAAAGCTTCCAGTGAATATTCGTCAAATGCCGTACAAAAAATGACCGGACAAACGATCTCTACCGACTTGAAAATCTCAAAACTCAGCCCGTCGGCCAGTTGGATGTCCATAAAAATCAGGTCTGGCTGCGGCCCCGCCGAAAGTGCCTCAACAGATTCTTCGACACTCTGATATGGACCGGTGATTTTGGCCAGCGGACGCAGTTGCCGTAGCATGTTTTCAAGGGACCGGGCTGTTTTCAGCTCGTCCTCAATGATTACGATGTTCATAAATGATAGGAAGTCTAACCTGAAATAGGTTTTGGCCGTTGATTACCTCAACCTGCTTATTTAATAAATGACTGTATTTGAGCTCGATGTTTTTCAATCCCACGCCCAACGAATCTTCCTGATTCTTTCTGAGCTGGACCTGATTTTCAACCACAATGCTTTCACCTTCCATGAAAATGCGGATTTGCAAAGGTCGGTTCAATGATACAATGTTGTGTTTCAGGCAGTTTTCAACCAATAATTGTAATGTAAATGGAGGGATTAATGTGTCTGAAACGGTGTCATCAAGCTTGTTTTGGAAAATAAATCCATCTTCAAATCTCGCCTTTTGCAGAAAAAGATATGCATTCAAAATGTCCATTTCTTCTTTCAAGGGGATCAAATCCAGCTTGCGGCTTTCCAGCGTATAGCGGTAAAAGTTGGCAAGTTTTAATATAAAATCCACCGATTGCTGATCGCCGGTTTCGACCATTGCTTTGAGCGTATTTAGGCTATTGAACAAAAAATGGGGGTTGACCTGCTGTTTCAAGAGGTCATATTGCGCACTTAGATTATCATTCCGAAACCGTTCCAATTCCATGCTCACATGCTGGTTTTCATAATTCTGCTGCAGCATATTCAGGAACATATAAAACACAAGGTTGATCAAAATTCCACGCACTTCCACCATTAGCATGGCGGGGCCGAAATCAATGTGCGAAAGGATAAGCTGCTGAATGTAAGCCAGTCCCAGCATAAGGACCAGACCAAACGCCAGGGAATTCAGCAATTTGGCATACGATATCTTCTGTCCTTGCGGCTGATTGCTTTTTTGCGAAAGCATGTAGATATTGAAATACCACATAATCACCGCAAACGCAGCCGTAATGCCCGCATTCACAGCCGCTTCCAAAGGCACAAACTTGTGCGAAGCCAACTGCGGCACTGAGGAAAGCAAACCGATCACAACGGAGCTCGTCCAGATGATTTTGTTTGAGACTTTTAAAATTGGTTTTGTTACCATATTCAGTCGTCAATGTGCGATTTTAGTTTTGTTAAGGAAAAACGGCAGCTCGCTGTGACGTTATAAATTGGATCCGTCGTTCTTTTTCCGGCCGGCTGTCGCCAGTCTGATAACCTTTTCCGGTCTGGAAATCATAGTCAAAAGCAAATCGCGTTGCATTTCTATGACGAACATTCACTTGCTCAATGGAATAAATCTCTCCATTCATCCTGGTTCCGTACCATTGCGGCATTGGTTTTTGTTTCCAGGTTACTAATGTATAATGTGCGCCAATGTTTGGTTTGGACAACGAATCATGAGCCGTTTGCAGCGCAAGATCATTTCCATACAGTATTGCAATGGTGCCCGTTTTGTTGTTAATGATAGATTTGATCACCTTTTGGTTTCCGGCATCGTACAGATATTCCGGTGCCAGATTGGCGGTGTTGCGGTCGTCGCAAGACAACATTAAAAATGCCAACGCAATGATATATAGTGAAATGTTCGATTTCATTTTGGTAAAATTATTTAGTCGGAATGTTGAATACAAAGTCATTTTCAGGTGCTAACAGTCGGTGACAATTAGCGCAAGTCTGCTCGAACAGAACCGTTTTGCCTGCCGGTTTCAGATCAAGTCCATCGAATTTAGCAAATCCCCAGCCTTCTGTCGCGCTGTACTTCTTGCTGTCTTTGATCATGAATTGCGCATTTTGAAAGTTGCCCGGCAGCACATTGCCTTCTGCATCCTCGGTCTGTTTTCCCCAAACAACCTTCACTATCCTTGCGCCGTCAGGAAAAGGAAGTTGACGATTTTTAATGGCCGTTACCATAATGTCGTTGCCGTAAACGATCCGCATGCTGCCGCCATCAAATTTGTCTGTAATGCTGATGATCTTCCAGTTTTTGTAATCCGAAGAATAAGGGATTCCGTTTAAAGAAACGGGCGTTTTCGGCGTTGCAACTTGTTGGTTTGAAGAGGTTTGTGACATAATCCGCGCTGTATCCACTTTGTGCCTTCCGGGAAGTGTGTTTACATATTTTTTCAAAACGGCCAGCTCAGATCCGGACACTTTGCCGCCTGAATGTGCCAGCTGATAACGTTTCAAAGGCATCTTTTTCTGCTCAATTGCATTCACCATTTCCCATAGCAACAGCTCTTGCACAGCTGCCGGATTCTTGTCCCATTCTGAAAAGTTAAACCGCGAACGCGCCTCATTAATGTCGTGAGCAACTATGAAAGATGCCGGAGCGATCTTGTCAAACCATTCCACTTTCGATTCATTTGAATGACAATCATAACAAGCCCGCTCCAATATCTGCTTCACATCCGCCGGAACCGCAATTTCGCTCGTCACACGCGGGTTCTCAATGTCGGGCGAGCCGATCTGCAGTCCCACAAAGATTAATGTTAGCACAACCGCTGCACTTTTGTAAAATGTTAACCCTGGCTTCTTCATTTTAATGTAATTGTCTGAGTACCAAAGCTCAAATGTATATTTAATCACTTCTATTCCTGAGCTACAAAGCCCCGAGCCAGACAAAGTTTACCGTGAATTAGACATTGATAAAGGTGAGTTAGACAGCGAAAAAACAAAAACTATTCAGTCATTCACTCATCGCACCGGCGACCCGGTCAAAATTCACCATTAAAACCCCTTGTCTAACTCGTACCCTTAATTGTCCGTTTCGGGGTGATTCTGCTGACGCTGCGCATCAAAACACCTCAATTTTGCCTCAGAACCTAAAAACAAAGCGATATGAAAACTTCAAAAATTATCTACTGGACTGGCGCAGCATTGACTTCATTATGGTTTGGCGCAAGCGGCTTTTTTGAACTGACCAAAAACCCGCTGGTATGGGAAATTACCCAGCAACTCGGCTATCCTGCCCATTTCATTTACATTCTGGGCGTGGCAAAACTTTCCGGTGTGGCCGTGCTGCTGACTCCGAATCGTTTGTTACGATTAAAAGAATGGGTTTTCGCGGGTGTATTTTTCGACATTATCTTTGCCTTCTTCTCCAAACTGGCCGTCCTCGGCTTGCCTGCCGCCATTGACGCAGTCATTGCATTTGTAATGGTTACCGTCACTTATGCAATGTTCAGAAAGCTTTATCCTGCTACTTACGGCAGGATTTAGTTAGCATTAACAGCAGCTGGGATTATAACCAATCAATTTCTTTGTCAAAAACACGAAGCGATTGATTGGTTTTTTTTGCGTTTACTCGCCCTGATCTTTCATTACTTTTTCCCGGTGCTGTTTGCCCCAACTGATCATTTCCAAAATGATCCCGCCAAATGACATGCAGTAATCCGTTTCCGTATACTCAACCAAAACAGGCGTGTCGGGAGTTACCGTTCGTTTGATCAGCTGATTGGCTTCCATATCTTTTAACTCTCTCGACAACATCCGCGTCGTAATGCCGGGAATGCTTCTCTGAATGTCGCGAAAACGCCTGTTTCCATTGCATATTGAGTTAATAATGAGGAGTCTCCATTTGCCGCCAATAACGTACATGGTATCCTGCAATGCCTGAACTTCCTGCTTCTGGTTTCTCGGATCGGACAGGATTTCTCCTGCTTTCCTGATCTGTTCTTCATTCATTATGCCAGTCCTTTTACGGTGCAGATCCTTTTGCTGATATGCGAAGAGCACAGGCGGTTCACACCTGCGCTTGCTTCAAATGCTGCGCTAATTTAAGCCAAATGATCAAAGACTCATTCCTCCATCCATGACGATTTCTGCACCTGTGATAAAGCTTGAAGCGTCTCCGGAAAAATAGGTTACCATTTTGGCCACATCATCGGCACTTCCGATTTTTTTCAGCGGAATGCGCTCGATCATCCAGTCGTCCAATGCAAGGCGGGCTGCCGGATCCAAACCCATTTTATTCAAAATCTCAGTTTGCGTCGGGCCAGGACTGATCGCATTCACCCGGATCTTTCTGGGTGCCAGTTCAATAGCGGCAATTTTCATTACCGCATTCAACGCCGCTTTGCTGGAAGTGTACATGGAAGTATTCGCTCCATTCATGCCGACAACATTGGACGACAAAAAGACAACCGAAGCGCCATCATTCAGGATAGGAATGAATTTGCTAAGTGTAAAATAGGCCCCTTTGAAATTCACATCAATCACATAATCGAAATCACTCTCCGTGGCTGTCTCAATTCCCGCACCACCTAACACGCCTGCATTAATGAACAAAATGTCTAGTTTGCCAAATTGCTCGCTAACCTTTTTTGCCAACGATTCAATGTCCGCAACCTTGCCTTGATCACTTACTAAACCAGTCACGCCAAGCTCGGTCGCAGCCTCCCGGATAGCATTTTCGCGTCGGCCCGTAATGATTACGGCTGCTCCCTGCGCTTTTAATTCTTTTGCAGCTGCATAACCGATGCCGCTATTTCCGCCTGTTACCAGCGCCTTCTTCCCTTTTAAAGTTTCCATTGTCTCCTGAATGTTTTTCGACAAAGGTAAATAGCATTTGGTATCAATATTATACCAGTATACTGTGTGATACCAGCTTACTCGTTGGAAGAATTATGTCTCAATGCACGCTCAATTGAGCCATTACTTCGCAGTTAGTCTTCAGTCAGCACCTTTTTCATCATAATGTCCGTCTGCTCGTCGGCGCCGAATTTGAAGATGTGTTTGTCGAAAGGTTTGAAACCGTTCTTTTCGTAAAATTGGATTGCCTTCACATTTTCTTCCCATACACCCAGCCAAATGTATGTTTTTTGTTCCGAACGGGTGATTTCGAGCGCTTTTTCAAACAACAATTGGCCGATCCTTTTGCCGTGATATTCGTTTTTGACGTAAATGCGCTCGATTTCGAGTGAAGCCGGATCGTGCAGCTCTGTTTGAGCATGACCGGTATTTAATTTCATATAGCCAACAACATTGTCACCCAGCCAAGCAAGGAAAAATTGCGACTCCGGAATATCGAGTTCAAGCGCCATTTTGACCTCACTGAAATTTTCAGTGAGGTATTTGTCCATGTCTGCATCGGTGTTGAATGCTGCAAATGTCTCAAAAAAGGTCTCCCGACCGATTTGCTGAACCGTTGCCAGATCGTTCGCGCTGGCTTTTACTATTGTTAACTGATCCATATTCATGCTGATTTCAAGACAATTTCATCAAAACAAGGCCGGCCGTAATGAGCAAAGCGGCTGTGACGCGCATTGCGTTGACGGGCTCACCCAGTATAAAAGTACCAACCAGGAAAGCTCCGACCGCACCGATGCCTGTCCACACCGTGTAGGCAGTGCTTAGCGGCAAATTTCGCATAGCCAAAGCAAGCAAAGCAAAGCTGGCGATCATTGCGACAATGGTAATTGATGTGGGAACAAGCCGGGTGAAACCTTCCGACTGCTTCATGAAATAAGCCCAGACAACCTCGAGTAGGCCGGCGGCAACCAAATAAATCCAAGACATGACTTTGACCCTTTAGGCCGGGCCGTCCCGAATCGGTTCCCACTATGGGGGAGGCCGTCCTCCTGCATTACGCTGATCCGTTACGATTTGCGTAGCTCTGCAAAACTACGATGTTTTGAAAAATCTCGCAAATTTCATCGTTATTGAGAACGTCACTCACCTTTAATAACCTTTACATTTTTAAACATAAAAGCATTGTCACTAACCCGCACGGGCTTTCCGCTGGCAGTCGTTACATTTCTGAGAACGACCTCTTTGGTCTTGACGTAAGGGTATTTTTCCTTGTAGGAATCATCCGTCATTTCGGGATTAAAATTGGCAAAGATTGCGGGGCCCTCGTAATTTTCCGGATGCTTGGCGTCATCGATACGGAGGTTTTCGATGGTGATTTTCTCGGGCATATAGGCTGTGTAACCAAAATCGTGCTGCCCGGAATTGGAGCCTCCGATTAAAGCAGCGCTGAATGGTTTGCCGTCCGCGGGAACAAAAACGCAGTCGCGGATCACCACTTCTCCCTGCCAAGTGCTGCCATAATCGGAGCGAAGGTTGACGATGTTCCTGCCACGGATAGTGCAATTTTCAATTAATAAAAGTCCGCTGCCGATGGCGTTGATCCCCATGTGCCCAAGTGTAGAATTACGGATGGTTGCATTGGCTACGCCCTGGTGGGCATCGAAACGTGATAGCGTACAATGGTCATAAAGCAGGTTTTTGCAAAAATTAGAACCTAAAATGCCCCAGTATTTATTGTCGTTGATATCATTGGTCTGAGTACAATTGACGAAAGAGACATTCAAGGCCCTGTTGGCGGAAAGATCGTATGACCCCATTGATACAGGCTTGCCAGCCGTGCCGATGGTGCTATATGTTTTGTGGCCCGTCAGGATGGCATTTTTAATTGTCACGTAGGAGCAGTCGTTGATCGTGATAAAACCGCCATAGGGCGCCCCTTGATCGCCCTCGCCTTCAATGTGGTGTTCCAGCCCTTCTACCAGCACATTCGATCGTCTGACCGCAATGTTCCTGCTGTAATAAGTGTACTTTGATTCGGCTTTATTGGCAATGGTGGTAAAGCGTCCCCCGTTGACTTTCAACGGTTTTTCATCAATAGGAAGCGCGGTAATCTCAGTGATCTTGTCAAAATCCCAGATAATGGGCGCATTCATATCCACATTCCCGTTTTTGTCGACAACAAAAATATCGGTCTGCGACGAACCATTGTTCTGGTTAAGACCAAACCGGATGTATTGTTTTACATTGGAATTTGTAACTGTTATCAGGCAGGGGCCGGGCAAAGATGCGTCAATTTTCTTCTGATCCCTTTTAAGCGAATTAATGTTTGCCAGTTTAAATGGTTTCAATCCCGAGCTGACCATAAAAACAGAAGCATCGCGTTTTTGGACTTCGGTATCATCAATAATGAAACCGGCCTTGCCAAAATCAGTGTCCGTCTGAATCATCGCCGTCATGTGTTTTGGGCCAATATAATAAGTGGCGTTATCGTCGGCTTTCACGGTCAGACTGTGCAGGTTGGCAAATGCGTGGGTTGCGGCTATGAAATCAATATCATCCGTTTTTCCATCACCTTTGGCGCCGAATGTGCTATAACGGACAAATCCGGCAGTTTTAAATTTACGAATGTCGTCGGGCGAGACATTCACATGCAATTCGCCATTTTCACCAACAGACACTTGAATCTTTCCCTTTTCGGAAGTGATGACTACGCTATCAGGTCTGCTTTCCCGCTGAGCGAGGGCCAGAAATGTGCAAAAAACGAAGATTATCAGGAGTGTGTATTTCATCGTAGGGATCAGATAGTTGATTATTTTTAACAAAAAAGCAAAACTGACTGACCCGCTACTCTAAATAATCTCCACCCAACCCTCCGTACCATTGACCCGGATCTGCTGCCGGTCGGGAATCAACTTTGTTGCATTCTCCACGCCGACTACTGCAGGCAGGCCGTATTCCCGCGCTATGACGGCTCCGTGGGTCATAATTCCGCCTACTTCGGTGATGAGGCCTTTTATGGAAACAAACAAAGGTGTCCAGCTAGGATCTGTGAAGGTCGTAACCAGAATATCGCCCTCTTCTATATCTGCATCTTCCATGTTCAGAATGACGCGTGCCCGACCTTCTACCACCCCGGAAGAAACCGCCAAACCGACGATGGCCCCGGCTGGTAGGTTTTCGCGCTTGTACCGGCCTGTAATGATCTCACCATCAGAAGTCATCACGCGCGGCGGAGTCATTTTTTCAAATCTTTCATAATCTTCTTTTCTCCGGCTGATGATGTTTTGATCCAAATTATTGGTGGTGACAACCTCGGCGAGTTCTGCCAGATTGAGATAGTAGATATCCTCTTTTTCACGAAAAACCCGCGCTTGCACAAGTCGTTCGGCTTCTTCTAACAGCGCAGTTCTGTAAACAAAAAACCTGTTTACCATGCCATATTTTGGATATTCGCGGTAACCCACAAGATTCCGGATCATGTCGATCATCTGCTTTGTTTCTTTGGCCTTTTGGTCGCCATCGGGTAACTGCCGCAATCGATGCAACAGCTCCTGCTCTTTCTTCAATGCTTCGTATTTTCCTTGCTCAAATTTCCGGCTGCTGGCATTCGGCGTGAAATTCTTAACGTTTCCCAGAATTACCGGAATAAGTATCGACGGTTTTTCGGCCCAGCGGGTTCGTGTAATGTCTATCTCCCCGGCACCGCGCATTCCGTATTTTTTGAGAAAAGCAAGGATCGCATTCTGCGTTTCCTGGCCTCCGTTCAGCCGGGGCAGGGTATCCAGAAAGTTTTCATCTTTTACTTTTTGTAAATGGGCAATTACCTCCGGGTAAGGGCGGACCGCGTCTGCTACGTCCAGCAACGCCAGTCCCATTTCGGAAGTAACATTGTTTGGAACGGATTGCGAAAGCGTGTCGGCTGCATTTTTTTCACCCAGCCATTCATACATTTTCTCGTTCACCCAGGACATTGCATTAATCCCCGCCATTAATATGTCGTAGCTTCGCGGATCGAACAGAGATTTTCTCCATTCCTGAATATCTTCGAGAATAAAGTTGATCAAATCAGCGCCGGATTTTCTTTTAATACGCTGTTTTAGCTCCTCCACCAACATTTCATTCCGCTTGATCAACTCGTTAACGACTTCTACGGAAGCTGCTTCTTTTGAAGACGGAGCGCTCGTTCCCGAAGCATCTAGTGGCGTGGACGGCTCATTCTTGTCTGCCTTTTCCTCAGGCTGCATTTTAATAAAATCCTGCCGTTCGAGAATGGTCAGGAGTGCGTCTTTGATCAGCGGATCTGATTTGCCTAATGTTGTATTTAAAATAATTTCCCTGGTGACGGATGAAGCCAGATTTTCTGCAACGTCTACAAACATCCGTCCGCCTGCTGTACGCATCCTTCCGGGGTTCAATGAAAGGAAAAAAGACAACCCCAATGGTTTCATTGCATCCGTCATCATCTGCTGGTGGCCCACAGACACATAGACGTGCGGGCTGCCCTTAGCACTTTCCGGATCATTAGTCTCAGGAATGGGGAACAAAGTAGTGATCGGACGGCTTTGAACCACATAAAATGTGCCGCCAGCCATGCACCATTCAATATCCTGCGGACTGCCGAAATGTGATTCGATTTTTTTGCCGATGCTTGAAACCTCCAAAATTTGTTCATCTGTAAGTGCTTGTCTGTTCTGCCATTCGGTTTCAATATCCTGTTTCTGAGTGCCACCATGAGTTAAGGCATTGATTAACAACTTCTTTGTGGAGATTTTTTTCTCAATCAAATGACCATCCCGAACTTTATAATTATCAGCACTCACCAGCCCCGAAACCAGCGCCTCGCCAAGGCCGAAGCTAGCGTCGATGGATGTTACCTTCCTGTGCGCAGTAACCGGGTCTGCTGTGAACATGATCCCTGAGACATCCGAAAAAATCATTTTCTGAATAATTACAGACAGCCGGACCTTATGATGATCGAAACCGCCACCTGGGATGCCTGTCTGAATGCGATATGTTACCGCCCGATCGGTAAAGAGGGAAGCCCAGCATTTGCTGATATGCCTCAGGATCGCTTCCTGCCCGATAATGTTCAGATAAGTATCCTGCTGGCCCGCGAAGGAAGCCGTTGGCAGGTCTTCCGCCGTTGCACTGGAGCGCACAGCAAATGCATCTTTTTCATTAAATTTTGTTAGATAACCGGCGATTTCATCCGCCATATTTTTTGGAATAATTACATGCTCGATAGCCGCGCGTATTTTCGCGCTGGCCTCGCTGATTTTCACACGCTCATCCGCTTTAAGGCCCTGTAATGTTTCCAATCGGCATCTGACCTCCTCATTGTTTTCAATTATTTCTTGATAAGCTTGCGTAGTTATACAAAATCCGTCAGGCACCCGCACGCCCCCGATCCTGCACAACTCTCCCAGATTGGCACCCTTCCCCCCGACCGACGCGAGTTCCGTCCGGTCAATATCCTCAAAACCAACAATGTATGCACTTTCATTTCTCATGGCTATGTACTTTATGATTGTTTGTTGTTGAGTTGATCCGTCGCCTCGTTCATTATTTCAATGGCTTTTTGAAAGTAAGCTTCAATGATTTTACTTTCTTCGTCCGAAAAGGATGCAAGCAATTTTTCCGATTTGCTTCTGAATTCCTTGTAAAGCGGCGTCAGGAGCGTCATGATGTTTTCGGTGTTGGGCTCAATGATCACCTTTCTCCTGTCTTCTGCGGCGAACCGTCTTGTTACCAGGTTTTTCTTCTCAAACCGGTCTATCAAACCCGTAACCGCGCCCGTCGTGAGGCCCGTTAATGCCGAAAGCTCGCCGGCTGTCATTTGGCCTCTCTCCATCAGAAAACCCAAATACTTATGGTCAGTGCCCGAAAGCCCTGCCCGCCTGGCAACAGCTTCATGCATTTGAAGCGATGTAAATGCATAGTGCTGGCTCAGCCTTCTTATTTTCCTGAGTAGGTCTTCATCCATTTTTTTATCTTATTTACTAAATATCTTATTCGCAAAGATAATATCAGATTTGTGAGATGTGCAAGTTTGATTGGAAAGGAAATCACAAAAACCCCGCTCCCTTTGCGTTGTAAGCACAAACTTCTTCGTACTTCTTATCAATATCATTTACGAAAATCTTGGAATGGTTAAATTACTTTTTTAATATACCATAATATGTCACCGAGCGTTAACGAATTTTAACCCATATCTAAGTATGCCCAAACCGCTCTACCAGTTACTAATGTTTGCTATGATTTCCGTTTCTGCTTTTGCTCAGGAGCAGGTTACCATTAGTGGTTTTGTTCGCGAAAAGGGAAGTCTGGAACTGCTGCCTGGCGTGAATGTTTACCTGCAAAATTCCACGGTCGGAACCGTTACAAACACTTATGGCTTTTATTCGCTGACAATCCCGAAATCCGATTCTGTCTCAATTTCTTTCTCTTTTGTAGGTTATGAAAGGCAGGAAATAAGGGCTGGAAATGTTGCCAGTCAGCAGATTGACATTTCATTATCCACCGTTAATCAGCTGGACGAGGTTATTATTTCGGGCAAGCGGCAGGATGAAAAGGTGAGCGAATCGGTGCAGATGAGCCAGATTGAAATTCCCATTTCCCAAATCAAAAAAATTCCGGCATTTTTTGGTGAAAAAGATGTGATACGTGTGCTTCAGCTGATGCCAGGCGTACAAAAAGGAACGGAAGGACAAACAGGCCTTTACGTGCGCGGCGGCGGGCCCGATCAGAACCTGATCATTCTGGACGACGCTGTTGTGTATAATGCGAGCCATCTTTTCGGCTTTTTCTCCGTCTTTAACAGCGATGCGCTCAAAAGCGTGGAATTGACAAAAGGCGGTTTTCCGGCACGCTATGGCGGACGGCTTTCTTCGGTTGTTGAGATGAATATGAAGGAGGGAAGCAAAGAAAAGCTCCACGGTGAGGGCGGCATAGGGCTCATTTCTTCACGGTTGACGCTGGAAGGACCATTGGCAAAGAAAAAATCATCCTTCCTCATTTCCGCGCGACGTACATACATCGACGTGCTCGCTGCGCCACTGATCGCGCAACAGCAGTCGGGTTACGACAACAAGGTGAAGCCTGGCTATTTCTTTTATGACCTGAATGCAAAAGTGAACTATGATTTTGGTGCGAAAAACAAATTGTATGTCAGTGGCTATTTTGGGCGTGACAAGTTTAATGTCAGAGAAAAAAGCTCCGATAGTCAGAACAGGTCGGGGCTGAACTGGGGCAATGCTACGGCGACATTGCGCTGGAACCATTTGATCAATCAAAAGCTTTTTGTGAACACGTCGCTGATTTACAGCCATTTCAATTTCAATATTTTCTCTAATGATAAGCAATTTGAAAAAGGAGTGCTGAAAGACGAATTCAGTTTGAAATACAACAGCCTGATCCGCGATTACAGCCTGAAAACGGATTTCGACTATTTTCTTAATGCCAAACACAGCGTAAAATTCGGTGCGCAGATCACTTCCCACCGGTTCGTTCCTTCCGCACTGGCGCTGGACGGCGATTTTTCCGACAGTGACATTGACCTTCAAGCCAAACCCATTAATACCATGGAAGCCGGCGCTTATATTGAGGACACCTGGCAGCCATTTACCGCTTTGAAGATAAATGGCGGTTTCAGGTTAAGTTTTTTTGAAACAAATTCGAAGTTGTATGTGCGCCCGGAACCGAGAATTTCGGCTGCATTGAAATTGGCAAAAGACTTTTCTGTTAAAGCCTCTTATGCCAAAATGAACCAGTATGTGCATCTTTTGAGCAATACAGGACTCGGTTTGCCTACGGATCTTTGGGTGCCTACAACCGACAAGGTGGCGCCGCAACAGTCCAGCCAGATTGCATTCGGCTTCGCGAAAGATCTTGAAAAGCCAGGCCTCGCGCTGACGTTGGAAGGCTATTATAAGAAAATGAACAACATTATCAGCTATAAGGAGGGCTCCTCATTCATCAGTCTGAACGGAGAAAATGCGAACGAGCTGAACTGGGAAGACAACATTACAACAGGCAAAGGCTGGTCATACGGCGCTGAATTTATGGTGCAAAAGAAAACAGGAAAGCTTTCGGGCTGGATAGGATACACATTGTCCTGGACGCAGTGGAAGTTTCCTGAGCTGAATTTTGGCAAAACATTTTACCCCCGTTACGACCGCCGCAACGACCTTTCCGTTGTTGGGATTTACGAGCTCAGCAAACGCATTACATTGTCGGCGACCTGGGTTTACGGGACAGGAAATGCCCTCACGATTCCGGTTTCCAAGTTTATGACTTATAGCAACCGTTTCGTGCCTAATCCATGGGGCATAGCTGCCGATGCCGGCAATGTAACCAATGAATATGGTGAGAAGAACGGTTTCCGCGCCGAGCCATACCACCGGATGGACATTGCCATTCAGTTTCACAAAAAGAAGAAGCGGCATGAAAGAACCTGGGAATTTGGCCTTTACAATGCTTACAACCGCAGAAATCCGTTTTTCTACAACATTGATAACAAAGAAAACCCGAAGGACCCTAACCAGCGGATCAATGTCCTCACACGTTTTTCATTATTTCCCGTGCTTCCTTCTTTTAGCTATAATTTTAAATTCTGACCGAAAATGCGCTTCATTAAAGCCCTTACCCATATCCACGAACCGGTATATTTTCTGTTGGTCATTTGTGCCGTTTTGTTAGCTGGTTGCGAAAGCCTTATTAATGACCTGGACCAGGATAAGCTTCCAAAAACCGAGATAAAGCTGGCCGTTTCCTGTTATATATCACCACAAAGCCCTCGTTTGGAGGCGATCATCACCGAATCGCAACCACTTTTTGGACCTGCCACTTATAATCCTATTATTGTTTCCAATGCAGAGGTTATCCTGGCGGATGATGTCAATCAGGTCCGGCTTCTGTTTAATGATTCCACAAAAAATTACGTTGCCGACAGCGGCGCATTCAAAGTGGTGGCAGGAAAAACATATACATTGACTGTTAATGATGGAAAAAGGTCTGTCCGGGCAAAATGCACGGTGCCTTTTAATAGAGTAAAGACCATGGAGCTGGCCGTCAATAAGGAATGGAATGGATATGGCCCCGATTCATCGGCCTGGTTCCGATTTTCCTGGGAAGATGTAAAAGGAGAAGAGAACTTTTACGCGCTCCGCGGTGCATATACTTTGGAAGAAACTGTGCCGAGATTTTATCCCGAAACGGGTGAAATTACTCCATTTCGATACAGCTATCGTTATGACATTTACGATTATGACAGAGGGGTCTACAATGACATTAACCTCGACGGAATCAAGTTCAATTCTCCCAGAAACGGCGTTTTTATGAGCCCAAAGAGAACAATTACTTATCAGGATAAAAATGGCGTGGAAAAGTCGGTCGAAAATGACCCGCGATTAAGGGACGTACGGATAGAAGTCATGTGCATTGACGAACATTATTATAAGTTCAAACGATCGTTGGAAAACAATGATGACAATCCGTTCGTAGAGCCAACATTGGTATACACCAACATTGAAGGCGGCCTGGGCTGTTTTGCTTCCTTCAACGCAGTTGGTCTGACCGTCAATCCCTGAACTTAAACCGGAACAAAAAAATGACGAAACTTTCGCTTCGTCATTTTGCCCGGGTTTTCAAATGCAGTCTGGTCAGAATTTCAATTCCTTAATTCTCGCAATAACCCGGTTTGCAATGATCTGGTAACCTTTATCATTCAAGTGTATTTCGTCCGTGCCCACATCCGCACGCAGACCTCTCGGGAAATTAAGGTTTTCAAGATCCGTCCTGTCATCATCCGAAGGGCTGTAACTGATCTCTGCCAGCTCGGCATCGGTTGGCGGCGTCATTTCCACGAAAGATTTGCCATACTTAGCGGCAAGCTTCTCATTAATGGCCGTAACCTGCTTGTAATTATCAGTGTCTTTCCGATCCGATTGTCCAAGCAGCACGCCCAGCACAAGGTATCGAGCGGGTGCCGTAATGTAAGCAATGGAGCTGTCCAATGCGGCAATGATCTGATCTTCCGCATCGGATTTCCCAATGTTGTTCCGTCCATACCAAAGTATCTGTGTGGCTGTCTTCAGCCTGGACGCGTCCTCCAAAAGGAACTCTGAATCTTCGGGCACATCCAGTACGCTGACCGCGGCCGGGGTAATGGTGTAATTTTCGCCGAGCTCCGCATTGGCCGTGCGCCGGATTGTGCACCTTACGCCACCTACTGTGCCGGTTCGGCTGTATTCGTCGTAATTTGTTGGTGTGGATAAAAAGGAATTGCTGAGTTTGGTGATCTTAACGGGCTTGATTCCATTCAGCTTATTGCCATCAATGGAAATGGTGAGAGGTGTGCCGCCCTGTCTTACGGCGATGCGTGAGGCAACTTGCCCCACAATCCCGTCGCTCAGAACCGGCCTGCCTGCCAATGCAGCGGCCACAATGCTTCCATAGGGCGCGGTTCCGCCTGCTCCAATTGTGAGACTGTCCCCGAAAAACGCCAGTGTTTTGTCCCTGTCCGGAACTTGCTCTTCTTCTTCCTTCTCCTCAGCTTTATCGCTTTTTGGAAAAATATCTTCTATTATTCCTTCGCAGGACGATAATAGTGTGGTTGTGAAAATGGCCGCTCCAGAATGGAAAAAGAAACGCCTGCGGCTGAATGAATTGTCTGGATTCTTAATGTGCGATTTGTTCTTCTGATCTTCAATCATTTTTAGAAGAGATATGGGGTGGTGCTTATATCTCACTCCAACAATAATCATTCCAACCACAGGCTCATTAATTTACCGTTGAATCAATAAAATTTGTTGCATTTTTCCACGCTATGTTCCTTTGTGAAAAATCAAAAAGCCATGGAACACTTATTCTTACAACTAGCGGGTTTAATTGAAGCAGGATTGGTAATACTAATGCTTTTCATTGGATACAAAATCATCCAGAGCCTCGAAGTAACTTCCTCCAAAAAGTAGTACAATTCTGGGATCGGCGGTCAGCGCAAGGTTAGTTTAAAATAATCACCCTCATCTGATTCGCCCGCTCCTGTAATTTCCCATCCCATTGCCTTGTAAAAGCCGATTGCATTGCTGTTTGCTTGCAAGCATTTCAACGTGGCAGGCCTGCCTAATTCAAGCAAACAGGCATTTAAAAGCAGCTTTCCTATTCCCTTCCCCATAAACGCGGGATCTACAAAAAGGGAATGAATAAAATTCTCGGGCGGCCACCAGGCGATGAAACCAACGGGCGAGCCGGTGGCAATCGCAACCAATATCTCCTCATGCCGAGTGGCCAGGTCAAAATCTGCAAGATCAAAATGCTCGGGATCGGCCCAGAAAAATGCTTCCCTCCTGGATTCCAGAAAAATGCGTCTCAGATCGGAGGCATCTTCCAGGCTGTATTTTTTGATAGTCAAATTCATAAACAAAGTTACCAAACACGGAATCTCAGGAAAAACTGGCCGTTGACCGCGCGTATGGGATATTGTGATGAGGCCGAAATGTTACTAAGCGGTGCTAAAATATTAATTCCTGTCTGAAACCGACCGATTTTATATGCAAGCCCTGCCTTAAAATAAAAAACATTTGCATTCAGAAGCTTATTGATATCCTTCGAGTCCCTTAATGAAACAAATTGCCCTTCCAACGGTTTGTCGTTCCGGTTAAACATCTGAACACGCATCAATGCGCCTGACGTGTGACCGTAAACGACACCAGCTCCTACCAAAAAGTGGTTAACAAATTCATAATGATACTGCAGAGAGACATTTAATCCGATTGTTTTGACCAGATCCGTATTGCGATACCAGTGAGACGAATCCACGCCTGGAATGGTGTCCGTTGCCTGAGCCAGCCGTTTATTGTTGCCGAAATAGGGTTGGCGTGCCTGAAAAGTGAGCATCAACTGGTGCCTGTCACGGAAAGATTTCGAAATCCAAATGCCCGGAATAAGTAAAGTCGCGGGCTTTTTGACACTGTCTATGCTGTTAAACAGAAAATCAGTTTTTGTAAATGGTGTATTGACATTCCATTCCAATCCAACATGAAATGCATTATCCCCTGTTTCTTCGGGCGCATTTTTCAAATCACTAACATTGCTTTTCGACTTTGCTTTGATCTTTCCGGATAAATTGTATTGAGAAATATTTGGTCTGAATGGCATTGGCAAAAGTAGCGATAGCACTGCGTCCTCGTTACGTTTACTATTCTCCGTAACGCCGTGAATGATGTCCGGCCTATTTCCAGAGTCGCCGTCCGGTGTTTGCTTGCCTGTAAATGTTTGCGCGGTTTTCAGCTTTTGCTTATTCGTAGCTGTTTCTGTATCCCTATATTTCGCTTCGCTTTCCGACGCTATTCTTTGCAGGGATGATTTTTTAGTTGAAGATCCATCCTTACCTGAAAGTGCGCCTTTTCCTGAATATGCTTCCTTATTTGACAACGCCTTGCTGTCTGAACGCGCCGATTTATTTACATGAGATCCCGTGCTTTCAATTGTTCCTTTTGCCGCGTGATCGGTTGGGTTTGCCCTTTCCTTGCTTGCAATCGGTTCCTGAATACTCCCTTGTGTCTTATAACTATGATTGTTTTTTAAACTTGCCCTTGACAAATCACCCTCTTTATTTAAAAACAAAACGACTCCAACAACAGTTACCCCAAGCAATGTTAAGCCTGAAATTAATTGTAGTGTGCTGTTTGAAATAATTTTGAATAAGCTGCCCGGTTTTCCTGCAGGCACTTGCGGGGTTAACATATCGTTCATTTTCCCCCAGGCGTCATCAGCCGGGATTTCCGGATCAGGTAACTTTCCGGAGAAAAATTTGTCGATATTTTTGTTTTTGTTTTTCACATTAAAAGATCTTTTCAAAAATTACTTTCAGCTTCTTCCGGCCCTCGCTCAAATGCCATTTCACCGTTCCGTCTGAAATATCCAATGATTCGCCAATTTCCTTTACGCTAAAACCATCCATATAAAACAACCCGAAAACGCGACGTGTCGCAACGGGTAACGCAGATAAGTAAACGATGATGTCAGCAGCTTCAAGCCGGTCGAACGGATTTTCGTCAGACTCGAAGCCCTGTCGATCATCTATTTCCTCATAGTCAAAGTGCTGCGTTTTGCTATCCCGAAGCTGTGTGAGCGCCGCATTGCGGACGGTGGTGTAAAGCCAGTTGAAAAACGCTCCTTTTTGCTCATCAAACTGATCTATGTTTTTAAAAACCTTTAACATTCCATTGTTAACAGCGGTCAGGATCTCATGTTTGTCATCAAAAAATTTCCGGCATAACGCAAAAAGCACAGGATAAAACTGGCGATACAGCTTCTCCTGGGCCTGACGCTCCTGACGCCTGCAACCCGTCAATATTTCGTCTAATGGATCCAATCCGGAATGTTAACAACCGTCAGGACCACTGGATCCGGACGGCTGGGAATCAATAATTGCTTACTAAACTATAATGATTTTTTTGTAAAAATTACTCCGCTGTCATAGGGCCAGCTGATCTCATAACCCGCTCCCGATTTTTTAAGCGTGCCCTGAAAGTTCTTTCCACCAGCACTCACGTAAAGTTGATACGTGGAATCGGGGCTGATGTTGTTTCTATCGAGAAAGATCGTCGCTTCGGATGGTGCTGTTCCCGCTTCACAAGGAAAGCCGCCCAGCACCTCGTTGAATCTGACATCGATCTTCCCAAAATTGTTCATGGCGTTATACGAAATTTGATTATTCCGACAATTGTAGTGCTTTTTGGTTACTACTTTTAGTCGAAGATAAGCCAGCGAGTCCTGCAAAATGGCAGGTGTGATCAGGAACTCCTCACCTGCTTTAAAGGCTTGCCTGCTCGATGTGTCCACATAGTTCAAGCTATCGCCTCCGCCTGTTAAAGTATCGGGACGGAAAATACTATCCCCCGGAATGCTGTCACCCGGGATCGAATCAGCGCTTTGTCTCAGGAAACTTGGTGCCGGATCGTTAAGCTTACTTCGCTCGCACGCAGCGAGTTGGATTAGTCCAAGGAAAATGACGAAAATGATGAACTTCTCTGTTTTCATGACATTGTAGTTTAATATGAATGACAAGTGCCGGCAACCTGCCAATAAAATAAACTACAAGGGATAGCCCCGAGGTTGGGTAACTGATTAAAAAATTGAACATTCCCCTATTGAATGTGCGGCACAGCCGATGAATGACTGTATTTTATCTATAAATGCGGCAATTTCCCAACTACAACTACTTGAAAATGAGATTATAGTTAGTTTTCCGCGGTTGGTCGGCGTTTTAATCCTTCCGGCAGATTTCGTTTTTTTAGGGAATTGCGCGCCTGTACTATTGTATCACCGGACGCAAGGGCGGCTGGAAAAACAAAACCTTTTTAAAATCAGCAAAAACCATGAAAACGCTTATTTCTTCCCTGGTAATCGCCGCAACAGTTGCAATGTCATCTGCCAGTTTCGCTCAAAACAACCATACCTTCAGTGTTTCCAAAGAGACCAAAGATGTGAACTTCGAAGTAAAATCAATTGTGGAGGGTAAAATTGATGTAACAGTCATGAAAAACAAAGGCGAAAGTCTTTCTATTAAATTAACGGACACAAACGGGAATATACTCGCCACCAAGTCATTGGACAAAAAAGATCCCGCTTCGCGCGTCCGGTTCAACCTGAACGAACTTCCAAACGGCGTTTACCATGTGGTGATTACCGAAGGCACATTCAAAGAAACCAAAGAAGTGATCCTGGATACGCAAAATGTGGACAGCTATCGGACCATTACGATGGGTTAACACGTCGCGGCCTGCCTGTCGGACGCTTAAAACCTGATACTCAGGCCGCCATTAACCAATCCTTTGAAGCCATAACCCAACTCCACGAAACCCCCGACTTCTTTTCCCACCCGCACGCCAATGGGCGAATAATGCAGGGTTGGTGACATATAGGAAGTTTCGGAAAGCCCATCGTATTCATTTGTCCAGGAACCAAAAAAGCCTGCGCCCATGGACGAGTACAAGTTGACCCCTGGCCTTTTCAAGTAAAAGAAATTGGTTTCGGCGGCAATAGCCAATGTCCTGGGACGAGGGCCATTATCGATCCATTTAAAAAAACGGGTTTCATGCGCAGCTGAATTATATGCTCCGCTCGCACCTAATGAAAACCTTTCGGAAAGATGATATTTGTAACTTAATGAAAATGCAAAATCATTCACCTCTTTATCGGGAAGCCGGCCCGATAACGCTAAAAAGAAAACGGTGAAAATTTCGGCAGCGACATCTTCCGTTGGCATGATCCCAAAACCTATATTAAGCTCACTCTTCCCTTTATCCTGCGCAATGCAGGGGATTATGGCGCAGATCATCAATACAATTTGCAAAATGAAAGTTTTCATAGTCAGGATGGTTAGGTGAATGGAAAAGGCAAACCGGACAGCGTTTTTGTCCTGATCAAAGTAACTGGAATGATATTAATTTATATCTTGTCCTGCGACATAGATACACGTTGTTCTACGACAAGATTTGATGAAAACCGCAGGTGAGATTAAACCATTGGACCGGATACTGGAGGCTTCGCAGTTTATGCTGTCAGAAGAAGTGAAGGAGCGTTTTACAAAAAACCTGAAACGGTTTATTATTCCGAAAGGGCGGATTATGGTGGATCTCGGGCAGGTTAGCCCCAATCTTTACTTGATAGAAAAAGGCGTCATGCGCACTTATTATTTGCGCGGTTCAGAAGACATCACATCGCTGCTGGTTTCCGACGGGGACATTGTATGCATTGCGGAGAGCTTTCTGCTGCAACAATTGTCAAATGAGGTGCTCGAAACGCTGGAAGATACCATCGTATATGCAATAGGGTACGACGCTTACCGTAAGCTGGTGGAAGAAGATGCTTATATGGCCGGGTTGGCTGTGAAATTGCTGGAACAGCACCTTATCAATTTCACCGACCGTGTCAAAGTTTTCAAGTATCTGTCTGTTGAACAGCGTATTGAGCATTATGTTAATCAACCATCCTCATTGTTCCGCCGCATTCCCGACCATTACATTGCGACCTATTTGGGCACAACTGCCGCAACTTTCAGCCGGTGTTTGAAGACTATTAACTTTGACAAAAGCCGCAAATAAACTTCTGTTTATTTGCGGCTTTTGCATTTTACACAATTAAAAAAACTCGATTCTTAACCAGCCTGCTCAACAGCTTTTGGCTTGCGGCCACGTGGTTTGCCGGTATAAGCTGGCTTTGGCTCGGAACTGGCCAATGCTAATTCGTAGCCCACAACACCTTCTTCATAATTGAATGGTGTTGCTGTAAATGTATATTTCGTAGTATCATAAGCTACGCCGCCTTGTTTCAAAATAATGGCAAGCGGGATCACATATCCTCTGCCGCTTTTTACCAATTCGAATGAGTCCGTACCGTCCGAAGCAGGAATCAGATATACTGTATTGATCTTTCTTTTTCCCTGGTCCGTTCCGATTTTGAATCGCGTAGATTCCGCTTCAATTCCCAATTCTTCAAGAGCAGCAACCGGAAGTACAATTTTACCTGTTGCAGAAATGTAACCGGATGGTTTAGGCTTTGATTTGGTCACCTCACTTTTTGGAAGATTCTCCTGAGGTGAAAAAAACTTAATTGATTTAGCTTTCATAAAATATGAATTAAAATTAGCAGTTATGTCGGGCGAAATTAATAATTATAATTCCCATAAAAAATTTAGCCCAAATAAACATGATCATTTCGGATGAAAAGACCAATCCAATTAAATAAAAACTGAATTAAACTGCTTTCAACCAGTGATTGTAACCGCATTCTATTTACTTCCTCTTTTTGAATTTGGGAGGTTGTACATAGAACTCAACTGTGGCTGCAAACCCGGAAGTACGTACGGGGACGGCACCTTCTATTAACCTGTTGGAGATGTTTTGCCGATACCCGCCAAATATTTCAACACCCGCATAATTACCAATCTTCCGGTTATACGACATGCCCATATCAATGTCGACACGACGGCAAACCCCGAGTGCATCATCATTGAATTTTTGCAGATAATAAGTCCTGCTCACGGCCTCAGACTTTAAGTAAATGATATCCGAAGGTGATATATTTTTCCTGAAAGCGATCTTCTTGGGAAGCATCATTTCCAGCCCTGAATTATCGGAGAAATTGTAGTTAAAAATAAAAACCGGGAGGACTGTTACCCTGAAACTCTTATTCATCATTACACCCAATCCAACTTCCTTATTCATACTTTTCTTACGCAAAAAAGATGCAGACAATGTAAAGTTAACCGGAATTTCACGCCAATATAATCTTCCAAAATCACCACTTTTATTGACATGCGAAGTAAAAATAAACCAGGAACTGCTATCCAGTTTAACCACGGAATTAAGATCCAGCGCGAACGTACGCAAATTCCAGCCCTCCATGTGGCTTACCGGGTTTTCACCAGTGCTTTTAAATTCAAGTTGCTCGGTGCGATAATTGGGACCCAGCAGCACAGTCACTTTTTTATTGTGGACCAGTGGCACCCAGGCGCGCATGAAATATTCTTCCTGTGTAAATCTTTTGGTATCGGTTCCGTTGAAGCGATATGTTTTGCCGGGGGCATGTGTGTTGCGGATGGTCAGCCATTTGGAAGGCGCCATCCCTTCAAGTCCGGGTTTAAGTGACTGGCACACAGCATGTGCGCTCAACAATGTGAGTATAACGAAAAATGGCCCGGGGCTGCGAAACTGCATATATTACACTTGAAAAGGTCTACTGGTACGCGTATGCACACTCATTTGGTCAATGGAAATCCTGAAATACATTCCACATCCCGGCACTAAATCACTTGTTATGAGCAGGTAACGAAATTGGATTTCCAATAAGTTCCAACGAAAAAAGCGGGCATATATATACGTCGTACTATCAAATTAGGGTCATAAATTTTTTCTCATCAAAGTACACTTCAATAAAGTTTTATTTACATTTGTTCATATAAAATGTAACTGCGCGAATACAGACACATTGTGTGTTCCGCAAATGTGATTACGGCATTTCATTTTTATAGTCTCCGTTCATGAATCTTCGGATTCACCAGCATTAATACTCAGCTCTCTTCAAGTCATCATTTTAACAAATGGACGAAATCCGGCCGTTTCACAATTCCTGTTCGCACATTAAAATCGAGAAAAAATGATCAAGATCTGTACACTACTATTAACACTTTTAATCTGTCCGACTTGTTTTGCACAATGGAGCGCTCAACACGATGTAAATAATTTAATTTGTAGCACACCCTTGTACCAAGGTGCGATCAGTCAGTCGGATCCTGAAATAATCAGCGATGGTGACGGCGGTGCAATCATTGCGTGGATCGACTACCGGGACAGAGGTTCCCATATTTACGCGCAACGGATTGACAAGGATGGAATTATTAAATGGCAAAACAATGGAGTGCCCATTTGTACTGCGCCGATGATGAATGCGAGTTTAAGTGGTTTGCAGCTGGCTGTTGACGGCAGTGGTGGAGCAATCATAACATGGAGCGACGAAAGAAATTACAATGGTCCACCGGCCCACATTCCGACCGGTGACATTTATGCACAACACATTAATGCAACCGGTGAAGTGCAATGGAAGAAAGACGGAGTAGTCATCAGCGATGCGGAAAATACACAATCTTCCCCGTTTATTGTAAGTGACAGTCAAGGGGGTGCTTTTATTACATGGCGAGATGATGATAGAAGCACAAATTATAGTGTTTACGGACAACACATTAACGCTTCTGGAACTGCCTTATGGACCACGAACGGTATACTGATAACTTCCTCGCCTAATTTTCATACTGTACATCCGCTGATGGGCGACGGAAACGGCGGTATCATCGTATCCTGGACTCAGAGAGGAATCAGCGTTCATCAAAACTACGTATTTGCCCAACGTATAAATTCTTCTGGAGCTGCAGTATGGCCAGCAGGTGGTGTCCAGGCTGTGTCTCCCACATTTTACCCAGTACAACCAGATTTTATGAGTGATGGACTTGGAGGGTTTTTCCTGACCTGGTCTAAAACTTTGAACCAGTCCTTTGTTACTCACATTTTTGCACAACATGTTTTAGGTAACGGAACACTTGCAAAGCCAGATGCAATTACTATTTGTAGCGCACCTGTGGGGCACAGGGATCCAGTGCTTGTGAGCGACGATAACGGAGGTGCAATCATCGCCTGGCTGGACGGAAGGTCCGGTGATGGATCTACAAATTACAGTATTTATGCACAGCGTATCAATGCTGCGGGAGATGCGATATGGGCAGTAAATGGAGTGAATGTTTCTTTACGCAAGGGCTATCTTAGTCTTCCAAAAATTGTGCGTGATGGCAAAAGTGGTGCTATTATCATTTATAATGAAGACGACCCGTTTGGCATTCGTGGTGTACACATGCAAAATGTATCCAGTACAGGGCAGCCTTTATGGAATTCACTTCCTATTGCGGAATATAGAAGAAATTTTCAGTCAATGGCTATGATCAGTAACGACGATAACGGAGCAATTGTAACTTGGCTGGATGGACGGAAAAACGCTCCGGGAATATATGCTAC
Organism: Dyadobacter psychrophilus; assembly: GCF_900167945.1. GTDB lineage: Bacteria > Bacteroidota > Bacteroidia > Cytophagales > Spirosomataceae > Dyadobacter > Dyadobacter psychrophilus. The sequence continues at coordinate 27,834 of NZ_FUZA01000008.1, forward strand.
CCGAATTTTGGAAAACGGCACCCTTCCAGTTACGCTTGTATCATTTAAAGGAGAAACTGAGAGTGGCCATTCAAAATTGACCTGGGAAACTTCTTCTGAAACAAATAATAAAGGGTTTGAGATTGAAAGAAGTATTGACGGAAGAAATTTCAAAAAGATTGGTTACGTTGAAGGAAATGGCACGACCTCTAATGAAAGTAAATCGTATCGCTTTATAGATTCGGAGCCTTTACGTGGCAAAAATTATTACAGATTAAAGCAGTTGGATTGGGATGGAAAATTTGAACATTCTTCAATTGTATTTATTCAACATCCAATTCAGGAAACGTCAAAACTATATCCTAATCCCGTTTCAAACATACTCTTGGTGAACACGCTGGATTTTAAAGGTGAGATTTCAATTATCGATGTAATGGGCCGTGTTGTAGAGAAAGTTTCTGCAACAACAAACGAAACAAACCTGAATGTAGGTAATCTTTCACCCGGCTTGTATCTCTGCCGATTTGGAAATACAACACAGCAGTTTGTTAAAATAAAATGAGCCGGATAATCGGTGATTATCCAGCTCAGATTCAGTTCGTATGTAAACGACAATTTATTTAATGTCCTCGTATTTTCCCTGATTCAGATCGCCGGTTTCAAAGCCTTTTTTGAACCAATACATTCTTTGTTGTGAGCTTCCGTGCGTAAACGCGTCAGGCACCACGTAACCTTGCGATTCCTTCTGGAGTTTATCGTCACCGATTGCGTTAGCGGCAGTCAATGCAGCTTCCAGATCACCCGGTTCGAGGATATTGCTCATCTGCTGGGCATGGTTTGCCCAAACGCCCGCCAGAAAGTCGGCTTGCAATTCAAGCTTTACGGACAACTTGTTGTATTCTTCCTTACTGATCCTGCCGCGCTGTTCTTGCAACTGGCCTGAAATGCCCATCAAATTTTGCACATGATGCCCCACCTCGTGCGCGACCACATATGCGACGGCAAAATCACCGGGCGCCTTGAACCTGTCGCGCAGTTCATTACAAAAGTCGAGATCAATGTACACCTTCTGATCCGCAGGGCAGTAAAAAGGTCCCATAGCGGAAGACGCGCCTCCGCAAGCACTTTGCGTGGCATCTTCAAATATCTGAAGCTTCGGTTTTTCGTACTGGGCATCATTGGCCGTGTAAATATCTGACCAAACGTCTTCAGTACTGCCTAGGACCGCAGACACGAAATCGGCTGTCTTGTCATCAGGACGCGGACCGGGAGGACGGGTTTGTGCAGGTTGTTGCGTTTCCGTTCCTTGTAAATTGCCCAAAATCTCACCAGGGTCCTGTCCAGTTAACAAGCCGATCGCGAGTACGATGATCATTCCAATGCCACCAATCGCAACTTTACCACCGCCAGACATTCCCCGGCGGTCTTCTACATTTCCACTTCTTCGTAAATCCTGCCAACGCATATTTTCAGATGTTTAGATGTTATCAAGTGAATAAAAACCATGCCAATATACGTCACTGATAATTATTGTATAAGTTTAGCTCACAAAAACAAAACAGCCGACAATGAACCAGGAAATTAACCACCCATTACCCGAAGCTTACACAGCGATTGACAATGCCACAAAAGCATCCGGTTTTACAATGGCCTCGGACATTCAGACTTGCTCACTACTTAAAACACTAGCGGCTGCAAAGCCAGCGGGCAAATTTCTGGAACTGGGAACCGGCACCGGATTATCAACAGCCTGGATACTGGACGGTATGGACAATGCCTCTACATTGGTCTCCATTGATAATGAAGCGGAATTTCTGGCTATCGCCAAGGATCATCTGGGGCAGGATTCCCGGCTTACACTAACATTAACCGACGGTGGCGAATGGGTGGAAAATAATCTTACGGAAAAGTTTGACTACATTTTTGCCGACACCTGGCATGGCAAATACTTAATGCTGGACGAAGTGCTGGAAATGCTAAATAAGGGCGCCTACTACATTATCGACGACATGCTCCCGCAGCCCAACTGGCCCGAAGGTCATGATCTGAAAGCGATAAAACTTATTGAAGATCTGGAAAAAAGAACGGATCTGGTTTTGACGAAACAGGTTTGGGCCACCGGGATTGTGATTGCGGTGAAGGTGTGAATGAAAATCGCCGATTTTACATCTTATCAACAATGTAAAATCGGCGATTTTGTTTGTTAGAATGTTATTTCTTGATAATGTGAAAGGACTTGTCTTTCAGCTTAATCAAATAATTGCCAGGAATTAATGGACTGACATCCATTGTCTTGATCCCGTTTTCGTCAGCCTTTCGAAGCACCTCGTTTCCAGAAACGTCGTAAATGGAGATCTCCGTGTTCAAAGTTTCAGAGTCTATATTCAGTGTGTTAGTCACTGGATTAGGAAAAAGGCCCGTCGGTTTTCCTTCAAATTTAACTGACTTGATTGAGCTGTACGCGAACGTTTTGTCCTTATCAATCATTTTCAGGCGATAGTAATTTGCTCCTGTTTGGGGTTTAAAATCGATAAAGCTATACGAGTTTGCCTTTTTGCTATCGCCGGCAGAATAAACAGATCCGATTTTTTCCCAGGCTTTGGCATCATTGCTACGCTGCAATTCAAAATAATCACTGTTCATTTCGGACGCCGTCTCCCATGTCAAGTCCACTTGCTTTTCATTGGCTTTCGCTTCAAACCTGACTAGCTCAACAGGCAATGTGCTCGGATCCGCAAGAATGGGGGCATCGGCGTAGCGCCACGGACCGTAAACTTGCCCGGTGATCGCTAATACAGGACTAAATCTTACACGCGCTCTGATTTTGTTCAGGAAGTCTGTTTTGTCAACCAAGCTTTTCAATTCCACCTCGGTAGTCAGTAAATCCGTCAAATTTCCCTGTCCCGTTGATTGCGTACTATTTGTAATAGGACTCGCATGCGAAAAGCTTTGACCCTGGCCAATGATTTCCCAAACCACCTTACCCTTATTACGTCCCAAAAAGGACTTTGCATACAACCCAACTCCAAAGTCATCCTTTCCCAGATTGTCTTTGCTTATGCTTGTTGAAAGATCGCTGTTGTAAAGGTTGAGGTTTCCTCTGACGGCACGGTCATTATTTACACTGATGCCATCGCCATTGCCATGATAGATGAATGCCCGCCCTGTTCCTGAAAATTGATTAGCACCAGCAATCACATCCTCAATTCCATCAGCGTTAACATCTCCGGCTGAGGATACTGAATAGCCCATGCCAGAATTTATATGGTTTCCACCAATTATAGCAGCAACAGAAGTGATAACACCATTTTCAGAGCCATGATATACGAGCACCGCACCTTCTTTACCCTGGTCATCCGTATAAGCTGGTGATCCGACAAGAATGTCATTATAACCATCCCCATTAACATCCGCCGAGCCAACAGAAGCACCCATTAATGCATCTGCCTGATTACTTTCGATAATTGTTGGTGTGAGCTTTTGAATCCCTAATGAGGCACCATAATATATCGCAACTGCTCCCTCATTAGCTTCGCCATTGCTGTTATTCTTAAGACCGACAATTACGTCAGAGAAGCCATCGCCGTTGATATCCCCTGCGCCAGCCACATCCCACCCCATTAATGCTTTCGTTTTATTCAAATCCAGAATAGTTCCTGAGTTCCCCAAACCATCTTCGCCTCCATAATAGACAAATGCAGCTCCCTCCTCTTGAGTATTTGCACTACCATTAAATTTAAAAGAACCAATGATGACATCATCATAGCCGTCACCATTAATGTCTCCTGCCGAAGAAACAGCGCTACCAAATTCAGATCCAAATTGACTTCCCAATTGAAAATATGCTACGCCATTTTTGATACCAGTTTTTGATCCATAAGAAGCCATAAAAGCACCAACGTTTGGTTTTAAATAAGTACCATAGGAAGGTACTCCAATCACGATATCGTCAAAGCCGTCTGCATTTAAATCTCCCGCACCACTAACTGACCACCCAACTCGTGCTCCTTGCGTTAGATTATATTGAATGTTCGTTATTGCTACTGACAGACCATTAGGCGAACCATAATATATAAATCCGGCCCCACAATCAGTGACCCCTTTTAAATCATAAAGAGGCGCTCCAATAATCACGTCACCATATCCATCGCTATTCACATCACCAGCAGCCGCAACGGAGTGGCCAAAGTTAGCCAAAGCCTGTCCCATTGATATTATCAACATTGTACTTAGATCTACGCCCATCCCGTCTGATCGGTAAAGAAAGGCGGCACCTTCATCGTTAGCACCATTGTCATAAAAAGGTGCACCCACAATCACATCATCATATCCATCTCCATTCACATCCCCCGCGCCCGAAACAGAATAGCCAAGATCAGCACCTGCTTGATTAGCTATAATCTGCACGCTAAAATTTGTTTCAACACTTGCGGCAGATCCATGGAAGACAAGTGCAATTCCATCGTCATTTGTCACTTGATTGTAAGACGGCGCCCCGACAATAATATCACTAAAACCATCACCATTCACATCACCTGCGCTAGCGACGGAAGTTCCTAGTTCGGCTTCGGCTTGACTGCTGGTCACGAAAGATTTTGCCGGTAAACTTCCCGTTATTGAACCGAAATAAACATGCGCCCAACCTTCTTGCACATTTCCAGCGTTATCCCTACCAGGCTCTCCGACAATCACATCACTAAATCCATCGCCATTTACGTCACCAGCACAAGCGACTGAAGAACCAAAAGCGCCTCCGGCTTGGCCGCCTTCCATGAGCGTTTTTGCCTGATTTTGAATTCCTATTCCTTGCGAAGAGGCAAGATGGATACTTACGGCGCCTTCCTGGTTCTGTCCATTTGCATAATTCGGCGAGCCAATTATTACGTCGCTATATCCGTCCCCATTCAAATCGCCCGCACTACTTACTGAATAACCAAATTTTGAACCTTCTTGCTGCCCAAACAATGTCATTGCAGGACTATGCACGATACCCGAGCTTGCGCCAGAATAAATAAATGCCGCACCCAGGTTAGGCGAAAATAGGTTGTCGTAAAAATATGCTCCGACAATGAGGTCGCTAAAACCATCACCATTAACATCTCCTGCACAAGCTACCGATTGTCCATAATATGAAGATGCCTGATTTGATTCTAATGTATCAGACGGGGTGCTTGAGATTCCTGATTGTGAGCCCATAAAGATGAGAGCAGCACCTTCGTTTTGTTCACCATGAGTGAAACTTGGCGCTCCAACAACAACATCACTAAATCCATCTCCATTAATGTCGCCTGCTCCCGCCACAGATTGTCCAAATGACGCTGTTGCCTGATTTGATTCAATCTTCACCGAAGTTAGGTTTAGACCAAATGCAGAACCGTAATAAATGTACGCTGCGCCTTCTTCCGTTTCACTATTCGAATAACCCCATGAACCTACGATAACATCACTAAATCCGTCTCCATTGACATCCCCGGCACTTGACAATGAACTTCCGAAGTACGCATTGCCAACATTACTGTCTCCTGTGTAAGTGATGCCATTGTTAACCGTTATTCCAATAGATGAGCCCAAATAGACAAAAAATGCTCCTTGATTTGGTTTGTTGGCATCATACAAAGGCGCTCCTACAATCACATCACTATACCCATCACCATTCACATCTCCTGCACTTGCAACAGAACTCCCTGCTTGTGCTCCCAGCTGCTTACCAACCAGCAATGCATTAGCATTGCCCGGATTTCCACTTGAAACAAGCGGATCAATGGTCACAGGATAAGCTGCGGACTTTGTGTTTACAGCTATTTGTACTAAACCATCTTTGTAAGACAGCGTTGCCGGGAGATCTTTTCCGTTTGCGTCCCAGCATTTTAGGCCGTCATAGGTGAGCTTTGGTGCATCGTCATTCTTTTCATTTGCATAAAATTCTAGCTTATTGTTAGGCAGCTGCTTGACAATCAGACCCTCGGCGGCCAATTTTACCGCGAGCTCATCAGTGCCGCCAGGCGCGTTTTGTACAATGAAATTTTGTCTGACGCCTGCTTCGGTGTTGATATATTCTTCTGTAAGGATGCCTTGTCTGAGTTGGATCTTGTTTTCGGTAATAACGGTCGCCGTGTCCTCAGATGAGATTGCCAGCTTCCTGCTGTCTGCATATAAACCGTCCAACTTCAAGGTTAACCGGAAGTCATGACCTGCGGAGTCAACGCGGTTTTTGATCGTAAAAAGCCCCGGCTTGAAATACGCGCGCAAATTTTGCTTTCTATTTGGACTTTGCGGAATGCCGGAAACGGGATCCTTCGTAACATGATACTCCCTCGCTGCAATGCTGCTGTAAATGGTCGCGAGCGTGCTGTCCGGAACATTGCCGTTTTCTGACAATTTCCCTTGTTTCGATTTGCCTGCTGAGCGCTGTGCTTCCAGCAATTTGGGCTTATGCGGTGAATCGGCTGTTCTGAAATGATAATACCGCATTGCACTGCACGCAACCAGCAATACAAAAAAAGTGCTTCCTAAGTATTTTTTTCTCATTCCACTTCATGTTAAAAGTTTGCAAATCTGTTACTCACCGCAGCGCTATTCGCTCAGTTTTGTCACAAATTTCAGATTTGCATTAACCTCTTACCATTTCGTTGAATGAAAGGTAGCATTCACTTTTTTGCCGGTAAATATTGCCTTATCGCACCACTAAAACCTTCTGCTGCATTACCTTATTCCTCCCGGTCAACCGGACGATATAGATCCCCGTTTCTGTCCCCTGGATCGGGATGCTGAATGGGCCGTTTTTGCTAATTTTTTCCGACATGAAGACCTTTCCGGATGTGCTGATAAGCTCCATTTTGGTAAAGGAATCATTGATTACCATGTCGATTATGCCGTTGCTGATAAGTGAAGGCCTTACGAAGTTTGCGGATAATGCATCGGTTGACTTTACGACAACGATTTTTGAGTATTCAAAGCTGTCGTCCTGGTCAATCATTTTCAGTCTGTAATAAAGGTCGCTGGTTAAATCGACAGGATGAGAGAAAGTGTATTGCGAGCCTGAAACAGCGTTTTCACCGCTTACCGTGCCAACCTTTTCAAACTGAACAGCATTAAAACTTTGTTCTACGTCGAAGCCCCTGAAATCTTCTTCACTCGAAGTTGACCAGGACAATTTTACCCCTTCATTTCCTCGCGTTCCGGAAAAATTTACCAATGTCAAAGGCAATTGCGAATCGGATATGATACGATAAATAGTGCTGCCGGTTACCGCATAAATTTCTCCGCTTTGGTCTTCACCTATGTCTGTAATTCCTGTTACCGTGGAGGTTTCATAGCTTTTGACGGATTCATCCGCGGAAATTTTGTGGATGTCCCCTGAAAAGTAATCCGTGCCGATATACCAGCCATACATCAGCGGAGAGCGTGTGCCCCGGTATACCACGCCGCCTACCACGGACCTGCCGCGCGTGCCGTTTGCATATGCATAGGCCGGATCCACATATGGCCCGGCGGCATCGCATCCCGTCCGGTCAATGTCTGGCGTGGGTATATCGCCTTCAAAACACCGCCAACCGAAATTGGCATTGTTCAGCTGTGCAGGAGTCCGGTGGTTGATTTCTTCCCTGGCTCCCTGCCCGACGTCCCCGATCCAGATATCGCCGTTAAGCCTGTCGAAACTCCATCGGAAAGGATTTCTTAACCCTAATGCATATACCGGGTTGTTGTAGGGATTCCCTGCCGGAATCGCATATTTAACAGGGTTCGTATCCGGAACATTCACATCTATACGGAGAATCTTACCCAAAAGCACATCCGGATTTTTGGCATTTTGATTGGGGTCATTGCTGCCGCCTCCATCCCCGATTGACAAATACAAGAAACCATCGCTTCCAAAATGCATTTCTCCCCCATTGTGATTGGTATTAATGGGATGTGGAATTTTAATAACTTCGAAGCCTGTGTTGGGATTTACGGTATTGTTACTGGCGGGGTTAGTGGCCCTGTATCTTGCCACCACAAGATCGCCCAGCAGATTGGAATAATAAGCGTAAAAATATCCGTTTGTTTCAAAATCAGGATGAAAAGCAATGCTCAGTAAACCGTCTTCATTGCCTGTAAGCACAACCTGTCCGTTTTGATTCAAATTAAGAAAAGTGATAGGCGTTCCCAATGCACCGGGCGCAAAAACTTTGATTATACCGCCTCTTTCAGCAACAAAAATCCGATTGGAACCGTCACCCGCATGTACAAGTTGCATGGCAGACGTGAGGCCTGTGATAAATGGTTTTTGCGTATCGATCGCAACCTCGGGTGCCTGGGACATTGCCTGACAGATGCAAAGAAACAAGCATGACGAAGTAAGGGAGATTTTGGAAAGAAATTGAAAGTTGAAGTTTTTCATAAGCCAGATAGATTTTAGTAATATTTCTACAATTGCCTTGCATTAATACTACAATATCTGTGCCTTAATGTAACCAACAGCGATTTTAAACAGAAAGGCCGTCTGAATGTAAAATCAGAGGGCCCTTTATCTTCTAGTGCTTAAATGTTGCTAGTTATACTGAAACTCCCCGAATTCACTCGTAATAGTGAGTCTTTTCGTTTCAGAAGCTTCTACCCTGCCTACAATCTGGGCATCGATTCCAAATGATTTCGAAATTTCAATAACCCTCTCTGCATGTTGCGGAGAAAGGTAAATTTCGAGTCTGTGCCCCATATTGAACACTTTATACATTTCCTGCCAGTCGGTTCCACTTTCTTCCTGGATCATTTTGAACAGTGGCGGGACTGGAAGTAGGTTATCCTTGACAATGTGAAGGTTGTCAACAAAATGTAGAATTTTTGTCTGAGCGCCTCCGCTGCAATGCACCATGCCATGAATTTCTGATCTCATTTCTTCCAGCAATGCCTTAGCGACAGGAGCATAAGTCCTTGTAGGTGAAAGCACAAGCTGGCCCACATTCAATGGCGTTCCCTCTACGGGATCGGTCAGTTTCTTTGTTCCGCTATAAATCAGATCCTGGCTTACTTCAGGGTCGTAGCTTTCCGGGTATTTTGTTGCGAGATATTTACCTAAAACATCATGACGGGCAGAAGTAAGGCCGTTGCTACCCATTCCACCATTATATATTTGCTCGTATGTTGCTTGTCCGCAGGATGCAAGCCCAACAATCACGTCACCGGCGGCAATGTTTGCATTATCAACGACTTCCGACCTTTTCATCCGCGCAATCACTGTGCTGTTTACCGTAACCGTCCGAACCAGATCACCCACATCGGCTGTTTCGCCGCCTGTGCTGTAAATTTCGACGCCATAGCTGCGCAACATTTCCAGAACTTCCTCCGCACCATTGATCACCTCAGCGATCACCTCACCTGGAATCCGGTTTTTGTTACGGTCAATGGTCGACGAATATAACATCGGCCCGGTTGCTCCCACGCACAAAAGATCATCCGTATTCATCACGATCGCATCTTGCGCAATGCCTTTCCAAACAGAAATATCGCCGGTTTCTTTCCAATACAGATAAGCCAGGGATGTTTTTGTCCCCGCCCCGTCGGCGTGCATAATGGTGCAATATTCCGGATCGCCGGCCAAAGTATCGGGTACGATTTTGCAAAAAGCTTTTGGAAAAAGCCCTTTATCTATCTTTTCAATTGCCTTATGCACATCTTCTTTGGAAGCCGAGACACCGCGTTGGAGATAACGGTCGGTAGTTTTCATTTGAGCGTATTTAATAAATTTGGCACAAAAATAGCAAAAATCCCCCTATTAATGTCCGTTCACTTAAGTGAACGGCTAGTGGGTGAGGGCGATTGCGGGTTGGCTGGTTCCCATCCGTATTTTTTCATAAATCTTTCATTTTCTTGTTTAAATGACTGCTTGCGGTGATGCTCTTCCTGGTTTTTAATATAATTTCTCACAATTTCTACATGTCGCTCACTTACGCTGACCGCCCAATAATCATCCTGCCACATAAATTTCCGTTTCGTCAATTTATTTTTATTAATCCAAAAAGATGATTCTCCCTTTATAAGCTGTGCGACTTTACTGATGGTCTGTTCTCTAGATAAAGAAACCAAGCAATGCGCATGATCTGTATATCCGTTCACGGCATCCAAAAAAATATCCTTCTCCCAAGCATTCTTATGCATATGCGCAAAGACATTTTTCCGGATTGAATCATTTAAAAACGGGTGCCTATACTTTGTCGCAAATACCATGTGAACCCAAACTCTCGTCCAACTCATAATGAATAATGATTAATTGAAATATTCATTAGACGGTAATCGGTAACCTCGGTCACATCACAAAAGTATCCCCGTCATTTTCAAATGACGGTTTATACCCATTTGCTTGTAAATTTGTAATGTCAATATCATCTTCTACTTCAATTTACAAGTGCTTTGAAACTCTGGCAAAAAGAAAATACGGTTACTTCTGAAAAAATAGAAAAATTTACCGTCGGACGGGATCGCGAAATGGATCTCAACCTGGCGGAATATGATGTACTGGGCAATCTGGCACATGCTAAAATGCTGGAAACCATTGGGCTATTAACCGCTGAGGACCTCAGCGCGTTGGAGCAGGAACTTAAAGTAATTCACTCCCAGATTCAACAAGGCCACTTCGCGATTGAAGATGGCGTAGAAGATGTCCATTCACAAGTGGAATTGCAACTGACCCGCAAGCTGGGCGACACCGGCAAAAAAATCCATAGCGGCCGCTCGCGCAACGACCAGGTGCTGGTGGACATGAAATTGTACACGCGTGCCCGGCTTTTTGAAGTGGTTCAGGCCACAGAAAAGCTTTTCGACGTGCTGGTAAGGCGTTCTGAAGAACACAAAAATGATCTTTTACCCGGCTACACCCATTTGCAGATCGCTATGCCTTCCTCATTTGGCTTGTGGTTTGGTGCTTATGCAGAAGGGCTGATTGATGATGTGATCCAGTTAAATGCCGCTTACCGACTTGCTAACCGCAATCCATTAGGTTCGGGTGCAGGATATGGCTCCTCTTTCCCTTTAAACAGAAAATTAACCACAGAATTGCTGGGCTTTGAAGGGATGCACCATAATGTGGTGTACGCCCAAATGAGCCGTGGGCGCACGGAACAGGCCGCATTAACAGCCATTGCTTCGCTGGCGGCAACCGTTTCCAGATTAGCGATGGACGTTTGCCTTTATAACAGCCAGAATTTCAGCTTCATCGTTTTACCCGACGACCTCACAACCGGAAGCAGCATTATGCCGCACAAAAAGAATCCGGACGTGGCGGAATTGCTTCGCGCCAAGACAAACCGGATGAAAGCATTACCGATGGAAGTGACGATGGTTCTGAGTAACCTGCCGTCTGGTTATCATCGTGATATGCAGCTTTTGAAAGAGATTCTAATGCCTGCTTTCGATGAAATCCTAGATTGTCTGGACATTGCCGCCTTTATGCTGGAAAATATGAAGGTGAAGCAAAACCTGTTGGATGACGCCAAATATGATCTGCTTTTCAGCGTTGAACGTGTTAATGAGTTAGTGATCCATGGTGTTCCTTTCCGGGACGCATACCGCCAGGTCGGCAGTGAAATTGGAGATGGAACATATGCTGCTCCGCGTGATTTGAAACACACGCATGAAGGAAGCATTGGAAACTTGCAAACCATAGAAATCCAGGAGCGTATGAAGTATGAGATCGCCGCTTTTGGATACGACAAGGTTACAGAAGCATTGGAAAAATTATTGCGGGGTTAATCAAAGGATTGTGATATGTGGCGGAAGATAATTGTGCTGTTTCTGGCTATTACTTTGTTCTCGTTTGAGAATGCTGGACCGGGTTCCCTGGCAAAAAATCTGTCAGCACAGCCTTTAAAAGTGATCCTTTTTCTTGATCCCGAATGTCCGGTTTCTAATGCTTATATGAAGGAAATAAAGAGCATTTACGCTGATTATAGTGCCAAAGGAGTTAGTTTCGAAGCTTATTTTCCAATGGAAACAGTGACAGAAAAAGACATTCAAGCATTTTTAAAAAAATATAACGCAACATTCCCCGGCTTTCCCGATCCTGAGCTGCGAAAAGCAAAACGCTACAAAGCGACCGTAATGCCGGAAGTTGTTTTGTTGAATGAAGCTGGCGTTACTGTTTACCAGGGTGCAATCGACAACTGGTTTTACGCATTGGGAAAAAGCCGGCCAAAAGCCACGGAGCTTTATCTGAGAAATGCGTTGGAAGCAACGTTGAATGGTAATCCGATGATGCAAAGCAAAACACAGGCAATCGGCTGTTTGATCAATATGAAGCTGGATTGATAGCGGGTAGGATGTTGTTTCATCCCTCCGGGATTTGCATTTCGCAACCCTTATTATTTGCTACCAATATTGCGTCGCGCTGCGACTTTTAGAAAATGCAAAAAAAGAGGCAGGCCAAGCGGCCCGCCTCTTTTTACTATAACTAAATCTAAAAATATAAAATCAAGGCTTGTCCCACCAAACACGGCCTGCTGCGCTGGTCAGGTCACCGAAGCCAGGCAATGCTGCCATCGCGTCGTAAGCTGCTTTTTTGTTAGCGAAGTTAGGATCTGATTGTGATGGTAATGTAATCGGTGCGCGACGAGGAATAGTCAGCGGAACGTTTAGATACGAGACTCTTGGCAAAGGAACCACCGAAGTCGCGTTAGGATAGCCTGTACGCTTATACAAAGCCCAGCCTTCCTGTGGCTGCTTCATGAAGTTCAGATAGCTCTGGCTCGCAATTTGATCCATCGCCTTTGCTGCATCGAAAGCGACGCCTGGCTGTGCCAGATAAGCGGTGATTTCTGCTGCAGTTGTTGGCGTGTAGTTTGTAAGTTTAGCATTCACACCTACTTCATTATACCAATCCAGAGAGCTTTTCACACCGGCTTCATACCATGTTTTTGCAGCTGCAGCACCCGTGGTTTTGAATGCAATTTCAGCACGCATAAAGCAATATTCTGCATAAGTGATCACAGGAAGATAAGATTGTCCTGTTCCTGCATTTCCTGCCGCATCCGCTTTTCCGGTATTAAACAACCGAGGCTGAATATAGGACAATGTATCAACGGTCTGATTGTTCGACTTGATCGTTTTCAAGGTGTAGTAACGCTGGATGTTAGCCGTTAGTCTGGACTCATCGGGACTTGTAAAGCTTCCTACGTAACGTCTTCCTTCGGTAGTACCAGCTGGAAGTTGCTTGTCAGCGATCAGCAGGTTAATGGTTGCCTGAGCATACTGGTTAGGCGTAAAGAAAGCATCGATACGTGGATCTTTGTTTGTCCACATAAAGTCAACCATTGGTTTTGGCGCTCTCAATTCATCTGTATTCCAGTTTCCGCCAGCTGCATCCCCTGTAAAGTTTGCATTGCCAATGAAAATCCATGCGTCTGCATTGCTGCTCATCAGATCCGTTGCCGGCTGAGCCAGCACGTCTGTGATAATGGCAGTCCCTGCTGCCGGATCTGCTTTCTGCACGCGCATCGCCATTCTTAAACGCAATGCATTCGCAGCTTTGATCCATTTTGAGATATCACCTTTGTAATACTGATCGTAGTTCGCTCCCAAAGAATATTGGGGAACGGATGGCGTAGCTTTCAAAGCTGTAACGGCTGCTTTAATTTCAGCGTCAAGCTTTGCAAAGATCTCCTGCTGCGTATCGTATTTCGGCTGAAGTGTTCCGCCGTAACGGCCCTGGAATGCTTCCGTGTAAGGAAGGCTTCCGTAAATGTCCGAAACGTAAAACGTGTAATACGCTTTAAGAATGCGCGAAAGTTGAATCATTTGATCATAACGAGGCTGTTCGGCAGCATCCAGCTTAGACACCAATTGTTCCAGATCATACAACCTGTCGCCTACGCCATTATAAAGGCGTCCATAACGGTTCGCGAAGTTGTCGAAGTTCAATGTATACGAGCCCTGGTTACCATTCGGGGGCGTTGTATACTGCATCCAGGGCATAATGCGGCGATACAGATCGTAAAACGCTTCAAAATCCTGGTTGTGAATAGCAACCGTTGCCTGCAAAAACTGGTTTTGCGGCGGTATTTCAGTAAGCGCATCGGGATTTTTGTTAATGTCCACGAAAGCTTCCTTTTCGCAGGAAGAGAGAAATCCCACTGCGGCTAGTAACAATATTTTACTTTTTAGAAATCTCATAACAATTTTATTTTTGAATGGGCTGTAACAATTCAGGATTACAATCCTACACTAACTGAAAATCCAAGGTTACGCGAGAAAGGCAGACCGCCATACTCCATAAACTCACCCGCTTTGTTGCTGTACAAACCTTCCGGGTTGATACCGTCTTTCGCTGTGCGATACAGGTAACCCAGGTTACGTCCAACCAGGCTTACGCGAAGTGACTGTATTTTCGCTTTTCCAAGCAATGTAGTCGGAACATTGTAGCCAATAGAAACCTCGCGAAGCGACACCCATGAGTTTTCGAACGTAGAGTACTCGCGGATACCTGATGACCATTGCGTAAGGTTCAGATAATAAGCGTAAGCAGGAATTGGTTTTACATAACCAGCTGCAACTGCGTCTGCGTATGACATGCCGCCCAAATCTTTCGGAGCGCCGTCAACAACAACTTGGAATCCATTCGCCAAAACCCCTTCCGGAATGATACCGTCCGTTTTTGTATTGCCTTCTGCATCTGTGTAAGTTACACCGCCATGCTCAGGATCTCTTCCTGGAAGTGTAAATGCGAATGCTCCTGTCGAAGAACCGTACTGATGCGTTGCTGATGACATCAGACCACCGATTTTCGCGTCAACCTGCGCAGTTGCTGTAAAGTTCTTGTAACGGAAGCTGTTTACATTGCTTGCAAGGAATTTTTCCATAACGGTTCCCAATTCTTTGTCCGCTTTTGATCCGTAAGAACCATTACGAACATAACCGATACCGCCTTCTCCTGAAATCGCTCCGATCACTTTTTGTCCATTCGCAGGATTATTGGCATCATTTGATTCGTAGATCGCAAAACCGTAAGGAGTGATGATCGTCCCATAATCTTTTCCAACTCTTGCAACGGACTTGATATCAGCACCAAAACCAAGGTTCAGTTCGTAAGTTGTGGTTCCTTCAACCAACTCCAACACTTTGTTGCGGTTGCGGGAAAAGTTGACGCTTGTATTCCATTCGAAATCCGCTTTTTTAATTGGCGTTGCCGTTAACAAGATCTCAACCCCTTTGTTCTGAATTCTACCTGCGTTCACGATTCTGCTGCCTACACCCGATTCTGGTGTTGTATTCAAGCTCAGGATCTCGTTTTTAGTGATCTTGTTGTAATATGTTGCGTCGATTCCCAAACGGTTGTTGAAGAAACGGATATCAGCACCAAATTCAACTTCTCTTGCCAAACGGTTTCTCAGGTTGTAGTTAGGAAGCGTGTTTGGATCTCTGAAACCAGACCAGTTAACAGAACTTCCGTCCGCTTGTTGATAAGCAGGCTTTGGCTCATAAACACCAGTTTGGTTGGTTGACCATGCATCTGTGTCACCACCTGTGTAACCCAAGCTGGCCCTTAACTTACCAAATGAAAGCCATGATGGAAGATCCTTCAATGATTCAGTCGCGATCCAGGAAAGACCTACAGAAGGATATGAATAGATGTAGTCACCACTTCCGTTTGCATAAGTCAATGTTGAAGACCAGTCTGTACGATAGCTGGCGCTCAATGTTAACGCATCTTTGTAAGTAAGGTCACCATATGCATAAAGTGCGTCGATTCTTTTCGAAGGTGTAAGGGAGAAGTTCTCGGTTACCAGCGTGTTGATGCTGTTAGATAATGAATAAACATCAGGAACACGAAGACCGCCGTTTGTTCTCATATCAAACTTACGACCACCGATCAGACGATTGGTTTCTCCACCGGCTGACAAGCTGAAATTAAAGTTTTCTCCGATTTGCTTGGTAGCAGTCACCAAACCTTGGAAACGTGTCTGTGATTTGTTTTCCGAATATTCGCGGAATTCACCACCTGAGTAGTTAACATTATCTCCCCTCTTTTGGCTGTTTCCAGTGTAAAGTTCATTCTGAACATTACCGCGAACCAGGAAGCTCAACCAATCTGTGATATTTCCAGTTAAATCAATATTCCCTCTGAACACTTTTTCATTACGGAATTGTCTTTCCTCAAACGTCTGGAACATGAACTCCGTAATGTTGTACGGGTCAGCAGTTCCTCTGCGGCGGCCTCCTGCAACTGGATCAATGTAGTTTTTAGACCAATAATCAATATCCAAGCTACGTGGACGGTTGTACACAAAACGGAAAACCGGGTTGTAGTTTCCTCCCTGACGGATTGGGTTCACCATGTCGTTGTCTGTATAATCTGCACTTACGTCCAGATTCAGGATTTTACCGATTTTTTGTGTTCCGCGGATGTTAAAGTTGTTTCTCTTCAGCTCAGTTCCCGCAACCATGATCGAAGTGTTTTTCAAAGTAGAGAACGATGCACGGAATGAGCTGCGTTCGTTACCACCTTCGATAGCCAGGTTATGGTTGATATACTTTCCAGTTTGGAAGAAGCTCAAAGGATCGTTTGCTTTCCACTCCACCATACGGCCATCCAGGTCACGCACTTGCTGACCTTCAAATTTAGGACCATAAGAGAACGGGAAGTTAGGACGGTCCACTTCTGGAACGCCGTCGGCGCCAGTTGCAAATGTTGAGCTCAGACCTGCACCGTATTCATTTTGCAGATCCAAAAACTTGTAAGCTGTTTCAAATGTAGAAGTTTGGTTGTAAGTAACACCCAAACCTTTGTCCTGACGTCCTTTTTTGGTTTGAACAACCACAACACCATTCAAAGCCTCAGAACCGTAAAGCGAACTTGCAGCTGAACCTTTCAACACAGTCATAGACTCAATGTTGTCCGGGTTGATGTTTTTCATGATGTTACCAAAATCCTGCGCAGCTCCCCAGGAGTCAGCACCTGATGTTCCAGGGCGGATAAGCACACCATCCACAACGAAAAGTGGCTGTGTATTAGGGCTTAATGATGCGTTACCGCGGATACGGATACGTGAAGAGGACATTGGACCACCCGTTCCCTGGTTGATCATAACCCCTGCTACTTTACCCTGAAGCGCGTTAACCATGTTGGCATTTGCAGTTCTGGTAATGTCATTTCCTTGTACGGACTGTACCGAGTAAGACAGTTTCCGAGCCTCCGTAGACATACCAAAACCGGTGATCACTACTTCGTTAAGCGTTTTGTTGTCTTCTTCCAGATTCACCGTCAGCTGGCTTGCATTCCCAACTTCCACTTCCTTGCTGATGTAACCAATAGAAGAAAAAACAAGAACGGAAGTGGCAGAAGGCACACTCACGCTGAATTTTCCATTGGCATCAGTCGCACCACCGGTGTTAGATCCTTTTACAAGGTAGGAAACACCTGGTAATGGATTCTGATCCTTGTCTAGCACCGTTCCATTAACGGTTTTTCTGTCCTGGGCCATGCTCCATGTGCTCCCGATAAGAAGGAGAAGCAAGGTTACCAGACGGGTTAAAGTCGTAAACTTTTGTCTCATGGTAAACTTTAGTAAGTTAAATAAAGGTGGCTTAATGGGTCTTTACTGATGTAACCTAAAATGACATTTCTTAAAAATAGACCGGGCATTTTTGGACAGCATGAGTATTGATAATTCAAAATAAATATAATTATTAACAAAAACATAACATTTATTAAAAAATATTAATAATAAGCATATAAACCTAGTAGAGTGTTTGGCTATATCAACGTTTCACCTTTATTCTGGAGAGTAAATGCTGTCCGATGCGCTCACCCTGAACCTGCCCATTTACGATAGCCGACCTGAAATGGATGCCACCGTATAGCCTGCTGATAGCCGCTTCATCGCTGGCGTCCCTGAAAGATTTAAACCTGCGAACAGGCAGTCCATAAGGGGTTTCAGTGTTATCATCGAAAACAAAATTGTCCCCTAAAATTGCGGTCAGCACAACTGCCGCTGCGGTGGAAATGACGCTATGGCCGCTTGTATACTCAGGAAAAGGTGGCGTTTGGAGCAGTGGTCGCCATTTTTCGTCCATATAAGCATTGATAACCGTCTCAGGACGGATAAACTGGCTTCTGTATTTTTCATCCCAGCAACTGATAAATCCATCGAACAAAGCCATTGACGTCAGCACATAAGCAGCTGCGGTTTCCTGCCAGTTTTTACCTTTACTTTCGGCCGCCTGGCCTGCGATGGATATCCAATGACCTCCGGGTGACAGCTTCTTGGTGGCAAAATTGAGATGCCCCTGGGTGTTGAGATAAAAAGGATTACAGTCCCAGAAACTCGCGATCAGGATTTGTTCTTTGGATAACTTTCCGGTAACATTATAAACCTCCCGCACTTCCCGCATGAACAAACTCGCCGTATCTGTATTATATGCATGTGGCGCAACCGGCTTGAATTGCCCGGCCGAGTCGAGGCTTACCGGGCGGATTTGGGACCAATAAGGCTCCACAGCGTCGATAAAACCAGGTGGAGTTGGCGTCCATTTACCCTTTTGCTTGCTGTAAGTATATCGGCGTTTCGCCCGCGTTAATGCGTAATTGTCTTTCGCTGACCACGTTAAAATGCTGTCGCTTACGGCTTGCCCCAGTTTTATTGAATTATTGTAAACCAATGTGTCCTTCTCCCGGAAGTCATTTAGAATCACATTGACACTGTCTGTCAGCAAATGCTCTGAAAAGACCAGTTTCCCACCGGTTTTTAAAAAAGCGTAAACAGCCGCCAGTTCATAGTTGATCTTTTCATCTTTTTTCAAACCTGCTATATCCGGGAAATGAGCGATTTGTCCGTGTAGCGTTTGATAGTTTTTATCCCCCATAACCAGCGTTTCGTATGCCGCAACATTGGCATAGAGATAGATACGACTGGCAACGGGCGGCGAAAAAATATCATGTACAATGGCACGGGTAAGGTTTTTTTCCGCCCTATGCAAAAGCTTCGGTGACGGCCCGACAAGCGGCGCAAAGCCCGACACGTAATGGCAAACCAGCAACGTTACCAGCATATGTAATGTAAATCGCTTTCTCATTTCTGCCTGGTATGTTCAAATATTATTGGATCGCCACCATTAACGCCTATCACTATACGCATATCATTTAGCCGGATCGCGCTTCTTATTTCACCACCAGCCCAAAATCCGGATCTGTCAGGGCTTACAGTCTCGAACTTGAAGGGCGCTATCTGTCGCAAGGTTACGCCTATGGACGCGTCGCAAGGCCCCAGTTGCACGCGATAGCATGAAAAGTTTCCCGCTAATAGCAGGCCGGTTTTGGTGTCTCCATCCATTTCCACCGGAACAATGGCGCTAACCCTCGAAAATTGCGCCTCCTCGGGCAGTTCGTGGATTTGGAATTTGAAGTCGCCTTTATTTTCTAAAACAATGCTCGATAGTTGCTTGCAATACACCTTTTTACTTTTTTCAACTGCTTCCTGACCAAATATATCCGTCATGGTCGCGTCTGCATACAGCGCGTAGCTCGTGTATTTTCTTTTCAGGAATGGCATCTGGTCCAGCATTTCGTCGCGGGAGAACATTGGGTAATTTTTGTCACCGATAAAGTAAGTGCAGACCGGATCGACCACGCCGTTTTTATCAAAATCATCATAATAGATTGTCACAGGCTGTTCGGCGGACGCTTTGTATTGATTATTAAGGCCGCTGTTTCCTATAACAAAATCCATATCGCCGTCATGATCCAGGTCAACTGGCATTAATGCGGCCCACATGCCGTCTGTGTCTTTTAGTTCCGCGGGAAGCTGTTCTACAAATGCATTACCGGTGTTTTTGAAAACTTTAACCGCCATCCAGTCGCCTATTAGCATTAAATCCGGCTTTCTATCCTGATCCAAATCTTCAAACACCGCACCTGTGATCATTCCCGGATTAAGCAGATCCTTGGACCAATCGGCAGTGACATCCGTGAACTTAACATTGCTTCCCTGGTTATCATTTCTTAAAATATAACTTCTCGCAGCCATCGGAAATGATCCCGGAACAGCGCGCCCGCCAACAAAAAGATCCATATCGCCGTCTCCATCAATGTCTGCACTTACTGCACATTGCTTGGGGTTTTTCATCGATGGCAATGCCAAAACCTCTTCATGAAAATTTCCCTTCCCATCATTGATATACAAATGGTCCCGATAGGCTGGTGCCTGATCTTCAAACTCGTTCCCACCGCTCACCACGTACAAATCCGGGTCGCCATCTTTGTCTGCATCGAAAAATAACGCATTCACTTCTTCACAAGCCACATTTTGTCGCCACGGCTGGGCATTTGCACCTTCAAACTTACCATCCTGTTTTTGCAGGTAAAGCACTCCAAACTGATTGGAAGCGCCTCCGAAAAACAAATCCTCCAACCCATCCCCATTTACATCCGCTTTGGCCAGTGCCGGACCGAGCCTGGATAACTGATAAGGCAAAAGCACTTCGACTTTGAAGTCAACAAATTCATTTTCCTTGTGAATAAAGTCAATACCAATGCTTTGAGCAGCGATTTTTTGAAATAACGTTTTTGCAGGCGTCACATCCCGCTTGCTTGCTTCTTTCGCTTCTGATTCTTTCAATGTCAGGACTTTATCAGTTGGATTCACCAGCATTGCCACTTTTCCGGACGGCCAAACGACTTTCAGCGAATCAATTCTGCCGGTTTTTCCCAAACCAAAATGCAAGTCCGACGTTACTGTCGCCTGGTAACCTCTCACAGGATAAAGCTCCGCATATTGTGAAATGCCATTGGCATAAACCCAAACCTTGCTTCCCAAAGCCTGCGTATTTTTGCCCACGCCTGAGAGCTTGATGGTCAACCCTTTCTGCCCGCTGTTATTTTGATAAATCGAAACCGGTTCGTTAATGTTTGAGATCACAATGTCGAGATCGCCATCGCCGTCGAAATCTGCATAAGCGGCTGCATTGGAAACTGCCTCTTCATTGAAACCCCATTTTTCAGACACATCTTCAAATGCATATTGCTTAGAGGCATCCGCCGTGTTCCGGAACAGATAGTTTCTCAGCTTGTTGGAAGGCATTTTCTGGACAAGGCTGTAAGTCTTAAAATTAAGGTTTCCTTTGCCTACCTCCTTCATTTGCTCGTCTGCAACGGTGTATTTGAGGAAATCCATATTAGTGAAATCGCGCAGATAACCATTGGTAATGAGCAAATCCTTCCAGCCATCATTGTCAAGATCGGCCATTAAGCCAGCCCAACTCCAATCGGTGTTGGAAATACCCGCCATTTGGCCCACCTCACTGAACTTAACATTGCCCTCTGCATCAGTTCCGCGGTTCAAATGCAGCATATTACGCATATTCTGGTGATAATAACCGCTGTCGAGGAGTAAATGATATTGATCGTAAACGTCCGGACCTTTGAGCAATTTTTGTCGGTGATTGTCTTCCGGGAGCATGTCCAGCGTGAGCACATCGGGTTTTCCATCATTGTTAAAATCACTCACATCCGCGCCCATTGAAAATTTGGAAACGTGTGTAAATGATTTTTTCAAAGACTCTGTAAATGTCCCGTTCTTATTATTGACATAATAACAATCCACTTCCGTGTAATCGCTCGTTGTATACAAATCCGGCCAGCCGTCCTGGTTCATGTCTGCCACAATCACGCTCAGACCGAAATTCAATGCATTATTGATGATGCCCGCCTTTTGGGTTACGTCCTTGAATTTCAGTTTCCCAATCTCACTCACGTTCTCAAAAAACCTGTTCCCATAGTAAGGATTGGGCGTTGCGCGCATTTCGCGGGTGTTCAGGAAGGGGTTAACCGTGTGATTCGAGTGGTTCAAAAGGAACATATCCAGATCGCCATCTTTGTCATAATCAAAAAAAGCAGCCTGTGTGGATTGAGATCCAATCGCATTCAAACCAGCATCCACCGCCATTTCCTTAAAAATCGGAACGCCGTTTTTGACGCCCTGATTGATAAAAAGCTCATTATTACGGTCAGATAGCTTGCGGAAAAAGCCTGAATGGCAAACGTAAATATCCAGGAGCCCATCGCCATTTACATCCGCGACGCTCACGCCTGTGGACCATGTTCCGTTGCCCTCGATTTTTGCTTTTTTACTAATGTCTTCGAAACCGATTTTTCCGCCAGCTGATTTGTTGAGATACAACTTATTAGGAACCGTATTTCCCGAAATAAAAAGGTCCGGCTTGCCATCATTGTTGAAATCGCCAATGCCGATGCCGTTCCCATTGTAGAGATATTCGTAGCGGAAAATGTGCAGCGAATCATTCTCTTCGATCTTATTAATAAAATTAACTTTTGTGTCTTTGGGTGACAAAAGTGTGAAGAGGCTTTGCGTTTGACCCGGTTTAGAAGCGCCGAGGAGGGAAATTAGAAAAATAAAGAAAAAGTAGAGTCTACCCATGCGCTAACATTACCCGGTAAAAATGCCTAATTCCATTTGTAGACCAGATTTTCATCTCCGGCCACACGCTCCACATACATTAAAATCAACGTCATCATTTCCTGGTCGCTCCGCATATTTCCCGTCGACATCACCAGTTCTGGCGGACTGTGCGGGTTTGCGGGATTGGCTGCGGTGTTGTCATAAGTGCCTTCCACGTGCACCACGGCGCCTTTTGGCAATAATAAAGGCTTTTTGTATTTGTAAATTTCCTGCCAGCGAAAGTCCCAGGCAGGCACATGCACAAGCTTGATCGTGTCACCCGCCGCGGTGGTCGCATAAGCCTTGAATTCCTTCCCCAGATAATGCATATGCGGCCAGGCGTACAGCAGCGAAACATCCGGCTGGTTATTCGCAATGCGCAGTCGGAAGCTCTTGATCTCATCGGCAAAAATCATGAACGGCGGACTGATATCCTTTTCCCCGATCCCGCCGGAGCCCAAACTGATCACTTTAACCTTCCGTTTGATCGGGCTGGATTTAAAGAAAATATTAACGCCATCAATGCTTTCGGCATCAACAGACGACGGTCCGAAATGCACGGTTACCAGCACGACGCCACGTTTTGGCATGACCCAACCCATATCTTCCGGGTAAGTTTCAACAGTGGTTCCGGGAATCCAGCCGCCATAGTAAGTCATTTCTTTTTTGTATTTGACCCACTCGTAATACTTATCGCCGGAAGGTCCGCTGAGGTCGACAAAATCGACGGAATTATTCAGGTCAATCGCAGGGTCGGCAACCGGGTGGATCGCGAAATTGGCGTGGTGGATGAGTTTTTTGTTATTCGAGGTAAACTCAATGGCTTCAACATTGGCTTCTTGCGCGAGTTCAAAAGGGATTTTGAACATTACAAACCTCTCTGCGGCATCACCTTTGACAATAAATGCGTCCTTAATGCGAAGCGAAAGATCCGGCTTGCGTTTGTAAGCCGTCCCGGCGTTCACCCGCGCCTGTAACTCCTGTTCAGCTTTCAGGTTTTGCTTTCCTTTTGGGACGCCGCCATCAATCCAGCCAACAATGGTTTTAATATCTTTATCGCTCAGCGAGCGGTCATTGGCAAAGGAATTAAAATGGTTATCCGCTTTCCAGGGCGGCATATAACGTGAGCTCACGACCTGTTTGATGAAGTTGGAGCGCTTGGTAACATCCTCAAAAGTGATCAAGGGAAAAGGAGCCGCTTCGCCGGTCCGGTGGCAAGGCACGCAATTGGCATGAATAATGGGCTGGACATCCTTATAAAACTCCGGAACCTGGCCTGCACACAAATCACACAACAACAAAAGCACAAAAATTAGGCCTTTTCGGAACGGCATGGTACTGAGTGGGTTTAACCCACGCAATTTAATAATAGAAAATTGATTTTAAAATAATTTAAGAAATAGGATTTAATGCTATCACCGTCCCCGCCGCTGACTTTGCTGCTGCCAGCAATTCATCTGCGTGACAAATCGTAACCTGCTTAACACCTTCATTTAATGCTTCAAATGCGCTTTCGAGCTTTGGGATCATGCCTTTGTTGATAACGCCGGATGCTTTGTAGCTTGCATAGGAAGTTGGATTGAGTTGTGATATGACTGCGTTGTCATCGTCAGGATCGGATAGGACGCCTTTTTTCTCAAAGCAATAAATCAGGTTTACTTCGAACAACCCGGCCATGGCAACGGCGGTCGCAGAGGCCATTGTATCGGCATTGGTGTTAAGCAATAACCCTTCGATGCTGTAAGTAAGCGGGGCAATTACGGGAATGAGGCCGCTGCTCAATAATGCGTTCACTTGCTTGGCATTTACTGCTTCGATATCGCCCACGAAGCCGTAATCGATGGTTTTCACGAGTCTTTTTACTGAACGTATGATGCCGCCGTCAGCGCCGGTGAGGCCGATGGCGTTACAGTTGAATGATTGGAGCTGGGCAACCAGATTTTTGTTCACCAATCCGCCATAAACCATGGTTACCACGTCCAGCATAGCCTTATCCGTAATTCTGCGGCCTTCCACCATTTGTGTTTCGATCTGCAATTTGGCTGCCATCTGCGTTGCCACCTTTCCACCGCCATGCACGAGGATTTTGGGAGCATCGAGTTTGGAAAAATCGTTCAGAAAACGGGTGCAGGCTTCGGGGTTGTCGATAACATTACCGCCAATTTTTACAACATAAAGGGGCTGGGACATTGTAGTGGGTTTTTACGCTGAATTTGAGCCGGCAAAGTTAGCAGAAACAAACAGCGGTGGAAGCGGAATTTTCTTTGATGAATTTTTTTGGCAAAATTACGTTGACTAAGCAAAGCAGAATTAAAACATTATGAAACGCCGCCTTCTCATTTCCCTTGTTCTTTGTCTATTTTTTTCGCAATCCGTTTTTGCTCAATTACAAAAGGCCAAAGCACACTGGACTTACACATTTTCCAAACCGGAAGTAAAGAAGGGCGAAACCGTGGACCTGGTTTTCACGGCCATTGTTGATAAAGACTGGTACATTTATTCCAGCGATTTTGACCCGGATCTTGGGCCAATGCTGACGACATTCAATTTTGAAAAAAACAATACATTTGAGGTTGTAGGCAAGCTTAAACCGCAGAATCCGAAAGAGAAATTCGAGGAAGTTTGGGGTGGAAAAGTGCGTTATTTTGAAGGAAAAGGTGTTTTTAAACAAACTATAAAAATACTTGCGGACAATCCGGTCATCAAAGGCGCTTCCGAATATCAGACTTGCAGCCATGTAACAGGCCTCTGCATTCCGGGCAATGATGATTTTGAATTTAAAGGCCTGAAAGTCGTTGCTGGCGCGGCAATCAATGACGCACAGCCAACAGTCGGTAAAACAGAATCTGCAACAGATTCATCCTCAACCGTTACAGCCACGCCGACCGACAAATTAGCTGACACTTCTTTCACCATCAACGCAGGTGACGCCGACACATCTGCCCAGGCAGAAGCTGCTGCAACATTATCACAAACATTAAGTTCAGAAGATGAATCGGCCGATAAATCGCTCTGGGGCTTCGCATTAGCCGCATTTTTGTCCGGTTTGGTTGCCTTGCTCACGCCCTGCGTTTTCCCGATCATCCCGATGACGGTAAGTTATTTTACCAATCAGGAAAAAGGAAAGCTGAAAGCATTGATATACGGCATTTCTATTGTTTTGATCTATACATTAATAGGAACCGTTGTTTCGAGATTGAATGGCCCTGCATTTGCCAACTTTCTAAGCACGCATTGGATTCCTAATCTCTTGTTCTTCGCGATTTTCTTCGTTTTTGGATTGTCCTTTTTAGGGCTTTTTGAGATTGTTTTGCCGAGTGGTTTCGTAAATAAAATGGACCAAAAAGCCGATCAGGGTGGTTATGCGGGCGTTTTCTTCATGGCATTTACATTGGTGCTCGTTTCTTTTTCCTGCACAGGTCCTATTGTGGGAAGTTTGCTGGTGGCCTCAGCGGGCGGCGAAGTGGTAAAGCCCATCATTGGTATGGCTTCTTTCTCGGCAGCATTTGCGATTCCGTTCACATTGTTTGCCCTTTTTCCACAATGGCTAAAATCCCTGCCCAAATCCGGCGGCTGGTTGAATACTGTAAAAGTGGTTTTGGGCTTTCTGGAACTGGCATTGGCACTGAAATTTTTCAGCATTGCCGATCAGGTTTACCACTGGCGTTTGCTGGACCGGGAAATTTATCTTGCATTCTGGATCGTAATCTTCGGTCTGTTAGGATTTTATCTTTTAGGGAAAATCAGAACGCCGCACGATTCTCCGCTTGAAAAAGTGAGCGTCCCCAGATTGCTCTTATCCATCGTTACATTCACATTTGTTGTTTACATGATTCCCGGCATGTGGGGCGCGCCGTTGAAAGCATTGGCTGGTTACCTGCCTCCACAATCCACATTGGATTTTGATCTAAACAAAAGGACCGCAGGAGTTGCTTCAAACATTGCCCCCGGCGAAACCAGAAAATACGCTGACCTTTTCCATTTGCCTCACGAACTGGAAGGTTTCTTCGATTATAAAGACGCGTTAGCCTACGCAAAAAAGGTTAATAAACCCGTATTCATTGACTTCACCGGCCACGGCTGCGTGAACTGCCGGGAAATGGAAGCGAGGGTATGGGTCGATCCGGCAGTGCAGCAACGACTTAGAAACGATTACGTAATCGTCGCGCTTTACGTGGATGACAAAACAGAACTGCCTGAATCATCCTGGTACACATCGAAATACGACAACAAAGTCAAAAAAACCATCGGCGCCCAAAATGCTGATTTGCAAATTGTAAAATATAACAACAACGCACAGCCGCATTATTGTTTGGTCGATCATGAGGGAAATTTGCTCGTGAAGCCGAAAAATTACGATTTAAACCCAGCGAATTTCGCGGCGTTTTTGGATAGCGGAAAGGCGGCGTTTAATAAATAGGCCCGCCACGCCCCGCCCCCCCATTTTCCGTTGGCTTAAGCCAACGGAAAATTCTTTTTTTGTGCCTGAAATTAATATTATTCCTTTTCCTGAAACCTGATCGCTTTATGATGAAGAATTGCTCCTTTTTGTTGCTACTCCTTTTTCCTTTCTCTCTCTTTGCGCAAACCTTCCGCCCGCCTGCAACACCCCTGATCACCATTGACCCCTATACAAGCGTTTGGTCGTTTGGTGACCAGCTGAATGGTTCTGTAACGAAGCATTGGACGGGCAAACCGCATTCGATGGATGGCCTTATCCGTGTGGATGGCAAGACTTATCGCTTCATGGGCGCCCCTACGCCGGAGATGAAAACGATTTTGCCAACGGCTAAGCAGTCGGCATATACAGCCAAATTCACAACCGTGAAACCGGATCCCAACTGGTGGTATAAAGAGGGTTATAACATCAGCACCTGGAAACAGGCCCCGGGCCCGTTCGGAACAAAGGATCGTAACGACGCAATGCTCAAAGGCGGAACCGAATTCCAGCAGGAAGTCTGGTATCGCCGCGAATTCACATTGACGGCTGCTGAATTTGAGAAACCAACTCTAAACATTTTCCATTACGATGATGTGCAGGTTTTCATTAATGGCGTTCCCGCATTTGACTGCGCACCTTGTTTTACAGGTGATTATGAGTTTAAGCCGATCAGTCCTTCGGCGCGTAAGGCATTGAAAAAAGGCAAGAATATTTTAGCTGCTTATTGTAAAAATGGCGCTGGCCCGGGATACATTGACATTGGACTGGCGGATGAAATTGCCCCCAAAGGTGCAGACGTGATTCAGCCCGCTAAACAAACCGGTTTTGAGATGACTGCGACCAAAACGCTTTATGATTTTGAAGCAGGCCCCGTGCAGTTGAAAGCCGCTTTTATAGCGCCCTTGCTTTTGAAAGACCTCAATTTGATCTCCCGTCCGGTCAATTATGTAGTATACGAATTGAAGTCTACGGATGGGAAAACGCATCAGGTTGAAATACTTAATGCTGTTTCGGGACTTTGGGCTGTAAATGACGCAAGCCAAAAGGTCGAAGGCAAAAAAGAAACTCAGAATGGACTGTTAATGCTTTCTCTTGGCAATACGGAGCAAAAGCTGTTGGGTAAAAAGGGTGACGATGTCCGCATTGACTGGGGCCGCGCTTATTTGGCTGGCAATGCGTCCGATGTAAAAAGTGCTGGCCTGGGCTCGCCGGGAGAGTTGATCAAAACGTTCTCAAAAGGCGGCTCCGTTAATGAGAATCAAGATGTTTCCTCAAATGCGGATGCCAAATCGATGGCTGTTGTACTATCGGAAAAAATTGGTGGTGACGTGAAAACACTCCATTTAATGCTAGGTTATGATGATGGTTATTCTGTTCAATATTTCGGGCAAAACCTGCGGCCGTGGTGGAATAAGGATGGAAATAAAACCATTCAAGCTGAGTTTAAAAGTGCTGAAAATGATTTTGCCAAAATCATTAAAGAATGTGAGTCAACGGACGAAATGATCTTCGACGATGCTTTGAAAGCTGGTGGAAAGCAATATGCTGAACTTTGCGTTCTGGCCTATCGCCAAGCTATTTCCGCACATAAATTAGTCGCCGATCCCTCAGGCTCTCCATTGTTTTTGTCCAAAGAAAATTTCAGCAATGGCTCCATTGGAACCGTCGATATCACTTATCCATCCGCTCCGTTATTCCTGCTTTATAACCCGACATTGTTAAAAGGAATGATGGAACCGATCTTCTATTACTCCGAAAGCGGCAAATGGACAAAACCTTTCGCCGCGCATGATGTAGGCACTTATCCGCTCGCAAACGGCCAGACTTACGGGGAGGACATGCCTGTCGAAGAATCCGGCAACATGCTAACACTGACTTACGCCATTTGTAAAGCTGAGAACAACATCGAGTTCGCCAAAAAACATTGGAAAGTGTTAAGCATATGGGCCAATTATCTCAAAAAAGAGGGCTTCGACCCAGCTAACCAACTTTGTACAGACGATTTTGCCGGTCACCTCGCGCGCAATGCCAACTTGTCGATCAAGGCAATTATGGGCTTAGCGTCCTATGCGAAAATGGCTGAGCAGCTTGGCGAAACGAAAGAAGCCGCCGAAGTAAATGCATTGGTAAAAGATTTCGCCCAAAAGTGGATGCAACTCGCCGACAGCGGCGATCATTATGCACTTACTTTCGACAACAAAAATTCATGGAGCCAGAAATACAACATCGTTTGGGATGAACTCCTGAAATTGAATGTCTTCCCAAAAACTGTCGCGGAAAAGGAAATCAAATATTATTTAACCAAACAAAAACCCTTCGGCCTCCCACTAGACAGCCGCAAAACCTACACCAAATCCGACTGGATCATCTGGACCGCTACATTAGCTACGAACCAGCAGGATTTCGAAGCATTGGTGAAGCCTGTTTATAAATATGCTATGGAAACCCCCGATCGCATTCCACTTTCCGACTGGCATGAGACTGTGAATGGGAAGTCGGTTGGATTTAGAGCGAGGTCGGTTGTGAGTGGTTATTGGATGAAGGTTTTGGGGGAGAGGTGGAAGTGAGGTCTTTAAAAGCACAAGG
This sequence comes from Dyadobacter psychrophilus, assembly GCF_900167945.1. Lineage (GTDB taxonomy): Bacteria > Bacteroidota > Bacteroidia > Cytophagales > Spirosomataceae > Dyadobacter > Dyadobacter psychrophilus. The sequence goes on from NZ_FUZA01000008.1 coordinate 57,261, forward strand.
GCGGCCCGGAAACATCCGAGTCGCCCTTTATTATTCGATATACTTGTGTGGGATCAATGATTAAACGTTACATCTTTAATCGAATTTTTATCCACAAAAACGTGTGCGTAAGCATAGCTGCCAATTTCGCCACCTGCAAAAAAATCGAAAACTTCTTCGTTACTAACGGCATCAAATGTTATGGTCTGGGGAATCCATGTAGCCTCTTTACCTTTAAGATTTACTTGCACAAACTTTGCGTTTAAATTAATATATATGTTAGTCGCGTATTCTTGCGGCGTCGTGTAAGCACCTTTTAGTTTTGTGGTAGCCAAATAAAACGTGATTGCGTATTTTCTACCAGGAGTCAAATTCTTAATTTTTGTTCCAGCATATGAGATATCGTTTACAGATCCATGGTTAGAAACTGTTACGACAGAATTTGCATTTGGGGCCGTCGGAACCGGAGGCAAAGGCTTCTCCCACGGAAAAGCGTTTCCTCCCCACAAATGCGTAAGGCTGGATGTGCCTGCCGGAATGAGCGGGTCAGCTTGGCCGGGGCCGAAGCTATATGCTTGCCAACCTGCGGGATATACTTCCTTCCCAACTGCCCCAATGGTCGGAGCGAAAAATGGTAACACATATGTCACGCCCTTGTGGCTTGAATGGATATTCTCCTGCTCTTGTTTCAGAGCTGGACTTACGGCCGCATCCTCCTTCGAGCAACTGCTCATAAACATCAAACAAGCCAGGCCAAGGCCGATCGGCAATTTTTGTAATAAATTCATTTTTGTCGTTTTTGTAGTTAAAGAATTGTTTCTGTTACTGGCTACAAAACAAGCTTTTAGATTACTATTTAATCGCTTTCAATGACTGTCCGGGCGTCCAGGGTTATTTGTCGGTTGAGAAAGGTACTGATGAAGACATTTGTGATTTTTGTATAGCAACTATTACTATAAATAGGGTGTGATATAACTTAATGTGAACGGGAAGTCGGTTGGATTTAGAGTGCGGTCGGTTGTGGGTGGTATTGGATGAAGGTTTTGGGGGAGAGGTGGAAGTGAAATTTTTTTATTAACTAGTGGCCAGAATAAAATTCCGGCCACTACTTCTTATAAGGGATCTTCTGGTAGCTGATATTCCTTGACGGAATTGTGATCGACAAAAATATGAGCATAGGCAAACTCACCTTGCTTACTTGTGTAAGCAGTAAAACTTATAATTTGTTCAAACCCCTTGGCTTCAACAATCATGGAAGTCTTAATCCATTTAGTTGGATTACCTGGGTCAATACCAATACCCGTTGGGGTCCCTAGTTCACCATTAGAATTACGAAGAGATACCTCAACTTCATTTGCATACGCCTTGGTAAAGTTATTTTGCGCAAGTTTGGAAACGGTGCTTGCTACATAAAAATCAACAGAGTAAAACTTGCCTGGTTTTAAGTTTTTGATTTTCGTTTCCACTGCAGATCGTTGGTTGGTTGATAAATGATTATCTGACCAAGTTGATTTTGCATGAGTGCTTATAGTGAGTATCGACGTTGCGTTGGGCACATTTGGAATCGGCTGCAACGACTTTTCCCAGGGCAATCCTTCTTTTCCAAACAAATATGTTAAGTTGGAAGTCCCTGTCGGCAATTCAACCAGATCATTTGAATAGGTCAGATCTCTTTGCCAGCCGGCTGGAAGGATATTGGATCCTGTCGGACCGTAGGTTGCCGGCATATTTGGTGCAACCGTTAAAATAGGCGGTATGCCACGCATACTCGCATCCGTCCTCTCATTCTTCGCCGGCTCCGGATTCTGCACATCCTCCTTCGAGCAGCTGCTCATCATCATTAAACCGGCCACACCTAATGCGACTGGTAATTTTTGTACTAAATTCATTTTTTACTGATTTGTAGTTAAACATTTGTTTGTTACTGGCTACAAAACAAGGCTTTATGAATGAGCAAGCCATTCACAATGAACAAGTGGAAGGTTACGGTTACTTCTCGGTAAAAAGCGGCATAGGATAGCAATTTTTGAACAGTAGTTATTCCCGATTGCGCTCGAAAATAGCCCAGTAGCTTGCCGCTAAATTCCAATAAGTACTAATTTATTTACAGGCCACTTTAATAGGACTAAATGCTCTCGCCCCATTTGCATTTCTCCAAACACTTTCCGAATATTCGCATTCCTATAATACAGTACAAATGAAAAACTTACACGATCTGCCCTGTTATGGTGCGGGACGGCGAAAGCCCCCGGATGTTTACTTAGTAACATTAGGACGCCTAAAACAGGGCACCCATTTTGCTGCTTTTTTGTCAAAGAATTGAGGCGATGAAGGCGGCTTAGGATATAATGTGTGTTTTTTAGAATGGCCAGGGCATTTACCTGTGGCCATTTTTTTATGTGTGACTTGCAGAGAACGTCAGCGTCTAAAGATGATAATCTAAACGCGCTTGACTATGAAAATTTACTAGTGTATATTTTGAAATGCTCTGATGAGAGTTATTATACTGGGGTTACGAATTGCTTGGAGCGGCGATTGGCGGAGCATACTTCCGGGCGTAAAGAGACGAGTTATACTTATTCCCGACGGCCGGTTGAGCTAGTATTTTCTCGGAAGTTTAAATATGTTAATGATGCTATTGCTTTTGAGAAGCAGGTTAAGGGTTGGAGTAGGAAGAAGAAGGAGGCTATTATAAATGGGTAATGGAATGAATTGAGCCCCTTATCGGAGTGTCACAACAGCACCCATTGGAAAATATATAGGGCGCGTAGAAAATAGCGCCTTTATAAAGCCTGTCACCCTGAGCGGAGTCGAAGGGGGCGTTACTGCTTGGTAGTAACGCCCCCTTCGACTACGCTCAGGGTGACAGGGGATGGGAGCGTTGTGCACTTCCCTTCGGCGGCTCGGTCCGCTCAGGGCGACAACTCACAACCCTACCCTTCCAAAACCAACTCCTCCCTCCTCTGTTGCTTCTTGGCTTTGCGCTTTGCAAAGCGCTCTTTCACTTTGTCAACGACGTAATAAACGCTCGGAACAAGGAAGATTGTTAGTAGCAGTGAACTTGTCAAACCGCCGATGATTACCCAGGCCATGCCGTTTTTTACTTCGGCACCGTCACCCGATGCGAGGGCGATGGGGAGCATACCGGCGATCATGGCGATGGTGGTCATCAGGATCGGGCGGAGGCGTTCTTTGCCGGCTTCAATTAATGCGTCTTTTAATGCGTGACCTTCTTCTTTCAATTGGTTTGTGAAATCGACGATCAGGATGGCGTTTTTGGCTACCAGACCCAGGAGCATGATCATACCCACGATCGAGAAGATGGTTAGGCTTTCCATGGTCAATGCAAGGGCGGTTAATGCGCCTACTAATGCAACCGGAATCGAGAACAATACCACGAATGGGTAAATGGTGCTTTCATAAAGGGCGACCATGATCAGGTAAATGAGCACGATGCCGAGTACCAGCGCCAAGCCCAGACTGCCGAATGCATCCGCCTGGTTTTTAAGGTCACCACGGTATTCGATAAAAACGCCTTCCGGCAGTTTTACACTAGCCATTTTGGCCTGAATGTCGGCTCCGATAGAACCGGATGGACGGCCAATTACTTGTGAATTAATACTGATAGAACCCAGACGGTCGATGCGTTGCAACACACTTTCGCCCATTCCTTCTTTGATGGTTGCGAATTGGGATAGTTCAAATGCTTGTCCCGCGCTGTTTACAAAACTGAGGTGACGGATATCGTCGGCGCTGGAACGGTTGAACTGGTCTAATGTTACCATAATATCGTATTCCTTGCCGTTTTCCTTGAATTTGGAACGGTCATCGCCCCGGAATGCGGTTTGCAATGCGGCGCCAACCTCGGCGGCGTTGATGCCGAGTTGTGACATTTTTTCACGGTCCAGTGACACACCTACTTCCGGCTTCGGATCATCTACGGAATAGTCCACGTTCGCGGTCCCCGGTATCGATGCTACAACTTCTTTCACCTGCGCAGCCACCTTTCGGATCGTTGGCATATCGGTTCCTTTTACCGCCACCTGGATCGGTGCCTGGTTGGCATTACCCGTGATGGAAGTGGGGGCAACCGTTACTTTTACACCTGGAATTTGCAGGATTTCTTTTTGAATTTGTGTACCAAAATCTTCCGAGGACATGGTACGATCCTTTTTATCAACCAATTGAACCGTTAAATCGGCAATATTGCTGTTGGAAGTTGTGCCTAAACCTGTGCTGCTGTAACCGACGTTGGTAAAGACTTTGGTCACTTCTTTTCTGCCTAACAATAGTTTTTCAACTTTCTGCGCAACCTGATTGGTTTGGTAAATGGATGCAGTTGGCGCCAATTCGACGGAAACATTCAACTCGCCGCGATCACTTTGCTGCATAAATGCTGCTCCGATAAACCCTCCCGGAACCAGTGCGATCGACCCTACGATCAATGCAAGAGACAGTATGAAAACATATCTCTTGTGACCCAAAACCCAGGTCAACATGCGGCCGTATTCGTCTTTGATCCGATCCAAAAACCTTTCGAAACCGAGGTTAAGCTTGCCCCAAAGCGTATTTTTATCCAAAATTTCAATTTTACCAAAACGCGAAGCCAAAAGTGGAGTAAGCGTAAATGATACGAACAAACTCATTAATGTAGAGAACACAACAACGAGGGAGAATTCTCTCAGAATGTTACCGATCAAACCGGAGGTTAATGCGAGCGGCACGAAAACCACGACGTCAACCAATGTGATCGCGAGGGCTGTGAAACCGATTTCTGCACGTCCATCCAATGCGGCCTGCCATCTGCTTTTGCCCATTTCCATGTGGCGGTTGATGTTTTCCAAAACCACAATGGAGTCATCGACCAGGATACCAACGACCAGCGAAAGGGCCATTAATGTCATCAAATTGAGTGAGAAACCTAAAAGGCTCATCAAAATGAAAGTCGGGATCATCGAAGACGGCAATGCTACAAGGATAAACATCGAACTCCGGAAGCTGTGCAGGAACATTAACATCACAATAGATACGATCAAAACCGCAAGTCCAAGGTCAAATACAACAGCATCGGCTGAGGCCAATGTGTAAATGGATTGGTCAGATGCAATGTTAAATTTTAAGCCCGATGAAGCATATTGTTTTTCCAATGTCGTCAAACGCTCGCGTGTCAACTTACTCACATCTACTGCATTGGCATCGGATTGCTTCTGGATTTGCAAAGCAACCGACGGCGCACCATTAATGTGGTTCACGGCAGTTGCGTCGGCAGTGCCGTCATAAACTTCGGCAATGTCTTTCAAAAATATTTGTCCGCCAGTCGAATTACGGCCTACTATGACATTTCTCAGATTTTCAACAGTGGTCAATTTCGCATCAAAACGGATCGAAAGCTGATCTTCCTGTGTCTTAACCTGACCTGCTGGATATGAAGTGTTTGCATTGTTGATCGCAGCCGAAACTTGGGCAATCGACAAGCGATATGCCTTTAATTTATCCTGGCTGATATTGACCTGAATTTGGCGTTCCGTTCCACCAATGATCGTTACCTGGCCTACGCCGGTTACGTTGGAAAGTTGTGGTTTCAGTTTGTCGTCTATCAGATCATATAGCGCTGATGGCGACATATTGGCCGTAACACCCATTCTCAAAACCGGGATTTCGTCGGTTGAGAATTTATTGATTACCGGACGATCGGCGTCATCGGGAAGCAGTGAAATTACTTGCTCCACTTTGCGTTGCGCTTCTTGCTGTGCCAAATCGACGCTGATGCCTTGTTTCAGCTGAATAATCACAGATGAAACGCCTTCCTGAGAAGTGGAATTGATCTGATCCAAACCCTCGATCGCCGAAACGGCGTCTTCAATGTGTTTGGTAACATTGGTTTCAACTTCGTCCGCAGCGGCACCCCGATACGTTGTCATAACACTTACAACATTGGCCTCAAATTTCGGCAACAAGTTGTAAGACAATTGTTTATAGCTGATCACACCAAATAGTATCAACACCGTGAATACTACTATGATGAAGAGCGGTCTTTTTACTGCTACTTCGGTGATTGACATAACATTCTGATTTGTTGATGGATACTATTTTGTAACATTAACTGCCGCACCTTCGCTTAGGTTGATCTGCCCTGTTGTAATCACCGTTTCACCCGATTTCAAGCCTGACAAAACTTCAATATTGTCGCCCAATTCGCGACCTACCTGGATCTTGCGTTGTTTGGCAACACCATTCTCAACTGTGTACACATAAGGATTGCGCACGCTTTCCACCAACGCACTTCTCGGGATCAGCAATGCCTGCTGGCTGCTTTTCTGGCTGAATTCAACACTTACGAATGTTCCTGCGCGCAACTGATTGGAATTTTTAATCACAATCTCCACCGGATAATTGTGCGATTCATCGCCCTGCGGCGCAATGTAAGAGATCACGCCATCGATCTTTTTATCAGGAAAAATGCTTGAACCCACTTTCACATGCTGACCTTCTTTCAACTTATAAACATCGTTTTCAGAGATCATAACTTGCACTTTCAGGCGGGAAACGTCCAGAATTGTTCCTAATGAAGTTCCTATATTCACAAATTCACCCGGCTCAATGTTCTTCTTGATCACGCGGCCGCTGATCGGAGCTGCGATGGAAGCGTCATTGATCTGTTGTTTGATCTGCTCAGCCTGATTTAGTGCGGTTTCGTAATTGTATTTGGTATCGGTTACCTGCACTTCTGTCGCAGCATTACCCGCCAAAAGTTTGTTATAACGATCTGTGTCTTTCTTCAACTTATTGATATTAAGCTCAGTAGCTTGCAACGAAAGCTCTTTCAGCTTACTATCAACCTTAACCAGCGTTGCGCCCTGCGACACGTAAGTTCCAAGGTCATATTTAACAGCCATAACCTTACCGGCAGAGGTCGCCATAATTTCAGCTTGTTTGAACGGAATCAGACTTCCCGTGCGAACCAATTGCTGGTCCGTGCTGCCTTCTTTTACGGCAACAGCGGTCACCGGAATGGTCACATTCTTGTTGTCTGGCATTACTTTCTTTGCGTCCATCTTGGACTTGTTGGCCACCAGACGGAAGCCGATCAGTACACCAATGATTGCGATGGAGCCGATGATGATGAGTTTTCTTTTCATGGTATTCTTAATATTGAAATCTTGTTATGGCAGTGTTGAATAAAAATTGTTGAGTGTGCCTTGTGACTGTTCGATGCCCAGTTTAGCCTGGTAATAGCTTAGCATTGAATTGATATAATTGCTTTGCGCTTCTTTATAAGAGGTTTCTGCATTGAGCAGGTCTGATAAGGTTACGGTGCCTTCTCTGTATTGCAATGTGGTTACGTCGTAAACTTCTTTGGCCAGAGTCACATTACTTTCGTCGTTTCCAAGGTTCAGTTTGGCTTTTTGAAGCTGTGTTGTTGCGTTATGATTTTGCAGCTCGTAATTCTGGACATTCAATTTTAGCTGTTCATTTTGTGTTAAAAGATTCAGATCAGCTTGCTTGTATTGGGCGTCCCTTCTGAAACTATCGAAAATCGGAATGGACAATTTCACGCCTATCGCACCGAAACTAAACCAGTTGCCCCACGACTCACCCAGGTTTTGACCCAGTGACTGCATGCCGTATCGGCCGTAAACGGACAATTTGGGAAGGTAACCCGCTTTAATCCGCTGTTTTTCCAGGGATTGCAGTTGCATGTTAATGTTCTGGATTTTGAAGTCGGTAAGGTTAGCGGCATCAAATTTTTCTGGCTCCACCAATTTGAATGGCTGGTTTAATGGGTTGTCTGTCAGTTCGAGCTGTTCGGCAAGTGGCATTCCCATTTGGAATTTTAGCTGGTTTTGAGCCAGGATTAAATTGCTTTCTGCCAATGTCAACTGTGATTTGATGTTATTCAAACTCACCTGCGTGCGATCGAAATCTACTTTTTTAATGACGCCATTATCCAGTTGCAGCTGCAAGGTGCCAAGTATTTGCTGGGTTTTATCGAGGTTATCTTTTAAAAGGTCAATTTGTGCGCTGGTGACAAAAACCTGATAATAAGCGTCGGTGACATTGAATATGATGGTTTCCTTGGTCTTCTGAGCATTTAACGCAGCGTTTTCAAGGTTCGGCTTGTTAGCTTTGATTCCCACCAGCAATGCCTGGTCGAAAATCACCTGGTCCGCTTGCGCCGAAACGTTGGTAGAGTATTTCGTTCCCAGCGCAACGCGACGATCTTCTCCGCCAAAAAGCGCTCCTGGCAATACGGTCGATTGCAGCTTAATGTTATCATCCAGTGCCCCGCTGCCCGCTACTTGCGGCAAATAACCCGCTAAGGCCTCACGACCCTGTTGCACGGCAATGCTTTCCTTGTACTGAGCAATCTTCACATTGCCATTGTTCTTGATCCCGTAAGCAATGCAATCTTTCAGGCTCAGGCGTGTTTGCGCCCACGAGGGGCCAGCCGTTGCAACGAATGCCAGCATTGCTATGATCCATTTACTTTTCATCTTTTCTGATTATTAATTTTTGTGGCTAATGTTGTATTTAGTTGATAGGTCTACTGGTGATATATCAACTATTTATTTAAAAAATTTTATTTTTCTGCTACGGCTGCTACTCTGTCCAGATAACTCATAAAAGTTTTCCGTTCCTCCTCGGTGAAATGTTCCATCACGCGGTTGTCGAAGGCAATCACTAATGATTGAATCCGCTCACAGACAAACTTCCCGCTCGGTGTTAATGTTACAAGGTTCTTTCTTTTATCCTCTATATCACTTTCAATTTTTAAAAATCCGTCTTTGTGCAATGTCTGCACAGAGCGCTGGATTCCCGCTTTATCTTTTTGAAGCACATTAGCAATGTCCTGCTGCGTCATGGCGTGCTCCTGGAAATATACAACCATGAGTATAGGCAGCTGCTCAGCCAGCACCGGAATCCCTTCCTGAACCAACTGCGCATTCATTTTTTTGAAAACAATCTTCGTCACAACGCCCAGCTTAAATTGCAGGGAGTTTTTCATGTCTTCCTTTATGTTCAAAAAAAATTTAGGATGTGTCGTGTTCATGATGCAAATGTATAATACGTTGACATATCAACCAAATGTTTATTAAAAAAGTTTTTGGAGGCCAAAAACTTTTTTAATGTGCTTACTTACTCAGCGTCTTAATCAACATGCCTTTCGTCACCTTGTCCGAAAGCGACATACCATTAATGATCGCCAACTCATCCATTTGCTTGTCCTGCTGGTTATTATCCTTCAAGGCATCTTTCAAAGAACCATCGCGTTGCACGGTTTTAATTCTGATGCGGTCGGGCTGGCGATTGAGAATGTTGCCATCCGTAACCGACTTGAAACCTTGTGCAATGGATTTGAACTGACCAACACTTCCACTGAAATTCGCAGCTTGCGCCACGCCATGAATTGCGTAAATATTGCCGCCATATTGAATCAGCCAGGTTGCAACCTGAATTGAGTTCGCTGTGGGTGCAGCTTGCTGACCAGTTTGCGTCTGAGCGGCTTGTGTGGAAACCATCACGATGGCAGGATTGCCGTTGATGGAAGTTTTTTCGTTTTCAGACACTTGTAAGCTATAATTTTTGACCACACCCTGAGCCGCCTCTTCCAGAGTTTTTCCAGGTGCAATGGTGAACAGCACCATGGATTTTCCATCTTTTGCAGCCATCTGGAACTGCGCCGGTGAATTTTCATACTGCCAACCGCTCGGAACGGGAAACTGCAATTTCAACTCTGGATGGTAAAACGTATTATTTTCTACAAATCCCTGCTTAGGGTCGGTTCCATAAATGATGCCTTCTATTTTACGCAAATATGCATCGCGGTTCACATTGTATTTAGCCGGATGCTCTTTCTGATATTCCGTAGCCAACTTTTCTACTTTTGTCTGTCTGCCGCCCGGATCCGGGTGTGTAGATTGGAAAGTAGGAATCGTCTGTCCGCTTTTCTCACTGATTTTTTTCAATGTTCCAAAAAAATCGGCCATCTGGTGTGCATCATAGCCGATCTTGCTGGAATATTCCACACCGATTTTATCCGATTCGGTTTCATGTTCGCGGCTGTAACTTAAAAGCAAAAGGCCCAAAGCCTGTTGCGTCTGATCTGCCAGTCCCCTCACTGTTTCAGAAAGCACCATTCCGGCTAGCAGCCCAACCTGCCCAAAGATCTGTGAAGTTTGCTGGCGAGCCGAATGCCTCGCCGTAATGTGGCCAATCTCGTGCCCCAAAACGCCCGCAAATTCTGCTTCATTGTTAAAGTGCGCCATGATACCCCTTGTAAAGTATACGTAACCGCCAGGCACAGCAAAAGCATTGACAACCGGGGAGTCTACAATAAAGAATTGATATGGTAAATCGGGCCTGTGAGAGACATTAGCCATGGCTTTCCCCTTCTCATTAATAAAGGATTGCAGGTTTTTATCATCATAAATACCCATTGTAGCCACAATCGAGGTATGGGATTCGGCGCCAAGCGCTATCTCCTTTTCCTTCGACATAAAGATTATTTCCTTCTTACCGGTAACCGGATTTTTGGAGCACCCGGACAGGAAACCTGCGCTCAGGAGGCACACAAGGATGTGAAATTTCATTTTCATACAATTAAAAAAAGAAAGACTAAACGAGAGAGTTATTCAAAATTAAACGTCTACGCTATTAACGAAAGAATCATGCCAATTGGGAAGTGGGCAGGATGCGTCCGGTTTGCAAACTAAATATATTTTATATTAACTGTGCTAATTATCTAAATTACGCCAAATTGGTATAGAGTTTTTCAATGAAAAGCCGACGCCGGTTCAGCAAGGACAACTGAAATTACATTTACACTATGCATTCGAAAAAAAGTATTTTCAGCCTGTTACCTTCCTGGTTGGTACGCTTCGACTTCATGGGCGTTTTCGAGCAGGATCCGTTTGGCAACTACTTGATTATCAAAAGAATAATTATTTTTATCATTGGTTGGTTTACTTATTACAGATATACCGCAGTTAATAAAATTGAGATTATTGGAAGCGATCAGCTTATCGAACTTCCCGATAACGGCGTACTTTTCCTGTCTAACCATCAGACGTATTTTGCAGATGTCATTGCTTTTTACCACATTTTTTGTGCTACCAAATGGGGCTATAAGGACACCATATCGCCTCCATTTTATTTGTTTTCTCCCCGCGCGCGATGTTATTATGTAGCCGCTTCCGAGACCATGAAAGAAGGCATTCTTCCAAAATTATTCAGCATTGGCGGCGCTATTACCATTGAACGTTCCTGGCGCGCAAATGGTGAAAATGTGAAGCGACAGCTCGATAATGCTGCGCAGGACAAAATCGGAATGGGCCTGAAACATGGCTGGGTCGTAAGTTTTCCACAGGGAACCACAAAACCTTATGCACCGGTGCGGAAAGGGACGGCACATTTGATCAAAGATCACCAGCCCATTGTAATCCCTGTGGTTATCAACGGTTTCAGAAGAGCATTTGATAAAAAAGGTTTACGGTTTAAAAAAAGGAATACCAAGCTGACAGTGCATTTTAAACCGCCCATGCATTTCCTACCAGACGAATCGCTCGAAAGCATGATTGATCGCGTTACGAAGGCGATTGAGCAGGAAGCGCCTAAGGATGGAGCAGCAGCTATTCCCGTAGCCTGACATCCGGATATGCAATCTCTGCGTAAATAAGTCTCGATATCCCACACAACATTCTAATGAAGGGCAAAAAAGTACTAATTACCGGCGGAACAGGGCTGATTGGCAAAAGGCTCACTCAATTGCTGCTTGAAAAAGGCTATGAGGTGGCATACCTGAGTCGCAAAAAGACCAGCATTCCGGCTGTTCAAGTTTTTGAGTGGAATGTTGATAAAGGCTATATCGAGGAAGGTGCGCTGGAAAATACGGATTACCTGATCCATCTTGCTGGCGCAGGTGTCGCGGACGAACGCTGGACCGAAGAACGCAAAAAGCTTATCATTTCCAGTCGTACGGAAACCATTGAACTGATCCGGAAAAAGTTGGTAGAAAAAAACATCCGGCCCACCGCATTTGTCTCTTCTTCGGGAAGCAGTTATTATGGTGAAGACACGGGCAATGTGCGTAACACCGAAAATTCGCCTCCTAACAATGATTTTTTATCGCATGTAACAGTCGTTTGGGAAAAAGCGGCCGATGACATTGCAGCATTAGGCATAAGAACCGTGAAACTCAGGACCGGAATTGTTCTAAGTAATGAAGCCGGAGCAATCCCAAGAATGGCTGCTCCGGCGAAATTCGGCTTTGGTGCCCCCCTGGGTTCGGGTAAGCAATGGATTTCCTGGATCCATATCGATGACCTTTGCCGAATGTATATTGCAGCCCTGGAAAACGAATCGTGGGATGGCCCTTACAATGCCATTGCAAGTCAGCCGGTGACAAACGAGGAGCTTACCAAACAAATCTGTATTGCGCTTAACCGGCCGCAATGGCTGCCCAATGTTCCCGCATTTGCCTTGAAGATGGTTTTTGGAGAAATGGCAAGCGTAGTTTTAGGCAGCAGCTATCTGGTTAATGAGCGAATCACAAAGGAAACCAGTTTCCAATATCACTTTAATGAACTTGACAAAGCATTAAAAGACATTCTGGCCTGATTTAGGCGATTGCAGCCGGTTACTATTCTTCTTCCTCTTCTTTTTCTTCTGCAGTCAAAACCTGAACAGTTTCAAGCCATTTATCTCTCTGTAATTTGGCCTTAAAATTATCCATTACATTCAATTGAATGTTACCATTGCTGAATGTAGACATTTGCAAACCCACAAAAGCCAGCGCTTCATTTAACCTCGCTTCCAGCGGTGTGCTGGTAAAAATGCAATCGTTCCAATACCATTCCAACGACTCCCCGGCCACTTCCTCCACAATGTCGATGTAATCTTGTAATGAATAACCAACAAAAGGCTTTCCAAAGCGCGCCCATAGTAATTGCATTACTGTATCAAGCGACTGCGTATGATTGGTTTTTTTCCTTAAATAAAGATCCAGGATAAGCGCCACCAATGCCCCTTTGTGATAAACAGACACCTTTCGGTTTGGAATGCCTTTTTCGTAACCATCCAGCCAAAGGTCAAAAGACGAATCTGCGAGCGACTGCGTTGCATGCGAGCTGCTTTCGAAATGCCTTTTCATGTAAACCTGTAATTCCTTGATGTAGTTTTCTTCTGTGAAAACGTCTGCACGTTTCAGGAAAAGATCGCCATAATAAGTGGTGCAGCCTTCCGCGACAAAACACGTCCGAAAATAATTTTCTTTGGTAAAATCATATGGAAGCAACTCAGCAGGCCTTATGCGTATAATGTTCCACGCGTGAAACAACTCGTGCGAGCTCACACCTAACAGATCGGAATAAAGCCCTTCGCCCTCGTCATCAGGCCCCAGAACAATCATTGTAGAATTATGATGTTCAACCCCATGATAGAAGGCGGTTGGCAAGATCAAATTAAGGAAATGATAGTCCTTCTCAGGAAACTCGCCCATAGTCGCGATCTGCTCACGAGAGAACCGGCGGAAATCACGTTCGATTCTCCACCAATTTGGCTGCAAGTTACCATGCATCCAAATCGAAAATTTAACACCACGAACCTGATAATCACATTTTTGCAAACTTTCAGACGCAAGTAACGGGCTGTCTACCAACTGATAAAAATCCTTTGCCTTTAATACATTTCCCACAGCAGGAAGTCCGCAAGCAATCTGGTAACCCTCTGGCAATTCAAGCTGAATGGTGTAGGCCTCACCAATACGCCCCTCAGTATACATGCAGAAGTTGATGAAATTGAGATACCACAATTCCTCATCTACGTAACTGCTTCCCGCATTTTGAATGGCTGCATAAAATGTATAGCGGATCCTGACTTCTTTTTCACCCGCCGTTGCAACCTGCCAGCGGTCTTTCGTTACTTTATGAATGGGGAGATTCTGATCGGTTGCGGAGATCGCTTCAATAAATTGAATATTTTTGGCGAAATTTTGTATTTCATATCGTCCGGGTCTCCAAGCAGGAAGCTGAATTTCGATAACATCTGCATCAATTTCAGGTATAGTGTAAGTAATGTTGATGAGATGAGACTGCGGATCAGATACGTAAATATTATAATGCATAGAGAATGAAAGGTAATTTGAGGAGTGGGTAGCACTAATTCAGGTGTAAACCAAAATCCGCGATTTCTACGTTACCAGTTACAATGTTATAAAATAAACGATTTTAAGATGAAAAGTAAAATCCTCCTGTTATGCACGGTCCTGTTTAGCATTATAATCAGTCCGGCATTAATGGCACAAGATGATGAATATTACCGCCCCGACTCGCTCCGAAAAGAGAAAACCGAAGAAGTAGAAAAGCCGCCGGTTGAACAAAGAGAACTGATTGAGAAAAAACCACTAGCCGAATTCAAAGACCGCCCCTTCGTGGACAGAGTGCGGTTAGGCGGCAGTTTTGGGCTAAGCCTGGGAACGGTCACCAATATAAACCTTTCCCCTATGGCTGGTTACGAACTCACCGAAAAGCTGGTGGGCGGCGTAGGCGTGACAGGAATGTATTACAAATCGCGCTACTTTGGTTTCAATGAATTCTATTATGGAGGACGGGGTTTTTTAATGTACTCCATTTTCCCGATGGTCAATGTCATTGCGGAACTGGAAGGTATGAATGTAGAAGTGGATACTTTTACAAAATACGATACACGCAAATGGATCGCGTCGCCCATGCTGGGAGCGTCCTATTCGCAGCCGTTAGGTGCCCGGTTTATAAAGGCCGTTCATTTCACAGCATTGTTTAATTTCAATTATAACAATCAGCTCGATGATTACGGGAATAACATTTCACCTTACGGCAGTCCGTTTGTGTTTCGGATCACATTCCTTTAAAGATTCTGGTTTATACTATATAATAATGAACCACTGTGCCACCGCAGTGGTTTGATTTTTTACCACCTACATGAAAGCTTGCTGCGAAGCCTGCTACAATTTAATAACTGATATTATGGAAAATCCCGTTCTGATTTTTGGTGCCGGCGACCTGGGCGTTCAGGCATTGGATATATTTAAAAGAAACAATGTACTCGTTTACGGCCTTCTGGATGATCATAAGGAGTTGCATGGCAAGGAATTCGGAGACGTGAGCGTGTTGGGAAACACGGACGATGCTGGCTTTTTAAGCATATTAGGAAGCAAATGTGAGGCATTTGTTGCAATAGGTGAACGCTCGGTTCGCGAAAGGCTTGTGGAAACACTTACCGACGAGTACAAAACAATGCCGATCAATGCGATCCACGACAGCGCATTGATCTCTGAAATGGCAACAATAGGCCATGGTAACCTCATTGGTGCGCGGGTAACTGTTGGTGCGAAGTCGAAAATTGGGCATCATTGCCTCGTGCAGACCGCCGCTGTTGTGGACACCTGGGCGCAAGTTGGCGATTACGTGACGATTGGAGCAGGGGCCATTATCAATGACCGTGTAAAAGTCGGCGATGGCGTTTTTATCGGTTCCGGGGCTATTATCGTAGCCGGAATTGAGATAGGCAAGAATGCACGGATTGGTGCTGGCTCGGTTGTGGTTGAAAATGTGCCTGCCAAAGCTACTTATTTCGGGAATCCTGCGCGTAAGATCTGACGCCAATAAAATTCCCCCATAGTTTTTTTATTAAATCGAAAGACATTACCTTTGCAGTCCTTTTGACAGAAAAAGTGAAAGAGCTAAGTAAATACAACATAGACATTTACGGTTTGGAAGACAAACAGTATGCCTATGAAATGGAGTCGGGAGATGCATTTTTCCAGGAGCTGGAACAGGATCTGATCGAGTTTGGCCATTTCAAAACGCATGTTGTGCTCAACAAATCTGCGACTATGATCCAGCTTAATTTTCACACAGTTGGAAGCGTAACGCTCACTTGTGACAGGAGTCTGGAACCATTTGAGGAACCGATTGATCAGGATGATCGCATTATTTTAAAGTTTGGCGATCATAATGAGGAGTTGACGGACGAGATCGAGATCATCAATCGCAATACGAACAGGATTAATGTAGCCCGCTACATTTTTGACTTTATAGCATTAGCGCTTCCCGTCAAAAAAATCCATCCGGACCTGCGGGACGAGGAAGAAGAAATTGATCCGTTGGATGAAGCCGACGGCATTTTGGTTTATTCCTCAGAGGATGTTGAAACCGAAGAAACAGAAGAAGACGAAAAAATAGACCCTCGCTGGGAAGCCCTAAAAAAGCTAAAAGGCGAAAACTAAGCTAGTCAACAGGTGGACTGGCAAGAGAACGTTAACCGTCGGTTTAAACCGACGGAAAAAGAAAACAACAATAAAACAACTTACAGAACATAAAGCATCATGGCACATCCTAAGCGGAGACATTCCACAACCCGTCGCGATACGCGCAGAGCACATGATTTCCTTACCGGAAAACAATTAGGCACTGATTCTTCGACAGGAGAAATCCACCAATTCCACCGTGCGCACGTTCACGAAGGCAACTTGGTTTACAGAGGTAAAGTTGTAGTTGAGAACTACTCCAAAACGGTTTAGTATCAGTCGATGAGTATACCAATTTCGCAGCAGCCGTATAAAAGTTGTTGCGAAATTCTTTTTTACTACGGCACATCTGCTAAATTTACACCTTCGATTTCTAACTTATTAGTCTAAAATAACAGCGTGTAAATGAAAATTGCGGTAGATGCTATGGGGGGAGATTTAGCTCCACAGGCAATTGTTGAAGGGGTTATTCAGGCCGCTTCTGAACTACCATCCGAGGCGAGAATCGTTTTAATTGGCCGTGAAAGTGCGATTTGGGACATTTTTAACCAAAACAATTTCACTCCTACTAATATTGACGTCGTTCACGCAGAAGATGTTATTGAGATGGGGGAACATCCAACCAAAGCCCTTTCTCAAAAACCGAATTCCAGCATCGGGATCGGTTTCAAGCTTCTGAAAGAAAAGGAAGTTGACATATTCTGTAGTGCCGGTAATACAGGCGCTATGCACGTAGGAGCGCTTTTTAGCATTAAGGCGATCGAAGGAATCATAAGACCAGCGATTGCAGGATTTGTACCACAGGTTGGTGGCGGATATTCGATTATGCTGGATATTGGCGCTAACGCCGATTGCAAGCCAGAAGTGCTTGCACAATTTGGAGAAATAGGCTCTATTTTTGCTCAATATACTTTTCAGATAGATAAGCCTCGAGTAGCCCTGATGAACATTGGGGAAGAAGAACAAAAAGGTTCTCTTACAACCCAGGCTACTTATCCCCTGCTCAAACAAAACAAACGAATCAATTTTATAGGAAATATTGAGGGTAAAGATCTCTTTACCAATAAAGCTGACGTAATTGTTACAGACGGCTTTACAGGCAATGTCTTATTTAAATTGGGCGAATCATTTTACGAAATTTCTAAGCAACGAGGTTTCAGCGATGAATTCGTAGATCAAACAAATTACGAATCCATTGGCGGAAGCTCGATCATTGGTGTGAATGGCAATGTCATGATCGCCCATGGGATATCATCGCCGGCAGCAATAAAAAATATGATCGGCTGGGCGTATAAGCAAGTTAAGTCGAAAGCATATTTGCATATTGCGCAGGCATTGAATTAATTTCCAATTGCTGACAACCACGAAATGAGTAAATTGATTCTGTTCCCTTTTACAAAAACCTATTCGGATTTTGAATAGTTAAATTTATCATGACCCATATAAGAGCCTCTATAACAGGAATACAAGGGTATGTGCCTGATTATATTTTGACAAATGCTGAACTTGAAACAATGGTTGCGACAAACGACGAGTGGATCGTCAGCCGCACCGGCATCAAAGAAAGGCATATCCTCAAAGGCGAAGGTTTAGGGAGTTCTCATATGGGTGCCGAAGCTGTAAAGGGATTACTTGCCAAAACAAATACCCTTCCCAGTGAAATTGACCTGCTGATCTGCGCTACTACAACCCCTGACTTTGTTTTTCCCTGCACCGCCAATCTTATCTGTGATATGGTAGGGATCAAAAACGTAGGAAGTTTCGACATTCAGGCAGCCTGCTCAGGTTTTGTTTATGCACTCACCCTTGGCTCTCAGTTTATTGAGACTGGAAAATATAAAAAGATAGTTATCGTAGGCGCCGATAAAATGTCCGCGATTGTCGACTACACCGACCGTAAAACCTGCATTTTATTTGGTGACGGAGCAGGCGCTGTTCTGCTTGAACCAGATACCGAAGGAAACGGAATCATTGATTCTATTATTAAATCAGATGGCGCGGGTTATCCGTATCTGAACCAAAAAGCAGGAGGAAGCCGCTATCCGCCCACACATGAAACCGTTGACGCGCGTTTGCACCACGTATTTCAGGATGGCGCCCAGGTATTTAAGTTTGCTGTGACCAATATGGCTGATATCTCGGCTGAGATCATGGAGAAGAATGGCCTTAGCGGTGATGACGTCGCATGGCTTGTTCCTCACCAGGCAAACAGAAGGATCATTGAAGCAACTGCGCACCGCATGGGTGTGGGAATGGATAAAGTAATGGTGAATATCCAGAAATATGGAAACACGACCTCTGCAACCATTCCACTATGTCTCTGGGATTATGAATCACAATTAAAAAAGGGTGATAATCTCGTACTCGCTGCCTTTGGAGGCGGATTTACGTGGGGTTCCATTTATTTGAAATGGGCCTACGGCGAATAAAATATCAATACTAATTTTTGAATTAAAATGGCAACTACCGCAGATTTGCGTAACGGATTAGTGATCAATTTCAATCACGATCTTTTTCAAGTAATTGAATTTCAGCATGTTAAACCTGGAAAAGGCAATGCATTCGTGCGTACCAAGCTGAAAAGCCTTACTTCGGGCAAAGTTTTGGACAATACATTTTCTTCCGGTGCGGGCATCATACCTGTTCGTGTAGAAAGACATAAATTTCAATATTTATACAAAGACGAAGTAGGTTTCAATTTCATGAATGCCGAAACGTTCGACCAGGTTCTGATCGATGAAAAGCTGGTTACCAATGCCGATCTGATGAAAGAAGGGCAGGAAGTTGAAATCCTGATCAATACGGAAACAGATGCAGCACTTCTTTGCGAATTGCCGCCATTTGTGGAGCTTGTTGTGACATATTCTGAGCCTGGCTTAAAAGGCGATACAGCTAACTCTCCTAAAAAAGCCATTGAGGTGGAAACCGGCGCAAGGATTATGGTTCCTTTGTTCATTGAAGAAGGACAGAAAATTAAAGTTGACACACGCACCTACGATTACGTAGAAAGAGTAAAATCATAATTTCGTAACCTGTGTAAGGTAAATGACCTGGCTTACACGCTTATAACTGAGCCTCAACGGATCAACGCCCACAGTTTAATATTTACTAAATGGAAACCAAAGAAATCCAAAAATTGATTGACTTCATTGCCCAATCGGGACTTGATGAAGTGAACATTGAAACAACAGACCTTAAAATAAAGGTGAAGCGCTATGGTTCTGCACCAACAGCATCATTGTCTTCATCGCAAGCGGCACCAGCTCCTTCGTACGCGCCAGTTACGCCTACAACGGCTGTTACGCATTCCGCTCCTACCGAGCCAACGGTTTCCTCTGAACCAGCATCTTCCAATCTGATTACTATAAAATCGCCAATGATTGGCACATTCTATCGCGCGTCAAGCCCGGAAACACCTGCATTTGCGAACATTGGCGACGAAATTAAGCCAGGCAAAGTGGTTTGCGTGATTGAAGCGATGAAGCTTTTCAACGAAATAGAATCTGAAATCTCAGGAAAAATCGTAAAAATACTGGTTGAAAACGCCACACCGGTAGAGTTCGACCAGCCGTTATTCCTTGTAGAGCCTGTTTAAGGCAATGGACGATCTGTAAAACTTAATTGATTTTCATGTTTAAAAAGATACTCATTGCAAACCGGGGCGAGATCGCCCTGCGTGTTATCAGGACCTGTCGTGAAATGGGCATCAAAACGGTTGCTGTTTATTCCACAGCCGACCGTGACAGTCTCCATGTTCGCTTTGCAGATGAAGCCGTTTGTATCGGCCCGCCGCCAAGCCGCCAGTCCTATCTGAGCATTCAAAATATCATTTCAGCAGCCGAAGTTACCGGCGCAGATGCAATACACCCGGGTTACGGGTTCCTGTCTGAAAATGCTGAATTCTCTCAAATATGTGCCGATTACGGCATCAAATTCATTGGTGCAACTGCCGCCCAGATCAATGGAATGGGTGATAAAGCAACTGCAAAAGCAACCATGATCACAGCCGGCGTTCCTGTCGTTCCGGGTTCGGAAGGGCTTTTGGAATCGGTTGAACAAGGCAAAATGCTGGCAGAAGGCATTGGTTATCCTGTTATCGTAAAGGCAACTGCCGGTGGCGGTGGTCGCGGAATGCGGATCATTAATAAGCCGGACGAATTCGAAAAAGCGTGGAATGATGCACGGACGGAATCTGCTGCAGCATTTGGAAATGACGGATTATATCTTGAAAAATTCGTAGAAGAACCTCGCCACATTGAAATTCAGATCATTGGAGATCAGTTTGGTAAAGTTTGCCACTTATCCGAGCGCGATTGTTCTATTCAGCGTCGCCACCAGAAACTGGTTGAAGAAACACCGTCCCCGATCATCACAGACGAACTACGCGAAAGAATGGGCGCAGCTGCCATCAAAGGTGCGCAAGCCATCGGTTACGAAGGCGCAGGAACGATTGAGTTCCTGGTTGACAAACACGGCGAATTCTTCTTCATGGAGATGAATACCCGTATCCAGGTAGAGCACCCCATTACTGAGGAAGTTACTGATTTTGACCTGATTAAGGAACAAATTAAAGTTGCAGCCGGTGAGCCAATTTCGGGCGTTAATTATACGCCCAAGCTGTTTGCAATGGAATGCCGCATTAATGCTGAGGATCCGGCCAACAATTTCAGACCAGCTCCTGGTAAGATCACCAACCTGCATTTCCCTGGCGGTCACGGCGTTAGGATCGACAGCCACGTTTACAGCGGCTACACCATTCCACCAAATTACGATTCAATGATTGCCAAGCTGATCGTCAGCGGGCAGTCACGCGAAGAAGTGATTACGCGTATGAAGCGTGCATTGCAGGAATTTGTCATCGAGGGAATCAAGACAACCATCCCTTTCCACATTAAGCTCATGGATGACCCGGGTTTTAAATCCGGAAATTTCACAACAAAATATCTGGAAACATTCGACTTTTCGACGCTTTAAAGCGGTGATGATTTCAAAAAAAGGCTGCCAGTGCAAAACTGGCAGCCTTTTTTTTTCGCAACACGATTAATGTATCATTGCGAGCATTTTTGTAGTGGCGTCAAGTCCCTCTTTAATGGTCCTCACCGACGGCGTCCCGTGATAATAACCCGCTAAATGCAGTGTATCGTAAGCTTCGTTTAAGTAAGACAGCAATGTCTTGTTGTACTTCCTAAGCCGGTTACGATAATCTTCAATGCTTTTAGGCTTTGCAAATCTGTCACCTTCTCTTTTCCTCAGATATTCATCAGCAATCATCAGGGCAGCACTATATGCGGTCCCGGAAGCCATCTGAACATATTTAATGTCTTTGTACTCAATCCCTTCCTTCTGGGCCTTCGTACTCAAAATTTCCCGCGCATTAGCGAGATACCTGTCAATTTCCGGATAATCCATGTGCGTGTATTTGTTTGTTAATCATTAAAATTAGTATCTCTATCTTGGAGTTTCCTGGAAAGATAACAAATTTCAAATGAACAAAAATAGCCCGAGCATCAGGCTATTTTTGTATCTCTCTTAAACAGTCGCCGGCAGTGAATATGGCGCTCTGTATTTTCTTGTCAAATACTTGTTAGCATCGTCGTCATTTACAAATTTTTCCGTTTTTGGATCGAAGGTTAATGCTCTTCCGGTGCGGTATGCGATGTTTCCGAGATGCGCCAGGCCGGATGATAAGTGAGCGGTTTCTACCGGGCCGTTGACCATCTTTGGATCTTTCGCGATAACAGCGTCTATGAAGTTTTTATAATGGTCACCGCCTGCTTTGCGCGTTGGGCCGGGCTTCTTTTCTTTTCCAAGGAATGTTTCGTAGAAATCGTAGCCTTTTACCACCATATAGCCCTCGGAACCGTAAAAAATGTTCCCTATTCCAGTGCCGCCTTCGTCATTGGTCATCCAGGGGCGCACTTCAAATTCAATGATCTTTTTTTCTTTGGGATACACAAATGACGAGGTCAGCACTTCCGGCGTTTCCTTTGCATCATTCCACAAGAACTTGCCGCCCGAAGACGTGATCTTTTCAGGGAAACTGTCGACGCCGAGACCCCACATACACATATCCGTTTCGTGAATGCCCTGATTTCCAATGTCTCCGTTGCCGTAGTTCCAATGCCAGTGCCAGTCATAGTGCACATAATTTTTGGAAAAAGGCTTCATTTCGGCGGGACCCGTCCAAAGATCGTAGTTTAGTCCTGCCGGCACGGGTTCGGTGCCTCTGTCGCCAATGTCCGGCCTCCATTTGTATACCAAACCTCTGGCCATATAAACATTACCAATCAATCCGTCCCGCAAATGCTTTACTGCTTCCTGCAAAGCCTCTGAGCTGCGTAACTGGACGCCGTGCTGGACAACTCTTTTGTATTTATGAGCGGCTTCTACAAGCTTCCGTCCTTCGCTAAGATTATGAGAACCAGGCTTTTCAACATATACATCCTTCCCGGCCTGACATGCCCAGATAGCGGCCAATGCATGCCAGTGGTTAGGCGTTGCAATGCTGACCGCGTCGATTGTTTTATCTTCAAAAACCTTCCGAAGATCGTTTTCCGTTTTGACTTTTTTACCCGTTTTCTCCTCAAATTCCTTTGCCCGCGTTTGCAGCACATTATTGTCGGGATCGCAAAGCGTTGCGACTTCAACATTCGCCAGATTCGTAAATCCTTTGATATGGTCCTTTCCGCGGCCATTAACTCCAAGCACCGCTACGCGCAAACGGTCATTCGCACCAAATGCACTTGCCGGGATAATGTATGGAATGGAGAGCGCAACTGCGGCCCCGGTGGAATTTTTGATAAAATCCCTGCGCGAAACTTCGTTCTGTTTATTCATATTCGGGAGATTTAGGATGGGAACAAGACGAGACTGAATGTTAAGACTATATAAATGAGACGATTATTTGGATAAATCCCCTTAGTAACCGATTATAAATAATACCATTATTTTACCGATTAGTACTATTATCCGTCAAAGAATCCGAATAACGCCATATGCACTAACTGTCAGGATGGAGAGGACGCTGATCCAGAAGAAAATATCGTAAGTTAAAGAGGGTTTCAGGGAAGCTGGCAGTTCTTTGAAACGAAAAACGAGCGAAACATACACGATCAGGAGCAACAGAATGGAAGTTGCTATTCCTCCCAAAATCACCATTAGAACCGGCGATTGGATAAACAGAAAAAGTATGCACCACGCGGCAGGTAAAATCCATGAAAGGATCGCTATGCTTTTACGCTGGTTTTCCACAGAATTAAATTTCATCCAGCCCAACTCTCCAAATGCATCTCCCCAAACCCTGGCCCAGCTCGCCGTTGCTGTGAAAAGTGTGGAGTATAGTACAAAAAAAGCACCCACCAGAAAGACGTTCTTTGCCCAGGGCCCGAGCGTTTCCGTAAAGATGCGTGACAACACTTCTATCATTTCATAGCCTTCCGGAACAGCGCCTCCGCTATGCAAGACCGCCGCGCCCAACAAGTAAAATGCAGCAGTAACAATCGTATAGACGACCATTGACAACACAGCATCCAGATACATCACATTAAACCAGCCTTTTGCCCGGTCCGCCCATTCCTTAGTCCCGTCATTTGGGCCGGTGTAGGCCGCATAACCTTTTTCTATACACCAATAATTGTAATACATAATCTCGTCCCCGCCCACCCCGGTGATGCCGAATGCACCAAAAGCGATCGCAACCAAACTGGTTGGTAACGAAAATTGAAGACCTTCCTTAATCTGATCCCAATGAATGGCATATTGGGTGCCCTGCAAGAGAATCAATGATATGAGAATGATGCCGGTAAAAAGAATGATCATTACCAATGATCCCTTTTCCACAGGTCCATAATGCCCGCGATAGACAAGAAATGAAGTAATTAAAACGGAAAGAATAGCCCAGACATTAACCGGAATAGCGGGCCAGGCCATGTTCAAAACAATGGCTACGCCGCCGACGATTCCGCCCACCTGCAATAATTTCAACCCTTGTAAAGAAAGCCATAACCAGATGCTCCAATGTGCTTTTCCCCATTTGCGACCCGGCAACTGGTTGAAGTTATGCATCATGAACGTGCCTGTGTAAATGGCATTCTTACCAAATTCCAGTTGCAACGCCACTTTAACCAAACAGCTTACAATAATGACCCAGAAAGTGATGAAACCGGCCTTAGCACCCAGTGCAGTGGTGGCAATGAGCTCACCTGAACCCACAATCGCTGCGGAAAGTATGAAACCGGGGCCGAGATATTTTAGTCTTCCGGCAAATGTGGAAGGAGGAGAAAGAATCCTGCTCATCTTGAAGCTTTCTTCTGAAAAGCAACACGATGCGCAGGACTACTTTTATTGTTAATCAACTATTAATCAAAGATTACCAACGGCCTGATGGATCTGCTTGACCGTATCTTCGTAATTATCGTCATTGGGTAACCCAAACAGCGACTTTTCCTTAATGATCTTGGCAACGTTCTCAGGAACGAGCTGTTCCCATCCCGGCTCGCCTCTTTTGATCTTTTCAAGCACGCTGTCCGTAGTAATGTGCATATGCTCCTTGTTGTAATTGACAATGTCCTCAATCTTGTCATTGATAACCAGATATTGAAACAATGGCCTCAAATGATCCGGAACGACGAAATTGGCACAACTATAAACCGATCCGTCGGGTTGTAATGTAGGGTAAATGAAGAGCTTAACTTTCCTGCTGAAAAGGGTCGCGAAAGATTCCAGAATTCCCCCGGGAAGCGATTGATAATGTTTTTCTTCAAAAATATCCTGCAAGCTCGGACTTCCCAGCAGCAATCCCGCTTTCAGTTTGGTCAGTCGCGAAAGATAGGCCACCAGACGATAATACTCGTGGTGATTGGAGATCATTACCATGTGTCCCAGTGAACAAAGAATGTCCACACGGTCCAGAAAATCCTTTTCGTCAATATCGCGGTCACCGCTTTTGAGGTTATGCAATGTAAGCTCAGAAATCAGCACGACTTTGGACTCATCCACATCCTCCTCATCCAGGAACTGCTTCTGACCATTGCTGATTAGGTCAATATGGACATTGGTAATGGGCCTTAACCGGCCGCGCATCATCAGAATGTGCTTTTTATATAATGCTTCCGAAGGCTGCAAAACACCACCGTCGCTGCCAAACAAGGCTGCATCCGTAAAACCGTTTTTTACAAGCCGGAGACTCATCAGCCGGTTATCCACTTTGGCAAAATCCGGCCCGCTGAAACGTACCATATCAATTTCAATGCGATCCGTCGTAAGATCGTCCATTAATGATATCAGAAGGGTTTCCGGTGATTTATAATAGAAAAAACAACCATACATCAGGTTGACCCCAATGATCCCCAAAGCCTGCTGCTGCAAAATATTCTCATCATCACGCATCCGCACGTGGATCACGACGTAATTTGTCGGGCCCATGGGCGAAAGCTGAAACTGCAATCCGATCCAGCCATGCGATTCATTGGTTTTCTGGAAATTGAGGGCAACAACGGTGTTGGCAAATGCAAAAAACTGACTCTCTTCACCCCGCTTTTCGGAAAGGCGTTTTTCCACAAGATTGTACTCGCGGTTGAGCATTTTCATCAGGCGGGACTCCACCACGTATCTTCCGCCCTCTTCCGTTCCATATATTGCATCACTGAAAGTCATATCATAAGCAGACATGGTCTTCGCTACTGTTCCCGACGCCCCGCCTGCCTTAAAAAAATAAGCAGCTGTTTCCTGACCTGCCCCTATTTCTGCAAAAGACCCATAAATCCTGCGATCCAGGTTGATCCTTAACGCTTTTTGTTTTGTACCAAGATTCTTTTCGTACATAACTGTATATTAGTAAGATGAAAAGCAATATGTGTAAATATAAGAAAAATACAGTTAACAGTTGATTATGGCTGACTGACTTCAACTACTAAAAAGGAAAAGTTCTATAATTATTGTTCTTGCCAATGCCTAATGTTAATTCATCGATATGGATGCGTACACTACTCATTTGTTCACATATGGCACCTTGATGCGGGGTTTTGATAACCCCTTTGCAGAACGGCTTCAAAATAACTCCGTATATGAGGGAAAAGGATATTTCCCTGGTTTGCTTTATCTGATTTCCTGGTATCCGGGCGCGATTTACGACGCTGATTCTGTATCAAAAGTACACGGGGAGATTTACAGGCTTTCCACGTTCGAAGCCGTGATCCCGGAACTGGACGATTATGAAGACGTTTTTGAAGATGAACAAAGCAGCTTATATGTCCGCAAAACAGTGTCGATCATCAAAGAGAGCGGCGAGACGATCAATTGCTGGGTATATCTTTATAACCAGCCGGTAACCGGTCTGCCATTAATCGAGGAAGGCTGTTTCAAGCATTTGCATTAAGGCGCTCGCCGATGATCCTGAGGCCGTCCAGTGTTAAATTATTGTCAATTTCTACGAACTCGTCCTGCAATGTTTCAATGATGGAAGAAAGTCCGCCGGTGGCAACGGCAATGCATTCGCCTCCCATTTCCTGCCTGATCCGCTGCAAAAGTGATTTAACTAGGCCTTCGTAGCCTAATAAAATACCTGCCTGGATCGCTTCCGTTGTGTTTTTTCCAATGGCTGTTTTGGGTAAAACCAGCGGCACTTCCGGTAATTGGGCCGTGTTTGCAAAAAGCGCTTTCACTGCCGTCATAAGCCCGGGAAGAATCGCTACGCCGAGGATTTTCCGGTCTTTTGAAACCGTTGTGAATGTTAATGCTGTTCCAAAATCCACCACTACGCAATTTTCCCGGTAACGCGTCATCACCGCAACGGAATTGGCAATCAGGTCAGCGCCTATCTCGTGTGGATGGTTAATGGCAATAGAAAGATCCGGATAAATGTCGGGGCCCACGACGATGATCTCATCGCCAAACATGGAGCGCAGCACTTTTTGAATAATGGGCGTCATAGCCGGAACTACGCTGCTCAGCACCACCGTATCCACATCGCCGAACCATAATCCTGCTTCCAAAAAATGCAGTCTGAGCCGGGATTCATAATGTGTTTCATTTTCCTGGACTAGCGAGCGCATGCGCCAGATATATTCCCAGTCATCCGATTGGTAAAGCCCAAAAACAGTGTCGGTGTTACCAACATCAACGGCTAAAAGCATAGCAAAGAATTTACAATTGCAGACAAATTAAAGGCATTAATCTATAATTTTAGCAAAAAATGTGCGTAATGCCTCCTGGCTGTTTTTCTTTCCATCGAAATATCCGTTACCAAAAGTTATATGCACCGCTTCTATCGTTATTGGTTTGCTTTACTGACTGCTTTTCCATTTTTCAATTCATTTGTATCCCGCGCCCAGACTATCCCGGAATGGCAGGACCCGCAGGTTTTCAGCGTTAACACCGAAAAACCACGTGCCGATTTCCTGCCTTATCCTGACGAAAAAAGCGCATTATCCGCAGACAAAAAAACATCCTCGGTTCGCTCATTAAACGGAACCTGGAAATTCAAATGGGCTTCCCACCCATCCAAAGCGATGCCCCAATTTTTTGACCCCAATGTGCAGGACGCGGGTTGGGAAAACATTCCCGTGCCCTCTAACTGGCAGATGATAGGAGCCCGCGAAGGCCGCAAGTACGACCAGCCGATTTTTACCGATAGCAACCAACCTTTCAAGTCACCACCGCGCATTCAGGCAGATACCAATGCTGTGGGCATGTACAGGACCACATTTAATGTTTCGGACGATGTGAAGAGCAAGGAAATGTTCTTACAATTCGCCGGTGTGCAATCTGCTTGTTATGTGTGGCTGAATGGCGTCGCGATCGGTTATCACGAGGACGGCATGACGCCTTTTGAATTTAATATTACCGAAGATGTAAAGCAAGGTCTTAATCATCTGGCCGTTCAGGTAATTAACTGGTCCGATGGCAGTTACCTCGAAAATCCTAACCATTGGCGGTTGTCAGGGATTTTCAGGGATGTAAATCTGCTTGTACGCCCAAAGGTTCTCCTTGCCGATTTTTCAGTCAGAACGCTTTTGGATGCAAATCAGGAACATGCGACATTGAAACTCAGCGCTTTTGTGAAAAATTATACGGAGCAGGCGATTCACGCACATCAGATCTTATTCACATTGTACGATGCCAACAAATCCGTTGTTGTCACGCCTGTCAGCCAAATGGTAGGCAAGCTCGACCCGGCAAAAGAAGGTGCAGTGCGTGTGGATATTCCCATTCCAAATCCAGTCAAATGGACAGCGGAAACGCCTTATTTGTACACATTGTCCGTTCAATTAATGAATTCGGATGGAAAGGTGATCGAAGCCACAAGCCAGGCCGTTGGTTTCAGGGAAGTGAAAATAAGAAGCGGCCAGTTGCTGCTGAACGGAAAAGTGATTACCGTCAAGGGTGTCAACAGGCGGGAATTTGATCCTGAAACGGGTATGGTAATGAGCCGCGAGACCATGATCAATGACATTACATTGATGAAGCAGCACAACATTAATGCAGTTAGGACTACGCATTATCCCAACACTTCTGAATGGTATGAACTCTGCGACCAATACGGGCTTTATGTGATCGATGAAGCCAACATTGATGACCACGAAATTTCAGGGCAGAACATTGTCCTGGCCGATCTGCCACAATGGCGCTCGGCATTTTTGGCGCGGGGCAATGCGATGATAGAACGGGATAAAAATCATCCTTCGGTGATCAGCTGGTCATTAGGAAATGAATTGAAAACAGGGAAAAATTTCATGGATATGGCCGATTACATTGCCCTTGCCGATCCGACACGACCAGTTGACAAGCATCCAACCGTGCTGAACGACTTTGGATTAAACTGGATAGATGAGAAATTAAGTCTCAACAAGCCCGAACGCATTCCTCAGCCAGAGCTCAATGAGATTAAAAAGCGCTATCAGTTTATAAAATTTGAATCACCCGACACAATGCGCATCGGCGAGAAGACGGTAAGCATACTGAATAACTACGATTTTCTACCATTGAATGTGTTTGAGCTGGTGTGGTCTGTCCTGGAAAACGGAAAGGTTATTGGAAAGCCGGGAGTGATCAATAATCTAAATGCTGCGCCAAGGCAGCGGCAACAAATTTCAATCCCTTATGAATTGCCGGCAACGCAAAAACCGGGCGCTGAATATTTCCTGAATATCAGTATACGGATGAAAGACGGCACATTCTGGGCGCCGAAAGCGCACGAAGTTGCGTGGCATCAAATAGCCATTATAAAACCGCAACAACAAGCTCCTGTTCTTAGCCTTTATAATGAGAAACCACTTCGCGTAGCGCAGATCAGCGCTGGCCGCGTCTCGATTACCGGCCAGGATTTTGCGGTAACATTCGATAAAAGAGAGGGAATGATCTCTTTTAAAAATAAGAAGGACGAAATGTTGCAAACACTGCCTGAAACGCTGGAAACGACAAATTCAGAGATGAAAACGCAACGATTGACACCAACTGTTTACAAAGTAACTATCAATAACACACGCCCAGGCAATGCTGGTGAAGTAGCGGTCGCTTCGGAATACATTGTTTATGCAACGGGCGATATTTATATCAAAAAAACTTTCAGCCCGGCCAACTCGTGGCATTCGATTATGAGGTCAAGCCCGCAATTGAGTATGCTGGCTATGTTTAATAAATCACAGTGGTACGGAAGCGATTCTTACACCAGCCAAAGTGCGAATGGAAAAATCGGGCTACACAGTGGAACGGTCCTGGAACCACATTTTATCAATATAATGCCGCTGGCGAATGGGAAAAGCACAAATGTTCGCTGGACCAGCATTACCAATCAGGAAGGGACAGGTTTGTTGGCAGTCAGTGACACGGCTTATCATTTTAACGCTCCTGGGTATACGAACCATGGTCAAACGGCTCCGAACGAGGATCGATCTACACTGGCAGACAAAGCAACATTCAGCTACGCATTCCGCCTCAAACCAATTGACAACACGTCCAACATTGAACAGATCGCAGCTTATACATTGCCTTATGTCGATCAGAAATCTGATTCAAATGTAGCTGCGGGCACTGTAAGCGACCCTGATTCAGAAGAGGAAGAACCCGCAGAAGAAGTGGTTGCAGCGCCCGTTAGAAAGCCTGTGGTACGGAAAGCCCCGGTTAGGAAAAAGCCAACTTACAAACGTAAATCTTCGCGGCGCAGGAGAAGGTAGGCTTACCAAGATTAAAAATTTAGAAAGTCTTAACGCGGAGCAAGCACATATTGCGCTTTCACACTGATAACCTGCGCTATTTTCACAAAAACGACCTGTGGCACTTCAATTTTGTGATCGGTTAATGGCACCTCAAAGTCGGAGTTAATGGTAATTTTGCCGCCTTCTATTTTCATTTTTCCCTTGATAGTCCGTTCTTTGGTAACCCCATGAACGGTGAATTTTCCTGTTGCCGAAACATCATATTGGCCATCTTTCGTATAATCAGGCGCATTATCTACTTTTCCGCTGAACGTTGCGGTCGGATATTTAGCCGATTCAATGTAGTTTTCGTTGAAATGCTCCTGCATGAGTTTATTCGGAAAACTAAACTCCCGCATGTTCATTCTAATGGCAATCTCATTGTTGGCGGTGTTCAAAATCACCTGACTTTTCTTGTTCTCCGCATTCACATTTTCCAGGGGCGTTTCGGAAGAGAATTTCGTATTACCAGTGGACGTGGCGAACTTTCCCTGCGCCAGAAGCGGCCGGAAAGGCATAGCGGAAGTAAGCACGGTTACGAAAACCATGGCTAATAGATGCGTTTTCATAATTGTTTAGTCAGTTTGCTGCCTTCTTATTCTTCTTGTCAAAACTGAAAGTGCGGGAAAGGTTAAACCCGTAATGAATGTCGCCCTTACCCCAGGTGCCGGCCGTTTCCCCGATAAATTGCTTTTCGATCATCCCCAGCGAATTGGTAAAATGCAATTGGAAAACGTGGCCGCCGGTCTCAATGTCAACCCCGAACGACATGGAATCATAATATGGGGCGGTGATTGTGTTTTTTTCCCGCGCTGTATAAAAATATTCCCCGTTCAAAGAAACGCGTTTGGATAATTTGAACCTTCCACCTACACCAAGAGCCAGCAACACTTTTTCATCTCCCAAAACCTCTGGCTTGTTACGGTGCAGGAATGTAGGCGAAAGTTGTAAAGAAAGCCTTTCTCCAAATTTGCGGGCAATAAGAACCTGTGCGGAATAATATAGTTTGTCCTGAAATTCAAGTTCCTTGTTGACCGTCGCAACCCCGGTTCCGCCAAAAAGCGTTATCGAAACGGGAATGTTCCTGGCACCGTCGCTCTGTTTCAGCACTTTTAGTTTACCAAAAAAATCGTAAACCTTTTGTGAAGTGCTCCTGCCTACCCCAATCATGAAATCGTCCGTTATCCCGTATTCAAAACCCATCCGCATTGTCGCCTGGTCCAGTCCGAAAAACTGGTAAGCACCCGAATTAAGCCGTCCAAAACGGTGTGAAATGCGAAAATCCAGATGCTTCTTTTTCATTGTTTCAACGGAATGCCCGTTGACGACGCGCGTGGATTTAAATGTGGCAGAAACGGGCACGGTAACCATGCTATCCTGCTTCGAAAGTTCGCTAAGCAGATCGTCCTGGGCATAGAGAACCGTTGTTGAACAAGTCAACATGAGCATTAGGCGGAGTAATTTCATTGTTTTTGGGCAGTTAGGCTGTAACTGTTAATGTATTGCCGTCGGTGGAAAGGGCAGTTTTGTAAGCTTTTAATGCGGCTGTGGCCGGGCCTTGCGTCACAGCGCCGGTTAGTGCGTATTCAGACTGGTGCGTAGGGCACTGAATGTTATTAGGCCCTGCCTGATATCGAACCGGATTTCCCTCGTGCGTGCAGATCTTGGATAAAGCAACATACTGGTTGGTGGACGTGAATGCCACCAAAACGTCGCCAAAAATTTCGTATTGTCCTGCCGTTTTCAGCTTTTTGGTTGCATCTTTGGTAAGGTCAATGGTGAAGTTGATTGCGGAGCCCGTGGTTGTGCCGGTAACCCCCGTGCCGCTGCCACCGCCGCCTGGATTTGGCTCCGGATCGTCGTCGCTTGATCCGCAGGCTGTCATGGTGGTTCCGAGGCAATAAAAGGCCATGAGTGTGGAAGTGCTCAACCCAAGACTTCTCAGGAATTCACCTCTTTTCATTTTGTCTTCTTTAACGTTCTCCATAGTGAATAATAAATTAGTAGATACAATTCGGGTATGCGGCTCTATTTAAAGGCGGGTGTATAGCGCAATGATATCCACATTCCCACTGTTGTGAGATTTACTTTTCCGTAACCGACACCTTTTACCGGAATGCGGATGTAAGGTTCAGCCACAAGGGATAATTTCTTCGTAATCGTACGTTCGTAGCCAACGGATGCATTGATATGGCTTAGTAAGAACCAGCCCGTTTTGCCTTGCCAGTACGGTTTTTGGCCATGAATATAATGTTCATAATTATAGTTGTAACGCTCTTTTTGGGCATAATATGAGGACACCCCCGTCCCGACAAACCATTTAGACTGCTCATCTCGAACAACATTATACCGCAGCCCCACAGGGATTTCGAACATTGTGCAACTACCGTCAACGTCATAAGGTGTATTAATGTCTGTGACATATTTTGGCAATTTATACTCGCCCGCATTCGCAGTATAATCCTTTACGCTGCGAACAACACCTGCTTGCAGATAAAGTCGCGACGATAAGCCATATTCAATCAACAATGAAAATGCTGCTCCGGGCTTTGTATAATTTTTAAAACCAACCGTCGACAAATCCGGCGAATAACCTAGTCTCACAGCCCATTTGGCATAATCCTTTTTTACTTTTTCAGGCTTTGCGGGTTCACTAGCAGGTTCTGGCGCACTAAATGTTACCGCGGGGATTTCAGGTTGGTTTTCCCAATTCAATGTTCTGCTTGCTAATGTTGCGGCTGAAATCAGTAACCGGGCCTGATCCTCACTGATTGTCTGTTCTATCCTATCCTGATTTGCTATAATATCCTGACTTACCGCATTATTCCCTAAAACTGACCTTACTGCTTTGCTTTCAGCAATCTTGTTAATGGAAAAAGCCCCGTCGCCTCCCTCCTGCTTTGAGCGGTTAGGCTCTAAGTACACTCCGCCTGTCTTAGACTGGCTCCGGGGCAATTTTTTCCTGCGTTGGTAATCGGTAATGTTTGAATTTGATATAGAGGACGATTTCGCAATTTCCGCTTCCTTATTACGTATCATTTTAGAGACAGAGGGAGCCGCTGGCTCCTTGGATTTCCTTGTTGCATTCTCTTCCGCCCTGGAAACAGGGGGAGCCACTGGATCCTCGGGTTTCCTTGTTGCATTCTCTTCCGCCCTGGAAACAGGATGAGCCGCTGGCTCTTCCAGTCTCGGTGTTATGGCTACATTCTGCTTTGTTTTTGCACTTTCTGAGACTGTACTTTTAGTGAAAAAGTAAACTACAAATCCAGCCGGAACCAGCAATGCCAGTAAACCCAATGGCCACCATTTTTTAAACCAACCGCCTGCGACTTTCCCGTCGTGCGCGTCCAAACGTTTCTTTAATTTATTCCAATCCTCCGGGTCAAACTGTGGATCAAGCTCTTCTGATGACTTTCTGAAGAGCTTATCCAGTTCGTCATCTGGTAACTCTATCATAATCGCCAATATTTATTTTGGATAACATTTCTCTTAATTTTTCTCTTGCACGCGACAAATTAGACTTTGACGCCCCTACCGAAATATTCAGCTGGTCTGCAATCTCTTCGTGTGTATAGCCGTCTATTACTGATAAACTAAATACAATTCTGTAAGAAGGGGTCAGTCTTTGGATCAGCTCCATCAGTTCTTCATGCGCGAGCTTGCTGATAACTGTTTCATCAACGGTCACATTGTCCGCAACTTCCACATCATCAAAAACATCGCGGCGTACTTCTTGTCTGTAATGATCGAGGGCTGTGTTAATCATAATTCTGCTCAACCAGGTTTTAAATGAACGGCTGGAATCAAAAGTATCCAGCTTTGTAAAAACCTTATAAAATCCATCGTTGAGTATTTCTTTCGCCTCTTCCCTGCTACGTGTATAACGTAGACAAATGCTCATAGCATAGCCGTAAAACTGTTTGTACAACAGCTCCTGACTGCGGCGGTTTTTCTGTAAACAGCCGTCGAGTAGTTCAATAAGAACAGCGGAGGTATACCCGGGCATGCTATTTGCTCTTTTATCACTATTACGAGAAACCCAAAGCCAGGGTTGCTTGCAAGGTTGCAATTTTTTAGTGATTTTTTATAACTATTTGATAATGTTTTAATTAAGTCACGAATTACCTGTGACTTTTACCCTTCCACACGTAAAATGTGTGGATTTTTTTTCCAAATTGATAGGCATAGCTTAATTACTCGACGTTATAATCCTGACCGGTCAGGAGCAATGGAATGACTGAAAATCGCCCTCATCTCAACATTATTGACTCCCGTTTCCTCGAACTGGATGCGTTACGCGGACTTGCAGCCATCATGGTTGTCCTGTTTCACTATACAATTAATTCTAATGCTGTACTGCTCGGATGGGAATTCCGGTATGGTGTCACCGGCGTTGATATTTTCTTTATGATCAGCGGTTTTGTGATATTCCTGACCATATCCAGGGTAAAACAATGGCAGGATTTTGTGGTTTCAAGATTTGCAAGGTTGTACCCGGCATTCTGGTGCTGCATGTTTCTGACGGCAATCGTTACAATGTTTTTCGAACCGGAATTGGTCAATTTGCAAAGGCTACTAGCGAATATAACCATGATGCCGATATTTTTCGGACAGGAAAACATGGATCAATCGTACTGGACATTATTGGTTGAACTGATTTTCTATTTTTGGATCCTGGTGCTGCTGGTTATTGGAAAAATCAGAAGCATTGTAGGCGCTGGTCTGACATTTACTGTCCTGATTGTTCTTTTTCACGCGTTTTCACCACAATATCCAAGTTTTCACGAGTTCGCCACAAGGAAAATCGAGCTACTGAACCACTTTCCGCTTTTCTTCTCCGGGATACTTTTTTACCTCATCAGGAATGGAATTCATGTGCGCCGAAACTCTTTGCTGATTGTTTTCAGCCTTTTAGCTGCCTGTTTCCTGCACTATCAGGGCGGCAGGTCACAATATCATGTAACACCGACCGAACATTATGTGATCTTCGCTATTTTTCACATTGTTTTCGCATTGGCAATATTTGGCAAACTCGGATTCCTGAATCAGGCACCTTTGCTGTTTCTGGGAAAAATATCCTATTGCCTGTATCTCGTCCATCAGTACATTGGCATGCGTTTGCTGTTGATTTTTACCGATTTTTGGCACATAAATATTTATCCTGCACTGCTGATTACGATTGCAATGGTAGTTTTTATCGCCTACCTGGTCAACAAATTTGTAGAGATCCCGGCTAATCTTTTGATCCGTAACTGGTACAAACACCGGAACCAGAAAGGCTCACATACCCGGTCCCGTGAGATCGCCATGCAATAGTTTCCGTATCTTACTTACTTTTGCTGCCTAGCTGCGCATATTTGAATAGTTTTTTCAAATAATGTGTTCCATATGCACTATACTGATTATTAATGGCCAAAAGTGAAACTACTCCTGAACAACCGTCGCCATTTGCGGTGCGGAAAATAAGCTGGCAAGGGCTTAAAACGACACTTGATCTGCTCAAATACCTTCGGCCCTACCGGATCACATTCTTTATCGGGCTGGTATTTCTCGCGCTTTCCACTGCTACGTCGCTGGCGTTTCCCAAGCTGGTCGGCAGCATTATCGAAGTCATTGAGGGAAAATCGCCTTATACAATCAATCAGATAACGCTTTTCCTGTTTTTTGTGCTGATATGCCAGGCGGTGTTTTCCTATTTTCGTGTTTATCTCTTTACCAAAGTCAGTGAACTGGCAATGACTAATATCCGGTCAGATGTTTTTACCAAAATCATCACCTTACCCATTGCCTTTCTCGAACAGCGTCGCGTAGGAGAGCTGACAAGCCGCATTACTTCTGACGTTTCTCAACTCCAGGGATTGCTTTCTTTCACATTAGCAGAGGTTTTCAGGCAGGTCGCTACCCTGGTCGTCGGCGTTTCCATTCTCTTTTATACGTCATGGAAACTGACGCTTTTCATGCTGGCCACATTTCCGGTCCTGGTTATTGCTTCCGTATTTTTCGGTCGGCATCAGCGCAGGCTTTCCAAAAAAGTGCAGGACGAGCTGGCTGCGGCCAATGTGGTTGTGGAGGAAACATTGCAGTCAGTTAATGTGGTCAAAGCATTCACCAATGAGCCACTGGAAGTAAACCGTTATCAGCAAATCCTGAAAAAAGTCGTAGATCTTTCGCTCTATGCTGCTGCATTTCGGGGCGGGTTTGTCTCATTTATTATTTTTGCGCTTTTTGGCGGGATCGTCGGTGTTGTATGGTATGGCGCCGGGCTTGTCCAGGCGGGCGAATTCGGGCTTTCTGATCTTTTTACATTTATACTTTACACCACATTCATAGGTGCATCCATCAGCGGAATGGGAGACCTCTATGCACAGATCAACCGCGTGATCGGCGCTTCTGAGCGGATTTTTGAAATATTGGAGGAAGAACCTGAGCTGGATCTCGAAACCGCGAAAAACGCTTCGGCCAGTCCAATCGAAGGAAGCATTGCATATCAGGATGTGCACTTCTCCTACCCATCCCGCCCCGATCTTGCTGTTTTAAAAGGGATATCATTTCAAATTCAGGCAGGAGAAAAAATTGCCCTGGTGGGTTACAGCGGCGCTGGAAAGTCTACGATCATCCAGTTGCTTATGCGTTTTTATGATTACCAAACGGGCAACATTCTCGTCGATGGCAAATCTCTTAATGAATATGGCCTCACTGAATTACGCAAGAACATTGCCATTGTGCCGCAGGAAGTAATGCTTTTTGGCGGAACGATCTATGAAAACATTGCCTATGGAAAAGCCAACGCAACCCGGGAGGAAATTCACGACGCTGCCAGGCGCGCCCATGCCAGAGAATTTATTGATACATTTCCCGAAAAGTTTGAAACAGTCGTCGGTGAACGCGGCATCAAGCTTTCAGGCGGGCAGCGCCAGCGCATCGCCATTGCACGTGCCATTCTGAAAGATCCCAAGATTCTGATCCTCGATGAAGCAACAAGTTCACTCGATGCAGAATCTGAAAAGCTGGTGCAGATCGCACTTGACGAATTAATGAAAAACCGCACCACGATCGTCATAGCGCATCGTTTGGCAACGATCCGGAAAGTGGATATGATTTATGTGATCCGCGAGGGCCGCATTGCGGAATCTGGTACGCATCAGCAATTAACAGTTATGAACAATGGTTTATACGCAAATCTGATCAAATTGCAGTTTGAAACCGCAGAAAGCAATTGATGGAAACAAGCAGCATAACCCAAAGATCCCCACGAGAATTTTTTGAAACAGAAAAAAACAAAGCAGCCATCGCGGAAGCAGCCGCTTTGCAGAACTTCAATCAGCTAGCCATTGCCAGGTTGCTCGTATTTTTTGCTATGATTTTCTTCCTATGGCTCTGGAATAATCAAAATCAGCCCGCTTGGGGATTAGTAGCACTCGGTTTACTCATTATTTTCCTCATTTCAATGCGCCGTCAGCAGGCCGCAAAGAGGTTGCGCGATTTGCAGCGTAATTTGGGCATTATCAACTCAGATGAGCTCAACAGACTTTCATTCCGCTTCACCCGGGACGACTCAGGCTTGCAATTTCAGGAAAAGGAACATGCTTTTGGAAGCGATCTGGACATATTTGGAGAGTATTCCTTATACAAACTTTTAAACCGCACGCGAACCGCTGAAGGAAGCCACCGATTTGCCAATTGGCTTAAAAATCATGCAGATACAAAAGAGATCCGGCTCAGGCAGGAAGCTGCTGCCGAATTCAGCAGGCATCCTGAAATGATCCAGTCTCTGGAAGCAACTGCATTACTACATGAACACGCCGCGCAGCAACTGGGCGAATTTCGCCAATGGTCCAGGGAATTCATGGATAAAGACCTGGCGCGATTGTTGAATTTTCGATGGTTTAGCGTTATTACTGTTTCTATTGCAATCCTTTTTCTATTTTCAATCCTTCCTGCCTGGCCCTTGTTGTTGTGCATCGCTGTCAATGTTGTGCTGATAGCGCGTTTCAAAGCGTACATTGACTCCGTTACAAACCGGACAACCGCCCTGGGAAAAACATTGGTTTCCTATGGTGAGATCCTGGAAGTTGCCCAATCCTTTCCTTACCAGTCGCCATGGTGGACGGGTCGCAAGGAGCGAATTAAAGGTTCGGGCAATGCATTGAAACAAGTAGGCGTGCTTTTCGCAAGGCTGGATTACCGCAACAATATCTTTTTCTCCCTGCTTGTGGGCATTCCAACGCTCTGGGATATATTTTGCCTCGCAGGACTCGAAACCTGGAAACAAAATCACCACGACAAGCTTGCTGATTGGCTGGAAGTCCTCGCCGATGCAGAAGCAATGAACAGTTTAGCAGGCCATGCATTTGCCAATCCCGAATATATTGCACCGGATGTAACCGACTCGCCTGAATTTCAAATTGATACCATTGCAATGGGCCATCCGCTCATACCATTGGAGCGACGCATTAGCAATGATTTCAGTGTTTCGGGCACGGGACATACGATACTGGTAACCGGCTCCAATATGTCCGGCAAAAGCACATTCCTCCGGACAATCGGGCTTAATTTTGTATTGGCGCAAATGGGGGCTGTGGTAAGTGCGAAGACTTTTAAATGTGCTCCGGTGCGCGTTTTCAGCAGCATGCGCACGCAGGATTCGCTGGAAGAAAGCACCTCGTCTTTTTATGCTGAACTAAAAAGATTGCGAAAACTGCTGGAACTGGCCGATGAACGAAACTCAGCGCCTGTTTTTTATTTATTGGATGAAATTCTGAAAGGCACGAATTCCTCCGACCGCCACCGGGGAGCAGAAGCATTGATCCGGCAATTGCACACTAAAAAAGCATCAGGCCTTGTTTCCACGCACGATCTCGAACTGGGAGAATGGGGCGCAACAGAAAATTATGTGCACAATTTTCATTTCAGGTCCGATGTTGAAAACGGCGAACTGCTGTTCGATTACAGGCTTCACGACGGGATTTGCAAAAGTTTTAATGCTTCGGAATTAATGCGGATGATGGGCATTGACATAGGCAAATAATGTTTTGCCGGGATTTGCGTAACTTTACAGAGTACAATTACGTTTCTTAGTTCTGATAGTGGATTAAGGATTTATAATTAGATTTAATACTTAATTAATAACAAATAACGATTACTGAAACCTGAATGGAAGTATTAATAATGGCAGGGCAGCTCATTCTGGGCTTATCAATTTTGGTAGGGTTGCATGAATGGGGGCATATGTTTGCTGCAAAGATGTTTGGGATGCGAGTTGAAAAATACTTCATTGGTTTTCCTCCGAAGATATTCAGCTTTCAAAAAGGAGAGACAGAGTATGGCATTGGCGCGATCCCGTTGGGCGGTTTCGTCAAAATATCTGGTATGATCGACGAATCCATGGATACGGAGGCAATGAGTAAGGAGCCTCAACCGTGGGAATTTCGTTCAAAACCAGCCTGGCAACGCTTAATTGTAATGTTGGGCGGGATTATCGTCAATGTGATTGTCGGGATTTTCATATTCATCGTCATCGCATATAACGACGGGGATAAATATCTTTCCAGCACAGAGGTTAACAAATATGGCATTGTAGCCGGCGATCTTGCCAAAGAAATTGGTCTTCAGACTGGTGATAAAATAGTGCGGGTTAATGGTAAGCCGTTCACGAATTTCGACGAGCTAGGAAGCTCCGAGGTTTTGCTGGGAAGCAACAGCTCTTACACAGTTAACCGCGCAGGGAAAGAAGTTGAGATTGACATCCCAAACAATTTTATCGAGAAACTGTCTGATCCTGAGGAAAAAAGAGGCTTTATCCGCCCTTTGGAACCGTTTAAGATCGGTGAGGTTGTGCCGGCATCACCCGCACAAAAAGCAGGTTTGCTAACGGGTGACAAGGTTGTTTCTATCAATGGACAGCCTATCCAGTTTTTCCACGAATTGCAGGCACAGCTGCAAAGCCTGAAAGGCAAAAAAGCAGAGCTGATCGTGCAACGCGGAGCAGGGCAAAAAACATTGAACGCCAATGTGGATGAAGACGGAACACTGGGTTTTTATCCTGAAAGTCTTTTGAATTACACGGCTATCGAATATACATTGCCGCAAGCGATTTCCGCCGGAACGGGCGACGCATTTGCCGTTGTTTACAATAATATCAAAGGGTTTGGTAAAATATTCAGAGGCGAAGTTTCCGCCTCGAAAGCATTGAGCGGACCGATCGGCATTGCCCGTATGTTTGGTGGCGTTTGGGACTGGAGCCGCTTTTGGTATCTGACCGGCTTGCTTTCCATGGTGCTTGCATTCATGAACGCCTTGCCAATTCCGGCACTGGATGGTGGCCATGCGGTGATCCTTTCTTACGAGATCATTTCGGGGCGCAAACCATCAGACAGATTTCTTGAAAACGCTCAGAAAGTCGGCATGGTGCTTTTACTCGGCCTAATGGCTTTTGCAATATTTAATGATGTCTGGAAAGCCGTATTCTAATATATTTTTCAAAAAAAATAAGGAAAGGACCAAGAGCTTAATCCTCTTGCCTTTCCTTATTTTTTTCGTTTTTACCCTGTCCTCATCCGTGCACGATTACCATGTAAGCGTGACGCAGATGCAGTATAATCCTGCGCTCAAAACTTTCGAAGTGAGTATACGTATGTTCACCGACGATCTGGAACGTGCGTTGTCACAGCGTGGGCTGGCCCAAGGAAATGAGAAACAGCGCGTTGTTATAAAGAACGATGACAAAAATGATCCGTTAGTCGAGCGATATGTTTTGAAATCATTCGTTTTGACGGATAGTCAGAAAAAGCCCGTTGCGATTAAATACGTGGGTAAGGAGCAGGAAGAGGATGCGACGTGGGTATATTTAGAAATTCCATTTCAGGGTCCCCTGAATGGTTGTAAGTTACAGAACAGCACATTGATGGAAGTTTTTGATGATCAGGTCAACATGACGAACATTAAAAACGCCTCAGAAAAACGAACATTCTTGTTTAAAAAGGGACAAGCTGTACACATTCTTTAGCCAAAATCCGGTTAGTAAAAAGCCTGACACAGCCGTTGGTGGCATGGCTATTTTGTTTTATTATTCCCTTTCTTTTGAAAGTCATTATTTATATATTGGGAAAAGATTATCTGTCATTTTGACAGAATGCCTATGAAATTTGAACCTTCTGACTTATATAGTCGGCTGCTCATGTCCGATTCGGATATGGATAGCCTTGAAATTGTCCCTCTTGGTGGCCCTGATGGCTCCGACGAGCCATTTGAACTACCTGAAGAACTTGCCATACTGCCAATCAGGCAAACAGTGCTTTTCCCCGGAATGGTAATACCCGTAACCGTCGTGCGCCAGAAAGCCATTCGGTTAGTCAAAAAAATATACAGGAATTCGGATATCAATCAGCGTATATTAGGTGCTGTTACTCAGGCGATTCCAAATAAGGAAGACCCTACGGCTGAGGATCTTTACAATGTTGGAACCGTTGCTCAGATACTGAAAATGATTACGTTACCCGATGGTAATGTAACCATAATCGTGCAGGGAAGACAGCGTTTTGAGATCAAAACAATTTTGCACGAAGAACCTTATCTGACTGCCGAAGTAAAGGCCATTGATGACTCATTTGTTGGCCCTACCAAGAAGGAATCCAAAGCACTTTTGCAATCCTTAAGGGATGGCGCACACAAGATCATGCGCCTGAACCCGGAAATTCCGCAAGAAGCCCGGATTGCGCTGGATAACATTGAAAGCCCTATTTTTCTGATCCATTTTCTTTCTTCAAACATTAATGTAGACGTTGCCGACAAGCAAAAGTTACTGGAAGAAAGAAACGGTCACAAACAGGCGACGCTCTTGCTTCAGTATATGATGCGGGAAATAGAAATGCTGGAATTGAAAAGGGAAATTCAAACGAAAGCCAGTTCCGACATTGATCAGCAGCAGCGTGATTATTTTCTCAGACAACAGATAAAAGTCCTGCACGACGAACTCGGCATGGACAGCCCTGAGCGCGATCTTGACGAAATTCGTCTGAAAGCCAGTCAGAAAAAATGGTCGGATTCTGTCCGCAGCCACTTTGAAAAAGAATTGACTAAGCTGCAACGCATAAATCCAATGGCACCCGAATATCCGGTGACCATGAATTACCTGGAAATGCTTGTTGATCTGCCTTGGGGACAATATACCAAAGACAATTTCGACTTAGTCCGCGCGCAAAAAGTGT
Organism: Dyadobacter psychrophilus; assembly: GCF_900167945.1. Taxonomy (GTDB): domain Bacteria; phylum Bacteroidota; class Bacteroidia; order Cytophagales; family Spirosomataceae; genus Dyadobacter; species Dyadobacter psychrophilus. The sequence goes on from NZ_FUZA01000008.1 coordinate 99,923, forward strand.
TGGACGCAGACCATTTCGGCCTGGAAAAAGTAAAGGAAAGGATCATTGAATATCTGGCTGTTTTGAAGCTGAAAGGCAACCTGAAAGCACCTATCCTTTGCCTGTACGGCCCTCCGGGAGTTGGTAAAACTTCCTTGGGAAAGTCCATCGCGAAAGCATTGAACCGCGAATACATCAGGATGGCGCTTGGAGGCGTGCATGATGAGGCTGAAATTCGCGGCCACAGAAAGACATATATCGGCGCTATGCCGGGAAAAATCATTCAGAACATTAAAAAGGCAGGTTATGCAAATCCTGTGTTCATTCTGGATGAAATTGATAAAGTAAGCTCGGACTACCGCGGCGATCCGTCGTCGGCATTGTTAGAGGTGCTTGATCCCGAACAAAACTCCTCATTTACAGACAATTACCTGGAAGTTGAATACGATCTTTCCAAGGTTTTGTTTGTAGCGACCGCTAATGCTTTGGACACTATCCACCCTGCTTTGCGCGACCGGATGGAGATCATTGAAATGACGGGTTATACGATCGAAGAGAAATTGCAGATTGCAAAACGTTATCTCGTTCCAAAACAACGCAAAGACCATGGCCTGAAATCGACGGACATTAAAATCGACGATTCGGCGCTTACCAGGATCATTGAAGGTTATACAAGAGAATCCGGTGTAAGGAACCTGGAACAAAAAATAGGATCCGTTGTCCGCAAGATTGCGAAATCCGTCGCAATGGAGCAGGACTATCCAAAAACCATCAAACCAGAGCAAATTGAGAAATATCTTGGCGCGGAAATTTTTGACAAAGATCTGTATCAGGACAACGATTTTGCTGGGGTAGTAACCGGTTTGGCCTGGACTTCGGTGGGCGGTGAAATTTTATTTATTGAAACAAGCCTCAGCCGCGGAAAAGGAAATCTTACATTATCCGGTCAACTTGGCGATGTCATGAAAGAATCGGCCGTGGCCGCATTATCTTATCTGAAAGCCAATGCCGACCGCCTGGGCATTGATTACCGGATCTTTAACCATTACGACCTGCACGTACACGTGCCTGCCGGAGCGGTGCCTAAAGACGGGCCTTCTGCCGGTGTAACAATGGTCACTTCCATGGCCTCGATCTTTACGCAGCGCAGGGTGAAACCATTCATTGCCATGACGGGTGAGATCACATTAAGGGGCAAAGTTTTACCAGTGGGCGGCGTTAAGGAGAAGATCCTGGCGGCTCGTCGTGCGGGTGTGAAGGAAATTATTCTATGTGTGAAAAACCGCAAAGATGTGGAAGAGGTGCCAGCAAACTATATCAAGGAATTGTCGTTCCATTACGTGGACCAGATTGATGAGGTGCTGGAATATGCATTGTTGCCGGAGAAAGTAAAAAATGCGACAAACTTCGTTTTTCCCGAAGAGAAAAGAGAAAAAGAAGAAAGTGGATATGTTACTTTGGGCGTTTAAAGCGTTCTCGAAAAATAAATAAGATTTGTTTTCAAAAAAGGCGCCCTTGGGCGTCTTTTTTGCTTAAGGGTTTGGAATTCAAAAACACGTCCTGATATCAACAACTATTCATTACTAAAATGTCCCTACCGCAGCTTTCTCCCGAACTATTGGACCAGCGTCCCGATTTGTTGCCTAACCATCAAAATCTGCTCGCGTTGCCTGAAAAAATCATTCAGTTTGGCACGGGAGTGCTCCTGCGCGGCTTACCCGATTATTTTGTGAACAAAGCCAATCAGCAGGGAATATTTAATGGACGAATCGTAGTTGTCAAGTCGACGAACAGCGGCGGAACGGACGCATTTGCATCCCAACAAAATATTTTTTCACACAGCATCCGGGGAATTGAGGACGGAAACCAGGTAGATAAGCTGGTGATCAACAGCGCCATTAGCAGGACTATTTCGGCCAATAGTAATTGGGCCGAGATCCTGGAATGTGCACATAATGCGGATTTACGGATTATTATTTCAAATACTACAGAGGTTGGCATTCAATTGACAGAGGATAATGTTTTCGCAAGTCCGCCTGCATCCTATCCGGGAAAATTGACCGCTTACTTATTCGAACGCTTTAAAGCATTCAACGGAAGTGCCGACTCAGGAATGGTAATCGTTCCCACTGAACTGATTGTTAACAGCGGACAGAAACTGCGTGACATTGTTTTTGAACAAGCCAGACGCCATAATCTCGACCAAAATTTCATACAATGGCTCGAAGCGCATAACCATTTTTGCAGTTCACTGGTAGACAGGATCGTTCCCGGAAAACCTGATGCAGAAACGGTTGCCTCGATTTCCGGAAATCAAGGTTACAAAGACGATTTGCTGATTGTTTCCGAGGTTTACAGATTGTGGGCCATTGAAGGAAGCGAACATGTGCGATCTGTGCTGAGCTTTGCTGAGGCAGATAAGGGTGTTGTAATCGAACCCGACATTGACTTATACAGGGAATTAAAACTGCGCCTGCTCAACGGGACGCATACGCTTGCTTGCGGCTTGTGCTTCCTGAGAGGCCTTGACACGGTGAGTGAAAGCATGGAAAATCCCGAAACCGCTGCGTTCATTGCCGATGTAATGTTGCGGGAGCTCGCGCCTGCGATCCCTTATCCGGTGGATCCCGTGCGTGCGCAGGAATTTGGCAACCAGGTTCTGGACCGTTTTCGGAACCCGTTTATCCGCCATCAATTGGTTGACATTACGGTTCAGTACACGGCTAAAATGAAGATGCGGAACATTCCCACCCTGCTCAGCTACTACGAAAAATTCGACCAGGCACCCCAGCTTTTTGCAAAAGGTTTTGCTGCATTCCTGAAATTCATGAAGCCTGTTGTACATAAGGATGGCGCCTACTACGGCGATCGTGATGGCCAGCCTTACTCAATCCGCTGCGATGCGGCGCCCTACTTTGATGAAATGTGGAAGTCTGCGGCTTCACCATTGGATCTTGCCATGAGAGTAATGTCTGATATCTCTCTTTGGGATACGGATTTAACCCAACTTCCCGGATTTCTGGATGCTGTAAATGCGCACATGATCGAACCGGAAGCATTGGAAACTTTACGCATCGTTCCAGGCGCAGACGCTCCTAAACTTGACATTTAGTCAGCGCTCCAAAGCCTTAATTTATCATAAAGAGCCTGCGAGGCAATCTCGTTGGAGCTGTAATAGATCTGATCCGTTTTTGTTGTAATAAACAGAAACGGATTTATTTTTTTGTTGACAAATAATTTAATCGTCCGGCCATCTTTGGTCTTGAAATTTCCTTTTGCAAAATCTCCTGCTGCAAAGCCGTTTGATCTATAGGAAATAGGTGGTAACTCCGGAACAAGTTCGATTTTGGCAATGTCCGTTTTGCTCAACTTCAAACCATACATTCCCTTTATTTCCAAATTGTTATCGGAAAATATAAGCTTGCTGTCTTGCAGGCTGGAATAAAGCTGTGTAGAAATCCCGGCGATGATGACCAGCAAAATGGCCATTCCCACATAAGTGCCGGATCGCTGTCCCTTAGTTCCGCGGTAGTATTTGTTGCCTTTTGCAATCAAAAAAACATAGGCTAGCAGCGGATATATAATGATAAAAGAGCCTGCCCAGTTATTATTGAGCAAGGTCAGGATCAAAAAGCCTGAAATCAGCGATATACCAAGGAAAATGTGGAATCTTTTAAAAAACCTGACATAACCAATAATGTCCATCTTGGCCCGGTCGGCTTCCGACATGGTGTTGTAACCGGATAAAATGTATTTCGCGTTGCCAGCCGTCACAGTGAAGCCGAGCGACGTAAAAATGACAGCAAGAATGATTGCGGCGGTAAACATATGCTGATGAAATTGAGGGTAAATCACTTGCAATTTGGGCAAAAAAATCGTTGGCATCATTTTTGACTTCCAACACCCTGAAACTCAAAATCCAGTTAACCCGATTTTTACTATATAAACGTGAAAAGATCTGTAAAAATATTAATAGGAATAGTGATTATCCTTATAATCGCCCGCCTGTTGCTGCCCTATTTTGTGGTACGGTATGTGAACAAAGTTCTCGCTGACATGAATGGTTACACCGGCCATATCGAGGACGTGGACATTCATCTGATCCGGGGCGCTTACCAGATCGACGGCATGAATATCCGGAAGGTCAACGGCAAGATCAAAGAGCCTTTTATCCTGATCCCAAAGATGGACCTTTCGGTGCAGTGGGAGTCTCTACTGAAAGGTAAGCTCGTGAGCGAAGTGGAATGTCACAACCCGGAGATCAACTTTGCATTCAGCAGCAGCGAAGAGGGAAGCCAGACGGGTGCAGAAAACGACTGGACAAAGGTTATCAAGGATCTTTTACCTATTGAAATAAATCGTTTTCAAATCATCGACGGCAAGGTGGACCTTACCAGCATTGTAAGCCAGCCGAAGACGGACCTCACATTAAAAAACTTCCAGCTGGAAATTGCAAATATCCGTAATGTGGAAGAAAAGGGTAAGGCATTGCCATCTCCCGTTAAAGCGACGGGTGATATGCCCGGGTTTGGCGGAACAATGTTGTTTACAGCGAATATGATGCTGCTGAAACAAATCCCGGATTTCGATTATAATATGAGCCTGAAAGACCTCCAACTAGTGAAGTTAAATAGTCTGTCGCGCCAATACGGAAACCTGGATTTCGAAAAAGGGACGATGAGCCTTTTGAGCGAAATGAAAATGGTCGACGGCAAGCTTGAAGGCTATTTGAAGCCGCTTACGAAGGATATGAAGATCTTCAAAATGAAAGAGGAGAACCGGAATGTGAGCCAGTTCTTCCGCGAGTTGCTGGCAGAAGGCGGTGCATTTATTCTTGAAAATAAAAAGAAGGATCAGGTTGCTACGCGGATCCCGCTAAAAGGAACCGTCGGCGACATTTCCACTGACCTGTGGCCAATCATTATCAATGTGTTGCGTAATGCTTACGTGGAAGCGTTTAAAGCCGAATACGACTCGTCAATGAGCGTGAAGGACACTATCAAGGAAGTGCGCAAGGACCGGAAAGAGAAGCGGAAGGAAAAACGTGAAGCGCGGAGGGCGAAGCGCGAGCGCAAAAAAGCGGAACGTAAAAAAGATTAGGTTCCGCTTTCAATAATAATGATATTTTAAAATTAAATGGCTTCCCGGAATTTAGTAACCAGTGCAATGCTTTCGGCAACTTTCTGCTCGATCCAGGCGTATTTACCGTCTGCAATAATGTCTTTTGGAAACAAATTTGAGCCCAAACCAACGGCATATGCGCCTGCTCCGAACCATTCATTAATACTCTCGGCAGTAGGCTGCACACCTCCCGTGACCATGATCTTCACATTGGGCATAGGTCCGCGGATCGCTTTGATAAACTTAGACCCTACGACATCGCCGGGAAAAAGTTTAACAACTTCCGCGCCGGCTTGCTGCGCGTTATAAATCTCTGTTAATGTTGAAACGCCCGGAATCCAGGGAATATTGGCTTTTGCACACGCATAACCAACTGCCGGGTTGAGGCAAGGTGTTACGATAAAGTCGGTTCCTGCATCGATAAATTTCTGTGCAGTTTCCGCATCGTAAATCGTTCCAATGCCCATGGACAATCCTGGCAGGCTTTCTTTTGTGTAAGCGATCAGTTCAGTAAAAACGGTGAATGCGTTTTCGCCGCGATTGGTAAATTCAAATGCCCGAGCGCCGCCCCTGTAACTGGCATTGATCACTTCCTTCGCAATTTCTATATCACTATGATAAAACAAGGGCAAAACGCCAACCTGATTTAATAATTTCAATGTCGTTTCCTTATCCATGTTTTTTGTTTTTTTGAAACAGCAACCGGCTCAATATTGCCAAATCAGCAATTCTAGTTTAACGCTTGATCCTGCCGGATGTTTCTCCCTGCCTGATTGCCTCAACTTCCTGTATCGTGGAAATCAATGCATCCCCTTCAATGGTATGCTTTAATGCTGAGGCGGCAACGCCAAATTCGAGCGCTTTTTGCTGATCATTAAAAGTAATCAATCCGTGTATCAAACCGGCTATAAATGCGTCTCCGCCGCCAACTCTGTCGATAATCGGGTTAATTTCCGTGTCTGCGGTCTCCAAAAGCTCCTTTCCGTTCCAAAGGTAAGCCCTTAGCAGATTGTGTGAAGCGCTGATGGATGTCCGTTTTGTATCAACAATAGTCTTTACCTGCGGAAATGCCTTCTGTAAATTGACGCAGGAATCAACAAAATCGTTTCCTCCAATGCCAAAAATCTCCTTTATATTTTCACTGTTTGCAATCACAATGTCGGTTCCTGCAGTTAACTCAGGTAAGATATCGGATGGTTTTTTACCATATTTCCACAAATTCGCCCTGTAAAAAATGTCCCCTGAAACGGTTAGCCCATACTTTCTGGCCACTTTGATTCCGTCCAGAAGTGCATCCGCAGCTCCCTGTGAAAGTGCAGGCGTGATACCCGCCCAGTGAAACCATTTGGCGTCTTTCAAAATGCTGTCCCAATCAATTTCCTTCGGGTCTATTTCGGCGAGTGATGAATTGGCCCGGTCATAAACGATCTGACTGCCGCGTAATGCTGCACCTGTTTCCAGGAAATAAACAGCCATTCTGGGACCTCCGTAGATGATATGGGAAACATCAACGCCGTGAAAATGAAGATATTGTGCCGCAGCCCTGCCAATAGGCGAGTCGGGAAAGCGGGTTACATGTGCCGTATGATGTCCCCAATAAGCCAAAGCCGTGGATACATTTGCTTCTCCGCCTGCATAGGTAACATTCAGTTGACGAGCTTGTTCAAAACGGGAAAAACCGGGTGTAGAAAGCCGCAAAAGGACTTCTCCAAAAGAAACTATTTGAGCCATACGCAAACCTACCTAAAATCCGAAATAATTACTTGCATTCCGATAAGAAATGTCCTCAACCAGCTTACCCAGCCATGGAATGTCATTGGGCAGCTCACCGTTTTCGACATCATTACCGATAAGGTTACAAAGAATTCTGCGGAAATATTCGTGACGCGGATAGGAAAGAAAGCTCCTCGAATCGGTAAGCATGCCTACAAAACGGCTCAGCAGGCCCATGCTGGAAAGTGCATTCATCTGGCGCTCCATGCCATCCTTCTGGTCCAGATACCACCAGCCTGAACCAAACTGCATCTTACCGGCAATGGTGCCATCGTTATAATTACCTGTCATCGTGGCCAACACCTCGTTATCAGCTGGATTAAGGTTGTAAAGTATCGTTTTGGCAAGTTGATCGGTTGAATCCAGTTTATTAAGAAACTTCGACATAGCCTGCGCCTGGCTATAATCACCAATGGAATCCCAGCCTGTATCCGGGCCGAGCTCCCGCAGCATACGTGCATTATTGTTACGCAAAGCACCCAGGTGGAACTGTTGCGTCCAGGTTTTTGCATGGTCCATTTTCGCTGTTTCAAAAAGCACCATGGATTTGAATGCTTCACGTTGCAGATCGCTCGGACGCTGGCCGTTACGGGCAGCTATAAAAGCTTGTTTTGCAGCTTCTTCGTCAAATGTTGCATAAATGTGCTCCAATCCGTGATCCGAAAGTTTTCCTCCCATGGATGCGAAAAAATCGTGGCGGTTTTGTAACGCGGCCAGGAGCCCTTCATATGTGTTAATTTCTCCCAAACCGGAAGTTTCGCCAAGCTTGGTAAGATATTGGTTAAATTCCTCCGGTGAATCGATCAGTAACATTGCCTTGTCCGGGCGGAATGTCGGCAGCACTTTAATGTCAAACCCGCCGTCTTTAATCGCCTGGTGATCAGATAGCGGGTCTGTTGGATCATCCGTCGTACAAATGATCTTTACATTCATTCTTTTCAAAAGATTTTTTACAGAGAAGTCCGGCTGTTTCAATTTCGCCGAACATTCTTCATAAATCTCTCTTGCCGAATCTTTATTTAATAAAATATCAATATCGAAATAGCGAAGCAATTCCAAATGTGTCCAGTGATACAGCGGGTTGCGCATGGTATAAGGTACGGTAATCGCCCATTGCTCAAATTTTTCCCAATCGCTCGCATTGCCTGTACAAAAGCGCTCATTAATGCCGTTTGCGCGCATAGCACGCCATTTGTAATGATCGCCATACAGCCAGATCTGCGTTATATTTTCAAACTGCTTATCCGCCGCGATCTGATCGGGAGGAAGGTGGCAGTGATAATCAATGATGGGCATTTCTTTGGCATAATCATGATAAAGAATGCGCGCAGTTTCCGAACGAAGCAGAAAATCGTCCGATATGAATGTCTTTTGTGCAGTAGCGATTGTTGTCATACCCCCACCCCAAAAGGGGCTATTTTGATGTTGTTTTACGTTCAGGTTCTTTTGCCCCCAACCCCCTAAAGGGGGCTTTATTTTATATGTTAAGATCAATGCAAAGTTCCCATTAGGGATTTAGGGGCCAAACCCCAAAGCTAACCTACTAGCGGAAGCGCCAAGTCCCCTTTAGGGGATTTAGGGGCCAAACCGCTCAATAGCATATTCCAACCCCCTTAACTCAGCCAGTCCGCGCAGGCGGCCGATAGCGGTGTATCCGGGATTTGTTCTTTTAGACCCTGACAGATCGTCGAGCATTCTGTGACCGTGGTCCGGACGGAACGGCATTCTTAAATCTGTCCTGCCGATTTCCATGCGTCTTTTTTGCTCGGTAAGCAATGCTTTCATGACATTATACATGTCCACGTCACCGTCCAAATGATCGGCTTCGTAAAAACTGCCATCGTGCTCTCTTTTTGTTGCCCGCAAATGGATGAAATGAATGCGGTTGCCCAGTCTGTCCACCATGCCGCTGAGATCATTATCAGGCCTTACGCCATAGGAACCTGTGCAAAAGCAAATGCCATTGGCCTCATTATCATATGCTTCCAATAACAACAGCGCATCATTCTCTGTGCTTACTACCCTTGGAAGACCCAAAATAGGATAAGGAGGATCATCCGGATGAATAGCAAGCCTCACGCCAGCCTCCGCGGCCACGGGCGCAATGGCCTGGATGAACTGATACAAATGAGTTCTCAATTCCAGATCACCTACATGCGCATATGCACTCAATGCAGTCCTGAATTCTTCAATGGTGAAGCTTTCTTCCGACCCTGGTAAACCTGCAATAATGTTCCTTACCAACTTTGTTACCTCAGCCTCTTCTGCATTATCCAGCCAGTTTTTAGCTCTTTTCTTTTGCTCATCACTGTATATTTCCTCTGCTTCCGGTCTCTTTAAAAGATAAAGATCAAAAGCCGCGAAATGTGTTGCATCAAATCGCAAACCTGTTGAGCCATCCTTCATCGGGGCATCCAGATCGGTCCTGGTCCAGTCCAGGATGGGCATGAAGTTGTAGCAAACGGTGTCTATGCCGCATGCGCCCAAATTCGCTAAGGTTTGCTGGTAATTTTTAATATATCGTTCAAAATCTCCGGTCCTGGTTTTGATCGCTTCGTGCACGGGGACGCTTTCCACCACCGACCACGTCAGTCCGGCTTGCTCGATCATTTCCTTACGCGCCTTTATTTCAGCGATTTCCCACACTTCCCCATTACGGATATGGTGCAATGCTGTTACAATTCCCGTTGCTCCGGCCTGGCGGACGTCCTGTAATGTTACAGGGTCATTGGGGCCAAACCAACGCCATGTTTGTTCTAATGCCATTGTTATAATTATGCTACTAACCTATGTTCCGGAACGCGTTCGCGCAAGACTTTCAAAGCCCGGCTCATTTGTGTTTCCACTGTTTTGACTGAAATTTCAAGCTTTTCCGCAATGTCGCGGTAGCGCAGGCCCTCTTCACGGCTGAGCCGGAAAATAATCTGGCATTGCCTTGGCAAAGCCTGAATGCATCCTTCCACGTGATCGAAAAACTCATTGAAAGTCAGTTCCTCAACGGGCGAAAAATGGTCTGCATGCGACATATTCCACTGCACTGAATCGAGGGATTCGCGCTCATTCTGCCGATGGATCCTGAGTTTCAGATAATCCAGTGCCTGATTTCTCACTGCTCTGTAAATGTAAGCCTGAAACGAAGTATGCACTTCAATCTGCTCCCGATTTTTCCAAAGTTTTACAAACACATCAGAGACAACTTCCTCCGCAATCTCCCTGGTAATGACCACACGCATTGCATAATTACAAAGAGATCTGTAATGATGTGTAAACAATTCCCGAAAAGCATGGTAATCTCCGGTTGCCACTACTTTGCCAAATAAATTTTCCAAAGCACTTTTCTGGGAATGGGCAGATGGTAGGGTGTTGGTAAATGATTTTGCTTCCATTAATGAGCTAGGTTAATTATAGAAAATTTCCATGATTAGTAGTGGTGTGAGGTGCAGTGCCCTCGTCAACAGTGAACCTAGTTTAACCATTGGTTCGTTGATACACAAAATATAATCTTGAAAAAAATCAATAAATTTACGCAACCGTTCCCGGAACCGTTCCCGTTTCCGTAATTTTTCCCGGAACTTGGTGCACACTTTGTAATTTGTGCAACAAACTGCGATTAGTGCATTCTTTATACAAATTGTTGCAATTGTATTATTCCCATACTAATTCATGAAAAAAGTCTCTATCACCATTAAGGAAATTGCCAGACAGCTCAACATTTCAAAATCCACGGTGTCACGGGCACTGCGCGACAGCAGCGAAATCAGTGAAGAGACAAAAAATAAGGTCATCGAGCTGGCGGAAAAACTCAACTATTACCCCAACCCGATTGCCATTAGTTTGCTTAAAAACCGCACGCAAACAATTGGCGTGATTGTACCCGACATTGCCAACCGTTTTTATTCGTCCGCGATTGGAGGCGTGGAAGACATTGCGTATAGCCGGGGTTATCATACAATGATCTACCAGAGTCATGAATTGCTCGAAAGGGAGCGGTCCGCTTCACGGCACATTGCATCACGGCGCGTCGATGGCCTTATCGTGGCCATTTCCAGCCAATCGGAAAACATTGATCATTTTGTGTCTTTGCAGGAACAGGGCATTCCCGTTGTGTTTTTTGACCGGGTAAGTGATGCCATGCAAACGCATAAAGTGCGAGTGGATGATTACAAGGGTGCATTTGAAGCAACAGAACACCTTATCAAGAGAGGTTGCAAACGCATTGCGCACATTGCAGGCCCCAAGCCCGTTTCCATTACCCGATTTCGCCTGGAAGGTTACAAAGATGCTTTGAGGAAATACGACATTGATTTTAAAGAGGAATGGGTCCTGCATAGCGAAATCACGCAAGCGGGAGGGACAGAACGCACTTACCAGCTTATGGCCTTGCGCGAGCGCCCAGATGCAATTTTTGGGGCAAGTGACCGGATTACCATGGGGATCCACTGGGCGCTGCGGCAGCTCGGTTACCGCATGCCGGACGATGTTGCGGTGGTAGGGTTTTGTGATTTGGCTATGTCTTCCTTACTCGATCCGCCGGTAAGTTCGGTTACGCAGCCTTCTTTTGAAATGGGGCAGCAAGCAACGTCTCTGCTTTTGGATCTGATAGAAAGCAAAAATACCCCGGCCGAATATGAGACCAGGGTATTGCCTTCGAATCTTGTGATTAATAAATCTTCAATGCGGATAACGCGATGAGTCTTATCCCGTGAGCGTCAACCGGTAATCGTTTTCAGCTTTCTTTCAAACTCTGAAAGGATCTTTTCTTTCATCTGTACCTTCCGTTTCTGAATGTTGATACGTCCTGCTGCCTGCTTGTCCTGCTCAGGATCGCCCGTTGCAGTCCGGTCAAATTCAAGTATAGCAAATTCCAGGTCGCTTTTTTCGCGTTTTGCCAGCCATTCCAGCTCACGATACTTCGTTCTAAGCTGCTCTTCCGGGCTTTTTAATTCAAATGCAGGATATTTCCGGCTGATTACACGGGCGAGATAGCTAAGTTCAAATATCTTGTCACAGACCATTCTGAAACGCTCCGCGAGTTCTTTATCTGCCATTTTGAAAGGAATCTTGATTTCCTTCCATTTGCTCAAAAGCACTTTTGCTTCCTGCGACGCCTCAATGATGTCCGGTGCGCGAAGCAATGTTTCAGCTTGTTGCAATAATTTCTGCTGCTCTACAATCCTTGGATCAACGCGTACTTTTGGCTCAATGCCTTTGGCAAGGTTGTATTTGTCATAAAACAATTTCAGAAAGTGCCTGTAAGCCTTATTAACCTTGAAAAAACGCTTTGGCGGCACTTCTCCAATGTTGTTCCAGGCATTGCGCACTTCCCTTGCTTTCTGATAAGCATCGTCAAGATCACGTGAATAGCTCAGCGTTTTGGTGATCTTGATCAGCTTTTCGTATTCTTCTATACGGAACTGGTTAATTTTATTCTGCTCATCGAAATAATCCCTGCGTCGTTGGAAGAAATCATCCAGGATTTGTTGAAATGTAGTTTCCACTTCTTCCTGATATTCCTTCTCCACAGGCCCGGTGCGGATCCATTTGGCTTTGATTTCCTGAATCTGGTCCGTTGCCGCGGTGTAATCTTCAATAGCCGCCGCCACTTTCACATCCTCGATCAATGCGCGTTTGATTTCCAGGTTTTTAAGCTGGTTAACCTCAATCAAACCTTTCAGATACTCCTCTTTTTCTTCCAGTCGCTGCAACAACGGAACAAAGTCCCCAAGTGCATCAAAACCTTTAAGCTTACGTTGAAGCTGGATCAGCTTGGTCAGATAAGAACCCTTATTAAGTGCCTCGTCTATTTCTTGTTCCAACTGCTCCACTTTGTTCAGAACGATGTTAAAACGATTTTTAAAGTAATCAATCGCTTCCTGCTCTGTTCTCTTTACTTCTCCAATTTGCCGGTCGGGGAATTCCAAATACCCCTTTAAAAATACTTTGCTGTCTTTAACATAGCCGTATTCATCATTCAATGTGGCATTTTCCATTCTTTCAATTTTTTTATCTGCTAAGTGTAGGGATAATAACGATATTTGTTACGCACAAATTAAACAAAAAATGAGTAACGAAACCATTATTTTCTCAATGTCGGGGGTTAACAAAATCATTCCTCCAAACCGGCATATCATTAAAAACATCTATTTATCCTTTTTTTATGGTGCAAAAATCGGGGTTTTAGGTTTAAACGGATCAGGTAAATCGACGCTTTTACGCGTAATAGCAGGAATTGATAAGGATATTCAGGGAGACGTGGTTTTCTCTCCCGGCTATTCTGTTGGAATGCTTGAACAAGAGCCAAAACTAGACCCAAATAAGACTGTAAGAGAAGTTGTAGAAGAAGGCGTTCAGGAAATTGTTGACCTTTTAAAGGAATATGACAAGATCAATGAGGCTTTTGGTGAAGAAGATGCCGACTTTGACAAACTCCTTGAACGTCAGGGAGAAGTGCAGGAAAAACTGGATTCGACAGACGCCTGGAACCTGGACAACAGACTGGAAATTGCGATGGATGCGCTGCGTTGCCCGCCCTCGGACGCCTTGGTTTCTACGCTTTCGGGTGGTGAAAAACGCCGGGTTGCGTTGTGCCGTCTGTTGCTTCGCCAGCCTGACGTTTTGCTGCTGGATGAGCCTACCAACCACTTGGATGCGGAATCCGTGCTTTGGCTTGAAGAGCATTTGAGACAATATAAAGGAACGGTTATCGCCGTAACCCACGATCGTTACTTCCTGGATAATGTGGCTGGCTGGATCCTGGAACTGGATCGCGGCGAAGGCATTCCCTGGAAAGGAAATTATACTTCCTGGCTTGAACAAAAGCAGGAACGTTTGAAAAAAGAAGAAAAAACAGAATCAAAACGCCAGAAAACATTGCAGCGCGAGCTCGAATGGGTGCGTATGGGTGCAAAAGGACGCCAGGCAAAATCCAAAGCGCGTTTGGGCGCTTACGAGCGCTTATTGGGTGAGGAAGGTCGAGAGAAAGAGGAAAAATTGGAAATCTTCATCCCGGCAGGACCCCGTCTTGGGAACAAGGTGATTGAAGCACATAATGTTTCAATGGGCTTCGGCGACAGGCTTTTATACGAAAATCTGAACTTTGCATTGCCACCTAACGGAATCGTCGGCATTATTGGTCCTAACGGCGCTGGTAAAACGACGCTTTTCAAACTGATTACCGGCCAATTGAAACCGCTCGAAGGACATTTTGATGTAGGCGACACGGTGGAACTGGCTTATGTGGATCAGGAACACGACAATCTGGATCCTGCGAAAACCGTTTACCAGAGCATTGCAGACGGAAATGACTGGATCATGATCGCAGGCAAGCAATCGAACGCCCGCGCATATGTGAGCCGTTTCAACTTCGGCGGCGGCGACCAGGAAAAGAAGGTCGGAAACCTGTCCGGTGGAGAGAGAAACCGGGTACATTTGGCGATGACATTGAAAGAAGGCGGCAATTTGCTTTTGCTTGATGAGCCTACAAATGATTTAGATATCAATACATTAAGAGCACTAGAAGAAGGTTTGGAAAACTTTGCAGGTTGCGCAGTGATCATTTCCCATGACCGGTGGTTCCTTGACCGCGTTGCGACGCATATCCTGGCTTTTGAAGGCGATTCTCAGGTTTACTGGTTTGAAGGAAATTTCTCAGAATATGAAGAAAACCGCAAGAAACGCCTGGGTTCCGATCTGACGCCAAAGCGGATCAAGTACAAGAAATTAGCTTAGTAAAAACAGTTAATCATTATCAATGAGTCAGATTTCATCTTTGGATAAAATACATTTCATATCAATTGGTGGAAGCGTCATGCACAATCTTGCCATTGCGCTTCATTTAAAAGGATTTCTCGTAACGGGTTCGGATGACGAAATTTATGAGCCATCGGCAAGCCGTCTCGAAAAATACGATTTGCTTCCGTCAGTAACGGGCTGGTTTCCCGAAAAAATCACAGCTGACCTTTCAGCTGTGATTTTGGGCATGCATGCGCGGCAGGACAATCCTGAGCTGGCCAAAGCAAAGGAACTGGGGATTAAAGTGTATTCTTATCCTGAATATATTTTTGAACAAAGCCAGAATAAACAACGCGTTGTCATTGCAGGAAGTCATGGAAAAACGACCATTACTTCCATGATTTTGCACGTTTTGAATTATAACAAGCGTGTTTTCAATTATCTGGTCGGTGCGCAGATCGAGGGTTTTGATAACATGGTGAAGCTTTCCGAGGAAGCGCCCCTTATTGTGATCGAAGGAGACGAATATTTCACTTCACCCTTGGACCCGACACCGAAATTCATGCATTACCAGCCGCACATTGCACTAATCAGTGGCATTGCATGGGATCATTTCAATGTGTTCCCAACCTGGGAATCGTATGTAAAGCAATTTGAATTACTGGCTGATTCTTTACCAAAAGCGGGCGGGATTATCTTCGACGAAACCGATGATATGCTGGATGTGATTGGTCAAAAAGAACGCCCGGACGTTGTGAGCAAGCCTTACCACGCACATCCTTACAAAATTGAAGATGGCAAAACGATCCTGATCACGCCCGATAACAAAGAAGTTCCCGTGTTGGTTTTTGGTAACCATAACATGAAAAATATCAGCGGTGCTTATGCCGTTTGTGAGCGCCTGGGTATTACGGATGATCAGTTTTATGAAGCCATCCAAAGCTTTAAAGGCGCATCCAAGCGTTTGGAATTGTTGGGCAAAAATGAAACGGTAAACATTTATCGTGATTTCGCACACGCTCCTTCAAAAGTGGAAGCCACAACTGCTGCATTAAAGGAACAATATCCCGACCGTACATTGGTTGCGTGTGCCGAGCTTCATACATTCAGCAGCCTTAACAAGTCGTTTTTAAGCCAATATCGGAGAAAATTGAAGGCCGCGGACATTGCGGTGGTTTATTATAATCCGCAAACGGTTGAACACAAGCGTCTCGAACCGATTTCGGAAGAAGACATCCGCACCGCTTTCAAGCGCGACGATCTTAAAGTTTTCACCGATTCCTCCGAAATGGTTGCCTTTTTGAAATCTTTACCTTGGGAAAACGCCAATTTGCTTCTTATGAGCTCAGGCACTTTTGGCGATCTTGACTTGAAAACTTTGGCAACAGAATTGCTTGATTAATAGAACAAAATACATTAACACTATACTTTTCAGTTGAATTTTATGCAATCGATTGTCGTATACTGCGGTTCTAACCCCGGCAAAAAAACAATTTATGCTGAAACGGCCTACGCATTGGGGTCGGAATTGGCGAAAAGAAACATCAGGCTTATTTATGGCGGCGGGAACATGGGCTTAATGGGCCGGGTTGCGGATGGGGCCATGGAAAATAACGGATCAGTGACAGGGATCATCCCCAATTTTCTCGCCAAGCTGGAAGTTGCGCATAAGACGTTGACTGAGATTCATTTCACGGAAACCATGCACGAGCGCAAGGCCAAAATGGTTTCCCTTACCGATGGCGTTATTGCGCTTCCGGGTGGCTACGGCACTTTCGATGAGTTATTTGAAATACTAACCTGGTCGCAGCTGAAAATTTTTAGAGGACCGGTTGGCTTGCTGAATGTCAACGGATTTTACGATCTGCTCCTTTTGCAACTTGATAAAATGGTGGAGGAGGGATTTTTACATCCTGATAATCAAAAACTTTTGGTGGTGGCTGACAATGTAGTAGGCCTTTTGGAAAAAATGGAAGCATTTCGTGTCGAAAACATAGAAAATAAGCCATTGGATAAGTCGTTATATGTAGACAATAACTAATTACCCTTCCAAAAAAAGATGCGCATTTCATTACTGGCCATGCTGTTTTGTTCCATTTCCTTCTGCGCCAATGCGCAGCTGGAAAATCTTGGAAAAACAGTAAACACTGAATACAATGAAATTAACCCGATTATCGCGCCCGACGGCAAAACCATTTACTTCTCTCGGGTTAGCCATCCGCAGAATACGCACGGGACCAAAGGCAGTCAGGATATCTGGTTTTCGGAATTGAAAAACGAGAAGTGGTCGCAGGCGCGGCGGCTTCCCGCACCATTGAATAAAGAAGATTATAACAGCCTTTACAGCATCACGCCCGATGGTAACACATTGCTGATCAAGGGATCCTACAAAAACGGTGTATACGAAACGCGGGGATTTTCTACAAGCAAAAAAACAGCGCGCGGTTGGGCTGCACCCAACAAGATCGACATTCCCGGCTATTCTAAAATAAGCAAAGGGCAATTCGACTGCGGTTATCTTTCCACGGACGGCAAGACATTGGTCATGTCATTCAGTGAGAAAAAGAATAGTAAGGTTGACGATATTTATGTGAGTTTCAAAGCGAAAGACGGCTCCTGGTCCAAACCTTTGAACCTCGGAAACGAGATCAATTCAGAAGAATTTACCGAAACAACACCATTCCTGGCTCCTGACGGGGTGACATTGTATTTTTCCAGCGACCGAAAAGGCGGACAGGGCAGCAATGATATTTATTACAGCAAGCGCATTGACAAAAGCTGGAAACGGTGGAGCCGCCCTGTGAATCTTGGTCCGGCCATCAATACGGATGGTTATGACGCCTATTACACCATTTCAGCATTGGGCGATTATTCCTATATGGTTTCGTTCAAAGGCACGGAAGGCAAGGGCGACGTGGTGCGTTATAACCTGAAACCGAAGGAAGTTCCGGGCGATACAACCGAAGCACCGATCGCCAATGTGCCCGTTTCTGATCCCGTGGTGATGATTAGCGGCAAGGTTATTGATTCAAAAACCGGCAAACCTGTTGAAGCTACGATCATTTATGAAAACCTGGCGGACGGAGAAGAGGTAGGAACAGCCACAACAAATCCAACTACGGGAGAATACAAGATCATCCTTCCTTACGGACAAAAATACAGCATGCGGGCCGTTGCACCTGATTTTATAGCCGAAGGCGAGAACATTGACCTGAGTGATTCGACTGCAACCAAAGGTTTCAAAGAAATTACCAACAAATCTTTAAAGCTGATCCCAATAGAAGAAGGGCAGATCGTAAGGCTTAATAACATTTTCTTTGCGACAGGAAAATCAACATTAAGCCCGGAATCATTTCCGGAACTGAACAGGATCGCGATTTCCATGACTGAAAACAAGACGCTGACCATTGAACTAGGTGGGCATACAGACAACACCGGTAGCGCCGAATTCAACATTAAGCTGTCACAGGACCGGGCCGATTCCGTCCGGGAATATCTGATCGGAAAGGGAATCGAGCCGGATCGCGTGGGCAGCAAAGGTTATGGCGAAACTGTTCCGGTCGCTAAAAATGACACGCCCGACGGCCAGCAACAAAACCGTCGTGTCGAATTCAAGATCTTAAAGAAATAACAGCTTCTTCCGGCCTGTCAACGAGCTTCTTTCTCTTGCTTTTCAGTCCAAAAACAATGCGGAGCACATTGAATTGCTTGATCAAGAAATGATACAATACCAGGCATATCAGGAACGTGGCAACCGAGATATAAACAAACTTTACAATCCAGGGTAATGTGTTGTTTATCAACGGATAAGCCAGACAAATGATGACCGTTTGGTGTAAAATATAAAATGGATATACTGCTTCATTGGCATATTTCAAAAAACGGTTTGAGAATTGCAGATAGACGTATCCATAGCCAAAAATAGAAAGCAGGATGCACCATGCATTGAATGTTTTTAATGTATTATAAAACATGATTTCGCCGCCTTCAATCTCCGCTCTGGGAATCCAGTAAAATGCATAGAGCGCGGTGGTCAACACCAGCCAGATTACCAGATTAACCTTCCTGTACTTTTTAAGCGTCTCCCAAAATCCGGTTTGTGTACACAAGACAAAACCCGTTACAAAAAGTGTAAAATCGTGAAAATGCTCATTCCAATCCCTGAGGAGGTTATGTGTCGTTGGATATTGCCCCAGTAATGCTGTTCCCACCACGTGCCAGATCACAGGAATAAGTATCAATGTGAACGGATTACTGAAAAAACGTGCCCAGCTTGCCGTCAACCCACTATTGCGGCGGATGAATAGTAACAGTGGGAGACCAATGAGCGAATAAAAAAAGATGTAAACAAGATACCAAAGGTGGTGCCAGCTGAAACTTCCCTCGGGATAAGGCGTGAATTCAAAAACGGTTTTGTAAAACTCGGCGTAGGAATAGGTTTCTCCCTGAGTGAGGCGCTCGAAAAAGATCTGCGGCGGAACGATCACAAACATGCCGAAAACCAGCGGAATAAATATCCGGACAAACCTTTCGCCCAAAAATGCTTTCGGTCCCCGGTTACCCAACGCAAAGTACATTCCAGCGCCCGAGATCATAAATAACAGCGACATCCGCCACTGGCTGGTAAACCGCATCGGCAGTTCAATGGCATGCGTAATGACATCATTCTTAATGTGCCACTCCCAAAAATTGAAGAACATGCCTACGTGGAAGAAGATCAGGATCGCGAATGCGATGACCCGAAGCCAGTCCAGATCGTAGCGGCGGGCTGTTAATGAAGCTGAATGTAAGTTGTCTTGATTTTTCATGGTCGGATTGTTTTGTTACCTGGACAAAAGTATCCGGACCGGTAGGCAAAAAACGACCGTGATTATCAGTTAGAAGTTCTTCCCGATAAACCAGAACATGCAAAAAGCTATTTTACAGCATTCTTTTTGAACTCGGAAGGTGTATAACCCGTGATTTTCCGAAATGATGTATTGAACGCAGATTTGGAATTGTAACCCACCATTTGCGCGATTTCCTCAATTTTTATAAAATTACTCCCTTCATCCCGGAGCAGTTTTTGAGCCTCATTAATCCTGTAATTGGCAACAAAATCAAAAAAGCTCTGACCCAATTCTTCATTCAATATTTGGGATAAATGATGCGGCGAAATGCCTATCCGCTTTGCCAGAATAGGCATTGAAAACCCAGGATCTAGAAAAGCCTTTTCACCGGCCATCACTTCCTCCAATTTTTTCAAAGTCGTGGACTGAATTTCCTGCGTTAAGGAAGATTTTTCATATTTTTTGGCAGCGCGCACATTGTTATCCTGGAAGAAAAGTGATCTGCGCAGCACCGTAAAACTGGTTGCATAAATAATGAAGGCGATAAACGCAGCGATAATGTGATCGCCGAGATCATGCGGGAACGAAAGCCGAACGGCCAGAAAAATGACTACCAGCACCGTCAATTGGAGATAAATGTTCCGGTACCAGGATAATGGACTCTTGTCTCTGGTAAAAATGGAGAGGTTTTCTTTTTTGAACGCATTACTCAGGAAATACAGCCCCGCCAGATTGTATATCACCATGCTAAAAGCAGTGAAATCGGTAATGTGGTTTTTGGGAAAAAACATCCAGTCGCTGCCATAACGGCTGGAAACTATCATTTCCATTTCAGGATGAAAGGCCGAAATGTTGCAATTGTATTTATAGGCGTTGCCCTGTGGATAAATGAGGACACACATGTATAAAAAATAGATTATCGCAGGCAGTAAATGAACCCAGTAACCCCTTTCAGATCTTTGGCTGATGCCTGTTTTAATATATAAATAGGCCAAGGGCGCTAAAACGAGATTGATCGGTTCTGAAAAATCTACAAGCCACAGGACCTGGAACATATAATTTGTGTAACCCAGCCAAACATCCCCCAGTAGAATGGCCATTCCCAGAATGAGCCCTCCCAAAAATAAGTTGGGCTGCTTATCGCCTTTGGCGTGTGAAAGAAAAAAATAGGCGAGTATAAGCCCCTGAACAAACCCCAGCAGAATGAAAATAGAAAACAGGTCGGTCCGGATGGGCAGCGTTGCGGGAGTCATAAAAATATATCTGTATTCAAATATACAAAATCAAAAATGTATGTTTGTGCTTATCCCGGCACCAAAATTTAAAGCGTACTTTTGAATTTCATCGCCACTTTCTCATGAATGCCAAACGTTCTCCTGCACTTGGTTTTATTTTTGTCACTTTACTTATTGATGTAATCGGGCTCGGCATTATCATTCCTGTGATGCCCAAACTGATCAGCGAACTCACCGGCGACAGCATCAGCGACGCATCGCGCGACGGCGGCTGGCTTTTGTTTGCCTATGCGTCGATGCAGTTTCTTTGTGCACCCATCATTGGCGGGATCAGTGACCGGTTTGGCCGTCGACCTGTGCTGCTGGCTTCATTATTTGGCTTTGGTGTTGATTACATTTTCCTCGCATTTGCGCCTACGCTTGCCTGGCTTTACGTAGGGCGGATCATTGCAGGGATTTTGGGTGCAAGCTTCACAACAGGTGCTGCCTACATTGCCGACATCAGCACGCCCGAGAAACGGGCGCAGAACTTCGGACTACTTGGAGCTGCTTTTGGGCTAGGATTTATCATTGGCCCAGTCGTTGGCGGCTTACTGGGCCAATATGGAACGCGCGTCCCTTTCCTCGCTGCCGCAGCATTCTCTTTGCTTAATTGCTTATACGGCTATTTCATCTTACCCGAGTCCCTCTCTCAGGAGCATCGGAGAAAATTTGAATGGTCGCGTGCAAACCCAATCGGATCACTGCAAAACCTGAAACGCTACCCGGTCATTTATGGTTTGATTTTCTCCTTAGGACTGTTATATGTGGCGTTACATGCCGTGCAGAGCAACTGGTCATTTTATGTGATCGAAAAATTCAACTGGGACGAAGCTCATATCGGTTATTCCCTGGGTGCAGTAGGCGTTTTGAGTGCATTTGTCCAGGGTTATCTGATCAGGCTTATTTTACCAAAACTGGGTCAGAAACGAGGTGTTTACACCGGCCTGCTACTCTATGCAGTCGGATTTATGTTGTATGCGTTTGCTACCCAGGGTTGGATGATGTACGCATTTATGATTCCTTACATCATGGGAAGCATTGCGGGACCCGCCTTACAAGGGATTATTTCCACTCAAGTTCAACCGAATGAGCAAGGCGAAATTCAGGGCGCTTTAACAAGCTTGCAAAGTCTGACTTCCATCATTGGCCCGCCATTAATGACCAATTTGTTTTCCTTTTTCACGCAACCTTCTGCACCTATCTATTTGCCGGGAGCGCCCATGATCATGGCTGCTGTGCTTACATTACTTAGCACTTTTCTGGCCAGGAGAAGCCTCAAACGTAATTTTTAGACGGAAATTAGTTACTAGTAAAGTACGATCAGGAAAAGAAACACAACCAGCCAGAGCGCGCCGGTAAAATGCCAGTATCGGGTTAATAACTTAATCCGCAACCGGTTGGGAGGATTTACGCTGTAAACAAAAGAGTCTATGTAAGTCCTGTTCTTGACAGCTTTTTGGAAAAGCATGCTCAGATAAATAACTCCGGCAATAATATGCACCAAATGCAGTCCGGTTAGAAGATAGACCAACCCGCTGGAAGTAGTGATGCCGTTAAATATGCCGGCATTGAGCATTTCGGCCCAGCCACCTGCTTGTAACAAGACAAAAGCAATTCCTAATAAAAGTGTAGTACCCAAAAATACGCGATAATGCAAAAAACGCTCACTGGCAAAAGCCAGGTTTGCCTCATGCAGCGTGATGCTGCTAAACAAAATTACCAGTGTACTCAGCCAGAACATATCGGGAAGGACAATCATATGCCCAGTCTCCTTATGCATTTGAACCAAAAAAATGACGAAAATAGAAGTAAATAGCAACGAGCTTCCGATTACACCAAGCCAAAGCATAAAACCCAGGGGTTCTCGCCGCTTGGTAAAAGGGTTTTCCTTTAATTTGGTGGTTGGTTTGGAGCTCATTAAACCTCTTTTCTCTAATGCTTTATAAAGCGGGGAGGTGAATATAGTTACTATTTCCCTCGTTTTGTAACCTGATAATAATTTTTAATCCAGTAATCCTTGCCAAACAGTAAAATCGGCAAAATGCTTCGTTAAATCCTTTTCCACATCAAATATTCCAAACAAGGTCGAGCCTGAACCGCTCATTGCAGCATAAAGTGCCCCCTGATTATATAACGCCTTCTTGATCTCTTCCAAAAGAGGATATTTTGGGAAAAGCGTTGCTTCAAAGTCATTTTTAACTTTATATTTCCAATTCTCAATCGGCTCTTTTAACACAGTACGCAAATCATCCACACTACGTTTCGGTACAATGCCCGAATAAGCTTCTACGGTTGAAATGTGCAATCCCGGATTAATCAAAACGATCCACTTCCCCTTCAAATTCAGATCAATATCTTCAAAGACATCCCCTTTTTGAAAACAATAGGCTGGCTTGTTCGGAATAAAAAAAGCGCAGTCACTGCCTAATCTACGTGCGTAATCGAGCTGTTTTTTAAAAGATATTTCAAGATTAAAGTGCTGGTTCAAAGCCTTAATGGCAAATGCAGCGTCCGCAGACCCTCCTCCCAGCCCGGCGCCTATGGGTATGCTTTTCAGCAGATGGATCTTTACCGGCGGCAATGGATAGTCCGCCGCAATCATTTGGTATGCTTTTGTGCAAAGGTTATCAGAAGCGTTCCCGGGAATTGCTATGCCGTCCGATTGGAAAGAAAACTTCTCATCCAAGGTGATTTCGAGTGCGTCGGACCAGCCCACGGGATAAAAACAGGACTCTATGTTATGATATCCGTCAGCCCGTTTCTCAACGATATTAAGGCCGATATTGATTTTTGCGTTTGGAAATACAAGCATTACTTCATGTTATTGTTCCCATCGCCATTCCTGCCCGATCACCAATTCTTCCTTTAAACCCTGCGAAATCAGATAATCGCGGGTTTTGGTATCAGAAAGCTTGGAAACAGCAATGGTTTCGGCGTTTGCCAGCGCATATAAATACATGGATGCAATGCGCACGGTATTCTCAAATTGACCTTTATTCACCAGACTAAAATCATCACAATCAGCATGATAACATTGCAAAACATTGGGATCCAGGTGACCCGACAAGCCGGCAATGGGGACTCCTTCGAGCATAAACGGCTGGTGATCGCTATGTAATCCGGCCCGGTTTGACGATTCATTTTTGAAGGATTGGTCTACACGCTGAATGGCGCTGCCCACCCCGGCAAAGAATTCATTCATTTCATCCCTCCCAAAAGCATTAACGCCTCTCGGATCGTTCGTCATATCCAGGTTCATCATATAACTTACCTTGTTGATTTCACCTGATTTCTTCAATTCGCTCACAAAATGCTTAGAGCCCAATAAACCTTGTTCCTCACCCATAAATAAAACAAATTGGATCGTGCGCTCAGGTTTCACCTTCAATGCTTTGAATGTTCTTGCAATGTCCATCACTGCAAAAGAACCAATGCCATTGTCAATCGCCCCGGTTGCCAGATCCCAGGAATCCAGGTGGCCGCCAATGATCACTTTTTCGTCTGACTTACCTTTGAGCGTTGCAATTACATTCCTTGCTTTAATGGGCTTGGAAATGTTGTGCATATCAATGTGCGCTTCCAAGGGCCCCTCTTCTTTTAACCATTTACGAAGCTCTCCCCCACTGTCATTTGAAATACAAACAGCCGGAATAGATATTATTGCACCTGTGACAGAAGCCGTTCCCGTAAGCAATATCTTGCCAGGAGCGCCATTTACCATAATCACACCACGCGCACCATATTTAATTGCCAGCGCCGTTTTTTCAGAACGGTGCAGGTTTTTCTTGCCCTGAGCTCCTACCAGATTAATATTTGCCAGTGCAACTTTTCCCTTAACCCGTTCCTTAATGGCCTCAAAATCTTCTTCCAAACCATTGCCTACATCCACAATTTCACCTTGAAGGTTCGACTCAACCGGGGAATGTGCCAGTGAAACAACCGGAACTTCTCTGAAATTATCACTGCTGCTCGGCGCAATGGACAATGTGACCGTGTCCCGCATCCAGGCTTCAACTTCGAAAGGCTGGAATGAAACATCTGCAAATCCGTAACTTTTCAGGAGCTGAAATGCATATTCTTCGGCTTTTTCACCATTGACGCTACCGGTTAACCTGTGTCCGATCGTCTTTGTTGCCTCACCAAGCGTCTGATACGCTTTGCTGTTTTTTCTTACCTCATTATCAAGCCGGGAGAAGGGTTTTTCCCATTTTTTTTCAACAGGACTAAATCCGGCGAACAATACAATTAAGCCACCAATCAAAACCACTTGTACAATTTTTTTCATAATACCCATTGAAGGATGGTCCGTTTTCTTAAAATTACACCTTGAAATTAATAATCAGCTATTTGGTGTTCCGCATCGTTAACACAAATAAGACTACAAATAGATTCAAATTGTTTCAATATCTTCATTAAAATAGTGAATTTTTCCCGGACTGGATATCTTTTTCAATTTTCGTGGTAAAAGAGGTTTGGCGGTAAGAAATCATATAAGTGTAATATTTACACTTAATATCTTGTTTTTCCCAAACCGAGGGAACATTTTTGTATTTTGTTCGGCTTATATTTAAATATTACAGCAATTTTTAATCAAAACAGAAACAATGTATTTCCTGGGATTCGATTTAGGCAGTTCGTCTGTAAAAGCATGTTTGATCCACGCAGATTCGGGTGCCGTTGCCGCCGCTGCGTTTTATCCTGAACGGGAAATGACGATCGCCGCCCCCAAGCCTGGCTTCGCGGAACAGCAACCTGAAATGTGGTGGCAAAATGCTTGCCTCGCTTCAAAAGCAGTAATCCAAAAGGCTGGCATTTCGCCTGAGGAAGTGGGTGCGATTGGAATATCATATCAAATGCATGGGTTAGTGGTTGTTGATAAAGATATGAATGTGCTTCGCCCGTCCATTATCTGGTGCGACAGCCGCGCCGTGGAGGTTGGAAACAAAGCGATGGAAGCATTGGGGGAGGAATATGTGCTGCCCCACCTGCTCAATTCTCCTGGTAATTTCACTGCGTCCAAATTAGGTTGGGTTAAAGAAAACGAGCCTGATGTTTATGCAAAGGTTTATAAATTCATGCTTCCAGGTGATTACCTGGCTGCACGGATGACCGGCGACATTGTTACCACACCATCGGGCTTGTCCGAAGGCATTTTTTGGGACTTTGTCAACGACCGTCCAGCTGATTTCCTTTTCGATTATTTTGGTTTCAACCAGGAGATCATGCCTGAGGTGCTGCCCACATTCTCAGAGCAAGGAAAAGTAACAGCATCCGCCGCCGAAGCATTGGGATTACGAGCTGGCATTCCTGTCACTTACCGTGCGGGAGACCAGCCCAACAATGCATTCTCGTTGAATGTCCTTGAACCGGGTGAAGTGGCAGCAACAGCTGGCACGTCTGGCGTTGTTTATGGCGTAAGCGATCAGGTGAAATTTGACCCTAAATCGCGTGTAAACACTTTCCTTCATGTAAACCCAATATCGAAAGCGTCCCGTTACGGCGTTTTGCTTTGCGTAAATGGAACAGGCAGCCTGAACGGCTGGCTGCGCAATTCCTTATTCCAGGGCAATGTTTCGTATCCCGAAATGAATGCATTGGCTTCGCAAGCTCCTGTCGGTGCCGACGGATTATTTTGTCTTCCTTTCGGTAACGGTGCAGAACGGATGCTTGAAAACCAGGATCCGGGCAGCACATTCAAAGGTTTACAATTCAGCCGTCACGGGCTTAACCATTACACACGCGCTGCGCAGGAAGGCATCGTTTTCGCTTTATACTACGGCATGGAAATCATGGAAACCGTTGGCGTTTCCCTGAAAAATATCCGTGCAGGTGAGGCAAATATGTTCCTGAGCCCGGTGTTCCGGGAAACATTTGCAAACGTATCCGGTGCAACAGTCGAACTTTACAATACAGACGGCGCACAAGGCGCTGCGCGTGCCGCAGGGTTTGGCCTCGGTTACTACAAAAACCGCTCTGAGGCTTTTGTGGGCCTTTCTGCATTAAGCACAATCGAACCTGATAATGCATTAACAGAAGCCACCAGGGAAGCCTACGGCAACTGGAAAGCAGCTTTGGAAAGCAGTCTTTAACAATCTGCTTTAATAATTCTGACAAAATCCTGGTCTTAATAACGCATCACAATGTTACTAAGACCAGGCATTTTGCCAAACGTTATGCATTAGCTTCCTGCGTCCTGGTGATCTCCTCGATCTTGAAAGCCACAATTTCCACCGTTCGGACAGTCTGGTTCTCCTTATTCAAATACTGACGATAGCTTAGCTTGCCTTCAACGGAAACCATCTTTCCCTTTTCAAGCATTGTTTCGCAACGTTGCGCCAGCGGTCCCCAGGCGATGATCGAGTGCCACGATGTTGACTTGACTTCCTCTTTGCTTTTGTTAATATAGTTTTCATCTGTGGCTAGTGAAAACGTTACTGCCCTGCCGCCATCAAATTCCTTTACATTGATTTCACGGCCTACATTTCCGATAAGTTTTACTGAATTCATGTTTTCTGACTTGGTTTAATAATGAATGTTCAATTTGTTGAGACGACTCTCCCAAATCGACTTTACAAATGTGCAGCATCGATCGGATGCGATTCGGTTATTAACTACTTACAGTCAGATACAAGCATTTGCAGCCGTTTGCAAACGGAAAAACCTGTTTCTTGGGCGCTGCAAAAGTTATTTTACTATATTGCGAAGCGAGATTATATATGCACACTTACGAATCCCGTAAACCGGATTCGATTAAACATTGAAAAAATGAAGAATTGCCTGGAATGCGGGAAACCACTGATGGGAAGAGTAGACAAGAAATTCTGCTCGGATATGTGCCGGAACAGCTACAATAACCGGTTAAATTCAGATTCTTATAATATAGTCAGGAACATGAACAACCAGCTTCGGAAAAATCGCCGGATCCTGGAAGAATTGTGCCCGGACGACAAATCCAAGACCACAAAAAGCCAGCTTATCGGGAAAGGATTTGACTTTAATCTCATCACAAGCGTCCGACCGACGTTGAAAGGCAATATTTACCACTTCGTGTATGATTATGGCTATCTGGAATTGGAAAATGATATTTATCTGATCGTAAAGGATAAACGTTTGGATAAATAGATATTTTTGCACGAGCATTCAAATAACCACCCAATGAAAAAAGTTAGTTTAAGCGACTCTGGCCCAAAAGTATCCGAAGCAATTTATGGTTTCTGGAGATGGACAGATGAAGGTGCCCAAACCACGTCTCAAATTGAGAAAACTGTTAATCTTTGTCTGGAACTGGGCATCAACACTTTTGATCATGCAGATGTTTACGGCGATACGGCCATAGAAGAACATTTTGGGAAAGTGGTTCAGAACAAGTCTTTTAAAAGGGAAGATATCGTCTTGTTCAGCAAATGCGGGATCAGAACATCGAGCAATAAATACCTGACTTATTACGATACATCGCGTGACCACATTGTAAATAGCATTAACGGCTCTTTAAAACGGCTGAAAACGGATTATCTGGATATTTTCCTTTTGCACCAAAGCGATTTCTTGTCTGATCCCGAAGAAACCGCGACAGCGCTTGCAGAAATTGTAAAATCAGGAAAAACAAAACATATTGGTGTGGCCAATTTTACGGTTTTTCAACACCAATTGCTGGCTTCTTACCTGCGAATCCCGATCGTTACCAATCATATTGAGTTGAATTTGATGAATACAACCGCGATCGAGGATGGTCGAATTGATTTCATTAAGCAGAGTTTCAGCAAGCCGCTTGCTTGGGCGCCGCTGGCTGGTGGTAAAATTTTGAATGGAACGGAAGAGAAAGCGGTCCGTTTAAGAGCTAAGCTGGAAGAAGTCGGTAAAAAATACGATGCAAATATTGAGCAAACTGCGGTTGCGTGGCTTATGA
Organism: Dyadobacter psychrophilus; assembly: GCF_900167945.1. GTDB lineage: Bacteria > Bacteroidota > Bacteroidia > Cytophagales > Spirosomataceae > Dyadobacter > Dyadobacter psychrophilus. Next base: position 128,539 of record NZ_FUZA01000008.1, read on the forward strand.
AATTGGGCACTTTGCCAATCATAGGCTCACTTTCTGAAACAAGGATCAGGAATGGCGCAAGCGCTTCGGATATCAAATTAAGCCACGAAGACTGGTACGAAATCTATCAGGTTGTAGGCAAATAACCATTAAAAGCGGGTTGTTTTATTTAGTTAGAACAATCCGCCATTCTCCTCCGCTCAGCACTTTATATTTCTCAGAAAAACTTCCCATATTAATGCCCAGGGAGAAATTAAGCAGACTGTTGAAATAACCAACGTCAGCCCCCTCCTTCACCTCCCCGAACGTATTCACATAGCGGACTTTCCCTTCGTAAATTTTCGAATCCTGGTTAAAAACCTGCACTTGGATGTCCTCGCCTATCTTAATGTTGAGTTTATTAAAAACTTCTTTATTAATGTTAGTCCAGACATTCCCATACTGAATGTCTAGAATCGGGATCGCTCCTGTTACATGACCATTTTCAAAAACAGCCTTTTGGTAAGGAATAGACACAACTTTGTTTTCGAGCTTTCTTCCAACTTGTTCAAACGAAATCACGTTTGCGGCCAGACGTGCCGCGGTAAATGCGTATACATCCCTCCCGTGGAATGTGTATGATTCGTTTGAATCCTTCCGCCGGTTAACAGCCTCATCTATTTCTCTCAATTCCTGAATGCCCAGCTGTTCCGCAACCAATGTTAATGTGCCATTGTCAGGCGTCACAAAATAATGTCCGGACTTGGATTTCATAACGACGGATTTACGTTCAGTGCCCACACCAGGATCCACTACTGAAACAAAAACAGTCCCAATTGGCCAATAGGGAGCCGTTTGCACCAATCTGTATGCGCCTTCCCAGATGTTATAAGCAGGAATTTCATGGGTGAGATCATACATTCTTAAATCAGGCGATACACCGGAAGCAACACCTTTCATTGCCGAGACTGCCCCATCTTTTAGCCCAAAATCAGATTGAAAAACCAGGATATTATTCTGCGCATAGGCGGTCAACTGCATTCCCAATACCAGGATCAGCAACATTCCAATCTGCGCAAAAAATAAGTAACGTGATGTTTTAAGCTGGCTCAATGCTTTCATGGACATACAGATATGGTGTGAAAGGACAAATTTATCAAGTGGCATGGGTTTTTAAAACCTGATTTTATTAATGTGATTTTTTCAAGTAAACCAAGAGACGAATGGCGGTAATCGGAGAACTTATTAAGAAGGCTATTGATTTCACGGGAATGATCATAAGCGATCCCGATCCCGTTGAAGCACAGGAAAAAGTTTTACGAAACCTGCTTGAAACCGCCAGGCTGACCGCGTTTGGCAAAGCTTACAATTTTACAGAGCTGTTACAAAGCGACGATATCATTACCGCATTTCAGCAAAAAGTGCCGGCGCATGATTATGACAAAATGTACGAAGAATGGTGGCACTACCTACTCGAAGGTCATCAAAATGTGACCTGGCCTGGCGGACAGCAGTATTTTGCACTCAGTAGCGGAACTACAAGCGCCAGCAAATACATTCCGGTAACCGACGATATGCTCAACGCAATCAGAAAGGCTGGCATTTCGGAAATTACCAATATCAATGCATTTAATTTACCAGGTGATTTTTTTACAAAACAAATCCTGATGCTGGGAAGCAGCACTTCTCTGATTCAAAAGGACGATCATCAGGAAGGTGAAATCAGTGGGATCAGTGCCAGTAACCTGCCAACCTGGTTTGGCGGATTTTATAAACCCGGAAGAGAAATTGCGGACATTGCTGATTGGGACGAGCGTGTTAAAAAAATCGCCGAGGAAGCCCCAAACTGGGATATTGGATGCATTTCGGGGATTCCGGCCTGGGTGGAATTAATGCTTAAAGAGATCATAAGTCATAACAAGCTCAATAACATTCATGAAATTTGGCCAAATCTGATGGTTTATACAACAGGCGGCGTCGCATTTGAGCCTTACCGGAAAAGTCTTGAACAATTATTTGCTCGTCCGTTGATCTACATTGACACTTATCTGGCCTCCGAAGGTTTTATAGCCATTCAAAAACGCCCCGATACAAGTTCTATGGCCCTGTTTCCGGACAATGGAATTTTTTACGAGTTTGTGCCATTTGATGGTGATCATGTAGACGAAAATGGTTTGGTAAAACCCGGAGCAAACGTTTTATCGCTTGCTGATGCCGAGGAAAATGTTGAATACGTGCTCCTGATATCAACTGTTTCTGGCGCATGGCGCTATATGATAGGAGATACGGTGCAAATAACAGACAAGTCCAAAGCCGAGATCAAGATTACGGGCCGCACAAAGCATTTCCTGAATGTTGTTGGCTCGCAACTTTCAGTAAACCAAATGAATGATGCATTGCGGGTTATCGAACAGGAATATGATGTTGTGATCAAAGAATTCATCGTTGCGGCCGTTCACCGGGGTGAAGATTACATTCATAAATGGTTTCTGAGTTGTGACAAATTTCCTGATAATGAAAAGGTTGCTGAATCGCTGGATAAAACACTTCGGGAAAATAATAAAAACTATAACGTGGCCAGAGGTCGCGCTTTAAAGGGAATTGAAACAGAATTAATCCCCGAAGAAATGTTTTACAAGTGGAGCGAAGACACCAAAAAACTAGGTGGACAGGTTAAAATTCCGAGAGTAATGAAAGAGGAAGAATTTCTCGAGTTCGAAGCTTTTGTCAGAAACAACTCATGATTTCAACTTGGCAGCTTCCTGGCGTGCAGCGTTCTGCCGGGCAGCATCTTGCTGTGCTGCTTCCAGCTTTTGAACCTGTTCCATGATCTCGTCCGGCGAAAGATAAAGCCGGGCTATTTTATTTTTATACTTTTCGGATAAACTGGCGTGATTCAGGATAAAGTGCTTTGTTTTAACAATATAACTTCCTAATCCATGGTTTACCGCATAAGTGTCCGCTACGCGCTCGGCTTGTTTTATGTATTTTGAAGAAAACAAGTAGCCAATGCCAAACCGCATCATGCTCACAACATTCCTGTTTTCATAATCCATAACGTGCCCCAACTCGTGCCCTATCCAGCCTACCATAATGTCAGGCGGGATCTGATGAATAGGAATGGCAGAGGTTGTTAGCCTGAATAATGCACTAATGTTGATATTATAGCCCCGTTTTGCCCCAAACATGGTTCCAATCTTCGGCTGGGCCTGCATGACAGAACGCTTAATGTTCCGTTTAAACACAAAATCAATAGGCGTTTCCTGCAACTCGGGGTAAAAAGACAAAGCCTTTAAAACCTCATTTTCAATAATTTTCGGGATGGTCTTGTTAACAGGAGCTTGCATGCGGAGTGATTAAAATGGGTGATGCTGTACGCCTATTTTGTAAAAAACCGTTCCTATCCGTTTTAAATCAATCCTTCAACTGCTTCGCGTCTAACTTTCTGATGATGTCTTTTTTGTTGAAAAGCAGACGCCATACGGCAAAAGGTGTTTCGTCTTCGGGAAGACATGATTTACAGATTAAACTTTCGGCTGGAATAGGTGCATTGTAGACCAGCGATGTGTCGCTCAATTGCTGGAGATTGTCGCTCGCAACCGACTTGCTTTTGGCGCTGTAAAGATATGCATCCAGCAATTCACGCTCTTTTGGTGCCAGTTCCGGGTTTTTCAGATCAGTCAGGTCCAGCAACTCCACTTTTACACCATATTCCTTTTCCAATGCGCCTATAACCGGAATTCCTGCCAGATTTTGGCATAGTTCTCCCGCTTTCTCAGGATGTTTTTCCAATTCATTACTCAGTGCCTTTTCGGCTATTTTGGCAATTTTCTTGCCCCAGGCGTCTGCTGAATAAATGAGTTGTGTGTTGGTAACCCGCTTTATTTTGGAAGCGTTAATTTCGTTAGAAAGCGCTTTGGTATTTTCAACCCGGTTTCCCGTATCGCAACCTGCCATAACTACTATCAGCGCTGCAAAAGCCAGTATTTTTTTCATTATCAATGCACATTATAATTTGCTAACAGTATTCCAAAGTATCTAATTCACATAAGACCTGCTATCTGTCGAAAACTTCATTTATCTAAAATGCGTATCTTTGTGCCCCAAATGCGTGGTGCCAAAGATATTCAATAAAGATGATCGATAAATTAGAAGCCATAAAAGAACGTTTCGAAGAAGTTTCGCAACAAATCATACAACCGGAAATCGTTTCCGACTCAGCCCGTTATTCCAAGATAAGCAAAGAATATAAGGATCTGGGAAGAATCGTGGAGCAATATGCCCTTTATCTGAAACTTCAAAAAGACATTGCAGGCACCAAAGAACTTATTGCAACAGAAAAGGACGAGGAGCTTCGCGAGATGGCAAAAGAAGAGCTGGACGATCTAAGTCCGAAACTTGAACAGCTCGAACAGGTTATTAAAGAGCTGCTTATTCCAAAAGATCCGAATGACAGCCGCAACATTATCCTTGAAATCAGGGGCGGGACCGGCGGTGATGAAGCTGCGATTTTTGCTGGTGATCTGTTCAGAATGTATCAGCGTTTCTTTGAGAAAATGGGCTGGCGTTCTTCAATTATGGATTTTACCGAGGGCACCAACGGTGGTTATAAAGAGATTATCTGCAAAGTTGAAGGCGAGGATGTTTACGGTAAAATGAAATTTGAATCCGGTGTGCACCGTGTTCAACGCGTTCCGCAAACGGAATCTCAGGGTCGCATTCACACATCGGCCGCCTCGGTAGCCGTATTGCCCGAGGCTGAGGAAGTGGACGTTCAGATCAATATGAATGATGTCCGCGTGGATACTTTTCAATCCTCAGGCGCTGGTGGACAGTCGGTTAACACAACTTACTCCGCGGTTCGCTTGACACACATTCCCTCCGGACTGGTTGTTAGTTGCCAGGATGAGCGTTCACAGCTGAAAAATAAGGACCGTGCATTGAGCGTTTTGCGTTCCAGACTTTATGAGATCAAACTGAAAGAGCACAATGATGCCATCAGCTCGCAGCGGAAATCCATGGTAGGAAGCGGCGACCGCTCCGATAAAATCCGCACTTACAACTACCCACAAAGCCGCATTACCGATCACCGCATTGGTTACACAGTTTATAACCTTCCTGCAGTAATGGAAGGTGACATTGCAGAATTCATCGAAAGACTACGCATCGCAGAAAATGCCGAGCGTATGCAGGAGGGTGAAACGGTTTAGAAATTGATCGAAAATTCTTACTTAGCCGCAAAAAGTGATTTGTAAGTCTTTGATTTGTAATCTTCAAAGGCTTCTTTTTTGTGGTAATCCTCACCGATGAAGGTAATAACCTGGTGAAACTCTTTGGCCTTCATATAGCCGGGCAAAGGTTGGATCATGTTGAATTTGTCGTCCAGGAAAACTGTGGTTGGATAACTGGGCTGATTGTTCGTCAGGGCCAATGCCAGCTGATGCACACCACGACCACCTTCTGAAAGGAATTCAAATTTTTTGTCGCCCAATGTGATCGCCTTTTTCTGCTCTGCATCGAGCTTTACTGCGTAATATTTGCGGTTGACGTATTCGACTACGGCTTTATTTTTAAATGTTTCGCGGTCCATCACTTTACACCAGCCGCACCAATCCGTATAAACATCGATCAGCACTTTGCGCGGTTCCTGCTGAATTTTAGCGTAAGCTTCTTCAATTGTTAACCAATGAATGCCTTCTGCTGGCCGTTTTCCATCAGATTTGAAGCCTGTTGCCACAGTCAGCATAACCAAAAACAGAAAAAGAGATGTAGCTGATCTTTTCATAACTTCATTTAATTTCAATTGATAAACAAATTTCAATGTGAAATAATTGTCCTGAAAGCTCCACTTTATTCCAGATCACTGGAAATCGCAGGCTTTCTTTTTGCCAAGGATACCATAATCCCTCCCGCCACAATCAGCAACATGCCCGTGAGCATCGAGACTGATGGAATGGCTTCTCCCATCAGAAAACCAATTAAAACCGAGAACAAGATATTGGAGTAACCAATGGCGGCAACACGCCCGGCTTTTTCAAAAGTGAATGATTGTGTCAACATTCTCTGGCCCATTAATGCGGTCAGCCCCAACGCCAGGAACCCTAGCCATTGCGAAATGTTAGTGGGCCAGGTGAATGTTCCAATCAGGAAATCCAGATGTTCCATCGGATAATAAGTCCCTACCAACATAGAAATAATAGGCATAACAATGCCGCTCAGCATAAAGGAAAGAATGATCGCCCGTGTGTCATAAACAACTCCTAACTGCCTGATTGATAAATAAGAAATAGCAGTTAATAAAGCATTTCCCAGTCCCAAAGCATTATCCCTCAGCGAGATGGAAAGATCTGGCCGGAAAACAAACATAATCCCCGTAAAGCCAACAAAAATTGCCGCCCATTCACGCGGATTCAGCGTTTCGCCGATTAACAGCCAGGATAGCAATGCCAGGAAAATAGGGTAAGTGTATTGATAAGTGGAAGCGCGCCCCAATCCCAATGTTTGAATGGCGTAAAAAAGCATGTAAAGCGATAATGTGCCTACAACACCACGAAAAATAAGCAGTCCGAGCTTGCCTCCTTCCTGCCGGATCGGTCGGCGCCAAATGCTCGTAATCACAAATACAACGCCCACAATGTTTCTGAAAAAGACAAGCTGCACGATATGAAAATCACGGCCCAGCCACTTGGAAATTGCCGACGTAAGCGAAAAGAAAAATGCCGCACCAAGCATAAGATAAATGCCTTTTTGCGAAGAAGTTACAGTCAGATTTTGAGCAGGAGCAGCCAACAATGATAAAGATTTTGACCAAAGATAAAGCATATCGCACAGAGTTGGAAGTCCCGCCAATTTCCTAACTTTGCACCTTTGGCGCCATAAGCTGCTTCAATGCGGCGATAAGGCTTAATAGGGAATTCCGTTGATCCGGAAGCTGTCCCCGCAACTGTGAGTCTGTTTATAATGATCCAATCCCAATGCCACTGTTCTGCGAACGGGAAGGCCATGGATCAAGAGACGAGCCAGGAGACCTGCCAAAAGTTGATCCATCAAAATTTGTTTTCGGAGGAAAAGCAATGCTGATAATGCTTCATATTTGACACCAGGTGATTATTGACCGGAAGTTTTTCATGGCTTTGACCATTGCCACATGGCTATTGTGTCCGGAAATGCTAATGGCACAGCGCGATAGCGTCCGTCTCGAACCTGTTTTGATAAAAGGCTTTGTTCCGGAAAGATTCATGAGCGGGCTCAAAATTCAAAAGGTCGATTCGACAACATTAAATCTTTTTCGCTTCCAAAATATCAGCGATGTGCTTTCGCTTTACACACCCATCGCATTCAAAAATTACGGGCCCGGGCAATTAAATACTGCGTCGTTTCGTGGGACGTCCGCTAATCATACGGCTGTGCTGTGGAACGGACTAAACATTAATTCGCCTATTCTGGGCCAAACCGATTTTTCTACCATTCCTGTTGCCGGTTTTGACCAGCTTTCTGTGCAATATGGTTCTGCGGCGAGCATTGTCGGAACTGATGCCGTTGGTGGAAGCATTTTATTGGGAAGTGCGCCTTCAAGCCAGCCTTTGCAATTTTCCATCGGTCGGCAGCAGGAAAGTTTTAATAACCATCAGACGCAGCTTACAGCCCGTTACGCATCGGCGATTAATGATCAGTGGAGCTTCTCAGGAAAGACAAATGTATACGATGGTCGTATGAACAACGATTTTCCTTACGCGGAGAGAAATCAATATACAGTTTTACCATCAACTTCTTTTCAGCGTGGTTTGGTGCAGGATCTATTTTTCAATTCAAAAAATGATCACCAAATCTCTGCGCATGTGTGGCTAACCCGCAACAGGCTCACATTAACGCCCGAAGACAAAGCAGGTCGCGAGCTGACATCGACAGAGGCTTACCGCACCATGCTGCGCTATAATTTTAAGGATTTTACATTCCGGACTTCGTGGGTGAGAGACATCATTGACTATGCAAAAGGCGATTATAGTCAACTGGATCACGCTGTAACTGACAAGTTTTCGAACCGCATTGAACGCGATTTTCAATTTAATGCATTCCAAATCAAAGCGGGAGGCGAGTGGGCGCATTACCGGGCCCAGGTGGCTGGTTATGATGAAGCATCGGTTACAGAAAATAGAGGCGACTTATTCTTGCTCACTCGATGGCAAGCGACGAATCGCACGATTGTCTCCGTCAATTTGAGGCAGGCATTTGTAACGAAATTCGATCCGCCATTCACGCCGTCATTGGGTGCAGAATATTTTTTGGCTCAAAAAGAACGATACAGTTTGAAACTCAGAGGCTCAATCGGGCGAAGTTACCGCGTGCCCACATTGAATGAGCGCTTTTGGAAAGAAATGGGAAATCCGGAAATCAGGCCGGAAACAGGTTGGAATAAGGAAATTGGTCTTGAACAAAACATTGTATCCAATTTGAACCATACTTTTTCTGCTTCTGTAACCGCATATCACAATCGGATTAAGGACTGGACTTACTGGAATCCGGGAAAAAGCTATCACGTAGAAAATTTACAGCAAGTGCTGGCCCGCGGCATTGAAGTGCAAACTGGCTGGTATCACAATGTAAATCACTGGAAATCAGGATCTAACATTGGATATACATTCAATAAAAGCTCGCAGGAAAAAGCTTATGACGCCTATTCTTCTGACATTATAGGCAAACAACTTGTGTTTGTGCCTGTTCATTCCGGAAATTTGAATGCATTTATCCAATACAAAACCACGCGACTTACCGGCCAGGCGCAGGCGATAAGCAAGCGGTTCAGCACTTTTGACAACTCTCAGTTTTTAGAAGGATATATGCTCACAAATTTGTTGGCGGAACATACATTTGCCTGGGACAAAATAAAAATGCGTTTGCAGGGACAGATCAATAACCTTGCAAACACGTTCTATTTAAATGTGAGGAACAATGCGATGCCCGGAAGGAGCTTCGCGTTGAGTTTAATTTTAATTTATGATTCGCCGCAAACCGTTAAATGATCATTTGCAGTCGGTTGGTGGCAAAATGTTTACAACTAATAAAACAAAAAATGAAAAAACAGTTATTCAGATTAGCAGCATTTACTTCTCTATCCCTTTTTGCATGGTCGTGTAACCAAAGCGATCCGGCTCCAAAGGGCGATTACGTGCAGGGTGTATTTGTTGTTAATGAAGGTAATTTCTCTCAAAACAACGGAGCGATCTCGTTCTTTACCAGAGAACAAACCACCGCGCAGGTGGATATTTTTTCGGCGGCGAACGGCACCGCACTGAAAGGCGGAGCACAGGGTTATGCAGCTTCTGGTGAAACCGGGATTATTCTTGTAGATAATATGTCTGCCGGACAGGATAAAGTTGAGATTGTCAACAGCAATACATTTAAAACCATTGCCAGCATCGGTGCGCCAGACATTGAGAATCCAAGAGAAGTGGTTTTCGGCATTAATAACAAAGCCTATGTTTCTTGCTGGGGATCGAATGCAGATCAAAAATTCACAACTGGATACGTGGCTGTCATTGATTTGACTACCAATAAAATAACCAAGCGTGTTGACATTGCCTCGGGCGGCCCTGAAAACCTGGTTTATAACAATGGCAAGTTGTTTGTAGGAACCGTTTCTTATGGCGGAGGCAAAACACTTAGTATCATAAATACAAGCACGAATGCGATTGACAAGACGCTTTTATTTGAAAACGCGCCCAATCCGATCGGCATTGACGCTGACGAAAAGCTTTGGGTTAATGACGGAATTAAGGTCGTAAAAATCAATCCTGATTCTTATAATGCGGAGGCTACATTGTCTATCGGCAGCGATGCAACTAAAATGGCAGATAAATTCACATTCAGCTCGGATCGCAGAACAGTTTTCTTTGTCCTGACCTATTTCGATGCCGCTGGCGAGCACGGTGCAACTTACAAATTCGGCGTCAGCGACGCGCAGGTCAATGTTACCACGCCATTAATCAAAAGAGTTTTCACAGGGTTGGCGGTGGACCCAACGCAGGGACTTCTTTACGCAGGTGTGACGCCTTCATACGCGCAGGCAGGTTACGCAGTGCGTTACCGCGCCGACGGGTCGGTTGTAGATTCAATCAAAGTGAATGTTGCACCAACGGGCTTCTTTTTTAAGTAAAATGAATTGCCAGTAAACGAAAAAAGTCTCCTTCGCGGGAGACTTTTTTTATGTATATCAAAATCAAATTCTACTTGAAGAAACCCTGCGGATCCGGCTTTTTAGCTTTCAAAAGCTCAACGAAATCCAGGTTCATTTGATTAAAATCGAGTGCCCTTCCTTTATGCAAATGCTCCCATGACTTATCGAGATCATTGAGATTATAATGTAACAATGCCAGGTTATATTGGCCTAATGCGTAACTCGAATCAATTGCTGTGGCTCTGTTAAGCAATGCAGCTGCCTCGTCCAGCTCCTCTTTCCGGCTGGTTATTGCATATAATTTCAAATCCACTGTTGACAAGTCCACGAGCAACGGCACATTTTCGCCTTGTAAACCAATTCCGCGGCTCAGCATCCTTTTTGCGTCGACCCAGTTCTCGCGCTGATAGGAAATTACCCCAAGCCCCCAATAGGTTTCAACATTCTTATCATTCAATAAATGTGCGAGATTGAAGCGGTAGCAGGCTGTATCCAATGACCCTTCCTGCAAATACTCCCAGGCACGTGCCGTAAAAAAGCTGCTTGCCTCTGCACGACTTGTAAATGACTTATCGCATTCACTCAAAAAACGGATCTCTTCGTCAATCTGCTCGGAAGTTTTGCTCACTTCTCCAAATAGCGGAAGTACACGTCTTTCTTTTAACTCCAAGGGTTTTTTTTGGGCAAGATTCGTATCTGTGTTTGGCGCTGCGCTCGCAAGATGGGTGTTCTGAGCAAAGCCAAATACTGGAATAAAAATAGCAAGCCAAATAACAACAGACTCTTTCATAAGTAACTTTAATAGAGAAACAGGTTTTCTATTGTCCAAGTTAAACGGATTTATTCGAATTGTATTGCATTATCTCCGTTTACTTCGTCCCGCCGAGCTACGGCGGTTTTGCCCACCTTTTGTCGACGATTTTGAGGATGGGCGATATACTTTTTTCTTTTCGTGGAAGGCCCCCAGAAAAGTGGGATCTTCTTTTCTTTTCTGATTATCGATCTCCCGAAGCATATCCTGCCGTTCCGTAACCGGCGTTGCAGCAATTTCCAGATCCTCAGGTAATTCCTTTCGCGGGATCTCCATGCGGATCATTTTTTCAATTTTCTGAATGTGGTATTCATCAGCCATCGTCATGAAAGTAATGGCTTGCCCGATGCGGTTAGCCCGCCCCGTTCTCCCGATCCGGTGCACGTAATCTTCGTAGATCAGCGGCACATCAAAGTTGATCACGTGGCTTACCTCCGTGATGTCAATGCCCCTCGCTACCACATCCGTCGCCACCATCACCCTAACTGAACCCTCTTTAAATGCCTCCATTGCATTGGTTCTCGTATTTTGACCTTTATTCGCATGTATTACTTTCAATTCATCTTCACGCACCACCCTATCCAGCAGATTTTGATGAACCAATCCCGCAACTTCCCGGCTTCTGGTAAAAACAAGGACGCGGTTGAATGCCTCTCTGTCTTTCAGTAAATGAGTCAAAAGATTAATTTTCGTGCGGAAATTGGGCAATTCATATAATGACTGCGTTACCATTTCTGCCGTTGTGGCTTGCGGTGTTACTTCAATCCGGGTTGGGAATTCCAGAAATTCAAAGGAAAGTCTTTCTACTTTGTCCGAAAATGTAGCCGAGAAAAGCATATTCTGCCGCTTTCTGGGGATGATTTCAAGCAATTTTCGGATCTGCGGCATGAAGCCCATATCCATCATTTTGTCGGCTTCGTCCAGGATCATTACATTCAAATGCTTCACAATAACCTCTTCCTGAAAATAAAGGTCCATGAACCTGCCCGGCGTGGCGACGATAATGTCAACGCCTTTCCGGATCGCCTCGATCTGTGATTTAGATCCAACTCCACCGAAAAGCACAACGGTCCGGATGTCGGTGTATTTGCTCAATTGCGCGATCGCTTCTGCAATTTGCATGGCCAGTTCCCGGGTAGGGGCCATAATTAATGCCCGGGCGTGCTCGCCCTGGGCATATTTGATGCGCATTAGTAAAGGTAATGTATAAGCGGCGGTTTTGCCTGTGCCTGTTTGGGCTATGCCCAGAATGTCCTGTCCGGATAAAGCGAGCGGGATCGCCTGTTCCTGGATAGGAGTTGGCTCGGTATATCCCGCTTCTTCAATGGCATTGAGTAGTTGACGGTTAAGCTTGAATTGCTCAAAATTGTTTTGCGTAGTCTGCATCGCGCAAAGGTACGAAAACTCACACTAACCCAACCTTACAAGCGCTTCTTTCAGGGTTTCGAGCTTGGCTTCGGCATCCGCCTGCTTCTGACGCTCTTTCTCAACAATGTCGCCTTTTGCATTTTGTACAAAGCGTTCATTGGACAATTTTTTGATCACCGAATCCAGAAAGCCTTGCGTGTATTCCAATTCCCTTTGCAGATTTTCACGTTCCGTTTCCACATCCAGCTCATCAGCCAGATTCACAAAAAACTCATCCGATTTCACTCTGAATGCAGTTCCTTCGCCCTCGCCTGTTACATAACCAATGCTTTCAACATTAGCCAATTTCAAAATTAACGGCTCCAACGCTGCATAACGCCCTTGGTTATCCGTGCGGATTGAAAGTGGAAGTGCAATTTTAGGGCTGATATTCTTCGCATTCCTCAAATTCCTGATGGAAGAAATAACTTCAAAAAGGATCTCAAAATCATTCAACAGCGACTGATCAATGTTTGCGGCTTGCGGAAATGGTGCAATGCAGATGGAGTCCTTATCTTTCCTTTCCATAATATTTTGCCAAATTTCTTCTGAAATAAATGGCATAAACGGATGCAAAAGACGCATTAACCGATCAAAGAATTCTAATGTTGCATCGTAAGTCTGCTTGTCGATTGGTTGCTCGAAGCCAGGCTTGATCATTTCCAGATATTGCGCACAGAAATCGTCCCATATCAGTTTGTAAACCGAATTAAGCGCGTCGGAAATGCGGAATTTGGAGAAATGATCTTGCACTTCCAGAATCGTTTGGTTCAGTTTGCTTTCAAACCATTGGATGGCAAGTTGTGAACCTGCGGGGGATTGCAAATCTTCTGAAACCTGGAAACCTTTCACCAATCGGAAAGCATTCCATATTTTATTTCCAAAATTCCTCCCCTGTTCAACCAGCTTGTCATCATAAGGAAGATCATTACCTGCCTGCGAACTGAAAAGCATGCCAGTACGAATGCTATCCGCACCATATTGCTCGATCAGATCAATCGGGTCAGGCGAGTTTCCAAGCGATTTGGACATTTTCCGTCCTTGTTTATCCCGTACAATTCCCGTGAGATATACATTCTTGAAAGGATATTGCCCTTTGTATTCATAACCCGCAATGATCATCCGCGCAACCCAGAAGAAAAGGATCTCCGGTGCCGTAACCAGGTCATTGGTAGGATAATAATAGTTAATGTCCGCATTATCCGGCTCCTTAATCCCATTGAAAACAGTAATAGGCCACAACCAGGCCGAAAACCAGGTGTCCAAAACGTCCGGGTCCTGCTCAATGTCCTCTTCGGTCAATGCAAAAAGCTGGTAATCCATCTGCGCTTTGCGCAAAGCTTCTCTTTTAGATTTGGCAATGATCGTGGTGCCGTCTTTCAAATAATAAGCCGGAATCCGGTGGCCCCACCAAAGCTGGCGGCTAATGTTCCAGTCATGGACATTCTCCATCCAATGCCGATATGTATTTTTAAATTTGGCAGGAATCAGCTGTACCGTATCATTCATCACATTCTCGAATGCAGGTTTGCTGATTTTATCCATTTTCAAAAACCACTGCTCAGAAAGCCTGGGCTCGATCACCGAGTTCGTCCGCTCGGAATGGCCGACGTTGGATTTATATTCCTCTGTTTTAACCAGATTTCCTGATTCTTCCAGCAGCTTAATGATCTTTTTACGTGCGACAAAGCGGTCTTCACCCACCAAAATTTGCGCCTTTTCATTCAATGTGCCGTCTTCATTCAGCAGATCAATGACGGGCAGATCGTGTCTTTTACCCAGCACATAATCGTTCGTATCATGTGCTGGCGTTACTTTCAGACAGCCCGTTCCGAACTCCATTTCCACATATTCGTCCGCAATGATCGGGATCGCGCGGTTGATCAGGGGAATAGAAACTTGCTTGCCGACTAGATGCTTGTAACGCTCGTCATGTGGGTTTACACAGATCGCCACATCGGCCATGATCGTCTCAGGACGCGTGGTAGCAATAATAATCGCTTCATCTGTAAGTGCCTCGCCAATTTCGTCAACCAAAAGATATTTAAGGTAAACCAATTTCTGGTTCACTTCTTTCATGATCACTTCTTCGTCCGAAACCGTTGTTCGCGCCTGCGGGTCCCAGTTTACCATGCGGTGCCCGCGGTAAATGTCCCCTTTATTATACAGGTCAATGAAAACGTCGATCACCGAATCGTACAAATCGGGTTCCATCGTGAAGCGTGTGCGGTCCCAGTCGCAGGAAGCGCCCAATTTGCGTAATTGTTTGAGGATAATGCCGCCGTATTTGTGCGTCCATTCCCAGCAGTATTCGAGAAATTCTTCGCGGGTAAGGTCGCGTTTGCTGATCCCGCGCTCTTTAAGCATGGCAACAACTTTTGCCTCAGTGGCAATGGAAGCATGATCGGTTCCAGGCACCCAGCAAGCTTCCTTGCCTTCCATGCGGGCCTTCCGGATGAGGATATCCTGAATTGTATTATTGAGCATATGCCCCATATGCAGCACGCCCGTGACGTTGGGAGGAGGAATTACAATGGAATAAGGTTCCTTATCGGGATTTGGTTTTGAGCTGAAAAACTTATTGTCAATCCAGTAGGAATACCATTTATCCTCTATTTCCTGGGGGGCATATGTTTTCGAAATCATTGTACAGTCAGAAATTTACCGCAAATCGCGGCTGGTCATCTAAAAAGATGGCAAGTTAGGCGTTGCAGATGAAATTTCTAAACTAATTGTTCCTCTTTGCTAATGGGCAGCCAGACTGTAAATGTACTGCCTTCACCCGGCCTACTTTCCACCTGAACGGTTCCATCATGCGCCTCAACCATCTTTTTAACATAGCTCAATCCCAATCCAAAACCTTTCACGTCATGCACATTGCCCGTTGGAATGCGATAGAAAGTGTCAAAAATGCGGTGTTGCTGCTCGCGGTTCATGCCTATTCCGCTATCAGAAATCGCAATGCTGATACCATTGTTCTCGTTCCAGGTCCTTATTCTAATGTGCAGTTTTTCGGGAGAGTATTTAATTGCGTTGTCAATGAGGTTATTAAGGACATTTGAAATGTGGATTTCATCTCCCGAAACCACTTCATGCGTCGCCTCGAAATCCAGGTCCACATCCCCATCCCGCTGCTCGATCTGAACGCTCTGACCATTCAAAGCCTTGCCGATCAGGTCATGCACATCCGCTTCGCTGATCTTTAATTTCACATGTCCTTTATCCAAAAGCGCCATTTGCAGGACTTTTTCCACATGCGTTCCCAGCCGTTTGTTTTCCTCCCGGATAATCCCAAGATAACGGTCCAGCCTCGAACCATTTCCGGCTTGCGGGATCGCCGCAGAGTTTTCCTGCGCCATTTCCGCTGCTAATGCAATGGTTGAAATCGGCGTTTTGAACTCGTGGGTCATGTTGTTAATAAAATCATTCTTAATGTCCGAGAGTTTTTTCTGACGCAAAATCGTGGTTACTGCCATGTAAAAGCAAGCCATTATCACTACAATCAAAATTCCGGAGCCACCAAACATGACACCCATGTTACTCAAAATGTATTTTTGTTGGTCGGGGAAATATACATATAAAGAATTAGGTGCATTAATGGTCTCGCTGGGGAAAAGCGATGCTTTGTAAGACTTCTCCTCCCACTCCCGTGGCCTCAGGCTCGCCGTAGAAAAGATCAGGCTGTTATCCGACCGGCCTCTTACTGCAAATTCATAAGGAAGCGAAATGCCGCTTTCTACAAACTCTTTTTTCAATAATGTATCCAGTAAAAAACGGTTAACACGTTGTTCAATAGGCCTTTTAGTGTAAATAAAATCCTTCATAACCTCTTTGAGCAATGATGCCCGATCGGGTTCTGCGTCGCTAATGAGCGCTTTACTGTTTTTACCATTTTTCCTGGCCTCCGGGATAGCAACCTGGCGGTTTGCTATTCTCCGCGAAGCTGAATCCGGATGCATTCCACTTCCCGTATGGTATTTACCATCACTTTCCTGCATTCCCCTGAAAGCATTTCCCAGGCGTCTTTCGTCGTCCAATCTTCTGCGCATGAATTCATCAATGCCCGCAGCCCCATATTGCTGTGCCTGAAAAAACTCCTCCATAATTTGCTGCTGATGCTCTACCATCACGCGGAAATTGGGGCTGAGCACGTCAGTAGGAACGGCTTCGGTGATGATCTGATAATGTATTTCCTCGCCATTGGGTCCGATCGCTATTTCCATGCGGGGTTGCGTCCGCTGCGCAAGCTCGCGGGCAGGTTTGCTTTTGGCCACCGGTGTCCTCTTAACCGGCATATTCCGCAGCTGGGTAATTCGGTTGAGCTTGCTTTTCTGCTGTTCAGTTTCAATCCTGCGTTGGAGCAGGTACATCATTTCCTGCTTTTCGAGGCGATGCACAACCTGCTGCACGGATTCCGAAACCTTTTGATTGAATTGCTCATTACGGATTGCAATCGCCTCACGGATCCAATACCACTGAAACCCGATGAGGCCGATAAGCGCAACACACATCAGGCCAACTATTATTTGAATTTTCCTCTTCGTCATAAATTTAAATTCTCCGGTGCAACGCGGCCGCCGGATTCACCGACATTCTTGCTGATAACAAATTTAACGCATACGCCCGGGCCAATCTTGTTTTTAACAAAATTTAACACCGGCTGAAAAAAGGATCTGATATTTTTGTAATCCATTCATATACATAACCTAATCAAGCATATGAGGACTTCTTTTTTAAACAAATTAATGCTGTCATTGTTGCTTACCGGCGCGACGGCAACGCTTGTTCAGGCGCAGAAGGATAAACCGGAAAAACCCGGAAAAGAGGAAAAGGCAACCATTCGCATTAAGGTTACCGAGGAAAAGGATGGCAGAGTTGAGAATAAGGAGCGCAGTTATCGCGTGGGAGCGATGACGGATGACGAGCGTGACAAGTTTGTGGATAAAGTCCTGGACTCATTGGGTGTTGATAAAAAGAAAAACAATCAGCTGGTTTCCGTGACCATTGATGACGGCGATGAAGATATGGTTGCAAAAAAACGACGCAAAATGATCATTGACCACCGCGATGACCGCGAACCGCTTGCTTATCATTGGAAAGGAGATTTTTCTAATGATTTTGAATTCAATACTGAAAATCTTCGCAAGCATATGAAGACTTTCGAAAATGAATGGAGGCCAAAGACGAAAATGCTCATGCGTGACATGGAACATTTTGGCAATGAAATGGGCGAAATATGGAACAAGGAAGTGATGAAACCAGCAAGCGTGCGTTCATTGACGGCTTATACAAATAATCCTGATAATGGTGTCCTTAACCTGAGGTTCGGCGTTCCGCAAAAAGGCGATGTAACTGTGACCGTTACTGATACAAAAGGCAGGGAAGTTGGAAAGAAGGAAATCAAGGGCTTTGAAGGTGAGTTTGTAGGTCAGATTGAATTAAAGAAAAATACGAAAGGAACCGTGTTTGTGAGCGTAGTGCAGAACGAAGACGGAGCTGTAAAAAGGGTCGTGATTCCCTGATTTATACTAAAAAATATTCCATGTCCTCCTGATTTTAAGCCATCAGGAGGATTTTTTATTGTAAAAATACTACTAACTATTAGGCTGGCATTTATTTAGAATTGTAAATTTGCCGAAAAACACCATTCCACCGCGACATCAATTTTTTTTGCAACTATGCTGAATCTTATACTGTTTGGCCCTCCGGGTGCGGGTAAAGGCACTCAAAGTGAAAATATTATTGCTAAATACAAACTGATACACCTTTCGACAGGTGACCTGCTGCGTTCCGAAATTCAGGCAGGATCAGAGTTGGGTCTCAAAGCGAAAACATTGATGGATCAGGGGATTTTGGTTCCCGATGAGGTGGTTATCGGCATGATTGACAATAAGTTGAAAGAGCATCGGAATGCTGCCGGATTTATCTTCGACGGATTCCCGCGTACCGTGAAGCAATCCGAGGCGCTTGACCAGCTTTTGGCCAGCTATAACGAAAGTATTTCCGTAATGATCGCACTGGTTGTAGACGATAATGAGCTGCTTGCTCGTTTGCTTAACCGTGGAAAGACTTCCGGACGTCCGGATGATCAGAATGAAGAGCTGATCAGCAAGCGTATCCAGGAATACAATAGCAAAACCAAACCGGTTGCAGACTATTACCAGGAACAAGGCAAATTTGTTGCTATCGACGGAATTGGTGAGATAGATTTCATTTTTGAAGAGATTAACAAGGCAATTTCCAAGGTTACCGTAAAATAATTTACCCATTCACTATACACATGGCTTCCTCCAACTTTATTGATTACGTCAAAATAAATGTGCGCTCCGGTTCCGGCGGTGCAGGTTCACTGCATTTCAGACGCGAAAAGCACGTTGAAAAAGGCGGACCGGACGGTGGAGATGGCGGACGTGGCGGCCATGTGATATTAAAAGGGAACAGCCAGCTTTGGACATTGCTTCACCTGAAATATACGAAGCACCTCAAAGCGTTTGATGGAAAAGGTGGCGAGGGCGGAAGGCGTTCAGGCTCTATTGGTAAAGACATTATCGTAGAAGTGCCACTTGGGACCATTGCCAAGAACGCAGAAACAGGTGAACAACTTTTCGAAATTACAGAAGACGGCCAGGAGGTAATCCTGCTGAAAGGCGGCCGTGGCGGAATGGGGAATGACCATTTCAAATCCGCAACCAACCAGACTCCGCAACATGCTCAAACGGGCGAAGCTGGCCTGGAAGCCTGGGTAATCCTCGAATTGAAAGTTTTGGCAGACGTTGGGCTTGTTGGTTTTCCTAATGCAGGCAAGTCAACATTACTTTCTGTGGTCTCTGCAGCACGCCCGGAAATTGCTGATTACCCCTTCACAACATTGGTGCCTAACCTGGGCGTGGTTTCTTACAGGGACTACAAATCCTTCGTTATGGCCGACATTCCCGGAATTATTGAGGGCGCATCACAAGGAAAAGGCCTTGGTCTGCGTTTTTTACGTCATATAGAAAGAAATTCTATCTTGCTGTTTATGGTTCCAGCTGACAGTGAAGACATTAATGCAGAATACGAAACATTGCTCCAAGAGCTAAGAATTTATAATCCCTCCCTACTCGATAAGAATCGCATTCTAGCGATCTCAAAGATTGATGTTCTTTCAGAGGAAGAACGCGCCGACCTAATCAAACAGATCCCGGCATCCATACCAAGTATTTTGATTTCTGCAATTACTCAAGAAGGAATTGAACAATTGAAAGATCAGGTATGGAATCTAATTAATTCGCCGTTGTCCGTAAAATAATATTTTCTTGAAACAGGCAACCAATTGATGCAACTTGTGTGTCCAAGGAGTTAATTCTAATGAATTTTAAGTACTCATGAAACACTATCTACCATTCTTTTTCTGGGTAGGATTAAGCTTTCTTTCGTTCTCCTCTTCTGCACAAATCAGTATTGATTTTCCAACCGATCGTGCTGTCTTTCAGCGTGATAAAGGAAATCGCGCTACCATTCACATTTCAGGCACATACACAAAAGTAATTAGCAGAATTGAGGCACGGCTGGACGGGATTAACGGACAGGGAGAACCCGCTGGTGACTGGAAGATTATTGACGGTAATCCTCAGGGCGGATTTTACTCAGGCTCCCTTGACAACGTACGGGGGGGTTGGTATAAGCTCGAAGTACGCGCCTTCAATGGCGACCAGGAAGTCGGTTTTTACCGCGTAGACCATGTAGGCGTAGGCGAAGTGTTCATGATCGCCGGCCAGTCTAATGGAGAAGGCTTCAGTGGTCAGGGCTCACAAGGTGCACAAGACGATCGCGTCAGCAGCATTGATCATTATTATACGGGATCGTCGGTACAGGATCTTCCCCGGAACCCCAGATTTGTTCACCTTGATTCTGAAACGGATATTTCTCCCCGCGGACCTTCTGCGTGGTGCTGGGGAAGGCTTGGAGACCAGCTGGTTAGCCGCCTTGGCGTGCCAGTGCTGTTTTTCAATGTGGCCTGGACGGGATCAGCAGTGAGGGCGTGGAAAGAAAGTATTAATGGCATTGGAAAATCTGTGTATGCCCCGATCAACTTTGAACCGCACGGAATGCCTTATGGCAATATGCGAAATGTTATTCAACGCTATACGCCTATAACCGGATTAAGAGGCATTCTTTGGCTGCAAGGAGAGGCGGACAATTTCAAGGATACGGATACAGACTGGTATTTCAATGATCTTAAAACAGTAATTGAAGCCAGCAGAAATGATGCAGGCCAGGATGTTTCCTGGGTTGTTTCGCTTACTTCATATGACAACCTGCACGGAACAGATTCCCGCGTGACTGACGGTCAGCAACGGGTCATTAACAATGTTTCAAATGTATTCCAGGGACCGAACACGGATTTAATCCAAATCCCGCGTATAGATGCCGAGGGTGTACACTTTAAAGACGATGGATTAAGACAACTGGCCGAGGCCTGGGCACAGCAGCTGAATGACAATTTCTTTTCAAACTCAAATCCATATCAGGGTGTAAGGCCGTTGAAGGTAACTGCATCCTGCGCGGGAAATGGCAACCTCAACCTGACTGCCGACAATGTTGGCTACTCGCAATTCAACTGGAGTAACGGCTCCAACTCCAATACAACGCAAGTTGGAAACGGAACTTATCAAGTGAGCGCCCGTGACGGAAAAGGGCATTATATATTCTCTCCCGATATCAGGATCAACGAGAACATTCAACCCAATAAACCCACCATACAACTGGAAGGAAGCAACCCGGTTTGTCTTGGAAATACAGCAACATTAATTTCCAGCACTTCTGAAAATGTGCGCTGGAGCAATGGCTCAACCAGCGACCGCATAGGCATTACAACAGGTGGTGAATATTCAGTAACCACCAGAAACGTTTACGGATGCGAATCGACGTCGGATAAAATTGCGATGACCGTTTCTACGGCTCCGTTACCGCCGAAACCAAAGATTGCAGCGTCCGGTGTCCTGGAATTTTGTGATGGCGGAGAAGTAAGTCTTACTTCCGACTCTAAATTAAAAAATGCCTGGTCCAACGGTGGCAATACGGCAACAATTGTCGTAAAGTCTTCCGGCGAATATCGGGTTAGAGCATTGGATGACGTGGGCTGCTACTCACCCGATTCTGATCCTGTTAATGTGAAGGTTAATGCATTGCCGCAAAAGCCTGTGGTAGCATTAAGCGGCAACACCACTTTTTGCGAAGGAGAGAGCATTACAATGACCTCTAATTATGACAGCGGAAATATTTGGAGCACCGCTGCCACTACAAAGGCCATCACCATTGCAGCAACTGGAACTTTCTCGCTGAAACAGCGTGATGCAAATGGCTGCGAGTCCACATCTGATGAAATTGCTGTTAAAGTAAATACACTCCCGGCAACGCCAGCCATCACAGCACTTCGTCCGACTACATTTTGTCTTCGTGACTACACAACATTGAGAAGCAGCGAAGCCTTTTCTTACGTGTGGAGTAATGGTGAAACGGGAAGAGAAATAGAAGTCAGGAATTCGGGTGACTTTACAATTGCCGCAAAAGATCAAAACGGTTGCGTTTCGCCGGTTTCGCCGGTTGTGAAAGTCGTGGCCAATGTGCTTCCCGAAACCCCAACGATCCGCGCAAATGGCCCGGTGGTTTTCTGTGCGGACCTGAGCGTTACGCTGCAATCCACACCTGCAACCGGTTTTTTATGGAGCAATGGAGCGTCAACACAATCTTTGAGAGTTACCACACAGGGTACTTTTTCAGTGCAAACGATCAATCAATTCCAATGCTATTCTGATCCCAGCAATCAAATTACTACGCAGACACTTGCCTTACCGCCTTCTCCAACCATTGAAGCACTCGGCGATACTACTTTCTGCGCGGGCGACTTTGTTGTCCTGAAAGCAACTTTGGGTAATACATTCTTTTGGAATACACTGGAAGAAGGTGAAAGCATTCAGGCAGATACGTCTGGCAGTTACGCAGCGCGGGTACGTGATGATCAAGGCTGTTTTTCCCCATTCTCAAGAGCAATAAAGGTCGACGTAAAGCCTACTCCAACCAAACCTACGATCAGGCAAGTGGGCGTATTTACACTATTGGCAGAAAATAATCTGAACGACGGAGATCATGTATGGAAGCTGAATGGGCAGGAACTCACAGAAAATACTGCAACATTGAAAGCGATCCGGTCCGGAAGTTATGTTGTCAACAACACCGTGGTTTACAGCCCGACATTAACCTGTTTCTCCGACTTCTCCGATCCTTACAGTTTTACGGCAGACACCAAGAATCCAGGTTTTGTTACTTATCCAAATCCGGTTGCGGATGGAAAGATCACTGTTGAAACATTGCAAAACCTGAATAATGCGGAAGTTCAGATCATTGACAGCCGCGGGCGCATTCACAGAACATTCCAGGTACAGAAATTTGACAGCCAGCAATTCTTTAATATCCAGGGCCTACCAAGCGGAGTTTACATTGTACGGGTCGTTTCAGTTGCGTTTACTGCATCGCAAAAGCTGATAATCGTTCAGTAAAACGTTGTATCATCTACGTTGTAATCAAAAAAACGGAATAGTGATATTTTAGCAAAAATAATCATTTACATTTGTGACCGTTTTGTGTAGTTCACATGGCCCAAGTCGAAAATCCAACATCTGTCAGATATACAAATTTTTACTCTGTTTAAGAATTCCCAATGCGTCATAGAATTATTTTCCCGGTTGTGGCAAAGGCATTACTGTTGATCAGTCTTATATCCTCAACAGCTTTCTCGCAAATCCGAATTACTTCACCAACCTTTCAGGCTGTATATCAACAAAATATTACGGGACAGAGAGAAATAACCGTTTCAGGAACATTTACTGTTCCTATGGACAAAATTGAAGTCCGCGCCGTGCCTGTTGTCCAGGGTCAGGGCTTTGAAACACCTTGGAAAACTTTACAGGAGGCTCCGAAAGGTGGTGTTTTTAAAGGTGACATCGCATTAATGGGTGGCTGGTATTCTATCGAAGTCCGTGGTCTTTCGGATGGAAAGGTCGTTGGCAGGGACATTTTATCCAGACTGGGCGTAGGTGAGGTCTTTATCATAGCAGGGCAATCTAACGCACAGGGATTAAGAGCATATCCAGGACCTTCGGCACAGGATGACCGTGTGATGTATATTTCCAATTATAACAACGATGACAGGGACTTGCTAACAGATCCTGTTCCGCCGGCATTCAATAAGATTTCACAGGATTTAGGCATTATGTCGCCAAGGGGCCAGTCTGCATGGTGTTGGGGACTTTTGGGCGACATGCTGGTTGCGAAGCTGAACGTTCCTGTCCTTTTCATTAATACCGCCTGGGAAGGAACTTCAATTGAAAACTGGGCGAGCAGCGCCAAAGGAATAAAAACGCAAAATAAATACGGTGGCTTTGTATATCCGCCTCAGATGCCTTACGCGAATTTAAGGATCGCAGCAAGAAATTATGGCAATCAGTATGGTGTAAGGGCCATTTTATGGATGCAGGGAGAAACGGATGCGCTTTATAACACGCCCACCGCATCATACAGGGAAGACCTTCAATTTATCATGAACAGGCTCGGAAGCGAAACAGGAGATAAGCGGATCACATGGGTTATTGCCCGTACTTCCAGGACTTCTGCCGGTTCCAACATTGCGTCCAGTATAAATCCAGCCATCATTGCCGCACAAAATGCAGTTCTCGATACGCAGTTTAATCCAACTTACCCAGGACCTGAAACAGATCCTCTGGTTCCAAACAGAGGAGATGGAACGCACTTTGTAGGCCGGGACCCTGCAAGTACGAGAGAAGCACTTAATATCCTTGCCAATGCCTGGAATGAAAGCCTTAACGCGAATTTCTTTTCAACCGTTACGCCCACCAATCCAGCGCCAATTCCTGCGCTTGAAGCTAGTTGCGTGACGGAAAACAATGCTGTTACGATCACTTTGCCTACGGGTTACTCTTCCTACCTGTGGAATAATGGTGAAACGGGCAATTCTATCACGGTTTCGGATGCCGGAACTTACCGCGCAACGGTGAAGGACAATGCAGGAAATTCTATCCTGACTTCGGTTGTAGTGCTTGATAACAATGCGAAACCGGTGCAGCCAACCATTCAGCAACAGGGAGACCAGCAGGCATGTTTTGACTCTGCATTTCAATTTTCGGTCGCAGAATCAACAGATATTTACAGCTGGTACAAACAAGGATCGAACACGGTGATAGCAACCGGTGCAACTGCACAGATCGCGGAAAGCGGCAATTATTACGTGCAGGGCCGCAACATTTTCGGCTGCGTTTCTGAAAATTCTGCCGTGTCATCGCTGATTGTAAGACCAGAAATTTCAAAACCTGTTATTGAACCCTCAGGACCATTCAGCATTACAGCTACCATTCCTCAGGACCTTGACGCAAAGTTTTTGTGGCGCAGACCCGGAAGTGAGTCGGATACGACGGCTAATTTGATCAAAATCCTGAAAACAGGTGAATACTCGACCCGAGCGCAGGTTGTTTTTCAACTTGGCGATGATTTGCTGACTTGCTATTCCGATACGGCGTCGCGTGAGTTTAAAACCAATGAGCAAAACGAAGTTGTGATTTACCCTAACCCAAGCCAGGGAAACTTTGTTTACATTGAGTCAAGAGATAATATCCGTGAAGCAACTGTAACCATTTTTGACATTTACGGAAGGGTAATCAGGACTACATCACCGCGGTTGCTGGATAGCCGCCTGGAAATAGATGTGCGTTATCTGCCGACAGGAAAATATATCCTTCGTGTAACCGGACAGGGCCAGAGCCTCACCAAGCAGATTGTGATCCGATAAGCTTCAATCATCGTTTTTTTGTCAATAAGCCCCGGCCATCCGGGGCTTATTTAGTATGATACTAATTAGACAAAAGATAAAGTCCAGAATTTGATTGATAAATTTGCAAAGGCTAATTTTGAGAAACCAGAAAGAAAGTAACCGCTGACAACAATTTTCAGGTTGATTTCATAGATTGTAATTGAATAACTGACTCAATGAAAAATTCATATTTCCCTTCTGATTACCTGCCGATTTTGGTTCAATTCATCCTGGCTGCTGCCTTCATTGGTGGCACAATGATTGTAACGCACTTGATTGGCCCAAGCAGGAAAAGCAAGTTAAAAGACGATCCGTTTGAATGTGGTATAGAGTCTGTTGGTGATGCCAGGACGCCTATCTCCGTAAAATATTTTCTTGTTGCCATCCTATTTGTTCTTTTTGACGTTGAGGTGATATTTATGTATCCCTGGGCAGTTAATTTTAAGGGTTTAGGAATGTTTGGGTTTGTAGAAATGTTGTTGTTTATGGCATTGCTGCTTTCCGGGTTTTATTATGTGATCCGCAAAGGGGTCCTGAACTGGGAAGAGTAATTTACAAACTTGACTGACAGAAAAATTATGAAAGAAGTAACGATTGTGGAGGCTCCGCAAGGACATAGCGGATCTGGTTTTTTTGCAACTTCATTTGATGAAGCCATAGGTTTGGCAAGAAGTTATTCTCTCTGGCCACTTCCCTTTGCAACCTCTTGCTGTGGAATTGAATTCATGGCAACCATGGGAGCACATTACGACATATCCCGTTTTGGATCAGAAAGACCTAGTTTTTCTCCCCGTCAGGCTGATTTGCTGATGGTAATGGGAACAATTGCCAAGAAAATGGCTCCTGTTGTAAAGCAGGTTTATTTACAAATGGCTGAACCCCGCTGGGTAATGGCCGTTGGCGCCTGTGCTTCAAGCGGCGGGATCTTCGATACTTACAGCGTTTTGCAGGGAATTGATCGAATTATCCCGGTTGACGTGTATGTACCCGGCTGCCCGCCACGACCGGAACAAATCATTGACGGTCTGATGCACATTCAACATTTGGCACAAAATGAAAAGCTTCGTCGTAGAAATACAGACGAATACCAGGAATTATTAGCATCATATAATATTCAATAATCCCCTATGCTAAGTAACCAGGAGGTAGCCGAAGCGCTTTTGGAAAAATTTGGTGATCAGGTTTTTGACTTTGATGAGCCTTACGGATTGCTGACGCTTTCAACCTCTCGTGAGGAAATTATCCCTCTTTTAGAATTTCTGCGCGACCATAAAACTTACCAGTTTATCTTTTTAACAGACATTACTGGCATACATTATCCTGATAATGTCGAGAAGGAATTTATGGTTGTGTATCATATGCACAGTTTCGTGCACAATTTCCGCGTTCGTATCAAAGTGAGCCTAGCCGAAGCGGATATTCACATTCCGACGGCAACGGGCTTGTTTGCTTCTGCTAACTGGATGGAGCGCGAAACGTACGATTTCTTTGGGATTATGTTTGACGGACATCCCAACTTAAAGCGCATCCTGAATATAGAGGAGATGGATTACTTCCCGATGAGACGGGAGTTTCCGCTGGAAGATGCGACGCGCGAAGATAAAACTGATGCCCTTTTTGGCCGATGACCCTATACTGAGTAAGATATGGCAGATATTGAATTATTACCACATAATGTTCCCGCAAACGCCGATCTACCTGAGCTGGTTGAAGAACTGACCACGCTTAACCTCGGTCCTACTCACCCTGCAACTCACGGTATTTTCCAGAATATCCTGAAAATGGATGGAGAAAAGATCGTTTCAGGAGAGCAGACCATTGGATATATACACCGTGCATTTGAGAAAATCGCTGAAAGAAGGCCTTTTTACCAGATCACAACCCTTACTGACCGCATGAACTACTGCTCCTCCCCGATCAACAATCTGGGCTGGCACATGACGGTTGAAAAGCTTTTGAGCGTGGAAGTGCCGAAGAGAGCGCAGTATATCCGCGTGATCATGATGGAACTTGCACGCATTACGGACCACCTGATTTGCAATAGTATTTTGGGTGTGGATACAGGTGCATTTACCGGTTTCCTTTACGTAATGCAAAAGCGTGAGGAAGTTTACGAAATCTACGAAGAGGTTTGCGGCGCCCGTTTGACGACCAATATGGGACGTGTCGGCGGAATGGAAAGAGATCTTTCTACAACAGCCATTCGCAAAATCAATGAGTTTATAAAAACATTCCCGCCTGTTCTGAGAGAGCTTGAAAAGTTGCTTAATCGCAACAGGATTTTCATGGACAGGACCATTAATGTTGGCCCTATATCCATGGAGCGGGCAATTTCTTACGGTTTTACAGGCCCAAACCTTCGTGCGGCAGGGTTGGACTATGATGTAAGGGTTATGAACCCCTATTCTTCGTACCAGGACTTTGAGTTTGACATTCCTGTTGGCCAGAACGGCGACACTTACGATCGCTATATGGTGCGTAACGAGGAAATGTGGCAAAGTCTGAAAATCGTAGAACAAGCTATTAACAATCTTCCCGAAGGCCCTTATTACGCCGATGCGCCTGAATATTATTTACCTCCCAAAAAAGAGGTTTACAGGAGCATGGAAGCGCTTATTTACCATTTTAAAATCGTAATGGGAGAAATCGACGCTCCCATTGGTGAAGTTTATCATGCGGTGGAAGGTGGTAACGGCGAGTTAGGTTTTTACCTGATCAGCGACGGCGGCCGGACTCCATACAGACTGCATTTCCGTAGACCAAGCTTTATCTATTATCAGGCTTATCCTGAAATGTGCAAAGGAAGTACACTTTCTGACGCAATTCTGACCATGAGTAGCCTTAATGTAATTGCGGGTGAGCTGGACGCCTAAAAAATATTCAAGAAATGACTGAATCACCAAATCTGGTTGCATTTACACCGGAAAGACAGGAAAAAGTAAAAGAGATCATTGCACGTTATCCTGAGGGCCGTCAAAAGTCGGCTCTTTTGCCTGTTTTACACGTGGCACAGGAACAATGGGGCTGGTTGAGCAGCGAAGTAATGGATCACGTGGCCAGCTTGCTGAGCCTGGAACCCGTCGAAGTTTACGAAGTTGCGACTTTTTACACCATGTATCACCTTGATCCTGTCGGGAAGCATGTGATTGAATATTGCCGCACGGGTCCTTGCTGCCTGATGGGCGGGGAAGACGTTTACGGACATTTGAAACAAAGACTGGGCATTGACGCCGGACAAACAACCGCCGATGGACTTTTCACATTAAAAGAAGTAGAATGTCTGGCAGCATGCGGCTGGGGCCCTGTTTTTCAGATTCGTGAGAAATATTACATGAACCTGACGAATGAAAAAGTGGATGAAATTATTGAAGAGTTGAGTAAATAGCGTAAGCTGAAATTGATCCTCAAATGGCTATAAAAATCTTAACGGAACATATTAATACACCAGGCATCGAAACTTTCGACGTTTATCGTCAAAAGGGAGGATACACGGCCGTTGAAAAAGCGATAAAGACCATGACCCCGGAAGAGGTTGTGGAAGAAGCAAAGAAATCCGGTGTGCGCGGACGTGGCGGTGCGGGTTTTCCAATGGGTATGAAATGGGGCTTTTTGGCTAAACCGGAAGGTGTTCCCCGTTATTTGGTGTGTAATGCGGATGAATCCGAGCCCGGAACATTCAAGGATCATCATTTGATGAAGACCATTCCGCATTTGCTCATTGAAGGGATGATCATTTCAAGCTTTGCGCTTGGCGCAAACAAGTCCTTTATCTATGTTCGTGGAGAGTTAATGTATGTGATCCGGATTTTGGAGCAAGCCATTGAGGAAGCAAAAGCGAAAGGATTTCTTGGTAAAAATATATTAGGAACCGGTTACGATCTTGAACTGATCGTTCAGCCTGGTGGTGGCGCTTACATTTGCGGTGAAGAAACCGCGTTGCTTGAATCTCTTGAAGGAAAAAGAGGGAATCCAAGAAACAAGCCGCCATTCCCTGCAGTAAAAGGTTTATATCAAAGCCCGACTGTGGTAAACAATGTGGAATCTATCTCCAACATGCCTTGGATCATTAACAATGGCGGAGATGCTTATGCAGCCATTGGTGTTGGCCGCAGCACTGGAACGAAGCTGATTTCTGCTTCGGGACACATTAATAAACCCGGCGTTTACGAGATCGAGTTGGGTGTTAGTGTTGAGGAATTCCTTAATTCAGATGAATACTGCGGTGGCGTGAGGAAAGGACATCATTTGAAAGCATTGGTTGCAGGAGGTTCATCTGTCCCCATTTTGCCAGCGCATTTGATCATGAAGACGGCTAATGGTGAAGATCGCCTGATGAGCTATGAATCACTGTCGGATGGTGGATTTGCAACAGGAACAATGTTAGGTTCGGGTGGTTTCATTGTTTTTGATGAAACAGCATGTATCGTTCGTAACACCTGGAATTTCTCCCGTTTTTATCATCATGAATCTTGCGGACAATGCAGCCCATGCCGTGAAGGAACCGGCTGGATGGAAAAAGTGCTTCATCGAATTGAACACGGCCACGGGAGCATGCACGACATTGATCTGCTGGTTGATATATCCAAAAAAATAGAAGGTAACACCATTTGTCCATTGGGCGACGCTGCTGCCTGGCCAGTTGCCAGCGCAATCCGGCATTTCAGGGATGAATTTATGTGGCACATTACTAATCCACACGAAGCATCGCAGCCCGGCGCAGTTTATCAGGGCGAAATGGCATTAGTATAATGGAAATCAATAAATCGCTGATTTGGGTCCGGGATAAATCCTTTATGATTGCTTTGATCTTCGGGCTCATTAGCGCATTGATACTCTTAATCATTAAATTCCAGGCATCCATCAGCTATCATCCCGATATTTCCGGAAGCGAGGGCAGTTCGATTGTTCCTATTCAACTTCTTGTTTCAGGCAGTCCCATTTATCTGGATCCGGAAGATGCGCCATTCAGGTTATCTCAATATGCGCCGATTTATTCTACGATCGTTGCCACATTCTGCAAAATAGTGGGCTGGTCAGCCCTGGAAGTGCATAAAATTTATCTTGCAAGCCGGTTGTGGTCGAATCTTTTCGTTTTGGCTACTGTTGGCTTTATTGGCTTATTTTTGAATCGTTTGACAAAAAAGCCGTTCGTCGCAATCATTGCAAGCTTGTATATTTTTCATGTGCTGAGCTTTTGGTTTTTAACCACTTCCCGTCCGGATAGTTTACTGATTTTATTAACATCACTCTTTATATTTTCCTGCTATAACGCATTGAAACAGGATGGCAGCCAATTTTGGTTTTATCCAGCCATTTTCATCGCTGTTACAGCCTTTTTTGTTAAACAAAGCGGTGCAATACTCGCTATTTCCGCAGGCGTTTACTGGATATTGAACAGAGAATGGAAAATGCTATTGAGTCTGACTGCATTCGGTGTGGTTGTTATGGCTCTTTATCTGGCGATCCTTCCTATCAACACCATTGACCTGTTTTTTACCAACATTATTGGAGGTGTGGCTAATTCGGCCAGTTGGGAGTGGTTTTACGACTGGACGCTTCAACACTGGCTTTTGCAATTTGCGCCGTTAATAATTGCTAACGCGATTGTGAGCGGCTATATCATTTATTACAGATACTCCAATTTTCTTCTGTTTCTGACCCTTTGCTGCTTTTTGACTTTCGTCTTTTCGACGTCAACAGCATTCAAAATCGGCGCGGGCGTTGGTTACTATCAGGATTATCTGATTTTAGCGGTCATTCAGATTACACTTTTCATCACCCACGCCGCAAACGTTTATCGATTTGATCAAGGTTTTTTCAGGATCGCTGCCTCATTTTATATGATCGTCGCATTTCTGCATTGCACGCTTTTTGTTTTCATGAAGTATAAATCAGCGATCCATTCCAACTTCGAGCGCAATTACATTGATGAACGTAATGTGTCGGAATATTTATACCACGAGAAAAACCTGAAACCGCGGGAGTGGGTTTATATTTGCGGCGGCAATAATCTGGAAGGTTATTTTCTGAATCATTTTTTGGTTAATAATGCGTTAATTCCTTTTGCTGACCTCGTTTATCTGGCCAATTTGAACGGAACCTTTCAGTTCGATAAATTTGAGAGCATGGTTAGGAGAAAGGATATTAAATATGTAATTTCATTAAAAGGGATTGTTCCTACCAACATTCTCAATATTGATTTTGCAAACACTTTAAAATATAGCTCAACCGTGGGCCCGTATGACATTTACGAGGCCGACAAATAGCATAAGATATAAAATTTTGGCATGGAAGAGACCAAACCTCAGTTAGTAAAAATTACGTTTGACGGCATTGAAGTCGAAGTAGAACCGGGAACAACGATTATGCAGGCTGCACGTAAAATTGCAGAAGCGGACGAAAGTCAGGCTGCACTTGTGCCCCCGGCCATGTGTTACTACAAACCGCTGCCTACTTCCGGCGGAAAATGCAGAGCTTGTCTGGTTCGCGTTGCACAAGGTTCCGCGAAAGACCCAAGGCCGATGCCGAAACTCGTTCCATCGTGCATTACGCAGGTTCAGGAAGGAATGGTTGTTGAAAATACATCCAATCAGGCCGTTCTGGATACGCGGAAGAGCATTGTTGAATTCCTCCTGATCAATCACCCGCTCGACTGCCCTATTTGTGACCAGGCCGGAGAATGTCATTTGCAGGATTTTGCATTTGAGCACGGTTCGGTAAATACGCGTTACGAGGAAGACAGAAGGACTTTTGATAAAATCGACATTGGCCCTTACGTGCAACTGCACATGACGCGCTGCATCCTTTGCTATCGTTGCGTATACACAGCCGACCAGATTACCGACAAGCGTTTACATGGCGTAATGAACCGTGGAGATGCTTCTGAAATAAGCACTTACATTGAAAAAGCAATTGACAATGACTTCTCCGGAAATGTGATCGACGTGTGCCCGGTAGGAGCGCTTACTGATAAAACTTTCCGCTTTAAAAACCGTGTATGGTTTACCAAACCGGAAGACGCGCACCGCGATTGCGATAAATGCTGCGGTAAAACGACTCTTTGGTACAGAGGTGACGAGGTGATCCGCGTTACTGCGAGGAAAAATACCTGGGGAGAAGTCAATGACTTCATCTGCAACACCTGCCGCTTTGAGAAGAAAAAAACAAGTGACTGGGTGCTGGAAGGTCCCACAAAAGTGAAGCGCAGTTCTGTAATTTCAGCTAATAAATACCGCGCTGATCTGGTTAGAAAGCCTGATTTCGCGATTAAAATGGCAGAAACGCAATACAAGCGCATCGATGATACGCGTCCATATGTTACCGACGACGATACAATTCGTCATCAAAGCATTGAAAACAACGACAAAGCAAATCACCGCTCATTGTTAGCTAAAAATAACTAGTCATCGGCTTAGAAGCCGGTTTTTAACCTTGTTTACAAAAAATGGATTTAACGGAGTTTCTCATTAAAACCGCAACAATATTCGTTGTTTTTGTCCTTACGCTGGTCATTGCAATGTATTCAACCTGGGGCGAGCGCAAAGTTGCGGGCTTTATCCAGGACAGGATGGGCCCAAACCGGGCGGGACCAGGCGGATTGTTGCAACCTCTTGCGGATGCGGGTAAAATGTTTTTCAAAGAAGATTTTATTCCTGCTCTGGCTAATAAATGGCTTTTCATAGCAGGCCCGAGTTTGGCAATGCTTACAGCATTGCTAGCCAGCGCGGTTATTCCTTTTGGAAGCACATTCCGTATTAATGGTCATGAAGTTGCTTTGCAAGGGGTTGAATCCAACATTGGTATTCTTTACGTTTTTGGCGTTGTTGCGCTGGGCGTTTATGGCATCATGGTTGGCGGCTGGGCTTCCAATAATAAGTTTTCGCTTCTCGGCGCGATCCGTGCGGCTTCGCAAAACATTAGTTATGAAGTTGCTATGGGCCTTTCGCTGATTGCGATTCTCATGATGAGCAGCTCGCTTTCATTAGGCGAGATTGTGGCTCAGCAGCACGGCGGTAACTGGAATATCTTTTACCAGCCACTGGGTTTTATTATTTTCATTACCTGCTCCTTCGCTGAATGTAACCGTGTGCCTTTTGACCTTCCGGAGTGCGAAACGGAGCTTGTAGGCGGCTATCATACGGAGTATGGAAGTATGAAACTGGGCTTTTATCTGTTTGCCGAATACATTAACATGTTCATTTCCTCTGCCATTATCTCTGTACTTTATTTTGGCGGTTACAATTATCCCGGAATGGACTGGGTTTACACGCAGCTTACACAGGCTTTGGGAACAGAAACAGGTCATAATGTGGCCACATTGATCGGGACAGCCGTATTTTTTGGGAAAGCATTGTTCTTCATCTTCTTCTACATGTGGGTGCGCTGGACAATTCCAAGATTCCGTTATGATCAGCTGATGAACCTGGGCTGGAAAAAACTGATCCCGCTTGCTATCTTTAATATTATTATCACAGGTGCTGCCGTGCTTTTCTTAAAGCCGATGATCACCGCGTGGTTGAATTAATAAAAAACACATTGCCATGCAACTGACAAATCGCTCTAAGCAAGTAAGCAATAAGGAAATGACGTTCATGGAACGCGCCTACTTGCCTGCTATTGCAACTGGATTAGCGATCACCATTAAGCACTTTTTTGCAAAAAAGGTAACCATTGAATATCCCGAGGTGAAGCGTTACCTGGGCCCTGTTTTCCGTGGAAGACACATTCTGAAAAGGGATGAAGACGGTCGGGAACGCTGCACTGCCTGCGGATTATGCGCCGTTGCTTGTCCGGCAGAAGCCATCCAAATCGTGGCGGCTGAACGCGAAAAAGGGGAAGAAAAGCTTTACCGCGAAGAAAAATATGCGGCGGTTTACGAAGTGAACATGCTGAGATGCATTTTCTGCGGGCTTTGTGAAGAAGCTTGCCCGAAACAAGCCGTTTATTTGCGCCACGACGAGTTTGTTCCCGTATTTGCAGAACGCGATCAGGTGATTTGGGGAAAAGATCTTTTGGTGGAAGATATGAACAACAGATACACCCGCGAAGCCTGGACCAAAGAAGAAGCACGTACCTTGGACTTGAAAAGGGCCAGCGGCGAAGTTACCAATGTTGTTCCGAGAGCCATTCCCTGAACACATTCATTGAGCATATCAGCTATTTAATTTTATGAATTCAGCTATTTCATTTTTCTATTTCCTGTCATTCCTGACTGTCCTCAGCGCAGTAATGGTGGTTGTTTCACGCAACCCGATCCACAGCGTCCTTTATCTGATCCTGACATTCTTTACACTTTCGGGACATTATATTCTGCTCAATGCGCAGTTTCTGGCCGCTGTTAACATTATTGTTTACGCAGGTGCCATTATGGTTCTTTTCCTCTTTGTGATCATGTTTTTGAATATGAAGCAGGATAATGAGGAGTCTAAAACCAATCTGACGAAGATTGCGGCCACCATTGTCGGCGGAACTGTGTTTGTCATCCTGTTTGGGGCTTATCGTAAAAGCGTTATTCCCGGATTTGATCCGCAGCAATTTGATTCACAGATCGGAATGATTGAAAACCTCGGACATTTACTTTTCCGCGATTATTTGCTTCCTTTTGAGTTGGTTTCAATTCTCCTTTTGGTAGCGATGGTGGGTGCGGTAATGTTAGGGAAAAGAGAAATCGGAGAAAGACATTTTTAAAATCCTAAGCTAACATTTTAGCATATAAAAAAGGGAAATACTCAACCGAGCATTTCCCTTTTTCTTTTGTATTTATCGCTTTCTAGCTAGCTTCCACTTCTGAATAAGCTTCAACCGGAATGCAAGAGCAGATCAGGTTTCTGTCGCCGTAAGCGCTGTCGACGCGGCTTACGCTTGGCCAGAACTTGTTGAATCGTAAATGCGGCAATGGGAATGCAGCTTTTTCGCGGCTGTAAGATCTGTTCCAATTTTCACTTAACAGGATCCTCGACGTATGCGGTGCATTTTTGAGCACATTCTCTGTGCGGTCTGCCGTGCCTTCCTCAATCTCACGAATTTCATTTCTGATCGCGATCATTGTATCACAAAAACGATCCAGTTCCGCTTTCGATTCCGATTCCGTTGGCTCGATCATCAATGTTCCTGCAACAGGGAATGACAATGTAGGCGCGTGAAATCCGTAATCCATCAAACGTTTTGCAAGATCTTCAGCTTCCACACCCGCCGCTTTGAATGAACGGCAATCCAGGATCATTTCGTGGGCGCAGCGGCCGTTTGTGCCTGTATAAAGCACGTCATAATGTCCGCTTAAGCGCTCTTTAATATAATTGGCATTCAGAATTGCGTATTTGGTTGCATTGGTAAGCCCGGCCTCTCCCATCATGGCAATGTATGCATAGGAAATCGTCAGGATGCTTGCACTTCCGTAAGGCGCGGCCGAAACGGCTCCTGCTTCGCCGGCGGGCAAATGCTCGGGCTGCGTGCTGAAATTAACGTGACCAGGAAGGAAGGGCATCAAATGTTCCGCCACACCGATCGGGCCAACGCCGGGTCCGCCGCCGCCATGAGGAATGCAGAATGTTTTGTGCAAATTCAAATGGCAAACGTCTGCGCCAATGGTTGCGGGACTGGTAAGACCAACTTGCGCATTCATATTGGCACCATCCATATAAACCTGTCCGCCAAATGAATGGATCATTTCGCAGATCTCAATAATGCTTTCCTCATACACACCGTGCGTGGAAGGATAGGTGATCATTAAGCAAGACAATTCA
The DNA here is from genome assembly GCF_900167945.1 of Dyadobacter psychrophilus. Taxonomy (GTDB): domain Bacteria; phylum Bacteroidota; class Bacteroidia; order Cytophagales; family Spirosomataceae; genus Dyadobacter; species Dyadobacter psychrophilus. The sequence goes on from NZ_FUZA01000008.1 coordinate 164,493, forward strand.
TCTTTATATTGCTCAGCTCTGGCTCTCAGATCAGCAACGTCAATGTTTCCTCTTTCATCACATTTGGTAACCACCACTTTCATTCCCGCCATAACAGCCGATGCAGGGTTAGTCCCGTGTGCGGAAGAAGGGATCAATGCAACATTTCTGTGCACATCGCCGCGGCTTTCGTGGTAAGCGCGGATTGCCATAAGTCCCGCGTATTCGCCTTGTGCGCCTGAATTGGGCTGGAATGACATGGCAGCAAATCCAGTGATCTCGCAAAGCCAGATATTAAGCTCGCTTACCAGCTGCGCATAACCCCCAACCTGATTGGTCGGAGCAAACGGGTGGATAGCACCAAATTCAGGCCACGTCAATGGGATCATTTCGGCGGTTGCATTCAGCTTCATTGTGCAGCTGCCCAGTGAAATCATGGAATGAACCAATGATAAGTCCTTATTTTCAAGCGATTTCAGATAACGCAGCATTTCGTGCTCGGTATGATGCGTGTTGAAAACGGGATGTGTCAGATATTCGGATGTACGGGCAAGATTGGATGGAAGATCCAGTTCCAATTCTTCATCAATTACCATCTCGCCCTGGAAACCAGACACTTCTGCAAATACATTTAACAGCGCGATGACATCGTCAAAAGTCTTTGCCTCATCAAATGAAACCGAGACACTTTCCTCACCATTGTATTTAAGGTTAATGCCCCATTTCACAGCGGTTTCTCTCAGCTTTCTTGTCAAACCAGTCTTAACAGTCACAGTGTCAAAGTAATGCTCTGTTACGACCTCATAATGGAACTGTTTTATCGTGTCAACGAAAAGTTTGGTAAGTCCGTGAACGCGAGCAGCAATGTTCCTGATGCCTTCGGGCCCGTGATAAACGGAGTAAGCGCCTGCAATAACTGCCAAAAGCACCTGCGCGGTGCAAATGTTGGAAGTCGCCTTTTCGCGACGGATATGCTGCTCGCGTGTTTGCAAGGCCATGCGCAATGCGCGGTTGCCTTCCGTATCCACTGAAACACCGATAATCCGGCCTGGTATATGTCTTTTAAATGAATCCTTTGTTGCAAAATAAGCCGCATGCGGCCCGCCATAACCCATCGGAACGCCGAAACGTTGCGAAGAACCTACAACTACATCCGCTCCCATTTCACCTGGCGATTTCAGCAACGTCAATGCCAGCAAATCTGCGGCAACGGCAACTGAAAGGCCCTGCTCATGTGCAGAAGCGATGAAATCTGTGTAATCAATCACTTCTCCATTGGTAGCAGGATATTGAACCAGCACACCGTATAGATTCTCATCGGTAAGATCCACCGTTGCATGGTTTCCTACTATAATGTCAATGCCGATTGGCTTCGCTCTTGTGTGAACAAGGTCGATCGTTTGCGGATGACAAAGTTCTGAAACAAAAAATGTGTTCGCTTTTTTCCTTGAGGAAGGACGCAGGCTATGAAGCATTGTCATGGCCTCAGCAGCAGCAGTCGCTTCGTCCAGCAATGAAGCGTTTGCGATCTCCATGCCGGTCAAATCTGTAATTACAGTTTGAAAGTTGAGCAGCATTTCAAGTCTACCCTGTGCGATCTCGGCTTGGTAAGGTGTGTAGGCAGTATACCAGGCTGGATTTTCAAGAATGTTCCGAAGAATCACATTCGGCGTAACGGTATCGTAATAACCTGTTCCGATGTATGATTTCAAAACTGCGTTTTTGCTTGCTATTTTCCTGATTCCCTGCAGGAATTCCTGCTCGGTCTTAGGTCTTGGCAAGTTCAACGGCTTTTGCAACCTGATAGCCGGAGGAAGCGTCTGATCTATGAGTTCATCCAGTGATGCTGCTCCTATCGTGCTCAGCATTTCCTGCAATTCCTGCGCATCCTTACCGTGGTGACGGTTTTCAAATTTATCCTGGTTCCGAAGATTAATTTTCATTCAACTTGGGCTGACGACGTCAATATTAAGTGGTTTTAAAATACAAAAGTAAGCAAATCCAATCGAATCTCTTAGAGAATGATGGCCCTGCTTACTCTTGAATATATGCAAATTTTGATGCAATTCGAATGTCAGTGATTGGGACAACCGCAATCCGTTTTCCGCTTGAATATTCCGAGGAATTTCTTGGATTTCGGCTTTTTGTAACCCTTATACTTTTTCTTTTTGACTAAGAGCTCGGTCTTCGCGTTGGCTGGCTTAGCACTTACCGTGTTAACACCAGAAATCCCGCAAATCAATGCGAGTACGAGGAATAAGGAAGCAAATTTTGTCATCTTGATCATTTTTAGGATTACAGGACCTTATATACTCAACGCATTTAGGCTGTTATCCTGTATAACTGATCAAACCCATTTACAAGTTCCCTGTTTTTCAGGCCCTGACCAATTCTATGATGGCAATTTCGGGCAAAATACCTACACGACCAGGATAACCTAAATAGCCAAAGCCACGGTTAACATACAAATGCTGCTCATTTTCTGTGTATAATCCTGCCCATTGTTTATATCTGTATTGCACAGGGCTCCACTTCAACCCACCAATTTCCACACCAAACTGCATGCCGTGCGTATGCCCTGCCAACGCCAGATCAATGTCTTTGTATTTTGGTAAAACCTGTGCCTGCCAATGGCTGGGATCATGGGAAAGCAATATTTTAACAGGAAAATCATCCGTATGCTGGTAAGCCTTTTCCAGATTTCCGTATTTGGCAAAATTACCCGCGCCCCAATTCTGGATGCCTATAAGTCCAATTTCTTCACCATCGACACGGATCGCGCGGTTTTCATCCAGCATTAAATTCCAGCCCAATAACTGATGCGCTTTTCGCAGATCTGCCAGATTGCTTTGCTTGGATTCAATGCTCGGCCATTGAAAATAATCGCCATAATCATGATTTCCCAAAACAGAGTGCACGCCCAGCGGCGCTTTTACTTTGTTAAAAATGTCAATGTACTCACGCACTTCCAACGCACGGTCATTAACGAGATCGCCCGTAAAAAATGCAATGTCCGGCTTCTCCTTCATCAGCATTTCAACGCCTCCTTTTACAGCCGTTTTGTTAAAAAAGCTCCCGGAATGAATGTCCGACAACTGCGCAATTTTGATCCCGTCAAATGCTTTGGGAAGATTTTTCAGCGGAATACGAACCCGGCGAATGCGGTAATCGTGTGCACCGGAGATAATTCCATAAGCAAAAGTGCCCATAAGCCCCGCTCCCGCCACCATAGCCGTAGTTGCCAGAAACTGAGACCTCGGAATAGTAGGTTCGCCAGTCACAGGAGAAACCGGCGCGGCCGAAGGAAAGAAAAAGCTTGCTATCCACTGTAAAAAACGGCGAATGTCGTCCAGGAACAAAAGAAAAACGGCCAGAAGTTTAGACAAATAAGGAATTGCAATGAAAGCGACAATGAATGTTCGCGTAGTGCTTTTGAGATAATCAGGCGGGAGCAATTGCATGATAATGTAAGCGCCTAATGTGAGTGCTGTAAAAACCCAGTAGGCTCCGCCGATCCAGCGTTGGGTAAGCGGCGTTAAATTCCGGATTGCAAAACGCAGTCCCTGCCACACGTACCAGTCAATTGCGAAGAGGATGAAGGTTAAAAATATAAAAAAGAATGTTCTGTTCATTTTGGGGTAATCATTATGATATTGCTCGTTAACACCGCTCAGAATTTTCTCGTTCGGTGACTAAAAAAGAATGTAGCCGATTGTACAACAATGGAGCATTGAGCAAGTTAAAGGTTCGTTTTCAAAGCTGAGCGGCATTTAGTAATTTTGAACTTACTAAACGAAAGAAATATGCCGGAATTTGATTTTAAGCGCTTTCATATCCGTTCCATGAATGCCGGTTCGGACCAGGAGCGTGCGCAGATCAACCAGGAACTGAAAGACTTATATGCGTCTCTTTCTGAGGAAGATAAAGCTGTTTTTAACCAACAATTACAGAAATTTCTTGCCAGGGAAGTAAGCAGGATCAAGTCGGATTACGAGTCCGTCCATGGTCTTGACCGGCCCAACTAGTCAGGTTATCGCTCAGTTCAGCCTCGGATCTATGGGGTAGTGGGCAATGGAACGATATTCGCCGCCCATATTGCGCAGGATCTCGCGCCAGAAGTTTTCAGGTGGCGTTGTGAAGAGGAAATCAGAGTTTGTGCTGGAAACGATCCACGAATCCTGTTTTAATTCGTCCTCGAGCTGGCCGCCGCTCCAGCCGGAATATCCGATAAAAAAGCGGATATCATCTGCGTGAAATGTGTTGAGATTTAAAAGCATTTTTACGCTGTCAAAATCCCCTCCCCAATAAACATTTTGCATAATCTCCGTCCCGCCAGCCACCAGATCGGGCCGCCTGTGAATGAAATGCAGCGTATTTTTCTCAACAGGCCCCCCCAAATGCAAAGCAATGTCCTGATAAATGGTCTCGTCCAGAACATCCCCCAGAAAAAGATCGGTAATTTGGTTCAGCACAAAGCCGAAGCTGCCCTGCTCATTGTGTTCGCACATCAATATAACGCCTCTTTCAAAATTGGGATCTCCAAGAAACGGTTTGGCAATTAAAAGACTTCCTTTTGAAATTTTCATGGCTGATGGCATAGTGAGTATGGCTTTAAATTATCAAAAACGTAATATATTTAATTTTTAGCAACAATTTCGCGGCATTTAACAAAAGGAATTAATCGTTTACCTATTTTCGGCCAAATCGAAAAAAAGATATGCCATATATAAAAACTGTGCGAGGCTTTAATCCCGCGTTTGGGGAAAATTGCTGGCTTGCGGAAAACGCTACGGTGGTGGGCGATGTGGTGATGGGCAGCCATTGTACGGTTTGGTTCAATGCCGTGGTTCGGGGCGATGTGAACAGCATTCGCATTGGTAATTATTCCAATATTCAGGATGGGGCTGTGATTCACTGCACTTATCAGCGTTTTGCCACAACTATTGGCAGTTACGTGTCCGTGGCGCACAACGCAATTGTCCACGGATGTACGATAGAGGATCACGTGCTGATTGGCATGGGCGCTATCGTGATGGACGGGGCCGTGATCGGAACGGGATCGATTGTGGCGGCTGGCGCCATTGTCACCCAGGGAACAAAAGTCCCCCCCGGGACGATTTATGCGGGCAATCCGGCAAAATATTTGAAAGATGTTTCGACGGAACTGAATGCTGCCATTGACCGGACGGCCAATAACTATATTACTTATTCGGGCTGGTTCCGGGAAGAGGAAGGGAAATGAGCATTAACCCATTTCCTTTCTTGCATTCAGATATCCCTTAATGACAGTAAATGTGGTGATCGCAAGGAAGAAAATGATGATATACTGAACATAGTCAACGATCCAGGGAAAGCGCTCGCCAAACAAATAGCCACCTCCCGTTAATGTTCCGATCCAGATCAGACCGCCGGCCACATTATTGATCATAAATGATGGCAACGACATTTTCACCAGTCCGGCCAGAATGGGTGCAAATGTACGCACAACCGGAAGGAAACGACTGATAATCAATGTCCTGCTGCCGTATTTATCAAAATATTTGCGCGTAGTTTCAATGTGTTTTTTCTTGAAAAAGAAAGAATCCGGCCTGTTCTCGAACATGTCGCCGAAGTATTTTCCAAAAATATAGCCGACTAGTGATCCCAAAACAGCCGCTGCAAACATGCATAACAGCAAAATGCCGATTGGAACATTCAGGATTCCTGTCCCGCAGAAAACGCCGGCCAGGAAAACCAGGTAGTCGCCTGGCAGAAAAAAAGCAAAGAATAACCCATTTTCGGCAAAAACGATAAACGTAATCACCAGCAGGCCGCCTGTGCGGATCAACTCTTCGGAATTAAGGATATATTGAAAAAACTCGGCAATTGAATTCATAATGCTGATTTAAAGGGCTAATCGGGACATAGGATCGCAATGCTGCCAAATTTAAGCATTTTCGGATAGTTCGAGCCAGCGCATTTCCTTATCCGCCTGACTTTCGGTCAATTCCTCAATCTGCTTTGACCATTGTGCCAGCTCCGCGTGCGAACCGCCTTCATGTAATTTGGCAACCAAAACCGCCTTCTGCTCCTCCATTTTGGCAATATCCGATTCCAATTGCTCCATTTCCTTCTGCTCTTTATAACTCAGCTTACGCTTTGGTGTAGCTGGTGCCACAGGAGCTGTCGCAACGGGAGCTGCTGTCTCCTTAACCGGCTGGATAACGTGTGTTGTATTGCTTTTGCCGCCATTAGCATTGGTTCCCGAAGATTTCTTCTCCGCTTCCTGCTCATCCTGATATTCACGCAGCTCGGTGTAATTTCCTGGAAAATCGCTGATTCTTCCTTCTCCTTCAAATACAAAAATGTGCTGTACCAGCCTGTCAAGGAAATAACGGTCGTGGGAAACGATTACCAGGCAGCCCGGAAAATTCAGTAAAAACTCTTCAAGAACATTCAAACTTGCAATGTCCAGATCATTCGTCGGTTCATCGAGAATGAGGAAATTAGGTTGTTTGATCAATATGAGAAGTAATTGCAACCTCCGCTTCTCCCCACCGCTCAGTTTGGAAATAAAATCATACTGTTTGGAAGGCGAAAACAAGAAGGCCTGCAACAAATGTCCAACCGTAACCGTTTCGCCGGTTCCGAGTTGCACCACCTCCGCCACATCTTTCACAATATCAATTACCCTTTGATTCTCATTGAAAACAAGATCTGATTGCTTATAGTATCCAAATTGGACCGTTTCACCCTTCACGATCTGACCCTTATCAGGCATTAGTTCGCCCGTAATCATGTTCAGGAGTGTGGACTTGCCCATCCCGTTCTGACCCACAATTCCAATGCGGTCGCCCTTACGGAATGTGTATTCAAAGTTTTTGATCAATTGTCTTTCACCAAATCCTTTGCTTACATTTTCCAGCTCAATGATCTTACTGCCCAGCCTTGAAGTCCGGACATTCAATTCCATTTGTGTATCAAACTTCTTCTGGCTTGCCTTTTCTTTCAGTTCTTCAAATGCATCCACGCGATATTTCGCCTTCGTCCCACGTGCTTTGGGCTGACGGCGGATCCAGTCAAGTTCTTTTCGCATTAAGTTGCGCGCCTTGTCAATGCCGGCAGCCTCCATTTCCTCTCTTTCGGCCTTTTTTTCCAAAAAGTAAGAGTAATTGCCTTTATAAGGATAAGCAGAACCGTGATCCAGTTCGAGCATTTGATTACAAACCGTGTCGAGGAAATACCGGTCGTGCGTTACTACCAAAAGTGTTGTATTGGATGTGTTGAGGTAATTTTCGAGCCATTCCACTGTATCCAGATCCAAATGGTTGGTAGGTTCATCCAGGATCAGCAAATCGGGATCTTCCAGCAGAACTTTCGCCATAGCTACACGCTTGCGCTGACCGCCGGATAATGTTCCAAAAAGGTTCTCCGTGTGGTGAATGCCAAGACGTCCCAGGATTTCCTTTGTCCGATATTCAAAATCCCAGGCATTGAACTTGTCCATATCTTCCATCACCTCCGCAAGCTCGTCGTGGTTATCGGTTTCAATGGCGTGCTCATAGCGCTTAACAACTTGTGCCACAGGATTATTGGAAGAAAAAATCACGTCAATCACCGAAAGGCTCTCATCAAAAGCCGGGCTTTGGTCCAGATAACCCACCCGAATGTCTTTGCGAATGCTCACTTCTCCTTCATCGGCCGGAATTTTTCCTGTAAGAATGTTCAGAAAAGTAGTCTTGCCCGTTCCGTTCGTTCCGATGAGTGCAACTTTATCTCCCCTGCTTATTCCAAAATTGATGTTTTTAAAAAGCCACTGATCGCCAAATGACTTCGCTATATTTTCTGCTGAAAGGTAATTCATGATTCAAAGTAAAATTCAATTCCTACAAAGGTAGGACAGATCTCAAACAACAAAGAAAAAATTCGTTTTGAAAGGGTAAATAGCATAATATTGCTCTTTATATTTAGTTATATGGTTCCATAGAACACATTTTAAATCATGTCCAAGCAATTTTTTTACCTATTCTCAACCGTTTTCCTTTGTTTTAACGCAGTAGCACAAGACGCAAATTTTAAGAATTACACTCAAAAAATAGGAGGTAGCCCCCAAGTTTATGATATGGTCGCGATTCCTGGCGGCGAGTTCATGATGGGAAGTCCTGATTCCGAAAAAGGCCGCAGGCCGGATGAAGGCCCTCAGCACAAAGTAAAAATCGAGCCCTTCTGGATGGGCAAAACAGAAGTCATTTGGGATATTTACGATCTATATGCCTTCAAAAACATGGAAAAGGAAATGGCCGCACGTCATCCGGATCCTGACAAAAGCGTTCAAAAAACCGACGCAAGCACCCGCCCAAGTCCTCCTTATGTAGATATGTCGTTTGGTATGGGAAGATCGGGCTATCCGGCGATCAACATGACGCAGTACGCAGCCATTCATTTTTGCAAATGGCTTTATGAGAAAACCGGTGTTTTTTACAGATTACCAACTGAGGCTGAGTGGGAATATGCCTGCCGCGCCGGATCAAAAACTGCTTACTCATTTGGTGCAGATGAATCGAAATTAGACGAATATGCGTGGCACCGCAAAAATAGCGATGCAGCTTATAAAAAGATCGGACAGAAAAAACCAAATGCGTTCGGCTTACACGATATGCACGGAAATGTGATGGAATGGACATTAGATCAATACATTCCGGATTACTATGCCAAACAACCTGCCGGAGAAAAATACGCACCTGTAACGGAGCTTTATCCAACAGCTGTTCGCGGCGGTTCCTGGGATGATGAGCCAGCAGACCTGCGTAGCGCAGCCCGCACAGCTTCGAAACCAGAATGGAAAATCCTTGATCCGCAGCTTCCTAAAAGCGAGTGGTGGATGACAAGTGCTTCTTTTGTTGGTTTCAGGGTGGTTAGGCCGCTTAAACAACCTTCGCAGGAGGAAATTAATGCTTATTACAGTCCAAAATTGATTGAAGATTATTGAGATCATATTTAAACTCTTAACGTAAAGGTAATGGAACAAAATAGACGTGATTTTTTAAAAGCATCGGGCTTGTTTGCTGGCGGTGCAATGCTGAATCCGGTTCGCGGATACGGCTTTAACAGTGCTGTCGATGAGACGATTAAGGTCGCTCTTATCGGTTGTGGCGGAAGAGGAACAGGTGCCGCTGCGCAAGCTTTGAGCACAACCCAGAATGTCCAGATCGTTGCGATGGCAGATGCTTTTAAGGACCGTCTGGATGAATCATACAAAAACCTGACTGCAAAAAAATACAAAAATGCAGCGGGAACGGTGGTTGATATTAAAACCAAAGTAGATGTGCCCGATGACCGTAAATTTGTAGGATTCGACGCATTCAAAAAAGCCATCGCTTTGAAAGACGTGGATGTTGTGATCTTAGCAACACCTCCGGGCTTTCGTCCTTCGCATTTTGAAGAGGCTGTAAAAAATAACAAGCACATTTTCATGGAAAAACCGGTTGCTACCGATGCACCGGGGATTCGTAAAGTGCTTGAAATTGCAGAAGAAGCTAAGAAAAAGAAATTGAATGTGGTTGTTGGTTTGCAACGCCACTATCAGGCAAACTATCTGGCGGCTATCAAGAGAATTCACGATGGCGCAATCGGAGACGTTGTAGGTGGACAGGTTTACTGGGTTGGCAGCAGCCCATGGATGAAGGAGCGCCAGCCGAACCAAACTGAGATGGAATACCAAATGAGAAACTGGTATTATTTCAACTGGCTTTGCGGTGACCACATTTCTGAGCAGCACGTGCACAACATTGACGTGGCTAACTGGGTGAAAAAAGGCTATCCTGTTTCAATTCAGGGCACGGGCGGTCGCGAAGTGCGTACGGGAAAAGCATATGGAGAGATTTTCGATCACCATACTTTGGATCTTGTTTACGCAGACGGAACCGTTATTTCAAGCCAATGCCGTCAGTTTGAAGGCACCTGGAATAAAGTTGATGAGGCTTTTGTAGGAACAAAAGGACGTATCGACAGTTTTGATGGTAAGAAAACAATCTTGAAAGATTACAAAGGTGGCGTGATTTATCAGCACGACGATAAAGGTGATAAAAATCCTTATCAGGTTGAGCACGACGAGTTGTTTGCTGCTATTGCGAAAGGTGAATACAAATTTGCTGATGCTGAAAATGGAGCAAAAAGTACAATGACAGCCATTATGGGCCGTATGGCGACTTATTCTGGTAAGATGATCAAGTGGGATGAAGCTTTCAATTCAGACATTAACCTGTTCCCGGACAAATTAGCCTGGGATGCTTCTCCAAAAATCCTTCCGGGCCCTGACGGACTTTATCCGGTTGCGGTTCCTGGTAAGACGCAGGTTATTTAAGATAAAATGCAGTAGAAAAGGGCTCTTAGGAGCCCTTTTCTGTTTGTAAGTTGTAAGAGAAATTTCTAAATTCGATAAGGAATGTCCATTTTGACGGAATTCAATTGTTGAACCAACGATATAGTCAGTGAAACTTGGCCTGAGAAACGCTGTGCTTATTCTGCTAACCGGTATGCTTTTGCTTGCGGTTGGTGCCTCACTTAGATCTGATCAACCAAAATTCAGTAATCCTGTTATCCTCACTGCCCTCGCTATTGAATTCGTTGGAACTATATGGCTAGTATTAAGCCTCAATCAAAGACGTAAACGCAATAAGATCTAGACTTTGCTGGCCCTGTTGCGAAGATAAAAATCAGCCAGAACCAATGCAGCCATAGCCTCTACGATAGGAACGGCGCGCGGCACCACACATGGATCGTGACGGCCCTTTCCCTGCACAATCGCAACGTCCCCATGCTGGTCAATGCTTTCCTGATCCTGCATAATGGTGGCAACCGGCTTGAATGCTACGCGGAAATAAATATCTTCCCCATTTGAAATACCACCTTGCACTCCGCCGGAATGGTTTGTCCGCGTATGCACTTTGTCCTCATTATCTATATAAAATGCATCATTATGCTGCGAACCCAGCAATGTGACGCCTTCAAAACCGCTTCCATACTCGAATCCTTTTACCGCATTAATGCTTAACATGGCCTTGCCCATTTCAGCATGCAGTTTGTCAAATACGGGTTCGCCCCAGCCTGCCGGAACGCCTGTAATGACGCAATTCACAACACCACCCACAGAATCTCCCTGCTTTCTCACCGAGTCGATGTAATCGAACATTTGCTGTGCCATCTCCGGATCGGGACAGCGAACAGCGTTGCTCTCTGTTAATGTCAGGTCGAGTTCTTTGTATGATTTTTCGAGTTTCAATGTCCCTACCTGTGAAACATATGACTGAATGCTCACGCCCAGATCGGCCAGAAGCAACTTAGCCAGTGCGCCGGCAGCAACTCTTGCAGCCGTTTCCCGCGCCGAACTCCTGCCACCGCCCCTATAATCACGCACTCCGTATTTAACCTGATATGTATAATCAGCATGCGAAGGACGGAACTGGGCAGCAATGTGAGAATAATCTTTGCTGCGCTGATCTTCATTTCTGATAATCAGTGCAATGGGTGTTCCTGTGGTTTTGCCTTCGAATACGCCTGAAAGCACTTCAAATTCGTCCGCTTCCTTGCGCTGCGTCGTGATCCTCGACTGGCCTGGCTTACGCCTTGTCAGCTCGCTTTGAATGAAGTCAGAATCGAAATTTACGCCCGCGGGGCATCCTTCTATAATCACACCGATTCCTGCTCCGTGCGATTCGCCGAATGTGGCTATCTTGAAAATCTTACCGTATGTACTTCCCATTAAATTTTACTTTCTGAATACCCAAACCATTGCTATCAGCAGAAGAATGACAATGCCGTTGGTGGTGTCTTTTAAAATCTTTTTATAATCTATTGATTCTTTGCTGCTATCTAAGCTTTCCAGGTTATCGTACAGCCCGGAGGAGCCGCTTAGTGATAAGTTGGCGAGCTTGTAGTCCTCTCCTTTCACAGAAAGCATTTTAGCGGACCTTAATGTATCATATTTTGCTTTTGCTGAATTGAAATACACCCATTGAAAATATCTTCCCAAAGGAAACTCTCCATCTTTTCTTGGAACAACAAAGTAATCGAAAGTTTTCTCCCCAATCACACTCTGATAACTCCTTTTAATGATTTGGCTGACTTCCGGCGGATAAATGTCAAACGTTGAGCTGGTTTGGATCGTTGGTGCCGGAATCGCTGCAATGTTTCCAACCCCTTCGACCTTGAACATATAACGCACGCTTTCACCCGGATAAACGAGTTCGCTCGACAGATTCTCTTTCAGGCCATATTGCCCAACAGCCACTTGATCACGAAGCGGATGATCGGGTAACTGACGCACGGAAATTGTCGCTTTATTCGATCTAAAAGATTTGATGACCTTGCGCTCAACATTGACTGCCTTGCTATTATCAATCACAAGCATCTGTAATGCTATGGATGGAAAAACAATATCTTCTGTTGTAATCGGGAATAGGCGCGCTTGATACATGTTATATTCCGTATAGCGGCGCCCCCTGATGGTCACCTTGCGTTTGACAATTTCCTCGATGCCCACATTCTCTTCCCAGCAATTGCCTGGCCGTAATTGTTTCAAAATGGATTGCAGCTGTTCATTGAAGCGGTAAAATTCCATTTGGACAGGAGCATTTTCGGCAATATAGAGCGAAATGCGAAGCGCGAAGCCTTCCCGTATATAGATTGCTTTTTTATCGGTTTGTACCGAGAGAAATATCCCATCACCTGTATCTTCTACCTCTGTCTCGAATGGAGGGCTTACAACGGCAGAAAGTGCCTCGCCAGGGCCCGTGGACTTTGAGAAGACTACCATTGTCTCCTCTGATTTTAGTTTAAGTGTGTTAACAGTGATGACAAATTCAGGAATAAGATAGTTACCCGGTTTGGTTGCATAATATTCCTGCGTGATAGTTTGTATTACAACTTTCTTTCCATCCACCGTACTGATTGCACTCGTAGCGGATTTGCTCCGCTTTTCCAGGCCATTAATTTCAGGAAAAATAACCGCCGGACGCGTTTCGGCGTCACGCAAAACAACAGATATAAGAAAAGGTTGATCCAGTGAAAGATTTTTGGATCCAAGTTCGATCGTGGAGGCGTCATTAATTGTCTGGGCACAAAGCGTACCAGAAAAACACAAAATAATATTTAATAACGCATATAATTTCATTAAATATTTTCGTTAACTTTATTAGGAATTGCCGTGATCAGATGTTTTTGGCTTGATTCTTAGATAAATTATTCACGTCCCTAAACCACAAAACTACATAATACTATGGCCTCGATGCTTGAATACATTAAAATTATTCTGCAAAAAGTTAGCTTCGACCGCAGATTGTTTGAAAAGGAACTTAGAAAAGCAATTCGTATGTTGATGCCCGCTGAGGTGAGACGTTTAAGACAATGGTGTTACGATAACTACGGAACGATACATTTACCAGTACTTAATACTTGCTTTGCACGCCTGTCATCATTAGGCTAGAATGAAAAAAAATTAAATGAAAGAGGCCGCTTGGATATCCAAGCGGCCTCTTTCATTATGATCTGTTTACTATTGCTTTTTCTTTGGAGCTGGTTTCTTTCCAGCCGCCGCAGCCGGCTGAGCAGTTTCCTGTGTAGGAGCCACTGCTAATCCCAATGCTTCTTTTGCAGATGCATTGTCCGGATCAACCTTCAATAGCTTCTCCCAGTATTCCTTAGACTTAGCTTCGTCTTTCAACGTAGTTTGTGCGTGGAATGCCAGATAACCATAAGCCAATTTCAGATAAGACTTGTATTTGCTTGGATCTGGATCCTTTTCAGCAAGTTCTGTCAATTTCAGGTAGTAAGGCTGAGAAATGCCTTTATCTACATTTTCTTGTCTGTCATACGCATTGTAAAGCGTACTTGCTCTCCAATAATATCCATATGGCCATTCAGGAAGCTTCTGTGTTACCGTTGCAAAAATAGAATCTGCTTTCAGGAACAATGCTTTTCTCTCCAGAGAAATCTTAGCGCTGTCTGCATAGTTGGAGTCTGCCGCAGTTGGAAGCACTTTCGCTGTTGCCATCTGGAAGTTAGACAATCCAGTGTAATAGTAGTCGTTTGCACTTGCTTTCGCAGTGTCCAATGCGATACCTTTTTCGAAAGTTGCCGCAGCATTCGGGAAGTCTTTTGCAGCATAGTACAATGCAGCCACCTCTTTGTAAGCTGTTGCAGCTTCGGCTTTGCTCGTATCCATGTCAGCGCCTTTCAAAATGTAAGCTACACCAGTTGAATCATAACCTTTTCCGTCTGTTACTTTCTGATTGTAAGCACGACCCAAGTATTTGTAGTCATCACCTATTACTTTATCCGGAGCAACTTTCAAGAATTCAGTCAAGTTCTGAATTGCTTCGTCAGGCTTGTTTGTCTTGAAATAAGACCAGCCATACATACGCAATGTGATCGGGTTGTTGATCTTGCCCTTAATCTCTTCAAGCAATTGCAATGATTTGCCGTAATCGTCTGCTGTAAAAGCAAACTGCGCAGCGCGCAATTTCATTTCAGGATCAGTAGTTCCGCTTTTCTGAATAAACAAGTCGAAGTTTTCAGCCGCTTGTTTGTATTTCTGAGCTAAGAAGTACAATTCAGCAAGGTCTTTATAAGCAGGTGCAAAGTTAGGATCTGCGTCAATTGCCTTTTTGTAATTTTCAAGCGCCAGGTTATAGTTTTTACCGCGCAGGTAGATTGATCCGATTGCATTGTGAGCAGCTGCGTAGTTTGGTTTTGCAGTCAATGCATACTCGTATGCAGTTACAGCAGCACCACCTTCATTACGCAACATCAATGCGTCACCTTTTGCAAGATAAGCATCCGCAAGATTTTTATCTCTCTTAACAGCTTCGTCCAAAAGTCTGATCGCCTCAGCAGGATCGTTATTTTTTTCAAACAATGTGTAAGCTTCTCCTATTCTGAAAAGAACCTCTGCATCTTTTTTCTTTTTCTTCTCAGCTTCGTCAAAAAGTTCTTTTGCTTTCGCTTTTTCACCTTTTGCAAGTGCCACTGTGCCTTGTCCTACCTTGTTAAGGTAAGATTTGTCATCAATTGTCAAACCTTTATCAAAGGCTTTTTGCGCTTCATCCAGTTGGTTGGTTTTTATATAGTAATAACCAAGGTAATATTGGTTATCAGCAGAAGGCGTTGTTTCTGCGAGTTTTTTGAATAAATCGCCCGCTTCATTGTAACGTTCACCGTTAATCAATGCTAAGCCATCCTGCGTCGTTTGTGCGTGTAAATTAACAAACGCTAATAAACCAATTACCAGTGCTACTAATTTCATTCTCATGTTTCTGTTCATTTTTTACCCGGTTAAAATAATGATAAAAAATTTGGCTTTCCAATAACAAGTCCCAAATCTTAAGTTGTATTACACTTATTAAAAATTCTTCCCCGTGGTTATTTCAAGCTCCCTAGGGTAAGGTACAGTTGGCAATAAGCCCATTTTTTGGATTATCAACCCACCTACATCCCGTGCGATGTAAGTCATTAACCCGCCTCCCAATCCCGAGTATCCTTCACGGCTGATGATATACAAGTCCCGGTGGAGGGGATATCTTTTAAATTCGAGTCCTCCCTGAAAAGGCTGAATGTAACTGGCCAGCGAATCGGAGTTTGCCTTCTGCGCGACACCCATTACGTGGATTCCCTTCGAAAGTTCCTCCGATGCCAGTGAATGTCCGTCGCTTATCCAATTGACACCTATAAATCCCAAGTGCAATGGGTTGGAGCGAACATCCTTTATTACATTCTCGTTCGAACCAGATGAAATAATACGCAAACGTTGAATATCGGTAATCCCAAACTTATTGAGGACGAAATTGAGGTTGCTCGCATTAGCATTATCAAACACCAATGTGATCAGACCTTTCTGGTTTCCGCCTTTCAACTGAGACCAATCAGTGATTTTCCCTTCCAGGATCGCCTTTATTTCCGGCATGGTAATCAGGCTGTCCGCATTAGATTTACTAATTACCAAAGCAAGACCGTCTGTTGCTATATGCTGGAATTTATAGGATCCTTTCTGCTTTTTGATGATCTCCGTTTCCTTTTCATTCAGTTGCCTGGTTGCAAAAATGATCCTCGCGCTGTCTTGCAACAACTGGCGAATCGCTTCCTGCTCAGGCTTGTAATCTAATTTGAAATGCGTATTCGGGTAAATTCCCTCGTAAGCATTGGTTAGTGCATTTACCAGCGGTTTGAATGATTCGTCCGAGGCAATTGTGATTGTTCCCTGCCTGGGGTTATCAAGATCACCATTAGAACCACCGCAACCTAGCAAGCTCAGAAACGCTACTGATGTGCCGAGCATTATTCCGGCTGACCAAAATTTCATAGTTCTTTTTGATTTCTTCTTCTCCAAACCCTGTAACCTCTGTAAGCTCCGTACAAAATAAGTGTGCCAGCAAAGGCATTCCTCGCCAGACTGCCAACAGGTAACAACCTAAAAGACAAGGAGGAGAGGATCAAAAAGACCCCTCCTCCTATGTATGTCAGAGCCATTAACACAGAGGTTAGATCACCGATCTTCTCATGCAATGGTTTTTCCCTCATGAGTTACTCCAGTTGGAAATTGATTGGCAGGTTGTACTTAACACGAACCGCACGTCCTGACTGCTTTCCTGGTTTCCACTTCGGCATTGCTTTCACAACACGGATAGCTTCTTCATCGCAACCAAAACCAAGTCCTTTCAATACCGCCACATCTTGGATACTTCCATCCGTATTTACAACGAATGACATAAACACCCTTCCTGAAACGTTGGCACGTGAAGCCGCACTTGGGTATTTGATATTCTTACCTAAATACTTGTACATTTCAGCCGTACCACCTGGAAACTCAGGCTGCTGCTCAACAACGGTAAAAACCTTTTCCGGTTCTGGTGCTGCTTCTACAACGGTTCCTTTGCTTGGTGCCGCTACTGCTTCCGGAGCAACAATGATCTCGTTCGCGTTTGGATCTCCTTCAATTGTTTTATCCGCAACAACAGCTTCTTTAATTTCTTCTACTGTTGGTGGTGGCACCTCTTCAGGTACTTCCTCGTCCTTTTTTACCTCAGGAGGCAAGAACTTCACCGTATTCACCTTAGGTTGTTCAACCGGCGGCGGTGGTGGCGGTGGTGGTTCTGCCGGATCTATTGGCGGCGGTGGTATTTTCATTAAATCCACTTCAACCATTGCAACCTCTTCTTCCTCGCCAGCCGACAGTTTATTAATAATTGACGGTGTAAACATTGCAAGAACAAAGAGAGCCGCTCCGATCAAGGTAGCCTTCGTCACATCGGCACGATAGCCCCGACGAAGTGAAAATGCTCCGTACGCCTTATTACGATCAGCAAACACTATATCATCCAGTGTAGCATTCGGGCCTATTTCTGCCATGGCGCTTTGAATTTGATTTGATTAATTATTATTTCTCTTCGATTTTGTCACCAAGGAGCTTTTTCTCTGAATCTGTCAGAGTCTCCACAAGTGCGTATCTCTTTGATTTGGTAATCGCCATTTCATCAAGTACGTCAACCATGTTCTTATAGGTCGATACTGGTGTTGGCTTAATTACCACAACAAAAGGATCGTTACCTTTTTCATCCTTCGGGTTTGCAGCATTAATGCGCTTTGCAGAAGCAAAAATCACACTTCTCAAATCGAACCCGTAGCGGGTTGTTTTCAAAGATGCTTCTGCTTTATCATCATCCGCAGCTACTCCGTCAAGATAATATACATCGTCGTTGGCTCCCATGAACAGGGTCAACACTTTCGACGCTTTTAACGGTTCAGTTTTTTCCTGGTCCTTCTCATCAGTCTTATCAGGCACAGCCAACGTCATGGATGTCGGTTTCGACATTGTCGTTGCTAGCATGAAAAAAGTGATAAGCAAGAATCCCAAGTCCACCATTGGAGTCATGTCCACGCGAGTGGACATCTTCTTGGCCCGAACCTTACCGTCGCCTTTGCCATGCCCACCACCACCGGATTCTTCAATTGCTGCCATTTTTTCTTCTTATTAAAATGATCCCTTTTGTTAAAACTAATCGTTCGTGTAGCCGGCAGGCGCTTGTTCGCTACCTGTGATCAGGTTGAACTTGTTAATATTCTGCGACTGTAAGTTAGACAACACATCTTTGAAAACCGGGAACTTAGAAAGGTTGTCGCCTTTCAATGCGATTCTCAATTGGTTGTTGGCCTTACGAGCTGCATAAACCCAGTCAGCCAGTTCACTTGCTCCTGTTGAGTCAACAGGAATACCTGGTTGCTTCACATTAGGCATTTGTTCTTTCGACATGTTCAACCAAGGTTTCAACTGAGCCAACGGAAATCCAAAGCTTGATTGCAATGCAAATTTTGCTTTTTCAGTTTCCGTGAACGTGATCCCTTTTGACTGGCCTATGTTTTCAAGCATTGCTGCCCTAACCGGTTTTGCATCCACTCCAAAGAACACTTTGCCCGCTTTGTCAATACTAATGACCATAATGTCATCATCCGGAACTTTTATTTGCGAAATGGAAGAGGGAGTTGTAATCTCCGCTTCATTCGACTTAAAAGTTGCCGTCATGATAAAGAACGTCAGTAGTAAGAACGCTACGTCAGTCATCGCTGTCATATCCGTATGCGGCGCATGCTTCTTAGGTCTTACCTTTCCCATAGCAAATATATAAGTTTTTTGTATATTAACGAAACTTTCATATTAATAGTTCAGAAAACTATTAATAATGTGTAGCAAAGTTTGATTGAAGGCTCAGGCCGATTTCATCAATGCTATAAGTAAGGTCGTCAACACGGCTGTTCAGGTAAGCGTATGAGATTGTTGCGATTGCAGAAGTACCGATACCAAGTGCCGTATTGATAAGGGCCTCAGAGATACCTGTTGCAAGTGCAGCTGAGTCAGGAGAACCTGATGTACCAAGAGCCGCGAAGGCTTTGATCATACCGATTACCGTTCCAAGAAGTGCCAAAAGTGTAGATGCACCCGCAAGTGTCGCGATAATGGTAAGGTTTTTCTGAAGCATTGGAAGTTCAAGCGTTGTAGCTTCTTCGATTTCTTTCTGAAGTGCTGCAAGCTTCTGCTCTTTGTCAAGGGCAGTTTCAGTAGTCAATTGCTTATATTTCAAAAGACCTGCTTTGATAACATTACCAACAGATCCTTTTTGTCTGTCACATTCTTTAATTGCTTCTTCGATTTGGTTTTTGTCAAGAAGGCCTCTCAACTTCACAACGAATGAATCGATGCTTCCAGATCCCTGAGCTTTGTTCAAAGTGATCAAACGCTCGATTGTAAATGTTAAAACGATCAGGAAACAAGTCATCAAAATTGGTACGATAGGACCTCCTTTGTAAACGATTCCGTAGTAATCACCATCGATTGGGCCTTTTGCGTGATCGCCGTCTTTAAAGTGTTCGGGAGCTCCCAGAACGAAAATGTAAACGCATAATGCAATCGCAAATAGTAGAGGGATTACCAATGCCGGGTTCAAACCGCCTTTGCCTTTTGTTGCTGCCGCAGCAGGCTTTGGAGCTGGTGCCGGACTTGTAGCTTTCTTTTCCATCAGACTTACTTTTAAAGGTTAAATTGAGATTTTGGTTGTGAATTAAATAAAACTTTTGGTTAAAACTGGATTTGGTAAAATAAAATTTTGACCGCGTTTTGGATAATAGCCTTCTACAAAAGTATGAGTTTTCCTTTTAAAAAAAAGCAAGCATTTCGTCAGTTTTTTTCTCAGAATTTTTGACATAGCTCGTAGAAATTGCATATTTTAAAGAAACCCGGACATTCAATTTTCTAAATTATTCTCGATTTTATGCTGATTAAGAATCATATGCAAGCAAGATTCAAATTTATACATAATTGTACTCTTTATGATAATCTCTGCTAACATGTTTTTCAAAGTGACCAATTGTAGTTCAAAATATTTCAACAATCCCTTAGAAAAGCAAATATTATTTTTCTCCTACTATTAGCTAAACAACAATTTTAAAATTCGGATAACCAACATTTTATGCTGTTTGGCAAATTTTACTAAAACAACAGAAACAAGAGGCCGGTTTCATCAGCTGTTCGCAGGGCTTCTTGAATAAATTACCACCACGGAAAACAGAATCGCAAAAATCCGGTAATTTTGACTTCCGTTTCAAGCCTCAACGGTAACTTAACAAATTCATAACACAATGAAAATCGACAAAGAGTCTCTTAAAAAAATAGCCCATCTGGCCCGATTGGAAATAAAACCAGAAGAAGAAGAGGGCCTTCTTAAGAGTATGGATTCCGTTTTAACGTGGATGGAGCAGTTGAATGAGGTTGATACCGAAGGCGTGGAACCTCTGACTCATATCCTTAGCGAGGTCAATAACTGGCGTGAAGATGTAGGTGTAAATACGATGAGCCGGGAGGAGGCACTTGCAAATGCGCCTGCCAAAAACACATCCTATATAATGGTCCCCAAGGTAATTGAGTAATGAATAGGACACTTTGCCCCTCCTGTCACCAATTTATCTGAAAGTCATCGGCATCGGCTAATGCTGGAAATGCGACGCGGTAAGCATCAAGCTCAGTCTTATTGAAACTGACTATTTTTTCAGTTTCAACACCTGATAACATGCTCAGCGGTTCCCCTAAATAATCAAGGGCAACAGAATCTCCCTGATAAGTAAGCCCATTCGGGTCCGAACCGATGCGGTTGACGCCAATTACATAACTCTGATTTTCAATAGCACGTGCCTTTAATAATGTATTCCACGCATGCGCACGCCGGGTTGGCCAGTTTGCTACATATATAAGAAGGTCATAAGGATCAGAAGCAAGATTCCGGCTCCAAACCGGAAAGCGAAGGTCATAGCAGACGAGCGGGCAGATTTTCCAGCCCTTATAATCGATGATCAGCCTTGATTTTCCGGGCGTATAGGTAAGATTTTCCTTACCAAAACTGAACAGGTGTTTCTTGTCATTAAATATATAGGAGCCATCGGGGTTGACGCACATTAAACGGTTGTAATATTTGCCATCTTGTTTCACGGCAAAGCTCCCAATGATCAGCGCCTTTGTTTGCGCAGCCATTTGTTTCATCCAGCGCGTGGTGGTGAAGTTCATCGGCTCGGCTGCGGCGGTGTTCATTGTAAATCCGGAATTGAACATTTCCGGAAGTACGATGATATCGGCCGGTTCCGGGAGCAAGGCTATTTTTTCTTCAAGATTAGCAAGATTAGCAGTTGTGTCTTCCCAAAACAAGTCAGTCTGGATCAACGCGACTGACAATGTTTGCTTAGGCTGTCCTGTATACATGCTGGAAGGTTAATGAGTGAATGAGGGAATGAGCGAATGAGTGAGTGAGTGAATAGGCATGACCTGTTTTATTCAGTCATTCACTCATTCACTCATTCAAAATTATTTATCTCCTTCCAGGAAAACGCATGCGGTAATCTGAGTCCACATTGCCTTTGGTAATATCGGCCAGTTTTCCTTTGATCAGTTGCTTCTTTAATGTAGGCAGGTAATCGACAAACAATTTGCCTAACAAATGGTCGTACTCATGCTGAATGATCCGGGCGGCCATGCCAGTATATTCTTCTGTGTACTCATTCCAATCCGTGTCGCGGTAACGGATTTTCACGCGCTCGGGACGATACACATCTCCGCGGATGCCCGGAATGCTCAGACAGCCTTCTTCAAACGCCCACTCCTTTCCATCCTCTTCCAGGATTTCGGGATTGATAAATGTTTTCTTGAAATCAACCAGTGAAAGATCCGGCTCGTCGTCATCGTCGTCATCTTTTTCACTGAACGGTGTTGCGTCCACCACGAAAACACGGATATTCATGCCAATCTGCGGCGCTGCCAGTCCTACTCCATTGGCACCGTGCATGGTCTCAAACATATCTTCTGAAAGTTTTTTCAGATCAAGCTGGTCTTTTTCAATGAATTGGGTTGGTTTTCTCAGGATCGGATCTCCGTATGCTACGATGGGATAAATCATTGTAATGCGACTTTATTCGTTTTAATATAATGTAACCTAAACATGCCCACTCATCTTTTGCTCTCCATATAAGACTGGAGAATGATCGTGGCGCTTATCTTATCAATGTTGCCTTTCTCACGCCGCTCGCTCTTTTTGGAGCCGGACGCGATCATGGATTGCAAAGCCATCGACGAGGTGAATCTTTCGTCGTGTGTGTGCACCGGGATTTCCGGAAATGTTTTTTTCAGGATTTTAACAAATGCAATTACTCTTGCTGCATTCTCGCTTTCTGTGTTATCAAGTCTCTTGGGCATTCCTACTATAAATGCTTCGATCGGCTCAGTGGCTGCGTATTTTTTCAAGAATTCCAACAGGTCATGCGTTCTGACCGTATCGAGGGCAGTTGCAATGATCTGCAAGGGATCTGTAACAGCAATACCGGTGCGTTTAGCACCATAATCAATCGCCAGAAGACGTGGCATTTATCTTAAAGAATGTTAATTGCTTGCAAAGATAAGACCTTTCAATTAGCTTTTCCTGATAGTGCCGGCTCATTATAGATTTTGATACGCGCATCACAGAATCCGATTATCTTTGTTTCATGATTGAAAAGCGCTGGATACACAACCCTGAATTTACCTCTGAACAAACACACATTGTCCTGGAACTGGCCGAATCGTTAAAAGTAAGCCCGTCGCTGGCTACGCTTTTGGTGCAACGCGGAATCCTTGATTTTGAACAATCCCGTAACTTTTTCCGGCCCGATCTTTCGCATTTGCATGATCCATTCTTGATGAAGGACATGTATGAGGCTGTGACAAGACTCAATGATGCGATCAGAAATGGTGAAAAAATATTGGTTTACGGAGACTATGATGTGGACGGCACCACTTCCGTCGCATTGTTCTACGGTTTTCTGAAAAAAATCTACCCAAATCTCGATTATTACATTCCCGACCGATACGAAGAAGGCTATGGCGTTTCGTGGCAAAGCATTGACTGGGCGCATGAAAACGGCTTTTCGCTCATTGTAACACTGGATTGCGGAGTAAAATCAGTTGATAAGGTTACTGCCGCGAAAGAACGAGGCATTGATTTCATCATCTGCGATCACCACCGCCCAGGTTCGGAGCTGCCGCCTGCTATTGCTGTCCTCGACCCGAAAAGAGAAGATTGCGAATATCCATATAAAGAACTGACTGGCTGCGGCGTTGGATTCAAGTTGCTGCAAGCATTTTGTTTAGACAATGAAATTGATCCGGCGGGTTTGTTCGACCATCTGGATCTGCTGGTGATCAGCATCGCCTCGGACATTGTGCCGATTACGGGTGAAAACCGCATTTTGTCCTATTATGGTTTGCAAAGATTAAATGCTGCGCCAAGATGCGGCGTAAAAGCATTGATCCAGATCGCAGGACTGAATGGCGTGCTGGACATTACTAATGTTGTTTTCGGACTTGGGCCAAGGATCAATGCGGCGGGGCGGATTAAGCATGCAAAAGAGGCTGTAAGACTTTTGCTTTGCGAAGAAGATGACGTGGCCGCGGATTTTGCACAGGAAATAAATAAACACAACAGCGAGCGAAGAACCTTCGATACGAGCATTACGGAACAGGCGCTTTTCATGATTGAAAACGACGACTGGTTCACAACTGCAAAAAGTACCGTATTATATAAGGAAGACTGGCACAAAGGCGTGATCGGAATTGTAGCGAGCCGGTGCATCGAAAAATACCATCGCCCTACCATTATATTAACGCAGTCGCATGGAAAAGCAGCTGGTTCCGCACGGTCGGTTCCGGGTTTTGATGTCTATGAAGCGATCGAGGAATGTGCGGATCTTTTGGAACAATATGGAGGGCACACTTTTGCAGCAGGATTAACCTTGCCGTTGCAAAATGTGGAAGCATTCAAAACGCGTTTCAATGACATTGTAAGCAGCCGCATTTTACCGGATCAGCTGATTCCGATGATCAACATTGATATGCTGCTGGAATTGGAAGTGATTACACCGAAATTTTATAACATTCTTCGTCAGATGGGTCCTTTTGGTCCAGGAAACATGACGCCAATCTTCGAATCGCGCAATGTTTCACTGGCTGGCAGGCCCACGATCATGAAGGAAAAGCATCTCAAATTTGATGTCAAGCAAAATAATTCGGGGATTTTTACAGCGATCGGGTTTGGTATGGCGCACTTTTATCCAGATCTGGTCAACGGAAAGCCGTTTTCGATCGCCTACTGCCTGGAAGAAAATAACTTTCGCGATAAAAAAACGTTACAACTGTCTTTGAAAGACATTAAACTGCTGTGAGCGGATTTTCCACTCAGCAATTGAAATAGAGATAAAACAATGATATTAAGAACCGAAAACCTTGTAAAAAAATACGGGGTTCGTCTTGTCAACAACAATGTAAGCTATCAGGTTGAGCAGGGCGAAATTGTGGGTTTGCTTGGGCCAAATGGTGCGGGTAAAACAACCTCTTTTTACATGGCCGTAGGATTGGTCAAACCAAACAGCGGAAAAGTTTATCTGGATGATAAGGACATTACCAGCCTTCCCATGTACAAACGTGCGCGCCTGGGCCTGGGTTATCTGGCGCAGGAAGCGTCGGTTTTCAGATCTTTGACCGTAGAAGAAAACATTCGCGCAGTGCTGGAAATGACGGACCTATCCCGCCATGACCAGAAACAAAAAGTGGAAGAATTGCTCGAAGAATTTCACCTGACCCACGTGCGGAAAAGCAAGGGAATGGTGCTTTCGGGAGGAGAACGCCGCCGGACTGAAATTGCAAGGTCACTAGCGGTGGACCCAAAATTTATCCTGCTCGACGAACCATTTGCCGGCGTTGACCCGATCGCAGTTGAAGACATTCAGAGCATTGTCGCCAAGTTGAAACATAAAAACATCGGCATTCTCATTACCGACCACAACGTAAATGAAACGCTTTCCATCACGGATCGTGCTTATCTGCTATTTGAAGGAAAGATATTAAAGCAGGGAAGCGCGGAGGAACTGGCGGAGGATGAAGTCGTAAGACGCGTTTATCTGGGCCAGAATTTCGAGTTGAAGCGCAAAGTTTAGCATTCTTCGCACATAGAAAAGGGAACGCTTCGCGGCATTCCCTCTCTTACAATTATTCACCATGAACTGTTTGGGCTCTTTTCAGATCCCGCAGTTATTATTTTTTAGGGCACTTTTTACAGTGTTTACCTTTCTTTTTATATTTCTCACAGCACTTTTTAAATACACATTCGGTATTCTCGCTGAATGATTTCATCCAGGTCACCTCTCCAACCGCACAGTCCGCAGGATCATTCAATGTAAAAGCGCTCATTGTTTCCGATTAATGTGTGACAAATGTAATCGCTATTTAGAATCATTCAAACAAAAACGAAAAATTATTTTGAATAAATCTAAATTATAGCTTTTCAGAATGGCTTACTGGATCTTTTCCCAAATCTCATGAATGGGTTTCCCATCGCTGCTTTTACCACTATGGTCCCAGCGGCCGTTTTCCAGTTTATGATCAAATGTCAGTGACGAGCCCACCCGGTTGTTATTTTTGGAGAAAAATTGAATTTTCTCTGTATACTTTCCATCTTTCACAGTGTAAGTGCCCCCGCCCGTTGCATAGAAGCCTTTCACAGCCGGATCAATCGCAAACCATTGAAAACGGGTTGCAGACAATAACTTCAATGTTTTCCGGGTGCCCTCCTGATGAATTTTAACCAGTTCACCTTGCTCGCCGGCCTTCTCAGTAATGTGCCATGCACCGGCCATAGGTGACGAAGTTGCGTCATCCACACGCATCCATACCATTGCCTCCTCGTATTTCAGTGTCAGAATATCATCTTTTACAGTCACAGTAAAAACAATCGGTATGCCAATTTTCAATGAATCCGCAGAGTTGAATTCAGGTGTATAGGTCATTTGGTCACCATTCATTGTGAACGGCCCGCCTTCTGCCCGTTCGAAATATTTATTACCAATGCTATAGGAAGCAATGACGAGGTAATTATCAGCAACAATGAGGGTCGATGCGCTGCCTGTTGGTTCCTGAGACTTCCAGGCGC
The DNA here is from genome assembly GCF_900167945.1 of Dyadobacter psychrophilus. Lineage (GTDB taxonomy): Bacteria > Bacteroidota > Bacteroidia > Cytophagales > Spirosomataceae > Dyadobacter > Dyadobacter psychrophilus. The sequence continues at coordinate 190,493 of NZ_FUZA01000008.1, forward strand.
CCTTCGGAATCTGCGCCAGGCGTTCCTGCGACAGGCGTTCCTGCGGCACGCGTTCCTGCGGCAGGCGTCCCTGAGCAAATCCAAGTAGCGAGGCAAAAACAAGTGTGGCTGTCAGTAAATGTTTCATTGGATGTTCGATTTTTGATTTTGCAATATACGTTATCAAAATTATGCCACCATTTTCCTGCCTTGCTGCGCTATTTCAAAACTTCGCGCAAAACTTCGAGCGACTTGATCTCGCCTAATGACTCCATATGTATTTTGTAAAAAAAGACGAGCTTTTCTAAAATCAAGATCCTGCGCTTTCGGTCCAAAGGCATATTTAAACCATAATTTCCTATCAGCAGCTGCATTGTGGCACTTTTTTCGACAGGATCGGGCATATGGGGGAAATGGTTGTTTTTCAATTCGCTTTCCAGATCTTCTACAGTCTCTATTCCAAATCCGAGAAAAGAAGCGAGCTGGACCAGAAAATGAATGTGAAAATTCTCAAAAGAGCCTTCGGCTTCGTCCAGATATACTACGGATTCCTCTATGAACTGAAAAAGCAAAGGGTTACTTTCTTCTTCTTTTAAAGTTTTGCCTAACATTTCAGTAACAAAAAGCGCCAGACTTGATTTAACAACATCATAAGGCAAACTTTGAAACGGCTGGTAACATTTCATTTCGGAGATCCGGTGCATGGTATCTTCCTTATTTTTATGATAAACCACCATATCGAGCAAGGTCAGCGGCTGAAATAAAGCAATCCGATTTGTTCGCGACTTGCTGCTCCTGACTCCGTTCACTATATATGTCTGAATCCCAAAGGCTTCCGTGTAAATTTTTGCGATGATCGAAGATTCGCGGTAACGGATATAACTCAGAGCGACTCCTCGCGTTTTATGTAACATATATATTAGCTGGCCTTTTGGTCAAAAATAGTTATCTTTCCATTAAAGAATTGCACACAGAAAACGGCTTGTAAAATTCGGAGAAATTTGAAGTTTTTTAAGCCAAAGGATTTGTACCTTTGCGACGCAAAACGAACTATTTTAGATTATTAATTCGTTAAGTTATTATTCAGGGAATACGATTTGCATACTGCAAATAAAAATATTTCTAACGCATAACTCTTCATATGAGCGACGCCATTAAGCATGAGTGCGGCATAGCACTTATCCGTCTTAGAAAGCCTTATCAATACTACATCGACAAGTACGAGACACCGCTATACGCAGTCCACAAGCTTTCGGTAATGATGGAAAAACAGGTAAACCGGGGACAGGATGGAGCCGGAGTAGCCAATATCAAGATAGATGTCCCGCCAGGGAAACGATACATCAGCAGATACAGATCCGTAGAACCTCAACCACTTACGGACATTTTTTCCAAAATCCATAAGAAATTTCGCAAGGGTTTAAAGAACCATAGAGAGCATACCAATGATGCAAAATGGTTGCAGGAAAACCTGGCTTTTACGGGCGAGGTTTGGCTAGGCCATTTGCGTTACGGGACACATGGTTCGAATGAGGTGGAAAACTGCCATCCGATGCTGCGCCAGAGTAACTGGAGAAGCCGTAACTTGGTGATGGCCGGAAATTTCAACATGACCAATGTGGATGAGCTTTTTGGAAAGCTTGTATCATTGGGACAGCATCCGAAAGAAAAAGTGGATACTGTAACCGTGATGGAGAAAATAGGACATTTCCTGGATGAAGAAAACCAGAGAGTGTTTGAACGCTTCAAAGGAATTTACGAAAATCCGACACTTTCCAATGTCATAGAAGAAAATATCGACCTGCCACGTCTGCTTTACAGATCGTGCAGGGACTTTGACGGTGGATATGCCATGTGCGGATTGACAGGTTATGGCGCATCATTTGTGATCCGCGACCCTGCCGGAATTCGACCAGCATTCTATTATGCTGATGATGAAGTGGTGGTGGTTGCTTCTGAAAAACAGGCGATTAAAGCCGCTTTCAATGTTGATTACAATCAAATTCAGGAAATCACGCCAGGTTCAGCGTTGATCGTTGATAAAAATGGTGAGTATAATGAGTTCCCGATCTTGCCTCAGCTTGAAAAACGCTCATGCAGCTTTGAAAGGATTTACTTCTCCCGCGGAACCGATCCGGATATTTACAATGAGCGCAAGCAGCTAGGCAAGCTTTTAATTCCGCAAATTCTCAAAGAGGTCAATTATGATCTCGAAAATACAATCTTCTCTTACATTCCAAATACTGCGGAAACGGCGTTTTTGGGTATGATTGAAGGTTTGGAAGAATATCTTGCTAAAAAACGCAAGCAAGCCATTATGGAAGGCATTCTCTTTGAAGCCGACCTTGAAAAAGTGCTTTCGTTCAGGCCGAGAATAGAAAAACTGGTTACCAAAGACGTGAAGTCGCGGACATTTATTACAGCCGATGCTTTGCGTGACGATATGGTTTCCAGCGTTTACGACACAACTTTTGAAGTGGTGCGGAAGAATGTGGATACGGTTGTTATTATTGACGACTCCATTGTTCGCGGAACCACGCTTGAAAAAAGCATTTTAACCATGCTCGACCGGTTAAGCCCTAAGAAAATCGTAGTGGCATCCTCCGCTCCGCAGATCCGTTTCCCGGATTGCTATGGAATTGATATGTCAAAAATGAAGGATTTCGTCGCTTTCCGTGCGGTGCTTAAATTGCTGGAAGAACGCGATCTGGAATATTTGCTGGAAGACACTTATATGCATAGTGTGACATCCATTGCGACCAAAAATCCATATCATACCAATTACGTGAAAGCATTGTATGAGCCCTTTACGGATCAGGAAATTTCAGATAAAATTGCTGAGATCATTCGTCCGAAAGATTTGAATGCAGAGCTTTCCGTTGTATTCCAGACCGTCGACAACTTGCACAAAGCTTGTCCGCAGCATTTGGGAGACTGGTATTTCACAGGAAATTATCCAACATTAGGAGGAAATAAAGTGGTTAACAGGGCATTCGCCAATTCCCACGAAGGAAAATTGGAAAGAGCTTACTAAGTGAGAATATAAATATCAAAAGAGCCGTTGCACATTTGCGACGGCTCTTTTTTTGTAATTCAGCTATTTTTCCGGAAATTGGCACGTCCGGCGGTCATTGATTCGCCATTTATTTAAACCTAAATCCTAATGATCCAATTTACCAAAATGACATTATCAAAAGCCTGCTCCCTATTCTTCGCATTTTGCATGCTTGCGACTTTCGCAAAGGCGCAAACAACCGCCACAGGAACGCTTAATGACCTTAGTTTTCTTGAAGGTCACTGGAAAGGCACTTACAACGGCGGCCCCATCGAAGCCGGTTGGACAGCTCCGGAGGGAAGCAACATTATGGGTTACATTCGCATGATTAAGGATGATAAGCCATCTTTATATGAAGTGTTTGCATTTGAGCAAGGTGACAAAGGGCCAATCGCCAGGGTAAAACATTTCAAGCCCGGCCTGATTGCATTGGAAGAAAAAAATGTTTCCGACACTTATAACTTCATTGAAGCCAAGAAAAACCAGGCATTATTCGAAAAAGATGACGTTTCTGTGCGAATTATTTACGAAAGGCGTTCACAAAATCAGCTGGTTATTCAGCGCGGCAAAATGGAGGATAACAAATGGGTTTTCATGGATCTGTTTGTATTCACCCGCGTTCCTTGACCCCGCATTCCAAAAACATTTAAAAGCGATTCAGTAATGGGTCGCTTTTTTAGTTTTTCAAAATCAGGTAAACCCCTGCAACGAGCAAAATCGCCCCTGCTATGCGAGGAAGCGTGATTTGGTGCACTGCAAAACCTTGTAAACCGTAATGATCAATCGTGATCGCGGCAATCATTTGGCCGGCTACAACCAAGCAAATCATATTGGCGGGACCAATATTTCTTACAATAAAAACAACGGTAAGCACATAAAAAGCGCCCAAAACCCCGCCCATAAAGCGTGTCCAGGATATTTGCTTTAAGTCGGAAATACTTGGAACCGGATTCTGATTAAAACAGGCGAAAGCAATCAGAAGGATTACGAAACCGACAAAAAATGAAGTCAGCGCTGCTAAAATAGGGTTATTAAATGATTCGCGCAGCTGCACATTCACCCCGGATTGAACTGCGTTGCTAATGCCAATTAAGAAAGCCAGAAATAGAAAGATCCAATGCATGAAACAGGTTTTTCAATAAAAGCTTACTTCTTCAGTTCGTCTACTTCGTCAGGATCAACGGTCTGGTAATAACCGTAAACGCGCAAAATGATGGCAAGCGCAATAGTGACCTCAGCCGCCGCGACCACGATCACAAAAAGTGCAAAAAGTTGGCCGCTCAGCCTCTCTGGATCATACCGACTGAATGCTACAAGATTAATATTGACCGCATTCAACATCAATTCTATCCCAAGCAAAATCCCAATAAAATGGCGCTTGGTTATGGCAATAGCCAACCCTATGCAGAATAATGCGGCTGCAACAATCAGATAATGTTGTAATGGGATCAATGTCATGGTGCAGGATTGCGGTTCATAGCGAGATAGGCCGCGCCAACCAGGGCAACCAGCAATAAAATGGCGGCAATTTCAAATGGCAGCAAATGGCTCGTCATCAACTCTACGCCAATCGTTTTAATGGTTGACTTGCTGCTGATCGTATCGCCCGTCATTTTGAAATTAGCCGTTGCAACGATCTTAATGAGGAGTACAAAAAAACCTGCACCCAATAAAGAACCCCAAATTCCGCGGCTCAGCAATATTTCAACACGGTTATGGTGCTGCGGATCGTCATTTTTCTTTTTCTGAGTAAGCATTATCCCGAAGATCAGTAAAACCAGGATTCCACCAACGTAGATCATAATTTGGGTCACACCCAGGAAGTCCGCACCCGCCAAAACGTATAACGCCGCGACTCCTAAAAAAGCCAAAAACAACGCAAATGCACCATAAATCAGGTTTTTGGAAAACAGGATAAAAAGCGCAGCAATGATCGCGAGAAGGGAAAATCCGTAAAATGCCGCAACTTCCATTATAATGCTCAATTTAAATTCAGAAAAACGCCAAATCAATGTTAATCCTTCGACTTGGGTTTCATCGTTGGCCGAAATGCAGGCTTGGGTTTCGCCTCCGGTTCAGGGATTATCTCAGCTTTTGGCTCTTCAATATCTATTTTTTCAGCCCCAGCAGCTGTTTCAGGCTCCGCAGCTGCTTTGGGTTCCTCCACTATTTTTTCTTCGGCACTAACTGCTGGCTTCATTTTTGGCTTAAAAATCGGCCTCGCCGGAGCTGGTTTCGCAGATTCCTCGGCTACTTTTTCTGCCGGAGACGGGATTTCAGCCTTATCTTCCGAAACAACTTTCGGCTTCATGGAAGGTTTGAACGGCAGTTTCGGTGCAGGCTTGGGAGTTTCCTCTGTCTTGGCTTCGGAAACTTCTTCCGCTTTCACTTCTGGCAGCTCTTCTTTGGCAACAACGGGAGCAGCAGGTTTTTTCGGCAGGAACACTGGGCGCGCCGGTTTGGAAACAGGAACTTCCTCCTTAGCCTCCGCTTCTGTTTCCTGCACTTTCGGCTTCATTCCCGGCTTAAATACAGGTCGCGCAGGACTTGCGGATGGCTGTTCAGCGGTCACTGTCGGCTTAGGTGCGGCTTTTAATGCCTCTTTTTCTTTCTGGAATTGTTCGAGCAACCGGCGCTTTTCGTCCGCTTCTTCGGGCGTGAGATTGGCATAATTGTAAACCATATCCCGAACATCCAACTCACTGTAATCGAACGTTTTAGTCATCGTCAGACATTCGGTCGGACACACTGTTGTGCAAAGTCCGCAGTAACAGCACTTCGCCATATCAATGTCGAACTTGGCAGCATATAAGCGAATCGATGACCCGTCAGATGCTTTTCCAACCTCTTCAATTGCCCTGATCGGCTCAATCTCAATGCAGTCAACCGGGCAAACCTTCACACATTTATCACAGACAATGCAATCATCCATTTCATTGTGCAGGCGATAACGACCATTATCAGGAATCGGGATAGTTTCCTGCGGATACTGGATCGTAACCATTCCCTCCTGTCCGCCAAAAAAATCGTCAGAACGGATATCCACCATTGTGCGGCGCTTCCGCGCATTCCACAAATGCCGCAATGTCAGCCGCATGCCGGTCACCGTCGTGTTAATCCCCTCCGATATGTTTTTAAAATACGTTGACAAACCGATCTATCTGTTAAGCTCTAATTATAGCCTATGGCAAATATAGACTAAACTGATTTTTAAAACGTATTTTTTAGCCAAAACATCCCTATTCCAACAGCTTTCCAATGTTTTTTAAATATTCTCTCGCCAGCAATTCTCTGTCAAAATGCTTTCTTGCGTATGCATGCCCATTGCTCCCGTGAAGTGATGCAAGTCCTGGATCAGCAATATATTTTAGGATTTTTTCAGCCAAATCCTTCGGGTTTTCTGGCTCGACAAACATTCCTGCTTCTGCCATCTCAATTAATTCCCGTGAAATGCCATCAATAGCAAGCAAAACGGGCTTGCCACAAGCGAAATAATCGAAGGTTTTGTTGCTGTAAACTGTTTTGAATACATCCGTTTTCTTCAAAACCGAAGCGCCTGCGTCTGCTGCAAAAATGTATTTAAAAACATCAGTCTTGGAAACCGTGTCTATAAAACTAACATTATGGAGATTACGCCTCCTTGATTCTGCCATCAAATGTTCCTTCTCAGTTCCGTCACCGACGAACAGGAAATGTGCTGCTGTGTTTTTAAGAAGGTCTGCAGTCTCAATAATTTGGATCAAATGATTTGCCAGACCATGCGCCCCGACATAAACAATAATGAAACGATTATTCAATCCAAGCTCTTTACGGAACGCAATCCGCTCAAATGTTCGACCGACCTGATTGGAAAGTACAAAATCAGCGGCGTTGGGAATAAGCCATAGCTTGTCTGCATTCACATTTTTGCCGCCGACTAAAACAGCTTTAAAAGCAGGCGTAAGCACATTAATTGCCTTGGCTCTCTTATATAAAACCCTTTCCAGCCAAAACGCAGCGCGTATGAAGGTTTTGCTTTTTAAAACACCCGTTTCAACGGCAGATTCCGGCCACAAATCCCTGATTTCCAAAACGAAATCAATGCGCTTCATCCACGAAATTATTAACCCCGCAACGCCGACAAACAATGGCGGGGATGTGCAAAGAACCATATCATACTTGTCTTTGGCATAAAATGCTCCACCCCAAATAGCAGAAAAAACAAAGGAAAACTGTGCAAATAGCCGGCTTGTAAAATCAGGACCAGAAGGTCTGGATACATAACATCGGACTACTTTCACGTTATCCCGGTTCGTGTGCTTTATAAAGAATTTACCTTCATAACGGTCAGTTTCCAAGTGCATATAATGTCCCATTCCAGCTAAAACCGTTACTTTATGGCCTTCATTGATCCATATCCGGCTTATCTCGTTCCACCGCGAGCCGCCGCCATCATCGTCTTCCAGGAAATATTGATGAATTAAAAAAATGTGCATTTGTTTCATCAGTCCACTTTTTCAATAACCGTCCTTATATAATTGCCGAATGATGAGAAAACGAGACGCCGCGCAGCTACTTTCTTTCCATAAGTGTCAGAATACCAGCCTGTTGTTTTATTAAATTTAATTTCTTGACTATCCTTATCGGTAGCGGTCATTTGGTAATGTTCAAAAAACTGGGGATGCGGGTGCCAGATCTGGTGCATAGGAAGGTTATCTGGCAAATTTTCAATGTGATCTTCAATAGTCCAATGCAGCTTTCCCTTCGTTTTAGTGATTCGCCTGTGATGCGTTATTCCCCTGCCCAGTTGATTAAACCCTTCAAACTCCGCATCTATTTCAAATGAATTAGCATGCTCATACACAGAACATTTAGCCTTTTTTATCCAGTTAAACCAAATAAACCGCGGGCCTTTCTTCATTTGATCAAATTCCCCGAGCATCACCGAATTGTGCGAAGCCGTCCCTGCAAAATAGCGCGTCCATTTTTCGTCCGTATTATAGGAATAAGAACCAGCGTCGCGCATCAGGTTCATACCATTCACCCAAATGTCCAAATGCAGATTATCCGCCTGAAATGGCCTGTCTTTATATGCGCCACACCGCACGAAAGTGAGCGTTTTGTCATCGCGAATGGTATAATAACCGCCATTTTCAAAACCCGCCAAAACTTTCGGCTTAAAGGTTTCCTGCACATTTTGAACTGATTTTTGCAACGATAACCATAACGCCTCTTCATTCCAGGGACCAATCCCAAAATCTAAATTGATTTGCAAAGCTTTACTAAGCGCTTCCAACTGCGGGCGAAAATCGTGGTAAGGACATTCTGACAGCGGAAAAAACAGCGCGCCATCATTATTACCATAATTGGGAAGAAAGCCCGTAACGTCATCCTGGCAACTGCGCAAAAAGTAGAGCGACTTCCTTGCCCGGTCATAAACGACGTCGGCCCATTTGTCTGCATTCAGTTCAGCGACTGTGATTGCCAAAGTCAGCAATTGCACAGCAATCCGATGGTAATTCATCGAAAATTGCAGAAATGTTCCGTCTTCGTAAATCTGATAAGCGATCTCCTGCTCGAACCACCGTTTTGCTTTGCTTTTCCACAGCCGACTTTCCGGAAAATGCGGAAAATATGTCCCTACGATGTATAATGTTAACGTTTCAGTAAGCGCGTGGTTATTTCGAACAGCAGTCCGGGAGAAATGAATGTTTGCTGCAACGCGCCGCATTTGATCGTAAATGCTTTGAATGATTTTTGTGAAAATTGCTGGTGAAAGCGATTCTGAATGTTTGTAATAATGTAAAGCAAAGAGCCAGTTAATGACGCGCAGTGAAATCTCCTGTCCGCACCGCCAGTTTGGGCCGCGGTTTACAGGATTTTGGTCGATCCAGTCATTGATCAATGCAAAAACAAGTTCGGACTGGTCCTTTTCAAAGTGAAAGTCGAACCGAAAAAGAGCGGATAGGAAGCAGAAACGTGATTTCTCCCAGACATATTTAATGTCACCATCATTCCTCGAAAGTGTTGGAATTTTGCTCCAATGTATGTTCTTGTCATAAGTGAATCCATTTTCCGGATTCGTATGCCAATCAGGAACTGTTTTCCATTGGTCATTAAAATATAAAAACCGGTTTTCCCGGATATGCTCCGCCCTTTCCTGCAAACCCGGTAATTCCGCATTGCGCAGTAAACCTGATTTGGCCGGGTCAAATGGAAACGGAATGTGTTTATCCAGCCAGGCTTCCTTCGAAACATGCTGAAAACGTTTGTTACCGACCGAAAAACGAAGCCTTAGCAGCCCAATTCTGCCCTGAATTTCGTACCAAAGGCGAAAACACAGATATCGAACGCCCATATTGCTCAGAAATCGAATCATATATGGACCCAATTTCCGCGTTTCAAACTTTCCAATGCGGCCAACGTCGCTTCTGTTGTGTTCACGATTTCCTCAAAAGGAATCGGTGGCAGCCCGCCATTTTTTACAAAATCCAGCAATGATCCAAATGCTTCCTCATGCCCTTTATTGCGGTTGGTTTTGAATACGGAAAAGTGTTTAAAACCGTAACCTCGCAAGGTTTTGAAGTCATCGAGAATTAATGTCCGTCCTGAGGCGTGGACTTCAATGCGTTCCTTCGGATAATCGATATGACCATTAGAGAAATAACTGACAACCCCCGTTGAGCCATTCTCGCATTTCAGCAAAATAGAAGCATTATCAGTCGTTTCAGCTGGATTTTGTGTCAAGGCATTCATACAAACTGAAATGATCTTGCTTCCTGCCAAAAACGAAATCAAATCAACAAAATGGCACGCTTCGCCCAGGATCCTTCCGCCTCCTACTTTTCGGTCATGAATCCACGCATGTTGTGGCACAAATCCTGCATTTACATTCATGATAATGTTCATTACAGAATCTCCCAACAGGCTTTTCATTTTCTGGATATGGGGAGAAAAGCGCCGGTTGAAGCCCACAGTCAACGAAGCATTAGCAGGATTTTCATCTTGAAAGACATTACAAAACGCATTCAATTCATTCTGCTGAATGGCCAAAGGCTTTTCAACAAAAACATGTTTTTCAGCCCTGATAGCGTCGCGAGCCATTTGCGCATGCAGGTTATGTCGCGTCGTAATGATTACCAGATCAACTTCCGGATCATTTATAACATCCTGATAGTCAGTCCCGCAATAGGCAATACTATATTTACGGGCAAGGTTGGCTGCCGATAGTCCGTTAGCACTGACAATGTGCTTAATAGACGCGTATTTTAATAGCGGAAGCAATGTTATAGCAGTATAATGCCCGGCTCCCACAATGCCAATTACTCCTTTTGTTCCCGAAAAATATTTTTTAGCTACGCGAATTGACCTTTTTGTTGAACATGTTTCAGGGTAATCCAGGATGACCGCAATGTTTCTATGATCGTTCTGTTTCAAATAAGCACTTTTGAAATCTGCTAACGGAATGCTCTCACCAATTAAATAAGAAGGGTCGAACGAGCCATTTGACATAAGTTGAAGTACTGACTGGAAATTGCGGTTTTCAGTCCAGCGAACGTAAGCGTATGGATAATCTATTCCATTATGCTCATATGCAACATCGTAACGCCCAGGGCCATAGGAGCAAGAAACCTGAAATGTCAGCTCCTTTTCATAGAAATCGGACCGCGTTAATCGAAGATCCGCCGTCCCTATTAACACAATTTTACCCCGTTTTCGTGAAATCTTTGCCGCCAGGGATATTATTTCGTCAGATTGAGAAGTGGTTGCAATGATCACGGCATCTGCGCCAAAGCTGTTGGTCACCTTAGCAATGTGCTGTTCAGGATCAAGAAAATCAGGGTTAATAGCCGTCAATCCTCTCGAAATAGCCACTTTAAGCCTATACTCATTTGTCTCGATGCCGATCACATTGCATCCGCTGATTTTGAGCATTTCGGCGGTCAGCAGTCCAATGAGCCCCAGACCGATCACAACAACCGTTTCGCCCAGCGACGGCGAGACCAACCGGATCGCATTCAAGCCAATGGAACCTATTACAGCAAAGACAGCTGTGTGATCAGGAACTTCTGAAGGGATTTTAGCGATGAGATTTCTGGGAACGCAAACCATTTCCGCATGTGGACCGTTGCTCACAACCCGATCGCCGATTTGAATATCCAGAACGCCTTCACCTATTTCCAAAACGTGACCAACATTGCAGTAACCTAATGGAACAGGCTGATCAAGCCTGTTTGAAATGTTCCGAATCGTGTTGAACAGGCCCTCGGACCTGACTTTTTGATAAGCAACCCGGAATTTATCCGGCTCTAACCTTGCCTTTTGAAACGGGTTGGCCCTCGAAAAACGAATCAACGCCTGCTCGGTTCCCGGAGAAATAAGACTTTTGTGCGTTTGGATCAGCACATAACCGGGCTGAATGGTCGGAGGCGGAACTTCCTGCAACGAAGTTTCCCCCGTTCGCAGGTTTTGCGTAAGCTGCTTCATAAAATATAGTGTGTTATTGAGTGGCGGAAATTACAATGTTAAAAGCAATAACAAAATTTTAATATTTTTGATGATTACAATTCAAGTAAAAAAAGCAAATCCAGCTTAATTGAAGCATGAAAAAACTGAATATTGGAATCGTTGGTTATAAGTTCATGGGGCGTGCGCACAGCAACGCCTGGAAAAAAGCGCCGCAATTTTTTGACATGCCGGCAACGCCCGTGTTGAAGGCAGCGTGCGGAAGGCATGAAAGCGCAGTAAAAGAATTTGCCGATAAATGGGGCTGGGAAGAAACTGAAACAGACTGGAAAAAGCTCGTTGCAAGGCCCGACATCGACATTATAGATGTAGCATTGCCGCAAGATCTGCATTATCATGTGGCCCTTGCAGCTGCCAGGGAGGGAAAGCATATATTTTGTGAAAAGCCACTTTCTATGAACAGCAAGCAGGCTGAAGAAATGCTGAAAGTGTGTGAGGATAACAAGGTTAAACATTATTTGAACCACAATTACAGGAGGACACCTGCTGTTTCGTTTGCCAAAAAAATGATCGAAGACGGCAAAGTGGGTCGCATTTTTCACTGGCGCTGCGCTTATCAGCAAGACTGGATCATTGATCCTGATTTTCCATTAACCTGGCAATTGCAAAAAGAATACGCGCAGGCCGGACCTCAGTGGGATTTGAATTCGCATGCAGTTGACCTCGCGCATTATCTGGTAGGTGACATTGCAAGCGTCTCTTCCTTAACAACGAATTTTATCAAAAACAGACCCATCGTGGAAGGTGGTGAAACGACGGGAAACCTGACGGCTGGCACAGCGGGCACCGAGATGGGCGAAGTGACCGTTGAAGACGCTGCATTAATGATGGTCATGTTCAAAAATGGCGCCATAGGATCATTTGAAGCCACACGTTTTGCCGCTGGGCGTAAAAACAGGCTTTCTTTTGAGATTTACGGAAGCAAAGGCAGTCTTTGTTTTGACCTCGAAAGGATGAATGAGTTGCAATATTTTTCGCGCGAGGACGAAAGCGGCCAACAAGGTTTCCGGACCATTCTTGCAACAGAAGCGGCGCATCCATATGCAGGCAACTGGTGGCCGGCGGGGCACATTATTGGTTACGAACATTCATTCGTGCACGCTGTAGTGGATTTTGTGAACGCCATTGAAAACAATACAGACATTAAGCCTGATTTTTCCGATGGCTTAAAGATCATTCAGGTTTTGGAAGCGGGCCTCGAGTCGGCAGAATCCAAACGTCAGGTAGATTTATAGCAATATGCAAGGCCACCTTTAACAATTAAATGTATTTCAAATGAATACGTATACCCAATATCGTTCGTTAAAGGTGGCTTTAAAATTTAGCTCTATACTCTTTGTTTGCGTGCTATTTTCGCTTTCTGCTTATGCTCAGAAAGTGAAGAACCAGAAAAGCATTTTTAGCCGTGAAAACCTCATTGCGTGGTGCATCGTCCCTTTTGACGTCAAAGAGAGAGGGCCGGCAGAACGTGCCGAAATGCTGAATAAGCTAGGAATCACCATGCTTGCCTACGACTGGCGCGAGAAGCATGTTCCCACTTTTGAAGAAGAAATTGAACAGCTTAAAAAGCATAATATCAAGCTGCAAGCCTTTTGGTATTACTCGGGCGCCAATCCTGAGAATGACAGGAATTTCGCCACCATTATCGAGGTTTTGAAGAAACATCATGTTAAAACCGAAATCTGGTGCATGGTCAGCGGCATCAAAGGACTGGATGAAATGACTCAGGAAGAAAAGATCAAAACAGTGGCAAAACCGGTGGCTTACATAGCAGACAAAGCAGCTGAAATTGGTTGTAAATTAGGGCTTTACAACCACGGCGGCTGGTATGGAGAGCCAGAAAACCAACTGCAAATCATTGATTATCTGAAAAAACCAAACATCGGAATCGTCTACAATTTCCATCATGCAGAAGAGCACATTGCAACTTTCCCTCAGTTTTTCCCAAAACTGGTCCCGCATTTGCTGGCCATTAATCTTTCCGGACTTAAAAAAGGAAATCCGACAAAAGTAGTCCCGATAGGCCAGGGCGATGCGGAGCTCGACATGATTAAAATCGTCAAAAACAGCGCTTACAACGGCCCAATCGGCATTATCAACGAAGATACCGCTCCGGATGCAGAGGTGGGGTTAATGCTGAATATGGATGGTTTGAAGGGGATTTTAGAGAAGTTGGGCGATGAGGATGCGTTGAAGAGTTATAAGTAACATTTTGACCATTCAATTTTTCATCTCGGCCGCAGGGTAAATGAAGAAGCTTGACAGAGGCAATTATTTCTACCTTCATCACACTTCCTCACAAGTATTTTCATTTAACCGAGCGCCTATGTTCTATTTATACAAGCGAAAAATTTTCCTTTTTAAAATCGCCAGCCTCCTGGGCATAAAGCGCTACGCTTTCACAGCTATTTTAGCGACAACTCTACTTTCAGGCTGCTTCCTCAAACAAGACCGGACTTCTACTGTTTATGGGACTATTACAGATCAGAATGGTGAGCCGGTTGATAGCATTATGGTGCTTGCGCAGGGTATGCGCTATCTCACTTTCGAAGCATTGCAACATACTTATTCGGATTCAAACGGGCATTTTGAGATGGTAATTGAAGTTCCAAAAAAGTTCGGGACGATTGACATATCTGTGCCATTTTATCCGAAGGAAAACCCAAAATTTCAAACCAAATATAAGGGCAAGAAATCCATTAAGAATGATATAGCAACAAGTAACTGCTGCATTACCCCAGTAGGTGAAAAAACAAAATATGACTTCCAACTAATACCAAAGTAACCCGCCATGAAACAAATGCGAATAAGCTTAACTATCTCATTAAAACGCGCTCTTTATATAATTGCGCATTTTTTAGTGACCATTCAGCTTAATAGCTGCTTCCTTAAACAAGACCGGACAACGACGGTTTATGGAACTATTACGGATCAAAGCGGAGCGCCAATAGATAGCATTTTAGTGATTATGCAGGGTGCTAAATCTATGACTTACTATGAAACCTTGCATCAAGTCTATACAGATGAAGACGGGAAGTATGAGTTGCTTTTAGATTTAGCAAAAAAGTACCATTCGATAGATATTGGGATGCCGTTTTGGCTAGATGAGAATCCAAAATATGTTAAGCTTTTTAAAATTAACACTATTCACAAAGATGATAATCGAACAAATAATTGCTGCAAAGCCATTGTTGGAAAAAAAACAAAATATGATTTCCAATTGATTCGCAGGTAACCAAATCTTTAATTTAATCATACACTAAAATGCAACACCTTGCCGCTTTCGCGAGGAGAGGACGCTATTGTCTTCTTCCAACCCTCCTTTTTGCCTTTTCAATAACATTTGGACAGGATTATGAGCGATTACGACAGCAAAAGCTTAACAGTCTTGACCTGTCCGGTATGGATCAGAAACTGTTTCTGAATTGCGGTGTAACCACTAAGCATGAAATCAATCATTTCAAAAATTTGAGTAAAAGTGACAATTCAAATGCCGAACCCTTGTCAGCGGAAGAATGGCTTAATTTATATGACAGGCTCATCGACACGGATCTCAGACCTGCAAATAGCCGATTAGTAGAATTGACAAGATTAGTGGAAACAAACATTGACAAAGTTACTCGAAGCAATGTGGTGCCGATTGGGATCATTAACCTGGAAGGAATTTACCTTTCGGAAGAAGAGCTTGTCAAAAATGAAGCGAGTAAGAAGGCAGGGCGTGCCATTGACTTTACGAAATATGAAACGGTCCGTATTGTTTCTGCTGCGGTTTTACAAGAAGATCTCTACCAGGCCAAAGTGTCCTTTTTCCTAAATAAGCAGCTCAATATTCATAACCACGCTGCAAAAGTCACAACATTCGAAATCGATTTTAACGATGGCAAGGGCTTCACGTCATTCCCTATTATGGATCAACTGATTTTGCATGAATTTGAATCTCTTGGTGAACATCGGATCAACATTCGCTTTCAGGCTGGCAATAACACATATCATTTTGAGACAAAGGTGAATGTAAAACAAATGGTTCGCTATCCTTACGAAGAGTTCGATATCACCGCAAAACGATTTTCAACACAATCTTCCGAGGCAGATTCGACTGCCAGAACTGCATTTGTTGGAGGCACCATTCGGATCATCAAGGGTTGTGATGAAATCCTGGACAAGCCCATTCTTGTAGCGGAAGGGTTCGATATGGGTCAGGATGTGAATCTGGATGTATTGGAAGCTCGTTATCGCACTTCGCTCAACCAATTTCTGCTGGAAGGATATGACCTGGTGCTTTTGGATTACAATGATGGACGGGCCGCCATTCAGGATAATGCGCAGGTGCTTAAGGCCGCTCTTGAACTTATTAACAATCAAAAGAGTGGGAACATTGAGTCTATTGTTATCGGCGAAAGTATGAGCGGACTTGTGGCAAGATGGGCGCTGAAAGAAATGGAGAACGCGGGACAGGCGCACCTTGTTCGATTATTGATCTGCTACGATACGCCACATCAAGGTGCAAATGTGCCTGTTGGGCTCATACAATTAATGTATGACGCACATCCCACTTTGCTTACAAATGTTATTTTGAAGTTTTTTGCCAAAGGGTGGCGCAGTTATTATTCAGCGCTGGGAACCCCTGCAGCGAAACAGCTACTCCTTCACTACGCAGGCCATCCAAATGTCGGAGCAAAGCATCCTGATTTCGATAATTTCCGTACGCAACTAGTCAATCTTGGTAATGGCGGCTATCCTGCGAATTGCCGTAACATTGCGGTGGTACATGGCAGCATGAACGCGGGTGACAGAACATTATTTGATGATTACAATTATGGAAGCCGATTATTGCTTAGCTGGACTCCATTTGGCCTACAGAATTCGAACATAGATCTGTACACAAATGATTTGAGCCAAAACAAAAGTGTTTTGAAATTCGGTACTTGGGGAATATTCTCAAAAAAACTGGGAGTCAACCGAAAGTATAATAGTCCTCTAAATGATGATTTTCTTCCTGGTGGGCGAACTCAAATGTCTGTTCCTAACAAGCTCTTTAACAAGACAAGTGAGTTTGAATTTTGCTTTGTACCCACTTTTAGTTCGACAGATTACCAAGGGCCAAGGTCAACGCAAGTACAACGCGAAATGCTAAATATTAATCCCAACATTGCTCAAACGCCATTTGAGGCTATCTATGGAGAAAACATCAACACAACCCATATTGCTCTCGACTTCGGTCCTTGGGTACCAATGGGCTTCGCCGAAGGCCTGCTAACCGGCAACCCCGCCTGCCCTGCGCTACCCGTGCCGCCAATTCCAACAATTGTGCCATTCAATACTTGCTATCCATTCAGCCAAAAACGCACCACGGAGGACAATACAGCGAACATAAATGTGTCACTAAAAAACGCTTCTAATGGTCAATACGTGCATAACTGGACTGTTTTACCATCGAATCAATACTTCACAACAACAAACGAAGACAAAATTACTTTCCAGGCCGAGCGGGTGGATCATTATGAGGTTACTTGCGTTCGAACTTACCCAAATCGCAGGGATTTGAGCTCGACGGCTACGGCGACCATCTGGGTTTATGATTGTAACAATGTGCCCGCTAAGCCGGATGAAGATCAACTGGTGTTTGCAGATGCTGGGGACGTTTGGGAAGGCGATTTCCTGCTGACAACCGCGGTAGATTCGCTGGCTGTGTTCGCGCATTATTACCCGGTTACTAAAATATTATATGCATCGCTCCAAAACGGAACATTCATCCCGAGAAGTAAGCTCAAAGTCAGCGGCATGTTTGATTAATTTGCTGCGCTTTTCGCAGAAAGTGACCCGAGTGATCCTCTTCCGGTTCATTTAGTGAAATTTGAGGCCCGTGCTGAGGGCAAGAATGTGCTATTGACTTGGTCCACTTCTAGTGAAGTAAATAGCGAAAAGTTCGTCATCGAGCGAAGTGCATCTGGCAAGGATTGGGATGCAATTGGTCAAATTAGGGCACAAAAGTTGAGTAGTGAGCAGGAAGAATATGCATTCTATGATCCCAATGTCGAGCTGAAAGTTGCCTATTATCGCTTAAAAATGGTTGATTCAGACAGCACATTTGCTTACAGCAAGATCGAAAGCTTGCAATTTGACGGTTCACAATTTGCAATATTTCCTAATCCAGTCGGGAACGACGGGTTATTGCAACTGCCCGACGGCGCTAACGTTATAAACATTGCCATTTTTGATCTTTCCGGGAAAAAAGTATTTGAAGAAGACGATGCAGCCAAACACGTCAATATTGAAAAACTTCCAGCCGGGAATTACATCGTCCGCGTCCTGTTGAACGATGGAAGTGAAACAAGTCAAATGGTCGTGAAGAAATAAGTAAGCAGATGCCGCGCCGGCAGCGGCCGACCATCGCGCGGCGAACCGTCCCCGATCCTCTGCTTGCAACCATAGCGCCCTAAAACAAAAAGAGGCGCTAAAAATTAGCGCCTCTTTTAATCGTGGGAGTTGAGGGATTCGAACCCCCGACCCTCTGCTTGTAAGGCAGATGCTCTGAACCAACTGAGCTAAACTCCCTTTTTCCCCGTCGTTTGGGAGTGCAAATATGTAGGACTAAAATCTTCTCTGCAACTTTTTTGATAAAAAAATTTAAAAAAATTGCAATTCCTTGAAGATCAAGGCACATTTTATTCAAAATTTAAATACAATGTTACGGTGTGGGTAGTCAGTTTACTGATTCCTTTTCCGGCCGAATTCTTAGACGGCTGAAAAACGTTCGTCAGCCCGTGAGAAAAACGCAGTTCAGGAGCAAACTTGAAAAACTCGAAAAATTGCTCGTAGCCGATCCCGTAATCCAATGAAACATCACTTGATTTTGTATCCAGCTGCCCGCCGCCCCGGCTTCTTTTAACATTGGTCTCCAGACCCAGCGTCAGACCTGCGATCATGTACATTCTGGAATTCACGCGTCGCAAAGACTTGTATTTCAATAATACAGGAATCTCAATCCATGTCGATTCACGTTTTTCAATCTTGTCCGTGCCGTTGGGATAGCTGTATTTGACGTTTCGATCGTAAAGGGAGACAGATGGCGTCGTGCGGATGTCGAAGTGATCGGTGAGAAACGCATTTACGATGAAACCCATGCGGAATGCCGCATTCGTCGGGGATTGGATGACAAATGCAGAGTCTTTGGATACGAAATCGTTATTGTGCTTGATATTAAACCGCGTGAAAGGCACGCCAAACAAAATACCATAGTGAATAGGCTTGTCATCATAAAATTCCAGGTGACGACGCCTGTAACCAATGCCCTGTGATTTCACTTCCTGGGCCGCCATCAGCAGCACAAGAATGCCTAATATTATTTTTGCCCTATGTAAATCGAACAAATCCCGAAGGTAAGTGTAATGCATTTGGTATTGATAAAACCTGCTTTTTTATAGATTTCAAGAAAAGCCTCTCCATCCGGAAACGCCTGAACAGACTCGGGCAGATATGTATACGCCGAACTGTCTTTGGAAACGCTTTTGCCGATCAACGGCAATATATATTTGAAATAAAAATTATAAAACTGTTTAAAAGGGAAGCTGCGCGGCTTGGAAAACTCTACCACCACACAAGTTCCGTTTGGCTTCATCACGCGGTTCATCTCGCTCAGTCCCGCCAGCAAATTCTGAAAATTGCGTACTCCAAACGAAACGATGATTGCATCGAAATAATTGCTCTCGAAAGACAAGTTTTCAGAGTCGCCGCTCTGCAATGTAATGATGTCCTGCTTGCCCAGTTTTGCTATTTTTTCGCGGCCAACGGCGAGCATTCCTTCCGAAATGTCAACGCCGATAATCTTCTCCGGCTTCAATGCAAGCGCTTCTATCGCAAAGTCACCCGTGCCTGTGGCAATATCCAGAATCACTTTCGGCGCCTGCTTTTTGAGCAGCTTAATGGCCCGTTTGCGCCAGTAAATGTCCACGCCCGCGCTCAACAGGTGGTTCAGCAAATCATATTTTGGTGAAATATTATCAAACATTTCAGCGACCTGCTCCCTTTTGCTGCCTTCTTTATCTTTGTATGGAATTACACTCATATTGCTTTATTGTTAATACAACAATTAAACAAAACTAACAGATAAATGTTGTTATTCTGATCACACGGATGATGTAATTGAAATGCCATGATGACCAAAACCGAAAACCTGCGTCTAAACGGAGAATCCACTTAGGACTAACAGTTAATCGGTTGTCAATCATGCGTCAATATTTACTTGGAACACTCCTTCTCGTCGCCGTTTCTGTCGTGAATGCACAAACGCGTCGCGTGGCATCAACGAATGGCATCAGTCAGAAAAAAGTTTATGACAGAAACGACTATCTGCCTTTTACACTGAGCATTAAGACCGGCATAACACAATTTTTTGGAGAACTGAATGAGCAGGATATGCGCGGCGTTTCGGGTGTGAGCATCGGGCGGGCTTTCAATAAGAATGTTTCCTTGCATCTGGATTATCATTCAGGAAAACTCGGTGGCCAGAAATCCGCATTTTTTAATTCGTGGTTTGTGAATGTTTATAACAGTGCGGAACTAACAGCAAAATGGAACCTGACAGAACAATTTAACCAATTTGAACCCGGTAAGGCAAGTTTCAGTATTTATGGAGGCTTAGGGATCATTCATTTCAATGCGCATGCCTATGATCTGGACAATAACCAGTTGCTTCGTTTTACAAATAGCCCATTAAGCGCACGCAACCCACATTTCCTGCGCTGGGGGCGGCCAAAAAGTTTAGCCAAAATCAAAAAAACGCGGGAGGGAATATTGCCATTAGGCACTTCTCTCGACTACAAATTGTTAAAACATTGGAAGATCGGCCTTGATTATCGCTTCTATTTTGTGAGAACGGACAAGCTCGATGCAACTTCCGGCATGCGGCTTATCAATCCCGAAGAAAGTGAGTCATACAGCGATACGCCTAATGATAAATTCAGTTTTATTGCCGTAACATTGGCCTATCGTTTCCATCTAAATCATTAGCAGAACTTTAAAACATGTTCTCAAACACTGTTAAATACAAGCTTTACCCCACATTGCTCAATCGTTTTGACCGCTTTGAAAAGGGCTATATCAGCGAAACAGAGCTCCTTAACAGCGTGAACCGCCTGCCGGTCCCGCAAACGGAAGCACAACGAAAAGGCGTTTCTTTTGAAGAGGCTGTGATCAAAGGCATCGACGAAGAGGAATTCGATCCCGAGATCATTTCCCGCGTGCGTGCCCTCCTGCCCCGGCCCATGCTCAAAACGCAGGTTTATTGTGAATATCAGTTGGAAGACGTGCTGCTTTACGGCTATGTGGATGTGCTGGGAAAAATGGTTGCTGTTGATATTAAAACCACAAGCAATTATCAGCCAGGATGTTATGCAGTAAGTCACCAAAATTTTTATCTGCCTGCATTGCGGGGCAAGGGAGTCCGGAGTTTAAAATATGTGATCACAGATTTTAAGGACGTTTACCAGGAAGAGTACGACCATTCTATGGACTTTTCCTCCCAAATGCGTCAGATCAAGTCATTTTGCGCATTTCTGGACACGCATCGGGCAGAGATAACGGATCTTAGGATTTTCGGCAATTGAATGGATTGCTATTGAAAAGGGTTTTGGGTAAATAAAAAAAGCAGGACGGTACAGGACACCTTTATGAGCCATTAATTAGAATATTGAAAGTAAAAATATCATATTTTCAACAGTGCTCATATGAGGAAGCCTACACCCGTTCCCGAGGATGAGCCGCATTTGGGCGAGCTGTGGAACCGTTTTCGGCAACATGACGAGCAGGCATTTGATGAACTTGCGGAGCGTCGTTACCGGCTTTTATTTAACTATGCTACAAAATTTACCAAAGACACGGAGCTGATCAAAGACTGCATCCAGGACCTGTTTTTGGAATTATGGTATCGCAGGACCCGCCTTACCGACACTTCCTACGTCACGGTTTACCTCATTTGCGCATTGCGGAATAATCTTTTGCGGAAATTGAAAGTGAACACTCGCCTCGACGATTCGGCGGACATTGCTGTCAGCTGCGAAGGTTTCACCGATAATCTCACGATTGAAACCATGCTGATCAGCTCCGAATCCATGTCGCAAAAAGAGCGTGAGATCCGGAATGCGATCAACCGGCTTCCTAAGCGCCAGCAGGAAGTGATTTTCCTCAAATTTTACGAAGGTTTGTCCAACGACGAGATCGCCAAAGTGATGGAAATCGAGCGACAAACCGTTTCCAACTTCATTTACAGGGCCATTGCCCAGCTCAAAAACGACCTTCCCTCCTTCTCGAATGTCATACCGCAAATTATTTTAGTATTTTTTCTAAAATTTTTATCATAAAAAGGGTATCCGTTTCCAGGACCGTACTATTTCAATGTATACAGTCCAATGAACACGGAAAATGCAGGATTACGCACGATACGATATTAAAGATTTCCTGGCCGACGAGGCGTTCTGCAGGTGGGTGTTGCATCAAAAGCCCGCCGACAATGCTTTTTGGGAAAACTGGGTCCGCAATAACCCCGATCGTGCCAGCATCGTAATCACGGCAAAAGAATTAATCTCGGAAATCCATCACGCGCAACACTATCTGAGCGAAGATGAGCTGCAACATGAATTGCAACGCTTATCTGCCGCAAGGAAATCTGCCACCGAAGAAATGGAATATGCCGAATCAGCCAATGATGGCGTCGCTCCGAACTGGCTCAGCCGCTTTTCGCTGGCATTAGGCGTCTTAACGTGCCTCGTTGTCCTGTTTTATTTTTATACAAATTCTCCCACCAACACGAGCCAATCGCAAATCAGCCAGGAATCATTAAAGGATGAGAAAAACGAAAAGTGGATTGAGGTAACTAATAATGAATCCATTACAAAATACATTGCATTGCCTGATGGCAGTTCTGTAAAACTTTCGCCCGAAAGCAAGCTGAGTTATCCGGCCGCTTTTGTGAAAAATGAGCGCGAAGTTTTGCTGAATGGCGAGGCATTTTTCGATGTTACTAAAAATCCGGAAAGTCCGTTTAAAGTCTACACCAGCGATGTAGTAACTACGGTTTTGGGCACCAGTTTTACTGTAAAAGCTTTTGATCAGGATAAAGATGTGCGCGTTGTGGTCAAAACGGGCCGAGTGACCGTTGCTGCCAATGCACCGCAAAGCAAAACGCAGGAACCGGAGAAGAATGAGCTCGTGCTGTTGCCCAACCAGCAGGTTGTATATCATCGTAATGAACAGAAAATGAAGCGTTCGCTCATTGAAAATCCTGCGCAGGTGGGCCCGGCCGACATTACAAGCCAGAACCTGGTTTTTGAAGATGCTCCGGTTGCAAAGGTTTTTGAATCACTCCAAAAACGATACGAAGTCCAGATCATTTACGATGCCGATTTAATGGCTGGCTGTCAGCTAACCGCAGAGCTAGGCCAGGAGCCATTATTTGAAAAACTCGGTATGATATGCAAAGCCATTCAAGCACGCTATGAGGTGATCGACGGACAGATTGTGATACACGGAAGTTCGTGTAAATGACATTGAAATACATTCCTAACCCTTAAAATAAACATTCATGCGCCAATCCAGCCATCCGCCCTGATGTAAAAATAAACAAGCCGAAGATGCTGTAACATCCCCGGCCTGTCTTTTCCCCCTTCTTAATTCCCATTAATAATCCGGTTCGCTAAAACCGGAACAGGGGAGTTTTGTATCTCATTTTTCCAAAAAAGCATACATACAAATCTATGAAAATTAGTACGAAACCGATCAGGATTTTATTCAAAATCATGCGCATGTCAATCTATCAGCTGATCCTGTCAGTCCTCTGCACAACATTGGTTGCTGCCAATGACAGCCGGGCCCAGGAGTTACTGAACCGTCGGATTTCACTGGATCTGGATGATCAGAAAATAAGCGTTGCGTTGCGGCAAATCAGCCGTCAGGCGTCCGTGCGGTTCATGTACAGTCCGCAGGTGATCCCAGTTGAGAATAAAGTGACCTTACACATTCGTAATGAGCCGCTGAATATGGTTCTCGAGTCGCTTTTCAAGCCGCTGAACATTGGTTACGAAGTCTCTGGCAATCAGCTGGTGCTCAGCATTATGTCTGATATGAAACCATTAAATCCCCAGCCAGTCGAAGAGCAAAAACCGGTGGACAGGAACATTAGAGGTTCAGTAAAAGATGAAAAAGGCGCACCATTGCCCGGCGTAAGCATTGTGGTAAAGGGAACGCAACGCGGTTCGCTAAGCGATACGGAGGGAAATTTCGACGTAAGCATTCCCGACGGCGAGCATACGATCATTTTCTCTTTTGTGGGTTACCTGAGCCAGGAAATTCCGGTGGGCAGCCAGAGCACGATGGACATTGTTATGAAAGATGATCTGAAAGCATTGCAGGAAGTGGTCGTAGTCGGTTACGGAACGCAGAAGAAGGTCAATTTGACCGGCTCGGTGGCCTCCGTGGAAGGTGAAGAACTTTTGAAAACACCGGCAACCAACATTACCAATTCGCTAGTAGGAAGGCTTCCGGGCCTGATCGCCGTGAATGGAAACGGGAAGCCAGGGGCAGGATCGTCCATCTCCATCCGCGGCGCCAGCACATTCGGCGATAACAGCGCATTGATCGTTGTGGACGGCATTATCCGGACTTTTGACCAGATCGATCCCAATGAGGTAGAAAGCATTTCGATATTAAAAGACGCCTCCGCGACAGCCGTTTATGGTTCAAGAGCGGCCAATGGTGTTATTTTGGTTACTACAAAACGCGGTGCAACGGGCAAGCCAACATTCAATTACAATGGTTTCGCAGGCTTTCAGCAGCCGACGCAATACCCAAAAGTGCTGAGCGCCTATGAATATGCAATTACCAAAAATAAGGCCGTGCAAAATCTCGGCAAACCCATTCAATATTCGGATCAGCAACTGGAAGACATTCGCAACGGCGTGCTTCCCGAATATGACTGGTATGGCAACACTTTGAAAAAACAATCATTTCAAACGCAGCAAAACCTGAGTGTGAGCGGCGGCTCCGATGCCATTCGCTATTTTCTTTCGCTCGGTTACCTGGATCAGGACGGCATGTACGACCGCATTAACTTCCAGCGGTATTCCATCAGGACCAATGTGGATGCGAAAATCAACAAAAACCTGACCATATCAGCCGACATTGATGCCAGCGCCAGAAACACGAACCAAAGTGCCTACGCCCCGGAATCCATTTTCGACGACATTGTAGCCGCCTACCCGCTTGATAAAGCCTATAATCCCGACG
This sequence comes from Dyadobacter psychrophilus, assembly GCF_900167945.1. Taxonomy (GTDB): domain Bacteria; phylum Bacteroidota; class Bacteroidia; order Cytophagales; family Spirosomataceae; genus Dyadobacter; species Dyadobacter psychrophilus. Next base: position 215,310 of record NZ_FUZA01000008.1, read on the forward strand.
GGACGATTTTTTACACCCGCGAGCAACATCCCGTTGAAGAGATAAAAACCGGCTATAACCGCATGCGGAACAACATTCTGCAAGCCACATTGACGGTAAAACATGAATTGCCGTTTATCAAAGGTTTGTCCGTTTTGGGACGCGCTTCTTTCGGCCGGGAATACGCCAATAACAAGCATTATAATGTGCCTATTTTCATGAACCGCCAGGATGCCGACGGCAATACGCTGGAAATATATCCCTATGGCGGCTGGAATGGCAAAACAGCATTAACGCAGTCATTCAGCGAATACAATACAACCACATTGAACGCCTCGCTGAACTACTCACGCAGCTTTGGCCCGCACGAATTTGGCGGCCTGCTCCTGTTTGAGCAGCTCGATGCGAAAGGCAATAATTTCTACGGTTTTCGGACCAATTTTCCAGCGCAGGGACTGGATGAATTTTTCTATGGTGGTGAAAGTCAGAAAGATGCCAATGGCGGTTCCTTCACAGACGGTCGCCGCGGCGCTATTGCGCGGGTGAATTACAGTTTTCAGCAGCGTTACTTGTTTGAGGCATCATTCAGAAGGGACGGTTCTGTGGCTTTTCCGGCTTCCAAAAAATACGGTTTTTTCCCCGCGGTGTCGGCAGGCTGGCGGATTATTGAAGAACCATTTCTCAAAAACAGCGCGGCCCTTTCCTTCCTTGATAATCTGAAACTCCGTGCTTCTTATGGTGTCGTTGGTAACGACCGTAATGTGTACACGGGCTATCTTTTGAGAAACCCCACATTCCAGTATTCGCAGGTTTACAATCCGTCGGGAACCATTGTGTCGGGCACAGAAGGCCTTTCTACCATTGCTCCGGGCATTTTGCCTAACCCGGACGTGACCTGGGAAACGGCTTCGGTTTCGGATGTGGGGCTGGAAGGTTCGTTATGGAAAGGAAAGTTGCAATTTGAAATAGACCTGTTTTACAAAAGAACTTCCAACATTCTGCGCACACGTATCCGCTCCATTCCGGGCACATTGGGCGCACAGTTGCCAGCAGAAAATTACGCCAAAGTGGACAACAAAGGCATCGAGTTCATGCTGAGCCACCAGAACAGTTTTCAAGCTTTGAAATATTTTGTAAAACTCAATGGCAGCTTCTCGCAAAGCAAGGTGATCACCCTCGACGAACCGGCTAACACGCCTGATTATCTGCTGCAAACAGGCCGCCCGCTGGGTTTCATTACAGGTTATAAAGCACTGGGCTTTTTCCAGACAGACGAAGAAGTGGCTACCTATTTACCCCAGTTTAACGGAGGCCAAAAAGCAGGTGATGTGAAATATGCAGATATTAACGGCGATGGAAAAGTAGACGCTAATGACCTGACTATCATTTCCATGGACAACAATGTCCCGAAAGTGATCGGCGGATTATCATTTGGAGGTTCACTCAAAGGTTTTGATCTGAATGTGCTTTTCCAGGCTGCCGGACGGGTTCGCCAAGTGCTTTACGGCGCCGCCAGGGACTTTTTTCAAGGCGGATCACGCAACACTTATGTGGATTTGCTGGATCACTGGTCTCCCGAAAATCCAAACGCATTGTATCCAAGGCCCTGGGAAGGCCCTCACCCAAATAACTCGCTGACTTCCAGCCTTTATCTGCGCAACGCGAGTTATATCCGGTTAAGGTCGATCGACTTTGGTTACACATTGCCTTCCGAGCTGATCAAGAAGATCGGCGTGCGTAATGTGCGGGTTTACTTTTCGGGAGCCAATCTTTTTGTGTGGTCAAAGATGAAAATGTTCGATCCTGAAATCGAGAACACCACGGGCACTTACTATCCGCAGCAGCGCACGCTGAACCTCGGCCTGAACCTTACTTTTTAATCAGTTACTGTTTACTGTCATGACAAAAATATTTGCCAAAACACTGCTGGTTGTAATGATCCTTATGACCACCGCCTGCAACGAAGAATTCCTCGAACGCCAGGCCACAGACTCTATTCCCGAGGAAAATATCTTCGCGGATCCTGCGCTGATCCAGCTTTTTGTAAACAATATGTACCTGGATGTGCCTTCGTTTGAACGCAATCTGTACGACAACATTACCGACGAATCGCGCTGCTATTGGGGCGGCGGGCCGAGGAATGTGGTTCAGGGTCAATGGTTTCCCGACAATAACCCTATGGAATACTGGGCTTACGGGCCTGTGCGGAAAACGAATATGTTTTTGGATAAAATTGATGAAGCCGACATTGAGGAAGATCAAAAAACAAATTTCAAAGGACAGGTAAAATTCCTGCGGGCGATGCTCTATTTCAATATGATCAAACGTTACGGCGGCGTGCCCATCATTACTGAGCCACAAGGACTTGACGACGATCTTTTCGTTGCCCGGCAATCCACCGATGAAAGCTTTGATTTTGTGATCAAAGATCTGGAAGAGGCCATTACATTGCTGCCGGAAACGCACGGAAGCCGCGCCGTGGATGTAGGAAAAGCCAATAAGCATTCTGCAAAAGCCTTTTTGGGCCGCGTGCTGACCTATTGGGCAAGCACACTATACAATCCTGCGGGCGACGTGGCACGCTGGCAAAAAGCTGCACTGGTAAATAAAGAAGTGATGGATGCCGGTAATTATAAGCTGCACCCCAACTTCCGCAACATCATGCTCGACAAAAACAATGAGGAAGAAATTTTCAGTGTGCAGTTTCAGAAACCATTCCGCGAGCACGGCTGGGATTCGTGGGGCCAGCCCGATTCGCAGTCCAAACAGGATGCTGTGAACCGCAGTCCCGTGCAGGAATTTGTGGATGCATTTGAAATGAAAAACGGGAAAGCTATTAATGAAACGGGCTCAGGATACAACCCGGCCGATCCTTACAAAAATCGCGACCCAAGATTCGACGCGACGGTGCTTCACAATGGTGCAACGTTTTTTGGTTCAACCATTTACATGTACGAAGGCGCGCCCATCGACGGCATAAACCTTCCCTATGCGACTATTACGGGCTATCTGATCAGAAAAGGCATGAACGAGAGCAACAAAGATTACTACGGAGCAGCAGGCAGCGACCAGAACTGGATCGAGCTGCGTTACGCCGAGGTGCTTTTGAATTATGCCGAGGCCAAAAACGAAGCATTAACCGCGCCTGATGCGTCAGTATATGCCGCCATTGAAGCCGTTCGCCAGCGTGCAGGATTGGTTCCTTACCAGCTTCCGGCAGGACTTTCCAAAGTGCAAATGCGTGAAAAAATCCGCCACGAGCGCTTTATTGAGTTGGCTTTTGAAGGCAAGCGCTACTGGGACTTGAGACGCTGGAAAATTGCCGCGCAAGTGCTGAATGGTAAGCAGTTCAATGCAATGTACATTACCAAAAACGCGAACGGCACCTACACTTACAAAGCAAAACCGGTAGACGGTGTGCCTTATGTTTTCCAGGAAAAAATGTATTTCATGCCCATTCCGCAGCGCGAGATCGAGAAAAATCCTAACCTGAAACAAAACACCGGCTGGTAACAACCTGCCATTTACCGACTTAGCTCATTTCCTATGAAGTCCAAATTTCAGCATATCCTTCTGGCCATCTTTTTTTTGTCAGTCATATTGGTAAAACCGGCTGATGCGCAAGCGCCTAATCCCGGTTTTGCACCCAAAAATGGCGACCATATCATCCTGCTCGGCAACACATTTGCGGACCGGATGCGTCATTATGGCTATTTCGAAACCTTACTTCAAAAAAACTTCCCCGGTAAGCAGCTAACCATGCGCAACATGGGATGGAGCGCGGATGAAGTGGGTTTACAGCCCCGACCGCTCAATTTTCCAGGTTTTGGAGAAAAAACAAAAAGACTGACCGAAGGCCAGAAGGAAGTGAAATTTCAAGGTTTTACGCACGAAGGCGAGCGCATCATTATGCCCGTTGCGCTCAATTTCGAAGGTTTGAACCAGGACCTTTACGATCAGAAAGCGGACATGATCTTCCTGTGTTTTGGCATGAATGAAGCATTTAAAGGTCCTGCCGGCCTGCCGCAATTTGAAAAAGACCTCAACACTTTTATTCAAAATCTGCAAAAGAATCAATACAATGGTCGTTCAGCGCCTTCACTGGTGCTCGTTTCCCCGATTGCGCATGAAGAGTTAGGTGTCAATTTTCCAAATCCGGCAGAGCACAACAAAAATCTGGATCTGTATTCCAAAGCCATGCAGAAAGCGGCGGCTGCAAAAGCGATTTATTTCATCGATCTTTTTACGCCTTCACTGGCTAAGATGAAACAAAAAGGCCAGGAAAAATTAACGATCAACGGCATTCACCTCACCGGCAATGGTTATAAACTGGCTGCAGAATGGATGGGCCAATCCCTGGGTTTTGGAAAAATGCCCGATCTGAACACCGAAAACAGCAAAAAACTTTTCGCGGTGATCAAGATGAAGGACGATCATTTTTTCTACCGCTGGCGGGCTGTGAATGGCGAGTACATTTATGGCCGCAGAAGAGAGCCGTTTGGCGTGATCGCATTTCCCCCGGAGCTAAGAAAAATTAATCAAATGACGGCGTCGCTGGATTCCGTGATCTGGGAAATGGGCAAAAGCAATGGCGCGGAAGCTTATCAAAAAGCCGTTGAAATTGTGGACAGGCGTGGAAAACCGGTTGATCCCATGTTAATGCCCGACATTCCGATGACAGGACGGCAAGGCGAAGCCGCGAAAGCAGCCGCGCATGCACATCACGAGAAAATGTGGCCCGCCACAACCGACAAATTCAAGCTGCCGGAAGGCTACGAGATCAACCTTTTTGCCTCAGAAAAAGACTTTCCGATTGAAAAACCGGTGGCCATGAACTTCGATGCACGCGGCAGGCTTTGGGTTGCGACCATGCCAACCTATCCGCAATATTTCCCCGGCATTCCGGTTCATGATAAAATTGTGATCCTGGAAGACACAGATGCCGATGGAAAGGCCGATAAGCACACCGTTTTTGCTGACGACTTGTATCTGCCATTGGGTTTTGAATTCGGCGATGGCGGCGTTTATGTATCCCAGGAGCCGGATATCGTGTTTATGAAGGACACTAATGGCGACGACAAAGCCGATCATCGCGAAGTGGTGCTAACTGGTTTTGGCTCCGAAGACAGCCATCATGCCACGCACGCATTCACATTCGGGCAGGACGGCGCATTGTATTTCAATGAAGGCACATTCCTGAATTCACAGGTGGAAACGCCTTATGGGCCCATCCGCTCCTATGCGGGCGCAACGTATCGTTACGAGCCAAGAACCGCAAAACTCACGCATTACATTTCCTATCCTTATTACAATCCCTGGGGCAGTATTTTTGATAAATGGGGAATGCATTTGATCGGGGACGCGTCCGATGGTTCCAATTATTTTGCCCCGCCCATGACCGGCAATGTCACTTATCCCGACAAGCATCCACGCATTGAAATGTTCACGGAAACGCGTGTAAGGCCAACGGCGGGCATCGAAATTGTTTCCAGCAGACAGTTTCCGGATGAGGTTCAAGGTGATTTTTTGGTCAATAACAACATTGGTTTTCAGGGCACCAAGCAACACCGGATCATTCCGCGCGGCTCGGGAATTGGCAGTAAAGAAGTCGAGGCCATCCTACAATCTCAGGATCCAAATTTTCGTCCTATCGACATTGAATTTGGCCCGGATGGTGGTTTATACATTGTGGATTGGTACAATCCGCTGATCTCACACGGAGAAAATCCACCGCGCGATCCCGCACGTGATAAATCGCACGGAAGGGTTTGGCGGATCACTTACAAAGGCAAACCGGCGCTGAAAGTAACCGACGTTTCAAAACAGAGCATTCCAGAATTACTTAATAATCTGAAAGTGCATGAAGACCGTTTCCGCTATCGTTCGCGGGCACAGATCCGCGAAAAGAAAGCAGCGGAAGTCCTGCCGGAACTGAAAAAATGGGTGACTGCACTGGACAAAAACGATCCGCAATACGAGCATAACCTGCTCGAAGGATTGTGGCTTTATCAGGATTTTAATGTGGTTGAACCTAACATTTTAAAAACATTACTCAATGCAAAAGAGCCGCAGGCACGCGCCGCAGCCACAAAATTGCTTCTTTACTGGCACGACCGCATTCCCGGCTCGCTCGAACTGATGCGCGCCCGAGTGAATGACGAATCGGCGCGGGTGAGGATTGAGGCGGTTGTTGCATTGAGCTTTTTCAATTCAGAAGATGCGGTCATTGCAGCCACGGATATTTTTAAATATCCTACCGATTATTATATGGATTATGCTGTGCATGAGACTTTTAGGTTTTTAAAACCGATTTGGCTGGCGGGGATGAAACAAGGCAAAAGTTTTGGACCAAATCAAAAACAAGCCAATCATTATCTTTTAAAACTGGCTAATGCACAGGAACTGGCCACATTACCACAAACTCCTGATGTGCTAACCGCCACGCTGACCCGGCCGGATATTAATGTTGCAAAGAAACAGGAAGCATTAGCCAGCCTGGCAAAAAACCAGAGAACGGGTAAGGTTAATGTGCTTTTGAATGCCATTCGTGAAGAAGAAAAAAGTAGGAAGGGCGCCCAGCAAATTCCTACCCAACAGGAACTTATCAAACTTTTGTTAGCTTCTGAGCCTTCGGAACTGAAACAAAATCAGGCTGAATTGACAAAACTGATTAGCGTGGATACCAGCCAGGTGATGCAGGCGACTGGTTTTGCGGCTGTCATCACTGCCGGGCAGTCGGACCAATCTTTGCAAAAAGCCATTCAGGAAAATCCAGCGGCATATTTGAGTGGAATTTCAATGTTGACTGATGCTGATTTGAAGGCTTCATTTTACAAAAAAGTAAAAGATCTTGCTCCTAATGTGCCTGCAGTTGGCTATCCGTTATTAATGAAAATGACCCTGGAAAGCGAAACTAAAACGCAGAGCACAAAAGATTTGGTAGCATCATTAAACAGCACGCCTGAGTCCATTCAAAATTCGCCAGCATTCGCCGCAGCCATTACAATTATGAAAAATATGGTGAATGGCGTGCCGGAAAAAGACAGGAAGTCTGTGCTTTCAATGCTGGAAAATATGGGAACCATTGAAATTAAACTTGTGGCCATTGAAGCGAAAATGGCTTTTGATAGAAAAGCATTAACCGTTCCCGCCGGAAGAGCAGTAACATTAGTCTTTGAAAACCCCGACCTGATGCCGCATAATGTGGTGATCGTCAAGCCCGGAACGACCGAAAAAGTGGGCGAAGCGGCAGATGCGATGGCAAGTTTGAAAGATGGTTTTGAAAAGAATTTTGTCCCATCGACGCCGGATGTGCTGTTTGCAACGCCACTGGTTAACTCGGGGAAAAGCTTTCGGCTGGAATTCAAAGCGCCTACTCAACCTGGCGAATATCCTTTTATATGCTCATTCCCAGGACATTGGCGGGTTATGCAGGGAATTTTGACCGTTACGGATTCAAAAGTGCCTTAACATGTCAATACTAGAACGGACTTTGTTCGCTGCCGGAATTCTGCTGATCAGCATCGAAAGCATTGCGCAAACCTATATAAACCTCTATCACGGAACGGTCCCGAACTCAATTTCGGGGCCGGACCAGGAAATCCAAGCAGCCAATGCATCCGTGGATTCCCTCACATCGAAAGTCTCCATTCCAGGCCTGACCATATTTTTGCCAACCAAAGAAAAAGCAACCGGGACGGCGGTTATCATCTGTCCCGGAGGCGGTTACGGCACATTACTAACCAAACGCGAAGGCAGCGATGTGGCAAGATCATTCAACAAACTAGGCATAGCCGCATTCGTCGTAAAATACAGATTACCAGATCCTAAGATCATGAAAGATCAATCCATCGGACCGATCCAGGATGCGCAGCAAGCTATAAAGATCGTCAGAGAACGCGCAAAAGAATTTGGAATCGATCCCACGAAAATAGGCATCATGGGATTTTCAGCAGGCGGCCACCTCGCTTCCACCGCCGGAACCCATTTCGAAACACGTTACCTTGATGAAGCAGGAAAAACCAGCCTTCGCCCGGATTTCATAATTTTGGTGAATCCCGTTGTCAGTTTTAATGATAGCACGGGGCATATCGGCTCGCGGGATAATTTATTGAGCAAAAATGCAGGTGCTGAAAAGATTCGTTTGTTCTCCAATGAACTGCAAGTTACCAAAGCCACACCGCCCGCATTCCTCGTCCATTCCGGCGCAGATGTGGTCGTTCCGGTTTCGAACAGCATTGAATTTTACAAAGCATTGAATAAAAATGGAATTCCAGCCGCATTGCACATTTATTCCAAAGGCGAGCATGGATTTTTGACCTATCCCGCTTTTGAAGAATGGTTCGGAAGAGTTATAGAATGGATGAAGACATTAAAATAGCCAAAAGCCCGATCAATTATAACCTGGATTCTGCTTAAACTCATCCTTGTTCGTAATTGCATCCAGCTGGACTTGCGGGATGGGACGGACATTGTGCGTTTCTTTAATGTTTGCTTTCGCATCCATATTGTATTTCTGGACGTAACTCACCAGTTTTCCCGTTCGTTTCAGGTCGTACCAGCGAAACAGTTCGCCTGCCAGTTCGCGGGCGCGTTCGTCCAGGATGAAATCAATGTTCAGATCTTTCGCAGTGATTGTCATGCTGGCTTCCTTACCTGGGATCGCGCGTTTTTTACGCAGATCGTTGATATAAGTAAGCGCTTCCGCAGGATTGGTTTTCATTAACGCTTCCGCCGCGATCAGGTACAATTCAGCGATCCGGATCACGAAGCCATCGCGCGAGCTCCATTCCTGGTTGGCGGTGAGGCGCGTGGGGTCCATTAATTTGCTCATTTGGATAAATTGGGAACGGAGCAAAAGCGATCCGTCTTCCTTATACATCGTGTTGCGGTCGAAGATTTTGTAGCGGCCCGCAGCATTTGCGATTTGTGCAGGCGTAGCAACCGTTTTCATGAAAACCATGGATGTGTCTCCAAAAGCCATTTTGGGATAGCCATTCACCGTTCCGGCCTTCAAATTGGCCATATTAGCAAGCCAAACCGTTTGAAAAGTGCCAGCATAACGCTGATCCACCTTTTCATCAAACAAATCCAATAAATGCAATGTGGGCACATAACGCTGGTAAGGACGACCATAGGCAACCGAACGCTCCATCCCGGGCTGTTTGTCGTAGACCATAATATAATGCAAATGGCTGTTATTCCCCTTTCCTGCCGCAGGATCGTAATCGCCGTTCATGGTGTCGTCGTTGGTATAATTCACGTAATAGACCACTTCCGAGTTTGCGCCGCCTTCGGAATTTTTCATGTCCCAAAGCGATTTAAAATCAGAAAACAATGCATAGCGGCCCGATGCGATCACTTCCTTAGCCAATGTTGCTGCAGTTGCGTACATTTCTGCATTGTTGGTAGAGCTGGCGCGGGTTAAGGCCATTCTTGCTTTGAAAGCTTTTGCAACGTCCTGTGTAATGCGGCCATTTGTGGATTTTGCCGGAGCCAGATTGGCAATGGCAATGTCCAGATCAGCAAAAATCACTTTGTAAAAATCTTCCACGCTCGATCTTTTGGCAGTAGTTACCGCACCGGCGGTTGGCTCCGTTTGCAGCACCACATCGCCCCAGGTTTCGGTGATCAGCCACAAGTAATGTGCCCTCAAAAACCGCACTTCGCCTTCATATTGCTTGTTCATCGCTTCCGACAAAATAGGCGCGGGAAGCAACTTTAATGCTGTGTTACAAGTATTTAGAGCTTTGTATAAATGTGCCCAGTAATCCTTCAAGTTCGTTTGCGCACCATTCAAATCGACTGTGTAATCCGAGATCTGGTTGGCTTTATTATCACCGCCGCGAAGGAAAAGGTCGGTTCCGGTTTCAGCAAATGCGGATGGAAATTCTTTGCCATACCAAAGTCTTGTTCCTGAATAAGAAGCATTTACAGCTGCTGTGATCCCCAGTTCTGTTTGGAAAAACGGGTCTTGGGTTAAGCCGCTTTTATTGGTTTCGGAAAGATAATCTTCGCAGGATGTGAGTCCGGCGAGTGAAAATGCCACGAGTAAGGCCGATATTTTGATTTTCATTGGAATGTCTGTTTTTGAATTAAAAATCAATGTTTACACCAAAGATCATCTGCTTCACAAGCGGGAAACTCAGATCTCCGCCGCGTTCCGGATCGTAATCCTTGATCTTGCTGAATGTGAAATAGTTTTGCAGCGTTCCGTAAACCCGCACCCGGCCCACACCGATCTTTTTGGTCAAAGGCGAAGGAATGTTGTAGCCCAACGAAACGTCCCTGATTTTCACAAATGACCCTTTGACATAACCTAATGTGGATTGATACAAATAGTTTGTCGTTGAGTATGAGCTGTTTGGCCTTGGAAAAGCATTGGTTGGATTTTCCGGCGTCCAGTAATCCACATTGGACGAGTTTTCAAGCGCGCTTGGCTTGTAGGCGCCCGCATTGTATTCGTAGTTGATATAATGTCCGATGCGGCCGTAGACAAACACGCTCAGGTCGAAGTTTTTGTATTCAAAATGATTGTTAACCCCGAACGAGAACTTTGGAACACTCGAAAAAGTCGTACGATCGCCCGGATCGACCACGCCGTTTCCGTTCATATCTGCTACTTTCACATCGCCTGGTTTATTTTTTCCAAAATCCAAAGCAGCTTCTTCTTCGCCTAACTGCCAGATCCCGATCTTTTTATAATCAAAAAACACTTTCGTTGGCTCGCCGACAAACCAGCTGTTGGCCTCGTTGCGCGTTACGCCATTGTTCAATGCGAGGATTTTTTCGCGGTTCAAAGTGAATGTCCAGTCAGTAGACCAGTTGAATGCTTTTCCGCTAATATTTTGGGTCGTAATGGCGAGCTCAACCCCTTTATTTTCAACTTGACCGATGTTTTCCAGGATTTCGCTGTAACCTGTATGCGTCGGCAGCAAGCTTGGCAATAACAAATCTCTCGTTCTTGATCGGTAAACATCGATCGTTCCTGAAATTCTGTTTCCCATCAAACCAAAATCTAAACCTGCATTCCATGTGCCAGTTGTTTCCCAGGTCAACGCAGGATTCGGGATTACGCTTGGCCAGTAACCATAGGCAGCGCTGGTTCCGAAAGCATACGCAGACAGTCCCAAACCGCCTTTTGTAGCATAAGGATCAATGGTAGAGTTACCCGACCTGCCCCAGCTGACGCGCAATTTCAGGTCATTAAAAACTTTGCTATCCTGCAAAAACGGCTCTTCGATCACGCGCCAGGCTCCTGAAACGGAAGGGAAATAGCCCCATTTGTTTCCTGCGGCCAAAACAGAAGATCCATCAGCCCGCAAGGATGCCTGGAAAATGTATTTGTTGCTTAACTTGTAATTAATCCTTCCAAAAAACGAAGCAATGGTAGTTTCCCGCAACCGGCTGCCGATTGCTTTGGAAATGGTGTTGGAATTCAGGTCATGAAAAGATGTGATCGGTGAAGCCTGGTTGTTACCCGATGACGTGTATTCCTCGAATTTTGTCCCCAAAGAACTCGTCCCCAAAAGCCCCTGGATCTGGTGATTACCAATGCTTTTGTTGTAATTCAATGTGTTTTCCCAAGTGTAATTGAAGTAATTATTGATCTCCACACCGGAATTGGAATTACGTCCGGCATTCGCGACCGTGTTGTAACCTTTGTAATAACCGCGGCGGAAATCCCTGAAATCCAGACCGATCGTTGATTTCAAAAAGAGCTCATTCGTAATTTTTACATCCAGATATGCTGATGAAAACAGGCGTTTGTCCACAATATTGTTCACAAAAACGCCTGGCTGCTCGTCCGCCAAAGGCGTGAATTGTGCGCTATAACCGGGTGCCGGATTAAGGATCAATGTTCCGTCATCATTGAACGCCTTCGCGATCGGAAGGATTTTGTTGGCCATATTCAGCGGATTATCGCGTTTATCCTGGTTTTTGTAAGAATAAATCGCGCTTAATCCAACCCGGAAACGATCATTGAGCTTATGGTCCACGCCGATTTTCCCGTTTAGCCTGCGATAGACATCATTAAGCAGCAGGCCTTTGTCCTTTTGATAACCAAATGAGGTCGAGAAAGTCGTTTTTTCGCTTCCGCCGGTCAGGTTGATCTCGTAATTCTGCATCAAGCCATTGTGGAAAATATAGCTTTGCCAGTCTTCAAACTGCTTATCCTTAATGTATTGCAATTCTGTAACCTGAAAAATATCCTCATCTTTCCGGTAAACGTCACCATTCGTGGTCCGGTAAGCCTCGCGTTTTTGCTGCGCATATTCCTCACCGTTCATCATGCGCGGATACAGCGCCTTCTTGTTCATCGACACGTAAGAATTGAACGAAAGTGTCGATTTGCCGGCAGAGCCTTTTTTCGTGGTAATGATGATCACACCGTTCGCCCCACGCGTTCCGTAAATCGCCGTTGACGCAACATCTTTCAGCACTTCTATCGAGGCAATGTCCGTCGGATTAATGTCGATAAAAGAGCCGTAGGGGATTCCGTCCACCAACACAAGCGGCTTATTATCAGCTCTTAACGATCTGTTTCCACGCAAAACAATGTTAATGTCCGCTCCCGGCTGCCCCGAGCTTTGGGTAATGTCGATCCCCGAAACTTTTCCTTGCAATGACCTCAGCGCATTGGTGGTCGGAATCGCCGTGATATCCTTGGCTTTCACCGACGTGATGGCCCCGGTCACATCGCTTTTTTTCATCGTTCCATAACCCACAACCACGATTTCTTCCAACGCCTTGGTATCCGCCAGCAGCTTCACGTCAATCACAGAGCGGTTATTGACCTCAATTTCCTGGCTGATATAACCCACATAAGAAAACACCAGCGTCGCGTTTCCCGCCGGAATGGTCAGTTTATACAAACCATTTGCATCCGTAGTTGCGCCTGTTGTGGTTCCTTTCAATAAAATGCTTACTCCGGGCAGCTCTTCGCCATTATCTCCCGTAACTTTTCCCGTAATATCCGCAACAGAACTCAGCCCGTTTTCTCCATTCGCAGACACGACCAAACTCGCGGTGAAATGCAGATGATTTCCAGCATAAACCTTCTGATTACCAACCGGTAAGATTCCATACACGAGCATCAACCCCAGGGCCGACGCACTTTGTAGTTTTCTAAACATACATCATAACAGTTTATATTATTCTATTTATTAATGCAAAAATCACATTCAAAAACAGCCGCATTTCCGGTCGAAACGGACGATGAAGACCGGGTTTCCAATTAGAAAGATTGAATGAATTTTGGGCTTGGGAGAATATTAATAATCTTAGAAATTATTGATTATAACTTTCTCATCCGCACCACTTGACAGCAGGAAGGTTAGCGATTAGCTAGAAATGCCAAAGGTTTTAGGCAAATATTTTTATGCAAACGATGTCGGGAACGTAGCCAAAATAGAATTGATCCGTTTTTTTGTTGGACAATTCAGTATTTTTTAATGTGTTTTTAATGCAGAAGGAAATTATGTGTCTAGGAGTAAATTGTATTTATTTTATAAAATGCTTTTGTATGAATTCACCGGCATAGGCAAATACAGCACCGCTGAGCAACGCAAGAATAACCACTATTCCGGGAGCAAGCTCATCGGACGGGGTAAATAAAAGCTTAACGCCGTGAAATCAGCGGGGATATCTGACGATTATCTTGAAAAGGGAATGGCACTGCGAAAAGCCACTACCCTGACTAATCTTACCACCTATTACCGCTAACTCAAGCAATTTGTCTTCGCTTTGTTTTTGAAGTAAATTCGATAGCCTACCCGCTAAGTCTCGTTACAGACTATTCTCCATTTCTAAAATGAAAAACAAATTGTTTTCGGCGCTATGCCTTGCTGTGGTTATTTTATTTTGCGCTGCAATTTTCCGCACCAACAGTCCAGCAAAGACGGACGCGGCCCGCCAAACAGGGAAGATTTATCTCAATGAAATGCATCGGCTTGACTCCATGCTTGTTGCGTATCCCAACTACTTTATGGATAGCAACAATGCTGCGAGACTTCGTGTGTACACTGATCTGGCTCGACAGTTCAAGCGTGTAGAGCTTTTCTTTCTTTATTTTTATCCCGAAAAAGCATATGAAACGATTTGGCAGCCGATCCAGGCAACAAAGCAACCGGTCGGGCCACCATTGCCTGACAACTTCCTGATAGCAGGACCTTTTGGCATTGACGCAGATTCGATCGTGGTCAAGTCAAGTAAAGCGAATCGCGACTTTGAAAAAATGTTCATTACCCGGGCAGCAAATAACTTCCGGACGACGCTGGCTGAAACGCAATACGAAAAGAGAATTTCGCAAATAACAGATGCCCAGATCATGGAAGCCATGAGACTGCAACTGTTCAATATCAGCAGCGTAGGGCTCGGCAACGGTGATTTTCAGCTGAATCCCGTCAATTTGCCGTGCGTTCAGGCCGAAGTAGCGGTTTGGAGTAAGATCATGAGAATATATTTGGCGCAGCTTCCCCGTTCTTCCAAAAAACTTAAAACCCAGGTGGAAGATTTGCTGGACGAAACCGAGAAATTTTTTCTTGCAAACACTGATTTTGACGCATTTGATAGAATGGAGTTGCTTACCAATTATCTTAATCCGTTGTCTAAACATTTGGCCATAGTCAGAAAAACACTGAATATCCCAACTGAAAACCGCTTTGCAGCACTCAATCCCGAAGCCAGTGGCCTTTTTGATGCAGATATTTTCAATCTATCATTCTTCATGCCCGACAGCAGCATGACGCTTTTCGAGGAACGTGCCGAATTAGGCAAAATCCTGTTTTTCGATCCGATCCTTTCCGACAACAACGAACGTTCCTGCGCGTCGTGTCATAAACCAGAAATGGCATTTACCGATGGTCTAGGAAAAAGTATGAGCTTCACGCTCGATCAATTGCCCCGGAATGCACCAACGATTATCAATTCGGTTTTTCAGCCATTTCAATTTTGGGATGCGCGTGTTAATTCCCTGGAAGATCAGGCGGATTCTGTCATTATGAATCCTAATGAGATGCACGGAACATCATTTGAGATCGTGGCTGAGCGCATTACGGCAAGTGAAGACTATATCAAGCTTTTTAATACGGCATTCCCTGAAACAATTAAACATGGAATTGCCAGGAAGCACATAAAAAGCGCTATTGCGTCGTACGAGAGGACATTAGTTGGTCTCAACTCACGGTTCGACAAATACATGAGGGGCGAGAAGGCAGCCATGAGCATTCAGGAAATTAATGGCTTTAACGTCTTTATGGGCAAAGGCCGTTGCGGAAGCTGTCATTATGCACCTCTGTTTAATGGCACTTTGCCTCCACACTTTTCCATTTCGGATCACCGGAGTCTGGGCGTGCCTGTGAAAGATACGATGAGCAAATACGAGATTGACGCGGATGTTGGCCTGCAGCATTCCAAACGGAATCCTTTGTTCAAATCTTCATTTAAAGTCCCCACGGTAAGAAATGCTGCTATTACAGCGCCATACATGCACAATGGAATTTACCAGACGCTGGATCAGGTGGTCAACTTTTATAATCATGGAGCAGGTAACAAATTCGGATTTCGGGGTCTCTTTTTGTCGATTCTTCCTGACTCTTTAAACCTGAGCGCCACAGAAAAGAAAGACCTCATTTCGTTCGTCCACGCACTTACGGACACCTCAGGGACAAGTGCAAGGCCGAGGCATTTGCCAGAAATAAAAGGCAAGCATGCGGCCCTTAACGATCGGATCATCGGTGGAAAATTTTAATACCGCTATGTCATAAGAAACGGAGTGCATATGATCATTAAAATGGACAAGGTAAGAGCAATCGTAGTTATTTTTTACGGGCTATTTCCGCTTGCGATAAAATAAAGCTCTGTAAATCTTTCACATCTTGTTCACCCAAACGACGTCCGAAGTTGGGCATACCATTCCCTGTCAGAAGCCCATTTCGGACAATGGCCTGAAAATTTTCGTGGATATGATCTGGCGACCGCGCTAGATCTGGTAAAACACCGCCACCCCCTCCCACACCGCCATGGCATCGGTCGCAATATTGTTTGTAGAGTGTTTCACCATGTTTTATTTCTGCCTTACTTCCCTTGGGTTGGAGGCGAGTCAATGTCCGTTCCGGAACTGGTTCGTAGGATGGCATGGCTTGATTAGCTCCCAATGCAAACGTGTAAATCGTTCCGGGATGCAAAGTTGGGGTGAATTTATAACCCAGTCCAATCACTCCACCCCAACCAACAGCTATGGAAACATACTGCTTGCCGTCCAGTTGATATGTGATGGGCGGAGCTATTATACCCGTGCCGAGATTCATCTGCCAAAGTACAGTCCCGGTCTTTGCATCATAGGCACTAAAATCGCCCGTGGCGGTGCCCTGAAAGACCAAGCCAGTAGTAGTTGTGAGAATTCCCCCGTTCCAGCCAACCGGATGGTCTACACTCCAGACCTCCCGCTGCGTGTCAGGCCTCCAGGCAATCAGCTTGCCCATCTGTTTGGGCGCTTTGGATTCCGTGCGGAGCGGACGTGTATTGTCGTGGCCGATTCCCACATTCCATCCCGTTCCACTGCCCATTCCACCTACTTTGTTCATCGTCCAGGCCGAATCATGACCGTAGACCATTGAGTTGGTTTGTATGGGGATGTATACCAGCCCTTCTTTTGGATTATAAGCCATCGGCTGCCAATTGTGCCCGCCAATGGGAGAAGGGAAAATTTCGGCATTTTGGCTTGTATAACGACTGAAATCACTTTCAATTGGTCGCCCCGTTAATGAATCAATTCCCGTTGCCCAATTCACAAAGGTGTATGGTTTGGCTGAAATAAACTGCCCATTCGTTCGGTCAATTACATAAAAAAACCCGTTTTTGGGGGCCTGCATAATCACTTTTCTCAGCCGGCCTCGAATGGTAATATCAGCCAAAATAAGATGCTGCGTGGCGGTAAAATCCCAGGATTCGCCCGGTGTGGTCTGATAATGCCAGACTAGCTCACCTGAACTGGGGTTAAGCGCCAGAATAGATGAAATATAAAGGTTGTCGCCGCCCCCTGGACTGCGGTGCTGACGGTTCCATGGCGAGCCGTTGCCCGTGCCCACATAAAGCAGATTCAGAAAAGGATCATAGGCCATCGCATCCCAGGCCGTTCCGCCACCGCCATATTCCCACCATTTGCCCGTCCAGGTTTTAGCGGCCTGAGCCAGCGCTTCCGATTCAAATCGTTTTGACGGATCTCCGGGCACTGTATAAGTTCGCCAGATTTGTTTACCCGTCATTGCATCATATGCCGTTACATAGCCCCGCACACCATATTCTGCTCCGCCATTGCCAATGATCACCTTGCCGGCAACAATTCGCGGAGGCCCCGTAACGGTATAGGCCCGGGCAGTATCAACGGTCTGCACAGACCAGGCAGGCTGCCCTGAACTGGCACGGAGGGCAATTAACCGTCCGTCCAGTGTGCCAACATATACATAATCTTTGTAAAGCGCGACACCCCGATTGACAACATCACAACAAGCTTTTTCTCCGTAGTAAGCCGGCACCTTTGGATCAAACTTCCATTGAAGTTCGCCCGTAAGGGCATTGATTGCATATACACGGCTCCATGAGCCCGTCACATACATTACGCCGTTTGCAACGAGCGGAGTGCTTTCGATACCGCGGGTTATGCCCAGGTTTATAGTCCATGCCAAACCTAGTTGTTTGACATTCTCTTTTGTGATCTGAGCCAGTGTGCTGTAACGGTCTTCGGTGTAGTTGCCGCCATAGGTGATCCATTCGTGAGGCGTCTTTTTTGCATTGATAAGTCTTCGGTCGTCAATGAAATGATCAGGCGGACTGTCGGCAATAAGAGCCAAAGTGCAGAGATATGGTAATAGAAAGAAAGTCTTACGGATAAGAAGTAATATACGAACAGCTGTTTCGCGGATTTCCATGAAAAGCACTGATTTATAGTTCAACCAGACAACTCACATAAATTTTTAACCAGAATTAAATACAAATGAAAGCTTAATCCAGCCCATTTTGGCGCGAAGTACGGTCCGGAATATCCGTTGAGTATAAAGAAAAGAGAAAGCGTTGAATCAACTGCTGTGATAGCCTGGCCTAAGAGACGATCATTGGTGCAAGCTTAGTAAAATAGATCCCCATGTGCAAGAAAAACAGCAGGAAATTTTTATGTAACCTATTGATTATTAGTTCAATAACTATCGATTCGGAAATTTTCTAAAACGTTGTAAGCCCCAAACAAAAAACCGCTCGACAATCTATTGATTATCAAGCGGCTAGCTTTGTTTTCTGTGGTGATGGACGGAATCGAACCGCCGACACAAGGATTTTCAGTCCTTTGCTCTACCGACTGAGCTACATCACCAGGCTCAATTGGTTCCCTTTGGGACTGCAAAACTAGAAGTTTGGTTTTGCTTTACAAATTATTTATTAAAATATTTCTCAATTTGTTTGCCATAGCAACTTACTTCCCTGATTATCTACATTTTACGTTTGCAGCCTTATATTTTATCCCAAAAACATTTGCACCAACTTACATTTTTACCATATTTGTTAAGGTATGCTTGCATACTAATGGTGGATTTCAATGATGTAACAATGGCGATATTTCAGCAAATACTATTTTTAGCCGTTTTGGGGGCGGTCGCCTGGCTGGGTTATCGAAGGATCAGTCTTATCCGGTCGACCATCCTGCTGGGAAAGCCGGAAGACCGCTCGAATCGTCCTGGTGAAAGACTTTCTACAATGCTACGCATTGCTTTTGGCCAGAAAAAAATGTTCGACCGGCCGCTGATCGGCGCCCTGCACTTTGCGGTCTACATCGGCTTTATTCTGATCAATGTTGAAATACTGGAAATTGTGCTTGATGGCATTCTGGGCCGGCATCGGATTTTTGCGCCGTTTCTGGGCAGCTTCTATCCCGTATTGATTGGCTTTTTTGAATTTCTGGCAGTCGGTGTGCTGCTGGCTTGCATTATCTTCCTTTTGAGGCGCAGTGTTGTGAGGGTGAAGCGTTTGCAGCCTGAGCGGCATCGTGAAATGAATGGCTGGCCAGAACTGGACGGGAAATTGATCTTAGTTTTTGAAATCGTTTTAATGATCGCGATTCTAACGATGAATGCTGCGGATTTGGCGCTTCAGGAGCTTGGAAACCCACATTATCCGCAAACGGGCGACTTCTTTTTTAGTCAGTTTCTCAAACCATTATTTACAGGATTGAATGAAGATACACTTGTCATTTATGAGCGATTTGCGTGGTGGTTTCACATTTTAGGAATCTTCGTTTTCGCTGTTTATCTCACCTATTCAAAGCACTTACACATTGTTTTAGCTTTTCCCAACACTTATTTCTCGCGGCTGACGCCTAAGGGAAAAATGAACAATATGCCGGAAATTACGGCGGAAGTAAAAACAATGCTGGGCATCGAAACAGCTTCGATGGACGAGGCAGCGGTAATTCCGGACCGTTTTGGCGCAAAAGATGTGCAGGACCTTTCCTGGAAAAACCTGATGGATGCTTATTCCTGCACGGAATGCGGACGTTGTACGGAGGCTTGTCCGGCTAATATTACGGGCAAAAAGCTTTCCCCGCGCAAGATTATGATGGACACGCGCGATAGGCTGGAAGATGTAGGCCGGAACATGCAGAAAAACGGCGGACAGTTTGTAGATGACGGAAAAAGCCTCATTGATGATTATATATTGGTGGAAGAAATCAATGCTTGTACAACTTGCAATGCATGCGTGCAGGAATGCCCGGTGCTCATTAATCCTTTAGACATTATCTTGCAATTACGCAGGCATAAGGTGATGGATGAAGCGCATGCGCCGGCAAGCTGGAACGTGATGTTCCAGAATATGGATACCAATCAGGCGCCCTGGAAATTTTCTCCCGGCGACCGTTTCAACTGGGCGGCTGGCCTTGAACCAAAAGAATAAATGAGCGAATTGACATATAAAGTGCCGACAATGGCCGAAATGGCGGCAAATAACGAAGCTCCCGAAATTTTGTTTTGGGTTGGCTGCGCTGGTTCGTTTGATGACCGTTATAAAAAAGTGACGGTCGCTTTTGTGAAAATATTGAATAGGGCTGGCGTAAAATTTGCTGTGTTAGGCACCGAGGAAAGCTGTACGGGCGATCCGGCTCGGCGGGCCGGCAATGAGTTTACATTCCAAATGCTTGCGATGTCCAACATTCAGGTGCTGGATATGTATGGGATCAAAAAAATCGTAACGGCCTGCCCGCATTGTTTTAACACATTAAAAAATGAATATCCCGAGCTGGGCGGAAATTATGAAGTGATCCATCATTCCACTTTTCTGCAGCAGCTTATTGACGAAGGCCGCGTAAGGATTGAAGGCGGTGAAACGTTCAAAGGCAAAAAGATTACCTTTCATGATTCGTGCTATCTGGGGCGTGCTAACAACATTTACGAAGCGCCGAGGCATGTTTTGGAAGCATTGGATGCAGATTTGGTAGAAATGAAAAGGTGCCGGACCAAAGGACTTTGCTGCGGTGCGGGAGGGGGACAAATGTTCAAAGAGCCTGAACCCGGAAAAAAGGACATTAATATAGAAAGGATTGAAGAAGCCCTTGCAACGGGAGCCGAAACCATTGCCGTTGCCTGCCCGTTTTGTATGGTAATGATGACAGATGGCGTTAAGAATAAAGAAAAAGAAAGTGCTGTTAAAGTTTACGACCTGGCGGAACTGATCGCACAGGCAGAAGGGTTGTAATAACTGTCTGCTGCATAGTAAGATCGTTTTTAGCTTTAAAATTTTGAGTTATGTACATTCCATTTAGTGATATAGATTTCCAAGCAAGAGTCTGGATTTATCAGGCTGACCGTCAGCTTACTGACGCCGAAGTGGGCATTTTAACCGAAACTTTAAAAGCATCTCTCGATGGCTGGGAAGCACACGGAAAACCGCTTACAGCTTCCGGAAAAGTTTTTGAACACCGGTTTGTAGTGATTGCCGTTGATGAAAACGACGAATTGCCCAGCGGATGTTCTATTGATAAGTCTGTACATTGGATCCAGGCGGTCGGCCATTCGATGCAGATCGATTTCTTTGATCGATCCGTGGCCTATCTGGGAGCTGATAATCAAATACATACAGTTCCTGTTCCGAGCATTAAGCAAGCGGTTACAGATGAAATCCTGCTGCCATCGACCATTATTTTCGATAATCAGGTTGCCACAAAAGCGCAATGGATGAACCATTGGAAAACGCCCGCTGCAAACTCTTGGCTCAATCGCTACTTTTCGGCGAAATCCAGCGTTTAAGTTTAAATGGTTAGTTTTGTCAAATAAACGATAACGGTCCGGAATGAAGTTTTTTTGGTTTGTCTCAATTTTCGCTATCTGTCTGACAATGTTCGGCTGCGACGAAAACGTGGTTTACAAAGCGCATGAAGACATTGATGACGGACTTTGGTATATCAAAAACAAGCCGACTTTCAAAGTTGAAATAACGGATACAACAGCGACTTACAACATGTATTATTTGCTTCGCAACACATTGCAGTATCCCTATTACAACCTTTACTTAACCAAAAATTTCATCGGCCCCGATCAAAAGGTCATATCTAACACATTGGAAGAAGTTTTTCTGTCTAATGAAACAACCGGAAAACCATACGGCCACGGGCTGGGCGACCTTTTCGACCATAAAATTCCCTTTCTTAAAAATTACAAATTTCCCAGGTCAGGCACTTACACATTCATTTTGACACAATCCATGCGCCAAAATCCGCTTCCTTTTGTGATGAGCGTCGGTGTAAGTGTCGAAAAAGTGGGAGCTAAATAATCCTAAATCTCGGGGTTATTAGGCGAAGGAGTCGTTCCATCTGATCGCTTCCTTGGTTTATTGCGATATCTGCGATAAGGTTTTTTCTTAAACTCCTTTTCAACAGACTGCGCTATCATTGCTTCTTTTTGATCTTCCTGCACTTCATGCACAGGCTCGCCCAACAAAAACCCATAAGGCTCCATACTTGGAATAGTATCAAAAACAACTTTAAGAATGGCCGTAACTGGTAATGCAAGAATTAATCCTGCCAATCCCCATAATTGTCCTCCCAGGAACAGTGCAATGATGGCGGCCAGCGGATTTACACTCACTTTTGAGCCCACAATGTTGGGGGTGATAAAATTGCCTTCCAGGAATTGTACAAAGCTCATCACACCAATCACACCAACCGCATACCAGGGTGAATCCATGGTAACGACGGCCAATAACGCAGGAAGCACCGAGCCGATCAGGATTCCTATATAAGGGATCAGGATCAGGAAGCCTGCCAGAAAACCGAAGAAAATTGCGTGCGGAATGCCCAAAATCAGTAATCCGATGCTATTTAAAACTCCTACAATAAGAATTACAAGGAACAGTCCGGACAGATAACTCTGGATTACTTCGTATATTTTTTTCAAAAGTGCATTCAGTGCTTCATTAGGAACATTGGTGATGGCTTTGTGAAAGAACCGTCTGAAAAAGTCGCGGTAAAGCAGGAAAAAGAAGATGTAAAGCGGAATTAAAATGAATGTTGAAATGGCACCTGTGGTGGTAACAAGTGTGTTCAGCAGCACTGCCCTTCCTTCACTCAGCGCATTGATCAGATATTTCTTTGCCTCGCTCACCTGTTGGCTGCGGCTAATGTTGAGATAACGCTCCCCCATCGTAAGCGTTTGATCCAGAATCGTTTCCGCCTTTTCTGTAATCCTCGGCAGCTCTTCTGCAAAACTGCCGATTTGCAGCGAAACAACATATACAAGCACCACTATGACGATGAAAAGCGTCAGAATGCTCAACAAAATAGACCCGATCCGCGGCACACGGTGCCTTTCAAGCCAGGCGCAAACGGGATGTAGCAGAATGGCCAGCAGAATGGAAAATGCAATGGGGATAATCGTTTCGCGAAGAACAAAAAGAATGTAAACGGTTGCAATAAGGGCGACGAGGATGCTTGCCAGTTTTAGGTAAAGAGGGGTTTCTTTATCTTTGTTTGGAAGAGGACGTAAAGTGGAATTCATGAATAAACTAATGTATCTGTGGTTTGCTGTCAAAACGGTGTTCTGTACTTGCCAGCCTGATCATAAGATCAATGATTTCGAGAAAGTGCGTTCCCATTACAAAATTAGCAAAATAGGCAAGCTTCCAGCAGTTGCTTCCGAAAGTTCGGGCCTTGCAAATGGCTCAGCGCCTGGTTTGTTCATCACGCACAATGACAGTGGCGGCAAGCCCGAATTCTACGAATTTGACCTTTCGGGAAAACTCACATCAACTATTAACATTCCGAATTCTAAAAATGTGGATTGGGAAGATTTGACGAAAGACCCGAAAGGCAACTTATATGTGGGCGATTTTGGCAATAACGGGACTCCCAGAAACGAGTTTGAAATCTATAAGATCAATGTTAGCCAGAATGCGACCGAGAAAATTTCATTTCGTTACTCCGATCAAAAATCGGTGGCGGGCGTTTCTGGTAAGCCAACATTCGATTGTGAATCTCTTTTTTACTATCAAAACAATGTTTATCTATTCTCAAAAAATTGGGAGAAAAATAAGTTTGTGAAGCTTTACCGCGTTCCGGCTGAGGCTGGAACTTACACCATAAGCGCCATTGACAGCATTAAAATCAACACGCAAGTGACCTCGGCCGACATAAGCCCGGACGGTAAGACTTTCGCTTTGCTGACTTATGGTAAAATCCTGTTGTTTCGAATTGAAAATAACCGCATTGATTTCAGTAAGCCTCAGGGCTGTTTTCGGCTGGTAAAAAAGCAAAATGAAGCGCTGATGTTTTTGAATAATACCGATATGCTTGTCACCAATGAGCAAGGCGATATCTACCGGATTACTTATAAGTGATATTATGTTTCTGTTAATAATGTTGTAAAGCATGTAATGTCAACATCACATCTGCTAATTTCGAACCGCGTTTTAATAAGAAAAACATGAGCACCGCCAAATCTGCCGCGTCAGCCCCCAAAGTTCTAGTTGTTGACGACGACTCTGATATTGTTGAACTTCTCGAATATAATTTAATCAAGGAAGGATATTCGGTAGTTACTGCTTCCAATGGCAAGAAAGCAATCGAAATCGCCAAGACTTTTATTCCCGATCTGATATTGCTGGATATTATGATGCCACAACTCGATGGCATTGAAACCGGCCGCATTTTGCGCAGCAATCCCGAAATCAAAAACACATACATTCTTTTCTTAACAGCCAGATCGGAGGAATATTCTGAGGTTGCGGCTTTTGATGTGGGCGCTGACGATTACATTACCAAGCCTATCAAACCCCGGGCGCTGATGAGCCGCATTAATGCACTATTCCGTCGCGAAGCCCAGAAAGCAGAATCAGGTGACCAGATCGACATTCTCGACCTGACCATTAACCGGAAAAATTACACAGTTACGCAAGGTTCTGAAAAGTCAATTGTGCTTCCTAAGAAGGAATTTGAACTGTTGTTTTTTCTTGCTCAGACGCCTAATAAAGTCTTTAACCGGGACGAATTGTTGCAAAAAATCTGGGGAGCCGACATTTACGTTCTGGAAAGAACCGTCGACGTTCACATCAGAAAGTTACGCGAAAAGTTGGGTGACCGTTACATCAAAACCCTCAAGGGCGTTGGTTATATGTTCAGTAACGAGCAGGAATAACATTATTTTTCAATCAGGTCGGGGTTAATCTCCGGCTCGTCTTTTTTGTCTTTATCCTTATCTTTCTTTTTACGGAATGCAAGCTTGATATTCACTTCACCGTTTTCATCAATCGCGCGAAGAAAGATTTTAGAGCCTTGTTTTTTCTCTTCATTATTTGGATCAAGCACGTAAGTTGAGTCCCGTTTTTTGAGGTTACTCAGTGGGATTTGAATGTTGATGTCGGTTTTCTTGCCAAAACTGTAAATGCCATCAATGTAAAGCGTGACCACATTGGACTCGATTTCCATGGGCGCGATCTCGATCTCCTGGCCGCTCAATTTGAAGTCGTTACGAATGGGCGCAAATTTCACCCGTTCGAAATTACGCCTTTTAAAAATCAGCTTTTTCATTTTCATGAATGGCTCGAAATTCAGGATATAGGCATTGGTAAGGTCAATCCGCAACAAGCCTTTCATTGTGGAGGGAACAAGCCGGACATTGTTATTAAGCCGCGATTCGAAGCTGAAATCCGTGTTCAAGATCCCTTTTAAATTCTGGTGCGTAAGGGTTTTTTGTCCAAAATCATCAAAAGAGTAAAAAACAGAATGCACATCCGCATTCGATATTTTGCCCCGCATGGCAAGGTGAGGCAACTGGCTCGAACCCGAGTTGTCCATTTCGCCGGCAATCCTGACATTACCGGCACCAAAAGCCTTCATGACAAAATACTCAATGCTTACCGCATTGTTTTTAATTGTAAACTGGCCCTTCACATCTCTTGCTGTGAAATTCTTGTAATTGAGCTTCTTAGCATCCAGTTTGGCCACAATTTGCATTTGGTCTATGGCATCGTCCAGCAATTCAACCAGTTTCAGCTTCTTCTTGTTTTTCTTAACAACCTGTCGTGGCGCAAGCAGCGTTTCCAGCCAGTTCATTTTCCAATTTGGAATATTAATGTCCACATTCGCCCGGAGCGGCTTGGGGGACCCGAACAGATAAGGTATCAAATCGAGCACTTTTCCCCTGATGTACAACATATTCTGTCCGTCGGAAAGGCTTAGATCGGGAAACACAAATGCTTTCTCATTGAATGTGAAATCCCCCTTTATTTTTTTCAAATGAACCTGCCGGGGCAAATAATCCATAGAAATGTTGTTAATCGAGA
This sequence comes from Dyadobacter psychrophilus, assembly GCF_900167945.1. Lineage (GTDB taxonomy): Bacteria > Bacteroidota > Bacteroidia > Cytophagales > Spirosomataceae > Dyadobacter > Dyadobacter psychrophilus. Next base: position 241,107 of record NZ_FUZA01000008.1, read on the forward strand.
CTTTCCCACTCAATTTCCCATTAAAGCGGTCGCGGCGTGGATCGTAAAAATTCTTTAAACTGCCGTCAAAATTGAATTCAATCTTAGCACTTCCGTTTTTAAAACGATAGCGCGCCGGGTCCAAAAGCTGATCGAGATTAGTAGAATCCGCATCAATGTTTCCGTTGATCCGGGCAACCGGGTTTTGAAAATTGGTAACGGCAATGGACATTCGGAACGGGATCGTCTCGAAGTTGCCTTTAACGTCCTTTGCAGTCACACGCGAATTAAGAGGCCCGGGCACTTCTGTTGTATCAGCTTGATTGGTAAAGTTACCTTCTGCCTGCATATTCCTCAAAACACCAACCGGCAGACTATACTGAAACGTGTCCGTCTTGAAATATACGTCAACATGGGGCTGCACCAAACTGGCAATTTGCCCCTTGACACGCACCTTCGTATCTACTTCGGTTTGAATCCCAATGGAATCAATTTGCTCCTTGATCCTCCGGTTTAACAACGGAAGGGCATTTTTGATGGGAATTTTCTTGGCCTCAAAATTCAATGTAAATTGTTTTACAGAATCAGCAAAGTCGAATATTCCATTGATCCCTATCTGGTCATTGGTAGCACTCTCCAATACAGACGGATAAATTTTCAGCTGTTTCTTGTCGGCGTCATAAGCGAGTGCAAGTCCCAGCCTGGCTTCCTGATTCATTAAAAAACCACCCTTCTTGGGCTTGAAAGTGAGCTGATTAAACAAAATGGCACCATTAAGGCTTGCATTTGTAGTTGAATCGGTGGTTGTAATGATATTTGTCACGTCATGGATCAATGCGCCGTAAAATTTCTGCTTAACCGAGTCGGAATAACTGACTGCAAAGTTGACAAAACGCATATTGCCCAGCTTTTTCATGATGTCGCCATTTCCCTTAGGATCCTTTTTCTTCTTATCCTTCGAATCATTTTTGAAAATGCTGAGATTGGAATAGCCGTCCTTTTGAACAAACAATTTCATCGTCCCATTTTCCAGAATAAGATTTTTGATCTTGATATTTCCTTTATAAAAGCCGGCGAGATCCAATGCAATGTGCATTTGTTCGGCTTCCAGAAACGGCTTTTTATGAACCTGATAAAGGCTGTCGGTAAGTTTAACGCTTGTTAATGTGAAGTTTAATCCAAAAGAGCCGCTGAAAGGCCGGAATTTAAAGTCTTCAATTTCAAGATTCCCATTTAGATTCTCATTGACGAATCCCTTTGCTTTTTCGAAAATGTTATCCCTGTTTCTGTAAACCCATATCTCAACTGCTCCGAAAAGAAAAAATGCACACAGGGCAATTATTCCAAAGATTTTTAAAATTCTTGCAAACATGAAAAGAGGGATTTAACACGATTAACGCCGACAGCTTGAATATCAAAATCCGTATCTGCCATTAAACAATTTATTAATAACGTGCCAGCACATATACGTTTACAACGAACGATTGTATGTTAATGGTTTCATCCTCGTTATTCACCGCAAAATATAGTACTTTTGCGGACTCTTTTCGAACATTGAGGTTGTCGTTTTCAAACTATTGCTGTCAAAAATGCTATTAAGCGAACAGGAAATATTGCGCAGACAGAAGCGCGAAGAACTAATGCGGTTGGGCATTGAGCCTTATCCTGCCGAAGAATTTGTGGTTAACACGTACGCCGCAGACATTGTTAAGAACTACGAAAACAATAAAATAGATTATAAACACGTCACAATGGCCGGACGGCTGATGGGTTTCCGGATTATGGGAAGCGCTGCATTTGCCGAGTTTCAGGACAGCACCGGACGTGTGCAATTATATTTCCGCAGGGACGATCTTTGTCCCGGGGAAGACAAGACGCTTTATAACACGGTCTTTAAAAAACTGCTGGACATTGGCGATATCATTGGTGTTCAAGGCTTTGTGTTTACCACGCAAACCGGCGAAATATCTGTGCACGTTCAGGAGTTTAAGATTTTAAATAAATCACTTCGCCCGCTTCCCGTTGTAAAACGTGATGAAGATGGCAATATTCATGACGGTTTTACGGATCCGGAACTGCGCTATCGCCAGCGTTATGTGGATTTGATCGTGAATCCGGAAGTCCGTGAGATTTTTATCAAAAGAGCCCGGATCATTACGACCATGCGTTCGTATTTTGATTCAAAAGGCTGGCTCGAAGTGGAAACGCCTGTTTTGCAGAGCATTCACGGCGGTGCGGCTGCCAGGCCGTTTGAAACCCATCACAATTCTCTGGATATGAAACTGTTCCTGCGAATTGCGACGGAACTGCATTTGAAAAGATTGATAGTAGGCGGTTTTGAGGGGGTTTATGAATTTGGAAAGCTGTTCCGAAACGAAGGAATGGACCGGACGCACAACCCTGAGTTTACGACCGTTGAATTATATGTTGCTTACAAGGATTACCTGTGGATGATGCGCATGACCGAGCAGTTGCTCGAGCAAGTCGCCATTGCAGTTAACGGAACGCCTATTGCAAAATTCGGAGAAACAGAGCTGGATTTTACCGGCCCTTATCCTCGGTTGAGCATTACCGACGCCATCAAACAATACACGGGTCTGGATGTTGACGCACTCGATGAAAATGCGATCCGCGAGCAGTGCCGAGCGTGGGGAATGGAAGTGACGGAAAGCATGGGAAAGGGAAAGTTAATTGACGAGATTTTTGGCGAGAAAGTGGAAGAAAACATTATTCAGCCAACTTTCATCATTGATCACCCGGTTGAAATGTCGCCATTAACGAAAAAACACCGCACCAAAAAAGGCATGGTCGAGCGTTTTGAGCTGTTTGTAAATGGTCGAGAGATTGCCAATGCTTACTCTGAGCTGAATGATCCTTTGGAGCAGCGCGAGCGTTTTGAAGATCAGCTTAAACTGAAAGAACGCGGCGATGACGAAGCCATGGAAATGGACGATGATTTTCTGAGATCGCTTGAATACGGCATGCCGCCAAGTTCAGGAATCGGAATTGGTATTGACAGGCTTACGATGTTGCTGACCAATAATACGAGTATTCAGGAAGTGATTTTCTTCCCGCAAATGCGTCCTGAACGCAGGGTGGAAATGGCCAAAGAGCTGGATTACATCAATGCCGGAGTTCCGGCTGCGTGGGTTCCTGCGTTGCAAAAAATGAACATTCTTACGATTGAACAATTGAAAGCAGCTAATCCGAACAAGATATTTAACGATCTGGGGGGAATGCGCAAAAAGCTCAAAATCGAAGAGAAAATGCCTCTTTTGGACGACGTTAAGGCATGGATAGCCTAGTTTATAAATGAAAAATGCCGTCCTGATAGAACGGCATTTTTCATTTCCTGCAAAAAAAATACGATTATATCTTTTTTACCTGCACAGCGTTTAGTCCTTTTTTACCTTCAACGACTTCGTATTCCACTTGGTCATTTTCACGGATAGTAAGTCCTCCCAATCCTGTCACATGGACAAAGATGTCTCTGTTTGTGTCGTCTTCAACGATGAAGCCGTATCCCTTAGCTTCATTGAAAAATTTTACAGTACCTGTTGGCATAATGGTTGAATAAAAAAATTGAAATAAGGTGAAAATACAAAAGAATTGTAAGCGTTTCAATCAAAAGCCCAAAGTGCTTAACCAAATAAATTGAGGGAGGCTCAACGCATTGGTAAAAGAAACTTGGAATTTTTCATCAAGACATCTCGATTATAATGAACAACTTACAAAATCTTCAATCACAAAGAAACAAAAATTGTTTGTAAAACAATTTATTTGAATAAAGAATTTGAAAATTTACGAGTTAGCGGTATTTTGCCATTTCGCCTTGTTTTAGAGGAAATTTGGAACACTGAATTGTATATGCGGGTAAAAATCCTTAATTATGAAGTAATTATTGGAAAAAAGGTATGAGCAAACTTCGGTATTACGTTGAAGACCAGATATTTGGTGTATGCGCAAAATTGGGCGAAAAGCTTAATTTCCCGGCTAGCAGCGTCCGGTTATACTTTATATATGCCACTTTCATGACCTTCGGATCGCCCATTATTCTCTATCTGGTGCTTGCATTCTGGATGGAACTGCAAAAACACTGGCGCCGTCACAACAGTCCTACGATTTGGGAACTGTAGTTTTATTCATATTAATCCCGGTCAACTGACCAAAACGGTGCTTTCCCAGCACAAAATACTCCCACACAATGCTCCTGTAATAAAGCGGAGCGCGATATGAGGTTCTTTTTGTTGTTTTAATAAGCGAAGGAATCATCCTGTAAAAGGCGAAATGCGCTCTTATAATAGCAATAACGTCCGGCCACGCACCAGTCGCCATGAAACGTACGCTTGAAATTCCGTCTAATAATAACCTGATAAAGACCGTTTTCCATCTTCTGCCTTTGGGAAGATTTTTGAAAAGCATAATCAGGTTGTTTCGGTAATTCAGAAAAGTTTTTCTTGGATTGGACTTATGTAAAGTCCCGCCTCCTACATGATAAACCACTGATTTTCCGCAATATGTGATCCGATACTGCATATTCAGCAATCGCCAGCAAAGGTCGATTTCCTCCATATGCGCGAAAAACGATTCATCGAAACCCGCAGCACGATGGAAGGCGGATGCACGCACAAACAGACAAGCGCCCGTTGCCCAAAACACATCCTGCTCGTCATCAAACTGGCCCAAATCCTCTTCCCTTGTATCAAAAATGCGTCCTCTGCAAAACGGATAACCCAGATAATCCATATAGCCACCGGCTGCTCCTGCATATTCAAAGTGCGTTGGCAGGTCATAAGCACGGATTTTTGGCTGGCAGGCCGCAATTCTGTCATCAGAGTCCATAAAAGAAATCACAGGTTGAATCCAGTTCTCTGTGACCTCAATATCGGAGTTCAGTAAAATGTAGTAATCTGATGTAATGCGCTGTAAAGCATCATTATAGCCCCCCGCGTAACCTTTATTTTCGGAGATTGTCAGCGTGTTCAATTCGGGATATACTGCGTTCAACCAATCGAGCGACTGGTCCGTGGACGCGTTGTCAGCTATCCAAACTGCATAGCCTTCTGAATACTTTAAGACGTTGGGGAGGAATTTTTCGAGGTGGTGTCTGCCGTTATAATTCAGGATGACAATCGCAACAGTCGGAGCCATTAATGATGTGGTTATTTCATAAACCCTCCCAGGTCAAGTCCTGGAATGTTAGGAAGCACACCATCCGTTGCTTTCTGCAAGTGCTCTTTAATTTTTGGTTCAATGTCGTCCAATGCTTTGTTGACTGCAGCAACAATCAGATCCTGCAACATTTCCTTGTCATCGGGATTAACAAGGTCCTTATCAATATCCAAGCCAATTAATGCTTTTTGTCCGTTTACTGTCGCTTTCACCATTCCGCCGCCCGACTCAGCAACCTGAGTAATGGTAACCAATGAATCCTGCGCTTCTTTCATGCGAGACTGAAGGTCTTTCATTTTGCCCATGAGCCCCATCATATCCGCCATATTACCAAACATATTCGTATTAATTAAGTTATGCTATTTATAAAACTATTTTACCGGAAATGGTTCCTATCGTAAAAGCATAAATGTACCACTTTTTTCAACAGTTTGATTGATGTCGTCCACGAAAGTCATTTTGTAAACATACGATCCTACGGGTGCATTTGCCCCGTTAATCGTTCCATCCCAGCCAGTTGCGATATCTTCGGAATGAAAAATAACCTCGCCCCAGCGGTTCATAACAGAGAAGTTAAACGACTGAAGCTGGTTAGATTTGGCTTCAAGAATATCATTGTAACCATCGCCATTCGGGCTGAACGCCTGCGGGACAAAAACGCCCGCACTTCTTTTGTAGTTAATGATGTTCGACAAGCTTTCGAACCCGCCCGGAGTAGAATTTGCCCGAACCTGAAAGTTATACTCCAGATCGCTCTGTGCATTCACCTTAATGGTATAATTTGAATTCATTTGAACCGGAATCACTTCCTCGGCAGTGCTGGATCCGGCCTGGATAACATCATAACTGGAAGCGCCCGCGAGGATTGGCAATTCAGTTGTCCAGTTAAGTGTAGTCAGATTTTTTGTCAGCAAAATCGTGCACATTGGCTCCGAAGAAGGGACTTTTTGTCCGCAGGAATTCGTATAACTTATCTTATAACAGTAAGATAGCTCATTCGTTTTTACGTCCGGATCAGAATACTCACTTTGATTAAAAAGTGTAATTATTTTCTTGAACAATGTTGCACCTGCCTCCGCTTTTTCAATAGTAAGGTCATAAGTGCTGTTTGGTCCGGCACCCGGAACATTTGCTTTGATGGTTACCGAACGGTCGCCGTCAACAGTAACTGCCGCATCCTTAATAGGCTTGGGGGAAGCAATTTCAGCCTTTACACCAACCGGAGCGGATGTTGAAGTTACGTCCTTGATCTTGGCAACAACCTGATATTCCGAAAAGCTGCCGCATTGAACATCCTCGTCTGTATAAGTAATGTCATTTATGGAAGTGAAGGTTTTAATGACCGTTCCATCCCGCAAAAGGTCGTACGATGTGAAGTCAGCTGCATCCGGATATTTGCTCCAAGTAAGGATATTTTGTCCGTCTTCTGACCGACCAGTTAACGTCATGCTGCTATAAACAGGGCTGTCGTTTTTACCGGAACACAAATCCTCCGAAGACAATTTCACCTGATACACCTGGCTTGTAGCCATATTTTTCACATCAAAGGGCTGTAAACCGCCGGATGACCTTCTTCCGGCCACAGTATAGTTCGAACCATTGGTGCTGTAACTGATGTCCGTATAAACACCACTTATGCCCTGATAATTGATCCTGAGTGTGCCATCACCCCTCATTTCAACTGACTTTATTGCAATGTCATTTAGCTGAGCCTGTTGAAAAGTAATGGGAAGCGAAGTGGCGCGGCCTTCTGCGCATCCTTTTCCAACATATAATCCGGTTAACAAAGCCGTTGGGCTACTACTAACATCTGCATAATTGTGCTCGATCACCAATGGACTTCCTTTCTTCCAGATCTCTGTCTTTCCGTCGCCCCATTCAATTTTCACCTCATCGTAGGCTTTCAGGATCGCATCGTCAATTAAACTCAGAAAGATTTTTCCGCCACCGCATGAAGAATACTGAGGCGTAATTACTCGCGTTTCAAACACCTGGACAGTTTTACAAGCGTAAAATTGGCCTGATGATAATGCACCTTGCTGTAAAACTGTATATAACCCAGGAAGTGAGTATGTGAAAACAGGGCCTGGTGCGATTTGTGGAGATCTGCCGTTGAAATTAGCATCGTAGCCTACCAAAATCGGATTCGGGACGGTGTTCGTAACCCGGATCGTCATGGGCGCACAACCTTCTGTTTTATCAATTGTGAAACCTCCCCCACCGCGGTCGCAGAGTCCCTGGGCCTGTAGTGTTTTGCTGAAAAAAATTAAAATAGAGAAAAGGGATAGTAATGTTAATCTCATAAGTGTGCAATATTAAGACATGACCTTTTAAAAGACCTCATACCGACATGGAGCGATATGAACTATTGATGGTTGTAACAGCGTTACAAAAATAATTTATTTCAAAATGAGAATGGCTCTTAAATATTAAACGGGATTGCATTGAAAGTATTATTCTGATTCACAAGCCATTAGAAAAATCCTATCGGATCAATAAAAAACTCCCATTTCTCGAAATTTGCTGGCCCGAAGCGTCCGTCATCTCGATTTTATACAAATAATATCCACCTGGTGCCTTCTCGTTTTTGATATTTCCATCCCAACTTTCTGAACTGTCTTCTGTTTGGAAAACCACTTCGCCCCAGCGTGTGAAGACCGACATATTAAATGTAGATACAAAATAAGCTTTCACTTCAAACCGCTCATTATAAGCATCCCCATTGGGTGTAAACGCATCCGGGATCAGGACAATGGGATCTCTTCGCAATGATAACACATTGGAATAACTCAGCATATTTCCGTCGGTTGACTGGGCTTTAACCTGAAATGAAAATGCAGATTGTGACCCTATATCGAGCAAATGGCTGGTTTCCAACTGTTTCGGAATTTCGTCCTGAACCGTGCCTGCATCATCCATCTGAATTATATTATATGATGCAACGCCAGCCGTAAAAGGAGAATTAGCATTCCAAAGGACATCCGTAACCCGGTTTTGCAGGAGGATCGAACAAACTGGCGCGCTGAACGCCGGCGCTCTCAAGTTACAGGCGTTTTCATATGTAAACCGATAGCAATACGAGCTCTCAGAAGTGTTCACATCCACATCATCGAACAGCAAACTTTGGTTGTCCGGCTGGGAAATCTGTTGAAAATCTTGGCTTCCCAATGCTGCCCGTTCAACGATCAGGTCGTAACTGCTGGTAAGACCTTCGCCGCTTAATGCAACTTGAGTTGTAATCGTATGGTCGTCTTTAACGGTTACACTTGCAGTAGTAATCGTTTCGGGAGACGAGCTTTTTGGGGCAATGCTGAAAGGCGTGGAATAGGACCGGACGTCCTTTTCAATGATCGCAACGATCTCGTATTGATAGGTAGTCCCGCATTTTACATCGGTATCAAGATAAGAAAGTTGGTCGGAAGATGTAAAAATAACAGATCCATCGCGCTTTAACTGATATTGCAAAAGATTGTCGGTGTTGGGATAATGTTCCCAGGACACAGAAATGATCTCATCCAGCGAAACGGCCCCTTCTTTAAGCACGAGGCTGCTTACCACCGGACTGTCGATCAAATTTTCACAAAAGTTTTTTGAGGACAACTTAAAACGGTAAATCTGCTGTGGATTAAGGCCTGTAACGGTCGCTGACTGAGCGCCATCGGACTGGCCGCCCTTGCCCGTCGTAACAAATTGTCCATCCCCTTTATCAATCCAAATTTCTGTTGAAATCCCCTCCATTCCGTCATAAAGGATCTTTGCTTCACCGGAAGGAAGCATTTCCACGCTTCTTATCCTGATTTTCGCGAGGGATTGCGGCGCAGTCTGTTTGGTTAATGTGGTTTTCAAGCTTTGCGTACAAGCGCCGGTGGCATATTTGCCCTGAACCGTTATCGCGGGAAAATTTCCGCCCGACGCATATTTATGATCGTAGAAAAGCGCACCGCCGTTTTTGATGTTAACCGATTGATTTACCCCATCACCCCAAGTAATGTCAATAGCATCATAAGCCAGCGAAATGCTGTCACTAATGATCGTAAGCCTCACACGGCCATTGGCACAAGTCATCAATTCAGCCTTTGGAGCGCGGTTTTCTTTCACGATAACATCCTTGCATAAACTGAAACCGGCCACATCTTTTATGCTGCCATATTGCAAAATGGTATAAGTTCCGGGCAGATTGTATACATGTGAAAGTTCAAAAGACCGGTCCTTTTCCTCTGGTGGAGCTGTGCTGTTTTTGTTGAAATCGTAAGCGTAAGTGACATTTTCCGCATTAACCATCTGATCTGTAATGTTCACTGTCAGTGGTGCGCAGCCTTCGGTAGGTGTTACCAGAAATTTACCGGTAGTGCCGCAGAAGCTTTGTCCGAAAACATTTTTATCAACAAACAAAAATGCGCTTAACAGGAACAATAACAGTAGATTAATCTTCATAGATGAGTAAAATTATCTCAGAATGACGGGCTGGATAGTTCCTGCAGATCATTGAAACGGATAAGCTAAAAGCTTTGTTAAGATGCAATGGAGGTTCAAAAATAGAACTTTTCAACATTAAGAATGTACCTTTGCAGAGTAAAAACGAGTTTTTGTTTAAAACTATTTTTCGTCAACCTGATTAATGAATAATAATAGCATTCCAATAGTTCTGGATTCCATAGATGAGGCCATAGAGGCTATAAAAAGAGGGGAAATGATCATTGTCGTAGATGATGAAGATCGTGAAAATGAAGGCGACTTTATTTGTGCAGCCGAGCTCATAACCCCTGAAATTGTCAATTTTATGGCCCGCGAAGGCCGTGGTTTGATCTGCGTTCCCATTACCGAAGAGCGCTGTGCAGAACTGAACCTCGAAATGATGGTGGGTACTAACACAGCCCTGCACGAAACAGCATTCACTGTGTCAGTTGACTTACTTGGTCACGGCTGTACGACAGGAATTTCTGCCAGCGACCGTTCAAAAACCATTAAAGCACTTGTCGACGCGGACACACTGCCAGAAGATCTGGGACGCCCTGGCCATATTTTTCCCTTGAAGGCAAAAAAAGGCGGCGTTTTGAGAAGAACGGGCCACACAGAAGCTGCAATCGATTTTCCAAGATTGGCAGGATTATCTCCTGCGGGCGTTTTGGTAGAGATTTTGAACGAAGACGGCTCCATGGCCAGACTTCCTCAATTGCGCGAAATTGCCAATCGGTTTAACCTTAAACTGGTTAGTATCAAGGACCTCATCGAGTACAGACTTCAAAAAGAATCCCTCATAAAGCGCGAAATCGGTGTAGATATGCCGACCAAATGGGGCCATTTTGACCTGATCGCCTATCGTCAGATTAACACGGGCGATCTGCACCTCGCATTGGTGAAAGGAACCTGGGAAAAGGATGAGCCTGTGCTTGTGCGTGTACATTCATCCTGCGTTACCGGCGATATCTTTGGCTCGTGCCGTTGTGATTGCGGCCCACAGTTGCATGCCGCCATGGAAATGGTGGATAAAGCAGGGAAGGGAGTGATCGTGTACATGAACCAGGAAGGACGTGGAATCGGGCTTTTAAATAAATTAAAGGCTTATAAGCTGCAAGAAATGGGTCGCGATACGGTTGAAGCCAATCTGGAACTTGGTTTCCCGATGGATGACCGCGACTATGGCGTTGGCGCTCAGATCCTGCGTGATCTGGAAGTGACCAAACTACGTCTTATCACCAATAATCCTAAGAAACGGGCTGGACTAATCGGTTATGGCCTTGAAATCGTTGATTCCGTGACTGTTGAAATTCCTTCCAATCCGCACAATGAGAAATATCTCTTGACCAAAAGAGATAAAATGGGTCATAATCTGAGCAACCTGACAATGCCGGTAAATAAAGGATGACGAATGTTCAAATTGTAAAGACTGAGGGCGACATGGAAAAGTGTCGCAGGGCCATTCAGGCTTTAAGGCCCCAGCTGGGGGATGACATTTATCTGGAAGCGGTGAAAAAGACGCTTGCAGATAACCGTCAAATTATATTTATTGAAGAAAACGGTGAGGCTGCTGCAGTTGCGGTTTTTGAAACCGGATACAACCTTTTTAGGGGAAATTATATTTATATTGACGATCTTTCTACTTTGCCCGAACAACGTGGCAAAGGATATGCAGGCATCTTGATCGACTGGATTCTGGATTATGCCAAGAAAGAGGGTTATGCCCAGGTTCATCTGGACTCCGGCGTGTCTGAGGCGCGTACCAATGCGCACAGGCTTTATCTGAACAAGCGGTTCCAGGTCACAAGCCTGCATTTTGTTACCAATATCTGATTTCCTTAAGATTTGATCTAAAATTTATACTAAGAGCGAAAGTATTTTATGAATATTAATCAGGTTTTTGAAGCATTCGACACGTTGCGTGTACTGGTTATCGGAGATGTCATGCTGGACTCATATGTCTGGGGAAAAGTGGAAAGAATCTCGCCGGAAGCTCCGGTTCCAGTGGTTAATGTTCAAACCCGTGAGTATCGCCTGGGTGGTGCCGGCAATGTGCTCTTAAATGTACAATCCCTTGGCGCAGAAGCCATTATATGTTCGGTTATTGGAACCGATAGTTCGGGAGATTTGCTTCAAAGCAGCTTGAAAGACAAAGGGCTGAACTGCGAAGGCTTAATTCGCAGCGAAAGCCGGATAACCACCATTAAGGAACGCATTATCGCTGGTTCGCAACAAGTTGTCCGTATTGATACGGAAACAGATAAGCCTGTTTCACAAATTGAAACAGAGCAATTGATTGCGAAAGCGAAAGAGCTCATCCCGAGCTGTAATGTGATTATTTTTGAGGATTATGACAAAGGTGTGCTCACTCCCGAGTCTATTTCCGAGATCACTGCGTTTGCCAACGAGCACAATGTTCCAACTGTTGTGGATCCCAAGAAACGCAATTTTCTCGCTTACAATAACACCACATTATTTAAGCCCAACCTGAAAGAACTGCGCGAAGGTTTAAAAATTGAGTTCGATGTGGACAACCCGGATGAACTTCGCGGCGCTGTACAACATTTAAAAGAGGCCCTGAATGTCAGAGGTGCCTTGATTACACTTTCGGAGCGCGGCGTTATCATTGATTTTCAGGATGAAGTGCACAAGTTACCTGCGCATATCAGACAAATTGCGGATGTTTCCGGCGCTGGCGACACGGTTATCAGCATTGCGGCTTGCTGTGTTGCGTTGGGTTTGCCACCCAAAATGATTGCTGCCGTTTCTAATCTGGGTGGAGGTTTGGTTTGCGAGCTCGTTGGCGTGGTGCCAATTGATAAGGAATTATTAAAAACCGAAGCGCTCAACTTGATTATCGCACCAGCTTACTAACAAGTCATTTTCGTTCGTTCGCATTTTAAGCACAGGCTTACCAGTTGATCCCTGACTGGCCCAACCCCATTCTTCTTGTAAATTTGGATGAAAGCTTGGACCTGCTGGTAATGTAACGCACGCTTGCGCCAATGTAAGGAGTCGTTGCTGGCGTGTAAGATGTAAGGTTTTCCCGGGCGCTGTTGAATGTTTTGATCTGCCGAAAAGTGCTTACCCCTGCTTCCAAAGACACATTAATAGCCGTAAATAAATGCGCATTAGCGGAAATCCCCGTCTTGATCTGACGATAATTTTCTCTCCTAAGCATCTTTTCCTCAGGCATTTGTATTTGAAAACCGCCGCTATAACCACTCAATCCAGCCAGCAAATCCACATTAAACCATTTTGTCGCTTTGTAATTTGCATTAGCCATAAAAGGCAGCAATGCGGATACCCGCCAATGTCTTCCTAATCCCTTATTTACCCCAAAAACAGGCACAAAACGCAGTTTTTGATTGTAAGCCAAAACGGAGCCATACAAAATCTGAGTCCGCAAACCGAGAATGTGCATCCGCGCCGCGCCGCCCCAAAAGAAGGGCTGCGGACTGAAAAAAGTCTCATTCGTCTCCGTCATGCCCAAACCGCCTCCATAAACCCAAAGCCGGTCCTTAATGCTGGCTTGAAGCCTGATCACACCCAATGAAAGCGTTTTATATCCGTTTTCCGGGCTGTTCTTTCCATCTACGGTTGGCTGGATCTGATTATATTGGGCCAGCATAACCGTATGCACTGCCCGCAGGTCAAACTTTTTTCTTAAACTATAACCCAGTTGCACCTCGCTGTGAATAGGTATAATCCCCAAAAAACCAGTCCTTGTCACACCATAATCCTGCGTTCCGTTCATGCTGGAAGGCACGGCGTAGTCTGCTTTTAATGTTAAATTGGGATAAAAAAGGCGGCTAAGCGAGAAATGCTGGGCTTGCGCGGCACTGAAAAACAGGAGAAGCGAACAGGTTAGCAGACTTCGGGAATGGATCATGCGGAAAAGTCGGGGTGGCTGATTTTGGCAAATAACGTGAAAAGGCAGAGGCTATTGTATTTAAGAAAAGATCGGAAGGGAACATTGATAGTACAATTCTTGTGAAAGCGGGTAATAACGGTCACGATTTGTCTTAACTAAAAAACAATGTGCATGCATCCTGATATGAAAACAACATTACTTTTCTTATTCATTTTGTTATCCAATGTTGCCATGGCGCAAATTGCTGAAACCTACGCTGAAAAACTGGGTTACCCAAAAGGGAAAAAAGTGTTGATCATCCATGTGGATGATGTGGGCATGTCATATGAATCAAATCAGGGTGCGATCAAGGCGATTCGGAATGGTATTGCCAATTCGCTGAGCGTAATGATGCCTTGCGGTTGGGTGCCCGGTTTTGTTAATTATTGGAAGGAAAACAAGGATCTGGATGCCGGCCTTCACCTTACAATGACTTCGGAATGGAAAGACTACCGCTGGGGACCCCTTGCCGGGAAGCCGAATGTAAAAGGGCTTGTTGATCCCGAAGGTGCGATGTGGCGAAGCGTGGCGGATGTGATCAAAAATGCATCGGCCGACGAGGTGGAAACGGAAATCCGGGCGCAGCTGGATCGTGCGCGGGCAATGGGTTTTGAGCCTACGCACATGGATTCTCACATGGGGACGCTCTTTGCAACCAACGAGTTTCTGGAACGCTACCTGAAAGTGGGTATGCAGGAAAAAATTCCGGTTATGTTCCCGGGTGGGCACAATACGGCCATTCAGGCTGAGGAAAAAATGATCGCAGAGCGATTTCAGATGACGCAAACCATTGGAAAACAACTCTGGGACGCCGGACTCCCTGTGCTCGATGATCTGGAAAATACAAGTTATGGCTGGAAAGGACCGGAAAATGGAGACAAATCAGAAAAAGCTCTGCAAAAGTATAAGACTGAAAAGTACATTAATGCCATCAAAGCGCTTAAACCGGGCCTGACAATGGTCATTATGCATTGCACCATCCACTCGGAAGTTTTTCCACATATTTCCGATTCAGCGATAACGCGCGAAGGCGATTATCTGGCAATGATTGATCCCGAATTGAAAAAATACATTGAAAAAGAAAGCATCATTCTTACCACCTGGCGAGAAGCAATGCAGCGGCGGCAAAAAGTGAAATGATTGGGAATTGGCAATTATTCTTCAATCCCAATATGTGCATACACGATTTTATAGAAATCTGGCGGCAGGAACGGCTTTACAAGATAATCGCTGAAACCGCTGGCCAATGCTCGTTCGCGCTCGTCCTGAAATGCGGATGCAGTAAGCGCCACAATAGGAATTTGCGGATCGCGCTCGCGGATCAAACGGGTTGCTTCAAAGCCATCCATAACCGGCATTCGCAAGTCCATAAAAATGAGGTCAAACTGGTCTGAAAAATATTTTTCTACGGCTTGTTTACCATCCGACGCCAGATCGTAGGGTATGCTCTTTCTTTTCAAAAGGTTGGTAGCGAAAATCAAATTCGTAGCATTGTCATCCACAACAAGCACTTTGGCAGTTGTGTTTAGTGTTGGTGTCAACATCTTTTCGGGCTTCGCAGGACCTTTTACGATAGCTGAATAGGGCAGCGCGATTTTAAATGAAAATACAGATCCTTCCCCGAGTTTGCTGGCAAGCATAAGTTCACCCCCAAACAAACGGACCAATTCCCGGGAAATGGCCAGCCCCAGCCCTGTCCCGCCATCCTGCCTTTTAACCAGGCTCCTTACTTGCGTAAATATTTCAAAAACGTTAGCTTGCTGATCTTCCGAAATGCCTATTCCTGTGTCGGAAACAGCAAATTCAAGCTTAATGATGCCATTATTAGTACGCTCCAGTTCTGTTACCGAAAATCGGACAAAGCCAGAATCAGTGAACTTAATGGCATTATGAATAAGATTTGTGATCACCTGGCTCAACCGGACCTGGTCGCCGCGGAGCTGCGGGAGATTAGGGGACAAATCGGCTGTCAGTTCGAGACCTTTCTCGCGTGCTCTTGGCAGGAAACTATTGTAAAGGTTTTTAAAGAGGTCTTCAATATCGAATGTGGCATGATGGAGCTTAACGTGGTTAGAATTAATCTTGTTGAAATCTAAAATGTCATTCACAACCGCCATTAAATGAATGGACGAGAATTTCAATGTTTCTATCAGCTCCATTTCCTCCTCACTCCGCGATTTATTCTCTTCCAAAAGATGTACAATGCCCACAATGCCATTGAGCGGCGTTCTGATCTCGTGGCTCATCGTAGACAGGAATTCTGATTTTGCCAATGTGGCGTCTTCCGCAATTTGCTTCTGCCTTTCCAGCAGATCATTTTGCTCGGCCAGGGAAAACAGATAGAAAAATTCGTGCTTGTTCCGGCTTTCATGAAAATACATCATGAAGGGAAACAACATTTGTCCAAGAAAGAAAAATAATCCTCCCTGACTGAAAAAGTTAAACAAATAATCGGGATGGCGGTAATATAATGCTGTTGGAAAAATGGTCAGGACAAACAATGTCAGGATAATGCTGTAATGTACAGGCCAGCGGAGCACGAAAAACGAGAACATGAGGCCAAGCGTCATGTTGAGGCTGGCACGGTCGTATGAGGCATGCGGCACTTCGGCCAGAATGTAAGCATGCACGGGCACCAACGCCAAATTTGCGTAGAATGATGCTTTCTGGGCGCTGAGCTTACCGCCAAAATGAAGAATAAGCAAAAACAGGGTGATTCCGCTCAAAACCAGTTCCGCAGCTAAAACTTCGGGAAATGCCGGATCATCACGCAGAAAATAGAGGATGGATGTAGCAGGATAACCAACCAGATAGGCAACACAAAAAATAATGTTGCCCCACCTCGACTTCAACTCACTCTCCTTTTTCCATAGTTCGTTGAACTCGTCAGTATAAGTAGTATTATTCAAGAAAGAGCAATTTAAATGCGCTGATAATAAGGTTGAGTCTGTCTTTATGACAATTATTCAAATTTACATAAATAGCAAAAAATAAGGGCATCCAAATTAATGAATACCCTTATTTAAAGTAATAACTTATCTAATGCTTACAAATCAATCGCTTCACCGTAAGCTGCTTCTGTTGCACCTTTCAATGCCTCAGACATGGTTGGGTGCGGGTGGATCGCGCGCATGATCTCGTGAGATGTAGTTTCCAATTTACGGGCTACAACCACCTCTGCGATCATTTCCGTAACATTCGCTCCAATCATGTGAGCGCCAAGGAACTCGCCGTATTTGGCATCAAAAATCACTTTTACAAAACCATCGGTAACCCCGGCTCCAACAGCCTTACCAGACGCTTTGAAAGGAAATTTACCCACTTTAATGTCATATCCGGCTTCTTTTGCTTTCTTTTCTGTGAATCCGACAGATGCAATTTCAGGCTGGCAGTAAGTACATCCCGGAATGTTTCCGTAGTCCAATGCTTCTGTTTTATGTCCTGCAATTTTCTCTGCGCAGATAATTCCCTCAGCAGTAGCAACGTGTGCCAAAGCAGGGCCAGGCGTACAGTCACCGATCGCATAAAATCCTGGAACGCTGGTTTCATACCATTCGTTTACCGTGATTTTACCCTTATCTGTTTTGATTCCTGTTTCTTCAAGACCAATGTTTTCAAGGTTTGCAACGATTCCGGCAGCCGAGAGAACCACATCCACTTCAAAGGATTTTTGTCCATCCGGAGTCTTAACAGAAACCTTGCAACCGTTTCCTGAAACATCAACCGTTTCAACAGTCGAGTTAACGTAAGTTTCGATGCCCAGCTTCTTATATTGCTTTGCGATTTCTTTTGAAATATCCTCGTCTTCAACAGGAACAAGATTTGGCAGGAATTCAACAACAGTCACTTTCGTCCCCATTGAAGCATATACGTAAGCGAATTCCATTCCAATCGCACCCGATCCAACCACCAACATGGAAGCTGGCTGCTTTTCAAGGCTCATGGCTTTGCGGTATTCAATTACTTTCTGACCGTCGATTTTGATATTCGGCAATTCACGGGCACGTGCGCCGGTTGCGATGATAACGCCTTTTCCAGCTGTGTAATCCGTTGTTTTACCGTCTTTGTCTGTAACTGCAACTGTTTTCTGTCCTTTTACTTTGCCAGTTCCCATGAGGACGTCGATCTTGTTCTTTTTCATTAAAAAAGAAACGCCTTTGCTCATGGTATCTGCAACGCCACGGCTACGCTGGATCACTGCACCAAAATCAGCAGCAGACTCACCAACATTGATCCCGTAATCTTTTGCATGCTTAATGTATTCAAAAACCTGGGCACTTTTCAAAAGTGCTTTGGTAGGAATGCAGCCCCAGTTAAGGCATATTCCACCTAAACTTTCCTTTTCAACAATTGCTACTTTAAGTCCTAATTGGGAAGCGCGAATGGCTGCGGGATAACCTCCCGGGCCGCTGCCAATTACTATCACATCATATGCTTGAGCCATTTTCTGGTATTTTTATTGTACGAAATGGGTTGACAAAAATTTCCTGCAAAGTTAAGACGATTTGCCGGAAAGACTACATGTACAACACCTCGTATTTGCCATGAAACTGAGGGTTATTGCTAATTGTTGTAGCTTTGTTGCCCGCGGCCTGGCATTGTCAGTCTGAGCGGACCGGGCCGCCGGGCGGCCGAAGACGCGTTACTTGCGAGTGACATGCCTTCGTCTCCGCTCAGGCTGACAAGTAAGGTGACACCCAGGCAACATTTTTTCAACTTAAATTCAAAAAATTCAAATGACTGCAGAGCAATTGAAAGACTTGAAGGCCCGTGTAGAGGCTTTGGGGAGGTATCTTTGACTACGATAACCGAAAAAAACAACTAGAAGATCTTGAACAGCAGACCGTTCAACCGGAGTTCTGGAACGATTCAGAACGCGCCGAAAAAACAATGCGGGAGATCCGCGGATTAAAATTCTGGACAAACGGATATGAAGAATTGTCGCGCCTGCGTGATGATCTCGACACGATCTGGGAGTTCTACGAAGCTGATGAAGCGACGGAAGAAGAAGTTGACGAGGAAGGCGAAAAGCTATCCAACAAGCTGGAAGAAGTCGAATTCCGGAAAATGATGGGTGAAGAAGGCGACGAACTGCCGGCTGTTATTGAGATCAATGCAGGCGCTGGCGGAACCGAGTCGCAGGACTGGGCATCCATGCTCATGCGCATGTACATTATGTGGGCTGAGAAAAATGGTTACAAAGTCCGGGAAGTGGATTTGCAGGATGGCGATGTCGCTGGCGTTAAATCAGTTACATTGGAAATCGACGGCGAATATGCTTACGGAAATTTGAAATCGGAAAATGGTGTCCACAGGCTTGTCCGCATCTCGCCATTTGATTCCAATGCAAGAAGGCATACTTCATTCACGTCAGTTTATGTTTATCCGCTGGCTGATGACAACATTGAAATTGATGTTAACCTTGCGGACATTACCTGGGATACGTATCGTTCCGGTGGGGCGGGTGGCCAGAATGTAAACAAGGTGGAAACCGCAGTACGTTTGCACCATAAGCCATCCGGAATTATCATTGCCTGTCAGCAGGAACGGTCGCAGCTAATGAATAAAGAAGTGGCGATCAGGCTTTTAAAGTCACGGCTTTATCAAATTGAGTTGGAAAAACGGAATTCTGCCCGTGCAGAAGTGGAAGCATCCAAACGAAAAATCGAATGGGGCTCGCAGATCCGCAGTTACGTGCTCGACGACCGCCGCGTCAAAGACCACAGAACCGATCACCAGACATCCAATACAGATGCAGTCTTAAATGGTGAAATCAACGATTTTATCAAAGCTTATCTGATGGAATCGTAAGATTTGGATATTTATAAAACCTCCTGGCAATGTCCTCGTTAATGGATATGCTTGGAGGTTTTTTTAACTTGCCTGCATTGTCAAGACATCAAATGTATCCTACGATCCACTACCAAAAACTCGGTCACGGCCCGAAAACCTTACTAGCATTCCACGGCATTGGCCAAGATGGAGCAAGTTGTTTCCAGCCTTTTGAAGCTCATTTAGGTGGCATTTACACAACTTATGCCTTTGATTTATTTTTTCATGGAAAGAGTAATTTTTCAAAAGCTGAAGTGGTAACCAAGGAACTTTGGCAAAATCTTGTTCACGAATTTCTTGTAAAGAATAACATTCAAAAATTCGACGTCGCCGGTTTTAGTATGGGAGGCAGGTTTGCCTTGGCTACACTGGAATTGTTTGCTGACAACATTGAGAATGTCTTCCTAATTGCCCCTGACGGTGTTTCGGAGCATCCGCTTTATGGAATTGCAACTCGTTTTTGGCCGGCTAGGCAGCTTTTCCAATGGTCTATGCGAAAGCCTGAACCATTTTTTGCTGTGGTAAATGCCCTGAAACAAGCGGATTTACTTAATTCCAGTCTGCACAGATTCGTCGAGCAAGTACTTAATACGCCTGAAAAAAGGCAGATAATATATAATTCCTGGGTTAACTTCCGGGATCTCAGGTTTGACATTACGGCTTTACATCAGTTAGCGGTCGCTAAAAACATTCGGATTTACCTTTTTATGGGTGAGTTTGACACACTATTGAAACCCACTCATGTCAGAAAACTGGCGGCACTTCTTCCGTCTGATCAATATATTATCTTAAAAAGCGGCCATACGAAGCTGGTGGAGCATGCGGCTTCGTGGATTTGTGCTTTATTTAAGTAAATTGAGCAATCTTAATCCGTTATATGCAGCAAGTTTTACCAAAAAATGATACAAACTGGCGCCTCAAGGCCATTATGGGCGGCTCGGCCGGAAATTTAGTTGAATGGTATGACTGGTATGCTTACTCTGCATTCTCCCTCTATTTTGCCAACACTTTTTTCCCGGATTCCAATCCAACCGTCCAGCTCATCAATACAGCTGGAATATTCGCTGTAGGTTTTTTAATGCGGCCGATCGGAGGATATATTTTTGGCAAACTGGCGGATACAAAAGGGCGGAAAGAGGCGATGACATTGTCCGTTTTGCTAATGTCATTTGGCTCGTTACTCATTGCATTTCTGCCTGGTTACAACAGCATTGGAATCGCTGCTCCTATTTTTCTCCTCATTGCCAGACTTTTACAAGGACTCAGCGTGGGCGGCGAATATGGCACTTCTGCTACATATCTGAGCGAGGTTGCAACCAAGGAGAGAAGGGGATTCTATTCGAGTTTCCAATATGTAACATTAATTGGCGGCCAGTTGCTTGCACTAGGATTACAGCTTATCCTCCAAAATATTTTCCTGACCGATCAGCAAATGCACGATTGGGGATGGCGGATCCCGTTCGTATTCGGGGCAATTTTATCATTGGTTGCGCTTTATTTAAGAACGCATTTAAATGAAACAGAAGCTTTCGTAACTAAAGACGCAGCGGTTAAAAAAGAAGGCTCAATGAAAGAGCTTCTGAAACATCCGAGAGCAATAATGGTCGTAATCGGGCTGACGATGGGTGGGACGCTTGCATTTTACACCTATACAACCTACATGCAGAAGTTCCTGGTGAACACGGTGGGTTTAACAAAATACCAATCTACAATCCTCACCTTTTGCTCTTTACTGATCTTCGCCTGCCTGCAACCCGTTTTCGGTGCTATCAGCGACAAAGTGGGCCGGAGACCATTGCTTATCGCATTTGGCGTGCTCGGAACGATCTTTACTTACCCGCTTTTGAGCACATTAAGCCATACTACGAACATGTGGGCAGCTTTTGGTTTGTTAATGGCGGCGTTGATCATTGTCAGTGGCTACACATCCATCAATGCAGTCGTGAAAGCCGAGCTGTTTCCTGTTGAAGTGCGGGCGCTTGGTGTAGGGCTTCCCTATTCGATTACGGTTGCAATATTTGGCGGAACAGCTGAATATTTTGCGCTTTGGGCAAAGAACCTGGGCCACGAAAGTTACTATTACTGGTATGTCACGGCCTGCATATTTATCTCGCTCATTATTTATTTTAAAATGAAGGATACAAAGCACACTTCTCTTATTGATTAAGCTCTTGGAAAAGATAAATTATCTCTTGACATAATCCATTCAAATATATAACTTTCTGAAAACCAAAACTTTTAGAAGTTATGAACATGATGAATCGAATCGAGCATTGGGGCGATACGCATCATCCGGCCTGGCTGGATATAGTTCGCATTGCTTTGGGAGTGTTTCTATTTGTTAAAGGCATCAGCTTTATCAGCGACACCACGCGCTTGTCGAAGCTAGTAACCGGGCTTGATCTTCATTTGTATACGGTTGCATCCGTGCATTACGTAGCTTTCGCGCATATTTTTGGTGGATTTCTGATCGCCCTTGGGTGCTTAACACGCATATCGGCGATCATCCAGATTCCTATTCTGCTTGTCGCCGTATTTTTCGTCAATTTCCGGACAGGGTTCTCGTACTTGAACTCCGAACTATGGCTTTCCATGATCACATTGATCCTGGTTATCACATTCGCCATTGTAGGTTCCGGTCGGTTTTCAATGGACGAATGGATGAAAAATCACGACAACTAGTCCTCAGATAAGCTCGGGTGCGGTTTTATACAAATATTTTCTTTTGTATTCCAATGGTGTCATATCGGTCACTTTTTTGAAATGCCGGTAAAAATTGGAAACATTATTAAAGCCGCACTCAAAGCAAATCACTTCCGTCGCTAATTTATCCTCAATTAAGAACCGGCATGCCTGGCTAATGCGGATTTCCACGAGAAAGTCGTTGTATGTTTTCTTTGTCATCAACTTGAAATACCGGCAAAAGGAAGTTATACCGAGATTTGCAATGGAGGCCACGTCTTGCAGGGAAATGTCGTTTCTGTAATTTGACAGCGTATAGGCGTATATTTTGTTCAATCGCAGCGTTTCGGAATCGTTGGATTTGTAGAATGCATGTGCTGATGCAATAGTTTCCAGATCGCTGGCTTCCGCAAGAATTTTTAGAATGGAAAGCAATGCGATTAAACGGTCGAGGTTTTGCGCGTTCACAGCTGCTTTCATTAATGGAATAATTCCCTCTTTTGCTTTACCTTTTATCAAAAGTCCCCGCCGGGCTTTCTCATAAAGTTTGGGAATCTGATAGGCTTCCGGCAAAAGCAGCAGCTCGCTTCCGAGGCAATTAGGCAAAAAGTGAATGATGATCACCTCCACCGCCGTGTTACTTGTGCCTTCCTCCACGCGCCATGTATGCGGCAGATTTTCACCCAATAGGATCAATTCTCCGTCCGAAAAATTACTGATATTATCGCCAATAAACCGCACTCCTGCGCCCTTAATCAGATAATGCAGCTCTAATTCAGGATGATAATGCCATACTGTGCCGAAGCCGGAGTCTTTGTCGTGACGGATACTAAAAGAAGTCCGGGATGCAATCGGAACTTTGTGAAAATGCGGTTTCATTTTTAAATTTCATTTCGACAACATTTCATTGCCAACGTTCAATTTAAAAAGAAAATTATTGCAATATCTATCTACGTTTGTTCCAAAAACTTTGAAATAGTTATATAAAATCCAGCAATCGTTTTAGTTTATCAAAAGTTACTTTTTTAAGTAAACTTCAAAGTCGCTGATTATCGCTAAATGAATTGATCTTGTTCAAAAACATTTCCTTAGACGCCGGGTCTTTGTACCGGTTCATCTGACCAAAGATCTCGCTTTTCAGATTCAGGAATAGATAAGCCTGAAAATTGTCCTCCGTCTCAATGTCAACACGTTCGTCCCAGATCTTCGCAAAAACACTCTCCGTAATCGTTTCAGCCTCTTTCTCATCTTTCAAAAGCACCGCACAAAACTTCACTGCGGGAAAATAAAAGTATGAGCAAAGTTGCGTGAAAGCAGCCTCATCTCCTTGTTTGATTTGATAAAGAATTTGTTGATTTGGAAAATTCATAGCTTTAATCGTAAGGGTAGAAATGGCTTTTACCTAACCAGATTCTTTTTAAAAATGCTCGTAATGCCCAATTCAGTCTGGATCCGATCAACATTTTCCAGCAGCTGATCCATTTGATCCTGCAACTCAGGGGTCAAAGCGTCAACCGCTCTTCTTGTGTAAGTGGAAATCGGGAAACCGCGGCGTTTAAGGCTGTACTTAGCAATTGTCGGGTAAGCTGAATGGACAATTTCCATAGAGTCTTCAAGAAATTGCTGCACCTCGGCAAGTTCGTTTTCAACTTCCGAGTCATTGTAATGATCACAGATCCAAACCACAAGCTCAGGAAAAATATTTCCCTGGATACAGGATAAACCAGCCGCGCCAGCACGTAGCGACGACACCGCATTAACCATATATGCGTCGTAAAGTCCAAACTTATGCCCCTTCGCAACAGCGATGCGACGCTTCACTTCATCCAAATCCAGACTGGTGTCTTTATGATAAACAATCCGGCCGGTTGCCATCAATGTTTGCAATATTTCACTGTTAATCAGTCTTTTATAAGGAACCGGACATTCATATAATCCCAGAGGAATATGATCTGTCAGCGAGATCAATTCTAGGACACGATCTGTAAATACTTCATCTGTTTCTGTTTCCGCGGCCATAAGACCGGTAATCACAATAACAGCCTGCACACCGGTGTCGTATATACGTTTAGTAAATGCTGCCTGTTCAGCAACACTGCCTGGAAATGTTCCGGTCGCAACCACCGGCACCCGGCCCGCAACCTGATCCACAACCGTCTGTGTCACATCCAGGCGCTCCTGCTCGGATAATTCGAACATTTCACTGGACAAGCAATTAGCAAATAAGCCTGTTGCACCGGCTTCCAGATAAAAGTCGGTTAATGCTCTTAATCCGACATAATCTACTGCTCCTGATTTCAGAAACGGGGTTAACATAACGGGAATAAATCCTTGGGGCAAAGAGTTAGAGGAGGGTGTTGCGTAGTTCATTTTCGATCGTGTCAGAGTTATATGCTATTAGTGTTTGTGTGCCAGAACTTCTTCTTCTGGCTGTGTTTTGCCTTTTAATCTCGTTAAGAGCATACCTGTCAAAAATATAGTGAGCGTGCCTACGACCATGATCATGTTCTGGTGCAGCGGATTGCGCAGATATTCATATTTGTCGGGAAGTTGCGAAGAAAACGTCATCCATATTATGACTACAATCCCGATTAATGTCGCAGTTAATGCTTCCGTGTTTTTGGTTGATCTGGAAACAATGCCTAATAAAAACAACCCGAGCATTCCACCTGCAAAAATTCCTGAAAGCATCCACCACACATCCAGCACACTTTTGACGCCGATCATCGCAATTCCAGTGATCATTCCCAGCAGTCCGAAAACCGTTGTTGCAATGTACAGGAGCGTCATTGACTCTTTTTGAGAGAGGTTTGATTTAATATATTTTTGATAAATATCAACAGAGAAAACTGTCGCAGAAGCATTCATACCCGAACTGATCGTGCTCATGGCAGCAGACATGATTGCGGCAATAATAAGCCCCAGCAAGCCCACAGGCACTTTTGTTACCATAAAATGCGGCATTACCTTATCCCCGTAATCGGCCGGCGTTAATGTGGAAGCCAATTGAGAAATAGCTTGTGACGAGCCGTTGGGCAGTCTTTCCGTTGCCACTTGCATTCTTACAATGTTCAGCAGCTCGGGATTGCTTTGGTAATAGGCGTAAAGGCAGGACCCAAGTAAAAAGAATATCAGCGAAACAGGCAAATAGAGATAAACACAGAGCCAAACCGAGCTGGCTGCCTCTTTGATCGACGAAGTTGTATGATAGCGCTGAACGTAATTCTGGTCCATGCCGAAGTTGTTCAGGTTCATGAAAAACCCATATAACAAAACGACCCAAAAAGACGCCTCCGTAAAATCCGGTGCAAAACTGCCCAGGCTGAATTTGTCATTTGCCTTGCCAATTTCCATGATCTTCGGAAAACCACCTTCCATACCCGATATAACCAGGTAAAGAATCACGAATGCACCCACCGTCTTGATCACACCCTGCACAACCTCCGTCCAAATAACCGCCTCCATTCCGCCCATCACCGTATACAGCACAATGCAAATTCCCACAACGATCATAATGGTTGACATGGGGTAGCCCGTAAGCGCTTGAAGGCTTAACGCAATTCCAAAAAAGATAGAACCCATTCTTGCCAATTGTGTAAGCAGGAAGCAAACTACGGCGTAAGATCTCGCCCACGGACCAAACCGCTCTTCCAAATGCGTGTAAGCAGAAACGGCTCCGGTGTTTCTGTAAAAAGGAATGAAAAATTTGGTAGCGACCCAGGCAGCGAATGGCATTGATAAACTGAAAACAAACGAATTCCAGTTGCTTCCATAGGCCTTTCCGGGAACGCCGAGGAATGTGTTGCTGCTTAAAAAAGTGGCATAAATCGAGATCCCGATGGCCCAGCCGGGGATTTTTCCCGATGCTTTCGTAAACTGATCCGCATTGGTATTATTTCTTGAAAAATAAATGCCGACACCAACCATCCCAACCAGATAGGCAATAACGATAACCAGATCGACGAAGGGTAAGGATTTCATTAAACTTTTCGGACAATTATAACTTTACCACAAAGAAACAGGATCAAACCACTGCATTTGTATGGTTTTATATCCTTTTATTGTACGATATTACCAAAGGAGGCACACTATCAAAAATTTACATGTGATTATTCTACTATCTTCTTGTCTTTGAAGAAATAGCCGATGCCGATTGTCGAAACGATAATGAGGATGATCAGTATGATTTTAGTCGCCAAACCTTCATTGGGATGCTCCAGAAGATAGCGAATGTCCCGGGCTTCACGTCCAGCCCAAACCGCCAGAACCGTTCGCGGGATCATCCCCAGCGTTCCGCCAGCCAGCACTTGCTTAAACCGGGCACCAGCCATTGCAAAAAAAAGATTGGTAATGGCGAAAGGCAGAACGGGCGAAAGTTTGGCAAAAAATATTAATCTCAATTCATTTTGATAAAATCTGCGCAGCAATGTGTTCACCTGTGGATAAACCTGGATCAGGTAACTTCGGATGGATGAGGCATGTAAAAAATTGGCAGATCCGTATATGATTGCTATTGCGCCTAGATTCAGTCCGAAAAGGAGCGGCAATGCAGTCCAAGCCAGAAAATATCCGTAAACCAATGCAAGAAATGTAGGCGGAGTGAGCGCAACAGAAGATGCCAATGTCAGTATCAGCGTGGCAACAACCCACCATTCAAAAGGCCAGTTGCGCAGCTCACTCTCGTGACCGACTGCCCAGGCAGTTACAATGGAGGTGGTAACAAGCGGAACTACAGTCAGTAAGATGCTCACGACGACCGGTAAGGATAACTTTTTGGGGGAGGACGTCTCCACAGCTTTTTGGTTTAAAATTTCACTTCGCTCCGCGTATAATGATAACCACTTGTTTGGTTAAAAGGTTTTTCCTAATCTTGACTAATATGAAATTCGCAACAAAGGCCATACATGCCGGCGTGGAGCCGGACCCAACCACCGGCGCCATTATGACGCCCATTTACCAAACGTCCACCTACGTGCAGGAAAGCCCCGGCAAGCACAAAGGTTACGAATATTCCAGGACCCATAATCCCACTCGCACCGCATTGCAAAAAGCGCTGGCTGCATTGGAAAACGGCAAACACGGCATTTGCTACGCCTCAGGATTAGCGGCAACAGACGCTGTTCTGAAACTCTATAAGCCCGGCGATGAAATTATCGCTACCAACGACATTTACGGCGGCACTTACCGCATCATGAAGCGGATTTACGAGCCGTTCGGAATGGTTTTCAAATTTGTGGATATGAGCAATGTTGCTAATGTGCAAGCCGCAATTTCTGATAGGACCAAAATGATATGGATTGAAACGCCGACTAATCCGCTGCTCAAAGTTGTTGATATTAAAGCCATAACAAGCCTATGCCGCGAAAAAGGCATCCATAGCATTGTCGACAACACGTTCGCATCGCCTTATTTGCAAAATCCGTTGGATATGAGTGCGGACGTTGTGATGCATTCGGTGACAAAATATTTAGGCGGACATTCGGACACGGTTATGGGCGCACTCGTAACCAATGATGACGAACTGGCAAAGCAATTAGCATTCATACAAAATGCCAGCGGAGCGGTTCCAGGCCCACAGGATTGTTTTTTGGTTTTGAGAGGAATAAAAACATTGCATATCCGCATGCAAAGACATTGCGAAAATGCACTGGAAGTGGCAAAATGGTTGGAAGCGCATCCAAAAGTTGGTAAAGTTTATTATCCTGGCTTGCCTTCCCATTCTTCCCACGAACTGGCTGGGAAACAAATGCGTGGTTATGGCGGCATGCTGTCCTTTGAATTAAAAGGCGATGTTTACGAAGAAGCGGTGCGCGTAATGGAAAATCTTGAAGTTTTTTCTTTGGGCGAGTCGTTAGGCGGTGTGGAGTCGCTCTGCACGCATCCGGCAAGCATGACGCACGCAAGCATTCCAAAAGACGAAAGGCTCAAAACCGGCCTGAAAGATACTTTAATACGCCTTAGTGTGGGAATTGAAGACGTAGAAGATCTGATCGCCGATCTGGAACAGGCCATTGGCTAGCTTTCTGTTTGCTTTGCAATCAAAGTTCAAAAACCTTACTTTTGACATCACATTTTTTTCAGGCACTAAAATATAATTGTAATGGAATTAACAGGAACAGTCATTGCTTTGCTTCCCGAAGTAACAGGCCAGGGAAAGAACGGAGCTTGGCGTAAGCAGGAATTCATTCTTGAAATCCCTTCTCAATATCCAAAAAAGGTTTGTATAGCGCTTTGGGGCGATAAAATTGATCAGGCTAATCTCCAGATAAACGATTCGGTGACTGCATCAATTGACGTGGAAAGCCGCGAATACAATTCCCGCTGGTACACGGAGGTGAAAGCATGGAAAGTAGACAAAGCCGGCAGCGGCAATTCGGGTTCAAACTCCGGAGGCCAGCCATTACCACCGGTTACAACATTCAGCGAAGACGAGTCCGACGATCTTCCCTTCTAATTAACATAATAATTCCCGGCTTAGCGGATTTTGTTTTACACAAAAACACACGCAAAGCCGGGAATTTTATTTTAAAAGTTAATTGGATTGATAAGCCATCGACATGGTAAACTTGTCGATCATTTCCTGCGGATGGACTTCTAGTATGCGTGCAAGCACCATTACTACAAGTGTATTCGAGGCTATTTTTCTGGGAATTCCGGCGAATGTTGCAAAAAGATCAACGGTAACCGATTCTTTTTCATCCAGAAGCTTCATCAATTTCTGCTCCTTATCGCCATATTGAAAACGAATGTCGCGCTCGCCTCTCCCCCTGCGCATAATTTCTTTCATTTCCCTGCTTGCCTGGATGGATTTGTCGTCAACGCGAATGTAAGCCTGGCGGTTTCCCGTGTCATCCACAACATAATGCGGCTTATCAATGCTCCTGTTAATTGTCAGCACCAGCACGTCGCGGTCCGGACTTACCGGAATCCTTTCTTTTTTGTAGCTGATTTTGGGATAAATGTATTTGTCGATGGCCTTTGTGAGCGTGTACTCATCTTCCTCCGCGTCTTTAAGGCCTTTTATCGTTTTGTCGTCTCCCACCCCGACGAAGAGTTTTCCACCACCGGAGTTGGCAAATGCGACAACTTCACGGACAATCTTTTCCGGGTGATTGGACTTCAGTTTGAATTCCACATGTTCACCCTCACCTCTCTTAACCAACTCTTTCAACAATCGAAGCTCCATCGGTTGGAATGGATAGATATCTGAATTATGACAAAATCACTTTTGGTAACTTCCTCGTCTTTCTATTTGATAACGCTAACAATTTACATTCCTTTTGTCAGATTAAAAAAATATTGAACGGCGGATTTCATAAAAATATCATTCATAATCATAAAAAAAACGGCACCGTTGAGGTGCCGTCTTCTTTATCTAGTATTCATCTTCGTTGAAAAAGAAATCATCTTTTGTGGGATAATCGGGCCAAATTTCTTCGATGCTTTCATAAGGCTGACCATCATCTTCAAGCTCCTGAAGGTTTTCAACTACTTCTAACGGAGCGCCTGTTCTGATTGCAAAGTCAATTAGCTCGTCTTTGGTAGCTGGCCAGGGAGCATCTTCAAGATACGACGCGAGTTCAAGAGTCCAGTACATAATATTTTCGCCTATTAATAGTTACTTACTTTTCTGCAAAAGTAAAAAATTTGACATCTTTTAAAAGCTTAAAGCGAAAAAAAAGAAAAATAATTGCTTCCCCCAAAACTAAATTTTCACCCAACAAACAAAGACTTAATTATCAGTCGGTTACAATATTCAGGAAGCCAATAAAGTCGCAGCCGATATCCCTAAACCTTTGTGGATCCTACGAATCATTTCAAGCGTCAGCGGCCGTTTACGGTTTAGCACTTCCGATACCCGGCTGGGACTTCCGAAATAATCGACCAAATCTTTTCTCTTCAATCCGTTCTCTTCCATTTTAAGTTTAATCGCCTCAACCGGATCTGGCGGCTCAATGGCAAAATGCACCGATTCATAATCCTCGACAAGGATGGAGATTAATTCTAGTAATTCTTCTTCAGGGCTATTCTCATCGCTGTCGACCAACGAATCAATGACTTTAAGATAATCGCGGTATTCAGCATCCGAATGAATCGGTTTCAGTTCGGACTTAATTTGGTGTATTGTTTTCATGAACGTCAAATATTTTTAATATCCTTAATCTGATCGTATTCTTTATGTGTGCCAAGAAAGCGTATAAATGCCCATTGCAGATTATATTTAAACAATACGATCAGCCTGTACTTGTTGTGGCAGATATTGAACACGACTCTGTTATTACCAACCGTATCGCTTTTCGGATTTTCGGCAATTAGCTCGTTTGGTGATGTATAGCTGGCATTTTTAATTTTATCATGCCAATATTTAAGCTCTTGCTCCGCGTCCGGATATTTTTCCCAAAATTCTCTCAATGTTCCTTTTGTAATAATTCTCACAGGCACACCATTATAATTCCCAAATTGGTAATAAATATACAAATATGGTAATATTTAATATGAACACAAATTCGGGTTCTCCAATCCTGAAAACCTTTTTGTAATTTTCCCGATCATTATAAAAGCAATCATATGACCATTGAAGTTTGCGCTTATTCGCTGGAATCTTGTATTAATGCACAGGCTGGCGGTGCAGGGAGGATTGAATTATGTGGTGGATTGGGCGAAGGCGGCACAACGCCAAGTGCCGGTCTCATAGAAGTGGTGAGGCAACATATTGACATTGATCTGTTTGTAATGATCCGGCCAAGGGGCGGAGATTTTGTCTATGATGTTTTTGAGGAAGAAATCATGCGTAAAGACATTGACCTTGCCAAAAAATTAGGCGCAAATGGCGTTGTATTAGGCATTTTGACCAGTGATGGCCAGGTGGATGTCTTGCGTACGAAGGCACTCGTAGACTATGCAAAACCCATGAAAGTCACTTTTCACCGTGCATTTGACCTCACCCCGGATCCGATCAAAGCTTTGAAAGCAGTCATAGAAACCGGCGCTGAACGAATCCTTACTTCTGGCCAGAAACCAACTGCCGTTGAGGGCATTGCATTATTGGAACAACTTGCAAAAGAAGCCGGAGATTCGATTGAAATCATGGCCGGGGCCGGCGTTAACCATGACAACGCAGCCCAATTGGCCGCAGCCGGCGTGCATGCATTACATTTAACCGCCAAAGCATTTCGTCCAGGCAGACAAAAATATTTCCCTGCGGACATTTCTATGGCCGGAGGCGTTCCAGACGAACATTCGGTCATGTACAGTGACCTGGCGCTGGTTGAGGCCATTGTGCAAGTAGTTTCCTAAGGACGCGCGACTTTTAAAATTGCGCCACCCAATTCTCCCTCTATGAAGTATTTGAAAGCTTTTGTTTCACTCGTTGCGACAATTTGCCTTGTCTATTTCCTGAACAAGCCGCTCGGCCCGGCTCCCGCGTTAGGGCCGTTTTTGAGTCCGTTCACGGGTTTCGGGCAGAATGGTGACCGGGTCGTTGAAAAGAATGGCGAAACGATCCTCAAACTAAATGGACTGAAAGACGAGGTGACCATCCGTTTCGACGATGCCGGCGTCGCACATATTTTTGCCAAAAATGATTTTGACCTTTTTTATGCGCAGGGCTTTATAACTGCAAAAGACCGGCTTTGGCAAATGGATTTGCAGATCCGTGCTGCCTCCGGGCGACTTTCCGAAGTGCTGGGCAAAGCAACATTGGAAATGGATCAGCAAAGCCGTCGGCTGGGAATGGGATATGGCGCGGAAGCCAATATTAAAGTCGCGATGGAAGACCCAAAAACCCGGGAAGCATTGCTTGGCTACACAGCGGGCGTAAATGCTTACATTCATCAGCTCGCGCCAAAAGATTATCCAATCGAGTTCAAATTGCTCGGCTACAAGCCGGAAGCATGGAAACCGATCAATACCATGTATATGCTGGAACAGATGACATTGACATTGGCCGGGCGATCCAATGAGCTTAATATGAGCAATGTCCTGAAAAAATATGGTGAAAAAGTAGTTAATGATCTGTTTCCTGATTATCCAATGTTCGAGGAGAGCCCGGTGATCCCTGCCGGCACGGATTGGGATTTTGAGCCGCTAACGATCCCTAAAAAACCCGAAATTATTAGAAGCGGCGACAGTTTGGCGCATTTTAAAAGCACACCGAATTCATTATTACAAAGAGAGCCGAAACAGGAAGGGATAGGCAGCAATAACTGGGCAGTAAGCGCCGAGAAATCCATTACCGGCTATCCCATTCTCGCCAATGATCCGCACCTTGAACTGACATTGCCTTCCATTTGGTATCAGGTCCAGCTGCATTCGCCGTCTATGAATGTGTATGGCGTGTCGCTTCCCGGCATTCCCAGTGTGATTATAGGTTTCAATCAGCATGTGGCCTGGGGTGTTACCAATACGGACGCTGATGTTTTTGATTTATATAAAATTAAATTCAAGGACCAATCCAGAATGCATTATTGGCATAATAATCAATGGAAACCGACCAAGAAACGGATTGAAAGTATCATGGTTAAGGGCCAGGCGCAGCCATATCAGGAAGAGGTCATTTACACACATCACGGCCCGGTTACGGAAACGGATAAGAGCTCCGGAAAATATCCTGAATTAGCCGTGAAATGGATCGGGCATGAGGCCGGAAACAGCTTTATGACGTTTTACGAGCTCAATAAGGCTAAAAATTATGACGACTACCGAAAGGCACTGACCTTTTATGTGGGGCCTGCGCAAAATTTTGTTTTCGCGGATAACAGCAAGAACATTGCGCTTACTGTAAACGGAAAACTGCCTTTGAAATACAAGGAACAGGGGAAATTCGTCCTGGATGGCACTAATGCAGCCGATGACTGGCAAAGCTGGATTCCGGCGGCTCAGAACCCTTATGTTAAAAACCCAAAAAGAGGGTTCGTAAGCAGCGCAAACCAATCTTCCACAGACCCTTCGTACCCCTATTTTATCAACTGGGTTTTTGCACCAACGGAACGCGGCGTGCGCATCAATGAACGCCTGAAAGCCATGACACGCGCAAATGCCGATAGTTTAAGAATGTTACAAAACGACAATTTCAGTGTTTTGGCCAGAAACATTTTACCCAAATTACTGGAAACTCTAAAATCAACCACATTAACCCCGGCCCAAAAAGCGGCTGCAATCACATTGGCCAACTGGAATTACCAGAACACGCCTGAGTCGGTCGCCACTTCTATCTTCGAAGAATGGATGCCTTTGTTAAATGCTAAAATATGGAATGATGAATTTGGCGAAGGCCTGGAATATCCTACGCGCGACCGAACATTATATATGATTTTAAATGAGCCCAATAAAAAATGGTTCGATAACATTACTACGCCAGAAAAGGAAACTTTGGCCGACCTCACCGCAGCCAGCTTTAAAGCCGCCATCGACACATTAACCGTCCGGCACGGGCCGATGAGCCAGTCGTGGCAGTGGGCACAAGTAAAAGGCACGGAAATCAGGCATTTGAGCAGAAGCCTGAAACCATTCAATGCACCGGCTTTGAAAGTGGGCGGTGGCCGGAGCATTGTGAATGCCATCACCAAGCGGAATGGGCCTTCCTGGCGGATGGTGGTTGAACTGGGGCCGGTTCCACGGGCTTACGGCATTTATCCAGGCGGACAATCGGGGAATCCCGGGAGCCCTTATTACCTGAATTTGCTTAAAAAATGGGAAAATGGCGAGCTCAATGAGCTGGTTTATCTACTTGAACCATCCCAAAAGCACCCGCGTATGATATCCAGTGTGAAGCTTCAAAAACCTTAATCTCCGCCGCTATGAATTTCTTTATCATCATATTGGTCACGGCATTACTGCAATTATTCGGCCCGTGGTGGGTTGTAGCAATCGTGCCTTTTTTAGTTTTTTTAATCAGACACACCAGCGCTTCTAATGCTTTCTGGACCGGATTCGCTTTAATCACAGTGCTATGGATGGCTTATGGCTTTTATTTACATTTTGTCTCCGATGGCGCCATGTCCGACCGGATTGCGGGAATATTCTCTTTGCCCAATGGCGTTGTGCTCCTGCTGGTTTCAGCATTGATAGGCGGGTTAACGGGCGGTTTGGCTGGATTATCCGGGCAGCTGGTCCGCAGGATATTCATTGCGGACGCAGCGAAAAGCGTATCATTATAAAACTTGGCGGAAATATTACACAGAGCCTGATATTCATTGTACTTAAACACAAATTATTATCTTTGCGGCTCGTTCAAAAAAACAAAACTCAAAAAACGTGAACAACAATA
The DNA here is from genome assembly GCF_900167945.1 of Dyadobacter psychrophilus. Taxonomy (GTDB): domain Bacteria; phylum Bacteroidota; class Bacteroidia; order Cytophagales; family Spirosomataceae; genus Dyadobacter; species Dyadobacter psychrophilus. The sequence continues at coordinate 275,411 of NZ_FUZA01000008.1, forward strand.
CTTCATTAATTTGGAACATCGTGCTTTCCCTGGCTGTGGCGGTGTTATTCTTTTTACATTTTTCAGGTAAACCTTCCGGAGATGCAGGTTCAGCAGCAGATGGTGGTGTAGTGGCAGGTCGTAAAACTGTGTATGTTCAGGTTGATTCTTTGTTGAAAAACTACGAATTCTTTAAGGATACAAGAAAAGAGCTGGAAAATAAAAACTTCCAACTTGAAAATGAATTGAATACAAAAGGCCGTTCATTGCAAAATGAGGTTGCGTTTTTTCAGCAAAGAGCACAAACAATGACGCCTGAGCAAGCGCGTTCAACAGAGGCGCAATTGATGAAAAAACAACAGGATTTAGTTGCTTACCGTGACCAGTCTGCACAAGCGTTGGGCCAGGAAGAGGCTAAGAAAAACGAAGAGCTTTATAAAAACATCCGTTCTTACATTGAGAAATACAACAAAGAGAATGGTTTTGAATATGTTCTGGGTTACTCATTAGGCGGCGGGATTTTGTTTGCCAATCCATCTTTGGATGTAACACAAAAAATCCTTGACGGCTTGAACAAAGAATACAAAGGAAGCAATACATCGAAAGCTGATTCTACTAAAAAGAAGTAAGCCATATTAAAGTAAAAATGAAAGCAGGCCGCTAAATGTTTAGCGGCCTGCTTTTTTATGTTCCTCAGGCTAATTCAAACTCACCTATTAATAATCGGATTTGGCTGCGACCTTGCCGCTTTAATAAATAGCATTATTCCCTCCGCTAATAATTAAACTTAATGTCCGCAGTTCTCAAACATTCACGGCCAATCTGGCTTTTGGTTGCTATGTGTTGTATAGCAACATTGGTATTCTTCCTATTCGATGCGGCGCTAGACATTCCATTTATCGATGACTATAATGCATTGCTGGATTTCATTATCCAATATCTGAGAGCTGATTCCATAGAAGAAAAGCTGCATTTCATTTTCCGGCAGCATAACGAGCACCGGATCGTATATGCCCGGCTGGTGGTCTTGCTGGACTATTATGTTTTCGGGTGTACCAATCTACGGCACCTTATCTTAATGGGAAGCGCCAGCCTGTTTTTGATGACCGGCATTTTTTGTGTTGAAGCGTATAAAAGCTGTAAAAACATTTTGGCCATTGTTCCAATCATCCTGCTATCGCTTCATTTCCAGCATATGGGCAGCTTGCTCTGGGCAACTAGTTCGCTGCAAAACCTGGCCGTCATTGCGCTTGCTTGCGTAGCAATCTGGCTGATGACGCGGAGCAACGTTTTCATTAATTGCATCGGGATTGTCTTCGCTTTCCTAACCACATTTGCGAGCGGGACAGGGCCAATGATATGGCCGGTTCTCTTTTTGATCGCAATAACGAGCCGTAGTATGGCTAAATGCCTGGTTACGCTGCTTTCAGGAACGGCCTCTGTTTCACTTTATTTTTATTCCTACCATCTGCCAACATCCGGGAACACAAGCATTTCGGAGAACCTGGTGAAAATGCCCCAAGCGATCCTGGGCGTAATCGGAGGCACATTTGACATTCAGGAAGAAGGCACCCAGCTCATTCCGATCATTGCGGGATTTATGGTTATTTCAACATTTAACTTTTGCCTCGGCAGAACCGGGTTAAGGGCGCTAAGACGTGACCCCGGCAGCCTGTTCCTTGTTGGCGTGTTTTTGTTTGGGCTGCTTTCGGCCATTGCTATCAGCTTTGGCAGGGGCTCTTACGTTGAGAACCGGTATAAAGTGATCTCCACATTGTGTTTGTTGGCCACTTATAATATGGTGTTATTACAACTTTCACGCAGGCATATGGACCTGTGCCTTAACCTGATCAGTATGGCCTGTCTGAGCCTTTGGTTGGTATTTTTCTGGCGTTATTACCCCGAAATGCTGGAATATAAAACTGTAAGAAAAGCAGATTATTTGTCCTTGAAAAACAGTCCGCAAGACTTACTTACGCCTTTTCAGCAAAGAATGAATGCATTGGAAGAACTCGGCGTAAAATCACCCGATAATCCTCTGATCCAAAATACCTTTTTATCCAGCATGCAACGGGATAACGTGAGCCTACCATCACTGAAAATCCTGAAAAGGAAGCATAAATATGCTGTAAAGTGGCAGGGGGATCCCGGTTTGCCGGAAGAATCTTACCTTGTGCTAAGATCAGAAAAGGGGAGCTTTGTATTTCCGGTTCGAAAGGAGTTGAACCAGTTTTCGGCCAGCATTCTGTACGATTGGTTACAAAAAGGGAGATACACCGTTTCAGTATATCTCCCTGATCAAACTTCTTTTATTTCAATTCAAGACACCATTGTTGTCGATAAGAATGTAAAGCCGTGGCTTTCTTCCACCTGGTTCAACGATGCGTATGCACCTTAATGTTATACCGCTGTTGAAGAAAGCTTAGCGCCGATATATTCGCGGTTCATACGTGCAATGTTCTCCTGCCCGATCTCTTTGGGGCATTCAGCAGAGCACGCGCCGGTGTTCGTACAGTTTCCAAATCCTTCCGCATCCATTTGTGCCACCATTTTCTCAGCACGAATGCTTCTCTCAGCCTGTCCTTGCGGAAGCAACGCCAATTGAGAGATTTTAGCAGAAACAAAAAGCATTGCAGAGGCATTCTTACAAGCCGCTACACAAGCACCGCAAGCAATACATGCTGCTGCTGCAAATGCCTCGTCCGCAGCCACTTTCGGAATGGGCAGGCTATTCGCATCCTGGGCATTGCCAGTGTTTACCGATACAAACCCTCCCGCAGAGATTACCCTGTCGAAAGCATCACGGTCTACCACAAGATCCTTGATCACCGGGAAAGCCTGTGCTCTCCATGGCTCAACAACAATCGTGTCTCCATCACTGAACGAACGCATGTGCAGCTGACAGGTTGTAACGCCTTTCAGCGGTCCATGTGGCCTGCCATTGATATACATCGAACACATTCCGCAGATTCCTTCGCGGCAATCGTGGTCAAATGCTACCGGCTCCTTGCCCTCCTCGATCAGTTGCTCGTTAAGGACATCAAACATTTCCAGAAAAGACATATCCGGAGAAACGTTGTCCAGACTGTAATTTTCAAAATCTCCTTTTGTATTGCTATTGCTCTGTCTCCAGACTTTAAGCTTAATATGCATGTTACCTGCACTCATTGTTGTAATAGTTAACGGTTAGCAATTAACCAGTAATATTGAAACAAGCTGATAGCCAGCTGCAAACAGCCGGTAGCCGACAGCCATTATTTATAACTTCTTTGGGCAATCTTGATATTCTCATAAATCAGCTCCTCCTTATGAAGCTCCCACTCTTCCTGCGCTTTATGCTCCCACGCAGACACAAACATGAAGTTTTCATCATCACGCAATGCTTCTCCTTCTTCCGTCTGATGTTCTTCACGGAAGTGACCGCCGCATGATTCTTCACGCGTAAGTGCATCAATGCACATTAACTCACCAAGCTCGATAAAATCAGCTACACGTCCTGCCTTATCCAGTTCAGGATTGAACTCGTCTTTTCCGCCCATTACTTTCACATCTCTCCAGAATTCTTTACGAAGTTCACGGATTTCAATGATTGCTTCTTTCAAACCCTGCTGATTGCGCGCCATTCCACATTTGTCCCACATGATCTTACCCAGGCGGCGGTGGAATAATTCAGGAGATGTTTTTCCCTGGATCGACATTAATGTATCGATCCGGTCTTTCACTTCTTTTTCAACCCTTACAAATTCCGGATGATCCGTTGGTATTTTACCTGTTCCAATTTCTTTGGCCAGATAAGAACCAATTGTGTAAGGAATTACAAAATATCCGTCAGCAAGTCCCTGCATCAGCGCAGATGCACCAAGGCGGTTCGCACCGTGATCAGAGAAATTAGCTTCCCCTAATGCATACAAACCTGGCACAGTGGTCATCAAATTGTAATCAACCCAAAGTCCACCCATCGTGTAATGCACCGCAGGATAGATACGCATAGGCACTTCGTACGGATCTTCACCCGTGATTTGCTTATACATATCGAAAAGGTTACCATATTTTTCTTTTACAACAGCCTTGCCCCAAGTCGTGATATCTTCTTTGGAAGCGTTTGCGATGTTGTTTTTGTTAGCTTCTCCTCTTCCGTAACGTTCCACAGCAGCTGCGAAATCAAGGAAAACGGCCAGTTTGGATGATCCTACGCCATATCCGGCATCGCATCTTTCTTTGGCGGCACGGGAAGCGATATCACGGGGAACAAGGTTACCAAATGCAGGGTAACGACGTTCCAGGTAATAATCTCTTTCTTCTTCTGGGATCTCATTTCCCGGGCGCGTATCATTTTTTGCTTTTGGCACCCAGATCCGACCATCATTACGAAGAGATTCGGACATCAAAGTGAGCTTCGATTGGTGCTCGCCTGAAACCGGGATACAAGTCGGGTGAATTTGTGTAAAACAAGGATTACCAAAATATGCACCGCGCTTATGGGCTTTCCATGCAGCGGTAACGTTGCTACCCATTGCATTGGTCGACAGGTAAAAAACGTTTCCGTAACCACCCGTGCAAAGTAATACAGCATGACCGCCGTGACGCTCTATTTCGCCTGTGATAAGGTTTCTTGCGATAATACCGCGGCATTTGCCATCGATATTCACCACATCAAGCATTTCATGGCGATTATACATTTGCACTGTCCCCATGCCAACCTGACGCTGCAAGCCCGAATATGCACCCAGCAGCAACTGCTGGCCCGTTTGTCCGGCAGCATAAAAAGTACGTTGCACCTGCGTTCCACCGAAAGAACGGTTGGAAAGCAAACCACCATACTCACGTGCAAAAGGAACACCTGCTGCAACGCATTGATCTATAATATTTCCGGAAACCTCGGCAAGGCGGTGTACATTTCCCTCTCTCGCACGATAATCTCCTCCTTTTATTGTATCATAAAAAAGACGGTAAACCGAGTCCCCATCATTCTGATAATTTTTAGCAGCATTAATCCCTCCCTGTGCAGCGATCGAGTGCGCACGACGTGGAGAATCCTGAAAACAGAATGCTTTTACCTTATAACCCATTTCGGCAAGTGTTGCAGCAGCCGAAGCGCCTGCGAGACCTGTTCCTACTACAATAATTTCAAGATTACGCTTATTGGCAGGGTTTACAAGCGGAACCGAAGACTTGTATTTACTCCATTTTGTTTCAATCGGCCCCTGTGGTATTTTGGCATCCAGACTAGATGAAGTTGCCATATATTGAATGTTATTTAAATCGAAAAGTTAAATTGAAAATAGCTGCGGCTACTTGCAGCATTTAGTTGACCCAACCCAGATAAATCGAGATCGGCATGAGTGCAAAAAGAATTGGGATAACAATTGAAAAAGCCGTTCCCAGGAAATTGATAGCACCGTTGTATTTGATGTGGTTCAACCCCAAAGTCTGGAATGCACTTTTAAATCCGTGCAACAAATGCCAGAACAACGAGATACAACCCAACACATAAATGATCACCACGATTGGATTTTGGAAAATATCCAGCATCATCTGGTAAAGATTCAGCTCTTCGCCTGTCGCAAACTGGTTAGACCGGTTAGGGATCCAGAAGTGTGCAGTATGAATTACCAAAAAGATCAGTAACAGCGTGCCAAGTAACCCCATGCTTCTGGAATACCAGGTGCTGTTTGCCGAAGGATTATTTACAGCATACTTAATGGGGCGGGCGTCTGAATTGTTTTTCCAAAGAATAAATCCATCCGCGATATGAAGAACAAATCCGGCGATCAGGCCGATCTCAAGCGTACGAACAATGGGATTTGTACCCATAAAATGCCCCCAATGCGTAAAGGTTTCCCCTCCGTCATTATAAAAAATCATGGCATTGATTGTGGCATGAATCACCAGAAAGCTTATCAAAAATAATCCGGTAAGAGCCATCAGAAGTTTCTTACCAATGGAGCTCGTTAACGTTTGTGAAAACCACGACATATCAAAAACGAATCGTTTTAGTGCAAAAAAATTAGGTATATTTAGAACCTTTCAAAGGTATATCACAAACCCATGCAAGGCAAAAAAACCAGTCCATTTTTGTAAAGCGGGTTATTATTTATAATCATTATGAAGAATTAGTTAGTCACAAGAGTGCCAGATGCTGAATCGCTGGTTACATTATAAAATTTTATCCCAAACTGACCGCTGTCCGTCAAAAACATACACATTTTTGATAGAATTTTTCGTTCACATTTCTATAACGGCGATCAATTAAATTACTCGTATGCGTCCTTCTTTACGACTTCTTCCAATCATTGCACTTTTGTTCTTGCTATTTTCTGTTTTTAATGCGCACGCAACGCACTTCCGTGCGGGAGAGATCACGGCCAGAAGGATTTCATCACTTACTTACGAAATACGTTTATCAGCCTATTTCGATGTTTCGCCAGCCGGTATACAAGCTGCGGAGGCTGCCAACGACATTAATTTTTATTTTGGCAGCGAAGGGCCCAGAAAAGTGGATCGGGTGAGGGCAACCATACGGAACATTGGAAATAATACGACGTTCAATGAGTACGTTACGATATTCACTTTCCCAGCCGCCGGAAGTTACGAGATCTCGGTAGAAATGGATAACCGGAATGCCAACACGCTCAATTTGCGGGATGGGATGCAAACGGACGGAATCAATTTCTTCGTGCATACGACACTGGAAATCAACACAAGCATTGGAACAAACCAGACGCCTGTCCTGTTAAATGCACCCATTGACCTGGCGGCCGTAGGACAACGATATATTCACAATCCCAATGCATTTGACGCGGACGGGGACAGCTTGTCTTTCAAACTTTTCACGCCTCAAAGCGGTGACGGAAGAGGGAACGGGCTGAACATTCCTTACAAAGATCCTAATATGGTGACTCCTCCTGGCAGAACGGAGGCCGGAGCATCTCCTGCAACATTTAGTATTGATGCGGTAACGGGGGATTTGATCTGGGATGCGCCTGTAACCAAAGGTCAGTATAACGTTGCCTTTGTTGTTGAAGAGTGGCGTGATGGTGTGCGGATCGGCCAGATTGTGCGCGACATGCAGATCCTGGTGGAAGATGCCCGCAATGCAAGGCCGACGATTGATCCATTGCCTCCGATTTGCGTGGTGGCAGGAACGCGAATTAATCAGCAGATTAAAGCCGTCGACAAAGATGGAAACCCGCTGATCCTTACCAGTACAGGGGGTGTTTACCAAAGTTCGCTCATCAAGCCCGCATTGGCTACTTTCACTGCTCCTTCACAGGCAGCAGGACAGGTTACCGGACAATTTGTATGGCAAACAGGCTGCGACCACATCCGCCTCGAACCTTATGATGTGCTTTTCAAGGTGGAGGACGCGCCAGCGCCCGGCACCAATCCAAATCTCTTCCGAAAGCTGACGGACATGACCACGCTCAGCATTAAAGTTGTGGGGCCAAAAGTGCTGGGGCTAAGGGCTGTGGCAGCGACAGATCCAGCCGGAACGGCCTACAGGCTTAACTGGACGGCCTATAATTGCCCCGTCCCCGGTGCGCGGATTGTGATTTATAGAAGAGAAGGCTGTTCTGACATTCCGGTTGAGCCGTGTTTAACAGGCATCCCGGCAGGATCAGGTTACGAGGAAATCGGAAGGGTTGCAGTGGATCAAACTACATATCTCGATAATAACAATGGTGACGGACTCCGCGCCGGCATTTCTTACAGTTACAGACTTGTTGTTGAGTTTCCCCGTCCAGGGACTAACATTAATGAGCCGGGAAGTTTAGTAGGCGGAGGAGAAAGTATTGCTTCTGACGAGTTTTGCTTGAATTTGCCCATGCTTGCACCGGTGATCACCAATGTTACTGTCGATTCAACCAGCGAAACAAGAGGGGTTATCACGGTAAAATGGACTAAACCTGCTGCTTCATCCGGGCTTCCTGCACAATACCGCCTGTTCAGGGCAGTGGGACAGAATGGAACGGCTTTCACACAGATCGCCACCATCAATACAAACCTTACCCCAGGTGCCCCTGACACTATTTTCGTAGACCGCGGGCTCAACACACTGGCTAACCCTTATAATTACAAGCTCGAATATTACGCCACACAAGGCGGGCAGCTTGTGAAAATGGACGACATTAAAACAGCCAGCTCGGTAAGACTCGAACAAGGCGCCGCAGAACCCAACCGCATCCGGCTGAACTGGTCGGCACTGGTGCCCTGGGACAATGGCAACCGCACCCACAGGGTTTACCGGGAAGACAAAACAAGGCCCGGAACATTCAACCGCATTGCAGATGTCCCCGTAACAGGCCCGCAGACTTTCTCCTTTACAGATGATGGATCCGATAAATATGCAGCCGACGGAACTGTGAACACAACCATTGTCAGCGATTCCACTTATTGTTATAAAGTTGAAACCGTTGGGTCTTATAACAACAGCCAGATCAAGCCATCCATACTTTACAACTTCTCGCAGATCCTGTGTGTTTCCTCCTCGGACACAACCAAGCCCTGTCCGCCGGTGCTGGCCATAGATTTGCTCAATTGTGATTCACTGCAAGCACACCCGGAAGCTTTTTGCAGTCCTACCGGTTTGACCAACCATCTTTCCTGGACTTACCCGCAATCCGTCGATGGCAAAGAATGTGACCCGAATGTATCGGCTTACCGCATTTACTATGCCCGTTACGAAGGCGATACGCCAGCATTGATAGCCACCGTTACCACGCCCCCATCGCCGCTGGCAACCACATTCAACCACGAAGGGCTTACTTCCTTTGCAGGCTGCTATT
>NZ_FUZA01000005.1:0-328600 GCF_900167945.1 Dyadobacter psychrophilus
CAGCATCGTAACTCTTTCTGGTTTTGCTCCCCTTCTGAACTCCCATTTTGCATCAGGTTGTGCAAAAATGTGTGCCGCTTTTTGGAGCCACCTCAAATGTCCCTTCGGTGGTTAGTGTGAAAGTCAATCGACTCGCTAACGCCCGCAAATCGTAAGTTCGAAATACGATCCAAGTTAGATTAATCCAAAGTATAAAGGCGACCCATTCTAGAAAAGCTATCGATTTTGAAAACCTATTTGTAATGGGCACAGAATAGTTCATTAGATAGATACCGATCAGGTAGTGAAAGGAATGTAGACACGCCCAAACAAAATAATTCCAGTAGAAGCCGTGCCATAAGCCGCTTAATATGAACACAAAAATTATCAGAACCGGTAAGCGTTTTTTATCTCTATTGCCACCCAACGGAATGAAAATGTATCGTCGAAACCATTCAGTCAACGATATATGCCATCTTTTCCAAAAATCTTTGGTATTACTTGCAGCATAAGGCTTATTAAAGTTGTGAGTTAGATTCAGCCCAAATAGCATTGCTATTCCCATAACGAGGTAGGTATAGCCAAGAAAATCGAAGTAAATCTGAATAGAAAAGCCAATCGAGCCAATGAATAGATTCAAGGCTTCAATTTTCTCATTACCATCAAAAACAGGTTCGACAATTTCCGACAACCGATCTGCTAAAACTAGCTTACAGAAAAGGCCATAAATCATGTGCTTAACTGCAATCCAAGTCCTGTGCCATGAAAAGTTGACTCCATCTCCCAATTGAATAAGGAGTTTAAGAGAATTGTCAATCGGGCCAGCCAGCAGTTGAGGGAAAAAGGTAATGTAAAGCAGGAGGTTATGAAAAGTTGGCAGGATCTTCAATCTTCCAGCCTTAACCTCGATCAGATAGGCAATTGCCATTAAGCTATAATAGGATATTCCTACCCAACTATACTGTACCCCAAATATGCGATCGCTCCCCTGCCTGGAAAGTATAAGCAATGCGAGTACTAAGGCAACTCCTGTTGATAGCCAGTACTTTGCGCTAGCCTCTTTTGATAAAATTATCAACCTACTACAAATATAAATCACTAATGTGATAGCTATGGCAACAAAAGCGCTTGCTAAATTATAAGTCGACAAAAAGGTAAGACTAACAAATGCAAGCCAGTAATTCCGAAAGCGAATTGGAAGTATATAGAAGAGGATTAGTTCTATCGGCAGAATTATACCTAGATGCTCCGCCGAGTACAAATCCATAGTGATTTATTTTTGTGAAATAGGTAGCCGATATATACCATTTCTCAATCCAAAAACACCAGCAAAATAGATATAGCATCCATCTGGTGAAAAAACAGGATCCCATTCGTCACCGGGTGTTTTAGTCAACCGGGTAGATTTCCTGGTCCTAAGATCAAGAATAAACAAATCCCAGTTATCATCAACCTTCATGGAAAACACCAACTTCTCTCCATGCGGCGAAAAATTGGGATCCCATATCTCATAGATACTATTGGTGAGTTGGCTTTCCTTTTGAGTCTTTAAGCTGTACATATATAAGTTAAAATTACCCCCACGCTTTGATATGTAAGCTAGTGAATCTCCAAACTGAACAGGCCGCCAGCTCTCATACTCATTATTTGTTATAGTGCGTGTTTTTCCAGATGATAAGTCACTAAACACAATTGCCGGGTTAGTCATTCTGCCATCACTAGCTTTGTTCCAACGAGCGAAAGCTAGTGTATTTTGCTTTCCGATAGACGGTATTGCTCCGTAGTAATCTTTATCCAAGTAAGCTCTTGTGCCTCCGCCAACATCTAATGTGGTTAATTTCGTATCGCCAGAATCTTGGTTGCCCTCTGTAAAAACGATCTTGGAATTTCCCTCTAAGAATGATGGATGAAGCTCGTCGATTTGGTTAAAAGTCAGCCTGAATTCATTGGTCATATCCACGTCCGATATAAACAATTCCATGTTCTGATCTCTCACAGACTGGAAACACATTGATTGACCATCACTGCTAAAACTAGGATATCTGTCACCTGCATTATGTTTACTTAGATATTGGATGGAGCTGCCGTCACTCTTCATGAATTCTCCTATCGCTGACGACATGGCCATATGGCCAGAAGCATTCAGATGCTCGTCGTACTGATAGAACACCTCAGATTCCACTGAGCTAAAGGCTTCAAATAGATCCAGGTACTTGATTTTTTTGCTACTGCACAGGTTGTTCAAAAATTTGTTTGGCAGATGCATATCCAACTGACTAATATCCAGCTTAAAATTGCTCACAACTTCTTCCAAGTAATGGTAGTATAGTTGCTCTTTGGTAGGGATTTGTAAAACAATCAATTCGCCCCCAGCTTCAATTACATCATTAGATAGCATATCAAGAAATTCTTCAAAATTTTTGAGATCCTGCTTCTTTTGTTTTGACTGCTGTTTGTAAAATATGTTGTAGTCAGCGTTAGCCTGCTGGCCCGGATAAAAAGGCTCCGTCCATCGACCTAGTGGAAGTTGAGCGGGATTAGCGAATTTAATAGGGTAGACGAGGTAACGGTAAAAGTTAGAGTAGTTCATGAAATAGTCGGTGAGATTGCTTGTGCGCTCTTCGACCTTCATGAAATCATTAAAATTGCAAATCTGCAGAAAGACCTTTTTAGGCTTAAGTTTAGACCCCTTTTGCTTGAAAAAATGGTACTCGTCAGCGATACCGAAGCCGCTGATGCCTGCATTCAAAATTATCTTATTAGGAAAGTCTCTGTACAGCAACGATGTGTACAGCTGCTCGTTTGACACTTGTGCACCTTGTGTGTACGAATCGCCCAGAAACAACCAGTCAACTTTTTCTACTGTCGTCTCAGGATCATCTTCGGAACCTATTCTATACCCCTGAGCATTTGTAACATAATCAACTATAAATTCCTTATCTACGAACCTTTCCCTGAGTAGCGGTTTATTAAAATAGTAGTGCCTTTCTACCGAATAGATATCTCGGATGTTGTAATCAGCAAATACAAAGGAAAAAACTGCCTCTGCTTGAATGAAGATACCAATCAAAAAAACAAAATTGAAATAATACACCTGTAATCTTGGCGCCTTATAAATTACAAATGCGAAGGTCAACAACATGACAGCTTCACTTAGTAACACAAAGAACAAGTTCTTTGAAATTAAGAACAACAAAACTGGATTGATAAGTAGTAAGCAAAACATCAGTAAAGCTATCGGTCGAAAATAATCTCTTGACATGCCTTTTACTGAGGATTTATATTTAAACTTACTTTTCTCGAAGTCGCGAAAATTCCGCCACAATCCGCTTTCACGAGGCAACTGTCACATTTTGGCAGAAAATGCCTTTTCCAGTCAGAAATTGACTTTACCGAGAATCTCCACATTGGTTTTGGCAATAAGCACAATGGATGATTGTAAATGGAAACATTTATTCCATTATTATTTAGGTAAGTTACAGCTATATCCAGCTCGTCAGCATATTCCAAAGGATCAATCCAAAGTAGTTTGTCGTTATGCGGTGTATAACCTGTATACTCTAATCCCATAAATGCAACCTGCTCGACAAAAGGTAAGTTAAGGAAAATGAATTTTGCCAGTTCTGGCAATCTTTTAAAAGTTAGTTTGTGCAGCACGACGCGAAGTTCTATTCTAGCTCCGATGGATGCTAAATTATGCAAGCCCAAAACAGTCTGATTGAACGCATGGGAGGCTTGAACAATATAATCATGATCCAGGTAGTAGTCGGAATACAATGGAATTCCTAACACGAGATTTGAGGAATTCACAGATTCAAACCGGGTCGTAAAGTTTTTCCATGCGAACGACCTGCCGTTGGTCAATATATGTATTGTTGTAGCTGGTAACTTTCGGTTTATATGGCTAATCATGTCGAAAAAGCGTTTCCCCAGAAGCGTAGGCTCTCCGCCCGTGATCCCAATGATCTCAGTGGTGGAGGGAATCAGACTGATGACCTGATGATTCACATTATAATAGTATTCGATGTCATCAATGTCTTTTGGTGGCTGGGAGCACATCAAACAATTGCTATTACATCTATCCGTAGTAAATAATGTGTTATCCAAAGAGTTGACTCGAAATAGTGTCTGTATTATTCCATTCGGCAGCATCATTATGACGTCACCTTCACTTAAAGGTTGAATAGAGGGTATTGAGTGAATAATAGGACTCAAATGTGTTGTGACTGAACGTTTTGTAAGCACGGCCAGGTACCCATCGCTGACATCGGTATTATCAAGACTATGATCTATTAAAATGGATGATTCGGCAGCTAGGCCATAAGTGATTCTGCCTATGATTGGTTGTGTGAAAGAAAGGGGTTTTCCTTTTGATCTAAGTTCCATCATGACTATGCTGCCGGTTTATGTATCCACGATTGGAATGTCGATTCAACATATCCCTTCCTGATGTCAAGCATCTCAAAGAGGTAGCGAATGATCTCCATGTTTTTTTTGCAAAATATGGAGAACGCACGATGTCCCTGCATATCATTTTGCGTAGCATAATGGAGAACGGGATCAGCTCCGCAATACGTCAAAAACGCGCAGTCGCTACAACCGGCAAGGCATTCAGCGACGCCGTTGTTTAAAATTTGTTTAGCCTTGTCTCCCAAAAACAACTCTTCATAAGGCTGAGTAACGTGGCCAAGCTGAAAGGTGTAATCTTTAATTTCAGCCAGCATTCTAGATTCATCTGACGCATAGACAAAGCCGTCATAATTGAAAACAATTACACTACTAACCAAGCCCGTGGGTGATTGTAAATCAACATAGTTTTCAGTGAAGGGAGTGAGAATTTTTTGAAGAATTATAGAAGTATAATCTTCTTTGAAAAAGACACCCTGCGCGTTAAGATTCAAGATATGTTCTAATCCTTGCTTATAAAAGTCGAGGAATTCAGCTGTTTGATAGTGATTCTTTTTTTGATTCTTCAGAGCAAAACCATATGGGCTTATTGGCCTCAGGAATATGTTCCCAAAACCATTCTCAACATAATTGTCTATTATCTCCTTGGGATATTTCAAACTTAGTGCTGTGGTGGTCATCAAAGCTGATACCTTATCATGACCCAATGCTTGGCGCGTTCTATCTATCCCTTCGATTACTAAATCATAACTGGCTCGACCCGACTTGAACCTATTTGCATTGTGAATGAAAGCCGGTCCGTCAAGTGAAGTTGAGATTAGGATATTATAATTCTTACAAAACAATAATATTTCATCATTTAGAATAGTCGAATTTGTACAGATCACATAACTAATCTCCTTTTTAAAGTCCTCATTTAGTAGTTGAATTCGCTCAACAGCATATCTAACTTTATCGAAGGCCAGGAGAGGCTCACCACCTTGAAATTCCACTGTTAGCTCCTCAGAGGGAGATAAGAACATATGATTAATCCCTGCGTCGAGGTCTTTGTATGAAATATCAAATTCGCTCTTGCTTTCGGCTGCGCGAGAAACTTGACAATAGTGACAAGAATGATTGCATCTTAAAGTGACTACAAAAATATGAAGCGACGTAAAGCTTCCGAGTGATTTTTTCTTTGTTCGATAGCGAGTAGAAATAACATTCAATAATTCGGGTACAGGTGTAGGGCTAATGAAAAAGTTGGCAACAAGATCACGGTAAAGATTGGAAGAAAAGTCAATTTCTCTATGGACTATTGCCTTTGCGGTTCCCTGAGGTACTATTAAATAGTCACCTATCTCATTTACAAGCACTTCCCGATCAATACTAATTGAATGGAATTTAAAAGGCAGCAGAAAATATATGCTTTCAGCCTCGCTTTCGAACGTTGATATGCCTCTGAATTTTCGTGAGTATGTATTAGAAATGATGTTTTTCATCGGGTTGGATCAAAGCCTATTGGATCACTAATCTGACTTTGAGGCTCGATATCAAGAAACCCATCATTATCAAAAGCTTTGGCAATGATCATGCTCCGTACAGAACTTGTTTCCTGATTGATCAGATCTCTCACCTTGAAGTCTACCAATCCCTTTCTCAGTTGAATCTCGATTTCCTTCTTGATTTCTTCTGAAAACGAAGCTGTATTTGGCCTAGCTGTGATTAAAAACGACTTAGGAGGAAACTTTAAAATATCAAATGAAGCAATTGGAGCAAGCCAATATATGGTTTTAAATATTACGGTTTCACTATAAATATCTTCGTTTACAATAAATTGGAGTAATTCATCCGTACTCGCAAGCACATCCATAATTGCTAATTGTTCAATTTTAAAAAGGTAACGGTCTGGGGATTAACAATGCCAACGGGGTCAATCCCATTGTCAGATTGAAAGCGCTTAACAGCATCCTCGATCACATATGTATATTCCAACTCAACGGTAAATGAATTTGATGAACTATCCCCCTCCAGATATTTCTTCTTCAAAAGTATATTAACAACTTCCGTTACATCCATACCGGTCATTCCCCGGCGAATAATCCGGTCTCCCAACTTAAAGACTTTTGGCGGAGCAAGCCTTAATACCGGTTGCTCTGATTTATTAGGTGGGGTTGATGGGTTTGATTGGTATAAACCTGACTGGGTCGTGCTTGAAGAACCAGCACTTCCCGAGGAAGTGTTTGGGCTTCTGTATGTGGATCCAGAGCTGCTTCCAGACGAAGAGCCACTACTTCCCGAATAGTGGGAGCGATGTGAACTATGAGACCGGTGACTTCTATGAGACAGATTTACTGCATGGAACTCGTCAAATCGCTTTAAAATGAATGGCTTAGTTAGCTCGGGTCTATTCAATAAGAAATTACTATTCGCCGTAAATTTGTAAGGCTCTTGGTTTTCATCGACCCCTGAGTTTCCAATTTCAGATATGTGTTCAGCAGAATATGGTGATGATACTGTCAGGCTAGCCAGCGAACTGAGAAAGATATCTTTCAGAAGCTTACGTAAATTTTCTTTCATTGATAGAGTAAAGGTTACTTCTTAAATCTCAGGAAATAAAACATATAAATCAAATTAATTCTAATTTATCTACGAATGACCCTAGTATGACGAAGCTTACCGGTTAGGACAAGTTATTATTCGTAGTCAGAATAGCTTTACGTGGATAAAGAAGAACTTGATTAATACTTTGCAACTGTAACAACGAAAGCTACAAAAGCAAAAAAATGACGACTTCAAATCCAGAGGGCTATTTACCACGGCTCTCGCCGCTGCTTAAACAGCCCTCTGGATTTGAAGTCAAGGGGTAAACCCATCACTTTTTACTTTAAGTAACAATAGCGCCTGCGCTCAGTTGAAAATAAGATGCTTCAACGGGTGACTAATGCCTATTTGATTCAGGCCTTATGAATTGAGCTTATCCGCTGCAAATATTTCCCCTGTTTTCGTATCCTGTAAAAAACCGATGACTTCCCATTCGCCCGAGCTGAATTCACCTGGCAATGAAACGCTTACCTCTCCGATTCCGGTGTTACTCAGTTTAAAGGACTCTAATTTCCTCACAATCTGAACGTGCCGCAATGTACGTCCGCCATTTTCACCGCGTTTGATTTGACGAATTGCGTTTTTTTGAACGACTGCTATCATTAGGTCAACATTCCTATTTCCAGATGCCTCGTACGCAACAGCCATTTTCCCTGTTTCTGGTTTTCCGGTTATTTTTAAGGTGTTGGCTGGGACACCTTCCAGGCTATTTCGCAGCACATTGGTTAAAGCAGCCTCATCGGATCCGACAAACTCTGCTTTGCCGTTGACAACCACCTGTGGCGTATAGACTTGCGAATTCAGCTTCGTGGCATACCAATATTGGCGTTTGGTGTGTTCGGGGCTGCTGAAAATGTCCCTCCATCCCTGGTGATCCCAGTAATCGATGTGGTAAGCAAGGATGTAAATCGGTTTGTCACCAGTTTGCTTCTGAACATTTCCGAGTAACTCATCAGCGCGCGGGCAGCTCGAGCAACCTTCGGACGTGAATAATTCCAAGACTACGAAGCCGTCACTTTTTACGTCTTTTTTATCGGCTGGTTTTTTAATTGCGGCTCCACTGGAAAGAGTTACCATGAAGAATAAGCCTGCTGCCAGCGCTAAAATGTTTTTTGTCTTTTTCATAAGTTTTAATTTTTAATTGTGATCCAAACCAGTACATCACGTGACATAAGCTTGCTACTTACCTTTGTAGCGTCTGTTTTGAATACGCGACATTAAACTGCCACTACAATCTGCACATTGATATTGCCTTTGGTCGCCTTCGAATAAGGACAAGTTTGGTGCGCGGCCTGCACAACCTGGGCCGCGTCATCTTGCGACAAGCCTGGAAGATTAACCTGCAACCGCGCCTGTAATGCGTAACCTTCATCGCCGGCAGCCAGGTCAACTTCCGCGTCCACGGAGGTTTCCGCAGGGAGCTTGATCTTTAAAGCCGACGCATTGATCTGCATGGCTCCGAGAAAACAGGCAGACCAGCCAGCCGCGAAAAGTTGTTCCGGATTAGTACCCTGGCCAGAAGTTCCTGGCGAAGAAAGATTAATATCCAAACGCCCGTCTGAGCTTTTTGCTGCGCCTTCGCGGCCGCCCGTGATGTGCACTTTTGCTGTATATAAGACTTTACTTACTGATGCAGCGGCTTTGGCTGCAAAAACGATTTGATTTTCCATTGTTATTGATATTAAAAGTTGTTTTGAAATTATTGATTGATCCACCCGGCCACTTCCAGGATCGCATTCGCAAATGCTTCGGGATCTTCCTGAGGTAAATTGTGGCCAATGCCCTTGATGGTATAATGTGCATACTTGCCTGTGAAACGGGCCGCGTAAGTGCCGGGATCAGGATGCGGCGCGCCGTTTGCATCCCCTTCCAGAGTGATTGTCGGCACGTTGATCGACGGAAATTTCGCGAGCTTGGCTTCCAGCTCATCGTATTTTACCTCTCCTTTTGCAAGCCCGAGCCGCCAGCGACAGTTATCTATGACGATCTTAATGTGATCGGGATTTTTGAAGGAAGCCGCGGAACGGTCATATGTATACTTGTCAAATTTCCAGGTCGGCGAAGCAGTCTGCCAGATGAGTTTATTGAATTCGTAAGTATTGGCTTCATAACCTGCGGCGCCTCGCTCCGTAGCAAAATAATATTGGTACCACCACAATTGTTCAGCTTGCGGTTGCAAAGGCGCTTGATTACCTTTTTGGCTTCCTATCAGATAACCGCTCACCGAGACGAGCCCTTTCACACGTTCCGGCCACAATGCAGCCATGATATCCGCAGTGCGCGCTCCCCAGTCGAAACCACCTACGATTGCATTTTTTACATTTAACACATCCATAAATGCAATAATATCCACCGCAAAAGCTGATTGCTGGCCGTTTCGGCGTGTTTCCTGCGAAAGAAATGTCGTACTTCCGTAGCCCCGCAAGTATGGGATCAGCACCCGGAAGCCTTTCGCAGCCAATATTTCTGAAACCTTTTTATAGCTGTAAATATCATAAGGCCAGCCATGAAGGAGCAGGACAGGCTGGCCGTCAATGGGACCGGCCTCCACATAGCCCACATCCAGAACGCCAGCTTTGATCTGCTTTATATCGCTGAAAGTTTGTTCGTTACGATTGCCGCCGCTGCTTATGGGTTCTGCGGATGATTGAGCGAGCACTGCCGAAATTCCAAAAAGCTGCAGCGCGATAAGTAAGAGGCCTCTGAATGTGATCTGTGTCTTCATCATCTGACGGTTTATTGGTGATATGATGACTCAAACCTACAAGCTCAGACAAGAAAAGAATAGCAAATAAACCGGCAGGTGGACAATCTGGAGGGTGGGTTAGACAGGTTAACTGTTAAGGCGGCTGGCTCACTTAAAACTTTTCACCTACGCCACCTTGCAAATGGCCCATAACCGACCTGAACTTCATATTTAGGAGCAGTCTGACCACAAGATGGATGGCTTCCTGTAAAATAGAGAAAGCCGAGGAAAATGGATAGATTCGTGTTGTCGTACGACAAGATTTTGACAACATTCGCCTTTTACGTTAGTCATTCTTAAACACTCACCGTATGTCGATAAAAATCCTGACTATTCTAACTCTGCTGGCATCCACGCTCTCCGCTTTCTCCCAGGAAAAAATGGTTAATGTAAACGGCGTCAATTACCATGTCCTCACGAGAAGCTTGGAGCAAAGAAAGCCAGGTCAGCCGGTATTAGTTTTTGAAAATGGCATGGGTATGGGGCTAGGAAATTGGAATACCATAACGGATTCGCTTGCTAAAAATACTCCTGTTTTTCTCTATGACAGGCAGGGCGTGGAGAAATCAGAAAAGGTTTTTCAGCTGCCCACTCCTCAGAAGATAGCAGCGACCCTAAAATCACTTTTGACGGAACTGAAAATAGAACCGCCGTACATCTTGGTCGGTCACTCGATGGGTGGCGTATATGTGCGGGCTTTCGCAGGATATTATCCCAATGATGTGGCGGGACTCGTGTTTGTTGACCCCGCCGATTTTACAGAGACAAAAGCCGATTGGAATCAGATCTTTAGAGATATAGGGGTCTCGGAAAAGCGGATTGACGAAATGCTCCAGAAGCGGCTATATACCGCTTCAAAAGTTGATTCGTCGCGCTATGCCGCATGGAGCGAGGGACAGGTTTTAACGGATCTCCGAAAAACCGACTTCGCTGAGCTTACCAGCTTATCCGTGCCTCAGGTGCCCGTCCTGTTTTTTGTCGGCGGGAAGCTTGAAGTTCCAATGGAACGCCGAAGTAAAGAATATGATCACAAGCAATTTTTTGAAGTAAAAAATAGCTCGAATATGCTGAGATGGAGACGTTTTATTCATTCTTCCAGTAAAGGTGGTGCAGTAATCTATCTGAGTAACAGCGGGCACTTTGTGCATCGGGACGACGCGGCGATGGTGATTGGGAATATAAGAATGATGTTAAAAGCTTTGAGATGAGCGGCTGGAAGCGCTCTCGGAATTAGACAATCAATATTATCAGCTTTCAAAAGAGATAAAGACTGGCTCGAATACTACCAGCACGGAAGTCAGAAATTGAAAGCAGAATTAAGGACGGCTGTCGAGAAAAACATACAGTGACTTAATTTTGCCATTCTCGAAATGGGCGATATCCATTCCGGTCGCGACAGGGGACTCGCCTTTGGGGCCAGCTCCCCAGATCAGCCTGCCAATGCTGTTATTGATTATCACCGGTTTAAGTTTGGTAAATACAAAGTCGGCGGGCAAATGTTTCAATGTAGTTGTTACGCTGTTGTTGATGGCATCAAGACCTGTAACCTGGTCGCCTACGTGGTACAAATTTGCTGCGGGATCGTAAATTTTCTCAATGGCCTTCAACCTGGCATCCGGGTCTTTTTCATTCCAAACCTGGTTGAGATTATCTTCCATCATTTGGGCTGCTTCATTGTTCATGTTCTTTAATTTTTGTTGTGAAAAAAAACAAAAAGCAACACCCTGAATTGATCAGGATGTTGCTTTCCGATTGTCAATTATTTTCTTGTACAGGAGTCGCTAAAAGTTGCAGTTCCCAAGCGAGTGATATGCCGCTTCCTCCGCCGTGTTCTAATATAACACTGGATAATGGACGGGCTGTTTCCATCCGGGCCCAGTCGCGTTGCCATTCGGCAGCAACGGCCATCCAATTAATCGGCACCACACCGGCCTGAACCATCCTGCGTACTGCCATATCGTGTGCTTCTGCTGTGACGCTTCCACATGCATCGGTAACCACAAATACATCATACCCTTCGCTTAATGCCTGGATCGCTGGCATGGCAACACAAACCTCTGTCCACAAGCCGCATAGGATCAGTTGCTTACGACCACTTTCCCTTACAATATCAGTCACCTTGGGATCTTCCCATGTATTGATAAATGTCCGGTTGATCGGTTTTTGTTCAGGGAAAACATCCTGGATCTGTTTGATGATGTAGCCGCCGCGTTCTTCAATAACCGTCGTCAGGATGGTGGGGACATTGAACACTTTTGCTGCCTTTGAGAGACCTGTAACATTGTTAATAATGATGGTAGGCTCGTGGCTGTTCAGGTTAGTGAACTGGTAAGGCTGGTGATCAATTAGGACGAGAATGCTGTCCTCGGGACGCAGAAGCGCTTCAAGGCCTGTTTTTACATTTTGCATGATACTTTGCTTTTAATTTATAAAGGCAAAGTTCCGATGCAGCGTAAAAGTTAAAGATGATCTAAGCCGAAAAATACAGTAGACAAATGACTACTTACGGCTAAATGGCCTTATTTTGTAATAGTTGTCGTCTGACGCGGCTTAATGTATCTTTCGTGATGCCGAGGTATGACGCGATGATATGCTGCGGAAATCGCTGTACTAATTCCGGATAACAGTCGACAAATTCTGTATAGCGTTTTTGGGCAGTGGAGCTGATGGTTGAAGTGAGCCTGCGCTGATTAGCAATGTTATTTTTCTCGTCCAGCTGCTGGATCATTTCACAAAATGGATGGATCGTCTTGATGAGTTCCAAGACGTTGGCCCTGTTGATCAAAAGCATTTCAGTATCCTCCCATGCATCAATGTTGTAAATGCTTGGCGAAAGCATCACCCAGCTTTCACGGTCGCCCATCCACCACTCTTCAACCCCTAATCTGACGATATATTCAGTGCCTTTATCATCCACTGAATATTGCCGCATGGCTCCTTTTACAATAAAAGCAAAATTTTTGCACTGGTCGCCAGCCTGTAAAAAATATTGTCTTTTCCGTAATTTGGATGGAACGAAGGCTTTTTTAAGCAAAACCTTGTCATCTTCTGAAACGGGTTCAGAACTGAATTTTTCCAGATAATTAAAAAACGCCTCGTACATATAATTAAGATATTTCTGCCAGGCCACACGTTAGCCTTGGTGCTCATCCATGTAAATTATTCAAATACGATGAAAATAGCTAGAAAGTAACGGCAAATCAAAGTTTACCCAAGACGTAGCATTATCCTGTTTCCTCAATTTAGTTATGACATGCTCCGATTCTGTTAGATCTGCTTTTTGAAGGTTGCGCACCTTTGTAATACAAAAAAACAGAAACAGAATGAACATTGTAATCACGGGTTCCCTGGGAAATATCAGCAAGCCGCTAGCAGAAGAATTAATCCGAAAAAACCATTCCCTGACCATCATTAGCAGTAAAGAAGAGCGGCGGCAGGCCATTGAAGCATTAGGCGCAAAAGCGGCAATTGGCAGCATTCAAGATGTCGATTTTCTAACAGCCACGTTTAAAGAAGCCGACATTGTTTATCTGATGGAAGCATGGGAAGGCATTGGAAACCTATTTGATAAAAACGCAGATTTTGTTGCTGCTTTTACCAAAGTCGGAAACAACTACAAACAAGCCATTGAAGATTCTGGGGTAAAACACATTGTACATTTAAGCAGCATTGGCGCCCATACAAACCAAGGGATCGGGAGCCTGTATCTGCACAACACGGTCGAGACGATCCTGAATCAACTTCCCGAATCTGTTGCTATTAAGTTCATGCGGCCGGTTGGGTTTTTCACCAATTTATACCGGTATGTCCCTTCTATTAAGTCACAATCAGCCATCATTCAAACCTATGGAGGCGACCAGAAAGAGCCTTGGGTCTCTCCCCTGGACATTGCGGCAGTCATTGCAGAAGAAATGGAAAAACCTTTCAAGGGAAGGTCAGTTCATTATCTGGCAAGCGATGAAGTTTCTCCAAATGAAATTGCAAAAGCGCTAGGAGACGCTATTGGAATGCCCGTTCTAAAATGGCTGGTGATCCCGCGTGAACAGATGCTGCAACAAATGCTGGACGCAGGGATGAACGAATGGATCGCAAAGGGCCTGGTTGAAATGCAGGCCGCGCAACATGACGGAAGCCTTTACGAAGATTATTATCGCAACAAACCAGCACTGGGCAAAGTAAAGCTGGCTGATTTTGCAAAAGAATTTGCACTAACCTATCACAACCAATCCAAGTAACATGAAAAAAGTACTGATTACCGGAGCTAACAAAGGTGTTGGCTTTGAAACCGCACGCCAGCTTCTGCTGCAAGGATATTATGTATATCTCGGAAGCCGCACATTATCAAATGGCTTAGACGCAATCGAAAAGTTGAAAGCCGAAGGCCTCGATCATGCCGAAGCAATCGAACTGGATGTTACACATGCCGCCTCAGTGCTTGCTGCACGTGCAACCATTGGACAGAAGACCCAGTCGCTGGATGCACTGATCAACAATGCAGGGATCAATGGCGGAATGCCGCAGTCGGCTTTGGAAGCGGATATTGATCAATACGAAAAAGTATTTGATACCAATTTATATGGAGTAGTCCGGGTAACACAGGCGTTCATTGACCTGCTGCGCAATGCGCCTGAGCCTCGGATCGTCAATGTGTCATCGAGTGGCTGCTCTTTGACGCTGCACAGCGATCCAACCTGGAAATATTACGATCACAAAGCTGCGGTTTACACTTCCTCCAAAGCTGCGATGAATATGTACACCATTAACCTGGCCTACGAGCTTCGGGACACGCCATTTAAGGTCAATGCAGTTTGCCCTGGCTTTGTAGCTACGGACTTCAACGGTCACCGCGGCACTGGAACAGTTCAGGAAGGGGGAGCGAGAATCGCCAAATACGTGATGATCGATGGCGACGGGCCAACCGGGCAGTTTTTTAGCGAAGAATATAATCCGGAGACAGGCGTAACGCCCTGGTAGGGCATATTTGGTCAAAGTTCAATATCTTTAAGTTATGAAAACAGAAGCGCCTGCTTTATACAAATTTGAATCATTGACCGACTTTCACCGGGTGTTTGGGCTTCCCAAGCCTTTGCACCCGATGGTAAGTTTTATCAATATCAAAGACATGACCATAACTCCGGGTGCATTGCCACCCTCAATGGTTATGCCTTTTTACAAGATCGCTTACAAAATGAATCTGTGCGGGAAGGCCAAGTACGGGCAAAATTATTATGACTTTGGCGAAGGTGGCCTGGTGTTTACCGCGCCGGGCCAAATTTTTGAAAGTCCAAGCGCGAGTGCAACTTCCGGCTACCTGCTGCTTGTTCACCCTGACTTTCTGCTTTCCTACCCGCTGGCCAGTACAATGAAGCAGTATGGCTTCTTCAACTATGCAGCTAATGAGGCATTGCATCTTTCAGAAAAAGAGCGTGTCGCTATTTTTGCAGTTTTCAATATTATCGAAGAAGAACTCAATAACAGGATCGATCAATTCAGTCAGGATGTGCTGATTTCCCAGATTGAACTACTGCTTAATTACAGCAACCGTTTTTATGGAAGGCAGTTTATTACCAGAAAAGTTGGCAATAATAACCTGCTGCAAAAGATCGAGGATATTTTAGATGATTATTTTAAAAATGGAACCGCTTCCGAAAGCGGCGTTCCAACCGTTCAAATGCTTGCCGACAAATTAGGCATGTCGGCAAGCTATTTGAGTGATATGCTGCGGTCGTTGACAGGTGAAAATGCCCAGCACCACATTCAGGAAAAGCTTGTTGAAAAAGCGAAGGAAAGACTTTCAACTTCCAACTCGTCCGTCTCTGAAATCGCCTACGAACTCGGATTTGAATACCCGCAATCTTTCAGCCGACTTTTCAAAACTAAAACAAATCTTTCCCCGCTTGCTTTCAGGCAATCATTTAACTGAAAATGCAACAGTTACCACTTTTAATTTCCTAAAAATATCCGATAAGTGGGTGATAATTGATGAAAAATAAAGCGACTCTTACTGCGCTTTCGCCCTTTGTTTTTCGTGATCGATCTTGCCGTAATTGCCATTATAATAGTCGCGATACGCGTTTGCGATATCCAGCTTGGAATTCATAACGAATGGTCCTTCTGCAAAGATCGGCTCCTGATAAGATGCGCCGCCAAATAGTAGAAAATCACACGCAGCTGCATTCTCATTCCGCAGTTCAATACTTCCTTCTTCTCTGTCAAACTCTATAAAGTTGCCAGCATTGACGATTTCATCGTTGATAATGCCTGGCAATTCGGGCAGGTAAGCGGCAACTTCCAGTTTATCAGCAAAGTCAATCTCAAATACGGCACCCGCTTCCAGATGGATGTGGTACAGGAACTGTTCTGAAAAACTAGGGATCTCAGCATTCAGGTCCTCGAACGAACCGGCGATTACTTTGATCCATCCTTTTCCATGCGGCAGGTTTTTAAATGGCACTTTGTTTCCTTCAACTGCCAAGTATCCCGGTTTGCCGTCTTTAATTTCCGAGGGAAGGTTGATCCAGAATTGTAATGCATGAACCAGTTTGGAATCCGACTGTGAATCGTGATTAAGCGTCTCGTCATGGATGATCCCGTTGCCTGCATTCATCCATTGCAAACCGCCAGAATGTACAACGGCATAGTTTCCCGCACTGTCAAAATGTTCGTCCTCACCATTAAGTATATACGTGAGTGTAGCGATGCCTCTGTGCGGATGTGCGCCGGTGCCATCATTGCTGATTTTGGGCTGAATCTGCGGAACGATATGGTCAAGAAAAACGAATGGGCCAACGGCGTCGGCATACCTGTTAGGCAGCATTCTGTGTATTTCCATTCCGCCAATGTCAGCCCTTTGTCCATCGGTTGAAAAACTGCTTTTCTTTTTCATGATAAAAAATGATCTCGGTAATTAAACTTTAGGTAAACTTTTAGGTGGAGAAGGCTTCTCTATATGCTGATTGACCAAGGGGATAACTTTGCTGCCGATCAGTTTGATAGACCGCGTTAGCTGCTGGTGTGTCAGCCCAGCAATGTCCATTTGGAATGTAAAAAGATCGATGCCACCGAGTGCTTCGCTGTGTCTTTTCAACTTTTCGGCCACCGTTTCCGGCCCGCCGACTACCAGGACTCCTTTTGGAGAGACACCTGCATCAAATTGCGCTTTGGTAACCGGCGGCCAGCCGCGCTCCCGACCTATTTTAGACCAAGATTCCATATAGCCAGGATAATAATCTGCGATCGCGGACTGATCGGTATCGCCCACATAACCCGGTGAATGCAGTCCGACTTTCAGATCTTCCGGCTTGAAACCAGCCTCTTTTCCGGCCTTTCTGTAAAGATCTACCAGCGGCCTGAAACTTTCGGTCTGCCCGCCTATGACGGCCACCATCAGGGGAAGCCCCAGCGTACCGGCGCGGACAAATGATTGCGCAGTTCCGCCGACGCCAACCCAAACCGGCAATTTCTTCTGTACCGGACGCGGATAGACTGGCTGATTATGCAAAGCGGGCCTGAACTTACCTGACCAGGTAACGAATTCCTCGTCCCTTATTTGCAACAACAATTTTAACTTCTCTTTGAACAAGGCGTCATAATCATTCAGGTTATAACCGAACAATGGAAACGCTTCGGTGGCAGAACCCCGACCTGCAATAATTTCCGCACGTCCCTTTGAGATAATATCCAGTGTAGCGAATTGTTGAAACACGCGAACCGGATCCGATGTGCTCAGTACGGTCACCGCACTCATCAGCCTGATTCTTTTGGTGCGGGCAGCAGCAGCCGCGAGTATCACCGCCGGAACGGAATCAAGGAATTCTTTTTTATGATGTTCCCCGATTCCGAAAACATCGAGCCCAGCCTCGTCCGCCGCTACAATCCTGTCCAGCAGTTGCTCCATTGCATCAACGCTATTCAGTTCATTACTTCCGTACATAGCCGATGCGAAACTATCTATGCCTATTTCCATATTTGGTCTTCCGTTTTTACATATATGAGTGCAGATACACCTGTCGGTTTTTCATATCGGCTTGCTCGATTAGATCACGCAAATGTCCTCATAATGCTTGACTAAAAAGATGATATTTGCAGTAAAATATCATAGACATTTGTCTACGTCAAAAGTCCTTCCATTCCAAATGCTGTTAGAGCTTTGGCATATTCCACACTGACAGCGTCGTTGGCCTTTTTAATAAATTCTCCTGTGGACGGGTCAACAACTGTTCTTAATGGTCTCTGTCCTTTCGGTAAATTGATGAGCTTAACCACTGCATCGGCAACGTCCTGTGGATCAGGTTTTACCGTTTCAAAAATCTGGCTGATGGCAGCAAACATTTTATTCGGATACTCCGATATGGCTGTATAATCGTCAACAATGGATGTGTCAGAGCCAGACTGTATTTTCTGTGACATTTCGGTTGGGAAAGTGCCGGGTTGAATAATGGCAACGTCCACTCCCAGAGGTCTTAATTCATAATGTAACCCTTCACTTAATCCTTCCAAACCAAATTTCGAAGCACTATACACCGTCGAAAACGGAAAAGAAACTGCTCCGAATCCACTCGAAACATTGATGATCAAACCATCTGACTGCTTGCGCATAGCGGGCAAAACCAGCTTTATCAGCCTCCAAGGGGCGAAAACATTCACATCGAACATGCGTTGCACATCAGCGGTCGTGGAACTTTCAGCCACGCCAAACATCCCGACACCCGCATTGTTGACGAGCACGTCGATTGTTCCTTCCGCAGCAATAATTTTGTCAAACGCATTTTTCACGCTCGCTTCGTCTGTAAGCGATACATCCAGAACCGTCACGTTTTCAACTTGTGACAAAGCCTTTGCTTTATCAGAATTCTTTCCTTCGGTATCGCGCATGGTAGCATAAACTTTGTGCCCCAAAGCGGCAACACTGTTAGCTGTAAGCCATCCAAACCCGCTATTTGTTCCTGTTATTAATACGACTTTCTTGCTCATTTCTTCATTGATTAAAGTAATGATGCAAAGGTCGGTATCTGAAAAAGCCCACCTTTTACCAAATGGTAAAAAGCGATTTTAACGAATGTTTCTTCTTATTCTGCTTAGTGATTGTTGTGTAATTCCCAGGTAAGAAGCAATATGAGAAAGCGGAATGCGATTGACAAGACCCGGGAATTGTTCTATGAAAGATAAATAACGGGTGGTGGCATCTTCTGAAACCAACGGACTCCTTCTTTCGATCGTTTTTAGTAAACAATTTTTTAAAATAAGATTTTCAATAGCGCCCCAGCCAACGATTGTGTTTCCGATCTGATCCCAATCTTTTTTTGAAAAAACGAGCAATTTGCAATGGGTGACTGCCTGAATATACTCGGAAGCCACCATTTGTGCCTCAAATTTTTGTTGGTCCGAAACGAAGTTGTTCTCGTCAATAAAATGATGGGTGATCTCTTCTCCTTTATTGTTGTAATAGCAAAAACGGACGACACCTTCCGTTAAAAATCCTACGTGCCGAGGCACCTTTCCGGCCTCAGAAAAATATTCCTCCTTATGAAGTTCCAGTGTCTTCGCTTTGCTCAAAATGAAATCTGTTTGTTGCCTGTTCAGATTCCCAAACTGTAATATGTAATTGATGAGCTCTTCCATAAATTAAAATTCGAAACTGTTGTGAGGTTTTCATTTACCATATGGTAAAAAGTTCAGTCAGCGATCCAACTTCCATTTATCAGCTGCTGATCAATCTCCATTGCCGTGGAGGTCCTTGCGCCGTGACAAGCTAGGGTGTCTACTCTCAGAGGATACGCGGACATTTAGACTAACGATGTACCCATCTTAGCTTCCATGCCCGCGCATAAGGACGGATCAATTCACTTGCCTTACTTAAAGCAATTCTTTGATCAAAATTTTACGGTTTGGCAGTCTGAACCTCTGGTTCGGTCAAATCGAGGCGATAAATTTCCATGATATTTTCCAATAACTTTTTGAAGTTGATGTTCAGGTCAATCAGGTTTCCGGAGTGTATATCGAATACCCAACCATGAACGGTCAGACCCCGGTCACGTTGCGCTTTTTGCACTTCAGCCGTTTTGATTACATTAATGCATTGCTCCTCGACGTTCAATTCAACCAATCTTTTGTAACGCAGTTCTTCATTTTCTATGGCAGTCAATTCATTTTTATGAGTCCTGTAAACGTCACGAATATTTCTTAACCAAGGATTTAATATCCCAAGATCGCCGGATTTCATGGCTGCCTGCACACCGCCGCAATAGTAATGTCCGCAGACAACTATGTGATTTACTTTAAGATGCTCCACGGCATAGTTGATCACTGACATGACGCTCAAATCGGTGTTCGGCACCATATTCGCGATGTTTCTGTGAATAAATGCTTCGCCAGGTGCGATACCCATCAGCTCTTCTGCTGACACACGGCTGTCTGAACAGCCTATGTAGAGAATGTCGGGAGTCTGTCCCTTGGAAAGGTCACTGAAGTAATTCGCTTCCTGATTAAGCTTGCTTTGAACCCAATTCTGGTTGTTTTTAAAAATTTGTGAGATATCCATTTCGATGCAGGTTATATTAAATTTCAATCAAGTTTAAATCAAATTTCCTGAATCCAGACAATTTTCGGATCATCTTTCTAAGGGAAACTTCTATCGCGGGCTAGACGACATTAGCATTTGGCTGCAATTTCTCTTAGTCGTACTTTGTGGGAATCACCTGTGTAAAGGGGATCAGGTTAGCTTGTTTTTACTGCATCGCCATCCGTGATCACCTGCGTTCTGTGAACCATTCCCCAATCGATCATGGAATCAATCACATTGGCAATCTCTTTGCCGGACTTTGTTAATTTGTATTCGATCAGCACGGGCGTCTGACTGTACACCTTGCGCTCGACAATGCTGTTCATTTCAAGCTCCTTCAATTCCTTTGATAACATGCGCGGCGTTATCTTTTCGGTGCTGTCTAACAGGTCTTTAAACCTGCTTACACCACGGAGTAGCGCTGCGATAATGGGCAATTTCCACTTGCCGCTGACGACATTCAATGTATCTGTCAAAGCCAGAATGTAAGTCCGCGGACATTGCGGCCCTTTATCACTTCCAATGAAATCTTTAAAGTCACTCATATCAGCTGTTTATAATGTTCAGTATACAAAAGTATACTGATATTTTATGATAACAAACTATACTTTATATAGTGGAAGCATTAATTTTGTCCATCATAAAACAAAAACAACATGATACTAGTTACGGGTGCAACAGGGCAGTTCGGCCGCAATGCCATTGACCATTTGTTAAAAAAAGGAATTGAACCATCTCAGATTTCCGCTTTGGTAAGAGACGCAGCAAAGGCGCAGGCGCTTCAAGAAAAGGGCATTGAAATAAGAGTTGGGGATTATGCAGATTACGATTCACTGGTCCAGGCTTTTAATGGCGTAGACAAGCTATTACTGGTGTCGAGCAATGACCGGCAGGCTTTTGAAAACAGGACAGCGCACCATTTAAATGTGATTAAAGCAGCAAAAGAGGCTGGCGTCAAGCACCTTGTGTATACATCATTTGTAAGAAAACCAGGCTTTGAAAATTCCGCCATTGCTGCATTTCAAAACTCGCATGTCGAGTCAGAGGCATCTTTGATGAATAGCGGCATCGATTACACGATCCTGCAAAATGGCATGTATCTGGAAATGATTCCCGTCTTCGCGGGCGAAAAGGTTGCAGAGACAGGAAACATAGTGTTCCCGGCTCAAAATGGCAAAGCCAGTTACGTGCTTCGGGAGGAGTTAGCAGAAGCCGCGGCGCACATCCTGGCTTCGGATGGCCACGAAAATAAGCTCTACCAATTGACAAACACCGATTCGGTATCTTTTTCGGACATCGCGGGTGAGCTGTCCAGAGTGCTCGGAAAAGAAGTATCCTATCAATCTCTATCGGTCGATGAATTTGAATCAATGCTGAAAAGCTTTGGCGTGCCGGATCAGTATATCGGCATGTTTATCACCTGGGCTACGGCATTATCACAGCATACAATGGATGCGGATGATCCTACTTTGGAGCGCTTTTTAGGCAGAAAGCCAACCACTCTGAAGCAGTTTATTGCGCAGGTTTACGCATAGGATATTTTGAGATCGCTACCGATGTTTAGCGTGTCTTTCATTTCAGTGCTCCTTGGTAAACTTCTATTGTTCTCAGCTTTATCTAATTATTGCTACCTTTGTTTTTTACAAAAACGAAGTCATGCCCAAGCGCTCTTTCGAAGATCTTTGTTACCACCTTTCCAGCGGCTCGTCGGTGGATTTGAGTGCGCTGTTGCCGGAAGGAATACAACAGGAAGTTGGACATTTCAATGTCTTTAATTTGACCGATATTGTGCAGGAAGCGCGGGAAAAAAGGACAATGTCCTGCGCTTCCCGCGCTTATTATAAAATAAGCTTTCTCACAGGTAATTCGCTGGCTGAGTATCCGGACGGCACCGTTGAAATCACGCGGCCAACATTGATTTTTACTACACCCAAAAGTCCCTATTACTGGTCGCCCATAGGCAGGCAAACCGGACAATTCTGTGTGTTTACAGCTGAATTTTTTCATCCTGCGATGAGCGGTGTCACATTAGACGAATTACCCATTTTTAAATCTCCTGAGCATCCCGTTTATGCACTTTCGGATTCGGACATT
This sequence comes from Dyadobacter psychrophilus, assembly GCF_900167945.1. Taxonomy (GTDB): domain Bacteria; phylum Bacteroidota; class Bacteroidia; order Cytophagales; family Spirosomataceae; genus Dyadobacter; species Dyadobacter psychrophilus. The sequence goes on from NZ_FUZA01000005.1 coordinate 22,371, forward strand.
TCCCGGGTTCAAGGCATATTCGACAATATGGAGGCTGAAATCGGCTCTAACTATGCTTACAAATATGACCTGCTTCGGGCCTACACCCTTGAATTGATACACATTGGTCAGAAGCTACAGTCTACCGTTATGCTTCATCCCAACCACAGCGCTTCGGCCCGAACTACGTCCTTGTTTTTAGAGCTGCTGGAACGACAATTTCCACTAGAAAGCCCGCAGCAAAAGGTGGCTCTGCGCACAGCCAAACAGTATGCTGATCACCTTGCCGTGCACATCAACCATTTAAACAAAATACTAAAAGACACCACGGGTCTAACAACGACCGAACTAATCTCGGGCAGAATCCTTCAGGAAGCGCGGGCATTGTTAAGGCTCACGGATTGGAGTATAGCCGAAATAGCGGATAGTCTTGGCTTTTCAGATTTCGCGCATTTTGCCAAATTCTTCAAAAATGAAACCTCCTTATCGCCGGGAGCTTTTCGCAGTCAGACTAAAAGTTTGAATTATACATAAAATTGATTGGCTCGCACTAACCAGCACGTGGTCATTCGACGGACTTTTGTACAGTTTTTAATCCGTACAAATATAATCTGATGACAACTCAAAAAATCGCTTTGGTAACCGGCGGAAGCCGTGGAATTGGTAGAGAAATTGCAATAAAACTTGCGCAAAAGGGAATCGATGTCTTGCTTACATACAATAGCAATGCGGCTGAGGCAGAAAAAACCGTGGACGCTATTACATCTCTTGGAAGGAAGGCCGTAGCGTTACAGCTCAATACGGCCGATTCAAGCGGCTTTGAAGATTTTTTTCTAAAAGTCGACTCGGTACTAAGAACGGGCTTCGGCACAGATCGTTTTGATTTCCTGATTAATAATGCGGGAACCAGCCTTACAGCACCCGTTTGGGAAACCACTGAGGCGCAATTCGATGAAATGTTTAACATTCATCTCAAAGGAGTTTATTTTCTTACCCAAAAATCGCTTGACCATCTTCAAGACGGGGGACGGATCATTAATATTTCTTCCGCTGTTTCTCGTGTGAGCTTTCAGGGCGTTTCTGCTTACGGAATTATGAAGGGCGGAGTCGATGTGTATACCAGATTCCTGGCACTTGAACTGGGCCCGCGTGGAATTACCGCCAATGTTGTTGCGCCCGGGGCGATTTTTGGAGGTGGAGCAATGGAGGATACACCGCAAATCCGTGCGTATGTAGCGGGCGCAACCGCACTGGGACGTGTAGGTTTGCCAGACGACGTGGGTGGAGTAGTTGCATTCCTGTGCAGCGAAGATGCCAAATGGGTCAATGGCCAGCGGATCGAACTGACGGGCGGAATGAATCTTTAATTGTAAAACACCAGAGCGTATATAGTAAACTGTTAATGACGGTTTCCTTTATACGCTCTGGTCTTTTGCGCGCTTCGGCGAGCTAACTGCGGGTTCCGAAAGGAGGTTGAAGTTAATTGTAATGGGTAAGATTTTTAAGCAGCGGTGCGCGGAGGCTACTTTTTGACAAGCTCATTCAAGTCTGCGTCAAACAGACTCGCAAATTCGCGGCTGCCGATAATATGGTCTTTTTTGTCTGCGTTTCTGGAATAACCTATGTTATAAAATACTTCTGCAACTTGTTGCAAATCATTGAGCTTCATCGCGGCTCCTTTGGTGTACGCCAGAAAGTAGGCTGCGTATGCATCGGCCATTAATTCGGTGCGTCGGGAGATTTTTGGAGTTAATTTCATACCTGGTTGTAAAATGCCCAAATCATATTGAGTGTGGTGGCCAAACTCATGAGCCAAAATAGACTGGAGTGCTGTGTCTCTGAGATAAACGAAAAATGAAGGATATGCTGGCTAAGCTCCAAAGGCATCGTCCAGTACAAAAGCACCGTGCTCAATTCTATTGAAGGAATTATCAACTTCTTCGAAGCCGGTTTGGGGATGACCATATTGCCCGAAGAGGTTGTTTCCCAATATTATGCAGGCAGAAAAATTACAAGCAATGTGTTGGACAAACAGCTGGGAACAATGATCACCGTCCTGATTTTCAGGCAGGATAAATCACAATCAGCCGCATTAAAGGCATTTATTGATATGTATTCCAGTCAGGAAAAGCCGGAAATAACAGCGCCGCTTAATGAAGTCGCGCCAGTCGGTAAGAACGGCAAACTCAAACTAAAACCCCATTTTTAAACCAACCGAAGCATAAGGTGAAACAGCGAAATAGTAATCATTATTACCAGCAAACATGCCTTTCAAAGTCCGGTCGCTGTAAGCGGCGGGGCGGTACAAATTCAGCCCGACCATAGCCGACATTGAAAGGCCCGTTTTACCTAATTTGACTTCCGGGCGAAGGCCTGTGACAATATATTGGTGAGAGAATATCTTATCCCTGCCGTCCTTTTCAAGCAGCGCCATTTGTCCGTTCATTTCGAAAGCGAGCGCCAGCTTAACCTGTTTATTGAACCCATAAGTCGCCGAAATATCCAGCCCGTCAATCAGCTCGGCTTTAAGGTCGAAGTTGCCCTCGCGTTTCCAGTTCAGGTAAACGGCCGGAAATAGCATTGGATAGCCCAGGGAACTGTTGATTGCTAATCCGCCGCCAATGGCCAGGTTGGGTTTCAGGTGGCGGATAAAGACGACGCCTGCACTGCAAGCACGTTTTTGAACCTGATTTTGGATAGGTTCGCAGACGGTGTAAACACGCCCACACCCACACTGGCCCGCATAGACCATTTGTCATTCAGTGGCCGCAAGTGATAAATGCCCACTTGAAGATTCAGGATTTTTGAAACCATTTCATCCTCGAAATTTTTGTTGTTGAGTGATGCATATGCCCCGCTGAGGCCAACTCCCCAGACGGTCGGGCGCTTATTTTTATTCATTTTCGAGGAGATCGGCATATTAAATGCGCCCTGATAAATGATCGCCGAACCTGTGCCGTCGCCGATCCTTTCCTTCGGTTTATCGCCATTGGGAAGAAACCAATAGCCCGAATTTCCAATGAATTCTGTTTTGAAAGATACTTGCTGCGCTTCTGCTTTTTTGGAAAATAGTGCTACGAATAATGTAGCCACTAATAATACTCGTTTCATGGTTTTGACCTTGTCTTTGACGTTTACATTCGTTTTGATTCCTCAAAAGAACGGCGAATCGCCCGGCACAGAAATCGATAAACCATGGAGTTTAGAATCGGCAGGTTAAAGTGCAGCAGCGGGGAAATGGAATTATTCAAGCACTCCGTCCATCCATTTCAAGAAGTCGGGAACGCGGACGCGACTGACGAGCACTTCGTGGGGACAAGGCGGTGAAAAAGTGAGTTGCAAACGGGTATTAAAGTACTTTGCAACATTCTCAATCGCTTTCACATTGCCGATGCAATTGCGCGAAACCCGGAAAAACAAACTGTTATCGAGTTGCTGTTCCAATTGGTCCAACGTGTAATTGATAATATGCCTTTTATTTTCGAAAGTGTGCAGGAAAACCACGCCGTCTTCGCTGTAAAAGTGGGCGATATCCTGCGTTTCTATATAATGGTAATTTTCACCTTTTGATATCAGGAATCGGTTTTTGAGTTTGGTAAAAAGGATTTGCTCAAAATCCTTCGAAACCGGTTTATAGGAATTGCTGTGGAAGATATTTTCAAATTTAATGAGTGCCGATTCTAATTCTTTCTCGTCAAATGGCTTTAAAAGATAATCTATGCTGTTAAACTTGAAGGCTTTAATCGCGTGTTCGTCATAAGCGGTGGTAAAAATAACGGGTGTGGTAACTTCGACGTGATTGAATATTTCAAAGCAGTTTCCATCAGCAAGCCGAATGTCCATCAAGATTAAATCGACCGTATTGGATTTCAGGAATGCAATGGTATCAATGACCGTTTTGGTCCGCTTTTCAAATTGGTAATGAGGGCGCAATTGCGTCATCATGCGTTTTAATTCTTCATACGCAAACCGCTCATCTTCAACTATCAAATAATTCATGGCGCTATGTAAGGGATTTTGACAATAAACAGACTGCCCGTGTGTTGCACAACTACTTTTTTGCCATATAATTCATATTGCTTCGAAAGATATTTTAATCCGATCCCACCTTTGTCTGTATCGCTTGTGGGCTGTATGCTATTTTCGAGAGTAATGTATTCACTGCCAATGGTCAGACGGATATTTAATGGCGATTCTTCGGTTGCAATATTATGTTTGAATGCATTTTCTAAAAGCAGCTGTAAAGTGAGCGGAATAATTTTACTTTCCTGGCGGGAAGCGGTCTTTTCAATGGTAAAGTAGAAAGAATCCTCAAAACGCATCCTCATCAGAAAGAGGTATGAATCAAGTGCGTCCAGTTCCTCGGCAACGGTTACCTGAGGTTGGCGGTTGAGTGAAAGCACATACCGGTATGTTTTTGAAAGTGCCTTGGTGAATTTATTCGCGTTTTCGAGGTTGATATAAATTAAAGACGAAAGGACATTTAACGAATTGAAAAGGAAATGGGGATTGATTTGGGATTTCAATGTTTCATGCTCAAATAGCAGCGCTTCACGTTGTGCCTTTTCCGAATCCGCAATCGCCTTTTGTTCAGACTGAAAATAATGGATCAGTTCGAAGACAAGCAGAATAGGAGTGTTGGTAAGCATTGCCAATGCAAATTTCGTCAGCAAAGAAGGCATTCCTTCATGCGGAACCAGCAATACATTGTAGATCAGAAAATTAAATACCAACAGCAGTATAAAGCAAATGGCGATCAGTCCTGTAAGCTCGGCAATGATCCGGTAAATGATATTTTTTGAGTAGGGCAGATGTTTATTCAGGAAAAGCAACAACTGGTAGTCGGCCACACACATTGCGAAAACCACGATGTAATGGGCTGATAATTGGATATGAAAATTCTTCCATAAATCATCTTCCATCACAATGTTGCTCAAAAGCATTTGGCACAATGCATAGAGCAGCGACGAAAAGAAAAAGATCAGCCCGCGTTTTACATGAAGTCTTTCTGCGCGAATCATAATAAGGGTTTAAGCGATTCAAGCCCAAAAAGTAAAGTTTTACCGTGGGATTCTTAGCAAAACAGACCTGATATTCTGATGGAGTTCATTATTGGGGCTATGAATTGAATGTCTGTATCAACAAACCTGCGGTTCGCCAGGCAGGATAGCAAAGGCAGACAAAAGCTTAAATCTTTGCTGTTTCACCTTTCAGTTAAAGGATTGCCTGAATTTCAATGGAGACATGTCGGTTTTGTTTTTAAACAATTTATTGAATGATTGAGGGCGCTCGAAGCCTAAATTATAGGCGATTTCAGAAACTGATAAATTACTTGCAGTTAAATATTCTTTCGCTTTTCCAACTAATTTATCCTGAATGTGTTGCTGTGCGCCTTGCCCGGTGAGCGATCGAAGCGCATCACTCAAATAATTGGGTGATAAACTGAGTTGCCGCGCCAGATATTCAACGGTTAGCACACCATTTTTCAAGCCTGACTCATTATTAAAATACGCATTAATAAGGCTTTCGGTTTTCGCCAGCAAATCACCATTTTAACAAGTTTAAATATTTACAATGCAAAAGTCAGCAGATATCAAAAGAGGAATGTTTCCAGATTACGGTTCGTTGTGTCCAAATTGGTTTGGTTGTGATTTTGAATCTGTATTGCGTGCGTATACAAACCGAATTTTACCTACGGATAGAAAAGAAAATACCCTGCATTCATTTTTAATGATCGGCCAGTCCAATATGGCGGGCCGTGGTTATGTAAAAGATGTAAAACCTATTTATGAAGAGCATATTAAAATGCTGGTAAACGGGAAATGGCAAACAATGACTGAGCCAATCAATCATGACCGGCCCACTTCGGGAATTGGTCTTGCTGTGTCCTTTGCGGGTGCTTGGCGCTTGAAAAATGAAAATTTGCAGATAGGGTTGATTCCCTGTGCAGAAGGTGGCACCAGTCTGTCAGATATTTCAAGAAAGACTTGTAGGGATTTAGGTAATTTCCTAAATTTGCATCATGATATTATTAGAAGTCATTAAGTCATTGTCAAATCAGACCCGGTTAAGCATTCTTGAATGGTTAAAAGAGCCTTATGCACACTTTCCTGCCGAGGAGCTAGCTGATTATTCGCCGGACATGGGCGTGTGCGTTTCTGACATTGCAAAAAAAGCGGGAATGTCTGTTCCAACCGTTTCTGTTTATTTAAAAACAATGTTGGCCGCCAACATTTTAATCGCCACTAGGAAGGATCAATGGACTTATTATAAAAGAAATGAACAGTCGATCCAGGAATTAGCACAGCATATTAAAGACAATTTATAATTTTTTTGATTAATTACTTAGGTATTTACCTAATTAGCTAAAAACAAAATGAAAGCAGCGATTTTAAATCAGTTCGGTCCGGTTGATAATTTTGAAATTGTCGATGTGCCTACGCCTACGCCAGGCTTCGGGGAAGTTTTGGTCAAAGTCTTTGCAACATCTGTGAACCCTTTGGACTACCAGGTCCGTCGCGGCGATTATAAAGATGAGCTGACTTTACCGGTCATCACAGGTCATGATGTTTCGGGTGAAATTGTGGAAGTAGGTCAGGGTGTGCAAAACTTCAAGGTTGGTGACCAGGTTTATTACACGCCTGAGATATTCAAGGGGCAGGGGAGTTATGCCCAGTATCACAGCGTTCATGAGTCTATCATTGCTCTAAAACCTAAAAATATCAGCCATCTGGAAGCTGCAACGCTTCCTTTGGCAGCCGGAACAGCCTGGGAAATGTTGGTTACCCGGGCGCAGTTGAAAGTCAATCAGACTATCCTGATCCATGGTGGTGCCGGTGGCGTGGGAATGCTGACCATTCAGATCGCCAAAGCAATGGAGGCTGTCGTTTTCACGACAGCCAGAAAAGTCCATCACCAGGTTCTCCTCGAATTAGGGGCCGACCATGTCATCGACTACGCAAATGAAAACTACATTGACGTTATCCAGCAACTTACGGCCGGAAAAGGAGTTGATGTTGTGATTGACACCATAGGAGGCAATACACTTTCCGATAGTGGACAGATCCTCAGCCAACTGGGTCAGGTAGTTACCATTGTCGACATTGAAAAACCGCAAAACCTGATTCACGCTTGGGGGAAAAATGCGACTTACCATTTTGTATTTACCCGGCAAAACAGAAATAAACTGGACGAGATAACGAAACTCGTCGAAACTGGCAAGTTAAAACCTGTTCTTAATAAAGTCTTTTCGTTGTCGGAGATCAGCAAAGCGCATGATCTCCTGGAAAACAAAGTCGGTGATAAGGATTTCTACGGCAAAATCGGAATAGAGGTTGACAAATAAAACATGATCCTTAACCAAATCAGGTGGCGCAGGCAGATATAGCCTGCCTCTCTATTTCCGGATGCCTTCCGTCCATTGTTATTTGCATTGCATTGACGGTTCCACCGGCTACACATTCGACAGTTATGGCTACACTTAGGTCTTTTCGTTTCCGGAATTTTGTATCGTAACATTCAACCATACGATATGATAAATGGAATCGAAAATAAAGTGGTCGCCATCACCGGTGCAAGCAGTGGCATAGGTGAATCAACGGCGGAACTGCTGGCAGCGAAGGGAGCGAAAGTCGTTCTTGGTGCCAGAAGGGCAGATGCATTAGCCAGTCTGACAGAACGCTTTCAGAAAGCAGGCGGCCAGGCGGTTTACCTGCAAATGGATGTAACAAAACGGACTGATGTCGCCTCGCTGATACAATTGGCATTGAACGAATTTGGCCGTTTAGATGTGATCATTAACAATGCAGGCATCAGTCAGCTGCAATTATTGGAAGATACTGATGTGGAAGGTTGGGAGCAAATGATAGACGTGAACCTGAAAGGCACGCTTTATGGCATTGCCGCCGCGTTGCCGATTTTCAAAATGCAGGGTTCCGGACATATTATCAACATCATGTCGACAGCTGGTATTAGTATTGTGCCGACGATGGGCGTTTATGCGGCTACCAAAAACGCAGTTCGCACCATCAGCGAAGCTTTGCGACAAGAGTCAAAAGGCCGCTGGCGTGTGACAGGGATTTCACCCGGGTTTGTGGATACTCCATTTGTGGGCAATATTAAGAATGAATCCATCCGGGATGTTCTGACGCAGCGGGCAAGCGAAATTGCCATTCCTGCAACGGCCATTGCAGAAGCGGTTGCCTACGCGATCGCTCAGGCAGATCAAGTGGATATTGGCGACATCGTGATCCGTCCCACTGTTCAGGATTAAGGTGTAGTATTAATTTTTATTTGCAAAAAGCGGCAAATAGACATGCAGGGACAACCAGTAGTTTTCAACAATATTTCGGCTCTAATGCAGCGGGTTGGTTTGCCGGGCCCTCTGCATCCGCTGATCACATTGGTCAACTATGACGAAAACAAACCCTGTCTGGCTGATGCGGGAAGTCAGTATCTGCTGCATTTTTATAAAATAGCATTTAAGTTGAATTTTAACGGGAAGGCCAAATATGGGCCTGGTTCTTATGATTTTCGCGATGGCGGGCTTGCTTTCGTAGGGCCAAATCAGCTCGTTGAGCTGTCCGATGATTTGGAGGAGCACGAAGGCTACGCATTATACTTTCACCCTGATATTTTTTACAAGCATCCCCTTGCATCCCGCATTCACCGCTACGGATTTTTCGCGTATTCAGTCTCTGAAGCATTGTTTCTTTCCGAAAAAGAGAAGGGTGTAATTAAAGCTGTATTTGAATCAATAGCGACGGAGTTGGGAACGCACACGGATCATTTTAGCCTGGATGTGCTGGTTTCGCAGATCGAGCTGCTACTTCATCATTGCAATCGGTTTTACAACCGCCAATTCCTGACGCGCAACGTAGTTCATCACGATCTGATCGATCAGATGAATGCCTTTTTGAATGAGCGATTTGAGAAGAAAGAAGCGCTGGTCAAAGGCTTGCCGACGACCCAGGAAATAGCAGAGCAATTGAAAGTTTCCCAGCGATACTTGTCCGACATGCTGAAATCCCTTACCGGTCAGACTACCCAGCAGCATATTCATTTGAAGATGGTTGAGAAAGCGAAGGAAATGATGGGCAGCGATTCGCTCACCACAGCAGATGTGGCTTATGCATTAGGCTTTGAGCATCCGCAATCTTTCAACAAATTATTCAAACAGAAAACAGGCATGTCACCCGCTGCTTTTCGTAAGTCGCTGAATCCGAATTAGAAACTGAACATTTATTTACTTCGGTTTCATTTACCATTCAATAAGTAGTAATGAATATATATTAATGGTGCAGGTCTTTGTAGATAAACCGCTCTATATGACCTCCCTAACTAATTCTCGCATAGAATCTATCGACCTTTTGAAAGGATTTGTAATGGTACTGATGGCGCTTGACCATACACGCGACTACTTTTACCATTCGGCCGCGTTTTTTGATATCAGCAATCCCGCGCATGCAACGTTGCCAGTGTATCTGACGCGCATTATAACGCACGTCTGCGCACCGACTTTCAGCTTTCTGGCCGGGGTTTCGGCCTTCATGTCGGGCAGGCACCGGACGAAAGCAAATCTGTCTGTCATCTTGATCAAACGTGGTCTGTGGCTGATTTTTATGGAACTGACGATCATTGCCTTCGCCTGGTACCTCAATGTGGAATTCACCAACATAGACCTGGCGGTGATCTGGGTTTTGGGCGTGAGTATGATCGCTTTGGCCGGGCTTATTCATTTACCTCTCAATGTGATTTTCATGATCTCAATTCTGCTGATCGCCGGGCATAATTTGCTGGACAGCGTTCATTTGAACACGATGTGGTGGGGGATATTGCATGAGGTTTATTCAACCAAAATCCTGGGCGGCAATGTTACGCTTACAATTGTTTATCCCATCATTCCCTGGATCGCCGTGATGTCTTTGGGCTATTATTTCGGACAGTTTTATCAGTCTTCTTTTAAAACCGAATATCGGCAGAAGCTCTTTAACCTGATCGGGCTGGGTAGCATTTTCCTTTTCATAGTAATACGATGGGCAAATGTATATGGCGACCCGGTGCCCTGGATACATTTACGTACGACGGGCAGGACATTCATGTCGTTTTTTAACGTCAACAAATATCCGCCTTCGCTCTGCTATTTATTATTTACACTAACATTTACCTTCCTGTTTCTGGCTAATTCTGAAAAGTGGAAGGGCAAACTGGTCGACTTTTTCTGCGTTTTCGGCAGGGTACCTTTTTTCTATTATATCCTGCATCTTTACACAATCCGCATCTTGGGCATGGTACTCGCCCAGTTGACAGGTTACGGCTGGAAGTCCGCAATCCAGCACGATTTTGAGATCGATTTGAAGGGTTTCGGTTTTAGCCTGCCGGTCGTGTATCTGATCTGGATAGCCGTTATTGTCGCACTTTATCCTGTTTGCAAAAAATTTGACCGCTATAAGCAAAGCCACCGCCAGCAATGGTGGCTGAGTTATCTGTGACATTACTGGCAGGTTCTCTCATTCCCTTGGTCGATATGCTGATCGTGTGGCGTACTCCCGGCAGTAATCTGTAGGGGATGCTCATTCATGGCGGCACTGTTATCGCGCTTTGGGTGCTCTGTTATTTTTTGCGGGATTAACAGCCGAAGACAAACAGAAAGGAATTCTTCAAAAACATAGAATGGTTTCGAAGGTTCCGTTTGTCAGAACTTACGATTTATTGAAGAACTCTCCGAAATGCCATAAGACGCCTGATGGATCGTGGACGAAGCATTCACGACCCCAATGCTCAACGCGAATGGGCGTAAGGCGCACGCCTTGGTATTTATCGGGAAGATTGAGCGACACTAATTGATCCCACGTATTTTGTACATTTTTCACTTCGAGGAAAATCATTGTGTTGTCGATCCAGTCCTGGACAAATGCATCTTGCAAGTAAAAGCCGACATTTTCTGTTTTGAAAAGCGACATGTCGGATGAGATTACGACTTCCTCGAAGCCCAGATCGCGATAGAAATTCCGGGATAATTCAAAATTCCGGCAGCCTATAAATGGCCGGATAGATCGTGATGATTGCTGCATATTAGTGAGTTTTAGATCAAAAGTATGTCTTCCGTTTGATTTGACCTATTGATCCAAATCAAGAAATGGCTGTCCTGATAATTGATTTCCTGACCCTGCTCAGCGTTTCAGGAGTGAGTTTGAGATAAGACGCGATCATCTTTAAAGGAAATGCTTGTATCAGCCTTGGGCGGTTATCAAGAATAAATGCATATTTTTCACCAGGGGTCATTGCTTGATCGAAGAACCTCAGTCTTTCTGACGCACCTTGCAAAACCTTATTCAGCTGCAAAAATGCAATTGACCTTCCCGTTAAGTAATGCACGGTATCCAGTCTGAGTTCGAGCAGGTGGCAGTCGCTGAAAGCTTGAATGTAAGTTTCAGAAGGGCGTTGAGAAATCAGGCTTTGATAATCAAAAAACCATTCATTTTGAACGCGCAAGTCGATGATATTTCGATCCATCTGGGACACCTGTTCATATTGGTAAACGGCTCCACTTAACAAATAATAAATTGATTTCGCTACCTCGCCTTTGTGGAGAATAACTTCGTTTCGGTTAATCTGCAGCGCCATAACGGCTTCTTCAAAAAGCCTTTCCTCTTCATCTGTATAAGTGCCGGTTGCCCGTAATATTTCTGAATACATTGGCTCTGAATCTATCATGTGAAAGTACGACAATTGTAACATTTCGTTTCTGTGGGCACCGCAACTACCAACGAATCGAAGTAAATGACCTAATCGTTTCCAGATTTGCCCCATTTTTTTGATGTTCGCTGCTAGGTTGTCGCCGACAGCGGATGTTGCTGAATTAAATGGTGCTCTGGCCTTAGATTGGGGATACATTGATTTTGAATGACTATGCAAACGAGAAAAGATATTTTAGAAAAATTAGAATCGGTCACAGCTGCAGAATCGAGCCAGTGGAAGGAACGTGCAGCCCGTAAAGCCGAAAATCCAAAAGCCCTTGAAAAGTCAAGAATTATAGCCATTGGGTTGGAAAAAAAGACATCAGTTTCAGTACTTTCATCAATAGGCGTGAGTAAAACTGACTTCTTGTTCTTTCCCCGGTGAATGATCACACGTTCCTTTTCGGCCAGATCCAAATAATCCTTCTGCTTCGCCCGAAATTCCCTAGCTGATATGATTCTCATAGGTGTACGAATGCATGTAAACAAATGTATTGAAGTAGGGTTATACCAAGTTTATTGAAAAGGCCCCAGCGTAGCCTCCTGATTGATTGTCAATTCCAAGGAGGCCCCGCGGGGGCCTTTGCAGATATGATCTGTTCTTTTCTATAAAAAGGTAGCTTCTTCGGAGTTAAGCTTCTTTTGTCTAACCCCCAACCAACCGCTCCAAACGCCCCATCATCTCATCCTTCTCCTTCAACATCCGCTCATATAGCTCCATTTTCTCATCATGTAGCTTTCTGATTTCTTCAACAGGATTGATGTTAAATGTGGCATTTACACTCACGCCACTTGATTGATCATTGAATGTATTTGAGATAATAGTAATAGCCTTCTCCTCATCAAAATTCCGAATCGCCTCGGCTGGGATTTTCAAAATGGCCGCAACTTGCTCCAAAATATCCGAATCGATCTTTTCTTTTTGTTCTAGCAGGGAAATCTTCTGCTGGTTCCAGTCTTCGCCGAGTTCAAATGCGAGGTGATCTTGTTTGATCGAAAGCATCTCACGAAATCGCTTTAAGTTGCGGCCCTCATGGATCGTTGGATTGGAGGTAGTATGTGCCATGTGGAAAGGGTGTTTTGTTTGAAAAAGCAATTTATATAAATCTCCCGGGAACTACCCGGATATCTTACATGCACTGCAATGTATTTTACAAGGCTGTTGGATGTTGTTTCATCATTGTCATTTCAGGTTTAGATACTTTCCCGTTTGACTTGATGGTTCATTGGCAACAGTTGCTGCGGAACCGCAAATTACGATTTCTCCACCTTCATCCCCGGCACCCGGCCCAACGTCGATTACCCAGTCACTGTTTGCAACAACGTGCAAATCGTGTTCGATTACAATGACCGTATTTCCCTGATCGACCAACTTATTGAGCTGGACCAGTAAATTGTCTACATCCGAAGGATGCAGTCCTGTTGTGGGCTCATCAAGAACATATAATGTATTGCCATTCTGAGACCGTTGCAACTCGGTGGCCAGCTTAATTCTCTGCGCTTCACCGCCTGACAGCTCGGTAGCGGGTTGCCCAAGACGCAGGTATCCCAGTCCAACCTGACGAACGACGTCCAGCGCCCGGTTGATCTGAGGCTCAGACTCAAAAAAGTCAAACGCCTCATCCACAGTCAGGGCGAGCACCTGGGCAATATTTTTGTCGTTATATGTAACTTCCAGCGTTTTTTCATTGTAACGACTTCCATGACAGGCCGGACAAGGAGTATAAACACTCGGAAGAAACAAAAGCTCAACCATTACAAAGCCTTCGCCTTCGCAGTTCGGACAGCGCCCTTTTGCGACATTAAAGGAGAAACGACCCGCATCGTATTTTCGGCTCTTTGCCATTTTGGTATTTGCAAACAATTTACGGACATGATCAAAAAGACCTGTGTAGGTTGCCAGGTTTGACCGGGGCGTACGTCCGATGGGCTTTTGATCTACCGGTATTAACCTGCGAATATGAGTTATCCCTTCTGAGATATACCCGGTTGTTGTTTTTGGGTTTTCTGTTTGAAGAAGATTATCTTCCTGATCATCTGTGCCCGGTATTTGGTGTCCTAATTTTTCCAAAACAAGCTCTACAAGCGCCTGACTGACCAGACTACTTTTCCCGGAGCCCGATATGCCAGTGACGCTGGTCAATACGCCTAATGGAAAGTCGGCATCAACATGCTTTAAATTATTTCGGCTTACGTCTCTTAGCCGCAGCCATCCTTTCGCCTCTCTTGCAGGCTTTTGACTTTGATTTACATTAAAGAGATATCGCCTTGTAACGGACTTGCGAATCTTTTCCAATCCCTGTAACGGGCCACTGTAAAGTATTTCACCTCCCTTTTCACCCGCGCCTGGCCCTACATCAACAACCCAGTCCGCATGGCGTATGATTTCGACCTCATGTTCGACTACAAAAAGTGAATTTCCAGCTGCTTTTAACCGGTCCAGGGCTCGGAGTAATGACTGTGTGTCGGCAGGGTGAAGACCTGCCGATGGTTCGTCGAGCACATAAACGACGCCAAAAAGATTGGAATGTATCTGTGTCCCCAACCGCAGGCGTTGCAATTCTCCCGGCGAAAGGGTGGGGGTGCTTCTTTCAAGTGTCAGATACCCAAGCCCGAGATCGATGAGCACGTCCAGGCGGGATAAAAGGTCGTGACCTATACGTTGCATCACCAATGCCTTTTCGGGATGTTCCTGGTCTGGGCGGTTACTTTTAGGTTTTAGGGATGAAGATATAATATCACGTAAGCTTTTGATATTGAGCCGATAAAATTCCGCGATATCCATCCCGGCAAATTTCACAGATAATGGCTCCGGACGCAGGCGCTTACCATGGCAGACGGGACATTGCGCACTCAGCATAAATTTTGAAACACGCTTTTTCATCGCCTGGCTCGGTGAATTCGCAAAAGTTTGCATTACATACCGTTTGGCTCCCGTAAATGTACCCATATAGCTGGGTTCCATTTTTCGCGCCAGGGCTTGCTGAACTTGTGCCATATTAAGTCCGGAATAGACCGGGACAACCGGCTGCTCCTCCGTAAACAAGATCCAATCCCTGTCTTTCTGCGGCAGATCACGCCAGGGTATGTCCACATTGTAACCAAGCGTCATCAATATTTCCCGCAAGTTCTGCCCCTGCCAGGCGGTAGGCCAGGCTGCGATGGCTTTTTCTCTGATCGAAAGTGAATCATCGGGGACCATCGAATGCGCTGTGACTTCATAAACAACCCCCAGTCCATGGCATTCCGGACAGGCGCCTTCCGGGGTGTTTGGCGAAAATGATTCTGCATATACGATGGACTGACCGGCAGGATAATCCCCCGCCCTTGAATACAGCATCCTGATCAGATTTGAAATCGTTGTGACGCTGCCCACAGACGAACGTGTGCTTGTCGCTCCCCGCTGCTGCTGCAAAGCGATAGCCGGAGGGAGACCATCTATACTATCGACCTGGGGAATGGACATTTGATTAAAAAGTCGCCTCGCATACGGAGAGACCGACTCCAGATAACGGCGCTGCGCTTCGGCATACAATGTTCCGAAAGCAAGTGAAGATTTACCCGAACCGGAGACACCGGTAAATACGACCAGCGCATCTCTTGGAATTTCCAGATCAACATTTTTCAGGTTATTCTCTTTTGCTCCCCGTACTTTGACAAAATTGGAGACAGGTTTCGATGCTGATTTTTCTGACATTAGATCTGGGATAAAAAGTAACCATAAAAAGAGCCCCTGAACGCTGGTAACAGTCTTTCTGGAGGTTCGTGTTAAGCACAAATCTCGCAACTATTTTTATGCCTGCGTATTCGAATCGATGGCATAGCTTTTTTGTAATAAACAATTATCTATTTATAACAAAACACTATTATCGAAATGGGAATAAAGACGGGACCTAAAAAAGTTGCCAAGTCAACGGAAGAGCCGGACAAACGTCAGCGGGACAATAAGGAATCTCCAGGCAATACGCCTTCCTTAAAACCGCACAAGCATAAAAAAGGCGATTAGCTTTTTCACAGCTTCAAGAATATTGTATGAAAGTTGGTATTCGCATAGACGGGAATGTGGGGATGCGCTTACCACAAACGGGGCGGACGGGTAGGAGGGAAATAGGATTGCTTGCGGGCAGGAACAAAAAGGCACCTCGAAGGTGCCTTTTAACTTTTTGCTAAAATGTGTTATAGATCTAAACCTGATCTTCTCAGCCTTTCTTCATCGGTAAGGTCTTCAACTTCAACTTCGGTATTACGCAAGGTTTCATTGATTGTTTCTTCGCGCTCATCGACGGTTTTATTCAAGCTTACTTCTTCAACGACCCGTGCTTCCTTGTTTACCACAGGCACTTCTGCGTACTCCTTCATTTCGATAGTGCCTTCCTTGAAAGTGTCAAAATCAGACTCAGACGCAACCCTGTCTACGGGTGTCCGGTTAACATTGACCTGCTCCTGGCGAAGCCGGATACTTTCCTGTACGGGGCGCTCGATAATGCGGCTCCTTAAACGCACACCACCTGTTTCAACTTCTCGTTTTCCAACCTGCAATTCTTCATTTATTACAGGCAGCGAATCTGTTTGATCTGAATCGATGTCAATAGATCTATTCGTATAGGGGTTGATTGAATCGTCAGTATAAGTGTTTGCCGTAGAATCTGTTACCGTGCCGGTGTATTCTTGGCTTGCACCATAACTGCCGGCGGTTTCATTGACGTCTACTGCGCCATACTGGTCCAGGATATCCGCTGCTATTTCTGCCTGCTCAGCATCGGCCGCATGCACAGTCACAATTGTGCCCCTCCTTCCGGCATGCGAATAACGCCTGGTCTCATCTTCATCTCCATCAAATAAGTCTTTGAAGAAATTGCCAATGCGGTCTCCAAAATCATCATCATCCCTATTAACTGTTGATGTGGTCGTATCTGAATTATACGATGATGATGTGGTAATATCGATGTCGCTGGCTGCAAAACCGTTTGCCAGTAAATGACTTTGCGCTTGCTGCGCATCATTTGCGTTTTCGAAAATTCCAATTACTGTATTTGCCATGATTCCTAGTTTAAAAAGTTTTAGTTTGTTGAATTGCGGTCGGCTGTTAAATATCCATGCCAGAACCGCTTCTGGAAACCGTTACTTCCTCTTTTCTAAGTTTTTCTGTAAAAGTCTTTTGGTGATGAAGATCACGCTTGGTGATATGCAGTTCTTCCACGAGCATCAGGCGCTTTTCGACAACCAATACCTCCTTTACAACCGAGACAATAGTCACATCCCCTTCCTGGCGGACGGCCGGTGGGGCCGTCTGTACGTACTGGTTGATTTCCTTCCTTTCTACGGTGATTTCTTCGCTTTTGATTGTGCCATTAAACACCGCTTCTTCTTCAAAAACCTTCTTAGAAACCAGCACGCGCCCTGTTTCAACACTTTCAGAGGTAACGACCAGCTTTTCTTCAATTACAAGCATCTTTTGCGCTTCATCGGAAGACAAATCATTGCCCGTATCTGTTAGGTACTGCTTGCCGGTGGACATTAATAGCGTTTTTGAAATTTTTCCACTGTTGCCTTTGTCCCCTCAGCCACCTGATCAACTGTTCCTTTGGCTTTATCGGCATAAACATCCACTGCCTCTTTGGTCTGATCGGCAACAGTGTCAAGTTTTTCTTTTGCCTCGTCGACCGCTATGGCAGCATTAATTTTAGTGTCTTCCCATTGGTTTCGCAGTTTGTCTTTTTGCTGGTTTGCCAAATCTTTCAGCTGTTGACGTGTCTCCGGGCCTGATTTTGGTGCGAATAGCATTGCAGCTAATGCGCCAATGGTAGCACCAACTAAAAGCCCTAGCGCAAAACCGCCATTAGACACTTCCCGTTCTTCATAATTATTTTTCGAGCTCATCACATAAAGTTTAATGGTGAGCAGAAGCGTAAACTAAAAATGTGCCAGTGCCAAGAAGCAGCAAAGCTGGATCTTTGATGTAGTATTTTCAACAACCTGTTCCACTAGCATACGCATGCAGCATTACCACAAAATAGCAACAACCATCCTATCTACTGCCATTCATCGTGGCGCTGAGAAAAGTACATGTCCCTCTGAAATTGCACGCATGCTGTTTCCTGATGACTGGCGTAAGCATATGAAAGACGTACTGGAGGTAGCAATTGATTTGCATAAAACAGGGAGCGTAGCAATAACACAAAAGGGAATACCTGTTGACGTTAAGGATTTCAAGGGGCCGGTCCGCATTAAAATTATCTAACATAGCGGTATGTTGAAATTCTCTTGTGTACGCTTTTGCTACTTGCTGCCGATGTTTTAAACATGACCAGCTTCATGAAAAATTTATTCGCTACGCAGGCTTTTCACCGGGTTTAGCAGCGCGGCTTTAATGCTTTGAAAACTTACGGTAAGCATAGCGATCAGTGTCATCGACAAGCCGGTGAGCGCGAACATCCACCATTGAATCTTAATCTTAAATTCAAAATTCTGCAACCATTGGTTCATTATATACCAGGCGATTGGTGAAGCAATTATAATAGCAATTAAGATTAGTTTTAAAAAGTCTTTGGATAACAAAGCCGTAATATTTGCAACTGATGCGCCTAAGACTTTCCGCACACCAATCTCCTTTGTCCGCTGTTCGGCGGTAAAAGTGGCTAAGCCAAACAGACCAAGACATGCGATCAAAACAGCCAGGAAAGTCGATGCTTCAATTAATTTTCCTGTCCGGGCTTCTGACTGATAAGCCTGCGCCAATGTTTCATCCAGAAAGCCGTATTCAAAAACATGCCCTGGAAATATAGCCATCCATCCCTTTTCGATTTGCGTTAATGCCGCCTTTATACTTTCTCTGTCCGGCTGCGCACTTTTTAGCTTAATTCCTGCCTGATAAAAATTATTTGGTACAACCTGAATCAATGTTGGGTCGATCTTTTGATGTAGCGAATTGACATGAAAGTTTTTCACTACTCCTGCAATGGTAGCAAATTGCTTGCTGTCGCCATAATAAACCGTAATTCCAACGGCGTCGAGTGGCCGCGATATGCCAAGCCGGTTTATAAAGACTTCATTTGCCAGCACTTTAAAATTAGCTGTATCGGAATCCTGCAAAGCGTTTCCTGCTAATAACTGAACCCCATACGTGCTCAAATAGTGGGAATCGCCCATTTTCATCTGTGTCTTGACTTGCGTAACAGACGGGCCTTGGCGGTATTCCATTCCCTGCATCCAGTTACTCTCAGAAGAAACACTATTCATAGAAAAGCTAACCTCTTGAATCTGAGCAATACTTGTCAATCTGTTCCGAAGTGCTTGCAATTTCTCGGGTCTGTTTTCAGGAAGTCCCACTGTAATTATTGCGGATTTATCGAAACCAAGGTCAGCATTCCTGAAAAAATTCAGCTGCCTTTTGATTAAAAAGGCGCTGCTGATCAAAATCAGCGAGACGGTAAATTGGGCCACAACCAGGCCTTGACGAGTCGAGAACCACTGATTTCCCTGTACTACTGCGATTTTTTTCATGGCCCACATCGGCGACATTGCAGACAAGCGAAAGGCTGGGTAAAGACCTGCTAATAAAGTTGTCAAGATGGACAGACCTACCATAAACAGCAACGTTTGCAGATTGAACAAGTCAGCCAGGCTTAGGGGAATGCTGAGCGTATCGGCAACGGGCTGTATAGCTAGCATTGAAACCATGCCTGCTAGCAAAAGAGCAAGAAAGGTAACCAATGCAGCCTCTGCCAAAAACTGAAAAATGAGGGATCGACGATTACTGCCAATTGCCTTGCGGATCCCAACTTCCCGGGCACGTTTAAGAGCCTGTGCCGTGCTGAGATTTATAAAGTTAAAACAGGCGATGACCAGCACCAGCAGGCCGATGAACGACAGTGTTTTCAGCAGGCCGGGATTTGCGGTCCTGCCACTCAGGTTTGATGAATAATGTATTTCTGACAACGCGTTTAGCTTAAATCTCTTTTCGGACAAAGCTTCCTTACCGATGTATTTGACTACAATTGACTCAAATCTTTTAGCTAATTTATCAGGCAAAACGCCATCTTTTAGTCGGACAAACACTTGATAATTGTCTCCCCAGCCGTTCCACCGGTTTAAATCCAGATCGGGGTTGAGTGTTTTCAATGTTGAAACCGAGACAAGCATTTTGAATGGGAAACTGGTTGTAACAGGGTGATCTTCCAAAACACCGGTGATTTCGAGGTCTTGTTTATTATCAAAGCGTATCGTTTTGCCTATAACATCTTCCGTTCCAAAATATTTCAGCGCATAAGATTTCGTAAGCACCATTGTGTTTGGCTGAACAAGTGCGCGCTCCGCATTACCCGCAAGCCATTGATAGCCAAGAAGATTAAATATGTTATTGTCTGTAAAAATCACCGATTCCTTGAAACGTTTATCTGCATTGGGTATAGCCAGAGTGTTTCCGTGGATTTGAAGCATTGGAGTCACCAGCTCTACTTCGGGCAAATCGGTTCTCAGGGCCTGTGCCATGCCTGTATAAGTGCCCGGATACGTATATTTTTCTTTAATGTTCTCCGTTTCAACGCGGTAAATACGATCTCCGCCTGACACGGCTTTATCATAACTCGTTTCATGTATGACAACCATGAAAATCAACACAGTACAGGCCATGCCGACGGCAAGCCCGACAATATTAATGAAAGAGTAACCTTTGTTTTTGGCAAGGCTGCGGAAAGCGATCTTAAAATAATTTTGGATCATGGCTGGATTATAGAAAGGTGCGGATAGGCCCGCGTTTGATGGATTGTTGCTTCTTTGTCTTTTGATAAATGCAGGACGAACGTATGCAGTTGCTTCCAGCCAGTAACGTCTTCGGGCGAGCAATAATCCTTGCGTCCTTACCCGGTGTGCATAACGCTCCTGCAGGTCACCCAGAATTTCCTCGCGCAGATGTGGAGCAACCAGCCAATTAATGCAACGCGTACAGCACCGGGGTGGCTGTTCGGCTATGGGATTTTGTTTAGATTCATCTTGCTTCATAGGATTGGCATTGTTGGGTTATCAGGTCCATTCCAAGCGAATAGCGGGCAGGATCCGGTCCCATAACCGGTTGCGAACGGCTCTTGCCTCTTCCAGAATGCGGCCACCCAGGGCTGTAACCGTATACAAGCGCTTCCTGCGGCCCCCTCTTTCGGCCGTTGCCTCGCCCCATACAGACCGCAGATAGCCTTTTTGTTCAAGGCGCTGCATAGCCGCATGCACCGCCCCGGAAGTGACCATGTTACCCGTTTCACGTTCCAACTCTTCGGCAATAGCTACGGTATATGCATTGGGCGACAAGGCAGCAACTGCGAGCAGCACTACTTCTTCAAATTCACCTAAATCACTTCGTCTCATCGTTAACTCACGTCTAACGTTCTACTCATATAATCTATTTCTGTATAACAAATGATATGCCAGTATAGCGAGAGCCGGTTTTAGCTTCTGTATCGTGTTTTTGTTGAAAAAGATTTCGTAAGGATCGTTCAAAATCGGACAACGGGTGTTCTGCTTCGGACAATGAATCAGATCAATTTCATGCGTTGTTGATCATCTGGGAAAGGCGAGTGATCTCCTTTAGCAAGGCACTTTTTTGAATATTGGATTTTATTAAACTAAGTGCTTTTTTAGCCACAGTGTAGAGCCGGGCTGTTGGATTTTCAGGAACTCCATTAACGGCCCAGTATTCTGAGGCTTTTGGAAAGGTTTCACTAGCAATGTCTTCGGCTACTTCAATATTGACTAGACCAAAATGACGGCATAATGCTGCCGTCATTTTAGCATATTCCTGCCGGAACAGATGAGCCAGAACCCATTATGTGATTGTTGACCTTTCAAGGTTAGTCACGTTTAAGTAGCTCTCAGAACGGGGACAAAAGGGCTTGGCCGTATGCTATTTTAATTAAGTTTACGATTTTAAGCATTGATCCGAATCGGAAGATCCAACTACTGCGCTACGGCGTTCCAAAAAAAGGACGTCGCGCCAAATTCCGTTACGTTTCCCAAGCCTTTCCCGATAACCGACCTCCCGAAATCCTTGTTGCTTATGAAGAGCAATGCTCGGTTTATTTTCAGGAAATATCTGCGCCTGCAATGTCCAGAAGCCAAGCTTTTCACTCATTAGGACAAGTGCTGATAGAAGCGCCCGCCCTACGCCAAGCCCATGATGTTCCGGGTTAACGTAGATGCTCGTCTCGGCAACTCCACCATATACACACCTGCTCGAAACAGCCGATAGCATTGCCCAGCCAATGACCTGGCCGTTATTTTCCGCAACAAGCTGCGGATCAGCCAGAAATTTGCTTTTCAGAACTTCCGTTTCCGGTGCCTGGGTTTCATAGGTCGCATCGCCAGTATCAATGCCCAGCTGATAAATCTCCTTAATCGCCGGCCAGTCTGATGCAATAAGAGCGCGGATTGTGTAAGCCATTAGTCAGGCATTTTCACAAGCTCCAATTCTTTTTTTTCGGAAGCAGGACCACAACATGCTGCATCAGCTGTGGTCGTCCCGCAAGCCTGGTTACGCGCTAGCGCTTTGCATTGTGTAAAATCGGGAACCAGGCTGACTGTGAAACTATCGCCTTCTACGAGAAAATCACCCGGGTACATTTGGCGTGTGTCGAACTTAGAATTGCCAAATTCGACTTTCACAACAGCATTCGGATTCAGGGGAAGAGATTTTTCAACCAGCTTAACAATTTTCAGTGCCTTGCTAACTTGCATCGAACGATCAGCCTCTTTTACCGGCGGCTCCCAGAGCTGCACGATCACTTCCGTCCAGCTATTCACTACTCCTCCGCAATCCACCGAAACAATCGGAGCTTGTTTAATCTCGGTAATGTGGAATGAACGGTCCACAAACCTGCCCGCTTCGTATTCGAATTGCAAATGCAGATCCGGATATTGCTCAAGTGCATTTTTAAATACCTGCCAGGTCAGCGCGCCCCGGCTCGTCGGATTCGATTGATTGGTCATAGTTTCCTTTAATTAAATGTAATATTACGATTGATTTACATAAAAAAATACCGCCTAGTTACAGCAGCTCACTCCATCAAATGATCCCAATATTGCACCAAATGCCTGCCGTGCCTCTTCCCAAACCGGCGGATTGATGCAGTAGCAAACACGGGGTGGATTAATTTCCCCATGTATAATGCCAATTCGTTTCAATTCTTTCAAGTGCTGGGATACGGTCGCCTGCGCCAGTTCCAGCTCGTCCACCAGGTCACCGCAAACACACGCTTTGCGGGCAATCAGCAACTGCAAAATCGCTACGCGGGCCGGATGTGCAAATGCTTTTGCCAGGTCTGCAATCCGGTTCTGCTGCGCGGTGAATATTTCGGTTTTTGTAAGTCCCATGTTGCAAACATAAGCATAACATTTTTCATATCGTAATATTGCGATTATATTTTTTGCACCTATCGATCCTACATTTCGCCGATCCGCGGCCGGTAGATGACCCGGGTAAATATATCAGTCCAAAGAAGGAGTTGACGCCTTAATGAATACATTTGAAAAAATAAAAGTCAAACAGGCTGACGGCTTATTAAATGAGAATAACAGGATTATTAAAAAGCACCGGTAAATCGCCGGTTGCCTTTTTGTTTACATTTTGTCTGACGTTATGTTCATGCATTTCAGTCCAAGTTGCGAATGCACAAAAGCGCCCGAACATTGTATTCATCCTGACCGATGATCAGGGCTGGGGTGATTTGAGCATTAACGGAAATACGAATGTGCAGACGCCCCATATTGACAAACTCGCACGGGATGGCGCACGCTTTTCGCGTTTCTATGTAGCACCGCTGTGCGCACCCACACGTGCAGGACTACTTACAGGGCGCTATCATTATAAAGCTGGTGTTTGGGGAGTCAGCAATTCAAAAGAGTTCTTGAACCTGGACGAGGTAACATTTGCCGACTTATTCAAAAAAGCGGGCTACTCGACCGGCGCCTTCGGGAAATGGCATAACGGAAGCCAGTATCCATACCATCCCAATGGTCGGGGTTTCGATGAATTTTATGGTTTTCTGAGCGGTCATTATGCCAATTATTTTAATACCGTGCTAGACCATAATGGCGAGGAGGTCAGGAGCCAAGGTTACATTACCGACGACCTGACAGACAAGGCGATTGGTTTTATTGAAAAAAATAAGGATAAGCCATTTGTCTGCTATATCCCGTTCAATGCGCCGCATTCGCCTTTTCAGGTTCCGGATAAATATTACGACCGCGTAAAAGCGAGGGGTATAAAGCAATTCAGCCACAATAAATCACAAGAGGAAATAGAAGTGACAATCTCGGCACTGGCGATGTGTGAGAATATCGACGACAATGTAGGACGGATTCTGAAAAAGCTGGATGACCTGAAAATCGCAGACAATACCATCGTCATCTATCTCACTGACAACGGCCCGAACTCCTGGCGGTGGAATGGGGATATGAAGGGCCGCAAAGGCATGGCTGATGAGGGAGGCGTTCGTGTTCCGTTTTTTATCCGCTGGCCCGGCGTGATCCCCGCCGGAAAAGTAGTCGAAGGCAATGCTGCCTACATTGATGTGCTTCCAACCTTAGCGGATTTGTCAGGTATCTCTTCCAAAGGCACAAAACCACTCGATGGCATCAGCCTGAAACCGGTGCTGACAGGCAAATCAACTCATGTCCCGGAAAGATTGCTGTTTTCTTCAATTAATAAAACGCATAGTGTTAGAAAAGGCCATTATGTCTACGGCAATGGTGGTTTGTACGATCTGTCAAAAGATTCCACGCAGCAGAATAACATTGCAGAACAGGACCCTGATCTTGCCAAAAAACTTAAAACAGAGCTTGATAACTGGTATAAAACCACTTTTCATGAAATAGATTCAGTGCGATGGATTCCGGTAGGTTATTCCCAGTTTCCAAGGACGACGCTGCCTTCGCAAGACGCTATTTTACATCGCTCGCCAGCAGGGACGCTCTCTTACAGTGCCTCGGCACCGAATTCATCGTGGATCACGAATTGGAATGATACCCAATCATATGTAACCTGGCAGGTAAACGTTCACACGGCTGGCAAATACAGGCTCAATATCCGCTATACCAATCCGGCAGCTGGTGTTGGTAATGCTTTCAGGGCAGAATTGAATGGAAAAAGTATCTCCGGAAAAATCACGGAAATTTATGATCCTGAGCTGATTCCAAGTCCGGACCGTGTAAAACGGCAGGGGGAGTCTTATGAAAAAGAATTCAAAACGCTTTATGTCGGAGACTGGACATTGGCAAAAGGGACGGGTGAATTAAGGCTTTCGATCTTGGAGTTGAAAGGACAAAAATTTGCTGACATCCGCGCCATCGAATTGGAATTGATTAAGTGATTTTTATCAGACCGACGCTGGTTTGGAAATGAATGAGTTGATGTACTACTTACCCGCAACAATCTCCCTGACGCCCAGACACACTTTTCTCATATTGTCGTAAGAACCTTTACTGTTTTTGTTCTTTTCAAATTCAACGGTGAAGTCCCCTGGCGACGATTCCAGATGAAATACCGAACCATCTGTGAGCTTGATATCTTTTACCACTTCCTCGCTATGATCGGCAAATATGCGGTTGGGTTTCAGTGCTTCATTGATATACTGCTGCACAGCAATGGTTTTGCTGCGATCATACTGAGCAGCAAAGATGTAGTCCGTTTCCGAGTCCTTAACCGAAACGGCGAGGTCCTTATGATTTGAACAAGATGTGAACAATAACATTATGGCATACACAATGCTGAGAGAAAATAATTTTGATTTCATGGCTATAATGATGTTTAACAAGGTACTATGTATTGAATGGTAGCAAAGTTAAACGGAATTTTATAATTGCGTTGAAAATTTATCATTTCTCGAGAAAAACAAATGTACGCCATGACTTCAAGGTGGTGGGTTTGCCACATGCGATATCTTCTGCATTGCAGTTTTTTGGCCCTCATAAATTATCTTAGCCCTAATTACGACCAGAGAATTGATAGTATTCCAAATAATAACCACCAAACATTGACTTCAGTACAATCCTTCATGACCCGGATCATTGATCGGAATCCCGGCGAAAATGAATTCCACCAGGCAGTCCACGAGGTCGCCGAAACGATTATTCCCTTTATACACAATAAGCCGCAGTATCAAAAAGCCAAAATCCTGGAACGGATCGCAGAGCCTGAGCGCGTCATTATTTTCCGGGTTCCCTGGATGAATGATCAAGGCGAAGTGGAAATCAACCGCGGTTACCGGGTGCAGATGAACAGCGCGATCGGCCCGTACAAGGGCGGTCTCCGTTTCCATCCTTCAGTAAATCTGAGCACGCTCAAATTTTTGGCCTTTGAACAAATTTTCAAAAACAGCCTAACCCAGCTTCCCATGGGCGGCGGCAAAGGAGGATCCGATTTTGATCCAAAAGGCCGTTCCGACCGTGAGGTAATGTTTTTTTGCCAAAGCTTTATGACTGAGCTGTTTCGCCACATTAGTTCTGACAATGACGTTCCAGCAGGAGATATCGGGGTAGGAGCAAGGGAAATCGGATTTTTGTTTGGCCAATATAAAAGACTCAAAAATGAATTTACCGGCGTATTAACGGGAAAAGGCGCCAGCTACGGCGGCAGCCTGATCCGTCCTGAGGCAACTGGTTATGGCGTCGTTTACTTCGTAGAACAAATGCTTAATCAGCGCCGCGACAGTATCAAAGGGAAACGCGTGGTCATTTCAGGCTCCGGTAATGTTGCGCAGTATACATTGGAAAAGTGCATTGAGCTCGGCGCCAAAGTAGTAACGCTTTCAGACTCGTCGGGTTACATATATGATGAAAAAGGAATTGATGCAGAAAAATTCGCTTACATCATGCATTTAAAAAATGAAGCGCGAGGCCGGATTAATGCCTATGCTGACAAGTTCGGATGTGAATTCATTCCTGGAAAATCACCGTGGGAAGTGCCATGTGACATTGCTTTGCCAAATGCCACCCAAAACGAACTGAGTGTGGATGACGCCCGGCTATTGATCAAAAATGGTTGCATGTGTGTAGCGGAAGGTGCCAATATGCCCTGCACTCCGGAGGCAATCGAAGTGTTTGAAAATAACGACATTCTGTATGCGCCCGGAAAAGCTGCAAATGCGGGCGGCGTGGCCGTTTCGGGTCTTGAAATGTCACAAAATTCGCTCCGTTTGTCCTGGTCGCGAGAGGAAGTGGATAAAAAATTGCAGGAAATTATGTTCAATATCCATTCCACATGTCTGCGTTATGGCCACAAGCCCGACGGTCGCATCAGCTATGTACAAGGCGCGAATATCGGTGGCTTCGTTCGCGTAGCCGACGCCATGCTTGCGCAAGGGCTGGTTTAGGCGTAATCCGGTTATTGCTCAAACGGATCGGCAATAAGGCGGGTTTGGCATTGATGCATTGAGGAAAGCAAATAACAACTTTTGCTTTCTTCAATGCATCATAATACTCGCATCAATTCGGGTCTGAATTACGTTTTTTGTCCTTTCTCTTCTTTGATTTGTTGTCTGACATATCGGATTTTTCCGCGTTGCTGCTACCCGAATTTGCGTTCAAATTACTTTTTGTTGAATCCATTTCGGTGGTGCTGGCAGGACTTCCGGTGGTGCTGTTTCCCTGTGTGTTACTGTTGTTTTGCGTTGCCGGATTGGTGCTGAACGGGCTTCCGTTCTGCTGTCCCGTGGGATTTATCGCGTTATTGGTAGTGCTGTTATTCACTGTATCCGAACTTGTATTGCCCTGCGTATTGCTTTGCGTTGCCGGAGTGGTGTTACCCGGATTAGTGTCGCGCTGTCCTGTCGGATTAATGGCGTTGTTGGTAGTGCTGCTATTTTGCGTACCGGAAGCAGAGCTACCCTGCTGAGTTGTCGTGCTTGTTCCTTGTTTCGGCGTGGTCTGGTTGGTCGTGCTTTGTGCATAAAGCGTTCCGCCTGCTAACAGCATTAATGCGGCGATACCTGTTATTATTTTCTTCATGATATAAAGTTAATGTTGATGAATGCGGGGAGTCCATCAATTTCCGTTCCAGCAGCGCTTTGAGTTGGCAGGATCCAGGAATAGGATAGGGAAAAGTCCGCAATTTTTGCTTATGCCATTGGCTATGCTGTGGCCGATTCGCCATTCGGGCCATCTTTTGACCTGGCGGGCAATGACCATGTTTTAAGATCTTTCAATTCTAAAAATGAAAATCCCTGCGGCCCCTCGCTTCCACCTTTGGACCCGGTAAGGTAATACTTGCCTCCCTACACATATAAAGCTTATATGAATAAAGCCTTCTTCCTCATCAGGGATACAGAAGATACTTCATCCGTGTGGCCTTGAAGTTTTGCAATCCGGGTTCCCAGCTTTTTCTGATATCCGCTTCCGATACGCCGGCTATGATCTGCTTTCTGAGTTGATCAGTGCCGATGCGTAAATCGAAGGCGGATATATCCTGGTTGGCTCTTCCGGGAGTGAAGAAATGAGCCTTATCCGGATAGGCATTGTACAGTTCAATCAACAACGATAGATCTATCTGGCGGCTCCTGCGAAGCTTATTAATGTCATAATTGCGAAGATCGAGGCCGTAACACACGGAATCTTTGTGATTCGGCCTCTCGCTCATTCCCGGAATGCTTACCGGTTTGTATGAAAATGAATACTTGCCTTTCAATGCCGGTGCTCCCAAAACGGTGAATGGCATATAGGTGCCCCGGCCTTCATTGATAGCAGTTCCTTCAAACATACACAGGCTGGGGAAAAGCATCACTGCTTGCTGTGTATTCAAATTCGGCGATGGGTTTATCGGAAGCTCATACGGCATGTCGTGATCATAGTTGGCGACCTTTATAATATTTAGTTTGCACTGTTCTTTCAGGTAACCTTCACCATTAAGGTATTGTGCAAATTCGCCGATAGTCATGCCGTGCGTCATCGGTATGTAATGGATCCCAATGGCAGATTTAAACTTATCATCTGTCATAACCGGTCCGTCTACTACATATGCATTAGGATTAGGTCTGTCGAGAATGAGCAGTTCTTTGTTGTTTTCTGCGCAGGCTTCCATCACATATTCAAGCGTATTGATATTCGTATAATAACGGCAGCCTACGTCCTGAATATCAAAGACCATCAGGTCAATATCTGCGAGCTGTTCCTTTGTTGGCTTCTGGTTTTTGCCATATAACGAAATGATTGGAATGCCAGTTTTAGCATCTATCTCGTTGTTCACCGCTGCCCCGTTACTTGCATTGCCTCTGAAACCGTGCTCAGGCCCAAACACTTTCACAATTTTTATCCCAAGGCTCACCAAACTGTCTACGATGCTTTTTTGACCGATCATGGAACTCTGATTAGCAACCACGCCAATTCGTTTTCCTTTTAGAAAAGGCAAGTATTTTTCAGTCTGGTCGGCACCGGTAATGATCTCCGACTTATCATATATCCGCTCCCCCGACGATGCAAATTGTGCTGGGTATGCAGTGCTGTTGATCGCCGAAAGTGTTAAAAAGAATAAGGAAATAAGTCGTAGCATTGATTTTACCGGTTTACTTTCCCGAAAGTTCGTAATAAAGCGTCACTGCGCCAAAATCGAATATTTTCGTCTTTACGAGTTTCATAACCGTTCTGTCACTTATCATTTCGAACAATGGCAATCCGTTTCCTGCGATAACAGGATGGATCATAATCTGGAATTCGTCCACGAGCCCGAGATTTATCAAAGAGATGATTAAACTCCGGCTGCCTACCAAAATATCCTTTCCGGGTTGATTTCTAAGCCACAAAACTTCGTCTTTCAAGTCCCGTTTCGCGATCCTGGCAGTTTTCCAGTCTACATTTTTCAATGTATGTGAAAACACAACTTTCGGAATGCGGTCCATACTCACTGCAAAGTCATCCGTTGGTTTGTTGCCGGTCGGATTTTCTACAACGTCTTTCCAATATTCCATCAACTGATAGGTTGTCCTTCCATACAGGGCAACATCTCCGCTTCGCATAAATTGATTATAATGTTCATGCATTTCATCATCCGGAATGATGGCCGTGTGGTCGCAAAATCCGTCGAGTGTCATATTGATCGCTGCGATTATTTTTCTCATATCATTTTGCATTTAGTTAACACATATTGAACGTCCACAAAAATAGGTCAATGTAATACCGGGTTATGAAGCCATTTTGACCAAATTCAGGGGGGATTCAGGACATGTTGCATTTCGCAGACAACAGCATCCAAAGTTCAGATGGCATAGATTTTAGCGGAGGGAATTAGATTTTAAAAGACAACATATGAATACGACCAATAAACAAATACTGGAAGAAGCAAATGCTGCAATCACAAAGGGAGATTACGAGGGATTTCTATTTTCCTGTACGGATGACACCACCTGGACGTTTGTAGGCGAGCAAACGCTGCAGGGAAAAGAGGCCGTTCGGGAATATATGGCGGCAACCTACCTGGAGCCACCGAAATTCATGGTGGAACAACTGATTGCAGAAGGCGATTTTGTAACCGCATTGGGCAAAATTGACATGAAGGATGCAAATGGAGAAATGGCCAGCTTTGCATATTGCGATGTCTGGCGATTTCGGGATGGTAAAATGGCCGAGTTGACGGCGTTTGTCATCGAAGCTAAGGAATAGGAATCAGGAAATGCCAAAAAGGTGAAAGCCATCATGGCCGATGGCTTCCTTTTAGCATTCATTTTTCCTGGTTCGCTTCAACATGCTTCTTGAAATTGTCAAGAATCGCCTGCCAGCCTGATTTTTGCATTTCCGCAGGATTGGTCTGTTCGGCATCGAAAATCTCCGTTACTGTCGTGCTGTCGCCGTTATCTGTAAAGGTCACCTGAACCGTTCTGCCATCTTCCATACCATATTCGATAAGATTCTCCGGAATTACATTAGAATAAACTCCTCCGAAATCGAAGCTGAAGCTGCCGTCTTTTGCGGCCATGGTGGTTTTGAACTTGCCACCGGTGCGAACATCATTCTCTGCAAACGGCGCGTGCCAGTCGTCAGAAGCAAAGCACCATTTTGTAATATGTTCCGGGGCATTAAACTGTTCCCATACTTTTGCGATAGGTGCATTTACGGTTGTTTCAACGGTGATTTTTTGTGCTAAGGTTCCCATTTTGTTTTTGATTTTTTTGTAAATTTTGATATTACAAAGATGGGCGAAGTTGGTGAAACGGTCAGGTGCCGATTATGACAAAATGCAGGGTGATATGCGTCAGAATCCTAACTCAGTTGGCTTTGATCCACATCTTCCCACTTAGACTTCAATTGTTTGATCTCCGATGAATGTTTATGTATCAATTCCATACGCTCCCTTTTCTCCTGCCTTTTCAAATTTTGCACTTCCATATAATGTCTCCGCATGACCAGGGCTTGTTTGATAAATGAAACGTCTGATTCCAAAGCTTCAAGCTCCTTTAAGTGCTTATAGCCCAGCTGGGCCTTCAATTGTTCCGAGTCAGATTCCTGCTGCCTCTGTCGCTGCTGTTGCATTCTCAACAGCCTAACGTATTCCTCTCGATAGTTATCTTTCATCATTTCTTCTACATTAACGTCAAATATGTTCTAGCTAAGTAATTCGTTATCAGTTGAGTACGGTGAATTTCGCAGTATCTTTTTACAAAAAACATGCCAAAATATTGCCATCTGATACGGCGTCTTTCACAGTATGGTCATACGGGCCCGCTGCGGAGTGAGCGTGGGAATCGGAGGGTCTCCGTAGCTGAGTAATTTCTCGATCACGGCCCACATTAAGTGACCCAAAATCACGCTATTACAGCCGTACGTTTTAAACTTGTCATTTTGCACCGGAATTGAAAAATTGAGAATGCAAAAAGGATAATATCGGATCATTTGGTACGATTATTGTTGGCCACACCGCTTCACCAAATCATCAACGATATGAAAGCACTGGTTTTTCATGGAAGGAAAGAAGTGAGCGTCGATCAAGTTGACGACCCGCGTATTGAGAATCCGCGGGACACGATTTTGAAGGTAACTTCAACCGCTATTTGCGGATCGGATTTACATATTTATAATGGGTTGATACCACAACCGCGCGACATGGTATTGGGGCACGAATTCATGGGAATTGTAGAAGAGGTGGGTGCAGGGGTGAGTAATCTTAAAAAAGGAGATAGGGTAGTGGTCCCGTTCCCCATCGCCTGCGGTCATTGCCATTTTTGCAGTATGGATTTACCTACACATTGTGAAAATTCAAACCCGGAAAATTACGGACCAGAAGGTGGGTTACTGAAAGGCAAAGGAGGGGCGCTGTTTGGTTACACAGATCTTTACGGAGGTTACAGCGGTGGGCAGGCCGAATATGTGCGAATCCCTTATTCCGATTTTGGCCCGCGCGTGGTGCCGGAGAACCTGAGTGACGAACAGGTTTTGTTTTTGACTGATATTTTTCCAACGGGTTGGGCAGCAATTGACTGGGCCAATCTCAAAGGTGGTGAAGTTGTGGTTGTATTTGGCTGCGGTCCGGTTGGGATTATGGCTATGAAGGCGGCTTGGATCCGGGGTGCCAGCCGGGTGATCGGTGTGGATATTCTTCCTTACAGACTGGATATGGCCAGGAAAGCCGCCAACGTTGAAACAATTAATGCATCCGAAACCGATGCTGTGGATCAGATCCGCCAGATGACAGGAGGTTACGGAGCGGATGTATGTGTGGATGCCGTGGGTATGGAGGCAGACCGAAGCCTTGTTGAAAAAGCAATGGGCGTTGTTCGGGCACAGGCAGGAACGATGAAAACGCTGGGATACTGCCTTGATGCCGTGCGCCGGGGAGGCGTGGTAACCGTTGTGGGCGTTTACGGAACGCCGTTTGATAATTTCCCCTTGCACCAATGGTTTGACAAAGGCATTCAGATGAAAGGCGGCCAGGCGACGGTCCACAAGTACATTGACCACCTGATTTCACTGGTACAGGAGGGAAAAGTGGTCCTGCAAGACATCATTACGCATAAGGTGCCGCTTGCCGAAGCCAGCAGGATGTATGAGATTTTCAATAACAAAGAAGAAGACTGCGTGAAGGTAGTTTTAAAGCCATAAGCATAGGAATCCTGCCTGACCATTTCATCGGCAGGATTTTTATTTGAATAATTAATCTATAAACTTGGTAGAATAAATAGTTTATCTAATTTTGCGATTCAAATCTATAAAGCCTATCAATCAAATATTTTATTAATAACATTAATCCCGTCACCTTACAATGCCTCAACCTTTCCATTCCCCTCATTTAAGGACATTAACCTTTGGCTTGCTGCTGCTGGCTTTCCCAGGCCTCGCGCAAACTTTAATCAAAGGAAAAGTAACCTCAACCAACGATCAGTCCGCGCTGCCCGGCATTAATGTGCTGATAAAAGGTTCAACGACCGGAACCACAACCAACACCGAAGGATTTTACGAGCTGCAAGCCGGCGACGATGCCATACTGGTGATTTCCGGGATTGGTTACCTCACGCAGGAAATACCGGTTAAACGCCGTTCTCAAGTGAATGTGCAGCTGAGCGACGATACGCGACAGCTTAACGAACTTGTAGTAGTCGGTTACGGCACACAAAAGAAGCGGGATTTGACAGGCTCAGTGAGTTCGCTGGACGCCAAAGACTTTAACAAAGGCGTTCAAACATCTGTGGATCAGCTCATCGCGGGAAGGTCGCCGGGAGTGCAGGTCACACAGTCGAGCTCGGAACCGGGCGGCGGCGTTACAATTCGTATCCGTGGGGCAAACTCGATAAATGCTA
The DNA here is from genome assembly GCF_900167945.1 of Dyadobacter psychrophilus. Taxonomy (GTDB): domain Bacteria; phylum Bacteroidota; class Bacteroidia; order Cytophagales; family Spirosomataceae; genus Dyadobacter; species Dyadobacter psychrophilus. The sequence continues at coordinate 55,849 of NZ_FUZA01000005.1, forward strand.
ACAACGAGCCACTATATGTGATTGACGGTTTGCCAATTAACAACACTTCCGTTGTGCCCGGCTCAACGGTGGTAACCGAGCAGGCGCCACGTAACCCCCTGAATGCATTGAACCCGAATGATATTGAATCGGTAGAAATCCTGAAAGATGCTTCCGCAACGGCCATCTACGGTTCCCGCGGCGCGAACGGGGTGATCCTGATCACAACAAAAAAGGGTGTAAAAGGCAAGCTGAATGTCAATTATGCAGTTTCAGGGGGGATTTCGGAAGTTACCAAACAAGTCCCGGTGCTGAATGCGAAACAGTATACCAGCCTGCTCAATGACCTGCGAGCCGACCAGAAACAGGCACCCGAGTTCTCTGCGGAGCAAATTGAGCAGATAGGGGATGGTACTTACTGGCAGGATGAAATTTTCCGGAAAGGCTCAGTTCAAAATCATCAGCTGAGCTTTTCGGGCGGGCAGGACAAATTCAATTACTATGCGTCGCTGAATTACCTGGACCAGAAAGGAGTGGTGATCAGCTCAGGTATTAAAAAATACACGGGGCGCGTAAACCTCAATTACACCGATGATAAATTCAAATTCGGATTGAATCTCAATTCCAGTAATGTTAAAGACGATTTCGTGCCCAATGGTGTGAGCGTAAATGAAGGCGCAGGTGTGATCAACACCGCCATCTTCCAGGATCCGACGCTGACCATCAAAAATCCGAACGGGACCTGGACGCAAACACAGATCGTAAACCTGGAAAATCCGGTTGGACTGGCTAATGAAGTAAGCGACTTTGCAACCACTAACCGGACGTTCGCCAGCGTTTTTGCGGAGTACTTTTTCCTCCCTGAACTTTCTGCAAAGGTGAATTTTGGAACCGACCGGCAAGATTCCCGCCGCGATATTTTCACTTCCAGGCTTACGAAAAGGGCGGAAGGAACAAAAGGCGTTGCAAATGTACTGACCAGCAATTCGTACAATAACCTGATCGAGGTCACGGCCCGTTACAATAAAGCTTTTAATAAAAATCACCAGCTGGAAATCCTGGGCGGATATACTTTTCAGGAATTCGAAACGAGCACATTGACGGCGGGTGCACAGAATTTCCCGCTGGATGCATTGGGAACCGATAATCTCGCGGCGGGTGCGCAAAGCACTTTTTCGCTGGGAACCGGCCGGACCAAAAACCAGCTGCTGTCTTACCTGGGGCGTGTTAACTATAATTTGTATGATAAATATTTGCTGACCGCGTCCATTCGTGCAGACGGTTCGTCAAGATTCGGAGATAACAATAAATATGGCGTCTTTCCATCCGTAGCATTGGGCTGGCGGATTAAGGACGAGCTTTTTCTGAAAAATGTGAATGCGATCACTGACCTGAAATTCCGCGCCAGCTATGGTGTGACCGGTAACCAGGATATCGGAAGCTACAAATCACTGGTATTGCTCGGACCGCAGGGCCAGGCGATTTTTGACGGCACGCCTTATGTAGGAATCTCCACAACGCAGTTGCCAAACCCGGACCTGAAATGGGAAACAACCACACAGCTGGACTTAGGAATTGACTTCGGTGTATTTGATAACAGGCTGACGGGTAGCATTGATTATTTTCAAAAAGAAACAAAAGACTTGCTGCTGCAACTTCCCGTGCCGCGTACGACCGGTTTTACGACAACATTCAAAAATATAGGCGGGTTGAAAAACTCCGGGTTTGAGTTGGGTTTAAATTCAATCAACATTACGGCCCCGTTCACATGGAGAACTTCCGCAAATTTCTCTACGATCAAAAATGAGGTGACGGATCTGGGCGCGCTGCCGTTTATTCTGGGTGGTTCGGCGGGTTTTACCAATGATTTTACGATCATCCGCAAAGGCGACCCGTTGAATGCTTACTATGGTTACATTGTTGACGGCGTTTTTCAAACGGGCGATAACATTGCCAGTTCCGCGCAGCCATTGTCGCGACCAGGAGAATACAAATACCGCGATGTGAACGGTGACGGTACGATCAATTCGCAGGATCGCACGATTCTGGGCTCTCCTTTTCCCAAATTTACTTACGGCCTGAACAACGATTTTACATACGGCCCCTTTAATCTTTCTTTCTTTTTCCAGGGCGTACAGGGAAGCCAGATCTTCAACCTGAACCGCACCGAATCTGAAAATCCGATCTCGTTCCGCCGGAACCGATTGGTGGAAACCTACACCGACCGCTGGACGCCGGCTAATCCGACGAATGCAAATTCATCAGCAATTCCTGTGGCCGTGGCTTACACAAGCAATGTCAACAGCAGGGCGGTGGAAGATGCGTCTTACCTGCGTTTGAAAACATTGCAACTGACTTACAACTTCCCGACGGCGAAGTGGAAATTTGTGCGTAATGTGCAGATTTATGTGACCGGACAAAACTTGTTCACCATTACCAAATACACCGGCTACGATCCCGAAGTAAGTGCATTCGGAACGTCCAATGTGCGTGCGGATTACAATGCGTTCCCGCTATCGCGCACCTACACAGCAGGTCTGAGTATCAATTTATAACATTGCAGAAGATCCTAATAAAATGAAAAAGCTGATATATATCTTTTTGTTGCTGACCGTTTTGGGTTGCGATAAACCCCTGGAAGAAGAAGTATTTTCGTCCTTTGGCCCCAATAATTTTTTTAATACTGCCGACGACGCGGAGGCACTTCTGAATGCTGCCTATTCCCTTGAACAAAAGCAGGGCACGGATGGCTTTCGCAATATTTTTGTAATGGCCGAGGTGACCACGGACTTAATTATCATTCGGGAAGGCGGACTTCGCGGACTGGCGCAACCGCTCGAAGATTTCACCTGGAATGCGTCTCACGAATTCTTTGATGCGGCCTGGACGCGCTATTACAGCGGCATTTACCGCGCTAACCTGGTCATTGATAATGTGCCGAACATCGATTTTGACGCAGAAAGAAAAAAGCAGATCGTGGCCGAAGCCAGGTTCCTGCGGGCGAGCGGATACATTTATCTGTACGACCTTTTTGGCCCCACACCGATCATTACGAGCAGCATCAGCACCAGCGAGGACCGGCCAGCCAGGGCTTCCAAGGATGAGTTTGTGAAGTTTGTAACGGATGAATTGACAGCCGTAAGCGAAATCCTGCCCGTGAAAGCAACACAGTACGGAAGAGCCACAAAGGGTGCCGCGCTGGCGTTTTTGACGAAGTTTTATTTAAATAATAAAAATTGGGCTAAAACCGACGAGACTGCCCAAAAGGTAATCGACCTGAACAGTTACAGTCTTTTCAATTCGACAAATCGCGCGGATCTTTTCAAGCTGGCCAATGAGGTGAACAGCGAGTTCATTTACGTTCGTCCGCACGTTGCGCAGCCTGGATTGGGCACCAACTATCTGCCTCACGCAGCGCCGCCCAATTATAAGTACAAAGGCACAGCCAAAGCAAATTATGCTACCCAGCTCAAAACATTGTCTGGTTTTTATGATTCATTTGACCCTAAGGATCAACGGCGTCAGGTTTTTCTAACTGAATATGACGATCTGAATGGAAAGCACATTATATTGGGCCAGGACGACAAGCGGAGCTTCAAATTTGAAGAAGATCTGAATGCGACAGGTGCGGATTTAGGGAACGATTTTCCTGTGGTCCGTTATGCCGACATTCTTTTGAGCAAAGCCGAAGCATTAAACGAATTGACAGGCCCTACGCCCGAAGCGCTTGCACTTTTAAATCAGGTTCACGTAAAAGCAGGCCTTACTGCCTTAACATTAGCCAGCGTATCGACCAAAGATGCTTTCCGTGCGCAGATATTGAAGGAAAGAGGGTGGGAGTTTTTCTCGGAGGAACTTCGCCGCCAGGACCTGATCCGCCATGGTAAATTCATTGAGCTGGCCAAAGGAAGGGGCAAAGTCGCATTTGATTACCAGGTGCTATTCCCATTGCCGCAAAGCGAAATTGATCGTAACCCCAGCCTGAAACAGAATGAAGGGTACAAATAAGCTCTGGACTTTACACTGGTTTTTATAAAATATAAATATGAAAAAAAGCCTCTTTTCTGTTTTTGCGACAGCATTGTTTCTACTTTCTCTGACCGGTTTTTCCCAGAAAGTCAAGCAGCCAAACTTTATTATTATCCTGGCAGATGACCTCGGTTATGGCGATTTGAGTTCTTACGGTCATCCCACGATCCGCACGCCGAATCTGGACAAAATGGCGCTGGAAGGAACGCGTTTTACGCAATTTTACGTCGCAGCCAATGTGTGTTCGCCTAGTCGCGCCGCATTGCTAACTGGCCGGTTACCAATCCGAAACGGCGTTTTTGGGACAAACAGTGCCAACAAAGTTTTTTTTATCAATTCCACCAGCGGGCTTCCCAAACGCGAGACGACTTTGCCCAAAGCACTAAAATCGAAGGGTTACCAAACTGCCATTGTTGGGAAATGGCATCTGGGCTCACTTCCTGAGTTTTTGCCGCTTAACTATGGTTTCGATTCCTATTTCGGCATTCCTTACTCCAATGACATGGGCAAGGAATCATTCCGCACCAGTAAGGACGGGAAACCCATTTTATCCACTGAAAATCCGCCCTTACCATTGTATCGTGATTCCAAATTGCTTGAAACCGAGCCGAACCAGGATCTGTTGACAAAAAGATTTACGACTGAGGTTACGGATCTGATCACCAAAAACAAAAACAAACCATTCTTTATTTACTACGCGAGCCCTTTCCCCCATGTGCCATTGCATGCGTCACCTGATTTTGCTGGAAAAAGCAAGCGCGGCTTGTATGGTGATGTGGTGGAGGAGCTGGACTGGAGTGTGGGGCAGATTTTGAATAAATTGAGAGAGCTTAAACTCGATAGCAACACATTTGTGGTGTTCCTGAGCGACAATGGCCCATGGCTAATGAAGTCGCTGATCGATGAAAATGGCGGTTCGTCTGGCTTGCTTTACGAAGCAAAAGCGTCCACTTACGAAGGCGGCATGCGCGTTCCCGCGATTGCATGGATGCCTGGAACTGTAAAGCCTCAGATTTCATCTGCCATTGCAACTTCCATGGACCTGTATCCGACAATTTTAAAATGGGCTGGGGCAGAGGCACCTGCAAACATACCCCTCGACGGGAATAATATCGCAGACATTCTCACCGGCAAATCGGACAAGGTGACCGACATTGTGTATTACTATGATGCCAACAATTTATATGCGATCAGAAAGGGAGCATACAAAGCGCATTTCAAAACAAATCCTTCATATTCGCAAAAGCCTGCTGCTGAGCACAATCCGCCATTATTATATAATCTGGAACACGATCCTTCCGAGAAATTTGAGATTGGAAACAAAAACCCGCAAGTAATCGAAGAGTTGACAGCGGCTTATAAAAAGCATCTGGAAGGCGTGGTTCCCGTCGATGCCGAGCTGGATAAACGTGAAGTGCGAAAGTAGGGAAGGAATCAGCCATCTGACTTTTGCGAGGAAAGAATTTCAGGCACAGGTGCCGGGCACTGGAAAGCACCCGTAGGTGAGGAAAACACAACCTTACTTTGCTTCACCGCTTCCGAGTAATCCGTGATAATAGGCCATGTAGTACGGCAGGAGGAAAAATGTTCCTTCGTGTTCGTCGTGGCCGTCGCCTTCGGATGCCAGGAGGGCGAAGCCGTCACGGTCTTGCCGTACGTGGCCGCGCTCGTCGATGGGCAGGGCGTAGCCGTCTGTGCGCCACCCGATATTTTTTTCCTGCATGGGAGAGGAATCAAAAACGATGTCGAGGCGATGGGTGTTGTCCATGGTGTAGCCAATCAGGTCCAGCGGGATCTTTTGCAGGTTTTCAAGGATGAAGTCGGTGCGGTAACTTCCTTTTTGGTGCGCTTTTACGACTTTTGATGCATATAATCTGTTTTCTGGAAAAAGCCCTTTGTTTTCAAACATTTTCTGGTCAGCCTGTTGGGTAAAGCGATTTGCAAGAGCTGCGTAAATTGCATCCCAGAATGCATTTTTTTGCTTGCTAATGTGCTGCCAAGCCACTTCCAATCCCTGCCGGTACATGAGCAAGAGTGAAGGATCCGTTTCGTAATTAATTAATCCGTAAAGACTCATCAAGCAAATGTTGTTGTCCCAGGGAACGACGTTTTCCGGCGGGAAAAACTCCTTTGGATGCATGGCATTGATATGATAATTATACTTGTCGCGCAGGATTTTGGCCTCCGCATCATATTTTTTATCTCCCGTAACGTGCCTGGCAACATTCAGGAACGAGAGCATCACCGCTGAATTCAGGCCTCGCTGATCATAGCCATACACAGAATTGAAATATTCGGGAGAAAAATCACCCCAGCGCGTCACTTTGCCATCGTGATCTACAAGTTTGTACCCATGGCGTATCAAATGATCGGTCATGTCGCCGACCACATCCCGTACTGCCTGCTTTTCTTCTTCGGTCTTGGCAACCAGATCATAATAAATGCCATAGAAGAAAAAGTGTCCGGCCAGCTCATCCGAGCTGGTATCACATTTCCAGTAATATTTGCCGTCTTTGCTTTTGGGAAAACGCGGGTAAATGTCCTTCCACATCGGATCGTGCTGCTGGTTACGGAGATTATCCTCGCGACTGTGTGTTTCGTTTACTTTTTCGGGCCAGTCCACCGGGATAATAACCCTTGCGGGAAAGCCCTTTTCATGCGTGATGTCCACGAGCCATTTACAGGCTTTGAAACTTCTGTCCGCCAGTGCTTTTGCCTCAGGATCACCCGTAGCGGCATATCGGAATGCTTGTGCGGCTCCGTACATGGAGGTGTACATGCCATCATTATCCGAAATGGCAACCTCGGAACTGGCTACATTAAACTGCTCTTTCAAATGACTTTGCGCCACAAAACCCATGCGGTTATGGCGTTCTTCCACCTGTCTGGTAAAGATCCGGGCTTTTTCTTCAAGTGATATGGACTGCCGTACAATCTGGCTGATACCCTTATCCGTCCCAATCCACACGGTGCCGTTGTTAGCCTGAATGGCGATGGCATTCACGTGGTCGTCTGGAAGCCAGCGGCGGCTGAAACGATATTTAAACTGATCATTATCAACTTGAATAGCTCCTTTTTTTGTGCCAAACCAAACGATTCCGTCAGGTCCTGCCGCAGCGCACGTGAACTGGTTATAGGGCAAACCTTCCTTTCCCGTAAATAATTTCCATTTATTTCCATCCAGATAACCAACACCTTCCTCAGACCCAAACCAAAGGCGACCTTTGGAATCGGTTACCAGCGCTGCAACATTCCGGAGCGACCAGCTATAATGTTCGTTTTCCGGGAAGATCCTTTCGGGGTTTTTGCCTTTTTGAAAAAAATATAAACCTTCGGCACAACCAATTGCCTGACCATTCTTGTAAGGTATGGCAGCCAATATTTTTGTTCCGGGGATGACTGGTAACGAAGCTTTGGGAGCCGGTTTTTCATTGGAGACTGTAATCCATTTGCCGTTACTGAACTGTGCGGATTTACCTGCAATCGACGCAACCGGCTGATTATTTTTGAATGCGATCTGAATCACTTTCCCATTCGGCAAACCCGTTCCAGAGCCGTGTATTGTAACTACTTCCTGAACAAACTTCTGGTCTGGCACGGATTGTGCTAGGAGGTGAAACGGAAAAAAAAGGACCCAGTAAAAGAGCGATTTCATGAATATAAATAGGAGAGTTTAGGAAAAGGAACACACTTTATACTTGTAGCTATCACAAAGAGGCTACTCGTTATGCACCTGGTATGTTCTTTGATTACATTGTATTTGCCGCGAAGGATCGAATTTGATACGCAAAAAGTAACATTAAAACATGTGGAGTTCACAGACGCGTAACATTAAGATCGTACTTTTAAGAAGTCGGATTTTGGGCGAACATTATATTGCGTATGAATTGGTATGAGGATGAAGTTGTGAGGGTGGAAAAGGAATGTCAAAAGTTGTCTTTTCAGCCGGAAACATTGTTTTATGGTAGTTCCAGCATTAATCTCTGGACTACATTGTATACGGATTTTGAGGATATTAAACCTGTTAATCTGGGTTTTGGAGGTTCAACATTGGCAGCATGTTCCTGGTTTTTCGACCGGATCATGGCGCAAGTCAGTTCCGCAAAGACGGTAATTATTTATGCAGGCGACAACGACCTGGGCGATGGCCGGAATCCGATGGAAGTTTGCCTTTATTACAGGCAGCTCATCGGCCAGATCCGCGTGAAATTTGGCGATATCCCCTGCTATTATATTAGCATTAAGCCCAGTTTACAACGTTGGGAAATCATTTCTCAGATAAAAACGGCGAACAGGCTGATCCTGCAGGAGATCAATGAAGATCCTAATCAGCATTATATTAACATTTTTCCCGCCATGCTTGATGAGCAAGGCACGCCTGCGAGGGAATTGTTTGAACAGGACGGATTACACTTAAGTCCGTCCGGCTATGCATTATGGAAGAAGGCAATCCGAAACGCGTTAAACCTCTCAACGAACGATTAATATGATAAGCGCACCGCATGCCGTTGTCATGGAAAGGGAGTACCAGAAATGGTTCAGCCCCGCCTTGAACAGACATATGGAAATGCTGATTTTCGGTTCCGGAGGCGTTCCTATTCTGTTCTTCCCGACCCGCGCCGCCCATTTTTATGATCTGGAAAACTGGAAAATTATTGAGGCCATGCGCGAGCGGATCGTCAATGGAGAAATCCAGGTTTTTTGTGTTGACAGCGTTGATCAGGAAAGTTTCTATTCATCTGATCCGCCTAACCAGCGGATAATCAGACATTTGCAATACGAACGCTATATTTTGAAAGAAGTTATTCCTTTTATCAAAAAAAGAAACAAATCAAAACAATTAACTGTCACCGGATGCAGCCTCGGCGGTTATCATGCTGTGAACATTGGATTAAAACATCCCACAGTTTTTACCAAAATTGTGGGCATGAGCGCCCGCTACGACCTTACCAAACCCCTGCCTTTTTTCGCCGACCTGTTTGACGGCTATTTCGATGAGAATATTTATTACAATATGCCCAACCACTTTGTGCCCGGCATTTGTGATAAAAAACTCCTGCAACAAATCAGAAAGATAGACATTACCCTGGTAATAGGCCGCGAAGATTCGTTTCTGGCCGATAACGAGCGGTTAAGCGCTGCATTATCTCAAATAGGCGTGCCGCACAAACTGTACATATGGGATGAGGAGGCGCACCGCCCGCGATATTGGCGCGAAATGGTCAAGTTGTATTTGTAGGATGACTTGGCATGGTTTGTTTAGTTTAAAGATTTCAAATTTTAAACTGAAAAACCATGCTTGATGAATTGTTCAATCTCATAAAACAAAACGGACAACAGGCAGTTGTTGAGAATAACGAAGTGCCAAACGAGCACAACGAGGCCGTTATGCAGGAAGCTCAGTCGTCCATCGTAGATGGTTTGAGTAATATCAAAGAGCCGGATCAGGTGAATAGCCTGTTCGAGTCAGTGCAGAACGGCCAGGCCGAAAGTAACCCGGCGGTTCAGCAAATCTCAAATAATTTTACAGGCAACATTATGCAGAAGTTCGGCATCAATGGCAGCACAGCGGCAAGCATTGCTTCGGCAATTATACCGGTTGTCCTCGCTAAAATGGCCAACCGCGGCGGACAAGGCGGGGCCGGAGGACTCGACCTCGGCGGCTTACTCGGCTCACTAACCGGCGGCAGGTTCGGCGGTGGGAACCTGGGTGGAAGCAGCACGTCTTCCGGCGGCGGCTTAGGTGGAAACCTCGGCAGTATGGGCGCCAAGTTAGGGCTGGATAAAGACGGCGACGGCGATGTGGATCTGAATGATCTGACTAAGATGTTTAAGTAAACTCAATCTCAGTGATAATGCAAATCGGTCATTAGCACACATTTTATCTTAGAATGTGTGCTAATGACCGATTTTGCTTCCAACGTATATCATTCCTGGCAATCCTACTCGTTCACCAACAACCCCGGATACAAAGTCCCGTCGGCGCTTGGAAAATTTAACCCTAATAGCTTGGCAATGATCGGGGCGATGTCTTGCAGGCCCATTTCAGGAACTACGGCGCCTGGTTTGATGCCTTTTCCGAATGCTACGAAGCCGGTTTGGATCTCTTTAAAGTCGGGGAAGAAGCCGTGGGTGCCTCCGCTGGATGCGCGCATGAAATCGCCAGTTGCAGCTCCGCTGATGGTGATGCCTTGCACAGGCGCGATGGCGAGAGATGCATTAGGATCGGAACCTACTGCGTCCAGTGCTGCGCGGTCTTTTACTGCGAAAAGATTTTTCTGATTTGCTGGCAGTTGATCCAGGATTTGCTTCACTTTTTCAAGCGTTTTTGTATCGTTTTTATCTTTCAAATGTAAAAACGCTGAGCCGCCGGAGCTGTGGAAATAGGCTTTCCAGGCTGCCTTGTTGTTCGGGTCGTAAAGTCCTGCTTTCGCTAACAAAATATTAGGTGCAATGGCGGTGTGGATGTCTACAAAACCGTGGTCGCCCGTAATAATGAATGTTGTCTTCTCTCGGATGCCTGCTTTTTCAGTGGCCTCAATGATAGCCTTAATGCCCCGGTCCACGCTGGATAGAGAAGCCCTCACTTTGTCGCCGTCACGTCCCTGCTCATGCTCGAAATGGTCGACGGCAACAAGGTGTACAGCCAGAAATGACGGCTTGTACTGGCGGATCAGGTAACTGCTGATGCGTGACATGTTGTCGTCAATGCTCAGGTAATCGCCGTCAAAATCAATTTCTTCAAGCTTTCCGGTGGCATTCTGCTGGATTTCTTCATACAGACCTTTTGGAAACGAATTTTCAGAAAGCGCTTTGGTCATATTGCGTTTTCCGCCTTTTGTTTCAGGTAAATACCAAAACTCAGGAATGTTATAATCAGCGGGGCTGCCTACGGAAACCGGCCAGAAAACCGAGGCTGTTTTTAACCCTTTCTCTTTTGCAACACTAAAAATCGTGGGCACTTTAATCGTGCTGTAATCCCAGATCCACTTGCCCGTCACTTCGAGCGGCTCAGAAGGCGTGTTATAATAAACGCCGTGCTTAATAGGTTTAACTCCGGTGATAATGGTGGTGTGGGAAGGGTAGGTTACAGTTGGGAAAACCCCGGTAACACCATCGGAGTAAGCGCCGGTTTGCATACCCTGGCGCAGGTTCACCATGGACCAGTTTGCGTCTTTGTAAAATTCAGGACGAAGCCCGTCAATGCTGATGAGGATCACGTGAGAATCTTGCGCGAATGTGGAGAATGAAAGAGCGAAAAGGCCTATGGAGGCAAATATTTTTTTCATTGTATTTATTTTTTTAATGCATTCTGCTAAAATAAAAAGCTACCCTTGTCCGCCTGAGCGGACAAGGGTAGCTTTTTATTTTTTATTAAAACCCGTATCTCAAACCAAGCTGAATTTGGTAAGGGTTACCGTTCAAGCTGGATACACCGGTTCCTGCACTCATGTTGTAAACATATTGCTGTGTTGCAGGATCGAAACTTTTGATGGTGTAAAGGTTCTGTTTTCCAAGGTTTTTACCAACGCCCCAATCGTGGTTCAACATGTTGGCAACATTGAAAATATCAACAGAAGCTTCCAATCCATGTCCCTGGAACAGTTTGAAACGTTTCGCAAGACGCAAGTCAAACACACCATAGAAATCGTTGATACCACCGTTGCGCTCAGCCATTTTGCCCATATCCCTTGTGATATAATCCTTAATGCTCTGCTCTGCTTCCGGGTTGTCAAGAATTGTCTGGATGCCTTTGCGGATATATTCTGGTGTTTCCGGGTTATTCGGATTATAAATGTAAGCCAAGTCATTCGACGATACGAAGTCACCGTTCATGTTACCGCTTACTGCCATCGAGTAGCGCGTTCCGCCAATTCCTGAGTAGCGAAGACCGATTGTTACACCATAAATGCTTGGCGCTGTTCCGTAGAATACGATTTTGCTGCGGAACTGGTTGTTGGCATAAGCCATCTTGCTCAAATTGCGCGGATCATCAGCCACCATCAAATCGAGCGTTGCTGTGTTGGCCACGTTTCCGTTGTAAGATGTGTTGTCTTTTGAATCATTCCATGTGTAAGATGCAGTAATCTGTCCGTCTTTGAAGTAACGATATGTTCCGTCGATTACAACTGCATACTGGTTTTTCTTGCCTTCGCTGTTCAGTTCAAGCACGCGACCTACATTTTTGGTCTTACGGCTGTTCAACCAGTTGGTTGCACCGTTTTTAGCATTAATACTCTCAGCCGGCACATATACGCCACGGTTAGCTTCCGCTGCGATGCGGAAGAATGGATCTTCTACCATGTTGCGGTCTACATACATATAGTTGTTACGCGCCCATGAAGCATATCCGCTCACACCCACACGCAGACGGTCGCTGAAAAAGTGGTTGTAAGAGAAGTTGGTTTTATAAACAACCGGGATTTTCGCGTCTTTGCTATTGGTGTTGATAGTTACCAGTCTTTCAATGCCAGGAATGTTGAAAAGCTCTGCGCCTGGTGCTGTGGAAGGATCTGCGCGGTAGCCGGGGAAGTTTGGCTTTGGAACCAGGTCGCCCTGGATTTCCACCGAAGCAACTCTTGTTCCGTCAAACAGCATGTTGTTGATCATCGAGTAAGGGTTCAAAGCCGAGCCAAAAACACCCGCACCGAAACGAACGATATCCTTGCTCTGCTCATTTACATCCCATGTAAATTGTACACGTGGCTGTAATTGCGTCGTGTTGATCACATTGTCCGTACGCAAGCCCAGTTCATCGAAAACCACCTGGCTGAAATTCGCTTTGTTCAGATATTGTGTGTTGTCCAAACGCAAGCCTGCCATCATTTCGAGACCGAGCGCCAGTTTTGTGTCCATTTGAGCATAAATTCCTGTGCTCAGAGAGTTTACAACATTGCTTGGATCTTCAAGCAGGTTAATTTCCCTTGCATAACGATAAGGCGTCAGGTTGTTGAAATTTTCCAGACCAGTGAAGTAAAAACGTCCGTTCATCTCGCTTCCGTAACGCGATTTCATCCGGTTGTACATCACGTCAAGACCGAAAGTAAAGTTGATCTTTCCTGTATTGTAATAAAAGTTATCAACCAGCTGAACCACAGTTCCTTTAAACCATTCAGGCGAGAAACGCTGTCCACCGATTTGGATTGAAGTGTTGTAATTGTTTGTTCCTGAAACAGATTGCACGTTTTCAACGATTGCGCGCGGGATACCATCCGAAGGAAGTTCAGAGCTTGGAATGATAGCCTGATCTTCATAAAAGTGCTGCAATTTCAGCTCATTGGTGATTTTTGGGTTGATAATGGTCCGCAACGATGCCATGATGCTGTTATCAAATCTTTTCCGGTCGATATAGGACTCATAAGCATTGATACCACTATTGTCACCTTCCGAAAGCGCGTCGTTTTCAATCACCATGTTATTGCGCAGCGTCAAAAGGTTCCTTGAATTCAACTGCCAGTCGATCTTCGCAAAAATAGCGTCAGTTCCCTTTTTCTTTCCAAAAGCACCAAACTGAGGGTTATTTGAAACGCCGTATTTTGTTCTGGCGATGTCAGAGAACTTGTCCAAAGTTTCCTGCGTCACTTTGTTGGCAGCTTCATCAGCAGGGGACTGAATGTTGGCAATGTATAAAGGACGTGAGTCGGCCTGGTGATCCCATGCTACGAAGAAATGCGCCTTGTCTTTTTTGATCGCTCCGCCCAATGAAGCTCCATATTGATAGGTGGAGAAATCCTGCACCCTTTTGTTTCCTCTCAAATCATAACCGCTTGAAAGCCAATCTGTACGCATAAATGTAAATGCGCTTCCTGAAAGTTTGTTCGTTCCGGATTTGGTAACTGTACTAATTGTACCACCACCTGCACGGCCCATTGTAACGTCATATTCGTTAGTAACTACTTTAAATTCGCGGATTGCTTCCATTGAAATGGAATAAGCTCCCTGCGTTGATCCACCCGCAATAGTTCCGCGCGATGTCATACCATCCAAAGTAAAGTTGGTAGAAGACGCGAGCTGTCCACCCAAACTGCTTCCGTTGCTCAAAGGCGAAAGATCGATAAGGGATGTGAAATTTCTACCATTAACAGGCAACTTGGCAATGTCTTTCGCCGTGATCGGTGTAGAAGAACCCAATGTTACAACAGTGTTTTTCAACGAGTTAGCCTTAATGTCTACGGCTTGCAACTCGGTAGCGCTGTTTTCCATCGCGAAATTCAGCCTCAGCTGATCGCCCTGGTTCAATGCGTATCCTGTTTTCTTTTGCTCTCCAAAACCAATAAAGGAAACGGTGATGGAGTAAGGCGAACCAAGCGGCAATTGCTTGATAATGTAGTCTCCGTTCATGTCTGTAACTGTACCCGCCTGAAAACCAGTGGATTCGTTTCTGACCAAAACGGTTGCGCCCGGGATCGGGCCTGCATTTACTTCGGTGACTTTCCCAATGATGGTTGCTTCGTTACCCTGCGCGTAAAGATTGGCGGAGCAGAAGCACATTGCGATGACCACAATGAGTCCGGTAATTAATCGATTCATGTTTGGTGAGTTAAATGAGTAATAGTTGTGATTGGATAAAAATGCCTTGTCAGGGCAGGGAGGTTTAACGCCCGCAAAAGTAGACAGGCAATGTTAAGGCTGTGTTAACGGTGCGTTAACGGATAATTAAGGTTGAAGGAAGCAGATTAGGATAGGGGAAGTTTGAAAAAAGTCTACGTAAAAATGCAATTTAATACAAGTATAGTGCTAGTTAGTTCTACTTTATAAGGCCATGAGGTCAAATTATTAAATTGTTAAATAGCATTTCCTCAAAAGAACATGTTATCGGAATTATTCAATTTTGCGGCCTCAAAATTGCGTTATCTACTAAACATGACCTATTTCTCATGAACAAGATCTACCTTATGCATGGCTGTAAGAGCAGGTTGTTTCTCCTGGGAAGCAACATCTCAAAAACAGCTTTGCTCTTCTCGCTGATCGCCCTAACTGGCAGCCCGAGCCAGGCGAAAGTGGCCAGAAATGGCGTAAAAATTGCATCAGCAGTGTTAAAACCAAGCATTGCCAATGTCAATGCTGAGCGGCAAATCAGTGGTAAAGTTACCGATGCAGCCACCTCGGAAGGATTGCCGGGTGTGAACGTGGTTATTAAAGGCAGCCAGACCGGAACCGTTACGGATGTTTCCGGGAACTATTCAATGAGCATTCCGGATGAAGGAGCCATATTGGTTTTTTCATATGTTGGATATATCAGCCAGGAGGCTGAAGTGGGTACAAGAAGCACCATTGACCTCCAACTTGCCGCAGACTCCAAAGCGTTGAGTGAAGTGGTTGTTGTGGGCTACGGAACACAAAAGAAAGTGAACCTTACCGGCGCAGTAGACCAGGTTGGACAGGAAGTATTTCAAAACCGTCCCATCTCGAACATTGCGCAAGGACTTGTAGGGGCAATTCCCAACCTGAACCTCCGCATGTTTGATGGAAAGCCAACCCAGTCGCCGAGCTTCAACATTCGTGGAACGACCTCGATCGGACAAGGTGGAAGCGCGCTGGTGCTCATCGATGGCGTCGAAGGTGATCCGCGCATGTTAAACCCGAATGATATTGAAAGTGTGTCGGTTTTGAAAGACGCTGCTTCAGCATCTATTTATGGCGCGCGGGCTGCATTTGGCGTAGTGCTTATCACCACCAGAATGCCCGTGGAAGGGAAAACTTCTTTCTCTTATTCAACCAACTTCGCGATCAAGTCGCCTACCGAAGTTCCTGATAACATTACCGATTCCTATCCCTGGGCGCAGGGATTCAGCGACGCATGGTCGAGATGGAATGATAACGGAAGTACACCGACTGCGATCAACAAAACAATCAGTTTTTCACCAGCTTATCTGGCCGAACTGAAAAGACGGTATGAAGATCCTTCCCTGCCACGCGTGGAAGTTAACCCTACCACTGGTGAGTATCAGTATTATTACAGTACGGATTGGTATAAAGAGCTTTACAAGGAGCGTTTCACTGCGCAAGATCATAACATGTCCATTTCGGGCGGCAGCGATAAAGCTACGTTCTTGCTTAGCGGACGTTTCAATGGGCAGGACGGTTTGTTCCGTTATAATTCTGATAAATACCAAATGTACAACTTGCGTGCGAAAGGAGCCATTCAGCTTACACCGTGGTTGCGCATTGATAATAACACAGAATATTCATCCCAGAAATATCACCAGCCGCTTAATGTTGGAGAAGGCAGCGGTATTTACCGGAACATTGCTGATGAGGGCCACCCATTGGCCCCATTGCTTAATCCCGACGGAACATTATCTTTCTCAGCGGCTTACACAGTAGGAGATTATTATTATGGCAAAAATGCGATTGACCAGACGCAGCGTTTTCTGAAAAACCAGATTGCCGCCAAAGCGCAGTTCTTCGATAAGGCGCTGTCGATCCGTGCCAACATGACCTTCCAAAGCACGGACATTGGTTCACAACAAAACCGTGTGCAGGTGCCTTACAGTCGTGCAAAGGGCATTATCGGTTATACAGGAACCAATACCAACGATATCCAGGAGCGTAAAAGAACAACCAATTATCTGGCCACCAACTTTTATGCGGATTATAACAAATCATTTAATCAGGCGCACAATCTCACTTTGTTGGCCGGGGTCAACTACGAGCAGTCCATTTACAGCAACCTGACAGCGCAGCGGAACGGGATCGTTTACTCGGGTGTGGAGGACATTAATCTCGCATTGGGACAGAGCATTGTGACCAATGGAGGTTACCAGAAATGGGCCATTGCCGGAGGGTTTTTCCGTGTGAATTACAACTTCCGCGAACGCTATCTGCTCGAAGTGAACGGACGTTACGACGGATCTTCAAAGTTTCCGACGGACCAACAATGGGCATTTTTCCCGTCGGCATCTGCCGGTTGGAGGATCTCCGAAGAGCCGTTCTGGCAAGTAAGCCCCAAAGTGCTTTCCAATGTAAAACTGCGCGTTTCCTATGGTTCGCTTGGTAACGGAAACATTGCCCCTTACACATTTAACGAAAGATTTGCCATTGGACAGTCGGGACGGGTCATTAATGGAATCCGCCCGCAGGCAACACGCCAGCCCAATGTTGTTCCCGACGGACTCACCTGGGAAACTTCCACAACAGGCAACATTGGATTTGAATTCAACAGCTTAAATAAAAAACTGACATTCGTTGGAGACCTGTATCGCCGCTGGACGACCGACATGTTTACGCCCGGGCCTACATTGCCTGCGGTTTTTGGAACGGGTGTTCCAAATGGTAACTATGCCGATTTGAAAACGACAGGGTGGGAGCTTTCGATCAACTGGGAAGATCATTTCACATTGGCATCAAAACCTTTCAATTACAGTGCGCGCTTCACTCTTGCAGACTCAAAAGCGATCATTACCAAATATAATAACCCTGATAAAAACCTTACGGATTATTACGAAGGCCAGCGCGTTGGCGAAATCTGGGGTTACCGTGTAGAAGGCCTTTTCAGGTCGCAGGCTGAAATTGCAGACTCACCTTCACAGAGCAACATTCCAAACACCAACACAAGAAAGAATTATGTGGGTGACCTCAAATTCAAAAACCTGGATGGTGATAATGTGATTTATCAAGGCCTGAACCGTGTGGGGAATTCGGGTGACAAAACGATCATTGGCAATTCCGAGTCGCGGTATATTTTCGGGGTAAACCTTTCGGGTGACTGGAATGGCTTTTTCTTAGGATCCCTTTTCCAGGGCGTTTTAAAACAGGATTGGTACCCGTCTTCGGAGGCACGCTTTTGGGGACAATATAACCGCCCATATAATGCCTATCCACGTTGGCAGCAAGACAATATGTTCCGTGAGGAGCTTGGTAATTTTGATGCTTACCTGCCGCGTCTCGTAGGTTATACAGCACAGGGTACAGGCCGCGCGTTGCAGGTTGCAAACGACCGTTTCCTGCAAAATGCAGCATATATCCGGTTAAGGAACCTGCAAGTTGGCTATACAATCCCGAACCGTATCATTTCCAAAATCCACGCCCGTGACCTGAAAGTGTACGTGTCGGCGGAAAACCTCTGGACGTGGTCACCTATGTATAAATGGACGCGCGATACGGACGTCACCAGCATTTACGGATCCGACCGGGATTTGGGTGGCGGTTCCAGCGGTGACGGTTACAATTACCCGATGCTGAAAGCAATATCAATAGGTCTTTCACTCAACTTCTGATCTATCATGAAAACTACAAAGCTATTTAACTATATACTGACCCTGGCATTACTCGGCACCGCGAGCTCCTGCGACCTGACCGAAGTCCCCGTTGACACGGCTACTAACGAAGCAATATTCGGGTCTGAAAGCGGTCTTGAAATTTATGCAAATTCATTTTACGAACTGCTGCCCGACACGGATGTGGGTGTATTTCAAATTGATGACAACTCAGACCTGGTTGCGCGGAACGGTGTGGATACTTATCTGGCCCCAAACGCACTCAGCCCGATCACCAGCGGAGGATGGAGCTGGTCTGAGCTTCGGAATATCAATTATTTCATCGAGAATACGGAAAAAAGTGCCGTGTCTACCAAGAACCATTATTTGGGTGTTGCGCGGTTTTTCCGGGCGTTGTTTTATTACGACAAGGTTAAAAGGTTCGGAGATGTACCCTGGATCGACAAAACAATTGATGTAAAAGATGAGGAAACGTTGTACGGAAAGCGTGACAACCGTTTTGATGTTATGGACAAGGTGCTGGCCGATCTTGATTTTGCTATCGAGAACATTACGCTGACGTCCGACCCGACGGTAACGCGGATTACCAAAAATGTGGCGCGCGCTTACAAGACACGCATTTGCCTTTTTGAAGCATCATTCCGGAAATATCACATTAGTTACGACAAGGGGCCAACGGCCAACAAGTGGTATGAAGAAGTGGTTAAAGAGGCCAACAGCATAACAGGTTTTACATTGCATGAAGGTGTTTCGTTGGATAAAGCTTACCGTGAAATGTTCATCGCCCGATCAGCATTTACGGATGAAACCATTCTTTCGGTTGCATTAAGTGCCAGTTTACAGGTTTTCAGCTCTGCGAACCGCCGTTTTATCAGCCCTACTTACGGAAACCGCCCGAGTTTGACACGCCGTTTTGTAAACACCTACCTGAACCTCGACGGAACACCTTTTACCAGCAAGCCAGCTTACAAGACGACGCCGTTTGTGGAAGAAGTGAAAAACCGCGATCTGCGATTGAAACAAACCATCCGCCTGGGCGATTACCGGAGAACAGAAAATGGCGTTGGCGTGGTTGCGCCACCGAATTTCAGCCAAACATACACGGGTTACCAGCCTATCAAATGGTCCTACGACGAGCGTTTTCCATACGACGATGAGAGCCGCAACGACAATGCGCACATTATCATGCGCTGGGGCGAAGTGTTGCTCAACAAGGCGGAAGCATTGGCTGAACTGAATAAAATGACCGTTCCGGACTGGACTGCGACAATTGGTGCACTACGGAAAAGGGCCGGCATAACAGGCGCGACCCTGACAACGCCACCGACCGTTGCCGATCCGTATATGGTTTCCTTTTTCAATGGCAAATTCACGAATCCGGTGTTGCTGGAAGTGCTTCGCGAAAGAGGTGTGGAGCTCATTTTTGAAGGGCTTCGCATGGATGATCTTAAAAGATGGAAACTCGGCGAACTGTTTCAGGAGGCGCCGATGAATGGCATGTATGTGCCTGCACTAGGTGAATATGACCTGAATGGCGACGGAACAAAAGATGTCTATTTTTATCAGGGAACAAAACCAACATCCACCACTCCGGGGATCGCTTTCGTAGACGTAAGTCCATCCACGGCAGTTGGAAGATTGCAGCTTTCAAACGGAACTTCGGGAGAAATCCTGTGGAATCCGGGACCCCGCGAATGGGCCGACAGAAAATACCTGTTCCCCATTCCTGAATCCGACATCACAAGAAACCCTGCACTGGGACAGAATCCAGGCTGGTGATCGGAAAGTTTGGACTTAATTGGATAAAGACATAAAAAACGGCAACCAGATTTCGGGTTGCCGTTTTTTGTACTGATGTGTGATTACTGATTTCCCAGCTCCGGCAGCGATTTCCACCAAGCCAGCAACTTGGTGCTTAATTCGTTAGCCTTCTTACTTTCGCCTGATGCTACATTACTGGCTTCTGCCGGATCCTTGACAATGTTGTAAAGCTCCGCATTGCTGCCGTCGTGATTCATCAAAAGCTTCCATTCGCCGGAGCGAACGGCCAGTTGGGGGCTTTTGTCTTTGCCTTTGGGGTAGGCGTAGGCAATGGTGTTGCGGCCGTATTCCCAGAACATTTCCTTTTTTCGCAGCGATGATTTGCCTAGCAGAACGGTAGAGCGGTCGACGCCGTCGGCCTTGTATGTAGCGGGAATGGTTATCCCCGACAATTTTGATAACGTAGGCAGCAGGTCCATCGCATGTAATTCCGACCGTTCGTCGGTTTTTCCGGCAGGAATGTGTCCCGGCCAGCTGACGATGAAAGGCATCCGGATTCCGCCTTCGTACAATGAGAGTTTTGAGCCCCGGAATCCGCCACTTCGCGAGCCGAATCTAGGAAGGGCCCCATTGTCGCTGGTGAAAATAATAATGGTGTTATCGAAAAGTCCACGCTCTTTCAAGCCATCGGTCAGGCGACCGATCTGCATGTCGTATTCTTTGAGAACGCGTTTAAATGCTGCTTCTGACTGGGGCTTCAATGCTTCTTCACCATTCTCTGGTTCCGGCACCCAGGGCGTGTGGACTTCGTCGGGCCAGAGATTTACGAAGCAGGGCTGATCTTTGTGACGGCTCATGAAATCCAGTGTTTTATCAACAAAATAAGCAGTGCGGTTCCATCTTTTAATGCTGTCCTTATCGGACCAGATCCAGTTTGTAGCGGTAAGCAGCGGGTCAGGCTCGGGGCTTTCGTATGTGCTGGCGTGCTCGTCGATTCCGTATTGGACAAACTTCGGGGCATCCGTAACATCCCTGCCGCCGCCCATGTGCCACTTGCCGAAATGGCCCGTTGCGTATCCTGAGTTTTTGAAGAACCTCGCTATGGAAGGCGCTTCCGGATTCAGGAAATCAATTTGCCCGGCATCTTTGTTATGGCTTTTTTTGTCAAGATAGGTGACGAAATTCCATTTTCCGGGATACATTCCGGTTAGTATGCTGGCTCTTGAAGGAGAGCAGATGGGTGCTCCACTGTAATAATGAGTGAGTTTCAATCCGCTCGATGCAAGCTTGTCGATATTGGGCGTCGGCATGATAGTGCCTCCGAAGGCGCCGACGTCGCCCACACCCATGTCGTCGGTAAGGATAATGATCACATTGGGCCGAGACTTGTTTCTGTCTGCTTCATTGCGTTGCCCGGTCACCGGCAGACATTGAAGCGATAGCCAAAATCCCACCGATATTTTTAACAGATTCATTCCTTTCATTAAATTGAGCGGTTTCGTTTTTTATTCTGCTATCCTGATATTTTTGATTTTAGAAGGCAGCCAAACCTGCATAGGGCCTTTGCCGCGATTGGCCCAGGAATAATAGGGAATAGCCGTGACCAGCTGCGGCTTTGTTTTTACATTCAAACCGTCAGCAGCGGCTTCAACTTTTAGCAAATTGGCTTGTATGGAAATGATCGGCTCATCCAGGATCCGGCCATTTTGTATACTGAATGTTGGATTTTCCGGCATCAGCAAATCCCAAACTTCGCCTGCATTATCCGCGCCTTCCACGCAATAAACAAGCGGCCCGCGCTGCAATGCAATGCGGCCTTCGTTTGCTTTTAGCTCTTTTCGTGCCCTTACCTGGCGCACTTCCATCGGGAGTTTAACTTCAATTTCGTCACCATTCTGCCATATGCGGTCGATCACTGCATAGCCTTTTTCGAGGTGATAGGTAACTGTTTTGCCATTGAGTAAAATCTCAACTTTCTCATTTCCTGCGCTTTTAAAGCTATAAAGTTCTCCCGGAACCGCCGTGTTCGCCGCCCAGCCGGGAATGCGGATGTTCAATGCATATTTTACCTTCTGACTAGGGGTCATCTTAATTCTGACATTACCCTCCCAGGGATAATTCGTTTCCATGCGAAGGGGAACATTGGTTTTGCCTATCTGGAAGCTGGTATTGCTGCCAACAAAAAGATTTACCCAGATTTTGGTTTCCGACTTTCCATAAATATAGTCACCTACCGAAGCCACCAGCCTGGCAATGTTGGACGGGCAGCAGGCTGTTCCAAACCAGGCACTACGGGCATTGTTGCCCATTGACGAAAGCGGATTTCCATAAAAGAACAGGTCGCCGGTCAGGCTCAATCCATCCAATGCTCCATTGTAAAGGCTGCGTTCCAGCACATCTGTGTATTTGGCATCGCCGGTCAGGGAATTCATCCGCTGGTTCCAGAACACCATGCCTACGGAGGCGCAGGTTTCGCTGTATGCGGAACCATTTGGCAGATCAAAATCCTGTGAAAATCCTTCATTGCTGCCGGAGGAGCCAATCCCTCCAGTGAGATACATGTTGCGGTAAACCACATCTTCCCAAACAGTGGTCATCGCATTCAGGTAACCGGGGTCCTGGGTTACGGAGGCGACGTCAGCCGCGCCCGTGTATTGGTACATGGCCCGCACGGCGTGTCCGGTGATCTCTTTTTGCTGTTTTACAGGAACGTTGTCCTGGCAATATGCGGGATCTTTCCAATCGTCCCAGATTTTTCCTTTTCCGTGGCCATGACCGCGCTGCTCCAAAAACCAGTCGGCCAGTTTCAAATATCGATCCTCTTTGGTCAAATGATACATTTTCATCAGCGCCAGTTCAATCTCCTGATGCCCCGACACCCACGGGCGGTTCGCAACCCGGAATGTGGAATCAATGTGGTCGGCGAAACGAATGGCTACGCCGAGTAATTTTCGCTTGCCGGTTGTATTATAGTAAGCAACGGCGGCTTCCATTAAATGTCCGGCGCAGTAATCTTCGTGTTTCTCCATGTCGGTCCAGCGCTGGTTCATGTCAGTCAGCGTATAATAGGTGTTCAGGTAACCGTCAGGCTGTTGTGCCGCCGCAATTTTGTCGATCCATTCGTCTGCTTTTTTTTCCAAGGCAGCGTCGGGCCGGTTTTTCAGCGAGTAGGCCATAGCCTCGATGGCCTTGTAAACGTCGCTGTCGTCGTAGTAAATTCCCTCGTGTTTCTCTCCCTGTTTACGGGCAACTTTTTCAAAATTCCTGATCCGCCCCGATTTTTCCTCAGTCTGAATGATACAGGCATTAAGCGTCGCCGTGGCCACTTTTTCCTGTTTGGGCTTCCAGAAATTGTCCTGAATTGTCACGTCCGAAAACCCTACGGGTTGAATCCGCTGCGCCTGAGTATGAGCTGCATGCAAACAGAGCACGCTGGCCGCGATCAGGGATATTTTGGTGGTATACTGCATAGTGAATTTCGTTTTGATAAAAGGTTCTATTTTTTCCGGATTACAGGAAATTGCGAGATCCGCAGGTTTGTACAGCCATAAGGGATCAGGATAATGTCTTCTTCCCGGTCCTCCGTTTCGAGCTGATAGGTGACACTGTATGGAACCGGGCCTGCCATTTCATTATATAGACCCCACGAAGGAATGCGTCTGGCCTTCGTTTTGATCTGCAAAGGTGCATTGTCGGGATTCCACGGGTAAGCAGAAACCGGCTTGGCTACTTCCCATTTGTACTGCTCTTCCAGTTTGTCGTCTGGTGTCAATATAAGCCCGTAGTTCCAGGGTGTGGTTGGCCGCAACTCGTTATAAACCGATCCATAATCGATTGGATCTTTGTCATTCTTAACGGTTTTGGCAGATTCGCCCACTTTTAATGCATAAGTCAGCGGCCCGCGTTCCACCGAAACGGAGTTTTCAACCCATGTGTTTTTAAAAATATGCATCGGCAATGTCAGTTCCACAACATCTCCTTTTTCCCACTCGCGGGTGAGTTTAATGATCTGATTCCCATCAGGTTCAAGCCAGAGTTTACCATTTATCTTAACGGCTCCTTTGCGGCACCATTCGGGAATGCGCAAATGAAAAGGGAACACCGATTTGGCGGAAGGGTTAATGGTGAACTTGATGGTTTCTTCAAAAGGGTAGGAGGTTTCTTCCTTCACTGCCACATCGATACCGCTCGGAAGCTTGATTTTGGCTTCACTGGCAGCATAGGTCAGTGCCGCTATGCCTTTGTCGGCAGTCGCATACCAGAGATTCTGGACAAATTTGGGCCAGCCCTGGTGCATGTTGGAAGTGCAGCAAGGATAACCGGTGAGTAATCCCGTGCTGAGATCGGTGCCTCCGTGGTTCACATCAAAGTTCCGGTGATGGCGCGTGGTCATGACCTGGTTGGCCTGCTGAAAATACTGCCGAGTCATGAAATCGTCCGATATCTGCGTAGGCAATGCATTGAATGCGACTTTTTCGAGCATATCCGCATAGCCTACATCACCAGTGATTTCAAGAATGCTTTCGAGTGAAAACATCATTTCAACTGCTGAACACAGCTCAGAGCCCTGCGTAGGATCATTGCCATGCAACGCTTCGTCGCCGCCATACAACCCGTGCGCCATGCCATTGAATTTGCGGATGTCCGCAAATCCTTTCCTGGTTGCATCCAGATATTTTTGATCGGGATGATGCTGGAAATAAATAAGCGGGGCTTTGATTCCCTGCGCCAGATTTACGCAATGGATGCTGCCGCGGGTCGATAAAAGGTCTGTATTTAAGAATGCATTTGTATAATCAAATGTCTGGTTATGGATCAAATTACCCAGATCCAGCAGAAATTTATCGCCCGTAATGTTATAGAGCCAATACACGATCATCAGGTTGTCCGCACCGCGATAACGCGCCCAGAATGTCCAGTGATCCAGTGGTTTTGAAGGCAGTTCTTTAAGCTGATATTTAAAATAATTTGTCATCAATGTGATCACGCGCTTGTCTGCGGTTGCCGAGTAATATTGCTTTAGTATTTTCAGCATCACCATTTTAGGCCACCAGTCGCGGCTGTTGTCACGCTGCACGCCCGGCTCGTGCCCGTAATCTTTCGACGGGCCGAAATATCCGTCGGGTTGCTGGCTGCCGAGTGCCCATTCCACCCAGGGTTTTGTTTTCGCGATCAACTCTTTATCGTCGAGAATGTAAGCCAGCGGAAGCAAACCGTCTATCCAGTAAGGCCCTCTTTCCCACTGATCCCCATCGCCGCCGAGCCAGCCGTTGCGTTTGCCCATCACCAGCGGGTAAAGCTCATCCAGCTTGCCGGTTGCGCCGTTTTTCTGGGTGAGAAGCATTTCTTTGAGCCATCCCTGCGGTTTAATGGCACCAAGCGGGAGTTCGCTGTAAGGATTTGCCCGTAGCGGAGCGCGGCTGCCAGTATATGCGGCACGATTGTTGCCAGTTTGCGCCGCCGCCTGGAACATTGTAATAAAGGATAGAAAAAGAAGGAATAACGTTTTCACTTTTTTCATATGTGGTCAGATGGGCTGGGAATTTTGTCAATTTATAAAACTAATGATATGGAAAGTTCCAGGGCCATTATTATTATCTGCTCTGTCATTCAATAATCAACGAATAAGACAAATGAAATTTATTATTCTATAAATTCGATAGACAATAAATATTTAATTTCTTTTTAATATGTTTGCAGAAGAATTATGATTGTCAAATGTATTTAGAATCAAATAAATAAGTATTAGCCAAATAAAATATCGTAAAACAACTATGAAAGAGAACGATCGACAATTGAATACTACGAAAAGTGTTATGTAATTTTTACAAAACTTAATATTGCCACTCTTATAAAAATACAATTTATGAAAACACGGCTTCTATATCTGTTTTATCTGACATTTCTCCTGGCGGGATCTGTCGTGGCCCAGCAAAGGGTCGTAACCGGGACTATTACCGATGCCGGCGACGGCTCGCCGCTTCCGGGAGCTTCCGTGGCTGTAAAAGGCACTTCATCCGGCACGCTTTCGGATGCGGACGGTTCTTTCACGCTGAATGTGAATAATGATGCTTCCATTCTGGTTGTATCTTTCATTGGTTACCTGGCCCAGGATGTGGCCATTGGTAATAGTGACAAAATTGCCATTGCATTGAAAGCCGACACCAAGATCCTGAACGAAGTGGTGGTTACGGCACTTGGAATCTCGCGCGAGAAACGTGCACTGGGTTATGCGGTGCAGGAAATCAAAGGTGACGCATTGCAAACAAGGCCTACCAATGCATTGAGCGCACTTTCGGGCAAAGTCGCTGGCTTGCAGGTTACGACTTCGGGTGGGAACATGGGCGGATCGTCACGTGTGCTTTTGCGCGGAATCAATTCCATTTCGGGCAACAACCAGCCTTTGTACGTAATCGACGGAACGCCGATCGACAATGCGGACCTGAACAGCGCAGCCACAAGTGCTGGAAGCGGCGGGAAAGATGTAGGTAACATGATCCAGGACATTAACCCGGACGATATTGAAAACATTTCGGTGCTGAAAGGGCCATCTGCGGCAGCGCTTTATGGAACCCGTGCAGCAAACGGGGTGATTTTGATCACAACCAAAAAAGGCAAGGAAAACAGCAAAGTGAACATTACGCTGAACACCGGCATTGAGTTTGAACAGATCGTGCGGTTGCCCAAGCGTCAGAAACTATACGGTGGCGGTTTTTCCAGTACATTCCAGCAAGCAAACATTGGCGGCACGGATTATAACATTGCCGAATATGCCGTGGACGAGAGCTGGGGCCCGAAACTGGACGGAACGCCTGTTTTGCATTGGTATAATCTTGATCCTGAAAACACGGCAGAATATCTGAAACCACAGCCATGGAGCTATCCTAAAAATGACGTGCATTCCTTCTTTGAAACCGGTGTGGCTAATACGAACAGCCTGTCTGTGAGTGGGGGAAATGCCAATTCCACTTACCGGCTTTCATATACCAATAAAAATGTAAAGGGAACTGTTCCGAATTCTTCACTGAAAAGGAATTCGATCAACTTTTCGGGGTCCACGCAGCTGGGAAAGTTGAAGGTTTACAACAATTTTAATTATATCAAAAACCAGTCGACCGGCCGTCCGTGGACAGGAGCGACTAACCGGAACATTATCCTCGAAGCATTTCAGTGGGGACAAGTTCAGGTGGATTATGAAAAGCTTAAAAATTACAAAAGAGCGGACGGAACGCAGATTTTGTGGAACCGCAGCGGCTATCAGAACACACCGGCAGGCGAAGCTGCCAAGTTTATCGATAATCCGTACTGGTCGGCTTATGAAAGTTATCTGGACGAAAACCGTGACCGTTTTTATGGAAACGTGGGATTGGTTTACGATGTGAACAGCTGGCTGAAAGTGAGTGGAAAAGTGAATGCTGATGTCTACAATTACCAATATCAGGATCGTATCGCGGTTTATTCACGGACCCAATCGCAATACCAGGAATACATCAATAATTTCAGCGAGTTCAACTACGAGCTGCTGGCGTCTGCCAACAAAAGCTGGGGCGATATATCATTGAATGTGAACGCAGGGGGCAACATTATGAGCCAGAAACGCAGAATCAGCGATGCTGTGACGCAGGGCGGGCTGATCATTCCTGAATATTACAATCTTAAAAACGCAAGCTCTGTGTTGGTCAATTCAAATGCTTACCGCAAGCAGATCAACTCCCTTTTTGCAAGTTTCTCGCTCGGCTGGAAAAGTTTACTTTTCGTAGACGGAACATTGCGTAACGACTGGTCTTCGACATTGCCGATCGGCAAAAATTCATTCGCATATCCTTCATTGACAACGAGTTTAATATTAAGTGAACTGAATGGTGTGAAAGACATCGGCTGGCTGGATTTTGCGAAGGTCCGCCTGGGCTGGGCTCAGGTGGGTAACGATACCGATCCTTACCAGTTGCAGCGTGCTTACGAAGCCACACAATCGTTCGATGGGCTGGCTTCCTATAAATTGCCAAATCAGCTCAATAACCAAGCTCTCAAACCAGAGATCACAAGTTCCTGGGAAACAGGCCTGAGCATTCAGGCATTTAAAAACAGGGTAGGGCTGGACGTGACTTATTATGATAATGTGAGCCGCAACCAGATCATTAACATCCCGGTTTCTTCCGCTTTCGGGTATGATTCGAAGGTAATTAATGCGGGTAAGATCAATAATAAAGGTGTGGAAGTGACATTAACAGGCTCACCGATCCGCCAGAATGGTTTCGAATGGAATTCAAGCCTGAACTGGTCGCGGAACCGCAATAAGGTTATCCAATTGGCACCGGGCGTGAACACGTTCCAGCTTGCAAACAGCCTGGTAACATTGGTTGCGCGTGAAGGCCAGCCTTACGGACAGATCTTAGGGAACGACTTTATTTACGCAGCCGATGGCCAGAAAGTGATTAAGGCAGACGGAACCTACGATCGGGGCCAGCAATTGACGCCGCTGGGAAGCGTTTTGCCAAAATATCTTTTTGGTTTCCAAAACAGCTTTACTTACAAAAACTTTAATCTGGGCTTCCTGGTAGATGGTCGCGTAGGTGGAAAATTCTTCTCGCAAACTTATAAAGTGGGCATGTACTCGGGTGTGCTGGACAAAACCGCTGCCAACAATGTGCGTGAAACCGGCGTGGTGCTGGACGGCGTGAAAGGAACTGTTACTTACAATGCCGACGGAACTTACGAAGTAACCAATACTTCGGTTAATGACACGCGCATTACGGCGCAGGCCTGGGCGCGTGGCGAATATAGCGGCCCGACGCCACAGACGATCTTCGATGCCACATTTGTGAAGTTGAGAGAAATTACATTCGGTTACAGCCTGCCATTGGCCGACAAAGCGGTGAAGTCGATCTATTTTGGCTTGTACGGACGCAATTTGGTCAACATCTATACCGCCAGCAAATACATTGATCCCGAATTTACGAGCAGCGGCGGTAACATTCAGGGCCTTGAAGGCGGAAGCATTCCAGTGCCTGCAACCTACGGTTTGAATGTCAATGTGAAGTTCTGAAGCAGCTATTTATTAAGATAAAATTGAAGATCATGAAAAAGTCCATATATCAAAAAAGCATATTTTTCCTTGCAATTGGCGCGGTGACATTGCTTGCTTCTTGCAGCGACAGCCACTTTGAGGAAATAAACAAAGATCCGAACCGTCCCGAAAATGCGACGACGACGACGATCTTACTATCCGCCGAAAAACAACTGATCGATAACATCCGCAACGAAAATTTCTCCCTGCGCGGCTCACAGTTGTTTGCGCAATATTACAGTCAGAACATTTACAGCGACCAGTCACGTTACGATATTCCGCGGTCTTACTCAGACACTTACTGGAGCAATGCTTACAAAGCGCTGAATAACCTGAACGAGATCATTATCCTGAACACCGATCCGGCCAAAAAAGACGTGGCAGCGGCGGGCGTCGCGGGTACGAATGCGAACCAGATCGCGATTGCCCGGATTTTGAAAGCGTATGTTTTTCAAGGATTAACCGACGTTTTCGGCAATGTTCCCTATCAATCTTATGGCAATGCCGACCCAGAATTTCAGGCTTTGCAGCAGACTCCCGAGAACCTGAGTCCGGCTTATGCAAGTCAGCAAAAGATTTATCAGGATATTCTCAATGAGCTGAAAGCAGCTGGTGACACATTGATCAAAAATAAAACGGCGACCACGTTCGGTAACTATGACGTGATTTATAAAGGAAAAAATGAGTTGTGGGCCAAATTTGCAAACTCGCTCCGCTTGCGCATTGCTACGCGGATCAGGACCAAACTTCCGGCCGAATCGAAAACGCATTTCGAAGATGCTTTGGCAAAAGGTGTCTTCACTTCCAACGCAGACAACGCGGTGTTTAAATACCAGGCACTGGCACCCAACGAAGCCCCGCTTTACCGCGCGACTGTTACGGCAAACCGGAAAGATTTCGCTGTTTCCCACGTGCTGATCAATGTGTTGAAAGGCGAGCTGGGCACTGTAAAAGTGCAGGATCCGAGATTGCCGATCTACGCAACGAAGAATGCTGCGGGCGAATATGTTGGCCAGCCATACGGATTACCTGTTGCAGCTGCGGGCTTATTGACGGCGACAGACGTAAGCCTTCCGGGTGCGGCTGTGAATGCGGCCAGCTATGGAGAGGTTTTGCAGGAATATGCGGAGGTTTCTTTCCTGATTTCGGAATACAAAAACTGGGATCAGCAGGCCTATATCAATGGTGTTACAGCGTCTTTGCAGAAATGGGGCGTTGCGCCGGCCGATATCACGACCTATCTGGCGGCGCTTCCAAAGGCTGATAAGGCCAATGTCCTCAACCAAAAATACCTGGCACTTTACACGCAGGGTGACGAAGCGTGGAGTGAAATTCGCCGCACAGGTTACCCGACATTTCTCGTGAAAGCCGGTGACGTGGTCTGGCGTAGAACAGCGAATGGACAGACGGCCGAATATAAGTTTCAGCCATTATTTGGAGAAGGCGTTCCGCTTCGCTTGTATTACCCGCCGAAGGAACAAAGCGTGAACCTGGTCAACTACCAGAACGCTGTAAAAGCGCAAGGTAACGACGATATTACGACTTCTCTTTGGTGGAATAAATAGTAGGGAATTAGATTATATAAACGCAATGGTGGCCTGCCGGGCCGCTGTTGCGTTTTATTTTTGGATTTTTATTATCCTATAAACTCTATATAGTTTATGTTTTTTATATATTTGTGCCCAAACTAATCAAACTCCCCTATGCATTCAGATATCCTAACGAAGGGCCTTTATTGTTGGCGGTGCAATGTTTCCTTATAACCAGGAGGTTACGTTTTGACTTTCTGATTCCCACTTTAAAATCCAGACAACCATTATATCGCTATTGCAGTAAGCATGAAAAATTATTTTAAGTCAGCCATTCTGACATTTGCATTTCTTTTTCCCCTCTATGTATTCGCACAGGATGCCACCGTCAATGCCACGGTAACCGGAAAAGTGCTGGACGCCCGCACGGATGAGCCTTTGATCGGCGCCACAGTAACCATCAAGGGAACGACTAATGGGGATGTTACGGACGCAAACGGTGAATTCAGCCTCGTTACCGGCCAGATTTTACCATTTACACTGATCGTTACCTATGTGGGTTATACCAAAAAGGAAATTTTGATCAACGAAAGTAAAGTCGAGATCAAGCTTGAAGTCAATAATACACAGCTGGAAGACGTGGTGATTTCTTCCCGTCGCCGTCAGGAATCAGCTCAGGAAGTGCCCATTCCTATTTCGGTGATCGGTGGAACGCGGGCTGAGGACGCCGGTGCATTCAACGTAAACCGCTTGAAGGAGCTGGTGCCGACTGTTCAGCTTTACGCTTCCAATGCAAGGAACACCACATTGAACATTCGCGGATTAGGATCCACTTACGGACTTACCAACGACGGGATTGACCCGGGTGTGGGCTTTTATGTGGATGGTGTTTATTATGCACGTCCGGCAGCCACAGCGCTTGACTTTATTGATATCGAGCGTGTTGAAGTTTTGCGTGGACCACAGGGAACGCTATTTGGCAAAAACACGACAGCAGGTGCCTTTAACATTACAACCCGTGCTGCAAGCTTCACACCTGGTGCGAACCTGGAATTGAGCTATGGCAACCTGGGTTACGTCCAGGCAAAAGCTTCTGTAACAGGTCCTTTAAGCAAAAAATTAGCGGCAAGAGTTTCTTTCACAGGAACGCAGCGTAATGGAACGTTCTTTAATGAACATACGCAATTGCCGATCAACGACATTAACAATATCGGGGTGAGAGGGCAGCTGCTTTATGCACCTTCGGAAAAGGTAAACATTACGGTTATCGGGGACATTTCAAATCAGAAACCAACAGGTTACGGCTGGCCGGTGGCTGGTGTTGTGAAGACAAAAAGAGCTGATTACAGACAATTCAACAACATTATCGCCGATTTGGGATACACACTTCCTTACAAAAGCGCTTTCGAACGCAGACTGGACCTGGACACGCCTTCAAAGGCAGATAACCAGCTTGGCGGTGTTTCGGTGAATGCAGATATCAAAATCGGTAACGGAACACTAACCTCAACCTCTGCATGGCGTTACTGGAAATGGACGCCGTTGAACGACAGGGATTATATTGGATTACCTGTTTTTACAATATCCTCGGGTAACTCCGCCCACGATCAATGGTCGCAGGAATTGCGTTATTCCGGGAAAATTTCCCCTAAGTTGAGCGGTGTAATAGGCGTATTTGGCCTTTGGCAAGACCTCACATCCGATCCGGTGCAAACGGAAGAGGCCGGTTCTGCACAATGGAGATTTGCCCAAAGCTCTACCAGCCCGTTATGGCAGACGCCAGGTTTGTTTGACAACTTTGGTATCAGAACAACGAACCGCATTAAGAGCACAAGTTTGGCCGTTTTCGCACAAGCTGACTGGGCGATCGCCAGCAAATTCCACATTTTGCCTGGTATCCGTTACAACTATGACAAGAAAGTGGTTGACTACAGCAGGGTAGCTTACGGCGGGCTGCAAACAAACGACGCGGCACTGCTGGCCCTGAAAAACGGGGTTTACAGCAACCAGGCGTTCAACACGGATTATGCGGAAGGTAATTTTTCAGGACAGTTGTCTGTGCAATACAGGGCCAGCACAAGGTTCAATGCCTACGCTACTTACTCGGTTGGTTTTAAGCCAATTGGCGTGAATGTGGGTGGTTTGCCAACGGCAAGCGGGGCTATTTTGCTTGACCTTGCCAAAGTAAAACCGGAGTTTGTTGAGCACAAGGAATTTGGTATTAAAACAAAACCCTCGGGCAATTCGGTCTTGAACCTGACATTCTTCCGCTCAGATATCGATGATTTTCAAACGCAGGTGCAAACGCCAGAGCCGGGTGTGAACAGAGGCTATCTGGCTAATGCCGAAAACGTGCGCGTGCAGGGTGCAGAATTGGATGGTAACATTCGTTTTGGGGCGTTGACATTGAATGCCGCCGTTGCTTATACAGATGGTAAATATGTGAAATTCACCAATGCACCTGTGCCTCTGGAAGAAGTAGGCGGGCCACAGGCATTTAAGGATGTGTCTGGCGGACGTTTGCCGGGGATTTCCAAATGGTCCGGTTCTATAGGCGCCGAAGTGGTTGCAAAGGGAGCATTGCTTGGTTTGAAAGGAAATTACTTTCTGGGAATTGACGAATATTATCGCTCAGAATTCTCATCGAGCCCGTCACCTTCGGAATACCTGAATATTGATGGCTATGCATTGAGCAATGCCAGAGCGGGTTTCCGGGCTTCCAACGGACTTACGTTCTTTGTTTGGGGACGCAACATTCTCAACAAAGATTATTACGAACAACTACTTGCCGCTCCGGGAAGCTACGGACAATACGCCGGGATCGTTGGGGATCAGAGAACTTACGGGGTGACTATCAGATATTCCCTGTAATTAGCATAGAAGTATAAGGGGTTCATAGTCAAAGGAGAAGCTGCGTAATGTGGCTTCTCCTTTTTGTTAAAATGTGAAACCAATAGCCATTTTGGACGACAGGAAAGGCTTTGAAGCGCCGGTATAATGATAACCGTGCAAGAATTGTTTCCCATAATTGATGGAACCATTAATGTACATTGTTTTAAACAGGCGTTGCTGATATCCCAGATGCAGTTCTGTTCTAACAGCCTTATAAGTCAGGCTGTTATTGTATTCCGGCGAATAATGGTTGCTTATTTTTGCACTAAAAATTTCGTAACCGCCCCGTAGTCCCAGGTAGGGCCCTGAAAGGTTGTTTCCACCTTTGCCGCTGCGCATCAGGAACCTTTGCAGGAAGTAGTAGCGGAGTTCAAGCGCCGCGCCAATACTGAAATATCGGGAATTCAAAGCACCGTTGACGTTCTGGTTGGCAAAATACATATCGGTGCCGCCCTGAATGGAAAGAGGGCTTTGTCCGAATTGCCGTTCATAGGAAAGTCCGGCCCGCACAACCTGATCACGGAAGCCGATGGCAATGTAAGGCATTTCAATTTTAAGCTGGCCTTTGATCGACTCGTCGCACATAATAACGTCACAAATCGGATTGGTTGCAGTTTTTTTCCAATCGCCAAATGCAATGCCTATGTTAGCCTGTGTGCTCAAAACAAAGTTTTTTACTTTAAAAAAAGCGGGGTTCCCTTCGGAAAAGCTTGAACCTGTGCTCCTCTTTTGGAAAAGTCCCACAGAAAAATCAATGTAGCCGCGGTTTAAAAACCTGCTTTGAAACCCGTAGAGCAGCCCTAATCTTGTTGTATTGCTGTAATGTTCATCATAAAGACGTTGCTCAAACGACAATCCAAAATATGAACCGCTGAAATTGTTTGCATTAAGTCCCTTTTCGATACGCCTGTTCATGTTGTAATACCAGCGCGCTTTCGCATTACCCCAGATACTTACACTTTTCAGATTGAGATGTTGCAGCTCCTGCGCGAGCCCGCTATTAAACGGGCTGAGCTGCGTATAAACAGATGCTTCCACGGACAATGACGGCAGCAATTTATACTCATAACCAAAATTGAAACCCGTCCCCTGTATCTCCGAACCAACCGCCGCAATCTTAAACATTTGCCGCGTAGGCACCTTTGTCATGAACACATTTTCATAACGGTCAATAAAGCGCTGCTTCACCAGCGTATCGGTCTCTTGGTGGAAGCTTACGGGAATGCTGTCCTGGGCAAAGGCGCGCTGGATAAGGAGTAAAAACAAAAGCAGGGTGAGGGCTTTTTTCATAGTGAAGGATGTTGAATACAAGGTTTTTAGATCGATTAACGACCCGTTTCACCGTTAGGAATTTCTTTTCTATATTGTAAATCCGATCGCCAGTTTTGACATTATATATGGTCTTGCAGTGCCGAATGTCCGGTAGGAATAAGGGAATGGGGAGCCTTCGGAAAAAGGGGCCGTTATCAAGAATGGTTTATTATAAAAAACGGAACCGTCAATGTAAATTCTTTTGAAAAGCCGCTGCTGATAACCGAGCACAACAGCCGTATTCAGCTCGTGAAAGGATTTTTGGAGTGTAACTTGACCATCGAACGGATATCTTCTTTTGAATCTCGAAAAATCGTAGCCGCCCTTTAATGCGGTATATGGTCCGGAAAGGTTGCCTCCGGTTTTCCCGTTTCTGATCAGGAACCGTTGCAGAAAATAATAGCGTAATTCGAGACCTGCGCTGGCTGCCAGGAAGCTAATCTTGTAAGAATCCTGCCCCGACTGGTTATATAAGAAAAAGTTTGTATTCGCCTGAACGGAAACAGGGCTGTTTCCAAGTTTCTTTTCGTAAGCCAAACCAGCATTAATGGTTTGTTTCCCGATGCCAATGGCCATGTTAGGCATCTCGATTTTGAGCTGATTATGGACAATTTCATCGCAGACAATAACATCGCATAAAGGATTTTTTCCGCTCTTTTTCCAATCGCCCAAGGCAATCCCGATCCTTGCCTGACTACCAAGAACATAATTTTTAATGCCAAAAATCGCTGGACTTGACTGAAAATAAGGGTTATTGCCAATGTCTTTGTGATAGACGCCTAAACTGAAATCAAAAAAACCATTGTTCAGGAAGCGGCTTTGAAAACCATAAAGTAACCCCGGCCAGCCCTGCCTTTTACCACCGGACATATCCGGCAAGTGCAACTGCTGGTCATAGGAAATGGCCAGGTACGCTCCACTAAAATTGTTTGCGTTCAAACCCTCTCGCATCCGATTATTCATGTTGTAATACCAGCGCACTTTTGCATTCGCCCAAATGTTGACCTTCTTATGCTGCGAAATGATCAGATCGCGCACAATGCTGACATTGTAGCGGCTCAGCTGCGCATAAACAGATGCTTCAACAGACAGCGACGGAAACAGCTTATACTCATAACCCAAAACAACACCCGTCCCCTGTATCTCCGAACTAACCGCCGCAATCTTAAACATTTGCCGCGTAGGCACCTTTGTCATGAACACATTTTCATAACGGTCAATAAAGCGCTGCTTCACCAACGTGTCGGTCTCCTGGTGGAAGCTTACGGGAATGCTGTCCTGGGCGAAGGCGCGCTGGATAAGGAGTAAAAACAAAAGCGGCGTGAGGGCTTTTTTCATAGCTAATACATTGAATGATATTTACTTAATCGTGACACGGCCGAACTCGGCGTTGATGTCGACGTTTGCTAGCTGGTTTTTCGAGAAGAATGCTTCCTTAAAATCAGTGGTGTTGCGCTTCCATTTGAAACCATTCGGGAGCTTCATATTTGCGTAGGCGCTTTGAATGGTGTAATCGAAATTCTGCCAGTTTTTGGTCTGTAATGTAACCTCTGCCTTCCGGGACTTGATAGCCAGACTCGTCAGCCCGCTGGTGGGGAAAAGCTCGATATCTCCATAAAGCGCATCGACCTTGATAACGCCGGCGATGCTTTGCAGGGACACCTTCGTATGGTCACTTGTAAAGGTGAAAATTCCTGAGATCTCATTCACTTTCAGCTCTCCGAATGACGTCTGCATTTGACCTTTTCCTTTAATTTCAGCCAGGGTTGTTATGCAAAAATCGGCTTTCAACTGCAAGCTGTTCGTTAGTCCCTTCAATGTGATGGTGCCAAATGAGTTTTTCAGATTCACTGCGCAGGATGCAGGTAAATGAATTTTGTAACGGGCTCTGAGGTTGGAGACAGGTTTGCTTTCACCATCTTTCAGCACAATGTAGTTGCGCAGGAAATAATCTTTGCCATTACGGTCGGCTATATACTGAACCTTCGAAAGGTCATTTGCAGCAGTGTTCTTATCCGGATGCCTCGCAGACAGTTCCATCACAATCGATATCTCCGATTTGTCCCAGGTTGTCAGTTCAATGTCAGCTTTTTCCGCGTTGATATGCAACGTGCGTATAGCAGGCGCCGCTATATTTTTTTCCACAACTTTAGTCGCGACCTGCAAAACGCCCTGAGCTTTGACGACGCCCATGTTGGCGGCCGCAAGCATAGCGAGCAGTAGTAATTTGAGATAAAAAGCTCGTTTCATGTCTTAGGAATTATATCATTTTGGCCATTTCGTTCAATAATTCGGCCTTTTGTTGTTCAATGTTTGCAAACTGGCGCACCAGGTCGGGTTCGGCATTGTACTCGCCTATGGCTTGCTGCAATCGAGTAGCTGCGCTGACCAATTCCTCGTACTCGTTCTGTAATTGCTTATAGTCGCTGCTGGCGCAAATCAAGGTTTCCGTTTCGCAGTATGCTTTGAGTTTTTCATATTGCCGGTCTGTCACCTGGTCTGCTTTGGTTTGCAGTCGTTTATCAACTGTTTCCTGGGTAAAAGCAATTTGTTTTCCTGATTTTTTACCTACAAACCACACCCCTGCAACGCCTATCAGCAATATTACTGCGGCGGCATACTGCCAGAAATAAGCCATTCTGTTTACAGCAGGACCTTTCGCGATCAGATCCCACAATTTTTCGTCCGGCTCATATTCCGGCAGGGATTGCGTTGCCGATTTTAAGGGTAACTCATTCATTTCCTGGTTTATGGAAGTCCATACGCCGTCGCCCGGTGAGTAATGTGGAAGTTTGGTGAGAGCGTTTTTTAGGATATGCTGGTTCTTTTCCATATTGGCAATCATTTTGGTAAAAGCATGCTACGCAGCTTTCTTTTGGCATGAAACAGTTGTGATTTGGACGTTCCTTCCGAAATGCTGAGCATCACGGCGATTTCTTTATGCGTGTAACCTTCCACTTGTGCCAGCACGAAAATGGTGCGGAAACCGTCGGGCAGAGAAAGGACAGCAGTTTCCAGATGCGCGGTATTAATCTCTATTTCGTTCCAATCAATGATTTCACCTGTATACTCATCCAGATCCTGCCAGACCACAATCCTTTTCTTCTTGGTAGATTTTCTGATAACGATCTGCTTGATCCACGCCCCAAGCGCCGAGTCGCCGCGGAACTGGCTCAAATGTTTGAAAACGTCCATAAATGCATCCTGCAACACATCATTGGCATCATCAAAATCTCCCGTGATGCGGTAAGCAAGCGTATACATCGCTTTTTTGTAGCGATCATACAATTGCCGTTGGGCAATCCGGTCATGTAAAAGGCATCCTGAAATAAGCTCGGCCTCAGATGTCATGCATTGTTTTTTAATGTATTCAACTCAAAGAGGCCGCAAGAAGGGGAAAAGGTTGTATGGGAAATGGAAAATTATTAAAAAATATAGGCTACACCTATAACGTTTCTGCCGAGCTTGTTTTCCATGGAAATCCTTGAAATATTCGCGTTCAGGATTAACAGAATTTACACACTTAAAATAATGAAGACCGATGATTGAAATTTTTGCAGTAACCAGGGATTTGACACAAAAAAAGGGAGCTCCGTTAAGAACTCCCTAAACTTACCTGGTTACGTTTCCACGAAGGAAAGAGGCTTGACCAGGCCTACGTGTTGCAAACAAAATACCTTTTGTCGAAAGTTCCAAAAATTGCATGAAAAATAATTTAAGAAATAAGTACTTATCCAAACCAAGATATAGCAGATATTTAATAGCTGGGACGAATGACCACGAACGGGCCGCCAGTCTCTATCATGCAAATATTATTCTTTCAAAAGCATTCCATCCACTAATAAGCCAGTTTGAGGTGATCCTCCGAAATAGTATTGATTCTGTCTTGATAGAACACTTCATGGATAAGAACTGGATTATCAATGAAAAGCAAGGATTCATGAGTGATCAATCGCTTCGCAAATCTAATTTTTACCTACATAAATGTGTGGAAGCTGTTGAAAACAAATCCCGGAAGGCCAGATTGCCCGTAACAAATGCGAAGATAGTCTCTGATCAGACATTTGGATTTTGGTCTTCAATCTTTGAGCCTGCGCACTACAGATTATTGCAAGGTCAGCCCATAAAAGTATTTAAGTACAAGCCGTCTACCGAGAACCGTGCAAGCATATACGGTAGGCTGGAAATGATCAGGAATTTTCGAAACAGGGTAAATCATTGCGAACCACTTTGTTTTCATGCAAATTATATAGACTGTACGCAAGCCCTTGCAGTAAGAATGAATTTGTATGAATTAATTGAGTGGATTGAACCGGAACTGTTGCCATTTTTTAATGAGATTGACAATGTTACAGAAAGCGTGGACCAACTATTAGCCGTTTAATGTTTAAAAAATACAAAGCAATGGGCAGTGCCAAATAGAAATACTGGCTTAGTTGCTGCCCTGGCAAGCTTTTGTTCAATACAATCCTAATCAACAAACTCAAATCAAACAAATGGATTCGGACTTGAATAAATACCTTGCGGCTCAGGAGCGGGATTATGCGGGGGCGCTGGCGGAGATGAGGAGCGGCAGGAAGCGGGGGCATTGGATATGGTATGTTTTTCCGCAGATAGCGGGGTTGGGGATGAGCAGCACTTCGGTGCACTATGCGATTGAGGATCTGGAACAGGCAAGCCGTTATTTTAAACATCCGGTGCTCGGAAAAAGATTGGTAGAAATTGCAGCTGCAATATTGGCTGTTGAGGGCAAAACGGCCAACGAGATCATGGGTTCTCCGGATGATTTAAAGTTGCGGTCGAGTATGACGCTGTTTAGTATGGTCACGAATGGGGATCCGGTATTTCAGGAGGTTTTGAATAAATATTTCGATGGCAAGCCCGATCAGAAAACCATTGAAATCCTCAATAAATGACTTTGCATGTTCCCAATCGCATTTGACCCCATATACAAATACCCGGTGCCGGACGGACATCGTTTCCCGATGGATAAATACGAATTGCTTCCGGTGCAATTGTTACGGGAAGGCATTGCAGAGCCTGCTGATTTTTTTAGCCCCGAACCCGTTGATATGCAAGCAGTATACGCGGTTCATGACCGTGCCTATGCAGACCGCTTTGTACAGGGAAAGCTGAGTAAGCAGGAAATGAGGCGGATTGGTTTCACTCAAACGCCCTTGCTGGCTGAACGCGAGCTGAGGATTACAAACGGAACAGTGCAAGGCGCGTTGAAAGCATTGGATACGGGCATTGCCTTTAACATTGCCGGCGGAACGCATCATGCCGGCCGGGATTTTGGGGAAGGCTTTTGTATGATCAACGACCAGGCCGTTGCGGCGAAATATCTGCTCGATCACAACAAAGCGAAACAAGTGCTCATCATTGATCTTGATGTACACCAGGGAAACGGAACGGCCCATATTTTTGCTGATGAGCCGCGCATTTTCACGTTTTCAATGCACGGAAAAAATAATTATCCTTTCAGAAAGGAAAAAAGTGACCTGGATGTGCCTTTGGATGACCGAACGGACGATAATGCATATCTGCAAATCCTAAAAGACACACTTCCCAAATTATTTGAGCAGGTCAGGCCGGACTTCATCTTTTATCAGGCGGGAGTTGACATTCTGCAAACCGACAAAATCGGACGTATGTCCTGCACCGTGCAAGGCTGCGAGCGTCGGGACGAAATGGTCTTACAAATGGCCAGAAAGCACAATATTCCGGTTCAATGCAGCATGGGCGGCGGCTATTCCTCTCAACTGAGGACAATCCTGAACGCACACGCAAACACTTACCGTGTAGCTGGTCAAATTTTTCACCTGTGACTTTTTCGGGACAGAAATTGCACGATTGTAAAGTTTTCTAACCGGAGCCGGCTTTGAAAAACATCAGGCATAATTTTTAAACAGCACCGCGGTGACGAAAAAAAATTATGAAAAAGGAAGATATACATCTCTGGGATGTGCAGCGGATCTTGATAGGGGAGGCTCCCGCATCGTTTCTAATTGAGGTGTTCGTGCGAACAGCCCTGATTTACGTAATGCTGCTTATCGCGGTCCGGTTAATGGGCAAAAGAATGAGCGGCCAGCTAACAATTGCCGAAATGGCGGTTATGCTCACATTAGGTGCGATTGTCTCACCTGCTATGCAGATTCCTAATGTGGGTTTATTACAAGGAACCCTTATTTTGCTGTTAGCTCTCTTGTTTCAACGCGGCCTCAACTGGCTGGAATTCAGGAGCAGCAAACTGGAAGAGCTCAGCCACGGGAAAGTGGTAATGCTGGTGAAAAACGGAACGCTCATGCTGCATGAGATGAACCGGGCGAAAATGTCCAGGCAGCA
The DNA here is from genome assembly GCF_900167945.1 of Dyadobacter psychrophilus. Lineage (GTDB taxonomy): Bacteria > Bacteroidota > Bacteroidia > Cytophagales > Spirosomataceae > Dyadobacter > Dyadobacter psychrophilus. The sequence continues at coordinate 96,981 of NZ_FUZA01000005.1, forward strand.
GTTGTTCGCGGTGTTGCGGAACGAAGGGATTTTTAACCTGGGCGAGGTTGAGCGGGTTTACCTCGAATCATTCGGTATGTTCAGCGTGTACAAATTTGACCAGGCCAGGCCAGGGCTTTCCGTGCTTCCGCCTAAGGAAAATTTACCTATCAATGCCCGAAATCAAGCTCCACAGGTTGCGTGCACAAGCTGCGGGCATGTGCAGGATGAAGCAGCGCCGGAGGATAAATGTCCCGTTTGCGAGGCCAGTGCCTGGTTGCAAGCCACAATATCTATTTAAAAACTCCTATGAAAAAAGAAGATATACATCCATTTGACTGGCCAAGGATATTTTTTGGTGAAGTCCCGTTTTCGTTTTTTATAGAAGTCATCTTTCGCACGGCGTTCATTTACCTCATCCTGATGGTTGCAATGCGGTTAATGGGAAAAAAAATTGCATCTCAGCTGGGAAGGAACGAAATGATCGCAATGATTTCGATGGCGGCAGCAATAGGGGTGCCCTTGCAGTCTCCCGACAGAGGTTTGTTGCCAGCTGTGATCATTGCGGGCATTGTTGTTGCAATTCAGCAGTTAATAGCCGGCAAAACCACGACCAGCGAGAATTTTGAAACCATTACGCAGGACAAGATCAGTACGCTGGTTTCTGAAAGCAGGTTGGAATTAAAAGAAATGTCAAGAACCAGATTGACACGCGAACGCGTTTTCGGCCAGCTCCGTAACCAGGGTTATTGCCAGTTGGGTGAGGTCCGGAGAATGTATCTGGAAGCAAACGGGACCTTCACGGTTATCAAGCACGAGCGCGCTGTGCCCGGACTGTGCATATTGCCGGATTGGGATCAGGAATACATTAATAAGCTTTGCAATGACACTGGAAAAATAGTCTGTAACCATTGCGGGAACCTGCTGGCGCAAGCGGGCACAGAAATCAAGAAATGCAATAATTGTGGTAAAAAGGAATGGATTAAGGCAGTCATTAACACCAAAGAAAAAACCGAATGAAGCAGCCAGTCAGGATTTTAATGCTCATTATTTTAATGTTCCCGGCCCTTTGCGAAGCGCAGGAAAAACTCGCGGGTGTCGATCTGAAAAACCATTTGTGGTACAAAAACAGCATTATATACAACCTTGAAGTGGGTGTTTTTAAAGATAGCGACGGGGACGGCCGTGGCGATTTCCAGGGGCTGATCGAAAAACTTGACTATATCCGTGCACTGGGCGTGGATGCGATCTGGCTGGCACCGTTTCAGCCTTCGCCGGGTAAGGATGACGGTTATGATGTCGCGGATTTTTATGGGGTTGATGAAAAGCTGGGAACCAGTGGCGACTTTGCGGAACTGGTTTTCCAAGCAGAAAAAAGGGGCTTGCGGGTCATTATGGATCTGGTGATCAATCATACGTCAGATCAGCATCCCTGGTTTAAGAATGCGAGAAAAAGCAAGGACTCCAAGTATCGCGACTGGTACATTTGGTCGGATAAATTGCCGAAGGACTATGACAAGGGAATGGTGTTTCCAGGCGTGCAAAAGGCTGTTTGGAAGTTGGATTCGCTTTCCGGGCAGTATTATTACCATCGTTTTTACGACTTTCAGCCAGATCTGAACTTCGCTAATCCGGATGTGGTGACAGAAAGTCAAAAGATCATTGGTTACTGGCTCAACCACGGCATTTCCGGCTTTCGTCTGGACGCGGTTCCTTTTATCATCGAAGTGCCCAAAACGGGTAGTGAAAAACCCAAGCTGGATTACAAGTTTTTGATGGATATCCGGCAGTTTGCTCAGTCCCGGAAAGCGGATGTTGCTATTCTGGGCGAAGCAAATGTGATGCCCGAAGAAAATCAAAATTATTTTGGAAAGAACGGTGAGGGAATGCAAATGATGTTCAATTTCTTTGCTAACCAACATTTATTTTACGCTCTGGCAACAGGAAAACTCGATCCGTTCAAGAAAGCGATCTCAGAAACACAAACCATTCCGGAGGCATCCCAATGGGCACATTTTCTTAGAAATCACGATGAAATTGACCTTGGCAGGCTTACAGACAAACAACGGCAGGAAGTGTATGACAAATTTGGCCCTGATACGAGCATGCAGCTGTACGACCGGGGCATCCGGCGGCGGCTGGCCACAATGCTCGGCAATAACCGCAAGCATATGGAACTGGCTTACAGCTTGTTATTTTCGCTTCCGGGAACTGCGGTTATCCGCTACGGCGACGAGCTGGGGATGGGGGACGACCTGCGTTTGAAAGAGCGTATTTCCGTCCGCACGCCTATGCAATGGACAAGCGACAAGAATGCTGGTTTCACGACGGCTGACACTGCGTTTCGTCCCGTTATCGATTTTGGCGATTATAGTTACAAAAAGATCAACGTGGAGCAGCAACTGCGCGATTCCGCATCCATGCTCAACTGGACCACGGAATTGATCAAACTCAGAAAATCCTGTCCTGAGATTGGCTTAGGCACTTATAAGGTGATCGAAGCTGGCTCACCGTATGTTTTTGCTATTCAGTATGAGCATGAAGGTAAGTCGCTGTTGATCCTGCATAATTTCAGCGATCAGCCGCAACAGTCCACATTTAACTTAACTGGGAATAAGGCTTTAACAGACTTGATGCAAAAGGAAGATCAAAACGCATCCTCCGGAAAATACAACATCAAACTCAGAGGATATGGCTATAAATGGTTCCGGCTTAAATAAAATCCTAGTCAAGCAGTGCAATTGAAAACAGCTTGTTTGTCCTGTCAAAAAGCAACTCAACGCGCGAATCGAGTTGTATGGCCCCTTTCGTAAGTTGCAGCACACATGCAGAATCGAAATGCAGGTTTCGGGAAATGCCTGTTTTGTGTGTGACGGGAAAACCGAGGAATTGAGCGGTAGGCCTGGTTCCGGGCTTCTGACGAAAGTTTTGGTTTTGGCTAACCAGTTTATCACCAACCTTAAATGTCTGGCCGTGAACCGCACCCACCCAAATGCCACTGTCCGACAAATCCCAGTTTACGAGCTTATCGTGCAGGAAAAAAATATTGTTCTTTCCATATTTATAAAGCTTCAATGTGTCCTCGTCGATCTCCGAGTAGTAATCAGAAATTTGATCAGGTTCTCCTAAAATAGCGATTAATTGTGCCGCGCTGTCTCCCGCGACAACCCCGATAGAATCATTACCGGGTTTCATCAAGGCAATTTGCGTGATATCGGCAACGGTTTGACAATGCGCGGTTAATGTCAATAAAGTTAGCATGAAGCCAAAAATGAAGGAATATTTCATAGCAGTTGAGCGAAATTTCCTTAATAACGCTGAAAACTTAATTTTCACCTGCTGGAACCGCATCCATTTCAATTCCTGCCAGCATATGTGCCAGAATCGGTGCGCATTTTTCACGGCACGCAGGATAAAAATGGCCGTGTTTCCAGAAAGCCGATTTGGGGGACTTTCCCCACCAAAATTCAGCCAGCGCGAGCGGCTTCATCTTATTTTGAAAGGCATATTGCAGTAGTTTCGGGGCCGCACATTCGCCGGCGCCTGCGGGAGGATTTTTGTAGGATGCATCAGCAAATATCGTACGCAGACTTTTGTGCTCCCCGGCTTGGTTCAGGAATTTGTATTGATCAAAAATCTCGTTTTGCAATGAAACAGAATGCTTTTTGCGTAAAACTTTCAGGTCTGTAATTTCTGTTGCAAATGCCTCATTTTCGAGTTTCTCTAACATCCGAATCTCATCATTCATCTTCGAAAGGGCCGTCATTCCCGTGTTAAGGAAGCCGTCTTTTGCGACCCCATCGAAAATGGGAGGGACAAATTTTGGATGATGGTTTCCGCCAGCCAGCTTCCCCGAAAATGCAGCAATGTATCCGATCTGAGCTTGCTCGGTTTCAACAACAAGGACCCCGAACATTTTACCAATTACATTTTCCATGTCATTTGTCAAACCGAAATTATGATCCCAGTCCTGCTGGTTTCCAAGGTGCGTTTGCAGCATTTTAACAGCCAGTAAACTGATCGGATGAGGTTCGTATTGAAACGGGAAACCGAATTTATCAGGTAAGGGATAATCGGCCGTAAAATCTTCAAACGGTGTGAAGAAAGTGTCTGCGGGTAAAGTTGAGGGCGTTAACAAAAGTGATAGGGATACTTCAATTACAAAATCCTGCTGAATACAACAGGCGTATCCGACATCAAAAATACAACATGAAAATTTATTCAGGGATAATAATTGTAAATCCAACACTTCAATTTAAATAAATATTGATATTTGCAGAGTGAGTTATAATATAACAATTTGAGCTATGCTATTAGAAAGGCGCGATTTCCTATCCTCATTGACTTTGGCCAGTGCGGCCACCTTATTTACGGGCAGCTCATTGCTGGCTGCTACGGCTCCCAAAAAAGAAAAATTGGGCATCGCCCTGGTCGGTCTGGGATATTACAGCACCGATTTGCTTGCACCGGCTTTGCAATTGACTGAAAAATGTCAACTCGTGGGGATCGTTACCGGCACACCGTCAAAAGCCGAAACCTGGAAAGCTAAATACAACATCCCGGAAAAGAACATTTATAACTATCAGAATTTCGACCAGATCGCCAATAATCCGGACATTGACATCGTATATGTAGTCCTTCCGCCTTCTATGCACCGCGAGTTTGTGGTGCGGGCGGCCAAGGCTGGCAAGCATGTGTTCTGTGAAAAACCGATGGCACCGTCTGTTGCAGACTGCGAGGCGATGATAAGTGCCTGCAAAAGTAATAAGGTGAAGCTGGCCATTGGTTACCGCTGCCAGCACGATCCGAACATTCAGGCTTATATGAAAGTGGCCAAAGAGCAGAAATTTGGTAAGGTAAAAATGGTAAATAGTGCGGCGGGTTATGTAGACAATCGCACCACGCATTGGAAACAAAACAAAGCCTTGGGCGGCGGCGTAATGGGCGATATGGGCGTTTACGCATTGCAGGGCGCCAGGCTTGCCACGGGCGAAGAGCCGATCAGTGTGATTGCGCAGGCTTCAACCACCCGGCCGGAAATATATAAGGAAGTAGAAGAAACAATGATGTTCATGCTCGATTTTCCAAGCGGAGCGCGTGCAGCATGCCAGACGAGTTTTGGGATCAATATGAACCATTTGCAAATTAATTACGAAAAAGGCTGGGTAAAAATGGAGCCGCAATCGGGTTATAGTGGCAACAAAGGCAGTATGTCGGACGGCACCATTATTAATTTTCCTATCAAAAGCCAGCAAGCGAAGCAAATGGATGAGGACTGCCTGGCCATCATGAACAACACAGACCTGATCGCTCCGGGAGAAGAAGGACTTCGCGATATCCGCGTCGTGGAAGCTATTTATAAGTCGGTTAAATCCGGCCAGTCCGTAAAAATCTAGAAATGAAACATGCCATTGCGTTTTCAGGGCTGCTGCTGGCTTCCCTGCTGATTTATAATTGTACCGGAACCAAGAAAAACGGGGTTACTGCCGAGTTTCTGACGCCCGAATTCAATCCTAATCCAACCGGCAAATATTTATCGCCGAAGGAAAGCATGGCAACCATGCACCTTCCGCCGGGATATCGGTTGCAGCTCGTTGCGAGCGAGCCGATGATCAAAGAGCCGGTGGCGATTGCGTGGGATGGCAATGGCCGAATGTATGTGGCTGAAATGCTCACTTACATGCAGGATGCAGACGCGGTGGGCGAGCAACAAAAAATCAGCCGGATCTCACTTTTAGAAGATACAAATAACGATGGTGTAATGGATAAAAGCACCGTCTTTATCGATAGCCTGCTGCTGCCAAGAATGATGCAGACTGTTGGTAATGAGCTGCTCGTGAATGAAACCAACACCATCGACATTTACAGTTACCGCGATACGAACGGGGATGGAAAAGCTGATTTGAAAAAGCCTGTTTACCAAAATGACAAATATGTGGTCAATGACGTGAACATGGAACACCAGCGCAGTGGGCTGGATTGGAACCTGGACAACTGGATGTATCTCACGTACGACGCGGTCCGTTTTCGTTACACCAATGGCAAAATGCAGGTGGATACGATTGTGAGCGGGTCGAGCGGACAGTGGGGGCTAACCCATGATAACTATGGCCGGATTTTCTACTCACGCGCAGGCGGTGAAATACCGGCACTCGGTTTTCAGATCAATCCAAAATACGGAACGCTGGATTTTCCAGACCAATATAATGCTGAATTTTCCGAAGTGTGGCCGATCATTGCTACGCCTGATGTACAGGGCGGGCCTCCGCGGCTACGTCCGAATGAAACGCTGAACCATTTTACTGCGCCAACCGGTCAATCCATTTACAGGGGTGAGCAGTATCCCGCCGATTTCTCGGGCGATTACATTGTTTGTGAGCCGGTTGCTAGGGCAGTAAGGCGCGCAAAAGTGGTGCACCAAAATGGAAAAACGACGCTCCGAAATGTATATCAGCGCAAAGAATTCCTATCGTCTTCGGACATGAATTTCAGGCCTGTAAATTCCGCAACAGGGCCCGATGGCAACCTCTACATCGTGGATATGCACCGCGGGATCATTCAGCAAGGCAACTGGACGCCGCCGGGATCATTTCTCAGACAAAAGATCGACAGCATTGGCCTCGCCAAAAACGTGGGGCACGGCCGCATTTACCGGATCGTTCATGAAAGCTCCAAAATGGCCGCTAAACCGCAAATGCTGAACGAGAAATCAGCAGAACTGCTCCTTCATCTGGGCCATCCGAACGGCTGGTGGCGAGATAATGCACAAAAAGAACTCATCGCCCGCGCAGATAAATCAGTAATTCCCGCACTGAAAGACATCGCAACCGGTAAGCGCAACATTGCAACGAACGAATTTGAACATTTGGCTAGAATCCACGCATTGTGGACGTTGGAAGGCTTGGACGCCATGGATACTGCATTATTAATAACCGCAATGAATGATGCCGACGCGCGGGTCAGGAAGACGGCTGTTTGGATTAGCGAGCCATATTTAAAGTCGGGTGATGAAAAGCTGACTACGCAGGTTGGGAAATTGGCGAGTGATACAGATGATGACGTGCGCGTTCAGGTGTTGTTGTCATTATATAACAGCAAATCTGATCAGGCGAAAGTAATTGTGAGTGAGATTTTGGACAAAGGTAAAAACCATGAAATGCTGCTGGCTACCAAAACGGCTTTGGACAAAAACGAAAATGTGAGAACATTCGGCAGCAGGCTAGGGCAAATGGATGAGGAGTCGCGGAAACTGATTATCAGTGGCGCAGCGATTTTTAAATCATTGTGTGCGAGCTGCCATGGTGCGGATGCCAAAGGACTTGCGATAGGCGGGGCAGGAATGGCCGCGCCAGCACTCGTTGGCTCACCAAGACTGGAATTCATCGAAAAAAATAACCTGGTCCGCATCGTGCTGAAAGGCCTGACCGGCCCGGTTGAAGGCAAAGAATATACCAGCATTATGCCCGCAATGGAAGCCAATAGCGACGAATGGGTGGCATCGGTTGTGAGCTACATCCGCCACGACTTTGGCGGCAAGCCTCCACGGAAAAAGGGTGAGATTCCAGGCATGGCACCCGCGGCTGTCAATAATGAATCCGGTTTTCCAGTCAGGAAAGCATCTTCACCTATTGTAACGGCCGGGGAAGTCAAAAAAATAAGGGAGGAAAGTGCTTCACGGACAACGGCCTGGACAATCCAGGAGCTGAAACCGGAAATTCAGGAGTAAAAACTAGTGCGAAAAACAATGTTGCGATCCGGGTATTTTACACGGATCGCAATGTGTCTAAAAATTAAAAGAATATCGAGCAGAAATAGCCCTTCCCGGCAGGTTATAACCTCTTTTTTCGTAGTAATTCTCGTCCGTTACATTCGCGATTTTGAAGGTTATTGAATGATTTCCGGTTATTTTGAATGCAGCGGCAAAATCAAGCACCATATAATTCGGATACTCAATTTCAGGATTGATCGGATCGGTATAATCGATATCCGTCCGCATGCCCACCGTCCGGCCCGATAACCGAAGTCGCAGCCATTTCAAATTGTCATATTCAAGTCCATAATTGAATGTATTTCTGGCCACATTCTGAATATTGCGGACCGTTTCCGAAGCGTCCGATCCGATGATCAATTCTTTTGCTTTAAGTAGGGAGGTGCCGTTCCAGAATGCTCTTAATGTATAATGGAAATCGTTTAACGCCCCGAAATCGTAGGAGATTTCCGTTTCCAAACCATTGATATTTGCGTCGGCAGCATTGACAAAAGTGGCCCTGGAAACGATCACATCACCATTCTGCAGCGGCTCATTCACCGTCCGGATAATCTTGGCTATCCGGTTTTCAACCTGGGTCGAAAAGTAGGTGACACCGGCCGATAGCCCCGATTTTGGTTTGTCCAAGTGCAAACCCAGGTCCCAGCTCAGGCTGCTTTCGTTTTTTAGGCCGGGGTTTCCCGCAGTGACCGCAATCCTGCCTTTTGAATCCCTTATCTCGTTGTAACCGGCCACACTGTACGCATCCGTCGTAACGAATGCACGGCCAACATTTGCCTTTATAAATACATTACGCACAGGGTTATAGGTGATCCCGAGACTCGGACTTGTAAACGGCGTGTGCTCTCTGCCCGCTTTATAAGTTGGTAGCAATGCTGTTTGGCGCACATCGAATGTAATGTTGTCGTGGCGAACGCCCGGCTGCAAGGTTATTTTTCCAAATTCCAGCAATGCCTGTGCAAAAAATGCGGACGAAATGATCGCATATTCGGGCTGCGTGGGAGCGCGCTCCGTGGTGTCATTCGTCCAGCGGCGACTTTTGGTGGAAGCGTTCAGATAGTCATAACCCACGATTATTGAATGTTGCCCGATCTTCCAGACATCCTTAACCTGGATTCCCTTCCACTCGTTTTTCCCCGCAGCAGAACGGAAAGGAACCACGGGCTTGCCCGAAACATTGAGGGTGTAATTGGACGTGTTTTCTCCTGCTCCAAAAATTTTAACGGTCGGACTGTGTGAGCCAATTTGCCCGGTAAGCGAAATGTCCAATGCAGATCGGCCGATGTCTTTGGTGCTTGCTTCCGTGCTGCCGGACGAGATCTCGCCCGGTGACTCAACATTTTTCGCCTGAAATGTCTCACCCCGCACATCCAACCTGAAATATTGGTTCAACTGATAACCCAGCCGCAACGCCCCGGAGTAATAATGCAGCTGTGTATAAGGCCGTTTTGCCCCATCGTTTACAGTTTCGTCGACTTTTTCAATCGGCCGGTCGTTGTAATTTTTTTGTGCCGAACGATAGCCAAAAGCATCTCGCAGCCAGTTATTGCTTCCTGTTTTATAATCTTTTGACCTTTCCAAATAAGCAAATGAAAGGTCGAAATCGAATTTCTTGGTCAAATTTCCACCTGTATTGATGCCAGCCTGAACTGTATTAAAACTCCCGTATTCCACGAAACCATTGCCGCTTGCCGGGCCTTTTGAATGCTTCGTGATCACATTAATAACGCCTCCCATAGCCTGAGAACCGTAAAGAGAAGAAGCGGGGCCTTTCAAAACCTCGATCCTTTCAATGCCATTCAAATTGATCTGCGATAAATTCGTCGCACCCGCCGCACGACCGTCTATGAGGAGCAATGTCCGCTGGTTAAGTCCTGAAAATTGAGGCCGGAAACCACGAATTCCGATTCCGCTGGACAGGTTAGGATACTGGATCACATCCACAGCTGCTGATTTACGGACTATGTCGGTAAGATCCTGCGCCGGCGTCAGGCGAATGTCCTCTGAGGAAATAAGGTCTATTTTTTGGGCGATCCGTTCTTTCTGCGTGTCAAAACGTGTTGCCGTAACCACAATCGGGTTCAGCAGATTCACGTCGGCAGAATCGGTAGTCGCGTCCTGGGCCGCTACGGAAAAACAGCCTGCGAATGTAAGGCAGAAGACGGATAAAGGTAAAGTGCTATGCAAGGGATTCATATAAGGTGATTGCTCCGATAATAGTTGAAAATGTGCCTACCGAGTAGTTGATTATTTTGAGAAAAGTTTCTCTTTTACTGGCAAAGCGGTTGATGGAAGTCGCAAAAAAGTATCCATATGCGGACATGGAAAGGATAATGCCGACACTTTGCAGGATAATGATCCACACAGCTGTGGACGCATCACTCGCTGCGAGGGTAAGGGCCACTGCGCAGGCGCCGCCCGTTCCTGCGAGTCCGTGCACCATGCCCACCCAAAACGAGCGGCTGAACTTTTGCTGGGAATTGGGAAAATGTAAAGTCGTGTCTTTCACAAGATTCCGGCGGATGGCAACCACCCCCAGCCAGATCATCAACGGCCCGACGAGTAGCTCTACTTTTTCTGAAACGTCGAGGGTAATGGTTGATTTCAGCAGCAAAACCAGCACTGCAAAAAGGATCAGCGTAAAGGAATGTCCGAGCGCCCAGTGAGACGATCGCCAGATCAGTTTCCAGCGCCGGGCAGGATTTTTGGTGTCATCGCTGGCAAGCACCGACACCGCCGCCATGTGATCGGGCTCGAAAGAATGCTGGACACCAAGTAACAGGGAATCAATCAGAAGGATGTTGACCATTCGTTTTTCGTATTGGGTTAGATAAGTAAAAAGTGCTTATCTCGAAAAACTTAGGGAACAATGCAGGAGCAGGCAATAGCCCAAAAAGCCACTGCCGGTTTCCTATTGCCTTTCTTCCCGAAAGCAATCCGGATAAAATATCGACTGGCAGGTCTTCTGGCTCGTTCCGTCGCAACGCCTTCCCGGGTGATTAATGAGTGAATGAGTGAATGATTGAATGAGTGAATGTTTTATTATTCATTCATTCATTCACTCATTCAAATTTCTTCCCAGTGGCACAAACTTGTTGCAACGCTTCATTATGAACTTACAGCAGCGGGTACTGCTCCGGATTTTCACCGGATTCCCTTTTCATCACGCCCAAAGGCGCAAACCAATTGAGCCGCAAAGATGGAGTTTTTTTGTTTTATGCAACGGGAAAAACTATTATTCCCCTACTTTTACAGTCATGAAATAGTTCTTTGCTTTGTTTTTCCAATAGGAAAAGGTTTTACTAACCACGTGAATTAATAGGGAATCGTGTGCAAATCACGAGCTGTCGCGCAACTGTAAGTAACGCTTAAAGTTTACATCGGAATGATATCCACTGGGTAACCGGGAAGGATGATGTGAATGTTACAAGTCAGGAGACCTGCCTTTTTTTGTTGACAATGCTTCCGCGAAATGAAGCTTCGTCTGGTCTGGATATGTCCGGTTTTTTAAACTGCGATTATCGGGTGTAATTCGCCCATTCTTCTCCATCCTGCCTTTGTTTCGTCTGCATTTTAAAATTTTGGCAAGAGCTTTTAACTCACATGATTTTATGTTAAAAGTATGCAAACGCTACAAAACTGCCGTCCGCGAACTGACGACAGAAGCAATTCAACATTAATGCAAAGCTTTACCCGTTCCCACTTCCTGATCTCGGCGCCGTCGAGTAATTCTGGTAAGACTACGCTTACGCTGGCGTTATTGCGTGCGCTGAAAAACAGGGGGTTAAGCGTGCAGCCTTTCAAATGCGGACCGGACTACATCGATCCGATCCATCATACTTCGGCCGCCGGAAGTCAGAGCATTAATTTGGATACATTCATGGCTTCGGAAAATCATGTCCGCCGGGTTTACGCAAAATACAGCGACGGGGCCGATGTTTCGGTGACGGAAGGGGTGATGGGACTGTTTGACGGAGCAGATAAAATGAGCGGCAGCAGCGCGGAAATTGCGCATTTGATGGATATACCTGTGATTCTGGTAGTGAATGCGAGATCCATGGCTTATTCAGCCGCTCCGCTTTTATTTGGTTTCAAAAATTTTGACAAGCGCGTCAATGTCGCAGGTGTGATCTTCAATTTTGTGAGTACGCCCTCACATTACCGGTTTTTGAAGGAGGCTTGCGTGGATGCCGGCGTGGAGTCATTGGGTTACTTTCCACAAAACAATACATTAAGTATTCCATCCAGGCATCTGGGCCTGCATATTTCTGCCGAAACGAACTATGAGCAGATCATTGGAGACCTCGCAGAGGCGCTCCCCAAAACCGTGGACCTGAATCGGTTACTGGAAATCACGCAGCGCCCCGACGAAGACAATTACCCCGGACCGGTTCATGCATTACCAAAAATTTCAAATCTAAAGATAAGCATTGCTAGGGACGAGGCCTTTTCATTTATATACAAGCAAAATATAGAAATGCTGGGGCGGTTTGGCGAAATCCGATGGTTCAGTCCATTGCATGATGCAGTTTTGCCAGAGACAGATTTCCTTTATTTGCCTGGCGGTTATCCGGAATTATTTGCAGAAAAGCTCAGTGAAAACACCTCCATGCGTGCCAGCATTAATGATTATTGCAAGCGCGGCGGCCGTGCGCTGGCAGAATGCGGAGGCATGATGTATCTCGCCAAAAACCTCACAGATCAAAGCGGAGATATATTTCCAATGGCGGGCGTGCTGGATTGTGCCACTTCCATGCAGCGCGCAAAAATGACATTGGGTTACCGCATCGCCGATTGGAATAATATCCGGATAAAAGGCCACGAGTTTCACTACAGCAATTTTCTCGACAATGATATGCCGTGTGAAGCGATAAATGTCACGAATGCAAAAGGTGTCGAAACGGACACAAAATTTTACAGATTCCAAAATACTGTTGCTTCTTACATGCACCTGTACTGGGCAGATAATGAGTCATTTATAGAAAATCTATTAGCCATAAACTAAAAATGTCGGTAAAACGCCAGCGCATCACGCGAGCAGACGGAAAAGCGATCAACCTTGTGCAGCGACGGGGACATTTGTCGTATTGCTACAACGCCTGCTGCTGCGGCAGGGTTGACCGGGGCTACGCGGCGATTCCCGTAGAACTGTACAAAAGCGAGTGGCTCAAAAGGAAGCTACGCAACGTGGTGCACATGACAAAAGGCGGCTGCCTGGGGCCGTGCACGCTTGCAAATGTGGTTACGCTGCTGTTTGACGGGCATTCTGTGTGGTTTCATTCCATTAATAACGACTGGCAGATCATTGCGATTTTTGATTATATCGAAAGCATGGTAAAAGCGGACCGCTATCTGGTTCCACCTTCGGACCTTGCTGAGTATGTGTTTCAATTTTATACATGGAAGGGGTCAGAAACGGCGACTATGAACGGACAGCCTGCCATTCCCACAGAGGGCATTGTGTTCATGACGCACGCGGATACGGACTTGCTGACATTGAACCGCGCCATGGAAACATTGCCCGAAGATTTTCCCAAAACAATGGGAATCAGTCTGCTGGCCTTAAAAAGTGAAGAACAGATGCAGCAGTTACTCGGTCGTGAACTGGCGGAAGCGCAGATCATTGTGGTTCGCATTCATGGCAGACTGAGCAGTATCCCTGGCTATGGGGAGCTGGTAAAACTGGCGAAAGAGCGGCAGCAGCATTTGATTATTGTCAGCGGAACCGGCGAGCTAAACCCGGATTTTGCGGCCGTTTCCACCGTTTCGCCGGCTATTTTGCAGGAAACGTTAAATTATTTGCAAGCGGGCGGTTATGCCAATTTTACGTCATTGCTGTGCTATCTGTCGGATCATTTGCTGATGACAGGCTTCGGGGCGGAACCTGCGGCTCAGTTGCCCGAACACGGCATTTACCATCCCGACCTTCCTGAAAACGCCGACATTTCCGATTGGTTGAAATACAAAAATCCTGCTCTTCCAACCGTTGCCATCACTTTTTACCGTGCACACTGGATCAGCGGCAATACGCATTTTGTGGATGCCATGATCCGTTCGCTGGAAAGCCGGAATTTGAATGTGCTGCCGGTCTTTACATCCTCCTTAAAATCCACAGACGCAATCACCGGCAAGCCGCTTGCTTTTCAATATTTTGATGATGAATCGGTTAAGGTTGATGTTTTGATCAACACCATTTCATTCGCGATCACGGACATTCAGCCTGCGGGGACAATCAGCAAACCGGTAACAGCACTGACAACCCTGGATGTGCCTATTTTACAGGCGATTACGAGTGGCATGAGCCGCGGACCCTGGGAAACTTCGTCGCGGGGCCTGAACCCGCTCGATACGGCGATGAATGTTGCTATCCCGGAATTTGATGGCCGGATCATCACGGTTCCTGTGTCATTTAAGGAAAAGGGAAAAGAAACAAAAGGCTACGAGCCGCTCGAAAACAGGGTGGAGCGGGTTAGTGGCCTGGCGCTCCGTTTTGCGCGGTTAAGACATTTGGATAATGCCGAAAAGCGCATTGCATTCATTTTTACCAATTCAAATACAAAAGCTTCCCAGGTTGGAAATGCGGTTGGATTGGACGCCCCGGCCTCGCTGATGAACATGCTGCACGCGATGCAGGCAGAAGGTTACGACATCCGGAATGTGCCCGCGACAGGCAACGAACTGATCCATACATTGATCGATCGCTGCTCGTATGACCGGAATTATCTGACCGATGAACAGCTTGATCATGCAGCCGGGCATGTTCCCGTTCAACGATATCAGAAATGGTTTGAAGAGCTACCGGAGGCATTGAAAAGTAAGATTACCAAACAGTGGGGGCCAGCACCGGGAGAAACTTTTGTGCATAACGGCCAGATCGCTTTGGCCGGACTGGACCTGGGTAATGCGTTCGTGGCATTGCAGCCACCGCGCGGTTACGGCATGGATCCGGATGCTATTTATCATCAGCCGGATCTGCCGCCAACGCATCATTATTATGCATTGTACCGGTGGCTCCGCGACAGCTGGGGTGCCGACGCGATCGTGCATGTAGGCAAGCATGGAACATTGGAATGGTTGCCTGGAAAAGGCATAGGGCTCTCAGAAAATTGCTTTCCCGACGCTTTCCTGGCCGATATGCCCCTCTTTTATCCGTTTATCATCAATGATCCCGGCGAAGGTTCTCAGGCGAAACGGCGAGCTCACGCAGTTATCGTCGACCATCTTACGCCACCCATGACTTCGGCGGACAGCTATGGCGAACTGGCGCAGCTTACGCAGCTGGTTGACGAATATTATCAGGTAGAAAGTCTGGATCCTGCAAAATTGCCTCTGTTGCAAAGACAAATATGGGAATTGATCCGGCAAACGAACCTGGATGCCGACCTTTCTGCCATGCTCAGCCGCGACCACGGGGATCACAAGCACGACTGGGACGACGAAATGACACCAGAAGGTGTGCCCGTAAGCCTGACAGAAATGGATGGAAAGGACATTGCCCACCTTATTGAAGACATTGACGGTTATTTATGCGAACTGGGCGCTGCGCAGATCCGTAACGGACTGCATACATTGGGAGAAATGCCCGCCGGCGACGCTCTTGCCGACATGTTACAAGCACTCACAAGGCTCCAAAACGGCTCAGTTCCAGGTCTGCAATCGGAACTAGCGACGTTATTCGATCTTGAATTGAATGTTATCCTCACAAAAAAGGGCGAAAAGCTAAGTGGCGTTAATTTGCATTTTGAACAGCTTGCCGGAAGGGCAATTGTTACCGGCGCGGATGCATTGGAAGTGATGGATGAGCTGAGCAATCATTTATTCAAACTTTTGGAATATTACCGTTTCAGGCCCGCGTCGATTGATCAGGCGATTTTTGAAACGCTTAACATTACGCCGGCACATCCGGGTTTTGACCATATCAGATCCATTCTCGCATTCGTTTGCGGCGAGTTGCTACCCAACCTGGCCCGAACGGACGAGGAAATTACAAACCTGCTTCATGGGCTTTCGGGGGGCTACATTCCCGCTGGTCCGAGCGGCGCGCCTACGCGTGGGATGGCGCATATCTTGCCAACCGGACGCAATTTTTATGCGGTGGATCCTCGCGTACTTCCTTCCAAAGCAGCCTGGGAAGTTGGGCAGCAGCTTGCGCGGGAAGTTTTGGAAAGACATTTGAAAGAAACCGGTCGCTATCCCGAAAGTGTAGCGATAAGCATCTGGGGGACAAGCGCTATGCGCACGCATGGGGACGATGTGGCCGAAGTGCTGGCGTTGCTGGGCGTGCGTCCGGTCTGGCAGGCGGAAAGCAGGCGCATAAACGGCATTGAGATCATTGAACTGGCTGAGCTGGGCCGCCCGCGTATCGACGTCACCACACGGATCAGTGGTTTTTTCAGGGACGCATTCCCGCATTTAATCGAATTACTGGATGACGCGGTACAAATGGTCATTGCCCGCGACGAGCCGCTGGAAGATAATTTTGTCCGGAAACATTATTTAAAAGATCTGTCAGCATTACAAAAGGACGATAATCTGACCATCGAGGAGGCTGAGGAAAAGGCAGCTTACCGGATTTTTGGTGCAGCGCCGGGCACGTACGGCGCAGGAATTTTGCCGCTGATCGACGAGCGGAACTGGCATTCGGATGCGGACCTGGCACAAGCTTACGTGAATTGGGGTGGCTTTGCCTATTCAAGAAATGCGCAGGGCGTGGACGCGAAAAGCGAATTCAGGCAGCGACTGGCGGGCGTGGAAGTGGCGCTGCATAACCAGGATAACCGCGAACACGACATTTTCGACAGCGATGATTACCTGCAATTCCACGGCGGCATGATTGCAACGATCCGTAGCCTCACTGGCCAGCAGCCGAAACATTATTTTGGTGATTCACAAAATCCGGCATTGCCGGTTGTCAGGGATCTAAAAGAGGAAACATTGCGCGTTTTCCGGTCACGGGTGATCAATCCCAAATGGATAGAAAGCATTAAAAAACATGGTTACAAGGGCGGATTGGAACTGACTGCAACGGTCGATTATATTTTCGGATACGACGCGACGGCGCATGTCGCCGAGGATTGGATGTATGAAAAGCTGGCTCAAACCTATGCGCTGGATCCGCAAATGCAGCAGTTTTTTGAAGAAAGTAACCCCTGGGCGCTTAATGCAATTGCAGAAAGATTGCTTGAAGCAGTCCAGCGGGGCATGTGGGAGGCGCCTTCTCAATCGGCTTTGGAGGGTTTAAAGGATTTGTATATCAAAAGCGAGGCACTGCTGGAAGTGCGGGCGGAGTAGCGCATTAAAGAACTGTAAATGAGTCAACAATATCCATTTTCTGCCATAGTAGGGCAGCAGAAACTGAAAAAAGCCTTGCTGCTTTGCGCGGTGAACCCCGCTATCGGCGGTGTATTGATCAAAGGTGAGAAGGGCACGGCCAAAAGCACGGCGGCCAGAGGACTAGCAGCCATGATGCCTTTCACGAAGTCAGAAACATCTTCCAAAGAAACCATGGTTCCTTTTGTGGACCTGCCGCTGGGCGCTTCGGAAGAACGGGTAATCGGAAGCATGGACATTGCTGCTATGATTTCTGAACGGAAGCAAAAGCTGCTGCCAGGGTTATTGGCTACTGCGCACGGTGGCATTTTATATGTGGATGAAGTAAATCTGCTGCCCGATCATCTGGTTGACATTCTGCTGGATGTGGCGGCTTCGGGTGTGAATACGATTCAACGCGAGGGACTTTCTGTGTCTCATCCGTCACGGTTTGTGCTGATCGGCACCATGAACCCGGAAGAGGGCAATCTTCGCCCGCAGTTTCTCGACCGTTTCGGATTGATGGTGGAAGTGGAGGCGCAGCAGGACGTTTTGGAAAGGACCGAAGTGGTAAAGCGCCGTATCGCATTTGAAAATGACCCGGGAGCATTTATCGAAAACTGGAACAGCGATCAACTCGCAATGCAAAACCAGGTCACGCAAGCAAGGGACCTGCTTTCTAAGGTTGTCATGCCCGAAGGTTTGTTGACATTGATCAGCCAGCTCTGCATTCAATGGTCGGTGGCGAGCTTGCGCGCGGACATTGTGATGTATAAAACAGCCATTGCGATTGCCGCATTAGCGAATCGGAAAACCGTTATTGCTGACGATATCCGCGAGGCTGCGGAACTCGTTTTGATGCATAGGAAAGGGAAAAAGCCTTTTGAGCAAAAACAAAACAACCCAAAAACCGGCCAGAATGCTGCATCGGAAGCATTTCAGTCTGGCAATAATGATAATCAGAATGAAAGCGGAGAAGGAACTTGCGCGCCGGATGCTAATGAGCAGGTTATTCTGCCGGGTGTTTTGACCCAAATCCCTGAAATAAATGTAGACAAAACCATTTTTTCACCTGAATTAAATGCAGGACGCCGCACGAAAACAATGGATATGCCAAAGGGATTTCAGATCGAAGCTGAGAAATTAACGGCTGGCAGTCTGGCCGTTTCGGAAACGGTCAGGCATGCGGTGATGCGCAATCCCGACCATTTTGAAATCAGTAAGGAGGATTTGCATCAAAAAATTAAAGCTGGAAAAACGGGACATCTGATTCTCTTTGTTGTGGATGCTTCGGGCTCGATGGCCGCCGGGAAGCGGATGGAAGCAGTGAAGGGGAGCGTGCTCGCGCTTTTGCAGGATGCTTATCAAAAGCGTGACCGGGTGGGAGTGATCGCCTTTCGCGGCGTAGAAGCGAAGGTGCTCCTGGAACCGACTCGTAGCATTGAGTTTGCGGAAGATGCCATGGAAAACCTGCCGGCCGGCGGCAGGACACCATTGGCTCATGCGTTACAAATTTCTTTACAAATTATTCAAAATCAACCAACTGATATAAAACCATTGCTGATCATTCTGAGTGATGGAAAAGCAAATGTGCCGCTGGCAGGTGGTGGCGATCCCTGGCAACAGGCGCTGCAACTGGCCGCCATGATTGGCGAGATAAGGATAAAATCATTGGTACTCGACACCGAAAGCGGTTACCTGCGGCTGGGACGGGCTGGGGAGCTCGCCACTGCACTGACAGGCGACTATTTATCCCTCGATGAACTTACAGCTGAATCGATTACGGACACCATTCATTCCAAAATTTATGACAGATAGCATTAGGAGGCCGCTGCGGCCGATCATGTTTGTCGGCACGGGCTCGGATGTAGGTAAAAGTGTGATTACAGCTGGTTTTTGCAGGATTTTTAAGCAAGACGGGTTTCAGCCCGCGCCATTTAAGGCGCAAAACATGTCGCTGAACAGCTATGTGACGGCGGAGGGGCTGGAACTTGGCCGGGCACAGGCTGTGCAAGCCGAAGCGGCAGGAGTTCCCTGCTTGTCAGACATGAACCCCGTATTGTTGAAGCCAACCAGCGATAGATCCTCACAGGTTGTTTTGAATGGTAAACCCGTTGGTAACCAGTCGGCTTACGAATATTTTATGGCCAATGACCGCCGTGAATTGTTTGAATCCGTAAAACAGGCTTTCGACCGGCTTTCAGGAAATTACAATCCGGTTGTAATGGAAGGGGCGGGAAGCATTTCGGAGCTCAATCTCAAACATCGCGACATCACCAACCTGCGCATGGCCGCTTATGCGGGTGCGGCGACTTACCTGATCGGCGACATTGACCGAGGCGGCGTTTTTGGCAGCGTTTATGGCACCATTGCACTGCTTACCGACGAAGAAAAAGCCTGCATGAAGGGCATAATCATCAATAAATTCAGAGGGGACGGCCGCTTGTTCGAAGACGGCAAGCGAATGCTGGAAGACCTGACAGGGCTGCCGGTTGTGGGCATTTTGCCTTACTTCCGCGATATCCACATTGAGCAGGAAGACTCCGTTTCACTGGAATCCAAATATAGAACTTCCGTAACAGGCAAGGTGAATGTGGCCGTCATTTTGCTGCGGCGATTGTCCAATTTCACAGATTTTGACCGGCTGGAAAACGACGAAAGGGTGAATCTCTTCTTTACCATCGATCCGCATGAAGTAGCAAAGGCCGATATCGTGATCGTCCCGGGCAGTAAAAACACGATTGATGATATGCTCTTTATCAAAAATAATGGTGTTGCAAAAGCGATTTTACAAGCCCAGAAAGCTGGCAAAACGGTCATTGGAATTTGTGGGGGCTATCAAATGCTGGGCGAAATGATCCTGGATCCGCACCACGTTGAAGGAACCATTGAAAGCATGCCGGGCCTGGGGATACTTCCGGTTGTGACAACGCTGCAAGCCGAAAAAACCACATTGCAATGTCAATTTCGGTTCCGGGGAAGTGAAAGCCTGGCATTTGGTTATGAAATTCATATGGGCGAGACAGTTGTCAGGGGACAAGCAAAACCAGTGGCAACATTGTCTGACGGACGAAATGACGGCTGTTTCCTCAACGACAAAACCTGGGGAACTTACCTCCATGGAATACTCGATAATGATGATGTGATCGCACAAATATTACAGCCTTACACATCTGATTTGCCTGATAACCAGACAAGTTTTCAAGCATTCAAAGAGCAGCAGTATGATAAGCTGGCGGATCTGATCCGTTCGAACGTGAATATGGAATTGATTTATAAAACCCTCAGATACTAACAATGCTGCACGGACACGGAGATGATGGTTATCGTTACGGCGGTCAGATTTTGGCTGATTTCAGTACAAACGTCTGGTATGGAAGCGAGCCGGCGGGTTTGAAGGAATATGTTTTTGAAAACTGGGCAGATATTAATCGCTATCCGGAAGTGACGGGCGAAAGTCTCACTGCAAAAATCGCTGCGCATCACGGGATTCCTAATGATCAGATCCTGGTTGCGAACGGCACAACGGAAAGTATTTACCTCATCGCACAGCTTTTTGCAGGAAAGAAAACGACCATTGTGACACCGGCATTTTCGGAGTATGAGGACGCCTGTGCCATGCATGGCCACGAAATGCAGTTTTTGGGTTGGAAGGAATGTCTGGATTTGCCCCGTTTGAAATGCGATCTCGTATTTATTTGTAATCCCAATAATCCCACGGGTTTTACTTTTCCTGATCTCCAATATTGGCTGCGCATCAACCGGCAATGTGTGTTTGTGGTGGATGAAGCATTTATCGATTTCGCTCCTTCGGCTGCGTCGATGTTGGAAGCCTTGGGACAATTTGAAAACCTGATCATCATGCGATCTCTGACCAAAGCCTGTGCGATCCCAGGGCTGAGGCTGGGCTATGTCATTGCCGGAAACGAATGGATAGACCGGCTGCTGCGCATTAAACAGCCCTGGTCTGTTAATGCAGTTGCCCTCGCTGCTGGCTGCTTCATTTTTGACCATTTTGATGCTGCACAGCCGCCGTTTGAGCAACTATTAATCCAAAAAGACGATTTGACAAGCCGCCTCAGGCGCAACGCAGCTTTGGAAATCGAAGACAGTGATACCCATTTTTTTCTTGCCAAAACCATCATTCGTAATGCTGCCCAGCTTAAAACTTTCCTGCTGGAAGAACACCAGATCCTGATCCGTGATGCGGGTAATTTCAGAAATCTGACACGTCAGCATTTCAGGATTGCTACGCTTAGCCCGGAGAAAAATGAATTGCTCATAAAAGCGCTGGAAGCATGGAAAACGCGCTATTACTGATCGTTCCTTTGGTGGCCGGCTATGTGCTGGATCTGGTGCTTGGCGATCCAGATCACTGGCCGCATCCCATGCGGTTATTTGGCCATGCAATTGCTTTTGGCGAACGGAATTTTAATCATGGCAACAATAGGATTGCGAAAGGAGCCCTACTAGCCTCATCTTTGGTTTTGGTTGTGTATTTTATTTTAACACTGTTAAATAATGCTATTTATGGCCTGGAATGGCTATTTATGCTTGTGAACAGCATTTGGGTTTACTATGGATTAGCAAATAAAAACCTGATTTTGGAAGGGCGAAAAGTGTTTCAAATGCTGGAAACCCGAGGGCTTGCAGATGGCCGTGTGCAGCTCTCACGGATTGTCGGGAGAGACACTTCTCAGTTGAATGCGCAGCAGATCAGGACAGCTGTTTTTGAAACAATGTCGGAGAATTTAAGCGATGGTGTTGTGGCGCCTTTGTTCTATTACGCCATTGCGGGCGCACCGGGAATGATGGCGTATAAAATGATCAACACGATGGATTCCATGCTGGGTTACCGTACTCCACGATACGAGCAATTCGGGAAATTTGCGGCGCGGCTGGATGATGTGGCCAACTTTATTCCGGCCAGGATCACGGCTTTGTTGATGGTGCTGGTGACGGGAAGCGCCCGTGGTTTACAGTTTATTTTCAAATACGGCAACAAGCACAAAAGTCCAAATGCGGGCTATCCCGAATCTGCACTGGCAGGCATTCTCAACTGCCGTTTTGGCGGACCGAATGTGTATCACGGGGTGCTCGTCGATAAGCCATTTATTGGCGAGCACGATAGGAGCATCAGGTCAGAAGAAATTAAAAAAGTTTCGCAGATAAATCAGCTAGTATGCCTGATAACCATCGCTTTATGCTGCATCTGGTTCGTGATATTATAGGTTTAGAAAAGTAATGTTTCGAAGGATTTTTCGACGAAAAATTCTTCGTCGAAAATCCTTCGCCGTTGACTTAAGTCAACGGGAATTAGATTGGAAATAAAGATAGATTATGGATAAGATTATTATTTCGGGTGGGCCGGGTTCCGGAAAATCGACGTTGCTGCTTGCGCTGGAAAGTGCCGGTTTTCAATGCGTACCCGAGGTTTCGCGCGAGCTGATCCGGCAGGAGGTTGCAAAGGACTCGAAATGTGTTCCCTGGAAAGATCTGGCCTGTTTTGCCAAACTATGCCTTCATCAAATGATTATTGATTTTGAAAATGTCCTGGAAAGAGAACTAACGTTTTTTGACCGTGGGATTCCAGATATCATTGCGTATCTGCGTTTTGGCGGCTTACCAGTCGACGACATTTTCGTGGCCGCGGCTAAACATTATCGATATGCAGCAAATGTCTTCATAGCACCGCCCTGGGAAGCAATTTACATCAATGACGAGGAACGCTGGCAGACATTCAGTGAAGCCGGAGCCTTGTATTCCGAAATAAAAAATGTGTACACCGAACTGGGTTACCTGGTGACTGAACTGCCATTGGCACCGGTCAGAGAACGAGTTGAATTTACTTTAGCAAAACTTGAACGAATTGAATATAATTAACTATATATCAAAGTGTTGTATAGCATTTCTTGTGATTTTTATTATCGCATGCAGCACTTCGTCAACACTCTACGAAAAAGGAGAGTCGGGTTATGAAGGCCCGGCGCTGTTTAAGGAAAAGGTGGTCATCAGGCATGCAAAGGGTTTTACCATTGATTACCATAAAAATTTCAAGCTGGTCAAAATAATGAGTCCGTTTGAGAAAGCCACGGACACCATGAGTTTTGTGCTTTTGCAGCGCGGCACCCCAAAGCCCGCAGGTTACCAAAATGCGCAGATCATCCAAATCCCCATTCAAAGCCTCGTTCCAATGTCTTCCATGCATATTGGATTGGTCGGTTATCTGAGTGCCGAGCACATTGTTACCGGCATGGGAAATCTTACCTATGTCTCGTCCGAAAAGATCCGGGCGCGGATCAAGTCGGGTGACATTAAGGAAGTAGGAAAAGACCAGGGACTGAATGAGGAGCTGCTTATTGCGATGCATCCGGATCTGGTGATGACGATCGGGAGCCCGGTATCCAAAATCAACCGCTATCAATCGCTTAAACAAGCCGGGATCCCGGTGATGATCAATTCAGAATGGATAGAAACGACGCCACTTGCCCGCGCAGAATGGGTGAAATTGATGGCGGCATTGCTGAATAGGGAATCAGAGGTTAACACCAAATTTTCGGAATCAGAAAAGGAATATGCACGACTGGTGAAACTGGCGAAAAGCAGTAAAACCCAGCCCAGCCTCGTTTCGGGTATGAATTCGAAAGACGCCTGGTTTGTCCCTAGTGGCAGCGGCTACGTTTCCAGGTTTTTCCGGGATGCGGGTGCGCGTTACCATTGGGCAGACACGAAGGCGACGGGCAGCTTGCCGCTTAACTTCGAGGCAGTGTATCCGGTTGCTTTAAATGCAGATTTTTGGCTGAATGTTGGCATACTGGGTGTGAAATCGAAGCGGGAGCTTCTGGATAAGGATCAACGCTATGCGGATTTCAAGGCATTTAAAGCCGGAAACATTTTTACCCATAACAAAAGACAAGCGGCTAACGGTGCGAACGACTACTGGGAGTCGGGAGCGGTAAATCCGCATGTGGTTTTGGCAGATTTAATCAAAATCCTCCATCCCGAATTGCTTCCCGGACATACATTATTTTATTATCAAAAACTCGAATAACAACCATGAAAATCTACACGAAAAAAGGAGACAAAGGAACAACAGGGCTATTTGGCGGAAGCAGGGTTCCGAAGGATAATGTGCGTATTGAGTGCATCGGGACGCTGGATGAAGCCAATTCTACGATCGGATTGATGCGCGTCAAGCTCGGAAATGACCATGAATGGCAGCCTAATCTGCACAAAATCCAGAAAGATCTGATGGATATGATGTCTCATTTAGCGCGGCCTTCGGATGCGAAAAAGGAAAATACGAACCCGATGCCGGTGGACGGAGCCGGGTTTTGTGAAAACTGGATTGATAGCCTGGAAGCTGCCATGACTTCGCCCTCGGATTATTTCCTGCTGCCAGGCGGAAACGAGATCTCGGCGTTATGCCACATGGTGCGTACGCAAATGCGTCGCGGAGAAAGGAGATTGGTGTCGCTGATAAAAACCGACGCAGTGAACGAGGCCATCCCAGCTTACATTAACCGCCTTTCCGACTTGTTTTTTACATTGGCCCGCGCCGAAATGGACAAAGCGGGCGTAGCAGAAGAAAAGTGGCAGCTGTTCCTGTACAAACGATTTAAAACGGCTGAAAAATGATCATTTACATCAGCGGTGGTGCCCGAAGCGGGAAAAGCCGTTTTGCGCAGGAAATGGCCTTGAAACGTAGTATGGAGCCCGTTTATGTCGCCACGGCGAAGGTTTGGGATGAAAATTTTGCAGAGCGCGTTGCGCGTCACAAAAGAGAACGCGGGCCCGAATGGACTTGCATAGAAGCGGAGCGCAACATTCATTTACAGCCGATTATGGATCGCGTAGCGGTGATTGATTGCGTAACGCTTTGGCTGACAAACCTCTTTATGACTTGCCAAGAAGACATTGAAAAAACGCTGGCAACATTCAAAGCGGAAATAGATGGCATACTGGCATTAAAAGGCACTTTCATCATCATTTCAAACGAAATCGGAATGGGTGTGCATGCCGCGACGGAAGTTGGGCGAAAATTTACAGATTTACAAGGTTGGGCCAATCAATATGTGGCTTCCAAGGCAGATGAGGCCATTTTTATGGTTTCCGGGCTGCCATTATGGTTGAAAAATTCAAGTCAAAAATAAAGCCATGAATATTACATTAGCGGAACAGGTTCGGCACAAAATTGATTTTAAAACCAAACCTCTCGGTGCACTGGGAATGTTGGAAAAACTGGCATCTCAAGTTGCAAACATTCAGGGAACATTGACCCCTGCGCTTATAAAACCGCATATTATCGTCTTTGCGGCGAGCCACGGCATCGCGGCCAATGGCGTAAGCGCGTATCCCTCAGAAGTCACGGCACAAATGGTGCTGAATTTCCTGAACGGTGGTGCAGCTATCAATGTCTTTACGCGGCAACATGGGATAACATTGTTGGTTGTCGATGCCGGGGTCGATTATGATTTTGGCAAAAATGAAAAGCTCATCCATGCGAAGGTAGGTTACGGGACAAAAAGTTTCCTGACGAGTCCGGCCATGACGCCAGCGGAAATGGATGAATGCCTGCAACGCGGAAAGGAAATCGTTGCTAATGTGCAGGCAACCGGATGTAATGTGATCGGATTCGGTGAAATGGGCATTGGTAACACATCGTCGGCTGCGGTGGTGATGAGCAAATTAGTTGGTGTGCCGCTGGGAGAATGTGCCGGCAAGGGCACTGGTTTGAATGATCAACAAATGTCTGCCAAACTAGCTATTCTACATGAAGCCATGCAAAACCATGCGAAAATTGACAATGATCCGTTGCGCGTGCTGCAAACATTTGGCGGGTTCGAGATCGCGATGATGTGCGGTGCCATGCTGGAAGCGGCGGAAAGGGGAATGGTCATTTTAGTGGATGGTTTTATTGCTTCTGTGGCTTATTTGTGCGCTTTTCGGATGCGCGATGCAGTTTCTGAATATGCTGTTTTTTGCCATGAGTCCACAGAAAAAGGGCATGGATTTTTACTTCGGCATTTGAATGTGACTCCGGTATTGCAGCTTGGGATGCGGCTTGGGGAAGGCACCGGCTGCGCTGTTGCTTATCCGATCCTGCAAAGTGCCGTAGCGTTTCTGAATGAAATGGCCAGCTTCGAAAGCGCTGGTGTAAGTAACAAAACATTATGAGACTGCAACTTACGCTCTTCTTCACCGCGCTGCAATTCTACACCCGCATTCCGGCGCCGCGATGGGTGCATTACAAGCAGGAAAATCTAAGCCGGGCAACCGGTTTTTTGCCACTGATCGGCTGGTTAGTAGGAATTATCTCAGGATTATCCTGGCTCGGCGGTGCTTACGTGACCAATATTTCCATCGGTCTCGTGCTATCCATGATTGCATCCATATTTACGACCGGCGCATTTCACGAAGATGGTTTTGCCGACGTCTGCGACGGCTTCGGAGGCGGCTGGACGCGGGATAAGATCCTGGAAATCATGAAGGATAGTCGGGTAGGAACGTATGGTTCGGTTGGGTTAATGATGATGCTGGCCTTGAAATTTTTGCTTCTGATCAATCTGGCAGCACAATGGAAAAACGATTTTTTAGCATTAACACTCATATTGATAACCGCGCACGCGTTAAGTCGCTTGATGCCCGTTTTTGTGATTTTTACCAAGCCTTACGCGCGGGAGGATCAGCATAGCAAAGCGAAACCGGTGGCGCAAAAGATAAGTCGAAGCAGCCTGGTAACCGGATCTGTTATTACACTAATCCCGCTGATTTGTCTTGCGTGGACGTGCCATACGCCATTCATTTTCACTTGCTGCATTTTGCCGGCCGTAACCGCATATTTGCTGTCCCGCTATTTTGTAAAATGGATCAGAGGTTACACCGGCGACTGCCTTGGCGCCATCCAGCAAGTGAGCGAGGTCTCATTTTATCTTTCACTGACTGCACTTTGGAAATATATTTAATCCGGCACACTACGCCGCTTGTTCAAAACGGCCAGATTTACGGTTGGTCCGAAATTCCATTGGCTGAAAGTTTTTCAGAAGAGCTTAACACTGTTAAAAAACAATTGGCCGTCAGCTTTGATCAGGTATATTCCAGTCCCTCAATTCGTTGTGTGAAATTGGCTGCCGGGATCAATTCCTACGTAATTGCTGACGAGCGCCTCCGCGAGCTGCATTTTGGCGATTGGGAGGGTAAAACCTGGGACACGGTGGATCAGGATGCCTTGCAAATCTGGATGGATGACTTTGTTAACGTCTGCATTCCCGGTGGCGAAAGCATGCTGCAAATGGCGGAGCGGTTGCGTTCTTTTTGGAATGATCTGATGCAGCACAAAGTCACTAATGTTGCCATTGTGACGCACGCAGGCGTGATCAGGATCATGCTTGCCTTGC
Source organism: Dyadobacter psychrophilus (assembly GCF_900167945.1). Classification (GTDB taxonomy): domain Bacteria; phylum Bacteroidota; class Bacteroidia; order Cytophagales; family Spirosomataceae; genus Dyadobacter; species Dyadobacter psychrophilus. The sequence goes on from NZ_FUZA01000005.1 coordinate 124,434, forward strand.
ACAGGAAAATGGATTTGAAAGAAATTTTCGACATTAAGGTTGGTTACGGACAGATTTTTAAGATCAAATCACCCGTTCCATGTAAATAGTGTCGGCAATAGGATTGAAATAATATGCATCAATAGGCTTGAAACCGAAAGTTTCGTACAGGTTGCGAGCTTTGGTCATGCTGCTTAATGTGTCCAGCCGGATCTTTTTATAACCGAGCAAGGCCGCCTTTTCAATGGCTCTTTCCAGCAATTCCCGGCCCAGGCTCAATCCCCGGTGATCCGGGCGGACATACATGCGTTTCAGTTCGGCAATGTCATGATCCAATCGCCTGATCCCCGCACAGCCCGCGAGCGAACCGGCTTTGTAAACGAGCAGAAGAGCACCGGTCGGTTTGTCGTATTGCGAGCGGATGGATTCCAGCTCTTTGGAAAAATTCTGGAACGAAAGATCAATGTCCAGCGAATTGGCATATTCAGCAAAAAGCGCTTTTGCCTGTTCAAATTCATCGTCCGTTTCTGCGAATTTATAAATGACATTCATGGTGATCGTTATGTTTTTCAGTCCTGTAAACAGAAACAAAATTGGCCAGGAAATCAACCGCAAACTATGATATTCAAAAAACGTTTCCTACCCATCGCAATGATGGCGTTTCATTCGCTAACAGTAGCGGCGCAAAAAACCGTGGAAAATTATAGCTGGACCAACCTCCCGAAAGCGCAGCAGCCCGCTTTCAAGCGCGACACGGTCCGTATAACAGCCTATGGAGCGCAGCCGGACGGTCATACGCTGAACACGGACGCAATCCACAAGGCAATTGACGCAGTAAATAAGCAGGGCGGGGGCGTTGTAATGGTGCCTCCGGGACTTTGGATGACAGGCCCGATTGTCATGAAAAGCAACATTAACCTGCATTTGAGCGAAAATGCAACGCTGCTTTTTACGCCGGACAAAACGCAATACGCACTTACGGAAGGTTTTTATGAGGGCAAAAGTGCTGCACGTAATCAGTCACCCATTTCAGGCATTAACCTCGAAAACGTTGCTATAACAGGTAAAGGCATTGTGGACGGCAATGGTGACGTTTGGCGCGCGGTCCATAAAAGTCAGTTGACAGAGGGCCAGTGGAAAGAAAAAGTTGCTTCGGGAGGTGTTCTTAAAGATGACGGTAAAACATGGTATCCCAGCGAGCAATTCAAAAAAGCCAGCACCGAAAACAAAAGCATGCTGCTGACACCAGGCAAAACGCCGAAGGATTTTGCAGATATGAAGGACTTCCTCAGGCCCAATCTGGTTGTTTTCAACAATTGTAAAAAAGTGTTGCTGGAAGGCGTAACCTTCCAGAATTCCGCTGCCTGGTGCATTCATCCGCTGATGTGCCAGGATTTGACTATTCGCAATGTTCGCGTGGAAAACCCGGAATACGCCCACAACGGCGACGGAATGGACATTGAATCGTGCAAAAACTTCCTGATCGAAGGCTGTACGCTGGACGTGGGAGACGATGCTATTTGTATCAAATCCGGAAAAGACGAAGAGGGCAGAAAGCGCGGAATGCCAACGGAAAATGGCCTCATCAGGAACAACATTGTCTATAACGGGCACGGCGGGTTTGTGGTGGGCAGCGAAATGAGCGGGGGCGCGAGAAATATTTTTGTACAGAACTGCACATTCATGGGCACCGACAAGGGTTTGCGTTTCAAATCAGTGCGAGGCCGTGGCGGGGTTGTAGAAAAGATCTATGCAAAGGACATTTACATGAAAGACATAGCGCAGGAAGCGGTGTTCTTTGATTTATTTTATTTCGTCAAATTTGCAACGGATGGCGCACGCGACATGCGCGAAGAAGTAAATGAAGGCACGCCGGTTTTCCGGGACATGCATTTTGAGAATATCGTATGTAATGGCGCATCAAAAGCCGTCTTCATCCGGGGGCTTGCCGAGATGCCGATCAAGAACATTATCATGGAAAATATGGTCATCACTGCCGACACGGGCATGGAACTGACGGATGGAGATAATATCCAGTTCAAAAATGTCCATTTGATCACGCCGGAAAAGAGCCAGGCGGTTAAGTAAGCCGTGTTAAAAACTTAATTCCCACAATTTTTTTTCTTCTTTGGTGCCAAATGATTGAGATATCGCATCATTAACTGTAAATTGTTAATCTAATAGAAACGAATAGCCGGACAAGGCATATAACTTCTATGCGATGATACTCCTGGACCTTTTGGGCGTGCTGATCGTAGGCGTCAGCTTCTTCTTATTAAGCCATATAGTCGATCTTTTCAGACCGAAACGTAAGCGCGTTGTGCAAAGACTTCCTCCGCGTTTGCCCGAAAAACGGCACCGCAGACAGATCAAAGCCGATCTCGATAATTTGCTGGTACGCTACAACCAGGGTATCTTAAACGAGCAGCAGTACTACTACGAGGCAAACGAACTAATTGACCAACTCGCCGATGTACTTGAAACAGAGGCATCATTTAGTCATTAAATGTGCTTTAAACAAAGAAATAACACACATTTTCTTTCAATTAATTATAAATCTTTACGTTTTTTACAAAACATTGAAAATCCATTTGTTAGGTTAAAAAACATTTTGGTTTATGAGTTCAAATCTAGAGGAAAAGCGCAGGGAATTGTTTGAGCTTCATAAGGCGAAACTCGGAGCGGATGCACCGCTGATGAGGAAACCTGTTGAAAAGGTGGTTGTTGAAAAAAAAGTCGAGCAGCCGAAGGCGCCGATCAGCAAAAGGGACAAAATCAAATATGCAATTTTTGCTGTTACCGGCATCATCGTAGTAATTGAATTGCTATTTTTGGCAAGAGAGGCGGGTTGGTTGAAGTAAACTGCGAGTGACTTAGATGAAGGGAACGTTCCTGAAAAAATTGATTGGCCTGGGCTTAGGCTGCCTGGGCATGTTCCCGGTTTTTGCTGCTGAGAGTGGAAGAGTGCTGAGGTATTCTTTAAAAGAAGGGCTGTCTTTTGGCATTGTTAACAGCATGGTCCAGGATAAGAACGGACTCATGTGGTTTGCAACCGGTGACGGCCTCAACCGGTTTGATGGCACCTCCTTTAAAGTCTTCAAAAACAGTCCTGATAACAAACAAAGTATTTCCGGAAATTACGTAAAATCTGTCTTCCGGGACCAGGATGGCACCATTTGGACCAGTTCCCGCAATGGCCTGAATGAATTTGTTTCGGAAAAGGAGATCTTCAAACGTCACACGCCCATGCCTAAAAAAGGCTCCTCGGGCACGGATGTGAGCGACATTTCACAGGCGGGCGACGGCAATCTCTGGATCTCGCTGAATGGTGCGGGATTTGCGCTTTTCAATAAAAAAGCGGAGAAATTTACCTATTACAACCAGCAAAATCTTCCAGATTTAAATACCAATTCCATCCTTAATGCATTTGAAGATTCCAAAGGGCTGCTCTGGCTGGGGACGCGCGACTCAGGAATTGATGTATTTAAGATTGGTAAAAACAGAAAGCTTGTAAAAGCTGGGCTGGATTTGCAAAAACTTCCTTCAACGCGCATTAACAGCATTTATGAAGATCATCTGGGTAATGTCTGGATTGCGTCGGCCAGAGGTTTGATCCTTTTCAAACGAAATGAGTCCAAATTCTATAACCTGCATCTGCCGGGAAATCACAGAAGCGACATTTACCTGTCCTTGCTCGAAAACCATCGTGGTCAACTGCTCGTTGGCGTGCAGGACGGCGGGCTTTATAGCCTGGATCTGACACAAGTAGCAGACCGCAAGCCAGAGGCATATTCCTTTGAAAAAGTAAATAATTCACAAAACGAAGGCATTACACAGCGTTCCGTCCAGGCGATTTATATGGACGCCTACCGCAACATCTGGCTTGGGACTTACGGGGAGGGCGTTTACCTGATCAGCAGCATTCCGGAAAAGTTCAGAAGTTTTGAGAAGAAAATCCAGGATTCGCGCGCTGAAAGTTACCTGCGATTTTATGGCATGTGTATGGATAAAGACGGATTTCTTTGGCTTGGAACGGACGGAGACGGCATTTACAAAACCAGGAGCACGGGAGAAACCGTCAAGCATTATGCAGTCAGCAACGCACCGGGCGGTCTTTCGGACGGAGCGGTCATTGCGGCTCATCGCGGACGGGACGACTACTTGTGGTTTGGAACTTACTCTGGCGGGCTATTTCAATATGACCCTGGGAAAGACGCATTTAAACAGTATGCTAACATTCCCGGAAATGCGGCCAGCCTCGGGAAAAACGATGTGCGGGTAATTTATGAAGACCGGAAACACAACTTGTGGGTAGGGACTAACGGCGGCGGACTCGCACTTTTAGACCGGAAAAAAGGCACATTCCAGAATTTTGTGACGACAAACAGCAGCATTAATTCCAATGACGTGCGCGCGATTGAAGAGGACAGTAAGGGAAACCTCTGGATAGGCACTTACGGCGGTGGACTTAATTATCTGAATGTAGGCACAATGCAATTCAAGTCGTTTTTCAATGAGCCTGGTAAAGCGGGTTACTTGTCGAACCGCATCATCTTTTCGCTGCATTATGACGCCCGGGAAAGGCTATGGATCGGTTCGGAGGGAAACGGGCTTTTGATCTTTGATACGAAAAACGGAACAACACGCCATTTTACGGAAAAAAATGGCTTGGTGAATGATGTGATCTATGCGTTTCAGGAGGAAAGTATTGATAATGTTTGGTTTAGCACAAATAAAGGTTTGTCGAGAATCGATCTTTCCAATGTTCGGATTGATCATTACGACCAGAGTAACGGATTGCAGGGCGGGCAGTTTAATCCCAATTCCGCGCTTTATATTGAGCGTGAGAAAGCGATGGTTTTCGGTGGGACAGAGGGCTGGAACCTCTTTTCTCCTTCCGACATTAAGCCATCAGACTACAAGCCGAAAGTTATGATCACTGGTTTGCAATTGTTTGGTCAAAATGTGGCAGTTGGTGCAAAAAAAGATGGTAAGGTCATCCTCGAAAAGCAAATCGCCGACCAGAAAGAGATCGTTTTGCAGCCCAACCAATCGGTTTTCGCGATTCAATACACTGCATTAAACTACGCATATCCCGACCGTAACCGCTTCGCTTACAAGCTGGAAGGCCTGGATAATGACTGGAACTATGTGCAAAATGAGCGCTCAGCCACTTACCGCTACCTTCCGCCGGGCGATTATCAGTTTAAAGTAAAATCCGCCAATCAGGATGGCATCTGGTTTGAAAACGTGGCGAGCTTGCATGTGCGGGTGCTGCCGCCCTGGTATCAGACGTGGTGGGCTTATGTATTGTATATGGCCGTTGCAGGACTTATTATCTATTATTTCCAACAATATAAGATCAGGCAGGCGCGGTTAAAATATGAAGTGCAAATGGCGCATTTCGAGACCCAGAAAGAGAAAGAGCTGAATGAAAAGAAGCTGGCATTTTTTACACACATTTCACATGAATTCCGCACGCCGCTGACCCTGATTATCAACCCGGTAAAGGAATTGTTGCTCAAAGCCGAGAACCGCCATCCCGATCAGAATAGTCTGAACATTGTCTACCGCAATGCGAAGCGGCTGCTCAGCATGGTGGATCAGCTTCTACTTTTCAGAAAAGCGGACAGGGAAGCAGACAAGCTGAACCCGGCTGTCCAGAACATAACGAAATTAGCGCGGGAGGTTTTTCAATGTTTTACACATCAGGCTGAGCAAAAGCACATTAGTTATCATTTTGTGAGCCCTGACGAAAATCTGGAGTTAATTGCAGACCGGGAAAAAATTGAGATTGCGCTGTTTAATCTCGTTTCCAATGCAGTTAAATACACGCCAAAAAATGGAACTGTAACATTGCAAATCACTGAATTGGAAGAGCAGGTTAAGATTGTGGTCAGCGATTCAGGGCCGGGCATTCCGGCGGGAGTGGGGGATAGCGTTTACTCCGTTTTTCACCAGTTTCAGGATGGCCGGTTTCCTTCCAAAGGCGGTTTCGGCATTGGGTTATTTCTTACCAAAACCTTCGTTGAAAGCCATTTTGGGAGCATTACTTACGAATCGGTTGCAGGCAACGGCACTATTTTCACCGTTTTATTATGGAAAACACATCCGCAATTGATTACCGCAGAGCTGCCAGTCAGCATTGAAGAAGGAAATTCTGTGCTCCTGGAAGAACTTTCGGAGGACGGCGCCCTACTAACGTCCTCCGCCATTTCGAGGCATCAAATGGTTGTAGAGGAGCTCAGTTCGGATATCAAAACCATGCTTATCGTTGAAGACGATGCGGATATCAGGCAATATATTGGTCAGGCATTTACCGGGAAATTCAAGCTTTTACAAGCAGAGAATGGCGAAGATGGCATCGCGCTGGTCAGAAAACATCTGCCCGACATTGTGATCAGCGACGTTTTCATGAACGGAATCAGCGGGATAGAAATGTGCAGCCAGATCAAAAGCGACACGACATTAAGCCACATTCCTGTTATTTTACTAACTGCCAGCACTTCGCAGGAATCGCGGTTGAAGGGGATCGAAGGCGGCGCGGACGACTATATCAGCAAGCCGTTTGACAAGGAGCTGCTCGTGGCGCGCGTGGATGCGATCCTTAAAAGCCGGAATGATCTGCAAAGATATTTTTACAACGAAATCACGTTGCAGGCAAACGACTTCAAGATTTCATCCGAGTACAAGGAGTTTCTCAAAGAATGTATACGCGTTGTTGAAAATCATTTAACTGATCCCGACTTCTCTATTAAAGTGCTCGCAGCCGAGATCGGGATGAGCCATTCCACATTATATAACCGTATCAAATCGATTTCCGGGCAATCCACCAACAGCTTCATCCGCTTCATCCGCCTGCGCCGCGCCGCCCAGATCCTGATTACGACGGACATTACCATTTCGGAAGTGGCTTATCAGGTTGGGATCAATGATATCAAATATTTCAGGGAGCAGTTCCACAAGCTTTTCGAAATGAAGCCCTCGGAATATGTCAAAAAGTATCGCAATCCTTTTCACGAGAATTTTCAGGTTAACAGAGGCGTTTTTCAAAATAAATTGGACAATTAGCCGATCCGGTTTTAAGATTTCTTTCCCGAATGCCCGATTTCTTATGGATCGGGCATTTTTTATTGATATACCCCCTTCTTAATGTGAGAATGTCCCCCGCCTGTCAAATACAAATAATCATACTTTTGATTGGTCAATTCATAAATCTGACGACCAGCTTTTTGTACTGACAACCAATTACCTTAATTATTTAACCATTGATTTATGAAGAAATCTTTTCGAAGAAGGTGGGCTTTGCCTGGGGCATTTAGTGAAATCCAGGCCAGGATGCGGCGGAATATCCTGCTTACTTTTTTCCTGGCAATGATGTCGTTTTATGCGACAGCGCAAACCGCATTTGTGGTAAAAGGAACGGTGACTTCTGACACCGGAGAGTCGCTTCCGGGTGCAAGCGTAATCTTGAAAGGGACATCCACAGGAACCACAACCGACGCTGACGGTAAATATTCGCTCAGCATTTCGGACCCGAACGGCACACTTGTATTTACTTACATTGGCTATATCAATCAGGAAATTGCTGTAACAAATCGCGGCGAAATCGACGTTAAATTGCTGACCAATGACAAGACATTACAGGAGATCGTGGTAGTTGGTTATGGAACGCAGAAAAAGGCAACATTAACCGGTTCTGTTTCGGAAGTGAAAGGCGCTGACATTGTGAAGAGCCCTCAGCCAAACCTTTCCAACTCACTAGCAGGCCGTTTTTCGGGTTTTGTTGCCAATAACAGGGGCGGGGAGCCGGGTTATGACGGTTCAAGCTACACGATCCGCGGTTTTGCATCCACGGGAAATAATGATGTACTGATCGTCGTGGACGGGATTCCGGGCCAGGTTGGCGGTTTGGAACGTCTGGATCCAAACGATATTGAAAGCATTTCGATCCTGAAAGATGCTTCGGCAGCTGTTTACGGAAGCAGGGCTGCGAATGGCGTCATCCTGGTCACGACCAAAAGAGGAACTACCGGAAAACCGGTCATTTCTTACAGTTTCAATCAGGGTTTTTCGTCACCAACACGGCTTCCCGGCCTGGCGGATGCGGCGACCTATGCGAACATTCTGAACGAAATCGATTACTATAACAACCCAGCCGGCGGCATGAACCAGTTTTATACAGCCGAGGAAGTTGAGAAATTCAGGAACGGTTCCGACCCGTTGAATTACCCGAATACGAACTGGCAGAAAGAAACGCTGAAAAGCTTTGCACTGCAAAATCAGCATAATCTGGGCATTAACGGAGGCACTGAAAATGTGAAATACTATGTTTCGCTGGGGACGATTTACCAGGATGGTTTATACAAAAACGGCGCTACGAAATACAAGCAATACAATTTCAGGTCTAATATAGACGCCAATGTAACGCAGGATTTCAAAGTAAGCCTTTCATTATCAGGTCGTCAGGAAAACAGGCAGTTTCCTATCTCTTCCGCCGGAAACACTTTCCGCTCTATTTACCGCGCCTACCCGACGGTTATTGCACGCTACCCGAACGGATATTACTCCACAGGCGTAGAAAACAGCAATCCGGTTGTGCTTGGAACCGATATGGGCGGAACAGTCAACAACCCGACTTCTGTATTCAACGGGATCGTTCGCGCGAGCTACAACTTGCCATTTGTAGAAGGATTGTCGGCTGACGGGTTTTTCTCGGTGGATAAATCTTTCAATTTTTCTAAAAGTTTCAGCACGCCTTACACCCTGTACAACTACAACGGCGATTCGGGAGCTTATAACTCCGTCGTGACGGGCGGTTCTGCTGGTTTGGCGTCGCTTACCCAGTCGCAGCTCAACATTACCAATGTTACCCAGAACATCAGGGTAAGCTTTTTGAGACAACTGGGCAAGCATAATGTGAATGCATTTGTCGCTTATGAGCAAAACAAGCGGAATGAGGTTAAGTTTGATGCATCCCGCATTAATTATCCGACTGTTTCCACACCCGAGCTTTCTCAGGGCGGAGCGGCGGCTACGGACAAAAACAACTCAGGAAGCAGCTATAACTTTACCAGAAAAAGTGTCATCGGCCGCATAGCGTACAATTTCAGCGAGAAATATCTGGCCGAAGTGCAGGCGCGTATCGACGGCTCGTCCGTGTTTCCGAAAGGCAAGCAATATGGTTTTTTCCCTTCGATATCAGCAGGTTACCGTATTTCGGAAGAAGATTGGTTTAAAAATAGTGTCAATTTTATCAATGACCTGAAAATTCGCGCTTCTTACGGTTCACTTGGTAATGATAATGTGGGTCAATTTCAATATTATAACAATTACTCGTTCGTAAACCAGTACGTGCTTGGCTCCAATGTGATCACGCCCGGAATTGACCTGACCAAATTAGCTAACCCGAACATTACATGGGAAGTGGCGAAGAAAATGGACATTGGTCTGAATGCTGTTTTCCTGAAAAAATTCAGTCTGGAAGTCATTTATTTCCAGCAAAAAAGATCGGACATCCTTGCGGCGAGAAACGCTTCCATTCCAAACACTTCGGGAATAGTTAACCCATTCAAGACCAACGATAACACGCCTTTGGTGCCAGACCAGAACATTGGAAAGGTAAATAGTGCGGGTTTTGAGGCCACATTGGGCTATAACCATTCCGGAACATTCCGCTACAACATTTCAGGAAATATGACCTATGCCAAAAGTAAGGTTGTGTTTATGGACGAAGCGCCGGGAACATTGGATTACCAACGTCAGACAGGCGGTCCGCTTTACACCAATTTGCTTTACAACTCAATCGGCATTTTCCGCACCCAGGCAGATCTGGACGCCTATCCGCACCTGAAAGGCGCACAGTTGGGTGACCTGATCCTGGAAGATTACAACGGCGATGGTGAGATCACAGCCGACGATCAGACCAGGACGCCTTACGGAAATGTGCCTTTGCTGACTTATGGTTTGGTTTTGAATGGGGGTTATAAGGCTTTTGACGCATCGGTTGTTTTTTCAGGACAAGGCATGGTAAGCCAATATGTGCTTCCAGAATCGGGGCAGGTTGGAAACTTTTACAGCAGCTGGGCCGACAACCGTTGGAGCCCGAGCAACCCGGAAGGTTCTTATCCGCGGGTTGATACGCGTGCCTCGTCTTCGATCAATGGCGGGCTTTATGCCAACACTTTCTGGCTGGATAATGCATCATTTGTGCGTTTGAAAAACATTGAAGTGGGATATACATTGCCAAAAGACGCATTGTCCAGGATTAAAATCGCATCCCTCAGAATTTACGCCAGTGCTTTTAACCTCTTCACGATCACAGGTGTAAAAGACTATGATCCTGAAGGAAACAGCACCAGCGGACAATTTTATCCGCAGCAGAGGATCTTGAACCTGGGTTTGAACATTAAGTTTTAATGAATACGAAAATGATAAAGCAAATAAAAAATATACTGATCACAGCCGTTTGCGGGGCTTGCGGGCTCGTGGTTGTGGCTTGCCAGGATAATTTCCTGGATGTGGTTCCCACCGACCGTGTTTCCGACGCCTCCATCTTGTCCGACTCCGTTCTATTCGAGGCTTATGTGATCAACCGTTACATGGGCACGCGCCTTACCGACAAAGAAGCGGAAGGCACATTGCCCGGGTTTGGACGCGGTTTTGAATATGCCATGTGGTCGTCTCTGACGGACGAATCCATTTATAACAATGATGACAACACCTGGGTGATCCAGCGGGGACAGCTTGCACCTGAAAACACAGGCATCGCAGGGACGCTCTGGGGCAGAAGTTACAGAAGCATCCGCGAGATCAACTACGCGCTGGCCAACGTGGACAAGGTTCCGATGAGTCAGGGTAAAAAGGATAGATTGAAAGGAGAACTGCAATTCCTGCGTGCCTTCCGCTATCACGACCTGATCCGTAATTATGGAAAAGTGGTTTTGCTGGGTGATAAAGTGTATGAGCTGGGCGATGATCTTACAAGCCAGGATCTTTTCAACCGCTCCGAAATAAAGTCTGGAATTGAATACGTGGTAGCACAACTGGACGAGGCGAGTGCGCTGCTGCCCAGAGACAATGATAACGGTTCCTGGAAACTGGGACGCGCGACAAAGGGTGCTGCTATGGCTCTGAAAGCGAGATTGTTGCTTTACGGTGCGAGCCCGTTGTACAATGCTGCTACCTGGGCACAAGCCGCTGCGGCTTCCAAAGCAGTGATGGATTTGAATAAATATAGCTTATATACAGGCGGTTATGGTAAAATATTTACAGTGACCGATCATTCTGAGATCATTTTCGGCCGTCTTTATGCACAAGGAGCTCGCCACGTGTGTCTCGAAATCGCCAACGGCCCTAACAGCTACAACGCATGGGGCGGTAATGTGCCGGTGCAAAACCTGGTGAATGATTATGAAATGATGGACGGGACCAAGATCACAGAAACCGGGACCAGCTATAATCCGCAGGATCCGTACAAAGGCCGCGACCCCCGTTTTTACGAAACAATTCTTTACAACGGCGCAACTTACCGCGGAAGCACAATCCAGACTTTCACGCCGGGCGGCAAGGACAGCAAAGACGGTCCGTCCAACTGGAACACCTCCAAGACAGGTTATTATCTCAAGAAATTCATGAATGATGCCCTGCCTATTGATAATCCATGGGATATCGCAGGAACACAAACCTGGATCTATTTCCGCTATGCCGAAATCTTATTGAACTATGCCGAGGCTCAAAACGAAGCAGTAGGACCAGACGCCTCCGTTTACGCAGCGATCAACGCGGTAAGGCAACGTCCGGGCGTAATGATGCCGGTCTTGAAAGCAGGGTTAACACAAGCCCAAATGCGCACAAAAATCCGAAACGAACGCCGCATCGAGCTAGCCTTCGAAGAGCACCGCTTCTACGACGTCCGCAGATGGAAAATCGCCAACGAAACCGAAAATGCACCCGCCAACGGCATCGAGATCGGTAAAAGCGGGACTGCATTTACTTACAAGGTAAAAGAAGCGTTAACCGGAAAAGCATTCACAGAAAAGCAATACTGGCTGCCAATTCCCAGGGCCGAGATCCAGGCTTCGAATAATAAGCTGGAACAGAATCCGGGATATTGACGTGTAGCGCTAGCCGCTACGTCGTGGAAGCCCTTCGAGCGCCATTGGCATTTTGCTAGCGGCGACGTCCAAGGGCTTCCCCAAAGCCATTTAAAACCCAAACAAAAACAACCTTGAACCCAGCAAAACAACTCCTACCAACCCTTCTCCTGGCATTAACCCTCACATCCTGCTCGTCAGCAACGCCGGGCACGGCCAATGGACCTGGCGGCAAAGCGGAACCTGTCAGCATCACCGTTAACCCTGCTAAAACCTTCCAAACCATCGACCATTTCGGAGCTTCGGATGCCTGGTCGTGCCAGTTTGTTGGGAATTGGCCGGATGCCAAGAGAAATGGGATTGCGGATCTGTTGTTTAGCAGCGATACGCTGGATAATGGTAGGCCGAAAGGCATTGGCTTGTCCCTGTGGCGGTTCAATATTGGCGCGGGAACGGCTGAGCAGGGTGACGCGAGCGGAATTAAGGATGAATGGCGGCGTGCAGAATCATTTTTGAATGATGATGGCACTTACAACTGGAACAAGCAAGCCGGGCAGATCTGGTTTCTGAAAGCTGCAAAAGAGCGCGGCGTCAATGAGTTCCTGGCTTTTCCAAACAGCCCTCCGGTGCAGTTTACGGTGAATAGAAAGGGTTATGCCAATGCAGGAAAGCCAAATTTAACGGCTGAGAATTTCGATAAATACGGTGATTTCATGGCCAGTGTTGTCAGCGGTGTCCGTGAAAAGACAGGCATTACTTTCAATCACATTAGCCCGGTTAATGAGCCGCAGTGGGACTGGAGCGATGGCGGCCAGGAAGGCACACCGTTTTATAACAACGAAATCGCAGGCATCGCAAAGTCGCTGAGCGCATCATTGATCAAAGCCAAGTTGCCAACGAAAATAGACATAGCCGAAGCCGGGCAGATCGACTATCTCTACTCAGAATTTAACAAACAGGGCAGAGGCAACCAGATTAAAGCTTTTTTTGACAAAACCTCACCAGAATACATTGGTAACCTGCCCAATCTGACCCAGGCCATTTCCGGGCACAGCTATTTCACCACTTCACCTTACGGCAAGGCTGCGCAGAAAAGACAAGAGATTGCCAAAGCCTTGCAAACAACGCCTGGCCTTAAATACTGGATGTCGGAATACTGCATTTTGGGTGATAACGAGGGTGAGATCAAAGGTTCAGGCCGCGATCTGGGGATCGATGCGGGAATTTACATTGCCAAAGTGATCCATAATGATCTGGTTAATGCCAATGCTTCGGCGTGGCACTGGTGGATTGCGATATCGCCTTATAACTACAAAGACGGCCTGATTTATATTGATAAAAATAAAACCGACGGCAATTACCAATCATCAAAAATGCTTTGGGCAATGGGCAATTACAGCCGCTTCATACGCCCGGGAGCCATAAGGACCGAAGTATCGGCATCGCCAGCCAGCGACGGTTTATTGATTTCATCCTATAAAAACATAGATAACCAACTTGTAACGGTCATCATTAACGATCAGCAAAAAGCGGCTGATGTGGCGCTGAATTTGCCAGGTGCAAGGCTTTCTAACATGAAAATCTACAAGACTTCGGCCAACGCAGATCTTGAATCAATGTCAAATCCAACCGGACAGACAATCCCGGTCGAAGCAAAAAGCATTGTAACCGTTGTTGGAAAGATCATTCCTTAAAAAAAGGGTAGCATTCCAATAGTTCTGGTTTTTAGTATAAAATGGATGGTTAACTTCCTTTTATCAAAAATTTCCGGGACTATGAAAATACATGCCTTCTGTTTTGCGGTTCTTTTGCAATGTATATCTATTGCAGTTACGCCAACCAGCGCGACGGCCCAAAAGCCATCGACAACGTCGGACGAAAAGCATTATTTGTATGTAGCAACACCCGGAATCCGCGATTACCTGGGTTATGGAGGTCACGGTCTGCTCGTTTTTGACATGAATGACAATCATCGTTTTGTAAAGCGGATCGCAACCAAAGGTTTGCATCCCAACGGCAAACCTTCCAATGTGAAAGGCATTGCCGTAAGCGTTCCGCTCAACAGCATTTACGTGAGCACGCTGGAATCGTTACAGCGCATTGATCTTACGAGTGAAAAGATAGTTTGGGAAAAATCATTTGACGGTGGCTGCGACCGCATGTCCATTTCCCCGGACGGTATGACCATGTATCTTCCGTCGCTGGAAAAGGGTTTCTGGAATGTTGTCGATTGCAAAACGGGTGATCTTATCAAGAAAATTGATGTACACAAAAGAGCTCACAACACCATTTATGGTCCCTCCGGAAATTCCGTTTATATGGGCGATATAGGCAGCCATTGGCTGCATGTTGCGGATCCCAAAACGCACACGCTGGTTAAAAAGGTAGGTGAATTTGAAAGTAATGTGCGACCATTTACAATCAATGCGAAAGAAACGCTCGCCTATGTGACTGTCGACAGCTTGCTCGGCTTCGAGGTTGGCGATTTGAAAAGCGGAGCCAAAATCGCGCATATCGTTGTAGAAGGCTGGGAAAAAGGTCCGGTAAGGCGACATGGAAACCCTAGCCACGGCATCGGGCTCACGCCGGACGAAAAAGAATTGTGGCTTTGCGACGGCCATAATATGCGCCTGCACCTCTTCAACGCAACCGCTCCTTACCAGCAGCTCTCAACCATTCCTGTGCAGGATATGCCCGGTTGGGTTACATTCAGTATCGATGGAAAATATGCTTATCCGTCAAGCGGAGAGGTTATTGATGTTAAAACGCGTAAGATTTTGCTGACTTTAAGAGACGAATTTAATAACAGTGTAGCAAGTGAGAAAATGCTGGAAGTGCAGCTGAAAGGCAACAAAGTATTGCGCGCCGGCGATCAGTTTGGCATAGGACGTGCGGGGCATTGAGTGAGGAAAATACTTTTTTCCTTGTGATTACAGCCAATGGGGCCTATTTTTAAGCCGTGAAAAGGTTTATCCGAAATATGCTCCTGACGATTGTCATTCTTGATACAACTTCATTGTATCAGGTTATGAAAGCGCCGTCGCTGATTAAGCATTTCTTGGAACACAAATCTCTGGATCAGAATGTGAGTTTCGTCGATTTCCTTTCCATGCATTATTGGGGTGAAGATCTGGACGATAATGATGACGAAAAAGACATGCAGCTGCCTTTCAAAAAAATCGAAATGCACCACGTCAACTTCTTCTTCGTAGCCCATCAGGAAAGATTCACATTCGTACATAACTCCCAACCTATCATCAAGGCCGATTACGGCCCCGACAAGCCTCAGGTCGCGTATAGCACGACGCTCGGCTCTCTATTCCGCCCGCCTCGAGTTTAAATATATATCAATGTGCAGGAGCAGATCCTGAACACCATTTGTGCTCCGTCAGGGCGCTTATGGCCTCATTTGCTATATATTTATTTTGATTCAATATGCTGAATAGAATTATCCGGTTCTCTGTGAAGAACAAACTGGTAATTGGGATATTCATGCTGCTGTGGGTGATCTACGGCGCGTATGAAGTGACCCGATTGCCCATAGATGCCGTCCCCGATATTACCAATAATCAGGTCCAGGTAATCACCACCGCGCCGTCATTAGGCGCCGAAGATGTGGAGCGCCTGATCACTTTTCCTATCGAACAGGCTATTAGCAACATTCCCGGCCTGAAAGAAAGTCGCAGCATGTCCCGGTTCGGGCTTTCGCTCATCAGCATTGTTTTTGATGATGAATCCGATGTGTACTGGACCCGCCAGCAGGTTACTGAAAGACTGTCACAGGTTGAAATAACCGAAGATGCCAACACCCCGCAGCTTGCGCCGGCCACGACCGGGCTGGGGGAAATCTACCAATACGTGCTCAAACCAAAAGATGGGTTTGAGAAAAAATATTCGCTCGCGGACTTGCGCACGACGCAGGACTGGATAGTGCGCAGGCAGCTGCTGGGCACGCCGGGCGTTGCAGACGTTTCCACTTTTGGAGGCGACCTCAAACAATATGAAGTGGCCGTGATCCCGGCAAACCTAAAAGCACTCAACCTCTCGATCAGCGATGTCTTCACTGCATTGAGCCGAAATAACCAAAATACAGGCGGTGCGTATATAGAGAAGGGTCCCACTGTGATGTATATACGGAGCGTCGGACTGGCGGGGTCAATGGACGACATTCGCAAGATTGTTGTGAAAAATACAGGCAACGGAACGCCGGTGCTGATCAGTCATGTGGCGGAAGTGCGGCTGGGTTCGGCCATCCGTTACGGTGCGCTCACGATGGCGGGCAAGGGCGAGCTTTCAGGCGGAATTGTAATGATGCTGAAAGGCGGGAATTCTTCCGAAGTAATCAAAAACGTGAAGCTGCGCGTGGCCGAAATCCAGAAAACATTGCCCGAAGGAATGGAGATCGAGCCTTTTCTGGATCGTACCAAAATGGTTAACAATGCCATCGGGACGGTTGAACACAATCTTTTGGAAGGTGCATTAATCGTGGTTTTGATACTGGTCCTCTTTCTGGGTAACCTGCGCGCCGGACTGATTGTGGCGTCGGTGATCCCGTTATCCATGCTTTTTGCCATTACCATGATGAACCTTTTCGGCGTGAGCGGCAACCTGATGAGCCTGGGCGCGCTGGACTTTGGGCTGATTGTGGATGGGGCAGTGATCATTGTGGAGGCTATTTTGCATCACATGCATTTTTCCAAAAAATACCTCAGCATTGAACGGGTTTCCCAGGCCGAAATGGATGAAGAAGTGACCGGTTCAGCCTCACGGATGATGAATGCAGCAGTTTTTGGCCAGATCATTATCCTTATTGTTTATCTGCCTATCCTTTCGCTTTCAGGAATTGAAGGCAAGATGTTTAAGCCAATGGCACAGACCGTTGCATTCGCGGTGATGGGTGCATTCATTTTATCATTGACCTACATTCCCATGATCAGTGCATTGCTGATCAGTAAGAAAATCGTTCATAAGCCCAACTTCTCGGACCGCATTATGACGCATTTGGAAAATGGATACGCCCGGCTGCTATCCGGCGCATTAAGGATCAGGAAAACGCTCGTGATTTCAGCCTTTGCATTGTTTGGCTTCGCCGTGTTTCTATTTATGCAGATGGGCGGGGAATTCATCCCGCAGCTAGAAGAAGGCGATTTTGCAACGGAAACCCGGTTGCTCGTCGGGACTAATCTCAGCACAACCATTGACGCATTCAAGGTCATTTCTGAAAAACTGAAAGCCGATTATCCCGAAGTCGAGAAAATAGTGTCCCGCATCGGAAGCGCAGAAATCCCGACCGATCCGATGCCCATTGAAGGTGGCGATATGATCATCGTTTTAAAGGATAAGTCGGAATGGAAGAGTGCGAAAACGTTTCCTGACCTGGCCAGCAAAATGGCCGCCACGGCGCAGGAAGTGATGCCGGGCGTCACAACCGGCTTTCAATATCCGGTGCAAATGCGTTTCAACGAACTGATGACCGGCGCGAAACAGGATGTGGTTTGCAAAATATTTGGTGAAGACCTCGACAAGCTCGCAGCCTATGCCGAGCAATTGGGGAGCATTTCCAAAACCGTAGACGGCACGGCGGATTGGTACATCGAAAAAGTGACAGGCATGCCGCAGGTTGTGATCGAATTCAATCGCGATGAGATCGCAAAATACGGCATGAACATTGATGATGTGAACCGCACCATTAATGCCGCTTTCGCAGGAGCCGCCGCAGGCCAGATCTACGAAGGCGAAAAGAAATTCGACCTCGTCGTGCGCGTTGGTAACGAAGGCCGGAGAAACATTAACGATGTTCAAAATCTGCTGATCACCACGCCGGGTGGCATTCAGATCCCGCTTTATCAGGTCGCCAGTATCCAGGAAGTGGAAGGCCCGAATCAGATCCAGCGCGAAAATACGCGGAGGCGGATTATTGTTGGTTTTAATGTCAGAGGCAGGGATGTGCAGTCGATCGTGGAGGAACTGCAAGGGAAAGTAGATGCCAAAATGAAGTTCGAAGCTGGTTACAGCATTACTTATGGCGGTGCATTTGAGAATTTGCAACAAGCAAAAGCCAGGCTTGTAATCGCCGTTCCTATCGCGCTGCTCTTGATATTTATCATGCTCTATTTTGCTTTCTCCTCTGTGAAAGACGGCTTGTTGATTTACACAGCCATTCCGCTCTCTGCGATTGGAGGCGTTTTCGGGCTTGCCTTGCGCGGAATGCCATTCAGTATTTCGGCTGGTGTTGGCTTCATAGCATTGTTTGGCGTCGCGGTGCTGAATGGCATTGTGCTGCTTTCCGAGTTCAACAGGATCAGAAAAGAAGGTGTGATCGACGATGCGTGGCAAGTGGTGATGACGGGCACGCGAAACCGGCTCCGGCCTGTACTCATGACAGCAGCGGTTGCTTCGCTCGGATTTTTGCCTATGGCATTGAGCAATGGTGCAGGAGCGGAAGTGCAGCGTCCATTGGCAACGGTGGTGATCGGCGGACTCATCAGCGCAACATTGTTAACGCTTTTTGTACTGCCGGGTTTGTATTTATTGTTTGATAAAAGGCCTAAAATCAAAGGACTTAAACCAGCCTTAACATTGCTGCTTATTTTCTTTGGCCATGCCGGGTTCTCCCAAACCACAAAAACGCCTGTTGACCTGGACACCGCCATGAAGATCGCCTTGGAAAAAAATTTACAGGTGAAAAGCGACCGGCTGGGCGAGCAGGCAAGTGAACGCCTGCAATCCAGTTCGTATGACATCGCCAAGACCAATATCAGCGCGGATTACGGAAAAGTGAACAGCATTAACAACGATAACCGCGTCGGGATCAGTCAAACATTCAACTTTCCAAGCGTTTATGCCAATCAGCGGAAATTTTTGGAAGCGAACTTCCTGGCTTCGAAAGCAAATACGAAGCTTACCGAACAGGAAATCCGGGCCAATGTGCGTCAATTGTTTTACGAATACATTTCGCTCACCGAACGGAAGCGGCTGCTCATGTACGCGGACAGCGTTTACCGGTTATTCGAAACAAAATCCAATCTCCGGTTTGAAAAAGGAGCTGCCAATGTTTTGGAAAAGACAGCCGCCGAATCGCGCCGCCAGCAGATTACCAACCAGTTGAACCTGATTAATAATGACCTGGAAATCGCTGTAAGGCAGTTCAATTTCTTTGTGCAGGATTCGAAAACCTACGTGCCGAAAACGGACATTACCAAAATCAATGATCCGCTGATCACATCCGACTCAGCGGCAATCCGCGAACTGCCGCTCATGGAATTGGCTCGTCATCAGCAGGATGCGGCGCAATATCGCTGGCAAACTGAGAAATCGAAACTGTTGCCGGATTTCACGGTCGGATACAACAATCAAACGCTGATCGGTCCGCAGGTTGTTCGTGGGCAGGAGCTCACTTATGGAGCCGGCAAAAGGTTTGGCTATTTCAGCGCGGGCATCGGCATTCCATTGTTTTTCAAAGCACAAAATGCACGCGTGGAAGCTGCGAAGCTGGATTGGGAAAGGAACCGGAAGCAGTCCGATCTGATCGGCTTAAAACTTCAAAATGACCTGGATAATGCGGGTCAGCAAATCACAAAATACCGGCAGAGCCTGCAATATTATGAAGGCCAGGGACTGAAAAACGCCGACGTCATCATTACCACCGCCGACCAGCAATTTCAGGAAGGCGACATTGATTTTTTGCAATGGGCCATCGTCGCCGACCAGGCGATCACGATTAAAAATGAGTATATCAATGCGTTGAACAGCTACAATCTGGCCGTCATCGAATGGTTGAAACTGAACAATTTATAAGAAATTCAAATGAAAAATCACATCGTTATCTGTTTGAGCCTGCTGCTGATACTTTCCTGCACAGATGAAAAATCACAGGAATCGGACCAGCCTGCAAGCGCCGCCCAGGATTCCATTCAGACGGAACAAATCGTGTCCATCAGCGACGCACAGCAAAAAAGCGTTGGCATAGAGGTGGGCATGCCCGCATTTGAAAATATCAGCGGCGTGCTGTCGCTGCAAGGGAAAATCGACGTGCCGCCCCAAAGCACCATAAGTCTTAGTTTTCCTTTGGGTGGTTATTTGAAATCCACTAAAATGCTCCCCGGCATGCACGTGCGCAAGGGCGAAGTGCTGGCCGAATTGGAGGATATGCAGTTTATCCAGCTTCAACAGGATTATCTCACAGCCAAGGAAAAGTTACTCCTGGCCGAATCCGAATTCAACCGCCAGCGTGACCTGAATGCCAGCAAAGCCAGCAGCGACCGGGTTTTTCAACAGGCCCGGGCCGAAATGGAAACCCAGCGCATTCTCGCCAGTGCATTAGGACAAAAACTGGAAGTAATCGGCATTGATCCCGCCAAACTCAAAGCGGATAAGATATCCAAAAGTGTGTCCATAGTTTCGCCTATAAATGGTTTTGTATCCAAAGTCAATGTCAATGTGGGCAAATACACCGCGCCTACGGACATGCTTTTCGAACTCGTGAATCCCAGTGACATTCATCTGGTTCTGAATGTGTTTGAAAAAGATCTCGGCGCATTATCGGTAGGCCAGCGCGTGACCGCTTTTACAAACGGTGATCCAACTAAAAAATTCCAGGCCGAAATTATCCTGATCACAAAAAGCCTCGACCAGGACCGGATGGCGGAAGTGCATTGTCATTTTGAAAAATACAATGCTGCGCTGGTTCCGGGCATGTTTATGAATGGTGAGGTTTCGGTCAGCAACAAGAGAGCGCTCACTGTTCCCGAGGACGCACTAGTGCGTTGGGAAAACAAATTTTACGTTTTCACCGACAACGGAAGCGGCAATTTCGAAATGATACACGTTAAGCCTGGCGTCGTCAACCACGGCAAGCAGCAGATAGAGGCGAACGGCATCGACGACAGCACCAAACTGGTGGTGAAAAATGCTTATGCACTCCTTATGAAGATTAAAAACACGGAAAAGGACGGGTAAGGAGTTTGCTTTCCTGCCCATTTCTTCTGAATATTCGTTGACGGGATAATGCGTTGCACTGTTCCGTCAATGGTAAAGTTTTAAGCAAAATAGTCGCAGATAATGAGAGTGTTTGTAGTGGGTTCGGGTAAGTTGGCAAATGCAATGCTTTCAGCCAAAGCAACATTTCAAAGCTGCGAGCTCATTCCCTGGGAAAGCGCATTTCAGCATTTGACGGAACGGGGCATGATCCTGCATTGCGGTTCGGGGCGACAGATTGCTGAATGTATAACGTTCTGCCAGCGAACCGGTTCCGCCTTTATAGAGCTTTCAACCGGACTGGAGACCGAGCATTTTACGCCAGATTTTCCACTCATTATTTGTCCGAACACTTCCATGTTGATGCTCAAAACCATGGTCATGCTGGGGCAGTTTGGGAAACATTTTAAAGATTACCAAATTTCAATCACCGAGTCGCACCAATCGGCCAAGCAGACCGAGCCGGGGACTGCATATAACCTTGCTCATTCGCTTGGGTATCCTGTTGAGCAGATTATTTCTGTCAGAGATAAGGAAACGCAGTCAGTTGAAATGGGCATTCCTGACGATTTTCTGGAAAAGCACGCCTATCATAAAATCGTCATTCGGGATGGAAATGATGCACTCACCATTGAAACAAAAGTGCTCGGACATGCGTCCTATGCCGATGGCGTAAGGCAAATTATTGATTTGGTTTCAAATCAAACTCTCGAAAACAGGCGGTATAATGTCCTGGAATTAATGCAATAGCCGACAATAGCAAATGAATACGAACGCTTCCTTTTTTGATAAAAAGCTGATTGTTAACTCCATTATTGTGCTCTTTGCCAGTGCACTCGTCGTTTACGTGATCAAAGGGGCCGAAAGCATTCATTTGCCTTACATTGCTGCCGTGCTTTCTGCGATTGTTCTGGGTTTTATAGAGCCACGTAAGGGTTGGTTTCTGGCATTATTACAATGTATCCTGATTTTAACAGGCTACTTTTTATTCACCGATTTGCCCGAAAACACCGCAGGGCAGGAACTTGAAAATTTCAGCCTGTACGGTTCGCTGATCCTCACGTTCGTCGCCAGTTTTTTAGGAGGTTTTATAAAGAGAGCATTGAATACCAAATGATTGACCCGGTTTATAGGTATTTTTTCATGTACGTAATGATGTGCGTCCAGTCGCCTGGCAGCACGCTATGGCCACCGTCGTGCATGAAATACCCAAGTTCGTTCAGAAGCAACGAAGTGTCACCGGCAGCTGGCATAACCGTCGTTTCGGGGCCTTTTTCTTTGAATAGCTTATACACCGGAGCCGCCGCCACGGCAGACAAGAACTCTCCTTTCGGATCCGACCAGTAGTCCGTGCTGCCCGTTTGTAAAAGCAAAGGTCTGGGTGCTATTAATGACACAAGCATGTGTCCGTCAACGGGTAAGCTGCTTACATTAGCGGCATAATCGTGATATTTAGGTGCAAATTGATATAAATAACGGCTCGGGTCGGAAATGTGCTGGATCGTTTCGCCATAATGCCGCCTGCTCAGCGCCGCACCGCCTTCGCCGGAAATGCTGGCGATAATGACTTTATAGCGTGGATCGTGCGCACCTGCCCAAAGCACCGTTTTTCCTAAGCGCGAAGCGCCTTGTAATGCAACACGCTTGCTGTCAATGGATCTGTCGGTTTCAAAATAATCCATGGCACGGCTCAATCCCCAGCCCCAGGCTGCAATAGCGCCCCACTCGACGGGAGCGGTTTCTGTTTGTCCCGGTTTTAAATAAAGACTGCGGATCCCATGCTTGATGCCGTCTTTAAAATCCGGCTCGATATCACCATAATACACTGTAGCGAACCCGAAACCTGCATCGATGAATTGCTCTATATTCATTTTTCCAAATGCCGTAGGCTTATCCGCTTTTACACGCTGGCCTTCCTTATTCCAAACATTGCCGACCATTAGTCCCGGATCATCAATGAGTTGATTATAAGCAATAAACGAAATGTTCATCAGCAAGGGAACGGGTTTGCCAGCGGCGGCAGGAACGTAAATGACCAGGTTCATTTTATGGTCTGCCGTATCCTTGGTAAAATAAACCGTAACCTGTTTGCGTGTCGCTTTGCCATTGAATGCAGGCGTTCCTTTATCAAAAACATTGAAATGCATATCCGCCGGGCGACCCGGCATTTTGCCAAACTGCGATTCTTCAAACAGCCTTACAATTTCTGGTCGGCGTTTTTTCATCCACACTTCCGCACTGGTCACTTTTTGTCCGTCATTGGTTTTCAACGGGTCGGGGAGGGTGTAGGTGCCCACCGAATCCTCGGAGTAATTGACAGGAAAACCAGCCACCATTGTTGGGCGGTTAGCTGCTTGCTGTTGCGCGGTTGCCAAGTAACTAACGGACAGTAAGCAGCAAGTCATCCACTTTCCGGCAAAAGCGCGGATCGGCGATCTTTTAAATTTTTGCATAGAACTAAATTTTACCATTTTTAACATTATATAAGTAGCAACGGGTGCTTTTGCGGTAATGTAGCTTGGATATTTTTACATTCAATAATCCTGAAAAAAGCGGTGACACACGTGTACAGCACTTATTCCGAAGAAACATTGATGAAGCTGATTTGTCAGTGTGACGAAGAACTGGCGTTTCGCGAGTTATACAGGCGTCACGCGCGGCTGCTTGTTCATATTGCTATAAGGAAGACGGGCCTCAAATCTATCGCCGAAGATCTGGTTCAGGAGACTTTTGTGAAATTCTGGCTCGGCAGGAACAAGTTTGACATTCAAAAAAACATCCAGGCTTACCTGAATGGGATGCTGAAAAACAACATCATAAATTATTTCCATCAAGAGCAGAAAAAAAGGACGACCACATTCCTGGATGAAGAAGAAGTGCTTGATAATGACACCAGTGAATATCTGGAATTCAATAATCTTCATGAATTTTACGAGCAGTCCCTGCTCAAACTTCCGCAGAAATGCCGAGAAGTTTTTATCCTGAGCCGTAAAGGCTATTCCCTCAAAGAGATTGCGGCTTCAATGGAAATTTCTGAGAAGACCGTGGAAGCGCACATCAGCAAAGCATTGAAAATCCTCCGTGTAGAGATGAAGGATTATATTGCCTTTGCAGTGCTCTGTCTCCCATTAATTTGACTTATCCTATTTTTTAAAAAAAAATTTACATTCTGACTAAGGGTTGCGCAGGCATTTCATAGACTGTACTATTGAAACCTATTAATAAGTGTAAAACTTACACCTAATGAAGCACCCTAAACCTTCATCCGAAATTTTAAGAAAATACCTGACCGGCGCATGCAGCGAGGCGGAAAGTCAGGAAGTGAACGATTGGTATCAAAGCCTCGACGCGGAACACCCCGAGCTCTGGACCGGCGCAGAAGAGGAAAACCTGTACAACCGTATCCAGGTACGCATCGCGGAACAGGAAAAATCGCATTTGCAGCCAGCACCGGTGGCAACTTTCTGGACATATGCGCTACGCATTGCTGCGGTGTTATGTATAGGCCTGGGCATTAGCTATTACTTTTATTCTGATCCGGCTAAACCTGTTTCAGTTACAAAAGCGCATGTTTCTAATTGGGTGAGTTTTGAAAATCAGGAAAAAAAAGTAAACCGCTATACACTGCCCGACAGCACGACGGTTTGGCTGAGTCCGGGCGCAACATTGTCCTATGCCAGGGATTTTGAGAAGCGGCAGGTGCGTTTTTCGGGTGAAGGTTTTTTTGATGTGAAGCCTGACAAGCTGCATCCGTTCGAGATTCTTTCCGGCGATATGAAGACCAGGGTGTTGGGAACCAGTTTTAATGTACGCGCTAATGCCGGCGAAGCAACTTGCCAGGTGACGGTGGTAACGGGTGTCGTCGAGGTGGAATCGGTGAAGGAAAAAAGGCCTGTGGTCCTGCGGCCGAAACAACAAGTGGTTTTTGCCAAAAACAGCAATGCTTTGACGGTGCAAACATTATCGGAAAATCGCGGGACGAAGGAAATCTGGCAAAGCGTTTCCCTGGTTTTCGACGAAGTGCCCATGGATGAGGTGGCCGAACGTCTAGGAAAGATATTTAAGGTCAGCATTGATTTCAAAGATCCGCAGATTAAGAAGTGCCGGCTGAAAGTGGACTTCAACAATCAGCGGCTCCCCGAAATCCTGGACATGATCGATGCATTATTGGGAACAACTTATCAGATTGAAGGAGATAAAATCACGTTTGGCGGCGAAGGTTGCCATTAGAACAATATTGCCGACTTGCTTGATGAACTACATTATTTTAACCATAACCGGAATATCCGATGATCACCTGAAAGCCATCCCTACCAACAGCTTTTAGTCAGAAAACAGATCAGGAGTGGTGCAACACCCCTGATCCGAACTGATTAAGAAGTATCCCAGAACATGCGGTTCATTAACTCGCCCGGAGGCAGTTAAGCAGGATAGTTATTGCTAACATTTTAACCAATTCAATGTAAACTTATGAAAAAACCTTTTCATCCACGGCATGGATTGCTACCCAAAATCATGCGACTGACGATCTACCAATTATTATGTATAGGCCTTTGCTCGGCAATGGCCTTCGCGCATAATTCACCGGCCCAGGAACTCCTCAATAAAGGGGTGACGCTGGAATTGAAAAATGTGACATTGAACGAAGCATTAATAAAAATCGAGAACGAGACGAAGGTGAAATTCGCCTATTCCAGCAATTTGGTGAGCTTACAGCATATCGTGAGCATTGATGCCCGCAAAGAAAAGCTCGATGCGGTGCTCGACCGCTTGCTGACGCCCCTGGCCATTGCTTACCGCGTCAAAAACAACCAGATCCTTTTATCCAGGTCAACCAAAAAAACGACATCGCTGCAAAATCCGGAAGAGCCGGATGTGGCGCCGGTGATGGTGGACATTACGGTAAAAGGAACTGTAAAAACGCCCGAAACCAATGAGCCGCTGCCCGGCGTGAGCATTATTTTGAAAGGGACCCAAAGAGGAACAACGACCGACGCCGCCGGTAATTTTCAGCTGGATGTTCCGGATGGTAATGCAGTGCTGATCTTTTCTTTCGTGGGCTATTTGTCTCAGGAAGTGACAGTTGGGAATGCGACGAACCTTAAAATCGAGCTGATTTTGGATACGAAAGCACTGGATGAAGTGGTGGTTGTGGGTTATGGAACACAAAAGAAATCCACGTTAACAGGCTCCATTGCGTCAGTGAAGGGGAGTGAGATTGCGGAAAATCCTGTCCCTAACATTTCCAATTCCATTGCCGGAAGAGTTGCGGGTGTAAGCATGCGGCCCAATGGCGGACAGCCCGGCAACGACTCGCCGCAGATCTACATTCGCGGGATTGGAACAACAGGCAACAATCGCCCGCTGGTGGTTGTGGACGGGATTATCCGCGACAATGTAAACCAGATTGATCCGGGTTCTATTGAAACAGTTACCGTTTTGAAAGATGCGGCGGCAGTTGCTCCCTACGGTCTTGGCGGTGCGAATGGCGTATTGCTCATTACCACCAAAAAAGGTGCGACAGGCGCTCCAACATTAACATTAAGCAGTTATTACGGAACGCAGACGCCCACTTACTATCCCAAGCTGTTGAGCGCACAGGATTATATGCGGCTCAAAAACGAAGCGTACCTGAACGAAAATCCATCCGGAACGCAGCTGCCATTTGCGACAGACCTGGTTGAAAACTATATCAATCTCAACCGCGAAGACCCGGATAAATATCCGATCAGCAACACCAAGGAGCTCGTGAATATGAATGCACCTATGCAGAATTACGCATTGCAGCTCAGCGGCGGATCGGACCGGATCAAGTATCAGACCGGCCTGGGCTTTCTGAAACAGAACGGAATGTTCGATCCTGTGAAATACGCACGTTACAGCTATAACATCAACATTACGGCTGAGGCGACAAAAACTACAACCGTATCCCTTTCGCTGATCGGCGCGGTGGAGCGCATCTCTTCTGTGGACACAGCAGTTTCGGCGGCTAACCTTTTTAGGAATGGTTTCAAATACATCCCAACGCGCAGTCTTTATTACAGCAATGGTTTGTGGGGAGAATTTGCAGGAAACTCCCCGGTGGGCATCTTGAATGCGGGTTATACCAAAAACAATAACTCCACTTTGCTGACCACGATCGCCATTGAGCAAAAGCTGCCGTTTATCAAAGGCCTTAGCGTAAAAGGAACATTCAGCTACGATCCAATGACGCGGACCAAGAAAGGATATCACAAGCCTTTCTACTATTACACGCAGGACCTGAACACGACGCCTTACACTTATAAGAGGGAGATCTCCACTTCCGAAGGTGGTGCGGCAGCATTCTCCTGGTTGGCGCAGCAGTTTATCAAAACACAAACGTTTACATACCAGGGTTACCTCAATTATCACAACACATTCGGCAAGCACGACTTCACCGGATTGCTGGTTGCGGAAGCCAGGAACAACACTTACGAGCTGTTTTCGGCGCGACGCAACAACTTCGCGGTGGACGTGGATGAGCTGAATATGGGAAGTTCAAACAAGAACGATTTCGACAACGGCGGAACTTCGTCAACCGGAAGCCAGATCGGTTATGTATATCGCGTTGGCTATGCTTATGCCGGCAAATATCTGCTGGAAGCGTCCGGCCGTTACGACGGACATTACTATTTCGCGCCGGGAAAAAGATGGGGTTACTTCCCTGCATTCTCAGCGGGCTGGGTGGTTTCGGAAGAAGGTTTTCTCAAAAATTCAGTGAGCTGGGTGGATAACCTGAAAGTGCGCGGATCATGGGGAAAATCAGGTAACCTGGCAGGAACGGCTTTTCAGTATCTGACGGGTTACAACCTGAATGGCAATGCTTACGCATTTGGAACGGGATCCATGGTGCAGGGCGCGATTGTCCCTAATGAGGCCAACCAGAACATTACCTGGGAAATTTCCACGAAAACAGACATTGGAATCGAAGCTGCATTCTGGCGCGGATTGCTGACGTTGGAAGCGGATTACTTCCACGAAAAGCGCACGGGAATGTTGTTGCCTCCCGCGGTAAGTGTGCCGGTGGAATACGGCCTGGCGCTCGCGGATGAAAATGGCGGAATAATGGAAAATAATGGTTTTGAGATAAGTGCGGGCACAAATCATCGTCTTTCCAATGGCTTGCGCCTGGGCCTTAATGCCAATGTGAGCTTTGCCAAAAACAAAATGATCAAAGTTTACGAAACGGCTGCCACGCGCAATAATCCCAATCGCAGCCGCACCGGCCGCCCGCTCGGAACACAATTTGGCTACAAAACAATGGGCATATTCAGCACCGAAGACGACACCAATGATGATGGATTGATCAATGCTGCCGATGGTTATAACATTACGCAATTCGGCGCGTTGCGTCCTGGTGACATTCGCTATGCTGATATCAGCGGACCAAACGGCACGCCAGATGGCAAGATCGATTCCAATGATGAAACGGTGATCGGTAACCCGGTTTACCCATTCCTTACTTATGGATTGAATGCCACCGCAAGCTGGAAAGGTTTTGATGCGAACCTGTTTTTTCAGGGATCTTCACTGGCGCACCTGGATATCCGCCAGTTCCAGACCATTCCGTTCAATAACAACAATAGCAATTCCAGCTACGAATATTACGACAACCGCTGGACGCCGGAAACGCAGGATGCGCGTTATCCGCGGGCAACCCAGGCGCCTTACGCAAATAACACGCAGCTGTCCGATTTCTGGATGCAGAACACGAACCATATCCGCTTGAAAACAGCCATTATCGGCTACACGCTGCCTGCTAGTCTGACCAAATCGATAAAGATCCAGAATGTGCGGGTTTATGCATCGGGGCAGAACTTGTTTACAGCCAGCAAGATGAAGTTTATGGACCCGGAAGTTGGCGCAACGGACCGTGAGACGGCTTATCCGAATCAAAAAGTGTATGTGTTCGGATTAAATGTGACATTCTGATTTCAAAAAATTGATAAAAACATGATGAAAAATATAAAACAAATCGTTTTTGCTGCGACGCTCGGAATCTGCCTGACCACATCCTGTAAAGAAGATTTTCTGGACAATCAGATCAAAAGCAGGCTTACCGACGACATTCAATGGGCTTCCGAAGGCAATGCCGATCTTTTCCTGAACGACATTTACAGCGCGCTTTCAAACAAATGGAATTCGCCGGATAACCTGGATAATTTCACCGATGACAATGATGCCGGTTTCTACTGGAAATCATACAGCTGGCGGCAGGGCATCGTGGACCCGGCCGTGAACCAGGGAACGCCTATGGACCACGCCAATGCGAATGCAACAGATTATGCATCCTGGGGAGCAGGTTTTACCAAAATCCGGAAATGCAATTTGTTTATCGAAAAAATAACTGAAAATGCGGCCAATTTTTCGGAGGCTTATATTAAAAAGCGTACGGATGAAGTACGGTTTCTGCGTGCCTACTATTACAGCGAAATGTTCATGCATCTGGGCGGCCTGCCGATCATTACGGCGACGCTGGACCGGAATAAAATGAGTGAAGAAGAGCTTTACAATGAGCGCAGTACATTTGAGGAAACATTCAATTTCATTACCACGGAACTGGACCAGATCGTGACAAACAAGTTGCTTCCTGCTAAATACAATGGCGGCGACGCCGATGCAGGCCGCGCCACGTTAGGAGCTGCGCTCGCGTTGAAAGGCTGGCTGGAACTGTATGCGGCGAGCCCGGCATTCAACACGGCCACGCCGCCGTCGGGAGCGGATCCTAATAAACTCATCGCATTCGGAAATTTTGATGCGAAGCGCTGGGAAAAAGCTGCTGCGACCAATAAGAAGTTCATGGACACATTCGGCGCTCAGTATGCACTGTTTTCGGACGTATCTGCGCTTTGGTGGGAGAAAAATGAGTACAATTCCGAAATCATCTGGGACCGTCAGATCGTGCCGGTGATAATGGGTTCCAACTATGAGCAGTATGGTGGCCCGGTGTGGATCGACGGCGTTTATTATACCTGGGGAAATTATTGTCCTACGCAGGAACTGGTCGACCAGTTCGCCATGGCCAACGGAAAGCCCATCACCGATCCGACTTCCGGTTACGACCCGCAAAAGCCCTATGTAAATCGCGAAAAACGTTTTTACGACTTCATTGTTTACGACGGCGCGCCCTATAAGCAGGATTGGATGGCAAAAGTGGACACCATTTTTATGCGTATTGATAAGGTTAAGCCTTCCAAAAATCAGATCGATTTCGGAACGGATGACGTGGGTAACACGGGTTATTATTTCAAAAAGAAAATCAATCCTCTGAAACCACGCGGAGGCGCACAAAGCGGGCAGAACTTTGTTTACTATCGCTACGCCGAAGTGCTGCTGAACTATGCCGAAGCCCAAAACGAAGCTGCCGGGCCGGATGCCTCTGTATATGCAGCGGTGAATGCAATCCGCAAAAGGTCGAATTTGCCGGAGCTTGCCACAGGATTAACTAAGGACACCATGCGCCAGGCGATTCGCCGTGAACGCCGCGTAGAACTGTGCTTCGAAACAAAGCGATTCTACGACATTATCCGCTGGGTGATCGCCGAGGACGTGATGAACAAGGATTTCCACGGCATGAAGATCACAAACTCGTCGCCTAATGATAACAAAGGCAAATGGGTTTATGAAGTTGTAGGATTGAATCATCCGCATGTTTTCACCAAGAAAATGTACATGAACCCTATCCCACAGCCGGTAATCGACCAGAATAAAAAGATCGTACAAAATCCTGGTTACTAGGTTATTATACTTCAAAACTGAGGCCCGGTTTGCTTAGAAGCGAACCGGGCCTTTTTATTTCCTGGCAGCAAATCCTAAATACAGAAATAGTACAATTTTAAGCGTTAGCTTTTTGTCATCTTTGGATATTTTGCATTATACCACATTGTGTCATTTTAACACTTTCGTTTAATTTCGAACATTTGCTTTTTGCCGTTGCAATCGTTCCCGGTAACGTGTGCAGAAATAAAATCGAAAATAAACTTGCTTCCCAAATTCGGTCTAAATAGACTTGAACAGGGTTTCTATTGTACTTTATCAATGGATAATCGAAGTTGTATTGAAATAGTTATATTTTAAATCATTCGATGAATATGGCAAGGACTTTTTTACTTTTTCTTTTTCTTTTGGCCATGTCCTTATCCGGCACTGCGCAGAACCGCCAGTTGAAGGGCGTTGTGACCGATGCAGCCTCTAAGGAGCCGATGGCAGGCGTTTCCATTCTCGTTGCAGGAACGACCCAGGGAACCACAACAGACGCAGTGGGTAAATTTTCACTTAATGTCCCAGCAGACGGCAAATCGATCATTATCAGCTACGTCGGTTTTATGAAACAAACCATTGAAATCGGCAACCGGTCATCAGTGGAAGTTGCCTTGGAACCGGACGTAAAGGCATTGGAAGACGTGGTCGTGGTGGGTTATGGAGAGCAAAAGCGTTCGCATTTAACTGGCGCCGTGGCGACGGTGAAGATTAACGAAATTGATGAGTTGCCTGTTGGCGACATTTCATCGGCGCTCGTGGGAAAATTACCGGGTGTTTCGGTAAGCGGAGGCTCGGCACGCCCTGGCACCCCTGCATCTATCGTAATCCGTAATCCTACCAAAGCTTCCAAAGACGGCGGAAGTAATGCACCGCTTTACATTATAGATGACGTAATCCGCACAGAAGCCGATTTCCAATTGCTGGATGCATCTGAAATTGAAAACCTGTCTGTCTTGAAAGATGGCGCGGCAGCGGTTTATGGCGCGAGGGCTGCATTAGGCGTCGTGGTTGTGCGCACCAAGCGCGGAAAAGCAGGCAAGCCGCAAGTGAATTATACAACAACTTTCGGCGTATCGGAAGCAACAGACCGCTCCAAGATGATGAACGGCGTGCAGCTTGCCACCTATCTGAATGATTTTAACAAAACAAGAGGACTTGCGCCAACCGACCCGGAATTTTATTCGCCCGATGAGCTCGAACATTTCAGAAATAACAATTACGACTGGTTTGATATGGCGTGGAAACCGTCATTCAATACGCGGCACGCACTCAATATCAGCGGTGGGACGGATCGGGCGACATTCTTTGCCGGCGCAACGTATTTTGCACAAAACGGGAATGTAGACAACATCAGCTATAAAAAGTGGAATTTCCGTGCAAGCAGTGATGTCAAGATCACTAAAAATCTGAAAGTGGGATTAGGCGTAAGCGGCAATTTGTCGGATAACAAATTATTTTATCTCAAACAGGGCGGCGAGAATGTGGAGAAGGATGTGACAAACCTTTTAAATACACCCCAATTTATTCCGCCGTACGTGAATGGATTGCCTGTTCTGCTTCCGGGCGGATCCAATTCGACAGGTTTTCACTTTTTCGAAGCGCAAAAGCTTAACAACTACACGCGAGCCAGAAACGTTGTGCTGAACATTAACGCTTATCTGGAATACAATGTGCCATTTGTCCAAGGCCTGAAAGTCCGTGGGGTTTACAACAAAAATCTGGGTAATGATTGGGGAAAACAGTTTGGTACATATTATAAAACGTACGGTTTTTCAATGCAAGGCGAAAACCGGCACATTTACGGCGGCACGCCCAACGCGCCCACAAGGCTTAATAATGGTGACCGGCTAAGGTTCAATCCTGGCTTTTCCGAGTCTTACCAAATGAATGTGAACCTCAGCTATGCCCACGATTTCGGCAGGCATTCTGTCAGCGCGCTGGCATTGGTCGAGCAGTCGGAAATTTATTCAGAAAGCATCGCTACATTCAAGGAGGGCATTTTTGAGGGAGGAAATGATTATCTGATGTCTGCACTTGGCGCAAAGGACATCGGCCCAAACACTGCCAATGAAAGCGGCATCCTATCTTATGTCGGACGGCTTAATTACAGTTTTGCAGAAAGATATCTGTTTGAAGTTTCCTTCCGCCGGGACGCCTCCACGAAGTTTGCTCCTGAATATCGCTGGGGTACATTCCCACAGGTTTCGGCAGGCTGGGTGTTATCGGAAGAAAATTTATTCAAAGAAAAATTCAGCTTCATCAATTTCCTGAAACTGCGCGCTTCCATCGGGTTCCTGGGCGGCGACCGCACGGCGAACTGGCAATGGCTGCAACGTTACACGCCACAAGCTTCCAATGGTGCCGTTTTCGGAGGCAACAGCGACCGGACCGTTGGTATAAAGCTTGAAAAGCTGCCCAACTATTTTGGCCGCTGGGATGACGTTACCAAGAAGAACATTGGTCTGGACGCGTCATTCATGAATAGCAGACTGACAACCGGCTTCGACTTTTTCCACGATCACGGTTACAACCTGCTCACCACACTATCCTCATCTGTGCCGCTGACCATAGGCTCCGTAATGCCATCTGAAAATTATGAGACCATTAATTCTTTCGGATTCGAGTTTTCGACCGGTTGGAGCAGCAAAATTGGTAAAAGCATTGATTATAATGTGAACGCATTCCTCGCCTGGAACGACAACCGCAACATGCTCGTGGATGTGGCGCCTACCAATAGAGGCACATGGCAAGATCCGACCGGGCTTTCGGGCGACAGGGGAATTATGGGTTACCATTATCTTGGAATGTTCCGTTCGCAGGATGAGGTGGATCGTTTTCTCGAACAAAATAACAACTACACGATCTTCGGCAGGGCACCGATGCCGGGAATGCTTTACTACAAAGACATTCGCGGACCTCGCCAGACAGACGGCAGCTACGAAGCGCCCGACGGAAAAATCACCGAAGACGACATGGATTATCTGACCAGCAAGGAAAATAACCATTACAATTTCGGGTTCTCTTTCGGTTTTGGTTTCAAAGGATTTAAACTGGATGTTGTAACTGCGGGATCATTTGGCGGCCAGGGCATTGTGGATGGCGATGCGCGTAAAAAGGCGGGTGTGGACGTTTCCCGGCCGGTGTTCTGGGCCGATCATTACACACCCGAAAACCCCAATGCAGCCTACCCGGATCCATATTACGACGATACTTATTCTGTTGCCTCATCATTCTGGTTCAGGGATGCATTTGTATTCCGCATGCGCAGTCTGAATTTGTCTTATAGTTTAGGTCAAAATATTTCCAAAAAACTCGGTGTAAGCTCGCTCAAATTCATTGGCGTCGCGATGAACCCGTTCAATTTCTATAACCCATACGATTACAAAGGCTCGGTAGGCGCTTATAATGTATATCCGCTGATGAAAACCTGGTCATTGGGATTAAACCTTACACTTTAAAACTGACAGAAATGAAACCGCAACATATTCTTTTATTGGCAGCTGTTTTAATGACTTCGGGCTGCGAAAAAGTGCTCGACAAGACGGACCTTTCTGCGTTCAACGAGGAGCAGGTTTTTAATGATACGCTGCTGGCCAGGGGTTATGTGGATTATGTTTATGACCAAAATCTGCCCGTATGGCCAACCGGTGATTTTCTGAAAGCGACTGATGAGATTTCAGGAGAAACGCGTTTTTTCGAAGGGACAGTTCAGGTGAACACAGTGGCCGATTTCGGGACTGCTGTAAATGCCACTAACAACTATGGCAAGATCCGTTCTATCAATCAGTTTTTGGTAAAAATGCCTTCCAGTTCGCTCAGCGAGGCGTATAAAAAGCAGTTAATGGGGCAAATTACATTCTTCCGTGCCTACCGCTATTTTGATCTCGTACAACTCTACGGCGGTGTCCCGCTGGTGCTGGAACCGCTTGGGGCGATAGGAGAAGAGGAAAAAGAGCAGGCCGCTATACCCAGGAGCAGCACATCCGAGAGCATCCGGCAAATTGTTGCAGACCTGAATTACAGCATCGAAAATCTTCCTGGCAAATGGAACGATTCCAATGACTGGGGACGGATCACCAGCGGCGCGGCAGCCGGTTTCAAAGGCAGGATTTTGCTGCACTATGCCAGCCCGCAATTTAACCCGACAGACCTGCCGGAACGCTGGCAAGCTGCTTATGATGCTAATAAACAGGCGATTGACCTGCTTAAAGCAAATGGTTTTGGATTACACCAAAGTTTCAGGGATCTGTGGTTTACCGAGGCGAATAATCCTGAGGCGGTGTGGGTTACGTGCTATAACAATAAAGTAGGGGACCAGATCAATAAAAACCAAACCTGGGACAACAACACGCGGCCATCGTACCTGGGAACAGGAAGCGGCTCCAACCAGCCGACCTGGGAAATGGCGCAGGCTTTTCCTATGAAAAATGGGAAAAACATTGGAGAAAAAGGTTCAGGTTACGATCCAAAGCTGTTTTACAAAAACCGAGACCCGAGATTTGACAACACCATTGCCTACAATGGCGCAACCTGGCACATCAATGGCAACACCAATTACAAACTATGGACCTATTTTGTAAACAATAAAACCGTTGAGCAAAAAGCCACAGTAAGCGGTTTCTACGTCCGCAAAGCCATCGATCCCAACTTGCCGACAGGCGCAGTGTCCACAAGCGGAACTGACTGGATAGAAATGCGTTACGCCGAAGTAATGCTCAATTTCGCCGAAGCAGCCTGCGGGATCAACAAGCTGGACGAAGCCTACACCCAACTGAAAGAAATCAGGAAAAGAGCCGGCATTGATCCGGGAGCAGACGGTTTTTTTGGCCTTAACCCTAAAATGACACGCGCGCAAATGTTCGAAGCGATCTTACACGAAAGACAAATAGAGCTCGCCTTCGAAGGAAAGCGTTTCTGGGACCTCCGCCGCTGGAAACAATTCGAAACCAAACTGAACGGAAAACGCAGAACCGGTGTGACGATCAATTTAAAAACTTCCGCCATATCCGCAGAAGAATTCGCAGCAAAACGCGACGGAATGAACCTGGACTCTGTTTACCGCAACTATATGGAGATCGTCCCGAAAGACCTGGACACCAAATACGTGATCAACTGGTTACCGGAATATTACTTTTTCGCCATCCCAAACACAGCATTAACCAACAACGCAAAACTGGAACAAAACATCGGCTGGCCTTCGGGGACGTTTGATCCTTTGAAGTAGCATTCAAAGGCGGAGCGCCGTACAGTAGCGTGTCTTCGACTCCGCTCAGACTGACAAGGGAGAACGCCGTACAGTAGCGGTCTTCGACCGCCCGGCGGCCCGGTACGCTCAGACTGACAAGGCAGAACGCCTTTGAAACAAGCCTGTCACACTGAGCGGAGTCGAAGTGCTAGCACCCAAGATCGAACCGAAGCCCCTGTCACACTGAGCGTAGTCGAAGTGAAACCACGATGATCAAAACGAAGCATTGTCGCATTAAGCGGACCGGGCCGCCGGGCGGTCGAAGTGCTAGCACAACGTCAACAAACAACCAAAAAAGCAAAATCCAACGATAACAAATATGATATCACCCAAAAAACTCCCACTCCGAATCTTAACGGCCCTAACCCTTTTGGCGCCGGCGGCTCACGCCCAATATCCTAAAATCCCGGCAGCAGCGCAGAAAACCAGCGATTCGCTGTTGAAAGCTGCGATGTGGAAATCGGAGATTGCCTGGCAGAAGGCGTGGCCGATCATTGAGCAGGAGGCTAAAAATGGCAAGCCCTACATTCCATGGGCAGCGAGGCCGGTGGATCTGCCGCAATCCGACATTCCGGCGTTTCCAGGCGCGGAAGGCGGTGGCGCTTATAGTTTTGGCGGTCGCGGAGGTAAAGTTTATGTAGTGAAAAGTCTGGCGGACAGCGGGCCGGGAACGTTGCGTGACGCTTGCGAGCAAGGTGGTGCGCGCATTATCGTTTTTAATGTGGCGGGTATTATCCGGTTGAAAACGCCGCTGATCATCCGCGCTCCGTATATTACTATTGCAGGTCAGACTGCTCCGGGGGATGGCGTTTGTGTGGCCGGTGAAACAGTTTGGATCAACACACACGACGTGGTGATCCGGCATATGCGTTTCCGGAGGGGTGAAACTTTTGTGGGGCGTCGCGATGACTCCATCGGCGGCAACCCGATTGGTAACATTATGATCGATCACGTCTCGGCAAGCTGGGGTTTGGATGAGAATATGTCGATGTATCGTCACATGTATAACGACAGCACCGGCGCAACGGAACAAAAACTTCCCACTGTGAACATTACCATTCAAAATTCCATCTTTTCTGAAACACTGGACACATGGAACCACTCGTTCGGAAGCACGCTTGGCGGAGAGAATTGTACGTTTATGCGCAATCTATGGGCAAATAACGCTGGAAGAAATCCTTCCATCGGTTGGTTTGGCATTTTTAACTTTACCAATAATGTGGTTTTCAACTGGGTGCACCGCTCGATTGACGGCGGCGATTACCGGGCGATGTATAACATTATCAACAACTATTTTAAACCGGGCCCGCAAACACCAAAAGATTCGCCGATTGGTCACAGGATCGTGAAGCCAGAGGCCGGCAGAAGCAAACTGGGTTACCAGGTTTATGGCCGCGCTTATGTAAATGGCAACATTATGGAAGGTTTTGATGCTGTCACCAAGGATAACTGGAACGGCGGGGTGCAGGTTGAAGAATTGCCAGACACAGGAAAATACAGGGATAAAATGAAGTGGAACCAACCATTGCCTATGCCTCAGTTTCCGATCATGAGCGCCAAAGAGTCATTTGATTACGTGCTGGCCAATGCGGGCGCAACATTGCCTAAACGCGATCCGGTGGACGCACGGGTGACAACACAGGTCAGGACAGGGAAGATCAATCCAATCGATGGTGTTACTTT
Organism: Dyadobacter psychrophilus; assembly: GCF_900167945.1. GTDB lineage: Bacteria > Bacteroidota > Bacteroidia > Cytophagales > Spirosomataceae > Dyadobacter > Dyadobacter psychrophilus. The sequence continues at coordinate 162,195 of NZ_FUZA01000005.1, forward strand.
GCCTAAAACGCAATTCGAACACCGCCGTTTGCCCATCGATTCTTATAAAAACGGCATTATCACAGATATTTCGCAGGTTGGTGGTTATCCAGAGTATAAAGGAACGCCTTACAAAGATTCGGACGACGACGGCATGCCGGACGAATGGGAAGTGAAATACAGCCTGAATCCAAACGACGCTTCGGATGCGCAAAAAGACATGAGCGGTGACGGTTATGCCAACATTGAAAAATTCATCAACGGCATCGATCCGAAAAAGAAAACAAATTGGAAAGACCCTAAGAATAACCACGATACGCTGGCTTCATTAAAGGAACCGTCTAACAAAAAGTAAGATTTTGAAGGTTAAGGACTACATAAAAAAGGTGATTGTTTGGAATACAATCCTGTCCATGACGGGGTTGTATTTATTTATGCCTCATGATGTCATTGGCCAGAAAAAAGCCAGGCAAATTTCGCCTGTTTCAATTGGAGAAGACGGCAGGCTGCATTATGCCCCCGATTCGCTGGGTAACCGCATTATAGACTTTTCCTATGCCGGATATATGGCTGGCAACAAGCAAATCCCGAATGCTGCCGTCAAGGTGATCGTTCCAGCGAAAGCAGGCGACGCGACCTTGCGCATTCAGTCGGCGATTGATTATGTGGGTTCTTTGCCTCCCGATGAGGACGGGATTCGTGGGGTTGTTTTACTGCAAAAAGGCGTTCATACAATCCAGGGCAGCCTTTTTATCAATAAATCAGGAGTGATAATCCGGGGAAATGGCACATTGAATAACAAAACAACATTAGTCGGCGCGGGGCTTTCGCGCGAAACGATCATTCAAATATCAGGAGCAAAAAATCTGAAAACAGGCAAACGCATTGAAGTTAAAGATGAATATGTTCGGGTTAACTCATTGAAATTCAATATCTCAAATGCTGCTGATTTTAAAGCCGGTGACCGTATTCAAATAGAACGCCCATCAACAAAAGAGTGGATACAGCTACTTAAAATGGAAGAATTTGGCGGCGAAACCGGGTGGCTTGGCTGGAAACCCGGGCAGCGGGACATTATTTGGGACCGCACCATTACGGCTATTTCCGGCAACCAGATAACCATTAATGCACCAATAACCACAGCTTTGGATAAAAAATATGGAGGAGGTTTTGTCACAAAATATGACTGGCCGGAAAGAATCAGCCAGGTAGGCGTTGAAAATCTGTGCATTGAATCCACATTCGACAGCACGAATTTAAAAGATGAAGAACATCGCTGGATGGGCGTGACGATGGAAAATGTAGAAAATGCGTGGGTCAGGCAAGTACATTTCAAGGGACTGGCCGGATCAGCGGTGGCGCTTTTTGAAATGGCTTCAAAGATTACGGTTGAGGATTGTAAGTCACTTACGCCAGTTTCTGAAATAGCCGGTCAGCGGAGAAACACATTTTACACACAAGGCCAGCTTACGCTTTTTCAAAGATGTTATGCTGAGAATGGTTTTCACGATTTTACGACGGGTTACCGTGCTGCCGGTCCCAATGCATTTGTTCAATGTGAGTCGGTTCAGCCGTTCGGGTTCAGTGGTGCGGCGGATAGTTGGGCTTCTGGCGTCTTATTTGACAACGTCAATGTTGATGGCCAGGCGTTAAGCTTCAAAAACCGTGGTCAGGATGGGCAGGGTGCGGGCTGGACTGCGGCTAATAGCGTGATGTGGCAATGTGCTGCCTCGCGTGTAGAAAATTTTAGCCCGCCGGGAGCAACCAATCATGCATTCGGGATCTGGGCGGAATTTGCTGGCAATGGTTTCTGGGAGAATGTCAATGAGCACATTAAGCCGCGCAGCTTGTACGCCGCGCAGTTATCAGAAAGGATTGGTATTGAAGCACTTGCAAATGCCGCTTTGCTGCCAAAAGAATCCGAAGCGTCCAGCAGTCCAAGCGTTGAGCAAGCAGCGGAATTGACAGCAAAATCCAATATCGCTGCCGCGTCACTTGCCGATTGGATCGATTCCGCGACGCAACGAAATCCTATTCCAGTCGCTTACGGGAACATTAAGGCCATTGATGAAATTGGGATAAAACAAGTAGCGAAAAAGCTAAATCTACCACCGTTAACCATCAAAAATGGCTGGCTGGTGCGTGGAGAACAGGTTGTTACCGGAAACCGCCAGGAAGTTCCGTGGTGGCGTGGAAGCATTCGCCCGCATGATGTGGCGCAAGCCAAACCGCACATTACCCGCTTCGTTCCGGGCAGATCGGGGGCGGGTTTGACGGATGTTCCGGAGGATATGACAGACTCACTTCTGGCAAAAAATATAACCGTGCTGGACCACAATTACGGCCTCTGGTACGACCGCCGCCGTGACGATCACGAGCGCATTAGGAGAATTGACGGTGAAGTTTGGCCGCCATTTTACGAGCAGCCCTTTGCCAGAAGCGGCAAGGAAACCGCTTGGGATAATCTCAGTAAATATGATTTGACAAAATATAATGCCTGGTATTGGACGAGGCTCAAACAATTTGTTCAACTGGCTGATCAAAAGGGACTTGTACTCTATCACCAAAACTATTTCCAGCACAACATTCTGGAAGCGGGTGCGCATTATGCCGATTTTCCGTGGCGTTCGGCCAACAATATCAATGCAACCGGCTTTCCTGAGCCGCCGCCTTACGCGGGCGACAAGCGGATTTTTATGGCCGAGCAATTTTATGACATCGAAAATCCTGAACGGAGGGCCATTCATACCGCATACATTCGTAAATGCCTCGAAAACTTCGCGGATCAGAACGGCGTCATCCAGTTTATCGGAGCCGAGTATACCGGACCGTTACATTTCGTGAAGTTTTGGCTCGGCGTGATCGCGGATTGGGAGAAAGAAACGGGTAAAAATGCGTTAGTCGCGCTAAGCACGACGAAAGATGTTCAGGACGCTGTTCTGTCAGAGCCGGATTACGCCAAGATCGTGGACATTATTGATATCCGCTACTGGCATTTGCGGGAAGACGGGACATTCTACCAACCGGAAGGAGCCAAAAACCTGGCACCAAGGCAACACGCCAGATTGCAAAAGACGGGCAAAATTTCCTTCCATTCCATTTACAAGGCCGTACTGGATTACCGCAAAAAATATCCCGAAAAAGCAGTGCTTTACTCAGCCGGAAACTATGATTCAAATGCTTGGGCTGTATTTCTGGCTGGTGGATCCATCAGTGCAATTCCGTGCGTTTCAGACAGTTTTTTAAAAGATGTTTCCGAAATGAAGCCTGATGTTTCGGTTGAATATCAATTGGTTAATCCGGGAATTGGAGCAGTCATATATAAAGAAAACAATGCGAGCTCCGATCTGGACCTGGGCAGTTTCAAAGGTAATTTCCTCTTGCGACGCATTGATCCGGCAACAGGAAAATTCATTGGAAAAACGGAGCATGTAAAAGGAGGTAAACTAATTAAGATAAGCCAGACGCCGGAAATAAAAGCCGGTCCGGTGATTTTTTGGATAAATAAAAAATGATAATGCGCACAAGAAACCAGACTTATCTGTTGCTGATTTTTTTAATAGGATTAAGCGCATGTTCAAAGCATAGCGTCGGTCCGGCCGTGCTGAAAGCGGATAATTACAGGCACCATGTGGAGCATTTTAACCGGATGGAGGATGAAAACAAGGTCAATGCCGTTCCTAATGCGCAATCATGGGATTGGATGAAAGCCAACATTCCGCTTTTCGACTGTCCGCAGGATAATTTTCAGGAGATCTATTATTATCGGTGGTGGACTTTCCGCAAACACATTCACAAAACACCGCAAGGCTTCATCATTACCGAGTTTCTGGTCGATCGCAACTACGCAGACAAGTATAATATGATCAGTTGCGCGCTCGGGCATCACATATACGAGGGCCGCTGGCTGCATAATCAGCAGTATCTGGACGATTATGTGCACACCTGGTTTCGCGGAAATGAGGGAGGCAGGATGAAGAAATTGCTCACATTCAGCAGCTGGACGGCCGATGCACTTTATAATCGCTATAAGGTGAATCGAGATAGAACATTTGTGCTGGATATGCTTCCCGATCTGCAATCGGAATATCAGGCCTGGGAAAAAGACCGCCGCACGGCTTCCGGGCTTTTTTGGCAAACAGATGTGAAAGACGGCATGGAAGAGTCGCTTAGCGGTGGCCGGAGGGAGCAAAACGCAAGGCCGACCATCAACAGTTATATGTACGGAAACGCGAAGGCAATTGCCGAGTTAGCGCGTTTGAAAGGAGATTCTGCCACCAAAGGCTTTTATGAGTTGAAGGCCGACACTTTGAAAAAACTGATCATTGAAAAGCTCTGGAATCCCGAGACCCGTTTTTTTGAAACGGTGAAAAAAGGTGGCAGTGGCGGATTTGCAGGCGTTCGGGAAGCGATCGGTTACATTCCCTGGTATTTCAATTTACCCGATGAAAAACAGGATGAAGCGTGGCAGCAAGTAATTGATCCTAAGGGATTTCGGGCGCCTTTCGGCCTCACGACCGCAGAACGCAGGCATCCTGACTTTCGCACACATGGCTGCTGCAAATGTGAATGGGACGGAGCGGTCTGGCCGTTTGCCACTTCTCAAACCTTGACAGGAATGGCAAACCGCATGAATGCCAGCGACGCCAAAACATTGACAGACACGACCTATTTCCGGTTAATGGAGCTTTATGTGGAGTCACAATATTACCGAGGCAAACCTTATATCGGTGAATATCTGGATGAGACGACGGGTTACTGGCTCAAAGGGGATCAGGAAAGGAGCAGATATTACAATCATTCAACATTCAACGACCTCGTCATTTCAGGCTTGGTTGGGCTTCGGCCGAGGGAAGATGACACGATTGAAGTCAACCCATTAATTCCGCAGGAAAAGTGGGGCTGGTTTTGTTTGGATAATGTGCTTTATCAAGGTAACATATTGACAATCATATGGGATAAAGATGGGAGTCATTATAAAAAAGGAAAAGGATTACAAGTTTTGGTTAATGGTAAAAAAGCAGGCTCATCAGAAAAAATCGAAAGATTATTGATTAAACAAGTATGAAAAAACACCTAATTCCTATCGCCACTTTCCTGCTTTGCCTCACCGGCATCGCCAACGCCCAAACGTGGAAGGACGGCATTGTCACTGACGAATTCATTTTTGAAAAAACCTCTTTTCCTGAAAGTCACGCGTCCACTATCGCCGAAACGCCTGCCGGCCTGGTAAGCGCATTTTTCGGAGGGACCAAAGAGCGTAATCCCGACGTGGGAATCTGGGTAAGCCGCCTCGAAAGCGGAAAATGGACTGCTCCCGTGGAAGTTGCGAACGGCATTGTGAACGACACATTGCGATATGCATGCTGGAATCCGGTTTTGTATCAGGTTCCAAAAGGTGATCTTATGTTATTTTATAAAGTCGGGCCCAATGTTCCGGGCTGGAAAGGCTTTCTGATCACTTCCAAGGACAATGGCAAAACCTGGTCAAAACCAGCTCCTTTGCAGGAAGGATTTCTCGGGCCTATCAAAAACAAACCCGTTTTGCTGGCTAACGGAGAATTATGGTGTCCTTCGAGCACGGAAGGCAAGGACGGCTGGCGTGTGCATTTCGAGGTAACGCCCGATTTCGGCAAAACGTGGCGGAAAGTAGGGCCGCTCAATGATGGAAAGGCTATTAACGCAATACAACCCAGCATTTTGGTGCATAGCAACGGCGATTTGCAGATCCTATGCCGCAGCCGAAACCGCGCCGTTGTCGAATCGTGGTCGAAGGACGGTGGCAAAACCTGGTCCGAAGTGAAAGCTTCAAACTTGCCCAATAACAATTCGGGAACAGATGCCGTGACATTGAAAGACGGTCGGCAATTATTGGTATACAACCACGTTTTGCCTCCGGGAAATGAAGCTAAGGGCCCGCGGACGCCTTTGAACGTCGCAATTTCGAAGGATGGCAAAAATTGGGACGCGGCTTTGGTTTTGGAAGATTCCCCAATCAGTCAGTATTCGTATCCCTCCGTTATCCAGTCCGCTGACGGCATGGTGCACGTTGTGTACACATGGCGCCGCGAAAGGATTAAATACGTAAAAATCGACCCCTCGAAATTGAAGGGAAAAGCAATTACCGACGGAAAATGGCCATCATCGAACGTTAGCAGCAAATGATAACAAGACGCAAATTTCTCTCAGTAGCGGCATTATCCGGGACATTTTTGCCATTTGCCCCGATGCTTTTGGCGAAGGGTAAAAAACAACGCTATAAGATCGCGGTGATCGATTTGATGATCCTTAAACGGCAGAAATTGAGTGCATTACCATTGGCGAAAGAGATTGGAGCGGATGGCCTGGAAGTGGATATGGGTGGGTTGGGTAATCGGCCGACATTTGATAACAAATTGGTTGATCCCGAGATCCGGAAACAATATCTGGATAAGGCAAAAGCGCTTAATCTGGAAATATGCTCGCTGGCGATGACCGGATTTTACGCGCAATCATTCGCTAAAAGAGATGGCATTGAAAAAACAATTGGCGACTGCATTGAGACCATGAAGCAAATGAACGTTAAGACCGCCTTTCTTCCGATGGGCGTGCAAGGTGATCTGGTCAAAAATCCTGAATTGAGGCCTCAGATTATAGAAAGGCTGAAACTGATTGCACCGATGGCTGAAAGAGCGGGCGTTGTGATCGGCATTGAAACGGCATTGGGTGCGGCGGACGAGGTGAAGTTGCTGGATGAAGTCGGCTCAAAAGCGATCCGGATTTATTTCAATTTTTCCAATGCGCTTGAAGCTGGTAGGGATGTGAGTGAAGAATTGATGATTTTAGGAAAAAATCGCATTTGCCAGATCCATTGCACAGATAAGGACGGAGTTTGGCTCGAAAAAAACACGCGACTGGATATGAAAAAGGTTAAGACAACATTAGATAAAATGGGCTGGAAAGGCTGGCTGGTTATTGAACGTTCACGCGATGCTTCTAAGCCGACAGACGTCAAAGGGAATTTTAGCGCTAACACGACATTCATGAAATCCGTTTTTCAAAACGCATAATCAGACTCAACGACTATGAAAGTGTTTCAAACTTTATTCTGCCTGGGACTGTTCGCATTCCCCGTTGCCAAAGCGCAAAGTCAGGTGGACACTGAAAAAGCTTATGTCACAACCATTACCAAACGCTCAGACAAAATACTTGCGGAGTTGCAACTTGCCGATTCTGTGAAATACAGACAGGTGAGGAGCATAATGGTAAAGCAATATTTAGATTTGAATAATCTCCAACAGCAAAAAAATGCAGAGCAAGTCGAGCAAAAACGTGCTGAACTGCATAAGGGTTACATCTCGAAACTCTCAGCCGAACTCACACCCGCCGAGGTTGAAAAAATTAAGGACGGAATGACTTACGGCGTTTTACCCGTGACTTACAAAGCTTATACGGACATGATCCCGGCATTGAAAGACGAAGAAAAGGCGCAGATTATGAGCTGGTTGACGGAAGCCAGAGAGCTGGCGATGGATGGAGGCTCTTCGGAGGAGAAGCATAAGGTGTTTGGCAAATACAAAGGACGGATCAATAATTACCTTTCCGGGCGCGGCTACAACATTCAGGAAGAGCGCAAAAACTGGGAAGCACGTATCAAGGCATCCAAACCAAACGGCAGGTAAATGTCAGTTCCATCCCGATTCAGGATTTCTTTTTTTCTGTTTTTATGTCTCATAAACAGCGCATTGGCGCAGCCATTTTCTCCCGAAATTTATAATGTTAAGTGGACAAGCCAGAGCAAAAATTCGGGCGAATCGATGCCCTGCGGGGGTGGTGACGTGGGTTTGAATGTGTGGGTTGAAAATGGCGATGTGCTATTTTATTTATCGAAAAGCGGGGCGTTTGATGAAAACAACGTTTTTCCAAAACTAGGACGGGTACGGATAAGGCTTTCCCCTAATCCGTTCAGAAACGGGACTGCGTTTCGGCAGGAGCTGAAACTGCAAGAAGGATATGTTGAAATCGCCGGTGATGGTGATAATCAGGAGGTTGTAGTTAAAGTCTGGGTTGACGTCTTCAACCCGGTTGTGCATGTAGATGTGGCTGCTAGTAAGCCTGTTCAGGTAAGTGCATGGTATGAAAGCTGGCGGACGCAGGATCGCGAAATGCAGGGAAAAGAAAAGAATGCAAGCTCATTTAAATGGTTGAAAGATAAGGTTATAGCCTCGAAAGACAGTATTAAAACACACGAAAGCGGAATCCTATTTTATCACCAAAATAAAGATTCAACATTGTTCGACCTGATAGTCAAACAACAGCAACTGGAACCCGTGAAGTCGCAGCTTTGGAACCCGTTGAAAGGAATGGTTTATGGCGGCTGGATGCAGGGTGAAAATATGGCTCCTGAGCTTGCTAACGGGCAATTAAAATCTGTTTCGGGGAAATATGTGAATACAGCGTTTCAGGGGTTCGGACTAAAAAGTAACTCGCCTTCCAAACAGCATCATTTAAACATATTTCTTCATACTGAGGAAAACAGCAATGCGGGAAAATGGGAAAACGGGCTGTTCAAAATCGTCTCAAAGGCAAAAAGCGAAGAAAAAACAGCCAGGCAAAAAACATTGGATTGGTGGAATGCCTACTGGCAGCGAAGCCACATTGCGATCCGTGTGAATAAGCCGGATACGGCCTCGCCGGTGTGGCAAACAGGTCGTAACTATCAGCTTTTCAGGTATATGCTGGGTTGTAATGCTTTTGGCGCTTATCCAACCAAGTTCAACGGCGGACTGTTCACGCATGATCCCGTTTTTATTGATTCAACATTGAAGTTTGGACCCGATTACCGTAGTTGGGGCGGCGGAACATTCACTGCTCAAAACCAACGGCTGGTATATTGGCCTATGTTGAAAAGCGGCGATTTTGAAATGATGGCCTCACAATTTGACTTTTACCTTCGGACATTATCCAATGCCGAAACACGCACAAAACATTACTGGGGACATCGGGGAGCATCTTTCACTGAACAGATTGAAAATTTTGGTCTGCCCAATTATGCAGAATACGGACAAAAGCGGCCGAAAGATTTTGATCCCGGCGTGGAATACAATGCCTGGCTGGAATACCTCTGGGACACATCCTTGGAATTCTGTCTGATGATGCTGGATATCGAGCGCTTTACCGGCACGGATATCAGCAGATATCTTCCGTTGATCGAAAGTTGCACGCTCTTTTTTGATGAACATTATCAACATCTGGCCGAGAGGCGCGGCGCAAAAAAACTGGATCAGAACGGACATTTGGTGGTTTTCCCTGGCTCGGCAGCAGAAACTTACAAAATGGCTTATAACTCCGTCACAACCATTGCGGGCCTTAAAACAGTGCTTTCCAGAATGCTTGCACTGCCGGCAAAATACGGGACAGAGACGCAGCGTGAAGAATGGAAGGCACGGCTTGGCAGGGTGCCGCCGCTTAGTTTTCGTCAAATGCAGGGGCACCAGACCATTGCCCCGGCAAAGGCGTGGGAACGAATCCAGAACACAGAAATTCCGCAGCTTTACCCCGTTTTTCCATTCGGAATGTACGGCGTGGGCTTGCCGGACTTGGACGTGGCGGTTAACACCTGGAAATATGATACGGAAGCCATTAAGAACCGAAACCACACCAGCTGGCATCAGGACAATATTTTTTGTGCGAGATTGGGGCTGACAGACGAAGCAGCTGCGCTAACAGTGAAGAAGTTACAAAATTCCGGACGCAGATTTCCAGCTTTCTGGGGTCCGGGCCACGACTGGGTTCCCGATCACAATTGGGGAGGTTCGGGGATGATCGGTTTGCAGGAAATGTTAATGCAGGCCGTCGGCGATTCAATTTACCTTTTCCCGGCCTGGCCAAGGGATTGGGATGTGAAATTCAAGCTGCATGCCCCGTATAACACGACTGTTGAGGGTGAATTGCAGCATGGCAAAATCGTTCATGTGAAGGTCACGCCGGAATCTCGGAGGAAGGATTTGGTAATTGCGGAGTTATCAAAATAATGTGGGCCGGGGGAGACGATCTCAGTTAAAATTTTAAATTTTATCAAATGATTTACAGGGTTTTAGATTTATACAAAACGACATTGACGCTTGGGCTCTTGATAAGTTTAAACGCTTTCTCGGGCAAGGCGCAGGATCTGAAACTTTGGTATAAGCAACCTTCAAAGCAGTGGGAAGACGCGTTGCCGGTTGGTAACGGAAGCTTGGCGGCGATGGTTTTCGGCGGCGTTGAAAGCGAACGGATCCAGTTTAACGAGGAGACATTATGGACGGGCGAACCGAGAAGTTACGCGCACAAAGGTGCAAGTAAATATTTGCCGGAGATCCGCACATTGCTGAATGAAGGCAAGCAGAAAGAGGCGGAAAAGCTTGCTTCTGAGCACTTTATGGGCATTCCGCTGAGGCAAATGGCCTATCAGGCCTTTGGCGATTTATACGTTGACTTTCCCGGTCATACCAATGCTTCGGACTATCGCCGGGAGTTGGATCTTGAAAAAGGACTGGCCCTTGTGTCTTATAAAAATGGAAATGTTGGTTACAAAAGGGAAGTTTTCGCGAGTTATCCGGCCAAAGCGATTTATGTAAAATTGACTGCGGATCAGTCTGGTATGCTCAATTTTGCAGTTCGCCTGGATGCCATTCATGCAAATAAACAAATCACTGGCAATGGCAATGAGCTGGCGCTTCATGTGAAAGTAGAAAATGGTGTGCTGGAAGGCGTCGCAAAAATGAAAGTGCTGACCGATGGGAAATTGAGCCAGCAGGATGGTAAGATCAGCATTCAGAATGCTACGACAGCGACGATCATTCTTTCAGCCGCCACGAATTATATCGATTATAAAACCGTAACCGGAAAACCCGATGCAAAAACGGCTTCAATCCTCAAAAAAGCGCCCGTTTACGAGCAGGCAGTTCAGCAACACATCACGGATCACCAAAAGCTTTTTTCAAGGTTTAGCCTGAATCTCCCTGCGAAAAATAATGCTGCATTACCAACTGACGAACGGCTGTTAAAGTTTAAAGATAATCCCGACGATCCGGCTTTTTTGGCCTTGTATGTGCAATATGCGCGCTATTTGCTCATTGCGAGCAGTCGGCCGGGCACGCACGCGGCCAACTTGCAGGGAAAATGGAATCATCAGCTGAAACCTTCGTGGGACAGCAAGTACACGGTCAACATTAACACGGAAATGAATTACTGGCCGGTAGAAATGGGTAATTTGTCAGAATGTCATCAACCGCTTTTTGCAATGATCGCGGATTTGTCACAAACCGGTGCGGAGGTTGCAAAGGAACATTACAATGCAAACGGCTGGCTGGTGCATCATAACACGGACGTCTGGCGTGGTGCGGCACCGATCAATGCATCGGATCACGGGATTTGGGTCACGGGCGGTGCGTGGCTGAGCCTGCATCTGTGGGAACATTACCGGTTCACGCAGGATAAAGACTTTCTTAAAAACACGGCTTATCCGCTCATGAAAGGCGCCGCAGCGTTTTTTGTTGATTTTTTGGTAAAAGATCCTAAAACCGGACTATTGATCAGCTCACCTTCTAACTCTCCTGAAAACGGTGGTTTAGTGGCCGGTCCAACCATGGACCATCAGATTATAAGAGGCTTATTCAGTGCTTGTATTCAAAGTGCAAATGTGCTGAAAACTGATCAGCAATTCGCAGCGAAATTAGCAAAATTGGCTTCGCAAATTGCTCCTAACCAAATTGGCAGGGCTGGTCAGTTGCAGGAATGGATGTCGGATATAGATGACACCACCAGCCATCACAGGCACGTTTCTCACCTGTGGGGCGTGTACCCGGGTGAAGAAATAACTCCGGAAAAAACGCCTGAACTGACCAATGCAGCAAAAAAGTCACTGGAATTTCGGGGCGATGATGGAACAGGCTGGAGCTTGGCATGGAAAATTAATTACTGGGCGCGCTTTCTGGACGGCGAACATGCCTATACAATGATCAGAAAGCTGTTCAATCCCATTATGGACGCTTCCGTAAAAAAGGGCGGGGGAGGCTCTTATCCTAACCTTTTCGATGCGCATCCACCATTTCAGATCGATGGGAATTTTGGTGGGGCGGCAGGAATTCTCGAATTGCTCGTGCAAAGTCATCAGGAAGAATTGCATTTACTGCCTGCACTGCCCAAAGCATTGCCTGATGGAAAAGTGGGCGGATTGGTGGCAAGAGGCGGTTTTGAAATTACTATGGAATGGAAAAATGGTCAGTTACAATCCGTTGACATACTTTCCAAGGCGGGTAACAAATGCAATGTGCGCTACGGCTCCAGGCGCTTGGCCTTTGACACAATTAAGGGCAAGCATTATAAATTAAACGCGGATTTAAAATTGCAGTAAACTCATTCCGTATTTTTCTTTACTTGCGAAAGTTTTTCTTTTATTTTCTTTCCGAATTCCATTCTCCATGAAAGGCCCATTTATACTTGCCATTGACCAAGGCACAAGCAGCACCAAAACAGTCATTTTTAATGCGGTTGGCGTTGCGGTTGCGCGTGGTGTTGAGCCGCTTCATACCCAATATCTGGATGGAGGGTCCGTAGAACAAGATCCGGAAGGAATTTATCAGAACGTGCTGCTTTCCGTCGGTAAATGTCTGGCAGACTTCAAGTCAAAGGGCGGAATCGTTTCTGAAATAAAAGCCTGTGGCATTTCCAATCAGCGGGAGACATTCGTTTTGTGGGACGAAAGTGGAAAACCGTTGTGTCCGGCTGTTGTCTGGCAATGTAAAAGATCTGTCGCAATCTGCGAACGGCTCAAAACATCCGGGCTGGAAATGGAAATCAAGGAGAAAACAGGCTTACTGGTCGACCCGTACTTTTCCGGCTCAAAAGTGATTTGGCTAAATGAAAATAATGGAGCCGTAAAAAGTGCTGTATCAGCTGGAAACGCACTATTTGGGACCGTGGACACCTGGCTGCTTTATAAACTGACCAATGGAGAAAGTTATCTTACCGATCATACAAATGCGTCCCGGACATTGTTCTTTAATCTTGAAACACTCGGTTGGGATAAAGAATTATTGATAAAATTTGGATTGAATTACCTTCAATTGCCTGACATTCAAGCGTCATCGTCATATTTTGGGTCAACAGACTTTAATGGTTTGCTGCAAGCTAAAATCGATCTTACTGCTATGATCGGCGACTCACACGCGGCTGCATTTGGCGAAGGATGTTTCGCACCAGGCATTGCGAAAGCAACATTGGGAACAGGTTCCTCAATATTGATGAACATTGGGAAAGAGCCGAAGTCATCCCGAAATGGAATGGTTACAACCATTGGATGGAGCACGGGCGAGCATGTTGAGTATGCGCTGGAAGGCGTGATCGTCACTTGCGGCGCAACGATATTATGGTTAAAAAATAACCTTGGAATGTTTGCCGACCTTGCGGATACGCAAGAAATGGCCAATGCGGTCCGGGACAATAATGGCGTATATCTGGTTCCGGCATTCAGCGGACTCGGTGCGCCACATTGGGATATGAGCCGCAAAGCGTCCATCACCGGCCTGACTTTTGACTGCAACAAAAATCATATCGTAAGGGCCGCACTTGAATCCATTCCTTATCAGATCAAGGATGTAATTATGGCTATGGAATCGGATACGGGCATTTTATTGCAAGAATTAAAGATAGATGGCGGCCTCACTGCAAACACATTCGTCGTTCAATTCCTCGCGGATCTGCTCGAAAAGCCTGTGGTTAATCTGGGATTTCCGGAAGTTTCCGCTTTGGGTGCTGCGTATCTGGCTGGTTTGCAAGCCGGTGTTTATGAGAGCATTGCGCTTCTAAAAAATCTGAATACTAATCATTCTAAGGTGAGTCCATCCCTTGATAACGCCATAGCAAGGAAAGGTTATGCAGGCTGGCAAGAAGCGATTGGTTGATTAATCGGTAAGTTTTAGCGGTTGTTTTGAGCCTGTGTATCCGCACAGGTTTTTTTATTTATTTCTATTTCATCATAACAAGCATTTCGAATGAAGTCCATTTCAGGGCTACAACGTCGTATTTGAATGGTTTTAAACAATTTTTTATCGAAATAAGACATAAATATCACCGATTTGTTTTTTGTGAGTAAAAATGTTCCTATTTTTCGTAAAAAATAGAATAAAAAAGAAAGTAAAAGAAAAATCACATATGAAAAAACTCTTACCGATCATCCTGGCATTTATACTGGCGGTGCCGGTGGTAAATGCGCAGAGTTTCGCTGTGAAAGGCAGCGTGACGGGCGTTAATGACACCGATCCGTTACCGGGTGTGAGTGTCGTGATCAAGGGAACGCAACGGGGAACTACAACGGGCGCGGATGGAACATTCCAGATCGAGGTGCCAAGTCAGGAAACTGTGCTTGTGTTCAGTTTTGTAGGCTATCAGTCCGTTGAAGAAACGGTGGGAAGCCGCACGGATATTTCGGTAAAACTTATTTCGGAAAGCAAATCATTGGAAGAAATGGTGGTGGTGGGCTACGGTACACAAAGTAAACGTGCGGTTACAGGGGCAGTTATCTCCATTAACTATGATAAATTTAAGGACCGCTCATTCAGTAACGTCACGCAATCGCTTGCGGGAACATTGCCAGGGGTTAACATTTCGCAATCGCAGGGCGCGCCAGGTGCTTCGCCGGTCATCAAAATCCGCGGTGTCAGCTCGATTACAGCGGGCACAAACCCGCTGATCGTTGTAGACGGCGTTCCGCTTGAAAACTTCAATTTAAACCTCATTAATCCGCAGGATATCGAATCGATAGAGGTTTTGAAAGACGCATCTTCGGCTGCGATTTACGGTTCGAGAGGTTCCAGTGGCGTTATTTTGGTTACTACCAAAATGGGCAAGCCAGGAAAAGTAAGCGTGAGTGCAAATGTTGAATATGGCTCCCAAAAAGTCGTTCGCCGCGTTAAAATGATGGACGCACAGCAATTTATTGAGACCTACGTTGATGCAAAAAATAACGCATGGACAGCGCAAGGCGGCAATGCAAGCGATCCCAACAGCGTAAGGCCTGCTACATTGAAAATTCCGGAAGACTTTACAAATAATCCGCAACAGTTCGGCAAAGGCACAAACTGGCAGGATGTTATGTTCCGCACTGCGCCGTCCTACAATGCACAAGTCACGGTTTCGGGCGGCACAGAAAAAACGCAATACATGTTTTCGGCAGCTTACCTGGATCAGACTGCTGTTTTAGATGCGAATTATTACAAACGTCTGTCGGTAAGATCGAATGTTAAAACGCAGATCAGCAAGAAATTGAGTGTAGGCTTGAACCTGGGGATCACCTCCATTTTTGACCGGACGGAAGGAACGCAAGGTAAAAGCGATGTCATTAGTCTGGGCTTACAAAGCAACCCGCATTTTCCGGTTTACAATGAAAACGGCAACCTAGGTTTCCGCGATCCAAACTCAACCTGGTTCCGTTTCACTTCCTATGCCGACATGAATTTATGGCACCCATACTCGCTCACCAGGGAGGTTGACAAGTCAAGAAAATCGTTTAACACGCTTGCAACAGGCTTTCTGGAATATGAGATCTTGGATAATCTTCGGTTCAGGACCAGCCTTAGCGGCAACCTTTATAATTCACGCAATGCGTTTTACTGGAATGATAAGCAAAAATACGGCTACTCGGCGGTGCTTGCGGCGCAGGGGAATGCGGGTGATGCATATATGTTCAACTGGCTGAGCGAAAATACATTAACCTACGAAAAAAAGATCGGCGAGCACGCATTGACGGGGCTTTTGGGTTATACAAGCCAGAAACAGCGCGATGAAACCATGTATGTGGCTGCCAATAATTTTCCTAACGACCTCGTTCACACACTCAACGCTGGAACGGTGACCGCAGGAAACACAACCGCCAGTGAGTGGTCGTTGCTTTCCTATCTGGCGCGGGTGCAGTACAATTTCAAAAACAAATATTTCCTGACAGGGGCGATTCGCCGCGATGGTATGTCGCGTTTTGGTGAAGATAATAAGTGGGGCTATTTTCCTTCTGTATCAGCCGGTTGGCTTATTTCGGATGAAAGCTTTTTGTCGGGTGTGAACGCTATTAACAGCCTGAAACTGCGCGCGAGTTATGGTGTGACCGGGAACAACCAGATCCCCAATTATGGATCGATCAGTTTGCTTGCTGCTGCTCCTTATGTGAACGGGACAACGATTGCTAATGGCTTGAAAGTGAGTAATCTAGCTAATTCAGGTTTGCGCTGGGAGAAGACAAACCAGTTCAATGTAGGCGTGGATCTGGCGATCTTTAACAACCGCGTTAATGTGTCGGCGGAATATTACAATTCCATTACGCGCGACATGCTCCTTTTCGTTCCTGTTCCCGACATTACGGGCTTTTCTTCCCAATTGACAAACATTGGCAAGATGCGTAACCGGGGCGTGGAATTGAATATTTCTACGAAAAACCTGACGGGCGATTTTACCTGGACCACGGATTTCAACTTGTCGCGCAATCGTAATAAAGTGCTGCAACTCGGACCGGGAAATGCGCCTATTCAATATGTAGATAATGTGGTGACAGTCCGCACGGAAGTAGGACAGCCTGTTTCTAATTTTTACGGATATGTTTTCGACGGTGTTTTTAACAATCAAAATGAAATAGACGCTTATCCGCACCACGCGAGCACTACGCCAGGCGATCCGAAGGTGCGCGACGTGAATGGTGACGGCAAAATTTCAGATGCAGACCGGACGATTTTAGGTAATTACCAGCCCGATTTCACTGCCGGAATTACCAATACGGTTGGCTATAAGGGTTTTGAGCTTTCGTTTTTGTTCCAGGGATCGTTTGGCGGAGAAATTGCCAATAACAACGTGCGCTATCTGGGAACCTGGGATAATGGCCGGAACTTCTTTGCGAGCATGTACAATTACTGGCGTTCGGAAGCGGAGCCTGGCGACGGCAAACATTTCAAGCCTTCTGTGAATTACCTGGGGCTTCAGAAACAATTCTCGTCGTATTGGGTGGAGGATGCGTCTTTTGTGAGATTGAGAAATGTAAGGGTTTCGTATGCATTGCCTGCGAAGTGGAGCAACAAACTCAAAATTGGCAGTGCGAGAGTTTATGTGAATGCTGAAAACGTGCATTTGTTTAGCAAATACACAGGTTACGACCCGGAAAACACGACTTACGGAACAACTTCATACAGTAGCAGCATGGAAACTGCGGGCTCATACAGCAGCGGAAACGCGCCGGTGCCGGGTGCATTTCAAGGTGTGGATTATGGATCTTATCCGTTGCCGAGGGTGATTACGGTTGGGATTAAGGCTGATTTTTAGATTCCACAAAAACATTTAAAAAAACAATAATGAAAAATTTCATAAAAATCATCACCGTAATCGGCCTTGTGGCAGCGACCTGGGGTTGCAAGGATTCCTTCCTGGAACTTGCCCCGATATCCAACCCGAATGCAGAAATTTTCTATAAAACCAGAACGGATTTCGACCTCGCAACCAATGCTGCATACAACACATTGGTAACCGTTTACCATCCGCAGGGACCTGTTTCCTACGCCGGTGAACTTATGGCCGATAATGTTACGATCTTTAATATATCTGGAAATCAAGCCGATAAATGGCAGTTTCGCGATTACTCGCTGGCTCCTGCAAATACGATGGTTTACCAGTTTTGGCAAGATTTTTACAAATCGCTTTACAACATTAACATCATTCTGGACAAAATTGCGCCTGCTGATATCGACGCCGCTTATAAGTCTCAGACAGAAGGTGAAATGTTGTTCCTGCGTTCGCTGTATTACTTCAATATGGTGCGGATCTGGGGCGATGTGCCGTTGGTAACCAAGCCTGTGACTGCTGCCGAAGCTTACAATATTTTACGTTCGCCTTCAACGGAGATCTATGCGCAGATTATCAAAGATCTGAATGAAGCCAAAGCAAAACTTCCTGCCACTTCCAGCATTGTGGGCAGGGCCACGAAAGGTGCTGCGCAAACGCTTTTGGGCAAAGTATATTTGACAACCGGCGACAAAACCAATGCTGCGAAAGAGCTGAAAGAAGTTTATGACAGCAAACAATACGAGCTGCTTCCTTCTTATGCATCGCTTTGGGACGTGAAAAATAAAAATACGAAAGAATCCATTTTCGAAATCCAGTTCCTGGGCGGCACCGCGACGAACCCTTACAGCAATTATTATCTCGAATTTTTCCCCAACTCTATTGCACTGGGCTTTTATGGAGCGGGTATGAACCAGGTTGTGGACGACATTTGGAATGAATTTGAAAAAGGCGATTCCCGAAAAGAAGCAAGCATTGACACAGGGTTTGTAGATGCAAAAGGCAATTTTACAGCAGCTAAATTTCCGAAAAAGTGGACGGATAAAACGGCGCCGCTCATCAATCAAAGCATCGCAGCAAACAACAATTTCATCGTTTTGCGCTACGCTGATCTGCTTTTAATGCTTACAGAAGCAACAGGCGAGGTTTCTTATCTCAATGAAGTGCGTAAAAGAGCAGCATTGCCACTTTACGGAACGGCAGCATATCCATCAAAATACAATACAGTTGCGCTGGCTTTGGAGCACGAGCGGAGGGTAGAGCTGGCCTTTGAATTCCACAGATGGTTTGACCTGAAAAGAACAAACCGCGCAATCCCCGTCCTTACCGCAAAAGGTAAGAATGTTTCGGAACCCAAATTATTGCTGCCGATCCCGAACATTGTCCGCGATCAGAACTCTAGAATAACACAGAATGCCGGATATTAAACTGAAAATAACAACATTGGTGTCAGTCCTGTGCATGCAATTTTCGCATGCGCAGGACACGATCCGTTATACGGGAAAAACTTTGGTGAATGTGGATTATCACCACGGCGCGCTCGCGCCGGCAATCGGTGTGCATTCCTACCAGACATTAAGGGTAAACCGGGACGATCCGGACAAGGACACGGCCATAACCTGGACCTATAATCATGCGCCGAACCTGGCTTATTGGAATGAAACATTTTATCTCAATTACCTGAGCAATCCCGTGGGTGAGCACGTTCCGCCGGGGCAAACATTACTTCAGACGTCCAAAGATGGGCGCACCTGGTCCAAGCCGGTTACGATTTTTCCGCCTTATAAAATTCCGGATGGTACAACGAAAAAGTCGCATCTGGGAATGGCCAAAGACCTTTATGCAGTGATGCATCAACGCATGGGTTTTTATGTTTCCAAAAACAAAAAACTGCTCACATTAGCTTATTACGGCATTGCACTGGATGCCAAAGACGATCCGAATGATGGAAACGGGATTGGCCGTGTAGTGCGGGAAATAAAAAAAGACGGCAGTTTTGGCCCCATTTATTTCATCAGGCCAAATGCCTCCTGGAAACGGAAATCGGATTATCCGCTGTTTACCGAGAGCGTGGACAAGGAATTTATAAAAGCTTGCGAAGAGTTGCTGGCTAACAAATTGGTAACGCAGCAGTGGGTGGAAGAGGCAGACCGCGACGATCCGCTGATATCATTGAAAGGAGAATACAAAGCCCTCAGCGCGTATCATTTAACAGACGGAAGGGTGGTGGGACTTTGGAAAAATGCTTTAACAAGCATGAGTAAAGACAACGGCGCGACCTGGCTTTACAAACCCAAACGTGCCCCCGGATTTGTCAATAGTAATGCCAAAATATGGGGACAAAAAACTTCCGACGGAAAATATGCGACGGTTTACAATCCATCTGAATTCCGCTGGCCGTTAGCCGTTTCTGTGAGTGATGATGGGATCAATTACAAAAATCTGCTGCTCGTTAATGGCGAGATCACGGCCATGCGTTATGGTGGCAACTACAAATCTTACGGCCCGCAATATCCGCGTGGCATCAGCGAGGGCGATGGCACGCCGCCGGATGGAAAATTATGGGTTTCGTACAGCATGAACAAAGAGGATATCTGGATTTCCTCCATTCCAGTGCCCGTTAAGTCAGTTGCTGAAAAGCATGCGGCCGACCGTTTCGCTGATTTACCGGATGGAAAAGAGCTCTCGGAATGGAACATTTACAGCCCGCTGTGGGCCGCCGTACGCATTGAAAAAGGGCAGGATGGTTCTAAATTTCTTTCGTTAAAGGATTCAGATCCATTCGATTACGCCAAAGCGGAACGCGTGATTCCTGCGACTACAAAATTGATTGCCGAAATTTCGGTTGAGACAAAACAAAATGATCACGGCTTACTGGACATTGAGTTTCAGGATGCAAAAGGCACTCCGGTAGTCCGGCTTTCATTTGATTCCACGGGAAATTTCAGGGCGAAAGCGGGTTACCGTAACAAGAATTTGATGACCTACAAGTCTGGTGAAAAATACGATATCAAAGTCCAGCTCGACACAGAAACGCGACTTTACAGCGTATCTGTCAACGGCAAGAATCTTGGCAACAACATTCTTTTCGCGCCGCTGGAAGCGGTAAGCCGCATCACATTTCGCACCGGGGACACGCGCCGTTTTCCGAACGCAGACACTCCAACAGATCAAATGTATGACCTGCCGAATGCGGGTAGGAAGGATCAGGAAGCGGTTTATAATGTTAGATATGTAATAACCAAGGCAGAATAAGCATTCAACGAACCAGATATGATATTAAGTAAAAAAATAGCCTCCACAATTTCAGCATTATTGGTTGCGCAAATGCTTCATGCACAGGACAATGCGCTGGTTAACACTTCGCAAAGCTCCTACGCCAAGCTTCACGGAACCGACCTGAACGCGGTGCAATGGACGCAAGGTTTCTGGGCTGATCGCTTCAAAGTTTGCCGTGAAACGATGGTGCCGGAACTTTGGAAAACTTATACAGACCCGACTATAAGCCACTCATTCAGGAACTTTGAGATTGCTGCTGGTTTGGAAAAGGGGAATTTCAAGGGTCCTTCTTTTCATGACGGTGATTTTTACAAAACATTCGAATCCGTAGCGAGTTTGTATGCCGTCACGAAAGATAAAAAGCTGGATGAAATGATGGATAAAGCTATTGCCGTTATGGCAAAAGCGCAGCGTGAGGATGGCTATATTTATACAAAAGCGATTATTGAGCAAAAGAAAAGCGGAGAAGCACAAATGTTCGCGGACCGGTTGAGTTTTGAAGCCTATAATTTTGGCCACCTGATGACCGCAGCTTGTGTGCATTACCGCGCAACAGGGAAAACATCTTTACTCAATGTCGCTAAAAAAGCAGCCGATTTTTTGATTGGATTTTACAATACGGCAACCCCTGAGCAGTCCAGAAATGCTATTTGTCCATCGCATTACATGGGTTTATCGGAGCTCTACCGCACGACGCACGATCAGAAATATCTGACATTGGTGAAGCATTTGATTTCCATAAAAGGCGCGACCGAAGGCACCGACGACAATCAGGACCGCATTCCGTTTTTGAAACAAACCAAAGTGATGGGCCACGCCGTGCGCGCCAATTACCTGTACGCAGGCGTCGCGGATGTGTATGCGGAAACAGGAGATGCGACGCTTTTGAGCCAGCTTAATGTCATGTGGGACGACGTTACCCAGCACAAAATGTACGTCACCGGCGCCTGTGGCTCGCTTTATGACGGCGTTTCACCGGACGGGACCTCTTACAAACCGGACGAAGTGCAAAAAGTGCATCAGGCCTACGGCAGGGATTATCAGCTTCCCAATTACACAGCGCACAACGAAACCTGTGCAAACATCGGGAATGTGCTTTGGAACTGGCGTATGCTGCAAATCACGGGCGATGCGAAATACGCGGATATTGTGGAGCTGGCATTGTACAACAGTGTGTTGTCTGGCATTAATCTGAAAGGCGATAAGTTTTTGTATACCAACCCGTTAAGCTATTCCGATTCGCTGCCGTTTGCCCAGCGGTGGTCGAAGGATAGGGTGAGCTATATTTCAAAATCCAATTGCTGCCCGCCCAATGTTGTGCGCACTGTTTCGGAAGTGAGCCAGTATGCTTACAGTTTGTCCGATGCAGGCATATTTTTCAACTTATACGGAGGAAACAATCTCGACACAAAAATTAAATCCGGTGCATTAAAATTGACCCAGACAACAGATTATCCTTGGGACGGAAAAGTCAACGTAACCGTGCAGGAAGCTCCCAAAGATCCGTTTTCGCTGTTTTTTAGAATTCCGGGCTGGTGCAGCGATGCAAAGATTTTGATCAACGGAAAGGCGCATAATGCGAAGCTCGTTTCAGGAACATATGCTGAAATAAAAGGCAACTGGAAAGCAGGTGACAAAATTGAAATCACGCTCCCTATGCCTGTGAAACTGATCGAATCGAACCCGCTTGTTGAGGAAACCCGCAATCAAATCGCCGTAAAACGCGGCCCGGTTGTTTACTGCCTGGAATCGGTGGATCTGCCAAAAGGAAGAAGCATTTTCGACGTCGCGATCACTGTCAAAAACAATTTGAAACCAACGCCACTAATCATAGAAAACAGCCCGATTATGGGTCTGCAAGGCGATGCAATACTGGTTGACAACACAGATTGGAGCAAGAAGTTATATCGGGAAGTTTCCGCAGAAACACCAAAAACCATCCCCGTGCGCCTTGTCCCATACTATGCTTGGGGCAACCGCGGGCATACTGATATGTCGGTCTGGCTGCCGCTGGCAAGGTAAATGCGGCTAAGCATTGTCCAGCAAAAAGCCGGGATCAACGCCTAGTTTTTGGTACACAGCTTTAAGAAAAGGAACATCCGGCTCGCGCTTGCCATTCAGGATCTGCGAAAGTTTCGGCTTACCCAGCCCAAGCATTTCCGCCAGCGCAGCCTGGGTCAATTTAAGCTGAAACCGCTTCAATTCAACCATTTCGGGGATGGTTTTTGGCTTTGGTAAGGGATAATGAATGTCCTCAAACTCCTCAGCGGCAACGGCCATTTTACGGAGTTTCCAGGCCTCGGTTTTGGAAAGATTTCCTTCTCCTTTATTCATCAGGGAAAGTATTTCTTTCATCGCCGCCTCATATTCGACTTCGTTTGAAAACATTATTTTGTCGTTTTCCATAACCTAATTCTTATGTAAAATTTTTGCAGCATCAATCTTATCGTACTCGGCATGCGTTCCAATAAACAGGATGTAAACCGTACGGATGTCAAAATGAATTTTTGCAATTAATCTGTAATCATTGCCTTTAATGTTAAAAACATATCGGTCATTCCCAGCAAAATCGGCGGATCTGAATGTATGTTTCAACTCGGAAAAATTAGCCCAATCAGCCGCTTTGCAGTGCTTATACCAATGTAGAAGCGCATCAGTCGAGCGCGGTTCAAGGTCCGAAAACGCATTAATCACTCGCTTGGAAAGAATTACCATTTAGTGTGTGTGTTTAGTAACCAACAAATATGTAACATTTTTTTAAATTACAAAACATTGTTTCAAATAATGAAATTTTATTATTCAAAATATCAATTGCTTCTGACTGTGTTTTTGAGCATAATCATAATGCAAAACCACGCATTTGCCCAGCAAACCTACCAACCAACCTGGCCGTCACTGGAAAAGCATAATGAGGTGCCGGACTGGATGCGGGATGCGAAATTTGGGATTTATTGCCATTGGGGCGTGTATGCGGTGCCCGCTTATAATAATGAGCATTACATCCAGCATATGCACAATGACAATCCGGATTATTCGAAACTGGGGACTTATAAGCGCCATTTAGCGCTATATGGGCCGCTGGAAAAATTCGATTACCACGATTTCATCCCAATGTTTAAAGGAGAGCGTTTCAATGCGGATGAATGGGCGGATCTGTTCGTGAAAGGCGGCGCGCGGTTTGCAGGACCGGTTGCTGAGCATCATGACGGTTTTGCAATGTGGGACAGCGACTTAACGCCGTTCAATGCAAAGGATATGGGGCCGAAAAGGGATGTCGTAGGGGAATTGGAAAAGTCGATCCGGCAGCGGGGGATGAAATTTTTTACGTCGTTACATCACGAACTGAACTACACAAACGTGAAAATGAAGCCCGGTTGGGCAGGATCGGATCCGAAGTACGCAAAGCTTTATGGTTCGACTATGAAGAAGGAAGCGTGGGATCAAATGTGGATGGATAAATGCAATGAGCTGATCGATAAATATCACCCCGACGTGATTTATCACGACGCCTGGCTGGAACAGGTGCCCGAAAAAAACCTTCAAACCTATCTCGCACATTATTTCAACGAAGCGGAAAAGCGCAAGCAGGATGTAATAGTGACATATAAAGGCGAAGACATTCCTGCGGGAGTGGGTATGGAAGATCACGAAAACTCCAATCCCAAAAACATTATTGACAAACCCTGGCTATGCGATTATTCTATTGGGACCGGACTTTCCTACTCGTGGGGCTATACCGAGGGCATGGAAATCCGTCAGGCAAAAGAGATCGTGCACACATTGATTGAAGTAGTCAGCAAGAATGGCCAGATGCTTTTAAATCTTTCTCCCAAGGCCGATGGCACTTTTCCGGATGACCAGAAAGATGTCGTTTACAAGGTGGGGCGCTGGATGTGGTCGTTTGGTGAGGCAATTTATGACACGCGTCCGTTCGGTGTTTTTGGCGAAACCACGGCTGCAAATCAAAAGGTTTATTATACCAAAAAAGGAAAAACGATTTACGCGATATTTCTGGACTGGCCGGGCGATAATGTAGCTGTTAATTTGAAGAAGTTAACTTCCCAGAGCATAGCTGGAAAGGTCAGAAGTGTTAATCTGCTCGGCTTAAAAAACCTGGTGCAATGCCAAAATACATTGTCTGCAAATGGTCTGACAATTACAGTTCCTGCAAAAACAAGAGTTCCCTCGGACATTGCCTATGTTTTTAAAATTGAAACAGAATGAGAAAATATGGACTAATTATTGGTTTCCTGTTATCAGCATTTTGGTCATTGGCAGCAATCAGATCCAATGGTCCGGAAGATAAAAAAGTAAAGATTTACCTGGCGGGAGCATCGAATTTACGCATTGATTTTGGCACAGCGAAACTTTCTGAAATGCTGAAACAAAATGGTTTCCAAGTGGCAATGTTGCCCAAAAAAGCCAAAATGCCACCGACCAGGAAAGTACAGACAATCTTCATTGGCCTGGTAACGGATGGCCTCATGCAAATGCTCATAAAGGAGCTGCCCGCCGCGACAGTGAAAAGTCCGGGCAAGGAAGGGTTCCAAATCTTTTCTGTTGATAACAAAATAATCATTGCGGGATCGGATGCGTCTGGTGCATTATATGGTTGTTTGGAAATGGCTGAGCGCGTTAAAAAAGCCGGCAAAGTCCCTGAGAAATTGGCGGTTACCGACCAGCCGGAAATGGTGTTGCGCGGCACTTGCATCGGCATTCAAAAGCCATCTTACCTGCCTGGCCGCACGGTTTATGAATATCCCTACACACCCGAAAATTTCCCTTGGTTTTATGATAAATCACTGTGGATCAAATATCTGGATATGCTTGTAGAAAACCGGATGAACTCACTTTACTTATGGAACGGACATCCGTTTGCTTCACTGGTCAAACTGAAGGATTATCCCTATGCGGTTGAAGTAGACGATGAAACATTCAGGAAAAATGAGGAGATCTTTGGCTTTTTTACGCAGGAGGCCGACAAGCGTGGGATATGGGTGATCCAGATGTTTTATAATATCATTGTTTCAAAACCTTTTGCAGAAAAGCACGGGATTAAAACCCAGGACAGAAAACGCGCTATTACGCCGCTGATAGCCGATTATACTCAAAAATCCATTGCTGCTTTTGTTACAAAATATCCGAATGTAGGTTTGCTGATTACGCTGGGTGAAGCCATGGAGGGCGACGAGTCGGATGTGGAATGGTTTACAAAAACCATTATTCCAGGCGTTAAGGAGGGCTTATCGACATTAAAAACCAGTGTTGAGCCACCGATCGTTTTACGCGGGCACGATACAAATCCGCAGTTGGTAATGAAAGCCGCATTGCCGCTTTACAAAAATTTGTACACCATGAACAAATATAACGGCGAGGCTTTAACGACTTACGAGCCGCGAGGGCCTTGGGCTAAAATGCATAAGGAAATGAGCGAGCTGGGTTCCACGCACATTGATAATGTCCATATTCTCGCAAATTTGGAGCCTTTTCGATATGGCTCTGCCAATTTTATTCAAAAAAGCGTACAAGCCATGCACGATGTGCACGGTGCCAATGGACTGCATTTATATCCGGAAGCATCATACTGGGACTGGCCGTTTTCGGCAGACAATGTGACGCCGCGACAATTCCAAATGGACAGGGATTGGGTTTGGTATAAAGCATGGGCGCGTTACGCGTGGAACTGCCGCCGTGACCGAAATGAAGAAGTCGCTTACTGGACGCAACAATTAGGCGCCGACTTTGATATAGGCGAGCACGGGAAAGAGGTTTTGGAAGCTTACGAGCAGGCAGGAGAAATTGCTCCTAAGCTTCTGCGAAGATTTGGCATTACAAATGGAAACAGGCAAACGCTGACATTGGGTATGACCATGAGTCAGCTTGTTAATCCCAAAAAGTACAGAGTCTGGCCGGAGCTTTACAATTCCGACGGGCCTGAGGGTGAAACGCTTACCGAATATATTGAAAAGGAAACGCGTGGCGAAAACCACGTGGGAGAAACGCCGGTTCAGATCATTGATGAGGTAACGCGGCACGGAAAGCTGGCTGCGGCCGCCATCGATAGTGCCGCTCCGCACGTTAAAAAGAATAAGGAAGAATTTGACCGCGTACGGAATGATATGTATTGCAACCAGGCATTAGCCGATTTTTTTGCCGAAAAAGTGAAGGCAGCAGCTTTGGTTTTGAAATATCAATTTTCCAATAATGTTGTCGATCTGGAAACTGCGGTCCCGCATCTCGAAAGGAGCGTAAACCATTTTAAACGGCTCGCGGATCTTACCAAAAGCGCTTATTTGTACGCCAACAGCATGCAAACGGCACAACGACGCGTGCCCGTGGGAGGGGATGATGGTAAAAATAAAACCTGGGTTGAGCTGTTACCATACTATGAAAAGGAATTAGCCAGCTTCAAAAACAACATTAGTCAATTGAAGAATGGAAGTATCAGTGCTTCGGAGACGCTCGCATTAAAACCGGCGGAGGTAACTTTCACGAGCAAAGGCCTAAAAACCTTTTCGCTGGAAAAAGGACAGAGGGTGTTTGAAGATGAAGCTTCAACCATTACCGAATCTGCCGGCGTGCTGAAATCCTTGAAAGCAATTCGGACGGATGCGGCAGGATTGGTGGATGGGCAAACAACTATTAAGTTTAAGAGCGAAAAACCTGTTAAAGTCCTGGTTGGCTATTTTCAGGATAAAGACAAAACATTTGTGGCGCCGCCAAACCTTGAAACGGACGCGAGCGCAAATGATTTCGGTCAGGCGGAAGTGAGGCTTGCGGCTGCATTAAAGTTCTCTGGTTTGCCGGATGTGAATGTGCATACTTTCAAGTTTCCGGCCGGCGAAAATGTGTTGACGCTTGGGCAGGGTAAAGTCCTCGTGCTGGGTTTTATAGACGCCCGGCAGGATCTGAAAGAAAAAGCTGAAAGCAAAACAGGAAAGTCGCTCGACTGGTTATTTGAATAGCAATAATCCGGTCTACAATTCCCTGATCCAGATGTTGCGGAAGCTGACGCGACTGCCGTGTTCCTGCAACCTCAACGGCATTTTTGCTTCGTGATATTTGTATTTTGGATAACCCTGGTAAACCATCGGGCCTTTTAGTTCTACGTGGTTAAGAATCAGCACATTATTATGCAAAACGGTCATGTATGCAGGGGTTTTCAAAGTTTTGTCTGCATTGAAGACCGGTGCATCGAATATGATGTCGAAGCTTTGCCACGTTTGTGGTTTACGTGCTGCATTCACCAGCGGAATGTGCTGTTTGTAAACGCTTCCAGCTTGCCCATTGTAATAAATCCGCGTTTCATAATTGTAAGATTCATAAATCTGCAATTCATAAAGGCCCATTAAAAACACGCCGCTATTGCCCCGGTTCATTCCCTGATCTTCCTTAGGGTCAGGCGTTTTCCACTCAATATGGACCTGTGCACTTCCAAATTTCTGTTTTGTCTGAATGTCCGTCGTCTTAGGAACAATCGTCATTCCTCCCGCATTAACCTCCCATTTTACCGCCGACTTATCCAGATGTTCCCATTTGCCCAAATCCTCTTTCCCACCAAACAGCACAACAGCATCAGAAGGCGGCAAAACCGGACTTTCAGCAGGAACCACAACCGGCGGTTTCACAGACCAATCCTCGGTTGCAGAAGCGGGTGGGAGGGTTTGGGAAAAAGTAATGATGCTTGTTAACAGTGTAGCAGAAAATAAGGAAATAGATAATTTATAATTCATTTTAGTGAATCAAAATGAGCGTTTTAGTTTGCTTTTTAAAAGAATAAACCTAATCCTTTAAAATTTTTCTTTGGCGGGGTCGTATCAGACAAGCGTTCAATTTCTTGTTTCAGGTAAGCCAAATGCTGCTCGCGCATGAAACCGAGAAAGATTTCAATGTCCTCTTGCTGCCTGGTTTGAACGAGCGATTCAATATAACCAACCTTGTTCTGTGAAGAGATCATTGTTAGAGGTTTGTTATACAACGCTTGCACAAAATTCATTAGCAACCTCCCCGTTCTTCCATTTCCGTCTGCAAAAGGATGAATTGTAACAAATTGATAGTGAAGCAAGAACGCGAGGTCATTTATCTCTGCCAGTGAGAGGTCGGCCGTCAATTTTTTACTAAATTCTGAGCAAAGCGCTTCCATTGCAGCCGGAACTTTGCTGTAATTCAAATAGCTTTTACCGCCGATGCCAGCCGAAACATTCAAGAGTCGGAAGTCACCTTTACCGCTGTCGAAAGTTCCTAATGCAGTGTTATGGGCAGTCCCGGTATTCTTCATGACCAGCGACCCGATTTCTTTGATAAAGGAAATGTTCAAAGGCTGCTTTTCTGAGGCTCTTTCAATAATAAATTGTAGCGCGTCAAGATGATCTTTAAGCATTAAATGATGAATAAGCGGCTTGCCATTTGCAGTCAAGCCTTCATCCAGGAATATTTGCGTTTCAGTTTCGGTTAATGTGTTTCCTTCAATGACAGTGGAATGATGCGATATCGCGTACAGATTATACTTCTCGTAATCAATCACATGATTCGTAATTTCCTGATAATGAACCGTTAACTTTTCCAATAGCTCCATGATTGCAATTTGGCTAATCTTTTTAGGTTAACAAAATGGATTAAGCCCGATTGGGAGATTATCACCGCACTTTCATAATCCCTTTCATTACAAACGAATGTCCTGGGAAGCTGCATATAAAGGGATAATCGCCTGCTTTTGGAGCGGTGAAGTAGATGGTTTGGGATGTTTCTGGTTGAATGAGGCAGGTGTGGAAAAGGACTGATTTTGAGTCTGGAATGTAGCCGGCGTTGGTTCCGTTGAGTCCCATATCCATGGCGTTTTGACCGACTTCTTCGCCTTTTCCCGGCGCCGTAATGACCAGATTGTGAAGCATATCGTCGTTGTTATTGAAAACCAGCTTCACTTTGCTGCCAGCTTTAACTTCCAGGATTTCTTTGTCAAATTTCAAACCCGGTTTGGTGCCCATAATGATCGTCACACCGGCTTCCGTTTTCCAGTCGGCAGGCTGTTCATGAACAGATTTGGATGGATCATTTCCACAGCCTCCCGTAGCCGTAGCCGCTTGTGTGTGAGCCATGTCATGATGCGTATGGTCTGTACCCGGCGGGAATGCGTTAATGGTGTAATAGGCTTCGGGATGAAGTAGTTTTTCACCATCCTGCGTCGCAACATTGGCGATTTTCAATTCATGAATGTAACCTGCACGAAGCCCGTTTACAGTCAATTTAACTTTTGTCCCATCCGCTAAAATTTCAGCTTTACTCACATTACAATCGCCCGAGTTGATAACCGGACTGCCATATTTTTTACGATAGCTGTAAGTAAAACCTGTCATTTTATAATTCTCAGTTGCTGAGGCGATTGTCTTGTTTACCGGCTTAGTAAATTCAAGCTCAAAACCGGTTGTCGTAATGCGCATTGCCTTGATTTCCAGGGGAAATTGTTTCGGAAATGTCATTCGTTGCAAACCGAAAAGGTCTTTCCCGGTAGAGGCCCAGCCGCGGCTCGTCATGCCGACAAATAGAGAGTGGTCACTTCCCCAGGCCATCCGCAAAATACCCGAAGCAAAGCCTTCGCGAAACGGAAAGCAGGCCCCCTGATACTGACCATTCACTTTTTCCAAAAACGCACGCATAATCTTGCTATGCCCTTGATCCCCAACAAGTAACTGACCTTTGAATGGCCCGGCTTCATCCGAATCCATAGACACAATCGCAGAGGTGGAAATGCCCATCACCGTATGCGGGAACCAAATGGCAGGCACCTTAAAATGAGACTTTCCCTGAGCATAATCATACATGATGCCGATTGAATCGGCAAATGAGGATCGTTTCAAATCAATGGGCGAGCCGGGTTCTGCGGTCCATTTCAAGCCAGCCGGATGGCCTGCAAAATCGCCTGCATTCAGGTGCGTGATCCTGCCCGAGCCGATCCAGTCGCCTTGATTTTCCGCGACAAAGACGTCCCCGGAGGCATTAAGGCCAAATGCGGCCGGGGAGCGCATACCCGTTGCAAAAGGCGTCATTTTGCCATCTTCCGTGATTTTGAGCATCCAACCGCGCCATTTGGTAAGGCTCTCCCCACGCCCAACCCACGATAAATTCAGTGTAACCAGCATTTCGCCATTGGGCAGGATCAATGGTCCATAGGAATATTCATGATAGTTTCCGGAGATGGGCCAGGAATAAATGGTTTGAAACAGATCCGCAACTCCATCGCCATTGCTGTCGGACATTTTAGTGAGTTCTGAGCGCTGGGTTGTGTAAAAAGCACCTTTTTTGTAAGCAAGCCAAAGCGGTTCGTGCAGGCCGTTTGCAAAGAGCGAATAACGCGGTTTCTGACTTTTTTTCTGGTAAGGATCGTCAATCACCCAGATCTCGCCGCGCCGCGTGGCAACACCCAGTTTATCATCGTCAGTGAATGCCAATCCGCCTACTTCCAGCATAATGCTGTCAGGCACCGGAACCGTATTTATTTTGTAATATTTGCTTTCATTTTCGATTATATGCTGAGCGAAAGAATTCACCGCACGGATGAGAAGCAAAATCATAATCACACACCTTACCATATGATATCGTACTTAATCGTAAGTGGTTCGTTTTGAATAGGGATAATGAGCTGGTGGCGACCGTTGTCGCGTCGCAGAATAGGTTTTACGCTTCCCGCTTGAAGATTTTCGATAAAATAATTTTTGTCGTCCACTGCATAACCATGGGTTGTTTGCTCGATAGTGCGTCCTTCGGCGAGTAAAAGATAGGCGCCTTTTCCGGCGTTTGGAGTAATTTTGACTTCCCTTGTCAGTCCTTCGTTTTGCGGTGCGGAAGACAAATAATCCTCAATACTTGTCTCATTCAATGTGTAGAAATAGACAGGTAAGCCGCTATTAGCCAGTCTGTAACCGCGTTTGGGAAATACTCCTTCCGCGGTTTGTGCGGAATCTGGCCAGGAAGCCTCCGGCGAGGATAATATTGCGAGAAGAGGTTTTTGTAAAAGTTCCAGTTTGGCACCTAACGGGATTTCCAGCTGTTTTTCACCGCGCTCCGTCCACATATTGGAAACATCAATAAACCGTCCGTGCCACGCCGACAGCACATTGTAGCGCTTCATATCATAAGCGTAATTGTTCCCGGTTTTTTCTCCGGCCGACGCTAATGGCGGAATGCTCACGGAAGCCGTATAAGGGTTGATTTTATTGCGATGCATCATGAACCCGCGCTGGATCGCAGGCTTGTTTTTTACCTCATATTCCAAAGGTTCGAAGCGTTCACTTACGCGCATGGAAGCAGGCGTCGTGAGTGAACGCCAGGGAATTTGCGGGCCTTCGTAATGCAGCACAAGGCACTCATCTGAATTGGAATAAACAATTTTGAACGGATATTTCCCTTTTTTCAAAGTGTGTTTAGCATAAAAGGCACGTTCAAAATCCCTTGTACCACGATTGTCGATAATGTGTTTTCCATCGATGTAAAACCAGGCGCCGCCACCGGCAATCATTTTGAACAAATAATCGCCGTCGCGGGGAATGTCGAGTGTCCCTTCCATTAACAGCTGCGATTTACGGTCGCCAACCAAATGTGAAAGCGTGTCGGTAACACCGGTGCGTTTGGGTTGGAGCGATGCCAGCGTATCGGGATTTTTATGTAAGCCATTATAAACCTTGAAATTGGTTGCCGAAATGTGGATCAGGTCCTTTTGGTAAGTTTTGAATTGAACATTCCGCACAGCAAACGGAAGGGCATTTCCAATAATCGCCAGCGATTTGTTTATTGTTTTAGGAGATAGATTGACAGCCTGCTGTCCAGCATTATTTTCGAATTCGTGACCGTTGAGCAAGATCTTCTCAAAGCGTGCGGATTTTGTTTCCTTTCCATTTTTATCTAAATCCGCTGCCCTGAAACGGATCGTTAAATGTTGCCAGAGACCAGGCGCTTTGGCTCCCGGATTCGCCTTTTTCATCCAGTCATCCGTGATTTTGATATTACAACGACCATGAAGTGAGATCTCGAAT
Organism: Dyadobacter psychrophilus; assembly: GCF_900167945.1. Taxonomy (GTDB): domain Bacteria; phylum Bacteroidota; class Bacteroidia; order Cytophagales; family Spirosomataceae; genus Dyadobacter; species Dyadobacter psychrophilus. The sequence goes on from NZ_FUZA01000005.1 coordinate 194,816, forward strand.
GAGGCGCCTTTTGACAAAAGGAAGTCGAGTTCAATATCCGCGTCGCCGAATTCCGCTTTGGAGATAAGTGGCAGACTTTGTTTTGCGGGTTTATACACCAGGATTCCTTTTCCTTTTATGTCATTGAAACTTCCGATCTGCTTCCGATCAGCGGCGACATTGCCTGCAACTTGCCAGTTTTTTGTGTTTGGATTAATGAACTGATCCAGGTTATCCAGTTTTAATGTGTCAAACGGAAGACTTTGACTGTCATTCTGTGCGAGCGTGAGCGGTGCGTAAAAAATCAAAACGCATGCAACCAGCTTTTTAGATAATTGTCGAATAGGCATCATTGAATTCTTGTATTCACTTACCGGGAAATAGTATTACAATTATAGTATTTTATTTTCTGTTATTATTTTTTATTTTCTTTTATTTTCGCAAATTTGCTTTTGCTAAGTAAAATATATCTCTTTGCACTGTGCTTATGTTTATTTTTGGTTTTGATACAATTACATAACTGTTTTCCTTCTATTTTTAGGTAAAAACCATAAGGACTACAAACTATAACATAATGCTCGCAAATCAGAGAAGAGACAAAATACTTGAATTGTTAAAAGAAGATGGTTCAGCAAAGGTGATCGACCTCGCTAAACTTTTTAAAGTGACGGAGGTAACAATCCGGCAAGACCTGGATAAGCTGGAAAAGGACGGTTTGGTTATCAAAGAACACGGCGGGGCCTTTTTGAAAAATGTGGAAGATCAGGTCCGCAATTTTTCACTGGCTAACCAGGAAAATCTGGACAAAAAAGAGCTGATAGCAGCTAAATGTCTGGAATATATTGCCAACGGCGACACCATTATCCTGGATTCAGGTTCGACAACAACGGAAATTGCCAAAAAGCTGAGAGGAAGCAACCGCCATTTGACGGTAATTACAAACGCATTGAACATTGCTTTGCTGCTTGGGGCTGAGACGGGGATAGAAGTGATTATGACCGGTGGCGAGTTTAAGCCACCCACATTGTCGCTCACAGGGCAGAAAGCGGCCGATTTTTTCAAAGGATTGAATGTTCAGAAACTGTTTCTGGCCACGGCAGGACTATCGTTAAAATCGGGACTTACTTATCCGAGTATCAGTGACTTAGTGGTAAAAAAGGCAATGATTGACGCAGCAGATACAACTTATCTGGTGGCAGATTCAACAAAAGTGGGGAAAAGCGCTTTCGCAAGTTTAGGAGCGCTGTCGCTGATCGATTATGTGATTACCGACGCTGGAATCGAAGAAAAACACAAGCAGCTGTTTCATGATAATGAGATAGAGCTGATAATAGCTGGTTAATAAGCGTACAAATTCACCATGAGCGAAAAAGGAAGTATTGGCGTCATCATCGGAAACAGGGATTTTTTCCCGGACAGGCTCGTCGCAGAAGCGCGGGTCGAAATCATTGATCTGCTGGCGAAGCTGAAAATCAATAGCATTATGCTCGACACCGAAGATACCAAACTGGGCGGCGTAGAGACATTTCAGGATGCGCAGAAATGTGCAGCATTATTTCGGAGGCACCGCGATGAGATCATAGGCGTCCTCGTTGTGTTGCCCAATTTTGGCGACGAAAGAGGAATTGCGGAAACATTAAAACTGGCAGAACTCAATGTGCCTGTTCTGGTGCAGGGTTATCCCGACGACCTGGATAAACTGGATGTAGCAAGACGCAGAGATTCGTGGTGCGGAAAGATTTCTGCTTGCAATAATTTGTATCAGTTCGGCATAAAATATACACTCACGACCAAGCACGTGGTGCATCCATCGGACCCCACTTTTCTAAAAGATCTGTTGGATTTCACTGCCGTCTGCCGCGTTACAAAAGGTCTGCGTAATGTGCGTATCGGTGCAATCGGCGCACGTCCCGGAGGCTTTAACACCGTTCGTTACAGCGAAAAAATACTGCAAAGAAACGGTATTTCCGTCGTTACGGTCGACCTGTCGGAGATTTTGGGCAATGCCAATAAGCTTACCGCCCAAGATGCAAGTGTGCAGCAACGGCTGCAAAGGATCCGGGATTATGCCTCCACAGGCAGAACGCCGGATGAAGCTCTGATACAAATGGCGAAGCTGGACGTCGTGCTTTCCGATTTTATGCAGGAAAACGCGCTGGACGCAACGGCCATTCAATGCTGGACTTCGGTACAGAAAAATTACGGGTGCAATGTGTGCACGAGCATGAGCATTATGAGCGAAAACATGCTCCCGAGCGGCTGCGAAGTGGATGTAACCGGAACATTGAGCATGTACGCTTTGCAGCTGGCATCAGGATCGCCAAGCGCACTCGTGGATTGGAATAACAATTATGCAAACGACGATAACAAATGCGTGCTTTTCCATTGCGGTAACTGGGCAAAGTCCTTTTTACCTGACATTGAGATCAGCACGGCGCCGATTCTGGGGACTTCTGTCGGAGAGGAAAATACATACGGTGCATTGTCGGGGCGCACGCCTGCGATGCCACTTACGTTTGGTCGCATCAGTACAGACGACCCGCGTGGTGTAATGAAAGCATACATTGGTGAAGGCAGACTTACCGATGACACATTGAAAACATTTGGTAACCGCGCTGTCGCCGAGATCCCGAACCTGCAAAACCTGATGCAATATATCTGCCGAAATGGTTTTGAACACCATGTGGTGATGAATGCGTCAAAAACAGCGGGAATTCTTAAAGAAGCATTAGGCAACTATATGGGCTGGGAAGTGCAGCTTTTTGATAATTAGTATTTCAAGAAACCATGTCGGAAAAGGAGTTAGCGCAGAAATCGGTGGAGTACCGGAAGAAAATACTCAAATACATTTATCAGGCCAAAGCGGGTCACACCGGCGGCAGTCTGTCGTGTATTGACATTTTGAACGTGCTTTATAACCACACCATGCAAGTGGATGCGTCCGATTTCACTTCTCCCGACCGCGATCGTTATATTCAAAGTAAGGGACACACCGTGGAAGCATTATACGTTGTGCTGGCTTCCAGAGGCTTTTTTCCTGAATCCGATCTGGACACACTCTGTAAATATCAATCGCATTATATAGGACATCCGACGCGCAAAGTGCATGGTGTTGAACAGAATACAGGTGCATTGGGTCATGGCCTTTCGCTGAGCGTGGGCACGGCCATTGCCGGGAAGCTGGATAAAAAAGATTACCGCGTTTTCACGGTTCTGGGAGACGGCGAACTGCCGGAAGGTTCCAATTGGGAAGCGGCATTGTCGGCGTCACATTATAAGCTCGACAATCTGTGTGCGATTTTGGATAAAAACACATTGCAAATCTCCGGCCCAACGGCCGATGTGCTTAATACAGACCCTGTTGACAAGAAATTCGAGGCTTTCGGATGGGAAGTGCGGCATGTGGATGGGCATGATATCAAACAGTTGCAAGACGCATTCGATGCATTGCCGTTTGTCAAGGGCAAGCCGAGTCTGATCATTGCACATACGATTAAGGGTAAGGGCATCAGTTTCATGGAAAATCAGCTCAAATGGCACCATGGCGTGCCCGATCCGAAGCAATATGAGGATGCCGTGCAGGAGCTCGATCTGTATGGAGCAACGCTGGTTTCGGCTTAAAAGAATGATTTATAATCAAAATGGATAGCATTGTGGATGCGACTATTGAAAACATTGCGGTTGCGCAGCTGACAAACCTGGAAGTTTTTTCCGGCGTTTTGCAGCTGCTGGCAGAAACGGACAGGGACATTATCGTGGTAACCAGCGATTCGAGAGGGTCGGGGAAGCTCGTTCCTTTTGGCCAGAAATTTCCGGAGCAGATCATTGAAGTGGGCATCGCCGAACAAAATCTAGTAGGCGTGGCCGCTGGCATTGCTTCGACCGGGAAGAAGGTTTTTGCGGTTTCGCCAGCATGTTTTTTGACAGCGCGCGCTTTGGAACAGATCAAAAATGACGTGGCGTATTCCAATAATCCGGTGACGCTGGTCGGCATCAGTGCTGGTGTGAGTTACGGCGCATTGGGCTCCACGCACCACAGTTTGCACGATTTCGCCGTATTAAGGACGATTAATAACCTCATTATCGTGGCTCCGGCCGATAATTTTGAAGCTGAACAGGCCGTTAGGCTAGCAGCGGAAACAGACCTGCCGGTTTACATTCGTTTTGGAAAAAAATCGATGCCTTTGCTGTCTGCCGAAAAGTCATTTGAATTTGGAAAAGGCCGGCTGATCCGTGAAGGAAGTGACCTGACTATCATTGCAACCGGGGAAACCGTAGAGCATGCCTGTCGGGCGGCTCAAAAACTGGAAAGAGAATTTAACCTCACTGCTTCAATTGTGAGTATGCATACCATTAAACCGTTGGATTACAATCTTTTATCTGAAATTGCTGCATCGGATAAGCCTATTATTACGGTGGAAGAACACAGTATTTATGGCGGATTGGGAGAGGCTTGCGCTTCATTTTTAATCCAGAATAATTTCCGTAACCGCTTCAAAATCATTGGTATACCAGACGAATACACGGTTACCGGTTCGCAGCAGGAAATCTTCAATCATTACGGAATTTCGGAGGAAGGAATTACAAAAACCGCACTGGCCCTTTTGGGTGAATAAATAAAAATCACGTAAGGGTAGCGTTTTCTGTGAGGAGTCAGGAAATAACCCGCTTCTTTCAAATATGCTAAATCGGGAATATTTTATGAAGTTGTCAAGATACATTGCAATGTCTGCCCTCATGCTTGGTTTTTCGCTGGCCAATGCGCAGCCCAACGCTCAAAAACACCGGGTTTTGATTTTGACAGACATTGAGAATGAACCGGACGACACCCAGTCCATGGTGCGCTTTCTTACTTATTCCAATCATTGGGATGTGGAAGGACTGATTGCAACGACCTCCATTCACCAGCAAAAAAGGATTGCCCCGGAAAAGATCAAGCAGCTTATTAACGCCTACGGCAAAGTCAGAAGCAACCTGTTGCTGCATGAAAAAGGTTATCCCGAAACAGAATATTTACTGAGTATTACCAAAAGCAGTTTCCCCGAATTCGGCCTGAATGCGGTTGGAAAGGGAAAAGACTCGGAAGGTTCGGAGTGGATTATCAAAGTTGTAGATAAGAAAGATGACCGGCCAGTTTGGATCCCCGTTTGGGGCGGCGCCAATTGCCTGGCTCAGGCGCTTTGGAAAGTGAAAATGACGAGGTCGCCGGAAGATCTTAAAAAGTTTGTTTCCAAAATCAGAATGTATACCATTTCTGATCAGGACGATACAGGGCCATGGATCAGGAAGAATTTTCCCGACTTGTTTTATGTCGGCAGCCCCGGTTATCACGCGGCAGGCGCTTACCATTATGCAACCTGGTCAGGCATTAGCGGCGATAAGTTTCATGGCCGGTTTGTGGGCGCTGATTTTACCATTGTAGACAATCCCTGGCTCGACGAAAACGTGCGTAACCACGGGCCGTTGGGTGCAGAGTATCCATTCACAAAGTTTCTCATGGAAGGCGATACACCATCGTTTTTAGGGTTGATTAACAATGGATTAAACGATCCCGAGCATCCCGAATTCGGCGGCTGGGGCGGTCGATACGAATTATACACTCCTCACACACTGAAATATTTTTACGAACCCGAGACCCGCCCGATATACACGGACGCCATGGATGAAGTAAAAGGTGTTGACAGCGCATTTCACACGAGCAACAAAGCTACATTATGGCGGTGGCGGGAAGCGTTTCAACATGATTTTGCGGCGCGGATGGACTGGACGATCAAGCCATACAAGGACGCTAATCATCCTCCAAAAGCCGCATTAAAGCATGCAAATGCCATTAAAGCCAAGACCGGGGAAAAGGTAACATTGAGTGCAGAAGGTTCAGAAGATCCCGATGGGAATGAGCTTACTTATCAATGGATTTACTACCCGGAGCCGGGCAGCTATAACGTGAAGGAGCCTTTGAAAATTAACGAGATAAATGCCAAAACAACATTTTTTACTGCGCCAAAGGTCGAGAAGCCGGAAACGGTCCACATTATCCTTGCCGTAACAGATAAAGGCGTTCCGGCGCTTACGAGATATCAGCGGGTGATTGTAACGGTTTATCCAGAATAATGTGGAGCGAAGAAATATGAAATTTTTAAAACCAGTCAGCATCCTCTTTTACGCAATAGTTGCACTCACTTTCGCGGGATGCAGATCAAAAAATGGCGCCGAAGAGCCGAAGAAAATGGCGATCGTGGTTTCTACGCTTAATAATCCATGGTTTGTGTTTCTCGCGGAAAGGGCGCAGGCCAAAGCGAAAGAGCTAGGTTATGAATCAAAAGTCTTTGATTCTCAAAACAATACAGCACTTGAAACGGATCATTTTGAGAATGCGATGGCGAGCGGCTATGACGCGATCCTGTTCAATCCCACGGACGCAGACGGCTCCATTGTGAATGTTAAAAACGCCACAGCAGCCGGCGTTCCGGTTTTTTGCATGGATCGGGAAGTGAATTCCAATGAGGCGGCAACTTCGCAGATCTTGTCTGACAGTTATTCAGGATGTGTTTCGATTGCCAGATATTTTGTAGAAACATTAAATAAAAAAGGCAAATACGTTGAAATCCTCGGCATGGTGGGCGATAACAACACGTGGAACCGTTCAAAGGGGTTTCACAGCGTGGTCGACCATTATCCGGGTCTTAAAATGGTGGCGCAGCAAAGTGCTGATTTCGACCGGAACAAGGCCATGGAAGTCCTCGAATCCATTTTACAAGCTCAGCCAGACATCGACGCGGTTTTTTGCGGCAATGACGCCATGGCGATGGGCGCTTACCAGGCCCTGGTTGCGGCCGGAAAAGCGGATAAAGTGAAAGTGTTTGGATTTGATGGCGCCGAAGATGTGGTCAATTCCATCAAGGACGGTAAGATCATGGCAACGGGCATGCAGTTCCCCGAAGTGATGGCGCAGACTGCCGCCAATTTTGCCGACGAATATTTCAAAGGGAAAAGAGATTTTCCGAAGAAAATGCCGGTGGCTGTGGAGCTTGTCGTTAAGGGTAACATTGAAAATTACGCCGCTTACGGCAAAAAGGAATAGCGATGAAGAAAATGGTCCGATATGGTGTGTTCCTGCTGATTGTGGCGTTTCTGGCTTATAATTCGGTGTATTTTAAAAAGCTGGATGAGGTGAAAGCCGGGACGGCTTCTTTCAATGCGGCCAAATATGCAAAAGAATTCTGGGCGAAAAAACTTACGCCCTCGTTGTCGAAATCAGCTGAAACCGGGCAACTTTTATCGCTTTTACGAACAGATAAAGACAAGGCTTTCAAAGATCACGCGAACGCCCTGGGCATTGGTAACATTAAATATTTCCTGATCAAAGGCACAGGGAAAGTGACGGATGTGGAGGAAAATCAGGTCCTGTTCAGGCTGGAATCGGGTGCTGAAAAACCCGAAATGCGCATCGCTACCGAATATGTTTTTGGTAACGCAGTGCGGGATGCCTCGGGGACAATTGACATTAATGAGTTCTCTAATTCAATGGATTTTAACAATGTCTCCGCAGAAATCAATGAGATCATCCGGGAAAATGTGATCCCGCCTTTTAAGTCAAAGGTGAAAAAAGGTGATGTGATAGAGTTCACTGGGGCTATCGAGCTGAATCAGGAACATTTAAAGCTGGATAACATTGAAATTATCCCCATAAGCTTGAAAATAAGGGATTTGTAAACCAATCACATCTTCAACGTGCTGCAAGTCAACAACATAACGAAGAGATTTCCGGGCGTTATCGCGCTTGAAAACGTGTGCCTTTCCATTGAAGCCGGCAAGGTCACAGCATTGATCGGTGAGAATGGTGCCGGGAAATCTACGTTGATGAAAATCTTGTCAGGTGTTTACCAGGATTTTGAAGGTGAAATTCATTTCAAAGGAGCGCCTGTAAAATTTTCCGGCCCCAAAGATGCACAGCAAAAAGGCATCGCAATCATCCACCAGGAACTCAACCTGATCCCATATCTGACCATTACAGAAAACATTTTTCTGGGCAGGGAACTGTTGACGCAATTCGGGACAATTGATAAAAACCGAATGCGCCGAAAAACGCAGGAACTGCTCGACAGGCTGAAACTTAAAGTAAAGGCCGAAACGCAGGTGGTGAAGCTGAAAGTTGGGCAGCAACAAATTGTGGAAATAGCAAAATCACTGCTCACGGACGCGGAACTGATCATTATGGACGAGCCTACTTCCGCCATCACAGGCAGCGAAGTGGAACTGCTTTTCGATATCATTGAAAATCTCAGAAACGAAGGCAAAGCGATCATTTACGTTTCCCATAAGCTGGACGAATTGTTCCGGATCGCGGACAATTATGTGGTTTTAAGAGATGGTAAATCCATTGAATCCGGGGAAATGGAAGGCATTACGCAGGATCAGCTGATTGCAAAAATGGTAGGGCGGAAGATCGAGATCATGCGTAAAAGCTCAGGAGAGGAAAAGTGCGAAACATTGCTGGAAGTCAGAAACCTGACATTGAAGCATCCCTTACGGCCGAAAGAAGATCTGCTGAAAAACATTTCATTTGAGATTTGCAAGGGTGAGATCGTCGGAATCTTTGGCTTAATGGGCGCGGGGAGGACCGAATTATTGGAAACGATTTTCGGTCTGCACGCAACGGGCATCAGCGGTCACATATTTATGGAGGGCAAGGAATTGAAATGCGCATCTCCCTCCGAAGCCATCGCGGCCGGACTTGCCTTGGTTCCCGAAGACCGCAAAAAAGACGGACTAGTGCTTGGGCTGGACGTCAAAACGAACATTAGTCTTACCACACTGCACGATCTTGAAAAGCTGGGTACATTAAATGATGCAAAGGAAGTGGCGCTGGCTGATAAATACATTAGCGAGCTCAAAATCAAAACATCTTCCAAAAACCAAAAAGCAAATAACCTGAGCGGCGGGAACCAGCAAAAGATCGTCCTGGCGAAGTGGCTGGCTACGAAACCCAAACTGCTGCTGCTAGACGAACCGACGCGTGGAATCGATATCAATGCGAAAAATGAAATTTACAAACTCATTATTAAGCTGGCCGACGAAGGTTTGGGCATTGTAGTCGTTTCTTCCGAACTCCCTGAAATTCTTGCGGTTTCAGACCGGGTCCTCGTGATGGCGGAGGGCACATTAACAGCCGGTTTCACGATTGCGGAAGCCACAGAAGATTCCATTTTGCGGGCCGCAATCCCGCAGTCCCATTTCGACATAAAAGCATGAACATAGCATTAGACCGATCCAAATTACTGCGTTTCCAATCTCTCATCGCACTTTTTCTGCTGTGTCTGGGACTGAGTATTTTGTCGGACAAGTTCCTCAGCGTTTCCAATCTCTGGAATGTAATGCGGCAGGTTTCGGTGAACATCTGTATTTCAACAGGCATGACATTAATCGTTCTTACTGCTGGAATTGATTTGTCAGTGGGTTCAGTATTAGCACTTTGCGGAGCCATAATGGCCGGTTTGCTCAAAAACGGCATCGAACTTCCGGATAGCAACCTTTACATTGGCTTCACAATTTTGGGTGCAATCCTTGCCGGAGTAATCACGGGATCTGCCATGGGCGCATTCAGCGGCTGGACGATCACAAAGTTCAATGTGCCGCCATTTGTCGCAACGCTCGCCATGCTTACCGTTGCGCGAGGACTTACCATGCTCTGGACACAAGGATTCCCGATCAGCGGGCTGGGCGACACGTTTTTATATTTTGGAACGGGCTGGTTATTGGGCATTCCCGTGCCGGTCTGGATATCCGCAATCATCGTCGCCATCGCGGTTTTTGTCACGAATAAAACAAGGCTTGGGCGTTACATCTATGCCATTGGTGGCAATGAAAGCGCTTCGCGACTGTCTGGTATTCAGGTTAATAAAGTTAAAATAATTGTCTATACGATCGCTGGCGCACTGGCGGCTGTCGGGGGAATTATGGTAACTTCGCGTCTTGATTCTGCACAGCCTAATGCGGGCATCAGCTATGAACTGGATTCGATTGCGGCGGTGGTGATCGGCGGCACTTCGCTGTCTGGCGGTCGCGGCAGCATTTTGGGGACGGTCCAGGGTGCGATCATAATTGGCGTGCTGAATAATGGCCTTGTGCTGCTTAATGTGTCGCCTTTTTGGCAACAAGTTGTAAAAGGTCTGGTGATTTTGATTGCCGTGATTATTGATAAGTCAGGCTCAAAAAATGAGTAAATCCTAAATCCTGCTGCATAGTTCTCAACATTAGTCCATCTACTAATTTATCATGTTATGAGTCCAAAAACTGCTCAGGAACTTGCGTTGCCCGTAGGCGTCACGCTCGACAGGTTTATTATGTTAAGCCAAAGTGCATTCCCTTATGCAACGGGCGAGCTCTCCCAATTGTTACGGGATATCGCGCTGGCCGGAAAGATCATTAACCGGGAAATTAACCGCGCCGGCCTTGTGGACATTGCCGGTGGGAACGGGACCGATAATGTGCAGGGCGAAAACCAGCAAAAGCTGGACATTATCGCCAACATCAGGTTCATAAGGGCATTGAAAAACGGGGGAGAAGTGTGTGCGATCCTATCCGAAGAGGACGAAGATATCATCCACACAGGCAATGATCATGGCAAATACGTAGTGGCCATGGACCCGCTCGATGGCTCTTCCAATATTGATGTGAATGTGTCCATAGGGACGATTTTCTCTATTTACAGGCGTGTTTCGCCCATTGATGGCCCTGCGACCCGGGAAGATTTTCTGCAAGGCGGACGCAAGCAGGTCGCGGCCGGTTATATTTTATATGGCTCGTCCACAATGCTCGTATATTCCACCGGCGATGGCGTGAACGGCTTCACTTATGACCATTCGCTGGGAGAATTTATATTATCACATAAGAACATTTGCTCTCCCCAAAACGGCACGATTTATTCAGTCAATGATGGGTATATTAATGATTATCCGGCATTTGTGCAGCAATATTTGACCAAATGCAAAGAAAAATCCTGCACTGCCAGATACATAGGATCATTGGTTGCAGACTTCCATCGCAACTTGTTGCGGGGTGGCGTATATCTGTATCCATCCACCAAAAAAACGCCTGAGGGAAAACTCAGGCTGTTATATGAGTGCTATCCCCTGGCATTTATTGCGGAAAAATCCGGCGGGAAAGCGATTGACGGATTTGGCGCTATTCTCGACATTATACCAACCTCTTTCCACCAGCGTTCACCCATTTATCTGGGATCGTCGACAATGGTGGATGATGTGATGAAATGCTAAAAATTTCGTCAGATAATCATATTTTAGGTGTATATTTCTACAAAAATTATCAAAGTAGTTTTACGCCTTCGGCCTGATGAAGTTGACTTTTTACTGTTTTGTTTTCCTTATGCTAATGCAAGTGATTGCATTAAACGCCTTCTCACAAAATAAACCGCTGCACTTTCGACACCTTTCCGCTGAAAATGGTCTTTTGAATAATAATGTGAACTGCGTAATGCAGGACAAAACAGGCTTCATCTGGATTGGGACGAATGGAGGCCTGCACCGTTATGACGGCCATGAGTTCAGGGTTTACAAAAACGATGAAAAGGACAAAAACAGCATCAGTAACGATTTTGTAACTGCGTTGGCCGAGGACAAATCGGGCAGGATCTGGATCGCAACCAGCGGCGGAGGCGTCAATGTGTTTGACCCGGACAAGGGTGTTTTTTCTAAATACACTTTTGTTGAAAATGATCCGAAAACCATTTCAGGCGCTTACGTCAACAAAATTGTTTTTGATAAAAATGAAAAGCTCTGGATCGCTACAACCGGCGGCATGGATGTTTTTGATCCGATCAGCCGGACTTTATTGAAACACTATAAATCTGACGAAAAAAGCAGTCAGAGCCTGGCTGACAACAACGTAAACACCGTTTTTTGCGATGCGCAAAACAACATCTGGGCCGGAACTTCGCAAGGATTGAGCTTGCTCGACAGGAAAACCGGGCTATTCAGGAGGTTTGTAACGGATAGCAATGAAAAAAGCCTGTCGGGCAACGACGTGCGGGCTGTTTTTCAGGATAGTAAAAACAGGATTTGGGTGGGCACGTATGGTTCCGGACTCAATCTTTTTCAACCCGGCGATGGCACATTCCGGCGGTTTAAAAATAATCCGAATGATGCTGTATCACTTTCCAATAACAACATTACGAGCATCAACGAGAACCTGGGCGAAATCTGGGTTGGCACGGAAAACGGCGGGCTGAATATACTGAATACACAAAACTGGACTTTCGATGCTTATGGGCACGATGAAGTGGACAGAAGCAGCGTGGCCGGAAATTCGGTGGACTGCATTTATAAAGACCGGCAAAATAACTTTTGGCTGGGTATTTACAGCGCCGGGCTGAGCGTTTATAAAAGCAACAACAGCTTCATACATTACCAGCACAATTCGTCTGAAAACAGTCTTTCCAACGATTTTGTGCTTTGTTTTTTCGAAGACAAAGATCGCAATCTCTGGATCGGGACAGATGGCGGCGGATTGAATTTGATGGATAGGAAAACACAAAAATTCAGCGCTTTCCGCCAGCAAAAATCGGGTATTTCTGGCGACTACATTTTGGCGATCGTTCCTGATCATGAAGGTAAACTTTGGATAGGAACATGGGGAAACGGATTGAATGTTTTTGATCCGGAAACAAAGCGGTTTACTGTTTTGAAACACAAAGAGGGCGATGTTAACTCTTTGTATTCCAATAATGTATACGCGATAGCGCGGACCCCCGACAACAAAATCTGGTTAAGCACTTATGGTGAGGGACTGGACGTTTATGATCCGCTAACCAGACAGTTTAAACATTATCTCAGCGATCTTACCAATTCCAAAACGCTTTCAGACAACACCATTAATTGTTTCTTCACGGATCGCAGGGGCAACCTGTGGATAGGCACGGACGAGGGCCAGTTGAATCGCTATGACCCTCAGACCGACACATTTACGAAATTTCGGGTGAGTGACAGCGAACGCGTTTTTAATAGCGCGATCAATTGCATCGTGGAAGATAAGCAGGGCATTTTGTGGCTGTCAACTTTGCGGGGACTCATCCGTTTTGAACCCCAAACAGGCAAGTTTAAAAAATACACGACCCAGCAGGGAATGATCAGCAATGTTACCGAAGCGGTAATCGAGGACGATATGGGTATGTTGTGGATAAGCACCGTAAGCGGACTCTCCCGATTTGATAAAAAGTTGGAAAAATTTCAAAATTTCACCGTTGAACATGGTTTGCAAGCCAGAGAATTTAAGCAAAAATCTGCTTATAAAGACAGGGATGGCACATTGTATTTTGGTGGGGTGAATGGTTTTAATAAAATCAATCCGAGGCAGATCAGCGGAGGAAGCGGCGCTTATCCGATCGTACTGACTAGTTTTAGGGTCTTCAACCGCGACGAAGCGGAGGCGGATCCGGATGGATATACTTTCCTCTTGCCTCAGGAAATTTCAAAGGCACGGACCATCACACTTGCGCACGACCAATCCTTCATTGCACTGACCTTCGCTGCACTTGATTTTACATCTTCCCAAAAGAGCTATGCTTATTCACTGGAAGGGTTTGACAAAAACTGGAATTATGTGGGCAATGGCAATACCGCCGTTTACACCAATCTGCCGCCCGGAAATTATATGTTCAAAGTCAAGGCACAAAATATTTCGGGCGCATGGATCATGGGCCAAAACAGCCTGAACATTATCATTACGCCACCATTTTGGGTAACATGGTGGTTTAGGTTGTTGTCGGTTTTCGTTACAGCATGGGCAATTTACCTGCTATATCGCCATCGTGTTAATAACATTATCAGACAAAAGGCTACTCTGGAAAAATTAGTCGAAGAACGCACCGCGACCGTGCAGAAGCAGGCTGAGGAATTGCATGCACAGGCAGATCATTTGCAAGCTTTGAACGAAGAATTGCAATCGCAATCCGAGGAGCTGCGCGTGCAGACCGAAGAGTTGCACGAACAGCATGAGCAGGCGCAGTTTGCGCGGGATGAAGCGGAGCGCGCCAACCAGGCAAAAAGCATTTTCCTGGCCACAATGAGCCATGAGATCAGGACCCCGATGAACGGTGTCATTGGCATGACCGCCTTGCTTTCGGAAACGGAATTGACTGAGGAACAGCAGGATTATACAAAAATCATTGCAACCTGTGGGGAAACTTTGGTAAATGTGATCAACGACATTCTGGATTTCTCGAAAATAGAATCGGGTAAAATCGATCTGGAAGCACACGAATTCGAACTGCGGCAGACGATCGAAGAAATCATGGACCTTTTTTCTTTGCAAGCTGCAAAACAGCACATTGACCTGCTCTATTATATTGAACCGGGCGTGCCTGACTTTCTCATCGGCGATAGTGCGAGGTTAAAACAGATTTTAACAAACCTGATCAATAATGCGATCAAATTCACGAGCCGGGGAGAAGTTTACCTGCACATTCATCCTTTTACACCAGCCGAATACGGCGAAATCGACGTTGGTTTTACGGTCAGGGATACGGGGATTGGCATTAAGCCGGAGAATTTGAATAATCTTTTCAAACCATTTTCACAGGTCGATTCATCCGTGAACCGCATGTATGGAGGCACCGGGCTTGGTCTCGTGATCTGTGAGCGACTGATCCGGTTAATGAACGGCTCTATCCGTGTGGAAAGCGAGTATGGCAAGGGGTCATCTTTTCATTTTTATATTACCACTGGATATACCGAAAAGAATGCAAAATTAGCACGTCAACAAGACCTTCCGTCCAAATCAGAACCTGAAAAACGAATGCTAGAAAACGATTTTTCAACCCAATTTCCGCTAAAAATACTGGTTGCCGAAGACAATCTGGTGAATCAGAAATTTATCGATTACGTTCTCAAAAAGCTTGGTTACGAAATTCATATGGCCGAGAATGGTTTGCAGGCGATTGAAAAATTAGCTTTGATAGCTTATGATGTGATCTTGATGGACCTGCAAATGCCCGTTATGGATGGCTTGGAAGCAACCAAAATCATCCGGAAAAATCATAGCACATTGCCGTACATCGTAGCTTTGACCGCTAATGCCATGACCGAAGACAGGAATAACTGTCTAAACAACGGCATGGACGATTATATGGCCAAGCCGATGAAGCTGGAAATAATTAAGGATGTGCTTAAAAAAGCACATGAGAAGATCCATCAGCTTCCCGTTGATTCCCGGGCCTGACATTTTTCGCAAGCTTTTTGTATCTTGGAATTTTAGCCATAACCATGAAAAAATGTCTTTCTCAACTCCGCCAGCCGCCCTCATTCCCGATCATCCTGGAAGCAAGATCGTTTACATTGACTATCTGAAAGTGCTGCTGACGGCCCTGGTGGTCGCACATCATGCATTCGTCACCTACGGCGCGCCGGGTGGTTGGTATTATTCGGAAAAAACGAGCATTACCAGCGCTATTATGGCTATGACAATGTTTGTCGCCGTGAACCAGTCCTATTTTATGGGCTTTTTCTTCTTCCTGTCCGCTTTGTTCATTCCGGCATCCTACAAGAAAAAAGGTGCTGCCGTTTTCATTAAAGACCGGTTTTTCAGATTGGGCATCCCGCTGCTGTTTTACTCCTTCATACTGGCGCCGGTGATGAATTACCTGGTCTATTATTATGAAGGGGAGCATCACATTACATTTATGCAGTTCTTGTCTGGTTACGACGGCTGGATTAGCGTCGGGGTTTTGTGGTTTGTTGTGGCGCTGCTGCTTTTCAGCCTCGTTTATGCAGGTTGGAAAGGCATTGCTAAATCCGCGCCCGACATCTGGCCTATGCCAGCCGTGAAAAATATTCTGCGTCTGGGAGCAGCACTGGCCGTTGTCAGTTTCATTGTCAGGCTTGGCTTTCCTGTTGGATGGGTTTTGGATCCGGTTGGATTTCAATTGGGTCATTTTCCACAATACATTGCTGTTTTTATGGTCGGCATTGCCGCCGCCGAAAGTAAATGGCTGGACCAGCTTAATCCCGATCAATATAAGCCGATAAAGACCATAGCGCTCTGCATGATCTTTATTGGTTTTCCAATTGTCTATGCCATTAAGATCATTTTTGATAACCCGCTGGAATGGTTCAGCGGCGGATTGCATGGCGAAGCTGCATTCTATGCTTTTTGGGAACAAATTACTGGCGTGTGCATTATGGTTGCGCTACTCGCCTACAGCAAGGAACATTTGAACGCACCCAATGCATTTCTCAGCAAAATGTCGCGCTGCGCATTCGCCGTCTATATTTTACATCCGTTGGTGCTTATTGTACTCGCGCTTTTACTGAGGACATGGCCCGTTGATCCCGCCCTGAAACTGGTGCTCGTAACCCCATTAGGCATTGTTTTTAGCTTTTTGATCGGCCATATTGCTATCAAGATTCCAGGCGTTAACAAAGTTATTTAGCCACCGTCACGCCATTTTGTTTGATCAAATAATGCTTACCCCTGTTCATGTAAGCATGTACACCGTTGCTGATCAGGATTACCGCAACCACGGCAACTGCTGTAAAGGCAATTGCCTGGTTTTCATTCCAGTTTGCTACGGCAACTGCGGCAAGGCCCCAGGCACCTACCATAGCTGCTTCACGCAAGTTGCGGTTCCAGGTTAGGAATAGCTGCACAAATCCCGCAATACAGATCATAATAACTGTCCAGGCGCTTGCAGAAATTCCAAAACCGTCCCATCCGATTTTTGTCAGATAGGCAGCCATGTTCGCGATTAATGCAACGGTTATCCAGCCCAGATATAATGCAAAAGGCCACCATTCAAACGCAATCTTCTTCATGGTTATCAGGTCCATTTCCATGCGCGTCCGCAACACAATTCCCAGCAATGAGGCGAGCAACAGCGTCATAATGAGCACCGAAGCACCGGTGTAATCATAAAGCCAGGCCAAGATCCATAAACAATTGGCAATGCAGGAAACCACAAAAAGCCACCCGATCTTATCTACAACATCCGGCGCCTTTTTATCATTGAATAAACCACTGCTTTGATAGATTACAAACGCTGCCAGACCAATGTAGATCACACCCCAAATGGAGAATGCATAACCGGAAGGCGTGAAGAAATTTTGGTATTCGGCCGAAACAGTGGCCATGGTATTATCATTAAAAATGCCTGTATTTGATAAGTAATTCATGATTACTGTCACGATTAATGCCAGTATATTCGCTATTTGCAATGTCTTTGTCATAAACGGAAGATCTGATTTTTATAAGATAAACTGAAACCTGCAAAGCCTGTGCCAACATGATCAGAACCATATCGGTCAACGAATTTTTTCTTTTGCCAGACAGCATTCCGCTCGCCGATGTGCGTACGCCTGCCGAATTTGAGCATGGGCATATTCCCGGCGCATTCAATTTGCCATTATTCAGCAACGAAGAGCGGGTTTTGGTTGGCACCACTTACAAGCAGGTTGGGCGGGAAGAAGCGATATTGTTGGGGTTTGATCTGACGGGTTCCAAATGGTCAGGCTTTATCAAACATGCCTTAGAGGTCGCACCGGGCAAAAAGATCGCCGTACATTGCTGGCGTGGCGGCATGCGTAGCGGTGCAATGGCTTGGGCATTGAATCTCTACGGTTTTGAAGTTTACCTGATTGAAGGCGGTTATAAAAGTTTCAGAAGGTTTGCGCTGGACCAGTTTCTGCAACCTGCTGCGCTATTGGTATTGGGAGGAAGGACAGGGTCGGGAAAGACAAGAATTTTGCATGAACTGACGTCGCTTGGTGAGCAAGTGATTGATCTGGAACATCTTGCGCAGCATCAAGGCTCTTCATATGGCACGATGAACAAAATGATCCAGCCTACCCAGGAGCAATTTGAAAACAACCTGGCTTTCCAATTGAAAGATATGGATGGTTCAAAACGCCTGTGGGTAGAGGATGAAAGCAGAAACATTGGCAAACTGACAATTCCAACACCGCTTTTCGATCAAATGAGCAACGCTACGCTGATCGATATCCATGTGGATCTGGAACAACGCGTCAAAACATTAACATTGGAATACGGCCTGCTTGATAAAGAATTTTTGATCACCTGCACTGACCGTATTCACAAAAGGCTCGGACCATTGCAAACGAAACAAGCAATTGCGGCCATCAATGAGGGTGATATGGAAGGTTTTATTCGTATCGTGCTCGTTTATTACGACAAAACCTATCGGAAGGATATGGCCAAAAGGAATGCTGAAAAGGTGCTTTCGATCGTCATTGAGAGTGAGGAAACAGCTGAAAATGCAAAGCAAATTTTAAATTTCACCAACACTATCCCGGCCACTGTGCAGGCATAGGAACACAATGGATACGACAACTATAAAACTCACACAATATTCGCATGGGGCCGGATGCGGCTGCAAGATCAGCCCGGCCATTTTGGACAAAATCCTGCACAGTCCGGTCGTTGCGCTGGCAGATCCGCGCTTGCTCGTAGGAAACGACAAGCGTGACGATGCGGCCGTTCTTGATCTTGGCAACGGGACAGCGCTCATTTCTACTACTGACTTCTTTATGCCGATTGTCGACGATGCGTACGATTTTGGCCGAATTGCGTCCGCCAATGCGATAAGCGATGTGTACGCAATGGGCGGAAATCCCGTGCTGGCCATCGCGATCCTAGGCTGGCCGATCGACAAACTCGCTCCCGAAGTAGCACAGCGTGTACTGGAAGGCTCACGTGCGATTTGCGCAGAAGCAGGCATCACATTAGCTGGCGGACACAGCATTGATTGCCCGGAACCCGTTTTTGGTCTGGCTGTCAGTGGTTTGGTCAGCATTGAGCATCTTAAACAAAACTCCACCGCAAAGGCAGGCTGCCGGTTATACCTGACCAAGGCACTGGGCGTAGGAATACTCTCAACCGCACAAAAAAAGGGTATATTGGCCCCGGAAGACGCCGAGATCGCTTTGAACAGCATGGTGAAACTTAACATACTCGGAGAAACTTTTGCGAGAATGGACGGCGTCGAAGCCATGACAGACGTTACCGGTTTTGGGTTGTTGGGTCACCTTTCCGAAATGTGCGAGGGAAGCGGATTATCGGCCGTTATTGAATTTGATAAAGTGCCCGTGATCGACTCGCTATCTTTTTATCTGGAACAGCAATGTTTTCCGGGAGGCACAAAAAGAAATCTGGCGAGCTATGGGCAAAAGGTAGGGCCGTTGACTGATCTTCAAAAATATATTCTTGCCGATCCGCAGACTAGCGGCGGTTTGCTCGTTGCAGTTAGTGACGAACATGCGCAGGATTTCGAAAGAACAATGGCAGTTCTTGGCAATAACCTGATATCTTTCGGATGGCTTGAACCCTTACACGACGGGCCGCTGATCACAGTGCGATAAAAAGGCAACCAAGCTAAACTCGCGGATTTCTGGATTTTAAACCGTATAACCTAAAATAATGATGAAAAATATCACCAAATATCTGCTCATTTTCTCACTGGCCCTGCTGGGCTTCGCGTCTCAGGCGCAAACCAAAGCTGAGCCCTGGACCGAGTCGCAATTAATGCAAACCAAAGAATTGGCCGACATTATTAATAACCCAAAGGCCGAGAAGCCCCTGATTATCAACATTGGACCACAGGCTGTGATCAAAGGTTCGGTGGACGTGGGTCCCGGTAAGGAAAAAGACAATATCAAGAAGCTGGAAAAAATGCTTTCCAAGGAAAACAAGAACCGCGAAGTGGTCCTTTATTGCGGATGTTGCCCGTTCGATAAATGTCCAAACATTCGCCCGGCATTTAGCCTGATCAAGGAAAAGGGTTTTGCCAAAGCGAAGCTGTTGGATGTGCCCAAAAACATCAAAACCAATTGGATCGATCCGGGTTATCCTGTTAACTAATATTTGAGTGCATGAAATTGATTTTCAGTAAGTTAGTAGTGTGCGTTGCGTTGTTTACTCATGTCGGGGTGAAGGCGCAGGAAGGCAAGATCAGGGTTGGGGAAAAAGCACCTGAAATAACACTTCCTGCATTGGACGGAACAGAAATTGCGCTGTCATCTCAAAAAGGCAAAGTAGTTTTAGTCGATTTTTGGGCCAGCTGGTGCGCGCCGTGCGTGGAGGAGCAACCGGAGCTCAAAAAGGTTTATAATCAATTCAATAAGTCAGGAAACGCGGAAAAAGAATTTGAAATATTCGGTGTCTCGCTGGATAGCAAGAAGCCTGCCTGGAAAGCAATTGTAAAGAAATACAATCTGAAATGGATCCAGGTAAGCGACCTCAAATTCTGGACATCCCCCATCGCTAAAACCTACGAGATCGACGCGCTGCCGTTCAACGTGTTACTGGATAAGGAAGGAACGATCATAGGGGTAAATCTGCACGGCAAAGAGCTGGAAGATGCGATTGCTGAGGGGCTCGGTAAGTAATTAACGTAATTCGTACTCGTGGGTCAAAGCTTCAACAGGGATGCGCAGCAGCCTGCTGAATTTGCGGATCATAGTTAGGGATAGCGCCTGTTTGTAATTCAAAACCTTGCTAACCGTTCCTTTATCGCCATATTCCTTTGCCAGATCAGCCGATTTGTAGCCAAAGTCGTTCATTCTGATTTTGATAAGTTCAATCGGATCAACTTCCGGCAGATTAGCACCGATCTTTTCAAACTCAGAAATAAGGTGAACAAGCAAGAGCTTTTCCTTATGCTCGTCGCTATTTTTCACGGCATCCTTCACTTCCTGATAACGGGCAAGCGCCAGCTCGTAGTCGCCATCATTATCGATTAAAAACCATTGTGTTTTCATAAGTAGTTGTGTATTTGATATTAAACTGTTTCCGCATTGATCTCATCATAATCAGAATGTGTTCCTATGAACCTGATCTCAACGATCTGATCTTCATAGTCAACCTCAACAACGAGCCGATATTTGTTTCCGACGATCTTAAATTGAGCTCGTTTGTTACTGAGTATCTTTGCTCTTGGAAAATCTTGTAAAACGTCACTGCTCTTCCGCCAATTAGCTTCTTCTACTACCGTCTTCCAGACCGCCAGGCTTTTTCCTGAATCAGAATGTTTATGTGCGAAATCGGATATTTTGCGTAATTGAATGATTACCATGTTCCTGAACTAGTTGATGTTTTTTCACATTAGATGGAGCATGTTGATACACGAAGGTATGAAAAGTTGGTTATTTGCCAACTTTTTTGAAACAGATATTTGTCTTAACGGAAAGAAAAAGAAGGAAGCGCAAAAAGATCAACTAATATCCGTCAACCGAACAATCTTATTCTCTGAAAATTCGAAGACGGACTTGCCTGTCATGTCAAGTTCGTCGCCTTTTTTCAGGCCGTTGGGTAAATCCACTGCCAAAACAGCATAATATTCGATTTCAATCTCCGACCAGTTTTCGTTGTGGATGAATTTGTTAATGGTCTGCTGGCGGGACGAGAAAAGATCAATGGCCTGCTCTGCCTGGTTCCGGAACTCTTCAATGCCATTCAATTCCATCGTCACTTCGTCATTCACCATATTTTCAAATACAATGTTGTCATCAAAGTCCGCGACCATTCCGTCGACATCGAAATTGTTATAAGCAGTTACATAATTTGAAATAATTATTTCACGATCTTTCATAGCATGATGATTAATATGGATCCAGGGAGCCATAAATATAAGAAATCCCCTCAATTCATCGCACTTGCGAGCCAGTGACTCACATTCCAAAACAAAACATATAACTTTGGTGCCAATCCAGAAATGGTGTTTCCGAGCCAAAAATGTCAAGTAACCGCATACGCATTCCCAGGAATCTTGTCCCGCTTTTCCGAAGCTTCCCCATTATTTTCTACACCGGAAAATGGCTGGTGATCGCCAGTCTGATCGGTGTGCTTGCGGGCTCGGCTTCTGCCTTATTCCTGGTATCGCTGGACTGGGCGACAAACGTGCGCGAAGGTCATCGCTGGATCATTACACTACTGCCGGTTGCCGGTTTTGTGATCGGCTGTATGTATTATTTCTGGGGAAAAGATGTTGAAGCGGGAAACAACCTTTTGCTGGAAAACATCAACCGCCCCTCCGCTATTATTTCCCTGAAAATGGCTCCATTCATTCTGGTTGGCACCGTAGCAACACATTTGTTCGGAGGATCGGCTGGGAGGGAAGGCACCGCATTGCAAATCGGCGGCTCCATTGCCGACCAGTTTACCCATCTTTTCAGACTGCGTCCGCGAGACAGAAAATTGGTCATTATTGCTGGCATAGCAGCCGGTTTCGGCTCCGTATTCGGGACGCCATTAGCTGGGGCAATATTTGGAATTGAGGTGTTTCTGATCGGCAGGTTACGCTATGATGCGTTGATTCCGGCATTTATTGCCTCGGTGGTGGCCGATATGACAACCAGGGCCTGGCGCGTGGGGCATACGCATTACCAGATTCCTTTTGTTCCCGAAATTTCGCCGGCGAATTTGATCTACGCCGTTTTAGCTGGCGGTATTTTTGGAATTTGCGCGCTCTTATTTGCTTCATTAACACATTATTTGGGAGGCATTTTTAAAGAAAAAATCAGCTTTCCTCCATTACGGCCGGTGGTGGGCGGTGCCATTGTGGCTCTGGCGGTTTTTGGAATGGGGACTACGCGGTACATTGGATTGGGGATTCCGGTAATAGTCGAGTCGTTTTCTGAACAATTACCCGCTTACGATTTTGCATTAAAAATTCTCTTCACTGCTGTAACGCTTGGCGCTGCATTCAAAGGAGGGGAAGTGACGCCGCTGTTTTTTATTGGAGCAACATTAGGCAGTTTTCTTTCCTATTTTATTCCACTGCCAACAGCATTGCTGGCCGGAATGGGTTTCGTAGCTGTTTTCGCAGGGGCCGCTAATACGCCGCTTGCGTGCACGATTATGGCAATCGAACTTTTCGGAGCTTCTTGTGGCGTTTATGTCGCGCTTGCATGCGTTGTCGCGTATTTTTTCTCAGGCCACCGGGGAATTTACAGCGCTCAATTAGTGGGGCAGCCCAAGCATTTACTATATGGCCGGCATGCTGGAAAAAGGCTTTCCGATCTGCGCGCTGCGATCAAGAAGCGAAACGGGGATAAGTGATAGCCCTACATTAACCCAAACTCGCTGAATGCAACCGGGAAGTTTTTTCCTTCATGACCGGATCTACCCAATTTTACCAAGGCAAACCTTTGCAGCGTTTCCAGGTTTTTCCATTGTTCCATTGTGAGCTGCGGGCAAGCAAATTCGCTCGCTTTTTCCTTGACCTCGGCCGGAATTTCGTGCGTTTCATTCCAGCTGTCTGCGACTTGTTTCAAAACAGATGGATATTGGCCGGTGTATTTCCAAACCAATGCATTCACATAATGGCCATATGCTTCGATATCGTGCGGAAACTGGCAAGGCAGTTCAGCCAGCTGCGCTTTTTCTTCAAAATTGAGTTTCGCCCAGTCGGCGAGTTGGAGCTTAATGCGGCACGAATCCAGCTTGTATCTGACAATCATAGGGATACACCGCAGATTATTTACGAAATCATTTTCAAACCGGAAGTATTGGGTTCCTATTTCAAGCGTTTTCATCAAGCTGGAAGTTCTGATAATGTTGATTTGTTCAATTCAGTGGCGATCATTGTTGCTTTGCCGGCGTCGCACAATGCGCAACAATAAGTTTCCGGCAGATCTTCAAATGCAGTTCCGGGAGCGATGTTCTGTGTCGCATCACCATATTCGGGATCGTAAACAGTCAGGCAATCAGGACATTGGTAAATGAACTCGACGATTTTGATTGCCAGTTTCGTTTCATCCGTCTCCTGCAATGATACTTTAAAATTTTCCCTGGAACGCTGGTTGTTGAACCTTCTGCAAAGTTTTTCGAGCTGTGCGGCCACATGGATCTTATATAGACCTTTCTCAAAAAGCAGCTGGGTCCGACTATTTGGATTGAAGTTTTCGGTGTAATAAATGTCATAAACATGAAACATCGACAACTGCCCAATCTGCAATAACGGGCGCTTTTTAATCAATACACTCCCGAAAACTTCCGATTTTGCTTTGGTTTGTATGCCAAAACAGAGTCCGAAAGTCCGCATGTCATTTTTATCAAAATAATGGATCAGGTCATTTTTAAGGCTCGCTCCGTCCTCATTATGGTCTTCCGTTTGCCATGCCAGCTCGTTAGCCGCGTGCCGCACATTAATGTTATGTTTACCCAGAATGTTGCTCCAATCCGCGCGATACTGATCCTCTATTCCCTTAATTACCAGTGATTTCCAGGGTGTAATGCAGATTTCCCCAATCCGTGTTTTAAGACATAACGCACAAGCGTCTAGTAGAAACTCAATTGGAAATTGCTCATCCCGGCGATAAAGACCGAGCCAGGTTCGGGATTCATAACGGTTGAAACCCTCATAGTAGGGAAGTGTGAATGAAGGCAATTCCAGGTCTTGCAAAGCTGGTTGTGATACATACCGGATCTTTTTCTGCACAGCTTCATGCAAACTTTCCGCTCCGCAGCAGTCGCCTGAAAGCATGCAACCTTCGATCACTTTTGCAAGTCTGCCGATCTCATTTGTATAAACCAGATCATTCCATTTATAAACCGTATTCGTTTGTTTGTTACGCACATACAAATACCAGAAGTGTGGCTCGGGTGAAGATATGAAGTTAAGATTACCGGTAAAAAAAGGTGTAAAGCTCTGGTTGGAATCGGAAATGTTGATCTTCAACGCGGGATCGTAATCAAATGTGTCGAGCACGGAATGATACTCGTTCGCATTAAGCCATTGCCCCGTTCTGAAAACCTCCTCACCGCAATAGGAACTGACAATGTTGGGCTGGCGGTCGGTATTCATTTCGTAAAAAATGCCGCTCTTTTTCAAGTCTTTTTCCAAAAAGCGCATATCCTCATAAAACACCGACATAAGCAGTTGCTGCCGCGATCCGAAACGCACTTTGCGCACATTCGCATTCCAGGCCGCCGTCAGAATGTCTTTGAGATAGCCCGGCGACGCGATGCCTCCCGGCAAGTTGATTTTAATGTTATAATAGTCTCTCATCGGCGTTTAGACTAATGTTGCTTCGGTTGCTTTTTCCAAAATACTCCTCACTTCCGGCCGGCATGAGCCGCAACCCGTTCCCGCACCTGTGCGCTGGCATAACGTCTGAAAATCGCTGCAACCGCTTGCTATTGCGCGTTCCAGGTTTCCCTGGCCCACATTGTTGCACGAGCAGACCAATTTTCCCTCCAAAGGCTCCACTTTCTGGCTGGCCCGCAGTAATTGCAGGCGCTTTTCTGAAAGCTCTATGGAGTTGGATATCAGATCCCTATATTCCAAAAACTCATTTTTATCTCCAACTAAAATGGCACCTACCAGTTTGTCGCGGTGTACAATGCATTTTTTGTAATAACGCTTCGATTTATCTATGAAAACGATCTGCTCGTAAGCCGGATCATTGTTTGGAACATCGGTTAGGCCAATGCTGCAAAGCTGTAAACCCTCCATTTTCAGGATGTTCATAGACGTGCTGCCTTTATAGGGTTGGGAAATGTCGCCGGCCACATATTTCGCGATGACCTCTGCCTGCTGCTCGGCGGCCAGCGTAATGCCCCACATCTGCCCGTTCCATTCTGCAATCTCGCCCGCCGCATAAATGTCAGGATCAGAAGTTTGCAAATAATCATTGACTACAACGCCGCGTTTGCAATCCAACCCGGCTTCCTGCGCAAGCTCAATCACCGGCACCGTGCCAATCGCCAGGATCACCACGTCACACTGGATCTTCCGCCCCGATTTTAAGCGAATTCCTTCCACTTTTTCCTGACCGCTGAATGTGGCTACTTCGTCATTGAAATAAGTTTCAATGCCACGGTCCATCAATTCCTGGTATAATAACTCACTCGCAAGCGGATCGAGCTGGCGTTCCATGAAACGGCCGCTGCGCTGGATCACGCTCACTTTTACATTCATTTCGCGGAAAGATGCTGCGAGTTCAAGGCCTAGGATTCCGCCGCCTACTATAACGGCGTGCGGGGCAGGCTGTTTTAAAAATGGCATCAATGAATCAGCATCCAAACGGGAGCGCATATTGAAAATGCCCGGCAGCTCCGGAACGCCTTTTGGCATGAAAGCCCTACTGCCCATGCCGAGTATCAGCTTGTCGTATGTGTGTTCCTGGCCGTTGCTATCGACAACAGTTTTGTTGTTCCTGTCAATATGAACAATGGAAGTGCCTTTGTGAACAATAATGTTGTTTTCCTCAAACTGATCTTCACGCAATTTTACCAACTGCTCCCAATGCTGTACGCCGCTGATGTAGTCGGGAAGCATCACGCGGTTATAGAACGGGTAAATCTCCCTTGAAAACACATGAATTTCATCCTCCTGATTTAGGGTGCGATAGGAGTTGATAAAACCCAGTCCAGCCGAGCCTGCACCAATGATAACGATCTTTTCAACAGGTTTTTTATACAAAGTAACCTCCACTGCTGAGAACTTGAAATCGGGTTCTTTGGATTTTGGGTCGACCAGATTGTTGGTCAGATTATTGGCCCTGCCTAGGTTACTCCCCAATATTTTGCCCCAATGCATCGGTAAAAAACAAAGGCCCGGCCGGACATCTTCCGTAATGTTCACCTTCACCCGCACTTCGCCGCGCCGGCTTTTGATCACCGCCAGTTGTCCCTCCTTAATGTTTCGGTTTTTTGCATCTTCGGGATGAAGTTGTAAAAAAGGTTGTGGTGTGTGCTGGTTTAATTTCGCTACGCGGCCCGTTTTGGTCATGGTGTGCCATTGGTCGCGTATTCTGCCGGTTGTTAAAACCAACGGATAATCTGGCGTTGTGGGTTCGGAGGTGTTTTCATCGGCTACTGCGTGGATTTGTGCTTTTTTATTTTTGGTGTGGAATTGGTGGTCGGTGAATAGCCGTTTTGTACCTGTTACTGGTGTTTTGTTGTTTTTAAAAGATGTGGTCAGGGGCCATTGAATGCTTCTGTTGTTTTTCAGAAGTTGGTAATTTACGCCGGTTACGTCAATGGTCGTTCCTGCGGTGCAGGCGGTGTATTCGTCGTAGACCTCGGAAGTATTTTTATAATTAAATGATTCGCCAAAGCCCATTTTTTCCGCGAATCGCCAGATAATTTCTGCGTCCGGCAACGCCTCTCCGGGTGCGTCGATGGCTTTGGGCAAATGCGTAATGCGTCTTTCCGCATTCGTCATCGTTCCTTCTTTTTCCAGCCAGGCGGCCGCAGGAAGCACCACATCCGCGAATTTCACCGTATCTGCCCGGTTCGAAATATCCTGAACCACCACAAACCGCGACTTGTTCAGTGCGGCTTCGGCAACATTAATGTCGGGCATGCTCACGAGCGGGTTCGTATTAATGATCCAGATCGCTTTGAGTTTATCGTCGGCCAACGCTTCGAACATTTCCGTGGCGGTCAGGCCGGGCTTGTTGGCAATTTTGACCGGTGTATTCCAGAATTGCTCCATCTCGGCGCGATGTTCGGCATTCACAATTTCCCGGTGTCCCGGGAGCATGTTTGCCAGTCCGCCCGTTTCGCGTCCGCCCATGGCATTCGGTTGTCCGGTTAGCGAAAAAGGCCCATTGCCCGGTTTGCCGATTTTCCCGGTTATCAGATGCAGGTTAATGAGCGACAAGTTTTTATTCACGCCAATCACCGATTGATTAAGCCCCATTGTCCAGAATGACAAAAAGCCTTTCGACGCACCGATCCATTGGGCAGCTGTGTAAATGTCTGCAACATCGATTCCGCAAAGTTCAGCGGCTTCTGCAATGGTGCGTTGCATTACTTTTTCCTGGAAATCTGAAAATCCGTCTGTATGCGCGGCGATGAATTCGTGGTCAATGTAATTTTTTTCAATTAAAACCCTTCCTATGGCATTATTAAGCACAATGTCTGTGCCCGGCGCGATCTGCAAATGCAGGTCTGAAGAGCGGGAAGTGTCCGTTTTGCGCGGATCAACGCAGATGATCTTAACGTGCGGATTGGCCGCTTTATGCGCCTCCACGCGCCGCCAGATAATGGGATGGCACCAGGCGGGATTTGCGCCGGTCACAAAGATGACATCGGCCGCCTCGATGTCGTCGTAGCAAACCGGCACGCTGTCCTCGCCCAGTGCCAGCTTATAACCCACCACGGCCGAGCTCATGCAAAGCCGCGAGTTGGTATCAATGTTATTGGAACCTATAAAGCCCTTGATGAGCTTGTTAACCAGATAGTATTCCTCCGTAAGGCACTGCCCCGACACGTAAAACGCAACAGAATCCGGGCCGAATTTCTTGATCAATGTCTTGAAAACTGCCGCTGTCCGTTCCAGAGCATCGTCCCAGCTCGTGCGCTGCATGGGCATCGATCGGTTGAGCCGCATTTGGGGATACAGCAGCCGGTCCGACTGGTCCATAACCGTATAATGCAGGTTCATGCCCTTAGAGCACAACATTCCCTTGTTTGAAGGATGCTCCTTATCACCCTCCAAGCTCAGTTGCCCGTTCCCCTCCTTCGTGACCACAACCCCGCAGCCTACGCCGCAGTAACAGCAAGTTGATTTGAATGTTTTCATAGGTTGATGATAAAAAAAGCTTGTTGCCCCCAACCCCCTAAAGGGGGCTTTTTTGTAGCAAGTCACCCACAAGAGCCAGGCAAAAGTCCCTTCAGGGATTTAGGGTATTTTGCGATATGCCCGACTTGTGAATTTCGTCTGTTAATAATGCGTCGCTGCTTTTTACGCCTCGGCGGGTTCCAGTGCACCTTCGGTAACCACACTTCTTGTTTTGTCAAAATTGATCAAGGCCACCACGGCTGCGATGCAGGCGATGGCGACGCCGATATACATGAATGCCTGCGAGTAGGTGATTTCGCTGGATTTGAATAAAAACCCTGCTAAAACAGCTCCTACATTGCCGCCCGCACCCACAATCCCGCTCACAGAACCAATCGCTTTTTGATTGATAAAAGGCACAATTGCGTAAGTAACACCATTGGCCATTTTCAAAAACATCGCGAAACACAACATCGTAACCACCGCGGCAACAATGCTTCCGCTTTGGGCAAACAATGCAATGCCGATTCCCTCACAAGCGAGCAAAAGTGCCAGCAACTTTCCTTTGCCGATCATGCCGTATTTATTACCGACTTTATCAGCCACAATGCCGCCAACAGCTCTTGCGAAAATATTCATGAACCCAAATGCTCCGGCCAGGATTCCGGCAGTGGCGAGGGACGTTTCGAAGTTTTCGAAAAAGTAAAGTGCGGCAACGTTATCAAAGGTGATTTCTATTCCAAAACACGCTCCATAGGCAAGGAAAAGGCCCCAGGTTCTTGGATCTTTCATCGCTATGGCCAATGTGCCCTTTGCCTTTACGGCTTTTGGGTTGGCAATTTCAAGATCTTCAAAATTTCCCGCCGGTGTATCTTTGGTAAAGCGGTAATAGACAAAAGCAAAAACGAACAAGAACACGCCTGGAATCACCATCGCGATTCTCCAGGCCGATTCGGGCAAATAACCCATTCCTACAAATCCTGCGAAAACCAATGGCATAACCATGTTCGTGATGCCGCCGCCCAGGTTTCCCCAGCCGCCTGCCACCGCATTGGCCGTGCCCACGATTTTTTTATCGAACATGACCGAAGTGTGATATTGTGTGATTACAAATGATGCACCGATCACGCCTATGGCAAGACGGAACAGCAGGAAGCCTTCATAGGAATGCACAAGTCCGACTGTCATTACGGGAATAGAACAAATGCCCATCAATGCTGCATAGGTTTTGCGCGGCCCCCAGGTATCGCATAATTTTCCGATGGCGATGCGCGCTACGACGGTTGCAGCGACGGATGCAATGATAATGTTACCAATCTGGCCTTTGGTCAAACCCAGATCTGTTTTCACAACGGTCATCAGCGGCGCCAGTCCGAACCAGCCGAAAAAGCAGAGGAAAAAGGCCATCCATGTCAAGTGGAATGTGCGCATTTGTACGCCTTTGAAACTGAAAATATTCAACTTTTCAAGCGGCTTGTTGGTCGTTTCCATAGTAATCAGGAGTTTTGATATGGTGTTTTTGAAATGCTTATTTCAGGAATTCAGGTTTGATATTGATCATCAGATAAGCCCAATTGGCCATTTTCTGGGGATCTTTGACAGCCTTCACCTGCGCCAGGCTGCTCGTTGGCAAGAATGTGCAGTAACCGCCCTGGAAACTGATGGTTTTGGTCAGATTATAAGTGGCAATGATATCGAGCTCTTCACCGAAATTGGCCGAAAGCTTCTCGTCTTTTGTGTTACGAATGGTGGCTGAACTCGAAAACTGATGCAGATCAATGGCTATGGACAGCCTTTCCGAAGCTTTAATTACGCTGTTGATATAAAAATCTGCCAGGCCGCCCTTTCCAAAACCATTGGCTGCATAAAAATAATCCATCTGGCCCCAAAACTTGTGTGGCGTGCCGTATAGCGGATCAAAAGTCCTGTTTTTGCTGGAACCATTGGCAGTTCCGGAAGTGTAGTCGAAGCCCGGTCCGATGGAGAATACCTGGCTCATTCCATACATTCCGCGAACCGAATACATATAGGCATTCATCGATTTGCCGTCCTTGTCTTTTCCAGTCTGATAGTAGGCGCTCGCCGTCAAATTCCAGGCTTTTCCTAATTTCGTTTGCAGATAAGGTCCGAAAGTTACCCGCTTGTTAGTGCCGTTTTTAACTGTTTTCACACCTGCGGTATCGATAGCAAATTTCTGAAAATCATCTTTCAGAACCAGGAAAGAAACATTTCCCTGTTTAAGTTTTTTACCCAAATAGGCAAACTGCATGGATTTGTACATTGTGCCGATGCCGTTTGTCCCGGCAGCATAACCATTTGGAACACCATCATACAAAGTGCCTGTCCGAAGCTCACGGTTTTGGTTATACGCAATTCCAATGTGGGCAGTAAAACCATTAGATCCATATTTCAACAATGCTGCATCGTGACGGCGCGCTTGTTGCAGCCAATCCAGATTTCCCAGCAGGCGGCTGTCATCGTAAAGCAATTCCTGCCGACCGATCTTTAATGCAAATTCTTTCCCCAGCTTGGTTTGGTTCGTGTCCAGCAAACTGATTTCGCCCCATGCTTCATGTAGCATTAATCCATTCAGTGCCGGATTGGTAATGCGGTTATTGGTAGAAGCATCTTGTCCCCAAACCCTGACATCCTGAACAGCAACGAAAAACTGTGTCCGGTAACCTTTGTAACCAGCGTTAAGCCGTGTTCGCTGGGAAGTGAAAAACGCTGGCTTATCCGATTTGGATAATGGCGAGCCTTGCCCGTGCAGCAATTCCGAGCGCGTCCGCAACTGGCCCGACAAGCTGAACTGCGCATGTGCATTGCGTGAGTAAAGCAGGCAAAAACCTGCTGTAACCAGCAAAAGGAGGTAAAGATTTGTTTTCATGTGATGATAGGTTAGTTGAGTAAGCCGGTATTTCAGGAAACCAATTGCATGCTTTGCAGATATTCCATCGCGTAGGAGGGATGCAAAGCCACCACTTCGCCCATGATCATAATGGCGGGCGTGCCTATGTTATGCTCTTTCACAAGGCGGGGGATCTCCCAAACCTGTCCCATCACGCTTTTTTCATCGGGGCGGGTGCCGTTCTGGATCACTGCCATGGGCAAGTGCCCGCGCCCGAAGTGTTTGTATAGTGCACATATCTCGTTCACTTTGCTTAATCCCATCAAAACAATCACCGTTGCTTTTGACTGAGCCGCCAGTCGAAGGTCCTCAGACAGTTCGCCATTTTGCGTGGTTCCGGTTATCACCCAGAAGCTTTCGCTCACGCCACGGCGCGTCACCGGAATTTCCATAGAAGCAGGAACCGCAATGCAGCTGGAAACCCCCGGCACCACTTCGCAGGCAACGCCATGTTCCCGAGCATATTCCATTTCCTCGTGACCGCGACCGAATACAAATGAGTCGCCGCCTTTCAAGCGCACCACATGGCCACGCTTACGGGCCAGGCGTACGATCAGTCCGTTGATCTCTTCCTGCGAGAAAGAAGGGTTACCCACTTTTTTCCCAACATACATTTTCAATGCGTGTGCCGGAGCAAAATCCAGGATCTCGACATTGGCCAATTCATCATAAAGAATCACATCCGCTTCCTTAATTGCCCTGATCCCTTTTAATGTGATCAATTCTCCGTTGCCAGGTCCGGCGCCCACGAGTGTCAGTTTTGCTTCCATCTCTTATATATAATAGAGTGAATATTGGAAATGTACTATATATAGTATTTTGTAACTATATGATTTATTGGTTCAAAATTAGGAGCAATATTTTACAAAACAATGCTTTTGCCAATATTTATGTTTAGTTTTAGCTATAATTGCAAATATAAAATTAGGAAATGGAATAAATGCGATTTAATTTTGACTGACAAGAAAGGAAGAAATATTGGCTTAATATTGAAATAATACAACAAAATAATAATGTTTTCACAAATTAATAGTTATTATTTACTATGAATACTATATCAAACACCCATATTGTTGTGATAGGCAATGGTATGGTAGGCTACAAATTCTGTGAAAAGTTGCTCGCCAAGAAAAAAAGTGATCAGCAAATCACCCTCACTTTATTCGGAGAAGAGCCACGCGTGGCATACGATCGGGTGCATTTAAGCGAATATTTCGCTGGGAAAACGGCGGATGACCTTACATTGGCAACTCCCGACTGGTATGCCGACAATGGGATCAGGCTGTTCCTTTCCGATCCCGTTGTGGACATTGACAGGGAAGAAAAGTTGGTGCGATCACATCATGGTCATATAGTATACTATGACTATCTGATCATGGCAACAGGCTCGGGTGCGTTTGTTCCTTCCATTCCCGGCGTGGAAAAGGATGGTGTGTTTGTATACAGGACTATTGAAGATCTTGAACTGATCCAGTCTTATGCCCGTAAAGCCAAAAAGGGCGCTGTGTTAGGTGGTGGTTTGCTAGGTCTGGAGGCAGCAAAAGCATTATTGGATCTTGGTTTGCAGGAAGCACACGTGGTGGAATTTGCTTCCAGATTAATGCCCCGGCAGATTGACGAAGCCGGTTCGCGGATCTTGCAAAATCAGTTGGAGTCATTGGGGCTACAAATACACCTTGCTAAGAGCACGCAGGAAATTGTAGGTGGGGATTGCATCGAAGGCATGCAATTCAATGATAACAGCCTGTTGGACGTGGATATGCTGGTTATTTCTGCGGGAATTCGCCCGCGTGACGAGCTTGCCAAAATTGCCGGGCTCGAAACGCACCCGCGCGGCGGCATAGTGGTTAATAACCAGCTTCAAACTTCGGATCCCAGCATCTTCGCAATCGGTGAATGTGCATTGGCCCATCATATGATATACGGGCTTATTGCGCCGGGCTATGAAATGGCCGAAGTGGTTGCAACATTGTTATTGGGCGGTGAAAAAGAGTTTATGCCTTTTGATATGTCCACGAAATTGAAGCTCATCGGAACGGATGTAGCCAGTTTCGGTGATCCTTTTATCGAAGAGCCTGCTTGCAAAACCATTCGTTACGAGAACAAAGCCAAAGGTGTTTATAAAAGAATCAATGTAAGCCAGGACGGTAAAACGCTGCTGGGGGGAATCCTCGTTGGCGACGCCGAACAATATAATATGCTTTTGCAAACCTGTAAAAGCAAAACCATCCTGCCGCCCGATTCTGAGGATCTGATATTGGGTTCTCGTGGGGGCGAAGAAGCAGGTGCTGGCGTAATGGGCTTCCCGGACGACGCGCTGATCTGCTCTTGCGAGGCGGTTACCAAAGGCATGATCTGTCACGAAGTGAGTGAAAAAGGCAATCATACCATGGACGCTTTGAAAAAATCCTGCAAAGCCGGAACCGGCTGTGGCGGCTGCGTGCCGATGGTGAAGGATATCATTTCGGGCGTTATGAAGCAAAATGGCATTTACGTCCGCAATGTGGTGTGTGAGCATTTTGACTATTCGAGACAGGAATTGTTGGATCTCGTCAAAATGAATGGTGCCAAAACTTACGGCGCTGTGCTGAATGAATTCGGAAAAGGCGATGGGTGTGAGGTATGCAAGCCGCTTGTGGCATCGTTGCTGGCGAGTCTGTGGAATGAAAATATTCTGCAGAAGGACCGCGCAATGATCCAGGATTCCAATGACCGTTACCTGGCCAACATTCAAAAAGGAGGAACGTATTCTGTAGTGCCACGGATTCCGGGTGGAGAGATCACGCCTGAAAAGCTGATTATCATCGGCCAGGTTGCCCAGCAATATAATCTGTATACCAAAATTACAGGCGGCCAGAGGATTGACTTGTTCGGTGCGCATTTGAATGATCTCCCGGATATCTGGGAGCAGCTGATTGACGCCGGGTTTGAAAGCGGCCATGCATACGGAAAGTCATTAAGAACGGTGAAAAGCTGCGTGGGATCAACCTGGTGCCGGTTTGGAGTGCAGGACTCGGTAACATTCGCCATCGAAGTGGAAGATCGTTACAAAGGCTTGCGGTCGCCGCATAAGCTGAAATCGGCGGTCTCTGGTTGTGTGAGAGAATGTGCGGAGGCGCAAAGCAAGGATTTTGGCATAATAGCAACCGAAAAAGGCTGGAATTTATACGTCTGCGGCAACGGAGGCTCCAAACCACAGCACGCACAATTACTCGCGACGGATGTAGATAAAGAAACTTGTTTGAAGCTGATTGATAGATTCTTAATGTTTTATATCAAAACCGCTGACCCGCTTACCCGTACGGCAACGTGGCTGAACAAAATGGAGGGCGGCATGTCTTACCTGAAAGCCGTTGTGGTGGATGACGTGCTGGGCATTGCGGAGGAACTGGAATATGATATGCAGAAGCTGATCGACGTGTACCAGTGTGAATGGAAAGAAGTGGTGCAAAATCCCGAGCTGAGAAAACGCTTCTCGCACTTTGTGAATGCGCCGGTGAAGGACCCTTCTATCGCTTTTGAAACTATGAGAGATCAAAAAAGAGCCAAAGAGTGGGCTTAAATTATTGTAAAGCACAACGCTAACATACAACCCAGATGGAAACACAAACACAAAATGCTGTAACCTGGCATATCGCTTGCCATGTCAATGACATCCCCGAAGATGGCGGCGGCTGCGCGCTGATCGATGGGAAACAGATCGCAATCTTCAACTTCGCTAGGAGAGGAGAATGGTATGCAACCGACAACCAATGTCC
The DNA here is from genome assembly GCF_900167945.1 of Dyadobacter psychrophilus. GTDB lineage: Bacteria > Bacteroidota > Bacteroidia > Cytophagales > Spirosomataceae > Dyadobacter > Dyadobacter psychrophilus. Next base: position 229,998 of record NZ_FUZA01000005.1, read on the forward strand.
GCACCGCCAGCAGATGGCCGTGTCGCGCGGAATGATCGGGAGCCATGAAGGTGAACCGAAAGTGGCTTGTCCTTTTCATAAAAAAACGTTTTCATTGCAAAGCGGGCAATGCCTCAATGATGATTCCTATAAAATCAATACCTTTCCGGTGATGGTTAAAGAAAACCTCGTTTACATCGGAATATGAGCGAATGGAGAGACTCGATAAGAGCGTAGCAAGCAGTCTGACACGGTTTTATATTGTCGCATTGTGCGTAGTAGCGATGCTGACAATCAGTGGTTTGTTCCTGATCAGGAGAACGATCAACAACCTCAACCACGATAGCCGGATGGTGAATGTTGCCGGAAGGCAGCGAATGCTGAGCCAGCGACTGACCAAACTTGCGATCCTGAATGTCGGGCAGATGAAGCATAGCGACTCCACGCAGTTCAACGCGCTTGTGAAGATCTGGAAGGAAAGTCACGAAAATCTGGCCAATAAAAAGCTGCCTGTTGAAAACGGTTTGGTAACCTGGAAAAGTGCCGCGTTGGATTCGATGTTTCTGGATCTGATGCCGGTTTTTGACAGCATTTATCTCAATTTTTTGCTGGTTAATGATTCCACCATTGCCGTGCCGCAAAAACAGCAGGCTTTAAGCCAGATTCTCGAAAAGGAGCCATTGTTTCTTGCGAAAATGGACAAGATCGTTTTCCAGTTTGATAAAGAGAGTTTTCAAAGACTGGAAAACCTGGAAAGGATCGAATGGATCCTGGACATAATGACCATTCTGGTCCTTTTTGCGGAAGGCATATTGATTTTTCGGCCCGTCGTAAACACAACCCGGCGCGTGGTCAAAATGCTGACCGAATCCGAGAATGCGCTGCAGCTTTCTAACCAAAAACTGAAAGAAGCGAATAACCAGCTCCTCGAAGCGCAGAATGAGCTGCTTCGGGTGGAAGAGGAAAAATACGAATTACAATTGGCCGAAGACCGCATTCGCGCCAGTGCATTGATTGAAGGACAGGAAGAAGAACGAAAACGCTTTGCGCTGGAATTGCATGATGGCATCGGGCAAATGCTGACCGGCCTGAAACTGCATGCAGAGAAGCTGAAATCTGTCCAGTTTCATGATGAGAAAAATCAGAAAAGATTCGAGCAACTGGTCACATTGATCCAGGATATTATTCAAACCACGCGGCAGATCTCTTTCAATTTAATGCCGTCGGTACTCAGCGATTTCGGGCTTAATGCTGCCTTGCGGCTGCTATGCGAGCAAACAGCCGAGTTATCGGGAATCAAAATAGAGTTTGACGGCGATGTAAACAAGCGCATTGAAATGAACCGCCCCATGGAAATAGGGCTGTATCGCATCGCCCAGGAAGCCCTGAATAATGCGGTCAAGCATGCCAATGCGGATAAGATCAAGATTAAATTGGAACAAAATAAGAATCGGATCATTTTGGAAATCACGGATGACGGAAAAGGATTTTTAATTAGTAATTTGAAATCAGAAGACGGACTATTCCTGACCAGAAACGGCATGGAAAACATCCGTACAAGGACACAGCTGCTGAACGGCGAGATGGAGATCGTCTCAAAAGTAGACAGCGGAACGAACCTGATCGTCCGGGTCGATTTGTAATTGCTAATCCAAAAAACATTCATTCATGCCCATCCGAATTTTAGTCGTTGATGACCACTCAGTTGTAAGACAAGGGATTATCACCCTTTTGGAAGATGAGGAAGACCTGCTGATTGCAGGTGAGGCGTCGGATGGCGATGAGGTTTGGGATATGATTGAAACTGCGGCCCCTGATGTGGTTTTGCTGGATCTTACCATGCCGAGAATGCCTGGGATAGATGTGATCAAACAAATTGTCCCTGCCTTTCCGAATGTTAAGATTTTGGTTTTCAGTATGCATAATAATGCCGATTACATGATTTCTGCGGCCATGAGCGGCGCTTCCGGTTACTTGCAAAAAGATACGAGTCGCGACGAAATGCTGAAAGCCATCCGAAGCATTGCCAGGGGCGAGCTCTATTTTCCTCCCTATGCTTCTTCGGTGATTATCAAAAACTTATTGAAACAAATCGCCCGAAATCCTGAGCCAAAAGTTGAGCTGGAAGAAGGCAACGACAAGTCGATCTGGAAGATGATCACGCCGCGCGAACAGCAGATTTTGAAATGCCTTACGGAAGGAATGAGCAGCAAGGACATTGCCGAAAAATTTGACATCAGTTCCAACACGGTCGCTAACCAGCGGGCCAGCATTATGAAAAAGGCCAATGTGAAAAATACAGCCGAACTGATCAGTATTGCTTTGCGCGGAAATTAATCACATTATTTACCCATCCAAATTTTGAAAGCCTGCACTTTTTCGCGGCTTACAATGCTTTCCTTATTGAGGTTGGGCTGCAAGCGCAAGGCCAGGCGGTGACCGAAATAATCGCTGATCTGATTTACCGATTTTACCGAAATAATAAAGGAACGGCTGATCCTGAAAAACGACGCGGGATCAAGCAGTTCTTCCAGCTCGTCCATATTATAATCCACGATGAACTGCTTATCGTCGTGTGTCTTAAAAAAGCTGATCCTTTCTTCACTGAAAAAGTAAGATATGGCGTCTACTTCCACAGAAACGAGTTTTTGAACATGTTTTACCAAAAACCTTTTGCGGTAATCTTTCGGCTGAAACTGATTTTGGAGTTCGAGCACCAGCTTTTCGATATTTGTGGCTTGCGTTTCTGTCGCCTGCGAAAAGGTTTCCTTAAATGCGCTGTATTTATCCAATGCCGTTTTCAGGTCCTCTTTTTGAACCGGTTTGAGCAGATAGTCAATGCTGTTAACCTTGAAAGCCCGCAAGGCATATTCGTCATAGGAAGTGATAAATATGACGGGACTTTTGACCCGGAGCTGATCGAAAATCTCGAAGCTCTGACCATCCGCCAGCTCGATGTCCATCAAAATTAAGTCCGGGGATGGGTTGGTTGCCAGCCAGTTAACAGTTCCATGAATGCTGCCGGTAATGCCGATTACCCGTGCATTATGATCCAATTTTGCCAATGTGGCTTTCAACTTGTCTACGGCCAGGTCTTCGTCTTCGACTATTAAAATTTTCATCTCTGAATACAGGGTTAATGCCTTGAACCGGGGTTATTTATAATTGTGAATGAGTGGAATGATAACCGTAAATGCATTGTCGTTATCACGAATGACTATATCGGGCTGGTTTAGCAGTCGATATTTCGTAGAAATGTTAGCCAGTCCAACTTTATTAGACTGCACCACCAACCGTTTCTTATGCAGCGTGTTACTGACGATCAAATTGTCGTTTTCATCGGTTTGCATAACAATTACAAGCGGCTCTTCTTTCAGGATTACATTGTGTTTCACTGCATTCTCCAAAAGCATTTGCAGCGTGAGCGGCGGCAGGAGATATTCTTCATACATTTTTTCAATGTTCACGTCCAGCACAATTCCTTCTGCGTATCGTGTTTTGAGCAAATGAAAATAGGAACTGATGAATTTAATTTCGGCCGAAAGCGTGGTCAATTCCTGCTCGTTGGTGCGGAGCAGATAGCGGTAAACTTTACTGAGCTCATCCAGAAATTCTTCCGCCTTGTCAGGATCTTTGTGAATCAGCGCAGAAAGGGAATTTAAACTATTGAACAAAAAGTGCGGATTAACCTGGCTTTTGAGGCCATCCAGCTGACTCTGGAGATTCGCTTTTTTAAGCTTCTCCGCTTCCAATTTTAGATTTTCGGCTTCCAGCAATGTGTCCCGCCAGCGCTCAAAAATGTAAAGTCCTTCGTAAAAGCTCGTGGCCACAATATTGATCAGCAAGCCGGAAAGCATGGCAGAGATGAAGTTTCCTAGATCGAACTTGTAACCTAGAAAACCGGTGCGATAGAATCCGTAAAACAGAGCGCAGGCAATGATGCCGGTAAGCGGAATGTAAATGGAAACCGACAGCAGCAGCCGGTAAGTGGTTTGCTGTACGTCTTGCAAAATCACCCGCATATAATGTCCCGCCAGAATGTGCAACCGCCACGATATCACCCACACCACGCACACGACCGCGGTTGCGTAAAGAAACACCTCCGTCTCGCGAATGTAGCGGCGGCCAAAAAGCAGGTATGCCAGTGTGATAAAATACGGCAGGCAGACGAACAAGACCCAGACGTCCTTCTTGCTGATCGGGCTTTTCAGTATGGATTCAAATTTTGACATATCCTGATTTTTATTCGGTTCACAAGCAATGCGGCCGTCGGGTTTACTGCAAAAATTGACTGAGCGGCATTTGAAAGCAATTGCCAGTGCACTGGGCTGTGGATAATAGCGACTGGATTGGGGAAATGAATTTTGAATTTTGAATGAGTGAATGAGTGAATGAGTGAATAAAAAACATTCAGTCATTCACTCATTCACTCATTACATTTTCCCCAATTCGGAATCTCAAATCCCCAATTCAGTACATATCTGATTACGGCGAGCTGATGAAAAGCGGAGTTTTGTCGAAAATCACAAAAACAAATCAAAATTTATCAGTCATGAAAACGATTATTTTATCTGCAATCGCCGCTGTTACAATGCTTTGGGGAGGCTGCAAAACCGACGAAATCGGCAAGAAACAACTTTATGTTTTGAATGAAGAAACATCTGTTGCGGAATGGAAGGGCGCTATGCCGGACAATGCAAATACAGGATCGTTTGCTGTAAAAAGCAAAGATCTGGAAGTCGAAAACGGCAAGGTCACGGGCGGATCATTTATCATCCCGATTGCGTCAATCAAAAACTTCAATCTGCCGGATGCGGTGAAGCCGCAGTTGCTGGAACATCTGAAAAGCGCGGATTTCTTCAACATGGCAATTCATCCTGAGGCTTCCTTCAAAATTACCAAAGTTGAGCCCTATACGGGTAAAGACACTGCCGCAATCGCAGGTGCAAACTTTTTGGTTACAGGTAATTTTACAATGATAGGCAAAACGCATCCGGTAACTTTCCCTGCCAAGATCGACGTAAATGGCAAAACCCTGAAAACAGAAGCCAAATTCAGTATCGACCGCACGAAATGGGGCATGAACTATGCCACAGACCCGAAAGCAGAAGGACACTACATTTACAATGATGTAGCGATCCATTTGAAACTGGACGGCACGATGCAGGGGAGTGGAAAGAATTAGTCTTGAACGGGTCGCCCCGCGACCCGTTCAAAATTCTCTCATCCTGCTTCCATACTCCCTCGGTGTAGTCTGCATGATCTTTTTGAATTGTTTATTGAAATTGGAAAGATTGTTGAACCCACTTTCGTAAGCCACTTGTCCAATGTCAAACTGACCTTCGCCCAATAACCTGCAAGCGTATCCTATACGCACTTCCGTCAGATATTGCACGTAAGTTTTTCTTGTCCTGGTTTTGAAATACCGGCAGAATGCGGAGACGGACAAGTTGGTTAGCGACGCAATGTCTACAAGATCAACGGGTTTCCTGAAATTCATAATCGTGTACTCGTAAACGCGGTTGATTTTTTGTGAGTTTTTCAAATGCGCGTCGCTCACATAACCCGTCCCATTGAGATATTCATATTCCTCCGATCTGGCCAGCAGATCCAGAATCCCCAGCAGGCCGATCAGTCGCTGCGTTTTATCCGAACGGATCATTGCGGTGAGCTTTTCATGTACATCTGCACTGGTGTTGCCAGTGAATTTAATTCCTCTTGCGGCCCGGTCATTCAGTTCCTTTACGTGCAGGAATTCTGGTGTTTCAAAAAACCCCTTTCCTAAAAAATCTGCATTGAACTGCACAACAATGGATTCTGGCGTTTCTCCGGGATTACTTTTGTAAAAAATCCTGTCACGCTGGCGAGTATGCGGTAAATTGGTCCCGAGGAAAAGAATTTCGCCTTCCTCCATGCTTCTGATATCATTTCCAACGAAATTAGTCCCTTTGCCCCTGATGCACAGTATTAATTCCAGCTCAGGATGATAGTGCCACGGATTGTCCCACGGGATTGGATCGCCCTTCAAAATGAAAGAAGAATCAACCGGTGTGATAACTTTTAATAAATGTGGCTTTTTGGGGTTCATAACATGCTATTTTCCCTTTTCTTGAAAAATATATTTCCTGTTTTGCGAATATAGCATCAATAGTGGGCAAAATGACAACAACCATCACTCTTTCCTTGCTTTACATTTGTATCATTATAAAAATAAAATGTTTGATATAACCATGAGTTATCGCAACCTCTGTTACGCACTTTTGTTGTTATTCGCCGGTTTTGGCGTCATGGCGCAATCGTATACGGTGAGTCCCAACAAACGTTATCTGTTAAAAGACGGAAAACCTTTTTTTTGGCTGGGTGACACGGCGTGGGAATTATTTCACCGCCTCGATCGCGAAGACGCTACGTATTTTTTGCAGAAACGTGCAGCACAAGGTTTTACGGTTATTCAGGCCGTTGCCCTGGCCGAGTTTGACGGTCTCAATGTTCCGAACACTTATGGAGACAAGCCATTGATCGATAACGATCCGACGAAACCCAATGAAGCCTATTTCAAACATGTGGATTTTATTATTGACAAAGCCGCGGAACTTGGGCTGACCATCGCCTTCCTGCCAACCTGGGGCGATAAGGTCTTCAAATCGACTTGGGGGAAGGGTCCGGAAGTGTTCAATAAAAGCAATGCTGAGACTTATGGAAAATGGCTTGGTATACGCTATAAAAACCGTAAAAACATTATCTGGGTGCTTGGCGGCGACCGCACACCGAGAAAGGACGTAGATGATGTAGGCGTCTGGCGGGCTATGGCAGCAGGCGTGGTTGCAGGTGTGGGCGGCAATGATAATGCTATGATGACCTTTCATCCGCAGCCAAACAAAGAAGGTTCGGGTGAATGGTTTCATGATGACAATTGGTTGGATTTCAACATGTTCCAGAATGGACATTGTCGTGATGCCGCAGTTTACGAAAATATAAAGAGAGCATATGACCGACAGCCGACCAAACCGGTGCTGGACGGTGAGCCGATTTATGAAGATCATCCGGTTTGTTTTAATGCCAACGAACTGGGCACTTCCAATGCTTATGATGTAAGAAAAGCGGCTTACCTGGATCTTTTTTCCGGTGCTTTCGGGCACACTTACGGCTGCCATGATATTTGGCAAATGTACTCGCCGAACCGCGAGGCGGTGAATGGTCCGCATGTTTTCTGGCAGCAAGCAATGGATCTGCCCGGCGCAAAAGAAATGAAGTTTGTCCGTAAGCTGATCGAATCACGGCCGATCTTAGACCGTGTTCCTGATCAGTCAGTTATTGTTGAAAATGATCTGGGATCGCACGAAAGAATTCAGGCCACGCGGGGCACTGATTACATCTTTGTTTACACTTCGACAGGGAAGTCATTCTCGGTAAATCCGGGCAAAATTTCCGGCAGCCAGTTCAATGCATTTTGGTATGACCCCAAAAATGGTAAAACCAAAGAAATCGGAAAGGTGGATAGCAAAGCGGTTAAGCAATATACACCGCCGACTTCGGGTTACGGGCAGGATTGGATCCTTGTTTTGGATGACGTGTCCAAAAATTACAAAATGCCATAAGCATGGAGCTCGGGATCAGCAGCTTCACGTATGGATGGAATGTGGGCATGACAGGATCCATGGCCGAAAAGGCAATGAATGAAACCGATCTGGTGCACCAAACGCTAAATTTTGGATTGAAATGTTTGCAGATCGGTGACAATTTACCAATTCATACCTTTGACGAAGGTCGCAGGAGTCAATTCAAAGCACTCGTAAAACAGAACGGGATCCGGCTGGAAATAGGGGCCAAAAATTTGTCACCCGAAAATCTTGAACGATACATTAGCCTGTGCGTTTTCTTCGATGCGCCACTGCTTCGGTTTGTGATTGATGATGAACATTATCAGCCTGATGCGCACAATGTCATTGCGTTGATCAAGGACTTTTTGCCGGAGTTGATCGACAAGAACATTGTGCTCGGTATCGAAAATCACGATCGCTTTAAGGCTCAGCAACTTGCATATATCATGGATGCTATTGGTCACCGTCACGTCGGTATTTGCCTGGATTGTGTCAATTCGATCGGGGCAGGCGAGGGACTTGCTTACGTTGCTTCGATCTTGGCACCCTATACGGTCAATTTGCATATTAAGGATTTTAAAATCAGCAGGTTGCCTCATAAAATGGGCTTTACGGTAAATGGTGAAATTGCGGGAAAAGGCATGACAGATTTGCCCTGGCTCTTGCAAACGGTAAAGCGCGGCGGAAGTTGCCAAAGCGCAGTTCTGGAACAATGGGTTCCGCCCGAAGAGAACATTGAAGACTCCTGCCGCAAAGAGCGCGAATGGGCGGAACAGGGGATCGCGTATGTAAAATCCCTGATTCAATAGAGGTTATAAAATCACGATTTAAATTTATCAGCATGGCAAAGGTCGCATTAGTGGGTGCAGGGGGCAAAATGGGCTGCCGCTTGACCGACAATTTTCTTAAAATGCCTGAATATCAGGTTTCTTATTTGGAAATAAGCGAGCAGGGGAAATCAAATCTGGCCCAGCGGAATGTGACGATCAGTGAGCCGCATACTGCCATTCCTGACGCCGACGTCGTGATTCTGGCGCTTCCCGACCTCGCTTTGCGCACGCTGTCAGCCGAAATAGTCCCGCTCATGAAAACAGGCGCGACGGTGCTCACCCTTGATCCCGCAGCGCCTTTGGACGGTGCCATTTTTCACCGCGACGACCTGGGTTATGTAATCGCGCATCCCTGCCATCCCTCTGTTTTTAACTGGGAGCCTACGGAAGTAGCTTTTCGCGATTTTTATGGCGGAATTTCTGCCAAACAATCGATCGTTGTTGCCTTAATGCATGGCACGGAGGCACATTTCGATCTTGGCCGGGATGTTGCCCGGGACATGTATCAGCCCATCGATAAAGTCTACCGCATAACGTTGGAACAAATGGCCACGCTGGAACCAGCAATGGTGGAAACGCTGGCGCAAACATGCATGGAAGTGGTGAAGGAGGGTTTTGACAAAATCGTGTCGCTTGGCGTGCCCGAAGACGCGGCGCGTGATTTTGTGCTCGGACATTTGCGAATTCAGATAGCAGTGCTTTTTAAGGAAGTGAACGGCACATTTTCTGATGCAGCTTACAAAATTTCGAAACGCGCCAAACCTCTGATTTTCAAGGAAGGTTGGGAGAAGATTTTTGAGCTGGACGATATTAAGGAGCAGGTTAAGGCCATTACCAACAAATAATTCAGGATTTTAGGCAGCATCAGGCAATCATTCGCGGGTAAATCTTAAATCCAATGCAGCTGCAACTTCAAAATATTTCTAAATCATTTGGCCCGGTCCAGGCTTTGCATTCCGTCAGCTTTACGTTGGCTGAGGGTGAAGTGCATGCCATTTGTGGCGAAAATGGTGCGGGAAAAAGCACTTTGATGAATATTTTGTCGGGCAACTTGCAACCTGATAATGGCGACATTGTGCTAGACAACAGCCCTGTACAGATCAAAAATTTCGCACATGCGGCTAGTCTCGGACTTGCAATCGTTTATCAGCAATTGAGCTTATTTGAAAATCAGGACATTGCGGAAAATATATTTGTCAATCAATTTCCAACGCATAAATCAGGATTAATCAACTATAAGGCATTGTATGACGAAACCGAAAGACTGCTCCGAAAGCTGCATATGGAACACATTCTGAGTCCGAAAACAATGGTTTCGGCGCTTTCGCCCGGAGAAAAACAGATGGTTGAGATTGCAAAAGCATTATCCAGGAAACCATCCATTTTGATCCTTGACGAGCCTACGGCGTCCATTTCAGGCTATGATGCGCAAACGCTTTTCCACATCATCCGGAACCTGAAATCCCAGGGTACTTCGGTGATCTACATTTCCCATCGGATGGAAGAAATTTTTGAAATTGCAGACCGCGTGACGGTGTTGAAAGATGGGAAATATGCAGGGACAAAAATGACAGCAGAAATTAATAGAGATATGCTGATCAATATGATGGTTGGGCGGGAGATTAGTAAAATGAATCGAAAATATGCTGAAAATAAGGATGTTGTATTAGAAGTTGAAGAACTTTCAAACCAAAAGTTAAACAGTATATCATTTAAAATTCACCGTGGGGAAATTGTTGCGCTGGCAGGGCTGGTAGGAGCAGGGCGAACCGAAATCGGTAAGACGATCTTTGGGGCGATGCAGAAATCAAGCGGTCGGATTTTACTTAATAACAAGGAACTGAATATTAAAAACACAGCTGACGCAATTCGCCATAAGATCGCTTTTGTTCCCGAGGAGCGCAAAGCACTGGGCCTTTTCATGGATATGAATGTGGCTGAAAACATTGGTTCTGTGGGTTTGAGCGCAAGCAAGCCTGTATTTTTTGATCATTCCAAATCCATTGCAATTGCGGAAACTTACAAGCAAAAACTGCGGATCGTCGCGAATAACGTTTTGCAAAAAGTTGGCGACCTGAGCGGCGGTAACCAGCAAAAAGTGGTTTTATCGAAATGGCTCTCCACCGATCCTGATTTGCTGATCATTGACGAGCCCACGCATGGCATCGACATTGGTGCGAAATTCGAGATTTATGCGCTATTACAAAAGCTCGCGCTCGACGGAAAGGCGATCTTGCTCATATCCAGCGAACTACCCGAAGTTCTGGCCATTTCTGATCGTATATTGGTTATAAAAAATGGTGGGATCACCAAAGAGTTGAAAAGTAAGGACACGACCGAGGAGGAGATTTTGAAATGGGCCATGTGAACCAAATTATATGAAAAAACTGCTCTCTGACAGAATTTACTCGCTCGGGCTGACCATCGTAGTAGTCGCGCTTTTAGCCAGTCTCCTGTTTCCGGGAAAATTCCCGACCTTCCAAAACCTGAGTCAGATATTCCTGAATTTATCCATTGACACCATTGTCGCAGTGGGAATGATGCTTTTGCTCATTTCAGGAGCATTTGATTTGTCCGTAGGCTCTTTGGTCGCATTTTCGGGATGCCTGGCGGCTTACCTGATGTTTTTTATGAACGTTCCGGTGCCGCTGGCATTGCTGGTCAGCTTGCTGTTTTCGCTGATCATTGGTTTTGTAAATGGCTATTTAATTGCATATCAAGGCATTAATCCAATGGTCCAGACATTGGCAATGATGGGCATTGTGCGCGGACTCGCCTTGCTGGTCAGTGGGGCAGGCATTCAGGGCTTGCCGTATTGGTTCAATGCAATCTCTCAGTCCCGACTGCTTGGCATTCAAATGCCGATTTGGTATATGCTTCTGATTGTAGGCATTATGGCGTTTCTGACCAGGAATACGACCTTTTTGAAGCGCTATTATTTCATTGGGGGAAATGAAAAAGCAGCTGAACTTTCTGGAATCGATGTGAAACGCATGAAGCTCTTTTCGTTCATGCTGGTCTCACTGCTGGCGGGTTTTGCGGGTTTATTGCTCGCGTCGCGGCTGGGAGCGGCTTTACCGACCTCGGGGCGCGGTTTGGAGTTGCGTGTGATTACCGCCGTGATCTTAGGCGGCGCCAGCCTACAAGGCGGAACTGGAAAAATTCAAGGGGCATTATTAGGTGCATTGCTCATGGGAATCATTGGCAATGTTATGGTTATTGCCAGAATATCAGGCTATTGGCAGGAAATAATTTTGGGCATTATCCTTATTCTTGCGGTTTGGATTGACAAATTATTGCAACGACAAAGCACGAAGGCAGTCCTGAGAAAACCAACCATTCTGATCATCCTGATCTTTGGCATGTGGAGCTGCGAGCTGCCACCGCGGGAAAACGGGACAACGAAGCAGTCAACCGAAAGCAAAGCCGATCAAGCCATTGAAAATGAAGAATATGTAATGATTACAACGGCTGTTTCCATGCCCATGTATGTGAATCACGATCAGGCGGCATTCATCAAATGGGGTAAGGAGCGCAATGTGAAAGTCTCCATATTAGGGCCAGCCGATTGGGATGTTCCAGCGCAAATCAACACCATAGAGGAAGTAATCGGCACAAAACCAACAGGTTTGCTCATCAACGGCACCGACCCGGCCATTGCGCAGGCCATCAATAAAGCAGTAGAAGCTGGCATTCCGACTATTGTTTACGACTCGGATATTCCCGATTCAAAACGTCATGCTTTTTTGGGAACAAACTGGTACCACATCGGCCAGATGCAGGGCGAAGAAATGGTAAAACTGACAGGAGGAAAAGGGAAAATCGCCTATATGGGCATTTTAGGTCTGTCTAACATGGAAGACGGTTTCCGAGGGCTGCTGGACGTTCTGAAAAAGTATCCGGCAATGGAAATTGTAGGGAAGTTTGACGACAAGGCCAATGTCGAAGAGGCCGCCAAAATTACCGCCGACCTTATTTCCGCACATCCGGATCTGGCGGGAATCTGTGGATTTGATTCCAACTCCGGTCCCGGCATCGCACTTTCGGTGAAGGAAGCAGGGAAAGCAGGAAAAATAAAGATTACTACTGTCGATTGGGAGCCGGAACACCTTAACCTCGTGAACGAGGGTGTTATCCAGCTTCTGGCAGGGCAAAAAAGGGAGCTTTTCACCTGGTATGGAGCAGAGTTTCTTTACGATATGGTCCATAAAACCCACCGCCTCTCCACGAACGATTCCAAAGCCGGCATTACAAGTCTACCAACAACCGTAAACACCGGCCTCATCAAAATCACCAAAGAAAACGTCGGATTGTTTTTGAAAAAGTGAAGGTTGCCGATGTTGTAGGATTATCTAAACCCGGTTCGCGTCGCCCCAGTCGGACAGCACGCGCAATACGGGTTCCAGGCTTTTTCCCAGATCTGTGAGTTGATATTCGACCCTTGGAGGAACTTCGGGAAAAACCGTGCGGCTGATCACGCCGTCACTTTCCAGTTCGCGCAATTGCAGGATGAGGATGCGCTCGGAAACGGCTGGCATTGTTTTGCGGAGCTGACTATAACGCGTGCTTCCTTTGAGCAATTTATATAGTATGGAAGGTTTCCAACGGCCGCCGATCAGGTCCAATGTGTAGGCCATGCCGCAATTTCCATTGATGAGCAATTCATTTTCAAGGTTCGTGGAGCTGCTTTTTCGCATAACTTACATTTATGTTAGTACTATACAATTTTGTTAGTATAATCAAAAATAATAGTTGCCAGCTAGTTTTGCAAAAGTATTTAACAATTGAAACGCATGCAAAACTTAACAAACAAGGTCGCTTTTGTGACCGGCGGAAGCCGGGGCATCGGCGCAGGAATAGTAAGACGGCTGGCAGCTGATGGCGCGAAGGTCGCTTTTACCTATGTAAACGGAAAAGAAAAGGCTGACGCACTGATTGCTGAACTCGCCGGAAATGGCTTGGCGGCACTCGCTTTGCAAGCCGATAATGCCCGGGAAGGAGCTGTAACTGCCGCAATAGACCAAGCGATCGCACATTTCGGGCGGCTCGATATTCTGGTGAACAGCGCCGGGATTTATGTTGGCAAACCTTTTGAGGACCACACGCTCGCGGATTATGACGAGATCATGAACATTAATGTCAAATCTGTGTTTGAAGCATGTCTGGCGGCTTCCAGGAAAATGGAAAACAATGGCAGGATCATCACCATTGGCAGTAACATGGCCGAAAGATCGGCGTCTGTGCAATCCACGCTTTATTCCATGAGCAAGTCCGCACTGGTTGGCTTCACCAAGGGACTCTCACGGGATCTGGGAGCAAAAGACATTACGGTAAACCTTATTCAACCTGGTCCCGTAGACACGGATATGAATCCCTCGGACTCGGAGAGTAACGAATCGTCTGATTTTCAGCGCAGTATGATGGCCATTCCCCGTTATGGTAAACCCGAACATATCGCGGCAGCGGTGGCTTTTCTGGCAAGTCCGGACAATGGTTACACAACCGGCTCAGTTATTACTATCGACGGAGGGACGCTTGCGTAACGGATCTTTGCTCGTTTTTTAATATTTTAGCACACATTGAAAGCTAGAAATTGGAAAAAACGGAAGACCTGTACAAGTTAATCCTTCATCACGCTTCGCAGCGGATAAGTCTGACGGAAGAGGAGCAGCGCTATTTTTGCTCCTTATTGACCGTCCGGCACTTACTTCCCAGGCAGTATCTGGTGCAGCAGGGCGACATTTGCAATCACGAAAGTTACGTTTGCAAAGGCTTTTTGCGCTCCTTTTACATGGATGAAAAAGGCAACGACCATACTTTGCATTTTGCTTTTGAAGACTGGTGGATCACAGATTCTACCAGTTTTCTTATGCGCGTTCCGGCTACCCGCAACATTGTGGCCCTGGAACCTTCAACATTATTACAGATCGATAAAGCAAGCCTTGACCAGCTCTATCTCGATATTCCGGTTTTTGAAAGATATTGGCGGATTATGGATGAAAAATCGGGTATTGCACAGAACCAGCGTATTTTAAACTCCATTTCTATGAGTGGCGCAGAGCGTTATGAAGCACTAATTCAAAAATATCCCAACCTCGAACAAAGGATGCCGCAAAAATACATTGCTTCTTATCTGGGCATCACGCCGGTGTTCCTGAGCCAGATCAGGAAGAGCTTGTCGCGTCCCGATATTAAATAAGTTTAAGGCTTTTTATTAAATTAATTATACGTCCGCCGGCGGAGCCGGGCCATAGCTTTGTATCAAAAAAACAAGCTATGGAAATGAAACAAAGCAGCTTATTTGACCACATCACGCTCTATGGAGGACGTACATTGAGCAACCGGCTCGTGGTTGCACCTTTAACCAGGAAAAGCGCTTCGTCAGAAGGCATTCCCACACCGGAAATGGCCAGTTACTACGCAGCATTTGCAGAAGGGGGCTTTGGAATGATCATCTCAGAAGGCACTTATACGGACGATTTATTCAGCCAGTCGGACCTGAACCAACCGGGAATTACCAATGCAGCGCAAATGCTGGGTTGGAAAAAAGTCACGGAAGAAGTCCATCGTTATCAGACAATTTTTATCAACCAATTGATGCATGCCGGTGCACTGGGGCAGTTGCAAGACGAGAACATTGCACCCTCGGCTGTGCAGCCGATAGGAGAACGGTCAACGGAGTTGGGCGGCTCGAAAGGGCCGTTTCCAATGCCTAAGCCTATGCAATTTGCAGATTTCGAGGCGGTTAAGGATGGCTACGTCCGTGCTGCAACACTGTCCCGCGAGGCAGGTTTTGATGGTATTGAGATCCACGCAGCCAATGGTTATCTGTTTGATCAATTTGTGACGGAGCACACCAATTTGCGGACGGATCAGTATGGTGGCAATGTGCGCAACCGGCTGCGGTTTTTGATGGAGGTTTATCAGGCGATCCGTGATGCATTGCCAGCCGATTTTATTATTGGCATCCGGTTATCCGAAAGCAAAGTAAATGATCTCAAATACAGGTGGCCCGGCGGCTCACAAACAGCGACGGAAATCTTCGAAGTTTTGAGTGAAATCAAGCCTGATTACTTTCACATTGCTTCCGAAGGCGGTTCATGGAAAAGAGAAAGCCTTTATGCCGATGGATCATCCTCAACAGGAATTGCCAAAAAGCTGACTCAAATCCCTATCATTGCCAACGGCGGATTACATGACGTTGCATTTGCTGAATCACTGATTGCAAGCGATCAGGCAGACTTGGTTTCTATCGGTCGTGCTGCAATCGCCAATCCCGACTGGCCAAACCGCATTTTGAAAGGCGAGCAAACGATTCCTTTTTTCAAAGATCTGATCAAACCGAGTTTAACATTAAAGCATACGGAGCAGGTTTTGACTCAATATAAGCATCAAGCCGCGTCGAGACTTTTGGCCTAAATGTTAGCGCAGGAAAACAGAGCCGGTCGGGAGCTGTTCCGCAGTTGAAAAAGATTGCTTGTAAGCGCTTTCGATTTTCGCAAGTTCCTTCGTTTTTTTCTGCGCTTTCAGGCTTTGGGCTAAGCCAATGGCAGACCAGCCGTTGCCGGGATTCCACATCAGATCTTCCCGGTATACTTTCTCGGCAACTGCTGGTTTGTTCATCTTTATCAAATAAGCACCCAAAAACTGGCGTGCAGGAATCGGCCAGTCGTTTGGCTCTGTGTAAATAAGCCCATCTTCGATCGCAATCGCCTTGTTCAGACTGGCAATGGTTTCCTCATATCTTTTGTCATCAAAAGCGATGGCGGCGGTCAAAATTTCCCCGGCAATATTTGCAATGGGCGTAAATGAATTAAAAGGAACGCGTCTCTTGGTTAGTATCGGGTCTTTGGCTTTTTCCAAAAGAGCGCTTAGTTCAACTTTGGCCTTGTCGGTAGCGCCGGTATTCAAATAGGCCATTCCTCTTGCGAAATTGCGGAGCAAAGTCGCATATGTCCATTTCGGGTCCAGTTTGGTGGTGTCTTTTAATATTTCGTCCCATTTTCCTAGCCTTACCAGCGTCAATTCGGGCAGCATGAAAAGATATTGATCGTATGGATTTTCGTGAACTGGCGCCACCGATTTTCTCAGACGGGTAGCCGCAAGCATGCCCGTCTTATATAGCCCTGCACTCATGGCACAATAAGTTTGAACAGCGAAATAATGCGGACTGTGCTTCACCAGACCCAGGTTTTTGGCCAGAGAATCATATTTGAGCAAAGCTGCATCTGCGCGATCATTCACGTCCACGCCTTTCAGGAAAAAGCCATTTCGCTCATACTCATGACTGGACATATGCACCATATGCGCGACACCAGGCAGTTGATCCCTCAATTTATCCGCATTCGGCAGCGCCACTTCGGGATTCCGCGATGCTTCCGTTAAGTGAATATGATAATGCAAAGCCGCCGGATGGTTTGGATTTACTTTCAAGACCTTTTCGCTGAGGTTAACCACTTCATTCGTCCAGGCTTTGGGCGTGCCATCGTTATTCCAAAAATCCCACGCATGATTGAGCATGACCGCGTCAACGAACAGCATTTTAATGTCTTGATCCTCCGGGAATTGTGTGATTAGCTCACGCGTTTTGCCGGCATAGGTAACATTAAGCGCTTTTCTGTCTGCGTCCGAGACATCTGCTGAATAACGCTGGTTCATGACGGCGATCAAGGCCTGTTCCTTTTTGCTTGTCTTGTCACTGAACTGGTTCATTTGCTTCAAAACAGACGGAATATTTTCCGGTTTTTTATACAAGTGAGCTGCATTATAATAAGGCCCCATAGCCAACGCCTGTCCCCAATAAGCCATCGCACATTCCGGTTCCAGCCGGGCCGCTTCCTGAAAAGAGGCCAGCGATTCCTTCATGTGATAACTGTAATACATGGTCAGCCCCTGGTTGAAATAAAACTGAACGCTATCGTTTTTTGTCGAGATCGGATAAGAATAATTTCCCCAGCCCGGCATAGCCGAAATGTATTTTCCGTTAGCGGCGGCCCGCATATCCGAATCGGGGACTGCACCGCACAAGGCAATGCTGTTCTGCTCAGGATTTTTTGATTCGAAAGTAACAAAAGCGTTGAACCGAAGCAGGAGAGCAGCCATTACTATGACTGGGAGCAACAGTAAAGAGGGAAATATGTTTTTCATTTCAAATGGAGAATGTGCCGGACGGATTATTTAAATATAAAGCGATTATTTCTTTTTCCGATTATAGGAGGGGCATTTTGTGGCTGTGCGGTACGATAATTGCCTTCATCAGGCTTTTGAAAAACTATCAACAAACTGAAAAATGAGAGAACAGGTACAAGCCCAGCCAATTTCGCGAAAGAGCTTTTTAACATTAACCGGCAGATATGCAGCCATTGGAGCCATGAGCGGCCTGGCGATCCAAAGCACTGAAAATGCATTGGCTCAAACTCCCCTGAAAGCCACATCACCGCCAGCGAGAGTCCCGGCAAAACCGGAAGATCCCATCGTTTTGGAGAAGTGGAAGTCGGAATACGACCAGCAAAGTGCGCCAACTCCCACGCCATTGCCTCCCGACCAACGGGTAGGATATGCGGTGGTTGGATTGGGGCACCTGTCTCTGGAAGAAATTCTTCCGGCGTTAGGGACGTGCAAAAAATCGAAGCTGGCGGCACTTGTGAGCGGAAGTCCTGAAAAAATGAAAAAAGTAGCGGCGCAATATGGCCTCAAAACGGAGAGCTGTTACAGTTACGAAACCTATGACCAGTTGAAGGATAACAAGGAAGTGGACGTGATTTACATTGTTTTGCCAAACGGGTTGCATAAGGAGTATGTCATACGTGGCGCTAGGGCTGGAAAACATATTTTGTGTGAAAAGCCAATGGCGAATACGGCCGAGGAATGTAAGGAAATGATCGCCGCGTGCAATAAAGCAAACGTGAAGTTAATGGTGGCTTACCGGATTCAGTATCAGCCCCATAACCGTAAGTTGAGAGAGATTTTACAAAAAAAGGAATTTGGCGAGGTGAAAATGGTAGAAGCCTCCAACTGCCAGAGCACGGCGAACCCGGATCACTGGCGGCATAAACTGAAACTTGCCGGCGGTGGCGTGTTGCCGGATATCGGTATATATTGCCTGAACACCACACGCTTTATCCTGGGCGAAGAACCGACCGAGGTTTTTGCTTATCAATACAGCACGCCGGGCAACCCGCTCTTTACCGAGGTAGAAGAAGTTGTTTCCTGGCAAATGCGTTTTTCGAACGGGATAATCGCCAATTGTACAACACATTACAATGTCCACGAAAGCCGCCATTACCGGGTTCTATGCGAGAAGGGCTGGCTGAATATGGACAAAGCTTACGCTTATAAAGGGCAAAAATTGTCCCAAGCCAAAGCTGATGGCCGTATGGAACTGCAACAGGACATAGGCCTGGCAGAAACAAACCAATTCGCCACTGAAATGGATCATTTTTCGGACTGTATTATCAACAATAAAAAGCCGTTTACACCAGGAGAGGAGGGTTTGCAGGATCATATTATCATGGAAGCCATTTATAAGTCCGCGCGCGATGGCAAGCCGGTGAAGATCAATTCAAGCCAGACCAATGCGGCATTGCACGGGCCCGAGCCGGAATTGGGATGAATTATTTTTGCGCAAGATCAGGCCGGCCAAATACTTCATTTTCCGGCCTGGTTTCTATCCACCACACTTTTTCCAGTTTGGGATCATAATAGCGGGCTAGTCTGCCTTTGAATAAAACCACTCGCTTAATCTCGCTTTTAGGCGGTTTGATGTTGCTTCCTACACCAAACACCTGCCGGAATCCGTCTAGAAAATAGGCTTCTTTGTCCAGGACCGAAATGTCAAATGCCGACAGATTCTTGACTTCCACATTCCCGGCTAACAGATGTGCCGGCGGCGGGTCCTTATATAATGGGAATGTAAGGAATTTCAACTTTGCGTATGTGCGGTCATCTCCCCATTCTTTGGAAAGTCTTGTATCGCTCAGCAAAAACGGAGATGATCTGAAAGCCTCATTAATTTCTTCGTATGTCGCTTTTTGGCCGTCCAGGTAAAGTTCGGTAACACCTTCATATCCAACCAATTCTTTGCTTCTGTCGAAATAACCATTTTTGAATTTGATAAGGACATTTTTTGGAAACGGGTGATATTTTTTGAAATCCGCTATCAATTGAATTTCTGCCTGATAATTTGGCAAAAGACTAGTTAAATATTCTTTGACATTCTTGTTAACTTGTTCTGAATCAGTTGTATTATGGAACTTTTGATGTTTTGGCGCATAGTAGTAACCCCTAATGGTAGAATCTTTTTTAGCAGATAGAAAGCGTACGGAAACGCGTCCGTAACCCGAATTGAAATCGCCCGCATGAAATTCACTTACCAAATCGGGGTGCTCCGGATGCAGGAGGCTGATTGAATAAAGGAGGTGCTTTCCGCTGACAGGGGCTGCTTTCAAATCACTGTAAAAATAACCGTCCCGATCTGTGCGTAAGATCTTAACAACACTTCCCCCGGCAACCAGCTCTAATTGCGCATCCCCAATCGGCTTTCTGGTTGCCGCGTCCAGAATAACTCCTGCGCAATAGGCATAGCTGTCTTTCGGTTGCGTCAAGCGCGGCTTGGATTTGCCACCTCGGTGCATCACAGCGTGATTACCACTGATCATTTGCAGCCGATCCAGGTCAGGCCGGAATGCAACGAGCAGTGCGATGATCAACGGGGCCAGGAATAAGAAGCGGATCAGATAAATTTTCGGCGTTCTGGCCTTGTTCATCATCATGATCCGTTGTTTCAGCGAAGGGAAATTGAATTGACTAGTCAGCCGGTATTCGGGTACGCCGGTGACTTTGAGCAACAGATATTGATATTTTTTGACGTCCACATTGTGCCTCAATACCTGGTCATCTGCAATGTATTCAAGATTTTGCCGGATTGAATAGCGGATTAGCCATGCAAACGGATTATACCAGTTGAGAATGCAAATGATCTCGGCCCAAATGTTATCAAACGTATGTTTTTGCTGGACATGAACGTATTCATGCAGGATAATTTTTTCCAGATCGTCATCGGAATGCAAGGTTGGATTGATAAAAACCGCATTGCCAAACGAAAATGGAAAGATCTCACGATCCACGTGATATAGCTTGATGTCATCCTCAGAAACAAGATGCGCTTCGCGTTTTATACGCGTGTAAAAGTAGAAATTAAGGCACAGCCGGCCCGTCATCACAACGATTCCCGTTACTAACACGATCAGGAGCCAGTTAACCGGTTCTTCCGGAGCCGGCGAACTGGGCAGCGCGGCCTCCTCATAAATCTGACTTAGGAAGTTATCGAGCCGCGGCAATCTAGTGTCAATCTCCTGATAGGTCAATTTTTCTTTCGGCACAAGCCTGCCGACATCAATAAACGGAATAAAAAACGCCAGCATGGAATACAGCAGCAAATACCAACGGTTCCAAGTGTAAAACGTGAGCTTCCGCAGCACTGCGAAATAAAAAATGTACGCAACTGCCAGTCCGACAGACAGTTTGATGAGATAATCAGGCAATTCGGTCATGGTTCAGATATGTTTAAAACCGACTATTTTTCACCTTCTATTAATCCGATGATTTCTTTCAATTCCTCAGTCGAGATCTTATTCTTTTTTACAAAAAAGCTTACAAGCTCTTTATAAGAATCTTCGAAATAGTCCTTAACAACATTTCCCATAAACCGCTGTTTATAAGCTTCTTCTGTGATCGCCGAGGCATATAGATAGGCATTTCCGATCAGGCGGCTTTGCACATAACCCTTCTTTTCGAGGTTTTTAACCGTGGAGGCAAGTGTGGTGTATGGTGGCACGGCTCCGTTGAGTGCTGCCATAAAAGATTTGACGCTTCCTTCGCCCGTCTTCCAGATCGCCTGCATCGCGTCTTCTTCCTGTTGCGTTAATTTTTCCATATCTACGATGTTTTCGTAAATCTACGAATATGTCGTAGTGAATTCAAAGTGTTTCCTAATATTTTATATTTACCCCGTTAATGTCAAACTTAAACCCTTGATGGAAAAAGAGAATACTTTGTTTGGAGTGCGGGAAATTGCGAGGAGGGCCAACGTATCCACTGCCACAGTAGACCGCGTGCTGCATAATCGGACGGGGGTTTCGGAAAAGACGAAGAAGCGGATCAATGACATCATTAAGGAGCTTGATTATCAGCCTAACATCCTGGCCAGCAGGCTCGCATCCAAAAAAATCATTACGCTGGCGATCCTGATTCCCCAGGTTTCCGAGGAGACTGATTTCTGGGAAGCGCCCTTGAACGGTGTGCGCCGGGCGGAGGCCGAAATCAGGCAGTATGGCATCCAGACGCTTACCTTTTTCTTTGACCTTAATAACAAGGATACTTATGTTCAGAAAGCCCGTGAAATCCTGGAACTGGATGTGCATGGCATCTTGATTGCGCCTTCATTTGTGACAGAAACGCAGGAATTTGCAAAGGAATGCAGCCAGCGCAAAATCCCCTTCGTATTCATTGATTCGGATATCCCGGAATTGAAAAGCCTGTCTTACATTGGTCCGCACCTGTATAAGAGCGGTTACGTGGGAGCGAAGTTGCTTACTTACAGGCTGCAACCCGAAAAGAAAGTGCTGATCATTAATATTTCCAAGGAAATCGACAACTTCAATTATGAAACCATTGAAGCAGGCTTCAGGGCTTACTTTTCGGATAACCATAATCCAAACGAAATCGTCCGTATTGACATTCATGAAACAGATTATCAGTCGGTTGCACGCCACCTTACCTATGTTTTTCATCTCAACAAAGACATTGGGGCTGCCTTTGTCACCAACTCACGCGTAAACACGGTCGCTTCTTTTCTCAAAAACAGTCACCGGACGGAAGTTTCCTTGATCGGTTATGATTTTGTAAAAGACAATGTGAAATATCTCGAAAACAATGTAATTGATTTTCTGATATGCCACCGGCCGGAAGACCAGGCTTATCGCGGGATTATGGCGCTTTATCAAACCCTGGTGATGAATTCCACTGTTTCCAGATTAAGTTACATGCCGATCGATATTGTAACGAAAGAAAATTACGAGTTTTATCAAAATTAGATTCGGATAAAGTGCTC
Source organism: Dyadobacter psychrophilus (assembly GCF_900167945.1). Taxonomy (GTDB): domain Bacteria; phylum Bacteroidota; class Bacteroidia; order Cytophagales; family Spirosomataceae; genus Dyadobacter; species Dyadobacter psychrophilus. Next base: position 252,518 of record NZ_FUZA01000005.1, read on the forward strand.
ACATCAGGTTAGGCAACTTTATTCATCGGCATGCTACCATTGTTCAATATTTCTTTTCTATATTTACGGGCACGTGCCCGTTACATTTATTAGCGTTTAAGCTCGTCAGGCCAGAACCCTATAAACTCCAAAATTGTGAAAGACAACATTGTCAAATGGCTTCGTTCGCTCGGACCGGGAATGATCACTGCCGCATTGGTTTTCGGACCCAGCAAAATGACCATTACTTCCAAGCTTGGAGCAGTTTATGGTTATTCGCTGCTTTGGATCGTGATCGCAGCGATCCTTTTCATGGCCGTTTTCACAGCCATGTCGACCCGGATCGGCATTGCAACGAACCAGTCGCTGCTATCAACAGTGAGGCAGAAGTGGGGGAAACCGGCATCATTTGCTATGGGCATTGGCGTTTTCCTGGTCAGCACTTCGTTTCAGGCTGGCAACTCCATTGGTGTGGGCATTTCGGTGGGAGAGCTTTATCATACTTCGCCTGTTCCCTGGATCATCTTTTTCAATCTGGTCGGAATAAGTCTGCTCTTTTTCCGAAGCTTCTATTCTGTGCTCGAAAAGACAATGATCTTCCTGATTTTCATGATGTTATTTTCTTTTATAACTACATTCTTCTGGGCAAAACCGGACGCTTCCGAGGTTTTTAAGGGCTTTACAACGCCGGTTATCCCCGAAGGGTCGCAGGGTTTGATCATTGCATTCGTGGCTTCCTGCTTCTCAATTGTGGGTGCACTATATCAATGTTACCTCATTCAGGAACGCATTCGGGTAAGGCCGGAAGTGCGAAATGGCCGAAACGACAGTGTAACAGGCATCATTGTGCTGGGTGTGATGTGCGCGATTGTGATCATTTGCTCCGCGGCAATCCTGCATCCCAAAGGCATCGCCGTTAATTCTGCGACGGATATGGCCAAGGCGCTGGAACCACTTTTCGGTAACAATGCATCCACGCTTTTCCTGGTGGGACTGTTTGGCGCGGCCTTTTCTTCATTGATCGGGAACGCTTCCGTGGGTGGCACATTACTGGGTGATGCGCTTGGATTAGGAAGTAATTTTAGTGCCAAATCAGTGCGTTATCTGGTTGCACTGGTCATGGTGTTCGGTGCGGGCATTGCTGTCAGGTTCGGCAAGCTGCCCCTGGAACTGATCGTGTTTGCACAAAGCGTGACCATTTTCGTTGTCCCGTTTATTGGAACAGCACTTTATATGGTGGCGAATGATAAAGAGATTATGGGTGAAAAAGTCAATAGCCCGCTCGTAAAAGTAGTTGCCGGCGTAGGTCTCGTCATCATTTTCGCGTTGGCGATCATTAATAGTAAAGAATTATTTTTCAACAATCCGCTTTTTAAATAATGACTGATTTTGAAGTTTTGGAAAAAAAGTGGCTGAGCCCGTCACATGCCTTAGTTGAGGATATCAAGCAAATAAAAGGCGATATCCTGATCCTGGGAGCAGGCGGCAAGATCGGGCCGAGCATTGCGAAACTGGCAAAGCAAGCCATCGACCAAGCTGGCCTGGATAAGCGTGTGATCGGGGTTTCCCGGTTCAGTGAGGAAGGGTTAGCGGACGAATTGAATGCGGCAGGCATTGAAACAATTGCTGCCAACATCCTGAATGATGCGGCGTTACAAGCATTGCCTGAGGTTGAAAATATCCTTTATCTGGCGGGAACGAAATTCGGCACATCCAACAATGAGCCGTACACCTGGGCCATGAACACATATCTTCCGGGCCGGGTTGCGGAGAAATTCAAGAATTCCAAAATCGTTGTCTATTCAACGGGCAATGTGTATCCGTTCACAACGGTGGCCTCTGGCGGCGCGACAGAGGACCTGAGGGCCGATCCGGTGGGTGAATATGGCCAATCTTGCCTGGGAAGGGAGCGCTTGTTTCAATATTTTTCGTCAGTCCACGGCACGCCGCTCTTGATTTACAGATTGAATTATGCCATTGATTTCAAATACGGTGTTTTGCTGGAAGTCGCAAAATCTGTGCTTGCAGGCAAACCTGTGGACTTGCGCACGGGGCATGTGAATGTGATCTGGCAGGGCGATGCAAACGAAATGGCGATCCGCTCACTGCTGCATTGCGAAGCTCCATCAAAAATCCTGAACATTACCGGTCCAGAGACCGTTTCGCTTCGCTGGCTGGCCGCGGAGTTCGGACGTATATTTAACACCGAACCTCAGTTTGTAAATGAAGAACAACCCACAGCATTATTAAGCAATGCGGCGGAATCATTCCGGTTGTTCGGCTACCCTCGAACGACTTTGAAGCAAATGATAGAAATCACTGCGCAATGGTTGCAGGAAGGGGGAAAAACGATTAACAAGCCTACTCATTTTCAGGAAAGAAAAGGGCAGTTTTGAGAGATTCAGAATAAAAAACAAGGTAGAAATGCTTAATACAGAGACTAAAAAACTGTTGTTTGAAGGAACGGTGATCCCGGCGCACCCGCTAGCTTTGCAGCAAAATTTGCAGCTGGACGAGCCCAGGCAACGCGGTTTGACCCGATATTATATGGCCAGTGGGGCAGGGGGAATTGCCATTGGTGTGCATACAACACAGTTTGAGATCCGCGATCCGGAAGTGGATTTGTATGAAACTGTGCTCCGGATTGCGGCTGAGGAGATTGATCTTGCAGCTCTGCATCGACCGTTCATTAAAGTTGCAGGCGTTGTAGGCCTTACCGAACAGGCGTTGAAGGAGGCGAACATTGCTGTGAAATATGGTTACGATCTGGGACTGGTGAGCATGGCCGCATTCAAAAATCAATCGGAAGCGGACATTATTGCGCACATCAAAGCAGTAGCTGAAATTATCCCTGTTTTTGGATTCTATCTGCAAGCGGCAATTGGCGGGAGGGTTTATTCTTATGATTTCTGGCAGCGGTTTGCCGAGATCCCAAATGTGCTCGCGATCAAAATTGCCGCATTTAACCGTTATCAGACGTTAGACGTTGTACGTGCTGTGTGCAACAGTTCAAGGGTAAACGAAATTGCACTCTACACAGGCAACGACGACAACATTGTAGCCGATCTGATCACTCCTTACCGGTTTGAGGTAAACGGAAAGATCATCGAAAAAACATTTGTTGGCGGCTTACTTGGACACTGGGCGGTTTGGACAGAAAAGGCGGTTAAGGTGCTTGCAGCGGCAAAAGAATTTGTCAAGAACGAGCATGCCAATGCAGCGGATATTTTACGCATGAACATCGAGGTTACGGATATGAATGCAGCCATTTTCGATCCTGCACACAACTTTCACGGATGCATTACGGGCGTACACGAAGTGCTGAAACGGCAGGGCTTAATGGAAGGGATCTGGACCCTGAACCCGAGCGAAGCGCTTTCACCCGGACAGGCTGAGGAAATCACCCGCGTTACGCAGGCTTATCCCCATTTGATTGATGATGAGTTTGTTAGTAATTTTTTAGCGCAGCATGTTAAAGTAGTTTAAGATAATTCCTCAAACCATTTTTTGAATACCGGAACACGCTCTTTGCTAATTAAAATCTGGTTTGCCGACGATGGCGCCGTGCGGACAAGCAACCTGCCGTTGAAATACAATTCAATTTCCGAAATGCATTCCCTGGAAATGATAAACTGCCGGTTTGCTCTGAAAAAATTGGTAGTATCAAGCTGATTTTCAAGTTCTTCGAGGGATTTATCTACAACAAAATTCTTGTCGTCATGCAAAGTGGCAACCACCACGCCGTTTTTAATGGTTAACCAAGCAAAATCTGAATCTTTTAGCGGGATCAGTTTGTCACGGTAGGGAACCAGGAAGCTTCTGCGTGGACTTCTACGGTTCAGGATCTGGGTATGCATCAGCTCTTCCAGGTATTTTACTTTGCTGATCGCATTTTCCTCATTGAGTTGATAATATTTTTCGAGGCTGAACTGCAATGCTTCCTGGCGGATGGGTTTGAGCAGATAATCAATGCTGTTGAGCTTGAAAGCACGCATTGCATATTCGTCGTGCGCAGTGGTGAAAATGACAGGGCAGCCAATTGAAATTTGCTCAAAAATCTGAAAACAAGTGCCGTCACCCAGCTGCACATCCAGGAAGATGAGGTCCGGGACGGGGTTGTTGCTCAACCATTCAACGGCCGTTTCCACACTTTCCAGCACATTCAGGATTTCGGTTTTCGGGTCTATCTTTTGAATCAATTGCGTCAAATACTGGCCCGCCGGCTGCTCGTCTTCAATGATAAGGATTTTGGTCATGGAGCTTCAATCAATGGGACTTTTACTGTAAAATGCTGTTCATCTTCTAGCAATAATGGTTTTTGGCCGGTCTGGATTTTATAGCGCTTGTCCAGGTTTTGCAGGCCTATCCCGGTTCCTGGCGAATTTTTCTTGTTGACGGAGTTGGAAACAGTAATCTGCTTTTCCTGCTCATTCAGCCGAAGCTCTATCATCAATATCTGGTTGGAAGTGATCACATTATGCTTGATCGCGTTCTCGATTAGTATCTGCAGGGACAGTGGAATGATATACCAATTTCTGGCCGTTTCGATATCATGAAAACAGAAAGCCAGTTTTCCGCCAAATCTCGCTTTGTAAAGGTCAAGATAGGCGCGGGCAGCGTCCAACTCGTCTTTGAGCAGGATCAGACTTTGGTTCTGGACTTTCAGGTTGTATCTCAGAATGTCCGAAAGATCAAGCACGATGCGCTGCGCCTGATCGGGGTTAGTGGCAATGGAAATATTCAGGATATTTAGCGCATTGAACAGAAAATGGGGGTTCAGCTGATTTTGCAATGCTTCCAGCTGCGCTTTGAGCTGCTCGCGTTTAAGTTGCTCATTTTCCAGTCCAATCTGATGGTTTTCCTGCGTTGTGAGCAAAAAATTCCGGAATCCAAGAATGGCTAACAATAACAGAATATGGTATAAGTAATACACCACCCTGAAAATCAGCATATCCGAGTTATCGGCGTCCAGTGCCAGTTTGAGCTGAAAAAGGATTTCGTTGATCGCCATGAACATGACAAAGAGCAAGACGATCTGCACCCATGTTTTCTGGCTGTTGAACCAGCTTGGAATGTTGTAGGTGTTTTGCAGGCAGACATAGACGAATATCCACGAGAATTCGAAGCTGATAATGAACTGGATGCAAATATCCAGCACACCCGAACCGATCATGTCCTGGTCAAATAACGATGCCCAGACAAAAATGAGCCGCGGAATTGTGGCAAACAAGCTAAGGATGAAACAGAGACGCCAACCTAATGACATCCCGTTCCGGTAATTCAAGTCGGGGTTCATGCCAGGCTTGTCAGGAATTTGCTATTTCTTGAAGTTTGGCCTGAGGTTGCGTTCTTTTTTTGGATTAATGTCGCTACGGACTCAATAAGGGCAATTTCCGCCTGTGTCCATTCCCTGTTATTCAATGTATCGTCCAGCCCGATGAAGCCTGTCCAGCCCATATTACCCTGTACAGGAACTGCCAGCATGGACTGGGCATCCTGCTGGCCAAACCACTGGATTTCTGCGCCCGTCATATTCGCAGACGGTTCCAGAACTGGTTTTTTAGCATCAAATAGCGCATTCCAACGATTAAAGGCCGGACTTTTGATCGTTTTTGCTGTATGTTTGGCAGGCACGCCGGGCGCAGTAATTTCGATTTTTAAAGTCAGATCCTGCGCATCGCCGGTTGCGGGCTGGTTTTTGATATATAAATAAATCCTGCTCAGGTCCATGACTTCCAGCAGCAATGAAAATGCATTGGAAAGCGAGTTCGCAGCAAGTTCATCCTCGCACCGCGCAAGCACCTTTTTATAAAGCGATTCGTGGTTTTGATTATGCTGGGCGATTTTTTTGCGTGCGTTATTTTTCCATTTTGCGAGGGTGTTTTCCAACGCAGGGATCCAACCCAATTTATTGGAACAATTGATATAATAGCTCGTCTCCGTCACTGCAAGCACTCTTTCCGCCGTTACCGGGCAATGCCCTTCGGTCATAACAAGGCAGGGAAGCTGGCTTCCGAGCACATTGGCCAGATCGGTAATTTTGCCATCGGGAAGCAGACAGTTGGAAATCAGTAAGTCGTATTTTGATTCGTAAAAGGCCTCAATGGCCGATTGTTTAGAAGCTACTTGCCGGATGCTGAACTTATAGCCGGCGTAACCGAGTGAGTCTTCGAGCAATGCCAGATATTCTTTCTGGATCGCAACGATGAGGAGGTTTAAGGGTTTCATGAGGTGAACTTTATATAGTTATTAAGGGAGTTTACGGCAGCGGGTGTAGCAGCTGCAATTATACAAATTAAAGTAGTAAGAATACTATCTTTTATAGCTAAATAGCTAGAAAAAATATTGCGATTAAAATCTCATCCCTACGTCGTCGGTTTGAAGTCGGGAATCAACAGGTTCACCTTTATTTTTTTCAGTTTCAATAAAGATTTGAATGTCTCAGCGCCGGTTATGGGGATATTTATGAAAGAAAAGGGACAAAGGCGAGAAATTATAGTTCTTTTCCCCACTCAATCTGGTTTCAAATTTTAAACCCTTCAAACTGGTTAGTCAAAAAGATGAATGCTAACAAAGTACTTTCTCGACGATATTTTTATCAAATCATGAATGGCAGGAATGAGCAGGTTGCTCATGAGATTTTGTCAGACGATTTCGTTTTCACGCTGCCCACACACCCCGAACCATTTCACGGTCCGGACGGATTCTTCGGACTTGTGCAAATGCTGCACGGCTCGTTCCCCGATTTTTACATTAACCCGCAGGAAATGGTTTCGGGCGGCGACTGGGTTGTAACCCGGTGGAGAGGTGGCGGAACGCATACCGGCGGACCCTTGCTGACTGTAAAAGGCAATGTGGAAGCAACCGGAAAATTCTTCGAAATTGACGGAATGACCTGGCATACCATTAAGGATGGCAAAATCACCGAATCCATCGGACACGAAGATACGCTTGGACTCATGCTGCAACTGGGCGTCCTGCCTTCGGAAGCTGCGCCTGCGCAAGCTGATCTGGAACACAACCAAACACTGGCAACCAGATATTTTGAAGAGATTATGAGCCAGGGAAATCTGGACGTGGTGGAAGAAATCCTGGATCCCGAATTTGCTTTCATTATCCCGACACAGCCGGAACCAATTGCAGGATATCCCGCATTCAAAGGCTTTGTCGGATACTTGCGCAATGCATTTCCGGACATCAAATTTACAGTAATGCGGCAGACCGCCGAAGGCAATAAGGTTGCTACGCGCTGGAACATTGAAGGCACGCATTTAGGAGAATTTCTAGGAGCGCCGCCAACCGGTAACCACGTGAAAGACTACGGAATTGACATTTTCACAATCAAAAATGGTAAGATCCTTTCGGTTCATGTGAATGAAAACGACTTCGGATTAATGCAGCAACTAGGAGCGATCCCGTCATGACATTAGAAGAAAACAAAGCCATCGTCCGCCGCTACTGGTTTGACTTTTGGAATGAAAAGAACATTCATACGCTCGACGAAATTGCGGTTGAAGATGTGGTTTTTCACTTTCCTCCCGGCCAGGCTCACCAGCCACCTACATTAAGGAAATGGTTTGAAACAGCCCTCATCGCATTCCCGGACGTGCATTTCACCTTACACGACGAGCTTGCAGAAGGCGACAAAGTGGTCAGCCGCTGGTCATACGAAGCCACGAATACAGGAAATTTTCTCGGAAGGGAAACCACAAGCATAAGAGTTCAGGATCAGGGAATTGACATTTTCCGCATTGAAAACGGAAAGATCGTTGAAATGTGGGTTGCCCAGGACAGCCTGGGTTTGTTGCAACAATTGAAAGTGCTTCAATAAAATGGAAAAAGCAGTTGTCCGTCATTATGTAAAAAGGGGCGGGCAGCTTCCGGTGAAGCCGGTGATTATTTCAGATTTCGATACGGATACGGACGTGCTCTTTATCGATGAGCCCGAGCTTTCCAGAAACGACCTGGTTTTTGAGCAGGATTCGAATGACACATTGATCAGGCTGGCCGACTCTTTCATGATCCTGGCCTCACTGAAAAATGTCAATGCGATTGATCTGGATCCGGTGCCATTCTTGAAAGGGTTTTATAAAGCATTGCAAGAGAATGATATAGATGAAGTTCTCACGTTTCTCGCAGACAATATTTTATGGGAAATGGGCGGGCCGCAGGACATTCTTGCCTGGGCAGGCAAGTGGGAAGGCAGGGTAGGAGTAAGCCGTTTTTTTGAATTACAAAAAGAAGGACTTGCTTTTGAAAAACTGAATCCAACCCGATTTGTAGCTCAGGGAAATACGGTTGCGGTTGTGCTGGAAGCAAATGGTGAAACCAAATCCAAAGTGCCGTTTTCGGGCAGCGTTGTACATTGGATCAGAGTTAAAAACGGAAAGATCGCTCAGTTGCAATGTTACCGGGATACTTTTCCAATCATTGAAGCATTGCAGGGCGGAAGGCCGTTTACGGTGAAAGCGAATGAATCGGGTTCACAACATTATGTCAATCAGCCCATTGCTTCCCTGAGAACAACGGACAACATTGTGTTTGATGAAGCAGTTTTTGATAACGTCCCGGCAACTGTAAAATCCGCAAGGGCCATGTATGTTGCATTGCAGGGACTGAAAGCGGAAGACATAAGAAAAGCATTCGCGCCGAATGTCATTTGGCACATGTTCGGTCCGCCGGACATCATTGCCTGGGCCGGTGAGCGCATTGGGCCGATTGCAGCCGTGGAATCGGCGAAGCAGATCATTGAAACCATGCGTTTTGACCATTTCAAGGCGATCAGGATGATTTACCAGGACAATGTTGCAGCGGTTGTAATTGACGAGCCGGGTGTTTCAAAAGCAACCGGAATGCCGTTTCACACGAGCGTCGTACACATTGTAGTCGTGAATGAAGACGGGAAAGTGGCCTCGATCCACAACCACGTGAATACAGCAGAAATAGTTGAAGCCTTTTTGGGCGGAAGACCTTATACAGTGAATTGAACAGCATATTAACCCTTAAAAAAGAGAAAGCATGTCACTTACAGCAGAACAAAACAATGCGATTTGTGTAGAATTTTTCGAAACAGCCTGGAATACAGGCGTTGTACGCGAAGACTTACTGGCATCCGACGCGATAGACCATTCGCAGGTTGGTGGTAAAACCGTTACTGAGCCGGGTTCGGCCAGTTTCAAAGGCATCGTGGGCATGTTCCGCGGCGCTATGCCGGATGCGAAGCTTAGCATTGAAGATCAGATATATGTTGCCGATAAAGTGGTGCACAGATGGAGACTGAACGGCACAGACACCGGCGGCGTAATGGGCATGCCTCCATCAGGAAAATCCATCACATTAACAGGAACTACAACTGCCCGCATGAAAGACGGGAAAATCGCAGAACGCTGGGCGAATGTGGATGAACTTGGCTTGTTGCAACAACTAGGCGTTGTTCCGCCGCCGCCTGGGGCGCACTAATAACGCATTCGTAAACTCTCCTCGACATTGTTTTAAAGTTTTCAAAACCCGAATTGATATGTCTAAAAAAGTACTCGCCATTTTATCGGAATACGGATATTGGGGCATTGAGCTGGTAGGCCCGCTCGAAAAACTCGAAGAAGCCGGTTATACCGTCGATTTTATTACGCCGAATGGCAAAAAAGCCGAAGCCCTGCCGCCAAGCTATGACACAACTTACGTAGATCCTCCTCTGGGCGTGTGCGTCACGACGCAGCTTGCAGCCGACAAAGTGAATGCTTTTGAAGCAACAAACCGTTTGGAAAAAACAATGAACCTGTCGGAAGTGATCCCGCAGCGTCCTTATTTCTCAACGCCCGACTTTCTTCGCGCATTTGAAAAATATTACAGCGACCTTAAAATCGCACAGGATAAACTGACCGAAGAATACGACGCCGTTTTCCTCGTAGGCGGCAGCGGACCGATCATTGACATGGTGAACAACCAGCGTGTGCATGATGTGATACTTGCTTTTTACAAAAAACAAATGCCTGTTGCGGGAATTTGCTACGGCGTTGCGCCGCTTGTTTTTGCCAGAGATTTCAACGAACGCAATTCCATCATCAAAGGAAAGCACGTGACAGGTCACTGCATTGAATACGATTACCACGACGGAACCGGCTTCCTTCACACAGACCTGAACATGGGGCCGCCGCCATATGTGCTGGAATACATTCTTTCCGACGCCGTTGGACCAGAAGGACAATATCATGGAAATTTTGGAAAAGAAACTTCCGTAATCGTTGACTATCCATTTATCACAGGTCGTTCATTGCAATGTTCTTTCGAATTCGGAGAGCAGTTTGTGAACGTTTTGGACAAAGGCCTCACGCGTTATGGCTGGTAAAACCGGGAATCAGAAGATCATTGAACAATTCCTTGCGGATGGCATGGATTACATGTTCGGCAATCCCGGCACGGTGGAGCAAGGTTTCCTTGACGCGCTGGCGGAGTATCCGGAGATGAAATATATCCTCACATTGCAGGAAACGATTGCGGTCATGATGGGCGACGGTTATGCCCGCGCCACACAGAAGCCCACATTGGTCCAGTTGCACAGTTCGCCTGGCATAGGAAATGCAGTCGGCGCTGTGTATCAGGCCAAAAGAGGCCACGCGCCGCTGGTTGTTATCGGGTCGGATGCGGGTGTACAATACATGAACATGGATGCACAAATGGCCAATGATCTGGTAGCCATGATGGCGCCGGTTACCAAATATGCAACCATGGCCACGTCGTCAAAATCATTGCTACGCACATTGCGCCGGGCGGTAAAAATAGCCTCCACGCCTCCAATGGGGCCGGTTTACGTTTGCTTGCCAATGGACATTCTAGATGAGATCAATGACGAACCGGTGTTTCCAAGCTGCATTCCGTCCACACGGGTTGCGCCTGCACCGGAACTGATTACGCAATCGGCGGAAATGTTGCTGGCTGCCGGGAAGCCAATGATCTTCGTAGGTGACGGCATTGCTTATTCAGATGCGATCCCGGAACTGACGCATGTTGCGGAACTTTTGGGCGCGGAAGTTTACGGTGTCGAATTCGGGGATCTCGTGATGGACAATACGCATCCTTTGTATCAGGGTACAACGGGTCACATGTTCGGCTCTTTCAGTCACCCGATCACGACGAAAGGCGATGCAAACCTGATCGTCGGAACCTATATGTTGCCTGAGGTTTTTCCTGAGTTAGGAGATATTTATGCGCCGGAAGCACAGGTGATCCATTTCGATCTGAATGCTTATGAGATCGCCAAAAATCACCGCGTTGATCTGGGTGTTGTGAGTGATCCGAAACTTTCACTGGCAGCATTAGCGCAAGCCATTATAGCTGTGAGCACGCCTGAACAAAAGGCAAGAGCGCAGCAACGTATAGAGGAGATCGGTAACGCTAAAAATGCAAAAGTTGCAGCCGAGAAAGAGGCCGACGAGGAGCAGCAAGGCAAGTCGCCGCTACATATGTCGCAGTTCACAAAAGTGCTGGCCGAGAAGCTGAATCAGGATGAGACAATCATTTTTGATGAAGCATTGACAAGCTCTGCCGCAGTGAGCCGTTACTTGCCGCCAAAACTCGCAAAACAATACTTTCTCACGCGTGGAGGCTCGTTAGGCGTGGGCTTTCCAGGTGCAATCGGTGCCAAAATTGCTAATCCTGAAAAAACCGTGATCGGTTTCTCAGGCGACGGCGGAAGCATGTACACGATCCAGACATTATGGTCAGCGGTGCGGCATAATACGGGAGCAAAATTTGTGGTTTGCAACAATGGATCTTACAAATTGCTGCAACTCAACATTGATCAATACTGGCAGGAACGCGAAATTCCAAAGCACGATCATCCGCTGCCTTTCGACCTTTCCTATCCCGCGATCCGGTTTGACATTTTGGCCCAATCCATGGGCGTAGAGGCAGTTAGAGTTGAAAAAGAAGAAGAAATTTTGCCCGCTATCGAAAGAATGCTGGCCGACGATAAGCCTTTTCTGATCGACCTGGTGCTGGAAGGCAACCACAAGTCGGACTGGGTGAAAGTGAATTGCTCGCAATAACCGAAAATCCTCCTCCATTTTAAATAATGGTACACATGAGATTTGATTACATTATCGTTGGCGCAGGAGCGGCCGGAAGCGTGCTGGCCAATCGCCTGAGCGCCAACCCAGAAACGAAAGTGCTGCTTATCGAAGCCGGAAAAACGGATAAAGAACCTGCTATCCAGGACCCTGGCGGCTTTGTAAGCCTTTGGGGATCGGATATGGACTGGCAATTGCAAACCACGCAGCAAGCGGGTTTGAGTGGCCGCTCCATCACGATCAATCAGGGCAAAGTTTTAGGAGGCAGCACTTCGATCAATGCAATGATGTACGTCCGTGGTAACCCTGCGAACTTCGATCAATGGGAAGCAATGGGTGCCAAAGGATGGGGTTATGAAGCTGTTTTGCCTTTTTTCAAAAGATCTGAAAACTACGAAAACGGTGCCTCGGGTTTTCATGCAACCGGCGGAGAACTTAGCATTCGCGAATGTCCGGATGAAGTAATGCGCTCCGAGCACTTTTTGATAGGCGCAACGCAGCTGGGTTATGACGGCCCTAATTGGGATTACAATGGCGCCCGGCAGGAAAATGGTGCCGGATTATTGCAGTTTCACATTGATAAAAATGATCACCGCGACAGCGGCGCTTCGGCTTTCTTGCATTCAATTGCTGACAGGAAAAATTTGACGATTGTTACCGGTGCGCTGGTTTCCAGGGTTTTAATTGAAAATAAGAAAGCGACAGGCGTCGAAATTATCTCTGGGGAAGGTTTGAAAGAGAAGGCTTTTGCGGAAAAAGAAGTCATTGTTTCAGCAGGCGCACTGGGTTCTCCTAAGCTGCTGCTTTTGTCGGGAATTGGCCCTGCTGAGGAATTGCAAGAGGTTGGCATTGAGGTTATTAAAGATTTGCCTGGTGTTGGCAAAAACTTGCAGGACCATTTGCAGCTCCCGATGATTTTCAGGTCAAAAATTCCCATGCCGAACACGACTTTACTTACTGGTAATGCGCTGTTTGTTAATACAAAAAATGATGGAAGTGCAGTGGATCTGCAAATCAACTTTACCCCGAGCCTGCCACAGCCATTAGCACCGATCCTGCCGGATCTGGGCGGTCCTGTTTGCATTTTCCTCCCTATTTTGGTTCAGCCTGAAAGTCGGGGAGAAGTGGTGTTAAGGTCTGATAATGCAGCCGATAAGCCGATTATCAATCCAAATTATCTGGAAAATGAAGCCGATGTTGCAGTGCTTTCCAAGGCCGTTGAACTGGTCAGAAAGCTGGCTAACACACCCAAATTCCTGGAATTGAACGGTGGTGAAATGGTCCCTGGTGCGGATGCGGACATTGAAGCGTTTGTCAGAACCCAAAGCACCACGATCTGGCATCCTGCCGGAACCTGTAAAATGGGCAATGACGCAATGTCGGTCGTTGACCCGGAATTAAGAGTTCACGGCATTCAGAATCTGCGCGTTGCAGACGCCTCCGTCATGCCGACGGTTACCAGCGGAAATACAGTGGCAGCCTGCTTCATGATCGGTGAAAAAGCAGCCGATATGACCCTCGCCCCGCACGGCGTTGCCGGTATGAAAAAGAGTCTAATCGATTGATTAAATTATAATTAACCTAAAAAATAAAACACAATGCTAACGCAGGAAGCAATTAAAGCACTGGCAGTTGATTGGTATAAAAAGCTGGATGTCCACGTCCCGATGGTTGAAGTTTTGCCGCTGCTTGCAGATGCGGAACTGGAAATGGTTTTCCCGGAAGCAACGGTCTATGGACATGCAGGATTCGAAGGCTGGTTCCAACGCGTTATCCGCATATTTTTCGACGAAGTGCACACGGTTAAGCTCGTTGAATCGGAGATAACGGACAACACTGCGGTGGTGAAAGTGGTGGTGCAATGGGAAGCCAGCGTCTGGAATGCGCCTGAACCTTTCAGCAAACGCATCAAATGTGACGCTTTCCAAACCTGGGAAGTAAAGCTGACCGACGCCGGAAAGGTGGTCATTACCAAATACATTGTGGACGGACTTGAATATCACGTCGGTTCCGCAACGCTGTAAATCAGGTTGTTAACCCTTCTTTATTAAACCAAAAATATGAAAAACGTACCCGATACCAAGCTGGGAAGGATGTATAAGGAGCACATTCAACACATTCTTGACAAAAATATTGACGCGCTGCTGGACCAATACACAGATGACGCAACATTGATCAGCAGCTTCTCCAAATCGCCCGTTATTTACAAAGGCCGCGACCAGGTGAATGAGCATATGCAAGGCATTCTGGGCATCGACGGACTGGAAACGGACATTGTTTTCTGGGCCGAAACTGAGAATCCTGAAACATTAATGATCACCGAACAGATTACCATGACGGTGGGCGGTGAAAAAAGTGAAATGCGCTTCGCAGACAGCTGGGTGCTGCAAGACGGAAAGATCGCCATTCATTTTGCCGGAATGGTCCAGCATCCGGACGGAACATTAGCCTAATTTAAAAATAACCCCTAAACCCTTTCGTCATGAAACTGGCAGGAAAAAAGATCGGCGTGCTCTTGGAGGCCGATTATTTTGAAAACGAGATATTCTACTACAAATTCCGCTTTCCGGAGGAAGGCGCTGATCTGCATTTTCTGACAAGGTTATGGGGACAGGATAAACTCACATTCCTGGGCCACGAATACCGCGCGCCGATGGATTGCTGGGAGTCATTTGAAAATATGAGCGATGAAGAGCTGCGCACTTACGACGCTATTATCGTACCGTCAGGTATGGTTTCGGACCGGCTACGTTACACCGAAGACGTGGAGAAAATCCCGCCTGCAACCGAATTCCTGAAACGTGTTTTCGCTGAACCAGGCATTTTAAAAGGCATTATCTGCCACGGATTATGGCTTACTGCGCCCGCAACGGAGCTTGTTCGCGGCCGCAAATTGGTTTGCCACAACAACCTGATCGGCGACGCAAAGGCTTACGGGGCCATTTATACCAATGAAGATGTGGTTGTGGACGGTGATCTGATCACCGGGCGCTCAGGCGGACATGCGCATTTGTTTGCGAAAAAGATCATCGAAACCCTGTCAGCAGCTAACCCAAATTAACATGAGCGCGACATTTTTTCACCTGGCATTGACAGTCAAGGACCTCGGCAAGTTCGAGGATTTTTATGCCAAATATTTTGGCTTCCGCAGGGCAAGGGTGATCAGTCTGGGCGATGATGCCGAGCTGGTTTTCCTAAAAAACGACGACAATTTTTACTTTGAGATCTTTCCGCCCGAAGAAGACCGTCCTTACCCGATGTCCGAAGCCGACGGCCCGCACTACGCTGGTTTACGCCACATTGCATTCTCTGTGGACGACATTGACGCCAAAGTGGAAAGCATGGGAGAAGACGCAGTAATCACCCTCGGCCCATTGCATTTCGACGACGTAATTGAAGGCTGGAAAACCGTCTGGCTCAAAGACCCCGAAGGAAACATCATAGAAATCACTCAGGGCTACCGCGATCAGGAAGACTTGGCTTAATAAACTCTCAAAACACCTTTACCAACTAACGCATGAATATAAATTTCACTTTTTCAGATACCATTGCAGGGTATATCACGGGATATAATGCAGAGGAACGCTGGTTCACAGTTGAGACGTCGGATAAGCGTCCTTTTAAGATCAACCTGATCGCTTCCACCTATGCCCGCGGCGTGCAGAACCTCACAGAAGGATGGCAAGATCCGGGCGACATTGCGCCGTTTTTGTCTACAAACGGGCAGTATGTTTTCGCCTACGGAACATTCTATCCGAATGCGGGTGCGGATGAAAGCGCATTCGAAGCACAGCAATTGATTTTCCCGGGTAAGGAGCCGAAAGCTTATCGCCACGAGGAGCAGAATTATTGGATCACGCAGATCAGCTCGATCGCTTCCAGCTATCTGAAATGGCAGTTTGATTATCCGAAAGAGGAGATCAACTACAAAAATTACCGCACAATGCTCCATTTGGGAGGTTCCAAAAAAGGAGATTACTTGCAGGAAACAGACACGATTTCAAGAATGGTTTACGGATTTGCATCGGCATATCTGTTGACCGGAAAAGACGAATTCCTGGAAGGTGCAGAACTTGGAACAGAATATCTGCGCGACCACATGCGCTTTTTTGACCAGGACGACGACCTTGTTTACTGGTATCACGGCCTGAAAGTGGAAGGTCAGAAAGAAACCAAATTGCTGACTTCGGAATTTGGCGACGACCTGGATTCGCTTCCTATGTATGAGCAGATTTACGCACTTGCAGGCCCGACGCAAACCTACCGCATCACGGGCGATCAGCGCATCCGCGACGACATTGACAAGACCATTGATCTTTTTGAAAAATATTTCAAAGATCCAAACGGCGTGGGTTACTACTCGCACTTGCACCCGATCACATTGGATGCGCACGAGGATTCTCTCGCTCACAACAAGGCGCGCAAAAACTGGAACTCCGTGGGTGACCACGCTCCGGCTTATCTGATCAACCTTTGGCTGGCGAGCGGCGAGCAGAAGCACGCTGACTTTTTGGAATACACATTTGACACCATTACCAAATATTTCCCGGACTACGAAAACAGCCCGTTTGTTCAGGAGAAATTCTTCGAAGATTGGAGCAAAGACCAGACCTGGGGATGGCAGCAAAACCGCGCAGTAGTAGGGCACAACCTGAAAATCGCCTGGAATTTGATTCGTCAGCAGTCATTGACCCCGAAAGAGGAATATCTGGCATTTGCCAAGAAAATCGCTGAACTGATGCCGGCAGCTGGTTCCGATCAGCAGCGTGGCGGCTGGTACGACGTGGTGGAACGCGTGCAGAAAACAGGCGACAAGCACCAGTTTGTATGGCACGACCGCAAGGCCTGGTGGCAACAGGAGCAGGCCATTCTTGCTTACCTGATCATGTACGGGGTTTTGGGCGATAAAGAATACGAAAAACAAGCACGCGAGGCAGCTGCATTCTACAATGCATTCTTCCTGGATAATGACGATGGCGGTGTGTATTTCAATGTGTTGGGCAATGGTATGCCGTATCTTTTGGGAACAGAGCGTTTCAAAGGAAGCCACTCGATGAGTGCTTACCACAGCACAGAACTATGCTATCTGTCAGCGGTTTATATAAATTTGCTGATTACGAAGCAGCCAACCTATTTCTATTTTAAGCCTTATCCAAACGGCTGGAAAGACAACATTCTGCGCGTTTCGCCGGACATTTTGCCTCCTGGAAGCGTGTACATCAGCGAGGTTTTCATTGATGATCAGCCTTATACGGATTTCGATGCCTATGCGCTTACCGTGAAGCTTCCTGAAACAGAGGAACGCATCCGCGTGAAAGTACAGATCAGTTCGGCCAAGTAATTTGAACCACATTAAGACACTTTTCAGATGAAAGTTACCATTACGGATCAGGAAGAAATTACGGTTGTTGAGGTTTCCGGCGATATTGACAGCAAAACGGCGCCTGAATTTGAAAGGAACGCAAAGGTGGCCATGGACAAAAGCAAGCACATTGTGATCGACCTTACCGAGGTCGGTTTTATGTCCAGCGCCGGTCTGCGTGTGCTTTTGATGGTGTACCGGAATATCCGGTCGCAGGAAGGCAAAGTCGTGCTCGTGGGTGTTTCCGAAGAGATCCAGGACGTGATGTCGACCACCGGTTTTATCAACTTTTTTACCATTGTTGAAAAGCCGGAAGATGGAGTTGCATTTCTAAAACAAGACTAATCCATGGCAACAGATATCAGGATCGATTATTACCCGACGCACGAGCAGCAGGGGATCAAGTTCAGACGGGGACACGTGCTGCCATTTGGCGCCACAATGGTCCCGAACGGGATCAATTTCAGCATTTATTCCAGCGAAGCCATCGACTGCACGCTCGTATTGTTCGAGCGGGGCGAGGCGGAACCGTTTGCCGAGATCCGTTTCCCCGAGGAGTTCCGGACGGGCAATGTGTATTCCATGATCGTGTTTGATCTGGATTACGAGCGCCTGGAATATGGTTACCGCATGGACGGGCCTTTCAAGCCGGAAGAAGGTCATCGTTTTGACAAAAGCATTATACTCAGCGATCCCTACGCCAAAGCCATTGGCGGACGGGATTCCTGGTTGGCGAAGCCCAATTGGGATAACATTTACCCATATCGCTCGCGCCTCGTTTTTGAGGATTTCGACTGGGAGAACGACCATCCTTTGGAAACGCCGATCGAGGACCTGATTATTTACGAAATGCACGTGCGCGGTTTTACGCAGCACCCTTCTTCGAATGTGAAGAATCCAGGCACATTTGCGGCCATTCGCAGCAAAATCGCTTATCTCAAAGAACTAGGAATCAACTGCGTAGAGCTGATGCCGATCTACGAGTTCGACGAATGGGAAAACAGCAAGGAAAACCCGGTTACGGGTGGACTGATCGTTAATTTCTGGGGTTACAGCACGGTTAATTTCTTCTCTCCAAAAGCAGGTTATGCAGCCACAGGGAAATTTGGCATGCAGGTGGACGAGCTGAAAACGCTTGTGAAAGAACTCCATAAGAACGGCATTGAAGTAATGCTGGACGTGGTTTTCAATCACACGGCCGAAGGAGATCACCGCGGTCATACGATCTCGTTCAGGGGAATTGATAACAAAACCTACTACATGCTGACGCCTGAGGGTTATTATTTCAATTTTTCAGGGACCGGCAATACATTGAATTGCAACAATCCGGTGGTGCGGAACATGGTGCTGGACTGTCTGCGTTACTGGGCAGCCGATTACCACATTGATGGTTTCCGTTTCGACCTCGCCGCCATTCTCGGCCGCGATCAGAACGGGGCGCCATTAAGCAACCCGCCGCTTTTGGAATCACTCGCATACGATCCGATTTTGGCCAAATGCAAGCTCGTAGCCGAAGCATGGGATGCCGGCGGATTGTATCAGGTGGGTTCATTCCCGGCTTACGGACGCTGGGCAGAATGGAATGGAAAATACCGCGACTCGATCCGTAAATTCCTGAAAGGGGACGAAGGTTTGGTTGGTGAAATGGCACAATGCATCCAGGGATGGCCCGATTTATATTACTATCGCGGCCCAACTGCCAGCATTAATTTCATCGCCTGCCACGACGGTTTCACACTTTACGACCTCTTCGCTTACAATGAAAAACATAACGAAGCGAATGGAGAGAATAACAATGATGGCGGTAATGACAACCATTCCTGGAATTGTGGGGTGGAAGGTGAAACGGACGATCCGTACATTAACCAGCTGCGCCACAAGCAGATCAAGAATGCATTGACGATCCTGATGGTAAGCCAGGGCGTGCCGATGATCCTGTCGGGTGATGAAGTGGGGGTTACAAAAAACGGTAATAACAACACTTATTGCCACGATAATGAGCTGAACTGGCTGGATTGGGGCCTGATGGACAAAAACGCAGACATTTATCATTTTGCGCAACGCATCACGCGCTTCCGCCGAGCACACCCGGTGCTGAGGAGCAGGACGCATTTCCAGCACATTGATTATGTAGGAAGCGGATACGCGGACATTACATTTCACGGAACCCAAGCCTGGCAACCCGACTTTTCACCCGGCAGCCGCTGCCTGGCATTCATGCTGGACGGTGCCCATGCCAAAAGCGGAACCATCGTGGACGATTCCATTTACGTGGCGATGAACTCCCATTGGGACGGCTTATACTACGAACTCCCAACGCTCCCGAATGGAAAAACCTGGCACCTGGCCGTGAATACGGACATGCCGTCAGGTGACGACATTTACGATATTGGTAGGGAGCCAAGGCTGGATGATCAGGGGAGGTTCCTGGTTGGCGGGAGAGCGACGGTGGTGTTGGTTGGTAAATAAATTTTTAAATCTCAAAACATTCATAAAATGGCTTTTCAAATAGAATCACTAATACAAGACCAGGTGGCTACTTTTACGCTGCATGGCGAACTGGATTCGCTTTCTGCGCGGGTTTTTCAGACTGAGATTGAGAAAATCGCTAATCAGCCCATTGATTCGTTGGTGCTTGATATGGAGGACCTTAACTTTATGTCATCTGCCGGACTCCGGGTGCTGATTTACTCAAAGCAAAAAATCGGACCGAAATTATCCATTTACATTGTAAGACCGCAGGAGCTGATCGTTGACACGCTTACCAAAACGGGCTTGCAGCACAGCGTGACTATCGTTGATCAGTATCCAGTTTAAAAATCCAGCATAATGGAATCGAAAAGTTTTCCCGGCACTGTTGATTCTCTCGATGCGCTGCGGGAATACATTGGTGAGCTTTCACAGCGGGCTGGATTGGCCAAAAAACCAACTTACAACCTCAAACTGGCGGTTGATGAAATTGCTACGAACATTATTTTGTACGGTTACCAGGCGCCCGGCATTGAAGCGGATTTTCAGGTTTTAAGTGAAATCTCGGATCAGGCACTCGTGGTGATCCTGGAAGACATTGCTGCACCGTTTGACCCGCTTGCGAAAGAGCTGCCCAACGCGCAGGATCTGACGCTTTCGCTGGAAGAGCGCGGCATTGGTGGCCTGGGTATTTTCCTGACTATCAACGGTGTGGATGAGTTTTCGTATGAATATGCCAATGGAAAAAACCGTAACAAATTTGTAATGAAAATTACGGCAACCTGAAAAATATGGTTGAGAA
Source organism: Dyadobacter psychrophilus (assembly GCF_900167945.1). Taxonomy (GTDB): domain Bacteria; phylum Bacteroidota; class Bacteroidia; order Cytophagales; family Spirosomataceae; genus Dyadobacter; species Dyadobacter psychrophilus. The sequence continues at coordinate 273,195 of NZ_FUZA01000005.1, forward strand.
TTCTATTGTTACCAATCCATTTCCAGGCCTTAGGAGTTATGATTATGAAGATCATGCTTTGTTCTTCGGCAGGGACGCGCATATCCGGGAGCTAAAAAACAAGCTCCTGGATGGGCGCTTTCTTGCGTTGATCGGGTCGTCGGGAAGTGGTAAATCTTCTTTGATTAAAGCCGGTTTGATCCCTTCGCTCGAAGAAGGCGATTCTGCGAACCTTTGGGCGGCAGGCCGCTGGAAAGTGATCATTTTCCGGCCGGGTGGACATCCGGTCCGGAACTTTGTAAATGCAGTGAAAACGGCCATGCGGAGCGACGACCCGGATTGGGATAACCGCGACACATTAGCCATTGAAAAACAGCTCAGCACCGATCCGAAGGCAGCATTAGCATTGCTTTCAGCCGCCACGGACCGAAAGATTTTGATCGTCATTGACCAGTTTGAAGAGCTGTTCCGCTACGAGCTGGCGGATGATTTTTCTGGCAAAAACAGGACGAATGCATTTGTTCAATTACTGCTCACACTAATCAACCAACGCGAATTCCCGGTGCATGCGGTGATCACGATGCGCTCCGATTATCTGGATCATTGCACCGAATTCAACGGCCTTACCGAGGTCATCAACCGCGGTTATTATCTTCTTCCAAAAATGAATGCGGACGAAGTAAAGCAGGTAATTGTAGGTCCGGTAGAGTTCGCAGGTGCAAGTATTGAGCCCGAATTGGTAACCGGACTTTTGAAAGAACTTTCCGACAATCCGGATTTCCTGCCTATTCTGCAACACGCATTAATGCGCACCTGGGATCGCTGGAAGTCAACAAAACCGTTTTCTTCTCCCGTTTCGCGTGCTGATTATGAAGCAATCGGCACCATGCAGGAATCGATCACGATGCATGCCGAGGAAATTTACACGCAGCGGCTGGACGAAAAACGACGTAATGCAGCTGCTAAACTTTTAAAATCACTTATTGTACTTGGCCCGAGCGACACATCTTCGCTACACCCGACGCCTTTACGCGAAATCATTCAGATAACGGGCATTCCGGATTATCTGCTGATTGATGTCATCCTTGTTTTCCGGGAAAATGGTGTCTCTATTTTGACCCCAAAACCGGGTGTAAAAATCGATCACGATTCCATTATTGACGTTTCGGTTGAAAAAGTGCTCACATTCTGGGAAAGATGCCGGAAGTGGATTGAAGAGGAATTGGAATCCGCAAAATTATATAAGCAGCTTAGTTACTCAGCCTCACTTTATCAGGAGGGCCGGACAGGACTTTGGGTTAACCCCGAATTACAACTAGGACTTAAATGGCTGAAAGAAAGCGAGCCAACATTGGAATGGGCGCAACGCTATGACCCGTTTTTTGAGCGTGCAACCAATTTTCTGGATTACAGTAAAAAACAATACGAGCTTGACGTAAGGCAAAAAGAAGACCGCCAAAAGCGCGAACTCCGCAAAGCCAGAATTTTCGCTTCTGTGCTGGGAGTCAGCTCATTGGTATCATTATTATTCCTAATTGTGGCGCTAGTGCTGCGTACGCAGGCACAACAAAGCGAGAAAACGGCATTGGAGAAAGAAAGTCTGGCACTGGAAGAACGCAAACGTGCTGAGGATCAGACACGTGAAGCCATTTCGCAAAAGAAGATTGCTGAGCAGCAAGGCACATTTGCTGAGCTGCAAAAGACATTGACAGAAGAACAAAAAGGCATTGCAGTAAGGGAGCAGGAAAAAGCGGTGAAAGAAAGCATTGCCGCAAAAATCGCGAAGCAAATTGCTGAAGAACAGAAGATCCAGGCGGATAATGCAAGGAAAGCCGCCGTTGAATCTCAGAAACAAACAGAAATTCAAAAAGAATACGCAGTAAGCGCGCAAAAGGAATCCGACAGGCAGAAAATATATGCGCAATCGGCTCAGAAAGAGGCAGAAAGCTCCCGTAATGATGCGTTGAAACAGCGCTCCAAAGCCGTGGCCCGTTTCATCGCCATTCAATCATTTCAAATGCCAGCGGGAGAAGATCTTGCGGCATTACTGGCATTGAAGGCTTATGATTTTAATATAAAAAATGGCGGTGAGCGCGAGAATCCGGACATTTTCAATGCATTATCCAAAGCCGCTGGCGCGAAGGCAACATTGATCGCCCATAATGACATTGTACGCGTGGTTGCCGAGCCGCAAGCTGCAAATTCATTGTTTGCAACCGCAGGCGACGACGGCATTGTGAGTTTGTGGAATTATCAGACGCCCGCTGCCAAGCCACTCATTTTCCGAAACCCAAGACAGACATTCCGGAGCATCCGTTCTGTGGCTTTTATGCCCGATGGGAAATCCATTTTCACCGGTTCTTCCAATGGCCAGATCGTTCGCTGGGACAATCTGGTTCCCGGAACGGCGCCGGCTAAGACCATTGTCGGCCACGACGGGATCATTTTCTCGATGACGGTCAGAAACATTAATAACAAACCTAACTTAATTTCTATCAGTTCAGCCGGTCAGATCAGGCTTTGGGACGTCAGCGACAAGAAGCTCGATGTGCTGAAAAATGTCAATGTTGGAACAGAAATAGCGGCCGTGCAAATGCCCGGTGACGGGCGCTTCATGTTCCTGGCAACGGGAAATGGCAAACTGATCCGCCTCGACCTGACCAAACTCGACGCCAAGCCAACGGAATTTTCCCTGCCTAACCTGCGCGGCCGACTGATTTCAATGGCATTTACGCCAGATCAAAAACATTTGTATTTCGGCACAAGCTCGGGCATGCTTTACAATGTGCGGATGAGCAACGACGAACCTGTTCCGAATTCTTTAACTGGCACGCAGGGAACGCATACATCCGGCATTACAAGCATTGCATTCGCACCCGACGGAAGCCGTATTGCAACTGCGTGCTACGACTGGAAAATCCGCATTTGGAATGCGAGGGAAGATATTTCAAAGCAGCAGCCCGTGTTATTGAGTGATTTTGATTACTGGGTTATGGATGTTCAGTTTACGCATGACGGAAACAAACTGCTGGCTGCGGGCGCGGACAAAACCGTTCGGATCTGGGATATTAACTCGGCGGACCTGTTTGCCGAAGTTTCAAAAAAAGTGAAGAGAGAACTGACCGAGGAAGAGTGGGACCAATACATTGGAAAGGATATTCCTTACGAAAAACTGTCCCGCAACATCAGATAATATGAAAAGAATTTTACACATTTTGATCATCATAACCCTCGCTTTTGCGTGCCTGGATGCATTTGCCCAGGACGATTGCGATGCTTCGGTGATTGTGCCGGAAGCCGACAGAAAATACCGTACAGGCAATTTTGACGAGGTTTTTCAAATATTAAACCCTTGTCTTAAAACCAAATTTTCCCCTAATGCACAGGTGCAGGCGTATAAGATCATTGCATTGACTTACCTCGCGCTGGATTCATTGCCGCAAGCTGCCACAGCTGTCCGTAACCTGCTGGTGGCCAACCAGAATTACGAACCTGAGTTTTCCGCATTGCCGCAATTCAAAGATCTCGTTGCTCAGCAGCGCGATCTGATGGACCGCATTATCCAAATTACGTCCGTTTCCAAAAAGGCTGAGAATCTGCTCCAAGTGCCAGCGACGGTGACGGTTTTGACGCAAACAGACATTTTAAAAAGAGGTTATAAAGACCTGACGCAAATGCTGAACGACATTCCGGGTTTCGATGTGATCAGGGGAAACGGGCCCTCTTATGTGACATTTTACCAGCGCGGTTACCGATCCACTTCCAACGACCGCACCATTCTGCTCGTGGATGGCGTAGAGGAAAACGACTTGAACTCAGACAACATTCCCATTTCCCGGCAGTATGCGTTGTCGGACATTGAGCGCGTGGAAGTGATATACGGCCCCGCCTCCACAATGTATGGTGCCAATGCTTTTATGGGTGTTATTAACCTCATTACCAAGCGTTTCCTGGATCGTGAAATGCCCGAAGGAAAGAAAACGGTTATTGCTGCGAATGGTCAGGTACGCTATGGATCATTAAACTCAAAGCTCATTGACGGCGTAGTGACGATGCGGACAAAGGATGTGGCGGTTTCTGTGACCTCCCGTTATTTCTCTTCCAATGAGCTGAATTACAGTAAGTATCCGGAATGGAATTACGATCCGAGAACGGCTGAAAACTATCCAACGCAGCAAAATATTAACGGCACCGCCGCACAGACTTACCTTACCAACAGCAAGCTCACGGCCCTCTTCCCAAACAGTGATTTATATCAGATCGGCTATGATGCAAACGGCGCTGCGAATGCGTTAAGCCTTACCGCTGCCGGAAAAGCGAAGGCCGCGGAACTGGACAATGTCAATTTATTCCAGGCAAATGTGAATGGAAGTCCGGTTGGTTTTAATGATGATTCTAAAAACTTTTTCATCCGGGCAAAGGTCGAGTTCAAGGACTTCATGATCTCGCTCATGAGCTGGAAAACGGATGAAGGCGCTACGCCCTGGTATACCAATCGCTCGCGCATTGTAACGCCCGATATTTCCCGCTGGGTGGCCAATAACAAGGCATTTTCATTGACCTACAATAAATTTATTTCGGAAAAGGTCCAGATCATGAACCTCACTTCCTACCGCCTCCATGAACTGAACGGCGCTACCAACTTGCCGACTTACCGCGGCTATTTCAATGGCAGTTACGGAATTATAGACCTGTTGAACCAGCGCAAGCCAACTTATTCAATCCCTTACTGGTATCGCGTTTCCAACCAGCTTCGTAACGAATTCCGCGTGTTGCTTACACCCTTGCCGAAACTCGACATCAACAGCGGCATCGAGATCAGGAACAGCATTATCCAGGCAAACTACATTACTTCCCAGACCGAAAACGCCGACGAAACCGGCCGTCCGGATTCCACGCTCGCAGGCGGTGACAATTTCAGGGTTTTTGACATTGGCATATTTACACAAGCCACTTATAACTGGACGGAAAGCCTCAAAATGGTGCTCGGTTCCAGGCTCGATCACAATCAGATCCGTTCGAATGGTGGTTATGGTTTTGTTTTCAATCCGCGGTTGAGCTTGATTTATTCAAAAGGGAAATTTGTATTCAAAGGTATTTATACTGAGGCATTTAAGGACGCTTCTTACCTGCAAAAATATGCTACTAATCGCGAACGCCAACTGAATAACCCGACTTTGCAGCCTGAGCGTGTGAAGAATGTAGAGGGCAGCGTTTCGGCGCGGTTTAGTAAAGCCATGTCATTCAATGTGGCGGCTTACATTGCCAATTACAGCAATGCTGTGGGCCTTGCCAATGCCACGACACCGGCCGGCGTGCCCACGCAACAGTTTCAGGCGTTGGGTAAGCAGCGGATCATTGGCATCCAGTCGGAAGCCAGATATGACGTGAAAAACCTGAATGTCTGGGGTAATTTTACATATAGTAATCCAAGCGACCTGAGTAAGGTGGAAGGACAGAAAATCCCTGTAAGCGACATTGCGCCATGGTCCGCTAACCTCGGTGCTGTGTATGAGCCGGTTAAAAATCTGAGCATCAGCATTACCAATAATTACATCAGCGCGCGTAAGTCCGGGTCAGGAACCTCAGGAAGCAGTAACCCCATCACCAGATTTGACGCAATTTACCTGCTGAATTCAACATTTACCTATCATAACGTGCTCAACCTGTTCAGTTTACAGGTTCAGGTGTCCAATGTTTTAAACAACGAATATTTCGTACCGGGCATACGTGCAGCCGAGGGGGTTACCTCTGCGTCGCGTTATCCGCAGGAAGGCCGTGTCTTTTCAGTCGGGCTTCTTTTTGATACAAACCGAAAATAACTGCTCAACGAAATGGAAATATTGCTTAAAAACCCTCTTCACTTCATGGAAACAAGGTTTGAAATCAGAAATTCGGAATTCCTGCTCATGAAGCTGGACTATCCCGAACGGCTGGACGAAATGGGGGCGCTCAGGGTGTTGGCCTGGAAAGACGAACAGGGGGTTAGCCAGGATTTTTTCTCTCATAAAGCCTGGCTGGACGACGAAGATTTGCTGGCGCACCATTGGGTGATCCTTCATAACAAAGAAATTGTGGCCGCCGCCCGAATGAGTTTTCACCAGGATTACAGCTCCATTCCGCATGCCGATCTTTTCGATGGGTCCATTCTGGAAGGCTATGGAAATGGCCCTTATGCTTCTTTAAACCGGCTTGTGGTTGCACCGGAATATCGGGGAAACGGCTTTTCAACATTGCTGGACGAGGCGCGGATCAATTTTGCAACCGCTCATGGCATTAAAATGATCATTGCGCAGCCTGTTGCTTCCCGCATTAAAGCTTTGGAAGATCTTGGATTTCTATACCTGGGGAAAATCAGGCCATTGTATCAAATGCCGGAGCGCCAGATCTATTTTATGATTAAGGAATTAGGAAAGTAATTTGTGAAAAAATTCAGGGACATATCGCGGATGCTCAACATCAGAAAGGACGAGGAAAGCCTCGTAAGCCTGCTGATGGCCTATTCCTTTTTTATGGGAGGCGCAACTGCATTGTTCTATACAGTGGTCGCTTCGTCATTTCTCGTCAGTTTTGACCAGCTAATGCTGCCGCAGGTTTATGTGGTTGGCGGCGTATTTGTCTATCTGCTCGGACTTGGGCTCACCAGGGTCCAAAAGCGAATTGCATTTGATCGGCTGGGCGAAAATGCATTGCTTTTTCTGATCGTCTCAATCGCGTTTTTCCTGGTAACCTATCATCTTACGGGCAGCAAGTGGGTGTTTTTCTGCCTGTTTATCTGGAACCGTATTTTCGTTCTGGTCAATGGTGTCACATTCTGGGCGGTTGTGGTTAAGGTTTTTAATTTCCAGCAGTCCAAAAGATTGTCCTCGCTCATCAACAGCGGAGAAGTTTTCTCGTCCGTGATCATGTATCTCGCTGTTCCTGCGCTGGTTAAAGTTTTGCCAATAGATTCGCTTTTGATCATCGCAGTTGGTTTCCTGCTTGTATGTGCTGTTTTGTTAAAACAAATCCATAAGCGCCATGTAACGACCAATCACACGCGTATCGAGGTGAAAAATAAAGTGGCTGACAATGTGGTCGCTGATGCTGTTGATCCAAAATATTACAGAAACATCTTCCTGTTGGCGCTGTTGCCTGTTTTCGCGTTGTTTTATGTCGAATACATTTTCTTCACTGAGTCGCGCAGCGTCTTCCCAAATAAAGAATCCCTCGCCAGCTTTCTGGGTTTTTTCTTTGGTATCAGTGCCATTCTTGAATTTTTTATCAAGACCTTCCTTTACAACAAACTGATCAGTAAATATGGCTTGAAGCTTGGCATTCTGATCCTTCCGTTAAGCCTTGTTTTCAGTTTTGCTGTTTCTGTCATTTACGGATTGAGTTATGACACTGCCGCGATCTTTTTTGCCTGCATTGCGCTTTCGCGTTTTTTCATGAGCGCAATCAGAAAAGCCGTTGCAGAGCCGGCTTACCAGGTTTTGTATCAGCCAATTCAGGCCCGCTTCCGGCTCAACATTCAGGGTAGGATCGAGGGTCGGGCCAAGGCAATGGGCGGTTTGGCGGCGGGAGTTTTGCTTTTTGCCCTTGTTAATATTTCAAGGATGGATGCCTTGCAGCTAGCCATTCTGTTTCTTATGGTAGCAGTTTGCTGGACATTCCTGGCGTTTACTGGTGAGAACTCCTACAAAAAAATGGTGCGGGAAAAGGTTTTTCAATTTCCCGAAAAATTAAAGAAAAAAGACGCTTACGTTCCGGCACAAAAGGCTTCCGGCAAAGCTTTCGAACAGCTCACTGACCAAATTTTTTCACCAAAAGAAGAGGACCGGATCGATGCGGCCCTGGGTCTTGGCGATACGAACCGGTTCCTGTCTTATAAATATCTGATCCCGCTTTTGCAGGATCCCAGCAAAAAAGTACGCGAGGCGGCCATTTACACGGCAGGTGAACTGAAAAGGCCGGAGTTATGGCCGTTTCTGATGGAGCAAATGGAAACCGACCGATATTTTTCGGTATCCTTTGAAGCACTGGTCAAGTCGGGGCCGGCGCTGTTAAAATACATTGAAAAATCATTTTTAAGCAACAATGACAACCGTTACCGGCAACTGCATCTCCTAAAAATAGTGGAGCAGGTAGGCGGGCCCGAAGCGATCCGGTTTTTACGCAGAAATCTCGAAAACCCAAACCGGTTTGTAAAGGATAAGGTGTTGGAAGCATTGCGAAACCTGCGTTACACCTGTAACAGCACGGAGCAAACTTTTATGCTGAACGAGCTGGACGAGCACCTGAAAACATTTGCCTGGCTGCTTTCCGCACAACATGACCTTACAGAAGCATACGGGCCAGAAACGCAGCTAATGTTGAATATGGAGAGGGAAAAACTGCGCATTATGCGGAAGGCGTTCATCGTGCTGGAAGCCGTTTATGGTTCGAGATTTCATGCTGTGACATTGCTGAAAAGCGATCAGTCGACAGATGCAAGGGATTATCTGACCGAAATTTGCGACCTGTTACTGCCTGAAAACGTCAAAAATAAAGTCCTTCCTTACCTGGACAGTGATTCGCTGGACGAGATGCGCCGCCGTTACGCAGAAATTTATCCGCTTGCTTCCCTGTCGGTCGAAGAGCGTTTGATTGACATTATTAACAAAGATTACACCCGTATTTCCCGGTGGACAAAAGCGGTGGCGATCAGAGAGTTGCAGCATTTTGATGCGCATATCGTTACGCCCGTGCTGGTTGCAAATGCCGTCTCGCGATCCAAAGTCATTTCGCAGACTGCTTTTTACATCCTCAGGATTGTTAATCCCGCCCGTTTTCACTCGCTATTGGACGTAATGACGCGAAATAATGATGCATTTCATCTCGAAATCATGAAGCCGCTCGAATGGCTTTCTAGGGAGGAAGACCTGCTTATTTCCAAGCTTCGGCGCTTGCGGGAAACGCGTGCCCTGGGCGGTTTGCTTAGCGGCGAATTGCAAAAAATACTGCTCACTTCCGCATACTTTCAGGAAGAAGGCGGCGAGGTGATTGATCTTCGCAAGCACCTTGGCGACGGTGATGTTTCCATTCTTGTCACTTACGGAAAGTTGTTTTTCTCGAAAATCGGAGTGCTGGAAGCAGGCAACATTCGAAATGTGACCGAGCTGACCAAAATGGGTGTTGCGATGATCCCCAATGTGCTGGAAGACACTGAGTTTTATGTTGTCGAAAATTTCTTATTAAAAGATCTTAATATCACACAAAATGTGGAGGAAAGCATTGAGGTGCAATAGTTTATTGATCATTTTGATCCTGCTCACCTGTTCAAAACAGCTTCGTGCGCAGCAGATTAATGCAGCCGAACCAGAGGTGGGAAGGCCGTTGTCCGGCTTTTATCAGTCTTCGGAATACCATGCGCATGACCAGAATTTTGCCATTTCGCAGGATAAGTCGGGGGTGATGTATTTTGCCAACTTTGCAGGCGTTTTGCAATACGACGGGGTCTCGTGGAAGACGATCCAGACTACGAACGTTACCCGCGTATCGGCTCTGGCAACGGATGCCAAGGGCCGCGTACTTGTAGGGGCGAATGGCGAGTTTGGTTATTTGGGGAATGATCAGTTTGGCGTTCAACAGTTTGTAAATCTGTCGGCAAAGCTAAAAGAGAAATTTACACAAGTCATCCAGATCATTCCTACCAAGGTGGGCGCGTGGTTTGTGACTGATCAGATCAGCTTTTTTTGGAATGGTTTGAGAATCGCTCCCTTTAAGCATAACCTCAAAATCCAGGCGGCCTTTCCTTTAAAAGACGAAATGCTGGTTTACGCAAAAAGCAAAGGCATACTGCTAATTCATGGAACGCAAATCTCCAAAATCGAACAAGGTGTCAATGTCCCCGCATTGCTCGATCTCACTTCGGTCGTACAGCTCAGTGACGGATCGGCACTTTTGATTACAACAAGCCAGGGAATTTTTACATTGAAGAACAACCGGATTGAAATTCTTGCCGGAAACGCAAATTCGGTTTTGATCCGAAATCAGGCAACTTATGCCACACAATTACAAGATGGGACGATTGCCATAAGCATGGCAACGGGCGGAATACTGGTGGTTAACGCGGATGGGAATGTGCAGTATCCGGTATACGCTGGCGCCGATTTGGAAGAAAGCCAGGTGGCAGCCATGTTCACTGACCGCGAACACAATCTTTGGCTAGCGCTCAATGACGGGATCGCCCGGTTTGACCTGCCATCACCGATCTCGATTTTCGGCACGGAAGACGGTCTGAAAGGCTCTGTCACCGCAATCAGGCGCTTTCAGGGAAGGGTTGTGATCGGCACGCTATATGGATTATATTATATTGAAAACAACAAGATCGTCCACGTTGAAGGTTTTTCGGGAAGTGTTCTGGGTTTTGACGAAACAAACGGTGCGCTTTACATTGCTTCTAACAAAGGCGTTTTTCAATGGGGCAAAGGCGAAGGAATTAGAAAAATATCCTCCAATTTTTCACTAAGTGTCACGGCTTCAAATGCTGGCAATGAGTTGCTTGCAGGGACTCAGGACGGCTTGATCAAACTCAGCCGCGCGGGAAATGGATGGAAGCAGGAATGGGTGAAGAGCGTGAATGAGCAGATTGTAGGTGTAACAGAATTTCCTTCGGGGACTTTCTGGCTGGAAACGCTGTCCAATGGCATAATCAAAATGGATGGGCAATCCGGATATGTGAAACGTTTCGCAGCCGCACAAGGAATTCCAAGCCCGCTATATAACAAATTGGCTTTATACGAAGGAAAATTGATAGTCTCAAACAAAGACGGACTTTTCCAATATCAGCCACAATCGGATCGTTTCGCGAGGGCAAACTGGCTTCATGCGGAAAAAACCTGGTTTGATCGCATTCAAAGCGATAGTATGGGCAATGTGTGGACTACGCGCGGAGATAAAAAATCGGCTTCGCTCTTTAAAAGAAAGCCTTCCGGAGAATATGAATTGCTGGAAACACCATTGATGCCGATTGCCGATATACCATTTCAGGTCATATTCCCCGATGAAAACGGCAAAGCCTGGCTTGGCGGGGATCAGGGACTCTACCGGCTCGACATGGACGTTCGGGATCAATACGTTTACGAATATCCGGTATTGCTCAGAAGCGTCGCAACGCAGGATAGTTTGCTGGAATTTGCCCAAAACGGGACGATCAGAAATGCACTTAGCCATCGCCAGAACAATCTCATTTTCGAGTTTGCCTTGCCCAGTTATCACAGCAATCAGCAAGTTTTGTATCAGTATTTTATGGAAAACTATGATACGGAATGGTCCGATTGGAGCGAACTAACGCGGAAAGAATACAGCGGCTTACCATCGGGAAGTTACACGTTCAGGGTCCGGGCGAAGGATGTTTACAATCACGTTTCAAAAGAGACTTCCCTGGCTTTCAAAATCCGTGTGCCCTGGTTCCGGCAGTGGTATATGATCGCACTTTATGTGATTTTGTTTGGTGTAGTGATCTATTATGTAGTGCGGTGGCGATTGCGGAGCATATTGAGAGAAAAACAGGAGCTGGAAACGCGGATCCGGGAACGAACGGAAGAAGTCGTAAATCAGAAAGAAGAGCTGGAATTGCAGTCCGAGGAATTATCTGCAACCAATGACCAGCTGGAACGGATCGATGAATTTGTAAAATCTATTAACGGTGAAGTGAACACCGGAAAACTGTTTCAGCTGGTTTTGAACAAACTTTGCGAATTCCAGAATGTGAATGGCGCATCGGCATTGGTTTATAATAAAATTACCGATAATTATCAGTTCATCGCGCTCGCTGGTGCGGTGGAAAACGCGAGGGTGGAGGACATTCAATTGACATCAAAGCAAGCCGAGCAGCGATACGTTGAAAACGGCGAAGAGATTTTTGAAGACATTTTCCTTAAAAATGACTTCCGGAGCCAGAATAGGAATGAGTCGGTAGATGCGCTTTTTTCACCCAAGTCGCTGATTACGATCCTCATTCGGGTAGATGGCGATGTGAAAAGTTACATTACGCTGGAAAATACAGACCGGGAGAATGCGTTTGGGGAACGGGATTTTAATGTTGTGAAGAATTTGAAAGAGCATTTGATTGGTGCATACATTAAAACCAATATTCTCGAAAACCTTGAAAATACATTGTCCAACCTCAAATCCACGCAGGAAGAGCTCATCCGGCAGGAGCGTTTAGCGTCCGTGGGCAGCCTTACAAAAGGGATCGTTGACCGGATTTTGAACCCGTTGAACTACATTAACAACTTCTCGCAATCGTCCGGAAAATTATTGAAAGAGATTACAGAAGTCACTGACAAACACCAGGATGGGTTGTCGGAAGACGAAAAGGATGATCTGGACAGCGGTTTTGAAATGCTTCAAAAAAACCTGGAAAAAATTTACGAGCACGGTAACAGCACAACGCGCATTGTGAAGGATATGCAGAAGCTGCTGAAAGGAAAATCTACGGATTTCATGGTGACAGAACTAAATCCGTTTCTTGAAGCCAAGGCGAAATCAGCCATTCAGGAAGTGCTGAATGAGTATAAAGATGCCTCAGTGAAGCTGGAAATGGCTTTATATGATATTCCGGTCAGGGTAAGCCTGCTTCCTTACGAATTTGCGCAGGTAATAACGAACGTGATCAGCAATGCGTGCTATGCGCTGCTGGAAAAGGCGAAGATTGACAAAACCTTTGAGCCGCAGGTTTTGATCTCATCAAAGCTGGTCGCTGGCGGAATCTGCATCATCATCCGGGATAATGGTAAAGGCATTCCCGCGAAGGAACAGGAGCAGCTATTTAATCCATTTTTTACAACCAAACCTACGTCAAAAGGAACCGGGTTGGGCTTGTATATGAGTAAGGACATTATAGAATATCACAAAGGACGCATGTCGGTAAATTCATTGGAAGGAGTGTTTACCGAAATAGAAATTTTCCTCCCGGTCGTCGCTTAACACGCTGAATGCTGCAAATTTTAAATAACCATGACTATGGGAGCCGGAACAACGGAACACAACATTGAACTATATCAGCAAAAAATCATTGAGCTCAACCGACTCGCGGAGATTGGACAACTGAGCGCAGGGATTTTGCATGAAATCAAGAATCCGGTAAGTTTTGTCAACAACTTCTCGCGGCTGTCGCAAGGGCTGGTGGGCGAGATCCTGGATATTTGTCAGAAGCCACTGGCCGACATGAAAGATGGCGACCTGGCGGACGAAAAGGATTTATTGGAAACACTTTCTCAAAATCTCATTAAAATAAACGAAAACGGAAAACGCATTGAGCGCATTATCCAGGGAATGCTCGCACAAGCGCGCTCCGACGCAGCCGTCCTCGAACCGACCGATTTAAACCAGTTGCTGGAAGAATACAGCAAACTCGCATATCAGGGCGTACGGGCCGACGACAGCTCGTTCAACGTAACACTAAAATACGATCTCGACCCGCAGGTCGGAAATGTAAAACTGGCCAGAGGGGAATTTGGACGTGTGATTGTAAACCTGGTCAATAATGCGTGCTATGCCGTAAACGAAAAGCTGAAACGGCAAACCGAAGCTTACGGCCCCGTCATAGAAATCGCTACGAGCAGGCTTGGTCAGGAAGTGGAAATCAAAGTTTGCGACAACGGGATCGGCATTCCGGAAGACATTGTGACGAAACTTTTTCAGCCGTTTTTCACCACAAAACCCCAGGGCAAAGGAACCGGATTAGGACTTTCGCTCACATATACGAGCATTACGGATACGCACAAGGGAAGCATTAGCGTGACGTCTGTTTTGGGCGAAAAAACGGAGTTCAGGATTGTGATTCCGGCATGAGAAGTAAGCGTTTAGAGAGTAAAATTTAGTTAGGATATCAATTTTAAAAATAACAATATAATGGCAATCAGGATATTAAGTGTAGATGATGAACAAGACATGGAGATGCTGATCCTTCAATTGTTCCGTAAGCAGATCCGGGATAAGAAATACGAATTTGTATTTGCTAACAACGGGATCGAGGCATTGGAACGGCTGGAAGAGTCTGACGACATTGCACTTATTCTTTCGGACATTAACATGCCGGGGATGGACGGGCTGACGTTCCTTTCGAAGGTGAACGAGAAACAAAACCCGTTGCTGAAATCGATCATGGTTTCGGCTTACGGCGATATGGACAATATCCGTACGGCGATGAATCGCGGCGCATTTGATTTTGTAACCAAGCCCGTCAATTTCGAAGATCTGGAAATCACCATTTCCAAGACCGTTGAGCACATTGAAATGTTAACCAGTCTGGAAAAGGGCCGCGAACAATTAATCGCGATCCAGAACGATTTGAGCGTCGCAAAAGAAATTCAAATGTCGATGTTGCCGAAAACGGTTCCTGCGAACATTGGAAAAGCAGGCGTGGACTTGCATGCATTTATTCATCCTGCAAAGGTCGTGGGCGGTGATTTGTATGACTATTTCATGATGGATTCCGAGCATTTATTTTTCATGATCGGCGACGTTTCGGACAAGGGAGTGCCGGCAGCGTTGTTCATGGCGATTAGTAAGGCTATTTTCAAAAGCCAGTTTTCTAATCGCAATGGTGATTCCATTACCGACAAAGTGAAGATCGTCAACGAGTTTCTGAGTGAAGACAATTCTTCCTATATGTTCGTTACGGCCTTTGTCTGCATTTTAAATGTTAGAACCGGCGTTGTGGAATACGTGGATGCAGGTCACGAGCCGCCCGTCATCATCCGCGCAAACGGTGAAACGGAACTGGTCAAAAAGGAGGGAGGAATGGCCTTATGCTTCGACCCGACATTCGAATTTGAATCGCATACGCTGACATTGAATGCAGGTGACAAATTTGTACTCTACACAGATGGTGTAACCGACGCCAACAATCTCGCCGGAGCACGTTACGGCCTGCATTACCTGCAAGATTTTTTCACAACCGGCGAAGGCTCCACCCAGGAAACCGCGAAGGAAATGAATGAGGCCACATTAGAAAGTTTAATCGATTTCATCGGCCCCGCTACGCAGTTTGATGACATCACAATGCTATCGCTGCGGTATTTGCCGGGGTGATTTAATACAACCCCGCAACAGGCTGGTATCTGACAAGTGCCAGCTTGTAGTTTTCTTCGTAGCGCTTTTGCAGCTCGGACCAGCATAGGGAGTCGAGGACGGATTTTGGTAGGGTGGCGCGTGGAATATATTGCTGATTTTCAAAGTCTTCCACAAACTCTGTGAAGATCTCCGTAAGCTGTACGATTGCGTCCTCTCCGGATTGCTCGCGGCGTTTTACGACTTTTACTTCGTTGTTTCCTTCCATTCCGGCGGCTTGTTTTACAAATCTTCCGAATCCTGAAACGTCGCTTGTGACAACGGGTGTTCCGTGCAGAACGGTTTCCATGGATGCATAACCCCAGGGTTCGTATAAGGAGGGAAAAATGCCTAAATGACAGCCTCTTACAAATTCCAGATAGTCCATTGAGAACAACGAGGTCGCGCGCTCAATAAAATCGGGATGGTAAATCACTTTGACCCGATCGTCTTCCTTATTATTTAATCCCGCCTGCTGACAAAAGTCCAGGACTTCATCCTGCCCTGTTAAATGGTGCGTTGTGATGGGTGGGAGGCTATCTCGTTTAAAGTTGGAGAGTGCTTGACGCCAGGTCATTTGCAGCTCGTCGTCGACAAGCTGGTTCAGATCGGGAAGTTTATGGCCTGCGGAGCCCGTAACATTGGCGTAAATCCTGGGTCCAAGCCTGGCACTGATCATTTTACAGATCCGTTGCAATTCCTGAAAGCGCTGCCGGGCTTCCAGAACATCAGGTTTAACGTGATAAAATGGCTGCTTTGAAATAACAAAAAGGACCACATGAATGTCCGATTTACGTCGAACCAGTTCAGCATTGAGCCGGGCGATAGCCTGTAATGTGACGTCAAAACCTTTGTTTCGAAATTCATAACGCCCGGACGTGAAAAAATACAGGGTCTTTTCAATCTTCAGCTGATAACTGGGAGAGAAGAGTGCCTTAACAAATGCGTCGATCTTTTCCCTGTTCTGCAAATGTTTCTCAAAAACTTCATGGCCTACGCCTGGCTTCCGGTGGATGCCGCTATGCACTATACTGTCGGGGTGACGGCCCAGAAAAGCTTCACATTCTGAGGCCGTCGATGCGCTGTTGGTGACCAGTACATTCGCATATTTGGCAACAGTCCTTTCGATTTTGACCTGCGCTTCTATGCCGTATTCTCTTGCCTTTTGAGCCCAGTCAAAGGCCCTAATTTTAGAAAAATAATCGGGTTCATTGGGAGCGAGATAACGGCCGAGCAGCGTTGCGTGGGTTGTAAAAACAGTCGCCAGACGAATTTGCCGGCAGGTCAGTTCAGGCAGGCTTGTGGCAGACATCCATTCGTGATAATGCGCAATAACGTCCTGGTCAATGTTGATTTCCTCAATTAATTTGGTAAGAAAAAGGCGGGTAACCTCCCCAAAACCAATGACTTGATCCAGTAATGCATTGTTTTCAAGTGTGGAGATTCCGTGATGCTTCCATAATATTGTCTTGGCAGCATTAAGCGCCTCCATGCTGATCACCGGATTGATAAGGATCACTTTTGGGCGGGCTTCTTCAAGGAGCCAGTAACCAAAATGTATTTCAAATCCGAGGTCTCTTATGTGCCGGATAGCATTAGAAAGCGGCGAGTCGTCCAGCTCGCGGATCGGGCGAAAATCAAGTTTTGCTTTTTCCGGAAAATAAGGCCCGATCAGGAAATAATTTTCGCCGTAAGTGTCCGTCATGGTTGGCACTTTGGACTTGATGAACGTAAATATCCCGCCAATCTGGTTACAGACTTCCCAGGCAATTTCGAACAGAAGTGTATTCGGCTTCAAAATGATCAGAGGGTAAGGTAGGATATTTCAATTAAAATTAATTACTTAAACAAGGTGGAACCAGTTGAAATAGGCTAAGCAGAAAAATCGGATAGTAAAACAGCTAAAAGCGGTGCTGAGTTAGTTCTACAAAAGAAATGCATTCCTTCTAATGCTATATTTCCTGTATATTGGGTTCCCGAATCTTACTCCTAAATCCTTTGATGAAAACTTTATCACCCGCCTCGCTGCGCCTCGATTCTATTGATATTTTCCGGGCGCTGACTATGCTCCTCATGATTTTTGTGAACGATTTCTGGACGCTCACCGGCGTGCCCGAATGGATGGAACACAGCAAAGGCCCGGATGATGCGATGGGGCTTTCCGATGTGGTGTTTCCCGTATTTTTATTCATTGTAGGCTTATCCATTCCCTTTGCCATCGCAAACCGAAAAGCGAAACGGGATAGCAACGGAACGATCCTATTCCACATTGCAGAGCGCACATTTGCGCTGCTGTTAATGGGTGTTTTTATTGTGAACTATGAGAATATCGTAGGCTCAGGCATGTGGGTGAATAAATATGTGTGGGAGATTTTGATGGTCGTGGCTTTCTTCCTGATCTGGAATGTGTATCCCGATGATCTGGGTAAAAAATCGCTTTACACGGGATTGAAAGTGCTTGGTTATTTGCTTTTGGTGGGTTTGGCGGCCATTTACAAAGGTGGTGACGAGGCCAATCCATCGTGGATGGGCACGCATTGGTATGGCATTCTTGGACTGATCGGCTGGGCTTATCTGATCTGTGCGGTTATCTATTTTTTGGCGGGCGATAATCTGGCATTGAATGTTGCAGGATGGCTGTTTCTTGTGTTATTCAATCTCGCAGAGTTTGCTGGGTTGCTTTCATTTTTAAACCCGGTCAAAGATTACGTTTGGATCGTGGGAAGCGGTGCGATGCCTGCTTTCACAATGGCGGGCGTTGTAGCCTCGGTCATTTACAGGCTTTACAGCAAGAAAAATGGCATTACTGCGACGTATTTATTAATCCTGACCGTTCTCGGCATTATTTGTCTGACCTACGGCTTCGGAACACGCCCTTTCTGGGGCATTTCCAAAATCAGGGCGACGCCGGCCTGGATAGGGATTTGCAGCGGAATCGCGTTCCTCGTTTTCGCGTTCTTGTTTTGGCTCGTTGATCTGAAAAAGATAAAAAACTGGGCGGACATCATTAAGCCTGCCGGAACGGCGACACTGACGTGTTATCTCGTGCCCTACATTTGGTATGCGGTGTTGACACTCATACATTTTAGTCTGCCCGAGTTTCTCAGAACCGGCATAATCGGGCTGATCAAGTCATTTTGCTTCGCTTTGCTCGTCATTATTGTAACCGGGCTGATCAATCGGATTGGGATCAGACTTAAGATTTGAAAAAATGGGTGGTAAATATGCGCCGCATCGTCTTTTCTATTGTACGTGGATTTTTAATTGATATATAATGACTTCAAGAAGAGCTTTTGTAAAAAAAGGAATTGCCGGATTGGTTACCGGCGGGGTTTTGTCCCAGTCTGCTTTTGCCAGGGATTTTGTGTTTGAAAAAAAGGCAGACACATTTAAGCTGGCTATGGCCGGATTCAGTTTTGTGAATTTTAAGCTGGATGAATCGCTCGAAATGATGAAAAAGACCGATGTGCATTACTTGTGTATCAAAGATTTTCATTTGCCATATAAAAGCACAGCTGAGGAAATTGCGGCTTTCCATGAGAAATTGAAACAGGCGGGCGTAACGGGTTATGCTGTTGGGCCAATTTATACAAAAACACCACAGGACATTGATAATGCGTTTGATTATGCCAAAAGTGTGGGCGTAAAGCTGATCGTGGGCATTCCCAATCACGAAGACCTTAAATATGTGAGCGACAAAGTGAAGGAAACGGGCATTCGTTATGCAATCCATAACCATGGTCCGGAGGATAAGCTTTATCCTAATGCAACCTCTATTCACAACCTGATTAAAGACCTTGATCCTGGCCTGGGCATTTGCTTTGACATGGGCCACAACCGCCGCGATAACCAGGATTCGGTTGCAGATCTTGGCAAATACTCGAAAAGGATTTTTGATATACATTTAAAAAACGTCACGGCTGCCACGAAAGAAGGGAAAACTTGTGAGCTGGGGCGCGGAATTATCGATATTCCTGCATTTGTGAAAATGCTCAGAAAGGTGAAGTATGATGGCTGCTGTAGTCTTGAATATGAGAAAGATATGAAAGACCCGCTGGCTGGAATTGCCGAATCGGTGGGCTATTTCAAAGGTGTTTGTGATGCAGGCAATTAAGTAAATGTCGTTTCAAGTGATGTAAAATCATATTTTTGCATCCATATTAATGTTATGGCCGCTCGTTGCGGTCCGCGAAATTGATTATTAAACATAACGCCATAAGAAATGCTCAAAACCGTGCCCTTTGATCAACTGGCAGCTTATAAAAAGCTGAAAACGCATCATAAAACCATTTCTCAAAAACATCTGAAATCGCTTTTTGAGGAAGATGCGGATCGCCACAAGAAATTCTCAATCCGTTTTGGCGATATTTTGCTCGACTATTCCAAAAACCGTATTACAACCCGTACGCGCTCTTATCTTGTCCAACTTGCCGAAGAGGCGGGATTGGCGGACGCCATTGAGCAGATGTTTACGGGAGAAAAAATCAATGCGACAGAAGGACGCTCGGTGCTCCACGTTGCCTTGCGTAACCGGTCTAATGATCCCGTTCTATCTGACGGAAAAGATGTAATGCCGGACGTAAATGCTGTTCTGGCAAAAATGAAGGAGTTTTCAGGTAAGGTGAGATCCGGCAGCTGGAAAGGTTACTCGGGTAAGGAAATCACTGACATTGTGAATATTGGGATCGGTGGAAGTGATCTGGGCCCCGTAATGGTTACCGAGGCGTTGAAAGCCTATGGAAAACCCGGCTTGAATGTTCATTTCGTATCCAATGTCGACGGAACGCACATCGCAGAAACCGTTAAGTCGCTGAACCCGGAAACGACATTGTTTATGATCGCTTCCAAAACGTTCACCACGCAGGAGACGATGACCAACGCACACAGCGCACGCGCATGGTTTTTGGAAAAAGCTGGCAATAAGGAGCATGTGAAAAAGCATTTTGTGGCGATTTCAACGAACCAGGCTGAGGTTGAAAAATTCGGCATTGATCCTGAAAACATGTTCGGTTTCTGGGATTGGGTTGGCGGCCGCTATTCATTGTGGTCGGCAATCGGGCTTTCTATTGCTTGTTTTGTGGGTTTCCAAAATTTCGAGCAGCTTCTTTCGGGCGCGCACGAAATGGATAAACATTTCAGGACAACGAAGTTTGAAAGGAATATTCCCGTTATTCTGGCCTTATTAGGTGTTTGGTATAACGATTTTTTTGATGCGCAAACGCAGGCCATCTTGCCTTATGACCAATATTTGCATCGTTTCGCTGCTTATTTCCAGCAAGGAGATATGGAGAGCAATGGTAAAAGTACAGGACGCGACGGCAAACCTGTTGGCTACCAAACCGGTCCGGTGATCTGGGGCGAGCCTGGAACTAATGGTCAGCATGCATTCTACCAGCTGATCCACCAGGGGACAAAGCTGATTCCCTGCGATTTCATCGCGCCGGCAACGAGCCATAATCCGCTGGGTGAACATCATAAAATGTTGTTATCCAACTTTTTTGCCCAGACAGAAGCATTAATGAATGGCAAAACGGAAGAGGAAGTAAAAGCTGAGCTTGTGGCTGCTAAAAAGTCAAAAGAAGAGATAGAATTTCTAACACCGTTCAAAGTATTTTCAGGCAATCGCCCTACGAACTCTATTTTGGTGAAGAAAATCACGCCTAAAACACTGGGAAGCCTCATTGCCATGTATGAGCACAAGATTTTCGTGCAAGGCATTATCTGGAATATTTTCAGCTTCGATCAATGGGGTGTGGAGCTCGGCAAGCAGCTTGCGAACAAAATTTACCCGGAACTTCAAAATGACTGGCCAGTTTCGAACCACGATAGTTCGACCAATGGCCTGATTAATCAATACAAGCGGTGGCGGTAACGGTCAATCACCATTGATTTAAACGCAAGCCCTATTAACACACCGGCAGCATCTGCAACGGCGTCCCACCAATCAAATGTGCGGTCGAAGGGCAGGAGCTGCTGGTAAAATTCCAATCCAAGTCCATAAGCCATCCCGAGCAGCACGAACAGTGCTGCTTTTTGCGGATATACCAGCGTCCATAAGGTAAACCAAACAATAAAAAGTCCCGCGTGCACGATCTTGTCGAAGTCTGCAACTGGTGCAGAAGGAATATCCTTTCCGGGCCATGTACAGGCAAGAAGGATAAGAAATGTCCAGATCCAGGCAATCCACCAGTTTCGGGATAGTACATTAATAATGCCCAGGAAAAGTTTAGAGACCATGAGGAAGGTTTTTGTCTGCAATTTAAGCGATTTTGCCATTCAAGTATTTTGAATTCGTTGAAAATTCGGCATGAACCTGATAATTATCAATTTAAAGATATGCCCACGTATTAGTAATATTTTTTAATAATTTAGCGGATCACAAAATTCCTTGCCTTGATGAAACGCGTTTACTTATTACTCACTCTATTACTGACTTTTTCCTTTACTGGCTTTGCGCAAAAAATTGTCCATTTGGATGAAGGCCTTGCAGCGGGTCCCTGCCATCAGTACGGTCGCGAAGCATTGTATACTGATCAGCTTGCTTATCAACTTTACAACGGAACATTAGCAAAACCACAGGAAGGCAGTTTGCTGCTTAAAAACGCCAAAGGCGAAGACGTTAATTGGCGAAAAGTCAAAGCCGACACCTCGCACAGGTTACGCGGGGATTCTTTTTCGAATGGGTATGTTTATCTCACATATCAATCTGAAAAAGAGCAAACTGTAATCCTGACCGTGACCGGCAATGATATGCTATTTTTTAATGGCGTTCCGCGCGGCGGGGATATGTATCGTTATGGCTGGATGAACCTGCCGGTCCGTTTGAAAAAAGGGACGAATGAAATTTACGCGCGGGTCGCACGTTTTGGAAGATTTGGAGGCATTGCAGCCAACATTACATTTCCGGAGAAACCCGTTTTTATCGATACAAAGGATGCTACATTGCCGGATGCGGTTCCAGGCTTGAAAAACGATTCGCTTTGGATTGGCCTGGTTGTGGCAAACACAAGTTCAAAAGTGTTAATGGATTTAGAGGTTAAATCAGTTGTTTCGGGTAAGGAAGTGACTACAACTTTGCCATCGGTTCCTGCCTTATCTTTGCGCAAGGTTGGTGTTTTGGTAAATGCTTCCGGCATTCAGACCGGCAAGCAAGACATTGCGGTTACTTTAACACAAGCTGGTAAAGTGATTGACTCCAAGAATATTAGCATTCAATTAGTTGAAGAAGGGAAGCAGTATAGCAGGACGTTTGTCAGTGAATTGGATGGCAGCGTTCAATATTATGCAGTGTCGCCGCAGTTGAAATCTGGTTCTACCGAAAAGCCCGCATTGTTTTTCTCCGTTCATGGAGCGGAAGTTCAGGCCATTAGCCAGGCGCGCGCTTATAAGCCGAAGGACTGGGGTGTTTTGGTTGCACCTACGAACAGGCGCCCACGTGGTTTTAACTGGGAAGATTGGGGCCGGATGGACGCATTGGAAGTGCTGGACATTGCCAAGAAGCAATACAACCCTGATCCTGCCCGGATTTTCCTGACCGGTCACTCCATGGGTGGCCATGGAACCTGGTTCCTTGGCGCAACATATCCTGAGAAATGGGCGGCTATTGCACCGTCTGCCGGTTATCCTACATTGTCGTCGTACGGCTCACATGACGGCGTGATCCCCGACAGCGCAGGTTCGCCCATTGAGGCGGTGCTGCTTCGTGCCAGTAATCCGAGCAATGTTCTTGCGCTTACTTCCAACTACAAAAGCCTGGGCGTGTATGTGGCACACGGCGATGCGGACAGGACCGTGCCCGTAACTTATGCACGGCAGATGCGTGACATTTTGGGTAAGTTTCATAGAGATTTCAGTTATTACGAGCACATTGGCGGGGAACATTGGTACGGCGACATTAGTGTAGACTGGCCTCCGATCTTCAACTTTTTCAGCTGGCATTCAATCCCGGCGGATACTGCGGTGAATGCGATTGACTTCATGACTGCAAATCCAGGCGTTTCATCAAAAATGCGTTGGGCTTCCATACATCAACAGCTTACTGCGCTCAAATACAGCCGAATACAATTGAATCAGGATAAAAAGGCTAAAAAGATTAACGGTAAGACTGATAATGTTGCCTTGCTCTCCCTGGATCTGGGCGCTTTTCCGGTTGGGACCAATGTGACTGTTACACTGGACAGCCTGGCCGCTTTGGAATATCAGGTTAAGAAAGAGAATGAAACCATTTACTTGAAAAGAGAAAACAACTGGCAGCTCGCCGAAGCACCTGCAAAAACGCAAAAAAATATCTTGCGAAACGGCACATTCAAAGATGCTTTCCGGAACAGAATGGTGTTCGTATATGCCACAGGTGGAAGCAAAGAGGAGGCGAGCTGGGCACTTGAAAAAGCCAAATT
This sequence comes from Dyadobacter psychrophilus, assembly GCF_900167945.1. Classification (GTDB taxonomy): domain Bacteria; phylum Bacteroidota; class Bacteroidia; order Cytophagales; family Spirosomataceae; genus Dyadobacter; species Dyadobacter psychrophilus. The sequence continues at coordinate 296,651 of NZ_FUZA01000005.1, forward strand.
TGATGCAGAATCCTGGTACTATCGAGGAAACGGTGCTGTTGACATAGTAGCAGATAAGGATTTCTCGCTGGAAAAATTCAAAGATCGTGGCGTGATTCTCTATGGTAATAAAGACACAAATGCTGCATGGAATATATTGCTAAAGGATTGCCCGGTGAGTGTTAGTAAAGGAAAGATTACAGTGGGAGAGAAGCAGTTTTCGGGCGACTTAGCAACCTATTTTATTTACCCCAGACCTGACAGTGACATTGCATCAGTAGCTGTGATCGCCGGAACAAGCAAAAAAGGTTTCCAGGCAGCGAACGCAAACCAGTATTTCAGCGGAGGAAGTGGGTTTCCTGATTTGATGATTTTTTCAATGGATATGCTGAAAAATGGCATTAAGGAAGTGAAAATGGCTGGCTTTTTTGGAAATGACTGGTCGGTTGAGAATGGTGAATTTGTAAATAATTAGTATTTATTGCTCTAAATGAAAAGCGCCGGGAGTTGATCCCGGCGCTTTTTTCTTGTGATGAAGTGTAAATTGTTTTAACCGTTGTCCGCAAATTCCGGATAAAGGGTCATGCCGCCATCAATGTAGAGCGTTTCGCCATTGACATAATCTGAGTCGTCCGACGCAAGCCATGCGACAGCTTTTGCGACATCCTGCGGTGTTCCAATTCTTTTATATGGGATCAATTGTAAAAGTCCTTTGTATTTATCAGGATCAGACCAAACTTCTTTATTAATAGAAGTTTTAATCGCACCGGGGCTAACCGAGTTCACCCGGATTTTATAAGGAGCGAGTTCTTGTGAAATGGACTTCATGAACATCATAATGCCACCTTTTGAAGCTGCATAGTTCACATGTCCGGCCCAGGGAATAACGTCGTGCACGGAGCTCATCAGGATGATTTTACCGATTGAAAGTTCGCTGTGGCTTACTTCCGTCGCCGCCTTTTCCTGCGCCACAAACTGTCGTGCGGCTTCGCGGCAAACCAAAAACTGACCTGTAAGGTTCACATCAATCACTTTCTGCCATTGCTGCAATGTCATTTCCAGGAAAGAAGAATCCTTTTGCAAACCGGCATTACTTACAACGATGTCCAAACGGCCAAACTTGCTGATGGTTTCGTTGAAGAGTGCCTTAACCTCTTCTTCATGGCTTACGTCGGCTTTTACCAAAATTGCATTTCCACCTTTTGAAATGATCTCGTTCAGCGTTTTTTCGCCCTCTTCCAGGTTGGAGCTGTAATTGACTACAACTTTGGCGCCGAGTTCGGCCAGATGAATGGCGCACGCCTTACCAATTCCGGAACTTGACCCTGTAACAATCGCAACCTGATCTTTGAATTTCAGATCTGAACCTATCATATAATCTCTTTTTCAAATGACTTCAGCTTTTTCCAAACCCGACGGTTAACATTTTTTACCGCCCAGTTTTTTGCAATTAAAATTGCTTTTGAAACCGCCTCACGAGGAGAAATATTATTTGTTCTTAAAAGCTCCTGCGCAATAGTGACCGCCTTTTCACGGGTCGTAGGAGATAAATACATCAACTCTGGTAACGCGATTCTATTGTCCATATTGATTTTCAAATTTTAATGCAATGGTTTAAGTAGCCTGATGAATATGTAACTCAAATGAATAAAAATTAATGCCAGAAACGACCGGTCTTTTTTCAACTTTTTGCAGGAATCAAATACCCACTTTGAAAACTTTTCGTGTAAAAAAAATCCCCATCTGGTTAAAGACGGGGATTTTTCAAGTTGTCTTATTATTTGACTTCCTCAAAATTAACATCCGTCACATCATCGGTTGGATTGCCGTTGTCCGCAGTCCCTGGGTTTCCTTGTGGGTCACCACTTGGCCCGCCTGGTTGGCCTTCTGCACCGCCTTGTGCGTACATTTCCTGAGAGGCAGCTTGCCATGCACCATTCAGTTTTTCCATTGCAGCATCAATTCCTGCAAGATCCTGGCTTTGGTGCGCAGTTCTCAATTCCGCTAATGCTCCTTCAATCGCTGATTTATTGCCAGCAGAAAGCTTGTCACCGAATTCTTTCAATTGTTTATCAGTAGAGAAGATCAAACTGTCAGCAGCGTTGATTTTCTCGATTTTTTCACGTTCAGCTTTGTCAGCCGCTTCGTTTGCTTTTGCTTCTTCACGCATACGTGTGATTTCTGCATCTGTCAAACCGCTTGACGCTTCAATACGGATCTTCTGCTCTTTGTTTGTGCCTTTATCTTTTGCAGACACATGCAGGATACCGTTTGCATCCACATCAAATGTAACTTCGATCTGTGGTGTTCCGCGTTGCGCAGGTGGAATGTCAGACAAGTGGAAACGTCCTAATGTACGGTTCTGGTTTGCCATCGGGCGTTCGCCTTGCAACACGTGGATCTCAACAGAAGGCTGGTTATCAGCAGCAGTCGAGAATGTTTCTGTCTTTTTAGACGGGATTGTCGTGTTTGCATCGATGAGTTTGGTGAATACACCGCCCAATGTTTCGATACCCAAAGACAATGGAATAACGTCCAAAAGCAATACATCTTTCACTTCACCTGTCAAAACACCACCCTGGATTGCAGCACCGATTGCCACCGCTTCATCCGGGTTAACGCCTTTCGAAGGTTTTCTGCCGAAGAATTTTTCAACTTCTTCCTGTACGCGAGGAATACGTGTAGATCCACCAACCAAAATCACTTCGTTGATATCATTGTTAGTATATCCCGCATTTTTCATTGCTTTCTTGCAAGGCTCCATCATTCTCTGGAACAATGAATCAGCAAGCTGCTCGAACTTCGCACGTGTTAATGTGCGTACAAGGTGTTTAGGAATGCCATCAACCGGGAATATGTAAGGAAGGTTGATCTCAGTTTGTGTTGAGCTTGACAATTCCACTTTCGCTTTTTCAGCAGCTTCTTTCAAACGTTGCAATGCCATTGGATCTTTTCTCAAATCCACAGCTTCGTCTTTCTGAAACTCGTCTGCAAGCCAGTTAATGATCACTTGGTCAAAGTCGTCACCACCAAGGTGTGTATCACCATCCGTAGATTTTACTTCGAAAACGCCATCACCTAGTTCAAGGATCGACACGTCGAATGTACCACCACCTAAGTCGAAGACAGCAATCTTCATATCTAAATGCTGCTTGTCAAGACCATAAGCAAGCGCAGCAGCAGTTGGTTCGTTGATGATACGTTTCACATCAAGACCAGCGATCTGGCCGGCTTCTTTTGTAGCCTGGCGTTCTGCATCATTGAAGTAAGCAGGAACAGTAATAACCGCTTCTGTAACTTCCTGACCTAGATAATCCTCGGCTGTTTGTCTCATTTTCTGCAAAATGAATGCAGAAACTTCTTGTGGAGTATATAACCTGTCTCCGATGGGGATACGAGGTGTGTTGTTTGGACCTTTATCAACGGTGTACGCAACAGTTTTTTGTTCACTGGTTACGTCATCGTATTTTTTGCCCATAAATCTTTTTATGGAGCTGATAGTATGCTTGGGATTCGTGATCGCCTGGCGTTTGGCTGGTGCACCGATTTTGCGTTCACCGTTATCCATGAATGCAACCACTGAAGGGGTTGTGCGGGCACCTTCGCTGTTTGCAATTACAACCGGCTCGTTACCCTCCATGACAGCCACACAGGAGTTCGTTGTTCCTAAGTCTATGCCAATAATTTTTCCCATTGTTCTATATTAAAGTTAAGTATAATTTGATTCTGACTAATCCGCTGAAAGCGCTTGGCTATACAACGTTCTGAGGCTTTACTAAAAACCTCGTACCAGAAAGAAATGAATAAATGGGAAGTGACAAAGTGTCAGGCTCATTGTGCCTGACACTTTCATCGAGCGAAGGAGTTAGGCCAGATCGGCCATGAGCGGGTCACTGATGCTAATGCGACCTGTTTCCACGTGCCCTGCCACGCGAACCAGGAAGTCAGGATGTTCTTCAATAGTGACCGAGAAGTCATACCATTGGGAGCTTTTTTCAAGATTGAGAACCAGTGTTTTTTCAAGAGTTGCCTGTGTGTCAACAACTGGCAATGTTACGGTCTGATTATTAGCGCCGTATGCATTGTCCCGGATTATAAATGTGCCTTTCAAAGCCATGTTATCTGCCTCAAATTTCAGCTCTATGTCCCCGGTTGGCTTATTGTTTTTGTCAAATTGATAGTGAAGGCCAACTTTGACATTGCCAGTAGCTTTGCTGCCCTGGAATTCCCTGAAAAAGCCATTGGGCCCGTAAACCCGCAGATGATATTTCCCGCCTTCAAAGTCCTCGGGTTTCCATGATCCTTTGAGCGCGTCGCCCGCCTTTACAGCATAATTCCAGACCTTAACCTCTTCATTTTTGTATTTTCCAGGTGCATAAACGATGAATGGTGCGCCGGCTGCCTTGTCGCGGAATATGCCATTTTTGGCTTCGAGTTTTATCTCAAATGCATTTTTGGCAGTATTAAAGCTACCCTCTGCCGCCAGCTCGTAAGGGATAGGGCAGGAAGGGCGTGTTCCTTTTTCCTGCTTTGGCATTAATGGCGAGGTCAAAGGATTTTTATTGATCTGATCAATGTCGGTTTTGGATAATGCTTTATAACCGTTGGGAAGTTTTTTAAACTGCGCATTATAAATGCCCTCCATGAATTCGTTGCGCGCCAGGAATGTCGGCAAAGGAATTTTTTCGCCGTCGTATGGAGCAAAGGTGGAAGTGAGGTCCCCGCAAATGGTCCTTCTCCAAGCACTGATATTGGTTTCTTCGATATTCTTGCCGGATTTGTGGCTGGTGAATTTTTCCAAAAATTGCAAGATGGAAGTATGATCAAAAACTTCCGAGCATACATTTCCGCCACGGTTCCAGGGAGATGCAACAACCAACGGAACACGGAAGCCAAGGCCGATCGGACTTTCTCGGCATTCTTTCTTTTCTTTTTTGGTCATATCCTGCTCCATTGTCACAAATTCCGTTTTGCAATCAATGCCTTCGGAAACTGCGCCGGTGTCTTCTTTATATGGGTCAGGAACTACAAAAGGTGGGACGTGATCGAAATAGCCATCATTCTCATCGTAGCAAAGAATGAAAATGGTTTTCTTCCAAACTTCCGGATCTGCCGTTAGAATGTCCATCACTTCCGAAACATACCAGGCGCCATACCAGGGCGAGGTTGGGTGATCCGAGAAATTTTCAGGTGCTACGAGCCACGAAACGGTTGGCAGATTACCGCTCTTTACATCACTTCGAAACTGGTGTAAAACGTCGCCCTGGGGCGCTTTTGCTTCGTGCTCAATGTCGCCGTCGAGATATTTAACGGTGGTTACCTTGCGGTAATCCGGGTCGTTTTTATTGGTGGTGAATGCTTTCTGATGAATGTTCTTTGTGCGCTGTGAAAGCTTTTCATAGTTTTCGGGCGTCCATCTTTCTAATTCTTCTTTGGCAAACACCAGCTCTTTTTGCTTTGCATTCAGCGATTTTTCAAGGTCGGCCGACTCTTTCGTGCCTTTTGCCGCCTTCGCTAGTTTCGCTTCCGTTTCCTGGATTTCCCCGGGAAGTGCGCTTAACCTTGCTTTTTGATATTTTTGATACCCTGTATGATATCGGATTTCATATTGACTGAACCATTCAATCGGGTTGTCTGTAAAGTTAGCGAGCCAGGAATCTTCTTCGCCGGTGAGGCCGGTGTCAATGCTTAGTTCGTTTTGGTAAATCCGCCAGGAAACGCCATTATCCTCCAATCTTTCTGGAAATGTCATCCACGACGCTTCTTTATCATCGGTAACATTCTCATTTCTGACATTGGCATAATATTCCGGACCTGATTTCTCACGGATCGTGCCAGACCATAAATAAAGCCGGTTGGGCGTCGTGCCCGTAAGTGACGAACAGAAATTCTGATCGCAGACAGTAAAAGCATCAGCCAGCGCGTAATAGAATGGAATATCCTCCCGATTGTAAAAACCTTGTGTCAAAGGCATTTTGGCATAATCCTTATGGCCGGGCTGCTTGGCTATAAGCCATTTATCATATTTTCCGCCATTACGTGCGTCCACCTGATTAGGCCATGAGTGCGGCAATGAACCCATCCAGGTCGCATTGGACTCCTTCATATTCAGCCGGAACGGAACATAGGTTTCGCCAAATGCATTGGTTTGGAGCCAGACAAGATTTCTATTGGGTAAAGTGATTGCTCTGGGATCATTAAAGCCCCGAACACCGCGCAGGGAGCCGTAACAATGATCAAACGAACGGTTTTCCTGCATCAGGATCACCACATGTTCGGCGTCCAGGTAAGTGCTTCCTTTTTTGGGATCAATGGCCAGCGCCCGCTGGATGGAAGGTGGCAGAGTGCTGAACATTCCGGCTGCCCCGGTGAGCAGGGTTGCCTTTTTTATAAATTCCCTTCTGGATTCCATGGGGTAGGGTTTTAGGTTTGAACTTGTCAGTAGTACCCGACAAAAACACTAAAGTACCAACCTTTTATTATTTCAGGAGTTAAAAAATTGTGAAGAAGTTGGGAGAGGGCAAAAAAATCCCGCCGGAGAGGCGGGATGCTGTTTTATTTTACCTGATCAACGATCGCTTTGAATGCTTCCGGATGATTCATCGCCAAGTCAGCGAGAACTTTACGGTTAAGCTCGATGCCGCTTGCACTAAGCTTGCCAATGAAAGCAGAATATGATAAACCGTGAAGACGGGCTCCTGCGTTGATACGCTGGATCCACAATGCACGGAAATTACGTTTCTTTTGCTTACGACCTTTGTATGCATATGCCAAACCGCGCTCTACTGCGTTTTTAGCAACTGTCCATACATTTTTACGACGGCCGAAATAGCCTTTCGCAAGTTTTAATACTTTTTTACGTCTTGCACGTGACGCAACGTGATTTACTGAACGTGGCATAATTTAACTGTTTTTGATGGTCGGCGCTCTGATGAGTCTTGCAATGCCTTCTATCGGGTTGAACAAAAAACCAGAATTGGTATTTTAATTAATGGCTGCGAAAATTATTTCGCCAGCATGGCCATTACCTGCTTAACATTAGACACATCAATAAGACCAGTTTTAACCAATCCACGCTTGCGCTTGTTTGATTTCTTAGTCAGGATGTGGCTGTGGAACGCGTGCTTGCGTTTGATTTTACCAGTGCCGGTCAGCGCGAAACGCTTTTTAGCACCGGAATTGCTTTTCATTTTAGGCATGATTCAAAAAATATTAATTGATAAAATATAAAACAGCGCGCAAAATTAGCCAAAATGTTTCTAAAATGAAAATCGTGTCCCTGACAAAGTCAAAGACACGATCTAATTAAACTTTATATATATCCCGGAACCTGAATGTCAGATCACCGGATGCTTAACACGAAATCTATTTTTTTGCAGGTGCAGGCGCAAGAATGATCGTCATTCTTTTTCCTTCAAGCTTTGGCTCCATTTCAAGCTTACCATAGTCTGTAAGGGCTTCTGAAAACTTATTCAGCAAGTTTACACCTCTTTCTTTGAAAACAATGGTACGTCCAACGAAATGCACGTAAGCTTTAACTTTCGAACCTTCTTTAAGGAAATTTATCGCATGCTTTAATTTGAAATCAAAATCGTGATCATCCGTATTCGGTCCAAAACGGATTTCTTTGATGACAACTTTCATTGCCTTCGCCTTGATCTCCTTCTGCTTCTTCTTCTGCTCATACTTGAACTTTGAATAGTCAACAACTTTGCAAACAGGCGGAACCGCTGTTGGCGCAATCTCAACTAAATCAAGGCTTTGTGCCTTTGCAAGCGCGCGGGCAGTATTGATATCAACTATGCCTGGTTCAATGTTCTCTCCAACCAGACGCACTTCTTTTGCTGTAATTCGTTCGTTTATTTTATAAGGTTCTTCGGGAACTCTTAACCGTCCACTCGGGGGTCTTAATGCCATATAACTTGGTTTGGTGTTTTTTTGGGTTTTGTTGGTGAAAATCAAAAAACTTAACACTACTGTCACAAAAATAGTGCCTTAGTGCGGGAATAATAACAAAAAGTTAGAAAATCATCAAATAATAGCAGCTTCTTTCTTAAAAAAGCTGATGAACTCCTCTATTGTCATGCTTCCCATGTCACCTTCGCCTTTCCTGCGAACTGACAATTTGCCTTCTGCTGCTTCTTTTTCACCTACAATTAGCATAAAAGGAACTTTGGTAACTTCCGCGTCACGGATCTTGCGGCCAATCTTCTCATCACGATGATCCACGAACCCACGAATGTCGTGGTCCTGCAATTTGAAAAACACATCTTCTCCATAATCAGCAAATTTCTCAGAAATCGGCAGGATCGCGATCTGATCTGGCGAAAGCCACAATGGGAATTGTCCGGCCGTGTTTTCGATCAGGATGGCGATAAATCTTTCCATCGAACCGAATGGTGCGCGGTGAATCATTACCGGCTGGTGTTTCTGGTTATCGGAGCCTGTATATTCAAGTCCGAAGCGTTTTGGCATCTGGTAATCCACCTGAATCGTGCCCAGCTGCCACTTTCTGCCCAATGCGTCACGCACCATAAAATCCAGTTTCGGACCGTAAAATGCAGCTTCGCCTAACTCGGTGACAGTGCTTAGTCCGCGTTCCTGAGCAGCTTCTATGATCGCATTCTCTGCTCTTTCCCAGTCTTCGTCTTTTCCTATATATTTCACTTTGTCGTTCGGATCACGAAGCGAAATTTGTGCGCTGTAATCCTCAAAGCCCAGTGATTTGAAAACATATAATACCAGATCGATTACACGGACAAATTCTTCCTTCACCTGATCGGGACGGCAAAAAATGTGCGCATCATCCTGTGTAAATCCGCGAACGCGCGTAAGTCCGTGTAACTCACCGCTTTGCTCGTATCTGTAAACCGTTCCAAACTCCGAAAAGCGCAACGGCAGATCTTTGTAGGAGCGGGGAGAAGTTTTATAAATCTCGCAGTGATGCGGGCAGTTCATCGGTTTCAACAAATATTCCTCTCCAACATTCGGAGTTTTGATTGGTTGGAAAGAATCCTTGCCATATTTATCCCAGTGGCCCGAAGTTACGTAAAGCTCCTTACTGCCAATGTTGGGTGTGATCACAGGCAAATAACCTGCGCGCGACTGTGCTTTGCTCAAAAAAGATTGCAGGCGTTCACGAAGCATGGCGCCTTTGGGTAGCCACAATGGAAGTCCCTGACCCACTTTTTCCGAGAATGCAAACAATTCAAGCTCTTTTCCCAGTTTCCTGTGGTCACGTTTTTTAGCTTCTTCCATCAATGTTACATACTCTTCCAGTTCTTTTTGTTTTGGAAAAGTAATCCCGTAAATGCGGGTCAACATTTTGTTTTCCTGCTTGTTACGCCAGTAAGCGCCCGCAATGTTGGTCAGCTTAACGGCCTTAATGAAGCCGGTGTTCGGAATATGGGGTCCGCGGCAAAGGTCAGTGAAACCGCCTTGCTCATATAATGTGATGGAGCCATCTTCCAGACCATCAATCAGTTCCAGCTTGTATTCGTCACCTTTTTTAGTGAACAATTCCAAAGCATCTGCCTTGCTGATCGGCTTTCTGACATACTCGTTTTTCTGGCGCGCGAGTTCCAGCATCTTCGCTTCGATTTTCGGAAAATCATCTTGTGAGATAGATTTGTCGCCCAAATCGACGTCATAGTAAAAACCTTTTTCGATAGACGGTCCCGTTCCGAATTTTACGCCCGGATACAATTCTTCCAATGCTTCGGCCAGTAAGTGGGCAGAAGAATGCCAGAATGTTGATTTTCCATCCTCGTCATTCCACGTGAGCAATTTCACGAGGGAGTCCTGCGTGATCTCACGTGTAGGGTCCCAAACTTCATTGTTAACTTTGGCAGCGATCACATTGCGCGCCAAACCTTCACTGATACTGAGCGCAATGCCCATGGCAGTAATACCTTTTGGGTAAAACCGTTCACTTCCGTCGGGCAGGGTAATTTTCACTTGAGACGCGTCTTCCATTCAAAAATTTAATTCTATGACAATTAATCAAAGGCTTGTGAGGGCCACAAAGTACAAATCTATTCAATTTTAGCTTTTCGAGACGAGTCTACACGGATATTTGTAGTTCCTCTCGGCCGTATAACGTTAATTTTCACCCGTGATGTGTCCAGCAACTTGTACCCGGAGCTGGCTCTGGCATTGGGATCATAAGTGGAGTAAATGTCCGCATCTTCTTCCCTTCTGATCCTGTAAAGGCCATTTCGGGCGCTTTGGTCACCCGGGCTCAGCACCAATGCCATGGAATAATAATCAACCGCTTTGGTATAATCGCCCGCTTTTTCGTAGGCATAACCAAGCATATTATTGATATCTTTTGACTTGGGCTTAATTTTTAAAAGCTGCTCCAACGCCCGGATCGCCTTATAGTATTCTTTCAGCTGTGTGCCCACTGTCGCAATACGCATCAGCGCGTCTTCATATGCCGGCCTGAGCGCAACTGCTTTCTGATAATTAATTAATGCTGTGTCCGGTTTTGCAAGCACATTAAAAATTTCACCCCGCTCAAAATAAAGGCTTGGCACATTAGGAAACCGCTTGATGGCCTGTTCATTAATATTCAACGCCTCCGCAGGATTTTTGAGTTTTCTTAGTATAATAATACTTTGTTCGTAGGCCCGTAAAAGTTTTGGGTTTACATTCATAGCATATTTGAAACTCGAAAGACTTGCTAATGAGTCGCCTTGCCGCGCTTGCAACATCCCTTTAACGTAATAAGCCGAACCATCATACGGGGCCATTTTCATCGCCTGGTTCAGGTAATTAACTGCTTCGCCAAAGCGGCCTTTGGCTTGCAGCACATCGGCAAGCAATACATACAGCTCCGGGCTGCTTTGCTGCAATGCTTCCGCGCGCTGCGCGTCTTCGAGCGCTTTGTCGATGTCGCCCAGCTCCCGGTTGATCTTTCCACGTAGCAAAAAATATTCGCTTACATTCTCCTGCTCGTAAATAGATTCGTTGATATCTTCCAGCGCTTCGGAATATTGTTCCCGTTCAAAGTAGATCCGCGCTCTTTTGAAATAATTCTGATCCGTGTCAATGCCGCGGTTGATGAGCTCGGTAAGCGACAACAGCGCGTCACTTTGCCATTGCGCATGTGACTTTTTCACAACAGGTGGAATGCGCGTGGAATTTCGGGCGTCGCTTTGGCAGGATTGGTTTAAACCGGCTAAAACAATGCAAATCAAAAGGGATGTACGCTCGAAAATTCTAGACATTCTGGTCTGAAAATCTGGAAAAAACGCCGAGTGGAAGGTTTTTGCCAAACGAATCGGGAATGAAAAGCTCACCAAATTCGTGGTGGATCTGCGTCCCGAAATGTGCTTTGATCAAATTTTCCACGATCAGCGCTGAAAAACCCAAAGAATACAAATTGATAATAAAGAAGAAATTTTCCTTCTTCAAGAGTAAAGCGCAAAGTCTGAGGATTTCGTTCAGACTTTCTTCCAAAAGCCACTTTTCTCCATCCGGGCCACGGCCATATGCAGGTGGATCGAGGATAATGCCATTGTATTGATTGCCACGGCGCACCTCTCTCTGCACAAATTTCAATGCATCTTCCACAACCCAGCGAATGTTATCCAGCCCGCTGAGTTCCATATTTTCCCTCGACCAGCTGATCACCTGTTTCACCGAATCCACGTGCGTAACGTCTGCCCCGGATGCCTTAGCGGCCAATGATGCAATGCCTGTGTAAGCAAAAAGATTGAGAACAGAAGGCTTTGATTCGGGAATCTGTTTCAACTTTTTGGCAATGTAATCCCAGTTAGTCGCCTGCTCAGGAAACACGCCTACGTGCTTGAAAGAGGATAATGCCAATTTTGAACGCAAATGCAGCGCATTAGTCCTATACTGAAAAACCCATTTATCCGGCATGCCGTCCTTAGCAATCCACTGGCCTTTTTCCTGTGAATTTTTGTCTCTTTTGAAAACGGCATTGGAGCGTTTTTCCCATTCAGACTCAGAAAGGGTTTTGTCCCAAATGGCCTGAGGCTCAGGACGGGACAAAATGTATGGGCCGAATCTTTCAAGCTTTTCAAAGCCGCCGGTGTCGATCAATTCGTAATCAGTATGTTGCTCTGGGGATAATAAAATCATGAAAATATTTTTAGCAATTTCCATTGGCTTAAGCCAACGGAAAAGGGGTAATGGGATTTAATATGCAATCTTGTTTAAATAAAAAACATTGCGTCTTCCGCGCGTTTGCGGATCGCCCGCGGCATTGATAATGCGCTGCTCGCCCCATGCCAGATAAAAGTTGTTATACCAGTAATCAATGTCGTCAGTGCTGGTTTTTCTCACTTTATCGCCCTCTACATTGGTTTCGTTCGGGATCACCCGGTCGCTGTCAACCACCTGGTTTCCCTTGATGATCTTACTCCGGATGGCTCCGTTGTGGCTGTAAACGAGGCGTGAATTACCATTTGTAAAAGTCTGCACTTTGATTTTTTCGCGCAAATCCATGCTTTTTACATTGTCAAAATTGATACTGTTATCCCAAAGCAATTTGCCGTTTTCATCCACGTCGGCCACAACGGCGTGCGTGTAGGTGAATCCGTCGAAAACTTGCTGGTTATAACCGCGCCCTCCGTACATGGGATTCCATAAATAAGGATTGTAAAGCCCCATTCCAAAAGGATAACCCATCATTCCGCCATAACCAAGACCACCCATCATGGTTGGGTTCTGGTAACGATATTCAGGGTAAAAAACCTCCGCCACTAACAGAAAGTTATTGTTTTTGGGAACAATGTCATGCACAAGCAGCCGGTAATTCAATTTCAGATCGTTGCCGCTTTCTTTCTTTTTGCGGATACGTTTCTCCATTTTTTCCTGCTGCCGCTCATTCATGAAATTAAAAAAGTTCTTAAACTCGGTAAAGCTGTGGTAACGGGTGAAAACAGGCTCATTACCAATGATTTTACTAATATAAAGTCCCTGGGAGGCGGCGTTGGCCGTGCTTTGCATATTCCGGTAACCATACGTGCCAATAACGATCCTTACCGAATCGTTAAGCACTTGTAACCTGCCACTTAGCAAAGAATAATCGTCCTCCGGATCAACCGAAACCTGCGCATAAAGCTCGCCGGTTTCCTCATACGAACGAGCAACAATGCGGGTTTGTCTTCCTTTTTTTACTGCAAAACAAACATTCACCAAATGATGCGCTGTGTCCACTTCAACGGTCTGGATGGCATTGGAGCCTTTGATAGCGGACGGTAAGATCTTCGTTTGTGCTGTCCTGAGCTGGGTTAAGATCAAAACGGGTTCATTCCTGACCATTCCGGCCATGAAAACAGAGTAACCCAATGTTTTGAAATCGGTAATCTCAAAACGGTCGACCGTGTTGATCGTAAATGTTTCCACAAATCCGGGGCCCACATTCACTTTTACGATCTGATATAACGAACTCCGGTATTTACTAAAAAGCAAAAACACCGCCTGCCCGTCATAGGAAGCGGTTATATAGTCCAGATTGGCTTCAATAGGTCCGTCTATCGACCATACGCGTTCCAGATTTGTATCAAATTTCTGAACATTGAATGTGCCTTTTTCGGGTTTTGAAATAAGCAGAACACCTTGTGAGCCCAACGGCACAGTTTGGTAGGCCATATTTCCCGACAAAGGTAATTCTATTCTCTTAACACCTTGTGCAGCAGTAAGTAACGATGCTGTGGTAAGGATAAAAAGCAAAGAGATCTGACGAAATGCTGAAAAATTAAGATTCATGTGCCAATGCAACAATAATGTCGAATTCTTCGCGCTTGACCGGCACCACCGAAAGTCTGGACAAGCGTACGAGCTCCATATTTTTGAGAATATCGTGTTTTTTGATTTGTTCAAGAGTAACCGTTTTTGGGAAATGTTCCACCGGAACCACATTCACTACGACCCAATCACCTGTGTCAATGGTTGGATCAGGATAGTGTTCTTTTGAAACTTTTGCCAAACCGACCACTTCCTTGCCAATGTTGCTATGATAAAAAAGAACGAGATCGCCTTTCTTCATCGCCATCAGGTTGTTGCGGGCAGCGAAGTTTCTGACCCCATCCCACATGCCTTCTTTTTCTTTTACAAGATGATCCCAGGAATATTTATTTGGTTCACTTTTTACGAGCCAATGGTTCATGAATTAAAGTTTGGTTTTAAACGAATTTTGTAGATGAAAAACACATCCCGGGATCAGGGAAATTTCGGGTATTTGCTGAAATCAGGCTTTCTTTTTTCAAGAAATGACTTTTGGCCTTCTTTCGCTTCTTCGCTCAGATAATAAAGCAATGTTGCATTTCCAGCCAATTCCTGGATTCCAGCCTGTCCGTCAAGCTCCGCATTGAAAGAGCTTTTGAGCATTCTGATAGACAACGGGCTCTTTTCCTGAATTTTTTTACACCATTCAACGGTTGTTGTTTCCAGATCTTCCAACGGAACGACTTTGTTGACCAAACCCATTTGTAGTGCTTCCTGCGCGTCGTACTGATCGCATAGGAACCAAATTTCGCGTGCTTTTTTCTGTCCCACAACACGTGCCAGATAAGACGCGCCAAATCCGCCGTCGAAGCTTCCCACTTTTGGCCCCGTTTGTCCAAATCTGGCATTTTCAGCTGCTATGGAAAGGTCGCAGATCACATGCAGCACGTGTCCGCCGCCAATTGCCCAGCCTGCTACCATTGCGATAACGGCCTTAGGGATAGAGCGTATCATGCGTTGCAGATCGAGTACATTCAAGCGCGGCACATGGTCGTCGCCAATGTAACCGCCGTGCCCGCGAACCGATTGATCGCCACCGGAACAGAATGCCTTTCCGCCTTCTCCGGTTAAAATAATGACATCGATCCGTGTGTCTTCCCGGCAAATATGCATCGCATCGATCATTTCCGTAACGGTGAGCGGCGTGAATGCGTTGTGTTTATGCGGGCGATTTATGCTTATTTTTGCAATGCCTTCGTGAAGCGTAAAAAGGATTTCCTCGTATTCTTTAATGGTTTCCCACTGAATTGAACTTGACATAATTCGGAATGTAAATGAATAATCTGGCGTTAAAAAGTTAACTATAACCGCCGTTAACTCGTTCGCAACAATCTGCGAAATTACAGATTGTTTGGGTTTCCTTCAAAAACAAATGAATAACTTTCCAATGTCCTGGAACACAAGTACAACCGCCATCAGAACCCAACAACGGCCCGAACATCCCTACTTTGGCAAAGCGTATGATTTCATGCAATCGTGGCTGAATGGCGCGCAAACATTCACATTGCAAACATCCGGCTCAACCGGCGATCCCAAGCCTATTGAAGTCCAAAGAAGTCAGCTGGTCAGCAGTGCGCGAATGACCGGCAAGGCGCTTGATCTGGGAAAAGGAACGCGCGCGCTGGTTTGTCTGAATGTACATTATATAGCGGGGTTAATGATGCTTGTTCGTGGGATGGAGCTGGATTGGAAAATGACGATCATCGAGCCGTCGGCCAACCCGCTGCTTGATATTGAGGAAAATGCAATGTTCGATTTTGCTGCATTAGTGCCATTGCAATTGCTTGCTATTCTTGAAAATCCAAAAACGAAACATCAGGTTAACGGGTTAGGGAAAGTTCTGCTCGGTGGCGCACCAGTTAATGTCTCTTTGCAAAAGGAAATTGAGAGACAAAGCATTCCGGTTTACCAGAGTTACGGCATGACTGAAACCGTTTCGCACATTGCGTTGCGCAGGTTGAACGGAGAAAATATTTCGGAAGATTACCACTTCCTGCCGAACATTAATTTTGGTACGGACGAGCGCGGCTGTCTGCACATTTCCGGCCCGGTTACTAATGGGCAGGTTGTTC
The DNA here is from genome assembly GCF_900167945.1 of Dyadobacter psychrophilus. Lineage (GTDB taxonomy): Bacteria > Bacteroidota > Bacteroidia > Cytophagales > Spirosomataceae > Dyadobacter > Dyadobacter psychrophilus. The sequence goes on from NZ_FUZA01000005.1 coordinate 312,463, forward strand.
AGACGAATGATCTGGTTGAGATTTCAGGAAACACATTTAAATGGATCGGACGCGCTGACAATGTGATCAATTCGGGCGGTGTGAAGATTGTCTTGGACAAAGTGGACACCAATGTTGGAGAGGTTTTTTATGATTTGAAAGTCACAAATGCGTTTTTTAATTGGTATATTTCTGATGAAAAATTAGGTCAGAAATTGGTTTTGGTGGTTGAAGGAACTGCAAATGCTTCTTTGGCTGAGGAAATAATTACGGAAATTAGAAAACGCCTTTCCGCCTATGAAATGCCGAAACATGTTTACTTTGTGCAGCATTTTAGTAAAACCACCACGGACAAGGTCGACAAGCGGCGCACAGTCCAACAACTTTTAGCATCTCAAAATGGATAAAAATATTCAGATCCCAGGTTACTATATCATCCGTTTTCAAACGGCATCCGTCGTTCCGGCACCCTATTCGCATTTTTATACATTGAAACTGGACATTGCGTCCAAAGACCAGCTGACGGTTGATTTCGACATTAAATATCTGGATCGCGATGAACTGGATGAGGATGATCTGCTGGACGAAGGTTTTTCGCCGGACGATGATTACGCATGGAAAGGCAGTGTTCCTGCGATCTGGATCGATCAGTTTCAGGACATTATGGCTTCGTCCAAGATCATTAGAAAACGGGAAGAGAGTGAATTTGAGGACTTTATAGAAATTGAACTGGATGAGAATGGTAAAATGGTGACCATTTATCCGGTTGATAAGGAACGCTGGTCGTATTTCTTACAGGAATTTATGCAGGCCGTTTTCGAAGCGGGTGGGAGAGAGAAGCCGTTTGAGCTTACTTTTCTGGAAATTGACGATGAAAAACAGAAGCAATTGGATTTACGGGCATCTTTCGCGGAAAAGTCGTTTACGGTTGTGAAGGACAAGGCCCAGGCCCGGAAACTGGAATGGTCACAGCTGCAAAAAATCATGGATACGGTTTACAAAGCCGAATTTGTGCCGGATAATGCTTCGGATAAGAAGCCTTCGAAAAAGGGAAAATACATTACTGCCGGAGACGGACTTTGGTATCAGATGGGCGTAGCGATCCTCGAAACGACGAATAAAAGCCGTGATCTGGAAAAAATTGAAGCATTGTTCAATGCTTTGTCCAAATAATTAAGATCTGTATTGGTTCAGTTCCTGCTGCAATTCATCCACCAGCAGGCTGACCCTTTCCAATGAAGGCTGGGGCGTAGGCAGTTGCAGACTCACAAAGGCCTTCACTTCCCAAACTTCCTGCACATCCTGCAAGGGAACTTCAAGCTCTTCCACATCGGCTACATCGGAGGTTAGCAGCAAAATGCCGGAGGTTTTAACCTGGTTAAATGCGGTTCTGTACACGAAACCGTGACCGCGCAGCACGAAAATATACTGCATGCCATCCTTAATGTCGTACCAGTTCCGCACAAATGTTCCAACAAGGATCGAGCCTGGATATGCGAAATCAGAACCGCTTTCAAATGCACGGTAATAACCCATTGGCAGGTTAGGGAGCTGGAAAACGGGTAATTGATTCAGATAACCCGGATTCTGGAAATTAGCCAGATATTCAGCTTGTAAGTTTTTCGCAACCCATTGAATAGTAGGGTAGTTAACCACCTTTTCTTCAACCTGGGCATTAAACTGACTGCCCTGGAATTGATTGTTAAAAACCGGCAACTGAGCATCCGGGCGAACATTAACCGGGGGATTTTGTATCAAAGGCTGATTCTGCGCAACCGGCTGATTTTGGAAAATGGGCTGGGCAGGTGCAATTGGCTGCGCAACTGGCACGGGCTGGCTTTGCGGCTCACCATTCACCGGTTTGAAATTAACCTGCTTGGAAACCATCCTGATCTCAGGCTCCTGCTGCTGGTATTTTTCAATGATCTTAGACAAAGGCTGCGGCTCTGAAAAGGCCGGAATGCGCGTCTGCGCAGGCGTAGGGACATTACCGGAATGCGAAACCGTCATAGGACGACCAGCATTCATAGGCAAAGACATATCCGGCGTTTCCCGTAATTTTCTGAGGTCATTTTTGAGCAGATTGTCTACCGTAATGCCAAATGCCGCCGCCATATTTTTCAAATTGGTCAGATTGGGATTCGCACGGGCTTCTTCGTAAGCGCCAAGCAATGAGCGCTTTATCGCGATCTTTCTAGCAAATTGCTCTTGGGTCAGGCCGTTGAGCCTTCTGAGATATTTGATGTTATTGCTTACGATGCTCATTGTAAAATGCCTTTAAGGTTATTGGTAAATCTCCTTCTTCGCAGCTTTGAACGTGTTGGTTAACAACCCGCATATGGTCATCAACCCAACGCCTCCCGGAACGGGCGTAATGTAACTTGCTTTGGGGGCAACGTCATTGAAGTTAACGTCCCCCTTGATGGCAAAACCGCTTTTCTTGGTTTCATCCACAACCCTTGTAATGCCTACGTCAATCACCACTGCTCCTTCTTTAACGTAATCAGCGGTCACAAATTCTGGCCTGCCCAGTGCAACGATCAAAATATCGGCAGTTTGGCAGATTTCTTTCAGATTTTGCGTTTTTGAATGCGTAATGGTCACGGTGCAATTGCCAGGATATTCGTTGCGTTGCATCAATATGCTCATCGGCAGGCCCACGATCTGGCTACGGCCGATTACTACGCAATGTTTGCCGCTGGTTTCAATTTTGGCACGAATGAGCATTTCCAGAATACCGAATGGCGTTGCCGAAATGTAGGCAGGAAGTCCTTTGCACATTTTACCCACATTCACCGGGTGAAAACCATCCACATCTTTGGCTGGACTGACGGCTTCCATAATGGTGTTTTCAGAAATATGCTTAGGCAAAGGAAGCTGCACAATGAATCCGTCCACGTCGGCATCGTTATTTAATCCTTCCACCGCTTCCAGAAGTTCTTTTTCACTTATTTCAGGTCCGAACCTCAATAATGTCGAGGTGAACCCAATTTCTTCGCAGCTCCTGATTTTGGAAGCAACATATGTCTCACTTGCACCGTCCGCACCCACAAGGATTGCCGCTAAATGGGGCTTTTTGCCGCCATTGGCGATCCACGCTTCCACTTCGTTTTTTATTTCAAACTTAATTTGGGATGAAATTGCTTTCCCGTCTAGTAACTGCATTATTTATTAGTAATATTTTTGATAAGAATTTCCATTCCAGTTGTTGCCTTTTCCTGAATGAATGTCATATTGGATTTCAGGCTGATATCCGGTTTTGCAGGATCAATAATGTAAATGGGTTTGCCTGCACCAACGTAATGCACGAGTCCCGCGGCTGGATAAACGGCCAGTGAAGTGCCTACGACGACGAAAATGTCAGCTTCTTCAGTCACTTCCATTGCGATTTCCATCATCGGCACTTCCTCGCCAAACCACACAATGTGCGGCCTTAACTGACTTCCCAGCTCACAAAGATCACCCGTTTTTAGCTCCCAGGACGACATTTCGTAAACAAGGTCCGGGTTTTTCGTGCTTCGGGATTTGAAAAGTTCGCCATGCAAATGGATCACATTCGAAGATCCGGCGATTTCATGCAGATTATCAACATTTTGCGTAATAATGGTTACATCGAAATCTTTTTCCAGCTCCACGAGTGCGTAGTGTGCCGCGTTGGGTTTCACGGTTGCGGCCTGCTTTCTGCGCTGATTATAAAAGTCCAGAACAAGTTCCTGATTGCGCTGCCAGGCTTCAGGCGTGGCTACGTCTTCAATGCGAAAATTGTCCCACAAGCCTCCGTTGTCGCGGAATGTACTGATCCCGCTTTCGGCGCTGATCCCCGCGCCCGACAGCACTACAAGTTTTTTCATGATTTAGATTTCTAGTGTGTAACTGATTTATTTTTAGCTTTTCTTCGCTGCTTTTGGTGCCGCTGCTTTTTTTGCGGCTGGCTTTTTGGCTGCCGGCTTCTTAGCTGCCGGTTTTTTCTCCGTTACCTTTTTTTCTGCCGGTGCTTTTACAGCTGCTGCTTTTGCTGCTGGTTTTTTCCCAAATCTTCCTGCTGGTTTGTCCGGCGTTTCAGCCGCCAGTTTCACCACTTCTTCATATGTCAAGGAAGCGGGCTCTGTGCCTTTCGGAATTTTCACATTCTTTTTTCCAAAAGCAATGTAAGGCCCGTATTTACCATTAAGCACCTTTGCATCAGGATCTTCGCTGAACTCCTTAATGGTTCTGTTGCTGTCCTGTAAGCGTTTTTCAGTGATAATTTCAATCAACCGGTCTTCGGTGACTGCCATTGGATCATCTGTTCTGGCCAGTGAATAATATTTGCCGTCGTGCTTCACATAAGGGCCAAATTTTCCAATGTTCACGATCAGCTCTTTATCTTCAAACAAACCAACTTCACGCGGCAATTTGAAAAGTTCAAAGGCTTCTTCCAGCGTAATGTTTTCCATCAGCTGGCCCTTCATTAAGCTTGCGAATTTTGGTTTTTCTTCATCTTCCGCGTCACCGATCTGTACATAAGGGCCATATTTGCCGATTCTCACGGACACTTTCTTACCCGTTGCTGGATCTTCACCCAAATCACGTGAGGTGAGACTGCGATCAATTGCTTCTTCATTCGCCTCAGTAACCTTCTTTTGAAATGGCGTATAAAAGTTTTTGATCATTTGGCGCCATTCGAGCTGGCCGTCCGCAATGTTGTCAAAATCCTTTTCGACATTCGCCGTGAAAGAGTAATCGATGATGTCGTTGAAATGGCTTACCAGGAAGTCATTAACAACCATTCCGGTGCTGGTAGGGAAAAGTTTTGCCTTTTCTGAACCATATATTTCCTTGTTAACCTTACCATTAATCTGATCGTTGGCCAACGTCAGTTCCTTAAACTCACGTTCAGTTCCCTGACGGTCTTCCTTTACAATGTATTCGCGCCTTAATATGGTAGAGATCGTGGGTGCGTATGTGGATGGACGTCCGATGCCCATTTCTTCCAGTTTTTTCACCAAACTGGCTTCCGTATAGCGGGGCGGGTTTCTGGTAAAACGCTCCGTCGCCTTCATAACGGCAAGATTAAGGACCTGGTTAATGTTCAATGGAGGAAGCATTCCTTTTTGCTCTTCGTCGCCCTCGTCATCACTGGATTCCAGGTATACTTTCAGGAAACCTTCAAATTTGATCACCTCACCCTGCGCCACAAGTTCCTCCGAAGCGGTGGATATAGCAATGGTTGCCGTTGTGCGTTCTAACTGTGCGTCAGACATTTGTGAGGCAATAGCGCGTTTCCAGATCAGCTCATACAAGCGCTGCTCGTTACGGTCGCTGCTGCCATTCAATGTTGAAAAATCCGTTGGCCGGATGGCTTCGTGCGCTTCTTGTGCAGACTCTGATTTGGTCTTAAATATTCTTTTATTATAGTAGTCCTGTCCGTATTCATTCGTGATCTGAACCCTTGCTTTTTCCAATGCTTCCTCCGACAAATTCGTGGAGTCCGTTCTCATATAGGAAATCTTACCTGCTTCGTAAAGGCGCTGTGCGACCGTCATGGTTTGCGCTACGGAAAAGCTCAGTTTTCTGGATGCTTCCTGTTGTAATGTAGAAGTTGTGAATGGCGGTGCTGGTGTTTTTTTAGCTGGTTTAACTTCAAGACTTTTGATAGAAAATTGTGCGCCGACGCATTTTTCAAGAAATTTCATGGCATCATCTTCCTGCGCAAAATTCTTGGCGAGTTCAGCATTTAATACTTTACCATTTCCAAGATCAAATTGCGCGGTAACCTTGAAGCTGCTTTTGCTTTTGAACGCATCAATTTCCCTTTCTCTTTCTACAATAATCCGGACTGCAACGGATTGCACACGGCCTGCCGAAAGGTTGGATTTTCCAATTCGTATTTTTTTCCAAAGCACGGGAGAAAGCTCATAACCTACGAGCCTGTCGAGAATCCGGCGTGCCTGCTGCGCGTCTACAAGGTCTACATCTATTATACGCGGCTTGGAAATCGCATTTTGTAAAGCGGTTTTCGTAATCTCCCGGAACACAATTCGTTTGGTGTCGTCGGGTAATCCCAAGGCTTCTTTCAAGTGCCACGAAATCGCCTCTCCTTCGCGGTCATCATCCGTTGCGAGCCATACTTCTGCACCTTTCGCCAGTTTTTTAAGCTCGGATATCACCTTTACTTTGTCAGCTGAAATTTCATAAGAAGGCTGGAAACCATGCTCTACATCCACGCCCATATCATGTTCCGGAAGGTCACGAACGTGGCCGAAACTTGACTTGACGGTGAAATCTGCTCCTAAATAACTTTCAATGGTTTTGGCCTTCGCCGGTGACTCTACGATCACCAGATTTTTTGACATAACTTTCGATTTAAGGGATCTTGTCGCACTTTGAATGTCCAAATATAGGGTACAATCCTACAAAAAATCAAAGCGCCGCCGAAAAGGTAGCTTAAAATCGCCGATAATGCGACAGCGCTGGTTCGGCGTTTTTGAAATAATTTCTCAAATGTATTGGCTGCAAGAACAAAAAGAATCAGGGCAAGGTTATCTAAATGCGTCCTTAGTATATAATGATGCTAAATAAAAGCGAAATGCGGCACAGTTGCCTCCGTATATGCCGTAATTTTGTATTTTCGCGTGTTTTATTGACAACAAATCTTCCACATAATAGAGGCTTATATTGAATATTTCACTATGAACATTTATAAGGATTACATTAAGGAAATTGAAGAAAGAGAAACCCAGGGACTTCACCCAAAGCCAATTGACGGCGCTGAATTACTGGGCGAAATAATCGCTCAAATCAAAGATTCTGAAAACGAATATCGCGAAGACTCTCTCAAATTTTTCATTTACAATACATTGCCTGGCACTACCAGTGCTGCCGGTGCGAAAGCCAGATTTCTGAAAGAGATCATTCTTGGCGAATCCATCGTGCTGGAAATAACGCCCGCTTTTGCTTTGGAGCTCTTGTCCCATATGAAGGGTGGTCCTTCCATCGGGGTATTGCTCGATCTTGCATTAGGTGAGGATTATTCGGTTGCAAAACAGGCTGCCGACGTGCTGAAAACGCAGGTTTATCTGTACGATGCAGACACAGACCGGCTGAAAGAAGCATTTAAAAACGGTAACGTGATCGCAAGGGAAATCCTTGAAAGTTACGCACGTGGCGAATTCTTTACAAAACTGCCGGAAATACCCGAAGAAATTAAGATTGTAACATTCATTGCCGGCGAAGGTGATATTTCAACGGATTTGCTCTCTCCTGGTAACCAGGCCCATTCCCGGTCTGACCGTGAATTGCATGGTCAGTGCATGATCACGACTACGGCACAGAAGCAAATCAAAGCATTGCAGGAGGAACATCCTGACAAAAGTGTGATGCTTATTGCGGAGAAAGGTACGATGGGCGTGGGTTCATCGCGGATGTCAGGTGTGAACAACGTGGCGCTTTGGACGGGTAAACAGGCAAGTCCGTATATTCCTTACGTTAACATCGCGCCGATCGTGGGCGGAACAAATGGTATCTCCCCGATTTTCCTTACTACGGTAGACGTTACGGGCGGGATTGGAATAGATTTGAAAAACTGGGTGAAGAAGGTGGATGAAAACGGTAATGTTGTCCGCAATGAAAGTGGTGACCCTGTTTTGGAAGAGGTTTACTCGGTTGCTACGGGCACTGTTTTGACCATTAATACAAAAACCAAGAAGCTTTACAACGGCGACCAGGAACTGATCGACATTTCCAAGGCGCTTACTCCTCAGAAAAAAGAATTTATCAGGGCCGGCGGATCGTACGCCATTGTGTTTGGTAAAAAAATCCAGACAGTTGCGGCAAAGATTTTAGGCATCGAGCCTACGCTTGTTTTTGCACCGTCGAAAGAAATTTCCAATGAAGGGCAAGGTCTTACAGCAGTTGAAAAAATCTTCAATAGAAATGCTGTTGGAACAACGCCTGGTAAAGTTTTACATGCCGGTTCAGACGTTCGTGTTGAGGTTAATATCGTTGGTTCGCAAGATACAACGGGGCTTATGACCGCTCAGGAACTGGAATCAATGGCTGCGACAACGATTTCACCGATTGTTGACGGTGCTTATCAGTCGGGTTGTCACACGGCATCGGTTTGGGACAAAAAAGCGCAGGCTAACATTCCGAAACTGATGAAGTTCATGAATGATTTCGGATTGATCACCGCGCGTGACCCGAAAGGCGAATATCATTCAATGACGGACGTTATCCATAAAGTGCTTAATGATATTACGATTGACGAATGGGCGATCATTATCGGTGGCGACTCCCATACAAGAATGTCTAAGGGTGTTGCATTTGGTGCAGACTCAGGAACAGTTGCGATTGCACTGGCGACGGGTGAAGTTTCTATGCCGATCCCTGAATCAGTGAAAGTAACGTTCAAGGGCGACATGAAAGAGCACATGGATTTCCGTGACGTGGTTCATGCTACGCAAGCACAAATGTTGCAGAAATTCGGTGGTGAGAACGTATTCCAGGGCAGGATCATTGAAGTGCATCTCGGAACATTACCAGCCGACCAGGCATTTACTTTCACAGACTGGACAGCGGAAATGAAAGCGAAAGCTTCTATCTGTATTTCAGAAGATGATACATTGATCGAATCACTGGAAATTGCGAAAAACAGGATCCAGATCATGATCGATAAAGGAATGGAGAATCACAAACAGGTTCTTCAGGGATTGATCAATAAAGCTGATAAGCGCATTGCTGAAATCAAATCAGGCGAAAAACCTGCTTTGGTGCCGGATGCAAATGCGAAATACTATGCAGAGGTTGTCATTGACCTGGATGCGATAGTTGAACCAATGATTGCGGATCCGGATGTTAATAATAAAGAAGTTTCCAAGCGTTATACCCACGATACGATCCGCCCGCTCTCTTTCTATGGAGAGGACAAGAAAGTGGATCTTGGCTTTGTCGGCTCGTGCATGGTTCATAAAGGTGATTTGAAGATTGTTTCTCAAATGCTCCGGAATTTGGAGGAACAAAAAGGTAAGGTTGAATTCTTTGCTCCGCTGGTTGTGGCAGCGCCTACTTATAACATTATAGAAGAGCTGAAAAAAGAAGGTGACTGGGATGTGTTGCAGAAATACTCAGGTTTTGAATTTGATGATAACGCACCAAAAGTAGCGGCGCGTACGGAATACGAAAATATGATGTATCTGGAACGGCCTGGCTGTAACCTTTGCATGGGTAATCAGGAAAAGGCTGCCAAAGGAGATACAGTTCTGGCGACGTCGACCCGTCTTTTTCAGGGAAGGGTTGTTGAGGATTCGGAGCGTAAGAAAGGAGAGTCTTTGCTGGCATCCACACCGGTTGTTGTTTTGTCTGCGATCCTTGGGCGAATTCCTAATCTCGAAGAATACAAAGCAGCTGTGGTAGGCATTGATCTGACCAAGTTTGCACCTCCTGTTAAACAATTGGCCAGATAGTCATTACTGGCACAGTTGTTGCCGCGTGTGAATGTATTTGCATAAATTATAATTACTATGGCTTTTGACTTAGACATGATTAAGGGTGTTTACGCCCGCATGCAGGAAAGGGTAGAAGCTGCTCGTAAAATCGGAGGGCGGCCCTTAACCCTGGCAGAAAAGATTCTATACTCCCATTTGTGGGAAGGAACACCTACCCAGGTCTACGAACGTGGCAAGTCTTATGTGGACTTTGCGCCCGACCGTGTGGCTATGCAGGATGCAACGGCACAGATGGCCCTTTTGCAATTTATGCAGGCGGGCAGGCCACAAGTTGCAGTTCCTTCCACGGTGCACTGCGATCACCTGATCCAGGCGGAAGTGGGTGCGGCGCAGGATTTGAAAAATGCTGTTGACAAGAATAAAGAGGTTTACGACTTCCTCTCTTCTGTTTCTAATAAATATGGCTTAGGCTTCTGGAGAGCAGGAGCCGGGATCATTCACCAGGTTGTGCTTGAAAACTATGCGTTTCCGGGCGGGATGATGATCGGAACCGATTCACACACGCCTAATGCTGGTGGTTTGGGAATGATCGCGATTGGTGTGGGCGGTGCTGATGCAAGTGATGTAATGTCAGGATTGGCCTGGGAGCTTAAAATGCCTCGTCTGATCGGTGTTAAGTTGACTGGAAAACTGAGCGGATGGACTGCTGCGAAGGATGTTATTCTTTGGGTTGCAGGACAGTTGACAGTAAAAGGTGGAACAGGATATGTTGTTGAATACTTTGGAGATGGTGCAGAAAGCATTTCAGCAACGGGTAAGGCAACAATCTGTAATATGGGTGCCGAGATCGGCGCTACAACTTCCATTTTTGCCTATGATGCAAGGAGTGCTGCCTATTTGAGAGCGACCGAGCGTGCTGACATCGCGGATGCCGCCGACGCCGTTAAAGAATATCTGCGTTCTGATGAAGAAGTTTATGCAGATCCCGCAACCTATTTTGATCAACTGATCGAACTGGATCTTTCTACATTAGAGCCACATGTAAACGGACCATTTACGCCGGATCTGGCTTGGCCACTTTCTAAATTCGCTACGGCGGTGAGAGAAAATGGCTGGCCGGAAGTGCTTTCGGTAGGTCTGATTGGTTCTTGCACCAATTCAAGTTATGAAGATGTGAGCCGTGCCGCGTCACTGGCGCAGCAGGCTGTTGATAAAAAACTGACTGTAAGTTCAGAGTATACCATTACACCAGGTTCCGAACTCGTTCGCTATACGGTGGAGCGCGATGGTTATCTGGATACATTTGCACAAATCGGCGGTGTTGTTCTGGCTAATGCTTGCGGGCCTTGTATCGGTCAGTGGGCTCGTCATGGAGCTGAAAAAGGAGAGAAGAATTCAATCATCACATCATTTAACCGTAACTTCTCGAAACGCGCGGATGGTAACCCCAACACGCACTCGTTTGTAGCTTCTCCGGAAATCGTAACGGCTTTGGCAATTGCCGGCCGCCTTACATTTGACCCGCGTACAGACAAGCTTGTGAATTCCGAAGGCATTGAAGTAATGCTGGACGAACCAAGTGGTTTGGAACAGCCAATCAGAGGATATGCAGTAGAAGATGCTGGTTACCAAGCCCCTGCGGAAGATCCGAGCCAGGTTCAGGTTTTGGTAAGTCCAACTTCGGATCGCTTGCAATTACTCGAACCATTTGCTGAGTGGGAAGGAACAGATCTGAAAGGTTTGAAGCTTCTTATTAAAGCAAAAGGAAAATGTACGACTGACCATATTTCAATGGCTGGTCCCTGGTTGAAATACCGCGGACACCTTGATAATATTTCCAACAACATGTTGATCGGTGCGGTTAACTACTATAATGAGAAAACCAACACCATTAAAAATCAACTGACAAATCAATACGCGGAAGTTCCTGCGGTGCAGCGTGATTACAAAGCGCACGGCATCGGAACAATTGTAGTAGGTGATGAAAACTACGGAGAAGGATCATCCCGCGAACATGCAGCGATGGAGCCACGTTTCCTGGGTGTTCGGGCGATTTTAACAAAATCATTTGCGCGTATCCATGAAACCAACCTGAAAAAGCAGGGAATGCTTGCGTTGACATTTGCCAACACAGCTGACTACGACAAAATTCAGGAGGACGATTCAATCGACATTGTTGGTCTTGAAACATTTGCAGAAGGTCAGCCGCTAACAATCGTTTTGCACCACGCGGATGGCACAAACGAAGAGTTTCCGGTGAACCATACTTACAATGAGCAGCAGATCGAGTGGTTCAAGGCAGGTTCTGCATTGAACATCATCCGCAAGTCAGTTGCAGCAGCGTAATCGCAGCGCGATGAAATATCGGTAGCAAGAAGAATATGACAATGCTGGATTAAAATCCCGGAGGGATGTAACGACATGCTCGTCGTCACATCCCTCCGGGATTTTCCGTTATGATATGCTGATAACAATCGACTACCAATGTTGAATCCCTCCGGGATTTTAGCCTAGAATTCTTGCCTTTTGCCGTGTATATGACTGAATAAAAAATATGAACATTCCCGTTATGATCGAAACGTCAGCCATATTGAAGATGCCGGTTTGGAAAAAGCCCAAATTGATATGCAGAAAATCGGTTACTGATCCGTGAACGAGACGGTCATAAATGTTGCCGATGCCGCCGCCAATCGCAAAGCTAAGCGACAGTGCACTCAAGAGCGTGAGATTCTTCTTCATTAATATATAAGCGACGCCAAAGAACAGGGCTATCAGTGGAATAACAGATAATAAGAGCACCTTTAATGTATGCGGAAGACCACTGCCGATGCTCAGAAACGCGCCCGTATTTTCTACATAAGTTATCGTCACAACGTCTTCGATAACGCTGATTGTCTGATAGAAACCAACGTTTTTTCGAACAACGTCCTTTGATATCTGGTCACATCCAATATTGGCAATGAGTATCAAAAAAATAGCGATGTTCCTGGCCAGCCGATCCGATTTTATTTCAAACATTTATTTTGACAAAGATTTAATGGGTGCAACTTTCACTTCCTTAAACTCAACTTCCGACCCTTCCGCCTGCAAAGCAATTTGCCCTTTCTGCGCCGTTGCATTATAACCATAATTGACCATTACCCCGTTCAGCCATACCTTAATTGAATTCTTTACACATTCGATCGTCATCGAATTCCACTCGCCCAGCGGCTTTTCGGTTCCGTCTGTCAGATTGGGAACTCTTCTCAGTTTGTCACCATTAACGCCCCATTTTTCTTTTGGGCCGCGTCTTTTTTCCATATCCGGCACTGTAATATCTTCTTGAATACACCAAAAATCGCCGGCATTCTGGTTCATCATTTGCACTTCAATGGATTTAGGGAACATTTCATAAAGTGCCCTGGGCGTAGAAACGAACACGAGCGCACCACAATTGCCCGGCTTACCTGCGAAGCGATATTGGAAAGTAAAACGGAAATTCTCATACTGATCATCTGTGATCAAATGTCCCCCCGGTGTTCCTAAGCTTACTAACAGACCATTGCGCACAATGAATGGCGTTTTTAATGCTGGATTTTTATCCATATCCGGGACGTCAATATGCCATCCTTTTAAGTCTTTCCCATTGAAAAGCGATTTTGTCTGGCCGTTTGAAAGGTGTGAAATGGTTAGCAAAAGGATGCATAGAGGCAAAAGTATTTGTTTCATTAATAAGGTTATTTCAGGTTTGATTATCATTTAGAACGGAAAAATTAAGCATTTATCGGCTGAGTGCAATCTCCCCCGTATTAAATGTAGAAGATTAAGATTAAATTGTCTGCTTCCATTCCGAATCATCACTGCTATGAAAAAACTTTTTTACTTCTGCGTATTTCAATTTTTTGGTTGCTACGCTTCTGCGCAGAAAATTAACTACGAAGTCTCTTTTCCCAATCTCGTCCACCACGAAGCAAATATAACTGTCTCAGTAAATGGGGCGCCGCAGAAGGAATTGACCTTTCGCATGAGCCGGTCGTCGCCGGGGCGCTACGCCACGCATGAGTATGGAAAGAACATTTATGATGTGAAAGCCTTTGACAAGTCGGGGCAGGAAATTGCGGTGCAGCGTATTGACGGTGATGTTTACAAGGTTTCTGGACTTAATGGTTTTGTAAAAGTGCAATACACGCTCTACGCCAATCACGCCGACGGGACTTATGCTGGTTTGGACCAAAACAGCATTCACTTAAACGCTCCCGCCACTTTTATGTGGGTAAGGGAATTGCAAAAAGCGCCTATTGAAGTAAAATTTGATTTACCAAAGAATGACAACTGGACCATTGCCACCCAACTCAAGCCTGGGATACAGCCGAACACATTCAGCGCGGCGGACCTCCAATATTTTATGGACTCGCCAATTAAAATCGGCAAGCTTACCATTAAGGAGTGGACATTGAATAATCCGGATAAGAAAACTGCCAAATTCAGACTAGCGCTTGAAGTGAGCGGAAGCGACTCGTTAGCAAATGGTTTTGCAGCCAAAGTGAAGCGGATAACCCAGGAAAGCCAAATGGTTTATGGAGAACTTCCGGCATTTGATTTTGGTCAGTATACATTTCTGGCCAGCATTAATCCTTATGTAAGAGGCGACGGGATGGAGCACCGCAACAGCACAATGATCGCTCTTCCGGTTGCATTCAATGGCGGTAACGAGTTGTTGGGTGTATTTTCCCATGAATTTTTCCACGCATGGAATGTTGAGCGCATTAGGCCTAAAACCCTTGAACCATTCGATTTCGAGAAAAGCAACATGAGTTTTGAGCTTTGGTTTGCGGAGGGTTTTACACAATATTATGGCGATTTGATTTTAGCGCGGGCGGGTTTCATGTCGCCCGAGGAATACTGTCAGGAGTTGAGTTTTTTGGTCAATACCAAAGAAAATACAGCGGGCGCCAAGCGAATTTCGCCGGTTCAGGCCAGTAACAATGCGGTTTTCGTGGATGCTGGCGTATCGATCGACAAAACCAATTATCCGAACATTTACACTTCCTACTATCCGTACGGCGCTTCAATTGCCCTTGCGCTCGATTTGCAGCTGCGAACACGCGGGCTGACGTTGGATGGATATATGCAGGCCGTTTGGCAGAAACACGGAAAGTCGGAAGTGCCCTATCGGGTGAGTGACTTGCTGGACGTGCTGGCTGCGTACAGTAAAGACAAGGCTTTTGCAGCAGGCTTTTTTGCAAAATATATCAATGGTCATGAATCCTTTGACTACGCACCTTTGCTGCAAATGGCCGGGCTGACATTAAAAAAGCAGTTCGCAGGCAAAGCATGGATAGGAGACGTTCGTTATAAAGAAGGAACTGATCTTATTATTTTAACCAACACCATTATTGATTCTCCATTGTACATTGCGGGACTGGACATTGACGACCATATCTTGAAACTGGATGGAAAAGCGGTGGCCACGCAAGCTGAGTTAACAGCTATTCTGAATGCGCACAAGCCCGGTGAGCAAATTGACGTCGAGTACCGCCATCGCGAAGAAACAAAAATCGGTATGCTGATCCTGAAAGAGAATCCAGGATGGATTGTTGGGTTGAACGAAAATGCAAACCTGCCAGTGACGGAGGAAATGGAAAAGTTTCGCATGGATTGGCTTGGGAGTAAGATAAAGTAGCAATTTTAAGGTTGTATAATGCAAAAAGCCGGAGCTTAGCTCCGGCTTTTCCGCTTTCAAACGGTCTTATTACTGAGTAATCAGCAACTTTTTCGTTTCTGTCGCTGTGCCGTTTTTAATTTGAAGCAAATAAATGCCGGCCGGGGCATTAGGCAACTTGATTTTCTCATGATGCGCTCCGGATCCTTTCACTTGTGAACTATGCCAAACCCTGCCGCGAATGTCAGTAACCGTAATGGTTCCTTCCGCTCCATTGGAAAGGCTGAACTTCGCATTGAATTCGCCTGGCGCTGGATTGGGGAATATGTTCAATTGTTCATCCGGTCCGGTAATGTTAAACACCGCTTCCGGCGCGCCTAACCTCGCATTGCTTCCAGAGCTTGTTATGCAAATCTTATCCTGTCTCACACTTGGCCCACTCAATCCCTGAATGCGTACGGTGTTATTGCCCGCTGCAAGTGTAACATTGATAGTCTCTTCGCGGAACACGATATTCCAGGTGTAAGTGGCCTGTAAGTTCATAGAAGCAACGGCAGTGGAGCCATTCACAGAAATCATAATGTTAGGGTTCGAGCTTGCGGAATAACGCAGTTTAAGCTGGTAAACTCCCGCACTCGGAACGCCGTTGACTGCATAATCAACATAATGGTTGTAGTTAGCCTTGTCACCGCGCGTGCTGCCATTGGAAGCGTTCGGGTCGCCAGTGATGGGGCCGCTTCCGCTCTGGTTTTCAGATTCCAGGCAGAGGCTGAAATCACCACCAACCGGCGGATTGCAATTGGTAATGTTCAAAGTTACCGTTGCTGTTTTGTCAACGCATCCGCTTTTGGACGCTTTTACGGTGTAAGTATAAGATCCGTTTGCTCCCGGAGCCGTGATATTGATCGAGCTTCCCGTCTGGTTAATGCCATTTCCGGTCCATGTGTACGTAACGCCTGCGCAATCCGCTCCTGTGCAGCCTGATGATAAGGTGACATTTGCAGAGCAGGCCGGACTTGTGTTGGAAGCATTGGCTGTAATGTCGAAAGCGCAACTCGGCTGCGAATTGGCGACCTGGATCGTAACGTTGATA
>NZ_FUZA01000005.1:329815-463779 GCF_900167945.1 Dyadobacter psychrophilus
TTCACCTGATGCGTCCCTGTCGCTTTTACGCCATTAATCGCGTAATCCACATAATGGTTGTAATTGTCTTTATCACCTCTTGTGCTGCCGTTGGAAGCATTCGGGTCGCCGGTTATGGAGCCGTTTCCGCTTTGGTTTTCAGCTTCCAGGCATGCACTGAAAGGATCATTGCCAACAGGCGGTGTGCAATTGGTAATGTTCAAAGTAACGGTTGCCGTTTTGTCCGCACACCCGCTTTTGGAAGCTTTTACGGTGTAGGTGTAAGTGCCGTTTGCTCCCGGAGCCGTGATATTAATTGAGCTTCCAGTCTGGTTAATGCCGTTTCCGGTCCATGTGTAAGTAACGCCTGCGCAATCTGCTCCTGTGCAGCCTGATGATAAGGTGACGCTAGCAGAGCAGGCCGGACTTGTGTTGGAAGCATTGGCTGTAATATCGAAAGCACAGGACGATTGGCCATTGCAGCCGCCATCCTTCATAGGGCAAAAATAAGTGTCAAGCCAGGCCAATCTTTGTGTAATGTAATTGTTCACATATGCCAGACCGCCTGATCGGTTAGGACCGCCGTAATTGTCTTGTGAAACCGCGGCGTCCCGTTCGTATACCAGATTGGAATTCAGTAAATCATAGTTCGATTGGAAACGGTTTTTCAGGTTTGCTTCTGTCAATAAATTTTGTCTGAGCTGAAAGTAACGTGTTGCGAGCTTATTCTTGAAGCCGTCCGGGTTCGTGCGGAAAAGCTTTTTGAAAAGGCCGTTTTGGCGATCTCCCTGGATCTTGTTGCTTCGAACACCATCAGGAAAGTATCCCCAGGCACCATCCAAATCCCAGGGGACGAAAAACCAGGGCTGCCCTTGATCGTAACGGCCAATGAAATAGTTTTTCTCCATGTTGTCCTCCACCGACAGCAGGTTCAGGAAAATGAAGTAATCGATGACATTCTCCTGCTTAAACAAGTTCCAGATATTTGCCTTAAAATCATCATCTGACGATTCTATAACCGCTTTAAGAAGATTGTGATGGTTATTCCAGTCGCTGTAATCAGGATATTCCAGCTCCCAGCTCTGCCAATCTTCTGCACCAGGCGCAGGTTTCGCTACACCAATTCCTTCCCAGGCGGCCGATAGTGACCAGTCATCCGCTTTGAATAACTCGCCTCTCGTCACATCGCCATCATTCTTTTTCAGCTGCAACTGCTTGCGATCCATATCCTCACCGATCATATACACGCCTTTATATGATTTGTTCATAAAAACTTCCACATATTTGGTTCGGATCGAGGATACGGCTGACGGTTCGGATGCAGCATAATAAAGCTTATGCATATCGATCCAGAGATTATGGGAAACATTATTTGTAGACCTTAACTCCTCATTCCACATTCCAAAAAACAACCAGCGTTTATCGCTTCTCAATCCCAGAATAGATTCATCCTTATTCTTACCCTGGGCATCTTTAAACTGTACCCGGTAATTTTTTTTCGGGAAAAATGATGAGCTGTTACCACGGATGCGTATCGCCATGTTTGAAATCAGTGGGGTAGATGTTGCCTCCGCAATGGATATGCCTCCCGGAATTTCTTCTTCCAGATTTATCTGAGACGGATCAGGCACTTCCAGGTTTACCAACGGCAATTGGGTGAAGTACAAAGAATACGTATTGCCGCTATTGGTAACTGCATATTTGATGCCATGATTTAACGCATTGACGCCTCCGCCAAACGTAAATGTTTTGTTAGAAAATTGAATCTGGATGGGTGAAGCAGTGATCTGTGCTGGCGTGGGCAGCTGATTACAAACTATCAGCTTTCGACCTTCATCTACATAGTAGCGGTAATTGTCCGGCACGATCTGAGCCCGGACTGCGAACGAAAGCACGCAAAAGAGGATTAGAATGGATAGGTTTCTCATAATATTTAAATTCGTGATGAATATTTATGAAGTAGAAAAAGTTTACCTATCAAACTTAATATAATCATAAAATTTATGCTTACCGTATAATAATTGAAACCGGCCGTTGATTTAAAAAAACAGACCGTTAGAAGAAATAATTATCAGCACAAACTGCTAATAAGAGAAATTGTTTGGTTGCCGGTAGCAATTATTCGTCCTCGTGCGTGGCCTTCTTTGATTTTCATCCCTGCTTCTCAGAAAGATATTTCCAATAGCGTTTTGGCACGTGACGGATGTGAAGTTTCATATTTTTCCTGGCTGGAATGTTGACGCTTCGGAAGTAATCTTTCCATAGCAAAGCGTAAAGTTCCTCTTTCGGATCCAGGACATTTCCAGGAAGTGCATTGAGCGCCGGCGACATTTCAGCAGTGAAGTCAAATGCGATTTCTTCAACTTTTTCAAGATCGTAAAACAGGCCGTATTTTCTCTTTAAGTCGTAGATAATCCATTTTTGATCGGCATAGCGATTTTTGAAATGGTCAATCAGCAGTGGGAGGACATTAAAATCGGGTTCAATGTGCGCGTAGAATATCTCATCTGCTGTTTTCTGAAAACGGATAAAAGCCTCCATCCGGTGTTTTTCGCGATGGACTTTGTGGCTCATCTGAGAAATTTCCAACACATAGCGGTTTCCAAAATTCGCTTCCGCTCCGGGTTGATTATCAATGATATAGCGGATGAATTCAAATAAATCCTGAAAAGTGGCGGGCTGCTCGGAAAGGAAAGCTTTGTAAATCGATTTCATCCAGTTGCTATCCAACTTCTTCGCCAGACCTTTCCAAACGCGGTTCGCCTTGACATCATCGCTGATGACATGAAATGCTTCTTTAAAAACATCCGGCACATGATGCACCTCGCTTACGATTTTTACATCCTTTGCTTTTTTCTGATAACATTCAAAAACCGCCGTCAGCAAACCCTCCAAAGTCCCGTCAAAAACGAATATTTCCATCAGAAAATAGAAAGCTGGTTTTTCGGAATTCTGGTGTATTTGCTGCTGCTTTCGGATAATATCAACGCCTTAATGTGGCCCGACTCGTAATCACGGAGCTGTAAGGGACTATCGGCGTATCTTATAAAATGTTTGGCTTTATTGAATGAAATTCCAATCTTTTTTAACTGGTCCTGATGCAACCTTCCGAATTTTCTTGCCTGGACAATTTTCAATGCAGAGGCCACGCCAATGCCCGGAACACGCATAATCATTTTATAATCAGCAGTATTCACGTCAATCGGAAATTGTTCCAGATGCCTGAGAGCCCAGCTTAATTTAGGATCAATGTCCACGTCCAGATTGGGATGCGCGTCATTCAAAATCTCTTTAACATCAAACCCGTAAAAGCGCATGAGCCAGTCCGTTTGATATAATCGATTCTCTCTGATCAAAGGCGGTTGCGAGCCTATAACGGGCAATCGGGAGTCATTGCTGATGGGAATATAGCCGGAATAGTAAACTCTTTTTAAAGAGAAGTCCTTATAAAAAGTATTCGCCATATGCATGATTTCCTTGTCGGATTCTGGCGTTGCGCCGATGACCATCTGCGTGCTCTGACCCGCGGGAACAAATTTGGGAACTGCTTTAATAAGCGCTTTTTCGCTTGAAAATTGGGTTATGGTTTGCTGAATGTAGTCCAGTGGTTTTTTTACATCGTCATGTGACTTTTCCGGTGCCAGTAATTTTAGACCCGTTTCTGTTGGCATTTCCAGATTAATACTCATCCTGTCTGCATACAAACCCGCTTCCTTCAACAGTTCCTCACTGGCACCGGGAATGGTTTTCAGGTGAATGTACCCGTTAAACCGCTGTTCAGTCCGTAGTTTTTTTACGATCCGAACAAGGCGTTCCATCGTATAGTCGGCATTTTTGAAAATACCCGAACTTAAAAAGAGACCTTCGATATAATTTCGGCGATAGAAATTCATGGTCAGCTCAACCACTTCGTCAACCGTAAAAGCTGCCCGTTTTATGTCATTACTACGCCGCGAAACGCAGAATGCACAGTCATAAATGCAATGGTTGGTTAACAGGATTTTAAGCAGGGAAACACAACGGCCGTCCTCTGTGTAAGTGTGGCAAATTCCTGTGCCCTCCGCATCTCCAAGACCTTTATTCTCATTCTTTCTATTACTGCCACTGGATGAACAAGATACGTCATACTTTGCTGCATCCGCCAAAATTTCCAACTTCTCACGTATCCTCTCGAACATATAAATTTTTTCAATAAGTTGCCCGGCACTAAAATATTGTGAAGCACTAACCAGTTATAACAACGATATTTGCGTTATGGTAGTGCAATATAGTATCAAATTTTTGATACTGATAAGATCTTAAATAATAAAACCGTTCCAGATGAATTTCGGTCGTACTGAGATTTTTTTACACCTTTTTTTTGCTTCAATTTGCTCATTTGCCTATGCCCAGCCGGAAGAGCCAAAAGTGACCCGCTACAACGGAAAAGTGAGCCAGAAGATCGTTATGACGAAGGATTCGCCCATTTATGATCATGCCACTGGCAAGCGGATCAGTTATGCGGTTTATGATGATATGCTTCGAAAAAATCCCGGCCTTTACCGAACTCAGCCCATTTTTGACAAATACGGAAAGGCCTCATCGTTTGAAATCGTGAAAAAAAGCCAGCTGCTGATCCAGGATAATGGCTCGGTTATGCAAAATTCTGATCTGATGCCCGAAGTAGGGGAGCCGCTGCCTCCATTTGTAATGCAGGGTTTGGATGGGAAAGAGTACAATTCGGAAAAGTTGAAGGGGAAATATGTGTTGCTTGGGTTTTGGGTGAAGTTTGAAAAACCCCTTTACACACTCGCCAGCACAAAAGTAATCACCGATTTTATAGATCAGAACCGGAAAAAAGGAATAGAAATCGTGTCCCTGGGCACTACATTAAATACCGAAGACGAATGTCTGGACGCGATCCCGAAACGGAATTGTGGCTTTGTTCCCGTTCCTGAATCGTATGGTTTTAACCAGCGCTACAAAATCAGCGAAACGCCTTATTTTATTTTGCTGGACAAAAAAGGCAACATTAAGGCAATGGCGCCGCACACTGAATTTTCCGCAATCAGTGAGTTGGTTTTGAGATAGGGTCCGCCTGCACGGATGGATGCGCAAGCTTTATCCCAGTTGCCCGCTGATCCGGTTATAAATGCCAGTTGGATGCCAAATTCTTTTTTCACCTAAAACCATACGCCGCGAAATCCGGTAATAATGGAAATGGTGCTCTTTAAGGCAGTTAATCGCAAAAATATTTCCGGTCGGGAGTACCGCGGCTGTTTCGTCCATTGCCCGTCGCTTTATCAAAGCCGCTCCTGCAGCCTCCGAAATGGCAATAATCGGCGCATCGCCCCATCCCGGAATGTAAAATCCCTGGACCTGCGAATCGACAACATATAGTAAAGAGGATTTTATAAAATCAGAAATCACACCGCTTCGGTCCTCACCAGAAACTTGCGCATCGACGTCAAAAATCTGATCCAAATAATGTTCTTCAAAGGGCATAATGTGCTTAGAAAAGGAAGTTACAGGCGCGCCTCCCGCGCTTCGCATATGCGAGTAAGTGGTTTCAACCTCAAACCCTAGTTTGGTATAAACCGGGTAGCCGTATTCGGTGGCATCGAGATAAATCGTTTTATATTTTGTCCGGTCAATGCTTCCGATCAGATCCTCAGTGATTGCCTTTCCAAGCCCTTTATTCCGATGATCGGCGTGGACGACAATGCATGCAAGCCACACCGTATCTGCATGCATAATGGACGTTCCAATGGCAACGAGTTGACCATTTTCGGATATTTTAATGGGATGACAAAGGGGCGATGAAAGAAAATATTCAAAACGGGGAATTAAATTGCCCCAGTCAACAGGTTGCACCGCAGGCAATTGTTCTAAATCGGCTGTAATAAACTCTGAACTTTTCATGTAAGGCTAATGATGCTTTCTTGCTGCTAAATTCTTAAAATTATGCTTTGAAGTTACCGCAGGCGATAAATATTTATATTTTTATCAATCAATTCCAAAATCCTATTCTATGGAAATCATCAAAGCCGCAGATGTCAGACCGCTTCTCGAAGATCAAAAAGCAATCATTGTGGATGCCCGTGGCGGCCCGGATGCATTTGAACGTTTCCGCTCGGCGCATATAGAAAATGCCCTTTTTGTAAATCTGGAAACCGATCTTTCTGTTAAGTCAGACAATGCTGCGCTTGGCGGCAGGCACCCCTTGCCCGCCCCTGAAACCTTTGGGGAATTGTTGGGTAACCTAGGCATTACACCCGATTCTGTGGTGGTAGTTTACGATGACAAAAAAGGAGCGAATGCGGCTGCGCGTTTTTGGTGGATGCTTAAAGCGGCTGGTCACAAAAAGGTTTATGTAGTGAGCGGCGGAATCGAAGCCCTGCAAAAATCCGGGTTCCAGATTGCAAAAGGCACAGCAGCAAAGCCCGCCTCTGCTCAACACTACAAATTCATCGATTATCAGCTGCCCTACGTTGACGCCGATGAAGTCGCAGAAGCGGCCGAAAATCCGGATTTTCTCGTCATCGACGTGCGCGAAAATTACCGTTTCGTGGGAGAAAGCGAGCCTATTGATCTCGTTGCGGGGCATATTCCCGGAGCTGTGAACATACCATTTGCAGGCAATCTCGATAAAGACGGCAACTTTTTGTCCAGTGCAGAGCTGGCCGAAAAATACAAAAGCGCATTAGGCCAGCGGAACCCGAAGCACGTCATTGTGCATTGCGGTTCCGGCGTTACAGCCTGTCATACGTTGTTGGCGCTGGCAGATGCCGGTTTGGAAGGCGCAGCTCTTTACGTGGGCTCATGGAGCGAATGGTCCCGAAATGACCGGCCCGTGGCGACTGGCAACTAGCTTGTAATCTACTTAATAGACTGCAGCATCTTCCGCAGAGTCGGCCTGCGCGATCAAAAAAGCCCACGTAAAACGGTTTTAAGTCCACGTCAAAAGGATTTTGTGCTTTTTTTTTGTCGCCGTTCAATAACTCAAAATGACCCGCATGTTGCGAAACAGGCTATTTTTGTTTTGGCAAAAAATGGAAATAAATCCTTGAAAAGCACGACAATGGGCGCTTATGTCTTAAACTCATCCGATATTCTCGAATTCCATAATTATCCGAATCCGCAGTATGTGGGGGCGGATCATTTTGCTACCCGGGGCAGTGATTTTACATGTTTTCATGAGACGAAAGTGGGGACTTTGCGGTTTAAAAATGCGCTCTTTCCGCACATGCACGTGATGGATCTCCGGTGGAGCACGAACCAGGAACTTTTGCTGATGGGAAAGGATGCTGGAGACAATGTCAACATCAACTTTCACATGGCAGGAAAACTAAACACACGGTTCAAGGGCCTTAATGAAGAGTTAAAAATGAGGCCAAAGACGCACAATCTCGTTTTTTCGCCAACGGATGGCGACATCAACCACGTTCAGGCCAATGCGGAGCTGGAAATGTTTCACATTAGTTTTACTAAAACATTTTTTGCGGATATTATTGGTTGCGATGATGCGTGGAGTGAAAAAGTGCTGAGTAATCTGTTTTTCAACAGACCATTTTCCGGCGTCGCGGGAACACTGGAAATCACACCGCAAATGTTGTTGCTAATTAAGCGAATAAGGGATTGCAGCGCCACCGGCCCATTTCGTAATCTGATGATCCAGTCCGCAACACTTGAATTGCTTGGCCACCAGATCAATCAGTTCAGGTCGCCCAAACCTGTGTATAACGAAATCAAGGCGGACGAAGCTGATAAATTGCACGAGCTTAGGAGTTATCTCGACGCACATTTTCTGGATGAATTAAGCCTGAGCCAGCTGAGCCGCGTCTGCGGTTTGAATGATTTTAAGGTCAAAAAAGGTTTTAAACTGCTTTTTGGAACAACCGTTTTCAATTATCTACGCAAAAAACGAATGGAATATGCAGAAAACCTTTTGTTAAACTGTTCGCTATCTGTGGAAGAAGTAGCCCACATTCTGGGATATGAGCATGCCCATCATTTTTCAGCGGCTTTTAAGAAGCATAATAATGCAAGCCCATCGAAATATAAAAGCAATATATTTTCCGCACTCTGATACTTTTTTGAAGTGATGTTCACTAAATATAGATCCATCGCATTAGCCGCAGTCATCATATTAAGCTCATTTACTATCCTGTATATCGCAGAATGGGAGATCGGCAAAGGTTACATCGTTCGTTTCGATGGGAAGTATGCAAAAGGATCGTTCTCCGACCTTAGCGGCCTGATCACCTTCGACCCTGAAAATCTGCAAGCAGCAAAATTTGATGTTTCAGTTAAAGTGGCCTCCATTGAAACGGGAAATGACCTGAAAAACAAGCATGCGAAAAGCGATAAGTGGTTTGACGCTGAGCAGTTTCCCGAAATACATTTCACCTCATCGGAAGTTACGAGAATCGACTCGGCATTTGTGGTCAGAGGAATGCTGGAACTGCGTGGTATAAGAAAAGAAGTGGCAATTCCTTTCACATTTCAGCAAAAGGGAGCCGGGTCACTTTTTTATGGGAAATTTAAAGTCAACCGGGGAGATTTCGGGATTGGAAAAACAAATGGAAAGGACTCAGATTCAACTTTGGTTGAGGTTTCAGTTCCCGTGATTTCTCATTAATGGGCAAATGTATCGCTAGAAATAATTGTACGAATATATTTTACAAATAATTGGTACGATATTTTGTAAGTGAAAGGTAACAATTTATTAACAGCCATGAAGAATCATATAGAGTGCCATTATAAGGACGGGGCACTGATTTTTTGCACCACACACAGTTATTCGTACAGCAAAGCGCACGAAATTCTGGACGTATTCAATTTGCTGGGCCTGGTCTCCAAATTGCGTGTTAAATCTGCTAACCTGTTTGGCGTCGTAGGCCGGTTGCACGTGAATTACGATCCATTCCAAAATGATCCCGGCAAATGGAGTGAGGTGGTTTCCGAGCTAGTACGCAATAAAACCTTTCTGGAAGAGAAACTCGAAGCATTTTAACGATTTTTAAGCTCTTCCAGCTGTTTTATCAAATCATTTAAATCCTTTTCCGCTGATCTCAGAGATTTCAGTTCTTCCGTTTCCACTACGCTTTCGGCAGGATCGTCAAAGTTTTTTGCTTCCTCCATAACTTCCGGGTTTTCACGATTTTCTTGCGAAAATTCCGTCGTCAAATCCAGGTTGGTTTTCTCAAATTCAATTTGCTGACGTTTGGAAAGGATCTTTTCTTCAAGGTCTTTTTTATTTTCTGAAATGTCCATGCCCATTTTTTTTGGTTTAAAATGCAGCTGAAAAAACCAGGCCACTTACCTTTCGTTCAATAGAATTACCGTTTATTCATCGGTTTGCATTCGGGAATTTTGGATTAATAAAATTGCGAAGGTGGCTTAATGTCATCTTCACATTCTTTATTAACCCTAAAATTCAGACGATGAAACAGCATTACAGGAAAGGCAGTTATATCATTTTATTCATACTATTGGCGGCAACTTATGTGGCAAAAATGCATAAGTTCCCATCCATCAAATCCATTCCGGATAACCCAGCATCAGTAAAATCCGAAATTTCCAACGACCAGTCAGCTCCCGTCCACGACACCACAATGGCCAGCATCCAGCAAAGCCTGGCCGTGCGGGAATACAACATTTCATTTGATTCGGAGAAAAACACACTGCAAAGTCCCAACCGCAGGCAGGGCCTGCGCGCTTTCTATGGACCAGGCCTGTTAACAATAAAGAACCGTGTCGACTCGGCCGGCCACAACTTTTCTCTGAAACTGGTCAACGAAGGCATCTTTGCAGACGGTTTAAAGATTCTCTCGGCCCAATCTGACGCAACACTTGAAAATGGGGACAACAAGCTTCAAATCAAACACAAGGGTTTCACGGAAGAATTCATCAACAACGAAGAAGGCGTCCGCCAGAACTTCATTATTGACTCGGCCCCTGCTGACACCAAAGAACTGCAGGTGAGGCTATCAGCCCAAGGCTTAAACGTCACCGATTTCGGAAATAACGAGCTGCATTTCTACGCGAACAACAAACAAGGCAAGCTTACTAACAGCCTTATTTATAAGGACATTAAATGCTGGGATGCAGATGGGGACACCTTGCTAGCCACGATGCGCTACGAGAATGGGCTCATAGCGCTAAGCGTTAATGTGCAAAACGCAACCTACCCAATCACCATTGACCCGATTGTTGTGAACGGAAACCCAGCCAATGCCAACGCAATAGTGGTGGGTAACCAGGCTGGTGCACAGGCTGGGTACGCCGTTTCCTCGGCGGGCGATGTCAATGGGGATGGTTACAGTGATGTGATCGTTGGCGCGCCATTTTTTGACAAAGGGGAAAGCAATGAAGGGATAGCGTTTGTCTATCACGGATCGGCGTCAGGGATAGCCCCCAATCCTGCGATCATATTGGAAGGCAACCAAATCGAAGCCCAGTTCGGCACCAGTGCAGCATCTGCTGGCGACATTAATAAAGACGGTTTCAGCGACATCATCATTGGCGCACCGTTTTATAACAAAGGGGAAAGCAAAGAGGGTGTGGCCATGATCTATTATGGCTCAGCGTCCGGAATCAGCAATAACAAAACCATATTGGAAGGCAATCAGCCAAATGCTAAATTCGGAAGGGCCGTCGAGGGCCTGGGCGATGTGAATGGTGATGGTTTCAGCGATGTCATTGTTGGTGCGCCCTTGTATGACAAGGGACAGACGGATGAGGGCGCTGCTTTTATCTACCATGGCTCAGCGGCTGGTATCAACCTGCTGGCCAATAACATTCTCGAAGGAAACCAGGAAAAATCCCAGTATGGCTATGTTTCCACAGCGGCCGGCGATGTGAATGGCGATGGTTACAATGATGTACTCGTAGGTGCTTATGCCTACGACAAAGGCCACGATAACGAAGGCGCTGTATTTGTCCATCTGGGTTCTGCGATTGGTGTTGGCAACAATGCGTCCGTGGTTTTAGAAGGAAACCAGATCAATGCCCAATATGGCTGGTCTGCTACAACAGCGGGCGATGTGAATGGGGATGGCTATTCCGACATTCTTGTTGGAAGTTATTTATATGACTTCGGGCAAACCAATGAAGGTGCTGTATTTGTCTACCACGGTTCAGCACAGGGCATTAAAGCCAGCGCAGCCCTCAGACTGGAAAGTAATCAGGCCGAAGCAAAGCAAGGTATATCCGTGGCCTGCGCTGGCGACGTCAATGGGGACGGTTATAGCGACGTCATGATCGGCGTTTGGCAGTATGACAAGGGTGAAGGCAACGAAGGCACAGTCGTAATTCATCATGGCTCACCCAACGGCCTGATATCCTCTCCTGCATCAACCCTTGAAAGCAACCAGGCCGATGCAGGTTTCGGTTGGTCCGTAAAGAGCGCAGGGGATGTGAACGGGGATGGGTATAGCGATGTTATTGCAGGAGCGAATACTTATGATAAGGGGCAAGCGGATGAAGGTGCAGCGTTTGTTTGGCTGGGGATGGCAAAGGGTGAAAATGCAAACTCCCTGCAATTTCAAGGATATCAAGATGACTGTTTATTCGGGATGTCCGTTGCTACTGCAGGAGACGTTAATGCAGATAGTTTTAGTGATATTATAGTAGGGGCGCCATCATTTGATGTGCAAGGTAGGCAAGTTGGTGCCGCTTATATATATTACGGGTCCATACAAGGGATTAATCTAAACACGCCCACTAAAATCGAAAATGTTCCTGGAAGCGGTGATTTAGGAGGCTCGGTTGCAAGCGCTGGTGATGTAAATGGTGACGGCTACGACGATATTATAATCGGAGATATAAACTATGAACAAAATTTTGATCCAAAAAAAGGAGTTGTAACATTCGGGGGGGCTGCACTTATCTACTACGGGTCAAGCCAGGGAATTAGCATAAATAATTCCTCGATTCTTAAATTTACTGACAATGAAACGAATGGCAGGTATGGTTCAAGTGTAGCCAGTGCAGGCGATCTGAACGGAGATGGCTACGATGACGTTGTCGTGGGCGACCCTTACTATGACAAACAATTCGACGAGGGCGCCGTATTTGTGTACTACGGGTCCGCTCAAGGAGTTAATGCTAATGCCGCAATGGTATTTGAAGGCAACCAATCGTGGGAGCAACTAGGAATTTCAGTAGCAAGCGCTGGAGATATTAATAGCGACGGATTTGATGAGATTATTGTTGGGGCGCCAGATTATAGCAATGGTCAAGATATGGAAGGTGCTGCATTTCTATTTTATGGTTCAGCTTTGGGTGTAAACAAAGTTCCGACCATACTTGAAAGCAATTCTGCTGGGGCATTTTTTGGCCAAAGCGTCTCTGGCGCAGGCGATGTAAATGGTGACGGCTTTGTAGACATTGCTGTGGGAAGTCCGTTGTTTATGATAAGCGCGCTAAACCAGGGGGCTACATTTGTTTACTATGGTTCACAAAACGGTATAAATAATAATTCTTCTAAAACAATATTAGAGATTGGACAAACAGCCCATTTTGGAAGCTCTGTATCCGAAGCGGGCGATTTTAACGGAGACGGTTATGCTGACATTATTGTAGGAGCGATTTATTATCCGCCACTAGATCGAGGAGCAGCTTTCGTGTTTCTCGGTTCATCCACAGGAATATCGCTGCTAAATCCAATAAAATTTGATGGAAATTTAGACTATTCACAGACCGGATCGTCTGTCGCAGGTGCAGGAGATGTTAACGGAGATGGTTATTCTGATGTCTTAGTTGGATCTCCTTATTTTCAGGATTTGGTATCGGTATACAAAGGAAACAATGGCAAGGGCCTCCAAAACAACCTCCGCCTCTACAACTCCAACCTCACAACCCCAATCAACCTGTCCCAGAAAGCCAAAAACGATTTTGGAGCGGGTCTATATGCCAAGTCTTTTCTTGGAAAAAATAAAGGCAAGCTGGTTTGGGAGACGAAGGCTATGGGGCAGGCATTTTCGAAAGGCGCTAATAATGTGATTACGAATAGTACAATGTTAACTGGTTCGCAGAATGTTTATGCTAGTCTGGGATTGACTGGGACTGAGTTGAAATGTATTATCGCCAAGCAGGGGCCTTCGACCAAAGTTCGGGTTAGGGTGAAGTATGATCCCGCGCTTGCGCTCACTGGCCAGATATACAGTCCGTGGCGTTACTTGCCTGCTTATCTTCTGGGCAACAGCATCGCGCCGACACCGGAAGATGTCGTGGACGATATGTCGGAGACGGTGAAGCGGAAGGCGGAGGAGTCGATGGCTGTTAAGGAAGGGGAAACGATTTACGTATATCCTAATCCGGCATTCGACAAGTTAATATTAAAAACGGAAGGAGCAGATCGAATTAAAAGTGTGCAGTTGTTGACTGTTGACGGCCGTTCGGTGTACCGTTCCTCCGGTCCGGTTTCGGAGATTGATGTTCGGAATTTTTCGGCGGGAAAATATATTCTTTTGATAACGCATGGTGACGGCTCTAACAGCAGCCGCAAAGTTGTGATTGAAAAGTAAAGCTGGAAACAGTCAGTACTGATAAATGCAATAGAAAAATCCTTCTGTTTACAGGAGGATTTTCTATTTGGTATACCGAAAGTGCGGCTTCCGTTTATACCAAAATCGCCATGTCCGGGTCAGTCAGGCTTTGGAAGCCGGTTGAGGAATAGCCTAGTCCAATGCGCTTTCCGGTGTTTTCGGCTTGCTCCAATAGTTGAAAAACTTTTTCTTCGCCTTCGAGCTGAAGTGCCTGATATAAAATATTCCCGTAATGGAATTCCTGGGAACCCAGGCCGTTTTTTAAAGCAGCCAATTGGCAACGGTCAAAAATTTCCTTTCCTGTCATGGGTGCGCAACGTTTTGGATTCATCTGGTATCATTCTGGCCAAAAGATGCACAAAGTATACCCAAGGTTGCATGGTTTAAACCAAATGTTTTGGCAGCGGAATTTGTTGACTCAATTCATCCGCTACGGGAGCGAGATAGTTCGTCTGGATAGGTATAAGGCCCGACCAGATTGGTAGTCCCAGATCTTCCTCTTCATCCTTTGGCATTCCAGACCTCGTTTTGGCGCACGCTTCATCAAAAGAAAATGCTAATGCGGTGGTTTTCTTTACCTCGCTGTCTTTCATCGGACGCAAATAATCCCAGCTGCCGGGGACGATTTTATTTGTAAGCCATTCAAATGCAGCTCTTTTCGTATTTAAATCCTCTACTTTTTCGGCATTTGAAAATATAATAACCGACCGGTAATTGACGGAGTGACTGAATGCAGATTTGGCAACAACCAGCGCGTCAGTGAGCATAACGCTGATGCAAACGGGAATGCCTTTTTCGATTTCCCTGATAAAATGACTGCCTACGGAGCCGTGAATGTAGATTTTATCTTCATATCTCACAAATGCAGTGGGGATGGAAAATGGGCGATTGTCGACTGAATAGCTGACTGTGCAAAACAATGCTTCGTCCAGAATGGAACAAATTACCTCATGGTCCTGGGTTGATCGTTTTGCCAGTCGGCTGGGTGTAAGGTGTGATGGGGGAGTGCTCATGTGTTTTGTTTTTTACAAAAATATACGGAAATTGGCTGCACAGAAGAGTCCAATATTCAGAAATAAAGTGGTCCAATTATGGTTCAGGTCCTCTCTACTTTGCTGCAAGTAGAAAAGAAAAGCAAGCAACCCGTATATCTTCAAATCGCCAATCAACTCATGGCTCTGATCCGAAGCGGAACATTGCAAACAGGTTACAGGTTGCTTAGTACCAGGCAATTAGCGACTTTATTGAAAGTGCACAGACGCACAATTGTGCAGGCCTATGACGAGCTGCTGGCACAGGGTTGGCTCCAAAGTCACACCGGTAATGGCACATTTGTAGCCAAAAATTTACCCGAAATTCAGTTATCCAAAAAGGAAATTGGAAATGAAAAGGTCATTGCGCCTG
This sequence comes from Dyadobacter psychrophilus, assembly GCF_900167945.1. Lineage (GTDB taxonomy): Bacteria > Bacteroidota > Bacteroidia > Cytophagales > Spirosomataceae > Dyadobacter > Dyadobacter psychrophilus. The sequence goes on from NZ_FUZA01000005.1 coordinate 344,731, forward strand.
CTGAAAAGGCGGGTTTTCGTTTTACGCAACAACCGCACCTCGACCGGGCTTTTCTACGCAGCAGTACCCGCTTGCATTTGGATGACGGGTTCCCGGATCCGAGACTTGCGCCACTGGAAGACTTGTCCCGGGCATACCGCAGCCAGTTACTGAGCGGGAATCCATATTCACGTCTGGGGTATGGCGATACAAAAGGGTCGCTGTGGCTGCGACAAGAGCTATCGGCCTATTTAAATGAGACCCGCGGGATGAAAACCTCGCCTGAAAATATCCTGATCGTTCGGGGCGTCATCATGGGTTTGTATCTGGTCAGCACGGCATTGTTGCAACCCGGTGATCATGTGGTGGTTGATGCGCCTGGCTGGTTTGGTGCCAACATGAATTTCATTCAGGCCGGGGCAAATCTTGTGCGTGTGCCTGTGGATGAGCATGGGATCGATGTGGCGGCTTTGGAACAGATATGTCGGAAACAGACGATCAGAATGGTTTATGTGACTTCACATCACCACTATCCCACAACGGTTGCGCTTCGGGCAGACCGGCGGCTTAACCTGTTGAAACTGGCTGAACAGTATGGCTTTATCATTTTTGAAGACGATTATGACTGTGATTTTCACTATCTGAGTAAACCATTTATGCCGCTCGCGGGTGCCGATCCCGCCGGAATGGTCATGTATTGCGGATCTTTTACCAAAACAATTTCGCCCGCTTTCCGTGTCGGCTATCTTGTGGGGCCAGTTGATGTGATCACGTATCTGGCCAAGTTGAGACGGATAATTGACAGGCAGGGCGATCAAATGCTGGAAAACGCCATTGCTGAATTACTACATACGGGCGTCATTCAGCGGCATTTGCGCAAGTCGGTCCGGATTTACAAGCAGCGCCGGGACCTGTTCTGCGATTTGCTGCGAAGCCAGCTTGGCGATTATGTTAAATTTCAGGTTCCGGATGGCGGCATGGCGGTTTGGACGGAGTTTGACCCTAACATTAACTTAATCAGTCTGGCTGAAAAAGCCTTACAAAAAGACCTCTATATGTCCAACGGAACGTCCGGGATTCCTGCTGGTAACAGCTTCGCCGAGCCGCCTAACAGCTCCATAAGACTTGGTTTTGCCTCATCAAATGCGGAGGAATTGGAGGAAAGTGTTGAGATAATCAGGAATTTATTGGGAAATTTGTGAGCAATTTTAGCCTGAAAAATAAATGTTGAATAAGATCATTGAGAGCTACCGCGTTTCATTCAGTGGCCTGAGCAGGGAAACCTGGTTGCTTAGTCTGGTCATTCTGATAAACCGGTGCGGCTATATGGCGGTGCCGTTCATGAGTATGTACATTACGCAAAGCCTGCACAGGAGCATTGCCGATGCGGGTTTGATCATCACATTGTTTGGGGTCGGGTCGGTCCTGGGCGGAATGGCGGGCGGTTATCTAACCGACTTCTGGGGTTTCAGGCCTGTACAGATTTTTTCTCTGCTGGTCAGCGGACTTTTTTTCGTTCTGTTCGGACTGGTTACCAATTTTACGGGACTTTGTTTTCTGATCGTGTTACTCAGCTTTTTTGTAGAAGCATTCAAACCCGCCAATAGCACGGCCGTTGCGGCTTATTCTGCACCCGAGAACCTGACGCGCTCGTATACATTAAACCGCCTGGCTATGAACATAGGCTTTGGTTTTGGCACCTCGGTAGGAGGGATCCTGGCCGCGATAAATTACAGTTTGCTGTTCTGGGTTGACGGCATTGTATATGCTTTTGCAGGTGCGTTAATTATGTTCTTGCTTCCCGGCGCAAAGACGGTTCCGCAGTCCGGCAATGTGCATACGCCGGAAACGGTAGCGGCGCCGGCGGCAGGGCAATCGCCATGGAAAGACGCTCTTTTTGTCCGTTTTCTGGCAATTATTATGCTGTATATGATCTGTTTTATCCTGCTTTTCAGACTGGTCCCGGTATATTGGAAAGAGGAAATGCACATTGGAGAATCCACCATTGGTATATTGCTGGGCATGAATGGCATCATCATTGCGCTGTTCGAGATGATCCTGATTCAGAACCTGGCAAACCGTCGGCCGGATTCGTACTATATGGTTGCCGGGACGATTTTTAGCGCATTCGCTTTCAGTATGTTGGTAGTGCCTGCGATAGCGCCTGTCATTCTTGCAGCAGCTGCTGTCATTCTTTTTACGATTGGCGAAATGCTTGCATTGCCTTATATCAGCACATTTGTAATGAGCCGGGCTTCGGTATTCAATAGAGGTAAATATTCGGCAGCTTACTCCGTTTCACAATCCGTTGCACAAATTATCGGCCCGGCTGCCGGCGGTTACATTGCGGCACATTGGGGATATAACGTCTTGTGGGTAACGCTGGTCGTGCTAAGCTTTTCGTGCGCGTTCGGCTTCAAAACGCTTTTCCAGGGGAAGATGGGGCTGGGTTAAGCCTCATTTTCTTCACCCGCTTTTTTCGATTGCTCCAATAAATCGAGCAACTCTTTATTTTTCTCGGCTTCTCTTTCCAATGCTTTTTTCTGAAGTTCGATCAGGTCATCCTTTTTTACCATCACGTAATTTTCCTGCGGCTCTTCAAACTGCGGCGCTTCGCCGATCAGGTAAGCTGCGGTGGTGCTGAATAGTTCGGCCAGTTTTTTAAACTCTGCAATGGAAGGTTCGTTTTTATTCGTTTCCCAATTTGAAATAGTGCCCTTTCCTTTTTTGGCCATGATTACTGCGAGCTGCTCTTGACTCAAACCTAATTTTTCGCGACCCTGCTTAATTCTTTTGCCAATACTAACCATTAATTTATATTTTAGTGCTAATTAATTTGATCTTGATATAATTTTATTGTACTTTTGTATATCGGTTTTCGTAATGCACAAATTACAAAAAAGCCTTTAATTCTTCTCACACATTATCTTAGTAACAAATGGAAAAACAACAAACCCGGGTGAAGGAGTATGGTTGCATGACAATCAAAGAGCGCCTGCTCCTCCGATTTATCAAGTCCAGAAATGTTGTTGGTAAAAACTGGCGGGGCGTGCTTGCCTCCAGAGATCCTTTCTTCAACACCAAACTGGGCGGAGATTATCTAACCTCAGTCGCCCAGGCGGTGTCGGACAGCAGTCGTGGCAATGTTGACCGCATTGAACGCGTTACTGTTGCGCTCGAAAAAATTGCCGGTATCAAGCCGGTCGCCGTAGTGTAGTAACAGCCGTTACTTCAACTCCGTAGTAATGAATTCCAGAATGCCGGTGCCGGTATTTTTTAAATCATGAATGGAACTGCCCTGCTCAATAATATTTTGAAAAGAGGTCTGCCCTTTTTTGAATGTGAAACTTACCTGGCTACCGTCTTCCTGGTTGGAAACACCTTGCCCATCCTGTAAAACAGTCCAGAAATAATCGTAGTTGTGACGATGATAATGGATGCGTTCGCCGGGTTGCAGGCAAATGTGCCACACTTTTACCTTGTCATTCTCAAAAAGCAAAGTGTCGCCAACTGACTGATTCTGTGTATTCTCTTCAAGTTCCTCCCGAAGTTGTTCAGGAGATAATGCATCGGTTCTGGACATTTTTCTTCGCAGTTTGGTTGATTGTTGTTGCTATTCCAATGTTCTTTTGGAATTGTAAAAAGGGCTTTGGCTTAAAAAATTACTCTTTTAACCAATAGCGGCTTTTTACAAATTGATTTTTATCCCGCCATTAAACACAAAGCCGTCCAGCGGTGCATAAATGTCCCGGAATGTGGGCGTTGCGATGCTTCCTGTGTAAATGTTGTCAAACCGCGTCTGCCGTGCGTCCAGGAAATTTTCAAAGTTGATATAAATCGAAAATCTCTCCCAAAGCCGCTCCACCATAAAGCCCAGAATCACATATTCCCGGCCAGTTTTACCGTCGCTAAGTTGCTGTTTGCTAAAATAATATGCTTCCAGTCCGGCTTTCCATTTTTCCTCCACTTCATAAAACAGCACTGAGTTGATCCTGTGTTTGGGTGTCAGGAAATTTTGCTGATGGCGACCATTTTCGCTTATCCGCGCATCCGTATAAGTGTAACCCAGAAATAATTTAAAATCACTGTAACCGAGTTTCAAATTAGTTTCCGTTCCGCGAGTGTCGATGTGGCCGTTAATATTCTCAAATCGATAAGCGGCATTGCCGGTTGGTTTGAGGATCAGTGGTTTCGTAATGTACGTGTAGAAAAACAACTGATTGATACTCAGACTTAACCTATCGTTAAAGAGCATTGTTTGATAATTGACATCCCAGTTACCGCCATAGCTGTGTTCGAGGCGATTTTTATCTTTATCAATTCCCAAAACGCCCTGATATTGAATACGTTCGCTTTCCTCCGTGAAGATCGTAGGAGCCTTGTAACCCATGCCGCCGCCTATGCGTGACGTGAGCGCTGGTGAGAGTTTCAGCAACGCAGAAATCCTGGGCAGGAAGGCCAATCCATAATCTATCACATAATCTGCCCGCAAACCGGTTTCAACGTGCATCCAGTCCGCGGCTTTCCAGGTATTTTGCGCAAATGCACCTAATGTGTTGAGGTTATAGTCACGTTTTGGGCCAGTGATCAGTGCTTTTTCTTTAAACTGATCCGTCCATAGGTTTGCCCCCGCTATCCATTCCAATTTGTCGCCGTGATTGGCATAAGATGCTTCGGTAAATGTGGAATATTGCGTTCCATTGAATATGTAGCCAGGCGTCGTCAGCTTCCTGTTGAAATAGCTTACGCTGTTTTTAACAATGAAATGCTCATGCTTACCGAAAATATGATCAAACAAAAATTGTGTGCTGACACGCTCAGTTTTGTTTTTTTCAAAATACGTGTGGCCGGTCTCGTTTTTGTTTTTGATAAAATGCATATCTCCGCCGATGCGATTTTCAAAAGCGGTGTTTACACCAAGACTAATGGTCGTGTTCTCGCTGGGATAAACAAAAAAGCGCGGATTGAATGTAAAGCGCTCAAATTTGGGAATGGCCGAAAAGTCAATTCCCGCGGGATCATAAGCTGCATTGCGGTTATGGGCGGCGAAGATCGTCGCGCCTGTTTTACCAAACTTTTTGGAATAAAAACCGTTGGCATCGAAGCCTCCTGCGCTTGTTCCATTCAGGTGGAATTTCAATTCCTGCTCATCTTTTGGCGTTTTGGAGATCAAATTGACGAGTCCGGCGATGGCGCCGCCGCCGTACAATGTCGAAGCAGCGCCTTTGATTACCTCCACTTGTTTGAGATCGAGCGGTGGAATTTGCAGCAATCCCAATCCGCTGGACGCTCCGGAATAAAGCGGAAAACCGTCTTTCAGAATTTGTGTATAACGCCCGTCAAGGCCTTGTATGCGGATGCTGGCATTGGCGCTTGTCGCGGATGTAGTTTGCACCTGAATGCCGGTGCTTTCGCTCAAAACCATGCGAATGTCGCCAGGTTTCATGTTCGCTTTTTCGTCAAGTTCCTCACCAGCAATGAATTCTACGCGGGTAGGGATGTCTTTAATCGTCCGCGAGCTGCGGGTGGAAGATATGACAACTTCCTCCATCTCCTGGGTCTTGTCGGTCTGGTAAACAGACGTTGTATCGGTTGTATTTTGTGCCTGAGTGCGGCCAGCATATAGCATGACCAGCACAAGCAAAGCTATTTTTTGCATTGTGGGATTTAAATCGGGATAAATAATTGAAATGTATTTACAGATTTAGACCAGCTTGGGCGGCTGCCAGATGGAGATAGGAATTATTTCGAAATAGGGATCTTTGTAAAAGGCTGTGCGCACAGACACTGTAAAATGGGGTTTCACGGCAAAATGAGGCGTTGCCAGGACATTCAAAACCTGGCCGCAACATGCACAAATGCAAAAAGGGGAGCAGATTTCCGAGTGGTTTTCGTGATCCTGTTGCGTATTGTTGTCAAAAGCCGTTTCGTATCGTTCGTCATCCATACATTCCACTTCGTCGCCGCAGGGAAGCAGCGCGAGGAGGAGCATATAAGCAGACAATATGATCGCCAGAAACTTCAAATGAATGTTTTGTTAAGCTAAATTTTCTTGCCCTGGATTCGGAAAGCATTTAAAATCGCCAGCAAAGCTACACCAACATCCGCAAAAACCGCTTCCCATAATGTAGCAATTCCGCCTGCACCGAGGATCATCACAAGCACTTTGACGCCCATTGCGGCCGAAATGTTTTGATATACAATGCTTTTCGTAATTTTCCCGACTTTGATAGCGGATGCAATTTTCAATGGCTGGTCATTTTGAATGACAATGTCGGCCGTTTCAATCGCGACGTCCGAACCCAATGCGCCCATAGCAATACCCACATCCGCGAGGGCGATCACAGGTGCATCGTTTACGCCATCGCCTGCGAAGGCAATGTGCTTTCCTTCGGCTTTAAGTTGTTCTACGATCCGGACTTTGTCCTCCGGTAGCAAATTTCCGTAGCTTCTGCCAATTTGCAGCTGATTAGCAATGTTTGAAACCACAGCTTCCTTATCACCGGAAAGCATAATTGTCTCAATGCCAAGTTTTTGTAATTCAGAAACGGCTTCCCGTGCATCTTCTTTGATTTCGTCCGCAATGGTAATGTAGCCGGCATAGGAACCGTTTACTGCCACGGCCACGATGGTTTCGGCAATGTTGCTAAGGTCTTTTGGATATTGGATTTGAAATTTTTCCAGCAATTTGAGGTTTCCGGCCAGCAACGAATCTTCACCGACTTTTCCTTTCAACCCATGTCCGGAAATCTCTTCAACTTCGGTTGGTTTTGTTAATGCCAAATCAGATGCATGCGCAACAACTGCCCTGGCAACCGGGTGTGTTGAATAACTTTCAAGCGAAGCCGTTCGTGAAATGAAATCATTCATATCCAATGCAGTTTCTACTTTCTGAACCTTGAAAACCCCTTTGGTCAATGTGCCTGTTTTGTCCGAAACCAATGTGTCGATCTTGGTAATCACGTCCAGGAAATTCGCGCCTTTAACAAGGATCCCGTTGCGCGAAGCCAACCCGATGCCACCAAAATAGCCCAGCGGGATGGAAATCGTAAGCGCACACGGGCACGCGATCACGAGGAAAACCATGCCGCGATACAGCCATTGATCAAACACATAATTATTTACAAAAAAGTAAGGCAGGAGAATGATCAGCACTGCCAGCAGGAAGACAATCGGCGTATAAATCTTAGCTAACCGGCTTATAAGCAACTGTGTAGGCGCTTTTCGGCCGGTAGCTTCCTGCACCATTTCCAGTATCCGCGAAAGTTTGGAGTCTTTAAAAAGCGCCTTAACCTCAACTTCAACCGATTTTTCGGTGTTGATCATTCCCGCCAGCACAGTTTCATTCTGGCTTTTTTGATCGGGAACAGATTCGCCCGTCAGTGCCGCTGTATTGAATGTGCCGTGAAGCGATTTCAAAATGCCGTCCAAGGCAACTTTTTCACCTGCTTTAACCACAATTGTCTCGCCGATAGAAACCGAACCAGGCGCAACCTGGACATCTTTGCCATCGCGTATGACGGTAACTTGCTCGGGACGAATGTCCAGCAGTGCCTTAATAGAACGTTTGGATCTGCTAACTGCCAGATCCTGAAAAAGCTCGCCGATCTCGTAAAAAATCATCACCGCAACACCTTCGCTGAACTCTCCAATGTAGAATGCACCGATCGTTGCAATGGTCATTAAGGTAAATTCATTGAAGAAATCGCCACGCATAACGCGCCTGAAAGCGGTTGCAATGGTTTTATTTCCAGCCAAAACATATGCAGCAAGCATCAGGACGATCTCCACATTGCGATTGACCTCGATCTTCAAGACAAATGTGACAAAAAGGACGCCCAGCAACAGCGCCAGACTAACCCAGAGCATCCAGCGACTCGTCAGCAAACTTTCAGCAGCATTGTTCCCATGATCGTGTCCGTCGTGGTCGTGGTCATGATCGTGCCCGTCGTGATCTGTGTGGTTGTGTTTGTGCTCTTGTTTCACCAGGATCTGCGTCTCGCCCGAGCAGCAATCCTTCGCATCATTATTTATGTGGCCTTCACTCGCGCCTGACTTCATCATATGCTAATCAAAAAGGTTATCAATTCGCCGGCATCTCTGTTGTGTAAGATTCCCGCGGACACGACAAAGATAGTGCGCAACACTGTGCAACAGGGTTACAAGTGCTGAAAATCAGGTAATTGCAATAATGTTGCAGGGTTGTCAGGACTTATATTTGATGTTTGAGAACAAGAGAATTTAGCTGCATTGTGCTGAATTTCAGTTACAAATTTGAATTGTTATAACATTATTATAACTTTGATATATGTTGGTCAGAGTCCGGAGGATAGGGAACTCCCAGGGAGTTATTCTTTCAAAAAACATGATGGAACAATGCGATATCAAAGACCTGGTCAATGTTGAGGTCAAAGGTAATGCTATCGTCATCGAACCTGCCACACAAAGCCCGCGCGCGGGTTGGGAACAGCAATTTGAGCTAGCAAAAAGTGGAAGTGAAGACAATCTGATGGAGGAATTTTCGAATGACTTTGATGTTTCCGAGTGGACATGGTGATCAAAAGATTTGAAATCTACTTTGTTTCTCTTGATCCTACCATTGGCAGCGAAATAAAAAAATCGCGTCCCTGCGTCGTTATTTCGCCGGATGAAATGAACAGGTCTCTCAATACCGTGATCATTGCCCCACTAACATCGGCTATTAAGAAATATCCTACCCGAATCGGATGCACAGTGGCGGGTAAATCGGGACAGATTGCGCTGGATCAGCTCAGGACAATTGACAAAGCCAGGCTTAGCAAAAAAATCGCGATGCTGGATGCTGATACTGCTGATGGCGTGCTGGACATTCTTAGAGCATTATTCGCTTAAATCTTCTAGAGACTTTATCAACGCGCCCAGCCGCTTCAAACCTGCGTCAATTTCTGTTGTGAACGGGGCTCCGAAGCTGATCCTGATGTAGTTGGTGAAGCGGGCGTCGGTGCTGAAAATCTGGCCCGGGGCTATGCTGACGTTTTGCAGGATTGCGGCTTCGAACAGTTCGAACGCATTGATTTTTGTGTTTAATTCAATCCATAAAACGTAACCTCCCTGTGGGCGGCTGATTTGGGTGTCTGGCGGGAAATGTTCGGTGACAGCCTGAATGTAGCGCAGGCTTTGCGTGTGAAGCGCTTTCCGTAAATTCCGCATATGCAGGTCGTAGCGGCCTGTTTCAAAAAAAATCCCGATCGCTGCGTGCGTGGGCGTCGCGGATGAAACGGTTTGCGTGATCTTGTTGCTGATTACTTTATCCCAAAATTTTCCCGGAATGCACCAGCCCACGCGATAGCCTGGCGCCAAGGTTTTAGAAACGGAGGAACACAGCATAACAAGTCCTTTCTTATCAAAGCTTTTACAGGTTTTGGGCCGACTTTTCCCAAAATACATTTCTCCGTAAATGTCGTCCTCGATCATCGGAATTTCCCGGGCGGCAAGCATTTCAACCAATTGTTTCTTCCGGTTATCCGGCATTAATGCGCCGGTAGGATTGGAAAAATTAGTAACGAAAAGGCAGGCTTTAATGGGAACGGAGTCAAGTGCTTTTTCCAGAAAATCGATGTCCGGACCTTCCTGTGGGTCACTAGGCACTTCGAAAACTTTTAAACCCAAAATTTTGATAACATTAAAAATGCCAAAGTACACCGGGCTTTCAATGGCGATGGTGTCACCGGGTTCAGTCACGGCTTTGAGGCAGAACGCTACGGCCTCCATGCAGCCGTGCGTTGTAATAATTTCGTCGGCAGTAACATTGCCGCCCCAGTTGAAGGCATAGCGGGCAATTTGTTTCCTCAAATTCAGATTCCCCGGAATTTCGTCATAATTGGTGCAGCTTTCAGGGCTGTTGCGGACCGCTTCCATCAGTGCCTTGTTAAGTTTCGCGACCGGGATCAATTCCACAGGCGGCACGGCCAAAGATAACCTGACCATGCCATCGCCAGATAATGTCCGGTAAACCTGTCGGATCATTTCGTCTACATCAATTTCTGCGCGCTCTGACGGAAAATGGGGAAATGTTTGTTTTTTGAGGCGCCTTGCTGGTTTATAACGTACAAAATAACCGGATTTTGGCCTTGCTTCCACATAACCTTTATTTTCCAATTCGATAAATGCCTTATATGCTGTGCTCAGGCTAATGCCTTGTTCCCTGCTCAATGCGCGGAGTGAAATCAGCTTATCACCGGCTTTTAATGTGTTGTTTTCGATCTGCTGTCCAAGGCGTTCGGCAACCTGGTGATAGAGGAAATCGTCTTTTTCGTCCGTAGTGATTTTCATTTTAGGGAAATAATTTGCTTCTGTTATGCTCAAAACTAGCAAAACTGAATCTGTTTTTTGCTTCTTGGAGTCAACAATTTTGCATCGCAGTTTAATGGAACATTCAGCACGAACGCCCAGCCGCAGGGATTTTTGATTTGAATCGTTAAATTAGACTGCACCTAAAAATTTTTAGTCATGGAAAAAGAAATTATTATTCAGCTTTTTGATAGAGATCTAAAAAAACTACGGGCCGAAATTGAGACTTATCCCTCTGAGGAATCGCTTTGGGTGCGGTTGCCGGGCACGATAAACACGGGCGGGAATCTTTGCCAGCATTTAATTGGTAATCTGAGGACATATGTCGGACTTACGCTGGGGAATGTTCATTATGTAAGAAACCGTGATGCCGAATTTGCGGAGCGGCTTTTTACCAAATCGGAGCTGCTCCTGGAACTGGATAACTTACTGCCTGTTGTCGTGGAATCCGTAAAAGAGCTATCCGTTACCCAGCTGGAAAGTGAGTATCCGCGCAACGTTCTGGATATGTTCCCTAATCAAACCACAACGTTGGTCCTGACCCATTTATTAACACATCTATCTTACCACTTAGGCCAGATCAATTATCACAGACGCTGGGTCTCGGCCGCAAATCCTGAGTAATCTAGTTAAAGCACATTACAACTATTAAAATGAACATTAAGTTAGAGGAAGATCTGGCGCATTGGGACATGATTCTGGAAGATGTAAAAAACAGAAGTCTGGATTTTTTGAATCACCTGAATGATTTGCCTACTTACGCACCCGACCAGCGAGCTGAGGCTGAGGTGTTGGAAATGAACGGATCAGGGACTCTGAAAAGTCTGGAAATGTTTCGGGAAAAATACCAGAAACTGATGGTAGCCAGCCCGGGACCGAGATATTGGGGCTTTGTCACGGGAGGAGCAACGCCGGCTGCTATCGCGGGCGACTGGCTCACAGCAGTGTTTGATCAGAATACGCAAGGCACAAAGGGATCGGGTGACGTTTCGGCAATTGTTGAGAAGGAAACAATCCGTCTGTTGTGCCAATTGCTGGGTCTGCCCGAGGATTTTAACGGCGGATTTGTGACGGGTGCAACTATGTCTAATTTTACAGGGCTGGCCGTAGGAAGACAATGGGCTGGTAAGAAAATCGGTGTTGACGTTTCCAGAGAGGGAATGTCTTCGGAAATTGTCGTGATGGCAGCGACGCCGCATTCTTCTGTAATCAAATCGCTCTCCATGCTGGGTTTTGGAAGTAACAATTTATTCAAAATCAATGTCCTGGCAGGACGTGAAGCCATGGACCTTGCGGACCTGGAAGCGAAATTAATTGAACATAACGGCCAACCCATCATTGTCAATTGCAGCGCCGGAACAGTTAATACTGTTGATTTTGATGACATTGCTGCAATCGTCGCGTTGAAAGAAAAATACAGTTTTTGGCTGCATATCGACGCTGCTTTCGGTGGCTTTGCGGCGTGCTCGCCGGCGCACAGCCACCTGCTGGCGGGGTGGGAGCAGGCGGACAGCATTACCATTGACTGCCACAAATGGGTGAATGTGCCGTACGACAGCGCCGTAATTCTGGTTAGAAAGCAGCATGATCGTTTGCAGGTGGAAACTTTTCAAAACACCAATGCTCCTTATCTCGGAGATCCATCTGAAAATTTTTCTTATTTGAATTTCCTGCCAGAAAACTCACGCAGGTTTCGTGCGCTGCCTGCGTGGTTTGGATTGGTTGCTTATGGAAAATCGGGTTATCAATGGATTGTTGAAAACAGCATTGCCCGCGCAAATGAACTGGGGAATTATATTACCGGGAGTGTGTTTTTCGAACTTGCCGCGCCGGTTCGGCTTAATGTGGTCACTTTCAGGCTCCGTGGCACTGAGGAGACGATGGGTTTTTTGGATCAGATGAATAAAAACGGAAAGGTTTTTATGACTCCGACCACATTGGACGGGATAAGTTGCGTGCGGGCTGCATTCGTGAATTATCGCACAACCGCTGCCGATATCGTCACTGCAATAAATGAAATGGAGGCTGCCTATCATATTGTGCTAAAACATTGATATGCAGTGGGAACTATTACGACAAGGATTAGGGTTTGTCTTTTATCGGGAAAAATTTGGACTCAAATAACGCCTGAAATGACCATAAACCCTTCTCCGTGTGAAAAAACTTTACTTCCTCTTTGGGGCATTACTGCCCTTATGTGCTGTTGCGCAATGTCCTGTCGATCTTGAACTGACCACGCAAGCCGAGGTTTCGGCTTTTCAGGCCACTTATACGGGCTGTACAAATATTACTGGAAATCTTACGATTAACGGAACCGATATTGATGATCTGAGCAACCTGATTACGCTGACAGATGTTGGTGGAAACCTGCTGATAAACGGCAATCCGCTGTTGCAAAATCTTACCGGACTGGAAAATATAGTTGCAGTGGGAGGCGATCTGGAAGTCTCAGAAAATGCCGGCCTTCTTAATTTGGAAGCATTGGCTAATGTTGCGCAAATAAACGGCAGCCTCATCATTGGCGATAACGATTTACTGACTGATCTGGCCGGGCTTACCAGCATTCACACCATCGGGCTTGATCTTGTAATTGGAGCCAATGACCTGTTGACCACACTGTCACCACTCGTTATCAGCAGTTTAGGGCGGGATTTGCGGCTTGGGTTCAACGAGTCGCTGGTAAATTTTGCAGGGCTCGAAAATATCACCACCGTGCCTGGTTACGTAGAAATCACGGGAAACACTACGCTGGTGAATATGTCGGGATTGAATGGCCTTACATCGATCGGAGAAGATCTTTATATAGATTTCAATGATAATCTGGTCAATCTTGAAGGACTGGAAAATCTGATAACGATCGAGTCTGACTTTTATATGGAGGAAAATGGCAGCCTGGTCAGCCTCACAGGTCTGGAAGGACTGAAAACTATCAAGGATGATGTTGAGATCAATTACCACGATGCCCTGATCGATCTTTCGGGTTTCAGCGGGCTTACTACAATTGGCGGCGCGCTGATACTCCAAAACAATTTTGGCCTTGAATCATTGGACGGACTTGAAGGTGTGACGTCATTTGGAGAGGAAGTTTTGCTTTCCTTCAATCCGTTTCTGGAAAATCTAGATGGACTTTCAGGAGTGACATCCATCGGCCCGTTAGGATTTGCTTCGTTTTTAAACTTTTCATTATCAGATATTGCGGGACTCTCCGCATTGGAATCGATCGACGGTGACCTGATCATTGTCGGAAATGCAAGCCTTGTTAATCTCGCCGGTTTGGAAAATCTGGAAGCCATTGGTGATGGTAGTTCGTTGGTCATCGCATCTAATCCGCAGCTCGAAAACATGACTGCGCTTTCCGGACTTACGACCGTTGGCAATTTGAATGTCGACGACAATGAAGTTTTGACAAGCCTTGCCGGATTGAATAATCTGGTGACGATCACTGATTCTTTATCTGTCTCGGCTAATGCATTGCTCGAAAATCTGGATGGCCTGGAAAATCTGAAAACCATTGGCGGCAGTGTGACAATATTCCAAAATTCACTTTTAGCTTCACTTTCCGGCCTGGGCAAACTTCAATCAATTGGTGGTGCCTACCTTTGGATTTCGGAAAATCCGGAGCTTGAAATGTGCGCAATTCCGCCGGTTTGCCAATATCTTTCCAACGAAACGCCTGAATTGCTCGATATATCGGCCAACAAACCCGGATGCAACTCGGAGACAGAAGTTTTAGACGCTTGTGCTGCGCTTCCCGTGACACTGATTAGTTTCGAAGTCAAAAAGGAACATTATACTGCGTTGCTCTCGTGGTCCACCAGTGCGGAGACAAACAGCGATTTTTTCGCTGTGCAACACAGCCCGGAAGGCAGGAACTGGCAGACAATTGGCATAATGAAGGCAAAAGGTGAAAGTGTTGCGGTGCAGCCTTACACATTCAGCCATAGCGCCCCGGTCAATGGTAATAATTTTTACCGGTTAAAAATGGCCGATAAAGATGGTTCCTACGCTTATAGCCAGATTCATTATCTCAATTTTTTCAATTTGCCGGAGATCGCTTCTATTTTTCCAAACCCGGTATTTGAAAAGTTATCCGTTCAGGTGGCTGAGGGAGCTGCGATTGCGAAAGTTGAAATCATCAATGCGCAAGGAAAAATTTCATATCTGGCTGATTTTGGACAAAACAAAAAAGCAGGATCCGAGTTGCAGGTCGGGCATTTGCCCACAGGCCTTTATCATGTGACATTAACCGACAGTAACGGAAAAAAAGAAATCAAAAAGATCATTAAAAAGTAGCATCAGCGCGAATGTCACGTTCACGCTGCCTGTTCCACAGCTTTCGGATGGTTAATAAACCGCCAGCTTCCGGACGAGACTTCGCCCGTTCACAGTAACTTTCAGCAGATAAATACCCGCAGTCATATTATCGGGTAAAAATGGCACTGCCGCTTCCGTCAGTGTCATTTTCTTTTCCTCTAAAACGCGCCCTGAAACGTCCATTAATGTAAGTTCAGCTTTCACAGTTGCCTTTTCCGCAAGCCTGATCTGCATTTGCTGCGCCGCAGATGGGTTAGGGATTACCTCAATGTCAAATGCTTGCTTGCTTGGGTCAACAGCCAGAATAATTTCCTGCAATCGAATCGAAGTAATAGCCGAATAGCGAAGCCGTCCGTCCAGCGCGACCATTTTAAGGCGGTAATAGATGGTTTGGTCGAAATCCAGGTCCGGGCTTTGTTCATCTTTGAAGCTGTAATTTTTATTCACTGTCGAGTTTGGCCCGCCTGCAACGCGTCCAATTTCAGACCATTTCAAATCACCTTGTGCGCGTTCAATGAAAAAATGGGAGAATTCGTTTTCAAATTCCGTTGTCCAGCTTAGTGTAACCACATTTGCGGGATCGGCAGCACGTGAAAATGCGATGAGCTTAACCGGTTCGGGCAAAGTTACTTTTACGTGAAAAACATCATTAATGCAGTTTTGCTCGTCTTTCACATGAAAGTCGGCAGTTTTATGAGGCGCAACGGTTATGGAGGAGGTCTTGGCACCGGTATTCCACACATGTGCACCGATGAACGAAGATTTCAATTCAATGCTTTCCCCGGCGTTGATCTCAACAGTTGTTTCTTTATTTACATCTTTTTCAATCGTGAACTGATCATAAATGACGCCATCAAGCCCGATCCATTTGGCGTCCAGCCGGTTGGCTTCCACTTCCAACACCATGCCGCCCGAACGTTCCGCGTCCGAATAATACATGGCCTTATGCGGAAAACCTGCCGCTTTGGAACCTAACTGGCCCGCAGAGCCCGAAACCACATACACCGTTCCTTTATTGGAATCCGTCTTTTTGAAATACGGACAGGACTGCGGCGAGGCATCATATCTTCCCGAAGAATTGCTGAGATTATGCGTCGCCGGATCGAATGTATCCGCCTTGTCATAATGTCCCTGGATCAGGCGGGACCGCTCGTACACGTGGCTGTGCCCGCAAAGGATCAGGTCTACACCGTTTCTTTCAAGGATGCGGATGAAGTTTTCCCGTATTTTGATCAGGTCACTTTCCGTTTCCGAATTGCGCGAACCTTGTGAATAAGGCGGATGGTGCCAGTAAGCCACGATCCAGTCCTTGTTTTTATTTGCCGCCAGATCCTTTTTGATCCACTGAACCTGCCTGCCAAGCGTGTCATACAGACGGGTTGCCTGGTCTTCCTTGCCATAAGAATCCAGCGACAGAAAATGCACATTACCATAATCGTAGGAGTAAAAAGCCTGCGATTCGGATGCTACGCCGCCTGCTTCACCTTGCGTCGGCATGGTGAAAATCTGGTAATAGGGAATATTATGGTCGTTTTGCCGGTCCGGGTTGTCGTTATTGTAATCGTGGTTTCCGGGGGCCGGAAACACAGGATTTTTTTTCAGGAAAGCATATTTATAGTGATTGAAAAAATTGGACTGATATTCTGCGTCCTTTCCGAAAGCGTACGCATTGTCGCCCAGCAGCAACAAAGCGTTCATGTAATTTTGCCCCAAATATTTTGCTATACTTTCACGCACCATTCCCTGGGTTGCCGAGTTAGTTCCGCAGTCTCCCAAAACCCCAAACCTGTATTTCCCTTTTGTGCCCGGTATTGGTGCCGTTTCAAAATAATTTTCCTGGTCGCCTTCCAGCACCTCATTAGCATAACCAATGGAATAATAATAACGGGTAGCCGGATCAAGCCCCGAGAGTTGGACCGCATGCTCCGTAGCCTTCGCGGAAAGCTCCACGTTCGTTGTCAACGCGGACGGTGTAAGGCCGTATCGGACCATGCTCGTGGTGGCCACGTCCGTTCGCCAGCGTACTACCATGCTCGTGGACGTTGCGGATTGCAGGTAAGGCCCGCGCAGCAGCGTGGTTTGCGAAAAGGCAGCATTGAATACGCAAAGCAGGAGGGGCAGTAGTAAATTTTTTTTCATATTTTATCCGTTAGGGCATTCAAAAATGCGATAATGTCTTTCTTTTCCTGGTCGGTCAGATGGAGTTGTAGGGGCGAGAGCGTTTGCCGGGGCAGGTCAAGTCCCAACCCTGCGCCGCCGCCCTTATCATAAAAATCAATCACTTTTTCCAGAGAAGTAAATGCTCCGTTGTGCATATACGGACCGGTTACCGCGGCGTTTCTCACAGTCGGTGTTTTGAATGCTGCCTCATAGTAAGGTGTGGCGCGCACATCCATGCGTCCGTTGTCCGGGTCTTTCTGGGGATTTGAAAGATCGTCTGTCGCAGTTGTGCCGATGACCTCAAATTCTGTCAGTGCGTAAAACGGTGGGATGAGCCCATTAAATAGCGGAGCGAAATGGCAAGTCCCACATTGCGCTTTGCCCATAAACAAGTTGAAGCCATTAACCTGGGAATCTGTTAAAGCACGCTGATCTCCGGCCATGTAGCGATCAAAATCCGAGTTGTAAGGGTTCAAAGTTTTGATAAAAGCAGCCAGAGCGGAATAGATTTGCTGCTCGTCCGGTTTTTGTGTTCGTTTTTTAGGAAAAGCTCTTTTAAATTGGCCTTTGTAAGACTTGTCTTTGAGAAAAAGTTGCATGCTCCGTGCCGGTATCGCATTCATTTCAGCAGAATCGCGCATCACGGTTTCAATTTGTTCTTCCAATGTTTTAGCCCGCCCGTCCCAAAACTGATTTTGTTGCGCTGCCGCATAAAAGAGAGTAGGAGCATTGCGTCTGACCGTTGAATGCGGATTAAGGCCAACGCTCTTCGGCAGACCGTCGGTAAAATAATTGGCGGGGTTGTGGCAGGAAGCACAGCTTTTGGAGCCGTTGCCCGAGAGTCGCGTTTCGAAAAACAGTTTTTTGCCAAGTTCAGCCTGCTTCTTTGTGAGATCATTATCATTCACTTCGCCCGCCGGTTGTAAAGCAGAGGGGTTGAACATATGCCCCGCATCGTAACGCAGCATGCCGGGTGGCGCAGAATCCAGCTTCATTTCCCTAATCAACACATTCAAATGCTTTTGAAGCGGCAACGCATAGCCGGTAAGAAATTTGAGCCGGTCAAACGAGTCAAATTCAGGGTTATTTCGAAGGAACCTTAGTGAATTCCCCAAATAGTGGAAGACGCTGTCCTTTTTATTTTTGGCGAGATAGGGCTTTAATGTGAGGGCAATTGTCTCCATGGCTACTGTGGATTCCCAAATACCACTTTTCAACATGGGAGCGTCAAATCCGGAGATTCCCAGTGCAATAATGCGAATGAGTTCCAGCCTTACTGCTGCCAGGATCTGTTTATCATTGGTTTCGAATTTGTACAAAAGCGCATGCAGATCGTTGGCAGCATTGCTTAATAATTCAGCCTGAACGAGCAATTCCTTCTTTGAATCGATGGTAGTAACGCTGTCAAACAAGATGGCTTCCATATACTGCATGCCAGCTGGCTCCATGTATTCCAGATGTGGTTCTTCGATCTCGTTTTTCGGGGGGCGGTTGTAAATCCTGGAAGAAGTGAAAAAGAAATGTTCAAGAAAGTACTCGATCCGCTTGTAGGCTAACCGGCTATAAATCAGCTTCGTTTTTGTAATATCAATTGTTTCCTGTCGATCAGGATCTATGTTTTGGATTGCAGTTGAGAGATCGGCTAAACTGAGCGCATAGGACTTCGAGTCCACTTTGAACCGCGCCACGCTCTGCTCCACACCAACCGTTCGGGGAGGATGTTTTGTGGAAAAGGCAAGGACAAGAAAGGAGGCAAAAAACAGCAGGGTAAAATTTTTCCTCATTGGCAAAGGGTTCGTTTGCTACCCTAATATTACAGAGAAAAATCAAATTTTCCCGCGTTGCGGCGTTCGCTTGCGTATAGTGGATCACGTGCCGATTTGAGATCGTGCGGTTTCACTGTGAATTGTCTGGCATAGTAATTTATGAAACGGCCTGAAAATGATCCGTTTCGAGCGCTGAAACATTGCGGAAGGAAAAAGCGGGTCGCACATTCATCAACATTCATATTAACGTAATGATCGATACACCAATTTCCAACGATTTTTCTACAAATCATTTGCAGCGTTTGAACATTTCAGGAAGCGGTGAGCCGGATTCGCTCCCGAAAAACCTGCTTTGTTTCTCTCACCTAAGGTGGGATTTTGTTTACCAACGGCCGCAGCATTTGTTAACGCGCTTTTCGGATATTGCGGCGGTTTATTTTCTAGAAGAGCCGATCTTCGGGAAAACGGACGTTCCATATCTCACATTTTCTCAGCGGTTGCCTGATCTTTGGGTTTGTGTGCCGCATTTGGCGGATGGCCTCACAAAAAATGAGGTCAACGCCCAGCTGCGCGAGCTGATCCGTGTATTTTTTATAAATAAAAAACTGGATGAGTTTATTTTCTGGTATTACACGCCTATGGCGCTTGAATTTTCATCGCATCTCTCGCCGGGACTGACTGTGTACGATTGTATGGACGAATTGTCGGCATTCAAATTTGCACCGGAAAAGTTGAAGTCTCTGGAAAAGAATTTGCTGAACAAAGCGGACATTGTTTTCACAGGCGGGCATTCACTTTTTGAGTCTAAAAAAAATCTGCACGCAAACATTCACCCGTTTCCGAGCAGTATTGACAAAAAGCATTTTGGCCAGGCCAGAAAACAAAATTCCGAGCCCGCAGACCAGGCCGGCATCAAAGGGCCGAAAATTGGATTTTATGGCGTAATCGATGAGCGCTTTGACATTGAGCTGATCAGGGAAATTGCCGTAAAGCGACCGGACTGGAACATTGTATTAATAGGGCCCGTTGTGAAGATTGACCCGAAAACATTGCCTCAAAGCAGTAACATTCATTATCTGGGATCGAAATCCTATGCGCAGTTGCCGGCTTATCTTTCGGGATGGGACGTTGCTATGGTTCCGTTTCTGCTGAATGAATCCACGCGTTTTATCAGCCCTACCAAGACGCCTGAGTATTTGTGCGCGGGCAAACCTGTTGTTTCCACACCCATCCGCG
The DNA here is from genome assembly GCF_900167945.1 of Dyadobacter psychrophilus. GTDB lineage: Bacteria > Bacteroidota > Bacteroidia > Cytophagales > Spirosomataceae > Dyadobacter > Dyadobacter psychrophilus. Next base: position 364,515 of record NZ_FUZA01000005.1, read on the forward strand.
ACGTGGTCAATCCTTATGGAAAGAACAAATTGGTTTCGATTGGAAAAAATGGCAATGATTTTGTCGAAGCGATCGCGTATTGGCTTAAAATGAGTGATAAAAAAGAATGGCTGGGTAATGTTGATAAATTTTTATTAACCAATTCATGGGACCTTACGTGTGCTGATATGACTGACTATATGACGTCCGCATACCGGAACCGGAAAGTTGTGGCGATGCCAACGCACGCAGTCTCCAAATTGCAGAGCGAACAATGAGCCGTCACGACAGCCAGATGGTCAGCAATCCATTTAAGACTTTTTGGATGGGCGGGTTCGAGTGCGCGGACCAGCTTAATCTCCACGGTGACCGCGTCGATCTGCTGAATGCGACCGGTCACCTGGAATTGATTGAAGAGGATTACCGGATGTTGAAGCAGTTCAACATTGCCACGGTACGCGAGGGGATCCGGTGGAGCCAGGTTGAGTATGAACCTTACCGTTATGATTTCAGCGCTGTGAAGCGCATGATGTTGGCTGGCCGGAAATTTGAAATCCAGCAGATCTGGGATATTTGTCACTTTGGGTATCCATCCGATCTCAACCCTTTGCATCCCCATTTCACGAAGCGTTTTGTGGCGCTTTGCAAGGCTTTTGCTTTTTTCTACAATCATTTATCACCGGAAATGCCGCTCATTGTGACGCCTATTAATGAGGTTGGTTTCATTTCGTGGTTGGCAGGTGATGCAGCGGGAACGGCTCCATATTGTAAAAATAACGGGTGGGAAATGAAGTATGCACTCATGCGCGCCTACATTGCGGGCGTGCAGGCGCTCAAAGCCTACGATCCGCGGATCAGGATCCTGACAACGGAACCATTAATTAATATTGTCCCCGAAACTGGCGCTACTACGGAAGAGATATTGAATGCAAAAGCCGCACATGACCTGCAATATCAGGCGATGGATATGTTATGCGGCAGGATCTGCCCGGAACTGGGTGGAAAGCCTGAGTATCTGGATATGCTTGGATTTAACTACTATTATAACAATCAGTGGGTTGCAGAATCACATTTTTACATGGGCTGGAATGATCCTGTTCCCGATCCAAGGTTGCGCAGCCTGTCGGATCTATTACTGGAAGCACATATGCGTTATGATGTGCCGGTGGTTTTGAGCGAAACGAGCCATCCGCTGGAAGACAGGCCGATATGGATCAAGATGGTGGCTGAGGAAAGTTGCAAACTGGTGCGCGAAGGCATTCCGCTGTGGGGCGTTTGCTATTATCCCGTGATCGACAGGCCAGACTGGGATGATCTCACTAACTGGCACCACTCGGGGATATGGGATGCGGATCCATTGTCGCCTGTGCGTGGGCGCGTGTTGAATGAGCCGGCCGCAAACGCATTGTTGTACGGACAGGCGAATTTGCAGCAGGTTCTTGCTACGGCACAGAATCAGTATGCATATAAAAGGAAAGATCGGACGTCAATGCTGGACTATATTACTAAATTGCCAGGCAAGATTATGTCAGATCTATTTTCGCATGCAGACGACGTTTCCCAGGCTTGACATTGGCCCGCTTTCCGAATATAAGGAGGACGATGTCATGATCAGCCGGTTTGAAGATTATTTGAAAGAACATCAGAACCTGGTGTTCCCGCACCGGCACAACTTTTACCATCTGGTGTTCTTTACGGAAGGTGGCGGGTTCCATACCATTGACTTCAACCATTTCAATGTATACCCGCCACAGATCTATTTTATGATCCCGGGCCAAGTGCATTCCTGGGATTTTGAGGGTGAGATGAAGGGATATGTTGTCAATTTTTCAGAATCATTTTTCCAGTCGTTCCTGCTCAGACCCGACTATCTCGACTCCTTTTCTTTTTTTGATGGAGACAGTTCCAATAACGTAGTTGCCGTAAGGAAAGACATACAGCCAAACATTGTCGGGCTTTTTGAAGAATTACTATTGCAAGCTGGAAACGCGAAATTTCGGGAAGACATTATCCGTGTTTTACTCTTGCACATTTTCTTGCTTCTGGAACAGAGCAATGCGCAGGACAAAAAACAAAATGCCCGTCATCAGCAAAACCCGTTGATCAGGAACTTTCAAAAGCTAATCGAAAAAAATTTTACAAAGATTAAACAGCCAGGGGAATATGCTGATTTACTGCACGTTACACCCAATCACCTTAATGCGCTTTGCAAGGAACATTTGAGCTTGCAGGCGGGAGCAGTGATCAGGAACAGGATTGTGCTGGAAGCGAAAAGATTGCTCATCAATCTGGATTTCACAGTGTCCGAGATTGCTTACAAGCTGAATTTTAACGATAATTCTTATTTTACCCGATTTTTTAAAAAGGAGACAGGCATGACGCCCGAAGTTTTCCGGGCGAAATCTGCCAACCATTCGGCTAAACTTTAGTGCTTTACCGCCTCCTGGTCCTGTGGCTTGATGAACAATGCAAGCCATGATCGACGGGCCAAACGATAAAAATAAGGTGTCAGAATGATAAGGACCGGAATGATGGACATTAAGAAATAATCCAGATACGGTTCGAAAAAGTTTACGAAGATCAAAAAATAGATCACCATAAAGGCGACATAAAATGAATAGCTCATGTACAACGCGCCCTGGTAGAAGCCCGGTTCAGGGACCAGATTCTCGCCGCAATGCGGACAGCGCTTATTCATTTTATCGAAATTTTTCAGATTGTAGGCGCTTTTTGTAATGAAAAAATCACCCACACCACATCTGGGGCATTTATTAAAAAGAACGCTATATAATTTACTTGGCTTTGCCATGGCATCGAAGTTTTGAATTGACACAAATTTCGCCAGAAATCAGCTCAGAAAGAAAGACTGATGGTATGTTTTATGGCACTGATCAACGATTGACTAAAAAACCGTGCTTGATTTTGCTGTAAAAATTCAGCGGCCGGTCAGCGCAGGTTATTAATGTAATGCGACATCTGCGGAACGTCCAAAATGTGGTCAATTACGGTGTGCATCATGGCATAATGCGGCATGTAGGGCATCTGGGCAGTATCCGGATTCTGTACAATGGTCGTGCCGCCAGCTTTCTTTACCTGGGACAGGCCTTTTGTCCCGTCTTCGTTTGCTCCAGATAGCAGTAGCGCCACCAGTGAAGGTCCGTACACTTCCGCTGCGGACTCAAATGTGACATCAATGCTGGGGCGGCTGAAATTGATCTTTTCGGAATAGTCTAGAGAGAAACTTTCTTGCTTTTCTATCAGCAAATGATAATCTGCCGGTGCCAGATAAATGTGTCCCGCCCGGATCACATCCTTATCCTCCACCTCGCGGGTAGGCGACATTGTTTTTGTGGACAGTAAATCAGAAAGAGAGGAATCTGCGGAATGGCGGCGGTGCAGCACGATGATAATGGCAAATGGCAAGTTGCTTTTCAACAAAGGCAACAGGTTGAAAAGCACCTGCAGGCTGCCCGCAGATCCGCCGATTATCAGCGCTTTTACGGCCTTTGCTACATGATTTTCTTCCATATTTTCTCCCGGTTAAGCTGCTTGAACTTGTTCTGTATCACCGAAAATTTAAGCGTTTCCTTTGTGCCCAATGCCAGGTATCCAAGCGTTCCCAAGCTGGCGTCAAAAAGTTTCAAAACCCTGTCCTGCAAGTCTTTATCAAAATAAATAAGCACATTTCTGCACAAAATGAGGTCAAATTCATTGAATGAACTGTCAGAAACCAGGTTATGGGTTGAAATAATGATCTTTTCCGAAAGCTCTTTGTTGAACTTCGCCTGCCCGTAATTGGCTGTATAATATTCAGAAAAGTCTTTCAGCCCGCCTGATTCAATGTAGCTTTCGGAATATTGCTTCATTTGCTGCAACGGAAAAATGCCTTTCCTTACTTTTTCGAGGACACTTGGATTGAGATCTGTGGCATATAGCAGTGATTTTCGAAGTAAGCCGGCTTCTTTCAATAAAATAGCCATGGAAAACACTTCCTCACCCGTGGAGCAGCCTGCATGCCAGATCCTTATAAACGGCTTTGTGCCCAACACAGGCAGTATATCGTCCCGCAAAGACTTATAAAAGGAAGGGTCGCGAAACATCTCTGTAACATTTACAGTGATTTCCTCAACAAACCTTTTCAGATAACTTTCATCTGTCCTGACCTTATACCGGAATTCCGCAAAACTTGGGAATTTATCGATGGAAACAAGACGGACAATGCGCCTTTTAAGGGACGCTTTGGAATAGCTGGTAAAGTCGTACCCATAAATGTCCAGCAAGTCAGTTAGCAGCAATTCAACATCCTCGTCCTCAATCATCTTTTCTATATGTCTTTTAAAAGCTGCAACAATTTTTCGACATCGATGGGCTTCGAAATGTAGTCGTCCGCTCCCGCCCGCAGGCATTTTTCACGGTCGCCCACCATGGCTTGCGCGGTAACTGCATACACCGGCGTATTTTTCCTGCTATCTATTTTTTTGATCAGGGGAATGGCATCATAGCCATCCATTTCGGGCATCATCATATCGATCAGAATCGCGTCAACGGCTTCATCCGTTCTTAGCAAATCCAATGCCTCAGGCGCGCCGCTGCACGAAATACAGTCGTATGACTTTGCTTTTAAAGTCGCTTTCAGGGCAAAAATGTTACGTGCATCATCGTCAATAATCAGCACTTTTTTCTTATTCATAGAGAGGTCATTTCCGGCGAGCGGATTATTAAGCTGGTAAAACTCAGGATTTCTCGTAAAGCCACACACGCAGCAGTGACATTAGCTGGTCAATGTCCACAGGTTTTGTAATATAGTCGGAGGCGCCTGCATTGATACATTTTTCGCGGTCGCCTGTCATTGCTTTTGCGGTCACTGCGATAACCGGCAGGTTCCGCCATTTGTGATTTTCCCTGATTCGCCTTGCGGTTTCATAGCCGTCCATCTGTGGCATCATCATATCCAGCAACACCACGTCCACATTCGGATTTTCTTCCAATCGCTGCAACGCTTCTTTGCCGTCGAGGGCAGTTACTACGGTCATTTTAAAGTTCTCAAGGGATTTGGAAAGCGAAAAAATATTCCGCACATCATCGTCCGCGATCAGCACCGTTTTGCCCTTCAGAATTTCACTCAGGCCACCCAGTTTTTGTCTGTCCGAGCTTTTTTGCGGCGTCTTTTTATTTTCCTCAACCACATGCAGGAACAGCGAAACCTCGTCCAGCATGCGCTGGTAGGAGTGGGCCGTTTTGACGATGATCGAATCTGCGTATTGTTTGATCCGCAATTCTTCGGTCATGGAAAGGCTTTTTCCGGTGAACACAATAATGGGGATATGCTCAAATCCAGGGTTCATTTTAGCCATTTCCAGCATTTCATAAGCTTTTTTGTCTGGAATGCCCATGTCCAGGATCACGCAGTCGACTTCATTGTTCTGCAAAGTTTCCAGGCCTTCGCTAATGTCGCTTTTGAGTTGGGAATTGATGTTGAAAGAGGACAAAAAGTAGGCGAGTGCTTTTGCGTGCATTGAATTATCTTCTACAATGAGCACTTTTTTGCTCTGCCTGTTTACCACGAATTCGATCTTTTTGAAAATCTCTTCCATTTTCTCAAATGCAACAGGCTTATCAATAAAGTCGACCGCACCTTTGAGCAAACTTTCATTTTTCATGCGGTGTGACGACATGATGTGTACTGGAATGTGCCTTGTCTCAGCCCGCGATTTCAACTCGTCCATCACATCCCAGCCGCTGATAATGGGAAGCTGAATGTCCAGCAATATACCCATGGGCATAAATGTTTGCGCAAGTTCAAGCCCCTCGTCGCCCCTTACCGCTACAATGCCTTTGTAACCTTGTTTACGGGTGTAATCGAGCAATGATTTTGCGAACGTCGTATCGTCTTCAATGATCAGGATTGTCTTGTCCGAGCTTGTAATGTTGTCGCGGTCGTCATCGACACTTGGAGGGATCACCGTGCTGATGAAGCGCTTGTCGGTTCCGTCGGGTTTCGTTTTCAGCGATTCTTCATTGTGGCTCACGAAATAGTTCTGCTGCTCGTCGCTCTGCGCGCTATATGCTTTCGCAATCGGAATGCAAAGGGTGAACACGCTGCCCTCATTCAGTTTGCTGGTTAATGAAATTTCGCCCCCGAGTAATTTGACAAGTTCGCGGCTGATGGACAATCCCAATCCAGTCCCGCCATATTTTCGCTTGGTTGATCCGTCGGCCTGCTGGAACGCTTCAAAAATATGCTGCTGCTTTTCAGGTGCCACGCCTATGCCCGTATCGCTGACGGCAAAGCTGATCATGTTCTCCATGCCCGGCTTGCGTTTAATGTCAATCTGGACCGAGCCTTGTGACGTGAATTTCAACGCATTGGAGATGAGGTTTTTTAATATTTGTTCCAAACGCATTTTATCCGTTTCGATCACGAGCGGAGCGCTGTTTTCAATATTAACCTTGAAATCAAGCCCTTTTTCCCTTGCTACCGGACTAAACAGGCCTTTCAGGTCTTCAACTATTTCTTTCACGGAAACGCTTACATAGTCGAGCTCCATTTTTCCGGCTTCAATCTTAGACAGATCCAGGATCTCATCGATCAGCCCAAGCAGCCCGTTGCCCGACGATTGGATCACCGTGGCATACTCGACTTGCTCGCCACTCAGATTTTTCTCATCATTTTCAGCTAATAACCGGCTCAGCAACAAGATCGAGTTCAGCGGCGTCCGCAACTCGTGCGACATATTAGCGAGGAATTCAGACTTATAGCGTGTTGTCAGTTCAAGTTCTTCTGCCTTTTTCTGGATTTCAATGTTCTTTTCTTCCAGCAAACCGCTCCTTTCTTCCAGTTCTTCATTGGTTTGCTGCAACTCTTCCTGCTGTACGCGAAGCTCTTCTTCGGAAGCCTGCAATTTTTGAGATTGCGCTTCCAACTCGGCATTTAGGTTTTCGAGCTCGTTATGCTGTGTTTGCAACTCCTCGGACTGTGCCTGGGTTTCTTCCAGGAAGTTTTGCAGTTTCAAATAGTCCAATGCCGAATTGATACCCGTCGCGATCGCTTCCAGGTTGCTTTCTAAAAACAATATATCATTTTTATCAGGTTTGTTCAGGAAGCCGAGTTCAATGACACCAATGCATTCGTAAGCATATATAAGCGGTAAAATGGCAAGCGTAACAGGCTTTGTCTCCCCGAGCGACGATGTTACTTTGATATAGTTCTCGGGCACATCGTACACGATCGATGACTTTTTGCTTTCAATTACCTGTCCCGCCAGGCCAGTGCCTGGTGTGATACTGTCGGGAGCGTGCTCCGCGGCGTAACTGCTTGCAAGCTTAAAATTCCAGTCGTTATCCTGGATGTAAATAGTCCCGAGCTGCGCTTTGGAATAACGCGTAATCGTATTGATGAGATTTGTCGCCAGTTTTTTCAGAATCCGCTCTCCACGAATGGCATCGCTGATTTCAACAGCACCGGTTTGGAGCCAGTTTTTGGTGGTAAGGTCATTGAATGTCTGTTCCAGCGAAGCCGTCATGGTGTTGAGGGCCAAAGAAATCCGGCCCAGATCGTCATCGCTTTCGTCTTGCGACCTTACCGTATAATTACCATCCGAAACTTGTCTGGTAATCTGCTCGATGCGGTTGATCCTGCGTTCCGTTTCCTTGTATTTCTGTTCTTCAAGCAGCTGTGCGGCAAGCCTTTTGTCCATGTCGTTTTTGATGCGCATATAGGCAAACACGGTGATCAGTATGGAGATTAATGCGGCAATGACAAGCAGGATAGGCGTGTAGCGAATGTATATCTGCTGCTGTTCAATACGGTCTTCCAGGATTTTGTTTTCTTCTGATTTGATCCGCTCCACAATCAGCCTGAGATCGTCCATGATCTTTTTTCCCCGGATCATCTCACGAAGCCTGCCATTCTGGTCATCCGCAAAAGCCTGGTTTCTGCGTGTCTGATCTATAATACTTTGCATTTGCCCGAATTTCGCCTCGTACAATGCCTTCACCTCACGTAAGTTTTTTTGCTGGACCGGATTGTCGGCAGTCAGTGCGCTGAGGTTGCTATAACTGTCCGTGGTCTTTGCGTATGCATCGGCGTAGGGATCCAGAAAAGTTTGCTCGCCCGTGATCAGATAGCCGCGTTGGCCTGTTTCTGCATCCTTCACATAGGAGATAATGCTTTCAGCTTCAATGAGGACCTGGTTGGTATGGTTAACGAGCTCGGAGTTATTGATTAATTTCTGTGTGCTGTAATAAGAGGCCAAAAGGCTGAATATCAGCAGCAGTATGGAAAAGGAAAATACAATCTGTAATTGCTGAATGATAGAGTTAGAGGTTTTTCTCATCGTGCCTTGCTACTAATTTTCAGTTTTGATTTCGGTTAGAACCTGCTCCTGGACGAGGGGCAGGATAAGAATAAATTGCGCTCCGCGATTTTCGGCACTTCTGGCTGAAATGATCCCGTTATGTTTGTCCATAATTTTTTTTGCGATCGCCAGCCCGATCCCCGTGCCCTCATAGGAGTTCAGGTTATTGAGTCGCTGGAAGATGACGAATATCCGGTCCAGGAATTTCTCGTCGAAGCCAATGCCGTTGTCCTCAATTACAATCCTGCAAAAATGCCCGTCTTCATTAACCTCCGCGTCCACAAATTTTTCTGCAATGATGGTTGAAGAAATGGTAATGACAGGTGGCATTCCTTCTTTGGAAAATTTGAGTGCATTACTGATCAGGTTCTGGAAGACCTGCCGGATCTGGCTTGGAATGGTGGCTATAATGGGCAGTTTATCGAGCTTGACAACTGCTTTTTTGCTCAGTATAATCTCGTCAAAATCGGCTAAAAGATCATCCAGCAGTAAATTCAGGTCGGTGGGCTGGAAATGTGCCTTCACCGAAAGTCTGGAATAATCGAGCAGGTCGCTGATCAGGCGGGACATTCTCGCTGAGGAGCTGATCGACCTGTTGAGATAAGAAATTGCCTCGGGGTTTTCATTCAGATATTTGTCTTTAATCAAATGACTGAACGTCTGTATTTTGCGCAGCGGCTCTTTTAAATCATGAGAAACAACCCAGGCAAACTGCTGCAATTCGTGATTGGTTGTTTCCAGCTCCGAATTCTTATCCAGGAGTTCTCTCGTTCGGAGCTCCACCTTATGTTCCAGCAGCTCGTTGGCCATTTTTTGCTGGTGAATGTCGGTAAATGTTCCTACCCAGCGGATAGTCGAGCCATTTTGCAGGATCGGGATGATTTTCACCAGGAAATATTTGTATTCCTGCGTATCAAGATGCTTTAACCGGGCCTCACTTGTGAATTCCAGTCCGTCTTTAAAATGTTTTTCCCAATTGTTATACAGGTCGTCCTCAGGATGAGATTCAGGGAAAACGTTGGCGTCTTCGGAAAGCTGAAACCAATGTTCATTCACAAATTCAATTTTTCCATCGGTGCCGATTGTGAAGGCGATCTGAGGAAGGGATTCGAGGATAAACCGCAATTCCTGCATGCGGCCAGCCAGTTCCTCCTGTGCCTTTTTTCTGATATCTATTTCATATTGAAGAGAATGCTGAATCGCTTTTAACTCCTGCTGCTGCTCAAACAGCTTGTTGAATGTCTTGACTTTGAGTAGTAAAATATCCGGGTCAACCGGCTTGGTGAGGTAATCAATGCCTCCTGAGGAGTAACCTTTCGTAATAAACCGTTTTTCTTTATTAACAGCAGAGAGGAAAATAATGGGCGTGTCCTTTGCTTTACCAAAGCCAGAAATGGCCTCGGCAACTTCAAATCCGTCCATACCAGGCATTTGCACATCCATAATGATAACAGAATAGCTGTTTCTCAGGATTTTTTTCAATGCCTCTTCTCCTGACTCGGCACTATCCGTTTTGAAATCGTGCAGTTCCAGGATTTTTTTTAAAGGAAGTATATTCTCAGGCCTGTCGTCGACAATCAGAATCATAATATGGGTAAAAAATTATCCACGCAAATCCTTGTTTAATGTCAGCTGTGAAGTGATTCTCATCCAATTAGAATTAAACCTGTATGTGTATACGCTGTAAGCCAATTAGTTAAGCTGTCATGACAAAAACAAGTTCAATGTCCAGGTTAAATAAACATTAATTCTTCCATTTGATTACAAAAATCGTACCCAAAAAGGCGAAATTTTGCACTTTTTATTGATGCTTCTATTTTTTGTCACTAAAATTTTCAATAACTATGACTTTGAGTTCTTCCGCCCACTTTTGGATTGTGATCATTGAATGAAGAAATGGCGTATCAAACTCCTCTGCGATAGAGGTGTGCCCCTGTTCTTTTACGAGATCAATAATTGCATTTACCAGGTATTCGTCCGAAGAATCGTAGACCGTGTCTTCATTCATCTCACTTACTTTTTGCAGAAATGCCAGCATTTCCGGCAGCTTGTTATTATCCATAATATCATTGTTATGCTCCATTTGAAGCTTCCTGTGGAATTTTTTCCCGAACGGCGACTGCCGTCCTGGCATAATTTTATAGCAAAGTGTGTTCTCAAATAAGGATTCCAGCGATGATGATGTGTAAAGTTTGGTTCAAACAGGAAAACCTATGTTGACCAACGCGGGAATTAATAACGAAAAATCGTTCAAAGATGAAAAAAGTATCCAACAATAAAGTTGTTAAGGAATCAGAGCATAGTAAAATCATAGTTTATCCTGGCGAACCCTATCCACTAGGCGCGACGTGGGATGGGGAGGGTGTCAATTTTGCTTTATATTCGGAGAATGCTACGGGCGTGGAATTGTGCCTTTTCGAAAGTCAGGAAAGCCAGCGTGAGCATATCAAGATCGAGATTAAGGAAGCTTCACATCATGTGTGGCACGTGTATGTGCCCGGATTGAAGCCCGGACAACTGTATGGATATCGCGTACACGGCCCTTATGAGCCGGCTTATGGGTTCCGTTTTAATCCCAATAAGGTTTTGATTGACCCTTATGCCAAATCCATTTCAGGTACGATCCAATGGCACGATGCACTTTTTGGCTACGTTATCGGTGACGAAAACGAAGACCTGAGTTTCAGCGAGCTTGACAGCGCTCCATACATTCCCAAATCAGTTGTTACTGACTCTCATTTCGATTGGGAAGGCGTGCAGCCTCCGGAAATTCCTTATCATGACACCATTATTTACGAAACGCATGTCAAAGGATTCACCTATTTGAATGAGGAGATTCCTGAGGAGATTCGTGGAACTTACGCGGCTATGGGCCATCCCGCAACGATCAGGTATCTTAAAGATCTTGGAGTAAATGCAGTTGAGCTTATGCCCGTTCACCATTTCATTTCTGACCGGCATTTAAAAGAGCGAGAACTGACTAATTATTGGGGATATAATTCGATCGGCTTTTTCGCTCCGGATGTGCGTTACAGCAGTTCAGGAACGGAGGGCCAGCAGGTGGTTGAATTCAAAAACATGGTCAAGGAGCTGCACAGGGCTGGCATCGAGGTGATCCTGGACGTGGTTTACAATCATACAGGTGAGGGAAACCAAATGGGGCCAACATTGTCTTTCAGGGGAATTGATAACATGTCATATTACCGGTTAATGGACGGGCGATATTACATGGATTACACGGGAACAGGCAATACATTAAACGCCAGGCTGCCGAGCGTGCTGCGACTGATCATGGACAGTTTGCGCTATTGGATTACGGAGATGCATGTGGACGGCTTCCGGTTTGACCTCGCCTCCACATTAGCCCGGGAATTGCATGAAGTAGACAGGTTAAGCGCATTCTTTGATATTATTCACCAGGACCCGATTATTTCTCAGGTAAAGCTGATCGCGGAGCCCTGGGACATTGGTTATGATGGTTATCAGGTTGGGAAATTTCCGATTGGCTGGGCGGAATGGAATGGCCGTTACCGCGATTGTATGCGTGATTACTGGCGGGGTGCGGACAGTATGCTCGCAGAATTTGCGGAGCGCTTCACCGGCAGTTCCGACCTTTACAAAGGAGAGTATCGCAGACCAACGGCAAGCATTAATTTCATCACCGCCCACGACGGTTTTACATTGAATGACCTGGTGTCGTATAATAATAAACGTAATTACGCAAATGGGGAGGATAACAATGATGGTGAGGACCACAATCGTTCCTGGAATTGCGGTGCGGAGGGGCCGTCGGATAATCCGGAAGTGATAGAGATCAGGAACAAGCAGAAACGAAATTTCCTTACAACGCTGTTCCTGTCGCAAGGTGTGCCTATGCTCGTTGCGGGCGATGAATGGGGGAGAACGCAAGGGGGAAATAATAACGCATACTGCCAGGATAACGAGATATCATGGCTCGATTGGAGTAAAGTAGACACGGAATTATTGACATTCAGCCAGAAGCTGATCGCTTTCAGCAAGGCGCACCGATCATTCCGAAGAAGGGACTGGTTCCGCGGGTTACCGATTAAGGGCAAAGGACTTGAAGACATTGCCTGGTTCCTGCCGGATGGAAGCGAAATGCCGGAAGAAAACTGGAATCACGATTATGCCAAATCATTGGCGGTATTTCTCAATGGTAAAGGGATAAGGCACGTGAACAAAAAAGGGGAGCCGATTTACGATGATAGCTTTTACATGATTTTTAATGCTCATTATGAGCCCGTTGAATACACGCTTCCTCCCAAAAAGTACGGCACGGAATGGCGTAAAGTGATTGATACGAGCGCAAATTGTATAACCGACGACGGCCAGATCCTCGGGCCTGATGAACTGGTCACAGTCGACAGCCGGTCAATAGTCGTATTTAAACATGCATTGGAACAACAAAAAATATGATTGATAACGAAAAGCTGCTCCCGGGAGTAAGATTCAACGAATTCGGGGAAGCAAATGTGGTCGTGTGGGCGCCCGAGCTAGATGAGGTCGCGTTGCTGATAATTGAATCACAGGTAAAACTACCATTGAAAAAACAGGAATTCGGCTACTGGTCGTTGCGAACAGAGGCGCTTCAACCGGGCGACATTTACCAGTTTGTTGTTCATGACAAACCTTTGCCCGACCCGGCATCCCTATGGCAACCACAGGGCGTTCATGGCCCGTCTGCCGCTTACGATCTTAAAAGTTTTGTGTGGACGGATAAGGATTTGCCCCAGGTCGCATTGAAAGATTATATTATCTACGAATTGCATACGGGCACTTTCACAGAAGAGGGCACATTTGCCGCCATGGAAAGCAAGCTCGATTATCTGGTTGAACTTGGGATCAATGCCATTGAAATCATGCCGGTTTCTCAGTTTGCTGGCCCTCGTAACTGGGGTTACGACGGTGTGCTTCCATATTGTGTGCAAGATTCTTACGGCGGCCCGGAAGCTTTACAGCATCTTGTGAATGCCTGCCATGAAAAAGGACTGGCCGTAATTTTGGATGTTGTTTATAATCACATTGGCCCCGAGGGAAATGTTTTACCTCAATACGGTCCTTATTTTACAGACAAATATAACACACCCTGGGGTGACGCAATCAATTTTGATGCTGCCTGGTGTGATGGCGTACGCGAATATTTTATTGAGAATGTGCTGATGTGGTTCCGCGATTTTCATATAGACGCGCTGAGGATGGACGCTGTGCATGCGATTAAGGACATGAGCCCAATCCATATATTGCAGGAAATGAAAACGCGTGTGGATGAATTGGCCGAGCAGACCGGCAAATCACATTACCTGATTGTTGAAATGGACCTGAATGATACGCGATTTATTAATCCTGTTTCAAAGGGTGGTTATGGGATGGACGGTCAGTGGGTGGATGAATTTCACCATGCCTTGCGCGTCTCCTCCGGCCAGCAGCGAAGCGGTTACTACTCTGATTTTGAGCCGATAGCATCGTTGGCAAAGTCATATAAAGACGCTTACGTATATGATGGAGCGTTTTCTGAGCATCGCAAACGGAAATTTGGTGTAAAGGCGGACGGCCATCCCGGAGAGCAATTTGTTGTTTTTTCCCAAAATCATGATCATATCGGCAACCGGATGCTGGGCGAACGGACGAGCCAGCTTGTTTCGTTTGAAATGCAAAAACTACTAGCAGGGGCGGTTTTTCTGAGCCCTTATTTGCCAATGCTATTTATGGGGGAGGAATACAGCGAAAGTAATCCGTTTATGTATTTCGTCAGCCATACGGATCCCGAACTGGCAGAAGCGGTAAGAAAAGGCAGGAAGCGAGAGTTTGCAGCGTTTCATCTGGAAGGGGAGGCTCCGGACCCGATGTCGGCTGAGACTTTCAACAGTTCCAAGTTGCAATGGTCTTTGCTCGCACAAGAGCCGCACCAAACCATGTTTCAGTTCTATAAAAAGCTGATTCAACTCAGGAAAAATCAGCCTGCATTAAGTAGTATGGATAGAAATGCAATAGAAGTTGAGCCAAATGTTGTAAACGAAACCATTTCCATCCGCCGCTGGACTTCTGAGCAGGAAATTATAGCAGTCCTGAATTTTTCAAAGTCCGTTCGTGAAGCCTGGTTACCGGAGCAGACAGGCGATTGGAAAAAACTCATTGCGTCATCGGACGATCAGTGGAACGGACTGGGAAATGTTACCGATCCTCCTGCCGACAGGCTGGTAATGTTACCGCCGGAGAGCTTCGCGGTCTTTACAAATTCCGTATTTTAATCTTCATTTCATGCGGGGCCACTTCGTCGCCCCCGAAATACGGAAGCAATTTATAAGCGATGCCCACGCCGCCTGAACAGTGGCGGGGCATTTTCGTGTCAACGCCATGGTAAGAAAATACGTAGGACTTATCATCCAAGCTAATTTTGAAACTGCTGGTTTCGTTTAGTTCCGCGGTGCCCAGCTCCTTTGCCTCGCGCACGCCATTCGCATAGGTATATGCGAAAATATGGATAGCTCCTTCGTACCAGTTCCATCCGAACCTGGCGCTGTTGTTTTGGTGTTGGGAACTGCAATCAGAGAATCCGTAGAGCTTATTAATGTCAAACTGGTTCTCGGGAATGGCCGTTTTGTAAATGCATGAACTGTCAAAAACCACCTGAAACCGCAATGAACTGGCTGTGAATGGTGTATTTACATTTTTCTCTACTTCGTGTTGTCCGGCTTTGATGGTGTAAGTAATAAAATCATCACCAAAACTGGGTGTGTTTCCGATCCAATCACAGGAAACGGTTGTAATAATCAGAAGTGCACAAAAGAGCGCTTTTTTCATATAGATATGCTTCGTTGCTGCGAAATTCAGACGCTGACCAGCTTATGAACGAAACTCTGCCTTTAAAATTGAATAATGTACGCAATGTGCAATCATTATTTGGAAATTAAATAGGAATGCAGCGTTACCGGGGCATCTTTCAGTTTTTCCCTGAACTCGGTAACATTGTCAAACCTTAGCTGTTTCATGGTTTTAGATTCAAAATAAATCTTAAAACTGCCCACATCAAACGGCCACGGTGTAACGCTTAACACACCTTCCGCTGATGACCAAAGCTCATAATTACGGTCGTCTGGTCCTCGGCTTATTTCAATTTTCCGGCCTTCGGGAGGAACCAGATCCTGGCATATCAGCAATGAAAAAGCATCACACCATTCAAGGATCTGGTAAGCTGTTCTGATTTCTTTTTCATCGAAACCAGCTTCTTTACGCCATTTTTCGTCCCATTTTTCCAGCTTTTTACAATACGCAACAATTTTCTTGTCAGTCTCCTTTTGATACAAAAATTGAATGTGCTGTGAGGTTAGCAGGGCAATGTAACGGCTTTTGGAAAGCGCGAGTTGGAGGAGTTCTTCACATTTATCTTCATCAAACTTCCGCATCTTGAAGTTGACCGGTCCGCCGTTCTCGTTCAGCAAAATGTCATCATTGAAAAATTCGTTGAATGCGTCGTCGTGTTCAGTAGTTGCAATGATCGTTTCCAGCCAGCGTTCGGGCCGGAAGTCATGTTTCCAGTGAAAGCATATCTGACCGGAAAGTAGTCCGTGTGCGCGTTGCGAGATGATTTGCCAGCCGTCTTCCTGATAATTAACGATCATATTTATCCTATATATTGATGTGCAAAAAAGGCCAGGAAACTGTTCCTGGCCTGCATTCTGAAAAACTGCCGTTAAACGACTGCTATTGCTGTTGTTTCTGCTGTTTTCCAGCACTACGGTGCTCTTTCTGGTTATTTGTAATGTGGTTTCCCTTCACCATTTCCTCTTCCTTATGCCTGCTGTCGATATCGTCTTTGTTCTCAGGCCTGTTACGGGATTGTGACTGTTGCATTGATCCCGAATTTTGTGACTGTTTCATGACAATCATAATTTGGTTCTGATGATTATATTTTAAAAATTATGCCAATGGTGCAGCAGGTGGATTGAATTCTCTGCGTGTCCCTTCATAAAGTTCGTATTCCAGTAAGCGACAGTCAATTGTGCTGGTGTAGAACTCAATTCTCCTCTTGGCTTTCAGACCGATTTTCTTGGCAAGATCCAGGTTTCCTGTGAAGACATAGCCGAAATATCCTCCACACTTTTGTTTCATAAAATCGCCAATCCGGGCATAGGTTTCTTCGAGTTCAGCAATTTCACCAAGCCGATCACCATATTCTGGGTTGATGAAAAATACGCCCTTATTTTCCTTTGGGACTTCGGTTTCGGCAAAATCACAGCATTCAAAATCGATCAGCTCCGACACGCCAGCTGCGATCGCATTTTTCTTTGCGTTGGCAATTGCCACATTGCTATAATCGGTTGCAATGATCCTTAAACCAGGCACCTCGCGGATCTGTTCTTCAAGTTTATCCTGTTCTGCATAATATATTTCCTGGTCGTAGCCGAGCACATGCATGAATGCGAAGTTGTCCCGAAAAAGACCCGGGCGACTGTTTGTTGCAATTAATGCTGCTTCAATAGCCAATGTCCCCGAACCGCACATGGGATTAATGAATGTTGAATTTCTGTCCCAGCGACTGGCTAGAATAGTTGCCGAAGCCAATGCTTCCAGCATAGGCGCCCGGCCAGGAATTTTGCGGTAACCGTGCCTTGCCAGCGAATCGCCCGAAGTGTCTATAAAAATTTCCGCGGAATCATTTTTCCAGAATAAGTGGATCACCGCGCCAATTAAGTCCGAACCCGTTGTAGGTCGGGTGCCTTTTTTATCCCTGAACCGGTCAACAATCGCATCCTTTACACGAAGGTTGGCAAACATGCTGTTGTTGATCGTGGGATTCTGGACATTGCTGGTTACAGAAAAGTAGCCTTCGCCTGCAATGATATCCTCCCACGGCATTTGGATCAGGAACCGGTAAACATCATCAGGGTGATTGGCGGTAAAAGAACCCAGGCTATATAAAACCTGACTTGCGCAATACAGGTTCAGGTTTAACTTAATGCATTCGTTAATAGTGGCTTTGATCCTTAATCCGGTGACAAAGGCCTCCTCGATGTCGAATCCAAGATCTTTTACCTCCTGTTCCAGATAGGGCGCTAGGCGTTTGTGACAAGTGATAATGACGCGGGACGGTGTTGTAAAATATGACATGCTTGGCGGTAAGCTTTTCGGCGATCAGCTTGATATTGTTTGTTTTTAAAAGAACAAACTTAGTGCTTTCTGGCTTAACCGCCTATATTCCGTTCAGCTCGTTCTCGGTAAATGCTTTTTCACGACCGGTCAGTTTTTGCCTCGTTTTCTCCACTTCCTCGGTTGTGACCTTGTCCGCATCGTTACGCCACGATTTTCTGATAAAGCTCAGCAACTGCGCAATGTCTTCACTTGGCATGTCCTTATCGTAGCCAATGCCCGGCATATCGCCACTCACTTCGGGGGTCTGATAAACTTTGCCATTCACCTTAACAGGGCCTGTCAAGCCAAAGAGAATAATCGAGATCAGCTTGTCTTTATTCCCGGTAACCCATTCCGATTGGTTCAAAGGAGGCGCAAGCGATTTGATCCCGGCACCGTCGGCACCATGACAAGTCTGGCAAATGGATGTAAATAATGCTTCACCTTTTGGGAATTCCTTTTTCAGCATTTCCGGGTTTCTGTTGCCGCGCGCGCCTTGCACCGTGGTGATAACGCGTTGCAGCTGTTTGTTAATCAGAAAATCAGGGTTCGACAAAGAAGCGGAGATTTCTGATTTGAAACCTTCTTCCTGATCCTGCAAGTTGCTGATGATCGCGTCCGTGACATATCGGTTATTAGGATATTTTATGGCAAGCTTGGTTAGCAGGCTGCGGGATGCCGTGGTGTCAAACGGCTGAATCGTTTTGGCAGCCAATGCAATATAAGGAGCTGCTAATGTGTCATTTGCATCAACCATCGTATTGTAGACCGAAACGAATTGCTTGTAAGAACCCGGCGTCATCAGTGCTGGCGAAACAGCGAGTCCCTGCATCCGAAACTTCCAGTCCGATTGTCCCAACCAGGCGACCGCTTCCTCGGTTTTCAGGGAATTGAGGCCTTCCAGAGTCCACAATGCATGAATGGCGAGCAAAGGATTTGCTGCTTGCTTAATAGCCGCACGCAATGCAGGAACGGTCTGGTTGTATTTTCCGTCTATGAGTTTTTGCTGCGCCCTGTCCCTGACCCAGCCATTTGCATGGCCCAGGAGCTTCACCAGTTCGTTCGCGTCAGACGGGATCATAACAGGCCTGGCCCTGGCATTTTTTGGGACCACTTTGTAAATGCGTCCGGCAGAAAGTGGCTGTGTAAGATCTCGTTTCCCGATCTGGTCTTTCAGGTAAGGTGTCAGATAAGTTTTATGTTGAATGATCCCGCGATACATATCTAAAATGTACATGGCGCCGTCAGGCCCGTTATAAAGGCTTACGGGACGGAAACGTTCATCTGTGCTGGCAAGGAATTCTTTGTTTTTATAAGCCTGTTCACCTTTAACAATGTAGCCGTTTTCAGCCAGAATGTTCCGCTTAATGAGATTTGCGGAGGGTTCAGGAACGAATGCGTTGAATGCATAACTGTCTCCGAAAAGGTCGCCGCGATAAACGACCGGCGCTGCCGCTGCCGTAAAATTCGTCAGGCGCAGACTGTCGTCGAGGACATTTTTCATATAACCGCGGTTTACTCCCGGCGTGGGATGAAGCGGGAACACATTGTTATTTGCAACCCATTTTTCGTTATAGCCAGCCACGTTTTTCTGGTTTTTGTTGGAAGCGCCCAAGCCGGCAGGGAAGTAGTCACCGATCAGGTTTTGTGAATTGTTGTTATAATAAAGGCGGCCGTAGTTATCCTGGCTAATGCCCCATTGTCCACGAAAATGCGTGTGCTCAATTTCCCATTTATTGCCCCGTTTGCGATAGCGCTTGTCTGATTTGGCATTATAGATCCAGTTGTCGAGCGCGCGAAAAAGTCCGTTTGGCTGATGTTCAACATTTCCTCCTTCGGTGTACTTGGGATCGACTAATGTTTTTTTGCCAACCTTGTCATTCTTGAATTCATAAAACCAAAGGTTGGTTGGCTCAGCAACCAGTATGCCGTTCTCGATCAGGCAAATGGCTCTTGGAAGGATCAGTGAATCGATGACAACTTTCCGGTCATCGTAAACACCATCATTGTTTTTATCTTCCAGGATTACAATGTTACCATTCGGAATGTCTTCGCCGGTCCCGATGGTGTCTGGCATATAACCGGTCATTTCCACCACCCACATTCTTGCCTTGTCGTCAAACTGCATCGCGACCGGTGCGCTTACCAACGGCTCGGCGGCGATGAGTTTTACTTCGAAACCACCTTCCACCTGCATTTTTTCAATCGTCTTTTCAGGCGTAATGAAAGGCGACTGGGCCTTGGCTGTAACTGGCGCGGTTGTTTCTTTTTCCGTTTTTTCCGAGACAACCTGTTTTGAAACGGGTTGTTTATTTGACTTACAATAAAACAGTGTGATTGAAATCGTCAGGAAAAGAATATAGTAGCGGGACTTTCTCATTTCAATGAATTACCTCTTTGCAATTAGTGATGAATATTAAATATAACAGGTTGGAAGCACCAAACAATCAGTCTCTTAACGCTTCTTCCACCGGTTTCATATTCTTTGTCAGGAAATGAATGATCAGCCACGCAACAAAATAGGCCAGACCGCATATAACGAACAAGATATTATAACCGGCACCAATATTCCCTGCTGCTTTATAATAATCCAGCAAAGAACCAACCAGCAATGGAAAGAGGGTTGATCCGATCGACCCTGCCATGCCGCCAATCCCCACAACCGAACTCACCGCACGTTTTGGAAAAATATCAGAAACAATGGTGAAAATGTTCGCGCTCCACGCCTGATGCGCCGCTGCGGCGATGCTGATAATCGCTACTGCAATCCAGATGTCGGTCGCAAACTTGGCAAGGATGATAGGCAGAACTGCGAAAGCCACGACCAATAAAGTAGCTTTCCGCGCACGCAATGGTGCCCAGCCCAATTTTTTGATCAGGTAGGAAGACAAATAACCGCCGCCTATGCTCCCAAATGTGGTCGCCGTGTAAACGATAGCCAAATGCAGACTTGGTTTTTTGAGGTCAAGTGAGAAAGTGGTGGCAAAGTAGGAGGGGAGCCAGAAAAGGAAAAACCACCAGATCGGGTCGGTAAGCAATTTTCCGCTGATGAACACCCAGGTTTGTGGAAGCTGGATAAGCCTGGCCCATTTGATTGGCTTCTCGTCCGTAGTTGCAACGTCCTCGCTATCACTATGAATGTAGGCGAATTCTTCGGGCTGGATCTTTTTGTGTCTCGAAGGGATTTCGTAAAATAACCACCAGAATATCAGCCAGATAAAACCCAGTGCGCCCGTTATCAGGAATGCTTCCTGCCATCCGTACGCGCCCAGTAACCAGGGGACCATGATTGGTGCAGCAACGGCTCCAATGCTCGTTCCCGAGTTAAAAATGCCGGTTGCTAATGCGCGTTCACGTTTAGGGAACCATTCAGCGGTGGCTTTTACAGCTGCGGGGAAGTTTCCCGCTTCACCCAGTCCTAAAAGCGCCCTTACCGCGCCAAAGCCAAATGTGCTTTTGACAAATGCATGTGCAATCGCTGCAATGGACCAGATGATGATGGAGATGGAATAACCGAGCTTTGAGCCGATTCTGTCAATGAAATTTCCAAATATGATATAACCTAAGGCATAGCATCCGGCAAAAACCATAACAATGTTCGCGTAGTCAGACTCGGTCCAGTTGAATTCCAGTTCGAGCGTAGGTTTCAGTAAGCCAAGGATTTGTCTGTCGATGTAATTGATTGTGGTGGCAAAAAATAGTAATGCACAAATGACCCAACGGTAATTGCCAATTTTGGATTTTTCCATAGTAAGAGGTAAAAGGATTTCTTCGGATTCAGGACCTGAAAATTGTCTGTCAGAAAAGAAGACTATTTTTTAGCGATTCTACCCCTTAAAAGGATTGTGTAACCTCCAAATAAAAAGAATCCCGCCGCCAACAAGCTGACTTGTAGCGGCGGGAGAAATGTATTTTTCAAACGTTGTTGTAACCAATATCAGGTGATCGGGTAAGCCTTTTTTGCCTTTTCCAGGTCTGCCTCATTGGTAAGGTCAAGCCGTAATGGGGTTATGGAAACAAAACCGTTTTCAATGGCCCAGCGATCTGTGCCTTCTTCGGCCGGCTCCATTGGAATGACTGTAAACCAGTAATGTTTCCTGCCCATCGGATCAAGTGCAGGCACGATCTGGTTATCATAAAGCCGTACAGACTGCCTTGTCCAACGAACGCCTTTCGGGTCAGGCGGAAAATTAACATTGACCAAATTTAAATGATCATTTTCAAACAAAACGGCCAGTGCTTTCTCTACAAAAGGGTCCAATGCTTCGAAATCGGGCTCCTTGTCCGTTGGTGTGCTAAGAGCGATTCCTTTCATTCCGAATAATACGGCCTGTTTTGCGGCAGCGAGTGTTCCCGAATGCCACATGGCGTTTCCCAGATTGGGCCCCATATTGATACCCGAAAGTACCACATCAGGTTTATCCCATAAATGCTGACCCAGCGCCACGCAGTCGGCAGGTGTACCATTCACTCGCCACGCATCGATGCCGTCGAACTCAATAGGTGATTTTTTATATGACAAAGGTCGGGAAGCCGTAATTGCGTGGCCCATAGATGATTGTTCCACATCAGGGGCAACTACTTTAACCTCTCCAAACCGCGCCGCGATTTTGGCCAGGGCAGCAAGTCCGGGACTATATATTCCGTCGTCATTGGTCACTAGAATTTTCATAATGATATCTTTTTTATGCTATACGTTAATAAAATTATGCCTGGTATGTTTTTTATGCTTGCACGGTTATCCTAAATACTTTCTATGAAAAACACCAACCTTTTGCACAACCCCACGGCCGGGGATAATGATTTTTCCGAAAAAGAACTAGTTAAACTGATTGAGGCGGAAGGTTTTAAATGTGAATACTCTTCGGTAAAGGAAGAGGGCTGGGACGAATTCAAGACAGAAACTGATTTTCTCATCATTGCCGGAGGCGATGGAACCGTGAGGCGCGTCGCCAAGGCGCTGATGAAAAGAAAACGGCTTGACAAACAATATCCGGTCGCGCTGTTGCCACACGGGACGGCCAATAACATTGCAACGGCTCTGCAAATTACCGGCGAGGCGAAGGAGATTGCAAAAACCTGGCATAACGAACATTTGCAGCCTTTTGACATTGGTAAAATATATGGATTGGGCGACGACCGTTTTTTTCTGGAAGGATTTGGTTACGGCATCTTTCCGCGCCTCATGAAGGTGATGGGCAAAATGGAGGAGGAGATTGGCGATAGTGTGGAGGAAAAGCTGAAAGCGGCATTAGCTGTTCTCTATGACATTGTCCTGAATTATGAAGCAAAGGAATGTAAGATCAAAGCCGATGGCGTGGAGCATTCGGGCAAATATCTCATGGTGGAAGTGATGAACATCCGGTCCATAGGCCCTAACCTCGTGCTGGCACCTTCCGCAGATCCAGGCGATGGCGAGCTGGAGGTTGTGCTGATCCCCGAAACACAACGGGCAAAATTCGAGGCCTTTATACTGAGTCAGATCAATGGTGGAGATGAGAAGTTTAAATTCACAACCATCCGGGCTAAAAACATTGAACTGCTATGGGAAGGTAAGGATTTGCATATTGATGATGAGCGCATTAAGCTGGAAGGTCCAACTGAAATTAGCATTGAAATACAGCCAAAAATGATGCACTTTCTGATAACAGAACCTGAGTTGCAATAACTTTTGGTTATGGATGATAAGGAATTGTGATTGGTATGCTGCATGAATGAGCGGTACTTTTGAAGCATCAAATCATTCCAAAATTCAATTTCGTACTAATCATGATTACCACAGATATTTGTATAATAGGTGCCGGCCCGGTAGGGTTATTCGCAGTTTTTGAAGCCGGGTTGCTGAAAATGCGTTGTCATCTGATCGATGCCCTGCCGGTTGTAGGTGGCCAGCTTGCTGAAATTTATCCTCAAAAACCGATTTATGACATTCCCGGCGCACCCGGCATCATTGCCGAAGATCTGGTCAAAAATTTAATGGTCCAGATCGAGGAATTCAAGCCAGGCTTCACATTGGGTGAGCGCGTGGAAGCGCTTGAAAAGCAGGAAGACGAATCTTACATTGTCCGCACAAACGAAGGGACGGCGGTTCATTGCAAAGTTGTAGTGATTGCAGCCGGTCTGGGCAGCTTTGAACCCAGAAAACCTGCGGTTGAAAAATTGGAATACTTTGAAGGAAAAGGCGTGCACTATATGGTGAAGAAACCCGAGCAGTTCCGGAACCAGAACGTCGTGCTGGCCGGAGGCGGTGATTCTGCATTGGACTGGACCATTTTCCTTGCGGATATTGCATCAAAAGTAACGCTGGTACACCGTGGCGACACATTCCGTGGCGCGCCCGATTCTGCCGAAAAGGTTTTTGAACTGGCAGGAAAAGGAAAAATTGATCTCATCCTGCAATCACAAGTCAGCAGCCTGGGCGGCAATGGTGTGTTAAAAGAAATTTCTATTGTTGGTAATGACAAAAGCATTACCACTATTCCTACCGACCATTTTATACCACTTTTCGGATTGAGTCCGAAGCTGGGACCGATTGCCGACTGGCAGCTTGGCGTTGAGAAATCTGCCGTTGTAGTAGATACGGTGGACTATTCCACCAATGTGGAGCGAATTTATGCCATCGGAGATATCAACACTTATCCGGGCAAGTTAAAGCTGATTCTGTGCGGGTTTCATGAAGCGGCGATTATGATGCAGAGCGCATTTAAATATGTCTATCCGGATCAGAAATTGAGTTTCAAATACACAACTGTTAACGGTGTCAATGCATTTTAGCCATGATAAATATTCAAGTAGAAGATAACAACGGAGCGCGTCAGGATTTGGAAGTGCCTGTGGATATGGGACTTAGCTTGATGGAAATGCTCAAAGCATATGAATACGACATTCAGGCGACATGCGGTGGGATGGGGCTCTGCGCTACTTGCCACATTGCGGTGCTGGAAGGCGGCGATGGCCTGCCTGAGCTGAATGATAACGAACTGGCAACACTCGACACATTGCCGGATGCTGAAATGAACAGTCGGCTTGCCTGCCAGCTCCGCTGCAACGATCAAATGGACGGGTTAGTGATCCGCTTAAAAGCTTTACAGGAAGCATAGTTAAGGTTATAGAATTTTGGAATATTAGTACATAAACCTTCGCCTTTGTAAAGCGGAGGTTTTTAGTATTTCAAAACATTCAGATTCTGGACTTTATCTGAGGAAGGATGGCATCTACCCAAAGCTGGTACATCTTTCCCGAGTAATGCAAATTATCCCGCGCCAGCAATGTCGGATCATTCAGCGCTTGCCTGGAAATAGGGGTTATGTCAATGAAAATGACTTTTTGTTTGTCACATTCATCTTTGGCCACCGCGTTAAATGCATCTATTTCTGTTGCAATGTTGGCACGGTCACTTTCGCCATACGGTGTTGCGCCCCAGTCGGGAATCGACAAAACGAAGACGTGGTCCACTTTGCCACTGGCTAGCGCGATGCTCTTGGTAAGCAGGCTGCGGAATTCGGTGCGATATTCGTTAATGCTACGTCCCTGGAATTGGTTATTAACGCCGATCATTAGCGAAACCAGGTCATAATCGTTTGCAGGTTTTGCGTTATCGACTGAAAAAATAAGGTCCCGCGTCGTCCAGCCGGTGGTGGCAATAATGTCGGGAGAGCGATATTGTATCCCTGCTTCTTTCAGGCTTTTGACAAACAAAACAGGCCATCGTTCAGCTTCCGTAACACTTTGCCCGATCGTGTAGGAGTCGCCCAGCGCGATGAATTTTGCACCCGGTTCATTGCTGCCAGGGTTGTAGGCGTTTCCGGGATCGCCCTTTTTGCTGCAAGCGGACAGCAGGGAAATGTAAATGAATAATATTTGAATCAGCTTCATATTGATCTCTCCAATCGGCCATAGTGTTATTAGCAGCCGCTTTTTCTGTCTATATACAGAAATTTAAATTGTTTAGATCGAATGCCGGGCACATTAAGCCATGACCGCAATCAGGTTTAAAGCGACTTTGGCCAAATCTGAATCGCCACCAATGGTAATGTTTTCTTCGGCTTCTTCCGGTTTAATGGCTTTCGTGAAAAGCTTCCACGCGGTTTCGGGCGGGATGCGAATACTGGCATTTGTTTCCCCTGAATAGTGATTTTCAATTTTCCAGCCGTTTTGCTCTTTAATCAAAAACCTCTCAAATGGTTGTTCCAGACCAACATCAATTACAATGGCCGTTCCGGCTTGCGCGTCAACATTTCGATAAGTATGGGGCAGCCCGCGTAACAATGTATCAACGAATGGGAGATAAAGCGCTTCGGTAATGATGCCCTGTTTTCCCGTGGCTTCCCTGATCTGTTGCTGGTGATGCCACTTCTCGGTGTATTCGCGCGCAATGTGAAACCAGTTTTTAGAGGTTTGTTCGCCCGCCCAGGCCACCGAAAATTTTGCCTCGCGATGCATATCCTGTTCAGACATGATAAGCGAATATTCTTTGCCTGTACTTTCCAACAGATCGATTAGAATAGCAGGGCTGAGCCGTTTTGTCGCTTGCACCCAATCATGGTTTAGCTTATTGAGAAAAGCCACCAGATCCTCGTAAGAATTGATCTCCCTATCCGGCGGAACATTGTAATTATCTCTTGAGCCGGAAATCACACGCAGGTTTCCGTCCAGCAGATGAGAAGCCACATCTTTTACGTTCCACATCCTCGCAACGGTGGTTTTGTGCCAATCTTCGTACGATAGTGATTTTAGTAATTCAATCAATTTCTGGTCAAGAACGGGAAATAAGTGGACAGTTTCTATCATAAAATTTTGGCCGGTTTTGAGTCTGGCAGCGCTTTTGCCGGGGATGCAATTTCAAAAAAATCACTATTAAATGTATATTTTTTGTCTGCGCCATCGGTCATTTTGGTACTTTTGAGCGTATTTTATATAGTTATCGACCCAACAGATTATAAGAACAGACCAATCGGGCGATTTAATTGATAGTAGAAAATGACTTATTGTTTAGGAATAAAAGTAAAAGAAGGGCTTGTCGCACTCGCCGACACCCGCATTACAGCAGGCACCAATACGACTGTAAAAAAGAAAATGTATGTGACCCAAAAGGACAACTATTCACTTTTTATCATGACCAGCGGGCTGCGTTCCGTGCGGGACAAAGCAGTTCATTATTTCGAAGAACTCATTAGTGAAGGCGTTGTTTATAATAAGCTTTACAAGGCGGTAAATGCATTTGGAGAGCAGATCAAACGCGTTGCGGAGGAAGACAGGGCATCATTGGAACGTGCCGGTTTGAAATTCAACCTTAATACAATCGTCGGCGGACAATTGAAAGATGATACGGACCACAAACTGTTTTTACTCTATTCCGAAGGAAACTGGGTGGAACTGGACGAAGGTTCTCCTTACGTGATCATTGGAAATTCGGGACAGGGAAAAGCGATCCTCAACCGGGTTCTCAATGGAGAATCGACGATGAAGCAGGCCTTGAAAGCAGGTTTCCTGTCTTTTGACTCGACACGCGTTAGTAACAATGATGTGGACTTCCCCATTGATGTGGTGCTTTACAAGAAGGACAGTTTCAAAATTGTGGAGCATCGTTACGAGAAAAAGGATTTGGAGCAGATTTCAGATATCTGGGCCGATAAGCTCAAACAAGCGCTCGACGACATTCCGGAAGAATGGATGGATCAGAGCTTTGAGAAAATAGAATAACAAAAATGGCTGCTTCGAAAGAGGCAGCCATCTTTGTTATGGAAAAATCTTAAAGAGAGAGCATTGTCAGTTTGGTTTAACATTCTTCCCTTGCCGCTTCGCAATGGAAAGCAGCAATGCCGGTAACAAAATAAGGTTCGTACACATGGCTACAAGCAGAGTGATGGAAACCATGACGCCCATTGCGGCCGTTCCTCCGAAGCTTGATGCCGAGAAGATGGAGAATCCGCAAAACAAGATAACCGCTGTATAAATCATGCTTAATCCGGTTCCGAAAATGGACTGTGTGACAGCCTGTGACGGTGTAAGACCATTTTTGTAAAGCTCCTCGCGATATCTGGTCAGGAAATAAACGGTTCCATCTGAGGCGATACCGAATGTAATACTAAAAATGAGAATGGTGGTAGGCTTGAAATAAATGCCGAAATAACCCATTATGCCGGCAGTAAGCGCCAGAGGAATAAGGCAGGGCAACTTGGAAAGCAGGATGATGGGTATAGACCTGAAAAGCACCATTCCTACGATAGCAATTAACACAATCGCGATCAGCAAGCTTTCATAAAGATTGCTTAATAAATAATCATTACTTTTTAGAAAAACCAGGCTATGACCAGTTAGGCTCACTTTGTATTTCGCGGGACTGAAAATAGAGTCAACTTTCGGACGGATCTTTTGCATCAACTCCTTAATCCGCTCAGAACCAACGTCGGCCATTTGAAAGCTCACGCGTGTTACGCTTTTGTCTTTATTTAAAAACGCATTCAACTGCTTGGCCGCACCTTGCTGGTCCTGCACATAACCTGTGAGTTTGTTTAATTCCAAAACACCCGGTAACGCATAATATTTAGCGTCGCCGCCGCGATACGATTGATATAAAAAACGTGAAGCTTCGACAACGGAAAGCGGTTTGGAAAACTCCGGAAACTTGGCCATTTCGTTTTGAAATGATTTGATTTTGTAGAGAACCTCTGCCTGATCCGCGAAAATTCCATTGGGTTGTTTTGTGTCGATCATAACTTCAAACGGCAGGACGCCATTGAAGTTTTTTTCAAAAAATCGTAAATCCGTATAAACAACATCTTTCTTGGGAAGGTCATCGACTACATAACCAATCGTTTTGATTTTGGTCATTCCAAAGGCAGACACAATAATCAGCACAACCATCGCGATATATATTTCCTTGCGGCGGTTGTGAACCAGGAAATCAACTTTTTTGAGGAAACCGGAAGCCCATCTTCCGTCAAGATGCTTTAAATGGCGCGCTTTCGGAACGCTCATATAATGCAGCGTTATTGGCAAAAGGAGCAGGCAAAGCACGTAAGTTGCCATCACGCTAATCGCAGCGACAACGCCGAATTCCACAAGCAGAATGCTGTTGGTGAAGTAAAAAACCCCAAATCCGATCGCTGTGGTCATGTTTGCCAAAAAAGTGGACAAACCAATCTGCCGGATCATTTCCAGCAATGCTTCATCCTTATTGTTGTGCGATCGGAGTTCAACCTGATATTTGTTGATCAGAAAAACGCAGTTGGGCACGCCTATGACGATCAATAATGGTGGAAGAAGACCGGTAAGCGCTGTAATTTTATAATTAAAGAGATGCAGAATCCCGACCGAGAAAATCACACCGATCAGCACTACAACAATCGATAACAGTGTAAGTCTGAGGGACCTGAAAAACGCCCAAAGGATCAGTAACGTGACGAAAACGGCCAATCCCATAAACAACTCCATTTCTCCGGAGATCTTTTTCATGTTTACCGTACGAATGTAAGGCATACCGGAATAATGCAGATCGGTCTGGTATTTGGTGGCAAATTCCTCAGCCATCGCTTCGATGTCGCTCACAATGGTAAGCCTGCGTTTGGAATTCAGTTCCTTGTCGTTGAATGTTACGACAATGAGGGTTGCATTTGTTTTGCTATTAAGGATCAATCCCTCATAAATAGGCAGGTTAGCAATTCGTTTTTTTATGCTGTCCGCTTCTGCCTGCGTAGACGGGATCTGCTTAATGACCGGGGCGACGTCAAATTTTCTCAGACTGTCGTTGCGGTTGATTTGATAGACATTAGCGAGCGAAAGCACATTTTTAATGCCTTCGGTGTCTTTGATACGCTGGGTAAGCTTGCACCAATCGCGGAATTTGTTGATTTCGAACAGCTGTGGGTCCTGCCAGCCGATGACCATGACGCTGCCGTCTTCACCGAATAGTTTTCTGAAATCCTGATATTCTTTTTCTACCGGATCATTAGACGGCAATATCCGGGCGAAGTTGTAAGATAGTTCGATCTTGCTCGCTTCATAAGCCATGAAAATCGTTGAAACGAACACCAATGCAACCCACAAAAGCCGGTAGCGGATAATGCAAGTTGCTATTTTATTCCACATATTAAGTTAGTCAGTTCCACAAAAAGTTGCAAATATACGGACAGGGAAGAGAAAATGAGACTTTTCAAGAGATATATCCGGCTATGGGAAATGTTTACAAAAGGCGATCCAATTGATTTTTAGTGGCTTTGCAAACCGGCGATTTTTTCTAAATGATGGTAATCGATACCGAAATACTGCCGGGCGTCCCGGATCTTTTTAAGTATAGCAGGCTGGTCGGGTGCATTACGCCTATCCTTCGTGCCAACGATCAGGACATTTTTAGGGGTATGCGCGTCCGATATGAATTCGAAGACTTTGGTTTTGTATCCAAAATATTCCAGGATCAGTGCACGGATGCCGTCGGTCACCATTTCCGCCTGACGTTCGAGGAAAATCCCGTAACGAGTAAGAAACTGGACATCATTCGCAGTTTTGTTTTTTTCGATTTCCCGGCGGATCTGTTTGTGACAGCAAGGCGCCACCACGATCAAATCCGAGCCTGCCGAAATTCCTTTGAAAATCGCATCGTCCGTTGCTGTGTCGCAAGCATGAAGGGCAATGAGCATATTAACGCCTTCGCTGTTGAAATTGTCTATACTGCCTTCCTCGAAATGCAGATTCTTGAAATTGGAATGCTCCGCAATGCTGTTACAAAGGGATACGAGGTCCGGACGAAACTCGACGCCCGTCACATGCGCGTCCACATGCAGGACATTTTGTAAATAATCGTAAAGCGCAAAAGTGAGGTAACCCTTGCCGGAGCCCATATCAGCCACATTCAGTTGCTTGTCAGTTGGGATTTCCTTGATCAGGGCACTCAGAATTTCAATGTAATGATTGATCTGCCGAAATTTATCCTGCGCTTTTTTGAAAACCGTTCCATCTTTGTCGGTAATGTTCAGCTCATGGAGGTAAGGCTTGTTTCCGCTGCTGATCAGGCGGTTTTTGCTGTGATCGTGTTCGGGCAGGGGAACTTCTTTGGTTTCAGTCGCCTTCCTTTTCAAGATAACCTTATTATTTTTCAGTATTTCAAATTGCAGTTCTTCTGAATTGGTAAATAGCGTCGCCACATGAAAATCTGTTCCGACCAGATTTCCAAAAAGCGCTTTAACTTCCTCTAAATTGTAATTTTTAACAATATCCCTGGTTTTGTAACGGTAGGTGAAGCTGAATTTTTCTTCTTTTTTAATCAGGATCCTTTTAACATAAATATTCTTGAGATTTTCTTCTGATCCGTGATAGTTTCCCAGCGAAAGCTTGATAAAGGAGTTGTTTGAAATGCTCTGTTCAAATGCGGCAATAAATTCTTCAACTTTTGGCAAAATATTCATAGGTAGGGTGACTCTTGATTCAGGCGCTTAACATTAAACGATGGTTTTAGGAATTTCTATATCCACTTTCAAACCATTGGGCTGCTGGCCAATGATCTGCACTTTACCGCGCAGACTTTCAACCCTGTTTTTTACATTTTTCAGGCCAACACCCTGCCGCGAAGGTTCTACCATACCATTACCATTATCAATGATCGTCAGGTGGATGTTCTTATGGTTTTCGGTCAGGTTAATGCTGGCTTTATTGGCGCCTGAATGCTTGATAATGTTGTTGGTGAGTTCCAGGACAATGCTGTACAGCTCAAATTCTGTCTTGTTGTTCAGCCGGTGCGACATGCCCGAAATATTGAAACTGAATTCAATATTCTTATTCTCATTCATCTTGTCGATCAGCCTATGAAGTGCCATTACCAATCCGTGTTCTTCCAGTTCGGCGGGCATCAGGTTGTGTGACAGGCTACGCACTTCGCGATACGCTGCGCCCACCATTTGGTGTACACTTTCGTAAATTTTCTGTTCTTCCGGCGACAGCACTTTTTTGTCTATCCCAAACAAATACCAGTTTAAAGAAGCCAGCGTGCCGCCCAGATTGTCGTGTAATTCGGCTGCAACGCGCTTGCGTTCAATGGCTTGTCCCCGCGCCATAGCTTCTCTGATCTCGGCATTTTTCCTCCGCAGCTTTTTGTTATTAAACCATAAAAAGGCAGCAAAACCAATGATCAGACACGAGAAGCCGATTAAGAATCGCTGGACAGTGCGTTGTTCGGCGATGATCTTTTCCTGTATTTCAGAATCCATGATCTGGTTATCGTAGCTCAGCTGATACATGGTGTACTGTCGCTGCACATATTCCGTATGCAGCATACGGCGGTTGAAAATGACCTTTTCCATGTAATCGAGGGCCTGCTGGAACATTTTCTTGTTCTTGTACGCGCGTGCAAGCGAGAGCAACGCCCAATTGGTTTGCTGTGACGAATGAAATATGGTTGAGTAATCCAGCGCCCTCGCCGCGGTTTCAATAGCGAGATCATTCTGCTGGCTCAGGCAGTAAATATTCGCCAGATCATTCAGCACGTTCAACTCGCCGTAGCGATTGTTTATTTTTTGAAAAAGGACGAGCGAACGTTTTAATAATTCCTCAGCTTCTTTTCCCTCCTTTTTTACAACATGCAGGTAACCTCGGTTTTGAAGCACCGTTGCGCGTCCCCAGTCAGAATTCATCTTGTCAAATCGTGCGTACGCCTCGTCGTAATAGGGAATAGCCTCTGCATACATTCCCTTTTCCCGGTACGAATTCCCCAGATTATCCAGGCAGGTCGCGGCGGCGCTATCCTCACCAAGTTCTTCAAATATGGCTATGGCCTGCCTGTAATTGATCCGGGCAGAATCCCATTGCCGGTATTCAGAATAACTTTCGGCTAAAAATCGCTTTGCGTGCGCTGTATAGAGCGGCATGTTTTTGGACAAAGTCATGGTTTCATTGGAAAGCTCCCGAAGCACGTCGTAGCTGCCATCCAATAAATAGTAGGTGCTTAACAAGTTGTAAGCCAGTATTTTGCCTTTGCTCCATTGATGTTTTTGAGAGAGCCTCAGCACATGTTTAGCATAGAACATTGCTTTCTCGGCATCCTGAAAGAGATATTCTTTCGCAAACTGGTGATATTTCAAAATGAGGACGGTGTCTTCTGCAAAACCCGCCACAGGGATAGATTCAACGATTTCTTTTTTTTGAGAAACAGGTGTATCGCCGGAACCAGAAGTACAACGACTTCCGCTCGCCAGCGTTGCCAATGACAAAATCGTTAATAATCTGTACAAGTTACCCATAAATGAGACTGCCGCTACGGGTAAAATGAGCCGCAAGACGCGGCAATTGCAGAATTTTCATAGAGTCGTCGAGCGTGGGTTAACTACCAAAGATAAAAAGTTCTTGCAAAAAGCGCAGGATAATTTTGCTTTTTCAGCGAGAGGAGTACTAAAATTCCTGTAAAAATTACAATTTGCTCACAAAAATATTGCCTTTTAAATAAAATCGGTATAGCGAATCCACGCCAACATTGATTCCAATGCGTTTAGAGGTGCCAACGTCCGGATTGTGGATCACACGATCATTGATATACAGTGGCCTTTTGTCCAATAATATGTTGTTATGTGCGGATCTTTCGATACCCATTGCCCTGGCAAGATTCCCCGGGCCTTTACACAAATCACTCAATTTCAAGGGTTTTTTGCGCAACTTGGGGGCGTTTCTGCCTGGAATAAGCTGCCGGCGCAGTTCCATTAATTCAATCCCATTAACCGGCTGTAACGCACGGATGAGCACAGCCTCACCAATTCCTTCCTTATTGCTGACTACATTGAAGCATTCATACATACCATAGATCAGGTAAACGTAACTTGTTCCTGCGATGCCGTACATGGGTTCCGTGCGCGTAGTGCGCCTGTTGTATGCGTGGCAAGCCGGATCGTCGCAAAGGTAAGCCTCCGTCTCTACAATTATTCCGCTGGAAACTCCGTCCGGACTCTCATGTACAAGCTCGCAGCCTATCAATTTTTCTGCGAGCGTGCGCGTATCGTAGGCGCTATAAAAAGATAATGGCAGTATACTTTCCGGCGTCAATTAAATGATGTTCATGGTTTGTTCCTTGATCTTTTCAAGCTCATCTTTCATCTGAACAACCAAATGCTGAATGGTCGCATCGTTCGCCTTGGAACCGATGGTGTTGATTTCCCGGCCGATTTCCTGCGCGATGAAGTTCAACTTTTTACCATTGCTTTCAGGCGATTGCAATGTTTCGGTAAAATAGGTAAGGTGATTAGCAAGCCGGATCTTCTCCTCTGATATATCAAATTTTTCAACATAATAGATCAGTTCCTGTTCAAAGCGGTTGGTGTCGAAATTATCGTCAGCCAGAAGCTCCCTAACCTGTTTTTCGAGCCGCTCGCGAACCGCCGGAATGCGTAGTTTGTCTTGCTCGGCAACACTGTCGAGTAATGTTTGAATGGTGTTAATGTATTCCGTGAACTTGTCGGAGGTCATTTTTCCTTCCTGCTCCCTGAAAACCGAGCATTTACGAATGGCTTCTAAAACGGCCACCTTGATCTGCGTCCAGTCGTTTTCTTTGCTGGAATCATCGACCGTTTCGTTATTATAAGCATTAGGCATCTGCAAAGCAATGCGCAATAATTCGGTTGCATCGGGAATGAATCCCAGGTCGGTGGCAGTTGTTGAAAGGTCTGTGTAGTAAGCATTTACCAATGCTTTGTTAACAGAAGTTGAAGCTACGGTTTTTCCAACCGGCTGTACGGAAAGAGTGAACTCAACTTTTCCGCGTTCAAGCGATTGGGTCAGCAAGTTGCGGATCTCAATTTCGCGGTCCGAAAAATTCCTTGGAATGCGGCAATAGATGTCCAGAAACTTCGAATTAAGCGTTTTTATCTCAACCGTGACATTTATTGATTCGGATTCGATGTTGGATACACCGTATCCGGTCATTGATTTTAACATTAGTATTTGATCTAGGTATAAATGAGTAAAGGGTTGCCTTGCCAACGGGCGACAGACAGCCAAATGTTAGTTGTTAAAGCGCTGCTTTCCCCCGGATTTCGCGGGATGCTGGCTTTCAGATTGTTGCGGTTTCGAGATTAATGCATTCTTATCAATATCTTCATTCACAACCCTAAACCGGGAAACGTCGCATGCAAGATAAATTGCCTGCAATAATGAGCCAGGCTCGGCAATATTTTTTCCGGCGATGTTATAGGCAGTTCCGTGATCCGGCGAAGTTCTTACGGCTGAAAGTCCGGCAGTGAAATTAACGCCTTCATTGAAAGCCAATGTTTTAAATGGGATTAATCCCTGGTCGTGATACATGGCTAAAACTGCGTCATACTGCTTGTAAGTAGCGGCTGCAAAGAATCCATCTGCCGGGAACGGACCGAAAACAAGATTTCCTTTTTCTTTGAAATTTTTGATTACGGGTTCAATTACATCGATTTCTTCGCTTCCTAAC
The DNA here is from genome assembly GCF_900167945.1 of Dyadobacter psychrophilus. GTDB lineage: Bacteria > Bacteroidota > Bacteroidia > Cytophagales > Spirosomataceae > Dyadobacter > Dyadobacter psychrophilus. The sequence continues at coordinate 399,417 of NZ_FUZA01000005.1, forward strand.
AAACCATTTTCGCCTGCATGTGGATTTAGTCCAAGCACGGCCAATTTGGGTTTTTTTATACCAAAATCGCCTTTCAATGATTGGAGCATCTGCTCGATTTTGGCCGTGAGCTTTTCGGCGGTAACATTTGAACTAACCTTTTCCAGAGGAATATGTCCTGATAAAACGCCCACGCGTAATTCACCCGAAACCATGAACATCAGCGCATCTTCTTTTCCAAAAGATTGAGCAAGAAATTCGGTATGTCCCGGAAATTTGAAATCCTCATTTTGAATGTTGTCCTTATTGATCGGACCTGTTACCAAGGCTTGAATTTTCCCTTCTTTCAGGTCTTCCACAGCTCTTTTTAATGATGCATAAGATCCCTGGCCTGCTTCTGCTGTTATCTTACCAGGCTGAACTTCGGTTTGATGGTCATGCCAGCAAGTAATGACATTGGTCAGCTTCAGGTTTGCCTGCTCTGCTTTTTGAATACCATGCAAAGTCCAATCCTTCATTTCCAAAAGATTGCGGTATTGATTCAGAACACGCAGTGAACCGTAAATAATGGGTGTGCACAATTTTGCTAACTGATTCCCTTCTAATGCTTTAAGTATAACTTCGGGGCCAATCCCGTTGTAATCGCCTATTGTAATTCCTATGACGGGTTTATCGCTGATTTGATCGCTCATGTAGGTTAAATGCTATTGTAACTGTTCTTCTCAGTAATTCTGTATTACTTTTGCGCAATGTTTGACCGGCAAGTTACAAAAAATCCCGTGCTCCTATGAAAATCCTGATCGCAGACTCCATGCATCCCTCTCTTTTTGAAATGTTGCGGGATCAAGGCTGGGATTATTCCTATCATCCTGAATTCCGTCGGGAAGACATTTTAACTAATATTTCCGGTTACGAAGGGCTCATTATCCGTAGTAAAACCATTGTGGATGAAGAAATGCTCGCCGCGGCGACACAACTACGTTTCATCGCCAGGGCAGGGGCGGGGCTGGACCTCATTGATCTTGAAGCTGCGGCAAAGCGGCAAATAGAGGTTTTCCACGCAGGGAAGGGAAATCGCGACGCGGTAGCTGAGCATGCGCTGGGAATGCTTCTCGCGCTTTTCAACAACATATTAAGGGCCGATCGGGAAGTGCGCAACGGAACGTGGGACCGGGAAGGCAACCGTGGCGTGGAGCTGATGAAAAAAACCGTCGGTATTATCGGTTATGGCAACAATGGTTCGGCAACGGCGCAACGGCTAAGTGGATTTGGCTGCCGGGTGCTTGCGTATGACAAGTATCGTGACCATTATGGCGATATGTACGCCACGGAATCAAGTATGGAAGAGATTATGCAGGAAGCCGATGTGCTGAGCCTTCACATTCCACTAACGGAGGTCACACGCTACTTGATCAATGATGATTTTGTTGACAATTTTTCCAAACCTTTCTATCTGGTCAATCTTTCGCGCGGAGAAACGGTGAGTCTGGATGCAGTTGTAAAAGGGCTGAAATCAGGAAAGATCCTGGGCGCTTGTCTGGATGTTCTGGAAAATGAGAAAATTAACAAACTCACCCCTGCGCAGCAGGAAGTGTTCGACTATTTGCGGAAAGCTGATAATGTTGTACTAACGCCGCATATCGGAGGCTGGACGCATGAGAGTTATGTGCGGATCAATGAAGTGCTTGTGGAGCAGATTAAGAGGTGGCTATAAACAAAATTTCGAACTGGCTATAAACAAATATGCCGACCAAAGGTCGGCACGTTTGCATCTATTAGCCATGAAAAATAAAATACTTACTTACCAAGTGTACCTCTCAGTGCACGTGGGATCTCAACTGAAGCAATCGGGTTGCTTGCGGCTGTTAATATAACGAAATTTTCAGCCTTTACTGCACCAACCTTTACAGATTTTCCTAAATCCAGCTCAGTTACATCAACATTTACATAGTCTGGAATGTTCTCTGCCAAACCTTGTAAGCGCAATTTACGCAATTTTTGGTTCATTTTACCACCTTTCATTACACCAGATGATGTACCTGTCAATTTTACAGGAACGTCAACCTTAATTTCCTTGCCATCGACGATCTGCAAGAAATCCGCGTGGATCAATGAGTCGTTAACCGGGTGAAACTGTTTTTCTTGTAAGATGGCATTATATAAAGTACCCTCGATATTAAGCGTAACATTAAAAATATCCGGCGTGAAAAGCAACTCGCGGAACAACATAGCCGGTGCATAAAAATGAACCTGCTCAGCTCCACCATACAGCACAGACGGAACATAACCTTGTGAACGTAGTTCGGTTGCTTCCGTCTTGCCGAGATTCGCTCTTTTAAACCCTACAATCTCATGCGTTTTCATAAGAATATTTAATTAAGAAGTTAAAAAATAAAAAATTTACTGATAATTTATAAACAAAGAACTAATAGATTCATGATCACGGATACGACCAATTGCTTTTGCGAACAATTCCGCAACTGACAATACGCGTATTTTTTCATTCTGTTGCTTCAAAGGAATCGTATCAGTGATAATCAGCTCTTCCAAAACAGAATTAGCAATGTTTTCGTGCGCTTTTCCAGACATGATTGCATGTGTACTGATGGCCCGCACAGAATTGGCCCCTTTTTCCATAATCAATTCGGCAGCTTTGCAAAGTGTGCCACCGGTGTCGATCAAATCATCAACCAGTACAACATCCATGCCTTCCACATCTCCGATTACTTGCATACTCGCGATTTCATTCGCACGTTTCCGGTGTTTGTCACAAAGGATCATATCCACATTCAGAAACTTCGCAAAATTACGCGCCCTGGCGGCCCCACCCATGTCCGGTGACGCAATCAGCAGGTTTTTAAGGTTCAGGGATTTGATGTAGGGAACAAAAATAGACGTTCCTTCCAAATGGTCAACAGGCAGGTCAAAAAAGCCCTGGATCTGTCCGGCGTGTAAATCAACGGTCATCAAACGATCCACGCCCACGGAAGTAAGCAGGTTGGCCACCACTTTCGCAGCAATAGCAACGCGCGGTTTGTCTTTTCTGTCTTGCCTGGCGTAACCAAAATAGGGGATCACCACCGTTACATAATGTGCAGAAGCGCGACGTGCGGCATCTACCATTAAAAGCAGCTCCAATAGATTGTCGGCAGGAGGAAATGTAGACTGGATCAGGAAAACATCACAACCTCTGATCGATTCTTCGAAGCTGGGTGAGAGTTCGCCGTCACTGAATTTCCTTAATGTATAACCTCCCAGCTCTTTGCCATAATACCTGGCAATGTCTTTGGCCAAATATTCGGATTGACTTCCCGAAAATATTTTTACTGTATTAAATGAACCCATTGGCCAAACTGAAATTTGCGCAAAATTAAATAAAATCAATCAGATACGGTAATATCTTGTCAAAAAAGTGTGGTAAAGTTTCAAACAAAGCCAACCGACGACCAGTCCGATCAGGCCGCCAATCACGATATCGGCCGGATAATGCACGCCAACATATACGCGGCTATATGAGTAAATCGCTGCCCAGACGAACAAAAGCCACACGTGTGAAAGTTTTGTCCTCAAAAATGCAAACCAGGATGTCGCGACCGCGAAACTTGTGGAAGCATGGGACGATGCAAATCCATATAGCCCGCCGCAGCCAGTAACCTGATGCACCAATCCCTGCAGCTCGGGCTCATGACAAGGTCGGAACCTTAAAAAGTATGGCTTCATTAATCCGGAAGTGATCTTGTCGGCAATAATAACGGCAATGAGCACGACCGCCAGCTCGGCCAAACCTTTTTTCCAATCTTTTCGCAGATGAACAGCGATAAGTCCGATGTACATCGGAATCCAGGTGTATTTGAATGTGATCCAGTACATCAACGAGTCCAGCAAGGGTGTATGGTGACCATTTAGCCAGAGAAATAAATCCTGGTCGGAATTGATCAGCATGTCAACGCTTTCTGTCATGAGCTGTAACCGAGTACTTTACGAACTTTTCCAATCGTTTCCTGAGCTATGGCGCGCGCTTTTGCTTCACCCGCTACAAGGATGGCTTCCAGTTCCGGCTCGTTTTCCATATAATGATTGAAGATTCGGCGCGGCTCCGCGAATTTTTCGAGCATGCATTCCAAAAGTGCCTGCTTTGCGTGCCCGTACCCGTAACCACCGTTCAGATAATTCTGACGCATGGTTGCAATTTCGCTGTCGGACGCAACAAGGCTATAAAGTTTGAATGTAATGTCTGTTTTGGGATCTTTGGGATCTTCCAAAGGCGTTGAGTCAGAAACGATCTTTTTGATTGATTTTTTCAACTCATTCTCGGGAACGAAAATATCAATGTAATTGTGGTAAGATTTGCTCATTTTCTGCCCATCGACGCCCGGAATGGTCATAATGCGTTCATCAATTTGCGGTTCCGGCAACACCAGCATTTCCTCTCCGGCGATCAGGTTGAAACGCGTCGCAATATCTTTGGTCATTTCAAGATGCTGCTTTTGGTCTTTTCCAACGGGAATAATGTTGGCATTGTAAAGCAAAATGTCTGCGGCCTGCAAAACCGGATATGTGAACAAACCCGCATTCACGTCAGCCAGTTTCTCCGATTTCTCCTTAAAAGAGGTGGCGTTCGCCAGCATCGGAAACGGGGTGAAGCAATTGAGATACCAGGCCAGTTCTGTATGCTCCTGAACCCTGGATTGTCGCCAAAATACATTTTTCTCAAAGTCAAAACCAAACGCAAGCCAAGTAGCTGCAATAGCGCGGGCATACTCGCGTCTCAATTTTCCATCTTTGATTGAAACAAGAGAATGCAGGTCAGCAATAAAAAAGAAGGATTCGTTTTCGGGTTTTCTTGAAAGTTCAATAGCGGGAAGGATCGCTCCCAAAATGTTCCCCAAATGGGGCCTTCCGCTACTCTGGATGCCTGTAAGGATTCTGGCCATTTATAAATTGTTACTGTATTATTCGATTGATTTAACCAATGCGCGAAGTTCTTTAATCAGGATTGTTTCCTTTTCCGATTTATCGTATATCGTCACCAGGCGAAGCTTGTCATTATGCAGCTTAAAATAGGTAATTACCCTTATTCCTCCGCTCTTACCCTTTCCCTTGCATTTTATTTGCCATCGAATTTTGAAAAGGTGAGATCCAAGTGGCTTGCCCAAGCCGGGATTTACGGATAAGTTTTCAATAAGTGCTTTAATGTCTGTTTCCAGTGACGGTATTTTTCTGAAAGTCTTTTGTACTCTTTTGAAAATTCATGTGTGTAAGTGATTTTGATCATTAGAATGTGATATTAATCTTTGAACAAATCATTAATGTCAGGTTCGGGAAGTTTGCCCTCTTCCATCAGCTTTACTTCTTTCAAAGCCCTGGTAAGCGAATCAAATAGCCACTGTTTGTCTGACTTTTCTTTATATGACTTTGCTTTCAGCTCTCGTTGGTCTTTATTTGGCCTGGAAACAGCAGTTTTCTTTTTACCTTCTTTGGACAAAAATGGACGGTTCATAGCTTTCTCCTGATTATCAGTTTTTAAGAAGTTTTCCGATTTCTAATTTGCCAAAATTCGTTAAATTGAATCACAAAACGTAGTAAATTTGAATTTTATAGCTTCACCAATACACGATGGAATCCAAAACACTTCACTTTTTAAGTCAGTTAGCCGAAAATAATAACAGGGAATGGTTCCAGCAGAATAGAAAGGATTACGACGCAGCAAAAGCGGATCTTGAAAAGCTTGTCGCCTATTTAATAGAAGAAGTAGGCAAATTTCAGGATCTGGGCAATCTCCAAGTCAAAGAATGTATTTTCAGGATCAACCGCGATATCAGGTTTTCTAAAAATAAAGCACCTTATAAAAATAACCTCAGCGCAGGCATCGGCCCAGGTGGAAAGGGGTCGGGGAGAATTGATTATTACCTGCAAATTCAGCCCGGTAACAAAACTTTTTTGGGCGGTGGCATGTGGGAAACAACGCCGGAACAACTGGCGCGGTTCCGACAGGAGATCGATTACAATGCGGATGAATTAAAGCAAATTATCCATGACAAGGACTTTCGTGCCTACTATCCGAACATTGAGGGCGAGGCTTTGAAAACGACGCCGAAAGGATATGCCAAAGATCATCCGGAGATTGAGCTCTTAAAACAAAAGCAACTTTTTTTCTCCCATAATTACACTGATAAAGAAGTGACTTCCAAGGACTTTGGGAAAATGGTCGTTCAGGGGATTTCTTTGCTTAAACCTTTTACAGACTATATGAATTATGTAATATATGAACAGCCTGCCGAGCCCTGATTTCGATTGCCTGCCTTCTGATAGTCTATAATTCCAAACAACAATTCTTATAACATGCAATTTTCACACTTGCACTGCCACACGCAATTTTCCCTTCTGGACGGTGCGGCGGATATAAAAAAGCTTTTCAAAAAGGCCAAGGAAGACAACATGCCTGCCGTTGCCATCACAGACCATGGTAACATGTTTGGTGTGTTCGAATTCGTGGCGGAAGGCAATAAGCAAGGCATCAAGCCGATAGTAGGATGTGAATTTTACGTTGTGGAAGACCGCCATATCCGGCAGTTTACGAAGGATAAAAAGGACGTGCGGCATCACCAGTTGCTTCTTGCTAAGGATGAATTGGGATATAAAAATCTGGTTAAAATGTGTTCGCTCGGTTTTATCGAGGGAATGTATGGAAAATATCCGCGGATTGATAAAGAGCTGATTGTCAAATATCATAAGGGCCTGATTGCTACAACTTGCTGTATTGGAGCGATCATCCCAAAAACGATTATCCGTAAGGGTGAAGAGGAAGCGGAGAAGGAATTTAAATGGTGGCTGGATCTGTTTGGTGAAGATTTCTACGTAGAGCTGCAACGCCACGAAATCCGTGATCAATACATTGTTAATGAGGTTCTTGTAAGGTTTGCAAAAAAATATAATGTTAAGATCATCGCTTCCAATGACTCGCATTACGTGGATCAGGAAGATTGGAACGCGCATGACATTTTGCTTTGTATCAACACCGGGGATAAGCAAAGCACGCCATCGGCAAAGGATTTTGATGATGATAAAGGCATTCCAAAAGGCTCGCGTTTCGCGTTTTTCAATGATCAGTTTTATTTCAAAAACACCAGCGAAATGATGAAACTGTTCAACGACTTGCCAGAGTCGCTGGACAATACGAATGAGATTGTTGATAAAATAAAAGCACTGGATCTGCGGAAAGATATCCTGTTACCGAATTTCCCGATCCCCGAAGAATTTAAGACGCATACATTGTCGGAAATGTTTGGTAAAAAGGAACTTACGGCAGATGTATTAAACCAATGGGAATATCTTAAGCACCTTACATTTGAAGGAGCGCGTTTCAAATACGGCACCATAACCCCTGAAATCGAAGAGCGGCTGAACTTTGAGCTGCAAACAATCCGGAATATGGGTTTCCCCGGATACTTCCTGATTGTGGCTGATTTCATTGATGCAGGCCGTAAAATGGGCGTTTTCATTGGTCCGGGACGTGGTTCCGCGGCAGGTTCGGTGGTCGCTTATTGCACGGGAATTACCAACATTGACCCGATTAAATATGATCTGCTTTTCGAGCGTTTCCTGAATCCCGACCGTATTTCACTTCCTGATATTGATACGGACTTCGATGATGAAGGCCGGCAGAAAGTGATTGATTATGTGGTTAAAAAATATGGCTACAACCAGGTTGCGCAGATTGTGACTTATGGTACAATGGCTGCCAAATCGGCCATTAAGGATGTTGCGCGTGTGATGGACCTGCCACTTGCGGACGCCAATATGCTCGCGAAACTGGTTCCGGACAAGCCAACCTATAATATGACGCTGAACCGGATCTTTACGGCACCGCTGGAAGGAGAGGGAAGTTTGATGAAAAAAGAAGGCATTGCGCCGGAAGAGTTGGATAATGTGAAGAAAATGCGTGCCATTGCATTAGGTAATGACTTGCAGGCTAGTGTTCTACAAGAGGCGAGAAGGCTGGAAGGAACGGTTAGGAACACAGGGATCCACGCAGCCGGAATCATCATTGCGCCAAGCGATTTAACGGAGATTATTCCGGTAAGCACATCTAAGGACTCCGATTTCCTGATCACACAATATCAGGGAAAGATCATCGAGGATGCGGGGGTTATCAAAATGGACTTTTTAGGTCTGCGAAACCTGACCATCATCAAGGAAGCATTGCGGCTTATTAAGCAAAATCATAATGTCGACATCGTCATCGACGACATTCCGCTGGACGACCCGAAAGTTTTTGAGTTGTTCCAGAGAGGTGAAACCAACGCCATTTTCCAGTTCGAATCCGACGGGATGAAAAAGTATATGCGCGACTTGATTCCCGATCGTTTCGAGCACTTGATAGCGATGAACGCATTATACCGCCCCGGTCCGATCGCCTACATTCCGAACTTCATCCGCCGTAAAAATGGATTGGAGGAAGTAACATATGATTTGCCTGAACTGGAAGAATATCTGGCTGATACTTATGGGATTACGGTTTACCAAGAGCAGGTAATGCTTTTGTCCCAAAAACTGGGCGGATTTACAAAAGGTCAAGCTGATACATTGCGTAAAGCAATGGGTAAGAAGCAGATAGAAACCCTTAACAAGATGAAGGGCGACTTCATGAAGGGCGGCGCGGAGAAAGGATTGGATACTAAAAAGCTTGAAAAGATCTGGACAGACTGGGAGGCTTTTGCATCATATGCATTCAACAAGTCACATTCAACGTGTTATGCATTTGTTGCTTATCAAACCGCCTATCTTAAAGCACATTACACGGCAGAATATATGTCGGCCGTATTAACGAGCTCACTGGGCAACATCGAAAAGATTACATTCTTCATGGAAGAGTGTAAAGCGCAGGGACTGAAAGTTTTAGGTCCGGATATTAATGAGTCAGACAGGCAATTTAATGCAAATAAGAAACATGAAATACGTTTCGGACTGGCGGGTGTGAAGGGCAGTGGCGACGCGGCGGTTGAATCCATTATTGAAGAGAGGAACCAAAACGGGCCATTTAAAGACATTTATGATTTCATTATCCGGGTCAACCTGAGGACTGTAAATAAAAAGACGATTGAAAGTCTGGCTTATGCAGGCGGGTTTGACTGTTTTCCTGAGTATCACCGCGCACAATATTTTGCGACCGAGCCGGGAGAAACGGGAACATTTATCGAGAAACTGATTCGCTATGCCAACAATTATCACGCTGAAAAGGCTTCTGCGCAATCGTCGCTTTTCGGTGCATTTGGTGGCAATGAAATATTGATGACTAAGCCGAAAGCTGCGGATGTGATTCCCTGGGACGATCTTGCGAAGCTTCGTTATGAGCAGGATGTCGTCGGTTTTTACATCTCCGGACACCCGTTAGATACATTCCGTGTGGAGCTGGATAATTTCTGTAATTGCACAGTGGATAAGGTGATGGAGATTGGAGAAAATGAGAGAGCACCCAAATATTTTGGTAAGGAAATTAATGTCGGCGGCATTGTAACAAGCGCGCAGGAACGTATGTCACGCAATGGCAGTTTGTTCATGATCTTTAAGATTGAGGATTACCGCGGTTCCATGGAAATGCTTTTGGGCGGAGAAGATTATATCCGGTTCAAAAACTACTTACAGATAGGACAGTTCCTTTACATTAAAGGCAAAGTGCAGAATCGCTGGAAACAGGAGGATCAGTTTGAATTTAAGATTTTGCAAATCCAGCTTCTGACGGAGATCCGCGAGAAGATGTGCCGTAAGATCAGGATTAACCTCACACTGGATCAGATTGACGCGCAGTTCATTCATTTATTAAACGAAACCTTTGGTAATCACCCGGGTGCATGCGCGGTTAATATGACGGTTGTGGATCCGGAAACGCACCTGGAAGTGGAAATGGTGTCGCGCGGTTACAGAGTTGCGCCGTCTAACGAACTGTTCAAAGTGCTTAACGGATTTCATGGTGTGAAATTCTTTTTAAACTGACCTGATGACGATTGAATCAGGAACTTTTAGTTACTTATAATCCTTATTACATCAGATTAATAAAAAAACATTAGACATTTTTTCGACATGGGAAAAGCACTTGAAATTACCGATAGCACCTTTGAAGATCTCATCCAGGGAGATAAACCAGTACTTGTTGACTTTTGGGCTGAATGGTGCGGTCCTTGTAAGATGATCGGACCGGTTGTAGAACAATTGGCCGGCGAATATGAGGGCAAAGCAGTTATTGGTAAAATGGATGTGGATATGAACTCGTCGGTGCCAGCTAAATTCGGTATTCGCAGTATCCCGACATTGATGATCTTTAAAGGCGGACAATTAGTAGATAAAGTTGTAGGCGTTGTGCCAAAAACAACTTTGGAAGATAAATTAAACGCACAAATCGAAGCTACGGTTTAGTAGTAAGCGATTTGTAGAAAGACTAAAAGCTCCTTTTCGGGAGCTTTTTTTGTGAGTGGTGATTTGCAAATGGTATATTATTGTATACCTTTGTGCCTAACACTTTGCTCACACTATCAATGAAATACTCGGAGTTTCACCGTATCATACGGCGTAATGGCTGGTTGCTTGTACGAACGCGTGGCAGTCATTGCATTTATCGAAAGGGCAGCATTACTTATGCTGTTGCCAACCATGGTTCCAAAGAGATGGCGGAGCCTACGCGTTTGGCAGCAATAAAGATCATGGGCTTAGACATAGAAAAGAGATGAAAAAAATTAAAGTGCTTATAGGCCGAAGCAAAGATTTCTACGGAGCGCATTCCGAAAATGTTAGAGGAATAAATGGTGGTGGGGAGACGATTGAGGCTGTAAAAAAGTCAGTAATGGAGTGTATTGAGATCATCAAGACTTTCGACGACAAGAACATTCCGGCTGCTTTAAAAGGGGAATATGAAATTGAATGGAGGCTGGACGTGGGCAGCTTCCTACAATACTATAAAGGCATTTTTAGTCAAACGGGCATCGCACGTCTTACAGGAATCAATGAAAAACTATTAAATCACTATGCATCAGGCCTGAAAAAACCAAGACCGGCCCAGGCGAAGAAAATTGAAGCTGCACTGCACCAGCTTGGCAGCGAGCTTGTGGCACTTAAACTATAATTATTCGCTGATTTCAATCTCAAACTTAGCCTCAAACGTTCCCCCAGCGGCAAGCTTCAGAATCCCTTCTTTCGTTTCAAAGTTTTGATCGGAGTCGGCGGTGTCCGCTATGCCTAGCCAGGGTTCGATGCAGACGAAGTTGCCGCCTGGTTTGGCCCAGATGCCGAGATATTTGAAGTCGTCGTAATGCATGGTGATGACTTGTGCAGATTTCGTGCTGCGAAGGCTGACTTGTTTTGAAACCAAATGCTTGAAAATCAGTGCGTCGGTGTCGAACAAGTGTCTGTTCAAGTGTAACATGTTAGTATTTTGGAGAACTGGTCTGGTTGCATTTCCGACTAAGCCATCTTTTTCCAAAAGCCATGTTGAATCATTTTCGACTGCGTAAAATTCCAGATAATAATCTTCGTAAGACTCATCGTCATGCAGAGGGCATTTGAATGCGGGATGTCCGCCGAGGGAAAATAGCATTTCCCCTGTCTCATGATTGATGACTTCATGATTTACAATGACCCTATTTTCTCTGAGGCTGTAAGTGATCAGAAACTCAAATTCAAATGGATATATCTCCAACGTTTTTTCGCTGAATTTTAAACCAAAGGTCAGACTGTCGGCAGTTTGGTACGTTAACTTTACATCCGCATTGTTCCTGATGAAACCATGGCGAGGAACGGCGTATTGTTTGCCTTTGTAATTCACAAATCCATTCTTAATCGCGCCAATTACGGGAAAAAGCACCGGAGCATAACTTGCCCAAATGTCGGGGTTAGCGTTCCATAAAAAGTCCTTACCTGTCACTGTTGATTGGATTTGGCAAAGCTCAGCGCCTTTTTCCTGGACAGCAATTTTCAAAAACTGATTTTCAATCGCGTAATTCATATTTTCTGTTCGTTCAAAACTGACAAAATAACGTCACAAGCTTCCCGGATTTGCGCTTCGGTGATGGTAAGCGGCGGTGCAATGCGCATGGCATTGTCACAAAACAAAAACCAGTCGGTAACCACGCCGCGTTGAATGCAGCGGTCGATGGTGTCTTTCAACTTCGCGAAAGTTTCCATTTCCGCAGCCAGCATTAAGCCTCTTCCCCTTACTTCTTTAATGGCCGGATGGATTAATAACGACTTGAAAAGATTTCCTTTTGCGATCGCTGAGCTTGCCAGATTTTCATCCAATGTAACCTGCAACGCTGCAAGCGAAGAGGCGCAGCTCACGGGATGTCCGCCAAAAGTGGTAATGTGCCCGAGTATCGGGTTATTTTTAAAAACGCTCATAATGTCCTGCGAAGCCATAAAAGCGCCGATCGGCATTCCGCCACCCATTCCTTTGGCGCTGAGCAAAATATCCGGATAAACGCCAAATTGCTCAAAAGCCCAAAACGAACCCGTACGGCCATATCCCGTCTGAATTTCATCAAATATCAGTAAGGCGCCCGTTTCAGTACACTTCTTACGCAAAGCCGGAAAATATGCATCATCAGGCACACGCACACCCGATTCGCCACCAATAATTTCAATGATAACAGCAGCTGTTTTATCCGTTATTTTTTCAATATCAGGCAAAAATCCATGCTGAATATGCGTTACACCAGGAAGCAGCGGACGGAAATTTCGCTTAAAAAATTCTGCTCCTGCAAGGCTCAATGCGCCCTGGGTAGCACCATGGTAAGCATTAAAGCAGGAAACAAATTCGCCCCAACCGGTGAAACGTTTTGCCAGTTTCATCGCGCCTTCGACTGCTTCCGTTCCAGAATTTGTAAAATATACATTATCAATCAACCCATAGGGAGAAGGCTCAGGTGAGGTGATTTTTAATGTGTCTGTCAACGCCTTTGCGAGCTGCACTTGTGTACTTTGCACATACTCTCCATAAACGAGCAAATGCATGTGCTTTTCCAATTGCTCATAAACAGCAGACAGAATTTTCGGGTGCCGGTGGCCCACATTGCTAACTGCAATCCCGGAAATCAAATCCATATATCGCTTCCCGTCCGGGCCGTACATATAAACGCCCTCTGCTTTTTCAATCTCTAATGCAAGCGGATAGTCGGAGGTCTGAGCTAAGTGGTCAAAAAAATGCTGTCGATGGGATATATGCATTCTAAAAGTTAAATACTTTTAAAAAGTATTTTATTTATAAAATTTACAAAACTTAATTTACTTTTCAAAGAAGGCGGCACTGCCACCAACCCAGGTAAAATCTTTATTAAAACGAACCCCGATCATTTCACCGCGACTAAGTCGGCTCAGCGAAATGAGCAGTTCTGGTTTGTCCGCATTGTCATTCCAACCGTACATCATACGCACTTCGCATTTTACCAAACCATCCGGTGCCTGAATTACGGGTTCATACACAACCTTTTTTTGTAGAATGTAATTTTCTGGATCTGGCAATGCGGTCAAATCCGATTCCAAAATGTGCAGCTGAACACCAGAACCGGCAAATGAAAAGAGCGGCTTTAAAACATAATTTCCCAGATCAGCTGGAAAGTTACCATTGTAATCGCTTACAAATTTGGTTTCCGGCACATATTCACTTTTTAGAAATGGAATGGAAAATTTGCTGATCCTGAAAAACCAGTTGGGATGGCCAACCCAGCTCACATTCACATCATCAGTGAAATGATAGCTTGTTTTTAAGTCCGGGTAATTTAGTAAATCGTCAAATATAAGGCGGTTATAGATCCGTTTTATCTGAATTTTGCGACCGTCGTTTTGGTAATAGAGGTTACTTCCTTCTTTGATTAATTTGGTATAACAAACTGCCTTAATACCAAGCATTGCTTCCGTAACCGCGAAATCTATCCTCGTTTTCTGCTTTTCAGGGAAAATTTCCAGCAAAATTACGTGCTCAGGATCTTCACCTGCCAGAATTAATTCTTTCAGCTTTTCAACATATTCTTCGTAGGAATCTCCGCCGAAGCTGTAACGGAAATTTTCAGGGATTTCGAAATGTTGTTTAAAAGATTCGGACAAATGGGCCTGATATCCAAACACCGATGGAAATCCTTGCAATTCAATAAGTTGCGGAGTAAGGTCGCCTTTCTCGTCTTTGCAAATGGCGAAATCAATAGCCAGAAATGATGTGTGATTGTTTTCGTTAGGCACATTTTGATCGACTGGCACAGCCCGCTCCGTATTACTTATGAATTCAGAAGAACGCAATGTCGCAATGATCTGCTCCGAGGCAATGCCGATTTTTTCGAATAATTCTTTCGGAACAAAAATTGGTGTTTCGGCCACCCGGAAATCCAGCTGTCCTGGAAAGTCCGCGTCGAAAGATTTTACAAAAGCCTCATATTTACTTTCGGTAAAGGAGCGGTTGAACGTTTCGCGGGCTTGCTTATGCATAGGCAGGCAGGAAAGCTTTGTTCAGGGCATTTTTCAAAAACGCCGGAATAACAACGGCTTCGGTCATCATAATTTTGTCCGGGTCATTCAAATGCGAGATCATGTCATTGTATTTCGCTTCGCCGTGTGCCGCGATAATGCTCACTTTCTTGTCTTCCCGTAGAAAGTAGCGAAGCATGCCTTCTGCATCAGCTTCCGGATGAAACTGCGTTCCAACGATTTCCTTGGAAAAGCGGATCGCCATCACAGCGCGTTCCAGCGGAACGTGCGGCCTTATCTTTTCGAGACAAAGCAATTTTGCGCCCATATTTTCCAGCATAAACTGGTTGGGTTGCGTAACCTGAAAGTCGCGCGAATCTACAATCCAGAAAGGATCGCTTAATGTATTTAACAGCGGATCCTTGCGGCCCAATGCCGTTTTATGAACCGGAAATGTCCCAAAGGAGGTTTTTCTCCTTTTACTAACCCCAGCAAGCTGCCAGTGAATACAGGCCATTTGAAAGGAGTGGCAGATCAGGAAAAGGTGTTTTTTGGTTTTATTATGACGGTTGGCATTGAACTGGAATATCTGGTCTAAAAAACCAAAAAACCTCTTCTCCCAAGGTTCTCCAACCGGAGAAGGATTTCCCGGGCCACCTGTTGAAATGTAGGCGTCGAAATTCATTCCCGGAATTTCCAGCTTTTGTCTTACATCGAAAATTGTGTATTCAACGGCCACCGACTCGCTTTCACCAAATGCGGTAACGATCTTTTTGATGCACCGCATTCCTTCATTTTCAAACCCGTTGTACATGTCCAGAATGGCAATCCGGAAATGTTTTTTGTCATCATTCATTTTAGAGGAGCTGCCAGTTTTATGCAGGCAGACGTTATAATTTTGTTAGAATCTGGTAAATATTCTTAACAACCTGAAACGCTATTAGTTCGCAAGTTGCTGAAAAATCACTGTCAGTCCAGACCGATTTTGGTTTCTGCAACAATGTAATCCACCACGGCATTCATGCTGCCGGTTTGTTCAAAAACAGCCAACTGACGGTCTGCGCCCGTGCCCATTGCCATAATCTGGTGAATGTAATCGATCTCTTTTCGACTTCCCAGTTCATCCACAACATCATCAATAAATTCCAGCAGCTCTACAACCAGCACATTGTACTCCACTTCCTCTTGCTTACCAAAGTCGATCAGCTTGCCATGAATGCCGTAACGGGCGGCGCGCCATTTGTTTTCGTTGATCAGCATGCGGTGATATGGCCTGAATGTCAGGTTCATGCGATGGAGCTTGTGAATTTTGGCAACGAGCGCCTGCATGATCGCAGCCAGACAAATCGTCTCATCGGTTCGCATGGGCACGTCACACATACGAAACTCAATGGTGTCAAAAAACGGGTGAACACGAATGTCCCACCAGATTTTCTTTCCGTTATCAATGCATTTTGTTTTGATCAGGAGATTCACATATTCGTCGTACTCGGCTGCGCTCGAAAAGGAATCGGGAATGCCGGTCCTCGGAAATTTATCAAAAACCTTTGACCGGTAAGATTTGAAACCCGTATTACGGCCACACCAGAAAGGCGAATTGGTAGACAATGCATAGATATGCGGTAAAAAATACCTTACAGCGTTCATTATCTGAATGGCCTCATCCCGGTTTTCAATTCCTACGTGAACGTGCAGGCCGAAAATCAGGTTACCCCGTGCAACGTCACGCATTTCATCAATAATCTCGTCATAGCGGGGGTCGGGCGTGATGAGCTGTTCAACCCAGTCTGCAAATGGGTGCGTTCCGGCTGCCGCAACCTGCAAATTTTGCTTTTCAGCCAGATCCAGGATCATTTTGCGCAAGTAAGTGACTTCTTCCCGCGCTTCCTGAATGTTATGGCAAATGTTGGTGCCCACCTCCACAACGGCCTGGTGCATTTCTGCCTTCACACGTTCCTTAAGCGTGATTTTCCCATCCTCTACAAGCTTCGACATATGTGACCTCAGATTCCTTGTTACAGGATCAATGGTCTGAAATTCTTCCTCAATTCCCAGGGTGAACGTGGCCATAAAGCGTGCGTATGCGGTTGAATTAAGATTTTTTCAGTTTAGAATTTGCCGCGGGTGCTTTTGTTGCCGCTGCTTTTTTAGTTGGGATTTTCGGTGTTGGCTCACTTGGAACAGGCAATATGCCTTTATCTTCAACCAGCTTGGGTGCTTTCTTAGGCGCAACGGTCTTCACCTTAACTTCTTTCGCCGAGGCAGGAGCAGGTTTAGGTGCTTTTTCAGGAGCTGCTTCGGCAGGAACCGGTGCCGCTACTGATGACTGCGCAGGAATTCCAAGAGCATCTTTTACAAATGTTCCCCACGTCAGATTTGTTTGTCCAGGCACTTGTGCTTTTGCTCTTTCAATGGCCATATTCGCTGCCGCTTCCACAACCCATTCGAAATTATCACGGCCTACTGAATAAATGTCCGCATCAGGAGCCGGATTGCAAAAATCAATAGCGATAGGAATTCCGTCGCGCACCGCAAACTCGACAGTGTTGAAATCGTAGCCCAATGCAATGTTCAATTTCAGCGTGTAATCCTTTATTGTTTCTAAAAGCCTTTCACCTTCTTCGCCCGTGGCTTTCATTTCGGCGGCATAGCGCAAATGATGCGGATTTCTTGGCTCATATGGCATAATCAGCACTTCTTTCTGGCCAATGCAGTAACAGCGGAAATAATCTGTAAAGTCAATTTCTTCCTGTAACATCATCACCAACTGACCCGTTTCCTCATGCTTATGCCACATATCTTGCGGGTTTACGACTTTGTAAACACTTTTCCAGCCACCGCCGTCATGAGGCTTCATATATGCCGGAAATCCAATGTATTGGAATATCTCCTCCCAGGCCATCGGAAAAGCAAGGTTACGGAACGAAGTTTCGGAAGTATTTTCAGGACGCTCTTTCGAGGGAAGCAGAACCGTTTTGGGAACGGGAACGCCTATTTTTTCAGCCAGTGCATTGTTGAAAAACTTTTCATCCGCACTCCACCAGAATGGGTTATTGATCACCGCCGTGCCGGATAATGCAGCGTTCTTCAGATATGCACGGTAAAAAGGCACATCCTGAGAAATACGGTCAATGATAACAGCGTATTCGGTTGGATCCGCCTGCACTACTTTGTCAATCGTCACGGCTTCCGCAATGAAACCGCTGTCTTTGCTATTAACCCTTTCAATAAATGCGTTTGGAAAAGTGTTTTCCATTCCAAACAAAATTCCAATTTTTTTCATATGCGGTTTTTTGTTTTGTATTTACATGATGCGCGACAGGTAATCGGGGAACATTCTGTTCCACAACGGCCAGTCGTGTTTTTCCCAGCCTCTAATATCGAGCCAGTGTTCGATTCCCTGGTCATTCAGGATTTTTGACATCTTTAAATTGCTGTCGAGACAAATATCCCAGTCGGAAGTCCCCAAAACGATCTTCATATGGCCGTAGCGCCAGCCTTGTTCGTTGGGCATGAAATCAATTGGATTATTAAAATAAACTGTATCGTCGTAAAATCCGTCCGTGAAGCTGCGGATATCAAATGCGCCACTCATGCTGATCATGTAGGCCACCTGCTCCGGATGTTTGAATGCAAAATTAGCTGCATGAAAGCCGCCGAAGCTGCATCCGGCCACGCCGATCCGGTCTACATGACATTCACTTCTGATGAATGGAACGAGCTCGTTGTTCAGGAACTTGTCGTATTGAATGTGGTTGAGTACCCTGTATTGCGGGTTTAAATGCTTGGCATACCAGGAATCCGCGTCGATTGAATCAATGCAATAGATCTTATATTTTCCCGATTCTACGAGCCCGCGTGCGGATTCGATCAGGCCCATGTCTTTTGCCTGATAGTATTTTCCCAAAGTCGTCGGGAAAAGCAGCAGCGGATAGCCCCAATTGCCATAGACCAGCATGTCCACATCTCTGTCCAGATGATGCGAGTAATATTTGATATGCTTCTCTTCCAAACGGAGCTTTTTTGTTTAATACCATTGATATTGAAATATACAAAACAAATTAAAGGAACCAAATTATGGGCATTTATTAACTTGCGAGCTTTTATTGCATCCATTTCAACGCAGAAGTAATTTTGAGTTTCGCCGACAAGCCCATTCTTCCCCTGGTCAAAAATGTATTTTCTGTCTTCCTGGAAAGGGAAGTTACGGTTTCCATAATTCTTCCGTTTGGTTATGATCCATTCCGGTCTTATCCGCTGATGCTGTTCAATGATGGACAGGATTTTGAAGCGTTGGCGATCGCCCGGGTCGCGCAGCAGTTGCAGGCAACCGGTGAAACGGCACCATTTTTGATCGCGGGCATTCACGCCAATGAAAACAGGATTTACGAGTACGGCATTGCGGCGGAGGCAGATTATGCGGGTCGGGGAAACAGGGCAGGAGCGACCTCCAACTTCGTTACGAAAGAATTACTCCCGTTTTTGAATACTGATTATCATGTTGCAAAGGAAGATGTTGTATACGCCGGGTTTTCGTTGGGAGGATTAATGGCTTTGGATATTGTCTGGAACAATCCAGACATTTTTTCAAAGGCTGGCGTATTTTCAGGCTCCTTATGGTGGCGGAGAAGGGCATTGCACGACGGTTATTACGATTCCGACCGCATTATGCATACGCAGCTCAGCAATGCCAACACGAAGCCCGACCTCAAATTCTGGTTTCAGTGCGGATCGCTGGACGAGTACGACGACCGCGACGGAGACGGCGTGATTGATTCGATCCAGGATACACTGGAATGCATTGCCACATTGGAAAGGAAGGGTTACGCCTGGAACCGCGACGTGTTTTACAAAGAGATTGCACTGGGTGAGCACAACCTGAACACCTGGTCCAAAGCGCTTCCTGATTTTTTCAAGTGGGCTTTTTCTGAAAAATAGAAAATTAGAATTCTGCTAAAAATGCCATGGTGTCAACCGCGTCGGCATAATCTGTCAACCCCGGTTCCTGCGTTTTGCCGAATGAGATCAATCCCGGAAGGTCAATATCTGCGTTAGTCACAACGCACTGGATTTTCTCAGCCTGTTCTTTCAATGGTGCTTCAATGTCCGAAAGCGATTCATATGTTTCGTAATGCAGCACACTGATTGCCGAAACCAATGCTTTGCTTTCCGTCAGCAACAGGAAACCGTTATCATAATGCGGCACCCGGTTTACCAGGAAAATAGACTTGTTGTATTCGTAGTTGTTAAAGTATTTATGGTGATGCAGATACGTCTTGTCGAGATTCTGAATGGATTCATAAAACTTGGTAAAATCATATCCTGCCGGAACAAAAAGCTTGGAAACATTGCGGCATCCCAGACCAAAATACTGTAACGCATCCCTGCCAAGAGCAGCTAATTCTTCACCGTCTTCGCTGCCCGTCAGTACGGCAACAGACGTCCGGTTCTTGCGGATAATGTTGGGTTTTTTAGCAAAATAATAATGGAAATAACGCGCTGTATTATCGCTTCCGGTGGCAATATAAGCGTCCGCATCATTCAAGCGCTCCACAAAGCGAATGTGTTCTTCAAGCCCCGGTTCGATAGCCACGAGCTTATCGAGCAGTGCATGGATCAGCAACTGGTCATCTGAACTGGGTTTTGCCAATAATATATGTCCGCTGATAAGGACCGATAACGCGTCATGAAATCCAACTGCCGGAATGTTCCCGGCCATTACAACGCCTATTTTTTGAGAAGAATCAGGTTCAGGATATTGCGCTGCCCATGCATTGAGCTTGTCTGCATTTAAAAATTGATTGGCCAGTGCATTCAGCGACCGGGCAACATTTTCAGTTGTAAACCAGTTGTTTTTACTGTTGGCGCGGGCGATCCATTCTTCTATTATCAGCTCATTTTGAGGGTTTGTGATGAATTTTCCAAGATTTATAAATGCATTTATCCGCTGGGCTCTCGATATCATTCTGACTGAACGCTGAAAAGTTAAATTAGGTATTCGTTTTTATTTTTCTGATTGCTGGGAAACTATAAATAGTTATATTTGTTACTCTAAACAGAAGAAATAGCAACAAATATAAACAATCCGGCGATATGGCTATAATGATAACCGATGAATGCATAAATTGTGGGGCGTGCGAGCCAGAGTGCCCTAACACAGCAATTTATGAAGGAGGTGTTGAGTGGACCTGGGGTGATGGAACAAGTCTGGACGAGGTGGATTTTGGTGATGGAACCATCGTAAGTGGTAAGGAAAAGCAGTCGCCAGTTTCCGACGAATTCTACTATATCGTTTCAGACAAGTGTACTGAATGTGTAGGTTTCCATGAAGAGCCTCAATGTGCAGCGGTTTGCCCTGTCGATTGCTGCGTACCGGATCCTGATAATGAAGAGGAAGAAGATACATTGCTTGCTAAAAAAGCATGGATGCACGGTGAATAAAACCTGTGACCGAATAAGATTTTGAAGCTTTACTGGAAGCCCCAGTGCAAGCCCCGCCATCAGCGGGGCTTTTTTTGTGCCCCATTGCCGGAAATGTCATTATAATAATAAAATTTCTTAATAATTCCGATACTATGTCATATATAAAATTTTGTGTATGTGCATTTACACAGAATTTAAAATTTTCTTCAAAAATTGCGAAAAGCACGATTTTATGTTTATAAAACAATAAAAAAGAGTAAAAAATAATGATAATTGTGTTTTTTTAGATAAATTTTGTCTTGAATATTTGATTAATACAATTTAAGTACAATATTTGATCCAGTAATTCAGCCGGGGAGTAGTATTAACTTAAACAGAATATAATTATGAAAAAAGTCTATTGCACAGTATTATCTTTGATGGTTCCTTTTTTGGGTTTTGCAAAGTCAGATGAGGATAAAAAAGCTGCCAAAGCGGATACAACAGTGGTTACTGAGGCGAAGGACGAAGATGAGGCCAAAGGTGCATTTGCATTTTCGGGCTATCTGGACTCTTATTACATGGCTAATTTCAACAAACCTGCGTCGCGCTCTAACATGGGTGGATCCAATGCCCGCGTATTTGATCAGCGTTCCGGACAATTTTCTTTGGGCTTGGTTCAGACAAAAGTGGCTTACACCAATGCAAAATCAGAAGCTGTAGTTGATTTGACATTCGGTCCTAACGCCAATATGGGTAACTACGGGAATGCATTGTTTAGCACCGCACTCGCTATCAAGCAGGCTTACTTTACTTACAAATTCACAGACAAATTTTCGATGACTGCCGGACAATTCGGAACAAACATCGGATATGAAGTGATCGACGCACCGGCCAACTTCAACTACTCTCTATCAAACCTATTCAATAACGGCCCATTTTACCACGCTGGTTTGAAGGCAACTTATGCTTTTTCAGACAAAGCTTCTTTAATGGTGGGTGTTGTGAACAATGTTGACGGATTAGGCGACAACAACCGCAAAAAGGGTATTATCAGCCAGCTTTATTTCCAGCCGGTCGCAAACTGGAACGTATATGTGAACTATATCGGAAGCAACGAGGCAAACCCAGACACAGTGACTTTCAAAGAGCCGTCTGCATTCTACCAGGTTTTTGACCTTACGACAAGTTTCCAGATCACCGAGAAATTCCTGCTTGGATTGAATGCTGCATACGGAAGCCAAAAAGGAGACTACCAAGGTTACGGTGGACCAACTGACACGGAAACATGGGGCGGTGTGGCTGTTTATGCAAACACAGCTTTAACTGACAACTTCGGAATCGGTGCTCGTTACGAGTATTTCAATAATGACAGCGGCGTACGTGGTTTGCTTACACCAGCTGGAATGGGAACAAGCGTTAATTCCATCACTTTAACAGGAAACATCAGCCTGGCTGACGGACATATCCTTGTAAAACCTGAATTCCGTCTGGATGCATATCCAAAAGTAAGCGGTGCGGGTGAAGCGCAGCAGTTTGAAGATTCTGATGGCGAATGGACTAAAAACAGCCAGACGACTTTCGGACTTGCATTTATTTACAAATTCTAATTTTCAATCACATACCTTCTTAATCTACCTATAATAACTATTTACTACAATGGAAAAACGTAATTACATTCCACTGATTATCCTGCTCGTAATCAGTATCCTCGGTGCCTTCATTCCCAATGTTCCGACTCAGATCGTGACGGAAGGCATTAATTCCGGTGACACCGCCTGGTTACTTGTGTCTTCCGCGCTGGTTTTGCTTATGACCCCAGGTCTGGCTTACTTCTACGGCGGAATGGTGAATAACAAAAACGTTATCTCGACAATGCTTCAGAGCTTCATCGCAATGGGCGTTATCAGTGTCCTTTGGGTTGTTATTGGTTTCAGTCTTGCATTTGGTGATGACATCGGCGGATTTGTTGGTAACCCAACGACCCACTTTATGTTCAAAGGCGTTTTGGACGGACCGGTTTGGGGAACAATTCCTTTCGCTCTTTTTGCAATGTTCCAGATGAAGTTCGCGGTGATCACACCTGCGCTTGTAACGGGTTCTATGGCTGAGCGTGTTAACTTCCGTTCTTACGTGTTGTTCATCATCTTGTTCTGTATCTTTATTTATTCACCATTGGCTCACATGACATGGCATGCTGATGGTATCCTGTTCAAAATGGGTGTGCTTGACTTCGCAGGTGGAACGGTTGTTCACATGTCTGCTGGCTGGGCTGCATTGGCCGGCGCACTTTACCTGAAAAGACGTAAGTCGTTAACAGAAGATCACGTTTTGCCACCTGCAAACATTCCTTTTGTTCTTTTGGGAACAGGTTTGCTTTGGTTCGGTTGGTTTGGTTTCAACGCAGGTTCTGCGCTCTCAGCCTCTCCTTTGGCAGTTTCTGCTTTCGCTACGACAAATACTGCTGCTGGTGCCGCTGGTCTTTCATGGGTTTTGTTTGATGTTGCAAGAGGTAAAAAAGTGTCGGCGCTTGGTTTCTGTATCGGTGCGGTTGTAGGTCTTGTGGCTATCACGCCTGCTGCTGGTTTCGTTACCGTTCCTGCTTCCCTTTTCATCGGAACTATCGCAGCTGTAATCAGTAACTACGTTGCTCACCTGCGCACTCGTTCTACATTGGATGATACATTGGACGTATTTCCTTGCCACGGTGTAGGTGGTATGGTTGGGATGTTGATGACTGGTGTATTCGCAACGAGCGGTGTTAACTCACTGGTTACGGATCAGGGTCTTGCCTTTGGCGAAACAACATTGTTTATCAACCACGTAATTGCTTTGGTAGGTGTGTCTGTTTTCGCATTCGGCGGTTCATTGCTGCTGCTTAAAATTACAGATCTTATCTTGCCACTTCGTGTATCTGAATTGGATGAGAAAGCTGGATTGGATATCAGCCAGCACGATGAGTTTCTTATAGAAGCGTAATTTTTCTCAACGTTGTTTAAATATAAAAGTCCGCCTCAGGTAAAACCAAGGCGGACTTTTTCATATAGATCAAAAAATAAAATCTGATCTAAACCAGAATCGGGGCAAGTTCTTCTATTTCCGTAACCTCCATCAAACCAAGCTCATTAATGTGGCTGTAACGGACCGCCTTGGTTTCATTGATTAACAAAGGATCATATTTAACGGCCACACGAACGTAATTGTCTGTAAAGCCAAGCATCTGACCGTTCTGTATCTCGTCTTCAAACAAAACAAGTCCTTGCTTATCAATTTGTTTCTCGTAAAAGTACCGCTTCTTTTTTTCCGAGAGGATATGGAGCATTTTAGATCTATCCGCTCTGACATTTTTAGCGACAATGGGTCTGATGTTCAAAGCAGCCGTATTTTCCCTTTCTGAATATGTGAAAACGTGCAGGTAAGAAACCTCCAACTCATTCAGGAATAGGTAACTTTCTTCAAAAAGCTGCTGTGTTTCGCCAGGATGACCTACAATCACGTCTACGCCAATGCAGCATTCAGGCATCAGCGATTTGATTTTCGCAACACGCTCCGCATACAGTTCACGTTTGTAACGACGCTTCATTAATCCAAGAACCGTGTTGGAACCCGATTGCAGCGGAATGTGAAAGTGGTGCGCAAAGCGTTTGGATTTTGCCACAAATTCAATGATCTCGTCGGTCAGCAAATTAGGTTCGATGGACGAGATACGGAAACGTAAAATGCCTTCTACTTCGTCCAGCGCTTTGACCAGGTCCAGAAATGTTTCTTTCCGCTCGCCGTTTTGCAAACCGAAATCGCCAATGTTGACACCTGTCAAAACGATTTCCTTTACATCCCTGGCTGCAATATCCTCGGCAGCCTTCACAATGTTCGCTATGCTATCGGAGCGGCTTTTTCCCCTCGCCAATGGGATCGTGCAGTAGGAGCAGGGATAATCGCAACCGTCCTGCACTTTCAGAAAAGTCCTTGTACGATCATTTAAGGAATAAGAAGTATGGTATTCAACAGCGTGATCAATTGTGGAAGCGATCACCTGCGCAGGCTGTCCCAGCGGTGTTTTTTCAAATGTATCGATCAACTCGACTAAACGAAACTTTTCCGCCGCGCCCAAAACTGCGTCGACTCCAGGGATTTCCGAAATTTCTTTTGGTTTCAACTGCGCATAGCAGCCTATAATGGCCACATAACCATCCGCATTAATCTTCTGTGCCTCGCGTACGATCTTCCGACATTTTTTATCCGCATTCTCGGTAACAGAGCACGTGTTAATGATAAAAATATCTGGTGTTTCATTAAACTCCACTTTCTGATATCCCTTTTGCTCAAACATGCGGCCTATGGACGATGTTTCGGAATAATTCAGTTTACAGCCTAATGTATAAAAAGCGACTTTTTTCATTGTTTTCAAATATTCTGCAAAATTACACCTTTTAGGCTCAACGCTTTAAATAATCGTTGAATGATGATTGTAAATATGCTTTTCCAAAATTTTCTTCTTCTGGCGTAAGAGCTCCGGCTTTTTCGGTAATGTTGCCGCCGATGTTGTCACGGACCAGATATCCGCCGGGCTTCATCCAGCCCAATCCATTATTAAATGCGAAATATGCAAAAGGAACGCGTTGTTTGCCAAAAATATCATTGCTCCAATTAAAAGAACCCGAAGGAAGATGCAACTGGTTCAATAATGTTGTCGCCAGGTCCGTTTGAGAGCAGATCGAATCCACTTTCGTGCTGTGCTTTTCCAATGCGCCGCCGAGCCAAAGCATGGGAATGTGAAATTCTGCGGGTTTTGTTCTGTCCGTCTCGGGCAGCGGATGGCCGTGGTCTGCGATAATGATTATCAGCGTGTTATCCCACCACGGTTTTGTTTTGGCGTTCTTAATAAAGTCACCAATCGAGGCGTCCGTATAATGATGTGCATTCAAAAACAATTGTTCGGAATCGTTTCCTTTGATTACGGTTTTAACCGGAACTTCGAATGGTTCGTGGCTGCTTAATGTAAATAAAGTTGAAAAAAATGGCTGTTTCTGCTTGTCCAGATCGTCCATTAACCGGTCCAGAACAATGTGGTCATGCGCACCCCATTTGGAATTCATATCCTTTTCATCAAAATCATTCTTATCAATGATCTGATCAAAATCCTGTTGCAGAAAGTAGGATTTCATGTTGGCGAATTCGGTTTCGCCGCCATAATAAAAGGATGTATACCAACCATTTTTATGAAAGACCTTCGGTAATGATGGCAGAGAAAATGTTTTTTTAGGAATCTTAATGATTGAATTTGTCGGCTGGGCTGGGTATCCGCTCAAAATCGCCACCATTCCTTTATCGCTCCGGTTTCCGCTTGCGTACATTTGCGTGAACAGCATTCCCACTTTCGCGAGTTGATCAAATTGCGGCGTCACATTCTGCAAGCCATTCAAACTGCCGGCAACTTTCGCAGTAAAGCTTTCCCAGATAATGACGACGACATTTATCTTCCCCGCCTTAACCACCTGCTCCGAAGTGCTGTCGGCCCTATATAGCGACTTTACGAGTTGATCTGCCTGACTTTCATCAAAATAAACAAACGGGTTCTTTTTGGAATAAGTGGCATTCAGCAGGGAGCTCATAAAATTCCAGGGGACATTCACGGCCGCATAATTGGCAAAACTTTTATCACTGAAAAAAACAGCGCTTTCATTCATGGGCGCGAGTTGAAGCCCGCCACGAATTGGAATGATCAGACTTGCGCTCAGAATCAGGAAAACAGGGATCGTATAAATAAAACCGGTCTTTTCAAATGCGCCCGTGCTGCGCTTGATAACGGTCCGTAACAATTTCCAGACGAGGACAAAAAGGCCTGCGAAAAGCAGCAATAGTGGGAAAATCGGAGCAGCACCCATGGAAGCAACAGCTTCTTTGGGCGTTTTGAGATAATGTAACGATGTGCCGTCGATCCGGAATCCCCATGCTTTAAACAATTCCAGGTCTGCAATGACAAGAAAAGTGATTAAAAACGCCACTATTGCGCTGAAAATAGCCAATGTATTTGCATACCACTTCCATTTCCTGGCAGTGAACATCATGAGCAATGCGGGGATCATTAAAATATAACCTGCAAATGAAATGTCCATTTGCAGGCCGTGGGCTGCACTTTTTGCCCACAGCGATGAAGGCAGTTCAAGCGTCTTTTTATAATGGTAAGCGAGAAATAATATTCGGAAAAACTGAAACAGAACAACCCAGCTAATCCCGTATATGGCAAGAAATTCTAATCTTTTGCGCATCGGTGTCTTTAAGAATTTACAAAGTTCCGAAAATTGAAGCAACCGGCAGTATCGTTACAGATTAAAAATGAAAATGTGGCGTAGAATTGTTGTTCGTACCTTTAAATAAATAATTTTGGGGAGAATTAATATAAATCCGATTATAAAATGACTTTTCGTTCCAAAGCTTTTGAGATTGCTCAAGGCCGGGTTGCCCCTTCACTTACCCCTCCGACAGAAAAAGTAGCCGACTTATATGGCAGTAACACTTTCAGCGATGACGTAATGAAAACGCTGCTCTCCGCTGAGGCTTACACCAAGATTTCGAATGCGATACGTTCCGGTTCGACGATCGACCGGGAAGTTGCAGACGAGGTTTCGGCGGCGATGAAATCGTGGGCGATTTCCAAGGGAGCGACGCACTACACGCACTGGTTCCAGCCCTTAACCGGAACGACTGCTGAGAAACACGATTCATTTTTTGACTTGACAATCGACGGCAAAGCCGTTGAAAAATTCAAAGGAAGTGCACTGGTCCAGCAGGAACCCGATGCATCCTCATTTCCAAGCGGCGGTTTGCGCGCCACTTTTGAAGCACGCGGTTATACAGGCTGGGACCCGAGTTCACCTGCGTTCTTGATGGATAATGGGGCGGGAGGGAAAACATTATGTATTCCGTCCGTGTTTATTTCCTATACCGGAGAAGCACTCGATTACAAAGCTCCTTTGCTCAAATCGCTGGTTATGCTCGACAAAGCAGCCACTTCGGTCTGTCAATTTTTCAACCGCGACGTTGATAAAGTAACGCCAACATTAGGCATTGAGCAGGAATATTTTTTGGTAGATAAAGCACTTTATTATGCGCGTCCCGACTTGCTCATGGCTGGCAGAACGGTCTTTGGACATAGTCCTGCGCGTGGCCAGCAGCTGGACGATCATTATTTTGGTTCGATATCGCCGCGGGTGAATGCATTCATGGTGGATTTTGAATTTGAAGCATTAAAGTTGGGCATTCCTGTGCGTACGCGCCACAACGAGGTTGCGCCAGGCCAGTACGAATGTGCGCCCACGTTTGAGGAGGTAAACCTGGCCATTGACCATAATGCATTGTTGATGGATTTGATGCAGAAAGTGGGTGACCGACATAATTTCCAGGTTTTGTTTCACGAAAAACCATTTGCTGGTATCAACGGAAGCGGAAAGCATAACAACTGGTCACTTTCCACGGATACGGGCATCAACCTGCTCGCGCCCACGTCCAAGCCGAAGGAAAACCTGCGCTTTCTAACATTTTTAATGAATGTTGTGAAAGCAGTTCACGATCACGCGGATTTGTTGCGCGCTTCCATTTCTTCTGCCGGTAATGAGCATAGATTAGGGGCAAACGAGGCGCCGCCATCGATTGTATCGGTTTTCCTGGGTAACGAGCTGACCAATATGCTGGAAGAATTGGTCAACAAGGGAGAGATAACGCTCGAAAAAGGCGAGAATTTCTATTATAAATTGGGTATAACCCGCATTCCAAACCTGCAACGCGATAACACGGACCGTAACCGCACTTCGCCCTTCTGTTTTACCGGAAATAAGTTTGAATATCGCGCAGTGGGCAGTTCTCAAAACAGTGCATCGCCGATGATCGTTTTGAATACGATTGTGGCGAATCAGCTTTTGGAATTCAAAAAGGAAATGGATGAGAGACTTGCCGCAGGAGAAGAAAAGAAGGTGGCGACTGTTGAGATCCTGAAACGCTATTTTACAGAGTCAAAGAACATTCTATTTGAAGGAAACGGATATTCAGAGGAATGGGTGGAGGAAGCAAAAAGCCGCGGCCTGAGCAATATCAAGGAAACATACGATGCGCTGCACGCTTACACGACGGAACGTACAATTACTGCATTTGAGCGAATGGGCGTCCTCACCTCGCGCGAGCTGCATGCCCGCTACGAGATTGAATTAGAAAATTATGTTAAAAAGTTACAGATCGAATCGCGCGTGATAGGTGATCTGGCATTGAACCACATTGTTTCTACGGTTGTGAAATATCAGTTCAAGCTTGCCCAGACGGCCCGGTCGCTCACGGATCTGGATATGCTGGAAGAAGCGGCACCGATCAAGGAAATTATCAAAGATATTTCCACCCATATCGTGATCATTAAAAAGCTTGTTCACGAAATGACAGAGCAGCGCAAAACGGCCAATAACATTGAGGATCTGTTTGAAAGGGCGAAAATGTACGGTTCGGAGGTGAAAGGGTTTTTTGAGGAGATCAGATATCACGTGGATAAATTGGAATTATTGATCGACGATGAAGACTGGCCTTTGGCAAAATACCGTGAAATGTTATTTTTGGAATAATTTTAGCAGCGAAAGCTTTTTATAACAAATATTCAAGACTATGAATCCGGGATTTGATCCAGAAGAAATTGCAGTGCTTAAACAGGAATGTAAAGCAGAGCGATCAAGCTTTATACATGTTGAGGACGAGCTGGAAGAGGATGAAGAGGAGAACAACGAGCATGCGCACGTTCAGTTCGTAGGTTTTTACAAAGAGAAAGAGGTGATTTATGACGCGCTGATCTACACTTTGAGATTGCACCACTCAACCCTCGTTTATGACGCTGCTTTGGAAAGGCTGAAAAAGGTGATGCCGAATTACGTTTCCCTCGACGAACGTCCGGAAAATTACGTTTGTGACGAAGAGCAGGACGAAGAAGCAGAATTGTTGCTTACCGAATTCATTGAAGAGATCGAAGAAAACGAGGAAATAACAGTTCGCGAGCACATTGAAACGGACGACAAGTTTGATTACGGCATTGGTCTGGAAGTGGGATTGAACAAAACGGAGATCAATGATAAAACGATCAACGATTTCATCATACGCTTTAACGCCGGTCGCATTCAACTGGACCCAACTCTTTACGCATTCTCCGGAAGCGAAGAGCAGGACTGATATCAAGTCCCAGAGGGACAAAACATCGGTAGTCAAAATATAATTGGTTAATGGATAAGGAAAATCCCGGAGGGATGTAATGTCATGCATGATGTTACATCCCTCCGGGATTTTGCGTTTACTCCGCGATTTGACAGTGCCTGTAAATCAAAAAACCGCCAATGCGGCGGTTTTTTGATTTACATTATATCTATTCTGCAAATATTAAAGCGCAGATTTAACAGTCTTAATAATACGCGCAGCTACTTTGTAAGGATCAGCAGCTGAGTTTGGACGACGATCTTCCAGATATCCGCTCCATCCTTTTTGAGGGACAAGAACAGGGATACGGATCGAAGCACCGCGGTCAGAAACACCGTAGCTGAAATCGTGGATAGAAGCAGTTTCGTGCTTTCCAGTCAAACGCAGGTGGTTATCAGCACCGTAAACTTCAATGTGTTCTTTCACAACCGGACGGAAAGATTCGCAAACTTTATCGAAAACTTCTTTGCTGCCAGCAGTTCTCAAAGCAGAGTTTGAGAAGTTAGCGTGCATGCCGCTTCCGTTCCAGTCAAGCTCGCCCAGAGGCTTGCAGTGCCAGTTGATAGCAACACCATATTTTTCACCGATTCTTTCAAGCAAATAACGGCCAAGCCAGATCTGGTCACCAGCTTCTTTCGCACCTTTTGCGAAAATCTGGAATTCCCATTGTCCTGCTGCAACCTCTGCATTGATACCCTCTACATTAAGTCCGGCGTCAAGGCAAGCGTCAAGATGCTCTTCGATAATTTCGCGACCGTATGCGTTTTGAGCACCTACTGAGCAATAGTATGGTCCTTGTGGTGCAGGATAACCATTTGCCGGGAAGCCAAGTGGTTTGTTTGTTTCAGTATCCCAAAGGAAATATTCTTGTTCAAAACCGAACCAGAAATCATTGTCATCATCTTCAATCGTTGCCCGACCGTTGGATACGTGAGCAGTTCCGTCTGCATTAAGTACTTCACACATTACAAGATATGCATCTTTGCGCAATGGGTCAGGGATAATGTAAACAGGTTTCAATAAACAGTCAGAAGAACCGCCAAGCGCTTGTTCAGTGGATGAACCATCAAATGACCAGTTGCTGCAATCTTCCAATTTCCCACTAAAATCGCTTTCAATTTTGGTTTTGCTACGTAAACTTTGGGTCGGCTTGTAGCCATCCAACCAAATATATTCCAGCTTGGATTTTGACATAATAGTACTAGATAAAGTGGTGACGAATAATTATAACGGCACAATATTAATGCAAAAATGTATTTCCAAAAAATAAAAACTAAGAAATATTAGCCTTACGCAGAATAATATTGTGTTTGTGGTAGTATTGTCAGTAAAAAATGTATTATTCTTATAAAATCGATTAAATTCGAATTTTGACTAACTGATAAATATTTTTGCAGAAACCCTGATAACGCGGTTAAATTAGCAGTCTCTCTTATTGAAATGTTGCAAAAATGCAAAAATCAGGTTTTTTGAGATATTCAAAATAATATAAGGAAAACATGGCGTTTAATTATAAAGGGGACTCTAATTTTAACCGTATTTTGAAAATCATCCCGGTTTTTTTATCTTATTGAATATTTACTTTTCACATGCATTTATTTTATCAGCCAGACTCAAATCTTTACGAATTAGACGAAGAGGAGGCCAGGCATAGTTCCAAAGTTTTAAGGCTCAATTCCGGAGACATTATATATGTAACCAATGGCAAAGGCACGTTGCAGAAATGCGTGTTGAATATCCAGGGAAAAAAGGCGGGTTACGAAGTGCTTGAATCTCAGATCATCGAACGAAGACCGTTTTCCGTACACCTGGCCATTGCGCCCACGCGCAAGGCCGAGCGCAACGAATGGATGGTGGAAAAAATGACCGAAATAGGGGTGGAGCGCATCGACTTCATGTTGACAGAGCACACCAATGCGGACACGATCAACCGCGTTGTGAACCTTACGAGGCTGAATCGTATCGCTGCCGCGGCCATGAAACAATCGCAGCAACATTATCTTCCAGTCATCACCATTGGCAATAAATACGAAGCATTCGTGAAAGGCGTGACGGGTTCGGAAAAATTAATCGCCTACGTTCCAGATCATAACAAGGTTGAGCACGTTTTTAGTAAGGTAAAAAAAGGCTCGGGCACAACTTTATTAATAGGACCGGAAGGCGATTTCAGTGAAAAAGAAGTTTCGTTAGCACTCGATCATGGATTTTCAACTGTTTCCCTTGGACCTACCCGTTTAAGGACCGAAACTGCGGCTGTGGCAGGCTGCCACGCCATTAATTTGGCACAGAACATTTTATAAACGCACCAACCAACATGAAGAGGTCAGTAGCAAGCTTTGGCAAAATAATAGGGCTGGTCATATTTGTTTTCATAGGCACAGCAACATTCGCGCAGTCATCATTGAAAATTGCCAAGTTGAAATACGGTGGTGGCGGCGACTGGTATGCCAATAAAACTTCGCTTCCTAACCTGATCAAGTTCTGTAATACGGAGCTGAAAATGAACATTAACCCTGCCGAAGACGTGGTAGAAGTGGGCAGCCCCGATATTTTCGCGTATCCGTTTGTGCATATGACGGGCCATGGCAATGTGGTATTCAGCGATGCGGAGGCGCAAAATCTCCGTAACTATCTGCTGTCAGGTGGCTTCTTGCACGTGGACGACAATTATGGTTTGGACCAGTTTATCAGACGGGAGATGAAAAAGGTCTTTCCAGAGCTTTCTTTTGTGGAACTGCCTTTCGATCACCAGGTTTACAGGATCAAATATGTGTTTCCCGAAGGTCTTCCAAAAGTTCATGAGCATGATGGAAAACAACCGCAAGGTTATGGGCTTATCTGGCAGGGCAGGCTTGTTTGCTATTATAGCTATGAAACGGATTTAGGAAATGGCTGGGAGGATCAGAGTGTTTATAATGATCCGGAGGAAATGCGTAGAAAAGCATTGCAAATGGGCGCAAACCTGTTGAGTTACGCCTTCATGATTTTGTAATGAAATCCCTTCCATGCAATCGATATCGTGACAAAAATCGTATCTCTCTATATAAAATAATTCCAAATTAGCTTTTCTGATTTTCGGTTTTGTTAACGCTTACACTTACTTTTGTACAAAGTTTAAAATATTATAATTTCATCTCGTTCCATGTATATTGTTCTTATCGTTTTTGTTGTACATTGGTATTTATCCCTATTCTGTCAAACCTTCTTCCTGCACCGCTATTCAGCTCATAAGATGTTTATTATGAGCAAACCGTGGGAGCGGTTCTTCTATTTACTGACTTATCTTTCACAAGGTTCTTCTTATTTAAGTCCAAGAGCTTACGCGATTCTGCACCGCATGCACCACGCTTTCAGCGATACAGAGAAGGATCCGCATTCGCCGCATCACACCAAAAATGTTTTTACGATGATGTGGGAAACGAAGAATATTTATAATGCCGTGCTAAGCCGCAAGCGCGCGATAGAGTCGCAATTTGAAAGGAATTATCCAGAGTGGCGCTTTATAGAAAAGCTTGGCGATTCGTGGCTTTCACGTTCAGGCTGGGCGTTGCTTTACACTGCTTTTTACATCCTGGCTTACATTTATCTGGATATGCACTGGGCGTTCTTTTTCCTCTTGCCTGTACATTTCCTGATGGGCCCGATTCACGGCGCAATCGTAAACTGGAGCGGTCACAAATACGGTTACCAAAACTTTGATAACGACGACAAATCGAAGAATTCTTTGATTTTTGACTTCTTAATGATGGGTGAATTATTTCAAAATAATCACCACAAGAAACCAAATTCGATCAACTTCGGCTCACGCTGGTACGAAGTCGACCCAACTTACCCGGTGATCAAGATGCTGAATAAGTTGAAGATTATTGAGATTAGGAAGAAGGGCTAGTCACAAAAAACTTTGGCAGGTGTGAGATACACCTGCCAAGTTTGCTTATTAACACCACAAAAAATGAAATCCTTTTGAACTGCCGTTTTATCAGCATGTCTTATTGAGACAATACAAATAAATCATACAATACTTAAAAAGGCGTTAATAAAAAGTTAGAATTTGCTTAGAGCTTTGAGAAAATGACGACGAACGTCGTGCCCTTAGGCTCATTGGAATAAATGTTGACATTTCCCGAGTGCAACTTCACGATCCGCTCTACCAAAGACAGCCCGATTCCATATCCCTTAATATTTGCGGTGTTGTCACTGCGGTAAAATGGTTGAAAAACCAGACTCTGATCTTCTTTTGGAATTCCTTTGCCGTTATCCGAAAAACTTAGTGTTAATCTTCTCGCTGACGTTTTCAAATCAACATTAAC
This sequence comes from Dyadobacter psychrophilus, assembly GCF_900167945.1. Classification (GTDB taxonomy): domain Bacteria; phylum Bacteroidota; class Bacteroidia; order Cytophagales; family Spirosomataceae; genus Dyadobacter; species Dyadobacter psychrophilus. Next base: position 433,769 of record NZ_FUZA01000005.1, read on the forward strand.
TGTGTGATTGTCCGAAAACTTGCAGGCATTGTCCATCAGATTCAAGAAAGCGGTTTTAAGCAATGTTGAATTTCCTGTTAGTTCCAGCCAGGTGTCATCTTCCGGCAACTCTTCAAAATTAAGCTGAATGTTATACAACGGATTTGCCTGCGCCAGGCCAAGCCGACAATCAAGCAAAAGATCATCCACTCGAATGGTTTCTGTGAGCAGATCTTTTTGATCCTCACTTACTTTGGCAAGCTCCAATAATGTATTGGAAAGCTGCGCCAGCTCCTGGATATCCTCCAAAACAGACCTGATCGTCAACTGGTAGTCGGCAGTGTTTCGTTCTTTTAACATGCTCACTTCCAGCTGTGAGCGGATTTTGGTTAACGGATTTTTAAGCTCATGGGAAACATTAGCCACAAAGATTTTCTGCATTTGAAATGCCGTTTCAATCCGGTCCAAAAGATTGTTAAATGTTGTGGTTAAGCGCCCTATTTCATCCTTTTGGTTAGGAACATCCAGTCTGGTATCCAGTTTTTGAGGCAGAATCCTTTCCACAGCGTTCATAACCTTCGAAATCGGCCTCAATGCCCGTTTTGAGAAAATCCAGCCCACCAACGCCACAATAATGGTTACAATGAAGAACAAAACCGTCAGTAATGTGCTCAAATTGGAGAGATTGGCTTGACCGTATAAATCTTTCGCACCAAGCAAAACGACGGCCCTGTTAAATGGGTATTTGTAATACAAGCCCACAACCTTGTAGTCGCCGTCGGTGTAACGGATCTGACCGGCTTTGCGGATTTCGTCCAGCCAGTAATTGGAAACGTGAATGGATTTGGATTGAGGACTGGTAGGATTGCTATAAATAAGGCGGTTTTTCTCGTCGAAAATGAATGTATTCTCGTCGTAAATCAAGTCCCGGTTGGTTTCATCCAGGGCTTTTAGAACCTCCGTATTCACCTGCGGGACTTTCAGCAAAAGCTCTGCCTGAGATTTTGCTTTTGACCTTAACCGATCATAGAAGTCCTCATTAACATTGTAATATGAGAAAAAATAGATCGCGAGAAATGTGATCAGAAGGATTCCGCTCACCAGCAGGGAAAACTGAACTGTAAGTCTGGTGCGGATCTGCATGATTTACTCTACTTTTAGCACATAACCCATCCCGAACTGGGTATGGATCAATTTGACAGGGTAATCCTTATCAATTTTTTTACGAAGATAATTTACGTAAACTTCAATCACATTGGTGCCCGTATCAAACCCAATGTCCCAAACTTGTTCTGCAATTTCCACTTTTGAGATCACGCGTCCCTGATTTCGGATCAGGTAAACGAGTAAATTGAATTCCCTGGCCGTCAGGTTGATTTTATTTCCCGAACGATGCACCGTTTTAGCGTCCAGCGAAATTTCAAGGTCCGCAAATTTCAAAATCTGCGCGGTGTGGGAAACCGTCGTTCCGCGCTTGGTAAGCGCTCTCACTCGGGCCAGAAGCTCTTTGAATTCAAAGGGCTTTACGAGGTAATCGTCCGCACCGGCATCCAGTCCAGTAACTTTATCGTCTGTGGTACCCAGCGCCGTTAACATTAAAATAGGCGTTTCGTCACCCCAGTTCCGTATTTCCCGGCAAAGTTCGATGCCGTTGATGCCCGGAATGATAATGTCGCTGATGATCAGTTGATATGTATTATTTTTCGCCAATTGCCTGCCAATCAGGCCATCGTATGCAATGTCAACCTCGTATCCATTCTCTTCAAGTCCTTGTTTGATGGACTGCAAAGTTTTCGGTTCGTCTTCAATCAGTAGTAGTTTCATGCGATTGGTAAAAATAATTCAGAAACATCCTTCCAATTGGAAACACGCTTATATGAGGTTTCTTTAACATTGTGCGGTGCAGTAAACAATATGCCAGTTCCTTTAAAAGCATTCAAATTCCGAACGTGGTCATCGATCAGATAGTCGGACTGGATAATACTTTTGTAACCACAAAACACAACATTGGTCCAGGGTATGAAAGGGAAATGTTTTTTAAGCCACGCAAACTTGTCATTGAACGACGTAGGAAATTCCATGCAAGCAGTAGCAACAAATATTTCGTAGAACTTGGACAGTTTGTAAACCGTTTCAACAGCCCCGCTCATCACTTCAATGTCGGCAAAAAAACCCGGCGTGTCGATGATCTTATGCAGCTTCGTGAGTTGCTTGGGATGTAAAATATCCCTGAAAGCGCTTTTGGTCAGTTGTTCTTCATTATATAAGGTCGAAAAATCATTATGAACAATGCTGACGAGTTTCTTTTGCGTATCCGCCAGCACGTCATCCATGTCCAAAGTGAGTCTGAGCATTACATTATTGATCTGTGCGTATCGAAATTTTCAAGGTAATCATTCACGCGTTTCAGAAAAAGCCCGCCTAGTGAGCCGTCCACAACGCGATGGTCATAAGAGTGAGAGATAAACATCAGACTGCGAATGCCGAGCAAATCTCCCTGCGGCGTTTCAATTACAGCTGGTTTCTTCTTTATTGCGCCAAAAGCCATGATCGCAACCTGCGGCTGGACAATGATAGGCGTTCCCATCAGGTTTGCAAATGCGCCAATATTGGAAACGGTGTAAGTTCCCCCAGCCAGGTCATCAGCCTTTAATTTGTTTTCACGCGCTCTTTTGGCAAGATCATTCACTTTTCTTGCTAGCCCTGGCAAGTCATACTGATCAGCACGATGAATAACGGGAACGATCAGGTTTCCATCCGGCAAAGCCACAGCCATACCAATGTTTATTTCCTTTTTCTTGATAATCCGATCGCCATCGACAGAGATATTGATCATTGGATAATCCTTGATCGCTTTCACAACAGCTTCAATCAAAATGGGCGTGAATGTAATGCTATCGCCCGTTTTCTTCCTGTATTCGGCTTTTGTATGTTCACGCCATTGAACAACCGGCGTCATATCGGTTTCAATAAATGAAGTAACGTGCGCTGAAATCTTCCTGGACTCGATCATACGCTGCGAAATCATCTTCCGCATCCGGTCCATTTCAATGATCTCGTTGCTGCCGTTCAGCGAAATTGCAGCAGGAGTTGGAATGTGAACATGCTTTTTACGGCTGTCGAGAAACGAAAAAATGTCATTTTTCGTAACTCTGTTTTCAATGCCCGTTCCATGAATGGTGGCAAGCTCGCTTTCGGTAATGTGCTCTTCGCGCGCAATGCTGAGCACGAGTGGTGAATAGAAAGCGTTGTGATCGGGGTTGTTGTTGGTCAGGTCCAGAGCAGGTTCGGCCTTCCTGATAAGCACCTCCTCATATTCTTTTTCCAGGGCCGCTGCGGTCGCTTCCACTTCCGGTTCTGCACTAACCGGCTCATTAGCAGGCTTGTCAACGGGTTGCTGATCACCTTCGTCCACATCATTCTCCACCTCGATCTTCGCAACCGGGCTTCCTATTGGCACCACATCATTCTCTTTGACAAGCCACTCAGTAAGCACTCCGGAAAAAGGACAGGGCACTTCCGTATCCACTTTATCCGTGGCAACCTCCAAAATGGAATCGTCAACTGCAACCTTATCACCAGCTTTTGCAAGTAAGTGAAGGACAGTGCATTCCATTATACTTTCGCCCATTGGAGGCATTACCATTTCAACTATTTTCATAACTGGTATCTTTCATTCACGGCGGCCAATTTTGCTACCGAATGTATTTTAGTAATCTTCTCAGCCCTTAATGGCAAGATTTGTTTTCAAAATGGTTTTCCTCAACAAATTCAATGCGTAGGAAGAAGTAAGTTCAATGTTGATCTTCCGGTTGTTGCGCAAAGTGAGCAACTGGGTGAATGTTTCGTCCGGTGTAGCACAGGCAATCCAGACTGTTCCAACCGGTTTTTCCGCCGTGCCGCCATCAGGACCAGCGATGCCCGTTGTTGAAACCGCAAAAGTAGTGTTCAGCACTGTGCGGGCGCCCTCGGCCATCTCGCGGGCAGTTTGCTCGCTGACAGCCCCATATGCTTCCAGTGTTTGAGGTGAAACGCCCAGAACGTTCATCTTCACCTCATTACTATAACTCACAACAGAACCTTCAAAGTATTGCGAAGCGCCGGGCACATTCGTGATCTGATTTGCGACAAATCCGCCGGTGCAACTTTCTGCTGTGCCCACCGTGGCCTGGTGCTGCACAAGTAACGATCCGATGACCGTTTCAAGTTCATCATTATCAAACCCGAAAACCCATTCCTCAATGTAAGGCATCAGCAGCGCAACTTGCTCGGCCAGCTCAGCATCAAGTTGGTTCTGATCTGTGCCGGTGCCGGTCAAACGAAGTTTAACTTGCCCAAAATGAGGTAGATAGGCCAATTTTATATGCGCGGGAAGCGCGTCTTCCCAAGGTGCGATCGTCTCAGCCAGGAAAGATTCTCCTATGCCGATCGTCCGCACCGATTTATGTTGAATAATGTTCGAAACAAACTTTGCTTTCAGCCTGGGAAGGATCTCAAACTCCATCAAACTCTTCATTTCGTAAGGCACGCCGGGCAGGGAAACATAAACCACATTGTCTTTCTCAAACCACATGCCGGGCGCTGTTCCCCACAGGTTTGGAATGTAGGTACAATTTTTTGGAAGTGCAGCCTGCTGAATGTTCAGCTCAGTCATGGCGCGTCCGCGTTTCGCAAAAAATGCAGTGATCAGTTCCAGCGCTTCCTGATTTATTTCAAGTTCCGTTCCAAAATATTCGCAAAATGTATGCTTGGTAATGTCATCACGGGTAGGGCCGAGGCCTCCCGTAACTATAATAACGTCCACCCGCTCACTGGCCGCCGCGAAGGCATCCAGGATGTCAGCTTTGTTGTCCCCAACCGACGTCTTTCTGACCGGACGGATCCCAATATCAGTGAGTTGAGAGCCAATCCATTGCGTGTTCGTATCCGTAATTTGTCCAAAAAGAATTTCATCACCGATCGTTAATATTTCAGCCCGGATTATGGGAACCATAGTTTGAAATTGGTTGAATGAGACCGTTATTTTCCCAAAAATAAGTAAAATTAATCGTTATTGAGTACGTTTAAAGCGTAGTCAGAATTTAACAAACACAATCGTAATGAATCACAAAATCTTAGCAATATTATTATTTTCACTCATATCAGCCACTAATTCCCAGGCGCAGTTCAACTTAGGAAAGGTGCTGGATAAAGTGAGTGGAAAGTCAGATGGCCTCGGTGAAAATGAAATCGTGTCAGGATTGAAAGAGGCCTTGAATGTTGGGATTAGCAACGGTTCAGCGGAAGCTTCCAAAGTGGATGGGTTCTTCAAAAATGAGCTGATCAAGATCGCAGTTCCGCCCGAAGCGCAAAAAGTGGCTGAGACTTTAAGAAAGATGGGACTTGGCGATCAGGTTGATAAATTTACATTGTCGCTCAACCGCGCCGCCGAAGATGCTGCAAAAAAGTCAAAACCGATCTTTGTAAAAGCCATCACATCCATGACCGTCCCCGACGCGCTGGGCATTTTAAAGGGCCAGGATGATGCAGCAACGCAGTATTTGAAAAAAACAACGAATGAAGATTTGTACAAAACTTTCTTCCCGGTTGTAGATTCAACGCTTAATCTGAACAAGGCAACAGACTATTATAAAGAGATCGTCGACACTTATAACAAGATCCCTTTGGTAAAGAAAGTGAACCCCGATTTGAAAGGTTATGCGACGCAAAAGACCATTGACGGCTTGTACGTGCTGATCGCGCAGGAAGAAAAAAAGATTCGTGAAGATCCGAAAGCTCGCGTAACCGATCTTTTGAAAAAGGTGTTTAAACAGGCAGCAAAGTAATTTTTAGAACTATAAATTTCCTCAATTGGTTACTTTTGTCTAAATATTAACACCTCATATGAAAAAATCGGAAATACATTTTACCGTTGAACTCGACGACAAGAACATACCGGAAAAGATTTTTTGGAATGCTACGGATAACCCTAACGAAGGCATTAATGACACCCGCGCCATCGCCATTGCCGTTTGGGACCATTACCACCGGGGCACATTGAAAATCGACCTCTGGACAAAGGATATGGAAGTTTTTGAAATGAAACGCTTTTATATCGAACTCATGAGCGGGATCGCAGACACCTTGCTGACTGCAACTAATGATAATGTAATGGCAGACGCCATTGAAGGTGTTTGTGAGACGTTGAGTAAGAAGCTGGATGAGGAGATGAAGGCTGCGAAATAAGGCGTTGCGGTCCGCTCGGGCTTTCGGGTAGTGTCTTCGGCTCCGCTCAGACTGACAGGGCGTTATGTTAGGGCTGGTATGGCAGTCTAGGCGCGTTTGTCACACTGAGCGGACTCGGCCGCCGGGCGGTCGAAGGGCTAGCAAGACGTTGAGCACTTGCACCTGTCACACTGAGCGGAGTCGAAGTGCTGGCACGACGTTAAAATTGACAAACTAACCGGTTCAAGACTCGTCATCCCGAGCTTAGCCGAGGGACCCCTGGTCCTTCTTCGGCAGACTCTTCACAATAAGATCATAAGAGTCTTTCACCCAGCCGAACAATGTCTCACTTGGAATGTTGCCGGTTACGTAAACCGTGTTCCAGTGTTTCTTATTCATATGATATCCGGGCTTTACGTCCGGATATTTTTCTCTTAGCTCTTCTGCTTTTTCGGGGTCGCATTTTGCATTGAACTGATGCGCGGCTGAGTCCATCGGCGTGAGCAGGAATACTTTGCCTTTCACTTTAAATACGAGTGTATCAGGCCCGAATGGCAGTTCTTCGGTTACGCCCGGCAGAGTCAGGCAATAATCTCTCAGCGATTCTAGATTCATCTTGTCAATGCTCTAACGATCATAATGATAACGCAAATCAGGAACATGACGATGGAGATTTTGTTGATCCCATGCATCATGCGCAGGTTAAAGGAATCCGGGGCATTAGGGTCCCTTTTTTTGAAGACGCGGAAGAAATAACCGAATACGTCGCCTAACTGAAAGTATCTTTTCATAAAATTATATGGATTTCTGTCTTTACCAACCCTGCTAAACCAATATTTCCCTTTCGTCCGGCTCGATCCAACGGCCGTCTTCCCGAATAAGCCCAATCAATTCTTCCACAGCTTTTGCCGCAGTAACCGATCTTTTGATAACTTCCTGACCGCGATACAACGCAATTTTATCCTTGCCCATTCCCACATATCCGTAATCAGCATCGGCCATTTCGCCCGGGCCGTTAACAATGCAGCCCATAATGCCAATTTTCACTCCTTTCAAATGTTCGGTGTGTTTGCGGATCATGGCTGTTGTTTCCTGTAAGTCGAAGAGCGTTCGCCCGCAGGAAGGGCAGGAAATGTATTCCGTCTTCGACATTCTGGTTCTGGCTGCCTGTAAAATGCCGAATGCAATGCTGTTGAACGCGGCGGCAGATTTCAGTTTATCGGCATGAATCGCTTGCGCAGAAAATATTGGCTGCAACAATACGCCGTCTCCAAAGCCATCCACGAGCAAGCCGCCGATGTCCGTAGCTGAATATAATGTAAGCTCGTCGCCAAGATCTGCCGAGTAATCGCGCTGAACAACGACGGGAGTTTTGATAGCCTTCTCAACCAGTTTATAAAGGAACCGCCGAAGCTCGGGCATCGCATGTGCATTGTCGGTATGCAGCAGCAAAACAAGATTGTTCGCTGATCTGATGTCTTCTAATAGTGAATCGTTAAGCGAATGAATTGTTCCTTTGATAAAATTCAGTTGCCTGGAAACACTCGTTTTATCGATTGCAATCCATTCTTCCGCCTCAAACAGCGGGAATTTGTTAACAGCATCAGAATGCGTGAGCCATTGTTCAAAATCCATGATTTCACGCAAGCCATTGGGCAGCATGAAAGGCACTGGCTTCTTGCCTGAATATATAAAATCAGCTCCCTGGTCATTCATTGCCCACTTATCAGGCACAGGCAAAAAGAAATGTCCGATGCTTTTCAGGTCATCCAGCTGGGTGACTTCTATATTGGAATAATCTGCAATAACACGCGGCACATTCAAGTGTCCAATGTTATAAACTTCCTTTGTATCTCTCCGTGTGTATCGAAATGGATTAATAGGGCAAAATTCAGCAGGCTCGATGAAATCATGCGGCGTCCTGTTGGCATAACGCTGAATTAATGCACGGGCCACAGGCGCTTCTTTTTCAGGCGCTTCGGTTAGGGAAACGCGCACTGTATCGCCCAAACCATCTTCGAGCAGCGTGCCGATTCCGACGGCCGATTTGATCCGTCCATCTTCCGCTTCCCCGGCTTCGGTAACGCCCAAATGCAGCGGGTAAGGCTTTAATCCTTCTTCATCCAAACGCTGCACAAGCAAACGATAAGCTTCCACCATCACTTGCGTGTTGCTGGATTTCATCGAAAGCGCAATGTTAAAATAATTGAACTCTTCGCAGATCCGCAAAAATTCCAGCGCAGATTCCACCATTCCCAGCGGCGTGTCACCATAACGGCTTAAAATCCGGTCAGAGAGCGAGCCGTGGTTTGTTCCAATCCGCATGGCTGTGCCATATTCCTTGCATATGCGCACTAGCGGGATGAACTTTTCGCGAATTCTTTCCAGTTCCGCAGCATAGGAAGCATCGGTGTAGTCAATGATCTCGAAACGCTTGCGGTCAGCGTAGTTTCCGGGATTAATCCGCACTTTTTCAACGATCCTGGCGGCCAGTTCGGCGGCGTTGGGCGTGAAATGGATATCAGCAATAAGCGGAACATTAATTCCAACTTTGCGTAAACCATTGCGGATGTTTTCAAGATTTTGGGCTTCCTTCACACTGGGAGCGGTAATGCGAACATATTCGCAGCCGGAATCCACCATGCGGATCACTTCATCGATAGATCCCTGCGTATCCATCGTATCCACCGTGGTCATCGACTGCACGCGAATAGGATAATCGGAACCCATAGGCAGGTCGCCGATATTGATAGTGATTGTTTTTCGCCTGTTATATGCTGTCAGTGAGGGACAGTAAAGATTTGTCGTTTTTTCAGAAGCTGTAACTACTGCCATGGAGTTGTTATTATTATTGGCAAAGGTCTTAAAACAAAAACACAATCGGAATTACAATCGTGCATTTTAATCCCTCAGTTTTCGATGCGCGTTCCTGAATCGACGGTGATAATGTAGCTCTTTCCGCCTTCTTTCTCAATTGCTTCGGCCACTTCTTCGGCCTTGGTAGGTGCGTACACAAACATGCAACCGCCGCCGCCGGAGCCGTTGATCTTGCCGCCTAATGCGCCAGCGGATAATGCAGCATTCATCATGCGATCAATTTTAGGTGTTGAAGTTCTTTTGTGGTCGCGCAGGTTTTTGTAGTGTTTATACAAAAGTCCGCCAAAATGTTTGTCAAACACCTCATCAACAGGACTATTCACACTTTGCGTTAACAATACTTTACCTTCAATAAGAATGTCGCGATCTTCCAGATTTGCTTTTAACAGGCTCAGTTCATCGTCGGTAAGCTGCGCTTTGTATTCGTTTGCTTTCTCAAAAGGCGTTGTAAAAATGGAAAACTCAGGATCGTAACCTGTTACTTTTTTGATCACATCTTCCATTCCATATCGACACCGCGCGAGGATTCCCAATGTGTCTTTTGGCTCCAAAGAATCGCCTAGGACGAATGTTCCCAGAGTTGGCGTCAGCGCCTCAACGTGAATAATGGGTGTTGATTCCAGATAAATAACATTGCCGATGGCCGTAGAATAATGGTCCATCATGCCGCCTGGTTCACCAAATTCGAGCACTTCGGCTGCGTTGGCAATCTCACCCAATTCTTTTTGTGAAAAACCAACCGGGCTATCACTCATTTTATCAAGGAAATGCGCCCAGGACACGATCAGCGCCGAAGAACTTGACGTTCCCGAATTAATCGGAATATTGCCCTGGATAACGCACTCAAAGCCTTTTGAAAAAGTTAAACCTTTCCGCTTTAAAATATTAATGGTGCTGCGGAAGTAATCCCGCTGCACCACATATGGAAATGTATCATTAAGGGAGAATGCCTCTTTTAGTCCCAGATCAGGCAAGTGCAGGATAATTTTATTGTCATCGCGGTAATGTCCGTCGATGCTGATCCTGCGGGAGATCGCTGCTGCAATAACAGGTAATCCAAGATAATCCTGATGTTCACCAAATAAACAAATACGGCCCGGGGTCGAAATCCTCATGAACTACCAGCTTTTCTTTTTATGGCCAACTAGACCGAAAAATAGTATAAATAAATACAATGGGACCATGATCCAGTAAGCCTGCTGTGTGCTGCCAATGGAGTCCGCGATGCCGCCATAAACCAATGGCAAAACAGCGCCTCCTGAAATACCCATTACCAATAGTGCAGACGCGATTTTGGTAAACTTACCCAGACCGCTCAGCGCCAAAGGCCACAATGCCGGCCAGATAACCGCATTTGCAAAACCCAGGACAGCAATGCACATAACGGATGTGAAGCCTGTGGTAAAGATCGCTATAACGGTAACGACAAGTCCGAGCACCGCCGAGAAGATCATGTAAGCCTGTTGGGATACAAATTTCGGAATCAACACAATCCCCAGCACGTAACCGAACATCATGCCGCCCAATGTATAAGCGCCAAAAACCCTTGCTTCTTCCTCCGGGATGCCCAGTGAAACGCCATAACTGATGATCGTGTCCGCTGCAATGACTTCCACACCCACATAACAAAACAATGCTGCAACGCCCAGAACGAGATTAGGATATTGAAAAACAGAAGTTTTTTGCGTCGTAACCGGGCTGATTGACGACGTTTCTTCCTCCTCTTCGCTCACTTCTACTAATCCTTTTGAAAGCCGGATCACGATAGCGAGCACAACCAGAATGCCAGTTAGAATAAGATAAGGAACAACCACTTTATCAAGCTCTTCCTTAGGGTCCGTAGCAGTAGCACCTGCCAGCAGTAATTTTCCGATAACGATCTGGCTGATAATTCCTGCACCTTTATTAGCAATCCCCATGACACTGATCCGCTGAGCAGCGCTTTCCCGTGGCCCGAGTAATGTAGCGTAGGGATTTGAGGCCGTTTGTAATACAGTTAAGCCAATTCCTATTGTAAATAATCCCACCAAAAACACAGGATAAGAAGCCATTTCAGCGGCAGGAATGAAGATTAAAGTTCCGGCAGCCATTACGAGCAGAGCCAGCGACATTCCGTTTTTGAAACCTGTCTTTTTTACAACATAAGAACAGGGGATCGCCATGATCGTGTAGGAAATGAAAAAGGCGAATGTTACCAGATAGGAACTGGTGTTGTCGAGGGAGAAAGCTTTTTTGAAAAAGGTAATTAGCGTTCCGTTTACCCAAGTGATGAACCCCATCACGAAAAATAATACGCCGATAATAAATAGAGGGCCCAGGTAACTGTTCTTTTTGCTCATCTAGGTTTAATTGGTCAGAGTTATATAGGTTAAAAATGAAAAATTCAGGTTAATACTCGTCATTAAGGCCAAAAATACGCTTGTTGGTTTTCCATTTGCCTCTGGTGAAGTCAGGAATTTCGACCGGCGCGCTTCCTTTTGCAATGGACATTTCGGATAATGGACTAATCGCGCTCCACGTGGCTGCGTCGTATACGTCAATCGGTGGTGCTGTTTTTCTTTTGATTGATTCGATAAAGCCTCTCAATACAAAATAATCAATGCCACCATGTCCGGCACTTTCCGCGTCTTTCGCGTATTTTGCCCATAACGGATGATCGTTTTTGTCCAGATATGCTTTGTCAGGTTCCGCGGTGTGCTCTTTTGGTGAAACACCTTCTATATATATGCTGTGTCCGTCGTTCATCCAGATTCCGTTTGTTCCCTGCGCACGGAAAGCGAGCGAGTAGGGGCGTGGCGAGTTGGTGTCATGCACAAGCACGATGTTTTCGCCATAATGGCACTGAATAACCGTCGTTACAATGTCGCCGAGCTTAAAATTTACTTTCGCATTCGGGTGATCCTTACCGGCGTGATCAACAATATATTTATGTAAACCCCTTGATTTTGTGGCGGTTGAAGTAAGGTACGAAAATTTATTGCCGCGGTTGATGTCCAGCCAGTGTGCAACCGGGCCAAGTCCGTGTGTTGGATAAATGTCGCCGTTCCGATCAACTGAATGCTGGGTGCGCCACTTCGCTTCCGAAAAACCTTTTTCTCCAAATTCTACGCCGACGCCACCATTGCTTTTGCCGTCATTAAGCTTTACCGATCGCAGATCGTGCTGGTAACCGCAATGTGCATAAGTCATTTCGCCAAACATTCCTTCACGAACCATCTTCAATATGGCCATCACATCCCGGCGGTAACAAACATTTTCAAGGATCATGCAATGTGAACCGGTTTTTTCGAAAGTGTCCACCAGGTCCCACGATTCTTTCAAGGTTACGGTTGCCGAAACTTCCACCGCGGCATATTTACCAGCCCTCATGGCTGCCAATGTCATAGGCACGTGCCAATGCCAGGGCGTTGCGATCAATATGCCGTCCAGATCATCGCGTTTTACAAGGTTCAGAAAATCTTCGTCGCCTTTGCCATAAACGGCCGGCGCCTTTCTTCCGGATTTCTTAATTTGTTCAAGAGAAAAATTGATGGCAGCAGGATCAATGTCGCAGATCGCATTCACCTCTACATCCTGACGAAAAAGCGCCTGTTCAAGATGGTTACGGCCCCGGAGCCCTACACCAATAAACCCAAGCCGTACTTTATCAGCTACTTTTGCTTCGTTGGAGTACAGTGACGGCAATATCCCGATGGCGGGTCCGGCCATTGTGGCTTGTTGAATAAAATCGCGTCTATTCATGAAGTTGTCCAGTTAAAGGTTCAGAATGCAGCAAACCGGCCTGGGGCGCAATGGTTTCCAAGATCGCAATTTACATTCAATAACCGTATTTTTTAATTTTTTTTATTAATTCCCGGCAAAAGGAAATCCTACATGTAATGATGAATGTTGGAAAAAATGAACAAATTGGATTTGTAAAGCGTTAACCCAAAACAAGTAACTCCAAAAGAGCACTACGTCCAGGCTCGAAGGCTTTAAATGTGTTGGACACATACTTTGTAACGACATTTAAAGCAAATCGTATTTTAAGTGAATTATAATATGGCGCAAAAGGTGGCGGTGTTTCGAAAGGAACATTTCAATGCGGCTCATCGTCTTCACAATCCGGAATGGTCGGATGAAAAGAATGAGAACGTGTTTGGCAAATGCAATAACCCCAATTTTCACGGGCATAATTACGAGCTGATCGTGCAGGTGACAGGGGAAGTTGATCCTGAAACGGGTTATGTCTTGGATATGAAAGTGTTAAGTTCCATTTTAAAGGAATCTGTACTCGATCGTTTCGATCATAAAAACCTGAACCTGGACGTAGAAGAATTCAAGTCCCTCAACCCCTCCGCGGAAAATATCGCGATCGTTATATATTCAATATTAAGACCAAAAATTGATTCAGGCCTTGACCTGAAAGTCAGATTATATGAAACAGAACGGAACTTCGTCGAATATCCAGTCGACTGAAATGGTTGAGGTTGAGGAAATTGGGAACGATCATGTATTTTCTTCGATCGAAACTCCAATGCGCAAAGATGCTTTCGCGATGGAGGATGATCTTAAAATGGAGCTGATTGAAAAACATTTCCGCCATATTATGGAAATCATGGGTCTCGATCTGACTGATGACAGTTTGAAAGGCACGCCTAAACGTGTTGCTAAAATGTTCATTACCGAGGTTTTCAGCGGACTTGACCCGAAAAACAAACCAGCGGTTACGCTTTTTGAAAATAAATACAAATACGACCAGATGCTGGTCGAAAAAGATATTTCGGTTTTTTCCAATTGCGAGCACCATTTCGTGCCCATTTACGGAAAAGCCCACGTTGCCTACATTTCCAGCGGAAAAGTAATCGGTCTGTCTAAACTGAACCGGATCGTAGAATATTTTGCTAAGCGTCCGCAGGTGCAGGAAAGACTCACCGTGCAAATCGCCAACGAGCTGAAAGAAGCATTGCAAACCGAGGATGTTGCAGTGGTGATCGATGCGCAACATATGTGCGTTCAGTCACGTGGAATACGTGATTCGGGGAGTTCCACCGTGACGGCTTTTTACGGCGGGAAGTTTCAGGAGGAGATTACTAAGAAAGAGTTTTTGAGTTATTTGGGGATGTAGGTTTCGGCGGATTTTGTCCCAGCCCCTGGGAGGGCGCTTACTTGTTTTTGCCCCCAACCCCCTAAAGGGGGGCTTTACATTTGGTATAAAAAAAGAGGACTTTGCACATATGCGGAGTCCTCTTTTGTCATTTCACCAGCAGCAACGAAAGCCCCCCTTTAGGGGGTTGGGGGGCAAAAGGAGCTAAACCGTAGGCCCAACGCGTTCCAGCAACGCTTTCGTCGCCTTAATCCCATCAAATTCAGAAAGCTTGCTTCCTTCATACTCGATCCCGGCAATGCCTTTGAAGCCTGCGTCTTTTACGATTTTGAGGATTTTTGTGTAGTCTGTTTCAATGCAGTTTCCTTTTTCGTCGAAATCGTAAGTTTTGGCGCTTACACCTTTTGCGAAAGGCATCAATTCTTTTGTTCCCTGATATCTGTCGTACGATTCTGCGCAGCCGCCGTCTTTTCTGGTAATGCAGAAGTTGCCGAAATCTGGCAATGTACCCACATTTTTCAGATTAACCTGCTTCATAACGCCTGATAACCATTGACCGTTGGATGAAGATCCGCCGTGGTTTTCAACGATTACGTTAATGCCCGTTTTGGCAGCAAATTCGCCCAGCTTACCCAGTCCTTCAACCGCAGATTTTGCGATTTCTTCGAAACTTCCTTTTCCGAATGCATTCACGCGGATGGTTTTGCAACCCAAATATTTTGCAGCCTCAACCCATTTGTAATGATTTTCAACGGCTTTGTTACGAACCGCAGCATCCAGTTCTCCCAAACCGCCTTCGCCGTCGATCATGATGAGGTGAGCGGTAACACCGTTGTCCTTTTGTCTTTTTATCAGATCATTCAGATACGTTTTGTCTTCTGCTTTATCTTTGAAGAACTGGTTAACGTATTCTACAATCGAAATGCCGAACTCTTTTTTAGCCAATGCAGGGAAATCGAGGTTGGTCAGTTCCTTTTTGAAAAGTGATTTATGCAAAGACCATTCTGCAAGGGAAATGTCAAACCATAGTTTTTTGGCAGGATCTGCCATCAGGAGGTCGGAAAAAGCGGTTGCTGCAAAGGCGGTAGCACCAGCTTTTTTAAGAAAATCACGACGTGAAACGTACATTTTGGTTAGAATTTAGATTTATGTTTATTAAGGAATGTGAATTCTTGCTTCATTATACAGCTTCTCGTTTTTCACGAGACTGGCCGCGTTCCAGTCAATGTCCTTGATAAATGCATGCTGGCGAACGGGACAATCCGCGATCCGGCAAAAATAGCAGCATTGATAAAGGCACGGGTCTGCATGAACGAAAATTTCCGTTTCTCCCGTATGACTGTCTTTCAGGATATTTTCAAAATTATGAATTGTTTCATGCACTTTTTGCAGTTCCCAATAATAGGGGAGCGTTAAATGGCAATCAATGTGAAGATCTGAGCCGTATTGCTGCACGCGCAGATTGTGCACGTCAATCCATTCGGTCTTTTTATTCAGCGTTAAAGTATTTACCACCTTTTCCAGCAAAGCATCATCCACGGCGTCCATTAAGCCGGCAACGGATTTGCTCACAAGCAGAAAACCATTGTAAGCCAGAAAAATACCAAACAACAGTGAAGCAACGCTGTCGATCCACACATAACCTGTGAGCATGATAAGCCCAACACTGAAAATCAATACTAAACTGCTGATGCTATCCGTCATTAAATGCCGTCCGTCGGCTACGAGCGCGAGGGAATTGGCCTTTTTGCCTTCCACCAGAAGTTTATATCCAATGGCTGTATTGACAAGGATCGTAAAGAGAATGAAACCCGAGCCCTGCAAAAGGTTTTGGATCGGCGCCGGATCCATGATCCTTTTTACTGCTTCTATAATGACAAAAAGCGAAGCGATAATGATCAGTGCGCCTTCGAAACCAGCGGAGAAAAACTCGATTTTTCCATGACCATAGGGATGGTTCCGGTCTTTGGGTTGCGCGGAAAGATATATGCTGTAAAACGCAAATCCGCTCGCTATAACATTAATAATCGATTCGAGCGCGTCGCTCAGGATGGCGTTCGAAGAAGTGAGATAATAAGCGAAGAATTTCAAACCCGTCAGTAGAATGCTGGCTATAAAAGACAGCAATATGAGACGTTGTTTAAGCTTATTTTGGTTTATTTGCATTTGCGATTTGAAATTCAGAGGCCAAAAATACTAAGAAAATGCGGGTTATAACCACAGAAAATAATTGGAAAACACTTTCGACCGAAACTGTCTACGAAAATGCATGGCTCGAACTGAGCCATCGCGATGTGATCAACCCGTCGGGAAATAAGGGCATATATGGGCTGGTAAAATTTAAGAATCAGGCCATTGGCATCATTCCGTTGGATGCAGATGGGAACATCTATCTGGTAGGGCAGTATCGTTATGCAATCGATGAATATTCCTGGGAAATTCCTGAGGGTGGCGGTGCGTTGGAAGCAGATCCGCTGGATGCTGCAAAACGTGAATTGAAAGAGGAAACAGGTTTGGTTGCCGGCAAATGGACGAAACTGGGCCGCATTCATACTTCTAATTCTGCCACGAATGAAGAAGGTTTTCTTTTTATCGCCGAAGATCTGACCCAAATGGATGCCGAACCGGAGGATACGGAGGACCTGCAAGTGCGTAAAGTGACATTGCAGGAAGCCGTTGACATGTGCATGCGTTCCGAGATAACCGATTCGCTATCAGTATGCGCCATCTTGATGACCGCCAGACTGAAAGGGATCTGATATGCTGGAATCGCTCTTGTATGGCACGCTTACGGGAATAGCATTATGCCTCACTTTCGGAACTGTGTTTTTTTCATTGGTTCAGAATAGTGTTGACAATGGTTATAAAACGGGTGTTAAAATCGCCTTAGGCGTACTCGTATGCGACATAGTATTTGTTTTCTTCGCCATTTACGGAACTGCACTGCTTCCCGATATCCCTGATTTCAAAAAGTGGATGGCTGGTGCAGGTGTGTTTTTTCTGATAGCACTTGGGCTGACAAACATCGTGAAAGGGCAACCGAAAATCGCTTATCCTAAAACCAGCCTTGGTAACCTGCTGTATTATTTCACAACGGGTTTTTTGCTGAACGGGCTTAATCCAGTGAATTTTATTAGTTGGGTAACCATTGCATCATACATCCGCACCAACTTGCATTACAATTATCACCAGGTGCTGATGTTTTTCGGAGCTAGTGTAGTGGCCGTGTTCCTGGTAGAATGTGGCATTGCAGTATTTGCACACAAATTGAAACGCATCTTTACGCCGAGAGTGGTCACAATATTTAATAAAGTGACAGGCGTCGTTTTCATCCTGATCGCCTGTCAGATTGCTTATGTCAATTTCCTGAGTTAATGTGACGGCTCCTCCTTAATATAGCCATTCTTTTCCAAAAATCCCTTCCAGTCGTCCATCAGAAAATTCTTGAATACGCGCGGGAATTTGTGCTGACCGCCCATTTTGCCTTTGGAATTCATCCAGTCATAAAAAGCTTTGTTTGGCAAAACCGTTACAAATACTTCCTTTAACGCGTGACGCCTTTCAACAGCGTAATCATCGTTCAGTTCTGCAAGTTTGGCATCCAGCCTTGTTTTCAGCTCTTCTGCATTTACGTCCGTTTCTTCCACACCCACATACCAGTGATGTGCGAACATGGAACCGTACTCAATGCCGCAGACCGTGAATTCTTTCACCGTTAACCCCATCTCATCAGAAACCAGGTCCACCGCCTTGTTCATATTATCAACCGAAAGGTGTTCACCACACAGACTTAAATAATGCTTCGTGCGGCCGGTAATAACGATTTCACCTTTGGATTTATCAACAAACTTCACCGTGTCCCCAATCAGATAACGCCACGACCCGGCGCAGGTCGACAGCAGCAATGCGTATTCCTTTCCTTCTTCCACCTGATCGACCATCAGTGTCTCAGGATCGGGCAGTAATGTGCCTTCGGAATCAAAATTCTTTTCATTAAAGGGGATAAATTCAAAGAAAATGCCGTTGTCACAAACCAGCTCCATGCCTTGTGCCCCGGGGCGGGTTTGGTAGGCGATAAATCCTTCGGAAGCGAGGTAAGTGTTAATGTAGATCAGCGGCCGCGCAAGCAGTTTTTCAAAACCTTTTCTGTAAGGCTCAAAAGAAACACCGCCGTGCGCAAAAACCTGCAAATTGGGCCAGATATCGTGAATGCTGTTCACCTTATAATGCGCAATGATCTTCTCCATAAGAAGCTGGATCCACGCAGGAACGCCCACTATGAATCCAATGTCCCATTCGTGCGCCTGCTTGGTGATCTCTTCCAGTTTCAATCCCCAATCTTTTTGCGCCGCGATCTTTTCACCCGGTTTGTAATAGGGCCTGAACCAATAGGGGATTTGCTTAGCCGTAATGCCGCTCAGATCGCCTTCAAAATGTTTGTCCTGATTATTCAGATTTGTACTGCCGCCGAGCATCAGGAAGCCCTTTTCGTAGAGATCATTGGGAAGGTCCTTGTAATGTCCGAGCGAAAGAATCTGCCGGATGCTGGTCTTTTGGATCGCACGCGACATGGCCTTGGTCACCGGAATGTGCTTGGTAGCAGCCTCGGAAGTGCCAGAACTTAATGCATAGTATTTGATCTGGCCAGGCCAGCAAATGTCTTTTTCTCCTTCAAGCGAACGATGCCACCACTCGTTGAAAATCTTGTTATAGTCGTAAACAGGGACAGTTTTCTTGTATAATTCGTAGTAAGCACCCTTCTCATTGAACAAGATCGAGGAAAGCAGATCGTCGAAATTGTATTTTTCTCCAAACTCGGTATAGCGCGCTTTGGCAAGCAGTTTCGCCAGCGTCTTTTTTTGCTGAATGTGAAGACTTGCTTTTCTGCGGTTAGCAACGATGTTGCTGATATGAATTCCTTTTTTTAATAAACTCCCTACTAATGCCATAGCTGAATTTTAAAATTATAAATCCCAGGTCGAAAGCTGCTTTACTGCCTCATACGCTGTCAGATCATATTGACACGGGACAACAGAAATATAATTGTTATCCAGCGCCCAGACATCGGTATCTTCTTTTTCAGTATCAAAATTGATGAATTCTCCCGCCATCCACAGGTAACCTCTTCCGTTCGGATCGACGCGATAGTCGAACTTTTCCTGCCATTTGGCGTGTGCCTGTCTGCAAACTTTAACGCCCTTCAAAGGCAAATCAGTCTTCTCCGGAATGTTAACATTTAATGCAATGCCGTTTGGTATGCCGTTTTTGAGCGCTTCTTCGGTAATAGACTTGATAAATGGAATTGCGTGATCGAAATCGGCGTCTTCTCTGTAATCTGTCAACGAAAATCCAATCGCCGGGATGCCTTCAATGGCAGCTTCGATGGCAGCCGACATGGTCCCGGAATATAGGACGCTGATGGAACTGTTGCTTCCGTGGTTAATGCCGCTCACAACCAGGTCCGGTTTGCGATCTTGTAAAACATAATTTTTAGCCAGTTTTACGCAATCAGCAGGCGTTCCTGAACATTCATATTCAACAACTCCTTCAAAAATATGTGTGGAATAAAGTCTTAACGGTTCTCCTATGGTAATCGCGTGTCCCATTCCGGATTGCGGGCTGTTCGGCGCTACAACAATCACTTCTCCAATGGTTTGCATCACTTCTACCAGTGTCCGGATCCCTTTGGATGTGATTCCGTCGTCATTAGTAACTAAAATAAGGGGTTTCATATAATTCTACTTATCAGCATGCCTTTTTGGAGGGGCCATTCCCCTGGCCAGCCGATGAAGCTATGTGGTTTTTAGGTTGAAAAAAGATTTATTTGCAACAGTAAAACGCCAAAAATAAGCATTATGCCATCATTCTCAATCAAGCATGCAACAGTAGCGGACATTCCCGCGATCATTGCGATCCAGGAAAAAACCTGGGAACCCACTTATGGTGACATACTTACCAAAGAGCAGATCGACTTTATGTTTGAAAAAATATATTCTCCAGAATCTCTTTTACGTCAGTTTACCGTTGAGCAGCACTACTTCCTGATTCTAATGAATGGCAATAAGCCAGAAGGCTTTGCATCCTTCTCCGGGGAAGGGCCGGAAAAGTTTAAGTTACACAAAATATATGTACTTCCTTCAACGCAGGGCACAGGAGCGGGGAAATATCTGCTGGCCGAAACGGAAAAATACGTAAAATCAATTGGGGGGAAAAAATTGATTTTAAATGTCAATCGATACAATAAAGCGAAGGGCTTTTATGAGAAAATGGGCTTTGTCGTTACCGGCGAGGAAGACATCCCGATCGGCCCTTACTGGATGAACGATTATATCCTGGAAAAGGAACTGAACTGACTTATTGAGCCGGTTCAGTTCTTTGCGCCAGTTTCATTTTCTTAATATTCTTTTTCTGACTTTTCAGGCCCTGTAATGGGTGGTAATGGTTGCTGTTGCTTACATAATAACCGGTTCCGTCATAGGTGCGCTTGTCCGGATGGGCCTTGCATTCTGGTGAACACGCGCCCTCCATTTCCTCTCCGCATTTGTGACAAACCGGCACGTGCGTGTTGCATTCTGCATTCGCGCAGTTGATCATGCGGTCGCACGGTTCGTCGCAGATGTAACAACGGGAAATAACGGTCGGATTGATTTTATTTACTTCAACGGCAATGCGGTTGTCGAAAACATAGCATTTGCCATCGAAATTCTCACCGCCTTCTTCCAGCCCGTAACGGATAATGCCGCCGTGCAGCTGATACACATCCTGGAAGCCCTGTTCTAGCAGATAAGCGCTTGCTTTTTCGCATTTTATGCCTCCCGTGCAATAGGTTACGATCTTTTTGTCCTTCAAATGCTCAATCTCGTGAATGTGATCGGGCAACTCGCGCAGGTTGTGCATGTCAAATGTGATCGCGCCTTTGAATTTGCCCAATTCATGCTCATAATCAGAACGCATATCGACCAGCACAACATTTGGATCATTTATAATCTGCTTAAATTCAGCGGGTTCTAAATGCTTTCCGGTGCGAACCAGCGGATCGACGCCCAAATCCGAGTTTACGATCTCATCCTTAACCCGCACGTGCAGTTTTTGAAAAGCAATTTTGTCATGCTCTTCCACTTTGAACTGAACATCTTTAAACCGGCTGTCGGAACGCACATAGTTCATATATGCTTCGCAGTCTTCCGGCGTGCCCGAAACGGTTCCGTTCAGACCTTCCGGCGCAATGATAATCCTGCCCAAAAGATTGTGCTGAACGCAGAACAAATGATGCTCATCGCGATACGTTTCCGTGTCCTCGATGGGCGCATAGTAATAATATAAAATTACCTTGAAAGGCTTCATTATTGCATTTATTTGATGTATTCCAACAGAGAAAAGAAGATCTTCCACGCAGTTCCCTCCTCCAAATCAGCTGCAAATATACGAAGAAACGCACTTTAACGAAAATCCGAGAATTGGACTTTGTGAACAGCAAACTATTAAAATGATTTCTATATTTTTACCCCACTCAACGCATTCCTAATCATTACATTTTCACATTATGCACATCGCGATCATCGGCAACATCGGTGCCGGCAAGACAACATTGACCCAGATGCTGGGGGAATATTTCAAATGGGACGTGATGTACGAAGCAGTGGAAGGGA
The DNA here is from genome assembly GCF_900167945.1 of Dyadobacter psychrophilus. GTDB lineage: Bacteria > Bacteroidota > Bacteroidia > Cytophagales > Spirosomataceae > Dyadobacter > Dyadobacter psychrophilus. Next base: position 455,564 of record NZ_FUZA01000005.1, read on the forward strand.
ATCCGTATCTGGCTGATTTTTATCAGGATATGGACCGCTGGGCCTTTAATCTGCAAATTTATTTTCTCAATAACCGGTTTGCACAGGTCCAGAAGATCCGCGAAACAACTTACGCCACCATCATTCAGGACAGGACCATTTATGAGGACGCTTTCATTTTTGCAAGGAACCTTCATGAGTCGGGCGTAATGACGGAGCGTGATTACCAGACTTACCTTTTGCTTTTCGAATCCATCATCCGGACCGTCTCACAGCCCGATCTGCTTATTTACCTTAAAGCCGACATTCCTAAACTTGTTTCCCAGATCAAAAAGCGGGGCAGAGAATTTGAAGCGGATATTTCAACGGAATATCTGACCTCCCTCAACCATTATTATGAAGATTTTGTAAAGCATTATGACCACGGGAAGATCATAGAAATTGATGTGAATCAAATGGATTTCGCCTCAAATCCGGACGACTTTAATTTTATTGTTGATAAGTTAAACAAGGAGTTGTTTTATATCTGATAATCAATAGTCTATTTGACGGTCAAAGCACACAAGCCAATGCTTTGTTTAGGATTACATTACTTTTTGACCCGAATGTGTAGATTTTTCGTTCCTCAGGAAGAATGATCTCAATTTTTATGGTGCCTTTCATTTTTTCCAGTTCCTGAGGAGTAACCGGGGAAGATAACATAAATGATTTGTTCCAGAAATTGCGGTCGGATGTGGTTGTGAAAAGTGAAAAAGTCTCGTCTTTGGTCGTGAACCTTATTTCCGTGAACATTTGCACATGGAAGATGAGTTCTACTTCTTCGTTGTGATAAGTGAAGATCTTCTCCTCTCCAATTCTTGAAAGCGACAAAAATTCCTTTTTGCCAACAAGCTGAACGATCTGATAATATTCCTTCTTATTGGTAGATCGGCTGACCTTTTCCAGGCACTGTGCATTGCAGAGGGACAGGCAAGCAGAAACCAGCCCAGTAATTCCAAAGAGAGCAATCGCTTTCATGTAATGGTAGTCCTTCAAACTTTAAAAAAATCAGGGGGCGTTCAATTAAGGGTAAATATAGGCTAATTTTTCAAAAGGAATATCACAAAAAAACCTGCGCCGGATTGCAGCGCAGGTTGTGACCAGGAGGAGAGTCGAACTCCCATACCCGAAGGCACTACCCCCTCAAAGTAGCGTGTCTACCAATTCCACCACCTGGCCGAGGATTTTGCAAAAGTACAATTTAAATAACACGCCGCAAGACCGTGGAAATGTTTTTTAAGCGTTTTTTGACAGCAGAACCGCAAGTGGGTGTTTACGAATTGCTTACACCGCCAGTTAGTATTCCCAGGTCCATCACGACATCATTTTTTTGTTTAAAACGCCTTATTTGCTATCAGATTACTACTTTTGAAAAGAATTAATAACAATCCGATCACCACAAAATGAAAAAAGTTGATGTCAACGTCATCTACTACGGGAAGCCGTATCAAACGATCATTTCCATTTTATCGCTGCTCAAAGTCAGTGGACAATACATCAATTCGGTTTACATTACCGTAGAAGATAAGCAGCCTTTTGGGCATTACGGTGACGTTTTTAAGGTAATCAAGGCCATTGAGCCGGTTGTTCCGATCCATCTCTATTATCCAAAATCGTTCTATAATCTCGAAATACTGGATTACGACCGCGTGAAAAATGACGCGGATTATCGCTGGACCGTTCCTTACCAATATGCCCTCGAACATGCGCAAATGAAATGGCTTTTTATCATGCATAATGATATGGTATTTCATAAAGACATGATCGGCGATATGCTCCCATTATTCGAGGATGAAAATATGGCTGGCACCGGATCAATCGGGCAATGCTGGTCTTGCCCTGCTGCCAAAGCAAAATTATGTGGTGGCAATGCCTTTATGAAATACATTCCAAGTGCGGAAGAAGCTATCGCTTTGCACGAGCAATATGACACGCCCAGACAAAAACGTGACCTCGAAATCCTGCATTCTGGCCGTATCCATCCACTTCCCGAATGTCGCCTGAATGAATATGCCTGCCTGATCAATGTTGAAACGTATCGTAAAACGACATTACCGCTGGGCAATAATGGATGCTTTGGCGGAAACTGGGAATTCACTGCGGACCTGGGGACGGGCTGGTTTCATCAAATGGTGAACCAGGGACATAAGTTCACACATTTGTCTTTGGAAGAGTATGCCAAACATTCTTCGTTTAACCCCATCGGGCAGGGGATCATGGCTTATTCAAACCGCGATAATTACGTCCTGAGTGAGAAAAATGCATTGAAATACCTCATCGAAAATTACGGGACAAATGCTTCACTGGATTCCAAAACAGCACTGGTCGCTGGAATCAGGGAGCGGAAATACAGATTCAGGGATTTCAGACGAAAAATAATCCCCACTGCCAAGAATATTGTAAAATCGATCATCCGCCGATAGAAGCCGGTGGCAGAACAGCTGCCGGATTTGTTCTATTTTCAGGAATTGGATGCGCATATTTTTGAGGTATAATTTTCAAAAATTGCGACATGAACCAACATGCTAACATCCAACCTAAAAGTACGATGAATGATTTTTATTTTGTAAGCCTGGTCATTACTGCCCTGCTAACCGGACTTTCGGCAGGCCTGTTCTATTCCTATTCCTGCTCGGTTAACCTGGGATTAGGGAAGCTTGCTGACGTGGAGTATCTGCGGGCGATGCAGGAGATTAACAAAGCCATTCTGAACCCGATATTTTTCATATCATTCATGGGTTCCATCATCGTGCTTGTGCTCGCAACCTGGCTTAGTTATTCGGGACAGCATGTATTTCAATTTAAAATGCTGCTGACCGCAACCGTGATTTACATGGTCGGTGTTTTCGGATTGACGGTCATGGGTAATGTGCCGCTGAACGACGCACTGGCCGGTTTCGATATTGGCGGTGCAACAGCAAACGAGATTGCGCAGAAACGTAAATTGTTTGAGCAGCCCTGGAACAAATTTCACGCGATCCGCACTTTCTGCTCGATCGCGTCTTTTGTGTTCACATTATTGTCCTTTTACAAAATAAAATAGAGAGGAGCGATCCTCTCTATTTTAGAAATCCCCGGAAATGTCACGCATTAATAAGCGTGTGTCGGGTTTTGCGCGGCTTGAAGTTTGTGATAAGTGTAATATGACACCATTAAAACGGCCAAAACGATCAAGGGGAACACGGAGTTGAAGCTAAATCCGTCCACTACGGTGTTGCTGATGCTGGCACAAAGAAAGTCGAAGACAAATCCTGCATATGCCCATTCTTTTAATCTTGCGGGCACTTTTGGTAACATGATGGCCAGTGAACCTGCCACTTTGAAGGCGGTTATCATTGGGCCAAAATATTCCGGGTAACCTAAATGCCTGATTCCTTCACGCGCCATTTCGGTTTGTGATGTCAGTGCAGGCATTACGCCTTCGAACAAGAAGATCAATGTTGTTGAAATCCAGAAAATAATACGGGTCGTTTTCATGACAGTAAAGGTTTGATGATTAAAGTTTGTTTTTGTTGATACAAACCTACCGCATATTTTACCGACGGACGCAGTGTAATTACGACGAATAGCAGGGTGCTTTGCGACAATCTATTTTTTCAGTTTTCTGCGGATCGCTTCTTTGTCAGCGTCGGTTTTTGTCAATGATAAGGCCGTTTGCCAGTGCACGTTCGCTTTCTCATCATCCAACCCGCCATAGAGTTCTCCCAGCAAGGAATGATAGAAGCGGTTTTCGGGTAAATTGAGTTTTTCCGCCTCCGCAATTGCTGCCTGTTTTCCTTTGACTTTTGCAACGGCGTATGTGCGGTTGAGTGCTGCGACAGGGGAATATTCTCTTTGTAATAATTGATTGTAAAGGTGTAAAATCGCTTCCCATTTTTCGGGACTGTCATACTGTTGCGTATGCCATGCGGCGATGCCGGCTTCGAGATGATACCTGGATAATTTATTTCCCTGCGCGGCCATATTCAGGAAATATCCACCTTTACTGATCAGGTCTGTGTTCCAGAGGCTGGAATCTTGTTCGTCGTAAAGAATGATGGCACCATCAGCATTGGTTCTTGCGTCAAATCGCGATGCGTGGAAACACATCAATGCCAGCAGCGCATTGACTTGCGGTTTGTTAGTTTCCGGATTCTCAATTAACATCGTGCAGAGCCGCATGGCTTCCAGGCAAAGCTCTTTTTTCAATGTATGATTTTGACTGACTGAATAATAACCTTCATTAAAAAGCAGGTAAATCGTCGTAAGGACTTGTTCTAACCTGGCATCGATTTCGGCAGCTGGCGGGAGCTCAATCTGTACTTGTTCCTCGCGCAGCTTATCTTTTGCCCTGAAAAGCCGCTTGTTTATCACCTCTCTAGTGGTCATGAAAGCGGTTGCAATTTCCTCAATGCCAAACCCGCAAAGAATACGAAGCGAAAGTCCGATCTGTGCTTCACGGGAAATGGCTGGATGGCAAATCGCAAACATCATTTGGAGCTGGCTATCGTTGATGTTTTGTAATGAAAGGTCTATTTCTTCACCAATGTCCTGACGATCATTGTTTTGTAATCCTTTTGAAATTTTATCCTGAAAGACAGACTCTCGCTGCAGATAATTTTTTGCTTTGTTTTTAGCCGTAGTGTAAAGCCATCCCGCCGGATTGGGCGGGAGGCCTTCTAATCCCCAGGCTTGCATAGCCACCAGGAACGTTTCACTTGCGATGTCCTCTGCAATTTCAAGTTCACGAAACCCAAAATGCCTGCATAGCACCGACACGATTTTCCGGTATTCTGTTCTGAACAAATGGGGGATGATCGTTGCGTGCTCTGACATCGTTTCAGCTTTCGTGCACAGATATAATTTTACGGACTTCGACGCTGTTGCCTTCGCCTTTCAGGATCGGGCATGACTGCGCCATTTCAACCGCTTCTTCGAGGCTTGCCGCTTTGATGATGATAAAGCCCGCAACAGATTCCTTGATTTCCACAAAAGGCCCGTCCGTAATCACATCATTGGGTTTGAGCACCTTTCCTTCAACGGCCAGGCCTTTCCCGCCGCTGAACTTGTTCTGTGCTGCAATGCCACCGACCCAGTCGTGATATTGCTTCATATAACCTTCCATTTGCTCGGGCGAGGGCTGGGCTTCTTGTGTAAGTAAGTCCAACCGCATGATTACAATGTACTCTTCCATGTTGTTTTTCAATTAATAGTTAATGATATATAATTTATATGCTCACTACAAATGAGTTTCGCAGAATTGGACACTGCCGGGAAAGATTTTTTACAGCCGATTTGTGAACTCATTGTGGGAATACATGATTTCATTCATAAGACCCATTATCAATAGAAATCTACGTAAAAATGGAATTAGGAATTAGTTCATTCGGTGACATTACACCGGACGGCGTTGCCGGAGGAGCAGTAAATGCCCATATCAGAATGCAGAAATTGCTGGAAGAAATTAAATTGGCAGACGAAGTCGGTCTGGACGTCTTCGCATTAGGCGAGCACCACCGACCTGATTTCCTGATTTCCGCGCCGGAAGTAATCCTGGCGGCGGCGGCGGCAATGACCAAAAAAATCAGGCTTTCCAGCGCAGTAACCGTGCTGAGCTCAGCGGATCCTGTGCGGGTTTATCAAAACTTTGCGACACTTGACCTCATTTCCAGCGGTCGTGCGGAGATCCTGGCGGGACGCGGCTCCTTCATCGAATCGTTCCCCTTATTTGGCTATAACCTGAACGATTATAACACACTTTTTGCAGAAAAGCTGGACCTGCTTTTAAAGATAAACAAAAGTGAAAAAGTAAGCTGGCAAGGCAAGCACCGCGCTGGCATAGACAATCTGGGTGTATATCCAAGGGCATACCAGCCAGCTTTACCAATCTGGATCGGGGTGGGTGGCACGCCGGGGTCGGCGATCCGTGCTGGGAAGCTCAATTTGCCGATGACGCTTGCCATCCTGGGCGGGCCGCCAGACCGGTTTGTGCAATTTGCAGAGCTGCACCGGAATGCAGCCAGAGAAGCAGGGCACGATGTCAGCCAGTTGAAACTGGCAATTAACACGCATTTTTATGTTGCAGATACGTCTCAGCAAGCAGCTGACGAATTTTTTCCTCCTTATCAGCTTTTGATGAACCGGGTAGGACGGGAGCGGGGCTGGTCACCCATGACGCGCGATCAATTTGAACATAACCGGCAGTATGGCCCGCTGATGGTAGGAAGTCCGCAGGAGATCATTGACAAGATCCTGAGGCTGCACGAGCTCTTCGGAAATACCAGATATCTCGCGCAGACCGTTGGCAGCAACGAGCTTTCGCATGAGAAAAACCTGCATGCCATTGAGCTGTTCGGAACCGTTGTTGCCCCGGCAGTTCAGAAAGCATTGGCGGTAAAGGCATAAAAAAAGGGATGTGGCTCGCTGCCACATCCCTTTTTTTACAATCTCTATTCTTAACGCACTTTGAAGAATCTCAGGTTCATTTCCTGATCGCCGTAGTAGACTTTCAGAAAATAATGTCCGTCGTTTAGTCCCGTTACGTTCAGCGGAAGTTTATTTTTTCCTTCAACGATATCCTGTTCGATCGTATTCAGTTTTATTCCGCTCATGTTATAAGTTTCAACTTTACCTCTTCCGGCTGATTTTGAAACAAACTCAACATGGATATAATCTCTCACCGGGTTAGGCGCTAGGATCGCCCGGCTGATCGCTTCATAACGAACTGTGATAATACGGCTTGACGAGAATGTTCCGTCTTCGTCGATCATTTTCAGCTGGTAGTAGTTATTTCCGAAAAGCGGTGTTTTGTCAAGGAACTTGTAGTCACCTATGCGCTTGTCAGACAGTGGCAATGTTCCGATTACATTGGCTGATTTCAACTGGCTATCGTAACGGATAACCTCGAAACCCTTACCATCTTTTTCGTCTGTTACATTCCATGAAAGCGCCACGCCTTCTTCCTCAACCGAAGCATCGAACCTTGCAATCTTAATAGGAAGCGGATCGCCAACACTGAAGCCCATTGTCTGAACCGCAGATTTACAAGAACCACCTTCTATTTGCAATGTGTAGTTTCCTTTGTCAAGTCTTGCGTAAGTGATCCTTGGACGGTCACTGGTCAGATTTACCCTTGCAGATCTCATCATTGTACTTCCTCTCATGATCTTCCAATCAATGCTTGCGACGTTGTTACCATGGAAGTTGAATGTCAATTCTGTTTCTGATTGGTTATAAATCGATTTCAATTCAGGACCAAGTTCGCATGGAAGACGGTTGTCTGTTGTGGTAATATCAAATGTTTTTGAACTCACAGACGAAACGCAGTCACCACCTTCGATTTCCAGCGTGTAATTTCCGATTGTCTGGGCAGGGAAGGCAATTACTGCACTATTGGAAGTCAGCGTGCCTGTTTTTCCGTTTGCTACTGTATTACCTGCCTTTTTCAGCCTCCATGTAAGGTTAGGAATGTTTGTTCCGTTAAAATTAACCGTCAAACCAACCGCGGAAGCATTTGTGATCGTTGTGATCGTAGGGCCGCCACTGCAATTTGGAAGCGTAACATTGAAATTCGAAGTGCTTACAGTTGAAACGCAGTCACCGCCTTCAATTTCCAGCGAGTAAGTGCCCACTGCCAATGCTGCGAATGTGATCGATGCTGAATTGGAGGTCAGGGCACCTGTTTTTCCATTTGCTAATGTCGTTCCGCCTTGCTTGATCCTCCACGTCAGCGTAGAAACGCCGGATCCGCTAAAATCAACCGTCAATCCGCTTTTGGAAATGTTTTTAATGGCTGAAATGGTTGGTCCGCCCGGGCAGTTAGCCTGGCCAACCGCGAACGTTTTAGAGCTCACCGAAGAAGAACAATCACCGCCTTCAATTTCCAATGTATAATTTCCAGCGCCGATCGCTTCGTAAGAGATGTTTACGATCGAAGAAGTCAGCGCGGCCGTCTTACCGTTGCGAACAGTTGTTCCGCCGGATTTAATCCTCCAAGTAATGTTTGGAACACCATTTCCATCGAATTGAAAACGCAGGGCAGTTGAGGTAATGTTGCTAACCGTGCCGAGTGTCGGTCCGCCAGGGCAAGTTCCGGTGTTAACTGTAAAGTTGGAAGTGCTAACCGATGATGAACAATCGCCACCTTCAATTTCAAGTGAATAAGTGCCGGCACCCAGGCTCGCAAATGTTATTGAAGCCGAATTGGAGTTAAGATTTCC
>NZ_FUZA01000005.1:465089-466831 GCF_900167945.1 Dyadobacter psychrophilus
GTTCTCACACCATCGCCTCCGCGGAATGTACCCAGCATCAAACCATCTGTAATAGGCTTGTTGTTACAAGGGATCATGTTGCCTTGCTGTGTTCCAAGGTAATTATTACCCATTGTGCTCGGGTCAATGGAGTTGACGCAAGAATTGACAATCCGGTTTCCCTCCGTGTTGTTAGGAAACTTATTGTTATCCATGTGCAACAGGATGGCCGTGTTATCAAATGCCTGCGATTTGCGGCTCTGATCAGGGTTTCCATCCCATCTGATGTAAATCCTGTTCTGGTGGATAATCGTGTAGACTGGCCTTTCGCCGACATTACCCAGTAACTCATCGTGCGTCCAGGTCCTGCCACCGCAATTAACCTGTGTTGCCACAGCAAACTGATTCTTTTGCAACTCGTCATCGGGGGTTGCAGCCATCATGAGGCTTAAAAACCCGCCTGCATACGCTAGCTTTTGGAAAAATTTCATCAATGTTAATCAGGTAAATTTGAAAAATTAAATTATTTGAGTTAAAAAAGTGCTTTGGGGATGCTTAAAGTGACGAAGTGTTTGGCAACACCCGATATCAACCTCAATCCGTTTGCAGCTAAGTTTAAAAAAAGGCTGGGACATTTCTGCCACAGCCTTTTTTACGCCTTATTCTTAGTTAGACTTGAAGAATCTAAGGTTCATTTCCTGAACTCCGTAATAAACTTTAATAAAATAATGGCCGTCAGCTAAACCAGTTACGTTTAGCGAGACTTTGTTGAGTCCTTCTGTAATCTTTGGCTGGACAGCATTCACTTTCACACCACTGATATTGAATGTTTCAAGTTTTCCTTGTCCAGCGATTTTCGAATAGAACTCTATGTTTACGAAATCTTTAACGGGGTTAGGGGAAACAATGACTTTATCGATCACTTCATACCGGGCGTTGACAATTTCACTTTTTGAGTAAGTGCCATTTTTATCGATTACGTTCAGCTGATAGTGATTGACTCCGAAAAGTGGTGTTCTGTCAACAAATCTGTATTCGCCAACTTGCTGATCAGACGATGGAATGTTACCAATCACGGCGGAAGTTTTTAAGTTGCCGTTGTAACGGATAACCTCAAACCCACTTCCTTCTTTTTGCTCCTGAGCAGTCCAGGCCAATTCCACTCCTTCGGTTGCAGGAACTGCCTCAAATCTCGCAACAGGAACTGGCAGCAGGCCTCCGATCTGAAAGCCCATTGTCTGCACCTCAGATCTGCAGGCACCTCCCTCAATTGCGAGCGTGTAAGACCCCGGTGCAAGCGCCCCGTAAGTAATTGTTGGACGGTCGCTGGCTAATTGAACACGTGCCGAACGGATTGTGGTAGCGCCTTGAAGGATTTTCCAATCAATGCTAGCAACATTCTCTCCGTGGAAGTTGAACGTGAGCTGGGTCGCTTTTGGGTCAATGATAGATTTCAATAATGGTCCGAACTGACACGTAGGGCGGCTGTCTGTTATAACTACATTGAAATTAGAAGTGCTAACAAGCGAAGTGCAATTGCCGCCTTCGATTTCAAGCGAATACGTCCCTGCTGCAAGGCTGGCAAATGTTAAAGTGGCAGAGTTTGAACTCAAAGTACCCGTTTTGCCATTTGCTAGTGTACTTCCACCTTGTTTGATCCTCCAAGTCAGAGCAGAAACACCTGAACCGTTAAAGTCAACTGTTAGACCTGTTGAAGAAATATTCTTGATGGTTGCGATCGTTGGTCCGCCCGGACAGTTTGT
>NZ_FUZA01000012.1 GCF_900167945.1 Dyadobacter psychrophilus
ACCTTTGATCGTATTGCAGTCCAACAATTCAAAGTCCCCGGCATACTGGGCGGGCGATGCACACGTTACTGTCTTGGTTGATCCGGGCAAAACATAGGTTGTCCCCTTTATGCGCACACTCAGTTGGCGTGCCTGCCCATTCTTTAAAGATGAAGGAAGCGCTATATTGAAACCATACTTCTTCGTCCCCATGCTCAAATCACCACGGTAAAGGTTTGCCGTCCCAATAGCCACTACGTTACTTCCTTCGACCAACTCAACAACAACTGCCGAGTCTAGGTAATTGGAAGCACTCGCCCAACCACTGACTTTATCGCAATTCGCGATTTCAAAATTGCCGTTGTAAATCGCTGGTGCTGCACAAGTAACTGTTTTTGGTGAGCCAGACAAAGTATAAATTGTCCCTTTAATTCGGATGCTTAACTGACGCGCCTGACCATTCCTTAGCAAGGCTGGAAGGGGAATAGTAAAGCCGTATTTACCATTGCCCTTGCCAGAATCAAATAGGTCTTGACGGAATATGTTCGCAACTACTGTAGCACGGATCGACGTGCCCTCAAGTACTTCAACTGTCATGGAGGTGTCTGGATAATTGCTGGCCCATGCCCAACCTTTGATCGTATTACAATCCAATAATTCAAAATCGCCAGCGTATTGCGCAGGGGCTGCACATGTCACCGTCTTGGGAGACCCGGACAGAACATAAGTGCTCCCTTTCACACGGACGCTCAAAACACGGGACTGACCATTCTTTAACGAAGAAGGAATGGCTATGCTGAAACCATACTTCTTTGTTCCCATGTTTAAATCGGCTCGGTAGATATTTGCAGTAGCGCTTACCACCACGTTATTTCCTTCCACTAACTCAACATCTACAGCCGAATTTGGGTAGTTGGTGGCACTAACCCAACCACTAATCTTGCTGCAATCAGCAACCTCAAAATTGCCATTGTAGATATTATTTTGGCAGTTTACAGTCCTTGGTGAGCCGGACAAATTAAAAGTTGTTCCTTTGATACGTAGGTTGAACTGATGGGGCTGACCGTCTCTGAACGCAATAGGCAATTCAAAGTCAAATCCGTATTTCCCGGTTCCCACGTTTATATCCGTGCGGTCCAAGTTTGCCAGTGTCGTTGCAACGACAGTATTGCCTTCTAGTATTTCAATATTTAACGCCGAATTGGGATTATTCCGATCCCAAACCCATCCTTTGATAGCATAACAATCAGCCGTTTCGAAACTGCCTTCGTACGCACAGTTTAAGCTTCTAGGAGAAGATGCCAATACAAAATTACTGTTTTTGACCCTAACACCTAGCTGATGAATCGCTCCGTCATTTAGTGCAACAGGAGTAGCAATACTAAACCCATACCTCCCAGATCCTGGTCCACTATTTGGCAGATCGGCGCGCTGTATATTTGCCTTTGTGGTTGCGTAAATGACATCACCCTCAAATAACTCGACTGTTATGTCTGCATTAGGATAATTTTGATCCCAAACCCAACCCTTTATTTCTGTGCAATTCACTAATTCCAAAATTCCACCATAGCTGACAGGAACGGAATTTGAAATCAGTGCCCCAAGGGTATATACACTAAAATTATTTGGGACTATCTCCTGAACCGTCGTAATAGAACCATTGCTGATCGTGCTCACGCCACCCGACAATTTCACAGCGTCAACCGTAGAAGTAATAGGCTCCCACTCGGAGGCCGCTATATTCCATCCAACTATTGTAAGCTTAGATAACGCACTATCTGTCAAAGAAGCCACACCGCTGGCTACATCCCAACTGAGTGTTACTGACGATTGATTTGATCCATTAATATCCCAGTATTCCTTAGTGCTTACTTTCCCAAGAGAGCTAGCAATATTTGAAACTAAAAAAGGACCACCAGTTGGAAGAGTGGCAACATTAGGATTTTCCTGGAAGTAAGCTCCAATAGTACCGTCCGTATTCGCCGCAAATGGCCGGTAAAATCCTTTGTGACCAACTGGAAAGGAAAATGGGCCGTTACCATATTTTTTTACATAGCCATCTATATGAGTAGTATTACTAATTTCTGTCAATTGAGAAGCGGCGGAGAAACTTACAATACCAAAAGGACTAGATCGATCTGTATATGTAACGCCACCCTGTTGACCGAAAGAAATGCCCCTGCTAAAAACCAGCAGGCCGATAAATATCAAGCGTGTATAAAAGTATTTCATAAACCTGTTAAATCACATTCGTTGAGTCATGCAAAAGCCATTATAAATTCCGATTAACATCCTAGAGATCAATCAATGTCCCAACGTTTCATCCAGGACGTTTGAAACTGTAATTGCCTAAAAATTTCAACTCACCACCATTCTTTACTTGCAAGTCTTTCGCGATAATGTTCTGCCCCACCTCAACGGTATGCCCCGGATTAATCTGTACTAGATCAAGTGCAGTTGGAATACGTCCAGAAGACCATATCTCTGGATTAAGCCATGAACCTGAGGCAATGGACTGTACGAGATCAGAGAAAAGTGATGTTGTTTTAAAATTCCGATACAATATTTGATCAGTCGTCGACCGTACAGTTCCAAACCAATCATTTAACACATCTGAATAAACTCTTCTGAAATCGATTTGCATTTTAATATCCCTATTAGGATCACCGGGATATGGGTTTGCAGGAAGTAAGCCATTCACTAAATCTGGATTCGTTCCTACAAGTTGTCTTTTCATACCTGTTCCAAATACAAACATGGGCGCAGCTATCCCATGGTCCGTACCTTTCGAGGCATTTGAGGAAGCTCTTCTGCCAAAATCCGAAAATGTCATTCCCAAAACTTTATCCGCCGTTCCCTGTAGCCCCAGATCACTTTGAAATGCATAAATTGCATCCGATAATTTTTTTAATAACTCTGCATGATTGCCCTCCAGGCTATTAGAGCCGATTTGGTTGGAATGAGTGTCAAAACCTCCTAATGATACATAGTATATTTTTGATCTTAAACCCCCATGAATCAATCTAGCAACAATTTTTAGCTGATCTGCCAAATCGTTCTTTTGAGACGCGTCAGGATATGTGGCGAGATTTCTCCCGGCATCTGCTGCGGCCTTTATTTCTCCGGCATAGCCGACTGCCAAAACCTGTTGTTGCCTGATATAGGCTATTAACTCTCCAGCATCACAACATGGTAATCCACTTTCCAAACTAAGATCAGGCTCGCCAATCATTTGATAAAAACTATTCGGATCTTGAAGTGTAATCCCCATAGATTCACTATTACCCAGTAAGGTTGTTGTACTGATCTGACCAATTTGAATAGCTAACGGATCTTCCATCTCACTATTGGGATAGTTGTTTGGATATCCTGGAAATCGATCATTTAGATACCTACCTGCCCATCCAGAGTCTGCATACTGAGATGAATCCACGCCCGTCATCCAAATGTCTGTTGATCGGTAGTGGGATAAATCCGGATTTGGATAAGACACTGAATGTATTATTGATAACTTACCTTCATCATATAAGGCTCGCATACCTGTCATGGCTGGATGAAAACCCGTTTCTAAATTTCCAGCCAATCTCAAAATACTATTTTCCGGGATTGCGATATTATTACGTAGTTGGTTATACGCGGAATAATTTTCAAGTGGGATTACGGTATTTAGACCATCATTACCCCCACCCAAATAAACTATTACTAAAATCCGGTCGCTATTAACAGCAGCTGTCTTTCTTAACGACTGAACTAATGCTGACCCTTTAGCTAAGGATTTAATGCCAAAGCCATCTAGCATCAATGGCAGCGCCATAGATGAAGCGGCGCTAATAAAATCTCTTCTTTTCATGACTGAAACGGTTAAAATAGTTGATACTCAGCCATTCTCAACATGTACTTAAGCATCGCACGGCAGCGCCACAAAATGGTATTTTGCTTGGAAACATCACTTGGTGCTGCTCGGTAAGCATCCCACTCCCTAGTCCAAGTTGTTCGAGGACTACTATTCATCATCATGATCTTATCAATTAGAAAGTCTTTTTGCACTTGTGTCAATTCAACTGCATAGAGATTACTAGAGAATTCTGCTAAGACTTTTTCACAGGTAATAGCGGGAGCCGCGGTTACATTCCCAAAATTTGGCTGAATAGCGCTGAGTCTGCCTAAAACATCAATTTGAAGCAAATAGTCAGGTTTAATCCTTACGAATGGATAAACCATAGCATCTGATCTGGATCCACGGTATCCAAGCGAAGTACCATTAATCCAATTTCGTGAATAACCAGTCTGATAGTAAGGAAGTGATCCGAAAACTGATGGCTGATTCAAAAAACTAAGTTGCATTGTGTTCATACTACCTGCGATAAAATCCATCATCAGGCGAAATGGTCCGAATTCTGTTGTAATATCAGGTACCGGTTGATTAAAAAACCTGATCATTCCAATCATCATTTCGGACGGCGATTTCACAATGGCTCCTATATTGGCCTGATCAAAAAAGATATTACTTGTAAGTAATTTTCTCAGAACCGGCTTAATCTCAAAATTATTAATTGGACTGGCAAAAAATTCAGCTAACGGAATGATAACCTGATTTTCGATATCTTGATTAACGTTGGGGTTGACATACCATCTATATAACTTTCTGCATATAAATTTGGGAGCCTCAGGATGACTTAAAAGCATATTCACTAGGCTGCTAAGCTCCTCATCACCTGCGCTATTGCCAGATTTACCTGAAATTACAGTGTTATTATAGTGCGCCGAAAACGCTTTATCGTCAGTGTCATGTCGTTCCGGATTAAAGATAGATCCAAACGCAGTTGATGCTGGAACAAAGTAATTTGTGGCTTGCCACCCCGTCAAGACTCTTGCAGCGGCCTTAACGTCATCTTCGGTATAATTATAGCTTCCTGCGAAATTTTTTTGCCCTACAGTGAATAGCTCTTGCAGCTCTCTAGCATAGTTCTCATTCGGTGAAGTCTTTGTATTCTCGTTACCGTTTTGAAACCTAAGCATGCCTGGATCCTTAGTCATTCCAATTGTGATATCCCTAAAATTCCCCAACGCGTTTGTTCTCAGGAAACTCAAATATCTGTTGATGTAACGATAATCTTCGACGTCTGCTGATGTAACCACAAAATGGTTTTGCCAAAAAGCGGTAAGCTTTTCTAAAACAGAAGGAAATCCATTTTGCTCTGTCATCAATCCAATCCACCAATACTGGATATATCGAAGGTATGATGTGGCTCTATTCAGATCGAATGGTTTTTGTAAAAATGGCTGACCTGCATCACTCCTATTGTCATCCAATTCCACGGGAGGAGGAGGAGATGCTCTGAAAGAAGCATTGTCGATAAGAATATCAACCGCTTCGGAAGCCGATTTTCCTGAAAGGTTCAGTATTTCAGCTCGGGTAGGACCAAAAGTCGCTCTCCTCAGTAAATGTGCCGCAGTTTTTTCTGTTAACGGTGCTGAGTATGTGTCTAAAAACCCCATTGTTTATGACTATTCATTTTTAAAGCTTATACAAATATACTTGCTCCTACATACATATACAAATTAATTCTACATGTCATTTCAAAATAATTTTTATCAGCAATTATAAGTAACTGCCTTTAAATTTGGTTTTCTAAATCATTAGTTTCACACTATTACTGCTTCGTAGCCGATTTCCATGTGCTGATTTGGAACATTATGATGACAAAACCCAGTTTACCCTTTTTACTTTTACTTTCGGTTCTCATCCTGTCTGACTGAGTTTTCGTCAAAGATTTGTGATAAAGAAAAATCGGAAAGAATTCATAGGCCTCTGGCGTCTATGTGCACCTGCGTATGCTATTTATGGCGAATTACCGGTAATCGATTGGCCTTATGGCTTCAAGCGTGTATCAAGTTTCTTGAAATAATTAAAAGAAAAACATCAACGATGTAGTAAGTTTTACGGAATTTTGCGTAGTATTGTATTACTGTGCTAGTTGCATTTTTTTTATACCAAGCATTTGTACCCGCTAAATCAACTAGTGGTCATATTAAAATCAACTCAACGTCTATCAACATGAAAAATCATTATTCGGGTTTGCTCCCCAAAGCGCACCTATGGACTGACGTAGTTCTTCTAAATCTGTCCTTCCTTATAGCTTATTTTCTGCGGTTTGATGCAAACTCAGACATTCTCCCAAACAATTACGTCAACCTGCTCCTCGTAGCGAACCTTGTTTGGATTTTCACAATACACATCTTAAAGACTTACCTTTTTACCCGACTGTCCTACCACTTTAATACGCAGCTTGGAAATTTCCTAAAGGCTGTTCTGGTACACGGGGCGGTAATGATGGCGTTTTTATATCTGACTAAACAGGGAGAGGAGTATTCCAGATATCAATTCCTCGCGACTTACGGACTTTTCCTTACGATGTCCACTGCTTCCAGAGCAGCCGCTGTCTTGTTTCTAAAAGTCTACAGAAAAGCAGGTTACAACTACAATCGCTATGCTATCGTTGGTAAGGGTGATTTGGCTTCTTTAATTCGTGAGTTTTATGGCGAGCGCAAGGAACTTGGTTATCGCTATTATGGAATGTTTCAATTGGATGGTCAGGAAAATCATATCGGTGCGCTTGAAGCAGTGGTGAAGCTAAACCAACTGGATTACCTTTATTGCTGCCTTTCAGAAATGAGTGATGAGCAGGTTCGCGATGTGATTAAGCTTGGGGAGCGCTTGAAAACGCAGATCCGCCTTGTACCGGATTTCAGAGGGTTTATGACAAATATGGCTACGATTGAGTATCACGACATGTACCCGATCATTCAGGTGAACACCAAGCCATTTTCAAGTTTCAATGAGCAGACATTAAAGCGTAGCTTTGACCTTGTATTCTCAGCTATCGTAATGATATTAGGTGCGCCTATATTCTTTTTGGTTTGGGCTGCGATCAAGATTACTTCCCCTGGTCCCGTATTCTTCAAGCAACAACGATCTGGAAGATGGGGCGAAATGTTTTATATCTACAAGTTCCGCAGTATGCGAGTGGATGCTCACACAATGGGTTTGCAGCATTCACAGGGAGATAATGATCCTCGAATAACACCAATCGGTCGCGTGTTAAGAAAATCAAGACTCGACGAACTGCCGCAGTTCATTAATGTATTGAAAGGCGAAATGTCCGTAGTGGGTCCGAGACCTTTGTATAAATATGATGTAGATATGCTTATGGAAGCTGCTCCTCACGAATTCCAACGCCTTTTAACTGTTAAACCTGGCATTACTTCAATCGGTCAAATCAATGTTGGATATGCTGATACAGTAGCCAAAAATGTTGAGCGTCTCAAATATGATTTGCAATACTTGAAAACTTACAGTGTTTTCGACGACGTTCGCTTGATATTTAGAACGGTACAAGTAATGGTTCTAGGACGAGGACAATAGTTACTTGGGATTCATTGCTTATAAAAATAGAAGGCCTGATGGAGCATTATTTCTATCAGGCCTTTTGATTTGATAACACCACCATCTCTATATTTACGCATAATCTAAAACTAATCCAATGAAAATAGTAGTTCTGGGCGCCTCTGGCCAGTTGGGTAGCTGTCTAAAAAGAGTAGCAGCCGAAAGAAGTATCAATGACATTTCGTTTCCATCTGAGCAGGAGGGAAACATATTGGACGAAGCGCTTCTGGATAAGTTATTCAATGCAGAAAAACCTTCATTTGTTATCAACTGCGCCGCTTATACGGCAGTTGATAAGGCAGAGGACGAACAAGATATCTGCCGAAAGGTCAATAGGGATGGTGCTGCTTACATTGCAAAAGCATGTGCTGCTCATGGCACCACACTAATTCATATTTCCACCGACTTCGTATTCAAAGGCGATGTCACTGGTCTTTTAATGGAAACAGATCCGGCAGAACCAGAAAATATTTACGGACTTACAAAGTTGGAAGGTGAAGCTGCCATTGCCGAAATTTTAGCTCAGCACTTTACATTGCGTACAAGCTGGCTTTACTCTGAGTACGGCAACAATTTTGTCAAAACCATGCTGAGATTAGGCGGCGAAAGGGATCAATTAGGTGTTATCGTGGATCAAGTAGGCTCTCCTACCTATGCGATTGATCTGGCTGGGGCCATTTTGGATATCATTGCATCTGACAGCAAGGAATATGGCATTTACCATTATAGTAACGAAGGCGTAACTTCATGGTACGACTTTGCCAAAGCGGTTTTTGATATTAGCGAAACGGAAATTAAGCTTAACCCGGTTAAGACATCAGAATATGTCACCAAGGCAGTTCGACCTGCTTACTCGGTGATGGATAAGACAAAGATCAAAACCGCCTTCGGAATTCAGATCCCTTATTGGAGAGATAGTTTGGCCTTATGCTTGGAGCGCCTTGCGGCGGAGAAAGTATAATTTAAAACGCAATATTTTTGCGAAAAGACAGCATTCCACCTATGACATCTCCGAGAAACTTACCGGCATCTACTGATACGGCGCCTTTAATAACAGAACCACCCAACCATTTAAGTGGCTTTTCCAGCGCAATGATTCCTGAAAACTGATACATTTTTTTAGGTAGCTTCTGGTCGTAAGTGCCTTCATTATTTGAAAGAGACAATTTGGTCACCCAGGTTGTCTCTTTTATTTTGCCTTGTAACCCGCTATGCAAGACCCACACTCGATTATTATTTGTAAAAAAATCGGCGTATCTGGGCCATTGGTTTTCTGATTGAGGTGTTATGAAAGGCGTTCCGATCGCCCGTCCATAATACTGCCATCCATCTCTAACTTGGGCGTTGTTAAAGTAATCGTCTTTTCCACGGATTCCATTGCCCGCATTCGCCTCGCTGCCGCCCTGGCTTTTTGTGTACAGAAATTCAAATGTCGCTTTATCAACTGTTAAGTTTCTTTCCTTTTGGTGCTTCATTCGGAAGGTGATTCCGTTCAGCCCGTCTTTTATATTATTCAAATACAGTAGTGATCCGTCTTCTACCACACTTTGGCGGTACAGCATGATATTAATATTGGCAAAATTAAGTTCAATGCCCGCATCCAGACTTGCGACGTGATTTCCAATGCGGTTCGTTTTGTCAAAGGTAGAGATGCCTTTGACGTTTCGGCCGGGCTTAAAACCTGTTATTACGTACCAATATTTATCAATCCCTTTTGGCATTTGACCATTTTCTGTCAGGTACGGTGAGCGCCCACCCCATTGGACGGCATGATTAAAACCGCCGTGAAGCTGAACGGTGCCATTCGGTCTCCCTAGCCGAATAAAAAGGCTCTTATTATGCAACTTCAACTCACTGGTTACCGGACGCTTTCCATCAAGGAAGCCATCGGAATAGAAGCCTTTGAAGTAAACGAAATTTTTGATCAGGGGGACATAGTTTTCAAAACCCAGCTGTATCCGTGGCACAGGAAGCGCGTTACCAGACCACATGTATGCCCCACTGCCAAGCTCATAATCGTTGAAGCTAACGCACTGCTTGCGCCTACCGATGGTCAGCTGAAAGCTCTTAAATGCAACACCAGCATAAGCTTGCGGAAATAGAAACTTGCTATGCTGCGCCCCATTGGCAACCAATTCGGCTCCATATGTCATGGACCACTTAGGCTCAGATAGTGAGTCTTTCGAAAAAAAACTTCTGGCTTCAACGCCGGCACGCAGGCTTACGACTTGCCCGGAAATGGGTACAATGCCCCACTGGTTTGCATGCAGCCAGAAAGGCGTCCGAGATGTTGACGAGCCATATCCGGCTAGTTCCACCCAGGTTTTTAAAGATTGATCGGGTAGCGTATCGGGCTGAATTTCAATACTTGGATTATTTCCATCATCTGATCTCTGGAACGCAAAGGCAGGGACAAGACTTACGAAGAAAGTTGCTGCAAGCAAAACATAACTAGAAGAGATCATTGAAAAAGGAGTGATTTAGCAGCAGATAAGTACGGGTTCAAGCTCAAAAGTTATTCAAAAAATCTGAAATAAACATGGCATGCAACAGGAACGCCTTAGCAGCACCATCCCACTCCGTTCATCCCAATTTTGACTTCATATGCTAAAACAATGTAAAAACCGTTCTATTTTTACCGGTGGTACGATACCCGGTGGTACAATACACGGTGGCCTGTAACCCTAATTCCTGAAACGCTCTTGATGAAAATAAATGAAAATAGTCCGCAGGATATGGACTCGCAAGACCGGGGCTCGCAAGACCTGGACGCGATAGACCGCGACGGCTTGCCCCCATTTGTCAGTAGCTGGAAACAGCTCTATCAGCTGCTTATCGGCACACTCGTCCTACTGATTGTCCTCTTCTATTTATTTATGACCCACTTTCAATGAGCTCTCTGGACTGGATTGTACTCTCACTCACACTTATATTTGTTGTTGCCTACGGGATTTATCGCAGCCGCGAAACGCATACCATGGACTCGTTTTTACTGGCTGGCCAGTCGCTTCCCTGGTATCACGTAACATTATCATTAATGGCCACGCAGGCAAGTGCGATCACTTTTCTGTCGGCACCGGGCCAGGCTTACACGGACGGGATGCGTTTTGTACAATTTTATTTTGGTCTGCCGCTGGCAATGGTGGTATTGTGCATCACATTTGTTCCCAAATTCGGCCAGCTTAAAATATTTACCGCTTACGAATTTCTGGAAAGGCGCTTTGATTTGCGGACGCGCGCGCTTACCTCATTTCTGTTTCTATTGCAGCGAGGGCTTTCTACTGGGCTTTCCATATATGCGCCATCGTTGATCCTTTCGGCGATTCTGGGCTGGGACATTACCTGGACCAACATTATTTCAGGGGGAATCGTTATGCTCTATACGATTGCGGGTGGAAGCCGCGCGGTGTCGCATACGCACTTGCAGCAAATGGGCATTATAACGGTCGGAATGGTGGTTGCCGGTGTAATGGTTGTTAAATTCTTGCCTGACGAGGTTTCCTTTGGAGATGCACTGCATGTAGCTGGCAAGATGGGCAAGATCAATCTGATCGACTTTACTTTTGATCTCAATAACC
The DNA here is from genome assembly GCF_900167945.1 of Dyadobacter psychrophilus. GTDB lineage: Bacteria > Bacteroidota > Bacteroidia > Cytophagales > Spirosomataceae > Dyadobacter > Dyadobacter psychrophilus. The sequence continues at coordinate 11,005 of NZ_FUZA01000012.1, forward strand.
GTTATAATGTATGGTCGGGGCTGATCGGCGGATTTTTTCTGCAACTCTCCTACTTTGGAACGGACCAGTCACAAGTCGGACGGTTTTTGACGGGAAGCTCCCAGGGCCAAAGTAAGCTGGGCCTGGCCATGAATGGTCTTTTGAAAATTCCGATGCAGTTCATGATCCTGCTGGTGGGCGTTTTGGTGTTTGCGTTTTATCAATTTACAAACCCGCCGCTGTTCTTCAATGAAACGGCTGTGCAGCAAGTCAGGAAAACAGAATATGCAGGCCAGTACAAAGCCCTTGAAAACAAGCATGACGCGATTCAGGCAGCCAAGCGCCCGCATGTTATGGAGCTTACTCGCGCATTGAAAAAAGATGATGAGCCATCTATTGAAAGATCCAGGACTGCACTGGCAGGAATCGAGACCCAGGTGCAGGATGTGCGAAAACAAGCTGCAACCGTGCTTTCCAAAGCCAATGGAGCCGACATTAATGACGTTAACTATATCTTTTTAAGATTTGTGATTGATTATTTGCCCGTCGGCATGGTTGGTCTGTTAATAGCGGTTATTCTTCTGGCCTCCATGGGCTCGGTTGCATCTGCCTATAATTCGCTGGCATCTTGCAGCATTGTAGATATTTACAAGCGAATGGTGCATAAAGACGATGACGCTATTAATTACGTAACGGCATCGCGATGGGCAACTTTCTTTTGGGGTATATTCTGTATTGCCGTTGCCCAATATGCCTCCCGGCTTGGCAGTATGATTGAGGCTGTCAATATTCTTGGATCGTTGTTTTACGGTGTGATCCTGGGCATCTTTCTGGTAGCTTTTTACTTTCCCAAAATTGGCAGCAGGGCCGTTTTTTTTGCGAGTATCCTGGGCGAGATATTTGTTGTTCTCAGCTACTGGCTCGACTTAACGGCCTTCCTATGGCTGAACCTGATCGGTTGTGTGCTGGTAATCCTGTTTGCCTGGATCATTGAAAAGATCCTTCCGCAACCCGCCTCAGAAGTTAATGCACTTTAAGTAACCTGGCCATATCGTTAAGTAACCAGCCTCGAATATTGCAATCCCCATGTCACCACTCAGCGCCAGAGAGGTTTCTGTATAATTTCTTTTAAATTTTTGATTATTAGAAGAAAATTGCCTCATAGGCGAAAGTTTTAGCGGATATGGTGAAACTATTCCGGGTTTTAAGTCCTTAATAAGTACAATCGGAGAACCGTGGCGGCAAAGACCCACGCCCACTATGTCACCGTTTGTATACAAAATTTTCATCCTGAGCCTTTTATGCAATCCTTTATCCACCCATTGATTTTCGGCAGTAATCTCGATTTTATCCCTACTGACAGCTGACGAGCCGAAATCATTTTTCCACAGCGCATTTCGAGCGCTACTATATTCTCTGTTTCATAAAATAAATATCTACATGAAGTATTGGTCTAAGCCACAAAAAACAATGCGTTTGGCGCTTAGCTCGGCACTGCTTTTACTCACTTCTTTTTGCCCTATATTTTCTCAGGCCATTCAGGAAAGTTCCAAAGAGGCGCCCTTATTGGAGCAGGCAACTTTGCAGGCGGTTGTTGACTACGCCATTAAAAACCAGCCCGTTGTTCAGCAGTCGCTGATCGATGAGCGCATCACAGAAAACCAGATTCGCAGCAGACTCGCTGACTGGTATCCCCAGATTAACTTTAACTACAATCTGCAACACAATTTCATTGTTCAAACCAGCATTATTGCCGGTAATCCCGTAAAGCTTGGGGTTAGCAACATCTCTGCGGCGCAGTTCACCTTATCGCAGCAGATCTTCAACCGTGATGTGCTTTTGGCAAATCAGACAAAAAGGGACGTGCTTTTGCAGGCAAGCCAGAACACTTCCTTTAATAAGACTGACATTGCCGTGAATGTTTCCAAGGCATTTTATGATGTACTGGCCACAACCCAGCAGATCGACGTGGCCCAGGAAGACATTCAGCGACTGGAAAGAAGTTTGAAGGACGCGGAAAATCAGTATAAGTCGGGAATTGCCGATAAGATCGATTTTAAGCGGGCAACGATTTCGCTCAACAATACCAAGGCCAGCAAGAAAAGCAATGAGGAGCTTTTGAAAGCCAAGTTGGAATATCTCAAATCTTTAATGGGTTACCCTTCCAACCAACAGTTGCAGATCAGTTACGACACTTTGCAGATGGAGCGCGAGATCGCACTTGATACGATGCAAAACCTGGATTTGAACTCGCGTATTGAATATCAGCTGCTAAGCACCCAGAAAAAGCTTTTGGAGGCCAATCTTCAATATAACAAATGGAGCTACCTGCCAAACATTTCCTTGAATGGGGCCTATAACCTGAATTTCCAGAATAACCAGTTCACTGATCTTTATAATAAGAATTATCCCAACTCATTTGGTCTGCTCACGCTTTCGCTTCCGCTTTACCAGGGAGGCAAAAGAAAGGCGAACACCAAAGCCGCAGAATGGCAGATCAAGCGACTCGATTGGGACATTAAAGGTCTTCAAATGAATGTAAGTGCTGAATATTCTCAGGCGCTGGCAGGCTATAAAGGCAATCTGACCAATTTGTTGGCTCAAAAGGAGAACATGGATCTGGCCCGCGAGGTGTATGATGTGATCCAGTTGCAATACAAGTCTGGGATAAAGACTTATCTGGAAGTGGTAACCTCAGAAACCGATCTTCGTTTAGCCCGCATCAGCTACTACAACGCGCTTTACCAGACTTTGGCTAGCAAAATTGATGTACAAAAAGCCCTTGGGCAGATGAATTACTAGCGGGTCAGCCCGCCTTGTTTTCCTAGTTAAGAGATAAAAATTGAAAAAATACCCCTATTATGTTCTCAAATAAATTACCATACTTTTCCGCAGCACTGTTTTTGGGCATTCTAAGCTCCTGCGGAGATAAAAACAAACAGCAGCAGCAGCTACCAACTGCGCCACCCGCAGTGCCGGTGTCACTGGTTTCGGTGACCACAGCCGATGCTGTTTACTATGACGAATATCCGGGCACGGTTACAGCACTGAATGAAATTGAGCTGCGCCCGCAGGTAACGGGTTTTATCACTGGCATCCATTTTAAAGATGGCTCGCGCGTGAGAAAAGGCCAGTTGCTTTACTCTATTGATGCCCAGCTCTATAATGCAAATTATGATCAGGCAGTAGCCAACCTGAATGTTCAGCAGGCCAACCTGGCGCGCGCCCAAAAAGATGCAGACCGCTATCACGAGCTTGAAAAAAATGACGCCGTTGCGCGGCAGCTCGTCGATAATGCAGATGCTGCCCTGGAAGTGGCCAAAAGGCAGGCAGAAGCTGCCAAGGCTAATATCCAGGCCGTTCAGACAAGCGTAAACTACACAAAGGTTACCGCTCCCTTTGACGGCGTTATCGGGATATCACTGGTAAAAGTCGGCGCAGCGGTTTCAGCAGGCCAGACTATTTTAAACACCGTTTCCACTGATAATCAGCTTGCAGTAGACTTTAATGTGGATCAAAAAGAAATTTACCGGTTTTCCACGCTGATGAAAAACGCGAAGGCGGCTGATTCTACATTCACTTTGAAATTTGGAACTGAAATTTTTCCTGCAACAGGTAAAATTGCCCTCATAGACCGCGCCGTGGACCCTCAGACAGGAACAATCAAAACAAGGCTTGTATTTCCAAACAAAGACAACCGGCTTCGCTCGGGCATGAGCGGGACAGTTCGCGTGCTCAATAATGCCGCTGCCAAATCGGTGGTGATCCCATACAAAGCCGTTACCGAGCAATTGGGAGAATATTTTGTCTACGTGGCAGGCGATAGCAGTAAAGTGAGCCAGCGCCGCATTGTGCTGGGAACTGCCCTGGGCGCCAATGTCATTGTGAAAGACGGACTGAAAGAGGGAGAAAAGATCGCTGTCGAAGGCGTTCAGAACCTGAGAGAAGGCGCAGTTATTAAAGACGGGAAGTAACCCTTCGCTCTTTTACTATTCTAATATAATCCAGTAAAAATGATTGCAGATATTTTTATAAAAAGACCTGTTACAGCGATAGTTACTTCCGTTGTACTGGTCCTGGTGGGTCTGATCGCATTGACGACATTGCCTGTTGCGCAGTATCCCGATGTTACGCCTCCTACCGTTACGGTAAGTGGTAACTTCACGGGTGCCGACGCCCAGACCGTCGAGCAGACCACGACTACGCCAATCGAAACACAGATCAATGGTACGCCGGGCATGACCTACATGTCCAGTAACTCCACAAGCAGCGGCCAAAGCAGCATTAACGTTGTTTTTGACGTTGGTACCAATGTCGACATTGCTGCCCTGGACGTGCAAAACCGTGTGAGCGTTGCAGAACCTACCCTGCCCGACGCGGTTAAGCGGCTTGGCCTGACGGTAAGAAAGCGCCAGCCAAGTATTATGATCGTTTTGGCACTCTACTCGCCTAACGGAACCCATGATGCCCAGTTCATTGGTAATTATGCCAACATTTATTTAAAGGATGCACTGCAACGCGTTAAAGGCGTTGGAGATATTATTTCCAGGGCTGATGACTTTGGTATGCGTATCTGGCTGAATCCTGAAAAGCTGGCCAACCTGCGCATGACGCCTTCTGATATTTCAGCAGCGCTTGCCGAGCAGAACCTGCAAGTGGCAGCCGGAACCATTGGTGGTAACCCGCAGCCCAATACGCAAACTTTTGAATACAACGTATTAACCAACAGCCGTCTGAATACGAAGGCGCAGTTCGAAGACATTATTGTAAGAAGCTCGCCTCAGGACGGAAGCGTGGTTTATCTGCGGGATGTAGCCCGGGTTGAGCTGGGAAAATTCGATTATAGTGCCAATGCATTCGTTGCAGGAAAACCAGCCGCATTCGTTTTGATCTATCAGGCGCCGGGTGCGAACGCGCTTGCTACTTACGATGGTGTGATGAAAAAACTTGCGGAAATGAAAAAGACATTTCCCAAGGACATCGACTATGTGATCCCCAATGAAACGGCCACTGTGGTTAAAGTTTCTATTGAGGAAGTTTTGAAAACATTCGCCGAAGCGATGATCCTGGTTGTCATCGTTGTGTTCTTATTTCTTCAAAACTGGCGCGCCACGCTGATCCCGATCCTCGCCATTCCTGTTTCGCTGATCGGTACGCTGATATTTTTTATCCCTTTTGGTTTTACGATCAACACCCTTACGCTGTTTGCGTTCGTGCTTGCCATTGGTATCGTCGTCGATGATGCCATTGTGGTGGTAGAAGCCGTGCAGCATTATATTGATGAAAAGAAAATGTCGCCCAAGGATGCAACCGTTCAGGCGATGAAAGATATCTCCGGGCCCGTAATTGCGATTGCCTTGATCCTTGCCGCGGTTTTTGTGCCGGTAAGTTTTGTGCCTGGAATTGTGGGCCGGCTTTATCAGCAGTTTGCCATTACCATTGCCGTTTCTGTTTTGCTTTCCGCATTCGTTGCGCTTTCGCTTACACCAGCGCTTTGCTCGATCATGCTTAAACCTTCGAAGGGTGAAAATGATAACAAGAACTGGCTGGAAAAATTCTTTGACCGCTTTAACCGATGGTTTGATAAGGTTTCTCGCGGTTATACGCGTGGCGTTGCCAAATGGATCAAAGCCACTCCGCTTGTGCTTGTGATGATGGTTTGTCTTTTTGTTGGTCTGTTTTTCCTTTTCAAAAACAAGCCCTCAGGCTTTATCCCCGTTGAAGATGAAGGACGTCTTTTTGTCACATACGAAATGCAGGAAGCAACTTCAACCACGCGTAACATCGCCATGCTCAAAGAGATCATGAAACGCGTTTCTGCAATTCCCGAAGTCCGTGTGGCGGGTGGTTTGGCTGGACTCAACGTTTTAAGCTTTTCAAATAAATCCAATGTGGGTACATTGTTTTTGAGCTTACAGCCCTGGGCCAACCGTAAAGGCGCCGAGCATCACGTGCAGGCTGTTATTAAACGGATTCAAAGTGGAACGGCCGACATTAAGGAAGCGCGCGTACTGGCCATTGCGCCACCTGCGATTCCAGGTCTGGGTGCGACCTCAGGTTTTACATTCCAGCTGCAACAATCCACGAGTACAGATAATATCCAGCAGTTTGAAGGTGTGATGCGCAATTTCCTGGGCGAGGTTAACAAGCGTCCCGAGATTGCCATGGCCTTTACTTTCTTTAATGCAAGAACGCCAAGTTACCAAATTGACGTGGATCGTGATAAAACCAAAAAATTAGGTGTTCAGGTCAATGATGTGTTCAGCTCGCTTTCAACATTGCTGGGAAGTAGTTATGTCAATGACTTCAACCTTTACGGACGTAACTTCCGCGTGATGGTGCAAGCCGATAGCAGTTTCCGCTCGTCGCTGGATAAAATTCAGCAGTTCTACGTCCGTAACCGCGAAGGAAATATGATCCCGCTGGGCTCACTGGTGACAACCAGAGTCGTTGAAAACCCCGCGCTGATTTCTCACTATAACATTTACAGATCTGTCGAAATTAACGGAACGCCTAAACCAGGTTATAGTAGCGGGCAGGCAATTAATGCGCTCCGGGAAGTGGCTCAGAAACTGCCAGCGGGTTATAGCTACGAATTCTCGGGTATGAGTAGTGAAGAGATCAAAGCTGGCGACAGCACAACGTTGATCTTCTCTATTTCAATCGTGTTTGTATTCCTGTTTCTTGCTGCATTGTATGAGAGCTGGTCTATTCCATTCTCCGTACTTTTCGCAGTTCCCATCGGCGCATTCGGCTCGATCTTAACATTGACATTCCTTCCGAATTTGTCCAATAACATTTACGCGCAGATCGGTTTGATTACGCTTATCGGGCTTGCAGCCAAGAACGCGATCTTGATTGTCGAATTTGCCAAAGAGCGTGTCGATAGCGGAATGGAACTTGTAGCGGCTACGCTGGAAGCCGTGCAGCTGCGTCTTCGCCCTATCATTATGACGTCTCTGGCCTTTATTTTGGGCGTGCTCCCGCTTGCATTTGCCAATGGCGCTGCGGCTGAATCCCGTAAGACGATTGGCTGGACCGTATTTGGCGGGATGCTTGCTGCAACCTCGCTAGCCATCTTTGTGGTGCCAGTCCTTTTTGTAGCCATTGAAAAAATCGCAATGGGCAAGAAAAAACACGAAAACAATAAACCTGATACGCCTGCTGGCGAAATAGCGTAGCGTTGCATATCAATATAAAAGCAGCCCACGGAAATAATATTTCTGTGGGCTGTTTTTATATTGATTTTTTGTGAAACCTTTCGCTATTCAAACTGCGGGCATTCTTTTTTAGCATTAAGCGTGAGGCTTTCTCAAACTCTTCTATCATGTACGTAAAGCAAGTATTTTCAGTCTGGCGGCTTTTAAAAGGAATCTGGCATGGGCTGCTGGCCGTGACGGCCTACGCCACACTGGTTTTTTATCTTTTCAGCTATCAGCACTGGCACTTTTTATCATTTCCTATCTCGATCATTACCATTCTGGGAACAGCACTTTCGCTGCTGCTGGGTTTTAGGACCAACTCAGCTTATGACCGCTGGTGGGAAGCACGAAAGGTGTGGGGCGAGATTGTCAACGACAGCCGCTCCTTGGTCAGACAATCCATTTCCTTTATTAACACAGATCAGGCAGAAAAAGACCAAGTCATCTCCAACATTGCGCATTTGCAGATCGCCTGGTGCTATGCGCTTACCAATTCGCTCAGACGGGAACCCGTTTTGGTTTATGCCGATCTTCATTTAAACGAAGCTGAGCACAATTACGCGGCAAGCCAGGACAATATTCCCAACGCGATTTTAAACCTGATACAATCCCGCTTTACGGATCTGCACGAGCAGAACAAGATCGAAACGCTGCTCTATCAGAACATTGACCAGACCTTGCAGCGGCTTTGTGATGCAATGGGAAAATGCGAGCGGATCAAAAACACTGTTTTCCCGACCCAATACAGCTTTTTCGTGGTGCTGGTCATTTTCATATTTACGCTGGTGCTGCCCATGGGCCTGGTTGAAAGCATCGGCAGGATTGCCATTCCGATCACATTCATTATATCATTTCTTTTCCTTTACGTGGAATGGATTGCATACGTGATGCAAAACCCATTTGAGAACGGGCCCAATGATATCCCCATGACCACGCTTTCCAGAACCATTGAAATCAACCTTTTAGAGCTGATCGGAGCCCCGAAAATTCCTGAGAAGATCCTGCCTAAAAATGGTGTGGTGATGTAGATTCTTAAAAAAAAGTGCCTGCCTAAATCGCCAGCATCGTATGCGCACGTCTTCACCGCTCGGCTAGCACTTTATAGTAATTGTTTGTGCTAGCAAGTTGTAAACAACTAGATTTTCACTTTTGAAAAAACATACAGCGTCTCAGTTGCGATCTGCTTGCAACGCTCGTCATATTTGGCTGTCTCCTGGGCGGAACCATCAAAGGCTTTCGGGTCATCATAAGGAATGGCAACCCTGGCAGCTGCATCTTTCACAACAGGGCACGCTTCATCAGCCTGTGAACAGGTCATGATAGCACAGAAATTACTTTGAGCATTGCTGGCGTCGTCATATTTTTTTGAAAAAGCTTTCATAGGTTCAGCTCCGGCCCCATAGCTTACATGATAGATTCGGTTTTTGCCATCTGATGTTTTTGTGATATCAAAACCAGCCCTTTCGCAAGCAGCAACCGCCCGCTCGTTGAATGCGGTGGCCTCAGTACCGCCAGAGTATGTCTTGACATTGGGGATGTCGTAATATGCAGCAGCAGTAGCAGCCCAAATTTGACCGAAATGACTGCGGCGGGAATTGTGCGTACAGATGTATGTGAGCTGCACTGGCTGGCCAGCTTTGACCTGCTTTTGGATAAATACAGCGATTTTGTCAAGCTCTTCTCTTCGGTCTTCTGGAATTTTTGAGAAGTCGTCTTTAATCGTGTTGATGTAGGAAGAGAGCTTTGGGTTTAGTGCTTTTTTGTTGTCTAAGTTGCTAGCTGGCATGATTGCGGCAGTGGTAAAAACGGTTATCAGTAATAGATTAATCAAGTTCATATTTATCAGGTAAGTTGTAGCCAATCGTAAAGATACGATAGAATTTAGCAGACAAAAAATATCTATCGTAATATTGCAATTGATAGAATGCTATCTATATTTGCAGCATGGGAGTAACTAAAACCGAAATATTCACAGAGCAGCAGAACCGTATCGCGGATCTGGCAAAGGCATTTTCGCACCCGGCCAGGGTTGCGATTCTGCAACTACTGATTGCCAGAAAAGCATGCGTTTGCGGTGATTTGGTGGATGAGCTCGAACTTGCCCAGGCAACTGTTTCCCAGCATTTGAAGGAACTTAAAAGGATTGGCATCATCCATGGTGAAATCAATCCACCAAGGGTATGCTATTGCATAAACCCAGTCGTGTGGTCAGAAGCGCAGAAAACTTTCGGTGCGTTGCTTGATACATTTGCCCTTAGTGAATCCTGCTGCAATTAGCAGGGCTTTTTTTTGATAATATCAATCGCAATAATACATTTAACCAATAGAAACTATGAGCCAATTAAATCCGGAGACTCGCAGTCCAATGAGCTGGGGTGATTTCAAAAATACCCTTAAACAAAATCCTGATCTGCACCTGCAATTCCAATATGAGGAAGGCAAGTTTGTAGACAGCTCTTACCACATTACCGAGATCAAACAAGCACCGATTGTTTCAGTTGATTGCGGCGGGGTAATGAATAGCTGGACAGAAGTGATCGTGCAGCTATGGGAACCCTCAGAGAAAGAAGTAGACCGTTCAATGAAAGTTGACAAAGCGCTAAAGATTGTTGACCTGGTTGAAAAATCGCTTCCCCTGAACCCAAACGCAACCGTTAAAATTGAGTTCGGTAATTCCAGGTTTGATACACGCCAGATGTACCCCGGAGAGTTTGCTTCCGATGGTGAAACGTTTACCGTTAAACTAGTTCCGGACTTCACCCAATGCAAGGCACTTACCCGAAACCAAAGCTGCGGCACGCCATCAGCAGAAACTTCATGCTGCGCGCCTGCCCCTGTCAAACAGGAATTGGAACTGGTCACCTCCGATGGTGACAGCTGCAAGCCAGGCTCTGGGTGCTGCTAACAAAAACAACCAGCTATGAAACTACAAATTGATAAAGCAGTGCCAGCAGACAAGGAAGTCATAACCAGCCTGCTGAAAGAAGCAGACCTTCTTACCGAAGACTTGCCTGCTGGTTTAGAACATTTCATTTTAGCCAGAAACGAAGGAGCACTTGTTGGTGTCGCCGGAATGGAGCTGTTTGAACAAGTCGGACTGTTACGCTCAATTGCAGTTAGCCCCGATCATCAGGGTAAGGGCATTGCCCGGAAATTGGTCGAGCAGCTTCTGGCAAATGCTGACAAGCAAGAAGTTGAAACGCTATACCTGATCACAACCACAGCTGACCATTATTTTGACCGCTATGGCTTTGTGGTCGTAAACCGTGAGCAAGTGCCGGAAGCCATTCAGCAAACCAAGCAGTTTAGCGGTCTTTGCCCAACATCTGCTGTCGTTATGAAAAGAGATTTAAAGTATCAAACCGCATGAATAACCCACGTCTTTCTTTTTTAGACCGTTACCTAACTTTATGGATCTTTTTGGCCATGCTTATCGGTGTATCAATTGGCTATTTCTTGCCAGGTACACCAGATTTCATCAACCAGTTCAATTCAGGATCAGGCGTGAACGTTCCGTTAGCTATTGGCCTTGTGCTGATGATGTACCCGCCACTGGCCAAGGTGCGTTATGCAGAGCTGCCAAAGGTGTTTAACAACACCAAGATCCTGGGGATTTCGCTACTTCAAAACTGGATCATTGGTCCGCTGCTGATGTTTGGGCTGGCCGTCATTTTCCTTCCTGATAAGCCCGAGTACATGACTGGGTTGATCATGATCGGCATTGCCCGTTGCATCGCGATGGTGATTGTCTGGAATGACCTGGCCAATGGTGACCGCCTGTATGCAGCAGGGCTGGTTGCTTTCAACAGCATTTTTCAGGTCTTGTTTTACTCGGTCTATGCCTATGTGTTTGTGACAGTTTTGCCACCGCTTTTCGGCTTGAAAGGATTTGAAGTGAATATTACGATTGGCCAGGTCGCCCAAAGCGTCTTTATTTATCTGGGCATCCCGTTCTTGGCGGGCATTATTTCCAGGATCGTATTAACAAAGTTGTTTAGTAAGCAGTGGTATGAGACAAAATTCCTTCCGGCCATTAGCCCGATCACATTAATTGCCTTGCTCTTTACGATTGTGGTCATGTTCAGTTTGAAAGGTCAGCTGATTGTCAGTATCCCCTTTGATGTGCTGCGGATTGCGCTGCCACTGACGATCTATTTTGCAATCATGTTTTTCTCTGCTTTTTACCTGTCCAAACGTGCAGGTGCGGATTATGCCAAATCAACATCGCTGGCCTTCACCGCCGCAGGCAACAACTTTGAGCTAGGGATCGCGGTAGCCATCGCAGTATTCGGGATTGATTCGGGGGCTGCATTCGCTGCTGTCATTGGCCCACTAATCGAAGTGCCGGTATTGATCCTGATGGTCAATTTTGCTCTCAAACAACAGCACAAGTTTTTCAACTAACTACGTATTAAATGAGAATAGCACTACTATCAGATATTCATGCTAATCTTCCCGCTTTTGAGGCGGTACTGGAAGATCTAGAAAAACGAAAGCCTGATGCCGTCTACTGTCTGGGGGATCTGGTGGGCTACAATGTCTGGCCTAATCAGGTGATCGGTTTAGTGCGCAAACACGGTATTGCGACCATCTCAGGAAACCATGACCTGAAAGTGTCCAAAATACCTCCTTCCGTAGGTGGTTGCAGCAAGGAAGAAAATAGTGAGTATGCCTACAAGCTGGTGGGAGGCAAAGAAAGGGAATACTTATTAACACTACCCAGGCATCTCAGGTTAGAATTTCTACTTAATGATCAGCAGCTTAATATGTTACTTGTCCATGGAAGCCCGCGCAGCATTAACGAATATTTGATGCAGAAGCTGCCAGAGGGGTATATGCTGGAACTGGTCAAGGAATTTAACGCGGATATTCTTTGCTTTGGACACTCTCACAAGCCTTATCACCGTGTTATCAATTCGGGCGAGAATGGTATTGATCATTTTCATCACCTGATTAATATAGGCTCTGTCGGTAAACCCAAGGATGGTGATGCGCGCGCATGTTATGTGCTACTGACGATTGATCAAACAGCCAGCATCCAAATCCAGAATACTGTTCAGGTCGAATTTGTAAGGGTTGAATACGATGTTGAAAAAGCAGCGCAGGCCGTAGAGCGGAGCCCTCTTCCTGATGCATTTGCAGATAATCTAAGAAAAGCATATTAACCTTAGGGAACCTACTCGGCCAGCTGACTGGCAAGAGGGTACATTGATCATCATCCAGCTATATGGCTAAATTAAGGTTTGCCTGGGCTAAACAAACCGATTGGAGCAGGATGAAAAAGCATGTTGCCGAAATACCATATCTGAGAGCACAAAAGTGACATCCATCAGGCAGGAGTATCATGGCAGATATAGTTAATAGTAGGGGTATTCTAAAAAGAGGTGCTTTTATGGCCCTGGCCGTGACCGAGGTTGGTTGCGCTAGCTTCTGGTATCTTCAAAGGCCACCAACAATGTCCAGCCCGAAGGGGCATAGTCAATGAGCTTTAGAAGGTATCCTAGGGCCCTGAAAAGCATTTATAGATTGAGTATTTAAAGTCCCCAAATGACATCAGAACGTAAAGCAAACCTTTATCAATTCCTGCTAGCGAAAGACTGTTGATGGAGTATTTATTTTGGATCAACTCGTTCACTACTAAGAAATTCTGCTTATACAACTTACTTTCCGGTCACAACCAAATCAGAAAAAGATGCTAATTTCAAAGAGCTTTAAACCACGCGTATACGAATATGTCAGATACAGGAAATAGTCCTTCTACTGTTAAAAAACCTGCACCATTAATGCTCAGAGCAAGGGAAGCGGGGGTTCAGGAAGAAATTGAAGGTGAAATAGAAGTATTTTTGCACGGAACGACACGACGATCGGCAGACAGGTTACTCGACCAGGGCGACAGCCTTTCTTCGACGGGTGGAAATCACGGAGGGGCATTGCATACGATTCCTGATGCTAATGTTGCCCTGGAATTTGCAAAACGCTCAGCAACCCAGGTTCCGGGTGAAACGCCAGTTGTAGTGGCGATTGCACTTCCTAAAAAAATTGCGGACAGTCTGCGAAACAGAAGATTGTTGTATTCAACTGCCATTTCTGGTCCTCCACAAGGTGTCCGGGACTTTACACCCCAGCATATTTTTGACAGAAATGCATTGGACACTTTGAAACAGCATGGTTTTTTCTTTGAATATAAGCCATGACGAATAACGAGGTTGTAAGCACTGATGAAGTTATCAGTTCAACGCCATACAAGGCTACCAAAAATTATATTTTCCCCATCCCACCACATATCAAAAGTATCATTTTTTGAAGAACCCGCGTATTGGGACGGTTACCCCGAATTTTCAGGGAGTCGTCCCAAAAATGTAAACGGGCAGATGTAGTTGTGCTAAGTTTGAAACTAATTACAATGAGTGATCAGTATCACTTATAACTCTCCACACAGTACAATACTCAGCGCGATGAATATCAAAAATGCCGCATACATCATTACACTGCTTTTTCTAAGCTCCTGCGGGTCCTACAAGCACATCCCTTATTTCCAGGATCTTAAACCCTCGGAAGCTTCGCAGGAAGAAGTTTCCAACTTTTCAGCTATCACCATTCAAAAGGCTGATATTCTTGGAATTAATGTCAATAGTCGCAATCCCGAATCCTCCGCTATCTTTAATTATAACCTCAACCGGGCTAACGGTCCCAGTATGGACCAGCCTTCGGACAGCCCGGTTGTAGGTTATCTTGTCGATGAAAAAGGCGAAATCAACCTTCCTTTGATCGGTAACATGAAAGTTGCGGGAATGAGCACCTCAGAGCTTCGCGAGAAACTTAGCCAGACACTGCTGACTTATTATAAGGATCCTGTTGTCAATATCCGACTGCTTAATTTCAAAGTTTCGGTATTCGGCGATGTAGCGCGCCCGGATGTTTACAGGTTACAAAACGAGCGCACCACCATAACACAGGCTTTGAGCCTTGCCGGAGATTTGAACATTACTGCGATGCGGACCAATATACTGCTCGTTAGAGAGCAGGACGGAAAGCGCAGCTTCATTCCCATCGATCTGACATCAAAAAAACTATTTGACTCCCCATACTACTATTTGAAAAACAATGATGAGATATACGTGCAGCCCGACCGCACCAAATACGCCACAGTCGACAGGGGTTACCGCGTGACAACACTGATACTCTCAGGTCTTTCCATCATCGCCATTGTTCTTTCTAATTTATACAGGTAATAACGCATTATGAGCACTCAACAGATTCCATTTACAGCATTTCCGGTTGCTGACAAGAAGAATCAGCCCCTTGAAATTGCAAACGCCGTAAAGAGGTATCTTTATCACTGGCCCTTGTTTGTAATAGGATTGTCTATTGCAGGTTCGCTGCTTTTTCTTCATATCAAAAGGACAAGGCCTGTATATTCAGTAAAAGCTACGATCCTGATTCAGGACGAGAAAAAAACGCCTAACCAAGCCTCGCCTTTGCGCGAGATCGATTTGATCAGCTCTTCTAAACTGATTGAGAATGAGATTGAGATCCTCAAATCAAAGAAACTAATCAGTCAGCTTATCAAAGACCTAAAATTAGATGTTGTCTATAAAATAAAAGAAGGGCTCGTGTCGCGCGACCTTTATGGCGTCAGCCCTGTGAAACTGACGCTGCTCAACCCAAGTGGTGACTATACCAATGCAGGTGTGGCCATTAGAATTAAGGACAACAAATCGTTTTATCTGGTAATCGATGATGAAAACCAGAAAGAGCTTTCCTTTAATGATACATTACAAAACTCCTTCGGCAGCTTCAAACTGGAACCCACCAGCTCGGTTGGTCAATACAGCGGGGATTTAATCAACATTGGCATTGCGGACCCGGAGGCACTTGCTCTTGTATATCAACACGGCATTGGTATAAGCCTTTCTAATAAACTGTCGACTGCCCTTGTGCTTTCCATCGACGATGAAGTGCCCCAAAGAGGAAAGGACATTATCAATAACTTGATCTACAACTATAATTTAGCCGGCAAAAAAGGAAAGATTCAGCAGACCAAGAACACACTGGACTTTCTGGATCAAAGGATTGCTTCGCTGGCTGGGGAACTGACCCAGGCTGAAAAAGGGATCGAAGGATACAAAAGCAGCCGGGGAATGACCGATTTGAGCGCCGATTCAAAGATCAGCCTTGAAAATATGCAGGTGAGCGATGCCAGGCTCAATGAAGTCAATGTTCAGCTCAGCGTGATTGAGGGCATTGAGAAATACATTAACTCCGCCAAAAACTCATCCGAAGCCCCTACTACATTCGGAATCACCGAGCCGGGACTGAGTAAACTGATTGAAAAGCTTTCGGAGTTGCAACTGCAACGCGACCGGCTATTGGCCACAACGCCGGAAACAAACCCTGATTTTGACCCGATCAACATGCAAATCTATTCGACCAAAGCGGCCATTAAAGAAAACGTAAGCAACATTAAAAAGTCGCTTTTAAGCACAAAAGGAAAGCTGCAATCCATTAATTCTGAATTTAAATCTTCCATCAAAAGCATCCCTACCCAGGAGCGGGAATATGTAAGCATTAAGCGTCAGCAGGCAACCAAGGAAAACTTATATACGTATTTGCTGCAAAAAAGAGAAGAAGCATCGGTGAGCTACGCGACTTCACTAACCGATGACCACGTTATTGATCAGGCTTACGCAGGCCCGGCTAAAAACAGTCAGCGTATGCTAGGCCTGGCAGCAGCGCTTTTGCTTGGATTGGGTCTTCCAGCCGGTCTTATTTACGTAAGAGGCATGTTGAGCAGCAAGATCACAACCCGCGAAGACATTACTGACAACCTGAAAACGCCCATTATCATTGAACTTCCCCTGGAAGCGGGTAAAAATGCGATCGCCATCAACCACAGCAGCCAGACCGTTGTCAGCGAGCAGTTCAGGGCGCTGCGCATCAAGCTATATTATTTATTTGGTAAAAAGGAATATGGCCGCGTTACCCTGGTAACTTCCAGTGTGCCAGGAGAAGGCAAGAGCTTCGTCAGCAGTAACCTGGGACTTACCCTGGCGTATTCCGGAAGAAAAACCATCATTCTGGAACTGGATATGCGCAAGCCCAAGATCGCCGAGATCTTTGGGGTTTCGAAAGATCGTCCGGGCATCAGCGATTATCTCAATGGCCATGCAAAGCAAAACGAGATCATCCAGCATTCGGCAAACGAGTCTCATCTGCATTTCATTACCAGTGGGCAGCTTGTAGCAAACCCTTCGGAGCTGCTTGAAAAGAAGCTGCTGGGCGATCTGATCGACAGTTTGAAGTATATCTACGACGACATCATTATCGACAGCCCTCCTATCCACCTGGTTCCCGATGCCATGATCCTATCGCGCGTTTCAGACATTACCTTGTACCTGATCAGACAAGGCTTCACCCAAAAATCCGAGCTGGACTTTATTAAGGAGCTCGATAAGCAGCTGCAACTGACCAACATTAATATCATTTTCAATGGTATTCAAAGAGTCAAATACGGCTACGGCTACGATTATGACACCAATTACTATGCGCAACAAAAATCGGCGCCCTTAAGCTTCATGTTCAGTGACTTTTTCAGCCGGTTCTGATATCGAGTAAGTGTTATTTTACCTTTACATATATTGACTGTGAGAAACATATTTGTATTCCTTAATTACATAAGATGCATTCCGCATATTGCCCTGTTTTATCTGCATAAGAACAAGAGCACAGTTCACGCGGATGTCAGGCGTTGGCTTTTGATCCTCGGTCTGCCATTCAAAACATTACATGGATTCATATATTTGCTTTCATTCCATCCGGAATTCAGAAATCTCTTTTATCATCGCATCGGAGCCGTCAAACACCTTTTTAAGTTTTTGTGCCCTCCAATGTCAACCCTGTATATTCATACTCCACAGATCGGAGAAGGTCTCTTCATTCAGCATGGATTCAGCACCATTATAAATGCTGCTGCTATCGGCAAGAACTGCTGGATTAACCATCAGGTAACCATTGGATTTACAAATTCAACGGATTGTCCCACAATTATGGATAATGTAACCATATATGCCGGCGCAAAAGTACTTGGTGGCATCGTGGTAGGTGATAATGCGATAGTAGGAGCAAATGCTGTGGTTGTTAAAGATGTTCCCCAGGACTGTACGGTAGTAGGCATACCAGCCAGGATCATCAAAAAGAATGGAAGACCGATTCAACATTTTGAAACACTCTGTGACTAAGCATACGACTTTGCTATTGAACGGCAACCTATATACTAGTACGTTATATATTCGATAAACCCAGTAAATCCTTCAAAGTGAACATCGGGAAATCTGAAAAACAGTTAACACGTAATATACTTTCTCTGACATTAGTCCAAATTGCTAATTATGGAATGCCGCTGATATCTGTACCAATCATTTCTCGCATAATTGGTCCTGAGAAATTTGGGATAATCAATTTCTCAGCTGCATTTGTAACTTATTTCACGTTGTTGATAAGCTATGGCTTTGATTTAACGGCAACGCGTAAGATCGCAAAAGACCCTTATAATGAGGACAACAGGAGCACTGTTTTCAGTGAAGTGTTCTGTACGCAGTTGCTGTTACTACTGCTGGCCACCTGTATTTTTTTGATCCTGGTATTTACAGTCCCCAGACTGCAAATTGATCGGAAAATAATAACATTCTCATTCATTTTATGTATCAGTACTGTTTTTACACAAAACTGGCTCTTTCAGGCCATGCAGGACCTTTCAAGGGTCGCTTTGTTCAACTTGGTAAGCAAGGTGCTTTTTACGATGACGATTTTATTGCTCATTAAAAGAAGTGATGATTACATCTGGCAACCACTTTTGATTGGCATAATTCAAACCTTCGTTAGCCTTACCTCTTTTTTGTGGGCAATTAAAGTTTATAAAATCAAACTTACCAGAGTTCCTCTTGCCAGATGTCTACAACTGCTGTGGGAAGAAAAGACGGTTTTCTTTTCGTTGGTAGTCGTCAATTTATACACCACTACTAACACCTTTATACTTGGACTGTATCAAAGTGCAGAACAGACCGGATTTTATACGGCTGGTCAACGATTGATCCTCATTGCCCAATCTATTTTAACCTTGCCATTAACACAAGCCTTTTACCCTTTTATAGGCAAAGCTTTCAGGGATGATCGTCAGCAAGGCCTCAGAGTCACACAAAAAATCCTGCCCCTTATCATCATCTTTACCGGGGTAGCTACCATTGTAATGATCCTTCTTGGCCCACTGGTCATCCGCTCATTCTATGGTCATAAATTTGAAGCAGCAGTCCCAGTTTTTCAGATCCTGGCTATGATTCCGCTCTGCATTGCCGTAAGCAATGTATTTGGGATTCAAATCATGTTAAATCTTGGGCTTGACAGGTTTTTTTTGAGAATCACTTCCGTGGGAGCACTGCTAAGCATACTACTGAATGTCTTTATGATACGGCAGTGGGGATATATCGGTACCTCTTTCAACTGGCTGCTAACCGAAGTATTCATCCTGATAAGCATGTATGTTGTACTTCTGCGTCAGGGAATTAATCCGGTTGAGTTGCACTATTTCAAATTTTCCAGCTTGAAAGAGTATTTAGGCCCGATCAAAACGAAATTATTTACAAGGTGAGTTGGCTTATCCAACACAATGTGCTTGTCGTCAGGACATTAACCTAGAATAAATCAATATTATTAACTCCCTCATCCAGATGAAAAACATTGCCGCAGTCGTCGTAACTTTCAACAGATTAGCGTTACTAAAAGGCTGCATAAAATCTTTACGTGAACAAACTACCCGCCCTGATAGCATCATAGTTGTCAACAATGGAAGTACAGATGGCACTGATATCTGGCTGGCTCAGCAAGCCGATCTTCAAGTTATAGCCCAAAATAACTCTGGCGGCGCAGGTGGCTTTTACACTGGAATCAAGGAAGCATACCAACAAGAATTCAACTGGATATGGGTCATGGACGATGACTGCGTTGCAGATAAAGACTGTCTTTCCCATATGCTGGATTCACTCTCATCGGTAAATGCCAGGTGCGTTGCGCCTATCGTCGTTGACCGGACGGGAAATACTGACACCCGGCACCGGGGATATTTCAATTTTCATAATAAGCTTGAAACAACGCACACACAAATCGAGGCGAACAACGAGAATGATAAGTTAATTGATTTCGCATCCTTCGTGGGTCTGATGATACATTCCTCCGTTGTCAATGAGATCGGTCTGCCTAAAAAGGAATTCTTCATTCATAATGATGACATAGAATACTGCCTTCGAGTTAATAAAATAAGCAAAATCCTGCTAAGTGCAAAGGCAACAATTAACCATCTTGAAAATGCGACAGCTTCAACTGTTCTTAAATCATTCCTGAACCATTCGCGGCACCGGCCTCCTTTTGAAGGGCTATGGATTAAATATTACGGGACCAGAAACCTGATCTGGATGAAAAAACAGCATATGTCTGGCGCTGATAATGCAAAAAAAATGGCTTTTGCTTTCCTGATCATACGCTCGATGCTGCGACATCTTAAAGACATTGCCATGTACGATGACAATAAGTTCAGAAGAGCGAATTTCTACGTCAGTTCTTACCTTGACGGATGGTTCGGCGTATTTGACAATGATAAACCAAAACGAATTCTTACCAAAGGAGAATGATAACTGTTCCCTCATATAACAAGCAGGCATCCAGACTAAATATTGCCTATATATTTCTTTTGGTACTGTTTTCCCTGAACTTTTTTTCGGCTAAATACGCTGCTTCGGGTTTACTGAAAAATTTAAGCTACGGGACTATGCTGATGGCCATTGTTATTTCACTTCCATCTTTTTTCAAAATATCGGACGGCCAGTTCTCTTTCCCGATAAAAATGATCAGCATATCAATCATATGCTCCATCTTTATGGCTTACATTTCCTGGGGACAGGAGTTCTCTTATAGCGTATCAACTGTTCCCTATTTACTTTGGTTCGTATTTTTCTATCTTGTCCAGATTCAATTCCCTACAAACAAAATTGAGAACACCACCCTTATATATGGGGTTGCATATATAATCCTGTACTTTTTCCAGTTTACCCATAGCGATGTAGTTTACTTTGGCTTCAAAGAAGAATTCAGTGAGGACCGTGGCATCATCCGGATCAACTTCCCGGGAGCAGGCATATTCTTCCTTGCCTATTTTATCGCGCTCAATAAAGTATCCGAAAAAACCAAACTAAGGCCTTTTCTGATCATCTTCCTGATTATGGGTGTGGTTGTTACTGTGTTACAGGTGACCCGCCAAAGTATAGCATTGATATTGCTAATCACAATTTACCACTTCGTCAAAAACGTATCGCTGGTCAAAAAAATAGCAATCGTGTTAGCTTTTGCAATCTGCGGTGCCATATTTCTAAGTTTTGATCTACCCATTTTTCAAGGTTTGGCTGAAACGCAAAAGGAAACCGTCTCTGACGGATCAAAATACATTCGCGTGTTAGCTGGTGAATTCTTCTTAAATGACTTTTCTCCAAATATGCTTAGCCGAATCTTTGGAAACGGGTTTCCTAATTTTACTTCCAACTATGGCAAGTATATGCTTTTCTTATCAGATACTTACGGCTTCTATATAACAGACATTGGTTTAATTGGAGTTTATGTAATGTTTGGCATATTTGCCCTGATCGGCTATCTAATTATTTTCTTAAAAACAATTACGTTATACGTTTCGCCAGATTTTTACTATGTCAAGTATTATATGTGGCTTTTGATGGTAACCTGCTTAACATCCGATGCATGTTTCTCCATCAACTTTATGATCAGCAATGTCTTTGCATTGTATTGTTTTCATGTTGCCTGCCAGCAGCATCGCGCCAATTTACAAATACAAAAGCATCTGATATCAGAATCTGTTGAACCAGCTGCTTAGAGAAATACGCGTCGAAATTAAAATGTATCTGTAACACTCCTTTTATAACATTAAGATAAGCCCTATTTTGAATCCTTCACTCGCTATCATAATTCCTGCATATAAGCAAGAATTTCTCAAAGAGACACTTGACTCAATTGCCGCACAAACATGTGGCAGATTCACACTCTATATCGGAGATGACGCAAGTCCTGAAAACCTGTATGCGGTTATAAGCGAATATGAGCCTAAGATCGACATTGTTTATAAAAGGTTTGAAAATAACCTGGGCGCACACGATCTGATTGCACATTGGCAGCGCTGTTTGGACTTGGCTAAAAATGAGGAATGGGTCTGGCTTTTCTCAGACGACGATGTCATGGGTCCTGAGTGTGTAGAAAGATTTTATCAGGTTTTGCTTGGTAGTCCCGATTGCGATCTGCTGCATTTTGGTACAAACATCATAGATCAGCATGGTGGCATAATTAAAGAATGTGCTCCGTTTTCGCAGCGATTAAGTGTAGAGAATTTCTTTTCGGAGCGCACCAAATTTAAAATTAACAGTTCGGTAGTCGAATATATTTTCAGGAAATCCCATTTTCAGGATTGCGGAGGATTTCAAAAATATGACTTGGCCTGGTGCGCTGACGATGCAACATGGATAAAATTGGGTGCCAGTCGGGGTATACTAACCATCCCTGATTCCAAAGTTAAATGGAGATATAGTGGTGTAAACATATCGTCAAACATTACTAACAAATCAATTGTTTTCCGGAAAGTATCTTCCAGTATAAAGCACATCAAGTGGGTATCAAGCTTCTTTAGAGAAAACAATATACATGATAAGACAAGCTCATTTCAAAAAGTTAAATGGATACTGTCAGTTGTGGTATTGACGCCTTCGTTTTCACTGCCGGAGAAATATAAATTGCTTTTTCAGATCACAAAAGATCTTGGGTATATGAAAGTTAGGCCAGTTGCAATGGCTTACCTTTTATACTGGCAACTCAAAAAACTTGCTCCTGAATCGAAGTAAGCACGCCAAGTCCCCCAGTATAAGCGTACCAAATTAATGTTAATCTACGAGAAGTTCCATGCCGTTTCTATCTATTATTGTTCCAGTCTACAACAAGGAAGACTACATAGAGTCATCAATTGAATCCATTTTGAATCAAACATTTTCTGATTTTGAATTGATACTTGTAAATGATGGCTCCACCGATCAAAGCGGAAGGATCTGCGACCATTATCAAAAAACTGATCAGCGGGTAGTTGTGGTGCACCAATCAAATCAAGGTGTATCGACTGCAAGAAATACGGGTCTGGACGTATCGACTGGAAGGTACATTGGTTTTGTGGATTGTGACGACGAGCTTGAAACAGATATGTATGACCTGCTCATTTCTAATGCGCTATATCATAACGCTGATGTCTCAATTTGCGGAATAAAAAAAATATTTCCCGATAAAACAGTTTCACTTGGCGGATCAAATAGTGTTAAAATATACAATTCGGACCAGGCACTTACCGGTCTTTTGAAAAAAGAATTTCCAAGAAGCGTTTACGATAAAATATACCTCGGTGCAAATGCAAAAAAAGTAAAATTTGAGGGCAGCATTTACGAGGATACTCTTTACAACTTCATGGTTTTAGCCGAATCAAAAAAAATAGTTTATCATGATATGTTGAAATACAATTACATCATCAGAGAAAACTCGGTATCCATGGCGAAATTCAGCAAGAAATACATTGATTCGATAACTGTTTCCGGTCAGATACTAGACATTTGCAAAGCCAAGCGCCCCGATCATATCGGGGAAGCAATAAACTTTGACTTTGTCACAAATCTATCTCTGTTAAATATCATTCTGATATCAGAAAAAGCTAATTATATAGAAGACTACCGGCTTGTATCATCAAATCTAGTTCGCCTATCAAAAAACTTAAATGGAAGCGCTACGCGAGCCAAGCATAAATATGCCTTCGCCTTATTTAAGTGTAGCCCTTTTATTTACGAATTTATGATGAAGTTATATTGTGAAATCGCAAAGGCTGACATTTCAAAAAGAAAATAATAAATCCCTCTATTCTATAATTATAAAAAAAATGATTGCGAAACTATCCATTATTATTCCCGTATTCAACGAAGGAAAGACAATCCATCACATCTTGAACAAGCTAAAATCTGTTGAACTTGTCAATAATATCAAAAAAGAGATCATTATTGTCAACGACTGCTCCAGTGACGATACCGAAGAAGTACTAAAACAATACTTCTTGCAAAATCCTGATTTCAACATCTCATATTTTAAACATGAGGTCAACAAAGGTAAAGGGGCAGCACTTCATACAGGTATTGCAAAAGCGACCGGAGAATATCTTATCATTCAGGATGCCGACTTGGAATATGATCCCAATGAATACAACGATCTGCTAAAACCGGTATTGACAGGCTTCGCCGATGTAGTATACGGCTCCAGGTTCATGGGTAGCAACCCCCACCGCATTCTGTTTTTCTGGCACACCATCGGAAACAAGTTTCTGACATTTATTTCGAACATGTTTACAAATCTCAATTTGACCGACATGGAAACTTGTTATAAGCTATTTAAGACAGACGTAATTCAGCAGCTCAATTTAGTTGAGAGGCGCTTTGGTTTTGAACCCGAGGTAACGGCTAAAATTGCCAGGGTACCCGCCATCAGAATCTACGAAGTCGGTATCTCCTACTATGGAAGAACTTATCTAGAAGGAAAGAAGATCGGTTGGAAAGATGGTTTCAGGGCTATTTTTTCTATTCTCAAATATGGCTTATTAAAAATGTAATCTGCTATGAAAGAAACTACCAACTCGAAAGCGAGCATTTACATATTTCTGTTACCTTTTCTGCTTTTGTACGCAGCTATCTGTTTGAACTACAATTCCAAAATACTTGTAGGCGATGAAGAAAGATATCTGAGATATGCGAATGATCTGCTGCATGGATTTTACTCGCCGGCAGCACCCAACGTTGACTTATGGAGCGGACGTGGATATCCAGCACTTATAGCCCCATTGGTGTTTTTGAAGCTGCCTCTTACTTTCATCAGATTACTAAATGCTATATTGCTTTATTTGTCGCTTGTGCTGGTTTTCAGGTCAATAGCAAGGTTTGCTTCTATCCGTTATGCTTATTTATATACCATCGCACTGGGTCTTTACTTTCCTGTCTACGAGAATCTGCCCTTGATTCTAACTGAATGTCTTGCTTGGTTTCTGATCAGTGCAGTCTGTTATCTCTTTATAGCTATTTCTAACCAGAAAGAAGTATCATGGAAAACAATTATCCTTGCCGGTTTTACAGTCGCTTTTCTAGCCATGACCAAGATAATATTTGGCTATGTAATCCTGGCAATGCTTGCAGTATCCTTAGCTTCCTGCCTAGTTAAACGCTATGGTGCCTACGGAAAAAAAGCAGGCTATGTTTTTGCAATCGCCATGGCCTTGTGTATCCCCTATCTGGTTTATACATATAGTTTGACCAGCAAAATGTTTTTCTGGTCAGACAGTGGCAGCATGTCCTTGTTTACCATGAGTGCCCCCTTTACCGGAGATTATGGCGACTGGAAAAGTGACTACAAAATGCTGGCAGATGCTAACTACCATACCTTTGCTGACAGCGTTGCAAAGTTATCGCCGCTGGCAAGAGAGGCAGCCTATAAAGAAAAAGCGGTTGAAAACATAAAAAAACATCCAGCAAAGTATTTGAGCAACTGCCTTGCAAACCTTGGAAGAATGCTGTTTTCCTATCCTTATACAGACACAAAACAGGACCTGAAAACATTTTATACTATAATCCCCAACCTGTTTGTGACCTTCCTTATGCTGGCAAGCATCTTAATAGGGTTAATGCGATTCAAAGTAATTCCTCAAGCCCTTATCATACTTTTCATTTTCATCATGATTTATCTGGCAGGAAGTATCCTGGTGAGCGCAATGAGAAGAATGTTTTACATTACAATGCCCTTCTGGACCATATATTTTTCCTTCATTTTCACAAGGATAATTTCAATCAAAATTCAAAAGGATCCTGAATTACAGGATCTTCATTTGGTAGCAGAACATCCTTCCAGTTAACTAATGATTATGAGAGTTCTATTTATAACAAATATGTTCCCCGTTGCTGATTATATCTATTTCGGCATACACGTCAAAGAACAAATCGAGTCTTTACAAAAATACAATGATGTCGATGCCGAAGTCTTCTTCATCAATGGCAGGGAGAGCAAAGCGAACTACATGGATAGTGTACTGAAAATTCGCAGCAAAATTCAAACCGGGAATTTTGATCTCATCCACATACACTATGGCATTTCGGGTTTGTTCCTTTTATTTTTCACACCAAGTATTCCAGTGGTAATAACATTACACAGCGGCGAGCTTTACAGAAAGAAGGGCTGGATAAACCATATCCTGCAGAAGCGTCTGACTATGGCCGTAGTAAAGAAAGTGAGCAAGATTGTTGTTTTAAACGACGATATGAGCCGCCTGCTGAGTGTATATAAGAATAAGCTGGCCAAAATTCCATGCGGCACAGATCTTACCATATTCAAAGTCAGCCAGGTTGAAAAAAGATCCGACAAAATAGTGATCGGTTTTCCAGGCAATAAGGCCAGAAAAGAAAAAAATTATCTCTTATTCAACGAAATAGTAAGCACTTTAAGACTGTCGCACGAGGTTGAAGTGATTGAATTTCATAATCTGAGCCGGAACGATGTCGTCCGGAATCTGCACCGGCTGGATCTACTGTTAATGACCTCAACGGTCGAAGGTTCGCCTCAGATCATCAAGGAAGCAATGGCAGCCAACAAGGCAATCGTCTCAACGTCAGTGGGTGACGTAGCAGACTTGCTGAAAAATGTAAGCAATAGCCATGTGCTTAATTCCTTTAATGCCAACGACTTTATCAAACCAATCAATGACGTTATAGCACTTCCATCAGACAAAAGAATCTCGAATGGACGTGATAAGATACTAGCGATGGGCCTGGACACTAAACGAGTTGCTGATTCCGTATATCAACTCTACCAAACTGTACTATGAGAAAGATATTTCTTGTCTTATACTATACCATAGCCAGAAACCTTCCTGCCAGCTACTTTCCCATGGGCCGCTTCTTTAATCTTCTTAGGATTTCTATCCTAAGAAGATTGATTATTATCGGTAAGAATAATTGCATTCAACCCGGCTTCCGCTTCGGAATGAGGGACACGCTGTCGATTGGGGACAATTGCCAAATTAATGAAAATGTCTACATCCAATCCGCGATCATAGGAAGCTATGTATTGATTGCCCAGAATGTATCAATCTTAGCTGTTACTCACGAATTTAGCTCAACTGACATGCCCATTATATTGCAAGGCTCAACCAAACCCAATCCCGTCCGTCTCGAAGACGATGTATGGATAGGCCGCAATGTGATCCTCATGCCAGGAATTGTGATCGGTAAGGGTGCAATTATTGGCGCAGGGGCAGTTGTGACCAAAGATGTCCCGCAATATGCTATCATGGGAGGTGTTCCGGCAAAGCTGATCAGATACAGAAATAAAAATCAAACCTCCACCAATGAATTTCATCAAATATTTGACCCAGGACTGGGAAAATAATAAAGGTTATACAAAGGGTAAATTGCTAACATTCAGCTTTCGGCTGGCCAGTTACGCCAGACAAGGCAAAGTCCTAAAGTTGATCTTAACGCCCTATTTGGGCTTTTATAAATTTTGGATAGAATGGGTTTTCGGCATAGAAATTCCTTATGAAGCAACCATTGGTCGCGGCTTCAAGGTATACCATGGTAACGGTTTAGTAATTAATAAAAACGTCGTTATTGGCAAAAACTGCATTCTGAGGCATACAACAACGCTTGGCAACAAAGGAGATATTGTTTCCGACTGTCCTGACATAGGTGATAATGTCCAAATCGGGGCTCACGTCTGCATACTAGGTAAGATTACCATCGGCGATAATGCGGTGATTGGAGCCGGCAGCATTGTAACCAAGGACGTTCCACCGAATGCAGTGGTTGCAGGTAATCCTGCCAAAATAATAAGGTATATTCCCTAACAGGACAGCTGCGGATATATACCTCGCTATCTTTAAATAGCCCGCAGCTCTTTAAGGCAGCTGGAAAAAGCAGCACATTTGCACATCATTATGCAAGTCAAAAGACTCCAAAACGATCCAGACGCATAGAAGCTGGTATGATAATTTCGACCGTGAAGTGGTCCGATGACCGATAAGAAGCACTAAAAACGAGTTTCATATGGCTTGCTACCTGATCCGCCAAATCAGGTCGGCCTAATCTAAGCAATTTTGGGACATAAGATAGTAGCTGAATGACTTTAAAGGTCAAAAATCGGTTCATCTATCTATGCACTTTGCCAAACGGTCGGTGCAGGTGGACTAATTATATGCAGATTGTAGATGGCAACTAGCTAACCATAAGGAAGAAAACTTTGTTTGCAAACCGCTGCAGGGCCCTTTTGAGGACAAGCACCTGTAAGGATCGGTTTGTGCGCCGTCCGTCAACCATCCGATCTCGGCCCAGCATATTTGTCATCAAAAAAGTAAATGAAACTTTCAAGCTCAAACAAAGCATGCCCCCGGCCGATGATCCGTATGATAGTAATCGGCTGGTCGCCGTGAAGAAGGGGAAGCGAATTGAACTTGTCAAAAGGCGGTTGCGAAAGCGATAAAAAAGTCCTTTCTATTGGAATACAGTGTCGGGTAACACGATACAAAAAGGTTGCACACGTCTTTGAATTATTAAATTTGCACAATTCTAAGGACTATGTTACTGGCAAAAAGGATGAGAATTAAAGTTTTCTATCAGCGCACTTTGCAAAAGTGTAATTCAAACAGAGCCACCTTTGAAAGCGCTCGTTATCTTCCAGGTTCAACTTTGCCATAGCTGGCCTTGTCATTGCCGATAGTGATTTCATCCACGAAAATGACGCGATTATTTACCCGCACATTACCCGGTCTTTCCCAATCCCATTTGCTAATTCCAACCTTAAAATAAGGAAAAGTAGAGTCATTGTAAGTATTTGGCTGGCCCATTAGGCTAAATACAGGCTCCTTGTTTTTCCAAACTTCTATAATACCCGTATTATCGTGAGCCCACCTTATGTGGAAAACCCAATCGATCCACCGCTCTTTGGTAACTGGTCCAAGATCAATTCTCTTGAAATCGTATTTGTACTGGGGGGTGACTTTATTGCTGTCCGTTCTGATTTCTAAAACAAAATGGTCTTCCAGCACACCAAGAAAAAGAGGTGCACTTCTCCAGTTTTCTCCTGACGAAAAATCAGGCAATGCCTGCCACTCGACTATACTTTCTTCCAAAGAGTCTTTAACAAATGCTTTTGGGAAGTAAAGTGAGAAGCCAAACCACCCTTCTCTGTTCTTATTGGGTGCTCGGGCCAGCTGAGATCGAAATCCCAGAGAAGAATCATTCTTTCTTAATTCAAAACGCACCGATTTGGCACCTGCACGCTTTACAGAATCGCTTGATTGACCTGACCAGGAGCAACATAAGCTACTTTCATACCATTTTGCAATCTTACTGTCAAAATTATGATAAGCTATAACGAAGCTATCCAGCGGATAAATAATGTCCGGATCTTTATCGACTATTTCTTTATCTTCCAGATGCATCATCTTACATGCGGAAAGTACATTCAGGCATACAAAAAGTAAAATCAATTTGAACCGGCTTCCTACAACAATTTCATTTACCATTGTATTAAATTTAAGCTATTAGAATATTGTAAAGTTCGTATAAGATCTATTTGTTACAGCGATGAAAATTTGCTCAGCAAGATCCTGTACTTCTATACGGAAATAAAATTTTGAAGAGAATTAATCAACTCAGATGATGCGTAATTTCCTACGGTGTGCAGCGGATTTAATTCTCCTCGCATCAGGTTTAGAATTTTCTCCCTCAGCATTTGCTCACTGTATGCAACATGCAAATAATTAAGTCTTTCCAATTTCTTTGCCGTAGCTAGCTGATGGTCATTTCTATGTTCACCAAGCTTAGCCAGCTTGGGAAATACGATAATTGGTTTATTGTATTGCATAGCAGAAATTATTGTTCCCATCCCCGCATGGCTTACAATTAATTTTGCAGATGAAAAGTATTTGTCAAATTCAATTGGATCAATGAAATTAAATGACTTCATATTCTTTACCATATAATTTCCTTTTGAAGTTTGCGCAACAAAAGAAATTTCAGGAAGGTCTTTTGCTAAATGATCCATAATTGAAATAAGACGATCAAATGGTCCTTGGGTACCAACTGTTACAAATATCATTATAATACGTTTCCGCTAAATGTGACTTTTGAATTAGATAAATCGGGCCATTGCGTATAACTTTTATCAGCAATAGCAGCAGCAATTTTGCCACTCATTGACAGGTTTTCAACATTTGCTATGCTATCAATCCAGACCGTTTTTGCTCCAATTATTTTACCTGCAATAATACCCATTAACCCGGGCGCAGCTCCTGTTGTGATAATAATATTTGGTTTGACAGTGTAAATTAATTTTAGTACACAAACTAAGGAATAAAAAAGCTTTACCTTATTCCACCGACTAGCATCGGGAATATCATAAAACTCATATCCTTTAACTGTGTCGGCAAAACTTTTTTTGGTTGAAGCGTAGATTAATTCATGACCTTCGAAGGCAGGCTTCAGTCTTAATAGCTGGACCCAATGTCCGCCGGCGGAAGCAATCGCAAGTATTTTCATTGTGGGAGGGTTTGAACTAAATTCGATAACTATATACAAATAGACTAAACAAGACTTCTCATTAAATCCGATGCAAGTATAAAATTATTAAGTCTATCACAAACCATTTTTGGGGTAATCACAAGGATTAATAGGGTGTAGGTTGATGCGAATGGGGGCAATTTAAAAGACGTAATACACATCAATATTCTTTAAAAAAAAGTATTTCTACAACGGTTATACATTGATAATTAGATTTTGTATAAATAGTTAACATTTCATTAATAGTTAAATTGAACGCTGCGATCTCCTGTCATTTCAACTGGCAAATAATTAACGTTGAATATAGAACTATTTCGAAAAATGATCTTCCTGTACCAATTCACCAACAAACCTTAACATACTACCCCACACTTAGGACAATTGCAAGCAAGTATATGGAATTAAATGAAATTTTAGATTTGAACACCCCTTATAGAATTACGATTACCCCAATGTT
Source organism: Dyadobacter psychrophilus (assembly GCF_900167945.1). GTDB lineage: Bacteria > Bacteroidota > Bacteroidia > Cytophagales > Spirosomataceae > Dyadobacter > Dyadobacter psychrophilus. Next base: position 41,367 of record NZ_FUZA01000012.1, read on the forward strand.
CTCAAAGTTAGACCCAAAAAACTTTACATCATTTTTTTAGCTTTTATCTTAGATGCATCAATAATTGGGGCCACATAAATATTGGATTATTTGCTAGGGCAGATGCCACTTCTTATTTAAAGAAACAAGATTTCTTACGCCATCAAATATACTTTTCCCAGACTCTTTATTCAAGATCCCGCAAATTAAAACACCGCTTAAAATTTCAGAATGAGTAACAAAACGTTTGATATTCCTGTCCTGCTGATTATGTTTAACAGGCCCGAAACCACATGCCACGTCTTCGACCAAATAAGGAAATTAAGACCTGATAAACTTTACATTTTTTCTGAGGCACACAGGAAAGGTGAACACAATGAAGCTGAACTGGTCGAAACATGCAGGTACCTGGTTGACGATTCACAAATCAACTGGACATGCGATGTAGAAAGATGGTATGCCGACACCTTTATGGGACATGCAATCGGTATATCGTCAGCTATTACCTGGGCCTTTGAGACGTGTGAGAAACTAATCGTTTTACAGGATGATTGTCTTCCGCACCCTACTTTTTTCACGTTCTGCAAGCTAATGCTTGAAAAGTATGAAAACAATGACCGTGTCATGCACATATCGGGAACAAGGTGGAACCAGAATTTCGACATTAAGCACACCGATCACTTCTTTAGTCCTATCGGGCACATATGGGGCTGGGCCACTTGGAAAAGGGCCTGGAGCAAATATGATTTTTGGATGGAACAGTTTCCGGAAATGAGAAGCCAGAAAAGGATTCAAATGTTGTTCGATGATGCAGACATTGCCAGTTTTTGGAACAGTCGGCTAGAAGAAGTTTATGACGAGCATTCAAAAAAATCCTGGGACTATCAATGGCAGTATACTTTATTCATGAACTACGGCCTTGCAGCAATCCCAAATGTGAACCTTGTGAGCAATATCGGATTTGAACGTGCCAGTTATGGAATCAAACAGCTCGATAAACATTTTCGTCAAACACAAGCATGGAAGAATCTTCCCGGGCAAGTTGATCTGATCATTGACAAAAAGTACGAGCGGAATTATGCTATTAACCACTTTTTCATTAATACAGGATTGTGGAGCCGTATTTTCCAAGGATTTAAGCAAATGCTTCAATCGCTTAGTGTCAGTTGAAAAACTATCCAGCCGAATACTTACCCACATACCAGCTCATAATTTATGCAAGCATATCAAAACATTAAACCCTTCTAGTTAAACGTACCAGCCCTCAACATTATGAAGAATCACATTACAGGAAATCTTTCCATAATGCACCTATGGATGGACATTTCTCTTCTAAATTTGTCCTATGCCCTATCTGCGCCGTTACTTCTTGGCCAAGACAGTCTTTTGAACGATCTCTCATCAGTCAACTTGCTTCTCTACGGCAACTTATTTTGGGTGGTCTGCCTCTATGTGGCCAAACCCTATGTCTATACGCAAACAACTTATACGAGCCATAGACATTTGGGAAAGCTTGTTATTGCAATAGTGCTGCATCTCTTATTGATGGAGACACTGCTTTACAGCACCAATGGTACCATGGGTGTAAGAGAAAACTTTGTTTTTATCTCTTTCCAACTATTTAGTGGTCTATGTATTGCGGCACATCTAGTAACAATATTGACGGTCCAATACCTTCAAAAAGCAGGGTTTAATCGAAAACGATATGCAGTGGTGGGAAAAGGCGATTTGACTGACTTAGTAAACTATTATGATCACAAGCACCGCGATATTGGATACCAATTCTGCGGAACTTTTGAGATGAGCGGCCAGCCGCCACAGATCGATCATCTGGAGAATTTCATAGAAAGCCAGCGGCTGGACTATCTTTATTGCTGCCTGGCAAAAATGAATCGCGAGCAGGTGCAAAGTGTTATCAAACTGGCAGAGCGGAAGAAAACACAGGTCTGCCTTATCCCTGATTTCATGGGCTTTGAAGTTAATAAATTCAATTTAGAGTTCGATGAAACGTATCCACTCATCAACGTTGATCCTAAGCCGCTTTCCAATATTGGTGAGCAGATTATCAAACGGGGCTTCGACCTGAGTTTTTCAGCTATTGTTATGGTTCTGGGATTTCCTGTTTTTCTTCTGATCATGCTGGCCGTAAAACTATCCTCAAAGGGAACTATATTTTTTCTGCAAGAGCGTACAGGCAGGTGGGGCAAAACTTTCAAGATCATCAAGTTTAGAACCATGCGCATGGATGCCAATGAATTTGGCCTGCAACACTCTCTTGGCCCAAAGGATCCTCGCATAACACCTATCGGAAATCTGCTACGACGCAGTCGCCTAGATGAGCTGCCACAATTTTTAAATGTATTGAAGGGCGAAATGTCGGTTGTAGGGCCGCGCCCGCTACATAAATACGATGTAGATATGCTCATGCAAGAAGCCAGTCATGATTTTCAAAAAGCACTCACAATAAGGCCGGGTATTACATCGATAGGTCAAATCAAAGTGGGCTATGCAACCAACATGTCCGAAAACCTACACCGCCTCAAATATGATATTTTATACTTAAATACATATAGTCTCACTACTGACTTATATCTGATCTGGCTAACTATCCAAGTCATTCTGTTAGGTAAGGGCAAGTAGAGCGCTAATCAAAACTGCTTACCGGCTCTTCTTATTTGCTGTAATCATTGCCAGCCTCCCATCCGTTTACGCAGCATTTACACAGACCCAATCATTTCTTGATTGGGTCTTGTTTTGTTTGTACCACCAGCATAAAATACGAATTAATTCTATACGAAAACATATTTTAAGCGCGGATTTGCCGTCATTTCTAAAACTATTTTGATTACTCAGGCATAGTAATCAAAATGTTGCTACATTGGATACACGACAACATAGAAGTAGTATGTGCTAGTAGTAGCATTTACTTCTATCTCTATGTTGGTTGACTAAAACAACCCACCAATCTAGAAGTACATGCAAAATCCTATGAACCCTAGTTTTTACCCGAGCGCAAACAAATCATGCAAGTCCACAAGAATTATCAGAAAATTTATTTTAATCAAGTTTGGTCAAGTTAAGCTAATAGCGAAACCCGAATTTGTAATTAAGTCTTTATTACTATTTATTATCTGTCTTGTTCTTGTCAGTTGTAAAGATCCTGGCGTTAAAGAACTGGATCAAAATAGCCTTAATGCGACCAAAAAAAATGATGTGAGTGCTAGAAATGCGGGATCTTTCGCAGAGGATCTCAAACCAATTATCCGCTACAATTTTGATACTGAGATTGGAAGTTGGTACGAGAACTCTACTTGTTGCCCATGGTCGCTCTCATTAAACAGCTTAGTTGCGAGGGCAGGCTCAGGCTCTATCAAATTTGACCTTCGAAGAGAGGACAATATTCAGAATCCGCGCACCGAGCTTGGTAGAGAACCAAATAACAACCAAGAAAGCTGGTATGGTTTTTCTTTGTTCTTTCCTGCCTCTTTTATTAAGGATCCCATTGAGGAAAGCATTGTGCAATGGAATTCCAGACCCGACTTGAAAGAGGGCGAGTCATGGAGAAGCGCCCCATTGTTTTTAGGAATATTAAACGATCGCTTTGTTTTGGAAGTTCGAAGCGATTCAAATAGAATAACAAAACAGGGTTATTTCTCTTTCAATCGATTAGATCTTGGCCCGGTGGAAAAGGAAACGTGGCACGACTGGGTGTTTCACATCAAATGGGCTTATGACAACACAGGGGTGATCGAGGTGTGGAAAAATGGGCAGCTGATATTAAGCCGCTTAAACCAGCCCAATTCCTACAATGATGCCATGTTTCCGTATTTTAAAGTAGGAATCTATAAATGGGACTGGGCCACGAAAGCCACGGTAGGGATTGACAGAAGAACAATGTTTGTTGATGAGATCAGCATTGGCAATCACACGGCAGATTTCAAGCAGGTCTCCCCACAAGCCACTCCGCTTCCTGTCACGCTCGCATCGTTCACGGCGGCAAAGCTTGGCCTTGTTTCACAATTAAAGTGGAGCACTGCTCAGGAAGTGAATGCAGAGCGTTTTGTTATTCAAAGAAGTAGCAATGCAAAAAACTGGCAAAATGTGGGTGAAAAAATGGCCATTGGAGCAAGCAGCAATCTGATCAACTACGCCTTTACAGATCAAAAACCTGTCAAGGGGACAAGTTACTACCGATTAAAAATCGTTGACAAGGATCAGACCTTCGCATACAGCAGCATTAAAAGCCTGAAATTTTAATTACGGTGGTTAGAAACATTGCCCGAGCATAAATAAAAATGGAGCTGTCCTTTATAGAACAGCTCCATTTTTATTTATCTGTATACGGATCTACCGAACATTAACAGAAGTATAGTAAAGTTGCAGTTTAACACCCGGATTGCTGTTACGCTGATCGCCAATCACAAGCCGCGCCGCGCTCTTACTAAATTCCGTATTATATTCAGGCAAAGTCCTGTCGGTTTCGGTATTAAATGGTGAGGTCCTGAGCAAAATGCCAGTTGTGTTCTCGCCACTGGTAGCCATAACTGACGTCAGGTACCCGCTCAAATCAAACTCATAGTATGCCGTATTATTAAGCAGGTCAACGGTATAAGTGCCAGATTTAATATTACCTCGCAAATCTCTAAGTGGCTCAGGGAACCCTTCGGCTCCCAAATAATACTCATTATTTTTATCAACTAAATAAGCATATAATGTAGAGGGGGCAGGATAAAAGTTGGTCACCGAGGCCTGCAATGGTGTCACACGCAAAAAAGCTTTATTGACAACAGTGTAGGGATTTAATTTCAAATCCTTTACGGTGGGTAAGTCCACCCGTGTGGCAACGGCCAAACCAGCCTGGATGAAAGACATATTGCCGGATTGCGACGATGGCAGCGACTGTCTGCTGGTAGTAGGCAACTTTGTTAGCTGAGTGCCTTTTCTGTCAGCAAGGATCTGATTGTAACCAATACCGGATTTAATGACCGTAGAATCCTTTGTAATTCCGTCATCACCCGTTAAATGATAATGAAGCTGAACTGAGGTGTTGTCATCAGAGAGCGTAAAACCGATGATAGGCCCGTTATCCGTAGCGCCTGGGATCAATACCAAACCCTTGACGAGGTCAATCCATTCGGTATTGCTTGGAAGCTCATTGTTTTTACCCATCTGAAAAATCTGCTTACCCAAGTTGTCAGAAAGACGGATTTTAACTGTTCCACTTGATTTTGGTGTTGGCACCACCCTTATTTTTCCCAGTGCGGTTGCCTCATACGGCGTGCTGTTAGAATTATAGTACGCTCGTTTATCAAGCATATTTGCCAACAGCTTGTGCACTGCTATATTCATGGCAATTGTCGTATCGCCATGCGCATAATTATCATATTTTAAGGATAGCGTCAGCGAATCATACACAGCTAATTGGGGCACAACGATTGCGTTGTCGATAGTCGGCTGAAAAAATGCAGTTGCCTGATATTTACCCAAATAAGGATCAATATTTCTTCCTACCAAAAGACGCGATGGTCCGCCCGTCATTACCGAGTCGGCAGCAAGCGTGGAAAGTGTTACCGTAGATGTATCTGAAAACTGCACAGCAAAATCGTCAACATTAGGTTGTACGATCGCTTCAATCTCGTCACCCGAGGGTTCACAACCAGCAAACGAGGTTGCTACTCCCAATATTATCAATAATCTAAAAACCCTTGAAGATCTTTTAAGAATATGCGAATTGAATTTCATTTAGTGCAAGAACAGTAAAAAGTGCAAAATTATCATATGTAATCTTAATTACAACATCATTAGGACAAATGCGGCAAATTAAAGCAGCTCGTCTTGGTTGCAACAAAAACCCAAAGGCCAACGTAAGGGTTAAAAATGAGATGAACCAGCGCTATGGTGCCATCCTAACGAGCCGCTGATTGTAGTTACGCCAAAGGGCGGCCGAAAGTGGCAAACATGGTAGATAAACGTAAAAACAAGCCAGGCTATTTTAAACCAAACACAATGAAGCTTATGACAACAATACGGATGATGCCATCGTTGAAAAGCAGCACGGAAGGCTAAACTTTTAGACAAAAAGTAACATATAATTTTACTTAGCAGTATCAAGATGTTATGTTTGCAAAAAATTTCAAGTAGCGACTGCTGATTTTGAAGCATTAATCTTTACAAAAGGCATTATCCAAGAGCCCGATTATTCACCATTTTTCTATTGTATCAATTAGTCAAACCATATTTTTTACATGTTTAATACCTTAAAAAAGACTTCATTAGCCCTTCTGGTTGCTTCAACCGCATTTATTTCCCTCAGTTGCGATAAAGATGATCCCGAAGCAGATAAATTAGGAAACTGGTACAGAGCAGGCATCCCTAGTTTCGGAGGATCAGCCAGGGCTCGCGCAGTAAGCTTTGTTATTGGAAATAAAGGATATATCGGAACAGGGCTTACAAATGAAACTGTTCAAAGAGTTAAGGATTTCTGGTCTTATGACGCAACAACAAAAATCTGGTCACAAGTGGCTCCGTTTGAAGGATCAGGAAGAAATGATGCTGTGGCTTTTGTAGCGAGTGGCAAAGCCTATGTTGGTCTAGGTTTCGATGGCGTTACCACAGTTGATGGCGGATACAAGAAGGATTTTTATCAATACGATCCTGCAACCAATAAATGGACCAAGAAGGCTGACTTCGCCGGCGGAACGCGCCAATATGCAACTGCGTTTGTAACGGATAACAGAGCATATGTTGGTCTTGGATGGAACGGCAGTGGCTACTACCAGGATTTTTACGAATACAATATACAAACCGATAAGTGGACTGAAAGGGCAACCTTTACAGGTGGAAAACGCAGAGGCGCACTTGCATTCACAGTTGGTGGTAAAGCATATGTAGGTTTTGGCCAGACCAATTCCGGAAGCGCAGAGCCAAAAGATCTATACAGCTTTGATCCTGCCGGAAACAGCGGAACCGGCGCATGGACAAGAATGGAAGCCAACACGAATGATGACCTCACAGGTAGAACTTACGCTTTACCATTGGTTATCAATGACAAAGCTTATATAGTTGGTGGAACTGGTAAGTCTGACACATGGGAATATACGCCGGGTACCAACACATGGGTTCAGGTTGCAACTTTCGAAGGTGGGCAAAGAGCTTTTCCTGCCGGGTTTGCAATCGGTAATACAGGTTACGTAGGAACGGGAGGAAGCATTACCGACGATTTTTGGGCATTCGATCCAACTGCCCCGGTAAACGCTGACGATAACCTGTAACTGTGAGTAACAGGAAGAAAATCTTTGTTATTATAGGCATACTGGCCTTTGCTGCTGTTACTTATATCTTTCTTTTCAAAGGAGATACAGGTGCAGGCGGCAAAGGCCTTCGCCGTTTAAAGGCAGAAGCTTTCCGGCTTGATTCAGGGTGGGGTTACAGGATCCTTGATAAAGGAACACCCATCATAGAGCAGAAAAGCATTCCCGGAATACCGGGCAACAACGGCTTTAAAGATGAAAAGTCTGCGCTGAAAACGGCTAAGCTCGTAGAGCATAAACTGGAAAGAGGCATTTTCCCGCCGTCTGTATCGGCAAGCGAGCTGGATAGTCTTGGCATTGAGTATTGATTAATCCTGGTCCTTTACTATTCCGCTAGTGCGTCCCGCTTGAACTGGTAATGTCCCATGACCGGGTAATGGTCGGAGTAATCTACCTGATTGAAAGTAGTAAAGTCTTGAATTTGAAGCCTGTCGCCACTATAAAATTGGTGATCTATGCGGATAAAATAAGGCAGACGATTGAAAGTAAAGCCAAACCCCTCCCCTTTTTCTTCAAAGCCGTTTCTGAGAAGGCCCCGCATTTTACTGTAAACATATCCATAGGGAATCTCATTGAAGTCTCCGCAAACAATAACCGGATATGGTGAGGCATTGATCCAGGATTCCAGCGCGCTCATCTCAGAAGCTCTTCGCACAAAACCAGTCCGCATTCGTGTGAATGTGTTCTTTCCTTCCTTTTTGACGCCGTCCATCTGCTTTTGACGAACGAGTGTGCTTAGCTTCAATGTCATCGAGTAAAGGTGTACAGCAATTATGCGGACCGTATCGCCCTTAATTTTAATGTCCGCCTGCAACATTCCATTTTGTGCTTCGAAAATCGTGTCCCTTTGGGCAATGATGGGGTATTTTGAAAAAACGGCAAGCCCCCAGGAGTGGGTATGGTTCTCTGCTTTATTACGGCTATAAAATGCGGTGTGCACATATCCGCTGCTATCCAAGGCTTTATTGATGTTGAATAACCTTCCGCGGTCACTAAAATATTCCGACATGCAAAGAATATCCGCATCCGACGAAGCCACCCAGCTTTTCATATTGCGGACGCTTTGCCTGACATCGGGACTCTTTAAATCTTCATTTAGGCGAAAGCTGTGCACGTTATAGTTCATTACAGAAAATGACTTGCGAAGCTCCTGCGGATCAGCCTTGTGGCCAAAAGAATAGGTTCTGGAAAGAAAAAATCCCGCCAATGCAAACATAGTCAGGGGCAGCAGCGCCTTTTTTCTTTCCACAATAAACCAGGTCGGAATGCTGAACAGGTGAATGATTACCACCACCGGGAAAGACATCATCATGAATCCCGCAACCCATCCTTTGAGCGGAATCCACAGTATCAGTATGTAAATCAGCAGGGTATAAAAAGTGAAACACTTATATAAGAACCACAGAAACTTTTTTAACCCTTTCATTAATTCAAATATCGCATTTTTTAGCAAAAATAGGCGATAGATATCAATTTAGAAGACATCGCCAGAACTTGTACAAATGATAAAATATTTTTACCTTTGCAAATAATTCTATTTTGATCGATTGATTGAGGGGGTCTTAAATCCCCTTTTTTATTTGCAGTAAGCCGTACATGACAATAAAAGAGCAGTTGGAAGCTTTGCTGGAACCCCTTCTTGAGGATGGCAACTGTTTCCTTGTAGATATCATCATTAAGCCTTCCAAGGTAAGTCAAAAAGTGTCAATTCTTGTCGATAGCGACGAGGGGATTACCATTCAGCAATGTACATCCATCAGCAGAAGATTGGCCAAGCAGCTGGAAGAGCTGGAAGTTTTTGCAGACGCCTACACACTTGAAGTTTCATCACCGGGATTAGACCAACCTTTGCTTTTGCACAGGCAGTACCAAAAAAACCTGGGCAGGAATTTAAAGGTTACATTGAAAACGGGAGAGGTGATTTCAGGAACATTGATCGAGGCGAGTGAAGAAATTGTTAAATTACAGTTACCTGCACCTAAAAAGAAAACGAAAACACCCATTGATCCAGCTGAGTTGATCCGGGACATTCCGTTTGACGATATTTCAAAGGCTTTAATAGAAATTTCTTTTAAATAAAGTTGCAAGCCAGATAAGATCTCTGATTTGTAATCAATTATATAATATGTATAACTTAGTATCAGCAAATATCTATAACATAAGCAATGGATAGCGGAATATTAATTGAGTCATTCGCCGAGTTCGCAAGCTCTAAAAACATCGATCGCCCAACGATGATCAGTGTTTTGGAAGAAGTGTTTCGTACAATGATTCGCAAGAAATACGGCACTGATGATAATTTTGATGTAATCATTAACCCAGAAAGCGGTGACCTTGAAATGTGGCGGACGCGCGAAATCGTTGACGACAACTCAGAGGACATTTGGGACTATAACAAGATACCACTGGCGGAAGCCCGCAAAATTCAGGGTGACTTTGAAGTTGGTGAAGAAGTTGCAGAAGAAGTTAAGCTGGTTGAATTCGGCCGCAGGCTCGTTCAAACGGCAAGACAGACTTTGATCCAGAAAATCAAGGACATGGAAAAAGAAATCATGTTCGAAAAATATAAGGATCAGGTTGGCGAAATGATCACGGGTGAGGTTTATCAGACACTCCGGCACGAAGTGATCATTGTTGACTCAGAAGGCAACGAACTTTCGCTTCCACGCACAGAGCAGATTTCAAAAGACCGCTTCCGTAAGGGAGAATCCGTTAAGTCTGTTATCCATAAAGTGGAAATGAACAATGGTTCTCCTAAAATCACACTATCAAGAACTTCACCTGTTTTTCTTGAAAGATTGTTTGAAGTTGAAATTCCTGAGATTTACGATGGAATTATTTCAGTAAGACGTGTTGTTCGTGAACCAGGGGAGCGCGCCAAAGTTGCAGTAGAATCATACGACGACAGAATTGACCCGGTTGGTGCTTGCGTGGGAATGAAAGGATCTCGTATCCATTCGATCGTACGTGAACTTGGTAACGAGAATATAGATGTTATCAATTACACAGACAACCTTGAACTGCTGATCAGCAGGGCGCTTAGTCCGGCCAAAGTTAGTTCAATGCAGATTGACCGCGATGCAAAGCGTGTTTCTGTTTTCCTTAAACCCGATCAGGTTTCACTTGCAATCGGTAAAGGTGGCCAGAACATTAAACTCGCTGGCAAGCTTGTTGGAATGGAAATTGATGTTTTCAGAGACATTGAAGAGCAAAACGACGAAGACGTTGATTTGACAGAATTCTCTGATGAAATTGATGAATGGATTATCAGTGAACTGCACAAAATTGGTCTGGACACAGCCAAAAGCGTGCTGGCGCTTAATAAAGAAGAACTTGTCAGGAGAACCGATCTTGAAGAAGCTACGGTTGAAGAAGTTCTTGACATTCTTCGAAAAGAGTTTGAATAATTTACAATAACCGGCAGTTTTAATCCAGGGGTTAGATCTGCCAATGCAAAACTTTTTCTACTAATTGCTAATATGGCAGAAGATAAAATGATGCGCCTTAGCCAAGTGGCACGGATCCTGAACGTAGGAATTACTACGATCGTGGATCACCTGTCTGCCAAAGGGTATAAGGTGGAGAGTAACCCGAATACAAAGATTAATTCTGATCAGATTGAATTTCTTGCAAAGGATTTCAAATCTGATGATCTGAAATCATCCCTTTCCTTTAAACCTGTTCAGACTGAAACTCCGGTAGAAACCAGGGAAGAAAAAGTTAAAAGTGATGTTGATGGAATTCTTTACTTCCGTAACAGTGCTTCGAAACCCGAAGAGAAACCTGTCGTTGAAGAAAGCGAATCCAGCGCTCAGCCGGCTTTTGAGAACCGCCTGCCTGGAATTAAGGTAGTGGGTAAAATAGATTTAGACGCAAAACGAGTTGCGCCTGCCGCACCTGTTGAGGAGCCCAAAACTGAAGCACCTAAGGAAGTTGCTTCAGAAAAAGTAGAAACCCCCGCTGCTGTCGTTGAACCAAAACCGGAACCAAAGCCAGAACCTGTTGCTGAGGTGAAACCAGTGGTTGAAGCTGTAGAGCAAAAAGCGCCTGAAAAACCGGAAGAGCCTGTAAAAGAGCAGCCCAAAGCTGAGCAGCCACAGGAAACCAAGGTTGTTGAAGAGCCCAAACCGGTTGTTGCTTCAATTCCAGAAGAAAAGCCACAGGCAGAAACGCCAGCGCCAGCGCCTGTTGCTGAAACACCTAAGGTTGCAGAACCAGTGGTTGCACCGGCAGAGCCTGAACCCGCAGCTCCAAGTGAAGAATCAGGTGAATCCAACCTGATTGAAGCCAAAGGAGAGCAGCTACGCGGACTTCGCGTGATTGGTAAAATTGAGCTTCCTTCTGATAAGATTAAGAAAAAAGATCCTGTTGCATCCAGCAGCGATACAGCAGCAGATAAAAAACGTCGCAGAAAACGCAAGAGAATTCGTGATGGCGTAGTGGTAGCCGGTGAAAACCGTCCAGCTGCAACACCGACTGATCCGAATGCGCCTGCCAGACCCAAAGAAGCAAATGTGCCGCCGGCGGGAAACCGTACAGGCAACCGTCCTGCTACACCAGGAGCACCTGCTACGCCAGGCACAACCCCGCCAGCAGGCAATGCACCCGCCAGAAGCGGGCCGGGTAACCGCAGTAACGCAGCTGGCAATAACCGCCGAGGTGTTAAAAGAGAAGAGGTTTCAGATAAAGAAGTTTCAGATAACATTAAAGCAACCATGGCGCGCATGGGCGGTGGAAACACCCGAAATGTCGGCCGCGGAGGAAAAGGAACACGTCGCAGGGACCGCGGAGATCAGAACGATCCCAATGGCTTTGATTCAGACGAAACAAAAGTTTTGCGCGTAACAGAATTCGTTTCGGCAAACGATTTGGCTTCATTAATGGACGTAACAGTTCAGGAAGTAATTTCGGTTTGTATGAGCATGGGTATGTTCGTTTCGATCAACCAGCGTTTGGATGCAGAAGCGATCACATTTATAGCCGACGAATTCGGATTTGAAGTAGCCTTTATTTCTGCCGAAGAAGAAGTGCAGAATGATGTGCAGGAAGAAGTCGATGCAGAAGAGAGCCTGAAAGAAAGAGCGCCTATCGTTACCATTATGGGTCACGTTGACCACGGTAAAACATCGCTTCTTGATTATATCCGTCAGGAGAACGTTGCCAGCGGTGAAGCAGGTGGAATTACCCAGCACATTGGTGCTTACAGCGTAAAAACCAAAACCGGCAAGCAGGTAACATTCCTTGATACACCAGGTCACGAAGCATTTACAGCCATGCGTGCACGTGGTGCCAACGTTACAGACGTTGTTATTATCGTAATCGCTGCTGACGACAGCGTAATGCCCCAGACACGTGAAGCGATTAATCACGCCCAGGTTGCCGGTGCACCAATAGTATTTGCATTTAGTAAAGTAGATAAGGCCGGGGCCAACACGGAAAAAATTCGTGAAGAGCTGGCCAATATGAACCTTTTGGTTGAAGAATGGGGTGGTAAATACCAGACTCAGGAAATATCATCCAAATCAGGTTTGGGTATCGATGAGCTGCTTGAAAAAGTTTTGCTTGAAGCCGAATTGCTTGAATTGAAAGCAAATCCGGATCGCCGCGCAGCAGGAGCGGTAGTAGAAGCATCCCTTGACAAAGGTCGTGGATATGTCACTACCATTCTCGTTCAGACAGGAACATTGAAAGTGGGAGATGTTGTATTGGCAGGATCTCACTACGGAAAGGTGAAAGCCATGACGGATTACCTGGGTAAAAAGCTGAAAACTGCCGGACCTTCTATGCCGGTTCAGTTGCTTGGTTTGAACGGAGCGCCACAGGCAGGTGATCGTTTCAATGTCTTTGAAAATGAACGCGATGCCCGTGATATCGCAACCAAACGCGAGCAGATCCAGCGCGAGCAGTCTATCAGGACGCGTAAGCACATTACCCTTGAAGAGATCGGACGTCGTAAGGCAATCGGAAGCTTCCGTGAATTGAACCTGATCGTTAAAGGTGACGTGGATGGTTCGGTTGAAGCCCTTTCTGATTCGCTATTGCAACTTTCAACATCTGAGGTGCAGGTGAACATTATCCACAAAGCTGTGGGTCAGATATCTGAGTCCGATGTTAACCTTGCAATCGCTTCTGATGCGATCGTGATAGGATTCCAGGTTCGTCCATCTGCAAATGCTAAGAAAATGGCAGAGCAGGATCAAATCGAAATCCGTCATTACTCGGTAATTTACCAGGCAATCGACGAGATCAAAGATGCGATGACGGGTATGCTTGCTCCTTCTATTGAAGAGATCATCACCGGAAATATCGAGGTGCGCGAAGTCTTCAAGATCAGCCGTATTGGAACAATCGCAGGTTGCTACGTTACGGATGGCTATGTGAAGCGTAGCAATAAAATCCGCATAGTGCGCGAAGGAATCGTATTGCTAACGGGTGAAATCGACTCGCTGAAACGTTATAAAGACGATGTTCAGGAAGTTAGAAACGGTTATGAGTGCGGTCTGAGCATTAAGAATTTCAATGACATCGAAGTGGGTGACATCATCGAAAGCTTCGAGCTTCGTGAAGTGAAAAGAACTCTTTAACAGTCAAGTCATATATCAAAAAGGCCTGCACGGAGATCTGTGCAGGCCTTTTTATTTGCTTAACATCTCGATGTTACTTCATATATTCTTTGTCAAGAAATAAATACCTCTCTGTGTCACTATCCGTTTTCTGCTCGCTTTTCACGTCAATGTCCATATACTTTGGCGCATTACCTGTAAGCGCGTCCCATTGAGGCAGCCCTTTGCCATTTGGATTGCCTGTTTTGATAAAATTTGCAAAGTAATCCACCATGGTAGCAGAAACCTTGTAGTCATCTGGCGTCCAGTCATAGACTTTATTGCTGGCCAGGTTTCCTAATGCATACTCAATTTCGGAGGCGTGGGCCGCTCCTACCGGAGCCGGCGCGGCTGGTGCAGCTTTGGCAGCATCACCCTTTATGACGCCTCCCGCAAGACCCGGTTTTGCATTCCCCATCGCAGCTGACATGGCCGGACGGATGCGCGAGAATACATAACGGTACACTGGTTTTCCACCCGTTTTCATTTGCAGATCAGCCCATTTCCAGGTGCTATACACAATAAACCGGTCGCTGGAAAGCGCTGTTGCCGCCTTAACAACATCTGCATCCGAAGCCGCCGGATACAATTTCAGGACCTGATCCGCTTTTCCGTTATATAAGCTGGTCAGTGCTTTCTTGTAATTTTCAAGCGTTGGCGCATCCGCCTTTAAAACAACCTGGTAAGGCACCTCGGCCGAATTCCATCCTACTAAAATGGGTATACGCGCTTGCTGGCCGGCCTGGAAAATTTCAGGTAAAGTTTTCGGCAAGAAATAGCCATCAATGGTCGGCGTAGTTGCAGTGCGTGTTTGGCCGGGTGTGTAGGCTACCTCCAAAAGATCGGCTGCTGACAACGCACGCAGCTGAGCAAGCGAACTGCCCGTTTTGACGCCCGCTGCAAATGCAGCCCCTATCTTTTCAGCTTCCGCCAGCGGTATAGAAGCCAGCGTAGGATTAATGGCCGCGCCACTCTCCCCTATTGCACCCACGATCAAATCTTTGGACAAGGGCGAGGCCATCTGCACGGACACAGAAATTGAACCCGCAGATTCTCCTGCTATGGTTACGTGCTTTGGATCCCCACCGAATTTATCAATGTTCTTTTGCACCCATAGCAACGCTGCATGCTGATCCAGGTAACCGTAATTTCCAGAAGACTTGTTGGGTGATTCCTTAGTCAGCTCAGGATGTGAGAAAAAGCCGAAGATTCCCAGCCGGTAATTCAAGGTAACGACAACAATCCCTTTTTTGGCTAACGTCTCTCCATCATATCTTGGCTCCGATCCGTCGCCGGCCGCAAGCCCGCCTCCATAAAAATACACCAGAACAGGCAGCTTCTCCTTCATGGTTTTGCCAGGTGTCCAAACATTCAGATACAGACAATCCTCGCTCATATCTTTCGATCGGAACCCCATATCGCCAAATATAGGTTTCTGCATGGGCTTGTTGCCAAACTGGTCTGCTTTGCGCACGCCATCCCAGTTTTTTGCAGGTTGCGGCTCTTTCCAGCGCAGGTCACCGACAGGCGGGGCGGCGAAAGGCACACCTTTGAAAATCAGCAGCTCAGAGCCGGCCTCTCTGGTTCCTTCCAGTATCCCGTTCTCTACGGTTACCTGATTGCTGGTCTGCGCAAAAAGTGTCATTGTTGTTGTAATGCAGCAAAAAACGGCTGCCAGTAACGGTTTGAACATTGTAGTCAGGTTAACAGTTTGTAAAATTTTAAGAACTAATCAGACATAAATTTATTATTGTATCATTATGTTACAATAATAATTTAAATTCTTTCTGTTAGCAAATCTTTTTGTTACTTGCCTTAGCTATCACAAAGCCAAGCATGGATCAGGAATTTAAAAAGCAAGAAACAAACTCTACCGGAACAGGATATTTGCCGGGACTAGCCATAGATACGGTAATTTTTGGATTTCACGAAAGTGAATTGAAAGTGCTTTTACTTACTTACAAGAACACCGGCTTTTTCGCATTACCAGGTGGCTTCGTCCATGAAGATGAAGATATTAACCAGGCCGCAAGACGCATTCTTTTTCATCGCACCGGACTCAAAGATATTTATCTGGAACAGTTCTACACTTTTGGGGACAAAAGCCGGCACGACACTGCCCCGCTGAAAAAAATCATGGCCGCACGCGGATTTTTTCCCGAAGACAATCACTGGCTTTTGAGCCGATTCGTATCTATCGGCTATTATGCATTGGTGGATTTCACAAAAGCAATTCCCTCGCCCGACAGCATTTCCGATAGTTGTGACTGGTTTAATCTGACTGATCTTCCTGGCCTGATGCAGGATCACCAGCACATTATAGCCAAGGCCTTGCAGACCATTCAATTAGATCTGGATCACAAACTGATCGGATTTAACCTCCTGCCCGAACACTTCACCATGGGTGAGCTACAAGGGCTTTACGAAACCATTTTGAACAAAAAACTACTCCGGGCGGCTTTCCAGCGTAAAATGCTAAGTTTCGGTGTACTGGAAAGAATTGCCAAAAAGTGGACCGGAGGCGCTCACAAGGCTCCATATTTATATAAATTCATTTCTGGCAGCAAATAAAAAAGAGCAAAACGGCTCATCATTATAATGCGTCAATGTCCTCGCTGCGGGTAAGCATGCCGCTGACCGGACAAGTACATCCGCCCGAAGCAGCCATTTCATTGAGATTTTGACAGTAGTCCTGAAATGTGTCAAAGATCCCGGATTTTGTATTAATGCGCAGCATGAGCCTGCAATACCTTTGTAGGGTATTAAAAATGAAAATATCATGTCAAAAATAATTCTGATTACAGGCGCTTCCCGGGGCTTTGGTAGACTTTGGGCTAATGCACTTTTAAAGCGCGGCGATAAGGTTGCTGCAACCGCAAGAAACATAGAAGACCTCAATGATCTCATTGAAACATTTGGTGACGCCGTTCTTCCCATTCAGCTTGATGTTAACGACAGAGAAGCTTGCTTTGCAGCAGTCAATAAAGTCGTTGCCAATTTTGGGCGTATCGATGTGTTGATCAATAATGCCGGTTTCGGTTTGTTTGGTGCAATTGAAGAGACAACCGAAAAACAGGCCCGGGCTCAAATTGAAACGAACTTTTTTGGACTTCTGTGGGTAACTCAGGCTGTTATTCCAATCATGCGAGCGCAGAAAAGCGGGCATATCATTCAGGTTTCCAGTTTCCTGGGGCTGGTAACACTTCCGGTTCTGGGGATTTATAATGCCTCGAAGTATGCCGTTAATGGTCTGAGTGAAACTCTTGCCAGCGAAGTAAAAGACTTTGGCATTAAAGTAAGTCTGATCGAACCCAACGGCTTTTCAACCGACTGGTCAGGAGCGTCGGCCATGCAGACTGAGCCTACCGAAATTTATGCACCCATCAAGCAAGCATTTTTCGAAAGTGCTACACCCGATAGCTGGGGAAATCCTGAATCGACCACAAGTGCCGTGTTGCAATTAATCGATTCTGCAAATCCTCCGCTTCATTTTTTGCTGGGTAAAGTGGCATATCCAGGTGTAAAACAAGTTTATAGTCAGCGACTGGCTGAGTTTGAAGCCTGGAAGGAAGTTTCGGCAGGCGCCCACGGTCACTAACCAATGCCCACTCCTGTAAAAACTGTAACACAATCTGCAAACTAATCGACGTAGATTGTGTTACATTAATAAATGAATCGGAATGAAACATTATAAAAATCTAAACGAATTACACAGGGAAAACGGGTTTTCTCCAAATGAAAATCCGCTCTTCGGCATCGTTCAATGTAATGGAATGTGCTCGCTGGGCGACCGGGAGTTTACAAGTGATTTTTATATGATCGGATTTAAAAAACTCAAATCCGGCGTTATTCTTTATGGTCGCACCAAATATGATCATGATTGCGGCTCAATGATGTTTGTCAAGCCACGGCAGATCATAGAAATGAAAAACCTTCATCTGGATCAAGATGGATTCCTGATGTTCATCCATGAAGACTTCCTGAATGGTCATACCCTGCACAATGAAATAAAAAAATATCATTACTTCGATTACGAGACTAATGAGGCCCTGCACGTTTCGCCGAAAGAGGAAACGACGATTTGGGAATTATACCGGAAGATTGAAAATGAATATCAAAACAACCAGGACGAATTCAGCCGGGAAATCATTTTAGCCAATGTTGACACCCTGCTTAAATATGCCCAACGGTTTTATAAAAGACAGTTCATTAACCGTTCCGAAATCTCAGGCAAAACTGTTACCAGGTTTATGGAAGAAATGGACAAATACGTATCGAGCGGGTTTCTAACAAATAAGGGTCTCCCATCTGTTCATTATATGGCTGAAAAGCTAGCCATATCAGCGGGATATTTAACCGACGTATTAAAACAGGAAAGCGGAAAAACCGCGCTGGAACACATTCATATTTACCTGATATCAGAGGCGAAAAACCGGCTTAAATCAGAAGATAGGACGGTTTCAGAAATTGCCTATGCACTGGGTTTTGAGAATTTATCCTATTTTTCAAGGCTTTTCAAAAAAGAAGTCGGCACCACTCCTGTTTTGTTTAAAAAACAAAACCTTAACTAAACGTGCTCGTCGGGATCCGGTGCCAAGACGACCTTAAATATAAATTAGATGCAAAAATCTAGAATCTCCAGCATTATCGAAACCCGCGTGCCTGAGCGGCACCTTGGGAAGTTCCTGCCAGAGGTCGACTTAACCAATCCTTACAATGTGATCGTATTAGCAGTTCCTACATTATCCAAAGAGTCTGAAAATGGCCTTACCAAACTTTCAAAACGGCTTCCGCATCGCTACACCCAACACGGTTATGCACGAAAATGAAGTCCTGATCCTGTTTGGAGAATTAACGTATATTGAAAAGCTGATGCATTGAAAAATTTACCAATTTGGAATTGATTACCTATAACTGAGGATCTTATGAAATTTAATTGCAAAACTTTGTACCTTTAAAAGAATAAAGAATTCTCCACCTTCTACTCCCAATTACAATGAAAACCTTATCCACAGTAACGTTGCTATTTGGAATGCTTGTAGTACATTATTCCGGAATTGCGCAAAGCCGGACGATGGCTAAACCGGGGGAAAATGTTTGGGTTTTTGTCAATTCAGTAAAAGCCGACAAGCGCCCGCAATTTGAGCAATTCCTGCATGAAGTTTTCTGGCCGGGAGCAGAAAAGCTTAGTGGTGATGATAAAAAAGTGTTTTCTCAGACCCGCATTCTGCATCCAACGACGGCAGAAGCGGATGGCACTTATTCGTATCTTTTTGTGATGGATCCTGTGCTAAAAGGTGGAGATTATGATATTACAAGTTTACTAACGAAAATGTTCGGCGAGGCCAAGGCACGCGAATATCAAAAAATGTTTGATGATGCTTCTTCTGGCCCCCAAAAAGGCTACTTATTGACCCAGTCTAAAAATTAGGCAGCATCCGAACTCTCTAGAAATCAACCCGTGATTTTAGAGCCCTAGTAGGCCCTGCTTAAAAATAATTCTTACTCGCTCCGAAGAACATCGACGGGGTTTACTTCTTGCAGCCTTCAATGTCTGTGAACCGATGATGATATATACGATCGCCAGCGCGGCCAGCAAGCCCGCATATTGACGTGGCTCCAAAAAACGGTATCCATTTTCACACAACATGATACGAAATGGGAATTCAGAAAGGTAGTAAAATCCGAATTAATTGAATTTGCCGGTTAAAGCCTTTACTTCACTTGAATGCCATCTTTGACCACCACTTTAACCTGGGACAGCGTAGCGGCAAAGTCGTTTTCCAAATCCCCCTCAAAGAATACAAGATCTGCTTTCATACCTTTTCGAATGGTTCCGATCTGATTTTCTGCGCGTAACGCTTTGGCAGCATTTACAGTGGCATACTGCAATACCTCGGTGACAGGAATGCCTGCCTCATAATAAGATACAAGTACATCGACTGAACTTTTCCCGCGATCAAGGCCTTCAATATCTACGTAATAATCGGAACCAAAAACGATATTGACCCCTTTGCTGGCAGCCCTTTTCAGCCGGTCATGCATTCCTTGCAAACTGCTTTCAAGATAATCATCAGCTTGTTTTCCCTTCATACCAATCCCTTCAACCATGATCTTACCTTGTTTTTGCGATACATCTGTTGCCACAAGGTAAACGCTGCGTTGTGCCATCAGTTGGATTGTGCTGTCAGACAGCGTGTATCCATGCTCAATTCCGTTAACGCCGGCAAGTACTGCATTACGCGCAGCTTTGTCCGAAACGGTGTGAGCTGTTACTGGTAGACCGTGCGTTTTTGCGGCTTCAACGATTGCGACAAGTATATCTTTTTTCAACAGTCCATGATCCGTATCGGCGCAAACCTTAATTACATTTACCCCCTGCCGTGCATGTAAAACGACCGCTTCCTTTGCATCCTGGGCATTGCGTATTATGCTATACTCCTGATCGACCAGGAAAGTATCGGCTGGTGCAAGTTTGGAAAACTGACCACCCGGACCACTTAGGATGGGGCCGGAGACAAACAAAGTCAGGTTACCCTTCTTAGTCGCAAGTTCTTTTTGCAGTTTGATGTCAAGATATTGGCCCGAGTTTCCAAGGTCAGGACTGGTGGTAATTCCTGCTTGCAGGCAACTATGTGCAAGTTTTAGCCCTTGCGCTATACGCTGCTGTGAAGGCACTTTCGAGGCATTGTTGAACCCGTCACTGGTTTTTGTTTGCTTTTGATTAAATACCAAATGCGTATGCATGTCAATCAAACCGGGAGTGGCAGTGCAGCTATTTAAATCAATCTCTTTGACACCCTTAGGCTTTTTTACGTTTGTCCCTACCTGCTGAATGATGCCGTCAGAGATTAGGATCTGCTGGTTCTTTAAAAACGTTTTTTTCTCAGAGTCATAGAGCTTTCCGGCCCGGATCAATAAGGATCCGGAATTTTGAGCATAGCTAGTTGTAGAAATTAAGAAGGCAAAAACAATAAGGATAATGCGCATACTCTAGTCGAGATAGGTTTTACTTCCATAGCATGCAAGCGGGGTGAGCTATGCATGTGAAAGTTCCTAGGATAGTGCAAACATATCGGACTTTTCTAATTGCGCTGGAAGTACGGGCTGCAGCAAAGCAAGCAGTTTTAAAAAATGAGCATATCTGGCGATCGGCACCAGCAAGGGTTTTCTCATTTACGCCGTGCCTTTTTCTTGGAGAAAACAATTGGAGAATCAAGCGTTGCACTATAACGCGCTTCTGTAACGGGTATGATCGTTGGCTCGGTAAGTGCAAACGTGTCGTAATAATATTTAATATATCCATCCTTCACGACGAATTGATAAGGCTCTCCTTTGTACATGCGATAAAGGCGTCCCTTCCTGCTTCGAAATCCCCAAACCGAGTCTTTTAGGATTTTTGTCTTATCGCCGTTTGTGTATTTGATTCGCATGTATTTACCAAACTTCTGAGGCCAAACATCGCGAATCGAACTGTCGGTCCGGGCATTTCCAATGTCTGCGCTTTGAAAGAACAAAGCTGCTGATTGTCCGAAGGCATTTTCTGCTAGGGATAGCAAAAATATAAAGACTAGATGATAACGCTTCATGTCGCAATCTTTTGAGCCATATAAAGTTAACTTAATTTAATTATGTCTTTTCAGTAATGGTAGCTCTTCCTTTGAAATTTTTGGCCGGATTCTTCTTGCAGGGTCAAATTCTGATGCTACAACTTTAATGGTAATCGTGTCGCCCACCCTCAAGTCCATGTCCACCCACTCAGGATGTTCGACCGTCACCGAATTAAGTCCTGAAACTGTCAGCGTCAATTCATCAGGTTCGGTTAGCCGGCGCAATGAAGTAAGTATGCATGTAACAACGTGGCGATCGGTATCAATACCTGCCTTGCATAAATGTTCTCCGTTAACTTGTACTTCGAATCCATAGTTTGACATACCGCTCAATCACAAAGAATTTTGAATAATTGGAATAAATATTCATTTAAATAAATATGATTCCTATTCAAAGAAGCTAAGGCAATGATTTATTAATCTAAGCGAGCTGTGCCTAGGCGCTTCCTACAATGCCCTGGTAAACCTTTAGAAGTGCTTAATTGCAGTACGTAATAGACGTAACAATTTCTTCACAATCTGTTAACTCAGGTAAAATGCCATAAGCAGACCTTTACTGGTCAAACAAACGAACGGTTATGCCATTGTTAAATTTTACCAGATTTTCACTTCTCATCATTTGTAGCTTCATTCTTTGTAACACTTCATTTGCCCAAAATGGGCTGATCACCGGTACGATTATGGATGCTCAAAAGCTTTCACTACCAGGCGCTACGCTCAAAATTACCCCCGGAAACCACTACACCATCTCGGATGTTCGAGGTAAGTTCGAGTTTCTGAATGTGCAGCCAGGAAATTATAAGCTGGAAGCTACTTATATGGGCTACCAGCCTATTAGCCAGGAGATTGCGGTAGAAAATGGCAAGATCACCTCATTGGACATTGTGATGCAAGACGGCGGGCTCTATATGAACGAGGTTGTTGTGCTTGGTGACCGTCTTAAAGGCCAGGCAAAGGCACTTAACCAGCAGCGTAATAATGAGAATATCAGCAATATCATTTCTTCCGACCAGGTGGGCCGGTTCCCTGATTCCAATATCGGTGATGCATTGAAAAGGGTACCAGGCATAACAATGCAGAATGACCAGGGTGAAGCACGAAATATCATTATTCGAGGGCTTGCCCCCGAGCTTAACTCGGTCACAATGAACGGTGACCGTATCCCTTCGGCCGAAGGAGACAACCGCCGGGTGCAGATGGACTTGATTCCATCGGATATGATCTCGACCATAGAAGTAAATAAAACGTTGACGCCCGATATGGATGCAGACGCAATTGGGGGTTCAGTAAACCTGGTAACACGGGCTGCGCCGAACGGTCAGCGGATTTCAGCGACACTATCAGGCGGCTACAATCCGATACGAGGAAAAGCATTGTATACGGGCGGGTTTGTATATGCCAACCGTTTTGCCAAAAATGCAATCGGAATGGTTTTGAGCGGTTCCTACAACAACAATACCTACGGTTCTGACGATGTAGAAGCGTCGTGGACCCGCGACGATTTCGGAAACGTATACGCCAATGAAGCACAAATCCGCAAATACGATGTGCAGCGGATCAGACGCAGCCTGTCGGCCGCATTTGATATTAAATTAAGTGAAAACCATACCATTACAGCCAATGCGATGTACAACTGGCGTTACGACCGTGAAAACCGGTACCGTCTTGGCATCGACGACATTGAACCTACTTATGATGATGCCAACAATATCTCGGGATATGAGGGCAGGGTGAGCCGCGAAACCAAAGGAGGCATCGACAACAGCCTCAATAAAGGTGGGCGCTTGGAAGACCAGCGTGTACAGAACTATTCATTAAAGGGAGAGCATTTGTTGAGCCCGAAAGTAGACATGGACTGGAGTGTGAGCTACTCGACTGCCAGCGAAGACCGGCCCAACGAGCGCTACGTCAACTTCCGGGAAGGTGGCAATGCATTAATTTACAATGGAGACAGCCGCTTTCCGTTGTTTTCGACGCCTGACCTAGACCAGGGTTCATTGAATCTCAATGAGCTCACCGAAAACCACGACTTCACAAAGGAATCGGAACTTGGGGCGAAATTGAATTTCCGGTTTCCCTTTTCGGTAATCGCTGACCAGAAAGGTCGTATGAAAGTAGGTGGCCGGGTTAGGATAAAGACAAAAGACCGTGACAATATCTTCTATGAATACTCCCCCATTGATGAAGATATGATAGCCAATCTGGGCAGCGTGAATACAGTAAACTGGTCGGGAGAGAATTTTCAGGCGGGTTCGCATTTGGTGCCAGGACTTTTTGCCAGCAAGAACTATCTGGGAACACTAAATCTGAGAAATTCCAGCCAGTTCGAACAGGAAGCCGTAGCCAGCGAATTCCTTGGCGCCAATTACAATGCGAAGGAAAATATTCTTGCAGGTTACGTCCGCTGGGACCAGGATTTTTCTGAAAAGTTATCAATGATCCTGGGGGCACGTCTTGAAAACACATCAATTGACTACACCGGAAACCTGATCACTGATGAAGAAGAATTGACCGGCACGCGCAATGTGAAAAATGACTATTTGAACGTCATGCCCTCGGTTTCATTTAAACTGAAAGCGACCGACGACCTGATCCTACGCACAGCAGCTACTACCGCATTGGCAAGGCCTAATTACTACGCATTGGCACCCTATATTAGCATCATACCGGGCGACCGCGAAATAACTGCTGGTAATCCAAATCTAAAAGCAACCTACTCATGGAATTTCGATTTTATGGCAGAAAATTACTTTCAGTCTGTCGGACTTGTTTCGGGTGGCGTGTTCTATAAAAACCTGAAAAATTTCATTTACACGTATCGCAACCAGCAGTATACAACTGCTGCATTTGCTTCGGACTTTCCAGGTCAGATCAACCCGATCGGCGAAGGAGAGACATGGGATTTTTTCCAATCCAGGAATGGTCAGAGCGTTAATGTCTTTGGTATTGAAGTAGCTTTTCAACGCCAGCTTGACTTCCTGCCAGGCTTTCTAAAGAATTTTGGTATTTATACAAATTACACTTTCACAAAGTCTTTTGCAAAAGGGGTTTACAATGAAGATGGCGATGTTAGAACGGACGTGACTTTGCCGGGGACTGCGCCGCACATGTTTAATGCATCGCTTTCATGGGAGGACAAAAAGTTCTCTGCACGCATTTCGGCCAATTATACGGCAGCCTATCTGGATGAACTTGGAGGAGAAGAGTTTGATGACATTTATTATGACAAGCAGTTCTTCCTGGATGCCAATGCTGCATATAAGATCACCAAAAACCTTCGCATATTCGCAGAAGCAAATAATTTGACCAACCAACCCCTGCGTTACTATCAAAGCATTTCCTCACGTACGGTACAGGCTGAATACTATCGCCCACGCTTCAACATGGGCTTGAAATTTGACCTTACTAAATAGTTTTTGAACATGAAGTTACCCTACCAATTATACCTGGCTTCGCTGATCACCTTGGCGGCATGTAACAGTAAAACCTCCGATCAGAAAGCCCAAACCAGTACTGTGTCAATCGATACGAATAATGTGCTTCAACCACTAGTCATAACCGACACAACGATCCATGACACAGACGATCCAGCGATATGGATCAATCCGGCTGATCCGGCCAAAAGTCTGATTATCGGAACTGACAAGGATATTGACGGCGGTTTGTATGTATTTGATCTGAATGGAAAAATACAGGCAGGTAAGGTGGTCCGGAATTTACAGCGGCCCAACAACGTAGATGTCGCTTACGGCCTTGTCCTGAATGGAAAAGCGACTGATATTGCAGTGGTCACAGAGCGTAAGGCCAATAAGATCCGCATTTACAGTCTACCAGATATGAAGGCGATCGACAATGGCGGAATTGATGTTTTTACTGGCGAAACCGAGCGTGATCCCATGGGTATTTCGCTTTACACCCGGTCTTCCGATAAAGCCATTTTTGCAATCGTTGGCCGGAAATCGGGCCCGGCCGACGGCTACTTGTGGCAATACCAGCTGAGTGACGATGGAAAAGGTAACGTAAAAGCAGACATCGTGCGCAAATTTGGAAAGTATAGTGGTAAGAAAGAGATCGAATCCATTGCAGTCGATAATGAATTGGGGTACGTATACTACTCCGACGAACAATTCGGTATACGCAAATATTATGTCAATCCTGATAGCAGCGGCAAGGAGCTCTCGATAATCCCAAATACTGGTTTTGCCGAAGACAACGAGGGAATATCGATTTACAAAACAGGTGACAAAACAGGTTACCTTCTGGTCTCAGACCAGGGAGCTGACAAGTTTCACATTTTCAAACGGGAGGGGGAGAAAGATAATCCGCACCAGAACAAACTGGTACGGATTGTTAAAGTCGCCGCTCACAAAAGTGATGGCTCAGATCTGACAAACTTATCTCTGAACCCTGCTTTTCAAAACGGGCTTTTCGTGGCCATGTCAGAAGGAAAGGTTTTCCATTACTATCGTTGGGAAGACATCATTGGGAAAGCCGCAAAAAAGTAATATTATCTGGCAGCAAATCCGGCGGAGTTCTTTGATCCAAGGCCGGCTTTGCTACCTAACTATATTACAAACGATTTTATAGATTGCATCCGATAACAGATCTGCGTCGCTTTGCTTATCAAGCATTTGTTTGACCACGAGTGCATATAATAGTGAGCGTTACAGTAATTACTGGAATTCTGCTCAAATATTTATGTGCTCGACAAATTCTTTGAGCAGCCTATTATGCCAATAAGCAACTGGGAAGGATCGAATTTAGCAAGCCCTTCATTTCTAGAATTCTTTCAATACAACTACCAACAACCCGGGCTGGAAGATTTTGCTGGATGGTTACGATCATTTCTCTCAACAGATGAGTTTACTCAGGCGGCAAGCCGGTTTATCGAGCTCAGCAAAGCATTGAACCATGAGGATGATACTGAAAAAAGATCTTATCTGGTTGAGCAGATCTCACTGTTAGAGAAGGGAAATACCTTTATTACTTGATAAAGCATATAATACCGATAATTCCCATTCCTTATATTTGATTCAAATTATTTGCGGGACTGACATGAAATTATTGTTCAAAACAGTTTTCTCCACCTGGCTTTTATGCCTAATCGGGTGCAATGAAAGCCAAGAGCCACAAAAAGCTCAATGTGGTTGTGACAGTGATGCAGAAGCCACAATCAACAATATATCTGGCAAAATAGAATTTGATACTTCTAAACAGCCTATTTTCTACAGACTCCAAGGATACTATGCGACTGGATTAGCAGTCTGTAATGACTCAACGTTTCAAACACTGCTGGCTCAAAATAAAATTATGAATGGCGATAGTGTCGTGTTTGGCGGAGAAGCAAAACATACGTGTACAGATTGTGAATTCTGCGGCTTAATTTCGATCACTTCTTTGACGAAAAAATAATCATCGGTACACAGTAAGCTGACTTTTGCGCAATCCAATGTTATCGTATTATACTAATATAGGTTGATAGTTATATTTTCCTCATTAAAATGCCTGAACGTGAGACAGACATCCATGTTCAGACAAAATGATACTTCTTCTATCTAATGCTGGTGGACTCGATTTAGATGATCTTGAAAACGAGATTGCGACGATTTTAAAGGAGCCTACTATCAAATGACCATCGAATAAAAAGGATGTCCTACAAAAGCACTGCCCCGATTTTACTTCTGACAGTCTACGTTAAGTATAAAGCAGTTACTTTTGCTAATTGAATCCCAACGAACAAGCAATTCCTCCTTACAGCCCTTGTAGGCTTCCCCTTTTTAGAGCGGTGTAGTTTTAGATTCGGTTATAAATTGTTCGCAATTAATTCTTCTTTTTTCATGGCATCTTCCGTTAGTAGTAGGCGCTTTTGATTCGGAGTTAGCCCCTTCATTGATCGGTGCGGGTGCTTGCTGTTGTAAGTGTCGAGCCATTTATCCGATAGAATTCGCAGCTGCTCCAAAGAATCAAAAAAGTAAGCATTCAGCACGTCTTCACGATATGTTCTGTTCAGTCGTTCATTAAATCCGTTCTGCATCGGTTTGCCTGGTTGAATGAATTTTTGCTCAATTTGCTTTTTCTCGCACCATTTGGCCAGTTTCTTGCTTATAAAT
>NZ_FUZA01000021.1 GCF_900167945.1 Dyadobacter psychrophilus
TGAGGTGGCTCCAAAAAGCGGCACACATTTTTGCACAACCTGATGCAAAATGGGAGTTCAGAAGGGGAGCAAAACCAGAAAGAGTTACGATGCTGATTTTAAGCAGGAAGTAGCGAGAATGTTGGCTTCTGGAAGAAGCGCGAAGGAAATCTCGGAGACGTTTGGAATTGCTGAAAATCTTCTATATCGTTGGAAGAGAATGGCAACTATGAAGACAAAAACAAAGAATGTGGAGAGTGAAGGTAGTAAGGCTGCAAAACTTGCTGCTGAAAATGCTAGGCTACGAGCGGAAGTTGAACGCCTGAAAACCGACCGTGAAATCTTAAAAAAGGCGTTGGGTCTCTTCAGCACGTCCGACTGAGAGACGTCTATGACTTAATAATATCACTTTCGAGGACAAATAAGGTAAGTTATCTGTGTTCGCTTTTTGAAGTAAGCCGCACAGCTTATTACCGGTACCGGCGAGGAGAAAGTTATAATGCGGACAAAAAATACAACCGCCCAAAGCATGAAATACGGATCGAGTTTATCCGTAATTTGAAGCGATATGGCAGTCGACGTATCAAAGAATCCTTGAAACAAAAAGGCATCAAGATTAGTCGCCGAAAAGTCGCTGAAATCATGCGAAAAGAGGGTTTAAGGGCTATTCAACCACCTAGGTTTATTCCAAGGACAACTGATAGTAAACACGGAAAACGAGTTTGTCCAAACCTTCTGCTTAACCAGTCAAAGCCAGATCGACCCAATGCAGCTTGGACATCGGACATTACTTACATGCCTTTGAAAGGCGGGAAGTGGGCTTATCTCTGCACCTGGATGGATTTGTATTCCCGGCAAATTGTTAGCTGGCAATTGGCTGACAATATGCAAGAAAGTCTTGTCAGGGAACCGTTGTCGAGAGCACTGTTGAAGCGCAGGGCCAAACCTGGTATGATCGTGCACTCGGATCGTGGCGGACAATATTTATCACGGGAAATGAAGAAAGTAATAAAAACTTTCAAACTGAGACAAAGCATGTCCCGTGCCGATGACCCATACGACAACGCATGGGCGGAGTCGTTCTGGAGTAGGCTGAAGGCCGAATTAGATATGCCCAGAGGTGGTTATGAGAGCATTGAAAGATTGAAGTCTGCTCTATTTGAATACATCGAGGGATATTATAATACAAGAAGACTGCATTCGTCTTTGAACTATTTGAATCCCGCAGCATTTGAGGCCGAATATTACCGACAAACGGGATAAGAATTGAAGTTTTAAATATTTACTAACCCGCAAAAGTGTAAACCAAAAGGGAACCACGTCAAAGAACTATTTCTTAACCGCCTTTCGGAATAATGGGTTAAATTAAAAGATTGAACCGAAAGTACCGCGGGTTCGGTAGAGCTGTTTTTCTAGTGAGCCGTTTGCTACGTGTAAATCTCACCGCCATCTTTAAATATTGACGATATAAAATTTACCTTTTCTCAAACATGCTCTCTGGAACTGGCTGCCATAAAGCATAGACACATTTCTTTCAACTATATTGATGCTCATATTTGCTTCTTAAAAAAGCTTTCAAAAGGCTGGCCGTCATTTATGTACAATTTTTAGCCTAACCCGACATCATGACAAAAGAGGTTTTTGGTTACAGATTCAGCCAATACGTGAATTTGATCACCAAAGCCCGATTTTTAGGTTGCCAGGCCCGCATCAGCCGGTTGTCATCATCGAGGGTTTCGTACGCAAAGTAGTTATCGGTGTACACCACGAACAGGTCCGAGACGGGTTTGTACCGCCACTGGAACCGGATGTTGGTGTTGACATTGTTTATCTGGTTGTTATACTGGACGTAGGCCGTTAGAAACAACGACCGGGTGAAGGACAGATCGACCTTGGGGCCGATCAGCAGCAGGTCCGATTGACTGTGGGGCGCGGGCAGCCGAATACCGTTATAGGTGAAATCAAGCGAGAAAACACCGTAAGGTTGCTGCCGGTAACTCATGACGGTGTGCAACTGCGTGATCCGACCGTTGAAGTACTGCCCGTATCGACCGTTGAAACTATAGAAAAAAGGCTTCCTAACGTTGGACACGTAGGTCAGCCTGTGGCTGAAGTACAGGTACGAGGTGTTGGCGGGAAGGGCAATCCCGCCGGTGTTGGATGGGTCGAAGGGCGAGAAAAGGTAGGTGTAATCCCAGCGCAGAAACACAAAACTCAGCTGCGACTGGTTTTGCATCGTGATGCCCCCGAACAGTCCCGCGTCCCAGTCAATCAGGCGGTTCTGCCGTTTCCCATAAATAAAATCCCAGTTTGGTCCCAGGTAAAACCGGTTGATGTGCCGGCCCAGCCGCCCTTTCGGGAAAAGCACCCTAAAGACCTCGCCATGGAATTTCAGCAGGCTCGCGCGGGGGACGTACCCCACGTCGGCCCGGAAGTTATCGCCAATGTCGTAAACGCCAACCCGCCCGTTGACCGCTGGCTTGTCAACGAACAGCAGGGCGCCCACCGCGTAGGGCTGAGCCGGCCGGTCCGGGCTGAACGAGCGGTGGTAGAACGCTTTGCCCCGCCACTGGTTATTGGCCGAAGCCAGGGAATACTCCAGGCCGGCGACCCGGTTATACGGTTGGGCGGCACCGGCTGGCATTATCCCTACGGGGTCCTTGTTTACCAGCAGTGCGCTCAAAAACGAACGGGTCGAAATCCGGCGCTGCACGGCCAGCATCCCGTAGTTGATCGGTGGCAGCGTGACAGAATCGGCCAGCGACCGCCGGCCCGTCTGCATGTTCAGCACCCCGACCCGCCAGTTCCGGTCCAACCGGCCGCTCAGCCGTAACCCGGCCAGAATCGGCACCCGCTCGTTGAACCCAGTGCGGGGATTGCGGACAAGGCCGATGCGCCGGGAGAAAAACGGGTTGGTAACGCTCGTGCCGAATGAGCCGAAGAGGTCGCTGTTTTCCAGGAAAAACTGCCGCCGTTCGGGGAAAAACAACTCAAACCGACTCAGGTTCGTCACTTGCTGATCGACTTCTACCTGCGCGAAGTCTGGGTTTACGGTCAGGTCCAGATTGAGCGAAGGGGTGACGGCCACCTTCACATCGAATCCGGCGTTGACGCCCCGTCGGGGAGGTATCCCCGACGGGTAATCCCGGCCCGTTTCGGCCAGCCCGTACGGAATCAGCGAGACGTTGGCACCGGGCCTGGGGGGGGGCTGCTCCCAGATCAGCCGGCCCGAGAACGCCAGCGCCTGTCCGGTAAAATTAAGGGGTATGGGTGCCCAGGCCGATTGCTCGTTGCGGGCGATGTCGCTGCGGATGAAGTTGATCAGCCACACGTCTGGCCCGTCCCCAGTCTGCCGTTGCTTGTAGCGGAGCGTTTTGAAGGGGATGGCCATCTCGACGGTGTAGCGATCGGCGGCGTTGCCTACCCGGACGTACCACTTGTTGTCCCAATCGGTGGCAAACTCCTGTCCATTGGTGATCAGGCCCTCGCGTTGCACGCCGTACGGGCTTGCCGCAAAATTGAAGCCGTTAAGCTTATCGCCGAAGGGGTCAATGTTAACCTCAAACAGGTCTGACTGCCCGCGGGCAAAGTCGCGTTTGAGCGAAGTGACCACGTACCGGCCGGGTTGATAACATTCGGCGGCTATGTATAGGAACTCCGAGTCGAACAACACCCGTACGCGGGTT
The DNA here is from genome assembly GCF_900167945.1 of Dyadobacter psychrophilus. GTDB lineage: Bacteria > Bacteroidota > Bacteroidia > Cytophagales > Spirosomataceae > Dyadobacter > Dyadobacter psychrophilus. Next base: position 3,666 of record NZ_FUZA01000021.1, read on the forward strand.
CGGGCACCGGCCCGGACGGTGTCATACGGAAAAAACTGCCAAAAGTTCGACACCGTGTCCGCTTTGTCCCAGGCGGCTTCATCCAGACGTCCGTCTAGCACAATCGGTCCGATGGACCGGCGGACATTCAGACCATAGTCGGCTTCGTTCACGCCGAGTGACTGGGCAAACAAACGGCTGCTCAACAGCAGGAAAAGGAAGGGTAAAACTGTTTTCAAAGTCATTCTACGGGCGCTTCTGGCCTCCTTTACAAACACCACTACTCAAAAACTAGTTGCCAGCATCTGGCCGTACTGAAACCCAGGCCCCCGCTTGGGCACACCGAGGATTTTCCTATCGTACCAATACGCGCCCACTTCGGGGACCAGAGTTATGTTGGGCTGGATATCCTTTTTCAACCCCAGCGATACGCCCCCGATGTTGACAAAATTAGCCTTAGCGCCCTCCGTGGCTGTTGGTATCCCGAGGTGGAATGTGGCTTCCTTGTCCACAAAGTTTTTGATCAGCCACGGGCAGGCGATCCTATCGATTTTGGGGCGTTCGCGGGTAATCCAGTCCATTTCCTAGTGCGTTGAATGCGTCGCTTTAACAGGTTTTCCTAGAACATCCAGGGCCGATCTGAACCCTTTTGCAAGCGTAGTGGCCGGTCCACGCCCATAATAATGCAGAAATATGATCCTTGGGTTCTCACCAAACATATGATTATGCAATGCCACTACTTCTAGGTTATTGGCCCGAAGCGCTTTGATGACCGTATTAACTTCATCTTCCAGCATGGCAATGTCACCCGCTATATGGGCGCTGTCTTTGTTTCCAGCAAAGCTTGCCCAGGAGTTAAGTCCTATGGCAGCTGTCATTTCTGCACCCATGGCCATAACCGTCAGATCGTCACGGCCAACAGTATATTTATAAGTTGGGCCGTTTACTACGCCGGTATACTTGACAATGCCGTCAAGGGCTGGTATATCAAAGAGTTCCTTGCCCGTAGTGGTGGGTGGCGCAGAAGGCACAGGCTGGTTAGCCGGGGAGATTTTGGCATCTTTAATGGTGGCAGCAAACTTTTTGGCAAGCTCTTGTGGCGTACCCATGCCATGCATGTGCATGTAGAATATGCGTGGCTGCTCATAGAAAAAATGATTGTGAATAGCCCCGATTTCAAGGCCGTTGGCATGCGCCGCTGAAATCAAGGGATTCACTTCTTCTTCCAGCAGAACTGTATCGCTCATTAAAACGGCTGATTTCCCATCTACTGTTTTTTTGATAGACGCCCATCCCCCAAACCCAAATGGAATTGGAACAGGTTCACCTTTGACAGTGACTTTCAAATCGTTGCGTGGAAGCGGAGTGGTATGAACCGCTTGTCCTTCATTATAGTTGCCCTTTTTACCCATAGCAGCTTCAATAGCTGCAATCTCTTCCTTGGTAAGTGCAGGTGTTTTGGCAATCGTCGAAGCTTGCACAGCGTTCATACTTGCCAATCCGGCAACAGTAAAATAAGTGCTGGCTTTAAACCAGTCTCTTCGTGAAAAGTAGTTCATAACTTGGTTTATAAAAGTGCGATTTAATTATTTTTTAAGCTGAATAAAGGGCTAATATTGTTTTTGATTTTAGAAGTATGTAAACTAATTTTTTACAAGCTTTGCGATAACCGAAACATCTGCTTTTAATTCCTCATTGGCTTTTAGTATCAGCGTATCTCCGGGCATGATATTGCCAAATACTTCAATTTTGTCTCCCAGGTTAAGCCCCTGGTTTATGTCAATCCACTGCGTTTTCCCCTGCTTTATTTTAATGGCAAACTTTTTTTCCAAAGTGGTCACAATAGCGGATGATGGTAATGTAACGCCTGGTTGTGAACGCTGAACCTCTAGTCTGGCATCCGCATACATACCCGTTTTCAGTAACTTTTTCGTGTTGGTTACTTCAAATTCCCAAATTTCACTCCGCGTGGCATTGTCTATATTTTCTGATTTACGGACCAGTTTGGCGTCAAATACTTTTTCAGGCATCGCTTTGGTTGTAAATTTGATGCTTTGCTTTTTCAAACTGGTGCCGGTATATATCTCTGGAACAGCTACCCGAAGTCTTAGCCGGGAATTATCTTCAATTTCCAAAAGTGGAAGCTCACCGGGGTTTCCCACAAAAGTACCTTCATGCACATTTCGTTTGGTTACCACTCCGTTAAAAGGTGCGGTGATCGCCAGGTAATTTCCCATTTGCTTATAGGTAGCAGCGGTGAAGATAGCGGCTTTATAATCCGCACTGTCGGCCATAAAGAGATTTTTAACTTTATCCAGTTCACTGGCTGCAATGACACCTTCGGTTTGAGAAGCAGAATAAATACGGTCAAAATTGTCTTTGCTGGCTAAATATTTAGCTTTTGCAGACTGGATCTTTTCGGTTACCTCGCTTAGACGCGAAGCAATTTCCGGCGCATCGATAAGAGCTAGTAACTGCCCTTTACGCACCCTGCTTCCGATGTCAACATTTATTTTTTTCAAATAACCCTGAATCTTTGAACGGATTTCTACGCGTTCATAAGGCAGCAATTCACTGGGTAAAGTAATTTTTTTTTCGACAGAATCGCTTTTTGCAATGTAAATCGCTACCGAATCTTTACCATCCGGGTTGGTTTCAGTGGTTTTGGCACCGGACTGCTCTTTGCTGTTGCAAGAATAAAAGAGAAACATGCAGACACAGCTGAAAAAGAAAATTCTAAGCATATCATTCGTTGTTTTACTGGCCAAAGTTTTGGCTTTCATTGTCATCAGGATCAAGAGAAACGCCTACGTAATTTTTGTTGCCAATCCAGGCGTTATAGATCAGGGGAGTGATCAATAATGTACTTAGCGTTGAAAATATCAAACCGCCGATAACGGCCACACCCAAAGGTGCAGTTTGCTGGCCGCCTTCACCAACGCCCATCGCCATCGGTATCATACCGGCTACCATGGCAATAGCGGTCATCAGGATCGGACGAAGCCTGGTTTTTGCAGCCTGGATACCTATATCTTGACCAGACAGCCTTTGCTTTCGAATGGCTTCTGCATTGGTGACCAAGAGGATGACATTAGCCACGGAAACCCCGATGGCCATAATACAACCCATAAAAGACTGAATATTTAAACTATGTCCCGCCACAAAAAGTAGCAACAACGAGCCGGTTACCACAGCAGGAATAACCGATAAGACGATCATCGGTATTCTCAGTGATTGAAAATAAGCCGATAGCATCAGGAAAATTACAGTCACTGCCAGCAGCAGACCGATGGACAGTTCCCTTAAAGTTTGGGTCAATAAATCAGACTGGCCACGCATATAAACTTTCATACCATGCGGTTGTTCACCAAGCTTGGATATGGCCTGGTTCACATGCGTTACAGCTTCTCCCAGATCCTGGTTGTAAATATTTGCTGTTATAGTGATAAACCGCTGTTGGTTCATCCGGTCGTATTCGCCCACTGAAATGGTTTTTTTCCAATCGGCAATATCGCGTAGGTACAGATTGTCCCCCTTGTCACTACTGATAGGAATCTGTTCGATCTGCTCAGGGCTGTTCATCATATATTGCGGATATTCTACCTGCACCTGGAAGGAATTACCACCCGCCTTGTCAAGCCAGTAAACGGGCTGGGTATTTCGGCTTGATGATACGGCAGCAGTGACCGCCTTTCCGGCCTGTTCGATAGAAAGGCCCATTTGTCCCATTCGGACCCGGTCATAATTGATTTGGATACTAGGGTAATCTAGCGGGATGCCAATTTGTACATCCCGTAAAAACCCAATTCTTTTCATTTGAGATTTTAACCGTTCTGCAAATACTCTGCCTTGCGTTAGATCCTTCCCCTGAACCAGCACTTCAACAGGTGTATTGGATCCCTGGCTCATCACCTGATCAACCAGGTCGGCCGGTTCGAAAGAAATTACAGCATTGGGGATCTCGTTTACTACCTTATCCCTGATCTGTTCTTTCAAAGTTTCAATGTTTATGGCTGACCCTTTCAAAAGATTTACTTTTAAGAGGGCTTCATGCGGCCCACTTGTCCAAAGAAAAATCGAATTGATCGCGTACGTAGATGGCTGTAAACCTACAAAGCAGGAAGTGATGGCAATATTCTCTTTTCCCGCTAAGCTGTTAATCAGTCCCAGTATTTTTTTCGTAGCATCCTCTGTTCTTTCGATCCTGGTCCCTGTTGGCATCCTTAAACGTAGCTGAAACTGGCCACCATCAATTTTCGGAAAAATATCTCTCCCCGATGCATTGTATAAAAGAACCGTAGTACCAACGAAAAGTAAGGTAATCAAAGGAGCGATAAATTTTATAGCACCAAAATGCATCACCGTTTTACCATATTTTTCACTAAACCGATCAAAGGAAGATTCTGATTTTGTTGCTGTTTCATTTTTAAGAAGCCAGTTAGCTAGAATGGGGACCAATGTCTGTGACAACAGAAAGGATGCGGTCATGGCAAACCCAACCGATAAGGACAAGGGGATAAACATCGCCTTAGGCACGCCTGTCATAAATATAGCGGGTAAAAACACTACAAGTACGCTAAGCAAGATCAGTAGTTTGGGAGCCGCAATTTCCAAGCATGCATCCAGGATTGCCCTTGATGTTGATTTGGACATTTGCTGATGCCGATGGATATTTTCAATGGTTACCGTCGCTTCATCAACTAAAATTCCCACTGCCAGTGCCAGTCCACCCAATGTCATCATATTGATGGTGTGCCCAGCCAAATAAAGTCCCACGACAGCTGCAAGCAGAGCCAGCGGAATTGTGAGTACGACAATGAGCGCGCTTCTGACATCGCGTAGAAATAGCAGAACCACAAGTCCGGTTAGTATAGCCCCCAAGCCGCCTTCGAAAAGCAGGCTTTTCAAGGAATTGATCACATACCCTGACTGGTCAAACTCGTAGGATACTTTGATGTCATCGGGAATGGCAGCCTGCATTTGTGGAAGATTTTCTTTAATGCGTTGCACAACATCCCAGGTTGAAGCATCGGCCCGTTTGGTAACCGGAATGTAAATGGAACGCTTCCCATTGATGAGCGCATAGCCGGATGTAATGTCTGCTCCATTTTCCACACTGGCCACATCCCGGACAAAAACAGATGTTCCGTTTACCTCTTTAACCGCGATCTGTTCTAGTTCCTTAAAATTGTCAACCACACTGTTGGAAGGCGTAATCAGTGTTTGATCACCAATACGCACGTTCCCGGCGGGTAAGAGCACGTTGTTTTTGGCAATGGATGCCACCAGTTCGTCGGGTGAAATATTGTAGCTTCTTAGCCGTTCAGGGTTTGCTTTGATCAGAATCGTGCGCTGATTCCCTCCTAATGGCGGGGGAGCAGAAACGCCTGGCAACGCACCAAACATGGGCCGCACTTTAAACAATGCCAGATCCTGGATTTCATTCAGTGAACGGGTAGCACTGCTGAAAACCAGCTGACCAACCGGAAGTGAGCCTGCATCGTAACGCATAACGAAGGGCGGAAACGTACCGGCGGGCATAAAGGAGCGGGCACGGTTGACATAGGAAATGGTTTCAGCCATGGCAGTTGCCATATCCGTCCCTTCGTGAAATTGCAATTTAATGAGCGATACACCCTGGACTGATTTGCTTTCAACAAATTTGATTCCGGTGATGTACAGGAAATGATACTCGTAGTACGAAGCAAGAAAACCTTCCATTTGTTGTGGCGATAATCCGCCATAGGTCTGTGCCACATAAATAGTGGGCGTTCCCATTTTTGGAAATATATCGATGGGCAATTTCCTTATGGCCAGAATAGAAAAGAATAGCATCCCTACAATGGCAACCACTATAAAAACGGGCTTCCTTAATGCAAAACGTATGAGTTGAAGCATAACTTTCTATTTCAGTTCATTTAAAAATATGTTGATATCACCCTTTGTGACAGCCTTATTCAATAGCGCTTTCCAGATGTACCAATAAGACTGCTGTGAATCGGTTTCGGCTTTCAAAAGATTATACTGGGCTTGAATAAGGTCACTGAAATTCACCAGACCGGTATTATATCTGATTTGCATTGCCTTGAAAGCATACTGTGCAGATTGTAATTGCGTAGCTGTTTCAGTGGCGATCAGATAAGCATTGTTGTAGGTCAGCTGGCTGATCTGGTCTTTCTTATCCAGAATAAGCAGATTCTCTTCCACTTTTTGCTGGATAGATTGCGTCATCAGGCTTTGCTGCTGGATTTGTATATTTTTATCCGAAAATTTTAATATTGGGTAAACAATCTGAAATCCCAAGCCGTAATTGAAACGACTAAATCCCAAACCATCACTTGCCTTTACGGTGCCATCATACTTGATCCCTGAACCTCGGGCATAAGCCGTGCTCCATATATTTATCTTAGGCAGATAGGATCGTTTGATTAATTTTTCCTTCGCCAGGCTGTATTCTAAAATACTTTTCGGATAGCTGATATAAGGATGACTGCTAAAATCAGAGGAAATAGCTGCGTGCGCCTGTGGGAACTTTTCAAAGAATAGGCTGTCCTTTGTATTAATTGCCTCATTAACCGCCAAAAATTGGGAAAGTAATATTTTTTGGGTTTCAAATTTTTCTGTGGCATTCAGTAATTCAATCTTGCTTTTAGAAAGTTCCGATTGAAACAAAGCCGTATCCACACCGGGCTTGAGTCCTTTACTTGTGAGTGTGCGCGACTGGATCAATGCAAATTCAACTCTTTTAATATTTTTCTGGTTTATAGCAATCAGCTGCTTTGCCAATGCAACATCCAGATAAGTATTGGTCACTTTGGCCAGATGTCTGAACAATTCCATTTTTGAGTCCGATTCCTTTTGATTTACTCCGGCTGTTGCATATGCGGTTTGGGCATCGCGATGCCCGAAGGTGATTGCCTGCCAGTTCATGGAAAATCCTGCTGCGCTGCCAAAGACAGGCTGATATTTATTCTCGGCGGAAGGTGGCCCGCTTATTGGAAAAATACCGGATGGATCAAGCATTCCCGTAATATTATTGTAGGTCGCCAGATTGGCCTGGTAACTTAGATCCAACGATGGGATAATGGTATTTCGGCTCAGCGCTACGTCCTTCTTTGCCGCTTCTGATTCATAGTACTTGGATTTAAGCAGCGGGTAGTTTTTTTCGGCCAGTAGCAGCGCTTCGCGCAGGGAGACAGTCGTGTCTGGTTTTTGTCCATAGACTAAATAGGAAAGGAACAACAAAAAAAATGTGCTCGTTATTTTTAGATATGGCATAAATAGTAAGCGTTCTGTGAAACGAACGCGAAACTATTTATTGATTTTGGAGAAACTTTGTAGGCTTTGGTTTAACAAAAAAATACTGTGATGCGGTGTTCTGCATTTTCATATTCATATTGAATTTTGAGCTGGTATAACTGGGTAATTTGTTTGACTAATGCAAGCCCTAGTCCCGTGGTTTTAGATGCATCGTCACCTTTTTTAAACCTTTCAAAAAGCTTCTCAGGATCATCTTTGATTTCATTACCTGTGTTAACAATCATCAGTTTTTCGGTGTTCAACTCCACATGAATCCTGCCATTAGGGATATTATGTATTACGGCGTTACCTACCAGGTTGCTAAGTAGGATTTCAAAAAGAGAAAGATTCGCTACAATGATTATTTGTGGTTGAATGGATTTTGTCAATTTCGGGAAATGTTCATAGTGTTCATGATAATTTTCAAGAATTTTTTCAATGACCTGTGAAACATCGACCTGTTCCACTTGTGGGAACTGATTGTTATCGATCTTGGCCAGTAATAATAGGCTTTTGTTTAATTGGCTCAATCTCTCGTTAGCCGCTGTTATGTCGGCCAATAAAACTGCCGTTCTTTCGGTTAAAGCCGGATCATTGATAAGAAACTCAATTTTTGATCGGATAATAGCCACAGGGGTCTGCATCTCATGGGATGCATTCTCAACAAATTGTTTTTGATTCGTATATACTTTGTTCACTTTTCCCACCAGGTCATTCAGCTCATGATTCAGTTGATTGAATTCGGCAATTCCAGTCTGGGAGTCCAGATGCATTGAAGGGTTACGTACCAAATCATACGCAGCGGCTTTTTTCAGTGTAAGAAAAAATGGTTGCCAAAGCACACGCGAGCTCCTTCGGTTGACAATTACGATGGCTAAAAGCAGAAATAAAAGGATAGCGATTTCTGCAAGAAAGACCTTAATAATTAAGTGTGAAACTTCTTTGGAAGAAACATAAGTCGTTAGCCTATAGGGCTCCCCCTTCCAATTCATTTGTCTTGTCAGTATTGCAAATTCGACGAACTGTTTTTTTTCGTGATCAAATAAACTGGTATCGCGTGGCTGATTAGGCAAGTCGTTAATAACACGCTTATTGGCATCGATATCATACTCGCCTGCAATATGCAGAACCATAGATTCAGGGTGTAGCGTGAAAGCTTTCCATATGTTAGCTTGTTTTAGATCCAGCTGCTTTTCCCGCATGTGGTGCGCATGGAAAACAAGCATAACATAAAATAGTGCCGAGCCAACAAGCAGCACAAGTGGCAGCCATATGAAAAGATACCGGGTGTTTTTTTGTTCCAGCGTTTTGGTCATATAGAAAGCTTATAACCTAGTCCGTACACCGTTTGAAGCAAATCTCCACAACCTTTTTCTTTCATTTTTTTCTTCAGATTTTTTACATGTGAGTATACAAAATCAAAGGAGGCGAGATTGTCTGTTTCTTCTCCATATATATGTTCAGCAATGGCTTGTCTGCTTACTACACGGTTTTTATTGGTGAGCATAAAAAGCAGCAGGTCATACTCGTTTTTGGTAAGAACTACTTGTTTTCCACCCCATTCAACCGTTTTTAAAAGTAAATTTACTTTCATATGGCTGATTTCAAGTGTATCCGAACCGGACGCATATTGACGCCGTATCAGTGATTTCACCCTGGCAAACAGTTCGGACAAATGAAAAGGTTTCGTGAGATAGTCATCCGCGCCCAGATCCAGGCCAGCAATTTTATCGTCCAGTGAGCTTCGGGCAGAAATAATGATTACACCTTCACTTTTCTTGTTTTTTCTAAGATATTTTAGAAGCTCTAGGCCGCTACCACCAGGAAGGTTAATGTCCAGGATAATGCAATCATATTGAAAGTCCTCCATTTTTTCAATACCTTGCCTATAAGAACCCGCTCCTTCACATAAAAAGTCTTCCTGCGTAAAGTATTCAACAATACTTTGCAGCAAGCTTTCTTCATCTTCGATAACCAGTAATTTCATCTACGGTTTTTTGCTAAGGTAATGGTCAATTTTGGAGAAAGTTTGACGGTGTGAATTTCATTAGAATATTACACCCGTTTCTTTAAAAACCCTTTTATATCTACCCCAGCGTACTTTAAAATCTTGTAAAGTGTAGGTTGGCTTTTTATTTTGAACATCTCTCGGATTTCATCCGTACTCCGGTTGTTCTTTTCATAAATCTCCTTGACCTCAGGTGCGATTTTTCGATAGCGCTCACTTAATCCTTCTGGCCTTCCCCCGGATCTGCCACGTGCACGGGCTGACTCCAGACCAGCTTTTGTTCTCTCGCGGATAATGTTGCGCTCGTGTTCGGCAAGCACACACATAAATTGAAAAAATAGATTACCAGTGGCCGTGCTGGTGTCAATAGATTCAGAAAGTGATTTAAGATTTACTCCTTTATTTTTCAACTCTTCTATTAGCTCAATGAGCTTAATGGTGCTGCGCCCAAGCCGGTCCAGTTTCCAAATTACAATGGTGTCACCTGGCCGTGCATACTCCATCAATTTTTCAAAGTTTGGCTTGGTAGCCTTTACTCCGGAGACCTTATCGGTAAAGACCTGCTTGCATCCCTCTTTTTTTAGGGCGTCCAGCTGAAGGTCCAGATTTTGTTCCTGGGTAGAGACCCGGGCGTATCCTAATTTGATCATTTGTTTACAAAACTTGTTAAAATCAAATATATTACATTTAGTTTAATTATATGGCAATATAAATAATTGAATTGTAAGAAATATCGGGGTTTGGAGTTATGTAAAAATACGGTGGTGGCCGTTGCAGAACTCAATGAAAAACAGCCTAAATCCTTTCCATAACTGCCTGGAATTTTGTAACTTCAGGAATGCAAGGAAGAAAAAACTACTCCGAAAAGCTGTTCATGAACTTCCAGTTATCCGAGCGGATTCCAAAGGATAATTTTTATCGGAAGTTGAGAGAATCTCTGGATTTGAACTCCATTTACAAAGAAACCAGAGATCTGTATGGAAGCACCGGGAACCCGTCCATTGACCCGGTTGTATTCTTCAAGCTTATGCTTACGGGTTACCTGGAAAACATAACCTCTGATCGTAAACTGGTCGATCACTGCTCGATGCGCATGGA
>NZ_FUZA01000003.1 GCF_900167945.1 Dyadobacter psychrophilus
GCCCTTTTTTGCGAAAAGTTCTTTAAGAATTTGATTGTCCAGGCTCAGGTCGGCAAACATCTTTTTCAGGCGTGAATTTTCCTCCTCCAAATCTTTCAGCCGTTTGACGTCAGATGCTTCCATTCCTCCATACCGGCTTTTCCAGTTATAAAAAGTGGCCTCAGAAATGCCATGCTGCCGACAAATCTCCTTAGTAGTGATGCCGGTTTCCTGCTGTTTGAGGATCGAAACGATCTGGGTTTCTGTGAATCTCGTCTTTTTCATCAGTTTAAAATTAAGTGATATTCTCTAATTTCAAACTGTCTGTCATTTAGGGACACTTACACACCGCTGAAAAGCACAATGTTACGCTGGTAATGGAATTGCTCAACAGCAAAGTAAACCATAAGGATTACATGTGCGACCGCACTTCATGGGGCGCAGGTTTGTGTGAAATGGTGGGTTCCGAGAAATTCAAATTGCTGTATGACATTTATCACATGCAGATTATGGAAGGCGACGTGATCGCAACCATTAAGAAATACCATCAATACATCTCGCATTACCATACCGGCGGCGTTCCGGGCAGACACGAAATCGACGAAACGCAGGAGCTGTATTATCCGGCGATCATGAAAACGATCGTGGACACGGGTTACAAAGGATTTGTGGGCCAGGAATTCATTCCGAGCCGGAAAGATGACATTGCATCCCTAAAACAAGCCATCGGCATTTGCGATATTGCATAATGTCCATCACCTTTGTATAGACAGGAATTTTATAGTTCAACATAAATGATGACAGATGAAAAATAGATTTTTTCTCGCCGGGCTTTTCATACTGTTCGCAGTTTTATCAGTTCAGGCACAAAAGAAAATTAAGGTGATGATCCTGGACGGCGAATCGAATCCATATCACCGCATTGACATTGGTACACAAATCCTGAAAAAGCTCTTGGACGAATATCAGCCATTTGAAGTAGAGGTTGTTTCTGCACCCGGCAAGGATGGTGATTTTAGTAATTTTATGCCAACATTTACTGATTACCAGGCAATTGTTCTGAACTATGACGTACCAACCGAGCGCTGGCCTGACCCGTTGAAAAAATCATTTGAGCAATATATGTCCAATGGCGGCGGACTTGTCATTATACATGCGGCCAACAATTCTTTCCCCGGCTGGGTTGAATTCAATAAAATGATCGGCGTCGGCGGCTGGCGTGACCGCAACGAAAAAAGCGGCCCGTACTGGTATTACAAAGACGGAAAACTCATAGAAGATACCAAGCCAGGAAGTGCGGGAAGCCACGGTGCCAGAACACCTTTTCCGATCAAGCTGGTCAAAACGGATCATCCGATTACCAAAGGATTGCCCCCGGTTTGGATGCACCACAATGATGAGCTTTATGCCAAACTACGCGGGCCAGGTGAAAATATGACCATTCTGGCGACAGCTTATTCCGATCCGGCCAATCAAGGAACAGCTTACGATGAGCCGCAGGTCATGGTGCTGGATTATGGGAAAGGAAGGATTTTCCACCATACCATCGGACACGATGCAGTAGGCATGAGTTCCGTCGATTTTGGCGTCTTGCTGCTTCGGGGAACAGAATGGGCGGCCACCGGAAAGGTAACCCAAAAAGTACCCGCTAACTTTCCAACTGCAACTACTGCTTCTTATCGTACAGATATTGCAGCAATGAATCCCTTGCCTGTCAAGCCTGCCACAAAGTAAACGGTCTAGCGATATTCCATACAAAGACATGTACTACACTTCCATAGCCTTACATCAACCGTGTAAGCTTATGGAAGTGAATGTATCAATCGCTGTCAAGAAAAATTAAAAAAACAGTATTTCCCCTGCCCTTTTACTCCGACCTGAGAGTCTTCACCGGGGTCATCAATGCGGCCTTGATGGCCTGGTAACTCACCGTGAGCAGAGCAATACCGGTTGTTATCACGCCAGCCAGTGCAAAGATCCACCACTCTACGCCGATGTGATAAGCATATTCCCGCAGCCACCAGTTAGCGCCAAACCACGCAACAGGGAATGCAAAGCAGCAGGCGATCAAAACCAGTTTCACAAAATCCTTAGAGAGCAACGCCATAATGCTTAACAGATTGGCACCCAGAACTTTCCTCACACCGATTTCCTTCAACCGTTGTTGTGCCGAGTAGGTAGCAAGTCCGAAGAGACCCAGGCATGCAATGACCACACTGGCCAGGGCTACCCAACCGAGAATCGTTTGGCTGCGCTGATCTTCCATGTAGAACCGGGCGAGCTGCTCGTCAAGGAAGTGGTATTCGAAAGGCTCGCGTTCATCGTTTGCTAGCATGACTGCTTTAAGCTTTTCGAGGGTAGCCTGAATGTTCTGCGGTTGGATCTTCACAGAGTAATAATCGATTGGATAAATCGGGTTGTCGTGGTAGGCAATGATCAATGGCTCTATCTTCGCCCGCAGCGATTGAAAATGGAAATCCTTCACGATGCCTACCACACGCGGTTTAAACGAAGCGTTGATATCGTCATAAACCGGAGCAAAAGAGGAACCGCGGGCACTTTGTGGAATATTAACGGCTTCATTGGAAATATGAGTAATGCCGAGAATCTTTGCGGCCGCCTCGTTGATCAGGATTGCCGAGGTGTCATTCTCATTGCTGAAGTTCCTGCCTTTGAGCAACTCGATCCCATAGGTGGCCAGAAAATCCTTATCCGCGCCAATCACATAGGCTGTGTGCAGTTGATTGCTACCACCATCCTTTTTGAGTTTGACTCTCACTAATGTTTTCCAATCCCCGGGCACGTGCGACGTTACAGACACTTGCTCTACGGCGGCAATCTTGGACATCTCGTTTTTCACCCAATCAAAGTTGGAGCGGGCCTTGAGCACATTCACGTCGATGACCACCATCAGGTCTTTGTTGAAGCCCAGGTTACTCTCGTTTAAAAAACGTACCTGCCGGAAGAGCACAATCGTACCAATGATCATTACAGTCGAAATTGTGAACTGCAGGACGACCAATGCTTTGCGCACCGAGAAATCACTACCACTTTTGAGCACCAGGCCTTTTAGTAATGAAACCGGTTTGAAATAGGAAAGCAACAGGGCGACGTAACCGCCGGAAAGCAAACCCATCGCAATGATCAAGCCTGCCGCAGCGGCCCAGAAACCTAAGCCCACCGAGGAGAAAAGCGAAAACTTTTTATTGACAAATTCATTGAATGAAGGCAGCAATAACGCAACGATGAGCACAGCAAACCCGAAAGCGATCACCATTGTGATGAAGGATTCGACCAGAAACTGCCAGATCAGATTGCTACGCACGGCTCCGATCACTTTTCGGACACCGATTTCCTTAAGCCGGCTCGAGGCCCGGGCTGTGGTCAGATTTGAGTAGTTTATTCCTGCGATCAGCAAGACAAGAATGGCTGTAAATAGGAACACTGTTACGTATACAGGATTGCCTTGCGGAATAGGATCAACATTTGAATTTCTTGCGCCATCGATAATTCCTTCAGATTTCAAGTGCACGTCCTTCAATGGCTGAAGGCTGTACGAAAGTTTTGTGCCGGGTTCGAGCGATGCATTGGCTTGGACCAGGCCAGTGATTCTGCTGGAAACAGAATCAGCATTCACACCAGGCTTTAACAATGCATAGACGGTGTAGTTCTGTGAAGCCCAGTCACTCAGGGCGTCACGCATGAATTCTTCATTGGAATACCGCGTCGACTCCGACAGCACACTGGTAAAAGTAAAGCTGGAATTCTGTGGATGATTTTTCAAGATCGCCGTGATCTTTACTGGATTATCCATGTGGCTGAACTGCAAATTTTTATTGATTACATCAGTCCTGCCGAAGATTCTCATAGCAAGGTCTTCGGTAATAACAATAGAATTCGGCTCTTTTAACGCAGTACGCCGATCGCCCTCAAGAAGCGGGAAATCAAATACCTCAAGCAAATATTGATCCGCGACAGTAATGGCCTCCTGTACATTGACAGGATTTTCGGGATCCACAAGGTTAGCCCGCCCAATGCGTTGCATGCGTGTTGTCTGCTCTACATTCGGGAACTTTTGTTTGGTTTCTTCGGCCACCATATAACCAGCTGCGGCGACTGTTGCAGCTTCATTGTTGGGGCTTTTTTCGTGGGTAATGACACGATAAATTCTTTCCGCCTTACTATGCTGGGTATCGAAGTTGAGCTCATCATATACATAAAGACCGATCAACAGAAAACAAACCATTCCGAATGTGAGGCCCAGCACATTGAGCGTCGAGTAAAGTTTGTTTTTCCGGAGGTTTCTCCACCCCATCATAAAATAATTCCTGATCATACCGTTGGAGGGTATAGGTTGGTGAATGCTAGCCGATCGGATAATTCCCGGTCTAAAGAGGAACAGCACGTCTTTGCACAAGTGCAGGTTTGCCCGGGCTCTCCCCCAGGCTGCTACCCGTCTATCGTAGATTTCAAGCAGGTCTCCTTCGATATCGGCATGATATTCGGGCTTGCAAAACCATTCCAGGAAACGCAAGATGAAACGAGGTGGCTCAGCGCTTTTCATGGCCTTCTATTTAAGATTAAGCACCAGTTGGGGCAGCGCCTTCCAAAGCTCGTCGCGCGATTCTTTACAATAGTCCAGGGCTCTTTTCCCATAAGCTGTGACTTCGAAGAAAAGCTTTGGTCGCCCGCGCCGGCTTTCGGTTGAATCCCCGGGCGTTGAATTCAGGAATCCTTTCGATTCCAATCTTCGCAATGTAACCTGTAAGGAACCGACGGTTACCTCCCTTTTAAGGCGTTGTTCGATCTCATCCTTGATCGTTACTCCGTATGCATTGCCATGCAGCACGCCTACTGTAAGAAGGACAATTTCCTCGAATTCACCGAGCTGAAAACGTTTCATGAGTGAATAATACTATTATGCAGTAATAATAGCGAAGATTTTGTATAAATACTATTTAGTAGTAATAACTATTTTTTGGCGATGTTGAACCCCAGCTGATTGCCTGCCGAGTATGAAGCCTTGTTACATTTTTGACATTCCACGAAATGGTAGGATGAATCCTTTCGCTTCCAGGCTTTTTAGGTAAGCTCCTGCTGTTTTAAGATTTCCTAGACCCGAACTTTCAAGGAAATTCCGTTTAACATAGGGCAGTCTGAATAATACTTCCAGCAGATCCTTTGAATATACTTTGGGCAAGACTTCCTTTATTTGTTCACTCATCTCACTCATCAATTGATCAATTTTTTCGATGCGATCATCTGATCAGTGGCAGGATTAGTCAATTGTGTTGCCGGCAGATTTCGTATTCCCGATCCATTCTCTTTGACGATCCGAACGATTGTAAGCCATATCTGGTGGATTAAACAAGGGCAAGATTTGCCCTTGTAGTCATAACGAGGGCGAAAATAGGCAAAATTCGCCCTCGTTTTTGAGATAATCGCTGCAATAATGTCAAGGGTCCATTTTAGCTTGAAGACTAAATTTCCCGCTTCTATACCAAAACCCTCACTTCCTATAAAAGTTAGCGGCCTTGCTATAATTCGCAAAACGCCATTTCTCCCCTCGGATAGATTTGCAATGTACTCGCGGCTCAATGACGAGATCCGCCACTTTCCTGCGCCAAAGTAAGCCTTATTTCAAGCTGCTTTGCTGGCCGGGATTGTAATCAATGGTTACGTGATTGATTTTCCCAGTAAAGGCAAATGGGACTTTGTAAGTGTCTGCAACAGGCGTCAGGTCATCAAAACCAACATTAACCCCTTCATGCAGATAAACATAACCCGTTGTTTTTTCCAGCTTTGACTCCCCTACTTTGGAATTATTGGCAAACAGAGTGATCTGACCTGCTCCATTATCATCGTATTTTACATCGGCCCGAAGCTGCACTTTCCCTTGCGGCAGAGCCGCATTTTCAGATGTGACCACGTATTTAGTGCCATCACCAACCGCATAAACAAAGTTGAGCTTACGGTTCTGGATAAAAAAGCTCAGTCCTCCCTCAAACCCGCCGCGCGAAAGCAGCACGCCCTGGTCTTCTACGCCGCCAAGGTCCACATCGGCAATCAGGCTGAATGATTTTTTCAAGGCAAATGGCCCTGCAACATCCACGATCGTAGACTGACCCGGATACAAAACAACGCGGTCCAGATCCTTATAGGCAGTTTGCAGCGTGTAACCCTGGGTGCCGTCTTTCAATGGAAAGACATTGTATTTGGTGGCTTCACTGTCAAACAACGCCCGCAGCTCTTTTAATTTCGCGGGCTGCTGCGCCGAAAGATCAGTAATCTCATTGAAATCATCTTTCAGATTATACAATTGCCAGCTGTCAGCATTGAAATCCTGCCCTTTTACGTGCAGGGATCCCGCTTTCCAGCCATCTTTGTAAATGGCGCGTGAGCCGTGGATTTAGTAATACTGCACATTGTGGCGGTCCTTGGCGGCAGCATCATTCAGGCTGTAAGCCAGGCTGGTGCCCTCGATAGGATCTTGTTTGTAGCCGTTGATGTGCTCTGGAACCTTGGCCTGAATCAGTTCCAGTGTCGTAGGCAACAGGTCAATGATATGGCTGTATTGATTGCGTATGCCTCCTTTTTCTTTAATGGCCTTTGGATAAAAAACGATCAGCGGATTATGGGTGCCGCCTTCGGAGTTGGCATCCTGTTTCCACTGACGGAAAGGCACATTGGTGGCCGCTGCCCAGCCCAGGGGATAATTCACTTTGGAGAATTCCGAGCCGATCAGATCTATATTTTCCAGGTTCTTTTTCAAACGCTGCTCCTCGGTAATGCCGGCCCCGTAATGGTTGACTGTTCCCACAAAGGTTCCTTCTTTACTGGCGCCGTTATCGCCAACAGAGACAAAAATGAGCGTGTTTTCCAATTGCCCTGATTCTTTCAAATGGCTGATCACGCGCCCGATCTCGTAATCGGTGTACTCGATAAAACCTGCATACGTTTCCATAAAACGCGCATAAAGCTTTTTCTCGTCGGCACTCAATGTGGCCCATTCTTTCACGCCCACATTACGCGGCGGCAGTTTGGCATCCTTGGGAACTACGCCCAGCTTGATCTGATTGGCCAAAACCTTCTGGCGATACTCGTCCCAGCCACCATCGAATTTGCCTTTGTATTTATCAGACCACTGTTTGGCAACCTGGTGAGGCGCATGTCCGGCTCCCGTGGCAATGTACAGGAAAAATGGTTTGTCAGGATTTCCAGCTTTCTGACCGGAAACATAGCTGATGGCGCGGTCGGCAATCAGCTCATTGAAGTGCTTTCCATCCTGCTGGTCTTTCTGGCGATGCGTTCCTTCCCAAAGCTCAGCATGCCATTGGTCGATGCTTCCCCGGGAGGGAAACCCGTAAAACTGCTCAAATCCACGGCCCGTCGGCCAGCGGTTGAATGGCCCGGCTGGCGTCAGATCGGCCAGAGGCGTAATGTGCCATTTACCCAATGCAAATGTATTGTAGCCGTTCTCCTTGAGAATTTCGGCAGCAGTTGCTTTCTCAAAGGGGATCTGCGCATCATAACCCGGCGTGCCAATAGCAGTTTCAGGAAACAGGCCCATATGCGCTGAATGCGAGTTGCGGCCCGTCAGCAGCGCAGCGCGGGTTGGAGCGCAAATCGCAGTTGTATGAAAATTGGTATAACGCAGCCCGTTATTGGCCAAACTGTCCAGTGTTGGCGTGTTAATAAGCCCTCCAAATGTGCTGATGGCCCCATAACCCACATCATCGAGCAAGATCCAAACCACGTTGGGTGCTCCCGAAGGCGCTTTTTTCTTTTCCGCCCAGGACTCGCTGGTTTCCTTAATGGTTTTACCAATTTTGCCTTTATAGGGCTGGATGGGCGTATGTTGACCGTTGGCAGACTGGCCTGTGCCCATCCACGCCATGGCTGCCAGCACAAGGGCTTTTGCCGGAATTAAAGATCTTTTCATTGTATGGATATTAGCTGTGATTAATGTTTTTATTCAAATCCCGGATTCTGAACCAGTAATTTATTGTTATCAATTTCCGACTGCGGCAGCGGGTAAAGCCTGTGCTTGTCGGCCGCATTGGTTTTGCCGACCTTATGCAGATTGCTCACAAATGTGGATTTACCGCTGCCATCTTTCTGGCGTATCAGATCAAACCACCTTTGATATTCGTAAACCACTTCCAGGCGACGGTCCAGATACAGCGAGTCGCGGAACTGATCTTTGGAAAGCCCTGCGGTAAGATTGGGCAAACCTGCTCTTGTCCTGACCCGGTTCAGCGATTTATAGGCTTTGGCCGTTGGCCCGTTGGCTTCATTTTCCGCCTCGGCGTGGATCAATAGCAACTCTGCATATCGGATAATGGGCACATTAGCGGCCGACTGGTTGGTAACTGCCGTCGAAGCCGGGTCCCACCATTTGCCCCAAAACGGCGTAGAATCATTAGGCACGGCCGGATTGGCGATTGGCAGCGCATACACGCGGCCATTGGCCGGACTCGTAAAGCTTCTTGTGAAAGTGACGGCCCTGCGCTTGTCCTGAGGCTTGTATAACTTGTAGATGCTGAATGATTTGTCATTGCCGTTGGTATAAAACCTAACCATATGAGCATAGTTACCATTCAGTCCAGGAATCCCTGAAAGTATGGCGCGCGGATTCTCATTGTTTCCCTGATTGAGCGAATTGGACTTGAATTGGGCTGAGAATATGTGCTCCTTATTGTTTTTGAAAGCCGGCAAAAACACTTCTGCATAGTTGGAAACAAGCTCATACCCATAAGCGCCCGTTCCCCCATCCGCTGGTGAAAGCGCCTGCTCAGCGGTTGCAATAGCGTCCTTGTAATGCGCTGCAACACTTAATGGCAAAGACGCTTTGGTAAGATAAACTTTTGCAAGGATTGCCTTGGCCGCCCCCGAAGTGGCCCTGCCGACATTTGGCGAGGAATAAGACGCGGGAAGAACGGCAGCGGCCTGGATCAGATCTTTCTCGATGCTGGCATAAACCTCGGCAGAAGCAGATTTTGCGATCTCATATCCGGCCGGGTCAACTGACTTCTGATAATCCGTGATCAGCGGAACATCGCCGTAAAGCCTTACCAGGTTAAAGTAATAAAGTGCCCTTAAAAATTTGGCCTCACCCAAAAGACGCTCTTTTAATGCATTATCAAATTCAATGGCAGGGATCTTTTCCAAAACCACATTGGCCTTTTTGATGGCCGCATAATGCTGCTGCCAGATTTCATAGATGCGCAGGTTGGTTGCTGAATGCGCCAGAACCGACAGTGAGCGAACGTCCGGGTTTGTTGCCCCTGGCCCCGGGTCCTCGTCATCACCGGCCATGTTCATTCCGGTATTAAAAAGCGTGTTATAAGGCGTCTGAACCGAGCTGCCTCCTGAATTCAGAAAGAAATAAACAGCATTTACCGCGTTGATGGCATCGGTCTGTGTTTTGTAATACTGGTCCTCAGAAAGAAAGGCTTCCGGCTCCTCTTTGAGAAACTCCGAGCACGAGGACAGGCCCAGTGAAAGCAGGGCAATCGGAATATATTTTAAAATTTTCATTTGAATTTTCTTATTTAAATGCTTAGTCATCAATGCATTAATATTGGTTTAAATCGCTTTCCTTTATCTTAGAATGACAGAGAAAGGCCAACCTGATAGGACTTATTATTGGGATACACACCTTGGTCGACGCCCTTGTTGATCAGCGACTGGCCGTTCAGGCTCACTTCCGGATCATAGCCTGTATAATTTGTCCAGGTAACCAGGTTTTGCGCAGAGAAATAAATGCGCAGGGCGTCTATCCCCACTTTTGAAAGCACTGATTTGGGCAAATTATAGCCGAATGAAAGGTTTTTCAGCCGGTAATAAGTGGCATCTTCAATGAAGCGGTCAGAGATGGTAATGGCAGGATCCTGGAATGCAGCCTTAACATCGGTGTTGGTGTTGACAGGCGTCCAGCGGTTAAGCATCACATCGGATGCATTTACGTAACCTGTGCCCAATTCAAGGTTCGCGCGGTTGGCATTATAGAGCTTGCCACCGATGGAAGCCTGAAAGAATACGGTCAGATCGAAGCCTTTGTAACTAAATGTGTTGGTAAGGCCTGTGGTAAAACCGGGCTGGTTATCAATTACAACCCTGTCGCCTGCCTGGGTAATGACTCCGTCTCCATTGATATCCTTGTATTTCTGCCCCCCCGGGCTTTTGTTTTGCTGCGGGGTAAGGGCCTGATCTCCCTGCTGAATGATGCCGTCTGTTTTATAGACGATGAAAGAACCCAGCGGCGAGCCCACTTTGGCAATGGAAGGGGCGGATATTACGGGAATGATCTGGTTTACATTCTCGCCCAGGCTCAGGATCTTATTGGTGTTTTTAGCAAAAATAAAGATCGTATTCCACTTGAAAGCACCCGTTGTGTTTTGCGAATTTACATACAGTTCAACACCCTGGTTACTGACCTCGCCAATGTTTTGGTATACCACCGAAGCCTGCCCGTTGTAAAAATCCGAAAGTCCCGAGGTTCCTGCCACTGTTCTTGTCAGCAGCAGATCGGTGGTTCTTTTGTAATAATAATCGGCAATAATGCTGATGCGGTTTTTAAACAAACCCAAATCAATCCCGGCATCAACCTGAAATGTTTTTTCCCAGCCCAGGTTGGGGTTAGGCACTGTATTGGGCGCGTAACCTGAAATGGTGGTATTGGAAAAATTATACCTGAAATAGGCCAGCTGCGAAAGCGATTGATAGGGAGGAATACTCTGGTTACCAGTTGATCCGGCGCTGAGTCTTACTTTGAGCAGGCTGATCTTTTTGAACTGCTGAAAGAATTTTTCATTGTTCAAATTCCATCCGAAAGCGGCAGATGGGAAATATCCCCATTTGTTTCCCTCACCAAAACGTGAGGATCCATCGGCGCGAAGCGTGAATGTTAACAGGTAACGGTCATCAAAAATGTAGTTGACGCGTCCCAGGTAAGAGGCCAGTGACCAGGCGCTGGCCACCGAGCGTGGCGCAACGTTGGTAATTCCCGTAGCCAGGTTATTGTATTCAAATGCATCGGTTGCAAATCCGGCAGCCTCTGCGATAGCTCCTTTCGACTGCGAGGTCTGGGCAGTGAAGCCGACCACTGCATTGATCCTGTTTTTATCATTAATGTCCTTATCATAACTTAATGTGTTCTCATTAAGCCAGTTAGTTGTAAATATCGACCCAACAATCGCATTACCGCTTAATGCCTGACCTTCGGCTGTGGTGCTGGGCAGATAGCGGTTTTGCTTATTGCCAACCACATCGGCGCCGATCAGCACCTTGGCCTTCAAACCGTCCGCAATGGTGTATTCACCCGAAATATTACCCAGAAAACGGTTGGTAATGGTCTCATTGAGCTGGTTATAAAGGGAGTTGATCGGGTTTTGAAGCGCTGATTCAAAAGGGCTGTTGACAACAAAGCTGCCATTGTCCTGATAAATAGGCAATGCTGGCGGCGTTTGCAGCAAATTACCCACAATGGCATTGGGAGCCACATTAGCCTTGGTATTGCTGGCGTTTAAGCTGGCAAAAATCCGGAAACGATCATTATAGTGATGGTCCAGGTTCACCCTGGCGGAAAACCTTCTGAAATCCGTGTTTTGCAGGATCCCGTTTTGTTTGAAATAATTACCTGAAACAGCCAGCCTGGTTTTCTCAGAGCCTGAAAGAATAGACAGGTTATGGCTTTGCTGGGACGCTTTTCTGAAAGCGGCATCCTGCCAGTCGGTTCCCGCCCCGGTTGTATCCAGCGAGTATCCGCTGATATTGGGGATGGAAACCGTTTTGCCCGAATTGGCGGCAGCATCCTTGCGAAGCGCCCACCATTGTCCTGCATTCAGAAGCGGAATGGTGCGGATCACCTGCTGGGTGCCGTAAAAAGCATCATAATGAATGGATGATTTGTCTTTGGAGCCGCTTTTAGTTGTGATAATAACCACACCATTTGCCCCGCGTGAGCCGTAAATGGCAGTTGCTGATGCATCTTTAAGCACATCAATGCTTTCAATGTCGGCCGTGCTCAGTGAGGATAAGGGATTGATCTTTGAGCCGTCGGTAACGCCCGCATCGCTCAGGCTGTAATCGTTATTAATTGGAAAACCATCGATTACATAAAGCGGGTCGCTTCCGGCAGTGATGGAGTTGTTTCCCCGGATCTGCACGCTAACGCCCCCGCCGGGCTGTCCCGAAGTCTGCGTTACCACGGCGCCTGCAACCGAGCCCTGAAGAAGCCGCTCGACGGACGCCACCGGCTGGCTTTTTATTTCAAGCGGAACAGAGGCAATCGAACCTGTGATATCCTTTCGTTTTTGCTCTCCGTAGCCAATTACGACCACTTCATCGAGCAGGTTGGCGGTTTTGAGAACAAGTTCAACCAGTTCTGTGGGCAGCTCGTAGATTTCTATCTCCTGCTGCTGAAAACCGGTAATGTTGACCTGAATGGTAAACGGGAATTCCTTAGCTGCCGGGATGCTGAACTTGCCATCCAGGTCTGTCTGCACATATTTGGAACTGCCCTTCTCGACAACGGTTGCTCCGGGCAGTCCTTGTCCGGTTTCGTCTTTGACAATTCCGCTAATGATGTCCTGGGCCCTTGCCAAAGTGGAAGTAAAAGCCAGCGCACCCAATAGCAAAATCAGGCGTAAGTTTTTAATGATCATTTTCGGAGTAGATAATTGTAGATAGTGATTGGAACTGTTTTATTTAAAAAATTGGGCAAAGATTTCCCGGCGCACGTATAACGGAGTTTGCTATACGTGCGAAGGATTTGATAAGTAAAATGCAGTTAATTAACTGGCTGCTTTCGTTTCCAGGAGCGGCTCGATCTGGATTTGTTTCACAGGGACTTGATCGCCAACCATAGGTCCATCAGCGGAAAGCTCACTTCCTTCTTTTTTGGATTTGAAAATGGGCCACAAAAATTGGGCATACCATTCCTCTTCTTTGTAATGCTTGATGCCAAAAGAGCTCGGGTAGCGGCGCGTTATAATGCCTGTCCCAAAGATAATATCCCATAGAAAGAACATATTTCCGAAGTTTCCCTTGTAATGCCCTACCCCGTCGTCGGTTGTGTCGGCGTGGTGCGCGTAGTGCGTTGCTGGTGTGGAGATAAACCTTTCCAACACCCAGCCAATCGGGTTAAGCCACTTGATCAGGTAAAATGGCTTGTCCCAGGGAATGCTTGAATGCGCTCCGGTAACGATCAGCGATTTAACAACCTTTACAAACAATGCCGCGTAACCCAGGCCCATATAGGTAAGGGCTACGGTCAGATAAGTCTGGGAAAAGAAAATGGTGTAAATGACATTCTGTCTTCCGGCCATGGCCATACCCATGTAAGGAGCACTGTGGTGGGTGCGGTGAAAGCGCCATAGCCAGGGCACCTGGTGGTGCAGGCGGTGATACCAGTATTGCGTGAGGTCATCGGCAACGGCAATAATAGCAAAAGCCCACCAGAATGGAACCCAGGAAAAGCTGTTTTTGGCACCTGGAAGCCATTGCGGTAACAACTGCAGGCTGTAATAGGCCACAACGGGCGGGATTATGATTTTGGGTATTACAAAGCAGACAATGTCCAGGATCCGCTCATTTTTGGTCCATTTGGTCTCGTACAGCCCGGCTGCAAATTCAACAACGCCAATGGCCAGAATGATCACCGGCAATCCCCAGGAGCTGAGATTTTGAAAAACCCCTTCGATGAATGCAGGCACCTTAAATGGTAAACCATTGCTGATTGTCCAGGGTTTGTGATCGGTCAGATGAAAGGTTACAAACATCAGCGCAATAGGGGCCAGATAAAGCAAAATACTGACAAGTGCATCACGCCATATTTTTTGCGTAACATGCTGTTCAATTTTCATAAAGAGCAGTGATTAAATAAGGTTACAGATTAATTGAGAAGACTTTGCGCCAGCCAGATCCCGCCCGCAATCAATGCGAACGGCACCAGGGTCAGAAAAATCCCGACTGCAATTTTTTTTACCAACAGAAGTACATCAGAAAGCGTCATAGCAATGCATGGTTATTGAATTGAAATTTCAAAAGGGAATATTGACAAACGGGCACGGGTAACCATGCCGGATGTTCAGGAGGCGCGTAAGGAAGTTATTGCCCTGAGCTGGTCAGCAACAACAAGGCTGGCTACATCCAGCCAGAGAAGAAAAATTGCGGGTAAAATACCACCTGAATGCCATAGCTGACAATTTTGTTTAAAACAAAAAAAACTTTACAACGAATGTGTTGATGCCTAATGCCTATCTCTCGGGTGGTTCAATTGATAAGCCTACTAAAATGATAGACAAAGTAAAGTAGATTATTTTTATTAAGCAAGAATGGCGAAAATTTAATTCTCACTGTCCTGCATCTGATAGTGATAAGCCTTTTTGGAGGGAATGCGGTAGAGCAAAATCAGACCGAAGATGAATATGACTAAAAGTGCGAGAATGCTGTTTCGCATGCTTCCTGTGAGATACTCGACAGTTCCGTAGATGAAAGTACCAATGACGATGGCGAGCTTTTCGGTGACGTCGTAAAAACTGAAATAAGAGGCGGTGTCTGAGACGTTTTCAGGGATCAGCTTGGAATATGTCGAGCGGGAAAGGGATTGGATGCCGCCCATGACCATGCCCACAGCGCAGGCCACAAAGTAGAACTCCATGGCTTCGGTGGTGTAATATGCGCCGGTGCAAATGCCGATCCAGATCGCGACGCCAACCATCAGCGCAAAAATATTGCCTATCTTTCCTGATAGCCACGCAAATGTGAATGAGCCGATAATGCCCACGATCTGAATTAAAAGAACGGTCACGATCAGGCTTTGAGAAGGCAATTTCAGCTCGGTTGCACCAAAAATCGTTGCTACATACATGACAGTCCTCAGGCCCATGGTGTAAATGAAAAAGGCACTCAGGAATTTAGCCAGAAAAGGCTGTTGTCTCAGATTAAAATAAACCTTCCTTAACTCAGCAAACCCGTTAAAAATCCAGTTTCCCGACTTTTGCTTTGCTGGCTTGTGGGCTGGTAAATATCTGAATGGGATCTGCGCGAAAAGGATCCACCATAATCCGACGGTAAAAAACGAGATCCGGGCAGGCAGTGCTTTATCGGTAATGCCATAGAATGCAGGCGCCAAAATCATACTCAGATTAAAAATCAAAAGCAGCACGCTTCCCAGGTAACCCAGCGAAAATCCCCGGGCGCTATAACTGTCAAATTTATCCTCCGTGGCGATCTCGGGCAGATATGAATCATAAAAAACAATGCTCCCGCTCCACCCTATCAGACTCAATCCAAACAGCAAAACAGAAGGCACCAGAGTGTCTTTGGTAAAAAAATAAAGCAGCATGCAGCTAACAGCACCCAGGTAGCAAAAAAACTTCATAAATCTTTTCTTCTTACCACTATAATCGGCCACTGCCGTGCACAGTGGGATCAAAAGCGCCGTGATCAGAAAAGAGGCCGAGACTGTGTAGGAAAACAATACCGAGCTTTTGATGTGAAAACCCAGAAAATCACTGTATGCGGTCCCGGATGCTTTTAGTGCCGTGGCGCTGAAATAAACGGGAAAAATGCTGGATACAATAACAAGTGCGTGAACCGAATTAGCCCAGTCGTACATACACCAGGCGTTTATAATTTTGGGATCGTTCTTTCTCATCAAAGTGAATTTGGCACAAAATAAGAAAAGCGGCAGAACTAATCCGCCGCTTTTTTGAATTATACCAAAATTTGAGTGCTTATTTGATCACAGGCTCAAAAACCATGATCGTTTCCTGCTCAACGCCGCTGACAGGCATTTTGCTTTTTAGCCTCAGCTTGCTGTTTGTGAGCTCTTCAACACCAAACTCACCTGAAAAGCCGGAAATTTTGATGTCAAGCGTCTTATTTTCGTTTTTCAAATACCACGTTCCGCCGTTGATAACCTGCTTGGAACCCTGATCGATCGCCTTGGTAACATTGTTTTGCAAAAACTGAATGTCCATTACTTCCTTAATGGCGCGCGTCTGGGTATTGAGCTGATTAACGGGAATGTCTTTGCCTGCCAGATCGGTCACCGTTGACATGCGCCATGGATAATTGATCAGTATTTTGTCCTTTTCGGAAGGCTCAGGCGTTGGATTTGGATTGTCGGGTTTGTCTTTGTCGCAGGCCATTAAAAACAGGGCCAGTATAAAAGGGGCAAGCAGCAGTAATCGTCTCATATTGGTTTATATTTTATGTTCCAGGCAATTTCTTTTCTTACTTTGTCATTAATATAATTGAAGTGTCGGGCGTTTCGCGGAAAGCGTTTCGCGGAAAACGTTTCCCGGAAAGCGTTTCGCGGAAAAATCAAATTACCGACGCTGCAAAAGTAACGAATTTGTCCGGTCAATTCTTATGGTTCATTTTACCTATATATATGTGAGAGCTTTTTACACCGCATTATTTTATCTTATGGTTCAATCCTGGCCATTGTATGCGCAGGATTGCCAGCCCGCTTATATACTAAACCCGGTCACGGCCAACAACACGATCGAATGGGGCAAGTTTCCCGAATTTACCCTTCCCTTTAAAATCATTTACAATGCTACGCGCTTTGGCGATACGCAGTCCCAGCCCCTCAAACATGGTTTTAGCCACCTTGCAACCTTCTCGGGACCCGAGCCCGGATCGTTAACGAATGCCAACCGGGCCTTGATCTGGTACGGCGTTGCCACTTCTAGCGGCAACCAGCCCTGGGCGGATAACACGCTGCGCAGTCCGTGGGGAAATGATACGGCCGCTTACCGCAGTTTTTGGGACAATTACGCTGAAACGGCCAAAGGTTACGACATTATCTGCATGGACATTGAGCGCATGCAACGCGAGGACCGCGACATTCTTGCCTTAAAATCCAATAGTAAGATTGCACAGAATTACCGCAATTTATCGGATGCGGATTTTTTGGCAACCTATAAAAGGGACATGAGATGGTGGTATACCGAGGCTGCCAACAGATTAAAATTAAAAGGTGTTAATGCCCCATTGAGCAGTTACAGCGATGTTCCCGTGCGCAACACATGGCTGAACATTACCGCCAACAGCTGGCAGGACTGGACCACCAATGCCGGCCGCACGCATTACCTGGTCCAGGACAATGCAGGCAAAATCGGCGGCAGCTTTTATAACGCGCAGCAGTTTCTGACACCTTCTCCTTATTTTTATTATGGTTACGATAACCCCATCGGAAAGGATTATCTCTCTTACCTGCTTTTTAACATTGAAGTCAACCGCGCTTGGAGCGACAAACCCATTATCCCCTTTGTGTGGATGCGCATTCATGACAGCTATGATCCCAACACGCCGATGATTGCTCCTTTTGTGGCGGAAGCGACAGCGATTTTTCCTTTTTTTTCCGGGGCCAAAGGGTTATGGCTTTGGGAAAATCCGGGCTTCCCAGGCAGCAGACAAGAAAATTATGCGCCTTATGAGCGGTTCATTTACGGACTTTACCGGCTGTCGGCTTTCAAAGATATGTTTGAAGGAAGCTATGAGCTTGTTATCCCGCAATCTGCCCGCGATTTGATGGAACAGCAAAGCCCGATATGGCGCGGTGTTGTGAAAGGGAGCGACATTCTGGTCGCTGCCCAAAATCCATATGCGGCAGATAATGCTGAAACCGAGATCGTTGTTTCACACCAGAAATGGGTTAAGCGCATTAAGCTGAAAGGCAAAGAAGTTTTCCTGTGCAAATTTGATCTCAATGACACGGTTAATTCAACCGAACCGCATCTTTCCGATGCCTTTGTGTATGCCAATCCCGTCGAATTTGAAATGAATGTGGTTTTAAATGGCGTAAATGGCCTTACTGATGTGGCATTTTCTTTATTGAACACGAAAGGACAGGTTGTTGCAGAAAAACAACTTAAAGCCATTGCCGGAGAGACGCGTGAAAAGATTGATTTGCCGCACTTAACTGCTGGCATATATTTTGCCCGCTTCAAGACCCAGAACCGGACCATTACCAAAAAAGTGGTCATTCATCAATAACTTCCTTTGATTATGAACTGTCTGAGCCAGCAAACCAGCCCATATTTACTTCAACACGCACACAATCCCGTTGACTGGTTTCCCTGGGGCGAAGAAGCATTAAGCAAGGCAAAAACCGAAAACAAGCCGATTCTGGTCAGTATTGGCTATTCGGCTTGCCATTGGTGTCATGTGATGGAGCGTGAATGTTTTGAAAAAGAGCCGATTGCCGCCGTAATGAATGAACATTTTGTCTGCATTAAGGTGGATCGAGAGGAGCGCCCTGACGTGGATGCCGTGTATATGGATGCAGTGCAGGCGATGGGCGTGCGCGGCGGCTGGCCGCTGAATGTTTTCCTGTTACCCGACAGCCGGCCGTTTTACGGGGTTACTTATCTGCCTGCGCAAAACTGGGTGCAGCTTTTAAAGAGCATTGATAATGCATTTAAGAAGCATTATGATGAGCTGGCAGGTTCTGCCGAGGGATTTGTGCAAAATATGCTGGTCTCTGATACAGAAAAATACGGGCTTGTAACTGGCAGCGGTGATTATGCCTCTTCCGAGCTGGATATCATGTTTGAGCAGTTGCAGCGCAATTTTGATACGGAAAAAGGTGGAATGGACCGAGCGCCGAAGTTCCCTATGCCCTCAATCTATAAATTTTTGCTGCGTTATTTTGATATAAGCCAAAATCCCCAGGCACTCGCCCAGCTGGAATTGTCCCTGGACCGCATTGCTTTGGGTGGGATTTATGATCACGTTGGCGGGGGATGGGCCCGGTATTCTGTTGATGACGAGTGGTTTATTCCTCATTTTGAAAAAATGCTCTATGATAACGCCCAGCTGCTGAGCATTTACGCCGAAGCCTATTCACTAACCAGAAATCCGCTGTACGAAGACCGTCTTTTAAGCACAATTCAATGGCTGCAAGACGAAATGCGCAATGAGCAGGGCGGTTTTTATTCAGCGCTTGATGCAGATAGCGAAGGCGTTGAGGGTAAATTTTATATTTGGACAAAAGCTGAGCTGCAGCAAATCCTGGGCGAAGATTTTGAATGGTTTGCCAAACTTTATAACGTCTCTGAGCACGGCAACTGGGAAGACGGCCATAATCATCTGCATTTGACCAACACTGTGCGGCAAACAGCCAGTGCATTGAAGCTAGATGTGGCTGATCTTGAAACAAAATACAGTGCCGCACTTAAAAAGTTGGTTGAAAAGCGCGAAGAGCGTATCCGGCCAGGTCTGGATGACAAAACGCTCACATCCTGGAATGGGCTGCTGATCAAAGGATTGGCCGATTCCTACCGGGCGCTGGGCAACGAATACATTCGTGAAATGGCTGTTTCGGCTGGCGTTTTTATCCGCGAAAATATGATCGTGGCCGGCAAGCTCATGCACAGCTACAAGAACGGCCAGGCCACGGTGACTGGCTTTTTGGAAGATTATGCGGCAGTCATCGAGGCATATCTGGCCCTTTACCAGATCACTTTCGATGAACAGTGGATCACGCTGGCCAAAAAACTGGCCGACTACACGATCCACAATTTTTACGACCAAAAAGAGGGCTTCTTTTATTTTACCGACATTTACGGAGAAACGCTCATTACCCGCAAAAAGGAGCTTTTCGATAATGTGATCCCCTCTTCCAATTCGATCATGGCCCACAATCTTTACCTGCTGGGCATGATGCTCGATGAAGATGAATACGCCAGGATTTCGGACGCAATGCTCTCAAAAATGAGCAAAGTGCTTCTGGCTGATGTGCAGTGGGTAACCAATTGGGCCGCATTATATTGTATGAGGGCCTCCCCAACCGCTGAAATCATCATCGTTGGAGCTGAGGCCGACGATATGCGCAAAGATTTTGACCGCTTCTTTGTGCCTAACAAACTGGTAATGGGAACAACCAGCCGCTCAGATCTCCCACTCTTAAAAAGTCGCACAGACATCAATGGTAAAACGGCCATTTACGTATGTTACGATAAAACCTGCCAACTGCCTGTTACGCAAGTAGAGTACGCCCTGGATCAACTGGCCGGGGTTTGAAGGTTGGACTTGACTTTCCCAGTAGTTACTAAATCGCACAGTGAGCGCAACTAAAAATAGGTTTTTACTGCAAACCTGAACTGTTCAATGAAAATTTTCTTAAAAACACTGATATTATTCTGCTCGTAAAAGATCAGCATTGCTTTTTTGTATTCGACTGCGTCAACAGTCCGGAAAGAAATTGGGCAATGTTGGTGAGCAATTAGGATAGCATTACCAATGATGCGGGCTGTTCTTTTATTTCCATCATTAAATGCCTGGATATAGGATAGCAGAACCAAAGCCAGCAATGATTTTTCAAATACATTTTCTTTTCGATTGATCAGCCTGCACATATCTTCCAATGCTTCCCTGATCTGGTGCTCGTTATCCAGTGGTTTGTAGTTGGTTCCTGAAATACCTACCCGACGGCGTCTGATATTTCGGTCCACTTCAAGATCCTTAATGAGAAGGCTATGAATGTCCTCTATCCGTGCAATAGATAATGGAACCACATAGTCCGGGTTGTCAATAATAAAGTTGAGTGCTTCCTTGTGATTCAACAGCATTGTCGCATCATCCTTAGGCTTACCGGCAGCTGTCTCCTTGTCCTTCAACAAACGTTCTGTTTCAAGCAGCGAATAAGTATTACCTTCAATTTGCGATGATTTCCAACTCAAATCAATAGCCAATCTTTCCATCTCCTTGTTATAAGCGGCCGTACTCATATCGTTTACATTCTTGCGAAATTCTTTCTGCAAGTTGGTAAGGCCATTTACCTCGTCTGCTGTAAACAGGTCAACACTACTTAATATCTCGGTGATCAGCTGAAAATTAAAGTCCTCACGGATCTGGCGCTCATCTATCTCCTGCTTAAAATATGCGTCCGTATCAACAGGACTGAAAAGCTGATTTGCTGCGCTCAGGAAATACCTTGTGGCTCTGGTCTGACCTCGGGTCGATAGTTGGCCGGTTTCAACCAGTGCAGCTATCGCTCTTTTGATTGTTGCAAAAGAACCTCTGCCGATCGCCTTATGGATTTCAGCGGACGAACTGAGAGGATGATCCTTTACAAAAAGAAGAATGTCAGAATTTAATGATGACATAAATTATAGCTCGTCATAAAATCAATTTTGGCTCAAATATATACAGATTTGAGCCAAAATTTTTCAAATTTGAGCCGCATCGTACTTTAAGCTCAAAAATCCGAATGTTTAAGCTCACTTTAGGCACTTTTTGAGCCGTACTAAAACTTAACTTGATCCGCAAATTAATTTACTTTGGCTCCAAGATTGAAACTAAGCTAAAAGCAACGGAAAATAACGCTCCTGGATCACCCGCATGTGATGAAGCGGGTGGCCGATGATGACAAATCCTAATGCCAGTGCTGAAATGTCTGATTTGTAAGCAAACCCCGAACGCAGGATCATTTGATGATCCATGCTTTTGAAAAGGGAAATGGTGCTTTGCCTTACCTGGCCGAATTCCTGCATGAGATCTTCAATGCTGCGCTGATTGGCAATGGTGTTTGCTGCCAGAAGCTCTTCGTCATAACCGGGAAGGGTCGTTTTGTCATTTCTGGAAAAGCGCATAGCACGGTAAGCCATAATGCGCTCATTGTCAATTACATGTTGTAAAATATCTTTCACCGTCCATTTACCCTGGGCGTAGGCAAGGTCTTTGAGAGCAGTCAGCTTATCTATGTCGGTGTAGACCTTGCCAGGAGTATATTTGTCGAATGCTTCGATAATGTCCATATCCTCGACCAGATTAATGTAGCGGTCGAAAAACTGGGGCATTGGGTTAATTGCGGATTTCTTCATAAACGGTAAGCTCTTATCTGAGTTTTGAATATTTGTAATCTATATGTCTGGGTTTTGAATCAATAGTGCCTTCAATGTAGGCATGAAGTGAGTCTGCGGGTAAAAATGCATAGCCAATGCGCTGGGGAAAATCGTGCTTGGGATTTTCAAAAATAAACTTTTTCCCTTCAATTGATTTCAAATCGAAAAGTACTTCCTTTTCATCATTCTGTCCAAAAGCAACCGGAGCGTATATAACCCTACGGTTACTTAAATACAGCCGGACTGTTTCAAGCTTAATGGTGTCCCCATTTTCAATCTTATAACTGATGCCCGAAAACTCAACGGGCGAGACCCTGCGCCAGGTTTCATACATATTACCTCCCGAACGCTGCATTTTCCATGAGCCCACGATGGCACTGAGCTTTTCAAAATCACTTTTGGTAAATCCCTCGCCCTGAATCATTGCCGCCGATGCAAGCAGCAAAACCACTAAGCCATTACGCATCACACATTTGGAAAAACCTGTTTGCCTGGTCATTGACAGCGATTTTATTTCAGGTGGTAATTTAAGCAAAATCCGCAGCATGCATTTGCAGAGACGTTGATATATAGTATTTTAAACAACATTTGCTTAATTGGATCGAACTTGATTACATTTGAATATAAATCCTCTTCAAATTGAAAAGACTGTTACCGATAGGATTGTTGGTTCTTTTGCTCTACAACACGTTTGGGCTAACTTTTGCTGTGCTTTTCTTTGATAACCACTATCAGCAATCGTCGGTTTCTTCGCTGGGTGACGAATTAAGGGTCGTTAAAATGCATTTGCCATCTCTGCCCTACTCGGGCGACCTTCAAATTACGGAGGCACCCCAGGGACTGATCCGTCAGAATGATCAATTTTATAACCCTACCCAGGTCCTGCATCAAAACGACACACTTTATGTGACGCTGAAATCAAACCAGGCGGCTCGTGATGAATTTGTTGCTTTGGCCAATGCGATGCAGATCATAACTGATCCGAGCGCCAAACTTCCTGAGGACCCTTACAGCAAAGCCATTAAATTGTTGGATAACTTGCTGAAAAATTATGTTTCAAATGTTGCTTCAATAAGCTTTCCGCCTGCGTCATTTACGGATCCGTTGCCTTTATCAATGGGCGGACGCTCCAAAAATATCTATTCAGCCATCTTCATTCAGCTAACAAGCCCGCCTCCCGAGCTAAGCTGAATCCTTGGCGAGCCTTACCTACCGGCCGCAAGCTTGTTTTTCATTTCGTCAAAATTGCCTTCAAAGCGCAGTATCCATTCTGGTATTGTAAACGCACGGCATTATCCCTCAGTAAAAACAAATGCATTATTCTTTACGAAAAATGAAGCAATCACTCATTTTGCTTTCAATAATTGTCCTGTGCGCAACAGGACGAGCTTTTGCCCAAATGCCCAACGACGCCATCTATATGTCGAAAAATACGGCTTGCCTTGCCCTGTCTTACGGGCATAGCTCCTGGGATAAATACTGGGAAAACAGCCTAAAACGCGAAAATCTCAATATAGGCACCCATACCACGCAAAGCGCAATGGCCATGCTGGCAGTGGGTGTAACCAAAAATCTGAATGTCATTGTTGGCGTTCCATATGTGTGGACGCAGGCCAGCGCGGGTAACTTAAAGTGGCAAAATGGCTTTCAGGATGCGTCTCTCTGGCTTAAATACCGTTTTATTAATAAATCAGGGTTCTCCCTGCATGCCATAGGCGGCGCTTCCATTCCCATGGGCGATTATATCCCTGATTTTTTACCTATGTCGATTGGTATACAATGCAAAACAGCGACGGCAAGGCTGCTGGCCAGATATCGCCATCCCCAAACAGGCATTTATCTGACGGCTTCGGGAAGCTATATTTTCCGCAGCAACATTAAGATCGATCGCGACTCTTATCTCTCAGAGGGTAAGCTGCACAGCACAAATAAGGTAAGCGTGCCCAATGCCTATGATGCCTCTGTCAGACTCGGATATTCCAAAGCTGCCATCCAGGCGGAAGTTTTTGCCGAATACGGCGCATGTGACGGCGGTGATAATATTCGCCGCAATGATATGCCCTTCCCTACCAATAACATGAAAAGCACCGTGGGCGGCGTTTATGCCAAATTTCAGCCAAAAAACATTGGCGTTAATGCCCGGGCCGCCTATGTTTTAGACGGGACCAATGTTGGCCAGAGTACATCTTTTTCTGTTGGCGTGCTGTATCAGTTCCGGTACATCAAGGCTGATAAAAACCCAAACATGCATCAGTAACAATGAAAACATATATATCAAAAAGCAATCTTCTGATTGCGTGCGGATTGCTTCTCACACTGGGGATTTCTTCCTGCACCAAAACGGTCGACGAACCCACAGCTTCTGTCAACAATCCTTCCAGCATGGATGCCAATGCAGGCAACTGGAAGCCATATGTGCTTACTTCATCCAGCGAAATAACGGTTGCAGAACCCAAGGCTGCTTCTTCGGCTGACTATAAGGCAGAAATCACCAAGCTAAAAGAGACAACCTCCAAAATCACCCCGCAGCAGAGAGAAATTGTTAATTACTGGGGCGCTGGGGCAACATTCCGCTGGAATGAGATTGGTCGTGAGCTCGCTGCCCGCTATAATACACCGCCTGCATCTAACCAGGATGGTAAATATCCGCTGCCAGATCCGGCTAACCCGCTTGCAGACCCTAAATTCCCCTTTGCCAATCCGCCCTACACGGCGCGCGCCCTGGCTTATCTGAGCGTGGCGCAGTACGACGCTCTTGTGAGTGCCTGGAATTATAAGTTCAAATTCAACCGCAAAGCGCCTTCAAAAACAGATGAGTCTGTGCAGGCGATTTTGCCGGTGACCGATCTTCCTTCCTACCCTTCTGAGGATGCGGTGGTAGCCGAAGCATCGGTTGCCATTTTAAAAGCAATGTTTCCGGGCGAAGTGCCTTTTTTGGAGCAAAAGCTTGCAGAACATAAAAACAGCCGCTTATGGGCTGGTATGAACGTGGAAAGTGACATTGCTGCCGGCGCAGAACTGGGCAAAGCTGTGGGCGCCAAAGTTATGGCAAGAGCAAAAACAGATGGCATGGGAACAGCCAACAACCAGGCTGCAACGGCTGAAATGATCGCAAATGCAAAAACGATCGGCACTTCTGAGCCTTGGGTGAGCCAGGAATCGCCTGCCCGTCCGCCAATGCTGCCCACTTACGGCTTTGTTACGCCCTGGAATTTTGATAAGGCCACTGTTAAGACAATGCGTCCAGGCCCGCCGCCAGCAATCGGCAGCGCGGAATATCAACAAAATATTGATGAGCTTTTAACCATTGCCAAGAAACAAACCCGCGATCAGGCGCGCATTGCCAGCTTTTGGTCAGATGGTGTGGGAAGTTATACGCCTCCTGGGCACTGGCACAGAAGGGCTGCTGACCTTTGCCATAAGAATTCTTTCAGCGAAGTAAGAACGGCCAGAACCCTGGCGCTTCTGGGCACAACACTGCAAGATGCAGGCATCTGCTGCTGGGATGCGAAATATTATTACTATTACCCGCGTCCAAACCAGATGAACAGAAAAATTAAAACATCTGTGGGTTTGCCTAACTTTCCGTCATACACTTCCGGCCACTCGACGTTCTCAGGTGCAGCGGCTGAATTACTGGCTTACATCTTCCCGCAAGAAAAACAGAAAATCGACGATATGGCCCAGGAAGCTTCTGTATCCCGGATTTACGGACTGATCCATTACCGCTTTGACTGCGAAGCTGGTCTGCAATCCGGGCATAAAATCGGAGAGTATGCAGTGGCAAGAGCAAAATCTGACGGTGCTAAGTAGTTGTTCCAAACCTTATAAAAAATGGCTTCCCGATTGCTCAGGAAGCCATTTTTTATTTATCCAAAAACAGAATACTAGCCCAGATTAGCAATGTCAAAGGGCAGCTTGCGAAGGCGCTTGCCGGTTGCGGCAAAAACCGCATTGCCCAGTGCCGGAGCGATCGGGGGCAAGCCGGGCTCTCCTACTCCGCCAGGCGCAGCACCGCTGTCTATAATGTGGATCTCCATTGCAGGCGTCTCATTGAGGCGCATAATGTTGTATTGGTGAAAATTGCTCTGGTCGCTTACGCCGTTTGTAAATGTAATGCCGTCTTTGATTGCTGCCGTAAGTCCCATGACAATGTTACCCTCGGTTTGCGCTTTGACATTATCAGGGTTCACGTAATGTCCGCAGTCAATCACTGAGACCACTTTATCGATTTTAACGCCCTGATCTTTTTTTGAAACCGTAATGCAACATGCTGAAATGCTGTTAAATGAGCTGAAAACAGCAAGGCCCTTACCAGAACCTTCGGGTAGCTTTTCTTCCCAGTTCGCCTTTTCTGCCAGCGTTTGAAGCACTTTCTTAAAGCGATCATCGGTAAGGATTTCCATTCTGGCTTTCAAAGGATCTTTCTTGGCCAGATGCGCCAGCTCATCCACAAAGCATTCCTGTCCCCATCCAAAGTTAGACGCATATACAGACCGCCACCAAACCACCGGGATGTCTGTTTTTACATTGGTCCAGCTTACTTTGGAGGCGCCCTCAAAGCGGTATTTGTTATTTTCAGTTGCGAGCTCACCGCTTAACCACGGGTCTGCTTCTGTATCTTTCAACTGCTTAAAGACCTGGCCTGCAATGGATTCGCCAATGGCGTGATGATGAAAACCTGTAATTTTTCCGTCATCGACAAAACCCTGCATGTGGCTGAGCATTCCCGGGCGGTAAGGGCCCTGTGAAATGTCGTCCTCACGCGTCCAGATCACTTTAACTGGCTTTTTGACAACTTTGGAAATATGGCAGGCTTCCAATACAAAGTCGTGATATGCTTTGCGGCCAAATGCGCCTCCCAGCAATGTAACATTGATTTTGACCTGCTCGGGTTTGACTTTCATATATCCGCAAACATCACGCAGCGCCCAGTCGGGTCCTTGAACGGGCGCCCAGATCTCCACAGTTCCATCGTCCTTTACATGGGCAACTGCATTTTCAGGCTCTATGGGTGCGTGTGCCAAAAATGGCGTTTCATAATTGGATTCTATCTTATCTTTGGCAGCGGCATATTTTACCGCAAAATCGCCTTTTTCTTCTGCATTGATCCCCTCTTTTTGAGCTGCATCATAAGTGGCGGCATAGTAGCTGGCTGTACTCAATGTTTTCTCCAAATCGCCGTTGTCCCATTTAACCACCAGCGCCTTTTTGCCTTTCAAAGCCGCCCAGTAATTGGTAGCCACCACCGCCACAGCTTCCGAAGTCCGGTGCGGCATAGTCCTTTCCGTCTTGATGACCTGCAAAACGCCCTGAATCTTTTTTGCCTCCGTATCATCAATAGAAGCCACTTTGCCGTGGATCATGGGTGAATGAAGAATGCTGGCATAGACCATTCCGGGCACATCGACATCAATCCCGTAGACCGCCCTGCCGTTGACACGCTCGGGCACATCGAGCCTTTTGTTGTATTTACCAATGATCTTGAAATCCTTGGCTTCTTTCAGTTTCGGGTCCTTTGGAATTTCCAGCTTGGATGCATCATCGGCCAACTCGCCGTATGTCAGGCTTTTGCCGCTGGCCTTATGCATGATTTTTGCATCCTCAGCGTGGCACTCCGAAACGGGCACATTCCATCTTTTGGCTGCCGTAGCAGTGAGCATTTCCCTTGCGGCGGCTCCCGCTTTACGGATCGGGAACCATAACTCTCGTACAGAACTGCTGCCTCCCGAAGTCTGGCTGCCGTATTTGCCCATGCCATCACTTTGAATGATGAGCACTTTTTCCAGGTTTACTTCCAGTTCTTCTGCCAAAAGTGAAGGGACGGCTTGCGTAGATCCCTGACCCATATCAGGCCTTGGGTTAACAAGGGTAATGTTGCCGTTTGTATCAATGATAATAAATGGGTTGATTTCCAGCCTGAGCACCGCCGGGGTAATCTTTTTTAAGGACGCATCCCTGGTGAAACCCGAAATACCCAATGCGAGCCCGAACGTGGTGATCCCTGAGGCTTTCAGGAAATCGCGCCGTGAAGTTTGTATCTTTTCCAATGTTTTTAGAGCTAATGTTTAGGATCTTTTTACCGCTTTCCGAT
Organism: Dyadobacter psychrophilus; assembly: GCF_900167945.1. Lineage (GTDB taxonomy): Bacteria > Bacteroidota > Bacteroidia > Cytophagales > Spirosomataceae > Dyadobacter > Dyadobacter psychrophilus. Next base: position 27,940 of record NZ_FUZA01000003.1, read on the forward strand.
GCCCGCCTCAGAAACTTTCATTTCTGCCGCTGCCTTGTGAATGGCTTTTCTGATTCGATCATATGTTCCGCAGCGGCAAAGATTTCCGCTCATGGCCGAATCAATATCGGCATCCGTAGGGTTTGGATTGGATTTAAGCAGGGCTGTTGCTGACATGATCTGGCCCGACTGGCAGTAGCCACATTGCGGAACCTGCTCTTCAATCCAGGCTTTTTGAATGATATTCAGTTTGCCATCCCCGATGCCTTCAATGGTTGTAATTTTGTCATTTTTACCCACACCGGAAACTGGTAGCTGGCACGAGCGCGTGGGCTCGCCGTTCAAATGCACCGTACAAGCACCGCAAAGCGCCATGCCGCAGCCAAACTTGGTGCCTTTTAATCCGGCAAAGTCACGGACCACCCACAGCAAGGGCATGTCTGGCTCAACATCGACTTTTACCTTTTTTCCATTTAATGATAAATTATATATCGCCATAGTAAAACATTATTGATGTTATTGCTTACAATCTGCATGTAAATTACGAAAAATAGGAATTTTATAAATTTAAATTTCGCTGGATCAACCTTTTACAGGATGAGTGGACAAACGTCTTTCGTCGAAACAAAAAACAACGCTATTTTTACCTGATTCTCATTCGCAATCAATGATAAAAAACGACGCAGTTGTACTTGGGATATTAATGCTGATCCTGGCGGCAATCTTTTATACAGCCTCTATTGAACGCCCTGGCTGGAAAAAGTTCTATGCGCTGGTGCCCCCGCTTTTGCTCTGCTATTTCATTCCGGGTTTACTCAATTCTCTGGGCATTGTCAACGGCAGCACCTCACAGCTTTATCCGGTTGTTTCCAAATATTTTCTCCCGGCATGTCTTGTGTTTTTCACCATCGGCATGGACTGGCGCTCGCTTAGCAAACTTGGTCCCAAAGCACTCATTGCTATGCTCGTGGGCACGTTGGGCATTATGATAGGCGGGCCATTTGCCTTGTGGATCGTGGGCATGGTCAGCCCGCAGACCGTGGCCGGAGAAGGAGCCGATGCGGTTTGGCGCGGACTTGCCACCATTGCAGGAAGCTGGATCGGCGGCGGAGCGAACCAGACAGCATTAAGGGAAGTGTTTCAGCCGAGCGACGCGCTATTTTCACAAATGGTTGCCGTTGACGTGCTGGTCGCAGAGCTTTGGATGGCTTTTCTCATTTACGGCGCCGGCGTCGCCACTCGCATTGACAGCTGGCTTGGAGCCGACATCAGCCAGATCGAAAATATCAAACAACATCTTGATATACAATATAATGCAAATGAAAGAACACCCGGCATGCGGGATTATATCTTCCTTGGTGCGGCAGGGTTTGGCGCAACCGGCCTCGCCCACTTTCTCGCTGACATGATCACGCCTTATCTATCGAAAAATTATCCGTTTTTAGATAGATACAGTCTTACTTCGCCGTTTTTCTGGGTGGTTACCATAGCGACTTTCATCGGAATTGCCCTTTCCTTAACACCACTCAGAAAACTTGAACATGTGGGCGCGTCCAAGTTGGGTTCGGTTTTTCTGTATGTGCTCGTGGCAACGATCGGTATGCAGATGGACCTTGGCGCGGTTGCCGCAAACCCGGGACTTTTCGCCATCGGCCTGATCTGGATCCTGACGCACGCTGTTATTTTGATACTGGTTTGCAAATGGCTCAAAATCCCATTCTTTTTTCTTGCCGTGGGCAGCCAGGCAAATGTTGGCGGGTCGGCCTCTGCATCCGTGGTGGCCGCTGCATTTCACCCTTCGCTGGCAACAGTTGGCGTTTTACTTGCTATCTTAGGTTACGCAATTGGTACATATGGCGGTTATCTGACCGCCCTGGTTATGCAGTGGGTCAGTGAAGGGTAAGCTCGCCGTCTTTAACTTAATAACAACATGGAAGAAAATAGCAAACTCGATAAAATCGTAGATGCCAGAATGAAGCTGAAGGCTCGTTTTGAGCAGCAAATGGCTCTTACACCTTCGGTCTCAGATTTGCGACCGATGGGGACAGGTGAAATAAATCGTCATGGCATGCCCAAACTGCCCGCCGGGCAAGTAAGAACAGAGAAATGGCCTGTGCTGGACCTTGGTTTCAAGCCCGAAATTTCGCATCAGAAATGGAAGCTGGTTATTGACGGGGAAGTAGAGTCGCCCATTACACTTAGCTGGGAGGACTTTATGGCATTACCGCAGGCTGAGGACGTCAGCGATTTTCATTGCGTTACGACCTGGTCGAGAATGGATGTGCCCTGGGCAGGCGTTCGGTTTTCAGATCTTGCTGCCCTTGTCCAGCCCAAGGCCAGCGCCAAGCACATTCTTTGCCATGGATATGATAAATACACAACCAATCTTTCGCTTGAAGAGGCCCTGAAAGATGACGTTCTGCTCGTTCATACGGCCGATAACAAGCCATTGGAGCGCGATCACGGCGGCCCGGTGCGCATGATCACACCGCAGCTTTATGCCTGGAAAGGAAGCAAATGGATCAGCAGAATCGAGTTTTTGTCTGCAAACAAGCTTGGGTTCTGGGAATTAAGAGGTTATTCCAACACCGCTTATCCCTGGCGTAATGACCGTTATAGCTAAAAGTTCTTACTGAGTTCAGGGAAAACCTTTTTCCAAGGTTTAGCCAATTGGAAGTCTTAGTATGGCTACAAATCCAGCACCAGGCCATCGTAAGCCAGATGCACATTGTCAGGCAGCTCGTTTTCAATGTCTGCGTGCTTTCCCAGCCTATGGCTCATATGAACCAGATAAGCGCTGGGAACCTGCAACTTTTTGATTAGTGCCAAAGACTGGCTTAATGTGAAATGCGAAAGGTGCGGCTCTTTCTGCAGCGTGTCCAAAACCAGCACTTTCGAACCGATTATCTTTTGCTGCTCGGCTTCTGAAATAAAATTGGCATCGGTAATGTAGGTGAAGTCTCCGACCCGGTAACCGTAAACCGGCAATTGATGATGCATGGCTTCAATAGGTGTAAATGTCACACCTTGCACATCAAAAGGCTTATTTTCAATGTTATGCAGCTCAAAATGAGGAACACCTGGATATCTTTTTTCGGAAAATGCGTAAGAGAACTCGTTCTGAATCTGCTTTAAAACGCTTTCTCTTCCGTAAAGCGGAATGTCTCGCTGGTTGCGGTGGTTGAAGGCACGGATGTCGTCAAGTCCGGCGGTGTGGTCCTTGTGCTGGTGTGTAAAAACGGCAGCATCAAGATCCTTTACATTGGCCCTAAGCATTTGCTGACGAAAATCGGGGCCTGTATCAATAACAATAGATTTTCCTTTGGCCTGGATCCAAACGGAGGTCCTTAAACGCTTGTCGCGTGGGTCATCGGATTGGCAAACGGCACATTCACAGGCAATAACCGGTATTCCCTGTGATGTGCCGGTCCCTAAAAATGTAATCCTCATCAGGTTTATTCTGTCAAATGCGCGACCACTTCAACCAGACGGTCAAAATTCAAAGGTTTCATCAGCGCATCATCAAATCCTGCTTGCTTAAAATCTTCTTCCGAATAGTTTTTGGCGTTTCCGGTAATGGCAACGATCGGCGTTTTGGCCTTTTTCTCGTTGGGCAATTTACGGATGCTTCTTGCGCACTCCATTCCATCCATCACAGGCATATTGATATCCAGCAAAATAATATCGAAATCCTCTTTTTCAAGAAGTTGCAAAACCTGCTCTCCGTTTTTTACAGAAGTAATCTCGTAATGTTGAAATTCCAGAATCTTCCTTGCCAGATTTTGAATAACTGAGCTGTCTTCGGCAATGAGTACTCGCTTGGTGTATGACATATGATGGGTCAGGTATTGTGTTTAATAATTTGCCAGGTCAATTTAGGGATAAATCATCCAAAGTCGCAACCTGGCCCGGTGCGAAGATTCAAAATTATCATAAAAAAGTAAATAAACATCCTATACTTTTTCAAAGCACGCTTTCGGATGTAAGTTTGTGATCCGTTCATAAATTTTGCAGCCATATGTTTAAAAATAAGGTAATCCGATACAGCACAATCGCCATGATCATTGCGATCCTGGCCTATTTTATCATTGAAAATTTCTCCGGGGCAGGCCTGAATGGCGCAAGTGAAGACCAGATCGCCAGTAATCCCGAGCAGTATAAAACCACGATCCTCAATGAGCGCGCGGCCAAGGATGAGCAGTTCCGCACCACCGAAGACTCTCCTATTGCCGACAAAGAAAGCTTCCACGGTCTGCATTACTTCCAGCCCGATCTGACTTACCGCATCAAAGCCAACATTTCTCCGTATATGAAAGATGATAAGGAAGTTGTGGTTAATTACACAGATGGCACTTCCGAAAAATACGAGAAGTATGGTTATGCCAATTTCAAAATCGGCGACCAGGAAGAAAAGCTGTTACTACTTAAAAATGAAAGCGTTATCTCCGTTCTTTTCAAAGACGCAACCAGCGGAAAAGAAACTTATGGAGGCGGCCGTTATCTGGATTATCCCGTTTCTGAGATTAAAAACAATGTGATCATCCTTGATTTTAACAAAGCCTACAACCCTTACTGTGTATATCAGGAAAGCTACGCGTGCCCCGTTCCACCTAAGGAAAACACGCTTTCCGTGGCCATTTTGGCTGGTGAGCAACTGGAATCGGCGGTGCATAATTAACCACCCCATGCTTTTTTGTGTTTTATTAAAAAAACCAATTACTATTTAAGTCTGAGGGCGCTGTTCGACTTAAATCCTTAATTTTGTAATCCGGCTTAAATGCCGGTTGAAAACCCATTTTTTTGAAAGCATTCGCATGAAGATCTCCTACAAGTGGCTTAAAGAGTTAATAGAAATTACAGAATCCCCGGAAGAAATCGGTAAAATACTAACCGCTACCGGACTGGAAGTTGAAGGCATTGAGGAGATTGAATCCATAAAAGGAGGTTTGCAAGGTGTCGTGATCGGCGAGGTGCTCACCCGTGAAAAACATCCGGAAGCCGACCGTTTGAGCCTGACGACTGTTGATGTAGGCGGTGGAAATCCATTATCCATCGTTTGCGGCGCCGCCAATGTGGCTGCTGGCCAGAAAGTGGTTGTAGCGACCGTAGGAGCAACATTATATCCGACAGGAAGCGAGCAGCCATTGGTTTTAAAAAAATCAAAAATCAGAGGCGCGCTTTCGGAAGGAATGATCTGTGCAGAAGATGAATTGGGCGTTGGCACATCGCACGACGGCATTTTAGTGCTCGATACAGATCTTCCTAATGGCACACCGGCCAGTGAATATTTCGGCATTTCTTCTGATTACCTGATTGAAATCGGCCTTACGCCCAACCGCGCTGACGCTGCGTCACATTATGGCGTAGCGCGCGATCTGAAAGCCTATTTCAATCGTGAGATAAAGCTTGCGTCCGTTGATGCTTTTGCGGTTAATAATGAAAACCTGCCATTTGAAGTTGAAGTAAGGAATTCAGAAGCTGCACCAAGATATACAGGTCTGACCATTTCCGGCCTGAAAGTGGCTGAATCGCCCGATTGGCTTAAACAAAGACTGGCAACCATCGGAATCCGCTCGATAAACAACATTGTTGACATTACAAATTACGTTTGTCACGAGCTGGGGCAGCCTATGCATGCTTTCGATGCCGATAAGGTCATTGGCAACAAAGTAATTGTAACCATGGTGCCTGCCGGGACAACGTTTGTGACGCTGGATGGTGTGGAAAGAAAACTTTCGGATTCTGACCTGATGATCTGCAATTCGGGAACAAACGGAAATCCGGAGCCTATGTGCATTGCCGGGGTTTTTGGCGGGCAAACATCAGGCGTTACCAACGAGACGACATCCATTTTCCTTGAATCGGCTTATTTCTCGCCAATATGGGTTCGTAAAACGGCGCAGCGTTATGCATTAAAAACGGATTCCTCTTTCCGGTTCGAGCGCGGGACGGATCCTAATATGCCGCTGTATGCGCTGAAAAGAGCAGCATTGCTTATTCAGCAAATCGCTGGCGGAACTGTTTCTTCTAACATTACAGACATTTATCCCGAGCCGGTTGCTGATTTCCAGGTAAAAATGACTTACCGCAATATTGACAGATTGATTGGCAAATCATTGGATAAAACACTCATTGGCAACATTCTGAATGGCCTGGATATTCAAATTCAAAACCAGACCGAATCCGGTTTCACGGCAATTGTTCCGCCTTACCGCGTGGATGTGCAGCGCGAAGCGGATGTGATCGAGGAAATCCTGCGAATTTATGGCTTTGGGCAAGTTGAACTATCTGAGGCACTTAGCTCGGATTATTTGTCTGATTTCCCGGTTAATGATCCTGAAAAGCTGAAACTACGCGTTGCTGAACTTTTGGTGGCGAATGGTTTTAACGAAATGATCAATAATTCGTTAACGAAGCCTGATTATCACGTGGCAATTGCAGAAAGCATTCAGGGAAATCCGGTCAAAATCCTGAATTATCTGAGTGAAGATCTCTCGGTAATGCGCCAGACGCTGATTTTCTCAGGTTTGGAAGTGATTGCTTACAATAGCAACCGCCGCCAGAAGGATTTGAAGCTTTTTGAATTTGGCAAAACCTATAATGAGATCGGCGAAAAATATATCGAAAAGGAAAGGCTGGCTGTTTTCCTGACAGGCAACATTGGGCAGGAAAGCTGGTTTGAAAAGTCGCGGGAAGTGATTTTCCACGATCTGGCGGGTTTTGTAATGCAGGTTTTGTCTGCGCTGAAAATCAAAGACGTGGAAAGAACTGAGGCTGATGCTGCGATTTTTAAATTTGGAACAACGCTTACATTAAACCGCAAGCCGGTTGTCACATTTGGTCAGCTTCAAGCAAGCATAGCCAAAAAGCTGGACATTAAAGCGCCTGTTTTTTACGCGGATTTTGATTGGGATTATATGCTCAAACAATATGATGCATTTGTTCAGTACAAAGAAGTAGCCAAATTCCCCGAAGTGCGTCGGGATCTTTCGGTGGTGGTGAACAAAAAAATCACATTCGAAGAGCTGCGTCAGATCGCATACAAAACAGAAAGGCAGCTTTTGCGTGCTGTGAATGTGTTTGATGTGTATGAAGGTGCAAATCTGGAAGGGAAAAAATCCTATTCAGTAAGCTTCATTTTGCAGGATGACCAGCAGACATTGACCGACAAAGTGATTGACAAAACCATGCAGCGGTTGATTTCTGCTTACGAGAGGGAATTTGAGGCCGTGATCAGAAAATAATAGAGTTTTGGTTTGACAGCATTATTAAGGCCAAAAAATGGAAAGGAGCATCGAGCGCATCATTGAACACAAGTTGTCCGACCTTGAGAAAAAACTCGAGTTCCTGATCAACATTAAGGAGAAACTAAACTGGTCAATATCAGAGCTGCAACGCGAAAATGCGGAGCTGCGAGCCTCGAATAGCAAACTCAAGGAAGAAGCAAAAGAAATAAAGAAAAAATACACTAGTTTGGAAAAAGACTTTAATAAGTCTAAAAGTTTCGCTAAAATTGTCACTAGTAAACTGACACCAACAAGCGGAATCGCCGAACTGAAAGACTCAGTTGAAAGATATATACAAGAGATCGATAAGTGCATTGAATTGCTTGAAGATACCTTATGAAAAAAAATAGCATACCCAATCCGGACGTTTCTGTCTTTATAAAACTGCTGGACAGGGGTTTCAAACTGAGCGTTCCGGCGGATCAGGAGAAATTCTACAGGGATGGGTATGAGGTGTTCATGCAACGCGTGCAGCAGCATAAATTAAAAGGAAAAGTTTACGGTGACATTGAAGCAATTGCACTTACTTCTATTGAATGCCTTGTAGCATTACAAAGGAACCAGGAGCAAATGGATAACTTGGTGATGGCTTTTAAAAACAGGGTAGAAAAGCTTGATGAAACCATTACCAGCGCAATAGAAAGCTAAACGCTCAACACCACAAAACCTTTATTTTATACGGATTACTCTTTATCTTCTTTCAATACTTCCAACTTCGGCATTTTCACGCGGTTTAGTCGGTAAAACCAACTATATATAACCATTACTGAAATGTCAAATTCATTAATTTTCATCCTCGTCCTGTCCGACATTATCGCCATTGGTGTGGGGATTTTCGCAGGCAAGTACATCTTTCAGCGATCCTTTGATCAGAAAGAAAAAGAAGCGCAGGAACGCGCAGCCGAAATTCTCCGTAATGCCGAAAGTGCTGCCGAAAACATAAAAAAAGACCGTATCCTTGAGGCCAAGGAAAAATACCTGAGACTAAAAGGCGAATTTGAAGAAGATGCCAATAAAAAACGTGTGATCCTTCAAACCAACGAACAAAAATTAAAGCAACGCGAGCAAAGCCTGAACCAGACCATTGAGGCAAATAAACGCCGCGAAAATGAGCTTGAAACCCTAAAAACAAACCTGAACCAGCAGCTTGAAACGGCAACCAAACGTCGCGAGGAAGCAGAAAAATCACTGCACCAGCAAGTTGCCCAGCTCGAAAAAATTGCAAATCTTACGGCTGACCAGGCGCGTGAACAACTCATTGACGCATTAAAAGCCGAGGCTGACACAAGGGCCGGATCCTATGTGAAAAGTGCGATGGAAGAAGCCCGCCTTACTGCCACCAAAGAAGCGAAAAAGATCGTTATCGAGACCATTCAGCGCACTGCTGCGGAACATGCGATCGAAAACTGCGTTTCTGTTTTCAACATTGAAAACGACGATATCAAAGGAAAGATCATTGGACGCGAAGGACGTAACATTCGCGCTCTGGAAGCTGCTACCGGCGTTGAGATCATTGTGGATGACACCCCGGAAGCTATCGTTATCTCCGGATTTGACCCGGTAAGAAGGGAAATCGCAAGACTTTCGCTGCACCGCCTGGTTCAGGACGGAAGGATCCACCCGGCCAGAATTGAAGAAGTCGTTGCCAAAACACGCAAGAACATTGATGATGAAATCGTTGAGATCGGCGAAAGGACAGTGATCGACATGGGCATTCATGGTCTTCATCCTGAGCTTGTTAAGATGATCGGGCGCATGCGTTTCCGTTCTTCTTACGGGCAAAACCTGCTGCAACATTCACGTGAAGTGGCTAAGCTTTGCGCTACAATGGCCTCAGAGTTAGGACTAAACACGAAATTGGCGAAGAGAGCAGGGCTTTTGCACGATATTGGTAAAGTTTGGCCGGAAGAATCCGACCTTCCACACGCGATATTGGGTATGGAGCTTGCAAAAAAATACAAAGAAAATCCTGAGGTGTGCAACGCAATCGGCGCCCACCACGACGAAATTGAAATGACAAGCATTCTCTCCCCGATCATTCAGGTGTGTGATGCGATTTCAGGATCTCGCCCGGGTGCACGCAGGGAAATGATGGAGTCTTACATTCAGAGGCTTCGTGATCTTGAAAACATGGCATTGTCATTTGACGGTGTTGAAAAATGTTATGCGATCCAGGCGGGCCGTGAGTTGCGCGTGATCATTGACGCAGATAATGTTTCGGATGAAAAAGCGGGAATGCTTTCTTTTGATATTTCTCAAAAAATAGAGAAGGAAATGCAGTATCCCGGACAAATAAAAATTACAGTAATCCGTGAGATGCGTTCAGTAGCGTATGCGCGTTAATCAGCTTAAAATACATGAGTTACTCACTTCTTAGGAGTTCAGAGCTGCTGGAAATCCAAACGCTCGGTGAACTTAAAAAAGCAGGCTATCAATCCCGGTCCATTAAACAGGAACTGCGTGATAACCTGATCGTTAAGATTAAAAATAAAGAAAATATCTTCCCTGGCATCTGGGGTTATGAGGAAACGGTGATTCCTGATGTTGAGCGTGCGATCCTATCGATGCACAACATTAATTTTCTCGGTTTGCGTGGTCAAGCCAAGACGCGTATTGCCAGGATGATGACGAGTCTGCTGGATGAATACATTCCTTATGTACAGAACTCGGAACTGCATGATGATCCATTGCAGCCTTTATCCAGGTTTGCAAAAGACGCTGTGGAAGAATATGGCGATGACACAGCCATTGCCTGGCTTCACCGTGATGAACGCTATACCGAAAAATTAGCGACACCAGACGTATCCGTAGCCGACCTTATCGGTGATGTGGATCCAATCAAAGCAGCGACCTTGAAACTGCCTTATTCGGACGAGAGAGTTATCCATTTCGGCCTTATTCCCCGCTCCCATCGTGGTATTTTCGTCATTAATGAGCTTCCTGACTTGCAAGCCAGGATCCAGGTGGCACTGTTTAATATTTTGCAGGAGGGGGACATTCAGATCCGTGGCTTTAAACTACGCTTACCGCTTGATATCCAGTTTGTATTTACCGCAAACCCGGAGGATTATACCAACCGCGGAAGCATTGTCACTCCATTGAAGGACCGCATTGAAAGCCAGATTGTTACGCATTATCCGAAAACAATTGAGACCGGCAAGAAAATCACAGAGCAGGAAGCAGTTGTTAAAACCGAGCAGGTTGGCCTGATTAAGGTGAATGAGCTTGCGAAAACATTGATTGAGCAGATTGCATTTGAAGCGAGGGAAAGCGAATATGTGGATAGCAAAAGCGGCGTTTCTGCACGTTTGACAATCTCGGCTTATGAAAGCCTTTTGAGCACTGCTGAAAGGCGAGCGCTGATTAATGGAGAAGAGAGCACCTACGTGCGCATTTCCGACCTTTACGGCGTCGTATCAGCAATTTGTGGCAAGGTGGAGCTTGTTTATGAAGGTGAAGTGGAAGGCCCGGTTATTGTAGCACAAAATCTGATCGGCAAAGCAATCCGTACGCAGTTCCTTAACTTCTTCCCGGATCCTGAAAAGAGCAAAAAAAGCAAGATAAATCCGTATGCCAAAGTAATCGAATGGTTTGGTTCAGGCAACGAAATGGAAATGCCCGGTGATATGACGGATCGCGAATACATGGCGCGCCTGAAAACCATTGATGGACTGGATGATTTCGTGGATATGCTTAGCGCTTATTCGAGCGCTGAGGAAAAGCTGTTCATGATGGAATTTGCACTGCACGGCATGGCGGAATTCTCACTGATCGGCAAAATGTCACTGGATCAGGGCATGAAATTCCAGGATCTGGTGAGCAGCATGTTTTCCGGTCCCGGAGAAGACGATTACGATTTTGACGACGATGACGACGATCGAAAACCATTTTGATATACAACAAAAAATGCCCGGCAAATACCGGGCATTTTCTTTATGAGCTATTTCTTTAATCAGCTATTTCAGATCAAAGCGGAGCGCCTTCGTCTACAACATTAGGCTCGCTTGTATCAATCAAAGCATCCGGCTCGTTGTTCACTTTTGCACGAACTTTCGCTTCCAGTTCATCCATTAATTCCGGATTGTCCTTAATAAGCGCTTTTACCGCGTCACGGCCTTGTCCAAGACGGTTACCGTCGTAGCTGAACCATGAACCTGCTTTTTTAACTATATCAAGTTCAACTGCAAGGTCGATGATCTCTCCTACTTTGGAAATTCCTTCACCGTACATGATATCAAATTCCACCACTTTGAAAGGTGGTGCAACTTTGTTCTTAACAACCTTCACACGCGTACGGTTACCCAGGATCTGATCAGCACTTTCTTTAATCTGGCCAACGCGACGGATGTCCAAACGCACAGAAGCATAATATTTCAATGCGTTACCACCCGTTGTCGTTTCAGGGTTACCGAACATGACACCAATCTTTTCACGCAACTGGTTAATGAATATACAGCAGCAGCCGGTTTTGTTGATCACACCTGTAAGCTTACGCAATGCCTGTGACATCAAACGAGCTTGCAAGCCCATTTTGCTGTCACCCATTTCGCCTTCTAATTCTGCGCGTGGCACAAGGGCTGCAACAGAGTCAATTACAATGATATCTACGGCGCCGCTGCTGATCAAATGCTCAGCAATTTCCAATGCCTGTTCACCGCTGTCCGGCTGTGAAATCAGCAAATTGCTTGTATCTATACCCAATTTCTCAGCGTAAGACCTGTCAAATGCGTGCTCTGCATCAATAAATGCGGCAAGTCCGCCTTTTTTCTGCGCCTCGGCTATGCAGTGCATGGATAATGTGGTCTTACCAGACGATTCAGGTCCGTAAATTTCCACAACACGGCCACGCGGAACGCCGCCTACTCCAAGTGCCAGGTCAAGACCCAGCGAACCAGTGGAAATGACCGGAATATCCAAAACCTTGCTGTCGCTCAGGCGCATTACTGTGCCCTTTCCATAGGTTTTGTCCAGCTTTTCCAGCGTGGTTTGTAATGCTTTAAGTTTGTTGTCTTTATCAGTGGTTGGTTGTGCCATAAAAACGGTTACAATAATTTAGTTTGTTCATAAAAAAACGGCCTTTGGTTCACAAAAACCGCTTTATACCTGGTCTTTTTTGATGTGTAAAAATACCGAATTATACGCAAAAATCCAACGGCTTATTCTTATAAAAATATAATTCCAGACTTAATAAATACAGATAATATCAAGAGGAATTTACAACTTACAGCATCCGATTATTTGCCGTTAACAACAACTTACCCACCGGCTTTCAGGCTTGATAAACGGTAAATAATTCCCGGCCATTTTCTATAATTTTGCAACAGTAATATCTGTTTTACAGATTGGTTATGCCCACTTGACTTAATTCCGCATTTGTGTTAAAGAAAATTCTGCTTGCTGTTTTAGTGCTTTGTGTTCTTACAGGGATTTATTACCGGGATCTGCTTAGTTACGGCTGGATGCAGGCTTCCGGTCAGGTGAAGATCCTGATGAACGTGGAGGATGTCTCAGATGTGATGAATGATCCCACCTTTCCCGATTCGTTAAAGGCGCGTATCCGACTGATTGAGGAAATAAAGCAATTTGGTGTTGATTCGCTTGGATTAACCCCTTCCAAAAATTACACAACATTCTATAATCAGCACGGAAAACCATTAATCTGGCTCATTACAGCTTCCGAAAAATATAAAATCGAACCCTATAAATGGAAGTTTCCTATCATTGGCAGTTTTCCTTACAAAGGTTTTTTTGATTCCACCCGTGCAGTAACCGAAGAGCGTCAATTGATGCAGCAGGGCCTGGATACGGACATTGGTGAGGTTTCAGCATGGTCAACTTTGGGTTATTTGAAAGACCCTATTTTATCGAGCATGTTGAAAAGAAGAGCCGGAAGCCTTGCGAATCTGATCCTGCATGAACTTACCCATGGAACGCTTTTTGTGAAAAATAACCTGGAACTGAATGAGAACCTTGCAAGCTTCATTGGCGACCAGGGCGCAATCCGGTTTTTGAAGTTCAAATATGGTCTGGATTCACAGGAATTACGTACATACGAGTATTCGAAAAAATATAACGATGCCTATTCTGGGCATATGCTTAGGGGAATTGCCCGTTTGGACAGTCTTTATAAGACATTCGGTGAAAATCCGGTAGTTAATGTTCACCGCGATTCGCTGAAAAATAACTTGATCATGACGATCCTGGATGATGCAGACACACTTCTTTCCGGGAAGCGGACGTTAACAAACAAAAATCAGCAGGTGCCGAGCCGCCGGGTTGTGAGCCGCTGGCCCGATGGAAAGTTACCTAATAATGCGTATTTCATCAGTTACCAGACCTACAAGTCAAAACAAGACATTTTTAAAATTGAGTTTGAACAAAAATTTGGAGGAAATATTAAAAAATACCTGGCTTGGCTGAAAGAAAAATATCCCTCTCTATAATTACAGTTTTAGCATGAAGAGATCGTACATTGTTATAATTGCTTTAATAACTTTTTCGCTTTTTTTCTCCTTTCGGCAGTTCGAACAACAGGCAGCCGAGAATAGGGTTATATCCAATAAAAGCTTCGGACCGGGTGAAAGAGTGGAATATAGAGTGCATTACGGCTTTATTAATGCTGCGGAAGCAAAGGTTGAAGTCGGTAAATCGGTGTCGATGATTAACAACCGACCGTGTTTTAGGGTCAATGTCTCTGGCCGTACAGTGGGCGCATTTGACCTCATTTCACGCGTGCGGGACACATGGCGCTCCTATATCGACACAACGGCAATCCTGCCACATATGTTTGAGCGTCAGATCCAGGAAAACAAATATCGCAAGGAGGAACGCGTGATGTTTAACCATAACCGGGACCAGGCCGTGTCGAGCATTAAGGACGAGACGAAGACATTTAATGTTCCCAACAACATTCATGACATTATCAGTGGCTATTTCTATTTGAGGACAATAAATTTTGATAGAGTGTCAGAAGGCGATGTCATTGAAGTTCCTACTTTTTTTGATGGAGAAGTCTATAAGCTGCGCGTTCGTTATGTTGGGAAAGATGTGATCAAAACCAAATTCGGAAAAACAAAAGTCCTCAGAATCAACCCGCTAATCCCAGACAACAAGTTTTTCAAGGGCGAGGGCGCAATGAAACTATGGGTTTCAGACGACTCTAATAAAATCCCCTTAAAAGCAGAAGTCGAGCTGAAAATCGGCTCTTTGGAAATGGACCTGAAATCTTACAAAGGACTTAAAAAAGACCTTGTATGGTTCTGAAAAACCGTTTTCGCCAATTCTGAATCTGCTTAAACGGAAACCAGAGGCCGTTCTGGCTTATCGCATAAAATAACACCGGCTTGCTTCCAAAACTTTTGTAAAACCCCGCTATTGAATCTACTTCCGGGCTTTCAAAATCGAAGATTAATGACTTGCCATTACAATTCCTGAAATATTGATCCAGCATTAATGTTCGTGCATTGCCTGTCCTTCCCTGTCGATCGGCCGCATTGAAGAGATAGATAGCTCTTCCCGCAAATTCCACAACGAGTATCCCCGCATGAATTTGCCCATTATATAAGGCATAATAAATTTCCCCTTGCCTCCTGGCCCGCAATGAATTGAAAAGTGCTTTAAGACGAATAAACGCCGTCGGATTTACACCTCCCGGAATGCGTTCGGTTTGATTCTCCGCAAATAATGTGATCAACGGGTCAATGTCTGCGCTCGCTTGAATCTGCCAGTTTAGTGCCTTACCACGTTGCAAATTACGCTTCCTATCCCTGGAATAATCTGCATTCATTTCCGCATAATCGCCTCGAATTTGTAACCAGTGCGTATGTTTTTCAAAGAATTGAAAATCAGATTTTACCGAAGCAAATTCTGACATTCTAACCGAGTTCTCCGGATTAAAGTGGTAAGCCGATATGTAAGAGAATTCCCATGACAAAAAGCGGATGAAGGATTCCAATTCAAACGCAGAAAGCGGCTTCAAGGAAAACAAGCCCAGATATTGGCAAAAAAGCGGTTGATAAATGACCTTAAAGCCCATTTTTCGCTGCATAGGAAGCGGCATGACGATTTCAGGATGCTCAATGGATGGCCAAACCAGCGCTTTCCAACTTTCACAAACAATGTCCAGGTAAAAAGTCTGGGCATAGATCACACATTGAAGCGACTTGCAAATATGTTCATTCCAGGATGCGTCACAGATTTGTGCGCGTTCGACGAGTATTGGCGTCATTTGTACGTTTTTCAGGTTTGAAAAAATTATTATTTCAAACCGTTTAGACGCCAAATGTTATTTAAAGTAACTGCGAAGTTTTTGTAAAGTTTCTTCCACGTCGGGCGTTTCGTCCATGAGCAGGTTAATGCTCTGGATCGAGTGGATTACCGTGCTGTGATCACGGCCACCGAAATGGTATCCGATGGATTTTAGGGGAAGATCGGTGTATTCTTTTGCTAAAAACATGGCCAGCTGACGCGGATAAACCACTTCTTTTTTGCGGCTCTTGCTTTTTAAATCGGCAATTGTAACCTGGAAAAAATCGGCGATAACCTCCTGAATTGTATCAATGGTCACCTCCTTATCCTCATTCATTACAATGTTCCGCAATGTATTCTTGGCCAATTCCACATCAATTTCCCGCCTGGTCAATGAAGCCTGAGCCATAAGCGAAACGATAACGCCTTCCAGCTCACGCACATTGGAATTCACGCTATGCGCAATGTATTCGATCACATCATAGTCAATGGAAATGCCTTCTGACTGGATCTTTTTCTGAATAATAGCAATACGCGTCTCAAAATCAGGCGTTTGCAAATCCGCAGTCAAGCCCCATTTAAACCGCGACAAAAGCCTGTCCTGCAACCCCTGCAGCTCGCGCGGCGGGCGATCACTGGTCATAATGATCTGCTTACCCAGCTGATGCAGATGATTAAAAATATGGAAAAATGTGTCCTGCGTCTTTTCCTTACCAGACAAAAACTGGACATCATCGATCGCCAGCACATCCACCTTCATGTAAAAATCAGTGAAATCCTGCAGCGTGTTGTTTTTGATGGAGTTGATAAACTGATTGGTAAACTTTTCGGAGGAAACATAAAGCACCAGCTTATTTTCAAAGTGGTTCATAATGTAATTCCCGATCGCCTGCACAAGGTGCGTTTTGCCCAGCCCTACCCCACCATACATCATCAGCGGGTTGAACGACGTGAGTCCCGGGCGCTGGGCCACGGCGAACCCTGCGGAGCGCGCCAGACGGTTACAATCGCCTTCAATAAAATTATCAAATGAGTAATTGGGATTCAGGTAAGTGTCCAGGTTCATGGAATCCTGATCTTTGTCCCTATGATTGGAACCTAACCTTGGATCCGTAACGAAATTGTCCGGCTTAGAGTAGTTTGTCGATTTTGGCGTGGAAACGTTCATCGTAAGCGGCTGATGCTTGTCGTTGCCCTTATCAACAATAATAGAATATTCCAATAAACCATCCCTGCCAATGGCGTAATCCAACGCTTTCCTTAAAAGATTGACATAATTATCTTCCAGCCATTCGTAGAAAAACTGGCTTGGAACCTGGATTGTAAGCACTTTACCGTAAAGTTTCAAAGGCCGTATTGGTTCAAACCACGTCTTAAAACTCTGATCAGGAATGTGCTGCTGAATAACTCTCAGGCAGGCATCCCAGATCTGGTCTACTTCTCTATGTGTGCTAACTCTTTCCAATGTATAATTTGCGGAATTCAGAATGTCATAATTTAAAAGGACGGCAAAGATATAAAAATACCTGATCTCTGCAGATTAAAACCAACGTTCAATTTAATACCAATGCAGGCTATCTGCAAACCCACAAAATAAAATCGGTGAATTAATGTCTTAGGTTTGCGGGAGGGGTGCTTTGTGCCAGAAACTGAAAAAGTAACTTCAAATTTGTAGCTTTGTTTACCAGCAAAAAATGCTCACTTCCAACTTATCCCGTTCAAAATGTCTGCCCGTTTATTTTCAGATTTCAGCCCTTCCGGTAAAGATGCCTGGGAAAAACAGGCTGAAAAAGAGTTGAAAGGAAGGCTCAAAACCTTATCTGACTGGACAATTGGAGCCGATTTGCATTTAGCTCCGTATCTGACGAATTCCGAAATCGATCCCGAAAAAATGGCAGCGATGCAGGCTTGTCAGAAAAAGTCACCTGGCTGGCAAAACGTTCCGGTGGTAAAGTTCTCGGAACCGCGGAAGACAAATGTCGGCATGAAGCATGCATTGGAAAACGGGGCTGATGCGATTCTTCTGGACTTGGGAAGTGCTGATGTCGCACATTGCGAATTCCCCAAATTACTACACGGAATCCGGTTAAGTGACACGGCAATTTACTTTCAAACGGCCGAAAATACTGCGGATGTTTTCAAGGAAATATCCAAAAATGCAGGTTACTATCTCAAAGGCGGCATTGCATCCGACCCGATCGCCGAGTGGATGCGCACTGGAAAACATTTCATTGATAACATTAACGCTATTGTTTCTGTATTAGACCAAACCCGCAATATGCGCGAGTTTCGCGTTTATATGGTTGATGGTCAACTGTTTCATAACAATGGCGCCTCGCCTGTTCAGGAATTAGCCATGATGATCTCTGGGATTGTTAATTATGTCGATCTGCTTACGGATAAAGAAATTTCTCCATTGACCGCCTTTAACCGGACAATGTTTTCCCTTTCGGTCGGTCCCGAATTTTTTGCGGAGATCGCGAAATTGAGGGCATTTCGCTTTTTATTAAGCAAAATTTCAGACGCATATCAATTGCCTCGGGCACTATGTAAGCCTTTTTTACAAGTGCAGACTTCTTCATTTTATAATGCGAATGTGGCTCCTAACACAAACATGATCCGCGGATCGTCCGAAGCTATGAGCGCGGTGATGGGCGGTTGCAACGCGTTAACCGTGAGGCCTTTCGATCATCCGTTTAGGGAACCAAATGACTTTTCTGAGCGCATTGCCCGCAATGTGTCATCCATTCTGGCCCATGAAAGCGCGTTAGCGTATGTTGCAGATCCGGCAGCAGGCTCGTATACGCTCGAAAAAATGTCGTTGGATATGGCGGATAAAGCGTGGGAATTGTTTTTGGACATGGAAGCAAAGGGCGGTTTTATCAAATGTTTTGAAACGGGTTTTATTCAAAACGCATTGAAGGCATCACTTGCTCAAAAAGCCAAAGACTTGGGTGAAGACAAGGTTATGATAGGCGTTAACAAGTTCATCGAGGATGCTGATTCCAGCTTTTTCGATGAAAAAGATCTTCATTCCAGTTCGTACAATTTAGCGGACAAAAACCTGTCGCAATGCTTTAAGGCATCCACACTAACAGCTAGTAAGCCATGAAACCGGATTTTAAGAACATTACGGCAGTAAAAACCGGCGATGCTTCACAGGAAGAAGAGAAAGCCGGCAAAGTGGCGTTTACCTCCGAGGGGATTAAACTGAAACCATTTTATAAGCCGAATGACCTCGAAGGAGCTGAACATCTGGAATTCGGCGCGGGCATTCCTCCTTTCCTGCGCGGGCCTTATGCCAGCATGTATCTGGAAAGGCCCTGGACTATCCGCCAATATGCTGGTTTTTCGACGGCTGGTGATTCCAACGCGTTTTATAAACGAAACCTCGCGGCTGGCCAGAAAGGGCTTTCTGTCGCATTTGATCTAGCCACACATCGTGGATATGACTCCGATCACCCTCGTGTAACCGGCGATGTTGGGAAAGCCGGTGTTGCAATTGACTCAGTGGAAGACATGAAGATGCTTTTTGACCAAATTCCTTTGGATCAAATGTCTGTTTCCATGACTATGAATGGCGCGGTGATTCCCATTATGGCATTTTTCGTCGTGGCTGCCGAAGAACAAGGCATATCACCCGAAATGCTCTCCGGAACAATCCAGAATGACATTTTGAAGGAATTCATGGTGCGGAACACCTATATATACCCGCCCGCGGCTTCCATGCGCATTGTAGGCGATATTTTTGCATACACCTCACGTTTCATGCCCAGGTTTAACTCCATCAGCATTAGCGGCTATCACATGCATGAGGCAGGCGCACCGGCACAGATTGAGCTCGCTTACACGCTCGCGGACGGACTTGAATACATTCGCACAGGTTTAGAAGCGGGCATCGGAATTGATGACTTTGCGCCCAGGCTTTCTTTTTTCTGGGGCATCGGGATGAACCATTTTATGGAAATCGCCAAAATGCGGGCCGGAAGATTGCTTTGGTCGAAAATTGTGAATCAATTCAATCCTAAGAATGAGAAATCATTAGCATTAAGGACACATTGCCAAACGAGCGGTTATAGTCTCACAGAACAGGATCCTTATAATAATGTCGCCCGCACGACCATCGAAGCCATGGCTGCTGTAATGGGGCATACCCAGTCGCTTCATACCAACTCGCTTGACGAGGCCATGGCGCTCCCAACAGACTTTTCCGCCCGCATTGCCCGAAATACGCAGCTTTTCATTCAATATGAAACTGATCTCTGCAAGGCGGTTGATCCGTGGGGTGGTTCCTATTATGTGGAATATCTAACAAAAGAGCTCACAGAAAAAGCCTGGCAACTCATCGAGGAAGTGGAAAAGCTTGGTGGCATGACCAAGGCCATTGAAACCGGGCTCCCTAAGATGCGCATTGAAGAAGCCGCTGCGAAAAAGCAGGCGCGCATTGATTCGGGAAAAGACATTATTGTGGGTGTTAATAAATTCAAAACGGACAGCAAAGACACATTTGATATTCTCCAAATTGATAATGAGGCAGTTCGCTTATCGCAGATCGCATCTTTGGAAAAAATAAGGAGGGAACGCGATTCCATTGCAGTTACAAATGCACTGAACAACATTACAGCCGCTTGCCAGCAAAAAGGCGGCAAGGATATGACTGCCAATTTGCTGGCGCTGGCCATTGAGGCAGCACGTAAAAGAGCTACATTAGGAGAAATTTCGGATGCGATGGAAAAGGAATTCGGACGTTATAAATCTACCATTCGTTCTGTTTCAGGGGTTTATCAGGCAGAAGCTTCTGATGACGAAAATTTTCGTACAGCATTGGAGCTGTCGGACCGGTTTGCGGAAATGGAAGGCAGAAGGGCGAGAATACTGGTTGCTAAAATGGGCCAGGACGGACATGATCGTGGCGCGAAAGTAATTGCAACCAGTTTCGCGGACCTTGGTTTCGATGTGGACATTGGTCCGCTTTTTCAAACGCCGCAGGAAGTTGCGCGTCAAGCTGCCGAGAATGATGTGCACGTTATTGGTGCGTCCAGTCTTGCGGCAGGGCACAAAACGCTCATTCCTGAACTCATAGCGGAGTTGAAAAACATCGGTCGGGCTGATATTATGGTGATTGCCGGGGGTGTTATTCCTGCCCAGGATTACGAGTTTCTTTACAATGCTGGTGTAAAAGGAATTTTTGGCCCGGGAACCATTATTTCCATCGCCGCCCAAAAGATTTTGAAAGAACTAATGCAGCCGTAAGCCGGGCCTTACTTGATACGCCCAAAAACCAGGGAAGTGCAGTTTCCGCCAAAGCCGAAAGAATTGGAAAGCGCGTAATTCAATTTTTTGTCAGAAACAAGTGCAGCAACAGGCCGTGCGCTATGCGTGCTCATCGGCGTTTCTACATGTAAACTGGCAAAGATCTCATCGTGGACAATACTCAAAATACTGAAAATTGCCTCCACCGCTCCCGCAGCGCCCAACGTATGACCCGTATAAGATTTTGTAGAATTAAAAGGCGGTATTTTATAAAATAACCGGCTCATCCCGAACAGCTCAACCTCATCATTATTAGGCGTGCCGGTTCCGTGTGCATTAATATAATCAATGCGATCGAAGCTGATGCCTGATGATTCAACGGCTTCCCGCATGGAACGAATTGCCCCTGTTGCCTCGTCCGACATAGCAGACGGGTGATGTGCATCATTTGCATTACCATAACCTGCCACTTCTGCGTAGACCTTTTTTTCACCAACAACGTCTTCCGCTTCCAGCACGAGATAGGCAGCCGCTTCGCCAAGATTGAGGCCATCGCGGTTTTCATCAAAAGGCTTGCAAGCTTTGGAAGAGAGAATTTTTAGCGAATTAAAACCATTAACCGTGTATTTGGCTAAACTGTCAACGCCACCCACAATCACGCGTTTGGCCCTTCCCGACCTGATAAGCCGGGCGCCCATTAAAATGGCATTGGCAGAAGAAGAACAAGCGGTGTTAATGGTGTCAGAAAAACCCCTGATCTTATAATTTTCCAGCAATTTAATTGTGTGGGCAGCGCAACTGTAAGCTTCCAGATATTCCGAGCCGCTCGTTTTCAGATTAGCGTCCTCGTAGAGTTGATCTGTGAGGCACATTCCACCCACGGTTGTTGCGGAAATTAATGCCGTGTCGAATGAAGAAATTTGTTCCTGTGAGAGCTTTGCATCTTCGATCGCTTCGGCAAATGCTTTGCTGGCAAGCAGATCGGTTCGGGTATAACCCCTGCTGTCTTGTAAATTCAACAAAGCTATCAAGCGCTCGTTGCTGCATTCACATTCACCAAAAGGCAATAACGCAGCATAACGCGACTCAAAATGGGTAGCATTTGAAATGCCTGTTTTTCCCTGTCGCAAACTGGCGTGATTTTCCGAAAGATTTTCACCAATGGCAGAAATTATGCCCATTCCGGTCACCAGCACCCGTCTCATTTTCAGGCCGTTTTTGTATTTGCCAAAATATATTCAGCCATATGGTTCACATCGACGAGGATTTTCCGTCCTTCGGCCGGATTGGTTATTTTAATACCATATTCTCTCTCGAGAAGCACGACCAGCTCCAGCGAATCGATCGAATCCAATCCCAGGTCACCGCCAAAAAGCGGTTCGTCATCCTTAATATCTTGTGGATTAATGTCTAACAAATTCAAATACTGGACTATCTGACCTTTGATAATGGGTTTTAAGCTTTCTATGTCCATAATTACTGGTGATCGCCTGTGATCTGGCTTATTTACTTTTATAATTGAGGTGCCAGAAGCATTAAGCCGGAAGGTTTAATATTTTTCTGAATTCAAACTTAAATAATTCTTTCCATCCTTAGCTTAAAATATGTACCAAGTTGACAAATCAGGATAAATATCCCCAGGAAAGCGAAGACATTTTTCAGTTCCTGCCAGCTGCCGCCTTTGAGAAAAAGAATGTAGAAACCTTCCAGGCACCAATGCAATGGCGAAAAGTTGCTGACAAACTGCATAAAGCCAGGCATAACAAACGTCGGCACCAGGATCCCGCCAATCGCGCCAAAAATAATGATTGAAATAGCACCAAAACCATTGGCTTGCTGCTCCGTGCGGGCATAAGCGCCGATCATTAAAGCGTAACTTACGGCCGCCATACTGCTGATCAGGATCACGCACCCGAATGCGAAAAGATTCGAAGGGATTGTCAGTTTGGGCAACCCTAGTTCCGGCAGGATCCAGATGCCCATTGAGAAAGTGAGCGCCACCTGAAAAACCGCAACAATGACGTAAATCGCCATTTTACTAAACATTACGAGCATAAATGTCGTCGGCATGGTTTTCAGACGAAGAAAACTGCCATTGACGCGCTCCTTCACAATGTTGCTTCCCAATGACACAACCATGAAAAACATGGCGAAAATGGTCCAGGCGGGCACATTATGCTGTGTAGAGTTAGGAATAGCGGTGGAATTATTATTACTGGCCACGATCTGGTTGATCTTCACGCGGTTCGAGATCATTTTATCTTTTAGTTTTTCAGATTGTCCGCCGAGATCCATCGTGGCGTACATTCTGTCGATCATCAGCGAATTCTCGATCACGCTCATGTAGGACTGGATAATGCCCATGACCGAATAACTGTAATTTTCCTGCAACACCGGATCATTATAAAAAGAGAGCGTGGGCATGGACACCTTTCTTGTGCTGACGGAATCACGTTCCAGCCCCAGGTCATCGATGAGAATGTTGCTGACATCGCTCGCATTGCTTTCCAAGCCTGCGGAAAATGTTTGGGGAATGTAAAGGCCGATTAACTTACCGCGCGATAGTAATTCCGATTTGAGTGATTTTTCGGGAACAGCGTCTTGCGAATCAATTTTGAAAAGCCCCGATTTGGTCAGCAGCGCAACAAGCTTCTCGCCTTCCTCGCCTGCGTCGTGATTGACAACTAACAATGGGATCTGATTTTCATTGACCATTTTATAGGCGCTATCCTGAATGATCGTAATGATAAAAACGAGCAAAAGCGGCATCAGAAACATCAAAGCCAAGCCCACCTTATCATTAATAAGGAGCAAATATTCTTTGCGTAATGATGAAAAAATCTTGAACATATTAATCTCTATACTCCTCCCCTGTCAGTTTGATAAATAACGATTGCAGATTAGAAACCTCGTGCTCGTTTCTCAGGGCAGTAAGATCACCCTTTGCAATAACCCTACCATGATCAATGAGCGCAATGTGTTTGCAGAATTCTTCTGCTTCTGACATGTGGTGGGAAGTGTAGATAATGGTTGTGCCGGTGCTATTAATTTCGCGTAAATAACGGATAATGGCGTTGCGGCTCTGCACATCGACCCCAACAGTCGGCTCGTCGAGAAACAAGATGTCCGGTTCGTGGATAATGCCAATGGCGAGGTTCACCCTCCGCTTCATCCCGCCCGAAAATGATCCGACTTTTTTATCCGCAAACTTGCTAAGTCCTAATATTTCCAGCAAATGCTCGCGCCGTGTTTCAAGATCAATTTTAGCCAGATTATACATGGCTCCAAAATAATCGAGGTTCTGACGCGGCGTGAGTTCCTGATAAAAAGCATATTCCTGGGGCACAAAGCCAATGCGGCTTTTACGTTCCTGCCCGGAAACAGGTTGATTTTCGTGGTAAAAGTTGATCGTCCCGGAAGATTGTGGGATAATGCCGCAAAGAATAGAGATCAATGTCGTTTTTCCCGCTCCATTGGGCCCTAGCAGCCCGAAGATGTCAGACATTGCAATGTTCAGGGAGACGTCGGTGAGGCTGTTTTCCTGCGCAGATTTGTATTTTTTAGAAACATTTTGGATTTCAATGCAAACCGGTCCGGTCATATTATCGTGCTCAATTACCAAGATTCAGCCGTGACAGCTTTTGAAACGCTTCTTTTTCTACGGCTCTGATGTCTATCAGCATATCAGCAATTTCATCAAAATCCTTCTGCTCGGTAAGGCGACCTTTGTAAACACCCGCCATTTTTATTGCGCTTGCACGCCACATATCGCCTGCCTTTGTGAAGTCCTCTGAAATAACAGACAACCGCTCATCCTGCATGTAAGCCGACGCTTCTTCCAGAAAAGCGCCATACAGGAAACGAAAACCGCCTCCTCCTGTGCCTATTTCTTCCTGCATCCGCACAATCTGGCCCAAATAAAGACTTGCTTTTTTCAATCCCAATTTGTCGCGCCATTTACGAATGTGGCCGGCTGTGTGCCTGATGCCGTCTACACCAGCGAAATTGCCTGGAATTTTGAGCATATCTCGGACATTTCGGCGGATTCCCTTTACAATTCCTTTACGGATCACATCATCTGTGACCGGTTTTACCCGCTCAGGAAAATAAATGTGTCCTTTTGGCGCCAGCGGGCCCTGTGCAAAACGCACGCGGCTCAAATCCGACTTTGACAATGTCGTAACGTCTTCCATCACCGGATCGCTGATCAGGTAATTGCTATCTTCCTGTCCGAAAACGATCAGGTTATGTGCGTTGAAATGAAAACGATATTCTTTTGGAAAATAAGTCAAGTGAAAAACGCCCACCTGGCAGCCAACCGGCACGCCTTCCCGGACTTTATGATCTAAAAACGCTTCGGCTGCGGCAACATTAGAGAACTTTTTTCTGGTAACATCCACACCCAGCGACTTGCAAGTCCGCTTGAAAATAGCGCCCGGCATCGTCCTAAATGAGATAGCCGGCCCATTATTTACTGTTAAAAAAGGAATTTGTATATAAAAAAGCCCCGAACCCATTCCGAAGGCAAGCGGTTCGGTCATGAAATCCATGCCGTGATAGCGCAATAATGCCGTAGTTACCCCATTCTCACAATGCGCCGTCTGAACATGGCGAAATTCATCCGTTTGGCTATCAATATTCACTGGATCAACCTTTAAAATTTTTCAATTCGTGCAATGTAACGTCGAATGCGGCGGCATATTTCTCCAATTTGCGATCGCTTAATCCTTTAAAAACAGAAGGCTTTAAATGTCTTTTGATAAAAAAGGGAAAGAATCCGGTGTAACCCGAAAGGACCGGCAGATCCATTAATCTGAGTTCCATAAAATAGTGGATCGGGCTTTTTTCTCCGCCTGCAACCGCTTTTCTGGCCTCTTCAATTCGCTCGTTCACATCATCCCAGGCGCTGTCCAAAGCCTGCTTTTTTACCTCCCAACCTCTGCTCAAAGCAGTTTCGTACTTGCCCTCCGCATTTTTGACATAACACACTTCCCGCGTAAATTTGTCCAGTGCGCCGGGGTCTTGTGGAAGGTCTTCCTTTTTCATAGGTCAAAGTTGGATCAGCAAACGGTCAACATACAGAACATGTAAGAAAAGCGGGAGCTTTCGGGCACTGCCAGCAGGATTTTTTCACCCTTTTTCAGCGCGCCGCTGTAAAAAACTTCTTCCAGCATCATATAAATCGAAGCTGAGCCGACATTACCCTTGGTAACCAGATTGGTATACCACTTCTCTTTTGAAATCGGCATACCATTCTCATTACAAAAATCTTCAATTTTGCCTTCAAAGAAATAGCTCGACAAGTGGGGCAGAAAATAGCTCACTTCGTCCATGCTGATTCCTTTTCTTACAAGTATATCTTTCAGCTTGGCAAAACCCAATTTAACAATTTTTTCTCCCAAAAGCTTCACATCCTGCTTGATACTGAACACAGAATGTTCCTGGACCTGCTCACTTTTAAAATCTTTATAACTTTTCAGGGAGCCATCTTCGAGCTTGTCCGCGCCCATATACATGCAGGCCTCCTGCTCATTAGCGTAGGAACAGCCCTCAATCCAGTCGATTTTCAATGAAATGCCCGATGTATTAGGCTCTGATTCAACGAGAAACGCGCCTGCGCCATCGGAAAGCATCCATCTCAAAAAATCCTTTTCAAATGCCAGATATGGGTTTTTTTCCAGTTTTAAAAGTTGTTGCACCTCGTCCTCGAACTGATCCGACCGTAAAACGGGAGATAATCTTTCAGAAGCACAGGCAACGGCCTTTTGCTTTTCACCCAGCTTTACAGACATATATGCATACTTGAACGCGTGCATGCCCGCGCAACAGACGCCGGAAGGAGAAACCACCTCAATAGACCCGGCATCTTTAAGATAACCGTGCACCATTGAACCATGCGAAGGCATCAACTGATCCGGGCTTGAAGTGGCACAACTCAGCAAGTCCACGTCCTGTATTTCTGATGTATTTTTTTCAAAAAGCCTTGTCACTGCCAGCGCCGCCATCTCTGCATTGGTATGCGTGGCTGTTCCGTCTTTTTGCAGCGCATAGTATCTGCTTTTTATGCCGTTATTACGTAAAACAAGTGCTTTTGATTTGGAAGGTTTCCCATTAATATACCCTAAATATGCTTCCATTTCATCGTTGGAAACGGGCTCATTCGGCAAAAACTTGGCAATTCTGGTAATATATGCGTCTGACATTATTATTTGGTTTCTACACCACAAAAGTATTCTTTTTTCTTCTTAATCGTATTTCCGGTAAAAGGCACGATCAGCAAATTATATACGAAAAGAATCACCGGAGCGACCATAAACAACGCTATAAGGAGATAATATTTGAAAAAACCGACTAGTCTTTTCCGCTTAGCAGGCGTCGTTCCTTTTTTCTTGATGAGGCTGGCCCATATCCGGAAAAGTTTTTTGGCGCGCTGTTCAATAAACAGAATGTCTGTAGGGATGGCTATTAACCCCGTCGCCAAAATCTCTTTTTGCAAATTACTGTAATCCGATTTGGTTGCTGCACTCTTCACAATCGCTCCAAATTTCGCTGCGCTTTTAATATCCTCGTCACTAACGCCGGGCAGGGGAAAAATATTCCATTTACTGTCTTTTCTACCCGTCAGCATCCAATGTAAAATCGTAAAAGCGCTGATCAGATTGGAGGTGCGGTCCATAAGCGGAATGTTACCTACCAGCTTTCCGCCTACATTTTTAATCAGGTTTTTAATGCTTTCCTGTGAATTAAGCCACATATTTCTTCCCCCAATTATGGTAACAACAGGTGTGCCATTCGTGATGGATTGGAAATCCGGGTCTTTAAGCAGCGACGTCACAGGAGGCGACGGCGACAAAAACCACGGCTGATATCCGAGCACGATCAGATCATAATGCCGGGCCACAAATGGAATTGGTTTCAAAGGAATTGTATCTTCCTGCACACATTCGGGCATTTTATCAAAAAACTCCTCGGTAGTCCAGGGGAAAATAAATGGGGTAACCGGGTGGATCTGATGCCGTTCAATACTGTCAGGGTCGAATGGGGATAAAAACTGGTCGATGATTTCATTCAACTGTCCGGTTTGTGAGTAGTTTACGACTAGTATTTTTCCCATTTATCAATAATCCTTTTGCTTAACTTCACTTTAAATCTGCCGCACTCAAAACCTTGGAATCCCCTGCATAATCGATAACAACAGATTTCAAATCGCTATCCAACTTATTAAAGCCCGATATTACTGCCTGCTTGTCTTCGTCAAGCTGTTTATTGTATTTCAAAATACCGGGCGCGTGCTCTTGAATAGTCAGTCTTAAAAACCTGTATTCCGTGTTTGCCGGACTGTTTTTTATTTCATCTTCCAACAAATGAGCACCTGTTTTGAAGGTTTTCACTTTTCCTTTCACCCCTTTTACGAATCCTGCCTTTTTCATTGTCAATGCTCCTTTATATGCATTGATGCGCGGCGATTGTTTTTCCTTGCTCAGATCGGCCAGTTTCTGGTCGATCGCTGCTTCGTCTCCGCTGGATAATGCTTTATAAAACGCTTGTTTGTCTGACTGGATAAACCGAAAAGCAGTTAACGAAAACAGACAAGAGAAAATGATAATCAGTGATCTTTTCATGTAACTAATCGTATACTATTGTTGAAACAAATGATACGGACCTGATGTTCCTAAGCCCGTTTCCTGCATTCCAAAATGGTATGATAGCTATCTCCTATCAATGGATAAGTTTCCACGATTTCAAAGCCTGCCTCGCGTGCAAGATCTTTCATCACTTCAACGCGATACATTTTGCTGTTTCCATTCGCCATAATCGTGAAGTAAAGCGATGTTGCCACCAGGCTATGATGGGCAGCAGGATAATCCTGATTATCAAAAAATGGTTCCAGAATGTATAGCGTAGTGTTTTCGGAAGATGCGTTGCAAGCATTTTCAAGGATCTGGATGATCTGTTCTTTTGAAAAACAATCGAGAAACTGGCTCATCCAGATCACATCAGCTCCCTGGGGAATTTCCTGCGAACGGTCGAGTAAGTTAATCGGGTGGAAATCAATGCGATCCAGCAAGTCCCTTTCCGTGGCATTGGCTTTTGCGACTTTAAGCTGCACCGGAAGATCCAGAATTTTTATATTAACATTCGGATCGTGTTTGCAGCAGGCAAATGACCATTTACCCGTGTTACCGCCGACATCGAAAATCATTTTGGGGTTTTTCCTGAACACAATTTTAAGCGCCTCAGGAAATGCATTGTCTGAATAATAATGGTCAAACTCAAACCAGGAAGTCTTCGCGGGCTCGGGCAGGATCGAGAGGCCTTCGTAAATGGTCGGCCAGTCGCCCAGGACTTTCAAGCCTTCCGGCTTTCCGTTTTTGATGCTTTCGGTCATGCTTTTTGCCCCGAGATAACAAACATCATTCATGAAATTGATGTTAACCCGCGTCATTTCGTCCTTTAAAAGAAAAAAACCGACCTTTGTTATTTTTACAATCTCATCTTCAATTTCAACCACACCGAGCACTTCCGCGGCTTCCAGCAATAATGTTACGCCGTATTCCGAAACTTCGGTTTTTTCAATAATCGTCTCAATGCTGACACCTTTCCGATTGTTGCTGATAAACTGCAAGATACCCAGTTCTCTAAGCGCTACAACCGCCTGGAAATACATGGGGCCAAATGCTATTTTTTGTGCTTCATACTTGGCGTCAATTGCCGACAATTCTTTTTTCATTATAGACTTTTATGGTTCATTTTTTGCCGTGGAGGCGGGTATCATTCTGTCTTTGAATTTCCTTCTGTGTTTTTTCTTTTTGAGGTCTTCCTCGTGCCAGATAATGTATCTCCCCATTGTCCCTCTGAACCGCTCGAAGAAATTTTCCCTGTCCGAAAGCTTCACGAACTCTTTACGTGTCGCGGAATTGAGGTCCACTTTCGGTTCGTACAGGTTCATCACCTTTAATGTGTCGATCACCGTGGGCAACAGTCCAATCGGCAGTTCAAACCGCTTGATAAATCTGCGCATGTAACTGGTCTGGATAGGATCCGTAGCGAGCGCAAGTTTTGTAAAACCGAGGTCTTTTCCAAGACGATAAGAATAGTATACGTTCTCTGTGCTGTGTTCAGCCTTTTCTTCTGTGTAAATATTTTCGAGGGGAACCCCCAGCGCGTGCGCATAATTGGCCATTACTTTGCTTTCCACATAAGGCGTAGCAACGGCGGAGCCCGAGAAAATGATGTTTTTGGTGTAGCCTTTCGAATAAAGATAATGTGCCCAGTGAATGCGCATTTGCAGGATCATATCCCATTTCTGGCCGTTGTGCGGAAATCCGGGAACAATGACGGCATCATAAGGTGCTTCTTTAACGCCTTCATTAAAAGCCTTAGCGGCAGACCGATAGAGTATTTTTCCGCAACCAGATAACGATAAGGTGATGAGCGCCAGGAAAATAAGAGGTAAAATCCGCACGATAATGGGTTATCAGTTAAAGAGTAAGCTGTGAAGCGTCCTCCGAAATGGTGAACAAATCACAGCTTACAAAAAATATGCATTGGTATCGGTAATGAACTAACTTTTAAAAATAAGGAATTCTATTTGATTTTTACACCTTGTAGGTTTTGCTCCATTTTTTGTAAAGTTTGGAATCAATGGCTTCATTGATCTTATAAACGCCGCCAGCCCAATAATTCCGGAAGCCAAAACCGCCTGCTTTTCCTTCCACTTTCTCTGTATAAAGCACTTTTTTAGTGCTCAGGTCAATGAAAGTAACCCATACGGTTAGTTTTTCAGCTGTTTTACTCAGGCTTTCAACGACATACACAACGCCTATGCCATCCTTCTCACTTAGTGAATATTTTGAAACAGATTTTTTAACCTGATCTTCCGTAAGCACAGACTCTGCTTCGGTAATGTTATCCGCAACATTGGCTGATTTGTTATATTTAACCATATCCTCCACTTTCGAAGCGTACTGATCATCTTTTAAGTTGAAGGCCTTTTGAAGTGAAAACTTCTTTGGCTCCATTTCTATGAGGTTGTTCCAGCTCACCATATGCTGGTTCTGGATGGCGCTGGGATCTGTAAAACCGATTTTACCGACATATTTGGCCTGCGTAAAATCCAGGCCCAGAAACGTAAGCTTCGCTTTGCCGTTGAAAAGATCCGCCATTGTATTTTCAGCAGATGCAAATCCGGCATTTAAAAGAACAAATGCAAAGAGTAATAACTTTTTCATAACAAGAGAGCGTTGAAAATGTAAGAAATGAATTGTTATTAAAGCTTTTTATCCAAAAATGCAGCAAGTGACTTTCCAGCTTTTGCGTAAGATTCAGCAATTCTGACACCAGTATCAAAGTCGAAGCCGCCAAACTGTCCGCCAGGAACATTACGCAGGTTCAATTGAGCCACTTTCGCAGATTTGTTAGCCGATTCTACCAAGTCAACTTCATAGTCTACATAAGCGTTTTTACGCATCACGCCCACATTAAAACCGGGTTCAACGAATTTGGTACGAACGATCAATGTATAAGTCGCATCGGGACGGGATTGAACGGCTTGCAGGCCTTTGTCTGCCATTCCTTTGTTAAAGAGCTCCTCGAATTTGGGTTCAAAACGATTTTTACGGTCATCAACCCAGGCCTTTTTCCAGGTGTCGCCTTTGCCAGCTTCCTTTGCATTGTATTCCGCTGATTTTTTGTCCAGATATTCCTTTTCAGTTGCAAATTTACCAACTCCGAATTCTGAATAATCGTACTCAATGTTAACCGTTTTCTGACCTGACAATACAGCTACGTCGCCACTTCGCAGATCAACTCTTTGGGCAAATGAATCACTTGCTCCGATCGCAGCAAAGGCAATTACGGCTGCGTAAATAAACTTTTTCATGGTAATTATTTTATTTTTTTATGGTAATAGAGCTTCAAATATAGATCAATTTTTCAGGTTTGCGTTTCTCCTGTTTGTATATTCTGAGGTTGAGTTCGTGAGCGGTTATAAATGCAAATGAAGGCGTTACGCGAAGCCGCGATTTGAACAAAGAATGCAGCTTTTCCCTAAAAACCGGCGTATTCAATTCGTCGGGAAGCTGGATCGCGATGTCATCATTTCCAAATTCATTTTTCGAAACCACAACCTGATAAAGCTCTATTTCCTGGACCATATCCAGCACATCAAAAATGGCAGGCGGAAAGATGGTCGTCCCCTTGAATTTGATCATCTGCTGTTTCCTTCCTACCACTGGCCCTACGCGCGGACTCGTGCGGCCGCAAGCACAAGGTTCGTAATGCACATGGCATAGATCGCCTGTGCGATAACGCAAAAGCGGCATTCCTTCAACGCCTAATGTTGAAATAACAATTTCGCCAAGCCCGCCGTTTTTGACCACAACATCCTGCTCATCAACTACTTCCAAAATCAACAGATCTTCATTCAAATGGCCGCCTTTGCCCGCTTTACATTCTGTGAAGGCCGCACCCATTTCGGTTGATGCGTAAGTGGAGTATAATTTTACGTCC
This sequence comes from Dyadobacter psychrophilus, assembly GCF_900167945.1. Lineage (GTDB taxonomy): Bacteria > Bacteroidota > Bacteroidia > Cytophagales > Spirosomataceae > Dyadobacter > Dyadobacter psychrophilus. Next base: position 60,216 of record NZ_FUZA01000003.1, read on the forward strand.
CACTGGGAAGTAATCCTTTTGCCGAGTTCATTATATGTAAAATCAGGATTGCGGATCGGCTCGCCAATGCATATCACCGATTTGATGCTGGAAGAAGCGAAATCAATGCCGTTGGCAACTGCATAATCGATCAGTCTGGGAATAAATGAGGGAATTGCAATAATAACCGTGGGTGAAAAGCGCTGGATCGACTCCCATTGTAAAAACGGAGCGCCCGGCCCGACCCGGATCATGCCCGCGCCCAATTTCCTGGCACCCATCCAATAAGCCAATCCCGCCATGAAACGCTTATCAATGGTGGTCATAAGCTGGTAAATGTCGTGCTCCGAGCCATCCGCACAGCGAAAAGATTCAGACTCATTATCCGCAAGCCGTTCAATGTCCGAATCGGTAAGATAAAATGCGACCGGATCGCTTAATGTGCCCGAAGTTGTCACATAATCCGCAACCCTGCTTTTTGGAACACACAAAAAATCATCATTTGCAGCCGCCAGATCATCTTTCGTTGTGAAAGGCAGCTTTGCCAGATCAGCAATCGAAACAATGCTGTCTACATCCACGCCATGTTTTCGGAAAACCTTCTGGTAATAAGGAGAATGCGCCGAAACATAAGCCAGCAAGTGTTTTAATTTTTGCTCCTGCGTTTCACGGATCATATTAAAGGTCATTGGGAGTCAGGGTTATAACTAAAAATCAGGAGGTTTTTTGGCTCTCGGCAATTTTATCTTTGATCACATTCCTTTCATTAAGGGAAGCCACATCGCGTTTCAATGCTTCCCGGTAATAGCTGATTGCCTTTTTGAAGTTTTTATTTGTTTTGAAATAATCCCCTAAATACAAATAGGGAAGATAACTTTCCGGATTGTTCGCAACAAATGCAGTTTCTTCTTCCCGCGAAAGTTCAAAAGGAATGCCCAGCATCACATATTTAGTGATCTTCTGTTTGGTAACCTTAAAAGCCTCAAACTTTTTGTAGTCGTTAGATGCCAGGAACGGGTCGGGGCGGATTTTGAGAGAATCCTTTGGCTGGAATGTGCCATTGTGATCGAAAATGTCATTCAAATTATAATATATAAATTCTCCCAACTGATAAGGCGGCGTCGAGATCCACATTTCCCCCTTTTCAGGCTTGAAAAGAATGCCGTGGTGCGCGATTAGCTGGTTCAGTGTTTTTGAATTTCCATAACCCACAAATTTGTCATTAACGCCTTTTTGATCGCGTAAAATAGCCGCGGCTTTGTTCACGTCCATCGGATACGACCTGTTCATAAGCTGGTTCATACGATCGAAACGCGCCTTGGAATCCGTGTCTTTGATGTTATTAATGTTCACAGAGTCACCAATAAATGATTTGCCCTGGTAATGATTGGCGCAAACGAGATAATCTTTACCCGATTCGAAAACGTCCATTTTCTGAGGTGATTTCTCAATAATAGCAGCGTTATCATCGGCCGCCGACCCGATCAGCAATGATTCGGAAACGAATGTCTCGCTCCTTTGCGCTATTTTGGTCGCTTCCTCAATGGTGCCCGCATATTGAAGGATTTCCCTTGCCAGAATCGAGATAGGCTCTTTCGCAGCGAACGGAATGTCTGATTTGGAGGCATTTAATGTAACAGTAATTCCCTTCTCATTCATGCCCGAAACCACGCCCGTGAGGCCCGCCCATGCATAGGAAGCAAATTTGTATCCCTCATCCGGGTTCATGAAAACGATGAGCTTGTCCTTTGCAAAACCATCACCCATGTAAAAATCGAAATTGCGTGCGATCAGCAATGTCGAATCATTTGTTAATGCATTATTAACCGCAAAAGAAGTGCAGCCAACCATGTTCAGGTCCGTGAGTGCGTGGCCAATGTCGTGTGCAGCGTGATAATTGAGAATGCGATAATATTTGGGGCCGATATAATTGAATTGCTCTGAAAATGACTGTGAAACTCCGTAGATCTCCTGCTGGTTTTCCTCGGGAATGTATTTGTAAATATCCCGGTTAAACCAGCCTACAAAGCCTTTCAGGACTTGCAAAAACATGCTGCTAGGGATCATTTCCCTGATCTGATTCACAAAATGAACTTCCTGCTTTTCCATCAGTTCTTTTGCAAGAATGCCGTAGATCAGTCCGCGCTCGTAAGGTTTTCCTTCGAGATACATTTCCCAAATGCCTTGTTTATTCTTTTTAAGCCAGCAATTTCCGACCGTATAATGGTCTTCGCCCACTTTAATTCGCTTGTAACTTTCGATAGTTTTATTACTTTCAAGCTTGGGTGCAGGAACGCGGATGCGCCAGATAAACAGCCCAAAAAGAACTCCTACGATCAGCAGGAAGATCGCAATGGTTTTTAAGACGGACCTGGTTACTTTATTTTTGGGCCACATAAAGAGACGGGCGTTGCAATTTTATAAGTGCGGTTGAATATCAAAATTAATAATAAATGGCCATCTGTTACATAAAAAGCATTTCGGATGATTCAACGCTAGGATTGTGGCACATGACGGAAAGCTGGCAGGAGATGCAAGAAATGGCTAATCTGCCCAATTCTGAATATCTGCCGCTGGAAGAGAAAAAAACCGACCGCAGAAAGCAGGAATGGCTGGCATGTCGCATTCTGTTACAGGAAATGATACATTCTCAGCCTCTGATCAAATATGACGAAAACCGGAAACCACGCATAAAGAATAGCACCCGACAGCTTTCAATGTCGCATTCGGGCGATTATGCAAGTGTGTATGTGCATGATAACAAACCGGTTGGAGTGGATTTACAGCAAATGAAGCCGTCTATTTCCAAAGGCGCGGATTATTTTCTGAACGACGCAGAACAGCACTGGGTTGACCTGAATGACAATGTTCAGCTGCATTTGATCTGGTGTGCGAAAGAGGCGGCGTTCAAATATGCCGGCGATGCGGATCTGGACTTGAAAAAACATATCATTACAAATCCCTTTCATAGCAACCAAAATGGATTAATTGAGGTTTCTATCCAAAAGGAACAACTGACTGAATCTGTCAAAGTGCGATACGACACTTTTGAAGACTACTTATTGGCCTGGACTGTCTGAATTTTTGAATACAAAAACCTAATCCCTATATGCCTCGATTTCTTACTTGCCTGCTTTTGCTTTTTGCCCTCCGACTTTCCGCACAAGTTCCTTCGCAATCGTCCAGTGAAATTTTTCAGAACATTAAGAAACTGAATGTATTAGGCTCTGTGCTTTACATTGCCGCGCATCCGGATGATGAAAACACGTTAATGTTATCATATTTATCAAAAGATCAGCTGGTTAGGACGGGATATTTATCATTAACAAGAGGCGATGGCGGGCAAAATCTGATCGGAGCGGAACAAGGTTATAACATTGGCGTCATTCGCACGCAGGAATTGCTGGCTGCAAGACGCATTGACGGAGCGCAGCAGTTTTTTTCAAGGGCATATGATTTTGGCTTTTCCAAAACGCGTGACGAAACATTGAATTTTTGGGACAAGGACAAAGTTCTCGGTGACGTGATCTGGATGATCCGCAAATTCCAGCCAGACGTAATCATTACCCGTTTCCCACCTGATCCGCGCGCAGGCCATGGCCATCATCAAACATCTGCATTTCTTGCAGAACAGGGATTCAGCCTTGCTGCTGATCCGAAATCTTATCCCGATCAGCTGAAATTTGTCAAGCCGTGGCAGGCCAAAAGATTAGTTTGGAATACATACACGCCGGGTTTTACCAACAAACAGCCGACCGAAGAGAAAAATCCGTTCATATCCATCGAAATTGGCGGTTATAACCCGGTTTTAGGCAAATCTTATACAGAAATCGCTGCTGAAAGTCGCAGCCAGCATAAGAGTCAGGGATTCGGGAGCGCGCCTCAGCGTGGCGCCAGGATTGATTATTTCCTGCACAAAGTTGGCGAAACAGCGCAAAAGGGCCTTTTTGATGGGATTGATGTTTCCTGGAAACGCGTGAAAGGAAGTGAGAAAATTCAGACAATGATCACCGGCGCGATCAAAAATTTTTCTGTTAATAAGCCGTCCGCATCCGTTCCTGAACTTTTGAAAATCAATACCGAATTGAATAAGCTTGATTCCACGAACATTTACATTAAAGCAAAAAAAGAGGAGGTTAGAGAGCTGATTTTACAATGTGCAGGGCTTTGGTTTGAAACCAATCCCGACGATTTTTCGCAAGTTGCAGGCGACACAGCTGCTATTAAGATTGCGGTGGTCAAAAGATCGGATTATCCTGTAAAACTGATTTCCCTGCAATGGACTGGCAAAGAAAAGGATAGCACATTGAATTTGGCCTTGGAAGATAACGAGCTGAATTCCTTTGCATTGAATCCGGTTTTGCCTGCCAAATTGAAAGTAAGCCAACCATATTGGCTGGAAAAACCGATCGATAAAGGTTTGTTTCAAATTGATAATCAACAGGACATTGGATTCCCCGAAAACCGGCCTGAAACCACTACCGAGTTTGTTTTTGAGATTGGTGGTCAGCAATTTGCGTTTTCGAGACCCTGGATTTACAAAAGTACCGATCCCGCACAAGGCGAGATTTACAGGCCATTTGAAATTCGTCCGGCGGTGACGGCAAACATTACAGAGCCGGTTTTTATATTTTCTTCATTGGAACCAAAAACAGTTAGCATTCTCGTAGAAGCGCAACGCAAGAATGTAAAGGGATCGGTTAAGCCTGAAATTCCGGCTGGCTGGAAGTCTGTTCCCGAGTCTGCAAGCTTTGATTTCAAAGGAAAATATCAACAGCAATATTTCTCATTCATCATTACTCCGCCAGCTAATAATCAGGAAGTGAAACTGAAAGCGATTGCAACAGTGGATGGACAAATGTTTGATAAATCCATCAGAACCATTGCCTACCAGCACATTCCAAGCCAGACTATCTTCCCAACGTCAGAAGCCAAGCTGGCGAAAATAGATGTAAAAACGACCGTTAAAAATATCGGCTATATTGCTGGCGCTGGCGACGACGTCCCAACGGCCTTACGGCAAATGGATTGCCAGGTTACCATGCTGAACGAAGCCGGTTTGGCAAAAGATCTGTCGATTTATGACGCTATTATTGTTGGCGTGAGGGCATATAACACAGAAAATTATCTCACCAATTACCAATCCAAATTGATGGATTATGTAAAAAACGGAGGGACGATGGTCGTGCAATACACCATTCCGGGTGGGCAAAAAGTAAAACAGATCGGGCCTTATGACATTGAACTTGGACGCGACCGGGTGGCCGAAGAAGATGCAGAAATGCGTTTTTTGTTACCAGAACATCCTTTGCTTAATTATCCAAACAAAATCACGCAAAAAGATTTTGAAGGCTGGATCCAGGAACGCGGGTTATATTTTGCACAAACCTGGGACAAAACAAATTATCAGGCGCTATTTTCAGCCAATGACAAAGAAGAAACGTTGAAAGAAGGCAGCGTACTCTATGCCCAATATGGTAAGGGGCATTACATTTATACTGGCCTGTCCTTTTTCCGCGAGCTTCCGGCAGGCGTTACGGGTGCTTACCGACTTTTTGCCAACATGATATCTGCTGGCAAAAAGTAGGATTCTTACTTGACGTTTTTCCTGCGGTTACGCTGAAAATCTTCCAGAACAAACCCGCCTAACCCTTGCAAATTGCTGTAATAAGCACGGCCGTTATTGACTTGCGTGAAGTTTTGTACAAATTGTTTCAAATAAGGGTCCGTCGCGATCATGAATGTCGTCACCGGAATGTCCAGCCTTCTGCATTGCGCAGCTAGCGTTAATGTCTTATTAATGATCTTGCGATCCAGGCCGAAGCTGTTTTTGTAATAACGGATTCCTTCTTTTAAGCAAGTCGGCTTTCCGTCGGTTATCATGAAAATTTGCTTATTACGCGTTTTTTTGCGTCGCAGGATGTCCATAGCAAGCTCCAAACCTGCTACTGTGTTTGTATGATATGGCCCAACTTCCAGATATGGCAAATCTTTAATCTGGATCTGCCAGGCATCATTTCCGAAAACGATAATGTCCAGTGAATCTTTCGGATATTTACTTCTGATCAATTTAGCCAGCGCAAGTGCAACTTTTTTTGCAGGCGTAATGCGGTCTTCTCCATATAAGATCATGGAGTGACTGATATCGATCATTACAACAGTCGCAGTTGTCGTTTTTTGCTCACGTTCAACGACTTCCAGGTCATTTTCCATCAACATAAAATCACCAATGCCATGGTTGACCTGCGCATTTTTGATGGATTCGGTCATCGCGATCTGGTCCAGTGTATCGCCAAACTGGAACTGGCGAATGTCGCTGCTGAGCTCGTCGCCTACGCCCATATGCGGCGTGTGGTGATTTCCGCCTGTTTTTGAGCGTTTAAGTTTCCCGAATATTTCGTCCAAAGCACTCTTGCGAATGCTTTTTTCGGCTTTGGGCGTCATAATGATCTTGCTCTCTCCGTCCTGCTTTTCTTCGGTGATATAACCTTTCTTTTTAAGGTCATCGAAGAAATCACCGATCCCATAGGAATCATTGGTAAGATTATATTGCCGGTCGAGCTCGCTAAGCCATGACATTGCCTCAGAAACATCGCCGGAAGTCATTAATAGCAGTTGCTGAAAGATGTCGAACAATTGGTCAAACTTACTGTTCGGACCTTGTTCGGCTGGTATAAATTTGGAAAAACGATGTCCGCGCATAAAAATCAGCTAAAATAAGACCTCAAAAAAGAGACGGCTACTTTCAAATTTAATCGAAAGTAGCCGCATATTCATTCATATTTGACAAGACTACGCTTCTTCTGCACAGAATTCTTCAAATGCCATTTGTAAATGTTGTGCAATCATCTCAGCCGAACGGCCTTCGATGTGGTGACGCTCTACAAAATGGATCAATTCACCATCTTTGAAAAGCGCTACCGCCGGTGAAGACGGAGGATATGGCAATGTATATTCGCGCATTTTGGCAACTGCTTCCAGATCGGCTCCTGCAAAAACCGTTGCCAAATGGTCAGGTTTGATTTCGCTGCGTGACAAAGCTGCTCTCACACCCGGACGCGCTGCACCTGCCGCACATCCGCAAACCGAATTGATCACAACCAGAGCCGTTCCTTTCGTGGTTTGCATAAAATTGTCAACTTCCTCAGCAGTTGTCAGATCCTGAAAACCAACATTAACTAGTTCAGCTTTCATTGGAGCCACTAATTGTGGTGGATACATATTTCTAAAAATTAAAGTTTATGAGATAATTATATTATTGGCAATCAAAACCTTACATGAAACCTAATTCAAGTTTGGCTTCTTCCGACATCATTTCCGTCGTATAAGGCGGGTCAAATGTCAGTTCAAGGCTCACGTCATTTACACCTTCCACTTCCCGGATCTTTTGTTCCACTTCTCCTGGTAATGTTCCTGCGGAAGGGCACGAAGGCGATGTTAGGGTCATGGAAACAAATACATTATTGACAGGGAATATTTTCAAATCGTAGATCAGCCCCAGTTCGTACACATCGACCGGAATTTCCGGATCGTAAACCGTCTTGATGGCCTTCACAACTTCTTCCCTTAATTCTGACTCTGACATTTCGATATAAATTTTACTAATCTGAATTAATTCGCTGTGTTAAAAGACTTTGCCTGAAAAGCGACACCATAAGCCTTCATTTGTTTCAACATGGCAGCAAGTCCGTTTGAACGGGTTTGTGCAAGATGCTGATGTAATCCAATGCTTTCCATAAAATAAAGATCCGCACCGGCAATTTCCTTTGGCGTATGGCCCGACAACACCTTTACAAGCATGCTAACCAGTCCACGGACAATGATTGCGTCGCTATCCGCTTCGAATTTCAGCAAATCGCCATCCATGTAAGCATTCAGCCACACGCGGGATTGGCAGCCCTTTATTATATTGTCTTCAGTCTTAAATTGTTCTTCCAATGGTGGGAACTGCTTTCCGAGGTCAATAATATACTCGTACTTGCTCTCCCAATCATCAAACAATTCAAAATCCGAAATTAGTTCGTCCTGTATCTCGTTTATGGTCATTGTATTTTTAATTATGCGACGGCAGTTCTGGTTTCTACCCAATTGATAATTGACTCTGCCATCTTGATGCCCGCCATTGAAACGTTAGCATCAGTATTTCCGTCATAACTCATCGCCAAATGAAGCGTGCTATATGCGGCAACAAATGACGCCAAAGCTTTTTTATCCAATTTTGAAAGATTGTCTTTATACCAACCCACATCTTTTCTACCCTTGCCTTTTTCCTCAAATAAACCATCAAGCGCCACCAAAACTCCGGTGTAAGCTGCATGACCAGCAAGTTTTACATATTTTGGATCCTGATAGAGGCCATCCTCCTTCTTCGCCTTTTCTCTTAAAATCTCCTTAGCATTATCCAGATAACGCTTTGCTTCTTGTACTGTGTTTGGCATAGGTGTATATAGATTTGGTTAAAATTCGGAGGTTAATTTAGCAAGATTATCCGAGCATTCTTTTCACTTTGTGCAAGCCCTGGATCAAAAGATCGATTTCTTCGGTCGTGTTATAAACAGCAAATGAGGCACGTGTGGTTCCGGTAATGTTGAAGCGGCGCATCAAAGGCTGCGTGCAATGGTGACCTGTGCGAACTGCTATGCCCTGCTGATCCAGCAACACGCCCATATCCTGATGGTGAATGCCATCGATCACGAATGAAAGCACACTTACTTTTTCCTTTGCCTGACCTATAATCCTCAATCCTTCAATGTCTTTTACCGCTTCTGTGGCGTACTCAAGTAACTTGTGCTCGTGCGCTGCAATGTTCTCTTTACCTAGTGTATCCACATAATCCAGCGCATATTTCGCGGCCACAACGTCCGCTATATTGGGCGTTCCGGCTTCGAATTTATAGGGCAGCTCGTTATATGTTGTTTTCTCAAAAGTCACTTCTTTGATCATCTCTCCACCCCCGCGATAGGGTGGCATGGCATCCAGCAATTCTTTCTTTCCATACAAAATCCCCATTCCGGTCGGCCCGTAGATTTTGTGGAGGGATAATGAATAGAAATCGCAATCCAGATCCTGGACGTCCAAATGCAAATGCGAACTAGCCTGTGCTCCATCTAAAAGCACTTTTGCGCCAACTGCGTGTGCTTTTGCAATGATCTCTTTAACCGGGTTAATGGTGCCCAGAGAATTGGAAACATGCACGACAGAAACGAATTTGGTGCGCTCTGTCAGCAATTTTTCATATTCATCCATCAGCAATTCGCCCTCATCATTGATCGGGATGATCTTTAAAATGCAGCCTTTCTCTTCGCAAAGCATCTGCCAGGGAACAATATTGGAATGATGCTCCATGGTTGAAATGATCACTTCATCGCCCGCTTTCAGGAACGTGCGGCCATAACTGGATGCGACAAGATTGATCCCGTCCGTTGTCCCGTAAGTAAAAATGATCTCCTCTGGAAGCGGCGCATTCAAAAACGCTTGTAAACGGCGGCGCGATTGCTCAAATGCCGAAGTTGCTTTCTCGGCCAGATGATGGATTCCCCTGTGAATATTGGCATTATAATGCTCATAATAACCCGACAGCGCATCCAAAACCAGACGCGGTTTCTGCGTTGTTGCAGCATTGTCAAAGTAAACCAGCTGCTTTCCGTTCACAATTTCATTCAGGATCGGAAAGTCATTTCTGATGGATGCTATATCAAGATTGTTGCTCATTATGACAGGTATTTAAGAAAAATACCCAACCCAATGAATGACAGGTTGGGTAGCAATAAGATGAGTCCGGCGAATGTCAGACGATTATTTTGAAGCTAATTTCTGAGCGATTACGTTTTCAAGATATTCACGAACAGAGTCGATTTTGATCTGGGAAACTACATCGGCGCAGAATGCGAACATTAACAACGACATAGCTTCCGGTTTCGAAATACCGCGGGAACGCATGTAGAAAAGTGCTTCCTCGTCGATCTGACCGGTGGTGGTTCCGTGCGAACATTTCACGTCGTCGGCAAAGATCTCCAACTGCGGCTTCGTGTTCATGGTCGCTTCCGTTGAAAGCACAATGTTCTTACATGACTGAAACGCATTGGTTTTCTGCGCATCCTGGCGAACAAATATTTTTCCGTTGAAAACGCCCTTTGATTTATCTCTTAAAATTCCTTTATACAATTCATTACTTTCTGAATTGGGCTTGCGGTGATCTGCGACAGTGTGATTATCAACATGCTGCGTTCCATCTGGAAAATAAAGCCCGTACATATGCGCCTCGCAACGCTCTCCATCCAGGATAATGTTCAGGTTGTTACGGGTGAAACGGCCATTCAGTGTAACTGTTCCAGCGTAAAACTGCGAACGATCCAGCATGCGGACCTGCGTCGTGCCTACGTGGTAAGCATTGTCGCTTTCGTTCTGAACTTTGTAATACTCAACACCCGCTTCCTCGCCAACATATATTTCAGTTACGGAATTGGTGAAAGAACGCTCCGTTCCCAAAGTCCGGAACGCCTCGGCAAGTTTTACATGCGCATTACGACCAACTGCAATAATATTTCTGGGCTGACTTCCGACATTCTCTAATCGTGCATCGCTTACAAAACGGAGGATGATAGGATGCTCAACTGTCTTATTATCAGGAATATGAATAAAAATCCCGTCTTGTGCAAATGCTGTATTTAATGATGTAAATGCATCATCCTGATCTTTAACCAACTCATTAAAATAAGAATTGACCAGAGAGGGATTACTTTTATATGCTTCTGAAAGCGAGCTGATTGTGATCTGATCCTGCGAAGAAATGATGCGGGAAAGCTCGGCGTGATAATGTCCGTTTACAAAATAAATGATATTCGCATCCTGCGCCGGTATTTTCAAATCTTCAAGATCCGCCAATCCAAGCGAGCTTTCGGCATTAAAATTATAAGAAACGCTGACCAGGTCTTTCACATTGGAATATTTCCACTCCTCGTTTCTCGGTGTTGGGAAACCCAACTTATCAAATTCAGCCAATGCTGCACGTTTTTTCTGATGAAAAGCCGATGAAGCCTCACCATTCATAACGGATTCGCGGGCATGGAAATCCGCAATCAGCCTGGTTTTCAAATCTATTGTTTCGGTACTCATTGATGTATTGATATGATACTTTAAATGTTAAGAACCCGAAGGTTTAACCTTAATATGTTCTTAACCAACGGCTTCTACTTCCGCCTTGATCCAATCGTATCCTTTTTCTTCCAGTTCCAGCGCGAGCTCCTTAGGACCGGATTTTACAATCCTGCCTTTGTAAAGAACGTGAACATAATCGGGAACGATGTAATCCAACAGACGCTGATAGTGTGTTACCACCACCGTAGCGCGCTCAGGGGAACGCAATGAGTTAACACCTTCTGCCACAATGCGTAATGCATCAATATCTAAACCAGAATCGGTTTCATCGAGGATTGCCAGTTTCGGTTCAAGCACAGCCATCTGGAAGATTTCGTTGCGCTTTTTCTCTCCGCCTGAAAAACCCTCGTTCAAAGCGCGTTTCAACAATGAATCGTTCATACTCACCAGTTTCGCTTTTTCACGCACCATTTTCAGGAATTGCGCAGCGTCCAGCGGGTTCTCGCCTCTATATTTACGGATTTCGTTAACAGCCGTTTTTAGAAAATTAATCGTAGTAACACCTGGAATTTCAACCGGATATTGGAATGCAAGGAAAATTCCCTCTGCTGCTCTTTCTTCGGGAGCCATATCCAGGATATTCTTTCCGTCAAAAACTACCGAGCCGCCAGTAACTTCATATTCCTCTCTTCCAGCCAGAACAGACGCCAAAGTGCTCTTACCGGACCCATTAGGCCCCATAATCGCATGCACTTCACCTGGTTTAACTTCCAGATTGATGCCTTTTAATATTTCCTTACCTTCAATTGAGGCACGCAAGTCATTAATAGAGAGCATAACTTATTTATACTTAAAATACAGTTCGTGGTAAATTTACCGCAAAAGTAACACGCTTTGGGCGTAAAAGAAAATGGCGGCAAATGTCTGCAGTGATAGCCTGCATATAATCTACAACCTTTTTAAAGCCAGCCTTGTTCCCCGGAATTGGATATTTGTAATGTAAAAACCTTGCCGGTGAGGACGTTGCCCGGAAGCCTGTTTTTAATTGCAAAAGAAACATTTACTTTGCGCACAACACACGTCATCAAAACATTTATGCATACAGAAATTACCGCCGGCACCGCAATTCATGTCGCTACGGAAACGGGCACATTGAAAAGACTGCTCATTCACAGCCCCGACCGGGGATTGGGAAAAGTGGTGCCCAGCAAAGCGCAGGACTGGCTTTTTGAAGACATCGTCCACCTGGACACTATGCGCCGGGGTGAATACGATTACTATGTGAAACTGCTGCTTTACTTCCTGGATCCGGACAAAATCAAAGGCAAGCTGGCGGAAATTGACAATGATCCTACCCGCTCCTTTTTTATCCCCGGTTCCGAAAATTATTTTGATTCCAATTGCGTCGTTGACATTCAAAAGCTGCTGGGAGAGATCCTGGAAAACAGTGAGGTCCGCGTTAAACTCACGGCGGCGATTTGTGGCATTGAAAGATGTTCCTATAATACACAGGAAGAACTTAATCAATATGATCCGCACGAGTTGGCCAAAATCTTTATTTCCGGCTCCTACTCTGACAAAAGAATGTTGTTCGCACCCTTGCCCAATCTGATTTTCATGCGGGACATCGGCATTGTTATCAATGATCATATTTTGTTGAACAAGCCAGCAAAAAATGCCCGGACACGCGAATCGATATTGGCGCAGTTTGTATTCTTTTATCACCCCATGTTCGGCAAAATAAAGGACAGCATTATCGAAATTCCTGAAAACGAACGCCATTTTTTGTTGCCGGATGACGAAAAAGCAAGTGATTACCACCGCTGCACCCTCGAAGGCGGTGATGTGATGATGGTTGCACCGAACCATTTGGTGATCGGATGCAGTGAGCGGACGTCGCTTTATGCGGCGCAACAAGTGATGAAATTATTGTTCGAAAAGCATGTAGTGTCTAAAATTACCATAGTCAAAATCCCAAAAAAACGAGATTACATGCACATTGACACCATTTTTACGCAGGTTAAAAAAAATGTGTGGGTGCTGCTGGGCTCATTGGCCCGCTTAGGCGATGAAGCCAAAAAGCAGGATTTGCTTCATTTCTTTGGCCCCCAGGATACAAATAAGGAATTCAGGATTTTGCAGTTTATCAAAGACGATGAACGCAATCCGACAGAAATCGAGAATCTCGAAGATTTGCTCACATCAATCAGCGTCCAAGATTTGGGTGTTACGGAACCAGTCAGATTCATCTATTCAGGCGATAATGAGTTTCCGTACGGCGAGCGCGAACAATGGACGGATTCTTGTAATCTTTTAGCATTAAAAGACGGCGTGGTTGTGGGTTATGATAGAAATGACAAAACGCTGGACGCATTCAGGAAGCACGGTTATCAGGTGATCAGTGCCAAGGATTTGATTCAAAAATTGGAAGATGACGAGTTGTCAGTTGAGACATTAACAGACACTTTTATCACCCTCCCATCCGCCGAACTCTCACGGGCGCGCGGCGGATCGCATTGCATGAGTATGCCCATTTTGCGCGTATCTGCGCCGTAAATTTATATTGTATTCGCGGCGTTTCAGTTGTAAATTGCAATAGACATTAATTACAAAAACTCCTATGCGCGTTATCACTTCATCTGCCCAGATCCAGCCCCAATCGACCTCCCGGATCATGATGATCAGGCCGGTGCGATTTGGCTTCAATGCAGAAACCGCAGAAAGCAACGAGTTTCAGCAGCACTCATTTGCGCTCAGTACGCACGGAACTGCGGGCGACCTGGCGAAAGAAGAATTTGACCTGATGATCGATCAGCTGAAAAAAGCGGGTGTGGATCTGCACGTTTTTGATGATAATGAAGACATTTTGAGGCCGGATGCCGTCTTTTCCAACAATTGGGTGTCTTTTCACCAGAGCGGAAAGGTGGTTTTGTATCCCATGATGGCCGAAAACCGTCGCGCCGAACGTCGGCTTGACATTATCGAGCGCTTAAAAGACGATTTCAAAATTGAGGAGATCATTGATCTCAGCTATTTCGAAGAACAAGGGAAATTTCTGGAAGGAACGGGCAGTATGGTGCTGGACCGCCGCTATAAGATTGCCTATGCGTGCCTGTCGCCACGCACCCACCCGGATGTTTTAGAAGCGTTTGCGGATGCTTTGGGCTATGAGATCGTTGCCTTTTCAGCTTCTGACGAAAACGGTAAGCCCGTTTATCATACCAATGTGATCATGTGCGTCGGCGATGTTTTCGCGGTCGTTTGCCTTGAAGCTATCAAAGACCCGGACGAGCGTCAAATGGTCCGTGCAGCACTGGAAGAAACTAAGAAATACATTATTGAAATTTCATTTGACCAGGTGCGGCATTTTGCGGGAAACATGCTGATGGTGCGAAACAACAAATCGGACAAATTCCTGGTCATGTCTACCCAGGCCTATGATTCATTAACAAGCCCCCAAAAGCAAGCATTAAGCGATTATGCCCGCATTTTACATACAGACCTCGGTGTGATCGAAGGGAACGGCGGAGGGTCTGCCCGATGCATGATGACCGAAATTCATCTCCCCCGAAAGTAACTCCGCTATAAAACAAAAATGCTCCTCAAATGGGAGCATTTTTGTAATTCGTAACCCTCATAAAAAACAATTAATCCCTGATATCGGCTTTCGCTTTTGCGATTTTTTCCTTGGTTTCCGCTTTAAATGAATCCCATTTGTCAGCAGTTTCATCCTGAACATTCCTCCAGGAAGCTTTAAGATCTTCTTTTTCCTCGTTCAATTCTTTTTTGCGGTCTCTCCACTTTGCTTTTTCCTTGTCAGTTGCTTTTTCCATTTTGGCGTCAGCCTCTTCTATTTTTTTGTCAAGTTTTGCAACAGCTTCATCGATATCTGCTTTCAATGATTCCTTATCCTCTTTTACCTTCGCCTCAAACTCATTGCCTGCTTCTTTAATATCTGATTTCGCTTCCGCTACATTATCATCCATATCTTCTTTTGCCTCTTCAACAGTCTCGTTAGCAGAGTCTTTTGTTTTTTCGGAACAGCTGGTTAGGCTCAGCATGCCCATGGTCAACATTGTGGCAACCATTAGAGTGATCTTTTTCATAACTGGGTGTTTAAGTAATGATGTTTTTTGGTGAATGTGGTTTTCATTCTAAAACATCTTCTACAAAAACCCTACCAGACCACTATACGCGTCCTCGCAAATGGTTTGTAGAAAATTATGCTCATTCGCTGTTGCTAACCTGAACTTGATAATATTGTAATAGGTTATGGGTGGTATATCACTTGCTAGTATTCCTTTTAATACTCAGATTTGTATTTTATTGATAGCCGTCTCAACCTTTATGCACAAATTTTATATTCCTAGCCTTTTATTATCGATCTCAATTTTTGTTAATCCGGGAAAAACCGCTGCCCAAAGCGATACATTGAAGGCGCGCGAACTGGAAGAACTCACCGTGAATGCTTTTGAATCAAAAACGAACCCGCTGACCACCACAGCAACTGTGGGCTTGATCACCTCGAGATCCCTGGAAAGGTTTCCGACAAACACCTGGGCTAATGCTGTGAACACAATCCCGGGCGTGAAAATGGAGGAGCGCTCACCAGGAAGTTACCGGTTCTCGGTCCGCGGAAGCCTCATTCGTTCTCCATTTGGTGTGCGGAATGTGAAATTTTACTGGAATGGAATCCCCTTTACGGACGCGAGCGGAAACACACCGCTCAATTCCCTGGATTATGGTGCTATTCAAAATATGGAGGTCATCAAAGGTCCCGGAAGCAGCATTTACGGAGCGGGAACGGGCGGAGTGGTGTTGCTCCAAAGTCAGCCAGACAATGATTTTACGAACCGGATCGAGCAAAGTGTGAGTTTTGGCAAATATGGTTTCCAAAGCAGGAATTCCACGATCCAGGTTGGCGACATTTCGGTACAATATGGCCATAGCGAGCAGGACGGTTATCGAAATCACAGCAGTATGGTAAGGGACGCCATCCGTTTTTCTTCTTCTTCAAAATTGGGCGAGAGAAGCACATTATCCATTCTGGGTATGTTTTCAGATTTGAAATATGAAACACCCGGCGGCATTAACCTCACGCAATATCAAAATAACCCGAAACTGGCCAGACAATCCACCCCGACGGTGCCGGGGAGCGAGGCGCAACAGGCCGCCATTTACACCAAACTCGCGTTAATCGGTGGTAATTACACATTGCAGCTCTCGGATAGCTGGACCCAATCCAATGCATTGTATCTGACATTTACAGATTTCGCCAATCCTTTTATTTCCAATTATGAAAAACGCGATGAGAACGGCATAGGCGGCAGAAATATCTGGCAAAACCGTTCACAAATCGGCAATGTCAAAACCAGCTGGACAACAGGATTTGAATGGCAATATGGCAAATCGGCCCAGCGAAATTACGACAACATTGGCGGCATGCCGGACAAGCAACAAACCGTGGAAGATATCCGCACTACGAGCCTTTCTGTATTCAGCCAACTGGAGGCGGTGGTTTTTACAGACCTTACATTAAGCGCAGGTGCGAGTTACAATACATTTAAATACAAATACGAAAGGTTTTTCGCGCTTCCATACAGCAAGGAAGAACGGAAGTTTGATGGCATTTTTGTGCCGAGATTCGCCGCAAATAAGGTTATTGCCAAAAACTGGGCGGTTGTAGCATCTTACAGCGGTGGCTACTCCCCTCCTACATTACAGGAAGTGCGGCCATCAGCCGGCGGTTTCCGCAGAGATCTGGAAGCGGAAAAAGGCATGAACACAGAATTCGGAATCAGGAAAACCGGCAAAGTGATCACCGGGGAAATCAGTTTGTATCATTTTGGGTTGCGCGAAACGATTGTTCGTCGGACCAATGAGGCTGGTGCAGAGTTTTTTATCAATGCAGGAAAAACCCGTCAGAATGGACTGGAATGGACCATTGCTTACGATGTTTTATCGGATCCAAAACTTCCGGTCATGCTAAAATTGTGGAACACCGGCACGGCGACAAAATACACATTTGAAGATTTCCAGCAAGCAGATGTAGATCTGACTGGCAAAAGAATTCCCGGGATTCCGAAGTTCTCGCAAACATCGGGCCTGGATGCGCTATTTAAATATGGTTTTGCAGCATTTGTAACTTACCAGCACGGAAGCTCGTTTTATTTAAATGATGCCAACACGGTTGAAAACACACCCTATAACCAGTGGATCGCCCGCGTGAGCTGGAAGAAAAGCTGGGGACAACATTTTTACAGCGAACTTTCGGCATCAGCAGAAAAAGTAAATGCTGGCATTTACAGCCAGGGCTACGACCTGAATGCATTTGGCAGCCGTTATTATAATGGTGCGCCAAAAGACAATTTGTGGGCAGGCGTGAAGATCGGCTGGGAGTGGCAGAAAAATTCCAAATAATGCACTTATACCTTCATATTCCTTTTTGCAGACAAGCTTGCCATTATTGTGACTTCCATTTCAGCACAAACACGTCCAACAAACGCGCTGTCGTTGAGGCCATTGTAAGTGAAATTATTTTAAGGAAAGATTATTTACCAAAAGCGGATATTGAAACCATTTATTTCGGCGGCGGAACGCCTTCGATGCTGGACGGGGAGGAATTGCATTTATTGTTAGATACAATCAATCAGCATTTTACAGTTGCAACAAATGCAGAAATCACGCTGGAAGCCAATCCCGATGATCTGCACAGGGATAAGTTACAGCAATTGTACAATGCGGGGATTAACAGGTTAAGCATTGGAATACAATCCTTTCACGAACCGCATTTAAAATTCCTCAACAGGGTTCATTCCGCCCTTGAAGGCGAACATTGCGTAAAAATTGCGCAGGAAATCGGCATCAACAACATTTCTATTGACCTGATCTACGCGATTCCTGCACCTGATCACAGCATTTTAATGCAGGATATTCAAAAGACATTTGCCCTGAACATTTCACATATTTCTGCTTATTGCCTTACCATTGAGCCACAAACTGCATTTGGAAGCTGGCTAAAAAAGAAGAAAATCAAACCCATTGACGAAGAATATGCTGCGCAGCAGTTTGAGATTTTGGTAAAAACGCTGGCTGAAAATGGCTATGAGCAATATGAGATCTCGAATTTTGCACGAAATGGTCATTATAGCCTGCATAACAGCTCATACTGGAAGCAAAAGCCGTATTTAGGCGTTGGACCGAGTGCCCATTCCTACAATGGTGTAAGCCGGGAATACAATGTTTCCAACAATGCCCGCTATGTGGAAGCCATTCAAAAGCAGATCATTCCTGCAACATTGGAAACACTAACGCCGGCGGATCAAACCAACGAATATTTGCTGACCGGCCTGCGGACAAAGTGGGGTGTTAATAAAGAAAAACTCGAATTGTTGTCGGGAAACTCTTTCTATTCCGTGCATCGGGCGGATCTTGAAAAATTGTCGGAGAAAAACTGGATCAGGGAAGATGCAGCTAACTGGTATTTGACCGATTCGGGGAAGCTTTTTGCGGACAGGATATCCAGCGACCTTTTTATTGAGGAATAATTATTTACCGGGCCCAGATAATGTTGCCCGGTAAATAATCAAGCAAGGTTATTCAGCAACCAGCTCAGCATTCAATGTAATTTCTGCATTCAGCAATTGAGAGATCGGGCATTCTTTTTTCGCCTTATCTGCAATTTGAGCAAACTGATCTGCTGCAACGCCTGGCACTTTTGCTTTCAGGTCAATGGCGCTTTTGGTAACCTGTCCTTTTGCAGGATCCAATGTTACAGTTGCAGTTGCATTAAGCTCATCTGCTGTAAAACCGGCTGCATTGAGCTCAAAGCTCAATTTCATGGCAAAACAGCTCGCATGAGCAGCTGCGATCAACTCCTCAGGATTGGTTCCTTTGCCCTCGGCGAAACGGGTATTGAATGAATATTGGGTATTTTCCAACACAGTGCTCTGTGTGCTAACGGTCCCTGTTCCTTCTTTACCAGTTCCTTTCCAAACGGCGGTTGCTTTACGGTTAATCATATCAAATCTGTTTTAGAGTTATATTTAAATCCTTCTTAATTGGATCGTTTCAACGAAAAGTAACAAGCATCGCCGATTTACGCAAATTATTAAATTAATATCCTGCGCAATAAATGGGCACTTTTGAATGTTCCAGACTATGCGCATTCCATATCCGCCACCAGCTCTTTTAGTTAAGGATTGTTAATGGCTGGTCAGGCATTAAACTTTAATATTGCGCTGCAATCTAAAAACCATATTACAAACCATAATTCAACTTAATCTATTAAATCATGAAAAAGATAATAATGCCTCTTCTGCTTGCCGTAATCGTTGCATTCCAGGGTTGTAAAGGACCCGAAGGGCCACAGGGACCGCAAGGTGACGCGCTGGTAGGAACTACATTTGACCTTGTCGGTGTGGACTTTCTGGCCGCAGATGATTTTCAATATGGCCTCACCTTTGCGGATGCCAAACTTGGTGTAGACGTGCTTGAATCGGACGCGGTGCTGGTGTACATTAACTGGGGAACTGAGGATGTTAACGGAACGCCATTAAAAACTTACCGATTGCTGCCCCAAACAGCATTTTTGGACAATGGCATCCTGACCTACAACACGGACCGCACTGTAAATGACTTCTCGATTTTTCTCGACGGAACTGTTAATCTGAACACAGTGAGCGCCGATTACACCAGAGACCAGGATTTCCGCGTAATAATTATCCCATCCGATTTTGCAGCCCGCAAGGCTGGACAAGTGGATTACAGCGACTATAATGCAGTTGTAAAAGCCTACAACATTGACGAATCAAAAATTAAAGTTGTAAAGGCAAATTAGGCACAGTATTTTAAGTGTTTAGGCATTCTGGATATTTTTTAATAAAATCCGGTAATTTTTTACCGGATTTACTTTTACCAAGTATGAAAAGCGTTTTAAACACACTCGGGTTATTGCTGATTACGGTTTCACTGGCTGGTGCGCAGGATTTTAAGAAGGAGACTGATAAATACAGAAAAAAGTACAAAGAGGAATTTCTGAGCTCAGCTAACTCACCCTTAAAAGAAGCAGATTTGCCGTTTTTACAATTTTACGAGCCTGATTCTGCTTACAGGGTCGTTGCGAAATTCGAAAAAAGCCGCGGCCAATCTTTTGAAATGCCTACTTACAGCGGCGTAAATAAGACCTATGTTAAATACGGCAAGGTAAAATTCCGCATTAACGGCAGAAGGCAAACGTTGACCGTTTACAGAAGTCTTAGTTTACAGCAACTTGCGAAGTATAAAGACTATCTTTTTATACCATTTAAGGACAAAACAAATGGTGAAGAATCCTATGGCGGGGGTCGCTATCTGGATCTCAAAACTACCGATATAAAAGATGGCGAACTCGTGCTGGACTTCAATAAGGCATACAACCCATACTGCGCTTACAGTGATGGTTACAATTGCCCTATTCCACCAGCGCCCAATCATTTGCCGATTGCGATCACAGCCGGAGAAAAGAAATTCGGAAAAGATCACCAGCAGGCGCAACTGAAATAGCATAAAAAAATCCCGATCTGTCAAGACCGGGATTTTTTTATTTCTGCACGAAATTTATGCTTTCAAAAAGTCCTTTTGCTTCATTATACGCTCAAAAACCTTGATATCGTGCTCAGAAGTAAAAATGCTAAATGGTAAATACAAGAACTGGCCTTTTGAAATAACCAGCACATAAGCGTCCTTATCTTTGTAAGCATCCATGATCTGCTCCCATTTCATCACACTGCCCTCTTTCTGGTTCAGTTTCATCAGGATCTGACGATTGTCGATCTCATAAGAGAACTTCTCAAACATGGGTTTGTACTGAGCAAGCTGCGTAATTCCTGTAAACTGTACCAGCCAGAAAAGCACGTAAAGTAACGCGCCGACAAACACCGTTATGTAGATCCATAAGTTCGGATAAACACCGGTAAGGTTCAGAACGGCATTGATCAGGATCAGCGCCAATGGTATCAACCCCCATTTCAACTGCGTTTTGAAAAAATAACGCATGGCAAGGGTAATGTATTTTTTAGTGGGTAAAGCGTATCTTTTCGTACGGACCGCCGCCGGGTTCGTAGGCATCTGGTAGACGGGCTGGTGTTTATTCACCGAAACTTTGGCCATAATTCAGTTTAAATTAACAATTCTGTAATTCCCTGCAAGCATTGTTGTTGTCATTATGCTCCCGGAAAATGAAGTGCAAAGTTAGAAAAAAGCTGTCGACATATCAGAAAGCTGTTGAAATAAAAAACTGTTATGAGATTTTAGTGTAATTTGTCTTTCTTAACTGCGTTGAACATGAAACACGAAAATATTCATAACTAAATGGGTTTCCTTTTTCCATCATTTTTGTGGGGTCTTCTGGCTGTTTCGGTTCCTATTGCGATTCATATATTCAATTTCCGTCGTACCAAAAAAGTTTATTTTACCAACGTCGCATTTTTAAAGGCAGTAGAAACAAAAACGCGTTCGGTAAGGCAGGTGAAGCACTGGCTGGTGTTGGCGGCGCGCATTTTAGCAATCATTTGCCTTGCGCTCGCATTCGCTCAGCCATTTTTACCTGCGCAAAACAATGTTGCCGTTGACCGGAAAGGCATTACCAGCTTATATCTCGACAATTCCCTGAGCATGGAAAGCGAGCTCAACAACAAGCGCTATCTGGACATTGCGACCGCACGTCTGAGCGAATTACTGGGGCTTTTCAGAAATGCAACGTCCCTCCAACTCGTCACCAACGAGTTTTCAGCCCAGGAACAAGGCTTATATGCGTCAGAAAAATTACGTGACAGACTGACAACCATTGGTTTATCAAACACACCACGCACTTTTGACCAGATTTATAAGAGACAGGAAAACCTCATGGCCCGGCATCAGCATCCGGGCAAAAACCAGCTTTTCTGGTTTTCCGATTTCCAAAAAAGCACTTCCGGAAATCTCTCCGGGCTTAAAACGGATACAACAAACCAACTTTTTCTGGTGCCCGTTCAGGCTGCGGCTGAAAAGAATGTTTTCGTGGATTCTGCGTGGCTCAACACGCCTTTTATACGTGAGTTGCAAAACAACATTCTCTTCGTAAAGGTCAGCAACTCCGGTTCAGAAGCTGCCCGTAATGTTGTTTTAAAGCTGAATCTGGACAATACACAGGCTTCAACAGCATCCGTGAATGTGCCTGCAAACGGCAGCGCGACTGCGAAATTCAATTTTAACCTCAAAGGAAAAGGATACAAAAAAGGGCAGATCACGTTTGACGATTTCCCGGTAACATTTGACAACAATTACTACTTCGTCCTTAATGCTTCGCCATTAATTCGCGTGCTGCATATTTATGGACAAAAGTCGGCCGGTAATTACGTTGAAAACGTATATGCTAATGACAGCCTGTTTTCGCTGCAAAGTTATAGTGCCAATAATGTTGATCCGGGACTGATTAAAAACACGGATCTGGTCATTTTGGAAGGCGTTACCTCGCTTTCCGGCTCCTTACCGCAGGACTTGCAGGAGCTTATCCGAAATGGTGGAAGCGTTACTGTGATTCCACCGGCCGCTCCTAGCACTGAAAGTTACAATGGTTTCCTTTCGCGGCTTGGTGTCAATGGTCTTACCGGAACACAGAATGCTGATCCTGCGCCGGTTGCATTTGCAGCGCCGGATCGCAACAATCCGTTTTTTAGTGATGTTTTTGAAGAGTCTGTCCGCCAGGAACTGAACCTTAATTTACCCTCCGCTTCGCCAGTATGGAGTTGGGCCAATGCAGGGCAAATGGTGCTTGCATTGCGTAACGGGCAAACTTATCTGAATCAGGTAACCTCGGGAACCGGAAAGCTCTATCTCTTCGCCGCACCATTAAACCCTGAATACGGTAACATTGCGCAACATGCCATTTTCGTCCCGATCATGTATAAAATCGCCGCATCCAGCGTCCGTGCCCAACGTACATCTTGCAAGTTCGACGAAAATCCGATCAGTCTGAATGTTGAAAAAGCGCAACCCAACACAGTTTATAAATTGAGAAGGAACAAAACGGAAGTTATCCCAGTGCAGCGAATCGCCGGAAATCAGCTTTTGCTGGAAATCCCACAGGGCGATCAGCTTGGCGAAGGACTGGACGCAGGTTATTTTGAGTTAATAAAGGATAATAAAGTGGAGCAGATCATCGCATTGAATCATAACAATGCAGAATCAAAACTGCAATACTACTCCCCGGACGAGCTAAGAACCATTTTCGCAGGCCAGAAAAACATTCAGATCTTCGACCGCATCGACGACGATGCCTTCTCCACAGCATTCCAGCAGCAAAACATGGGAACCAATCTATGGAAATACTTCCTATACGCCGCCCTCTTCTTCCTGCTGGTGGAAATCGCTTTGATAAGGTTTTTGAAATGATTGAACCAACGAAAGCAGAATTCTTGTCAAAAGATTTCGGTTCAGTTTTATGTTAGCGGTTTTTACACCAATTTTGTGCGACACTACCGAAACGTTAAATGCTTTCATCGCGAATAGGAATTCTTGGCGGCGGCCAACTAGGACTTATGCTTTTACAAGCCGCTGTGGACTGGAATCTGGACATTCACGTCCTTGATCCCGACGCAGAGGCTCCATGCCGACAAATTGCCCCACACTTTCAGCAAGGCTCATTGCAGGATTATGACACAGTTTATAATTTCGGTAAAGACCTGGATGTCATCACAATAGAGATTGAGAAGGTTAATGTTCAGGCCCTGGAAGCGCTGGAAAAGGAAGGCAAAAAAATCTTTCCGCAACCATCAGTCATCCGCCTGATCCAGGATAAACGCATTCAAAAACAGTTTTATAAAGAAAACAATCTCCCTACTGCTGATTTTATATTAACAGAAAACAGGGAGGACGTTCGCAAGCATTCCTCTTTTTTACCCGCATTTCATAAGCTCGGCAAAGATGGTTACGATGGCCGCGGTGTGCAGCGGTTAACTTCCGAAGGAGACATTGATAAAGCTTTCGAGCAGCCCGGACTGTTGGAAAAAGCGGTGCCTTTCGACAAGGAACTGGCCGTGATTGTTGCAAGGAATGTGAAAGGTGAAATCACAACGTTCCCAACCGTGGAAATGGTTTTCCATCCTGAACTGAACCTCGTAGAGTATCTTTTCGCTCCCGCAGAAATTGAAAAATCAATTGATGAAAAAGCGCTGGAAATAGCCAGAAGAACAGCAGATGCATTCCAGATCGTAGGATTACTGGCAGTTGAGCTTTTTATGACAGCAGACGGAGAGATTCTGATCAACGAAGTGGCGCCACGGCCGCATAATAGCGGCCACCACACCATCCGCGCCAATGTGACTTCACAATACGAGCAACATTGGCGGGCGATATTGGATTTACCACTGGGCAGCACACAAGCTTACGGGCCTTCTGCCATGGTTAATTTGCTGGGCGAAGAAGGTTACGAAGGACCGGCCGTTTATGAAGGAATGGAGAAGTTATTGGCGACAGAACAGGTTTTTCCATTCCTATATTGGAAGGCTGTTACAAAATCATTTAGAAAAATGGGCCACATTACCATTATGGATGCCGATATCGCGTCTTTAAAGAGAAAGGTTGATTTTGTTAAGCAGAATATTAGAGTAATCAGTAAGTAATCTTCGTTATAGTAATGGTTGGAATTATAATGGGAAGCCTGTCGGACAGGAAAATTATGCAGCAGGCAGCTGATGCACTTTCCGAACTCGGGATCGCCTTTGAAATGGAAATCGTTTCCGCACACCGGACTCCCGAACGCATGCTGGAGTATGCCTCAACGGCCAGAAGCCGCGGATTACAGGTTATTATCGCTGGCGCAGGCGGTGCGGCGCATTTGCCGGGAATGGTTGCCTCGCTCACCTCATTGCCCGTTATCGGCGTTCCCGTGCTGTCGAGCAATTCGATAGATGGCTGGGATTCTGTTCTTTCCATTTTGCAAATGCCATCAGGCGTCCCGGTTGCAACGGTTGCATTAGACGGTGCCAGAAACGCCGGAATATTGGCTGCGCAGATCATTGGAGCCAGCGATCAGGAAGTTGGAAAACGGCTTGATTTGTTCAAAGAGGGCTTAAAAGAAAAAGTTGCGGTGATGAATGAGGAATTGAAAAATCACCTTGGAAGTTAGAAGGTCTTTAGTATTTTCGTAAAATTAATTTGCACCACAAAACATCGAATAACCGGCTATGGAAGACGAATTCCCTAAAAAAAGAAATGTCCGTCCGACCGAAAAGTCCAACCTCCCAATTGTTACGCTTCTTGTGTTGGTTCTTTTGGTATTAGCAATGTTGTACGTGGGGTATGAATACATTTCAGACAGTTCATCCAACTCCGAAGAACTTACCTCGGTCGTTGTAGACTCAACATTGGACGAGCAAAGTGTTGGAGAACCCATCACGGATGAACCTGCCGAAGCGCTTGAAACTGCACCTGCTGAAAAAACGGCTGAACCGGCCAAAGAAAAACCAAAAGAGCCCGAAAAAGAAACAACGCCCGCTATCTCGGCATCATCAGTGGGAGGTGAGCAAATTACGCATACAGTGAAAAGCGGTGAGAGTTTTTCCAGCATTGCTTCCCGCTATAATTTAAAAACGGAAACATTAAAGGGACTAAATTCTTCCAGTCCTGAATTAAAGTCGGACGTTACAAAACTCAAAATACAGGTCCAGGCGGTGCATACGGTTGGCCCCGGTGACGTTTTGAGGGTTGTTGCAGGCAAATACGGCATCACGAAAGAGGCACTTATGAAGGCGAATGGCAGAACCAGGGATTACTCAGAAAGAGGAGAAAAACTGATCATTCCTTTCCCTTCAAAAAAATAGATCTTCAATTTACTTTATACCAAAGCCCGGAACGAATACTCGCTCCGGGCTTTTTTGCATTGGAAAGTTCGATCCAGCAACAGTTTCTTAGTTAAAACCCACCCCGTTCGCCTCTGCCTCCCCTTCCACCACCAGGCATATCACCGCTGTCAAAATCTCTGCGGCGATTATTTTCCGGAGCTGGCGCTTTTCCAAAGTTTCTCAGCGTGTAAGTGAATGTAAGCATTGCGTATTGGGTCAGAACGCGGTTGGTTACATCCTGCACATAAGTTTCAGTTACGTTTCTGGTAATGCTGTTGTTTTGTTTCAAAATATCAAAAACCGTCAATTTCAATTCACCTGCATTGTTTTTAAGGAATTTCTTACCAACGCTCGCGTTCCAGAGTGTGAAGTTTTGATTATAACCTTCTCCCAAACCGCGGTAAGACTGGTTGCTTATGTCGCTTTGGACTACAAATCCTTTTCCAAAAATCCAGTTGACACGTCCGGTAATCCCTTGCGTATAATAATTATTGTTCAGGTTCGGCTGAATTGTGTTGCGGACCATATTGTAATTTCCTGAGTACGAAACTGTGAAATCCAGCTTTTCACTCACATTACTGCTGATAACCAGACCTTGTGAAACCGCATACGTGTTAGAAAAATTAGAAATGTTGTTGATCAAACCCGGCGAACGCACATAATTGAAGCCAGTGGTCAGGTTCACATTCAGTTTCAGCGGCGCAACCGGCTTTCCATATGCAAGGAAAGTTCTTGCATTCCAGCTTCCGTCCACATTCACAGGCTTCGTAAATTTTGCACCGCGTTCCAGAACAATGCCGTCAGCCACTTCGGTGGGCTCCTGGGCAATGATCGTTGAGTTCACAATGGCATTGTTGGTTTGGGTTACAAAAACCATGGCATTCAAGCTGTAAGGTCTTTCGGCGCCTGCAAGCGAATAGCGAACATTAAAACTGTTGCGATATTCCTGTTTCAAGCCGGGGTTACCAGCCGTCAGCGCTAACGGATTGCTGTTGTCGATCACATTCTGCAATTGCGAAATGGATGGTTGGTTTGTAGAGCTACGAAAAAATGTACGGAACTGCGTGCCGGTTTTCGATCTGTAACTCAACATAAAATTTGGCAGCAAATTGGTGAATGACTGATCCACTTTGGCATTAATAGGCGCCAGCTGCTGACTATATAATCCTGTGTTTTGAAAATCCACTCCAAAGTTCGCGGACCAGCTGTTTTTGCGGTAACGATATCCGACTCCCGCGCGATTGGTCACATATCGATTGTCAAAAGTGTTGGAAAGCAGCGAATCCAGGTCAGAATAAGTGTTTTCATCAAAACTCATATTATAAGTTTCCTTTTTGGAATCGCTGTTGCTTACGGTCAGGCCGTAATTGAACTGTAACTGACTGTATTTCCCGATGGGTTCTGTATAGTTCACATTTCCGCCCAATGTAACGCCGTTAGAATATGTAAAGCTCTGCTGATCAAGTGTATCCCCTCTCGCGGCAAGGCCCAGGCTGTCGTAAAACATTGTTCTTGAATACAGGTTACCTGTTCCGTTACGATCATTCAGCTGCGTATTCAGGTTTACGGATAACGTCCTGCCCTTCTTTTCAAACGAATGACGGAACAAAACATCATTATTGAAGTTGTAAGCATTTGTCGCGTTGCGCTGGTTATTGTCCAAACTATTGATCCGCAGACCATTTAGTGTGTTAAGCCCTGCTTTTGTACTCGCCGAATTATTATCTTGAAAGCTCAGTCGCGGCGTAATGATCAGCGAGTTGTTTTTATTAATGTTATATTCTATTCTGAAATTCAGTCTGTGATTGGCGTTGGTGTTATTTGTACGGCTGTTTTCATCATAAATCTGATCGGTTGAATCCGTATCGCCTGGTAAAATGAAGCGTTGCTGCATACTCTGCAAATTGCTGTTACCAGTCCGGTTGAAGAAATAACTGCCGGTAACATCCACTTTTTTACCAAACTTATTGGCATAATTCAAGCCAAATGAGTTGGTTCCCGTGATCCCACTTTGATTTCCGACCAAGAAGTTGCCCGAAGAACCTCCTCCTGAGCCCCCTCTTCCGCCACCTCCGCCACCAGATACACCGATCAAATCCTGGCTGGAGAAGTTCTGCATATTAATGTTATTACTCAAACCGATCACTGATATACGCTGGTTGCCTTTAAAAAAGCTCACATTTCCGCCAGCCTGATAGCGGTTATCCAGTCCATAACCTGCGAAAACCTTACCAAACTGCCCCATTTTGCGATCTGCCTTGGTAACAATATTGATTGTTTTCTGTGCAGTGCCATCATCAAAACCTGTGAATTGGGCCTGATCGCTTAGTTTGTCAAAAACTTCGATTTTATCCACAATTTCAGCAGGAAGTGATTTCAAAGTTAATGCAGCATCTTCTCCAAAGAACGGCTTACCATCTACCAAAACCCGGTTAACAGTCTCTCCGTGAGCCGTTACAGTTCCGTTCGTGACCGTAATGCCGGGCATTTTCTGGATAAGATCTTCGGAAGTCGCGTCGGGATTGGTTTTGAATGCAGCAGCATTAAATTGGGTCGTGTCGCCTTTTTGCTCCATAGCGGTGACCTGGCCAACGACCTTAATCTCTTTCAGATTTGCAACCGCCTCACTCAACTGAAATATTCCAACATCCTGATTGTCATCCCGCAATGTAACCGTGCGGGAAGCATCTTTATAGCTGAGATATGAAACCTTAATGAGATAAGCAGCTTGTTTGACCAGTCCATTGAAGGAAAATTTGCCATCCACATCAGTCGTCACATACTCGGGCTTAGCATCCGGCACATTCCTGCTCACAGCCACATAGGCGCCAACGACCGGTTCGTTCGTGACGCTGTCCTTAACTACGCCGGAAATCCGGCCGGTTGGCTCTTGGGCAAATGCTGAAAGCGAAAATAAAATCAGCAGCGAGATCAGGGATGCAATTCTGTTCATGGTTTCTGTAAAGGTTTATTGCAGTTTAGAGCATCCTTTTTGGGTAAAGTTTAATTCCGCTCAGCAATAAACCTCTACAATCGATAAAACCACCGCACTTATAGATCAACGCCAGGATTTACCCGACGAGAAAATTTCATTTCAACCAGTCTTTCAGCAGCCCTTCGTACGCATTCAGGAACTTATGATAAGCTTTTTCCAATTGCGGAAGGGCCTCCGCAAGCGTGCTCGTGTCATCGGATTTCAAACGCCACTCCGCATCGCGGGCAATTTCTGCGACTTGCGCTACACCCACAGTCCCGCCGCTGCCCTTTAACGTATGCAAATTGCTTTTGACCGTCTTAATGTCGCCATTGGCATAAGCCTCCAAAGCGCCCGAAACCAACTCATTGGATTCGGTAACAAAATCCTCGAACACAGACCACACGAGATCCGCACCGCCTATGCCATTCAATTGGTCTATTATTTCTTTATCCAAAACGGGCAAAATCACTTCCTGTGCAATTTCACGTTGTTTGGATTCCAGTTTTCGGCTTTCCACATTGCCTAGCAGGTCTTTTACTTTGAGGATCAATGTCTGCGCCCGGATCGGCTTGGCAATGTAGTCGTCCATGCCTTGGCTCATAAAGCGGTCGCGGTCCTCTTTCATGGAATAGGCCGTCATAGCAACGATCGGCGGCATAGAATCCGGGAAGCGTTTTTTTAATTCCTGGGAAGTTTCAACGCCATCCATATCCGGCATCTGGATATCCATAAATATAATGTCGTAACTCACATCCGAAACCTTTCTTTTGGCCTCCACCATTTCAATTGCCTTAAAACCGCTTTCTGCGAGATCTACGTAACAGCCCGATTTTTTCAGGATTTCATTGGCCACTTTCCGGTTCACGGCATTATCGTCCACAAGCAGGATCGTTGGATGGTAATCCTTGAAAACATTCTCGATAGGCGTTTCTTCCATTTGCACAATGGTACTGGCTTGAGCGATGGAAGTTTCTTTGGTTTCAAATGTAAACCAGAACGTACTTCCCTCTCCTACCGTGGATTCCACGCCGATTTCCCCATGCATTAATTCGCATAACTGTTTCGAAATGGCCAATCCAAGTCCAGTTCCACCAAAAGATTTGCGTGAAGAATTGTCGAGCTGAGTAAACGAAGTAAACAAAATCTGCCGGTCCATCGGACTGATCCCAATGCCTGAATCCTGGACCTCCACCTTGATCTTATGGAACAATCCATCCTTTTTAACCAATGTCAGAATAACCGTAACCGCGCCATTTTCTGTGAATTTCAACGCATTGGAAGTCAGATTTGATAAGATCTGCAATAACCTCGTCTGATCTGCAATGATGAACTTTGGAATGTCGGGGGCGATTTGATAGGTAAGTGTATTGCCTTTGCTTTTGGCGGTCTGACCGAAAAGGGAGACGAGTTTTAGTAACAATTCCTCGGTTGCAATCGGCGCCTCGTGCAGTTCCATCTTTCCAGCTTCAATTTTGGAAAGATCCAGAATGTCGTTCAGAATGTTGAGTAATGTTTCCGATGAGCGCTTGATTGTGAGCACGTAATCTTTTTGCTCCACATCCAGCGGCGTCTCGCCCAGCAAGTCGATCATCCCGATCACCCCATTCATTGGCGTCCGGATTTCATGGCTCATGTTAGCCAAAAAGCCTTCCTTAACCTTTAAGGATCGTTCTGCGTGTTCTTTTGCTTTCAGCAATTCCTGCTCGTTGCGCTTTAATTCAGTAATGTCACGCGCGAGAACGGCAATTTCCGTCGGCTTGCCTTTGTCATTGGTGAACATCAGCATGTTGATCATAAACTGCCTCTCGGTGCCATCCTTGCGGTAAAGCGAGATCTCGAAGTTTCTTAGACTCTTGCTCCTTCGTAATCGGATCAATGCAGAATGTATCCGTTTTTTATCCGGGAAAAATTCTGTGATTTTGTGCCCTATAACTTCGCCTGGCAGGTAACCAAGCCTTTTCAGCACGGATTGGCTGATCATCGTGATCTCGCCAAGGCGGTTGATCCGGCAATAAATATCTTGCAGGTTTTCAAAAATCCCACGGAAAAGTTCTTCGCTATGCCTCAATGAAAGTTCGGCTTCCTTACGCCGCGTAATGTCGCGCGCAATGCCCGATACTTCCTCAATTACGCCATCGGCATAATGGATGGGATTGAGATAAAATTCCAGCCACATTTCGCCCTGGTCTTTCCGGTCGATTTTAAATTCAAAATATTGCGGTTCACCTTTTAATGCTTGCCTGTATTTCGTTTCAAGTGTCCTGCGATTACTGTTACCAACCATTCGCCAGCCAAATTTCTCTGCGCTCGATTGCAGTGATGGCCTCACACCAAGCTGATTCTGAATAAGATCCGCATAATTTCTATTAAATGAAGTCAGTTGCAACGATTTGTTGACCGACCAGATTAAATGAGAACTGCTATCGAAAATGGCATTCAGTCGTGCCAGATATTTACTCAGTTCTTCTTCGCTTTGTTTCCTTGCAATCGCCATCGCAACCTGGCCTGAAATGAATTCCAGCAATTCCAAGTCCCTGGCGTCGAACATATTAGGATCGTCATAGGATTTTACACCAATGATCCCCGTAACGCGGTCGCCCACACGTAAAGGCACGCACAGAAGCAATTTTGGCGTTACACCATATAGATACAAGCTGTTGGTTTTAGCCAATTCCTCAATCTTTTCTCCCGACAGGAAAAGTGGTTTATTGGACGCAATGGCGTATTCAGTAACACCATTACCCAGTTTCCTTTTGGTAAATCTCACATTTCCCTGGAAATACTGATCCACGTAATAAGGGAAATAAATGTAGCTTTTGCTTGGATCGTAAAGCGCGATAAAGAAGTTCTTGACATCGATGATCTTGCCTAATTCCTCATGAATGCTGTGGTAGAAGTCGTCAAGATTTTGCGTGTTAACCGTCCAGTTGGCAATGCTATAATACAGGTTTTGTGCCTTTTCAGCCCTTATTTTTTCTGTAAAATCGTTTAAAATGCAGCGGAAAGCAGTTGGCTTACCATTATCAAACCTGCAATTGACACTTCCGGCAACGAAAACCTTTTTGCCTTCCCTACTCAGGAATACTGTCACAAAATTGGGATTGGAATGGCCTTGTTCGATCAGTTTCAGCTGCGCCAATGCCTGTTCCTTATGTTGCGGATGCAGAATGTCTTCCATCCGCATGGAAGCGATTTCATCGAGCCCATAACCCAGCACTTCGCGCCAGGCTTTATTTACAAATATGAATTTCCCGTCAATCGCCACAAGCTGGATCAGATCGCTCGTATTATCCACCAGGTCCTGCAACTGTGAATTGGATTTGGCAATGGACGATTCCATCCTGCGGCGGCGCGTAATATCGTCGCCCACCAATGTGACACATTCCACCTCGTCCTGTTCGCGGTGCATCAGCACACTATTGATCGAGAATGTCCTTAATGAGCCTTTTTGTGCCAAAAAAGGAATTTCCCGTTGTTCCAGCTTGCGCTTTCCCTGAATTCCTTCTTCCAGCATTTGCCGGATTTCGTGCTCTTCTTCCTTCGGGATAAGTTTATCAAAAATGCTTTGTCCCAATAAATCCGACTCGAGCCAGCCCGTTTTCATCAAGGCGTGCGCACTGATATTACGGATGACGAAGTCTGGAGAAAACGTAATTCCAATGAGGTTCAGATGCTGAAGTGTAGCGTGTATAGTCTGCCAATCGGTATGGGACAAGATCATTTCCATAGTATCTCGATAATCGCACTTTTAAGATTCCTTCCTATTCTTTATTCGATAAATCTACGAATTAAGCCGTAATTTTGGTTCGTGAAAACAAATTATAAAAAGCGCGACGATTCCAAAGTGAGGGCCAAAAAGCATTTGGGCCAGCACTTTCTGAAAGACTTAAATATTGCTCAGCGGATCGTTGACGGCCTGTCGGGACATTACGGTTACAGCAAGGTTCTGGAGATAGGCCCCGGCATGGGCGTCCTGACCCAATTTCTTATCAATAAGGATGCATTCAGCACTTACGTGATAGAAATTGACACCGAATCTGTGACCTATTTAAAGAAACATTATGAAAGTCTTACTCCAAGGATCATTGAGGGCGACTTTTTAAAATTCAATCCGGCAAATCATTTTTCCGAGCCTTTTGCCATCATTGGTAATTTCCCTTATAACATTTCCTCCCAGATCTTGTTCCGTGCATTACAAATCCGTGACCAGATCCCGGAAATCGTTTGTATGCTGCAAAAGGAAGTGGCTATGCGCATTGCGTCACCTCCGGGGAACAAGGATTATGGGATTTTGAGCGTTTTATTGCAGGCATTTTATGATATAGATTATCTGGTTTCTGTGCCCCCGGGCGCATTTGACCCGCCTCCAAAAGTGCAGTCAGGCGTAATCCGATTGCGCAGGAACACGGTTGCGGCATTGGATTGTGATGAAAAAATGTTTTTCCGTGTTGTAAAAACCGCATTTAATCAACGGAGAAAAACGCTTCGCAATGCGCTGAAACCGGTGGGCGATTTGCCCGATCATCCATTATTGACGAAACGGGCGGAACAATTGAGTGTCGCAGAGTTCGTTGAGCTCACAAAGCTGGCCCAGGACTTGCAGCCGCAAATCTAAAATTGCCTTTAAAAAGTATATAATCTGGCTAGGAGGCATTCTGCTAATTGCTAAAAGCTAAGTGAACAATGACGTTTGAATTAACCAAGGAATACGTAGAGCACATTCAGGAACTGATTGAAAAAGAGGATTCGGCTTCCATTAGAACGGAAACAGAAAGCCTTTTTCCGGCAGATATAACCGGCCTTTTGTCAGAGCTGGAAACGGAAAGTGCCAAATTCCTGATCACGCGGCTGGATGTGGAGCGCGGGGCTGAGATCCTCGCGGATATGGAACCCAATGAGCGCCGCGACTTTCTGAAAGCGTTCACGTCGGAGGAAATCTCTCATTTCGTCAATCTTTTTGATTCTGATGATGCGGTGGATTTGTTGAATGAGCAGCCTATCCGCGTCCGAGAAGAAGTCATTGCTTTGCTGGAAGACCGCGAACAAGCGCGATTTATTCTGGACCTGCTGCATTATGACGAAGATGTGGCGGGCGGTTTGATGCAGAAAGAGTTGGTGAAAGCCAATGTCAACTGGACTGTAAATCAATGCATTGAGGAACTCCGGCAGCAGGCCGAGGACGTAGGCAAAGTGTATGCTGTGTATGTGGTCGATGATTTTGGCAAACTACTTGGCATTCTCTCACTTAAAAAAATTGTCCTCGCCCATAAAAATACACGCATTGAAAGCCTTTATGACAAGGATGTTATTTTCGTAGAAACATATCGTCCGGCGGAAGAAGTTGCAGAATTGATGCAACGCTATGACCTTGACGCACTGCCTGTTGTGAATGTGCAGGGAAAACTTCTAGGCCGTATCACCATTGATGACGTTATTGACGTGATCACAGAACAAGCCAGTTCCGATACATTGGCTATGGCGGGGATCACGGGCGATGTGGAAGAAGATGACACGATATGGCAGCAAACCAAGGCGCGTCTTCCGTGGCTTTTGGTGGGCATGATGGGCGGGATTTTAGCGGCGAAATTTATCAGTTTTTTTGAGGGAGATTTGAAAATTATCCCTGCTATGGCTGCATTTATTCCGATTATTGGGTCAACTGGCGGAAACGTGGGCATCCAGACTTCCTCTATTATTTTGCAAAGTCTGGCTGACAAAACGGGTTTAGACACGACCGTTGGTCAGCGATTGATCAGGATGTTTGCGGTCGCTTTCATCAATGGCATTATCATCAGCACGATCGTTTTTGGATTTAATCTCCTGATTGGCAATGACGTACAACTGGCGCTGGTTGTTTCGGCAGCATTAATGTCAGTCGTTTTCCTGGCTTCCTTTATGGGAACTATGACGCCGATTTTGTTGGAAAAAATTGGCATTAATCCCGCAGTTGCATCAGGACCATTCATTACTACTGCTAATGATTTGATCGGTTACGGCGTATATTTCGGACTGGCACATTTGCTATTAAATCTCTAATAATCAGTGCTAATCCCTCGTTGGCTGCAACGGCGCCCGCTCATTTAACATTCACTCAAACTGATCGGAATGTTGACGGCTAGCCCGCCTTCGGAAGTTTCTTTATAGCGATTATTCATATCCAGCGCCGTTTCCCACATGGTATGCACAACATTGTCCAGTGAAACCTTTGCATTCTCAGGATTACTTTGCAAGGCCAGCTGACAAGCCGTGATCGCCTTGATCGCTCCCATCGTATTTCGCTCGATACAGGGAATTTGCACCAAACCTCCCACCGGGTCACAGGTAAGTCCTAAATGGTGCTCCATGGCAATTTCAGCAGCCATCAGACATTGCTCTACCGTCCCACCCGACACCTGCGCCAGCCCAGCCGCCGCCATGGCGGAGGAAACGCCAATTTCAGCCTGACAACCGCCCATAGCAGCAGAAAGCGTCGCTCCTTTTTTGAAAATGCTGCCAATTTCACCGGCTGTAAGCAAAAATCTGAACACATCTTCATCCGTGCCCCCGCCAAACGCGAGGTGAAACTGGATAACCGCCGGGATCACACCAGCAGAACCATTCGTAGGCGCCGTAACCACGCGGCTATATGATGCATTCTCTTCATTAACCGCCAATGCAAAGCAGCTTACCCAATCCAATGTATATTTAAAACCAGCACCACTGGTTCTGATCGCGTCCATCCAGTCATCGCACCCCACGCAAACAAGGTCATTCAAAAGTTTTTTATTTAATGATGCCGCTCGCCGCTGCACATGAAGGCCGCCGGGCAGAACACCATTCGTTTGGCAACCATGA
Organism: Dyadobacter psychrophilus; assembly: GCF_900167945.1. Classification (GTDB taxonomy): domain Bacteria; phylum Bacteroidota; class Bacteroidia; order Cytophagales; family Spirosomataceae; genus Dyadobacter; species Dyadobacter psychrophilus. The sequence goes on from NZ_FUZA01000003.1 coordinate 95,964, forward strand.
AAAATACTTTGCTGCATCACGTGCCAAATGTTCATCAGATCACGCCTGACATGGGTTTCGTCCTTCCAAACTTTTTCGTTTTCCAAAACAATTTCCCAGATCGGCTTACCCGAATCGTTGTGCCATTTAAGCAAGTCCGCCGCCTGGTCGACCGGATAAGGAAGGTCGACGCACGCCTTCGATTCATCTTCCGCTTTACCTTCCTGAATGACAAAACCGCCGCCGACCGAGTAGTAAGTTTCCTCGATTAAACCCGCCGATTCACAGTTTGCAATGAATGTAAGGCCATTGGGATGGAAAGGAAGTGTTTCGTTCTTATGGAAGATAATGTTTTCTTTTGGAGTAAAAACAACCCGCATGTCGCCGGGGAGCATGATGCATTCTTTTGAGGCAATTTCAGCCAAAATCTCGTCAATGTTCTCTGTTTTGACCGTAACCGGGTCATAGCCGCTTAAACCCAGAATAACCGCGATATCCGTACCGTGGCCTTTTCCTGTTTTCGCCAGCGAACCATAAAGATGAATGTTAACCGCCCGCACCCGATCCAGCCCGCAGCGCACCTGAACAGCCGCCAAAAACTGCTGCGCCGCCCTCCACGGACCAAGCGTATGAGAACTGGAAGGCCCAATCCCAATCTTAAAAATATCAAAAACAGATATGCGTTCTTCTTTCATTGGCAATTGAACTTGGCTCGGTAAAGTTAGTGAGAGTTTTTGATGTTTTGGAAACCTGGAAATTCTGGGGTTACCTTTATAGCAAATGAATAATAATTAATTTTTTAATATGATTGCAGTAATCCAGCGCGTGAGCAGTGCGTCTGTTACCATTGAGGGAAAAATTGAGGGGGAGATACAAAATGGTTTTTTAGTACTTTTAGGCGTTACGCATCTTGATAGTCAGGAGGACGTGGAATGGTTGGGCAGAAAGATTGTCGGGCTGCGGGTTTTTGGTGATAGTGATGATAAAATGAATTTGGACCTTAAATCAGTGGACGGAGACATTCTATTGATCAGCCAATTTACGCTTCATGCGAGCACGAAAAAAGGAAACAGACCATCTTTTATCGAAGCAGCCAGACCCGAAGTTGCCATTCCGCTTTACGAAAAGATGATCCACTTTCTGGAAGCAGAATTGGAAAAACCGATCCAACGCGGGATCTTCGGGGCCGATATGAAAGTAGCATTACTGAATGACGGCCCGGTAACCATTATAATTGATTCAAAAAACAGGATCTAAGATTTCTGCGTCAGCCCCCGCTCATTCACTCATTCACTCATTCACTAATTCACTAATTCACTAATTCAAAACCCACTCATTCAAAACTAAACCCATGACTATCCAAGAAGCACAATCCCAAGTAGATGACTGGATCAAAACCTACGGCGTACGATACTTTTCTGAACTGACCAATATGGCGATCCTTACTGAGGAAGTGGGGGAACTTGCCAGGATTATGGCCAGGACTTATGGTGACCAGTCCTTCAAAAAATCAGATCTGGGTAAAGACCTGGGCGATGAAATGGCGGATGTAATGTGGGTGCTGATCTGCCTAGCAAATCAAACCGGCGTTAACCTGACCGAGGCTTTTGAGAAGAATATGGCGAAGAAAACAGAACGGGATAAAGACAGGCACAAGGATAACGCGAAATTGAAATAAACAAAAAGAGAGCCCGGGTGACCAGGCTCTCTTCGTTTATCGTGCAATGTTGAAATTACATATCAAGCAATAATCTCATTGGATCTTCCAAAAGTTGCTTCACGCGAACAAGGAAGCTTACGGAATCTTTGCCATCAATCGTGCGGTGGTCATATGAAAGCGCCACATACATAATCGGGCGGATAACGATCTGACCGTCAACGACAACTGCGCGCTCAACAATGTTGTGCATCCCTAAGATCGCAGATTGCGGTGCATTAATGATCGGTGTTGATAGCATTGAACCGAATGTTCCTCCATTTGTGATTGTAAACGTACCACCAGACATTTCATCCAGCCCGAGTTTCCCGTCACGTGCACGCACTGCCAGGCGAACGATTTCCTTCTCCACAGCTGCGAACGATAATGTTTCAGCATTACGTATAACAGGAACAACTAACCCGCGAGGCGTTGAAACCGCTACGGAAATATCTGCATAATCATTATAAACCAGCTCTTCACCATCCATATAAGCATTGATAACCGGGAAGTCTTTCAACGCAACCGTTACCGCTTTTACAAAGAATGACATAAAGCCTAAACCTACTTCATGCTTTTCCTTGAACTTATCTTTGAATTTCGAACGCACGTCCATTACCGGCTTCATATCCACCTCATTGAAAGTGGTAAGCATGGCCGTTTCGTTTTTCACAGCCACCAAACGGCGCGCAATGGTTTTACGCAATGACGACATTTTCTCACGACGCTGACTTCTCGCTCCGGCTGGGGCCGGGGCTGCTTGCGTTGCTGGTTTGGCTGGTGCTGGCTGTGAAGCAGGAGCCGATTCAGCCGGTTTGCTACCCGCTTTCAAAGCATCATCCTTCATAATCCGTCCGCCAGATCCTGAACCGTTAACATCTTTCGGATCAATTCCTTTTTCGGCCAAAATCTTCGCAGCAACCGGGGAGGCATGTTTTTCGCTGTATGCTTTGTCTGCTCCGGCTGTTTCAGCGGCAGGTGCAGATGTCTGAGGCGCTTGTTGAGGCGCAGCAGCCCCTGCTCCTTGCTCAATGGTGCAAATGATTGCTCCGATTGACAACGTTTCACCTTCTTTTCCAACAATCCGCAATGTTCCAGCTGCTTCTGCCGGCAATTCGAATGTTGCTTTATCGGATTCCAGCTCGCAAAGGATCTCGTCAACTTCTACGTGATCACCATCTTTTTTGCTCCAGGAAGCAATGGTAACCTCAGTTATCGACTCTCCTACTGCGGGAACTTTCATCTCATATGCTTTTCCACCACCGGCTGGCGCAGCGCCTGTAGATGCAGATTGGGCAGGCGCAACGGCCGCAGGTTCAGCGGCTTTATCTTCAATCTTATCGGCAGCTGGTTCCTCTGCAGCTGACGCGGCTGGCGCAGCAGCATTCGAAGCAGCGGCAGCTTCCTGCTTGGGAGCCGGCGCTTTCGATGCACCGTTTGCGGCTGAATCGATGGTTGCAATCAGGTCACCAATGTTCAGCGTATCGCCTTCCTGCGCTTTGATGTGCAGGACGCCTTCTGCTTCCGCTGTTAATTCAAATGTCGCTTTATCCGAATCAAGTCCACAAATGACCTCATCCATCTTCACAAAATCGCCATCATTTTTGAACCAGTTTCCTATTGTAACCTCTGTAATGGACTCGCCAACGGGCGGTACTTTTATCTCAATTTCAGCCATTTTATGTGCAATCTTGTTATCGAACTAAGTGTCTAAATTTATAGGAATATCATTCAAAAGCTCTGCTAATAATCTCCGCCTGCTCTTTTGCGTGGATTTTTGAGAATCCTGTCGAAGGCGAAGCACTGGATTCGCGGGCGATCACCTGAAGCGGTTTTGCGCCTTTATACATTCTTAACATGAATGTCCAGCCACCCATATTGAAAGGTTCTTCCTGTACCCAATATACTTTTGCATTTGGATATTGAGCCAAATGCGCATCAATCTGGTTTTGCGGGAACGGGTGCATTTGTTCAAGACGGATGATGGCAATATCTTCACGCTTATCTGCCTGCTGCTTCTCGTAAAGCTCATAATATAGCTTTCCTGTGCATAGCAACACTTTTTTGACCTTTTTAGGATCTGCAAAACTATCGCCTATCGTCTCCTGGAACGAACCATTTACAAGGCTGTCGATCGGCGAAACGCATAAGGGATGTCTCAGCATTGATTTTGGCGACATCACCACCAATGGCTTGCGGAACGGAAATTTCAATTGTCTTCGCAGCAAGTGGAAGAAGTTCGCAGGCGTGGTAACATTGGCGACGATCAGGTTATAATTCGCGGAAAGTTGCAAATAACGCTCAGGACGAGCATTTGAATGCTCTGGCCCCTGACCTTCGTAACCGTGTGGCAGCAACATAACCAAACCTGTCCAGCGATCCCATTTGGTTTCACTTGATGTAACAAACTGGTCGATAATCACCTGCGTGCCGTTGGCGAAATCACCAAACTGTGCTTCCCAGATTACCAACGCATTTGGGTTTGCCATGGAATAACCAAATTCAAAACCCAAAACGCCGTATTCCGAAAGCAGCGAGTTGTAGATCATAAACCTGCCCTGATCTTCCTGAATGTGTTCCAGGTTGCTATAAGGTGCGTTGGTTTCGACATCTCTCAGGACTGCATGACGGTGCGAGAATGTTCCACGCTGGACATCCTGGCCACTTAATCGCACAATATTTCCTTCGGTAAGGATAGAACCATAAGCTAGCAATTCTGCTGTTGCCCAGTTCACTTCCTTTTTATCAAAAATCATTTGCTCACGATCTTTGAGCAATTTATCGATCTGTTTCAACCGGCTGAAATTCTCAGGCGTGCTGATAAGCGCCTTGCCAATTTTTTCCAATGTTTCCAAAGGAACGCCTGTTTCAGGAGATTTTTCAAAATCCTCGGGCTTGGATTTGCGCAAAGTATGCCATTCCTGTTCCAGTTTGGGCAATGTATAGGGCAACGCTTTTTGCTTCACCATATCTAAACGCTCCTGCAATAGCTGCTTGAACTCTTTGTCCATATTAGCGGCCAGCTGCGCGTCTACGTCACCACGGTCCGCAAGGGTTTTTTGGTAAATTTCCCTTGGATTCTGGTGTTTCTCAATGGATTTATAAAGAACTGGCTGCGTAAATTTCGGCTCGTCCGCCTCATTGTGGCCATGACGACGATAGCAAACCATATCAATAAAAATATCCTTATTAAATGTCTGGCGATATTCAACAGCAAGTCGCATACAGAACACAACTGCCTCAGGATCATCACCATTCACGTGCAATACGGGCGCATCAACGATCTTGGCAATGTCGGTGCAATAAATGCTTGATCTTGCGTCGATAAAGTCTGTTGTAAAACCTACCTGGTTGTTGATCACAAAGTGAATAGTTCCACCTGTGTAATAACCATTCAGCGCAGACATCTGCGTTACTTCGTAAACAATTCCCTGGCCTGCAACCGCTGCATCACCGTGAATCAAGACCGGCAGAACGCGGTCGTAATCACTGTCATACATGCCATCGGCACGGGCGCGAATGTAACCTTCTACAACCGGGTTAACGGCTTCAAGGTGAGATGGGTTTGGTGCCAGTTTCAAATGTACTTTTTCACCATTCTTGGTTGTGATCTGGCTTGCAAAACCCATGTGATATTTCACATCACCGTCGCCCCAAACCTGGTCGGGCAAGTTGCCTTCGAATTCGTTGAAGATCTGTCCGTAGGTTTTTTGCATTACGTTGGCAAGCACATTCAGACGGCCGCGGTGTGCCATCCCGATCATTACTTCCACAACGCCCATTTCTGCGGCTTTGTTGATCATAGCGTCCAATGCAGGAATAGTAGTTTCGCCACCTTCCAGAGAAAAACGCTTTTGACCTAAATATTTTGTGTGAAGAAAATTTTCAAAAACAACCGCCTCGTTCAATTTGGAAAGAATATGTTTTTTCTCATCAATCGAGAAACTCATGTTCAATGCTTCCTTTTCAATTTTCTTACGCAACCAGCTTTTTTGCTCGCGGTCGCGGATGTATAAATATTCGAAACCAATGTTTCTTGTATAAATCGTAGTCAGGGAATCAACAATTTCCCGTAATGTTGCCGGCCTGCCGAAAACCTCCACACCAGCCTCAAAAACCGAATCAAGATCCTCTTTACCGAGATTGAAATCAGCTATATCAAGCTGTGGCTGACGGTCCCTGCGCTTCTGGATCGGGTTTGTAGTGGCCAATAAGTGACCTCTTGACCGGAAACCGCGGATCAGGTGAACCACTTCCATTTCCTTACGGATACGGGCTGGATCTGCCTTCGAAATCGTCGTTGCTTCTTTACCGTTGGCAGCGCCATTTGCGTGGCCGTTGCCGTTAACAGGATACTTTTGTGAGAAGTCAAAGCCTTCAAAAAATTTCTGCCAGCCTTCGTCTACTGAAGCTGGATTCTGCTTATAGGAATTGTACAATTCCTCTATGTAAGCGCCGTCGGAATTTGCTATATATGTGTATTTATCCATCACAAAAGTGAGTATTTCATTTACCGCACAAAGGTACGAGAGTTATTAAAACATTACGAATAAATTCTCCTTTTAACTTAGGCCAAAAACGATCTCTGACGTTTCAGCCGCACTAATATTTCTGGAATCCGTTAGGACTTGGTACAAATTTCAGCATCAGTTCATGAATGCCTTTGGGGCCGGAATAGGAGGCGTAAATTTGCTCAGCTTGTCTTGTGCTGTAAAAATATCCCAGCCTGATGTTCTTCCCCGCCTGCACTTCTGCCGAAACCTGCAAGTAATCGACCTTCGCAGAAAACGATTTGTAGCCTCCGCCTGCCCGATATGAAGCACCCACGCCTACTTTTTCATTAAACCAAAACCGGCTGCCGAAATCAAAACGCAATTCGTGGTCCTTTTCCTGGACAAACAAAATGTGTGGCAATAGCATGATATCATCATTCAATTCATAACTGCCGCCAGCCATTATATATAAGGGACGACGGTAAACGCTGGTTATTGCCTGATTGCCGAAATTCTGTGTTAATAGTTCGGGTTTTGACAGTCCAAAATACAGACGATCGGAGCGCAGCCACGCCCCGAGCCCAAAACTTCCCAGCACCGTATTATTTCTCGGGGAAGTCAAATCCACGACCGGAAGCACATTAATGCCGCCTTGTGCGCCAAGCCCCAGTTTCCACTCATCTGAAACTGCCAGATGATATGCAAATGATCCGGAAAAACCTGTTGTCGTGAAAAAGCTCGTCTGATCATTCAATGCCATAAAACCTATACCAAACTTTCCATTGGCAACAGTTCCGTCTGCAGTGAATGTCTGACTGGAAGGTGAATTTTGAATGTTAAACCATTTTCTGCGAAACATGGCCGTCATATTGAATGTCTCTCTGACGCCTGTAAAGCCCGGATTGATGGTCATCGGACTTTGCACATATTGTTCGTAAAGGACTTCTCTTTGGGCAAAAACAGTTTGAGAGCTCGCGAAAAAGAATAGGAGAAGGAAGAAGTTTACTTTGATCAAGAAGTGATGTGTGTTCATGAGAATGGATTGAAATAAGTCAATTTATTAAACTAAAAATGGCAAGAGAGGTTATCCCTTGCCACCATTAAGAACCAGAAATTTTTAATTTATACTGATCTTCTACTTAAAAATCATAACCCAATGTTACGTAAGGAACGGCTTTGTTTGTGTAACCATTGTCCACACCCCAGGCGTAATCAAATTTGGCATAGAAGCCAAACAAAGTGGTCCTAGCACCTACTCCATAGCCCATTAAGTAAGGATTTTTGAAGTTGGTGACCGTTGCCCGGAACGGATCGTCCTCGGTTCCAATAATTTGTGTATTCAAACTGTTGTTTTCGCTGAATGGCCCTTTACCTGTCCAGGCAGTTCCAATATCGCCAAAACCAACGATCTGGAAGTTGCGCAGGAAGCTCGAAGTGATGGCGCCGCGATATAAATATTTCACCAAAGGAATTCGTAATTCCGCATTCAGCAACATATAACTTGTTCCCGACAAACGGTTCAGCTTAAAGCCGCGTAAGTTGGTTGCGAAGTCGGCGAAGAATATGTCGCGGTTGTCTTTCTGGAAATCAAGCGGATTATCTCCCGTGCGCGTTTCTTTTTTATTGCCGAGCCAGTTCTCCATTCCACCCAGAATGTTCTGCTTGGGGGCCTTACCACCGGAATGACTCGCCGAAGCACGGACCGCCAGGATCAGATCACGGTGGATTTTTTGGTAATGACGAAAATCGAGGCTTATGCGGTTGAAACTTTCGTTTCCGTTCGTAAGACCTTGTTGCAGGTCATAACGGATCTTGAAACGAGTTCCTTCCATCATATTCATGCCATTTACCCGCGTGTTATCAAACACATATTCGCTTCTCAAACCTCCATAACTGGACGCCAGGTCAGGATTTGGCAGCAAATATACATCGATCATGCGTGTGGAGCTAAACATTGGCGAGAGCGAGAACCGGCTCGTAGTCGAGAATGGATAGGAGGCCGTGAACATCAGCTGGTTAAAGCGATATTTCTGTGGCGCCCCTTCTGAATCAATGTAAAGACTCTTTCTATCGATCCTTAACCCGAAATCAATGCGATATGTGTTGTTGTTATACTCTGCAAAGAGATCGCTGTTCCGGAAGTTCGATGAAATGAAAAGTCCAGCCTTGATGACGTGGTTTTCCAACAAATCATTCATCGAAATAGATTGCGCATATCCGAATCCTCTGATCGGGTCAATGCGCCAGTCGGAATTTGCGTCGTTGGTAATGAACAAACCTTTGTATGCGTAAGGCCCTTTGATCGCGATGTTTTCACGTGTTGCTTTCGATCTGGTCAAAGCGCTCGAAGGAGTAGGGAATGTGCCTCTTCGTTGTTTAGATTCAAATGATTTCAGGACGTCTTCGTCAAATTCGTAATTGTCCGTGTCCACTTCACCTTCTTTCAATGCGATTTTGGGGGTTTCAGCTGGTTTCGCCTGTATGGCTGAATCCGGCTTTTGGCCAACAGCGGCGCCGGCAGTCGTTGTTCCGGCTGCGGCTTCACCATTATTCAATGTTGGTGTAGAAACCGTTGCGTTAATGTCAAATGAGTTTTTGAAAGCTGCGGTGTAATATCCGTCATTCAAATAAGTGTAAGCCAATCCACCGCCCGATTTGGTGGTTATATCAGCATTTCTGATGTTTTGAATGTAGTTGGTCAGCTGCGAGTTGGTGCTGCTGGCGCGGTTGAATTTGAACAGATTACTTACGCCTTTGGCATTCGAAAGATAAACAATGTCATTTTCATCAGCATAAACAGGCAAAATCTTGGTCTTCCCATCCGTCTGAACGAGTTTCAAAAGATTATCAGACTTAGGCGTTCCATCATGCTCGAATATCGTAAATGAGCCTGAAATGGATTTGTAATTCCCCTTATCTCCCGTTCCCAATGAATCCAGCGGACGGTTCGAAGAAAAAACCACCCTGCGCGACGATCCCTGAACGAAACGCGGCGAAAGATCATCGTAAAGATCACTGGTCAGTGGCAATGCAGAAGCCCTCGCTACGCTGATCAGATAAAGGTCATTTTGTCCACCCTTATCGGCACTCACTGCAAGCATTGTCCCGTCATGCGAAACATCCATATCCACAATCTGATCCAGGCCACGAATGTTGCGTTTCAGCTTAACCTTGACCTTTTTCGTGCCCAGGTTTTCATACATGTAAAAATTCTTGCGGTCGTTTTCAGTAGCCAGGATGGACAGCACATTGTTTCTTGACCAGCCTAAAAGCGGCGGTTGTGTTTTTACCCTTCCACCAATAAAATCAAGCTTGCCCTGACGAACGATTTTCTTGCTTCCTGTTTCACTATCAAACAAATAAACCCTGTATCGGCCATTCTTGATCTCGCTAACCGCCGTAAATTTTTTATCCGGAGACACCTTAATGACCGCACTCGCGTCGGAAACGCTGAATTCGTTCAGCTTATATTTCCAGGTTGGATTGGGATCGGTGTAAAACTGCTCCGCGTTTTTATTCTGATTCAAATAATATGCTTTCCAATCACGCAGGAACCGGTTGTAAGACTGGATTCCCAAAGTGCTTGTAATGCTGGTTTGCTCGGTCCTGATAATGCGGGTGAGGTTCAGAATGTCTGAGATCTTATCTTTTCCGTAGCGCTCTGCAATGTAATTCCAAATGGAGTGACCGATCAATGTTGCGTCATTGCCAGTCATTAATGTGGGTTTGCGCACATTGCGGTTTTTGAAAAAATCACGCATATAATCATTCAATTCCGGCGACCAGCCTTCGGCAATGTAAGCGGCTGTTCCGGACATGAACCATTCAGGAAGCGTCAGAAGCAATGAACTTTGCAATGCTTCCTTCATATTTCCGCCGTAAAGCATGTCGTAAACAAACAATAGGCTGATATCTTTTACCAGCTTTTTACGGAAACCGATCTGGTCGCCCGTGTAGGCAACTTCCACGCGTGACTGGGAAAGATCCAGTTTCTGCTCGTTCAGGTTGTCCAATGTCGACAGCCCCATATTGCTTTGTTCCAATTCAGCGGGAGAATTGTAGAGAAAGATCTTTACACGGCTGTAAGGTGTCCAGCCCAGGATATCGGTGATCTTATCAAATTCACTTTCAGCATATTGCGCAGTCAGCTTTGCAAGCGCGGTTCCGCCCTGGTAATGATAGATCTCGAAATTGGTGGTTTTAAATATCTTCCAGTTGAAGGTCTTGTACTGAACCCTGTTCTTTCCAAAGGTTTCCTGAGAAGGGTAGCGCTGCGCTACTGATTCGGTAAATAATCCTAAAACCGCTAAAAGACCGACCGAAAAGGTTAACTTGTATATAAATTTTATGCTCATAGTGCTAAGGCTGACTTCAACGGAAATATAACGAAAAATACCGCTGAATATTAACTAGCGGATTCAATTCTTTCCCGTTTTCCAAATGTTGTGCGAGCTCGTTTGCGAAAAACGGCGCCAGCGTCACACCTTTCGTACCTAATCCATTGAAAATAGCGACATTATCGTAGTCGGGATGCACGCCAATCAGCGGCCTGCGGTCCCTGACCGACGGTCTGATTCCGGCCACTTCCGACCTGATCCGATACGGAATTTTGAGCAGTGTATCCAGCTTTTCTTTCAGTTCTTCGGTTGCTTCTTTTGTCGGCTCCCAATCCAGCGGATCCCAGGAATAGGTGGCTCCTACCCGACTCACTTTTTCACTTACCGGAAACATAAAAATCCCTTGGTTCACAATGTAGTTGGGCAAGGCGACTTCTGTTTCAATTTCCAGGATCTGACCCTTAACGGGCGTAAACGGAAGCCAGTTAAAGAAACCATTTTCCAAAGCTTTAAATCCCTGACATAAAACCAATTTCCCAAAAGTCTTTTCTTTCCAGACAACCGCTTCCTTAGAAACAGATAGCGCATTGACATCGAACTGCTCATCAACGAGGAGATCGTACTCTAAGAAGTAATTTCTGCTTTGCTCCAACAAAACAGGCAGGTCGATCCATCCCGATTTAATGACTTCTAAACCGCCAAAATCTGCGTGGATATAATTAGATAAATCGGCCAGATCGCCGTCTTGCTTTATGTATGAAGCGATTTTTGGATCAGCGGATTGGGCCAGATAAGTGTTTTGCTCGGCAATGGAGCGAAATGGCCTGTAAATGGGTGCCTGATGCACAATTTGTTGACCAAATATGGCTTCCAAATAAGCGTAGAAGCCTTTGGCGTAAGGAAAAAGGTCATCCGCGAGCCAGGTTTTCACCAGCTTTTTACCGGTTAACGGATTAAAAATCCCAGCCGCAACCTGTGAAGAAGAAGGCGCTCCTGAATCATTTACAATCAGGATCTTTTTACCCAAATCCAATAAATGCATGGCCAGCGAAGTGCCCGCAATACCTTGACCAACAATCAGATAGTCATAATCGTGCTGTTCCATATCAAGCTCTGCTGGCTTTTCTGCGCAGGGATAACCCGATTTGCTCGTCAGCCAGCCTCACCACCATTTCCACCTGCTCGTCCAGTGTCATCAGCGAATTATCAATATAAACAGCGTCTGCCGCTTGTCGTAGCGGACTTTCTGCACGGGTGGTGTCGATATAGTCACGCATTTTTAAGTTCTCGGCAATCTCTGCAAGCCCGATAAGCTCTCCTTTTTCAAGTAATTCAAGTTGCCTTCTTTGCGCGCGGATCAGGGGATCGGCGGTCATGAATATTTTCAATTCTGCCTGGGGAAAAACGACGGTCCCAATGTCACGGCCATCCATAACGATGCCTTTTGTCTTGCCCATGCGCTGCTGCTGAGCCACCAGTGCGTGCCTCACTTCTGCAATGGCGCTCACATCGCTCACCTTCTCCGAAACATACATCTTACGGATCTCATCTTCCACATTCAGCCCGTTGAGATACGTGTCATTACGTCCCAGCTCCGCGTGCCTGCGAAATGAAATATGGATATTATTCAGCGCCTGTTCCGTTTCTTTGGGATTTGTCAGGCCAATGTGGTTTTGTATAAAATACAGTGTAACAGCCCGGTACATTGCGCCGGTATCGATATAGGGGTAATTAAGCTGCTTTGCAACCAGTTTCGCAGTCGTGCTTTTGCCACAGCTGGAATAGCCATCAATCGCAACAATTATTTTGGGCATATGGATAAATCTTGTGTTTGCAAAAATAGAAGAAAGAATGGGCTGGCAGCCGATTTCAAGCAATTTTTTCCTCTGGTTGCAACATGATCCACTGCATATCAGGCTTCTTCCAGCAGAAAGATCACCAAACTCCGCGCTCCATGCGCTCCGATAACAAGAGATTGTTCAATATCAGCCGTTTTCGACGGGCCCGAAATGAAACATCCCCAGCCCGTCGTGTCCGCCAAACGCTCATATGCGTCGTGCATATTGTTCACGATCGCCTTTCTTGGGATTACAAATGCGAGGTTTTGGGTAATAAAAGGCAATGCGCGGTGCGGCAAATGTGCATCCGAGATCCAGACTGCGCCATTTTCAGCCACACCAAATTCCGCCTGTAATATTGCGATCTCAATCATTTCCAAAGCGTGAGGATCGGGATTATTAAGACTGAAATCTGCCCAATTGCCCAGCGCGGGAATCGTTGTCGCCCGGTTAACCACGGAGGCGTACAGCTCGCCTGCCTTTTGTGCCAGTTCCGCGTAATCTTTCACCACGATCACTTCCGTGTAGATTGCGGTTAGCGTTTCAATGAATTTATCCTCTGTATTTTCATATAAACTATCGAAACGCTTGACTTCCGGAAGCTGCGTTTCGGCGGGCTTATTCAATTTTATTTGCTGTAATATTCTTTCCCTCGAAGTCATTGTGCTATTCTTTTCGATTACGGATATACCAGTCGCGGAAACTTTCTTTGGGCGGCTCGGGCATTTCCCGCTGCTTAAACCAGGGATTCATCCCATTATTAACCATAAAAGGAACTGTCCGCATCAGCGACCGACCTAACCGGCCCGACCATTGATAAAACCTTGGCTGCGACAGCACCACCGACATTGCTTTTATGCCCAATTCCTTCGTCTGCGGCACATGACCGCCTTTTACCAGAACCTGGCGCCACTTATAAAGCTGATCATGAATGTCGATTTTAACAGGGCAAACATTGGAACAACTGCCGCATAATGTGCTTGCAAAGGGCAGATCAGCATTTTTAGTCATGTCCAAATTCGGGGCCAGAATAGACCCAATTGGCCCTGCAACTGCATTATGGTAACTGTGCCCGCCACTTCTTCGGTAAACAGGACAGGTGTTCATGCAAGCGCCGCACCGAATGCATTTCAATGAATTTCTGAAATCGGCGCGTCCAAGCTGGGTCGTGCGTCCATTGTCGACAATGATAATGTGCATTTCCTGCCCGTCACGGGGCTTCTTAAAATGGCTGCTGTAAGTTGTAATTGGCTGGCCTGTTGCGCTTCTGGCTAATAATCTCAGGAAAACGGCCAGGTCCTTTTGCGTTGGGATTATTTTTTCAAAACCCATGCAGGCAATGTGAATGTCGGCCAGGTGCGCCCCCATATCTGCGTTTCCTTCATTGGTAGAAACCACAAATCCTCCGGTTTCAGCAATTGCGAAGTTTACGCCTGTTAATGCTGCCCTTCTGGTCAGGAATTTGTCCCGCAAATGTTGCCTTGCGGCTTCTGTTAAATATTGCGGATCGGTTGCACCGGCTTCTGTTCCTAAATGTTCGTGGAAAAGATCACCGATGTCTTTCTTTTTCAGGTGGATCGCCGGAAGCACAATGTGGCTCGGCGGCTCATTCCTTAGCTGCACGATCCGTTCGCCCAAATCCGTATCGATCACTTCGATTCCGTTTTTAGACAAAAATTCGTTCATATGACATTCCTCGGTCAGCATGGATTTGCTTTTGACCATCTTGTCAATATTATTCTGCTTTAAAAGATTGAGCACAATCTCGTTGTGCTCTGCTGCGTCGGCTGCCCAGTGAACGTGGACACCGTTTTCCTTTGCCTTTTGTTCAAAAGCAATGAGCAGCTCGTCCATATGAGACAGCACATAGTTCTTAATGCCCGACGCCACTTCTCTCAATTGCTCCCATTCCGGCAACAATTTCGAAGATTTATCTCTCTTCTGACGGACAAACCAGAGCGTTTCGTCATGCCAGTCAACATAAGGCTCGTCCTTGTTGAAGGTTTCGGAAGCCACAGAATGCTCAATAATTGTCTTAGACATAGTTTCCTTAACAATTTGATAATAGTATTTTATAAAGAATAAGAATTGTACTTTTCACATTCGTTGTACTATTCAAAGTTTGCTATTTGTTTAATAAACAACTTTTTACTTATCGCAAAAAAGCTATTTTATTGTATTGCAATATCTTATACTTTTGAATCACAAAGTTATTCGATCAGGGCATCGGAGTCTGAAACAAGTTTAGTTTAACTTTTTTTAGACACAATTAAATTTTCACTCTTATGAAAACGAAAAACACGCTTCTTATCGCAGCCTTGACTGGCTTGCTTTTATCAGGTTCAGCATTGACAGTTAATGCACAAACCAACATCGCAACTGAAAAAACGGAAACGGTTTCTAACAAACTGACTGTTCTTCAGATCAAACCAATGCAATTCCGCGTTTCATATAATAATCCAACTTCAAAAAACGTAGCCGTTCGTATTTTGGATACTGATAAAAATGTTCTTTTCTCAGAAAGCAAACGCGTTGATAACAGCTATTTGAAATATTTTGATTTATCGACCTTGATGGATGGTACTTACACATTCGAAATCACGGACGGTAAAGAGAAGGCTACTCAATCATTTGATATTCTGACTACAACCAGCCGCGTTGTTTCTTCTATCAACTAACAACAAAGCGCTTCTCAGATTTCGACCCTCCAAGGTCAGGCCGTAGTAAAACTACATGCGGCTTGCCTCCCAAACTTTGTAAAATGCCGGTTCCTATGCGGGGACCGGTATTTGTTTTATAGCACTGTTCAAAATCTCTGCAATGTGCTTCACCTGAACATTGCTTTTGCTCCGTTTCAAAATGCCTTCCAAATGTAAAAGGCAGCTCATATCAGATCCGGTAATGTATTCTGCATGATGACGAATGTGGTCCGAAACGCGGTCCTTACCCATTTTTACAGAAACTGCTTCTTCGCTCACACAAAAAGTCCCGCCGAACCCGCAGCATTCATCTGCCCTGTCCAGGTTAACCAATTCCAATCCTTTGACATTTTTCAACAGCGAAACAGGTTTCGAAAATGGTGCCGCATTCAGCTCCGACATTTGCGATAGATGCAACCCGCGCTGTCCATGGCATCCCTGGTGCAATCCTACACGATGCGGAAACTCGGCTTCAATGAAATCAACTTTCAAAACATCGACGATGAATTCCACCAGCTCGTAAACTTTTTTGCGCAATACTTTGGACTCATCGGGCTTTTCCTCCACTTTCAAATGATCCTTAATGTGCAGAACACAACTTCCCGACGGCGATACAACATAATCACAATCAGCGAATTGATTGAAAAACAGACGGTCGCAATCCTTTGTTAAGTGTTCAAAGCCTGAGTTGGCCATCGGTTGACCGCAGCAGGTCTGGCTCAGCGGAAATGTTACGGTACAACCCAGCTTTTCGAGCAGTTCGAGGGTTGCTATGCCTACCTGTGGATAAAACTGGTCGACATAACAGGGAATAAACAATCCGATTTTCAAATCCGAGTAATTCATTTTACCAAAATTCAATGGTGGCAAGTATTGGGTAGTGGTCCGAAACCTGCGGGTAATTTCTGATTACCTTATAATTCCTGATCCTTACTTTATTATTCAGCAAAGCGAAAATATAGTCGAGCCGGTCTCCGGGCAGTCCTTCGTTCCAGGTTTCGAGATGCGATCCCTGGGCGGCGTCCTGCCAGTTTTTCCGGAATGAAAAGTAGGGCTGCTCATTCGGCCTTGCGCCCATATCCATGCCCAGTAACACCGGCTGAATGCTGTTTACGAGCATTTGGTTAATGTAAGCTGCCTGCAAAGCCCTGTCCATCACCGAAGCATATTCCAACCTTGCATTACAAAACCGGAAAGTGAGCCCTCTGGCAGGCTTTACTAACCCGCACAACAGCACTTTCGGATCTGCCCCTTCCGTTTTCGGGAGGTTGATGATCTGCGTTTTTTCAAATTCCCAGGTTGATAAGATGCCCACACCCTGCGAGCCATTTGCAGATCTGTCCGCTTCTCCGTACACATAATGCATCCCGGTTTGCACGGCAATTTGCCGGAGCTGGAATTGCACTTTTCCGTCACCGACCAGACTATCAACCGCTTGCAATGCGATGAGGTCAGGCTTATGCTCGTTAATGATCCTCAGTATGTCTCTCAGGTTAGACTCCTCAGCCCGGTTCAGCCCGTGGCGGATGTTGAAACTCATCACTTTGATCTCCACCGCTTTACGTGGCCGGGAAGAAAGCAATGTACAAGACAAACTGGCAATTAGTAATAGATAAATTAATTTACTCAAACCTTTTTAGAACGCTAAGTCACAGATCTTTTCATTATTCTTTGAGGGCAAATATTTTATCCATTAACACCCATTTTTCGCCTGGTTTGGCGGATGGCAGGGCCTTTTGATATTTCCACATGAGTTGTTCCCATTCCTGGACCTGCGCATTTGCCGCGTCCATCTGGGCTTTATTCTCAAAACTAAAATCGTCTTCTGTCTCCATGATCATAAAAAGCCGTTCGCCGATGCGGTAGATCTCCATTTGGGTGATTCCCGCATCCAGAATGCTCTTTTCAATTTCCGGTCTGGCTTTTTTGTGATATTGCTCGTACTCAGCAATCATAACCGGATCGTTCACCAGATCCACCGCTAGACAGTATTTTTTCATTTTGTCAATTATATATCAAGACTGTAAAATTCCACCGCATTTTTACCCATCACCTTTTGCAATTCCGAATCGGAAAACATGCTGAGATAATCCGTTAATATGCCCTTAGCACCTTCATACTCAGCTGCAACCAGGCAAACAGGCCAATCAGAACCGTATAAAAGCCGGTCTGTTCCGAATGCTTCGAAAACCACATCGAGATAGGGCCTGAAATCTGCCTTTTCCCAGTTTTTCCAATCGCCTTCAGTTACCATTCCGGAAACTTTGCAGCTTACATTGGAAAGCTCTGCGAGGTTTCGGATATCCGTTGCCCAGGGTTGCATTTCACCATTCTTTATCAACGGCTTGGCAATGTGATCAAGGACGAAATGTACATTTGGCAGCTTTACAGCAAAATTGAACGCTTCTTTTAATTGATCCTGACGAATCAGAATATCATATGTAAAGTTAAATGCAACCAGCTGACCAACGCCTTTGATGAATGCAGGTTGCAGCATAAATCCTTCCGCTTCGCCCTGCACAACATGCCTGAACCCCCTCAGTTTCTCAAACTGCGAGTATTTTTCAAGTTGGTCGTACAGGTCTGACGCTTGCAGATCAACCCAGCCAACAACACCTTTTACAAAATCATTGGCCTCGGCAAGCTGCAACAGGAAATCCGTCTCCGACCTGGATTGCGAAGCTTGAACGGCCACACAACCATCAACACGGTTCTCTTTTAAAACTGGTTTCAAGTCCTCAGGCAAAAAGTTTTTCCGGATAACCTGCATTTCGGGCATGATCCACGAATCACGCTCCTGATCGAATATCCAAAAATGCTGATGAGAATCGATTACCATATCAAAGTGGTTTCCAGGCAATAGCTTCCTGTTTTTGTGCGCCCAGTTTTTCAATGCCCAGTTCAACCACATCTCCTGCTTTGAGATACATTTGAGGTTTCATGCCCAAACCTACTCCTGCCGGCGTTCCGGTTGTGATCATATCTCCCGGAAGCAATGTCATGAACTGGCTTAGGTAACTGATCAAAAATGGGATCTGGAAGATCATGTCAGACGTGTTGCTATCCTGGATCTTCTTTCCGTTCAATGTTAACCAAAGGTTCAGGTCA
The DNA here is from genome assembly GCF_900167945.1 of Dyadobacter psychrophilus. GTDB lineage: Bacteria > Bacteroidota > Bacteroidia > Cytophagales > Spirosomataceae > Dyadobacter > Dyadobacter psychrophilus. Next base: position 114,114 of record NZ_FUZA01000003.1, read on the forward strand.
TTGGCATTTCCAACTTCGTCGGCTGTAACCAAATATGGCCCCAAAGGCGCAAAAGTGTCATTGCTTTTTCCCTTAACCCATTGTCCGCCACGCTCTAACTGATACTCCCGTTCGGAATAATCATTGTGAATTGCATAGCCCGCCACATAACTCAATGCGTCCGCTTCTTCGATGTAGCTTGCTTTTTTTCCAATGATCACGGCCAACTCGACTTCCCAGTCTGTTTTTTGTGAATTTCTTGGAATAATTACCTGATCATTTGGCCCGCAAAGCGCAGAAGTTGCTTTAAAAAATATGATCGGCTCCTTCGGCAATTCCGTCGCTCCGGACTCGTAAGCATGTTTGGCATAGTTCATTCCAATGCATATGATCTTGGAAGGACGCGCTACGCAGGAACCGTATCTGAAACCTTCCGCCACCTCAGGGCTGGTAGCAGCATTGGTAATCAGCCATTCGGAAAGGCGGTTCAGGCCATTTGTCGCAAAAAATTTCTCGTTGAAATCTTCACCAAATGCAGACACATCCAGTTTTTTACCGTCGGGAAGTTCTACACCCGGTTTCTCCTGCTCAAAAGCACCAAATCGAAAAAGTTTCATATTGAAATGTCAGCTTCCGGCATCCCGCCATCTGCTTTTTTGGTTTAGTTATTTAATTTTTCAAATCCGCCGTCGATCAGATAATCGCAGCCTGTGATAAACCCTGCCTCGTCTGAGCAGAGATATAATGCCAATGCACCGATTTCTTCCGGCTTGGCCATTCTGCCGATGGGCTGAGTTTTGGAAAGTTTTTCAAACATTTCCTCTTCTTTTCCCGGATAATTTTTTGATATAAACCCGTCCACAAACGGCGTATGCACACGTGCAGGGGAAATGCTGTTGCAACGAATGCCGTCTCCCAGGTAATCGCGGGCTACGGATAATGTCATAGAATAGACCGCGCCTTTGGCCGTGGAATAAGCAAAACGGTCCGGAATCCCGACAGTGGCCGCAATAGACGCCATGTTCAAAATCACGCCGCCGCCATTGTTTTTCAAATGCGGAATGGCTGCCATCAGGCAATTATAAACGCCTTTTACATTGACGTTAATGACCCTGTCAAAATCAATTTCAGATGTATTATCAGCCTTTCCAATGTGGGCAATGCCGGCATTATTGACCAGAATATTAATGGTATGGTTAGCTGCAATGGCATTGATGACATTCACCACATCGGCTTGTTTTGAGATATCGACGACATGCGCTTCTGCTTGTCCGCCGTCCGCAACGATCTGGTTTACAACATGATTAGCTAACTCTGAATTGAGTTCAAGAATATGGACAAATGCGCCCTGTTTCGCGAAGGTTTGAGAGATAGCAAGGCCAATTCCGCTTGCCCCTCCTGTTACCAATGCTGTTTTCCCACTTAAATCAAACATGAATTTTTTTATTGTTATTGAAACAAAAGAGCCGATTATCTGGCCTTTACTCAGATTCAATTAATTGCCGAGGGGCTTAAGCCCCCGGCAATTAAGAAAAATTAAAATCATAATGAAACTCCTCTCTTCCAGGGAATGAAATCATCCTGCCCCAATTGCTGTGCTTTGGTCAATTCGCCGCTAGCGACGCGGATGACATATTCCAGCAATGCTTCTGCATTTTGTTCTAAGCTTTGGGTGCCGTCAACTACTGGCCCGCAATCGAAATCGATCACGTCTGGCATGCGGTTGGCTAATGTTGTGTTTGTCGCCACCTTGGCAACCGGACAGATCGGGTTTCCAGTTGGCGTTCCCAGTCCGGTTGTGAAAAGGATAATGTTGGCGCCTGCGGCTGTTTGGCCGGTCGTTGCTTCCACATCATTACCAGGCGTACAAACGAGTTGCAGCCCTGATTCCGTGGCTCTTTCGGTGTAGTTAAGCACGTCCGAAATGTATGCGTTACCGCCTTTGCGCGCTGCTCCTGCGGATTTGATCGCGTCCGTGATCAACCCGTCTTTTATATTACCTGGCGAAGGGTTAAATGCGAAAGCCGAACCCACAGCCTCTGCCTTACCCGCATAATCCCGCATTAATTTCTCAAATTTTGCAGCCTTTTCTTCCGTAACGCAACGGTTAAGAAGCTCTTGCTCAACCCCGTTCAGTTCGGGAAATTCTGCTAACAATGTTTGCCCGCCTAACCCAACAACAATATCAGATAAGTGGCCGAGCACCGGATTCGCCGATATCCCAGAAAATCCATCTGAGCCGCCGCATTTAAGTCCCACGGAAAGTTTAGACAAAGGCGCATCGCTTCTTTCGAACTCATTGATTTTGGCAACACCCATAAATGTTTCTTTTATGGCGCCCGACATTAAGGAATATTCTGTCCCTTTCTGATGCTCGAATGCGAAGAATGGTTTGTTGAAATTCGGATCGCGTTTTTTGATCTCGTCTTCCAATGTTTTCAGTTCCGAATTCTGGCAACCCAGGCTCAAAACCGTGATGCCGGCCACATTAGGATGCACGGCATATGCAGCAAACAGCGCACAAAGCGTGTTGGCATCTGCTCGTGTTCCGCCACAGCCGCCTTCATGCGTCAGAAATTTAACACCATCTACATTCTTGAACGGCCGTTCCTGTTTTTTTCTGACCGGCTCACGCTCGGTGAACGCTTCCATGCTTTTGATAGTGCGCAAATCGCCGTTTTGATATAAATGCAGGAAATCCCTGACATGCTCTCTGTAAATATCTGTCTGCGCATATCCAAGCTCGCGCTCGAACGCATCTTTCATAATCAGCACATTGCGGTTTTCGCAAAAAACCAATGGCACTACAAGCCAGTAATTATATGTGCCTACGCGGCCATCCTCCCGGTGATATCCTCTGAAAGTCCGGCCCTCCCACTTGCTTACATCCGGCTGAACGTAAGAATACGGCTGGCGGTTGGCCGTGCTGTAATCCTGCGAATCGTGTTTAAGATTAAATGTCGTGATCGGCTCGCCCTTCTTGATAGGCTGCGATGCCCGACCGACCAACACGCCATACATAATGATAGCGCCACCGGTTTCAATGTCCTCTGTTACAAACTTATGCTTGGCCGAAACGCCGTAAGGCAGCGAATAATGACTGCCCGCCCACGCCACGTCGGCATTTACGGGCAGATCGCGCAACGCAACGATCACATTATCAGAAGGATGTATTTTTAAAAGCTGTGACGCCATAGTCTGCTCTAAATTGGTTTAAAATCTCAGGGTAGCTTAAATAGAATTTATCAACAAATGAACTGAAATATTTCAATACAATGCATCGTAATAGTAGCAAAATTTTCAACTATATTGGCATATATTTCCTCTTAATAGATTCTTTTTGTAATTATTTGTGAAACCGCAATTACTGAAAGTCCCCAAAGGCCTGCAAAAATCGTTCAGTATCCGGCGCGATGTTGTCCTTTACTTTTATAACCGCTGGCATTATCATCCCGAAATAGAGCTTATCCACATTGAGCAAGGTTCCGGCACGCAGTTCGTGGGCGACAACATTCAAAATTTTCAAAGCGGCGACCTCCTTTTAATAGGCCCTAACCTGCCCCATTACTGGCGCTGCGATGAAAAATATTTCCAGCGCGAAAGTCAGTTGTATGCACAGGCGACGGTTGTTCACTTTTCCCTGGACCTTTTTGGCAACGCATTTCTCGACCTTCCTGAAAACAAGGCCATTCGCGAATTACTGCTCAAAGCAAGGTTTGGGATGAAACTATTGGGAGAAGGGACTGAAAATGTAAAAAAGCTTTTGCAGGAATTGCTGGACCAAAAAAGCGGAAATGCTGTGATTTCCCTTTTACAAATCCTTGAAAACCTGGCACATTGTGCAGAAATGAAAACTTTGTCGCACACACATTATCAGGAGGAATATGACCAATTTGACACGGATCGCATCAATCAGATCTATCAGTATTCGATCAGCAATTTTCAGAAGAAGATTTCCATCGAGGAGATTTCGGAAATAGCCAACATTAGCCCGCATTCATTTTGCCGCTATTTCAAAAGCCGGAGCCGGAAAACTTATTCCCAGTTTTTACTCGAATTAAGGATTGGGCATGCTTGTAAACTGCTGTCTGAAACCAAGTTGCCCGTTGCGCAGATCTGTTATGAAAGCGGATTTAACAACTTCGCCAATTTCAATAAATATTTCAAAATCCACACCGGCAAGAGTCCTTTGGGTTATCAAAAGGAATTCCGCAAAATCGCCGTCCACCTGCCAAATCTGGAAGTTACCCTATGAAAATCAACATTGTCAACATTTTCGAAAAAACCATTTCCGAAGCGCAGCTCCACATTACAGATGGATTTATCAAGGATATCAACATTACCGGTCCTGAAAATCCAGCGTTGCCCTACGCCTTGCCCGGTTTCACTGACGCGCACGTACATATAGAGAGTTCCATGTTAACGCCTGCACAATTTGCGCGGCTCGCGGTTGTGCACGGAACAGTTTCTACGGTTTCGGATCCCCACGAAATCGGCAATGTGCTGGGAATGGAAGGCGTGGAATTCATGATCAATGATGGCAAACGCGTGCCGTTCAAATTCTGTTTCGGTGCCCCTTCCTGCGTTCCGGCAACCATTTTTGAAACGGCAGGAGCTATCATTGATGCGGATCAGGTGGGACAGTTGCTGGCGAGTGATGATATCGGCTATTTGGCTGAGGTCATGAATTTCCCGGGTGTGATCAGTGAAGACCCGGATATGATGGCAAAAATCACTTGGGCTAAACATTATAATAAGGTGATCGATGGCCACGCGCCTGGCTTGCGCGGTGAAGCTGCCAAAAAATACGCTTCCCACGGCATTTCTACTGATCATGAATGCTTTACATATGATGAGGCCAAGGAAAAAATCGGCTATGGAGTTAAGATTCTTATCCGCGAAGGAAGTGCTGCAAGGAATTTTGACGCCCTGATCCCACTCATTGCGGAATTTCCGGAAAAGATCATGTTTTGTTCCGATGACAAGCATCCCGATAGCCTGGTGCTGGGACATATTAATGCACTGGTAAAAAGAGCATTAGCATTGAACTATGACATTTGGGACATTCTGCTGGCAGCCTGTGTTAACCCCGTTTTGCATTATAGCTTGCCCGTCGGCCTGCTTCGAAAAAATGATCCCGCAGACTTCATCATTGTCGATAATCTGAACGCGTTAAATGTGCTGGAAACCTGGATTAATGGGAGTTTGGTAGCCAAAAATGCTGTTTCTCTGATCCCTGACTTGCGCAGCGCACATCCCAATCAGTTTGTGTGCAAGCCGAAAACAGCCTCGGATTTTGTTTGTAAAAATGAAAAAAAAGAGCACTCGAAAGTAAGGGTAATCGAAGCTTTGGAAGGTCAACTGATTACCAATGAAATCATTACGGACGCAGAGCGGCATGGTGACGTAATTTTGACTGATCCTGATGATGATGTACTAAAAATAACCGTGATCAACCGTTACGAAAATGCACCGCCGGCAGTTGCTTTTATTAAGAATTTCGGGTTGAAGCAGGGAGCAATTGCCTCGTCGGTTGGGCACGATTCCCATAACATTATAAGTGTTGGTTGTGATGATGAAAGTATAGCGATGGCCGTGAATATGATCATTGAAGCGAAAGGCGGAATTTCAGCAGTCGGAAATAAAAAAAAGCATTTGATCCCGCTTCCGATTGCAGGCATAATGACGGATGCAGATGGTTATGAAGTTGCTGCAACTTACACACTGCTCGACAACTTTGTGAAGGAAGAGTTGCAATCCACGCTTCAGTCGCCGTTTATGACCTTATCATTCATGGCATTGCTGGTGATCCCATCCTTGAAATTGAGCGATAAAGGACTTTTTGACGGAGAAAATTTCAATTTTATTCCATTAAGTCTTTAAATGGTAACATATTTAACGAAATGGTAACATTAACCTTTGAAATATAATTTTCTGGCGAAAATATTTTTTTAATACGTTTTTTTATAAATATATTTACAAGTGTAATAATGACCCTTATTATCTATATCAATTCCTAACCCCAATCAAAATCCTTTCCAAACAATGGCTCACCTACGCTACAAGCAAGAAGAAGAACTCTGTTTTTGGGATCAGTTCAGAAAAGGCGATGAAAATGCTTATGCATGCCTGTACCGCTCTTACGTTCACATTCTTTACCAGTATTGCTCACAGTTTACGATTGACAAACCACTAATTAAGGACTGCATCCACGACTTGTTCGTAGAACTCTGGAGAAACCGAATGACGCTGGGTGACACCACTTCCGTTCGGTTTTATCTTATGGCGTCTATCAAGAGAAAGTTGGTGCGCCACTTGAATGCACAACAAAAGCATACAAGCAATGAAGATATTCCGGTGGAATACTGGCATATCAACACGCCTTCCCACGAAAACCATCTGATTTCCGAGGAAGAATTTGAATCGACCAACCAACACCTTAACGTAGCGATCAACGGGCTCCCACGCCGTCAGCGCGAGGCCATCTTTTTAAAATTTTACATGAATTTGAATAACCACGAAATTGCAGATTTGATGAAAATCAACATTCAGTCTGTTTATAACCTGGTTTTTGGTGCGTTGGGCAACCTTAAAAAGCAAATGACGCTGGACAGGTTAACCTTCTGAAAATAACTTACTTCCATCTGGAACGAGAAAGCGTGGCGAACTAAGCCACGCTTTTTTTGTTAGTTATTCAAATCATTAACAAACTGAAATAATACCATTTGAATGTCGCTGATAACCACGCCTCTTGCTGAACGCCTCCGACCCAGAACATTGGATGATTTTGTGGGACAGGAAAAGCTTTTAGGCCCTAATGGCCCATTGCGCAGGGCTATTTTACAGAACACAATCCCTTCCATGATCTTCTGGGGACCACCCGGAGTTGGAAAAACCACATTGGCACTGCTTATTGCGGAAACCACAAAAAGACAATTTTATAACCTGAGTGCAATTAGTTCCGGCGTGAAGGACCTGCGGGAAGTTTTAGCGCGGCCATCCGGTTTGTTTCCGGCCATTTTGTTTATCGATGAGATTCACCGCTACAACAAAAGCCAGCAGGACGCATTACTGGGAGCAGTTGAAAAAGGACAGGTAACATTGATCGGGGCGACGACCGAAAACCCTTCATTTGAGATCAACTCGGCACTTTTGTCACGCAGCCAAATTTATATCCTGGAAGCTTTTGGTGAAAAAGAGCTGAAAGAACTGATTGAAAGGGCACTAACAAAAGACCAGTTTCTTAAAGAAAAAAACGTAACATTCACTTCCTATGATGCCTTAATGCGCCTCTCAGGCGGTGACGGACGCAAATTGCTCAATCTGCTGGAACTGGTTATTTTAGGAAAAGGCCAGGAAAAAGACATTGTTATTACAGATGAATGGGTTACCGAGGTTGCGCAACAGAACATTGCCCGTTACGATAAATCCGGTGAGCAGCATTACGATATTATTTCCGCTTTCATCAAATCCCTGCGCGGGAGCGATCCGAATGGGGCGGTTTACTGGATGGCGCGTATGATCGTGGCGGGTGAAGATCCTTCATTTATAGCTCGCAGAATGTTGATCATGGCATCGGAAGATATCGGGAATGCCAACCCTACTGCAATGATCATGGCCAATGCCTGCATGCAGGCGGTTAACGTCATTGGCTATCCCGAGTGCCGCATTATCCTTTCACAAGTGGCTATTTATCTGGCAACTTCGCCAAAAAGCAATGCGAGTTATATGGCCATTGGTGACGCGATTGAGCTGGCCAAAAATACGGCCCATCTGCCCGTTCCGCTGCATTTACGCAATGCGCCTACCAAGCTGATGAAGCAGATTGGCTATGGAAAAGAATACAAATATTCGCATGATTTTGAAGGGAATTTTGCCAAGCAAAACTTTATGCCGGATGAACTGAAAGGGAAAAAAGTTTTTGATCCCGGCCTTAATGCAAGGGAAGAAGAAATCCGGAAAAAGCTACAAAACTGGTGGGGTGACTGGTATGGTTACTGATCTTTGTTTTTCAGTTTTTCCTCGAATTTTGAAAATGACAAATCAGGGGCCTTATCCATTTTCGGAGGTTTATTCCACTCTTTTGTCAATTTTTTTGCCATTTTATCAAGGTTTTCATCGGTCTCTTTTTCCTGGACATACTTGGCGTCTTCAGACATTGGTTTGTTCTTTTTCATGGGTTGAGCGTCCGGAAAGCACGTATTAAAACGACAGATTTAATAAATTACGCAAAGATGCTTTTGATAGGTCAAATATCAGAAACATTGCTAAACTTTATAAGCAAAAATTAACCTAAATGCCCCTAAAAGCTTTAATGATGACCAGTAACACTATGATTCCCGAGAGTATTCCCTTGATCGAGCGCCAATTACTCATCAACCAATGCAAAATACTATCGATAATCAGCGATGAAAAGGAAAGGGAGATCAATGAGAAGCGGATTGAAATTCTGGAAAAAGGCTACACTGGCCTTTACCCCAAAGTGTTCAATTCGCTGTATGAGGAGGTGCCGATCAGCGTTTATACCGAAATTTCCAACATTATGAAAATGTATGGGCAAATCAATGAGTCGATAAAGCTGTTGTCCAATGAAGAAAAAGAACTGCTGGACCTTGCTAGAATCGACTTCGAAGGTTTTGACCAGGACAGCGGCATGCATTACTATATGATGTCCTATCTTGTTGACAGAATGGATCAGCATGGTGAATACAAAGGCCGGCAACTCAAAGCACACAGCAGTTCATGCATGATCAAGTATAATAAAATGCTTTCTGTGTATGCAAACTATGACAACAATGCGAGTAGCCACTTTACCCTAACCGATTTACAGTGCTTCATAGATGCCGTTTTGGACACGCAGGAGTAGATTTCAGACAATTTTTGATAAAGAGAAACCCTAAAAGGCTGAAATAAAAATTATTTACTTCGAAACCCTATAAAAAATGTTATTTCTTAAATAAAAAACAATGTTTTAAATAAAGAATTCGTTAAATTTGTTACTGATAGCCAGGAAACTGCCTATCAAATAACGTTGAGTAAAATCAGACATCCCGAATACGCTGTATTTGGGATGTTTTTTTATGTGAGGTCCAAAACAAAAAAATGCACAGATAACTGTGCATTGTATATGTGGTGTTAATCTAAATACAAACTGGGCCTGGATTGGCTATCAGTGCAGTTCCATCTTTCTAAGCCTGGAAGCATTGCGTTTTAGAAACATCGTATCGCCTACTCCAAAACGCTCGCGATCCGGCGATTTTCTTAACTCGGTAATCAGCCACACACCACAAAGGGCAGCGCCCATTAGCACCAGGATGAACAGGTATGGTCCGATTGCGTATATACTTTGAAGTAGCTGCGTCATAATTTCCAGTAGTTAGTCAGGTTTCTGTGTCTTGACTAAGAATGGAAAAACAATCGTACCAGAAGCGCTTCACGCATGAAGCATTGTATAGCGCCTGTTTTACAGCAAACGTGTAGAATTGCAGGCAGTTAACTGTTGAAAAGTGTGGAATATCAACCGCTAAAATCAGCTCTTCAACACACTCTCTTCTTTCAGATGACCCAGATAATCGCGGAATTCATACCCAGTCATTTCGGTAATCTTTTTTGAAAAAAGCTTGTGCTTTTTGTCCGGTTCCAATTGTGATAGTGCATCCGTAATGAGGAATGTAAGGATCGGGTTCCACCGGTTCAATGTACTTTCAAATGTGATCTCGGGGTCGCTCAATTCCTTGCTTATGAAATGCAGCCCTTTGTCTTCGGCCAGTAATTTCAGGACTTTTAAATAGACCTGTTGATTTTCATCATACTCCGGCCTTTTCCCAATCCCTTCGTATTGAAACAGAAAATCCTGGATCTTGTAAAGGTTCTGCATTGTTGACTCCTGATCTGCCATGATTGTATTTTTAGAAAACCGTGTTTAAATACTACCGATTAAAACCATGCCTTATCCGGGCGCATTATCAGATCACTGCATTCACGACTTTCGTGTCACAACCCACAACGGAGTTATTCACATAGCCAACGCTTATACCTGAAACCTTCGTAGCTTTTCGGGAAGGGAGCGGTGTTTTAATGGTCACGATTTTGGAAGTGATCACCGCCTGCGTGTCAGACAGATATTTGAATTCAACTTCGATGTTCTTAATAGTTGTCGGTGAATTGTTCTCAATAACCATGCTGTGAATCGCGATTCCACCAACGGAGTGCCACTCATTTTCAAGGATTTTGATTTTTCCTATCAATTTGTCCTTGTTCTGGGAACTGACTGAGCTAAGCGAATCCGCCTGGCTGATCACTTCCGTTTTGGATTGAACAACAGGTTTCTCTTTAAGGAAATCAAATTGTTTGTAGTAATAAAGGATATAAATGAATGCGCAAACAGGAACTATGGCGCTGACCCATTTTAAAAAGGGAATAAAGTACTTCTTGAACTTGGCTTTTTTGCCTCTTCTTCCTGCCATATATGTATTGTTATTGTTCTTGGTATATTTTGAGATGCTGTTAAACGCAAATATACCGATACGCAGTTGCAAATTTATTCTTGTCGTTTTTTTTTGACGCGATAGAGTCATAAACAAAAACAAACCGCTGGTTCTGGCCAGCGGTTTGTATGTGTATCGTGTTGAACAGGACTATTGTCTCACAAATTTGTGTGCAGATATCGTACCATTAATATGGATCACCTGGACAACATAAGAGCCGGAGCTCAGGTTACGGGTGCTAATGCCTGTGCTTAATGCATTTGACGCTTCAAACACCGTCTTACCAAGCGCATTAACGACTTTCACCTGCTTTATTTTAGACCAGTCGGCCAAGTTCAGGTTTAAATTTTCAGCATTGCGAACCGGATTGGGATACAGGAATGCTGTGCTGGCGAATTTCAGGTTTTCAATGTGGCTGTATGCGAATGTTTCATCCAAATCAACCATTTTCAATCTGTAAAGATTTTGGCCTTCCAGCGGCTGGGTATCTTTAAAATCATAAAAACGTTGCGACACACTTTCTCGGTTTGATTTCACCGATCCGATCTTATCCCATTGCTTACCGTTCTGGCTGCGTTCAATGTCAAAACGATCACTATTTGTTTCGGAAGCCGTTGACCACGAAAGCAAAGCGGTAGGGCCTTCGGACGAAGCCTTGAAGCTAACCAGCGTAACCGGCAATGTTGGTTCGATAATAATTTTGAAAGTGGTAACCGCGGTTTGTCCTAATGCATTTCTGGCTTCCACGTCGAAAAAGTATATGCCGGTTTGGTTATCATTAGCGTTGCCTTGCAATGCGCCTCCGGTTGTCAGCGAAAATGTATTCGGCAATGTTCCTGCGGTAGTTCTGCCTGTCACCAACGTCACATCCTTCAACGAGTAAGTATAATCGCCGGGCGTTCCACAAGCGATACTGAAACCTGGTTGTGCAGGATTGGAAGGAAAGTCAGGGTCCAGTGCGTATGCCACTGCGGTTGTCAAATTAACATCTACGTTATCGTTTGTATCATACACCAGAAGGTCCCCTCCTGTGAATGTCACTGGCGGACGAGAGGCTACTTCATGCACCTGGATACCGGTGAACGCACTAACCCCTGCGAATGTGCGAGACCTGATTTCTATTCTATCATAAGCAGATCCGGGCACAAACGAAACTCTTGCAATGCCACTCGACGTGAACAATCCCAGCAGCTCAACATCAAGCAGAAGCTGCCTTACACTTTGCGGAGATCCGATCGGGTCATTGCCCAGGTAAGCCTGAATCGTAACGTTTGCGATCAAATCCACATTCGCAAGTGCACCTGGACGCGACACGAAAGCAATCACTTCATTTGACCCTGGTGCGGTTTTCCCCAAATAGATATTTTCATAAACGCTTGATGCAACGGCAACTGTACCATTCTGCAACAGAGAAAAATTGCCAGCAGTCAAATCACCATCAATCGCTCTCTGCGGATTTTGCAAGGCGTCTGTCAGCGTAATGGCAATTCCGGAAGCTTTTGGATCTCTCCCTACAAATGCGAAGGGAACTGCTTGGCATGGTGTAAGGGCCGAATTTTCATAGACCACTCCGTGCTCAAACGACATACTAACAGAAGCCAAAGTAGCAGTCAAAAGACTGGTTGAGTTAGCAAAATCGATTTCAACAGTGACTGCCAAAAATGCTTCGTCCGATGTAACCGCTAAGAATAAGTTACCGCCAGCGTCGCGTACCATCTCCGTTGTAGCGTCTCCGGCATTCGTAGTCACATCAATGATATTATTTTCCAACAACCCAAGTACATTGGCAATAGGATCCAACGAAAGGGAAATACCGGAAATTACCGGATCTGTAATTCTTATATATGCCTTCTTGCCCGCTGCGATACTATTAGGAAAAGTCAGTGTTACGGATGCATCACTTGTCCGGTTAATAAATGATACTATTATCCCGGACGCAGATATAGTGGTAGAATTCCCATCAGGCACACCTTCCATATTGTCAGGATCTCCGGCTGTTGCCGGTGCAAACAACACCGGATTAGCATCAGACGTCGCACTGCTCACATACTCCTGCGCAGAGACGCTCTGGACGAGCAAAACAAAAATCATTATGAAACCTAAGGTCGAACGGGAACCTTTCATGGCTAGCTCTTTAATTAGCTGATGGATAGAGATTTTCATGATATTAAAATTTAGATAGTTATAGTGAACCGTTATGTAAAATAAAGGACGTTGGTACGCTATGAGAATAGCAGGCGACAGCCTTTTGGCCGTCGAATCCGGAACTCTTTTATCTTATTGTGGAGACTTCCCGGCAATCGCCGGAAGTGGGTATCAGTGAACTGTTATTATATTAATTCGAAGACGTAGATTTATTTCATTAAATGGTTTTAAGTTGATAGATTTATTAAGCAATAACGACCAAATTCTTAGTAACATTTAATCGTGAAAAGCACAACATTACCTTGACTAAATAGTAGTTATTTGCAAATGTATCTATAAATAACCCAAAAAATACCCGCATAATGTTACTATGAAACTACCCCCTAATTATAGCGGATGTAGAATTAATTTTATCCACAGAATTATTATGTTACTTATTGCTAAATTGCCAAACCATTAGTTATAAAGTGGCTTTTGGACTCAAAGAGAATAGATTTGTGGACTTGAATGGTTTATCGTAGAACACCCTCCTACTTGATGTTTCGACAAATAAACACGCTGTGATTTCTCATTTTATGGAAAATAGGTTTACGAAGACGAAGGAGCAATCAAACTACGTTTTGAGCGACTCTAAAAATATTTCTATGAACGTAGTTTTAGTAGACGAACTCGTACTTTTAACGGATGCGCTACAATGCGTTTTACGGCACATGCCAGAGGTAAATGCTGTTATAAGTTATCCGGATGGAAAGGAATTTCTGGCTGATAAATCTGCCTGCCCGCCTGGCATTCTGATTATGGACTGGGCGATCAATGGAATGAGCGGACTGGAACTGTTGGACCTGTCGCGTAACGCTATGCCGAAGGAGATGAAGATCATTATACTGTCAACTGTTACCGATGTACAGACGATCAAGCATGCTATCAGAAGAGGGGCGAACGGCTTCCTGCCGAAGTCGGCACCGCTGGAAGAATTGAAGGAAGCTATCCTAATGATTATTGCCGGAAAACAGTACATTGGAAAAGGAATCCGCGACAACCTGATCAACAGTGTTTTCACGGACGAGCAGGTGGTCCTGCATCTTTCACCAAGGGAAAAAGAGGTTCTGCAAAAAGTTTGCAGCGGCCGCACCATTAAGGAAATCGCTTACGACCTGAAACTGAGCGCTCATACAGTACAATATTACCATCGGAGCGTGATGGAAAAGCTTAAAGTGAAACGGACGACAGACCTTATCGTCTACGCCATGCAACACGGACTTTATATTCCGGAAATGAAATGACCGGCACGCAGATCACGTGCCGGCTATTACTTACATCTGATTATCAGCTTGTTACTGGTTAAACTTCCCATAAAAGTCGGGCAAAGGGTTGAGCGCCGTATTTTTGCGCTGATGCCAATAAGGATATATGGGTGATTTGTCACTTGCTGCGTCGAGTTTTTTGACCTGGTCCAGATTCAGGTTCCAGCCTACCGCACCCAGATTCTGTTTAAGCTGCTCCTCATTCCGGGCCCCGATAACAACATTGCTGACAGTAGGTCTCTGCAACAGCCAGTTAAGTGCAACTTGCGCAACAGTCTTCCCTGTTTCAGCAGCCACTTCGTCCAGCACATCGATCAGATTAAAAAAGAACTCTTCCGGAATTTCCGGCCCTTCTCCGCCGCCCTGTGCAATACGGCCATCTGACGGGATCGGCTGGTTTCGTCTGTATTTCCCACCCAGTCTGCCTGCCGATAACGGGCTCCATACGATTGTACCAATTTTCTGATCGACACCCAATGGCATCAATTCCCACTCAAATTCACGGCTGATCAACGAATAATGTGCCTGGTGCGCAATGTATTTGGACCAGCCATACTTTTCCGAAACTGAAAGCGATTTCATCAGATGCCATCCCGAAAAATTGGAGCAGGCAATATATCGTACCTTACCTGCTGTTATCAGGTCATTCAATGCGCTAAGTGTCTCTTCAACAGGCGTATTGCCATCAAAACCGTGCATATGGTAAATGTCAACATAATCTGTTTTGAGTCGGCGCAGGCTTTCTTCGCAGGACTTCACGAGATGGAAGCGGGAAGAGCCGTAGTCGTTAGGGCCGGAACCCATCTTGAAAGTGGCTTTGGTTGAAAGGATGATCTTGTCACGTAACCCAATGATCGCCTTTCCCAGGATCTCTTCGGACAAGCCTTGGGAATAAACATTGGCTGTGTCGAAAAACGTTATTCCTGCATCCATACACAGATTAACGAGCCGTGCTGCTTCGTCTGTCTGCGTGTTGCCCCACGCTTTAAAAAAGTCGCCGCCGCCACCGAATGTACCAGTTCCGAAACTCAGCACCGGAACTTTCAACCCGGACGCGCCCAATTGTCTGTACTCCATATCTGTAAGGTCAGTTTGTTTAGTTTGAATCTTTGATCTAATAGCAGCAAAATTTACGAGAAAACAGCCAAAAAAAGATGGCGTCCAGATTGAACGCCATCTTTTTCGCTTAATTGATCCCTATATCAGCTCAATGTCGAGCAGAATTCTTTTAAAAACTTTCCCGGTCGTTTCAAAAATGCCTTTAAACGCACCCAGGAAAACACACAAGGGAAAAATTACGGGCAGATATATAAACCACCTCAAAGCCATTAGTTGATTAAATCTTTTCATAACCACACCCTTTCAACGTTGCGTAACAATCATTCACAATAGAAGCAATTACACATACAAGATAAAATTAGTCCTACAATAAGTCAAGTTGCCTGAGAATATTAGCTGACATTTTTATTCCGGAATATTTGCTCCTTTATCGTCCTTGTCCCTGTTTTTCCGTTTCTTGTCCTTTTTGCTTGATTTTTCCTGCATTTGCTCATCCGGTTTTGCAGTGTTTAAGGTGCTGCCTGTTCCCGTGCTTGAACTGGTTTCAGACGACTGGCTTGTAGTGGATTGGGCAGTGCCTTGTGACGTTGTTTGCTTTGTTGAATCCGGTGTGGTTGCTGCAGCGGTTCCAGTTGCCTGCGGCCACGCCGATGTTCCTCCCGCGCTATTGCCCTGAGGCTGCGTTCCGCTTGTGTTTGGATTTGTATTTTGTGATTGACCGGTATTTTCACTGGTTCCAGTTCCCTGCATCTTGCTGTTCTTCCCTGTAGTATCCATCGCTGGCGACTGCCGGGTTGCCCCCGCTGTCCCGGTGCTCTGCGGCCATGCAGAAGTGCCTCCTGCGCTGCTTCCCTGCGACTGTGTTGTGTCCTTCGTTGTCGTACTCGACGGCTTCGAATCCTGGTTTGTCGTTTGCGCGTAGACAGTGCCGCATAATGTCAGCATCAGTAAGCCTACACTCATTTTTAGCTTTTTCATGTTATTGATTTTGTTGATGAAATTCATTTTCAGGCAACATATCAATAACTGTTCCAGCAACGCTTATAACCACGCAATTACAGCTAACTCACCTGACGTATAGTAAGCTCCGCCGTTCAACCACCGTTCTTCTGGTATCTTTGTTTAAAAATTTGGATTTCAATTTTGTAATGCGGAAATATTCCGGCGCAGCTAGCAAATCTGCTTTCACACCTGCTTTGAGAAGGCTGTCGGCGAGCTCAGGAGATGTGTAAATGTAGCAAGGAGCCTGGGTCATAAATGCATCGAGTTCCCGGCCGTCGTGCATAATCTTCACATCGCCCGGTGCGTAAAATTCGAGCGAATAAGAAAACGATTTATAGGCCGCGACCGGAGGCTTGGGGTCATTGGCCCAAATCATTTTGGCCGCACTTCTTCCTGACTGATATTGAAGCAGGAAAGGATAGAAGAACAAAAACAGGAAAAGGTAAATGATGGCTGCCATAGCATATCCGTGGTACAAAATCCGCTGTAATGGGTTCTGAAAGCGGATAATGTTCACGATCGCTACGATCAAACAAGTTAAGCCCGTTGCAAGCCACTCGTTTTTCAGGCCCGTAAAATAAAGCAGGACGATCACTGCGATAGCGGCGACAAAAACCAAAACCTGCTGCACTCTTGCCAAAATATATAATTTGACATGCGCCGATTTTTGATATAAAAAATACCCGGTAATGATCGAAAAATAGGGAAACAGGATAACAATGTAATGCGGGAGCTGAAACCGCGACAACGAGAACAATATGAATGTCAGCAATGTGCTGCCGTAAATAATCCAGCGCACCGGCATCCTGTTTGTATCAAAACGTATTAAATAGACGATCCCGCTAACCAAACCGATTGACCAGGGAAGAAAAGCCCACAATGTTGTGTGCATGAAAAAAGTTGGATTCCCGCTTCCCTTAATCGGTCCGGTATTGAAAAAGCGCCCGAACTGGCTGTCCCAGAAGAAGAATTTCAGGCCCGAAACGCCGGTTTTACCAAAAACGATTTTTTCCGGATGAAGATCAAATTGTGCGTAAAGGCTGTATAATTCGGGGGTTATGAAAAGGAAACAAAGTATGAGCATTGCCCACCACCGGTAATTTATAAATTGCTGCCACTGTGCAGTGAAAATCCAGAAAAGCACCCAGCCTCCACCAATCGTAAGCAATACAAAAATGCCTTTCGTCATGATCGCACAAGCCGCAAAAAGTGCTGCGGCAACAATGTGGATCCCGCCCTTCTTTTGATAAACACCTAGCATATGCCATACCGCGGCAATAATGCAAGTAGTGAGATAAGGTTCCGCACGAACGTCAAAGTTTGCTAATGTGCTATGTAAAGCAACAGCTGAGATCAAAACCGAAATCCTTGCAACCGTAACATTGAAAAGGTCCCGGGCCGTCAGGAAAGTGTAATAAAGCCCCAGTAACCAGAACAGAAACGCGGGAAGCTTGTAAGCGAAACTGGTTATCCCAAAAACTTTGTAGCTGATCGCAGCCATCCAGAAAGGGAAATGCGGCTTATCGAGCCAGTCATGGCCGTCGCCCCATAAGTTAACCCAGTCGCGGTGCTGTACAATGTGCTTGGCAATGGTTGCGTAAAGTGCGCCGTCGGGTTCGATGATTTCGAGCCACAGTCCTGGAACATTCAGTGCAATGCCAATGATCAGTAACCAGGGAAAATAACGTTGCAGTACAGGCTCAACATCACGCATAAGTGTAATTTTTCAGACCAGGAACTTCCTGCGTTTCGGGAGAAAGTTGCAAACATACAAAACGACGGCATCATTTGTGACCGGCATTTCCAGACATTTCATTTGTCCGAAACACCAGGCTAAGAGACTTTGGCTGTCTGAACGCCCAGGAAAGGGAAAATATAGGCGTAGAAATCTTCGGGAATAAATGGTTTGGTCAGATAGCCTGTGAACCCGCTGGCATCTATACGATCCTTTTCTTCCTTGAATGCAGAAGCTGTCAATGCTATGATCGGAATGTTCTGGTCAATCTTCCTGATTAGCGCAGTACTTTCAAAACCATCCATGACCGGCATCCGCAGATCCATCAGGATCAGGTTAAAGCCACCTTGCAGAAAAAGCTCGTAGGCTTCTTTCCCATTCTGCGCAACTTCAAAAAGAATGTTCTTCCGTTTCAGCAGCATGGTCGCCAGGGTAACATTGATTTTATTATCGTCGGCAACAAGCACTTTTGCCTGGGGAAAGGCTATTGCTGTCACGATTTTTTTGAGTGGAACAGGCTTTACGGCCACTTCTTCTTCCAGGTAGGGGAATTGGATCTCAAATGAAAAAACGGACCCCTTGCCAGGCTCGCTTTTGAGAAAAATTTCACTTTTGAAGAGCAGCAGCAATTCCTTGGATATAGCCAGTCCAAGGCCTGTTCCTTTGTTTTCGTTGTCTTCCTGCCTCACCTGCGTAAAGCTTTCAAAAATAGTAGGCTGCTCTTCAACAGGGATCCCTATGCCAGTGTCTTCTACGGTGAAGTGTAAAAGCAACGTTTTCTCTTCGCGGGCAATTTCCCTGACAGTAAATTTTACATATCCCGTTTCCGTGAATTTAATTGCATTGTGTATCAGGTTCGTAATGATCTGGTTAAGCCTTACGCTGTCCGAGATGATGTGTGAGGGGAGCTTGCTGTCAATGTCAAAAATGAGGCTAATCTTTTTCTCATCGGCCCGGGGGACAAAAGTCTTTCGCAGGTTTTCGAAAAGTAAACCGGGATCAAAAGCGAACGCATCGAGCTGAATGTGATCGGCATTGATCTTACTAAAATCCAGCACATCATTCACAACAGCCATCAAATGATCGGAAGAGAATTTCAATGTTGTCAAAAGCTCATTCCTGTTTTTTGAATTTTGATCCTCATCCATCATGATATGCACAATTCCTACGATCCCGTTCAGCGGAGTGCGTATCTCGTGGCTCATCATGGAAAGGAAATCGGACTTGGCTTTTGTAGCATTTTCAGCGATGGTCTTCTGTTTTTCAAGCGCAATATTCTGCTCCTGCAAATTGTGCCGGTAATAAAATTCCCTCTTGTCTTTTCCGACGCTGAGCTTCATCACAAACGGAAATAAAAATTGCGCTATTAAGAGAAAAACGCCCCCTTCTGCAAAAAACATTTTAAATGCCGGAGGCTCCGCAAAAAAATAGATCGCGGCCGGATACGAGATTATACTCAATAACGAAGAGGCCAGTGCATAACGGACGGGCCAGCGCAAGATCAGCCCTGTGAAGATGACGCCTAACGTGAGGTTTAGGCACGATTGCGCGTAGGACTTGTGCGGTTGTGCAAGGAGGTAAGTATAAAAGCATATCAGCATGAGCTGGGTAAAAAAACTCATTTTCTGACCTGTGATCACTTTTTTATGATGCAATAGCAACAACACCGCTATCAGACTGCTGGAAATACAGTGTGTGTATAGCAATGTTGAAAAGAAAGGGTCATCGGCCAGGTAAAAACCAATGGACGCCGCTGGATTACAGAGCAGGAAAGTGATACAGAAGAGCTTGTTGTATAATTTATTTTCCGCCTCCGCTTCCGACTGCCAGAGCCTTTCGAAAGACCCGGCATAAGCTATATTTTTCAATGGTTAAAAATTTATTCTGCGGTAAAATCTTCGAAAAAGCCCTTCAACATTTCACTATGGACTATCCTTCCGCAGCTTTCAACGTTGAGCGGTTTCTGTTGGTAATCGATCACCTGGCTGTAATTAAGAGCCTTTTTCTTTTCGGATTCTTCCGTTGCCGAGCTTACCATCACCACATGCACACGGTTTACATAAGGCCTTTCGGCGATTGCGTTCAAAAATTCCCACCCGTTCATAACGGGCATGTTTATATCCAGCAAGACCAGGAAATGGGTTTCTCCCGATGTATAATTATCCAGATATTGAAGCGCATCCAATCCGTTATAGCACAAGACGGTATCATTTAAAATACCACTTTTTTTCAAAAACATTTCATGCAGGAACAGCATGATCTTGTCATCATCTACCAACAGGATTTTAAGATTGCTAATCATCTTCGCTCTGAACTTTATCTGCTTTATTCACTATCTCTTTTATTACATTGTCTAATTCAGTTGCGGACTGCTGCACAAGATTGAGTATTTCTTCTTTCCCCAAATCCCCATATTCCCCCATTTTGAGTAGCTCCACCAACCCCATCATCCGGCTTAGGGGTGCCCTTACCACATGCGACTGAATCCACGCTATCTCCTTCAATTGCTCGTTTTGCAGCTGAATACGGTGTAAATTCTGCTTGTAATCGGTGATATCCCTTACCGAGCCAACTGCCCTTATAGCCTTTCCACTAACATTACGTAAAAAAATGATCCTGTGCTCCACCAACGCCACCTTTTCATCACATTTTACATACCGGCACTCGGTTACCAGCATTTCCCGGCCTGCGTCATTAAGTGCTTCGGAAATTTCCCGTACAACCCGCTCTTTGTCCTCATGATAAATATTATCGGACCAGATATGGTTATTATAAACGGCCAGATCGTATCCAAAAATATCTTTGAAACCCGTCCCCCATTCCACCTTGTCGCGCTCGATATCCCAATCATAAATAGCCTCATTGGCTGCATTAAGAATAAGCTTATAACGCTCATTACTAAGAATTAAAGCTTTGGATTTCAGAACTTTTTCCGTGATATCGGTAACTACGCATAGATGCATACCCGGCAGAATGTTGGGCTTGGCATTGAAGCTGCCGATGATCAGGCTCCCGTCCTTGTGGATAAGGTGCATTTTGCCGTTTCGGATATTCCCTTTCAGGAATCGTTTCCAAAGGCCATGCGGATCCTCTCCATCCCTGACTTTCACTAAATCGAAAAGGTTTAGCTGGTCCAGCTCTTTCCTGGAATAGCCAAACATATCCACTACCGCCGCATTGTAATCCAGGCAATTGGCACCGTCATCGCAGATCATTATGGCGTCCCGGGTGTTTTCAAAAACCGCCTTGAACTTTTCGTCTGCCTTGCATTTTTCTGTAATGTCCGTCGAAAGGACCAGTTCAGCTTTGCGGCCGTCGATATGAATGATGTTGCTTTGAATGTCGACATCAATGATCGTCCCGTTTTTCTTCCGGTGCCTGTAAACACCAGACGAGTAAAGCTTATCGTATCTCCTGACCTTTTCCACGGCCGACACCAGTATAGGAATGTCGGCGGCAGGGCGCAGGTCTTTAATTGTGAGGCGAAGAAACTCATCCCGGCTATATCCATAATGTCTGACCGCCGCCTCATTCACGTTCAGTATCTCAAAAGTTTCCACATCATAGACCCACATTGGCTGGGGATTGAGCTGGAACAGGTCCCTATACATCACTTCCGACGAGATGGAACCGCTTTTTTCACTTTTTCCCTGCGTATAATTAATCATCAAAACTTTCGAGTAGTCCAACAAATGCTAATAAAACCAGCAATCTAAAATTAATTTAGAGAAATGTAGAATTAATATGACTAAATATTTCTAAAAAATATAACCCCGGGAAATATACATCTGGCACAATTATTACCCTCCCCTTTTTCAAGTCACCATAGGGATCCAAAAGGAGGATAACAGTCATGAAAAACGTTAAGCTATATTTTTTTGCAGCATTACTTATACTCGCCGCCTTCGCGTGCGACGATGATCCTACCGGCACCAACGTGCCGGCAGAAATGGATGAACAATTTATGCTTACCGCTTTTGACGGCGGTTTATTTGAAGTAAATGCAGGTCAGGTTGCCTCGTCCAAAGGAACTACAAGTGCTATTAAAGATTTTGGCCAGCAATTGCTGGACGATCACACGGATATCAATCAGGAATTGATGAAGGTTTCCAAAGATGCGGATTTAGATCTTCCCACCACACTGTCCAATGCAAAGCAGCAGCAGCTGGATACATTATCCGGACTTTCAGGAATTGCGTTTGATACAACTTATATCAAAATGATGGTCAGCACGCATGAAGAAATTGTAAATTTATACGAGATCCAGGCGACAACGGGTCGCAATGTTGATTTGAAAGCATTTGCCTCAGACAAGTTACCCAAACTGCGGGCGCATCTTGAAACGGCAAAATCAATGAAAGATTCGATTCAGTGAAGATTCCGATCAACCTTAAAGAAAGAAACTTATGTCACAATCTGTAATTGCCATCTTTGAAACAAATGAAGAGGCACAAAAGGCCAAGCACGCCCTCATTTCGAAAGGGTTTGATATAAGCCAGATCGACGTAAACTATAATGTCGATGTAGAAGAAGGCCGCAGTACCGACGGACAGCAAACCACCACAAATGAGCACTTTGCGAACGAAGGAAACCAGGGTTCCATCGTCACCGTCCATGTGGTGGATAACCGGGAATTGCTGGACGCAACAGCCATCCTGGAAGATTTGGGGGCCATTGATGTAAACGAATTTTCTGCAAAACCTGCCGGAGATTCTGAACCGCTTTTTGATCCTGAGAACATTTCGTAAATCAGGCTTCAAAACCAAAAACCGATCTGAAATGCAATCCGGGGCTTTTCTTCTTTCTTTTCTTTTGGAATAAACGCCCCTACAGCTAAGGTCAGAATGTCAACGGGGGCAAACCATACGCCGCCGCCGTAACTATAATGCCAGGATTTTGATTCGTCGTCATCTTCCAGCCAGACGCGGCCGTGATCAAAGCTTCCAAATACACCGTAGGTTAGCGGTAATGTTGGATTGTAACTACTGCCAAGCCGTATCCGAAGATCCGTATCGTGCCAAATGCTGCTGTTTCCGTAAAAACGCTCTGTGCGATATCCGCGTAAGCCCTGCTTACCTCCTAGCGTAGGCATCTGGAAAAATTCGTAACTGTCGCCAAAGATCAGTCCCGTGCCAACCTGCGTAGCGAGAATAATGTTTTCCCTGGCATCCAGGCTGGTATAGTAAGCAAATTTGGCCCTGAATGATCCGAAATTATTCTTGTTATCCAGGTTGGTAGTCCAGTTGAAACCAGCATTAAAACGAATTCCGGTGTGGGGCGCGAATAAGTTGTCGACGCTGTTGAAATCAAACAAAAACTTACCACCGGCAAACATTTTGGTATGAAAAACATCATCAGACAATCCGTTTTCCGCACTCGTGATAAATCTCCCGCTTGTGGGTTGAATGTCGGATAATTCAAAGAAGGGGCCGAGCGTGACAAAGCCTGCTGTTCCTGCGAAGCGCTTTTTCAAGGCCGGATAAATGTGGAAAAAGCTTTGTCTGACCCGGTAATAGTCGGGATCATCAACAGGCCTTTCTGTATCATTACCTATTCCTGCATAGTTGAAAGCGTAAGTCGGGCCGTGATAATAGGTGTCCAGGTAAAAGTCAAATTTCTTAAAAGCGTTGATAAAATCGCCTGTGTAATTAACCTTAAAACCCTTCGTAGCAAAGGCATAGCTCCCGCCAAATGCATGCAATGAAGCATAAGGCTCCTTCTTGAACCCGTAACGCATCCAGGTAGCGCTCGCGCCGAGCAGCAGGCCGTCATCCGGGTTAACGCCCAAAATTGGCGCTGGAATAGCAATGTCGTAGTTGCTGTCGGCACTTCGCCGGTCGTACACATTATAGCGGTAAAGATTAGAGCGTTTGTCCTTCGTGTCCGGGCCTGACACAACCGTGTTATTCCGGAGATCATCGTAAATGAGCGTTTTCTTCTTACTTGCCCCTGACTGGGTGCTGTCTGCAAACACATCTGCCCCCAATCCGCCGATAAAGCGCACCTTAATGCCTTTTTTAACGTCTCCTTTTACGATAAACTCGTCGTCATCACCATTGCCATATACATTGATCGCCTTCGTTACATCCGAGTCGAAAATGCGTTCGTAATTTAAATGTTTGATTCGGCCGTCTTTTCCTTTTTCGTAAACGGAAACTTTGGTGCGCTTTTCGTCTATCCTATCCACCACGATCCGTTCTTCTTCTTCCGTGCCGATCACATTCACATTTTCACTTACAAACTCATAATGTGTCCTGGCAATTTGAAGCAGGTTATCCCGGCGGCTTTTCATGTTTTGGATCAACGCTGGCGAAGATATTTTCCTGGCTTCACCTGGCCAGTTGGCGAAGGCGCTGGTAATGACTTGGTCTGTCAGGTTTTGTTGGATAAATTTCGCTTGCTCTTCCCATTGGGCCCAGGTGAGCTGGTTGAGGAATGTTCTGTCAAAAAGCCGTGCGCTCCAAGTGGTCCATTTCATGCTTTGGATCTCCGGGCTAAAACTTTGCAGCTGCCGAAGGAACGGCAATGTCAGGCGTGCAACACCGGTTAGCAGCCCGTCATACATGGAAAATGCCTGGTCACGGTCCCGCGGAATGGGGCGATATAATGTTGTCCCGTCCTTTTGCTTCACTGATGACCAAGCCCATTGGTCGTCGTGCCGGTCCCAGTCACCCACAACAAAATCGAAAAGCCGTGTACGGATTGCCCATTCTTCATCCATCTTGTTTTTGCCATTTTCCAGCATGCTTTCAACCAGTTCCGGCGTGCTCACGATCTTATCAGGATTCCCGAAAAACGCTGCTTGCTTCCATCTCTTTCCATCAGGCCGCTCTTCCAGCAAATTCATCGTTCCGCCGAAAAGCGAATTGTAAGTAGCCAGGCCTGGCTGTGCAGGAACATAATACAGCTTTGGATTGGTATGATAAACTTTCACTGCATCTGCCAATATGGGCATGCAAAGCGGCGCAAACGGGTTGGTAGACAAGAAGTTGTCTTCAACCAAATATTTCGCAGCGATCATCTGGTTAAAAGGAAACGGCAGAAACCGGCTCACATCTTTGGTCAGACCGCGCAATGCATACTCTTTTCCTTCGCCGTCGCGCAACCGCAGTGAATTGGTCTGGTTTCCTCCGCCTTGCTTCACAGGCGTCAGACCACCTTTGTATTTAGCAAGATCCAGAACAGGAAACGGATATTTTTGGGTATAAAGATTTCGGTTATGCTCGCCTAACAGGAATTTGTGAAATCCGCCAACAGTTTTCACTTCATTGCTTGTCACAAACCGGCTTGTGGAATCCTTATGCTCATTGTATTCTGTAAATGCGATCGTGGAATCGGGCAATTCAATGGGCTGCCTGTCCTTGATTTTTTTGCGAAAAACCAATTTTGCATCTTTTCCGTCCGGACTTACTTCCCAGAAATTTGTCCACGCTTCACCGCCTTCATAAAAGTTGATTGTGGAATAACCCAACCTGGATGAGGCAAACCGAGACCCCTTACCAAGCCCAACCGGGCTGTTTTTACTACCGCTTCCGCTGACAATGAATTCCTGATTATCGTTTTCAATAAACTGCAATGCATGCTCATGCCCGCTGGCGAAAATGAATTTACCATTCTTTTTCGCGCCTGCCATTACGGCGGTACGCAAGTCCTTATAATGCTTGTTGGCAACATCCTGCCTCGAACCAATGGTTGCCCGGAACAATGCGCTAATGCTGCCTAGCACGGGCAATGGGATCCAGAGATCAGGATTGAGCTCGGTGAGTGGGAAAATGTGCTGCTTTATTGTGAAACGTCCTCCGTGCGGGCCATACGTGTAAGGCGGGTGATGCATGGCAAAAACCACATTTTTGCTGCGGTATTTCCGGACCACATTTTCAAAAACAAAGCGGAACTGCTCCCTATTTTTGATCTCGCAGCCATCATTGATTTTGGAATCCTTGTCCCAATCCGTCAGCCACCACTGCGAATCCACCACGATAACAACCACATTATCATTCAGTTCTATTACTTCCGGGCCTGAGCAGCCGTCCAACGGCAGGAAGTAATTTTCATAGTCCTCCTTATCCTTAACCCCGCGTTTTTCATTGATATATTTATCGACAAATTTTTCCTGGCGCTTCAAACCTTTCACACCCCAACCACGCCAATCGTGGTTTCCCGGAAGAAAAATAGGCGTCCCCTTGAATTTATCCAATGTTTCGAGCTGGGAGATGATCCTGAACTCTGCAACTTTCCGGTCGGCGGAATCCTCCGAAGGTGGCATACCATGCTCATAAATATTATCACCCAAAAACAATGCAGAACTGTTTTTAGACTCTGTTTCCAGTTTTGTCTTGAGATATTCCAAAACCGGCGCACGGTTTTCGGGCGAGTCGTTTCCTGCATCGCCGATCAGATACATGGTATGTTTTAAGACAAGTTCCGACGCGGGCGAATCGCGCTCCCATGCTGCCGATTCTTTGGAAAACTGCGTTTTATAGCTCGCGCAGGAAAATGCACAAGCCAGCGCAACCGAAAAAGTGAAAACCCGCAACGCGTTCCTCATCGGCCCATTTTTTTGAATTTCAAGATATTACCGGAAAACAGATCGTCGCCCTCGTTGGAAATGTAAAGATTTCCCATTTTATCAAAAGCAACGCCCTCAGGCTGTATAAATGTGTTGCCATTAAGTGTATAGGCCTCTTTCACTTTCCATTCGCTATCCGTGACAATCATCAGTTTATTCACGGCCGAAATGATATACCAATCATTGGTTAACGGATTTTTGGCAAGCCCCGACGGTCTGAACCCGCGTTCAACCTTTCCGGTAATGGCCTTGATTTGGTCCACATTAATGGCAAATTTTCCTGTCGCCTGCGTCGAATCCTTGCCCGGCTCAAAAATGTAGCCGGTAACGCTGTTCTTGGAATTATCCTGCTCGCAATTTTTGCAGAGAATGTAAATCTTTCCCGAAGCTTCATCTCCAAACATGCCTTCATACTCACCTTTTGGAAGTATTTTCTTGTATTCCCTAACCTGTTCCGCTTCCGCAAATACCGCCTCGGACAAGGGGAAGTTAAAAAGGACGCCATTACTTTTAAGTATAAAAACACTGTTTTTCAGAATGGTAACGTCCTCGTAATCGCCTTTTTTGGAAAATTTAACATTCAGTTGCTTGGGATGGTCCCAGCCGAGACGATATAACCGCCCGTCTTCATCCTGAATGGCATAAAGCGTGTCCGGATTGCCCTGGTTCAAGGCGATGCCTGAGATCTCGAAAAGACTTTCCGGCATATTGAATTTGTCCGGTTCATCCAGATTATAATCTTTGTAAACGACCTGCTCTTTCTTGGTAGAGTCGCATCCGCCGAGCGAAAAAGTCAGCATGGCAAGCATGCCTATTTGTTGTAAAATTGTCGCCATATCTTTGTTTAAATGACTTTTAGTTCGGAAATATCATTCGACAGCAGCTTGTAAATTGCTTCCTGCGAACGGATTCCCAGTCCTGTTCCTTTCAGGGAAACATTGTTCAATTCGCTGTCAATCATCACCGCCTGCTCCGTATCCTGCCATTGCAGCTCAATAATTTCCGTCATCTTTGCTTTCAATGCTTCGCTGTAAATAGGGAAACAGACTTCTATGCGGCGATAAATGTTGCGGTTCATCCAGTCGGCAGAACCCATATAAACTTCCGGCTGGCCGTTATTGTGGAAAATAAACACGCGGCCGTGTTCCAGGAAACGGTCGACGATGCGCTTCACAGAAATATTTTCACTCTGCCCTTTTACGCCAGGTACGATGCGGCAGACGCTGCGAACGATAAGCCGGATCGTTATGCCTGCATTGGAAGCTTCGTACAGTTTATTGACCAGAACTTCTTCTTCCAGGTTGTTCAGCTTAATGGTAATTCCGGCTGCCAGGCCGCTTTTTGCATTCGCGATCTCCCGATCGATCAGTTGTAAAAATTTGGCCTGCAAATTAAATTGCGCCACAAGCAAATGCTGGAATGCGATAATATCCGAGCTGTCTGGCTTTTTCTTTTTGCTCAAAAACCGGAAAAGAGTTTCTGCTTCGGTTAGCATCGGTTGATGCGCTGTCAGCAAAATGTGATCCGTGTAAAAGCGCGCGGTTCCCTCATTAAGATTACCCGTTGCGAGCAGGCCCAGATAGGGACAAGTCGCGTGTTTTCTTTTCACCAATGCGAGCTTCGCGTGTACTTTCAGCGCATTCACGCTGTGCACAATTTTCACACCGGCCGACTTCATTTTTTTCGCCCAGCGAATGTTATTGGCTTCATCAAATCGTGCTTTCAGCTCCACCAGAACGGTCACTTTCTTACCATTTTTGGCTGCGCTAATGAGTGCGAAAGCTATTTTGGAGTCATGCGCGACGCGATACATGGTCGTGTAGATTTCTTCAACCTGCGGATTGATCGCCGCCTCATTGAAAAACCGCAGAATGGTGTCATAACTCTGGTAAGGCGCGTGCACCATCAGGTCACGTTCCAGGAGCGCGTCGAAAAGAGATGTATTTTCGTTCACTCCCTCTATGCCCTGTACGGCAAGCCATTTGGGATAGGTTTCCGCTGGCGGGCTTACGGGCAGTGAAGCCAGGTCTTTGAGATTATGATATCTGCCTCCCTGAACTACTGAGGCGCTTTTTAAGTCAAAAAAGGATATAATTTTTTGCAAGTGCCGCAATGATAGGCCCGGCTCAAACAAGAGGCGTGTAGCAAATCCAAAATCGCGCTTGCTCAGCTGTTTTTCAAATTTTTCCGCAATATCGTCTCCGTCTTCATCCATCATATCCAGCTCCGCGTCGCGCGTCACTTTGATATTGAACGATTCAATGCTAATGGCTTCCGGGAAAAGGCTTTTCAAATTGCGCTTAATGATATCTTCCAGGAAAATAATGTAATCCTGGCCCTCAACCGTGATTTTCAAAAATCGGCTCAGGTTACCAGCCGGAATGTTAACAAGGGCAATGTGTTCATCATCCGGAGGAAATTTTAAGATTACAACGAGGTAAAGCTGGTTGTTTTCGGGAAAAAAAGACGTGCTTTTTTTCAAAAAAACAGGCTGCAAAAATCCAGCGACCTGCGCAAAAAAGTAATCATTGACTATACCGGAGATTTCTTCGGGGATGCCGTTTTTGTAACAGAAATGCACCCCGAGCTTTGTCAACGAGGGAATTATGAATTCACGTAATATGGTTCCGAATTCATCCTGCTGCTTGTCGATTATCATTCCCGCCTTACTGAAAGCATTCTCATTTTTATCCTGAATTTCCTTCTTTTGCAGATAAGGCATCCGAACCCGATAAAACTCGTCCAGATTGGAGGAATAAATAGAGAGAAAGCGAATGCGCTCCATCAGCGGCACGGATTCATTGGCTGCTTCCTGTAAAACACGCCCGTTGAAGGAAAGCCAGCTGATATCACGGTTGAAATAGCGGTACTTTTCCATAACTGATCAATGTTCAAAAATAGCGGAAGCAGTTACGAAGGCAATGACGGATACGACTATACCGAACATGAAGACATTATAAGCAATCCGCAGTAACCTGTATTTCCGGCCTAGTACAACGCCCTGGGAATAAACATCTTTGGTCAAACTCCCGTATAAAAAATCACGGTCGTTCATCATGCGCTGCATGCCATTGGAATAGTCATTGTATGACATCCGGTAAAAATTTCCAAAGAAAAGCAAATTCACATTTTTGGTATCAATATCCTCTTGCGTAAATGTGCCATGCGGGATCGTAGGCCGCGTGGAAAGGATCGAGAAAACCATGGTAACCATACAAACCGTCAGCAAAAGCATTGTCGGAACGATCAGATAAGTGTTGTCTTCCAGCTTCCGGATAAGTATACTGAGCAGGACGGAAATGATAATGGATGTGGTAGTGATCATGATATGTGCCTTATTATCAGCCATATCACTCAGTCGCTGGTGGTTATTGGAACTGATCCTGAACATGGTTTCAATGCCTTTGTCCGGACGATCGTTCTTCACTTTTTTGATGTCCATGATTTCCGGCGCAGTTGCAGGTGTAAAAAGCTGCGCGGCTGGCTCGATAACCGGATCCTCTGCCTTCTTGAAAACCTCTTCGGGTATGCCGGAATTTTCCAGGTCTTTTTCTTTCAGTTTTTCAATGTTCTTACGCTTTTGCTTATCCAGCAGGTCACGGCAGTAATCGGTTTGAAATGTGTGCGATTCCAGTAATGCGATGGTGTTTTTCCGCCATTGGGCCTTGTCCATTTTTTTGCCGGAACGTTGCTCCGCCTCCTTTCGCACGAGCTTGTTCCAGTCTGAAAACTCTGGCGTCCCAAAATGAAACAGATCGGCGTCACAAACGACCTGCTGCAAAAAATTCTTCGGATTTTGAGGCCATATCGTCGCTAAAATACAACCTTCAACCTCGGCTATAACGCTTTCATCTATTTCCTCCGAACGCAGGAATTCGGCGGCAAGCGCTGCTCCTCTTTGTTCATGACCAGCCGCCTCGCCGGTGCTGTAACCAGTGTCGTGAAACCAGGCGGCGGTCACTACGATAAACGTTTCTTTGTCCTCTAACCGGTAATGATTGGCGATATTAACCGCATTGGACACAACGGCTTCGGTATGCACCAAATTATGGTAACTGAGTTGCGCCAGCTCTTTTGTACCAAAAAAATGATGGACATGATGCCTTACCTTGTCGAGCCGATGGTTGTAATTCATAGAAGTTCAATTTTATATAGCGCATTAACATTGTATCAGGTCCACTCGGATTCGAGGTTGACCCCGATCCTGAGCGCTTTCAATCCGGTAACGCCCTGCAATTCTTCGAGATCAAGAAATTCCAGGTCATCATTTAAAGTCTTTTTTTCCTGTAAATACCGGATATAACCTACATATTCTTCGGCAGATTTACTATTAAAATAAACCAGCGCTATTTTTCCTGGCTGCGTAAGGCGCTCGCCAGTTCCTTTAATGTGGACTTTATCAATGCGTTTTTTAATTACCTGATAGCGAATATTGTATGCGCCTTCCACGTCGAACCTCCGCTCGTCGTCGCGAAAACTAATGTCAATGCTACTGGAATGGATAAAGATCAACTGCGTGGTTTGCAGCGGCTTATCCATTTGAGAAATGAGCGAATTGGTGATTTTAGCAATAGCCGCCATGGACGTCAACTGCCAGAGGCGGATATTTTTGAGATACAGTTCGCTAAATTTTTTCTCAGGCTCAATGGACTGTCCGATATAAATGTCATACTCAATCCCATCCGTCCGGAATTTCTCGAAGTAGCATGGATAAGACTGCTGAATTTCCTTTCTGAACAAGTCCAGATAGAGATTTACCGATGAATTGACCTTTTGCATGGAAGCTTCCAGCGCTCTTCTGTTGGCATATGCAGCGCCATTCAGCTCGTCTGTGATTTTGAAATATCTATCAATTACATCCACCAGTTCTTCGCTTTC
The DNA here is from genome assembly GCF_900167945.1 of Dyadobacter psychrophilus. Lineage (GTDB taxonomy): Bacteria > Bacteroidota > Bacteroidia > Cytophagales > Spirosomataceae > Dyadobacter > Dyadobacter psychrophilus. The sequence continues at coordinate 145,272 of NZ_FUZA01000003.1, forward strand.
GTCATCCGGAATATCGGAAGCTGTCTGAAAAACCCGGGCTTCTTTGAAATGGACCAGGAATGGATGTGCCTCATATTCAAGAAAGTCGCGCACGCGCATTTCGTCGCTGTCGGTTGTATCATTGTCGATTTCTTCGATCCATTTCTTACACTTATAGATCATTTCATCGGCCAGTCCGAAGCCAAGTTTCTGCTTTAAAATCGTAAAGGTTTCAATCAATAAATCAAATTGTAAATGTAAATCGTCCCTTAGTGCAGCATTCCTTTCCAACGTGGAATTCCGGATATCGATGGCCCCATAAAGCGGATATACATTCCGGAACTGAATATTTTCAATGGTGGGTGAAGGCAGTTGCAGCGATTTGTCTCTGAGATAGTGCCACGCAGTTTCTCTGAACCGCCATTGAACGGCAGGCTGCAGCGAAGTAAATTTCTCTCTGATCACATTGTCGATCTCTACATTGAACTCGTCAATGTAATATTTCATCATTTGGCCTATGAAGGGAAGAGCTGCATCCAGCCGGGCCAGCACACGTTCGTCAATCGCCTTTTGCGACTTGGAATACACTTCCAAAACACCAATAGCTTTACTATCATAATAAACCGGCAGCAATGCATAGGATTCAACGCCATCGGCTTTCAAGGTGCGGATGAAATCCATCTTGCTTTCATCTTCAAGCGCCAGATTTCTCATAAACACCACCTTAGGAGCCTGAAAATACTGGTTAGCCATGGACAGATACATGTCTTCCGCCTTGTTATCTTGAAGCGCCGCAGTCATCAGCTTGCTGAAAAGCACGGTGCTACGATCGAAAACAAGCTTATTGTTCACACGCAGGACGGGCAGCAATCCAAAATCAATGTCCGAATTGCAGGCGAGCATTTTCAGCGCATCTGTGACATTCCTGAAATAAGTGTTTGCATCGTAGGAAGCACGATCGAGGATTGCGCTTTTGATATTATCAACTGCATGCTCGGCCGTTACATCCGTGAATGTAATCACCGAAAAGCCCTCAAACCTGAACATTGTCAACGGAAGCAGCCGGGCCAGCACCGTGATGTCGTTGGATTCCTGCAATTCTTTCCGGATTTCCTCCAGATCAAGTTCGGGAAGACTTCCCTTGGCATATACGTCGGCAAAACGGGTGTCCAGATTTGCACGGTAATATCGTTTAAGCCCTGTCTTATCATCGTTCAGCGCGATGATCATGTCGTTTTCGTGCAGGGCAGGAAAATGATAAAGCCGTTCGAGAATAAACGAATAAAGCTTTTTCATTTTTTGCTGCACATTGATTACGGTCTTATCCGCAATTTCGCACCGTACACAGCCCGAATTGTCCGTCATAAGCTTGTAAAAGCCCGACGTTCCATAAAATACGACTGGACTCACAGGTGTGCTGAGTGCCCAAAAAACATCATCTTCGTTTGTAACGGGTGGCATTAGCATGCCATAAACCAAACTTAACTCTTCTCTGAAATCCGCGATGTTATTGATATCAATGTCTGCGGAAAAGGCCGGATTCGACCGCAGCCGGTCCAGCACCATAGAGAAGAATGTTTTTTTGACTGTTTGTTCCTGTCCTGCTTTCTCTTCCAGAAAATTGATAAAATTTCTGAAAGAGATGGAAGAATCAATTTTCTGGAGACCGTATGGTGCATCTTGGATTACATCAATAATAGTCGGTTCCATTATAATATTTTTTAAAACGCGTTTCCATCTCCGACGGTCGTCAAAAATCCGCGTTTTTTGTTAAATTCCAATGTTAAATTTTAAGTTACTCTTTTAAAACCGGTTCTTTAACCTTCTCTGTGACAGACGGTTTAATGATCATTCGGAGTGACTGATCTTTTGTAAAATAGGCCACCATCCAGTTGTAAAGCGTCTTGATCCGGTTGCGGTGATTGATCAGCGAGATCAAGTGTATAAACAGCCATGCGAGCCAAGCGATCACGCCTTTAAAATGCAGCTTCGGCGACGGCATGTCCACAACGGCTTTTGCACGGCCAATGATAGCCATGGAACCCTTGTCGTGGTATGCAAATGGTTTTAGTGGCTGATGTTCAGCGGTTCGCCGGAAATTCTCCGCTAATGTTTTGCCTTGCTGGATGGCAACCTGCGCTACCTGCGGGTGCCCGTTGGGAAACTTGGGATCCGTTTGCTGCAAGCTGGCGTCCCCGATCGCGTAAATATTGTAGGAACCGATCAGCTTATTGTAGGCGTCCACAAGCATTCTGCGTCCACGGCCATACGCTTCCGGCGGAATGCCTTCGAAAACTTTCCCCGTAACGCCGGCGGCCCAGATCAATGTTTTGGCTTCAATACATTCACCTTCACTGAAACACACCTTATCGTCAACAAAATCGGAAACGTGCGTATTCAGCTTGATTTTCACGCCCAGCTTGCGCAATGCTTCGTAAGTGTCCTTTTGTGAGGCTTCGCTCATGGGAGAAAGCAATGCATCACCGCCATCCACCAGGTAAATTTCACTTCCTTTTCCGGCCAGCTCAGGATATTCTTTTCTTAAAATCCCGTTGCGCATTTCTGCAAACATACCGGAGATTTCTACGCCCGTAGGCCCGCCGCCGGCGATAACAACGGTCAACAGCTTTCTGACTTCCTCGGGATCTTCGGAGATTGTGGCTTGCTCCATCTGCTGCAAAAGACGATTTCGCATGCCGATGGCATCTTCGACGGTTTTCATGGGCGTAGCGTTACGCTTCACATTTTCCATGCCGAAGAAGTTGGTCTCTGCCCCGGTTGCGAAAACCAGGAAGTCGTAGTCCAGCTCTCCGTTGGAAAGGATTATCTTATTCTCGGTGGTGACTACACTTTGCAACTCTCCAAGTCGGAATGCCAGATTACCCTTGCCTCTGAAAAGCTTGCGGAACGGATAACTAATGCTCGACGGCTCCAAAAAGGCCGTGGCAACCTGATAAATCAGGGGCGGAAAAAAATTATAGTTGTTCTTATCTACGAGTGTTACTTCAAACTTGTTATTCTTGGCCAGGTCGAGGGCCAGGTTCACACCGGCAAATCCTCCTCCTACAATGACAATTTTCATAATGCTTACTGTTTTTTAGGGGGTAATGATGTTAATAATTTGTTCCGCATTGATCGGCAACAGTCTGCATAGCCCCAGGTAAGATTATAAAAAGAGGCACGCTAGGCCAGGCTGTCGGTCATTTTCCCCGATTTTTTCAAGTATTTGATATAACCATAAACAAGGCCGAGAAAAACGGTAATGCCTATGAAAAGCTTTAAACGCGTATCGCTATCGGGGGTAAGCTCGGGATATCTGAACAGGATGATGGCCGTGATCCCTACTAACCAGACGAACAACGTGTTATATTCCTTTAAAATCCATCTTTTATAATTGAAGCGCATATCATTGAACGTCTCCGACATGCCACTGAAATTGATAATCCACCGGTTTACCTTCCTGCAATAATTGTCAAAATCAGCCCCGAACTTGTTGCGCAAAAAGTTCTCTTCTGCCAGCACGATCGCCTGATATATGAACAAAAAAGACGGCATAACAATGCCCACATATACCAAAGAATTCGACAAAATTCCCACACCCAGCAACATTAGGATATTTCCAACATAAAGTGGGTTTCGGCAATGTTTAAAAATCCCTTCGGTCACCAGCTTCTCGGCATATACCCTCCTGTCACGGCCGCCGCGGATAATGTAGGCAAGACCAATGGTTATACCCCGGATTATCTCACCCGAAAAAGTCACCAGCAAGCCAAGAATGATTGGAAACAGATAATATTTCTCTCCAAAATGTTCTGGTTTGAACAGCAAAGGCGAGGGTAAAAATAAAAGCAGATACAGAAAAATGAATAAAATATTCCTGAACCTGAAAAAGAAATTGCCGATTGTGACCATCATTTTTTATAAGCGATTAGACCTGAAAAATTATACCATTTGAAGAAAGTTTCACAATCTCCAAAGCCCGTTTCCTTCAATAAAAGCAGGTTTTCAGACAGCTTATATGGAATCAAAACGTTTTCCAGGGCCTCCCTTTTCTGCGAAATTTCCATCTCGCTGTAATGGTTACGGCGCTTATAATTGTAATAATATTTGATAAAGTCGCGATTGAAAACGGTGCTCTCTGCAAGCACTTTTTCAACTAACAACAACACGCCTCCAGGGTTAAGCCCTTCGTAAATGTTGCGTAATAAGCGCTCTCTGTAAAGCGGCCTTACAAATTGTAATGTAAGGCAAAGGATCACAACCGAAGCATTCTTGATCGGCAGCTTCTCGTGCAGGTCGCCCGTTACGAGCTCGAAGGGGCGCACAAAACCTGCTTCCTTTAACTTTACATCACATTTTTCAAGCATCTCGGTCGACTCGTCGATCCCGATGAACCGGATGTCGGACGGGATGAGCTTGTCTATCTCGATCATCGTGGTGCCCGTGGAGCATCCCAGATCGTACACAAAACTTCCTTCTTTGACGTGATCCGCCGCAATCTCTCCCAGCATGCGCTGCATTTCGTTGTAAAACGGGACTGATCTGCTGACCATGTCGTCAAAAACTTTTACAACTGTTGTCCCGAATTTAAAATCCGACACTTTGGTAATTTCATCTTTGAAAACATTGTCCTGTTCGGGTTGCGGTGTCTCTGTCATACTAGATTAGGTTTGATTTAATTCAGCTTTTTCCCGCTTGCCATCTTTCGTGTTGAATATTTTATCCCAAAAGTCTGAGCTTACGCCATAACCCTTCTCAGAATCGGCATAATGATGCTGCATGTGGTGCTTTTTCAATTTCTTCCAGAAGGGAGATTTGAAGTTGGCATGATGCAAAGCATAATGGCTCATATCATAGAACAAATACCCGGTCATAAAACCTGAGAAAAAAGCAGCGACGCGGAATTCGTCCATAAAAATGGCAAATAAAAAATAAAATCCAGTCGCTAACGGAATACTTACTGACGGCGGCATCACAAGTCGCTTAGAATCATTGGGATAGTCGTGATGCACTCCATGAAAAATAAAGTGTATCCGCTCCATCAACTTTCCTTTCGGTGAAAAATGAAACACAAACCTGTGCATGAAATATTCTGTGAACGTCCAGACGAACAAGCCGCCAAGGACTGTAAGAACAAAATCATACCAAACCAAACCTCCCGGTTGCAACGACTTCCAGGAAGAACAAACGATTACCGGAATGAAAATAAAGAGCGGTACGCTGAAGTGGACCTTCGAAAGGGATTCAAGAAAATTACTTTTGAACATTCTTGAAGATTCCGTTGAGTTGGAGACATAATTTTTAGCCATGTCATACAGGTTTAATCCGCTGGACTACCGTCTTTCCGGTAGCCGTCTCAGTTCCTTTAAGTTCAATATAAAGTACATTGGGAGACCAGAACGTCCCCCCGTCGATCCGGATGAAAACCCGGCTCAGGATGCATTCTTTTTTGTTGATATTCGCATAAACATGATACTCGTTCTTGCTGTCTTTGCGTAAATAAAGAGGCATTTTCGAGTAAGCAACCGACCGCAGTTCGTAGGTTGAATTTCCGATGGATTTGGAATTGATCCCGTAAGCAAATTTCCTTTGCAGGTAATTGAGATCTCTTCTTTCGCCGCCGTCGGTGTATCTGATCCAGAACGCATCAACAGGATTCTTGCGACTTAACTGGCCCTGATCATCCAGGTTAAGGTGATAAATAATTGTATTCGCATTGGGATCACGCTGAATGTAGAAAAGTAATCCGGGGATATTCTTTGGTACTGGAAATTCATCAGGCTCATTGACTGAAACCTTTGGATTTTTATTAGCAGAAAGACTTCCTGAATACGAACACAGCAGCAGGCTAAAAGCCAGCATCATACTAACTGCGTTTTTCATGACTATTGTTGAGTACTATTGATAAATTGCCTGGGCAATCATTTCACGGTCACATTCACCATATTGGAGCACTTCTTCAACCATTGCGGCATTACCCGAAAACGGTCCGGATGATTGTATTTTCAAAGTGGCCATCGCCGCCCCGAATTCACCCGCTTCCTGAATGTCAGCTCCCTGTATTTTTTTACTCAGATAACCCGCCATATAAGTGTCCCCGCAGCCGGTCGCATCCACGATCGCCGTTGGCTTATAAGCTGGAATCCTGAAAAAATCATTGTCTTTATAGATCAGTGAGCCTTTGCTGCCCAGTGTAATAATCACCTCTTTTACACCAAGGTCCGCCAGATATTCGGCGCCCTTGCGCACGTCGCTCGTGCCTGTCACGACTTCCATTTCAAACTCATTTGCTTTGAGGATTGAAACATGCGGAAGCGCTTCTTTCTTATCGGCCCAGTCTTTATACAAAACCTTCTGGTCTTTCACATATCTCAGATACCCTTGAATATCCAGTGAAACCGTGCCTTTTTGAGCAAGCGATTTCAACAGATCCACAGAAATATCGTCGGAAAGCAAAGGACCCAAATGAAATATCCTCGACTCAATATCAGGCATTTGCGCCGTGGTGAATGGTGCGGCCTTGTGCAGCACATTCTGCTCGCGGTGGTCCTGATTGGCACTGTAGATATTTTCGAAGTAAACAGTGTGTTCGCTCGGTTGGGAGAATACCTGAATGTTTTCGTCCCTCAATGCGGATACGATATGGTTTTCTTTTTCTGCCAGCGCCGTTACCAGCATGTAGTCCACATCGAAGTGCCTTAGCGCCTTCGAAAAGTAGAACGACGTGCCGCCAGGCATGTATTTGACAGACTGGGCAGTTACCACTTTATCCAAAGTAATGTGCCCTATGGTACAAATGTCGTACATCTTCTTTTTCAATTTAATTTTATCAAGGCTGGTGTCCGTGCCCGATAAAAGTTGACAACTAACCCCAAATTGTAATTGTATCCGCTATTTGGGCAAAATCGGTAATCTCAACATCCGCATCCGAAACTTTGAAATCCGTGTCGGCTTCATCCCATCCTTTTACGTTCAGCCAGATCGTTTTACAGCCTAATGACTTGGCTGGCTGAATGTCCTTGGAATACGAATCCCCGATCACGACACATTCCTCAGGAGACAGCGCCAGTTGATCAATTCCGAGCTGATAAATTTGCGGGTTGGGCTTCCGGACGCCAACAACGGCAGATTCAACAACGGCCTGAAAATAATCGCTGATGCCAAAATCCTGCAAAACATGATTGATGTTCCCATAAAAGTTGGAAACCATCACGAGAGGGTATTTTTGCGCCAGTTGTGCCAAGACGGGCGCGGCTTTTTCAACAGTAGTGTGTGCAAATAGGTTACATTCGCGGGCTATTGCCTCAATGGATGCATCATTTAATTCAAATCCTTTTTCTTTTAAAAAGCTGAATTGCTGCTCCACTTTTAGAAACAAAACATCATAAAAAACATGATGCGGTTCAATGATCGGTTTGATCGCCAGGGCTCTCTCGCCGTATTTGTATGCCTCTGCAAATGCTTCCCTATCCACATTTACCTGGTTACGCTGGTAACTCTCCCACAAAACATTAGCCCAATGCAGGCCGTTGGTATCGATTGTACCACCGTAATCAAATAAAATTCCTTTAATCATAATCGTCGGCTTTCGCCAGTTACTCCTATCGGGACAGCTTTGAGATCTTCTTCGAAAACCTCCCCTTCTTTATTAACTTTATTATTTTTGGTCTTCTTATTCATCAATGCTAAGCCGATAATGATCCAAAAAATCTCCCGGATCCGCATTACGATGCCGATAAATATTCCTTGTGAGGCCGCAAATCCTACGCTGCTTAACGCTAATGCGAGTCCGCCTTCCCTGGTTCCCAGCTGCATCGGGAAGAAGAAAATCAGGTTGGCAAAGAGCGAGGATCCCGAACTGATGATCAACGATTCCGGCAAAGACATTCCTAATCCAATGGCCAGCGCGGTAAAGTAAATTTCTGCGCAGCCAATGACCCTTGCCGTGAATTCATAGAACAACGACAGGTAAAAAATGTTTCTTCTTTCGGCATATAAAATGCGGATCTGATCATCGACTTCGTATAATGTTTCCGCATTTTTTAAAGCAAACTCCCTGGCTTTGGTTTTGATAAAAGGAATCTTTTCCAAAAGCTTGAATGTGCTTACTGTAAAGCCCTTTTTGTAAACATTGATAAACCAATAACCCAAAATGAGCCCGGTAATCAGCAACAATCCGCATCCCAGCAGCATTACATTGTTCAACGGCACAACCGCCACGATCAGAACGATGGACGCCAGCCAGAAAATCACGTGCGAAAACATGTGCATTAAGCTGTAAAGCAGCACTGAAGAAGTGGCTTTTTGAATTCCCAACGCAGGTTTTAGTTCCAAAATACGGTAAGGCTCACCGCCTAACGCGACGAATGGCGTAATGTAATTGATCGCATAACCTGAGATCGTCAGTTTCAAAACTGCCCAAAACGAAAGGTCAGTTTCCGGCATATTCTTTTCCCGGATAATGGCCCGGAAAGCCAGCGCATTCAGGACGTAAATCACCAGCCAGCTCCCGATGACCGGGATGAACCAGATGCCTGTCCTGTTTATATTTTCCCAAATCACAAGCGGTCCGGTCCCGTAGATCATATAACCTAGCGACAGAATGCCGATTGCCATGAAAAGGGCTTTATACGCCTTGGAATTCATTCGTTTTAATCTTTTGATAAAAATAACGGCTTACCTTTTCCTGGTTCACGATCATATAGATCAGGATGGGGTTAAGAACAAACATATCGAAGAAAAAATAAATCCACGATTGGTCCAGAAACAGCCAGAGGAACAGGAATAGCACCCTCGTGTTGAACTGGACAATGTTTGTATACTTCATCAAAGGCTTGTTATGCGCGCGAAAATCGGTAACGAGATCCTTTGGCAAGCCTGTTTTATATTTTTCACGAACCAAGCCAAGCAACTTTTGCAAGTGTGGAGAGAAGCTTTCCTGCAACTTGGTGTAATTCAGATAAGTGCGTGCGATGAATTTCATTCCAAAATCCGATTTCCAGCTCAGCCTGTCATATTCAGCTTGCAGGTCGCGGCTATTATCCAGCTCGCTCCCAGACGTTCCTTTGATAAAAAACAAATGCACATTCCGATAATAATCGGCCATTGCCGATTGCACCACGTGCGACGCTCCCGCCAGCACGCCCGGCACCCAAATCCAGGCGCTCCATCCTTCGTTCTGACTTCTCAAACAGATCGCAATGTGAATGGCAATAAACCAGAAATCGCCCGCGGCACCGTCCAGAATCCTTCCTAACCGGCTTTTATCATTCGTCATCCGCGCCAGCTGACCGTCCGCACTATCCAGCGAATTGGCAAATACGAGCAATAACATCCCGATCACATTGATCCACAGCTCCTGATAGTAAAACAAGATCCCGGCAGCAACGCCGAAGAAAATGCTGATAATCGTCACCGGATTAGGCCTCAACCCTATTTTGGCACAAAACAACGCGATCTGATAGCCGATAGGCCGGTAAAACCAAATGTCGATCTGCTCTTCTGTGTCGTTGGATTTCAGCGAGCTTTCGAATGCTGAAATTTGAGGTTCAGTAATGGTCGTTTCGGGGCGCTTTATAACTGGATCCATTAAATACTTTTAGTAAATTTCTCGTAAATCATGCGGGCAATGTGTCCTGCGGCCTTGTCGCGGCATGGCGCGAAGCTTGGCCAGTCGTTTAAATCAATAATGCCGAAACTGCCGTCTTTTCCAACGATTGCATCACCGCCGTAAACATCAATTCCTACCACTTTTGCCGCTTCCGTTGCCACTTCTTTCAGCTTGTCCGCATCAAATGGATAGTAAGCCGAATTGCCGTTAATGTTTTGATATTCAACATATTTATGATGGTTGTTATCATATGGATAAAACCAAAAGAAAAAATCCGTCCCGCGCACGCCGTAAAATTTCACCAGGTCGCCGATCAAATGTTTGCTGATCACCGCATCCGGAATGTCACGCAATGCATATTCACGCAAAATCTCCCTGGCTTCCTCACGCGACGCTGCAAATGACACGTCTTCCTTATGAATAGCGTGAAAATCGCCCCTCTTTATCCAATAACCTTTTCCTGTAATCGCGTCGAAAACTTCGTCTCCTGTGTAATCCGTGGGCACGATGTAACTTTCGGCAACCGGAATGTTGTTCAGGTTCAATGCATTGGTCAGGTTTGTCCGAAAGCAATTTTCAATGCCGAATGCGGAGTTTATAACCTGTGCACCGTTTTCTTCCAAAACCTGCAATTTTTTAACAACTTCTTTCTGGCGGGCCATTGTGAAGATCTTCTGTTCGGTGATGTTTTCGTTTTTCAAAAAATCATCCTCAAAACTTATCCGCACTTTGCAACCCATTTTTTCTAATTCCTTTGCTGTCAAAGAAAAGATCGCATCGTCATTTCCAATGTGGTTAGGCGAGAACTTACGGTTCCGGGGAACGCCCAATATGTTTAATTCACTCATTTACGCTGCGGCAGGCAAATACGCTCCTGCCTTTAATTGGTGTCTGTTACTCAATTTATTTAATCAAACAGCAGTTTCGGGGCTCAAAAAAAGCTCGGCTGTTTTAATGTCCTGCACGTGGTCCACATCCACAATTTTGGAAAATGGATAAGCCTTTAAATGAATGTTATTTTCCAGCAACTGGCGCTGAAAATTGCGCATCCGGCTTACACCGCCGTTCACCGCTTCACTTACAAGCGTAATAGCATCTTTTCTCAGGCAATAAATCCCGCCTGAAACGAATGTTGTTTGCGTCGTATTTTTATCCGTGAAAGCAGTAATGTTCTCCGCTTCATCAATTGCTACATATAAAGGACTTTCATCGTCAATAAATGTGGTTACGGCCATGAGCCCGCCCAGCTCCTTATTTTCCGCAAATTCCTGAATGTACGCCGTGAATTCTTCTTCTTTGAAAACCGTATCCGTTGTCGTCAGACAGACTGCATTTAGCTCCGGGTCGCTTCCCAGCAGTTCGTAAACACTGTGTAGCGAACTCGGCGTTGATTTTTTCACAATCTGAATCGGCAATGTCAGGCTGAGTTCGGACAAGTGACTTTCTAGAGCGGCTGATTCTTCATTGATAATGATCATGATCTTTTCTGCGTCGTTGCGCATAAAGATCCCTATCAGCCTGTCTATCAGCATTTCCCCATTCAGCGTCACCATTGGTTTCGGGAGCTTGAAACCCTCCTTTGCCAAACGTGACCCTTCTCCGGCCGCTATAATTGCGTAATTCATATATAATTGGTGTCTTTTCCTTAATGCCCCTTAAAAATCAAGCCTGAACCTCGCCCTAATCCCCCACTCCGAAACATTCGGGTTGTCCAGATAAGTGAAACGTTTCACCAGATCCACCCTTAACAGTTTGAAAATGTTGGCTATACCCACACTTCCTTCAATGTAAGGCTCTCTCGATAATGTATAGCTGATCGGCTTGCCGTTTTCATCCACCGGAAAGCGGAAAAGCGCGGGGTTATTGGCCGGGTTATTTTCGTCCCTGAGTCCTCCCATGAGTCCTTTGAAGCTGAAAACCTCTCTCAGTTTCAGTTTTTTCAACAATGGTATTTTATTGAATAGGAAGCCGTTCATATAATACTGCACGTCCAGACTGGCATAATGATCGCTCACAAATTCCAGGAAGTTCATCAGGTTATAACTGTTGAGCTGGTAAGCGTAAGTCTGGTTGGCACGGTGGATGGTAAGCAGCGGAAAAAGGACATTGTTTCCGAAAATGTAACTTCCCTCAGCCGTAACGTCCGCATAACCAAACTGCGACAGGTAAACACGTTTCGCAATGTTAGCCGAAACATTATGATAGCGGTTCTGACCTTCAAAAACACCTTTCAAACCTGCATTATAGCGCAATGTGAAGATCGGATATTTGTTAATGATCGGTGTCCGATAAAGTTTCCCCTGATAATATTGTTCATGCGGTGCATAGCGCAGTTCCAGGTTGGCTTCTGTGTTGCTCAATCCGCCCACATTCTCCAAAACGCCTTCATTATCAAGCTTTTCGTATCTCAAAATCCCTGCTGGTGTTTGTCTCCAGTTGGTAAAGCCAATTTTATAAGAAAAGCGGCTTTCGAACTCGCGGACATACTCCAGTTTGTACACATCATTGTAAAGCCAGCGGTTATTATCACCTCTTTTGAATGATAAAAGGAAGTTATCTTCCTGCACAAACTGCAAATCCTGACCCGGGATCTTGGTGTCGCGCTGGTAACTTGCGCGGATGTAGTTGAGCGGGAAATGGTAAACAGACTTGTTATTGAATGAATAAGTGCCACTCAGGAAATATTTCCATTTCTGGTCCTTGAAACCGTACGCTGCATAAGTTTCCAAATAAAAGCGTTTGCTGAAATCCGTCGTGGTCCGTCCGCCGAAACGCAGCCTGAAACCTTCCACGGGGTTGAAACTGTAAAAAGTATTCACCGGCCCCACTTCCACTTTGCCAAAGGATTTGTAACCCGACAAAAAAAGTGTGGCAATGTCCATCGTGCGGCGGAATGAAGGAATGGTTTGCAACGTATCCACATTTCTGTAAATGTTAAGCTCCATTTTTTCCAAAGGCAGATGCCTTGCGCCAGCCCAGAATGCTTCGCCCGTTTTTACATCGGGATTGAATGCCACCTGCTCGCTCGGACCGCTGTAAACACTGTCGGGGCGGCTTTGGTTAACCGTATAGTTTTTAAAATTTACTACACGCTGTCCATAAAAACCTGCATTCTTCTCGCCTAATGCGAACTCCATACCCAATGTTGTCTTCGTTGGGTGATAGCGTCCGTCCGGTCCTTTTTCATATTCCAGACGTGCTTCGAGGTCACGCATGAAGTTGAGGTTAATGTCCTTGTTAACCGTCAGATACGCGTTCTGAACACCATAATTCCCGTCCAGTGTAATGTACAGCTTGCCTTCAAAAAGCATGTCTGTTTTGTTTCTTGGCACAAAACCCAGTTCAACGAGCCAAGGCGTTTCCGTTTTGATCGTATCGCGGATGAAGAATTTGTAGAATGTCGGCGCAGAATTCGCGATCGGGCTTAGTAACAGGTTTGTCGCAATGGAAATGTCGTTTTCGTAAAGATTAACATCTTCATACAATCTGTTGAAATACGCGCTCAAACCATCATTATCCACAAACTTCGCATCAAATTCTGCCCTTCTGTTTGCCAGCACCCATTGCTTTTTAGTATATGGGTTTTTGCGAAAATAAATCTGAGAAAGCTTTTCCTGAATGTAAGCCGGCAACATATTCTTGCCGCCCATTGCCGTCGAATCCTGGTCCTCAAAAAGGAATTGGTAGTTCTTGAAAATGCGTTTTTCCTTGAAATTGTCCGACAGGTTGCTCAGCGCGAAAGATATCTTTTCATACTGCTCGTATTCAACGAAGTCATTGGCGGCCATTTTGTTCTGGTCCTTGTGCGCAATCACTTCGCGGATCAGCTGAACGGCTGGGTTATCCTTATTTCTGTAACGTCCCCTGCCCTTGATGGTCACTTCTTTCAACATGGAAGCATCCACCGACATTTTCACATTAATAACCTGCTCAATGCCCGGTGTAATGGGTTTTTCAATACTGAGATATCCTACATATGTGAATTTTACGGTTTTGTAATCTTCACGCAATGTCATCGCATATTTTCCGTCCGCATCAGAGGCTGTTCCCATGGTCGTGCCTGGGATTAGGATAGACACAAAAGGCAAGGTTTCGCCTGTTTTTGCGTCGGTAACGGTTCCTTTAATTGTGGTGCTTTGCGCTATGGCAGTTCCGGAAGCGATCTGTGCAAGACAGATTATCAGGAATACTTTTAACCATATCGACTTACTTATTGTTTTCATTTTTGAACATCGTAATGTTATTTTTCATGTGGCCCGCATCGGGTTGCCTGCACAGGGCTCCCAAAAAGGTGACCTGCACACGGTTGCTAAATACTGGTATTATCGGGGACGGCTTCAAAGCCACTTATTTTCTTTGTACCACATTAAAGTTTCCTGCATTCCCTGCCGCAAATCATACTGCGGTGTATAGTGCAGGCTGTTCCTGGCTGCGTCAATGCTGCAGATCCAGTTCGAGGCTGTGAGCTCTTTGAGTTTTTCCTTATTTAAAACCGGGGTCACGGAGGTAAATCCATAGATAAAATCCAGGAATCCGGCTGTCAGTTTTACCAAAAACAATGGTAAATGTGCCCTGAATATGTTTTTACCGCTGATTTCCCGGAACCGGTCTGCAAATGCATAACGATCGTAAGCCTGTCCGTCGGAAATATTGTATACTGTGGTTTCGCGCTGGTTTTCCAACATTGCGGCCATTGTGGCGGCCACAAGATCTTTGACATAAACGAAGCTCAGCCGCTGCGGGCCTTTGCCTATATATGCGTCCAATCCATTGTTCAGTGTTTTGAAAAGAATAAACAAATCCTTTTCACCGGGACCGTAAACGGCAGTCGGACGGATAATGGTGAGTGGTAAGCCGCTTACCTGTTCGAGATACTGCTCGGCAAGCAATTTACTTTTACCATAATCTGTCACAGGAATGGGCAATGTTTCCTCTGTAATCGGCTGTTGCTCAGCATAAGACAGCGGGCCAATAGCGGCCAGACTGCTCAGGAAAACAAAGCGTTTCAAAGGAATATTGGCTGACATGGCCGCTTGCGCCAGATGCAGGGAATATTCTGCGTTGACTTTATTGTAAACAGCCGTTTTCTTAGCCTTAGTCACTCCTGCTGCGTGGATAATGTAGGAATAGCCTCCATTTTCCAGTAATTCTTTCAAGGAATCCCTTGAATCAAAATTCGTATTCACAAGCGCCAGCGGGCCTTTTCCTGCCTTTCCTGAATCGCTTTGCAGCTTTTTCAGAAAGGTGAGGTCGCTGGAAGGCCTTACTGCTGCGTGCACTTCCATGCCTGCTTCCAGTGCTGCTTCAACCAGGTGAAAACCGATGAAACCGCTGGCCCCCGTTATGAATACTTTCTCTTTCATATTGCCTTTTCCAACAATCTGTACCGTTTGTACAGCTTACCGTTGATCTGCTCGATGGCGTGGTTCATCAGATAATTTCCTTCCAGCATCCACGAACATTCGCCACCTGTAATCTTTGTTCCGTAAGTGTTTTTGATGATATGGCCGTATAAACAGGCTTCTATGCCCATTTTCCGATATCCTTCAATCACTCCTAATGTCAACACGCGGATGCGGGTTATATTTTTTTTACCAAACAGAAGTTTAAATATTCCGGTCGGCAACAAACGTCCTCTTTTGATCTTGATCTGAATCTGGTTAATGTCCGGGATACCCAATACAAAACCCACCAGCTTGTTATCCTTCTCGGCAACGAGGCAGAAGTTCGGATCCAGCACCAGTTTCAAGTCGTTGGCCAGGTAATCGAATTCCTTCTCGGTCATCGGAACAAAGCCTAAATTCTTGTCCCAGGCACTGTTGTAGATTTCCCTGATCTTGACAACCTCATTTTTGAAGTCTTTCAAGTTGATCTTGCGAATCGTGATGCCGCTTCTTTTCAGCCTCCCTTCCAATGCCTCGATCAGCCTCACTGATTTATCATTCGCCTCATTCACATTGATCTCGTACGCAAGCAGATCCGTTTTCTTAATAAGCCCTGTTTTTTCAAGCAAAGGCACATAATAAGGCGGATTGTAAGGCATCATGGCCATCGGCGGCCTGTCATAACCTTCAATAAGCAGCCCGACGGTGTCATTGGTTGACAAATTCACAGGCCCGATAATATTATCCGCGCCTTTTGCCTTCACCCAATCCGAGGCCTGCCTTATCAGCAGATCAACCGTTTCCTGGTCATTGATTGTATCAAAAAATCCAAAGAAACCGTCGTTCCGCTCTGTAAACGCATTGTGGTTGCGGTTATAAATGGCTGCAACCCGTCCCACGATCTTGTCTCCCTCATAAGCCAAAAATAGTTGCACTTCCGAATGTTCATAAAAAGGATGCTTCTTCGGAGAAAGCATATCCCGTTGTGCTATAAACAGTTCCGGCACATAATTGGGATCTCCCTGATGTAAATCATGGGGAAAATCAATGAATGATGCCAGTTCCTTAGGAGAGTTTACGTGGGCAATACGCTTCATAGTTTTTCGGTAACTGCCTCGGGACAGATCTGACGATAAATTTTTGTCATTTTATCAACTGCTTCTTCAATCTGACCAAAAGTATGTGTTGCCATCAGCGAGAAACGGATCAATGAATGTTCCGGACGGACCGCTGGCGAAACCACCGGGTTAACAAAAACACCGTCTTCCTGCAACAGCTTGGTCATCAGGAAAGTCTTTTCGTTATCGCGGATGTAAACCGGCAGGATCGGGCTTTCTGTTTTACCGAGATCAAAACCATTTACAAGTAAAAGTTCTTTGGCATATCTTGTATTCGCCCAAAGACGCTCAATGTGATGCGGCTCAGACTCAATGATATCCAATGCTGCCAATGTGCTCCCTACTGCGGCCGGCGTCATACTCGCGCTGAACATTAATGAGCGTGCGCGATGTTTCAAATAGTCAATGGTCGCTGCATCTCCGGCAATAAACCCGCCTAACGAAGCAAGTGATTTACTGAATGTGCCCATGATCAGATCCGTGGTTTCGGTTAAGCCGAAGTAGGAAGCTGTTCCTGCCCCGTTTTTCCCGATTACACCCAAGCTGTGCGCGTCATCCACCAACACCGAAGCGTCGAATTCTGCTGCAATCGCATTTAGTTCCGGAAGTTTGACAATGTCTCCTTCCATACTGAAAATCCCGTCAGTAGCGATCAGCTTCACAGCTTCTTCCGGCAAAAGGCTCAGTTTTTTCCTGAGGTCCTTCATGTCATTATGCGCGTACTTGATCACTTTTGAGAAAGACAAACGGCTTCCGTCAATGATGGAGGCATGATCGCTTTCGTCCAGGATCAGATAATCGTTGCGGCCGGTAAGGCTGGACAATGCGCCCAAATTTGCCTGATAACCCGTACTGAAAAGCACCGAAGCTTCTTTTCCGGTGTAAGCGGCAAGCCTTCTTTCCAACTCTTCGTGAATGTCCAGCGTTCCGTTCAGAAAGCGAGAACCTGCACATCCGCTGCCGTATTTCTGCACGGCTTTTTGCGACGACTCGATAATATAAGGATGCGAGGTCAGTCCCAGATATGAGTTAGATCCAAACATAAGGACCGGCTTTCCATTGATAATAACTTCCGTGTCTTGCCCGGATTCGATGGGTCGGAAGTAAGGATAAAGACCTTTGGATCGAATGATAGCCGCGTCTTTAAATTCGGCGATGCGCTTATTTAATTTTTTACCCATAAGTAATTAATGTCAGAATCAACAGCTTCTTTTAGTGGGGTGCCTGATGGCTTAAAGCCGAGGCTGTGGAGTGATCAGAGCGATCAGTTGGTATTGTAGTGTTTATTTTCCATGCTAATTTTTTTTAGAACTTGAGTTTGATAAAATGTCAGTTTTTACGTCCTGCGCCTTCAATTTTCCTGTTCTTAAACTACTCTCCGGCCTTTACTTTTTACCGGATTTTAACTACTGGCATTCAAAGTTAAAAGGTAAACCCGATACCTGCCATACTAGTTCATCAAATTGCCTATTCATTTTGCATTTTACCGTTAACATGAAAAAAAACTTTTTGCACTTTTTACCTCCTCAGTCCCTAAAATGTCAAGTTCTGACCAACTTCGTTTTCAGTATTCCAAAAGCAGGCACATAGTGAAACAGGTATTTTTTCATGTTAACGGCTAGTGTAGCTAAGCTTCCTCAACTACTATACTTTTGGTTACCGTGCCAGAACGGAATCTGAACGACGCCCACTTTTCGGCAGCCCTGTCGACCAAATAATACATCATTGGTACGAGATAGATGGTCAAAAGCATCGAACTGGTTAGTCCACCTATTAAAACCCATGCCAGCGAATTTTTCCATTCCGCACCTGCGCCGGTTGCAGTTGCAATGGGCACCATACCGATCACCATGGCAATGGTCGTCATCAAAATCGGGCGTAAACGCTCTTCTCCTGCAATCAGAATAGCCTCCCTGAACGGTACGCCAAGCTCTTTTTGCTGGTTGGCAAAATCGACGATCAGAATTGCATTTTTAACTACAAGCCCGATCAACATCAGCATACCCAAAAGAGCAAAAATACCGATGTTCGACGATGACAATGCGAGTGCCAGGAGCGCCCCGATCACCGCTACCGGGATGGAGAATAATACAACCAGCGGATAAACGAAACTGTCGTAAAGCAATACCATAATAAAGTATACCAAAACCAGCCCTGCAAGCATTGCCAAACCCAATGACCCAAAACCTTCGCTCTGATTTTTCGCGTCACCACCCCAAGTCAAAATAATATCTGACGGAAGCGGCTTCTCGATTAAGCCCTGCTGAATATTGCTCACCAATGTTCCCGATCCAATCCCTAATGTATTAGCGGTCACCGTCACGGATGAACGACGGTTTTTTCGCTCCACAATTGACGGTCCGTTGCTTAAACTCACATCCGCGAACTCGGCAAGCCGCACCGGGCGCTTTGCTGCCGGACTATAAAAATTTATATTTTTGACATCATCCGGATTCTTACGGTCGAAGGCGTCCAGCATGATGCGGATCTCGTAATCTTCACCACCATCCCGGTATTTGGAATCATCATTTCCTGCGAAAGCATTCTGCATTGTTGCGCCGACGGTTTGAATGTCAAGTCCCAGCTTTGCCATTTTTTCGCGGTCTATTTCTACGCGTACTTCGGGGTTACCGGCTTCTACGGAAACGTTCACGTCATTTGCTCCTGGTGTTTTTCTCAATCTGTTGGCCAGGTCGTTTGCAGATATAAGGATTTTATCCAGATCATCCCCACTTAGGAAAATCTCGATGGGAGACGTGCCGGAGTTGACCATCCCTACCGCCGCTGAATTGAATTCCACTCCTGCAAACTTCTGTTCCAATTCCTTTCTCACTGCAAGCATGTAATCTTCTGTTGGCTGCGCATTGGCGCGCTCGGTAACAGGGATCAATTCTACGGTTAGCTCCGTCCGGTTTGTTTCGCCTTGTCCTGAGCTGTTCAAGCCAGTACTAGCACCGCCTACGTTGGCGAAGATCGTTTTCACCTCCGGTTTTTTTCTCAAATAATCCTCTATCTGTCTGGAAGTAAGGTTGTTTTGTTGCAAAGAAGCACTTTTGTCGAGCTTCATCGTTAATAAAAACTTACCCTGGTCACCTTCGGCCACGAACTCGGAACCAATGATTCCTAAACTCATTACCCAAACGGTCATCCCGAAAATTGCAATCAGAATTCCGGAAAATGCCAGCTTATGTCCCAATACCCATTGCAAACTGCCATGATACCATTTGGTCATTTTGGTAAGGCCTTTTTCAAACCATAGTAAGAAAGCCTGAACCGGATTTTTGGGATCTAAATGTTCTATCCTCGCCATTTTGGATGTCATCCAAGGTGTAAGCGTGAAACTTACCAGCAAACTGACCATTGTCGCAAATGCAACGGTTAAGCTAAACTGGCGAAGCAAATCAGCGATAACAGAGTTTACAAATGTGATCGGAACGAAAACCACCACGATTACCAACGTGATCGCTAATGCCGCAAATCCGATCTCGGTAACGCCTTCAATGGTCGCATCCCAGCGGTTTTTACCCATTTCCAGATGTCGCTGAATGTTTTCGAGAATTACAATCGAGTCATCCACCAGGATCCCGATCACCAGCGAAAGTGCCAGTAATGTCATCAAATTCAGCGAATAACCCATCAGATACATGAAAAGGAAAGCTGCGATCAATGATGCCGGAACCGACACCATGACAATGAATGCGTTCCTGAAACTGTGCAGGAACAAGAGCATCACCGCCGCCACCAGGATCACCGCAATGATCAGGTCATGCGTTACGGCCTCAACCGACTCCAATGTAAAAATGCTGCTGTCGTAAGCGATCGCAAATTTCACTTTGTCCTTCGCATTGGTTTTTTCAATCTCGGAAAGTTTGGCCTGAATGGATTTACTGATCTCAACAGCATTCGCATCAGACTGTTTTTTTACAAATAATCCAATTCCATTGATACCATTGTAACGGCTGATGCTCTCAGCGTCGGTAAGGCCGTCGGTAATGTTGGCCACATCGCCTACGCGGATGGGGCTGCCTGTTACAGGCGACGTGATTACCAGATTTCTGATGTCGTCGATGGATGTGAATTTTCCAGCCAGGCGCAATGTCATATTTTCGCTTGTGCTCTTAACTTTTCCTGTCGGAAAGTCAAGATTAGCCTGATTAATGGCCTGCGTAACCTGTAACAACGATAATCCATAGAAATTGAGTTTATCATTGTTCACATTCACCCGGATCTCACGCTGGTCGCCACCGGTCATTGTGATTTCGGCAACACCTTCAATCTGCGTGAGTATGGGTAAATATTTGTCTTCAACTTGCTGATAAAACACTTCATTAGGCAAGCTCGAAGTCGCCAGAAGCTGCATAATGGGCTGATCACTGGGTGATATTTTGGATAAAGACGGCGTTTCCGCATCGTCCGGCAAGTCGCTGAGCATGTTATTCACATCGCGCTGCGCATCTTCCAGAGCCTTGTCGATGTCGGTTCCGGCTTTGAATTCAACAATTACGAGCGAGGCACTTTCAAGCGATTTGGAAGTTACTTCCTTGATGTTGTCCAGGCCGGAAACGGCATCTTCTATCTTTTTACTGACTTCGGATTCCACCTCAGTTGGCGCTGCGCCAGGGTAAACCGTTGTAATGGTGATCGTTGGCACTGAAAATTCCGGCAACAGCATGTAATTCAGCTGCGTATAGGAAACAAGTCCACCGAGGATCAGCACTGCGAACAGCACAATGATCATCGAAGGACGTTTTAGTATGGTTTGTATAAATTTCATGTTTTCTCTGGCTAATGTGGGTTATTGCGCAATGACGGATGTGCCGTTTTGCAGGTTGATCTGGCCGCTGGTAACCACTTTGTCGCCTGCTTTCAGTCCTTTTGTGATCTCATAAAATTCATTGGTTGTTGCTCCTATGCCTACATCGCGCAAATTAGCTTTACCATTTTCAACCACATAAACCTGCGGCTGTTTGGCCGACCCCGTTATTGCCTGGCGCGGCACAGCCAACGCTTCTCCTTTTACTTCCGCTGCATTGGCAATAGACCCATACATGCCTGCTTTCAACGGATTTTTCTGAGAGTTCTGAACCGTAATTTCCACCGGATAATTGTGTGCGTCGTCACCTTCCGCGCTTACCATGGTCACTTTCCCGCTGAAATTCGCGTCCGGATAAACGTCCGTTTTGATGCTGATGGTTTTTCCATTGCGGAATTCATTTACCGATTTCTCAGGAATGTTGACCACCAGTTTCAGCAGCGATATGTCTGTAATTTCGGCCATAGGCGTCCCTATGCTCACTACGGAGCCTTTTTCAACCATTTTCGCAGTGACTATGCCCGAAAACGGTGCGATAATGCTCGTATTATCGACTTGTTTTTTCAATTGTTTGATTTGCGCTTCGGTGCTTCGAATGCTCAATTGAGTTCTTTCCAGGTTTACAGCCGGAACCGCGTCGCCTTTAACGAGCACTTCGTATCGTTTCAAATCATTCTGATAACCTTCCAATGTAACCTGCGCAGCTTCGATCTGATAACGCAATTGTTCATCGTCCAGCTTCGCAATCAGCTGGCCTGCTTTCACAAATTGTCCTTCCTGAATGTTCAGTCGAACGATTTCACCGCCTGCCTGCGGACGGATTTCTACTTTCCGGTTGGGAGTAAAAGATCCCAAAAAGGATGCTTCCTGGGACAATCGCCGTATTTCTGCGACGGCAACTTTTACACCTACTTTGGGATCTGTGTCTGGTATGTAAACTTTCTGTGCTGTCTTTTCCTTGTTGTCCAACAACTTGGCAGCGGTAAGACCGATGCCGGCAATCACGGCTAAAAATATCAGTAAGCGTTTCATAATCTTGATGTTAATGTTTAGTACAGTAGCAATTGAGTGTTCTATTTTTGTATTAATGAGCCGGTTGCTTTTTTCCATTCCAGCTCAGCTTTAAGCAATTGAACCAGCGAAGTCAAATAGTTGCTTTGCGCGTCCAGGTTGCTGTTTTCGGCCTGGATTACATCCGTTAGCGAAACAGTCCCTTCCTTGAACTGCAACTGGATCTGCTTGTAAACCCGGGAAGCCAGCGCAACCTGATCTTTTTTGGCATTAATGTTCCTTTGCTCTACGGCAAACTTGTTTCTTGCATTGGCTTCTTCCATGGCTATCGATTCTTTGACCTGCCTCAGCTGCACATTTAATTTCTCGTTATCAATCTGATTCTGACTTCTTTTCGCCCTTCTCGCCAAACCGTCGAATACACTCCAGTTCAGTTGCAATCCGGCCCAATAACCGGGCACATCCTGAAAGGTCGAATTTTCTCCCGCTTTGGCATAAAAGGCCATATTGGCTGTCCCGTAAGCATTTACAGTTGGTATAAAGCCCGACTTAATGTTCTTGTCCTGCAACTCATTCAAATCGCGCTGCTTTTGCAATAAGGCCACATCAGTGCGTTTGAGTTCTGCATCTTGAGACTGCGCAGGAAGAGAAACATCACTAACGCTAACAGCTATACGCATTTGCTCTGATTGAGGCGTTCCGGTGTAAGATTTCAGCAGGTTAACCAATTGGTTGTAATTATCTTTCAATGTTTCGAGCTGCGTCTCCGTCGTAGTTTTATTAATTAAAATCCTGTCCACATCCACGCGCTGACCGAGTTTGTTCTGATAGAGCAAATCGGAAACCTTGTACATGCGATCCAATGAGATGAGGTTGCTGTCCAGAAAAGCCATTTGCTGCACAACTGTGACCAGGTTATAATAGGCATCTGTAACATTGTAGGCCACATCTTCCTTGGTTTTTATCGTGCTTAATGATGTCAGCTCGCGGTTCAGATTAGCGGCTTTCAATGCATAACGGACAGATGGATTATACAGATTTTGAGTGACTTGCGCTGTTGTTGACAAATTGTAAGGCAGCCCAAAAGCTAATGTGCTATACTCCCCTTCCGGACCACCAAATGCACTGGCAGGAACAACCTGACCCGGTATTTTAAAGTAGCGTTTATAATCTCCCGAAACATTTACACTGGGAAGCAACGCTGATTTTACTTCATCGATTTTTGCATTGGTTTTCCTTTCATCCAACCTGGCCGACTGAATGCTAAAATCATTTTTCATGGCTAATTCTAAGAGTTGCGGCAGCGAATATTCCTGCGCCTGACTGCTCCCTATCGCCAAAAAAGACAATAAGGCTGCGATATGAAATTTTAATTTCATGGCTAAATTCAAGTAAATGTTTATTTTAAATGTTTGTTTAAAGGAGGGCCAAAAAAATTTAATCGCCTATTACCAAATAATTACAGATCATGGCCTTGATGTGCTCTTTTTGTTCTTCTGCGTAAATTTCAAAGCCTGCGTCATCCATGTTGAAAAGCTTTTTATGGATAGGTTTGGCAAGAAAGATAAACTCAATTGAACATTTAAGAAGCGGGAGCAAATTCTCGATATCCATCTTCCGCAATGTTCCGTTGGCAACACCTTCTTCCAATTGGGTAATAAAATAAGTCGACTTCAACTGTTTGAACAGGGACATATCAGCAAACAGGCGGTCTGGCTCCTTGTGGATTTCGTTCATAATGAAAATGACCATATCCGGCTCTTCTTTCATCATCTTGAAATCATTATCGATCATTTCCGAGATCTTCGCCTTTACATCAATTTTCTTGTTCAGGATCTCGATAGTGCTGTTAAAATACATTTCCAGGACATCCCGGAATATTTCAAGGAACAATTTTTCCTTGCTTCTGAAATAGTAATTGGTCAAAGCAATGTTCATGTCGGCTTCGCGGGCAATGTCTCTGGACGTTGTTCCGTCAAAACCTTTTTTCAGAAAAACCCTCCTCGCCGCGTCCTTAATCTTATCCTCGCTTTTTTCTGTTATGCACTTCACTTGCTTATCCTTTTAATTTTGTCAGGTCTTTTGTTACTGCGCAATGTTTTAATACAAACCAAAGGTCTGCATTTTTTTCAAATCCACAAACATTTTAAATGATTAATTTAAACAAGCATTTAAAACTATAATTTAAAACTAATATTTATCAAATTAATACAATTCAATTTGCTCACACGGCGGTTCCTCATTCAACAATTCATAGCTCTGCCTGGCAATCTCAAACTCCTCATTAGTAGGCACAACCAGAATTTTTACGGTTGAATCCGTCGCATTGATTTCCTTTATTTGTTCTGATTTCGCCTTATTAAGCTCCATATCGATCTTCAAACCTAAAAATTCCATGTCCCTGCATACACGCTCGCGCATCAGCGCGTCGTTCTCACCGACGCCGGCCGTGAAAATAATGGCATCCAGCCCGTTCAAGACAGCCGCATAGGAGCCAATGTATTTTTTAATGCGATAGGCAAACATATCTGCCGCCAATTCCGCATCATAATTGCCCATTTCAAGCAGTTTGCGCACATCACGCATATCGCTATGGCCTGTAAGTCCGGCCATTCCAGACTGTTTGTTGAGCAAAATATCCATTTCATCGGGTGTCTTTTTCTCTTGCCGGAGCAAATGCAGAATGACAGAAGGATCAATGTCACCCGATCTGGTCCCCATAATAAGTCCGCTCAAAGGCCCGAAGCCCATGCTGGTATCCAGCGACTTACCTGCGTCCACTGCGGTAATGCTACACCCGTTCCCCAAATGAATGCTGATGATTTTTGCATCAGGCTTTTTCATCCAGGCCATCGCTTCTGCCGTTACGAACTTGTGGCTTGTGCCGTGAAAACCGTAAGCGCGTATCCGCATTTCCGAGTAATATTTTTCGGGAATGGCATAACGAAAAGCATATTCAGGCATGGATTGATGGAAAGCAGTGTCGAAAACGGCAATCTGTTTTGCGTCCGGAAATGTTTTTTCGGCGATTTCAATGCATTTGTAGTTCACCGGGTTGTGCAGCGGCGCAAGCGAAAAAAGAGAACGGATCTTCTCTTTCACTTCCTCAGTTACCATTACGGCAGTTGTAAAATCTTCCCCACCATGCACCACTCTGTGCCCTACCACTTCAATTTCGCTGATTTTGTCAATAATTCCCGTTTCCGCATCGGTTAGCAATTGCACAACGTTCTGCAATCCTTCCGCATGGTCCCTGACGAAAAAGGTTCTTTCTGTAAGCTTTTCTATGCCGTCTTTCAGCACCTTATGCCTGATAAAGCAGTTTTCCTTCCCTATCCTTTCAATGATCCCCACGCAAAGCGGTTTCTGCTCGGGCATTTTGAAAAACTGGTATTTAAGCGAGCTGCTTCCTGAATTGATGATGAGAATATTCATTCCTGCTGACATTGAATGGCGGTGATCACCACGGTGTTAAAAATATCGTCGACGGTGCAACCGCGGCTCAGATCATTAATAGGCTTGTTCAACCCCTGCAACATGGGCCCGATCGCCAATGCTCCTGTTTCGCGCTGGACCGCCTTGTATGTGTTGTTTCCTGTATTTAAGTCCGGGAAAATGAGCACACTCGCCCTTCCCGCAACCTCTGAATTCGACAGTTTCTGATTTCCTACGATCGGATCCACGGCCGCATCATATTGAATGGGCCCTTCCACTTTGAGCTGTGGCGCCCGCTCCTTCACAATTGCGGTGGCTTCGCGAACGCGTTCCACGTCTTCACCCTCGCCGGAAGTTCCCGAAGAATAGGACAACATCGCGATCCGTGGTTCGATGCCAAACCTTGCACTGCTTTCGGCAGAGGAAATAGCAATGTCTGCCAGCTGAGAAGCGGTTGGATTGGGGTTAACCGCGCAATCGCCAAATATCGCAACACGGTCGGGCAGACACATGAAGAAGATGGAAGAAACGATGGAAACGCCTGGTTTTGTTTTGATAAACTGCAAAGCAGGCCGGATCGTATGCTGTGTCGTATGCACCGCGCCGGACACCATTCCGTCCGCATGGCCTTTGTAAACCATCATTGTACCGAAATAAGAAACGTCGGTCATCAGGTCGCGCGCCATTTCCAAGTTTACGTTCTTGTTCTTGCGCAGTTCGTAAAGCGTCTCTACATAATCTTCATAATTTTCCGAATTAGCCGGATTGACGATCCGGACAACATTGAGGTCCAGATCAATGCCGAGCCTTTTAACAGCAGCAGCCACTTCCGCCGGATCTCCAAGAATTGTGAGATCGACAACATTCTGGCTTATCAGCCTTGCCGCCGCGCGCAAAATACGATCGTCGTTCCCCTCCGGCAGCACAATGTGTTTTTTCTGGCTTTTCGCCCATTTAACAAGCTGGTATTGAAACATATGAGGCGTAATTCCTTCCGGCTGAAATGTGATGATCTTGTCATCCAGTACCTTCATATCAACATATTTTTCAAAAGTATCGATTGCCAGTTCGATTTTTTTAGTGTTATCTGCGGTGATCCGGGAATGTATAGCACCAATGGCCGTTGTGGTCCCGAATGTGCCCTGTTGTACTGCAATGATAGGAATGATGGTTTGTAAACCTTCAATTAGGCGAATGACCGGTTCTTCCGGAATGGTGCCGGCCGTGAGCACTATGCCGGCAACTTTCGGATAATTCGTCGATAGATTTGCCTGCAATGCGCCAATTACAATATCGCCCCGGTCGCCGGGTGTGATAATCAGCACATTCTCTTTTATATGGTTCAAAAAATTGGGCAGCATCATGGCACCCGTCACATAATTATCAACCTGGCTGGACAGCAAATGTTCTCCAAATAAAACTTTGGCATCCAGCGCATCAGTAATTTCGCGCATGGTTGGACTCTGCAGCGCCTTTTCCCAGGGAATTACGGTGAGCATAATGTCGTCCGGTAACTGCATACGCAGCAATTCGCGTACATCATCCACCTGCTCGGCCTTAACCCTGTTTGCCACAATCCCCAGCACCTGCACTTCACGCGACTCAAAGTTGCGCAGCACATTCAGCGCCGAGTTAATGATCTGCGCGGTCGACTTATTTTCCCCGTTTATAATCGTCAGCACCGGAGCACCAAGGTTTTTGGCAATGGCTGCATTGGATTCGAATTCAAAAGCAATGCCTTCCCCCAAAAAATCGCTTCCTTCAATAACCGTGAAGTCATAATCCTCCTCTAGCTTTTTGAATTTGCTGATAATGGTGTTGATCATTTCTCCCCAATTCTCCGACTCGGGATGCTGCAACACTTCCTGGCGGGTGAACGCGAAAGTGTCTTCGTAAGGAATAGGCAACGAAAAGTGATTGATAATGGCCTCAATATGCTTGTCTCTACGCCCGGGTTCCTGCTGGGAAATGATGGGTTTAAAAAACCCAATCTTCTTTGTTTTGGACAAAAGCATATTAACCAGCCCCAAAGCAATCACTGACTTCCCTGCATATGGCTCTGCGGAAGCGATAAAAATGGTCTTTGTCATAAAATGTAGCTGAAAAAGCGGTATAGCTAAGCTTTCAGGTAAGGGTTAAAAAACTATTCCAATGTATTCCAATCGGCTACATGCTCACCTTGCTTTTCCACCAGCCAGACCTTACTATCAGGAAACAGTGCGATGATTTTTTTGCTTTTTTCAATTCCCGCCACGCTGAATGCGGTTGCCAATGCGTCCGCAACGGTTCCGTCGGGCGAAATAGCGGTTGTTCGTACGTGAAATAATAGCCCTATGCCTGTTTTCGGGTCCACGATGTGTGAATATCGTATGCCATTGTACTCCATATAGCGATAAGTTGGGCCGGAGGTGGCGAGTGCAATGTGCGACAATGCCATGGTTTTCAGCGAATCACTGCCGTTTGAAATAGTAATGTTCCAACCCTTTGTACCCGGCGGCGGGTTGGTGAGGACGATTTTTCCGCCCGCATCCATCATAATTGACTTTATGCCAAATGATTTTAAAACCTTAACAGCTTCTTCGGCAGCGAATCCTTTGCCTAAACCGCCGATGTCCAGCCGCATTCCCTTTTGCGAAAGAAAAACCCTTTTTGCTTTTGAGTCAAGCTTCATTTTTGTGTAACCCGTTTTGGACATCGCTTCTCTTATCTCCGTTTCTTGCGGAAAAACCCCTTTTCTCGTTGCGTGGCGCCACATTTGCACTACTGGGCCTAACGTCGCATCAAAGGCTCCATCCGTTTTTTTGCTGATATCCTGGCTGATCGCCAGAATGTTGAAGAGGTCATCACTCACCGGCACCCACTTGCCGCTCCCTGATTGGGCAGAGAGCATATTTATTTCACTTCCATCACGATAATCGCTCAGTATTTCATTCAATTTTTCAATTCTCTTGAAGGCACTTTGAGCCGCAATGTTCGCTATGGAATCATTTTTAGCATAAAAAACGAGCTTGAACGGAGAGCCCATCATGCCCTTTTCAAAACTATATCGACTTTCCTGTGCATGCGACAGCGAAGTCAAAATGCTCATTCCCAGTATAAAAACGCACTTATTAATCTCTTTTAAACACATTCCGGTCATTCGTTTACTACATTGATTAAACCCCAAAAGTATTTGATTTGAAAGAATAACTTGTCTTACTCTGCGAATGTTGCCGGGCTCGTGTAGTATAAGACAAAAAAAGTGGGTGCAGAATCTGATTCCTGCACCCACTTATTTCATTATTATGTCAAGATCGTATCACCCGAAATAATCCGCCATGTGATTTCTGTCAGCATGATGGTGTGAATGTGAGTCAATTGCATCCTTAATCAATCCTGCGCCAATAAACGGCAAAGACACAATGGTGGAAATGATCATTGCAACAAATAAAATCGTTGCGAAAATTAGTTTACCCGAATAATATATGATGTTTGATAGGAAGTCCATGACAATTACTGTTTATGTGATATTTTTCAATGACAAAATTAAATAAATAACCGTGCCAGCCAAATTAAATATGATAATTTTATTATATATTTAAATCATTTAAAGGCACTTAGCTATTTTTAACTATGCGACTATAAGCCAACTATACCCTTTTGTCAAACATATTCTAGGCGCAAGAAAGTATAGTATAAATTATTCTACAACTCACACACACTCATAGCCGGATGACCAAAATTATTGTCATAATTCTCAAATTTCTATTTGCCCTGATTCTTGCTGTGGCAACAGTTATCACCGTCATTATTATCACGCCCTTCTGGCTCGTATTCTGGATCTGGAAACAGCTCACTGAAAAAAATTCCCGTAGTTAACATTTCAGCATGCAGACTTTTTATATTGCATTTTCACTGACGATAATGCTTTTATGAAAAGACGAAACTTTGTGCGCCTGGCGTCTGCTGCGGGAATTACGACTGTTGCTTTTCCATTTTTCCAATGTAAGTCAAATCCCGCCGGCCAGGAAAAGCAGGAGCATTCCGAATTTGCATTAGCCGAAATGACGGTTGCACAAATGCAGGAACAGATGAAGAACGGCACATTGTCATCACATTCAATTACAAAGCATTACTTGGATCAGATTGCCTCGTTGGATCAAGATGGCCCAAAGATAAAGGCGGTGATCGAGATCAATCCGGATGCGCTTGCTCTTGCGGATGCAATGGACGCGGAGCGAAAGAACGGCAAAGTCCGCGGGCCCATGCACGGCATTCCGGTTTTAATTAAAGACAACATTGATACAAAGGATAAAATGCAAACCACTGCGGGTTCAATTGCTCTCGCCGGAAACATTGCTTCCCTGGACGCATTCGTAGTTAAAAAAATGCGCGAAGCGGGCGCAGTTATACTTGGCAAAACCAACATGAGTGAATGGGCCAATTTCAGATCTACCCGCTCCGCAAGCGGATGGAGCAGCCGGGGTGGCCAGACCAGAAATCCTTACATCCTCGACCGTTCCCCTTGCGGGTCCAGCTCAGGATCGGGTGCGGCTGTTGCAGCAAACCTCTGCGCAGTAGCCGTAGGAACCGAAACGAATGGTTCTATTGCATGTCCCGCGGCAATGAATGGCGTAGTAGGAATCAAACCAACCGTTGGATTGGTAAGCCGGTCGGGCATTATCCCGATATCGACGACGCAGGACACCGCGGGGCCTTTGGGGAGAACGGTTGCAGATGCCGCTACGCTACTCAGCGCTATGGTGGGAGCCGATGCTAACGACCCGGCCGAAACAGCCGTCAAATATGAAAATTTCACTGATTTCACGGCATCACTTGACGTCAACGGCCTGAATGGCAAGCGCATTGGCATAGAAAAGGATTTTTTGAAGCAGCATGAGGATGTGGATTCCCTGTTGAGAAGGGCTTTGGATCAAATGACAAAAAAAGGTGCAGTGATCGTGGAAGTGGATTATATGAAAACGCAAAAAACGGACGGCGCCGAGTCCATTTTGCTGCAATATGAATTCAAGGATGGTGTGAACAAATATCTTTCTAAATCAAACGCAAAAATAAAGTCGCTCGAAGCACTTATTGCCTTCAACAAAGCCAACGCGGCAAAGGCCATGCCCTATTTCCAGCAGGAATTATTCGAAATCTCGCAGGAAAAGGGCAATCTGGAATCAAAGGAATATAAGGATGCATTGGAAAAAATATTGAATGTACGGAATGCATTGAATGCCTTGTTTGAGTCTGAAAAACTGGATGCGCTTTGCGGGCCAGCGACCGGGCCGGCCTGGTGTAATGACCTGGTTAATGGCGATTTCTGGACGGGATATGGTGGTTATGGACCTGCGGCGGTGTCGGGATTTCCTTCCGTAACTGTTCCTATGGGTGCTGTGGATGAGCTTCCCATCGGTATTTCGTTTCTGGGTAAAGCATTTGGGGAAGCGGAATTGATCCGGATTGCGTATGCCTACGAGCAAGCCTCCAAAAACAGAAAAGCCCCCAGGTTTATTAAAACGGTTAAAGCGTGATGCTCACCTCGTTTCAATTTCCGGGGGCTGAGAGATATTAGAAGGTTGGCGTTATCTTGCTAAATAAACTTCATAAATCGAGCCTTTCTGACCAAGAAACTGGTTAGCTTCCTGCTGCGAATAAATATTCAGGCCTAATTCATAAAAGTCTTCAAACTGGTTATAAGGATAAGGTTTAAATGTGACCTTGTCGGGGAAAAGCATGGACGTTACCACATTTTCCTGCAAAGCGCGACGGATTTGCGATATCGGCACGATGAGGCCCATTAAGAGAAATAACATTAGTGGATAGGCAACTTTGAGCTTATACCAATTGGGACGCTCTTTGATCCATACGGAAAAACCTTGCAGAATAAAGAGAGACAGCAATGTTAAAACCGGCGTATTTCCCCTTAGGAACCAGTCGTTCCACTTACCCATTCTTACCAGTGAAATAAGGATCAGCAGCATAAATAATGCCAAAATAATATCCCTGTTGATGTTTTTATGCAGATTAAGAATGAATACAATGCCTATCAAAACTCCCAGATCGATAACTACGCCGAAAAAATAATGAAAAGCGATCTCGTTTAATGGATTGAACTGCCAGATAAAACCCGCGATCACCGAACCTTTGCCCGACAGGAAATAGAAAAAAGTCGGAACGAAGATCAGGCCGGGAATGAGGATATCGATCATTACCTGCCGCTGGAAGAAACCTCTGATATCATTTCGGTAACGGAGAAGAATAAGCATCGAGAAGATGATCACGAAAACGATCGACGGAAAAATTCCCCAGATAAATATCGCGATTACGGCCAGGAAGCTTCTTTCTGGTTTTTTGAGATACACATAATCATGAAAAAGAATGGAGGAAACGATGATGATCGGGATCAGCTGGTTGGGTGCCCATTGCGCCTGATAAAGCACCGGCCAGATTTCCGTAAAAAACGGTGGCACATGGTAATTTAGGCCTATAAGCTTCAGTGTTACGACTTTAACCAAATGCCCTATTCCTCCTAATGATAAGAATAAGATTAGCGAGAGATAGCTTTTCCCGGTAAAAATAAATATCCAGCAAAAGCCAAGAAATAGACCAACAGAAGCCCATAAATAAAGTGCTATACCCGATAATTCCCCCAGCATCTTGGAAATCAATGCGGGAACAAGAAAAAATCCGAAGTAGTGACAGGCATAACGACCATTTGCTTTAAACAAAACCGGCCAGTCATGATTAAAAAGCGTATAGTATTTTGAATTATGCGCCCAGTAATCAAATGCTTGAAAACAGAAACCACCAATTCCGGAAAATGCAATGATCAGCAGGGAAATAAAGGAAATCTGGATCAGCTGCTTATTGCTGATTTCCGCAAGGCTGTTTTTTTCGAGGCGAAAATTGTAAACAAATATGAACACAATGCCCAGCGCCAACATTAATGACAAAGGCAATCGGAACCAACCGAGTGAAAAAATGAGGTTTGGCAAAAGAAGGTAACCCAGACTTAAATTACGAAGTAGAGTTGTTTTCATTTAATATCCAGACTTATAGTGAGTTATAATTTGCAGATTGGCTACATGAAATGAGTCCATTGCAATTGTATATTAAAGCTCTCGAAAATTCGGGGCTTTTGAAAATGCAGTTAGCAAACGGTTGACGGAACATCTTGTCGGTTGAGAAATCGGGCTCAAATTTGCCTGAATTTTTATTCATATCCAAAGCCGTATTTACAAATAAGTTGAAAATTTGTAACATAAATTCTACAAGCAAGTAACCGCCCGGTTTTCACTCCTTTTGAAGGCATTAGTAATATTTGCCTGCATGAACAGAAGAAAATTTGTAAAGAAAACAACTGCCGCTATTTGCACATTGCCAATCGCTTCGGCTGTGGCATTTAATCCTGTGAACCGGAAGATGCAAAAGATGCCCGAATGGTTGGAAGCGCTCATAAAGCAAAATGATATCGGCGTCGAGGCAATACGGAAATTCCAGATCAAGGAAACGGCTGATCCCGCGTATGGAGGCCTTATGGACAGTTTTGATGTGGTTAACCCGCACACAACTTCCGCGCTGATACAAGCCGGCGCCAATGCAATATCTTCGCCTGCTTCCCGGTTTTTCCAATCGGAGGAATTACTCCGTGATATGGACCTTGCTGCGCTCTATCTGATTAAGACGCAGCATGCCGACGGGACCATTGACTTGCTATCCACAAATTTCCATTCAACACCGGATACGGGCTTTCTGGTGAAGCGGCTCGTTACTGCATATACGCTGATCCAAAAATCGGAAACCAAGGGTGCCGGGAAAATGCTCGCCAACCTCAAAACGTTCCTGATCCGGGGCGGTAACGCATTGTCTGTTGGTGGCGTACACACGCCCAATCACAGGTGGGTTGTATGTGCGGCGCTCGCGAAGCTTAACTCGCTCTGGCCCGATCCAAAATACGTTGCCCGGGCTGAGCAATGGCTCGGCGAACACATTGATATTGATCAGGACGGTCAATACAATGAGAAAAGCACATTCATTTATTCATCGCTAACCGACCGGCTTCTGATTACGGTTGCCAATGGTTTCAATAAGCCTGAATTGCTGGACAGTGTCCGCAAGAACCTGGATATGACCATGTTCTACGTTCATCCTAATGGGGAAATCGTCACGGATGCTTCCGGGCGGCAAGATAAGGCGCTGATCGGCACGTTGGAAAACTACTATTATCCTTATCGTTATCTGGCATTAAAGGACCAAAACGGTTTATATGCTGCTATGTGTCAAATGATTGAAAAAACAGCCGGGCTGAAAATAGGCGGTTTTCTGGATTATTACCTGGCTGATGAGACATTATGGAAAGCGATGCCTGCACCCAAGCCATTACCCGTCAATTATGTCAAAACTTTTCCAAACTCGGGCCTGGTCAGGATCCGTCGGGGAAACTGGGACAGCACATTGATCGCCAATAATCCTTCCTGGTTTACATTTATGAAAGGAAATGCGGTGTTGCAGGGTGTGCGGCTGGCTTCTTCATTTTTTGGTAAAGGTCAGTTTCAGTCCGAAAAGCTCGAAGAGAAGGGAAAAACCTGGGAGCTGATCCAGACATTGGAGGGCCCCTATTTTCAACCTTATCCCAAAGATTTTATTTCAAAAGACGGAGATTGGGAAAAAATGCCGCGGCTTTTCCGACCCGTCAGCGAAGTACAAAACCTGGAAACGAAAATCCTGATCAGCGAAACAGAAAACGGCATGCAAATTGAAATCGAAACCACTGGCACCGAACGTGTTCCCTTGGCTGTTGAACTGATTTTCAGGCCGGGAGGCACGTTCAAAGGGCTTACCCAAATTGAAAACGCCAAGGATTCGTGGCTGTTGAAAGAAGGAACGGGAACCTACAGTCTCAATGGTGACAGCATTTCTTTCGGCCCTGGCATAGCGTTGCATAAGAACATTGCCTTGCGCGGCGCACTCCCGCCGGTTGAAGCACCCACTGTGTTCCTTACAGGTTTTACACCTTTCAAGCACACCATTCGCTTTTCTTAATGCATTTTAATTTTTGTCCAGCCATTCCAAAATGTAATCGGCGTCCTCTTTCCAGGTTGGCAAGCCGAGTATAAAATGGTTGCGGCATTCCGTTTGTAAGTGCATATTGCCAGTCAGAAAGGGACATTAAATAGGTTTTTTTGAGGGAGGTAAATAATCCCAAAGCTTTCCAGCCGGCTTTTAAGAATGAGAATTCATAAGGAAACACTCCTTGCGGAGGAACAGAGTGGATGGCCGCACCTGCAACGCCTAAGCCTCTGTTGATCAGCACTTGCGTCATCAATCCGCCTAATGAGTGACCTATAATGATTGGTTTTTCAGGTAACTTTTGGATAAAATCTGCGTAGGAGTCAATAACTTCTTGCAAAGTCAGCGTTGCGAGTGCTACGTCATTGGGTTGTCTTTCTATCGGCCTCTGTTTCCATCATCCGGAAGGTTGCAGAGAGGTGTTATTTCCAAAAATAACTAGTAGAAACTGCATTCTAATACATTTTGAAAAAAATACATAAATCACTTACAGGCAACTATTTAATATGATGAATATTAATTAAATTTGATTTTACTCTCCCCTATTTTCTGGCGCTGGAAATTTAACCTGTCACATCATGCTGAAGAGGTTTCTATTGCTCGTTTTGGTGCTCGTTTCGCATATCGGTCTTGCGAACCAGATTCTTGTCCCGATGGATAACACGCAGACTAATCACCTGAAAGCTTACGGGCTGGCCTATATGCTGCTGAAGGGCGAGATCGATGTGGATTGGCTGCTCAATTATCGAGGTGGTAGCTTCAAAGTAGCTTACAGCAAGTCCATTGAAAATGAATGCAAGCTCCGCGCCATTTCCTATGAAGTTTTGTCGGAATCTGCCAATACGCAGATCGTGAGCCAGATCAGCGATCCGAATGTGAATATGGACGTCATTAAGCTGCATAAGGCCGCCAAAATCGCCGTTTATTCACCCATCAAGATCAGTCCTTCCGAATTTGAGAATACGGATGCAGTGTTATTGGTTTTGAAATATGCTGAAATCCCCTTTGAAGTGATCTATGATGAAGAAATCCTGAAAGGAGATTTGCCCAAATACGACTGGCTGCATTTACATCACGAAGATTTTACAGGACAATTTGGTAAAAGCCTGCGACGCACAACGCCTGCTGACGTGAAAGCGCAGGAGGCGATCGCGAGCCGTTTTGGTTTTGCCAAAGTGCCACAGATGAAACTAGCCGTTGCCAAAGCAATTAAGGAGTTTTGCGCAGGCGGCGGTTTCCTATTCGCTATGTGCTCCGGTGCAGAGACCTTCGACATTGCATTGGCCGCAGAAGGCATTGACATTGTGGACAATATGGATGGCGACGGCGTGGATCCGGATGCACAATCCAAGCTGGATTTTGAAAAAACTTTCGCATTTCAGAATTTCAAACTGCAACTGGATGAATATGAAGGAATGACGTTCTCCGACATTAATTCTTCGGCAGGCCGTTTCCGGAACTGGGGTGACGACGGCGCTTATTTTTCACTCTTCGATTTTTCCGCTAAATGGGATGTGATCCCCGCAATGCTCGTTCAGAATCATGAACATTTGGTGAGAGAATTTATGGGACAAACCACTGCTTTTTCAAAACACACCGTGAAACCAAGCGTGCTGGTGATGGGAACGACGCCCTCATCTGACCGCTACATTTACGGTGAACTCGGCCGTGGACAATGGACATTTTACGGCGGCCACGATCCGGAAGGACGAGGCGGAGGCGGCCGCAGAATGCCAACGGATCTCAATCTTTATCCCAATTCACCTGGTTACCGGCTGATCTTGAACAATGTGTTGTTTCCGTCAGCAAGGAAGAAGAAGCGGAAAACCTAGAAACAGGGGGCCCGCTCCGGGCTTTTACAACAGTTCCAGCTCCATTTTAATGTCGGCGCGTTTGAAGTTGTGACCGGTTAGCTCCACTTCGACAAACCCGAGCTTTTTATAAAGGTTAATCCCGGCTGCAGAGCCTTTTTTGTTGGAGTAAAGGATTATTTTTTTCGCTCCAAGCTGGCGCGCCTTTTCGATCACCGCATTACCCAGCAAATCCCCGATTTTCTTTCCGCGCATTTCCTTGGAAACGGTCATTTTACTCATTTCCACCACGCCAGGCGCGCCCTGTTTCAAAGCACACGTGCCAACCGGCTCTCCCTGGTAAAGCGCCATTAAGATCGCGCCGCCGTCTTTAAGGTAATATTTTTCGGGATCTTCAAGCACTTTTTCATCTTCCGGTTCCACTTCATAGGCATCCGAAATCCAGGCATAATTCAAATCGTAAAATGCTTTCGCGTGTTCGGGTGTGTAATCTATGATTTGAACTGCGAAAGTGGTTTCTTCCTGACTTAAACGCTGATAGCGATCGAAAAAGCCCTCTTTTCTAAGTTGATACTCTGTTTCGTCCATGGCGAGTAAAAGGTTGTTTGCTGTATTTGTAATGTTTTCTGCCGCTTTGCGTATCTTTTCCCAAACGGGCTGCATTTTCCGGATCAGTAACTGCGCTTTTTCCGAAAGGCGCACCATTCGCTTCCGTTCGTCTTTCGCATCTTTAAAGGACTCAATCAATCCCTCTTTTTCCAATTCTTTTAATAGTGTAATCGTCGAGGGATGAGCATAACCGATCTCCTCAGAAAGCTCTAAAATGCTTAGTGCCGATTTCACATGCAGCGCATAAATGACCGGAAACCATTTCGGCTCAAAATCAATGTTATTCGCCTTATAAATCAGCGCCCCATCCTTCCGAAATTGGTCACTTAATTGCTGTAAGCGAGTTGAAATTGCCAATCCGCCGAGTTCGTTGAAAATGTTCATTGAATTGTGTAAATGATAATGTTCAAATATACGTAGATGACTACATAAAACAAATTTATGGAGTAACTTACATCGTAAGTCCAATTGATTCAATGCTAACTCCGGAGGAGTAGCCTGTTTCTAGCAAAACGATTTTGGACATGTTTCGGCTGCGGAGCAGCCTCCTGTTTAACTGGCGCCAGGAAACTCCGCCGGAGTTTGGACGGACTCGGAATAACTTTATGCTAGAAGCAGGAGGCCCGTCCCGGGCCGCGTTGAGAAGTCCTTATTGCCGCTTTAATTGTGATGCGGACTTATTTCAAATAACCAACAATCAACCCGCCAGCCCTTTTTGAAGCCCCTGATCCGCCGACCAAGTTTTGCAGTGTTTGATAATCTTCCTTTTGCCGCTGATGCTTTTCTCCACCAGGCAGAATTTGCTTCAATTCACCTACGAGCAAAGCCTCATTTAAATCATCCTGAATCAACTCCCTAACCGCTTCTTTTTCTAAAATCAAATTTACCAATGAAATAAAAGGAACGCGGATGAGGCGTTTGGCGATGGCGTAGGAAAAGGCGCTGGTTTTGTAGCAAACCACTTCGGGAACGCTGAATAATGCAGTTTCCAATGTTGCTGTTCCGGATGTTACTAATGCGGCATCGGCAATGTTTAGTAAATCGTAGGTGGATTCATAGACGATGATCGCGTTGTGCGCGGCAATGTACTTCTCGTACAACGTTTTGGGCAAGTTGCTGACGCCGGCAATCACGAACTGGTGATCCGGAAAATGAGGCTGGACGGTGAGCATAATGTCCAGCATGCCGATGATTTCTTGCTGGCGACTGCCTGGGAGCAATGCGATAACGGGCTTATCTGGTCGCAAATTATGCTTTTCGCGAAATGTTGGATCGGGTTTGAATGCAGTGATCGCGTCCATCAGCGGATTGCCGACGTAATCCACTTTATAATCAAACTTTTTATAAAAATCGATTTCAAACGGGAAGATCACGAACATGTGATCCACATTCTGTTTGATCTTCAAAGCACGCTTCTGATTCCAGGCCCAGACTTTTGGTGAAATATAATAGAACACTTTCAAGCCCTTTGACTTTGCAAAAGATGCAATACGCAGATTAAAACCGGGGTAATCGATCAGGATCAATGCGTCGGGCTTGTATTCCAGGATATCCGCTTTGCATTTTTTGAGAAAACCAGAGATTTTGTGCAGGTTAAGGGCCACTTCCAGGAAACCCATGAAAGCAGTATCCTTATAATGCGTGACCAGGTCCATGCCTGCGGCTGCCATCATATCACCTCCCCAGCCGCGGAACTGCGCATCGGGATCATTCTCACGGATTCCGCCGATAAGGTTGGAACCATGCAAATCTCCCGAACGCTCTCCTGCAATGAGGTAATATTTCATCTGGACTAGTCAGTTGGCGATTATTCGCCGTAATACTCTACAAAATTCTTTGGTGTTTCAACAAGCTTAATATAATGCAGCTTAGCGTTCGGGGATGCCTCAGCAATGGCTGGCGCAAGGATATTCCATATTTCGTAGACAAATATTTCGCAGGACGCCATTTTTCCCTGCATAAAATCAACATCCAGGTTCAGATTCTTATGATCTACTTTATCCACAACTTTTTCCTTCACAATATCACCCAGCACTTTCAGATCGATCACAAAACCGGTGTCCGGGTCAGGCTTTCCTTTTACAGTAACAATCAGCTCAAAATTGTGTCCATGCCAGTTGTTGTTGGCGCAAGGGCCGAAAACTTCCTGGTTTTTTTCCTCAGACCAAGCCGGATTGAAAAGCCGGTGGGCTGCGTTGAAATGCTCTTTTCTTGTTACGTAAATCATAAATCTTCTCCTCCTTGATAAATAGGGTACAAAATTACATCTTGTATCCGTAGTTTTGCAGTTTAACAAGAGGATAACAAAAAAAATGCTATCATTAAAAATATAATCTCTCCCATGATTATCGTAACAGGTGCAGCCGGATTCATTGGCAGCGGGCTTATCAGCCGCTTAAATCAGGACGGTTTCAAAAGCATTATTGCAGTAGATGATTTTTCCAAGATCGAGAAAGCAGAAAACCTTGAAGGAAAAACAATTCAGGAAAAGGTAGAAAGGGCCGAGCTCTTCAACTGGCTCGATCAAAACAACCGCGATGTTGAATTCATTTTCCACATCGGCGCCCGGACGGACACTACTGAATTTGACAGAGATATATTCGAAGAGCTGAATGTTAGTTATTCCAAACAAATCTGGGAGAAATGCGTCGCTTACCAGATTCCGCTCGTATACGCCTCATCAGCAGCTACCTATGGCTTGGGTGAGCATGGTTACGATGATAATGAGTCCACATTGTCGCAACTCAAACCGCTTAATCCTTACGGTGATTCCAAGAATGAATTTGATATCTGGGCATTGCAGCAAGAAAAAAAGCCGTTTTTCTGGGCTGGTTTGAAGTTTTTCAATGTATATGGTCCTAACGAATATCATAAGGGCAGAATGGCATCCGTGGTGATGCATGCTTATAATCAGATCAATAAAACAGAGAAAATGAAGCTTTTCCGCTCGCATAACCCTGATTTTAAAGATGGTGAGCAGATGCGTGATTTTATTTATGTAAAAGACCTGATCGATGTTTGTATTTTCTTTATGCATCACCGCAAAAATTCAGGCATTTACAACCTCGGAAGCGGTCGTGCACGGACATTTAAGGACCTGGTAACAAGCACATTCAATGCGATGGGCAAGACGCCGGACATTTCGTATATAGATACGCCGGAAGATATCCGCGATAAATACCAGTATTTCACACAAGCGAACATGAGTAAACTTCGCTCTATCGGTTTCACACGTCCATTTACATCATTGGAAGACGGAATTGACGACTATGTGAAGAACTATCTTTCAACGGGAGCTTACCTATAAATCCGCATTTTTGTGTATTTTTGATGTTCTCAATAAACTCAATCCCCGTTCTCTGTGTTACTGTAATACGAAACACAGTGTGATAATTATTAGACTATGAGCAAAGAAGATGAATTGTTGGAGGAAATCACCAGTTCGGAATACAAATATGGTTTTGTAACTGATATTGAAGCAGATGAAGCTCCTATGGGGCTGAATGATGATATTGTCAGGTTTATTTCAGCCAAAAAAAATGAACCGGAATGGATGCTTGCGTGGCGTTTGAAAGCTTATCATTTATGGCTGACTATGGCTGAACCCAAGTGGCCGAACGTGCATTATCCAAAAATCGATTTTCAGGCAATCAAATATTATTCGGCGCCTAAAAAGAAAAAACAAGTTGACAGTCTGGACGACATAGATCCGGAATTGCGTGACACTTTTGAGCGTCTGGGAATTTCTCTTAACGAACAAAAAAGGCTTTCAGGCGTTTCTATCGCTGTTGATGCAGTAATGGACTCTGAATCGGTTTTTACAACATTTAAGGAGTCGCTGAAAGAAAAAGGAATCATTTTCTGCTCGATCAGTGAAGCCATACGTGAACATCCGGCATTGGTTCAAAAATATCTGGGATCGGTTGTCCCGCCAAAGGACAACTATTATGCAGCTTTGAATTCAGCTGTGTTCTCTGACGGATCGTTTGTATACATTCCAAAAGGCGTTCGCTGCCCGATGGAGCTTTCCACTTATTTCCGTATCAATGCTGCCGGAACAGGACAGTTTGAACGCACATTGATCATTGGCGATGCCGATAGTCACGTGAGTTATCTGGAAGGTTGTACAGCGCCAATGCGTGACGAAAATCAATTGCACGCTGCGGTTGTGGAAATCTTCGCGCACGAAAATGCGAATGTTAAATATTCAACCGTTCAAAACTGGTATCCGGGTGATAAAGACGGCAAAGGCGGGATTTATAACTTTGTAACCAAACGCGGTCTTTGCGACGGCGCAGGTTCGAAAATCTCCTGGACGCAGGTTGAAACCGGCTCAGCGATCACTTGGAAATATCCTTCTGTGATCCTGAAAGGCGATAATTCGATTGGTGAATTTTATTCCGTTGCGGTTACCAATAACATGCAACAAGCTGATACGGGAACGAAAATGATCCATATCGGAAAGAATACCAAAAGCCGCATTGTTTCAAAAGGAATTTCAGCTGGTAAGAGCCAGAATTCATACAGAGGACTTGTTCAGGTTTTCAAGAAAGCCGAAAAAGCGCGTAACTTCTCACAGTGCGACTCCCTTTTACTAGGCGACAAATGCGGCGCGCATACTTTCCCATACATTGAAGTAAGCAACCCATCTGCAACGGTTGAGCACGAAGCTACAACTTCGAAAATTGGTGAGGACATTCTTTTCTATTGCAACCAGCGCGGAATCCCGACAGAACAAGCCGTTGCGTTGATCGTAAATGGTTATGCAAAAGAAGTGTTGAACCAGCTCCCGATGGAGTTTGCGGTGGAAGCGCAGAAATTACTGGAAATCAGTTTGGAAGGCAGCGTAGGTTAATGCTGTAAAGCCACTTTTTATAGGATTGCCCCAATAAAGCCTTTGATTCGTCAAAGGCTTTTTGTATTTTATTGATCTAAAGAAATTAGCCACTAAGCCCAACCATATGACGCACGTTCCGCAACTAATTATCGACCTTTCACTAATACTCACGATGGCGGGTATCATTACCCTAATTTTCAAGAAATTGAAACAGCCCATCGTGTTAGGATATATACTGGCCGGATTACTTGTAGGTCCTAATTTCAACCTTTTTCCGACTATTACCGACATCAAAACCATTGAAATATGGGCTGAAATCGGTGTTATCTTCTTGCTGTTCAATTTAGGTCTCGAATTTAGTTTCAAAAAGCTCGTTAAAGTTGGGAACACCGCTGCTATAACGGGTTTGTTCGAAGTAGGAATGATGCTTGCGACGGGTTTTACAACGGGGCAGTTGTTAGGCTGGAGCAAAACGGACAGCCTTTTCCTCGGCGGTATAATCGCCATTTCTTCAACCACTATCATCTTTCGTGCATTTGATGAATTAGGTCTTAAAACACAGAAATTCACGCGCGTCGTGCTGGGAATTCTGGTCATTGAAGATCTTACCGCGGTTTTGTTAATGGTGTTGCTTTCAACATTGTCCATCAGCCAGCAATTCGCAGGCATGGAGTTGTTGCAATCCATACTTAAACTGTTTTTCTTCCTGACGCTCTGGTTTTTGGGAGGCATATTTCTCTTCCCCACTCTGCTCAGGCGTTACCGCAAGCTGATGAACGACGAAAGTGTTTTGATCACATCCGTTGCATTATGCTTTGGAATGGTGTTTCTGGTGACGCAGGCAGGTTTTTCGGCAGCGCTTGGCGCATTTATCATGGGCTCTATCCTTGCCGAAACCACACACGCAGAGAAGATTGAACATTTGCTAAAACCGCTGAAAGATCTTTTTGGCGCTGTGTTCTTTATATCTGTTGGAATGCTGATTAATCCAGGCTTATTAGTCGAATATGCATTGCCTACGGCGATTTTAGTTTTGGTTGTGATATTGGGTAAAACAACCTTCGTGTCCCTCGGCGCCATCATTTCGGGACAGCCTCTTAAAAACTCGTTACAATCCGGGATGAGCATGTCGCAGATCGGTGAATTTTCATTTATTATCGCTAACCTCGGGCTTTCATTGAGCGTTACAAGCAATTTTCTTTATCCAATTGCCGTGGGAGTTTCGGTAATCACCACATTTACAACTCCTTATATGATGAAAGCATCCGAACCGCTTTCTGAATGGCTGGAAAAGCGTTTGCCGGAAAAATGGAAACATTATCTCAACAGATATAGCACGAGCACAGAAACTATCGTTCAGACAACACATTGGAATGAAATACTGAAATCCTATTCGCAAACCGTCATTCTGAATTCGGTTGTAA
Source organism: Dyadobacter psychrophilus (assembly GCF_900167945.1). Taxonomy (GTDB): domain Bacteria; phylum Bacteroidota; class Bacteroidia; order Cytophagales; family Spirosomataceae; genus Dyadobacter; species Dyadobacter psychrophilus. Next base: position 188,357 of record NZ_FUZA01000003.1, read on the forward strand.
TAATCGGAATAGTCATGGCTTCGTCGCGTCAACTGGCCGATCAGCTGCACACCAGAGTTCCGGAAACTTACATTACCAATGCAGTTTTATTTGGCATTACATTTCTTCTAATTTCACCTTTTTTATGGGCACTTATTTTCAAGAGATCAAACAGAAAAGCTTACTCGGCGATCTGGTTAAGCAGAAAATTCAGTCGCGGACCTTTGCTTTTGCTTGAATTGTCCAGGGTGCTGATCGCCATTTTGTTAATGGGTTTTCTATTAAATTCATTTTTTGCAACACCAACGGCACTAAGCGTTGCAGGAGGCATTATGATCCTCGGTTTTGCCATTTTTTACCAAAGATTACAAACCTTTTACAATCGCATTGAAGAGCGTTTCCTGCAAAATTTGAATGCCCGACAGCTGGAAGGCAGCGGCAAATCGAAGAAGATATTACTGCCCTGGGACGCGCACTTTGCGTTTCTGGAAGTAAGTGCCGACTCTTCGCTCATTGGAAAAACATTGCAGGAATTAAAGATCAGGGAAAATTTCGGGATCAATGTAGTGCTGATCGAGCGCGGCAGTAAAACGATCCACCTGCCCCGCCCTACCGAAGTGCTGTATCCCTGCGACCGCATTGAAGTTATCGGAACCGACGACCAACTGGATGTTTTCCGAGGACACATTGAAGTAAGCACAAATGGTGACGTGTACATCGCGCATGAAGACAGCATTGTGCTGGAACGCGTGGAAGTGCGAAGCGAATACCAGATCCGCGGCAAAAGTATCAGAAGCAGCCAGATACGGGAAAAAACGCACGGGATGATCGTGGGTCTCGAACGCAACGGCGAGCGGATCCTTAATCCTGATTCGTCAATGATCATTGAGAACGACGATGTGTTGTGGATTGCAGGAGAAAAGGATTTGATTAAAGAATTTGTAAAGACAAAATCCGCCAACAGCGACGAAGAGATTCCGGCTATGTCCTGAGTTTGGCTACGATTTGAGCAGGCCCTGCAGTCCGCCCGTGTGCAAGGCAACAATGGTCTGACCTTTTTGAAAATTGTTTTTACGGATCAGATCAAAAAGCCCGAAGAACATTTTTGCCGTATAAACCTGCTCTAATTGAATGTCGAATTTTCGCTTAAATTCATTCATGAATGTGATAAGCTCTTCATCATATTTTGCATAACCTCCAAAATGATATTCAGTAAAGAGCTGCAGATCGCCTGAATGTCGCCCATTCAACAAAGCTTTAATGTCCTCTTTCAAAAATGCTCCGCCTTTTAATGCCGAAAAAGCCAGCACATTTGCGCCGACAGATAATAGTCCGGCGGCAGTTCCGCCCGTGCCGGCAGCAACAGCGATATAATCGGGAATTTGACTTAACTGCGCATTGATTTCCGGCAACATTTCTGCAACGCCTTGTAATGCAAAAGCAGAGGTTCCACCTTCCGGGATGATGAATGGATTGCTAAATTTTGCAGCGAGCTTTTGGAGATAATCAGCTTCATTTCTGAGCTTATACTCAGCTCGCGATACGAATTGCAGATTCATTCCCTGCTCTTTACAAAACATTAAAGTCGGCGAAAGCTTTTCCACAATTTCCTCACCCCTTACAATGCCAATTGTCTCAAAACCAAGCGCTTTTCCGGCGGCGGCAACGGCGTATAAATGGTTAGAAAATGCGCCGCCAAATGTTAGTAGACGCCTTTGCCCCTGTGATTGTGCTTCAAGCAAATTGTATTTAAGCTTACGCCATTTATTGCCGGAAACCGTCGAGTGGATCAGATCATCGCGCTTAATGTACAATCGGATGCCAGCCTTTTCCGTGATCGCATTGGACAGTTCCTGAATTGGGGTTGGCAGGATGGCACTTAGTAAATCCACTTATTTTGATAATTTTGTTTACAATAAATGACCAATTGGAATGTCCGAAGACAATATTGAGGTTGCCTCAGAGGAAGATGATTTATTTGAACATTACAGAATTGTTGCTGACAAAGGTCAGGGATTAATCCGGCTCGACAAATATTTGAGCCTTCATGTCGCAAACGCTTCCCGGACAAAAATACAAAATGGAATTGATGCGGAAGCTGTAAAGGTAAATGGCAACGTTACCAAAGCGAGTTATAAAGTGAAGCCGCTGGACGTCATAACTCTGTCGCTTCCGGAACCGCCACGCGATACTGAGATTATTCCCGAAGACATTCCGTTAGACATTATTTACGAAGATGAAGTGCTTTTGATTGTCAATAAGCCTACCGGCATGGTTGTTCATCCCGCGTTTGGGAACTGGTCAGGGACGCTTATCAATGCATTGGTTTATCATTTTCAGCAACTGCCCACGGGCAGAAACGGAGAAGGGCGGCCAGGGTTGGTGCATCGTATCGATAAGGATACATCTGGTTTGCTGGTTATCGCAAAAACCGAATTTGCCATGACATTTCTGGCCAAACAATTTTCAGATCACACGATTGAACGAACTTATAACGCGCTGATCTGGGGTGAACCAAGAGAAGAATCAGGTACGATTCGGGGCAATGTGGGCAGAAGTGTTAAGGACAGGCGTGTTATGGACATTTTTCCGGATGGAAGCCAGGGTAAACATGCAGTAACACATTACAAGACACTCAGGTCGCTCCGCTATGTCACGCTCATTCAATGCAACCTTGAAACTGGCCGCACCCACCAGATCCGCGCGCATATGAAGCATATTGGTCATCCGATCTTCAATGATACAACCTATGGAGGAGATAAAATCCTGCGCGGGCCTTCAAATGGAAGTTATAAGGCAATGGTAACCAATCTTTTTGAACTGCTACCGGGCCAGGCACTTCATGCGAAATCACTTGGCTTTATCCATCCCACAACCAGGCAATGGATGCAATTCGACACAGAACTTCCAGTAAATTTTCAGACAATATTAGAAAAGTGGGAAAACTTCGCGGACAATCAGTAGGAAATTGTGTATTTTAACCTCTTTCAGAATATTTAATAAATGATATTATGACTATCTCAACCCGCCAAGGAAAACTAGAAGACATCCCAGCAATTTTCGAATTAGTTAAGGAACTGGCCGTTTATGAACGAGCCTTAAACCAGGTCACCAATAATGTTGAAAAGATGACCCGGGACTACAATGAAAAACTGTATGACTTCTTCGTTGCCGAGTCGGATTCCAAAATCATTGGCATGTCGCTATACTATTACCGTTATTCGACGTGGAAAGGGAAGAGATTATATATGGAGGATATCATCGTAACAGAAGATATGCGTGGCAATGGCATTGGAAAAATATTATTCGATGCAACCGTAGCAGCTGCCAAACAAACCGGCTGTACAGGCATGTTGTGGCAGGTGCTCGACTGGAATACGTCTGCCGTCGGCTTTTACCGAAAATACGGCACCAACTTCGACAATGAATGGATCAATTGCAGCCTCGATTTTTAAGGTTTCAGTAAATCCGGCCTCCGCTGTTTTGTTCGTTCGATGGATTGCTCGTAACGCCATTCCTCAATCCTGGCTTCATGTCCCGACATTAGAATTTCAGGAACAATGTGCCCTTCAAAATCAGCAGGGCGGGTATAAACAGGCGGCGCCAGGAGATTATCCTGAAATGAATCGGTCAATGCAGAAGTTTCGTCATTAAGAACGCCTGGAAGCAACCGAATAATGGCATCGGAAAGCACTGCCGCGGCAAGTTCACCGCCAGACAGCACATAATCGCCTATACTAACTTCTTTGGTGATAAATAAGTCCCGCACGCGCTGATCAACGCCTTTGTAGTGACCGCATAACATCATAATGTTGCCTTTCAATGAAAGTTGGTTCACCATATGCTGCTGCATCAATTCGCCATCGGGCGTGAGATAAATGATTTCATCATAGTCTCTCTCTTTTTGCAAGCCACGGATACAACGGGCAATCGGTTCGATTTGCAGAACCATTCCAGCTCCCCCGCCAAAAGCATAATCATCGATTGTCCGATGCTTATTAACCGAATAATCTCTGATGTCATGCACCATTACCTCCACAAATCCGCCTTGCTGAGCGCGTTTCAGAATGGAATGTGCGAAAAAACTGTCCAGCAGATTAGGCACGCAGGTTAAAATATCAATCCGCATCATCCGGGGTATTTTCAGAATCAGAATTGTCAAGATAAACTTCCAGCAGGCCTTCGGGAAGGCTAACCATCAGTTGCTTATTTTCTTTATCGGCTTTTAAAACAATGTCAGCAGCCGTTGGGATTAGCACTTCTACGCCTTGATAGTCCATTGCGATAAGGTCCTGACCATTCAGTGAATAAACCTCACGCACAACACCGAGAGCGCCCATCGTTTGATCTACAACGGTGAAGCCTTTGATCTCATGATAATAAAACTCCTCATTGCTAAGCTCTTCCAGCTCATCGAGTGAAAGATAAAGTGAGCTTCCAACCAGCGCCTGTGCTTTCTCAATGGTATTAACATCTTCAAACTTCACAATGGCATTGGCCTGTTTCTGCAAGTTGAAATTTTCGACAAAATAAGGAACCAGCTCACCTTTTATCTCAACATAAATCGCGTCAAGATCTTCATAGTCCTCTGGATAATCTACGTCGAGAAAAATGACAACATTGCCAGTCGTTCCGTGCGTACGAACGATATAACCTAATAAATAACAATTATCCTGTGTCACCTGCTAATAAAATAATGGTGTAAGTATAAAACAATATGAGTCTGTACGGATTACCGACAGACTCATAAAGAATGTATTTAGACGCTAATTACTCAGCCTTCTTCTCTGCTGACTCATCCGTTTCAGGAGTTTCAGTAGACGCTGGAGCCTCAGCCGCCGGTGTTTCAACAGGTGCTGTTTCAGCTGCGGGAGCTTCAACTGGTGCCGCTGCTTCAACTTCTGGTCCGCCAGCCGCTGGTGTTTCAGCAGGCGCTGGTGCAGCTGCTTCAACTTCCGGTGTTTCAACTGGTGCCGGAGCCTCAGCTACTGCTTCTTCAACAGCTGTTTCTTCAGCCGCAACTTCGTCAGTTACTGTGTCGACAGCCGCTTCTGTTTCTTCCACTTCGGGAGCTTCTTCAACAGGAGGTGCGTTTTTCTTAGCGATTGCTTCTGCACGAGTCTGGCTTACTTTACGCTCAGCTTCAAGTCTGGCTTGTTTGTCAGAATCTTTCTTCTGTGATATAGAATCAGCAGCAGTTGCTTTACGATCTGTTTTCGATCCTTTCCATTCTTCAAAACGTGAATCAGCAACTTCTTGCGTGATAGCACCTTTGATAACGCCTACTTGCAAGTGTTTTTTAAGCATAACACCTTCATGTTGCAAAATAGAGCGTGCTGTATCAGTTGGTTGAGCGCCTTTCAAAAGCCAATCAACTGCTTTATCTGATTCCAAAACGATGGAAGCAGGATTTGTACCTGGGTTGTAAATACCCAATTTTTCGATGAAGCGACCATCACGTGGTGCTCTGGCATCTGCGACTACGATGTCATAAATCGCCTTCTTCTTGCGTCCACGACGCGCCAACCTAATTTTAACTGCCATTATTGAATTTGTTATGGTCGGGAACTCGTCCCTAAATTAAACAGGGTGCAAAGGTAAGTGAAATTCCTGAATTCCAGAACAGCCTGCACAAAAAAAGGAAGGTAATCGCTTACCTTCCTTTTCAAATGTTTTGACAACGTCCTAAGGGCGGAAACCAGCAGGATATGTTGAGCGAATCGTGTTGTTAGGCAAAATCTTGATTTCAACACGACGGTTAGACTGTAAGCCTTCAACTGTAGTGTTTTCAGCGATCGGGCGATATTCACCGTAATGCTCTACAATGATGCGGCTAGGATCAGTGATTCCGGCGCGAATCAGGAAGCGTTTTGCTGCATCAACACGACGACGTGAAAGTGACACGTTATAAGCGTCAGACGCACGAGCATCTGTGTGACCAACAAGAACAATGCGGCAGTTTGTACGCATGTTCAAAAGCTCAACCACTTTGCTCAAAGTCTCTTTTGAAGGATTGCGGATGATTGCTTTGTCAGTATCAAATTCAATGTTGCTGAACAACGCTTCGCATTCATCTTTTGGCAAGTTGTTTTTGATAGCATCTCTGATAATTTTATCAAGATCCATTGCAACTCCACCACCCGATACGATACTTCCGATTGGTGTGTTTGGCTCTTTGTCGAAAAGATCTGCTACACCGTCACCATCTGAATCTGTGTAAAGACGTGGATCAACTGGCTTAGGCATGTTTGCTTTTGCAATTGAATCTGCATCTTCCATTGTTGGATTGTAAGGAACAGGGATCAAAGATTGTGGATTTGCCCAACGCAAGTGGTAACGGCCGCTTCCGGCATCATACTTGCCTTTTTTAGCCATTACTGCATTTTTACCAAGTTTGTAAGTTAATGCAATGGTAGCAATTCCGTAAGCATCGTTTCCTGACTCTCCTTTCGCAAATGTCCAGATTCCAGTTTGTGTTGAATAATCACTCAATCCACCAACTGTTGCATCCAGTTTTTCTGTGTTAACAAAGTTATGCGTATAATCTAATCCCAAATCGAATCTTGGAGTTAATTCATAATGTACAGATAGTCCAACCGGCATTACCCATTCACGTGTATATGTAGAACCATTGCGCTCCCACTTTCCAGCTGTTTTCGAGCTGGCATCCGTATTTGTAGAAAAAGAAAATTCTTGCCCGGTTGTAACATTAATATAATCTACATCCGTGTGGTAGTAAATGATACCCCAACCTAAATGTGCGTCTACTTTCCATCTACGCAACTTTTTGTAACCAAATAGCAGGCGGTTGAGATTGGCTGTTCCGTCCAGCGAGACCTGAACAAATGATGGGCTATTAAATGTAGCGTTGTACTCGTGATTAGTGAGTGAGCTGATGTGACCTGCTTTTGAACCTTGCAGACGGCCATTGAATCCAACGATCTGAACACCGAAAATAGGAGAAAGCTGCTTGTTGATAGACAATCCCCAGCCTCCGGTTAATTTCTCGTTGTCTCCGCGTTTGAAGCCATTGTATTCTGTTAAATCTCCGAAGAATTTGGTAATCCCCCCGTAACCTGTGATAGACCAGGTGTTCATTTTATTGGGTCCTTCGTACGTTCGATTTTGGGCAAACGTATTCAAACTCAGTAGGGACAAACAAATCAAAGCAACGTAAAGATTCTTTCTCTTCATGGGAAACACCAGTTATGTGATTCAAATATTCACTATTTAATTAACTCAAAAACAGAAAAAAAGATAAGCCTGTAAGCCGGATTCTGTTACTCTCGATTGGCGAACCAACGTCGAGTTCCTACCATTTATCCAGGATTTTGGTCACCCAAAACCTCTAACGATCTACCCGTGTCAATGTCCCGGAGGACGGGGACGAGCAGCCCCACGGATTGACACCTATTTGATCTTTCAGCTCGTAAGGTTTACCCTGCCCCTTTGGTCACCCAAAGGGCGGTGGTCTCTTACTCCACCATTTCACCCTTACCTTGACACATAAAAAACATGCCAGGGCGGTATAATTTCTGTGGCACTTGCTGTCAGCAATCCGTCTCCGGCCTGCTGCCTTCCCGTTAGGAAGTACGATGCTCTCTGCTGCCCGGACTTTCCTCCCCGGCCGAAACCGCAGCGGTAGGTCAGCTTATTCCTTTCCTCTGACCACAAAGCTAAGAAATACTTTCTTTCGATCAGCAGTCAATATACTATTAAAAGTAAAAAATTATGGTAAAGACGCGGATTTTTGTCGAAATTTTGTTTCAAATTCCCTTTAATCCGTTGACCTTCAAATTAACATTTCCATTCGCAAATACAACAGAATAAAGGTGTTCCGGTGTTAAATAAACCTTGTCCGGTGTAATATCCGTTAAGCTGCCCCGCAAAATGACACCTTCGGTTACTTTCAGGTTTGACAATGCTTTTTGGATTGTTTTTTTCGCATCGCTGATCTGCGCGCCAACCGGAAAAACCATTTTTCGCTCCATCATTCTGCTAAATTGTCCTTGTAAAAGCCAACCTGCAGTTTTCACAATAGAGTTTCTCGTATCCAGGTCATAATCAAGTCCTTTGAGCGACAATTGCTGCGTTATGGGGTCGTAAGAAGGCACTCCTTTCAAATAAATATCTCCATTAATGCTTCCTTTTAAACCAGCTTTGATCACCAACTTTTCGTTTTGACCATACATATCAATAGAGGTAACCTCTACATTATATTGGCCAGCCAGGAAAGAAAACTTTTCCCCGGCAAACTTTGCAGTCGCGAGGCGAGCAGCCTCCGCATAGGAAACCACGCTGATCAAACCCACCTTAAAATCTTCTGAAACCTTGCTTACAATCTGCAAGTCCGGCAATTTTAAAACGGCAGGAATTGCTGGCTTGTGTGCAGAGGTAATTGTTTGCGTGTAGCCTTTAATGCCTATGACAGATCGAAGAATGTTGTTTTTAGCAAGTAAAGGTGTCATTACAACAGCCGTGGGCACAATTGCCAGCCAAGTGTCGAACTCTTTTGACAATAAAACAGGCTGCCGGGCAATGTTCCAGGCCAGTTCCGCATTCTTTTTTAGCTCAATGTTGCTGGCCACCTGCTCGTCAATGGCCTCTGTAATCTTATCAAAATTTTTATTCAAAAGGCGGCTTGCCATACTTTTGATCGGAATGTTAATGCCCGCGACCTTAATGTTCGGGTCGGAGATCCAATCGTAGCTATCTACATAAGTTTCTGATTTGATAGCCCAGTTGGAAGAGATGCCAATCTTTGAGATAAGCCTGATCTTGATAGAAAACTCTGTATCCTTATATCCGGACATGGTAATGCCCAAAGGACTAATCTTATAACCTGCACTAACCCAGATTTTAAGCGGAACTTCAAACAAAAAAGAAGAATCTATCGCAACGACCTTAATGGGGCTTATTTTCCAGACTTTGGCTTTTAGATTGTCGTTATCCTCATCCTCATAGCTGTTGTCTTCATATATCAACCCCTTGATTTTCGCATTGATCTGATTTTCTATTTCGGAAATGGGGATTTCCACCGGAACATTCAGCACAGACAGGTGCTTCTCATTCTGGATCTGATTATCAGAGTACTTATATTCTTCCATAGGCGCTTTGGGGGAGGTGCTTTTAGAACGGCATTGCCATACGCTAAGCGCAAATACCATTGCAAACAATACATTCAGGCAATTAACGAGCCACTTATTTAATCTTAACGAGGGTTGCACCGTATCCGAATTTTTCTTTTTGCGCGTCTTTAAAATAATTTACGTGCTGGTTCTTCCCCAGCCTTTTATGTAATTCAGTCCGTAAAACGCCGCTTCCTGCGCCATGAATGAATGTTATTTCCTCCATTCCATTCGCTATTGCAGATTCCAGGCTACTTTCGAAGGCCGAGAGCTGCGTTTTAAGGATAGAATCATTGGAAAGTGACCCCACATGTTTCGTCAGTTTTTCAATATGCAGATCCACGACTTGCTCTGGCTTTTCCAAAACATGGGTTTCAGTCTTGCTGCCACCCATCAGGCTCGTTTTCAAATCATTGGAAAAATTTTCAGGGCTTGCCTGCACTTCCACTTTTGGGTTTTCCTCATCAATCTGATAGACAAAAGCCTCCTTTCCGAGCACAGGCGCTTTGCCTTTATTCTTGTAAAATGACTGCGCCCTGCATTTGATCCGTTTGGTTAAAGTCTGCGGCAGCGTATGGTTTCCTTCCCGGTAATAAAGCATTTTGAACTCAAATGTAGGCCATGTTTCAAAATCCTTCATGATCAGCTCCGACAGTTTTTGAGCAGTGCGCGGTTGCAGCACGCCACCGGCTAAACCAGTGCTAACCTGCTCGTTGATAGCGACCGCCGTGAACGGCAAAATCCAATCCGAATTATTAATGATATGCATCGTTACTGCGCGATCGTTACTGGCAACAAAAGCCAGATAAATGCCTTTTTCCGCGAACGGTGCATTTCTAGGCACTATAATGTCCTGCTGCGAACCAATTTTCCTGGAATCCTGCTCCTTGACAAGGCGTTGGCCTTCAACGGGTGAAATGGTAACGATCTCATTCCGTAAAACGGGAATGCGAAATCCGTCTTCAATCTCTATTTCAACAATGTTTCCGGGCAGAAACGCATATATGACGCCTTCTTCCCGTCCGTGCACAAGTCTGACTTTATCTCCTATATTCATATTTTTATTCTGATTGAAAGAATGCTGTACATTGTACGACATTCGTTTTAGCAACAATTGTTAAAAGTAAAACGGTTTAAAATCGATGCCTTTTTTGCTGATTTGTAAAGCCGGGGCGGGAATTTTGATTGAATTGGCAAAGAAACCTATCGTCCTGACCAGCTTACTCTTTGTTTTTATTTTAGTCAAATCAATGTCAAGAGACAAATAATACTGACGATAAGGACGGTAACCCCGTTCGATGCTCGTCTCTTTTTCGGCAGAAACCATGTCCTGAATGCCGTAACCAACCGAAAGACAAAGCCATGCAGGCCAGCCGCTGTTTTTAAAGAATGTTCCCGGACTGCCTGAAAACCAGTAAGTCTGACCATTATAATCTTTCAGCCAGCTTTCCGAACGGTTGCTACCCAGCAGTTCCGGCCTTACCTTTGACAATGATGTGTAGTGAAAAGAAAACTTTGGTTGAATTCGCACTTCATCCCAGAGTGCGATCTGGCCCAAGTAGATAACCGATCCCGAAATATTAGCGATCATATCCCCTGGCGAGAAGCCATAATCGGGTGAAAAACCATCCAATATTTCAATTGGCGTCTGGAAAATTATACCTGAAATAGCGCCATATACCAACATTTGACGTTTCGAAATTCCCGTCTTTTTGTATAGTTCCGCTGTGTGCCTTGCAATCTGATACGATGTGTAAACGTGCCCCATTTTGTCCATTTGAAGCCACTCGCCAGAATCGTCCTTAAATGTGAACGTTGTCAGCGGGTTTTTGTACCAGGATTTACTGAGGCCATAGATCGTTCCCAGGTAAAGCGCAGACTGTACTGCAAAAATACCCCTTAACAATGCATAATTGGGCTTGACGACTGTAATTGAATCTTTCGCAAGAGATTCAGTTTGCATAGAATCAGTCCTCATCGGATCCGTTTGTGCAAATACCGGATTAAGGATGCAAAAAGCGAAAACCAGCGGCAGAGATAATCGCAGGAAAGGCGCTTTAATATCCACCATGATACTTTCTAAGGCCCCATTCGGCACCGAGAAGCAAAACCAGAAGGAAAAACAGCCATTTCATATAAATGATTTCAACCATTTCCTCGCTGCTATCCAGCCGGTCGGAGGGGCGGTTTTCTTTTAGTTTTGATATAAAATCTGCAAAAGTTGCAGGCGTTGTAAATGTTCCGCCGGAGCGGCTCGCGAGCTCACGAAGCATTCCAAAATCGGCCGTGGTGTTATTTAATTCAAGATCGGCATTGCTGATTACAAACTGCCCGTTCACCTTTTCCGGGCCCGAACGCAAAGAAGTCGACGCGGCAAAACGGTAAACGCCGTCCGACAATCCACTCACATTGAACCTGGGATTTTCCTTTGAATGCGTGTAAGTAAATTGCCGCGTCACGCCTTTTTCATTGGTAACATCCAGTTTCACTTCCTGTCCAAAGATCGGTTCATAAATGTCATTGTAAATTTCCGTCTGGAACACAACCTGCTCCCCGGCCTCAAACTCATTACGGACAGGGTAAACGCGGAATTTACGCTTATCCTCCCTAACTGAAAGCACCTGGATCAACTTCTGAAACAGATTATCAACCACCTCCTGCTTGTTTGTCTGTGCAAATTCCTCCTGTCTCCATTGCCAGATTCCTTCTCCCGCAAGCACAGCCGTTTTTTGACCTCCATTTGTATTCAGTACCAACAGCGGTTTACTCGTATTTAACGTTCCTACTTTTTGAAATAAAATGGTTTCAGTGCCGGAGGAAATGTTATAGTCGCCAAAAGGGACGGATAAGGGTGGAAGCCGTTCAAGCAGCTTCAATTGTTCGGGATCAAAGTTCAGTTGCTGAAAAGCCGGATTAAAGCGCGCTGTAACCTTATCAACCTGATTATTCGTTGTATTAATGATCAGCGAACGGTTCAAAGAATTGGCCAGCGGCACAGCGGATTGATTGCCCAGAATAAAGAAAAGCGGCGTTTTGGATTCAATAAAACTGCGAACCTGCGTGTTACCCAATCCCAGCACATTCGGGATCTGATGCAAAATGATCAGGTCGTAAGGTTTAGCCGTGGCAACTGGCGTATTGGATATAGACAGGATTTTAATGTCCAGCTCGTAATTGTCATTGGCTTCAATAAGGCTGCGGATGCTCTTAATGTCAGGATGTGGCGCGAGTGCCATTAACAAAATTTTCTGCCTGCCGTCGATAATGTCAATGTAAACTTCTTTTTTGTTATTTCTGGGTGAAGTTTCGCCCGCCACGCCACTCAGTTCCAATGTATAATGCTGAACGCCTTTTTGACTGGAAGACGCTTTGAAATCAACAGCCTTAAAGAATGAAGGCTTGTCAACCATCACTTGCTGGCTTGAAATGACACGGCCATTTTGCTTTAATGTGATCGTCGTAGATTTTCCCGCAAGTCCATTAGCGGCTATTTCCGCGCGGATCGGAAACTCATTGCCGAGATATGCAATCCTGTTACTGATCACGTCTTTGATCCTGATATCCAGATCCGGAACGGTGTCACCCACAGCCAACGTGCTCACTTTGAACGGAAAACGATTATAAGCCGGAGAAATGCCTTGATTAACAATGCCATCTGAAAGCAAAACCACATCTGTAAGATTTCTGCCTTCAAAGTTAGTTTTCACGGTTTGCAGCATTTCAGACAAATCCGTTTTCTTAGCATCGAAACGGATCGAATCAGGAACCGGCGAGCGGGAATCTTTGCCTAATGTTTGTACACTTACCTCAAAACCAGACGATTCCAAATCGGAAACTGCACTGGAAATTTGTTTCATCATTGCTGGCCCGGCACCTTTAACAGATTCCGAGTTATCAATCGCGAAAACGATTTTGGCCTTATCAACAGAGGTTTCGGTCTTACGAACCAGAGGGCCTAGCAGCAGAAAACAGATCATTCCTACGGTCAGTCCCCTCAACAATGCCAGCGCATAGTTCCATTTTTTTCCCCAGGGTGCCGTTGGCTGGTAAAGCACGAACGCGTAAGCAGCGCCTGCCACCAGACAGAAGACAATAAACCAGTAAGGGGTTTGGAAAATGAGTTCGGACCGCATGTGTTAAATGTAACGAAAAAACATGCTATGTCAACATACCGCCGTCCACTTGTAAAACCTGGCCGGTAATGTATCGTGAAAGGTCAGAAGCAAGAAAAACGCACGCATCTGCCACCTCTTCCGGCTGCCCTCCCCTTTTCATCGGAATCGATTGCTTCCATTCTTCAACGGCTTTTGAATCCACGGCATCGGTCATTTCTGTTTCGATAAATCCGGGTGCTACGGCATTGGACCGAATGTTGCGAGAGCCCAGTTCGAGTGCGATGGATTTGGTGAAACCAATGATACCAGCCTTGGAAGCAGCATAGTTGGACTGTCCTGCATTGCCGCTGATCCCAACCACCGAAGTAATGTTGATGATGGATCCGCTTCTGGCGCGCATCATGCTTTTGGTCGCTGCTTTGGTAAGATTAAAAACAGATTTCAGGTTAATCGTAATCACAGAATCCCATTGTTCCTCACTCATACGCATCAGCAGCCCGTCGCGCGTCACACCGGCATTGTTAATCAGCACGTCCAGTTTGCCGAAGTCAGCGATAACATCCGTTACTAGCTGATCCGCAGCCTGGAAATCAGACGCATCCGAACGGTAACCTTTTGCCCGTACACCGAATTGTTCCAGTTCTTTCGCCAGCGCCTCCCCTTTTTCAACACTTGATAAATAGGTAAATGCAACGTCAGCCCCTTCCTGAGCCAGGCGCAAGGCAATGGAACGACCGATACCACGTGATGCTCCGGTTACCAACGCGACTTTATTGTCTACTAATTTCATAAATGGGAATAATTCTGTCAAAATGATTTTGGTGGACAAAAATAGGATTTTAAAGGCCACTGGCAAAAAAGAACATATAGAAACCTTCTGAGTTGGCTTGCTGTTAAGCCACTACATTTAATTTTTGTTTATTTAAATTGAAAGTAATGGCAGAATCAATCAAGACAGCGCTCATAACAGGCGGCTCAAAGGGCATAGGTTACGGCATTGCAGAAGTGCTCATAAAAGAAGGCATACACGTGGCAATTACCAGCCGTTCAAAAGTAAGCGCCGACAAGGCAGCCGCTTCATTAAATCAAATCAAAGAAGGTTTTGCGATCGGCATTGAATCGGACGTGAGAAACCTGGACTCCCAGCAAAAGGCCGTGGAAACCGTTATTTCCAAATGGGGCCAGCTCAATTACTTCATTGCAAATGCAGGCGTAGGACATTTTGCGCCTATCAAAGATTTATCTGCCGAACAATGGCAGGAAACAATCGATATTAACCTGACCGGCGTATTTTTCAGCGCAAAAGCATCATTAGCAGCATTAACTGAAACGAAAGGCTATTTCATCAACATTGCCAGCCTTGCCGGCACAAACTTCTTTGCAGGCGGAAGCGCGTACAATGCCAGCAAATTCGGGCTGGTCGGCTTTTCGCAAGCCATGATGATGGACGTGCGGGAAGCGGGTGTGAAAGTCACAACCATTATGCCGGGTTCGGTTGCAACGGAATTCAGTGATCACAAGCCATCCGAAAAAGATGCATGGAAAATCCAGCCGGAAGACATCGGCCAGATCGTTTCCGATTTGATCAAAATGCCGGCGAGAACATTGCCTAGCAAAGTGGAAGTAAGGCCTTCCATGCCGCCGAAATAGGTTTTTTAAGCACATTTAAAACGGGTTCAGGAAGTTTAATGCTTTGTTGAACCCGTTTTTTTATACATTAAAATTTAAACCCTGTACCATTTCGGATAAGCCATAAAAGCAAATGCTATAAACATTACAGCAATGATCAGAACAGGAATTTTATATAAAATCAATAAAGTCAGCCCGATAAAACCGAAAAGGAACGCCTGCATACATTCTTCGAGCAACCCTTCTTTTTTGTAGAAAAATAAATGCGCCGTGACCAGAACAGACAGCCCTAAAATGTAAAGCTGCATGATTTCAAACAAGGACAATGCACCATTACGCACGCTAACAAGCGTTTCCGGGATGATAATAATGGCATGAATCAAAAATATCCGCCGTATCCGCCGCCACCGCGACACCGGCAACGACCTTCCCCAAAGCCAGGTTTCACTTTCCCATTTATATAATTCAAATGAAATCCCAATGTTCAGCAGATAAGCCAGCGACAAACCGACAGCCGGAAGCCGAAGGTCGTATTGATCTGTTGAATAGTAAAGCAATGTGCCCAATGTGAACAACATAGCCCCTATCTTACCAGCCAGTAATGTCACGCCTTTCTCCTGAAACAACCACTCGAGCGACCACCAGGTCCAGGAGTTGAAGCGCTTGAAAGGCCATTTGAAGAATCGCTTTTTACTTTTCTCAATAAAAAATTGCGGGTTCCTGATCCGCCACTCTGCCGCCATTCCAATGGTAATAATCAGCAATAAATAGTATGGGAAAATCGGCAATAAGCCACTCAAAAGCTTGTCTTGAACGGCCACTGCAATCAAATAAACCCCATAGTAAATCAGCGGCTGTAAAAAACCAATCGCAAGAAGACTAAAACGCAAAACACGTAAAGGAAGCGGCCAGAGCCTTGTATTATATATAAATGTATAATCCGCATTCTTCCAGAGCTTAGTTAAAAACTGCGTGCACAATATTGAATATGCAAGCCAAATCGCCCCCAGATAGAGCATGCCATTGGATGCCGTCAGGAAGAAAACGGCGAATGCGTGATGCTCAGCCCCGCTTAGAAAACCAAAAAGAAGCGCCAGAAGGACAAAGAACATTCCTGCACGCTGCTTGAAAAATTCCGTAACGGTAACCAGCAGCAGTGTTTTCATAAGTTCCCAACAGCGCTAAGTGTCTTATTTTTTAAGACAAATGTTTCGGTGAGATCCAGCCCTTCGTCGCGGAAAGCCTCATGCGATGAAAGCAGGAACGTTGTGCCGTTGGCCCTGTATTGACGGACCAGCTCAAAAAGTGCAACCCGTGCTTCCCGGTCGATGGTGATCAATGGTTCGTCTAGAATAATGACGGAAGGATTTCCCAGAAACGATACGGCAAGCGAAACTTTTTTAACCATTCCGCTGGAACAGCTGCCGAACGGCGTTTGCAGATAATTGATTCCTAATGCCTCAATAAGCATTTCAATTTGCCCTGCCGGACTTTTCTTTGCCTCAGCAACAAAATGGATCAGGTCGACCGGAGTTAAAAATGAAGGATATAAGGGTTCAGCTTCACCTAAATTGAGCTTCAACCTAAAATCAACAGGATGTTTTTTCAAATCATATTGGCCATCGAGTACAAGTGAGCCGGTATATGGAAGCATTCCGGCGATCGTTCGGAACAATGTGGACTTTCCCGCGCCATTTTCACCCTGAAGCCAGAAAATACCCTCACCAATTTCCCAGGAAGCAATATTTAATATCTCTAAATCGCCATACCGCTGGTGAAGGTCCCGGATCTGAAGGGTCATTTTAATGTGTAAAAAGATGATGCATTATTCCTGATAGCCAAATTCGTCTTTAAGAACTTGTAATGCAACCGCTTCCTCGTGTTTGTACAAATCTTTATTAAACATGGCATCATGTCCCGCATTGCGCAAACTCACCCAGCTATGTGTTGCATAAGGATCGTAATCGAAATGTTTGAATGTGTGGCCCATGTTATTCAAATCGGCAAACCATTTCACACCCACATCCAACCGATCGTATGCGCCGAAAGCAGCCGCTTTCCCTAACGGTAAAGTGTCTTTCCTTGTTTTTTCAAGATCAATGAGCGCGACATATTCATTCAGCCTGCATTCCGGGAGCGGCCATGGAGCAGCCGGATCCACAACCCTTGGATATGCGTGCGTGCGCGATTGCGGGTAATCTTTTGCCAATTGCAGCACTTCCGCATAAGGCGGTTTGTATTGCGTATACATTTCCGGGTAACACAATTTCGCCTCGTAGGCCGGACAACCCCAGCATTGCCCGATCCGCCCGATGCCCGACGCCGATCCTATGCCTTCGAGATATTCCTTAACCAGATCTTCTTTAAAATAGACATCATTATGCAGCACCAACAGGTATTTCTGATCCGACATTTCCCAAGGATACTGGTATCTGATCGCGTGCCTGAACTTCTTGAATTTCAAAAGGAAAGGAAACTTCACATTATTCGTCCAAAGCCAGATGCTCGGTTTGTAATGCACGATCTTATCTCCGAAATGGTCCAGGATAAATTGGTATTTCGATGGTTCCGGCTGCTTGGCTTCTTCTACAAAATATATTCGATTGATCCACTGCCCGGAATGCTTCATTAATGTATACAGCGTAATAGCAGTTTGATATGGCTTGCCATAGGCATTTATAGCTACATCGACACTTGATTTAAGAGGATTCATTAACAATTACTATGTATGAATGCAATATTAATTAGGCTAAATTATTGGTTTCTTCCAGATACAAAAATTCAATCCACGAAATTGTTTGTTTTTTTAAACCTTAATTGTCACAAATTCGAATCAACAATGACTAACAATCAGTAGATTAAACGGAAATGTCGCCTGATATGCAAATTACATGCCGACATTTCTGAGTTTGGCAAAATAATCTTACTTTAATTGGTATGTAAAGCACAGAAATGTATATTTGAAAAAATTTTAAAAATTCGCCAGGGGTCTTTAAAATTTGTATTTAACCATAAAAAGCCCTTTTCCAACCTCATCTGATCACCTTAACCGCATTTCGATGACTCCATCACGCCGTTCATTTTTACGCCTTTCTGCGCTCGCCCTGCCACTTGCAAGTGTTCAGAAATTGTTTGCAAAAAATGTGGTCAGAAAACCCATCGTGATCTCAACCTGGGACAGCGGTCAGATTTCCAATGCTGCCGCCTGGCCTGTGCTGGAAAAAGGTGGAAAAGCGCTTGACGCGGTGGAGCAGGCCGCTATTGCGATTGAAAACGACATCAACTGCTGCGTAGGGCTTGGCGGAAATCCGGACCGCGACGGTTTTGTGACATTGGATGCCTGCATTATGGACGAAAAGGCCAATTGCGGCTCGGTAGCATTCCTGGAAAGGATCAAACATCCGATCTCGGTGGCACGGAAACTGATGGAAACAACCCCGCATGTTTTCCTGGCGGGCATAGGCGCCCAGCAATTTGCGGTGGCAAATGGTTTCAAACTCGAACCTGCGAAGCTCTCTCCTGATGCCGAAAAATCTTACAAAGAATGGCTAAAAAAAGCTGAGTATAAACCCGTTATCAACATAGAACACCAACAGTCGAAAGGGCAGAAAGGACACGGTCCATTTGCTCCCGCAAGGCTCGAAGACGGCTCTTTTAATCACGACACAATGGGCACATTAGCATTGGATAACAATGGCGATTTGTCGGGAATGTGCACAACCAGCGGCATGGGTTTTAAAATGCGCGGCAGGGTCGGCGATTCTCCAATTATCGGCGCCGGTTTGTTTGTAGACAATGAAATTGGCGCTGCAACTTCCTCAGGACAAGGTGAAGAAGTGATCCGCGTCTGCGGAACCCACCTGGTTGTGGAGCTGATGCGCTCAGGCCTTTCGCCTGAGGAAGCCTGCAAAAAAGCCATTGAACGCATTGTGAAGCCAAATCCGGAACGTGCAAAGACATTCCAGGTTGGTTTTCTTGCGATTAACAAGCAAGGCGAAGTTGGCGCATATTCTGTTCAGAAAGGCTTCAATTATACAGTTACCGAACAAGGAGGAAAAGGCGTGGTGATTAATGCCAAAAGCTATTTTTCCTGAAAACCCACTTTTTTAGAAGTTAGAATGAAATTGAAATCTACATTGCTTGCCGCTGCCTTGTTGCTCGGCGGTAACATTTACGCGCAGCAACATTCAGAGCAGGACCATTCCAAATACGTCGCTCCGACCGATCCTTTGGTCAAAGAAAAACTAAGTAAATGGCAGGACGTGAAGTTTGGATTGC
Organism: Dyadobacter psychrophilus; assembly: GCF_900167945.1. Classification (GTDB taxonomy): domain Bacteria; phylum Bacteroidota; class Bacteroidia; order Cytophagales; family Spirosomataceae; genus Dyadobacter; species Dyadobacter psychrophilus. Next base: position 207,486 of record NZ_FUZA01000003.1, read on the forward strand.
TCATGCACTGGGGAACGTATAGTGCCTGGGGAATTGTAGAATCCTGGTCGTTATGTCCTGAGGATGAAGGCTGGTGCGAACGAAGAGGACCGCATTCACACGATTGGTTTGAATACAAAAAAGCTTACGAAGACATTCCTAAAACCTTTAATCCGGTTAAATTTAATCCCGAGCGCTGGGCGCAGGCCGCAAAGAATGCAGGAATGAAATATCTGGTTTTCACGACGAAGCATCATGACGGTTTCGCCATGTTTGACTCAAAATACACCGATTACAAAATCACAAACACGCCATTCAAATCCAATCCGAAAAGCAATGTTACCAAGGAAATCCTGGCCGCATTTCGTAACCAGGGATTCATGACAGGCACTTATTTTTCCAAACCAGACTGGCATACCGATACATACTGGTGGCCCTATTTCCCGCCAAAGGACCGGAATGTTTCCTATGACCCTAAAAAGCGGCCGGAGATCTGGAATAAGTTCAAAGATTTCACTTACAACCAGATCGAAGAGTTGATGACCGATTACGGTTCTGTGGACATTCTATGGCTTGATGGTGGATGGGTAAGACCTTTCAGCACCATTGACCCGAATATCAGCTGGCAAAAAACAATCCCCTACGATCAGGACATTGACATGGCCCGAATTGCCAAAATGGCCAGATCACATCAGCCGGGATTGCTGGTTGTGGATCGCACTGTGACCGGCGAATTCGAGAATTATGTAACACCGGAGCAGTCAATTCCGGATCATTATATGTCCATTCCCTGGGAATCCTGCATGACCATGGGCGACTCCTGGTCCTATATTCCAAAGGAAAATTTCAAATCGGCGCAGAAATTAGTGCATACATTGGTTGATATCGTCGCCAAAGGCGGTAACCTACTTTTAAATGTTGCGCCCGGCCCCGACGGAGAGTGGCACGAAGAAGCTTACCAGCGACTGGAAGAAATGGGTAAATGGATGAGTATCAACGGCGTTGGGATCTACGAAACAAAACCCTTAGCGCCTTACCGGGCAGGAAAATGGGCCTACACCAAAAAAGGCAGCACAACCTACGCCTTTTACCTTGCAGAAGCCGGAGAAAAACTGCCAGCAACCCTCAAACCCGAAGGCCTGACGCTTGCTGCTAACGCAAAAATCAATTTAGCTGGAAACAAAAAAGCACTAAAACTAAAAGCAGGAACCATCGAAATCCCAACAAAAACCGCAACAGAAATCGGCCAGCAGCCCGCGTATCTGTTTGTGATCAATTAGGGTTTAGAGATTCGTGAAGTAATCTTATCTTTAAGGTAAAATTACACACATGCTACATTTTGAAATTGACAAACTGACGAATTCAATTGAACACGCGGCAACAGGCGAAATTTTTGAAACATTGGTTTTGCCGTTAGAGGCACTGAAACTGAAATCCTTGGGCGTTCGTAAATGGGTGTTTAACTGGAAAAAGGAAATTCAACCCAGAAGACCAGCTTAATTACACATTATCAAATATCAATCGGTGCAAAAATTCTGGCTGGAAACAGAATGTTTATTGATACAAAAGAACCAGTTTACTGGTTAAACGATATTTCAAATGAAACCTAATTTCAAAGCTATCGACCAAACTGATCCCGAGTTCGTCAATGTTCGTCTCGACGAATCTGACTTAAAGGAAATCAGCGCACTGTTACAAAAAAGAAAAGCTGTTCAGACAAATATGAAGAGTTCAAAACCTGACAGGCTCAAACTGGTCAGAAAATAAAGCTCCATCCGCTATCAATTAGAATCCCTTATAAAATGATCAAACCCCTAGCCGCACTTTTCCTTTTAACGGCATTTAATTCATTTGCGCAGACGCCTCCCAAGCCATATGGTGCATTGCCGGCTCCAAGGCAGGTTGCCTGGCATGAAACCGAAGTTTACGGCATCATGCACTTTACGCCCACTACATTTGAAAACAAGGAATGGGGCTTCGGAGACGCGGATCCTAAAACATTTAATCCGACCGATTTTAATGCAGAACAAATCATATTAGCCGCCAAAGCGGGCGGTTTGAAGGGCATTGTGCTCGTTGCGAAACATCACGATGGATTTGCATTATGGCCTACTAAAACTACCGAATACAACATTTCAAAAAGCCCGTTCCGTGGCGGAAAAGGCGATTTGGTGAAAGAAGTTGCGGACGCAGCAAGAAAACACGGACTGAAATTCGGGGTTTATTGCTCTCCGTGGGACAGGAACAGCGCCAAATACGGAACGCCTGATTATCTGGCGCTTTACCGGGAACAGCTTCGCGAGCTTTATACAAATTATGGTGAGCTCTTCATGTCATGGCATGATGGTGCAAACGGCGGTGACGGTTACTATGGCGGCGCACGCGAAAAACGCGCGATCGATAACACGACTTATTATCAGTGGGATTCAACCTGGACAAACCTAACGCGCAAGCTGCAGCCTACAGCCAGCATTTTCAGCGACATTGGCTGGGATGTGCGCTGGGCGGGCAATGAGGACGGAAGCGTGAATGAAACCTCATGGGCGACATTAACTCCAAAACCTTCGGAAGGACAGAATGTTGCCGTTCCAGGACAAGCCAATGCCACCGAAAACCCGGGTGGAACAAGAAACGGAAAGTTCTGGATTCCTGCCGAATGTGACGTTCCCTTGCGCAAAGGCTGGTTTTATCACCCAACCGAAAAGCCGAAAACACCCGAAAAGCTATTTGACCTTTATTTAAAAAGTGTAGGCAGAGGCGCAGCACTCGATCTTGGACTCGCTCCCGATTTGCGCGGACAACTGCATGAAGACGACGTGGCCGCATTAAAAGCATTCGGCGATCACGTTAAAACGACGTTTGCAACCAATCTGATCGCCCGTGCCGGTTCCAAAGCGGTAAATGTGCGTGGCTACAATTCCATTTACAGTGCCAAAAATATCCTGGATGGAAAACCCGAAACATATTGGGCCACAGACGATGATTTCAAAACGCCCGAAGTGGTCATTGACCTGAGCCAACCAGTTACATTTGATATCATTAGTTTGCAGGAATTTATCAAGCTCGGACAACGCATTGAAGAATTCGCAGTCGATAGCTGGGAAGGCAACGCCTGGAAGGAAATCCATAAGGGAACCAGCATCGGTGCAAAGCGGATCGTAAAACTTTCGACGCCGGTTACGACCCAAAAAGTGCGGCTGCGAATCACCAAATCTCCGGTTAGCGTCGCCATCAGTGAGTTCGGTTTATATAAAGATTCTGAGTAACTTACGGACACATTTTAAGTTAAAGTCATGCTCAAAAGGCGTGACTTTTTTTTATTTCAAGAGGTGCTAGTGTTGCCTTTTTGCAGAATAGGACAATTAAATTTTGTTATTCGAATAATTTGCAAAACAGTATTTTATATATAAATCGCAATGCCTATTTTTGATTAGATCAGCATTTTTACTCCGATTACATTGGCGCAGTTTTCAAAAAATACCGACGATGCTATTCTTTGGAATTACTTCCGCAGCGGGGATGAAGATGCTTATACCGAACTTTCGCAACGCTACTATCGCACGCTGATCCAGTACGGACAGCGGTTCACGGTGAACATGCAGGTGATCGAGGACACATTGCAAGATCTGCTCGTCCACCTGTGGCTGCACCGCGAGACGATCAATGATACGCCCTCGGTCAAATTTTATCTGATCAAATCTTTCCGTCACCGCATGCTTAAAACGATTAAGCCGCTTTGGGAAGAAGTGGAGCTGACGGAGGACATGAACACCGAATTTTCCTGTGAAGATTTTCTCATTCAGCGTGAGCACGAATATGCGCTCAAAAAACAAGTCAAGAATGCGGTCGATCAGTTGCCTGTCCGGCAACAGGAAGTGATTTATCTACGTTTTTTTCAAAATCTGCAACCTGAAGAAATTGGCAGACTGCTCTCTATCAACTCGCAATCGGTTAGTAACATTATCCAGCGGGCGTTGCATAATCTCCGGAATATGTGGATTTCCACGCCGCCATTCTCCATCCTCCTCTGCTCCTTTTTCCAAATTTTGTATTAGTTCCTGAATAAAATTAAAAATATTCTATCCCAACTGAGTATTTGTGCAGCATAATCGGATAATGTAATAAAAGCCGCATATGCATTCCAGTTCGTCCAACCTTTTGCAAGCTTTGCTCACCAACCCCGATTTCGTTGCCTGGGCAAATGGCGGGCGGCCGGAGGACGACGTAAAATGGAACAACTGGGCCGCGGATGATCTTGAAAAGCTGGAAACAATTGCTATCGCGAGAGAGCTGCTGGAATCTTTTCAAGTTGCCAACACTAATATTTCGAATGAGCACATTACAAATAAGGTAAGCCAGGCGCTGAATACGGCTAAACGGATCGAAAGCGAACAAAACTTGCGTCGGATTAGCCCGTTAAGAAATCTCAATTTTACAGTCTGGAATGTTGCCGCGACGTTGGTAACATTGCTGGGTTTAGGTTTGGCAATTTTTGGAATTTATAAAAACAAACATTCAGAAACCGGCCTGAATAGCAATGTAGCCAAAGTTGAAGATGCGGATGCATTTACCAAAGTCATCAATAAAGATCGGGCTGTAAAATATGTGCGGCTATCTGACGGAAGTGCCATTGTTTTGCATAAAAATAGCAGCATTAGCTTTCCGAAACAGTTCACAGGCCCGGTGCGTGAGGTTTTCCTGACTGGCGACGCGTTTTTTGAAATAACCAAAAATCCCGACCAGCCATTTTTTGTTTATGCCAATGAGCTTGTGGCAAAAGTGCACGGAACGAGTTTCAGCATTAAGGCAGGCCAAAGCGAGTCGAAGGTCATTGTGGCGGTTAAAACCGGAAAGGTTTCTGTGTTTTCTAAAAATGATTCGAAGGCGGAACAATACAAAAAAGACAAAGGTTTGCAGGCGTTCCTGCTCACACCTAACCAGCAGGCAACATTTGAACGCAGCCAGTTTAAGCTGTCGCGACTGGCACTCAGCAGCCCTATATTGTTAAACATTCCTATTGAAAATCAAGACTTTACTTATTCAGAAACACCGGTTAAGGACATATTTTCTGCATTGGAAAAAGCATACGGTATTCACATTCAATACAACGTGGAAACGATGTCCGAATGCAGTGTTACGGCCACATTGGGTGATGAGCCGCTCGAAAATAAATTGAAATGGATATGCACGATCCTGGAAGCAGAATACGCCATTAATGATGACCAGATAACGATAAAAGGAAGCCCTTGTAAATAATTATTCACCTAAACCCAACCATTTGACCTGAAACAAAAAGTGAATGATGCGTCAACATCATTCACCTGTATTAACCCCCTCTCTATGCTGGCGCTAAGAAGATCCCCGGACTGGAAGTCCTAACGGGACAAGGGAATTATTTTGCTGATTTTTTATGACCACCAAAACAAACAAAAGTATGAAAAAAACCTTTTACCGGCAGAATTACCTGCTTAAAATTATGAGAATCAGCCTCATGCAAATGTTGATCATTACCATGTTCTCCGGGCTCTCCTATGCATTCGATGGCTTCGGCCAGGAAGTGCTCAGCCGCAGGTTGACGATCAACATTAAAGAACAGAAAATTGGAACGGCACTGAATCAGATCGGTAAACTCTCGGGCGTCAATTTCATGTACAGCCCCGAACTGATCGGTTCGCAACGCACGGTAACATTCAGCGCAAAAGAAGAAAAGCTGGAAGCCATCCTGAATAATTTCCTGACGCCTTTGCAGGTTACTTATGAAGTTTCGGGCAAGCAGATCCTGCTGAAAAGAGCACCCTCCAAATCGGGCACTGCTCCTGCTCAAAGCTCCGGCTCATCTAATAAATTGAACCCTTCCGTTGACGTACCCGTCAAAGGAAAGGTCATTGATGCAACGGGAGGCACTATTCCGGGAGCAACTGTGGTTTTGAAAGGCAGCTCATCGGTGGGAACAACCACGGACGCGGAAGGCACATTCTCGCTTACCGTGCCGGATGGCAGCACCACATTGGTTGTATCTTCCATCGGCTTTCTGACCCAGGAAGTGGACATTACCAATAAATCACAGGTTGACATTACGCTGCAATCTGACGTGAAAGCGCTGACCGAAGTGGTCGTAACCGGTTATTCTTCCCAATTCAAAAGAGACATTACCGGCGCCGTTTCAACGGTGGACGCAACGGAATTGACCAAAGTGGCCGCACCAAACGTTGCCCAGCAATTACAGGGCCGTGTTGCAGGTGTAACTGTGACATCCAATAATACGCCGGGTGGAGAAGCGACTGTCCGTATCCGCGGTTTTGGAACAATTAATAACAACGACCCTTTGTACGTGATCGACGGTGTGCCTACCAAAGGCGGCCTTAACAGCATTAACCCAAACAACATTGAATCCATGCAGGTGTTGAAAGATGCATCTTCGGCTTCTATCTATGGTTCAAGGGCTGCTAACGGGGTTATTATTATTACCACCAAAAAAGGAAAAGCAGGTGCGCCTAGATTTACATTTAACTCGCGTGCAGGTTTGCAAACGGGTAAAATAGACCTTGACTTGATCAAAGACCCACAGCAATTTGGTGATCTTCTTTGGACACAGCGCAGAAACGCCGGTGTTTTGACAAATGGTAATCCTTCGCATCAGCAATATGGCAATGGAACAAGTCCTGTTGTTCCTGACTACATTCTGGCGGGATCGAGCTACGGACTTCCTGAGGGCGACCCGAGAGTTGATCCTTCCTTGTACAATTATAACCGCGCCGGTTTTTACCAAATTGTGAAAGCGAACAAAGAGGGAACCGACTGGCACGAAGAAATCCTTCGTCCGGCTGCAATCCAGGAGTATAACGTGGGTGCAACCGGCGGAACTGAAACAGGCCGTTATGCAATCGCATTCAACTACTTCAAGCAGGATGGTGTATTGATCCACACTTCGTTCAACCGCTATTCCTTACGTTCAAACACTGAGTTTACGTTCAAAAAACGCATTCGCATCGGCGAGAACCTGGAAGTTAGTTACACAGAGAATAAAGGATACTACAACAACAACGGCACAGCAAGCTCGGCAAACAACCAGGATGGCAACCCGATCGGAAACGGATATCGTATTCCCTCCATTATCCCGGTTTACGACATCATGGGCAACTTTGCGGCAACACGCGCGGCTGGTCTTGGCCCTGCTACCAACCCGGTTGCCCAGCTTTGGCGGACACGTAACAATCAGACAAACAACTTCCGTGCATTTGGTAATGCTTATTTGGAAGCAGATATCCTGAAAGATTTAACGTTTAAATCGAGCATTGGTATCGACATTACAGCGGCAAATCGCGTAGGTTACACATTATTGGATTTGGAAGAAGCTGAAATCGAAGCAGCGAATGCATTGACTAATGCAAATGCTTACGATATCAACTGGACGTGGTCTAACACATTGAACTACAACAGAAATTTCGGTGCGAACCACAAACTGGGCGTCTTGCTTGGAACGGAGGCCATCAAAGGAACTGGGCGCGATTTCAATGCGACACGTACAACATTCTTCTCGGAAGATCCTCAGTATATGTTCCTGAGCTCAGGAACTGCGGGTATCAACAATGCTGGCGGCGCTTATGAATGGGCACTTTTCTCCATTTTTGGAAAAATCAACTACGCTTTGAAAGACCGCTATTTGCTTGAAGCAACAGTTCGTCGCGACGGTTCTTCCCGCTTTGGACAAAACAACCGGTATGGAACATTCCCTGCATTCAGCGCAGGATGGAGACTTTCCGAAGAAGCATTTCTGAAACCATTGACCTGGCTGGATGATTTGAAAATCAGAGCGGGCTGGGGACAAACGGGTAACCAGGAAATCGGTAACTACAACGGTTTCAGCACGTACCGTTCAAGTTTAAACCTGTCGTCCTATGCCATCGGCGGCGGTAATAATGCGGTTGAGCCAGGTTTCGACACCGAGGCATTTGGTAATCCTGATGCAAAGTGGGAAACGACAACACAGACAAACATTGGTTTGGATGCGACGTTCCTGAAGGGAATGTTCAACTTCAATCTTGACCTGTATAACCGGACCACTTCCGATATGCTCTATCAGGTGGCTTTGCCGGCGACACAAGGTTCTGCAACGATCCCATTTGTGAATGTGGGTGAAATGAACAACAAGGGAATTGACCTGGCTTTGGATTTCAATAACAAAGCCTTGAATGGTGACCTGACTTACTCGGTAGGCGTGAATTTCTCGACTTACAAAAATGAAGTGACCAAGCTGAATAACAGCGCATCGGCAGTATTGCTAGGTCCTGCGATCCGCAGCTACACCTGGACGCGCTCGGTGCCCGGCATGCCACTTTATTCGTTCTATGGCTTGCAGATCGACGGAATTTACCAGAATCAGGGAGAAGTAGATAATGGCCCAAAATATCCGGGTTACGCTGCTGTGGGTAAGTATAAATATCAGGATACGGATGGAAATGGCACAATTACTGATAATGACCGGGTATTCCTCGGCAATCCACATCCGGACTTTACCTATGGTATCAACCTGAACGCAGGTTACAAAAACTTCGACGTATCGGCATTCTTCCAGGGTGTGAAAGGCAACCAGATCATTAATATGGTGAAACGCTGGGTAGATTTTAACAACCAGGCTGGTAACAGAAGTCTTCGCATGCTGAACGACTCCTGGACTCCTGAAAACCCAGATGCAGTATTGCCCATCCTTGATGCAAACGACAGCCGCAGCCAGCAGCCTTCCAGCTACTTTGTTGAGGACGGATCTTATTTTCGCATGAAAAACCTGACGCTGGGTTACACATTGCCAGCTGGTGTTTTGTCAAAGATCGGATTTGAAAGTGCGCGCATTTATCTGCAAGCGCAAAATCTGTTCACTATCACCAAATACAGCGGCATCGATCCTGAGGTTACGTCGGTTGGTTCGTCACCTGGATCTACGGTGTTGGGTGTTGACCAGGGCAACTATCCGAATTCGAAAATGTACCAGGTGGGTATCAATTTCGGATTTTAATTGAGGTAAATCTTATCTGTGACGTCATAACAATACAAATATGAAAAAGAGCATATTAACAGTAATGATCTGCGCGGGATTGATGACATCCTGCGGCAAGGAGTTTCTAGAAACCACTCCTTTGGGAGTCGGTAACCAACAATCACTTTCCAACAAAGCCGGGGTCAATGCGGTTTTGGTAGGTGCATACAGCTTGCTCGATGGAGTGGGTTCAGGATTTAACTTTTCATCTTCGGTCAGCAACTGGATCTACGGATCAGTGGCCTCCGACGACGCTTACAAAGGCAGCGACGTAGGTGATCAGTCGCAGATCACGACGATCGAGCGGTACATTTCCCAGGCGGACATTGGAGCCTTCAACGACAAATGGGTAACCATTTACGACGGCGTTTCCCGTAGTAATGACGCACTTCGCCTCATTGCCGCAGCTACGGATATGACCGATGCGGAAAAAGCGCAGGCATCAGGAGAAGCCCGTTTCCTTCGCGGCTGGTACCATTTCGAAGCAAAGAAAATGTGGAACATGGTCCCTTATGTGAATGAAACTGTTACCGACTACATCAATCTTCCGAACGACAAAGATATCTGGCCGGAGATTGAAGCTGACTTCCAGTACGCAATTGATAATCTGTCTGTTACAAAAGCACAGGCAGGACGCGCCAGCAAGTGGACTGCAAAGGCGATGCTCGCCAAATCGAAAATGTACCAGCAGGATTACACCGGAGCCAAGCCGCTTTTGGATGACATTGTAAGCAACGGACCTTTCGCGCTTGTGAACAGCTTCCATGAAAATTTCCGTATCACCACGGAGAACAATTCGGAGTCCATTTTTGAAGTGCAAATGTCAGTTGGAGACGGCGGACTCGGTCAGAACGGAAGCTGGGGCGACAACCTGAACTTCCCTTACGGATCAGCCCCTGGCGGTTGCTGCGGATTTTTTCAGCCGTCGCAGAATTTGGTCAATGCATTCAAGACCGACGCGGCTGGGTTGCCATTGCTCGACACATTTAATGACGTGGACGTAACAAACGACGAAGGACTTTCTTCAACAGATGCCTTCACGCCTTACACCGGCACTTTGGACCCACGCCTGGACTGGACCGTAGGCAGAAGAGGCTTGCCATTCCTGAACTGGGGCGTGCATCCGGGTAAAAACTGGATCCGTGATCAGACTTTTGGCGGGCCTTATACATTCAAAAAATTCTTTGCTTACAGTGGCGAAAACGCGGGAGCAGAGTCTCCGCGTGCTAATGCCAACAATTATCGTGCAATCCGTTTTGCGGATATTCTGCTCATGCGTGCAGAAGTTGCAGTAGAGGAAAACGACCTGGCTACGGCTTTGAAACTGGTTAACCAGGTGCGTACAAGAGCTGCCAATGTAGTGGTGATGGACGCTTCCGGCAAACCTGCCGCCAATTATCTGGTAAAACCTTACCCGGCATTTGCTAACAAGGATTATGCAAGAAAAGCAGTTCGTTTCGAGCGCCGTGTAGAACTTGCAATGGAAGGTCACAGGCACTTTGACCTGGTTCGCTGGGGCGTTGCGGATGTAGTTTTGAATGCTTACCTGGCCAAAGAAAGCAAGAAAAGAACTTACCTGAGCGGAGCTACATTCGTAAAGGGCAAAAGTGAATATTTCCCGATCCCCCAAGCGCAGATCGACATTATGGGATCCAATGTATTGAAACAAAATCCCTGACCTATTTGGACAAAGCAGGCTAATCATTTAACTTGCTTTGTCACAAATTTTTCAAATTTTAGTTATATAAATCTATTCCTAAACCTTTACACAATGTCATTCCATTTGAACGCAAATAAAGAAGGTGAATCCCGCCGGACATGGTTAAAGACTGCGGCGCTGGCAGGCGTGGCGGCAGTTGCAGGTAAGTCTGTTGAGGCGCACGTCGCCGAACACGTTCCTGCAAAAGTGCCAGCAAGAAGAATCCCGATTGCCGTTTCCACCTATTCCTACTGGCATTTTGGAAAAGAAAAATATCCGGTTGAAAAGGTGATCGAAGACGCTGCAAAGCTCGGCTTTGACGGCGTTGAAATTCTGCATCGGCAAATGGAGAATGAAACTGTGCCGTATATGAACAAGCTGAAAAGGCTTGCTTTTGATAATGGCTTGTCGCTCCCGTTACTTTCTATTCACCAGAGTTTTGTTCAGCCAAAAGCTGAGGACCGCAAGAAAGACATTGAGCATACGGTTAAATGCATCAATATGGCTGTCCAAATGGGCATTCCTGCTATTCGTATGAACACAGGAAGCTGGCGGACTGCCAAGAGAGACGCCAATTATTACAAAGACGGTAAGGAGCCGCCGATCGAAGGTTATACGGACCAGGATGCCATTAAATGGTGTATTGATTCGATGGGTGAATGTCTGGTCGCCGCAGAAAAAGCCGGCATCGTACTCGCCATTGAAAACCACTGGGGCCTGTCTTCCAACATCGATTATTTGCTTGAAATTTACAAACCACTGGCATCCTCGCCTGCTATGGGCATGAACGTGGACACAGGGAACTTTGTAGGCGATCCGTATCCGCAGTTTGAGCGGTTGGCACCATACGCAACGATTGTTCAGGCTAAAACTTACTACGGAGGCGGCCACTATTACGACCTGGACCTGGATTATAAGCGCATCGCAGACATTCTGCGCAAGGCCAATTTCAAGGGATATATTTCATTGGAAATGGAAGGAAAGGAAGACGCCGCTACGGCCGTCCCCAAAAGCCTGAAATTGTTCCGGGAAGTATTCAGCTGATCCCTAAAAGACAATCATAATTATATTCTGTAGTTAATAAAGTGCGGCTTCCTTGAATTCGCACTTTTTTTGTGCCACGAATGCACTAACGCGCACGAATGCATTTGTGTATATTCTCGTCCGCCACTGCGGCGCATCCGTGGCACACTTTCAATTCCCGCAACGCCGTGAAGAACCCCTGACGATCAATTCCGTTTTCAAAACACGCTTTTCTGGAAGTATAACGTCTTCATCATCAACTAGCTGCAAGATCCAATCCGCCGTAGTGCGCCCGATTTCGTAGGTGGGCTGCCGAACGGTCGTTAGGCCGGGGCCAATGTAAGCTGATTCCGGATTATCGCTAAAACCAACCACACCCAGCTCATCGGGAATACTGATTCCTTTCTCTTTTGCCATGAGCATGATTTCAATAGCCGAAGAATCATTCACTGCGAAAATAGCATCCGGACGGTTGGCCAGATCCAGCAAATATTGGCCGTAAATCCTTGCTTTTTGCTGCGTTAACATGCCTTGAATGATCATATGATCTTCGATGGTTTTGCCGTGCTTTTCCATGGCAGCGCGGTAACCGCGAAGCCGCTCCTGGCTGACCAGCAAATTCAAAGGCCCTCCCAAATGTGCGATCCTTTCATAGCCATTCATAATCAAATGTTCCACTGCCAGAAACGAAGCCTCAAAATCATTCACAACAACTTTTGGAACATTGATCTGCTCACAAACGCGATTGAAAAGCACAAGCGGAATGCCCCGCTTTTCGAAGACACTCAAATGGTCAAAATTATTGGTTTCCTGCGTCAGCGATATTAAAAGACCATCAATGCGGTTGGCAAGCATCGCCTTTGTATTGGAAATTTCAACCTGATACGACTCATTGCTCTGCATAATCGTCAGGTTATAACCCGCATTGGTTAGCACCTCGTGTGCGCCTATGATCACATTGGGGAAGAAGGGGTTATGAAATTCCGGAACGATCATTCCAATCGTGTTTGTCTTGCTTTTTACCAGGTTGTAGGCAAGCTGGTTTGGCTGATAATCCAGCTGCAAAGCTTTGTCCAGTACTGCTTGCCGCGTCTCAGGATTAATGTCCGCATGCCCGTGCAACGCTCGCGATACAGTTGAATTTGAGACCCCCAACGACTTAGCAATGTCGATGATCGTTGTCTGATGACGCCGGCGCTTCATCACCGACGATGCAGAAACGTCTTTTTCCGATTGGGTGAAATAGTAATTGCAGGTTTTGCATAGATAGCGTTGCTTGCCTCTCACGTAACCCGCTTTCATAATGCTATCCACCTGCTCGCACTTCACACATTTGATCATCTTCTTTGTACTATTTTAATATTTAAGGGGCATTGAGACAATTTTACGCACCCAGTCAGGCTTCGCCACAAAAATATAAAATTCTTATATTAAAAAGTCAGAAAACCATATATCGGTAACGTCTTCGCAAACGTTCCCGATAGTTTTTGATTTAAATCCATAATTAATAGGCTTATTATCGGCTTGATTTCAGCTGCCAGCGCTTCTATATTTATGTAGAACCAGCTGTTTGCACCGTTTGAGATTATCTTTTCAAGTTCATCAAATCCAGGATCTCAGCCCTTTCAACCAGTCTGATTTGCATTATTCCTATTTGATCCACATTTGCTTTAACCCTAATAACTAGTATATGAAGAGAAGAATACTTGAATCATTTTTGCTGATGGTCCTGCATCTTGGCCTGACGCATGCAACACTCGCGCAGTCCGGCACTGTGACGGGAAAAGTTACCGATGAGAAAGGCGAAGGAATTCCCGGCGCAAGTGTGACCGTAAAAGGCACACAGCAAGGAACATTAACCACGGCGGAAGGCACATATTCTATTGAAGCCGCCGCAAACGCAACGCTCGTTTTCTCATTTGTTGGCTATTTAGGACAGGAAATTGCCATCAATAACCGCACAACCATTGACATCAATTTAAAAACCGACACCAAGGCGCTTGAAGAAGTGGTCGTAGTAGGTTACGGAACCCAGCGGAGAGTTGAAACAACCGGTTCGATTGCGTCCGTGAAGGCAGAAGATCTGGTACAGACACCCGTTGCCAACATTGCGCAAGGTTTGCAAGCGAGAGTTTCGGGCATGCAGATCAACCAGAACTCGGGTGCTCCCGGCGGAAACATTAGCGTGCGGATTAGAGGAACGAACTCCATCAACGGATCATCAGAGCCACTCTATGTGATCGATGGGATCCAGATCTCCAATGGTGGCGGCATAACGGATGTAAGCCCGCTTTCAACCATTAATCCCAATGATATTGAGTCAGTCGAAGTCCTGAAAGATGCTTCTGCTTCCGCAATTTATGGCGCCAGGGCTGCCAATGGTGTTGTTTTGATCACTACAAAGCGTGGTAAAAGTGGAAAAACGACAGTCACATTTGACAGTTATTATGGCACGCAAAAAGTGAACAAACAGCTCGACGTTTTAAACGCTTCCGAATTTGCTCAGCTGGAAAATGAAGTGTTTAAAAACAACTATTATCCAGACCCCGCTTCCCTGGGCGAAGGCGTCAACTGGCAAAACTACATCTTCCGTAAAGCGCCGATCCAAAACCACCAGCTTTCCATCAACGGTGGAAATGAGAAAACGCAACTGGCATTATCCCTCAACTATTTCGACCAGCAGGGAACATTCATTGGCTCGTCATTTAAGCGTTATTCTTATCGTTTGAACCTGGATCACAGGTTAAGTAAAAAGGTAAAAATAGGCACCAGTATTTTAGGGAGCTATTCTATTAATGATGGGATCCAAACCGGCGGAGAGAACATTGGTGATGGCGGCGCAGTACTATCTTCTGTTTTGGGAGCGGCTATCGGCGCACCGCCTACCCTGCAACCTTATCGCGAAGACGGCTCTATTTTTCCTTTCGGCGAACAAGCTGGCGGCCAGTATCGGGAGGTTGTAAACCCGCTCAATTTTGCAGCAATGGTTTTGAACCGGGACATTAAAAGGACGTTGGCCAACCTATATGCAGAGGTAAATTTTGTCAAAGGACTTACTTATCGTGCTTCTTTTAACATTGACCAGCGCGGCGAATTGTTCAACTCCTACTCACCCAGATCGATTGTCAATAAAAGTGACTTGAATGACAATTCCGGGTCTGGTTCCAAAGGAAATGGAAATTTCCTGGCGCTGCTCCACGAAAGTATTTTGACCTACAATACAAATTTTGGTAAAAACCACACGTTCAAAGCCACAGCGGTTTTTGGAACCCAGCTAGAACAATCGAACTCCAACAACCTGAACGCAACGGGCTTCCCGAACGACGCCACCCAAAATGAAGCATTGCAGCTCGCATTAACGCGCACCGTAAGCAGCAGTCGCAGCAGTCAGCGCCTGGATTCTTATCTGGCACGTATCAATTACGGTTTCAAAGACAAAATTTTCCTCGATCTCACAGCCCGCGTTGACGGTTCCAGCAAATTCGGGGCTAATCATAAATATGGCGTATTCCCGGCCATTTCAGCGGCTTACCGACTGATTGAAGAGCCATTTATCAAGGACGTAACCTGGTTGTCAGACCTGAAACTCCGCGGAAGTTTTGGAATTACGGGAAATGCGGGTGGCATAAATCCCTACCAATCACTTTCAACTGCCGCTTCCACAGGCAGCGATTATCTCATCAACCATACTTATGTGACCGGCATTAATCCCACCGGAATTGCCAATCCGGACCTGCGCTGGGAACGTTCAAACCAGGCTAATTTAGGGCTTGACGTGAGTTTGTTGAACAACCGTGTGAGCTTTATCGCAGATGTGTATCATAAGAAGACCGACGATTTGCTTTACATCAAAGGACTGCCACTGAGTGCCGGATATGGCTCTATAACAGGCAATTACGCATCGCTTGAAAATAAGGGACTTGAACTGGCAGTCAATGCGCGGATCCTGGACGGGAAATTGAAATGGGATGTTTCAGCCAACACAACATTCAACCGGAATAAAGTGCTGGATCTGGACGGCGGCGTGACAAAAGAGCGGTTCGTGACCACTTATACGGTTCTTTCGGTCGGCCAGCCACTCGGTATGTTCAAAACGTATGTTTTTGATGGGGTAAATCAAACAGGCGAAGCCATTCTTCCTGGTTATGACGGCCGCCTGGGTGGGCACAAGGTCAAAGATGTTACGGGCGACAATCAAATTACGGCGGCGGATCAGGTTATTGTTGGAAATCCTAATCCAAAATTCATTTATGGTTTTTCAACCAATCTCGCATTCAAAGGATTTGATCTTGGATTGTTTATTTCCGGATCACAGGGAAACGACATTTACAATGCAAGCCGCCTGTCTTTCGAAAACCCGCTGGGTCAGCGCAACTTGCTGAAAGGCGTTGTGGACCGTTGGTCGCCGACAAATCCCAGCAATCAGTTTGTGAGCGGGGCGCAAGGCGGAAGGCTTCCAATTTCGAGCTATGTGGTTGAAGACGGCTCTTATATTCGTTGCAAAAACCTGACGCTGGGTTACACATTACCACGTTTCAAGGGTGTGCAGGGCATTCGCCTGTATGTAAGCGCCAATAACCTCTTCACGATCACCGATTACAGCGGATACGATCCGGAGGTGAATACTTACGCAGGGTCCAACACGATCATTGGCGTTGACAACTTCGTTTATCCGCAATCCAGATCGTTCCTGGGCGGTATTCAGGTAACATTCTAAATCCTCATCACTGATTCAATTTTCGAAAATATGAGAAAAGCATTAAAAATAAGCGCAACGCTGAGCATACTCGGAGCCTCCCTCCTGCTGCCTTCCTGCGAACTGAACGAAACGATTTATTCGTCCATCTATACCGAAGATTTTTATAAAACAGCGGCCGACGCCGAAAAAGGGCTTGTTGCCGTTTACGGTGCACTTGGCGGGCTGGGCGGCGCTCCGGCACTGACGTTAGTTGCCGATTTTAGCGATGACCAGACTTATCCGCGTGGTGTTGTGGGACGTAACACATTGACAATGTTTACTTATGACGTCAATTACACAACCCAGAAAAGCAATAGCCGCGTAAATGAATCGCCCCAGCAGATCTGGCAGTCATGTTACAGCGGCATCGAAAAGGCGAATTGGGTAATTGCCAAAGTTCCGGGCGCCACCATGGACGAGCCGCGCAAGAAACAGGTTTTGGGAGAAGCGTATTTTCTACGTGCCTTTTATCATTGGTTTCTGACAAAAAACTTCGGTGATGTCCCTGTTAAAATTACACCAAGTTACACCGAAGCCGAAGCGTTAACGGCGAAGAGCCCGAAAGCAGAAGTTTACAAACAGATTTACCTTGACCTTGATCAGGCCACGTCGGCAGGACTCCCATCCTTTCCGGTAGTTGTAAAAGGGCGTGCGTCAAATGAGGCCGCGCTTGCACTTTACGCGAAAGTTGCGCTCTATAACGAGGATTATGCAACCGCATTGGCAAAAGCAAAATTGGTTATCGCTTCCAACAAACATGCCCTTTTGCCCAATGTTTGGGATGTGTATCGTTATGACAATGAGGACGCTGCACGTTTGGAAAACATTTTTGCCTATGAGGTTGACCCTGTGTCGCCAGGTTTAAGCCACCAGTTGGTTGGCCTTTGCGGCCCTCCGGGAAGCGCCGGACCCGAGTATGCGCGCACTTCCTTCGGTTCCATGTTCGCCTATCAATCGTTCTTCAATTCTTTTGATCCCAAAGACAAACGCAGAACGCTTCTGGACACCAACTACATTGACAAAGCCGGAAAAGTCGTACCGCAGAAAAGCATTACGCCGATTACTACGGAAGGCGTTTTGATCAAAAAATACCAGGATCCGGTTTCGACAATTGGCCTGATTCCGAACATTCCGATTCTGCGTATGCCCGACGTCTACCTCATCGCCGCCGAGGCGGAAGCGCGTTCAAATGGTGCGACAGCGGCTGCTTATGAATTCATTAATGTGGTGCGCTTGCGTGCAGGATTACCCGTTTTGAAAGCTGGCTTAACAAAAGATGCATTTATCGAGGCCGTTTTGCAGGAACGCGCGTGGGAATTTTTCGCAGAAGGGGATCGCTGGTATGACCTTACCCGCACCGGAAAGTTTTTAACTGTTATTCCAAAAGCGGTAAACAGCGTATATCCGGTCAGGAACGTAACTGCCAAAAACCGCTACTTCCCAATCCCGCAGGATGAGATCAATGCGAATGCGAAAATCGAACAAAACCCGGATTGGAAGTAAGCATTTTAAAAGAGTGATTATGCGGAATGTGTTAATGTGCTGTGCTTTTCTGTGGATATGTGCAGCTCCGGTTTACAGCCAGGAACAGGTGCGCGAATTTCAGATTGTGGAGAACGACACATTAACTTATACATTAAAACTTGCGCTCGATGATTCGGGCCAGCCGCAATATTTTTTCCGGAACATTTTTACGCCGGTTTGCTACACCAATGAATGCAAACCGGTGCATATCAATTTCTATTGGGATTTGCTGGGAAATTACGAACGATTCGATCTGCCCAAAGACAAGGTTTTGACAAAAGTGGATCACGACGAATTCAAGCAGGAGGATTATGAAAAATTGCAGGAAATTCTCGCACAATCCAATTCGATTTTCGCTGATCTGCAAATGGAAGATCTGATCGCAAAAGGAACTGATAATTTAACCGATTCCGTAGACGCTAAGGCAGGAGCGACATTGAAAACCATTAAGAATCAGGTGATCGACGGTGCCGTTTACACATGTTACACGCTCTGGCATATCGCATATGGAACGGCCGTTCCAGAAATGAAAAAGATCACTGAAACCTATCAAAACGACGCATTGCTCCACCGATTTTTGTCCGGAAACAATTACCATTATCAGTACTGGGCAATGGAAAAAGTGATGGACAAAAAAGGCAATGTTAAAAACTCCTATCAATCCGACATTGAAAAAATCATTGGTGGAAAGAATGTCTTTATTGCGAAAAATACATTGCAGCGCATTAATAGCGATTTTTTCTTAGCACCTGATCGGCAGCAGCGGCTTTGGGAAACCTATGAAAAATCTCCCTATGCATTGCAGATCGCTATTTTGAAAAAATTAAAATCGGTTCAGGTCACAAATACATTGGCCAGCAACCTGAAATCCAGCCTGCAAAAATCAAATGAAGAGCAAACATCCCTGATCAAACAAATCCTGAACCCATGAAAAAACTATGTATCTCCGGGGTGATCCTAACCCTCCTCTCCTTCTGCGCCTCCGCGCAAAATCATGTCTTCGTGGAAACCGAATCCTTCGAAGATAAAGGCGGCTGGGTGATTGACCAGCAGTCCTTTGTAGTGATGGGTTCATCCTACATTATGGCGCACGGCATGGGCCGGCCCGTGAAAGATGCTTCCACAACCGTTAAATTCCCGAAGCCTGGAAAATATAAAATGTGGGTGCGAACCAAAGACTGGGCTCCATTCCCCAAAGGACCTGGAAAATTTGAGATCAGCATGGACGGTAAGAAAGTCAACCAGGTATTTGGTGCAAGCGGATCGGACGCCTGGAAATGGTATGACGGTGGCGAAACAGACATTAAAACAGGGTCAGTAAAACTGTCGATCAAAGACCTAACCGGCTTCAATGGTCGCTGTGACGCGATTTTATTTACCGATGATCTGAAATTCACACCTCCCAATGAATTCGAAACATTAACTGCATTCCGCAAAAAACTGCTCAACCTTGCAGATAAACCTGCGGATGCGGGACAATTTGATATGGTGGTCGTCGGTGGCGGAATTGCCGGAACCTGCGCGGCCATTTCAGCTGCGAGAATGGGATTAAAAGTTGCTTTAATTCAGGACAGGCCTGTTTTGGGAGGAAACAACAGCTCCGAAATCCGCGTGCATCTCATGGGTGATGTGGACAAAAACCACTATCCCAAACTCGGCAGGATCGTTAGGGAAATGGATAATGGTGATCCCGGCAACGGAAATCCCGATGCCAAAGAATACGGCGACGCACGCAAAATTTCTATTGTAAAAGCAGAACCAAACATCTCGCTATTCCTGAACACCCACGTTTACAAAGTCGAAAAAGAGAACGACATTATCACCGCTGTTATAGGCCGCGACATTGCTACAAACAAAGAAATGCGCTTTACCGGCTCATTCTTTTCAGATTGCACGGGCGACGGAACGATCGGTTATCTGGCAGGCGCTGAATTCAGAATGGGACGCGAGAGCAAGGCAGAAACGGGCGAATCACTGGCCGCTGAAAAAGCCGACGATTTCACATTGGGCACTTCCAACTTGTGGGCTTCGCTGGAACGCGACTCCGTTTCATCATTTCCGGAAACGCCCTGGGCCATCCAGTTTTCAGACGAATATCACATTGACGAACCAAAGGCCGACTGGCAATGGGAAACGGGTTTTGGCAATTTTAACACCATTACCGACGCAGAAAAAATCCGTGACCATAACCTGCGCGCTATTTACGGAAACTGGTCCTATTTGAAGAAGAACAAGCCTGCAAAATATGCGAAGAAAGAACTTGCGTGGGTGGCATACATTGGCGGAAAACGCGAATCTCGCCGCATTATCGGCGACCACATTTTGAATCAAATGGACATCCAGGAAGGCAAGTTCTATCCCGACGGCTCGGTAACCGCCACCTGGACCATTGACCTCCATTTCCCCGACGCTAAAAACAGTAAATACTTTGAAGGTCAGGAGTTTTTTGCAGGAACCAAACACATTAAAGTCGCGCCGTACACCATTCCTTATCGTTGTCTTTATTCCAAAAACATTCAAAACCTGTTCGTTGCGGGTAGGAATATCAGCACCACGCACGTTGCATTCGGCAGCACGCGGGTGATGCGTACATGCGGAATGATGGGCGAAGTGGTGGGTTTTGCAGCTTATTTAACGACGAAATACAAAACAACGCCGCGGGGAGTTTACCAGGAACATTTACCCGAACTGATGGGGATTTTGAAAGGCGAAACGACCGCCCCGCAACCGTGAAAGATTTATTCAAATAGAAATAGCAGATTAGCGACTTTTGCCAGCTCAGGAAGCTAAGATTTTATCAATGAAATAACCCGACAATGAAATTAAAACTTGCCATTTTTCTGTGTTTTTGCCAAATAGGCAGTGTTTTTAGTCAAGTCAAATCGCCCGGCGTCCTTACGAACGATTACATTAGTATTCAGTTTAAGAGCGACAGCAAAAGCTGGTCTGTGCATAAAATTCTGGTCAAAAAAGAGGGCAAATGGATAGAAGGCCTGACGCCTTCCGGCGAGTACACTTTGCTTTATTCAGAAACAAAACCTTCCGCTGAGCCGAAAGAAACATTTGAAAAGATCACTGGCGGCAAATTCCCGGAAGACAACTATCATTATCAGCAGGAGCAATGGAAAGAGAGCACTACGGAAGTTTCGTTAAACAAAGCCGGTCAGGTTTTCACTTTTTTGCCGGTTAATCTTTTAGTCAAAAAAGATGCATTGGAATTCACCAAAGAAACCGAAGTAGCAACGGTAAAGGCGACCTGGAAACTGGATCCGCAATTTCCAAACGACATTCAGGTAACCATGCGGCTGATCCCAAAAAAGAAGGGTTATTTTTCCTTGGCAACTCCTACCCTTGCTTCAGTTGCAACAAATCAACTGGCGTGGGCGTCCGTGCCGGGTTACTTTCAGGGAAATTTTATTCAAAAAAACTTCGCGCTCGCCTATGCATACGGACACGGCATTCCTAACCGGCCGGTCGTCTATCGTGAACGCTGCGCAACGACATTAAGCCCCTTGATCAGCACTAAAAACGGCATTACACTTTCCGTAATCCCCGAGCCCGGACTCGCGCGTGACCCTTGGGCAAAAGACAAGATTACGCAAACGGATTGGCAGCTGGGACTCTCGCACATGAACCGCAAGGCAGAACTTTCGCCCACATTATATTATCCCGTTTTGGGAGAACAAAATTCCGAACTCAGTGCTGGTGAGGAGATTAGTTACTCATTTCGTTACAGCCTCATCGCGGGTGACTGGTTTCAGGCGATCAAGCATGCGGCCAATGACATTTACAAGTTCCATGAAACATTAAGCCTCCGCCAAAGCAAACAAGCGCTGACCGACCGCATTGAAAAAATGCACCATTATCTCACCGACCCAAAAACTTCCCTTTGGAACATTGAAGAATTCGAGGGCAAGCAAATCGGCGCGCAGTCTTACCTCGGCGGTGTAGTGGGTTCCAATAAAGATGCCATGAAAAATGCTGATTACGGCGCCATGTGGATGCTGGCTAATGCAACCAACGATCCGGAATTGAAGGAAAAAGTGCTTCCGCCGGCATTAAATTTCAAATTGGTGCAGCAAGAAACCAAAAAAGGCTTTTTCGACGGCGCTATTGAAGGCCAATATTATTTATCCAAAAGCAAAAAATTCGTAGAAGAATGGGGTGAGGTCGTGGAGCCTATCGCGCTGACTTACTATGTGTTACTGGATATGGGCAATATGCTCCTGTTCGAGCCTGATAATGCGGAACTGAAAGAGAGGCTTCGCTTAGGGGCCGATAAACTGCTGAGCTGGCAAACTGCGGACGGCAGCTGGGCCGTAGCATACGACCGGAAAACAGAGCAGGAATTATTTAAAGACATCCAGGACGTGAGACCGACATTTTATGGGATGATCGTCGCTTACCGGCTCTTAAAAGACGAAAAATACCTGAAAGCCGCACAGAAGGGGGCCGATTGGTTTATTAAGAACGCAGTCGAAACGGGCGCATTCCTGGGCGTCTGCGGCGACGCACGTTACGCCCCCGACTTCGCAACCGGGCAATCCGCCCAGGCACTTCTGGATCTTTATGATTTTACCAAAAACAAAAAATACCAGGATGCGGCAATAACCTGCGCGAAAATTTATACTGCTTCCATTTATACGCATCCCATTGCAAATCAAAACGTTAAGAATGTCAATGGTAACAGCAGGGAAGATTGGGAAATCAGTCAAACTGGTTTGAGCTTCGAACACGGCGGCATTTTTGGCTCGGCAACACGCCACGGCCCCATTCAGCTAGCCAGCCACGCGGGGCTTTACATCAGAATGCATCAGTTAACAGGTGAGCAACTCTTCGCCGACATGGCCAGATCCGCTGCCATTGGTCGTGACGCATTTGTCGACAGCAAAACCAGCGTTGCTTCTTATTATTGGAACGCAATGAACAGAGGCGCAGGCCCTTACCCACACCACGCCTGGTGGCAGATCGGCTGGATCACAGATTATCTGCTTTCAGAAGTAGCATTGAGATCCAAAGGAAAAATCGAATTCCCAAGAGGCTTCGTAACCCCAAAAGTAGGCCCGCACCAAACTTACGGCTTCGAGCCGGGGACTGTTTACGGCGATAAAGCAAAGCTGGTCATTATGGAAGGTTTTGCTGTTGCTGACAAACCGGCCATCGATATAATCACTGCCAGGTCAACTTCGAAAAATAGCATTTACGTGACATTATTGAATAATAGTGCGGCGGCTACGGAGTTTGCTTTGAAACTTGATGAAAGTAAGATTGGGGATTTGAAAAATGTTTCAGGGCTGAAATGGATAGATTCTGACGAGTTGGTAACTACTAAAAAAATTACAATTCCGCCATTTGGCTTAAAAACGTTGGAGGTAAAAAACTAGCCTTCGCCAGCCACCCTGATGAGGGTAACAACATCGCCCTTCAAAAAGTGAAAAAGCATTAAATTAATTCATGAACAACACCATAGATACAGTCGTTATCCTAGTTTTCTCCGCATTCGTGATGGGTATTGGGATGTTATTTGCGAGAACTGGCCGGAATTTAAAATCTTTTTTTGCCGGAGGAGAGGCGGTTCCCTGGTTTATCGGGGGACTGTCCTTATTTATGAGCTTTTTTTCTGCGGGGACATTTGTGGCATGGGGCTCCATTGCCTATAAGCACGGCTGGGTCGCTATTACCATCCAATGGACCATGTGCATCGGCGCGCTAATCACGGCACTTTATCTGGCGCCACGCTGGAAAAGGACAGGTGCCTTAACCGCGGCTGAATTCATTAGAGAACGGCTTGGCCTGCCGGTTCAGAAAACCTATATCTTCATTTTTACGCTGGTTTCGGTTTTTATTAAAGGCTCGGTTTTGTATCCTGTCGCTAAGCTTGTGAGTGCTTCGCTGGATTTGCCATTGGTGCCTTGTACGATTGGTTTAGGGCTTTTTATGATTGCTTATACGGCCGTCGGCGGACTTTGGGCGGTGATGGTGACGGACATTCTGCAATTCGTGGTTTTGTCTGCCGCGGTATTCATTTTACTTCCATTGTCATTTGATAAGGTCGGCGGCTGGGAAGGTTTCAGCAAAGCCGTTCCGGATGATTTTTTCAACCTTCTGAACGGCGAATACACCATCGGGTTCGTCGCTGCATTTGTCATTTATCACATTTGCTACATCGGCGGAAACTGGACAATGGTGCAGCGCTATACGAGCGTAGACAGTGAGAAATCAGCTAAAAAAGTGGCGTTCTTATTCGCAGGATTATATCTGATCAGCCCGGTTATATGGATGTTCCCGCCGATGATTTACAAAGCCATTAATCCCGCATTAACCGGCCTCGACACAGAAAATGCGTATCTGATGATCTGCAAATTGGTGCTTCCGCCGGGCCTGCTCGGCTTAATGCTCACGGGCATGTATTTTTCCACCTCAGCCAGCGCAAATACAGCATTGAATGTAGTTTCCGCCGTTTTCACCAATGACATTTACAAAGGAATGGTCAATCCGAAAGCTTCCGACAAGCAGCTGATCCGGGTTGCACGGGGCTCGTCCTGGTTTTTCGGACTGGGAATGATCGGCATCGCACTGCTTGTCCCCGCAGCCGGCGGCATAGTGGAGGTTGTTTTGAGCATTTCGGCGATTTCGGGAGGGCCGCTGCTGGCGCCGCCGCTCTGGGCTTTGTTTTCCAAAAGACTCAATAGCACCGTCACATTATGGGTTACCGGCATCGGACTTTCGGTTAATCTCTTTTTCAAAATCCTTGCTCCGCTGCTTTTGGACTTTAAACTTTCGAGAGGCATGGAAACGATAGTTGGAGTCGGGTTACCGCTGCTGCTTTTGCTGGCTTACGAGATTTGGGCCAGTTCAAAAGACATTATTGCAAAAGAATATCTGACCTACCTGGAAACAAAAGAACAAAAGCGGATCGACGCCCTGGAAGTCAATGAAGAAGAGGCAATTGAAATAAAAAGGCAAAACCGATTCGGATTGCAAGTAATCGCCGGCGCATTGCTCTTTACGGCGGTAATGCTTTTTATACTGAGTGTGCTTACCACCTCCGGAACCGTAATAACAGCTATCGTGGCAACGGTCGTGCTGTTTTCGTCAGCGATTCCGTTTGTCGCTTCGCGGAAGGTTGCTATTGTTTGAATAACATTAAATCTCTCTGAATCCATTAACCCTTTTTATGAACTATAAATTTCAAACATTCCTCCTGATTATCATTTGCTGGGCGTCGCAGGGCAGTTTTGCACAATTCAAAATCCGTGAACCTAATGCTATCCCACTGCATGGCGAGTGGCTTTTTGCCTTGGACCCGGCGGAAATGGGGGTGAAAGGTAAATGGTTTATGGATAAAGTTGCACAGAGCAACCGGCTGGACAAGGTGACTGTTCCGCATTGCTTTTCTTCGGATCCCCGCTTTGCGCATTATACAGGAACTGCATGGTACAGAAAGACTTTTGCATGGAAACCGGTTTCAGGTAAAAGAGTGATCCTGCATTTCGATGCCGCTTATTACAAAACCCACGTTTGGCTTAATAATGAAAAGGTGGGCGAACATGAAGGCGGCTACACGCCTTTCAGTTTTGATGTGACTGATTTGCTAAAAGATGGCGATAACCTCCTTGCCGTTTCGGTAAACAATGACACCTGGAAACCAGGCACGGTTCCGGGCGCGAAGGATAATGGCAACATTAATGATCCTTTTATGGGCTGGCTGAATTATGGCGGCTTGATCAGGCCTGTTTATCTGACCATCAAGCCCGAGGTTTACGTAGAAAATCTGAAAATAGAGGCGCTTCCTGATCTCACAAAAGGAACGGCAACTTTGAAAACCAAAATAAAGATTCGCAATGCTTCCAAATCGGCGGTATCCCCCAAAATCAGCTACAATGTTATTTTCAATGGTAAGACTGTCCCAGTCAATATAAAAGGGAAATCTGAAAGCATTCCGGCCGGTCAAACGGGTTCAGTCGGATCGGAAGGCATATTTACTGCCGCACAGGTGAAATTGTGGGATTTGGATGAGCCAAACTTATACCAGCTCAAAGTCGCTGTTGGCGAAGACTCTGTATCCTCGAATTTCGGGATCAGAAAGGTGGAAGTCAAAAATGCGCAATTGCTTTTGAATGGAAAGTCAATCCGCGTCGGCGGCGGGAACCGCGTTGTGGATTATCCCGGATTGGGCTCTGTGGAACCGGATTGGCTCATTGAAAAGGACTTCAAATTGATGAAGGAAGCGGGAATGGAATTCCAAAGGCTTACGCATTACACACCTTCGGAATATTTCTATGACCTGGCCGATAAACATGGAATGCTGATCATTACGGAGGCTGGCAACTGGCAGCTGACGCCCAGTCAGATGGATAATGATTCGATCCGTAAAAAATTCCGCTCGCAATTTACCGAAATGGCTGAAAGGGACTGGAATCATCCGAGTGTGATCGCTTATAGTGTTGGAAATGAGTATCAATCGACGACACCCGCAGGTCAGAGCTGGACCAAGGACATGATCGCATTTGCCCGCCAAACCGATCCGACACGACTTTACACATTTGCAACCATGCTATTGAACACGCTTCCTAAGAAACCGGAAGACGAGGCGAGTCAATATGTAGATTTTGTTTCTACGAACACATATGGGAACCACGCGAAGGTTTTGGATCACATTCACACCCTATACCCGGAAAAACCAGTCTTCGTGAGCGAATGGGGTGTTCGTGCGGATGCAAAAGATGAGGCATTTCAGGCTCAGCACATTTCCGACCTGATAGTGGAATTTCGTAAACGGCCTTATGTGATTGGCACTTCGTGGTGGACTTACAATGATTACCAAAGCCGCCACCACGGCACGAATGCGAATGGTTATCGTCCCTGGGGAATTGTTGGGTCGGACCGCTCATTCCGGTCAGCTTATAGTATTCATCAGAAAGAATACTCACCCGTAACCATTGAAAAGGTTGGTTTTAAAACCGGCGGGCAAGGCCAGCATTTGCTTACCGTAAGGTTGACTGCGCGCGCTGACTTTCCTTCAAGAACATTAAAAGGGTATAAGTTGAAAACAAACGGCGCGACTGTTAACATACCGGAAATACATCCAGGGGAATCAAAGGAAATAGACATTCCAGTTGCGGGATTTGATAAGCAACTGCACATGACGATCCAAAAACCCACCGGTTTTACGACCATCGAGACAGACATCGAATTAAAATAATTATAAATATTCGCCTGATTTCCAGGGGCGAATGTAATGACCTGACAAAATGATACGCGAAGAAGCATCTGAGAAAAGAGTGCCAAAAACCATTGCATCGGCAGCAGACCTGGTAATTGTAGGAGGAGGATTAACGGGAACCTGTGCGGCGATCACAGCGGCCAGGGCGGGCATGAAAGTGACATTGATCCAGGACAGGCCTGTTTTAGGTGGAAATTGTTCGAGTGAAGTAAGGCTTTGGATACTTGGGGCAACGTCCCACATGGGCAACAACAATCGCTGGGCTCGGGAAGGCGGCGTGATAGATGAAATTATGCTCGAAAACATTTACCGAAATCCAGATGGTAACCCGCTGATTTTTGACACCGTTTTGCTTGAAAAAGTCGTTGAGGAAAATAACATTACATTGCTTCTCAATACTGCGGTTTATGATCTGGACAAAGATGTTGAAACAGAAACGATCACGGCAGTTCACGCATTTTGCAGCCAGAACAGCACGAAATACAGTGTTACCGCACCTCTTTTTTGCGATGCATCCGGCGATGGAATTATTGGTTTCCTGTCCGGTGCCGCATTCAGAATGGGCGCTGAATCTGCTGAGGAATTCGGTGAGAAATTTGCGCCGGATAAGGCTTACGGTGAGTTACTAGGCCATTCTATGTATTTCTATTCCAAGGATATAGGCCGCCCGGTTAAATTTATTCCGCCGTCTTATGCCTTGCAGGACATTACGGAGATCCCACGTTACAAAACATTCAATCCAAAAGATTTCGGGTGCAGGCTGTGGTGGTTGGAATATGGCGGAAGGCTTGATACTGTGCATGATACGGAGAAAATCAAATGGGAGTTGTGGAAGGTTGTTTATGGGGCCTGGAATTACATCAAAAATTCGGGAGAGTTCCCGGATTCCGAAAACATGACCCTGGAATGGGTCGGCACGATTCCGGGCAAGCGCGAAAGTCGTCGTTTTGAAGGGGATTATTTGCTGAAACAGCAGGATATTGTGGAACAAAAGCATTTTCACGATACGGTTGGTTTTGGCGGATGGAGCTTGGACCTGCATCCGGCAGATGGCGTATACAGCGATCAATCGGGTTGTAATCAATGGCATAGCAAAGGCGTTTACAGTATTCCTTACCGTTGTTTTTACAGCAAAAACATTAATAATCTCTTCATTGCAGGCCGCATTATCAGTGCCACGCACGTTGCTTTTGCCTCCACGCGTGTGATGGCTACAAGTGCCATGGGCGGACAATCGGTTGCGATCGCGGCTGCCCTTGCGAAAAAATACAATTGTTCTCCACGCGAAGTTGGTGAAAAGTATTTGGATGAATTGCAGCTGGAACTGTGGCGCGCAGGCCAGTATTTGCCTCAAACCGAAATTGCTGATCCTGAAAATCTGGTTGAAAGTGCCGTTGAAATCAGTGCTTCTTCGAGTTTGAAATTAAAAGGACTTCCCGGCGCGGAGCATTGGGCGGTTATCGGGCATTCCGTTGCGCAAATGTTACCTGTTCATGGTAAAATGCCGTCTGTAACGGTCTGGGTAGAAGCATTGGCAGACACTGAATTAAGAGTTGAACTCCGTAAAAGCAGCAAAGTATTTAACCATACGCCGGATGTTACGCTTGAAACAAAAACATTTAATCTGAATGCTGGAAAGCAGGAAATCAGGTTGGACTGGTCGTCATTTTTCGATGAAGCCGGTTACGCGTTTGTATCATTCATCAAAAATGAAAACATTAAAATCCAATACAGCGAAAAACGTGTAACAGGATTGCTAACAGTATTTAATGCAACAAATCCTGCCGTTTCAAACTATGGAAAACAAGAGCCGACGGAAGATCTCGGTGTAGATACGTTTGAATTCTGGTGCCCGCAACGCAGGCCAGAAGGGCGTAATCTCGCATTCAGCCTCAGCGAACCAATTGCGCTTTTTGAACCTGAGAATTTAAGAAAACATCATAACAGGCCGATATCCGGCCCTAATGCCTGGGTTGCGGACTTTACTGATGACGAGCCGGTGGTAAACATCCGCTGGGAAGCGCCCGTAACCATTAGCAAAATCGACATTTGCTTCGATACCGATTTCGATCATCCGATGGAGAATGTGATTTATGTGCATCCGGAAACGGTTATGCCTTTCTGCGTCAAAGACATTGAAATTTGTAATGACAAAAATGAAATCATTGGTAAAATAACAGACAACCACCTTTCGCGCAGGACCATTTATTTCGATAAGCCCGCCCAGACGCAGTTTTTGAAAATAAAAGTGATTAATCCCAATCCACAG
Source organism: Dyadobacter psychrophilus (assembly GCF_900167945.1). Classification (GTDB taxonomy): domain Bacteria; phylum Bacteroidota; class Bacteroidia; order Cytophagales; family Spirosomataceae; genus Dyadobacter; species Dyadobacter psychrophilus. Next base: position 236,978 of record NZ_FUZA01000003.1, read on the forward strand.
GTTCCTGCTTCTTTGTTCCAGATCCGCTGCTATTGATCTTCGCCGTGAGATTTTTCTTCTTTGAAAACTAACAATTTGATCTTAAATTTGCCCTCTCAAATAGCAAACAATTGTTTGCTATTTTATTGCTCGTTTACTCTATAATAATAGTATACTACATAGACTTTGAAGGAAGCGGCGGATTTTATACCCTCATCTGACACAAACTGGGAATCTCTTGATGTTGCCTACATCGCAAGTGGTGATCCTGAGGAGGATCGGCGTCTTGCGGCACTCGCCCGGGCAAAGGGACAGGTGGTTTTCCTACGTGACATTCCTGAAGAATCCGACGTACGTTTCAATGTTGCTCCTACTGCTGTCGCAATGAATGGATCGGTCATTAATCCGACCAGGAATAATACAAAAGCACCATTGACCTGGGAGACAATCCAGCAGAAAATATGGGCGGCTACGATTCGCAAAAGAACGCGGACCGAAGTTGCAGTTAATATATTCTCCGCGATTGCCTTAATGATCGTGGGGCATTTGCTGTTCACCTTCTTTACTTACGACCGCCTTACCGTTCTCTGGAACGACCTGGAATTGAATGAAAACTTCTTTTATTACGTCCTGGGAGGTTTTGTGGCGCAGATGATCGATGGCGCGTTGGGCATGGCATATGGCGTTACAGCAGCCACTTTTCTATTGACATTGGGCGTTCCGCCTTCCGCTGTCAGCGCGAGCGTGCATACTTCTGAAATATTTACCAGCGGGGTTTCGGGCTATATGCACCTGAAATTCGGCAACGTAAACAGCAAGCTTTTCAAGAAAATTCTGTTCCCAGGCGTTTTAGGCGCTATTGCGGGTGCTTATCTCCTGTCGTCTTTTGAAAAATACATTTACGTAATTAAGCCGTTAGTGGCCATTTATACCTTAATCCTGGGAATTCTTATCATCCAGAAAGCGTTAAAGAAACGAGTTGAAAAAAAGCCAATGACAAAAATTGGCTGGCTGGCAATGGCAGGCGGAACGCTCGATTCGATCGGCGGCGGCGGTTGGGGACCTATCGTAACTTCTACGCTGATCGCCCGCGGACGCCACCCGAAATATACCATAGGATCAGTTAACCTGGCGGAGTTTTTTGTTTCACTCGCAAGTTCAGTTACATTCATCAGCATCATTGGATTTTCACATTGGCAGGTCGTTTTGGGACTCATACTAGGTGGTATGGTTTCCGCTCCGATCGCAGCAAATCTATCCAGAAGGTTACCGATTAAAACAATGATGATCATGGTCGGAACGATTGTCGTCATTGTAAGTTTGAGAATCATTTATATGGTAATCAGAGATTTATAGGACATTATCTAAGTAAGAGCACTAAGCTTTTATATCAAAACAAATAAATGGGCTGAATGCCCAAAGCAGCTAGCAGAAGTATACGAATCATGAAAAAACAAACCAAAGCGATACGCACGCAAACGCCAAAAACCAAGTATCGCGAGCATTCAACGCCATTGTTCCTGACCAGCAGTTTCACTTTTGAAAGCGCAGAACAGGGCAAAGCACTTTTTGAGGAAACCGAAGACGGGAACATTTACAGCCGTTTTTCCAATCCGACTGTGCAGGAATTTGTTGATAAGGTTTGTCTTTTAGAAGATTGCGAGGATGGTGTTGCCACTGCAACAGGCATGGCGGCGGTTTTTGCAAGTATGGCTGCTTTGTTGAAAACCGGCGATCACATTATAGCAAGCCGCGCGTTGTTTGGTTCCGCGCACCAGGTTATTACTCAGATCCTTAGCAAATGGGGTATTACGCACACATATTTGGATGCGGATGCCAGCGAAGCTGATTGGGAAGCTGCTGTACAGCCTAATTCCAAGATGGTTTATCTGGAAACACCTTCAAATCCAGGCTTGGATCTGGTAGATTTGGCGATGATCGGCAGACTTTGCAAGAAGCACAATCTGATCTTTAATGTGGACAACTGTTTTGCATCGCCTGCATTACAAGTTCCGGCAGAGTTTGGCGCTGATTTGGTTTTACATTCGGCGACGAAATTCATGGACGGACAAGGCCGCGTTTTGGGCGGTGTTGTTGTTGGTAAAAAAGAATATATCAAAGAGTTGCGCTTTTTCTGCCGCCAGACAGGGCCCTCGATGTCGCCGTTTAATGCCTGGGTTTTGACCAAAAGTCTTGAAACATTAGGATTGCGAATGGACAGACATTGTTCAAATGCGTTGCAGCTGGCCCAGGCTTTGGAAAAACATCCTGACGTAAAGTCGGTGAAATATCCGTTCCTGGAATCACACCCGCAGCACGAACTGGCCAAACAACAAATGTCAGCTGGCGGGGCAATTGTTACCATTGATCTGGAAGGCGGTTTTGAAAGGGTTTCCGCATTTATGGATGCGCTGGAAATCGCTTCACTTTCTTCAAACCTGGGTGATACAAGAACCATTGTAACAAACCCAAACACAACTACGCACGCTAAACTGAAACCTGAGGAGAAGAAAGCACTGGGCATTACAGAAGGCCTCATCCGCATTTCAGTAGGTCTTGAAGACATCGAAGATTTGATAGAAGACTTCACCAACGCCGTGGAGGTGTCGGTGAAAAGTGATATATTAGGGTAGGAATTTAATTAGGCTCTGATCTTATGAAAGCATTGACCATCAACTTACCGGATTCACTGGATTCAGAAGAATTTGAAATAAAAATGCTTTTGGCTGGCCAGTTATATGAGCGTGGAAAAGTTACGACTGGTCAGGCGGCTGAGATTGTCGGGGTTAGCAAGCGGACTTTCATTGAAATCATGGGAAGATTTGGCTTTTCCATATTCAGTGATTCGGTTGAAGATCTGAGAAACGACATAGCCAATGCGTAATGCGCTTGTTATTGCTGATTCAAGTTGTTTGATCTTATTATCAAAAATTGAAGAACTTGAAATTTTACGGCGCATTTACAAGCAAATATTTATTACAAAAGAAATAGCAGAGGAATTTGGAGGGCCGCTTCCCGACTGGATCGAGATAAAGGAAATTAGCAACACTGCGTTACAGCTTTTATTTGAAGACGCACTGGATATAGGAGAAGCCTCAGCATTGGCTCTGGCATTTGAAATGCGAGAGTGCACGGTAATATTGGATGATCTTAAAGCTAGAAAGGTCGCATCCAAAATGAACATTAGAGTTACAGGCACGATAGGCGTCATTTTGAAAGCCAAAAAGGAAAACAAGATTTCATCTGTCCGAAGTGTTTTTGATAAAATATTAAGCACTGATTTTCGCATCAGCGAACGAATTATAAATGAAGCTTTGAAAGAAGCAGGCGAATAATCACCATGAACAACACAATAATATCTTCTTTAAATGCCGCTATTGAGGGCAAGAGTGAGACGGAATCGCTGGCGATTCTGGCGGAGCTTTTTCCTGGCGAAGTGGTGTTTTCGACTAGCTTGGGCTATGAAGATCAGGTTATTACAGATTTTATTTTAAAGAATAATCTGAACATTACGATTTTCACCCTGGATACAGGAAGGCTTTTCAGCGAGACTTATATGACGCTGCAAAAGACGAACAACCGCTACGATACGAAGATCAAAGTTTACTATCCGCAAACGCAAACCGTGGAGGAAATGGTAAGCACAAAAGGACCTTTGAGTTTTTATGATTCGGTGGAAAACAGGAAGGAATGTTGCTTTATCCGCAAAGTGGAACCATTGAACCGCGCGTTGAAAGGGGCGAAGATCTGGGTAACCGGTATCAGGGCAGAACAATCGGGCAACCGTCATGATATGCCGCAGCTGGAATGGGACGAAGCGCACCAGCTGGTGAAGTTTCATCCGATCCTTAACTGGTCTTTTGAGGAAGTTAAAACATATGTAAAGTCCAATGGCATTCCTTATAACCCATTGCATGACAAGGGTTTTGTGAGCATTGGTTGCGCACCTTGTACCCGTGCGATCCAGGAAGGCGAGGATTTCCGCGCGGGACGCTGGTGGTGGGAAGATGAATCGAAAAAAGAATGTGGCTTGCATGCTAAGTAGGCTGTGAGCTGTTGGCTTTGGGCTGTCAGTTTATAGGATAATCCTCATTTTGAGCAGCATTAGGCCCTAATTAATAGAAAAACAATTATTCAGAATATGTCAATTTCAGTTAAAGAAGTGTCGGATATCAGCGATCAGGAAGCGCGACGCAAGTCACCCGATTATCTGGACCAGTTGGAGGCCGAGGCGATTTACATTATGCGTGAGGTCGCAGGCCAGTTCGAGCGCCCTGCATTGTTGTTTTCAGGTGGAAAAGATTCTATCACATTGGTAAGACTGGCCCAAAAAGCCTTTGCGCCAGGAAAAATCCCCTTTCCACTGGTGCACGTTGATACCGGACATAATTTTATTGAAGCGATAAATTACCGCGACGAACTGGCCGAACAAATCGGCGCAAAATTGGTCGTTCGCTATGTGGAAGATACCATTAAGGCAAAAGGCCTGAAAGAACAAACTGGCAAGAATGCAAGCCGCAACTGGCTGCAAACCTTCACTTTGCTGGATACAATTGAGGAATTTGAATTTGATGCCTGCATTGGTGGTGCACGGCGTGACGAAGAAAAAGCACGTGCGAAAGAGCGTATCTTTTCATTCCGTGATGAGTTCGGACAGTGGGACCCGAAGCGTCAGCGTCCTGAACTTTGGAACTTGTTCAACGGAAGAATTCATAAAGGTGAAAACGTGCGGGTGTTCCCGATTTCAAACTGGACCGAGCTTGACGTTTGGGCTTATTTGAAAAGAGAAAACATCACATTACCATCCATTTATTTCGCCCACGAGCGTGAATTGATTTTGAGAGATGGAAAATTATTAAATAATACGCCGGTTATCGAAAAAGACGAAAACGACCAGATCGTAACGCGTCAGGTTCGTTTCAGAACGGTTGGTGATATGACCTGTACGGCAGCAGTGGAGTCGAGTGCTGCGACGTTGGACGAGGTTATTGCTGAGATTACTGTTTCTAGGATTAGTGAGAGAGGTGAAACGCGGATTGATGACCAGCAAACGGAAGCAGCGATGGAGGATCGAAAAAAGGGGGGTTACTTCTGAGTTAGCTTTGGTGGACGCCCTTCGACTCCGCTCAGGGTGACAAGGCAACAGGTCATGCACTCAGGGTGACAGGGCAACAGGGCGGTGCACTCAGGATGACAGAGTACATCATATTCAGTCATCGCACCGGCGACCCGGTCACTCATTCACTCATTCAATCATTCAAAATTAAAAAAGGTGGATTTACTAAGATTTATAACAGCAGGTTCCGTGGACGATGGCAAGAGCACATTGATAGGACGCTTGCTTTACGATACAAAAAATATATTGGCGGATCAGATGGAGGCCATTGAGCGTGCGAGTAAGAGCCGCAATGTGGGGGAAATTGATCTGGCGTTGCTGACGGACGGCCTTCGTTCGGAGCGTGAGCAAGGCATTACTATTGATGTAGCTTACAAATATTTCCAAACGCCTAACCGCAAGTTTATCAGCATTGATGCGCCGGGACACATTCAGTATACCAGAAACATGGTTACAGGTGCTTCCAACGCGGATTTGGCAATTATTTTAGTTGATGCGCGTCATGGCGTTGTTGAACAAACACGCCGCCATTCGCTGATCGCTTCCATGCTGGGCATTCCGCATGTGATTGTTGCAATTAACAAAATGGATTTGGTCGGCAATTCAGAAGACGCGTTTTTGGAGATTGCAAAATCTTATCAGGAACTGGCTTCCAAGCTGAATATCAAAGACTTGACATTGATTCCGGTTAGTGCCTTGAATGGCGATAACATTGTAGACAGATCAGTAAATATGCCCTGGTACACAGGCGAAACATTGCTTTCTGTTTTGGAAAATGTCAATGTTTTGAAAGACCAGAATCAGGAAGACGGCCGGTTCTCGGTTCAATATGTAATCCGCCCTCAAACTGATGAATTGCACGATTACCGCGGCTATGCGGGACGGGTGCAGAGCGGAACATTCAAGAAAGGCGATCTGGTTAAAGTTCTGCCTTCGGAAACCGAGTCCAAAATTGCCAAAATCGAATTTGGTGGAAACGAAATTGAAGAAGCGTCTGTTTTAGAATCGGTTACGATCCTACTGGAAGATGACATTGACATCAGTCGCGGGGACACAATTGTTTCAGTAAACAATTCACCGATCGTAAGCCAGGATATTGAAGCACTGATCTGTTGGATGGACGACAAAAAGACCCTGAAAGCAGGCAACAAATACGTATTGCAGCACGGAACAGCACGATCGAGATGCTCAATCCGCGACATTGAATATCAGATCGACATCAATTCATACGAGAAGCTGGACGAAGTAGACAGCCTGAAATTGAACGATGTTGCACGAATTATACTTAGAACAGCCCAGCCAATCGCCTACGACCCATATCAGAAAAATCGCGCAAATGGCGCGGCAATCCTGATCGACGAAACGTCGAATGTGACCGTAGGAGCTTGCATGATTGAATAAAAGAAATTATCACCATGAGCGAAATATTGATTTCTGACAAAGTATCCGCTGTTGCGAAGCGCGATATCATTGATTTAAACCAAAAAATCAATGCATTTAATACGGGGGAGACGCCCGAAGAAGCATTCCGTAAGTTCAGGCTTACCCGCGGTGTCTATGGCCAGCGCCAGCCAGGTGTGCAGATGATCCGTATTAAGCTTCCTTATGGACGCATTACAGCGGACCAGCTGGTCAGAATTGCGGATACTTCGGACAAATTTGCAACCGGAAACCTGCATGCAACCACGCGCCAGGACATTCAGCTACACTTTGTAAAACTTTCCGATTCGCCACAATTATGGGCAGATCTGGAAGATGCAGGCATTACATTAAAAGAAGCCTGCGGTAACACCATTCGTAACGTAACCGCTTCATCGATCGCCGGAATCGACCCGGACGAGCCTTTTGATGTGACACCGATCACGCATTCCATATTCAGCTATTTCCTCCGCAACCCGATCAATCAGGATATGGGCCGGAAGTTTAAAATTGCGGTCTCTTCTTCTGAAAAAGATTCAGCATTGGCATTCATTCATGATGTTGGGCTTATTGCTAAAATGGGCGTGAACGAAGCGGGTGAAACGGTGAAAGGTTTCAAAGTGCTGATTGGCGGCGGATTAGGCGCACAGCCTTTTTCTGCACAAACGGCTTTTGAATTCCTTGAAGAGGATAAAGTTATTCCTTTCATTGAAGCATTGCTTCGCGTTTTTGACCGTTACGGAGAGCGCGTGCGTCGTCATAAGGCACGTATGAAGTTCTTGCTGAACGACATTGGTCTTGAAGAAATGATGGCCAGAGTTGAAGAACAACGCGTTGCGCTTAAAAACAAAGTTTTCACAATTCCAGAAGATTTGTTTGGAACAAAGGAAGTGGAATCAATCACTTTCGCCCCGCGTCCATCTTTGACAGAAGCTGAAATCCTGAACATTGCTTCTCAAAGCATTGAAGCGGACAAGCTTGATATTTTTACAAAATGGCTGAGAACCAACACTTTTGAGCAAAAACAAAAGGGCTGGTATGCTGTTCAGTTACGCGTTCTTTTGGGTGATATGCATTCGGATACAGCGCGTCAGCTTGCGGATTTGGTTCGGCAATATGCTGCGGATGACATTCGTGTGACGGTTAACCAGGGCTATATCCTTCGTTTTGTGAAAGGCGAAGATCTGGTTACGCTTTATCATGAACTGGCAAAATTAGGACTTGCAGCGCCTGGTTTTGACAGCACAATGGACATCACAACTTGCCCGGGAACAGACACTTGTAACCTCGCGATTTCCAGCAGTTATGGAATTACGCGCGTGCTGGAAGATGTAATGCGTGATGAATTCCCTGAAATGATTTACAATCAGGATATTAAGATCAAAATCAGCGGTTGCATGAATGGTTGCGGCCAGCATAATGCGTCCAACATTGGTTTCCACGGAAGCTCTATCAAAAACGGCAAGCTGGTCCTTCCCGCTTTGCAGGTTTTACTAGGCGGCGGTTTTTCCGGCGATGGCATTGGTTTGATCGGTGATAAAGTGATCAAAGTTCCTACCAAACGCGGCCCGGAAGTGTTGCGCACGCTTTTCAATGATTTTGAAACCAATGCGTATGACGGCGAATATTACAATCAATATTATCAGCGTCAAACCAAAAATTATTTCTTCCAATTGCTGAAACCGATTGCAGATCTTACGACTTTGCAAGACGACGATTACCGCGATTGGGACCACGACGAATTGTTCAAAACAGAAATCGGGGTTGGAGAATGTGCCAGTGTGCTGGTTGACCTTGTGGCTACGACGATCACGGAGGGACAGGAAAAATTGAATCTTGCCAAAGAAAACTACGAATCAGGAATCTGGGCGGATGCGATTTATCATGCTTATAATGTGCTGATTACGGGCGCAAAAGGTTTGTTAATGACCAAAGATGTGACACTGAACACGCAGTATGGCATCGTGAATGACTTCGAAACGCATTTCGGACAGGATTTCAAATACGAAACGCCTGTTGAATTTGCGCGCGAAGATAAAGCAGAAGCACCTTTCCGTTCGCTGGCATTCAGCATCAATCATTTTGAGCCGACCCAGGAATTTGCTACTTACTTCCTCAGCACCGCGGAACAGTTTTTAAATTTTGTCCGTGATACACGTGAGGCGCAATTGGTGGAAACAGGCGAGCCGGTTTTGCAGGAATTGTCATTCGGAAACGATAGTTAAAATGACTTGAAGCATCGGCTGTCGGCACATTGAGCATTATGCTTGATTGTTGACAGCCGAAAGCGAAAGTCTTGATAATATGAAACTTACACTTATTGGTGCCGGGCCAGGTGATCCTGACCTGATCACCTTGAAAGGGGTAAAAGCATTACAAAAAGCGAAAGTTGTTTTGTATGACTCCCTCGCCCACCCCTCACTTCTCGATTATTGCCCCATAGATTGTGTGAAGATCCTTGTCGGGAAGCGGTTTGGTAAAACAAGCTGCGCACAAGACGATATTAACGCCTTAATTGTCGAAAATGCACGTGTATACGGCGAAGTTGTCCGTTTGAAAGGCGGAGATTCCTTCATTTTCGGCCGTGGCTATGAGGAGATCCTTTACGCAGCGCAATTCGGCATTGAATCCGAAATAATTCCAGGTATATCCAGCAGTTATGCAGCTCCTGCGCTGGCCGGCATTCCCCTTACTTCAAGAGGTTTAAGTGAAAGTTTTTGGGTCATTACGGGCACAACCAAGAACCATGCATTGTCTGATGACCTGCTTCTGGCTGCACAATCCACGGCCACGGTTGTCATTTTGATGGGCTTGCATAAGTTGCAGGAAATAGTGAATATATACGCAGCACTGGACAAACTGGACGAGTCCATTTCGATCATTCAAAATGGAACATTGGAAAACCAGAAAGTGGTAACAGGAAAGATTAGCAACATTGCCACATTGGCGCAGGTGAGCGAAATCGCGTCTCCGGCCATCATTGTCATTGGCAAAGTTGCTGCATTACCCGATTTGAGCTTTGAACAAATTGAACAAATGATTCAACAGGGAAGATCTGTTGCAAGTGAAGTGAATTAAAGCAAGCTCAAAATCCAATTTATATCAATCAGATTCTCCTTTCCGCGGAATTCAAGAAAATAAATTATCCCCGCCAACACCGCATAGCTGACAAACAGCCATTTCTTCTTCATTTCATACTGATCGTGGTGATGAAAATAATCGTATACCATAGAAGCAGTAAACCCAAAGATCATCAGCACGAAAGATATTAGGCCGCAATCCTGACGGTAATGCAGGTATGTGTGCAATGCGGGAGCGCCGAGGACCAGATACATCAGCCACATGCCAAATCCCACCCTGTACAGATACATGCTCAGGCGGCGATCATTCTTTATGTCAAATATTCCTTCCAAAACGGTCGTTATTGAATTGGTTTGAAACAGTGAATTTAACGAAATACACATTCAAAAACCAGCATTTCATATAGATATAATATATACGTATCATTGCAGAAAAATGTTTGCATGCAACTAATAGTCTCAAAATTTCTTTTTTTATTACTAAATCAAATCGCATCATTGTCCTGGAAGAACGCTTTCAGGCTTTCTGATTTTTTATGCTGGTCTATTTTCAGCGTGGGACGATATCGCAGAGAAGTGATCCGTAAAAACCTAAAAAACAGCTTTCCTGAAAAAACGGATGCCGAGCTCTCCTGCATTGCCAAAGATTTTCAGCTCCATTTCACCGACCTGATCGTTGAGACCATCAAGTTCCGCACGGCAAGCCCGGAATGTGTGCGGGAACGCCTCCGGGGAGATATCAGCATCATGGATAAATTTTACAATGACAAGACCAACATTATATATTTAATGGGCCACCGCGGCAACTGGGAGCTTGCCAATCTCTTTTCCTCGCTTTGCTTCACGCACGAATGCATTGTGGTTTACAGGCCATTGCAAAACGAAGCTTCCGATCAGTGGTTTCTGGATCTGAGGACGAGATTCGGTGCAAAACTGGTCCCTATGGACAACATTTTCAAGGAATTACAAAAGCCCCGCGAGAAACCCTACGTCGTCGTCCTCGCAAATGACCAGTCGCCCAATCCGAAAACCGCTTTCTGGACACAATTCCTGCATCAGGATACGGGTGTTTTTAGAGGCGTTGAGACCATTGCAAGGCGTTATAATCTGACCGTTCTGTACGCCGATTTCGCCAAAGTGGCCAACAAAAGAGGTTATTACCAGGTCGCGATTTCGACCATTACGGAATGCCCAAAAGAGGTTCAAAACAACGCAATTCTTGAAAAACAGCTGCGTATCCTTGAAAAAGACATCAATTTACAGCCGCATAACTGGCTTTGGAGCCATAGACGCTGGAAACACAAACGCCCGGAATGCTTGAAACCGGAACAGACGCTAGCCTGATTCCCACCATTTTCCTGATTGCCCGGTCTTCGAAAAGTGCCATTTCGAGGAACTAAATCTTTCGTAAATTCGGTTTTTTCACTGCAAAAGGATTCAACGCAATGAAAAAACTTTCCACCCGACTTTTACTGTTCCTCCTGACAGCAATTTCGAGGCTTTCATGGAAAAAATTATATAAGCTTTCCGATATCTTCCGCTTCCTCATCTTCGACATTGGCCAATACAGAAAGCAGGTCATTTTTGCGAATTTGAAAAACAGTTTTCCTACCTATAATGAAAACACAATAGAATCGATTGCCAGGCGATATTATCAAAACTTCACCGACATTGTTTTTGAAACGATCAAACTAAGGTCCATTTCAAAGAATGATCTGCTCAGCCGGTTCGAGCTGGAAACCGAATTGCTGGATCATTATTATGCACAGCAAAAAAGCCTTGTAGTTGTATCCGGGCACCTGGGAAATTGGGAAATGCTCAACTTATTTGCTTCTGCCAAATTATCCTACCAAATTGTGGTCGTTTACCACGAGCTGGCCAATGACATTTTTGAAGATTGGTTTAAAAAAGTCAGGACCAAGTTTGGGACGGAAATGGTGCCTATGAAAGAAGCGATGGTCCGCGCGATGGCGCCCAGGGAAAAGCCTTTTCTTTTTGTTTTGGTGAATGATCAGTCACCAAGTCCGGACAAGGCTTACTGGACCAGTTTCTTGAACCAGGACACCGGGATTTTCCGGGGCGGCGAACTGATCGCAAAGCGCTTAAATGCACCGGTTTTGTATATGGGGATTTTGCGGGATGAGCGAAAAAGAGGCCATTACCGCTCCTATTTCAAACTGATCACCGAAAATCCGAAGAAAGAACCGGCCAACAACATTCTGCAAAGCCAGATTGAATATCTGGAAGAGGACATCAAGCGCCAACCCGATAACTGGCTTTGGAGCCACAGAAGGTGGAAACATGCACGGCCGCAAAACCTGCTGCCTTTTCAATTACGACAAGAAATAAAAAGTGAATAAACCCATAAAAGTCCTTATCCTGCGTTTCTCTTCCATTGGTGACATTGTGCTTACCACGCCGGTAATAAGGTGCTTGAAACAACAGGTTAACGCCGAAATTCACTATTTTACAAAATCAAAATTCCAGTTTCTGCTCGCCGACAATCCCTATGTCGATAAAATATGGTTGCTGGACAAAGACATTAATCCCATCCTTAAACAGCTCAAAGCTGAAAAATTTGACTACGTTATTGATCTGCACGCCAATATCAGGACGCTGCGCATTAAGCTAGCCTTGGGCGTGAAGGCATTCAGTTTTGATAAATTAAATGCACTTAAATGGCTTCTTACGACATTTAAGATCGACTATCTGCCCGATATCCACATTGTGGACCGCTATATGGAAACCTTGAATGTGTTCCAGGTAACTAATGACGGACAAGGACTAGACTATTTCATTCCTTATAAAGACAATGTTGAAACAAGCTGGCTTCCGGCCACGCACCAGGGAACATTTGTCGCCTACGCAATCGGAGGGCAGCATAACACCAAAAAACTGCCTGTGCCGAGAATGATCGAACTTTGCAGGAAGATCAACTTCCCAATTGTCTTATTGGGTGGAAAGGAAGATTTTGAAGCCGGCGAAGCAATCCGAATGGCCATTGGCGACAATTTGATCCTGAATACCTGCGGGAAATACAATTTTAATCAATCCGCATCGCTGGTTCAGAAATCGCTGATCGTGTTTTCGCATGATACGGGGCTTATGCACGTCGCGGCGGCCTTTAAGAAAAAAGTGTATTCGATTTGGGGAAATACCATTCCAGGTTTTGGAATGTATCCATATAAAACTGCTTTTGAAGTGCTTGAAAATAATAACCTCAAATGCAGACCTTGTTCAAAGATCGGATATAAAGCGTGTCCGCAAAAACATTTTAAATGCATGAACGAGCTTTCCTTAGACTTTCCGATCAAAGAACTACCCGGAGACAAATAGTGTTAAAATTGCTGAACATTAAGATCACAAACGACCATTCATGAATAAAAAAGTAAACATTGGCATTGTCCAAATGAGCTGCACCGAGGATGTTGAGGCCAACTTCCAGAAGGCCGTAAAAGGAATCCGTGAAGCTGCACAGAAGGGTGCTAATATTATATGCCTGCAAGAGCTTTTCCGTTCGCTGTATTTCTGCGATGTGGAAGATCACAGCAACTTCCAGCTTGCCGAACCTATTCCCGGCCCCTCTACGGAGTCGTTAAGCGCATTGGCGAAGGAATTGGGCGTTGTGATCATTGCGTCGCTTTTTGAGAAACGCGCACACGGTCTTTACCATAATACTACAGCGGTTCTGGATGCCGACGGCGCTTACCTGGGCAAATACCGCAAAATGCACATTCCCGACGATCCGGGTTATTACGAAAAATTCTACTTCACTCCTGGTGATGCCGCGACCGGTGAATCTGTGGGTGAAGCCGGAGATAAAGATGGCTACCGGGTTTTCGACACAAAATTTGCCAAAATAGGCGTGTTAATCTGCTGGGATCAATGGTATCCCGAAGCAGCACGTATTACGAGCCTGATGGGCGCCGAGATTCTTTTCTACCCCACTGCCATCGGCTGGGATACAAATGAAACAGACCCGGTCATTAATGAGGAGCAGTATGGCGCGTGGCAAACCATTCAACGCGGGCATGCCGTTGCCAATGGCGTTTACGTCGTTTCAGTGAACCGGACAGGTCGGGAAGCCGATCAGCAATTCTGGGGTGGCTCTTTCATCGCTAATCCGCAGGGCCGTTTGTTATATCTCGCGCCGCATAAAGAGGAAGTAACCCACGTTGAGGAGCTTGATTTGCAAAAGCTTGATTTTTACAGAACAACATGGCCTTTCCTGAGAGACCGCAGGATTGATTCTTACAAGCCAATTCTCAAACGCTACATTGATTAGCAGGAACAGGGAAATATAATTATTCTTAGTTTACATGAGTTTACAAAAAAGAGGGCTCCCGAAATGGGACCCTCTTTTTTGATTTTTGCATATTCCTGTAAAATAGGTTCAAAAATCCAAATATGTAACCGATATTTTATTTAAAATCCAAATTTTACGTATATAAACTTCTCAATTTTAACCAATTAATTGTCAGTTTTTAAAATTTAAGTCTATCTAACGCATAGAGATTCTGCCGAAACGGGAAATTTAAATTATTTATAAAATTATTACCAAAACATTTTATAAACATTTTAAATGACCAATTTTAATTGCAAAAAACTTCAATTTTTCGGTTTATTCTCTTGCATTATTTCACATTGTCAGTATATTTGACAAGTCGTTAAACGAATGACTGAACTTCTGAATACAAGATATATTCCAGCCGCACATGAATATATCTGACTGTATCGGGGGGAACATTTACCAAGGCCGATTATCTCCCAAAGATTTATCCGGCATGTTCTGACCTGATACAATATAATTTTTTTAATACAAGGTTTACCAAGAACACCGTGGACAGGCAAATTGTCTACGCAGGGATTTCTTTGTCTCTGCTTACACTCTCAAACACTGTCTGTCCTCGATTTAAGAGGGTATTGCTTTCCGGAAAAGCAGTTTTGCAAGCTTATGGCTGTGTTGTTCTGTCCACGCGAAAGTGTGTGCGGCGCACGGCAACGTGGACACCACACAGCCATAACTTTTTTCTCCTCCTATTACTGATACCTAACAACAATTTAACTCATCTTCTCCCATGCGTAAAGTTCTACTCTTATTATTATGGGCTTGTCTGTGTTCTCCGCTTGCTTACGCCCAGGTGCGTCAGATCAGCGGCAAGATATCAGCAGCTGACGATGGTCTCGGACTTGCTGGCGCTTCCATTATATTTAAAGGAACCAACGTCGGTTCAAACGCAGATGCAGACGGAAAATTCAGTTTTTCTGTTCCCGGTGATGGAATTCTTGTAGTTTCTTATGTGGGTTTCCTGATCAAAGAATTGCCGATCGGAAACCAGACTCAATTTGATATCAAACTTGACGCCGATACAAGACAACTTGCCGAAGTGGTGGTTACCGCTTTTGGTATAGAACGTGAGAAAAAAGCATTGGGTTACACCGTGCAGGAAGTTAAAGGAAGCGCGCTGACCGAATCGCGGTCAACAAACGTGGCGAACGCATTATCCGGTAAAATTGCAGGTGTAAGGGTTCAGGCCAATGGCGGACCGGGCAGCAGCTCTACGATCCAGATTCGCGGATCTTCTTCTGTCTCAGGCAATAACCAGCCGTTAATCGTTATCGACGGTGTGCCGATGGAGCAGACTTCGAGCAAAACACTGGGTGGCGGAATTTCTGAGGTTAACCCGGACAACATTAAAGAAATGTCTGTTTTGAAAGGGCCTAACGCAGCTGCATTGTACGGTTCACGCGCAGCAAACGGGGTTATTTTGATTACGACTAAAAATGGTCAGGGCACAAAAGGATTGGGTGTTGAAGTAAATTCAAACATTACATTCGAACGTCCCTGGATCAAACCTGATTTTCAAAATACATATGGCGGAGGAAGCGGTTACCGCACCTGGTACAACGACGGATGGAGCTCTTCTATCACAGATCCTGCCCAAATCGCACAATACAGAGCCGTTTATGACGCAAGATATCCGCTGGCTGGTTCAGCAGGAACGGATGAAAGCTGGGGAGCGCCTATGGATGGCCGTATGGTGAGACAGTGGTGGACTGGTGACGATGTTGCACCACTGACTCCTCAGCCTAACAACTGGGAAGAATACTGGCAGACAGGCCGCACGATCACAAACTCGGTGGCACTGTCAGGAGGAAATGACAAAGGCTATTTTCGTTTGGGATTGAGCCGAGTGGATCAGAAAGGGATCATGTATTACAATGATTTCCACAGAAATAACTTCCGCATTAACTCAGGTTACAATTTGACCAAAAACATCAGCATTACATTGTCTGGTGAGTATATCAAATCCGGCTCAGACAACCGCAGCTATGCGGGCGGGCAGGAATTTATCTGGTCTCACCGCTCGGTTTCATGGGATCAGCTGCGCAACTACGAACAATACACGGATGTGCATAACCAAAAAGTGGGCGACACAGATCCACCAAACTGGCAGCATACATTTTTTACCAACCCTTATTTTTCTCAACTTAAAATGCCATCCGGCAATGAAAAAGACAGGTTGCTAGGAAACATCGCATTGAACTACAAAATCCTGCCTTCGCTTTCCTTAATGCTTCGCTCAGGAACGGATTACTGGTCTGACACGCGTATTAATGTAACCAACTTCCTTCGCGTTCGGAACGGCACAAGAACACCGGGACGCTTTAACGAAGAGGTTTTGCGCAGCCAGGAAACGAACACGGATTTCATGCTGACTTACACGAAGAACATTACCAGCGACTTTGGTGTGAATGTTCAGTTCGGTGGCATCCAGCGTAAAAACTATTACAAGAGAAATTACTTTGCTGTGGGTGAAATGGTTGTGGATGGCCTTTATAATGCCGGAAACTCCGTTCCAAGCGCCAACACCATCGAAAGTAAAATCGAAGAATCTGAAACGCAAAGCTTGTTTGGAACGGCTAATTTCTCATGGAGAAACGCGCTTTTCCTTGACCTTACTGCCAGAAACGACTGGTCGAGCACATTGCCTTCCAATGCACGCTCTTACTTCTACCCTTCTGCATCTGTAAGCGCAGTTTTAACCGAATTGTTTGATGTAAAAAGCAATGTGCTTTCATTTGGAAAGATCCGCGCCAGCTATGCTCAGGTGGGTAATGATGCGACGCCTTATCAACTTGCACAAACATTCACTGCGAGCGGATCATGGAACGGAGCAGTTCCGAAATTTGGTGAAAACATTCAGATTGCAAATGCTGACTTGAAGCCTGAGATTACAACCGGTCTTGAATTAGGTGCCGACGTACGCTTCTTCAAAGGAAAAGTTGGTTTGGATGTGACTTATTACGATCAAACAACAAAAGATCAGATCCTGGGTGTTGAGATTTCGAAAGCGAGTGGTTATGACAAAAGAATCCTGAATGCCGGAAAGATCACGAACAAAGGCGTTGAAGTAACATTATCCGGAACGCCGGTGAAATTGTCCAATGGTTTCAGCTGGGAAGTTTCATTGAACTACGCCCGCAACCGCAACAAAGTGGTTGAGCTGGCAGAAGGACTTACGACTTACACATTGGCAACGCAGCGCGGAATGACCTCAGAAGCACGTGTAGGAGAATCTTACGGAACATTCTACGGCGTTGGCTTCCTGAAATCACCGGATGGACAAGTTGTTTATGGAGCAAACGGACTTCCAGTAACCGCCTCAAATCAAAAACTGGGTAACGTGCAGCCAGACTGGATCGGCGGAATGTTGAACACGTTCAACTACAAGGGCTTCTCATTGAGCGCATTGGTTGATGTTCGCATAGGTGGCGACATTTATGACGAAGGAACGGGAACTGCCCGTTGGACTGGTCAATATGCAGAAACGGCGCTTGGTCGTGAAGAAGGTGTGATCGGAAAAGGTGTTCGGGAAGTAACGGGAGCGGATGGTTCTAAATCTTTTGTTCCAAACGACATCATTGTTACGGCTAATCAGCTTTACGGTTACAGCAACCCACGTAACTATCACGAGTCAGCGATTTTCGACGCAAGTTATGTGAAGCTTCGCGAAGTTTCACTGGGTTACAGCATCAGCCCTGCATTCCTGAAAAGAATCAAAATCCAGTCAGCAAAACTTTCAGTAGTAGGACGCAATGTGTGGATGATCTTCAAAAACACACCGCATATCGATCCTGAAATTGATGCAAAAGGCGCAAATGGACAAGGTTTCGGTTACGGCGAGCTTCCTAGCTCACGCAGCGTGGGTATGAACCTGGCCTTGTCATTCTGATCCAGTCAATCGAGTTAACTGACCTTAAAGAATCCGAAGATGAAAAACATATTGAATCATAAAACCATTTGGATGACGGCGCTTGCAGGGATTTTGACTGCATCGAGCTGCACCAAAGATTTTGATGAAATGAATGTAAGTCCGAACAACCCTACGGCCATCGGACCGCAATATCTGCTTCCTACCGGCATTGAAACCGCTATCGACCGTTACTGGGGACACCGGACGCGTTTCGAGCGCATCAACATTGACGCAGCCGAATTGTATGTGCAGCATTTGACGCGTAACATTTATTCCAATGAAGGTGACGATTACACGGTTTCACCTGCATTGGTTGCTAATAACTGGAAAGGTTTCTACAACGATTCTCAGCTGAATTTCCAACGCATTATTGCGCTGTCGGGCGAAGGATCTGCCAATCCGAATTCAAATTACGAAGGCGTTGCACTGGTGATGCGGACGTGGGTTTTCTCCTTATTAACAGACCTTTACGGAGCAATTCCTTACAATGACGCGATCAAAGGAACAGCCGACGCACCGATTTACACGCCGAAATACGATCCAATGGACGTGGTTTACGCCGGTATGCTGAACGACTTGAAAATGGCAAACGAAAAACTGGTCGTAGGCGGCCCGGCCGTTGCGGGTGACATTATGTATTCAGGTGATATTTTGAAATGGAAAAAATTCGCCAACTCATTGCGGTTGCGTCTTGCGAACCGTCAGGCTGCCAAAAAACCTGCGGAATCGAAAGCGATCATGACCGAGATTGTTTCTGATCCTAAAACATTCCCGATTTTCACAAGCAATGCCGACAATGCGCAGTTGAACTGCACAACGGTTTTGCCAAGTAACAACGAGTGGAACCAGGTGATGAAGCAGGATGGCCGTACGGACTGGAACATCAGCAAAACATTGGCCGACAAAATGAATGCACTGGACGACAGCCGCATTACCAAATATGCCAATCCAAACAAAGACGGCAAGTACGAAGGCCATCCAAATGGCTTGCCGGATGCGATCGCAACGACTTACCTCGCAACGAGCTCAACAATCGGTGACGCATTCACCAAAGCAGAAGCGCCGGAAGTGATCATGACTTTCGCAGAACTGAACTTCATTCTGGCCGAAGCCGCGCTCGACGGAGAGATCACAGGCAGTGCAAAAACGTATTTCGACGCTGGAATCGCTGCTTCTTTCGCACAATACGGCTTGACTCCTCCCGCATCATTCATTACCAAACTGGGTGCGGTGACAAGAGAAAAAGTTTTGGAGCAAAAATGGGTCGCACTTTTCGGTCAGGGAGTTGAAGCCTGGGCAGAATGGCGCAGAACAGGTTTTCCGGTTTTCCCGGCTGTTGATCCACGCGCAGTGTTGCAGAACAGCGGCATCCTGCCAACCCGTTTCCCTTATCCTAACTCGGAATATTCGCTGAATGCCGAGTCTGTAAAAGCAGGAGAAGGCCTGAACGGTGGTCCTAACGACATGAAAACCAAGTTGTGGTGGGCAGAGAAGTAAGCAGGTTATTGTTCCAAAAAAATCAAGAATCGAGATTATGAAAAATATCAAAACATACATTCCCGCACTTTGCCTGGCACTTACGCTTTCACTCGGACTGGCATCCTGCAAAGAAGAAGATCCGTTTCTGGACCGCGATGTAGCGCCGGTGTTGGTTGACATTGTGGGTGCCGCTTTCGGCGCACCTATCGCAAGTGAGCCAACCGTTGGTTACCAGGCGACTGCTCCGAAATTAACCCTTTCAGCACGCCTGCTTGAACTGGATAAGACCAACATTCTGGATCATACAAAAGGCATTGATTCCATTCCCGTTCCGAATGTTCCGATCAAAATCACCTTGCGTACAGGAGCCGTTTTGGGCGAAGTAACATCTAATGCACAAGGCCTCGTAACGATCGACAAAACATGGGCGGAATTAGGCGTTCCGACACCGAAAGCAGGCACGGTTACGAAGATTTCCTGGACGGGAACGTACAAGGGAATTGCATTTACAAGATTTTCACAAGTGCAAGCTAACTAGCTCACAATAAGGATAATGTATAGATATATTTTCTAAATAATTTGTATATTGTACCGAGGACTTTACCACAAATACTTATCGTCACATCTTTTCTAAACAATACAACAATGACTCAAAAAATGGACCGTCGAAATCTGTTAAAATCCGGTTTAATGGCAATCGGAGGAATGACTTTGGCACCGCATCTGAGTATGGGTGCTTTCTCAAACGCGCCGCTTAGTCTGGACCCTGAAAACCGTATTTTCCGCAGCCCAATGGTAAGGGAACATTTCCTTCCAAACGACTTTAAAGCGCCTAAGATCATTGCGAAACTGAACTCCAATGAAAATCCTTACGGCCCACCAATGTCCGCGCAGAAAGCCGTTGCCGATTCTGTGAAAAACGGAAACCGTTATGCATGGAAAGAAATGTATGACCTGATCGATAAAATTGCAAAGAAAGAAGGCGTTTCTGCTGACCACATTATGATGGGACCAGGTTCTTCGGATCTTTTGGAAAAAGTGGCTTTGGTAACCTTCATGAACGGAAAAGGAAACATTGTTTCTGCCGATCCTTGCTATATGTCATTGGTACAGGTTGCCAAATCCGTAGGCGCAACCTGGAAGCCGGTTCCCTGTACAGCTGACTGGTCACACGATCTGAAAGCAATGGAAGCTGCCATCGACAGCGAAACAAAACTGGTTTATGTTTGTAACCCAAACAACCCAACCGGTGCTATCACAAAAGGACAGGACCTGCTTGATTTCTGTTCACGCGTTTCCGAAAAAGTGCCTGTATTTGTTGACGAAGCTTACATTGAGCTAGCCGTTGGCGCTGACACGCAGAGTATGGTTTCGCTTTTGACTCAAAAGAAAAATGTAATCGTGGCCCGTACTTTCTCCAAAATCATGGGAATGGCTGGTATCCGCGTAGGTTATATGGTTGCACTTCCAACTTACCTGGCGGGCATTAATAAGATCACACGTGGCGGAATGGGCATTTCTTATACTTCGATCTTCGCAGCATCGGCAAGTTTGGACGACAATCAATTCCAGGACAGCACGCGCAAGCTGAACCACGAAGCGAAACTTTATCTATACGAAAACCTGGACAAATTGGGATACAAATACATTCCTTCTTATACCAACTTCGTACTGTTCCCGATCAGCATTACGGGCAAGGAACTCCTGACCAAAATGAGCGACAAAGGCGTTGCCGTAAGGTCATTTGATATCCAAAACAAACCATGGTGCCGCGTTAGTATCGGAACCATGGACGAAATGAAAGCCTTCGTAGGTGCGCTCAACCAGTTGAGTTAACATTGTGCACGTCACTTCGACTACGCTCAGGCTGACAAAAGCCTCTTCGAATTGACAATAGCCTTGTCACACTGAGCGGACCGGGCCGCCGGGCAGTCGAAGTGACGTGCACTATGAACATTTTCACTCCTATAACAATATCGAAGACCCAACCTACCCTCTTAAATCTTCATTATACCCATTGACCATTCAAATTTCTTTTGATCATGAGTGATGCATTGCAAAAGACCATAACACTCTTATTATTAATTGGTTTGGGACTTCTTCTCAAATCCAAGTTTAAAAACAAAGACCAGACAAACGGGATTAAGGAGATCATTTTGTCCGTTGCATTGCCTTCTACGATCTTTATTTCTTTAATGAAAATTGAAATAGATTCGTCGATGATCATCATTCCGTTGGTGACGCTGGTTTTTAACTTTTTGATGTTTTTCTCTGCGCCGCTTGCATTCTCATTGTTTGGTATTGAAAAAAACAGCCCCACAGGAAGGACTATGATGATGCTAATCCCATCGCTTGCGCCGGGTCTGTCGTGCTTCCCGTTTATTGCAGAATTTTTAGGTGAAAAGAGCCTCGCTATTGCAGCGCTGGCGGATGTGGGTAACAAGTTTTTTGTGCTCATTTCGCTTTACATTCTTGCGATGAACATGTTCCTTAAAAACAGCGATGATAAGGAAACGAAAATGGGCGGAAAATTGAAAAGCTTGTTTGCCAGCATGTTTCAGGAGCCTATCAATATTCTCATTTTCCTGGCGATTATCCTGCTGAGCGTCGGCATTAATTATAACAGCTTACCATTCGTTGTCACAGAAATTTTTGATAAAACCAGCGCCATGATGACGCCGCTTGTGCTGCTCTTCATTGGTCTGGCTGTTCAACTTAAAGAGGGCAAAAAACGCATTGTAGCGAGCATTTTGTTCTTCCGCGCAGGCATTACCATGATTATCAGCGCGGGAATGATTTACGTGCTGCATATCACGGACCTTTCCATGATTTTGTTAGCGATTGTAATTCCGTTGAGCGCAGCGAGTTTCTGGCCACTGGCGCACATTTCAGCATTCAATTTGCGGGAAGATGCCAAAGGTTTGCCTAAGGAAAAAAGAACATTTGACCTCGAACTTGCTGTGTTGCTGCTTGCATTCTCACTGCCATTTTCCACAATCCTGATCCTCGCTATACTTTCATCGGGTTCGTTTTTCGCACATACATCTACGTTGCTTACCAGCGGGATGATATTTATTGTCCTGGGCGCAGTCCCAAACGCTTTAAGTAAGGTGTTTGTAAAAATGTCAAAAGCCTGATTTTCAACCGAAATCCACATTTATGCATAAGTTCGCAATCACATCTGTCCTAGCCCTTTTATCATTCAATCTGATTGCCCAAACCGACATTACAGCTACTGACAATGTCAAGTCAGAATTAACCATCAAAGTATCCAGGAAGACGAAAAAACATCGTTATTTTTCAGACAATGCGCCGGTTACAATGGCCGACGGAAGTGTGAAATCGATTGCGGATATAAAGGTGGGTGAGCATGTAAAAACCTGCAAAGGCGGAAAAAGCATGGCTACGCAGGTGAAACAAATTGATGTGTATAACAAACCTGACTTTTCACTTACTGCTATTTATTTACGTCCCGTCGACGGAATCGCCAATTACGACCCAAAAATGATCCCCGCCCTCTTGCTGGAAGCAACGCCTAATCACCGCGTGCAGACAAACAGAGGTAAAAAACGCTTGAAAAAATTGAGCAAAAATGATATTCTCTATCATTATGAGCCTGCTACTGGCATCGTTTCGTCCTGGAAAGTAGGGGCTGTGAAGGAAAATGCAAGGTTCGTTTCAAAGGCCTACAACCTGGAAACAGAGGACGGCACTTATCTGGTAGACAATGTAATGGTTGCGCAATAATATTATTTACTCAACTTTCACTGACGGGATGCAGGCAACTGCATCCCGTTTTTGTTTGTACATTATCGCTTTGCAATTGCCAGTCAGCAAAACCTTTCCGACCTTTGCACCATAAAATGACTTCTTTCAATTGTGCCTGATATAAACACTTCATTGACGCCGGCGGAACTTGGTTTTGGCTTTCCAGCCGAATGGTTTCCCCACCGTGCCACCTGGCTTACATTTCCGCATAACGAGGCTTCCTGGCAGGGCGAAAGGCTTGCTAAAATGCGTCCGCAGTATCTGGCCTTCATTAAAGCCATTACTCAGGGTGAAAATGTAGGGATTATTGCCAATGATGAAAATCTCAAAACGTTCGTTTCCAAAGAGCTGGACCAAACTGGTGTCGATCTTTCCAAAATTGAATTTGTAATAAAACCGACGAACGACGCCTGGTGCAGGGATCACGGACCCTCTTTTGTTGTCAATGAAAAAACAAAGGAAAAAGCCATTGTAAACTGGGGCCATAATGCGTGGGGAGGCAAATATCCGCCCTATGACGACGATAACCGTACGCCACAGGCGATTGCTAATTACCTGAACCTGCCCGTTTTTAATCCAGGCATTATTATGGAAGGCGGCGCCGTGGAATTCAATGGAGCAGGAAGCTTGCTAACCAGCAAATCGTGCTTATTGAACCTGAACAGGAATCCGCATTTAAACCAGGCCCAAATCGAAGAAATCCTTTGCCAATATTACGGAGTCCAGCAAATTCTATGGGTCGAAGGTGGCATTGTGGGCGACGACACAGACGGCCACATTGACGACACCACGCGTTTTATCAACGAAGACACCGTCATTGCTTGCGTAGAACATGATAAGAACGATGAGAACTACAAGATCCTGCAAACCAACCTCCAAATGCTAAAAGGCATGCGACTGGTTAACGGCAAGCAGCTGAACATCATTGAAATCCCGATGCCCAAAGCCGTCATCATCGACGATTTCCGTACGCCGGGCTCCTATGCTAACTTTTTAATCTGCAATGCTGGGGTTATAACGCCGGTTTTCAATAACCAGAATGATCAGATTGCGATTGATATTCTGGAAAAAGCATTTCCTGAAAAGAAGATTATTCCCTTGGAAGCAACAGAGATCATCTGGGGTCAGGGAAGCTTCCACTGCCTGAGCCAGCAGGAGCCGTTGGTGTAGCCCATATCAACCTGTCACCCTGAGCGGAGTCGAAGGGTGGCAGACAACTAGTTCGCCAGCTCTGCCCACTCCTCAGGCTCGTGCAAAAACACATTATAATCCACAAACCCTCTGATCCCATCGGCCCAACCCTTTTCGCTGTGCTGCCAGAAAAGGACGTGGGCGTCAGAAGCCAGGTCGTCCAGGTGCGTGCGGGAGTAACCTGCTAGCCACAGCGGATATTCGTCGAAGTTTCCTGCAATGTATTTTTTGTAAAAATATTCATTGACGTAGATGATCGGTTTTACTCCGTAATGTGCTTCAATTTGTTCCAGCCAGTTTTTTACACCCTTTATAATGATGTCGTCCGGCTTGCTTGCGTGCGTTTCCAGATCCAGGACCGGCGGCAGGTCGCCCGGCTCCATCCGCACTTGCCCGATAAAGTTTTGAACCTGCCTGTCGGACATCACCCTTGGATTATAAAAGTGATAAGCGCCCCGGCGCATCCCTACCCGCTTTGCCTCCGCCCAGTTCCGCTTGAATTGTCTGTCGAGATGCGTTGCTCCTTCTGTGGCTTTAATGTATACAAAGTCAATCCCGACATTCTCCGAACGCGTTTTTTTGAGCTTATCCCAATTGATTTTTGCATTGTGATGTGAGACGTCAATGCCGTGAATGGCGTAACGAAGTGGCAACTTGATCCCGAACTTGGCGATGAATTCCCATTTGTTAACATCCTTTTTATCACTCCACCAGATCAGCACCCCAATGAACAGAATGACCCCGGCTATGATCGCCCAACCCTTTGCGGGCAATGGTTTCAAATACTTCACTTTGGCCGCCGAAGCCCGAACTTTCCTTTTTGCCATACGCTGCAAAAGTACAAAAGATCGTTGTTTGAATTGAAGGTTTGAAACCGATAAAAAGCTCATAGCGGCCTGAGGAAAATTCCAACCTTGCTATATCACAACTTTCTTATTATTTTAGAATAAAAAAGCATGGAATCCATTCTTATCAATCCGCGGAATAGCAAAGAGTTAAAACTCCTTTCCGAATTTCTTGAAAAAGAGAACATTTCTTCAAAGGTTCTTTCCGAGGAGCAACTGGAAGATGCAGGTCTAGCGATGCTCATGCGTGAAGCTGATCGCAGCCAAAAAGTGTCACGCGAAGAGATCATGCAAAAGCTGGAAAATCATTGAAAATTGAATTCCTGAGAAAGTTTTCCAAAGACCTGGACAACCTGCAAAAGCCACACATCAAGCTTGCACTGATTGACCTCATAAAGTCCCTCGAAGAAGCGGATACGCTCTCCAACATTCCCCATACCAAAAAAACTAAAAGGCTTCTCAAATGCCTATCGCATTCGGATCGGCGATTACCGGGTCGGAATTTTTGTCGAAAATAATATTGTTGAACTTGCCCGGATAGCCCATCGCAAAGACATTTATAAGGTTTTTCCGTAATCAGATACCCTTCAACTTTTCATTTAAGCTTTAACGACCACTCATTTTCCTAATCAACCACTCATGTACTATGTTATGCATAGTACCTGCCATAGCATTATGTTTGTCATGTTCAAACAGAACAAAAGATCAGAACCTTAAACAACTGTTAGCCATGAAAACTTCATTCAGAACCTTCGCATTAGTTATCGCATTCGTTGCTTCTTTCTCTTTTACCGCATTCGCTGACGAAAAAGAAAACAAAAAAGTAACCGGCTTCGGAACAGGTATTTTTGTAAGCAAAACCCACAAGCTGTTTGTAAGTGTGGACAAATACAATGATGCCCATGCAGTGCTAACATTGACTGACAAAAGTGGCAAAGCCATTTACCACGAAACACTTAACAAAAGAATCGATAAAATAAGAAAAGTGCTTGATATCAATAATTTACCAGCAGGAAGTTATACCATTGAGATTTTCAGCAACGGCGAGCGTTACAGCAAAACCATTGAAGTGGCTGAAAAATACACCCAACGCGCCATCAGCCTTCGGTAAGCAGTCTATTAGCCATGAAAGAATAATAATTAGCCAGAAAAATAAAATAAAGGGCCGCTGTTCAACAACAGCGGCCCTTTTTGCCTAAATATTGAACTAAGCTCAGATCACAACATTCACGATCCGCTTTGGAACTACAATCACTTTTTTCGCAGGATTTCCCTCCATCCAACGCTGAACCGTTTCGTTTGCCAACACTTCCTTTTCGATTTCAGAAGCCGGCGTATCCAGTGCAAACGTTAATGATGCCCGTACTTTTCCATTGATCTGAATCGGATATTCAAAGACTGAATCGGTTACGTGCTGCAATTCCCATTTCGGGAAAGTGGCTTTTGAAACCATTCCTTTTTCGTTGCCTAAAAGATCCCACAACTCCTCACTGATGTGCGGTGCATAAGGGGAGAGTAAAACAACAAGCTCCTGCAAAATTGCTTTGCTCTGACATTTAACAGCACCCAACTCATTGACACACACCATAAAGGCACTTACCGCCGTGTTGAACGAGAAGTTTTCAATGTCTTCTTCAATTTTCTTAATCGTCTTATGGAGGATTTTCAGCTCCTCTGGCTTTGCCGGAACGTCCTTCACCATCCATTGTCCCGCATCATTGAAAAACAACCGCCAAAGCTTGCGGATAAACCGATATGTCCCATCTATTCCGTTGGTATTCCAGGGCTTAGCCTGTTCCAGCGGCCCTAAAAACATTTCATACAAACGCAATGTGTCCGCTCCGTAACGCTCAACAATGTCGTCCGGATTGACTACATTAAACTTGGATTTGGACATTTTCTCCACTTCCACACCACACATGTATTTGCCATCTTCCAATATGAATGTCGGATTTTCACCTACAATATCGCGACGTGTTGCCTTGAACTTTTCAACATCCAAAACATCATTTTCCACAATATTAACATCCACATGCAATGCAGAAACCTCGTATTGCGAACGCAGACCTGCACTTACGAAGACCGGACTGCTATAATCATCACCCTTAACCCGATACACAAAATTGCTGCGCCCCTGGATCATTCCCTGGTTGATCAGCTTTTTGAATGGCTCTTCTTCCGGCACAAATCCACGGTCTTTCAGGAATTTATTCCAAAAACGGCTGTATAACAAATGCCCGGTTGCGTGCTCTGTGCCCCCAATGTACAGATCCACGTCGCGCCAGTAATCAATGGCTTCTTTCGACGCAAATTCTTCCTTGTTTTTCGGGTCCATATAGCGATACCAATACCAGCTGCTTCCCGCCCAGCCCGGCATGGTGCTCAGTTCATAACCGTTACCAGAACCGTGCGCCCAATCCTGCGCGCGGCCCAGAGGCGGTTCCCCGTTTTCTGTCGGCAAATATTTGTCAACTTCCGGCAAGTTCAGTGGCAACTCGTTCTCTTCTAATAAATATGGAAGCGGTTGTCCGGTGCTGTCATTTTTATAAAAAACAGGCACAGGCTCGCCCCAGTAACGCTGACGGCTGAAAACCGCGTCGCGCAAACGGTAATTGATTTTACCTTTTCCGATGCCTTTTTCTTCCAGCCAGTTGATCAAAACCTTGTTGGCCTCATGAAAAGTCAGGCCATTGATCATGCCTGAATTGATATAATGACCTTCCTTGGTCGAATCTGCCTGCGTTTCCGTTTCTTTTTGTGAGTCAAGGATTGGGATAATGGGAAGATTGAAATGTTGTGCAAAATTCCAATCGCGCTGATCGCCCGAAGGAACTGCCATTACAGCGCCCGTTCCGTAACCTGCTAATACATAATCTGCTATGTAAACAGGGATTTTTTCATCATTAAAAGGATTTACCGCATAAGCTCCTGTGAAAGCGCCCGAAACCGTTTTCACGTCAGACATCCGGTCGCGCTCCGATTTTTTCCTCGTTGAAGCAATGTATGCATCAATGTCGCCGCGTTGTTCGGGCGTTGTAATGATATCAACAAGCTCATGTTCAGGCGCAAGCACCATGAATGTTACGCCATAAATTGTGTCCACACGCGTCGTGAAAACCTCAATCACATTCTGGTGGCCATCAATGCCGAATTTGACCAATGCGCCCACCGAGCGTCCGATCCAGTTGCGTTGCTGCTCTTTCAATGATTCGGTCCAGTCTACCGTGTCCAGTCCATCGATCAAACGCTGTGAGTAAGCCGTAATGCGCATCATCCATTGGCGCATTAATTTCTGAACCACGGGAAATCCGCCCCTTTCCGAAACACCGTCCTTCACTTCATCATTAGAAAGCACCGAACCAAGCCCGGCGCACCAGTTTACTGTTGCATCCGCAACATAGGTAAGCCTGTATTTCAATGTCAGTTTATACTGGTCTTCCGCTGTCCAGGCATTCCATTCCTCTGCGGTAAAAATCGGCGTATCCTCGTCACAAGGCGCATTAACATCTTTATTTCCACTCTTTTCAAAAATGGAAATCAGCGATTCTATTGGCTCTGCCTTGGCTGAATCGTTGTTATACCAGCTCTTGAAAAGTTCGATAAAGATCCATTGTGTCCATTTGTAATAATCCGGCTCGGAAGTACGCACTTCCCGCTTCCAATCGTAGCTGAAACCCAGATTTTTTAATTGCTCAATGTAGCGTGTAATGTTCTGTTCCGTGGTAATGGCCGGATGCTGGCCGGTCTGGATCGCATATTGCTCCGCTGGAAGACCAAAGCTGTCGAAACCCATCGGGTGCAGCACATTAAAGCCTTTCAACCTTTTGTAACGGGAATAAATATCGGACGCAATGTAACCCAGCGGGTGGCCCACATGCAATCCCGCGCCCGAAGGATACGGGAACATGTCCAACACATAATATTTGGGAAGGCTTGATTGGTTTTCGACGCTAAATGTGCCGTTGCTTTCCCAATATTGCTGCCATTTCTGCTCTATTTCCCTGTGACTGTAATCACTCATAACTTTTTCTATATTTCCTTATTCCGATAGGGGCTGGCACTATGCCTTGCCAAATTTCAAACTGACCGCAAAAATAGCGTTTTTGATTGTAATAAGGTTTACCCTAATCCACATTACATAGCGATCAGCCCATTCTCAGCGCTTGTAGAAAGTAATTCCCAATTCAAGTCAAATGACGGACGTAGCTTTCGGGCACGGGTTTTTAAGTTTTTTTATTAATTCAATTATATCTACTAATTAAAAACCGACATGAAAAACTTTATGATTGCGCTGTGTATGATGACTATAAGCTGCACAGCATCAGCACAATACGACCCGGCCTTCCGGTTTGGTATCAAAGCAGGAGCCAATTTGTCCAACATTAACGGAAGCAATGACCTGACATTGTCAGGCGGAAACAACCCTTTCAATTTCAAGGACAATGATAATCGTTCACTGGGCTTTGCAGGTGGTGTTTTCTTTCGTTTTGGTAAAACATTCTATATCCAGCCCGAGATTTTATTGTCACAAAAAGGAGGTCGTTTCAATGTTTATGAGGACGGCGTGCAAGATTCAAATGGAAAGGTTGATGTTCGCTTTTCGAACCTGGACGTGCCGATCCTGTTCGGGATAAGGGTTGCGAAATTCTTCCGCGTCAATGTTGGCCCGATGGCTTCATTGAGATTATCCAACAATGGTAAAATCGGCGATTCGTTTGATGTGATTACAGGTGAAAATTCCGCGCAATTTAAAAACCGCCTGGCATATGGCTATCAGGCGGGTGTAGGCGTGGACCTTGGACGACTTAGCCTGGATGTGCGTTACGAAGGAAATTTCACGGACATTGTGAAAGTGGAATTCGACAATGCTACAACGGCGTCGCAATTTGGAAAAAAAGGAAATTTGTTCCAGGCAACGCTTGGCTTTGCGATTTTCTAAACAAAAACATCAAGATACAAACGGGACCAGTGTTAAGACGGGTCCCGTTTTTTTGTTTTGTATGTTACCGCTGAATCTGCGGGCGATTTCTACTTTTGCATTTCTTTACCTAAATTGCCTGTATACGAAATCATCCATTACAGGCCGATTCAAACAGCGCAGTGGCAATAAATACAGATAATGTAAGGTTGGTTTTCGGGTTGAAGCTTAAACAGCTGCGACTGGACAAAGGAATGTCACTCAGTGAACTTTCTCAAAAATCGGGACTTTCGATTTCTTATATCAATGAAATTGAGAAAGGCAAAAAATACCCCAAATCCGATAAGATCATTGCCCTGGCCTCGGCTATGGATGTGGATTACGACACGCTTGTTTCACTGAAACTGACCAAACGCCTCGAGCCGATCTCTGACCTGCTGAGCTCCAATGTGCTTACAGAGCTCCCACTGGAACTGTTTGGAATTGATCCCGCTAACCTGCTCGAAATCCTTTCCGACGCCCCGGCCAAGATCAGCGCATTTGTAGGAACATTGATTGAAATTGCGCGTAATTATAATATGTCGATCGAGAAGTTCTACTTCTCGGCATTGCGCACTTACCAGGAAATGCACGACAATTATTTTGAGGACATTGAGCTGGAAGCAGAGCGCTTTCTGATAGAAAACAATGTGGATCAAAATCAGATCCTGAATGAAACAGATCTGGCTGGAATCTTAAAATCGCGCTTTAATTATTCCATTGAAAATATCAATGAAAAGGCAAATCCCGAATTTTCCAGCGTGCGTTCCCTGACCATTACCAACCCGAACGGCAATCGTTTGCTGATGAATAACCATCTTTCGTCTGTTCAGCGGGCGTTTATTTTCGGACGGGAAATTGGTTACCTGTATTTAAATCTGAAAAACCGGTTGCATACCACCGCATTGGTGGAGGCGGAGTCGTTTGAGCAGCTGCTTAATAACTTCAAAGCATCGTATTTTTCGAGTGCGATTATTATCAAAAGAAGCTTACTGGTGCCCGCAGTCGCAGCGGTTTTTGAACAAAAAATGTGGCAGCCGCAGCAGCTTATCGACCTCATCCACAGGTTTAATACAACGCCGGAATCATTCTGCTACAGGCTAAGCAACATTTTGCCGCGTTACTTTGGGATTAATCAGATCTTTTTCTCCCGTTTCAACAATTTTGTTGGTCAGAATATTTTTGATATGACCAAGGAAATGCACATTTCCCGGAAACATTATCCGCACACCGTCAAGGACGAACATTATTGCAGGCGCTGGGTCGCATTGACCATTCTGAATGATCTGGGTGACATTATACGGCGTAAAGAGCAACCCGGAATACTTTGCAAAGCGCAGAAATCAACCTATCTGGATACCCGTGATGAATATCTGGTAATTAGTTTTGCCCTTCCCATGTCCCCCACTCCGGGCCTGAACGTGAGCGTATCGATGGGCATTTACCTGGATGCGCCTACACGCGAAAAATTACAGTTTCTGGACGATCCGTTTCTCGTAGCAAGAGAAGTAAACCAAACTTGCGAACGCTGCTCGCTGTTTGATTGCCGTGAAAGGATCGCAGCTCCCACTATTCTGCAAAAGCGGCATAAAAATGAAGAATTGAGGAAGGCTTTGAAAAGAATGATCAATTAAATTTATGGCAATAGGGGAATCATAGCAGTTAAATGTCTGACAAAAGGAAGGTCGTGCGCAATCCGATTAAAGTTCGATTAAAAATTTCTTAGAATTTATAATCGTAAATCCTGCCACCACCTTCAAGACTATATTTGTTAAATATTTGACACCACTGCTATGCCTGGCACATATGAGTTTGAGGATTTTCTTTTAAAAGTCTCCACTCCGTTTTATTTGTTGCTGATCTGCGTCGAAATCTTCCTGACTTACCGGCCTTCGCACGACCATCATAGTCCGCGCGCTTCCTATAATTTCAAAGACAGCTTTACCAATGCGCTGCTAATGCTCCTGAATGGCGGCATAGACCTTTTATTTAGGACGGCTTATGTGGGCGTGCTGATCTGGTTTTACAATATGGGTTTGAAAACAGCCATTACCAATCCGTTTTTTTACTGGTTCAGCCTGTTCCTTTTCGAAGATCTGGCCTTTTATACATTGCATTATGTGGATCACCACAGCAGGTTATTCTGGGCAGTGCATGTTACGCATCATTCTTCCGAGCATTTCAATTTGACCACTGGTTTCCGTTCTTCTGTTTTCCAACCGCTTTACCGTTTTGTGTATTTTATTCCAGTGGCACTTGTCGGATTTAATCCGGCCGATATCATCATCATGTACTCCCTGACGCAGATTTACGGCATTATTGTGCATACAGAATATGTAGGCAAACTCGGTTGGCTCGAATATATTTTCGTAACCCCTTCTCATCATCGTGTTCACCATGCGAGCAATGTCCAGTATCTGGACAAAAACATGGGCATGTGCCTGATCATCTGGGACCGCATTTTTGGCACATTTCAGGAAGAACTGGAAACCGTGCCGCCCGTTTACGGATTGACCAAACCGATCGAAAACGCAACGCTGGCAAACACCGTTTTGCACGAGTGGAAGGAAATTGGAAAGGATTTCAAACAAAAAGCAAACCTTCGGACGAAGCTCAACTATCTGATCAAAGCGCCAGGCTGGTCCCACGACGGTTCAAGGCAAACTACAAAAGATCTGCAAAACAACTTATCCCGAAATAACGGATCCGAAACTCAGTCGCCGAAAGCCGAGATTATTTAAAGGCCTGAATTCCCGTAATTTCTGCGCCCAGGATCAGCAAATGAATGTCATGCGTGCCTTCGTAAGTGATCACCGATTCCAGGTTCATCATATGCCGCATTATTGGATACTCGCCTGAAATGCCCATTGCACCCAAAATTTGCCGACATTCCCTGGCTATTTGAAGCGCCGTAGCCACATTGTTACGCTTTGCCATGGAAATTTGCGTGGTTGTGGCTTTATTATCATTCATTAATGTGCCCAGCCTCCACGCCAGGAGCTGCGCTTTGGTAATTTCGGTGAGCATTTCAGCCAACTTTCTTTGTGTCAATTGAAAAGCGGCAATGGGTTTATCAAATTGAATACGTTCCGCTGCATATTTCACCGCGGTTTCATAACAGTCCATCGCAGCCCCAATAACTCCCCATGAAATGCCATAACGTGCTTTATCCAGACATTGCAGCGGCGCTTTCAGTCCGGATGCTTGGGGTAAAATATTTTCTTCGGGAATAAATACATCGTTAAAAACCAACTCTCCGGTGGCACTCGCCCTTAATGACCATTTGTTATGAATTTCAGGCGTTGAAAATCCTTCCATTCCGCGCTCCGCAATTAATCCACGCACTTTGCCTTCACTGTCCCTCGCCCATACGATTGCTATATCCGCAAACGGAGCATTGGAAATCCACATTTTCGAGCCGTTGAGGCGATAACCGTTTTCTGTTTTGGAAATTTTGGTCTGCATACCGGCTGGGTTGGAGCCATGATCCGGCTCGGTCAATCCGAAGCAGCCGATCATTTCGCCGCTGGCCAGGCCGGGAAGATATTTGCGCTTTTGTTCTTCGGAGCCAAAGGCAAAAATCGGCCACATCACCAGCGAGCTCTGCACAGAAATCGTTGAACGCATTCCCGAATCGCCTCTTTCGATTTCCTGGCACATTAAGCCATAACTGATGTAATCCAAACCGCCACCGCCATATTCCGCAGGAATCGTCGCGCCAAACAAACCAATCTCACCAAATTTTTTAATCAAATGCAGTGGAAATTCCGCTCTCTGCGCATAGTCCTCAATGATCGGTTTGATCTCCTTATCTGAAAAGTCTTTGACCGCACTTGCAATCAGTTGCTGCTCAGTAGTGAGCAGGTCATCGATATTGAAGAAATCTGTGGTTGGCATGGAGTTAAAGTCAATCAAGCAAACATCAACTTACCTTTGGGTTTTGAAATTTCCCGTCCAAGCGCTTCGGCAGTCTCAATCCATTGATCGATCACAATTTGCGCATTCAGCAGCGCTTCATTTTGCGTAGGGCCATCCGCCATGCATCCAGGTAATTCCGGAACTTCCACAACAAATGTGTTGTCCTCTTCGCTCCAATACATAATTAACTCGTATTTGCTATTCATAACTTACAAGTTTGTATTTCAAAATAATCCCTCTCACCTGTTTCACCTGGTATGATTTAGCCTTATTACCATCAGGTTGAATATTTACAATTTCCACAATATTTTACTTATAAAAAATTCTGTGGCTTCCTCCTGTCGTCTTTTCTGTGAAACCCAGGTTTATTAAAATTAATCTTAGATCATCAAAACTAAAATTGCTGTCAGCAGATCCTGAAAGTAACTTTAACATCAGCTTATCAAATTTTCCCATGTTACGAATTAATTGTAGTGTGTGATACTCTGTTATGATATCGAGGCTAGCCAAAAGGTTCATCAAATTTCCCTGCACAAGATAACAACAGTTACAACCAATGTTGCAGAAATAGCGTCTTTCCAGTTGAAACCTTAATGCTCAAAAGCCATGAAAATCCGCTACTCAATAATGATTACCCTCTTGTTTGTCAGCATGTTTTCATGCAAAGACGACGACGTTCAAGTCGAAAATAACGGCTTGGTAGGCAAATGGAAAATGGTTGAATTTTTGAATGATCCGGGCGACGGCAGCGGTGAATTTCAAAAAGCCTCAGAAGGCGAGTCCAGTGTGGTAGAGTTTAAGGCAAACGGTGATTTCAACGAAATTAAAGGAGCGTTATATTCCTCCATTAACTCATACACAAAATATAAAATTCTCAGCAACTCAAAGATCGAACTCAGCGGCGCACCTGCCAGCAGCGCTTATCCCACTCATAACTGGACTTACGATGATCTGACGCCTACATCCGTAACGCTGGGCTTTGGTTGTGATGAAACATGTGCGGGAAAGTTTGTAGCCATTGAATAACAGGCATTATTTCAACCAATCCTTAAATATTTGAGCACTATACACCAAATCTTTTTTGTGTGCTTCAACAGCGTCCATAGTTTTCGGTGAAGTTTTTTCAAGACATTGTTCCAAAACCAGGTGTGGTGTAACATTCATTGCTTTCAATGCCGCAACGAGGCGGCGGTAATCAATGTCGCCGTCACTAAATGCCTCCTGCCAGATTCCGTCTTTGGATTGCCGCAAATGCAGTTCTACGATTCGCTGTCCGTACAATTTGACAATATCAAAAAGCGCAATCTGCGAATTTCCCGAGCCCCGGTAAACCCAATGCACATCCAGGCAGAGTGAAACATTTTTGGGATCTGTGGCAAGCAGCATATGATGGAATTCCCGCGCAGCCGCACGCAGCTCCACGTCGTGCGTATGGTATGCGAGTGTCATACCGCGTTTTTTCAGCTCTGCACCCAGTTTGTCGAGATTTTTGGCTTGTTCTGCGAGTTCAGCATCATTTTTGTTATCGGGGCTGCCCCATTTAAGCGGGTTAGGATTGGTCACAATGATCTTGGTGTCAGCAGGCTTCAATGCATCCGCAATCGCCAGCACAGATTCAATGGATTTCGTTGCCTCATCGGCCTTATGAAGCGAGCTGTTCACGTAAACCGACGGCATTACAAGCTGATATTTTTTTAAAACAGGCAATAACTTTCCGACCTCATCGGCTTGCGTAAATGCGGGCTCATATGCTTTCAGACCCGTTGAAGCAAAATCTTTAAGCGACGCATCCAGGTTCGCTCCCCAGTCTTTCCCTTCCCGATCGTAAAAGGTAATCCATGAATATTGATTGCAGGAAATGGGAAAAGTGCGTACTATGCCTTCCGTTCCGGGCAAAAATGCAGCTCCGGCCGATACAGCCAGTGAATTAATAAATGTTCTCCGATCCATGGTCATGACGCAAAGCTGTTAACAAGTTCAGGTAATTTTAATCAAAGGTTAAAATGGAAGAATATTACCGTCTTCCTTACCTTTGCACCATTAAAGGATAAATCCCTTTCCAAAATGCATCAAACGCTTCAACTAACACTGGCGCCCGAAATCGCGCTGGACGACGAGAATTTCCGTCAGCATATCATCAAAAAATTGCGGCTGCGTGCCACCGATACGCCCATTATCCGCAAAACCCGACAATCCATAGACGCCCGCAGCCGGCAGGTGAAAGTAAATGTGCAGGCAGAAGTCTATGTTAACGAAACGCCGCCATCGCTGATTGGTTTTCAGCTGGATTATCCCGATGTGAGTAAAAAACCACAGGCAATAATCATCGGTTGCGGCCCGGCGGGCATGTTCGCAGCATTACGGTTGATCGAGCTGGGCATTAAGCCCATTATTTTTGAAAGAGGAAAAGATGTGCGCGCAAGACGCCGTGATCTGGCGGCGATTAATAAAGAACACATTGTCAATCCCGAGTCCAATTATTGCTTTGGCGAAGGCGGTGCAGGAACTTACTCGGATGGAAAACTGTACACGCGTTCCAACAAGCGCGGCGACATTAGGCGCGTCCTGGAAATATTCGTAGGCCACGGCGCCAGCGAGCAGATCCTGATCGATACGCACCCGCATATAGGCACCAACAAGCTCCCTGTTGTGGTTTCCGAAATGCGCGAAAGCATTCTGAAAGCAGGCGGTGAGATTCACTTCGACACCAAGGTCACCGATCTTATCATTGACCAAAACACATTAAAAGGCGTCATTACAGATGATAACAAGGAACATTTGGGCATCGGTGTGATCCTCGCAACGGGACATTCCGCCAGGGATATTTACGAATTGCTGGATGCGAAAAAGATCCTGATCGAGAGCAAATCGTTTGCCATGGGCGTGCGCATTGAACATCCGCAAAACACCATTGACAAGATCCAGTATCATTGCGAAAAGGATCGTGGGCCTTATTTGCCGGCCGCTTCATATAGCTTGGTCACCCAAACGCGCTATAAGGGTATCCAGCGTGGTGTTTTCTCCTTTTGTATGTGTCCGGGCGGTTTCATTGTGCCTGCGGCAACGGCTTCCGGGGAAGTGGTCGTCAATGGCATGTCGCCCTCGCGCCGTGATTCGCCTTATGCCAATTCTGGTATTGTGGTCTCCATTGAGGAGCATGATCTTTCGCCTTACAAAGAGTTCGGCGCATTGGCCGGATTGCAGTATCAAAAAGAAATTGAGCAGGCTGCATGCCGGTTTGCCGGCGCCACGCAGACAGCTCCTGCGCAGCTTGCATTAGATTTTGTGAAAGGAAAAGTTTCTTCACAGTTACGTGAAACCTCATATCAGCCTGGCTTGCAATCGGTTGATTTGCGGGAAATTTTGCCGGCTGAAATCGCTTTTCCGCTCAGCGAAGCGCTTTCGGATTTTGGACAAAAAATGAGGGGCTATCTTTCCGGCGACGCGCAATTGATCGGTGTAGAAAGCCGCACCTCATCGCCCGTGAGGATCCCCCGAGAAACCGAAACCTGCGAGCATCCCGAACTAAAAGGCTTGTTCCCCTGCGGCGAAGGAGCCGGTTACGCCGGAGGCATTATGTCGGCCGCTATGGACGGTGAACGCTGCGCCGCACAACTCGCAAAATTATACGCCAACAAGAAAATCCAATAACTTCCGTATCCATCGTTGTATTCTTATATTTGCATAAATGACGTTTGGAAGAAATTCCATATCACACACTATTTTATGCCAGAGATTTTCAGAATGTTCGGGATGAAGTTTTTCTTTTATAGCCTTGAACATTTACCCATTCACATTCATGTCCGAAATGCGGACGGAACTGCCAAGTTTGAAATAAACCCGGTCAAGCTGGTTGAAAGTCATGGCATTAAGACCAAAGACCTGGTACTTGCC
Source organism: Dyadobacter psychrophilus (assembly GCF_900167945.1). Classification (GTDB taxonomy): domain Bacteria; phylum Bacteroidota; class Bacteroidia; order Cytophagales; family Spirosomataceae; genus Dyadobacter; species Dyadobacter psychrophilus. The sequence continues at coordinate 274,882 of NZ_FUZA01000003.1, forward strand.
GAGGCTCTGGTTGAAGAAAACAAAGAACTGATCACGAAAAAGTGGCAGCAATTTCATGGCTAATGAGCATGTTAATTTTCTAAATTCTGAATGATATGAAAATTAAAAACGTATGGTTCGACGCCTCAAACATTTATGTTGTTACAGATAGCGGACATACAATTGGGAATCCGCTGGAATGGTTTATAAGGCTTAAAAATGCCACTTCTGAACAACGGGAAAAGTTTGAGATCGGCCCTGAGGGTAACAGCTTGCATTGGGAAGAAATTGATGAAGACCTGAGCCTGGAAAGTCTCTTCGATTTCAAGCGCGAGCTGCATTATGCCAAAATCTGACACCTAACCTTACTCAATAACCTGCCTCTATGGCCACTTTGGGATCCTTTTCCTTATTTGTTAATGCACTCACTCAAAAACTGAAATATCCGCTGCCCGGTGAATCAGCGCACCGGATCATGCAGGCCTCCTCAAAACTCCGACTGACTTTTAAACCTAACGCCCGCACCCGCAAAAGCGCCGTCCTGGTTCTATTTTATCCTTATAAAGACGAAATCTATTTCCCCTTAATCCTGCGCCCGGCGTACGATGGCGTACATTCGGGACAAGTTGCCTTCCCTGGCGGCCGCTTTGAACCGACAGATGAAAACCTCATTCGCACGGCGTTGCGGGAAGCCCAGGAAGAGATCGGTCTTCGGCTGAATGATGTGAAAATTTTGGGTGTCCTAACCGAATTATTTATACCGGCGAGCAACTTTTATGTGTTGCCGGTCATCGCTACAATGCCATACCGACCCGACTTTTACCCCGATCCGCGTGAGGTGGAAGATATTTTTGAGATCAAATTAGAAGAGATTTCTGATATTGACATTATCGGTTCCGGTGACATACAAGTGCGTGGCGAACAGGTCCATGCGCCGCATTACATGGTGCAGGGATACAAAATATGGGGCGCAACAGCTATGATGATCAGTGAGCTTCTGACCGTCCTGAACGCGCCGGAAGGTGACCCTGAAAGCTAGAAATTATCTCTTTATTTGCTATATTAGCAGGTAATTCAAAAAGATCTTCCGGTAAACGCTGCCCTGTTCCGTCCTTTTGGAATGGATTTGCGCTGCATCACAAACCGGCTGGTAATGATTACCTTACAAGAATTTACTGAGTACTTAAAACCTGGTTCCTCCTTCATTTATGGACGAAAACGGAGCTACGCCTGACGTAGAAGATAGCGGATTGCACGATAAACTGCCCATTTCGGGACTATATGAAAGTTGGTTTCTTGATTATGCATCTTATGTAATTCTGGAACGTGCCGTTCCAGCTGTTGAAGACGGCCTTAAACCCGTTCAAAGGCGTATTATGCACGCCTTGAACGAGATGGACGACGGTCGTTTCAACAAAGTTGCCAATGTCGTGGGTTCTTCCATGCAATATCACCCGCACGGGGATGCGTCCATCTACGACGCGATTGTAAACATCGGCCAGAAAGAATTGCTTTTCGACACCCAGGGAAACTGGGGCGATATCCGCACGGGCGACGGCGCTGCGGCTGCGCGTTATATTGAGGTCCGTTTGTCGCGATTTGCCAAAGAAATTGTTTTTAACGACGATACAACGGAATGGCAACTGTCCTACGACGGACGTAAGCGCGAGCCGGTAACATTGCCTGTAAAATTCCCGCTGCTGCTTTCCTTAGGGGTGGAAGGAATTGCGGTAGGCTTATCCACCAAAATCCTCCCGCACAATTTCTGCGAGCTGATCGAAGCTTCTATCAGCATACTGCAAGGTAAGGACGTCACGATCTATCCCGACTTCCTGACCGGCGGACAAATCGATATTTCCAATTACAACGATGGCCACCGGGGTGGAAAAGTAAGGGTTCGCGCGCGGATTGAGGAAGAAGACAAGAAAATGCTGGTAATCCGCGACATTCCATTCGGGACAACGACGACATCCATCATTGATTCCATTATTAAGGCCAATGATTCGGGAAAAATCAAGATCCGGAAAGTGGTTGATAACACCGCTGCGGAGGTTGAAATCCAGGTTCACCTGGCGCCTGGCGTGTCGCCTGACATTACCATGGATGCGCTATATGCATTTACAGAATGTGAGGTTTCCATTTCGCCCAATGCTTGTATCATTATCGCCGACAAGCCGCATTTTGTTGGTGTAACGGAAATTTTAAAATACAACACCGGGCAAACAGTTCATTTGCTGCAGCGCGAGCTTGAAATCAAGCGGTTAGCATTGCTGGAAAAGATCCTTTATGGCTCTTTGGAGAAAATATTTATTGAAAACCGCATTTACCGCGACATCGAAGAATGCGAAACTTTTGAGGCCGTTATCCGGACCATTGACAAAGGACTGGAACCTTATAAGCCGCAATTCTATCGGGAAATCACAGACGACGACATTGTTGAGCTGACCGAAATTAAAATCAAGCGTATATCAAAATACGACGGTTACAAGGCGGACGAGTTAATGAAGAAGTGGCAGGAAGAATTGGCAGAAACCGAGGATAACCTGGTGCATATCACCCGCTTTGCTATCGAGTATTACAAAGATCTGCTCAAAAAATATGGCAAGGGCCGCGGTCGTAAAACCGAGATCCGCGCATTCAACCAGATCTCCGCAAACATCGTTGCAGCCAATAACCAGAAATTGTATGTAAACCGTGCAGAAGGATTTATTGGTTATGGACTCAAAAAAGACGAATTCGTTACAGACTGCTCGGATATTGACGATATCATTGTTTTTAAGTCGGACGGAAGATGCCTGGTTACAAAAATTCAGGAAAAGGTTTTTGTTGGAAAAGATATCATTCACTGTGCGGTTTTTGTCAAAAACGATGAACGCATGGTTTATAACCTCGTTTATGTAGACGGTAAAACGGGCGTTTCATACATCAAAAGATGCCAGATAACCGCCGTGACCCGCGACCGCGAGTACGAGCTCACGCAAGGGACGCCGAAATCAAAAATCACTTACTTCACTGCGAATGAAAATGGTGAAGCAGAGATCATTGCGGTGAGCCTTTCGGCCCAGAGCAAGGCAAAAGTGAAACAATTTGACTTCAATTTTGCAGATCTGCTGATCAAAAACCGCAGTGCGATGGGTAACATTCTGACGAAATACCCGGTCAGGAAAATTGTGTTAAAACAAGCCGGACGCTCCACATTAGGCGGCGTTGACATGTGGTTTGACCCTATTATCGGCCGTCTGAACCGGGATGAGAGAGGTGAATATCTGGGTAACTTCGGCCCTTCCGACAGCATTCTGGTGATTTACAAAGAGGGTTCGTACGAATTAACGAACTTCGACCTTACCAATCATTACGTTTCCAATGAAGTGCTGCTCGTCAAAAAGTTTGATCCAAAACTGGCGATAACAGCGCTCTATTTTGACGGCGGTCAGAAAAACCATTTTATCAAGCGCTTCAACATTGAGACTTCCACCCGGGACAAAAAATTCGTCTTTATCAGCGATGCCAAAAACAGTAAGTTGTTGTTAGCGAGCACAGATAAGCGCCCGAGGCTGGAAATAACATTGCCAAAAACAGCGACAAAAGAACAGTCTAAGGAAGAATATCTGATTGAGGAAATGGTCGACGTCCGTGGCTGGCGTGCGATGGGGAACAAGCTGCCTAACGACAAATTCAAGGATGTGCGCTGGCTGGAACCGCTGCCGGAGCCTGAGGAAGAGGTTGTAACATCAACAGAAGTTACGGATGGGGACGTTGAGGATGTCGAAGTTGCAGATGAGGAAGTGGATGGAGACATTGCGGAAGGAGATGTTGCAGATGGAGAGATTGTAGACGCATCTCCTAACACCGGACCTCAGTCCGGGGAGGCAGGTGAGGCTGAGCCCGAAACCTCTGACGATGACCCAAAACCAGAAATAAAACCAAAGAAAGAACCAAAAAAGGGAAAAGATCAGAAGAATCAATTAGGGCTTTTTTGAATGTTGCACCCAAAATAAAAAAACAATAACGGCAACAAAGAACGCCGCTAACTGCGTACGGTTAAGAAGTACAACATTGCGTACGAAAGACCGGAATATTACAAAGAGTTGATACATTTAGAAGACAACTTCAAGTATACTGGTGAAAAGATTGATTAAAACCATATTACTCTTATTATTTGCGTGCATGGTTTTTATCTTGCTTTGTAACCTCTGGGTTGTCTATTGCACAAGGCAGTACAATTACTTTTCAATCGAAAACCTGCCTTCGAATGATGTGGCGTTGGTGTTGGGAACCAGCAGAAATTCGGAAAAAGGAAAAGAAAACCTTTTTTTCAAATATAGAATGGAGGCCACTGCCAGGCTTTTTAAGGAGGGCAAGATTAAATACATTATTTTAAGCGGAAATAATGATTCACAATATTATAATGAACCGCTTGACATGCAAAGAGCGTTACTGAACCTGGGAATCCCCGAAAACGTGATGACACTGGATTATGCAGGGTTCAGGACCTTCGACTCAATTATCCGTTGCAAAGAGGTTTTTAATCAAGACAACTTTACAATCATTTCGCAGAATTTCCATAACGCACGAGCATTATATATAGCTCATAATGAGGGAATTAATGCAATATCCTTTGCAGCGCAGGATGTGCCGGACGGTTATTCATTACGCACATTAGTCCGCGAGTATCTGGCACGACCCAAGGCGGTTCTGGATGTTCATATTTTGCGTCCGGCGGCAGATGTTACCTCAAATAATGAGATAAGAAAAAAATGAGAAATTGGAATGAGGGAAAAATTCTGCCACACGCGTCGATTCATAAATCCAGCTTGAAAAAAACATTACTATACTTCGTTTTGATTGTTCTGATTGGCTGCAGCAAATCTTTTTCGCAGACGACTTACACGATCAAAGGAAAAATCACAGACGCAACAACCGGGGATGCCATTCCTTTTGCCAATGTTGGAATAAAATCTTCATTATCAGGCGCCACAACCAATTTCGATGGTTTTTATCAAGTTACGTTCACGCCTCCCGCAGACTCTATTCTGGTCACTTATGTAGGTTATGAGAGCAAAAGCAAGCCGATCAAACCGGATGTAGCTGAGCAAATCATTGATATACAGCTTTCTCCCGGCACATTGCAGCTAAGAGAGGTAAAAATATTTGCGGGCGAAAATCCGGCCTATGCAATCATGCGTAAGATCGTGGCTGGCAAGAATAATAACAACACCGAGGAGCTCGACGCCTACGAATACGAAAGCTATAATAAGATCCAGATTGATATTGACAACCTTTCTGAAAAATTCAGGAACCGGAAGTCTGTCAAAAAAATGACCCATATCGTTGATAAATACGATGAAGTGAAGGGTGAAAATGGTGAAACGATCATTCCGATTTTTATATCTGAGTCAGTATCAGATGTTTATTACCGCCGCAATCCGAAGAAAAAAAAGGAAATCATTAATAAAACCAAAGTTTCCGGAGTGGGCTTAACAGACGGAAGCCTTGTTTCCCAGGTGATCGGATCTTCGTTTCAGCAATATAATTTTTATAATAACTGGCTGAATATCCTGGATAAAGACTTTGTTTCCCCTATTGCCGACAGCTGGAAAGTTTACTACGAATATTATCTGTCCGACAGTGTAAAAAACGGAGAGAAATACGATTATCAAATTGATTTCGAGCCAAAACACGAACAGGATCTGGCATTTACGGGCTCCTTCTGGGTGGACGGCGACACCTATGCTTTGACGCAAATGGACGTAAGTGTGGGCAAGCGTGCGAACTTGAATTTCATTGAAAAAATAAAGATTCAACAGTCCTATGAATTCTTTGAAGAACAAAATGAATGGGTAACTTCCAAAACGCGCGTGCTGATCGATGTGGACGAGCCCACGAAGCAGACGGCCGGAATGTTACTGAAATTTTATTCTGCCAATTCGAAATACAAGATCAATAACCCGCGTGATCCTAAATTTTACGACACGGCCATCGAGCTCAAAGAGGATTATATGCAGCATGATTCAACCTACTGGCAAAAGAGTCGCCCGGAGGCATTGAGTTCTGCGGAATTGCTGTCATTCCAACTGGTTGATTCCCTGAAAGTGCTGCCCGTTGTAAAAACATACACAGAGATCCTCAACATTTTTGTGAACGGCTATAAGCGCATTGATAAATGGAACATTGACGTCGGTCCGTATTTGTTTTTGTATGCTAATAACAACATTGAAGGCCATCGCGTAAGGCTTGGCTTCAAAACAGATCCGGGATTTAGCCGGAAATGGATTTTTAACGGTTACGGAGCATATGGAACGAAGGATAAAGCATTCAAATATGGCGCCGGAATGGACTACATTTTTGACAGAAAACCCTGGACCATTGGCGGCATTTCCTATTCCAAGGATTTGGAAAGGCTCGGGCTTTCTGCCGAAACAATAGGCCCAAACACATTATTTGGCGCATTCTCCCGGTTTGGAACGTTTCGCAGGGCTTACTGGCAGGAAGATATTTCTGCGTATTTCAAAAGGGAATTGGTCAAAGGTTTGACGGGCAGCATCCAGATCCGCCACCGCGATTTCAGGCCGTTATTTGATTTCACTTACCGGACCAATCCCGGGGCGGGCATCGAATCACCGGTCAAAAGCACCTTTGATATCACTGAAATAAATCTCGAAACGCGGCTGGCTAATAAAGAAACATTTCTCCAGAATGATAATGAACGCATCAGCATGGGCAATGGCAACTCGCCGGCTTTTACATTGCGTTACACGCTGGGAATCAGGAATTTTTTGGGCGGTGATTTTAATTATAACAAATTCTCTTTCAACATTAAGCAGAGCTTTCGCTTTGGTGTCATCGGCAGGACTTATTATAATGTTACATTCGGTCTGATCCCCTCCACACTGCCCTACCCCTTGCTTTATACGCCGCTTGGGAATGAGTCGCTTTTTTATGTTGATAATGCATTTAACCTCATGCGTTACTTCGAATTCATGAGCGACCGATACGTTTCACTGCGCATGGAGCACAACTTTGAAGGCTTTTTATTGAACAGGATTCCCGCGATCAAGAAACTCAAACTGCGGATGCTGGCAACCGGAAAATTGTTTTACGGAAGCGTGAGCGACGCGAATCTTGCATTATCCACGACCCAGGATGAGTCGGGCAATGAAGTTCAGGTGTTTAATAAATTGAAAGACCGGCCTTATGTTGAGCTTGGTTACGGGATTGATAACATTCTGAAATTTGGCCGCGTGGATTTTGTGCACAGGCTAACTTACCTCAGCAATCCAAATGTTACGCCCTTTGCAGTGAAAATTTCCTTCTGGTTCAGTTTATAAGCCTTTTAGATGCGTTTCAGATCTTTCGACGCATAGGTTAGATGCACCAACTGCCCTACTTCCATATCCATCCGGTTTCTATAAAAGGACAATTTTTCCTTTTTTGAATTGATGCAACGTATTTCCCAGTGGTTTCCATGGAACCGGATCGCCTCCACTTTGCCTTGCCACCTGCTTTTTTCAGGACGTTTTGTCGGCTTGATTTTTTCTGGGCGGATATAAAATTGTTTGATATTCGCCTCATCAGCAAGCCAGTTAATGTCGCCTGTTAACTCGGCCACATAACTATCGATTGGCTGGTTATAAACCTCCTGCGGCGTCCCTATCTGGATAATTTTTCCTTCCCGCAGCACCGCTATCCGGTCCGACCACGCCAATGCATCGGCGGCTTCGTGCGTTACAAAAACGCACGACATTTTTTGCTGTCTGCGCATGGTTTCAATGGCGCTTGCCAAAACGCGGCGATTATGGTTGTCTAAATGCGCGAATGGCTCGTCGAGGAGCAAAACGTCCGGCTGCTCAGCCAATGCTTTTGCGATCGCAGTCCGCTGTTTTTCACCACCTGATAGCAGCTTGGCTTTCTGGTTTTTGACATATTCCAAACCCGTGACCGAAAGCAGCTCATTCACTTTTTCCTTTCTATAACCAGCATCATAAAAACGCAGCGAGTAAGCAATGTTCTCTTCAACCGTCTGGTTAGGAAAAAGCTCAAATTCCTGGTGAATGAGTTTGATAGATTCGTGGCCGGGAATAAGCTCGCCACTTACAGGTTTTAATTCTTGTTCTTTAAAAACGACCTGACCTTGATCCGCATCCTGGAAACGTCCCAGAATGCGAAGCAAGGTGCTTTTACCCGACCCGCTTTCACCCAATATACCAAGCCATTCTCCGGCATTGAGCTGCAAATCAATGTCTGACAGAACCGGTTTTGCACCAAAGCTTTTCGTTAGGGATTGCGCGCGCAGGGTAATTGTGTCTTTTTTCATTATGCCCAGGTAATCTTGCTTTCCATCGGTGTGCGACGGGCCGGTGCTTCCGGTGCATCGTGGTAACCCATGAAATATAATCCCAGGCATTTCTGGTTTTCGGGGATGCCTGCAAATTTGGCCAAAAGGTCAAGGATGGCAGGACTGCTCCAATAAGAACCGATTCCGTAAGCAGTGGCAGTTAGCCACATGTTTTGCACAGCGCAAGCCACAGAAGCCGTTTCTTCCCATTCAGGAAGTTTATCAGGATGCAATTCCGCGCAGATCAGCACTACAACATTGGATTTGAGCACTTTCTCTCCTGCCGCGTCATATCTCGCTTGTGAAAACGATTCAGGAGGCGTTACTGTGCGATATCTTTCTGTGAAAAATCCGGCAAGCTTGTTCAGGCTTTCGCCTTTATAAACCACAAAACGCCACGGCTCTGTTAATTTATGGGTTGGGGCATAGTTGGCATTTTCAAGAATTGTCAACAGAACCTCCTCAGGAATGTCTTTTTCAATATAACTGGGCGGAAAAATACTGCGTCTGTTACGGATTACGTGATTTACTGCCTCAACTGTTTGTTCCATTACAATAAAATTTACTTCTGATTTGTCAAAAAAACAAAGCTAGCAATCTGTAATTAAAATTTACCAACATCTAGCACAACTTTGCCGTTAAACAATTAATTTGGGCGGCTCCTTGGTGAAATGCGCTAAATTGGCCACAATAAATTTCACTTCAACCAACCTGACACAATATGCTTGTTACTACTACGCCGAATATTGAGGGTAAAAAAATCACAAAATACATTGGTTTGGTGAACGGGGAGGCCATTATTGGTGCCAACTTTTTCAAAGATTTTCTGGCCGGGATCCGGGATGTGGTGGGCGGTCGCTCGGGCTCATATGAGCAAGGCCTGCGCGAGGCCAAAAGCATTGCGATCCGCGAAATGATGGATCAGGCCCAAAGATTAGGAGCCAACGCCGTGATTGGTGTTGACATTGACCTGGAAACCATTGGCGGAAATAGTTCGATGCTGATGGTCAGCGCGAACGGAACTGCAGTTTGCTACGAATAGTCAGAAATGCTGCTCTATCAGAAAACTTCTCTGGCGATCTGCGCCACGTTATCCGATTTTCCCATTGTATAAAAGTGAAGCACAGGCACACCATATGCCATTAATTCTTTGCATTGGTGTATCCCCCATTCGATTCCCACCTTACGCACATCTTTATCCGTTGCACATTTTTCAACTTCGCTAACGAGTTCTTTTGGAAATTCGAGGTGGAAAATATCCGCAAGCACGGTTAGTTGTTTTTTGGTAGCCAAAGGTTTCAGGCCTGGAATGATCGGCACGGTAATGCCCTCTGCACGGCATCTTTCCACAAACTGGAAGAATTTTTGGTTATCAAAAAACATTTGGGTTACTATATAATCAGCGCCCAGTTCCACTTTTTTGCGTAAATGCGCGTAGTCTGTGTCAAAGCTCGTTGCATCGAAATGCTTTTCAGGATAACCCGCTACGCCAATGCAAAAATCGGTTGGCCACATTTCCGTCTCAGCATTCAGAAGCTTTCCCTGGTTCATATCATGCACCTGTTTCACCAATTCCGAAGCATACGAATGCCCGCCTTGTTTTGCTTTGAAAACGCCCGCAGACTTTTCAGCATCGCCACGTAAAACCAGCACATTGTCTATTCCAAGATAATGCAGATCGATCAACACATCTTCGGTCTCATCCTTTGTGAAACCGCCGCATATAATGTGCGGGACCGCATCTACATGAAAACGCTCCATTAACCGGGCACAAATGCCCACGGTGCCTGGTCTTTTACGAACGGGAATGCGCTCGATCAGTCCGTCCTGTCCAACCCTATCAATTAGTTCTTCGCGGTGATAGGTAACGTCAACAAATGGCGGTTTAAATTCCATCAACGGTTCGATGGAGTTAAGCAACTCATTGATGTTCTGCCCTTTTAATGGTGGGATGATTTCGATGGAGAAAAGTGTTCTGCCTTCTGCCTGACGAATGAACTCGGTAACTTTGGTCATGAAAAGATTTGGTGTGTTCCGTTGCGGGCACAAATAAACAAAAAAAATGGCCTACCGCATAACAGTAGGCCATTCCACGTAAACCCTCCTCTATCAGTGTTCGTCAAAAATGTTATTGGGTGTCTGACAGGGCGTCAGTCCCAGGCAACAATTTGCTTGACTGAATACTAATAACTAAAATTCTGTGCCAAATTATTAAACAAACCGAAAGACACAAAAATATATCAAAGTTTTTTTATAAAAATGTAGATTATTTACTACAAAAAACGCGATTGATCCTGTTATTTATACCTATCTGAACATTCATTAAACCCAACACTGTCTAATTATTCGCCAAATCCGGGAATTCATTCCCCAATGTTTTACCACTAACCCTTATGGAGCGATTTGACGCGTCATTTCAATGTGTTGGATGTCATCTTCGAGGTAAATATCGCTCGATTGTAAGAAACCGAACGAACCGTAAAATTTCTTCAAATACAACTGTGCGCCAATCCGAATTATGGATTTACCATACAATTCCTCGACTTTTTTAATAGACTCATTTAGCAGCTCAATCCCGTAGCCCATCCCTCTGCCCTGCCCCGAAACAGCGATCCGGCCAATAGATGCAAACTCATAGGAAACGCCGGGAGGCACAATGCGAGAAAAGGCCATTAGTTTTCCGTCCCGGTAGCCAGACAAATGATGTGATTTCTGATCTTTGCCGTCCAGGTCAAGAAAGCAGCATTTTTGCTCTACCACAAAAACATCGTTTCGCAACTGCAGGATGTCGTAAAGTTCGTGCGTGGTCAATTCGCCAAATGTCTTGAAGCGCCAATCTAATTTCAGATCCATCTGTAACAGTTGTCTTGAAAGAATATATTTTTACCTGATTTAAATCGTCTTTTATAAATTTGCAGCGAATTAACAACATAACATTTTACAAAGCTAAGCATGGGAAGAGCTTATGAATATAGAAAAGCGCGGATGTTCAAGCGTTGGGACAAAATGGCCAAGACCTTCACGAGGATTGGAAAAGATATTGTCCTTGCCGTAAAAAGCGGAACCGCTGATCCTAATACAAACGCAAGGCTTAGGGTTCTTTTACAAAACGCCAGGGCCGCAAACATGCCCAAAGACACCGTAGAAAGGGCGATCAAGCGCGCCACATCCAAAGACCAGGAGGATTACAAGGAAATGGTTTACGAAGGTTACGGGCCCCACGGCGTGGCGATCCTGGTGGAAAGCACGACCGACAATCCTACACGGACCGTTGCCAATGTACGAAGCTACTTCAATAAGCTCGGCGGCAGTCTTGGTACAATGGGCATGCTCGACTTTATTTTTGACCGGAAATGTATTTTTAAGATTAAAAATACGGGTTCAAAGGATTTGGAAGAATTCGAATTTGAATTGATCGATGTAGGCGGCGAAGAGGTTTTTCTGGATGAAGAAACCAACCTGATCAACATTTACGGTGAATTCACCGCATTTGGCGCTTTACAGCATTATCTGGAAGAAAACGGTTACGAGATCGTGGAGGCGGACTTTGAACGCATTCCAAATGACACCAAATCGCTCAGCGACGAAGAGGTTGCGGAAGTGGAAAAACTGATCGAAAAGATCGAGGACGATGACGACGTGCAGCGCGTTTACCACAACATGGGTTAATGCAGCGCGATAATTTCGTGTTGCCGTTTCATAAATTCAAATTTGTCGCCGGGCCGTTTTCCTAGCAGCGACGCGCCAACAGGCGAGGAAGAAGAGACTGCTATAACGGTCTCTTCTTCTATTTTTACGGCTCCCAGGCTCACAGCGACAAAAAACCAGCCGGCCGTTGTTTCCAGCAATGACCCGACCGTAGCCCGGGCAGAAACTTCATTTTCATGTATTTTCTCTAAAACCAATCGTTCTTGTCGAACCTGCTCATATTGTCTCGCATGCATATTCCGGTCGAGCTGCCCCATGGAGCGGGAGGTTTCATATTTATCACCCATTGAGCTTTTTCCCTGATCATTTGCTGACGACTGCGCCGCTTCCATCGCATTCCATGCCACCATCATACGCTCTTCCAAAAGTGATTTTATATAGGTTATCAATGCAGCCTTATTCATTTTATTGCAACTTTTTTAGTCGATATTTTAACCAGGCAAAACCCTGGCAGCGTCCCAAAGATAGTCAGCAGTGTCGAAGAAATAGGGATGGGAAATTTCCAAATGCGTTTTCGCGTTGCCAGCTTCCTTATTATCTTTGCCAAACTTTCTTGAATACCAACAATGACAAAACTTTCGGTCCGGCACTTACTTGGAATTAAAAACCTGAACGAGAATGACATTCATACCATCTTAGACACGGCAACGCAGTTCAAGGACGTCATTAACCGGCCCATCAAGAAAGTCCCATCGCTCCGGGACATTACCATCGCAAACGTTTTTTTTGAAAATTCCACGAGAACAAGGCTTTCTTTTGAGCTAGCGGAAAAGCGTCTTTCTGCTGATGTGGTAAATTTTTCTGCCTCGGGAAGCTCGGTAAAAAAGGGTGAAACGCTGCTGGATACGGTCAATAATATCCTGGCTATGAAAGTGGATATGATCGTGATGCGCCACAGCAGCCCGGGAGCGCCACATTATCTTTCAACGCGCATTCCCGCGAATGTTGTGAACGCCGGTGACGGCACGCACGAGCACCCAACGCAAGCATTACTGGATGCTTTTTCAATGCGTGAGAAACTGGGAGATCTTACAGGCAAGAAAATCGCGATCATTGGAGACATTACCCACTCACGTGTTGCGCTTTCCAATATTTTTTGTCTGCAAAAATTAGGAGCGGAAGTGATGGTTTGCGGTCCGTCCACATTGATCCCCAAGCATCTGGATGAACTGGGCGTAAAAATCAGTCATAATGTAAAAGAAGCATTGCAATGGTGCGACGTCGCAAACGTGCTACGCATTCAACTGGAACGCCAGCAAATCAAATATTTTCCCTCATTGAGGGAATATTCACTGTATTACGGCATTAACAAGGCAATGCTGGATGATCTGAACAAAGAAATCGTCCTTATGCACCCTGGCCCGATCAACCGTGGAGTTGAACTTTCATCAGACGCAGCCGATTCAAGCCATTCTATTATACTAAATCAGGTTGAAAATGGGGTTGCCGTGCGGATGGCGGTGCTTTATCTGCTTGCACAGCAGTAATTCAGCATCTTACCTCTTTTCTTTTTGCTCCTAACCGGCCTGCGTCCCAAACTTTTTGAATATAATCAGGCGCATAAGGCACTTTGCAAGCCGTATTACCCATATTGACCTTCACTTTCCCAATCCTGCCCCCGATGGCCATCGCCTTCTCTGCCGACGGTTTATAATAAGATCCAACTGCAATCAAAAAGCCATTCATTACATAGCGGACCTGGTTGGGCGCGTCATGAATTTCCTTTTCTACACGGTCTAGCAGCCCGTCAATTTCCTCTTTATCAATATTTTCATCAGGCGTAAGGGCCATCAGGCAACTGAATGTAGACCAACCCGCATCAGCCGTCAATTCCTTATCTGATTCAATCCATTTCCGGGCCATTTCGAACCCATATGGACTCTCGGCAGCATTCCAGGCAACAGTGTATTCACTGATCATGTGCCAGGGCGCGCGTTCAATCCATTCATCCAGCACCTCGGGCGTTAGCAAGGACGGGTTTGACATTAATCCGGCCAGATACATGGCATCCGAATTGCCCGTATTATAAAGTTCAAGTGCGAGCTGGTGGTTGTTTTTATGTTTTTTCAAAATCGGCTTCATATCACCGATCTTCACACCGTACATAGGCTCAACGCCTCCATGATTCCGGAATGTTTTCAGAGTTTGTTCGCTGCCCAGCGCCGCCAGCTGGTTCATAACTTCCTTGACCTGGTTCATCATACGCTTATTATTTTTAGTACAAAATATAACAATTTTAGATAAAACTTTACCTTTACCCGCATCCATAAAATCGATTTCTGATGATCCATACAGAAGGAATGCTTCGCGACGATGCGCTGAAAAACAAGACGATTATTTTTACGGGTGGCGGCACGGGATTGGGAAAATCAATGGCCAGCTATTTTCTAAAATTAGGCGCCAACATTGTCATTTGCAGCAGACGGCTCGAAGTGCTCGAAAAGACTGCGAAGGAATTGGAAGAAACCATCGGAGGCAACATTCTGGCCGTCGAATGCGACGTCCGCAAAACAGATCAGATTGAAAATGTGATTGCAAAAGCGATCGAGAAATTCGGAAGCGTGAACGGTTTGGTTAATAATTCCGCAGGAAATTTCATCAGCCCAACTGAAAGACTATCTTACAAAGCGGTCGATGTGGTTGTCGATATCGTCTTGCGCGGAACATACTATTTCACGCTCGCATTGGGCAAATACTGGATCGAAAACAACATTAAGGGAACGGTCCTGAACATTTCAACAACGTATGCATGGACAGGTTCGGGCTGGGTGGTTCCTTCTGCGATGGCAAAAGCGGGCGTACTGGCCATGACAAAATCGCTCGCTTTTGAATGGGCAGATCACGGCATAAGATTGAATGCAATCGCGCCAGGCCCGTTCCCCACCAAAGGAGCCTGGGAGCGGCTTTTTCCGGAAGAGCTCGCTAAAAAATTCTCCTTCGAAAGCCGCATTCCACTGGAACGTGTAGGCGATCATCAGGAGCTGGCTAATCTTGCAGCCTACTTAATGTCCGATTTTTCGGCTTATATGACGGGAGAGGTGATTACCCTGGATGGTGGCGAAGTGTTAGCGGCCGGACAGTTCAATTTCCTGAAAGAAGTTACTGACGATCAATGGGATGCGATTGAAGATCAGATCAAAAATGCCAATCGTGCGAGTAAGAAACCAGAATAAAAATTTTCTTACCGTTTTATTGGGTAATTTTACCTGTTCGTTCGTTATTTGACAAATGATGAAAACATGTACATGAGAACTACTTTAAGCTTTTATATCTGTGTTTTAACTGCCTCGGTGCTGGCTGGATGTGCGTCATCCAACAAGCCCATGAAGCAATTGCCGGAAGCCCAGGTTCGCCCAACACAGCAATCTGCGCCGATTAACGAAGAACTTTCCCTGATTGCCATCCAAAGTAAATATTTGTTAAAAGACACCACGCAGACAAAAGTTTATTTGTACGTGGACGCTTTCAAAGGTAAAAACCCAATTTCCCCCGCTGATTTTATCAAGCTTTACAACCTTAATTATGTCATTTATTCCGATTATGGAACGCGTGACCGCCTTGGTTATGGCAATGTAAAGCTGGATTCATCGAATGTTTCTCAGGTTGGCCAGAAAATTGTTGTTTCTTATGACATTAAGAGCCCCGATAAGGAGTATGGCGTTTTGCTTAGTGAAATTAGTCAGACCGGAACATTAAAAAAGGTCCTTAACGATCTGACAATCAGGTTTAAAAAACAGGGCGTGAATGAAACATACGGCGTTTACACTGCCAATAGCAGCCAGCCTTTGCAACGGCATTATATCAATTCCAATGAGCCATTTACATTGAAAAAAGCAACCGGCGGAAGTGAGCAACTGCACGTATATTACTACAATCACGATTTCGAAGCAGCGGGTTCTCCCATGAACATTGCCCCGAAAAATGTAAGCAAATCACTTGAAGTTGACAGCTCTTTCACGATCAGTTCCGGCCAGCAGCTGA
This sequence comes from Dyadobacter psychrophilus, assembly GCF_900167945.1. Taxonomy (GTDB): domain Bacteria; phylum Bacteroidota; class Bacteroidia; order Cytophagales; family Spirosomataceae; genus Dyadobacter; species Dyadobacter psychrophilus. The sequence goes on from NZ_FUZA01000003.1 coordinate 290,885, forward strand.
CATTCACGAAGGAGGGCCTGTATAACATTTTTGCAGACACTACACAGTCGGAAGGATTAGGTGTACTCGTTGTAAATGAGCGCTTTCCAAAGATGACCCGTCCGCAAAATCTGCTCGGACCATTGCTTTACATGAGCACAAACAACGAAATTAACGAGATCAAAAAAGCAGAGGATTACAAAAAAGCTTTGGATAAATACTGGCTCCAATTAATGAACGGAAATGCTCCTTTGGCGCAGCAGTCCATTCGTTCATTTTACGGTCGGGTTGAGGAAGCAAACCAGCTTTTTACTACATATAAAGAAGGGTGGAAAACCGACAAAGGCATGATTTACATTGTGTTGGGCCCACCAGACAAAGTTCAGCGCAGCAAGGACCGGGAAGTTTGGACTTACGATCAACGCGGCAATGCGCAGAACGTCAATTTTACATTCAATAGAAAAAACAATCAATTTGTGGATGATCATTATGAACTGGTTCGCTATGCCGAATACCAGCCTATTTGGTATCCAGTAGTAGAAGCATGGAGAAACGGAAGTATACGGTAAGAAAACCCGCCCCAAGACAGTCCCAGGCCGACATGGTTTTTGGTACACAGTCTGTACTGGAAACCCTTCGTTCGGGCAAAGAAATAGAACGATTATTCATTCAGAGAGAATTTGGATTAGCTGAGATTGAGAAACTTGCCAAAGAACTTGGCGTTCCTTTTCAGCGCGTCCCGGTTGAAAAGCTCAACCGTGTAACACGGAAAAATCATCAGGGCGTTATTGCTTTCGTATCTCCGATCCAGTATATGCCGCTCCATAATGTGCTTACGCAGGTTTATGAAGAGGGCAAAACGCCATTATTGCTTCTATTAGACAGAATCACCGACGTACGAAACTTCGGAGCCATAGCCCGAACGGCAGAATGTGCTGGTGTACAGGCGCTTATAGTGCCGACAAAAGGCGGAGCGCAGATCAATGCAGATGCAATGAAAACATCATCCGGCGCACTGAACTTCCTACCCGTTTGCCGCGAACCAAACTTGTATGAAACATTACAATATCTCCGTAACAGTGGCTTACAGATCATTGCCTGCACAGAAAAAACAGAAAAATCACTCTACGAAATTGACTTTTCTATCCCAACGGTAATCATTATGGGTTCCGAGGAAGACGGTATTTCAAAAGAATTTATTCAACTAGCAGATTCCGGAGCAAGGATCCCGCTGAACGGACAAGTAGAGTCGCTGAATGTTTCTGTTGCGAGTTCGATTGTGTTATACGAAGCTGTAAGGCAGCGGATAAAGTAACATTGAATTCTATGCTTATCAGCCTGAGCGGAGTCGAAGGCGCGCTACTCCTTGGTAACGCGCCTTCGACTCCGCTCAGGCTGACAAGAATTAGTATTTACTGCCGGAAACTCTTCATTATCCAGCCGCCGCCTACAACATCATCGCCTTCATAAAAAACAGCAGCTTGCCCTGGCGCAATGCCGTTGACACCATCATGGAACCTCGCCACGATTTTATCAGGTTCGATTTGCTCGATGATAGCTGGCGTTCCGTCGTGTTTGTAGCGTACTTTGGTAACGGTTTCCAAAGGTTTTTCAAGTGAAGCGTATTTTTGCAGGTTTAATTTGCTGACATACATTCCGTCCCTGAAAAGATCTGGTAAATCGCCTAAAACAACTTCATTTGTTTCTTTCCGAATCTCGGTAACAAAAGCAGGCTTACCCAAGGCAATGCCTAATCCTTTGCGCTGACCGACTGTATAAAACGGATAACCTTCATGTTTTCCAACGATCGTGCCGTCTTCAAAAACGAAATTTCCACCAGCAACTTCGGCTTCAAGCCCTGGAATTCTTCTTTTCAAAAATCCACGGTAATCATTATCCGGCACGAAGCAGATTTCATAGCTTTCTGATTTGTTGACCAAATCAATAAAACCTCTTTCCCGCGCCATTTCACGGATTTCTGATTTATGCAGATAACCTAATGGCAGTTTGGTTCGAGCAAGACTTTCCTGCGAAACGCCCCACAAAACATAACTCTGATCTTTCCAGCTGTCAATGCCTTTTGAAACATAATGACGGCCGTCGTGGAATTGCATATTGGCATAATGCCCGGTCGCGATAAATTCACAATCCAGGCGATCTGCTCGTTTCAATAGAGCATCCCATTTAATGTGCGTATTGCACAAAACGCATGGATTAGGCGTGCGCCCTTCCAGGTATTCTCCGGTAAAATGATCAATTACGTAATCGCCGAATTCGGCGCGTATGTCGAGAATATAATGAGGAAAGCCTAATTCAACCGCGATATTTCGGGCGTCGTTGATGGAGTCGAGAGAACAGCATCCGGTTTCCTTTTTGGTTCCACCGCTGCTCGCGTAATCCCAGGTTTTCATGGTCATGCCGATGACCTCATAACCTTGTTCATGTAACATAACAGCTGCAAGCGAGCTGTCGATGCCGCCACTCATGGCGACCAAAATACGTCCGTGTTTGCTCATTCCGGTAATCTGCAAAGGTTGAATGCCTTCCGATTTTGTTTAAGTTGAAAATTGGTAACAGCATTTTTCAGCCGTCAGGTTCCGCAAAGGTAACATTAATAACTCGCAGCGCCAATTTGACAAAAATCCCTAAGCATTCACCTGCCTGATCACATTCTTGATATTCAATTCAATAATGTCCGTCATACTCTCACACCGATGATATTGATTGTCTGAATAATGCCTAAAAAGCCCTTCCCGAAGCTGGTGAATGTTATCAATGGTCGAAATGTTGTCCTTAATCGACACGTCGCGGAGTTCTTTGAGGCGGTATCGCTCACTTCGTGCCTGATACATGATAGAGGATTGTTCTTCCTGCTGATATTGCAGGACCGTTTTATCTGTCAAATATTCCATTGCCAGCTCAACATAAGGACGGTTTTCTTTAAAAAATTGAGGCATATACACTTTAATATTGCCTTCATAAAACTGCTGATCGAAATCAATGGCGCGCAGGCGAAACTGGAAATCGTCAAAATCCGGGGTTATCTGCATCACGAAATTGTAGGAGCGCATGTCGCCCAGCAGCGTAATCATGCAGCGTTCGTTGAATTTTACGAATTCTTTTGCAATGCGGATGGGGTTGTAATCGGGTTCGCGCAGGCGCGTTTTTGCAAACTCGTCGCCAGGGATTCCCGCAATGTGCTCTTCGATCAGGCTGTCACCATCGACCAGATAATTGACCTGGTTCGGAGAAAAAATCTCTTCCAGTTCCAGTCCGTAAATTCTGGACGCGTCGGCTCTTTTGACATAAAAATAGTCGTAAATGTCGTTGAGCCGGTTTACAATCTTGATCCTGAACGGATTAGAGTTTCCAAATTTGCAGTAATCAATGCGGTCAATGTATTTGTGTTCGACAATGCGGAGATTACCCGAGGCTTTTAGCATCGCATAAGCCTTTTTCAGGCCGCTATGCAGCCGGTCTATTTCGTGAGGCGGATAAAGCGGACTTTCCCAAAGTGTATCCCGCCCATTTTTATCCATCACAGGAAACGACTCGTAAAAATTAAGCAGATCGTGATAGCCCACAGGCAATTTGGCATCACGCTGGTAAAAACGCAAATATTTCCGCAGCTCAGCGCTAACGGGATAAATTGGTTTCTTCTTTAAAATCTTGACATCACCTTGTTCCATACAGGAAGTTAACATTTATTCATGAAAAAAAAGGAGAAGCGCAAAACCACGCTTCTCCTTTTCCTATGATGAAAAACCTCTTAATTCATGATCATATTATGCGGATCAATGACAAACTTCTTAGCCGCGCCTTTGTCAAAATCCCTGTAACCTCTCGGCGCATCCTGCAAAGTAATCACCTCCACATTCACCGCTTTTGCAATTTTGATCTTGTCATATAAGATCGCATTCATCAGCGAGCGATGATATTTCATAACCGGACATTGCCCCGTATAGAAAGAGTGGGATTTGGCCCAACCCAGTCCGATACGAATGCTCAAACTGCCTTCCTGGGCAGCCTTATCTTTCGCACCCGGATCGCCTGTTACATATAAACCCGGAATTCCAATAGCGCCGCCCGCGCGTGTAACGGCCATTGCCGTATTTAAAACAGTTGCCGGCATTTCAGTTCCGGCGTTAGAGCCATGCCCACGCGCTTCAAAACCCACACAGTCAACAAAGCAATCCACTTCCGGAACGCCTATAATAGCTGCAATCGCCTGTTCCAATGGTGTGTCTTTGGTGAGATCAATTACTTCACAGCCAAAGCTTTTGGCCTGATCCAGCCTTTCCTGGATCATATCACCTACGATTACGACGGCAGCACCCAGCAAATGGCAGGAAGCTGCGCAAGCCAGGCCCACAGGTCCGGCCCCGGCAACGTAAACGATGGAGCCTGGTCCGACACCGGCCATTACCGCCCCGTGAAAACCGGTTGGAAAAATATCCGAAAGCAACGTTAGATCTTTAATATAAGCCATTCCCTGATCTTTATCGGGAAATTTCAGCAGGTTAAAATCGGCATAAGGCACCATTACATATTCTGCCTGACCGCCTACCCAACCACCCATATCCACATATCCATATGCAGCCCCAGGTCGTGCGGGGTTCACATTTAAGCAAATTCCCGTTTGTCCGACTTTGCAATTGCGGCATCTCCCGCAGGCAATGTTAAAAGGAACGGAAACCAGGTCACCCACTTTAATATACTCCACATCCCTACCCGCTTCAATCACAATCCCGGTGATTTCATGGCCCAGAACCAATCCGGCTGGTGCCGTTGTACGCCCGCGGACCATGTGCTGGTCACTGCCGCAAATGTTGGTTGACACAATCTTCAAAATAACACCGTGTTCGCATTTCCTGTCCCCCAAAGCCAGTTTGGGATACTCAATCTCCTGAATTTCAACCTCGCCCGGCTTGATGTAGGCAACTCCATGGTTTTGACACATAGTAATGATTGGTTAAGTTTAGAAATAATCGGTTTTGCAATATTTTTTATGGGTTAATTTCAAATTTAACAAAATTCCTCGTTTACAAGACAATTGATTAAATTAGAGGTGACATTATTGTGAAAGGTTATGGCATTATATGGTTTGGCGGTGTGTGGTGGCAAAAGTTCGCGAATGGGCTCTGATAAAAGCCAGCTGCAATATTTCGGAATTCCGCAAGCTGACCGTGTCCTGAATGTATTGTCGCCACTTTGCGAAGATGTATTTTTATCTTGCAACAGCTCACAATCCGCAAATTTCGAAAATCATAAAATTATAACGGATTTGCCTGCATACCAGGATATTGGGCCTATGGCTGCGCTGCTCTCTGCTTTTGAAATCTACCCAAATGCCGATTTTCTGATAGCTGGCTGCGACTATCCCTTTATAACCACCGAAGTTTTTCGTGGTTTTCTTTCATCCATTCAAAAAGTACCGGTTGCCGCTGCATTTTACAATGTGGAGGGAACGTACGAGCCATTACTGGCTTGGTATGCCAGGGAGGCAGCGCCCCTGCTCTTTGAACGGTTTGAAAGCGGACGATATAGTTTGCAGCATTTTCTAAGAGAAATTAATGCTGAGAAATACATTCCTGAGTCCGAAAATATAATGCTCAGTGTGGATACGCCCGAGATTTGTGAAAAGGTTCAGGCGTTACTTAATGTTCACGATGATAAATAAGCAAATGGAAATCAGTGCGATAAGGCAGCAGCGAATAAAAATAGTCACCACAGGGGAATGTCGGGATGCGGAAGACGATCTGGCGGTGGAAGAGCCGCTGGAAATTCAGCTCGGATTTACTGAATCGGGAAAAAGAATAAAAAAAAGCATTTCCGTGACAATGCGGACTCCCGGCAATGACGATGAGCTGGCGGTTGGCTTTCTGTTCACAGAAGGCATTATTACCGAAAAAAGTCAGGTTAGTGCGGTTAAAAGTGATGTTTTTGACGACAACAAAGTCATTGTGAATCTCGCTGATGATTTCGCGCCGGAGATCAATTCGCTGGAACGAAATTTCTACACAACGTCCAGCTGCGGTGTTTGCGGAAAAGCAAGCATTGATGCGATCAAAACAGTTTCGGTTTATCAAGATCAGGATAATGTGTTGCTTGCGAGCAAACAGGTGATCTTTGCATTGAAGAACAGGCTCCATGCGCAACAAAGGATTTTTGAAAGCACCGGTGGCCTTCACGCTTCCGCGCTTTTTGACTTGAATGGAAATTATATTAAACTCCGGGAAGATGTGGGCAGGCATAATGCCTTGGACAAGCTGATTGGCCATGCATTGTTGAATGACCTGCTCCCTCTTGCTGATCGAATCCTGCTTTTAAGCGGAAGAGCGAGTTTTGAACTCATTCAAAAAGCCGGAATGGCGGGGATAAAGATCGTTGTGGCGATTGGCGCGCCGTCCAGTTTGGCAGCGAAGTTGGCCGAAGAGAGTAACATTACGCTCATCGGTTTTTTGAAAAATGATAAATTCAATATTTACTCCGGCTTCGAACGGATTTCAGCATTATGAAAATACGCATTCAACGCAATTCTGTGCGTTTCAGATTAAGCCGGACCGACATTGAAAAGTTGACTTTCGAAGGTTATTTGGAAGAAGTGACGTCTTTTGGTGATGCCAGTTTTATTTATGCTGTAAAAAAATCCAATGATGTTTCGGAGCTTTCCGCAGAATATCTCAATGGTAAAATTTTGCTCCGGATTCCCGAACATTTAACCACTGGCTGGGCGGATAATAATGTTGTCGGCTATGATGGAGAAATGTCCTTTGGCAATAACGAAAGTTTGAAACTGTTAATTGAAAAAGATTTCAAATGCCTGGACAATGTTACTGAGGACCAGTCGGATAATTATGAAAACCCCGCAAAAACCTGCTAATCATGCCCAATGACCAGAGTACAATTCCGGGCGCCGAAAATCCCGAAAAGCTGACCGGGCTTCGCAAAACGGAGATCAAAAAAGTGGCCGCGGGGATTCCTGCGGTTGTTTCGAGTTTTCAGAAAGTCGTTGGCGAGGCAGGTGTGCAACGAGGAATGAAGGCCCTTTTCAACCTGAACAAAAAGGGCGGTTTCGACTGTCCTAGCTGCGCCTGGCCCGATCCGGACGATGAGCGTTCGGGCATTGCCGAATATTGTGAGAATGGTGCGCGGGCGGTTGCGGAAGAAGCGACATTGAAAAAGCTGGATGCCACGTTTTTTGCGCAAAACGCTGTAGAAGAGCTGGGTAAACTTTCAGATTTTGAGATTGGGGGAAAAGGACGGATTGCGGCACCCATGTTTTTACCAGCAGGTGGAAAGTTTTATCAGCCTATTTCCTGGAAAGCGGCCTTTGAAAAAATAGCCTTAGAACTCAACCGCTTAGCATCGCCCGATGAGGCCATTTTTTATACTTCCGGCCGCACAAGCAATGAAGCAGCGTTCCTGTATCAGCTTTTTGTTCGTGAATTCGGCACCAATAATCTGCCCGATTGCAGTAATATGTGCCATGAAAGCAGTGGCGTTGCATTGGGAGAATCGCTGGGCATTGGCAAAGGCTCGGTGAAGCTGGATGATTTTTATGAAGCTGAGGTCATTATGATCCTGGGCCAAAATCCGGGGACCAATCATCCGCGGATGCTCACTGCATTGCAAAAAGCAAAAGCGAACGGTGCGACGATTATTTCAATTAATCCCCTACCTGAAACGGGTTTGATGGGTTTCAATAACCCGCAGACCGTGCAGGGAATTCTGGGTAACAATGCGGCATTGACCGACATTTTCCTGCAAGTGAAAATCAACGGGGACCTGGCGTTGTTGAAAGCCATTGAAATTTTGCTACTAAAAGAGGAAGAAAGCAACCCGGGAATGGTGTTCGACCGGAATTTCATTGCCAATAACACCGAAGGGTACACGGATTTTATTGCTCATTTGAAAGAACAGAATGCGGAAGAGCTGGCGCGGCTGAGCGGGATTTCATTTGCCCAGATTCAGCAGGTTGCGCGTGTTCTGGCAGGGAAAAGCAAGATCATTGCCTGCTGGGCTATGGGCCTTACCCAGCACAAAAATGCAGTGGACACTATTAAGGAAATTGTAAACCTGCTTTTGCTGAAAGGCAGCATTGGTAAGCCTGGCGCAGGAACTTGCCCTGTCCGCGGCCACAGCAATGTGCAGGGCGACAGGACAATGGGGATCTTCGAAAGGCCTTCTGAAAAATTTCTTCATGCTATTGAGCGCAATTTTCATTTTACTACACCAAAAAAACACGGTTATGATGTTGTAGAGTCCATTAAAGCCATGCATCAAGGCTCTGCAAAGGTATTTTTCGCAATGGGTGGCAACTTTTTGAGTGCAACACCGGACACAAGGTTCACGGCTGAGGCGCTCAGTAAATGCCGCCTGACTGTGCACGTTTCCACAAAGCTGAACCGGAGCCATCTGGTAACGGGTGAGCAGGCATTGATCCTTCCTTGCCTCGGGAGGAGCGATATGGACATGCATAAGGACGAAAACAGGTTTATCTCCTGCGAAAATTCAATGGGCGTGGTGCAGCTTTCAAAAGGTGTTTTGCCTCCTGTTTCGGATCAATTACTAAGTGAGCCGGTGATCGTTTGCAGACTTGCTAAGGCCGTTTTGGGACGAAAAAGTCAGATTAACTGGGACATTTATGCCGAAGATTATGACATCATCCGCGCAGACATTGAACGGACGATTCCAGGTTTCGAAAACTACAATGAGCGTGTCCGGATGCCCGGCGGTTTCTATCTGCCCAATTGCAACCGGGACGGATATTTTGACACATTATCTCAAAAAGCACATTTCAATATCGGTGTTCTCCACGATCCTGGGCTGAAAGAAGATGAACTGATGATGATGACGATCCGGAGCCACGACCAGTTCAACACGACTATTTATGGCTTGAATGATCGTTACCGGGGCATTCACAACGAGCGGCGTGTTATTTTGATGCATGAAAACGACATCGCAAAACGGAAGCTGAAAAGCGGCGATATCGTGGATCTCTACAATCATTACGATGGAATTGAACGGGTTGCGTACAAATTTGTAGTTGTTCCCTACCCCATTCCCGAAGGTTGTACTGCAACTTATTTCCCGGAGACGAACGTTCTCGTGCCGATCAACAGCGTAGCCGACAAAAGCAACACACCCACTTCCAAAATGGTTATTTTGACCATTCGTAAACATTTGAATGTGCTGAGTCATTAAATTGCGGTTTATTCCTGAACTCCTGAAAATAGTAACTCTTTGAAAACCACCTTTCTGATTATTTCGGCTGCAATTGCATGCGTTATCCTGTCTGCATTTCTCCCCAAACCACCTGCAAAACCGAGCATTGCGGACGTGCCTGACAGCACGCGCTTCACCCATATGATGCTTGCGCAAGGCCTGGACGAGCCTATGCAAATGGCCATTTTGCCTGATCTGGACGTCATTATTGTGGAAAGGAAAGGAGATGTGAAATTTTACGACGCCAAAGAAAAACAGATCAAAACCATTGCGCATATCAATGTTTACAGTGGTATTGAAGACGGTTTACTAGGCGTTGCTGCGGATCCTGAGTTTGAGAAAAACCATTGGATATATCTCTATTATGGACTGGCCGGTGACCGGAATGTAAGTCAGCTCAGCCGTTATGATTTCATTGATCAGAAATTAGACCTCAATTCTAAAAAAGTGCTGCTGGAAGTGCCGACCCAACGCACTTATTGCTGTCATTCAGCAGGTTACCTGACCTTTTCCGACGGCCTGTTATATCTTTCAACGGGCGATAACACCAATGCAGAAGATATTGAAGGGCATAACCCAACTGATGAACGACCAGGCCGGCAACTGTCGGATGATCAGGGAACAACAGCCAATAGTAAAGATTACAGGGGCAAGATTCTGAGGATTAAACCTCTTTCTGACGGCACTTACGCGATTCCGGACGGTAATCTTTTCCCAAAAGACGGCTCTCTGGGCCACCCTGAAATATACGTGATGGGCTGCCGTAATCCGTTCCGCGTTTCTGTCGACCCGAAGACCAAATTTGTTTACTGGGGTGATGTAGGGCCCGATACGAACGTGCCTGCGGAAGAAGGATTTTTAAGTTATGATGAGATCAATCAGGCCAGAAAACCCGGCTTTTTTGGTTATCCTTATTTCTTAGGCGCTAATGAGGCTTTTCCAAAATATGATTTTGAAACAAAAAAAGAAGGCCCGAAACAAGACCCTGCGCGCCCGGTCAACAATTCACCGAATAATACCGGAATTAAAGAACTTCCGCCCGCTCAGCCCGCCATGATCTGGTATGGAAAGGGCGAATCGAAACGATGGCCAATGGTAGGCAAAGGCGCTGCTAGTGCCATGGCCGGGCCGGTTTATTACAGCGATCTTTACCCAAATGCCAAATATAAGCTGCCTGATTATTACAACGGAAAGTTGTTCATTTATGAATGGATCAGGAAATGGATAATGGCTGTGACATTGGATAAAGATGGAAATTACGTGAGTATGGAGCCATTTTTGCCACATTTAAAGGTTATCGCGCCTATGGATATGCAAATTGCACACGATGGGGCCATTTATATGCTCGCGTATGGCACAAATTGGTTTGCAAAAAACACCGATGCGGGACTTATCCGCGTGGAATATTCGGAAGGAAACCGCAACCCGATCGCCAACATTCAAGCTGATAAGACCATTGGCGCGGCACCGCTTACAGTAACATTATCCGCTTCGCAATCAAAGGATTATGACAAAGATGATAAGTTAACATTCAACTGGAAAGTTGCGGACAAAACATTGAAAGGAGCGGAGATCAAGCACACATTTAGTAAACCGGGCATTTACAATGTTGCACTTACAGTGTCGGACCAGGCGGGTGGTGCGGGTATTGCAACGGCGCAAATTAAAGTGGGCAACTCGCCGCCGGATGTGACCATCAATACGGCTGCAAACCGCACTTTTTACTGGGATAATGTCCCGTTTGATTATAAAGTGGTTATAAAAGATGCTGAGGACAAAGCGCCCGAGTCCAAAAATATTAAGCTTGTATTTGACTATCTGCCTATTGGAAAAGATTACGCGGCTGCGCTTTCGGGTGCAAGCCATGGGAACCTGCGTTATGCGGCCGCCGAAACATTTTACGCCTCTTTGGATTGCAAATCATGCCATACCATGGATTCCAAGTCCATAGGGCCTGCATTGAAGGAGATTTCAAAACGTTATGCGATAAAAAATGGCGCGGCAGAATTGCTTGCTGACAAAATCATCAAAGGCGGCAGCGGCAACTGGGGAACCTACCCTATGCCTCCGCATCCGGATCTGACAACATCGCAATCCCGTGAACTGGCCGGCTACATTTTATCATTAACAGGTGAAAAGCCCTCATTGGCAACGCAGGGCAACATTCAACTCGTTGAACACCTGGGACTAGGAAACGAAGGTGCATATGTGCTTGCTGCGAATTATACTGATAAGGGTGCCAACGGAATTGAACCATTGAAAGGAAGCGCTTTTGTGGTTTTGAAAAATCCGCTGGTTCAGCTTGAAGATTTTGACAAAGGCAATGTCAGTGTATCAATCGGCACAAAAAACAATGGATTTGTAACCTCCGTCCCAGCTGGAAATGGCAAGTTTGTAAGTTTCACCAACATTGATCTGAACCACATTAAAAAAATAAAATTCAGGGTACAGGAAGATGGCGAGGGGGGAACATTGGAAATCCGGCAGGGAAGTGTTGAAGGGCCGTTGCTGGCATCATTAGTGATCGATGGCGGAAAATCAAAAGACGTTAAAGCGGAATGGAATGAGCTTGGGACCGACATTAAACCGACTAACAAACAGACTGATATTTTCCTGGTTTTTAAAAACCCCGACAAGAGCAAAAAACTGCTTTTTTACATAGACTGGATGTATTTCGAAAGGTAATCAGTCCTGAAACTTAACATTAAGCTAACGCCGCTGACCAAAACAAGCTTTAATTTTCGAGTCTGCTTTGGAAAACGGTTCAGGGTAAATCCAGGTTAGCATGTTCTTTTTATATTAGTCCAAATTCAAAAAAATGAAAAAATTCTTATCCATTATTGCAGTCGGTTTGCTTAGTCTGACCGCTTTTGAAAGCATGTCTCAAAACAAGAACAAAGTCATTGCGCACCGCGGTGCGTGGAAAAATACTGGCGTAACAGAAAATTCCATCGGCGCATTGGAGCATGCGATCAAGCTGGGCTGCTATGGAAGCGAATTTGACGTGCATATGTCGGCGGATTCGGTGATTTATGTACTTCATGACCACGCAATCAAAGGAACACACATTGAAAAGACCAGTTCTCAGGAGCTTTCGCAGATCAAGCTGGAAGACGGAACTGCATTGCCGACACTGGAAGCTTACTTGAAAGCGGGTGCAAAACAAAAGAAAACGCGTTTGATCCTTGAAATAAAAACCTCTTCGATGGGTAAGGAGCGTTCGCTGGCATTAGCCACGAAATGTGTCGAAATGGTCAAAAAATTAAAGGTGGAACACATTACAGACTACATTGCATTTGATTTTGATGTTTGTAAAAAAGTGAAAGAACTGGCGCCAAAAGCACACGTTGAGTATCTGAACGGAGACAAAACGCCGGACGAAATTCAGGCTGCCGGCCTCGACGGCATTGACTATAACCAGGGCGTATTGAAGAAAAAGCCCGAATACATTGCTGCTATCCGCGACAAAAAACTCACAACCAATGTCTGGACGGTAAATGATGAAGAATCAATGAAATGGTTCCTGGAAAAAGGCGTCGATTACATTACAACTAACGAGCCGGAACTGCTTTTAAAAATTACAAAATAACATTGCAAGGAAATAAAAAGCGCCGCTTAGAGAAATCTCCAAGCGGCGTTTTTTTATGTCCTAATGCTTTTTTTCTGTTTAAATTTTCAAATCCTGGCAGTTTGCAATTTGCCATTCGTTTCTTGCCAGGCCCTGATCACTTGTGTAAGCTGTTTATACTCGATCAAAAAGCCATCATGTCCATATAATGAGTCAATTTCCTGAAAAACAGCGTCCGGAATGTGCCGGGCCAGGAATTGTTGTTCGGATAAAGGGAACAGTAAATCGGATTTGATGCCTAGCACCAAGGTTTTGGCCTTCACCAAACCCAATGCATGCACGATCCCGCCACGGTTACGACCCACGTTGTGTGAGTCCATTATCTTGGAAAGCGTCCAATACGAATATGCATTGAACCGCTTCACGAACTTATCGCCCTGATATTGCTGGTAAGAAGAAGCCCGAAAATCATCGATCTGATCGGGATTATCGCGCGCCTGCGTAAAATTATAAGTATCGTAATTTCTGTACGAAAGCAATGCGATAGACCTCGCAGCGCGCATGCCCATGCTTCCCGCTTCATCCGTGCCGTCATTAAATGTCGGGTCTGCCTCGATTGCCATCCGCTGTGATTCGTTAAAAGCAATGCCCCAGGGAGAATGCAATGCGTTGGAAGCGATTATGATGAGTTCTTCAAAAAGATCCGGCACCTCCACCGACCATTCCAGCGCCTGTTGGCCACCCAGCGAGCCGCCGATACAAAGCTTGATTTTCCTGATCTCCATTTCCTGTCTCAGCAAATCCATCGCACCGACGACGTCGCGAACGGTAATAGTCGGAAATGTTCTGTAAAAAGGTTTATGCGTCCGTGGATTAATGCTCAACGGGCCTGTCGAGCCATACGCCGATCCCAGCACATTCACACAAACGATGAAATATCTGGCAGGATCAAAAAACTTATCGTCACCTACCAGGCCATCCCACCATTCTGCGGCGTTGGAACTGCCTGTTAATGCGTGACAGATCCATACAATGTTACTATTGTCGGCATTTCGCGTTCCATAAGTGGTATAGGACAGTTCAAAGCCCGGTAATTCACCGCCCATTTCCAACGCGTAGGCGTAAGGATATTTAAATGTTCTCTGTTCCGCTTGCATAAGTGCCTGAGCACAGGATTTAATTCAAAAATTTAACAGACTGTTCCATGGAATCCACAGAGCAGATGCGAGAATAAAGCCATCCGGCTTACGGAAATTTCTAACTGTAAGTTCACGCGAATTGAGTTTATATCTCCTAATAACTTAGGTGGGAATTAGCACCTTTCTCCATTGTGGTAGCAGGTTGCCAGAGGTTCATTGAGCCCATTCTCTCGCCTCTTCTTTATAAATCAACCGCACACAAGGTGAAGCAATTGACTTGATGTTGCAATATTAAGCGCGGATGCCTGAAAATGCAAATAAAAGCGCAAATTCTATTTTGCAGGGGATGCAGGGCAGTTTATCTTTGCCCTTTAATGTTACTGCGTTCGATGAAAAATTATTTGTTCCTCCTTTGTTTTCTTTGCCAAAGTACCTTTGCCCAACTACCCTCCCCCGAAAATATTTCCAGGCATGTATACCAGCTCGCGTCCGACAAAATGCAGGGCCGCGGAACTGGCAGCAAGGAAAATCAAAAAGCTGCAAAATATGTAAAAAAACAGTTTAAGAAATACGGACTTCAACCCAAAGGAACAGACGGGTTTTATCAGCCATTTACTGCCAAAATCCGGCGGGTCGTTGTTCCCGACAGTTTACGCAAAACCAATAATGTAATCGGTTTTCTGGATAACGGGGCGGAGCATACCATCGTTATTGGCGCTCACTTTGACCACCTTGGCCTCGGCCGACAGGGAAGTTCGAAAGCCGAAAAACCAGAAGGGCAAATTCATAACGGAGCTGATGATAATGCATCGGGCGTTGCCGGATTGCTGGAACTTGCAAGATATTTTGCCCGGAACAATGTAAACGAGCCTTATAACTTCCTGTTTATCGCTTTCGGAGCAGAGGAACTGGGGCTGCTGGGATCGCGTCATTTTGTTAACAATCCTACATTATCATTGGATAAAATCAATTTCATGTCCAATATGGACATGATCGGTCGTTATGATGCAAGCCGCGGCGTGGGCATCGGCGGTTTCGGAACGAGTGGCGAATGGCCTGAAATATTTAAGGAAGTTAAAAGCGATACCCGGTTTTTTACCGATAAAGCAGGAAGCGGCGGATCGGATCACGGGTCTTTTTATGCCAAAAACATTCCGGTCCTTTTCTTTCACACAGGTGGCCACGACGACTATCACAAACCGACCGACGATCCTGAAAAAATTGATTATAAAGCCGCAGCAGGCATTTTGGGTATTCAGATTCATCTGATAGAAAATGCGATGAAATTGCCCAAACTCAAATTCACCCCAGTTCTCTAACCACCACAAGCTTGTACGGATTCATTGCTCCCGCTTTCACGTATGGTCAATCACATGTTTCTCCTGAGGACTTGTATGGAACGCTGTTTCGTGATATCCAGCACAGTCATATTTTTGAGGATTCCAAAACATTTGCGGATGCAATTCCCCTGGAAGATCCCGTCCTGATCATTGAAAGATATCATCATGAGAAAGACGAACCGGATTTCGACCTTCAAGCGTTTGTAAGCCAGTATTTTCGAATGCCTGCGCACATTGCGTCCGCTTTTCAGGCGGATACGAGCTCGTCAACGTCGGAAAACATAAAAAGACTATGGTCTGTGCTCACGCGGCAGCCCGAAAACCAGGAGCGTGGCGGATCGCTGATTCCCCTTCCGTTCCCTTATGTTGTGCCCGGCGGACGTTTCCGCGAGATATATTATTGGGACAGTTATTTTACCATGTTAGGACTGAAAGAATCCGGGAGAACGGATCTTATTGAAAGCATGGTCAACAATTTCGCTTACCTGATCGATAGCTTCGGATACATTCCTACGGCCAACCGGACTTACTATTTAACCAGATCCCAGCCACCGTTTTTCTCCTTAATGGTCCGTCTTTACAGCGATATGGCGGGAAAGAAAATCCTGAAACGCTATTTGCCCCAGCTGCAAAAAGAATATGATTACTGGATGCAGGACGATGGCCCCACGCACGAACCGTTCACAGCGCACAGGAGACTCGTAAAACTTCCCGACGGCGCATTACTAAACCGGTATTGGGACGATAAGGCGAGTCCGCGCCCGGAATCCTACCGCGAGGACGTCGAATTGAGCATTGAGGCAAAAGAGCGGTTTGAAATGGCGCCGGAAGCGGTTTTCCGACATATAAGGGCTGCGGCAGAGTCGGGATGGGATTTCAGCAGCAGATGGTTTGCGGATGAGAATGATTTTGCCAGCATTCACACCACCGACATTGTCCCGGTAGACCTGAACTGTCTGATGCATCATCTCGAAAAAGCGCTGGCAGAGGCATATCTGCTGAATGACAATACGAAAATGCATTTGTATTTTGAAGAGAAAGCCAGGGTTAGGGCCGCTGCTATCCAAACCTATTTTTGGGACGAAACGCGGAATTATTTCATGGATTATGATTTTAAAAAGCAAACCTTTACAAAAGCGGTGACGCTGGCAGGAACCTATCCATTGTTTTTTAAGCTGGCTACAAAATCGCAATCCCATTATATGCGGGCTTATATCCGGCTCAATTTTATGCGCTCGGGCGGCTTGCTAACCACCACCATAAAGACCGGGCAGCAATGGGACGCGCCGAATGGCTGGGCGCCGCTGCAATGGATCACCTACAAAGGCTTGCGCAACTATAATTTTCACCGGACAGCCAATGAACTTTGTGCGGAATGGATAGCGCTGGTGGATAAAGAGTTTAAACATTCGGGCAAAATGCTTGAAAAATATAATGTCTCGGACACGAATCTGATTGCCGGCGGAGGCGAATACGAGATCCAGGAGGGATTTGGCTGGACGAATGGTGTTTATCTCCGGATGAAGAACAAAAGGAGCTAGTTACGTATAAACCACCGTTGAAATTATTATCCGATTCTAATAATATTATTGAAAATTTCCAGAGGCAACTTCTTCTATTCGAGAATATTTTTAATACCTTGGTGTTGCTAACCCCATTTTTCAGAATTACATGAAACTATCCATATATCAGATCGATGCGTTTACTGACACACTCTTTTGTGGAAATCCTGCTGCGATTGTTCCTCTGAATGAATGGCTTTCAGACGAGACGATGCTCAACATTGCTGCTGAAAACAACCTGGCCGAAACTGCATTTTACGTTCCAACTGAAAACGGTTTTCACATTCGCTGGTTTACGCCATCAGTTGAGGTTGACCTCTGCGGGCACGCTACACTGGCAGCCGCCTATGTGATTTTCAATATCCAGAATTACGAAGGCAAGTCTATCCGATTTGATTCACGCAGCGGTGAGCTCCGTGTGGATTGTAAAGAAGATTGGCTTACATTGAATTTTCCAGTTGACCAATTCCACATCGCTGTCCCTCCACCCGCTTTGGTAGAAAGCCTTGTGGACACAACAATGCTGGAAGTTTATAAAGGAAAAACGGATTACATGGTGGTTTTGGAGTCTGAAGATGTCGTTAAGAACCTGGATTTTGACATTATCGTGCTATCGACAATTCCGGCCCGAGGCATCATAGTTACGGCTGCCGGAGAGGACGTTGATTTCGTGTCACGCTTTTTCGCGCCGCAATCCGGCATCGATGAAGATCCCGTAACCGGCTCAGCGCATACAACATTAATTCCCTACTGGGCAGAAAAACTCGACAAAACAACATTAACTGCCAGACAACTTTCAAAACGGGGCGGATATCTCAAATGCGAACTAGACGGCGACCGCGTACACATTGGCGGCCAGGCAAGGCTTTATTTGAAGGGGGAGATTTTGATTGACTGATTTTGAATGAGTGAATTAGTGAATGACTGAATGACTGAATGTTAAATGAAAAAAATACATTCACATACAGTCCCACCAGCCTATTATTCATCGCACTGCAACCCTGTCATTCATTCATTATTTCATTCTGTCATTCACTAATTTCCTGCGCTGCCCTGCATACAATCCTGCGATTACCAAAACCGTTCCTACAACCGTGTACATGGTGACTGGCTCGTCCATAAGCCACCAGGCAAAGAAAAAGCCGAACAGCGGGCATAGGAAGAGCCATAAGGAGGCTTTGACCGTGTCGATTCTTAATAAATAAAACCAGCATATCAGGCCGACTATTGATACGGCCAGACTTAACCAGAGCACCGGATACCAGAATGTACCGTCCCAGACCGTTGTTGAAAAATCGGCAAAAAGTAAAGTTGCAGGAAGCAGGAAAACGCCGCCTAAGAAAACCTGCCAGCCATTGATCAGCAAATTCGGCAACTCCCATTGTACCGTTGCATAGTAAACACTGGCGGCAGAAACGGCTATCATACTGATAAGCAACAATATAATGCCTTCAACGGTGGTAAAACTATCGACCAGTAACGGATATGTTGCAACGCCTACACCCACCATTCCGAGAATGATCCCTAACCATTCTTCCGGGCGGGGATGCCTTTTGAGCCACCAGGACGACAGCAGGACAATGATCAGTGGATTGATTGAGACGGCCAGACTGCCAATTCCGGCAGCGGTAAATTTCATGGCATACATGTAGAGACCGAGATAAAGCGTTGTATTAAGAAAACCAAAGAGCGCAAGCTGCTTCCACTCTTTTTTGTTGGGCAATCGATAAGACTTTTCCCTGCTGAGTAAATACGAAAAAGTCAGTAACAATATACCAGCGATAAAGAAGCGAACGTTTGCCAGTATTAACGGAGCAGCTGACCGGACCCCAAACTTGGTGGCGACGGATGCAGACGACCACAGAATGGAAAAGAGAAGACCAATACCAATGTTTTTCACGCTTAAACAGAATTATGATCCAAAAATACGCGATGCATTTCGGGTTCCCCCTGCACTTTTTATATTTTTGGGCATGATTGATAAAATAAATGCAAAGTGTGTTCTGGCCATTCTTCTTACCGGACTTTACTTTCCTTCCTTCTCGCAAAGCCAGTGGACTTACGACTTTAACAATGGCCTTACCCCAATTGAAAATGGAGGCCCTGCATTAAAAGTGCTCGGACAGCCTGGAAAGTACGTTAAGGAAAAAATTCCAGGTTCCGACGATCTGAGCAGGACGATTTATCAATTTGAAAAAAACAGCGGTTTACAGTTCAACAACACAGAGGCCAAGGGTTTCCTGAGCAAATCTTTTACTGTCGAGATTTATTTCAAAATGGATGAGCTCGACAGCTGGAAAAGAGTGCTCGATTTTAAAAACCGGAAAAGCGACTACGGCAGTTATATCTACGACGGCAAGCTCAATTTCTACGATTTTGCAATTGGAGAAAAAGCACCTGTGCGCGCAAATCGGTATGTACATTATGTGTACTCGCGCGATTTTGAAACCAAGGCTATTAAAATGTATATCAACGGTCAGTCCAAACTGGAATTCAAAGATCCCGGAACGGAGGGAATGCTGGATACCGACCAGGTGCTAAATTTTTTCCAGGACGACCTGATCGCGAATCATGAATCCAGTGCCGGTTCCATTGTGCTGATCCGTGTTTATGACCGCGTTATGACGCCTGTGTTTGTCAGAAGAAGTTACCAGACTATCAGCAGGGCTCCCAAAGCGCCCATTGCCGAGAAGGAAGAAGAGGAATCGGAGGAAAAGCCTGCGCCAAAAGAGACAGCCAAAAGAAACACGAATCTCGCAATCGTTACCGGACGAGTTTATGACGGCAAAAATTTGAAGCCGGTCAATGATGCCGATGTGACCGTTCGGAAGTCCAGCACAGACTCTCTGGTGGCGTCCACAAAAACGGTGAACGGGATTTATAATTTTGAACTTCGCCCGCATGAAACTTATCGCATATCGGCGCAAGCGGATGGATTTCAGCCTAAAAGCGTGTCTGTAAAAGTTTCAAACCGTTTTGAGGAAGTGAAGTCGCTGATCAGCCTTTCTGAGTCGACTTATGACGCGCCGTTATCGACCTTGTATTTTACGCAAAGCACGGATGTGCTGGAAGATGATGCATTGAGGGGGCTTGATTCCCTTGTTTCCTATTTTCAGAAGAAAGAAAACCTGCGAATTATTCTGAAAGGCCACACAGACAACACGGGGGATTTTGCTAAAAACCTTGAACTTTCGAACAAGCGTGTGGAGACGGTGAAAGGTTATTTATTGGGAAAAGGAATTACTGCAGACCGCATAGCGGGTTCGGGATATGGATCTGCGCAGCCTAGCCGCATGAATCAGTCGGAAGCATTGAAACGTTCTAACCGTCGCGTGGAAATTTGGGCTGAGCCCATAAAAAGATAAAGCCATCTCACTGAGACGGCTTTATACTGACTATTCCTAAACCCTTAACCTTTTCTTATCTTTTATATCTTTTGCAATTGATTCCGGTGTGCTAACCGAATAAACTGTATCAATGCAAGCGTATCTGAATCTCTTTTTATATAAAGTAACAATGTTTTGAATAATACTCCAATTTCCATACTAACAATTCGGAAACATTTGGCCTATATACGAAGCAAATTGTATTTCAGATTTGCTGTCAAACATTGCTTATTTTACTCATTTCGCATTTCGAACTGCTTTCGTCTTATTAACTTGTGACTGAGCGGCTAACGAAACTGCTTAAACTTTTACAAAGGTAAAAACATTAATATTATTTCCTTTGATTTATTCTATTTTTATTTCGGAGAACCGTGATACAAAGGTCCACATTAATTTTGATATTACAAGCATCCTGAAAATCAGGCAACAAAATTATATTTGGAACTAATGCTGGTTTTGAGCATCTTTTTTATTACAATATACCACATTTATAAATTTTTATTTATTAATCTTTTGATAAAAGCTCAATTTACAGAATAAATAGAATTCTTGAAATATTTATATTTTCTTTAAATAGTACAATCATTGGTTATAATTATTCATTGTTGATTGTATTCCCAAAGTACAAAACGAAAGCACCATATCGCCGGCATTGTCCAAAAATATAGGCAGTTCTTTCATTTCTTCATTGGAAAAAGGTTTTAGAACATAATCTACTTGCCTTCCACGCGGAAAATTATTTCCTATTCCAAACCGCAAACGTGGATAATTGGTCGATGCAAGCAGTTCTTCAATATTTTTCAGTCCATTGTGTCCTCCATGACTTCCTTTTGGTTTGATCCGCAAGGTTCCAAACGGAAGTTGCAGCTCATCCAGTATCACCAGCAAATTTTCCTCCTGAATTTTGTACTGGTCCATATAGTAGCGGATTGCCTTGCCACTTAGATTCATGAACGTAGTTGGTTTTATAAAATAAATATGCCTGCCTTTGTGTTTCCACTCCGCAACAAAAGCCAGCTTCTCGAAAGAAAATTTAAAATCATGCTGCGCTGCCAGCCTGTCCAGCACCATAAATCCAACGTTATGCCTGGTGAATGCGTACTCCGGACCTATATTTCCCAGCCCGGCAATCAGATATTTCATTTGTCAAAAGTTTTTGATTTCATCTTTGAGCACTTAATTTAGGCTAAAATTCAGGGAATTTACATGATACCCCAAAAACGATTAATACTTAGCAGCCCTTTACTGGAGATCATGACCAGCCGGTTGTGCCAGGAACTGATTGAGAATCACCAGGACTTTTCCAATTCTGTGGTGATGGGACTGCAACCGCGGGGAATATATTTTGCCGAGCGCATCATCGCCGAGCTTAGAGAGCGCACGGGAAAAGACATTCCGCTGGGTTACCTGGATGCTACTTTCTACCGGGACGATTTCCGCAGAAGGGAATCTCCGCTTTTGCCGAATAAAACAAACGTGCCTTTTTTAATCGAGGGAAAAAGAGTGATCCTCATCGATGACGTCCTATCGACCGGTCGCATGGTAAGGGCCGCCCTGGATGCCATGACTGCCTTTGGAAGGCCTAAAACCGTTGAGCTAATGGTGCTGATCGACCGACGCTACAACCGCGAAATCCCTATTGACCCGGATTATGTTGGCATGCAGGTTAGCACTGTGGAAAGTCAGCGCGTGCAGGTTGAATGGAAGGAACAAGGATTCGAAGCGGACCGCATCTGGATGGTGGATTAAAGCCGCATATCAGCGTGGACGTGACGCCTCTTCTTTTGTTGCTTTACCGATATCTTCTGTCTTGTAAGTAAGCTTATTAATGTAAAAAACTTCCCGGCCCTGCCCTATTGACGAGGTGCCGATGCGTTGCATGCCATAAGCAAGAAAATATTGTCCGTACCACGGGGAAAGATAGCCATCCTCATTGTTAAGCACTTTTTCTTTCTCTGATTTGGCCGTAATCTTAAATTTTTCGCTCTCTACAACCACCTTATTGCGGCTGATCACCTCCGTATGGATTTCACCTTCCTGGGGATATGCCAGCACAAAATAATCGTCCACTTGCGTGATCTGCACCATTTCCTGCAAGTCGTAGCTTGTCAGGTCTTTGATGGTAATGGTGTTATCCCACATAAACTTTCCATTTCTGTCGAACCCGCAAACAATGGCGTGTGTATAGCGATAACCCTCGAGAGAGCGTGAGATATAAGGTCTTGAAATGCCCCCGGTAATGATCGGGCTCGTGGATCTTTGATTGGGATAATAAACTTCCGCAACGAGCACAATTTCGTTCTCCGTCTGGATCAGCTCGTGAACCAGCAACCTGTAACGAAACTTGTTTTCTTTGCCCATACTTTTCCGATTGGCAATGCGCTCCATCATGCGTGCGCGGCGCTTTGGTTTCATATAATTGAAAAAATTCTGCAATTCAGAAAATTCGATAAACTGCGGCTCCCCAGGCTCATCATGCTCCACATGCGTCACGTATAAACCCTGGGAATATTGAGTGCAGCCGACAGAATAATTGCCGATCAGGTAGGAATCATCCGGATTCAATGGCACAATCTGGCCGGAAATGAAGCTGTATCTTGGATCGCTTAATGTTGTTTTCTTCAAAAGTTTGCCTTCGTAATTATACGTTTTGATCTCAAAAACGCAGTTTTTCTTACGATAAGCATAGGTTATAACATTGATATAGCCGTCAATTTCATTGATATCAACGTTATTTAGTTCTGTGTTTTTCTCAAATAACCCTGGCAGAACACGCGTTGTGTGATCAAAAAAAGAATGTACGATCACAACAGGCCGGGACCTGTAATAACCGGATACCAATGCCTTGCTGCCGATCACTTTGAACTGCTGCACATCCACACCCGACAACAAATTCCCTTTGTAGGTGTCTATGGAACCATCGTTATAATTAAGCTGCATGAAGAGAAAACGATCTGTATCCGGCTCAGCGAAAAGCCAATAACCGCTTTCTTCACCTTTATATGCCATCACCGGAATGTAACGGAAATCCAGTTTGTAAGCAGTCCGCCAGATCACTTTTAATGTTGTGTCATACTTAACAAACTGCCATTGCTCATTCCTAGTATTTGACCACTCATTGCCCCTGATAACGGATAACAAACCTTGTTCGCCCAAACTAAAAACCTCGAATTGCTCTGTAGAAGTAGGACTGGCGGGTATTTCCAGACGATCGGACTGTTGCAACTGGGCGAAGGCACCGGCAACAGGAAGTATGCACAAAAAGAGCATGCAAAAAATCCTGGGCCAATGCAAAGAATGGTTATTCATAACTTCTTCCTTCAGGGGTGTAACTCTCTTCAATATTTACCCTAATTTTGCATCAAAAAGGACAACATTGCTATTAATATTATAAATTATTTTAATCAAATAAAAACTTAGGGAAATGTCATTCGGATTTTGAAGAAGCACTTCCATTTTACCCCATCATTCATGACGATTGAAGCAATTCTGAAGGACGATATTCAAAAAGCAATCCAGAAGCATTTTGATGTAACTGTTGAAGACATCATTTTACAACCGACAAAAAAGGAATTTGAAGGATTTTACACTTTTGTTACTTTTCCGCTTACCAAATTCATCCGTAAATCACCTGTGGAAATCGGGCAGATTATAGGAAATGAGCTTGCAGAGCACTCTTCTGTGGCAGAAAAGTATAATGTTGTGCAGGGCTTTCTGAACATAAGCCTGAAAGACACCACGTGGCTGGAATTGTTTTCGAATGTGTTTAATGATCAGAATTTCGGGAGTTTTCCTTCAAACGGGCAATCGGTAATGGTGGAATTTTCTTCACCAAACACCAATAAACCACTCCATCTGGGGCATTTGAGGAATAATTTCCTTGGTGAATCCCTTGCCAAAATACTGAAAGCCAGCGGTTTTAACGTTGTAAAAACGTGTCTGGTAAATGATCGCGGAATCCATATCTGCAAGTCCATGCTGGCTTACCGCGAGCTTGGAAATGGTGAAACGCCGGAATCGAGCGGCATGAAAGGCGACCATCTGGCCGGGAAATATTATGTGCTCTTTGATAAGGAATATAAAACGCAGATTAAGGAGCTCGTTGAGCAGGGAATGCCGGAGGAAGAAGCGACAAAAAAAGCCCCGTGGATCCTGGAAGCACAGAAATTGCTTTTGCTTTGGGAAAATAGTGATCCCGAAACCGTCGCATTATGGCATAAGATGAACGGGTGGGTTTACGATGGTTTCCGCCAGACTTACGATAAGATCGGTGTTGGATTTGATAAAACGTATTATGAATCAAACACATATCTTTTAGGAAAAGACATTATTGAAGAAGGTTTACAAAATAATATCTTCTATAAAAAACCAGACAATTCGGTCTGGATCGACCTCACCGAGGAAGGACTGGACGAAAAGCTGGTTTTGCGAGGCGACGGGACTTCTGTTTATATCACGCAGGATCTGGGAACAACTGAACTGAAATACAGCGACTTTCATAATAATCGCTATTTATGGGTGGTAGGAAACGAGCAGGATTATCATTTCAAAGTCCTTTTCGCCATTCTGAGAAAACTTGGCCGACCATATGCCGACGGCTGTTATCACATTAGTTACGGAATGGTGGATCTGCCTTCCGGAAAAATGAAGTCGCGTGAAGGAACTGTAGTGGATGCAGACGACCTAGTGGATCAAATGATCCAGACGGCAGCGGACAGAACGCAGGAACTAGGGAAAATTGATGATTTTGACAGTGCAGAAGCCAAACAGCTTTATAATCAGCTCGCGTTGGGTGCTTTGAAATATTTTCTTTTAAAGGTTGACCCTAAAAAAAGAATGCTTTTCAATCCAGAGGAATCTATTGATTTTCAGGGGCATACAGGACCATTCATTCAATATACATACGCACGAATCCGTTCTATTATAAGAAAAGCGGAACAGTCACGCATCCAACCGGTGATTCCACCCGTAAGCTATATATTACATCCGGCGGAAAAGGAGCTGATCTTCGCATTATCGCAATATCCGGTTCGCGTGCAGGCAGCTGCAAATGAGTTTGCTCCATCGGTGATTTCGCTGTATGCGTTTGAGTTGGCAAAGGTCTATAATCAGTTCTATGCGGAGGTCTCTATTTTCTCCGATCCTAACCCGGATTCAGTCAAATTCAGAGTTGCATTATCAGGTGCAGTTTCTGAAACGATTCAGAAGGCTTTGGGGTTACTAGGGATAGAAGTTCCAGAGCGAATGTAGCGAGGAAACCCGGTTAGGTAAGTTTAGAACTGGAAGTCAATCAAAATGAGTCTAATGTCACGTATTTCACTTTAAATAACTATACTAACCAATAACCAGACTACAATTATGAGCTTTTTGAAAACATTATTTATTATGATTACGAGTTTAATAAGCGGCCTTTTCGCTGACAAGTCAGAAGTGGCGAAGAAACCCGATTTTGATGTTGTTGCCAAGCAATCTCTTTATGATTTTAAAGTAAAGTCGTTGGTAGGAAACAAGACGGTTGATTTGAGCAAATACAAAGGCAAAAAAGTGGTGATCCTCAATGTTGCTTCCAAATGCGGTTATACCAAGCAATATGCAGATTGGGAAAAATTCAATAAAGAACATGGAGATAAAGTAGTGGTCTTAGGTTTTCCGGCAAACAATTTTGGCGGACAAGAGCCAGGTACGAGCGAAGAAATCGCAACATTCTGCTCGGCTACGTACGGTGTAACTTTTCCAATGTTCGAAAAAGTTTCCGTTTTGGGAGAAGACCAGGCACCGATTTACAAATGGCTTACTACTAAAGACTTGAACGGCTGGAACGACAAAGTACCAACCTGGAATTTTTGCAAATATGTTGTAAATGAAAAAGGTGAATTAACTAATTTCTTTGCCTCAAAAATATTACCAACCGACCCTGAATTTTTGACTGCGGTTGGCATTTAAGAAAAGCTTTTTAACTTTCAGGCTGCAATGTTGCAGCCTGAAAAATTTTCCATCATATACACATCACTAAGCATGAAAGACATTACCGAAGCAAAGCGCTACATCTCCAACGCGAAAGAAATTTTAAGAGAAAAAGCAATTAAAGAAGACGGCTACTATAAAGACCGCAAGTATGTAAAAATGGCTGGTCACACTGCTTATTCCGGTGTTTTAGTTGCGCTTGATAGTATTTTAGGCGATAAAAAGAAAAGGACTAGAAATAGCGTAGAATGGTACCAGAAAGAACTGTCCGTTCTTGACAAAAAGATTTTGTCAGATTTTTTGGCAGCATATGATATTTTGCATTTGTCAATGAGCTATGATGGCGTTTTAAGGGCTGAAATTTCCAAGGCCGGATTAGACGTCGCAGAAAAAATAATAAACTGGGCGGAGCAAAGATCGCAAGCCTAACATTACCCGACTCTAATATAATTCAATGAATCCCTGGATTGAAGCAGCTCGCCCCCGAACATTGCCCCTTGCACTTTCATGTATATTAATGGGTTGTTTTTTGGCGGCTGCGAGCGGAACATTCAGCTGGCCGGTGGCAGGGTTGAGCGTGTTAACGACTATTTTACTACAAGTCCTATCCAATTTTGCCAATGATTACGGCGATGCGGTCAACGGAAAAGACACCGAATTGCGCGAAGGACCGCGCAGAGCCGTTCATTCCGGCCATATTCAGGCTGCTACAATGTTGAAGGCAATTATTCTGTTTTCGGTTTTAGCGCTGATTTCCGGGATTTCACTTTTGATCATCGCCTTGAAGGGCGCTCCCACTAACGTTTTCTGGGTTTTTCTTGGCGTAGGCATTGCATGCATTATTGCTGCGATCACTTACACCGCCGGGAAACGGCCTTATGGTTATGTCGGCCTGGGCGATCTGTCGGTTTTGATATTTTTTGGATGGGTTGGTGTGCTCGGAAGCAGTTATCTTCACACGCATGTCTGGGATTGGGGCCTGCTCCTACCCGCTACCAGTTGCGGACTTTTCGCTGTCGGGGTTTTGAACATTAACAATATCAGGGACATTGAATCGGATAAAGCAACGGGAAAAAATTCGATCCCCGTGCGGCTTGGGCGTGAGAAAGCAATTGCTTATCACTGGACGATATTAATCGTTGGAATGTTATGCGTTTCGGTTTATATCGCTGAGCACTTTTCGGGTTATACCAGCCTTATATTTCTCCTTAGCTTCCCGTTATTCATCAAAAATGGTTTGGCCATTTCTAGGTTAAAAAAAGCAAGCGAACTGGATCCGTACTTGAAACAAATGGCGCTTTCTACGCTGCTTTTTGTGATTTTATTCGGCATAGGAATTGTCCTATAAGCCCGATTATTTCACATACGGCTTAATCGCATCTCCCAGCAATTTGTATCCTTTCGCATTGGGATGCAGGCCGTCCGAGAAAAGTGATTCGTCTATTTTCCCATCTTTTTGCAGGAACACTTTACCCGGATCCAGGAAGTTCACACCCGTTTCTCCCGTTAACTGAGCCAGTTTCTCATTAATCACCGCCACTCTTCCCTCTTGCTGGCGCCTTGGATAAATTCCCAGCATTGTAATTTCCGCATCGGGCTGATGAAATCTGATTGCGTCGACTAGTTGCAGCCAGCCTTCTACAATTTCCGCGTCCGAATTTAGGTGCAGGTTATTAGTGCCAATGTTCACAAAAACCTGTTTAGCAGCATATCCGTCCAGTTCGCCGTGGTTAATGCGCCATAGGACATTCTCAATGCGGTCCCAGCCATAGGCCATGTTTCTTGCATTTTTACCAAAAGTATTGTCCCACGACTCCGCTCCGTTGGCACGCGGCCCTTTCGGAAGTCCGCCCCAAAAGTGCGTGATTGAGTTGCCAATAATGACTGTTGCAGGCGGATTCTTTTTGTTTAAATCTAAAATTTCAAGATGCCGCGCTTCCCAATCGTAATTATTCAGTTCCCGAAGCTGAATCACCGGATGTGTCGTAGAAGCTGTGCCTTTGTATTCGTGCAAAATCTGGCGCAAATGTTTCTCGTATCCTTCTGCATATCGCATCATGCCAAGGTCGTTGGGATGCGTCCCGTCCACCATTGTCTCAATATCCTGCCCGAAATCTGCTTTTGGAATGATAAATAATTGCTGAACGCCCTCCGATTTGAGTTGCGCAAAAGCTTCCTTCAAAGTTTCATTCACTTCACTGTAAAAATGCTTGCTCTGCGGATTTATATCCTCGTCCGTATAACCCGCATGTGAAGCCAGGACAATGGGTGTGTTCGGATGCTTTTTACGCAATGTTCTGGTCGTTGCGAGAATCCTGTTTTTCACATCCTGAATGGTGATGCCAAGTTTTGAATCCGGGCGGATTGTGAGATTAGGAAGACAATCCAGCACAAATACTTTGGCATCGATTTCCGACACAATGCTAACCACTTCCTCTTCAAGCCGGCCGTTGCCCGAAAATCCGAGGTTAATGAGCGGCTGATCCAGCTTCCGACCCAAAATCGCTGTCCACGCCATCCCCGGCCGGGATGCACACGCGCCGTGTGCGATGGACGTGCCGTAAATGACGATGGGTTTGTCAGGCCTGGTGGGGAGTGGTGTAAATTCTGTCCCTTCCGGCGTGCCTACTTCCAGCCATTTCACACTGTTATATAACGGAAGATAAAGTCTGTATTCCCGGCCCTTTTTGTGATAAGAATCATTGGGTTCGAGATTTTTGAAAGTATAAGTTATCGTATCACCAAAGGCATATTTTCCTGCGCACCAACGCCAGTCACCGTCGCTGGAGATTGCGTAAAGATCCACGCCGCTCACGCCTGTTGCAGGCATGTGCGGCAGCGCATGCTTCCCATTTACAACATAACGAACGTTTATCTCAGATGAATTGGCACGAAACCGCAACATTAAACCGGCAGACTGGTTCGACAACCCCCAAACTTGCTCTCTAACCTGCTTTTCCGCACGCGCTGGCAACCTGTCGTACGGATTTTTCACCTCCTTTGGCCACGCTTGTCCTTCTAAAACTGGTAATGTGGCGGCTTGCGGGTTCCACCAGTTTATTTTGGCAGTTTGAGCAAAAGTGAAATGGAAAGAAAGGATAAACCCAATGCAGGCGAAGGCGGTTTTGAACTTCATATAAAGGAAAATGGATACTTCTAAATATGTTCAAAAGTGCCCATTCGCCTGTTTCTTACTTTGAAGAACGGAATTATTTAATGATCACACCGTCCGCAATAAATGTCAATTCATCCTTTGGTTCAGTGATTTTTTCAATTTCCTCTTTGCTCTGGCCGGCATCTTTTGCATAATGTTGCAAATGCTCGACTGGAATTGTTTTCTTTTGAGCTTGTCCTTCAAAAACAACTGTTTTACCACTAATGTCTTTGGGAACAAAAAATGCGTAATCCTTGAACATTACCCGCATTGTTTCACCATTATCAAGCTTTACTGCCATCCAGCAGCCTTTTACCTGGCAAACCGATTCCACCTGACCGCTTACTTTGGCCGCCATTTCCGTTTTGTCGCCCATTTTTTCAGGCAGTGCGCTGGCTTCAATGGCTTTGCTTTCATTAATCTCCTTGCCAAAATGATTGGGCGTTTGCGCTTTTACGGCCAATGTGCAAGTTAAAAGCATCATTAGCATCATTGCTTTCTTCATTTCTGATATGTGTTTAAGTGTAAGATAATTATTCCAAAACCTCTACCCAGCCTTTGCAATGGTTTCCGTGAGGCGTGTCTACCACATAAAAGTACGTCCCGTTTCCAATTCCTTTGCCCCAGTCATTCTTATAATCTGCGGCTTTAAAAACCGACTTTCCCCATCTGTTGAACACTTCCAGGGACGCGGGCAAAACCGGAACTATGAATAAATCGTTCTTGCCATCGCCGTTGGGCGTGATCACATTGGCCAGCGTAAATGGCGGCGATGCCGTTATTTTCTTTGATGCCGTTAAAGCACATCCTGCACTGTTATAAGCAGTTAGTGTTATAGTATATTCACCGGGCGTTTCGTAAATATATTCATTAATCTCCGGATCTGAAACGGGATTGCCGGTTCCCAGATTCCACTCATATCGCTGTGCATTCTTTGTGTTATTAGACATTGAATAGCTAAACGGCGCATTGCAGGCTCCGCCTGACTGGCTGATTTCAAATATCGGCTCATGCGTCCTGTCAACTTTAACTGTGATCTCCCGCACTGGGCGGCAGCCGTCCGCATATGTGCCTTCAATGGTATAAGTCGTTGTTTTCGTTGGCTTGACCGTGACCGATTTACCGATGGTTTCTTCCAGTCCGTCCGTTGCCAGCCAGCGATATTTTGTTCCGTCACCTGAAACAGACAGTACAACTGTGGCTCCCGCGCAAACTTCAACATCTGGCATATCAATGAAATCGGTCTTTTTATCAACAGAAACCTTCATCTTCTCCGTAACCTTACAGCCGCTCGCATTGCTGATCTCTACAGAAAATTCGGCATCTTCCCGAACAGTGACCGAAGGCATTGCAGTCGCTGCATTATCCATGCCTGTGGCAGGCGACCATTTGTACTGTGTTCCTCCCGAAGCCCAAAGCTGCAATTTCGTGTTTTCACAAACCGTCGTATCCGCTTTGATCTTGCTATTCAGTGTTTCGACGATAATTTTCTTTTGTGCAACATCCACACGTTTGCAACTCAGCCGATTATATGCTTTCAAAGTGACCGTATATTCGCCCGGTTTTGTAAAGGTGTATTCCGACTGGTCTTCCTCACGAGAAAAAGTACTTCCGCCAACATCCCAAATGTAATCCACGCCGCCTTCACTCATATTTACAAATGATAACGACAAAGGCGCACAACCGCGCAAAACGTCCTTCGTGCTTCCTGAATACACATCAAAATCGGCTTTGAGACGGTCAATATCTATTTTGAAAGCAGCATTGTTGCAATTCTCGCTATTGTTTGTCTTCGACCAGGCCTGTGGTGTAACCGGAAAGCCGCTGCCTCCACAAGCACAAGTTGCATGGTAAATGGTCCCATTTTTGTCAAACCGGCTCGTTCCGCCGTCCACATGATCGCCCTGCACCTGGCCTGAACGGTCGCGACTTCCGAAGTAAGTGGCATACAACAATGATTTTGCCCCTTGCTCCAAAATGGCGATATAAAAATTGTTTCCATTCGTTAGTGACTGGATCGCATCATCCGTGACGACCAAATTCGTAGTTGTGCTGTTTGGGTTGTTGCCGGTGGAAGAGTTCACATTGCCGCCCCATCCAGCCAGATAAATGTTTCCGCATTCGCTCACCAAAAATGCAGTTGGTGAAATATCAGGAACTCCCCTGCCGGATCCGATGACCGTTGAAAAAATTGTTTTCGACAAAGCAGCGTCTAAGGCATGCACAAATTGACCACTCTTCGCATTTTGATATACACCCTGGCTCACCGGGTAAGGGCCATTGGTAAGGCCATAAACATATACATTGTTGCTCGCGTCCAGATCCAGCAAATAAGCGCCATCTTGGTTAGCCGTTCCCAGATAGGTTGTGCCGAGCAATTTATCATTGGCATAATGTGCCACAAATCCGTCCTCCGTTCCATTCAGGGCCTTTTGATAGGAAGAAGCAGTGATCGGTAAATTTTTGCTTTGCGTAATCCCTGCAACATAAATGTCTCCTAAGGCCGAAACTTTGAGCGAATAAGCTGCGTCCCATTCATTTCCGCCGACAAATGTGCTCCATAGCAAACTATTCAAGCCCGCATTAAATTTCAGAATCACGCCATCCTGAACGCCAGCGAATTTTGCTTGAACGGCATTTTTTAAAGGAAAATTGACTGAATTGGTCGAGGAAACAATGAGCACATTGTCATCCTTATCAATCCCGATTTCGCCCCTGAAACTATCGCCATAGTTGCGAATGGCCGCAAGGTCGGTGATGCTGACCCCGTCATTTCCATTGCCTCCGATAAAGGTTGACGCCGTCAGTTGTTTGCCGTCCGTGCTTAATTTGGATACAAAAATGTCGGAGCCGTTTTCAAGGTCCAGTCCTGAAATGGGAATCACCTTTGTCCCGCCGCCAAATGCTGTTTGAAAAGCGCCGGTCCGGGTGGGGAAATTTTTGGAAGACGTTGTGCCCAGGATCAGTAATTCCTTCTTGCTGTTAACGATCAAGCTGCTGGGAATGTCGGTGTTACCGCCTCCGAGGAATGTGGCGTAAAGGAGTTTGCTGCCGTCCGGCGTAAATTTCATGATCGAAACGTCTACCTGGCCTTCGAACTTTGTTTGAAAAGCGCCCACCGTTGCCGGGAAATTAGTTCCAAAAACCGTCCCGCCGGAATAGAGATTACCTTCGTCATCATAAGTCGCCGTATGTCCCCAGTTATCCGCAACCGAGCCGGAATAAGTGGAAAAAATCAGTTCCGGATCAATGGTAAGCTTTTCTGATTTATTATATGCCTTTGGAATATTGAATGTGGCAACATGATCAGCGGATAATAAAAATTTAGAAGACACTTCCGTCGTCCTCGCATTGATTCGCTGAAACGAATACGGCTCCGCTTCCTTGAACTCCCCAATGCTCGTTTTTACAACGATCTGACCACTTTCATTCACAGAAACCTTTTCAGCACCATTGTATTTCATCCTGATTTGCGAAGGATCAGCTTGCGGATGGACGATAAATTCGTATTTCAGTTTGAATTGATGCAAATAAACCCGCATATCAATGCCATCGTAGAGATTTTGATAAATCACCTCCTGAAAACCTTTTACGCCACCTGCCCAATTCTGTTCTTTTTCTCCAAGGAAATAGTTGAAGCCAGTCTCAATGGGCGCATTTGCAGTATACTTTACATTGGCCGAATTTCCCAGAAAATTCACCTCAACCCCATGCGCAGAAATGAATTTGCTATTGTCCCTCGCACCGGGAGAAGCCACGGGCTTTTTTCCATGATTCGCAGAAACCTGCGCGGCGTCATATAATACGTAAACGAGTGATTGTTTTTTCAAAAAAAGAAACCCACCCGGGATTTCGGTGCGGAATAATATGTCCGATTCCCATTGCCCGCGGTTTTGAATAAAATGCATTCCGGCAGCAAAGCAGTTGCCGATGATGCAGGTTAGAAACAGGAAAAGTAAAACGATTGGACGTAAATTTTTCCGCATATAGGGCTCCGCTGTTTTCTATTTGAACGCAGAAACTGAAATGATATTTTCACAAAATTCATATTCCTGTTTCACGTTTGAACCGAGCAAAACAAGCTGATTTTGTGTGTGATGAATTACATGATCAAGATACCAGTTGATGCCCAGAACGTCCAGGTTGGTCGTGGGTTCATCAAGAAAAATCACGGGAACATCGGACATAAAAGCGAGGCCCAGCTTCACGCGCTGTTTCATGCCCGAAGAAAAATGCCGGAGCGTCTTGCCGCTTGCATGTGATAATTGAATAAAATCTTCGAAATCGTTAAATGAAAGCCCATTTTTGAATGGCTTGAACTTGCTATGAAACTGGATCAGTTCGCGCAATGTGAACTCTTCGATCAGTTCAAGATAGGGCGCCGCCACAACCAGATGTTTGTACCAATGATCGACTTCGATTTCTTTGCCTGTTTTATCAATGTATTTAATTGTGCCCTCAGAAGCGGGCATGATGCCGGTTAATAATTGAAGCAATGTCGATTTCCCGCTGCCATTCGGCCCCACAAATGTGTATTGTTGTCCGGCCAACAGCTCAAAACTGGCATTGCGTACAATCCATTCCTTGACAAATTTTTTCCCTATTTTTTCAACTGATATCTTCACTTTTCAAAAACTTATAATGATGAAGGCGGCCGCGAAATCTTCTATTTTGCTGCATAATGGTCAAATGCTGCCTTGGAAACCTGCGCCATGACCAGCTCAATTGCTTTCAAGTCGGCTGTTGAATTGGAGACAAATAAAACAATCGCGAAGCTTCTGCCATCCGGCATTTTCACAATGCCCACATCATTAACAGCAGCCGTAACGCCTTTATCATTTGTTCCGGAAGTTCCCGTTTTATGCGCCACAACCGCGTCTTTTGGCAATTGACCTTTGATCCGGTTCAATCCGGTCGGCCCATCGATCATAATTTTGGAGAGAAATTCGTGGCTGGGTTTGGAAAGATTTTTTCCTTTGTAAAAAATTTCAAGCAATTGCAGCATAGCGCCCGGCTTGCACCAATTGGTATATTGAACATTCCAATCCTGCCCCATCTGCTCTTCGTTAGCAACAATAGCAATGTCCTTAACGCCCAAACTATGCACATAATCCTGAACCGGTTTTGTGCCGCCAGCGAGCTTGAAAAGAATGTCGCAGGCAATGTTATCACTCAATGAAACCATACTTGTCAAGAGGTCAGCAATGGTCAGATCGACATTTCCGTCGGGATATTTGTCTCGTAGCGGGCTGTAAGTTTTAAGCTGAACGTCTTCTTTGGTAAGGTGGTATTTCTGAGTCAGCGAAAGTTTTCCTTTATCGATCTGATCCAGAACGGCCATTGCGATTGGAAACTTAAAGGAGCTTAGCATGGGAAACTTGTGATCCGGATTCAGAATAGTCGTTTCGTTCCTTTGGAGATCCTCGATGGCAACGCCTGTGATGCCATCAACTTGCTTGGTAATGCTTTCTAACTGGCTTTTAAAATCTGTCTTTTGAGCTAATAATAAATTCGGCAAAAAGAATATCGTTATAAACAGGATGCGTAATGTCTTTATCTTCATTTGGTTGGCCAATTTTCTTTTTTCTGTTAACTCTTTTCGGTTTTCTTTTCTCTTTCTTCAATCGTTAACCTCACGAGCTCGATGCGGGTGTCCTGCATAGAAACGACCTGGAATGCATAAGGCGGAATGCTTACCGTTTCGTTCACTTCGGGCAAGTCGCCAAAATAGTCTATCAACATGCCGGCCAATGTATCGTAATCACCTTCGGGAAGCTCCCACCCATATTTTTCATTTAAATAATCCAGCTCGTGACGGGCGCTTAAAATATAGCTGTCATCATCCAGCTTACGTTCGGTCCAATCCTCGGTGGAGTCATATTCGTCCTGTATTTCACCAAAAATCTGCTCAACAACATCTTCCACACTGACCAAGCCAGAGGTTCCTCCAAATTCATCCACAACCAGTGCTAGGCTTCGTCTTTCTTCCAGGAACCGCAGCATTAAATCGCTTGCAGGCATTGCCTCCGGCACAATCAGGATCGGCGTAATGATGTTGCTAATTTCTTTTGGTTTTTTGAAAAGGGATAATGCATGGCAATAACCCAAAACCTCATCCACGGATTCGCGGTGTACGATGATTTTGGAGTGGCCGCTGGTGAGAAATGCTGTCCGCAAATCTTCAATGCTTGCATTAACATTCACCGCCGAAATTTCCGTCCTGGGAATCATACAATCCCTGATCCGTAAATCTTTGAAATCCAATGCATTGATAAACATTCGTTCTTCAATGCTGTGATCATCGAAGTCGGGATCATCAGCAGAAATCGCATCATCACGCAGCGAAGGTGACAAAATATTTTCCTTTACAAAAGGCTCAACAACCCAGTAAAGCGGTGTAATGACCCACTCGGCAAAGCGAACCGGGAACGCAGAAAGATCTAAGATTTTTGGAAAGGCGCGACCGATTTTCACCCAGCTGGAATAACTAGCCATCCAGATAACGATTAAGATCGCGAACATTCCGGCTACCAGTGCTCCTTCATGAACGCCAAGATCGATTAAAAAAACCGGATAAAACGTCGCTATGGCCCAGAAACAGCCAACCGCGACGGTCAACAACCGGATCATACGCAAGATCCTGCGCCAGTATAATGTTTGATAAACCTCTTCTGATTTTTCGTGCCGCAATGAATAGCGATCAATGGAAACATCCAGCAAAACAGATCTCACAGCCCCATAGTAACCCGCGAGGATAAAAAACACGACCGTTAAACCCAGGAATAGCATGCTCATTTTTTTGCAGATTTAACCGGCTTGGGTTTCTTTACATCAACTTTCATTTCAGGTTCTTTCTTGGCCAATAAGGACGCTTTTAATCTGCTAAACTGAAATGTAAGCAGACAAAGAATGCTTAGCAGCAGGAGCCAGTAACTTTCAAACATTGTTGTCCTGCGAAATTCCAGCACCCACACCACAAAAAAGCCGAGTGTGAGGGCAAGCAAAATCGTTCTGGTCAGTTTGGAATTCATCAATAATTCTTTGGTAATACAGTCTTGCAGGGAAACGCCTGCAAATTCAATCATTTTCAAAGATACGCAGATTGCGCTAAAACGATTATAGATAGATTAATCTTCGTCATAAAGCATAATATACCATTGATATTTCCTCCATTTTCTGTAAAATACCTAACTTGCAGGGATTCCCGCGCAGTTCATTTTTTATATCTGAATTGTAAAATTTATTCTTGAAAAAATATTCTTTATTACTATGAGCGAAACCACAAAACGCTTTGCGCCCGGTGTTGTAACCGGTGACGGAGTTAGCGAAATTTTCCGCCACGCCAACGAAAATAACTATGCCCTTCCGGCGGTTAACGTGGTAGGAACCAACTCAGTAAATGCAGTTCTTGAAACTGCCAAAGCGGTTAACAGCCCCGTTATCATTCAGTTTTCTAATGGCGGTGCAATATTTTACGCTGGAAAAAGTCTTTCCAACACCAATCAGCAGGCTGCGATCGCAGGTGGAATTTCCGGTGCGATGCATGTGCACCAAATGGCAGCACTTTACGGCATTCCCGTGATTTTGCACACAGACCATTGCGCAAAGAAGTTGCTTCCCTGGATCGACGGTCTTCTTGATGCAGGCGAGCGTTATTTCGACCAGCACGGTATCCCTTTGTACAGCTCGCACATGCTGGACCTTTCGGAAGAACCGATCGAAGAGAACATTGAAATCTCAGCAAAATTCTTCGAGCGCATGGCTAAAATCGGCATGACGCTTGAAATTGAGTTAGGTGTAACGGGTGGAGAAGAAGACGGCGTTGACAACAGCGACGTGGACAGCTCGAAACTTTATACGCAACCAGAAGAAGTTGCTTACGCTTACGAAGAGCTTTCTAAAATCTCTCCGAATTTCACTATCGCAGCAGCATTTGGTAATGTTCACGGTGTTTATAAGCCGGGAAATGTGAAATTGGAGCCGAAAATCCTTCGCAACTCGCAGCAATTTATCCAGGAGAAGTTCGGAACGGCTGAATTGCCTGTTAACTTCGTATTTCACGGAGGATCAGGCTCTTCCCGCGAAGAAATCCGCGAGGCCATCGAATACGGAGCGATCAAAATGAACATTGATACCGATATGCAATGGTCAACCTGGGAAGGACTTCTAAAATATTACAAAGAAAATGAAGGCTTCCTGCAGAGTCAATTGGGTAATCCAAATGGCCCCGATTCGCCAAACAAGAAATACTACGACCCACGCGTATGGCTACGCAAAGGCGAAGAAAGCATGATCCAACGCCTGAAACTTGCGTTTGAAGATTTGAACTGCATTAACCAGCTGGGGTGATTTGCTCTGGTTTTATCGGTAAGAAAAAGCAACCTGCGAGGGTTGCTTTTTTTGTGTTGCTTCCGGCCGTTCCGCCATCCAAACCTCTTTAATCCCCGAATAACAGGCAATTCCGACCGGCAGATCAGTCAACCGCACCGGCGAATAATTACTCTTAATCCTTCTACAAGGCCCTGCATTGATCTCACATAGATTGCGAAAGAGTTTAAGTCGATCCTATCGGGTTGACCTATAAAACTTTCAACATTAAACCTTTCGCATTTATGGGATTTACATTACAAAAAGCAGTCTGCCTTTTACCCTCCATCAACAAATTTATAATGTTGTTAGCCGCAACAATGGTATTTACAGGATGCGAACATGACACTCGTGTTCGGCAGAAGATTGAGGCTGAAAAGCAAGCAGACATGAAAGAAGTGATATACAAGAATTTAAGTGCTCAAATGCCCATTGCATATCCGGAAGAAATTTTGGATTTCAGTCCAAGTGATCTGGAATATATCGCTTTAACTGAAAATTTGAACGGCGCCTCTCACTTACGGACTATCAATGGAAATACATTTGACGAAATTGTCGAAGGCGTGCGAAAAAATTATCCCGATTTTGATAATGCAACTCCAGAAGAGTACAAACCATATTTCCCAAAACTATCAACCGAACAAATTATTGAGAATCAAGACATCGTTTTCCAATATGTTGAGAAATTGATGGGTTATGAGGTTGCGATTTCTGTGGCTGCATCCAGGAGTGGCAGAACCAAATCCAATCTTAGAACTTCTTATGGAACTTCAAATTCCTGCGACGAATGGTATTATGCAACCCATTTGAGACTAGATAAGGGTGGAATGGATAAGGCAAGAGATTTGGCAAAGTCAAAAGCAGGTGTTCTGGAAGACGAAAGACAAGATGCAAATCGTCATGCCATTTGGAATGTTTATTTGGGAAAATACGCAGCTTATCGGTACGGTTCAGTGGGCGAAGCAATGGGTGTAGTTCAAGGACTTACAGAAGCTCATGAATGCGATGTTCCGCAGAACAAAGCATTAAGTAAAGATATGGATCTATTTAATAATCTGGTTGGGCTCCTTTATTTCTCACAAATTGCCCAGAAATACAAAAAGAACATTTTTGACTATAACGTGAAAGTAACTAAAACTGATGACGAGATATACACTTACATCAAATCCCTTAACGACCGGATGGCTGCCAGTTCCGCAGAAATAAGCAATGGTCCTCTAAACATTCTTGTTAGGCTCAAATGAGAAATCTATATAAATCATTGATAGTGCTTATCATTCTTGCCAATTTTTCGTGCGAGGATAAGTTTTATAAAAAGAAGTTTGATATCCATTACCTAATTACCAATAAAACTGACACTACAATTAAACAAATCAGGATTGATGCAAGTGACGGTTTAACAAAGTGGATTTTCAAAAATGTTAGCCCCGGAGAAACAGAGACGTTAACCTTCAACATAAAAAGGGATGTGAAAGTATCAGAGGGTAGCATTGTACTTACCTCCTTTTTTAGTGATAGTGATTCTGTGTTTCTTGGACTTTCATACTTTACAAATTGGTACTATTTGGACTCTAATCCAGCCAAATACAACATTTACAAGGACAGGATTGAAGAGGCGAAGTAGAATCAAAACGGGCTTACCGGCCATTACAATGCAGAATATGAATCCGTTATAGATGCATGATCCGTTCCCTATGCGCTACGCCCCAGTTCCGCAGCACTTCAATAACCGGCTTCAATGTATGTCCGTAATCGGTTAATGTATATTCTACGACGACGGGAATCGAATCATAGACAGTTCTTTTTACCAAACAATTCGCTTCCAGATCCCGCAGCTCTTTGGATAACATTTTGTCGGTGATGCCTGGGATCTCTTTGGCTATTTGGGAGAAGCGTTTGTTGCCGAAGATCAGGGAGATAATGATCGGTAATTTCCACTTTCCACTTAAAACTTCCAATGCGTCGCGGACTGGCAGGATGCTTTTTGTGCATTCTCCATGTGTATGAGGAGTTTTTTTTGCTGCGGTCTCTAATTCTTCTGTTTCCATGACTGAACTTTTTAAACTATACTTTGGTATAGTACTTACAAATGTATAGCTTATTTATTTAAGTTTGCACATCGAAATTACTAAAATATTTGAAATGAATAACCTAATTGAAGACCTGAACTGGAGATATGCTGCCAAAAGAATGAATGGACAGGCAGTTCCGCAAGAAAAATTGAATACAATATTGGAAGCCATCAAGTTATCGCCGTCATCTGCTGGCTTGCAACCCTATAATATCGTTGTGATCAGTGATCAGGAAACGAAGAACAGGATCTTTAAGGAAGCTGCTCCGCAACCACAAATCCCGGATGCGTCGCATTTGCTTGTTTTTGCTGCCTGGGATAAAATTACGGCTGCCCAAATCACCGAGTACATGCAACTGATCGCGACGACACGCGGTATTTCCGTGGAATCGTTGGCCAAATTTCATGAGAATGTTACTAACAGCATCGAAGCCCGTTCTGACGAAGGAAATTTTAACTGGGCAGCGCGGCAGGCATACATTGCACTTGGTCATGCACTGGTTGCAGCGGCTACGGAGCACGTGGATGCAACGCCAATGGAGGGCTTTAATAGTGCAAAGCTAGACGACATTCTAGGATTGACCGAAAAAGGGTTGAAAAGTGTTGTTATTATGACACTGGGTTACCGCGATAGTGAGAATGACGGCTTGTCAAAAGCAAAAAAAGTAAGAAGGTCTAAGGAAGAACTTTTTATTTCCATCTGATAAATAATCTAACCGACTGAAATAATGAAAGTTGAGATATGGAGTGATGTTATGTGTCCGTTTTGCTACATCGGCAAGCGGAAATTTGAAAAGGCATTGGAACAATTTCCTCAGAAAGAAAAAATTCTGGTTGAATGGAAAAGTTTCCAGCTAAATCCGGCCATGAAAACGGAGCCTGGAAAAAGTATTAACGATTACCTCGCAGAAGTGAAAGGCTGGTCTCCCGATTACGCTGCCCAAATGAACGACCATGTGAGCTCGATTGCCGCCGAAGTGGGTTTGGAATACAATATGGACAAAGCGGTAGTTGCCAATTCGTTTGATGCGCACCGTTTTGTTCAATATGCAAAAACAAAGGGTAAAGGCGATAATGCGGAAGAACAATTGTTTAAAGCATACTTTACAGATGGTAAAAACACCGCGGATCATGCAACATTGCTGGATTTGGGTGCTGAAATAGGGCTGGATACAGAGGAATTGAAAGTTGTTTTGGAAAGCTCAAAATTCAGTGACGAGGTGAGAAATGACATATATGAGGCGCAGCAAGTCGGTGCCCGCGGCGTTCCGTTCTTCGTTCTGGACCGAAAATATGCCGTTTCAGGTGCGCAGCAGCCGGAAACATTTTTAGGAGCATTGGAAAAATCCTTCTCCGAATGGCAGCAAGCAAACCCTGAACCATTGGTTTCCTTAGCCGACGGTGCGAATTGCACAGTCGACGGGCAATGTGATTAATGGATAACATTATCTTGGTACGGTTATAGAGGAGAGTCAGCAAAGGCACAAATCAGAAATTTCATCTAATTTGTGCTTATTGCATAAAATGATATTCTACCTCTATGCGCGTCGCGTTGCTTCTGATAATTTTTTTTGGTTTACAGTCGCAGCTGAACGCGGGC
This sequence comes from Dyadobacter psychrophilus, assembly GCF_900167945.1. Taxonomy (GTDB): domain Bacteria; phylum Bacteroidota; class Bacteroidia; order Cytophagales; family Spirosomataceae; genus Dyadobacter; species Dyadobacter psychrophilus. Next base: position 332,243 of record NZ_FUZA01000003.1, read on the forward strand.
GGGATTAAGGGTCGTATCTCGACGGCAAAAGGCGAAGCGCTCGCTTACGCGGGCGTGGCTGTTAAAGGAACCAGCAATGGGACAATGGCCAATGAAGAAGGCGAATATGAATTCGCCTTAGCACCAGGATCTTACGAAATTGTTTTTCAATTTTTAGGATTCAAGAGCATTTCCAAAAATATAACAGTCGGCTCGGATTTTACCGAAATGAATGTTGTGCTGGAAGAGCAGGCGCTGAATCTGCGTGAGGCGACTATTGGTAAGGGAAAGGAAGATCCGGCTTATAGCATTATGCGGCGGGCGATTGCCAAAGCGCGTTTTCACCAACTCCAGCTACGCGGTTATACTGCCAAAGTCTACTCTAGAAGCACCGCATTACCGACGAAAATTCCTTATCTGGTAGAAAGAAGATTAAAAAAAGAAGGCGTTCAGGAAGGGAAAGCGATTCTTAATGAGAGCGTTGCGGAGATAAGATATCGCCGACCTGCGAGTTACACGCAAAAAATCGTTTCTACACGTAACAGTCTGGATAACAGCATCCCTTCTCCTAACGAGTACATTCTGGCAAGCCTTTACAGTCCGGAAATCGCCGGCACCATTTCACCGCTCTCGCCCAAAGCATTTGCCTACTATCGATTTGAATATGAGGGTTATTTTGAAGATCAGGGGCAATTGGTCAACAAAATAAAAGTAATTCCGCGCGCTTACGGCGAGGGGGTTTTTAAAGGAAGCCTTTTTATCCTGGAAGATCGATGGGCAATTCATAGCTACGACCTGCAAACGACTACAAGTGGCCTCAATATTTCAGCAAAGCAGATTTTCAGTCCGGTTCAGAATGTGTGGATTCCGGTGAATCAGCAATTTCGCATTAACGGAAGTTACCTCGGCTTTGCAGGAGAATTTAAATACCTGGTTTCCCTGACCTACCAAAAGCTGGACGTTGATCCTGGCTTGAAAGAGGACATTGTGATCACTGATCATAAAAAAGAGAATGTAGCAAAGGATGCCAGCCGAAAAGAAAACCTGGAAAAACTGATCCAGGACCAAAAGCAATTCTCTACTAAAAACTTCCGAAAACTTACCAAAGCGTACGAGAAAGAGCAGAAAAAGGAGCGTAAGATTGAAGGCAGCAGCGACCGGTTGGTACGGCAAGATTCCATTATTATCGATTCCATGGCCAATAAGCGGGACACCACTTACTGGCAAGCGCTCCGTCCTATCCCGCTTACCAAATCAGAGGTGACCAGTTATGTGCTGCAGGATAGCATTAAAGTGGTTAAAGATTCCATCCGCGAAAAACGAAAACCCGATTCACTGGCATTCAGGCCACTGCATTTGGTAACAGGAAATACGTATGCGTTGGGTAACAGAAAGACATTTTATTTCAAAAGTCCGCTCCTTTCCATTAGTTACAACACGGTGGAAGGCAACGCGATTAACATCCTCACTGAGTGGGAAAAGAAATGGGGCAAGTCGTATCGGTTTAACATTAGCCCGCTTGTGCGCTATTCGTTTGGACGCAAACGGGTTTACGGAAACCTGACTACTAACATTGGTAACAACAAGTGGAATCTCATGTTATCAGGAGGCGAAATGGCCAGCCAGATCAATAATAACAATCCCATCCCACCGCTGCCAAACAGCATAGGTGCCAGATTTTTTGACCGGAATTTGATGAAGCTGTATCAAAAGCAATATGGGCGCGCTGAATTTTCGCTTAGCAACATTGCCGACGTCCTCAGTTTCAATGCCGGACTGGAATTTGAGCATCGGAAAGAGCTTTTCAACCAGGAAAGCGCACGTCCTATCTTTTTTTGGAGCCAATATTATTACACACCAAACCGTCCCGAGAACAGGGAATTACAGAATACCGGTTTTCCAATCCATAACGCAACAATCTTAGATTTGACCGCAACGGTAAGGCCCTGGCGGCGATATCTTATCAGAAACGGTGAAAAACGATATTTGAGAAGCAAAGGCCCATCATTTAGTATGAATTACAAAACCGGGCTTGGATTTGCAGGAGATGTTGATTATTCCATGTTACAGGGAAGCATTAGACAGAATTTGAGCCTGGGACCGCGGAGTAATCTTGAATATTATGTAAATGGAGGCGGTTTCCTAGATACAAAACAAATGTATTTCCCCGATTACAGGCATTTCATGGGGAACGAATTCTTTTTTCAATACGCCTATCCTCCCGACCAGTTTAGGATGTTGCAATATTATCGTTACAGCACATCTTCCTGGTTTTTCCAGGCACATGCGATCTGGACTTCGCAACGTTTCGCACTCACCCGTATAGAAGCATTGCGGATTACCGGCATCTCGGAAACACTGCAATTGCATTATTTGAGAGTGCCAACAATCCGCAACTATACCGAAGCTGTTTATGGCATCGACGACATTCTGCGCATCATCCGTCTGGAGGCAGTCGCCCAGTTTCACGGAAGCCACTTTAAAGGAATGGGCTGGCGCGTGGGAACTTCCATCAAGTTTGGACGATAAGCTTACCGGACTTTTTCCGCCTTAAATCGCGGCATTTCCCTTGAAATCGACGGATAGGTGTTGTTGTCAGGGTTAATGTCGGCCATTCTTTGGCTTGGATCTATTACAATCCTTTCAATGTCGGCCAGATTTCTGTCAATTGAGAAAGAATATTCAGGATATGTCCAGCCCCAGTCGTTCAAATAAGTGGTTTTTGAATATAATGTTTCGCTTTTTTCGCCGCGCATGAGTTCAAGAGGAATATTGAAATTCTCCTGACTTCCATCTTTATAGCTTACCACCACGTCCAGGGGCATCGGCATTTGTCCTATTTTTTCCAAAACAACTGTGGTTTTGGCTGCATTCGCGACTACTTCTTTAATACCGTAATCAATGGTTTTGGTTGTTCCTACAAAGTCCTCCCAATACCAATCCAGTTCCAGACCAGACTCTTTTTCCATGATCCGTTTCAGATCATTAGGATTTGGATGTTTAAATTTCCACTCATTGAAATAACGCTTCATGCCGCTTTCTAACTTTTGCTTTCCAATGATATAACCAAGCTGATTAAGGAAGACTGCGCCTTTGGAATAACTCGCGATGCTGTATGCGCGGTTTGTGTTATAATGGTCGGCATGGGTTGTCAAGGGTTCTTCTATTCCCGATTTGGCCAGATTCCGGTAACTGGTTGTGCTTCCCCGCTGCGCATCGAGCCTGTTGGGGAACAGCTCTGCCATCACAATATTTTGCGCATAGGTTGTAAACCCTTCGTCCATCCAGGCGTATTTCGATTCATTTGTCCCTAAAATTTGCTGAAACCAACTGTGAATGGATTCGTGGACTGTTACGCCAATCAAACCGCCGAGATTCTGACGGCCCGTGATCAATGTTGCCATAGCATATTCCATTCCGCCGTCACCACCCTGGATCACCGAATATTGCTTGTAAGGATAACGACCGAATTTCTCGTTCATGATCTTGAAGCAACGCACAGCAAGTGGTTCCATTTCCTTCCAGACATTCGCTAATGTGTCTGTCTGATAAAAAAAGTGCATATCCAGATTGTCGTCCACCTTAACCACGTCATGCTTGTAATCGCGGTCAGCTGCCCACATGAAATCGTGCACTTCGGGTGCGATGAAATGCCAGGTAAGTTTTTCGCCCGGCTTGTGCTTTACTTCGTTTTTAGAATAGCCATGACCAATTTTTTCGGGATTTTGAAGATAGCCGCTTGCAGCCACTACATAAGAAGCGTCAATGGTCAGTTTTACATCAAAATCGCCCCATACACCGTAAAATTCTCTTCCTATATAAGGGTTAGCATGCCAGCCTTCGTAATCGTATTCGCTCATTTTGGGATACCACTGCGCCATGGAATAGTCGATTCCCTCTGAATTATCGCGACCGGTTCGACGGATCTGAACAGGAACCTGGGCTTCAAATTCCATTTCAAATGTATGCTGGGTTTTAGGAAGGATCTTTTCGGTTAATGTTACTTCCAGGATCGTCCCTACCACTTCATATTTAACAGCTTTGCCATTATGTTTTAATGAAAGCACTTTTTCGTAACCAATTTCGGAAGGCGTCAATTTGGATATACGGTCTTTAACACGCGGGTCCGGATCGCTGATTGTCCTGGAACGAACGTCCATCTGGCTACCTGGCTGGAACGCATTGAGGAATAAGTGGTAAAAGACTTTTTGGAGTGTGTCCGGAGAATTGTTGCTGTAAACCAGCTTTTGTTTTCCTTTATATTGATGTTTCGTGGCGTCGAAATCAACCTCCATCTGATATTTCGCTCGCTGCTGCCAACGATCACTTTGTGCTGAAACCTGCAAACTGAAAGCAGTCATTAACAACACGACAAAATTCAACTTCATTCGTACTATTTTAGGTTCGTTATATTGCAAAATAAATGCTTTTGTTCGGTTATATCAGGATTGACAACGCACTGAACGTTATAATATTCGGACATAGCATAGAAAAAACTCTAAAAATGGGCATCATTCTCCCCATAAAATCGATGATTATTCTTCGATTTTAAATCAAATTCCTTTACAAACCGAAGTTTTACGGCTGAGCGGCTTTTGGCACATAATTGGTAAAACAGTTTTCATATTTCATTAAGAACTTAAACCATTTGTCAATTATGCTTAGATGGACCGTAATATTTCTGATAGTGGCTATTATAGCCGGAGTGCTTGGTTTCGGCGGAATTGCTGCCGGAGCGGCTGGAATTGCTAAAATTCTATTCTTTGTATTCCTGGTATTATTCGTGTTAAGCCTGATCAGCCGTGGAGTCGGGCGATCCTGACGCTAACGGAACAATATTAAAAAAGCGGACGTTGTCCGCTTTTTTTGTTTTTATGCTATTCCCATTCAATGGTTGCCGGCGGCTTCGACGAAATGTCGTAAACAACACGGTTAACGCCTTTCACTTTATTAATAATGTCATTGGAGACTTCGGCAAGAAATTCATAAGGCAAATGTGCCCAGTCTGCCGTCATTCCATCCACAGAAGTTACAGCGCGAAGGGCGACTACGCTTTCATATGTCCGCTCATCCCCCATTACACCAACACTCTGAACAGGCAAAAGCATTGCTCCTGCTTGCCAAACATCCTTGTATAGATTCCATTTGCGAAGTCCTCCGATAAAAATCGAATCCACTTCCTGCAAGATCGCCACTTTCTCAGGAGTGATCTCTCCCAAAATACGAATGGCAAGCCCAGGTCCGGGGAAAGGATGACGTCCCAATATTTTTTCGTCAATGCCAAGTGTCCGGCCAACAGCCCTTACTTCGTCTTTAAATAATGTATTAAGCGGCTCAACGATTTTGAGCTTCATAAAATCAGGCAAACCACCCACATTATGGTGCGACTTGATCGTTGCAGAAGGCCCGTTAATAGAAACTGACTCAATCACATCAGGATAGATTGTTCCCTGACCCAGCCATTTCACTTCTTCTATTAAGTGTGCTTCCTGATCGAAAATATCAATGAAGGATTTTCCAATTGCCTTACGTTTCGCTTCCGGTTCTGACAAACCATCCAAAGAGTTGTAAAAATGTGATTTTGAATCAACACCTTTAATATTAAGACCCATATCCTGGTAAGAATGAAGCACTTCTTCAAACTCATCTTTGCGCAAAAGGCCGTTATCTACGAATATGCAATACAAATTCGACCCGATCGCCTGATGCACCAGCGTAGCAGCAACTGTGGAGTCAACACCACCCGAAAGCGCCATTACAACCTTATCGTTGCCCAGTTTCTTGCGCAGATTGGCAATGGTTTGCTCTACAAAAGATTCGGCTGTCCAGTCCTGCTTGCAGCCGCAAATTTTGGCTACGAAATTATACATCAGCTTTTTGCCTTCAGTTGTATGCGTAACTTCCGGGTGAAACTGAATGCCGTATGTAAGTTCATTTTCAATTTTGAACGCCGCGACTTTCACCGATTCCGTGGAAGCGATTACGTGAAAGTTGTTCGGAGCGCGGACGATTGTGTCGCCGTGAGACATCCAAACCTGGGACGACTCCGATAAACCGGCAAGCAAGGAAGAATCCGTGTCGTCGATAACCAGACGCGCACGGCCATATTCACGATGCTGCGAAGGTTTTACATCGCCCCCCAGTTCCTGTGCCATCAGCTGGGCACCGTAGCAAACGCCCAAAACCGGCACTACTTTGCGAAACTGGTCCAAATCTATACGCGGTGCATCGGCGTCCCGAACGGAACATGGGCTTCCGGAAAGAATAACGCCTTTGATGTTGGGAGTGAGATCGGGGAAATTATTGTAAGGATGGATTTCACAATAAACATTAAGCTCACGAACGCGACGTGCTATTAACTGCGTGTATTGCGAACCAAAATCTAAAATCAGAATTTGTTCAGTCATATAAATGCTATCTAAAACGCAAATGTAGGGGAATTGACCCAAATCAAAAAACCGGATTCAATCATTGCACAAGGGGCTCAAAGCCTTCTTGCTGCCAAAATTTTAATTTTTTCAATGTAAATTTGTACAAACGCTGCCATCTGTCTATCTTTACGTAAATTTTCAATATATAATTAATATGAATCAAGGAACAGTTAAATTCTTTAATGACTCAAAAGGTTATGGGTTTATTAAAGACACAGAAACAGGACAGGACTATTTTGTACACATCTCCGGTCTTGTTGACGAAGTTCGCGAAAATGACGACGTTACTTTTGACCTTCAGGAAGGACGTAAAGGGCTTAACGCGATCAATGTTAAGCTTGCCTGATAGGGACTTAATATAAAATGCAAAAAGCCGCTTCTCACGAAGCGGCTTTTTTTGTGCCCAAATGTCATTCACAACGGCATTTTACCATTTAAACTTTTTTTCAAGCCACGTGCAACTTTCTTTGTTCCCTTTGTATCTATCAAACGGAAGTCAGGCACACACGATCCGCTTATGTAACATAAAAACCACTTGTGTAATCTAAGGTTCTATGTTATACAAAGTACTTACTTTTACAATGTACCGGCGAGGAACTTAACGCACCGGAGCCGGACATTGAACATAATCTATTAGCCATGAAATTTTTATTTAACCTAACTGTAGCTTTGCTACTGGCTGGAACTTTTGTGCAAGCGCAAAACACTCCCGGCCCTGCGGGCAAAGGAAAAGTATCCGGAGCAATTCTGGACGAAAAGGCCCAACCCTTTCCGTTTGTCAATGTTCTACTATTAAAGGCAAGCGATTCCACATTGGTGAAAGGCCTTGCAGCCGACGAAAGCGGCAAATTTCTATTCGATCAAGTTCCGAGCGGAAAATTCATGACGCTGGTTTCAATGGTCGGCTACCAAAAAAGTTACAGTGCAACTTTCACCGTTAATGACGACGTTGTAGCGCTTTCCACAATTACCTTGAAAACCGACACCCAGGCATTAAACGAGGTGACGGTTGTTGCGAAAAAACCTTTCATCGAACAACAAATTGACCGTACAGTCATTAATGTTGAAAACAGCATTGTTTCCGCAGGTGCCACGGCACTCGAAGTGTTGGAACGCGCACCAGGCGTAACGGTTGACCAGCAAAATGAGCAACTCAAATTACGCGGAAAAGAAGGCGTAATTGTACAGATTGATGGAAAACAGACCTTTTTATCCCAACAGGAACTCATCACGCTTCTCCGCAACACGCCCAGCGATAACATTGAAAAAATTGAGCTGATCACCAATCCATCTGCCAAATACGACGCGGCCGGAAACTCCGGGATCATTAATATAAAGATGAAACGTAATAAGAATTATGGCACAAACGGGAACATTAACCTCGGCGCCGCTTACGCAAAATATGGCCGCTCCAACGCCACGGCAACCATTAACCACCGCGCCGGCAAACTTAGCACATTCATCAGCGGAGGCACTTTTTTCAACAAAGGATTCAACAATAACGACATCTACAGAAAGATTCCTTTCGAAGATAAGGTGACCATTTTTGATCAGAAAACTGAGCGGACCAACAAGTCACAATATTATAATGTCCGGGCTGGTGTTGATTATTTTGCCACCGACAAAACAACTGTTGGTGTGTTGGTTTCAGGGTTTTATAACAATTGGAACAATCCGTTTGGACAAACAAACACAAGAATCCTGAACGAGGACCTGAGCCTGCAACGCACTTTCAGAACCGACGTTTTCAATGGTGGAAAAATGAACAATGTGAGTGCAAATGCCAATTTAAAGCATCAATTCAATGATAAGGGTAAAGAACTGACATTTGATGTGGATTATGTCAATTATAGCGGCAGCAAAAAGAGCAATCTGGATACACGCTATTTCAATCCCCAAGGTCAGGAGGAAGGAAGCAGCCGGGAAACGGTTAGAAACAATATGCCTTCGGACATTAACATTGGGGTTGCAAAATTGGATTATGCGCAGCCACTGGGCAAAGGAAAGTTTGAAACGGGTTTGAAAACGAGCTTTGTGGCATCCGATAATGATATGGTTTTTGAAACAAAAGTCGATGAATGGGTGCTTGACCCAACTCGCTCAAACCGCTTCAAATACACTGAAAATGTGAATGCGGCCTATGTAAATTACAACGGAAGCATCACTAAAAAGCTAAAATATCAGCTAGGTCTTCGAGGCGAGCATACGCATTCAATCGGTAACTCCCTGACATTGAATGAGAAACGCGACAGAAATTATGTAAACCTGTTCCCCAGTGTTTTTCTCTCACAACAACTGGATACAAACAATGTGCTGAATCTTTCTTACAGCCGCCGCATTGACCGTCCTAATTATCAGTCGCTTAACCCATTCGAATTTTACCTGGATCCGTATACATTCCAAAAAGGAAACCCGAATCTTAAACCGCAGTACACCAATTCATTCCAACTCGTACACGTATACAAAAACACGATTAACACAACGCTTGCTTACAGCCGGATCAAGGATATGATCGCTGATGAGCTTCCGCAACAGATCGCTTCCGAAAACAAAACATTTGTAACATCAGATAACCTGGACAATCAGGATAATGTGAGTTTGACCGTTTCCTTCCCAATTAAATTCACGAAATGGTGGAATCTGCAAGCAAACTTTACCGGAGTTTACAATGCATACAATTCAATTTACCTCGATCAGCAGCTCGAAATCAAGCAGGCTTCCTGGAATATGTATGCCAGTAATCAAATTACTTTGGGGAAAGGATGGTCCGCTGAGGTCTCCGGATGGTATAACAGTAGAGCATTTTACGGATTGTATGCCGCAAACCCGATGGGAATGGTGAATGCAGGTTTGCAAAAGAACATTTTAAACAAAAAAGGAACGATCCGTCTGAATGTAAATGACATTTTCTGGACCAACCGGTTTAACGGAACTGCGATTTACAAAGACATCGATTTCAAAGTGAAGTCCGAGTGGCCGAGCCGCCAGTTCAGACTTACATTTACTTACAATTTTGGTAATCAAAATGTAAAAGGCGCCCGCCAGCGCAACACGGGATCTGATGAGCTTCAGAAACGTGCAAACAGCGGAGGTTAAATTGGAATTCCGGCCAATCGAGGCCCGTGTTCATAAATTAGTTAGGTTTGTTATGCAGAAAAACCATCCCGCGCTATGCGAGATGGTTTTCTTATTTTTTAACCAAACTGTTCTTTAAAATATCACTAAAAGCCTAAGCTTCCAATGCAGCAACGCCTGGAAGCACTTTGCCTTCCATATATTCAAGCAATGCACCGCCACCGGTTGACACATAACTTACACGGTCTCCATAACCTGCATTGTTGATCGCAGAAGCTGAGTCACCGCCGCCGATCAATGAGAATGCATCATTTTCTTCTGTAACGGCAACCACTGATTCAGCAATTGCATTTGTTCCCTGTGCAAAATTCGGGAATTCAAAAACGCCCATCGGACCATTCCAAAGAACCGTTTTCGAATTTTTGATTATTTCAGAGAAAATTTTAATTGTCTCAGGACCAATGTCCAATCCCTGCCAATCGTCAGGAATTTCGCCAGCCTTAACTGTTTTGCGCTCCGCATCATTGCTGAATTTATCGGCAATAACCGTATCCACAGGCAGTATCAGGTTAACTCCTTTTTCTTTTGCTTTTTTAACCAATTCAAGCGTAAGATCCTGCTTGTCAGCTTCTAATAGTGACTGACCAATGCTCCCGCCTTGCGCTTTTGAAAATGTATAAGACATTCCGCCACCGATGATCAGGTTATCCACCGTGTCAATCAATCGCTCGATGATCAAAATTTTATCCGAGATTTTGGCTCCGCCCATGATCGCTGTAAATGGTCTTTCAGAATGTTCCAAAAGTCTTTCAGCGTTATCAAGCTCAGCCTGCATTACATAACCACAAACCTTATCCTGGAAAAACTTACCGATCACAGCCGTTGAAGCGTGTGCGCGGTGTGCTGTTCCAAATGCATCCATTACCCACACATCACCCAGTTTGGACAGCTTTTCTGCAAATGCTTCGTCACCTTTTTCTTCTTCTTTATAAAAACGAAGATTTTCCAACAATAAAACTTCACCTGCGTTCAAAGAAGCTGCAAGTTCAGTGGCACTTTGTCCAATGCTGTCATCGGCAAACTTCACAGTGCGGCCAAGGATTAGCGATAATGGATTTACAAGGTGTTTAAGGGAATATTTTTCAGTTGGTCCGTCCTTAGGGCGTCCCAAATGCGACATCAGAATGACAGAACCTCCATCATTAAGAATTTTACTGATAGTTGGGATTGTTGCTTTGATCCGGGTGTCGTCCGTGATCTCAAATTTGTCATTAAGCGGAACATTAAAGTCCACGCGGACTAAGGCTTTTTTGCCTGAAAAATCGTACGAATCTAATGTTGTCATGGGCAGGTAAAATTGTTTTCCATAGTCAGCAAATGTAATCCAATTTCTTTATTATATACTATGATATCAGGAAATTGCGGCATTTGTAATAGGTATAATGCAATTTATACTATCAATTTTTCTAAAATTTAAGCATTTACGAAATTTCAATCCTTTTCACAGAACTTGCACATAATGGCAAAAAGTGGGCGGGAATTATTCCTCAAAAGGCTTTAATTTGGTAACTTTAATTTTAAATTGAATCGCAACAATCCGTTTTTATCGAAGTGCTTCCGAATCCTTACGTGCAGAATATCGAGTTTCCGACGGATCTTCCACCCAAATATTATCACGAGTATTTCAGCTACGTTCTGGAATTTGTCAGGAAGCGTTATGCCCATGTTTTGAATGAAAATGAGCTGCGTTTTTTGAATGATTACGACTCGCTTTCTGAGGATGCGCAATGCTTGTTTATCCGTTTCAGCAACCGCAGCAAATCATTTTTCAGGGTAAACAACCTCTCCTATTCCGAAATAAATGACCTGCCGGCTGTGTTAAATGAGCTTTTGGAAAAAGATTTCATTGAGTCGCTTTGTGACGCGCATGAAGTTCGTTTCGCGGAAATTATGGAGCTTTTCACCAAGCCGGAACATTTGCTCTTTACAAAGTTGCTTGAACCGGACATTATGCCTTCGAAAAGCATCAAAAAGCCCGATCTGGTCCGCTGGCTGATGCATGAATATGATTTCAAAACACTTTGCGAGATCATTACTGCGCACGAACCGGTTGTAAAAGTGTCCTACGAAGCGGAAGTGATGGTGATGAAATTTCTGTTTTTCGGCAACAGAAATGCCGATATGACCGAGTTTGTGATCCGCGATCTGGGCCACGTGCGTTTTAATTCCTTTGACGAACAACATCTGGCCATTCAGTTCGACACCCGGAAAGATGTGGACGATACATTAATGGTGTCGCTGATGAAGGAAACTTTCGACGAGCTTAAGACCGATCTGCCGCCAGAGGATATTTTCGACTGGTTTATGAACTGGCACGTTGGCAGCGGAACTGGATTAAGCCCGAAAGCCATTCCATCATTCAACATGTTCATTCTCAGAGTAAGCGCCTGGCTTGAACGGAAGAAAATGCTGTCGCAGGCGCTGAGTATTTACCAGCTTACCAATGATGCCCCGGCGCGAGAACGACGTGTTCGTTTGCTTTATAACCTGGGTGAAATTGATGAAGCGCTGGCGCTTTGTGAGGAAATAGCAGAAAATCCGCAAAATGCGGACGAGCGCTATTTCAGCATGGATTTTTACGAAAGGATCAAAAATAAAAAGAGCCGGATCATCAAGCGCACGACGCAGGCGCTAAAAGCTGCGGAAGCCATTGAAGTGCCGATCATGTATCGTTACCAGGTGGAATTGGGTGCCATACATTATTATAGAGAACGCGGTTATCAAGCATTTTTCAGTGAAAATGAGCCTTGGCGGACGTTATTCGGGCTGCTGTTTTGGGACGCGATTTATGACACCAACGTGCAGACCATCCACAATCCACTGCAACGTGTCCCCACCGATTTTTTCCTTCCCGATTTTTATTTTAAAAGAGCCGATCGACTTAAAGAAAGGTTGCAAGCAGCGCATTCCAAAGAAATTATCGAAGAGCTGGTGACGCAGACTTACATGGAAAAATACGGCATTACCAATGTCCTCGTGCCCTGGTATGAGGGCGCTTTGGAAAAAGTGCTCGTATTAATTTCACTTTTAAGCCCAGAGCAGATCCACTTAGTCATGATGGAAATTGCCTTAAACTTGCGGGAAAACACACGCGGCTTCCCCGATTTGCTGGTTTGGAATGAAACGGAATATGCATTTATTGAAATCAAATCACCAACGGATCACCTGTCGTCCAGGCAGTTACACTGGCAGCATTTCTTCAAAGAGCACAATGTGCAAAGCCGCATTGTCCGCGTGAAATGGCTGAAAGACGAAGTTTCAATCGATCTCGAAACTGGCGACAACGGGTAAGTGATCGGAAGCGTATTTTTCATCAATCACCTTTGTATCAGCACCTTTCAATTTACTTCCTTTCTTAAACATGATGAAGTCAATTGTTTTATTGGGCATTTCAACGGGAATCGTGGGCTTGCAATCGGAGCAGGTTCGGGTAAAATATTTATCGGAATAAGCGATAACCGGGCTCTCGGGAACAGCATTAAAATCACCTGCTAAGATCATCGGAAGTTCTGTCTTACCCAGCTTTTCCATGATCGTTTCTGCTTGCAGGAGACGGTTAGGCTCTTTCAAGCCCAAATGCGTGCTGGCGAAAATGATCTTTTGCTTGTTGGGCAATGTAACAGTAATTGCAGCGACTGTGCGGTTTTCTTCGGGTTTGTCGGCATGGATCGGCAATGCATATCTTACAGAATCTTCAATCTGATATTTGCTCAAAACAGCAACGCCATAATCTCCCCCCTGGTGGTCGATGGCTTTGGAAAAATAGAATTTCATGCCGGTTAATGCCGCCAATTGCTGCGCCTGGTTTTTTCCTTTGCCTGAACGTTCCGTGTTAACATCCACTTCCTGCAATGCTACAAAATCGGGTTTCTCGGCAATAATGACCTTTGCGATGGCTTCTACATCAATTTTGTCCCCGGCGGACGGCGGGTTACAATGGTGAATGTTGTAAGTCATCACCTTAAACTTGAATTTCTTAACGGGTTTATCCGGCCCCGCTTGTGCAAATACAGCGACAGCAAGCAGGATAAGCAGACTAAAAAGGCTATTTTTCATAAAGAATTTAAGGATTAGGATATGGAAGACCCAAAAGTAGTGGATAGATTTAAATCCAATCGCTATCATTACACATCAATTAACTAAGCTTAATCAAATGATAAAGAAAATACTGCTAACCGCCGCGCTCATGGCCGGTTTCGGGATGTCCTTCGCGCAAACTAAACCGGAGGATGTGAAAACTTTCACATTGGAAAACGGCATGAAATTTCTCGTGCTGGAAGACAAATCCATTCCCAATGCGAACATGTATCTGTTCTGGAAAGTGGGTTCGCGCAATGAGGTGCATGGCATTACGGGCTTATCCCATTTCTTCGAGCATATGATGTTCAATGGTTCCAAAAACTTCGGCCCGAAAGAGTTTGACCGTTTTATGGAAGCCAACGGCGGTTCCAATAATGCATATACCAGTGAAAATGTAACAGTCTACACCGACTGGTTCCAGAAAGATGCCTTAGAACCGATCTTCAAACTCGAATCCGACCGCATTGCCAGCTTATCCATTGACCCAAAAATGGTGGAAAGCGAACGCGGCGTGGTGCTTTCTGAACGCAGTACGGGCTTGGAAAACAGCAATTACAGGCTCATAGGCGAGCTTGTACAATCCGTTGCATTTCAGGAACATCCTTATATGTTTCCAGTGATTGGCTTTGAATCCGACATTAAAAGCTGGACGCAGGAGGATTTGGAAAACTATTTCAAAACTTACTATTCACCTAACAACGCGACGGTTGTGGTGGTTGGCGATGTCACTTTGGAACAGGTCAAAAAAATGGCTGACCAATACATGGCGCCTATTCCGGCAAGAGGTTTGCCGCCTAAAATCAGGACGGTTGAACCGCCGCAAAACGGTGAAAGACGCGTTACGGCTTACAAAGACATTGCGACGCCGAACATTCTGATGGCCTACCATGTGCCGGAAACCAAACATGAAGACTTCTATGCACTGGATTTATTAAGCAGCTTATTAACCTCCGGGAATTCTTCGAGACTTACCAAATCGCTGGTAATGGATTCCACAATAGCGACCAATGTTTCCAGTTTTACAGACCAAAGTTTCGATCCTAGTCTGTTCATCATTTATGCCATTGCTGGGAATAATGTTAGCGCGCCAGATCTGGAAAAGGCAATTGATAATCAAATAGATATGGTGATTAAAAACGGCGTGAAAGATGAAGAACTTCAAAAAGTGAAAAACCAGAAGCTGATGGAATTCTATCACACACTGGAAACTATTAACGGAAAAGCCAATAGTCTGGGAAGTTATGACGTGTTTTTTGGGGATTATAAAAAGATGTTTGAAGCGCCGGATTTGTATAAAAAGGTGACCGTGGAAGACATTAAGCGCGTTGCCGCCAAGTATTTCACCGACCGCAACCGTACCGTCGGTTATCTGATTCCCGAGAAATCTAAATAACATCCTCTTCAAACCGACATTCATTCATAAAATTTGAGATATGAAAAAGATACTATTTGTGTTCCTGGCGCTGCTCACGCTTTCAGCCTCAGCACAAAACAATTTTAAAGTGCCGCCTTTCGAGAAATTCAAGCTTAAAAACGGCCTGACCGTTTTCCTGATGGAGCAGCACGAAGTTCCGCTGATCAATGTTTCGGCCGTTTTCGATGCGGGTTCTATCAATGATGGCGAGCGCTACGGCCTTGCAGGCATTACTGCCGATGCATTGCTTTTTGGCACTGAAAAATATACAAAACCGCAGATCGAAGAAATGACCGATTTCGTAGGCGCAAGCATTAACACCTACGCAGCCAAAGACTTAGCCGGTTTGACCTCCTCTTTTGCTGCCAAGGATCAGGAAAAGCTTTTTGACATTATCCAGCAAGTGATCATGCACCCGGTTTTTGACAAAACGGAATTTGACAAGCACAAGCAACGCCTCACGCAGGAATTGGTCAGAGAAAAGGAAAGCCCGCGGGCCGTGATCAACGCCTATATGAATGCATTCATGTTCAAAGACTTCCCCTATGCAACACCTGGCGGCGGCACGCCCACGACCATTGAAAAACTTTCAGCAGCAGATGCAAAGGCTTTTTATGAAGGAAATTACACTTCCGGACGCGGCGCCATCGCCATTGTAGGTGATTTCAAAGCAGCTGATATGAAGAAAAAAGTGACCGCAATGTTCGGCTCCTGGAAAACAGCGCCTTACCGCATGGTGAAACGCGTCGCCCCCGATCTGGAATTTGACAAAAGCCGTGTATTGCTGGTTGACAAGCCCGATGCAAGAGAAACAACTTTCCTTATTGCAGGCAAGGGAATCGATTACAATTCAGCGGATTATGTGCCCGTTCTGGTCGTGAACACTATTCTTGGCGGCCGCTTCACTTCCTGGCTGAATGATGCATTGCGTGTAAATTCAGGACTTACTTATGGCGCAAGGAGCAGTTTTACCCGTTACAAATTCGCAGGAACATTCTCGATCAGCACATTTACCAAAAACTCGACAACGGTTCCGGCTGTGGATATGGCTTTGCAGGTTTTAGATAGTTTACACAAAACTGGCATCAATGACGAAATACTGAAATCGGCCAAGGCATACGTAAAAGGCAGTTTTCCGCCCGCATACGAGTCCGCTGGCGCATTGGCCAGACTGCTCACTGACATGCACATTTACAATTTCGACGAAAATTACATCAACACATTTCAGGCAAAAGTGGACGGCCTGACGACCGAGCAAACCAAACAAATAATCGCGACTTACTTCCCCAAAGACAAGCTGCAATTCGTTATGGTAGGCAAGGCAAGTGAAATACGTGATTCGGTCAAGAAATACGGCGAACTGACCGAAAAGCAGATCAAGGCGGATGGGTTTTAGTATAACTAACATTGCCGGGGCTTTTATGCAAGTTGGCAGCCAAACAAGAAAAAACAAAACCATTATTATATGAACAAACTGTTGAAAACCTGTCTCTTTGCAGCCGCAGCCTTTACGAGTCAGACCGATCTTTTAGCCCAGGGAAATGTTTACACAAATCCAATCGGCTTGCAGGCATACACATTCCGTGGGAGCTGGGACAAAGGGATCGAAGCGACATTGGACACAATCAAGTCATTGGGCGTTACTGAAATGGAAGGCGGCCCGATCAAAGGGATGACAACCGAAGAGTTGCGCAAGCAGCTGGACAAGCGTGGCATTAAGATGGTATCGATTGGTGCCGATTACAACAAATTGGCTGAAAGCAGCGAACAGACGATCAAAGATGCAAAAGTCTTGGGTGCCAAATATGTAATGGTTGCCTGGATTCCTCATAAAGGCAAATTTGACCTCGAAACAGCTAAAAAAGCAGTCGCTGACTTCAATAAAGCGGGCAAAGAACTTAAAGAAGCTGGCATTGAGCTGACTTACCACAACCACGGCTACGAGTTCGAGCCCTATGAGGATGGAACATTGTTTGATTACATCGTAAAAAACACAAACCCTGAGTATGTCAATTTCGAAATGGACGTGCTGTGGACCGCTTTCCCTGGTCAGGATCCGGCAAAATTACTTCTTAAATATCCTACACGGTGGAAGTTGATGCACTTGAAAGATCTCAAAAAAGGTGTCGTAGGCAACCTGTCAGGCGGCACGCCAACCACGAACGATGTGGCACTGGGAACCGGCTCCATCGACATTCCGGCCACTTTGAAAGCCGCTAAAAAGGTGGGTATCAAGCATTATTTTATTGAAGACGAAAGTCCTTCGTATCTAAAACAAATCCCTCAGACGATCGCTTACATCAAGGGTATTAAGGAATAGCAGTAACTCATTAGTCTTTCTTTAAAAGTATACAAACTATCTGTGGACTTGTCTGCGGATAGTTTTTTACTTTGCACCAAAAAAGAATCTTATGGAACCAGCATTATTAAATCAAGTCCCGTCGCTGGATTTGGCAGATTTCACCTCAGGAAATACTGAACAAAAAAAGCAGTTTGTGGCTGACCTGGGTGAGGCCTTTACCAACATTGGATTTGTAGCAATAAAAAATCACGGCCTCAGCGATACATTACGGAACGAGCTTTATGAAACGGTAAAGCAGTTTTTTGCGCTGCCGGATGAGGTCAAAAAGAAATATGAATTCGCTGAATTGTTTGGGCAAAGAGGTTACATTGGTAAGGGAAAAGAAACCGCAAAAGGATTCAAAGTGGCTGATTTAAAGGAATTTTACCACATTGGCCAACCTGATCCCATCGGCAGTATGCCTTCCAACATTTTTCCCGAAGAGCTGCCCGAGTTTGAAAAATATACATTAGAGGTTTACCACACATTTGAAAATGCCGGAAAGATGCTTCTGCGCGCCATCGCGATATATCTGAATTTGCCCGAGGATTATTTTGAAGACAAAATCAAAAACGGCGACAGCCTGCTCCGTGCATTACATTATTTCCCAATCCCGAACCCCGAACTAGTGCCGGAAGGAGCAGTGCGAGCGGCAGCACACGGCGACATTAACCTCATTACATTGCTGATGGGAGCCAGCGCTGAGGGATTGGAAGTGCTTCGGCGAGACGGAGAATGGATTGCTATCACCGCGCTTCCGGATCAGATTGTGGTGAATGTAGGCGATATGCTGGACAGGCTTACAAACCACAAATTGAAGTCGACCATTCACCGGGTGGTAAATCCGCCGCGTGAAAAAATGGGCACGTCGCGCTATTCAATCCCGTTTTTTATGCATCCACGCGCCGATATGGATCTTACGAGTTTGGAAAGTTGTGTGTCGCAAGAGTTTCCCAAATTATATACTAATATGACCGCGGGAGAATTTCTGGACGAACGATTGAGAGAACTGGGTTTAAAAAAATAACCTGCAAAACGCTTGGCCCATCCTCCTATCCGCCGCTTTCGCTACATCATTTATCTGATGGACATCCTCTTGCTGTCCGTAACCGCTTTTGGAGGCCCACAGGTGCATTTAATGATGATGATTGAAAGGCTGGTTCGGAAGAGGCGATACATTACGGAAGAAGAATTGCTCGAATTACAGGCGTTATGCTCGGTTTTGCCCGGCCCAAGCTCCACGCAGACGGTCACCGCCATCGGGCTGAAAATCGGAGGACAACCACTTGCTTACCTGACACTGATTGTGTGGTCGCTGCCTGCAATGATCCTGATGACGATGGCCGCCATCGGCATTCATTACCTGGAACGGCATTCGATTTCTTTACAATTCACGAAGTTTGTAGGACCTATGGCGGTGGCTTTTTTGATGTATGGAGCTTCTTCCATCGCCCGAAAAGTCATTCATAATACGCAGGGCTGGTCGTTTCTGATCATTTCCACGATCCTCGCTTATATGTACCCATCGCCTTACATGACCCCCGTGCTCATTATCACGGGAGGCATTGCGGCTTCATTGAATTTCAAAAAACATGAGGTAATGGAAAAAGGGCCCATCCGGATTTTATGGAGGCCTATAATTTTCTGGATATCAGTTTTGATTGCGGCCGCGATCGTTGGTAAGGTTACCAATTCCCTTCCTGTCAGGCTTTTTGAGAACTTTTACCGGAACGGCAGTCTGGTTTTCGGCGGCGGCCAGGTTTTAATTCCCATCCTTTATAACGAGTTTGTGGAATTTAAACATTACCTCACCGATCAGGAATTTCTGGCAGGGATGGCCTTAACGCAGGTTGTGCCGGGGCCTGTTTTCTCCATTGCGACATTTGTAGGTAGCATTTCGCTGCAATCAGCTGGCATACCCGGGCAAATCATAGGCGGTTTTGTTGCAACAGCAGGCATTTTCCTTCCGGGAACATTCTTCATCTTTTTTGCCTATCCGTTTTGGGCTCAACTTAAAAAATACAGAGGCATACGCGCCTCCCTTGAAGGCATTCACGCCGCCAGCTGCGGCCTCACCATTGCCGCAGCCATCTCTCTGTTCCAACCCATGATGAATCACTGGCAACCGCTATTCACCGTAATCTGCACAATCCTCGTCCTGACCTTTTCCAAAGTGCCTTCTTACGTAATTATTATTGCCGGGCTGGTGCTAGGGCTAGTATTTTGAATAAACACTTAATGAAAATCGTTTTGATGGCAGATCTAATTCTTATCCTTATCTTTACGTAATAGCCTTTAATCTCTTAAAAATGCTTTTAGAGCTGGACGACCAAATTATTCAAAGCACCGGGCTGAGCCAGGAGCAGCTCCGGGTTGAGCTAGCTGTACAACTGTACGAGCAAGGTAAAATTACGGTCGGCCAGGCTGGCAGAATGACATCAATGGGGTCTATCCAGTTTCAGCAGGAACTTGGAAAAAGACAGATTCCATCCAATTATGACAAAGATGATTTGGATGCTGATCTTAAAACACTCAGCAAATTGTTTCAGTGATTGTAGTCAGTGACACTTCGGTAATTAGTGGTTTGTTGCAGTCCGGCAGCTTGCACATTCTTCAAAAGCTTTATAAAAATATCGTAATTCCAAATGAGGTTTTTATTGAACTAGGGCAACTGGACAAAGTGCTTTTTACTCAACTTTTCAGTGACTGGATTGACATCAAGCATGTACATGACAGCAAACTTTTACATAAGCTTTCGACTCTTCTTGATCTTGGCGAAGCAGAAGCTATTACATTAGCAAAAGATTTAAACGCGGATATTTTGTTAATTGATGAGAAAAAGGGCCGTGCTATCGCAACACAGCTGGGCATCAACATTACTGGCATATTAGGGATACTCATCGAAGCAAAGCGTCAAAATCATATTGCAGAAATCAAGCCAATTATCCAGACATTGACTGAGAAAGCAGGCGTCTGGTTTAAGCCAGACCTTATCAGAGAAGTTCTTACCAGGGTTAATGAAATATAATAATCAAGAATCGCATATATATTACGAATGAAATATTCCTATCTCCTACTGCTCTTAATAATCCTTTTTTCTTCAAAAGTTTCCCAGGCCCAGATCAGCGCGCCGCCGGCTTTTTTGAACCAAAATCAACAATGGGTCGATTCGGTTTTTGCTACTTTGACGCCGGATGAGCGGATTGCGCAGTTGATCATGGTAGCGGCGGTTTCGGATGTAAAAAGGGCTGTGATTGACCCTAAAACGAGTAATCCAACTGTTGTTGAGAAGTTGATCAGGGAAAATAAGGTGGGCGGGATTGTGTTTTTTCAGGGCGGGCCGGTTCCGCAAGCCAGGTTGACAAACTTTTATCAATCCATTTCCAAAGTGCCGCTCCTGATCGCAATGGATGCAGAATTCGGATTGGCGATGCGGATCGATAGCACGGTGAGATATCCCTATCAAATGACGTTAGGTGCGATCCAGGGCAGCAATGACCTGATTTATGAAATGGGCGCGCAACTTGCCAAACAGGCGCGGCGCCTCGGAATGCACATTAATTTCGCACCCGTTGCTGACGTAAATAACAATCCGGATAATCCGGTTATAAGCTTCCGCTCTTTTGGCGAAAACAAATACAAAGTCGCAGACAAAGCCGTGGCTTACATGAAAGGAATGCAGGATAATGGCTTGTTAACCAGCGCCAAACACTTCCCGGGACATGGCGACACGGGTGTCGACTCCCATTATGACCTTCCATTAATCTCACATAATACGAACAGGCTGGATTCTCTGGAATTGTATCCTTTCAAAGCACTGATCGCCAGTGGAATAAGCGGAATGATGATTGCGCATTTGAGTATTCCTGCACTTGACAAAACACCCAATTTGCCTTCAACACTTTCAAAGCCTATTGTGTCTGACCTTTTGAGAAAACAGCTTGGATTTGACGGGCTGATCTATTCAGATGCGATGAATATGAAAGGCGTTACCAAATATTTCCCTAATGGAAGGGCCGATGCCATGGGCCTGGAAGCTGGAATGGATCTGCTGGAATTTACGGAGGACGTTTCGAAGTCGGTTGCTGAGATTAAGAAAAGCATTGCGGAAGGAAAAATAACACAAGCAGAAATCGATGCACGTTGCAAAAAAGTGCTGCAAGCGAAAGCATGGGCTGGCCTGAATCATTATAAACCAGTTGACCTCAACAATTTATACAAAGACCTGAATCCAAAAGCCGCAGAACTCACAAACCGCCTTTTGACCGAAAAAGCATTGACCGTGCTCAAAAACGATAAGGATTTATTGCCATTGCGCGATCTGGACACGCTAAAAATTGCTTCTATATCATTAGGCGCGGACACGATCACGGCATTCCAAAATACATTGGGCTTGTATACTACTGTTGAACACTTTTACATTCCTGCCAAAGCAACCGAAACGCAAGTTGCAGCGTTGCGCGAAAAGTTGAAAGCATTCAATTTGTTATTGGTTGGCGTTCATTTAGGAAGCATTTCACCGCGAACCAATTATGGATTAACCGAACAAATGAGTGCGGTTTTACAGGAGTTGATCGCTTCCAATAAGGCTGTCGTTTCTATTTTTGGCAATCCTTATGCATTGAACAAAATTCAAAAGCCAGAAAATGCACGCGCATTGTTAATGGCTTATCAGCTAACCCCTTATACGCAGGATCTTTCGGCGCAGTTGATCTTTGGAGCAATTCCAGCTCAGGGAAAACTGCCGGTTACTGTAAATGCACAATTTCCATACAACGCCGGCATTGAAACACCTACCATAGGCCGATTGAAATATACAATTCCGGAAGAACTTGGACTTGATTCTGAGATCATTACTTATAGAATTGACTCCATCGCAAATGTTGCGCTTACCCAAAAAGCAACGCCGGGCTGCGTAGTGCAGCTGGCAAAGGATGGTAAAGTTTTTTTTAGAAAGGCTTACGGAAAACACACTTATGAAGGAAAGGCGAATGTGAAATTGACAGATCTTTACGATTTGGCTTCTGTAACCAAAATTACGGCTTCCACACTGGCATTAATGAGTCTTTGGGATCAGAAAAAATTTGATCTGGAAGCTTCGATGAAAGATTACTTGCCAGATTTTGAAAATTCCAACAAAGCAGACCTTCAATGGCGACGCGTTCTGACGCATAGCGCTCGGCTGAAAGCATTTATTGTTCTTTGGAAAGAAGCGCAGCATGCTGACGGCTCGTGGAAAAGGAAGACTTTCAGTACGAAACAGTCCAAAAGATATCCGACTTCAGTGGTTGGCGACAGCCTTTTTATTTTCAAAAATTATGATAAAAAGATCTTCAAAGCCATTCGCGATTCTCCTTTGAATGAAAAAGAGGGTTATGTGTACAGCGACCTTTCATTTATTCTTTATCCGCAGATCGTGAAAACATTGTCCGGCGAGAATTTTGAGGATTACCTGAAAAATCATTATTACCATAAACTGGGCGCAAATACATTAACATTCAATCCAAAACGTTTTTACAAGCTGGAAGACATTGTTCCAACAGAGCGCGATACGTTTTTCAGGATGACGCAATTGCACGGCCAGGTTCATGACGAGGCTGCTGCGATGCTGGGCGGATTAAGCGGACATGCGGGTTTATTTGGGGATGCCAATGATGTGATGAAAGTTTGGCAAATGTATTTGCAGCAGGGCTATTATGGCGGTGAGCAATTACTAAGCAAGGACGCGCTGATCGAGTTCACGCGTTACCAGTATCCTGAAACGGGAAGTCGTCGCGGGATTGGTTTTGACAAGCCTACATTCAAGTACTCTGGAAATGCGCCGAAATATGCGAGTCCGTCGAGTTTTGGGCACACGGGTTATACAGGTATCATGACCTGGGCGGATCCGGCGTGGAAGCTGAATTATGTTTTCTTATCCAACCGCGTTTACCCTACAAGGGAAAATAATAAGATCTCGCAGCTTAATATCCGTACAGCGATCATGGACGTGGTTTATCAGGAATTGTTGAAAAAAGTAAGTCCCGAAGCGACGGCAGGACTCTGAGAACTTCCTACATTTGCAAGATTCACAAGTTCAATTATGGCGCAACATTATCGGTTCGACAAAGAAAAAGCATCCCGGCGGCCTGGCGTCACGCCGCTGAAAGATGCTATTGACCAAATGCTGGAAAAATACCGGCTGCGCAACCGCTTCGATCAATCTTACGTTGTTGCGCATTGGGACAAAATCATGGGTTCCGCGATCGCAACCCGCACGAAAACCGTTTACATTAAAGACAGGACCCTTTTTTTACAAATAGAATCCGCGCCGTTACGAAACGAACTCTTCCGCGCCAAAGCCAAGATCATCGAGCTGATCAACCGCGAAATGGGTTCGGATCTCCTGGAAGAAGTGGTTTTTATTTAGGGTAAACTCTGCTATCTTTAAGCTCCGTTTAAATAAAAAACACATGACAACACTATTCATAAACACCGAAGATCAAACTGTTTTAAAAGCGGTCAAAGCGCTTTTAACGGGTTTCAAAGTGACATTTGAGGAAGCTTCTGATAAAGAGTATGATCCTGAATTTGTGTCAATGGTTCAAGAAGGTGAAAAGCAAATCAAGGCTGGTAAAACAGTCAAACTGAAAGAGGGTGAAAGCATATGGAATCTCGTATCTTCGAAATAGAATTTACGGAACTCGCTCTTCAACATTTAGCATTCTGGCATAAATCTGGTCAGAAAGCGCACATTAAAAAAATTGAACAACTGATTCGGTCCATCAGAGAAACGCCCACTACGGGAATTGGAAAACCAGAACCTTTAAAACATCAGCTTGCCGGAAGATATTCCAGGCGAATAGATCAGGAACATAGGATCGTTTATAGAATTGGAAATGATACAGTTTTTATCATTTCCATGAAGGGTCACTATTAGCCAGAAAGCAAGCCATTACTGCGAATGAATAAAATCAACCTTCCTCCCTTCCTTAAACCCGGTGATAAAATTGGCATTGTGGCTCCTGCCAGCGTTTTGAATTATGAGGATATTTTGCCGGGGATTGATATTTTCAGGAATGAATGGGGACTTGAAGTGATTGAGGGCGAGACTTTAAAAACAGCTTCGAACCAGTTCTCAGCGTCTGACGATGTGCGTCTCACCGATCTGCAATCGATGTTGGATGATCCTTCAATAAAAGCCGTCATTGCTGCCCGTGGCGGTTATGGTTGTTCCCGCATCGTGGATCGGCTCAGCTTTGATCAATTTCTGAAAAATCCAAAATGGGTCGTGGGTTTCAGCGACCTTACCGTAATCCTTTCCCGGCTACTTGGCCTAGGTTATGCAAGTTTGCACGCACCAATGGCTAAGTCAATCACAACTGATGGGGCGGATCTGGCCAAAGAATCGCTCAGGCAAATGCTTTTTGGCAAAATGCCGCATTATACTGTCGAAAAACATGATTTGAACAGACTCGGAACTGCAAGCGGCCAAATTGTTGGCGGTAACCTTTGCCTATTGGCGCATATGATCGGGACTGAAACGGACGTGGATACGGACGGAAAAATCCTTTTTATCGAAGACATTAACGAATATCTCTACAACCTGGACCGCATGATGATCCAGATGAAACGGACTGGAAAATTCGACAAACTAGCCGGCTTGATCGTGGGACAATTTACTGACATGAAGGACAATAACAGCCCGACATTTGGTAAAACTTACTACGAGATCATTCAGGAACACATTGCGGAGTTTGACTATCCGGTTTGCTTTGATTTCCCGGTAGGCCACGTTGGCGATAACCGTGCAATGGGCGTTGGCATGGAAGCTGTGTTGCATGTTACAAACGAAGAAGTCTCCTTCCAATTTGCAACTCCCAGAATTTAATCATCCCTTATGGACACATTTAATGATAAAGTCGTCTGGATAACCGGCGCGTCATCCGGGATTGGGGAGGCGATAGCGCTTGCATTTGCGAAAGAGGGCGCTAAGCTCGTGCTCACAGCACGACGTGAAGAGGAGCTGCAAAGAGTGAAACAGCTATCCGGATTACCGGATGTATCTGTGTTGGTGCTTCCATTGGACGTCACCCAATTCGATAAAGCCCAAGGCGCTGCCGAGCAGGTGATTGCACATTTCGGCCGTATTGACATTATGGTGCACAATGCCGGTGTCAGCCAAAGATCTTATGTAAACGATACGGCGCTGGATGTTTACCAGAAGCTGATGAATGTGAATTTTTTCAGTACGGTGGCGCTTACAAAGGCTGTTTTGCCTTACATGGTGAAGCAAAAAAGCGGACATTTTATAGTTATCAGCAGCGTTGCAGGTAAAATCGGCACGATTATGCGATCGGGTTATAATGCTGCAAAACATGCATTGCACGGGTTTTACGACTCTCTGCGTGCAGAAGGTTACAAGGATAATATCAAAGTAACGACCATCTGCCCAGGTTACATTCGCACCAACATTTCACTGAATGCTATGGATGCTTCTGGAAGTAAATTTGGCAAAATGGACTCTAATCAGGCAAAAGGAATCCCTGCCGAAGAATGTGCACGGCGAATTTTGGAAGCGGTAAAAAAGGACAAAAAGGAAATTTACATTGGTGGACTAAAAGAAGTGGCCGCCATTTATGTAAAGCGTTTTTTACCAAATCTGCTTTTCGATCAGGTCCGCAAGAACATTCCGGAATAAACTGATTATTTGCTTTTCGCTTTCTTAACGTCATTTGTTTTAGCCATTTGCAAATAATCTGTTGCCAAACGGCTCAGCGAACGAACACCTAAAACCAGGCTGCTTTCGTCCACATAAAAATCAGGCGTGTGGTGCGGAGCTGCTTCTTCTATTGACTTCCCTTTTGGCATTCCGCCCAGAAAAAAGAAAAACCCAGGCACTTTTTGCTGAAAATAGGAGAAATCCTCAGCCCCGGTTTTAGCCGGAATTAGAGACACATTGCCTTTTCCCGCCACATTGTCCAGCGTCCCGATCATTTTTGCAGTTAATGCTTCATTGTTGAATGTCACAGGATACATGACGTTGATATTCACCTTCGCTGACGCACCTGCACTCTCCGCAATGTTGGTTGCAATCTCGTTCATACGCTTGTGCACATATGTATGCATGCCCTCGTCAAATGTGCGGATCGTGCCTATCATTTTGACACTTTCCGGAATAATGTTCTGTCGGATTCCGCCATTCACAGCACCAACCGTTACCACCGCCGGTGCCTGGGTAAGGTTAAGGTTGCGGCTCACAATTGTTTGCAATCCCATGATGATCTGTGAAGAAGTCACAATCGGATCGACGCCGGACCAGGGATAAGCACCATGCGTTTGCTTTCCCTTTACATCAATGCTGAAAAAATCAACTGCCGCCATAGTCGCTCCCGGCTTGTAGGCAATCTTCCCGACCTCTATCAAGGCATCAATATGCAGCCCGAAAATGGCCTCAACCGTTGGATTTTCAAGTACGCCCTCTTTCACCATCAGTTTAGCACCGCCCTCCTCCCCTTCCGGAGCGCCTTCCTCGGCCGGCTGGAAAATAAACTTAACCGTCCCAGGAATTTCGTTCTTCATTCCCGCGAGCACTTCCGCAACACCCATCAGGATTGCGATGTGCGTATCATGGCCGCAGGCATGCATTACGCCCGTTTTTTGACCATTATAATCAACATTAACAGTCGACTTAAAAGGCACATCCACGCGTTCGGTAACAGGCAAGCCATCCATGTCCGCTCTCAGCGCCACAACCGGCCCCGGCTTCCCACCTTTCAGCAACCCCACTACACCCGTATGCGCTATGCCGGTTTGCACTTCCATGCCCAATTGCTTGAGGTGATTTGCGACTTTCTCAGCGGTTTTGAATTCACGGTTCCCTAACTCCGGATTCTGATGAAAATCCCGACGCCATTCAACCAGCTTTTTTTCTAGTGATTGTGCCTTCTGATCAATTGAGGCGGGCAAATTGGATTGTGCGTGTAATTGCATACATGACAAAACAAACGCGAACGGGAGTAGTTGTTTGAGCATAATTGAAAGGACAAGAAAACTTTAAATTATTGGAATAATCCTATACAAAAAGATCTTAGTTAACGGTTTGGAGCGAATAAATTCTAAAAAAATATAATTTAGATTCTTCTTGTTTACATAAACGTATATGGATAGCGTCAAACTAATTAGCCATTTACTATTCTTAAAACCAGTTACCTGTAATGATACGAAAAAGTTAAAGAAAGCACCTTATTGTTAACAAATATATAACAGGAATGGAATTTTTAGAAAAATCAAACATTTAAAAAATCGCAAAAAATGCCCTATTCCAGGTATAAAATTCGCCGAAAACATAGGGGATACCAAAGTTTATTTTGAAAATTTGCAATTAAAAGGTTGTAATGGTTAAACTAATAATTATTTTTGCAACATTATGTTAACATAACAAATCTAACTCTTTTAACACGTATGAGGAAGACTCTATTAACCCTACTGGGATGCTTGCTGCTATTGACCGCACAGGTATTTGCCCAGGATCGCGCCGTGACCGGTAAAGTCAGCGCTGAAGACGGCTCAGTGCTGCCGGGTGTGAACATTTCTTTGAAAGGTACTAATCGCGGTACCACCACCAACGCCCAGGGAGAATTTTCGATTAATGCAGAATCGAGTTCTACGCTGGTATTTAGCTTCATCGGTTTTCAGACTCAGGAAGCCGTAGTAGGAAGTCAAACCACTATTAACATTTCTCTTAAGAATGATGTAAGCCAGTTACAGGAAGTTGTTGTAACGGCATTAGGCCAGGAAAGAAAAAGAAATGAGTTGGTTTATGCTGCCCAGCAAGTATCGGCTGAACAGATAACCCAGGCAAGGAACCCAAGTCTTATGAATGCCCTTTCAGGTAAAGTTGCTGGTCTTGATATCAAAACCAACAACAACATGGGCGGTTCAACAAACGTGATCATTCGTGGTTACAAATCCATTACAGGTAACAACCAGGCGCTTTTCGTAATTGACGGTGTGCCTGTTACCAACGCTAACACGAACACTACTGATCAGCAAACAGGTCGCGCAGGAACGGATTACGGTAATGCTGCATCAGACATCAACCCTGATAACGTTGCCTCTATCAACGTATTGAAAGGTGCTGCTGCAACTGCACTTTACGGTTCACGCGCTTCAAACGGTGTGATTTTAATCACTACCAAACAAGGTCGTAAAAACAGCTTCGACGTTACAGTTAACAGCGGTGTGACCTGGGGTAAAATTGACAAATCAACATTTGTTAAATATCAGAAGGAATACGGTGCAGGTTACGGTGGCAACGGTTCTGCCGATCAGTTCTATCGCGGTGACCTGGGTTCAGGCGAAGGCGATATCGCTGTTTTCGATGCAGATGCTTCGTTCGGAGCGAAATTCGATCCGAGCCGCATGGTTTATCAGTGGGATGCCATCGACCCGTTCTCTCCCAACTTCGGAAAAATGCGTCCATGGGTTGCGGCTGCTAACGGACCTGACAAATTTTACGAAACTGCGGTAAACTCTAACCAAAGCGTGAGCATCACCGGTGGTGGTGACAACTCAACTTTCAAGGTAGGTTTTACAAGAAATGATGAAAAAGGAGTTTTGCCAAACAGTAAGTTAGGTAAAAACCTTTTCAACTTCTCTGCTTCTTATGATCTGACTAAAAAACTAACTGTTTCGGCTAACGCCAACTACTCACAAATTAAAGGTATGGGTAGATATGGAACGGGTTACGATGGTAAAAACCCTAACCAGCAGTTCAGACAATGGTTCCAGACAAACGTTGATCTTTTGGAACAAAAAGAAGCTTATTTCAGAAACGGACAGGATGTAACCTGGAACTGGGGTGACCCAACAGCGCCAATCGATCAGAACGGCCCGATTTATTCTGAAAACCCATACTTCTCTCGCTACAAAAATTATAGCAATGACAGCCGTGATAACTTCTTCGGTTACACACAAGCGGTTTACAAAATTGCTCCCTGGGTTGACCTGACAGGCCGTTTTGCTTACAATGGCACAAATGACATGCAGGAAGAAAGAATTGCTTTCGGAAGCGCAGGTCCTGCGGAATACAGCAGATTTAACCGTTCGTTTAACGAAACCAACCTAGACGTTATCTTCAATTTCCGCAAGGCGATCACAAAAGATATCAACTTCTCCGGTTTATTAGGAGGAAGCATGCGTAGATCAAAAGAAACCTCTATCCGCGCAAAAACCAATGGTGGAATGGTTGTTCCTGACCTTTACTCTCTTGGAAACAGTGTGAACCCGATTGAAGCACCAAGCGAAGTTTACAGAAGAATCGGTGTGGATGGTATCTACGGACAGGCTTCTTTCGGTTACAAAGAACTGGTTAACCTTGATTTGACTGCAAGACAAGACAAATCGACCACGCTTCCATCCGGAAACAACACGTATTTCTACCCTGCGATCGGTGCTAACTTCAACTTCTCCAACCTGGAAATGTTTAAGACACCTTGGTTGACAATGGGTAAATTGAGCGCTAACTACGCTGAGGTAGGTAATGATGCACCTTGGGGTAGCGTTCTTGACGTATATGACAAACCAACTGGTATCGGTTCTGTTCCATACTTTACATTGCGTAACACGAAGAACAATCCTAACTTGAAGCCTGAGCGCACTAAAAACCTTGAATTCGGTCTTGAAACTGCATTCCTGGATGATCGCGTAGGTTTTAACATTACTTATTACAAATCGAACACGCTGGATCAAATCCTTCCTGTAACGATTAGTGCTGCAACCGGTTATGCATTCCGTTATGTAAACTCAGGTGAAGTAGAAAACAAAGGGATTGAAATCTCTGCATATGTAACGCCGATCAGAACCGCTGATTTCTCGTGGACAGTGAATGCCAACTTTGCACGTAACAGAAATAAAGTATTAAGCCTTTATGGAGACGTACAAAACGTACAAATCGCAGCACCTCAGGGTGGTGTTACTTTGAACGCAGCTATCAAGAAGAACCCGGACGGATCGGTTGAAGGCCTTCCATTCGGTATCATTCGCGGTACAAACTTCGTTTACCACGAAAATGGACAGAAAATCGTAAGACCAAATGGTCTGTATCAGGCATCTGCCAGCTCTGCGGAAGTTATTGGAAATCCAAACCCAGACTGGATCGGTGGTTTGAGCAATACACTTAAATACAAATCCGTTTCGTTAAGCTTCCTGCTTGATGTACGTCACGGCGGAGATGTTTGGTCACTTGACCAATGGTATGGTGAAGGAACAGGTTTGTACCCGATCACTGCCGGTTTGAACGAAAATGGTGTTGAGAAAAGAGCTCCTGTTGCACAAGGCGGCGGTGTTTTATTCCCAGGTGTTCAGGCTGATGGTTCTCCTAACACAGTTCGTGCTGCGAACGTAGACGGAAACGGTGCAACTGCATACGGATATCCAGGAAACCCTCCACGTGCGATGTACATCTACGATGGTAGCTATGTAAAATTGAGAGAAGTTGCCTTGACTTTCGGTGTCCCTCAGTCAATCGTTACTAAACTTCGCGCATTCAAATCAATCGACCTTTCTTTGATCGGACGTAACCTTTGGATCATCCACAAAAACATGGAATACTCTGATCCGGAAGAAGGATTGGGTTCGGGATTATCTAACGGTGCAGGTGGATACCAAAGCGGTGCATACCCGGCTGTAAGAAGTTATGGTTTCAATGTTAAATTCCGTTTCTAATAACCAATATGAAAAAACTAATCATTTTCTTTCTACCCGTTCTCCTGCTGACCGCTTGCGTCGACAGTCTGGACGACTACAACGTAGATCAGAAACGTGCCACGGTTGTTCCACCGGTAACACTTTTCTCGAATGCACTGAAAGGCCTGGCAGATACATTGACCAGCCCAAACGTAAACGTAAACAACTATCGTTTATACGTTCAACATTGGTCTACAACGACTTATCTTGATGAGCCAAGATATAACCTGACTGCGCGTACAATTCCACAGGCTTTCTGGCAGGGATTATACAAAGGTGTAATTTCCGATTTGACCGAAGCTAAAAGATTGGTAAATGAGGATGCGCTTTTGGGTGCTCCATCAAAAGAAGTTCAATTGGCTCAAATCGAGATCATTGAAGTATTAGCCTGGGCTGACCTCGTTAACACTTTTGGAAACATTCCTTATACAGAGGCAATGAATCCTGAGAACCCGTTGCCTAAGTACGACGATGCAAAAACGATCTACGACGACCTGCTTGCACGTTTGGATGCGGCTTTGCCAAAGCTGAACACAACAGGAACTCCTTTCGAGGACGGTGACCTGCTTTACAAAGGCGACATTGCATTGTGGAAAAAATTCGGAAATTCTCTGAAACTGAAGCTGGCAATGATCATTGCGGACAGCGATCCGGCAAAAGCAAAAACAATGGTTGCACAAGCTGCACCTAACGTGTTTACTTCTAATGCTGATAAAGCTGCATTCCCTTACATTGGTACGCCTCCAAACTACAATCCAATTGCACAAAACCTGAATCCATTGTATTCTACCCGTCAGGATTTTGTTGCTTCGGAAACATTGGTTAATCCAATGAATGAACTGAACGACCCAAGGAGAGAGCAATTCTTCACAGCGGTTGGTGGTAAATACGTTGGAGGAAAATACGGAATGCTGAACACTTACTCTGCATTCTCTCACGTAGCAGACAAAATCATTGAGCCAGATCTGGAAGGTTTGCTGCTTGACTATTCAGAAGTTGAATTCTTGCTGGCTGAAGCCGTTGAAAGAGCTTTTATTACTGGTTCTGCTGCTGATCACTACAACAAAGCTGTAACTGCTTCTATCACTTACTGGGGTGGAACACCTGCGCAAGCAACAGCTTATCTGGCACAACCAAAAGTGGCTTATGCAACTGCCGCAACCAATTGGAAAGAGAAAATCGGTTTCCAGAAATGGATCGCTCTTTACAACAGGGGATGGGAATCATGGGTTGAATGGAGAAGATTGGATTACCCGAAATTGCTTCCTCCATCAGGCGGAAACGTTCCAGCGGGACTTGCCATTCCAGTTCGTATCATCTACCCAATCAACGAACAGACATTGAACCCAGCTAACCGTGAAGCGGCTGCCGGCGCAATTGGCGGTGACCTTGCAACGACTAAGCTTTGGTGGGATAAGTTCTAAACAGACTTAACTACATACACAAAAAAAGGGGACAGATTGTCCCCTTTTTTTGTGCCATATTTTTGACAAATACAACGTGAAGCGCTAAAAATTTGGAATAATACCACCAGCATAAAATATAATATACGGAAACTGCTAACCAGACAAAATTTTAATTTAGAAAAGGTGACTTATTAATTGCAATTGTCAAAACAATAATTATTTTTACAGTAAGCTTTTAATAACAAACCTAACTTGATGAGAAAAAATTTACTAACCCTTTTGGGAGGGGTGCTGCTGCTCTGCAGTCAAGCTTTCGCCCAAAGCAGAGAGGTAACCGGGAAGGTTACTTCCAAAGACGACGGATCATTACTGCCCGGCGTTTCCATTCGAATTGCCGGCACCAACACCGGAACACTCACAGATGATCAAGGCGAATACAGCATCAATGCACGCCCGGAACAAACACTCGTTTTTTCTTTTGTCGGCTTCCTCAATCAGGAGCTGAAAGCACCCGCCTCCGGAAAACTGGACGTGGTCATGACGCTTGATGAACTGGCGTTAAATGAAGTGGTAATCACTGCGGGCGGTCTTACCGCACAACGCCGCGAATTGGGCAACCAGTCCACTACCGTGAAAGCCCAAGATATTGTTCAGGGAAAACCGATCAGCGTCGCAGCCAGCCTTGCCGGACGCGTGCCAGGATTGCTGGTGATGGGTGTGAGCAGCGGGGTGAATCCCAATTATCGCTTAGTATTGCGCGGTAACCGTTCCCTCACCGGTAATAACCAGGCATTGGTCGTGATCGACAACATTATCTCAACCAATGACATCCTGGGTAACCTGAACCCGGAAGATATTGAGGACATTCAGGTTCTGAATGGCGCTGGTGCAGCCGCACTATACGGTTCAGATGCTTCCAACGGGGCCTTAATTGTTACAACTAAAAAAGGAAAGTCGGGTATAACGCAATTTAGAGTTTCCAACACTACGACACTTGAAAAAGTAAGTTTCCTTCCTCAGCTGCAAAACGGTTTCGGATCAGGAACTACGCCGGATGACGTGCCTACCTACACGCCATACGAAAACCAGCAGTATGGTCCTGCATTCGACGGCTCGATGGTCAATATCGGTAAGCCTTTGCAAGACGGCTCCATCCAGTCTGTTCCTTACTCTTCACAAGATTTCCGTGAAAAGTTCTGGAACACAGGTGTTGCGAACCAAACTGACCTCAGCGTTACGTCGGGAGATGAAAAAGGCACATTCTATTTGTCCGCACAATATTTTGACCAAAAATCAACAGTGCCTTACGAAAAATACAAGCGTTACAGCGTGCGTGCAAACGTGGTCCGTCATATTTACAAAAATTTAACTGCATCATTTAACACAAACTTTATTGCTGGTCGTACCAACCAAAGCAGTGTGACAGGAAGTGCGTATGAAAATCTTTTAATGTCACCCGGTCAGGTGGATGTGACGAAATACGAGGATTGGCGGAACAATCCATTTGCAAATCCGAACGGCTATTTCAACGAATATTACCATAACCCCTACTTCACATTGTCCAACAATCGCTGGGATCAGCGCAATGACTATTTGCAGGGTAATCTGGAATTGAAATGGAATCCTCTTAAACCATTGACATTCACTTATCGCGTGGGCATGAGCGGACGTAATTTGTCAGGTAAGGTTTATACCAACAAATTCACTTTCACAGATTATACTAAGAGCATTTCTGGAAGTTCTAAAACAGACATTGCCGGTCAGGTTGTCGATTATGCAGGTTACACAACGCAATTTGTAAACGACTTTCTGGCTGAATTCAGAACGAATCTCACCCCTAATTTTAACCTAAATGTTGCATTGGGAACAACCGTTCGCGAGAATGCAACAAAGGCAATGGGTGTGATAGCAAACGGTCTGGTGATCGACGGACTTTATAATGTAGGTAACAGCTTGAACCCGCCGATTGCAAATGAAGGGAATTACAAAGCACGCCAGATTGGCGTCTACGGAGAAGCCCGCCTTGGTTTCAAAGAATTCCTTTATCTGCACGTTACAGCGAGAAACGACTGGCGCTCAATCTTGGCTAAGGAAAACCGTTCGTTCTTCTATCCTTCTGCGGATATTTCATTTATCGCAAGCGATGCGATTCCTGGACTTTCAAATTCAGAATTCTTGGAAAGCTTGAAATTCCGCGCGGGTTATTCGCAAGTTGGACAGGTTAACTTAGGTAACAACAGGGATTTTGGCCCTATTCCTTTGAATAACCTGGGTGCTTATTCATTGAACAGCACATTCTCGCAAGGTTTCGGTTATCCTTTTACGAGCGGCGCCGGTTTTGTACTGGATAACACCCTTGTTTCTGCCAACCTGAAACCTGAGATCACAACAGGGATTGAAGGCGGTATCGATTTCGAATTCCGTCCATGGAGCATTGGTGGTGGGGTTACTTATTATAAGACCAACACCGTTGATCAAACGATCACCGTTTTGATCCCAAACTCTACGGGTTATGGATCTTTAAGAACCAATATTGGAGAAGTAGAAAACAAAGGGATAGAAGCAACATTGCACATCACCCCGATTGAAACTGCGTCTGGACTGAAAGTTGACCTGAGTGCTAATTATACTTACAACCAAAACAAAGTCATTTCTCTTTCCGCACAATCCAATGAGTTGAGCATAGGGACTTCCGGCTCTGCTGCAAGGGTTATTGCAAAGGTAGGTCAGCCCTTCCCGCTTCTTCAGGTAACCGATTATAACCGCGACGATCAGGGAAGAATCATTGTTGATGCCAAAACTGGTTATCCGTCTACAAATGGTACATTTAAGGATGTGGGCATCACAAACCCGCCGCATATCCTGGGAATAAATGGAGGTATTACCTTTAAAAAGCTTAGGCTGAATTTGCTGTTTGAGTATCGTAATGGACATTACATCTTCAATTCAGTTTCCGGAGGATTTGACTTTTCCGGTGCTGGTGTCCGCACAGGCTGGTTCAACAGGGATCGTTTTGTCATCCCAAATTCTTCTTACCTAAATGCAGAAGGCGAATATGTTGAGAACACCAACATTGCTGTAAGAAGCGGTGGCGCTGACTTCTGGACTGATGGAACGAGAAACACCAACATTGGTCAAAACTTCACAAACTCTGCTGGTTTTTGGAAACTGCGCGAAGCATCTATTAGCTACGAGCTGCCAGCGGGGTTGCTCGATAAAACAAAAGTCATCAAAGGCGCAAGCATCAGTATTCAAGGAAGAAACCTGTTTATCTGGGCTCCGAAATCAAACCTGTACACAGATCCTGAGTATAGCTCATTGGGTGCAGATAACAACGCGATAGGTTTCACAAGCCTTGGACAAACGCCTCCTGCACGTTACTTCGGTGGCACATTATCCTTAACATTCTAATTCAAACAATAATGAAAAGATATAACATCAGTTGGATGTTGGCAGTGCTTGTCACGGTCCTGTCATCTTGTAGTGATTATCTCGATATTAACACCAACCCTAACCAGGCAACGACCGTACAGCCGCTACTTGTTTTGCCAGCTGCTATCACCGGGTCAGCTTCCGTATCGAACCAATTTAACAGTTATGGTTCACATTTTGGTGGCTACATGGCTAATGCAGGTGGCTTTTCAGGCTTTGGTAACCTATTCAATTATCAGCTGATTCCTGATACCTATAATGCTTTATGGGTAAACACCTATGACAACCTGAATGATTACAAATATGTCATTGATCAGACAGAAGGAGACGATACGCAGGCTTATGCCAATGCAGCTGCAAACATTATGGTTGCTTATAACTTCCAGAAGCTGGTTGACGCATTCGGAGATATTCCTTACACGGAAGCTTTGCAAAACAACGCAAACCTGACGCCGAAGTATGACGACGCGGCGACTATTTATCAGGATTTGGTAACCAGATTGGATGCAGCAATCGCCCTGATCGATGCAGCAGAGTTTCCGCAAGCGCTAAATTCTTCATCAGATCCAATGTTTGGCGGTGACATGGAAGAATGGAAAAAATTTGCTAATACCATTAAGCTCCGCATTCTGGTACGCGTTTCAGGTGTTGCCTCACTTTCCTCTTTCGTAACGACCCAATTTGCGGCACTGGACAAAACACTGGGATTCATTACAGATGACGCGATTGTTAACCCAGGATATGTAAAAGACAAACCAAATCCGGTTTGGAACTCATGGGGATATACCACAACTGGTACGCTTTCCAACTCTTCCCGCATTCCTACCAAATTCGCTTTCGGGTTTTACAAAGGCCAAAAGCTAACTGACGAAGGCAGGGGTTCCGTTATTTACAAAAACTTTGCTACCAATACGCCGGTTAACCAGCTTGGAAACGAGGTTGATGCTCCAACGGTCATTACCAATTATTCCATCTGGTATACCGGCACTTTCAGCAGCTCTTCCAGCATTGGTAATGCACTCGGTGTACTGAAAGGACCAAGCCAGGGACAAGTGCTGATGCTGCTGGCAGAAGCGCAGTTTTTACAGGCAGAGGCAAGGCTGAAAGGTTTTATCACGGGTGACTACGTGGCAAGTTTTGATGCTGGTATCACCGCATCCTATACTTATCTGTACAAAGACGTAACTAGTGTAGTGGCAGCCGGCAAGAACGTAGCTACGGACGTAGCTGGTTACAAAGTTGCTAACGCAGAAAGCTATTTGGTTAACATCAAACTAGCTACAACACCCGCTCAACGTCTCGAAGCAATCATTACCCAAAAATGGATTGCGGTGAATATGATCAATTCAGAAGAAGGTTATAATGAGTTCAGAAGAACGGGCTATCCAGTTACCCAGCCAACCGGGGATGGTTATCAAAACATTGCGTCTTTGCTGTCGACCTCTACGCGCCCAGACAAGCTTCCTTCCAGAATTCTTTACCCAACTTCCGAGCAATCCTACAATGCTGGAAATTACAGAGTGATTAACCCATTTACTGATTTGATCTTCTGGGATCCTAACTGAAAAATTTGATATGAACTATTCAATAAAAATAGCTGGCCTATTCCTGTTTGGGATGGCCATAACATCCTGCCTCAAAGACGATATTAACCTTGATCCGGACAAATCGACGAATATGGTCGAGTTTAAAAATCCGTCCAGCTTTATATCGCCAAGCGGAAGCACGTATTCGTTGTATACCCAGGCTTTTGATCTTGCAGAAGAAAATGAATATCCGATTACAGTAAGCTATTCCGGTGCTCACGTTGCACCTGAGGATATTAGAGTGACCATTGGCCTGGATACTGCTGCAATTACGCAATATAATACGGAGCAAGAAACGCACTTTGATTTAATCACTCCGGATTTATATACATTTCCAGCTGAAGTGGTTATTCCTAAGGGACAGCGTACGGCAGTCGTTCCGATCAAGGTTAAAAGCTCCAAATTTGATTTCAGCAAAGCTTATGTCCTGCCGATATCTATCAGATCAGTTTCAACAGGCACTGTTAGCGGTAACTTTGGAACTATCCTTTTGAGTCTGAATGCGAAAAACAAGTATGATGGGAATTACACTGTTACTGCAACAGCTCCTATGGTTGATAAGACAAACGAATTG
The DNA here is from genome assembly GCF_900167945.1 of Dyadobacter psychrophilus. Classification (GTDB taxonomy): domain Bacteria; phylum Bacteroidota; class Bacteroidia; order Cytophagales; family Spirosomataceae; genus Dyadobacter; species Dyadobacter psychrophilus. The sequence goes on from NZ_FUZA01000003.1 coordinate 370,349, forward strand.
CTATCAGGTTATTACCCACTGAATTCCGACCTGCATACAACCGGTGCAAATTCAGTTGTAATGTACTGCATAACTTATTTGGAAGGACTGGAAGGACACCCAATTAAAAGCAAGAATGCTGAAACCGGCGCAATTACAGATTCTTACTATGGAAGCTTTGCCCCTGTCTTTACAATGGATGCAACCGGTAAAGTGATCAGCGTAACTAACTTCTACGGACAGCCAGCCGGTAACGGGCGGTCTGCCAGACTTGATCCGACTGGTGTAAATAAATTTACAGTGAATGCTGACGGCAGCAAAACACTGGAAGTAAAATATGTAATGCAGCAAGCAGGTCCAACTGACAGAACATTCTTCAGTGAAAAATGGACATTCCTTGCACCAAGATAATACACTTCCTTATTACGTAATAGTTTGATATTAGCTGGTCTGTCTCGGGCCAGCTAATTTTTTAACTGATTTTTTTTAACTTTGGTGGTTATCCTATCTGAAATCAATGGAATTTTTAAAAAGCCAGCGCCTTAACAACCTCAAATACGAGATTCGTGGCGCTACGTATCAAAAAGCATTGGAACTGGAAAGCCTCGGTTATAAAATCCATAACCTGAACATTGGTAATCCAGCCCCATTCGGATTTGACTCTCCGGATGAGATTGTTCACGATATTATCATGAATCTCCGCAATGCGCAGGGCTATTCAGATTCCAGGGGATTGTTTGCGGCCAGAAAGGCTGTCATGCATTACACCCAGACAATTGGTATTCAGGATGTTGAGATAAATGATATTTTTATAGGCAATGGTGTAAGCGAGCTGATTTTGCTTTCTATGCAGGCATTGCTCAATCCGGGAGACGAAATATTAGTTCCTTCGCCGGATTATCCGCTTTGGACGGCCGCCATCGCATTAAGCGGAGGCACACCCGTACATTACGTATGTGACGAGGAGTCGGACTGGAACCCGGATCTGGACGATCTGGAAAAGAAGATAACTTCCCGCACAAAAGGCATTGTGCTCATCAACCCCAACAACCCGACGGGCGCTGTTTACGAAAAAGATGTGCTGATCCGCATTGCCAAAATAGCAGAAGAGCACGGCCTCATTATTTTCTCGGATGAGATTTACGACAAAATACTCTACGACGGAGCCGTACATTATCCTATGGGGTCGCTTGTAACGGAAACGCTTTGTGTGACTTACGGCGGACTTTCAAAAAATTACCGTTCGGCTGGTTTCCGGGGCGGATGGATGATCCTGAGCGGCGCCAAACAAAAAGCGAAATCCTATCTTGAAGGAATTCTCCTGCTTGCCAGCATGCGCCTTTGCGCCAATGTGCCTACGCAATATGCCATTCAAACTGCATTAGGAGGTTACCAAAGCATCAAAGAGCTGGTTGTTCCAACTGGCAGATTGCATAAACAAATGAACCTGGTGTATGATCGCCTGACCTCCATTCCGGGCATCACTTGTGTAAAACCAAAAGGTTCTTTGTATGTTTTTCCAAAAATCGATCTGAAAAAATTCGGTCTTAAAACAGACGAACAGTTTGTCTATGACCTGTTAAGCGATCAAAAAGTGCTTGTAGTGGCAGGAACCGGCTTCAATTACATTACCGATGATCATTTCAGGATTGTGTTTTTACCAACAATTGATGAATTGAACCAGGCGATGGACAAGATTGAATTCTTCCTCGAAAACCACCGGATCCTGTCAACCCGGACCGTGGAGGATGTAATCGCCTGAGCGAGCAGACTAAGTAACCGATCCCTATCAGCAGTTATAGTCAAAATAAATGACCATCGAAAATACTAGTGTCCAGGAAGCAAAGCGGCAACGTTTGTTCTTGCTGCTTTGCGGGATATTTTTAACCAATGCATTGATCGCCGAGATCATTGGCGGTAAGATATTTTCGGTCGAAACATTGCTCGGGATTCCGCCAGCGCAACTGCTCATCGGTGGTCAAAGGCTCGACTTCAATATGACAGCTGGTGTTATCAACTGGCCGATCGTTTTTGTTACTTCTGACATTATCAATGAATATTTCGGTAGAAAAGGCGTGAAACGCATTTCCTTTCTGACCGCCTGCTTTATTGCCTACACTTTTATTACAATCCTGGTAGCCACTTTATTGCCGCCTGCCCAGTTTTGGCTGGACATTAACAACACCGACAAAGCCGGAAATGTGTTTAACATTAACGATGCATTTTCAAAGATCTTCAATCAGGGATTGGGCATTATGATCGGATCCATCGTGGCGTTTTTATTGGGTCAGTTACTGGATGTGGCCGTATTTTCGTGGTTAAGGAGAAAAACAGGGAGCAAGTTTATCTGGCTTCGGGCAACAGGGTCGACGATGTTTTCTCAGCTGATCGACAGTTTTGTAGTAATCACCATTGCGTTTTACGTCTTCGGGAATTGGGACCTCAATCAGGTTTTCTCTGTTGGTACAATCAATTATTTATACAAAGGTCTCATCGCAATCCTGCTTACGCCCCTGCTCTACGTTGCGCATTATTTTATTGACAACTATCTGGGCAAGGATTACGCCGAAGAACTTTCCCACAAAGCCGCGCACGAGTAACCTGGCAGCTTTATAGTAGAAATTTAATTAAAGCTGGCGCCTCAAATTATCCAGCATTACAGCCGTTGCGATGCCAACATTGAGCGATTCTGCCTCTCCTACCCTGGGAATTGTAATTTTATTTGTCACAAATTTTTCGACCGTACTGCCGATTCCATTCGACTCATTGCCCATCACAATGTAGCCGCCAGACGGTGAAAACTTGAAGTCATAAAGTGATTCTCCGCCAAGAAAAGCACCGATAACAGGCTCACTTCCGGCATTTTCCGCCAGGTAGGACGTTAGTTCAGTGTAAAACAGGCTCACTCTGGTGAATGATCCTTTGCTGGCCGCGATCACCTTGGGATTGTAGAAATCCGTAGTATCATTGGAACAAATGATTTTTTTGATACCATACCAATCCGCAATCCTGATAATGGATCCCAAATTTCCCGGATCGCGGACATCGTCCAGAACCAATGCATATTCTGATTTTTCAGGAGACAAAAAATCGTTTTGCTTCGTTTTAGCAACAGCCAGGCAAGAATCGTTCGTTTGAAAAGAACCTAAGCCTTCCAGTTCCTGCAACGTGACCGTTTCTGCAATTGTGTTATGCCTGCTTAAAATACTTGCGTATTTTTGTTCAAATTCCTGTGTTGTTAACACGAATTCAATGTTAAAATCGGAATCGAGCAATTCCAGCACACTCTTGGCACCTTCCACAATAAATGATTGATGAAGTTGCCTGTACTTCTTGATTTTAAGCGAGTTAATATACTTTATACGATTTTTTGACAGCATTGAATATTAATTCTAAGATTACATATAGCTGGTATTTTTTCCTGATTTTAGTGGGATTGTCGTCTTGCGCACGAAAGCCCGCCTCCCAGGCCAAGAGCTATTATCTTGGCAATTCTTCTATAAAAGGCAACCAGATCATCAATGACTCCGAGCTGGAAGCATTGATTCCCCAAAAACCCAACAGGCGCCTTCTGGGCTTACCTTTTTTTCCGTATGTTGGCCTTTACCGCTTCGGCGAACTGTTTTATAACCGCGAAGAGAAACAGCGGAAAGTAATTGAAATCACACAAAAATATCAAAATGAATCCCGCTTAAACGAAAATTCTCCACGGAAGCTGGAAAAAATTCAGCGGCGCTATGCGAAAAAACTTGAAAAAGCGCAGACGAGAGTGGATGAGGGAAATTTCTGGATGCGGGTCCTGGGCGAAGCGCCGGTGTATTTTGTGGCCGCCGAAGTTGCCCTGAATGCGGAAAAAATGCAGAAATATCTTTACAACAATGGTTTTTTTGAAGCTGCGGTAAGCTATAAACCCGACACGATATTTAACAGGATCCGGGTTAATTATTTTGTGGCCGAAAAACGTCCGACCATGATCCGCGACATTGAATATCAGGTGCGGAACAATATGGCCGACAGCATTATCAATTCAAATAATAAGAATCCGGCGCTGCAAACCAAAAAGCGATACGATGGAGATTCGTTTGAGGAAGAGCGGATCAGGATCGAAACATTGCTTCGAAACCAGGGTTATCTGGGCTTTTCACGACAGAATATTTCCTACCTGATCAATGACACTATCACCAACGCATCCACGGATAGTTTTTTTAAGTCGGTTGATGTCAAAGTTCGGGTGGATATGCCCGGAGCGATCAAAAATGGCGAGCGTTATAAGATCAATTCCGTTCATTTTGAAGTGTTACCGCCATCGGGATCGACGGCGGATTCGCTCTATGCGAGAAAAGACACGGTCAATTTTCGTGGCATACGTTACACCTTTTCTGATAAAAGATTCGCCACCAGGATTCTGGATAGTAAAATTCAGGTGCGGCCGGGCGCGATTTATAGTCAGCAAAAAGAGCGCGATACCCAGCAGCAACTTTCCCTTACCGACCAGTTTAGGTTTGTAAACTACACTTACACACTTGACTCGTCTGGTCACGGGATCAACAGCTATTTCAAAGTGATCCCTTTGGAAAAATATCAGATTTCGACTGATGTTGGTCTCAATGTGATCCAGCTTCAAGGCGCGCCCGGGCCTTTTGCAAACCTGTCTTATAAGATCAGGAATGTCTTCAACGGCCTTGAAAACTTTGAAGCGAACCTGCGCGGTGGTATCGAACTCGTGCCTGGCTTTTTGGGTAACAGCTCCATTTACCGCAGTGAGGAAATCGGGCTAAACACTTCCCTGACCTTCCCAAGGTTACTTACGCCGGCGAATATGCTCCAAAAGCAAACTGCCAGCTTTAACCCGAGAACGCAGGTTGGATTGGGTTATAACTACGTAAACAGGCCCGAATATACCCGTACAAACGTGAAGGTTGCAATGACTTATTCCTGGCAGCCCACGAATAAGACATTGTTCAACTTATCGCTCGTTGACCTCAACATTCTCAACACGCAAAATATCCGCTCCGACTTCCAGGATTTGCTGGATACGCTTCGTTTTCAAGGAAATAATCTCTATAACAGCTTCCAGAGATCATTTGTATCAGACATCAATTTTAATTTTACTTATAACACAAATTCGCTGATTGGCCCGCAGAAGAATGCGCATTACTTCCGGGTTGCTTTGGAATCGGGCGGAACGTCGTTGAACATCCTTCCTAAGCAGGAAAACCTGATCAAGAATGTGTTTGGAGATGGTTTGCAGTTTTATAAATATGTGCGTTGGAATGCAGATTATCGGCGTTACTGGCCAGCAGGAAGGCGTTCGGCATTTGTTGCGAGGATTAATACAGGTGCAGTTTACAGTTATGGGGACAGCAAAGTGCCTCCCTACGAAAAGTATTTTTTTGCGGGTGGATCAAATAGTCTGAGGGCCTGGCTGCCACGCCGCCTTGGCCCCGGATCGTCACCTCCCAGACTGACATCCAATAACTTATCCATTGAATCTCCGGGAGAGTTTCTTTTGGAAGGAAATCTGGAATGGAGAGGTTTTCTGGCTAAATTTTTCGGTGATATCAACTACGCTTTGTTCATAGACGCCGGAAATGTCTGGAACCTCGGGAGTAATGCGACCGAACTGCAAAAGTTTGAGGCAAATAAATTTTTGAGAGAAATCGCTATCGGAACAGGTTTTGGTATCCGGTATGATCTTTCGTTTTTCATTCTGCGTTTTGATTTCGGGATTAAAGTCTATGACCCTGCCTTGCAGCGATTTGTACTGGATGAACTTGAATTTAACAAGCTTTTCAAGAGGACTCAATCCAATTTCCTGAATGTCAATCTCGGCGTCGGCTATCCATTTTAACCTTTTTTAAGTCAGCTCACAGTATGACAGTTTGTCAGTTTTAACTGAAATCTTTCTATATTTGTGTTCTTGAAACCTGAATTAAGGAGGCTTTGTGCCCTCAGGTTATTTGAATAAATAGGTGTTAAGATCCCTTCCATGGAACATAGAATTGCAGAGACTTTGAAAATATTGACTGAGGAGGACAAAGTTGCCTGCGAGACAGTCCGTATTTCTGAGAATGAACCGGCTTTAAACAAAAAACGGCTCTTTATAGAAAGTTACGGTTGCCAGATGAATTTTGCAGACAGCGAAATTGTGGCTTCCGTGATGCGTGAGGCAGGTTTTGCCACCACTTCCGACGTTGAAAATGCTGATCTTATATTTTTGAACACCTGTGCCATCCGAGACAATGCGGAGCAGCGCGTCAGGACGAGATTAAGACAGCTTAATGTTATAAAAAAGAAAAAACCAGGCACATTAATCGGTGTTTTGGGCTGCATGGCAGAACGCTTGAAGGCCAAGTTGCTCGACGAGGAGAAAATGGTCGACATTGTGACTGGTCCGGATGCTTACCGTGACTTGCCGCGACTGGTGGAAGAAGCCGAAACAGGTCAGAAGGGTGTCAATGTATTTTTATCAAGAGAAGAAACTTACGCAGACATTTCCCCTATCCGACTGAATTCCAATGGTGTTACCGCATTGGTCTCCATTATGCGTGGCTGCGATAATATGTGCAGCTTTTGCGTGGTGCCGATGACCCGTGGCCGTGAACGCAGCCGTGATCCTTTTTCGATTGTAAAAGAGGCGCAAGACCTTTTTAATGATGGTTATAAAGAAGTGACATTGCTTGGGCAGAATGTGGACAGCTATAAATGGCAAGGACCTAATAGTGTTACAGCAATTTCTACGAATGTTGAAACCGCCTCGTCGCAAACGCAGGTGAACTTTGCAAAACTGCTTGAAATGGTGGCGCAGATCAGCCCGGAATTGCGCGTGAGGTTTAGCACATCACATCCGAAAGACATTACGGACGAAGTGCTTTATACAATTAAAAAGTACGATAACATTTGCAAATACATTCACTTACCAGCGCAACATGGCAATAGCCGCGTGCTGGAAATGATGAACCGGACCTATAACCGGGAGTGGTATCTCGAACGAATTGACAGCATTCGCAGGATTCTGGGAGATGAATGTGCTATTTCACATGACATGATCGCAGGATTTTGCAGCGAGACCGAAGAAGAACATTTGGATTCGCTGTCATTGCTTGAATACGTCCGTTTTGACTTTGGCTATATGTTCGCCTATTCAGAACGTCCGGGGACGCTGGCAGCAAAAAAATACCCGGATGACATTCCAGCCGACATTAAACAGCGTCGTCTTGCGGAAATCATTGATATACAACAAAGAATTTCCCTCGAACGCAACCAAAAACTAATTGGCACGGTACAAAAAGTGCTAATTGAAAATACGTCCAAACGGTCTGTGAATGATTTTACAGGACGCAGTGACCAGAACAAAAGAGTCATATTCCCCCGCGAAAACTTCAAAGTAGGCGATTATGTCGACGTTTTAATTACAGACACGACCGCTGCGACACTTCGCGGTTATGCGGTCGAAAAAGTACCAGTTTCATGAATCCAGCTGAAATACAAGCAATAAAGAACCGTTTCGGAATAATTGGTACGTCACCCGGGCTTAATCATGCGATTAATGTTGCTGTGCAGGTTGCTGCCACGGACCTTACTGTGCTGATCACCGGCGAAAGCGGAAGCGGAAAGGAATCTTTTTCCAAAATCATACACAGCCTCAGTTCCCGCAAGCACGGACCTTTCATCGCCATCAACTGCGGTGCCATTCCCGAAGGAACCATTGATTCAGAACTTTTCGGTCATGAAAAAGGCGCATTTACCGGCGCATTGGATTCCAGAAAAGGTTATTTTGAGACAACAAATAGCGGAACGATTTTCCTCGATGAAGTGGGTGAAATGCCGCTGGGCACCCAGGCGCGGCTTTTACGTGTGCTGGAAAACGGAGAATACATTCGCGTAGGATCCTCCAAAGTCCTGAAAACCAATGTGCGCGTAGTTGCGGCAACCAATGTGAATTTATTGGACGCTGTGAATAATGGAAAATTCCGGGAGGACCTTTATTACCGGTTAAATACAGTTCCCATTTACGTTCCGCCGCTGCGTGATCGTGGTGAGGATATTTTGTTGTTGTTCAGGAAGTTTACCAATGACTTTTCCGAAAGATACAGGACAAAACCCGTTAGACTGGACTCGGAAGCACGCGATTTGCTGATGCAATACGCATTTCCGGGAAACATTCGTCAGCTTAAAAACATTGCCGAGCAAATCACCATTCTGGAAACCGATAAAGATCTGCCCATATCGCGGGAAACTTTAAACAATTACCTGAACCCTGTCCAGCCAGCAGGCAGGAAGGCTCTTATCACTTTGCGTTCGGGCGAAGATGCTGCTGGCGGTTCGTTTTCCGAAAGAGAATTGCTTTACAAAGTGCTGTTCGATATGCGCAGGGATATGACGGAACTTAAAAAGCTGGTCCGTAATGTCCTTGAAAATGAAAAATACGGCGGTGAGATCCTTAAAGATCATCAGGAACTGTTCAGTTCACTGAATAATACGGAGCCCGCGAGCCATTCTCATTCACATACGCCTACTCTTGAGCCTGCGCGCTTTCTCCCGCCTGTTCCGCCAAGAACCGTGGATCTGGACCGATATTCGGATGAAAGAAGCGAAATTGAGGATGTTATGCACGTGACTGCAGAAGAAGAATCATTATCGCTTGAAGACAAAGAGAAGGAAATGATCATCAAGGCTTTACGGAAAAATAACAATAAACGAAAATATGCAGCCAGTGCGTTGGGTATATCGGAACGCACGTTATACAGGAAAATTAAGCAGTATGACATTGAAGAATAGAATAGATAGTGTTTTCACAATGCGCGTTTCAATGATTGCCAAACGGTTATTAACCCTCTTTCTTGTCCTGCATTGTTCGATTTTCATGTCTGGCTGTGGGGTTTATTCCTTTACCGGAACCAATTTATCACCTGATATCAAGACATTCAGCGTGCTCAATTTCACGATGGGAACGGCCGGTGGCCCTTCGGATCTGCCGCAAAGACTCACCGAAGAATTGAAGGAATATTTTCAACGGAATACAAGCTTAATCAGCCAGCCGGGAGGCGGAGACCTGGTTTTGGAAGGTTCTATTACGGGTTACGATGTGCTCGCGGCTGCGCCAACCGCCAATGATCAGGCCGGCCTTAACCGATTGAATGTCACAGTCCAGGTTCGGTATACCAATGCAAAGGACGAAACGAAGAATTTTGACCAGTCCTTCACTTACTACGCCGATTTTCCTCAGGATCAAACGCTTAACCAAAACGAGGCGCGGCTTTTGCCCACGATCCGGGAAAATTTAGTGCAACAGATCTTCAATAAATCTGCTGCGGACTGGTAGTAGATTATCCTTTTGCCTAACTTCATTTTTTATTTCCCAAATTTTAAGGTCAATATGTCCCTCATTGAAAAGGAAGCATTTAGCAATCTGGTAAAACATCCGAATGCTGCTGGCGCGGAAGTGATCACGGCGCTTGAAGCGACTATTAAGGCGTTTCCGTATTGCCAGATTTCCTATTCTTTATTGGCGAAAGCATCCAGCGTGGCCGGAACTGAAAAACTCGAAGAAGCGAGACCACGCGCCGCAGCCTACGCATTAAGCCGCATAGCTTTACAGCAACTTGTTGAAAGTGACACCGAGCGTTACGACGCGACGGTCAACATTGAGGAAGTGATCGAGGCGCAGGAAAAATCTGTTCCGCAAAATGGTGAGGATATCCTGATCAGCATTGTGGAGCAGGAAACGGTTGTTACACCGAATCAGAGATCCGACGAGCAGAAAAGACAGCAGCAGATCATTGAGGGTTTCATGAAAAAGAACCCGCGGATCATTCGCCAGGAGAACAATCTGGAGCCCGTTGCCATTGATGTCAGCGGCAGAGTTGCCGAGTCCGGAGCCGGAAGCATTGAAACCGAAGCTTTTGCAAAAATTTTAGTGCGCCAAGGTAAAATTGAGAAGGCAATTGACCTCTATCAAAAATTGATCTTGAAAAAACCAGAAAAAAGGAATTACTTTGCGAAAAAATTAAGCGAATTATATCGTATGAACTGAAAAGTTTAAAACATATTCAGTCATTCGCTCATTCAGTCATTCAATCATTAATAAATAGTCATAAAGCATGTATTTGGGTTTAATTATCTTGGTTGCGATCATCGCTGTTTTGTTGATCCTAGTTGTGTTGGTACAAAATTCAAAAGGAGGAGGACTTTCCAGCGAGTTTAGCGGAGCAGGAACTACCCAAATGTTTGGTGTTAAAAAGACAACCGATTTACTGGAACAAATCACCTGGGGACTTGCAGGAGGTGTTATTTTAATCTCCCTGGCATCCTACATTATCGTTGGCGGAAGCGCACAAACTGGCGGTATTAACAGTGTCAATGTGGACAAAGCACAAAATACAGTAATTCCAGGCGGTAACATCGCTCCTGCACCGGGAGCAGCTGCTCCTGGCGCAACGGCTCCGGCGGCAGGCGAGGCAACTACTCCTTCTGCTACACCAGCTGCACCTGCGGACAGCTCGAAATAAAATAATTAAGGCATTCAAAAAGGCTCATGATTTACATCGTGAGCCTTTTTTGCGTTTGAGTGCGAGCATTGTCAAATAATATTACGCTTCGCTATGCAATGTTCATCTGCTTCAAAATCAGTTTTTTAGCAACGGGCAGGAGCGCTTCATGCAAAGGATAATCATATCTGGATTCGACCACGTAAGTGGCAGGATTAGGCAGCGATTTATTCTTTTTGGTCAAATCAACCTTAATCTGTGAAACTGTGTTTCCTATTCCAATGCGGATTGTATCCACGAATGTTGTTTTCAAATAACGTTCCTTCATTTCGTTGTAAAGCGCCAGTTGATATTCAAAAACGCTGACCAGCGGCTGGAATGTGTGTAAAAACAGAAGATATCCTTCTTCCAGACGCAACGGCACAATGCCCACCGGCGATATTTTAATGTTCTCCCCTACTTCACTGAAACGCTCCGTTCCTTGTTCCAAAGCACGCGAAAAACGCGGGATCGCAAAGTCCAGGATGTAGTTCAGTTCTTCCAGGTAAGGATCGTCCTGGTGCGTTTCCTCATATTCAAGCTTCCAGGTTTGTAAGTTCACGCCTGTCACATTCTTTGGAAACGATGTTCTGATCTCGCTTTTTTTGGTGCGGATGCTAATGCAGGAATCGAAATGAAATTGCAGATCTGGCAGATGCGGATGAAGTTTATTTAAGGTAAACTGGCTGTCAATGTGTTGTAAATATGCCTGCAAGACATATTTTTTATACTCAAAATCAAAAATTCCTTCGGTTAACCAGTTTTTTTGGAGGTTTGTCATAGGATTCTAAATTTGGTGCCGATAAAATTTAAGCATTTTCAGATCGGTAAACAATCAACTGTCGTGCATGACAATATAATTGCTTCTTATAATTATATAACGGCAGGGTTAGATACAAATTTGTCACACTTGCCGGAAAAAATGTCAGCCGGAAAACGCTGGCATAGATTGTGCTTAGTAGTTACCAGTCAAAACTATTACTGACAATCAAAAAACAAACGTTTAATATTTATGTCAACTTTAGCAGAAATACAAGTGAACGTACAACCTCTGGCTGATCGTGTTCTTGTAGAACCAGCCCCAGCCGAAGAAAAAACAGCATTTGGTATCATTATCCCTGATACTGCAAAGGAAAAACCTCAACGTGGAACTGTTGTAGCAGTGGGCCCGGGTAAAAAAGACGAGCCGATGACCGTTAAGGTAGGTGACACCGTATTATACGGAAAATATTCAGGTACAGAATTGGCGTATGAAGGAAAAGATGTTCTGATCATGCGTGAGTCTGACATTTATGCCATTATTGGTTAATTGTCATTAAGTCCAATCAAATAATCTCAATCAAGAAAATCAAAACGATTAATTAGTATGTCTAAGAAAATTTTCTTCGATACCGAAGCTCGTGATAAAATTAAGCGCGGTGTTGATACATTGGCTGACGCCGTTAAAGTAACATTAGGACCTCGTGGTCGTAACGTAGTTATCGATAAAAAATTCGGATCGCCTAGCATCACAAAAGATGGTGTAACGGTTGCAAAAGAAATCGATCTGAAAGACCCTATCGAAAACATGGGTGCTCAGTTGGTGAAAGAAGTAGCTTCTAAAACTGCTGATTCTGCGGGTGATGGTACTACAACTGCAACTGTTTTGGCTCAGGCTATTTATTCAATCGGTGTTAAGAACGTAGCAGCGGGTGCTAACCCAATGGATCTTAAACGCGGAATTGATAAAGCAGTTTCTGTGATCGTTAAAGATCTTGAATCTCAAAAGAAAAATATTTCTACTTCCAAAGAAATCGCTCAGGTTGCTACAATTTCAGCTAACCATGACGAGGAAATCGGTCAAATGATCGCTGAGGCGATGGAAAAAGTAGGAAAAGAAGGTGTTATCACTGTTGAAGAAGCACGCGGTACAGAAACAGAAGTTAAAACTGTGGAAGGTATGCAGTTTGACCGTGGTTACCTGTCTCCATATTTCGTGACAAACACTGAGAAAATGGAAGCTGATCTTGAGCGTCCATATATCTTGATTTCTGAGAAGAAAGTTTCTTCAATGAAAGAATTGCTTCCAGTTCTTGAAGCAGTTGCACAAACTGGCCGTCCTTTGCTTATTTTGGCAGAAGATGTTGACGGAGAAGCACTTGCTACATTGGTAGTAAACAAAATCCGTGGCGCCTTGAAAGTTGCTGCTGTTAAAGCTCCTGGTTTTGGTGACCGTCGTAAAGCAATGCTTGAAGACATCGCGATCATTACTGGCGGTACAGTTATCTCAGAAGAGCGTGGTTTCAAATTGGAAAACGCAACTTTGGAATATCTTGGTACTTGCGAAAAAGCGATTATCGACAAAGACAACACAACTTTGGTTAACGGATCAGGCAACTCTGAAGACATTCAGGGCCGCGTAAACCAAATCAAAGCGCAGATCGAAAATACAACTTCGGATTACGATCGCGAAAAACTTCAGGAACGCCTTGCTAAATTGTCAGGTGGTGTAGCTATCCTTTACATTGGAGCTGCAACTGAGGTTGAGATGAAAGAGAAAAAAGACCGCGTTGACGATGCATTGCATGCAACTCGTGCTGCTGTTGAAGAAGGAATCGTAGCTGGTGGTGGTGTAGCTTACATCCGCGCAACTGCTGCTTTGGAAGGCTTCACAGGCAACAACGAAGACGAAACAACCGGTATCAATATTATCCGCGTAGCTTTGGAAGCTCCTTTGAGAACAATCGTTTCTAACTCAGGCCAGGAGCCATCAGTAGTTGTTGCGAAAGTGAAAGAAGGAACAGGCTCATACGGTTACAACGCGAAGGACAATGTTTACACAGACCTTTTGGAAGCTGGTATCATTGACCCGAAAAAAGTGTCCCGTTTGGCTTTGGAAAACGCAGCATCTATCGCAGGCTTGTTGTTGACAACAGAATGTGTAATTGCTGACGAGCCAGAAGAAGCTCCTGCAGGTGGCGGTCACAGCCACGGCGGCGGAATGGGCGGAATGATGTAATTCATCCCCTTTCGGATATATAAAAAGCCGCTCAGGAAACTGGGCGGCTTTTGTTTTGGTGAGGCTTAAATAAAAATCAGGACTGCATGAATCCATCCTGCATAACCAGCCTGCGATCGGCCATCGCCGCCAGATCTTCATTATGCGTTACAATTACGAAAGTCTGCCCAAACTCATCCCGCAGTTTGAAAAACAGTTGATGCAGTTCCAAAGCATTATGTGAATCCAGGTTACCACTCGGCTCGTCAGCTAAAACGATGGAAGGTTTGTTCAAAAGTGCCCTTGCTACTGCAACGCGCTGCTGCTCACCGCCCGAAAGCTGAGAAGGCAAGTGGTCTGCTCTGTCCTTCAATCCAAGCATATCCAGCAACTCTCTGCCTCTTGTCAATATTTCCTTTTCACTCATCATGCCATTAATATAACCGGGCATGCAAGCATTTTCCAATGCCGTAAATTCTGCTAGCAGGTTATGAAATTGAAATATGAACCCTATCTTCTCATTGCGAAAGCGGGCAAGATCTTTGTCCTTTTGGGTAAAAACATTGATATCCTCAATAAAAACCTGCCCTTGCTCAGGTCTGTCCAGCGTCCCCAAAATATGAAGAAACGTACTTTTTCCAGCTCCGGAAGGTCCTACTATGGCCACAACTTCCCCCCGCTCAACTTCCAGATCAATCCCCTTCAAAACTTGTAAAGAACCGTATGTGCGCCTGATCCCGCTCGCCCGCAGTAAATTCATATTGTGAAGAAAGATAATTGGACTGAAACCTACGCCCGTTTTGATTAATTCCTTAATTTGCCGTGAAAATACCAATTTACTTTTATACTCATGAATATTCACGAATATCAAGGCAAAAGCGTTCTTAAAAAATACGGTGTGCGTATTCAGGAAGGGCTCGTAGCCGACACTCCGGACAAGGCAGTAGAAGTTGCGCGTGAGCTTAGCCAGCAGACTGGTACCAAATGGTATGTAGTAAAATCCCAGATCCACGCCGGTGGACGCGGAAAAGGCCGCATCGTTGGAACAGAACAACGTGGCGTTGCCCTTGCGAAATCTGTTGAAGATGTACGCACCATATCCAACAACATTTTGGGCAAAGTTCTGGTTACCCACCAGACTGGTCCGGATGGCAAGCGTGTCAACAAAGTGCTTATTGCCGAAGACGTGTATTATCCAGGACCAAGCGAGCCGAAAGAATACTATCTTTCTATCCTCCTTGACCGTGGCCGCAACTGCAATGTGATCATGGCCAGCACCGAAGGCGGTATGGACATTGAAGAAGTTGCTGAGCACACGCCTGAGAAGATCATGAAAGAGTGGATTGATCCAAAAGTAGGTTTGCAGCCATTCCAGGCGCGTAAAGTTGCTTTTGCATTGGGCCTTGAAGGCGATGCTTTCAAAGAAATGGTGAAATTCATCACTTCTCTTTATAAAGCATACATTGAAAGTGATTCAGCGATGTTCGAAATCAACCCGGTTTTGAAAACATCTGATAATAAAATTCTTGCCGTTGATGCCAAAGTTGACCTGGATGACAATGCATTGTATCGTCACCCAGAACTGGCAGAAATGCGTGATACGAACGAAGAAGATCCTTTGGAAGTAGAAGCAGGCGCAAACAACCTGAACTATGTAAAACTGGACGGAAACGTTGGTTGCATGGTGAACGGTGCTGGTCTTGCAATGGCTACGATGGACCTTATCAAACTTTCTGGCGGCGAGCCGGCTAACTTCCTGGATGTTGGGGGTGGCGCAAACGCACGCACCGTAGAAGCAGGTTTCCGTATCATTCTGAAAGATCCGAATGTTAAGGCGATCCTCATCAATATTTTCGGTGGTATCGTTCGTTGCGACCGCGTTGCAGCCGGTGTTGTGGAAGCTTACAAAGCCATTGGAGAAATCCCGGTTCCTATCATCGTTCGTTTGCAAGGAACCAATGCAGAAGAAGGAGCAAGAATCATCAATGAGTCTGGCTTGAAAGTTTCTTCGGCTATTGAGTTTAAAGAAGCTGCTGCGAAGGTTTCCGAAGTTCTGGCCGAGCTGGGAGTTTAGAGAAACGATCATTTACCTGTCACCCTGAGCGGAGTCGAAGGGGGCGTTATCACCTAGGAGTAACGCCCCCTTCGACTCCGCTCAGGGTGACAGGTTGTTTTATGAGCAGTTAGGTGATAAGCTTTTGTACTCCTCACCCCAGCAAAACCCACAATACCATCACCACCAAAAAACTCACAACCCCCTGCAAACCAGTGAGTATCGTATGTGTCCGGTAAGTGTCCCTGGCTGAAATGCCGGTGAATTGAGATACAACCCAAAACCACGCATCATTCGTATGCGAGACGATCATGGCGCCGCTTCCTACTGCCATGACTACTAATGTGATTTGGATGGGCGTTACGAATCCCAATGACGCTAATAGCGGTACCAGAATGCTTGTTGTCAGTACCATCGCGGATGTAGTTGAGCCTTGTGCTGTTTTGAAAAAAGCAGCGATCAGGAAGGCAATTACGAGCAAGTACGCGCCGGACATTTCGTTGTGCAACAGCCATTGGCTGACCATATCCTTCAAAGACGTTTCTTTTAGAATTGCTCCGAAAGCCCCTCCGGCTCCAACCAGAACCAATGTGGTTCCGCAATGTTCGATGCCGCTTTTGAAGCAGGCCATCATTCTTTCTGCTGCGTATTCCGGGAAAAGTGAGTAGCTGAAAAAGATGGCGATGAGGAATGAAACCAGTGGACTTCCGAAAAAGCCGAGCCATTTTGTCCAGTTTTCAGGGAAATTCAATATTCTCGCAAATGAGGCAAGTGTAATGAGTATAATAGGCAAAAGAATAGGCATAAATGCCTTCCATGCCGGCGGTAGTCTGCTTTCGTGAATGATAATAGGTGGCTCAACGGCTGAATTTTCTGTTATTTCAACATTCCTCGCAAATTTGCCTGCGAACCAGGTTGAAAGAAAAAGGCTTGGAATTGAAACAATCAAGCCGATCAAAATCACTAATCCAACTGAGTCAGCAATGCCAAGGTTTCCTGCCGCGGACAAGGGACCCGGCGTGGGTGGGACCAACGTATGCGTGGCAAAAAGTCCGCCTGATAACGACAATGCAATGGTTCCAAGCGGCTTTCCCGTACGTTTAGCAACAATCTGATTCAGCTTGTGGAGAATGATAAATCCAGAATCGCAAAAAACCGGGATTCCAACGATCCCGCCAATAACAGCCATAGCAAATGCAGGACGCTTCTCGCCAAATAAATTAAGAATCACGTCTGCCACTTTAATTGCAGCACCGGATTTATCCAGAATAGCACCAATTACACAACCCAAAATCACCATTAAGCCGATTTTCGACATGAGCTCTCCAAAACCTTTTCCAATGGTCTCAGCCAGTTTGTCGATAGGCAACCCTGCAAACACGCCAACGCCGATTGCAGCAAGCAGCAATCCGACAAGCGGATGCATTTTCAGGATGGTGGAGCTTAATACAATGAAAACAACGGCAGCGAGAACAATGAATATGATCATCGGTTATCTGGATTTACAGCAATTTCATAACAGCCTCATCCCCCATCACCGAATTTGCAGGCCGGGGATGCGCCGCATTGAAGACTTCCAGATCTTTTTGTTCGAGTAGTTTGGAAGGCGTTTCATCAATCTTACCCTGGGAATCAGTAACCGCTTTTAGATCCAGCGCCAGCTGTTTAGCCATAAAAACGTACATAGCATTCCTTTTGGAAGGACCATAGTCATGCTTCTCATCTGGTAAATGCACATTTTCAACTAAATTTCTCTTGCCGTATAATCCGTAGATATTTTGAATAAATGGATATTCAACATTCGGCGTGTTCTTTGTCCAGTCGCCGCCGTCAGAAACGAGCAGCATGGGACGCGGCGCTGTCAGCGACGCTATTTCAACATTATTGGTCTGATATTCACCTTTTTTATGGATCGGCAGACCACTTTCACAGACACATCCGCCAAAGAAATAAGCCGAAACCATTACAACTGGTGCAGTCACTTTAACCCGGTCATCGAGCGCTGCCAAAAGGAAAGTCTGCGTTCCCCCACCCGATTCACCAGTAACAGCAATTCTTTCGGGGTCCACACCAGGCTGCGCTATGAGAAAATCCAATGCCCTAACAGCATTTATAGTCTGCAACTTGAGGGCCTTTGGCATTTTATGCTCGCAATATTTGGAATCACCCTGCCCTACCATGTCTAAAACAAAAACCACAGCGCCCATGCGGGCAAGCGTAGCGCAACGTTTCTGGGTTTGCTCCCTGAACCTGCCATGCGGATTTTCACCATGCCCGTGGGGACAAAGAATGCCCGCGTACGATTTTTGTTTTTTTAATGGCTTGTATAAATTCCCCGTCACGTAAATGCCCGGCATGCTCTCAAAAGCCACATTTTCAATGGAATAACCGTCCATTTCCCGTTTGCTGTGAATGATCGGCTTTGAAGTCGGTTTGGCAGGCATTGTTAGTAAGTCCATTCCTTCCCGAATCTGCTTTCTGATAGCAGCAGCCCGCGTTTCCCATTCCAGCTTGGTCTTAACAGCATGTTTTTCCAAAAATTCTTTTCCCTGTGCCTCGGTGAAATATGCACCCTGACACAACTCTGACTGCTGCGCATGTAATGTGGTTGTCAGACAAGAAACTGCTAGTAAAGACATTAAAACAACTTTCATCAGCCAAGCGGAAATAGAGTGAATAGATTTTCACAAAAGGGAAAAATAACTCTGGGCTACTGTGAGCAGCCTCAGGGAATTGCTACTTTGATATAATCCTTCAAAATGTGCGCTTCCAGATTTCTGACCATTCCTTTGTACTCGCCATCGATCTGGAAATGGGCTTCTTTGTCAAGACATTCAATGTCTGCTTTTTCGACAGAGATCACGCGCATGATTTCCGGATTGAAATCCGTGCTGCCTGCCAGGATTTTAGCAGTTTCAATAAAGTCCAGTTTTTTAGCAATGACCAGTTCAAAAAAACCGTCGGACATATCCCCGGTCGGATTAATGGTGACGCCTGTCCCGTATTTTTGTGCATTCGCAATGATAACTATAAGCGCCTCGGTTTCAATCACTTCATTCGCCGTGGTGATCTTAACCAAAAAGTTTTCGTGTTCGCTCAGCGTTTTCAGCATTTCACGTGCATATCCCAACTTTCCGCGTGTATCGCTGCTTTCATAGTTTTTTACCAACAACGCATTCAGCCCGATATCACTCAAATGCAGACTGACCTCATTATTGATACAAACCGCATCGATACCAATAATTTTATCTCCAAAAGCGACTTCAACTGCCTCGGTTATGGACCCCGTAATACCGAAGTCCATCGCCAGTCCATTTGCGGAACCCACCGGAATAACGCCCATAATCACATCAGAACCCTGAACTGCCTCTGCGGTTAATGAAATGGTGCCATCGCCGCCTGCAACCAGCACGCGTTCGGGTTTTATATTTCCCACCATTTCCCGGATCGTTTCCAGATCGTGTTCACCGGTTGTTGTGTAAATGCGCAGATCATAACCCTTTGCAGCAGCAGTTTCAATCACTTCTTCAAAAACCACATCCTTATTAACATCCCCGGATATAGGATTTACAACCAACAAAACCTTTCGTTCTGAAAACATATTGTCTAAATTAGGCACTTCAAGTGTATGGGGATAAAGATAGTTATGAAACGTTGCGACTTAAAATTGTATCGTGGATATGCCAATAAAAATGAGCTGGTGGTGTTTGGGCATATCGTCAAAAAATATCCCTCAGGTGATCGAAAATATACAAGAAGCGGGTTCAGATACGCGCGGACGATCATTGAGCTCTTTTCTATTAAGCCTATCCCATTTCTGAAAGTGGTGCTCCGTGTCGGCAATATTACGGCAGAAACAACGGCGGAAGCGGATGGATATTTCCGTTTTCAGATTCCGTTTACCGAGCCCATGCCGAGCGGATGGCATCTTTACGAGGTCACTGTTGACGATGAGTGGAACGGAAAAAGATATCAGGGAAGTGCGCAGGAAGAGTTTTTTCTGCCGTATAAAAGCTCCTATGGCATTATTTCCGACATTGACGACACATTCCTGATTTCACACAGCCGCCGCTCGTTCCGAAAGCTTTTTGTATTACTGTCGAAAAACGTTCAGGCCCGAAAGCCATTTGACGATGTTGTCAAACATTATCAGCTTCTTTCCTTCGCAAGCCGCACGCATCCGCACAAGGACAGCAATATTTTCTTTTATGTGTCAAGCAGTGAGTGGAATCTTTATGATATGATCGTCCGTTTTGCAGAGCTGAACGGTTTGCCAAAAGCTGTTTTGAAACTCAGGAAAATAAAATCGGGACTGGACGATTTTGTGATGACAGGGAGCGGCTCGCACGAGCACAAGCTGCGCAAGATCCATAACATCATTAATTTCTACCCCGAACTGCAATTCATCCTGTTGGGTGATGATTCTCAGAAAGATCCGGAAATTTATGAACAGATCTGCCGGGATTTTTCTGCAAACATCCGCGCGGTATACATTCGGCAAACCAGAAGACGGAGCAAATCGGAAACAACGGCTTATTTGAAGAACATTCAGGAATTGGGCATTGATGTTTGTTACTTTGCGCACAGTAACAAAGCCATTATTCATTCTCTTGACAACGGAATTGTGTTTCAGGCACCCGTTGAGCCAGTGCCTCCGATTATTGAATCAAAAGAACCGCTGCCATGAAAAAAATCCTGATTATTGAGGATGACCGAAGGATTGCACAGAATATTTTTCGCGGACTCGCCTCGGAAAATATCGAAGCAGAAATTGCATACGACGGCATTACCGGAAAGCAACTGGCCCTGGACAAAAAGTTTGATCTGGTTTTGCTGGACGTAAACCTGCCCGGGATGAATGGTCACGATGTTTGCCAGCAAGTAAGGATTTACAAACCGTCGCTTCCGATCATTATGCTCACTGCTTATGGCGAAATTGAGGATAAATTGGAAGGCCTCGGGCGCGGAGCAGACGACTACATTGTTAAACCATTTGATTTCCGGGAATTATTAGCGAGAATCAATGCTGCATTGCGCGTTTCAGAATTAATTAATCCTGAAACAACCGACAAAATCCTGCGGATTGCGGATCTTGAAATGAACCTGGGAACCAAACAGGTAAGCCGCGGCGGCAATATGATCGACCTTACTGCGAAAGAATTCGCGTTACTGGAATATTTTCTCCTGCACAGAGGAAGGGTTGTTTCAAAAATGGATCTTGCTGAGCATGTATGGCACCTCAACTTCGATCCCGGGACCAATGTTGTGGAGGTGTATATCAATTATTTGCGCAAAAAAGTGGATAAGGACTTCTCTACAAAACTAATTCACACACGCCCGGGCATGGGCTATATCATGAAGGAAGAATAAGCATGAAAATCAAAGACCGCATTGCATTTCAATTCACGCTTCTCGTGGCGGCGGTCTTGCTGTTGTTTTCAATCGCTATATACAGCGTCTCCGAACATTACAGACAGGAAGAATTTTATGACCGCCTGAAAGGCCGCGCGCGGACAACCTGCCGTTTGCTCGTGAAGGTCAAAGGCATTGATAAGGACCTGCTTAAAGCGATTGACCAGAACACCCTCTCCGAAATGCTGGATGAAAAAGTCCTGATTTTCAACATGGATAACGAACTGATCTATTCCAGCGTAGATGACAAGCTTCTTACATATCAAAAATCATTGCTCGAAGAGGTCAGGCGAAAAGAATATATGGAGTTCCATGAAGGCGAAAGTGAGGTGATCGGGCTTCTGTACGAAGAGCAAAGCGAGCCGCTGATCGTGCTGGCATCGGCTTATGACACTTTTGGGCATAGCAAACTCACCAATCTGCGGGAAACATTAGGTTGGGGACTTTTAGCCGGGATTGCAGTCACGATTGGGCTGGGAATTTATTTTGCTGGAAACGCATTGCGGCCCATCAGCCGTATTAATCACGAAGTTTCACTTATTACTGCACAAAATCTTTCCCAAAAACTCGACGAAGGCAATAGGAAAGATGAAATAGCACAGCTTGCCATTAACTTTAATACGGTGCTCGTGCGGCTTCACAATGCATTCGAACAACAAAAAAGCTTTGTTTCTCACGCTTCACATGAGCTCCGAACGCCATTAGCAGCATTAAAATCTGAGATTCAGCTTGGTCAGCGATTTAACAAAAATAACCCCGACCTGGACGAAGTGTTTGCCAATCTCTTTTCAGACACCGAAAGATTGATAAGCATTACCAATAATCTACTTTTCCTCGCACGCTCTTACGAACATTCAGGACAGCTGAAAATGGCCCCTATCCACATTGAAGATCTTGCATTTCTGGCCAAAGAAGAGTTGCTGTCCATCAATCCTGATTACCATGTCGAGATTGATTACGAGAACATCCCGGAAGACGAAAACCAGACGGTTATTGAAGGAAATGAAGAATTATTGAAAAGGGTTTTTTCCAATCTGCTGGATAATGCCTGTAAATATTCACCCGATCACGAGGCCAAGATCCTTATCTCGTCCGATGCCAAATCCTGCATTGTCAAGTTTAAAGATCGTGGGATCGGTATAAGTCAGGAAGATATGCCTCATATATTCAATCCGTTTTACCGGTCGTCCAATGCAACGCCTGTCCCTGGCTTCGGAATTGGCCTTTCTATCTGCCAGCGGATCGTGGATTTGCATCATGGTGTGATCTCAGTTACAAGTGAACTGGGTCGCGGAAGTGAGTTCCAAGTGCGTTTAAACCACGTATAGGCCCCTTTTTGGCATTCTAATTTTTTTCTAACTTTATTTTAAGCCTCCTGTAATACCGGCGTCGGAATATCGCATCATTCTAACACAGAAACCATGCGAACTTATTTCACGACGATCCTCTTATTCCTGGCAATCCAACTGCACGCACAGGATACATTGAGGCTTTCGATCAAGCAGGCCGATAGCCTGTTCCTGCAAAACAACCTCGAAATTCTTGCTGAGAAATACCAGATCGATATTGCCAAATCGATTGAAATCCAGGACAAGCTTTGGAATAACCCCACTTTTGGCGTTGAGATCAGCGCCTATAATCCTTCCCGTGGCTTTCTGGACGTGGGTAACAAGGGCCAAAAAGCCTTTACAATCCAACAGCTTATTACCCGCGCCGGAAAACGCAACAAACAGGTCGCCCTGGACGTAGAATCGACGCGAAAAAGCGAATATCAATTTTTCGACCTGATCCGGACATTGAAATTTGAACTCCGCCAGATATTCTTTGAATCCTATTATCTGGAACAGACCATTGCGCTATACGACACGCAAATTGCGTCGCTGAACACGACTGTAACTGCGTTTGATAAAGAATACAACCGGAAAAACATTTCCCTCAAAGAAGTTGTCCGTCTCAAAGCCCTCCTCTTTCAGTTAACCAATGACCGCGCAGACATTCTATTCGAACTGCATGACAATCAACGCGATCTGCGCACATTACTCAATGCTGACAGGCCTGTAAAATCCATTGTGGATTCGGCCGATGTACGTCGTTATCAGCTCAGCCAATACACAGCGGATGCATTGAAGGCGAGAGCAATGGAAAGCCGCTCGGACCTGAAAGTGTCGCAATCCGAAACGAAACAGGCCGAATTGAACTACACATTACAAAAAGCATTGGCAGTGCCGAACATTCAGCTTGGTGCTGTTTACGACCAGGCCAGTAATTACGTGAACAATTATGTGGGCGTTTCGGCCACCATGGACCTGCCATTTTTTAACAGGAACCAGGGAAACATTAAGGCTGCCAAGAGCAACATTAGTTATTTCAAAACCGCGGAAACGGCAAAAGTGAACAGCATTAACAACCAGGTTGACGCTGCACTTCAAAAGGTTAATGTGGCTGAAAAGGCTTATCAAGGCGTGGAAAGCCAGTTTTCAGACCAATTCCAGCTCCTTAGCAAGGGGATTTACGACAATTTCCAAAAAAGGAACATTACCCTCCTCGAATTCATCGATTTTATAGAAACCTACAACGAAAGCATCAAGGAATATAACCGCTTGCAAGCCGACCGCATCAAAGTTTACGAAGAACTCAATTTCGTAGTCGGCGAAGAGCTCTTTAACTAATCGAATTATCACATCACGGCTTTTGCCACAAATATTTTCCAATGAAAAATTCTCTGAGCATGGTTCTGCTGGCCGCAATGGGCTTATGGCTGACCGGATGCAATACAAAAAAAGAAGATCCCGAAGAATCCAAGGCATTTATGCTTTCGGACACGATGATGAGCCGGATAAGCCTGGATACGGTTAAAACCGAGGCCGTGCGTAACGAGCTGACATTGGTTGGGAAAGTCGTTCCTGATGAAAATCAGGTGATTAAGATCTACCCCTTGGTAGGCGGCAATGTGGAGGAAGTAGACGTGGAATTGGGCGACAATGTTCGCAAAGGCCAGAAACTGGCTACAATACGTTCAGGAGAAGTGGCTGATTTTGAAAGACAAATGATCCAGGCACAATCCGATTTGCTCATTGCCCAAAAGAATTTGTCGTCTACCGAGGATCTTTTTGAGAGTAAACTTGTGCCGGAACGGGACGTGATCACGGCGCGCCAGGTCGTCGACAAAGCACAGGCAGATGTAAGCCGGGTGAAGGAAATCTTCTCGATTTATGGTCTGGGCAAATCGACTAACTACACTGTTAAGTCGCCGATCAATGGTTTTATCATTGACAAAAGCGTAAACCGCGGCATGCAATTGCGCTCGGACAATGCGGAAGCGCTCTTCACGGTCGGGCAGATTGCGGATGTGTGGGTGATGGCAAATGTGAATGAAAGTGATATTCCGAGGATCAAGCTGGGAATGCCAGCGGACGTACGCACGATCAGCTTTTCAAATGAAGTTTTCAAAGGCAAAGTGGACAAGATCTACAATGTGCTTGACCCGGATACAAAAGCGATGAAGATCCGCATTCAGCTGCAAAATGTAGGTTTGAAACTGAAACCCGAAATGCATGCGACCGTCAACCTGAACTTTGAAGAAGGAGGTGAAATGCAGGCCATTCCGTCCCAGGCCGTGATTTTTGACCGCAGCAAGAATTGGGTAATGGTGTATCACAGCCGTTCCAAAATAGAAATCCGCCCCGTCGAGATCTATCGCTCGCTCGCCAACAGAACCTACATCAGCGGCGGCCTGAAAGACGGCGAAGCAATCATTTCCAAAAACCAACTCCTCGTTTACGACGCACTTAACGATTAACCCATGAACAAATTCATCAGGGGAATTGTGGGCTTTTCTTTGAAAAACCGCTTTTTCATATTCTTTATGACCGGCCTGCTGATCATCGCAGGGATCGTCAGCTATCGGGATACACCGCTTGAAGCGTTTCCGGATGTTACTAATACACAGATCATTATCGTAACCCAATGGAATGGACGGAGCGCAGAGGAAATCGAGCGTTTTGTAACCGTGCCCATTGAAGTCGCCATGAATTCGGTGCAGCAAAAGTCGAATGTTCGCAGCACAACCATGTTTGGTTTGAGCATTATCAAAATCATTTTCGACGATAATGTGGAAGACTTTTTCGCACGGCAACAAGTTAATAATCAGTTACGTAACATCTCGCTCCCAGACGGCGTGGAGCCGGACGTCCAGCCTCCATACGGACCGACCGGAGAAATTTTCCGCTTTACATTAAAAAGCAAAGACCGCGACAGTCGGGAACTGCTGACATTGCATAACTGGGTCATTGACAGACAACTAAGAAGCATTCCGGGTGTTGCAGATGTAGTGGCATTTGGCGGAAGAGAGAAAATATATGAGGTGCAGGTTAATCCAACCAAACTGGTTAAATACAACATTACCCCGCTGGAAGTTTACCAGGCGGTTACCAAAAGCAATGTCAATGTTGGTGGAGATGTGATCGAGAAAAACGGCCAGGCATATGTGGTGCGCGGAATTGGCTTGCTAAACTCAATCCCTGACATTCAAAACATTATCGTCGAATTTGTAAAGGATAACCCGGTGCTCGTGAAGGATGTGGCGGATGTAAAAGAATCGGATATGCCGCGGGTCGGACAGGTTGGCCTTGATGGTAATGATGACGTTGTGGAGGGGATTGTGGTGCAGCGAAAAGGTGAAAACCCAAGCGAAGTGCTGGCGCGTATAAAGGATAAGGTGGAGGAATTGAATACTAAAATCCTTCCGCCAGACGTGAAAATGGTTACTTTTTACGACCGCGACAATCTGATTGAGTTTTGTGCGCATACAGTAAAGCATAACCTCATTGAAGGCATTGTGCTGGTGACCGTGATCGTTTTCCTCTTTATGGCCGACTGGCGAACGACGGTCATTGTGTCCATTATCATTCCGCTTGCCCTCTTGTTTGCCTTTATGTGCCTGAAATTGAAGGGAATGTCTGCCAACCTGCTTTCGATGGGTGCGATTGATTTTGGGATCATAATCGACGGGGCCGTGGTGATGGTCGAAGGGATTTTTGTGGCACTGGATCATTTAGCGCATCGCAATGGGATGGATCGTTACAATAAGCTGTCCAAGCTAGGTCTTATCAAAAGAACCGGCGGGGAGCTTGGTAAGGCTATTTTCTTTTCTAAACTCATCATTATCACCGCATTGATCCCCATTTTCAGTTTCCAGAAAGTGGAGGGCAAAATGTTTACCCCGCTTGCCTATACGCTGGGTTTTGCGCTATTGGGCGCATTGCTCTATACATTGACGCTCGTTCCCGTGCTTTGCTCTTTATTATTGAATAAAAATGTCCGTGAAAAGAGCAATCCGGTCGTTCGGTTCTTTGATAAAACGATTACGAACGGTTTTGAATGGTGTTATGCGCGAAAAAAACTGAGCGTCGTATTTGCCACATTATTCCTGGGGATCAGCTTGTTTTCCGCCAAATTCCTGGGAACCGAGTTCCTGCCAACATTGAACGAAGGTGCGCTTTGGGTAGAAGCTAAAATGCCCATGAGCAGCTCGCTGAACGAAACCATCAAAATGGTGACCATCCTGCGCGCTAAATTGAATGAATTCCCGGAAGTGAATGGTGTATTGTCCCAAACGGGCAGATCCAATGACGGGACCGATCCCTCGGGCTTTTATTATGTCCAAATGCAGGTTAACCTCAAACCAAAGGAGGAATGGAAACGCAAGATAACGCAGGATCAGCTTATTGAGGAGATGGATAAAAAGCTGAAACAATTCCAGGGCATCAATTACAATTACTCTCAACCCATTATCGACAATGTTGCCGAAGCTGTGGCGGGAATGAATGCGAGTAATGCGGTTAAAATCTACGGTGACGACCTGGAAACGCTGAATGCGAAGGCTGATCAGGTGCTGGAAGCGATCAAGAACGTGCCTGGGATTAAGGATGTGGGCATTTTGCGCAATATTGGCCAGCCGGAGATCAGCGTGATTTTGCACGATCATAAGATGGCCCAATACGGAGTCAGCACAGCGGACGCACAGGCCGTTATTGAAATGGCCATTGGTGGAAAAACGGCTTCGATATTGTATGAAGGCGAACGCAAATTCGATATCCGGCTTCGTTACGAGCAGCAATATCGTCGGACAGTAGACGACATCCAGCAGCTGATGGTGCCAACATTAACCGGGGGGAAAATTCCTTTGAAAGAAATATCCTCTATCCGAACTGTTACCGGGCCGGCATTTGTGTACAGGGATAATAACAAACGTTTTATCGGGGTTAAATTCTCTGTGCGCGAACGTGATTTGGGAAGCACCATTGCAGATGCCCAAAACCGCGTTAAGCCGTTGCTAAAAACATTGCCCAAAGGTTACTCTGTGAACTGGTCGGGGGAATTTGAAAACCAGGTGCGTGCCACTGCGAGGCTTGGACAAGTTGTGCCAATCAGTCTGATCGGTATCTTCATCCTCCTGTTTATCATGTTCAGCAATGCAAAAGATGCGGGTCTGGTATTGATAAATGTGCCATTTGCATTAATTGGCGGGATTCTGGCGTTGCATGTCACGCACATGAACTTCGGGATATCAGCAGGAGTTGGTTTTATTGCATTGTTCGGATTGTGCGTTCAGAACGGTGTAATCCTGATTTCAGTCTTCAATAAAAATCTCGCCGCTAGAATGTCGCTGGATGAAGCGATCCGCGAAGGTGTCAAATCAAGGATCAGGCCAGTAATTATGACAGCATTAATGGCTGCGATCGGTCTGTTGCCAGCCGCAACTTCAACAGGAATCGGCTCAGAAACACAGAAACCGCTGGCGATTGTGGTGATTGGAGGCTTAATAACAGCCACTGTCCTCACATTGCTGATCTTCCCAATCATTTACGGCTTTTTCAACAGAAAAAGCCGGACGGTGAGGGCGGCTTGACTTCGGCCGCGTTCAGACTAAGCGGACCCGTTCTTTTTTGTCACACTGAGCGGAGTCTAAGTGTCATTTCCCACTCTGAAACGTAATGGTAAACGTCGTCCCTTCCCCCACTTCGGACTGCACGTCGATGCGGCCGTGGTGGGCGTGGATGATGCTCATGGTTGTGGACAGGCCAATGCCCATTCCGTTGTTTTTTCCAGTGAAATACGGCTCGAAGATCTTCTCCATATGCTCTTCACTGATGCCGCAGCCATTGTCTGTGAAAATCACCTGAATGTTCTCCCCCTGGCTTTTAGTGCTGATTCTCAAAATGCCCTTATCCTCTTCCATTGCTTCTATTGCATTGGTAATGAGATTCAAAAAGGCCATTTGTAAAGAAACAGGATCAAGCGGCAACGCCATCTCCTCCTCGGCAAACTGGTTTACGATCTGGATCCGCTTCAACTGCACGCGGTCCAATGCTGCTCCGATCGCCTGCGTAAGCACGGTGTGCACGGAGCTCGTCACGAGTTCAATATCAGCTGAGCTGGAAGGTTGCAATAGCTGAGAAATCAGATCATTAATGCGGTTACAATTGCGTTTAATGATCTGTGTATAAAATTTCTGGTCTTCGTCGACCAGTTCCATTTCCAGTTGCTCTGCGGAAAGGTTTACATTCGTGAGCGGATTTCTCACCTCATGGGCGAGCATCCGCACTAAACGACCGGTGACGGCCATTTTTTCAGAGAACAGCCTTTCCCGTTCAGACTGCTTACGGGCGGTCATGTCGTGCAACCTGCCTTGTATATACGGATGGTCATCGTCCACTTCCAATGTTGCCGAGAAAAGGCAATATTTCTTGTCTCCGTCCTTTGTTAACAACTTTACTTCCTGGTCGTGGATCGGGTGATCCTTTATATTTTTCCAAAAAGAGTCAAACTGCGCATCTTCCAGCAGTTCGAGTATATTTTTTAACCGGAGATCATCCTCTGCGTAACCCGTCAGCACACTGGCTGATGTGTTCAGATCGATAATGTTTCCTGCAAGATCGCTGATGAAGAGAAAATCATTGGATTCTTCGAAAATCCTTCTGTAACGGCGTTCGCTGTGTTTCAATGCTTTCAGCACAGATGTTCTTTCCAAAGCATAACGAATGCTCCTTTCGAGCTTTTCGGCGTCCAGCTCACTTTTGATCAGATAATCAGCTGCGCCAAGCCGCAATGCCTCCACTGCGATCTTGGTATCCCCCTTTCCTGTCAAAAGAATGATAGGCTCTTCACACTCAAACTGGCAAGCCAGTTCTATAAGGTCTATCCCCGTGCTTTCACCCAGCAGATAGTCAAACAGATAGAGATCATATTTATGGTCTCTTACGTGCTGCTGCGCGTCCCGGAATGTGGAACACCACGTAATATCAAACTTCCAGTTGACCAATTCCTGAAAATACTCGCGTGTGAGGAAATAGTCGTCCTCGTCGTCGTCGACAAGGAGAACCTTTATTAATTTATTATTCATTCCGTGTCATAGCTCAAACGTAACTCAACAATTAAATGTCAAACTGTTTCATCTTATTGTAGAGTGTTTTGCGGTCAATATTCAATAGGCGGGCTGCTTTGCTTTTATTGAAGTTAACATCTCTCAGCACTTGCATAATCATATCATATTCGGCTTCATTAGCCACTGTTTTCAGGCTCGGTTTGGAATCGTCTCCGTCCGATGATTCTGCAATGCTGGCTGTGGGCGCTGATACGGAAGTCGCAGGCTCTTCGTCGAGGTCTTTCAACTTTCTGTAATTCACAATTTCAAAAGGCAGCGCCTTTTCTTCGATCAGCTCGCCATCAGAAAGCAATGTGGCCCGTTTGATGACATTTTTAAGCTCTCTTAAATTTCCCGGCCAGGAATAGTTGAGAAAATCGTTCTTAACTTCTTCGGAAAAACCGCTGACATTTTTGTTAAGCTCGATATTAGTCGTGTCCAGGAACGTGTTTGCAAAAAGCATCAGATCGTCTTTTCTGTTTCTCAAAGCCGGAACTTCAATCGTGAACTCATTGAAACGATAGTAAAGATCCTCTCTGAATTTGCCATTTCTGGCCGAGTCCAGAAGCCTTTCGTTACTTGCAACCAGAATCCTTACATCCAGGTCAATTTCCTTGGAACCACCAATGCGGCGCATCTTACGCTCCTGCACTACACGCAGCAGCGCGACCTGTATTTCATATGACAAGTTGGAAACTTCATCCAGGAACAAAGTGCCTCCATTTGCCATTTCAAAATGCCCTATTTTGGTATTTAAAGCCCCTGTAAATGATCCTTTTTCATGACCAAAAAGCTCACTACCAGCCAATTCCTTGGATATTGCACCACAATCCATGGCCACGAAGGGCATATCCCGCCTTTTCGATCGGTTATGGATTTCCGCGGCAATAGCTTCTTTGCCGGATCCGCTTTCTCCATAAATAATCACACTGAAGTTGGTAGGCGCAACCAGGTCCACCTGGCGGAAAAGGTTATCAGAAACCTCGCTCTGTCCCATGACATAGCCGGCTTTTGTCCGCGAGCTCATCTTGCGGGCCGGTTTGGTCGTTTCCGTAGTTCCCCCGCTTGTCCCGGAGGAAACTGCTGTATATTCAAACTCTTCGTTTTCTCTCGATTCTGCGTCTGCAATGGCTTTTTTCACGGTTACCAATATTTCATCTGGAAATAATGGTTTCGTGATATAATCGTAAGCGCCGAGTTTCATCACATTAACCGCTACTTTAATGTCAGAATAGCCGGTTATGATGAGTACAGGCACATTAGGGCGTTTGGATTTAATCGCTGTCAGCAATTCAGTTCCTGTAATATCGCCCAGCCGGAAGTCGGTCATGACCAGGTCAGGAGAAATGGAATCGATCAGGGCAAGGCCGTCTTTACCGTTTTGCGCAGTCTCTACTATAAAATCATTCTTTGATAAAAATCTCTTCAACAGGAAGCAAATATCTGCCTCGTCATCAACTACAACAATTTTTTTCATGCCAGGTTTTTAGGGCTAAATCCAGTTCGTTTTGTAAGCTGCTTAAATGGTAACTCGTAATCTTGCAGTAGGGATATTCAATTGTTCCCGGTATTTCGCAACGGTCCTTCTAGCCACAGAATAGCCTTTTTCGGAAAGCATGTCTGTGATTTGCTGGTCGTTGTAAGGGTGTCTTTTATCTTCGTCGCCCACAATCTCCCGGATCGCCTCCTGGATTTCCCGGTTGGAAACCTCGGTCCCATCCTCGTTGGTAACTCCTTCTGTGAACAGGTCTTTGAGTAACACAATTCCGAAAGGGGTCTGAACGTATTTATTCGTCGTCACCCGCGACACGGTGGAAATGTCCATATTGATGATCTCAGCAACATCTTTCAGGATCATAGGGCGCAATTTCTTGATATCGCCGGTTTGGAAATAATCATATTGCAACTTGACAATGGCCCTTAAAGTGCTCAGCATCGTGTTTTCACGTTGCTTGATCGCATCAATGAACCACTTTGCCGAGTTCATTTTGTTTTTCAGGAACTGGTTGGTAGCCTTGTCGTTCTTTTGCTCGGCCATTTGCGTGAATAATTTGTTCAACCGCAAAGCCGGGCTATTGCCCCAGGTAAGTTGCACTTCTATGTCACCGTCCTCTGTATACCGAAGCGAAAAATCAGGCTTAATGCTTTCATTAACGATGGAATCATTACGCAGACCGGACGCAGGCTTGGGGTTCAATGTGGTGATTAATGCGATGGCCTTTTTCAACGACTCCTCGTCGAGACCCGTGATCCGCATAATCTTGTCATAGTTTCTTGCACCTAGCTCATCAAAAGCATCGGTAACAATCTTGCACGCCCATTTCCAGGTCTCATCCTGATTTTCAATCCGGCTAAGCTGGATTTGCAAACATTCTCTCAGGTCACTAGCAGCAATTCCGGCCGGATCAAGTTGCTGAATCACCTTCAACATCAGATTAACCTCATCTGTGTCGATAAACATGCTGTTAGCAAAAGAAATATCATCAGCGATCACATCACTTTCACGTCTCAGGAAACCGTCCTCATCCAGTGAATCGAGAATAAAGTCTGCTATCAGTTGCTGTCTTTCGTCCAATCTCAGGAAATGCACCTGTTGTTTAAGATCGTCCCGAAAAGACATTGTCTCTACCATAGGACGCGTATAAAGCTCATTATCCGGAGACTGATTGTTGGCGTAGGTTTTATAGTCGGGAACATCATCGTCCCTGAACTCGTCCCAGTCATAATAATCCTGCATGGTATTATCGTCGCCGGTTCCGGTATCAGCCGGGTCCTGAAATTCGTCAACAGTATCTTCCGAAGCATTATCCTCCTTGCCTTCCTCCAAAATAGGATTTTCTTCAAGCTCCTCCTTAATTCTTTGTTCCAATTCCATTGTCGTCAAATGCAGTAAATTCAGCATCTGAATTTGCAACGGAGAATATTTCAGGGTCTGTCTTTGCGTCTGCGTTTGTCTTTGCATATAGCAACCAAGGGTATATAATTAGAATTCTTAAAGTTTAAATTTACGACTCTTTATTCAATCTATCTTAATAACGGGCGCGTTTATGAACATTGCGTACTTATTTCCACAGACTGAGTACAATTGTTCAGAATCCCGCGTCAGCAACGGAAAAATCCTGGCGCCTCATGCATATCCTCCAAACAGCTCCGTATTATGGAACAGCTTTTTCATACCGGAGGTGAGCACACGTTACATGTTTAGCTCCAATCTACAACTACCCCAATTTCACTGAGTTACACTTAAACCTGAGCGGCAAACCAGAGATGGTTGTCACAATTTCAAGTATCAGGCGCAGCAAAAACAGAGGTCGTCAACGATTTAACACCATCAATCGTTGAGAGACGAGACAACAAGTATAACAAATTTCTTGCCGCCCGCTTTTGCGCAAAAAAAGAACCTGCCGCTTCCGACAGGTTCAGTAGTGTTGCAAATCGACTTGATAACGGTCAGGCCGCAGGGACAGGCTTCTCCTCTGTATTCTTCTTCACCCAGCGCAGGCCTTTTAGTAATAGTTCCCTGCCTTCCGGGACGCCGTGTTTCACAATTACATTCTTCACAACCAGCGGCACCACGAAATTAAGTGGCGGTGGCAGGCGGCGCAATGCTGTCTTCGCAAGAATGGCACTTACGCCCATTTCGATGCTTTTCCCTGAATTGCTTTCAGGCCCCGACAAAAACATTGTCTTGACATAATTAACCGTACTCTCAATCGGCGTCGATTCTTCTGGTTTTTCAGGATCTGTTGATGAACCTTTCATGTTCTGATGAAGTGATGAAAATTTCCGGCAACATGCATGCAGCCGGAAACTTTGTTATTGATATTTATTAACCTCTTTTTTGGCAGCGTCTGAATATTCCTCCGCTTTGTCCCATGCTGCGTCCTTATATTCTTCCCCTTCTTCTTTGATCTGCCCGGCCACATTCGATGCCTTTTCTTTGCTTTTTTCCAAAGCTTCAATCAGGTCCGTTGCCAGACTATTTGTTTTCTTTTTGATTTTCTTTCTGGTTTTGTTTCCTTCTTCGGGGGCAAAAAGTAACCCAATGATTGCTCCAACCGCTGCTGCTGTTACGATTCCCCAAAATGCTTTATTACCATTCATAATCTTTTCCATTTTAATGTGAAAACTCATTTTACTTCCTCATTCCCAAATCCTGTACCAGTGCCTGATTTTCTTTAAACGGGATAATCGTTCTACACATCGGGCTTTATCAGCCCGCTGCATTTTTTAATTAATCTATATAAAGATGCTTCTGGCACGCAGAATGGCAGGATTATTGTAACTGCACGTTGATGTTGCGCCTGGCTTAAAACTAACAGGAATATTTAACAACCCTTCGATACCATGACCAAAAATTCTATTTCTGACACATCGCTATGAAGATTGTAATTATTGAAGATGAAAAGGACCTGGGGGTGTTAATGCGCAATTTTTTAGTGAGGCAATTAAATATTAAGTCACCAGATGCTTCGGTTAAGGTAGCCTCTTCACTTTCAGAGGGCTTACAATGTATTTATGACATGAACCCCGACTGGATATTCATTGATAATAACTTACCAGATGGAAAAGGAATTAATGAAATTCAGCGAATCAAAAATGCAAACACATTGCAGGGAGCGAAAATTGTGATGATGAGTGCAATGACAAACCTCAAAGAAGAAGCTTTCAAGAACGGGGCAGATTATTTTCTTGACAAACCAATCAGCTTTGTCGAAGTGCGAAGCATATTCAGTAAAAATAACAATAACAGGGAAGGGAGCGCTTAACGCGAAATAGTAGAAAACATTACTTTAATTGTGGATTGAGGTGGGAAATACGTAGAAATTATTTCTCAGAAGCTATTTTTTTGCTGTTATCTGAATAAATATCCTTCAAAATAAAATGGGACACTTGGTCCCCGCCTTCCCTCGCGAACCCGGCATTTTCACCTTTTGACTCTTGTAACGGACGCGTTTTTTCTTTTCATCATCTCCCTTTTTCTTCTCGTAGGCAACCAGTTTAAAATCATATTCCGGTATGAAATAGTCTTCCTTATATTCGGCAACCGGAAGTGGCATATAATGTCTTCCCGGGAAAGTAAGTTCGTCGTATTCGTAATCGTAGAGATATATCGTCACAAAACCATCCCGGCTGTACTTGATCCCAATATCTGAGAACGGGCTGTTTTCGTCTGACGAAGCGACTAGCCGCATCATTTCCTTCTGCTTCCCTTTGGCCAGGATCGTCATATTGTACTGGAATACACGATGCAATGAGTCAATTTGCAGTGCTACGCCTAGGTAATATTTTGCTTCCTTGATCTGCTCTTTTCCAGCATACATCACTGCCGTATTGTTGAGCGCACTTTTATCCTGATAAGTCTGGTAACTCAATTTCGCCTCATCGAATTTTTCCAGATAGCGATAAACATTACCCTGATTCACATTGTAAAACTTTCTTGAGGGAGCATTGTCCATCGCGGTTTTAAAGTCATTGAACGCGCCATCATATCTTGCATTAGCCTCATTAACCTGATGCCGCTGTTCATGTCTGTTCCCGATATACGCCTGAATGATCCCGTGGTTATTATGCAAAAAGGGAAGTTCCGGTTTTTCCCTTACCAGGCTGTCAAACAATGCCATGGACTTATCAAGCTGGTCGTTTTCAAGCAATACAATTCCCCATCCGTTTTGCGCATTTACATTGGACGGGTTCAGAGAAACTGCTTTTTTGAAGACCTGATACCCTTTTTTATACATATCAAAATGCATCAGCAAACTTCCGTAATTGCTCCACATCAGGTCATAACCCTGCTCATACACCAGCGCCTTCGAGAGAAATTGACCCGCCTCAGAATAGCGTTTCTGATTAATCATTATGCTGCTCATACCAGCCAGCGCTTCGTACCGGGTAGGATCCAGCTTGATCGCCTTTTTAAAATCATCCTGCGCGGGGTTGATTTGCTTAAGGTAATATTCCGAAAACGCTTTTGTCACAAACAAGTCTGCGAAAAATTTGTTGTCTTCATTTAACGCCTTTTCGGCTTTCTTGAAATCTTTCAGCGCGAGGTCATACTTTTTTTGCCCGTAATACGAAACAGCCCGGCCCAGGTAGGCAGGCAGATAAGTTGAATCCTTTTTAATTACACGGTCAAAAAGTGTAAAGGCGGTCTGATATTCATGTTTTGATAGATGTGTGTTAGCCATTCCGGATTGTAGGGCGGGCGTTTCGCGCTTCAATGTTGAGGCCAGCTTGTAGTAGCGCTGCGCTTCGCTTATCTGCTTCAAGCCATAAAATGAATGCGCCATGCCGAGATAGGCATCGCCACGGAATGTGCGGTCATCAGTTTCAAGGTATTTCTCAAAAACCGCTTTGGCTGCGCCAAACTGGTTGAGCGATAGCAATGCATTCGCATACCGGATCTGCGCTTTAAGATGATTACGCGACACTTTTTCAAAATCCTTTACGGCTTTCTTCTCATTGCCGGTCCGCATCAGCATGTCGCCCCGCTGCAACCGGTAAGCCATTTCATCTTTTTGGCGGATCGCCGTAGCCATTTCGTCCACAGCTTCGGAAAATTGATTATTGAATTTATAAACCATTCCCAGGTTATAATTCCATTTGCCGCCTGTATTTTTTGCACTATTGCCATTCGCGTAACCCAGCGCGTCGGCGTATTTTTTCTGTTTTGCGTAAGAAACAAGTGTATTCAATGTAGCCTGTGTGCCGCCCGGCGCGTCTGCGAAATCATTCCTCGCAGCGTCATATTTTCCCGATAACAAGCTGAAAAGCCCCCTGTTGTAATGCAAATGCGGGTCCTGAGCGCTAAGGTCCAGCTCTTCCATGATATGAAATGCTTTTTGGTGATTGCCGAGCAATGCCAGGATCACGGCCTCATTATTCATGCGCTGCACGGAATCGGACGGCTGAAAAGCCTGCTTGTGATATTGCGCGTATGCTGCCTGCAAGTTGCGGATGCCGCGCTGGTAAGTCTCTTCGCGGAGTAATGCGGGGTTGTTTTCTTCGAAAGAGCGGTTAAAAACAGGGAGTAGATCTTTGACTATTCGCTGGCATTCATTAAAATCCTGTGCAAATGCGGCTCGGGAAGTTAAGAGCATCAGCATCAGCAACATATAGGAAATGAAAAGCAGGCGAATCTTTTGTACCATTGTCTAAAAAAAGATGGCTCAAAAGAACGAACCTACAAGTTAACTTCCAGAATTACAATATTTACGGTCACCGTTTAATAGAATCTGCTTAAAATATAATTTTTTCAATAAATAAGATTATCAAATCTAGAACTACTTTTACACCCTAACGCTACCAAATGCGTCGATGAACAAACGTTGGTTTCCGAGAAGGATGGTCAGCGATTTACCCGATGTGTTCTGAATGGAAACGTCCGTTTTTGAAACAGAAACGAGCAGCCCTGCTCCCTGAAAACCTATTCTGAACGAATAAGAATTCCATTGCTCCGGCACGTAAGGATTCAACACCAGCATTCCGTCTTTCACTCGCTGACCTGCAAACCCTTTTACAATGCTCATCCACGTTCCTGCCATGGAAGTAATGTGCAAACCGTCCTCAGTATCATTATTATAATCGTCCAGATCCAGCCTTGCCGTACGCACATACATTTCGTAGGCCTTGTCTTTCAACCCAATTTTCGCAGCCAGAATAGCGTGAACGCAAGGCGACAGGGATGACTCATGAACGGTCATAGGCTCGTAAAATTCAAAATTGCGCTTGATTTCCTCAGTTTGAAACTCATCCTCGAAGAAGTAAAGGCCCTGCAAAACATCCGCTTGTTTGATGAAGCACGATCGCAGGATCCTATCCCAAGACCAGTTTTGATTGATCGGACGCTCGCCCGCAATGTCATCAACGGTGAGGATTTCCTTGTCCAGAAAACCTTGTTGTTGCAAATAAACCTTCCTTTTTTCATCGTATGGAAAGTGCATATTTTCAACAATATGCTTCCAGGATTCCATTTCGCTGTTCAGGCTGAAATTGGTCCTGATAATGATCTCGTTAAGCTTACGGGAATCCTGGGTCCACAATTTGCCGATAATTTCCAGCGTGTAACGTAAAGTCCAGCAGGCAATGTAGTTGGTATACCAGTTGTTGTTAACATTGTTTTCATACTCATTAGGCCCGGTGACGCCCAACATGACATATTGCCCTTTTTCCTTCGACCAGTTTATGCGCTGTTTCCAGAACCTGGAAATACCGATCAAAACTTCGAGCCCTTCGTCATTTACATAACTATCATCACCTGTGTAGCGTGTATAATCATAAATTGCGTAAGCTATTGCGCCGTTTCTATGGATCTCTTCGAAAGTAATTTCCCATTCATTATGGCACTCCTCGCCATTCATTGTCACCATTGGATAGAGCGCTGCGCCGTCTGTAAAACCGAGCTTTTCAGCATTTTCAATTGCCTTATCCAATTGTTTATACCTATAAACAAGCAGGTTACGCGCAACTTTCTGTTCAGCAGTTGACAGGTAAAAAGGAATGCAGTAAGCCTCCGTGTCCCAGTATGTGCTGCCGCCGTATTTTTCACCGGTAAACCCTTTCGGGCCAATGTTCAAACGCTCGTCTTCGCCCGTATAGGTTTGTCCCAAATGGAAAATGTTAAAACGTATTCCTTGTTGCGCCGCAATGTTGCCCTCAATGGTAATGTCGTTTCGCTCCCATTTTTCGGCCCATGCCTGAATGTGCGTTTCTAATAACCGATCAAATCCTTCCTCCGCAATGCGTGCTACGTAAGCTTTGCACTCTTCCAATAATTTCTCCTTTGGATAATTAGTTGAAGAAAGATTGACCCCATACTTATATACGCTAAGCTCCTGACCCTCTTTTACTTCCACTTTTACAGTCCCGGCTACGTATTTATCAATCTTCACGGGCAACGACTGATACTCGGTTTTCAAGCCATTTAGCTTGATATCGAACGACATTCCCGTCGCAACCTGGAACAATTCGACGCCGTAAGGATTTTGTTTGGTTTCAAGGATCAGGTAACCCTGCGAAAAGCCCGTTTCCTTATGCACTTCATTCCAGAAAGACTCGTCGTAATTGGAATCCCGGTTCCTGATATTACCGTCCAGATAGGGCGTAATTGTAACGTTATCACTGAAATTCAACGGGGTAAGCTTGTAACTGATTGCGCCGGATTCGTCGTCCGCCATGCTGCAAAAGCGCTTCGAATGAATTTTGATCCGCCTCCCTTCTGCCAGTTTCACAGTCGCTATCCTTTCAAGGACGCCTTCCTTCATGTTTAAAACACGGCTGAATGTTTCGATCTCGCACATATTTAAGTCCAGCACCTCCTCCCCGATCTTGATATCGATCCCAATCCAGTTGCATGCATTCAGCACTTTGGCGAAATAATTTGGATAACCATTTTTCCACCAGCCTACGCGCGTCTTGTCAGGAAAATAAACCCCCGCAACGTAATTTCCTGGCAATGATTTGCCGGAATAATGTTCTTCAAAGTTGCCGCGCTGACCCATCCGGCCATTGCCCAAACTCATTAGGCTTTCGGTAATCTCATTATATTCAGCATGGAAGCCGTTTTCTACTATGCACCATTCATCATGGGTGATGTAATTTTTCATCCGGGTAATGTGTAACTGTAAAATTAAAAATGAGCAGCTTATGCAAAAGCCACTTCCAGATCTTCAAAATGAAAATCGGTAAATCCGGGAATAACGATGTCTGCTTGTGTCAAAACGGCCTTTTCTCCGACTCCAACCGCGAGCATTCCCGCTGCTTTCGCCGATTGGATGCCAGCCACCGCATCTTCAAAAACAACACATGCTGCCGGCGATGCGTCAAGATCTGCGGCTCCTATTAAAAAAACCTCCGGATCTGGCTTTCCTTTGGTAATCCGGTTTCCGTCTACAATGGTTTCGAAATAAGAAAGCATATCAATGCGTTCCAGAATCACTTTTGCATTCTTGCTGGCAGAACCCAAACCAATTCTAATGCTCCTGTTTTTCAACTCGTCCAAAAACTCCCGAATGCCCGGAAGCGTGTCCGCGGGCGTCATTTGCATGCACAATGCTAGGTAACGGCTGTTTTTCTCCGTAGCGCGCTGCAATTTCTCCTCCTCTGAAAGTTTCACGCCGCCAATCGCCAGGATAATTTCAAGCGATTCCATCCTGCTAATGCCCTTCAAGAGTTCATTTTGTGCGTGGGTGAGGTCAAATCCGAGATTATTGGCAAGTTGCCGCCACGCAATATAATGGTATTTGGCTGTATCGACAATTACTCCGTCCAGATCAAAAAGGCACGCTTCTATTGAGGGCATATTATTTCAAATTTAATATCTTGCAAAATAGTAAAATTTTCCAAGCTCATTTCCGCAAGCCGTCTCAGAACGCGCCGGGAGGGGTTTGGCCATATGATTTTTATAAATAATTCAACTTGATATGCCCGCAATTAACAAGGATAAGTTCATAGTATATCAGGTATTTACCCGCTTATTCGGGAACCAATGCACGACCAATAAATTTTATGGCACCATTGAGGAAAATGGCTGCGGAAAATTCAATGATATTACCGAAACCGCGCTCCTTGCGCTCAAAGATTTCGGCATTACGCACGTTTGGTACACCGGCATTTTGGAACACGCCACGCTAACAGATTACAGCGAATTCGGAATAAACGCAGATCATCCATTGATTGTGAAGGGAATAGCAGGCTCTCCTTATGCTGTGAAAGACTATTATGATGTGGATCCTGACCTTGCCGTAGACGTTACCAAGCGCATGGAGGAGTTTGAGCAACTCGTCATTCGTACGCACGGACAGGATTTGAAAGTGATCATTGATTTTATTCCGAACCACGTTGCCCGGCAATATCATTCAAATGCAAGGGCGTTTGGCATCCGTGACTTTGGAGAAGATGATGACAATACAGTTAGTTTTAGTCCCGAAAACAATTTTTATTATATCCCCAACCACGATTTTGTGGTTCCCGAGGGGCATAAGCCGCCCGTAGAAATTGCCGCACCGTATCACGAAAGGCCCGCCAAAGCTACGGGAAACGACGTTTTTCAGGCGCAGCCCAGCCAGTATGACTGGTATGAGACCATTAAGCTGAATTATGGTGTGGATTATCAAAATGGCGGATTACGGTATTTCGATCCGATCCCTTCCACCTGGCTGAAAATGTATGATATCCTGCGTTTCTGGACTGAAAAAGGGGTGGATGGCTTTCGGTGCGATATGGCTGAAATGGTGCCTGCGGAATTCTGGGCCTGGGTCATCCCCGAAATTAAGAAGCTGAAAGAGAGCGTTATCTTCATCGCAGAAATTTACAATCCCGCTGAATATCACCATTACATCAAAACAGGGAAGTTTGATTACCTGTATGATAAGGTGGGACTTTATAACTCCTTACGAAGCCTGATTGAAGGCAGCGGGACTGTTGAAAACATTACCAGGATCTGGCAGCAGGAGTCGGGCGATATCAGTGAAAATATGCTCCGGTTTCTCGAAAATCACGATGAACAGCGCATTGCATCCCGCTACTTTGCAGGCGATCCCTGGGCGGCGGTTCCGGCGATGACATTAAGTGCAACATTGCATACGGGCCCAATGATGATCTATTTTGGTCAGGAGTTGGGCGTCAATCCTGTTGAGACAGAAGGCTTCCAGGGAGAAGACGGCAGGACTACGATCTTTGATTATTGGGGCGTTACCGAGTTCCAGCAATGGGTTAATGGTGGGAAATTTGATCTTGAAAAACTTAGCGCGGACCAGAAAAAATTACGTGCTTTTTATGAAACTTTAAATCATTTTGTCCTGGAAAACGAAGCCGTTTACGCCGGATCATTTTATGATCTTCAATATGTGAATGTTGACGGACAGTCTCAAAATTATAACAAAACACTGCAATACAGCTACTTGCGTTTCACCGAAAATCAAAAGCTTCTTTTTATTTATAATTTTGACAAAGTAAATACCGTTGATACATCCGTAAAAATCCCGCAGGATGCCTGGGCAAACTTTTTGAAGCTAGGCAATACAGCAGCTTACAGATTGAAACCGGTTTTCCCTTTATTTTCGCCTTCGCCGAGCTTGCGGACCAATGGAATTACGTCAACCGGAGTTCAGGTTGGATTACTGCCCAACTCTGTATCTGTCTATGAAATTGAAGCCAAATAAGGATGATAAAAGTCAAATAAAACGCAACTTTACGCAAAAAGGAAATTTAAGCATGATCAGAGTTATAGTTCTATCCATTTTTCTCTTGTCGTCGACTGGCTCATTCGCACAGTTGGCGGTTCAAAAGGTTTTTGCCCAAAAAATGGATTTACCGGAGAGCAGGGATATCGGGACGCAGGTTTTGCGCATGGGGGAATCGTTTCTGGGGACGCCATACGTCGCCGGAACGTTGGAAGCAAATCCGACAGAACGACTCGTTTGTAAATTCGACGGGCTGG
Organism: Dyadobacter psychrophilus; assembly: GCF_900167945.1. Taxonomy (GTDB): domain Bacteria; phylum Bacteroidota; class Bacteroidia; order Cytophagales; family Spirosomataceae; genus Dyadobacter; species Dyadobacter psychrophilus. The sequence goes on from NZ_FUZA01000003.1 coordinate 412,163, forward strand.
ATTGCACCACGCTTGTCGAGAGTTCCGTGGCCCTGGCCGTTGCGAAAACAGAGAATCCAACTTATGAAGGTTTCAAGAATGAATTGACCAAGCTGCGTTACCGCGATGGAGTCATTGACGGCTATCCTTCCAGGCTGCATTATGTGCTCGACTGGATGTATGAAAACGAAAAGCGTGGGCGTCTGGAAGATATTACGGCCAAAGTGGGTGGCATTCCGTATAAAAAGGAAATCAATTTTATGTCCAACCATGCTAATTTGTATCCGTCCATGGCTGAAACGGCTGTTTGGGAAAAAGTGCGGGAGCAGGAAGGTCAGATCAATTCGAGAGAGCATAGCTACATTCCAAAATCGGGTATCCACAAGGCCGAACCCATGCTGCACGACGGTGACATTGTTGCTTTTACGTCATCGGTGGAAGGACTGGACGTTAATCATATGGGCATTATTTCCAAAGTCGGCAGCCGTGCTTACCTGATCCACGCTTCACTGACAGGCAAAAAGGTGATTATGACCAGTGTTCCGCTGGCAGAATACGTGGCCTCGGTTCCCAAGCATACGGGCATGATCGTGGCGCGACTCAACGATATCTGATCCATGAACGATTTTTTTAACCTGCTCGATTACCGAAATTCCCCGTGGCTTATTGTGCTCCCGGCGCTGGTAATAGGGCTGATAATCAGTGCCGTAGTTATTAATATTATAAAAATCACAGCTGCAAAAAAAGAATGGCGCGCAGTAAAGGCTGTTAGTGAAAACCTGACAAGTGTTTTGTATTTTTTTATCCCGCTTGTTTTAATCACCGCCGCACTTAAAACTTATTCTCTGACCCATAAAGATTACTACTGGACATTTACGATCAGCAAAGTGGCTTTGATCGCGGTGACCACGTGGCTAATGACCCGGATTGTCATTATTATTGAAAAAGTGCTGATCGATCAGCTGGATTTTAACACTCCGGACAATAACCAGGCGCGGCGATTATTCACGAAGATCAAGTTTGTAAAAAGAATGGTGATCATTCTGATCATTACCATCGGGGTTTCCATTTTACTGCTGAGTTTTGAAAGTGTGCGTCAATACGGCGTTGGTATACTGACTTCTGCGGGTATTTTCAGTGTAATCATAGGTTTCGCTGCGCAAAAATCGCTGGCCAATCTCATGGCGGGCATTCAGATCGCCTTTACACAGCCTATCAAGATAGACGACGTGGTGATCGTAGAAGGGGAATGGGGGCGCATTGAGGAGATTAATCTGACTTATGTGGTCGTTAACATTTGGGACCTGCGCAGGATCGTGCTTCCTATCACGTATTTTATTGAAACACCATTTCAAAACTGGACACGTAATGAAAGTGCGCTGATCGGAACGGCATTTTTTCAGCTTAATTACTTAACGCCTGTTGCAAGGCTCAGGGAAAAATTGAAAGAGATCCTGGATACTACGCCCCTCTGGGATGGCAAATCCTGGGCATTACAAGTGACTGACACCCAAGGCCAGTTAATGATCCTAAGGGCATTGATGTCCGCACGAAATTCTTCTGAAACGTTTGATTTGCGGTGTTATGTCCGCGAAAAAATGATTGAATTCATTTCCCTGGAATATCCCGAAGCGCTGCCGAGTTTCCGCATTGAAGAAGCAAAAAAACAGGAAAGTATGCTGCCTGATAATGAGCCCCGTATATAAAAATTGGCCTCCGAAATATTCGGAAGCCATTCTTTTCTTACTACTCACCTAACTCAATTTAAAGTTTTAACACTGCACGGAATAGCCAATTGCAATTGATACTGCAAATGACATTTCAGAGTGTTAAATGCACATTAACACCGAATTAAAAGAGCGTTAAAACGGAGGAAATTTGAGTATAAATGTCGTCCCGGCCCCTAGCGCCGACTCCACTTCAATGCTGGCACCTTGCATGTTAATGATACGCTTGGTCAATGCCAGGCCTATGCCGTAACCTGCTTTACTGATCGTGGTGGCACTCCTGTAAAAGGTGTCGAAAATGAAAGGCAGCTCGTCGGATGCAATGCCAACGCCGACATCCTTAAAGTCAACCTGGATTAAGTCCTTTTGAATTTTCAGGAACACATTAACAGTCTTGTTATTGGAATATTTACAAGCATTGTCCATGAGGTTCATAAATGCTGTTTTCAGCAGGCTTTCGTCGCCGTATCGCTTCAATTGCTCTTCATCCTCGGGAATCTTGTCGTAATGAATATGCACTTCGTAACCCGGATTTTTCTGTTGCACAGACGCCTTCGCCTGCCAAAGCACTTCATCCACACGGATCTTTGAGAATGTTACCCTGAACGCGTGTTCTTCTGTCCTGGCCAACTCTAGCAACCTGCTAACCAGCTCATTCATTTCCTTGGCCTCAGACCAGATCCCTTTCAGCGCCACTTTATATTCTTCGCTGGCGCGTTCCTTCATCAGGCTCAGTTCGGCTTCGCTCATAATGAGCGCGAGCGGCGTTCGCAGCTCGTGCGAGGCGTGGGATACGAAGTTTTTTTGCGCTAGAAATGCTATTTCCAGCCGGCCGAGCATCTGGTTGAATGTTTGTGCAAGCGCGGCAAGTTCATCCTTTTCGCGCCCTACGGTCACTTTTTCGTGTAAGTTTCCCGCCGAGATGTTGTTAACCTGAGAAATAATGTCTGAAACTGGCTTAATAGCATCGTTGGCAAATTGCCAGCCTGCCACACCTACCAAAATGAGAGATAGCAGCCATCCGATGACCAGGATCTCACGAAGCCGCTTCAACTGGTTCATGCCGGGGACGTCGTTGGCAACGGCCATCACCACCCAGGGTTTCCTGTGATCCTGCAAAACGTGACGAATGATGATGGCTTCTTTTTTATCGTGTTTCGTCCGAATTTCCCGTCCTGCCCGGGCTTCTGCCAATATGGTTTTGGAAAGTGTAAATTTCTCGTTGCCACCTGTGAATATCAGCGAATCCGCCCCGTCGTAGATCGTAATCTCTTCGTTTAAAAAAATCGTATTGTTCTCTTTTTCAATCTTTTCAATGTCGGCCTTGCTGATATCCTGGCTCGCTTCGACCAACTGGGCGATGGTTTGCGCGCGTTCGTTCAGGAAAGAATAAAATTGTTTCTCCCTGTATTGATCGTAGAAATAATAAATGGAGAGGCAGAACAAGGCCATGATGGATCCCACTAGCATGGTAAAAAGCAAGGTCAGGCGGGACTTAATGTTCATTCTTCCTTAAAAATATAACCCATGCCCACAACGGTATGGATCAGCTTGGTAGGATAATCCTTGTCCACTTTTTTTCTTAAAAAATTAATGTAAACATCAATCACATTGGTGCCCGTATCGAAGCGGATATCCCAGACCTGTTCGGCAATGTCTACACGCGAAACGACACGGCCTTTGTTGCGCATCAAGTATTCGAGCAATGCAAACTCCTTGGCAGTGAGGTCAATGCGGTTTCCGCCGCGGCGCGCTACTTTCTCGTCCAGATTGAGTTCGAGATCAGCAAGGCTCAGTATCTGATTAGACTGTTCGCGGTTGCTGTTTCTTTGTGAAAGGACCTTAATACGCGCAATCAATTCCCTGAATTCGAACGGCTTAACCAGGTAATCATCTCCGCCGGCTTCAAAACCATCCAGCTTGTCATCAATGGTTCCCAGGGCGGTTAAAAACAGGATTGGTGTTGCCAGGCCGTCGTGCCGGAGCTGGCGGGCGAGGTCGTATCCATTCAATAAAGGCAGGTTTACATCGAGAATGATGACATCGAAACGATAGTTTGACGCCATTTTCTTCCCTACCTGCCCGTCATATGCTAATTCTACTTCCCAGGACTGTTCTTCGAGGCCCCGTTTCAGGAAACCTGCCAACTTGGGTTCATCTTCGACGATTAAAATTTTCATATATGAGTGGTGAGCAATTTTTTTGCCCAATGTTGCACGGATTTCTCTTTAAAAAAAGGCTGTCCGAAAATATCGGGCAGCCTTTTTGTCTATATCCACACCATTAGAACGCTTGCAACTATCTACAACTTCGTTCTATTATAATGCAAAATACAAATTGTTTATTATAAAACATAGGCAACTTGGCCTTTTTACAAAATTAAATGTAAGTATTTCAGTAATAGTCAGTTCCATTATCAAAGTCGGCACGGTCGTCAAAAGCGCCATAATCATCCTCTTCCAGACGCATTCCTTTTACTGCTTTTTTGATTAACCCGATCTGTCCTGCATGGTAAACGTCGTGCTGGATAACGCCATGAATCAATGTATAATAACTGTAATCCCGGCCCGGCACAAACTCTTCCAGGAAGCTGTCGCTTTCAATCTTTTCAAGTTCCGAGACCAGTTCTTCCTGCGAAAGGCTCAACTCCATTTGAATGGCCTCCCACTCAAATTCATCCACCAAGGGAAACTTCTTCCAGTCCTTGTCCTGTGTTTTAATGTCAAATTCAGCATCTCCCTGAATCTTGCGAACGGCAAATATCCGCCATGTCGTCATGTGGTAAACGATCTCAGCGATCGAGTGCGTGTTACTGCTCAATCTCACTTCCGCCATTTTTGGCGTAACGTCACGCAAAGCTTCAACCACAGACGGGCCATACCAGGCCTCTTCACTTTCGTAGGTGTCGTTGAGTACATCTATAATCCTTAAAATCTCTTCTTTTGTTTCCATATATATACAAATGAGTTTGTACGGGGTTTAAATGATTTACGGTTTTGCTACAACCAATTTAGTTTTACAATAGTCCTGAAAAATATCGGGAACGTTTAAAACTAAAAAATTGGACCGAGAAATAACGAAAAATAAAATGTTCAATTTCAAATTTCGTTTAATTATCATATTTAAATACTCAAAATAAACATGTTAAAAAAAGCTTCATTGTTCATACTCATGGCGGGAATAGGAATGATGTCCTGCTCCAAAGATCCTATCAGTGATTTGTCAACAGAAGAAACCCTCGTTTACATTACAAATCACGATAAAGCTGCCAATTATACGCAATACAAAACATTCAGCATTGTCGATTCTGTGCTCGTTGTTGAAAACGGACAGGCTGGAACTGCATTGACCGAGCTGGACCGGGACGTTTTAATCCGTATCATTTCAAATATGGAAAAATTGGGATACAAATATGTAAGCCCAAAAAGCAAGCCAGACATTGGCATTAATGCGAGCTGGATCACGAACACTTACCTGAATGTTGTTTCGCAGCCTGTATCATCCTATTACGGCGGTTACTGGGGCGGCGGCGGTTATGGTTACGGCTATCCGAGTTATTACCAATATTATCAAACCAGCGAAAGTTACTGGCTGATCTCCATGCTGGACTTCAAGAATCCGAATACGGTGGATAAAACATTTAAGGTTGTGTGGGATGCGCAGATCCGCGGCGCGGGAATCGGTGAAAGACAATATGTGGACACAATGGTTGACTCTATTTTTGGTCAGTCAGGATATTTAAAAATTAATTAGAAATGAAAAAAATCATAATCATTGCCCTTTTCGTCATTGGTGGGTTTTCGTCGTATGCGCAGGAACCGGCGCCTAAGCTTTATACACTCCCTTCTCCATTTGAACGCTATACGCATTACCTGGCCACGGCCAGATTGATGGGCGCTGTGCCGCTGGGATCGTTTTCGGATAATTACATTGATAAGGCTTCATTTCAAAACTACTCTATCTCCATTGAATGGGTTTTGAGAAATTCACCCCTCTCAGTCGGTGGAGAGATTGGCTCGACTTATTTTGAGAAGAGAATTCCAAGGGCGCTTTATGAAAATGGGGACGAAACGCTTTCCGCTGTTCAGACACGGACGGTTTCCCAGTATCCGGTTGAAATTTTCGGGAATTACCATTTCCTGCCCAAAACTTCCAACATACAGCCTTATGTACAGCTGAGCGGCGGAGTGAGCATTCTGGATTACACCTTATATTATGGTAACCTGGCTTCTCAGGACCAGAAAGTAAGGCCGAAATATGGCATTGGCCTAGGTTCAAAGTTCCTTTTCAAACGCGATGGGGCATTTGGTGTCGACGTCCGGGTTAAGTATGATGGCGTTTCTTACAAGCACGAATATATTGACAAAGGAATCTCTTCTGTGAACGGGTCAATTGGTTTATTCTATCGGTGGTGGTAAGTTTGTCTGATCCTTTTCATCAATCCTGAATAATCTGTGCCCAATAATAACAGCATTTTGTCAAAATCAACTTTCTTTTGGATTACCGCATTATTAGTTTTTCTGACGGGGTCCGGCCTTTGGCTTTGGAACCGTTTCGGTCCTTCAACCGGCCGGACCTATCCGCAGAAACTGGAAGCTTACCCGGTTGCAAAAACAATTGATTCGTCCTCTTCTGCCTGCGATCTTGTGATAAGGCGTTATAAGCAGATCGGGGACGAAATGCAGTTTGAACTGGCCGCCAATGCTGGCGGTCTCTCCCCTTATAATGTTGAAATAACGCAAAAAGGCAAAGTATTTCAATTCAAAGAAGTGCCGCACCGTTTCGGGATCTGGCTTTCTATTATGCCACTTACCCTGGAAACCGGTCCGGCGACCATCAAAATCACCAGCTTGGGGCAGCCCGGCTGCGAAACCTCGGCTGCTTTCGAATTTGATACGAAGAAAAAAGTGGAGATTCTGGATCCGCAGAGCTGGATCCGGCAGGGAAGCAAAGACAACTGGCTGGATGTAAGGCCGGTAATGGTCAACGGAAAACTGCATTTGAAGGATTTCGGCAATTATGACGACGGTCGCACAAAAGTCGTTATGATCGATGGCATTGAAGTGAAAGGCCTGGAAAATGGCATTGAAGCGAAACCAGGCTATTTGTATTCCATTACTGCCCGCTGGATCGATGCACCTTACAACGATTGGTGGAACAAAATGCGAAACCGCTCATTAAGGCAGCAAAATATCTGGATCTCCGGAAAACCAGATGCTAAGGAGGATACAAAGCTTACACGCGTTGAAATCCCGCAATGGTTTTCGCCATCGCGGACCATTAATGTGGATTTCGATACTAAATTCCCTGAATTTGAGCCGATTAAAGGCAAGATGGTAATGCAGTACCGCCTGAATGATTACGTCCCGACAGAGAATTACTACAAACGCGGCATCAATTACCTTTCCGGTGGCAAGGACACACCTGCGCCCCGGATGCATTATACGGTTACGCCCAATTATTTTGCAGACAGGGATGAAAAGTGGTTCTCTTCTTTGTCTCAATCAGAAGTGGAAACGTGGGCTGGTGTTCCCAATTTCGGAGTTTATGCGCTGGATTTTGAGTTTTGGAATCAACATTACATCCCCGAAGTGAAGCAGCGGCTTATCTGGTTCGCAAAGACGATTAGAAAGAACAATCCGGATATGTATTTGCTGGATTACTGGGGTGGAGGTGCTTATACCAATCCGCATATCAACACGCTGGGCGGCAAAAGTCCGAAAGAGCTGATGGGCGATTACAATGATCCCAAGTCTAATAATTCAAACTTCGAGCCTTTGCCTAATGGTGAAAGTTTCCAGGACCTGTTCAATGCGACTCCGATTGATGTTTACCCAAAACCCATGTTTGTCATGGACGACGAGGGAAATACACCAAATAATTTCGTGCTGCTATCAGCTATACATTCCCTGCGGATCAATAAGCTGATCCCTTATCAGAAAAATAACAAATTCATATTCTACGGCTGGAACCGCTACATGCCGCTCTACCATGACCCGATCGTGCCCTGGAACTTCCAGCTAACCGAGCCAAAAGGCGAATTGGTAATGAACCAGCTCGAAATGATGCCAGCGAGCCAGGCATTAAGCATGTCGCTCTTTTCACTGATTTTGTTTGACGGCTATTATTTGTGGCACGACAGCGGCCCGAGCAGCAATGATCCCAACGCCTATAATGTAGGAGCCGATGCTTCGCCATGGGGAAACGAGTGGTATCCTGCTGATGGAAAAACACCGAAAACGGAAATCGGCAAAAAGCCGAGAGAACGTGATGCACCCTATTACTGGGACTTCCCTACGGAATTTTATTCACTTGGAAACTGGATGGCAAAGCAGGTGGAAGACGTGATCGTGGGCGGAACAAATCAAGATCTTGCTTTCCAGCTGAATGGAAACTGGATTCAGCCCAAAAAGGAACAGGTTTTACTTGCTATTGACAAGAAAGAGCCATTTGTAACTTCCATCGTCAAAGGAAATCAGATTGTGGTGCTGGGCGTAGACTCATTCCAGTCCCCCACCGCGAACCGCGTGGTGAAAGTCAAATTGCCGGACGGCTCGGAAACGTCCATTGAGCTTTACGGAAACTGGCCATCGCTTTACAGAGGCACATTGAAAAAATAGAGAACATTTAAAACATAATTGCCTGGGGCATAAGCCCCAGGCAATTATGTTTTAAATGTTCTTATGAAACTCTGATATAACTGCCCAGCCATTTCAGGTTTGAACCATATTTATGCATAATTTCCTGCACCGGCGGATCATCCACATGCCCCAGGAATTCCACCAGAAACCATGCCCGGAATGTCGAGGTTCCTCTCAGCGGGCGGCTTTCAATTTTGGTAAGGTTAATGCCCCTGTCATTAAAGTCTTTCAAAAACTCGTATAAAACGCCGGGACGATTTGTATTGGGCAAATTGGCGATAATGGTTGTTTTATCATCATCACTTTTAATGTTAACAAAGTCTTTGGCCAAAATCAAAAAACGGGTCCTGTTCTGATCGCTGTCTTCAATGTTGTCGTAAAGGATCGGAACACCGAAAAGCCTTGCAGAGATCGATGAGCAGATTGCCGCTGCATCGGGTTCCTGAGCGGCCATTTTGGCTGCCTTCGAAGTGGACTCTACGGGAATCAGCTCAATGTCCATTCCTTCCAGATATTCGCTGATAAACTTTCCGCATTGACGGAATGCAATGTCCTTTGAATAGATCCGGCGAATATTTTTCAGCGAATCGGACTGCGACGCGAACGTGAAATGAACTTGTAACAGCACTTCCGCAACGATGGACAAGTTTTTTTCACGCAGAAAATCCACTGTTTCAATTACAATGCCTTCCTGGTTATTCTCAATAGGCACAACACCAAATTTGGCACGACCTGTTTCTACGCTTTCAAATACAGAATGAATGGTTGGCAGAACCAGATATTCACTCATTCCACCAAAACGGCCTTCCGCTGCCTGATGCGTAAAACTTCCTTCCGGACCAAGATAAGCCACTCTTTCGGGCAATTCCAGGTTACGGGAAACTGCGAAGATCTCGAAAAAAATAGCGTCAATAGCCTGCCGTGTAAGCAAACCATCGTTGCGCTTTTCGAGGCGGTCCAGGATCTGCTTTTCTCTTTCGGGGCGATAAATGATAGACTGTGACGAACGTTTCAGGTCTCCTACTTTTTTTACGAGCTCCATACGCTCATTCAAAATACTAAGCAGCTGATCGTCAAGCGAGTCTATCCTGTTTCTTAGGTCTTGTAATTCCACTGAACGGTGATTAATATGTATCAGGAGGTCAAGTAAGATTTAAAGACCCGACACTCCTAATATTACTTTGTGCGCTCAAAGATAAACAAACAGCCGCCTATACTGCCAGCGCAAGTTCTTCAATGTTCTTTTCCGTTTTCAGATTATCAATGATAAAGCGCTGGCGTTCAGGCGTATTTTTACCCATGAAATAGCTCAATAATTTCTGAATGGATGTTTCTTTTTGTAGGATTACGGGTTCAACACGCATGTCTTCCCCGATAAATTTCCCGAACTCATCCGGTGAAATCTCGCCAAGACCTTTGAAACGCGTTATCTCGGGTTTGCTGCCAAGCTTATTCACCGCGTGTTGTTTTTCCTCCTCGCTGTAACAGTAAATGGTTTCTTTTTTATTCCTGACCCTGAAAAGAGGCGTTTCCAAAACAAAAAGATGCCCGTTGCGGACGAGATCCGGGAAAAATTGCAGGAAGAATGTCATCAGCAGCAAACGAATATGCATCCCATCCACATCGGCATCTGTTGCGATTACAATGCGGTTAAAACGCAGGTTTTCAACACCATTTTCAATGTCGAGCGCATGTTGGAGTAGATTAAATTCCTCGTTTTCATAAACGATTTTCTTCGTTAACCCGAAGCAGTTCAACGGTTTACCTCTCAAACTGAAAACAGCCTGCGTTTGAATGTTCCTCGATTTGGTGATTGATCCACTTGCAGAATCTCCCTCCGTAATGAACAATGTGCTTTCATAACGCAGCTCATTTTTGAGGTCGGTCAAATGCAAACGACAGTCCCTCAGTTTCTTGTTATGCAAATTCGCTTTCTTTGCACGGTCATTAGCCAGCTTTTTAATACCCGCCAGCTCCTTCCGTTCTCTTTCCGATTGCTCGATCCGCTTTTTCAATGCGTCCCGTGATTCCGGGTGCATATGCAAATAATTGTCAAGCCTTTCTTTTACAAAATCGTTGACAAATGTGCGGACGGTCGTGCTATTCGGGTCCGGCGTGATGGTGTTTGAGCCTAATTTGGTTTTGGTCTGAGATTCAAAAACCGGTTCCTGCACACGGATAGCGACGGCTGCAATGATAGACGAGCGTACATCTTCCGGTGCATAATCTTTGTTGAAGTGCTCCCTAACCGCCTTTACAACCGCTTCCCGAAAGGCCGCCAAATGCGTCCCCCCCTGCGTTGTGTATTGCCCGTTAACAAAAGAATAATATTCCTCGCCATATTGATTGCCGTGCGTCATGGCAAATTCAATGTCCTCTCCTTTCAAATGAATGATCTGGTAACGCAACGAATCTGCATCAGACTTACTTTGCAGCAGGTCGAGCAAGCCATTTTGTGAAATGTATTTTTGGCCATTGAAGTTAATAGTCAGGCCAGCATTCAAATAGCAGTAATTCCAGATCATATTATCCAGATACTGCGGAATGTACCGGAAGTTCTTAAAAATCGCCCCGTCCGGTTCAAAGGCAATGTGCGTTCCGTTGCGTTGGTTTGTCTGGATTTCCTTGGATTCGTTTACCAGCGCTCCTTGTGCAAATTCAGCGTTTTTGCTCTTCCCTTCCCGAAACGACTGCACCTTAAAATACTGTGAAAGTGCATTAACCGCCTTCGTTCCAACCCCATTCAGACCCACCGATTTCTGGAAAGCGCCGGAATCATATTTTCCACCCGTATTGATCTTGGAAACACAGTCCACAACCTTTCCAAGCGGTATTCCACGTCCATAGTCCCTTACCTCCACTCTGTGCTCAGAAATCTTGATTTCTATGGTTTTTCCGTTGCCCATCATATGTTCGTCAATAGAATTATCGACGATTTCCTTCACCAATACGTATATGCCGTCATCCACCGATGAACCATCGCCCAGCTTGCCAATATACATCCCTGGCCTCAATCTGATATGTTCTTTCCAGTCAAGTGACCTTATACTATCCTCATCATATTGCACATTGGTACTTTCCATAAATTATGATCCCTTTGGAGCCTATTGTTGATTTTAAATATTGTATTTTAATAATTTAAGACATTTGTCGTTACCCTGTTATAACTTTACACGAAATTAGCTTGGGCACGATTAATAGAAATTCTTTAAAAATAGGAAAAATCTAATTTACTTTGCCATGTTATACACATCCAAAAATTAAGTATGCTCATATCCAAAATTCAAAAACACTAGTCTTATACATAGTTTTAATGAATGATAGGCATTTCAATAGTACAATAATACTTCATATGAACAGATTCAAATTGGCAAAAAGTTATAAAAGCATATTCCTTTATCTTCTCTGTTTATCCATTTCCTTACCATCCCTGTCGCAGGTAATCATTCCCCAGTCCCTTCCTAATGCTCCCACTGGCAGTTCGCCACAAAGCGGCAACAACACAGGAACGCAGAGAGGCGCGACGGGCAATACGGGCAACACACAGGGAAATCAGCCCGGAGCAAACAACCAACAGCAACAAAGCGGCAAACAAAATGCTGATAGTCAAGGCAATGACAAAGGAAAAGCTCCTGGCGACCAGAAAATTCCTGGCCAGGAACAAGGAAAGATAAATGACAGCACCTCTGCGAAGCTCAATGCCCAGGATCCGGAAAAAGAGGCATTGCGCCAGAAAATCTATGGTTATTCGCTCTTCGCCGATAAAAATCTAGATCCTATTCCCGACTTGCAGATTGCAACGCCTACAAATTACATCGTTGGGCCTGGGGATGAACTCAAAATCTTTATTTATAACTACGCAGAGAGCACTTTCGAAGTCGATGTTACCAAAGATGGTTTTATTTCCCTCCCACGCGTGGGTAACGTATATGTAGCCGGTCGCACGATAGAGGAAGTCCGAAAGATATTAATTGACAAATTTTCAAAATTCACACCAGGGCTGATCGGAACGGGTGGTGAAACTGCCAGAACCAAATTAATGGTAACCCTGGGTGATGTACGAACTGTAAAAGTCTTTGTAACAGGGGAAGTTATTAATCCCGGAACGTATCAGGTGTCGTCATTATCATCCGCTTTTAACGCACTTTATCAGGCTGGCGGACCTAATGAAATTGGATCTTTCCGTGATGTGCGGGTAGTTCGCCAAGGTAAAGTTGTGTCGCATATTGACATATATGATTACCTGGTTAATGGTAAAATCGACGGTGATATCCGTGTTCAGGACAATGATAATGTGGTTGTTGGTTACTATCTGAAGCGAGCAGAAATAGCCGGAATGGTTAAACGCCCCGGTATTTACGAACTTAAAGCGGAGGAAAAACTAGGCGACATGCTTCGTTACGCAGGCGGCTTCAACGATAAAGCTTACCGTGCAAGACTTAAAGTACAAAGAATTACATCCAAAGAGCGTAAAATCCTTGACGTTGCAGAAGCCAATTATGATGCTTTCGAAGTAGTAACAGGCGACTCTGTCAATGTAGAAACCGTTCTCGACCGTTTTGAGAATATTGTAACTGTGGAAGGCGCGGTAATGCGTCCTGGTGATTATTCGCTAGATAACAGCCCTTCATTAAAACAATTGATTGAGAATGCCCAAGGTTTGCGCGAAGATGCATTTGTAGGTCGCGTAAGTGTTTTAAGAACTCGCCAGGATCTTGTTTTGGAAAGTATTTCAATCAACTATACAGATGTGCTAAACAACGTCACGCCTGACTTGATATTAACCAGGCTTGACAGAGTAATTGTCCCTTCCAAGTTTGATATGGCCGAAACGGCTTATGTGAGCGTCGACGGTGAGGTGAATAACACAAAGATCGGTGAGAACGAAGGGAAATTCCCTTACACGGTGAATATGACGCTGGAAGATCTTCTGGTGCAGGCCGGTGGACTTAAAGAATCTGCGTACACATCCGAAATTGAGGTGATCAGAAGAAAAAGGAACAGCATTGCGGGCGCGGCAAACGCACAAATCTCGGAAGTCTTTAAATTCGATGTAGACCGCGATCTTTCGCTTAACAGCAAAGGAAGCAACTTCACTTTAATGCCTTTTGACCAGGTTACCGTTCGTAAATCACCGAATTATGTTGAACAGCAAAGTGTATTCGTTGAAGGTGAAGTGCTTATCGCAGGCCCTTACACGATTATAAATAAGAATGATAAGATCAGTGACGTTATCAAAAGAGCCGGTGGCTTAACTGAGCTGGCTTATCCGGAAGGCGCCACATTGTTGAGAAGAACATTGGTGAGAGAACTCGACGAACCAACGGATTTCGATCAGGCGGAACAAACTGAAAAGAGCATCAAAAAAGGAACAATCCTGGGCGACGTTCCAAATGTTAAAGAAGAGTCTATCGGGATTAAATTGAAGAACATTCTCAAGAGCCCGGGATCATTCGAAGACCTTATCGTTCAGGAAGGTGATATCATCCGTATTCCGAAAAGACTGGAAACGGTTCAGGTTAACGGCGCTGTCCTTTATCCTACAACTGTTAAATACGGAAAAGGAATGGCATTTTCTGACTACATTTCACAGTCTGGTGGTTTTACTGTTGAGTCACTCAGAAAGAGCTCATACATCAAATATCCAAACGGAAACGTAGACCGCACCAGAAGGTTCCTGTTTTTCAATGTTTATCCAAAAGTTGAACCGGGTTCCGAGATCTTTGTTCCGCAAAGAGCCGCTCCGGCACTTAACCCGCAGCAAGCCCTTCAAACCGCAACTGGTATATTGGGTTCTGTAATGAGTTTAATTTTAGCAGTTCTAGCCTTTCGATCAATCAACTAAAAATGTCAACGACGACACTACATCCGCAACAACAAGTGCCAGAAGACGAGTTGACCCCGAAAGAGGTTATCGAAAAAGTCCTGGTCGTTAAAACGGCAATTCTCCGTAACTGGAAAATGCTATTGCTTTTGCCGATTCTTGGTTTTGGGATTGGATATGGTTTGGATACATTCATCGAAAAACCGAATATGTACGAAGCTGAGGTGGTTTTCAACCTTGGCGGAGGCAGCCAGTCATCTGGATTTGGTGATATGGCGGGCTTGCTGGGTTTAGGAAATGCACCCGATGCGAACATTTTTACAGGGGAAAACTTCTTCTACTTTGTAAAATCACGCCCCGTCCTTGAAAGAAACCTGATGAAAGAAGTGGAAGTAAATGGTCAGAAGATGATCCTTGCCAACTTCTTCATTGATTCAAGCGGCATCAAGAAAAAAGAATGGGAAGAGATTCCCGACAACCAGAACTTCCATTTTGCTAATACGGACGTTAAGAAGTTCGATATGAAATCACGCAAGATCCTGAATGAGCTGGTTAAAAAGGCAGCAGACGCAACTGAGATTGCTTCTCTGGATCGGAAATCCTCTTTCATTTCGCTTTCCACAAGCATGGAAAACGGAACCCTTGCGGGACTTTGGGTGACTAAGCTTCTGGAAACCGTAGAACAAATGTATACGGAAAACCAGACTCAGAAATCGCGAAAAACATTAAACCTTCTGCAACATCGCGCCGACTCTCTGGCAGCAGTGCTTGGCATTGCAGAACACAAGCTTGCAAGACAACTGGATTACAGTGCGCAGATTCTGCTGCCAGAGGCCAAGGTTTCTGCTAACAGCATGGAAAGAAAATCGGCTTTCCTCCAGACGCTTTACTATGAAGCAATGGGAAGCGCTGAAAAAATGCGTGTATCGCTTGTTCGTGAAGCACCGTTATTTACAGAAATTGAAGGCATTAAAGTGCCATTAGACATTAAAGCAGAAGATAAAAGGAATGCAAAAATCGGGGCGTTGGTGGGTGTAATGCTTGCGCTGATATTCATTTATTTCCGAACAGTTTTTGCAACCCCCACAGTAGTAGTTAAGCAATAGAATGGCAACTCAACACACGATTACAATAAAAGCAGGCGGATCCGAAAAGGATTACTGGAAAGACCTTTGGCTCAACAGGCAGTTACTCTGGATATTGTCAAAGCGCGACATTTCAGTGCGTTATAAACAAACCCTGCTAGGCGTTGCGTGGAGCGTTTTGAGGCCGATCATGACCATGACTGTCATGGTCTTTGTTTTTAGTTACCTCGCCAAGATCAAAAGCGACCCCGGTGTTCCCTACCCGCTGATGGTTTTGAGCGGACTTACGATCTGGACGTTCTTCGCAAACACATTCACACAGATCAGCAATAGTATCCTTATTAATGGCAATTTGGTTTCCAAAGTTTACTTTCCAAGATTGCTGATGCCGTTAAGTTCAATTGCGGTTGGTTTTGTAGACTTTTTGATCGCTTTCGGCATATTTATGGTGATGACCCTGTTCTTCAAGCATCCCATCAGCTGGAACATTGTATTTCTTCCTTGCTTCATTTTACTTACATTTATTACAAGTTTGGGGTTTGGCCTGTTCTTTGCGGTATTGAATGTGCGTTTTCGGGATATCGGTCAGTTAATTCCATTTTTAGTACAAGTTGGAATGTACGCAGTGCCCGTGGCTTACAGCAGTACGCTAGCAAAAGGAACCTGGTTTGAAAAATATTATAACCTGAATCCCCTGGTTGGTATCATCGATGGTTTTCGCTGGTGCTTACTCGGTGATAAAGCTTATTTTAATCCCCAAAGTCTTTACTCGACGACAATAATTTCCTTTTCGATATTGATATTGTCTTTGATTTATTTCCGTAAAAAAGAAAAAACTTTCGTGGATCATATCTGAAATAATTACATTTGGGCATGCCTGTAATCGTAGCTGAAGACATCAGCAAGAAATATATTATAGACCATCAACGTAAAAATGGTTCTCCAAGCCTGCGTGATATTGTCACCGAAAAGGTTGACAAAATGTTCTCACGCAAGCAGGATAATTCCGATTTTGCCGAAAAAGAGGAATTCTGGGCATTAAGGGATGTAAACTTTTCCATAGATCAAGGTGATCGCATTGGTATTGTTGGTCATAACGGTGCCGGGAAGTCAACGTTACTAAAAATTCTCAGCCGCATTACCGAACCTACCACCGGCCAGATCAAGATTGACGGCCGTATTGCCAGCTTGCTGGAAGTGGGCACGGGTTTTCATCCGGAACTTACAGGCCGCGAAAATATCTTCCTTAACGGTGCGATATTAGGTATGGCAAAGAGCGAAATCAGGCAGTCATTTGATGCTATTGTTGATTTTGCGGGTGTTGAGAAATTCCTGGATACACCGGTAAAAAGATATTCTTCGGGAATGTACGTGCGGCTCGGTTTTGCAATCGCGGCGCACCTTAATCCCGAAATCCTGATCGTTGACGAAGTTTTAGCGGTCGGCGATACAGAATTCCAGAAGAAATGTCTTGGGAAGATGCGCGATGTTTCCGAAAGCGGCAGAACATTGATTTTTGTAAGCCATAACCTTACTGCTATTCAAGCCCTTTGCAACAAATCCTTTTATTTTGAAAAGGGAATGTTGATTGATCAGGGCGAGACAACACATATTGTTACCAATTACCTGAGCAAGGTTTCTCATAAAACCCTTGAAAAACATTGGGACAACATTGAAAGCGCTCCTGGCAATGATCAGGTCCGTGTCAAAAGATTTAAACTTTTCCCAGAATATCAGGACGATCTGAACCACATTGACGTTCGGACACCAATCAATTTTCAGTTTGAATTCTGGAACCTTGTGGAAGGCGCGAGCCTGAACCTGAGCATGCACTTGTACACGTTTACAGGTGAGTGTATTTTTAATGTAGGAACGCAAGCAGAAACTTTTTCAAAAGGCCTTGTAAGCGGCGTGTGTGAAATTCCCGGCCACTTCCTGAATGACGGCTCTTACGTGGTTTCTATGATGATCGTAAAGGACACAAGCACCGTTCTTTACAACATGGAAGAAGCCCTGATTTTTGATATTGAGGATTATCGTGAAAATGTAACCTGGTATGGCAAATGGCCCGGGTATATTCGCCCTCAACTTAATTTTTCCATTCGCCAAACTGAACATGTAGTGAATGATTAACGTCACTAAAACCTTTTTACCAGACCAGGAAAAATATCTGCAGTATGTTCGGGAAATTTGGGAACGCGGATATCTTACCAATAACGGACCTGTTCTTCAGGAACTTGAAGCAGAACTAAAAAAATACCTGGGGGTCGATCATCTCTATTTTTGCGGAAACGGCACTATTGTCCTTCAAATCGCTATTAAGGCGCTTGAAATTACGGGCGAGGTTATCACAACGCCGTTTTCCTATGTTGCAACTTCCAATGCAATCCTGTGGGAAAACTGCACGCCTGTTTTCGTTGACATTGACGCGCAAACATTCAATATCAATCCGGCGTTGATCGAGGCTTCCATTACGCCTGCTACGACCGGGATTCTTGCAACGCACGTTTACGGAAATCCCTGTGATGTTGAGGCCATTGAAGTGATCGCCAAAAAGCACAACCTGAAAGTGATTTATGACGCCGCACATGCATTTGGTGTCACATATAAAGGCAAATCTCTATTATCATTTGGAGATCTGAGCACTTGCAGCTTTCACGCCACCAAAGTTTTCCATACCATTGAAGGCGGCGCATTGATTTCCAATCATCCCGAGCTTGACCGGAAACTGCACTTATTGCGTGCATTCGGCCACCAGGGCGATGAACATTATCTGTACGCAGGGATCAACGGCAAGAATTCCGAGTTTCACGCAGCCATGGGATTGGTAAATCTTCCGCTTGTGAAAGACATTATTGCTGCCCGCAAAGAAGTTTTTGATGCTTATGACAGTCTGCTGAACTGGGATGTGCTTTACAAGCCGGTTATCAGTAAAGACATTGAATATAATTACGCATATTATCCGGTTGTCTTTCCTTCTGAGCAGGTTATGTTCCGCGTTATGGATGCATTGCGCGAAGAAGATGTCATTCCGCGGCGCTATTTTTATCCTTCATTAAACACGCTATCGTTCATGCCACGGCAAATTGCCTGCCCGGTTTCTGAGGATATCGCGCTAAGAGTGTTAAGTTTGCCTTTATATGTTGGCCTTCCGTATTCGGATATAGAACGGATTTCCCGCATCATTAACGCTCATTTATCACCAGAATAGCATGGGTTTTGTTTACTGGCTTGCCTTCTTACTGTTTTTATACAGCATCAGTTTTGTTGCAAAAAAAATTGCCCAGCCTTCCCTGGCAGAATGGCTCATTGTTTGTTTCATGCTGTTTGTGGGAAGCATTATCCCTGCTGGTTTTATACTTTCTGCATTTGACCTTACCGCCCAAACCTGGGCATGGATCGCCGCGACATTTGTTGCTTTGGGTATACATTACGTGATTTGGTCCTCTTTGATCCAGTCACAGCCCTCCTATTCGATTCGCGCGGTTACTGCCAACAGGGCCGCCACGTTTCGTTTTTGGACCAAAGAGCTGTCCGTTTATCTCAAAACAATATTCTTCTTCATGTTTGGCACCATTGCGGTTATTGCGGTGACCAACCTCATTCTCGTGCTTTTCACAGCACCAAACGAATGGGATAGCATGACAGGACATTTGAACCGTGCCATCCGCTACATTCAGCGCGGCACGATGGCTCATTTTGGCGGGACAAACTGGAATATGGACACCTATCCTAAAAGTCTCACCACCATTCAGATTTACAGTTATCTGATCAGCGGAAAGATTGAGAATGCATTTAAGCTGATACACCACACTTCTTATTACATTACATTGGTTTGCGTGTTTGGGATCGCGCAGCGCATTGGGAGAAATTTATCGGCCAGCTTCTTTTGTGCATTGGCTTACGGCATGTTCCTGAATTTCCTGATGCAGGCCGTCACCACCGAAACGGACATTGTTTTAACCGCTTACCTGAGTTGCCTGTTATACTTCCTTTTCACCTATTATAGCACGCGCAACAACAAATATCTTTATCTATCAGGCCTCGCATTTGGCATCGTTTTTGGCCATAAGGTAACATTTGCCTTGCTGCTGCCGTCGGTTTTTGTGATCATGCTTTACACGGTGTTTCTGGCGCCAGACTTGAAAGTTTTTTTCAACAGATTCATAAAACTGGCCATTGCGATTTTCCTTGGCATGCTCGTCTACACTTTCCCGACGGGTTATATCAAAAACATTATGGTTTTTGGGCACCCGATCGGGCCTCCTACTGCATTGAAACATCAGTCAGTGGAACGTTTTGGCTCATTACCAAACCTTTTCGAGCAGGGAAGCCGCAACGTGGTTCGCTATACTTACGAGTTTTGTAATCTGGATGGCATTCGCAATGCGCAGTGGGGATATGATCTGAATACGGTCATGCGCAAGCCGCTTGTGATCCTGGAAGACAAGTTGCGCATGCGGTTGGATGAAGAAACCGAATACGCGATCGTCCCGTTTTCGTTCCAGCGCCGGTTCGATAACTTCAATGCAAATCCTTACTGGGGTGTTTTCGGTTTTGCGCTGATATTGCCACTGATATTCTTAACATTAATCCGCGTATTCCGCTCGCGTGTCCATTGGTTTCTGGCGCTTGCATTTTGTTTACACTTTGCAGCGATTTCCTATTCAGCCGTTTACGATCCTTTCAAAGGAAGATATTTTATAGAAACCGGCCTATTTGGCGTTCTTTTTCTTTTACTATTATTTTCAAATCACCGCTTATCCATCCTCAAACCGCGCAGGAATATCTGGAAAGGATACATTATGATCGTGGTGGGCCTCGCTTGTATCTCCGCCGTCATGTCCGTTTATCTGAATATTCGTTGTCTGCCCATTGCTGCTTATGGTTACAAGTCAGCATTGGAAACGGATAGGATACAGTTGCAGACATTTGCACGCCCCGACATTACCAAGGCATATCAGACATTTGATTCCATCGTTCCAAAGGATGCCACAGTTGCCTTAGCGACCATTAATGATGACTTTGAATATCCGCTCTATGGCGAAGATCTGTCGCGTAAGTTGATCAGCATTAATCCTTTTGAACAGGGATTGAAACCCATTCCCAAGGAAGCTGATTACCTGTTTTATGCCAAAAGCGTGATCAATGACACCAGCCGCATCAAATCTTTGCCGCAAGACATTCGTTTAGGAAGCGATACCACGATCACAAACGTGGCAGTCCGGGGAGAAGATTATTATCTCAGAAAGCTTAAATAGCAATCCATGACCATCGCCATTATGCAGCCGTATATATTTCCGTATATAGGCTATTTCCAGCTGATCAACGCCGTTGATAAATTCATTATTTATGATGATGTGAATTTTATTAACAAAGGCTGGATCAACAGGAACAACATTCTGGTGTCCGGTCAGTCACATCTTTTCACGATACCGCTGAAAGATGCAAGTCAGAATAAGCTGATCAATGAAGTGGCAATTTTGAAAGGGGAACCCTGGCAAAAGAAGTTCCTGAAAACCATTCAGCAATCGTATCAGAAGGCCCCATATTATCAAAAGGTTTTTGTTCTGATCGAAGAAATTGTAAATTTAGATGTTCAAACAATATACGAACTGACCTTTCAGGCGCTGAAAAGAACATGTGAATACATAGAAATCACGACTGAAATTGTACCCTCATCCACGATATATCACAACACACACTTAAAAGGTCCGGATAGAATCCTGGATATCTGTAAGCAGGAAACTGCCAGCCACTACATTAATCCGATTGGAGGAATGGAGTTGTATGATAAAGAGAAATTTGAAAAGGAAGGGATAAAACTTGACTTCATTAAAAGTGTTTCAAGCCCTTATACCCAATTTAAAAATGCTTTCGTACCTTGGTTGTCAATTATAGATATCCTCATGTTTAACGATTCCGACAGCATAAGGAAACAATTAAAGGCTTACGAACTTATTTAAGAATGGCTAAGGTTATTGTTTTTGGAGTACTCGACACAGCGGAACTGGCACACTATTATCTGACAAACGATTCAGAACACGAAATAGTCGCTTTCACTATCAATCGCCAATATATTCAGGATGAATCTTTTAAAGGATTGCCTGTTGTCGCGTTTGAAGATGTTACCACCCTTTTTCCTCCTTCTGAATATGCTTTTTTTGCCCCTATGACCGGCAGAAATATGAATCGGAACAGAGAAGCCATTTATAATGAGGCAAAATCCAAAGGTTACCAATTCATCTCATATATCAGTTCGCACGCGACCATTTTCGATCGAAGCGTAATCGGCGATAACTGTTTTATCCTGGAAGACAACACCATTCAGCCTTTTACAACTGTTGGAAATAATGTTGTCATGTGGAGCGGAAATCACATCGGTCACCACGGCCAGATCAAAGATCACGTATTCTTTACTTCCCACGTCGTGCTTTCAGGCCATTGCGTTGTCGAATCTTATTCATTTTTTGGCGTCAACAGCACAATACGCGATTATACTACGATCGCGCAGGGAACTTTGGTAGGAATGGCTTCTGCTATTACCAAAGAAACTGAGGAATGGGGAATCTACATTGGAAATCCTGCCAAGAAAGTGCCTGGCAAGAAAAGTTTTGAGGCTTATTGAGTCTATATCCGGGTGAAGGACGTAAATCGGGTTAACCGAATTTTGAGACAGTAATTTACTGGGTAATGGAGCAGAAGAAAATCTTATTTGTGAGTCATGACGCCAATCGCGCAGGAAGCCAGTTGCTGTTGCTGCAATTGCTCAGACTATTGAAAGAGCGGGGCGTTCCTATGCATTTGTTGCTTTGCAGCGGCGGAGAGCTGGAAAAAGATTTTGAAGAAGTTGTTGGTGTAACCCGTTTGTATCAAAATATCAAAGTCACTTCCACTCCACTTACCGGAAAACTCCTCAAAAAAGTCCCTTTATATAAATACTATCAGCAGCATTCGGCGCAAAAGATCAATGAACGGATCGCTACCGAGCTTGCACACCAGAACATTGGACTTGTTTTCATCAATTCAATCGCCAATGCGGGTGTTTATTACGACTTTCTAAAATTCCTGCATCATTTACCACTTGTGCTTTTCGTTCATGAGCTGGGCATGTCTGTGAAGGTTTATACGCACGAAAAGCAGTTAAACTTCATGTTGAAGAAAACCGGTCATCTGATCGCGGTTTCCAATGCAGTTGCCAATTATTATATCAAGAAATTCGATTATCCTGAAAGTCAGGTCAGCACTTTCACACTCATTGATCACGAACACATTGATCAGAAGGTAAAATCGGTGCAGCGTGACATTCTGGAAAAAACATACCATGTCCCGCAAGATGCCATTGTGATAGGAGGTTGCGGAAATGCAGAATGGCGCAAAGGAAACGACATTTTCAACTGGATTGCGAAGCGTGTGATCCATAAAACAAGCCCTTTGCCGGTTTATTTCGTTTGGATTGGCGCAGGGCCGCAGCATGAAATTTATGAGCTGATCGAAAGCGACATCCGGCTTATGGGACTGAGCGACAAGATCATACTCGTTCCACCGACACCGCACGCGTTGGATTATATCAATAGATTTGATGTGCTTTTGTTGAGCTCACGCGAAGATCCATACCCGCTTGTCGTTTTGGAAGCGGCCCTGCAGGAAATTCCGGTGGTATGTTTTGAAGATGCCGGCGGAGCACCCGAACTGATCGAGTCAGATGCAGGTTTTGTGGTCCCTTATATGGACATTTCTGCTGCTTCTGAGGCGATTATACAGTTGGTCCTTGATCCTTCTCTTCGAGAAATGTTGGGCCGTAATGGTAGAAAGAAAGTGTTGGAAAGGCACAATACAGACAAAAGTGTCGCAAGTGTCGAAGCCATCATCCAAAAGTATTTACCTTTACAGGTTTCGGAAAAGCAAAATCAATGACAATTGCATTCACAATTTGCTCTATAAATTATTTAGCTCAGGCCAGGACATTAGGCGATTCACTTAAATCCACCAACCCAGACGTCCTTTTCTTTATCGGTCTGGTTGATTCATTACAAGGTGTGGTTTTTGAAAAAGGATATGCTAGTGATTTTCCGATGATCGAGATCGACAAGATCGAGATTCGTGATTTCCAGGAAATGGCTGACAGATACAACATTACCGAGCTTAATACAGCGGTAAAGCCTTTCTACTTTACCTATTTTTTCAAACATTACCCCGAAGCTGATCACGTTATCTATTTTGATCCCGACATTATCGTATTCCAACCTTTAACGGGATTACTCTCTTCATTATCAACCCATAAAGCTGTATTAACACCGCACATTAATACACCCATTGAAGATCAGCTTAAACCGAACGAACTGCACCATTTGAATACGGGCGTGTATAATCTTGGTTTTGTGGCTTTCAGCCGGTCTTCCGAGGTGACAGAATTCATTAACTGGTGGGAAGAAAAATTAAGATACGAGTGCCTGATCGATCTTTGTAATGGTCTTTTTGTAGATCAAAACTGGATGAACTTCCTGCCTGTGTTTGTATCAAATACACATTTGGAACGAAACCCGGGCTATAATGCAGCTTACTGGAATTTGCACGAAAGAGTATTTTCTGAATCCGAAGGCACACATTTCGTGAATGGGACAAATCCTCTGATCTTCTTTCATTATAGCGGCTATGATCCGCAAAAGCCTGGCGTTTTGTCTAAATACCAGGATCGTTTCGAACTTTCGGAACGTCCCGATTTGACCGCCTTGTTCGATCTTTACCGCAACAGCCTCATAAACAACGGCAATGCATATTACCGGAAATTTCACTGCGCTTACATCAAACCAACCCCTGTTCGTCGTTATCAGCGCGTGCGAAAGCTGCTGAAAACACCTTTGAACTACATTATTGATCAGCTGGAAACAACCTGATGAAAGAGCTTGTATCCGTAATTGTGCCCATTCTGGACCCGCAAATCAACCCGACAGAAGAGCGACTCCTGCATCATTGCCTCAACACGCTGGAAAAGTATCCTGTCATTTTCATTGCTTATGAAGGTGCAGACCTTTCGATTGTGAAGGAGCACAATGAAGATATTGATGTCATTTATTTTCCAAAAAAATACTTTCAATCCCGTGCAGCCCTGGCCGGATTGTTGTTAATGGAAGATTTTTACGACCGTTTTAGCTGGTGTGATTTCTTATTAATTCATGAATTAAATAGCTGGGTCACACGCGATGAACTCTATTATTGGTGCAAACAAGGTTATGATTATCTCAAAGCTGGCCCCACCGAAGATGACAACATTAAAAGGCTTGGCGGTATCATTTCGAGGATCTCGGGACTGAAAGACGACGAAAAACGGCTGTTCGGGCAAGCATATGCCAATAATGGGATTTATCTTTGCCGCATCGAACGCATGATCAATACGATAAAAGCGAAGCAAAAAGAGGTTTATCAATATCGGCACAGCGCGGATTTCCTGCATGCGGATTCCGTTTTTTGGGAAATTGAAGCGAACCGGTTCTGGCCGCATTTGCGGAAACCCACAAACGTTGTTCGCAACCATTTTGCTATGGATGCAGCAAATATTAACTTAAACAAGACGTTACCCTTTGCATTAACCGGCATTTCGAAGGAAAATATTCATCATCTGTCTTATTTCAAATCATTGCCGGAAGCGGATTAATTGCACATGAACATTATTTATACGGTTTGTAACAGAATCAATCTCGGCCATGCGCTCGCCTTGGCGGATTCGGTTTTGCTTCACCAGCCGAACCATACATTTTACCTTTGCTGGGTCGATAATACGCCTTTACACGTTCCGTCGCATATAAAAATATTGACTATTGAGCAGGCAGCAATTCCGGCCTGGAAAAGTATGGAGGCTCAATATTACAATTTTGAGCTACTGGCGGCCTGCCGCCCCTGGTTTGCGTTAGCGCTGCTGCGTCAGCATATTGATTGCGAAAATCTTATTTTTCTGGCACCGTCCGTGCTTTTGGTAAAACCTTTTGAAGACGTAATTAATGCTTCTTCATACATTCATTTAACACCGAACATAAAAAAGCCGCTCGCTCCTTCCAAAATTCTTGACGATAAACGGATTTTGAACATCGGCATGTTCCATTCAGGCAGCTGGATGTTGAAACGGGGTGATAACACGTTGAAAATGCTGAATTGGTGGGCCGAAAGGACGGTTGATCGTGCAGAGTTTGACCTTTGCAACGGGAAGAATATGGATCAGTTATGGCTCAATTATACATTGGTCTGGATTCCTGAAACCACGCAAATTTCGCATCCAGGCTGGCATTACGGACTTCATTCCATCCTCAATAACGATCTTCAAATGAGGAACGGAGATTACCATATCGAAGGCAAGCCACTGATATCACTTGACTTTGCTGGACTGGATTTTTTTGACCCTGTGTGGTCCAATCACATTGCCCTTATGCCTGCAAATAATGCATTCCACGCACTATTCAACAGCTACAAAAAAACGCTGGACAAATACAAAAAATTGCTCCCCGCTGATCCTGTTCCGGGTTACGGAAAACAAGCCAAAATCAGGGAAAACAGGATCCTAAGGAATAACATTGCAGCCAAATTGAAATCAATCACTGCATTTATTGACCAGTTTTAAAATCACAACAGCGGAAATCAGGACTATATGCACTTCCTAGAAAAAAATACGCAGGACTTGCGGAGTTTTATATCTGAACTAAAAGTAAACGGCTCTCAGAACACCGCTGCTCAACAGGATTATCCTAAATTGACCATTATAACGCCTTCCTATAATCAGGCAGATTTTCTGGAACGGACCATTTTGAGCGTTTTGAATCAAAATTATCCCAACCTGGAATACATCATCGTAGACGGCGGCTCGACGGATTACAGTGTTGAAGTGATCAAAAAGTACGAAAAATATCTATCCTGGTGGGTCTCTGAAAAAGATCGGGGCCAGGTGCATGCCATCAATAAGGCACTGGAAAGGGCTACGGGAGACTACATTGGTTTTCAAAATTCCGACGATGTATATTTTCCTGGTACTTTTAATCGTTTTGGAAAAGCAGCATTAAACCAGGAAGATGACATCATTTATGGTGACCTGTACATGATTTCTCCGGACGATAATGTTACCGAAATCCTGAAAACAACATCTTACAGCTTTGATTGCCAGATTTTGGAGGGAATGCAAATTCATAATCAATCGCTTTTTTTCAAACGGGCGCTGGTTGAGAAATATGGAAAATTCGATGAATCGTACCGGTTTGCTTTTGATTATGAATTTATAACGCGCTACACCTACCAGAAATCGACCAAAGTCAGAAAAGTAGAAGGCCTTGGTGGCGCGTTGCGAGTGCATCCCGATGCCAAGTCATCCACGATTGCATCCGTTGGAAAAGAGGAACATGCCAAGATCCAAAAATTGTACATTTCAACGAACGGCTCAGCAGCTTCCAACAAAATAAGGTATCTTTGGTGCCGAGTTCGTAAAATTCTCTACTTCGCTATGCGATTAGATTTACAATATATCCGTTTCCGATTTTCCAGATGAATTGGAGTCTGCTTAATATAGCCACCAACTTTAACAATCTCAGATATTCCGTCGGCATCGCCATGATGTTCAACGGTTTTCCGCTGATATTTTTCATTCGGGATACTTTGGGAATCGGCCCGGCAAGTAGCGTCTTTACGGCGATGTTTTTTGGCCTCGCCCTGGCTATGATGGTGCCTATGCACCTTTTCAAGAGACTTTATAAGCCGAATGTGATCCTGCTGAACCTCGGCCTTGGCTTCCTGCTGCTCACATTATACTATTTCTTTTTTATCAATAAGCAGGGCAAAGCTGTTGCCGACATTGGTAATTACGTGTTCATTTTCGGCTTTTTGATATTGTTGCTGCATGTCCCAAATGATGTGAAGGAAACGCTGGTCATGATGCTGTTTTTAATGTCATTATTCACCAATGTTACCCTGGTCTACTCTATCCTCAAAGATCCGAACTGGACGCCCGGGATGCGCGCTGCGGTAAGTTTTGCAAATGAAGGAGCACAACCCGGTGGTAATCCGCACATTACGGCCCGAAACGGGATTATTTGCATGCTCACGGCATTAGTTATGCTAAATAGGACGCCGGGGATTTTTACCAAATTATTTCTTTTCTTTTCCGTCCTTTTCAGCCTCGGGGTTGTAGTTATTTCCCTCGCCAAATCCAGTTACCTGGCTGTGGGGCTTATGGCAGCGGCTTATTTTATCCTGCATTTCAAAGTTTCCAATATATTCAGTGCCATCGGCAGCGCCTTTAAACTGCGGAATATGGCATTCATTGTGCTCATTCTGATCGGGATCCGATATTTCTTAATCCGCTATGGCAACGTTCTGGATATGCTGCTTGGTTATTGGGATATTTTCGAAAACAGGATTATGGACGTAATTTTTACTTCAACCGGGGTAAGGATTACGGATACAGCTGACACGGATGCCTCTGCAATGGGGCGCGTAGGCGGTTTTGGCGAATTTACAGAAACCCTTTTTTCTTGGGATGTTTTCCTCGGCAGAGGCTACAAATCCGATTATCTCGACGTCCCACTACTGGAATCCTGGGTGAGCCACGGCATATTCGGATTTGTGTTTTTCGCAGGATTCAACTTTTTCCTGTTTATATATGCCATGCGTGAAATCAAGCGGTATACAAACCCGCTGACCACATTCCTGGCTTATTTCTTTTTGTCTTTGATGGTGCTGCTATTCACCGGCGGAAGACCATACGACATTGCATTCTGGTTTCCTTATCTGGTTATGATCCGCTTTTTGGGAATCAAATATCTCGATAACATTTCCAGAAGGCAGGTTAAAACTCAACTTACAACGGTTACCAGTTAACCTCTTTTACAACAAGTCGTGAGGCAAATTTCCAAGAACGAAGCCTGCGAGAAACCCTGCTCATGAGAGACCGCGTTGAACAATTAGATGGATTAAGAGGCATTTTTTCCATTCTGGTAATCGCCCACCATCACAATGCGTTCAAGGAATCGGTTTTTTATAACAATTTTTTTGTAATCAATTCCAGCCTTTTCGTTGATTTCTTCTTTGTATTGAGTGGTTTCGTTATCGCAAGGAATTACTTAGGCAGGATCAATACGCCACACGATTTTGGCATATTTCTCAAAAAACGCTTTATCCGCTTATTCCCGCTTCTTTTTTATACAGAAGTTATCTTCATTATCGCGAGTTTAATCGGAGAAAGCAGCCCGATGAAGAATGTTGGCGAGCTTGGCCTGCGCTATTACGCCTACACGGCCTTTGACACACTCACTTTCATGGGTTCCACGCCCGTTTTTGGTTCCTGGGTTAGTAATAATTATCCCGCCTGGTCCATATCGTCTGAAATGGTTTCCTATGCTGTTTTCGGACTGGTAATTTTATTGTTGCCCAAAATAAAATATGCATCTTTTGCAGTGATCGCCTTGTTATCAGGGCTCTTTATCATTTCAAGAGGTGAATATTTGCTGGCTTACGATTACGGGTTTGTTCGTGGCTTGCTATGCTTTTCGTTAGGTATTTTTACAAACCTGGTGCTGAACAAGCGTGCATTCAGCCTCTCGGCATATGAGATTCCATTCCTGCTGTTCCTTATTGCTGCCATGTATGTAGTTCATCATTGGGGCCTTAATTTGTGGAAACTTGTTTTCCCGTTCATATTCGCGATTGGCATTATCATTTTTGCAAGTTCCAGGGGCATTGTTACGCAAATGCTTAAAAGTGAAGCTTTTCAATATTTGGGTAAAATATCCTACTCCATTTATCTGAACCACGCTATTGTCCTGATTTTGGTTAATGTGATTCTCTTTCGTGCATTGAAATCGCCTGTCAACGAAGGCATGATCGCAATTTCACTCGTCACCTCCATTTCACTTACTATTCTCTATTCACATTTCACTTACGAGTTTATTGAGAAAAGGGCTGGAAAGGTTTTGAAGAAAATGTTGGAATGAAATTTGATGAAATCGGGTAAACCTTTCACGCATTTGAATGGTTATTCTAAAACAACAAATTAAAAATCATGGCCACATTTTCAGAGCTTATCCAAGGAAATAAACCTGTACTCGTCGATTTTTCGGCCGAATGGTGCGGGCCGTGCAAAATGATGAAGCCGATTTTAGAAAAAGTAAAATCAGAGCTTGGCGATTCAGCAACCATTATAAAAGTGGATGTTGATAAAAACAAATCGGCCGCTAATGCTTATAAAATCCAGGGCGTGCCCACATTGATCGTCTTCAAACACGGAAAACCGATGTGGA
Organism: Dyadobacter psychrophilus; assembly: GCF_900167945.1. GTDB lineage: Bacteria > Bacteroidota > Bacteroidia > Cytophagales > Spirosomataceae > Dyadobacter > Dyadobacter psychrophilus. The sequence goes on from NZ_FUZA01000003.1 coordinate 441,692, forward strand.
GACAATCGGGCGTGGTTCAGGCTGACCAGCTGAAATCCATCATTCAGAAATACATTTAATCATTAATTCAATCCCGGAAGCTTTGAGAAGCAGCGATTTAGAAGTTATTGAGAATAAAGATTTCAGCATTGAAGAATTGTCGGAAACGGCTTATGAACAGTTTAAATTTCTCAATTGCACCTTTTCCGATCTTTCTGGTATTGACTTCATAGATTGCGTTTTTCAGGATTGCAACCTGAGCAATGCGCATGTCAAGAATTGCAAAATTTCCGACATTGAGTTCATTAACTGCAAGTTGCTCGGCGTCAATTTTTCAGAAAGCAAGGATTTCGCATTCGCGGCAAAATTTGAAAGCTGCATTCTTGATTATGCCATTTTTGAGCGGAAAAAATTAAACAAATCGGCATTCAGTAACTGCAAAATTCACGGTGCCGACTTCACACAAGCTGATTTATCCAAATCCAGATTTTACAATTGTGACTTCTGGGATGCTGTTTTTGACAACACCAATCTGGCAGGCGTCGATTTTTCCAACAGCAAGAATTTCACCATTGATCCAACCAGCAACAATATTCGCAAGGCCAAATTCCTATCCTCCGATCTGGCCGGTTTGTTGACCAAATTTGACATTATTATCAAGTAGCATTTTGAACGCCTGGGCATTTTTTGTTTCTTGACGGCTCAAAACCTACCTTTTCCAATATGTCACGTCAATTGTTTGCCGAAACCGTTTTCACCGGTCAGGAAATTTTAAGAAATCAGTTAATCCAGGTCATAGAAGGACGAATTGCCGGGATGGAATATGCAGAGCCAGACCCAGCCGTCACACGCTTAACCAATCTTGCGCCAGGCCTTTTTGACAGTCATATCAACGGCGGCGAGCAGTTTTATTTCACTGAGCGCGCCGACGAAGAAACCATTGACGACATTTATCAGGCAAGCCTTAAAACCGGCACTGCCTATGTACTTCCGACGCTTATAACGTCGCCGCAAGAAAATATTTTGAAAGGAATTGAAGCGACCCGTAATTATATCGCCAACAACCCGCAATCCGGCGTTTTAGGAATGCATTTGGAGGGGCCTTTTCTCAATCCCATTAAAAGAGGCGCACATTTAACAGCATATGTTCGCAAACCAACAGACGCCGATCTGGAAGAAATCATTCGTTACGGAAAGGACATAATCAAGCTCATTACCATTGCGCCGGAAATGTTTACAACTGAGCAGATCCAAATGCTGCTGGAATCAGGCATAACCGTTTCCGCAGGCCATTCCAACGCAACATACGAGGAAGCGACGGCCGCCTTTGCGCAGGGAATCCAGCTGGTAACGCATTTATACAATGCCATGTCAGCATTCGGACATCGTGCACCTGGTTTGGTTGGCGCCACATTTGACAATGAGTCTGTTTACGCGCCATTGATTATTGACGGTGTTCACTGTGATTTCGGAGCTGCCAGCGTGGCTTATAAAATCAAAAAAGACAAGCTGTTCCTGATTTCGGACGCATTGTTTTTAGGAGAAAAAGTAACGGAATTCAAATGGGGTGAATTTGATGCATATTTAAAAGACGGTCGTTATACAAATTCCGATGGGAATCTGGCGGGAGCAACGATTTCACTACCGGATGCAGTCCGTAACGCGGTAAATATAGTCGGCATTCCCTTGCAAGAGGCGATTGAAATGGCAACAATCAGGCCCGCAAAAGCATTGGGACTGGAAAAACAAATCGGCAGCATTGCCATCGGTTATCCCGCAACATTCACCACATTTGATGATAATCTCGAAAATTTTTCGGTGCTGAAAATGTAATTATAAAACCAGCATTCCGCCTGTACGAAGCTGCGTCCAGGTCATGGAAGTCATAAAAGTTTCGAAGCTGCCCAATCCGGCGGCTTCGAAATCATTTCTTAATTTCTCCAAGGGATAGGCTTCTGCATTGGAAGACAGCAGCTTAGGCATAACTTCTACGAGCCACTCACCTACTGCGACTTCGGTCTCAACAGCCCACTCTTTTTTCTTATTATAGAAAACCAATTCCGCGATTTCGTAAACCTTTTTGCCCTTCTTCTCTTCAAAAACAGACATTTCCGGCAAACTGCCCAGCCAGGTCACAATTGCATTCTGCCTATTCGCCAGGTCCGGCAATTCGCTAATGCTTTTTTCAATATAATTCGGCGGAATCGAAGTCGGCGGCACTTTGAAATCGAACCATCTTGAATGCGGAAAATCGAGGCAAACACCGTGCATATAATTAAATAGCGACTTCCGTAAACCCTCCGCAAAAAGATCATGATTAGCGCCCGTCGGGTCCTGATGTTCCAGATCATTATTTGCAAAATCGCCCATATGAGGCCCAATCCGCATTACATCAAATTCCTCAGGATGCAAGCCAACAGGACTATGCGCAGTCATGGCAAACCGATGCCAAAATCCGGATTGCACGATCCCGGCCTGAAACAACTGCCGCACCATTTCCAGCGAGTCAATCGTTTCCTGCGCCGTTTGCGTAGGAAAACCATACATCAGATACGCATGCACCATAATGCCCGCCTGCGTGAAAGCATCCGCAACGCGCGCGACCTGCGCAACGGTCACACCCTTTTTCATACGCTCCAAAAGCCGGTCAGAAGCCACTTCCAGTCCGCCCGAAATGGCGATGCAGCCGGAAGCTTTTAACAACAGGCAAAGATCGTGCGTGAAGTTCTTTTCAAAACGAATGTTGGTCCACCAGACAACCGTGAGTTTTCGTCTGATGATTTCAAGTGCGAGATCCCTAAGCAATGCTGGCGGCGCTGCTTCGTCTACAAAATGGAACCCGTTTTGCTGCGTTTGTGCAATTATTTCTTCTATGCGATCACAAAGCAAAGCAGCCGTCATTGGCTCATATCGTCTAATATAATCCAGAGAAATATCGCAAAACGAGCATTTGCCCCAGTAGCAACCGTGCGCCAATGTCAGTTTATTCCACCGGCCATCGCTCCACAAGCGATGCATGGGATTGACAATTTCAATAACCGACAAGTAATCATGCAACGGCAAATCGCTGTAATCCGGCGTGCCCGTATCGCGCTGCGGCACATCCTTTTCCTTTGCACCGTTGTGATAAATTACTTCATCATTAACCCGGCAATAAACACGTTTGAGCTGCGTAATTTCTCTTTCTCCATCCAGATATTTCAAAAGCGAAAGCAACGGCGCTTCTCCGTCATCCAGACAAATAAAATCGATATAATTAAAGACCCTTGGCTCTTTTAGCGTGCGTAATTCCGTATTCGGGAAACCGCCGCCCATGACAATTTTAATGTTGGGATAATGCTTTTTCAAATACTGCCCGCACTTGAAGCCTCCATAAAGATTCCCCGGAAAAGGGACGGAAATGCAGACGATATCAGGTTGGTATTTTTCTATTTTTTGCTCCAAAACATCTGTCAATGTTTTAGATAAAAGCGTGTCAGGAGCTTCCAAAGCAGCTTCCATTTCATCAAAACTCGTAGCCGACCTTCCTAACCGCTCGGCATAACGGCTAAAACCAAAATGCGGGTCCACTGCTTCCTGGATCAAATCGCCGAGATCTTCGAGATATAATGTTGCAAAATGCCGCGCCTTATCATGAATCCCCATTGTTCCAAAAGCCCAGTCCATATCTTCCAATTGCTGAAAGCGGCTGGCCTCCGGCAGGTAACTCCGGTCACAAATGCTGTGGGCTAATGTTGGATTGAGGTTTTTGAGAAATCGGATAACCGGATCAATGGTCGAGATGTAATCGTCTTTAAGCGAATAAATCCGGAAACTGTTTTCTGAAAGTTCAATATCCGAGTCATCGAGTTGCGCAAAAAGCGTCCGTAACCCCTTCGAAGAAAACAATTCCAAAATCACATCAATACCCAGGTCAGCTTGGTAAGATTCCCTTCCAAGCGTATTCAAAAACCCTTTCAAATAAGCCGTAGCAGGGTAAGGCGTATTAAGCTGAGTAAATGGCGGTGTGATGAAAAGCGTTTTCTGCTGCAAGGTGACATGATATTTGTTGTTGCAAAGGTACGACGCCAAGAGAAAAAGATCATCAACAAATTATAGTCCGATTGATGCGCATTCCAGTATCTTAAAGGTCTCAACTACTCACATTTCACATGCGTGCCGCTTTTCAGAGCTTATTTTCAGGACTTATATTATCACTGTTCGTAACTAGCAATTCCGCTCTTTTTGCGCAGAAAAATAAACTTTATCCACCATCAGCTTTCCCAGACCGCATTGTACTCGGCTACAAAGGCGCTCCGGCGACTTCGCAGGCCGTTAACTGGCGGACGGACTCTACGGTTACCAAAGGAGTCGCAGCTATCCATGAAGCTGATCCGTCGCCGGATTTTGTTCCTAATGCTAAGATCGTGAATGCATTGACCCAACCGGTTAAACTGGATGGCAGGCAGGTGCATTACCATGAAGTGAACTTCACAGACCTTAAACCGTCAACGCAGTATGTTTACCGGGTTGGCGATGGGGAAAGTTGGAGTGAATGGTTTCACTTTACAACTGCTTCCGACAAAAATGAGCCGGTTTCCTTCCTATATTTTGGTGATGCGCAAAATGATGTCCGTTCGCTCTGGTCACGCGCCATTCGCAGTGCTTACTCAACATTGCCAAAAGCCAATTTCATGATACACGCGGGAGATCTCATCAACCGTTCCAATAACGACTACGAATGGGGTGAATGGTTTGAAGCAGGCGGCTGGATCAACGGTATGATTCCGAACCTGTCGACACCCGGAAATCATGAATATTTCAAAGACACCGACAACGATTTGAAGGTTTCCATGCATTGGCGGCCGCAATTCGCATTACCCGAAAATGGCCCGGAAGGGCTAACTGAAACAGCTTATTACATTGATTACCAAAACAACAGATTCATTTTTCTTAACTCCGAGGAAGCCGATAACAGCATTCGGGCAATGAAACGACAGGCTGAATGGTTTGAAGATGCGATAAAAGATAACCCAAACCGCTGGACGATCGTCGTACATCATCATCCGGTTTATTCCACAAAGCAGGGCCGCAGCAACGATCGGTGGCGCAGGACAATGGAGCCGCTTTACAAAAAATACAATGTGGACATTGTGCTGCAAGGACATGACCATTCTTACGGGCGCGGCCTTAATATGCCCACTGGTGAAAGTAGAAAATCACCGGATGGCCCCATTTATGTGGTTTCAGTGAGTGGCCCGAAAATGTATGATATCGGCTTGCAAGACTGGATGGATCGCGCGGGCTCAAACACGCAGTTGTATCAGGTTATCACCGTCGATCCTGCAAAGCTCGCATTCAAAGCTTTCACCGTTAATGGCGATTTGTACGATTCGTTTGAGCTGAATAAAGACATTAATGGCAAAAATACATTGGTCGAATTGGAGGGCACGCTGCAAATGAAGGAAAGACTGGAACTGCCAGAACGTTACCTCAAAACATTCAAGGAAGCTGATTTAAAGCAATATAATGAGCGTTTTCAAGAATATAAAAAGAGAAAGGGGCTGAAATAGCGCCCCTATTTGATTTTTACACTATATAAAGCAGTTCTCCCGGTTATAAAAAGCGTTTGATTATCCGTTCCTCCGAAGACAATCGTTGTGGGGCGTTCAGGAACAATAATGTCACCAATAGGCTTACCGGTTTTGTCATAAATATAAATTTGCCCATCCGCAATGTAGACATTCCCTTCGTTATCAACTGCCGAACTGAATTCCCCCTTTTCCGCAAAGAGCTGAGGCTCTGATAAATGACCTTCCTTACCGACATTAAACCGCACGGTCCTTTTTAAATATTCATCTGCACCGTACAGAACTTTTCCAGGAAAACCTTCCAGCAACGCATTGCTGCGCGCGAGATCGTACACGACAGGAATAACAGTAACCTCATCCGGTGCCAGCCAACATTCCTGAAATTTATTCGTACTAACCTTATTAAAATCACCGGAATCCCGCCTTCTATTGGACGGATTAAGCGTTTTATAAATGCTGCTAACACTTTCCAACGGCCGTTTTTTGAGCAACTGCATCGTTTCTTCGGGCTTTTCGGGATTCATAGCATACACCAATGTCCCAAAACCATTATTACCCCAGCCGCTGAAAGAAGTTCCGGCAGCGTCGGGCGGATTTGGGAACGTTTCGGGATGACCATTAATAAGATAACCTGCTTTCGGCACATATTTGAAAACCACCAATAAATTATCCTTCGTATCACAGCCTAATGAAAGCGGCTCCCAGGGAAAATCAGCGATAAGGCTCAATGCCTGCGTTTCAACAGACCATTTGTAAATTCTTCGCGCCCGCGATTCGCTGAAATAAACATTCCCTTTGCTATCCCGGCAAATTCCATCTGCAAACTCAAACCCTTTGGCCAGTTCCACCACTTTGCCAATTTCAGATTTAACAACATTTGCCTGAGAGTCTCCCTTAATAACCAACCTGTTAAACTCCCAAGGGCGCACCTCGAAATTAGATTTCACATCAAATAGAGGGACGGTTGAAGGAAATTTAGTCTGGCTATAATTATGCACATTCAGGAATTCTATATTCTTATTGTTCCAGGATCTAATTGAATATGGATAAGGTGTTTTCACCCGGATTACGCGGAACATATAAAGATTTGCAAAAGTCATATCCGCGCAATCCTGCAATTCAAATGGCTGGCATTCAGAACTTTCCTTACTTTCTTCTTCTAACTGCAATGCGTAGACTTTCCAGTTGGACACCTTATTGAACCGAACTTCATTGCGCATGTGATGTTCAATGGACATTGCGTAAATTTTTCCAGGCGTTGCAGTGTTGGAAACATAAGTGCCCGAAGTCGCGTAAGTGTTTGCAGACCAGATGTTTTTAAAAGTCCCTCCCCCGCCATTAGTAATCCAAAGACTCCAATATTGCGTGTCCCAAAGCGACTCATCCTGGTGGGCATTCTGCTGAGGCGCAGACTGCGGTTTCTTTGTGTTAATCGTTCCATGCCCACCGATAAATTTCACATCATTCAAATAAGAATCCGCACCAGCCATCCATTTCACCCCAACTGCTCTCGTATTGCTGGCGCCGGTTGAAACGCCAATCCCGGTCATAATGTTCGCGCCGCCTTCTGACGATTCAATAATAGGTTTGGGCGGACCAAAACTGCCAAAGGCCTCCGTGTTGTCCTGAATGATGAATTGCGTAGCGATCGGATTCAAGCCTATCAAGACGGTTTTAGGTTTCATCCTGATGGTTTCAGTAACCCGATAATGGCCCTGCGGCACATATAAAATATCGTTTTTATCAATCGCGTCCTGAATGGCCTTCGTATCGTCCGTAATGCCATCGCCTTTCGCTCCAAGCGCTTTCAGGTTCATCCATAACGCAATGACCGGAAAGTCCGGAATGTCCTTTTTGATTGTTTCAGGAAATGTTTTGAGCGGCGCCATTTCCAGATTGGTTTCTTGCACAGGCTTAGCAGTAAGATTCGCCATTTGCAGCCCGTGATTCAAATTTTTTACTTTGTACAAAGTGCCCTCCCCTTTTATTTGTTTCCCACTTTCGCGAAAACTGGCCAGAAGCGGGACATTCTTGCAGTTCAAATTCCTGACACTGATCTGCGTATACGCATTGTTTTCATTGCTGACAATAAAAGCCGGCCCGCTAACATTTTCAAATTGGCTGTCCTCGATAAACAATTTTTCATAGAAATCGCGGTTCATGTCAAACACCGTCGGAACATTCTTCACTGTCATCCGGACCATCGTTAAACCCGATTCCTGCGACTTGATAGCGGCCTTACGCTGGCCTTCAAAATACGTATCGACCATCATAAACTGCCAGCCGGGTGAAGGTTTGAACGTGTAAATGCCATACTCTCCACCGAAAAAGCGCACATCTTCCATTTCATTGCCCACATCAAACATGCCCGCTTTACCATTCCCTGTATGGATATCCACGTGTGAGACAAAGCTGTGCTGCGCAAAATGTGTCCTTAAAGCCACCGCAAACGGATTTCCCTCACCGATCTTTATGTCAACATTAGACAAAGCGCTATAAAATGTGCTGGCTCCCGCATCCGGAATCGGCTGACCGGGTTTCGGAATGGAGGAAGTAAACCAGAACATGTATTTCGCATGCCCTTTGTCCTGTGGATATTCCTCTTGAAAGCCAGGTGAATTGTCTGCCAATACAAATACAGGGCGCTTTTTGCCATAACCAATCACGCGAACCGCTGTTGGAATGTAAATGGTTTTGCTGATCTTATAAGTGCCTTCGGGGATAAAAATGATGCCAAAATTGAATTTCGTTTTTACTACATCGATCGCCCGTTGCAGCTCGTCCGAAACGTCACTTTTACCATCGTTGGTGATCTTGAATTTTTCAGGTGTGAAGTATGTAGCATCTTCATCTTGAAGCCGTTGCTGATAAAATGATTTGCTTTCCTGAAATTTTTGAGCCGATTTCTTCTTTTGTGAAAAGGCGACATGCTGAACCAAAACAACCAGAATAAGTGCTAATAAATGGTTATTCATATGCTTGGGATTATTTCTTTACAGCCCAGAAAATGGCGTTTTTGAAAACAGTTCTATACACATCACTTTCAAACAGAACCGGCGAATGTCCCATGAAAATGTAAATATTCTTCGCCTTCATCTTCGGATTAGACCAAATTACGGGATGATCGCCCATTTTGACTTTGGAATCGGGTGAATAAGTGGATTCATCAACGCTTGCAACCACATCCACATTCGGTCGCGGGCTTTTATCATAAATGTACCATTCTTCTTTTTTGACCAAAAAAGACGCAGGAACGCCCTTCATAACGGGATGATCTTCCCTCTCAACATTCACAGTTCCCGCCGCAAAATCGCCGATATAATTTTTGTATCGAATCCCTCCCATAAAGTCCGAAAACCAAGGCCAGATTTTATAACCATCAAATTCCCCCAGTAATGTTGCATGATGAAACCCGATCCAGCCACCTTTTCCTTCATTAATGTATTTTTCAAAAGCCGCAGACGCTTCTGGTTTCCAGGCATAGGGAACATAATCCAGCTGAATAATCAGCTGATAATTAGCCAGATAAGCCTCATTGATCGGATCGGTTTTATCAATATAATCAATGGCAAAATTCTCACTGCCAGCCAGTGAGTCCAGCCAAAGCTTCGCTCTTTTTGAATATTCAATGTGGTGCCCACCCGGCTCAGCCATCGCCAGGACTCTGAATTGCGGCTTTTGTGTTTGGGCCAATGTGACGTTACAAGCGCAGAAAAGTAAGCCCGCGAGCAGATAAGCGGGAAGTTTCCCGGTGAAAAGTTTCATGATTTTCAGGTGTTTAGGAATTAAAACCGACCTTATTTCAGGACGGGCAATGTTATGCTGCTGCTATATTGCGCATTGTGGTGGATCGTAACTTTCGATTTTTGAAAATCCGACTCACTCGCTTCAAAAATGTTCATGAATTTCTGTGGATTTCTGTCAACCAGCGGAAACCAGCTACTTTGGATCTGCACCATAATGCGGTGTCCTTTTTTGAATGTGTGCGCGGTTTCGTTGAGCTTAACTGTTACTTTTTCCACTTTGTCTTTCGTAAAAGGCTCAGGTTTTGAAAAGCTTTTGCGGAATTTGCCACGAAGCACTTCTGCCCGCACCATTTGCTGATAACCGCTCATATCCACCGCCTTATCGCCTTCTTTTGCGCCAGGAACCGATGTGTTAGCAGGCCAAACATCAATCACTTTTACTATGAAATCTGCATCAGAACCGGTGGTTGAAACCATAAGATCAGCAATAATTTCACCGGTTAATGTTACGTCTGCCAACAAAGAATCTGTTTGAAAGCTAAGCACATCGGGCCTTTCAGAAGCAAATCTTTGGTCCTCGGCCATATAAGCGTTATTTCTGTGGCTGCCCGCAACACTCGTGTAAGGAACCGGGTTGGCAGGGTCGCTTTCATAATCGGTTTTACCAGACTTCGAAGCAGGTTTGGTTATTGACAATAACCCATTTAGATTGAAATAATACGGCGTTGGCTGGCTGTTTTTAGGTGGCCAAACATCGTAATTTTTCCATCGATTAGAACCTGTTTCATAAACCGTTACCTCAGGCTGGTCAAAGCTGCCTTTTCCTTTTAGGTAAAAATTGAAAAACTTCGTTTCGATCTCTTCCTGAAAATATTTGTTCAAATCGCCACCAAAATGATATTGGGCAAACGACTTCCACTGCGCCGCCGCCCAGCCGCCATGCGTCCATGGGCCCATAACGAGGCGATTATTATTTCCGGGCGTTTGCTTTTCAATGGCCGCATACGTTTTCAAAGCACCATATAAATCCTCCGCATCAAACCAGCCTCCAACGACCAGCACAGCAGGTTTTATGTTTTTCAAATGCTTCTTAATGTTCCTGCTTTCCCAAAATTCGTCATAAACCGGATGCGCCACAGTTTGCCTCCAAATGCTGTTGGGATCAGAAAAATAAGCATCCGTATTTGCTTTTTTCAAAGGCCCGAAGTCCAGGAAATATTTATAGGCATCTGTATAACTGGCATTAAAAAAAGGCTTGTAATTTTCCCCATCTGCACTTTTTGGACCATCAAAACCGCTGTAAAAACCGAAGTTGTCCATCAAAAAGAAAGCTCCGTTGTGATAGCAATCGTCACCGATAAATTCATCAGACATAGGCGCTTGCGGCGAAACGGCTTTCAATGCGGGGTGCGCATCGGGTAACGCGGCGGAAGAATAAAATCCCGGAAACGAAATGCCCGATTGACCTACATTACCATTGTTTTTCGTGTTTTTCAAAAGCCATTCAATCGTATCATAAGTGTCGCTCGACTCGTCGACATCTTTATTACCCAATTTTTTCTCAATCGCCGGCGTCATTTCCCTGAAATTCCCTTCACTTTTGTAACGTCCACGCGCGTCCTGGTAAACGAAAATGTACTTTTCACGCATCAGATAGACATTTGGGCCAAGGCTGCGTCGATATTTATTCACTCCATACGGCCGCACCGAATAAGGCGTCCGCTGCATGAGAATCGGATAAGTTTGAGATGAATCCTTAGGGGAATAAATGGCCGTAAAAAGCTTCACACCATCGCGCATGGTAATGTATTGCTCGGTTTTAATGTAATTTTCCCTGATCCAGTTGGTGTCAGGCGTTGCCGTGTTCTGGGCTTTACAAATGCAGGACGAAAGCAGCAAAAAGAGCAATAGCAAACGTTTATTCATGGCTGGCTGTTAACGATAAAATTATATTGACCAAAAATACAGAAGAAAGTGTTTGTCAAACATAAAACTTTTTACCTTCCCGTTTATTTGCATATCCCCCGTCGATGATCCGAGTTCTTAAAAAATCCTTTATGATATTATTCATTTTGCTGGCCTTGCTCGTCATGGCGGGCTACATTTTTATACAGCAGCCGCAGTTTGGCAGACAGCCGTCAGGCGCACGTTTGGAGTTAATCAAAAATTCACCCAATTACAGAGACGAAAAGTTTCAGAATGAAAGCTTTACGCCTGATTTAGCGGAAGGGTCCAGTTATTCAAAAGTGTTGATCAAATTCTTTTTTGGCAAAAGCAAATACAACATTCCGGGAGCCCCTATTCCCTCTCAAAAGACCGATTTGCTACATTTGGATCCGACAGAAAATGTGCTCGTCTGGTTCGGACATTCATCCTACTTTATGCAAATTGACGGCAAAACCTTCCTCGTCGACCCGGTTTTTAGTGGCAGCGCATCGCCAATTCATTTCACGACACCGAGTTTCAAAGGCACTGACGTTTACACCGTTGACGATTTTCCAGCCATTGATTTTCTTCTCATTTCACACGACCATTGGGATCATTTGGATTACCAGACGATTTTGAAATTAAAATCAAAGGTGAAAAAGGTTGTAACAGGCCTTGGAACCGGCGAGCATTTGGAATACTGGGGCTACGATCCGAAAATTATCATTGAAAAAGACTGGTATCAGGAAGCCGATCTGGGCAATGGATTTAAAGTGAATGTTACGCCGGGCAGGCACTTTTCCGGAAGAGCATTAAGCAGGAATAAAGCCATGTGGGTCTCTTTTGCACTACAAACCCCAACCATGAAAATCTTTATCGGCGGCGATTCAGGCTATGACCAACATTTCAAAAAAATAGGCGAAAAATTCGGTCCCTTCGACCTCGCCCTCCTCGAATGCGGACAATACAACGAAGCCTGGAAATACATTCACATGATGCCGGAAGAAACTGTAACCGCTGCCCACGAGCTTAAAGCCACCAAACTAATGCCCGTACACTGGTCCAAATTCTCACTCGCCCTCCACGACTGGAACGAACCCATCCAAAGAGCGACTACCGAAGCCAAAAAACAAAACATGCCGCTCGTAACGCCTATGATAGGCCAGAAGGTTAATTTGAAGGGGGAGAATGTTTTTACGGAATGGTGGAAGGATCGGGCGTTGGAGCCGGAGGATTAACCAGAACGACCGCAGGAAAAGTAGAGTTTGGAATGTGAATTGAGATTTTCGAAATTGTATCATTCTACACAAACACTTGTAACGATGACACAGGAACTGGTTGACAAAGTCAGGGCGTATGTGAAGGCAAGGCGGGAAGAAATAGACAATTCTCCCGATCCCCGCCAGGCATCTATCAACCACTTAAAAGAAATTGGCTATCTGGATGAGAATGGGGAGGTCGCAGAACACTACCGCGGCGGACTTCCCGACGCTGGCAAGAAAACAAAAGTTTCCGCCTAATCTATATTTACACGGACACTATCAATGAATCCATTTCATTACTGTGACGTTATAGTCTACGGCTTTCATGGCTGCAGTGTAGTGGTCAAAGACAGAATTCTGAGCGGCTTTGCAAAATTTAATAAAAGTGCTAATCAGTATGGCTGGTTAGGGCCCGGAGTATATTTTTGGGAAAATGATTTTTTGCGAGCTCAGAGCTGGGCGATAGAAATGCATGGAAATAGTGCCGCAGTAGTAGGAGCGAGAATTCAGCTTGGACATTGTTTCGATATTTCTAACTCGTTTGCCAAAGAAATTCTCAAAATTTCCTACAACGATCTTTGCGAAGATTTGTCAACTTCGCATTTATCAATGCTTGCCAACAAGCCCCATCCCAAGGCAAAAGGAAACCCGGACGACAAAGTTTTGAGATATTTGGACAAGGTTGTTATTGATCATGCAATGGCACTGGTCGAAAAAAATGAACCCGACACTTTGTACGACACAATCCGAGCCCCATTTCAGGAAGGATTTCCAGTTTATCCCGGCAGCGCCTTCCGCGAGCATGATCACATTCACTTGTGTGTACGGAATCCTGATCTGCTGGTTGATTTGCTTGATCCAGATGAGGTGAGTTAGATTACTCCTCAACCTCCAACTCCCAAATCCCATCCACATCGGCATGAGCGTGTAACTCTGGCCTTGGAGGATATTACAGGAATCAATCAAATAAATTTCTAAAATATAGCTCGGGATCGTCCAACAGGCTTTTGGTCAGTTGATAATGGTTTGTTTCTGTGTATTTTATTTGTCGTACAGGCGATTTGTCAAAGTCGAAAATGACTGCGCCGGGATAGGTTAAGAGAATTGGCGAGTGTGTTGCGATAATAAATTGAGCGTTTCCGGCATTCTCCAAACTATTAATGATTGACATGAATGCAAGTTGGCGTTGCGGAGAAAGCGCCGCTTCAGGCTCGTCCAGCAAGTAAATGCCGCGATTGAATCTATTTAGAAAAAGTGATAAAAACGCTTCGCCATGCGATTGTGCATGCAGTGACTTGCCGCCATATGCGTCCGAAAGATCATTCGAGTCAACATAAGTGGCGAAATTGAAAAAACTTTCGGCGCGCATGAAGAATCCGTTGGTGATCCGTTTGGGTCGCCATGAAAGTCTTAAAAAGTTGGCAAGATTTGATTCCGTTTCGTAGAAATCGTAAGTGTGATTTTGGTTTCCGCCGGCTGGATTAAAACCACATTTGATTGCAATTGCTTCGAGGATTGTTGATTTTCCTGATCCGTTTTCTCCTACAAAAAAAGTTACGTTGGAATTGAATTCCATATCCAGGCCGTTGGCAAGGACTGGAATGTTAAATGGATACTCGGTGGTGTTGCCGATGTTGGTTGTGATGGCGTTGGTTAGGAATGGCATTGGCGTGTGTAATTGTATAACTGAAATCAGCACGCAAGATAGCAACAAAAAAACCGCCCTAAAATAAGGCGGTTTTTGTAGTTTCTGAAAGCGCTAACGCGCGGTTATGTGACCCATAGGGGAATCGAACCCCTGTTTCAACCGTGAAAGGGTCGTGTCCTAACCGCTAGACGAATGGGCCGACTGGTCTCCTACTTCGCGCGTTTTTTAAGCACTTTCTTTCACTTTTCGTTTCCGTTTTCCGAAATCGTGGTGCAAAGATGCACGGTGCGATTTTAAATTCCAAACTTACAGTTGAAATAAAACGAAGTTATTTTACACTCTCCTGATTTCCAGAACATTCAAACCAAAACTTTTTTTATTCAATATCCCATGCCGTTAAATTGAGGTAACTTTCTAATTTTGGACTTGCTCGTTTTCAATTTCACTTCCTTCAACATATGTTAAAACGTTTCTGCTGGTCACTGTTGTTGCTTTTTTCCCAATTCGCAGTGGCGCAAAATAAAACGCCGGATGAATTCCTGGGTTTTCCGCTTGGCTCCAAATTCGCATTTCACCATCAAATCGTAGATTACATTAAGTTATTGCAATCGCAAAATACGGATCGCGTGAAACTGGTCCAATATGGCAGCAGCAATGAAGGTAGGCCCCTTATGGTGGCGTTTATTTCATCGGCAGAGAACATCGCGAATCTGGAAAAGATCCGAACCAATCATCTGAAAAGCATTAAACTGCTGGACGGAAAACCCGATGCTGCAACCCCGCCGATCGTTTGGATGAGTTACAATGTGCATGGAAATGAGTCTGTGTCGGCGAATACAAGCATGAAAGTAATTTATGAGTTGCTAAACAAGCAGAATGCGCTGACCCAGGATTTTCTTAAAAATATGGTCGTGATGATCGATCCGTGCATCAATCCGGACGGTTATGACCGCTATTCCCAATGGTATAACCGCGTGCAAAATGCGACGCCGGATGTGACCCCGTTTGGTTTGGAACATGACGAGCCGTGGCCTGGCGGACGATTTAACCATTATTTGTTTGACCTGAACCGCGACTGGGCGTGGCAAACACAGAAGGAAACGAAGGAGCGCATTGTGCTTTACAACCAATGGATGCCGCATTTCCATGCCGATTTCCATGAAATGGGCCACACCAGAAGTTACTATTTCCCTCCTGCCGCTCGGCCATTCCACAAAGATGTAACTGCCTGGCAGCGACAGTTTAATGATCTGATCGGCGAATACTGCCGCAAATATTTTGACAAAAACAACTGGGCTTATTTTACCAGATATAATTACGACCTTTTCTATCCAAGTTACGGTGACACCTGGCCGACGGTGAATGGCGCTATCGGTGTTACTTATGAACAAGGCGGAGGCGGAAGGGCCGGGTTGGGCATTGAACGCAAAGATGAACATGATACATTGACGCTTGCAAGCCGCATTTCACATCATTATGCAACGAGTTTGGCCACATTGGAAGCGGTGCTTTCCCAGAAGGAACGAATTGTTTCTGAGATGATTAAATTTCATGAGGACGCGGTTAATGCGCCTGCCGGCTCTTTCAAAACATACATTGTAAAGGCTAAAGGAAATGAAGAACGGATTCGCTCATTTGGTGAATGGATGACCCGCCAGGGCTTTGTTTACGGCATAGCAGGCAAAACGGCCTCGACAAAAGGAACGGAACTGACAACGTTGAATGAACAATCTTTCAAAATTGAGAACAATGACTTGCTCATTAGCGCATATCAGCCAAAATCAAACTTGTTAAGGATTCTTTTTGAGCCAAAACCTGTGCTGGAAGACTCTGTAACTTACGATGTTACAAGCTGGGGACTTGCTTACTTATATGGTTTGAAGGCTTACGGATTGAAAGAAAAACTCGTGCCGGCAACTTATCAGGCAGAGAAGATTGAGAACCCGATTCCGGCTACTTCACCTTATGCTTATCTGGCACAATGGTCTGAGGTTGAGCACGCTGCATTTCTGGCAGATTTGTTGAAAAACGGAATTTTGGTTAAAAGCTCAAATGTTCCGTTTGACATTAATAAAGCAACCTATGAAGCAGGAACACTGATCATTCCCAAGAAAGGAAATGAAAATCTGGCCTTCGACAAACTGGTCACTTCCATCGCTACCAAACATTTTGTAAAACTGACACCGGTGCAGACAGGCTATGTGAGCAACGGCGCCGACTTCGGCAGCGATTACATTGTGTCCCTTAAAGCCCCGAAAGTGGTTGCAGTGACCGGAGATGGCATTAGTCCGACCGCTATTGGTGCCATATGGCATTATTTCGAACAGCAAATTGGCTATCCGGTGACGCTCGTGAACGGATCACGACTTTCAACATTGCCATGGAATGAAATCGACGTCCTGATCCTTCCTGATGGTAAATATTCGGACATTATTAATGACAAACATTTGGAAGCACTGCAAAACTGGATTCGTAATGGCGGGAAATTAATTGCTATGGAACGGGCTACGGATGCTTTTGTGGGTAAACAAGGGTTTAATTTAACCAAAAAATTCACCGACAAAAAGAAGGATTCTGATACATTCAAAAAATATGGCGATCAGGAGCGCGAAGATGCGGGCGACACTTCGCCGGGAAGCATGTTCCAGGTCACAATGGACACGACTCACCCACTTTCATTTGGCTGCGGAAAAGAATATTTCACGCTTGTTCGCGACGCGTATGAAATGGATTATCTGAAAGATGGCTGGAATGTTGGTTACCTGACAGAAACAGGCTATAAAGCAGGTTTTGTGGGCAACAAAATGACGGGTAAGCTCAAAAACACATTGGTAATGGGCGTGCAGGACATGGGCCGCGGCCACGTCGTCTACCTGCTGGACGATCCGGTTTTCCGATCCATGCTCTATAATGGCAAGATTCTGTTTAGTAATGCGGTGTTTCGTTAATGAGTGAATAAAAAACATTCAGTCATTCGCTCATTCAGTCATTCAACATTAAAATGTGCGAACCGCTAGTTCGTAACCTTTAAGCCCCAGACCACATATCATTCCCTTGCAACGCGATGTCAAATAACTGTGGTGACGGAAGGTTTCGCGGGCGTGGATGTTTGAAATGTGGACTTCTACGGCCGGGGTGGTTACTGCCGAAAGCGCGTCGGCTAACGCGATGGATGTGTGCGTGTAACCGCCCGCATTGATCACAATGCCGTCGAATGTAAAACCGACTTCGTGGATTTTATCTATTAATGCTCCCTCGTGATTGGATTGAAAATAATGTAGCTCAATGTCCGGAAAAAGACCTTTCAGCGTTTCGAAATAATCCTCAAATGATTGGTTACCATAAACGCCGGGTTCGCGTTTGCCTAAAAGATTCAAATTAGGGCCGTTCAGGATCAGGATCTTTTTCATTCAATAATCAGATTAACAGTTCTTCTATGTGGCAAAGCTACATCAAACATTTTAAAAATTATCTTCGTCTGGAACGCTCGTTATCGGGCAATTCGGTGGAAGCTTATGTGCGGGATGTTGAAAAACTGGAAGAATTTTTAGAACTGGCAAAAATCGACTTGCCGCCAGTGAGGATTAATGAGGAGCATTTAACGGCATTCCTGAAATATTTGTCTGAGCTTGGCCTTGCCGCGCATTCACAAGCGCGCATGCTTTCGGGAATTAAAGCTTTTTTCAAATATTTGTTGCTGGAAAATGAGATTTCGGAAGACCCTACCGAGCTCCTGGAATCCCCTCGCCTGCCCCGAAAACTGCCCGATGTGCTTTCGTATGAAGAAATTGAGACCATGCTTTCCGCAATTGACCATTCCACGCCGGAAGGAACGCGGAACCGGGCTATTATTGAAGTTTTGTACAGTTCAGGGTTGCGGGTTTCGGAACTGACCGGTTTGCAGCTAACGCATTGTTATTTCGACATTGGATTCCTGCGGATTTTAGGAAAAGGCGATAAGGTGCGGCTGGTCCCCATTGGCAAGGAAGCCATCAAATACACCCAAATTTATCTCGATCATGTGCGCAGCGAAATCGCGCCCGCAAAAGACAGCGAAGACATCGTTTTTCTCAACCGACGAGGCGGTCAGCTCTCGCGTGTAATGATTTTTATAATGATCAAGGACGTTGTGGAGAAAGCAGGAATTCACAAGAATGTAAGTCCGCATACATTCCGGCATTCATTTGCAACACATTTAATTGAAGGCGGCGCCAGCTTGCGTGCTGTGCAGGAAATGCTTGGTCATGAGTCGATTACGACCACAGAAATTTACACGCATCTGGATCGCGATTATCTCCGGCAGGTCATTACGGAATTTCATCCACGAGGGTGATTATTTTACCTCTTCCAAAAGCGAATCCAATAAAAGTGAATCCGCGTCAGGCGTGGCACCTGGCAATGCACGGTTCAGTTGCTTGGGCTTATTCCAGGGAGCAGTTGTGCGGCTCGACATGTCGTACGAAATGTAAGCGAACAACGTGATGAACAGGATGGTCACAATAATAAATATGCTGCGGTTTCTGTTTTGCTTTTCCATTCTAGTCAACGTCCCGTACTTGCTTGGGCGTTTTATATAAAGTCAGATTTCCTGTTTTGCCAGAAATTTCCTCCCATTTAAGATTCTCAAATTCAATAATGGCAACGCTCCCTTTTTTCATTGATCCCAGGCTTGCACCTGAAATGTATTCAGCAAAATAGGTTATATCCGGGTTATGCCCAAAAAGCGCAAGCATGGAAAATTCTTCCGAAATTTCGTTTACCGCATTCAGGTAAGCCTTTGGACCGCCATCGTAGATTTCCGCTTTGGAAACCAGTGATGCCACATTAACACCCAGCTTTTCAGCAGTGATAACCGCGGTCTGATAAGCCCGTGAAGCCGGGCTGGTAACAAAAATATCCGGTCTGAAATTGGTATCAGCCAGCCACTCTCCCATCACGGCAGCCTCCGCCAACCCTTTACTGTTCAGGATTCTATCGAAATCCTTAGTCCGAAAAGTTTGATCCTCGGCGGTTGCGTGGCGTACGAGAATAAGGGTTTTCTTCATTTTTTATTTTTTCCCAAAAATACAGATTCCCCCGCATTTATATACTTTGAAGGGCGACGAAAATCAGCCGGATTTTTTTACCACTTACCTCCCGCAAACAACCTTTCGACATTAATTATTCTACAATGCGCGACAATTAATCCGTATTTTTGTTTCTTACGTACCTAGAGATAAAACCCATTATACAGCATACCATGTTACAATTTCTTAAATATGTCCTCGCCACTTTCGTCGGCATAATCATCTTCCTCTTCGTTTCAATTTTTATTCTTGTCGGCATCGGATCCATGTTTTCGTCTGAAGAAGAAGTTGTGATAGAAGAAAAATCAGTGCTCAAACTGGACCTTAACAAGCCAATCCAGGAAGTGGGCGTCGAAAATCCTTTTGCGGAAATAGGCGGACCATTTGGTGGTGACGAAAATGCGGTCGGATTAAAGGACATTATTGAGGCGCTGAAAATTGCGCAGAAAGATGATAATATTAAAGGAATTTATCTCAAAACAGAAGGTCCGGAAGCTGGCTGGGCCACTTTGGAAGAAATCCGGAACCAGCTTTTAGAATTCAAAAAATCGAAGAAATTCATCGTCACTTACGGCGAATCCTACTCAGAAAAAGGTTATTACATTGCTTCGCTAGCCGACAAAATCTACCTCAATCCGGCAGGTGGCATTGAATGGAACGGGCTCTCAGCTGAATATAGTTTCTTTAAAGGCACATTTGATAAATTGGAAATTAAACCATTGGTTTTCCGGGTGGGTGAGTTTAAAAGTGCTATCGAAATGTTCTCCCGTCAGGACATGAGCGAAGCCAGCAAAAAACAGTCATCCGAGCTGATAGGTGCTATTAATGGTAATTTTCTCAAAAATATTTCCGCGTCCCGTAATATTTCGGTGGCCGAATTGAAAGGACTTGCAGATTCGTTGGCAGTTGATAACCCTAAATCAGCATTGCAACATAAATTCATCACAGACCTTGGTTATCAGGACGAATTGGAGGCTTATCTGAAAAGGAATCTGAAAGTTGAAGAAAAAAAGAAGATCGCTTATGTGGGTGTTGACAAATATCTGAAAGGTGGAAAAAGATCAGAGGATGGCGATTTTAATAAAAGAATTGGTGTTTTGGTAGCCGAAGGAGAGATTACAAGCGGTGAGGGCGGTGATGGAAACATTGGTTCTGAAAAGTTTGTGAAAGAACTGAAGGAAATTCGGGAAAATGACAAGATCAAGGCCATTGTGATCCGCATTAATTCCCCGGGTGGAAGCGCGCTGGCGTCTGATGTCATGTGGCGTGAAATTCAGCTTACTGCCAAAAAGAAGCCTGTCATTGCTTCAATGTCTGATGTTGCAGCTTCCGGCGGCTATTATATGGCTATGGGTTGTGACAAAATCGTTGCTCAGCCGAATACCATTACGGGCTCAATCGGGATCTTTGGACTAATTTTCAATGTCACCGACTTCATGAACAACAAGCTCGGGATCACATTCGACGGCGTGGGCACCAGTCCGCACGCTGACTGGCCTACCGCAACACGCGACATGACCGAATTTGAAAAATCGATGATCCAAAAGAGCGTTAATGAGGGTTATGAGACTTTTACCAAAAAAGCAGCTGCCGGCAGAAAGATGTCAGTTGAAAAACTAAAAAGCCTTGCGCAAGGACGCGTTTGGTCTGGGGTTGAGGCAAAAGAAAATGGGCTTGTAGACGTTTTGGGAGGTGTTGATGATGCCATTAAAATAGCTGCAAAAGCTGCCAAACTCGATGAAGGTGATTACAGGGTTCGTTACTATCCTGAAAAGAAAAAGCCTTTTGACGAGCTCATAACCAAAATGATGGGTGACAACGAAGAAAAAGCAACCACCAAAGCGCTTGGCGATCTTGCTCCGTATGTTAAAATGTACAAGAAGCTTACCAACATGGGCGGCATGCAAACTAGGATGCCATTTGAGCTGGTGATCCGCTAAAAATTAATCCACAATCAGCTTACCCGTTTTTTCATCGATTTCTCTTCGCACGATCAGCACGGCGTGTTTATTTGGCGCAATGCCAATGCCGTCCTGCCTGGCGTAAACTTTGGTAAATTCCGCCCCGAAGTAGAGGATAATGGAAGAATAATAGATCCAGGTTAGCAGGATGACGATGGAAGCTGAGGTGCCATATGCGGCCCCAAGATCCGATTGGCCTAAGTAAAAGCTAATCACAAACTTGCCTATCAGGAACAAAATGGCTGTAAAAGCAGCTCCGACCATACACTCTTTCCATCGCAGGTCACCATCGGGCAACACTTTGAATATGACTGTAAATAATGCCGTAATAATAGTTAAAACGAGTGCGAGGTTTATGATATAAAAAATCACAACTGAGGCCTCGGAAAAATATCTTTCCAGTTGATTACTAAGCACATCCACAAGCGCGCTCGCGCCTAAGGAAACCACCAGCAAAAATCCTAACGTAAGAATAAGCGAGAAGGAAGTAAGGCGATTTTTGAGATATTGAAGCCAGCCTTTTTTGGGTTTTGATTTGATAGACCATATATAGTTGATCGAATCCTGCATTTCCGCAAAAACACCCGTTGCCCCAATAAGCAATGTTCCAATCCCGATCGCGGCGGCAATGCCCGATTTATTTGATAGCTCCGCATTTTTAAGAATTTCCTGCAACTGAAGCGCTGCGTTCGCGCCAACAAGGCCTCTGATTTGCCCAAACAACTCACCCTGAATGGCCTCCTTTCCAAAGAAAATGCTGAAAATCGAGATGATAACCAGCAACATAGGAGCCAGTGAAAATATCGTGTAGTATGATAAAGCCGCGCTCAGTTTCAGCCCGTTATCATTCATAAACTCATTAAAACTTTCCTTGATTATAGAGAAATACAGCTTTACGTTTTTCATATTCGCGTTATCTAACAATGCCTAAGTGTGGCGACATAAGCTGTTAGACACAAATATCCATGCCAAAGCAAGGCATTTTGAAGCATTAGAGTAGTAATCCCGCCAGCGTCGCAGACATGTAGGAAGCCAACGTCCCGCAAATGAGCGCTTTGAACCCCAGCCGCGCGAGGTCAGCGCGCCGGGATGGAGCTAGCTCGCCAATGCCACCAACCTGGATGGCGATGGAGCTGAAATTGGCGAATCCGCAAAGCGCAAAACTGGTGATAACAATGGTCTTATGGTCAAGCGTATCCTTCATTTTTACCAGATCCAGATATGCGACAAATTCGTTGATAACCATTTTTGTTCCCATCAAGGAGCCCGCCGCTTCAATATCCTTACCCGGAACACCCATGGCCCAGGCAAACACCGAGAACACTTTGCCCAGAAGAAAATTAAAACTCAGTTGCGGAAAAGCGAACAAACCACCGATCAGTCCGAGTAAGTAATCCAGCAGCGCAACCAATGCTATAAAGCCGATCAGCATGGCAATTACATTAAAACCAACTTTTAAACCTTCGCCGGCCCCTGCTGCGATTGCGTCCAATAAATTCGCGTGTGTTTTCTGAATTTCCAGTTTGACAACACCCTTCGTACTGGAATGCTCCGTTTCCGGAAAAACAATTTTTGATATAACCAATGCACCCGGCGCTGCCATTAAACTTGCAGCAATGAGGTAAGGAGCGGGAACGCCCAGCGAAATATAAACGGCCATAACCCCACCTGCAATACAAGCAAAACTGCCTGTCATTGAAGCCATTAACTCTGAGTTGGTCATGTTTTTAAGATAAGGCTTAATCATGATCTGAGCCTCCACCTGACCTACGAATGTACTGGCAACATTGGAAAGCGCTTCTGCACCGCTCACACCCATAAGCCAATAAACGCCGCGGGCAATAATAGAAACAACCCGCTGCATAATGCCCAAATGGTAGAGCATATTCACCAGAACGGCGACGAAAATGATCGTAGGAATTACCTTGAAGAAAAATACAAAGTCGTTGCCGGGACCGAATGCGCGTTGCATTAGGTCAGGCCGAACTAAGGTTCCGAATACGAAATCTGCACCCCGATCGGAAAAAGAAAGTAATTTTTGGACTTTACCGCCCAACCACTGAAAAATGGCCTGACCGGTTTCCGTACGAAGAATAAAGACAGCCAAACCAAATTGAAGTGCCAGCCCCACGCCTACTGTCCGGTAATTGATAGCTTTTCTGTTATTCGACATCGCGAACGCAATGCCCAGGATCAATATAATACCCAGTAGTCCTGTAAATCTTTCCATAAATTGTTAAGTCGCCCTTTGCCAAAAGGTGCAAAATAACAACAAATTAATTGGAAGCTATGTATTGAAGAAAATATAGAGAAGCGACAGGAATTATTTAACTGCAATAGCAGACCCTACTGTCATAGCCAGCTCATCAGATTGGCGGTGGACAATTTTCCATTGATTGTCCTCGCGACGGAAAACGATGGTTACATGAAGATCAAGATTTTGGCCGTCTGCAAGCACATAATGTTCTTTTTGAAGCACATATCCCTGTTCCGGACCTGCATGGCTTGCGATCTTTTCCAGCTTATAAGTCTTCCTATTGGCAATTTTTTTTCCAAAGGCATCTATACTTCTTTCTACATCCTGCCATCCTTTGGATTCCTTACTATTAAGACCGCAAACATTGGTAACTTCCTCCTTGCGAGACCAAAGCGATTTGTATGTTGAAGCATTGCCCTGCGCAAACTCTCTGTTTCCCTGCTGCATCTTTAACACCGTTTCATCAAATGTGGACGACTCCAAATCAACGTTGGAAACCAATTTTTCGGTACCAATATTAGATGGTAAAACAGCCTCCCGGGTTTTTGACCTGTATTTAAATGACGATGCGAGGAGTATGAGTAGGATAAAAACTGAAATATTTCTTTTCATGGCTAATAAACTTTTAATTCTTACTTAGAATCGTAATACAAATATTCAATGTAAAAAATTAATAAAATAGCGTAGTACTACCTGTTTACAGCACATTACACCACCTTATTACGACTTTTGGCAAAGAAAAGTATACAAATAGTCATAAAAAATGGGAGAACAGGTTGCCCCGCTCTCCCAATGAACCTTAAGTATTAATATTCTAATAACCTAAAACAGGTGACAACCACCTTTCGATTTCTTCCAAAGGCATATCTTTACGTCGTGCGTAATCTTCCACCTGATCCTTAAATATCTTACCCACAGGGAAATAACGGCTATCCGGATGAGAAAAATACCAGCCGCTTACACTGCTGGCAGGGTACATTGCGTAACTCTCCGTTAATGTGATTCCCAGCTGTTCAGCGTCCAGCAAGTCAAACAACATGCGCTTCTCGGTATGGTCAGGGCAAGCCGGATATCCCGGTGCCGGACGAATGCCTACATAGCTTTCCTTAATGAGGTCCTCGTTGCTGAATGTCTCATTTTTGGCATATCCCCAAATTTCTTTACGAACACGCTCGTGCATTAGTTCGGCCAATGCCTCGACCAGGCGATCCGCCAGGGCTTTCACCATGATGCTGTTGTAATCATCATGGTCTTTTTCATATTTGTCCAGAAGCGCTTCGATGCCAATTCCGGCCGTGACCGCAAAACCGCCAACATAATCCATTTGGCCTGTTTCCAGCGGGGCGACGAAATCAGACAAGCAATAATTAGGCAAATTTGACGCTTTCTGGCTCTGCTGACGCAAATGATGCAACACAGCAGCTGTATCGGCAACCAGTTCGCCGGCATTCAGATTTTCTGTTGCGTGCTGGCTGATCTTGTACTCAATGTGCTGGTGCGAACCGTGCCTTTCGCAAGGCACCTCGCGCGTTTCCTCCTCGAAATGATGCAAAACAATGTCGTCCTGAATAGCATTTGCAGGCCAGAAACCAATTACAGCTTTGGCTTTCAAGGTCTTATCCCGAATAATTTCTCCTAGGAGAACGGCCGCATCTTCATATAACTTAACCGCCTCAGAACCAACGACTTTATCTTCAAATATTTTTGGAAACTTCCCATGCAATTGCCAGGTCTGGAAAAATGGCGTCCAGTCGATGTACTTGGCGATGTCGGCCAGATCATAATCGTCGTAAACGCGTGTTCCCAGAAACTGCGGCTTGGTTGCCTGGAAATTAGTCCAATCAATTTTTGCTTTGTTTTCACGTGCTTTTCCTATCGCAACATGCGCTTTTTCACCGCCCCGTTTGGCATGGTCTTCGCGCAGCTTTGCATATTCTGCCTTGATATCCGTCAGCACATCTGCCTGGCTCTGCTCATTTTGAATGAGCTTACCTGCAACCGGAACTGATCTTGAAGCGTCCAAAACGTGAATGACTGCTCCGGAATAATTTGGGTCGATTTTTACTGCCGTATGGATACGCGAAGTGGTTGCACCACCGATCAGAAGCGGCATTTTGAAATTTCTGCGCTCCATCTCTTTGGCAACGCCCACCATTTCATCCAGCGAGGGCGTTATCAATCCCGAGAGACCGATAATGTCCACATTGTGCTCGATGGCAGCCGCCAGGATTTTGTCAGTCGGCACCATTACGCCGAGATCGATTATTTCGTAATTGTTGCAGCCCAGCACCACGCCAACGATGTTTTTACCAATGTCGTGGACGTCGCCTTTTACCGTCGCCAGCAAAATTTTCCCGGCTGAATTATTGCCCTCACTTTTCTCCGCTTCAATGTAAGGCTGCAAGTAGGCAACGGCTTTTTTCATCACCCTTGCAGATTTAACAACCTGGGGAAGGAACATTTTACCCTCTCCAAAAAGGTCACCGACAATGCTCATTCCGTCCATTAGAGGGCCCTCAATCACCTCCAATGGCCTCGCAAACAAATGCCGGCATTCCTCTGTATCTTCATCAATATAATCTGAAATTCCTTTTACCAAAGAGTGCGATATGCGTTCTTTTACAGGCAACTGCCGCCATGAAAGATCAGGCCCGCTTTGCGTTTTCCCTTTATCTTTTACAGTTTCAGCATAGGTTACAAGGCGCTCTGTTGAGTCCGCACGGCGGTTAAGCAACACATCTTCAACCAGTTCCAGGACATCTTTTGGGATTTCATCATAAATACCAATTTGTGCAGCATTCACAATCCCCATATCCATTCCCGCACGAATTGCGTGGTACAAAAATGCGGTGTGAATGGCCTCACGAACGGGTTCATTTCCTCTGAAACTGAAAGAAACATTGGAAACACCACCTGAAACTTTTGCGTGCGGCAGGTTTTCCTTGATCCAGCGAACCGCGTTAATGAAGTCAACTGCGTAGTTGTTGTGCTCCTCCATTCCGGTAGCAACCGTCAGAATGTTCGGGTCGAAAATAATGTCCTCGGCAGGGAAACCCACTTCCTCTGTCAGGATGCGGTAAGCTCTGGAACAAATTTCAATGCGTCGTTCCAGGTTATCCGCCTGGCCTTGCTCGTCAAATGCCATCACAACCGCAGCCGCTCCATAGCGCAACACCGTTCTGGCCGACTCCTTGAACTTTTCTTCGCCCTCTTTCAAAGAAATCGAGTTCACAATCGACTTGCCTTGTACACATTTCAGCCCCGATTCGATCACCTCCCATTTGGAAGAGTCGATCATTAAAGGCACTTTTGAAATATCAGGTTCGGAAACAATCAGGTTTACAAACGTTTTCATTGCTTCGACGCCATCGATCATTCCCTCGTCCAGGTTAATGTCGATCACCTGCGCGCCACTTTCAACCTGTTCGCGGGCAATGGCAAGCGCCTCGTCGTATTTTCCTTCGCGAACGAGTCGGGCAAATTTCTTGGAGCCAGTCACATTGCAACGCTCCCCAATGTTCACAAAATTGCTCAGCTGATTGATCTTAACTGGCTCCAATCCTGACAATTTCATGACCGTTTCGGTCGAAGGAAGTTCCCTAGGGCTATATTTTACGGCCAGGTCCGCAATGACGCGAATATGATCGGGCGTCGTTCCGCAGCAACCGCCGATGATATTAACGAGATTATCCCTCAAAAATCCGTCAATAACTTCGCCCATTTGCTCGGGTGACTCGTCATATTCGCCCATTTCGTTTGGTAACCCGGCATTCGGGTGTGCTGATGTGAAAAACGGGGCCTCCTTTGCCAGAATCTGCACATACGGCCGCATTAAGTCTGCTCCCAATGCACAGTTCAGACCGACTGAAAGTAATGGTAAATGTGAAACAGAGGTCAAAAATGCTTCCGTCGTCTGGCCTGATAATGTCCTTCCGGAAGCATCTGTGATCGTTCCGGAGATCATGATTGGCAATGATTCGCCGGGCTTATTTCTCCACGAATCCAGACGTTCCACCTTACCATTTTTGGCATCAACAAAAAACTTATCTATTGCAAAAAGCGCTGCTTTTGCATTCAATGTATCGAATATGGTTTCAACAAGCAGCACATCGCAACCTCCATCGGTCAAGCCCTTAATCTGCTCATAATAAGCCTCAACCAGCTGATCAAAGCTGATGGCACGGTAACCCGGATTGTTAACGTCCGGTGACAGTGATGCTGTCCGGTTAGTGGGCCCGATTGAACCTGCTACAAAACGGGGCTTGTCCGGATCTCTTTCTGTGAATTCATCTGCAACTTCCCTCGCAAGGCGTGCGGACTCGAAGTTCAGCTCGTAAACCAGTTCTTCCATACCGTAATCGGCCATGGCTATGGTGGTGCCCGAGAATGTATTGGTTTCAGCAATGTCGGCTCCTGCTTCAAAATATGCCGCGTGAATGGCTTTGATAATGTCCGGGCGGGTCAGCGAAAGCAGGTCATTATTTCCCTTTACATCGCGTGGCCAATCCGCAAAACGCTCGCCTCTGTAATCATGATCCTCCAATTTGTATCGCTGGATCATCGTGCCCATAGCGCCGTCAAGTACCAGAATACGATTTTTCAGAATTTCACGAATATCTGCCTTTTGCGTTGCTACCATTGTGTTGTATTTGTATTGACAAAAAAATTTGTACTTGGGATTCCAGTGCTAATTGGAAAGCAAATTTAGCTTAATAGATGTTTTGTTCAATAAATTCAAAAAATTTAGACTAATAGTCTGCCATAACTCAATTGCCTAAATTATTTATCTACTTTTGAAGCAATCAAAAAGTGAATAAAGATATTCTATCTATGTATAATCCCGACGAAACGGATGCTAAAATCCTGCATTATCTGCAACAGGATGCTACCTTGAAAACAAGGGAATTATCAGAAAAGTTAAATCTGTCCTACACGCCTGTGTATGAAAGAGTAAGAAGGCTGGAAAAAGAGGGGATCATTAAGAAATACGTGGCGCTCGTTGACCGTGAGAAAGTCGGCAAGAAACTAATGGCTTTCTGCAACATTGCCTTGAAAGAACATTCTAAATCTATGGGAGAAAAATTTGTGAAAGCCGTTGTAGCGATGCCGGAAGTGATGGAATGCTTCAACATTTCCGGTGACTATGATTTTTTACTGAAAGTTGTGGTGGACGATATGTCTCAATATCAGCAGTTTTTAATGCAAAAACTGGGCTCTCTTGAAAACATCGGCAGCACGCATAGCTTGTTTGTAATGGGGGAAATCAAAAATTCTTCTGCACTGGAAATGCACGTCCAGAAAAAATAAATACGGCACCGGAAATTCCAGGCCGTATTCCAACTCACCCCTAACAAAAATTTTTAATGTCTTTGAATGCAAGGGCATTCCTATAACTATTTACGTCCATCACAAAGCAGCTGTTGCAAAATCAATCAAATTTCTGCCATATAAAAAGCCTTTAACGTTTTTTAAGACTGGTTTTGAGCGACTTGAAAATATAATCGTACATTTTTGCAACAGAATAACGGTGGTAACCGTAATCCTAATTAAGAATTCAATCCCTGACAATCTGATCCTCTAACTTTGCTCTTCGGAAGAAAAATATCTTTTAACGAGAACGACTTTGATACAGTCGTTGCTGCGTGCATTGCTGGCAATAACCAGGCGCAGAGACATCTTTATAAACAGTTTTTCGGCTATTCGAAAAGTATTTGTCTGCGCTACACATCCACAACCGAAGAAGCGGAAGAGGTGTTGAATGAGGGGTTTTTGAAGGTTTTTAATAATTTGGGAAAGTACGACTCCAATCATCCGTTCAAAGCCTGGCTGAGAACGATCATGGTGAACACGGCGATCAGTTATTATCGCAAGCATAAGAAGCACAGCGAAGATATGATTTCCCTTGAAGACGCTCCTTATCCCAAATTTGACGAAGATATAATCGGGCAGATCACCGCAGATGAGATCCTGGAACTGATCCAGAAGATCAAGCCCGTTTACAAAAACGTGTTTTTACTATACGTTGTCGATGGTTATAACCATCGCGAAATAGCAGATTTGCTGCAAATAAACGAGGCAACCGTTCGCTCACACTATGTTCGTGCAAGGGCACGTTTGCAGCATTTAATCAAACAATATTACCCAAATCTCTTCCCAAGTGATTGGGCTGTAAAGTCATTCAGAGGAAATGAAAACTAATAAATTTGAGGATACTATACGCCGGAAATTAGAAAGTATTGAACCTGACTTTCAGGAGAAGGACTGGGCTAAAATGCAAAATTATATGCACGCCCAAAGCCCTCCGAGTTTCTGGCAACAACACAGTTCATGGATCGGGTACGCCGCCGCAGCTTCGGTTTCGACGGTGATGGCATTTATGTATGTGAACCAGCGGACGCAAAACAACCATCTTACAGCTGATGTAAAGAAATTGCAGCATCAAATAGAGGCAATTAAGAATACGCCGACGCTGGCTCAAAAACCGGACACAGTATATTTGATTCAAAAAAGTGACGGTTCTGGTGAGCTGATGGCACTTTCCGAAGACGTTACTCCTCCTGGCATTGCACCGAATGAGTCCATAGCAAGACGGAAAATCATTGTTAGTGAAAAAATTACCAGATCTGCTCCGCCAAAAACGACTGTTGCTCCGACACCAACGAAAGCTTTCTCCACGAATGATCAGCTTGCAGAAAACGCTGACCAACCGGTTTTGAACACCGTTGTACCATCTGCAAACTCATTCCAGGCTAATGGTAGAGGTGGTTCAGGCATTGTCATCAACAGTAGCAATTACAGTCAAAACAATGCTGGTGCAGAACGTTTTGCGATGCCGGCTGACATTGAGTTGAATTTACAGCGGCCGGTTGATGTGAAAAACAGCAATTTTGGCGTGAATAAGATGAAATACAATCTCGCAAGCCGTATTTCAAAACGTCATTATCAGCAAGCAATGCTGGCTTCGACCATGCAGAAACCTATTTTACCAGTCTCTGAAAAGAAAACCGAGCAGGTTGCCCAGACTGAAACTGTCATTCCGAAACGGAACCTGAAAGTGCCTTACCGTTTCGGTGTGGGCATTGCTACGGATGGCGTTGGTAAAACCAAAAGCATAACGGGAGAAGTTTTAATCGCCAAGAAGTTCTCAATTTCGGCAGGCATAAGCTGGCTGAAAGTGAAGCCGATGGAGTTTTTCAATGAAAAATTGTTCAGAGAGAAAAACCGGCGTGACTTCAAGGGAACACATCCCGGTGAGATTCCGCTGGCATTCCAGGTTTATAACATTAAGGTCGATCCTACGGTCGTTCAAATTCCCCTAACAGTTGCGTTCAGGAACAATATAAAAGATAACTGGGCCTATTATGCGGGTGCAGGCACCAATATTACCGTATCGGCGAAGGAAAAAATCTCGTTCGACTGCAAAGCGCCTAATTTCGAATATTTCAGCCAGCGTTTCGAAGCAAAATCCGATGTCCCAATGATCAATTCGGTCAATTTTACAATGGGCCTTGAAAAAACCTGGTATCCGATCGTGGTGCAGGCCGAGGGATATTTATACACTTACTTCAACCAGCTCACACCGATGAGCCAGTCTGCCGGTCCTGGCGTTAAAGTTAAGCTGATGTATCAGATAGGAGGAAAAATGTAAATAGCCAGTCCCAACTTTCAGGAATAATAAGTAGAATGTTGTTCCTGAAAGTCCTATTTTTGGTTTTTATTTACTCCCCTACTTCACATAGCTTTTGAAATTCGCTGCAATAGATATTGGATCCAATGGTGCCCGCATGCAAATATCGTCGGTACTGCATGACGAGGGAATTTCCCGTTTTAAGAAGGTTGAATATGTTCGTTTTCCGCTAAGGCTTGGTCATGACGTTTTCACAGAAGGCCGGATAAGTCCCAACAGCGAGGACCGGATGATGAAGCTGATGCTCGCCTACCAGCTGCTGATGGAACTGCACGAGGTGGACGATTATATGGCTTGTTCAACCTCCGCCATGCGTGAAGCTGACAATGGTTATGAGGTGCGCGAGCACATTCAACAGCGCACCGGCATCCACATTCAGATCATTGACGGCCAGAAAGAAGCGGAACTGGTTAATAATGTTGTTGTGAAATCGCTAAGCGAAGGCCAGTATATTCACATTGATGTAGGTGGCGGCAGCACGGAGCTGAATGTGTATAAGGACAGGCAAAAAATCGCCGCCAAATCGTTCAAACTGGGTTCAGTAAGGCTTTTGGAAGGAAAAGAATCTAAAAATTCATGGCTGAAAATTAAGGAATGGATCAATCAGTATGTGGATTATTCCTTGCCTATCGAAGCCGTTGGAACGGGTGGTAACATTAACAAGCTCTTTGACTTATCTTCCAAATTATCCGAAAGCTCCACTAGTCTGGACGAGATCGAAAGAATGCGCGACTACATTGCTTCTTTTACGCTGGAAGAGCGGATCAATAAACTGCAACTTAACCCAGACAGGGCAGACGTAATTGTACCAGCAGGCGACATTTACACCTCTGCAATGAAATGGGCAGGTGCCAGCGTGATCCACGTGCCTGATGTGGGCTTGAAAGACGGAATGCTGCAACTGCTTTATGATCGGGCATGCCGCAAAAAAAAGCCCGAGGTTAAGCCCGGGCCTTTGTCAGCGTAATATTTTAAAGGTTACCAAACCTGTTCAAGGTCCTTCGCGGAATATTTGTGGTTTCTCTCAACGAAAACGGAGTCTTTGGCTTCGCGCTTCAATGCTAACGGGTTTTTCTTGCCCAATTTGGCGATAGCAGCAACCGGAAAAAGAATCACAAAGAATACAAGCGACAACAGGATCCTCCCGTTTATTGCACCCAAAATTTCCGCAATCTTGTACCAGCCTTTCACGATCAGGTCTCCTGCTGCTGGAATTGCAATGCTCAACACGCCAATAACAGCCGCTGCGATAAGGAAATAAGGATATTGTGATTTGAAAATAAAATACAGAACCACTAAACCGGTAACGATGACCAATTGTGCTTTGGCCTTATCTGATTCACTCATTTTGAATATTGGGGATAATTAAATGCAGTGGCTTTTGAAACCACTGCATATCTGAAAAAGTCTAATCGATCGGGTAAACTAGAATAGGGTGTAAATAAACGGAGCAACCGCTGAACCTCCACCGATAACAATCAGAACACCGATAAGTAGTAAAACGACAATCACAGGAGCCAACCACCATTTCTTACGCTCCTTCATAAAGGCAAACAAGTCTGTCAAAAAATCCATTTCTTTTGTTGTTTTTTATTTCAAAGATAAATATTTCAATATTTTTTTAAACTATATTCCAATTATATTATTGTTAAGGCTTCTTCATGGCTTCTGTAAGCCTGTCGGCAATGAGCTTGTTTAATGTAGCGCTGCCGTGCCCATCGTTTTTGCCAACAACGCGTTCCTTTTCCGGAATTTTCAAAACACCATCATTTATGCCCACAACGGTTACGCCTTTTGATCGCAAATAATCTTCAACAGGCTTGGTATAACCTGCACTTTTATCCACCTGGAATAGAAAGGGAATGAAAACTGCATACATTTTAGCGCCAGTGCTATCGCGGTAATCGATCATTTTTGAAAGATCTCTCAGATGCGCATTGAGCACTGTTGTGTCGGTGTAAGCGGTTTGAACGAACTTCTCAAATGTGCTGAAACCTGTGTGCGGCAATTGCCAGTAAATGAAGTTGGGCAGATAAAAACGCTTTACCAATGTTGCCATCGGGCCTTTCAAGTCAGCATAAGGTTCTGCTCCTGACAGAGAAAGTCCTTTTTCGCGACCTACCTTTTCGATGTCATTGGGGAAATATTCGAGAACAATGACATCCGGTTTCACCGGAAATTCTTCAAGTCTTTTCGCTTCGTCACGCGTATCGGCACCAGACATTCCCAAATTGTAAACAGAATGTTTGTCGGCTCCCAGTGAAGCTTCCAATTGATTCGAAAACCGTTCATTCACATCTTTCAAACCATGACCCGCTGCGAATGAATCGCCAATAACCAGGATCTGCTTTTTACCTTGCTCTTCTTTGATTTCCTTATCGTGGTAACCCAGTGAATTGATTGGTTTCCAATATTTTTCCCACCAAATCTGCGAAGCTTTGGAAAGCACGCCCTCGTGGCTTTGAGGGATGTACATGAAAATAATTTCAAGGAAAATAAGCGTTACGATCAGCGGAACAGTGATTGTGACAATGTTAGCCAAAATCCCTTTCGCTTTGCTTTTGACAACGCCGTAATAGAAGATCCTGAGTATTTCAATGACAAAAAGAAACCAGAAGGCAAACTTCGCAAGCCGGACATACCAGCTGTCTGCTTGCGGAAATCCTGGATAATCAAATTTGATCTCGAACTTATCGGGATAAAACAGGAATATGAATAATAAGCCAAGAAATAAAATGCGAATTACGCTTGTAACTATTTTAGAAGTCATTTGTGTATGTTACTGATATTCAGGGCTATTAATCCAGAACGAATTCTTCTTTCCAGTTGTCCTTTTCAAGCCATTCCGGCTGTTGTCTTTTGTCAAAAATGAAGTTACCAACCACGAGATAATCCATTTCTGTACGCATGAAACAGCGGTAAGCATCATTTGGCGTGCAAACGATCGGTTCTCCGCGAACGTTGAAACTGGTGTTCACGATAACCGCATAGCCTGTAAGCGCCTTGAAAGAATCGATGAGCTCGTAATAACGCGGGTTGGTTTCCTTGTGAACCGTCTGGATACGCGCCGAATAGTCAATGTGCGTAATCGAAGGAAGATCTGAACGCTCGAAATAAAGCTTTTCACGCAGGTCCATTGCTCCGTAATTGGCAGGAACAGGTTTGCGCCTTGCTTCTGCAACCGGGTGTACGAGCAGCATATAAGGGGAAATGCCATCGTAATCAAAGTACTCAGCGCAATCCTCGGCCAAAACAGATGGTGCAAATGGCCTGAACGACTCGCGGTATTTGATTTTCAGGTTCAGTTTTTTCTGCATTTCGGCATTTCGGGGATCTCCCAAAATGCTTCTTCCGCCCAATGCGCGCGGCCCGAATTCCATCCTCCCCTGAATCCAGCCCACGACATTCCCTTCGGAAAGCAATTTGGCTGCGTCAACGGAAAGGTCTTTGAAATTCTCGTAGTGCGTGTAAACCGCTTTGTATTTTTTGGCGGTTAATGCCACATCGAGATCGGAGAATGTTGGCCCAAGATAAGAACCTCTCATGGCATCTGCCTTCCAGGTGATCTTTCTTTCCTGACCGAAGAAAATATGATATGCAGCTTGTGCAGCACCTAATGCACCGCCGGCATCGCCAGCAGCTGGCTGTATAAAAATATCCTTAAAAATATTGGCTTTCTGCAACTTACCATTCGAAACGCAGTTCAATGCAACACCGCCAGCCATACATAAGTAATCTGCGCCAGTAAGGCGTTTTGCCTCTTTTGCCATTCGGATCACTGCTTCTTCTGTGATGTTTTGAATGGCGAGCCCGAGGTTGCAATGTACAGGTTCAAGAGCGTCTTCCGGTCTTCTGGTTTTAAAACCGAAAAGCGCTTCCCATTTATCTTCATTAACCATTTTCAGACCGGTAGCGTAATCAAAGTAGTCCTGATTCAGCCAAACGGAACCGTCTTCTTTCAATTCAATGAGATCTTTGAGAATAATTTCCTCGTATTTTTTAATATCAGGAGAAGTCGGGTTGCCGTAAGGGGCCAATCCCATTAATTTATACTCTCCTGAATTAACCCGGAATCCAAGAAAATAAGTGAATGCAGAGTATAAAAGCCCTAATGAATGCGGGAATCTCAGTTCTTTTAAAATGCTGATATCCTTTCCTTCTCCCAAACAAATGGAAGCGGTCGCCCATTCACCAACGCCATCAATGGTAAGAATGGCCGATTTTTCAAATGGTGAAGGATAATAGGCACTTGCCGCGTGCGACAGGTGATGTTCAGGGAATAGAAGCTTTACTTTTTTCTTTTTATCATAACCCAATTTCACCAGCTCTTCGTTGATCAGACGCTTTAAAAACATCTTTTCTTTGATCCAGACCGGCATTGCAGTTAAGAATGACCTCACTCCTTTCGGTGCGAAGGCATAATAAGTTTCGAGAAGTCTTTCGAATTTCAGAAGTGGTTTGTCGTAGAAAACGATCGCGTCCAGTTCATTTAGGGTTAATCCGCCATATTCCAGGCAAAATCTTACGGCTTCGGAAGGGAAACCCGGATCGTGTTTTTTTCGGGTAAAGCGCTCTTCCTGCGCCGCTGCAACAATTTCTCCATTATCAATAAGGGCCGCTGCCGAGTCATGATAAAAAGCTGAAATACCTAGAATTTTCATTTACCTAATTAATAATTTACCACTACGAACGCTTCCGGAGACATTTAAACCAGATGGCAATAGTGTGTTTTCCTGAACAAAACCTTTTATATTTTTGATTATCAATATCTTACAGAAAACCAATTGCACTATACCCTTAAATTGACGACAAAGCTAGCAAAAGTTGACACAAGTTAGGTATTATACATATTTACAAAAAAGAGAACAATCCAGCGGTCTTATGATTTTATCGGATAAGCTTACTGGATACAACGAAGTTTGAAAGTGCTTTGGCAAAACGCTGAGCACCCGGTTCACTGAGATGGCATACGTCACAGAACATGGCCGAATCCTTTGGCATGGCTGCTGGCATATCAAAAAAATAGGTTTTCTGAGCATTATGGACCCTTTCGAGCATTGCATTGTGCACGCTAATCCCCTTCACGACATTCTCGGGTTTCCCCCAGGTGGTTACCGGTGATACTATATAACATGGTGTAAAATACTTTTTATCAACCGGTTCGCCGGTAAGTGTAACATCTTTCGGAAAAAACGAGGCGTACTTCACCAATAACAACGGGTCGTGTTTCTCATTGGCCAGGCTTGCGATGGCATTTATGTTATCATAATAAGGCACGGCAGTTTTAATGTCCTTACCAAATACGGCGTAATTCGGGTCTACCTGCTCGTTGCTGATATAATTCCGGCGTGCCAGTTTATCCTTTACGCTTTTGAACAAATAGTGCACCGCATAAGGCATAACAGTAACATTCATTTCCGGGTGTTTGAGCAATAGATTTATCTCATCATACCATTTGATATGGCTGTAATCCGCATAAAACAAATCTGACGAAATGTTATTGGCGCGGTTCTCATTGATCGCTTCGTAATAGATCACCAAATCATAGTGCTGTTTTTTTAACAAATTGTATTTGACCATGTTATCCCGCGAATTATGACCAGGCATGGCAACATTAAAAAAGTTGAATTTCCTGACATTCGGATAAGCTTTTTGAAACAATGTATCAAGCCGCAATTCCAACCTGGACCAATGTGTGTTCACCACCGACCCTCCCATAATGAGAATGTTGCGCGTATCACCTCCCCGCTCGACCACAGCCTGTTCCATAGGTTCGATAAACGGGTAATATTTCTTTTCCAGATAGCGCGCAGGAAGGAGAAAAGGATAGCCAAAAAGGCAAAGTGCACATCTGAAAACCAATTCTGAAAACACAAAAAACAACACTGCTAACGTTAGCGAAAGATATACTTTTCGGGAGGACATGCGGAGATACTATGACTATACAAGCAGTATAATTATGAAATATCTTCGTATAATGAAACATCATTAACATAAATGTATTCTAGTATTTACTGAAAGGTTATTCTACGAGCTTAGAATCAATAATATACGTTGCCAGGCTATTCGAAAATTTTTGCGCGCCTCTTTCACTAACATGGCAAACATCGCAAAAAAGGCTCCCATCCTGAGGCATATTCCCGGCCATATCTAAGAAATGAGCCTTGCTCTTTTTTGCCAGATCCGTCAAAATCCGGTTATGTACTTCTATGCCTTTTTTCACATAATCTGCCTCGCCCCAAATCGTTACGGGAGACGCATAATGGCAGCCTGCAAAATGATCCATATCCTTCTGTTCGCCCGTCAGCTTCACGCCTTTGGGAAAATAGGAAGCATAACTGATCAAGAGTAATTCGTCCCCGCGCTTCCTGGAAAGATCAATGAGGCCACGAAGGTTTTTTTGGTAAGAAGGACCCGTTTTAATGCTGGCACCAAATTTCGCAAACCCCGGATCCACCTGCTCCCGGCTTGCATATATTTTTCTGGTCATTTTGTCCCTTATTGCCCTCATTGCGAGATCAAAAACGTAAGGGACTACGGTAATGTTGATTTCCGGATGCGCTTGCAGAAGATATATGTCGCAATACCATTTAATATGCGCATAATCCGATCGGAAATCTACGCCTGGAATGCAATTAGCACGGTTTTCATTAATTGCCTCATAATAAATGACCAGATCAAACCGCTTGTCTTCAAGCAATTTGTATTTGATCAGATTATCCAGGGATGTATGACCGGCGGCGGCTGTGTTGTAAAAAGCAAACTTTTTTGCTTTGCCATATTTCTTACTCAAGATTGTGTCCAGCCGGACTTCCATGTTGGACCATGGCGTGCTGATCACCGATCCGCCTAGAATAAGAACATCCTGAATATCATCATCATTCCGAATTTCTTTGCCGATCATTTCCTTGATCGTGGGATAGAAACCGGAATACAGATAATCACCTGGTTTTAACAGCGGATAGCCATAACACATTAACGCTATCCTGAGACCTATTTCAGTGACAACGAAGAGAATAACAAAGAAAATTAACGAAAAGAGGAACGGACGCCAGCTCATTACGACAATAAGCCGATACGTAAATGTTTGTTAAAAAGAATAATCTCCTTTTAGCTGTATCGGTTTTGCCATATACGAGCAGCAACTGGATTTGGATTTTTAAACAATAATTTTTGTTGGTTTATGATGCTCGTCGAGCGCTACGAAGGTAAAAATTCCGGTTACGGCTTTCTCACGACCCTCTTCGTACATTTTCTCAACAAAAATATCCACCCGCACTTTCATACTCGTGTTACCAACTGTTTCTACACGACCCACAAGTTCAATAATGGTTCCGGCTGGTATGGGATGAGTAAAATCAATGCGGTCGGAGGACACTGTGACACAGCGTAATCTTGAAAAACGTGTCGCTGCAATGAACGCAACTTCGTCCATCATGGATAATGCCGTTCCGCCAAAAAGAGTGTCGTAATGATTGGTATTATTGGGAAATACGGTTTTGAAAACGCGTGCTTCCGAGGTAAGTATCTTTTCTTCTAATGTCAAAATCGTGATGTTTTTATTTTGGCAAATGTAAAAAAAGAGTCAGGAATTGTTTGTC
This sequence comes from Dyadobacter psychrophilus, assembly GCF_900167945.1. Lineage (GTDB taxonomy): Bacteria > Bacteroidota > Bacteroidia > Cytophagales > Spirosomataceae > Dyadobacter > Dyadobacter psychrophilus. The sequence goes on from NZ_FUZA01000003.1 coordinate 480,395, forward strand.
CCTGACTCTCATCAACCTGATCTAGTGCACTGCCGAAACAGATTCCCGAAGGATATTAGCAGCGGCGATCATGTTTTGCAATGCAGCGTCAGTTTCCGGCCACCTACGGGTTTTGAGGCCGCAATCCGGATTAATCCAAAGGTTTCTGGCCGGAATCACTTTCAATGCTTTTTCCAGTAAAACGATCATTTCATCTACCGTAGGCACGCTCGGCGAGTGAATGTCGTAAACACCCGGGCCAATTTCATTGGGATAATTGAAATTGGCAAAAGCATCCAGCAGCTCCATTTGTGAGCGCGACGTTTCAATTGTGATCACGTCCGCGTCCATGGCGGCAATGGACCCAATAATGTCGTTGAACTCGGAATAGCACATGTGCGTGTGGATCTGGGTCTGGTCTGCAACGCCGGCTGCGCTTAACCGGAAGGCGTCTACGGCCCATTTCAGATAATCATTCCATGCATATTTACGCAACGGCAAGCCTTCCCGAATGGCCGGTTCGTCAATTTGAATGACCTTAATGCCTGCTTTTTCAAGATCAACCACTTCGTCGCGGATAGCAAGCCCGATCTGGAATGCCGTTTCTTTTCTCGGCTGATCGTCGCGCACGAATGACCATTGCAAAATGGTTACCGGGCCTGTTAACATGCCTTTCACCGGCTTTTCAGAGTTTGCCTGCGCAAATGCCGACCATTTTACAGTCATTGCTTCCGGACGTTCCACATCTCCGAATATGACTGGCGGTTTTACACAGCGGCTGCCATAACTCTGCACCCAGCCATTCTGCATAAAGACAAAGCCCGACAAGCTTTCACCAAAATATTCCACCATATCATTCCGCTCAAATTCGCCATGCACCAGGACATCGATTCCCAGCTTTTCCTGCCAGCGCAACGATTCAACGATTTCCTCCTTAATCCTGGCTTCATATGCTTCAACCGTCAATGTTCCCTTTTTCAAATTCGCTCTTAATTGACGCACTTCATCCGTTTGCGGAAATGAGCCGATTGTAGTGGAAGGAAATAATGGCAGTTTTAATTTTTCAAGCTGAATGGCCTGGCGAACCGGAAAGGCATTTTGTCTTGCGAAATCACTTTCCTTCACACTTTGCACACGCGCCTTCACGGCCGGTTTGTGAATAAGCGGCGAATTTTTTCTGGTTTTAATGGCTTGCTGATTGGCAATAAAAGCTTCATCAGCGCGCCAATTTGTTGTTGCAAGCCGCTTAACGGTTACCACTTCTTCTAATTTCTGCTTTGCAAAAGCCATCCAGCTCTTTATTTCCGACGTCAGCACTGCTTCATTATTTTCCAATTCCAAATCCTGGGGACTGTGCAGCAATGAAGAGGAAGGCGCTATCATCACGCGATTTTCCCCCAAGACTTTGACAGCACTTTTGATAAAATCCAGTGACTTTTGGAAATCATTTTTCCAGATATTTCTGCCGTCCACAATGCCCAGCGAGAGTTTTTTGGCAGAAGTCACAAAATCCTGATCAGCGAGGATCTGCGGCAATGTTCCTGCGCATCTTGTAAGGTCAATGTGCAATGCGTCAATGTTCAGACTTGTTGCCGTGGCCAGATTATCTTCCAAAGCACCGAAATAAGACGTTACCATCACTTTCAATTTGGGCAAAGCTTCACGGATCTGTTTATATGCGCTTTTTAATGCTAATTTATCCTTATCCGCAAGATCCAAAACCAGCGCCGGTTCGTCCAGCTGCACCCATTCCGCTCCCCTTGAGGCTAGCTCTTTCAAAACAGATATATATATGGGCAAGAGGTTATCCAGCAAGTCAATTCTCTCAAAACCCGCTTCTTTCTCCTTTCCTGATAACAAATAAGTAACGGGCCCAACCAGAACAGGTTTGGTCAGAATTCCTTTTTGAAGGGCATCTTCAAATTCAAGAACAATCTTATCGGAATAGCGGCTGAACTTTTGATTTTTGGTAAACTCCGGCACCAGGTAATGATAGTTTGTATCAAACCATTTGGTCATTTCCATGGCTTTAATGTCCAAGCCGTCACGTTGTACACCGCGCGCCATGGCGTAATAGAGATCCAGCTCGCGGTTGGACTTGCCATCGATCAGCTGGTGATAGCGTTCGGGAATGGCACCAGCCATTAATGATGTGTCCAGAACGTGGTCATACAAGGAGAAATCATTGGAAGGGATCAGATCCAGACCTGCATTTTTTTGCGTTTCCCAGTTCTGATGGCGGATTTTACGGGCTACTTTTTGGAGCTCTTCCCTGTCGATTTTTCCAGCCCAAAACTGTTCACTGGCTTTTTTTAATTCGCGATTACTCCCCACGCGTGGGTAACCAAGATTGTGTGATAACATAACCATTCGTGTTTAAGAGTTAGTAAAAACCCTGTGAAACACCCCTCATCGACTATCCGCGTATAAGCACACGGATCCTTTTTAATTTTGGCTCATTGGATGAGGGCTCCAACAGCAAAAACCACTATCCCGATTGACGGGCGTTCACAAGAACGAGGTAAAATTAAAATCAATATTTTCGGATCGCCACTCAGGGTCACGATTTAAGTGAAAGCGGTTACAAATAGGATTTGAGCAGGGATAAAATATCTGTTTTGCCCAACATCTATTCGCGGAAAAGTAAATTTTATTGGCACGAAATTCCTAAGATTAATGCCTGTTCACCCGCATGCGCACGGTCCGGAGGTTAATGTATTTTTTGAGATTATTAATGGGTGATTCAAAAAAGAACCAGGAAAGCGAAGCAACTGTAATCACCAGCGCGAGGCCCAGAGCTTTTCCCAATGCATCGGTTAGAATAATCTCAACTTTGAAGATCCGTTGGAAAACTTTGATAACGAGCGGCAAAAGAATTGACGGGACGACCATGTGATAAATGTAGAGTCCGTAACTGATCTTGCCAATGTACCGCAACATTGAATTATCCAGGATTTTACCAAAAATTGATTTAAAGCCATTCCCGTGGCTGGCGTGTGCGACGAAAAACAAGCAAAACACGGCCATGGAAGTCCGGAAAAACAATGTTACCAATACGGAATCTGCGTGGGTTAAGCAGAAAAACAAGAAAAATGTAAGCCCGCCCGCTGCAAAAATTTTTAAATTTCTCAGAAAGGCTTCGGGAGATCGGTCATAAACCAAAATATAGGCCCACAATGCGCCCAGCCCGAATGCGTCCAGGCAAGTCGGCATTAAAACGCCCAGGTTGTGTCCGAAAAAAGAAAGCACAAGCCTGCTAATGATTCCAAGCAAAATTGTTCCACCAATCACTTTTTCCATGTATCGCAACGGAACACTAAGCATCACCAATGGCCAGAAAATATAGAATTGTTCTTCAACTGCCAGTGACCACAATGTTGATAAGAGGTCCGACCAGTTTGTGGTTGTTTCCAAAAGGAAGTTGGAAATATAAAGAATGTAATGCGCGGGATAGTTGTAAAAATCTGTATTAATGGTTGGGATAAAAGGAATGGACTTAGCCTGCCAAACAGTAAAAAGCAGGAAGTAGTACAACGGAAAGATCCTCAGCACCCTTCTTAACAGGAAGTTCTTATAAGTTTGTCCAATGCCTGTTTCCTCAGCAGAGGCCCTGCTCAAAAGCAGGATCCGCGTGATCAGAAATCCGCTCAAGACAAAAAAAAGAGTCACACCCAGTGGCCCGTTTGCGAGCACATTTATCCCCTGCCCTTCGGGAAACCAGTGAAAAAGAATGACCAAAATGATCGCAATTGCGCGCAGGCCATCCAATTGAGAGAAATATTCCTGTTGTTTTTGCATTTATTCATATGGATTAGGCCGCTATAAATAAAATCACATTCCACTAAAACGAAATTCTCTACACTTGGCTGATTATCAGCAACTCTTTATTACGTATTTCAATTTTGTATCAACCTTGCCGCTTCCGCATCAAGCAGCAGTTCCGCGTTCATGTGGTTTTGCAAAGCCGTCGCGGGGAACGCTGTTGTGACAGGAAATGCCAGTGCACGCTGAATAACCGCCGCTTTTGCACTTCCCGACGCCATCAGGATCGCTGTTTTTGCTTCCATAATGTGCCGTATCCCAACCGTAATCCCCAGACTAATAACTGTTGGTTGCTTAAAATATTTTTGTCCAACCTCTTTAGTTACGTTTTCGAGTTCCGAGACATGCGCATAACTATCCCAGGGCGTTCCCGGCTCATTAAGAGCAAGATGGCCGTTCATACCCACCCCCAGGATGATCAGATCCAGTCCGCCGAGACTTGCTACAACCTTATTAACACGCGTACATTCTTCCTCCGGGTCGATTGCTTTCCCATCAAAAAACACGATCTGATCCTCCCGTAAACCAATAGGTTTGAGAAAATCTTTGTTAAGCAAATTTCTGCATCCGCCATCGTCCTCAGCTCCAAAACCGATCCATTCATCGAGGCCAACAAAAACGCATTGGGAAAAATCGGTCATGCCTTTTTGGTTTGCAGATACCAAAATTTCAAACATGCCAAGAGGCGTGCTGCCGGACGGCAGACAAATAACCGCGGTGGGTTTTTTGGAAAGTAGAGCCATTACACGCTCGGCCGCGGCTAGGCTCATTGTTTCATAATCCTGGTAAACGTTGAGTTTTGGTTTCATAATTTAAATAAAAAGTGTTTGAAAAATTCATAATCTAGACATTCTTTTCGCGTAAGAAACATTTATCCTTGAAAAACACCAAAAACTGAAAGTCCAATCCTAACTTTACCGCATAATCCCGATTGTTCATTCTCACTAATTAAAAAATGGAATACCGTATAGAAAAAGATACTATGGGCGAAGTGCAAGTGCCGGCTCATGTATACTGGGGCGCACAAACGCAGCGATCGATCCAGAATTTCCCTATTGCCCAGGATATCAACAAAATGCCTAAGGAAATTATCAAGGCATTTGCATATTTGAAAAAAGCCGCTGCTATTACCAACCACGAAGCAGGCATTCTCGCAAAAGAAAAAAGTGACCTCATCGGTCAGGTTTGTGATGAGATTTTGACCGAACAGCTCGACGACCAGTTTCCACTCGTAGTATGGCAAACCGGTTCGGGAACGCAGTCGAACATGAACTGTAACGAGGTGATCGCTTATCGGGGACACGTATTGCAAGGAGGCGAGCTGGCTGATAAAACAAAATTCCTTCATCCGAATGATGATGTGAACAAGTCACAGTCTTCTAACGACACATATCCGACGGCCATGCACATTGCGGCCTATAAAATTCTCGTGGATGTCACCATTCCGGGCATTATCAAGCTCAGAGATACATTGAAAGCCAAATCGGAGGCGTTCAGAGATGTGGTAAAAATCGGCCGTACGCACTTTATGGATGCGACCCCGCTTACATTAGGACAGGAATTTTCGGGTTATGCATCTCAGTTGGACCACGGCCTACGCGCAATCTACAACACATTGGCGCACCTTTCGGAGCTGGCTTTGGGTGGAACTGCTGTTGGAACAGGCATTAACACGCCCGAGGGTTATTCGGAAAACGTTGCCCGTCACATTGCCGCGTTAACCGGCCTGCCATTTATTACTGCCGAGAACAAATTCGAAGCATTAGCAGCGCACGACGCGATCGTGGAAGCGCATGGTGCATTGAAAACGGTTGCAGTGAGCTTGATGAAAATTGGTAACGACATTCGGATGTTATCATCCGGTCCGCGTTCAGGCATTGGCGAGATCCATATTCCTGATAATGAGCCGGGAAGCTCCATTATGCCAGGAAAGGTAAATCCTACACAATGCGAAGCGATGACAATGGTGGCGGCGCAGGTGATGGGTAATGATGTGGCGATCGGGATCGGTGGTTCCAATGGTCATTTCGAACTGAATGTTTTCAAACCTTTGATGGCTTACAACTTTCTGCATTCAGCGCGACTGATCGGGGATGTATGCGTGTCATTTAATGATAATTGCGCTGTGGGCATCGAACCGTTGCACGAGAACATTAAGAAGCACGTAAACAACTCATTAATGCTTGTTACTGCATTAAATACGAAAATCGGCTATTACAAAGCAGCTGAAATCGCCCAGACGGCACATAAAAACGGCTCTACGTTGAAAGAAACGGCTGTTGCCCTGGGTTACCTGACGCCGGACGAATTTGATGCGTGGGTAAAACCGGAAGAAATGGTTGGCGACAACAAATAATTTGAGATAAACATTTAATTAAATGCTCTGCCAGACCGGTGGAGCATTTATTTTGATTATCATGCCCATGAACATTCGCAGTGCATTATTGGCAGATCCAATGCAATCCAAAAGGCGGGCGAGCGAGGTTGCGGCATATGCTTGCCTGGATAGCGCGCACTTTGATGAACTGATGGACTGCTTTCTTTCTGATAATTTCAGGCTTGCCCAGCGCGCGGCATACAGTGTTAGTATAGCGGGCAGCGAGCGACCGGATCTGATCGAGCCGCACATTGGTTCGCTGGTAGATCAGCTCAAGAGAAAAGACATCCACGACGCCGTTATCCGTAACAGCGCCCGGATCCTTCAGGAGGTTGAAGTTCCGGAAGAACTGCATGGCCGGTTAATGGATGTTTGTTTTGATTTTATTCAAAACCGGCAGATTGCGATTGCCATCAGGGCATTTTCTTTGACCATTCTTTACAACTTTTCACGCATTTATCCTGAAATAAAAAAGGAGCTGCGTATTATCATCGAGGAGGCATTGGAATATGAAAAACCAGCTTTTGTCTCACGGGGAAAGAAAATCCTCAAGAAGATTTAAAAAGGCAAAAGCGTCCTTAACACAGGTAAAACTCTTTACTTTACTTCTTTAAAACAAAAACAGCAAATGACCATATACTGTTATTCCATGCTGGATGAATCGCTGAGAAATAACCTCAGTGAAGCTCTGCAACCCCATCACAACGTCCAGTTTCGCACTGAAACGACGACTGAGGAAGAAAGCCTTGCGGCCTTCAAAACAGCAGATTATATCCTCGGCAACCCGCCGGTCGAATGGTTTTCTGACGCTTCCGATAATCTGAAATTCTGGCAGCTCGATTCGGCTGGATTTGACCAATATGCTTCCGTGACCATTAATGAAAGCGTGAAAGTCGCCAATATGGGCGATTGGTTCGCACGTCCCTGCGCCGAGTCCATCGTGGGTGGTGTACTTGCATTATATCGCGGTCTGGATACGCTGACATTATTGAAACAAAAGTCGGAATGGATCGGATCGAAACTTCGGTCGGAGCTCAAAATCCTTTACAAACAAAATGTAGTCATTCTGGGGGCCGGTACGATTGGTTTAGCTGTCAATACAATTTTGAGAGGATTCGGCTGCACAACGCATTTAATGGCCCGCACTTCTCGCGAGGCGGACCTGCATAGCAAAGAAGAACTTTTCATTGAGCTGCCTTTTGCGGATCTGGTCATTAACACGCTTCCGGGAACTGCTCAACATTTTGTTGACCAGACATTCTTTTCCAAAATGAAAGAACGCAGCGTTTACGCAAGCGTAGGCAGAGGCAGCACGACGGACGAAGATGCCTTGATCGATGTGCTTCAATCAGGTTACCTGGATGGTGCCGTTTTGGATGTCACCGAAATTGAACCTTTGCCCGAAAGCAGTCCGCTTTGGATTATGGAGAATGTAATCCTGACGCAACATACGGGTGGCGGGCACAGTAACGAGCATATGGGTAAAGTGGATTTGTTCCTTAATAACATTTTTGCAATGGAGAATGGGGGGAATATTGTCAATGAAGTGAACCTGCGCAAAGGTTATTAAGCAATCATCAGATCAGAACATTAATGCAACAATCAGATATAGTAGAAAAAATAAAGGAAAAGTATTTCCAAAAATTTGGTGAAACATCAAATCCTGAACAAGTAAGGACTTTCCGTTCACCGGGAAGAATTAACCTCATCGGCGAGCATACAGATTATAACAATGGTTTCGTGCTGCCGGCCAGTGTGGATAAGGCGGTTTATTTTGTGATTGAGCCAAGGGAAGACGATCAGGTTATACTGCATGCGGCGGATCTGGATGAGACTTATTCTTTTTCAATTCAGGATCTTTCCAAACCAGCCCAATCCTGGCCACACTATCAGTTGGGAATTATCGAACAGATCTATAAAAAAGGCCTCAAAATCGGCGGTTTCCAGACCACTTTTGGCGGGGACGTTCCGGTGGGTGCCGGATTATCCTCCTCAGCGGCATTGGAATGTTGTCTTTTATTTGCTCTAAATGAATTGTACGACCTCGGATTGGACAGGTTCAGCATTGTAAAAATGTCGCAAAAGGCCGAAAACGAATATGTTGGTGTGCAATGTGGCATTATGGACCAGTTTGCGTCGGCATTCGGTAAGGAAGAATCTGTGATCCGCCTCGATTGCCGTTCACTGGAATACGAATATTTTCCGTTCCCGATGCAGGACTATCTTTTAGTGCTTTGTGACACAAGCGTCAAACATTCTCTGGCCAGCTCAGAATACAACACCCGCCGCCAGGAATGTGAAAAAGGCATTGCTATCCTGCAAAAATATTACCCGGAGGTGCAGAGTCTGAGAGATGCGACGCCTGAAATGGTGGAAAAGCATCAAGACGAATTGGGAGATGTTGTGTACCGCAGATGCAAGTTCATCACGGAGGAGATTCAGCGCGTTCAGGATGCTTGTGATTTGCTCGTGGAAGGAAATCTGGGCGATTTCGGAAAAAAAATGTACGCTACGCATCAGGGACTGCAACACGAATATGAAGTAAGCTGCCCGGAACTGGATTTCCTGGTAGACCAAACATTAGCCGATCCTGACGTGCTCGGTGCCAGAATGATGGGCGGAGGTTTTGGTGGCTGTACGATTAATCTCGTTAAAAAAGAGGCGGTTGACGCTTTTGAACAAAAAATGAAAGCAGCTTATCAGGAAAAATATCATATTGACCTGCCATGTTATAAAGTGAAGATCACCACAGGCACGGAAGAGATTATCTGAACTTGCTAACCATTCTAAGGAAAACCTTTAACCATTGATATGAAAAAAATATTCCTTTTACTCACTGCGCTGACCAGCTTTTACCTTTTCAGCTGCTCCAAATCAAACAAAGAAGAAATGATCAGTACGATTTCAAAAGAATCTTTCGGCAAACTGCCCGACGGCCAGGAAGCAGATCTTTACACGCTTACCAATGCAAAGGGCATGACCGTGAATATTACCAATTATGGCGGCATCATTACCAAATTGACGGCGCCAGACAAGAACGGCGAGTTTGCAGACGTCGTGCTGGGTTTCGATTCGCTGGCTCCTTACCTGACTGGCCATCCGTTTTTTGGCGCGTTGGTGGGTCGTTACGGTAACCGGATTGCGAAAGGGAAGTTCAAACTGAATGATAAGGAATACAAACTGGCCATTAATAATGGTCCCAATGCACTGCACGGCGGCATTAAAGGCTTTGATAAAGTGATCTGGAAAGCAACGGAGATCAATCAGGATTCGGTTGTGGGCCTTCAACTCGAATATGTGAGCAAGGATATGGAAGAGGGTTATCCCGGAACATTAACCGTAAAAGTGGTTTACACATTGGATAACGATAATGCATTAACCATTAATTACACGGCTACAACGGACAAGCCAACCGTGGTAAATTTGACAAACCACTCTTATTTTAACCTTACAGGTTTAAAAAGAGACATTCTCGATCACGAAATTTCCATCGAGTCGGACAGCATCGTGCCCGTTGACACCACACTGATCCCGACCGGAAAGCTGCGTGCTGTGGAAGGAACGCCATTTGATTTCAGGAAGCCAACCAAAATATCCGCTGGTATTAATAAAGTCGAAGATGAGCAGATCAAAAACGGCGGCGGTTACGACCATTGCTGGGTGCTGAAACGCTCAGAACCAGGCTTAGTCTTGTTCGCAACAGCAAAAGATCCTGAAAGTGGCCGTAAATTGGAAGCGTTCACGACCGAACCTGCCGTTCAATTCTACACAGGCAACTTCCTGGATGGAACATTAAAAGGCAAAAACGCCACCTACGTCAAAAGATTCGGTTTCTGCCTCGAAACAGAACATTATCCGGATTCCCCAAACCAACCGCAATTCCCATCAACAGTTTTGAACCCGGGAGATACATATAATACAACAACGAAATATCGGTTCTCAGCTAAGTAAGACTGCGTTCGGATTATTTTGGTAAGGGCAATGGCAACAAGACGTGTGAACCGTCTCCCAGTCATTGTCCTTATTTTTTAGAATCTTTTTGAGTAATTTTGATTTACACACTATGATATATGTATGCCCAAAATCCTGGAATATTTCGGAATTGTTTTCTATTTCTATTCAAATGATCACCTACCCATTCATGTACATGTCTCATATAATGAGTTTGAAACTGTGTTTGAGATTTTCTTTGAAGAAGGCAAATTAAAGGAGGTTCGTTTGCGTGACGTTCCAGGTATTGAAGCCTTACCAGCTGTTCAATTTAAAGAAGCTAGAAAAGTAATTGAAGCTTACGCAGAAGTCATTGTGAATCGCTGGACGGATTTTTTTGTATTAAAAAAGAAAGTGTCAATTATAAAGATTACGAAGAGGTTATGACTTTGACTATTAATGTAACTGCCGCCGAATATCTGTCTGATTATAAAATCTTGGTCAAGTTCAATGATAGTACACAACAAATTTTGGACTTTGAAGATTTCTTCATTGCAAATCCTCATCCGCAGCATGATATTTACAGGAACAAGGAACATTTTAAGAATTTCAAGATAGAAAAAGGAACATTAGTTTGGGGTGAAGATTGGGATTTGATATTTCCTGTTGAACAGCTTCATGCCGGCCACATACAATTTTAAATCCCGACGAATTAAAATCATTACCCGCAATGCTTACCAGAACAGTAAAAATCAGCAATGTTACTAATTTGTCCGATGCGCGTTATTGTGCGGGGATGGGGGTTGAAATGCTTGGTTTTTCTATTGATGAAGATTCTCCTAACTATATTTCTCCCAAAAAATTCGAGGATATCTGTTCCTGGCTGGCTGGTGTGAATCTGATCGCCGAAACCGCACAAACGGATCCTGAGGCTATTATCCAGACCTTGGCAAACTATCCGGTGCATTCTGTGCAGGTGGAAGCGCCTGGCCTTTTGAACTACCTAAAAAGTGAATTAAACCTCCCGCTGATACTCAGAATCAGCGTTGACCTATACGAAGCAGACGAAATCAATTCTATCTTGAGTCGCTACGAAGGAGAAGTGTCGCATTTCCTGCTCGAAAGCGACAACGACGCCGAGTTAACAGAAAACTGGATGCAGGTGCTGGGCAATCTCGCCGGCGAATATCCTATCCTGAGTGGCTTCGGATTGGATAATGAATATACTGTAAGCGCACTGACAGAGCTTTTTCCTAACATTGGCATCGCATTGCGCGGAAGCGAAGAAATCCGCCCGGGATATAAAGATTTTGGCAGCATGATGGACATTCTCGAAGCTTTGGAGGAACAGTAACCTCAAAAACCTCTCTCGTAAGCCAATCTTTTATAGTTCTCACTAAAAAAATCCGCTCAACACGCCCTTTCGCCGATAATAATTTTCCGATTTGCAGTATCTTGCATTACCTACTACCTTTGATTACAAATAAACGCTAAGCTAATCATGGAAAAGAAATTGCATCGCATACCTGACCAGGCAGTTTTCGGAGGGGTTGCATCCGGAATTGCTCAATACTTTCAAATTGATGTTGTTATAGTCCGCGTGCTCTTCGTTGTAATGCTGCTGCTGCCTATTCCGCCTACATTTGGAATGACCGCATTTATTTACATCATTCTGTGGGCAGTACTGCCAACAGGACCAGTCGAAACGATCTATACAACCAACACATCATTCGATCCAACTCCTCCAAGACCATCCGATCCGGTGTCGGACAAAAAGAAGTCGGACCAGACGGTGATGATCCTGGGCGGGGTGCTGATATTTTTCGGAGCTGTGATGCTTATTGATGATTTTCCGGTTTGGTATCAATTCAAAAAATATTTCTGGCCTATCGTTTTGATCGCAATCGGTGCGTTTTTGATCCTTCGCCAAAGAGATAAGGAGCATCAAAATAACACAACGGTGTACCCAACAACGCCTCCGCCACCAGTGGATCCAATTGCACCAGAGCCCGAACCACAACCATATACACCTTTTACGCCGTCGTCAACGACCACGACCACAACACATTTCCCCGAAGATCCTGAGGCAAAAAGGCCGGACGATGAGGACGACCAGGTGATCAAAGTGAATTAATGTTATTGACTTACTATTTTCGGTTTCACAGATTAACCAACCATAGCCATGAACTTTCGAAACATTTTCTGGGGAGTTATCCTCATCATTGCCGGATCTCTTTTCTTGATCGAAGAACTGACCTCATTCGATTTTGGCCGCTTTTTTTGGCCGATAATCCTGATTACAACAGGTGCACTTCTGCTTTTGCGTAATTATTTGAATTCTGATATTTCCAACCGTTCAAACATTTAAAACGATGAAAAACTCACGCGGTATAGTTTGGGGTGGATTACTGGTTATACTTGGGATGCTCTGGCTTCTCCGGAACATGAACCTCCTGAACATAAACTGGGACGAGGTTCTCCCCTACTGGCCTGTATTACTTATAGTTGCGGGAGCATTACTGCTCGCAACCGGTAATGAAAGCCGCGGATTCGGCGGATTGATCGCCTTGCTTATAACCCTTGCCGTATTTGGCGGGATTGTCAACAAAACCGACAAAGCCTTTGACCGCCACGCCGGAGACTGGGATTGGAACTGGGACGACGACGATGACCGTCATTTTGGTTACAGGGATCACGATGACAACCATCACGACGACAACGACAATGATGATGACGAAGATAAGGACGAAGATTATGAAAACGATCGTGGGAACCGGGACGGCAGCAGGCCCATAAACGGCAACTACAAGTATGAAATGGAAGATTTTATCCAAAAAGCTAATTTTCATCTTGAAGGCGGAGCGGGTTCTTTCACTTTGAATGGTAATACACAAAAGCTGTTTGAAGCCAATACAAAAAGCACAATTGTGGGCTTTTTATCCAACACGTCCATTAACAAACTGGATAATTCTGCGACCGTCAACCTTAAAATGGAGGAAGGAAATGTGAAGATTAAAAAAGGAGAGATTTCCAATCAGGCTAAAATCCAATTGAATGAAAGGCCGGTCTGGAACATTGACCTGGGAATTGGTGCCGGAAAAGGTGACTTCGATTTCAGTAATTACAAAGTTGAAAAGCTGAAAGTGAGCACAGGCGTCGCTGATATGGACATTAAAATGGGTGATAAAGTAGCCACCTCAAACATTGACATTGAAGCGGGCGTTGCTTCCATCACTCTGGAACTTCCACGGTCTGTGGGCTGTGAAATGCATATGGACGGCGCATTGAACGCGAAAAACATGGATGACCTGGACAAAATAAGCAACGGACTTTACCGGTCGCCTGGTTATGACAGCGCATCCAAAAAGATCATTATCCACTTTGAAGGCGGCCTGACCAGCGTCAACATCAGGCGCTACTAATCCCCCTGAAATCAGAAATGAATATCTTTGCAGCCTATCGCAACGATATTCATTTTTTTATGCTCCAAAAAGCCTCCTGTCTAAGTTTTTTCCTGCTTTTTTTCTCCATAACAAACTTTGCCCAAAAAGCTCAAAAAGAATCTGTTAAGAAAACCACAATCCCGGCAATTGAACAAACAATGATTGAACAGGGATTGGTGGACATTCAAAAACTGGATCCGAACATTCAGGTTGAACTCAAATATTCCACAACCGACAACTTTGTAGGAAAAGACGTTTACGGCGACCTTAACCGCGCTTATCTGCAACCTGAAATGGCAAAGGGACTGGTGAAAGCAAATGCGCTTTTAAGAAAAAATCATCCTGGTTATACATTGCTGGTTTACGATGCAGCCCGCCCGAATTCGGTGCAGTATGCGCTTTGGGATGCATTGGATAACCTGAAAATCCCTGCAAAAAACAAGAGAATGTATGTGGCAGATCCCAAGATCGGCTCCAATCATAATTTTGGCTGCGCGGTGGATTTGACTGTTGTTGATAATAACGGAAAACCATTGGATATGGGGACCAAATATGATTTCTTCGGCCCCCTCGCCTATCCTCGTTCGGAACAGGAAATGCTGAAAAAGGGAAAGCTCACAATTCAGCAGATCAACAACCGCCAAATCCTCAGAAAAGTAATGAACCAGGCCGGTTTTGCAACGAATACGACTGAATGGTGGCATTTTGATGGCATGTCCAAAGCCCATGCGCGTGCGAAATACGGCATGATCAAATAGATTATTCTTGCCTTACTGTGCTGCCGCCGGACGTTTTCTTATCCACGTTCGGATTGCCTTTGTAGCGAACATTGCTGGCGCCGCTGGCATCAACTTTCAGGAATTCGGAAACGCAAACCCTGGCTGTGCTGGCTCCCGATAATTCAAGATCAGATTCCTGCGTAATAAGGTCAAAAGCATCGAGTTCCGAAGCGCCGGAAAGATCGCCGTACAGATATTTTCCCTGCCCAAATAAAAACAATTGAGAAGCTCCTGAAAGGTCGAAATTAAAATCCCGTCCCGAACCTTCAAATTCAACTTTTGAGGCGCCAGATAACTCGAATTCCAAACCAGGTAAGTTTTCAAAACCTACCAGCTTCGCCTTCACCGCACCCGAAAAATCAACTTTTTGAATATCAGGCATTGTAATGTCAATGTACATCGGCTCCCGGTGGTTGCGCCACGAATTGTTGTAACGCGCAACCAGCTTTCCCTGTTCTACAAACAGATTCAGATCGTCCAGATCATTTAGCTCGCCCTTTGCAGTAACGGAAAAGGAACTTCCGGCTTTCACATTGACACGAAAAGCATGGCCCATTTCCAGTTCGTCAAAATTCCGAAAATCGTAAGTTCTTGTTCCTTCGCCACGCGGCGGAATGTCATCCTGGGAATCGACGTAAACACAGGATTGAAGACCAAAAGCAAGGAGGGCAAGCGTAAATGAAAAAAGTAATTGTTTCATGGCTAATAAATATAATTATGAAATATGGCTAATGAACGCAAATAAGCGCGTTTGGTTAAAGACAACTGCCCCTCTCGGCACCCCTATTCAGAAAAAAAATAATTATGCATAGGGGTTCCTGAGGAATGAGTTGTCTTATTGAAAAGCGACTTAAACTTGATAGCGACCGCTCTTCTTTATCGGGAACCATTAATCGAAAGAGATTATTTATTTTTGACCGAAAATCAAAAATATAACTCGGTGTACTCTTCCGATCCAGATATTGTCAATGCAATAAGGCGGGGCGACGAACAAGCCTTTGAGCAGACTTTCCGACAGTACTATCAGCGACTTTGCAATTATGCCTGCACTTTACTCAAAGATGAGGAAGAGTCAGAAGAAGTTGTACAGACCGTTTTTTTAACAATTTGGGAGAAAAGAGAAGATCTTGAAATAACATTATCATTAAAATCCTATCTCTATCGTGCTGTTCACAACCATTGCCTCAACCGCTTCAAGCATGCGTCGGTAAGGCAGGTGCATAAAGAACACACCTTGAATTTCGGAGCGCAATCCTACGAATCGGTAACAGAAGTGATCCATGCGAATGAACTGGAAGAACGAATAGAAAAAGCAGTGAGCACATTACCCGAACAGTGTCAGAAAGCATTCAGGCTCAGCCGCTTCGAAGAACTGAAATACCACGAAATAGCAGAACAACTGGGCATTTCAATTAAAACAGTTGAAAACCAGATCGGTAAGGCGCTGAAAATATTGCGCGTTGAGCTCGCAGATTATTTGCCCGGGATGCTATGGCCAGTTTATTTTATCGTTGAACAGCTAACCAGATCGTAACCATGAACCTATCTCATGAAAACATATCGGAAGAGCTGTTAGCACGTTACCTGGCAGAAACCGCTTCCGAAAAAGAAATAGAACAAGTGAATGCCTGGCTGGCGCAGTCGCCTGCGAATGAGCGCGAGCTGGCCACTTACAGGCTCATCTGGGACCATTCGGCGCAGGCAGCGAAAACCAGTTTTCCGGTTAATACGGACGCTGCCTGGAACAAGATGAAAGCGAAAATGTCTCCCGTTATTGCTTCTGAAATTCAAAAACCGGCAGCACGTGAAATTGAATTTACACCTAATACAGCCCAACGGAAATTCCCTGTAACGGTCTGGGCTGCGGCAATAGTCACTCTGGCTTTGCTAGCCTTCGGTTGGTTCCATTTCCAATCTACAAAATCTACTGAAACACAACGCATTGCAACAACAAATAATACGAGCGACAGCGTGTTGCCCGATGGAACCAAGGTGTTCCTGAATTACAATTCTTCATTAACCTATCCCGCCAATTTCAACGGAGATCTCAGAACGGTCTCACTACAGGGAGAAGCCTTTTTCGATGTAAAACCAGATGCAGCGCATCCTTTCGTAATAGATGCAAACGGCACGGAAATACGCGTTTTGGGAACATCATTCAATGTTAAGGCCTACAAAGAAGCGCCGGTGCGCGTGGATGTTTCAACTGGAAAAGTGGAAGTGAGCAAGGCTTCTAAAAAGATACAGCTCGTAAAAGGGCAAGGCGCAGAAGTGCTTGACGACACGATCAGAGGTCTGGAAGCTAACAGGAACATGCTTAGTTATCACACGCAGGTTTACGATTTCAATGCGGCCGACCTGAACGAAGTAATCACCTCAATCCGTGACGGTTACCATGTTGATGTGCGGCTTTCCAACCAGCAGATCGCGCAATGCAGGCTAACGATCCGTTTCGAAAAAGAACCATTGGATGCTACGCTCTCGGTCATCGCGGAAACATTGGATCTTGACCTGAGAAAAGAAGGAAAAGTTTACTGGCTCGACGGAAATGGCTGCCAATAATTTATTTAAATACAAAACAGGCATTATCTTCGCCTGGCTTTTAACATTGGCCAGCTTTTTAAATGCGCAGGATCTTCTTGAGAAAAGGATTTCCCTCAATGTTACCAACCGCCCGCTGGACGAAACACTGCAAAAGATTGGCGATCTGGGCGGATTCAGCTTTTCTTACAGCCCGGACATTGTTGATGTCAAAGGAAGGGTTTCTATTCAGGCCAACAATCTGAGTGTCAGGGAAATTTTGACGGCACTTTTCAAAGATAAAGTCTCCTTCAAAGAACGTCGCAGATACATTATCCTGCAAAAAATAGAAGTCCCGAAAGATGAAAAGCCCGACAATTTCAATTTGAACGGCTATATCATCGACAACCAGACGGGAAGAAAGCTGGCCAATGCAAGTATTTACGAATCGGCCACGCTCGCGTCCGCGGTAAGCAACCAATATGGTTATTACAAAATCCGCTTGCCAGTCTCGCTGACGGCCGTTCGGCTGGAAGTCAGGAAGGAAGATTATATCGGCAAAACCATTTCAATAGCGAGCAGAGAGGATAAATATTTACAAATCAAGCTTAATCCGGACACTTTAAAACCACTTTCTGGAAAGGCGGCCCGGGCCGTTTCGATCAAAGATTCGCTGCATCATAAAGTAGCGATCCCGCAATTTGAGATCGCGTCAGAAGCGGAATTTGAGTTGGACACTGTCATTGCGCAAGTGGCTTCCAGCCGGGCTTCCAGCAGGCCAGAGTTCAACCTTACCAAGGAATCCGAGAAGTTCAGGACAACTTATCGCAAGGTCCAGAGCAGCTTTGTCAGTGCGTTCGCGTCTGCCAAGCAGGCGATCCACACCCGCAACATTGAGGACACGTTATACCAACAATTCCAGGCCTCTATTTTGCCTTTTTTGGGAACAAATCATGAGCTGAGCGGAAACATTATCAACGATTATTCCGTCAACCTGATCGCGGGTTATTCACTGGGTGTCAATAAATTAGAAGTCGGAAGCTTGCTCAATGTCGTTCGGGGAAATGTGAATGGATTTCAATTGGCCGGATTCAGTAACATTGTGGGCAGGGACGTGAGCGGTTTTCAATATGCTAATGTCTTGAATATCACCTTGGGAAGCGTTCACGGCTTTCAGGGCACGAATTTCATCAATTACATCGGCAAAAATCTCAGGGGTTTTCAGTTTGCGGGCGTAGGCAATGTGGTCGTAGGGACCTTGGAAGGTTACCAGCTTTCAGCAGGTTACAATTATGCTCACACCGTGCGCAGAGGCCACCAAATTGGCTTTGTAAACTATGCGGATTCGACTGCTACAACGCCGTTTGGCTTATTTAGCTACGTTCGTACGAATGGCTATCGCCGCTACGAATTTTCGACAGATGAATTCAATTATTTCAACACCGCTTACAAAACGGGCGTGCGTGCGTTTTACAACATTTTCAGTCTCGGAACGAGCGGCGTAGTGAATAACAAACCGCTCCTGACATTAGGTTACGGCTTTGGAACAGCACAAAACCTGGGCAAAGGCTGGGGAATCAATGCGGACATTACGGCCAACCTGGTCTTATTCAAAGACGAGCCGCTGGAAGATGTCGGAACGGGCCTTTTCAAAGCAACCCTTGCCGTCGAGAAAAAGCTGGGGAAGCAGTTTGCGCTCTTTGCCGGACCATCTGTTAATTTGCTTACCAGCCGGCATTCCGGCATAATGGACGCAGAAAAGTCAAAAGGCCTGAGCCCGATTTGGTTTTGCGGGAGACCAGATGACTCCCGCAAAACCTATGGCTGGGTGGGTGTGCAAGCCGGGATCAGATTTTGTAATTAGTTAAAAACCAATCCGCTTTCTGCTATTTTGCAAAGCAGCGCCCGCCGCATATTCCTTCAATTCTTTCAATTCTTTTTCAAAACCACCTGAAAGGATGGGGAAGCGGCACCATGATCTTGGATCCAGATTAAGGTCGTCTAAATGGAAAGATGGTGCATAACGTTCACGTTTCCACTGATTTCTGCTCCACAATTTAAAGAAACGCTCCGTCCAGGCCAGCAACTGCTCCGTCTCGTAAAGGCCTTTATAACGAACCTGCAAATGGCGGTAAGCTTCCAGCGGCGACTTTTTATCGCGGATTGCCAACCTTTCCAATGCATTCAAAAATTCATAAGGCATCAGATCCGCCTCGTCCGTTTGTGTTTGCGCCAGCGGCCTCAGCTCGGCCGTTGGCTGTAAGCTGTTCACTTTTTTCAAACCCTCAATCTTAATGTGCTTGCCTTTCACCTCGCAACCCGCCGTTTCCAGCCAACGCAGCCATTGACGCAAATAATGCTTGTCGATGCCTGCCAGCGGGCTAATGCTGCCAGCTGTGTCGCCGTCCATCGTGGCATAACCCACGGCAGCCTCAGACCGGTTGGAAGTGGCCAGCAGCAAATGATTGGAAAGGTTGGTTAGCAGCCACACGCCTGGGGCACGCACACGCGCCTGAATGTTCTGTAAAGCAATGTCATCCTGCTCCCAGGATAACTTTCTGCCAATTTTTTCTTCAATCAGGCCTTTGTAAGTTTCGACGAGGCCATTGATATTAATATTATAAAATGTAGAACCAATGGATTCTGCAAGCGATTGCGCCGATTCGAGCGTGTCCGTGGAGCTGTTTTCTGTTCCCTGGTAAATGTTATGGATCAAAACCAAAGCCAGGTCTTCCTCCGTTTTAGCTGACTGAATGTCTTTGATGTAGGCCAATTTCTCCTTCAGACGGTCCATACCAATGCTTTCATCCGCAAGCCTGATCATTAACCCGCACAATGCCGTGCAAGCGCACGAATCTGCACCGCCCGAAAGTGAAATTGTAAAGCCATTAGAACGGCTTTTTCTCAAATAATCAAATAGTGCCAGGCAAACTGCGCGGGCGAATTCTTCTTCTTTCAATGCTCCACCTTTTTCAAATGGCTCAATGTCAGGAACCTGTGGCAGAACAGGATCGATGTCCGGGAAGTCGAAACGCCCGTTAACACGCCAGGTCCGGTCTTTATAAGCCAGCGCAATCTTGCTTTGCACCTGGCTCAGGCGTGTGTATTCCGTGTCAATAACAGCCGTCGTGATCAGGAAATCCTCATAACTGAAACGCGGACTCGACGCCAGCAGGTCACCATTGGAAGCAATCATTGCGTCGCCGTCGTAAATCGCTCTTCCCGCCTCGTTACCCAGCAAATTGGTATAAATATAACTGCATGAAAACGCCCTGGAGGCATCCACAACCAGCTTTTCGCGCGTCATAAACTTATTAAATGCAAAGTGACTTGCGCTTGGGTTAAGGATAATGTCCACGCCCCTTTCATAATGTCTGCGAGCGGGCCGGTTGGAAACCCAGCCATCCTCACATATCTCAAAACCCACTTTCACACCGTTGGTGCCACCCTGGATCGGGCCATTTGCCAGATCAAAAAGCACATCACCGATCGGATAGAGCATTTGATTCACTTCAATGGATTCCACAATCCCGGGCTGCCAGGGACGAAACCACCTGGCTTCATAATGAATGCCGTTATTAGCAAGATTTTGTTTACAATAAAACCCCTGGATCTGCTTGTTGGAAATGAGGCAGGCCGCATTGTAAATACTGCCGTTATGCCGTACAGGCAGGCCCACAGCCACAACCATTCCGGCCGTTTCCTGCACAATTTCAAGCAGGCATTCTTTGGCTTGCTCAACGAGGTCCGGCGCAAAGAAATAGTCGTCGCAACCGTAACCCGAAATACACAGCTCGGGCAGGCAAAGCAGGGTTACTTGCTGCTTTCTGGCCTCATTTATTGCATTAATGATGTTCTTCGTATTCCCCTCCCACGCCATCGGCGTCTGATTCACCACTCCGGAAGCAACTTTGATCAACGGCATAAAAACGATTCTGGTTTGTGCCGGCAACTTAATAAAATTGCTTGTGCGTACCGGCAAATGTTTTTCCCTATTTTTGCCAAACATAAAAATTAACCAGTAGATTCCTCTTGCAATTTCCCTCATTCATCGCAAAACGCATCCGTCACAACGAAGCAGGCTCATTTTCTGCCACAGTTTCACGCATCGGAGTTGCCAGTATTGCCATCGGGATTGCGGTAGGGATCATTGCTTTTGCCGTGCTGCTGGGTTTCAAGCAAACCATCCGCCAGAAGATCTTCCTGTTCGGAGCGCACATCAATATTTCCTCATTTGCAGTCGGTAACACCTATGAAGAGGCGCCGCTCTTTGTAAAAAACCCAATTACTGAAGCATTGCCCAAAATACCGGAAATCCTTCGCTGGCAGGGCGTTGCGCATAAATCAGGGATTCTCAAAACAACTGACGAGATCAAAGGGGTTATTCTGAAAGGCGTAGGACAGGATTATGACTGGAAAACATTCAAAGGAAGCCTGGTTGCCGGAACGTTAATTACCAACAAGGATTCAACTTCGATTAAATACGGATATTCTTCCGAAATTCTGATCAGCCATAAAATCGCCTCACAGCTCCGGCTCAAATCCGGCGATAACGTGATCATGTATTCCTTGCAAAACCCTCCCCGACCACGTAAACTGACGGTTGTAGGCATTTACGACACGCAAATGGAAGAATTTGACAACAACCTGATCATCGGCGACATTAGTCTGGTGCAGCGTCTGAATGGTTGGGGAAAGGACTCCGTCGGGACTTATGAAGTCTATTTGAAAGATTTTGAGAAACTGGATGAAGTTGCAGCACTGCTGAGACGGACGCTCCCGCCGTCTATTTATTTACAACGGGTCACCAGCATTTTCCCTCAGATTTTCGACTGGCTTTTGCTTCTGGATCGCAATACAGCCGTTTTTTTAGCATTAATACTTTTTGTCGCCTGTTTCAATATGATCTCGATCTTGCTGGTAATGATCATGGAAAGAACGCCGCTGATCGGACTTTTGAAGACATTAGGAAGTCCAAATAAACAGATCAGAATGGTGTTTTTCAGAGTTGGGCTGCATATGGTGCGCAAAGGCATCATCATAGGGAACATTGCCGGATTACTGATCTGCTGGATTCAATATAAGTTTAATGTCATCTCGCTCGATCCCGTCAATTATTACATGGACACCGTGCCCATCGTTTTTGACTGGCCTATTTTCATCATGGTTAATGTGATTACCGTTGTGATTTCCGGGCTTATTTTGCTGATCCCGACATTGATCATCTCCCAAATCACGCCGATTAAGGCACTTTTATTCAAAAAATAAGGGTTTGAAGTCTGCTTTCACCAAACAACTTTCCGCAAGAGTTCGGCAGCTCTCAAAAGCGTGTCATCATTTTTCGCAAAACAAAAACGCAACGTCTGGTAATTCGTGATCTGATTGTAAAAAACAGAAACCGGAATGGATGCCACACCGGCCTCAATGGTCAGACGTTCAGCCAGTTGCCTGTCATTTTCCTCACTAAGTTCTTCATAAGAAACATTTTGGAAAAAACTTCCCTCGGACGGCCTCAAACCAAATCCAACATCCTGGATCGCATCCACAAACAAATCCCTTTTCCGCTGGTAAAATGCCGATAATGTCAAGTAATGCTCAGGGTTTTCCAGATATTCCGCAATGGCAAACTGAACAGGCGTTACCACGCTAAAGACCAGAAACTGATGGATTTTCCTGAACTCGGTCGTAAGTTCTTTGGGGGCAAGACAATAGCCTATTTTCCAGCCGGTTGTATGAAATGTTTTGCCAAACGAGCCGCATAGGAATGTGCGTTCCGCCAGTGCAGGAATGGAAGCAGCGGAAATGTGCTCCCGGCCATCGAAAATAATGTGTTCATAAACTTCATCGCTGATCACCATTAAGTCATGCTTCTCCGCAATGTCTGCAAGCTGTTGCAGATCAGACCGTTTCCAGACATTACCAGTCGGATTATGTGGTGTATTAATGATTACTGCCTTCGTTCTCGGACTGATTTTCGATCTTACTTCTTCCCAATCAATGCTTTCGTATTGCGGATGCAATGTTACAAAAACCGGAATGCCGCCATTCAGTTCAATGGCCGGAACATAGCTGTCGTAGGCCGGTTCGAATACAATGACTTCATCGCCCGGATGCACCATCGTGGACAAGGCAACATACAATGCTTCCGTAGCACCGCTTGTAATTGTAATTTCAGTTTCGGGATGATATTCTTTTGCATTCGCAGCAAAGACTTTTTTTGCAATCGCTTCCCGCAGTGCCATCACGCCAGCCATGGGTGCATATTGATTTTTGCCCTGCGCAATGTATTTTCCAACCAGTTTTTGTAATTCCGGCGCACAGTCAAACTCAGGAAAACCTTGCGCCAGATTTATCGCCTGATGCTCTTCGGCCAGCCGGGACATTTTTGTGAAAATCGTGGTTCCAACGCGTGGAAGTTTGGAGCGGAAGGCGGCCTTAAAATGCATATGAGATATTTAGGAGCTTCAAATATAACTTATAGCAATGTTCTATTGCTGCATAGCGCCCATTTGCCGGAAATTTTACCACAATTTTTAGTATAAAATAGGAGTCCGAACTTATATTAATTCAAAACCCCGTTTCCTATGCCTAATGTCTCCTGCCTGCGCTCCTTACTTATCCTGCTTTGCCTGATTCCAGCAACATTAGCTGCCCAAACTATTCAATGGCAGGAGATATATCCCGGCGTTTGGAAAGGAGTTGCTGGTAAGCCGGACGATTACGATCTGCTTAAAGCCGCAGAAATAACGCCTTCACAGGCGCTTGCAAAGCTGTCAAAAGAAGCATTTCCTTTGAATAAGGCCGAAATCCAGGTGCAGCAAAACAATGGTAAAACTTATCTCAGGCTGCCTTTGGTGAAAAACGAACAGCTTTTTGGCTTCGGGTTGAATTTTCAAACGGTACACCAGCGCGGAAGGATCATGCAGTTGCACGCCGACCACTATGGAAAAACCGATAATGGCCGCACACACGCGCCTGTGCCGTTTTATGTGTCGTCATTGGGTTATGGTGTTTTTGTAAATTCAGCCAAATACATAGATGTGTATGCGGGTTCCAATGTGCGGAAAGACAGCAAAAATCCCCCGGAAGTAATGGACCGCAACACTAATAAGAGTTGGAGCGCACACCCTTATTCCGATGCAGTGGAAATGCTGATTCCCGCGCAAGGCATTGAAATATACGTATTTGCAGGTCCAAAACCGATCAATGCAATCCAACGTTTCAATTTGCTGAGCGGGGGCGGATGCCTGCCGCCGCGTTGGGGACTGGGTTTTACACAGCGCGTGCACCGGCTTTACACGTCAGAGCAAGTGAAGCAGGAGGCAAAAGCATTTGAAGAGAAGGGTTTCCCACTTGATTTTATCGGCCTGGAACCGGGCTGGCAGAGTAAGTCCTACCCCTGCACATTTGAATGGGACAAATCGCGCTTCCCCGATCCGGCAGGTTTTGTGAAAGAAATGGATGCAATGGGCGTTAAGATTAATCTTTGGACTAATCCTTATGTGTCGCCCGACGCCGCGATTTACAAACCTATATTGCCCTTCACCGGTTCGCATACGGTCTGGAATGGCATTGTGCCTGATCTTTCCATGCCCCAGGCACGGAAAATTCTGTTTGATCAATTTGAAAAAGAACATGTAAAAATTGGTGTAAGCGGTTATAAAATTGATGAAGTGGATGGTTTCGACTCCTATCTGTGGCCAGATGTTGCCACTTTTCCATCCGGACATTCTTCTGAACAGATCCGCCAGACTTACGGATTGCTCGTTCAGAAGCACAGTTTTGAAATGTTCCGCAGAAACAATGCACGTACATATGGGCTCGTGCGCGCCTCCAATGCTGGCGGCGCTTCTTTTCCCTATGTGATTTACAATGATAATTATAGCCACGAAGACTTCATTACCGCATTGATCAACAGCGGTTATGCAGGCGTTTTGTGGACGCCGGAAGTGCGTGCTTCCAAAACTGCCGAAGAATGGTTGCGGCGCTTCCAAACGGTCTGTTTCTCGCCCATGGCCATGATTAATGCCTGGTCCAGCAGCACGCAACCGTGGACATTCCCGGAAGTTGCCGCGCAGGTTAAAGCTGTGGCAGAATTGCGGATGCGCATGATGCCTTACTGGTATTCCGAATTTGCCAAATATCATTACGACGGAACGCCGCCATTCCGTGGAATGAGCCTTGAAGAAGGTTTTTCAGGCAATGTCATCAAGGAAAAAACAGCCACAGATCTGGAAGCGAACCCCTATGAAGAAGCGCTCATTAAGGAGGTTAAAGATCAGTATATGGCTGGCGAATTCCTGCTCGTTGCGCCCCTGTTTACCGGCCAGAAGTCTCGCAAAGTCATTCTTCCCAAAGGCAAATGGTTTGACTTCTACACGGGAAAATTGGTTGGCGACGGAGAAATTATCACGATCTCACCAGGCCTTGACCAGATTCCGGTGTTCGTCAAAAACGGCGCGATCATTCCCATGATGCCCGCATTGCTGCACGCACCAAAAGCCGAGCAGAAAGTGGACCTGGAAATAAGACATTACGGCGACCAGAACGGAAGTTACAAGCTCTATGACGATGACGGCGAGACATTTGCCTACGAAAAAGGTATTTTCTCCTGGCGCGACATAAAAGTTGAGAAACAAAAAGACGGGAAATTAAAAGGAAGCATTTCAAATGCAGAAGCCAACAAACCTAGCACAGTTGGCAACATTAGCTGGCGTTACATGACGGAGTAATCAGGCTTTGTCCAGATCAATAAAACCAGAGGCAAATTGCTTTACACGAAGCGGATTTTGCGCCAGTTCCTCAGTGAGAAATTCAGGATAAACCCGCAGGTTGGAAATTTCATTGACCGGGTGCCATTTGAAAAGCAGTTCACTATCCCCTTCCACGCCTATAAAGTCGTTCAGATCTTTCAAAGCCGGGATTTCCATTTTATAGTAAAACCCAAGCTCGTGATGTTTGATGTCATTGTAAACAAAGAAATTTTCAGAAACCCACAGCATTTCACCAACCAGAACGTCCATTGCAGTTTCTTCCTGCATCTCCCTGATCAATGTATCTTTGGAGAACTCAAACAAGGAAGCACGGCCGCCAGGCAGGCTCCAAAATTTGTCTGACGGTGTTTTATGCAACAGCACTTTCCCGTCTACAATAGCAACGCCAGCGACACGGTAATTGAACAATGCATCATTAATAGCCAGGCTGATCATTCATTAAGGTTATTTTGCAGATTACAATGCTTCGGCTTTTCCAACGGACGATTCGCGGATAATGAGTGAGGTTTTTAAGGATCTGGTTTCGAAAACATCTGTCTTTTGCGGGTGCTCAATAAGCCTGATCAGCAGTTCAACCGCCTGCTGGCCCATTTCCATGGCCGGTTGCACAACAGCTGTCAATGGAGGATTCAGCAATTCTGCAACACTGATATTCGTAAAACCAACAATAGCGATCTGTTGTGGGATTTTAATATTTTTCTTTTGCAAAACAGACATACAGCCAGTTGTAAGGCGGTCGCTCGCTGTAAAAATAGCGTCGGGCGGCTCCGGCATTTCGAGCATTTCCTGCACAGCAGCCTCATTTTCAGTCGCTACTTTGCCTCCATGGTAACAATATTTAACATAAGATTCATCAAAAGGAAGCCCATAATCCTCCAAAGCCTGCTTATAACCCGCCAAGCGTTCGGTTGTTATGGATAAATAAATAGGGCTCGTCAAATGTGCAATGCGCTTTCTGCCTGATTTGATCAAATGCTCTGTCGCCTCGTAACTTCCCGCGAAGTTATCTACAACCACTTTGTGTGTTTCAATGGCATTAGGCACGCGGTCCAGAAAAACGATTGGTAGGCCCCTTTCCATCAGATCCTGAAAATGAAACAGGTTGGTCGTGAGGCTGGAAAGTGAAATTAACAGGCCATCCACTTTCCTGGAAACCAGATAATTTGTATTGGCAACTTCCCGCTCGTACGACTCATGACTCTGAAAAATAACCACGTGATAGCCCAGGTTGTAGGCTATGGATTCGATGCCATTAATGAGTTGTGAAAAAAAATGGTTGGCGATTTCAGGAATAATAACTCCTATGGACTTGCTTTTACTATCCCGTAAACTAAGGGCAATGGGATTGGGGCGATAATTCATCCGCTCCGCATATTCCATGACCAACTTCTTGGTTTCCGGGTTTATTTCATAGCTGTTGCGTAAGGCACGGGAGACGGTCGAAGTCGAAAGTCCCAGTGCTTTGGCAATGTCCTTGATTGTGATAGTCTCCAAAGAAAAATTGGTTTATTCCAACTTAATGTTCGATTAGATATACTTTATTGAACATCGTGTTAATGTACTAAAATAGAAATGAATATCGAAACGGATCGGGAGATGTTTACCGCCGTGCATCAACTGGTAACGTTCCCGATAACGATTGCACAAAAAAAGACAATTCATTATTTGATAATTCTAACTATTCGGCCTAAACTGCCGAAGTGAACGGCCTTCTTAGACCGACGCGTAATTTAGGGGTTACCCCGAAAAACACAATTTGCCATTCCTTAATGAATACAATAAATTTATTTGATCTGACGGGCAAAACCGCATTGGTAACCGGTTGCAACCGGGGAATAGGAAAGGCGATGGCGGAAGCACTGGCAGAGGCAGGAGCCGACATCATTGGCGTTTCTTCATCTGACATTCAATCAGCCAGCGACTTACAAAACTCAGTTTCAAAAACCGGCAGAAAATTTTCTCCTTACCAGGCCGATTTTGGAAACCGTGAAAGCATTTATGCATTTATTGAAAAAGTAAAACGTGAGCATAACCGCATCGATATTCTGATCAATAATGCAGGCATTATTTTGCGCCAGCCAGCAGCGGAGCATTCAGACGAATATTGGGATCAGGTGCTGAATGTCAATCTGGACGCGCCTTATATCTTATCCAGGGAATTTGGCCGGGAAATGATTGCGCGTGGTTACGGGAAAATCATTTTCACTGCTTCGTTGCTGACGTTTCAGGGCGGCATTAATGTGCCCGGATACACTGCATCCAAAAGTGCGATCGGAGGCCTTGTGAAGGCGTTAGCCAATGAATGGGCCGGAAAAGGGGTAAATGTGAACGCCATAGCGCCGGGTTACATCAATACAGATAATACGGAGGCTTTGAGAAACGATCCGGTAAGGAGCAAATCCATCCTGGACCGCATTCCGGCAGGAAGATGGGGCATGCCGGAGGATTTTAAAGGCCCGGCCGTGTTCCTGGCATCAGATGCTTCAAGTTATGTGAATGGGGCGATATTAACAGTTGACGGCGGTTGGATGGGCCGGTAATCTTTCCAAATTTTTATAACCCAGCTAAAATCATGCAAATCAGATTTGAAAGTAGCCGTAGAGAAGTCTCACAAATGGACACGGCGACTTTGCGCGAGAATTTTTTAATTGACAATATATTCCAAAACGACCAGATCAACTTCGTTTACACGCATTACGACCGCGTCATGATCGGCGGTGCCATTCCGGTTGCCAAGCCGCTTACATTAGAAACTTACGGTCCGCTAAAAGCTGAGTATTTTCTGGAAAGAAGGGAAATCGGGATCATTAACATTGGCGGAACGGGCCATGTTAGAGCGGATGGAGCAACGTTTGAAATCAGTAAACTGGGCTGTGTCTATTTAGGAAAAGGCACAAAAGAAGTTAGTTTTTCCAGTGAAAATCAGGCAGATCCGGCGGTATTTTATCTCCTGTCCTCGCCTGCGCACCAGTCGTTTCCAGCTACATTATATACAAAAGAAGACGCTGCACCAATGACGATGGGCAGCATGGAAACTTCTAATCACAGGACCATTTACAAATACATTCATGCAAGCGGCATTCAAAGCGCCCAACTTGTGATGGGGCTCACCGTTTTGCAAACAGGCAGCGTTTGGAACACCATGCCCGCACACGTACACGACAGGCGAATGGAAGCTTATTGCTACTTTGATGTGCCTGCTAATCAGCGCATTCTGCATTTAATGGGCGAACCAACCGAAACCCGCCACCTGTGGCTGGCCGACCGGCAGGCTATCATTTCCCCGCCCTGGTCGATCCACTCAGGTTGCGGCACTTCGAGCTATTCGTTCATCTGGGGAATGGCAGGCGAAAACAGGGATTACACGGATATGGACGCAGTAGCGATAACTGATTTGAGATAATGAGCGATATAAAAGGACGTGAATTTATAGACGATGCGGACATTCCGTGGGAAGAGTTGGGCGGCGGTTTAAAGCGGAAGATCATGGCTTATGATGACAATCTGATGATGGTCAAAGTGGCTTTTGAGAAGGGCGGCGTTGGTGCGTTACACAGCCATTTTCATACACAGATGAGCTATGTCGAAAGCGGGAAGTTTGAAATAACAATTGGCCCTAAAACCGGCATACTGAGAGGCGGCGACGCTTATTACATTCCGCCGGATGTTATTCACGGCGCGTTGTGCCTGGAAACAGGAATGCTCGTGGATATTTTTAATCCTATGCGGGCCGATTTTATAAAAACCTAGTTATGTTCCCTCTTTCCCGATGAAAAAACTGCTACGCAGCATTTCCGTAATTGCACTTTTCTTCTCTGCACCGGCCATTATATTGGATGTTTCGGCACAGGAGATTCCCATGTCTCGGCAAATGGCTGACTCGTTTATAGCGCGTCACAAGGATTCTATTCTGGTAGGAAAAAATACAGTTACCAAATGGGATTACGAACAGGGACTAATGCTGAAAGCCATTGAAAAAGTTTGGTACAGAACGGGTGAGGGCAAATATTTTGAATACATCAGAAAAGACATTGACCAGTATGTTAAGCCGGACGGCAGCATCAGAACTTACAAATTTGATGAGTTCAACATCGACAACATTCCGCCGGGAAGGGCATTACTTACGCTTTATCAACAAACGCAACCTGACAAAGAAAAATACAAAAAAGCGGCAGATCTGCTCTGGAAGCAGCTGGAAGAACAGCCGCGCACCAAGGAAGGCGGTTATTGGCACAAAAAAAGGTATCCGTACCAAATGTGGCTGGATGGCCTTTTTATGGGCGAACCATTCGCAGCAGAATACAGCCTGCTGTTCAACCATCCCGAGCATTTCGATGATATCGCCAAGCAATTTGCATTGATTGAAAAGTATGCGGTTGATGAAAAAACGGGACTGATTTACCATGCGTATGATGAGAGCCGTGAGCAGAAATGGGCGGATAAAACGACTGGCCGTTCCCCTAACTTCTGGGCGCGCGCCATTGGCTGGTACGCCATTGCATTGGTAGATGTGCTGGATTATTTCCCCAAAGATCATCCAAAGCGAATTGAACTAATTCAATATCTGAAAAGACTTGCGCCTGTTTTGACAAAATATCAGGATAAGCAATCGGGCTTATGGTATCAGGTGATTGATCAGGGAAACAGGAAAGGGAATTATTTCGAAGCATCCGCCTCCTGCATGTTCATATATGCACTGGCGAAGGGTTCCAGGATGGGTTACATTGATCCGTCATTTGAAGCCAATGCTAAGCGCGGTTATGCAGGCGCATTGAAACAATTTGTTGAAATTGAATCAGATGGATTACTTAGTTTGAATAAAACAGTCAGCGTAGGCGGACTTGGCGGCACGCCTTACCGCGACGGAACCTACGAATATTATCTCTCAGAACCGATCCGCAAGAATGATCTGAAAGGAATCGGCCCATTCATTTTCGCCAGCATCGAGATGGAAATTGCTGCCGAAAATGCGGTGGGTAAAGGCAAGACAGTTGGGTTGGATTATCATTTCAATCAAGAAACAAGAAAACTGCCCGAAGGAAAAAGTGAGCCATTTCATTACACCTGGGAAGACCGGTTGCATTCGGGATTCTGGTTATGGGGCCAAACATTCAGAGAGTTAGGCGCAAAAACGGTTGCAGTTTCCGGCGCGCCTACCGCCGAAAGATTGAAAGACGTTGATGTTTACATTATCGTAGACCCGGATACAAAAAAGGAATCGCCCAACCCTAATTTTATTCAGACCAAGGACATTAATGTCATTGAAAATTGGGTGAAAGATGGCGGTGTGCTTGTGATGATGGCGAATGACACCGCGAATTGTGAAATCACGCACTTCAATGAACTGGCTAAGAAATTTGGTATACAATTCAGCACCAAGAACCGTAATATGGTGCAGGGAACGCAGTTTGAGCAGGGAAAACTGATGATCCCGGCCGATAACAAAGCCATTTTCAAAACCGCAAGCAAAATATACATTAAAGAATTATCTCCCCTCCTCCTCTCTTCACCAGCCAAATCCGCCCTGACGGATCAGGGAGACGTAATCCTGGGCGTTTCCAAATACGGCAAAGGAACTGTTTTTGCCGTGGGTGACCCCTGGCTTTACAATGAATATGTCGACGGACGGAGGATTGATACGAGCTTTGAGAACTTTGAAGCAGGAAAAGATCTGGCCGACTGGTTACTAAAACAGGTTGTTAAAAAGTAAAACCATAATGTTATGAGCCGCCTTTTTCGCGAAAATCTTGGCCAGTTAAGAAATCAGCCCGGGCTTGTGGTCCCGGATGACAGTATTTTTCAACTGCCTGAAAAAGTGCTTCAATTCGGCACAGGAGCATTTTTACGTGGCCTCGCTGATTATTTCATTGATAAGGCCAACAGGCAGGGCGTTTTCAATGGCCGCATTGTGGTGGTCAAGTCTACGGACGAAGGTGATCTGAAAGCATTCGAGCGACAGGATAACCTTTATACGATCTGTTTACGAGGCAGCCAGAATGGGGTTGTAAAGGAGGAAAACATCATTTCTTCGGCTATAAGCAGGGTTTTGCCTGCCAAAACGCAATGGTCACTCGTTCTCGACCTTGCCAAAAACCCTGCGATCAGCATTGTAATTTCCAACACTACGGAAATTGGCATTCAGCTCGTTCAGGATGACATTTACCAATGGCCACCCGTTTCATTTCCAGGTAAATTGCTGGCGTTTCTGTATGCACGTTATGTGGCATTTGATGGCAATCCGGATTTTGGCGTCGTCATTATTCCAACGGAGCTGATCACCAATAATGGTAAAAAACTAGAATCCATTGTGCTCGAACTCGCACATAGGAACGGCCTCGAAGCAGCGTTTATAGACTGGCTTGAAAATCACAATTCATTTTGCAATTCGCTGGTGGACAGAATTGTACCCGGAAAGCCTGACGAAAATATTTCCAAAGAGCTGGCAGCAGAGCTGGGTTATCAGGATGATTTACTAATTACCGCAGAACATTACCATTTGTGGGCCATAGAAGGCGACGAGACCATCCGTAAAAGACTGCCTTTTCACGAAGTGGATAAAGGTTTAGTCATTGAACCGGACATTGAATTATATCGTGAACTTAAATTGAGGCTGCTTAACGGCGCGCATACACTCGGAAGCGGCCTGGCGCATTTGTGTGGCTTCAAAACCGTGGACGAGGCTATGGAAAGCCCCCTTTTCGCAACCTATCTGACCAATTTAATGGAGACTGAAATTGCACCTGCAATTCCTTATCCGGTTGCCGAACAGCGCGCTTTACAGTTTGGCCGCAGTGTGCTCGAACGCTTTCATAATAAGCATTTAAGGCATAAATGGCTGAACATTACACAGAATTATTCTGCTAAAATGCTTTCCAGGGTTATGCCGGTTTTTCTGAAATATGAAAAGATCCGTGAGACTTTCCCGGAGCACATTACATTCGGTTTTGCTGCTTACATATTCTACATGAAGCCTGTGCGAAAAGATGGCGACAACTATTACGGGCTTGCTAATGGTGCTTATTATCTGATACAAGATCAAAAAGCGGCTTATTTTCATCAAAAGTGGCAGATTAATTCGCTGGAAGATATGGTTACTGCTATCTTGAAAGATCAGTCGATCTGGCAAAAAGATCTTTCCAAATCGGAGGTAATCCGAAAAAATGTCGTCTCTTATCTCGAATCCCTCAAACAACTGGGCGCGCTGGACACATTGAAATTATTCCTTGAAAAAACCGAATACGCCTGAAAAACAAGCCGAAATTTTATCAGCTCAACTTAATCTGCAACATATCCCTACATGGAAAACCAAATGACCAAATACCGCTGGCGGATTGTGGCCCTGCTTTTTTGCGCAACTACGATCAACTATCTGGACCGGCAGGTTCTGGGCTTGTTAAAACCAA
This sequence comes from Dyadobacter psychrophilus, assembly GCF_900167945.1. Taxonomy (GTDB): domain Bacteria; phylum Bacteroidota; class Bacteroidia; order Cytophagales; family Spirosomataceae; genus Dyadobacter; species Dyadobacter psychrophilus. The sequence goes on from NZ_FUZA01000003.1 coordinate 513,422, forward strand.
CATTAGAAGCAGATTTTGGCTGGTCCGAGCAGGATTTTAGTCACATTGTAATGGCTTTCCAAACGGCCTATGCCATTTCTTTGATCGGTTTTGGGGCCGTTATCGATAAAATTGGCACCAAACTTGGTTATACGATTTCAGTGGTGGTCTGGAGCATTGCGGCTATGTTGCACGCCGTTGCTACCGGCACGTTCAGCTTTGGATTCATGCGTGCATTGCTCGGACTTGGCGAGGCAGGCAATTTCCCCGTGGCCATAAAGGCAACCGCAGAATGGTTTCCAAAACGCGAACGTGCGCTGGCTACTGGTATTTTCAATTCCGGCGCAAACATTGGTGCAGTCGTCGCCCCTATCATGGTTCCCTGGATTTTAGGATCCTATGGTTGGCAGGAAGCGTTTCTGATCACCGGCGCCATTGGTTTTGTATGGTTATTTTTCTGGTTCCGTTATTATGAAGTGCCCGCAAAGCAGCAACGTATTAATCAGGCCGAGTTTGACTATATTCACAGTGATAATGAGCCCGATACGAGCAAGGAAGCGCCCGTAAAATGGTTGGATCTGTTTAAAGTAAGACAAACATGGGCATTTGTTTTTGGCAAAATGCTCACCGACCCGATCTGGTGGTTTTTCCTCTACTGGCTTCCGTCCTATTTTGCCGAAGCATTCAAGCTTAATCTCTCGAAACCAAGCCCGGAACTTGTCATCGTCTACACCGCAACGACGATTGGGAGTATTGGAGGCGGTTATCTTTCAGGTTATTTTATCAAAAAAGGTTGGCCCATTTTCAGAGCCCGCAAGACGTCGATGCTTATTTTCGCATTTCTCGTAACGCCCATCATGCTTGCGCAGTACACGACGAACATCTGGCAGGCTGTAATTCTGATCAGCCTTGCGGCGGCGGCGCACCAGGCCTGGAGCGCAAACATCTTCACTACGGCTTCGGATATGTTTCCTAAAAAGGCGGTTAGCTCCGTTGTGGGGATTGGCGGGATGGCGGGATCAGTAGGAGGCATCCTTTTTCCGCTTTTGGTAGGGATAATTTTGGATAATTATAAGGCTGCGGGTAACATTGGCGGCGGTTATAACCTCATTTTTATCATTTGCGGCTTCGCATATCTGCTCGCCTGGGGCGTTATGCATTTTTTTGCGCCTAAGATGGAAAGAGTTGATATTTGAAAAGCCGACACATTCTGCATCATTAACCAACAGTATTTTTTACAATGAAAAAAACATTAATAATAGCCGTATTTCTCTTGCTGGGAAACATTCTGGCTTTTGCCCAAAGCGGCGACGAAAAAGCAGTAGCCGAGGCCGTTGAGAAACTCCGAGTAGCCATCATCGCCGCAAAAGAGCCGGATTTATTGAAACTCACATCCCCATCTTTATCGTACGGACATTCAAACGGCCTCCTGGAAGATCAAAAAGAGTTTATCCGCGCCCTGACCAGCGGCGAATCAAAATTTACGAAAATTGACCTTTCTGAGCAAACCATCACTATTTCCGGTGACGTGGCAATGGTCCGCCATAAACTGATCGGAGACACGCACAACAAAGGCAAAGATCCCGCCCCGGTCCGCCTGGGGGTATTTACGGTTTGGCAAAAAGTTAAGGGACAATGGCTTTTGATTGGAAGACAAGCGTTTAAGTTGGTCTAAATCCGACTTTCTGACGAGCAATTTCGACAGCCTTATGTAGCTTTTCCTGTAAAAGTTCTTGCGAAGGCAGCGCAGTAAGATAATCCGCAACACGAATGTTCGATTGATCCAACTGCATTAGCTCCACATGCTCCTTGTTTTTACCACTACATAGTATCAGGCCGATGGGTGCATTTTCACCTTCGGCCTGTTCGTATTTTTCAAGGAAGCGCAAGTACAATTCCATTTGGCCTTTAAAACCCGCTTCAAAAGCACCCATTTTCAGATCATATGTTGCGTAAACAATTATGTTGTGTGTAAATCCTATCGCTTTCATTCATAGCACTTTTCTTCCTTGGTAAAGTAACATAATTTTTTCTGATGTGTTGATTTCATACAACCATAAAGAACAGATTATGTTAGAAAAATTAATCAAACGTGCTTATTATTTAAGAAGGCACTTGGAAGCCCCGCTTCTGGAAGAGCGGGAGAATTATTTACGTCAATGGGCGGATAAGGGCGCTGCCCGGAGTTCGCTAAAAAGTGTGGCGAACTACCTGCTTAGGATCGTCGAGTTTCTGGAACTGGGAAAAGCCGAGGCGAAGATATCGATGGAAAGTATCGAAAAGTCCGCCAAGGCCTGGGGAGGATTGCATTACAACCACCCGATGAAGAAGAAGTATTCTCAAACTGGCGAGCAGCGTTTTATCTGGTTCAGCATTGATTGGTTAAAGCAGATATGTCGGTTGGCACCCCTTATTGAGGAACAGGAGCCACTCTTTATGTGGCTTTTCGAACGACGCCATGCCCGTATGCGACAAACGTCCGCCCCATTGCTGAGGGAGCGCCTGGACTACCTGCAATATCGGGTGGGACTTCATGCTTCTGATAGTACATTACGCAAGATTGCACACTACCAATTGTGCATCATGGAACTGCTACCCTTCCGCGAACTAAGGCCAGTTTATAGTGATGAAATAGAGCGTGCAGCAATTGAATGGGCCAGTAACCCGAAGGTGTTGCTTAGGAAAAACAACTACTCAAAAGTCTCAGAGTTACGATTTATACATGATGCTACCGAGTGGCTCAGGATGCTTGGATGTCTGGTCGAGAAACAAGCGACAGTCTCTCCATTCCAGCAATATCAGGATCGCTATCTGGAGTATATGGGACAGCAACAAGGGCTTGCGATCGGAACAATTAAAGGCCGGTCTTTTATATTGAAGGACTTCCTGATCAACCTAAGCAAGGTTGTAACCGAGTTCAGTGCAATCGGGCCAGGCATCATGGATGGGATACTGACCTTAAAACATGAACGGGATGGTTTATCAAGAAGAACCATCCAATCCTATGCTTCGGTGGTACGGTCTTTCCTGCGGTATGCGGAAAGCCAACACTGGTGCTTTGGTGGGGTGGCTGATTCCATTCTGGCACCAAGGGTATACCGCTTTGATACACTCCCGTCTTCCCCCCAGTGGAAAGATGTACAGGCCCTATTTGCCAACTGCCGCACGGATGACCCAACGGATATACGGGATTACGCGATTATGATGCTACTGGCCGTGTATGGTTTGCGTAGGAGCGAAGTTGCCAATTTAGCCTTGCAGGATATCGATTGGAATGCTGAAAAGATCCATCTGAGGCGTTCCAAGCGGTCAAGGCCACAGGTCTTTCCCCTAGCATCGACCGTCGGGACGGCTATGCTGCGTTACCTGAAGGACGTCCGGCCAGAGCACTGCAAACTAAAGGAATTGTTCATTGCGCAGCGTTCACCATATAAAGCGCTTACACCGGGGGCCATCTACGCCATAGTGAACAGGCGGCTTAAACCGCTTAACCTTCCCATAAAACACCATGGCCCCCATGCCCTACGGCATGCATGCGCAACCCATCTGATCAACGAAGGCGTGTCACTAAAAGAGATCAGCGACCATCTGGGGCATCGGGGACTGGAAACCACCAGGATATATTCAAAGGTCGATCTGGTGAATCTTCGGAAAGTTGCCGAGCAAAATTGGGAGAGTCTTTTATGAATCTCATAGAATTGGTCGACCAGTATGTAGCATACCGGCAGGCCCTGGGCGAAAAGTTCAAAACCAACCAAGCATACCTACGGGCATTTTGTGCCGCTGTTGGTGGGGACACTTCCATCGGTGCCATCACTGGGGAAATTGTACACCGCTTCCTTTACGGTAGTTCCAGTGTAGTAACCACTGGATGGTTCGTCAAGCATACCGCGATTTCGGGGTTGTACCGATACGCCGTGAGCCGCAACCTGGTACAGGAAATACCGATTCCGAAGATACTACCTAAGCGTCCGCAGGGCCTTGTCCCTTACATCTATTCCAGACAGGAGCTGAAACGCCTCTTCGACGGCGCATTGACATACCAGAAAAACAAAAGTCATATTGATCCCTACATGGTACGGGTATCCTTGATGCTAACTTATATGCTGGGGCTAAGGGTGCATGAGACATTGTCTTTAACAATCAGCAATATCGACATGGAAAACCAGGTGGTTACAGTTTGGCAATCCAAGTTCTACAAATCCAGGTTGGTCCCGTTCAACAAACAGGTGGAAAAACTACTTGTCGAATACCTTCAATGGCGAAAGACGCATCCATATCCACAGGGGGTAGAATCTTCTTTATTTATCAACCGTCGTGGCCAACCGCTCAAAGCAGACACGTTGAGAGAGTTATTCCATCGGATACGCGACAAGGCGGGGATCAGGCGTGAAGATGGGGCGGCTTTTCAACCCAGATTACATGACTTGCGACATACCTTCGCAACGGATAGATTGTTGAGCTGGTACCGGCAAAACAAGGACGTACAACAGCTGCTGCCTTTTCTGTCCGTTTACATGGGACATAGCCACCTGGCCCACACATCGGTATACCTTAGCACGACCGACGAATTGCTTAGGGAAGCGGGAGACAAGTTTGAAAACTACGTAAAAATCCAAGAACCATGAAAGACACTGCATTCATAAGCGTATGGATTAAACGCTTTTTATTGGAATACCTGGTTACGACCAGAAACCTGTCGAAGAATACGCAATTAAGCTATCGGGATACGTTCCGGTTACTATTGCCCTTTGTGGCAACAAACAGCCGTAAGCCCGTCGACCTGTTGTTGGTCGAAGATACTGACCCGGTTACTGTTCGCACCTTCCTTAGTGATTTGGAAACCCAAAGGGGGTGCTCAATCGCTACACGCAACCAGCGGTTATCTGCCATACATGCCTTTGGCAGGTTTGTCGGGATGCACAGCCCAGAACATTTGGAATGGTGCCGACAGATCCAGCTGATTCCAATCAAAAGAGCGGAACACACTTTGATTACCTATCTGGAAAAACAAGAGATGGACGCATTACTTAATGCTCCAAACCGGAGTAACAGACAAGAGCAAAGAGACTATGCGCTGCTACTTTTCCTCTATAACACCGGAGCCAGGGCTGATGAAGCCGCCCAATTGAAAATCGGGGATCTTAACATATCGGGAAGTTCCAAAAAAGAACTGACCACCGTGCTCATCAAAGGCAAAGGGAATAAACCGAGGCGTTGCCCACTATGGCAGAAAACCGTTGATGAGCTCAGGAACATAATCGGTCAGCGCAGTCCATTGGAACCCGTGTTCCTAAACCGACTCAGACAGCCAATCACTCGGTTTGGAATCCATAATATAGTGAGAAGATATGTCAATAGGGTTATTGAACAACATCCGCAGTTGACCCTCAAACGGGTAAGTCCCCACACTATCAGGCATACCACGGCAACACACCTGCTCCAGGCTGGTGTGGATATCAATACGATTAGGGCATGGCTCGGGCATGTATCGATCAATACTACTAATGTCTACGCAGAAGTGAATATGGAAATGAAAGCACGGGCGCTGGCATGCTGCGAAATCGAAGGCGACAAGACACCTACTCATTGGAGAAATGATAAGGGCCTAATGTCTTTCCTGGAGAATATTTAAGATATTAGCAGGCAATTATGTGTTGTTAAAAACTGTTTTGATCGCAATGTGGCCAGAATGGTGGCTAGCAACACATAACTGATTACACAACATATGAACTT
>NZ_FUZA01000014.1 GCF_900167945.1 Dyadobacter psychrophilus
AGTAGCAGTCTTTTTTGTTTTCGATTTTGCATCAACAGGCTTAACAATCGCTTCCACTACAACTTCCGGCGCTTTTGCTTCAATCGGTGAGGCTGTCGGTGCAAGGGAAACAGCCGCAGCAGGCTTAACAACCTCGATACTTGGGTGCAGCATGTGATAGAAATCCAAGAGCGTTGATTTTAAATTTTCAATGCTTTCAGGCGTAGATAGAGGCTTTGCAGTGCCATTTTTGATTAGGTACTGGTTCCCTTGTGTCTTTGGATGTGACAGATATTTAGGATCATGGTTATAAGTAGCGACGATCCGTTTATTGTTACCAGCAAATTTAACCGTGTGCATTGTACCACCTTTGATATCAGTTTCAACGACAATAACAGCTTGAGACAAACCGGCCTGTATCCTATCGCGCTCAACAAAGAAGTTCGATTGTGCCTTCATGCCAATTGTATACTCTGAGATCAACAAACCATCCTGATCTAATATCTTCTCCGCTAAATATTTGTTTTTTGCTGGATAAAGGCTATCCAAACCATGAGCCAAAACAGCAGTTGTATAACCAAATTTGTTTAAGCATCCGGTGTGGCCAGCTGTGTCACATCCAATAGCTAGGCCGCTCACAACATTAAACCCAGCTCCTCCAAACACTTCACCAAGGCGAACTCCAACCTTCATACCGTGATCAGATGGATCTCTCGTTCCAATGATAGCAACGGAGGGCTTCAAATTAAGGTCCGTATAATTGCCCTTTGCATTAACAAGCAATGGAGCATCGTCCAGATTTTTTAACAATATTGGAAAATTTGGATCATAATAATTTATAATTCGGATACCCGAATTCAGTGATTTGTTTATGGTGTCATCAGCTCTATCAAATGCTTTGGTAAAATCAGCTTGTACTAATGGGTTTCTGAGAAAATTCGCATTTTCCCTAATAAAATCGATCAGGTCATTGTCAGAGCTAATATTATAAGTTAAAGCGTTCAGCAGCTTGAACGCTGTTTTACGGCCTACATTCGGTAGACTCATAATTTTTAATACGGTGTCACTATTTATCTGCATAACTATTGATTTGAAGCTGTTTGAGCAAGTGCAAAGGGGAATACACCTTTCGCACCGTTTTTCATTAAAATGTCTCTACAAGCGAATAACGAATTATTTGTTGTTGTAACATCATCTAACAAGATAATAAATTTGTCTTTAATAAGCTCCGGATTTTCAACTTTTATAGAGTTTGTGTGAACTTGCGCCTGCCTGTTCCCGCCAGAAGCCATTTTAGCAACTTTTGTATGTCTAACCAAGCATTTTGTGGCATTTCCACGTTTTCCATCTTTGCACAAAAATTCGGCGATCTTTCTTATCCCAGATATGTGCTTTTCTGGATCATGCGAAGGTACAACAGCGATCATAAAGCCCGAGTTGAAGCGAGCATCTAATGCTAGAGATACCTCTTTGATAATCCAATCCTCCATATTCTTGACCTTAAGAATTTCTTTACTAAAATCATCAAATTTGGGGTTTTGACCTTGGTGATAGGGCTGATAAACACCAAATGCATTAACTGGCTTTTTATCATCAATTTCGCAAGCTGCGATTGCCTCTTTAAGTTTCATATTTTTTAGAAGGGGGATTTTGTACTATGCAAAGTAATTTTTGAACAAATGTAACCGAAATATATTAATTCATTTAGTTATCAGCACATTAATAATTTGCGTGTAATCCCGGTTTCCATCTTAAATTTGTTGTTCTGAGCAAATACCAGTACCCAGCAGCTTAGCAATCTGCCGTTTGACTAGCCAGTTTTTGACTTATTCGATAAGTCATCTAAAATGCTATATAATAGGTTTTAGATATGAATGATACGGTCATCCTACCTGGTAAATACCTAGGCAAAGCTTTCAAATATCCTTTAACCCTCGTTACTAAGCCACACTTAGCTAATAAATGAGACTATCAAACAAAACCTTAAGCTCCATAGAAATCGCTTTAAAGCGTTGCTTATCGAGCAAAAGCTGTTTTTTACTTTCATTTACACTGTGAAAGTTTGTATCATACAACTCCTTAAAGAATTGATAATTGTCGCCTAAAAATTCAAGCTCCTTTGTCTCTTTAATAAGTAAAGTTTGATCGCTTGATATGCTTCTTTCAAGCGATAGGTATTCACTTTTAAGCGGGATGATTTTTCGAAGAGTGGTTATGTTGTTAGCACAGTTACCAATAGTTTCAGTAATAGCAGCTATGCACTCAAGGTCTGCAAAGATTCTGCGTTCTCTGTTTTCTCCTTTCTTTCTCAGGTAGTGCTTTGACTTAGTTCTAAGTCTTTCAACCTCGGCCTCTATTTCAGCTTTCTTAGCCTTCTCCTGTTTTAACAAGGGTGTAATTTTAAATATTTGGTATTCATCACCACCACGATTAGCAACCGTTTCCTCATCTACTGAGAACTCGGTTTCGGCAAGACTTAGCTTACTAGACAAGATCTCTTGCGTATAGTACTGGATGTTGCTCTCTATTATGTCTACATATTTTTCGGCTTCCTGAATAAGGGTCAGATTGCTTATATTTTTTATACAGGCGTGTATGTCTGCAATCTGCTGTTCAATTTGAGCTTCCAGCTCCGAAAAGGTCATATCAGTTGGTTTGTCCATGCTTTCAAAGTAGATTATTGCTGTAATTTAATAACACGATCATTTTTCAAATAAGTATTTTAGTTTTTTCTGAATAAGTTGTGTACACCCTATCCTATACAGGGTTATCATAAGGTGAGAACAAATGCAATTATTGGAAATCGACCACGACGGCCACACAGTAGAAGTCTTTTATTATTGTTGTTGCAGAGCGTGATTGAGGCATTTACGACAGCGCAGGATTGAAGAAGCTGTGAAGATGCATAAGGCGGGCTATAAGGAGCCTTACAGCTTTCATAGCTTTTAATGATCGGATATACTTTACACTTCAGTGTGTAGTTATACATTTAATTTGTTCACATGCATACGCCGTCTACATGTGAACATCACATGGATATGTGGCGAAGCCCTACCCTACTTAGCATATGCAGTAGTTATACGACATGGTAAAATAGGTTTGGTTCCGAGTGACATCGGCGCACCTGGTGGCAAAAGAGACTGGACAAAAGATGTCGCACTACATCGGACCTAACAGTGCTCTTTGAGCTGGGTTGCGTGGAATGCCGGCGACGATGAAGCCACGGCCAAGCTGCACAAAAAGAAGGTGGGCGCAAGATAAAATATGTCTGTCCGGACTGTGCGTGACCGCTTGGGGAAAGCCTGGGTTAAATTTAATTTTGGGGGGACTGGACTGTCGGATAAAGGATGATCAAGAAATGGATGATAAAAAAGCATGTTAGCGATTCGAATGCTAACATGCTTTATATCAAATTAATAGTATTTTATTAGTTCGTTTTTGTATTCTTATTAGGCACATTTACCCGTTCCTTTTCTGTGGTCTTAGGGTGACTTTCTGCGTATTCTTTTGTCGTCAACTGCCCGTTGTCTGATCTCCGATATATTGTTTTCTTAGGCATGATTGTGAATTTTTTAAAAAATGGATGAAAAGCAGTTACGGAATAGCCCGTAACTGCTAAATATTATGCTGCTTTTTGCCGAAGATTCAGCAATCCAGCTATTTTTTGTGGCCAACCGCCTCTGTGTACAAGTCGGTATTTTTGAAGATGTTCGTCTAAGATCTCAGCCTTTGTTAGCTGACACAAGGATTCCCAATCTTCGCCAAATATGTATGTCGCATTGTCTGTGAACCTACTTTCGAGGAGATAGAGGTTGAGATTTTCGAAACAGAATATAACGTACCCGTCAAAGCCAGCTTCACCAATAATAAGTTTACTCGGGTTGAATCCCGAAATATGCTTAAAGCGATAATCAACTAGCCTACGTTGTGCATTTGAAAGGGATTTGGTGATATCTTTAAGAATATCTTTCGCTCTCTCCCAAGGGTACTCACCGGTTGGCAATACACGCCAGTTCCTACGCTCGATCTTAAACTTGTGAATTTGTAGTAACTTGTCTGAAAGAATATCGCATTCCCCAAACAGTTCTAGAAATAAGTTGATCGTATGCTTGATGGCTTCATTTTGCCTGGCATCATTCGGACGATATTCCAGTGTTCGCGATACGACAACTGTTTTTCCATCCTTAACATCTACCGTCAATTCTTCACCAGGAGCAGGAACTGTAATACGCGGATAGCGTTTATACGGAATTTCAACATGGTGCCATCGCCCATGCCAATCCTTGATCATGCCATCTCTGTAGCATCGTATCATTTTTTGATCCTTTTGAGGATCCTGTCGGCCCTCAGAGTTAAAAAGCGATACGGGGCCCCTTGGCCTGGGTAATAATCTTTCGCCCGGATTTAACTGTGAACTGAACCCAATAGCTGAAAGTACCTTGTGATGGAGTTCTACGTCTGTCAGAGAAATCTGGAATTTACTTCCATCTGGAAGTGCGTGAAGAAAGATGTTCACATCATGGATACGCGTTTGTTTGAGGCGCATGACACAAGTTGTTTACTGTAAAACAAAATTAATTCATAGTCAGGATCCTCAATCGTGAGGATCAGACTGGTGGATCAGTGCGTAACTGATAGTTTATCAATGAATTAAATTAGCGTCAAAATGCGTTTTTGTTATATAGTAAAACCTGTGCTCTGCTCAGCGTAAAATTGATAGAGGCAGTGACGAAGTTGAAAAACAAGGGTTTAAATTTGCAGTAGAAAATCCTGTTCTTACCTTTGTTTATAAGCAATCGCATTCATCAGAGTACCAGTTGGAGGTCCAAGTCCAATCTGATACCAACCATTTTTAAGACGTAAAGGCTTCGTAGGGTGCTAACCTATGGAGCTTTTTGCGCTTTAAGCATGGATCAATTTTTATATCTTCGTAATCTTCATTCTTACTTACTTCGCTCCATCACGGAGCTTGCTATACATTCGATTAGAGGTCATGTCATTTTATCTTTCATAGACCGGACACCAGCTAGTACTCATCTGATGCATTCGCTAGTGTTTCAAAGATAGTGAAAAAACCTAATTCTTCCTGCTAAATTTCAGATCTGAGAGGACTTCTCCTGGTTTGGCATGTCCACCATTATAATTTTACCAGGACGCGCCACAGAGCAAAAAAAGCGGTGTTTTTTGTGTGCAATTATTTTAAAAATATCGAAAAAATATCACTCAAATATTTGTTTTTGTCGAGAAAAACACTTTTTTGTCAAATTACAACAACGTAGTTGGTGATAACTTATGACAATTAGTTTTTGCAAAAAAGTTAATTTGTTTGACATGATAAATTGGATTTTTCCAATGTAACTTTTTTTCAGAAATTTTAAGATTTTTATCAAAAACCTTAAAATATAATTCATAACTATTTCTGAAATTCTATGTTTAAATCGATTAAAGGCAATTTTTAACATGATTTCGTACTATTTGTAGCAAACCTTCGATATTCTGAGTATCTAAGGCGGCTACCTCTTAAAACTGTAAAATGCGAGGATTATGCCTCAAATGTATATTATAATTAAAAGGCTTGATTATCAGTTAGTTCATTGACGCTACTATAAATAAGTTGATCATTCATTATGCTGATAAACCTATATCCCATACGGGAATTAAATAGCCGCCAAAAGAAAATAATCGTTTTGGCGAGATTCCTTCATGAACGGCACTTTATGTCGCTAACAAAAGCGGAATGGAGATTGCTATTAGGGCAATTTGTCAAAGAGAACGATACCTTCCCCCTTCAATTTAATAAAGATGGGTTGGCTACAACCGAAAGTCTGGTTGCATTTGCGAAGGTAATGGATCGGTTTTCAGAACGAATGATAGATACGGCCGATCCTGCGTTTTACTTAGATGCCCCAAATATTTTGACACTAAGCGGAAGTGCTGGATTCGGTCAAACGGTGATTATTAAACTGACGGCAAAGAAGTAACCGGTTATTGATAACACTTTGCCTTTCATGACCTAACATTGATGACACGAGAACTAAGACCTGAAAGCCATTTTTTTAGAAAAGCAGGCACATCTTTGACACTGTTTAATATCAAAGGTAATAGCCCTACTTTTGACAGAATGAGTATCAGAAACAATATTATTATAAAAGCCAGGATACCTCATAGTCCCCTTTCAGATATACGATCCGCCTGGATGAAATACCTCAAATATTGATTTTGACATTTTCAATATCCTTTGATTTTAATGTCCGCATGGCCATAGTTGTCAGTGATTAATGTGTGTTAAAGTTAAAGTCCACTTGCCCAAGTCGATGGGACAACGTGAGCGCATCCTTATCTATATTGGCAAGCGAAATAGCCACAGATACAGAGAAATATATTCGACAGCGCCAGCAGCCATGCATCAAAGGTTATTTATCATACGTAACAAGTGCTTTGAAACTAGCAAAATCCAATGTCTCCATGGTGTAAGTGCTTCGTTTTTCAGACAGTAACTTGTTGTCTTTATTAATATCAAGCGGCCTGCAACTCCGTAATCACCAAAACTCAAAACAGGTAATTCCTAATTCTGGCTACGGCGCATTACTTCATCGTTGCGCCTGAGGTAAACTTATATTTCTGTTAGGCTCTTCTGGCCTTAAACGCCCATTAGTAATTCCTCAGTGACTAGGCCGCTCAATGTTTAAGTATGTGGATGGTTTCGCCCAGAGACCTTAAATTAAACGGCCCGCAACCTGCAACTATTACTTGTGGGAGAAACATTCTGTTGCTCTTAGGATAATTATATCATTTCGACTAAGGGTAAGCTATGCGCCATTAATTTTTGGCAATAAATCTTTGCTCGAGAATATCTGTTAACTCACGCGCTCCTCATATCTTCTATTGTTCATAACACAGGAAAAGATACGATGGATTAATTTATTTCGAAGTGCGTTAAGGGTACTCATCTTGTTCTTGCCTTCCATTACTTTCCTTTGATAATACTTTGCTAGCGAACTATCTGTTTTTTTGACGTTTTGCATTGCAGCCATATGTAATAGTGATTTTAGCTCTTTGTTGGCATAGAATGATACTTTTGTTTTTCCTAAAACACTAATACCAGATGACCATGGAAATGGAGCTACACCGCAAAAGCTTGCAAATTTTTTTGGATTTGCAAAATCTTTAAATTCATTGGTGTAAATAAGTAGATGAATCCCAATGACATTACCAATACCTGGTACAGAAGTCACCAGGTCATACAAGTGAGATAGTGTTTCATCAGATTGAACTATAGTAGTTAACTGACTTTCGATCGCAGAAATGTCTTTAGTGACGGCATCCAGACTTCGAAAGCTATGCGCTGCAAGATTTTCTGCAGAAACTGAATCCAGATAGTGACGCTCAATCTTGGAGTTTCCTTTTAAAATTACCTTCACTTTTAAAAGACGTTTTCTTATTGTAAGAAGCTCCTGCATTTTATTAATACAGGGCCGGGGTGGTGTCCACTCACGAAGTGAAGTGAAATTTTTTCTGGCATATTCCGCAATCCGAATAGCATCTGCCTTATCAGTTTTCCCCCTGTGAAGCCCTAACGATCGTTTGATTTGTAGCGGTGATTCTAGGAAGAGCTGAATGTGCATTTTAATTAGTACATCCGTAAGAAAAATACCATAAAGTCCCATATTCTCCGCGCAAAACGCCAGATCAGCATTTCTTAGTTTAAACTGTTCCTTTATACCTCTTACGAAGTTACGAAGGTCTGCCGCGCAGTTGTTTATCTTGAAGGATGCAGTTTCATTTTTATCTGAAATAAGTGCTATATCAAGAGTGTACTTCGAGATGTCAACACCGGCTATCAGTTTTGGCTGTCGTCTCATATTTAGTATTCTACTGACCTATACCTAAGATACATATTTTTTCACTGATTTTAGTTTGTCCGGTGCATTAGTTAATTTGTCCACATACATACGACCTATTACATGTGGACGATATGAGAAATATTAAGTGGAAATATCTGGGACACGTTATCAGAACGATGGCGGATTTTCTTGGTTTGCTTGTCAAGGACGGCCGACAGTTAGACCCAATAATTCGACGGATTGCGGCCTAGACAACTGCTCATAGACCTATAAGTTTATTTAAGCCTGCCATTAAAGATAAGAATCGGCAAGTATACTTATCTCCCAAAAGTCTTTAAATACCTAATAATCAACCCTTGTAGCTAAAATTAGATGGAAAATCAATACATAATAAAATTTGAAGATGTGGTTGCAAAAGACGCGAACCAATATGCATCAGAACTGACCACTCTCATCCGGAGTCTCGGCGAAGATATACAGGTAGAACAAACAAGAGACAATGCTAGAACTCAGGATGCAGGCGCAACGGTCCTATTAATTTTGGGCACACCCGCTGCACTAGCACTTGCACGCGGTATTGCGAAAGGGATACAGGCTATTCTCACTAAGTATAGAGACACAAGAATTGTCATTGAAGGCCCAAACGGAATGAAACTAGACGTAAAAGGTTTTACGGGACTCCAAGCAATAGACATAACCGAAAAATTCCTACGAAATGGCCATACAGAGGTTTGACCAGGAAGGATATTCTACTCCTCGATCGGATGTTCTAGTGATAATCCTAGGCGCTAGCGAATTTCCAAAATCGTCATTTGAGAGTAATATTGCATTCGCGAATGCTGCGGATGAAATAAGTAGGTATTTTTTGAGAAAATCAAGCTTTAATATAAATCCTGATAATCTGCTGAATCGTTTTAACGACCCCCGCAGTAGTAGTAGTATCCTAAAGGATATAGGAAACTTTATTCGAACAAGAGTTGATGAGTTGCGCGAAGAAGGTACCAGCGTAACTGATTTAATAATGTACTATGTAGGGCATGGAGCATTCGAAAAAAATGAATACTATTTGGCCATTCAAGACACTACTAATTCACACAAAGCATGGTCAAGCATACAAGCCGGCGCGCTGAATTCCGTTTTTGGCGAATACGCAGCATGGTTAAGAATCGTCATTATATTAGATGCTTGCTTCTCTGCCGGACTAGCTTCACAAATGCAAGGGTCTTATTTCGAATTAGTAAAAGTTAACCTTGCGAAAAAACGAATAGCGACAAAGGGAATCTCGATCTTAGCGTCTTCATCAAAGGATGAAGTATCAATGGTAACTCGGGAAGGCAACCTTACGATGTTTACAAAAGCGCTGTTATTAGTACTTAAAAATGGTAGCCCTGATGTAAATAGCTCCAGATTAACCTTAGAAACTATTCATTTTTTATTACAACTTAAATGTGAGGAACTTTACGAATCCGACGCAATACAACCACAAATTCACTCCCCTAAACAGCCAGAAGGAGTCGTGGCCCAAGTGGAATTATTCCCAAACGCATACTATGAAAAAGAAAAGGAATTTGAAAAGTTAAAGAAAGATATAATAATTAGACAAGACATTGAACTAGCCACTACAACGCGTAAGGAAGAAATTCGAAAACAGCAACTACTCGAAGCAACAGAGGAAGAACTTCGTTTAAAAAAAATGTTTGAGCATCAAGATGCCATCAAGCAAAAAATTATTAACGAAGAAATTAAGTTACACAACGAAATTAATGAGCACGAAGATGCATATCGGATTGAAGCTGAACAGGTCACTGGACGTCAGTTGAACTGGAAACTGTTAGACATGTGGTTACAGAATAAACAGTTGGAAAAGAACGGGGCAATATTGAGAAAAGAGAAAGAACAGGCTGGTATTGAATCGTACATACAAGTTATAAATAGGAATATAGAAATCTACGATAGAAAGAGAAGCAACAACGAGGGCAATTACCAGGAGCTTTCTGAAACACTATTCGAATTTTATGAAAAAAGAAAACAAAATGAGGTTCAGCTTAAAGAAGTGATCTATGAAATCGCCAAATATAAATCAGAATATAACGTTTATACGAGCATCTTTTCAGGGAAATTAAGAGCTGAATTTGAACAACATATATCAAAAAATTTACCTACTGACATAACTTTTCAGTCGATTGTCGACAACTATTCACAAAGGGATTATAAGAAATTGAAAAGAGGCCTTGACAGACAATATTTCGTAGAAAAGACTAAATCCAATTTAATCTTTGCGTTATATATATTGTTTTTGATTCTAGTTGTATATTCATGTTTCTCCGTGGAAGTAAATAGCTAATCTACACCTATGCTGACGCCAACCACTTTCGATATTCCTCTACATTGTACCTAGCTTTTGTCAACAGGCTTGATGTGTTATTAATCATTTGTTCGCGAAGTTCGACATCGTCAGTTAAAATTCAGTCAACGTCTTTCTGCTTAGAAATCCGAACGGCAATTTTCTTCGCTAGCGAGCATCGTGGGTAAGCAGTTAGCCCAGAGAAAGGTCTTGGCCCCGGACCGGCAGGAATCTAGCCGGATCCTGCAAGATTTAATTATTTGCGGTGCACAAGGTATCATTTTGGGTTGTACCGAAATTTCATTTTTGGTGTCTCAGACAGATAGTGGCATTCCTCTGTTTCTTATGATGGAGCTCCATGCCCTGGCTTCGGCAGAACAGTTCGTCTGTTAATCTAGCAGGTCTGTTTGAAAATAACCCAGCTCAGAGTCTTCCACAAAGCCAAACTCAGTAGGTCCGGCCCCCGCTGTCATAAGCTCGAAAATGACTTTACAAGCACTTTCATCATTTCTGAGCTCCGTCAAATGGTTTGTATTGCATGGTCCTGGGAAGGTTAGCTTTGATCACTTCATACTACCCGACTTTTTATAGAGCTGTAAATTCCGCCGGTCAAATTAACCATATTATTGAGGCAGGCCTACATTGCTTCGAAACATTAAATTTCTCTGTCAGGCAAGGCCAGGTAAGCTTTAACGAGGCAGTTATAAATGGTGGCTTTATTTAAACTGCCCGAGTCCCTTAGTTTGAATTCGAAGAGCCTGTCAGTGTATTCATCATAGACAAAGAATAGCAACGGGTCTTCGCGCGTGTAAATCTTATGGGGCTTGTTTCCAATCCATCCCATATAAGCCATAAAGTGGTCGAGCTTGAATTCTTTGATCTCCCGGATAAATTGATAATCAGTCATGCCAGTCAATTTCCGGCTATTTACCTTATACCAAAGCCAATGCACGAATGCAGTTAGCCGCCGGTGCGATTGATTTAACTAACGGCAGTTCCTGAATGATCTCTGGACTTGAATGTCTAGTTGTAAGCTTGTAATTGTTCCACTTGCAGTAACAGAATTATACTGAAGTGAGCGCTAGTGTATTTCCATGCTTCGAGTAAGCAAAAGCTTTGTTGACTTGGTAAGATGTGTCATTAAGTACAAACTGCGCCCTTCTAACCTGTTTACAACCGACCTTCAAAAATGCTCAATAACGACTTTTATCAATCAATTACTTTACGGATCACTTTATACTCATCGGCAGCGAGCACATCGATCTTGCCATCGGTCGCCATATAGATCTGGTCACGGAACCGTTTTACGCGTGAAAGCATGGGCTCGATGATCGTGTTACTATGGCCTATAAAATCATATAAGTCTTGCTGGCTTGCAGGCAGCTTATATCCACGCGAGCTACTGGCAATCAGCACACCGGCGTCCCGGAGTGGAGCAATCACTTTCGTTTGAAAATAATGAAGCGAAACATTCTTTCCCCTTCTGGCCCTGATATGCTCTATGAGCTCAAAGCTGGTGATGTAACGCGTTGGGCTAATATGCCGGAAATGAAAAAGCAGGTAGCTCAGGCTGCTTACCTGGTCGATGGCCTGGGGGGCCTTGTCGACGGATTTGCGATGCAGAAAATCATTGGCCAGGTTGACGCTGAGCTCCGATAAAAGCGGATCGAAACTGGGGCCCGGCTGTGGCTGATTGATCAAGTTATGGGCAAAGGCATCCGGCCAAAACCTGATGGTTAAAACCTTGCGTTTGAGAATTTGGATAAACTCCCCTCTTTGATCAGTGATTTCTGTTTCATCGTAGCAGCGCGCGAGCGTCCCTGCAATAAAATGGGCGAGCTGGACAATTGGGCTATCGTTAGCGGCCACAAAGCCAAAGGAGGATTCGTTGAAAAGGTTGGCGATATGGTTCTGCTGCACATAACTAATAAAGCCTTTCATAAAGGTTTCATCCCCGGTTCGGTCGGCAACCATTTCCAAATCCGGAAAGATCCTAAACAACTCCCGGTCGGCCAGGCCATGCAGGAACTTGAAAAAGGAGCCTTTGTAGCGGAGCCCCTCCCCTATCAACTGGCGCTTATCGATGATAACTGAGAAAACCTGGAATGGCAACTCTTCCAGGTCTTCCAGCACTTCTTTCCTTTTAATATGGTTATTACCGGTCTTTTCTGAGTCAATTTGTCCACCATCGAAGTGACGTTTACTAACCGCCTTAAGCACTGCTAGGACATTTTCAACATCTGCCCTGCCGATGATAAGGGCAGTAACAATGAAATGGGTTGTTGGCAAGATCCCGGACGGGCCCTTTTTGGAAAAGTCAAGTGCGTTGTTGCCCCACTCACTTAAAAATGCTGTATGATGCATAATGGCTTAGGCCGGAGACCGGCAAAGTGATTAACGTTTAGTGGATACCGGCAAGGGTACCTGATTATTCTACGGGCTGATCATCTGTTTGCTGGCTATCCTTTGGCCTGCGTCCCCGTGGTTTGCCGGTATAGGGTACTTTTTCAGATGCCTGCTCAGGTGAGATTTCCAGTGCGTAGCCAACTGAACCCTCATGCTGAAAGATTGAAGCGGTGAACACATATTTCTGACTACCATAATCGATACCTCCTTTACTAAGGATTAAATCAAGGGGCAAGGAATAGCCGCGACCGGAGCGTGTGATAGAAAAAGCGCCATCCTGATTTGTGGGAACCAGGTAAAGGTTTTTGATCTTACGTTTGCCGTCATCAGTGCCTACCAGGAACCTGGTTGTATCGGGTTCAATCCCCAGCTCTTCAATGGTCAATGACGGGAACACGATCTTGCCAGCAGCGGAAATATAGCCTTTGGGAAGTGATTTTGCCTTTGCTTTCTTGTCTACTTTTTGCTCATTTTCCTGTGGTGAAAAGAAGCGGATACTTTTAGCTTTCATTAATGGGTTTGGATTGGTGAATAACGCAGTGTGCAATATATAAATCAGATGCCAAACAAAAAGGGCCAGCAAAGCAAATACACATGCATGGAAAGTGGATACCACTTGCTGTTGTGGTTATTTTGTGTTTGCTGTCGCGAGCCCATGTTCCACCTCCTTAACATAACGATATACTGTTGCCCGGCTAATCCCAAGGACTTTGCCAATCTCGGCCACAGTTTTATCCTGCTTGTCATAAAGCGCTTTGGCAGCATGTGCCTTGGACTGGGCCTCCTTGTTTAATCCCTTAGGCTTCCCTCCCATTCTACCACGTGCCCTGGCAGCTGACAAGCCGGCCTTTGTTCTATCCCGTATCAAGTCACGTTCGAACTCGGCCAGTGAAGCAAAGATGTTAAAGATCAACCGGCCTTGTGCTGTGGTTGTATCAATAGCATCGTTCAGGCTCCGGAAGCCAATCTGGTTTTGTTGGAATTCATTAACTAAATGGATTAGGTCTTTTAAGGAACGGCCGAGCCGGTCGAGCTTCCAGACGACAATGGTGTCCCCTGCCCTAGCTGTATCTAAAAGCTTGTTAAGTTCCGGCCGCTCTTTGACGGATGACACTTTCTCGCGAAAGATGCGTTCGCACCCTAACTTTTTTAGGTCGTCAATTTGAAGGTCTAGGTTCTGGTCCTGAGTGGAAACCCTTGCATATCCAAAAATCATATTGTTTGTCTCACTAATTCAATCAAAGGTACGAAAAAGCGACAAAGAAATATGAGACAACAATTTAAGACACTTTTGTATAACTAAACATATAGTAAGTTGATATATCAACCAGTCTCTCAAAACGGAGGTTTCCTGAGACTACGCTTTATTGTGAATTCCAACCTTCTCTTACTTGAAAAGTGTAGAATAATGTGGAGTTAATTAATACCATCTGCGTCTTTTAGCTTATTCAGAATCTTGGAAAGGTCTAAACCTGCCGATTCAACAAGTATTTCGCTGAAATCAACGCAGTCAATGATGCCAATACCTCCTGATGGTTTCAATTCAGTATTGTCTTCCAGAACAATTCTGTAATTAAGGTCTTCGATATTAGAAATGCCCTTCTTGTCAAAGTGTCTTTGAATTTGGTGTTTGTACTTTTCGTAATTTTCATTTGGAAACAAATTGCCCCCAATGGCACCCATGCTTTCGTCTGTGACTGAAAAGTTAGTCTTTCCGATTTCCTCGTACCCTACGTATATTGACGCTTTCATACAGCTACACCGCTCTTTAATATTTCTTAATACCATTCTTCTTATCCAGATGTACTGAGACAGGAAGATACTGCTTTAACTGTTGAACAGAAAGCCTATTTATAGGAAAGTAATGATGATCTTGATAACCAGTCGTTGATACTGTGTCTCAGAAAACCCTCGGACGTGAGACACTCATCCCTGCTGATCATGATTTAAAACAGTCGCACGGATCGGACGTTATTTGCGACTATCAATTTATTTGATTAACCCTGTAAAACATTTGATGTTCAACAGGTCATTCGACCAATTACCTCCAACCCCGACACCTATGTTTGACGTAAGAATCGTCATAACAGGTGTAAACTAAAACACTACATGTCAACCTAATATAAGTTTTGGGGTTTTTTCAACCTATGTTAACGTCAGAAATTAAGTAATTTAGAGATCGTATTTTTAATTTGTTATAAGCTAGACGAACTTTTCATTTATGTATGCAACCCAAATTTCTACTCTAGATCAATACTTGAAAATCATTGAGCCATTAACGTCCTCAAACGACATTTTACTTTTTCGTGGTCAAGATCAAGACAAGCCTTTATTGCCTTCAATTGCTCGCGATGATAAGAGAAACGATGAAAGTTTAGTCAAAACTGAAGAGGATATGTTGAGAGAGCTGAAACGTCGCGCACCACTTTTGCTTTCAAGAGAGCCCAAAACGGATTGGGAATGGCTTGTTATTGCACAACATTTTGGTTTAAGGACAAGACTTCTAGATTGGTCGAGCAATCCACTTATAGCCCTGTGGTTTGCTTGCAGGTCTCTGTCCAGCACTGATTCAGTAATTTATATCCTAGAAGCTAGCAAAAATTTTTTAGTAGACTATGAAGCGAATGAATCGCCGTTTAAAATTACTCACACTCGAATTTTACGGCCTCCTATGAACAACGACAGGATAGTTGCCCAAGCCGGATGGTTTACTGTACATAAATGTTCTTCAAAGCTAGGTAAATTCATACCACTTGAAGAGAATGCCGATATGAAGCATATGGTTAGAAAGGTCATTGTTAAGCCGAATGATAAGATCACTCTAATACAAAAAGTATCAATTCTTGGAATTAATAATCAATCAATATACCCAGATATTGAAGGCTTGTGCCGACACCTGAATACCTCATACTTTAACTAAATCTTGGATTTTTTAATAATATATATATCACTGTATTTCAAGAAGTTACTTATGCTTGCCATTAATCAGAGAGTATAAATTACCCTATACAACCACGGAATGAAAGAATCCCTTGAATCAGCTCGAAATGTCCACAAATGCATTGAAAAATTGAGGAAGAGAATTCATGATCAACCATTTCTACCCCGAATTGATCCACCTAGTCCGACAAGTTAGTGATCTGCATTAGTTCAGACATCATTTTTTCTTAGCGCGGATGTATTTTCTACAATGCTTGTGGCGCCATCATGGCTCCTATCCGAATTGGATCCTTATTATGACATTGCTTTCGGACTTTGCGACCTCGGTATGGATTTGCCAGAATTGAGAAATGTTTCAATCGCGAACTGGAAAAGTCCAGCACCCAACGCTGAGTATCCCATTTGTAGAATGGGACAAGCACTTCGTCCCTCCTACCCTATGAGCGTTTACCACAAAGCCGCACGCATGAACAAGCAAATCACAACGGATCAAGAAAGCTGGCAATTGCGCACCTTTCTTGATTAAATAGACCTAAGTAACGATTTATTTCAGTATGGTAATATGTCTATATTGGCAGGTCCACCTTCACATTTTTTAAATATTCTGATCTCTTTAATTTTACTAAGATCCAATCCTTCCCGAGTTCGAAAATTAGCAAAGTAGTCAGCGTAAGAAGTAACTTTTTCGGCAATTATCTTTCCATCCATATCAATTAGGGAAACAGTCATACCAGGTGTACAGCCATCTACTACACGCATATTAATGCTTTTGATATCGGAATAATATGAAACATCAATAACTAATGATGTTCCAATATTGAGCGTCAGGTAACCATCCAGAATTTTACTGCCGCAAGAGTGGTTGTCATTCGGTATATCATCAACCAGGGTAAATTTCAAATTCTTGAATTCACTAATCACACCGCATTCAGGATTTTTGAATTCAGTCAGATCGTTACTTGGATTTGTATTTTTACTTCCAAACAGCAGATATATCCCATTTTTGTGCTTTTCTAATAAAGACACTCTTGTTTCTTTTGCTGGATCAGGTTTTGGATCGTCTTTCGGGTCATCTTTAGGACAAGCCCATAATGTAAGACAAAGGATCGGGAGGAGCGCAAGGGTAAATCTTTTCATTTTAGAGAGAGGTTTGAGTAGTATACAAAAATATACAAATGGAAGCGTATCTGCATGTGACATTTGAAGCTTTTATTAAGCGTTACAAAACATGTTAAAATAAACTTTGTTTTTGACGTTAAAAAAACCACCTTATAAACGTTAAATATGGCTTTGTTTTAAACATATTTTGCTATTCCAAAATAAACATCTATTTTGGCGTTAAAATTAATGTCTAAACAAACGTATCATGATCTTCACAACCGCAGGCGAAAAGGGTGGGAGTGGCCGCAGCACAATTGCGGAGCATTTTACCGTGTGGCTGTCTAAACAGGGTTTTGATGTCCTTTTGATTGATGCTGACGAGCAGGGCACCGCAAGCGATTTTACCGCATGGCGTGAGCAAACTCTTGATGGAAATGTCGGTTATACATTGGTGCAGCTTGTAGGTGCAAATCTGCGCAAACAGGTCGAAACCATGAAGTCAAAATACGACCATATTGTGATTGATACAGGGGGGCGAGACACGACCAGTCAACGTGCTGCTTTGTTCGCATCCGATGTTGCAATCATCCCGATCCAGCCACGCAGCCATGATATCTGGACGCTGGCTAAATTCACTGAAATTCTGGAAGAAATACAGGCGACGCGCGCGACGCCATTAATTGCGTACACATTCCTGAACCGTGCGGATATAACTTCAGCGGATAACCGGGAATCAGCGGAAGCATTGTCGGCCATCGAGCAGATGACATTCATAGATTGTCCGGTCAAAAACCGTAAGGCATATCCAAACTCCGGATCAGCCGGATTGACAGTTTTTGAAATGGGGGAGAAGGCCGACCTAAAAGCCATTAACGAAATTACTGAACTTTTTAAACGCATTAGTCATGTCAATATCAACGTCACCGCCTAAGAAGAAGGTATCGGAACAACAGATCGAAGCTGTTGTCAATAAAGGCGGCAAAACTACGGTGGAGAGCAAATCTGAATCTGCAGATCTAAATTCAACCAAAAGCATTAAGCTAATTATGACGGTTGATGAAATGGAAAAGATCAAGGAACTGCGCGACAAACGCCCGGCCAGAAGCCGCAGCCGCAAGATCTCGATATCCGTGCACGATTGGGTTATTGAAGCCGTACAGGAGAAAATCGAGCGGGAACGCCGAAAATATAGCGTTCAATAGAGCGTTAAAACTAACATTATTTTTAACGTTAAAGTAAACGCTAAATGAGTGCTAAAAAAGACGTAGAAAAAGATGTTAAACCAAAACCAGACGGAACCTCAAAAGTTGCTGTTCGCAGGTCAAAGCTCATTTATGAAGCTTACCAGGAAGAACCGGACGACCGTGAAATGCTCTTTCAGGCTGCGGCCATGTGTCAGGTGTTCCTGCCGCGCCGGGAGCCATTGACTCCGAGTGAGGTCTGGGAGACTGAAAGCGGCAAGTTCACTATGACGGTGATCCCGCTGCCGGTGATGAACCCTGCCACGCACAAAAACGAATATATCGGACTCCCATACGGTACGAAGGCCCGCATCATCCTGGCGAACCTGAACGCCATCGCCGTGCAGACCCAAAATCGGGTCATAGACGTGAGTTCGAACAATCTGACACAATTTGTCAAGGAAATCGGAATGACGGACGGAGGGAGCCAAATATCGGGCGTACGAGATCAAATTGCGCGACTATCTAATTCCATCATGCGTCTGACCTTTGACGGGGCAGAGTGGCAGGATAACACCAACATGCCGATCGTAAGCCGGTTTACCGTATTCAAGGACAGCAACCAGCAACGCTGGCCAGAACAGATCGAATTGTCGGAGCAGTATTTTAAAAATCTGGTCGAGCATGCTGTGCCGCTTCCAAAGCTTCACCTTGCCGCCCTGAGCAATAACGCGACCGCCATTGATCTGTATTGCTTTCTCGCGCACCGTCTGCACCGCATTCCAAAGGGGAAACCGCAGTTTCTGGCATGGAAAACGTTAAAAGACCAGTTTGGGGGTGAATATACGCGGATGACTGATTTTAGGACAAATTTCAAGAAGACCTGGGACTTGGTAAGAACCTTGTATACAGACGCTAAGATCGAGCAAAAAGGCACGCGCGGGATGTTGCTGCACAACAGTCCAACTCCAATTCCGCAGCAGCTATTTATGTTTGCTAAATAATTGTTAATAAGTTAATTATATCCAGAATAACGACTATTTCACGGTATTGCCGTGTTTTTGTCTCAATAATAAGCATAACTATCAGTAAATCAGTATATTAAATATTAAATAACGAGTAAACCACGGTACAATAGCAATTTTATGTTGATAAGTCTGTGTAAAAGCTTGTGGATAAGTAGGTTATGCACCGTGATTTTGTCGTTGAAATCACCGTGATTTACTCGAGAAAGGCACCGTGATTTTGTCCCACAACCCTTTATTTAAAAACAAATAAAAAATACTATTATTAGCTGAAAAAATTGTTGAAAACTGATGAGGGAAAGAGGGGGGCGGTGAACTAACTTCTTAGTTATTGATTTTATCTATATCATGTGTAGCACGCCTGAGATTTTTGAAAAGAAGTTGAGATTTATTGAGAAATATAATCCGACTAAAACTGTTGAAGCCGCTTTATCAAGCTCATTTGATGCGGCTCTACAACGTAATCCCATTTATAATAAGGACGCCAGCACGTTTCGAAGAAAAGAGATCAAAGCTTTTTGTTCGAGCGAACTGCTTAGAATATCTAGAAAGTATATTGATGTCGTAACAGTCAAAGAATATGAGAATGATATTTTGGAGTTACAGTCTTTGATGAATGAAAGATATCATGCGTACTTTGATGAAAACGGATTTAAAATTTCTCATTCTCAAAAGAGCCTTTCGGTATTTTTAAAGATTATGTGGTTGATTGGGAAAATCAAAATGCCACCATTATGCCCGGTTGATAGAACAATATTGATCGCTGCTGGCGAGAAAAATCCTGACGCATGGACTAGCGTCAATTCAATGCCAGAATACCGTAAACATATTCGTATTTTAAAGCATGCTGCTAGAAATCATAAGTGTCCCAATCTTGCGTGTTGGGAAATTTACCATTTTAAGGTAGAGGATAAATGAACATCAAAGATGCCAAATCCATCCCACTCGATGAGTTCCTGGATCGCCAGGGCTACACCGGCAAGCTGAAAGCCGGGCGCCTTTGGTATGCCATCCGGGAAGAGAGCCACGCTAGCTTCGTGCTGACGCGGGACCGGTTTGCCTGGTATGACCACGGGCTGGGGGTAGGAGGGAACATAATCGACTGGCCGATCACATACAAGAATGCCCGTGACGTTTCGGCATCCATCGGATATATTGCGGGGGTCATGGGTTCGGGCTATATTGTCCAGCCCGACAGAGTGCAGTTCAAAAAAATGGAACCCGAATTGCCTCACTACACGCTGGTCGCTGTTGATGATTTCGAGCCGTACAATCGCCGTGAGCTGACTGCCCATGCAAAGCACCTGGCCAGCCGCGGGATCAATCCTGAACGAGCTGCGCCTTACCTGACCGATATTAAATTCGCCCTGCGAGAAGATCCCAAATCTCTGCTTTATGGCTTCGGAATGATTAACGAGCAGGAGGGTTACGAGGTCCGATCGAAACTTTTCTCGACCAGCGGCTATAAGAAAACCACGGTAGGAGGGAAGGGCGTTTCCGTGATCCGGGCACGTAACAGCGATCATAAAACTGAGGACTGGCATACAAAGACGTGGCTGGCTTTTTACTCCATGATGGACTTTCTGACGTTCATCACGACCGACCATAGCGAGATCGGCACATATAACTTTATCGTGATGCATGGTGATGCAATGATCCATAAAGCAGCCGAATATCTGAACACGCTGCTGGCCGGAACTATCCATCATTATTGTCATCTGGACAGTAACGGAAACGGGCAGCGTGCAATGCTTGACCTAATGGGGGAGATGCCCGACTGGAAGCACGGCGACATGTCCTATCAGTACCACGAGTTCAAAGATATGAACGAAAAGCACATGTACGAATTGAAGCTGGATTACAGACCGGCAGCAGGGAACACCCATCGGTCGTTTCAGAACATCCAAAAGCCTAAGCCACGTTCCAAAAAGGTTTAATGCTGTGTCTTGATAGATTAAGTCAGAAAATCAAGCCAATAATTGATTCTGGAAGGCAATATATTTCTATGCTTGCAGACAAAATAGAATAACTCACTTGCTGACAGTACTGTGACATCATCAGAATCAGCCTGAACTTTTCCGTTAGTTGAGAACAAATAAATGTGGTCAGCAATCCCTCGAAGCCGTTCATCAAGCCCTACATTCCCTTGTTTTACCTGGGCGACAGCTGTTTGTGATGTGATTGAATGTTTTAGAATGAATTCATATCCAATGGTTGCTGGTTTGCACGAACTGGGAATTATGCAATACCCCTTAATCTTTTGGAGATAAAGACCGACAACATCTTCACAGTCGTCGGCACCGATAAATTTAAAAAATGTTGCCTCAGTAATTCCTTCACTTGTTAAATCAGTTTCAAATTTATTTCTGTCAATTTCACGTGAAAAGGCCCATTTAGTAAATTGGTGCATTAGTGGTTCGTGGATTGCCTGGAAAGATTTAGCCGGACGAAAGCAGGCAATAATTTTTCCAGGAATATTTTCTTCGCTTCCAATCTCAATCCATTCACACTCTCTCTGATTGGGAATATCCAATTCTATATGCAATGGATCATTTGAATAGAACCAGTCAGATTTAATGCATCCTAAGTAGTATTTCCCATTCAGATCGCGTGCCCAAATATATTCTCCTGGAACAGGTTTATTAGCAAAGATAACGGATGGAACAGACCCGTTATACTTTTTACGTACTGCCTGTTCGTATTCACTTGGGCTTTTAACTTCCTCAGAAACCGGCCAACCTATCCCAGAGATGTTATTTTTTATGCAATAATCAACAACGTCGTCATGTGTCTTCCCGTTTTTAGGATCGGGTCTAATATGTAATCGCCAAAGCATTTTTTGATATAGAAATGGTTGATATAGACAAGATAAAAACACTAGTTTACTACTATTGCTGAGGTAATTTTGCTGTTAAATAAAGCCAATGTTGGATTTTAGGCATGTTTATTCTCGCTCCGGAATGTATTCAGTAATCTCAAAATCAGGATCGTGATCAAATACCTTAATACAGTACACGGTCAACGACTCTTTAATTCTTGTGATCAAATTACTAAGGTCATAGAACGTGATATTAATGCTATTACCAGCCTTTACATCAAAGCTTTTTAAGTCTTTTGCAGTTTTTTCTGTGATAATTCTGTTGTTATGTAATATGTCATTTCTGAATAATCTCATGCTTCCTAAAACGTCAAACTGAATTAGCTCTCTATCTTGGTCTACGGCAACGCTTATTTTCTCCCTATATTCTCTTTCCCAGTGCTCAAATATTAAAACGATTGCATACGCTGCCAGGCTTAGGTAGTTTTCTCCGTTTATTGAGTTTCTATTTTTGACTTTGCCCAAGGTTGATTTATGTAAAACATAACTGTTTCTATCAAAGCCGTCTGGGCTTGCATACACATAAGTATATTCGTCTGTCTTTAAATGATCATTTTTTTGATCCTGTAAAATACCATCAAAGATAGAATTGTAACCCTGAGTACTGTCAAGATACAGACCATATATATTGTCACAAATAGCTAAGAATTCATTTGATGCTTGTAGGAAAGCATCTAAATTTCTGTTATTTCCGTCTTTTTTAGCTTTTTTAATAAAAGGACGTCCTCTGTTATTAAGCTCGCTTTTAGCATATTCTTTTAAGTTTAATTTTCCTTCCAGAAATGTTGTGAGGATATCATCCGATACATCTTTAAATAGAAGATTGATATCATAAACGCCATTTGATTCTTTTTGGGCCATAAATATGCTAATTAAGAAGTTAGTCTACCATTTATTCCTCACGGTTAATGAGTATAATGCCTTTTTTGTCCTCCGTGACCAGATAGTTTTCTTTTGGAATGAAAAGTTCTCCGTTTTCATTCTGTACAAAGTGCCTGGAAATGAAATTCCACTTCGTTTCAGCAAGCTCAATTTTCTCCTTATCAGCCATGGCATCTTTTATCATAAAGGCGCCCAGACAGCATAAAAGAAAAGCGGAAAATACCAAGCTTACCGCCACGATGTTTTGACCAATGCCGGTAGACAGGTTCCCCCACCATATAGTCCAGGCAGAAGCGTTATACCCGTAGTGGTTGTTATAAGTAACCGGCTTGATCGTTTCATTCACCTTCGCAGCGGCCTGTTCAATCTTGTCAACGGATTTCTCGACAGCCAACATCAGTGGTACGATCTCGGGCTCAATTGCTGATTCTGATAAGTTAAAGCGGAGTGCCAGCCTGTGGCGTTCCGCGGCGAGGTTTGTATGTTTTTCCATTAGCTAATAATTTCCTGTATTTCCTGCTGTTTTTTACGGTACATGATCCTGGACATCATACCCAGGGATGCCGGGTCCGGATCAGGCTGGCTGATCAGGTCTATTATTTCCTTAACAGCACCACCACTACCCAGGTCACCAAATTGTTTGCAATCTATCCCAAGCTCTTTAAGTTTTTCAACCGCCTTTTCAGCTGTTTCTTTACCGCCAAAAGTGCCCATATTGACCACCATTGTTATAGGAAATTGCCCGGCAATTCCAGCAGACACCGCGTTGTAATAATTTACGCAGGAAGCCAGGGCATCACGTCCTGCAACAATGACAAATAAACGCAGCATAGTGTCCCTATCTGCCAGTTCCCTGCGCAGTTCATCAGCCAGGTCATCTTCTTGCAGCAGGCGTAGGAATTCAGCCGATTCAGGTGCACCAAAATCAATGTAGGGGTAAACTAAAGAAAGGGAGAAAAACCGTCACGACTTTGATGTAATATTTTTATCGTTCCGTAATATGGTACATTCAATTCTGAGCCTTGACGCGAATCAAGAACACAACTTATAATAATCTTTGGTTGTCCGAAATATTACATGGATTTTACTGATAAGCAAGATCTCTTGCTATATTGCCGTATCTTTCTTTACTTTGTATACAATTACAGGAAATGGTGTCTTCCTGCGGAAACCGCCTTAACACGGCTGATGGCGCCTATTAGGATCAAAAAGTAATTTTGTTCATCTAATAGGTATATATAAAATGTCAGCTTTCCGTTTCCGTCTTCCCAAGAATCTCGCTTCTTTTTTCTGGCGCAACGCCATTGTATTTTTTACGGTGAAATGGCTTCTGCTATCAGCATTAGTCGGCGTTCTGGTTGGTTCTGCATCTGCATTATTTCTAGTTTGTCTGGACTGGGCTACCCATTATAGAGAAAGTCACGTCTGGATCATTTCACTGCTTCCGCTGGCAGGATTTGTCGTCGGATGCATGTACCATTATTTTGGAAAAGAGCTCGAAGCAGGAAACAATCTTTTGCTGGAAAACATCAACCGTCCCTCCAAAATCATTTCTTTAAAAATGGCACCCTTCGTTCTGATCGGGACGATTGCCACGCACTTGTTTGGTGGGTCAGCCGGCAGGGAAGGTACCGCTCTGCAGATCGGGGGATCTATCGCAGACCAGTTTACAAGGATCTTCGGGCTGCGCCCACGGGACCGCAGGCTCATTCTCATAGCAGGAATTGCCGCAGGTTTTGGCTCGGTGTTTGGCACACCACTTGCAGGAGGCATATTCGGTCTTGAAGTATTTTTGATTGGCCGGATAACATATGAGGCGTTAATCCCAGCTTTTGCTTCTGCCATACTTGCCGATATGACTACAAAAGCCTGGCATGTGGGACATACACATTACCATATTCCATTAGTGGCTGACCTCTCTGTTTCAAGGGTATTATATGCTGTAATCGCCGGATGTATCTTTGGTGCCTGCTCAGTTCTGTTCAGCAGCCTTACCCATCTTATAAGCAGTATCTTCAAAAGAAAAATTTCATTTCCACCCTTCCGGCCCATGTTTGGTGGCGCCATTGTTGCCCTTGCTGTACTGGGCCTTGGGACCACCAGGTACATAGGTCTTGGTATCCCAGTCATTTTAGAATCTTTCACAACGCAGCTGCCACCGTATGATTTTATGCTTAAGATCATTTTCACAGCACTCACTTTGGGGGCAGCTTTCAAAGGTGGTGAAGTCACGCCATTATTCTTTATAGGCGCAACCCTTGGAAATGCACTTTCTTATTTTATCCCATTGCCTACAGGGCTTTTGGCGGCAATGGGGTTCGTAGCTGTTTTTGCAGGTGCAGCCAATACACCAGTTGCATGTATACTGATGGGCATTGAATTATTTGGCGCCGAATGCGGCGTGTATGTTGCTATCGCATGTATAATTGCCTACTTCTTTTCCGGACACCGCGGCATTTATGGCTCCCAACTCATTGGCCAATCCAAACACGTCCTATACAGCCAGCATGAAGGTAAAAACTTGGCTGACCTAAGGTCTAACCCTAAAAAAACTGCTCATGGAAAACACTGATTTTATTTTGCTCAGGCAAACTACACTGCGCATTTACCTTGGGACCGGCCAAGGCATTCCGGGTTTAACCTTCTGGCAGCGGCTGTGGCGCAATAATCTGGCAAACTTTATATTAAAGAAGGCAAAAGAGTCCGGCATACGTCAGGCTATTATGTTTCCGGTACGGGCCGGATTTTTAAAGGATACCAAACTCGTTTTTGCAACGACCGAGATTGTGCCGCCCAGATTGCCGGTCTGTATCGAAGTAACTGGTGAGCCGCAGCAGCTGGCATCATTTATCGGGCTCAATGATGACCTTCTCAAAAACACTTTCATGGTTTTAGAAAACCCTGATACCTATCAAATCGTTTACCAGTCCAATCAATAATGTTATGGAAAAATGGGTTTCTTATGCCGTTATTTCGATGCTCTTTGCGGGTCTCACCTCGGTCATTGCCAAATTTGGGCTTAAAAATGTAAGCGGCGATACCGGACTTGCCGTCCGGACAATTGTCGTTTTTATATTGATATGGGCAAATGCTTTATTTTTCCAGGATGTCAGGCAGTTTCGTAACCTGGACAAATCTGCGGTTCTATTTTTGGCCGTTTCAGGTATTACGACAAGTTTGTCATGGATCTTTTACTACCGTGCCATTAAGGTAGGTCCGGTCTCCCAGGTTGCTTTGATAGATAAAGGAAGTATCGTGATTGCGCTGCTTTTGTCAGTTTGGATATTGAAAGAGCCGCTTTCAATCAAAACAGTAGCAGGGGCTATTCTGATTGTTGCCGGACTGCTGGTCATCGCATGGAAATAGTATTACCAGACCGGGTTTCCCAGTAAATAGTCACCGGTTATGATTGCCGCGGATATCATCCAGAAATTCTTCAAAATTGGCCACTAGGTTTGATCCATATTTGAAAATAGTTATGGCGACCCGCAAACTTTTGACTGAAATACAATGCATTATTGTCAGCCTTTATGAAAGCTTTGAAGACCAGACGTTATTTTTTCATACTGTAAACCATGTCTTGCAGGTAGTCACCCATGTGCAGGAATTGTGTGCTTATTATCAAATCAGTGAAGCAGATACCTTTGTTGTAAGCACCGCAGCCTGGTTTCATGATCTGGGCTATTTGACTGTCGGTGCTGCGGGGCATGAGTACAAAAGTGCCGAGCTGGCTGGTAAATATCTAAGTGAAAGGTTGCCGGATGCAGACATGCTGATGCAGATTCAGCAGTGCATCCTGGCAACAATTTTACCGCAAAGACCGCAGACCCTACTCGAGCAGATTATCTGCGATGCGGACCTGTATCATTTAGGCACAGAAGATTTCTTTTACCGTGACGGATTGATGCGAAAAGAAACTGAACTGCGGGTTGGCAAAATCGATGATAAAAAATGGCTTACAGGCTCCATCGATCTTTTGGAATCACACAAATTCCACACGAAATATTGCCAGCAGAATTTAGGCAAAAAGAAGCAATGGAATCTGGATACATCAAAAGCGATGCTGCAAAAAATTGAGTAAATGTCTACTGGGGCCGTAAGCTGACACAAAAGACAGGAATAGGGACGTATTTTCTACCCGGAGTTGTGGTATTGTACATGAAAATAATTGTAAATTAATTATAACTTTCAAAATGAAAGTATTGCTTATAGAAGATGAAGCCGGATTTGCCCACGATGTGAAAACGTATCTGACCAGTAATGATATGACCTGCGAGTGGGCAAATACCATTGAGACAACACTGGAAAATATTTCTCTTTTTGAATATGATTGTATCCTGCTTGACCTGTCGCTGCCGGATGGAAACGGGATGAAAGTGCTCACAGAACTTAGAAAGCAAAACAAGACGGAAGGGGTGATTATCATTTCGGCCAAGGATACCTTGGAAACCCGGCTCGAAGGACTTCAGCTTGGAGCGGATGACTATCTGACCAAGCCTTTTCATTTGTCTGAGCTGCTGGCCAGGATCCAGTCTCTTTTCAGAAGAAAACATTTTGAAGGAAATAATATGCTTCAATTGAATGAGATCCAGATTGATATGATGGCAAAATCAGTCAAGGTTAATGATCAGTTGGTAGAAATGACAAAAAAAGAATTCGAACTGATCCTGTATCTGATAGCCAACAAAAACAGGATACTTTCCAAATCATCGCTAGCCGAGCATTTATCGGGCGATATGGCCTACATGCTGGATAACCATGATTTCGTCTATACACATATGAAGAACTTAAAGAAAAAACTAATTACTGCCGGTTCAAAAGATTACATCAAAACAGTCTACGGGCTTGGTTATCAATGGATAATGTAAAGCGTAAACTTTTACATCAAACGCTGAGAGGGTATGGTCTGTATGCTGTGCTGATTCTTTTACTGAGTACTCCGTTTTTCTATTTCTTGATACAAAAGCTGCATCTGGACGATGTGGATGAAGGCTTGGTGCTCAGAGCTGATGAGTTTAAATTGCATATATTACCAGGCCTGAATGCATCGGAGATCGATCAGTGGAACCGCTTTAACAGGGATATGAAAATCCTGAAAGAACCTGTTATTAAGGGCGATTCGCTGTCTTTTCAGTTTTATTATGACAGTCTGATCACAGAACTGGAACCCTACCGGGTTTTGTTGTCGCCGGTCAAAATAGGTAACCTTCCCTACACTTTGTCGGTCAAAAATGATTTGATAGAATCGGAGGATTTGATTATGAGTCTCGCCTTGCTTTACAGCGGTCTATTGGTCGTGCTTCTGGCGGGCCTGTTCTATATCACAAAATATTATTCAAACCGGCTTTGGCTCCCTTTTTATAATACCCTGGATTCGATTGAGCAGTACGAAATTGATAAAACCCACAAACCTGATCTGCCGGATCCTGCCATTCAAGAGTTTTCAAGGCTTAACCAGTCCGTCCAGAACCTGATCGATCGTAGTAAAGTAACCTATGAAAACCAGCAGGAATTCATTGAAAATGCAGCACATGAACTTCAGACACCCCTGGCTGTGCTGCATGCAAAGCTTGATAGTTTTTTACAGCTGCCTGACCTGACAGCCAGCCAGCTGGCGGCGCTGTCTCCGTTGTACGATTTACTGGCCCGGTTAAACCGGTTGAATAAAAACCTGCTTCTTTTATCAAAAATTGATCATCAGTCCTATCACACAGCCGAACGTTTTGATCTTGCGTTGGTCATTGAAAAAACAATCGATTTTTTCGAGGATCAGGCCACAGAAAAAAATATCCGGTTTGAGCATGTTAAACTGGAAAGTCACTGGGTCGTATATAATATGGCGCTCGTTGAAATTCTTGTCAGCAACCTGCTTTTGAATGCGCTCACCCATAACCGGGAGTATGGTGTAATTCATATCGAATTAAAAGGCTCGACACTGATCATAAGCAACACGGGGGCAACCAGCACAGTCTTGGCTGCTGAAAAGCTCTTTCAACGCTTCGCCAAAACAGGTAGCGCTTCAAAAGGAAACGGCCTTGGGCTTGCCATCGTAAAAAAGATAACGGATCTGTACGGTTGGATGATTGGCTATTCTTTTGAAGATGGTCTTCACTGTTTTAAGGTGCGTTTTTAGGTTAGCTTATTTTGCTATGACCGGCAGCGGTTGCATCACAGGATGATTTGCTTTAAACTCTTTGCCTGCCAGTTTTGCAATGGTGGCTGCAATTTGGCCCTGGTAGTACTGCGCTTTCAGAGTGCTTTCTCCCTGGAAATTAATGGAAGGACCTATTAAGGCAATCCAGATTTGATCTGAACCATCGACTTGCCTTCCATGGTCCTTCCATAATCCCTGTTTGGCCTGACCCCGGCCATGATCCGTGGTGATGATCAGCGTCGTTTTGCCCGCATAAAAAGGATCGGACTCAATATGTTCCCAAAGCTCTTTGATCCAGGCGTCCGATTTATGTGCGGCATCCAGGTAAAAGTCGTAGAGCCCGCCATGGGCAAACTCGTCAGTGTCCCCAAAACCGAAATGAATCAACTTGGGCTTGTTGATTTTCATGTATTCGAGTCCGATTCGGAATGTGGTCACATCCAGCCTTTCGCTGCCATGGAACAGGTCTGGCAGTTCATGTTGCAAACGGTTCAGGGCGATCTGCTTTTCGGTTAGCTTGCCAGGCAAATCCCTGAAACCATCGTTAACCAGAAAGCCGCTGCGTTTTTCATTGAAAATGGAAGAGAAAACATCCCAGGATGCAAATGATGCTGTTTTGCCTTTAAATTCAGGCAACTTGTTAAGAAACTCGAACACGTTTTCATTTTTGTTTGGGCTCTTTGCATTTGAATTTACCGTGGAGTCGGCAAAACCTGTAAAAATCTCATTGTAACCGGGGTAAGAAAACCAGTGTGGGTTGGATACATTCACTTGACTGCCGAGCGTGCGGTTACCCAGTAAGACTCCTTTTGAAAAGATCCGGGTCCACATAAAGGGCATCAACTTTTCTCTTCTTACTTTTGATGAGCCGGCCCAGAACTTGCCTTGGATGTAACGGGTATTATAACCGGCAGCCTTGTCAAATGTCAAAAGGCTGTCTGCGCCATTAAATAGCTCCTGCCATCTCAGCCCGTCAAGGGTCACGACAACAACGTTACCGGGTGTTTTTTGTGCCGATGCAAGCGTGCTTGCTGCGGCTAACAGAACAAAAAAGATGATTTTTTTCATTGATATATTCTCTGGTTAGGATTTAGTAAAAATAGCTTAGATCAGCCAGTGGGCGGTATGCTTCACAATTTTATAATATCAGAACCAAAGTCCCTCCAACGATTAAAAGAGCGCCGATGGCTGCTTTCAGGGTTAATGCCTCTTTCAGGATCAGAACCGAAAGCAGAATGGTTAAGGCGACACTGAGTTTATCCACTGGGGCCACTTGTGATACTTTTCCAATTTGAAGCGCCTTATAATAAAATATCCACGAAAGACCGGTGGCCAGCCCGGATAAGACAAGAAAGATCAGGGTGTACTTTGAAAGTTCATGAATGCCCTTAAGTTCACCTCGGGAGAATACAATTCCCCAGGCAACGATCAAAACAACTACCGTACGGATGGCTGTGGCCAGATCAGAATTGACCCCCGTGACACCGATTTTAGCCAGTATGGCTGTTAGAGAAGCAAAAAAAGCTGATAATAAGGCATAGGTCCACCACATACTATTTATAAATTTAATTGGCTAATCATTTAAAGCAA
The DNA here is from genome assembly GCF_900167945.1 of Dyadobacter psychrophilus. Classification (GTDB taxonomy): domain Bacteria; phylum Bacteroidota; class Bacteroidia; order Cytophagales; family Spirosomataceae; genus Dyadobacter; species Dyadobacter psychrophilus. The sequence goes on from NZ_FUZA01000014.1 coordinate 30,325, forward strand.
GCTCTTATTTGCGCTGATATGCATTCAAATGAACCGGTAGTTTCTTGTCACTTTCTTCGCTCAGGGTCAGGTAAGCGGATACATTTTTTGTGAAGGTTAGTGCTTCTCCCTGAGCTTCTAGCGAGTAGGGAAGAATCGAAGCGGGACGCACAAGCGCCTGAGCAATCGTCTCATTGCCTTTAAGTCGCCAGTGATAGATATGCAGGTAACTTTTAATGATAATCTGTGAATTATCCAGCGAAACGTTGCCATCGGTGATGTAGGAGCCTACATCGGTTCCTGGGGAAAAGGGCATTTCGGCTATAAATTCAGCTGTTAGGAGCCGGTCGTACACTTGTGGGAAAGCCAGTCGGTAGAGCCGTTTTTTGTTTTCCCTTTTGGAAAGTATATAAATATCTTTGCTTTGGTGATCGATAAGTAAACATTCTGCATCGCGCGGGCCATCCGGGTATTGAAATATAATTTTTTGGGCCCTGTCCGTGCTTGCCACTCCATCAGCAGGCTCTGCAATGCGGTAAATGCAGTAGTCTCCATGCGTATTGTCATTATCTCCAATATCTCCGATGTAAAGAAAGGGGCCTTCGGGAAAAGTAGTCATGGCGATGGCCTCCCAGTCGCGGTTGACCCCGCCTTCCACAGTTACTGATCTGGTCCCCTTCCCCAGACTGTCAATGGCAAAAATCCGGTTTGTATCCCCTGAATCGTTGTGGGTCCAAAAAACATTGCTGCTTAAACCGCTGGTCACAATCCCGGAAGCTTCGCTGATCTGACTATTTTCAATAACGCCCCTATCAAGGGCTGTTGAAAAAGAATCTGATTGGGAACCGGAGCTGACCGGGTCTTTTTTACAGGAGATAAAAAGTACTAACAGGCAAATTTTGCAAAGTGATCTTTTCATAGGGAAACAACTTTTGAGATGATTACAGCGATGCCTGGCGCACGATTGTGTACGTCAGGCATCAACAATTTATTTGTCAGTCAGCTGCTTTCTGTAAATCAGCCGCATAAAGGTTGGAAATACCAGCAACAGCATGGGAAGCCCGAAAACAAATCCCCCAATAACCGCTACGGCCAAAGGCTGCTGCATCTGCGCGCCCAATCCGAGTCCCAAGGCAAGTGGCATTAGGGCGAGAATAGCGCCAATCGCTGTCATGAGCTTGGGCCGGATCCGCAGCGCAATCGCATAGTTGATCGATTCGTCAAGTTTACCGGACTGCGCCATATTCGCACGGAACTGGGCTACTGTAAAAATGGCATTTTCAGCCAGGATGCCTACGATCATGATAATACCCGTATAACTGCTGACATTGAGGGGGATATTGGTTAAATACAAACCGGTAATACATCCGCAGATTCCCATCACCGAAATAAAGAGCAGCAAAAGGGCAAGCAGCCATTCTTTAAAAAGGAACATGAATACCCCGAATACAAGCAGGGAAGCAAGAACCAGGATCAATAGCAATTCGTGGAAAGACTGCTGCTGTTCGGAGTAAGCACCCCCATACGCAATTGTATACCCTTTGGGAAGTGAAAGTTTACTGTTAAGTGCCTGTTGGATTTCTGTAATGGCACTTCCCAGGTCAAGGTTACTAAGCCTGGCAGTGAGCACCACAGCGGATTTCAGGTTTTCCCGCCGCTGCTCGGTTTCTCCGGGGACAATCTGGACGCCGCTGAAAAAGGTAAGTGGGCGCGTTGAGCCATCCGGAAGAAAAATCAGCTGGTTTTTAATATGCTCCAGATCGTTCACTTTCAATTCAGCGAAGCGCATCACAATCCGCCGCATCTGTTCTCCGTCCTGCATCTGGCCCACCTGGATGCCCGCCGTCATGGCTGCCTGTGCCGGAGAAGGTACTGGCTGGTTGGCATTAATCCCCAGTGTGACTCCACCGGTATAGGCGGCCAGTTGATTTTGAAAATCCAGCAGCGAGATTTTATATTGGGCAAGGAGCGCCTGGTCAGGGGTAAAAACTAAGGTCGGGCCGGCGACTCTGAGACCATCGTTAATATCTTCCAAACCGCTGATCTTTGAAATGATACCTGCGGCCTGCTGTGAGATTTTTTGGAGCGTAGCGTAATCATCACCAAAGAATTTAACTTCAATGGGCTGCGGTGTACTCATCAAATCCCCGAGAAGATCCGCAATCCGCTGTCCGAAAGAAATGTTAAGTACAGGTTGCTGTGAACTGATTTGTTTTCGCAGCTCATCGATCACATCAACCGTCTTTTTGGTCCGCACCTTTTTCAACTGAATGGAATAGTCCCCGTAATTCTGCGGTACGGTGCTAAATGACATCCGTATGCCGGTCCTTCGGCTGTACGTTTCCACGTCGGGATGGGCAATGATCGTTTTTTCTACCTGCCGAAGTATGCGGTCCGTTTCGGGAAGCGAGGTACCCGCAGGCATAAAATAGTCAAGCACGATCGTGCCTTCATCCAGATCCGGCAGAAAACCCGTTTCGAGCTTTCCATAGCTCCACCAGCCGCATAACATGAAAACGATCACCAGCAGGGTTGCCACAATGGGTTTATTAAAAAACCAGGTGAGCCACCTTAGATTTTTCATTTGCTGCTGACCAGTAACATGATGAGATTTTTTAGGCTCTTTAAAGCCGATCAGCATATGAAAGACAGGTAAAAGCAGCCAGGTAACCAGAAAGGACGTAACCATTGTCAGCTGCATGGTATCAGACAGTTCCCGGAAAAAGCTTCCGGCCAGTCCGCTCATCAGCCGGAACGGAAAGTGGATCACGATCGTGGCCAGAGAGGAGCCGACCATCGCAGGAAATAGTTCGAGAATAGCCTCTTTAACGACGCTAAACCGGTCTTTACCGGGATGGTCTTCGTGCTTTCGGTAGATCTGTTCAATAATAACAATGGCATCATCAATAATAAGTCCGATAGAGGCCGCGATTGCTCCCAGCGACATGATGTTGATCGATATGCCGGCCAGATAAAGTACCAGCATGGTAAAACCCAGCGTAACAGGAATGGTTAACATCACAGCAAGACTCGCCCGCCAGGAGCGAAGAAATACGATCATAACCAAAATGGCAAGAAATAATCCTTCATAGATCGTCCTAATTACACTATCTATGCTATCTCCTACAAAAGAAGCCTGGTTGTAATAGGGTTTTAACACCATGCCCTGGGGAAGCTGTTTTTGAATTTCTGCCGCCTTCTGAGAACATTCTTTGGCAAAATCGATCAGATTAATACCCGGCTGCTTGATCAGGTCAATGAGCACAGCATCATGGCCGTTGGCATTGACAATCAAAAATTCCACCTGCTCTTTCACTTCGACTTTCGCAAGATCTTTTAGTTTTACCAGCCGACTTCCGTCGTTTTTAATTACTAGGTTTTCAAGCTCTGTCACATCCATTAACCTGACATCCGTTAGCGACAGATAAAGACGGTTCAGGTCTTCTACCGGTCCATTGGAAAGCACATAGTTACTGTTATTGAAAACCAGGCTGATCATCGAAGGTGTAATGCCCAGCAGCGACATTTTAACAGGATCCGTTGTGATGACAAACTCTTTGTTTTTCCCGCCCCTGACAACCACGTTGGAAATTCCCTGAACCTGAGAGAATAAAGGCCGAACGATCAGGTTCGCCTTATCGCGAAGGGCGACCAGACTGTGTTTTTTACTCTCCAGGGTATATCCATAAACTGGAAATACAGATTGATTCATGGCTTCGGCAGCAATGCTGACTCCAGCAGGCAGAAAGTTTTTAATTTCATTGATCCGGCTTTCTACCTGGGTTTTTGCGCCATAGACATCCGTGTTCCAATCAAAGAACACGTCTATGACACAGCTGCCGCGGCTGGTAGAGCTTTTTACGACCTGAACACCTTTTACTTTCTTGACCGCACTTTCCAAAGGTTTGGTTACCGTGATCATCATACGGTCAATGGGCTGCTGTCCGGCATCGGCAATCAGGGTGATCCTTGGAAACACTACTTCGGGAAACAGGTTCGTTTCCATTTGGGTATAAGAAAAAATACCTGCCATCGTCAGCAACAAACCGATAAACAGAATGGGTTTGCTGAATATTTGAAGATAATTTTTATTCTCCATGGGTTTGGCCGGTTATGGATCCGGCGTTAAAAAAATGAGCAGTTAAATGAAAATAAATGCTGGACGCTCCCCAGGAAAGCAGTGGGCTGATCATCAGTGGAACCAGTACATCCGAAGGGAAATGGACTCCCAGATAAACACGGCTGTAAGCCACCAGAAATGCCCAGGTAAGCATGATCAGTGCAGTCATTGTCACTTGTTTTCGGGCCGTGAAAATCATATAAAAACTCAGCGAGAAAACATTCATCGCGTGTGATGAGACAAAGCCATACTTACCGCCCCGGTACTGGTTCACGTAATGCAGCATATGTTCAATGCCAGGTGTATGACTTGGTCGGAGCCGGTGAAAGATGGGTTTAATTACCGAGGAAGCCAACTGATCGCTGATCAGTATCAATAGGGCTGCAACAAAAAGATGAACAATGGCCTTTCTTCCCAGATCTTTGATCCAAAGAATAATAATCAAAAGATAAAAAGGTACCCAGGCAATTCTGCTGCTTACCGTCCACATGATACGGTCCAGTAGTGGTGCGTGGGCTGCATTGATTTTAATCAGCCAGGCCATGTCCAGGTAATTGAATATTTCTGTCATTTGCGCCGGGCAGCTAACCGCTGATTTATTTTGTAACATAAATAAGAGGTGCCTGCTCCGATGATTGCACCGGCCAGTACATCTGTCGGATAATGCACCCCAAGGTCTACACGTGAATACGCAACTGAGGACGCCCACAGGTAGGCAGGGGCGATCACATACCATTTGGGACAGATCAGACTGACCGATGTTGCCAAAGCAAATGCATCGGTGGTGTGCCCGGAGGGGAAAGAAGGGCTGCCGCCTTGCGTAGCCTTTTGAATAAATGCGTATGTCACAAAAGGACGGTCTCGGTGAACCAAATATTTAAGGGCATCGGTCACTACCGAAGCAGAAATCACCGAGACTCCGATGTAAATCGCGTTTCTTTTTAAAAGAGAATCTTTCTTTAACAATCCCAGGCCAAGCATTGCAATCGGAATGCCCAAACTTACAGGAGCCGCAGAATTTGTTATTCCCCGGAAAAAGCCATCTGTACCCGTGTTCCGGTGCAGGTTTACAAACTTCAACAGGTTGATATCTGCATTTTGTGCATACGCTGTTTTGAGCAGCATCAGGGAGAGCAAAAAGAGAACAAAAAGTGATTTTTTCATTTAGAGATGCTGATTAGGGCTGTATCGGGTAATCCGTAGCTTCCCGAGCTGATAATCCGGTCCGATAGCGAGAATTTAGGAGAGATGATTTCGACGTTTTCGCTGTTTCTGTTTCCGATCTGAATGGGTACTTTAACGGCGGTACTGTCATCAATGAGTTTCATGACCCAGTATTCGCTCATCATTTCATCGGTTAATACCGCTGATTTTGGAAATACCTGCTTGCCGGTCGAACTGGATTTGGACACCATCACTTTTACGATCATGTTTTCGGGAAGAAACAGGCTTTGTTTTGTTTTGGCCAGAATCGTCTGTGTCTGTGCCAAGACATTCATCGCTGTAAGCGCCGTTGAAAAGGTGCCCGGGTAAGATTTATTATCCGGCAGGATGATTGTACAGCTCTTACCCGTTTTGGCAAAAGTGGCATATTCAAAGGGAACATTGACCATAAAGGCCAGATCACTGCTTTCAGCGATCGTGCACAGAGGACCACCTTCCAAAACGTAATCGCCCGGCTGCTGTTTGTCCAGAGTACTGATAACCCCTGATGCAGATGCCCGGACCTTGATGATGCCAAAGCCTGAAAGGGTAGAATCAATCTTGACGGCTTCTGTTCCTAGCGCCCTGCTTTCTTTTGATTGCAGGATGTAGAGAATATCACCTTTAATGACCTTATCACCCAGTTTTACGTTGACACCCGTGATAAAGGCGGGGATCGGGGCAGTCACAATGTTTCTTTTCAAGTAGTAGGTGGTAGCAAATAAGGTCAAATCATCGGAAATGGAACCTTGCCGCACATGAATAACTTTGACCTGAGCTTTGGGTGCAGACTCTGTCTGGGCAGCATCAGGTTTGGTTGCCGGAGTACAGCTATCTGTCAAAAAAGGTAAAACCAGGAAGAACAAAAGAATACGTTTCATAATAGTTAAATTGGGTTTTACCAGTTCCAGTAATTGTAAGCGTTTATCAGTACCTGCTTTTGGGCAGAGAGCAGCGCGTAGTCCCTTTGGATAATCGCCCTGTTTTTCAGTGTTGTCAGGTAGATAATGATTGAGAGCTGGCCTGTTAAAATCTCCTTTTTATAAGTGTTTAAAAGCGTTTCGTATTCAGCAAGTTGCTGCTGGGCAAGGCTTTCTCTAAGGCCGTAAGAGCCGAGTTCTGCAAGGATCTTTGCTTTCCTGACTGTATTTTGATTGATGAAATTCTGTCTGGAAAAGGAAACTGATTTTTGCAGCACCTGGGTTTTATTTCTGGTAATGACCTTTTGGTGGCCATCAAAAAGGGGGTAAACAAGCGTAAGCCCGACACTGGCTCCCAGACGCTGGGGGATAGTCGGAGCATAAATGGCATTGAGTCCGGCATTTGCATTCAGGTTGAGCTGCGGTTTGTATTTGAGCTCAAACACATTTTGCAGTGCGGCCAGGTTAGCACTATCTAATTTGTATTTTTCCAGAAATACTGAGTTTTCAGGTTCGCGCGCGAGTTGCAAATTTATTAGTTGAAGATTAACCAAAGTCGTGTCGTTGATACCGCTTAACACGTTCAGGTCCATCAGGTCTCTTCGGTAACTTGCCCGGAAAGCAGCCAGCTGCGCCAGCATATTTTCGTATTCAAGATTCAGAAGGCTTAAATCGGATTGTTTATAAATACTTGATTCCACAAGTTTTTGAACCAAAGCCCGCTGCTGCGGAAGCATCTGGGAAAGCTGATCCAGATAACGGATTTGCTCTAAATCCTGCTGGCACAAAATGTACTGATCTGTAACCAGCTTTTCCACGTCATGCCCTGAAATGGCAGCCAGATTCTGGTTAATCTGCGCACTGACCTTAAACTGCTCGCCTGCAATCCGGGCGCGCTGCTCGTTAAACAAAGGCTGTGTTAGCGTAAGCTGGGCAAGGTACTGACCGCCGTTAGACGCCCCGATGTCGTAACCGAAATAACGGTTGGCACCATTTGAATTGGGTTCGAACCGGGTATGGCCGTTATCGGTGGATACAATTGGGGCAAAAAGATAGGTGGCAGTAACACCAATTTGAGGTTTGGTGTAAAAAGCTTTCAACCGCTCAACCTCGATCAGGTTCGCTCTACCAAGATTGACATTGTCGTTGACCAGCGGACTATTTTCTCTGGCTCTGCTCGTATAATAGGTCAGGTCGCGTTGCGCAGCAAGCGGATGTAAGTTTCCCAGAAAACTAATTACCAATAAATATTTGAAAAAAGACATAAACTGGATCAGGTTAGGAAGGCATCAGTCGGGTTCTTCTGCTATGAAATTTCCGGCGGTATCGAAGATGAGCTCTTTGCCGGTAATCTGGATTTCATACGTCGTATCACCAGCGGTCTTGACAATTTTCTCACACCGAAGAATTCTTTCCTTAGGATAGTTGGCGGTTATATATCCTTTAATTGCTTCAAGATTGGGCAGTGCATTCTCGGACAAGACAAGCTCAGTTTCAGTGACATCATTTTTCTGGTCAAAGGAAACGGCTCCTTTTTCAGATCCTTCGGAATATTTGGCTTCCCAGATCGGGGGTTCATCATTCCATTTTTCAATGACTGCCTTTGGATGTAGGGTCTTAAAAGCTTCAACCGTTTTTTCTGGAGGAGTTGTACCTTGTTTTTTTTCGGTACAGGCGGCCAAAATTACGATGGCCAGCAGTGGCAACGTTTTGTTTTTCATGTTTTGCGATCATTAAGTTGTCACAAAACTCTGGGCCAATTTTGAGGAATTTCTGTTTACAAAAAATAGTTCACGAAAATTGATGAGCGTACGTTTGGTAGGATGTGAAGTAGTATTTTTAATAGCGAGGATGTTTTGAAAAGAATTTCCTAAGCTAGAAAAAAGAATAGATGACATGATAAGTATAACATGTAAAAAAACGGTTACCTAATTGGAAGGGTTTACATCAAGGTTGTTATGTTAATTACAAGTATGGATGATTATAATAGATTTTTTAGACCATCTCAATGAATGACTGTTTTGCATACCTCAATCGCAATGCAGAGATACAGGAATAGGGCCTTATGCCAAATGAAGCTATATAGCAACCTATATTTTACTATTAATTATAACACCACGATGACGCAAATATTTATAAAGTGTCATTTTAGAGATTTCCAAATCGGCAGCAATTTCATTCACCCCCAGCTTGCGTTCATTGTAAAGCGTTTGTGCTAACATCGCCTTTTTTTCAGCTTCTTTCGAAAGGCCACGGCTACGTCCTCCTTTTCGCCCACGTGCACGGGCGGCTTCCAGTCCGGATTTAGTCCGTTCCCTGATCAGGTCTCTTTCAAATTCGGCCAAGGATGCAAAAATATTAAAGATTAGTCTGCCTTGGGCAGTCGTAGTATCGATAGAATCATTAATAGAAACCAGGCCAATTCCTCTTTTTTCAAAATCGGAAGTCATTTCCAGAAGATGTTTCAAAGAACGTCCTAACCGGTCCAGTTTGTAAATGTAAATAATATCCCCTTCACGAAGGATCTGTTGCATAGCAGCGAGCTGCGGTCTATCGGATTTTATTCCGGAGGCTTTTTCCTGAAATACTTTTTCACACCCAGCCTTCTGCAAAGCATCTAGCTGCATTTCCAAATTTTGGTCCTGGGTCGATACCCGTGCATATCCAATTTTCACCTTTTGTCTACTTTAATTCATCTAAGATACCAAATTTAATGTACTTAGATTGGTATACAAGTTTATTTTACTAAATTGATAAAATATGTCTTGTTTTAGGCCACTCTTTAAGCTCGAAAGTGCAGAACAGGTTTGTACATTCTGAGTAACGTTTTTTTATACACACAAATCGTCTCATGCCAAGAAAAGAATGCCTGACTTCCGAAGCCCGGCAACGATTTGACAATCCACCAGTTTTGAATGCTGACCAGAAGTCGATCTTCTTAGATGCTCCCCAGTGGGCAGCTGAATATGTCAAAACTTTGCAAACACCTTCGAATAAGGTTGGCTTTCTTTTGCAGGTCGGATACTTCCGGATTGTTAGTCGTTTTTTTGGATCAGGCCGTTTCCACCAAAGTGACGTCGATTTCGTAGCTGCAAGAATTTCGGTTGATGTCAACGCGGTTCACATGAGCGATTATGAAGGAAGGACCTCACTTAGGCACCGGGAAGATATTCTTGGACATTTTGGTTTTGCCGCCTTTGAAAAATTATCAGTTGAAGCTTTGATCGAAGAAACACAGAGGTTAGCCCATGTACAGACCAGGCCATACTTGATATTCGAAGGGATGGTAGATTTCCTTCAGGCACATCATATCGAAATTCCAACTTACCAAAGCCTGAAAACTATTTTGGATAAAGCGCTTAACAGCTTCGAGCAAAATCTAGAGTCTATTTTAAGCAAATATCTAACAGCGGCTGATATCTTACTTTTGGAGCAGCTTCTTGTTGAACACAGTTCTTATCAAGAAGATAGCAAGAGGCATTTAAAAGTGAAACGCTATGAGATTACATTTTTTAAGCGCGTTTCACAGTCCATGGAGACAAAACAGATCCATGAGCGTGTAGCAAACTTTCAAAGTTTAAAGACAATGTATTTGCAGCTGTTACCAGTTGCAAAGCGCTTAAAGCTGTCGGATGCAACCATTCAATTCTATGCCGAATATGTAATCAATAACCAGGTACCGCAGATAGCTACACGCAGCACCAACCGTTATCTGCTTTTGATTTCCTTTATCATTCACCAGTACTATATGCTGGGCGATGCACTTATCCTGACCTTAAACAGTTCTGTTACTAACTATGTCAATGGTTGTGAGAACTTAGTAAAACAAGAACTGTATCAGAACAGGATGCAGACCGCGCAGCTAGTCAGCAGCGTAGCCCACCGCAGCACCACCCACATTGATGTTTTGGGTGCCATTGAAAAAATCATTGCTGATACTACAATGGAACCGTTGGCCAAAGTAACCTTGATTGAACAGCTTTTTAAAAACAAACGGTTATCTCAAAAACTCTTACAGGAAGACCAGCAGCGCCTTAAAGATTTAAGGGAATCCAACCAAAAGATAAACGACCGGGAAGATTTTTATCAGATGCTCGAAAAAAATGCATCCAAGTTAAATGGCAAGGTTAGCGATATTGTAAAAGCACTGATCCCAAGTGCCACTTCTTCTGGAAAGGACATCCTTACAGCAGTTCAGTACTACAAGGAAAAAAACGGTGCTATTCTAACGCGCGCATTGGTACCAACTAATTTTTTAGGAATGGAGCAACAGCAGCGGGTATTAACTACGGAAGGCAAATTACGGACAGGTTTATATAAAGTTTTCCTGTTTCAGGAAATCAGAGATAATATCAAGTCTGGTGCGCTTCCAATCGATTCATCGTATGATTACCGCAGTTTTGACGAATATGAAATACCGTCTGCAGTTTGGAATAAAGAAAAGGAAAAGCTGATTGAACAAGCCGGTTTAACAGCTTTTGCCGATTCACGAAAAACCCTGGTTAAATTAAATGAAAGGTTGAATGCCCAGATTAAATTAACCAATGAGCATATAGAAGCAGGCAGTAACAAACAGGTATACTTCGATCCCGCCGGTGACTGGCACTTGATGAAAGATAAGCGTTTGGAAGAAGTCACGGATCTGGAATCGCTATATCCCCAGGAATATGTCATTCCACTAGTCGAAGTTCTCTCAACCGTCCAAAATGCAAGCGGCTTTATTTCTTCTCTAATTCACGGTGGAATTGATCATATCCCTAAACGCCCGGAAGAGAATTTGTTCTTTGCTGCAATTCTTGGCTTCGGGTGCAATATCGGTATTCGTAAATTCTCGTTCATGTCCAAAGGAATCCGGACCACTTCGCTGGAAACAACTGCACTTCAATATTTTTCACCAGAGACTGTAATACAGGCAAATGACAAGGTACTTGCTTTTAGCAATGCCTTACCACTTACCCAGCATTATAGAAAAGATGCTGACTTTGTTCATACTTCCAGTGATGGCCAAAAGTTTGATGTGTCCGTTGCGTCGTTGGTCGCTTCTCCGTCATTTAAATACTTTGGTAATGGCAGGGGTGTTACCATGTATTCCTTTCTGGATGAAGCTGGACAGTTATTTTACTCGACAGTATTCAGTGCAGCAGAACCCGAATCCCACTACGTTTTGGATGGTCTGACCCACAATGAAGTGATCATTCCCAACGCACATTCAACAGACACGCATGGTTTCGTGCGACCTGCAAGGTCGATTAAGCAATGCGGTAGAATTCCGCTACCCCTGCCCAATGGGGTATTCTTACCAAAGCGTGCGGGGCCGGTAACAGCCCGGTGCGAAGCCTTTGGGACAATGTAGCTTTCTAGTAGCAATTAGTGGCCAACGGAAGAACTAAGAAGAGACGGCTCATGGCTAACTTGGTGTGAACTGGTGGTAAACTTCGTTAGAGTGAGACAGCGAAAACTAATTGATACGCTGTGACCAAAAGGTGAAGGGGCAACAAGCGAGACTGTATCCTCCTTGCTTGATTGGGCTGTCGCCCCCTCGGAGAATAGCCAGAGCCTACCAGCCGTCAGGAGCGTGTTTAAACGGCAACAGGGTAAGCCCCATGAGGTCTCCCGTCAGGGGAGTAAGCGGATCGTAAGAAAAGCCGAATTCCGCAGGGGGTAAAGGAACACAGGAGAAAGCGAATGGTTATCTGTAATGGATGACATAGGGTTTCCAGCTTTGACCCGGTCCGAAAGGACGCCCACTTCCTGTATGGTTTGTTACATAAAAATGAACGAAAAAAGAGTTTGAATTAGCGTGAGTAAGCCAATGAGATCTTCGGATCAAACGACCGCACTAAGCATGAAAACCGCCTGGCACCAGATTAACTGGGCCAAGGCGCAAAAGCATGTAAGACACATTCAGTTCAAGATTATGAAAGCGTATGAGACGGGTAACAGAAAACGGGCCAGGGCCTTGCAGCGACTGCTGGCAAGAAGTTTTTCGGCCAAAGTGTTAGCTGTCAGAAAAGTAACTTCGAATGACGGAAAAAGCACACCGGGGGTAGATGGGCAATTATGGAACATGCCAGAAAAGAAATGGCAAGCGGTTCAACAGCTCAATCGTGGAAAGTACCGGGCCAAACCTTTGCGGCGGGTAGAAATACCCAAAGCCAACGGCAAGACACGCCCGTTAGGTATTCCGGTGATGTATGACCGGGCGATGCAGGTGCTATGGGGACAGGCGTTGGAGCCGATTGCGGAACGAGCCGCCGATCTGCGCTCGTATGGATTCCGAAGGTACCGAAGTGCCCATGATGCTATTGAGAACTTATGGAACAGCCATTGCAAAGGGACAGCATATGTATTGGATGCCGATATTAAAGGCTGCTTTGACAACATCAGCCACCAGTGGTTAATCAAGCATATTCCAATGGATAAGCAAATACTCAGGCAGTGGTTAAACTGTGGGGTCATTATCGCTGGCAAATATTACCCAACCACCAAGGGTACTCCGCAAGGAGGGCCGATCTCACCGATGCTGGCCAACCTTACCCTTGATGGACTAGAGCAGGCCACCGCCAAAGCGGCCCACCTGACCTGCCATGGCTACACCCAGCAAAGCCATTGGGGACACTATCAACGAAGTGGCCTGCACGTAATCCGCTATGCGGATGACTTCATCGTCACCGCTAAACGGGCCGAATATCTTACGGAAGCGATCGGCGGCATCAAACAGTTCCTGGCAGAGAGGGGACTGGAATTAAATGAACAGAAAACCTCATTGGGGCATATTGATCAGGGTTACCAGTTTCTGGGTTTTCATTTACGACGCTATGCTGATCAGAAAGTAATCATTAAACCGACCGCTGATGCGCTCAAATCCGTAAAAACCAAAGTGAGCCAGATAGTACGGGAAATGATTGCGCGCACACAGGATGATCTGATCCTTGGACTGCGTCCGGTGACGCTGGGCTGGTGCCAATATTATCAAACAGTTTGCTCACAACGGGCATTCGAGAAATTAGACAACCATGTCTTCAAACGGCTTTGGTGGTGGGCACAGCGCCGGCATAAACGCAAATCGGCCCGATGGATCAAAAACCGCTACTGGCGTGTCGAAGGGAAACGGAAATGGAACTTTGTAACCGGGCAAACCCGCTTGCCGCAGTGTGAGCACATCCCAATTATTCGAGTTAAAAATCTGAGAATCAAAGCGAACATCTTTATCGATGAAACGTACTTCAAACAGCGCAGTCAGGACTTGGCCCAACTACGCATGAGCCGGCGCGAAGCACAGCTTCTCAGCAAACAAAACGGTTATTGCCCGATGTGCAAAGGTGTCCTACAAGTGGATGATCAGACAAACCTGCATCATATTCAGCCTAAACTAACTGGAGGCCGTAATGATATCGGAAATCTGATGCTTGTTCATGCCAATTGCCACCAGAGTTACCACGCTACCCATTACGCAAGACGAACTTGAGCCGTATGAGCTGAAAGGTTCACGTACGGTTCTTAGAGGGGTTGGGGGCGGCAACGTCCCCCGCCTACTCGACAGTGAGCCCGTATTTGCTGTGACAGGCCTTTTAGGTATCGAATTCCGTCCCAGATTTGCAAGGTTTCATCATCAACAGCTTTATTCCATTGACGAAGCGCGAACTTATCGTGAGTTGAATTATAAGATTGTTCCGGGTCTCAAAATTAATCTGGTCCACCTGGAAAATCATTGGGACGAAATTTTGAGGCTCGTTTGCACAATCAAGCTGGGTTATGCCAAAGCGTCCACATTGTTCAGACGTTTAAATTCATATTCGAAGCAACACCCGCTTTACAAGGCTCTCAAAGATTTGGGAAGGCTCTACAAAACCGCATACGTCTACCAATATATGGATGATGAACTAATCCGTAAATCGGTGTCCGGATCCCTTTCAAAAATTGAGAGCAGCAATAATTTTTCAAAGGCCATAACTGTTGGCAACAACCAGGAATTGATCTGGGCTACCCGGAAAGAACAATTGACGGCAGAAGGTTGTAAGAGGCTGATAGCAAATGCGGTGAACACTTATAATTTGTTGCTGTTATCCGAAAAACTGGTAGCAGCTGAGTCCGAACAGGACAGGCAGATCTTATTGAAAAAAATTCTTGCAACTTCTACCCACAGCTGGGCACATATTAACCTGGTGGGGGAATACGACTTTTCCGATGGTAAGGACTACAAAATGTTTGACCTGGGCTCGATCATGGATTTAAATCTAGCGCCTTAGAATTCAATATTCCGGACTAATGGTAAATAAAAATCCTACGCGAAAGTCGTGACGGTTTTTCTCCCTTTCTTTAGTTTACCCCATGTAATAATTTTCAGATTTTCCCTTGGACAACCTATCGAGCAGATCAACAATTACATCCCGTTCCATTTTTTTGTACTCATTGAGTATCGAGAAACTCCGGACACGATCTTTGCCGACTACCGCGCCCAGACGCCCGATGGATGTGCCCGTAGATTCGTCCAGGTCAATAAAATTTGTTTTCTGTTCTTTCTGGTTTTGTGCTACAAACCATATAAACAGGGATTTGCCTACGCCACCTTTTGACTGTAATACCAGATTAATTTGCTTCATGCTAATAGTTATTGATTATTAATAAAGTACAATATCAGAAATCAGTAAAATCCATTCCTGGATCTTTCTTCCCTTTTGGTTCTTTTGTGGCTTTTTCAACGATTGTACCCAAATCCTGTTCAGGCAGGGCAGGAGGGAGTGCCGCCAGGTCCGATGGTTGGCTGACTGGCGAGCCTGGTGCAGCTACCAGCGGGGCAAGCTGGGCGGCCTGCTTGGTTTTACGTCTTCTTTTCAGGTTATAGATGGCGTCCTCTGTGATGTTAATACCGAGCTCATCTTTGACCTGACGTATCATGATCTGGGCGGGAATGTCAAAGAGGTAATCGCCATAGTACCTGGCCAGCAGATCAAAGCGACCTTTCAGCTTCATTTCAAATGCCTGCAAGACATACTTCTTATCCATAGGACAGCAAAAAGACATTTTTTAAACAACTATAAAACGAAAATAGAACAGAAACTATAATATTCAATAAATGACAAATAAAAAAGTAAAAAAGGAGTTACTAGCGCTTATATTCGTGCGTTTGTTGTTTGTGTGAAGGTAAAGCAAGCCATGTGTTTGTATATACAAATTTTCCGCTTCGCTTCAAATCTGCATCTCCAAACACACCGGTCGTGCCTCCCTTGACTTGCTGGGGCGCTGCCCCAAACCCCGCTGTCACGGACAGCTTTTATACTTTTAGCTATGGAAGAACAAGAAAAGAATCCGCATTATGAAGCCCGCAAGGCCGGTGCAGCCAGGCGGGAAAACAAGGGTAAAATGATCCCTGTCCGGGTTACCGAACAGGAGCATGCACAGATCAAAGCCAACGCGATCCTGGCCGGCCTGAGCGTGTCTGAATACCTGCGTCGGCTGAGCACTGGCCACCAAGTGCAGGCGCGGTTTGAGAAGGAGGAAAAGCGCAACCTGCAAGGTATCGGCACCAACCTGAACCAGCTGGCGGCCTATGCCAACAAAGGCTTCTTTTATGAGAAGCCTTTGCTTGAAGTTTTGGAGCAACTTAAAAAAATACTAAAAGCATGATCGCCAAAACATCGATCGGATCGAGCTTTTCAGGCGCGATCCATTACGGGGCAGGCTATACCGTGGAAGGAAAAGAGATCATGGGCAAAGCAGATTTGCTGGTGACGCACAACGTAGTTTCGCGAGATCCAGAGGGCATTGCCGCCGAAATGCAGCAGGAGGCGTCTTACAGCCGGTGCAAGACACCGGTGTGGCATTCATCTATTAGCTGGAAGCCGGAAGAAAAACCCACCCGGGAGCAGATGATCGAGACGGCCAACCGGTACTGTCAAAAGATGGGCGCTGACCCTAAGGATCACCAGATTGCCGTTTATGAGCACCATGACAAGCCCCACCAGCATATCCATGTTTACATTAACCGTGTGCCGACGGATGGGAGCAAGGCACTGGAAACTTCGCACAATTATGCACGCAATGTCCGGATCTGTAAAGAGATCACCCAGGAGCTGGGCTTTTCCAAGCTGGAAAAACTGGAAGAAGGCAAATTGCGGCATGTGGCTGTCAACCAGGAGGAAGCACAAAAGGTCGTTAACATGGCAATAAAGGCTGCTTTAAAAGAGGAATCTGACACTCCGGAAGATATGGAGCGACGGTTGAAAGAAAAAGGGATCGAGTGCAAATACAAGATCGAAGAAGATAGGCTGAAATATTCCAGTTACAGCTATCAGGGCGTACCGATCAAGGGGCAGGATGTGGGTTTTACCGCTAAACAGTTACAGGCCAGGTTGGACAAGAACCTCGAATTTAAAAAGGAGCAATCGCAGCAAGTCAAACCAGATCCACAGCACAAGCAGAAACGCGGTCGCGGGATGGGCTTTTGATTTTCGTCCTAACATTTTGTTTTAGGACATACAGCATACATTACCATATTGTTAGTAATTGGCATTTGAATGCGTACGGATCAATTGCTCAGATAGGCCAAATGATTATAACAAGTTAGCCATTTAATAGCACAGCTCTGCTAACAGCTGCCAATCAGGATATGCCAGTTGGATGTCTTGGGAAATGAAAGACCTGCCATTAAAGAAAGTTTCGAAATCATGGCCACCATACTCTTACTAATGATGCTGCTTTATCTATGCCAAGCACAGCTATTCCGATGCTCATTATGCCGGCAATTACCTGAATAACGATCATGCCTGTTATCAATTTTGGTAGAGAAGATTCAGGTAGACTTTCCGCTTCGATATGAAACCATTTTCCGGCACTGAGTTTGATGTTCCGGATTTCTTTTTCTTCTTCTTTTTTGGCTAAATTTTTCATTGCGTAAAGATCTAGCCTGAAAAAGAAAAATGGTAGGACACCTTTTTAATTTATGTGTGACAATAATTTAACTTATTGAATGTCAAGCAATCCGAAACGTGCCGGGCGTAAGCCGTCAAATGATAATGATAGAAAATCAGTAAATATCAGAGTCAGGCTTTCCAAGAGGGAGCTTTCTATGATTAAGTCACTGCATGATCGAAATGATCTGAAAAATATCTCCATCATGGTCAGAGAGATTCTTTTAAAAGAAAGGATTCATGTAGAAATAGTAAACACAGATGTTGCGGACCTTCTCAGAAGGTTGGAAGAACTACAAGGCCAAATGCGTAAAATACTGAAAACCAAGACTTCCAACTTTGAGGAATTCAAACCAGTGGCTGAACAGATAATGACTATTCTTAAAGATACGTATTCAAAAATTGATAATATCGCTTTGTCGCTTCCAGATTTAAGAGAATATGAAGAATGGGATTCACACACTAAAGAATGGTATGCTAGATATATAGATCATTATAAACAGTTTAGTGAAGATTAGGCGTTGGGACGGAAATTTAGATTTCAACAAAAAATAATTTACTTCTCCAATCTGTTCCCAATAATATATATATGATTTGGTTCTTGAATTACTATGCCCTTGAGTAGTGATACGTCAGAAGGAAAGCTCCTACCAATACGGACCAATAAGACAAGAGCACCGAATGAATAAAGCAAAATTCGCTTGTCAGTATGACCTAATAGTGTTAAGTTTCCCTATTTGTTTTTTGTTACTCTTTATCTTTTCCCTATTAACAAAGAATGGCCCTTAGCTGGATTGAAATAAAAGACCGCGCCCTACGATTTGCGAACGAATGGAAAGATGAGGCATCGGAAGATGCCGAAGCCAAATCTTTTTGGGATGGTTTCTTCGACGTATTTGGTGTAACACGCAGACGACTTGCGCAATTTGAAAAGGCCGTCGAGCGCCCGGGTAGGAGCAAGGGGTTTGTCGATCTATTTTGGACTGGTACATTAGTCGTCGAACATAAGTCACGTGGCCGTAGCTTAGACGATGCCTATAAGCAAGCGGTTGACTATTTTGTGGGGCTGAAAGATCACGAATTACCTCGCTATGTGCTGGTATCTGATTTCGCACGTTTTCGGCTTTACGACTTGGAAGAAAAGATAGCTACGAATGAAGAAAATAGCTATCATGAAATTCCGCTGGCTGAACTGCATCAGTACGTTAAAGAGTTCGGTTTCATGCTGGGCTACGAGAAACGTACCTATAAAGAAGAAGACCCTGTTAACATCAAGGCTGCTCAGATGATGGGTAGCCTGCACGACAAGCTTAAAGAAGTCGGCTACGAAGGGCATACCCTCGAAGTGTACTTAGTCCGGTTTTTGTTCTGCCTGTTTGCCGACGATACCAGCATTTTCGATAAAGGCATCTTCCTTGATTACCTGACCCAGAATACCCGCGAAGACGGCTTCGATCTAGGGCAACAGATGGCGATGCTTTTTCAGGTCCTTAACACGCCCGTTGACAAACGACCCAGAAATCTGGACGACGCCCTTGCGCAATTCCCCTACGTTAATGGCAAGCTATTCGCCGAAAACCTGATGATTCCAACCTTTGACCGAACGATGCGTCAAATTTTGCTAGACTGCTGTGGACTCGATTGGGGCCGCATCTCACCGGCTATCTTCGGTTCGCTGTTTCAGTCTGTCATGAACCCAATAGAACGGCGTAACCTCGGGGCGCATTACACCTCTGAAAAAAATATTTTTAAGGTTATCAAACCACTGTTTCTGGATGAACTGTGGCGTGAATTCCGAACCGTACAGAGCGACCGAAAGAAATTGACCGCCTTCCACGGGAAGCTGTCAAGCATGCGATTCTTAGACCCGGCTTGTGGCTGCGGCAACTTTCTAATCATTACATACCGTGAACTTCGACTATTGGAGATTGAGGTTATCAAGGTGTTGCAGAAAGGGCAGCAGTACGTCACTGTTAATGCCTTGGTGCTAGTTGATGTGGACCGGTTTTACGGCATCGAGTACGAGGAGTTCCCGGCGCAGATCGCGCAGGTGGCAATGTGGCTCATGGACCACCAAATGAACATGCGGATATCAGAAGAGTTTGGGCAATACTACGTCCGGCTTCCACTCCGTAAGTCGGCTACCATAGTACACGGCAACGCACTTCGCACCGATTGGCAATCATTACTGCCTGAACCCAAAGAAGGAGAGGTGCCGACCCACTACAATTTTATACTTGGTAACCCACCGTTCGTAGGAAAACATTATCAAAAAAGCAGCCAAAAAGCTGACATGCTAGATGTTTTTAAAGGAATTAAAAGCGCGTCCGATCTAGATTATGTATCGGCTTGGTTTTTGAAAGCAGCTCAATATCTACACAGCTATTCAGAATCTAAAATTGATGTTGCCCTGGTTTCCACAAACTCAATAACTCAGGGAGAGCAAGTGGCTCTTCTTTGGCCGCTACTTCTCAAGGTCTATGGTGTTAAAATAAATTTTGCTCACCGTACTTTCAAATGGGCTAATGAAGCGCGCGGCAAAGCAGCAGTTCATTGCGTCATTGTGGGTTTTTCTAAAACCGAAAAAAACACTAAGCTACTTTACGATTATGTAACCCCAACCAGCGAACCGTTAGAACAGACTGTAGCAAATATTAACCCGTACTTGGCCGCTGGCCCAAATGTGGTTGTGGAGAAAAGACGTACTCCTTTTCTGGGTATGCCTGAGATGCGTTGTGGCAATAAACCCACTGACGATGGAAATCTGCTTTTGACAGATGAGGCAAAAGATAAATTAGTAGCTGCGGAACCTGCGTCATTGCCTTACATAAGACCATTTATTGGCTCAGAAGAATTCATCAATGGCAACTGGCGGTGGTGTTTGTGGCTGGAGCAAGTTAACCCGTCAGAACTACGCAAAATGCCTCTTGTCCTTTCCCGACTTGAAAAGGTCAAGCAGTTTAGACTTGCCAGTACCGCCGAGCCCACCAGGAAAGCAGCCTCTACTCCGGGACGTTTCTTTTTTGTGTCACAGCCAAAAACAGAATACATCTTAATTCCCGAAGTTTCGTCTGAGCGGAGAAAGTATATTCCCATCGGTTTTATGCGGCCTGAGGTAGTTTCGAGTAACAAGAATTATTTGATTGCCGAGCCAAGTCTAATGTTGTTTGGCCTATTGTGTTCCGCCATGCATATGACCTGGACAAAATACACGTGTGGTAGATTAGAAAGCCGGTATCAGTACTCAGGAAGTATTGTTTATAATAACTTTCCATGGCCACTTTCGCCTACTGACAAGCAGGCCAATAACGTAGAGGTGGCGGCCCAAAAAGTGCTCGATGTGCGGGCTTCGTTTATTGGCAGTAGCCTGGCCGATCTGTACGACCCGCTGACGATGCCGCCGGCGTTAGGTAAAGCCCATCAGGATCTTGACCGGGCCGTCGATCAATGCTATCGCAAGCAAGCCTTCGCCGACGAGACACGCCGGATTGAGTACCTGTTTGAGTTATATGAGCAATACAAGGCTCCGTTGGTCACTTCATTAGCGGAGGAAGTAAAGAAAAAGAAAAGAACATTCATGTGATCCACATTGGTAATGTGACACTGATCATCTTTAAAAACATAATCTTCCCGAACGACTACTTTGCTGTCGCTTTTGCCGAAGAACCGAAATTATCTAAGATAATCAGGAAAGTGATCGAGTTTTAATGAGGAAGCACTACGTTATAGCAAAAAGATGTATTGAACCTATCGTTCCCATTTGGACAACTGACCACAACTAAATTACCTATTTAGCTACTCACAAGCATAGGCTGTAAACTAAATTTACCCAAATAATGGTAATATGTTACAGAGCAGGCCTTAAACCACTCACAATGACTGTTACAACGATACTATATTAATATAGCTGATATTCATTTATAAGAGAATTTATGGAAGTATTTATATATTATTTACTCTTATTACTCAAAGTAGGCGTACTTATATTTATTGTTAAGGGATGTGTGTATTTGTATGATACTTACCAAAATAACAAAGAGAATAGACGAGTTAAAAGAATTGAAAGAATAGAAAATCAAAAAAAGTTAAATATAGAGACGGAAAAAAATCGCCAGATAGCACAGCAAGAATGGGCATTATCAAAGTATAAGACTGAAAAAATTAGAGAGATTAAAGATGAAGCTTTGAAAAGAATCTTATGGAATAACTATTATTCAATGCAGAATGGCGAAATACATGTAAATCAACTAACAGGCTGGGAATTTGAAAAGTTTGTCGGCAATCTATATTGTCAGATGGGATATCAGGTCACTATAACTAAGAAGTCGGGGGATTTTGGAGCAGATATTATAGCTATAAAGGATTCAAAGAAGACTGCAATTCAGTGTAAACGGCAAATATCAAGTGTCGGCGTACAAGCGATCAACGAAGTTCTGGGAGGAAAAGGATATTATAAGTGCCAGTATGCTGCTGTCGTAACGAATTCAACATATACCGGCCAGGCTATAAGTACAGCTATTGCAAATAAAGTTAAACTAATTGATGGACAAGAATTAACCAGATTATGCAGTGCATTTCTAACTCATCAAAAACCTGATTACAATAATGAGGCTTTTAATAAAATATCTGATTTGATTGGAAGATTTATTCGATATCCTACCATTAGTGAAATTGATTCCTTTATTAACTCTCACATCCTAGCAGCTAAATATGTTTCTGAAATAGAGAACTCGACAATAATATTGGATAGTGTCAGCTATGACTACAACAATCTTTTTAAAAAAGATGAGAAAGAAACTGCATTTAAGGCAGATAAATGGAACGCTAATTTATCAGGAAATTCTCAGTTAGATTTGTTTACACCAATAAGTGGGCACGAAGATTTAAAAAATAAGGGTAGAGAACAAAAGATATCAGTTGAAGAAAACAATAAACTTCCTCTAATCAACTTAATTAGTAAACATAATGAGTTGCAAAATGCCCGAAAGGATAGAAAGCAAGATATACCAGAGAATAGAGAAACACTACCTTCCTTGCCCACTCCGGTAAACAGACATGATGATTTAAAAAACAGAATTAAGGATAAAGAGCAAGATATACAAGTTGGGGAAAAGAAATTACCTCCCTTGCCACTCACTTCTATAAGCGAACCGGACAATTTAAAGGTTGAAGTTATAGAAAAAAAGTTACTAGTTCATAAAAAGAATGCACATAACTCTCCCACCTCTTTAAGTCGACTGGATAAGTTTAATATTAATAATAGAGAGCAAAAGACAGCAGTTGTCGAAATGCTGGAAGCTGACTGGTTTATGAATGTAAGCTTAAGTATTGCAATGAATACTATAGTTCTAGATGTAATGAATAGATCTGAAAGAAAAGTGAATATTTCTGACAAAAAAATGGTGTTTCTAAATGTGGGATTTATGTTATTTCAATCTTACAAGGGAAGAAGTATGAGGAAAGATGTTTTAGAATCTATTAGTGAGTTAGCTGAAAACGTCATTACTATTAATCAGCAAAATGATAAAAGGAAATATCTTCGTGAACTTATCTACGGCTATATTGAGATAGATTTTTTTTTAAGACATGAGAATGATCCTAATGGTTCATATATTAGTTACAAGGCATTAAGGGAGAATCGTGATAAAATTGATGATGCGATACAAGCTTCGATTAGCAACCATAAAATTGATATTAATCCTAAATTTGCCTTGTATGTCAAAAATAATTGAAAGCATCATAAATGTGTAGGACATCTTTGCGACAATGGATAGAATCGTTCTAATAGGAAATGGTTTTGACATAGCTCATACGCTTCCAACTGGGTATAAAGATTTATCAGCCATTTAAAAACTTAATATATTTAAATTATCAGGAAGGTAATCATGAAAAATTAGCAGGATTCGGCTCTTCTTTCTAACACTAAGCGAGCAGATATTAGAAACAATATTATATCATACCAATCAGCATGCGCTTAACTGCCAGGGTGGGGATAGGTTAGTTGTCTGGCAGCCCGCCCCCATTGTAAAATTGCAAAATGTCGATTCACAATTTCTTTATCAGCTCAAAGGCTTCCGCTGGTGTATTGACGGCGTAATCTGGTTTTGCATCTAATAACAATTGGCTCTCAGCACTACCCCAAAGGCAAGCAACAGATGGAATACCGGCAGCTTTGGACGCTTCAATGTCAATAGCGCGGTCACCGAATGAGAGAACGTCTTCCGGTCTAGCTTTTAGATATTGGAGCGCTTTTAAAAAGGATTCCGGGTCGGGCTTTCTCTTTTTAACGTCATGGTAGCAAATCTTATAATTATATGGTATGCCCCAATGAGCAAGAACTTTACCACAATAATCACCAGGGCTTGTTGTTATAATGCAGATGTTATATCCGTTCTCTGTCAGATACTTGAATAGATCGCTCAGCCCATCATATAATATAAAATTTGGAATGGCAGAATATGCTTTTGCCCATTGACCTGTTTTTCTAAATTGTTCAGCACTACTTGTATTAACAAGTGTCTGATCTAAGTCAAATATTAGATTTTTTATCATTCATTAGAAGGGTATGACAAACTGAGCCTCAGTTTTCTTCTTAGCTTTTTTTGGAGATTTTGTCTTGGCTGTAGTAACTACTATTTTGTTTTCAGCAATAAGCTCTTTTGCAGCTGGCTCGACCTTTTCCTTTTTCGGAGTAGCAGTCTTTTTTGTTTTCGATTTTGCATCAACAGGCTTA
>NZ_FUZA01000010.1 GCF_900167945.1 Dyadobacter psychrophilus
TAGCTAATCGAACGCATGCCCATCTTCAACCAATAAATCTTTAACAAATAGTACAATGCTGTACCCCTGTGTTATGCGGTATTAATCCGGGTTTCCCCGGGCTATCCCCCAGTTGAAGGTAGGTTGCATACGCGTTACGCACCCGTACGACGGTGACATTGCTGCCCCCTCGCCTTGCATGTATTAAGCCTGCCGCTAGCGTTCATCCTGAGCCAGGATCAAACTCTCCATTGTAAATTTTGTTGTGGTCTCTCTTATCGCTAAGAGGACCGAATCTTCTTAAACGAACTTTCTTTTTGCTCTCTTCATCATGTCAAAGAACGTTGCTCTGAATCTTTCAGAACTCGTTGTCTCGCCGTCTGCAAGACCGTTGTTCCCGATTGGGAGTGCAAAAGTGCAGGCTTTATTTTTAATACGCAAGTCCCCGGCGAAAATATTTATCAACTTTTTTGCAGAATTTTTCTAACCGCCTGATAACCAATATTACTAAACGGAAATTATTTTCAAAGATTTTTTATTTTTCCAAAACCCCTCATTAACTAGTCCAGGATGGCAGAAACAGCCATTATAGAAAATCTTATATAAGTACTATAAAAAACGAGCCCTCGCTTCGAAAAGCAAAGGCTCGTTTTATAAACCATCTTTATTAATTACGAACCACAAGCCTCGCAGCTTTCAGGATCGTCCAGCGAGCATTGCATATCCGCCTTATTATCTCTTGGAGCAACAGACTTAGCATGGTCTTCTGCATATTGAACGTAATTCAGTTCCTTCTCAGCAACCACAACCGTCGCAGGCTCGATCTGCGGCTCTGCTTGCTTACTTAATGTGAATTGAACCGGATCAGAGGCTGCACGGGTGCGGAGATAGTACATTCCCGTTTTTAGTCCTTTCTTCCAGGCATAGAAGTGCATGGAAGTGAGTTTACCGAAATTGGCTTCCTCCATGAAGATATTCAGCGACTGTGACTGGCAGATGAATGCACCGCGGTCGGCTGACATATCCAGCAAGCTGCGCTGCTTAATTTCCCAAGCCGTTTTATACAGGTCTTTAACGTTCTGCGGAATGTTTGGAATAGCCTGAACAGATCCGCTTGCACGAACAAGGTTATTTTTCATTTCCTCATTCCAAAGCCCAAGCCTTACCAGATCTTTGAGCAGATATTTATTCACTACAACAAATTCACCTGACAAAACCCTTCTCACATATATATTAGAAGTAAACGGCTCGAAGCATTCATTGTTTCCAAGAATCTGACTTGTGGAAGCAGTTGGCATCGGCGCTAGCAGCAGCGAGTTGCGCACACCATGTCGGATAACATCTTTCCTCAACCTTTCCCAGTCCCAGCGATTGCTGTCGGGCGTTACGTTCCACATATCAAATTGGAAAATTCCTTGTGAAACAGGACTTCCAGCCCAGGTTTCGTACGGCCCCAGTTTTTCAGCAAGTTCCATAGAAGATTCCATGGCACCGAAATAAATGGTTTCGAAAATGTCCTTATTCAACTGACGCGCTTCATCAGAGTCAAACGGCATGCGCATCATACAGAATGCATCTGCCAGTCCTTGTACTCCAATCCCGATTGGACGGTGCCTTTTATTGCTTTTCTCAGCTTCGGGAACAGGGTAGTAGTTCAGGTCAATGATTTTATTCAGGTTGCGCGTGATCACCTTTGTGATCTCGTACAATTTCTGATGATCAAAACGCATGAAACCATTTGGTCCTTGCTCGATGAATTTTGGCAATGCAATGGAAGCAAGGTTACAAACTGCCACTTCGTCTGGTGCCGTATATTCAATGATCTCTGTGCACAGGTTGGATGACTTAATCGTTCCCAAATTTTTCTGGTTTGACTTGCTGTTCGCATGGTCCTTGTACAGCATATAAGGAGTACCGGTTTCTATTTGCGATTCCATGATCGCAAACCATAGATCCTGTGCCTTTATAGTTTTTCGAGCTTTGCCTTCAAGCTCATATCTTTCATATAGTCTTTCAAAATCTTCGCTATGCGTATCTGAAAGTCCGGGGCATTCGTGCGGACAGAATAATGACCAGGTGTCATTTGCCTCCACGCGTTTCATGAAAAGATCCGGAATCCATAATGCGTAGAAAAGATCCCTTGCACGCTGCTCTTCTTTCCCGTGATTTTTCTTCAAGTCTAGGAAATCAAAAATGTCGGAATGCCAGGGTTCCATATATATAGCAAAAGAACCTTTGCGCTTTCCGCCTCCCTGATCCACATATCTTGCCGTATCATTAAATACGCGAAGCATGGGGACGATTCCATTCGATTGTCCGTTTGTTCCTTTAATATAAGTACCCGTTGCACGCACATCGTGAATACTTAAACCAATGCCACCGGCTGATTGAGAAATCAATGCACAATTTTTAAGCGTGTCATAAATTCCGTTGATGCTGTCTTCCTTCATAGTCAACAGAAAGCATGATGACATTTGCGGTTTTGGCGTTCCTGCATTGAATAGTGTAGGCGTCGCATGTGTAAACCATTTTTCAGAAAGCAAATGATAAGTTTCAATCGCTGCCTGTACATCGTCCTGGTGAATGCCCACAGCAACACGCATCAACATATGCTGGGGTCTTTCCACGATTTTGCCGTCAACCTTTAACAGATAAGACTTTTCCAGCGTTTTATAACCGAAATAATCATAGGCATAATCACGGTCATATATAATAGTAGAATCGAGAAGAGAAGCATTCTGGCGGATAATGTCGTAAACGTCCTTGGCAATGAGGGAAGCATTCTCGCCGGTTTTGCCGTCAACATATGTATAAAGGCGTTTCATGGTGGCTGAAAACGACTTTAATGTATTTTTATGGAGATTTGAGATTGCTACGCGGGCAGCCAGAATCGCATAATCAGGATGCTTTGTGGTCATGGAGGCCGCAGTTTCAGCAGCAAGATTATCCAGTTCCGCAGTGGTTACCCCGTCGTAAATTCCGGAGACGACCTTTTTAGCGACTTCTATGGGTTGGATATAGTTTGTATCAAGCCCATAGCTCAATTTCTCAATTCGCGCGGTTACCTTATCGAATTTAACCGATTCCCGGCGCCCGTCGCGCTTTATTACATACATTGACATGTTAATAGATTGTTTTTAAGGAAGTTAGTGATGTATCTTAAACTTGAAATTGTTCTTTGGAGGAGCTTAACAGTCCTTGAAATAACAATAAATTAATCGCATTCGCAACCAGTATTACCAGGGCTCTTTTGGGTTTATAGGGATAATCCAAATCGTGTAAATTGTAATATTCTAAATGCTAGCGATTTACGATTTATCAACATTAAAATGGAACCGAAAAAAAATTTACAGAAATTTAATGTTTAAAATTTGCAAACTTTTATTTTCAATGATCTAGGACATTATACCGATGATTGCTAACAAAAATTTGAATATCAGCTTGTTACAACAATAACATTATTTAAATTTATTCTAAACAGGCAAACATTTAATATTTCACGTTCCATATTATAGAATTTACTACTATATAAACTCATTTCAATACTGATCAAAACTAGTATATTATGACTAAGCTTATTGATTTTCCATCGCGCCGAAATTTCCTTAAAACATCCACAGGGATGGTGACTGGAATTGCTGCGGGACTTGCAGTGCCCGAGATTCTTTTTGCCAAAAATATCGGGCCTGGCTATTCCTTACAACTGGGCGTTTTTGCAGCATATGATAAGGCCGACTATCTGAGAGAATCGGGCTGTACTTATATAGAGGAGTCCGTAGGCAACTTCCTGATCCCGAAAGATGGTGATGCGCAGTATGCCAAAAATCTTCAACAACTTCATCAAGAGAAGTTTCCGATCAAATCGTACGTAATATTGCTCCCGGGAAGTCTGAAAACATTGGGCCCGGATGCGAACCATCAGGCGATTTTGGAAAGAACAGACCTTGTTTTAAAGCGCGCTAAGGAATGCGGCTCTCAATATGTGGTGTTTGGAAGCGGCGCTTCACGCATCATTCCAGAAGGTTTTGACCGGGATAAAGCAAAGGCACAGCATATTGAGCTGACCAAAAAAATGGCGCCGCTCGCCGAAAAATATGGCGTTACCATTGCCGTAGAGCCATTAAACCGCGGAGAGACTAATTTCATAAACAGTTTGGCAGAAGGCGTTGAAATTGTTGACGCCGTTAAAAGCCCGAAAGTGAAGCTGTTATGTGACATTTTTCACATGTTAAAAGAAGACGAATCGCCGGATGAAATCGTAAAATTTGGCAAACACATTGTACATTGCCACATTGCCGAAAAAGAAAACCGCACACCTCCTGGCGTAAAGGGAGACGATTTCAGGCCTTATTTAAGCGCTTTGAAAAAAATCGGTTATAAGGGTGGACTATCTATTGAATGCTTCGTTTACACAGATTTTGATAAAGAAGCACGCAGGGGCGTGGAAGTGCTTAAACAGCAATTGAGTGAAGTTTAATTACTTATAGTTTAGTCAATCAAAGTTTTATCAAAAAGATAGCCTTTCATTTCTTGGTTTACTAAATAAGAATTTTTACTTTTGCAATCCTTTTTGAGAATTGTATCGAAACACATAATACCATATACCAATGAAAAAAGATATTCATCCCAATTATAGAGACGTAGTTTTCTGGGATCTATCAAGCGATTTTAAATTCATTACGCGCTCCACAATAGAAACCAACGAAAACATTACTTGGGAAGATGGCAAATCTTATCCGGTTTATAAAGTTGAGGTTTCTTCTCAGTCGCACCCTTTCTACACAGGTAAAAATGTACTTGTAGATACTGCCGGCCGTGTAGACAAATTCAGAAAACGTTACGGACAGCAGAAAGAAGCTTAATCAGCATATGATTGACCGGAAGGTCATGATTCTCTTTCAATACCCGAAATTAAAAGAAGCAGTCTCTTGTACATTTTACAAGAGACTGCTTCTTTTTTTGCCCTAACCAAAAAAATGGGCGAACTTTGGCACCACATACTAGCATTACCTATGCCTACAATTATTCTGTTTGACGACCCAGTAATCCGACTTCAACTTTTACCATTTACATACACGAGACCGGTTTCAGCAATTCGTTGCGGAATCAGTAAAATTTCTGAAAAATGGAGTTCTTGGCTGGATGAAGATGTTTCATACCAAACTGCGGACTACTTGTCAGCAGCATTTCCACTCGTAAGCTCTTCGGATAACATTTATATTAACGGCGGACTTTGCCCCGATGCAGGGCTTGTTGAAGAAATACAGAAACTGCCTCCGCAATCTGCACTGGTTTCCGGAAATGATATTCTCACCGTTAGAAGTAATGCTGCTTGGCAGTCTGATATGGGTGTTTCAGATTTCGCTCAGCTGATTTATGCCAAACCATTTACATTGATACGGAATGTTTGGGATATATTCGCTTTGAATGGTGAGCAGATTAAGGCTGACTTTGGAAAAATCACTGCCAATCGAGTTTCTGAAGCGCTTAACGATCCGTTTACACATTGTTATAACCCTGCGAATATCTTCATTGAAAGTGGCGCAACGGTAAAAGCTTCAATTCTAAATGCCGAAAATGGTCCCATTTACATTGGAAAAGATGCATTAATTCAGGAGGGCTCTATGATCCAGGGACCTTTTTCAATTGGGGAAGGAGGCGTGCTGGCACAGGGAACAAAAATACGGCCCAATACAACCGTAGGACCGTTCAGCAAATTAGGTGGCGAGGTAAGTAATTGTGTAATATTCGGTTATAGTAACAAAGGGCATGATGGATATCTCGGCAATTCGGTTTTGGGGGAATGGTGTAACCTGGGCGCTAACACGAACAATTCCAATTTAAAAAATGACCATAGCAGTGTAAAATTGCATAGTTACGTATCCAATAATCTGGTTGACACAGGTTTAAGGTTTTGCGGCTTGATGATGGGCGATTATTCCAAGGCAGGAATTTCAACAATGTTCAACACAGGCTCCGTCGTTGGCGTAAGTGTTAATGTATTCGGTGCCGGTTTTCAGGCGAAGCATACACCCTCATTTTCCTGGGGCGGCAATGCAGAAGGGTTTGCAGAATATCGTTTTCAAAAGGCGCTTCATGTGGCGCAGGACACGGTTAGTCGCCGCAATGTCACATTTGGAGAAGATGACGAAAGGATTTTAAAAGCCGTGTTCGAGCAGACGCGCGAGCAGCGCGATTTTGAATGTTGAGACCATTGATTCACTTTTAGTTAAAACATAACCCTACGTGCTTTTCAGAGAAATACCGGGACTTGAACATATAAAATCAACGTTAACACGCTCGGTTAAGAATAGCCATTTGGCTCATGCACAGCTCTTTGACTCTCCCGCGGGTGGCGGCGGTCTCGCGCTTGCCTTAGCATTTGCAACCTACATCAATTGCGAAAATAAAAGCGAGGAAGACGCTTGCGGCGTTTGTGCATCCTGCGCAAAAATGAGCAAGCTGATCCATCCCGACTTCCATTTTATATTCCCGATTGCGACGTCGAAAAAGATCGATGGGAAAACCAGCGAGGCTTTTCTGGGCTTATGGCGCACATTCTTGCTGGAAAATCCTTATCGCGTCCTCCCCGAATGGCTCGATCATATTAGTGCCGAAAATAAGCAGGGGAATATTTCGGTGGAAGAAGCACGGGGCATTTTAAGAAAGTTATCCGTAAAGTCTTATGAAGGTGAATACAAGATCCTGCTCATCTGGAAGCCGGACATTATGAATGCAGCTTCTTCAAATGCGATTTTAAAAATCCTCGAAGAACCGCCTGAAAAGACATTGTTTCTTCTTGTCAGTGACCAGTCGGACAAGCTGTTGACAACCATTATTTCCCGGGCGCAACGTATTACGGTGCCTGCATTTTCAGATGAAGAAGTCCGGTATTTTCTCAAATTACAACAAGTTACTGACACGGCGGCCAATCAGATTGCCTATTTATGCGACGGCAATTTATCGGAAGCATTAAAACTGGTTCAGGACGCGGAGGATGATCGTTCCGGATGGTTTGCAGCGTGGATGCGTTCCTGCTACAAGTACGACGTTTCACATCTGGTAAAATTGGCGGATAATTTTGATGTGATGAACAAGGAAAAGCAGAAAGGGCTGCTGGAATACGCATTAAGGCTTTTTCGGGATATGCTGATATGGAGTCACGGCGCCGGTGAACTACTGCGGGTTCCAGAGGAGGAGTTAACTTTTGTTCAGAACTTTTCAAAAACAGTTAACTTTGATTCGCTTGAAAAAATGATCGAAGAAGTGAATCTGGCGTATTATCATATGGAGCGGAATGTGCGGGCAAAAATGGTTTTTCTGGATCTGTCATTGACAGTCGCCCATTTCTTTCAACGCAAATGAAGCAATCTTTGGACATTATCGGGGCAACAGACATTGTCGATCTGCCGGATTTGGGCTGGTATGATGTGCCCGTCCGCATTGATTCGGGAGCCACCACTTCCGCTATACATTGTTCCCGCGTGAGGCTAATTAAAGAAGGCGACAAACCTCAGCTATGTTTTTATTTAGATACAAAAAAAGGCGCACCTCAACAATCCTTCACTGTAACGGACTTTAAAGAAACCATTGTCCGAAATTCGTCGGGAAAAGAAGAAAAACGTTATGTGATCAAAACAAAGATTACAATCTTTGGCAAAAAAATTCGCACAGAGTTTTCACTTGCCAACCGACGTAAAATGAGATATCCGATCCTGCTCGGGCGGAAATTGCTGAAGAAGCGGTTTCTGGTGGACGTCTCGCAAAAAGATTTATCTGCTATCAAGCGCTCAAAGGCATCTCATCGTTCTCACGCCAGACACCAACCGTGAATTTTCCCCATTTTATTTTTTAATTATTTATATGAAAATCGCCGTATTATCCACCAATCCCGACCTTTATTCAACAAAGCGTCTGGTGGAGGCAATTAAACAAAAAGGTCATCAGGCAGTGGTAATCGACCATGTGAAATGCTTTGTGATGATCGAAGGGGGAAAACCGACCATTATTTATAAAGGGAAACCGATCACCGAAATCGACGCGGTTATTCCCAGAATCGGGACGTCGGTGAATGCATTCGGCTGTGCAGTAGTGCGTCAATTGGAATTGATGAAGGTGTTTACGACTGTAAAATCACAGGCGATTCTTCGTTCTCGCGATAAACTGCGTAGCATGCAGGTCCTGGCCAAATCGGGTGTGGATATTCCAAAAACTGTTTTTGCCAAAAACCCGGCCCAGGTAAACGAGCTGATCCATATGGTTGGCGGTCCGCCTGTAATCATTAAATTATTAGAGGGAACGCAAGGCGTAGGAGTGGTTTTGGCGGAGACCATCAAGGCTGCAAAATCTACTATTGAAGCATTTTATGGATTAAAAGCCAACTTTTTGATCCAGGAATATATTGCAGAATCCAAAGGCGCCGATATTCGGGCATTTGTCATTGGAAATAAGGTTATTGCGGCTATGAAGCGACAAGGTGCAGAGGGGGATTTTCGCTCTAACTTGCACCGCGGAGGCGAAGGCTGCCTTATTGAGCTCACCGAGGAAGAAGAGCACACAGCGATTGCGGCAGCCAAAGCGTTGGGTGTCAGGATCGCAGGTGTAGATCTTTTGCAATCGGAAAGAGGCCCGCTGGTTATGGAAGTAAATTCCTCCCCCGGCCTCCGCGGCATTGAAGAAGTAAGTGGAATCGATATCGCCTCATTAATTGTTGCTTACATTGAAGATAAGATTGTTACAGACGAAGGGGATACTGTTGGAGTTTGAAAAGAAAATTGAGTAAACCATGCATATAAAAATAGGAACGCGCGGCAGCAAGTTAGCCCTTTGGCAGGCGCATTATGTGGAAGGGCTTTTGAAAAAAGGCGGTGTTGACACGGAAATTGTAATTATTGAAACTAAAGGGGACAAAATCCTGGATCGTTCTTTGTCCAAAATCGGCAGTAAGGGTGTTTTTACGCAAGAATTGGAAGATCAGCTGCTGGATGGCAGCATTGACATCGCAGTGCACAGTGCCAAGGATCTTCAATCTCAACTGGACGATGCTTTTGAGCTAATTGCCTACACAGAACGCGAGAAGGCAAATGACGTTTTAGTAAGCCATAATACTGAACTTTCGCTCAAAAACGGCGAACCTTTCGTGGTAGGAACGTCCTCAACCCGCCGGATCGCCGTTTTGAGACATTTTTATCCGCATATCAAAACAGTTGACATGCGTGGAAATCTGCAAACCCGCTTGCGCAAGCTGGAAGAAGGTCAATGTGACGCTTTGCTCCTCGCCTATGCCGGCGTGCACAGAATGGAATATGACGATAAAATCGCGGAGCATCTGCTATTAGATGAATTTACGCCGGCCGTAGGCCAGGGAAGCGTCGCCATTGAGTGTGCTGTAAATTTAGCCAAGGAAAAGAAAGTCATAATCAGAGAACTGATCAATCACCCGCAAACTGAAACTTGCCTCCTAGCAGAAAGAGCATTCCTCAAACGCCTCCAAGGCGGATGCAGCATCCCTGTTTTCGGTCTGGCAACATTAAATGAAGATCAAATCAACATTACCGGCGGCATAATCAGTTTGGACGGTCAGGAATTGATAAGAAGGACGAAAACTGGCTCTATTTCTTTCCCGGAAGAACTTGGGACAGCATTAGCAGATGAATTATTGGAAGCTGGTGCAGATCGAATTTTGAGAGAGATTAGAGAACAAATTCCCGTTAAATAACCGAGAGCCTACGTTCATTCACTGGATTAGGAATGTGAAAAGCAGGATGAGTATCATCGCAAGTAATATAAAAATTATTCGCGATGAAAAAATCATTTCACTTACTGAGTTCACTTTTTATTCTATCATTGGTTTTTGCTTGCTCAAAAGAGGATCAAAAAGTTGATCCAGACTTTGCCGCTTCATCACACCTAATCTCCCATTTTCAGTCAACAGACGATTCGCTACACAATTCCAAGCGAAATTGGGTTGTAGAAAAATCCGCTATGAACACCGTAACGATCCATGAAACAGTTGTTAACATTGGAAATGGAAAGTCGTTCGAGCGGATTTACCGAGACGTAAAGATCAAGTTTGACGGACACTACTTTCTTGATTTTGAAGGCAGCAGCGTAGATACACCCTCCCAGAAAGTGTTACAGGGAAGAGGTGAATTTAATCCATTAGAACCTAACCAATTCGTTGTACAAGTGAGCATTCTTGATATTAACACTCACGAACTTTTGCGGGGATATGGTTCTGGGCTGGTTTTTGAAAAAATTAAGTAGATGCATGTTTGCCTCACAAAAAAGGCGAATCCCGGACAAACATCCGGGCTTCGCTTTTTTCAATATCATCTAAAAGAATTACGGCTTCTTAGTTGAATCGGCTGGCACTGCTGGTTTTGCAGGAATTGCAGTCGAATCAGCTGGTATAATTGGTTTTGAAGTCGAATCAGCTGGAATCACTGGCCTTGCAGTTGAATCAGCTGGCAGGACCGATGGTCTTGCAGTTGAGTCTTTCAATACTGAATCCGGGCGAGCCACTGAATCCGGACGAGCACCTTGCTGCATTGGCATCCCCTGTCTTACTGGCCTTGCTGTGCTGTCTGCTGTTGCTGGCCTTGCTCCTTGTGGGCGACCGGCACCCGCTGGTGCGCCAGCCGCTGGTGCGGCACCCGCTGGTGCGCCACCCGCTGGCGCGCCTGTCCTTGGTGATGGAACTGTGATGGCTGGTGTTGCTCCTTGCACCGCTCCGCCGCCTCCACCTGCGTCCATTCCGCCGCCGTCGCTTTTCTGGTCATCATTATTAACTGATTTACGTCTGCGTGATTTCTGCTCAACAAATGTCATTTTTCCTAAACGGTAAGAGAAATTGACCCTGAAACCCCTGTTGTACAGGAAGTTCGTGTTGTTCTGCGTGAATGTCGCTGTTTCAAGCTGGGTTTTCATTTTGAATGATGGAGCCAGGAAGTTCTCCATTCCAAATCCAATGCTTCCGCGCTTGTTCGTAAAATCTTTCTTGATTCCCAGATCATACATTCGAAATCCGGCTTGTGTTCCTTGCAGCTGAACATCGCGTCCCCTCATAAAACCACCTGCCTGCAATCCCCAACCATTTTTAATGTTAAGGCTGGTTCTGAAACGGCCGCTTAATACGAAGCCGGTGTTTGAAGCTGCCAATAAAGGATCAGGATTATTATTAGTAAGATCCGCGTAGTAAGCGTCAAAACCTCCTCCTACTTGCCATCTTTTGAAAAATGTCATGTTTCCAAAAACATTCACACCATAGTTTTTCTTCGAGCCAATGTTGCCATAAGTTGTCGTAATCACACCTTCGTCGTCCGTTGTACGAATGCTTTCGATAGAACTATTGGTAAAACGGGCGAATGTTGAAACATTCACATAAAGTGAATTCTTGAAAAAGCTTGTTCCCAATTCCACCTGATCCGTTAATTCCGGACGGAGTTGCGGGTTACCCACAGTAATGTTCTGTGGGTTCGCCGCATTTCTATTAGGGTTTAGGAATTGAATGCCTGGACGTTGAAGGCGACGATTGTAACCAAGTTTGATCGTTTGTCCTTTACCAAAAGTTTGGGATAAATTAAGACTTGGCACCAAATTGCTGTAAGCCGGAATATTTAAATCGCCCTGCTCACCTTGCGTTGCGTCAATGCTCGTGTATTCATAACGCGAACCTGCCTTCACCGTAAATTTGCTCTTGGTCGTATAAGTGTATGAAAAATATCCCGCCGCAACATTCTGATCGTAGTTCAAACTGCTCGCTGCTTGCGGCGTATCCACTGTGTTATAATAATCAAAATTACTAACCACCTGACGGAAAATGCCTTTTCCACCGAATTCAACCAACTGATTGTCTTTAACCGGCGTTTGGTAATCCACCTGAATAGTGCTTTCCTGGTTGTGGCTGGCGTTGTTATTGCCCTGGCTTCCCAGCAGTTCGCGCAATTCATTATTATTTAGCGAATAAATGTCTGCATCAAAATCATTAGTCCTGTTGTTGCGACTAAACTGAGTCGAAATGCTAAGTTCTTGTTGTGGCTTGCTCAATGTTTTGATATAATCCACATTCACATCCCACGTTCCTGACAAATCTTTTGTATTTACGTCGCGGAAACTGTTACGCGTTGTACCGTCGCTTTGTGTGTTGAATGTTGATAACTCCTGTGAATTACGCATGTTACGCATTCCATAACGCACCCCGGCAGAAAGTGACGTTTTAGAATCGATCTCATAGTCCCATCCAAAATTGTAAGAACCGAAAGCCATTTTATTGTTGGACTCGGCCATTTGGCGAATTGAGAATTTATCAATTTTACCGACTTGCAGGTTTTCTGATTTTCCTGGCATATTATAATTAAACCTGCCAAAACCGCCTAAACTGAAACCCATCTTGCCAACTCTGTAATTTCCTCTTAACCCAAGATTTGAACCCCTGTTTCCAATTCCAGTATCCAAATTCAATGTCCCACCCTGGATCGTGCTCTTTTTGGTAACAATGTTAATGATCCCGGCAGAACCCTCTGCATCATATTTTGCTGATGGTGAGGTAATTACTTCAACAGATTTGATCATATCGGCAGGAATTTGCTTCAATGCGTCCGCAACGCTGGTTGCGATAATGGTCGAAGGTTTATTATTAATCAAAACCCGAACATTGGAACTTCCTCTTAAAGAAACGTTTCCGTCCAGGTCGACCGTCAACATCGGCACTTTCTTCATCACATCCGAAGCGTCACCACCCTTGCTGGTAATGTCTTTTTCGTTATTATAAACAAGCCTGTCAACCTTCTCCTCAATCAATTGGGCCATTCCCACAACTTCCACTTCATTCAACTGAACCACATCCGGCCCAAGGCTTACATTACCCAGGTCAAGTTCTGTCTTACGTTCAATTTTAATGTCATTAATGGTTTTAGTCTTGTAGCCAATGAAGGAAATCAAAATTTTGAAGTTTCCGGACGCCACTTTGTTAAGCTCGAAAACCCCTTTTTCGTTTGTCGTAGTTCCGTCGATAGGATTGTTGGTTTTAATGTCCACCAATGAAAGCGCGGCAAATTCCACCGGCTTCTTGCTAACCGAATCAACAAGGATTCCTCGTATCTTACCATTTCCCTTGGGCGTGTCTTCCGCAGTTCCCGGGATCACCGTCTGCCTTTGCGGCCTGTCGTTTCCACCGCCTCCGCGATTTCCTCCGAATCCGCCGCCCCCGCCACCACCGCCGGGAAATTGTGCAGAAGCCGAAAGGCTGAGCACCATCAGGATTATAACAGGAGTAATTTTTCTTATCATGTTCATGGTTGTATTGCAAATAATTGTTCGATTCAATTTCAAAGTAAATACCTTAACTTGACAATAATCCGGGCAATAGATGGAACGGACACTTCTACCGATCAAAACGTGTTTTTAGCCGATAAGTCCTCCGTTCTAATTCTTGGAATAGTACAGAATAAGTAATTGTGACGACAAGTTGCTTTATAGAGTGTCGGCGGTAATCAGTCGGTATTTGCCGCGTGTTGATCGATTGCACTAGGCACTTTGATATATTACCCGTATGATTGTAATTGCAAACTACTCTACTGCAATAACCTAATTCATAATAAGATGGATGCTAGTACCGCACGAAAATATCCTCCGTTCTTCCTGCATCTTTTAGGATGGAGCTTCTTGGCTTTATTTTTAATGTGGCAACCGCTCAGCTGGCAAATTCAATTCCCAGTGACTTTTTGGGTGAAGCAAGCAGTGTTATTCACATTGCTCATCGGCATTTTTTATCTTAACTATTACTTTTGGTTTCCCCAATATCTTGCTAAGAATCGTTACAGCCGCTTTATATTGCTCAATCTTGTATCGGTAATCATGCTGGCTGTAATTATAGAACAGGTTAAAATCGCTATTAACCATGGCGAACAAATGGACAGGGCATTCAAAACCGCTCGCGAGGCAAACGGAGCAAAGAAACCTCAGGACAAACTCGATTATTTCTCACTTATGACTGCGCTGCTGATCATCGGCATCAGCACCAGTGTGGCGGCCGTTAAGGATGCGCAACGCGATAAGCATTACAGGGAAAACCTGGAAAAGGAGAAAATAAACTCCGAACTTTCGTTTTTGAAAGCGCAGATCAACCCGCATTTCTTTTTCAATACATTAAATAACATATATGCTTTAACGGTGATTGATGTGGAAGCGGCGAGGGAAGCCCTGCACAAACTTTCCCGAATGATGCGTTATGTACTTTACGAAACCCAGCACGGAACTGTTTTACTGAGTCAGGAAATCGCTTTTGCACAGGACTATATTCAATTAATGCAATTGCGGCTTACCGACAAAGTGACTGTTCACCTTGATCCGCCGCATCCTTTGCATGACGTTTCTATTGCGCCAATGCTATTTTTGCCGTTTATTGAAAATGCATTCAAACACGGTGTGAGCGCTGTTCAACCGAGCCGGATAGACATTCAGATCCGACAAGACAAACACAAAATTCATGTGGAAGTGAAAAACACATTATTTACGGATAAAAGGGCGATTCTGGACGAAAGTAATGGCATCGGGCTGGTCAACACGCAGCGCAGGCTTGACCTTTTATATCCGGGAAAATACCAGCTGGAAGTGACTGAGAATAAAGAAGAAAAGGAATTTGAAGTTCATTTGGAATTAGAAACTGCATGAGCGTACTCCAATGCATAGCAGTAGACGACGAGCCGTTAGCGCTGGGACTAGTTTGCTCCTTTATTGAAAAAACACCCTTTTTAACTCTTGCAGGGCGTTATTCCAGCGCAGTCGAAGCGCTACAAGCCATTCATTCGAAACACATTGATGTCATTTTTCTTGATATTCAGATGCCGGATTTGACTGGAATTGAGCTTGCACGGGTTATAGATAAAGCCGATAATAAAGCGCCCAGGATCATATTTACGACTGCATTTAACCAATATGCGCTGGACGGCTTCCGCGTCGACGCACTTGACTATCTCCTGAAACCTTTCAATTACGAAGAATTTCTGCGCGCAGCTTCCAAAGCGCAAGCTTACAGCGAGCTATTGAATAAGGCATCTTCCGCCAGCGTCCCTGATCCGAAAGACGGCTACCTCTTTCTTAAAGTTGAATATCAGCTTGTCAGGATCGCCTACGATGACATTCTTTATATGGAAGGATTGAAGGATTATGTGAAAGTTCATTTGAAATCGGATCCAAAGCCGGTTCTTTCGCTAACCAGTCTGAAAGCATTGGAAGAAAAGCTTCCCGCGTCAAAATTCATGCGCGTACACCGCTCATTCATCGTAAATCTGGACAAGATCAGTGCTGTAACAAAAAATACCATCCAGATCGGCAGCATGACAATTCCCGTCAGCGACCAGCATAAGGATGGTTTTAATCAGTTTTTGAGCAAATGGATGTAAAAGGAAGGCTTATTTAAGCTCTTCCTTCAAGAAATATCCGGTGTAACTTCCTTTCACTTTCGACACTTTTTCAGGCGTTCCTTCGGCAATGATGCGGCCGCCTTGTGCGCCGCCTTCGGGACCAACGTCAATGACGTGATCTGCAACTTTGATGACATCCAGGTTATGCTCGATAATGAGGACTGTATTCCCTTTTTCAACCAGTTTGTTCAAAACATTAAGCAAATGCCTGATATCCTGAAAATGAAGGCCGGTCGTGGGCTCATCGAGAATGTAAAGTGTTTTTCCGGTGTCACGTTTTGAAAGCTCTTCTGACAGCTTAACGCGCTGCGCTTCTCCGCCGGACAATGTTGTTGCGTGCTGGCCTAATGTAATATAACCCAAACCTACATCATTCAATGTCTGCACTTTACGCAAAATCCTGGGCTGATTCTCGAAAAATTCAAGTGCAGATTCTACGGTCATATCCAGAATGTCAGCAACCGATTTTCCTTTAAAGCGCACTTCCAATGTTTCCCTATTGAAGCGTTTTCCTTTGCAGGTTTCGCAATTGATATGGACATCCGGCAAGAAGTCCATTTCAATCTTCTTCATCCCCGCACCCTCGCAATCTTCACAACGCCCGCCTTTGACATTAAACGAAAAACGTCCCGGCTTGTAACCTCGAATTTTCGCTTCGGGCAATTCCGCAAAAAGCGTCCGAATGTCTGTAAACAAGTTCGTATAAGTCGCTGGATTCGAGCGCGGCGTGCGCCCAATCGGCGATTGATCCACTTCAATGACTTTATCGATATTTTCCAAACCTTCCACCGATTTGTAAGGCAGCGGCTCTCTTCTTGATTTATAAAAGAACTGATTCAGCAATGGAAACAGCGTTTCATGGATCAGCGACGACTTTCCGCTTCCACTCACACCCGTCACGCAAACCATCGTTCCCAGCGGAAACGACATGTTTACATTTTTCAAATTATGTCCCGTGCAGCCTTTGATAGAAATGGTTTTACCACTTCCTTTCCGGCGTTTTTTTGGCACATCAATCGCAGTTCTTCCACTTAAATACTCAGCAGTTAATGAGCCATTTTGAAGGAAAACTTCCGGCGTTCCCGCTCCCACAACATTGCCGCCATGACGCCCAGCACCTGGACCAATGTCCAGAATGTAGTCGGAAGCCAGCATCATATCCTTATCATGCTCCACAACCAAAACGGTGTTTCCAAGATCGCGCAAGCTTTTCAAAGAATTGATAAGCCGCACATTATCACGTTGATGCAAACCAATGCTAGGCTCATCCATAATGTAAAGCACACCCGTCAGCTGCGTTCCGATCTGCGTGGCAAGTCTGATCCGCTGCGCTTCTCCACCCGAAAGTGTCCTTAATGCACGGTTTAATGTCAGATAATCAAGTCCTACATCAAGCAGGAAACCGACTCTTTTCCTGATTTCTTTCAGGACTTCGTGACCGATGACGCGTTGCTTTTCCTCCAATCTGTCTTCAAGATTCACAAGCCATTCCGCCAACACACGAATATCGCTGTCGGCGAGTTCGGCAATGTCTTTCCCATCCACGCGGAAATGCAGTGATTCCTTTCTCAGGCGTTTGCCATTACATTCCGGACAGGTTTGGACGGTCATGAAATCCTTTAACCAATCCTGGATTTTGTCATTTCCACTCTCCTGCTGGCGTTTCAGGAAGTTAATAATGCCGTCAAACTTGGTTTCCCACTCCGTTCCAGGATATTTTTTGGAAGGAACAGGCACAGCATCTTCACTTCCGTAAAGCACGAGTTTCATGGCGTCCTCGGGAAATTTATCCAAAGGCGTTGCCAATGTCACTTTAAAAGGCTTCAACAAAACCTCCAACTGCTTGAAAATCCACGCTTCCCGATATTCACCCATAGGTGCAATGCCGCCTTTGGTAATGCTCAAAGATTTATCCGGCATAATAGACTCTTCCGTGATTTCCTCAATCATCCCCAAACCCTGGCAAGTCGGGCACCAGCCATAAGGCGAGTTGAAAGAGAATGCATTAGGTGCCGGATCATCGTAACTAATCCCCGATTCCGGGTCCATCAGGTTTTGGGAAAAATAGTAAGTTTCTCCTTTTTCATCCAAAACCATTAAGGCGCCTTTTCCCTGCTTAATCGCAGTCGCAACAGACTGACTCAAACGATAGCGCGATTGCGGATCTTCGGATTCTTTCTTTGGAACAACACGATCGATAACGATCTCAATGTCATGCACTTTATAGCGGTCGAGCTGCATTTTTGGCGTAATTTCCTGCACTTCGCCGTCCACCCGCACTTTGTTATAACCAAGTCGCGCAATTTGAACAAAAAGCTCCCTATAATGTCCTTTCCGCCCTTTCACCGCAGGAGCGAGCAAGCTGATTTTTTTGCCTAAAAACTGTGTAAATAATTGATTAATGATCTGATCCTGCGACTGCTTGACCATTTTACGGCCTGTAACATACGAGAATGCTTCGCCCGCACGCGCGTAAAGCAACCTCAGGAAGTCATAAATTTCTGTAACCGTCCCAACAGTTGAGCGGGGATTGCGGGAAGTTGTTTTTTGTTCAATGCTGATAACAGGCGACAAACCGCTGATCTTGTCGACATCCGGCCGCTCCATTTCACCAATAAAACCACGCGCATAGGAAGAAAAACTCTCCATATAACGGCGCTGACCCTCGGCATAAATGGTGTCAAAAGCCAGAGAAGATTTCCCGCTGCCACTGATGCCCGTGACCACCACAAGCTTGTTCCGCGGGATATTGACGTCGATATTCTTTAAATTATGCTCGCGTGCGCCTTCTACTTCAATTAAATCCTGGCCTTCGAGCTCAGTTGCATTCAAATGTTCCAAAATGATATTTCCGTTTGCGATAAAGTTCAGTAAAACTGGTTATTGGATAACCCAAAAAATCGGCTCAGAGTTGCAAACTTTCCTGACAACATTCCGGCTTGCATGCGCCGTATAAATCACCGGCTGCTAAAATAGATAATAAGTAATGTTGCCTGCGTGTTCTTTATTATTTTAGCAAAAATTTGCTGCCAAAGGTGCGTCAAATTCTTATTTCAAATGTGAAGATCATGAAAATCAACAACGAAAGCGAATACGAAAAGGCCTCTGAAAGGGCGGATGAAATCTTTGGTGCGAAAAAAGGCACACCGGAAGAACAGGAGTTGAAAGAGCTGTTAAAAGCGATCAAAGATTATGAAGACGATTTTATCCGGATGTTAAAAGAGAATGACTAAGTCCCTCAATCTGCTCACAGCGAGCGATAAACCTTTCCGTGGTAGCCACACGAACTTCTGTAACCAACCGACATTCCATTTCAAAAACCTGCTCTCTCACAGGCAGTTCCATTTCCTTCACAATCCGCATGACATCATTCATTTGCGGATAGGAAAAATTGAGCTGATATAAATTGTAAAAATGCCGGGTAACAACTTCTGACTGGTTCAAAGCATCCTCCGTCGCCAGTTTATATGCATTAATCAAGCCCGGAACACCCAATAATGTCCCTCCGAAATAACGAACGACCACAACGAGAATGTTCGTTACATTCTTTGAGTACAATGTGTTTAAAATCGGTCTGCCCGCAGTTCCCGAGGGTTCGCCATCATCGCTCATCCGGTAACTCATCCTATCCGCGCCAAGCCGGTAAGCATAACAATGATGCACGGCTTTGGGATGCAGCTCCCGCAATGTTGCGAGGTGCGTTTTTGCATCCGTTTCACCTTCGATTGGAAAGCTATAAGCCAGAAACTTGCTGCCCTTATCTTTGAAAAACCCTTCCGCTGGACCGGTGACGGTTTGGTAACTATCGTCAAATAACACGGGCGCGGCGTTTTTTAAGTTGATAAATCAAGACAGTATAAATCAATGCAGCCAATGCAAAACCAGCCATGACGAAGAAAACCAACGGCAGATTCCCGCGCTGATTTGCAAAAAGCTCAGCCGATAAAAACGCGCCTAACCCAATGCCTGCTTCCAGAGAAATAAACATTGTGGCAATCGACCGCCCACGGTTATCATCCCGACTCAAATCCACCGTCCACGCAGAAAGCACCGGAGACAAAATCCCCATCGACATCCCGAAGAATGCAGCGCCGGCAAAAAACATCGGAACAGAATTAGCATAGCCTGTTAAAATCATCGCAATGATAAGCACAATGCAACCAGCAATGGTCACAGGAATCCGTCCATGCCGATCAGAAATCTTTCCAGCAAAAAGCCTGATCAAAATCGAGAAAATTGTGAAAAACATGAAGTAAAAACCACGATTTTGCAGTCCCAGATAACCGCTAAAATCGGGCGTAACCGTCGCCACAGCGCCGTAACCAAAATAACAAAGGAATGTCACAAGCGCAGGACTGAATACGGCAGGTTCAAAAATATCGCGTCTGGTAATTTGAAATGCATTCCAGGAAAGTCGCTCTTTCTTAACGAGCGTTTCTTTCATATTCAATAAGATCGCAATGGACAGAAATGCAAATAACGAAGACGTGTAAAACAATGCATTCAGTGAAAATGCCTCGCTAATCATGCTCCCCACCGCCGGCCCGAACGCTGAACCAACGCCCATACACATGCCATGCACGCCCATTGCCTCCCCGCGCCTATCGGCAGGAACAATGTCCGCAACGTAAGCCGAAGTTCCGGTTGGTTTGAAGCCGGTTGAAAAGCCGTGCACCAACCTGAGAAGCAGGAAAGGCATTACTGTTGTGAAAATCGGATATAAAAATCCGCAAACAAAGCAGACAATCGAGCCGAAGGCCATCACAGGAACACGGCCAATCCGGTCGGTTAAGCGACCACTGAATGGACGGGAAAGACCGGCTGTTAATGTGAATAGACCAATGATCGCGCCTTTATATTCAGCGCCGCCCATCTCCGAAAGATATCCCGGAAGCTCGGGAATGAGCATATTGAAGCTGGAAGAAAAAAGAAACGAACTGAGGCCAAGTAACCAGAATTGCGTTGTGAAGATACTTGGAGAACTTGTACTTTGCATTACACAAAAGTACGACGATCCTATAAAATATAGATCGCAAATCTCAAAAGTTCGTGAACGTCAGGTTCAGGGTTTCTTTTTTAGCTTGCTTAAAGTCTCCCTAGCCATTTCCATTTTTTTGATGACAAATGGATCATTTGCATGGCTTTTAATGGTATCATCGATTGTCACCTTGGACCGGTCAACTGTATATTTCGACGTTGTCTTCATTTGTATGATTTTAAACTTAGAATGAAAGCATTATAGTT
Source organism: Dyadobacter psychrophilus (assembly GCF_900167945.1). GTDB lineage: Bacteria > Bacteroidota > Bacteroidia > Cytophagales > Spirosomataceae > Dyadobacter > Dyadobacter psychrophilus. Next base: position 20,649 of record NZ_FUZA01000010.1, read on the forward strand.
TCGTGTCAATTGGAACACTTCCCTTTCATCACCAAATACTCCTTCAATGACATAATCATCCTGCCATTGCTCCCGCTCTTTGGCGATTATAATTTGATAAAGTCGGCTTCTAGCTGGTGTGCTTCCCTGAAAGAACAGTTTTTTGTCGGGATATATTTCAAAGAAATTGAAAATGGTTTGAATAACTGTTGCCAAAACCAAATTCATGTCATTGTTATTACTGACAGACAAGTCATCATACATTCCATTTTCACCCAAGTCACCCAAAGCGAGATTGTACAGTTCGTCTTCGATAAGAACAAATTCAACTACTTTGTTGATTCGCTTGTGTGCAGACTCACTTTCAAATGTAAAGCGCAGGAAGTCCTTCGACGCCCGGAAGGGGTAAAAGTTGTGTTTCAAAATAGTGTGTGATTGAGTATTGAATTAGTCTGCAAGTTAACTTAAATCTGCATTTTTGGAAATCGGTTTTTGTGGTTGCTTCTTTTTTCCCAATTTTAAAAAATGGTACGCATATTTTATAAAGAAGGTCGGCTGATCAAGCGCGAGAATGATATTCGCGAGCTTGGGAAAGTTAAAAATCTGGTTTGGGTTGATTTGCAATCGCCGAGTGCGGAGGAAGAGGAATGGGTGGAGAATAAATGCAACATCAGCTTTCAGACGCCGCAGGAAATCGTTGAAATTGAGAGCAGTTCGCGGTTTTTTGAACAAAATGATACGATTAATGCCAACTCCAACTTCCTGAAAATTGATCGGCATGGCTACGAAACCTATCCCGTTTCATTCATTTTATACCAAAATGTGCTTTTCACGTATCGCCGTGGGGATTCCAAAACTTTTGCCGATACGGTTAAAAAGATGAAAGTCAGCCCCGAAGGCATTCAGAGCGGTGTGGATTTTATGCTGTTACTGCTCGAAACGCGCATTGAAGCCGATGCAGATTCGCTCGAAGGCATTTCCCGTGATATTTCTGCGATTAGTAAAGATCTTACCCGAGAACAAAAAGCCCGTCAGGAAGTGCTGATCCGTATTAGTGGATTGCAGGAAATTACGATGATGTTGCGGGAAACGAGCATTGACAAGCAACGCGTTTTGTCAGGAATTTTAAGAAGTCAGTATTTTCCGGAGGACAGGAAGGAACATTTGCGAATTATTCTCAAAGACATCAGCTCGCTATTGGAATACACCACTTTCAATTTCGAACGCCTTGAATATCTGCAAAATACATTCATGGGTTTGATCAACATTGAACAAAGCCAGGTGATCAAAATTTTCACGGTGGTGACCATCATTTTCATGCCGCCAACGCTTATTGCGGGGATTTTTGGTATGAATTACAACCACATTCCTTCAACGGCCGAACCATGGGGATTCTGGGTTTCGCTGCTATTGATGTTGCTATCTTCGCTGGTTGTACTCTGGTTTTTCCGCCGAAAACGCTGGATTTAGCCGCTATTCAGTAGGAATGGCGTAGAAGTTGAAGGTTTTCCACTTGTTCATATCACGTGGGCCTTCAATTTTGATAATCTTTGCGTGTTCGTTGAAATCGGAGAAGTAATGTAATGTGTAGCCAAATTCGGAAACAATGTGATACAATTCGGCGCGCTCTTCTGTGGTTGCTTTTGGAAAACACTCAGCCACAAGCACTGGTTTAAATTGCCTGATCAAGTTGCTAATCGACCTAATCACTTCCATATCAGCGCCTTCTACGTCCACTTTAATAAACGAAAGCTTTGATAAAAGAGACGTGTAGTTGGATTTCAAAAACTTTTCGAGATTAATGCCCTTGATTTTTTCTGGAAGTTGGAACGCGCCCTGGTCTTCAACAATTTCGTTCGAAATGCCCCCATTGCCGAATGACGCTTCCGATGAGCTGTAAAAAAACTCACCGTCTTCTTTCGTTATCGCGTAAGGCAGCGGGATAATGTTGGTTTTATCAACATTTAATGCAACATTTTTTTCCAGGATTTTGAAAACGTGCGGATTAGGATCAAAACCGATAGTTGTGCCTGTTTTTCCAGTTGCCAGCGCCATAGGCACGGTCGTGTCGCCAATATTGGTTCCAATGTCAATACAAAGACTTCCTTTTGGGATAAATTTTTTGAAAAAATTGACTTCTTCCTGCGTAATGACTTTTGGATTAACCAATGGATTTTTCCAGTTTGCAAATGATATTTCACCTTCTTCCGCCAGTAAAAATTTATCCGTTTTATGGGGATATTCCTGAAACTGGCGACGGGCTTTTTTACGAGCCAATGAATTTTTAAAATACTCAAACATGCAACAGAAAGAATTTTGTGAGTAACTGAAATTACAATATTAAGTATTAAAACGCTAAATTTTGTTATCCCATTACACGGATTTGCACATTTGCGTCACAATAGGCGGTAATTTCTGAATTCAAAAAGACGCCTTCCCGTGCGTTTTTCATACCAGTAAAGCAGCGCATCCTTCAACTTGAATTTCTTTTTGGAAGTGTCCAAATCCACCTTCCAGCTCTGCCGTGCGATCCGGTTTTCCATCACCGAAGGGTGCGATCCTTTGAAATGGGTTAGCGAGTCAAATTCTTCATAATTGAAAAAATCTTCCGATTCGAGGATCTTTTCCCAAGCCTCTCCTTCATTCCAGAAACGGCTCACATTTTTCATCTTGGTTTTCATCTGCGCCGGACTTTTCACCCAGCCATAATGATAAACCGCCGCACCGGAATGCATGACATTCAATTTTTGATTCCCCCGACGAAATCCCTGTGCATCGCGATAAGCCGAAATGGGTTCACCTTTCGGATTTTGCTCATTCCTTATAATGCGGATTTCACGTCTGTACCACTTTCTGCTGTCGCCGATATAATCATAGGTGCCATAAAAATGCACATAATCAAACAGCAATCCTTCCACCCGTTCGTCGTCAAGATGTTCCTTGCATGAGTCAATAATTGTTTTGTGATATTTTTCATGCACAGCCTCATCGCCCTGAATGTAAAACGCCCAATCAGAATCGGACGAAATCTGTTTCAAAGCCTTATCCGTTTCCACAGCGAGCACTTTCCCACCTTCCCGCAAAGACATGTCCCACTCCGATTCCACAATCCTGATTTTTTCCGAAGGAATGGATCTGATCAGCCCCAATGTACCGTCATCGCTATGCCCCACACTCACTAGCATTTCATCCACAACGGGCAAAATGGACGTTATTGCCTCCACGATCGGGTAATCATTTATAATTGCATTCCTGATAATTGTAAAGCCGGAAATCTTCAATGTAAGCGAAATTTAAAGTAATGTGAGCGTGACAAAGTTAGCTTATTCGTCCTAAGAATATTCGCCCGATTAGAATTGAATTTGATCAGTTTCTCCTTGAATTTCCGGGGCAAAGCGTGTAGATTTGTTTTCTCCAGCCCTGCAAATCCGGCCAGGGCAAATCAAAAAATTATACATCTGGTCCCCGTTAAAATTTTTAAATACTTATGTCACAAGAACTTACCAGGCAGGAACCCCTGTTAGTTGAAGATCCTTTGCGGTTTGTGCTATTTCCAATCAAACATTCCGATATCTGGGAAATGTACAAACGCCATGAAGCATCTTTCTGGACGGCTGAGGAGATCGATCTTTCTCAGGATATGAAAGACTGGGAGAACCTGAACGACGGTGAAAGGCATTTTATCTCGCACGTGCTTGCATTTTTTGCGGCGTCGGACGGGATTGTAAATGAAAACCTGGCTGTCAACTTTCTGAGCGAAGTGCAATATGCAGAAGCGAAGTGCTTTTACGGCTTCCAGATTGCGATGGAGAACATTCACTCCGAAACTTATTCGCTGCTGATCGATACATACATTAAAGATCCGTCTGAAAAAGACCATCTGCTACGCGCCATCGACACGATTCCTTGCGTTCAGAAAAAAGCGGAATGGGCGTTAAAATGGATCAACAGCCCGGTGTTTGCAGAAAGGATCATTGCGTTCGCAGCTGTGGAAGGAATTTTCTTCTCAGGATCATTCTGCTCCATTTTCTGGCTCAAAAAACGCGGCTTAATGCCCGGACTTTCTTTCTCGAACGAGCTTATCTCCCGCGACGAAGGTTTACACTGTGAATTCGCATGTTTGCTTTATACAAGACACATTGTGAACCAGTTACCGCAAGAACGGGTGGTTGAAATTATGATGGATGCAGTTACAATTGAAAAAGAATTTGTAAGCGAAGCATTACCAGTGTCCCTAATCGGCATGAATGCTGACCTGATGAATCAATACATCGAATACATCGCCGATTTCTGGCTGGAAAGATTGGGCTGCGAAAAGCAATTCGGCTCCGCTAACCCATTCGATTTCATGGAGTTAATATCCCTTCCAGGAAAAACCAACTTTTTCGAAAAACGCGTTGGAGAATATCAGAAAGCTGGCGTGATGAGCGGCGTGAAGGATAAAGATTCAGGACATAAGATCTCGTTTGACTCTGATTTTTAATCCAGCTTTTCAAGCTCTTGCCAAACCAATTCGCTCTCATAACCTTTGGCTAAGGCGAATCTGGCTAGTTTTTGTTTTAATTTAAAGGGATCCGCTTCTGTCTTCGACAGGAGCGTTTTCTTTTTTGTAAGCAGCGTTCTCAGCCCCTCCACATAAGCCTTATCCTCGATCTCCCCCATTCCCTTTTCAATGCTATATTGACTCAGCCCACGCCGGTTAAGCTCCTGCCTGATCTTCATCCGGCCCCAATTTTTGATCCGGAACTTTCCACCAGCATAAGTTTTCGCAAAGCGTTCTTCGCTCACATAATTCATGGAAATCAGCTCTGCAATGAGCTCGTCGGCCTCTTCGCCCCATACATTCCACTTTTTCAGGCGCTGGCGCACTTCATCTTGCGTTCTTTCCTGATAAGCACAATAGGAAGCAGCTTTTTGCAGGATTAGGCGATCCATGAATTGATTTTTATATTAAATATTCTTAACAAGGTGCAAGAATAAAGAAAATATCATTCGCGAATAACTATTTTTGGAATAATAAAAACACCCCGAACGCTCCAAACCTGAACGATCTGATGACATTCAAACGCCGCTCTTTTCTCAAACTTTTACCCGCATTGCCAGGCCTTTCATTCATATCAAAACCAGCAGAAAACAATGTTCCCGCAAGAATTACCATGCGGTTCATCGTTGCTTCCGATGGACATTACGGCCAGCCAAACACCGATTTCAAACAATTCCACACGGATTTGATCAGCTGGGTAAATCGAGAAAAAATGCAGAAAGGCGTTGATTTACTTTTCTTCAACGGCGACCTCATCCACGACGACCCGACATTGTTATATGATTTCAAAAACACGATCAGCAACCTCAGCGTGCCGTTTTATGTAAGCCGCGGCAATCACGATAAAGTTGGTTTGGACGTGTGGCAGAGCACTTGGGGTTATCCTACAAATCACAGTTTTGCGAAAGGCGAATACGCATTCATCATCGGCGACACGTCCAACGAAAAAGGTGAATACGTGTGCCCGGACGCAACTTGGCTAAAAAACGAAATCGCCAAACACAAAGACAAAAAAGGCATTTTCGTATTCCTGCACATCACCCCCGCCAAATGGACCGTGAACGGAATCGAATGCAAAGAAGTCATCGACCTCTTCGAAAACACCCCCAACATCAAAGCCATCTTCAACGGCCACGACCACGACCAGGACAGCACCAAAATCTACGGCAAAAAACCCTACTTCTTCGACGGCCACTTCGGCGGCAATTGGGGAACGACTTATAAAGGTTACCGGATTGTGGAGATTTACGAGGACAGCACTTGGCAGTCCTATCAGTATAACCCGACGGCTGCGCCGGTTTTGAATAGTTTTACTGGGAAATCCTGATCTAATTATCAATCCAATTTTGAAGTTGAATACCCGGCATATTTACAAAGTGTCGGGTATTTCGCGTTACAAGGATCAAGTTGTGAACAATAGCAGTGCATCCAATTAATATATCAAAATCGTCAATGGGCCTTCCCATTCTTCGGAGGTTGGTTTTCTGTCTCGCGTATTCGTGTAGAACATTGCCAATCTGCAAAATCCGGCCTGTAAAAATTCGCTGGAAACTTTCAAACTGCTGCCAGTTTAAATGACGACGATGCACAGCGCTGTTTTCAACTCCAAATAACAACTCTGCAATATTTACCTCGGATAGAAAGCACGATTCAATTCCGACTTCGCCAATTTTTTGTTTGATACCAAAATCACTTTTGAGCGCATGAATACAAATATTAGTGTCCAGCAAAAACTGATTAAAGTTCAACATCTCGTGAGCTGGATCTTCTCGCACCGTAAATCATCGCATTGAGCTCATCACCAGTTTCATCGCCTTCCCAAGATAGCTGGTTGAGCAATTTCAGCTGTTCCTCTTTGCTAAGTAAGTTTTGATGCGACTCTCTAAATGGAACACCCAAGTTTTTCGCCAGATCCTTGATTTGACCAAATTCGGCATCGTCTTTTGTTTCTATCGTGATCGTGTGTAGCATAGATTTATTTTAAGTTGACAATACGCAAACAACTGACTGGCATTATAAATTCGCCTACATAGATGTGCTAACCATGCTTCAATTTAACATTTTGATTGAGCATATCCATATAGAATGAACGATCGGCGCAACTTGTCTTTTTTTCGGTAAAATTTCGTCGTCGTGAAAAACGCCGGAAAACTTGTTTTGACAAAATCTAACAAATCAGGAGGCTCCATCCGGAGTCGAAAAATCGCATTACACAAAGTCTAGAAACAGGAAGTTCCTCCAGAACATTTACGAAGCAAGAATCCCAGAGGGATTCCCTGTTTCTAGAAGCATAATCGAGTTGGATTTTGGCTCCGGAGGAGCCTCCTAGCGTATTCAAATTACGAAGAAATGATATTGATTTACCATTTAACCGTCGTCTCGCCTAATTTGGTAATCAATGTCACAACGCGCAGCTGTTTTGCGATGTGCACGCGCATTTCAGATGTTACATTATCTGATTCTTCCGAAAACAAAAGAGTTTCCACCAGCGTGTTTAGCGAGTTAACTATTTCAACACTGCTATCTCTGCGGAAAAACGCCTTAACGGTTTCATGTTGCTGAATCAGCAGTTGGGCCTCTGCTTCCGTAAAAGACCGTTGTTCATTTCTTAAGTTAGATTTGATAAACATCCCTTATAGTGGTTAGAGTTAATATTATGTATGAAAATCTTACAAAAGCCGGACAAAAATTTTTTACTTTTTATAAGTCACTGAAATATTCACATCAAAACCATAGCGCTCCAAAATAGAAATCATACGTTTTTGAGATATGCCTTGTTTAAACGTAAAACTTCGCCAGGCACTTACCAATTCGCCTTTTTTCTCTTCCGGCGAAAGATTTTTGTAAACGTGTTCCAAAAACCAGGCAAAAGCCTCCTCTATTGAATTAAACGATTTTGACATCCAAAAGTAAAGTTTTTGTAAGAAAATCCTACAAGCATTTTAAGATTAATTTTCAAATCTAGAAAAAGGACCCTTAAAATCTATAGTAAAAAGGAGGCTCCTACCGGAGCCCCAAACAAATTCATTTTTTTTTCTATAAACAGGTTATTCCTCCGAAATTGTCTTCAAGCGCAAACTAAACAACCCTTACCAAATGATTCTTCTTCCCTTTCGAAATCAACAAAAACCGGTCTTGCAGCAAACTAAAATCACTCAAAGCTTGCTCTGCAGAAGTGACTTTTACCTTATTAACACTCACCGCATTTTGCTGAATGGCTCTTCTAGCCTCACCTTTTGATGCATAAATTTCGGATTTTGTAACTGTTGAAATTAAATCTGTAATGTTGGCCGTTTCGCTCCATTCGGCCTTTGTGATCTCTGTTTGCGGCACGCCGGCGAAGATTGTGTCGAATTCGTCGGCTTCGATGCTTTGCAAAGTTTCTAATGTTGCTTTGCCGAATAACACTTCTGATGCTTTCAAAACGGTTTGATATGCGCGTTCGGAGTGGATGCGGATTGTGAGTTCGGATGCCAATGCTTTTTGCATGATGCGCAAATGGGGCTCGGCGGCGTGGCTGGTTTCCAAGGCTTCGATTTCTTCTTTGTTTTTGAAAGAAAAAACCCGCAGATAACGCGGTAAATCCTCATCGGCTTGGTTGAGCCAGAATTGGTAAAACTCGTAAGGCGACGTTTTTTCAGCATCGAGCCAAATGTTTCCGCCTTCGCTTTTGCCGAATTTCGAACCGTCAGATTTTGTTAAAAGTGGCGTTGTTAATGCGTATGCTTTGAAATAGCCTTCTTCGTCGCCTTCCTTGCGGCGGATGATTTCAGTTCCGGTTGTAATGTTGCCCCATTGATCGGAGCCGCCCATTTGCAAACGGATATTCTTGTTTTTGTATAAATGATAAAAATCGTAGCCTTGCAGCAATTGGTAAGAAAACTCTGTGAATGAGATTCCTGTCTCCAAACGCTTCTTAACTGAATCTTTTGACATCATGTAATTGACGCTCAAAAACTTACCAGCCTCTCGAAGGAATTGAAGAAAGCCAATGTCTTTAAACCAATCGTAATTATTCACCATTTCGGCTGAATTCTCTCCGCAGTCAAAATCAAGGAATTGTTCCAATTGCTTGCGGATGCCTTCCTGATTTATGCGCAATGTATCTTCGTCTAAAAACGACCGTTCCGATGCCTTAAATGACGGATCACCGATCATTCCCGTTGCGCCGCCGATCAATGCAAATGGCTTATGGCCAGCACGTTGAAAGTGAACCAAAAGCATGATCGTAGCCAGGTTACCAATGTGCAACGACGAGGCCGTTGGGTCGAAACCGATATAGCCAGCCGTCATTTCCTTTTTCAGTTGCTCATGCGTTCCGGGCATCATATCATGAAGCATTCCGCGCCAGCGCAGTTCTTCAACAAAATCAATCGTCATTATGAATGGTGTTTCTTATTTCAAAATCGAAGCGCAAAGGTAAACGTTATCGGTTTACCGGGAAAGTGCCTATTTTAGCATGATTAAAAGATTTTCCTGCATTCAAACCTCACATACTAATGATCAGAAACATTTTACAAGCTATTTTCTGCGCATTCATTGTCCTCGTTTTCCAGCCTGCGGTTGCACAAACGACCTATTGCAATCCGATGGACATTGATTACAAATACAATTTTGAGCAGTTGAATGAGAAAATAAGTTACCGTTCCGGCGCGGATCCGGTGATCATTAACCACAAAGTTTCAGGAAAAGGGAGTGATTATTACATGTTTGTGACGATTCAGGGCGGTTACTGGCATTCCAAGGATATGATCAACTGGAAATATTTGACTGCAAACCGCTGGCCTTTCGAGGATATGTGTGCTCCGGCGGCTGTTTCTGTTCGTGACACGCTTTTTTTGTTCCAATCCACTTTCGAATCACGTCCAATCCTTTATTCCGTTGCGCCGGAGAAGGGCATTTGGGAATTTTATAATCGTTGGACACCGCGCTTGCCAAAGGATATTGGGCCGTGGGATCCAGCCATTTACCACGATCCGGATACGGACAGATGGTTTATGTATTGGGGTTCATCGAATGTATATCCGATTTTCGGCGCCGAGCTGGATCATAGTAAAAAGCTGGCTTTCAAGGATCAGTACAAGGCTATGTTTTGGTTAAATCAATACGAGCACGGCTGGGAACGCTTCGGCCCAAACCATTCCGATCCCTTTAAACCATTCACCGAAGGCGCCTGGATGACCAAGCATAATGGTAAATATTACCTGCAATACGGCGCTCCTGGCACGGAATACAATGTTTACGCCAATGGCACTTACGTCGGCGACGACCCGCTCGGGCCGTTCACTTATACGCCTTACAATCCGGTTTCCTACAAGCCAGGCGGCTTCGCGACCGGGGCAGGGCATGGGAATACATTTCAGGATAATTATGGCAATTACTGGAACACCGGAACGTCCTGGATCGGCTACAATTGGGGCATGGAAAGAAGGATTGTGAGATATGCAGCCGGTTTCGACAAAGACGGTCAAATGTTCGCCAACACCCGGTTCGGCGACTTTCCGCACAAAATGACGACGCAAAAATGGAAAGGAAAAGGCGACGAACTGTTCACAGGCTGGATGCTGCTTTCCTACAAAAAACCGGTTACGGCATCGTCCGTCATGGACACCATGTCCGCCGCAAAAATCACAGACGAAAATCCAAGAACATTCTGGGTCGCCAAACAAAACAAACCTGGCGAAACGTTGACCATTGATCTGCAAAAAGAGCAGGAAATTAAGGCAGTCCAGGTAAATTATTCAGATTACAAATCGGACATTTTCGACAACAAGCCGGAAGTCGTTTACACACAATTCAAGATCCTGACTTCGAATGATGGCAAGAAATGGGACGTTGTAAGCGACCTAACGCAGGAGCCAAAACGCGACCGGCCGTGCGCCTACATTGAGCTGGCCAAACCGGTAAAAGCACGCTATGTGCGCTATGAGCATATATATGTTGCTTCACCCAATCTGGCGATCAGCGAATTCCGTGTTTTTGGAAATGGGTTTGGAAAAGCGCCTGAAACGCCTGCAAACTTCTCAGTGATTCGCCAAAAAGACACTAGAAATGCAGACTTGAAATGGGAAAAAGTGCCGAGAGTGATTGGCTATAACGTGCTTTGGGGAATCGCACCGGATAAATTGTATCAGACTTATCAGTTTTGGAATGATGAGCCTAATGCATTTGAGCTGAGAGCTTTAAATGTGGGTGTGCCATATTACTTTGGTATTGAGGCGTTTAATGAGAATGGCGTTTCAAAAATGAGTGAGGTTGTTGGGGTGAAGTGATTTTGAGCTGCTCAATCCTTCCGCCACAGCAACGATGAATCTCCATAACTCAAAAACCGATAATCATTCTCCAATGCCTCAGCATAAATCCGCTTCCAATCTTGCCCGGTAAGCGCGGCAACTAGGAGAATGAGCGTGGAGCCTGGCTGGTGAAAATTGGTTACTATTGCCTTGCAAAGGCGGAATTTGTATCCGGGAAAGATGAAGATTTCGGTTTCACCTACAATGTGGTCGGTGTTGTGTTGCTCCATGAAAGCTAAAATTGAATGCAATGCTTCGCTTGCAGACGGAAGATCCTTTTCTTCGAAGGGATAGGGATAGAGCTTTTTTATGAAAAAATCAGTCGTCTCCTGACGATAGAGCTTTACGCCGAACCAATACAAGCTTTCCAAAGACCGCAATGATGTAGTGCCGACCGGAATAATCATTCCCAGATTTTCAAGCAGATCATTTATCAGTTGTTTAGTAAAAACAACCTGCTCAGAATGCATCCGATGCTCGGTTACGGAGCTTACCTTGATTGGCTGGAATGTTCCTGCGCCAACGTGAAGGGTGAGAAACGATCTCTTTACACCTTTTGATTGGAGCTTTTCAAAAACCTCCGGCGTGAAATGCAGGCCAGCGGTTGGCGCTGCGACTGCGCCATCGTGATGGGCGTAAACGGTTTGATAGGTTTCTGAATCGCGAGCCTCGGTGTCGCGGTTCAGGTAAGGTGGCAATGGGATTTCACCAAGTGCTTTTACAATGTCTAGAAAAACGAAGTCCCCATTCCAATTAAGCCGAACGAGATTCCGGTCATAATCCTCGTAAGTCACGCTCAGCGTAACAAGCTGACCATTAATGTTGATTTCTGTTGTTAAAGTGTCGGCTAACTTCCAGCGCTTTTTATTCCCGATCATGCATTCCCACACGCAGGAATTTTTCACCAACATCGCATCATTAATCACGCGCGTCGGCAGCTCAGGATGCAGCAGGAGAATTTCAATAACGGCCCCTGTTTCCTTCTTAAAATAAGCTCTGGCGGGAATTACCTTTGTGTCGTTAAATACGAGAAGCGTTTCGGCAGGGAGATTTTCAGGCAGATCCGTAAAACACTTGTGCGCGATTTCGCCGGAATTATGGATTAAAAGCTTCGATTGATCGCGATTTTCTAACGGATACTTCGCGATCCTTTCGTCAGGCAGATCATATGTATAGTCTTCCAAACGAATCGATTCGGCCGCTTTGAGCCAGTCATTTTGCCAATTTCCACTGCCTTTGGACTCTTCCTCTTTCATTTTCCCTTCTACAATTTATCCTCAGGAGTCGGCGTCCACAAAAGTCGGAGCGGCAGAAGAAAAACAATGATCATTAATCCCAAACCAGCATAATACAGCCACGAAAAATCGAAAACGTCGAGCTTATATTGCTGACTATTAATAGTTGCAAGGGCAAAAAGGCTCATACCGATGATCGTGTTGATGACCGCAACGAGGCAGTAAAGCCAGTTGATCAAGTGCTCATTCAGCTCTTCGCGGTGCTGCGCCCAGACTTTCTTATTCAAAATAGGCAAATGCATCGGATCCACATTGGGGATATGCCTGGCAAGGCCGGTTATCAGCACATTATTGAGCAGAAACAGCGCCATTACAATGTAAAAAATGTGTTCTTTTTCAAGATATTTTTCCGCCAAACCATTGTCTGAGAAATCGACAGCGACCGTTTGCGGAAAAACCGAATAAGTCCATACGAGCGCAGCAATAACCAGGACCAACGACAACCAGCGCCATACTTTTATACCAAATGTTGTAACTTTCATGAATCAGTAACCTTCAAGAGGTTTTTTCGCCATAGTAAATTTGGCTGCAAAATTAGGTTGGGGAGTTTCTAAAACCTAATTGAGAACGTTAATGATTATAAATGTTACCTTTGAAAGTTGCCGTTTTCATAACACACTATACCAATAAGTTGCTGGCCTGCAAATAGACAAACTAAAAGATTATACTATGAAAGCATCGAAAGGTAAAGCTATTGCTGTAATCAGAAATCAGCATACAAAAGAAGAGATGCGAGAAATCGAGAAATTATTTTTAGATCCTAATGCCAAAAGATACACGCTGCAGGAAACCATCGAAATGAGTAAAAATGAAAATCTACACCAAAACAGGTGACCGAGGAACGACGTCCCTCATCGGCGGCACGCGGTTGAGCAAGGCGCATGTTCGGATTGATGCTTATGGCACTGTGGATGAGCTGAATAGTTACATTGGCATGCTGCGCGATCAGCCCGTCAATGAGCAGCGGCGCGACCTTTTAAAAGAAATCCAGGACCGGCTTTTTACGATTGGCTCGCATTTGGCTTCGGAATCGGATCAGGTGAAGCGGATTTTGCCTGATTTGCTGGATGATGATGTGACGCTTCTTGAAACGGAAATGGACATTATCGATTCGAAAATCCCACCTCTGCGAGCATTCGTTTTGCCTGGCGGACACCAGTCCGTTTCGTTTGGGCACATCGCACGAACAGTTTGCCGTCGTGCGGAGCGTGCGGTGATCCATTTACAACAGGGCGAGGAAGTAGAAGACATTGTGGTTCGCTATCTGAATCGCCTTTCTGATTATCTTTTTATGCTCTGCCGCGCGATGACTTATGAGCTGGAAATTGAGGAAGTTACGTGGAAACCAAGGGTCGCTTCAAAAAAATAATTGTTATACTAAATATCTGTTGATTATAGATTTATTTTTTTAAATTGCGGGACTTAAGGAAGATACAAAAAGATCCTTGAAATCAGTATCCGCAATTTAAATTTTAGGCACTATGACAGCCGACACGTTGCAAATAGAGGTTCAGCAGACGACAAAATCACGTTTGCAAGAGGTTGATTTCGACAATCTCGTTTTTGGACGGAACATTTCCGACCACATGTTTATCGCCGAATACCGCGAAGGCCAATGGCAAGATCTCCGGATTGTCCCTTACGGTGACCTCGCGCTAAGCCCTGCCACTGCCGCCCTGCATTATGGCCAGGCTATTTTTGAAGGCATGAAAGCCTATAAAAGTGCAGAAGGTGAAGTGCTTCTTTTCCGCGCTATCGACAACTGGAAACGACTGAATAAATCGGCTGAACGCCTTTGCATGCCTACAATCCCGGAAGAAGTCTTCATGACTGGGCTTACAGAATTGCTGCGCCAGGATGCGGATTGGGTGCCATCGCAAGAGGGTTGCTCCCTATACATTCGCCCTTATATGTTTGCTACGGACCCATATATCGGTGTAAAACCTTCTGATTCATATTACTTTATCATATTCACCAGCCCGGTCGGCACTTACTATGCAAAACCGCCGCGCGTGAAGGTTGAAACGCATTTCATCCGTGCTGCCGAAGGCGGTGTAGGCGGAACAAAATGCGCCGGTAACTACGCTGGCTCGCTTTATCCGGCCAAACTTGCTCAGCAGGAAGGCTACGACCAGTTAATCTGGACCGACGCCCGCGAGCATGCGTACATTGAAGAATCCGGAACGATGAACATTATGTTTATTATGGATGGCAAACTTGTTACACCATACGTTTCCGAAACCACATTGGACGGAATTACCCGCAAAAGCATCGTTGCCATTGCACAACATTGGGGGATTCCGGTGGAAGAACGCAGAGTAAGTGTAAAAGAAATTATTGATGGCTTGAAAGATGGAAGTCTGGAAGCTGCGTTTGGCGCTGGAACGGCTGTTGTTATCTCTCCATTTGCATCTATTGCTTACGAAGGAGTTGATTATCAGCTTCCCGAGATTAAAGAAGATTCGTTTGTTAATAAAGTAAAAACTTATTTGACCGACCTACGCACGGGCAAAGTTGAAGATACATTCGGCTGGATGCTTAAAGTGTAGATTATAGAGTTAAGAGATTACAGTGGAAAGTTCAGAGTTGATGGTCTAACCGACTTTAAACTCTGAACTTTTCACTTTTTAACCCAATCAAATAAATGTCCTGGTCCCCGAATAATTGTCCCGAAACTCTTTGGGCGTGCAGCCATTTTTATTCTTGAAAATCCGGTTGAAATACGACAAATTATTAAATCCGCATTTGTAGGCAATCTCCGAAATCGTGTTCGTAGTATTGATCAGCGATCGCGAAGCATGCCCAAGCCTGATCTCATTTAAGCTTTCAATGAAAGTCTTTCCCGTCCTTTTCTTGATAAAGCGGCTGAATGAGACTTCCGACATTCCTGCCAGTTTGGAAACACCTTCCAGATTAATTTCCTTGTCATAATTGTCACGCATATACATAAACACTTTTTCAATCCTCCGGCTGTTAAAATTGACATTTTCGCCCGTAAATGTGCTGTTGGAAAGCGTCCGCATGTTTCTGGATACCGACAGATCATGCAGGATTGACATGAGTTCAAGAATAGAGTCGAATCCGCTTTTCTGAACGAGCGCCGTAAGTCGCGGCGTAATGCGTTCAATGGTTTCCCTGGAAAAAGCAATGCCTTTCGCTGACTTTTCGAGCAATGAACGGACAAAGAACAATTGGTTACGTTTCAGGAATTTGTCGTCGAAAAGGTCCCGGTGAAACTGAACGGTAATTTCATGAACTTCGGGCACGCCTTCTTCCCATTTATAGGAATTATTGAGCCAGCCATGCGGCAAATTATTGCCAACCAGCACCAGCTCGGCGTCATCAATGACCTCAGTATGATCCCCTACAATCCTTTTCACACCCTTGCCAGACAGCACCAGGTTCAATTCAAATTCATCGTGGCTGTGTAAGGGAAAATCAAAAACGGTTTTTTTCCTGGCAAAGATTGTAAAGCAGTCGTACTGAGTCAAAGGGGTAATTTCGCGGTAAATTTCACTCATATATTAGCTAGGTTAACATGTTATGTTAAATATAACCATTTAATGTTTAAAATGTATTATACCAAAATAACAGAATACGCAACAAATATTCACCTATGGTGATAGAAAATTTTGAAAAACACGATTTAGCAGGCCTAAAATTTCATTAAACCAATATTATCAGGTATGGTCCGTTCAAAAAATTCTAATGATAGATAAAATAGTACTATACATCGGGCTGTGATAGTGCATAAGTTTGTAAAAAGGATGAGCAGCACATTGCATATTGTAATCTATCATTTGTATTTTAAATTCACCAAAATAAGAATACCATGGATGCCTGACCTTTTTCATGAAAATAAAACCCGTTGATTTCCTTGTCATCATAGCTTATCTGATACTGGTAACGGTGATTGGGATTATTCTCAAAAAACAAGCCCAGAAAAGTAAAAATGACTACATGCTTGGCGGGAGGTCAATGCCGTTCTGGATGCTCGGCATTTCAAATGCATCCGGAATGTTTGATATCTCGGGAACCGTTTGGATGGTTTCCATCATGTTTATTTACGGCGTAAAAAGCATTTGGCTTCCCTGGCTCTGGCCGGTTTTCAACCAGATTTTTATGATGGTCTATCTGTCGATATGGTTGCGGCGATCCAATGTTTCGACCGGCGCCGAGTGGATGCTAACGCGGTTTGGGAATAAAAAAGATGCATTGCCGTCGCATAAGACCATCATTGCATTTGCACTTCTGAGCTGCCTGGGTTTTATGGCTTACGGATTTATCGGTTTGGGCAAGTTTATCGAAATCTTTATTCCCTGGCGTTTTGTACAACCCTATTTGCCTTTTGCAATCGCACCAGAGTATGCGGCGCATTTTTACGGTGTCATTTTTACATTGTTCACGGTGTTTTATTCTTTGTTAGGTGGTATGAAAAGTATCGTCTGGGCTGATATGATCCATTACGCAATCATGGTTTTTGTATCCGTGGTCATTGCGATAATTGCCATGACGGCTTTGTATAACGCCCGGTCGCTTCCGGTTCCCATTGGCTGGAATAATATTCTTTTTGGCAAAGAGCTGGGTTTGGATTGGAGTGCGCATATTCCCGAAGTGAATGAGAAGATCAGGGCAAACGGATTTTCTCCATTTGGCTACTTCTTTGCTTTAATGACTGCCAAAGGCATTTTAGCAAGTCTGGCCGGACCGGTTCCCAGTTACGATATGCAAAAAATACTTTCTGCGAAATCACCTCGGGAGGCTGCGCTGATGAGCATGATCGTAAATGTGGTGCTGCTTCCCACACGCTACTTGCTCATTATAGGTGTAACCATTCTTGGTTTGTTGTTTTATAAGGACCTCAACATTTCAATCGCAGATAAAACCGATTTTGAGCGGATCCTGCCGGCAGTGCTCAACACATATATTCCGCCTGGGTTGCTGGGTTTGGTGCTGGTTGGGCTGATGGGTGCCTTTATGGGGACATTTGCAGGAACATTTAACGCAGCGCAAGCTTATCTTGTCAATGATATTTATTTAAAATCTTTTAATCCCAAAGCAAATAATAAACAGATTTCGACAATGAATTACTTGCTGGGACTCGCCGTTGTGACGATCAGCATCCTGCTTGGTTTTCTGGCGAAAGACGTCAACACTATTCTTCAATGGATCGTGTCAGCTTTATTTGGGGGCTATATCGCTTCCAATGTATTGAAATGGCATTGGTGGCGGTTCAATAGCAGCGGGTTTTTCTGGGGAATGTTCTCAGGGATCATTTGTGCATTGGCCGCTCCTTATATTTTCCCGGGCACTGTCCCGCTTTTTTACTTCCCGATAATCCTGCTTATTTCCACAATTGGGGCCGTCGCAGGCTCATTGCTGACCCCGGCGACGGACTTTGATACATTGAAAAATTTTTATAAAACAGTGAGACCCTGGGGATTTTGGGGGCCGGTTACTGCCGTAGTGCAGGCGGAAGACCCATTATTCGTTCCAAACCGAAATTTCGGGTGGGATATGTTTAATGTGCTGGTAGGCATTGCCGCTCAAACTTCCATTACTGCACTGCCTGTATTTCTGGTGTTACTTATGCCAACCCAAACAGCCATTGCAGCGATAATACTGGCTGTTTCGATATTGATCCTTTGGAAAACCTGGTATCAGAAACTACCCGACAATTGAGCTAACAACAAAAGCTTTACGCAGTATGAACATTTTTCAGAAACGGCTGAAACAAATTCAATCTGGCTACGAGAAGCTTATATCCCGTCCAAATGTTCGGATTGAATTTGGAAACGGCATTTATGAGCGCTATCAGTACCCGATCTTGACGGCTGCCCATGCGCCCGTATTTTGGGAATACGATCTTGATCCGGACACAAACCCGTTTCTGATGAAACGTTTTGAAATTAACGCAACATTCAATGCGGGTGCTATCAAACTCAATGATACGTACCTGCTGGTGGCGCGCGTTGAAGGTGCTGACAGGAAATCATTTTTCGCAGTGGCAGAAAGCCCCAATGGGGTTGACCAGTTTACTTTTTGGGACTTTCCGGTGCATATGCCGGAAACCGGCGAGCCGGATGGAAATGTTTATGATATGCGCCTTACGCAGCATGAAGACGGTTGGATTTACGGACTTTTTTGTACGGAACGCAAGGATCCGGGTGCAAAGCCAGGAGACGAATCAGCTGCCATTGCGCAATGCGCGATTGCGCGGACACGCGATCTGAAACATTGGGAACGCCTTCCTGATCTTATAACACATTCGCCTCAGCAAAGGAATGTAGTGCTGCATCCCGAGTTTATACAGGATAAATATGCCTTTTACACCCGCCCGCAGGACGGTTTCATTACAGCCGGAAGCGGCGGAGGCATTGCTATGGGATTTGCTGAACGCATTGAAAATGCAAAAATCGATTTGGAACATATTATTGACCCAAAACGATATCACACAATTTATGAGGTAAAAAATGGCCTTGGCCCACCTCCATTGAAAACGACGCAAGGCTGGCTTCATTTGGCACACGGCGTAAGACAAACAGCTGCCGGGCTGCGCTACGTGCTGTATTTATTCCTCACGGACTTGCTCAATCCCGCAAAAATTACGCACAAACCTGCGGGGTATTTCTTAGCACCGCAAGGAGAAGAATGTATTGGAGATGTTTCCAATGTAGTTTTTTGCAACGGCTGGATTCTGGATGACGATGGTCATGTGTTCATTTATTATGCTTCTTCCGATTGCCGAACGCACGTGGCGACTTCGACATTAGAAAGACTTTTAAATTACGTTTCCAATACACCGGCAGACGGATTCAGTGCTGCGGCTTCGCGTAAAACACTACATGCGTTGATTGAGAAAAACCTCAGCTATTCCCGAAAAACGCTGCTGGCAATATAACCAAAATAGGCAACGTATATCCATGAACGACACAGCCATGTGAATGAGCGACGCTCAATTCAAAAATTACGCAACCGTTAAAAATGTGTTATTTTTAGATAAAAAAGAACTATACGAGTATGCTGTTGACAGACGTATATTTGAGTCGGATTATATTACCATTGCTATGTTACCAATCGATTAACCTATCCAGAAAAGAAAGCGTATGAAAAAAAATGTACTGAACATTGTGTTGGTACTTCTCTCCATGCTCACTCTCAGGAGTTATGCACAGGAAATGACGGTATCCGGGAAAGTAAATGACGCATCCGGCGGTGAAATTGCCGGTGTGAACGTTGTGGTGAAGGGAACAACCCGTGGAACTACAACTAACGATAAAGGAGAATATTCTATCTCTGTGGAAAAAGGAAAAACATTGACATTCAGCTATATTGGTTATGTTTCCAAAGAAGTTGTCGTCAACGCGAGCGCCCTCGATGTAAATCTTGCTGCTGAGGCCACCGCACTGAATGAAGTAGTAGTTACAGCCTTGGGTATCAGCCGTGATAAGCGCGCGCTGGCGTATTCTATCACAGAGGTGAATGGCAACAATCTTACATCTGCACGGGAAGCAAACCTGGGTAACGCGCTTGCGGGACGGGTTGCAGGTGTGAATGTGAGCAAGATCGCCACCGGTCCTGCGGGTTCTTCCAGGGTAATTATTCGCGGTAATAAGTCATTACAAGGGAATAACCAGCCATTGTATGTAATCGACGGTATCCCGATGGACAACAACAACTTCGGACAAGCGGGCCTTTGGGGTGGTTCGGATGAAGGTGACGGCCTCTCAAGTATCAACCCGGATGACATTGAATCGATCACTGTTTTGAAAGGTGCAAATGCAGCTGCTCTTTACGGCTCCCGTGCTGCGAATGGCGTAATTAACGTCGTTACCAAACGCGGAACCAAGAGAAAAGGCGTAGGCATTGAATTTGGCACGAACTACGTTTTTGAAAAACTGAATGATCTTTCGGATCTGCAAAAAACGTATGGAACGGGCTCATATGTTGAGCGTGTCGCAACAAAGCCAGCCAACCAAAACCAGGCTTACGAATGGGGCGACGATTCCTGGGGGCCTAAATTCGACAACAGCCAGGTAATCGGTTTTGACGGAAAAATGCGCCCTTATGCTCATGCAGGCGACAATTTTTCCAGATATCTGAAAACAGGCCATGCTTTTACAAACAACCTGGCGTTCTCAGGTGGCAACGAAACCCAAAATTTCCGCGCATCGGTAACGAATCTGAAAAGCACTTCTATCATTCCGAATTCAGGTTTTGACAGATTAAACCTTTCCTTATCAACCAATGCGAAATTTGGTAAAAGACTGACATTAGATGCGAAAGTGCTCTATTCAGAAGAAAAGGCAAAAAACCGGCCGAATGTATCCGATTCGCCGGGTAATGCTATTCAAGCGATATGGAGAATTCCGGGAGACCAGAATGTTTTGGATTACTATGGCGATCCCAACAAGCCGGGCGCAATCCCGGCCGGAACGGACGAAGCAAGTCTAAGCCTTTGGGGCAAAAAAGTGGGTGAAGAATTCCAGCAGGCCAATAACAACTGGGGCCAGAACCCATACTGGACTGCCTATCAATTCATCAAATCCGACCAAAAGAACAGGATCATCACCTCGGGACAGTTGAAATACCAGCTTACTGACTGGTTGTTTATACAAGGACGTGTGGGAATGGACAAATATTCCCGCCGTGCGGAAGGCTTAACGCCGGAAGGAACTGGTTACCAACGCGGTGGCGCAAGAAACCTGGGTAACTGGGATGTGCAGGAAATCAACGCGGAATATACTATTGGGATAACCAAAGAATTCGGCAAATTCGGCATTACTGCATTTGGAGGCGGTAACAGAATGCGCAGGAAATACGAATATACCAATGTGTATGGTAACGGGTTCAATGTTGCGTTCTTCCCTGCTCTTAACAACCTGAAAGGCAAAACATGGGATTATACACCGGAAGAATCGGGCATTAATTCCCTTTTGGGATCGGCGGAAGTTTCTTATAACGGTTTCCTATTCTTAACCGCAACTGCAAGAAACGACTGGTTTTCAGTTCTTAATCCTGAAACGAACAGCATTCTTTACCCATCCATTGGTAGCAGCTTTGTATTCTCGGATGCGATCAAAGGATTGCCGGCTTGGCTCTCTTACGGTAAAATACGGGCGTCGTGGGCACAGGTTGGCAATGTTACAATTGGACCATATGCGACCAATCTGACTTACTCATTGAATGGTAACCCGCATTTGGGATATCCAATGGCGTCTTTCTCTTCTGCGATGGGCAACGGCGGAAACATTCCAAACTCAATGCTGAAACCGCTCACAGTTACGGAAACGGAAATCGGTATTGACTTCCGTTTGTTCAACAACAAAATCGGCGTGGACTTTACCTATTACGATCAGCAAACCACAGACGATATCCTGAATGCAACCATTTCAAGAGCTTCCGGATTTGGCAGCACTTCTGTAAACCTTGGAAAATTGCAAAACAGAGGGATCGAGTTGTTGCTGACTGCGACTCCTTTGAAATCCAGCAATGTGACATGGGATCTTACCCTGAACCTGGCCAGGAATTCCAACAAGGTAAAATCACTGATCGATGGTGTGGATGAGCTGGTTATGGACGAACCCCGCACCAGAAATTCTTACATTAAGAACATCGTCGGACAGCCATTTGGTATGATCACGGGCCGCGTGCAGAAACTTTCACCAGATGGACAACCCGTATTTTACAGCGACGGACGTCCGGTAGGTTCAGCTGGCTACGAAGTGATTGGTAATGGTATCGCGAAGCTGACCGGAGGTCTTACCAATGCATTCAATTACAAAGGATTTGACTTATCATTCCTGGTTGACTTCAAGGTAGGCGGTGACATTCTTTCGGGAACAAACATGAGGCTGGATCAGTGGGGAGTAAGCAAGCGTTCGCTGCAAGGCCGTGAAGGTGAAGCTCCGTTGACTGTTTCTGGTGTTACACAGGAAGGCACTGATTACAAGCCATTTAACAAAACACTTACTCCGCAAGAAGCTTATAACTATTGGGGGTCTGTGGGTGGTGAAGCGGATGCAGTAACCACCATGTATCTGTATGATGCATCGTTTGTAAAATTGAGACAAATGACATTAGGATATTCTTTCCCTAAAAAATTGTTGGAAAAAACGCCGCTGCAAAATCTGACGCTTTCTTTCGTAGGTCGTAACCTGGCTATCCTGTTCAAGAACATCGACAATGTTGATCCTGAATCGACTTATTCAAACGGAAACTCACAAGGTTTTGACTATTTCGGATTTCCTTCGACACGCAGTTACGGTTTCAATTTGAGAGCAACATTTTAATTATTGAGAAATGAAAAATTTGAAAAAATATATAAAATACGGTCTCGCAGTGGTGCTGGTTACGGGTTGCGATACCAAGCAATTGCACGATCTGAACATTAACCCGCAGGCGTTGAACGAAGTGGACCTGAACTTCATCTTCACCTCTACTGAGCTCGCCATCGCTTCCAATGGTACAACCGGTGATAACAGATACATCGACTGGCGTACGAACATTGGCATGTGTGCCTATGCGATCCAGCAATTGGCCAATTCAGGCGGCGGAATTGCGCCCGGTGATAAATATCAAAGCAATGCAGAAACCAATGCTGCGCCTTTTGAATTTACTTACAATGACCAGTTAAAAAACGTAGCTGAAATCCTGAAACAGTCGGGTCCTGGCGGTTTTGCAGAAGGTAAATACAAAAACATGCGTGAGGCAGCAAGGATTATCCGCGCGTTCAGTTTCGCCAGATTAACAGATTTCTACGGTAACATCCCATATTCGGAGGCCAATAAAGGCATTGAAGGAATATTTTTCCCAAAATATGATACACAAGATGTGGTATATGCCGACTTGCTGAAAGAACTTGACGAGGCATCAGCAGCGTTAAGCGCTTCCAACCCGGATGAAGGATTTAAAGCAGCGGATTTTATTTACAACGGAGACATTGCGAAATGGAAAAAATGGGGTTACTCGTTAATGCTACGTCTTGCGATGCGTATTTCCAATGTAGATCCGGCCAAAGCAGCTACCTATGTTACGAAAGCGGCAGCGGGTGGTGTATTTGCCAGCAATGCCGACAATGTTTGGGTTAAAATGTCTGACGGACCAAACGAATGGACAAACCAGAATGGTATCTCAAGGGCTTTTGATCCGGGAGATGGCGGCCAGCCAACTTACCTGAGCGCAACATTGGTCAACTTCTTGAAAGGCACAAATCAAGGTGTTGCAACGGATGACGATCCACGTTTAATGATCATTAGCGGCGGCATAAACGGAACAATCGTTGATCCATTGAAACAAAAAGGAATGCCAAACGGCTACGATCAGGCTATGCTTGACAAGCTGGAAGGCAAAACAGTTGACGTAGCCAAAACATATTCACGTATCAACACGAAAATGCTGCAAGACTCTGATCCGTACATGATTATGAATTATGGAGAAGTAGAATTTCTCCTTGCAGAGGCGATTGAAAGAAAAATCGGAACCGGAATCGCAGGCACCGCAAAATCACATTACGATGCTGGTGTAAAAGCTTCTATGCAAATGTATACACCATTTGATGCAACCCTGACTGTGGCAGATGCGGCTGTTGCCAAATACCTGACAACCTATCCGTATGGCGTCACAAAACCTGCATTGGAGATGATTGGTGAGCAAATGTGGGTTAACAAGTTCTTCAATTGGTGGGAAGCATGGTCCGACTGGAGAAGAACAGGCTATCCAAAACTAACACCGACCAACTACCCGGGTAATGTAACAGGCGGCGTAATTCCGGTAAGGCTTCGCTACCCAACCAACGAAGTTGCAGGTAACCCGAATTACCAAACAGGCGCAACCTTGCCTGACGACTTCACCACCAAAGTATGGTGGGACAAATAGTATAAATTAGTAGATATAATTCAAAAGGTGCCCTGAATATTTTGGGGCATCTTTTTGTTTTTTATCCTAATTTTGAAACCATCACTTGATTTTACCAACATCCAATATTATGATACAATCATTTACAGCAACAGCCGATAAGGATGTTGTTTTTGCGAAAGTTCAGCAGTTTATAGACGAGCAGGGATTTACCGTAGTCAGCAAAGATCACTCAAGACCCTGGGGCGGCTTTTTTGTGTTGGAAGAATCCGAAGCACCGAAATTTATATCTACATTTTTCCCGCATCTATCGCTGGAAGACTTTGCGGGTTATGAGAAATTGAGCCCTAAAATATTGGTCGTAGCGCCTAACAAGCGTCTTTCGTGGCAATATCACCACCGCCGTGCCGAAATCTGGAAAGTGATTGGCGGCAATGCTGGCATCGTGATCAGCGATACGGATGAAGAAACACCATTGCGCCAGTTACCGATCGGAACGGTTGTGGAACTGCAAAAAGGGGAGCGTCACCGCCTGGTAGGCGTAGACGAATGGGGCTTTGTGGCTGAAATCTGGAAACATACAGATGCAGCAAATCCATCCGACGAAGATGACATCGTCCGTGTTCAAGACGATTTCGGCAGGTAAAAACAGAAAATTTTCCCGTCTGTTTAAACAGAAGGAAATTTAATTTATAAATCATTTTAGACATCGGACCATGAAATTCGGAAAAGTTGATAATCCAGACGACGTTGATTTTAAATTGCCTGATGATGCTGCTGCAAACAAGAAATTGTTAAACGACGCTAAAAAAGGCAAGCCGAATATTTACATTGGTTGTGCTAAATGGAACAAGGCGGACCTCAAAAGTTTTTATCCCAAAGGAACAAAAGATGAGCTGGGTTATTATGCAACACAGTTCAACAGCATTGAATTGAATGCCACTTTTTATAACAACTTCCCTGTTGAAACGATCGAAAGCTGGTATAACAAAACACCGGCGGAATTCCGGTTTTTTCCAAAATTGCACCAGGGAATAAGCCACTGGAAACGCTTGAAAGACGCAAAAGAGCCGACAGAAGTGTATCTGGACGGCATTGCGCATTTGCAGGAAAAACTGGGAATGCTCTTCCTGCAAATGCCAGATAATTTTGGTCCGAAAAACTGGGATGCGTTAAAAGGATATCTGGAAGAATGGCCATCCGGCTTTCCGCTTGCATTGGAACTTCGACACACAGGCTGGTACGATGGTTCGTTTGACAGCGAAGAACTCTATAAAGTTTTAGAAAAAAACAACATTACCCACATCGTCACAGACTCAGCCGGTCGCCGCGACTTGCTGCACATGCGGTTGACGACACCGACTGCATTCGTTCGCTATAATGGTGCAAATGTGGATTCTGACTACACCAGACTGGACGATTGGTTTGAAAGACTGAAACTGTGGGTGGAAGAAGGGATTGAAAATGTTTACTTTTTCGTCCACCAAAACCACGAAGAAGCGTCGCCACTGCTTTCTGCTTACCTGATTGAGAAATTTAATGAGAAGCTGGGAATGGAGCTGAAAGTGCCCGCACAACCTACACCTGTTCCTGCTAAAAAATAATGTTGTCAACTTCCGGGGCGAATGTGACTTTCGAGCCGGAAGTTGTTATTTCAATTCAAATGATTTGCCTTGTTCCGGGTAAATAAGATTTAATCCCAGCGCATTATCACCAGCCAGTTCCGCCTTGATTGCGGACTCATTATCCCCGGTTGGTTTCATATGTGTAACGACAACACTCAACCCTTTCAAACTTCCTACGCCCGATAATCCAGCCAGCACATTGAGCTCTTTCATGAACCATTTCGGCGTCAAATGACCGTATAACTGTCTGTCGAGCTGCTTATTAGGATAGGAAACCTCCAAAAATATTCCCGCAAGTTGCTTCGACTTAACCAGTGGCGCAACTGCTTTCCAAACCGTCGCCATCTTATCAGATTTCTCCACTTCATCCGGACCCGTATCACCAAAATATAAAAGATAACTTCCCCCTTTTTTGATCAGGAAAGCGGTGCTTTCATATGGATTGGAATGGCTCAGTTTAAATATCTTAACCGACATTTCAGTCTGGTCAATGTTCACCTCCTGATCCTCGCCGAGCATTTTGTAACTGTACTTTTTCAAAGCCGGGCTGGCCCCTTCGTTCGTTAGGTTGGGCCAGCTTTCCCAATTGAAATAGTGGCTTTTTAATGTCTCAATGCAATATTCCGTCCCATAAATATTCTTTGCAGTGTCCTCAACGGAATTGATAACCATGCCCGAGAGATGGTCCATATGCGGGTGAGAGATCAGGTAAGCTTTGATATATTTTCTTAAAACAACATCTGCCGGGACAGGGAAAACCTTATTTGCCACTGCTTTTGCAATCCCATTTGTTACAGTTCCTCCATCCAGACAAACAAATGCATTCGAATTGGCAGGCGCAACCATGTAGGCCGACAAATTCCCATCGTCCCCGCCTCCCCTCACGCCCAACGGCACAACGCGGAAACCGCCCTGTGCGGCGCAGAAACCGATGGAAACAACAAAGGCGAAAAATAATGATAAATGGATTCGCATGATTTTAGTAATGGAGTAAGCCGAAATGAATCGACAATGGAGAGACAAATGAAGTCAATTACGTTAATTTTTCCGCATCAATTATTTGAGAAACATCCTGCGCTCGCTCCCGAAAGAGACGTGTTTCTGGTAGAAGAAGATTTGTTTTTCAACCAGTTTTCATTTCACAAGCATAAGTTACTTTTTCACCGGGCTTCCATGCAAGCGTACAAAGCACATTTGGAAAGCCAGAAAATGAATGTGCATTACATTGAGGCACAGGATGCGCTCGCAGATGTCAGGAAGCTGGTTCCTATGTTGAGAAATAAAAGAGTCCAGGAGATTTTCTATGTGGATGTAACAGACAACTGGCTTCAAAAGCGACTGGCAACGACGGCGAAAAAGGCTCAAATCGAGCTTATCGAGTTCGAAACGCCGATGTTTGTGAATTCAAAAGAAGACTTGGAAATGTATTTTTTGAACAAGAAAAGATATTTTCAGGCAGATTTTTATACGGTACAGCGCAAAAAATACAAAATCCTTGTTGACGAAGCCGGTGAACCGGAAGGAGGAAAATGGAGTTTCGATACGGAAAACCGCTTAAAATTTCCAAAAAAAAAAAAACCTCCTGTAATTCGCTTTCCAGCTGTAAATGAACATTATAGCAAAGCAAAAATTTACGTTGAGAAACATTACCCGACCAATTATGGAAACATTCCGGTCGAAGTCCAGTTCCCGATAACCTTTGAGGAAAGCGATGCCTGGCTGGATCAGTTCATGACAAAACGCTTTGAAGAATTTGGCAAATACGAGGATGCGATGGTCATTTCAGAACATTTTCTCCATCACAGCGTATTAACGCCTATGCTTAATACAGGTTTGCTGATGCCGAAAAAAGTCATTAACGCAGCATTGAAATATGCCCGAGAACATGATATCCCGCTCAATTCAGTGGAAGGTTTTATCCGTCAAATTATTGGCTGGCGGGAGTTCATACATGGTGTTTATGAGTACAAGGGCAGCAAAGAGCGGACGCGAAATTACTGGGGATTTACACGAAAAATCCCCAAGTCGTTTTGGACTGGGACAACAGGCATTGAGCCTGTTGATATCGTCATCAAGAAGGTGCTGGACATTGGTTACTGCCATCATATCGAGCGCTTAATGGTCATCGGAAACTTCATGCTATTATGCGAATTCGATCCGGATGACGTTTATCGCTGGTTCATGGAGCTTTTTATCGATGCTTACGATTGGGTAATGGTGCCCAATGTTTACGGCATGAGCCAGTTTGCAGACGGCGGCCTCATGGCAACCAAACCCTACATCAGCAGCAGCAATTATCTCATGAAAATGAGCGATTTCCCAAAAGGCGACTGGCAGCAAACCTGGGACGGACTGTTTTGGCGATTCATGGACAAAAACCGTAACTTTTTCTTGAAAAACCCCAGGCTAGGCATGTTGATCAGGACATTTGACAACATGGAAGAAACAAAGCAACAAGCACATTTGCAGCACGCCAATGACTTTTTAAGCAAACTCGACAAACAATAAGCTGCTTATAATCTAATTTCGCAATCCATTCCCCGATACGCAATGATCCGAACAAACAGCGAAAATCCAGATTTCAAACGCTTAACCGACCTTCTGGACGATGAGCTTTGCTTTTTATATAATACGAAAAAAGCGGATTACGAAGAATATAACCGCATCACCAATCTTCCTACCGTGATTCTCGCCTTCGCAAATAATGTGGCAATTGGCTGCGGTTGCTTTAAAGTTTACGACGAAAAAACAATCGAATTAAAACGCATGTTCGTGGACCCGGCATGGAGAGGCAAGGGCACGGCGTCCGCTATGGTCAAGGAATTAGAAAATTGGGCCAGGGAGCTTGGCTTCCTGGAAGCCGTCCTGGAAACAGGCAACCGACAACCAGAAGCCATTGCCATGTATCACAAACTCGGCTATTCAAATTCAGAAAAACACGATCAAAACCAGGAAATCGGGCATAGCGTGTTTATGCGGAAGCGGCTTGGTTAATGATTTAACCAGAACAATCTATTTTACATTATATTAGATCGCTAAACATTCAGACCTTGACCACCCCAGCCCCCTTCCACCAAAAACTCGCCTATTCCCTCCTGGCCATTGGCCTGGTAATGCTCGCAATTTACCTGGGGCAAGACATTATCGTCCCTTTGGCGATGGCCGGGTTGATAGCGGTTTTGCTAAGGCCGGTGGAGGCTTGGCTTACGCGGATGGGGATGCACAAGATTTTGGCGATCACATTAGCGGTGTTGCTGACCGTGGTGCTTGTTTCTGGCGTCGCGATCCTGCTTTCTATGCAGCTTTCCGACTTCTCCGATGAATGGCCCAAGCTAAAACGAAACATCAATGAATTTTACCGGGATGCACGGCGATGGATACGGCAGGAATATAGCGTCAGTTATAGTAAACAGGCCGAATATCTTAAAAACGCCCAAGACAAAACGCTCGAAAATTTCCAGGGCGCTGAAACGCTCGGCGTCGTTACCGGCCCTCTGGGAACATTGATCCTGATCCCTATATATGCATTTCTGCTGCTATATTATCGCACAATGCTGCTGCATTTCATGGTCGTATTGTTTGCGGAAGAACACAAACCACGTGTGTTGGAAGTGCTTGGCGAAATAAAATCCATTATTCAAAGCTATATGGTGGGTTTGCTCTTGGAAACAACTGCCGTGGCGGTTCTGAACTCAGTGGGATTGCTGCTTTTGAATGTGCAATATGCCATGCTTTTGGGCATTATGGCCGCCATTCTTAACCTTATCCCTTACATTGGCGGGCTTGTGGCCACAGCTTTGGCCGTTATGGTGACGTTCATCAGCCATCCCGATGCGCATACATTGCTTGGCGTTGTAGGTGTATTTATCGCGGTTCAATTTGTCGATAATAATTTGCTTGTGCCGCTCATTGTGGGTTCCAAAGTGAAGATCAATGCACTGGTTTCGATCGTTGGCGTGTTGGTGGGCGGTGCGCTGGCAGGTTTGTCGGGAATGTTCCTTTCCATCCCGGCTATTGCAATGATGAAAGTGGTTTTCGACCGGATTGACGGGGTCAAACCCTGGGGAATTTTACTGGGTGACCAAACACCGGAACAAGCCAATAATAATCTGTTCAGGCTTGTTAACAAGCGGAAATTCAAAAAGAAAACCGGCGAAGATGCTTAGATCTTCTCCGGTCAACATAATTTGACAATCAATCAATTACACTACAAACTGCTTTGTTTCAACGGTTGCTTTCAAATCGTGCAATAAGCTGAAAAGTCCGAAGAACGTACGGTTGATATAAATGAAGTGTTTGGATCCGCGGTTCACATTCATCTTCCGAAGCTCCTTATCATTGGCATACTTCTCGCCCAGCGCTGCCAGTTTTCCAAAGAATGCTTCATCCGAAAAATCGAAAGTTTCGGATTGGAAAGGCTGCGTTAACAACGAAAGGATCTCTTTGAATAGCTTGGAAAAATAAACCGTTTCCTGCGGCGTATCCTTGCTTGAAAGAATTTCCAATGCTTCCATTCTCGAATAGAAAATTTCCGGGTCATTCAGTTTTTCTGGCTCCGCCAACTCGAAATAAGGCGTGTAAAATGACTCCGGAATTTCCTTAATGCAGCCGAAATCAATGGCGATAAGATTTTCGGCATCATCAACCAGGAAGTTACCCGGATGCGGATCGGCATGCACTTTTCTTAATTGATGAACCTGGAACATATAAAAATCCCAGAGTGCCTGCCCGATCTTATTGGCTAAATGCTGATCCGTATTGGTTTTTGCAAATTCAGACAAGTGCCTGCCTGTCATCCAATCCATGGAAA
Organism: Dyadobacter psychrophilus; assembly: GCF_900167945.1. Lineage (GTDB taxonomy): Bacteria > Bacteroidota > Bacteroidia > Cytophagales > Spirosomataceae > Dyadobacter > Dyadobacter psychrophilus. The sequence continues at coordinate 51,050 of NZ_FUZA01000010.1, forward strand.
TGACCCTTTCGCAAGATAACTCAGGATAATATTTCGGGAAACGCAAGTTTGGAATATGGGCACAAGCCTCAGCGATTTCCGTGCTTTGTGCTATTTCAAGGTAATAATTGGTCTCTTCGTTAAGCTTGGTTTCCACCTCCTTGAAATACTTATCCGAATCCTTCGCCTGAATGTTGAACATGCTCATGGCAATCGGTTTCACCATCGCCAGGTCGGACGAAATGCTTTCCGCAACACCCGGATACTGGATTTTGACGGCCAGATCTTTTCCATCTTTCGTCGCCTTATGCACTTGACCAATGCTGGCGGCATTGATTGCGTTAGCGTCGAAAGAATCGAAAAGATCCAATGGGGATTTGCCAAAATATTTTCTGAATGTCTTCACAACCAGCGGGGCCGACAACGGCGGAACGGAGAATTGGGACAATGAAAACTTCTCTACGTACGCCTGCGGAAGGAAGTTTTTCTCCATACTCAGCATTTGCGCCACTTTTAAAGCGCTGCCTTTCAGGTTTTTAAGCCCGTCGTAAATATCCTCAGCGTTGTTGGTATTCAAGTTATCCCGCGCCGACTCGGGATTGGTGATCTTCTCACCATAATATTTTAAATAATTACCTCCGATTTTTACACCGGTCGAAATCAATCTGGTTGCACGCTGAATTTTCGAAGTAGGTATGCTGTCAATTGTTTCCATTCCTTACTTCAACTTTTCTTTAATGAGAAATTTACCAAAATCGATCACACTTTCTAGGGGCGTAATATCAATGAGATCAAACGTTGCACGGATTGATTTTTCGATGAAAAGATCTGTTTTTTCAAAGCCGATGGACTCGTCATCCAGCCAGAATTTGAGCGTTACCATAAACTGGATCCACGCGCCTTCTTCCAATGCCTCCTGCTGCGCTTTGCGGATCCGCTCACTTTTCGATTTGAGATAGCCTTCGCTGATCTCGCTGACAAATGTTTTGAACTGGTTTCTGAAATCCTTCAATTTCATCAATCCGGCCAGCCGGTTTTTCTCACTTTTCAGGTCAAAGACCACATAACTCCTGTTGGCCGTAAGTATCTCAAAAATAGTAAAGTAGTAGGTCAAAAGCTTGTCCCTGAACCCAAGCGAGGGCATATCGCCGCTTTGCTCCATAAGCTCAACGGCAAGCTTGTGAAAACTCACAAAAACGCTTTTTTCTATTGCTTCAATCGAAGAGAAATGCTTGTAAAATTCCCTTTCAATAATGCCGTGCCGCTTGCAGAACAAATAAACCGACTCGGGCTTTTTGTTGTGTTCAAGGCAATCGTGCATATATAATTCCGTAATCTTATCTGATGTGATTTCGCGGGCTGCCGCAGGTTGTCCTGCGTCCGGAAGTTCCTTTAATTTTGCTGCCATTATTTTACTTGGTTTACAATGTGTTAATCCACGCTTACAAAACGAATGTTAGTCAGCATAAAATATTCATAGCGGACTATTTAGCAACAAAATAAAGGGCTGTAATCATTCACGAAACCACTTAATAATTTTTCAAACCCGGAAAATATTGAGGTTGAGGAAGTCATTTCTGAATTTGCCTTTCGGGTCCATTTCAATAGCCAATGTTATGAATTCTTCCATTTTGACATAACGCTTTGCAAGCAGGTCCGGAGAGACCGAAAACAGTTTTCCCCAGTGCGGGCGCACTTCATAAGGTGCCAGTTCGCGCTCAATGATCGGCAGCAGCTTGCTTACTGCATCCCATTCCTGTTTCCAGGTAAAGTGAATGGCCACAGAATCCTGCTTGTAACAAGGGCTCATCCAAAAATCGTCCGCTGCAATAGTCCGTATTTCAGAAGTAAGCAAATGCGGACCAACCTGGCTTCCCAGTTTCGAAATGGCCATAATTGCATCCACAGCGTTTTTTCTCGGCACAAAAAATTCCGATTGCAGCTCAACGCCGCTGCTGGGCGTAAAACCCATTTTAAAGTGCGGCATACGCTCGTACCAGGGTCCCGAAACGCCCATTTGTTCTGTGCAGTTTTCAGCAGAAAGTTCAGGGATCGGGTGGAGATTTTTGGTGGCGAGTTTCGCGCCAAAGAATTCTTTTTCAGCTTTCAAAGGTCTCCCGTCTTCTATTTTCTGCTTAACCCAAACCTCCGTAATGTCCTTACTTTGCCAATTTGTGAATAAACTGACGCTATATCCGCTCGACTCTATTTTCTCAAAATTATCTTTCAGTTGATCCAAAGGCAGATTCTCGTAAACAAATTGCCCCATCATAAATGTCGGCTGCACGTCCAGCGTAACCTTTGTAACCACACCCAAAGCGCCGAGGTTAACAACTGCGGCATTGAATTTTTCACCATCATTTTTACGGCTCAATTGCACCACGTCGCCACCAGCAGTCACGATTTCCATAGCCGAAACTGCCGTAGCAAGGTTTCCATTTTTATCCCCCGAACCATGGGTTGCAGTCGCGCAAGCGCCGGCAACTGAGATGTGCGGCAACGACGCGAGGTTATGCAGCGCAAATCCCTTTTTATGCAAATACGGACTCAATTGACCATATTTCATCCCGGAATTGACAGTCACCGTTTTGTTTTTATCGTCCAAAACAATGTGTTCCTCCGCATTCACCAATGAAATAAACTGGTCCTTCGTATCCGCAATGTTATTGAAGCAATGCCGCGTTCCGAGCACTTTCAGTTTGGGATATTTCTTTACAAGCTCCTGAACTTGTCCCAAAGTCTTCGCCTGATCAAGACGCTCTGTGCTGTATTCCAGGTTTCCGGCCCAGTTTTTCAGTTTATCGGCTTTTGCCCAGCCAGTTAATGGTGAAAATAATGGAGCTGTCATTAATGCAGATGAAAGTTTAATAAAGGTTCTCTTATTCATAGTTTGGGAAAGAAAGCAAGGTGAAAACCAGAAGGATATGATTAAATCACAAATTAATTGAATAATTCAGGATTTCAACCGCTGTCCTGATTTCTCCTTCGTCCAGGTTTCCGAATCCAAGCCGCATAGCGCTGAGCTGGCCGGTTTGGAAGAGCAATGTTTGCGGTAAGTGCAGGTTTTGCTTCAAACACGTTTTGCTGAGCCGCATCAGATTGATGTCTTTTCGCCACTCCGTCCAGATCGCCAGCCCGCCGGGAGGTGTTTTGAAATTCAGATATTCGTCAAAATGCGTACGCAGCAATGTATCCAAAAGATCGCGGCGCTGGTGATAAACTTTTTGCGCTTTCTTAATATGCCGCTGAATTTCACCTTCATCCAACAGTTCGCCCAGGGCCTGTTCCATCATCAGATCGCCCTGCCTGTCGATGATCCGGCGGAATTTCCCGAGTTCGGTGATCAGATTTTGCGGCGCAACAATATAGCCGGAACGCAAGCCGGGTGCAAGCGCTTTGCAAAATGAGCCAATGTAAACCACCATTCCGGCCGGATCAGCGCTTGCCAGCGGTAAAACCGGACTGCTGTTGTAATGAAAATCGTAATCGTGATCGTCTTCCAGAATAATGAAGCCGTATTGCACTGAAAGATTGAGCAATTCCATGCGCCGCTCCGCACTCAGCGTGACGGTGGTTGGATAATGATGGTGCGGCGTAATGTACAGCATCCGGATTCGTTTCGTTTCGCACAATTTCCGCACAGCCTCCACAGAAATGCCCTGCTCGTCCACCGGGACAGAGATTATGTTGGCTCCGGCCTGCTGAAAAATCATGTTTGCAACATAGTAACTCAGGTTACCGACAACCACATTATCGCCCTTTTTGAGGAGCAGCATCGAGGCCAGATAAATGCCCATTTGAATGCCGCGCGTGGTGATAATGTTCTCTTTTCCAATGTGCAAACCACGCGTATTGTTCAGATAGTCAGCGAGTTTTGCTCTAAAAAAAGCATTACCTTCCACATGCGAATAGCTGAGCAATTTGCGGTTGTTATTCCTTCTCAAAACGCTGGAATATGCTTTTGCCAGCTTGTCCATAGGGGCCAGCCGCACGTCGGGAAGGCCGTCGGTGAATTCCAACTCCGCTTTTGAAACAGACACTGGTCGGTCCAAAAGCATGCTTTCCTCAAATGCAAATCCTGCTTTCTGAGGATATTTGATAAGATAATCAGCGTTGAAAGGCAACGGATTCGCTGAATTTGCAGGTGATTTTTGGGTGACAAATGTTCCTTTGTTCGGCCTGAGTTCGATCCAGCCTTGCGCATCGAGCTCATTATAAGCCGCAACCACCGTTTTTCTGTGCACCTCCAAAATTTCCGCAAGCGAGCGGGTTCCTGGTAACCTCGCACCCGTATACAACACACCACGCTGGATCGCATTGATCATCTGCCGCGATATTTGCAGGTAAACCGGCGTACTATTTTGCCGGTCAATGGTCACTATACTTTGGAATGGAATTTCAACCGGACTACTCATAAACTTAAAACCGGAGCATATTAACAGTCCGGCAAGATAGTAAGTTTGTCGAAAATAATTTGATTCTGATATCCACGCCATGATGACAACTTGCCTTTCTCTTCTGATCCGGGTTTTGAAAAACCCGGCAATTTTTGCTTCTACAAGTCTTGGACTTTTTAGTTTGTTTGCTCTGTCAAATCCTCTTTTTGCGCAGGATATTTCGCTTGATCCTGTTACTGTCACTTCTTCTCTTATTGAAAAACGTGCTTCTCAAACCGGCCGGAACATTGCCGTCATTAAAGGTGAATATTTTCAGAACCTGCCCGTGCACAGCATTGATGATCTGCTCCGCTATGTGCCAGGCGTGGAAATCCAGGCGCGCGGGCCAATGGGCTCGCAAAGTGACATTGTGCTGCGCGGCGGAACATTCCAGCAAGTGCTCATTATTCTGGATGGGCTAAGGCTGAATGATCCCAATACAGGCCATTTTAATGCATATATCCCCATTTCCCCTTCTGAAATCGAGCGTATTGAAGTTTTAAAAGGCGCTTCTTCGGCTATTTATGGTTCTGATGCCGTAGGAGGTGTAATTCATGTCATTTCCAAAACCTTTGCTGCAAGATTACAATCGGGGAGTGAGGCGGAAAATGTGGAAGAAACCCAAAAAACGAGCGTTAATGCAGCATTGACAGCCGGTGAATATGGTTTGAAAAATGTCAATGTGGGCGCGTTTGTACAAAAAGATAAGCTGGCGGTTTCAGCAGGTTTTTTATCCAATAATGCTTCCGGGGTTCAGCAGCGCGGCATTAAGGGATATTTTCATAACAACACAGCGTCCGTTTCTCTCAACTATGCGCTTTCTCCAAGCCTTAATGTGGCTGTCAGAAGTTCCTACGACCACCGTGATTTCGCTGCCCAAAACTTTTACACGGCCTTGAAATCCGACACGGCGAGTGAAAAGGTAAAAACATCCTGGAATCAAATTAAAATAGGTTATAAAAAAGACAAAACGGCCATTACGCTTGATGGAGGCTATAAATTTGTACGAGACCAATATTTATTCAATCCACATTCAATTGCTAATAATAGCAAATCACAACTATGGCAAGGCTTACTGACCTGGCAACAAACATTCACACAAAGCACGAACCTGATTGCCGGACTTAATTATCAAAACAGGAACATTGCATCCAATGACCGCGGCGACCATTCCCTGAGCCAGCTCGCGCCATTTGTTTCCTTGGTACAAAATATTGGCCCCAATTTCACTGTAACACCTTCTGTAAGATTGGATTGGCGTGAAAGCATTGGCTCAGAAGTGGTGCCGCAGATTAATTTATCCTACAAAAAGGACAATTGGCAACTGCGCGGGAGCGCCGGGAAAACCATCCGGGACGCCGATTTCACCGAAAGGTTTAACAATTATCAAAAAGCATTGGTAACAGGCGGAAATGTAGGTAATCCAGCATTGAAGGCCGAAAAATCATTCAGTTACGAAGCCGGGGCCGACTGGTTTTTGACCAACAGCAGCACAAATCAGTTCAAAGTTTCAGGCACATTCTTCCAAAGATTGCAAAATGATCTGATCGACTACGTTTCAACGCCTTATGCGCAAATGCCGCGTAAAGAGAACCTTTCTCCCACGGGGACATTTGGCTTGGCACTGAACATTGCCGAAGTGAACACAACCGGATTTGAGCTTGATTTACAAACGGTTAACTCACTTTCTACCAATCAAAAGTTGATTTTCAATGCTGGATTAACGTGGCTAAAAAGTGAGAGCAGTAACGCGCAACCTTCTTTTTATGTTTCTTCCCACGCCAAGTTCCTGGGAAACTTTTCTGCGATTTACCAGGTTTCCGGTTTTTCAATCAGCCTAAACGGGTTGTATAAAAAGCGGGCAGCGAGAGAAGCGTCGGCCATTGAGGCGAACATTTCAAAAGATTATTTTTTACTCAATGCCAGGGCCGAATATGCTTTCCTCAATCGCAGTCTGGCCGTATTTGTGCAGGCCGACAACGCATTTGACGTTCAGTACAGCGACTTGCTGGGCTCTAAAATGCCGGGGCGTTGGGCGATGGCAGGTTTGAGATTCAATTTTGCAAAATAGGCAATCTTTATTCCCGGCCAGCCCGTATATTCGAATAGCTTTCTTACATTATTATGCTTCCGAATATCCACATTTCCTGCATTTGCCTGACCATTTATCTGACGGTTCGCTGCGCCGAAATTTTCGGTCAATCTACGTTAAATGGTTCTAACCGACCGTTGGAAAAAGCGTTTGCATCAAATCTGGAGAATGATCATACTTTATCGGCTGGAACGGCGACTACACACGAACGATCATCAACGCCCGACCCCGATAAGATGAACCTGTATTTTTTGAGTGGATTAGGCGCAGATAAGCGTGTTTTTAGCAAATTAGAACTGGACGACCGTTTTGCGGTCCATTATATAGATTGGATTAAACCATTAAAAAAGGAAAGCATTGCAGACTATGCGGGCAGACTGGTTGCTCAAATCGATACAACCCGGCCTTTCCAGCTGGTGGGCCTTTCGTTTGGGGGCATTGTCGCTTCCGAGCTTGCGGAGATAATTCATCCTGAGCAGGTCGTGATCATTTCGAGTACACCAACGGGCGTCCCCATTTCCAGATTTTACCAGGGATTAACTAAATTTTTATTGCTGAGCCCTTTTGCGGGCCCCGTTTTAAAATCTACTAATTCAGTCACTTACAAGTTTTTTGGCGCCGACACACCCGAATTGAAATCGTTGTTAAAATCGGTTTTACATGATACTGACAGTAAATTCATGAAATGGGCTTTGGTAAAAATGGGAAGCTGGAAAAGGAAAGACAAAGTAGAAAACCTTTATCACATTCACGGGACGAATGACAAGCTGATTTCCATCAAACTGGTAAAACCGGATGTTACGATCGACGGCGCAGGCCATTTAATGGTTTACGCGCAGGCAAAACAGATTTCGGATATTTTAAACAAAAAACTGAGCGACAACTGGGTTACGACTCCCAATCATTAACCAAAATAATCTTCCCGATATGGTCGCTCGTTTCCATCAATGCATGTGCTTTGGATGCTTCATGTAAGGGAAACTCAGCTGCTATCACGGTTTTAAATTTTCCGGATTGGATTATTGGCCAGACATTCACAAGAATTTCTTTCGCAAGCGCCGTTTTGAATTCATTATTTCTGTTACGCAATGTGCTTCCAGTGATCGACAGACGTTTTTTCATGATTGCTCCAAAGTCCATTTCGGTGCCTTCGAGCTTACTGCCTTTCATGGTATTGATAAAAACAAGCCTGCCGTCTTCTCTTAATAACCTGATATTTTTTGGAATATAGTCACCTCCTACCATATCCAGAATGACGTCTACTCCCTCCCCTTTAAGCTTTTCTTCAAAGCTTTCTGTTTTGTAATTGATACAAATTTCCGCCCCTAATGCCAAGCAAGCCCTACATTTTTCTTCTGAACCTGCTGTTGTGAAAACCTTCGCCCCAAGTGTACTGGCAAGCTGAATGGCCGTGATCCCTATCCCGCTTGTCCCGCCATGAACAAGGAAATTTTCTCCTTTTTTCAAACAACCACGTTGAAATGCATTATGCCAAACGGTGAAGACTGTTTCGGGTAAAGATGCCGCCTGTACGAAATTAAAGCCATTGGGAACGGGCAGACAATGTCCGGCCTGCGCAACGGCGTATTCTGCGTAACCGCCGCCCACCAGCAATGCACAGACGGCATCGCCTTTCTTCCAGTCGGCAACATTAACCCCAACCTGCTCAATAATTCCGGCAACTTCCAGCCCTGGAATATCTTGCGGCGCCCAGGCAGGTGGCGGATAATTTCCTTTTCGCTGGAAAACGTCCGGGCGGTTGATCCCGGCTGCATAAATTTTGATTAAAACTTCATTATCAGCTGGTTGTGGTGCTTGTCGCTCTTCAACGCGAAGCACTTCCGGGCCGCCGGGCTGCGAGATTACAATGGCTTTCATGTTTTTACTGTCAAATGAAACAACGACTAGTAAATTTCTTTGCCAAAAGGCGTGAAAGACAAACTCATTAGTTTGAAATGTTGCCGCGCAAACGGCAGCCCAATGATGGTGATGGCGAGGATTACACCAAAAACAAGGTGCGTGATTGCGATCCAGATCCCGCCAAGAACAATCCAGATAATGTTAAAAATAGTGGACAAACAACCCGTATTGCCTGGAACCTCACGAACCTGCTGCCCGAAAGGAAACAGTGTAAGTAGTCCGATTTTGAAACATTGCACGCCAAATGGGATACCGATAATGGTCAGACAGAGCGCAAAACCGACAATCATATATTCCAGAAAGACGATAAATCCGCCAAAAATAAGCCAGATAATGTTTCCTATTAGGTTCATTTCGAGATGGTTTTAGTTATTTCCAATTATCAATCTTCAATAACCTAAAAAATTCGTTCTCTTCAATCTCTTTTACACCACCGGCAACCAGGTCGCCTAATTCGAGGTCCTCTATGCTTGTGCGGATGAGTCGTTTGCAGCGATGACCGGCGGTTCGCACCATTTTGCGGATCTGGTGATATTTTCCTTCTGTTAATGTTATTTTCAGCCACGTGTTCGGCACTCCTTTCCAACTTTCACTTGGATGCGGCGGCAATGTTTCCGGCCTCGGAATAATTTCGACTTCACATGGCGACGTTACATATTCGATGCCGCCTTTTATTTGTATCCCAATGCCCGTTCTGAGCTTATGGAGCGTTTCCTCACGCACATGATGCCCCACATTCACCCAGTAAGTCCGCTTATGCGGAACCTCGCCCTGAAATAGCAAATTGGTAACTTTTTTATTAGTAGTAAGGATCAAAAGCCCTTCAGAATGCCCATCCAACCGTCCGATAGCGTGTATCCCTTCTGGAAAATCAAAATCCAAATCCCCCAACAAACCCACATCATCCGGACTCACAAACTGTGAAACCATGTTCGGCGGCTTGTTAATGATGAAATAACGGTGTGGTGTGAGGGTCATTGCGAAATTGAATTAGCAATAAACTTATTGATTAAGTCAATTACAATTTCGATTTCAGAGTAAATTTCTTCATTTCGAAAGCGGATAACCCTAATCTCAAACTCAGCTATTAGTTCTGTCCGCATTCTGTCATATTCCTGGTTTTCTTCCTTGAAATGGATTCCGCCATCTAATTCAATCACAAGTTTCAATTCATGACAATAGAAGTCGACAATAAAGAAGTGAAGTGGGTGCTGTCTTCGGAATTTGGCGCCGAGTTGTTTGTTGCGAAGTCTGGCCCATAGCAATTTTTCAGCTCTGGTTTCATTCTCTCTCAATTGCTTAGCCCTTTCGAAAAGTAACGGAGAGGCACCATAGTGCATCATAGGTGTGAAATTTATAGTGTGTGTAAATGTTTTCATTGTGCTTGTACCCCCGGCCCCTAAAGGGGAGAGCGTGTTGTAAAAGTAGCGAATGTTGCGTTGCTGGTATGGGGTTTGCTCCTGCTCCCGGCCCCCAAAAGGGGAGATCATGTTGTAAAAGTAGTGAATGTTGCGTTTGCTGGTATGCGGTTTGCTCCTGCCCCCGGCCCCTAAAGGGGAGATCATGTTGTAAAAGTAGTGACATGTTACTTACAAGCAGGAACAAGTCCCCTTCAGGGGATTTAGGGGCAAAACGAGCTCAATGCGCCTTCTCGTAATGCCTGCGTAACATATCCTCCCCGAAATCATTAACCATATCCCTTACAACAGAATGAATGTGGTTTCCGCCGTTTTGGGTGTTGTCGAATTCGATGAGGAAGGTGGGGCCGTGAATGCGGTAGTAATGGCCGTGACCTGATCCGATGACGTTTTTTTGGTCACCCATCCAGGCGAAATGTATTCTTTCAAGGCCACTTTTTTCCAGTTCCGACCATTGCTGATTTTTCAAAGTCACGTGGTACCGCTGCAAATACGACATAATCAGCTTTTTGAAGACCGCCTTTTGTGATGCGGTCAATTCGGCCATTGGAATGCCTTGCATTTGCTCCAATAATGCTTTTCTGGAATTGGCCGTGAACATTTCGTTGGGCGCAGCACTTCCTATGACGGCCTTTTCCAGTTGTTTTTCATTCAGTGATTGCAATAATTCAAATGCGAAATCCTCTTCATTCTTCAAAATCCGCAAACCTTTCTGCGGAACATCTGCCATAACATTACCCGGATTACTGCCCATAAAACTCGGGGTATAAGTGATTTGCCCTTTGATAGATGAAAAATGCAGCGACAAATGATGCCCCTCAACCCGCCAACCCCATGGATCGCCACCCGGCTCTCCGAAAACCAGAAAAGCAAAGTTTTCAGGATCGCGGTAAGTGTCGTTGGCAGGCCGCGTTTCAACAACCCTTAGCACATTTTCCAGATCAATGATCTGTTCTGCTTTGGTGTAACCCTCCTGGCTCAAAACCAGCCTGATCATATCCATAGCCACTTTTCGCTGAGCCGCGCTCATGGTTTTGAACGTGATTCCCTTCCGTTTCCGTGGTGTGAAATTCCAGTCGAAACGTGCGGGATCATCGTACGGGAGTTTGGTTTCTTCCAGTTGTTCTGCCGAAAGTGATTTCAGGAATGTGGCGGCTGCTACCGACATTTGTTTGGCCAGTTTTTCATCCTTTACGACGTTTTCTATTACAATGGTTTCAGCAGCCTGAGAAGTGCTGAAAATGAGGATATTGACCAAAAATGCAGTTAGCAACATTACCTTTTTCATATATATCCAATTTGAAATTTCCTATTCATAGATGTTTAAATCAAAAGCTCAACGATCTTCGAAACTACCAATGATGAATGGCCAGCCATCGCGAATGAGATGCCTGTTATTCCTTAATTAATGGAAAGGGATTAGTTTTGCCGGCAATTAAATTCTTAAATAATGAAGTGGGAGAAATTACTTTCAGCAAAACGGTGGGGCAGTGAAGACAAATATAATGCCGATCCGGCTGAGGCACGATCAGAGTTCCAGCGCGATTACGACCGGTTAATTTTCTCCTCTCCATTTAGAAGACTCCAAAACAAGACGCAGGTTTTTCCGCTTCCAGGAAGCGTATTCGTACATAACCGGCTCACACACAGCCTGGAAGTTGCCAGTGTGGGAAAATCTTTGGGAAGGATTTTTTATAACAAGCTTAAAAAGGAAGATCCCAATATTGACGACCAATTACCGCTGATCAGTGAGATTGGGAACATTGTTTCAGCCGCGTGCCTGGCGCACGATCTGGGCAATCCTGCATTTGGACACTCAGGCGAGGCCGCAATCTCACATTACTTTACCGATGATGCAGGTTTGAGATATCGGGACAAGGTCACCGAATCGCAATGGGCCGATCTGACGCATTTTGAAGGGAATGCTAATGCATTTCGCATTCTCACGCACCCTTATGCGGGCAAGGGCTACGGAAGTTTTGCACTCACCTACTCCACGCTTGCGGCCATTGCGAAATATCCCTGCGAGTCGATTGCGGGACATAATAAATCAAAAATTTACACCAAAAAATATGGGTTTTTTCAATCTGAGCAGGCTGGTTTTCAAAAGATTGCAGCAGATCTCGAATTGGATATGGTTACGGATTCTCCGCTGGTTTATAAGCGCCATCCGCTGGTTTACCTGGTCGAGGCGGCGGACGATATTTGTTACAACATTATCGATCTCGAAGATGCGCACCGATTGAAAATATTGTCTTATAGCGAAGTCGAAACATTGTTGTTACGACTTTGCAATGACCCTAATATGCCCGCGAGATTGACGGAAATTGATGATGAAGACGCCAAAATCAGTTTATTAAGGGCGAAATCCATCAGCACATTAATTTTCCAATGTTCAGAACTGTTTTATAATGAGCAGGAAGCCATTCTCAATGGCGACTTCAACTCCGGCCTGATTGACGCAATTCCTGAGCCTTACCGATCTGTGATGAAGGATATTGTGAAGATTTCAGTTAATAAAATCTACAATTATTCTTCCGTTGTCCAGATCGAAGTGGCCGGTTATAAAGTGATGGGTGGTTTACTGGAAGAATTTGTTCCCGCATACCTTAATAATAATTCTCACTACACACGAAAATTAGTTGATCTGATCCCAAAACAATTTATCACCTCCAAAACAGATGATTATGCCAAAATTCAGACGGTTTTGGACTTTGTGTCAGGAATGACGGATTTGTATGCCGTAGAATTATTCAGAAAAATCAAGGGAATTTCGTTCCCGTCGCTATCATAGCGAATCTTACTATTATATATTTTTTGGTTACATGTAAAATTAATTCGTCTGTCAAAAGTTTTCTGTAAATTGTTGATCAAATTCATGAGCCCGATCAATCATTTATGGAAATCAAACAATTGGTGTATACCAATGACGCTTCTAACATTACATTTCCGTTTATTCCTCAATTATTTTTTGTCTTTGGAAACCGAGAACTTCTTGAAAAAAGCAGTGTAATTGCCGAATTGGCAGCGCTTTATCCTGAGTCTTTATTTTCCGGCTGCTCCACAGCCGGCGAAATCTCAAACGTCTCTGTGAAAGACAACACCATCATTATCACCGGCATCCGGTTTGATGATACAACCGTAAAAAGTTCAAAAGTTGCCTTGGAAGACATCCAGTTCAGCAGCATCGAAGCTGGAAAGAAACTGGTTTCCCAATTGCCAAAAGAAGGCCTGAAACACGTTTTTGTAGTTTCCGACGGACTTAAAGTGAACGGCACAGATCTCGTAAAAGGCATGGCCGAAGGGCTTGGTTCCGAAGTTTCGCTCACAGGCGGACTTGCAGGTGACGGATCGCAGTTTACCAGGACCGTGATCATTGAGCCGGACGGAAAAATCGCCAGCGAAACGGTGGCTGCGATCGGATTTTATGGTGAAAACCTTACGATCGGTTTTGGGTCGCGTGGCGGCTGGGACAGCTTCGGGCTTGACAGGCTTGTGACGAAATCCAAAGAAAATATATTGTTTGAAATTGACGGCGAGCCGGCGCTGGATCTCTATAAATCATTCCTTGGCGACAAGGCCAAAGAACTGCCCGCTTCAGGGCTGCTTTTCCCACTCAGCATGCGGGATAGTGAAGACCGCGCTCCTGTTGTGCGGACGATTCTTGGCATAAATGAAGATGAAAAAAGCCTCACTTTCGCAGGTGACATTCCCGAGGGATCATTTGTCCGCTTGATGAAAGCAAATAATGACAGGCTCATTAACGGCGCCGAAGAAGCTGCGCAGGCTGCTTCGGAAGGACTCAAAAACAGCCCGGATTTTGCCATTCTGGTAAGTTGTGTGGGCAGGAAACTTGTGCTTAAACAAATGGTGGAAGAAGAGGTTGAATGCGTATCCGATGTGCTGGACAGCCCCGTTATCACCGGATTTTACTCCTACGGGGAGCTGGCGCCATTCGACCGCAATTCGCTGTGCGAGCTGCATAATCAAACCATGACCGTTACAACTTTCAGAGAATATTAGAAATGAACATGCCCGAACTTACGGACGTCAATTATCACCGGTTACTGAAACGTCAGATCCGGAAATCACTGCCGCCTGAACTTGCCGAACATCCCGACCTACAAGACTTTTTATTGTCTGTAAATCAAGCATATACCGAATATCAGGACGACCTGGTGCGCGTAGAGCTCATACTTGAACAAAGCTCCGGCGAATTGTTCAAGGCCAACCGCGAACTAAGCCGCATTGCGGCGGAAAAGACCGAGGAAGCCGCATTAACCAACAAAAGGCTTGAAGAGGTGGTCAGCAGCATTACAGAAGTTCTGGTGCAGCTGGATCAAAGTGGGAACATTATTTACATGAACAAGGCCTGGGAAACCATTACGGGATATACAGTAAATGAATGCATCAACCGAAACTGGATGGATTTCTTTTCGGATTCCGAAGAGGAAATCGGTGAAATGCTAAGTTCCGAGCTCCCCACGATCAATGCCACAATTAAAATTTTTACAGCAAAAAGAAAAGAGATCTGGATAGGTGTTTCGCTTACCAGACAATATCTTAACAATGTCTTGGCTGGCTACATTGGCACTTTTTCGGATGTTACCGAGCGTGTTTCAGCCGAAAAGAAATTAAAATCCTACATGCGTGACCTGGAACGCATCAATGCAGAACTGGATCAGTTTGCCTATGTCGTAAGTCACGATCTGAAAGCTCCGTTGCGTGCCATAAACAACCTTTCCGAGTGGATTGAAGAGGATATCAGCCATTTGCTGGAAGGCGATACACTGGATCAGTTCAAGCTGCTTCGCGGACGCGTTCACCGCATGGAAAGCCTTATCAATGGCATTTTGTCCTATTCGAGAGCGGGAAGGATCAAGACCGTAAAAGAGCGTTTTGTGATCAATTCGTTACTGGATGATCTGCACGAGACATTCAACAGCAAAAAACCGGTCCGTTTTGTCTTCGACGGAAACACGGAAACCGTGCTGGAAACAGAAAAAATTACATTGACCCAAATTCTCCAGAACCTCATTTCAAACGGCATCAAGTACAATGACAAGCCAGAAATTGAAATAACCGTTGGCTGGAAAGAGGATGATAAGAAATTTGAATTTTATGTAGCCGACAATGGTCCTGGCATCAGCCCCGAATTTCACGAACGCATTTTTGTCATTTTTCAAACATTACAGGCACGCGACGAGGTCGAGAGCACGGGTGTAGGATTGGCCATCGTAAAAAAAATCCTTGATGAAAAAGGCGGCGTGATCAGAATTGAATCCCAAATGAAAGAAGGCACCAAATTCATTTTCACCTGGCCCAAAAGTGAAGTCAAAGAAGAAGAAATCTCACTCAAAAATAACCCTTTTCAATAACTAGAATTTTACTCAAATGTCCCTCTTAAACCCAGTTCCAATGACCATATTATTGGTTGAAGACGATGAAGTAGATGTGATGAATGTGAAGCGCGCATTTAAGAAAAACAACATTTCTAACCCGCTTGTCGTCGCATCAAATGGCATTGAAGCGCTTGAAGTGCTTCGCTCCGTTTCGCCCGACCGTCCGCGGCCAAAAATTGTGTTGCTGGACCTTAACATGCCCAGAATGGGTGGAATTGAGTTCCTGAAAGAAATCCGCCAAGATCCCGAGCTGAGCTCGTTGTCGGTTTTTGTGATGACAACTTCTAATGAAGACAGCGACAAAATTGAGGCATTTAACCTGAATGTGGCCGGATATATCCTGAAACCACTTTCGATGGATCGCTTTATTTCGGCCGTGTCCACGCTGAATAGTTACTGGACACTCTGCGAATTTCCCGGATAAAACTAACAAACACACATTACCTCCCTCCTATGGCACCTTTAAGCATTCTTTTGGTTGAGGACGATGAGATCGACGCGATGAATCTGCTTCGCGCGATCAAAAAGTCTCAGGTAGAAATTGGAGAGGTAAAAATCTGCAAATATGCCGAGGATGCGCTGCTAACCCTGGATTCCTGGGTGCCGGGGTGCGTATTTCTGGATTATCAGCTGCCCAAAACGAGCGGTCTTGAATTGCTGAAAAAGATCAAGGAAATGGCGCCGCAATTGCCGGTTATCGTCCTCACATCCCAGGGAGACGAGCGGATTGCGGTGGAGATGATGAAGGCCGGCGCTACGGATTATTATCCAAAATCGGAGATCAATGCAGAGAAGCTGACCAAAGCTTTCCACACGCTCGGGCAAATGCTCGAAGTGGAAAAAGGAAGGGAAGACGCTCGACAAGAACTGGCTGAAAAAGAGGAATTTATAAATAAAATTGCGCTCCTTTCGCCGAACATTATATATGTTATCGACATTGAGAAATGGACCAATATTTTTCATAATAAGCAGATCTGGAAAATACTGGGCTACTCGGAAGACGACATTGTTACCGACACAAAAAACGGCCTTAAACAGATCATTAACAACCAGGATCAGCTTACATTCCGGCGCCATTATCATTATATGCGGCATTATGTGAAGGACGTAGATGTGATTGAAAAAGAGTTCAGGTTGAAACATAAGGACGGCTCGGAAGTTTGGATTATTACCCGGGAAGTGCCTTTCAAGCGAAATGAAGAGGGAACTGTGCAGGAAGTGCTTGGCACAGCCATTGACATTACCAGCCGGAAACTGGCCGAACAAGAGCTTTTGCAAGCAAAAAGAGATGCCGAAGAAGCAACCCGCATCAAGTCTGATTTCCTCTCGACCATGAGTCATGAGATCCGCACACCGATGAACGGGATTATTGGTTTTACGGATATTTTGTTAAACAGTGATTTTAAAGGTCAGGATAAGGAATATTTGAAAATGATCAAAAATTCTGCTGATAACCTGCTCGTTATACTAAACGACATTCTGGATTTTTCTAAAATTGAGGCAGGGAAATTTGGGCTGGACAGCTTCCAGTTTGACCTGAAAGAAAAGCTGGATTTCCTCATCAGGACATTCGAAGTAAGGGCTAAGGAGAAATCGATCAACCTGCTTTTTGAATGTGACGATGACGTTCCGCAAATCTTGCTTGGCGATGCATATCGTTTGAACCAAATTTTAATTAACCTGGTCGGCAACGCCATTAAGTTTACGGAAGATGGCTTTGTCAAAATTGCCATTCAGCTGGAAAAAGACCATGGAACCAATGTGGACCTCCGTATAGACGTATCTGACTCAGGAATAGGGATTTCCGAAGACAAACTAAACGATATTTTCGACAGCTTTTCCCAGGCGCATCACAACAATGCCACAAGATATTTCGGCGGAACCGGCCTTGGTTTAAGTATTACCCGGAAAATCACCGAGCTGATGAACGGCACCATTTCCGCTAAAAGCAAGCTTGGAGAAGGCGCAACATTCAGTGTTGTGCTCAATTTCGGAAAAGGGGGAATTTCAATAGAGGAAGAAACAGCAAATGCACCTGAAAACTTGTCACTGAAAGGTTTCAGGATCCTTGCAGCGGATGACGTTCCTGCTAACCAAATGTTACTCAAACATTTACTTAGAAGATGGGAGGCAGAATTTACCATATGCGGAAATGGCAGGGAAGTCCTTAACAGCCTGGACGGAGACGGTGATTACGACCTTATCTTAATGGACATTCAAATGCCGGTTATGGATGGTATTACGGCTATGAAGACCATTCGCAGCCTTTATCCAAAATATGCGCATGTTCCTGTAATTGCCTTTACAGCAGACACTTTCGCCGAAAATGCACCGGAGCTTGCGTCATGCCATTTCAATGATTTCGTTACCAAACCATTCAAAGCAGAAGAATTGATCCGCGTTATTTCAAGGCATCTTGCATTCAGCAATGCTGCTCGTCCGGTAGTTATCAGCTGATTTTGCTCCAATCAATTTTATCCGGCGTCAACGGAATTTCCCTCAGCCTGCTTCCCGTCGCATCAAAAATCGCATTAGCAATGGCAGCTGAAACCGGCCCCTGCGCCGCCTCGCCCGCACCGAGTGGTTTGAGTTCCGGCCGGTCAACTACAAACACTTCTGTATCAGGCACATCTTCGAAGCGAAGAATCGGATATGTTTCCCACGAATTGCTTTCCACACCATTAGCACCATAATTAACCTGCTCCAACATTGTCCAGCTGGCGGCCTGGATCATTCCGCCGGAAGTTTGATTAATAATGCCATCCGGATTGATAGCCTGCCCCGAATCAATTACGCCTGTTAACTTTACCAAACGGTAAGTTCTGGTTGCGCGATCCAGCTGAACTTCTGCTTTTACAGCAAAATAGGACGCGTTATTTTTATATTGGGCAAAAGCGAATCCCTTTCCGAGCCCCGCTTTTTTATTTGAATCCCAACCTGCTTTTGTAACCAATGTTGTAATCACCTCTTTGGCGCGAGCGTCTTTCAAATGATCCAGCCGGAACCGAACAGGATCTTTTCCTGCCTTCGCCGCCAGCTCATCCATGAAGGATTCCAACGCGAAAATGTTCCCGTAAGCACCCAGGCTTCGCAATGCAGAAGTCCGTAAAGGCCCTTTGTAGTTGTGCAAAGCAACGTTTTTGGTTTCAAAATCATACAACGGAAGCGAATTCCGATGGCTCCCGCCTGAGAACCCGCCACCTTCGAAAGCAAATGGTTTTTCGAGATGCCGTCCCGCAATCAGATGTCCCGCCTTTCCCCCCGGCCGCGAGCTATGCGTATCCGACCAGATATCTGTCTGCCAGGACGTAACTTTCCCTTCACTTATTGCAGCTTTAATGTTAAGCACCATGGCCGACCCATAAGGCTCCCATTTGTGCTCATCTTCACGCATCCATTGCACCCGAACAGGCTTACCCGGCATTTGCAAGGCCAGTAATGCCGCATCACCACCCACATCATCGGCGCCATTATGCCCGTAACAACCCGCTCCCGGCACGCCAATCACCCTGATTTTTTCCAGCGGGAGATTCACCAAATCGCTAACCGTGCTTCGCAATGGAAAAACGCCCTGCGTATGCGACCAGATCGTCAGCTGATCATCCTTCCAAAGCCCGATCGCGCAAGACGGGCCGATGGAGCCATGCATTTGGTAAGGCCGTTTGTATTCTGCTTCAAGTGTTATTGTATTCTCAGAAAGCTTCTTATCCGCACTTTTATCTCCCTCAACAATTTCGCCAGCACTGCCATTTTTGATCATATCCGCATATAGCTGACCTGGCAAGGGCGTTATCGGTTTACTATCCCACTTCGCCAGCTGCTTCATCTTTTCAAGCGCTTTAATGCTTTCAAATTCCTGTGATGCGATCACAGCAGCGAAATTTCCATTGACCACAACTTTCAAAACACCTGGCAGTTTCTGGATCTCATCCGTTGGAAACGAAACCAACCGAGCACTATAAACCGGCGGCCTCATCACCCGCGCATGCACCATATCCGGCAAGCGAAGATCCTGGATGAAGTGCGTTTTCGCAGCAGCAATGTCATTAATATCTGTTCTTTTGATGGGCTTGCCGACCAGCTTGTAATCAGCAGGTTTTTTCAGTTCAGATTTACCGGTAACTTCTGCTTCCAGGCGCTTCCCCTTTACCAGATCTTTGTAAGCAACTGTTTTCTGATTTTTGGCTGATTTTACAATTCCGTTATTGACTGAAAGTTCCGCAACATTGGACTTCAATTCCTTCGCGGCCAATATCAAAAGGTATTTTCTGGCCTCAGCAGCCGCGTTTCTGATTGCGTTTCCACTTCCTTCAATGGAACCGCTACCCGCCGTATAGCGCTCATCCTGCGTTTGACCGGTGTCCGCGATAATAATCCTAACCTGCTTTATATCAATGTCCAGTTCCTTAGCCGCCATTTGCATCAATGCAGTCCGTATGCCTTGACCAAGCTCCATTTTACCGGTCAATACAGTCAAAATCCCCTGCTCATCAATCCTAATCCATGAGTCGACCGCTTCACGATCGGCAATCAATATTTGCTCCGGCGAGTAACATTCATCCGGTTCAGTCGAAAAGCCGAGCCCGGGCATGAGCGTAAAACCCATTAATAAATAACCCGAACTTCGAAGAAATTCACGCCTGCCAGACTTTATATCATCGAATTGCTTCATTATTTATTTAGTTTAGCCGCCGCCTTTTTCACTGCACTGATAATCCGCGTGTGTGTTCCGCAGCGGCACAGATTCCGTTGCAACGCCTGCCGTATTTCCTGGTCTGTCGGATTTTTGTTTTCTGCCAACAATGCTTTTGCCGAAATGATCATGCCGTTCATGCAATAGCCGCATTGTGCCGCCTGCTCTTCAATAAATGCCTCTTGAATAGGATCAAGCACATTATTCTTAGAAAGCCCTTCCAGAGTTGTCACCTCGTAAACCGCCGCAGCCGAGCCCGGGATTACGCAAGAAGGTTGCGCTTTGCCATTCAGGAGCACCATGCAACTGCCGCAACGCTCAATCCCACAGCCATATTTCGGGCCATTCAATTGGAGATTATTCCGTAAAAGATAAAGCAGCGGTATTTCCGGATCCGCCGTCACGCGGTGAGTTTTGCCGTTCACTTTAATGTTAATCAGCTCAGCCATATCCTAATGTGTTTATCGATCAGAATAATAAAATTAAGCCTGCGCCATTATTTAACTACTTGTTTTGTAATCTTTCAAAGAGCTTTCAGCGTATGTGTCAGCATAATAGAGACAACATTTATGAAATCGGAGGCGCGTATCACACTGATCGTTTTAATTATTTTATTGGGCGCATTTATGCTCACATTGTCAGGATGTTCTTTCAAAAGAATAACGAAGTCGAAGAATATTGTATACCAAAAAGCGGATAAAACTTCCACCGAACAGCAACTGAATGTGTTCGCTCCAAAGAAGCATTCCGAACCTAAGAACGTCCTGATTTTTGTGCACGGTGGCAACTGGAATTCAGGTAAAAAGTCGCAATACAACATTATCGGAGGACATTGGGCCAAGAAAGACGTTGTAACTGTGATTGTTGATTATCCCTTAAGCCCGGCTGCGGATTATGCCGCAATGGCCATCTCCGTCGCAAAATCGGTAAAATGGGTGAAGGAAAATATTAGTCAATATGGAGGCGACCCGGATAAAATCTTCTTATCAGGCCACTCCGCAGGCGGTCACCTTGCAGCGCTTTTAGCAACCGATGAGCATTATTTCAAAAACATTGGCCTGGAAAAGCCACTCGCCGGCCTCATCCTTATCGACGCGGCCGGGCTGGATATGCATGGTTATTTGACCGAAGAAAAGTTTGAAAAAGGAAACACCTATCTCAACACATTTTCCAACGACCCGAAAACCTGGAAGGAAGCCACTCCGCTTTATCATTTGCACCATAACATGCCCCCTATGCTCATTTATCGCGGCGGAAAAACCTATCCATCGATCCTGAAAAGCAACGAAAAATTCATCGCAGCCCTGCAACCCTACGCCACAGAAACTCCTTACCACATCCAGAAAAGTAAAAAACACATTCCGATGATTACACAATTTTTTAATCCATGGAATGCGAGATATGGCGAGATTTTGGAGTTTATGAATATGGCCGGGAATAGGAAGGATTTGCCGGAGGGTAAGCGGGACGCGGCCTTTCTTCCAATAAATTTGAAACCTGGCCCTCTTACAACGAACCCCTGACCTAGCAGAGCTAAATCGGGGGTCAACTCGGAAACTAAATGTTCGGAGAAATCCACTCCGTCAAATTTCGCAATCAGCCTTGACTATTTATCCTACGGAAAAACAAACGGCAGGAATCAAAAATTTAACGGCGAATAGGTATTAAGGGTCATTTTGAGATTGAAACCATTGTCAAATACAAGCCTTAAAAAGGCTTTTTATTTATCTAAATTTTAGGGAGTTTTCCGTAAATCAGTGCTAAGAAAAAACCCGGAGCATTGCCACACAACAACGGCATCCGGGTTCAGTTCAATCAAGTTTCACAATCAAACTTCATCAAAAATATGAACACACTACAAAATTCGACAAACAAAGAAATGAACGGCAGGAATGAAAAATTTATCGGTAACGAACCTGCGTTAATGCAGCAATCTGAGATCGTAAAGGAGTTCTTTCAAACGGATAGCGGAAGCGAAATGCGAGGTCTCTCCTAAAAGGGCGTAGCATTTTATCAACTAAATATCCCTCTTGACCATTTCAAACCAATTGATAACATTTACTCCATTTGAACGCTCTTCTTCCTGATTGCCTGCATAGATAATGTATGCTTTTCGCTCGCCACTTAACTTATTCCAGTACAAGAGACTTTTGAAAAATTCGCCGTTTATGGTTTTTCCGGCTTTGATTTCAATGGGCAATAATGTGAGACCGTTGTCAACCACAACGTCTACTTCATGCCCGGTTTTATCTCGCCAATAATATAGGTTAACAGGCTTTCCGGCATTCGTCCGCTTTTTTAAAAGTTCAGTCACTACCAAACATTCAAATAAACTTCCTCTTAAGGGATGCAATGCCAGCTGCTCCTCATCGGTGATTCCCAATAAAGAACAAACCAATCCCGTGTCGTAGAAATAAATTTTTGGCCTTTTTATCAGCGTTTTATTAAAGTTTTTGAAATGTGGACGCAGCAAGTAAATGATGAAACTGCTCTCCAAAATACCAATCCAGGACTGAACGGTTTTAGTATCTACCCCTGTGTCAACAGCGAGTGAGGTGAGATTTAATTCCTGACCTGTTCTTCCGGCCAAAAGACGGATAAAGCGTTCGAAAACAATGAGATCGGTAATATTTTTAATTTGGCGCACATCGCGGTCAATGTAAGTACGCAAATAATTGGGAAACCAATCTTCGGGAGGAATGCCTGGATCGTAAATCGGAGGATAGTGCCCCTTTAACATTAAAAGGTTTTCATCCGGCGGAGTTTGATGATCAGGAAATATTTCAGCTGTACTAAACGGCAGCAAGTTGATAATAGCAACGCGACCTGCCAGTGTTTGCGAAATGTTCTGCTGAAGCAGGAAATTATTTGACCCGGTCAAAACAAAGCGGCCAGTTTCAGACGAGTCGTCCAGGATTTCCTGTAAATAGGAAAATAACTCTGGTGTTCTCTGTACCTCATCGAAAATGGCTCCTTGTTCGTACCTCGCCAGAAAGCCACGTGGATCTTCAATAGCAAATCTCCTAATGTCCGGATTTTCAAGAGACAGATATGGTTTGTCAGGGAATAAGCTCCTTACCAGCGTAGTTTTGCCAGATTGACGCGGCCCAGTGACAGCCACGGACTTAAATGAGCGGGCTAACTGGGTTATTTTTAAGGCAGCAAGACGTTCTATCATAAATTGAAATTAGCCAAAAACTGGAAAAATACGGAATCCAATTCCATATTTTTCCAGTTTTTGGCTAATTAACTTTCTTCCAACTCTTTAACAAACCGAAAAAACCTTAGTCTCAGTAGTAATATATATCTTCCGATCCTTGGCCAGGTCCATTTGAAAACCTCCTGTAAAAACACCGAAACTGGGAACAATAGCTTGGTGGTTATCGATTACGAAACATGGCAAACGTACGCTTTGGCGACCTTTTCCGTAGGTTGTGAATACGGGGTGGACGTGGCCGGCGAAGATGAATTTTTCTGAAATGGCATCGACTTTTGGGTGGTGGGTAAAGAGAAAATCCCCTTCTTCAAAATCATTCATATGCACTTCCAAATCTGCTTCCAAAAACAAACTGACCGGCAAAATATCGTGGTTTCCGATCACGATAAGCATTTCAATGTAGTGATGTGCCGTGCGCCAGGTTTTGAAAAGGTCCCATTCTGCATTGTATTGGGCGTGAAAAAGATCGCCCAAAAAGATAATACGGGTTGCGCCGGTAGTTTGGACGAGTTCGTTGAGTCTTTTAAAATTGTTGTCAATGGCATTGGGCGGGATTGCGATGCCTTCTTTCCTGAAATGCGTGATCTTCCCTAAATGGAGGTCTCCGATTAATAAAGTCTGCGTTTCTTCCCAAAAAATGGCTCTTTGTGTGAGTAAAATAAAATGGTTGCCTCTGATTTCAATCTGCATTACTATACTGTTTGATCATTTTCTGGATCCGGTCATCCAGCTTTTCCGAAGTTAACTGCTCGCGCAACCGGTCCACCATGATAGGAAACGAAAAAGGCGTTGGTTTACGGGTTTGCTTGACGATAATTTTCTGATTTGCGATCCGATCCAGCGCCTGCCGCATCCGAACTTCCTCCAATTGATATGTCAAAACTTCCTGATAAGACTGCTTGATAAGCAAATTATTATCTTCATACTTACTCATAACCGTGAAAAGCAGCGAACTCGAAGCTTGTAACTGCCGCGTTTTCATGTTTTTTCCTGGATAGCCCTGAAACATTAATCCCGAAATTGCCGCAATTTCCCTGAATTTCCGCTTCGCCATCTCCGTAGCGTTCACGCTTTGGTATATATCGTCGACCAAATGTTTGGTTGAAAAAAGATCGACTTCATTCATTATCTTCTCAAAATCAACATACTGGTCGCTCAACAACTCAAATCCATAGTCATTCATGGCAACCGAAAACGTAATAGGCGTCAGCTTACTAATCCGGTAAGCGAGAATGATCGACATGCCTTCGTGCACCAACCGGCCTTCAAACGGAAAAATAAAAATATGGTAGCCTTCCCGCGTTTCGCATTGCTCAATGAGAAGCTGATCCGTTTTTGGGATCATCGAACGACTTGCCTGCAATTCCAGGAGCGGCCGCATTTTGGCTAGTTCGAGCTCCTTATGCGGATTTTCAATAGCATCAGCAAGCCGTTCCCGGATAAATGTGGATAATTGCGAGGATAGCGGCATTCTCCCGCCAGCCCAGCGCACGAGAAAACCCTTTTTACCTTCGGCTTTTTTGACACTGACGGTCATTTCGTGAATCCTGACAAATTCAACGGTCATGCCTGCAAATGTAAAAACGTCGCCCGGCTTCATCCAGGTAACGAATGATTCCTCAACCGTTCCGAGATACTTTCCAGACTGCAATTTGACCTTAATGCCTGTTTCTGAAACAATTGTGCCCATACTCAATCGATGGCGCAATGCAACGCGACGGCTTGTCACTTTGTAAATTCCATCGACCCGCTCCACCTTTTTGTATTCATCATAAACTTGCAGCGACGAACTTCCGGTGGTAATGTATCCCAAAAGCCACTCCCATTCCTGCCGGTTCAGATATTGATATCCGTAAGCATCGCAGACTTCCTCAAACAATTGAGCTTCGTCAAAACCTTCGCCAACAGCCAAAGTCATCATCCATTGTGCGAGCACATCAAATGCGTGCGCAATGGGCGGTCGATCTTCCAGCATATTTTTGACAACACCTTCCCGCAGGGAAACGGCTTCAATGAGTTCCAGTGCATTGGTTGGACAAAAATATATTTTACTATCCACCCCGGGCCTATGCCCGCTCCTACCTGCACGCTGGATAAATCGGGCGATGCTTTTCGGGCTGCCTACTTGTATAACTGTATCCACCGGTCTGAAATCGACTCCTAAATCAAGGCTTGCCGTGCAAATGACCAGTTTTAAGCGCTCGTCATGCAGCGCCTCCTCGACCCAATCGCGAATCTCGCGATCGAGCGAAGCATGGTGTAATGCCATAATGCCGGCAAATTCAGGGTATTTGTCAATGATCGTCCGATACCAGATTTCCGTTCCCGATCGGGTATTTGTAAAAAGTAATGTTGTTTTGCTCTGATTCACAACCTCCACAACCTGATCAACCAATCGCGTCCCCATATAACCCGACCACGGCAGTGTCTCAACTCTCGGTGGGATAATGCTTTCTACCAGGATCTTTTTATCCGTATTTGCTTTGATAACCGCAGATTTGCTGACCGGAAACTTCATGCCCAGCAACACATGTTTTGCTTCTTCCAGATTCCCGATCGTCGCCGAAATGCCCCACGTTTGCAGGTCGGGTTTCAGGCTTCTTAACCGTGCAAGCGCCAGTTCCGTTTGCGTTCCGCGCTTGCTTCCCATCAGCTCATGCCATTCATCGACAACGACTGTATGGAGGTTTTTGAATGTTTCCGAACTGTTTTTTTGGGCAAAAAGAATGTGGAGGCTTTCCGGCGTAATGATCAGCGCATCAGGCATTTGCTTCTTCTGATCGCTTCTGTCTTTTGTATTCGTGTCCCCTGTGCGAATGCCTACGCGCCAGGTAAGGTTCATTTCCAAAGCTGCCGTTTCCATGTTCCGGAACAAATCTTTGGAAAGAGCACGTAAGGGTGTGATCCAGAGCACTTGCAGGCCGCGTTTGGCTTTCAGCTCCTTGTTACTTCGCTCATTCATATGCCTGATCAGGATCGGAACCCAAAGTGAGTAAGTCTTTCCGCTGCCGGTAGGCGCATTCACCAACCCGCTTTTCCCATCCAGATAAGCCTCCGCCGCCTCTTTCTGAAAAGCCGCCCACTTCCATTTTTTGGATTTAAACCAATTTTCAGCGATGCTATGTCCGGGGGATTTGGTCAAGTTGGTTTTTGAGATAAATGTTATTTCAATAGTAAAAACTTATTCCATAGCGCGTCGTTTTGCTGGTAAAAGCTAAATTATATTTAAATATTATATTCTTGGTATATTTGTTACAACTCATACTATCACGACATGCTAACTACAATAGAAGGAATATACGAAAATGGAAAGGTGATCTTGAAGGAAATTCCTCCCTTAAAAACAAGATCAAAAGTGCTGATCACATTTATGGATGATCCTGATCAATCAGGGATATTGAAAAAACGACCTCTTGGCACAATGAAAGGGACTATCAGGATGTCGGACGACTTCAATGATCCAATCGATGATTTGAAGGACTACATGTGATGGCTTATTTATTAGACACACATGTAGTCCTTTGGGCATTGGACGAAGAGAACCGCCTTTCCGAAAAATCCAAATCCATAATTTCTGACCCAAACTCTCCCTGCTCTGTTAGTATAATATCCTTTTTCGAAATTGCAATCAAGAAGAAAATCGGAAAGCTGGAACTCTCGAAATCGATATCCGAATACATTCAGGAACTAGAAAGAATCGGAATTACAATTTTGCCGATCTCAGACACTGCACTCAATTGCTACGAAATTATTCCTTATATTTCTGGCCATGGTGATCCGTTTGATCGGCTCATTTTAGCGACAGCAATGTCTGAGAGTTTGGTGGTTATTTCAGCAGATGAAAAATTTGAGAAGTACAAAGACATTGTTAAAATTCTCTGGTAACCTCACCTATACATCTCCAAAATCCCCTTCAAAGCCTCCAACGTGTCAGCTTCCTCAGCCTTTTTATCCTTTCGCCAACGCAGAATCCTTGGAAACCTTACTGCAATGCCGGATTTGTGCCTGGATGATTCGTTGATGCCTTCGAAGCCGATTTCAAAAACCAGTTCTGGCTTTACGGTTCTCACAGGGCCGAATTTTTCAAGGACATTTCTTTTAATGAAATAATCGACCTGGCCAATTTCGACGTCCGTTAACCCGGAGTAGGCTTTTGCGAACGGGACCAGTTTTCCATCTTCACCCCAAACAGCAAAAGTGTAATCAGTGAAAAGTTCAGCCCGCCTTCCTGAGCCTTTCTGAGCGTATATGAGCACGGCGTCAACACTTAGCGGATCGATTTTCCATTTCCACCAGTCGCCTTTTTTACGGCCGACCTGATAAGTGCTTTCTTTCCTTTTGATCATGAACCCTTCCGCGATATTTTGCCGGGATAGGGTGTGTAATTCACGCAAAACCGCCCATTCTTTAAAATCAATAAGCGGTGAAAGATTAAATACAAGCTGACTTGGAGCTTTTTGATGAACCAATTCCAGCTCAACCCGGCGCTGTTGCTGGGTCAGGCCCCGGATATCGACGCCATTCGCTTCCAGGATGTCATAAGCAAGAAATGCAACGGGCGCCTCTTCGAGCACTTTTTTTGATAGATTTTTTCTTCCAATGCGGGTTTGCAACACATTAAATGGCATGGGCTTATCATCCATATAACTTACAATTTCCCCATCAAGCACTGTTCCGTTTGGCAGGATCTCGCTTAGGAAATGTAGTTCGGGAAACTTTTCGGTCGATAATTCTTCGCCGCGTGTCCAGATAAAAAGCTCATTGTTGCGATATATAATTTGTGACCGGATTCCGTCCCATTTCCATTCTGCAAACCAGTCTTCTGGATTTCCCAGGCCCGAAACATCACCTTCAATCGGATAGGCAAGGAAAAATGGATAAGGCCTTGATGCATTGTCATTTTCACCTTTATCCAGGATCAATTGCTCAAAAGTGGTCCCGGCGGGCTCCCACTGGCCCATTACACGGTGTGCGATCACATTAGAATCGGTTTCGGTGGCTTCCGCTAATGCACGCACAACCAGCGTCTGCGAAACGCCAATCCTGAAACTGCCCATCAATAATTTATTAAACACAAATGTCTCGTGTTGAGACAGTTGCATCCAGGCTTGTAAAATATGGTCATGTTTTTCTTCATCCGTCATGCCGGGAAGCATTCCCAGATAACGGAACCATTCCGTGAGCGATCTGTCGGAACCATCGACTTTGTTATTGGGTAAAAGCAGGGAAATGGTTTCTCCCAAGTCGCCCACACTATGGTAACTTTCCTGAAAAAGCCACATCGGAATGCCCGCCTCTTCGGCAGCCCATTCCTTCACCATGGTTCGGTTAACCTTAAACGAAGGTCGTCGGCCCGTAAAAAGCGTTAGCGCCCATAGCTTGTCCTCGTCCGAAGCGGTCAGAAAATATTGCTTCATCAACTCCACCTTTGCATTGGTTTTGTTGGTGCGGTCCAGATTCATGAAGAGTTCTGCGAATTGTTTCATACCCCTAAATACCCTGTTGGGGACTTTTTATTGTAGACTTTGAGTTGATCGTGATTTCTTCATCCAACGATTCTTTGTGTTGTTGATAGGCCTCGGTTCCGGCACTGATATCCTGGACTACTTCTTCTTCCTCGTTTTCGTCTTCGTTGCCGTACATCGTGTGGACTTCGCCTGCTTCAATGCCGTTTTCGTTGAGATATCTTGCGTAAATGCTTGTGTAGCCGTGTGTGACATATACTTTTTCTGCGCCCGATTCTTTTACGGCCGTATTCAAGTCTGGCCAATCCACGTGATCGCTTAAAACAAAGCCCTGATCAACGGCACGGCGGTTTTTGGCACCGCGTAACGCCATCCATCCGGAGCAATATCCCAATGAGTAAGGTGCAAATTTCTTAATCCATGTGCTGCTATCGACAGATGGCGGAGCCAATACGAGTGAGCCACGAAATAACTTCCGGTCGGTTTCCTTGGTTACCAATGTCAATTCCGGCAAGTCGAAACCTGCTTGCCTTAACCTTTCATTTAATGTATAAATGGCTCCGTGTGCATAAATGACTTTATCTTGCAACTCAATATTTTTCAGAATCCGCTGCATTTTGCCCAGTGAATAACCCATCAGCACGCTGGCTTTATCTTCGTTTTTATTTTGCCGCCACCAATTGTCTATTTCGGTCATGACTTCGTGCTGTGGCTGCCACTTGTAAATGGGCAAACCGAATGTTGATTCCGTAATAAACACATTGCATTTCACTGGTTCGAACGGCTTTGCGAAGTTGTCGTTTTCCAACTTATAGTCGCCGCTGGCCACCCAAACCTCTCCTTTATATTCAACCCGAACCTGCGCAGAACCAATGATATGTCCGGCCGGGTGCAGCGAAAATGTCACGCCATTAATTACAAATTTCTCGTAGTATTCAACTGTTTGCAGCGAAATATCCTGTCCTAATCTCAATCGCAAAATGGGCTCACTGTCCTTATGGGCCAGATAATGCTTGCTTCCCCAGCGCGCATGATCGCTATGTGCGTGTGTAATGATGGCCCGGTCGACGGGGATCCATGGATCAATGTGTGCATCCGCAACGGCGCAGTATATACTTTTCCCTGTAAATTGTAAAAGAGATTGTGCTGGCATGGCTTGGAAAATATTAAAAGTGTGCCAACTGACAAATCAGCATCCGTCTCCACTCCCCGAAAATTAATGCTATTTTTGAGTGACTTTTTTGATACAATTCAAATACGACTAGAAAATGTCAAGAAGACGCTTACCTACATTCAAACTCATTGCCTCAAATTCTCATTGAATGAATCTCCAACGTTCCTCTAAAAACTTAATATTTTTTTTCTTAATCCATTTATCTCTTTTCCTTTTTTCAGGCTGCAATTCCGAGCAAACACAATCTCAAAAACAGGATTCTGAGGCCGGGCAAAGTTCTTATCCTGTCCAAACCAAAATCAATCATGCGAAGGGCTTCACAATCACCTATCATGATAATTACAAAATCGTTAGCATACTAAGCCCGTTTGAAAATACAACAGACACTGCAAAATACATTTTACTGGAAAGAGGGACTGCGCGGCCGGAAGGTTTAGAAGAAGCGCAGGTGATTGAAATTCCTTTGCGAAGCATTGTTGCGACTTCTTCCATGCATGTTGCGTTGCTCGAATTTCTAAACTCGGAAACCATTGTTACCGGGCTGAGTAATCCGCAATACATTTATTCGAATAAAATCCAGGCATTGATTAAGGCCGGAAAAGTCGTGAACATTGGCCAGGATCAAGGCTTGAACGAGGAGAAATTGGTGGAAATGCATCCGGATGTAGTGATGGCGATGGGTGGCCCGGGTGCAAAAACAGATCAATATCAGATTCTGGCGCAAGCCGGCATTCCAGTGCTGATTAATTCGGAATGGACTGAAAAAACGCCATTGGCACGCGCTGAGTGGGTTAAGCTCGTTGCGGCGCTAATTAATAAGGAAAAAGAGGTCAACGAAAGGTTTGGTAACATCGAGGCAAAATATGTCAGGCTCTCTGAGCTTGCAAAAGAAGTGAAAAGCAAGCCATCAATCATTTCCGGCCTGAACACAAAAGACGCCTGGTTTTTGCCCAATGGCGATAGTTACATGTCGCAATTTTTCCGGGATGCGGGTGGCGATTATCATTGGAGTAAAACGAAGGCGACGGGGAGCTTGCCATTAAATTTTGAGGCCGTATATCCCATCGCACTGGAGGCCGATGCGTGGCTGAATGTTGGGTTTGATAAAAGTGATACAAAGGCCAATATTTTGGCGCAAGATTCGCGTTACAGCGACTTCAAGGCTTACAAATCGGGGCGGATGTTCAGTTACAATGGCCGTGTCAATGACCAGGGCGCTAATGATTTTTTTGAATCGGGAACAGTAAATCCGGACATCGTGCTTTCTGATCTGATCAAAATATTGCATCCGGAATTGTTGCCAGAGCATCATTTAGTTTATTACAAACAGCTCAAATAATGGCAGAAACCGCCCAAAAAGAACCTTCGCTCAAATCTCCGGCAACCGCGCATCGACTAATTTTCGTGGGGCTGATCATGCTTGCGATCTTGTTCTTTATATTGGATGTAATGCTCGGTTCGGTCCAGATTCCTTTTAAAGAAGTTTCTAAAATAATCTTTCTACAAGAATCCGAAAACACTGCCTGGTTATTCATCATTGAAAAAATCCGCATCCCAAAAGCAATAACAGCCATTCTGGTTGGTTGTGGGTTGTCTGTCAGCGGATTGCAAATGCAAACATTATTTCGAAACCCACTGGCCGGTCCGTCTGAGCTGGGCATTACCGCCGGAGCCGGACTGGGCGTGGCGGCCGTTATGCTTGCCGGCGGAAGCAGTGCGAGTATGTATGCGATCAGCAAGCTTGGCGTTTCCGGAAGCTGGCTGATCATTGTAATGGCTTCCCTGGGATCAGCGCTGGTTCTGTCACTCATTTTATTAATAGCAGGAAGGATCAGGGACAATGTGATTTTGCTGATCGTTGGCGTAATGATCGGGACTATAACCCTCTCTATTGTCAGCATTTGGCAATATTTCAGTCAGCCCGAACAGTTGCAGGAATACATTATGTGGACTTTCGGGTCGCTGGGAGGCGTTACGCAATATCACCTGTACGCTCTTTCGGGCGTTGTCGCATTTGGCCTTTTACTGGCATTCATATCCTCCAAAGCACTTAATGCTCTTTTGTTGGGGGAAAATTATGCAAGAAGCATGGGACTAACCATTGGAAAAACAAGGCTCATCATTATGCTCAGCACGAGCTTGCTAACAGGCAGCATTACTGCATTTTGCGGGCCGATCGGATTTGTCGGCATTGCCATTCCGCATATAACCCGCTCATTGTTTGGCACTTCGGATCATCGCGTACTGATTCCGGGATGTTGCCTGACCGGCATGGTGCTGCTGCTTTTATGTGATATTATTGCCCAGATGCCCGGCATGGGAATGCCCGGCATGCAAACCGTCATTCCTGTCAATGTAGTGACCTCATTACTAGGTGCGCCGGTGGTGATCTGGATCATTATCAGCCGTAATAACCTCCGTTCTTCTTTCTCATGAGCGATGTAAAACCATTTCTGGAAACGAAGGAGCTTGCTATCGGATACAAAACCAGGAGCACGGAAAGGGTCATTTCCGAAAATCTGAACCTGACATTAGAACCCGGTCAACTTGTTTGCTTGCTAGGCTCCAATGGCTCTGGGAAATCAACATTAATGCGTACAATCGCCGGCTTGCAACCCGCTTTGGCAGGCGTTGTGTATATCGGACAACAGCCGCTGGCCACCTTGAAATCTGCTGAATTGGCGCAGAAACTCAGCCTGGTTTTGACGGAACGTATTGAAGCCGGCAACCTTACTGCACTGGAAGTCATTACATTAGGACGTACACCTTACACCGGTTGGCTGGGTGCCCTAAGCAGTGCGGATCAAAAAAAGATCGATGAAGCCATTTCATTAACCCATGTTGAGGATTTAATTAACAGGAAAATTCATCAGCTGAGCGACGGAGAGCGGCAAAAAGTAATGCTAACCCGCGCACTCGCACAAGATACGGAGCTCATTCTGCTTGACGAGCCAACCGCACATTTAGATCTGCCTAACCGCGTGGAAATGATGCGTTTATTGCATACACTGGCACGGCAAACGGGAAAAGCAATACTGTTAAGCACGCACGAGCTCGATCTTGCATTGCAAGCAGCTGATATGCTGTGGCTTATGCAACCTGACGGGTTAATTGTCACGGGAGTTCCGGAAGATCTTGTGCTGAACGGCGCGTTTGAATCGGCATTTGCGAAAAGTGGCTTTTTCTTTGACAAAAGCAGTGGCACATTCAATATTTATCAGGATGTATGCACGCATTCCATCTGCATTTCCGGCGATCCGATGCTGGCTTTTTGGACTAAAAGAGCATTGCAGCGCGAAGGTTTCGGTGTTACTGATCATGACCACGCAACATATAGGGTGCATTGCGATCGCCAGGATGAAGCTGCAATTTGGCAGATGGAATCGGCTTTGCACGCCTCGAAATACTTCAACATTGCCGACCTGGTTTCGGGATTAAAAAGCGCCGTCAAATAATCAATGTGCCCATCGGTGGCAAAATCCGAACGTTTTTTGATCGAATTAGTTAGTTTTGACCTTCGAAACTAGCCAAAGCTGTTAACCCTTCACATGATATTTCTAATTCCGCTGGCAATCTGGCTGGGCACAGCCAATTGCTTCCTGGCATTTTATAACGGAAGCCCGCAAGCATTCCGCCGCTCATTATTGACTGCCGCGATTGGCATATTTTTCTTCATCGCCGCGTCTACCGAAATGCTTAGTCCTGCGAATTTTGTTAACGCAACTTCTATAAAAACAGCCTGGACGATCCTGAATATTGCCCTTATGCTGCTTTTTCGGCGACTGAGCAAAAGGGAGAATGTTTCCATGCCCGATATTTTAAAGATTTGGTCGTCTTCCGGCCGGATATTTTTCCATGACACCGGCACGTTTACCAATGTGATTTTATGCTCGATTTTGACACTCACGTTTATCGTTGCGGTGGTTGCGGCCCCTAATAATATGGATTCTATGGCCTATCATTTGAGCAGGCTCGGCTACTGGATCCAGAACGGAAATGTCAATCATTACGCTTCTCATATCGAACGTTCTATCTCGTTCAGCCCGTTTTCGGAGTATGTGCACTTGCATTCATTTTTGTTGTCCAACAGCGAACGGGCGTTTCAATTATTGCAATGGGGGTGCCTGGTTGGCCTGTTAATGTACATTTCGTTGCTGGTTGAAATGCTTTCCGGAAAGCGCGCGGCCATGCGGGTGGCGCTTTGTTTTGGTGTTACTCTGCCAATCGTTGTCCTCGAATCCATGACGACGCAGAATGACATTGTGGTGGCATTTTTCATCGTTGCCTGCGCATTTCACGCTTTCGACTATGTTCGGCAAACCAATAAAATTTCCCTCATCCTGCTCGTTTTGGCAGCGGCTTTGGGGATGATGACGAAGGGGACTTTTGTATTTTATACCCTTCCTTTTGCTGCATATGTTTTCTTCTTCATGATCTCAAAACCGCTTCAATGGAAGCCGCTGGCCTTTCTGATTGGCGGGGCTGTTTTGATGATGATGCTGCTTAACGGGCCGTTCTGGTACAGGACTTACCAGATTTACGAAACGCCGATCGGGAGAATGAGTAATGGCAACAAAAATGACGTTTCAAATCCGGCAAACTTGCTTTCTTCCACAACCAAACACGTTTTTCTTCATTTAGGATTTGTGTCACCGGGAGATCGATATAACCAGGTTATGATGAGTACATTGGATCGGTTTCATCAGTTTATAGGCATTCCGCTAAACCCGGCCGGGACCGGAATGATCTTTAAGATGAACAAGCTGAACTTTAATGAAGATTTCGCCCACAACTTTCTTGCTATGTGGCTGGTTATCTTCTCTTTGCCCCTATTATTTTTTACAAAGTTATCCAAAACCGCCTGCTGGTTCGCGGCCTTGTCATTTGCGAGTTTCCTGCTCTTCTGTTTTTTCATCGGGTATCAGATATACGGCTCGAGGCTGCATATTCCATTTTTCTTACTCATTGCGCCCATCATTGGGATCGTTTACGGCTCACTCAAAATCCGCGCATTCCCTGTTCTTTTGAGTTTGATACTCTGGCTTTTTGCGCTGCCTTTCGCAGTTTTGAGCACAAGCCATCCGCTGCTTTCTACCAAATGGTTTTTTGAAGAGGTTTTTCCAAAAATTAACTCAGCATTTAACCTGAATATCAACATTGGTAAGGCTAATATGAACTTGAAACAGCCTAGCATTTTATTTTCCAAACCTGAAAAAATCGTCTGGGGAGATTATGCTGAACAGGCCGCGAAGATGCGCTTTTACGTGGACTCGATTGGTGCTAAAAATATCGGCTTCGACTTTCTGGAATCCAGCCTGGATTACGCCTACCAATATGTTCTGAGGGCCCCCGACCGGCATTTTGAGCATGTAAAAGTGCGTAACCCTTCGCATATTCTGGAAAATAAAACCTTTCTGCCCGACTGCATTATTGCCGAACATTTTGAAGGGAACCAGATGACTTATCATGGCCGCACTTATGTTAAAACATGGACTGTAACCGGCACTTTTATATATGTTCCCGTGAACTAGTTCCGGCTCTATTTTATTATCAATACAAACATTAACATTCCGATATGGCATCTCTGGACATCGTACAAGCATATTATACGAGCTTTAACCAAAAAAATTGGGAGGGCATGCTGGCTCTCCTGCACCCCGAAGTAAGGCACGAACCCAACCAGGGCGATGTGCGTATCGGCATTGAAAAATTCATTGAGTTTCTGGGGAAAATGGATGAGTCCTACGAAGAAACTTTGACGGATATGGTCTTTTTCACAACACCGGACGACTCCCGAATTGCGGTGGAATTTGTTGTAAGGGGAATTTATAAAAAAGGCGAAGAAGGCTTACCGGAGGCTTACGGGCAATCTTACAAGCTTCCTGCTGCTGCATTTTTGGAATTAAAAAACGAGAAAATCTGCCGGGTCACCACTTATTATAATTTGCCGCTCTGGATAGACCTGGTTTCCAAGCCAAAAAATGACTGATCAACTTACCTTCGGAGCCTATCAGGGCGTTGAAATCGCGGCCGTTGTAGAGGCCTTGGGCGCATTGCGGATCGCGGTTTTTCATGATTATCCTTATTTATACGAAGGTTCTCTGGATTATGAAAAAGACTACCTGCAAATCTACGTCCAGTCCGAGCGCGCTTTTTTATTCTCCGTTTTTGATAATGGCAAAATGGTGGGCGCAACAACCTGCATTCCGCTTTCAGACGAAGCGGCAGAAGTCCGCAAACCATTTGAAGACGCGGGTTTTGACATCAGCACCATCTTTTATTTCGGCGAAAGCATTTTATTACCGGAATACCGCGGGCTTGGCGTTGGGCACCGCTTTTTCGATGAGCGCGAAGCACATGCCAGGAGTTTTGGCAATTTCAAACTAAGCTGTTTTTGTTCGGTTGAAAGAGGTGATAATCATCCTGGAAAACCAGCAGATTATCGTCCTAATGATGCATTCTGGCTCAAACGTGGCTATGCTAAGGAACCGGCATTGCAAAGCATCATGGAATGGCCTGATATCGGCGAAACATCTTCTTCGCCCAAACAAATGATTTTCTGGATCAAAACACTCGAAAACTAAATGGCTAAGTCCGTCATTGTTGCCTCCGCCCAATATCCGATTACCCGGCACACCGATTTCGCAGCCTGGCAAAAACACATCGAACAATGGGTAGGCGATGCGGCAGCGAAAGGCGCCGATCTTTTGCTTTTTCCGGAATACGGCTCGATGGAGCTGGTCAGCATTTTATCTCCTGATATCCAGCGGGATATCCTGCTTCAAGTGGCCGCAATGGACGCTTTTAAAGAGTCGTTTTGCAGCGTCTTTGCAGAGCTCGCCCGTAAATACAATGTTATCATTGCAGCCCCCAGCTTGCCTGTTGTTGAAAACAGTAAGCATTTGAACCGGGTTTTTGTTTTTTCGCCAAAAGGCATTGCGGGTTATCAGGACAAATTTTTCATGACCCGCTTCGAAAATGAACATTGGGGCATTGCAAGTGCGCCAAAAGTGCTGACTGTTTTTGAAGCTTCATGGGGCAAATTTGGCGTTCAGATCTGCTATGATGTTGAATTTGGGATAGGTTCTCAAATGCTGTGTCAGGCAGGGGCCTCACTCATTCTTGCCCCCAGCTGCACAGAAACCATTCGCGGCGCCACCCGCGTACATGTGGGAGCAAGGGCTCGCGCATTAGAAAATCAAGCATATGTGACTGTTTCGCAAACAGTTGGCAATGCCGAATGGTCTCCTGCCGTGGATATTAACTACGGATATGCGGCTATCTACTCAACGCCTGATAAGGACTTGCCGGAAGAAGGCATCGTTGCAATGAAATCACCGCAACAGGAAGGCTGGTTAATCCAGGAGCTGGATTTTTCCAAAACCGAAGAGGTAAGGCGTGACGGACATGTTTTCAATTTCAATGATCAACAAAAAATCAACATGGAATATGCTGGTGACCCGATAAGCATTCAACATGCCTTGGTTTAGACTGGCGCACCTTGTTTAGCATCCCCAAAGAAATAGCACAGAACAAGGATAAGGCTGTTTAATAAAATATAATTATTCCAATGTTAACTTTCAGTGACGGGTTGTTTGAAATTAAATAAAAAAATAAGCAATTCAACTTTGTGCAGTTCACTGAAAATTACATACCTTAACAACCTAAATCGACTGCAAAATACTTGTAATCAGAGCGCTGTATTTACTTTCGCCATTCACTTCAGCACTATTTCTACAAGATTATAAAAAGATTAAATTGCATTATATATATAGTTCGAGAAAGTCATTTTTTTCCTAAAAATTCTGTAAAACAACTTCACGAAAGGGTCGGAATTTAATTTTTTTAAGATGAATGATGGTATATTAATTCATCATTTACACTTAAAAAACGTTCCATATCGTGAAAACTTTCTACCCAATCCTATGGATGATCGTGGTCGGTCTGTCCATTAGTTTCCGCTCTCAGGAGCCCTGCACAATCGCCGATCCCAAAGTTGAATTAATCAGTGTTTCGGACACTGACCCAAATTGCACCGTGAATGTAACCGTCTCGTTCACAATTGATAGGAACAACGGTAACAAGTATACCTATGTACATTTGTGGACAGCAGAAGATTATCCGGGGCTTGATTACAAGAAGGCGCCGGACGGCGACGATCTGGTTGATGCGCTGGGAACAATAGCCATCAACACGGACGGCACAGCTTTCCTGCTTCCCAATTACGGCCCCGACGAAGATAATGTTACTCCGCTTTTCGCGGGTTTATCCATTATGGAGGAAGATCTTGGCGGTAAACTGTCCAAAATCACAATCAGCAACGTTCAACTCGTTGTTCCCGGAGCCTGCGAGGACCTTCCGGAATTAAAAAGCGATATTTGGTCAACACAGGCCGAAGCCGACAAACACCCT
The DNA here is from genome assembly GCF_900167945.1 of Dyadobacter psychrophilus. Taxonomy (GTDB): domain Bacteria; phylum Bacteroidota; class Bacteroidia; order Cytophagales; family Spirosomataceae; genus Dyadobacter; species Dyadobacter psychrophilus. Next base: position 89,258 of record NZ_FUZA01000010.1, read on the forward strand.
CCTGTTCATTGTGTTGCGACCTCCATCCCACTCACGATCAAAGATCCGGCGATCACCGGCGAAATCAACTGCAATGAGCCGGATGGGCCCAGAACTTACGACCTCAGCATTACTACTGCCAATCCAACCGCCTTTGAGGTTACCTATAAACTGTATCTGGATGACGGTGTTTTAACCAGCGGCCAAACCACGTTCGGTCCTGACGACGAATTTATCTCCGAAAGCACAGTCACATTGTCGTCAACACTTCCGATTACCAAAATGAATGTGGCCTACCCATATGATATTATGGAAAGTAAACGATCCATCTGGGTTGTGCTTACCTCGCCCGATTTGTCTGACCCTATTATCGTGGAAATCATTAATTATTGCTCGGTAAACATGCCTGTCACACTCACAAAATTCCGGGGTGATTTGCTGGAAAATGCTGTGGCGCTTTCCTGGATCACGACCGAAGAATCGGGCAGCAGCTACTTTGAAGTGGAACGCAGCGGCGACGCGGCCGAATTCCTTAACCTGGGCCGCATCCAGTCCAAAGGAACCACTAATGTTACACAGCATTATGGCTTTCGGGATGAGGCACCTTTGCCTGGAAACAACTATTACCGGCTCAAAATGGTCGATTTAGACGGAAGTACGGAACGTTCTGCCATTGTTGTGATTGCGAATAATGCCAATAGCGTTGCTTTCGAGCTTCTGGGCAATCCGGTCGTGAATCGCGAAGTGCGGTTTGTCCTGAAAAATGAAAATCCAGATAAAATTACGCTTCATGACATTCAGGGCAGGAACATTGCATTTTCGCTTTCAAAAACAGGAAATACATTTATTCTAAAACCCCAGGACAACATTTCCAGCGGGCTATATCTGCTTAATCTTGGTAACAATACACGGCAAACCAAAAAAGTGTTGATCCGTTAGAAGATTTTACACTATACATGCCAGGCGCCGGACGATGATCGTCCGGCGCTTTTTTTAAATATTTCAAATCACTTTTTCAAAACCCTGTTGACCTCTTCTACCGAAACCCGGTCGGGCATATTGCCAAATTGCTGTCTTACGTAAGTCAGCAGCTGGGCCATTTCATCGGGTGAAATAAAGTCGTGCTTGGGCATGAGATCATTGTATGGTTTGCCGAGCACTTCAATGGGCCCTTCCAGACCATTTGCCACTGCGCGAATTAGCTTTCTTTTATCCTCTGTAACCCATTCAGAATTTACCAGCGGCGGAAAACGGCTGCCATCTCCGAGTCCGTTGGATTGGTGACAAGGCGTGCAGTAGGTGCTGTAAATTTTCTCTCCGGCGAGTTTTGTTTCCTTATCCAAATTATCCTTCACCCGGTCCGGCGTTCTGATGTTTCCCAGCAGCTTATGCTTTTCCATGGCAGCCAGCTGCGGGGCTCCGAATGATTGTTTGTTGCCTTTGAACATAACCCGCCAGATTTTCCCCTTCTTGGAATCTGTAATGTAAAGGGAACCGTCCGGTCCCTGCGCCAGCCCCATAGGCCGTGCTTTGGCATCGCTCACATTGATGATCGGGTCCATGCCTGCGAAACCATCTGCAAAAACTTCCCACTTTTCCGAAAATTTACCATTAACCCAAGGAACAAAACAAACGAAAAAGCCCGCCTGTGGATAAGGCGCCCGGTTCGTAGACCCGTGAAAGGCAATGAATGCGCCATTTTTATAGCGTTCGGGAAACTGGTTTCCGGTGTAAAACAGCAAGTCGTTGGGCGCCCAATGTCCGGGAAACCCGATGATTGGATTTTGGTATTTGGCTCCTTCCGCTTCTTTGTTACCGTCGCCGCCGTATTCCGGGTTCAGTATTTTCTTGCCCTTCATCTGGTCAAAATAATAATATGGCCAGCCCAGATTGGTTCCTTGAGTGACTTTCACGAATTCCTCGGCCGGCAGAACTGCACTTTGCCATGAGGAATAAATGTCCGGGAAAAGCCGTCGTAGATTATCACGGCCATGCACCACTGCATACAGGTTCTGGTCTGCGTTATTCCAGCGCATACCAACAATGCTTCGCAAACCAGTCGCAAACAGGCTGCCGTCTGCTTGCGTTTGATTGGGCTTATCTGCGCTGAATTTCCATATCCCACCGTGTTTTTCAAGATCCGGGCACGGAGTTAAGCCAATCCTTCCAGGCTTGCCGCCCGGAGAGTTGACCATATCCTGGCAAGCGTCCGAAGGTGCTCCAAATGGCACGTACATGTTGCCTTTGTCATCAAAGGCCATCGGTTTGGTGATGTGCCAATGCGTGCCGTGCTCATGATCATCTTTTAAAATAACCTCAACTGTGCTATCAGGCAAAAGCTGGCCGGGGATTAATTTGCTGCGGTAAACGAATAGTGAAGAACTGAAATACAGATATCCGTTGCGGATTGTTATGCCGTTGGCCAGGCTGCTTTGGTCGGGATAACTGCCGAAATTCTTGATAATATCCGCTTTCCCGTCGCGATTTGTGTCCCTGATGGCCACGGTCCCACCCTGCTGGCCTTTTCCGAAATAGCGCAACTTTACGTAAATATCTCCATTTTCATTCACCACAATATGCCGGGCCAAGCCGGTGCTATCGGCTACGACGAGGGTTTCAAAACCTTCTGGCGTTGTCAGTCCGCCATTATCCGGATCTCCTTTTGGAAGCGGATCTTGCTTTTGGGCGCCTGAAAAAAGCATAACTATGAGGCCGAAGCAAAAATAACGCTGCGCAAACCTCCATTTTTGTGTTTGAAAAAAGGATCCCTCCATTATTAAAAATCTATTTTTTACCACTCAGACCATTTAAATCCCATACAACTTTCCCGTCCCTGACCGTCATTTCCATTTCCAGCTTTCTGGATCCTGATATGGTTTTTCCGCCAGAATCCGTAAAGCCGAATACGCCTTCACTGATTTTAAAAATGGCTATATCAGCCACATTACCCGTATCAATATTTCCTAATTCCTCATGCTTGATAGCCATAGCAGCATTCCAGGTAGCGATTTTTACCACATCAGTCAGCGACAAACCCAGCGCCATGAATTTTGACATTACATTTGTCATATCTTTCATGGCTGAATTCATGCTGAACCGGTGCAAATCGGTTCCGAACGAATTGGGAGCGAAGCCCTGCTTAATCGCCGGAGCTGCCTGATCGAACCAGAAACCCGCACCGCCGTGCCCTAGATCAAATAAGACACCTCGTTTTTTTGCTTCGAGGACGAACGGGCGCACTTTCCCATCCTCGCCAATGATCGGCATCCGTTCCTTGATGTTTTCATACGTATGTGTGATCATATCGCCCGATCTGAGCCTTTCCAGTTGATCCTGCAGAGAATACTGGGGCAAATGGCACTCCACAAAAAGTGGCTTTTCTATTTGCCTTGCCAATTTTATCGCATTGTCAAAAGGTGCCCAATCAGCTCCGTTATAATGTCCGATCTTCACACCGACAATCGTTTCGGAATATTGGTTAATGGCTTTCAAAGCGGAATCCGGGACCATATCTGCGATGTTTTGCTCATGTTCGCCTCCGGTCATGCCGTCTCCCGCAATGTTGATAAAAGCAAGAATCCTGGTTTTAGATTGATCTATCACCTGTTTTTTGAACAAAGCAAAACTTCGCCATCCGGAAGTTCCTGCGTCCACAACGGTGGTAACACCTGAACGAAACGTAAAATCATCGGGAGAAACACTGTTTACCCCATTAGCAAAAAGTCCTGCATTAGGGCCCACAAAAACATGCGTGTGCATATCAATGAAGCCTGGTGTCACATACAAACCCTTAGCCTGGATTATTTTATCTGCAGGCCCCTCGATTATAGCAGCAATTTTTGCAATAATTCCCTTACTAACAGCAACATCCATCACTTTATCAATACCATTTGCCGGGTCAATGACATGGCCGCCTTTAATAAGCAGATCATATTTTTGGCCAAAAACATTGCCGCCAATAACAAGCAGGATCAGCAGGCAAAAATGGAATCTGCAACAGTCAATCAGGCTGCTGAATTTTGTAAAATGCATCACCATTCATTATTTAGCGGTTACTTCTGATTCCCAGGCCCCGGCGCTGATCCCATTCAAATCCCACACAATTTTTCCTGCGCGGATAGTGAGCTCGGCTTCCAGTTTTTTGTCGCCTTTCAGTTTCAGTTTTCGCGTGTCTAAAAATCCAAAGTCCCCTTTTCTCAAATTAAAAACGGCGATATCAGCCTCGGAACCCACCGATAACGTGCCCAGATCTGGGCGCTTGATCACTTGTGCGGGGTTCCACGTTGCACGCAGAATGGCATCCGGAAGCGTCATGCCCATGTTGAGAAATTTGGAGATCACATTGTCCAGCCCTTTCATGCCGCCGTTCATGCTGTCCGTATGCAAGTCGGTGCTGATCACATTGGGCTTAAATCCTTGCTGCATGGCCGGGATCGCCTGCCGCCAAGCGAATGCGCCGCCGCCGTGCCCCACGTCAAAAATTAACCCGTTCTTCTGTGCTTCGAAGACAAACGGCTTCACTTTTCCATTTTCATCCACAACCGTTTCCCTGTTGGCAGGTCCGTGCGAATATGTGTGCGTGAAAATGTCGCCCGGACGAAGATATTCTTTAAATAATTTTTCAATGGACAAAGGCGGCTGATGTTCCCCAAAATCGACCATAACAGGCACATTTGCCAGCTTTCCAGCCTCGACCGCGGCCTTTACCTGCGCATAGTCGCCCCAGAAGTGTGCCGCCTTTACACCCACAATGATCTTTGGAAAAAGTCTTTGGATCATATTGGCAACCATCACCGGGTTCATATCAGAAAGATCCTGTTCTTCGTAACGGCTCGCCATGCCTGTGCCTACAATGTTAAGCAATGCCAAAACACGCGTTTGCGCCTTGTCGATCGTTTGCGCTTTGAAAGTCCGGAAGTTGCGCCAGCCCGAAGATCCGGCGTCTACAACAGTTGTAATGCCTGCGCGGAAAGTGAAGCCGTCGGGTGGAAGGCTGGTGGATGCGTTGGCAATGTAAGCGTCGGGAACTGTGCCCGCAAAAACGTGCGCGTGCATATCAATAAGCCCGGGCGTAACGTAAAAGCCTTTCACATCGACCGTCTTTTTTGCCTCGGAAGCAGCAATGTTACTGGCTACCCGGACGATCTTTCCACCGGCGACTGCCACGTCCATCACCGCGTCGATATTGTTTTTGGGATCAATGACGTGCCCGCCTTTCAGCAGGAGCTCAATTTCCTGTGCATTTGAAAAATAAGGAGCAAATAGAAAGAGCAGAGAGCACAGAAATCCGGCAACGCGTCCGGCGTTCTTTGCATGCGTGCAAACCAACATTTGTTAAGAGTTTAGATCTGAATTGTATTCATATACAAGTCAGTAATGGCAAAATATTACTTCAAAAGATTGGAAACTTTGCACATATTTTACAAAAGAAAAGGCGCATTGCTGCGCCCTATGTGTATAGTTATGTTTTTTGCCGGGATTGGCATAAAGCCTAAAAGTTCAATGCTTCATATATGGATGGCTCACAGTCGATAAAGCGGGCTCCGCGCCAGTAAACATGATTCTGATCGAGGCTGTAATATTGATTGATCACCAGAAAGCTTTCCGGGTCGGCGCCTTCCACGATTTTGAAAGAAGCCGGTCCTAATAAGTAAACATGACCGGCATCTTTGGAGTAACCGTGCCGCAGCGGCTCGAAAGAGCGAACGTCCGGCTCATTGAACCGGACGCCGTTTACAAAGATACTTTGCTTGTCTTTGAAATAAGTAAAGCCGTCAACCTTTGCAAGCAATTGGAAATGAGGAGCATCATAAGAAATAACCCGATCAGCATAGTAGATACATTTGCTGTCTTTTGACAAATGCCTATCTATTTTAACAAAATGATCGGGATCGTTTGAAACGATTTTATAAGCTGTGTAGATGTGATTGCAATCTTTGCCCCAGGAATAGCCCAGCACAACAAACGAGGATGGATCGGCACCCGAAATAGGCTTGCCTTTGTAATAAACGAACCTTTCATCGATCGCATATTGCCTGATCGACGGCAGTTTGGAAAAATTGTTTTGTAACGTTTGAAATGATTTGACATCAGCACCTGCAACCAGTTCAAATGTGGGACTTACCAGGCTCCCGCAATAGTACACCTTGTTTTTTCTGACATGATATCCCGGTTCACTCGAAAGTACATTTCTAAAACTGGCATTGTTGGTTAAGCGGGAGGCCAGGGCACTAATGTTGATCATGACGAACGTTGGTTAGGATGGTTCCATTATTTTTCACGGCTAATTGCCTTTCTTGCAGTATTAAAGTTGGGTTTCCCCGTTTGAAATGTCAAAACCAAAGAGGGAACGGTAGATCTGGGCTATTTAACGGCAAACGTTAAAGATGCCAACCATCGTTAATCAACCACCTCACATTATTTCGATCCTCTTTTAAGGAAATAATCCATTTAAGCATGCGTCAGAAATTTGCTTTTTTCATTGCTTTCTGGTTGATCCCCACAATGCTCTTTGGGCAGACAATCTTTCAAAATATCAAGTGGCAGGATGGCCTGAGCGCGAAACAAGTGCGATGCCTTTACAAAGACGAAACAGGCTTCTTGTGGATCGGCACTAATAACGGGCTCAATCGCTACGACGGGGCTGTTGTGAAGCAGTATAAGAATGGAACAAAACAGAAAAACCTCCTTATTAATGCAATTCAGCAATTCGGCAAAGGGGACACACTGATTCTGGGATTATTGAATGGCGTGATGCTGTTTAATGCAAGCTCAGGTTCTTTCTCGACAGACAAGCGGTTTTCTGCTTTGGAAAAAGAAACGGTCGTCACCATTAAACCGGACAATGCAGGAAGGCTTTGGATTGGCACTTCCAACCGGATTTACATTTATGAAAAAGGAAAATTGCGACCTCTCGCGGCGGTTGTTCCTGCGGCGGCCAATATATTCAGCCAATCCGACTATTTCCTGTCGGGCATGGTCTGGGACACGACAAGAAATGGCTTCTGGATTGTTGGAAGCAAGCCCTATTTTATTGATATCAGGAAAAACGCAATTTACCATAAGGACAACAATGTGCTCCATTCGCCCATTTTTGATCAGAATTACGTGAATGCGCTCGCTGTTGACAGCAAAGGCGATGTTTGGTATGGATGCGATGATAACCTCACACTTAATTACTGGAATTTCAAAACGGGTTCGGTGCAGCGCTTTTACGAACTCGACGGCAAGAAGATCAGCGACGGAATTAATCTGTTGTTTATTGATCACAAAGACAGGCTATGGATCTCGACCTGGCTGTTTGCGGCCTTTATAAAGGAACGCGGACAGAAGATCAAGAAAATTGAGTACGACCAGAATCTGTCCTACTGTATTGGTTACGGACATTTCAGGGATGCTATTACGGACAAGGAAGGAAATGTGTGGCTGGGAACGATCAACGGGGTCAGCAAAAGCCAGTCGCAATATCCCTTACAGGCAATATATCAGCTGCCCAATTTCAAATTTTTCCTCGAAACCGGCTTTGCCCATGCGAATTCCATTACCGTGGACAAGAACTTGGTGATGGCGTGTAAAGAGGATGGAATTGTTGCCTATCATACGGATAACCGCACTTACCAACGCTACATTGTGACGGACGACGACTTGCGCAGGAACCGTTTCGTCATGTGCACGAAGGCTAAAGATTCCTGGTGGTTTGTGGGAAATGATGGCATTCATGTGCTGCGAAACGGAAGTGACAAGCTGGTCAGATTTGAAGACATTAAAAAAGATACGCCCAACCGTTACGCGAACTTTGTTTTTACTGACCATAAGGGCAATGTCTGGTTCCAGATCCTGGAAGATGCCATTTACCGCCACGATCCGGTAACTAAGAAAACGACGCGCTATGACGGGACTGAAAGCCGTTTTGGGTTATTTGCGTTTAAGAATTGCCCTAGTTCCATACAATTAAGTAATAAGGACATTCTGTTTTCATTGCCCGGAAGCGGCTTATTGCGCTTTGATTATCAAAAAGAGCATTTCTCCATCCTACCCGGTAAAGAGTTCGCTAATGTGCAGGTTTTGAAGCTGGCGGAGGATAAAAAAGGCGATATATGGGCTGCTGTGAGTGGTAAAGGGTTGGTGAAAATAAATCGCAACGGAATGCCGCTGGATAGCATCGACAGCCGGACCGGCTTGTTTTATGATTATTTATCCAGCATTGCTATCGATTCGCGGGGCGCAGTCTGGGGAGCGAGCAGAGAAGGGCTTATGTTTTTTAATCCGGATACGCGTGCAGTGACAAAAGTGGAAATCGACCTCGGCAAAACATTACAGGACTATTACAATAACCTAACGTTCGCGAATGGTAAGATTTATGCTGTTATGCTGGACCATATATTGCTGATCGACCCATTCAGCTTTGCGGGAATGCCCGTTAAGCAGCCGCCATTTATTACTTCGATAAAGGTTTTTGGCCAGGAAAAGCTGGGATTTGAGAAAGAAGGCGTTCTGGAACTCGCTCCAAATGAAGATTTTATCACCTTCCAATATGCATCATTAAGCCACCGCGACATTCCTGCATTACAATACAGTTACCAACTGGAAAGCGTAGATGAGAACTGGGTGAATGCGGGCAGGGCAATCACGGCCAGCTACACCAATCTGCTGCCAGGAAAATACCTTTTCAAAGTGCGTAGCACGGATGAGTTTGGCAGGTGGATGACGAAAATCCAGAAATTGCAAGTGATCGTGAAGCCGAACTGGTGGCAAACGTGGTGGTTCAGGTTGCTATGCCTGATCCTGACGGGCATCATGCTTTATTTCGCCTATCACGCTTACAGGCAACGCAAACAGCAGAAAGCACAAAGCGAGCAAAAGGAGCTTATGCTGCTGAAAATCAGCAAAATGCTTGCAGAAAGTCAGCTTATGGCACTAAGGGCACAAATGAACCCGCATTTTATCTTTAATTGCCTTAACAGTATTCAGGAATGCATTGTTACCGGAAAATACACTCAGGCGAGCACTTATCTGAATAAGTTTTCCAAGCTGTTCAGAATGGTTTTGCAAAATTCCGGGAAGGACCTGATTTCAGTGTCCCAGGAACGCCAGGTCCTTGAACTTTACCTGGAACTTGAAATGATGCGTTTCGAGGAAAGCTTTTCCTACAAAATCATTATGGACCCCGCACTCGAAGATGACGATGTTGCGTTGCCTTCCATGCTTTTGCAACCTTATGTGGAGAATGCGCTTTGGCACGGCCTGCTGCACAAGGACGGCGAACGCAAGCTGCTTATTGAATTCAGACTGGTTAATGAGGATGTTTTCATCTGCCGGATCCAGGATAATGGCATTGGAAGAAAAAAATCATTTGAATTAAAGGCCGAAAGCGTCAAATATAAACAACACGAATCACAAGGATTGAGAATAACAAAAGACCGGATCGACCTGCTTAACAAACAAGGAAACCACGCTAAGCTCACCATAACTGATCTTTACGACGACAATGGCACTGCCGGCGGGACTCTTATTGAAATTGAATTATCAACGTATCTCAACAATGTATAAGCAAGACAATGATAAAAGCCCTGATTATTGACGACGAGCCCAAAGCACGGACCGTGCTTAAATATTACATTGAAAGTTACGTTGAGGAAATTACGGAAGTCCGACAGGCGGAATCGGTGGACCAGGCACTTGAAATTTTACGGAATTACAACCCGGGAATCGTTTTTCTGGATGTGGAAATGCCCAAGCGAAATGGTTTCGATTTTTTGCGCGCGCTGATAAACCCATCATTTGAAGTAATATTTACGACAGCTTATAATCAATATGCCGTTCAGGCGATCCGTTTCAGTGCGCTGGATTATCTGCTGAAACCGGTGGATCCCGATGAGCTGCGTTATGCAATGGACCGTTATCTGAAAATTCAGAAAGTGGATGCCAAAAGCAACCTGATCCTGTATGACAATCTTGTCCACAACATTGGAAAAAGTGAAATCAAAGACTTCCGGCTTGCGGTCCCTTCCAAGGACGGTGTGCTGTTTCTGACATTGGAACAGATCATACGTATGCAGGGAGACGGTAATTATACATTTATCCACACCACCCACAAAAAACCGATCGTTACCAGCAAAACATTGAAATACTTTGATGAAATGCTGGAAGATTTTGGTTTCATCCGCACGCATAAATCGCATCTGGTAAATCCTAAACACATTTCTCAATTAAGCCACGACCATGGATACATTGTGGTGAGCGACGGCACAGAGGTGGAAATTTCCCGCAGGAAGAAGCTCGAAGTAATAAAACTATTGAATATCAGATAGTTGTCAATTAAGTTAATTAAACCAACTTACTTCATCACAAATTGGTAACAGTAATTTTTCTTGAAACGCCCTTTTATTTGAGTTATTAGCATGGATAAAATTTCAACGATAATTCGGATATCAGATGGATTCAAGAAGGGAATTTCTGAAAAAAGCTGCAATGCTATCAGGCGGGGCTGGCGTGGCCGGACTTTTTCCTGAATCAGTTTTAAAGGCGATGGCCATTAATCCGGAGCCGAATTCCACCTATCTGGATGCGGAACATGTTGTTATTTTAATGCAGGAAAACCGCTCTTTCGACCATTGCTATGGAAAATTGCAAGGCGTAAGAGGTTTCAACGACCCCCGCGCGATTGATTTACCCAATAAAAATAAAGTCTGGCTGCAAACAGATTCCATAGGAAACACTTATGCTCCTTTCCGGCTGGACATAAAAGGCACCAAGGCGACCTGGATGCACGATTTGCCGCATTCGCGCGAGTCACAAGTGGATGCTTACAATGGTGGAAAATACGACAAATGGCTGACCTCCAAGAAGTCGACCCGCAAGGAATACTCGGAAATGCCGCTGACTTTGGGCCATTATGACCGGGAGGACATTCCATTTTATTACGCCCTGGCCGACGCATTTACGGTTTGTGATCAGAACTTTTGCTCTTCCATGACCCCCACGCACCCGAACCGCTATTACTTATGGTCGGGAACGATCAGAGAAAAGCCGAGCATTGACTCGCTGGCGGTCGTTCGCAATAGTTATTTCTCATATAATAAGCCTGTTAAATGGAAAACATTCCCTGAGAGATTGGAAGAGGCGGGCGTTCCATGGGCTTTTTATCAAAACGAGATCAGCGCGGTTATGCAGTTTAATCCAAAACAAGGCTCCTGGCTGGGCAACTTTGGCTGTAATCCGCTCGAACGCCACGCGCAGTATAATGTGAAGTTTTCGAAGGAATATGTCCGGTTTATCAAACTTGAAAGTGAGAAAATAAGGAAGCAACTTGCCGAATCGGATCCGACATTAACGGCTTCAACAGCGGAAGAAAAGGATAAGCTTGCCAAATCCAACGAGGGAAAGCGGGCCATGCTTGAAAAATATGAGACAGAAATCGCTTATTATACCGAAGAAAATTTCAAAAAGCTTTCAGTAGTCGAACAGGGAATCCATCGACGTGCATTTGTCACAAATCAGAATGATCCTGATTATATGAAACTGAGCACGATCAGCTATAATGACGGGACAGAAAAAAGAACTGTTGACGTTCCCAAAAGTGACATATTTTACCAGTTCAGGAAAGATGTAAATGAAGGCAAGCTGCCAACAGTTTCCTATTTAACTGCTCCGCAAAACTTCTCCGATCACCCGTCGGCACCTTGGTATGGCGCTTGGTTTGTATCCGAGGCATTGGATATTCTTACCAAAAACCCGGAGGTCTGGAAGAAAACGATTTTCATACTTTGTTATGATGAAAACGACGGTTACTATGATCACATCCCCCCATTTTCAATCCCTAACCCGCTTAAACCCAACACTGGAAAAGTATCGCAAGGCATTGATCTGGAAGCTGAATATGTGACTCTGGAGCAGGATATGACGCAGGTTCCAAAGGCCAATGCGCGTGAGGGGGCCATTGGACTGGGCTTTCGGGTGCCGCTCGTGATAGCGTCGCCGTGGTCGAGAGGAGGAAAAGTAAATTCGCAGGTTTTTGATCACACATCAATTTTGCAATTTTTAGAGGAATTTGCGAGTCACAAAGCAAAAAAAGAGGTGAAGGAAACCAACATTTCGGAATGGAGAAGAACGGTGTGCGGTAACATCAGCACGGTTTTCCAGCCTTATGATCCTGCAACTTACAAAAAACCTACGCCGGTTGACCGGGACGAAATTGTGACAACAATCCATAAAGCACAATTCAAAGCTGCCCCGGCCAATTTTAAAGCACTTAATGATGCTGAAATCAATGCGATCAACAAAAACCCCTATGCGTCTGCAAGCTTGCCCAGGCAGGAACCCGGCACAAGAAAATCGTGTGCGATCCCGTACGAGCTGCATGTCGGCGGCAGATTAGGAGCGGATAAGCAAACATTCGAGATAACATTTGAAGCTGGTAATAAAGTATTTGGCAAACAATCGGCAGGTTCGCCATTTATCGTTTACGCCATAAATGCTTATCAAAACGAGCCTATGAAAGTCTGGAATTACGCTGTTCGAGCGGGCGACAAAATTACAGACAGCTGGAACCTGCGGGATTTCGAAGGAGGTCGTTACCATTTGCGCGTTTACGGGCCTAACGGATTTTTCAGGGAATTTGCGGGTAATGCAAAGGAGGCGAATGTTCAGATCGGCTGCAGTTATGTTTTGGACAAAAAAGGAAAACCAACGGGCGACGTGCTCGTTGAAGTTCAAAATCATGAAAGCTCAGCACAAACCGTAAACATTACAGATGTCGGCTACGGTCAGAAACCCATCGAAATAAAAGTGCCCGCTTCCGGATGGCAGCGCACAACAATTTCGCTCGCCAAAAGCAACAGCTGGTACGATTTCAATGTTAAGATCGGCTCGGAAGATGCAGGGAAAAGATTCGCTGGCCATGTTGAAACCGGAAAAGAGAGCACGACAGACCCACTAATGGCAGGAGCCTGACCGCTAGGCTTCTATACTGGAGCTCACAATGACGCTGCTGGGGAGCAGGATGTAGAATGTGGTGGTAATCCCGGCCTCGCTCTCGAACCATATGCGGCCGTGATGCGCTTCAACGATCTGCTTACTAATGTATAATCCAAGACCAAATGGCTGTTCGCCAGCGGTTCCGGCACGTTTTGAAGAAGTAAACGGATCAAAGATTTTGTTTTCAAATTCTTTTGGAATCCCCAGACCATTATCCTTGACCGCTATCAGGATCCCACCGGCTGTTTCCGAAGTGCTGATCTCGATCAAACCGCCCTCAGGACTAAATTTCACGGCATTGATTACCAGGTTACTAAGTACGCGGGACAGCTTATCGCCATCAACCAGAATGGTCGCATTGACAGAATTGGACAAAACCAGTTCCTGATTTTTCTCTTTTGCCTTGAAAATCAGCAATTTGATGACTTGTTGAAGAAAAACAGGAAGATCGATCTGCCCCTTGTTAAGCTCCGACTCTTTCACATCAAAATCGGTCACCAGCAAATCTCCGATCATAGTCATACAATTTCTGCTTGACTCATTGATCATATGAATAAATTCCTTCGCATCCTGAGGGTCTGTTTCATCATCAATAAGCATCGCACTCATTGCATTGATGGCACCGATCGGATTTCTGAGGTCGTGTGCAACGATTTTGATCACGCGCGCATAATTTTCATTGGTCGATTCCAGCGCTTCCATAGTCGTTTCGAGCTGCCGGAACTGTATGCGCAACACCTCATTTGTACGCTTTGTCAAGAGCCAGGTTCGGAGTAAAAATGCAATGCTCAGGATCGTAAGCACACATATCGCCACCGCGAGCCACAAAAACCGTTTATTATAAGCCACTTTTACCTGCTCCGACTTTAATTCCTGATCTTTCACGGCATACTCTATATAATCTATGCCTGAAATTTTGTCAACGTCGATCTGTTCCTCAAAAAGCCCGATCAGCTTTTGCGCATATTGATAAGCATGTGCTTTGTCGTTTCGCCCGGTGTAAAAATCATACATTTTTCTGGCTATGTCCCTCGCATATAACCGATAACCCTTTTGTTCTGAGATCTGCAATGCGCGTTCATAGTAAATGATTGCAGTGTCGGGAAGGGTGGCAAGATGCTGGTCACCCAAATTGATCAGCAAGTCCATACTAAAAAAGTACAGCTCCATATTCAGGCTCTTTGCCAATATTTGTTTGAGCTGCCTAATGCCTTTATCGCGCTCTTTGCCAGTTAGATAATCCGCAGCCTGCAATTGTTCAATAGCAAGCTGCATGCGCCTGTCCTTGTATTTTTTGGCAATATCGCTCGCCCTCTGAATATTTTTGTCCCTCATCTCGCCCTTGAATTCACCGGGGTAGATCAGCATATAATTGTAGATCGCAAGCGCGGTAATAGAATCATGCGCAATGCGGTTTCCCAGGTCCAGCGCTTGCTTAAAGTTGGCGATGGACTTCTGGGTTTTGCCTGTAATGGTGTAGACCATGGCAATGTTCATGAGGGTCTGAACAATGTTGGACGAATCGCCGATCGCAACGTATTGGTTGTAAGCATCATTATAATAGCGAAGCGCCAGTTGCAAATTGCCTTTTATATCAAATACAATCCCCAGATTATTGGTCGCATCCGCAATCCCTTTCGCATATTCCAGCCGCGTCGCGATTTCCCGCGCGCGCAGCGCATAGTAAAACGTGCTGTCGGCATTTTGTTCGTAAAAAAGCAATGATATTTTATTAACAGCATCCACGTAGCGAACACTGTCCCTGATCTGCGGAAGTGAATGTTGCAGTTTTCGGATCATTTCGACCTGACCGGATGCAGGCATTATCATCGACATCATCAACAGCGCGCAAACGATTAAGACTCTCATTTCAAGGCATTTTTGGGCGAGCACGCATCTATCAAATAAATATTACAAACTATATGCTCAAATGCAAACGAAAGAACGGTTACGAATATTCGAATATGCTCAAACTTGGAGCATTGTACGTTTATTCATTCTAATTAATACGACATTCCCCGCCAAATTTTACGCCGACATATACTCAGTTCCTAACCGTATCCATCCCTTCCAACTCAAATATCAAATTCAGGGAGCGTTCACCTTTGGGGCTAGTTTTGTGCAGGACATTCTTGGGGATTGTAAAAAGTTGCCCTGGATGAAGTTCGATGGTTTACTAATATTCATTCTTGCAAGCGTGGCCGACAATCAGGTACAATTTTTGACTGAAAAAATAAGCCAACTATCAACAGTCAGGCAGCCCAACTTAGTTTAGGTCATGGAATTATATATCGTTGATGACAATCCGGATCATCAATTTCTGCTATACAAATTGATAAAAGGACTGGATAAGCCTTATCTGGTGAAATTTTTTGAAAGTGGCCGGTCGCTTCATAAACACATGCAACAGTTGAGCCGCTCAGGGCAACATAAGGGGTTTCCTGACTTGCTTGTTCTGGATTTTAATATGCCGGAAATGAATGGCATTGAAGTGCTCAGGTTATTGCGGCAGCCACCATTGGCGGAATGTCCCCAGATCAACAAAATTCCGATTGTAATCATGACCAGTGATATTTCCCCGCTTCAAATTCGTCAGTGTTACCAGGCCGGTGCGAATGCCGTGGTCGTCAAGCCCCTGAATTTTGCCGTTCTTAAAAATACATTTCAGTCAATTTGCAGATTTTGGATTGGCTAGCTACGTCAATTTCGTGACTCATACCAAGCCGGGAACGATATTATTATAGCTTGGGCTTCAATAAACAGTAAACCTGTTATCACTGAATCTATTAAAATATCTTTAGAGTAATGCGTATGCAAAGTCGCGACATTGTTGTTATTGGATCATCAGCGGGTGGTGTACCTGCGCTGAAGGAATTGGTGAAGTCTTTTGACAAAGACCTGGCTGCGAGCGTTTTTATTGTGCAGCATCTTACTGCTGATAAGACCAGTTACCTTCCGCAAATACTTTCCAGCCACGGGCCCCTACCCGCCGTGCACCCTCAGGATGGTGAAAAAATCAGAAAAGGCACAATTTATGTAGCCCCGCCCGACCATCACATGATCATTGAAGACGGCCATATCTTGATTAAAAGAGGCCCGAAGGAGAATAATTTCAGGCCATCAGTCGATGCCTTGATGCGCTCGGCTGCATACTGGTATGGGAGCCGGGTAATAGCTGCTGTGCTGACCGGATATCTCAGTGACGGCAGTTCGGGCCTTTGGTCGGTTCAGCAATTTGGTGGTGTGACAATTGTCCAAAGCCCCGAAGACTCTTCCTACCCGGATATGCCCCGAAATGCGCTGGAATATGTAGATGCCGATTACATCCTTCCCCTAAAAGACATCGGACCATTGGTGAACCAGCTGACGGTCGAGCCAGCAGGACCTGGTCAGCGCCAAGACCAGCTCCTGAAAACGAGAATGAAGGCAGAAATTGAAATTGCAGCACAAAAAAACGCCTTGTCGAAGGGCATCAATCACATGGGCGAAAAAACAGAATTGACCTGTCCTGAATGCGGCGGAGCCTTGACCAGGTTTGAGGAAGGGCCAAATGTCCGCTTCCGATGCCATACCGGCCACGGATTCTCGTCAAGCGCCCTTTGGGCGGGAATTACCGAATCGGTCGAAACAAAATTATGGCAGGCCATGCGTAGTATGGAAGAAGGTATATTGTTTTTAGAACAGGCTGTTACACGCTGTGAGATCAGCGGGAACAAAACCGAAGCGCGGAGTTTTGAGGAAAAGGCCGACATTCTCAGAGTGCGGTCTAAAGCGCTGCTGGAATTTATCTACTCCCAAGGCCAGGTCAATGATCTCACCATATCCTGAGCGGAAAAAAAATTGTGCTAACCTAAGTATATTGGACCTATCTTGGGGCTTCAATGGGTAAATAACAGCGCTTTGGAAAAAAAATACGTAACTCAGGCATTCGAACTCGGCCTCAAAGGTCGTTATGACGTTTTACTCGCCTACTATGGCGACAAACTCTTTCAGCTGCCTGCCACAATCGTTGTGGCACAAATCAAAGACGAGATGGGAATCTCTATTACAGAGCATTCCATATACACGCTCAAAAAGCGGATCAAAAAAAAGCAGCGCAAGTCGGCACACGCGGCAGATCTTGTTGCTGCTTAGACTGTCATTCTTTTCCAGAATATGTGAAGCAAACCTGACCAATTGGCATCAGGACGATTACACCCCGATTTAAGACAACGATGAAGAAGATTTACCTGGTGGATGACGACGAAGATGACCGGATGCTGGCCCGTCAAGCGCTCGAAAGCGTGGGAGAAGAGGTGGAAATCGTTGACTTAATGGATGGTAACGAGTTGCTTATCCTTTTAGAAGAGGCGCTTCCGACCGATCCTGTGCTGGTATTGATGGATATGAATATGCCCGTTATGAATGGAATTGAGGCCCTTTCTGCATTAAAAAGCCGCGCTGACTTACGCCACATTCCGGTGGTGCTATTTTCAACCAGTGAAAATCCTAACCTGGTGAAACAGGCATATCAATTAGGAGCAAATGCATACATTGTCAAACCTTATACCCTTGACGGTTACATTCGCATAGCTCATGCCATAAACCTTTGCTTTCTTAACAGCTATCGGCCCGGTGGGCATGCCGGTTTAAGGAAGATTACCGGTAAAAATATCGTCCTCATTGAGGATAATTCGGACCATGCAGCGTTAATCGAGCTTTTTATGAAAAATGGCGCGCCAGGACTCAATGTTATCCATCAAACCTCGGCAGAAAGTGCTATCATTTTTTTTCAATCGCTTGACAAAAAGGCTTCTGCGGCCATTGACCTGATTATCCTTGACCTATACCTGCCCACACGTAAACAGGGCCTGGATTTGCTTGCCTGGTTAAGAACGTCTTATATGGACCAGGGCATTCCGATCGCGCCGGTGATTGTATTGAGCTCCTCACCGCACCACCTGGACATCCAAGCCAGTTACAGACATCACGCTAACGCTTATCTGGTTAAAACCGCCGAGCCCACCAGGTCTTTTTCGTATTTGACCGACTTGTGCTCTGTTTGGTGGGACACCATTTCTTTCCCTAACCGGCCAGTTAATGGTATTGCATAGTGCTTTTAATACGGCCCGGACAAATTTTCCTTACTTATTATGACTGATCCCGGGCCAATGTCCAAACCTGAAAATACAGAATACACGAACTTGCATCCAGGCAAAAAACCGGTTCCAATCGTCGCTATTGGCGGTTCGGCTGGTGGCCAGCAGGCTATGAGCGAGCTGTTATCGTATCTGCCGGCGGACACAGGCCTGGCTTATGTATATATCCAGCACCTGTCTCCGGATTATGATAGCAAACTCGATTCCATTCTTTCGGTAAAGACGTCCATGCAGGTTTATGAAGCCGTGCATTTGATGCCGGTAGAACCAAATCATCTCTATATAATACCTCCTGGCAAAGCCATGGAGGTCATCGACGGCGTGCTGGTATTGACCCCCAGAAAACCCAAACCCGAACCCAACCTGCCTGTTGATCAATTTTTCTTGTCCCTGGCTAAAAGACAGAAAGACGGTGCGATTGGCATTGTGCTTTCCGGCATGGCCAGTGATGGTACACTTGGTTTAAAAGCCATTAAGGTTGCCGGCGGCATTACCATCGCACAGGATGAAACGGCCGCTTTTCAGAGTATGCCACAGTCGGCCATTATGGAGGGTGTGGTGGACATGGTATTGCCGCCCCAGGAAATTGCGACTGAGCTTTCAAGGCTTAGCAACCATGCAGATATTTTCAAGCTGACCTCAGAGAGCAGCGAGGTTGTTCAGGACGATAATGATAAGGAAGATTTAAAAAAAATATTAGCCTTTGTTAAATCTGCGACAGGAGTAGACTTCACGCATTATAAAAAAACGACCATAAGGCGAAGAATAATCCGCAGGATGCTGCTCTATAAACTGGAAACGCTTTCAGAATACATTGCCCATTTAAAAAAGAACCCAACCGAGGCCGGTGTTCTGTTTAATGACCTGCTGATCAATGTAACCGACTTTTTTCGTGATCCTCAGACTATGGACCACGTCAAAAAGCATATCCTGCCACTGATCAGCCAAGGCAAATCGACTTCCGAGGCTGTGCGGATCTGGGTCGCAGGATGCTCAACCGGCCAGGAGGCTTATTCAATGGCCATCATGATGCTGGAAGTGCTGGGCGACAGAGCTGCCAGTGTGCCTGTTCAAATCTTTGCCACGGACCTGAGTGATACAGCCATCGCCAAAGCCCGTTTAGGGATTTTTGCTAAAAGTGAGCTTACCGACGTTTCGCCCACGCGGCTTGACCGTTATTTTTCCAAAGTCGACGACCATTACCGCGTCAATAAACTGGTACGGGACCTTTGTGTTTTTGCCCCTCATAATCTTTTGAGTGATCCGCCATTTTCCAGAATGGATTTGATCAGCTGCCGGAACCTGCTGATCTATCTGGATGATGAGCTGCAGAAAAAAGTTTTTGCGACCTTCCACTATGCACTCAAACCCGACGGATATCTGCTGTTGGGCAAGTCGGAGTCTGTGGGCAGCTCCCCAACGTATTTTGCGCAGATTGAAAAAACGCAAAAAATATTTGTGCGGAAAAATAACGCCCAGACCAAAATCCCTCTTGACATGGCATTCAAAAGCAATACACCCGTCGTTCCTATCAAAGCGCTTACTACCAAAACCACCGAACTGGTCACTGTCGGCGACCTGGACAAGTTAGTTGACAACCTGCTGCTTTCCCAGTATGTGCCAGCGAGCGTGGTCATTGACCAGGACCTTGAAATCATTCAGTTCCGCGGGGTTACGACACCTTTTTTGCAGCATTCAGCTGGGAAAGCTAGTTTGAACCTCTCCAAGATGGCCCATCCTTCCCTTGTTTTCGAACTTCGCAACATTGTTCATAAAGCACGCAAATCCGCAGAAAGGCAGAGAAAAAACGGATTGGAAATCAGTTATCCGGATAAGCCTATATATGTAAATATTGAAGCTGTGCCGATCACAAATCCGGCGAACCAGCAGCTTTTTTTGGTTTTGTTTGAACAAATCAATGAGAATGTTGCGGCCGCTTCGAATTTCGAGGACAATGGCCAGCGGAACCGGCAGCTGGAAGCCGAGCTGACCGCCCTGCGCCAGGATATGCATTCGATCGTGGAAGAGCAGGAGGCCAGCAATGAGGAACTTCAGTCGGCCAATGAAGAAATCGTCAGCAGCAACGAAGAATTGCAAAGCATTAATGAAGAGCTTGAAACCAGCAAAGAGGAAATTGAATCGGCCAATGAAGAATTGCAAACCATCAACCAGGAATTGCAAACCCGAAACGACCAACTAACCGAATCTTACGAATATTCCGAAGCAATTCTTTCGACTATTAACGAAGCGACCCTTGTCTTGGACGAACAATTGCGAATTAAGAATGCTAACCATGCATTTTACCGTAATTTTTTAACGGATGCCGACCGGACAGAAGGACAATTAATTTATGAGCTTGGTAACCGCCAGCTTGACTTTCCTGAAATCCGGCATTTACTGCACCAGGTCGGCACTTACAACGCGGTGGTTAGCGGACTTGAAGTTACCGTGCGGATTTCTGCCAATGAGCAGCGAACGATGGTGATCCACGCCAGAAAACTGACGCTTCATCAACAGCAGATCACCCTTTTAGGCTTTGAAGATATCACCGTACATCGTCGGGAACAGCGACTATTAAACGAAAGGAAGCAATGGTTTGAAAAGCTCGTCGATAACGCCCCAGCCATGATATGGGTTTGCCAGGCCGATGGCAAGATCAATTTTTTAAACAAAGCATGGGTCAAATTTACAGGACGTCCTTTTGCCGAAAACGAGGCTATTTTTTACGGGGCCGTACATCCGGATGATCTGCAAGCCTATCAGGTCACTTTTGCCAAAAACCTGGAACAGCAGACGGAGTTCAGCTTTGAATACCGCCTGAGAAGAAGCGACGGGGAATACCGCTGGATATTGGAAAATGCCAGTCCAATCTTTTCCGCGGATGAAAGTTTTGCAGGTTATACGGGCAGCGGGGTTGATATTCATCTCCAAAAAACGCTAACAGAACAACTCAACGAGCATGTCGACGAAAAAACCGCAGAACTCAGTGATGCCAACCAGAAGCTCGCGTGGACTGCCGACCGCCTTCAAAGTGTGCTCAACGGCGTTCCAGCTTCCGTAACATTAATGGAGCCGGTTTATAACGACGATGGCCATGTCACCGACTTCACTACTTCCGTATTCAACGACAAAACACTGGAGTTTACCCGCCAGAACAGTGAGCAAATCCAGAATAAGACATTGCTCGAAGTGATCCCTGTTTTAAAAGATGCCGGGCTTTTTGACAGATATGTACAGGTTTTGCAAACCGGGCAGGCGGCTTATGAAGAATTTTCTATCGAGCATCTTACACTTGCCTTTTTCATCACCCGGCAGGTGGACAAAACCGGGATTGTAGTTACTGTACTCGACATTACCGCCAGAAAACAGGCGGAGATCAAGCTCACCGAAGTTGCAGCCAGTCTGCAGGCGGTCCTGGACAGCTCACCTGCGTCGATTGCCTTCTTTAAGGCTGTCTATTCCGAAGATAGGCAACCAATTGATTTTATGCTGGTTGTATGCAATCAGAAGTTCTCCAGCGACTTTGGAAAGCCCGTTTCTGAACTGATAGGAATGCTTGCTTCGGGGCTTCTTTCTCTCCAACATCAGCAGGAGATGCTGCAAGTTTACTTAACAAGGGCCCCCTTCTACGAAGAGCATTTACTGGAGGGAAGTCCAAAATGGCTGGCAACTTCCATGACCAGGCATGATCATGGCATTGCCATTACCGAGCTGGATATTACCCTTTTTAAGGAAAGTAGCTTTCAGCAGACGAAGTTGATTAAGCAGCTCCAAGGCTCCAACGAAATGATCGAGTCACTGGCCACGATGAAGGAATATGTACAGCAGCGGGGCGCCTTTTTACGCTCTTCGTTCCACGACCTGCGGGGCAGTTTTGGTATCATCGTAGGCGCAACGTCCCTATTTAATATGATGGATACGCAGCAGGAACGTGAAAGGATTCTTGATATGTTGCAGCGAAACCTGATGCAAGTGTCGGCGATGATGAACCAGATGCTGGATTATGCCAGGCTGGAATCAGGTGAAGAAAAATTACACATTGACAGCTTCAATGCAGGAAGCCTTTTGACTGAACTATGTGCCGGGTCGGAGCAGCTGGCATTGGAAAAGGGGCTTTCCTTACAATTTGACGGGCCAGCTGATCTTTTTGTAGAAGGTGACGATGTAAAAGTGCGCCGCATTGCACAGAATCTCATTTTAAATGCATTGAAATATACCACAGAAGGCTCCGTGAATGTAAGTTGGCAGGCACTTGGCCATGAAAATGGCCAAGTGCGCTCCTGGAAGTTTGTCGTCACGGATACAGGACCGGGACTTCCCGAGGGTCTGCTAACAAAAATGGATGGCAAAGAATCCGTGGTTTCCGGTCCTGACTCGCAGCCCAATACGGAAGGACATGGGGAAGGAATCGGACTTTTTATCATCAAACGCCTCTGTGAGCTCCTCAAAGCGAAACTGGAAATTAAAAGTAAGCCCGGAGTAGGGACTACTTTTACAGTTACCTTTCCGCTGACTTATTGGATTAAGTGATGAGGCGATGGTGGATGTATACTAACTTACTGTGGTTTCGACAGATCGTTTAACCCTGCGATCCGCTACTTTTTGTTGCGTAAATCCAGGTTGTGGAATACAAAAACCCTTAACACATTATTGCTGTTGAAATGGTTGCCCGAAGGAAGCTGCTGAAACTGGTTCATATAGCCCACCTGCAAATTAAGCCCTTTTGTAAACTGGTAACCCAAACCAACAAAAAGACGGTTTTGGTCAAATAAATTGTAAGTAATCTGTTTACCCGCATTGATGTGAATTTCGTCGTTGAATGCGAAGAACAATGTATTAGGCTCTATGAAGTCCCTGTTCAATGGCACCATCAGGTTCAGTAAATACCGGAAACGAAAATTAAAATTGTAACCATCCTGCAAAGCGTCATTAGCAATTTTACGGTTAAAACGCTCTTCCACCCGGATCCATTGCTGGGTTTGCAGGCGCTTTTGACGGCTTGTCCAGAGCACCTGTTGCCACAGCCTGTTTTCAGGGCGGACGGTGTGGAGTCCGACTGCGGGATAGCTTCGCGCATACGCGTACCCGGCAGTAAACCTGAGATGATCATTGGCATAATAGGTAATCCCCGGCCTTATGATCTGTGTAGACCATCGGTCTAAAAAATCAGTCCTTCGGGCATGCAAATCCAGCCAGATACCCCATTTATCGTTGATTCTGGTCTGATTGAAATAGCCCAGCCACACGCCGTTGTGTTTATTGACCTGTTTTTGGCCAAGCGATGGGATTGAGAAAAGGACAAGCAGGAGTAATGATATTTTCTTCATGAAAACAGGCAAAAATATTTTTATAGGTAAGTTTTGATGCAAAAGCCAATAATAGCTGCCACTAAAATGACGTAAGGTTCTTGTAATTTTTTAATGTAAATCAGTGAAAGGACGGTAACGACAGCAATAAGCGCAGAAGCTACATCGACAATCGAGCGGGTAGCAATAACGAAAACAGATCCGACCAACGCACCAACGACAGCCGCCGTAATCCCGTCCACAAAGGCTTTGATACTGGTATTTTTAGAAATCTTTTTAAAGTATGGCGCAGGCAGGACCGTGAAAACAAAGCATGGGAGAAAAACGCCCAGCGCTGCCACAGCCGCCCCCGCAAAACCGGAAACCAGAAAGCCGATAAAGCCAACGGTGATCACCACCGGCCCCGGCGTAATCATGGCGACCGCAACGGAATCCAGGAACTGCTGCTCGTTGAGCCAGCCCATTTCACCAACGACACCTGCCTGCAAGAATGGAATGATCGCCAGTCCGCTCCCAAATACAAATGCCCCTGCCTCGGTAAAAAAGAGCCCTAACTTAACAAGCTCGCCGGGCTCATATTGCCAGAAACCTGTTCCTGCTAAAAGCACAACGGACAAAGAAGTGTTCCTTTTTTCCAGCCATCTGGGCGGCGCTTTCACGACCATATAAATAAACCCAAGCAGGATAAAAAGCCACACTTCTTCTCTTTGGGTGATGGCGGTGACAATAGCCATCGTCAAAAAGAATATCCACAACAGCCACCGGCTTTTGATTGCCTCTGGCTCAATTTTGCTGATTGATTTGAGCGTCAACTTATAACAACTCAGCGAAATAATGCCAATTACGGCAGCACCCACACCATACAATACAGACTGCATCCATGGAAGCCCGCCATATAATTTGTAAGCGATACCCAGCAAAACAACCATCAAAAAAGAGGGCAGCACAAAAGCAAGACCTGTGAGTGTAGCACCCCAAACACCATAATGCACATAACCCAGATAAATGCCGAGCTGGGCAGCCAGCGGGCCCGGTGCAAGCTGCGCAAGCGCAAGGCCTTCCCGGTATTCATCCTCTGAGATCCACCTTTTGTCTTCCACCAGATCGCGGTGCATATAGCCAATCAGGGCAACCGGGCCGCCAAAGCCTAATGTGCCGAGTTTAAGGAAATACCTGGTTAATTCAGCCAAAGTGTACTTAGCTGTCTGGGTTACAGATTCCATGTCTATGTGTTGCAAAGTGGTTGCAATACTAGCTTAGCTGGAAGCCAAATGATAGAATGGAAATGACGGATTTGTACGGAGATTACTTTTTTCAGATTTTTTTCTAAAATCTGACAGGTTTTGCGTGTGCTTTTACTTTTGAAGATATAAAAAACTTCTGGCCAGCTACCCGTCGCGTAATTACTATTGCAATTTTCATTGCCACTAACGCAAAAAGCACCTAGCAAATTAATGCTAAGTGCTTTCGGAGCGGCGGACCGCATTTTCAGGCTCCCGAAGTTGGGCTCGAACCAACGACCCTCTGATTAACAGTCAGATGCTCTAACCGGCTGAGCTATTCAGGAATTTCAAATCCGATTAACTATCTGAATTCTGGTGCAAATCTAAGAATTTGATCTATACAGCGCAAGAATAAATTTAAAAAAAATGTCATCCCTGCACCTGCTGAAGGATTAACTCCTTGACTCTCTTGGCATCTGATTTGGTAAAATTATTGATAATAATCTCCGGACGCATTCTTGGAATCACCCTTATCGTGGAAAAAAACATTCCGCTTTCAATTTCCACACCGGAAATATCTGAATAAAAAACAAAGTTGTCATTGCTCTTGAAAAGCTTCTTGACGGTAAATGTTACGCCTTTCTCACCGAATGTTACTGAATCAGGAAAAAATGGATTCATCAGGCCGCTGGCGCTATATCGTTCGTTCATGTTAACTTAGGTTATATATAATGTTATAATGGTACGTAAAGCACTTTCTTGGTTTGGAAAAATTCCTCCTCAAAAAAATCGGAGAGCTCGTAAATACGGGATTTTTGGTTCAGCTCAGAAAGCTCTTCCGTCAGGTCCCCGCCTTTTAAGTATAAAATTCCGTTCCTCAGCGAATGAAATGAGTTTTTGCTGATGTTCTTTTTCACCCAACCCACAAAAGGTGTGATCCTGGTAACAGCCCTGCTTACTACAAATTCATAGGAGTCGTCCAGTTTTTCGGCCCGGATCTGCTCGGCTTTAACATTATCCAGCTTCAACGCGTCTGCAATTTCCTGCACCACGCGTATTTTTTTGCCAATGCTGTCAACGAGGTGAAACTGTGCTTTCGGAAATAGGATCGCCAGCGGAATACCGGGAAAACCGCCGCCGGTGCCCACATCCAGAATGCTTGTTCCTGACTTGAATTCAAGCACTTTTGCGATGCCTAACGAATGCAAAATGTGCCTTTCATATAATGTATCAATGTCTTGTCGGGAAATTACATTGACTCTGGCATTCCAAAACTGGTATAATTCCTCCATCTGGCCAAACTTATCACGCTGATCGGCAGTCAGATCCGGGAAATATTTATTGATTAATTCCACGTTTTACGGGGTTTTCGTCTGGTAAAGGTCAAGAAACCAAAGACCAGATAATAGATAAAGAATGCAAAATCCATGAACAAAAAAGTGAACCATTCCACTGTCTTGTCCAATTTGTTATTGATAATAAAAAATAAAAACCATTGAATGATCCACCTCGCTGCAAACAAAATGCCCAGTCCCTGCAAAATATAAATATCTCTGGTAATAAGGCCGAATATCAAAATGGCAATTCCGGAGATCCAAACGGCAATGTGCGCGCCGGACAACAGGCCGAGTAACATCTTATTTCGCATTCTGTAAAATGTGCTTACCGACATGTGCCGCTGTTTCTGCCTGTACCACGATTGCCAGGTTGTTTTCGGAAGGGAGTACATGAAGGACTCCTCTGCTATCGAAATGGCTGTGTTGGTCCGTGTCGAAGCCTCATTGAGAAAAATGTCGTCATCGCCTCCATAAACGTTTTTGTGGCGATAAAAACCTTTGTTAGCAAAGAAAACAGACCTCTTATATAATATGTTGCGACCGACACCCATATAGGTAAAGCCGGCGAGTGCAAAAGAGAGATACTGAACGGCTGCGTAAAAGGTTTCACAGCGGATAAACCAATTGAGCAGGCCGCGTTCCTTTATATAAGGTGAAAATCCCAGAACAATGTCTTTTTCCTGACTAATCCGCGAAGTCATGGCCGTAATCCAGTGATTGGACGTCGGGCGGCAATCTGCGTCGGTCATGAGTGCGACCGGATATTTGGCCTGCTTCATGCCCACGGTAAGCGCGTATTTTTTAGGAGTGATATGGGAAAACTGATCGTTAATCCGCACATACCGGATGTGTTTCCACTTAAAAATATGTTGCCGGATAAACTCTTCACTCCCGTCATCTGAACGATCATCCAGCAGGATCACTTCAAACTCAGGATAGTCCTGCGCGTCCAGCAAAGGGATCAGCTGAGTAAGGTTGTCTCTCTCATTCCAAGCACAAACAAGCACTGTAACTCCCGGTAACTCGTTGTCATAATTGGCGCCTTGTTCGTAAAATGCCAGCTTGGTAAAAAAGAACAGATAGTAGCACAATTGAACGAACACAAACGCCGCAAGCGCAAAGAGTAAATAATCGGCCACAATGGAAGAGAGTTGTAAAATTTTATCATCTTGATGCAAATATAAGGTCATTGTCAGCAATGTTCGAGACGTTAACCCTATTTTTGCACACCACAATTTAAAACCTTTTAATGAAGTTTACATTACAAGTAGAGGATCCGGCATCCAAAGCAAGAGCCGGGTTTATCGAAACAAGTCACGGAACAATTCAGACTCCGATATTTATGCCGGTGGGCACCGCTGGAACTGTGAAAGCAGTGCATCAGCGGGAATTAAAGGAAGACATCAGGGCGCAAATTATTTTAGGAAATACATATCATTTATACCTACGTCCAGGCCTGGACATTTTGCAGAAAGCAGGCGGGCTTCATGGCTTCAACGGATGGGACCGACCGATCCTGACAGACAGCGGCGGGTATCAGGTTTATTCCCTTGCAGGCACCGGAAGAAAGATCAATGAAGAGGGTGTGGTATTTAAGTCACACATTGACGGTGGCGTACACACATTCACCCCAGAATATGTGATGGATATTCAGCGCATCATTGGGGCCGA
Source organism: Dyadobacter psychrophilus (assembly GCF_900167945.1). Lineage (GTDB taxonomy): Bacteria > Bacteroidota > Bacteroidia > Cytophagales > Spirosomataceae > Dyadobacter > Dyadobacter psychrophilus. The sequence continues at coordinate 116,887 of NZ_FUZA01000010.1, forward strand.
CATTATCATGGCTTTTGATGAATGTACCCCTTATCCCTGCGATTTCACATACGCCAGGAAATCGATGGAGATGACGCATCGCTGGCTTGGGCGCTGCTGCGCCAGATTTGATAGCACTACTGACCTTTACGGCCACAGCCAGACACTTTTCCCGATCGTGCAAGGAAGTGTTTACAAAGATCTTAGAGTTCAATCTGCTGAAACAATTGCTTCGTACGGGCGCGAAGGAAATGCAATCGGAGGCCTGTCGGTGGGCGAGCCTGCCGAGATCATGTACGAGCTTACCGAAGTAGTTTGCGATATCCTTCCGAGGGATAAGCCGAGATATCTGATGGGTGTCGGCACCCCCGCAAATATCCTGGAATGCATCGCCCTGGGTGTTGATATGTTCGATTGTGTGATGCCAACAAGGAACGCACGCAATGGCATGATTTTTACGACAGAGGGTGTAATTAATATTCGCAATGAAAAGTGGAAGGATGACTTGTCACCGATCGATGCCGGACTTGGAGGTTATGTCAGTACATTCTATAGTAAGGCTTACCTTCGGCACCTGGTGAAATCGGATGAAATGCTTGGGGCTCAGATCGCAAGTGTGCATAACCTTACTTTTTATCTGTGGCTGGTTAACAGTGCAAGAGAGAAGATCATAGCAGGAGAATTTGTTCCATGGAAGAAAGAAATGGAAAAAAAATTAAATCAACGGCTTTGAAAGTTCAGAAAAGGACGTTTCTTTCGGGTAAAATTTGGTTACAAAATCAGGAAAGTTTTTCAATTGTATCAACTTCGGTTGATTAAATGATATTGTTAACCTATTTTTGTGCGCACTAGGCATTTGGTTAAAGGACGTTTGGCCATGAATAAATTCACAATTTTTTACTCATAATTGACTATAGATCAATCCTAGTTAATCTTAATAACGCTAACTTGAATAGTATGAAAAAAGTATCCCAGTTGATTTGTTCGTTTGCCCTGGCGGCAATGATGGCGCTGCCTTCATTGGCACAACCACTAGAGCAGCCGAATTCTCCGGATTACAATCCTAAAGCATCTTATGACGGCCCCTACAAATTGAACACATGGTCAATTTCCGCACACATTGGACCGTCTATGTTCTTTGGAGATTTGAGAGAATATGATTTCTGGCCTGTGACGAAAACAACTTCTGACAGCCACAAAGAATCCGGTACTTTTCAAGGAGGCTTGACTTTAAATAAACAGCTGTCATATTTATTCGGTGCGAGGCTTGATGCTTCTATCGGTAATTTGAGAGGTATGAAGCGCCGGAATTACAACCGTTATTTTGAAGGCAACTATTTCGACGTTTCTGTTGCAGGAACTGTGAATCTTAAAGGTCTTTTGATGGGACCAAACAAGATGAAAAGATGGAAAGTTGACGCATACATCGGTGTAGGTCAAGTGTTTTACGATGCAACTGCGTATGACTTGACAGGCGGTGTTGAGCTTCGTAACACAGGAAACATGAATGATTGGATTATCCCAACAGGATTGAATGTTAACTACGAAGTTACAAAACGCATTGACATTGGTCTTGACTTCCGTCTGAACCATACAAACTCTGACTATCTGGATGCAACTTACGGCGGTGACTACGACAGAACCCCAGGCAGCTTCGATATCGCAGACCAAAAAACATCCCGCAAAGGAAACTCTGAACTTGACAGCTACGGCTACGGATCGGTTCAGGTAACTTACAAATTGGGTAAAAACCCATTGAAAGTTGCAAAAGTGGATGGCAAATGGGATTACAAACCTGACGAAGGTGGATATTACCACTTGCGTTATACAGATCCTAAGGTGTTGATCAAGCCACCAAAAATCCTTACGCTTGAAGAAATGGACTCCGTTGCTAAGGCAAACCGTCCTAAGGACATTGACCCAAGATTGTTACTTGACACAGATGGTGACGGTGTTTCTGACTTCTTCGATAAAGAGCCAAATTCACCAGCAGGAAGCATTGTTGACGGTGGTGGCCGCGTTCTTGACTTCGATGCTTACGTTAAAAACGCACTTAAAAATGGTGCAGCTTGCGCAGAGATCTTTGCTAACGTAATGTTCGATACTGACAAAAACACCATTAAGCCTGAGGCTCAGGAAATGCTTAAAAATGTAGCTAAGTTAATGAACTTGAACGGATGCCGTCTGCAACTTGCAGGTCACACAGACCGTCGTGCAACAGATCGTTATAACATTGCTCTTTCGAAACGTCGTGTAGATGCAGTTAAAAACTATCTGATCAACGAAGCTGGTCTGACTGATCCTAGCAAAGTGATTGTTGACTACTTCGGTTCATTCAAACCAATAGCTGACAGCGCGAAACGCGAAGGTTTGTTGAAAAACCGTCGTGTAGAATTGAAACTTCTTCCATAGTAGGTTGAAATATATTTAAAAGAGAAAGGCTCCCGATGGGAGCCTTTCTCTTTTGACAAAACCGTAAAAAACCAATCTCAACTGTAACAGGGTATAATTCAAAATGAAACAATACGATTATTTAATAGTTGGCGCAGGATTGTGGGGCTCCGTTTTTGCACATGAGGCAACAAAAAGAGGAAAGAAATGCTTGGTAATAGATCGCAGGGATCACACGGGTGGTAATATTTTTTGCGAGAATGTCGAAGGAATTAATGTTCACAAATACGGTGCACATATTTTTCATACAAACGACAAAGACATTTGGGATTATGTAAATTCATTTGTTGAGTTTAACAGATATACCAATTCGCCAGTCGCCAATTTCAACGGCGAACTTTACAATCTTCCGTTCAACATGAACACCTTTTATCAGCTTTGGAAAGTGAAAACACCGGAAGAAGCAAAAGAGAAGATCAGGCAGCAGGTGGAAGAAGCTGGTATAACAGATCCCCAAAACCTGGAAGAGCAGGCAATTTCTTTGGTAGGAACTGACATCTATCACAAGCTGATTAAAGCGTATACTGAGAAACAATGGGGACGGAAGGCAACTGAACTTCCTGCATTTATCATCAAACGCCTGCCGGTAAGGTTTACCTTTGATAACAATTATTTCAATGACCGTTACCAGGGAATTCCTATTGGCGGTTACAACAAGTTGACCGAAGGACTCCTGAAAGACATTGAAGTGAGGACGGGTGTTGACTTTTTTAAAGAACGAGAAGAGCTTACAGCGCTTGCTGAAACAGTAGTATATACCGGCCCAATTGATGAATATTTTGGTTTCCAGTTTGGCCAGCTTGAATACAGAAGCCTGCGTTTTGAGAACCAATTGCTTGATCAGGAAAATTACCAGGGCAATGCTGTTGTAAATTATACCGACGGTGAAACACCTTTTACCCGGATCATCGAGCACAAGCATTTTGAATTTGGAACGCAGCCAAAAACGGTAATTACCCACGAATTCCCGCAAGAATGGGAGAAAGGCTCAGAGCCATATTATCCTGTAAATGACGACAAGAATTCTGCGATTTTCAATCAATATAAAGACCTGGCAGCACAGGAAGCCAATGTTATTTTTGGAGGTCGCTTAGCCGAATATCGTTATTATGACATGCACCAGGTTGTTGGATCTGCATTAAAAAAAGTGAAAGTGCATTTCGCTTAAACATTAATTACGCTACTTAAATCCCTGATTTGCTTATACATAGCGAATCAGGGATTTTTTATTTTACTTTTTTTGAAAAATTTTTCACGTTTTGTGTGACCTGTTTCCAAAGCCTCCGTCTAAACAGAAAATCACACAAGACCAATGCAGGGAAACAGGCCAGATATTGTAACAAACACAAATTCAGGAAATGCTGATAAGATCCGGTATGCATTGCTATTTGTGCAGAGCGTACGGACATACTGGCAATGGGTTGCTTTTTGTCTGGCGCTAAGCCTTGTGGTTTCCTTCGTTTATCTGCGCTACATCACTCCCCAATTTTTAATAACCGCCTCCATACTCGTACGTGATGACGCGAAGGGCTCCGAGTTCGGCGACACCGCTTTTCTGGAAAGTATGGGGATGCCCTCGGTGAAAAGCAGCGTGGACAATGAAGTGGAAATCCTGAAAAGCCGAACGCTTATGGAAAGCGTAGTGGAAGATCTGCATTTAAATGTGCGCTACTTTTCGACTGGACATGTGAAGACTACGGAATTGTTTGATAAATCTCCGTTCCAATTAACGCTGATAAGTGCAGGAAACCCAGGAGAGGTGAAACTGCGCACCTATTATCTGACATTAGGCAAAAAGAATTGCTATAAGCTTCAAGCCGGCGCTGAAACGTATGAAGGAAGATTTAAAGACACAATAAAAATTCCGAATGGCCTCGTCAAGCTCGAACGGACCTCCAATTTGTACAGTCCTGAAGACCAATATTCCATTGTGATTCAAGATCAGGAAGAGCTTGTGGACCAGTTCAGAAAAGCACTTTCTGTTTCGCCGACCAATAAGTTGGTAAGCATGATAAATCTGTCGCTCGATGAAGTTGTTCCGGGAAAAGGTGAGGCAATTTTGGAAAGGCTCCTAATCAATTATTTTAAGGTAAGTATTGAAGATAAAAACAGAATCGCGGATAGCACACTTGCATTTATCTCTAAAAATCTGGCCGAGGTTTCGGCGGAATTAGCAGCTAATGAAAAGGCCATTGAAACATTTCAAACTCTGCATCACATTACTGATCTGGGCGAAAACATCCGTCAATTATTAAATAAGTCCGTCGAGTACGAAAAAGAAGAATACAAATACAATGTTCAGTCCCTGACTGCGCACGGGTTACTTCAATTTCTCCGCTCAAAGCCACTGCATATCGTTCCTGCGCAGCTTTTTATTCAGGATTCTGGCTTTCTCTCGCTTGTTGAAAAATATAATACTATTCAGCTGGCATTAACAAAGGACTTGACGACGACCAATGAATCGCATCCGAACATTAGGTCTCAACGTGTTCAACTAAATCATCTCCGTGAAGACCTGATTGCCAACATTACTTCTCAGCTAAACGATTTACGTATCGGGCTAACGGCTGTTGATAGTTATAAAGCCGGGGTTAAACGAAAATTGGGGCAAATTCCAGCAACGGAACGACAGTTTTTGGAGGCAAAACGACAACAGCAAATCAAGCAGGAGCTTTACATTTTGCTTCTGAAAAAGCGCGTAGAAACTTCTATTTCCAAATCTTCAACGCTAGCCAACGCCCGCATTGTTGACCGTCCCAAGTCAGGCTCAAAGCCAGTTAAACCAAATAAGCAACTCGTGATTTTAATGGCGGGTTTCATAGGCATCGGTTTTCCCATGGCCGTTATACACCTGAAACACATTCTCAGCACCAGGATTACGGATAAATCGGACATTTCCGCGAAGCTTAATGTTAATGTGCTGGCAGAAATAAGCCATAAATCCGGCACTGACACAACTATCTATTCCAATTCGCAAAGTCAGGTGGCTGAGCAATTTCGCGTTCTGCGTACCAATGTGCAGTTTTTATCTATATCAAAACAAAACCAGGTCATCCTCCTGACATCCAGTATGAGCGGTGAGGGGAAGTCATTTGTTGCTGCCAACCTATGCGGCTCTCTGGCACTAACCGGCAAGAAGGTCCTTTTGCTGGAACTGGATCTGAGAAGGCCACGGATGGCCCGGGATCTTAACTTGAACGAGGAAGGTTTTACCAATTGCCTTTCATCTAACCTGAGTTTGCATGAATTCATGCAGGCGGCACCTTTCAAGAATTCCTTCGACGTAATTACCGCGGGTGATATTCCGCCAAATCCTTCGGAATTATTAGCGTTGCCAAAAGTAGATGAAATGATCCGGGCAATAAAGATCCAGTATGACTTTATCATATTGGACACGCCGCCGATCGGGCTGGTTACAGATGCCCGCTTGCTGAGTCATTTGGCAGATTTATCGCTATATGTTATCCGACAAGGATTTACATACAAAAATCAGCTTGGAATAATCAGGGAAATCCGGGATCAAAATCAATTGCGGGGATTGCATTTGATCCTGAATGACATTCGCGAAGCTCCCGGCACAAATTATGGCTACGGCTATTATACACCGAAAAAGCGGTATCTAATCAACGCATTAAAGCGAAACATTTTTAAATCATAACACAAATATGGCCACACTATGAATGGAGAAATTTACATGATCGCCGAAATCGGGCAGGCACATGAAGGAAGTTTAGGTTTAGCGCATTCTTACATTGATGCACTTGCATCGAGTGGTGTAAATGCCGTCAAATTTCAGGTCCACATTGCGGAAGCAGAAAGCAGCATCCACGAGCCATTTCGAACAACATTCTCATATAAGGATCCTTCCCGAATGGATTACTGGAAAAGGATGGAGTTTTCGGAAGAAGAATGGGTCGGCTTAAAAGCACATTGCGAAATGAAAAAGCTCGACTTCATTGCCAGTCCGTTTTCAATCAGCGCTGTTGGGCTGCTTGAAAGGATCGGCGTCAGCGCGATCAAGATCGGGTCAGGCGAAATGAATAATCTTTTACTTTTGTCTGCTGCCGCGGGAATTGCAAACAGGATAATTTTATCCTCCGGGATGAGTTCGCTTTCTGAACTTGACAATGCGATTGCACAGGTGAATGACAATTGTAAGCTTTCCTTGCTTCAATGTACATCCTCCTATCCCACCGGTCCACACCAGTGGGGACTCAATGTTATTCCCGTTCTAAAAGATCGTTATCAGATCCCGATAGGCTTTTCGGATCATTCAGGAGATATTTTTGCCAGCCTCGCCGCCGTGGCAAGTGGTGCCGAAATCCTTGAATTTCATGTCACATTTGACCAGAGAATGTTTGGACCCGATTCAACTTCTTCGATAAATATCGATCAGGTAAAGCAACTGGTAAAGGGTGTCCGACAAATAGAAACCGCTATGAAGTTTCCTGTCGACAAATCTGACTGTTCCGAATACACAACATTGAAAACGATTTTCGGAAAATCTCTGGCAGTAAATAATGATCTCAGAGTAGGGCACATTATGACGGTTTCCGATTTGGAAGCGAAGAAACCTGCGGGATACGGCATATTGCCAACGCATTTTGAAACTGTTGTAGGCAGACAATTAAAGCACGATCTCGCAAAATGGTCATTCTTAAATCTCAGTGACCTACTATGAAACGAAAAATTTGTGTAGTAATCACCGCAAGAGCCAGTTACAGCAGAGTTAAAACGCTTCTTATCGCAATAAAATCGCATCCATCTTTATGCCTTCAACTTGTGATTACCGGAAGCTGTCTGTTGGAAAAATATGGCGGACTTACGAAACTAGTCAACCAAGACGGTTTTGATCCAATCATCAAGGTTTCAAATCTGCTTGAAAATGAGAATCCCACCGCTGCGGCGAAAACAACCGGGCTGGGGGTAATTGAACTTGCTTCGGTGTTTGAAAATGTGCGTCCGGATGTCGTAGTAACCGTTGCCGACAGGTACGAAACCATGTCGGCCGCCGTCGCAGCTTCCTTTATGAACATTCCTCTGGCGCACGTCCAAGGTGGGGAAGTAACCGGAAATATTGATGAAAAGGTCCGGCACGCGGTGTCAAAGCTGGCGGATGTCCATTTTGTTGCCACTGCATCCGCGCGTAACAGATTGATAGCCATGGGAGAAGTCCCTGAAAATGTGTGGCATACAGGCTGTCCTTCCATCGACCTGGCTATTCAGATAAAAAATGATGCAGCCATGCGATTTGACTATGAAAGTTGTCAATCCTTTTCGTCGGCAAGCAAATATATTGTGGTAATGCATCACCCAGTAACCACCGAGCATGGGTTTACCAAAGACCAATTTTGCAGTTTGGTGAACGCTATAAGTGCACTACACATTCCCACCTTCTGGTTCACGCCTAACCCGGACTACGGAGCTGCGCAGATATTAAAAGAGATTCAGCGATACGGCGAAACAAGTAAAAATCTGAAAATACATTTTTTGCGGAACCTCAACCCAGAGTCATTTCTAAAACTAATTAAACATTGCGCCTGTCTCATTGGAAATTCCAGCACGGGCATCAGGGAGGCGTCTTTGCTGGGCACACCGGTTGTGAACATTGGCAGCCGGCAACAGGGCCGGGAACGGTCCTTCAATGTGATTGATGTAGACTTTGATTCAAACGCAATTATTGAGGCTGTACAAAACCAGCTCGATCACGGACATTATGATAGTTCTATTTTATATGGAAACGGCGATGCCGGAAATCAAATCGCTGACTTACTGGCAAAAATGAAGTTAAGTGTCAATAAACAAATCACTTACTGATGGAAACAAACAAAACAATCCTGGCGATCATTCCTGCTAGAAAGGGTTCAAAAGGGGTTCCCGGGAAAAATATGAAGCTACTCGGAGGGAAGCCCCTTATTCAATATACAATCGAATCCGCGCTAAAATCGAAGCTTTTGACCACAATTGTAGTGTCAAGCGACTGTGAAGAAACGGTTGCGTTTGCAAATACCTGGGAAGGAATTGAAGCGCCGTTCATCAGGCCTGCCGCAATTGCGTGTGATGAAACGCCGTCCATTGAAGTGATGAAGCACGTCGTAAAATTCTATAAAGAGCGCAAAATGGAGTTCGAATATGTTTGCCTTTTGCAGCCAACCTCGCCGTTCCGCAGCCCCGATCTAATTGATAATGCCATTAAACACATGCTTAAAATGGATGCCGATAGCCTGACCACAATTCAAAAAACGCCGGACAAATACAATCCGCTCTGGGCCTTTCACTTGTCAAACGGCCAGCTTTCACGATTCATATCAGATGTCGCCATGCCCTCCCGCCGACAAGATTTGCCCAATTCGCATTATCGTGACGGCAATATTTATCTGCTCAAAACATCCCTGCTCAGCCGGAACCGCTTGCTTGGCGGAAGATGTATCGGATATCAGCCTGAAAATGAAATAGATCTTAACATTAACACACTACAAGAATGGAAGCTCGCGGAATTGTATCTCGAAGTTTACAGCAAGGGAGAAAAAAGCCAGTCCTGATCCTAATAACAAACAGCTTTGCTGCCATGAACATCATTCACAGCGGTTTGATAAGGAAACTAGCGCAGGAATATCATGTGCATTTATTATCCACAATGATCCGTTCCGCAGAAATTGGCCAGATTAATGGTCAGTTTGGGCTCGATTTGAAGCTTGTCAATTTGAACCTTCCTAGCGAACCTGCCTGGCTTACCTGCTTGCGTAAAGTTGAAAAGGCGTTTTTTGCTCAGCATTTTGACATTACAACTCAAAAAATCAAATATCAGAGCCAAAAAGAATGGTTTTGGATGCGAAAAGTGCTTTGGCTTATAAGTCAAAAAAATTTCAATAAATGGGTTTTGAGGTTAATAAGGCATTCCATTATTTTCCTGACCTCTTTTTCCATTAAACTTAAACCGCTCCTATCCTACCACTTCCATGGTTTGATATCTTCTTCGCCGCTGGATTCACGCGAGAACCGGATTGTCAATTTTTTACGAAGACGCAATATTAAAACTCTCGCAATGGTCATTAGCTGGGATAATTTGACATCCAAAGGCGTCATTAACGCGGATCACGATTGTACATTGGTTTGGAATGACTTCATGAAAAAAGAGTTTTTGTGCTTTTATTCCATTTTCAACATTACAAAACCCAAGGTAATCGCGACCGGAATTCCAAGGTTCGATTGTTATTTCCAAACACGGCCTGAAAACAAGCATGCAGAAGCAAGAGCACGCTTCAATGTTCCACCCGAAAACCAGGTGATTCTTGTTGCCACGAGTGCATTTCGGCACTTTCCAAACCAGCTAGACGTCATAACAGATCTGCTGCGTTTTGCAAAACGCGAAGGTAATCTGCACGTTATCATTAGGTGCCACCCGGCAGATAATGTTGGTGCATATAATCAACTGTCTGATGAGAAAATTGTCACAATTTGGCATCCGAAAAATTTGCCAACCGTTGATAATGAACGCTTTTACAACTGGTTTCCGGAATTGGACTTCCTTGATTCACTCTCTCAAATGCTACGGATTTGTGATGTGTGCGTTCATTTTGCCTCTACTATGAAACTGGACGCTGCTGCTTGCGGCAAGCATTTGATTAGTATCGCTTATGACGGAAACGCCCCGCTTTCTGATCATCAGTCTGTGAAAAGGCTTTATGATTATAACCATCAGATTCCGCTCAACGCATTGCAAGTTGACGAATTTGTGACGAGCAGAGAGCAATTATATACCGCATTGAAAGTCTGCTTATCCAAACAAAAGTCAGAAAACGAGCTAGCTGCCATCAAATCTTTCACTCATTTTACTGAACCGAAATCGGTTGATTTCACCTTTAAAACCATTGTCGAATGGTTGAACTAGGCTTTGAAATCTTCAAAAAATGGCTGGTTGCTTTGGTAATTGTTTCAATCTTTGGATTTTTTTTTGACCAACTGCTGACATTCGGTGAAAATGAATTGCAGACGGCTGTGGTTTTGACATGCTACGTTTATTGCGCAGTTAGTCTTTTTTGCCGATCTCAGCACAAGCTCTTCCATGTCCTTGCAGTGCCTGTTTTCACACAATTTTTGCATTTGTTTCAAAAATATTCATTTCCAGCCGGTGCAAATTCCGTCTGGAGATTGATGCCGTTTTTGATTTTGGTCTCCTATTTTCTTTATTTTTTTATCCAAAAACCTGCTTGTCTGAGCAAAGCAGAAAAGCTTTTTCTAGCGTTCTGGGTAATCATTCAAGGATTCTTTTTGCTGATTTCGCCAAATTTAGAACACATTGCTTTCGGCGGAGTGCTACTTTTTTTGCTGACCCTACCCTATTATTTCATCTATCTCAAATTGGTCAGTCCCGCGATCCATTTTCATCAAAATCTTGAAATGTATTTGTGCACATTATATATCATTCTGGGGCTAGGCACTTTCGGGTTAGTTGTTGCCGGCGCAGAGTACAAGGGTTCGGATAACTTACTGGCTACCCGAAACATCACGGATACCAATGTTACGATGGCATATTTCATTCTGCTGTGGCCGTTTGTCCTGCTTTATACTGCACGTAATGCATTAAACATTTTTCTGCGTTTGTCACTTTCCGGAATTCTTTTAAGCGTTGTCATATTCTCGTTTTCCCGGGGCGCGGTGCTTCTTATAGTGCCCTACATGCTCATCACAACATTTCTGATCGGAAATATCGTGCGTTTTTGGTGGATACTATTAACCGTGATATTAGTGCTCAACTTATTTCCAAGTTTTACTTCAGGATATGCAGACTGGGACATGGCCTACTTCTGGACGTTAAGGTTCGGCGATTTAATGTCGACAAATTCGGTTTTGGACAAGTTACAACAAGCCAGCGGTCGCGCAGAAATCCATGAAATTGCCTACAATCTGTTTCTTTCAAAACCTTTGACCGGTCATGGAACGGGAAGTTTTGAAGTGCTTGGCCCGGGTTATAGAGAGGCACATTCGCTTTTCTACACATTGCTCGCAGAAAACGGACTTATTGGATTGACCTTCATTTACAGCCTGCTTCTCAGCTTGCTGATTTTACTTCTGTCAATTTCCATGCATGACCGAAAACATGCTTTGCTGCCTGTCAGCTTCGTTTTTTATCTCGCTTTCAATCATACAGTTGGCAGTGTTTTCGTGATTTTACCTGCGAAAAGCGTAACCATCAATTGTCTTGCTCCCATATTATTAATGTGCCTGTACTTTTATGCGAAAAACATTCAGGCCAATGTTGTTAATCCAAAAATATGAGCAAGGTGTTGATCATAGGAAAGTTGCCGCCACCCATAGGAGGTGTTACGGTGCACGCGACCCGGTTGATTGAAAGTCTGGCTGTGAACGGCTTCCCCCATTTTACTTTTTGTGATCTCAAAAATGACAGCTTTTGCCGCATAATAAGGAAGATTGCGAAACATCGGATTATCCACCTGCACGCTTCCAATCCACTTTTTCAGCTTTTATTTGCAATGGTTTGCGTATTGTCAGGCAAAAAGCTTTTCCTGACTTATCATGGAGATTGGGGCCGTTACGGAATTTTGGATTATCTGGCTGTTAAGCTGTCTGCGTCGCTCTGCTCGGTCCCTATTGTGCAAAATAAGGAAAGCCTGGCTAAGGCTAAATTCTACAATGGTAACGCATTGCTTATTTCAACATTCATTCCGGCGACATATACAACGCCTTTAAGTCAACTGCTTTCGCGGCAGCTGGCCGATTTCCGGCAGCGTTTCAAATTTGTGTTTTGTACAAATGCATGGAATTTGTCATTTGATAAAAATGGAAAAGAGATTTACGGACTTTCACAGATCATTAGCAATATCCGGCATGTAGATTGCGGCGGTTTAATTATTTCAGATCCTTCCGATAGCTACAAGCCTTTCATAACAAAGACGTTTGGGCAAATTCCAGAGAATGTGCTTTTTATCGGAGGTCAGCACGATTTTGGTAACGTCCTGCAGGTTTCGGATGCTTTTATCAGGAATACAACCACCGACGGTATTTCCTTATCTATATACGAAGCGCACGAACGCAATGTAGTTGTGCTGGCCTCTGCAAGTGTTTCGCGTGCGGATTTTTGCAATGTATATCACGACATTTCGAAAATTGACCTTGTTATTGAGCTGGAAAAAGGGAGAATACGCTTACAGACCGAGGGGAAGATAATGAAGGAGGATGTAACAAGTCAACTTATTGAATTATATAACCGTTACATTTAGCTGACTACAAGCCCGTTACAAAAAAACAAAGGCATAGAAAAATTTCCATGCCCTGTTTCACACTATACACACACTATATTTTAAATATCTATAATATCACTTGATGATTTCTGATATAATTTTCAACACCGCAAAATAACAAATTAAAGTAATTAGAAAAAAGCTTTCCAATGTGATTTTCTTGGCTAAAATGAGAAAATGATGGACAATTCTCTAATATTATTTTACTTGATAAAGCTACTGGCAACAAATTTACGGAATTATTAGTTAATTATTGTTCAAAGTGTCATAGCTAGTTACATTCGTAAAACGAAACAGCTTGTAAACTGCAGCTATGTAGGCTAATCTAAACAACAAAAAATGCGCATTAACCCTGAAACCGTTGAACGGATCAAACAAACCGCTGACATCGTCGAAGTGGTTGGGGACTTTGTGTCATTGAAAAAGAAAGGGGCCAATTACTCGGCTTGCTGCCCTTTTCATAACGAGAAAACGCCTTCATTCAATGTCAATCCGGTAAGGCAGATTTATAAATGCTTTGGATGCGGCGCGGCAGGGGATTCGATTAAGTTCGTCATGGACATTGACGGTGTGGGTTATGGAGAAGCACTGCGTTATCTGGCCGACAAATACAACATTGAGATTGAGCAAGAAGAAGTTACTGATGAAGAGGCGCTTCGGCAAAATGAGCGGGAAAGCCTTTACATTATCCTCAATTTTGCAAAAAACTTTTACGTACAACAGCTTCATGAAAGTGACGAGGGCCAAGCCGTTGGACTTAGTTATTTTAAGGAAAGAGGCTTTACAGGTGAAATTCGCAAAAAATTCGAGCTGGGTTATAGTCTGGATACTTGGGACGCTTTTTCAAAAGTGGCTTTGGAAAAAGGTTATTCTTCCCAACTATTAGAAAAAGCCGGCTTATTAATACATAAAGAAGGCTCTCAAACCGCTGGTTATGACCGTTTTAGAGGAAGGGTTATTTTCCCGATCCACAATGTCGCCGGGAAAGTAATTGCGTTTGGAGCACGGATTCTTAAATCTGATAAAAGCAAAGCTGCCAATCAACCCAAATATCTAAATTCGCCGGAAACCGAGGTTTATCACAAAAGTGACGTCCTATACGGGATTTTTCAGGCGAAAAACGCGATCAGACAACTCGATCATTGCTATCTGGTTGAAGGTTATACGGATGTAATTTCCCTGAACCAGGGTGGAATTGAAAATGTCGTTGCTTCGTCCGGAACTTCGCTGACGGTCGAGCAAATCAGGCTTATCGGCAGGTTTACGCCCAATGTTACCATACTTTATGATGGAGACATTGCTGGCATAAAGGCTGCATTACGCGGCCTAGATCTCGTTTTGGAAGAAGGCCTGAATGTTAGTATTGTTCTTTTCCCGGACGGGGATGACCCGGACAGCTATGTCAGAAAGGTAGGCGCAGAAGCTTTTAAAGCATATTTAAAAAACAATTCAAAGGATTTTATCACCTTCAAAACAGAAATGTTATTGCAGGACGCTGGTAATGATCCTTTCCGGCTGGCGGCAGTAATTGGTGAAGTTGTTAACAGCATTGTAAAAATCCCCGATGCCATTAAGCGGCAGGTTTTCTTCCACCGGACGTCTGAAATGATGAAAGTGGATGAGCAAATGCTTATTACGGAGGGCAACAAGCTGCTTCGAAAACTGCACACGCAAAAACCACAGGAACGCGCACCGCGCCAGGCTCAGGCGCCCGAAAGTCCGGCAGATCTGGATGCATTGTTTTCAGGCGGTCCCTTCTCAGAGTCCAATGAACCTCCTACTGATTTTTTTGCGCCCGAAACCGGTCATACAGAAACTCCTCAGCGTAGCAAACTGTATTATCAGGAAGAAGCATTTATAAGATTGTTGGTCGTTCACGGCACGCGTGAGCTCGAACCTACGATAACAGTTTGTCAGTATGTTTTGAGTGAGATCGAAGGGATCGACTTCAAGGATACTATTTTCCATCATTTGCTGGTGCTGTTCCGCGAAAACTTTAACCGGAATCAAGTACTGCCAACGGATTACTTTTTGCATCATCATGAGCCCGAGATCAGGAACCTGACTATTGACTGGCTTGCCAACAAATATGAACTGAGTGAATTGTGGTCTGAAAAATATGAGATCTTCGTTCCTTTTGAAACGGATGTTTTAGACAAAACTGCTTTCATTAATATCCTGAGGCTTAAAAAGGCATTCATTGAGGAAAAAATGAAAGTATGCCTGCAGCAAGCGGTCCATGCAAAAACAGAAGAAGAGCAAACTGCCATAATGAGTGAATTCATGTATTACAAAGGTATTAGTATGGCTGCTGCCAAGGAATTGGGTAGCGTAATTGGATAATCGGTTCACCTTTCAATTCTGAATGTTATGAAAGCCTTTCGTTCATCATTTTTCCTGCTCATCATTTTCGTTGTTGCAGGCTGCAGTTCATCTTACAAAATCCTTAATTCCAAACAGGAAGACGATTTTAAATTGTCGGATTATGCCACCTTTGGTTTTTATGATATTGAGGCAAAAGGTGACACAGTTTCGCAGAATTTCGAAAAAAATGTTGGTATAATCAAAGCAGCAATTGCGCAAAATCTGCAAGCAAAAGGCCTTGACGAGGCGAGGGACGCCAATTTGAAAATTAACATTGCCTTGAATGTTGAAGAAAAATCACAGACCCGGCAGACCGATTTCCGAACAGACGGACTCCCGAGATACATGGGGCAGAGGCGCTATTCCTGGAAAAGCGAAGAAGTTGTAGTTGGAAAATATCGGGAAGGAACAATCATGATTGATCTCGTTGACTCGGCTAATAACAGGATGGTTTGGCAAGGAGGTGCGGAAGGGATCATTCCCGAAAAAAGCCAGAATTTTAATGAAGATATTAACAAGGCCATTAAAGAAATCATTGATAAGATCCAGAAATAAAAAGGGCTGCTTCATTTAAGAAACAGCCCTTTCAATATTGTTGATGTCGGAGTTTAACCATTGTTATTTACTACCCCACGCACTCTTTCATTCACATTATCCGCTACGGAACCAGCTTTGTCCTTCGCAGAGCTAACATTCTTCAAAAAGCCGTCTTTCAACTTGTCGGCTAAAACTGACAATTCTTCAAGGCTTTTCTCATATTTGTCTTTCGCATTTCCGCCAAGATCATTTGCTTTGCTCTTGATGAGTTTGCGTGTGTCCTTTCCATCTTTGGGAGCCACCAAAAGACCGATTGCAATGCCTGTTAAAAGTGCTCCTATTGAGCCTATCAGAAATTTTTGATTCTTGTTCATATGAATTTCTTATTTTGTGAGAATAATACGTTTGAACTGTAAACTAATAAAAATACTGTGCCATCAAGCATTAAACATTACAAACGGCTGACATGGATCGTTATACTTCTCGCGCCGCAACTGGTTTCGGCGCAATGGAAGGTGATTGATATCAAAGCTTCCATCCACATGAGGGCAGTCCATGCCGTTTCGCCAACTACATGCTGGATTGGCGGTTCCAGGGGAACTGTTTTGAAAACCATCAATGGTGGTAAAAAGTGGCTGACATCCAAAGTTTCCGGTGGAGATTCACTTGATTTTCGGGACATTCATGCGTTTAGCAAGGACGTTGCGGTGGCGATGAGCGCAGGGGAAGCGCAGAAGGACAAGGCCAAAATTTATCGTACAGAGGACGGCGGGTTAAGCTGGTCGCTTGTGTACCAAACTACACAAAATGGGGTTTTTCTGGATGGAATCGACTTTTGGGATAAAGATAGAGGCATTTGTTTAGGCGATCCCATCAATGGAAGACTATTCATTTTGACCACAGAGGATGGCGGAAAAAACTGGCAAGAGCTGCCTTTTGAGAAACGGCCGGTTGCTGAGCCTGGTGAGGCTTGTTTTGCGGCCAGCGGAACCTCCATTCACGTTGCGGGCAAAAGTAAAGTTTACATTGGAACAGGCGGAAGCAAAATGGCGCGGGTTTTCCGCTCGGAAGATTACGGCAGATCATGGGAAGTGTCCGCTACGCCTTTGCCAGCCGGACCTACGAGCGGCATTTTTGGTTTGAGATTTTGGTCAAAGAAAAGTGGCATCGCGGTGGGCGGCGATTACAAAAAGACAACTGACTCGACTCAAAACGTGCTCATAACGCGGGACGGTGGCGTAACCTGGGAGTTAGCAGGCATGACCAAACCAACCGGATTGAAAGAAAGTGTCGTTTTATATCACAAGACGGATGCAGTCTGGAATGGTGAATCAGAGCTCCGTTCCGATGACTATGCGCTGATTGCAAGCGGACCATCGGGAAACAGTTATTCGCCCGACTGGGGGAAAACCTGGCGGGAACTTGGAAAAGAAGGATTTCACGCTATGAGTTTTGCAGGAAATGTTGGTTACGGCGTTGGAGCGAACGGACTCATTGGAAAACTCGAGAAGTTTTCAACCAAGAAGAAGAAACGCAAGTTGATCCTTGTGGACCAATAGCATTAAATCCTGTCTATCAATTCCTTAACAGCGCGAACTTCTCTGCCGGACAAATGATCCGCGATAGCCGCAGCATGATCGCGGCCATTTTCAATAAATACTTTTTCGGTAAAAACTCCCGCCATAACGGTTCCGCAGAGATAAAGTCCGGGTACATTCGTTTCAAATGTCTCCTTATCAAATGAAGGAACCTTGGTAATTTCATCAAGCGCGACGCCGCAGCGTGAAAGTAAATGTTCGTCGGGAAGATAACCGACCAAAAGGAATACAAAATCTGCGGGCAACCACTCTGTCTCGCCCGTTTCAAGGTTCTCAATTTCAATTCTTCCCGGCTCGATGCTTTTGGTAATGCTATTAAAACGCGTGTGGATCTTCCCTTCCTTCACCCGATTTTTCACATCCGGCACAAGCCAGTATTTTACTTTCGTACGAAAATCCGCCTCCTTATGTACGATTGTAACGTGCGCATCATGCCGATACAGCTCTAATGCAGCCTCCACCGAGGAATTTGAGCCGCCTACCAGCACTACGTTCGTAAAGGAATATTTGAAAGGCTCATCATAGTAGTGAGAAACATGCGGGAGATTTTCGCCCGGCACATTCAGCAATCTGGGTACATCAAAATAGCCCGTCGCCAAAACCACATTCTTCGACTGGAAAATTTGTCCGTCATTGGAATAAGTCAAAAATGTTCCGTCCGGCTGCTTTTCGGTCCTGTCAACATCGATAAAGAGCTTGAAATTAAGGTGATAGTAGCCAGCCACTTTTCTGTAATATTGCAATGCTTCATTGCGATTGGCCTTCACCTCGGAGATCGCAAAAGGAATTCCGCCAATTTCGATGTTCTCAGCGGTTGAGAAGAACCTCATTCGTCTTGGATAGCGGCGAATGGACTCTGTAAGATTACCCTTTTCAAGGATCAGATAATCCAGCCCGCTCTTCGCCAGTTCCACTCCCATTGCCAGGCCGCAAGGCCCGCCACCAATTACGATTACATCATATATATGCATTGCGGTAGTCTTAGAAAAATTACGCTTCCCTAGTCAATAAACCCCCTAATTTAGATATTGGTTTCTGAACTTTGTAAATTAGCTTCCTGTTGAAAATGTTCATTATATAGGTAAAACAAAGATTTGGAAGATCCAAAACGGAATTTTGCAGAAAAGCTGAACGCATGGGGAAAAGCAAAAACCCCTTTCGTTTTTCTTGTGGATTACCGGATCGAGAAACCGCTTGCATGGACATTGGATGACGAAAACCTAAGTGAAATTCGCTTTGATCTCAATGGTTTCAAGAGTCAAGATGAAGCCGAACCGCCTCTTTCCGAATTTCAGTTTCATAAATTCCCTGTGTCATTTGCTATTTATGAAGCCAAATTCAATTATGTCATCCGCAACTTAAAAGCCGGTAACTCATTTTTGGTAAACCTCTCGGTCCCGACCAACATTACGACGAATTTGAGTCTGTCAGAAATATTTGCTCATAGCGAAGCACCTTACCGATTTTTGTATAAAAATGATTTTGTCTGCTTTTCTCCCGAGATTTTCGTTAAAATAACAGGTAATCGGATTTCTTCGTATCCAATGAAAGGAACCATTGACGCGTCCGTTCCTGATGCCGAAAATGCAATTTTATCAGACTTTAAAGAAGCTGCCGAACATGCCACGATCGTCGATCTCATTCGCAACGACCTTAGTATGGTTGCAGAAAAGGTTTGGGTTGAAAAATACCGCTACATTGATCGCATTCAGACAAATGATAAAACCTTATTGCAGGTAAGTTCTGAGATCGCAGGAATTTTACCTGATCACTTCGACGGAAAATTTGGCGATTTACTGCTAACAATGTTGCCTGCAGGCTCCATCACCGGCGCGCCGAAACCAAGCACATTACAGATAATCGAAACGGCAGAAAATTATGATAGAGGCTATTATACGGGCGTCATGGGGTATTTTGATGGCGAAAACTTTGAAAGTGCCGTCATGATCCGATTTATCGAAAACCAAAATGGAAACTTCGTTTTCAAAAGCGGTGGTGGAATAACAGCCCAAAGCAATGCACAAAATGAATATCAGGAATTAATAGACAAAGTTTACCTTCCCTTCTCCCATGTCCCGCACATTGTGTTTTGAAACGATTTGTTGTGAAAATCGGCAATTGAAAAACCTTTCTTACCATGAAGCCAGGCTTAACAGAACACGTCACGAATTGTGGGGCTTTTCAGATCACTGGAAACTGTCTGAACTGATCATTATGCCTGATAGTGTGGATAATTCGTTGCACAAATGCAGACTTTCATACAATGATGAGATTGAGGTGATCAAATGGGAGCCCTATTCGCCCAGAACCATTCGCAAGATCCAACGTGTATATGACGACACCGTTGATTACCGTTACAAATACGACGATCGGGATGAGCTTAACACACTCTTCGCGCAGCGAAAAGACGCAGACGAAATCCTGATCATCAAAAACGGCCTGGTAACTGATTCGTTTTATTGCAACGTTGCTTTTTATAATGGAGATGCCTGGTATACACCGAATTCACCACTTTTACCCGGCACACAACGGGCTTTTTTACTGGAATCAGAGAAGATAACAGAAGAAAGGATTAGCGAAGATGATCTAAGGAATTTTAGTAAGATTAAGTTGTTTAATGCGATGGTTGATTGGGAAAATGCTGTGGAGTTGGGGATGGAAAGTATTGTTTGAATGAGACAAGAACCCTTTCCCATGGGATAAAATTTGTATATTTGATTAAACAAATCTATACACTATGAAAGTCGACATCAAGGTGCCGAACGCAAGTTCTAGTATTTTTCGCACTCATAAATCCTATTCTGCCGAAGAGATAATAGCTGCCGGCGGAGCTGCCAAATTTGGTGAAAAGACTAAAAATAATAATGAAAGAATCATTCAAGCGCTTCAAAATGGTCCTGATGTTGAACCATTTACGGATGAGGAGTGGGAAGATTTGATGCGTCAGCTTGAGGCGACCAAATAATGGGTGTTATATTTGATACCAATATTTTGATAGCAATTGTTAGGGCAGGAGATCAGTCTGGGATACTTAAATACCTTAATCCCGTAAATAGTAAGGTTTACATTTCCATAGTTTCAGAAGGAGAGATCAAATCGCTTGCGCTGCAAAATAAATGGGGAAGTAATAGGATCAATGCTTTGGAGCGTCTCCTGAATCAAATTACTATTATTGATATAACGAATGTTGGAATAAACACTTATTCGGAAATTGATTCTTATTCTCAATTACGCAATCCAAGTTTTAAGAAGTATCCTTTCACAACTCCAAGAAATATGGGCAAGAATGATCTTTGGATTGCCTCACTTGCTGCACTTTTAGGGCTTGAACTTGTTACTGCTGATTCAGATTTTGATCATCTACATGACGTTTTTTGTGATGTAAAAAGAATTGATCAGAGGGAGTTTCTGCCCTTCTTCATTAAAAACTAAACCTTGCCCCACTGCACAATGGCCTCCCTTTTTGAGGAAGAAACTACTTTTTTTGCCGATCTGATTTTACCGGTTCCGATTCCTTCTTTGTTTACTTATAGGGTTCCCAGGGAAATGAGCGGAATGATTAAAGTGGGCGCCCGTGTGATTGTGCAGTTTGGTCAAAAAAGAGTGATAACGGCTGTTGTCGCTAACATACATTCAAATCCGCCTTCGAAATACCAGGCTAAATACATTCTCGAACTGCTTGACGAACAGCCCATTGTCACAACGCGCCAGCTCGAACTGTTCAACTGGGTTGCTGAATATTATCTCTGCAACATTGGCGAAGTCCTTAACATTGCTCTTCCAGCCGGGCTGAAAATCACAAGCCAGTCAAGAATACAGCTGAATCCCGAATTTGAACATGATGACTTACTGACGGACCAGGAAAGAATTGTTATTGATGAAATAAAAAGGCATCAAACCCTTTCCTACGAAGAAGTTGAGCGGCTTTTGCAGCGTTCCAACATTACGGCAATCATTAAGTCTCTGGTCGGCAAGCGTGCGGTAATCCTGTTTGAAGAGGTTAAGGAGCGATATAAGCCTAAGGTTGTCAGAAAAATCAGGTTAAATGCTTCTTACACGTCCAATGACGCGCTTTCTAAGCTGGCGGCGTCACTGGATAAGACGCCTAAGCAGCAGGAAATTTTGTTAAAATATCTGAGTTACATTCCGGTTTACAACAATCCGGATCTGAACTCGAAAGGACTTGATAAATCCATATTTAGTCAGGATGATAATGTTTCGGATGCCTCTTTAAACACATTGGTCAAGAAGGGAATTTTTGAGCAGTTCGAGATTTTCATTTCTAGATTTGACGACATTCCGGCCAGCAACGCAGTCATAACACTTACTGAAACGCAAAAAGAGGCCTCTCAACAAATTCACGCACTTTTCGCGGAAAAAGAAGTTGTCCTTTTACACGGAATCACCGGCAGCGGTAAAACGGAAGTTTACATCGAACTCATCAAACAAGTCCTGGAAAGCGGCTCACAGGTTCTATTCCTGTTGCCTGAAATTGCGTTAACAACGCAAATCGTTGTGCGGTTAAGAAAGGTTTTTGGTGATGTAATGGGTATTTACCATTCCAAATTTTCTGATAACGAACGTGTTGAAGTCTGGAAAGGCATTCTGGACGGGAAATTTCAGTTTGTCGTCGGCGTGCGTTCAGCCGTTTTCCTTCCTTTTGATAATCTGGGGCTAATCATTGTTGACGAGGAACACGAAACTTCCTACAAACAGCATGATCCTGCACCCCGCTATAATGCACGTGACGTGGCCGTGATTATGTCTTATATGCACAAAGGCAAAACGCTGCTTGGCTCCGCAACGCCTTCATTGGAAAGCTATTACCATGCACAAACGGGCAGATATGGATTTGTAGAAATGAAGCAGCGATTCGGAAATGCTGCGTTGCCGACATTTGAGTTAATTGATACAAAAAAAGAAAAGAAGTCGAAGAAGATGAAAAACGAATTTTCATCTGTGCTGATTGACCATTTAAAACTTAATCTTCAAAATAAAGAACAGACCATCCTGTTCCAGAATCGCCGCGGTTACTCCCCTTACCTGCAATGCGAAATTTGTAACTGGATTCCTGAATGTGCCAATTGTGACGTCAGCCTTACGTATCACATGAAAGCGGGCGAGCTTCGTTGCCATTACTGCGGTCATAAAGAAGAAGTGACGCGAACTTGTCCGCAATGCGGTTCCACGCAGGTTAAAACGATGGGTTACGGAACTGAAAAGATCGAGGATGAAATTCATTCAATGTTTCCGGAAGCCCGTGTGCAAAGGATGGATCTGGATACGACAAGGGCAAAAAACGCTTACCAACAAATCATTTCCGAATTCGAAGAAGGCGGCATTGACATTCTTGTCGGGACACAAATGGTAAGCAAAGGACTTGATTTTGACAATGTTAGCATTGTCGGAATTTTTGATGCGGACCGCATTATCCACTTCCCCGAATTTCGCGCTTCGGAACGCGCGTTCCAAATGCTCACACAGGTAAGCGGGCGTGCAGGCAGACGAGCCGAAAAGCCTGGAAAAGTCCTTATCCAAACCAATAATCCAGGCCAAAGACTGCTTGAAAGGATCATCAATAACGATTACGAAGGAATGTATGCGGCTGAAATTGAGGAGCGTGAAAAATTTCACTATCCTCCATTTACGCGGCTCATAAAAGTGACGGTCAAGCACGTCGACGAGGCCACTTCCAGCAAGGCTGCGAAGGTTCTTGCAGAGAAACTCACCGCCAATCTGGGAGCAAGCCGGGTTCTCGGACCGCAGCCGCCGTTGGTGGAAAGAGTAAGAAATCAGTTTTTGTTCGACATTCTCATCAAACTTGAACGAGAAAAGATTAATTTTAAGGCGGCAAAGTCATTTATACAAGAAAAGGTTATTGATATTTTAACCGATAAGACGCTCAAAAGCATCCAGGTCGTGATTGACGTGGACTGTTTATAAAAATCATTTTTACTGCATATTAATCTATGTCTTCCAAAAAAACCAGAATTGTTGCTACCGTAGGTCCAGCCTCCGAAACAAAAGAAACATTGTATGCGTTGGCCAAAGCCGGGGTAAACGTTTTTCGCCTTAACTTCTCTCACGGTTCTCATGCTGATCACCTTCAAAGATTAACTACCATTCGGGAAATCAATGAAGAATATGGCTTAAATCTTGCCATTTTGCAGGATTTGCAGGGACCAAAAATCCGTATCGGAATGGTTGCCGAAAAAGATGGCGTTCTGATCGAAGCAGGTAATAAATTGATTTTGTCCAACACAGAAGTGCTTGGAACAGCTGAAAAAGTGAGCACGCCTTATGACGGCATGTACAACGACGTAAAAATCGGCGACCGAATCCTGATGGATGACGGAAAACTGGAAGTGCTTGTTACAGGAATGGACGGAACAGACGTAATTACCGAAGTCATATATGGCGGTTATTTGAAATCCAAAAAAGGAGTAAACTTGCCAAATACAAAGGTTTCGATGCCTTCTGTGACTACAAAGGACTACGAAGATTTGGATTTTGGTCTTGAAAATAATGTGGAGTGGGTGGCATTGTCATTCGTGCGCACGGCTTCGGAACTGATTAAAGTAAAGGAATACATTGCCAGCAAAGGCAAAACGGCGCGTTTGGTTGCGAAAATCGAAAAGCCGGAAGCAATCCTTAACATTGACGAGATCATTGAAGCAACGGACGCCATCATGGTTGCCCGCGGCGATTTGGGCGTGGAACTTCCAGCTGAGGAAGTGCCTATGATCCAGAAAATGATCGTTGACAAATGCAATAAAGCCGGTAAGCCCGTTATCGTAGCGACACAAATGCTGGAAAGCATGATCGACAGCCCGCGTGCAACCCGTGCAGAGCTTAATGACGTTGCCAACTCTGTGCTTGATGGTGCCGATGCAGTAATGCTTAGCGCTGAAACTGCTTCTGGAAAATATCCATTGCTGGCCGTTGAAAGCATGACGAGAACAATCGAAAGAGTTGAAACATCTACAAACAGCATTTATTTCAAACATCACGCTGCTGTTAGCGAAAGCACTAGTGTTAATAAACTGAATGATTATGTTGTGATGAGCGCTTGCCGCCTGGCACGTGATACGCAGGCAAAAGCGATCATCGGGATCACACGTTCTGGCTATACATCGTTCCGTCTTTCACATCACCGCCCAAAGGCCGGCTTGCTGATTTTCACTTCCAATAAGGTGTTAATGAACCAATTAGCATTGTATTGGGGAACAAAAGTATATTACTACGACCGCGATCAGGATGCTTCCACAGATGACCTGATTGAGGACATCAAGCAGTTTTTGGTTGAAAAAGGTGAATTGGTAAAAGGTGATGTGTTCATAAACACCCTTAGCATTCCAGTTTCAAGACAGCGCAAGACCAACACAGTGAAGTTGAGTGTTGTAGAATAAAATAAGAAGATTTTTAAGCGTATGAGCAGCAGGAGGTAACTTCTGCTGCTTTTGCTTTTATACGGCAATCCTTTACCGCTAGAAAAATGACAGCCAGCCGTTAAGACAATCCTTTTCCGCGCTGACTTGAAAAATCATTATATTTACTTATGAGCAAATCAATAGGACATATGATAGCTTCTTCAAATCCGCAGAAGGTTTTACCTAGAAAAATCTCAGCGAAAAATATACCTGACGTTCTGATCCATGAAATAATTGACGGCATACCCTTGTATCGCAGAGGTTACCGTGACGTGTTGGCCAAAACGAAAACGGTAGAAGACATTATGGGTTGCAGTTCATTGCAGTTTTTTATTATTGATTACATCCTTGGCATTCTATATCCGTCCATTAATAGGCAAAAGTATATTATTGCAACAAATGAAGCCGGCCTGCACTTGGATAAAAGAAACAACTTGTCAGGAGACATTATGATCTTCGATAAGGATGTTCTAACTATCGATAAAATTGATACACACTATTCAAAGGTCCATCCAAAAATCTCCATCGAGATAGACTTAGACGTGGAGTTGGAGACGTTTACAGAAAATGGCTACATCACAATTAAAACACAAAAGCTTCTCGGCTTTGGTGCAGATAAAGTGATTTGGTTTCTGACAAAGCCCAAGAGCGTAATGATCGCAGCAAAGGATGCTGAATGGCAAACGTTCAGTTGGGATCATGATATTGAAGTGCTGGATGGGATCAGTTGCAATGTTGGTAAATACCTGAAAGACAAGGGATCAGAGTTTGCTTAAACAGATTTACAGAATTTAAAAAGCGGAGAAACTTCATCTCCGCTTTTATTTTTTTATTTATAACTAATAAAATAGTTTTAAAACTAATAAAATAGTCCTATCTTTGAATCAGTAATTCGAAATACTAGCAAGACAAATCAACATTATGGAAATTCGCACATTAACCCGTGCCGAGGAAGAGATCATGAGGATCTTATGGCAACTGAAAAAGGCTTTCGTGAAAGATATTCTGGCCGAAATGCCCGAACCAAAGCCCGCTTATAACACCGTTTCCACAATCATCAGGATTCTCGAGAAAAAAGAGGTTGTTGGCTACACGGCTTATGGCAAAACGCATGAATATTTTCCGCTGATCAGCGAAGAAGAATACAAACGCCATGAAATGCAACAGCTGATGGTCAATTATTTTGACAATTCACTCCCTAATCTCGTTTCATTCTTCGTGAAAGACAACGATCTCAAAACCAAGGATCTGGATGAAATAATGAAGCTGATCAACGACCACAAAAACGAACAATAAATCCGCTAGCTATGGAAACGCTGTTATACTTCGGAAAGGTTAATCTGTACTGGATCTTGCTGTTTGCATGCTACCAGCTCATGCTGCGAAATCATACATTCTTTAAATGGAATCGTTATTACCTCTTAGGCTCTTTAATAGCGGCTTTTTTCCTTCCGTTATTAATTTATCCTGAGAATGCACCTGCAATTCCCGTTGTGTATCAGGTGAATGCTGCCGATTTTACAGTTAGAGCGAACGAAGCCGAAGCAGCGCCCTTCATGACCTGGACACAGATAATCTGGACAATTTATGGGCTCGGATTTCTTGTTACGGTGTTTCAGTTTTTCAAGCACATTATTCAGTTAAGGAAGTTTTTAAAGGCAGGCGAAATTATCGAACTCGATGACTGCACCGTGGTGCTGATCGACTCTAACAACACAGGTTCATTTTCTTTCCTGAACTGGATTGTAATTAACCGTAACGATTATGAACATCATTTCGATGCCATTTTAAGACATGAAATGGTCCACACGCAGCAAATGCACAGCTTGGATATTCTGCTCATTGAGATCTTGAAAGTACTGTTCTGGTTCAACCCATTTTTATTGCTATACAAGCGTTCCATGCAGGAGATTCACGAATTTCTCGCAGATGCTCAGGCACCGAACCGGGACAATTACGCGCGATTTCTCGTTGCCTACGCCTTAAAAGCGCCCATAACTTCCTTAACAAATCACTTTTTCAAGCCATCCCAAATCAAAAATCGAATTCGTATGATTTACAAAAACAGAACTTCGAAATGGATGCTCAGCACTTATTTGTTCGCCTTGACGGTAATTGCCAGCACGGCATTATTTGTCGCAGGATGCGAACGAACTGAGCAGAATGAGGCAGAAATCGCCGCCCGGAATGCAGAGAAAGCCACAAAAGATGCACTTCCCGACGATAAAATCTTCTCAGTGGTTGAAGAACAGCCTGAATTCCCCGGCGGTCAACAGGCAATGTTTCAATTTTTAGGGAGGAAAATCAAATATCCAACAGCCGCGGCGAACGCTAATGTGCAAGGCAAAGTCTTTTTGCAGTTTGTCGTTACTGATGAAGGAAACATTCAAGATATTGTTGTTTTAAAAGGCATTGGTTATGGCTGTGATGCTGAGTCCGTACGAGTCCTAAAGCTATTTCCTAAATGGAAACCAGGAAAACAGAATGGTAAGCCCGTTAATGTAAAATTCACGTTACCAGTTAATTTCCAATTGGAAGAAAGTGATAGTGAAAGTGCTACAAGCACGATACACCTAGATGAAAAAATGGCAAGTGTGGTGCATTATGCTTTTTCACCGCTCTACATTTTGGATGGAAAAGAAATGGAAAATGCAGATTTTCTTAAGAAATTGCCAGGTGAAAAAATTAAAAGCATGGACGTATTAAAGGGTGAAAAAGCGGAGGAAGTTTATGGAGACAAAGGCAAGAATGGTGTGATCAAAATTACCACCAAGTAGCAAGCTGCTCTTTTGACCAACAAACTAAAATCACAATGCCCGGCCTGTTCCGGGCATTTTTGTTAGACATTTCGGTGCGAATTGATACATTTGCTTCCGCAGCATTCATTCCGAAACCAACCTATGCCAATCCTTAAAGCAGCCATCATTGGCGGTGGCCATATTGCAGATCAAAACCACATTCCCGCCCTAAAAGCACTTCCAGAACGCGTTGAACTCGTGGCCATTTGCAGTCGCGACATTCAAAAAGCGAGAGCACTGGCCGATAAGCATCACATTCCCCTGGCTTATAATAATGCCGCCGAAATGTTTGACAGCGATAGCAAGCCGGACCTGATCATCAATTGCACAGCCAATAACCTGCATTATCCGTTTACGGTGCAGGCTTTGGAAAACAACTGCCATGTATTGTGCGAAAAGCCTCCGGCAATGAATGCAGCTCAGGCTGTCGAAATGGCCGATTTGGCCCAGAAAAAAGGCAAAGTGCTGGCTTATAACTTTCAGCTTAGACAGACGCCAGAATATAGCTTGCTAAAACGATCTTTGGAAAGTGGCCGCCTTGGGGAAATCTATCACATTAAGGCCAATTTCCTACGCAGGCGGGGAATTCCCGGCTGGGGAAACTTCACGAATAAATCGATCCAGGGAGGTGGCGCATTAATGGATCTGGGTGTACATGTGCTGGATCTTGCACTGGGCTTGCTCGATTATGGTGAGCCGGACCGGATTATAGCAAACACGTACGATTTTATTGGAAAAGCAGGCGGAAAAGGGTTGATGGGAAGTTGGGATGCAGAAAAGTTTGAAGTTGAAGACGCTTGTTTCGCCCATTTATCTTTCCCAAATAATGCAAGCATCACATTGTCCACCTCATTTGCCCTGAATACAAAAATCCAGAAAAATGTTAATTTGGAAGTGTTTGGAACAAAGGCTGGCGCAGTGCTGAATCCGTTTGCATTATACAGTGAA
This sequence comes from Dyadobacter psychrophilus, assembly GCF_900167945.1. GTDB lineage: Bacteria > Bacteroidota > Bacteroidia > Cytophagales > Spirosomataceae > Dyadobacter > Dyadobacter psychrophilus. The sequence goes on from NZ_FUZA01000010.1 coordinate 145,254, forward strand.
ATGGAAGGAGAGCTCGTCGATATGGAGTTCCCGCATCTTGAAGAAACCGATATTCAGTTTAAAAACACAGTTGCATTTTTAGATTTCTGCGAAGGCAAACGGAGCAATATTTGCGACGCAAAGCAGGGCGCTATCCTGCAAAAGATTGTAGAAGCTATTTATAAAAGTGCAGAAAAGTGATGGCTTACTTTGCAGTTGCCATCACCATTTTAATTTCATTTTTCGCACCAAGCTCCAGCACGTCCACGAGATCCTGAACAGCTAGATTTTTATCGACTCTTAAAACAATCGTCTTATCCTCAACATTTGCGAAAATATTTTGCAATTCCGCCTCTAATCTATCGAATGGAATTGGCTCTTTATCAATAAAATAACCCTTTTTATCATCAATAGAAAGCGTAATCTGCTTCTTATACATCTGCTGTGTTGCGGAAGCTTTCGGCAGCATGAGCTTGATCACGTTCGGATTGGACATCGTAGAGATGATCAAAAAGAACAGCAAAAGGAAAAACATAATATCGTTCAGCGAGTGCGTGAACACCTCAGGGGCAAAACGACTCTTACGACGTATTTTCATATTTTGGGGAACTGAATTAGTATTGGTCCTACTTTTACTTCGCAGCAACTGGTTTCTGCAACACGTCAAGGAAATCGGAAGCAGCCATTTGCAATCTCAAAGCAAAACGGTCAATTTTCATGTTCAGCAAGTGATATCCGGCGTAAGCGATCAAACCAATGATCAGACCTGATCCGGAAGTGATCATTTTTTCATACATACCACCCGCAATTGTGCTGATATTGAAGTCATTGGAGATGGAAATATCATAGAAAATCCGGATAATCCCTGAAATCGTTCCTACGAAACCAAGCATAGGCGCAATACCCGCTATCACCCCCAGGTAAGGAAGATTGCCTTCCATGCGCTGGATTTCGATCTGGCTGGCATTCTCAATGGTCGTTTCAATGTCTTTAATCGGATAACCAATGCGTCCGATTGCTCTTTCCAAAATCCTTCCGGAAGCATTGCGTTGGTTGCGGCAAAGCGATTCGGCCGATTTCAGGTTACCTTGCTGAATAAAATCTTTCACATTGTCAATCACGCCCGGATCAATTTTCCCATTGGCTCCAATGCCAAGAAAACGCTCGATGATGAGAAAAAGCGTTGCCAGAAATAACAATCCGAGTGGCAACATGACCCAGCCTCCTTTTGCAAGAAGATCAATAATAGAAAGCCCCTCTGTGGCAACGGGTGCGGCCAAAGTAGAGTCAGCAAGTGCTTGTAGAAGCATCATATTGGTTATAAAAGTGAATGTTAAGCTAATGAAATAGAGGTCGATCCGGTCAAAAAACAACTTTGAACATAAACGGCGTTAGTGCCTCCTTATTGTTTAAAGGGCAAATATAGGAAAATTACTCTTTGCGAATCCAAGGAGAAACCATTCCCTGCGTGTTTCTGTAAATAAAGAATATTTTTCACAATTGCGCTAAGCCGAATTCGCATAAATCCGCCTACTTTTCTGTTAATAAGTATATTGAAACCCAACTTTATTCAACTACACGACATGAAAAGGACATTTTCATTTCTGTTGCTGCCTTTCCTGGCAGTTTTTTTAAGCGCTTCTCTTATTTCTTGTACGGATGATCCCGTGCCACTTCCCACAGGAAGCATAAAAATTAAGTTTGATAATGTGGTCGGGTCAAAAGATTTAAAGCTTGGCACTGACAAATACACCAATGCCGCTGGCGAAGACTTCACGGTCAGCAAGCTCAATTATTATATTTCCAACATTACATTTATCGCCTCGAATGGCAATAACTTCACCGTCCCACAAGATTCAAGTTATTTCCTGATTCGGGAAGGAAATGTTGATTCACAGCAAATTACGATTAATAATGTCCCGGCGCGCAACTATACGGGCATTGAATTCGTCATAGGAATTGATAGCTTGAAAAGCGCGACGGATCCTTCTCGACGTAAAGGCATTCTGGACAAAGATTCGGGTCCAACTAACGAAGAAGCCTTGTATTGGGACTGGAATCCAGGTTACATTTTCCTGATGCTGGAAGGAACTTCTGATTCTGCAACTTCGGCAAACAGCAAATTTTACTATCATATTGGCGGCTTCGGAGGGCTTACTGAGAAAACATTGAACAACATTCGTGTAGCAAAAATCAACTTTGGAGCTCAGCGCGCAGCAGTCTCGAAAAATGCAGCGACGCAGATTAATCTCAAAGCGGACATTCTTAAAGTGTTCAATGGTCCAACCCAAGTGAGCATTAAGAAAAATACGAGCGTAATGTTCATTCCTTATTCGAAAAACATCGCCGACAATTATGTAAATATGTTCAGTCTGGATCAGATCATCAACAAATAGGGTAAATAGGTTAATGAGGAAATCGGTTCTACTTTTTGGTGTGCTTTTAATCCTTTTGCCAGGGATCATTTCCTGCAAAAAGGAGACAGAGGCGCCCGAACCAAAACCGCCTGTTGATACGGATCCACCGCCTTTGGAGTGGAAGAAACCGGCTTATTTCCCTGACCCTGTTTACGATTTATCCAAAAATCCATTAACAAACGAAGGCGTTGAACTGGGGCGCTTCCTTTTTTACGATGGCATTCTTTCACGCACCGATAAGATCGGCTGCGGGACCTGTCACCAGCAACAGGCTGCATTTACGCATCACGGGCACGATTTAAGCCACGGCGTTGACGATCAGCTTGGAACGAGAAATTCGCCCTCGGTTCAGAATATGGCGTTCAGCCCTAGTTTTTTCTGGGACGGAGGCGTGCATGATATGGATCTTGTCCCGCCTGTGCCGATCCAGAATGAAGTAGAAATGGGTGAACGCGTAGGAACTGTAATTGAAAAGTTGCGTAAAACACCTGTCGCGGGAGCTTCCAAACAGGTGAATTATCCCCAAATGTTCAAAGCGGCGTTTGGAACGGATGAAATCAATGCAGACCGGATGATGAAAGCATTGTCCCAATTTATGATGACGATGGTTTCTGCAACATCCCGCTACGACTATTTTCTGCAGGGCGACGCATCTGCATTAACGCCATTAGAAAAGCAAGGAATGGCGCTTTTCAAACAAAACTGCGCTTCCTGCCACAGCAGCGAGCTTTTTACAGATTTCAGTTTCAGAAACAATGGTTTGATTCCGAATAAGATCAACGACCAGGGAAGATATGCGATCACATTAAACGAAGCGGACCGACTCAAATTCAAAGTGCCAAGTCTGCGAAATGTTGGCCTGACCGCTCCTTACATGCACGACGGACGGTTTACGACTTTAGATGAAGTTTTGAACCATTATGCCAACGATCAAAGCGGCAGTAAGGACAGCATTTTCGTTTCGCCTTCCCTGGACCCGCTGCTGCAAGTGGCTGAAAAAAAACGTGGAATCCAGCTCACAGCCACAGAAAAACAGTCGATTATCGCCTTTTTGAGAACCTTGAATGACGAGCAATTTATCAGTGACAAACGCTTTTCAGATCCGGGTGTGGGGACTTCGTTTTAGTAGAAGAAAACTGATCTTAACCAAAATAACAATGATCCTGATCATGTCTTAAACCATGATTAAACATTCATTAAAATAGAGGAAAATTGCCCGATGCATTGTTACTTTGTGAAAATTTAAAGCTGCCAATTATATAAATATGCAAAGCGGAGAAAAAAACGCACAGCCCTGGTTGGGAAAAATGCAGGAACGTTGGGGATTGGAAACAACCAGACAGGTTCTTTTGGTTTTAGCAGTTTTCAGCTTAGCGGGTTCATCCGTGGTTTGGCTTAGAAAAGGGCTTTTCTTTTTGCTGGGTTACGATGAGCTGACCCCAATGTGGCTTAAAACGATTACCTACATTCTCTTTATTTTCCCTACTTATCAAACACTTTTACTGATGTACGGCTTTCTGCTGGGCCAGTTTTCGTTTTTTTGGGAAAAAGAAAAGAAAATGTTCCGCTGGATCAAATCAAAATTCAGCAAATAACAGTCATTTCAGAAGCTTGTGCTTCACGTCAAATATTGTAGGAGTGCCGGAATTAACCTTCCTGTACTCCTTATTTTATTTATACCTTTGTGTTTTATTTCAATTAAGGTTTAGAATCATACATATCATTCCATGTTTGAAAACTTACAGGACAAGCTAAATAACGCCTTTCGCACACTAAAAGGAAAGGATAGGATATCAGATATAAATGTTGCCGCAACTACGAAGGAAGTCCGCAAAGCACTTGTTGACGCCGACGTTAACTTCAAAGTTGCCAAGGAAATTACAGACCGGATCCGCGAAAAAGCGCTCGACAGGAAGATTCTGATCTCTGTTGAACCAGGCCAGATGTTTGTAAAAATCGTTCAGGAAGAGCTTACCGAGCTCATGGGCGGCCAGGCAGAAGGCATTAACATTAAGGGCGACCCGGCGGTGATCCTGATAGCGGGTCTGCAGGGTTCGGGTAAAACGACTTTCTCCGGAAAGCTGGCCACATTACTCAAAAAACAAGGCCGTCAGGTTTTGCTTACAGCTTGCGACGTTTATCGTCCTGCTGCGATTGACCAGTTGAAGGTGCTTGGAGAACAAGTAGGCGTTGAAGTTTATTCAGAGCCTGAAAATAAAAATGCCGTTGACATTGCGCGGAATGCAGTGGCATATGCAAGAAAAATTGGCAAGAAAGTTGTGATCGTCGATACGGCCGGACGTTTGGCTGTGGATGAGGTGATGATGCAGGAGGTTGAGGACATTAAATCCGCCGTTAAGCCTTCTGAAATCTTGTTCGTTGTGGATTCCATGACGGGTCAGGATGCGGTTAACACAGCCAAAACTTTCAATGAGCGCCTGAATTTTGATGGTGTTGTTTTGACCAAATTAGACGGTGATGCACGTGGTGGAGCGGCCCTTTCCATTCGTCAGATCGTTGACAAGCCTATCAAATATATTAGTACAGGCGAAAAAATGGAAGCGCTTGATTCCTTTTATCCTGACCGTATGGCGAGCAGGATCCTTGGGATGGGTGACGTTATTTCCCTTGTGGAACGCGCGCAACAAGCATTCGATGAAGACGAAGCCAAACGCATTAATGCCAAAATGCGTCAGAATAAGTTTGATTTCGACGACTTTCTAGGTCAGTTGCAACAAATTAAAAAGATGGGTAATGTGAAAGATCTGATTGGCATGATCCCTGGAATGGGCAACGCGATGAAGGATATGGACATTGATAACGAATCGTTCAAACCCATCGAAGCGATTATCCAGTCGATGACAAAAAAGGAACGCGAAAATCCTGATATGATTGATGGAAGCCGTAAAAAACGCATTGCAGCAGGAAGTGGCACTTCGATTTTGCAGGTCAACAATCTGATCAAGCAATTTGATGAAATGCGCAGGATGATGAAAAAAATGAACACAATGCAAGCAGCTGGTAAGCTGGGCAAAGCAATGCGCCGATAGTTTAAAACATTGCAAGTGTTACTTACTCATCCCTCGTTCATGAAACGTATCTTTTTCGCACTGACGTTAATTCTTTTGCTTAATCAACAAAAATTGAAGGCACAGGCGTCGGTAGGCTATTATCCCTGGAGCAGCTTGCTGACAATCAGCACTAATTCAAAAAAAGTGGTTTGGTTGGACACAAGGTTTCAGACTAATTCGCTTTTTAGCAGCCTGAGCGTGGATTTGCTGCCTATGATCAATTTGAAAAGAGGTGAAGTCGTGCAATGGTATTTGGGTGGCGGTTTGCGTTTGAACCCGCTTTACCGCATTGCAGACGCAGATGCAGACCTTATAACGATTGATGGTTACTCAGTTAATGTTGGCGTTCGTATTTCTCCTTTACCCAAAAACAGGCGTTTCCAGGTTGCATTGGAATTAAATCCTTATGTCAAAGATAAATTTGACAGCGGGGTTCTAAAAAGTCACTTCGGTCTGGTCTACATTTTTGGCAAAAGAAAAAAGGAAGCGCCCGTTCCCGAAACTCCGGCGAATCCATAAAATATAATCATTTCATAGCATAGCAATGCTCTCAAATCCGGCAATTTTGCTGTTAATTTGAGGGCATTTTTATTTCCGCTCATCCCAAACCTTATTCATGAAAAACGCCCTCCGTCTACTGATCTTACTAACGACCACTTGCTGTATACAATCTAATGTATCAGCACAGGCAAAAGTAAAAAAGACGCTTTTTGTAATCGTAGATGGCGTTTCCAGTGATAGCAAGGAAAAAACACCGACCCCAAACCTTGATCTGATTGCAAAAAAAGGCGGTTACACACGCGCTTATGTGGGCGGCGGAAAAGACACCTATTCACAAACGCCAACCATTTCGGCCGTTGGCTACAATAGCTTGTTAACAGGCACTTGGGTTAATAAGCACAATGTTTGGGACAATGATATCAAAGACCCGAACTATCATTACTGGACGATTTTCAGGTTTCTGGAAACCCAATATCCGCAAAAGAAAACCGCAATTTTTTCCACCTGGCTGGATAACCGCACCAAATTGGTTGGAGAAGGGCTTCCACAAACCAATAAGCTCCAACTGGACTATTCTTTCGATGGATTTGAGCTGGATACCATTCATTTTAAGCATGATAAGGATAAACAATACATTCACCAGATCGATGAAAAAGTAGTGGACGAGGCGGCTTCATACATTCAGCAAAATGGCCCGGATCTGTCCTGGGTTTACCTTGAATTTACAGATGACATGGGTCACAGATACGGTGATAGTGAGCAATTTACGAAGGCAATTCAGATCATGGACGATCAAATGGGCCGACTCTGGAAAGCAGTTTCAGTACGCGAAAAGGATTTTAATGAAGACTGGCTGGTAGTTATCACGACGGATCACGGACGAGATGCAAAAACAGGAAAAGGGCACGGCGGACAATCGGATCGCGAGCGTGGCACATGGATCGTGACCAATGCAAAAGACCTTAATCCAACATTTAAAGAAACGCCCGGCATTGTCGACATCATGCCCACAATTGCACGTCATCTCGACATCAACATTCCGAAAGAACAGGCCTTTGAAGTGGATGGAGTTGCTTTCACCGGAAAAATATCGCTCGCGAAACCCACACTAACGAAAGCACCAGGAAAGCTGAATGTTTCCTGGAAAGCGTTGGATAAGGCAGGGAAAGTGAAAATATGGCTCACCACAACCAATCATTTCGGGCAAGGTGAGCGTGATCTCTATCATTTGGTTGGCGAAGCGGATGCTGCCAATGAAAAAGCCGAAATAGATATCTCGCAATATCCTTCCGGCTTTTTTAAAGTTGTTGTTGAAGGTAAGTTCAACAGTGTCAATCAATGGGTTGTTGAAAAATAAACCTTAATTTCCTCCACGACCCGCTTTATAAGAATCATATTCCTCCAAAAGCGTCCGCAGATCATCGTCAGCCGCAAAGTCCAGCTGGGATTCCCTGATAACATAGTTCATTTTATTTTTCTCGTCCGTCAACAATTTCAAAAAGCTGTTTCTGTTGTTTAACTGAACGGGATTAAGCTTTTCATTTTTCATGATGTAAAGCTTGGCGTCTGGCTCTAATGTCCGCGTCGCACTTGCTTTCTCTACTTTAATGGGCGCAACATATTTTTTCAAGAGCTTTGTATTCCCATCATAAATAACCCTGTAAAAACTCTTATCCGTCTGTCCGCCAACCGCAGGATAGCCGTTTTTGAAAATATACAAGTCAGTGCCAGTTGGGATTGTAAACTCCTTAATGCCAGAAGAAGAAACTCTGTATAAACCGGAGTCGGCCATATATTCAACTTCATCTTTTTTAAGATCGTAACGAAGTTTGACGCCGTCGTGCACAATGTCATCATTTGTGCGAACAGTGCCCATATACCATTCCTTGAACAGGTAGGGCGAGCTCTCTCCGTCGGCCGCCGCCGTTTCTTTATACGGAGTTCCTGCTAATCCGGTCGAATCCTGCGCAATTGTTGTGTTACTCCAAAGAAAGAATGAGAGCAAAAAAAATCTTAGTACATATTTCATGATTAAGTTGGTTAATTTGATAAGTTCGAAGTCTGATAATGCGAGAATTTAGATTGCTGGCATCTTTCTGTACTTTTGCCAAAAAAATTGTACCCGCTCAAATTGGATATTAACGATCAGCTTATACATATACGCCGGAGCCTGGCAGGAATCACCCCCGAGATTTTTCTGGCATTGCTCTTTTGCTTTTTCCTTTTTGCGGAACTGGTATTTTTGCGCTGGCTTAAAAAAGAAAAAATCGCTTCCTATCTTCAGAACATAGCACTTGCAGGCAGCATTATTACATTTCTACTGATTCTTGGTCAATGGACCTCCGAGCCCGCGTTCCGTTTTCAGCCACTTTTATTCCTGGACAGGCAGGCCGTTTTCTTCAAGCTTATGATCACGCTTGCCTGGATATTTACGTTAATCCACGTTCGCGTACTGAAATACGATTTCCCGCCAGAATTCAATGCATTGCTGATTGCCGCCGTTGCAGGAATGAATCTGTTGACAATGTCGACACATTTGCTGACTATTTACCTTTCTTTGGAATTGATTTCGATCAGCTCCTATCTGCTCGTTGCAATGTCTCCATATAAAAAAGCGGCCGAAGGAGGCATCAAATATCTCCTTTTTGGTGCAGCGAGTTCAGCCGTAATGCTTTATGGGATTTCCTTGATTTATGGTTTGACAGGCACAATGGATATCACGAGCGAAGCGATGACAGCCGGATTAATGAATAATTCTTCGCTGGTGATAACGGTAACCATTGTACTGACGCTCGCCGGACTGCTTTTCAAGCTCTCGCTCGTCCCGTTTCACGTCTGGACGCCAGACATTTATGAGGCTGCCCCTACTCCACTCGTTTCATTTCTTTCTGTCGCGCCAAAAGCCGCAGTTGTTCTTGTGTTGATGCGTCTGGCAGGAATTTTGCCCGCTCAATATTTCCCGATTCTGGGCGGAATCGCATTAATCAGCATGACTGTTGGAAACCTCGCAGCCTTGCTGCAAACTAATGCAAGACGATTACTAGCCTATTCATCTATCGCGCAAGCTGGTTATTTGCTCGTCGGGATTGCTGCTTACAGCCGTTTTGGATTTGAATCGGCTGTTTTTTATACAGCCGCTTACCTGGTTATCAACCTCGCTGTTTTTTTCCTTATCGACCTGCTGCAGCCGGTATCCCACACAAATTTAACTTGCTTTGAGGGGTTAGGACGAAAAAATATGTGGATTTCCAGCATTCTGACCATTGTGATGATCGCATTGGCTGGCCTGCCGCCAACCGCAGGTTTTACCTCCAAACTATTGGTGTTTTCAGCGCTTTGGGAAAGCTATCATCAGCAGGCGTTCCCATGGATGTTGTGGCTGCTTATTGGAGGGATTTTAAATGCCGCAATTTCACTGGCTTATTATCTAAGAATCCCTTATTTGTTATTTTTCAAGGCCTTAGCCCAGAAAAAAGCACCATCGAATCAAAGCATCACCGGCAAGGTCATTGCCGGCGTGCTCGTTATCGTTATCTTTTTGTTGTTTTTCAATCCAACCCTGGTTACCAGATGGATCTCAGCATTCTAAGGTTATTTTATTGCCCTGACCTTAAATCCATCTTTTCTTAATAAGGCGATAACGCCCCGATCACCTCCCAAATGACCTGCTCCAACTGCAAAAAAAGTTGGTTTTTCAGTTGCAATTTTCCTGATCCTGGGCACCCACTTTTTATTTCTGGCAAAGAGCATAACTTCCTCATTGCCATCCATGCCATAATTACTGGCCATCATTAGATTATACAAATCATTGATTTTCTGGGACTTGTATAATGAAACAAGGTTACCAAATTCTTTTCGCGCCTGAGGAAGGCTGTCAATCATAGTAATGATCGTTTTGATCTGATCTTTGTATGGAATGGTGTCAAAAATGGCCATTTGCTCCTCCAACGTCTCAATTCCGATCACCTCGGATTTCTGTTTTGCAGCCAATTCAACCAGAGACATTTCGTAGGATTGCGGTTGGCAGGATAAGACTGCATTAAAAAGTGGCCCCATCAAAATAAATGGTTTGGCTTTTTCAAACATCGCGATTCCTACGCCAACAGAATCCTTGTAAAATTGACTCAACTTTGCATATTCCCGCTCAGTGACCAATTTTTTCAATTCATTACCATCCGACATGTTCATTGATTTCATCATTCCAGCCATCATGCCGGGATCATCCATATCAATTTCCAGAGCAACCTGCTGCGTGCGCGCCAACGTTGCTTTCAATGAGTCGCTCAGCGAAAAATCGGTAGGACAAATTAAATGGATGGTCCCAAACAAGTACGACGGCTTCGCTTGCCCGGGCGATGTTATTTCCCAAAGCAACGAATTTTCCACCGGTGCCTGGGCGCTGGAATATAAACATTGGACCAGCAGAGTAATGCTTAATAGTAACTTTTTCATGGCTTAATGGCTGTTACTCCTTATTGCTGTCAACTTCTATGCGCTCTTCACGATTAACCAACTCCCATGCAGTATGAAAGACCAGCTTTACGATCGGAGCTTGCTTGTCAAAAAGTATTTTTTCCACATCATCTCCCGGCTTGTGATAATCTTCGTGAACACCTGTAAAATAGAAAATCACAGGAACACCCATCTTTGCAAAATTATAATGGTCTGAACGGTAATAGAACCGGTTTGGATCCTTTGGATCATTGAATGTGTAGTCCAATTGATAATTAATGTATTTCTTATTTGCCTCCTCGCTGATTGCATGCAACTTAGAAGAAAGCTTGTCCGAACCGATTAAATAAACGTATTTCGGATCGTTCGCATGCGCCTGGTCCACGCGTCCGATCATATCAATGTTCAGATCGGCAATCGTGTTCTTCAACGGCAACAAAGGATTTTCAGAGTAATATTCCGAGCCAAAAAGCCCCTTTTCCTCACCGGTAACATTCAGGAATAAAATGCTTCTGCGTGGTCCCTTACCCTCTGCTTTTGCTTTGCTGAATGCCTCCGCAATTTCCAGCAGGGACACCGTTCCTGAACCATCGTCATCTGCCCCATTGTTAATTTCTCCGTTTTCCGAAATTCCAATGTGATCCAAATGCGCACTAATGACAAGAACCTCATCTTTTTTATCTGAACCTTCCATAAACGCCGCAACATTCTCGGTCTCGACCGTCTCGCTTTTACGTTCCGCTTTCACCGCCACGTTTCCAGTCATTTGCTTTGACAGCGGCTTACCCGACTTGTCGATAGACGCTCTTTCTTTCAGAAGTTTATTGGGAGAAGTGTTCAGGATTTGAGCAGCAATTCCAGGCGAAACAGCAAATGCGGCAACGCTGTTGGGTGTTTCCACAACCGGTTTTAATGTTGGCGCGCTGAAACGTCTGGCCATTACTGCACGTTGCCGGATTTCTTTATCCAAATCTTCACCTGTTTTTTCAGTAATAATAAAAACGTAGGTTGCGCCTCTGTCCAAAGCAACTCTCGCCTTTGCCTGCCAGGAAACCGGGCCGCTCCATTTGGTCTTTTCCGAGGTGCCGCTTACCAGATATTTGCCATCCGCGCTTCTGGGCTCTCCTTCGAACATAACGACGGCTTTACCTTTTACATCCAGATTATTGTAGTCTGTATAGCTCGGGTCATCAATTCCATAACCTACCAAAACCGCTTCCGAACTTGATTCCTGAGGAACATTCAAAAGTCCGTTGAGATAAAAATCTTTATTAAACTCATACTTTTTGCTACCCACCTTCACATAAACCTCGCCCCAGCTTCTTTTATAGAGGTTATATTTTTGCAAATAACTTTTAGAGCCATCAGAAGCCGTTGCAGCGGGTGTCAGGCCGTATTGCTTATAAAATCCTGAAACATATTCCGCTGCCTTTTTCTGCCCGGGCGAACCTGTGTCCCTTCCTTCGAGACTGTCTGAGGCAATAATTATCAAATGCTTTTTTAAATCAGCAGGTGTTATACTTTCGGCATATTTGGCAGCATCATCCTGCGCAAAAGCCAAAGTTGTGATTGACAGGAACATTCCTGCCAGCAAATTTTTGTTCATAAGAAATTATATAAAAATCAATTCTTACAAAGAAACTAAACACCCCCGCCATTGCAAAATTTGATTAGATCGGGTCAGCGCAATGATAGCCCGTTGTTCTGATAAATCAGCAAACCTGTTAAACGGATTGGGCATAAAAAAGCCCCGAAACAGCCTGACTCACTTCTATGTAAAGTCAGATGTCCGGGACTTTCGTTTTGCTGCAAACCTTACTTACTGGTTTTCAGACTTGCTCTTGACTGAAAATTTCAGCTCATTCTCAATTGTCGTCAGGCTAAGCTGGTTAAAATACTCGGAAACGGCATTCCCCTCTTCATTGAACCAAAAACACCTGTAAAAATTTTTTGAAGTCTGGTGAAACCCATCCACCGTCATCGAAGGGCTCCCTGATTTCAACCAGACTACATCGCCTATTTGGATATCTTCTTGTTGATTCATAGTTAAGTTTATTTAATGTTGAATCGATTATTAATCTAAGCCCATTACGCTACCATACACGATGGAACCGTTTTCAAGTATTGCATAAGCCCGATAATAGCGCTGGTGATAATTTAACGACTCAGGATCATCTATAATTAACGACTGTAATCCTTCTTTCGTAACTATCGACGAGAACGGAAGTTTTTTATCATGCTTTCCAATTACAGGCTCTACGCTAAAATCGGAATCGTTTTCCGATTCTTTAATATTTAATAAGATCCCGTACTCGCTAATCCTTATGTCGCCCAATTTTTCGAAGAAAACACGGTATTCTGTTATAGATCCATTCTTTAAGTATTCCCTGGTTTGAATTATTGCTTTTTCAAGCGGAACAGGTGAAATTTCCATTACATCTCCATAGGCCACAGAATTAACACCATAAGTTATGTAAGCTCTATAATAAATTGTCTTGTAACTACCTGGGAATGCCCCATCAATCTTAAATTTTTCACCTGTGCTAATTGGCATCGAAAAGACAACATTATTGTCAGCTATCGTAGGTGTGTTTGTGAACGGAGCGTTACTGTCAAACTCAACTGAAAAAGCTATCCCATATCCAGTAATATGAACATTGCCTAAACTTTCCACATTCAATTTATATCGATACTCACTCTCATTCTCAATAGAAAGTGCTACCGTCTGAACTTTGGGCGCCTCCACAGGAGTTTCCTGCTCCGGCTCCTCTGGCACATAGTGATCCTGGCAGGAAAAGGCGAAAAGAAACAAAGCTGCGAGCAGTGCTGAAAAATGAAGAGAAATACGTTTCATAACATGTTGTTTTAACGTTAGTATCGTGTTTGAACAACAATAATAGAGCACCGCATCATATTTTCATTCACATACATAGCTGCCATTGAATTAACGGCAATGCCAGAATTATTTATCGGTAAGTGGCGCTTATTGTAATAACTAGTCAATGCTCAAAAGTCGTATGAAAATTACTTTCCTGGAATTTTTGGGAAGAAATTTAACATGCATTTTATCCCCAACTTTCACTGAATGAATGATCGACTTTGGGAGGTCTGTTAAATCTGTTACGAAATTTCTTCCCAGAACCGGCTCCACCTGAATTTGAATTTTGTATCGCTTTTCTGCCGGACGACTTTCATCCTTTTCTATAAACAGGATTGTCGCCAGCGCCTCTTCCCCCCAGAGTTTGATTTTTGCTTTTCTGGCTAGTTGGAGGCTTCGTTGTAAACCCACATAAAAGTAAAATGTGGCTGTAATAAGAAAAATACCTATCCCTAATTCCATTAGTATGTGTATATCAAGTAAGTACAACATTGAAAAATAGATAACTGGTTACTTTAAATATGTGGACAGCCTTATTATCACTAATGTTCCGGCCGCCTCGCCATTCTCATGCATTTTGTCAACAAAATCAACTTCGGCAAAGTGGCCTTGCCTTGTCAGCACCGCCAGTCGGTCACTGGAAATTCCCAACCCTCTGGACACGTGGTGCCTGGATTTGCTGGTGAACGCTTTGATCTCAAAAGATTTTTTTCTTCCGATCCCATTGTCATCTATCCTGCATTCGAAAAGATCCTCATCGATCTTTTTAAACTCTATCAACAGTCTCCGCTCCAATTTTGAATGCATAAGTCCATGCCATAATGCATTTTCAACATAAGGCTGGATCAACATTGCAGGAACCAATATTTCCTCCTCTTCCAGTTCTTCGTCTACAATAATTTCATAAGTAAAGCTTCTCGAGAACCTCATTTCTTCCAATTGCAGATAGAGTTCCAGAACATGCCGCTCCTCTTCGATCGTCACCAGGTTTTTCCCTGAGTTATTGAGCAGTGTGCGAAATAATTTAGAAAAGAGATTTAGATAAATACTGGCCTCTTGAAATTTCTCAGTTACAATACATTCCTGAATGCTATTAAGACAGTTAAATACAAAATGAGGATTCATCTGAGCACGCAAAGCCATTAACTGACTCTCGGCAAGCATTTTATTGATCTCAAGCAATTCGATTTCTTTCTCTTTGGTAGCGGCCTGAGCAAGCGCTTCGGCAATTTTACCCGAGCTTATCGAGGCTATGATAGACAAAGCTTTCAAATGCTCTTCTTTGAAGTAATTCTTTTGCGTATGCTCCGAATCAATAACACCAATTACTTTCCCGTCATGTATGATAGGCACAGATAGTTCTGAGAACCGCCTTTCCTCACTAACCACATATCTTTCATCTTTTGAAGTGTCGGGAATAAGCAACTGCTTCCCAGTAACGGCAACTGTTCCAACGATGCCTCTGCCCATAGGAATTTCCGCTGAACCATCCGTCTCAAACGCCTTGGTGGCTTTGTTGCTGATTGCTGCTTTTTGTACGAGCACATTCTTTTTTTTGTCCATCAGGTACACCACACAGTCTTCGAAATCGAGCTGAGTAACACAATTACGGGCAATGTCCCAGCAAATCTCATTTACTGAATTTCCCCCGTAAACTGAATTAGCAAAATAATCAACGCTCGCGTCCATCATAAGCTTTCGTTTTTGCCTGAGAAATGCCTGGTATAGACTAATCAACAGAAAGCAGAACAAAACCGTCATACTTGCAATGAACCAGGATTCCTGCCACCAGGGAGGGTGAATATTGATCAATAATGTTCCGGCGACATTCATCCAATTCCCACGTTCATCCGTGCTTCTCACCTTAAACTTATATTCGCCCCAGGGAAGATTTTTATAAGACGCAACCAGTGAACGCCCTGCATTGATCCATTTTTGATCAAACCCTTCAAGAAAATAGCTGTACTGTAAAGTGGGTACATCGCGATGTTCAAGCGATGCGAATTGAAAGGTGAGATAGTCTTCATCATAAGATAAATTCAATTGTGGATTTTTCATAAAATCTTCTTTTTCATTCCCGAATATTTTGACAGAGGTGATATGCGGTGGTTTTTTCACTTTTAAAGCGGCAAACTTGGAGGGGTCCAAGGCAATAACATGATCTAACATTACTGCATAGACCTGTTTGTTGGCAATAAACAGGTCGTTCCAATAATCCTGTAGATTCTGTCCAAGGTCCACTTCTACCCTGGTTATGGCTTTCGATACAGGATTAAAAAAGAGAAGTCCCTCAATGCCAGAAACCCAAATGTTCTTCAAATGGTCAATCGCTATATTACTCAGATTGTCGTATGGCAGGCCGTTGCTGGTATTCAGGCTATCCGCTATATTAAAATGTTTATCAAGTTTAAGAACCCCTTTTTTCCAAACAGCCATCCAAACATTTTCTTCATCATCCTCTACCATTTGGTTAGCTGAGAAGTCCCGAAATTGGCTAAAATAGACTCGGGAAAATCTTTGTGATTTTGAATTAAATTCTAAAATACCATGTCCGCTTAATGCGAATAAGATATTACCATTACGCTTTACCAGATAACTATCGCTGTTAGCAAACTGAAATGCTCCATATCGCTAATTTAATCCATCAAACCGATCTATCAAATCTGTGAGCGGATTGTATCGGTACAAGGCATCATCCCGGATCTGAAACCAAATGTTTCCTGCCAGATCGCTGAAAATAAAGTTGGCTGGCTTTTTCTTAAAATCGAAAACGCCTTTCTTAAATGCTTCTAACCTATTGGTACCTGATATCAGATAATGAATCCCATCCAAGCCCGCAAACCACCAACGGCCCCCGGATTTCAGAGACATGAAAAATTTATTCTTAAGCAGATCTGGGCCATATGTTGAGACATACCGATGATAATTTCTCGTTTTCATATCGAATTTGACTATCCCATCCTCCTTTGCTGCCATAATTGTATCTCCATCGACAACTATTGAGTTGGAATGTGCAAATCCCGTATGCATAAAGTACTTAAAACTTGGCAAATGGTAGATTGCCTGGACTGGCGCATTTGCCTGGACTTTACTTATGCCGTTTAATGTCCCTAGCCATATATTTCCTTCGGCATCTTCAATAGCAGTCCAGAAGAATCCGTAGCCAATTGAATACTTACGGTTTTGACTATACGGAATCTTCCGGATAGGCTCACCCGGCTGTTTTAGATAAGCAGCAAATGCCCATGTTGAAATCCATACACGGTCTTTTTTGTCAATAAATATATAGTTGCATCCGTCGAATATCCTCTCTCCATCCAAATGATCGTATTTTGTTATTCGATTTGTGTTTTGATCCCAAAAATTTAGGGTCCTAGTTTTGCCGTTGGCGTACCATATATTAGATTTCCTGTCAACTGCAATGGCAGAAACTTCAGTATCGTTAAAAATGGGTATCTGATCCGGATTATTTAATCGATGATAGATGGCCTTGTTCCTGTAATCGATAAAACAAGGTTCATACCCGCCCACCCAGAAACCTTTCCTATTTGTATCCCACGTAAGGGTTACGGTATTAAATTGAACATTCCTTAAAATTTTTGCGCCTGCCATTTCAGTTTCAAGACTTGAGAGCTTGCCGTTTTGGTATATGTAAATGCCTGATTGTGTCACAAACCAAAGTCGGGAATTGTCATCCAGGTGAATGTTGTAAATCTCCATCTTTTCTAGTTTCGAAAAATAGTGGTCATATGTAAATGCTCCCTCCTTGCGGTTGAAAATCTTAATTCCCTGGGTCGTTGCGATGACCAACTCATGTTGATTCAAAGGTTGTATCGCGTTAATGTAAAGGTCTTTCGTGCCCGTTTCAGCTTTATATTGCCTGACGATAGCACCATCATACCGATTCAGTCCTTTAATGGTTCCGATCCACAAAAATCCCTCATTGTCTTTATAAAGGCACCTTATCACTTTGCTGCTCAGGCCGTCGCCGGCGCGCAGATTTTGAAATATAAACTGCCCATGCACCAGCGTAGGTAAAAGACATAGAAACAAGGCAACTCTGTACAACATTTCGCTCCTCAAAAACAGAATAAAGCATAAGTTCTGATTTTCGAAAGTAACACTGCAATCTATTTATTAAACGGCTGGCGCGAATTGGTAAAAGGAAAATGCCTCCAAAAAATTTGAATCCCCGCGACGAAGTTTATCGGGTTCAACATGCTTCGCAAGTAATAATCCTACACGTTGAGTATTAGTATTTACCGCTAATTCTCATTATGTAATTCTATATCGTAATCTGAACATTATCAGCCACTAACACCTCGATGTAAAGCAAACGAAGGAAATATTGCCGTTTATTCAATCATCCCCGCCCTTCAATCATCGCTTTCAATAAATCTAAAATATAGATTCCAAATTCGAGCCTTGATTTGACTCACCGGGTCGACGAACATTTTAATCACTTAATCCATCACTCCAATATGAAGACACACACATGACTAAATGCCATCCGCACAGCGCTTGCTCGCCACATCCGCAGCAAGCCCGAAAGATTACAACGCCTAACATTTACCTCCCTATTTAATTGATAACATGAAAACAAAGATTTTTTCCAGGCTACAAACCTGACACACTAAACAGTAATACAATGAAAAGATTAATTATTTACACACTGATATTTTTGATTGCGTGGACTTCGCATGTGCATGCGCAAACTTTTGAACCAACATATGGAACTCCGTGCTCAAGTTGCGTACCCGCATTATATGAACTTATAACCGGAGCACCAACGATATCCAATCCAACTGGAATTGGAGGAGATGCACAAAATCCTTGGTATGGCATAGTGGCGGCGCCACCGACAACCTTCGGGAATAATATGAGCCTGCCTCCAGCACAGCAAAAAAGCTTCATGACGCTTAAGAATGGTAATGGTAGTAATGATAAAGTTCGAGTAACCGTAAATGGATTTGTCCAAGGACAAAAGTACACTATGAATTATGCTCTGCTTCCTCTACGAACACTAACTTCTGGTTACGGATCGTCGGGAACAATTACTGTTTCATCACCAAACGGCTCGATTTTTGGATCCAGAACTACAAGTCTAGATGGCCTAAACAATAAGGCTTGGGTTTTAGAAACCTTATCATTTACTGCTTTAACTACAACACTTGTATTTACATTTAGCAGCACGACTGCAAATGGGAATAGCGGCTATGTCGGCTTTGACTGTAAGTGTCCCTAAATGACAGACAGTTTGAAATTAGAGAATATCACTTAATTTTAAACTGATGAAAAAGACGAGATTCACAGAAACCCAGATCGTTTCGATCCTCAAACAGCAGGAAACCGGCATCACTACTAAGGAGATTTGTCGGCAGCATGGCATTTCTGAGGCCACTTTTTATAACTGGAAAAGCCGGTATGGAGGAATGGAAGCATCTGACGTCAAACGGCTGAAAGATTTGGAGGAGGAAAATTCACGCCTGAAAAAGATGTTTGCCGACCTGAGCCTGGACAATCAAATTCTTAAAGAACTTTTC
>NZ_FUZA01000024.1 GCF_900167945.1 Dyadobacter psychrophilus
TTTGAGGCCGAATATTACCGACAAACGGGATAAGAATTGAAGTTTTAAATATTTACTAACCCGCAAAAGTGTAAACCAAAAGGGAACCACGTCAATTAGCATATTCCGTATTATTGTTAATAGCAGCAATTGCTTTTTTAGTAATAGACCACAATGGGATTCCATCTAAAATTGCTAACACAAATGCCTATCAAGGCAAGTTATTGTGGGCAGAGGTGATCTTCATTGACTTTCTGCTAGTAGGTCTGTTCTTGTTAGGGGGTATCGGGACGAAGCAGTTTCTTTACTTCGGTTTTTAGAAAACACTTTATGGACATAACATAAATAGCCGACGGCTTTGCAGTCGTCACTTTTTGCTTTATATCTTTCCCCGTACCGAGTTGCAGACGGGCCACTACTAATGTTACTTGTTATTTTCCGAGGTTCCGGAAAGCTAAGGTTTCAGCACCTTCGTAACCTGCGGCATCACAACCCAGGTAAGCAATCCTACCATACATCCGGCTACAATCAAAGTCCTTAATACAGGATGAAGCGCCTGAATGAACGGCCCAAGAGCATAAGTCAGGAATAGACTGGTCGGATATACTCCGCAGCGTGTTGCCACCGCCATTTTCCACCTCGGAGGAGGAACTGGTGAGCGGAACCAAGCTTCCAGCCCGGTAAGCTCCCGATAGACTGGCTCTTCGGTCAATGTCGATGCATAGGCTTCCCAGTCTTTGAAAAGCTTTAAATTATAAAAAGCATCACGCTCGGACTTGTTGGCGAAAGTTCTTAATATCCCTATTTCCCGGCTATCACTGCCAGGTAAAGCAGTCATCATTGCCGCGCCATGAACGCCGCCATGCAAAAAAGAATCTCCCAAAAAATGTCGCAACGCTTCTTTGAACTCCTCCTCTTTTCCAGGAAGTACTTTACGGGTTATAGCTACGTGAATGGGCATAAGAGTTGATTATCAATTTGTTATGCGGTTTATAGTGAGTCTTTTTCTTAAAGTAAGTAACTATACAAAACTAAACCTGAATAACAATGATGAAACAATACATCTTTACCGTAGTTGCCACTTATGATGACCAAGTTTCTGCCGGACATTCAGTTCGTCTCTTTCGGGATTAAATTATTTGCATATCTTTCCTACACCTAACCCGCCGTTCTAAAAAGGGTGGCGCTGCTCCCGGGCGGTTTGTATCTCGACCTCATGCTGGATTACCGGAAGGAGGCATAATTCGTTATAATGTACAACAGGTCTGCTATGCCAATTACTTTTCGCAACCGGCTAAGCTACGGGTTACTTACAGCCGGTGTGATGCTCGTTGGTTTTTTATCGCGGCATCTGCTCGGGCATTATGCATTCATTAAACTTTATGTAGGTGATGCGTTGTGGTCGATGATGGTGTTTTATGGCTTCGCTTTTGTTTTTCGTAGTTGGCCGACGTGGAAAGTGGCTGCGGCTGCATTAGGATTTTCGGTAAGCGTTGAAGCTAGTCAACTATACCATGCAGAGTGGATTGATGCTATCCGAAATATACCCCTAGGAGGATTGAAACTTGGGTTTACATTCGTCTGGAGCGATTTGCTCTGTTACAGCGTTGGCGTCGGGCTTGGGGTAAGAGTGGAAGTTTGTCTGATCGGAACCGTTAAGAACTGAACCAAAAATTTGCGGTCGTCACTTTTTGCTTTGTACCTTTCATTGGGCTGTGGTGCAAGGCTCGTAACAAATCGTTTCTGCGTCTAATTTTTGTGCCTACACTATCTGGCTAAGGTGATTGCTTGTTTTCGTATTTCGTTTCCTCACAATCTTAATAAACTCCCACGTACTTTTCCCGATTAACAACAGACCAACGCCTCCGATAAGCAGGTAGAGACCAGTATAATGTTTGACCTGCCCGGAGGTGGGCAGAAATGCCCTGTCACTGGCTTGGTCATAATAAACTGCGATGGTATCTACACCCAATAGGCTCCTGTAGTATTTCCTGCCCATATCAAAATGATAGGTTTTGCTCAGGTACTCCGCGTAGACCTGATCGGGATACTTAACTGTTCCTGCTCCCCTTGTTCGGTATTTGATTTTCATACAAACAACCGGTGAATGGGTAGACATGTCGTCCTGCCATTTCGCATCAATGTACATCATATAGGTCATTACAACAAAGCAAACACCCAAAAGAAATACGATGAAATTGGCCAGCCAGTCATACCGATTTTCGTTAACCGGAACTTCATGCTCAGGATTTCTGACCTGCGAAGTCCTCCTTATCAAAGGAACATGACGCACAAAATCCTCTACTGGTATGCCCTTGAAATATTCTTGTATAACCTCCAAACCTTCTGTTCTGAAGGAAAGCAGAAAGCTGCCGCCATTGTTAAGGTGGAATTGAACAAACCCCTGTTGCAACTTGGCATTGTTATGATAAATACTGACTTTGCGAATGTCGCCTTCTCTGATGCGTAAAGTTGCGTCAGGAAGTTTTATATCCAGTTCATGCTCATCCGGAAAAGTTGTAATCACCACGCCGCGAGCGTAAGGCCAGTGATTTAGGTCGATAACTAAAATAACCGCCGCCAAGCAGAGAAATACGAATGACATGACTAATAGAATCGTTCGGGCAATCACCGGATCAGGTCCTGAGAAGGTTGAAAAAAGAGCAGCTTTTATAACTACAACACCCATAAAAGCGCATATCAACACAAATAGATATTCAATTCTTACGAAAACCGATTGGAACGTTGTGTAATAAATTCGTTGCACCTTCAGAGGGGAATTTGTGCCGATTGTGTCACGCGTGAATCGCAGCATTCGCCACAATATCCAACCCATGGGAAGAAAGACAACCAGAAATACCAGAAACGTACCCATTTACCTATATGCTTTTGTAAAAGAGGCTAGAATTTATGCCTCAATATAATAAAACAAAGGTTACATATGAGCTTAGCATCTCACTTTCACGACCTGGACCGACTTTGGAGGGGAAGGCCAGAACGAAAGGACCATCCTATCCGGCATATTTTTTAATCAGTCTCCTTGGGGATCGTGGCGACTTCATACTTCAAATTCCACTCTTTAATGTGTTCTAAAATCGGCAAAAAAGCTAGGCCCTTTTCGGACAACCGATACTCTACCCTTGGCGGTAATTCCTTATAAGCCAATCTCTCTAATAAGCCGTCTTCTTCCAGCTCTTTCAACTGTTCGGTCAGTACTTTCCTCGAAATGTGCGGCACTATGGCGTCTAACTGACCGAAACGCATGCTACGTGTGCCCATTACATTGATAATGATGGGTTTCCATTTATTACCTATCGTGCCGATAGCTCTCGTAAAAGGGCAATTTGAATTGCAAAATCTGTCGTCTCTCATATCCGTAAAAATTTGTAGTTACCCATTGGTAACCAGAATAGACTATTATAGTTACGGGAGCAGCATTTGGTTCTGTGGCAGATACCAGTGAAGCAGACTATGACAGGACGATGGATCTGAACCTGAAAAGTGTGTATTTCACTGTTAATAAGGCGTTGCCGTATATGAATGATGGTGGTTCAATCATTCTGACCGGGTCAAATGCAGCGCACCGGGCATATGCCTCATTTTCACTTTATGGCGCTGCCAAAGCGGCTGTAATCCATTTCGCAAAAGGCTTTTCAAACGACCTTTTGCATAGAAAAATCAGAGCTAATGTAATATCCCCTGGTACAACTGATACACCCGTATTTGACAAATTCGTCCCCGTAGAGCAACTTGAAGCTGTTAAAAAATACTGGGCAGATGTAATGCCGATAGGCAGGATCGGGCAACCATCTGACATTGGTAAAACAGCGGTTTTCCTGGCTTCCGATGATTCATCGTTCATACTTGGCGCTGAAATCCTTGTTGATGGCGGACTAAGCTATTTGTCTAAATAACCTTATCCACGCAAACTGGCTACACAAAACGCAAAAATGCCGCTCCGGGAATCCGAAACGGCATTTTGTGGAGATGCGGGGAGTCGAACTCCCCTCAGATCTTCCTAAATATCAGTTACTTATAAAATGTCAAAATTTCTGCTCACCGAATCGCTCACCAAGAAATAATCAAGCTGCCATTGCCTTACAAAGATACTTTCCGAAGAATTTTTATCCAAGTCTTGGTTCCGCTCTTTCTTTTAAACAGGTGCGAAAAAGAAGCATTCGAAACGTGCTCAAACCCCTCAGGTCGAAATAGAATGTAATTTGATTTCATGTACTACTAAACTATACTCTTTTAAGGTCTTCGATGATAGGATACTGATCACTTGGCTGCTAACCGGGAGAGTACGGAAAAACCACCGAATAATTTGGCAGGTTAAGATCGTATAGTTGGAGGTAACCACCCGCTATTTTGGTATCAAAGTGAATCGACGAACGGGAAGATGTGCTTGATCCAAGAAGGTGAACTCGAATAACCACATTTTAAAATGTAGACGAGTCATTCCGGAAATGCCAGGTTTTTTGTTCTATGCTTTCCAACTATTTTCATACTTTCTGGATCACTCTTGTGAGTATTAAACCATATACGATATGCGTTTCATCCAAAAGATTCCATTCTACTTCGTTATGCTGTCCATTTTTGCGTTCGCATGTTCAAAAAATGGTGAGGACTGTGGTTGTGACGGCTCAACGAGCCGTATTCTAGATAACCGAGAAGCCAGATACATTGGCGACGGTACTTTTGTTGTTCCAGATTCAATATTAAGTGTGATAAGCGTACGTGCTTGTGATGTTGATACTGTTTGGGAAATAAGTAAGGATGAAAATAACTGGAATTATACTATCTCGGGCAATGTTAAAAACACATGTCTAGGCCCAAATCCCGAGTTAAGGCTTCAGGCTCCAGGAGGCCCAATTCAGATTACATATATAAAAAAGAATTAGGTTGAACTAGTAAACTACCAAATTCTACAAACAGCCGTTTCTGTGCTGCCCCCTTTTAGTTTCTGTGACTGAGCCTGCCGGTGAAGTGCTTTTTAGGCACTTCGGCATACAACGCTAACTCGTACCCAACTAACCACTATGAAGACTTGGATCGAGTAAACAGTTCATTTTAACCACCGTGGCCGTTGCGGAACTATCCTGACAAATGAATTTGAGGAATTCTAAAATCTGACTTGTGAGATTCTCAAAATTTCAAGGTAAAAGCAATCGAGGACTTCAAAAATGCGCTGATTAAGTGCGCAACGGTCTCTACTGCTGCACTATTTGTCAATTTCCTTTTAAATGTTTTGAGATACTTTTTAAGATTGAAGCAGGTCGCAGCCATTAGCATTACCTTATGTGCCGAGGCTTTTCCTAGAACATTTATTTTGCTTAATCCGTAATAATGAACCAGGCTTCCAAAGACCGGCTCTACCGTACTTTGCCGGACTTGTT
>NZ_FUZA01000002.1 GCF_900167945.1 Dyadobacter psychrophilus
ATTTATAAGCAAGAAACTGGCCAAATGGTGCGAGAAAAAGCAAATTGAGCAAAAATTCATTCAACCAGGCAAACCGATGCAGAACGGATTTAATGAACGACTGAACAGAACATATCGTGAAGACGTGCTGAATGCTTACTTTTTTGATTCTTTGGAGCAGCTGCGAATTCTATCGGATAAATGGCTCGACACTTACAACAGCAAGCACCCGCACCGATCAATGAAGGGGCTAACTCCGAATCAAAAGCGCCTACTACTAACGGAAGATGCCATGAAAAAAGAAGAATTAATTGCGAACAATTTATAACCGAATCTAAAACTACACCGCTCTAAAAAGGGGAAGCCTACAATCTAGTTTTACATTGTCTTTTAAGTCAATCTTCAAAAGTGAACGGTATAGATCCAATCACCTAAAATGTTTTGAAAAAAGCTTCATCTATGGCGGAATGTCACCAGTTTTTGTTAAACAATATCCTTCATGAATCTTTCAAATAATTTTAACCTGACAGAGCTGTTGCGCTCACAAACCGCAACGAGAAAAAGGTTTGACGAACAATTTGATCCAGGACCGCAGATCATTGAGAATCTGCGGGCACTATGTTCGAATATCTTGCAACCTCTTCGGGAACACCTGGATTTACCGCTATTTATAAGCTCCGGTTTTCGTTGTGCAAGGCTGAATCGGGCAGTTGGCGGCGCACAGAAAAGCCAACATTTGTTTGGCCAGGCTGCTGACCTCGAAGCTGTTGTTGGTATTACGAATCGGGATATTTTTGAAGCGATTAAGACGTCTGAATTGCCTTTCGATCAGTTAATCTGGGAGTTTGGCAATGAAGAAGAACCCTCTTGGGTTCATGTATCATTTTCTGAAAGGAATCGGAGGCAGGTAATAGTAGTGAGCTAATCATTTAGGTGCTAATGTTATGATCGGAAATGTGGCGCTAGACGTGGTGATAGGCCTTGTGTTTATTTACCTTTTATACAGCTTGTATGCGACAATTTTAATGGAGATCATTTCTTCCATTTTAGGTTTGAGGGCACGAAACCTTTGCTATGCCTTATCAAGAATGCTAATGGATGAAGACGACCTCGGCAGCAGTGGCTCGAACTTTTTGGCCAGACTGGGAACGACAATTACACGTTTTACCGGAAAATCCTGGAACCTCAAAAATCCGGAACTTTATAATAAATTTTTCAGTCAGCCATCCATTAAATATTTGTCGAGCGGCGGCCTGGGGCATCGACCATCCTACCTTTCTGCAGAAAACTTTTCAAAGGCTCTTATTGACAGCATCAAGGTAGATCGTGTTGAGGTGGGTGAGCTCCTTAAAATTCAGCTGGGATTAAGAATATGGGCAATCACGAAAGAAGAAGAACCGACGGCCGGGCCAGAGCAATTAGTTATCGCTGGACAGATCAAGAAATTGCTGGATCAACGCAATCCGGATCTCGTACAATTCAGAACCCTATTGGAGCAGTGGTACTCTGGAATTCCGATGGATCTGGAATTTGATATAGCATTGCCGTCGGAGCAATCTGATACGATCAGACAAATTGAGTCAATGCTGCATGATGCGAATAATGATCTTGTCAAATTCAAAATCCTGCTCGAAAATTGGTATAACGATACAATGGAACGAGCATCTGGTTGGTTTAAACAAACCACCCAAGCGATTCTGATCTTAATTGGAGCAGGTCTGGCTGTTGGCTTTGATGTGGATACGATCAAAATCATGAAAAAATTGTCAAAAGACACGGAAGCAAGAGAACAGCTGGTACAGATGGCGATCGATTTTAACGCCAGGAATGAGGGGCTGATACAAAAAATGAATAATGGTAAGGACACCTTGCGTGTAGAAAACCAATTGAATACCCGTCTCGACTCCCTTTCATCAATAAAGCAAACATTGGAAGCAGACATTCAAAGTGCGCGTAGCATGGTCGTTACTCCACCATCTGATGATTCTTCTATTTTTGGTTACTTGCTGACGATCCTTGCGCTTTCGTTGGGTGCACCCTTTTGGTTCGACCTGCTCAATAAGCTGGTTAAACTTCGTACTTCGAGTGCCGCTCCCGCCAGATCCGGCGGGGAGGCTGGTTCTATTGATTCCGATGTAAGCAACCGTAACATTATAAATCGGGTAGGATGAAAGGGATTGTCAACCAGCACTTGAATGAGAGACAGCTGAAACCGAGCGTAAACGCTAATATTTCACATTTCTACAGGAAGGGGGATGTATTGGAAATTGCTGGCGCAACGCTGGGAGATCCCTTCGACGACGATAATCTATGGTATTCGCTGGCTAACGGCGGATTTGTCTGGAACGGAGCTGTTGATATTGAACCGCAATGCATCACACCTGATCCGGGGGACAAAGAGCAGTACATTATTTCCTATCGAGAAATCCTGGACAACGGAAAGCCGAATATGTTTACAAAGGAACCTCCTGATAAATTATATTTCACTCCGCTTTTACTTCCAGGCCATGAGGAGTCTATTCGTTTCAATCAATTAGATCCTGAAAATGCCGCAGATGCTATAATCAAGTCCGTGAGAAAGCTTGCAGACAAAAGGCGGAGACATGTGGTATTATACATTCATGGATTTCAGCCTTTCTCTTCGCTTAAGTTGGATCTACTGTCTAGCTTTGCCAACAATTATATGAACCATCCTGGTAACAAGGTTGCAAAGGTCTTGTTCATGGTGTGGCCGGCGCAGGGTTTGAGCCGAAAACGGGCAGACGATCGGGCTATCGAGGCAGGAAGACACTTTACAGACAAAAACTTATTTGAGCCCCTTAAAATAATTTCAAAACAACTAAGTGACGCCGGACTTTTTTTGGATCTCATAGTCCATTCATTCGGACATCAGTTGCTCAATGGAATGCTCAATCCGCCGGTTCCTAACAATATCCCTGAACAGATTTTCGAGAATATCTTTTTGATGGCCTCAGATGTCACGCATCTGGCCCTTAGCGAAGGAGGGAAGGAGCTTGATAATTTTTTTGGCAAGAGCAGCACCTTCACCTACGACTACACACTGCTCAAAAGGCTTGGCAAAAATATTAATGTATTTTATGACGAGTTTGATTACCTGCTTTATTCCAGTACTAAGAGATTTGTGGGAGCAAAGCGAATAGCAAACGCACCAGATCCACAACAATTGACCGCCAGTTACCGCAACTTAGGGAACTATGGCACCAGTGAATTTAAAGAAGGATTTATACCACAGGATGGTTTTCATATTCAATCTGTCCAGGAGCTTATCAAGCCCGGTGACCTAATTAATCTCTGTGATTTTCCATGGCAGCAATATGATAAGGAGTCTTTCTTTAGAAAGCATATTAATCAGGCAGTGAGTACGGCTAACTATGCAGGATTTGGACTGCTTGATATTATCTTTAACCAAAGAAGACTGCAAAACTATCACAAATATGTCTTCACCTGCAAGCCTGTTGTGAATGAGGTGTTGTCTAGAATGACCTAGCATTTGGTTTTAAAATTTTTACCAAATGACCATTTAATGTTTCACAAATCGTGACTTAAACTGGATCAAGATGAAAATACAATACTCACATGACAAAAGACAACGCTTTCTTACCTTATTTCATTTGGTTTTAATTCCAATTTGGTGCTCTTGCGCAAGCTACAAAACGCGATATTTGGGCGACGGAGAAACATGGGAAAATTACCATCCGGATACCAACTTGACTCTTAAACACAGGATGTATCTAATTGGCGATGCGGGCAATGCAGTAAGTCCTGAAACAACTCCAAGTTTAAGTTATTTAAACAAAAAGCTAAGTGAGGAATCGGCAAATACTTCAATTTTGTTTCTAGGTGATAATATTTATCCGAAAGGAATGCCTCCGAGGGATAATAAAATTCGGAGGGCAGCCGAATATAGTTTAATGAGACAACTTGATGTCTTGATACAATTCAAAGGACATCCAATCTTTATTCCAGGCAATCATGATTGGAAATTTAAGACCATCGGAGTAGATGAACAACGTAAATTTATTCAGCAACATTTGGACTCATATAGATTTGCAAGAGATGCTAAGATATTTTTTTATCCGGAAAATTTAGGCATTGGTCCTGACAAAATAAATTTAAGTGAACATGTCGCATTGCTAGTTTTCGATTCACACCAACTACTTATGAATTGGAACAAGAAGTCGACAGAAAAAAATTCGAATAATATTAGAACTAAAAAATATTTTAAAAAGAAATTAGAAGATACACTTAAAACCCTCGGTTCTAAACATATCGTCATCGCCATGCATCATCCGCCATATAGTTATGGCCCACATGGGGGAAGATATAATTTAAAACAACATCTTCTGCCCGTGACAGAGCTTGAAAGCGCCCCCTCCTGGCTCTACTTGCCACTGCCAATAATTGGTAGTGTGTATGTTGGAGTTAGAACTCTCCTTCGCGTCAAGGCGGATGTACATAATTGCAGGTATCACAAATTAAGGAGAGTGTTGCTTTCAGCAACCGACCAAAGAGCCAATGTAACATTTGTTAGTGGGCATGAGCATACATTGCAGTATATCGAAACGAAAGGTCATTCATTTGTTGTGAGCGGAAGTGGATCAAAAAGCAGTCCGGTCGGCCTTAAAAAAAACAAGTCGCTATTTGCCTCAACAAAAATCGGCTACAGTGTTATGGATTTTTACGATAAAGATCAAACATGGATTACCTATTTCAGTGTAAGGGAAGATGGCAGTCACGCTGAGCCGATATTCAGAAGAAAATTGAACAATTGAGCGATTTTTTATTACCCAAATAAAGGAAAGACATCAGCCTTCAAGCTAGTCGTGCCTGCAGGTTGACGATCTTGCGAAGCCGAGTCGTATACGACTAAAATTAAATCGGACTGCCTATCACCCGTTGAGGAAAACAGCGTCATTCCCTCAGCATGATCCACGCCTTTTCCAAAAGGAAGATCCATTACCTTTTTTAAGATATCTTTATTAAAAATCACACTGTCGTTCCCTTGGTTTACGCCACCTATCCATCGATAAATTGTAACAGGCCCATCCAGTTCCATTGTTGGACCCGCCAAAATAAGCAGATCCGATTCATGGATACAAAGGTCCCGAATGCCAAGACCATCTAACGGAAGAACATGTTTTTTATAACCTTTTAATAGCAATACCGAACTAGAATGATCAACCTCGTCATCTAACAGTAGTTCAAGTATTACCGCCCAACCCCTTAAAACCGGACCTCGCAGGCCAATAAATATCTTTTTTCCTGCGACTGCCAAACCTTCGATATCGAAACCATTATCCTTGCCTGGAATATCAAAGAACTTTTTAAGGTGCTCATCATTTTGCAAATTGATAATTTCGTTGGCTATAATCCCGTCTTTTAATTGAGCAGCTACGCGAATGCCCCTATTCTGCTCGACCTTATCTTTCGGTACAAAGGTTTCATCTTGCTTTTCAAGGGGAATTCGGGCGAGTACGAATCTATTTCCGTCACTTTTTACATCTGATAATTTGGTAAGCCTTTCCTCATTGGTCTCAGCATGGCCGCTTTCAGATTTTTTGCGCTTTGCGCTATGTGACCCGACCAACCACAAATAGCCATCCTTATAATCAAGGCCTTCAATATCTGCTTCTTTAAACTTTATTTTACCAGTATCACTGAAAGTGGGCGGGACTGGAAGTTCAATAAAATTACTCAGTAAAAATTGCTCGTGTTTTCCATAAAAGTAATTCCCCTGATCATCCTCATTGATGAGTGAAAGCCGTTCCAGGCTTATCGTCTCGTCATTGGCAACCCATAATGTATTCTCAATCCGGACTGAAACTGACAGGCCGGAGCTAAGCTTCTTGTCATCGTTTATCTGGTTATGGGCGGGATCAAATTCCAGCAAGGCGAATTTCATATTATTATAGATTTTAGAATGTTTATAATCGTAATTATCTCAAATCAGAATTTCCGACGGAGTGACGATGGCCATATCAATGAAGTTGGCGAGGGTTTGGCTATATCGGCTAAGTTGCTGGTTTCTTATTACCTCCTGAAACGGCCGAGAGAAGATTAATGAGGGCCGGAATGGCGGTCGCAAGTGCCCCCAGCGTCGTCAGCAGCTTCAGGCTCGCTTCACGCTGGGACGAAATGATGAATACCAATATGGCCAGCGAAACCAGCATCAATGGAACCCTAATCTTGTTCCAATTAGTGTTATCATTGATTTTTGCCGTAATCACTGCCAGCTCGCTACTACTGAGGCCGGAAAGAATAAAATTCCGGAAGCTTTTTGAAAATAGACTGAAACGCCCGCTGCCTTCGACGACAAGTCCCTTTCTGATAAGGATCCTGAAGGTATCTTTGTCGAACGAATTAACAAGCCCGTCTTCGGCAAGGTCGTACAATATAAATTTTTCTTCCTCCGACAAGGACTGCCAGATAGAAAAATATTGGTGGTAATTTTCAACATACCCGTCAAATACCTCCTTTTCAGAGGGTTTGATCCCTTTCAACCGCGAATCCTTTTTTTCAAAATCGGGCGGTGTAACAGGATCGATGATGATCCTGAATGAACGTAGCAATGAATGCCATCTTTCCTCATCTTGTGGACCAGCCTCTTTTGGCGCGGCTGCCTTACTGGCTGCGAGCATAACAGCTGGGTGGACCGTGGAGCAAACCATCAATTTTCTGTTTCCGCTCACGTGCAGGACTTTTCCAAGGAAGGCGATTTTTTGATTGTTAGTTTCAATGGATTTGAAATCGCGCTCAAAGTTTTCAATAATGATAG
Source organism: Dyadobacter psychrophilus (assembly GCF_900167945.1). Taxonomy (GTDB): domain Bacteria; phylum Bacteroidota; class Bacteroidia; order Cytophagales; family Spirosomataceae; genus Dyadobacter; species Dyadobacter psychrophilus. The sequence goes on from NZ_FUZA01000002.1 coordinate 6,776, forward strand.
TTGCATTTGGGTCCATGCATGCTGCATTTACCTTAAGATCCCAGTCATTGTTGGGACTGTCCTTCTGCATCGGCATCTTTGCCAGGTCCAATACCTGTTTTGATGGCAAGTCGCTCGATGCAGAAGCGCAGATACCCTGAAAGCCGATGAGAAATGTCCTTTCGGGCTGCTTCCCTTTAATCCAAGTTTTGATATCAAATGCCGGCGAAGGCTGCTCTCCAACCATCCTGAGTGAAAAAATCTTGCGAACCAATCCAAATACGACTCTGCAAAAAGCAGCTATGGCCAGCGAAAACATAAGCCATGGCAGAAAGCCGCCGGCATAACGAGCATCAGGCAGATGGAAATCGAGCGCTACCGATTTGATTACAAGGTAAGTTTCGGGTAAAAGTCGAAAATAGATAACACTGGCTCCCCTTTCATCAGGATTTTGCCGAAGCAGATTATTAAAATAGAAAGAAAAATCGAATGCGGCGGCATTGTTGATATTAATACGGTCTGGCATTTTTTCATTGGAATACAGGTGGAAGCTCCGTAATAGATTGATTGCAGCTTCATCTTTCTCTCTAAACGGGCCTTTGTTCATGTCAAAAGAAATGGAGTCAACCCAATATTGATCTTTGTAAAGGCTCTGCTGGATTTCATATTGCTGGCGGGATGTCAGGCTTCTGTTGCTTGTATTGCGTGGTAAATGTGCTATTTCTCCGGCATTTGCCTCGGCCATTTCCAACTGAATATACCTGGCGATCAGGTGCTGGTCATAATTATAAGCGGCTCTGAAAAACAGCAGTATCGGCAGCCCCATGCTGACCAGCGTCCAGCTTACGAGCATAGCAACGTATGCTTTTTCATAGCAAATAAACTTTCCAATCAGTTCATCCTCGGAAAACAACCAATAGGCCAGGTACAGTAAGCCACCCATTCCCAGGATCACGAGCTGGAACTCAATCAAAACCCAAAACGATTGATGTGGCATGATCCAAGCGATGATCATCAGAAAAAGGATGAAAAGTATTCCCACACTCACTCCTTTGCGTTTGAACAAAGCAAGTTTCTCTGCACCTGGTTCGTTACGGTAACGTGTGTAAAAAAGTAGATTCAGAAACACCGGCATGAGTGAGATAGAGGATAGCAGCATAAAAATACGGTTCAGAATAGTCTCGTCGGTGAAGCATACTGCGAGGACAATGAACTGACTCAGGTTGAATACTCCGGCAAAAAAATACTCCTTCCGGCTGGTTGCTTTTGGCCCTAACCAGCTGGTCTCAAACATTCTGTCTTTGAAGCTGAGTCGCTGAGCAGAAGCCAGAAAAATTGCGAGCACCTGAATGATGATCAGCCCGAACAGTATAAGTTGCATTAAGAACGTAAATGTATATACGTTAATGTCTCTGTACTCGTCGAAAATAAGGTCCTCCATGATTACCATATAAAATGGCAATCCGCCCCCAACCGGCTTCATTTGTACATCAAATTCGCGACCGTAGTATTGTGTTTTAAAGCTGCGGTCGGTGCCCGATTTGATGCTCATTTGGAGATTTCTTTCATCCGAGAATTCTTCGAACAGATTTTCGTTGAGGTTCTTGGTCGTATCCGAATGGTACAGTACCCGGCCATTGTTGTCGATCATAACAAAAGAATAGCCAGGTGGTATCCTTGATTTTTTCAGGCTTTGCGCGCTGAAAAGGATGACTGCCACCGGCTTATACTTAGATGGCTTAGCAATGACAGTCAGGAATTTACCTGATACCCACGAGACAATTTGATCGACATAGAGCTGTGCACTATCAATCCCGGCAAGTGCATAAGTGCGCTCTTGCATGGTATTCCGAAAGTATGGTCTTTCATCAAACTGACCAGGAGAAAAAGTGCTGTCCACTGCTGTTGTCCACGTCCTGAATTCTTCTCCTTTTTTGGTCATCCAAAAGACGCGGTCAAGTTGGGAACCTTTCACTATACTATTAATCTTTTCCAGTTCCTGTGAGGAGGCAGGCACAGATTTCCCTACATCATAAAAGTTTTTATCGAATTCGCTGTTCTGTATAATACAGTTGTCCAACAAATCGAGTTTGCGATAATTGTCCTGTATTTCTTTTATATATGCGTCCGAAATGGCCGAGGCGAGCCTTTGTTTGGTATGCCGCTTATCTTCTGAAAAAGTGGTACTGTATTTAACAAAACAGAAAAACACCAAAGAAACCAGCAACGCCGATACAATTGAAACCGATATGACATCCTTCAATGTCAGGCGATCCCCTTCTGAGAGATGATATAATTTAACGATCGGGAATGTCACCAGGATGCAAGTAAACACGGTGATCAGGAAGAGGACCAGTCTCGGTGGAAGTCGTGTTTTGGCCTCCGAGAAATGATCCGCGGTGAGCAATCCCACTAATAAAATTCGTGTACTGGCATTCAGGTCAACTGGCAGAACGAAAAGTTTATATGAGATTCCCGCATAATCACGCTCGGTGATTAAAGCGCCCGGTAGCGCCCCACAGGTCCGAAACAGTGAATCCTCGTTTGGAGTAAGGCCGGAAGCAAAAGTTTCATAAAGAACCACATTGTCACCGATGATCAAATACTCGTCGAAGACCTCATTAGTGAGCAGAGGACTAATAAACTGGTCGAAATCGTAGGACAGGTTTAGTTGATAAATATTCTCGTCTCGTCTGGCAGTGTCGGCTAATATTAATTTCTTTGGACTGGTATTGGTGATCAGAGTCTCGCCGATCGTTCGGACACTGTCTGCACGCAGAATGCCTGAGATCGGTAGATTTTTGCTTTTAAGCCCCAGCAGAAACTTGTTGACTTGCCTTGATGATGCCTTTTTCGATTTGATTCCATCAGTCTGAATGAAAGTTTTAAGACTATCGCTATGAAGGTAAGTTTTCAGTTGTTTATGGCCCGTGTAAATTTTCGCCTGAATGTTCTTCCCAATGTGTTTCAGCGAACGAAATTTCCATTCTTTGATATAAGTCTCATTTCCGGGGATATAAACAAAATAGTACCCTGCGCTCAGGCAGATGACAATGGCTAGCGTAATGATCAACGGAAGCCGCTCAGCGGAAAGAGTAAGAAACCTCATAACGAATATCGGGATGAGAGAGGTGCTTGAAAACTAACTCTGGAAACAATCGGTGTGGGCTATGCGCAAGATCCAACGCAACGGAAGTTAAAAATAAATATTGTACTTCGCATGGATTATTCTGAGTACTGATTAAACGGCAACTTTTTAGTCGACCAGATCGAGCTGTTCGGCCGAACGTTGCTATGGTTTGGCAGGCTCAAAGACTTTGAGTAATTAAACCAGGCAGCGAAGGTTTCTCCTGGCAATTAATAAATCCCATGGTCTAGCATTGTCGTCCGCCCAACTTTCCCAGTGACTAAATCTACCGGAGTACTATATGTTCGTCCGCGAAGGCGGTTGTTATCAAATGCTTTCCTTAGTTCTTTCACGAAAGGGTGGTCTTTTAGTTTAGGGTCTTTTTCGATTTGAGATATTTTACGTCTTACCCAATCTCGTGTCATTTGATCTTTTGTTAGCGTAGCGCTTCCGCCTTTAAATTCTACAATATAAAAATTACCGGCAGCATCGGTATAAATCGAATCGATACCACTGACATTATGATCCATGCCCTTTGGATTATCGAACAACCATCTTAGCTTGTGCTTTTTAGCCGCAGCCTTTCCCTTTGCAACGCCAATGTCAGTAGAGTGTATTTGCTTTTCGTATTTTAAGCCGCGTCTGGGTTCTAAATTATCCAGATCGGAAGGGCTGGAATCCGAACGTGGCGCATTGACGCCAGCAGCAACTTCCTCTTCCCTTATGCTTTCATGAAAATCTGAATCATCAGCATATGGTTCGCGCTTAGCGCCGTGTTCAAGCGTTTCGTCTGAACTGCCGATTAATTCATCTGCGGAATCAAAGTCATCATCAATGTGCGAATGAAAAGTCGCTCGTTGTTTGCTGGCTTGCACGTCTTGGATCCTAGCATCTATACTTCCTGTGTAAGCCTTCTTAAGTCTGGCCAGCTCTTGACGGGTTAGTTTGTCAAGATCTTTAACTATTCCTCTGCGGTTGAGCATTAGTAAATATTCCTCGAATTTATAGTATCCGCGTTTCGCTAATTGATACGCCAGATCACCCAGAGTCTTGAAATTCTGTGGATCGAGAAGCAGATTACTTCCAAGTTTTGAAGATAAGTTTCCCGCTGCTGCCTTAAAAGCTAAATCCAGCTCTTGTTGTACTTTGGCCTGCTTGATAATTGATGCTTGTATGCGGGCTTCAACTTCTTCCATTCTTGTTCCAAGCTTAGCTGCTATATCATAAGTAAAACTTGTAGCATGTACTTCGGTTATTAATTTATCTAAATCAACAGCCAGGTCCGGATATTTTTTGGCAATTGAGGAGGCTTTTGAAAAAACACTGACGGCACTTCCCATTTCCAAGCCGGCTCCTGCCACCGCAACCACCACCCAGAACACACTGGGATCATTAGCCGACAGCCCAGCATCATAAAACATTTTTTCATAGGCATATGTGTCTATCGCATCAACGGCCGAGTAAATACTAATGCCTGTTAGAGTAGCAGTTGCGCCAAATGCTATGATCGCGCTTTGGCCCATCGTGAATGGAATTAAGGCTAATGATACAACAAGTAAAATGCTATCAAGCAAAGATTCGTCAGCCTCCAGTTCGGCCGCTTTATCGGTTATTATCAGGTCTATAGTTGAACCTTTGATAATGCCTTGTTTTGCATAAACAAGCTCTTTTAATACGTCCAACTTGTATAAATAATCCGGATTTTTCTGTACCTCTCTGCGAGCGCTTTTGATACTCTGTATTTTAGTTTGAAGGGAAGTAATGATATTTCCGGATGTGAAAAAATCTTGGTCTTCATCAAGAATATCATCCATTTTATAAAGGCCCAATAAAGGATATTTTGTACCGAGTTTGGCGTATTCTTCCTGAGCCATGAGTACTTCTTTATCGGACAAGCTCTTGTGCTCGCGCCCCAATTCATCGTTCCCATTAAGCTCCTCTATTACTGACTGTGTCGCAAAACCTTGGGCAGCCTTCATATGCTTTCTGGTAGCTCCCAGATCCTGATGCATTTTAGCCGCTTCTTTCGATGACGAATGTTTTTCTATCTCAGCTTCTGCAATCGCCTGTGAATTGTCCAGAGAGCGAAGTGCCAGATCCTCCGCTATTTTCTCATAATTTGTGATGAATTGGGAAATCCGGCGTTCAAATTCTAAAATTGGATCAGACGATGTAAAACCCATCAACCGTAGCTGATCTTCCAATTCCTCTTTTAGGCTATCTAGATATTCGAAATAAACATCAGAATGTTTCAAGAAACACACGTTTATTCCAATTGCAGAAACATTCTGGTTGGCATTGCATTTATATGCCTTGTAGAGATTATAGGTTTTTTCTGTACCGTACAATTCACTTTTTAAATTTTCCTGTTCCAGTTGTAAGATTTCGTAATCGAACTTCCCTTCCCTCATTCTCTCAATCAATTCCTTCGCCTCTTCAAAGGTCCTTACTTTTCCTGCGCCATATTTTTTTAACACGCGAAAATCATAATCGCTAAAATCCTCCGTTAACTCGGTGAGTTCGGCAAGCTCGACGTTAGATAATTGATAAACGCCATGTTCTGAAAACAGTCTGGTATCGATTACTATCAGGTCATATTCTTCCGCTTTCCGAAGGTCTCTGGGTATTCTATCGTATTTCACTATGAAACCTCCAAGTCCGGTTCCATCCATTTCAGCCGGGTCAAAGTTGGGTTTTCCGTTAATGTAGTGATATACACCTGGATTCGGATTGCCTTGATAAGTGACATTTACACTTATTTGCCTTCCTCCCTTTGTAATTAAGGTCATTGTTCCGTCAGCACCTTTTCCCGGGCGTAATATTAACTTTACGTAAACCGTATCGCTTTCCTTCGAATCGGCCACATTCGGTTCTTTACGTTGGATAGTTGGCATATTAGAATTTCCTTGCTGAACAACGTGAGTTAACTCATGCGCCAGCAATCTCTTACCACTTTCATTCTCAGGATTATATTTACCTCTATTAAAGAATATATCATTTCCGACTGTGAAAGCTTGGGCGTTCAGGTTTGCCGAAAGTTGCATTGCGTTAAAATCGTCGTGGATTCGAACAGGGGAAAAGTCTCTTCCAATACGACTTTCCATGAAATTCCTGGTGTGATTATCCATCGATCGTCCACCGCCTTTCGAAGATTGTATTTGGGTAGATATAGAATCGCTGGTTACGCCGCTGCCGTCAGCAGTTTTTCTTTGAACATAAGCGTTAATATTATAGGGTTGAATGTGCATCCGATCTTCTCTTTGGGGATAATCAGCACTTTTTCTTTCGAGAACACTCGAAATTTCAAACGGCTTCCTTTGAATTTGCTCTTCCTCATGCTCACAAACGTGGCTTTTCATCTGAATATCAAGCATTGCAGGTGTACTCAACTTCCGTTGAATCTGATTTTCGTCTTCCTCTTCACATTTGTCACATTTTAGCTGAACATCAGGCGACGCCATGCTGAGCCCAGCATTTATAGGTATTCGCATGACATGATCCGCAACTAAATCCGCCTCTCTTTCATAAGGATCGTCTGGGCTACCAACAGCCAGTTTTGCCTGGATAAATGTCAAATTGCTTCTTTGCTTGACAACTTTATCATCAATGACTTCGTAAGGTGATCCCGGTTCTGCCGCGGCAGCGATTGTCAGCTGATCTGTCGAATTTGCTATATGAGATTGAGAGGCCATATATCAAGAGATTATTGAAGAGAATCAGAATTATTCTCGTCCTACAACTATGGTAGCATACAAGCCAACATGTCACGTCTAGGACACCGAATGAAGCTATGTTGAGGAGGCAAATGGCAAGTAAATGATTACGAAGAAGCGGATGTGGTATCTCAAATGATAGTGCAATGTTCAAATTTTGCACTGATTGACAATACCTTATCCTGACATATTATTTATCGGTCATAGGATACAAACTTTCTGAATCTCCTTCACGCTTTCATAGTTTTTCACGATAATGGACGCATTCCTAGACTGTCAGATAATCCGTATTCGCTATATCTTAGATAATTAAGGTTTGAGTTCACTGGAATTGGCGCTGAAAATACTTTAACGAAGAAGCATTGACAGCATTTCGCCCCTAGGAAGCTCTCGAGACGTATAGTGAAGGCTGAGCTCTTTCTTGGCGTGCGTCTTTTCTAATTCTAGCAGCTCGGTTACTGCTATCGCCATGTTTAAATCCGACCCGGTAGCATCTGCAAATGTCCATTTCTTAATGACATTGCCCGTCTCATCTTTGAGGATAATGCTTCTGGCAGTACCCGCGCCACCTTTTATGGTGCAATGTGTATAATTAATATGCAGCAGGTCGTTTTCCTTCGCTTTACTCAGTTGCAGTCCCCTTAAGCTCAAGGGCTGGTTAACCGATTGCTTTAAGACGAGTTTGTCATTCAGATAGATTGCAAAACTGTCCAATCCGAATTTGGTTGTAAAACTAAATGCAGCGATGCATAGTGTAATCAGCGTAAATACCCTTATAAACGTCTGATGAAATTTGATTTGTGCCATGGTATAAACTGTTTAGGTGAAAAATTTGAGCATCATACAATATTAAGTCGAAAGGATATAGAGCGGAAAAATAATAGACCAACAACCGGAATAGTAGATATCGGGCTGCTTATTATTACATCGGATACAGTGCCTGAAAAGGTTTCCTCAATGAACAGCCTATAAGGAATATAGATGGTTGTTGCTGAATAAGGTTACCTTCGCAAATGAAAATCAAAATATTAGATAAAAAGGATCTCCCGCCCTCAAATTCGACATTGAAATTTAGGATTAAAAATACAACCAACTGGCGCCTGGGTTTTACCGATGCTGAAACTGGTGATTTTGTGCAGGAAGTGGGAGGGATCACATACAGCTATTCCTGGAACCAAATTGATGAATATTATCTAACTGAACCTGTATAACCATAGCTGTTTATACGGTCATTGTGAGCTATGATTTCGGTTCTAAGCCTCCTACATATAAATGCTTGCATGTGGAAAGCATTCATCGGAAAGCATATTCGTTTATTCGGGCGAAGCGAATAATCTCTCGGTCATTTTATGATCGTGCCCATAGATGTCTTTTCTGAAATTAAGTTTGCCGGTATGATCTACCCAGGCGGTAAAGTAACCGATGAAAACTGGTATCTCGTTGCTCCCGCGAAGACGCACATATTTTTCCTTACCGCTATTCATCGCCGCGGTGATTTTGCCCGTTGTCCAGGTAGAATCATTGCGAAGCAAAAATTCTGCCAATTTTTTCGGCTCTGATAGCCGGATACATCCGTGGCTGAATGCACGCTGCGATTCTGCAAACAAGCTTTTCGAGGGAGTATCATGCAAATAAATATTGTAACTGTTGGGAAAGAGAAATTTCACCAGTCCTAAGGAATTGGACTTGCCGGGCTTTTGCCGTACACCGCTGCCGTTCCACTCCATATTGTGCCGCGCCAGATAGTTCTTATTGCGTTTGATACCAGGTAAGATTTCGTTTTTCAAAATGCTGGACGGCACATTCCAGTAGGGACTAAATACGATCTGGTTTACCTTGCCGGAAAATATCACCGTGCTATGTACCTGCGAGCCCACCACAGCATTCATACTAAATGCCAGCTGTCCTTTTTCATACATATGCAGCCGGTATTCAGGAATATTTACCAGTATATAATCTGTCGCAGGAGCGGCTGGCACCCATCTGACCCGTTCCATATTAATCAGCATTTGGCGGACCCTATCACGCACGGGCACATTGAGTTCTTTGTAAAACGCCGAGCCAATCTGCCCGGACGCTTTAAGCCCCATTCGGGTCTGAAACGAGCGTACGCCATGAAAAAGGGTGGAATCAAAATGATTGGTTGAATCTGCTGGTTTTAGGTCTTGTAGCAATGCAAGTCGTCTTTTGATTTCAGGGATTGCTATGGATGAGTCGCCTAATTTCAGCGTTTTAGGTGAATTTAATTCCTTCCAATCTTCATTGACAAGCGGGTGATAGACTTTTAGCTGCTCTTTGAGCAGGTTATACTGGCGGTTTACGGGCTCGTAGGAGGCTAGGTTTGCCCCTTTGTTTTTCAGCAGTGAATCCAAAAATTCAGCGGGATTGACCTTTTTACGAGGTATAAACCAGTCGAGTTCCTGAATGTTGACACTTCTATCGCCTGAATATGCCTTTTGCGTGTACCTGAAAAAATGTTGGGTCAGTGCCAGTTCTGTTTTGATTACAAGCGGATCTGTTGGAGTAATGCGCTTTCGTAGTTCCAATGTATCAATGCTTGCCAAAAGCGCCGGGTCATAGAGCGAACTATCACCTGAAACGTAGATATAATCATTTTGCAGGGCCAGGAATGTATGCACAAACTCGGCCATCCCATCAGGAAAAAACCAGGCGAATTGATAGTTTCGGCGGTTATAAAAGTTTTGTAATTTGTTGACAAGGCTATCATCCGAGCTATGTGATTGCGTAAAGCGGGCCAATGCAGTAGTGTCAATGAAAAGTTGAGTAAATGAATTCTCAGTCTTGATTGAAGTGTCCCTTTTGGCAACTTCCGGCCGCTTTTTCTCCTGCTTTGTCTGACAGGAAGCGAGCATCATTACCATCATCACACCAACGAGCGAAGCGTTTATGCGGCTTATTATACGTATTGAAATTTGGTCCCACATATTATTAAATCCGTTGTTCAGTTGTATATTTTATCATTGATCCACCATTGAGAATTTTTGATAAGCATACTGAAATGAACGTAAAATGCTCCTACTGCCATTAAAGCAAATGCGGTCCAGATAACCAATCTGTCCTCACTGAACAAAGGGTTATAGATATTGACCACAGAAAAGAAACTTCCCGTTATTGCCCAAAGCAACAACCACGGCCAATCACTTAAACTTTTCTTTTTGGCTTGAAAGGAACGGGCAATCAGCAATAGACTGCGCATTAAAAGCCAGACCCCTGCAAATAAAGGAAGAGATATAGCAGCCAGAATAGGATTAGTCATGAAAATAATTCCAAAGATCAAGTCCAAAATTGCCCCGGTCAGAAACCATCCCCAACCTTTGAAAAACTTGCGATTCTCTATGCAAAAGGCAGCCTCACAAATCCCGCTGATCATCAGCACAGCAGAAAAGAATATGCTCAGATCATCGTATGTGATGGACGGATTCAGTGCCACGTAGACACCGAATCCCATTAAGGCGACTCCTGAGAGCATGAAAATCCACCAATAGTGAATAGAATGCTGGGCTTGTTTGATAACGCTTGTCATTCCTGTAAGTTTATTCTTGTTATTTCAGTGCCGCTGGATTCCATTTCCAGTTCAAAATCTCAGGCATATCTTCTCCGTGCATTTCTATATATGCTTTGTGATCCAACAACTTATCACGAAGATGTTGTTTGAGATAGGCGCCTTTTGCACCTAATCCAGGCAGACGCTCAATTACGTCGCTGACCAGATGAAACCGGTCCAGGTCATTGAGCACTACCATATCGAAGGGTGTGGTGGTTGTCCCTTCACCCTTGTAACCACGCACGTGCAGGTTCTTGTGGTTGGTCCGGCGGTAGGTGAGGCGGTGGATGAGCAGCGGATATCCATGAAACGCGAAAATGATGGGTTTGTCTTTGGTAAACAGCATATCAAAATCCTTATCATTCAAGCCGTGGGGGTGCTCACTTTCGGGTTGCAGCGTCATAAGATCCACTACATTAATGACCCTAACCTTCAATTCCGGTAAATGTTCTTTGAGAATTTGAACAGCTGCTATGGTTTCAAGCGTAGGGACATCTCCTGCGCAGGCCATCACCACGTCGGGTTCAAAGCCTTCGTCGTTGCTGGCCCATTTCCAAATGCCCAGGCCAGCCGTGCAATGTTTGATCGCCGATTCCATATCCAGCCACTGCATTTCAGGCTGTTTGCCGGCAACAATGACATTGATGTTATCCCGGCTTCTGAGGCAATGATCCGTAACAGACAGTAATGTATTGGCATCCGGCGGCAGGTAAATGCGGACAATTTCTGCCGTCTTATTGGCCACAACATCTAAAAATCCCGGATCTTGATGACTGTTTCCATTATGATCCTGTCGCCAGACATGCGAGGTTAACAGATAATTCAGCGAGGCGATAGGCTTGCGCCAAGGCAGGTTCCGGGAAACTTTCAGCCATTTGGCGTGCTGGTTAAACATCGAATCCACAATGTGAATGAATGCTTCATAACACGAGAATAAGCCGTGTCTTCCGGTTAACAAATAGCCTTCCAGCCAGCCCTGACAAAGATGTTCGCTCAAAACCTCCATCACCCTGCCATCAGGTGAAATGTGGTTATCGCCTTCGATAATTTCAGCTGTGGATGTTCTTGCCGTAATGTCAAACAAATGCGAAAGGCGGTTGGACGAAGTTTCGTCGGGCCCGAAAATCCTGAAATTGCGTTCGTGCCAGTTTGTTTTCATTATATCCCGAAGGAATTCTCCCATAATTGAAGTTGCTTCCGCTTCGATATTTCCGGGTGTTGGCACAGCCACGGCATGGTCCCGGAAATCTGGCATTTTTAAATCCATTAGTAGCGAGCCGCCGTTAGCGCTTGGATTTGCTCCCATTCGCCGGTTTCCTTCCGGGGCCAGTTCAGCCAGTTCGCGGATCAGCCTGCCATTTTCGTCAAAAAGTAATTCGGGTTTGTAACTCTTCATCCAGGCTTCCAGCATTTGCACATGCTCCGGTTTGGCGGCCAGCTCAGCCAGCGGCACCTGGTGCGCGCGCCAGGTGCCTTCAATCTGTAAGCCGTCAACGGTTTTGGGTCCGGTCCATCCCTTTGGAGTGCGAAAAATAATCATTGGCCAGATGGGCCGCTCTTTGAACCCATAAATTCGCGCATCGCTTTGTATCTGCCTGATTTCTTCCACGACAATGTCCATCGTTGTAGCCAGCAGTTCATGCATTGTTTCCGGATCATCGCCTTCAACAAAGTAGGGATTATAGCCATAGCCTCTGAAAAGCTGCTCCAATTCATTTCTTGGAATCCGAGCCAGAACAGTTGGATTGGCAATCTTATAACCATTCAAATGCAGGATAGGAAGCACAGCGCCGTCGTGGACGGGATTCAGGAATTTGTTAGAATGCCAGCTTGCGGCCAGGGCGCCCGTTTCAGCCTCGCCATCGCCGACCACACAGGCGGCGATCAGGTAAGGGTTGTCAAAAACGGCCCCAAATGCATGAACAAGTGAATAACCCAGTTCGCCGCCCTCATTGATAGAGCCAGGTGTTTCCGGCGCAACGTGACTGGGAATGCCGCCGGGAAATGAAAACTGTTTGAAGAGTCTCTGCATTCCGGTTTCATTTTCTGTGATATCCGGATAAACTTCGCTGTAAGTGCCTTCCAGATAGGTGTTAGCCACAAGTCCGGGCCCGCCATGTCCGGGACCTGCCACGTAAATGATATTAAGATCACTATGCTTAATGACCCGGTTCAGGTGGACGTAAATAAAATTCAGCCCTGGCGTTGTGCCCCAATGTCCCAGCAAACGCGGCTTAATGTGTTCCAGTGTTAAAGGCTTTTTCAGCAACGGGTTACCATACAGGTATATCTGCCCGACGGACAAATAATTGGCAGCTTGCCAGTAAGCGTTCATTTTTCTTAACAGTTCGGCGGATAAAGTTTTCACTTCAACATCTTCCATTTCCATAATCTTTATCGTTTAATGACTTGCTGTTGCTATTTCCATCACAACTCTGTTTTTTTAAACTGTCTGATCACTTTTTATCGCCAGGCATGAGTTATAAAGGTGACGCTATTTTAATCAGTAATGGCCTTTAATTACAGATAATCAGACAACTAAATCATTTTACGGGAAACAGGGCTCGTAGGGCCTGATTTACCAAAAGAGGGATGAAACCAGCTGCCAGGATCAGTTCCAGCGCTTGCAGGTCAAGTTTTTGAAGTAATAATATTTGCCTGAAAAAGGGAACATAATTGGTTAAAAGCATGATCAGAAGGCAAAGCACCAGCGCCATCCATATGAACTTGTTCCGCGTAATTTCATTGTTGAAAAACCGAAACTTACCTGAATACAAATTGAATACATGCAGCAGCTGGGCCAAGGAAAGCGCGTAAAAAGTGATCGTGTTTCCTTCCCCGGCGCTCAGTCCCAGTTGATCGGTTGCATACCAATACACGCCAAGCACAGAAGCTGTCATGACCAATGCGTAAAATACAACTCTTTTCCAATCGGAAATTTGCAAAATTGGCTGTTTGGGGTTCCGCGGCTGGGACTTCATCAGGTTCTTGTTATCTTTTCCCACGCCTAGCGCCAGAGCAGGGAAAACGTCAGTAATGATGTTAATAAACAGGATTTGTAATGGTAGGAGTGGGCTGCCGACATTAAGAAAGCCTGCAAAGGTGACGACGAAAATTTCACTCATGTTACAGGACAAAAGGAAGACAATGAATTTGCGGATATTTTCAAAAATCACCCGTCCCTGTTCAATTGCGTGCACGATGGAAGCGAAAGAGTCATCCTTCAAAACCATATCAGCAGCTTCGGCAGCAACAGCAGTCCCGCGCAGTCCCATGGCGATGCCAATGTCAGACTTTTTCAATGCCGGGGCGTCATTCACACCATCACCGGTCATGCCCACAATGTCTCCATGTTTTTGATAGAAATCAATCATATCCAATTTTTGAGCTGGATTGACCCTGGCAAAAACACGGCATTCCATCATCCTTTCCTGGTCTTGTGAAGATGAAAAATCAAACGATTCAAGGTCCTTCCCGGTCAACACGAGCTGTTCGTCAGCTTCTACAAGATTAACCTGCTTGGCAATTTTAAGAGAAGTTGCCGGATGATCACCGGTTACCATAATGACTTTGATCCCCGCTTCATGGCACGCGTTAAGCGATTTGACCACTTCCTTGCGTGGCGGATCTAAAAAGCCAATCAGCCCGGCATAAGTCAGCTTTTTCGTTTTCGTAAAATCTGCTTCTGGTTTATCCCTGGATTGTCTATACGCAAAAGCAAGCGTTCGGAGCCCTTCAGCGGCCATTTGTTCGGAAATTTCAAGTTCTTTTTCCCGATCTTCCTGACTGTCCCAATTGCAAAGTGCAGACACTTCTTCCACTGCGCCTTTTACACCAATGAAATAATCTGTTCCAACCCGGTCAAGCGTGGCCATCATGCGCGTGTCCGAACTGAACGCTTGTTCGGCCTGCCGGTTGTAGTCATGGTGCAGTTTATGCAGGTCAATACCGGCAGCCCTGGCGTAGGCAAGCAGGGCAATTTCCACGGGATCACCCAATTCTTTCCGCTCGGATTTTGTTGAAGACAATTGCGCATTATTCACCAGCGCGCCGATTCTTGCGAGCATTTCCAGATCAGGTGAATGGAGCAGCTGCTGATCACCTTTGGTGACTTCCAATGTCAGGGGGCCATGGGCGTTAGCTTGAAGACTAACGGTTAAATCGTTGCCTGATACCCGGAGCGCCTGGACCTCAATTTTATTTTCCGTAAGGGTTCCGGTTTTATCAGTAAAGATGACATTCGTCCCTCCCAGCGTTTCCACGGCAGACAAGCGCTTCACTATCACTTTTTTCTCAGCCAAACGCAGCATTCCATAAGCCAGCGCAACTGTTGCGACCACTGACATTCCTTCCGGAATGGCGGCAATGGCCAGTGCAACAGCAGTTTCTATCAATTGTTTGATTTGCTGCCCTCTGATCAGACCGACCACGAAAAATAAACTGGCCATCCCGAGCGTGACCCAGATCAGCACCTTTGCCAGGGAATCCAGTTTTGCTTCCAAAGGGGTGGCAGTTCGAGTGGCCTCACTGACCATTGTTGCAATCTTGCCCAGCTCAGTCGCTTGTCCAACATTGATGACGACTGCTTTGCCATTTCCATTGGTAATGGCCGTTCCTTTAAAGAGCTGGTCGTGCCGGTCTCCCAGAGAAGCATCTTCCAATGATGGCTCCGTGGTTTTTCCGGAAGGAACTGATTCGCCCGTAAGGGCAGACTCATCTACCGTGAGCTGGTTGACCTCCAAGACCTTCGCATCTGCGGGTATCAAATCCCCTGCTTCCAGGATTAGGATATCGCCGATTGTGACTTGTTCGGATAAAATTTCAACGATGAGTTTGTTGCGCAAGACCCTGGCTGGCGTCGTATCCAGCTTTCGCAATGCCTCCATGGATTGCCGTGCGTTATATTCGAGAACAAAGCCGGTAAGGGCATTGATTAAAATGACGGCAATCACAGCATATCCTTCAAGGGTATCACCCAGGAAAAAAGACACCACAGCCGCAGCTGCCAGGATCCAGACAATGACGCTATTGACCTGCCGCAACAGAATGGACCAGATACTTTCGGGTTTTACCTGTTCCAGTTCGTTCAAACCAAATTGCTGAATTCTTAAGTCGGCCTCCTGGCTGGATAATCCGGTTTTCGAGTCTGTCAATGTTAGCTTGCCAAGCTCGTCAGGTATGTTTTGGCGGGGTATTTGGGGCATGGCGTGCTGGATTGGATGACTTCTTGTTTAAATTACACCTATCAGGCATGCCGTAAGCCCTTGGCGTGGTTGTCGGATTGATTCTGGTCGGTGCAGCCATTGTCAATTATGCTGCACCTGGCGATATTACTATCAATATCAAAAGGATGTTATAGACTGTTTGAAGCAGTCAGTCAATCTGGAAAACACGTTGCTAGCATAGGCAGATATTGCCCGGCTTCCCAAGCCGGTAAGCTTAAAAGGATTGCAGGAAATCCCACTGCAAAATATAATCTTAAAAGTTATTGGGGGCTGCACACCTTGTCCAATATTCCATGATCACCCGAATCGTCTTTTCTAATTCTGCAAATGAATTCTGCTTGACAAAGAACCCTTGCGCGGAAATGCTATATGCATCAATCACCATTTTCTGGTTCATCGCAGTTGAAAAGAAGAGATAAGGGATACATTTAAGTTGCAATTCTGCGTCGGTTTGCAATTTCTGTCTCAGTTGAAACCCGTTCAACTTGGGCATGTTAATGTCCGATAATATAAGAAAGGGTACACTGGCTGTTTTGTGGAGATAATCCAATGCATCCTGCCCCTCGTGAAAATACATCCGTTTGTTGGGATAGTCGAGTGATTTAAAGACTTCTTCTAGCAAAAACCGGTCATCGGCGTCATCTTCGATGATGACGATTTCGCCTTTCTTGTTCATAGAGCAACGGTTTAAGATAAATTCAGTCTATGCTGATTGTGCCAACGTATTCAAATATAACTTCAAAAAATTTAGGAAACGGAAGAAAACTCATCTCCTTGGATTTAAGTTAGGATTTGCACCGTTCAAGTTGCTTGTATGCCCAACTTTGACACATATATGACTCCGGCTGTCTTACGGTTTATTTTAAAGATCAGAATGGCGAAGTTTCTTTCAAAAAATCCACTTTTTCAACGTTCTCTCTGTTTCCAGCGGATCATTTTCAGGAACAAGATCATTTACAGTCATTTAGGCACTTTTCCTAGCATTATTAGTACAAAACAAACACTTTTAAAGATATCCCATTTATAACATATTCCGCTGGGCTTGCCGATAAGGGCAATTCAAACAAGTATCTGCCTATTCTTCAAGGCTTTAATAGTTGTTTGTCTCTAAACCCTAAAACCAAGACTATTATGCGAATTATACGTGGTTGTCTACTGGCCCTGATCGGACTGGCATTTTTTGCCGTTTCTGCACAGGCGCAGTCCCGGCAGGTAGCCGGTAAGGTTGTCGACGAAGCCAATGCGGCTGTTCCGGGCGCCAGCGTTTTGATCAAGGGTACCACGTCGGGTACGAACACGGACGCTGACGGAAAGTTCTCTATCAGTCTTCCCGAGGGTAATCAAAAGCTCACAGTTTCTTCTATTGGCTTCCAAACGATCGATGTGGACGTGTCACCGTCAATGACGGAAGTGGCGGTGCGCCTTTCGGCCGATGTGAAAAGTCTGGGCGAAGTGGTGGTAACCGCGCTTGGTGTGCAGCAAAACACCCGGAATGTGGGTTATGCGATCCAGCAGATCGGCGGCGGAAGTATCCAGGAAGCGCGTGAGGTAAACTACATTAATGCGTTACAGGGAAAATTGGCGGGCGTACAGATCGGTGGGAACAGCGGTTCCATGGGCGGATCTTCCCGCGTCACGATCCGCGGTTTGAAATCCATTTCAGGTAACAACAATGCATTGTTTATCGTAGATGGCGTGCCAATGGCAAATATGAATATGAATGCTTCGAGTGTAACGGGCGGCCAGGGAACAGGCGGCGGCGGCTTCGATTATGGCAATCCGGCGCAGCTGATCAATCCCAATGATGTCGAGAATATCTCCGTTTTGAAGGGAGCTGCGGCGACGGCACTTTACGGTAGCCGCGGGCAGAACGGGGTTATTTACATTACTACCAAAACAGGTAAGGGATCGGGCAATCTGTCTCTGAATTACGACCTGAATGTGCAGCTGGACCAGGTTTCTTATCTGCCCAAATTCCAAAACGTATATGGTGGAGGTGGCAGCGCTAATTTTACCAAATTGTATGTAAACGACAACCCTAGCGGCTTCCTGCCAGGTGGCGGGACTTTTGATGATAACGATGGCAAAGGTAAATACGATCTTATACCCGACTATGGAACCGACGAATCGTGGGGGCCAAAAATGGACGGGACACTCGTGCGTCACTATTGGTCATGGGATCAGGACAGGAACAATCCGAATTTCGGAAAAACCGCGCCTTGGAGCCCGCAGCCCGATAATGCAAAAGATTTTTTTAAAACCGGGGTTACCTTTTCCAATAACCTTTCGGTCGCCAGTAGCAGCGACAAAGGCTCTATCCGCTTTTCTGTCGGACAAACGAAACAGAACTTTATCTATCCGGGCAGCGAGCTGAAGCGCTTTTTTATTAGTTTAAATACAACCTATAAGTTTACGGACAAATTTACATTCAGCGGCGGGATCAACTATGTGAACGACCACTCGAAAGGCAGGCCGGGAACCGGTTTTATGGGTAATAACCCGATGCTTTTTTATGTGATGTATGGTCAGCGGCAGATTGACAATAATTATCTGGAAGAGTACAAATATGCCGATGGGACCGAGCAATCGTGGAACCGGACTGCGTGGAATATCCAGAAACCTGCATTCAGCCAAAACCCTTATTGGAACCAATATGAGAACTACAATACGGACAGAAATAACCGCTACTTCGGCAATGCAGGGCTAACTTATAAGTTCACCGATTGGCTTTCTGCCGACGTGCGCGTGTTTTCCGATTACTTCGATCACATGGACGAAGTGCGCGGCGCCAAAGGATTTTTTGTGGGTAGCTACGCAAAAAGACAACTTCGCAACAACGAAAACAATTACCAGGCTACACTGAACGTCAATAAAAACCTGAGCGATAAATTCAGTCTGGAAGCGGTGGCGGGAGGAAATATCCTCAGCATCAAATCGAGCGTAGAGTCTGGTACGACCAACGGCGGGCTGCAAACGCCACTCGTATACGTACTTCAAAATTCAGTCACCCCGGCAACGGTTTCTACCACTTACGGAAACAAACAGATCAATTCGCTGTTCGGGTCAGTTACATTGGGCTATAACAAATACCTGTACCTGACTGCCACGGGCCGCAATGACTGGGCTTCGACCTTGAAGCAAACGGGAAACTACTCCTACTTCTATCCGTCGATCGCAGGTTCATTTGTATTCTCCGACGTGATCCAGAAAACTTCGTGGCTGACGCTTGGAAAAGCGCGGTTATCTTATGCGCGTGTCGGAAATGACGCAGATCCCTATTCGGTGTCAAGATATTATGACATCGTTACCCAATTTGGCACATTCCCACTGCAAAGCACGCCGGACAGACTACACAACAGTCGACTGAAACCCGAACTTTCAGCGGAAGTGGAAGGTGGTGTGGATTTCAAATTCTTCAATGAAATACTTGGCGTGAACTTCACTTATTATGACCGCCGCACTGAAAACCAGATCTGGAATGTACAGATCCCGGCCGAGAGCGGTTTTTCAACCAAGATCGTAAATGGCGGAACGGTGCAGAACAAGGGTATCGAGCTATCCATGAACATCATGCCAATCATGACTAAAAATTTCAGTTGGAGAGCGTCCCTTAATTTTTCCAAAAACAAAAACCGCGTACTTGACCTGAACAGCTCGGACGAAAGCATTCAGGGTATTGAGCGATTTGTGATTGGTACAGAAAGACGTACTAACCGGGTTTCGATGGTGGCACAAAAGGGAAAATCGCTCGGTACCATGCTGGGAACGGACTATGTGTATGATGGAAATGGCAACAAAATAGTAGGCGCCAACGGAACGTACGCAGTGACGCCCACACCGGTGATTATCGGCGACGCTAACCCTGATTTTATTGGTGGTGTAAATAATACATTCAGCTATAAAAGTCTTTATCTGGCCGCCCTTATTGATTTTCAAAAGGGAGGTGATTTCTTTTCTTATACCAATTTGTACGGAAACAAATCCGGGATGTTTGAGGAAACTGCCTTGCCGGGTATTCGCGAAGACGGATTGGTTAATCCCGGCGTGAAAGAAGACGGCAGCCCGAACGATATTGTTGTAGCGGCACGGACGCACTTCAACTCCGATGGCGGAAACCGGATCAGCAAAGCAAACCTGTACGACGGCAGTTTCATTTACCTGCGCGAAGTCAGACTGGGCTGGCAACTGCCTGATGGGCTTGCAAAAAAGATTAAAATGCAGGCATTACGGTTCACTCTTACCGGTCGTAATCTCTGGTTGATCAAAAGCAATGCACCTAACGTGGACCCGGCCAATATCACCAACTCGATCGGCAACCAGATCGGCTTCGAAGGTGGCGCATTACCTCCGGTACGCAGTTACGGGGCAAACCTGAACTTTACATTCTGACCGGTTTTTTCCAAGCACTCAATCCAAATCATATTCATATGAAATTCAAAATCATTATCCTGCTGGCGGCGTGCATTTTCGTCTTCCCCGGATGCGACAACTACGATACCCTCAACAGCGACCCTGCGCGGTCGAGTGAGACGCAGCCTGAATTTTTGATGGCAAATGCGCAAAAGCGAGCTTCTGACCTGCTTTACGACACCTATTTTAATGGGCGCATCGGCATGCAGCTCGCGCAATATTGGACCGGAACAGACAAAACGGGTGAAAGCCGATTCCTGTTTACCAACGACGGGCTTTGGAATGGCATGTATTCCGGGCCGCTGATGGATTTGCAGGAGATTGGAAATTACTACAAAAGGCATCCGGCAGAATCCAGCGAGCATATGCTGGCAGTGGCGGAAATCTCGAAAGCGTGGCTTTTCCATATCCTCACGGACGTTTATGTCGACATTCCTTATTCTCAGGCATTAAAAGGAGACGTGATGGTGCAGCCGGTTTACGACAAAGGAAAGGATGTGTACATGGCTTTGCTGGCTTCGCTCAAAACGCAGGTGGACGTACTGGCTGGCCCTACTTCAGGCGCGATCCGGGGGGATATTATCGGAGGTGGGAGCGCGCCACAATGGATCAGGATCGCGAATGCGCTTCGTATGCGAATTGCTATGAGAATGGCCGATGTGCAGCCTGCGGAAGCAAAGGCAGTGATTGAAGATGCTGTTAAAAACACTTTTACCGCAATATCCCAGGACGCATTTTTTCCTTATAATACCGCAGCTGCGACTAACCGTTTCCCATATAACGATGTGGACCGGCCTCTTGTAGAATTTGCTGTGACCTCCACAGTGGTCGATTATCTTACACAAACAAATGATCCCCGGCTTCCGGTATACGCCCGCCCTGACGAAACCAATGGCAAATATGTGGGTAAACCTTATGGTACTGAGGCAAATACACCAACCATGATCGGACTATCCAAACCCGGCGTGATGGCTTACAGCGGTTCGGCAAGAGGGAATATGATCACTTATGCCGAAGTTGCATTCATCAAAGCCGAAGCAGCAGCGCGCGGCATGAATGTGGGTACGGCTACCGCTGAACTACTTTATAACGAGGCAGTCAATGCTGCATTGGCGCAATGGGGCATCACGGATGCTAAGGTTGTGAGCACTTATCTGGCCAAAGTTCCTTACAAAGGAGGCAACTGGAAAAATGTGATCGGATCTCAAAAGTGGCTGGCTTTGTATATGCAGGGCATTCAGGGCTGGATGGAAAGATTAAGACTCGATATTAAGAAACCAAACGGCGCGGAGTTATTCATCGCCCCGGTTTCGGGGAGTCTGGACCAGGATGTAAAAGATGGCGTTGTGAAACGACTAAAATATCCAAGTGCCAGCCGCGCATCCAATGCAGTGAACAGTGAGCAGGCCGCGAAAAGTATCGGCGGCGATTCGCAGGCTACCAAAAACTGGTGGGATATTTACTGACAGTAAGCTTCGGGTTGTAGACCCGGAGCTTATTTCTCATAATCCAGCATAATTTTTCAAAAAATTTCTTTTTTCTTCGCGCATTATAACCTTACTTTGTCTATCAATTTTATAGGGTTCTCTGTTAGCCACCAGCAGGGGCTTTTTTAGCATTTTAATTGTCTCACGCATGAATGCACATTCAGAACGGGTAGCTGTTAGTAGCCAAATGGTGGTCTCTTCCATTTCTTTCCTCCCTGGCGCTTTTTGCTGTTGTTGAACTTTAAGTCAGGCGGTTTAGGCTGCTAAGCTATTTTTATTTGTAACCTGTTCAGTTTCATGGGCATTGGTTAGACCTTTTCTTATATTTTCTAATTCGTATGAAGATTTCTACATTCTTTGTCAGTGCCTTATTGGGCCTTTCCACAGCATTCGCGCAGAAAAAACCGGCAGCCGAGCAGCGGCCCAACATTATACTAGTAATGGTTGACGACCTGGGGTATTCAGATATCGGCGCTTATGGCTCGGAGATCAAAACCCCCAACATTGATCAGCTGGCTACGGAGGGGATCCGGTTCCGTGAATTTTATAACAATTCGATCTGCGCGCCAACCCGGGCTTCGTTGATCACGGGCCAGTATCCGCATAAGGCTGGCGTGGGCTATTTCAATGTGAACCTGGGCCTGCCTGCATACCAGGGATATTTGAATAAAGAATCGCTGACCTTTGGTGAAGTGCTGCGTGGTGCTGGTTACAGCACACTGCTGAGCGGAAAGTGGCACGTGGGAAATGATAGCCTGGCCTGGCCAAATCAGCGTGGATTCGATCATTTTTATGGATTTATTAATGGTGCCAGCAATTATTTTGATCTAGGTAAATATGGCAAAGGGCCAAAAGTTGAGCTGGTTGAAGACAACAAACGCATCAACCTGCCGGCCGATAAATACCTGACTGACGAAATTACCGACCATGCGATCTCTTTCATTGAGGAGCAAAGCAAAACCCCTAAGCCTTTCTTTCTTTACTTGGCATTTAATGCCCCGCACTGGCCATTGCAGGCACATGAGGCCGATATCGCCAAATACAAGGGTAAGTACAGCATTGGCTGGGACTCGCTCAGAAGCGAGCGCATCCAACGTCAGAAAGCGATTGGAATAGCAGATTTAAATCAGGCACTTGCCGAGCGTGATGCGGACGTAACGCCCTGGGAAAATGTTCCTTATGACGAAAAATTGCTATGGGAGCGAAAAATGGAAATTTACGCGGCTATGGTCGATCGCGTGGACCAGAACATCGGTAAGCTGCGCGAGAAACTGAAAGCATTGAAAAAGGACGATAACACGCTGATTATCTTCATCTCGGACAATGGGGCGCAGGGCGGATACGCTGGTGCATCCCCGCGTAAACCGCAGCGTAATTCAGGACCAGCGGGTTCTGCCGGGTCATATGTTTATCAGGACCAGCCCTGGGCATATGTTTCCAACACGCCGCATGCGAGCTACAAAAATAATATGCACGAAGGAGGGATCAGCGCGCCGTTCATTGCCTGGTTTCCCAGACAGATCAAGGCTGGAACGATTGTAAAAGGCACCGGTCACCTCATTGACCTGGCGCCGACTTTTTACGATTTTGCAAAGGCTGCTTACCCGGCAACCAGCAATGGAGTCAATACCAACCCTTTACCTGGAAAAAGTCTGTTACCAGTGCTTACCGGCAAAACGCAGGAAGTTGACCGTGGCGGAGCGCCTATCTTTTGGGAGCGCGCAGGCAACCGGGCCGTTCGAAAAGGCAAGTGGAAAATCGTATCGACTTACCCCGCTTACAAGTGGGAGCTGTATAATCTGGAAACCGACCGGGGTGAAACGACCGACATTGCCGGCAGCAGAGCAGATATTGTAAACGAGCTCTCAGCCGATTATGCAAAATGGGCAGAAAAAACGGGCGTGGTAGATTACGACAAGATCAAGCCAGCCAATCCGATAGGGACTCAGGCGCCCCGGCCAAACAGACGACCACCTACTTTTTAACAAAGGCGTATAAGGCCAAGCGTCGCGCTTTATTACTCACTTAATTTTCAAACCAATATTTTAATCATGAAAAACCTGATCGTGTTACTGTTTGTTTCGCTGATTGCAACCAGCACGTTTGCCCAGCAAACCAAAAAAAGGGAACTGCTGACTTTTGAAGCATTTGAGGAGAAACTGAAAGCAGCCGGCAAGAATGCCCAGATCCTCGATGCGCGCTTGCCAGAGGAATATCAGCAGAACCATCTGGAAGGCGCCGTAAGTTTTAGCATTGGCAATAAAGGGGATTTTGAAAAACACATTGCAAAGCTTAGCAAAGACAAACCAACATTCATATACTCAATCGGAAACGGCCGCAGCGGCGTGCTGGCCCAAGACCTGCGCAATGCAGGTTTTCAGGATGTGACAGAAATTCCGGGCGGGCTCAGCAAGTGGATCGGGCTGGGCAGGCCGGTGATTTCAACAACCGGAAAGGGACTTTCACTCGATGAATACACCGCATCACTGCAAAGCGACAAGTTGGTTTTGGTTGATTTCGGATCGCGTTACTGCCCGGGCTGCAAAAAGCTGGACCCGACCATTGATTCCATTAAAACCGAGCAAGCTTCGCATGTGAAGGTGGTTAAAATTGAGGCTTATGAAAACAAAAGCCTGGTCAAAGAACTGGGTGTGGTTGGCCTGCCCACATTGATTTTATACAAAAATAATCAGATCGTATGGCAGAAAAAAGGCGGTGCCTCCAAAGCCGAGATCGAAAAGATCCTGCACAGTCAGACATTGTAATGTCAAAGGTGCGCGTTAGCGATAAGCGAAATGCCGGATGGGAAACCTGTCCGGTATTTTTTATTTAATTGGCTGGCATGTTTGTTGGATATGTATATTAAGGCACTTATTTGACCATTAACTTCATTACAACATGAAAACCGAGAAAGAGAAAATGCTCGACGGCGAGCTATACATTGCCCTTGACCCTCAACTGACCCACGAACGCACCCAGACCCGATTGCTGCTGTTGGATCTGAATGCAGGCCGGGAAGATGAGCCCGAAAAAAGGGCTGCGATTTTAAAGCAATTAATCCCCAATGCAGGACAGAACCTTTGGCTGCAACCGCCGTTCTACTGTGACTACGGAAGCAACATCATTGTGGGTGAGAGTGTGTTTTTCAACTTTAATTGTGTGGTTTTGGACGTCACTTATGTGCGTATCGGGAGCCGTACGCTGTTTGGGCCTAATGTTCAAATTTACACGGCCACGCATCCGATTGATTACGTGACCAGGGCCTCGGGCGTAGAGTCCGCCAAGCCGATCACCATTGGAGAAGATGTTTGGGTAGGGGGCAGCGCAGTCATCAATCCTGGCGTCACCATTGGCGATCGCTCTATTATCGGGGCTGGCAGCGTGGTAACCAGGGACATTCCGGCCGATGTTTTTGCCGCCGGCAATCCATGCCGCGTGATCCGTTCATTGGTAGAAAAGCCGGCTTGAAATGAATGTCAGAAAGGGGATTTTTGAAACATAACTTCGCCGTTTTGATCTTTTATATAAACGGCGTAGCAGTTGTCATTAAACTCGGGGTCAAAATGGGGTTTCGTTTGTACCAATGCGTTGGGAACAGGCTTGGAAGCATCAAAAAAGTAGACGGTTGTCGTGCCATATTTTGTATAGGGCATCATATCGCCGTATTCTTTCATCTTATCAAAAACCGGCCCTTCCACCGTAGCAGCATAGATCCGCACAATCGGGCCCTTATTGTTTTGGTTTCGGAAGCTGGCTACTTCTATAAAATTGCCTTCCAGATCATCCACCGTAGGCTGTGAAGTCGAATCGTAAATAATATATCCGATCAAGGCAACAATCAGGACAAGGAAAATCAGTTTTCTGTTTCTATTCATTAGTGAAGGCTGTTTTGCAGCATTATTGAAGGCTGTTTTGTAAAATTAATACAAACCCGCATATAGCAACAGGCGGACAACCCTTCCGGATGTCCGCCTGTCACAGTACATGAATTTAATAATGCAATTTAGTAAGAACCCAGATAGCTTGATCCCGACTGGCCTGTCAATGTGGTTCCTTTAATGACTTCTTTTGTTTTCCAGTTGACAACATATAACCGGCCCGCTTGGCCTGTTGGTGTTAATGGTACATACACATAATCTCCGCTTACTGCCAGATTTTGATACTGTCCAAAGTCCAGTCCTGCTTCGTAATCGCTGCTGATCTTGGCAGCTGTTTTTGCATTCAGATCGATTAAGGCCATATAACCACCTTTTCCGGCAATGTTATACAATACCAAACCAACACCGTCCTGGATATATCTCCATGCCTGAATACGGGTGTCTGTAAGGCTCAGGGCCGCGTCCAGATTGAAATGATAGCCGTTGTCATATTCATCGTTGCTTTTGCTGATGCGCAGGATATCTTTTCCACCCGTAGCAGTTGCCTGGTAAACATGACCATCCGTGCCTACGTACTGTGTCATGGTGCGGTATGAGTGATTGTTAGTTTTAGAAAGCGTAGAATAGATCAGCTTCGGATTTTGCAGTGAAGGGTAATCTACTACAAGCGTCGTGGTGCCGATGGTTCTGTTGGCCGCATCATTTGCCCAGACCGGCTCGCCGGCTGTGTTGTAAGACAGCTTGGCAGGATCTATTTTGCTGACATTGCAACCAATGAAGATCTTGTTTTTAGCCTGATTTAAAACCGGCACATCAATGCGGCCCACTGAATATCCCTGCGCTTCTAATTCAGCCGGGAGGGGGAAGTCGAACTCGGTAGAGTTAGGCACTTTTGCATTTTCCAGGTCAATAACGGCAATCCTAACTTTGCCTCTGGTGTATTTGAAGATGTGGTTGGGTGCTGCGCCTTCCGTAACGGTTGTGCTTCCTGTCAAGTGCACGCCGATCCCGATATTTTCAGCGGCTTTTGTCCAGCGTGGAGATGTTCCAACGATATCGGACAGATCCAGTTCATTGCCTGTATCCTGATAATCTTTGGCGCCTTTCACCAGATATTTGTTAAACACGCCGCCATCTTCGCCTGTGTACTGAATGTTGTAAAGCTCAGTGCCATCCTCGGAGGCCTGTACACGCGCTGTGCGGGCAGACCTTAAACCAAAGCCATTTTGGTAAATATTAACCGAAAAATTTGGGTCGATCGCTTGTTCGTGCGTGATCGCGTAAGCCATAGTCCCGCCATTACCGGCTGTTCCCGCTTCATCGGGAATAGAAGCGGTCAAGGATACAAATTCTCTTGCACTTCCCGGGGTTTCCACACCTGGACCGGGCGCTGGTTCGTCATCCTTGCAAGCCGCAAAGACCAGGGTCATACTAAGTATCGCTGCCGTAAACAGATTTTTTTTCATTTTGAAAAGGATTATAAAAATTTACTGATTGTATAATTCAACTTGATTGAAATTGCCCTTCCCGGCTTCTGCACGCCGAAATTGTCATACATTTCTGCATTGAGAATATTTTTTAAATCGAAACTCACCACCAGTTTGCCACTCGGAAGCCGGTAGCTTGCGCCGATGTCGTGGTAGAACTGTGTGGGCGTAGTAAACCACTCTGAATCCATCCAGACAGTTCTGAAAGCGCCTACAAAGCCCGTGTTATAGTAAATGTTTAAAATCGATTTTTTCTGAAACTTGTCGTTGAGCCGATACTGGAAACTGCCGTTCATAGTAAAAAACGGCTCGTTGGGCAGCTGTAAATTATACAGGTCATGAGGATTGCCCTGTTGATCAAATTTCTGCTTGAACAGTGTGTTGAATTTGGAAAAATTAAAAAGGGCATTCAGGCGGTTATCGTATATATAAATGATCTCACCTTCAAAGCCCCTGGACTGCGTTCTGCCAAGGTTCACATATTTGGTTACCTGGATATCTGCATCACTTTCCCTGCCCTGCACGATCTGGTCTTCCACTGCCTGCTGGGTAATTTTATCAAAACCATTTCGCCAGAATGCACTTGCATAGAGCGTGATTTTATGTTTGCCCCGCTGAATAGGGCCGTGCCGCACCCCAAGATTATAATTCACATTCTTTTCGGGTATCAGGCCCGGACTTTCCAGGATATTGTTTTCGGGATCACCATATAGCTGGTTTTCGGTTGCTGCTACATAAGAGTTTTCGGTAGAGCCGATCACGTACATTTTGGAAACAACATTGTAGGAAACCGTAGCGCCATAGCCCTTGTTGTTATTGACGGTCTTGTTGCGGATCCGGTTAATAATATTGGCACCATCCTGTTCTACTAATTCAGGCCGCGTGTGAATGGTCCGGTTGAAAGTATATTTGGCTAGTAAGTTGGTCCTTAATTTATCATTCAGCAGCTGGGCCTCATAGTTCATAGCAAAGATGTTGTTCATTACATTGCTCACAGTTACCAGGTCTTTGTTAACAGGGTTTAGCAGATCATTATCATCCCTGTCTGTTGTTTCCAGTTTGTGATTGAGCGAAACCCTGTGACCGGGCGCGACGGTATAGCCCAGGTTCGTCCGCATGTTGGTGATCTGCCGGTTCACCTGCACAATGCTTTTAGGCCCTTGCTGACCCATGCCCGCCGTCGGTGGAACCGGTATTTCCACTCCGTTTCTGATGAGCATTCTGGGCCTGCCGTCCCAGTTGTAAACCTGACCGACCGTATCCTGAACATAAGTGCTCCTGTAACTTCTGACAGCATTGACATTAACTGCCAAACCCTTCGCCAAAAAGTTGTTCTTGTTGTAATTCAGGCTCACTACATGCGCCTGATACTCGCCAAACCTTCCTACATAGGGCTTTGCCATGGTGGTGCCATGCGGTATTTCGCTGTAAGTATCAGAAATGTTATATCCCAAAAAGAACTGGTCAGCCCATTTAACATTGGTAAATCCAACTTCAAACCTTGCCCCGATAGACTTGTATGTATTATTGAATCTTTTGGCCTTGTAATACCGCTCCAATGTCCTGTCGGGATGGACAAACTTGGAAAACTTCCCCCAGGTCGTATAGCTGTTATCCGTATAGGTATAAAAGCCCGACGCCCTTGTTGTAAAACCACTTTTTTTGTTTCGGTAAATGCCCGACAGGTCGGATTGGAACGTGTTGAATGATCCGTAAGCTACGGCGGCAGTAATGTTGTTTTGCGAGGCATCTTTTTTCAAAACAACATTGATGGCCCCGCCTACATAATCGCCGGTAAGGTGAGAAGGAAGCACGCCTTTATAGACCTCGATGCGCTCGATCATCGCCGGGGGGATATTATTCAGGTTAAATGAAGATCCATAAGTGGCTATCTCAATGCCGTCCAGAAATATGCCAACGGCGCTGCCAGACATACCATTGAGATTGTACTCTACGCGCGATCCGATGCCGCCGTTTTGACGCACGCGAACACCCACCGCCCGGTCCAGCAATTCATTGGTAGTCAGGTTTCGCAGTGAGGCCTCCTTGGTTTCAATGACGGCAACAGCGAATCCCTGCGTTTCAATCTGTTTTTTTTCTGTTTTCTCAACAATCTGCACTTCGTTGAGATCCAGTGCAGTTTTGGCCACAACCGGGCTGATCTCGTGATAGGGCTTGTCGACATTGAATTTGAAAGCTTTGGCTTTTATTTCAACCGATGTAATCACGATCTCCTGATTTCCGTAAGGTACTTCTTTGAGCAGGAATGTGCCGTCAGTTTCGGAAAACGTAGCAATATTGGTGCCGGTAATCCGGATTGTTGCAAAGCTCACCACCGAGCCTTTTTCTTCCTTTAACCTGCCTTTTATAACCGCTGTTTTCTGACTGGTTGTCTGTGCAAGAATATTAAAATTGAACAGCGTAACGATCGCCGTAATCAGTAGAGAATGTCTCAATAACATCAGCTTTTTTCCTAAATATTTGTTGCCTGGCAGTTGCCATCACTGTTTTGCAAGAGATGAGGGTCTGAATATATCCGGTCTTATTTAGACTAATTATATCGAGGGCAAAGATAGATTCCCGGATTTAGGAAAAATGACGTCAAAGGGAATTCTAGTGACGCCAGAGGGAATATTGATGGTGTAGACGCTGTTACGAAAAGCGATTGCGGGCATCGTAGGCCAGGCCAAGCCCTACGCTGGAAAGTTTGTTTTCTTCGGACCATTCCGCAGCCGGGAAAAGTTGCCGGAATTGGTGTTGGATAAGCGGAATCTCGGTTGAGCCGCCGGTCATGATCACCAGACCGATCCTTTCCGGCGTCACGCCTGCCGCTTGCAGACATTCCCGTGCAGACTGCACAATACGCTCGGTTTTTGTAGTGATAGCAGCATCAAAATCTTTTCTGGCAACGTCAATGCGCAGATCCTGATCAATAAAATCGAGCGCGGCGGCAAAGTTTTCGCTGCTGGCAAGGCCGATCTTGATCTTCTCTGTTTCGGCAAGCACGGCGTGTCCCGTCTCCTGTTCAAGCACGCTGATAAGCCTGCCATAACGCACCGGATCGTGTGTTTCACGAAGCAGTTGTTTGGCCTGAAACAGAATCCTGTTGGTATACAAAAAATTCACTTTGCTCCATTCGGACAGATCAAAGTAATGGTAGGAGGGCACTTCCAGGTTCTTGGCTCCGTATTTAGAGCGGAAACCCAGCTCAGGCATCATTTCGGCCAGGCTTAGGTCCCTGTCAAAATCATTTCCTCCAAGCCGCACGCCTGTATTGGCCAGAATGTCTTCGTTCCTGTCGTGCTTGACGGCGTTTTCTTTGGAAAGCCTTATTATAGTAAAATCGGAGGTTCCGCCGCCCAGATCAACCACCATGGCCAGCTTTTCTCCTGCAACCCTTGCTTCGTGGGCGAATGCTGCCGCAATGGGTTCAAACTGAAATCCGACGTGTTCAAAGCCCAGATTTTTTGCGATTTGTTTCAGCTCATTTTCTGCCCGCTGATCCGCTGCCGAATCATTATCTACGAAATGTACGGGCCTTCCCATGACCACATGCCGGAGCTCACTTCCGCAGTCTGCTTCCGCCTTGCGTTTCATCTGGTCTAAAAATGCGGCAATGATCTGGTCGAATTTCATCAGCTCGCCATTGACCATTGTGCCCTGACGCATAGCCGAACTTCCCAAAACGCGTTTTAGGCTACGCATTAAGCGGCCTGGCTGGCGATTCAGAAAACGCTCCGTTGCCTGACGGCCAAAGTATGCGTGGTTGTCTTTTCGTGCAAAAAACATGGCACTGGGAATGGTGTGGTTATCATTTTCAACCGGAACCAGGAAAACATCGTTTTGATTTGCCACAGCCAGGCTGGAATTAGAAGTGCCAAAATCAATACCGCAAAAAACAGAAGTCGTCATCATTTTAAAAATTGGGCGCGCAATTTCTCATTATTAATTCGGCAATCCAAACGAATGTTCGGTTTGAAAGATAAGTTTGACTCAATGGATATAGGGTTAAACCCCCTTTTTTCCGTCAAAACAGCAAACAGGTTTGCCGTGGTGGTTATCTTGTGTAACAGGCGGGAAAGCCCTAAAACCGTTATAGGATGATATATAAACGTACATATTTTATCGCTATTGTTTTGTTAATGAGTGGGTTATGCTGCGCTCTGGCTCAGAAGAATAACACTGTAAGAAAAAAAGTTTCTGTTCAGGAAGTTGACATACGAAAGTTTGGGGCAGTTGGAGATTCTGTAACCATCAATACAAAAGCAGTTCAGAAAGCCATTGATTATTGCGCTCAAAAAGGTGGTGGAGCTGTCCTCATAGCTGGTGGCGTTTATTCATCAGGGGCCATTTTTCTGAAAAGTAATGTAGAGCTAAAAATAACAAAAGGTGCCAAGCTCAGAGGAGTAGCGGGCTTGGAACATTATCCCGTTTTGAAAAACACGCGCGTAGCTGGAATTGAAATGGATTGGCCATCGGCCTTCATTAATGCCATCAATGCCGATAATGTGCATATCTCAGGCGAGGGTACAATTGATGGATCAGGTTATTACTGGTGGCAGGATTACTGGATCAAAAGGGACAGTTTAAAAAGGACAGTTCTGCCTGATCTGATCGACTGGTACGTGCCACGGCCACGGCTAATTTTATTTGATAAAGTTTCAAATGCAGGCATTAGCGGACTGAAACTCATGAATTCGGGGTTTTGGACAGTCCACATTTGTTACAGCAAATCCATCGAGCTGCTGGATCTGAACATCTACAACCCGGTGCTGGACGAGGGGAAAAAAGCAGCGAGTACCGACGGGATTGATTTGGATTCCAGCCGGGATATTCTGGTGCGCAACTGTACAATTTCAGTTGACGATGATTGTATTGCTGTAAAATCAGGAAGAGGATCCGATGGACTTCGCATCAACATTCCTACTGAAAATGTGGTGATCGAAGACTGTTTATTCCAAAAAGGCCACGGCGGCGTTTCCATGGGAACCGAAACTGCGGGAGGCGTGAGAAACATTCTTATCCGTAATTGTAGAGCCGATGGCAACAATGCTGCAATTAAATTCAAGCCGCGGCCCGGCCGCGGCGGGGTTATCGAAAATATAACGCATGAAGGTTGGGATATCAGAAACGGGGACGTTGCAATTGATTACGCGCTGCGGAAAGTAACTGGTGAAGACTACATCGATGAATGGCAAAAGATAAAAGTGCCTTTTGAAAACGCTACGCCGAAGTATCGAAATATCACAATCCGGAATGTCACGGCTGCCAATATGAAAAAGGCCATTACTTTCCTTGGTTGGCCACTAGCGCACGCAGAAAATATTGTTTTACAGGATGTATCAATCCAGGCCCAGGAAGCAGGTTCTTTTGAGTATGTTGATAATTTGCTGCTCAAAAATGTAAATGTCGAAAGCAAGGGGAAAGCCCTGGAATTCTTCAATGTGGTAAACCTGAAACGGTAATACAGGGCAAACCTTTCTTAATGTCAGTCACCCAGCATTTTGCGAAGATATCTGGCAGCCTTGGTGAGTGATCCCAATTTTTCTGACAATGTCCCGATCAATGCGCCGTCGGCCTGCTCGATGTCGCTCATGTTAATGCCTGATTCGAGTTGCTTGGGATAGATCAGCAGCAAGCTTTGCTCCTGAAAATAATTGGAGAGATAACCAGGCAATTTTTCCAGTTGTGACAGATAAGATGCAGAACCTTTTCTTGCCGAAACGATGACAAACAGATCATCTATTTTCAGCTCCCTGGAAAAAATCAGAAAATCGTCCCAGGCACTGAAAACGCTGAATTGTACCTCCACAGTGGTTGTTTTCCGGGCAATAATACCATTGATAGCCTTGATTGTTCGTGCGGAGGCATAAAACTGGATGGGCATAGCATTCAGTTTCGCCAGTGTAATCAGCTTGCCAAGCCAGTGCAGGAAACCCGGGTCATTGCTGCCTGCTGGCGGAATGGCCACAACAATGCGGTTAAGGGTGTTAAATGGTTGAGCCGGTTTGTAAATGTATATCGTTTCAAAAACACGCTTGACAATGCTCTCGATTTTTGGCCCCAGAAATGTTTTGTGATCCGTTTTCTGATGCAAGCCAATCACCACGTCTGTAATGTCTTGTTCTTTAATGGTGTAAGTAATGCCGTTTCCAATATTGGCATCATAGCGTGTCAGCGGCACCAGTATATTTTCCGATGCGCTGGCATGGTCAACAGCTTTGTTGAGGATCTTCTTACCGTGTGAGGCAGAGTCGTGCTTCTGATCCTGGTCGGTGACAATGTGCAGGCCGTAAAGCGGAATGGTGCTGTGTTTTGCCTTTAACATAATCCCAAAATCCACCAGGTCGGCAATCATATCGGGGTAGGAAAGAGAAACCAGTATTTTCTCGTTGCTGGCGGCGGCGGCATCTTCCGGGTTTTCTTCTTCCTGCAATAATGCCAGCTTTTTGGAAGCTCTTTCCACAACGAAGGAACTAACAGCGCAACTGACCAGGATCAGCACGATTGTGCCATTCAGAACGTCTTCGTCCAAAAGCCTGATAGGCTCGCCCAGCGCGGTTTCACCTACGATAATGTTATAGCCAACCAGAATGATGGCCAGCGTAGCAGCCGCGTGCGATGAGCTTAGCCCGAAGATCATTAATCCCTCATCAGAAGAGAGCCGAAACACTTTCTGAGTGATCCAGGCCGCCAGATATTTACTAGCCAATGCGATCACCAGGATCACACCGGCAACTCTTAAAGCGCCCCAGCCTTTGACCAATACGCTGATATCGACCAGCATTCCCACGCTAATCAGGAAAAATGGAATGAACAGCGCATTGCCAACGAAGTCAATGCGGTTCATCAACGGGGAAGAATGGGGGACAAATTTATTTAATACCAAACCAGAGAAAAAGGCGCCGATGATGGCTTCAACACCTGCAAGCTCGCCCAAAAAAGAGGCTAGAAAAACCATTGCCAGCACAAATATGTATTGTGAAATGCTGTCTTCGAAGCGCTTAAAAAACCAGCGGCAGATTATTGGAAAAACTAAAAGGACGACGGCCACAAAAATGATGAACGAAAAACCCAGCCTAAACCAGAATGCTGGCGAGACGTCGCCCTTGGACATACCCGCTACGCCTGCCAGAATCAGAAGCGCAAGGATATCGGTGATCATTGTACCGCCCACAGTCATATTGATCGCCCGGTTGCGTGTAACGCCGTATTTGCTGGCAATGGGATAGGAAACCAATGTGTGGGTGGAAAACATACTCGCCAGCAGCAGCGAAGACAAAAATCCATACCCCAGGATATAATAACTGGCCAGCGTGCCAGTGACAAGCGGCAGCAGGAATGTGGTTAACCCAAAGACAATGATCTTGTTACGGTTTTTTCTAAACTCGGCCAGATCAATTTCCAGACCCGCCAGAAACATAATATAAAGCAAACCAACCGTTCCAAACAGCACAATGCTGCTATCGCGGCTTAGCAGGTTCAATCCATACGGGCCCACGATCATCCCTGAAATAATCAATCCGATAATGTGAGGGACCTTGATCCGGTTGAAAATGATGGGTGCAAACAGGATAATAAAAAGCACCACCGAAAAAATGATAACGGGGTTTTTGAGGGGTAATGAGAGGTCTAGTAACAGCAACGAAGTCATACGCACAAGTTTAGGATTATTTCTGCCGCTCGGCAGTCAGGGTGTAGCGGATTTTGCAATCGGTGCGCTCCACTTCCCGCATCCCTTCCATTTTACCATCTTTCAGTTCCAGCATCACCCGCATCACCGATTCGGAGCCGGGTTGACCACTGGTGGCTTCAAGCCGGGGTTGGCTGAAAGAACCGTTGTAAATCCTGGACAGTTCGTTTCCTGTAAAAGTATTTACAACAATTCCTTTGTTGTGATAGGCTATTTCCCAGGTTTCCGTTTTAGAATCCCCGATGGCCGATCCGCTGCAATTGGTTTCCGTACAGCGCATCTTTACGATCCACTTGCCTGTAACAGGCTGCGCCTGCAGCGAATCGGTGACAGCGGTAGAATCTTGTTGTTGCTTTTTCTTTTTTTCCTGCAACTCCTTTTCCAGCAGCGTCAGACGCTGTTCCCATTGCATTAATGTTTGCTCTTTTTCGGCGATCTGCTGCTCTCTCTTGCTCAGCTGCGCTTCCTTTTCCTTATATCCGCAACCCTGCAATGCCGCCGCGAAAACCAGAAAAAATAATGTCCATCTTTTCATGCGTGTCCTTTTTTAGAGCGTGTAAGGTGGGTAATTCCAGGCAGGATTTCAAATTGATTAAACCAAAATCACCGATTTGTTATCAGGTTCGGCGCCCTTGGCCAGCGCATCAATGCTGCTGAGTGTCACCTGGGCGATCTCAGAAAGTGCCTCCTCCGTGAAAAATCCCTGGTGCGCCGTTACCAGCACATTGGGAAAGCTCATCAAACGCTGGATAGTGTCGTCCTCAATTATGCTTTCTGAAAGATCTTTAAAAAATAGTTTCTCTTCCTGCTCATAAACGTCAATGCCGAAGTAGCCAACGTGTTTGTTTTTTAATGCATCAATAACATCCGGCGTGTTGATAAGCCCGCCGCGGCTGGTGTTGATCAGCATCACGCCTTTTTTCATTTTTTGCAGCGTTTGGGCATTGATCATGTGATGCGTATGCTCATTGAGCGGGCAATGCAGAGAGATGATATCCGAACTGCCCAGCACGGTTTCAAGATCGTGATATGCAATGCCATTTGCCTGTAAAACTGCATTAGCAGCAATGTCATAAGCGATCACCTTGCAGCCAAAACCTTTCATTATTTTGCAGAATGCAGCGCCTATTTTTCCGGTGCCGATTACCCCGACAGTTTTGCCGTATAAATTAAAGCCCATCAGGCCGTTTAAAGCGAAATTTTGCTCTCTGACCCGGTTGTAAGCTTTGTGGGTTTTTCGGTTAAGTGTTAACAGCATCGCCACAGTATGCTCGGCAACGGCCTGGGGCGAATATTCGGGCACGCGGCAGATGCGCATGCCCTTTTCACGGGCTGCTTCCAGGTCAACATTATTAAAACCCGCGCAACGCAGCGCAATGATCTTCACGCCTTTTTCGGCCAGCACGGCTATCACTTCTGCATTCACTTTATCATTTACAAAAACACACACAGCAATCTGATCCTGAACCGCTTCCACAATGTGCGGACCTAAATGTGTCTCTAAAAATTCGAGCTCAAAGCCATAACGCTCGTTATGCTGCTCAAAAAAAGTACGGTCGTATGGTTTTGCGGAAAAGAATAAGATTTTCATAAGCGCAGTAATTCGTTGAAGGAAATTCGGCAAAAATTCCATGTAAGGAACGTCTTTCCAATGACATTTATCAGTTAAACCGGCAATCCATGTCAATATTTCTTTGGCAAGGCTGATCTAGTTTTGGATCATTATTATTCAAATGCGCAAACCATGCATCATACATTTCATATCCCGGTTTTAGGCCTCGGATATTCGGTTGATACTCCTGTAAAAGTGTCCCATTTCGGGATTTCCTCGGTTATGTCTATTGTCGACGACGAGATGATCGAACGCATGCGAAAGCATCATACCCTAGCCAATGGTGAGGTTTTTGTCCCAATTAATAAAAACGAAGAAGATTTTCGAGCAAGACGCATTACGGCCTATCTGAACCTGGTCAACCGCATTGTTGATAAGAATTTTGAAGATCTGAAACAACAATCTTTTGAGGGTGGCGCCGCGCTTAATATGTATTTCCAGCTCTTGCCTGAGCATTCAGCGCTTAAAAAGCAATATCTGCAAATGTGCGAAACCGCATCAGCGGATGACAAACAGCTTTTGCAGACGACATTGAAATCACAGCTTGCCAAAGGCGCTATCGATGTCAACATTATGTCAAAGGTTGATAAGGTTAATAAAGATGCCTCCGGACAAAATCTGGAAGATCAGTTTTCCGATGCTTCGGCTGCCTTGCGCGGATTTGCCAACAGCACATTATCGTCTGCATTGGTGCTTTCTGCGGGCATGAATCCGCGACTTTACAATTATCTGGAGAGTTTCCCGGACTTTTTCCCGGACCAAAACGGACATTTCAAAAAGCAGATCATCCTGAAAGTAAGCGACTTTCGTTCCGCATTCATTCAGGCCAAATATCTGGCCAAAAAAGGAATATGGGTCTCCGAATTTCGGATAGAATCGGGCCTGAATTGCGGCGGCCACGCTTTTGCAACCGACGGATTCCTGCTCGGGCCGATCTTGGAAGAGTTTAAAATGAAAAAACAGGAAATGCTTACCGACCTGTTTGCATTATACCAGGCTGCATTAGGCACCAAAAGCATTGATATTAAAGATATTCCTGCGTTGCGCATCACCGTCCAGGGCGGAATTGGCACTGCCCAGGAAGATGAATTTTTACTAAAACATTATAAGGTGGACGCAACCGGGTGGGGGAGCCCGTTCCTGCTCGTGCCGGAAGTTACCAATGTGGATGAACAAACATTGAGCGAGCTTACCAAAGCTGATAGCAGCGATTATTATGTTTCCAATTCCTCGCCGCTGGGTGTTTTGTTCAATAATTTCAAAAGAAGCAGCGCCGAAAAGCAGCGCCTGGAAAGGATCGCGAAAGGAAGACCGGGAAGTCCTTGCAAGAAAAAATACCTGGTGTCCAACACAGAATTCACCGCAGAACCGATCTGCACTGCCTCCCGCCAATATCAAAATTTGAAAATAAAGCAGATCCAATCTCTGGCATTATCGCCGGCCGAACGCGAGCAAAAAATCAGTGCAGTCACCGAAAAGCTCTGCCTCTGCGAAGGCCTTAGCACCGCAACATTGATCAAACATAACCTATTAACCCCCAGAGAAAATCACGCCGTATCCATATGCCCGGGCCCAAACCTAGCCTGGTTTTCAGAAATTTACAAGCTCAGTGAAATGGTCGATCACATTTACGGAAGGGTTGATTTGCTGGCTGGCGTGGCACGGCCAAACATGTTTATCAACGAGTTGAACCTTTATATGACCCATTACCTGAAAGATGTTGAAGTCAATGCGAAAGCGTTCACCGAGAAAAAGGAGAAATATCTCAACAAATTCCGGGAACAATTGCTGGATGGGATCGCCTACTACAAAGCGCTGATCCCCAAACTTAATCAAAGCATTTCCTACCAGAATGAAATGTTTGCGCAACTGGAAGCGGCCGAGGCCGGACTTATCAGTTACGCATTCTAACCAGTTTTTCATATTCAAAAACAGTGATCAGGCTTCCTTTCATATCAATGAGGCGCTCCTCTTTGAAATCCGAAAGGGTGCGGATCACTGTTTCCGTGGCCGTGCCGACCATTGAGGCAATGTCTTCCCGGGTGATGGACATGGAGAATGGCTTGGCCTTATCTTCCTGATAGCGCTGCACCAAGGTTACCAATGCCTGCGCCACACGTTTTCTTACGGAATTGTATGCTAAATGCAGCAGTCGTTCTTCCCGGTCTTTGATCTCGTTGGAAAGCATGCGGATAAATTTGGAGGACACTTCGCGGTTTCCCTGCAACAGATTGAAAAAATCATCCTTGGGGATTATTGAAACTTCCGCTTCTTCCAGTGCAATGGCGCTTTCCTGGTAAGGCTCGCCCTGCAGGAGATCAATGTACCCGAAAAAATCACCTTCCTTAAACAGGTCCGTAATGTATTCCTTCCCGCTTCCATTTGATTTATAGGCTTTTACCTTTCCCTTTTGTAAGAAAAAAACACTGGAAGGAAAACTGCCTTCGGTATAAATAGTTTCTTTCTTACGCAGTGTTTTCACCTTTTTATCCTCAGCCAGCTTGGCGATCAGGTCAAATGATTTGGCTTCTTCAATGAACTGGTCCAGGCCTTTTGCCGAGCGTTCAAACTGGCGTTTGAGCCTTTCGCTTTTTTTCAGGCGCATTTCCACGATGTTGAGCAGCTCCACGTCATCATAGGGCTTGGTCAGGTAATCGTCTGCGCCCATGGTCATTCCTTTGCGGTAATCGTCCTTTTCTGCTTTTGCTGTGAGGAAAATGAAGGGAATGTGGGCGGTATGCTCATCCTTGCTGAGCAAATGCAGCACGCCATAACCATCCAGTTCGGGCATCATGATGTCGCAAATGATCAGGTCAGGCTTAAACTCGCTGGTCAGGTGCACGCCTTCCTTGCCATTCTCTGCGGTCATTACTTTATAATTGGCCAATTCGAGGATTTCAGCGGTATTTTCCCGCATTTCAGGGTTGTCTTCAATCAACAGTATTTTTTTAGCTTCCACGATCACTTTTTAAGTTGGTACTTAATCCATTTTTACTTGCGCAGGCATCACATTGGGCAGGCGCACAAAGAACGTCGTTCCCTTTCCGGTTTCGCTCGAAAAAGTGACGTTGCCGCCCATCAAAGTCACATAATCCTTGACAATATTCAGTCCCAGGCCAGTCCCTTGCGTTGCGCCCGCATTGTGTGCCCGGAAAAAGCGGTCGAAAACATTCGGGTGGTCTTTTTCCGGAATGCCAATGCCTTCATCAATCACTTCCATCTCCACGGAACCGGCTTCTGCCTTGATTTTCAGCACAATATTTTTTCCTGCATCCGAATATTTGATCCCATTTGAAAGCAGGTTGAAAAGGATATTTCGCAGCAACTGCTTATCCAGCCAAACCTCCGTATTGCCCCCATATTGCAAATGAATTTGCTGTTTTTCCTTGCAAAGTCCCTGAATCTCGTCGATCAGGTTCTTGCAGAATGCTTCCAGCTCCACCTGCACAGGAATGCTGTGCACGCGGCCTTCTTCCAGCTTACCGATCGATAGAAAATCATTCAATATCTCTGTCAGGTTCGTGACTGCCGATTTGATTCGTTTCACATGCTTCTGGCGTTTTTCTTCCTCTTCTGTCGTTCCATAACGGCCTATCAATGAGGCAGATGATAATATGGTGGCCAGCGGCGTGCGAAATTCATGGGAAGCAATGGTCACAAACTGGCTCTTCATGTTGTTGAGCTCCTTTTCCTTTTTCAAGGCGCGTATCACTTCTTCTTGCGAGTCTTCCACTTTTTTGACGGCTTCCGCCAGTTCTCTTGTGCGTTGTTCAACCCTTTCTTCCAGCTCCGCATTCAGTTTTTGTATTTCAAGATTGGCTTCCCTGATGCGGTTTTCCTGCTTTTTTCGCTCTGTTATATCAATGACAAAACTCACTACAAATTCACCATCACTTGTTTTAAAAGGGCTCAGGCTAACTTCTACGGGAAATTCACTGCCGTCAAAACGTCTGGCAAACAGATCCATCAAATGCCCCATTCCCCTTGCGCGCGGCGCTTCCAGGTAATGGTCGCGGTAATGCACGTGGTTGCCGGCAAACCTTTGCGGGATCAGCGTTTCTATTTTTTTACCGATCAGGTCCAGATCCGTGTAGCCAAAGAGTTCCTTGGCTTTGGGATTAAGCATTACAATGGCACCAGCTTTATCCACAACTACAATTCCTTCCGTAGCATGTTTAAAGAGGGCATCAAGCATTTCAATATGCCGTGTCATCACTTTCGTATGAATTAATATATCACTATCAAACATAGAAAGGTACACTACATTGGTGAAAGGGACAAAATATGGTCGAGCTTAAACAGTCTGGCTAAATAGTTGCGCTTCCGGTTTGTTTTCCCACAAAAGCGCATCGAAAGTCATGCAAATGTTTCGGATAAAAGGCTTCCCTTTCTCAGTAACCTTCACGCTGAATGGCTGTAATTCAACGAGTTCGTCAAATTCCATCTCGTCCAGGCGCTCCACAGACTCGAACACTTCCTGGCAACATTCGGCTGCATGGGCCCATGCAGTTTCAAACTGCGTCATCAACCTTAAAATATGGCGGCGCAGGATCAGATCTTCGCGGGTCAGCTCGTGGCCTCGTGCGATCGGGATCATTCCGGCTGCAATGCGCTGATAATAATCTTCCACTTTTTTCTCGTTCTGCACAAAGCCTGTCCAGCTGTCGCTGATTGCCGAAGCTCCCAGTCCGATCAGCAGCTGCGTGTGCGTGTCGGTGTAGCCCATGAAGTTGCGGTGCAGGCGTCCTTCTTGCTGTGCTTTGTATAAAGAATCGGTGGGCAGTGCAAAATGATCCATACCAATGTCCTGATATCCTGCCAGTTCCAGTGCATTTCTACCCGTTTCGTAAATGGCCATCTTTTTATCGGCATCCGGCAGGTCTTTTTCGGTAAAATTCCTTTGTCCGGGCTTAATCCAGGGCACGTGTGCGTAGCTGTAAAAGGCAATGCGGTCGGGTTTCAGCTGGATCACGCGCTGCATAGTTTCCATCATGTAACACGCCTTTTGGAATGGTAAACCATATACAATGTCATAATTTACGGAGGTGTAACCAATCTCCCTAGCCTTTAAAGTGAGGTGTCTCACCTGCTCATAAGTTTGTACGCGGTTGATAATGGCCAGCACGATCGGATTAAAGTCCTGCACGCCAATGCTGATCCGCCGGAAACCCACTTCGTAGAGTGTTTGCAAGTGTTCGTCGGTTGTATTGCCGGGATGTGCCTCAAAGCCAAACTGGGCTTGAGGGTGAACGATGGAATCCTTTAACAAGCCCAGAATGAGCATTTTAAGGTTTTCAGGACTAAAAAAGGTGGGTGTGCCGCCGCCCAGGTGTATTTCACGGATAACAGGCTTGGTTTCGCCGAATGTTGCGATGTACATCTGCCATTCTTTGAGAACGGCGTTAATGTATTTTGTTTCTACGGCATGGTTTATGGTAATGCGTGTATTGCAGCCGCAGTAAGTGCATAGGCTCTCGCAAAAAGGAAGGTGGACGTAAAGACTGATACCCTCTTTTTCATTGGAAACTTCAAAAGCATCCATGACCAGCTTCTTCCATTTTTGCTGCTGAGGAGGCGTTTTTTGCCAGTAAGGAACGGTTGGATAGCTCGTATAACGGGGTCCGGGTGTATTGTATTTGAACAGCAGGTCCTTATCCATGGTAATCGTGTTTTTGAATGGTTACTATGAATCAAAACTAGGGTTAAGCCGCCTTGGAAAACATGACTTTGGTCAGTATCAAAACTAACATTTGTAGCCCCGAAAC
The DNA here is from genome assembly GCF_900167945.1 of Dyadobacter psychrophilus. GTDB lineage: Bacteria > Bacteroidota > Bacteroidia > Cytophagales > Spirosomataceae > Dyadobacter > Dyadobacter psychrophilus. The sequence continues at coordinate 48,717 of NZ_FUZA01000002.1, forward strand.
GCTTATAGGGCCGGAAGGATCACTATTTCCCGTGACATTCGGTGATGGGCTTAACTGCGGAATAACTTGCGTGCGGATATTGAAACAAGGTGCTGCGGTATAGCAACCATATGCCTGCGAACGCAATGAAAATTGGAGTGATCTGATGAAATTTGCTGCGGACAGCGGGCGTAACCCAGTTTTTGAAAAAACCGACTGCCATCATCGCGGGCCATGTGCCCATTCCGAAAACAAACATGAAAATGCTTCCGGCAGCGCTGCTTCCTGTTGCCAATGAGCTCATTAATGCCAGGTAAACCAGCCCGCAGGGCAGTAGTCCATTCAGCGAACCGAGCAGAAGCCAGCCGTGCAATTTGCGGCTGCCCAGTAGGGCTGCCATTTGATTTTTGATGAAATTAACAGGCTGTCTTAAAATGGCGGGCGCGACCAAAAAGCGCGTAAATGCTTTTGGCCAAATCACATAAACCAGCATAAAGAGACCTGCCAGCAAAGAAGCATATTTGAGATAACCCATCAACGCCAGCGCATTGCTAAAAGCACCAACCAACGCGCCCAGCAAGGCATAGGAGCACGCCCGGCCCACATTATAGGCAAGCAAACCCGAACTCCGTTGCCAGGCATTGCCCCTCTGCACCGGAAGCGCCAGCGCAATGGGCCCGCACATGCCTATGCAATGGAAACTGCTGAGCAGCCCCATCGTCAAAGCCAGATATGGAAGCGCATTGTTCACTTGTTTTATTTTGTGTGACTGATTACGATCACGTCTTCATTCCAGTAAGTCTGCTCTTTATTTTTCCAATCAATTTGCAGATGGTAACTGCCTTCCGGGATGTTGGTGACGGGGATTATCTGGGTGTGATTTTGGGTTGAGATCTTGAATTTCCTGTCGTTTTTGTCATTGGAAGGACAGTATAAATGGATAGCCCCGGCCAAATCATTTTCTTTAACATTACCAGGAAAAACAATGCTGATCCCTTCACTGGTCACTTGCCATTTCACAGGCTCTGCCAGCGCGGCAGCGCGCTGTTTTTTGTCAATTTTATTCTGAAAACCGAGTTCTTCTTCATAATAATGCTCCGTTACCAGATCAATTTTCTGGCCGATGCTCATGCTGACCAGCACCAGTATCATGGCCACAAAACCCATATACAATGCCGTGATTCCAACTCCCCAATTTATTTTCATGCTTTTCATTATTGCTCTGGTGCTATGAATGTTGTTTCAAAATCTTCCAGTTTCTCATTGCCTTGGTAAACCGATAATGTCAATGTTGTCTTGCGTTTTTTCAACGCGTTTGCAGGCACCACAATGAAGACAGTGCCTTCAATCATACCCGCCGGATTGAGCGATAAATTCACGTTTCCATCCAGTGAAGCGCCTGCGAAAATCAACTTGCCTTTAACGCTTTCGAGCCTGATCACGGGCTTGATCGCACGGTTGGTTTTGTTGAAAATCTTGAATGTATAAAGGTTTGTAATGCTTTGATCCTTGTTTTCAATGTATTGGCTGCCCGGTGCGCGCAGCAGCATAGTCTGCGTATCCGTGCGCGAGACAACCATAAATCCCAGCACCGACCATAGCAAAAGCAGCATCACCATTGCGCCTATAACCCGCGGCGTAATGAGCTTATTGGTTTTCTTCACAATTGCATTTTCGGAAGTGTAGCGGATCAGGCCCTTTTTAAAGCCTACTTTTTCCATAATGTTGTCGCAGGCATCCATGCAGGCTGTGCAGTTCACGCATTCCATTTGCAGGCCGTTTCTAATGTCAATTCCCGTTGGGCATACGGCCACACATTGATGGCAACTGATGCAGTCGCCTTCGGTGCGTTCCTGGTTTTTATGGATTTTTCCGCGAGGCTCGCCGCGTTGGTAATCGTAGGCAACATTAATGGTGTTGCGGTCCATTAACACGCCTTGCAGCCTGCCATAGGGGCAAACCACCGTACACGCCTGGTCGCGCAGCCACGCAAAATTGAAATAGAAAATGACCGTAAAACCAATGATCCCGCCAAAAAGCGACATGTGGTCTGCAATGGGCTCACGAATGATTTTTGAAAGCTCATCCACGCCCAGCACATAGGAAAGCAGCAGGTTGGCAATCAAAAAGGACACGATCAGGAAGGCAGCATATTTGGCCATTTTCCTCAGGATCTTTTCCGCGTTCCAGGGTGCTTTGTTGAGCAGCTTTTGCTTGGTGGCATTGCCTTCAATGGCGTATTCGATCTTTCGGAAAACCATTTCCATAAACACCGTTTGCGGGCATGCCCAGCCGCACCATAACCTTCCGAAAATAGTAGTGAACAGCACAACGAAAATCATGAACGAAAGCATGGTAAGCCCGAAAAGCCAGTAATCCTGCGGGCCGATGAAAATGCCGAAAATGATGAATTTGCGTTCCAGCACATTGAACAGCAGCAAAGGCTGGCCGTTGTATTTAATAAACGGCGTTACAAACAGCAGCGTCAATATGCCCACAGTAAACCAAAACCTGCGCGTATGCCATTTGCCGGTTGGTTTTTGCGGGTAAAACCAGTTGCGCTTTCCATCCTCATTGACTGCGCTGAAATGGTCGCGGAATGATTCATCGGGATCGGTTATGACGTGCTGGGAACTGTTCATTTGTAATAGAAACGGCTGTTTTGCTTAATTAACTGCTACTTTTTCGTCGCTAACCAGCTCGCCTTGCGGCTCCTTGGGGTTGGCAGGTTTTGTGCCATTCAGTGAATGCACATAGCTGGCCACTTTTTGAATGTCGGTGGGAGAAAGCTGCTTTTCCCAGGAGATCATTCCTTTTTCGGGAATTCCGTATTTAATGACTTTGAAGAGATTCTTGATCCCCGCGCCGTGCAGCCAGTAACCGTCTGTCAGGTTCGGGCCCACACTTCCGCCGCCGTCAGGGCCGTGGCAGGCCGTGCATTTTTCCTGGAAGATGGCTTTTCCCTGGCCTATAACCGCCTCGTCGCTGATGAGTGTCACCGTGTTTTCGTCCATCGATGCGCCTACTTTTTCCATGTAGGCTTTTTTATCCATTTCGGCTTGCGCAACTTCTTTTTCAAGCTCGGCAAGCTGGTAATCGCCGATTCCACTGAAATAATAAGCGCCGTAACCGACCCCGATAATAATGGTGCCTACAAAGAGCGATTGTAGCCACGGCGGCATGCGGTTATCCAGCTCCTGAATGCCGTCGTAATCGTGTCCTTCAATAATGAGGTGATGCTCCTGGCTCGGCAGGACGCTCATTCCAGCAAACTTCTTCCACCAGGAAACAACCGGGTCTTTATGCGCTTCTGTTTTGGCTGGGGCGGAGATTTTTTGAAGTAATGTTACCGTGTTCACCAACGCGATCACAACCAGCAGCGCCGCAAAGAAAATGATGCCCAGCAAGATTAAAAGAATAAGCTCGCTGCCGCTGATCGCCCGGATCGGTTCTACTGCCGGTTCCTGCGCGAAGCCCGAACCGCTCAGCAAAAAGAAAAGTATTGATAAAATGCCCTTTTTGATCACCCCATCATTCAATGGCATACTTTCCATTTTTTGTAGTGACTTTTTATCGATCCTAATCACAAATACGATCAGTGACACGAAGAACACGAAAAATATAAGCAGCGAGATCAGCGGGTAAATGCCTATGCCGGCAATGGTTTCAAGATATGTTCGGAATTTCATAATGCAATCATTTTTTAATATCAGTTCCTAATCGTTGCAGGTAAGCAATGAGTGCGATAATCTCCTTATCTGCATCTGCCTTGATGCCGTTTTGTTTTAATCTGGCCTGGATTTCTTGGGACTGTTTGCTCAGGTCGGTGTTGGCAATTTTATCATAACCTTTTTCATAAGGCACGCCTAATGTTTGCATGGCGCGGATCTTGGCGGCGGTGGTGCTTGTGTCGAGATCGTCTTCCAGCAGCCAGCCATATCGGGGCATAATAGAGCCAGGCGACATACTGGTTGGATCTTCCATGTGGTTATAGTGCCAGGAATCGGGGTATTTTCCGCCTATACGGTGCAGGTCCGGCCCGGTGCGTTTGGAACCCCATTGGTGCGGGTAATCGTAAACGAATTCGCCCGATTTGGAATATTCTCCATAGCGCTCGATCTCGGAGCGGAACGGGCGGATCATTTGGGTATGACACACGTAGCAGCCTTCCCGGACATAAATATCGCGGCCCTGCAATTCCAGTGGTGTGTACGGTTTTACGGATGCAATGGTAGGGACATTGGATTTGATCATGAAAGTTGGGATCATCTCGATCATTCCACCGATGGCCACGGCCACCAGCGCAAATACTGTAAGTGCAAGTGGTTTGCGTTCAAACAGCCTGCGGTGCCAGTACTCGCTCTTTTCGGCATGCCAGATGGCATTCAATGGCATTGCTTTGGCTGTTTCGGTTTGTATTAATTTCCCTTTCAGTGCCGTCATCCACAAGTTGTAGATCATTACAATGAAGCCGACAATGTAGAGTGTGCCGCCTACGCTGCGCAGGAAATACAATGGTTTGAGCTGCGTTACGGTTTCGAGGAAGTTGGGATATTTCAAAAGCCCTTCCTGCGTGAATTCTTTCCACATAGAGCTTTGCACCCAGCCAGCCCAGTACATAGGAATGGTGTAAAATAAAATCCCGATGGTTCCGATCCAGAAGTGGAAATTGGCAGCCTTTTGAGAATATAACGGACGTCCGTATATGCGCGGGAAAAGCCAGTATAAAATCCCGAAAGTCAGAAAGCCGTTCCAGCCAAGTGCTCCTACGTGCACGTGCGCTACGATCCAGTCGGTATAATGGGCGATGGCGTTTACGTTTTTGAAGGAAAGCATCGGGCCTTCGAAAGTGGCCATACCATAGGCGGTGATGGCTACAACCATGAATTTGAGCACAACATCTTCCCGCACTTTGTCCCAGGCGCCGCGCAGGGTCATCAGCCCGTTGATCATTCCACCCCAGGAAGGCGCGATCAGCATCACGGAAAACACGGTTCCCAGTGTCTGCGCCCATTCGGGCAGGGAAGTGTACAGCAAATGGTGTGGCCCGGCCCAGATATAAAGGAATATCAGCGCCCAGAAATGCACGATGGAAAGCCGGTAGGAATAAATAGGACGGTTAGCCGCTTTGGGAAGGAAATAATACATCAGTCCCAAATAAGGAGTTGTAAGAAAAAACGCCACGGCATTGTGCCCATACCACCATTGCACGAGCGCATCCTGCACGCCTGCGTACACTGAGTAACTTTTGAAAAGAGAGATAGGAAGCGCCATACTGTTGACCACGTGCAGCATTGCAACAGTGACAAATGAAGCAATGTAAAACCAAACCGCAGCGTAAATGTGCTCAGTGCGCCGGTGAATGGTGGTCATTACCAGGTTAATAAGTGCTGCAACCCACACTACGGCGATGGCAATGTCAAGCGGCCATTCCAGCTCTGCGTATTCTTTGGAAGTGGTAAGGCCCATCGGCAATGTAATGGCGGCAGCCACAATGATAAACTGCCATGCCCAGAAATGAATCCTGCTCAGTACAGGGCTCCACATCGGCGTCCTTAAAACGCGGGGCGCGGAATAATACAGGCCAGTGAAGAAACCATTTCCTACAAAAGCGAAAATGACCGCATTGGTGTGCAGTGGCCGGATGCGGCTGAATGTAAGGTAAGGCAGATCCATATTCAGGTTGGGAAACACCAGCTGCAACGCAGCAAGCAGCCCGACAAGCATACCGATTAGCCCGAAAAGTATCGTTGCAATGGCGAAATCCCGCACAACGCGGTTATCATATTGGAACTCATCCAGTTCAACGGTTGCCAGAGCGGGATGGGGAACGTTTGACATAACTCAGGTAAAATTTAGTGAATATCTGTTGGTTTGGTTTTGGTCTCGTCGCTGTTGGAATCATCGAAAAGAATTCGGATCGAGGGCGTATAGTCGTCATCGTAATGGCCCTTGCGCACCGACCAAAGGAAGGCTCCCAAAAAGGCCAGGGCGATGGCAAGGCTTGCGATAATCATGACGAACATTGCGCTCATTTTGAAGGGATCTTTTTGTTTTTCTAATGCCCAAAACTACCGGATCGGCCCGAGCAGAAAGATGACGCCAGCATGGTTCACAACTGACTTTCGTCAGTTTTTCAATATTCTTTTGGCCGCAATGTTACTGGCTATGGTGGTAAAGCCTACAATCGAAATCAGGCTTACCGGCATCAGAATGGCCGCAAGAACCGGCGAAAGTTGGCCGCCTATTGCAAAAAACAGCCCTCCGATGTTGTATATCAGCGAAATAGCAAAACTGGCTTTGATGATCTTTTGTCCCTGGCGGGCCAGGTTGATAAAAGCAGGCAGGCGGGAAAGCTGCTTGCCGTCGATGATCATATCGCAGGATGGGGTGAAATTGTTGATATCGTCCGAAACGGCTACACCCACATTACTCTGCTGCAAAGCGCCCGCATCATTGAGCCCATCGCCGACCATGAGCACATTCTGATGCAGCTTCTCCTGCAATGTGGCTATGAATGCCAGCTTGTCTTCGGGTTTTTGTTTAAAATACAAATGGGCATCGTTTCCGAAAATATGCGCCAGGTATTGCTGGTCTGTCGGCTTGTCGCCGGAGAGCAAATAGGTGTTAAAGCCGTGGTTATGGAGCGCTTCAATGGTCTTCGGAAGGTTTTCGCGGTATTTTATTTTTATCATAAAATAACCTTGGCAGACGCCATCAATGCTGACATAAACCCTGGAAGAACCCAGATCATTTTCATTTTTTTGTTCTCCCGCCCAAGCCGCCGAACCCAGCTTTACAATCTGATTGCCAAGTGAACCTTTAATGCCCGAACCGCTGGCTTCTACATAATACGAAAGCTTCTGCGTTCCGCACTGAATATGCGCCAGGCTTTTTACAACCAATCTGCTGAGCGGATGGGAGGATTGGCTGGCAATTGTCTTCACCATCGCCAGATCCTGATCCGTCATTTTTGTTCCGATAAATGCCACTTCTGCATCATCTGAGCGGGTTATCGTGCCAGTTTTGTCAAATACAACCGTGTTGATTTTGGAAAGCCGCTCGATAGCATCCGCGTTTTTGGGATAGCATTGATTTTTGCCAAAAAGCGCCATCAGGTTGCCATTGGTGAATGTGGAGGAAAACAGCAAGCCACACGGACAGGCCACGAGCAGGCAGGTTGTGAATGCGCGGAAAGCCGTTTCAGGATTTTTTAAAATGACAAACCAAAAAGCGAATGTGAGCGTAGCAATGATTAACACAATGACTGAAAAATAGCGGTTGATGCGGGCGGCCAGCATCTTGTTCTGATCTTCTTTTTGTTTGGAAAAACTCTCATTATTCCAAAGTTGTGTCAGATAACTTTGCGAAACTTTCCGGACAATTTCCAGCTCAATGGCAGGGCCGGTTTGCTTGCCGCCTGCATAAATCGTATCTCCTTTTTTACGCCTGACGGGTTCGGCTTCGCCGGAAACGAAACTGTAATCAATCAATGCTTGGGGGCTTAACAACACGGAATCGGCCGGGATCAGCTCTGCATTTCTGACCAGAATAATGTCCGCCTCTTTCAAATCCGTTACCGGCGTCCGGATCTCGGCTTTTCCGCTCAAAACAGAAACCGCCACGGGAAAATAGGAGCGATAATCACGATCGAAAGAAATGCCTGCGTAAGTTTTATCCTGAAAAAACCGGCCCGTCAGCATGAAGAAAACTGCGCCGGTAAGGGAGTCAAAATAACCCGGACCTGTGCCGGAAACGATCTGGTAAAAGCTCAGACTAAAAATAGAAACCAGCGCGATGACGATCGGGGCATCAATGTTCAGGTATTTTCCTTTGAGGGCTGCCCAGGCGGATTTGAAAAAATCACTGGCGCAATAAAGCAAGACAGGAATGGCCAGGGCCAGGTTCAGCCAGCCGAAGGTGGATCTCAGGCTTTCATCAAATGCATCTTTTCCTAAATGGAAATATTCAGGAAAGCTGAGCATCATTACATTGCCAAAGCAAAATCCGGCCACGCCGATCTTATAAAGCCTTTTGCGATTCCACTTTTTTTGCTGCTCACCCGCAATGTCGTTCAGGCTGATGTAAGGTTCATATCCAATGCTTGCAATCAAGGTTGCCAGCTCGCTCAACTTCACTTTTTCGGGTTCAAATGTGATCCTGACCTTCTTTTCGGGAAAGTTAACCACCGAGCTTCTGATGGCCGGATTGAATTTATAAAGCTGTTCCAAAAGCCAGATACACGAGCTGCAATGCATTTTTGGAATATACCAGCTCACCTGCGACAGGCGGCCGTCGGTGAACTCGATTATTTTTGCGCTGACCTCGGGCAGGTCCAGGTAATCGAACTTGCCTTCAAAAAAAGATTTGTCAGGAGAAATACCTGCGGAGCCGTCAATTGCGTAATAATCACAGAGTTCGGTGACTTTTAAAAGATCGTAAACATGATAGCAACCCTCGCAGCAAAACGCATGTTCATCGGCCGTAATCGTGTCCTGCGAGCAAGTTTGCCCGCAATGGTAACACGTGTTTTGCGCGATTTTTAGGGCCGCGTCTTCGCGCGCTATGCTGTCTATGTCCTGATCCATGGTATTTGCTTCTTAATGCTCCCTCAAAATTGAAGAAAGAATTTGTCCGTAAATTTGACCGCGGTTGGTTGCGAAAATGACTTTGATCAGGTTTTCTGCATTAGTTTGCGGCGCCATATCTTAATTCACTGTTCTGGCATTATATTAATAGGAGTCAAGCACAATTGATATCAACTTTACTTATGGGAACATCGGGTTATGCTTACGAACTGCCGGGTACAGTTTCAGCGGTTTTCTTTACCAAAAAAGACGCGGAAAATGCCTATCAGGCGCTGCTGAAATTAGGTCACACAGAAGATGATATTTCGCTGCTTATGTCGGATGAGACACTGAGCAAGCATACCAATCCGACCAGTGAAAGCACGGGTTACGGTGTTGATGAACAGCTTGGCTCGATCGAGGAGAAGCCCAAGGAAGGCGCCAAGCATAAGATTGCCGAAGCCATCATTTCCATCACATCCATGATTTCGTTGCCAGAGCTGGGCATTTCTATTTCCCGAAGGTTGATTGGGAAGGTGGAGCAGAAACCGGAGACACAGACCATTAGCCACGTAATAGCAACCCAGATCCCGGAAGAACATTGCGACACTTACGAAACGGGCATCAAGGAAGGCGGCATTATCATTAGTGTGGATCCCAAAAACCGCGCAGAAAGGGACGCCATTGTCCGGGAGTTCCGAAACAATGACGGCCACGACATTCTGGGGGACGACGGTTATACTGAGCTGGATTGAATGAAACGATCATTCCTTAATCATCTCTTAAACTACGGACAGGATTCATTTTCGCGGCTTTCACAGACTGAAAGCCGATGGTAACAGCTGTAACCATGGCAACAATGCCAATGGTAAGGCCGAAAACCCAGGGGCCAAGATTTACTTTGTACGCATAACCAGCCAGCCAGTTATTCATAAAAAACCAGCCGAGCGGCGCTGCCAGCAGGAAAGCGATCAGCAGTAATGTTGCAAATTCCCGGCCGAATATCCAGAGAAGCTGTGCTTGGCTCGCCCCCAGGACTTTTCTGACGCCGATTTCCTTGGAGCGGGATGCGGCCATAAAAGTAACGAGCCCATATAAACCCAGGCAGCCTATCACCAGTGCAATGAACGAGAAAACCTGAATAAGACCAAGCAGGATATTTTCGGTTTGGTAAAACTGCTCTATGCGGTCGTCGAGGAAATCAGCGTGATAGACGTGCTCGGGGTAAGTTGCGTTCCAGGTTTTTTCAATCTCGCCCAATGTTTGTGACCGGCTGCGCGAATTGATTTTCACAGCTGCCATACCATTCAATTGATGATCATTAAAGATTGCAGCTGGCTGGATTCCTGCCCTGAGTCCGTCCAGGTTAAAATTCTTCACTACGCCAACGATCGTTTTATCTTTTCCCCAAATGGTGATGCTTTTGCCAAGGATCTCCCCGGGATTTGCCAGCCCAAGCTGCTTAACCATCGCCTCATTGACAAGGGTCTCGTTTCGGGTACTGTCGTTGGATGTGAAATTTTGCCCGGCCAGGATTTTTAGTCCGAATAGTGGCGCAAAATTCATGTCGCCAATTCTCAGTTTTATTGTAAATTTCTCCTTTTCAGGCCGGTGATTGTAAGAAAATGGCTCGCTGGCGTGCATTTGTGACATTGGCGGTTCGGCGCCTAATGCCACCTGTTCGACGCCTTTTATTTTGCCTAGCTGCTCACTGAATGTTTGCTGTCTGGTCATGTTGCCGCCAGGGATTTTTACAGTCAGTATCTCTTCCCGGTTGAAGCCAAGATCTGCGGATTTAAGATATTTGACCTGCGCCGACATGACAATCACTGCAATGAGAAAGACTTGCGTAATAACAAATTGTACAACAACAAGACCCTTGCGAACTGAAACTTTTCCAGCTTTTTGCGAAGACAACTTTCCCTTTAAAGCAGCCACCGGATTGAACCCGGAAATGATCGCTGAGGGATAAAACCCTGCTAAAATAATTACAGAAACAATCATCAGCACAAACCAGGCCAGCGCATTGGGTCGTAGCAAATCCATGATTGAGATGTCCGCTCTTAACATGCTTAGGGCGCCATTAAGCATGGGCAGATTCAGCTGCGTAATGACCAAGGCGATCGCAAAAGCGATCAGGCAAAGCAAAGCGATTTCGGTAATGAACTGGCCGATCAGCTGGCGGCGGGAGCTTCCCAGGGATTTTCTTACACCCACTTCTTTGGAACGGCGCATGGCCTGTGCGGTGGTAATGTTGATGAAATTAACGCAGGACGCCACCACGAGGCATATGCCTATCACGATCAGTGCGTAAAGGATCGGTCGGGGAGCGCCGCCGAAGCCCGGTGCATGGAACATTTCGCTAAGGGGAATTACGGCGAAATGATACTTTTTGGCGTCTGCGGCATTATAATATTTGTGTGTAATGTCGGAAAGGCTTTTTGCCAGTTCATGCGCAGCCGCGCCTTTTTTCAATGCTACCCAGCACATTGTCGAAGGTTCGGCCCAGGTGCTGAGCATATTGGGATCGTTATAGAAGCCCGGGATTGAGGCATAGGATATCAAAATGTCGTAGCGCAGTTGGGAACTGGACGGCGGATTTTCAATGACGCCCGTCACGGTCAGGTTCAGTTTGTTTTCAAAGCGCAGGACTTTGCCGATGGCCTGGGATGTTCCAAAATATTTTTCAGCATATTTTCGGGATAAAACCACTGTGTTAGGCTCAGCCAGCGCCCGTTTTGGCCGGCCGGCAAGCCATTTGGAATCAAAAACCTGAAAAAACTCCGGCTCAGTAAAGCAAATGTTCCGCGATTCTTCAAATTTCTTTGATGGGCCAGACTTCCTTATCTCGCTCTCGCTGACCGGAATGCTGATAACGGCGCCGAAAATGTTGTTTAATCTTACGGCACTTTCCACGAACGGATATTCCCGCCTCAGCACATCGCCCATCGGACGCGGCGTCACATCCAGATGCTGCGGTTGCTCTTCGAGAATGTCAGTCACAATCCAAAAAGTGCGGTCGGCTTTGGCGTGATAGCGGTTGAAGCTGAAAAGATAACTGACGAGCAGAAAAATAAGCAGCCCGCTTGCCAGTCCGATTGATAATCCAAAAATACTGACGGCATTCGTGCTGCGGTTTCGCCAGATGTTGCGCAAGCCGGTTTTGAGATGATTGCTAAACAGGTTTTTCATAGGCTTTTTACAGGGAGTAAATTAAGTATACGTCTCCCCGAAGCTCGTTAAAACCGTGCCAAGTATCAAATGCTATTATATATCAATAATTTATATATAAAGCTAAACATAAAATTGTTCAAAAATGAACACAGATTGTACGGGAATGCACGACGAAAAAAGTTATTTCAAATATCTCTTTCTAAGCAAATGCATCATATGCACATTAATTGCCCATTGATCTGCCAGCGGCTGATGCGTGAAGGGAACGGTCGGCAGGTAATTAGGCGGGCCGAATTCTGTTAAAACGGTCAGCGTTTCACCACTTTTTACTTTGTACTCCACCACCTTGTCCCACCATGCCAGGTGCGCTTTTACTGCTGCGTCCCATTCCGGTGCCCGGGGATCGTTCACCTGCGGGCCTTCTTCGTGCCCGATGCGCGAGTGAATGTGGCCTACGCGTGCCAGTGCCAGCTGAATGGTTTCCTGCTGATCGGCGAGCAGGCTTTCGTGAACATTGCACCAGTGCGAAATATCCAGTGTGAGCCTTAAATCGGGGTTTTTCTCAATAAAATTGCGTGCAATGTGAGCGGCGAAAAGCATTCTTCCCCGATGCGTTTCGTGGTAAATGGGAATGCCCGTTTTTGCAGTTGCGGCCGATGTATGGTCAATAAAGGCTTTGTTTTGGTCGTAGGTGAAGAAATCCTTCCCGCTGTGGCAATTGATATACAATGGTTTCTGCTCAAACTGCGTTGAGGCGGCATCGATCTGCTTTTTAAATGCATCCAGATGGGCGGCATAGTCCTTTTCGCCCGAGCCGCATAGCAATCCCACATCCAGATTGTGCTTTTTTAATGCTGTAAATAGCTCTTTCTGTTTTTCTTTTGTGCCCGGCCACCACATCTCAATGCCGTCATACCCTTCATTTTTTACTGCTGCGCAAAATGCATCCGTCGTGCCGGCAAAACCCCAGTTGGTTCCCAATATTTTTAAAGAAAGCTTGTCTGCAAACTGAGTTGGCGCTTTTTCTGCACCCGAAACAGCTTCAAAGCCAGTGAGCATGCCTGCTGTGGCCATGGCGCTGCCCATGAATTTCCGACGGTCCATATTATTTGTTTTTAAGTTCTTTTTTATCATTTATATCGCCCGCCTTGACAAATTGCGCCACTGCGGCTTCATTGAAACCATTCATGACCAACAGGTTGGGCTTTTGCCGTCCCATCTGACTTACGGCGCTGTCTGTCACAGCAGACTGCCAGACATAAACTGAGCGGAGCGCCTTCATTTCGGCGATGGCTTTCAATCCTTTGTCGCCAACTTTGGTGTTAACAATGTTGATATAACCCAAGTGGGCGAGGGGTTTAAGGGAGATAATGCCCTTGTCGGTAACGTCAGTGTATTCCAAATGCAACTTGCTCAGGTTCGGGAACCTGGCAATCTGCGGCAATGCGGCATCGGTGATGGCGGTGCTGCCTAGTTTGAGCCAGGTGATTTGCCGGGCAACGGGCTGTAACAATTCCATTTGCTTATCGCTGAATCCGGGCAGGTTCACTGCACTGATCTCCAGCAAATTCTGGTCTTGGGACAATGTATTGACCATCAGTCCCGCTTTTCGCAGATTTTCAATATCCTGCTCATTGGCCGCAGGCACTTTAATACTCAGCATGCCGGGTTGTTCCGCCTTATCGGCACCCGCCGGGCCGGTTTTTCCTAATGATGCCAATGCAGATTTAATTGATTCGGATACGGTTAGTTGCGCTACTTTTTTATCTGCCGGAGCGCCCTGATCGATCCACCACGTGAGCAGCGCGATCTGATCTGCTGTCAGTTGGGGCTTGCCTTTGGGCGGCATATGCTCATCCTCATTTTCGGGCAGCAGGCACCTTTTGATCATATCACTTTCTTCGCCTTTTCCTGCAACGAATGCAGGGCCGTTCTCTCCGCCTTTGACGAGTAAGGCCAGCTGATCCATCCGCAGATCACCTTTGCTTTTGCTTGCGCTGTGGCACTGAGTGCATTTGGCTTCCAGGATCGGCTGCACAATGTCGGTGTAAACAATGGCCTGCTGAATGTCGGTAATGGGTTTGATTGCAGCTGGTTTGGCCTGCACAGGAGGCAGGCCGGCAAGGCCGCGGAATGGTTCGGGCGTGTACTGGGTCAAATAACCTTCTCCGTGGGTAAGCGAGCCGCCGTCGTGGCCAGCACTTAATGTAAGCGCGGTTGCAATCAGGATCGCGGGAAGGTAAATGATCTTGCCGGCAGGCATTAGCCGTTGCAACATGTCGGATTTGACCAGCCAGGCCGCCCAGGCAAATGCAGCGACTCCTATTCCTTTCCACATGTGGTTATCAAGCAAACCGGCATCATAACCGCCGCTCAATGAAAGCAGATAACCAGCCACGCAGGCGAATGTTGCGCCCATGGCCGAACATAGGAGAATAAAAGTGATAACGCCTTCACTGACAGCAATCTTACCCCATCGTCTTCCGATTTCGAGTAAGGACGCTATCAATAAAAAGCCAATAGGGAAGTGAACAATGGCCGGATGGAACCGGCCAATGAATGTGGCCCAGGACGAATCCTGCAATAAAATATGATACATGATAAGGGGTTTAGGAACTACGCAATTACTTCTTTTACAACCTTTCCTTCTGTGTCTGTAAGCCGGAAATTTCTTCCCTGGAAAGGATAGGTGAATTTTTCATGGTCAAAGCCCATTAAGTGAAGGATAGTTGCCTGTAAATCATGTACATGCGTTCTGCCTTTGGTGCCGTAGTAACCCAGCTCGTCAGTTTCTCCGTGTGAAAAACCTTGCTTTACACCGCCGCCAGCCATCCACATTGTGAATGCATCCAGATGGTGATCGCGGCCCATAAAAGGCATCACGAGTCCGTTGCGGTTTTCCTGCATCGGCGTTCTGCCAAACTCAGCGCCCCAAATCACGAGCGTTTCTTCCAGTAACCCACGCATTTTCAGATCCTTGATCAGCGCAGCAACCGGCTGGTCGGACTCGCGGCATTTCTGACGCAGGCCACCTTCCACATTATGGTCTTTGGAAGTGCCGTGGCCGTCCCAGCCCCAGTCGAAAAGCTGTACAAACCGTACGTCGTTTTCCACCAGTTTCCGAGCCAGCAGGCAGTTCATGGCAAATGTTCCCTCGCCGGGTTTAACGCCATACATATCCAGAATGAATTGGGGTTCTTTGGACACATCCATCACTTCGGGAACGGACATTTGCATGCGGAATGCCATTTCATACTGGCTGATCCGGGTCAGGATTTCCGGGTCTTTTACGTCCTCGTACGTCTGTTTGTTAATTTCATTAATGGCTTCAATGGTCTGTTTGCGCATGTCCCGGTTCATACCATTCGGATCGCTCACATATAAAACCGGATCGCCCCCGGTGCGGCACTGCACACCCTGATAAACAGAGGGTAGGAACCCGCTGCCGAAAACGCTTTTGCCTGCATCAGGCTGCTGTCCGCCCGAGGCAAGTACGATAAATCCCGGAAGATTCTGATTTTCCGAGCCTAAGCCGTAAACAGACCATGCCCCAAGACTTGGTCTTCCCAGCCGCGGACTTCCCGTATGCATCAGCAGTTGCGCTGGCGCGTGGTTGAACTGATCCGTATGCATGGCTTTCAGAAATGTGATCTCGTCGGCAACGGTTTGCAGATAAGGCACATAATCGGACATCCAGGCGCCAGACTGGCCATATTGTGCGAAATGTCCCTGCGGACCCAGCATTTTGGGCACACCCTGGATAAAGGCGAATTTTTTGCCTTCCAAAAACTCGGCAGGACAGTCGCGGCCGTGGTATTTCACCAGTTCAGGCTTGTAGTCGAAAAGTTCAAGCTGCGAAGGCGCTCCGGCCATGTGAATGTAGATGACACGCTTAGCCTTGGGTGCAAACTGCGGAATGCGCGATTTTGCAACGTCACCGGCGGGACTGCCCGCAGCCGACGAAGGCCCGCAGGAATCCAGCATAGTTCCTAATCCCAATGCACCCAAGCCGAAGCCGACCGACTGCAAAAAGTGCCGCCGGGTCTGATGAAGCAATGCTGTATGTTGGAGTTCTTTTTGTAGGTTTTCCATGTTCATTCCTTTGTAATCACATTATCTAAATTCAACATGACATTGGCCGAAATTGTCAGCGCGGCCAGTTCTGGTGTGCGCTCTTTTCCGTAGGCCAGGATGCTGTCTGCTTCTACTGGTTTCTTCTTATATGCGTCCAGCGCCTGCTTGTAGACCTTTACGAGCACATTCAGGTTTTTTTCTTCAATGCTTTGGAAAGTGAGCATGCGGTAACCTTCTTTTAATTGTTGTTCGGGCGTTTTTCCGCGCTGCTGCATTCGGGTTGCCAGCTTTTCGGCAGCTTCCAGATACACCGGATCATTCAATGTGACTAGTGCCTGCAATGGTGTATTGGTCAAAATTCTTCTGGATTGGCAGAACTCGCGGCTTGGCGCGTCGAATGTAACCATGGAAGGGTAGGGAGCTGTGCGCTTCCAATATGTGTAAACGCCCCGCCGGTAACGGTCTTCGCCTTCGCTCAAAACCCACTTTTCACCGCTATAAGGAGATTGCCAGATCTTGTCAGGCTGAGGTGGCATTACGCCGGGGCCATACATTTTATCAGAAATCAAACCGCTGCACGCAAGTGCCTGGTCGCGGACCTGCTCAGCGCTGAGCCTTACGCGCGGGCCACGCGAAATCCAGATGTTGTAAGGGTCTTTTTCCAGCTTGTTTTCATCCGTTTTAGAGCTTTGGCGGTAAGTGGACGACATTACAATCGTTTTCAGCATCTTTTTAATGCTCCATTTGTCTTGCTCCATAAACTTGACTGCGAGCCAGTCCAGCAGCTCGGGATGGGTGGGCTCGGCTCCCTGGGAACCGAAATCTTCCACGGTTTCTACAATTCCTTTACCAAACAATTGCTCCCAGAACCGGTTTACGATCACGCGGGAAGTGAGTGCATTGTCGCGGCTTACGATCCATTTGGCCAGACCGACACGGTCCCTCGGCGCGTCTTTGGGCAACGGAGCGAGCAATTTTGGAACGTCAGGTTTTACTTCCGCGCCTTTTACCATCCAGTTTCCTCTTACAAAAACATTGGTTTTACGCGCGAAATCTCCTTTTCCTTCCCAGATTACCGGCATACTTTCCGTTTGGTGTGTGAGAACCGTCGCATAATCAGCCACAATGTTGTTATAATCAGGCTTTTCCTTGCCCGGCAATGCCTTTTGGAATGACATCCACGTTATCCTGACCCATTCGTCGGGGTTTTTCGGGCTTTTTAATGAAAGGAAAATATCATGTTTGCCAGCCGTTTTTACCAATGGCGCAATGATCACTGAATCTCTGACAGGCACATTCATTTGAGAAATCACGGGCCCATCCAGCTTGTCCAAGTGCAGCGAAAGCACGGCGTTCTGTGCTTTGGTGGAAACATTCATGACCACATTATCTGCATTGGAAAGATCAACTCCGGCGATCCTTGCATTCCCATTATTTTTAACACCATAATAAGAGATCAGCAGCACAGTTGACTGGTCACCTTTGATAAAATTATGCGCATTGATTTTAGGCTCCATCACCTTCATAAACTGCGTTACTTCCGGCAGTTGCTCAGGTTTGCTTTCCCTGATCCAGCTTTTCACTCTTTCTACGCGGGCTGAATCTTCACCTTTGTAAAATCGCATTTTCGGCCATTCGTCCCATACATCTTCATCACGGGTGTTATTGAAAAAGGCCATGTATTTGTAATAATCCTCGTGCGGAATAGGGTCATAGGGATGGCTGTGACATTGAATGCAGGCGAATGTGGTTCCCTGCCACACCTCCCAGGTTGTGTTCACACGGTCGATCTGGGCAGCAGTCCGGAATTCTTCGTCGTCGGTTCCGCCTTCATTATTGGTCATTGTATTGCGGTGATAGCCCGTGGCGATCATGTTCTCTTCCAGTGGGAAGCCGTCTTTGTCCTTTTGTAACAAATCGCCGGCCAGCTGCTCGATGGTAAACTGGTCAAATGGTTTATCCTGATTGAATGATTTGACCACATAATCGCGGTAACGCCACATGGTTCTGCCTCCGTCACTTTCGTAGCCCTTTGTATCCGCATAGCGCGCCAGATCCATCCACATGGAGGTCCATCGCTCACCATATGCGGGCGATTTCAACAATCTGTCAACCACTTTCTCGTAGGCATTTTCAGATTTATCATTGACAAAATCAGCGACTTGCTTTTCCGTAGGTGGAAGGCCTGTAAGATCCAGACTTACCCGGCGTATCAATGTGGCACGATCAGCTTCTGCGGAAACATTGAGGCCCTTATCCTTTAATTTATCAAGAACAAAATGGTCAATTTCGTTTGTAGCCCACTTTTTATCCGCATTATCAATCAATCCGAACAGGTTACTGAAACCGTCCAGAGAAGGCACGTCGGGTCTCTCGATCTTTTTATAGGACCAATGTGTTTCCCATTTCGCGCCCTGATTGATCCATTTTTTTAGTATATCAATTTCCTCTTCCTTCAAAGGCGTGCCGTTTTTAGGCATTTTCTCGTCCGGGTCATCGCTTAATATACGGCGGATCATTTCGCTGGCATCCGCATCGCCACGTACCACCGGAATTTTACCCGACTTGCCGGGTTCTAGCATTTCGTGTTCAAACAAGAAGCTCACGTCGCCTGCCTTCTTAACGCCGCCATGGCAGCCCATGCAATGCTTGTTGAGTATAGGCTTCACCTCGGTGTTGTAATCCACCGAGGAAGAGCCTAACGAGCCCGAAAGCCAGAAAAAGGAAGATATGGCAATGATGAGAACTCCCGCGCCAATAAATAATCTGTTACTCAGCATCCTTCAATCTTTTGTTAAAAATTTCATACGCTTCCGATCTATTGCCAGATCGCATTTTGCTTCACGTTCGGGTTACCCAGCAGTTCTTTTACTGGCAATGGTAAAACGTAGTCTCTCGCTTTCGGAACGCGGTCTACATTGTATTTTTGGGCAAAATGTTTTATTTCTTTACTAAGATAATCAATTGGACCGCCGAATTTACTCTTTCTGCGTAGTTCGGGATACATAACTTGCTCAAAAACAAATTCCTGCATGCGCTCCTGAATGATGGCATCGCGGAGTGCCGCCTGACTTAATGCCTTCAATGCCGGAATTCCCGCGCGCTCCCTTACTTTGTTGATCGAGATAAGCGGATTGCCCTGTCCGCTCTCATTACAAGCTTCGGAATGGCCCAGCAGAATGTCAGATAAACGAATATAGATCGTGTTTTTCTCGGTAGCTGAATTGCGTCTGTCCAGCTCGGCAATCTTGTTGGACCACGCTTTGCCAAAGATCATTTGCGCGGGATCTTTCGGATTGGCATCTGATTTCACCACGCCGCCAAAGCGTGAAAGGTTATAGTCGGCTTTCGGGCTCCATGTCACGATAGGATAGGTGCCATTGATTTTTCCAAAACGTCCCGTTGGATAGCTTTCAATGAATGTTCCCGCAATGCGCTTGTCCTTTGGGTCGTAAGCCGAGCGGAATTCCTGGGTTGTGCTGATCCAGCTCCATCCTGAACCGCCCAGTTCGCTGGGAAAATCCTCAGGATTGAAGTGGGCCGAATGCTGGCTGTATTCGTTGGGGCTGGCCGTGGCCGACACCTGCGCTTCAAAAATGCGCTCGCCCTGATTTTCGTGGACAAGATCGAAATTGAATGCAAAGTCGGCGTACAATGTCAGGCCGCTGTTGTTGATAATATCTTCTGCGGTTGCTTTGGCATCGGCCCATTTTTCATCCCACAATTGTGCCTTCATCAGCACCGATTTGGCAGCCCATTTGGTTGCGCGGCCCAGGTCGGCGCCTGTGTAGCTGGCTGGAAGCAGCTCGGCTGCGGCTTTGGTGTCGGCATAAATCTGGTCGATAATCGCCCGGTTACCGCCGCTGTTGGTAGGAAGCTCGGTAATGTTCTGGGTCGATTTTACAGACAGCGGCGCATCATCGAAATAACTGAGCAGACCATAATAGTAGAATGCCCGCAGAAACAACGTCTCGCCTTTCAACCGGTCGATCAGTGCCTGGTTGTTGGGATCTTTCATGGCTTCGGCGGTCTCGATGATCGCATTGGCGCGGTTGATGGAGCGGTAGCAAATGCCCCAGTAAGCTTCAATGTATTCGTCTGCCGGGTTTACATTGCCCAGGTTGAATTGCAGCGGGCCCTTTTCCCAGCCCACCTGGTAACCGCCGATCAGACATTCAAATACATAGCGGTCGTAGAAAAATCCGAAACCGCCCGAATTCAGGTCGTCATAAACGGCATTAACACCCAGTTTCAGTTCGTTGGCGGTTTTGTAAAATGTTTCCGGGTTGATAAAATCCGGCTTTTCTTTCAGATCCGAACAGCCGACGCCGGAAAGCATCAGCATTACCAGCGCGATCAGTCTTGTATAATGTAATTGTATATTTTTCATATCGATCATATCAATGTTACAAATGAATGATTATCAGATTCCAAGGTTGATGCCGACCGTATACTGGCGTGCGCGCGGATAAGCATCGTAATCGTCTCCACGGTTCAGGTTATTTTGGCCCTGATTGTTTACTTCGGGATCAAATCCTTTGTATTTGGTGAACAAAAGCAAATTTTGACCACTCACATAAACCCTTGCATGACGGATGATCTTGGTGTTTACCGGCACTGTATAACCCAGCGACAGATTTTGCAGCCGTACAAATGAGCCGTCCTGAATGAAGAATGATGATCTTCTGAAAGAAATGAAGTCGCGGCGGCCGTCGATAACGGGCCTTGGTGCATTTGTGTTTTCAGGTGTCCAGGAATCGGTCAGAATGTTTCCGATCTGGTTAATCTTTTGCACGCCATCACCCATTTCCGACTGCTGCAGGTTGCGGACTTTGTTGCCGTGCACACCGCGGAAAAATACCGAAACGTCGAATCCTTTGAACTTTACAGTCGTGTTGGCGCCCCAGGTAAGTTTCGGGTTTGGATCGCCAATGATCTTGAAATCGTCGGTTGTATACTTTCCATCCCCATTCACGTCTTCGTACTTGGGATAGCCTGCTTTGGCAGAAAAAGTTTTGCCTTCCTCTTCACTCTGAAATAACCCGACATAATTATATCCGCGCCAAACGCCGATGGGATTTCCGGCTTCCACCCAGCTTCCCAGCACGCCCAGGTGACTGCTTGTGGTGCCTGCAAAAAACGGCGTGCTTTTTCCAAGATCAACGATCTTATTACGAAGAATGGAGACATTACCGCTCACATCCCAGGTGAATGCTTTGGAGCTCATTAACTTGTAGCTGGCTGCAAATTCGAGCCCTTTGTTACTGAGCGAACCGGAATTGAGCATAATGGTGCTGAAACCTGTGCTTTGAGGAATGGAAACGTCCAGCAACAGGTCAGTGGTTTTGTTTTCAAAGGCATCCACAGTTAAAGTAAGGCGGTTGGATAGCAGGGCAAAGTCCAGGCCGACATTGAGCATGGAAGTGCTTTCCCATTTGAGATCATTGTTGGAGATCCTGTTGGGCCCGTAACCCGAAACCAGCGCTGGCGTAGTGCCGAAAACGTAGTTATAAGGAATCAAACCAGCCACGGAGCGGTAAACGGGGATTTGGGAATTTCCCGTAAGTCCATAGCTGGCGCGCAGTTTGAAATCGTCAAACACGGTTGCCAGTCCTGAATTTTTAAAAAAACCTTCATTAACAATTCGCCAGCCAATAGCAGCAGACGGAAATGTTGCCCATTTATTGTTCGGCCCGAATTTGGAAGAACCATCACGGCGTAATGTAAATGTGAGCAGGTAACGGTCTTTGAAATTATAATTCACGCGGCCAAGATAGGAGAGCAGTTCCCACTCAACACGGCCCGAATTAGGAACCAGCGGCCGGCTGCCATTTTGCATATTAACGGCCTCGATGTCGTCGGAAGGAAGGCCCCGCGTTGCATTGGATTCAAAATAGTTGAGTTCTTTCTGATAGGTGTATCCCAATGTTACGTCCAGAAATTGCCCGGCGGCGATCTCTTTGTTGTAGCTTAAAATATTCTCATTCAACAGGTTATTGCTGTTTCTGTTCGCCTTTTGCAGCTCACGGTCGTTCTGACGGCCCAGATACGTGAAATTATTGTAAAAAGTGGTCCGGCGTGCATTGACCAGGTCCACGCCAATGCTCGTGCGAAATTTGAGCCCTTCTATAATGTTAAAGGTTAATGCCGTTGTTCCAAAAAGCCTGTTTGTCCAGTCGCGGTCATAACCCTCCATGGCCTCAGCGAGCGGATTGGTCAAAAAGCGCTGGTCGTAGCTGGCATACTGGTAACCGCCATTTGCGTCATAGACACCCACCGTAGGGTCTAGTCCAAGTGCAGAAATCACTATTCCTCCCGGACCGCCGCGGTCTGTGGGCACATTGCTGCTACTCGATCGGTTGAAGGACCAGCTGTTGCTCAACGTGGCTTTGCCTTTCAAAAAATCATTATCCAGATTCATCCGGAATCCATATCTGTTGAAATCCGTATTTTTGATGATCCCGTTATTATCCAGATAGTTACCAACAAATGCATAACGCATTCCCTTGGTGCCACCCGTGAATGAAAGCTGGTGATTGGACAATGCACCGGTGCGCGAGATCACATCCCACCAGTCGGTGCCTGCCCCGATCTGGCTGATCTGCTGATCGGAATAGCGCGGGTTTCCGCCCTGGCTTTTTTCCAATAAATTAATGTAACGCGCATAATCACCGCCATTAAGCACATTCACTTCGTTTGCAATGGTTTGAAAAGAGTAGGAGCCATCATAATCCACGCTGCTTTGCCCTTCCTTACCGCGTTTGGTGGTTATCAATATGACACCGTTGGCACCTCTGGAACCGTAAATAGAAGTTGCGGAGGCATCTTTAAGTATTTCAATGGATTCAATTTCGTTGGGGTTGATGGTGGCCATGGCATTGGTAGGCTGGCGGTTTCCGGTCGTGCCTAACGCATTATTATCAGGATACATGGGAAATCCGTCGATCACGTAAAGTGGCTCGCTGCCGCTGTTGATCGAGTTTGCGCCACGCACGCGGATGGAAATGCCACCGCCGGGCGCTCCCGAGGTTTGCGTCACCTGCACACCCGGCGCCCGCGACTGGATGGCCTGATCCACAGATGTTACCGGCATTTCGCGGATAGCTTCGCTTTTAATGCTGGAAACTGAGCCGGTCAGGTCACTTTTCTTGACTGCGCCATAACCGATCACCACAATTTCTTCGAGCGATTTGTTTTCCGGCTCCATCACAACGGCGATCGAGGTGCGGTTATCTAAGGATAGTTCCTGAGGCTTGTAGCCAACAAAGCTGAAAACCAGCACGGCGCCCGCTCTCTGAGCAATATCTATTTCAAAATCACCATCTTTATTGGTGGTCGTTCCTTTTTGTGTTCCTCTTAACACCACACTCACCCCGGGCAACCCTGCATTGGTTTCATCGGTAACTTTTCCCTTAATGAGCTCTGCGGCGGGCATAGCCGCTTCCTCTGTTTGCTCTTGCTGGGCGGGTGCGGGCACATTATTGGTTGGCGAGGTGAGCAGTATCCTTCCCGAAGTAAGCTGATACGCGATATGCAGCGGCTCAAAAAGCGTTGTTAAAGCCGTGGCCAGCTTTTGGTTGACGATGTGAATGTTGACCGTACGGTCCGCTTTGATGGCTTTCTGGCTGTATGCGAACTTGACTTCGGCCTGTTCTTCCAACTCGCGCAGCACGTCTTTCAACTCAGCATCCCGTGCGTGGATTGTGACTTGTCTGTCCATAATCTCCTGCGCGCGGCTTTCTGTGGTCGCATAAGTGAGACTGGTGAAGGCAACGGCGAAAAGAAATTGAGCGAGTGTTAGTTTCATGAGAATGCACAGTGATGCACACCATTTTAATTGTAGGTTTCTTTGCATAATTTTGTTGGTTCTATTTTGAGAAAAACAGGACATTGGCCGCATGCTCTTTCTGTCCAAGGATTTTACATGCAGGCCGTAATCAAGGCCGGTAGTGTTCTAGCACTATCGGCTTTTTTATTTACTCAGCTTTTTTGTCAGCATAGTTAAGGGGTTTAGGTTATCAATATGGGTTACAGGTTACTCACAGCCGCGTCCGTTGATGAGAATGCGCGTTCCTTTGATCTCATAATCTGCACCGATCGAGCCGCAAACCAGGTCCAGTTTTTCGTAAAGCGGCAAATCGGTAATGTCTCCGGTGAATGTGCATTCGGCGAGGCGATCATTGGCAAAGACGATTTCGATACCGTAAGTTTTATGAAGGGCTTCCACGATGCTTCCCATGGCAATGTTGTTGAACACCAGCCGCGATTCGTCCGCGGTAACACTTGCTTTCACCGGCGCTACAACCAGACCGGTCATCAGATGCCTGCTTTCCGGGAAGTATGTTACGCGCTGGTTAGGGGTAAGCACCACGCCATTGGATTGATGATCGGCTTTATAATCTGTGAATGAATTATCATTTTCAAATACGGAAACCTTTCCCGTAACGACTTCCACTTCAAGTGCCTGACCTTTCGGACTTGTTTTGATCCGGAAACTTGTTCCTAAAACCCTGGTTACCAACTTTCCACTGTATACAAAGAAGGGTTTGTCGGGATTTTTTGTAATCTCGAAAAAGGCGTCTCCCAGGAGCTGGACTTCGCGTTTTTCTTTGGGGAATTTTTTTGGATAGATGATTTTGCTGCCCGGTGTGAGTGTAACTGCGCTGCCGTCTTCCAGGACGATCTTCTGTGTTGAACTGGAACTGTTGTGGCGGGTAAGGAGCTGATCAGCCGGGGCTTGCACCAGAATTTGCTCGCTTTTAGTAACCGGGTTTGAAACTGTTTTTCCAAAAAATACATAGCTGCAAATAGCCATGACAACGGCTGCTGCTGATAAATACGGCACGGCGCGCTGCCACCAGGTGCGGGCCAGTACGTTTTCTTGTATCGTTTCTTCCCGAATTTCCGCTTTCAAATGATCGAGCACGCGGCTTTCCACATTTTCTCGTTCCTCTCTGGAAAGCGTGACTGTGGAATCTTCGTTGAGATGATCGTACCAATAATGAATTTTGGCAATCTCCTCATCCGAACATTGTCCGTTCTGGTATTTGAGCAGCAATGCCTGAATTTCCTTTATGTTCATTGACAAGCGGTTGTTATCTTTGACTATAAGCCGGAAAAAAGGCAGGTGTCCCTAAATAAGTTTAAAACTTATTTAAAAAATTACATAAAATGGTCATAATAAGCTTAAAATTGTTTTAAAAATACAAACAGGAATTTTTGCGTGCAGCAGCCGATATTACTGGCAGAGGAAAGCAGTAATGGTAACAAGGATTGTATAAAGCGCCTGTTTGAGATGCTCGCGGACAGACTTGGTGGCTTTGGTGAGGTGATACTCAATGGCTTTTTCAGACAGATCAAAATGCTGGGCAATGCGGCTGATAGGCCAGTGTTCCAGCTTGTAGAGCCTGAATATTTCGCCGGATTTTTCGGGTAAAACGTGCAGTCCGTCCTCGATTTGGGACACTAATTCTTTGAGCGCGATTTGATTTTCGGTATTACATTCACTGAGCGAATCAAAATCAGCAGGATTTCCAGCATATGTTCCCTTTGTAACATTGCTGCGAATATGACTGATCACTTCATAGCGCACGGCGGCGAAAAGATAATGGTCGAGATTGGTGATTTTAGTGGTGATTCTTTCCTTCCAAAGCCTGAGAAATATATCCTGAATGATCTCTTCGGCGGCCTCTTTATCTTGCAGTTTGCGATAAGCCACAAGGAACATCTTATACCAGTAACGCTGGTAAATTACAGTAAAAGCGTCTTCGCCGCCTTGCTGCAATGCCTCGATAAGATGTTCATTTTCAAGATTATCAACCATGCCGATCCAGCTATTTTTACGAAATGTATCAATGGGATGAAGGCAAATTTATAATAATTATTTAAATATTTTTATTTGAAAATAATGTTATTTGAATGTGAAAATAGAAAATACCAAGTTGGTGTATTGAACGCTTGTTGATATACGTCCATCTTGATTTTGATCCTGATTTCCGGACTTGCCAGGTACGGGAGCCGGAAAATGCCAGGCGGTAACCAGCGATTCTTCGTGCTCTTTTTTTTGGCGATCCTGTTTACAGATAAGCCTAAGGCGGCTTATATTTCGGAAATTTCAATGAATGGTTCATTTTGTCAGTGTTTAACAATTTTTCTTTCAACACCATCAACCCGTATCACGTAAACGCCTGGCAGCCATGCGCTGATGTCTAATTCAAATGTCAGTGCGCCGGGATTGAATGTCCGGATTTTACGCCCGGATGCGTTAATGATATCAAGCTGCTGAATTTTGCTTTCGGATTGGATGCGTAGCGAGGCAGAAGTTGGGTTGGGATAGATACTGATGTCGCCGCCGCTCCTTACTTCGGCAGTTACGATGCTGCTGAATGCATATGTGTCGTCGCGGTCTGTCATCTTCAACCGGTAATAGTAACGACCGGCCGGCAGACCCGCGTCCTGATACTTATAATCGGTGTTTTTAGCAGCATCACCTTGCGCATTTACGCGGCCTGTCCCGCTGAAAATTTTGGCGTCCGTACTTCTCTGTATTTCAAAATGTGAGCTGTTGGATTCCTTTGAAGTTTGCCATTTCAGATGCGTTACATTTCTTTCCACCTGCGCGCTGAGGCTGATCAGCGTCACGGGCAGCTGATTACCCGGGTCGGTCGTTAGAGGGTTCGGATAGAGCGGAACCGACAAGCTGTTTGTTGCTTTCCCGGCAAGCACTTTTTTGGTATAACCGCCCAGCGCCAAATACCAGTCGGGCGTCAGATCGTAACCGTCGGCGTCCAGCGACAAAAACCAGGCGTTATTTCCCTTGGGTGTATGATCGGCAAATTTCTCCATTTTAAAGAAAGATGTAGCTTCATCCACCTCATCAAACATGGCCAGATAAACCATATTAGCGCCCTCATTGATCACATTTTGAGATTGTTGCCACAAAAAGCTGCCCCCATTGCGAGGGATCGAGTTCTTGACCGCCGCTGACGGGTTATTACGATAGGTTTGCAGATTGAACCATGAAAAACCCGGAAATATAACCGGCATATAGTCAATGCTTTTAGGGGACAGATAAGCCATGTCGGGGCGTATGGTATTGATTGCGAATGCGTTCGCGCCGCTTTCGTTGTTATAACGCCCCACCGACCATGGGCTTACCACATCCAGTAAATCGTACACTGCAAGCCATGCCGCCGAGTGGTCGCGCCAGTTATTATTGAGGCCTCCCATGATATTGGCTCGGTATTTAGGGTCGTCAGTCGGGTCATTCGGGTCACCTTCTTTAAACCATCTGACAAGTTTTTCCGAGCGTTCGGCCGTTGCGTCCGGATTGGAAGCGAGCCCCAATCCCCACAATGCAACCAGCGGTTTTCCCTTATGCCAAAGATAATTGCTTTCCGAGGTGACACCCATTTCGTCCACCAGCCGCTTCCAATCGGCAATTACCTGTTCTGTGGAAGTGGCGTCGGCGCCGGAGAGGTCGTACATGATCGCGTACACGCGTCCATATTTGTTGCTGGCCGTTTGCACGTTTTGAAGCACTTTGTCAAAATGCCGGTGAACGCGAGTGTCCGTCGTACGGAAATAATCCAGAAAACGTTGCTGGAACACACCGTCAATCTCGTGTTGCTGCATCCATTTGAAATGCTCGTCAACGGTGTTGTAGCTGTAACTCGAAAATAGCTTGGCGGGAGAGCCATTGGCGTATGTCATATTGGTCGCAACCTGTTCGTTTTGCGGATAATTGCCCATGTAGGGCCACATATCTACTGTTGACGTGGCGTGTTCCGGCGCTCCGCCGAACCAGTGCAGCCACCAATTGTGCGCAGGGGAGCCGTCCGATGGCAGTCCGAACCAGCCTTGATAACCAAACATTACCTTGCCGTTCAGCGTATTATCAGCGGGGTTGGCTGTGGTTGCTGGCGTTGGTTCGTAAAACTCGATTTCGTCGATTTTAGCTGTAACGCCACCGTTTAGAGGCTGGCTGATTCGGAAATAATTTATAGCGCCAAGGTTAGGGTTTCCTTGCCTGGTAGCATCGGATAAATGCAGAATCACATGGTTCCAGCCATTCTGGATCTTTTGCGCAGCCAGGTTCCAGCGGTATTCATCACTGCCCGCCTGAGCCGAAGAGGAGAAAACAATGTTGCCGGCCCCATTGAAAAGACCTGCATCGGACACATAAAGCCAGAATTTGACAATGCCGGACACTTCGCTGACCGTGGTGTTAAAAGGTGTTGTATTCAAAATAAACCAGTCCTGGCCTGCGCCGGTCCTGGTTACAGAGCCGTTGCCCAGGATTTTATTGGTGTTATCAACAGTAGCGCCATTGGTTCCTGACCAACCTGCTATGTCATCGGCCTTGTTGAATATCCTGGCACCGGTCAATTCGCTGCCTTCGTAACCCTTGGTAAAGCGGATGTTATCAATCTTGATAATGATGGATTCACCTGGATTGATGGGTTTGTAATATCTGAAAAAATTGATCGCTGACAGGTCAGGATTGCCCGACTTGCCTGCCGCACTTAGCCTCAGCACAACATTATTCCAGCCGTTGCGTAAGTTAACGCTGCCGGTTCCCCAGCTAAATTCATCCGTATCGGGATTGCCGGAGCTGGTTATTTCAAATTGCCCGTCCGAAGTGCTGAATTTGGTGATATCAGATACAAACAGGGAAAATTGAAGATAAGCGATGTTCAGCTCGCCGGCCGCGATGCCCGTATTGAGCGGGGACGCAAAATTTTTCCTGAAACGCTCTGTGTTGCCGCCTTCGGATTTGATAGAAAAGCTGCCTTGTGCGGGAGCATCATTGTCCAGACTAAGCGCATTGCCACCTCCGCCCCAACCGGTAAGCGACTCGCAATCATCAACGTTGGTAACCTGTGCGTAGCCCGTAATTGCATACAGGATTAAAAACAGCAGTAGTAAATAGTTCTTTTTCATAGTAAGCATTGATTGGTGAAAACCCAAATCACGCTTCCCGCTCATAATTTTTGCTTAACTATGAATTAATAAAGAATTAATTGCAAAATTTTTTATAAAAATAAAGTGTTGTAGGTTTTTACAAATGGGCAGACCGATATACGGAATGAAGTCGCCCAACCTGTGAATGATCCTAAAATCTCTTGGAGCTTATAAAGCGAAAAGGGCCAGTCCCGAAAGACTGACCCGATTTCCCTAACGTTGAGTATAACCACCCAATTATAGTAATAGTTTTACGACCAAATATTAACTAATAAGCAGACGTCAATTTTTTCCTGTTATAAGAATATTCAATTTATTTAACGGTTCGGAATGAACTTTGGGACCTCATTGACCTTTGGTTCGAGCGTGCGCAGATAAGCATATACGGCTTTCAGGTCTTTTTCTTCCATTCCGGAATACATTGCCCAGGGCATAATGGTGTTCATATCTTTTGGACCAACTTTGTGCGCTACGTAATTTGAATCTTTATAGATTTTAAAACGCTTTACAAATGCCTCCTCGCTCCATGAACCGATGCCGGTTTTTACATCCGGACTGATGTTTCTTGATGTGATTGTTCCCGATGGAAGTTTAAATTCCTGTCCTCCACCAAATTCACTGCCCGGTACAATGTCGCCTTTCTCTCTCTTGCTATGACATTCCACGCAGGAAGCGGCAGTCACAAGATATTTTCCTGTTGCTATCACGTCGTCTTCCGAAGGCCTCTTGCCCGGCGTTGCTTTTGAGGGCATGGTATTGAGCAGAATCGAAACCGGGAAATCAGCCTGGGAGGCCGGAATGTCCTTTTTTACAGGTTTTAGCGTCCGGACGTAAGCAATGATGCTGTATATATCTTCCTGATCCATTTTACCGTAAGCATGATAAGGCATTACCGGAAACAGAGCATTTCCATTTTTGCTTACCCCGGTTGTGATCGCGCGGAAAAGCTCACCGTCCGTCCAGCTTCCTATACCGTAGGGCGTTATGTTTCTTGAAATGAAATTACCCGGGAAACCCATTTCCTGGTTGAAAAGCTCACCGCCTCCTCCCATGTCACCGGAGACAACAGGCCCTGCAAAAAGGCTCCAGTCACGGGTGCTGTGACAATCCATGCAGACATTGACATGATTGGCCAGATATTTGCCGCGTTCGATTCTGGCGGGCGTTTTTTCAACAGTAAGTTCGGGTGCATCTCCGACGTTGGGCAGCGCTAGTTTCACATAAGATGCAGCTGCTACGGCTACGACAACGAAAAGCAGGATGATTATTCCAATGAATTTAAAAAGCTTTTTCATAGAGTTCGGTGAGGGTTTTCTTTGAAAATGCAAAAGTAGAAAAACCGGTCACTTTACCACTGGTTAAGCCATTCAGGATGAGTCAATTTTGTTATAACTTATTTAACGGTCAATTCGTAAAACCTTCACTTAATGATCTGATCAATCAGCGGCTTATAATGCAGGTCCTGACCAGATTCGGTAAGCCAGTCGCGGACGATGAACTTGAAGAAGAGCATAGGCGGTTCGTGCTGGTCAATGGCGGCTTGAAAATAGCCAAGCGCCTCGTTCACCTCACCGATGGAGGCGTGTACAATTCCCATATCGTAATTGGCCACCACCTGATTCTTGCTTAGCGAGATCATTTGGGTCAGGATATCACGCGCACTTTCTGTTTCATCAGAGAGCCCGAATAACACGCCGCACGCACTCAGCGTAATGCCGTTATAATTGATTTCGAGTGCGTTTTCCAGCGCCTCCTGTGCTTCCGGGAAATTTTTAAGCGTGATCAGGTTGAGGCCAATGATCAGGTGTCCGCCCCAGAAAGAGGGTTCCAGTGCAACCAGTTTCTGCCCCTGTTCAACGGCTTTCTCAAAGTTTCCTGCAATCCAGTATACGTATGCTGCGTAAAAATTATTGATCAAAGAGAAAGGTTCGAGGGATAATGCCACGGCTGTTTGTTCTTCTGCTTGGGCATATTTGTCGCTCAGGGCCAGATAAAGCGCATGTTGACTGAGCAAATCCGCTGCGTTCCAGTGCAGTTCTAATGCCTTCGCAAATGAGGCGGCAGCGCTGGCAAAGTCCCATTCATTCAGCATTTGCATACGGGCCAGGGCAAGATAACTTTCTGCAATACCGTTGTCAAGCGCAAGGGCCTGCCCGGTGGCTTGCTTCATAAGCGGTAATGCTTTTGCGGCAGGCAGGTGCCGGTAAAACCACATGTTCAGGTAACAGGAAGCGATACCAGCATACGCGATTGCGTAAGTCGGGTCGAGCGCAATGGCAGATTCAAAATAGCCAATTGCTTTTTGATAGGCGTCAGGCCCGGCGAACTTGTTATGATAGAAACGCCCGCGTAAGTAAAGCTGATAAGCCGCTTTATTATTGGTATACCGTTTAAAAGTGCCAGTAGGCTCTTCTCCAAGCAATTGCACTTTAATGGCACTCAAAATGGCCAGCGCAATTTCATCCTGAATATCGAAAATGTCATCCAGTTCCCGGTCATAATGTTCGGACCAGACCTCACTATCATCGCTTGCAAGCACAAGCTGCACATCCACAAGCAGCCTGTCGCCTGAGTTTCTAATACTTCCTTGAAGTATATGCTTGACATTCAGCTGTTCCCCAATCCATTTCAGGTCTTTTGTTCTGCCTTTAAAAGTGAATGATGAAGTCCGCCCGGCTACCTGCAAACCTGGAACCCGGCTTAGAACATTAATGATCTCTTCCGTGACCCCGTCACTGAAATATTCCTCTTCCGGATCATTACTCAGGTTTACAAATGGCAAAACGGCAATAGATGGCTTCATGATTCAAGAAGTTTGGATATATAATTTTTTACTTGCTGCGATTGGTGGCATCGGTAATATCGCTATTTAATAATTAAGTTTTTTTATTAAAGGTTTCGCCAAATTTAGTGCAACCATCTAATGCAACATTGTGTCTAAAGTGAAAACAGCAAAACCTAACCGCTGCGCTATGAAAAATCTTTTCCGATTATTTTTTCTTCTGGCCATTGTCACATCCTGCGTCACAGACGGCAGTGATTCCTTCGAGCGGTTTCCCTTCGACGGCACAGGTTACAGGCCTATTTACAAAACTGCGGAAGAGATGGCCAAAATAGAGGTCATAGGCGCGCAGCCGCTTTCGAAACCTGGCAAAATATACGTGCTCGAACCGTATCTTTTTATCAATGAATCCGGTCAGGGCATTCATATTGTGGATAATTCGGATCCGAAAAACCCTAAAAATATCTCCTTCATTTCTATTATCGGAAATTACGATATGGCGGCCAAAGGGACGTTTTTATATGCCGATAATTTGACCAATCTGGTTGTTTTTGACATCAGCAATCCCAAAGCGCCCAAGCTGACCAAAACAGTCCCAAACGCCATTCCTGTCAATAATTATCCGCCATTTGATGGTGTCTATTTTGAATGCGTGGAGAGTAAAAACGGCATTGTGACGGGCTGGGAAAAAGTGCCGATGTCCAAAAGGCCGAATTGCTCCCGATAACAGCTTCAAAGAGACAGAAAATTAAATAGACAGGCAAAAAACGAACTGTAATTATGAAAAAATTTGCACCATTT
Source organism: Dyadobacter psychrophilus (assembly GCF_900167945.1). Classification (GTDB taxonomy): domain Bacteria; phylum Bacteroidota; class Bacteroidia; order Cytophagales; family Spirosomataceae; genus Dyadobacter; species Dyadobacter psychrophilus. Next base: position 81,057 of record NZ_FUZA01000002.1, read on the forward strand.
ATATTCTTTGGGCTGGTTATACTCGGGCTGCTGCTGATCCTGAGCAGTTGCAACGACGGTCGGAACGATTCCGCATTAAACCCGCAAACCGGCGCTGGCGGCTCCATGGCACGGTTTGCGATAACTGGCAACACGCTTTACATTGTTTCGAAACAATCTTTGGAAGTTTACGATATCGGTGACGGGGCCAGTCCCGTAAAGACCGTGCAAAAGGATATGGGCGTCGGGATTGAGACCATATTCCCTTACCGCGATAACCTCTACGTTGGGGCGATGGACGGCATGTATATTTATGATAACTCCACACCAAGGGATCCGAAGCTTTTAACTAAGTATCAGCATGTCCAATCGTGTGATCCGGTGGTGGTGCAGGGGAAATATGCCTATGTAACGCTGCGCAATGGCGTTACCTGCCGGCCTGGCAATACATTGAGCTCGCTGGATGTGGTCGATGTGAGCAATCCTGCGCAACCGGTAATGGTGCATACACAGCCGATGAGCTCGCCTTATGGACTGGGTGTTTCCGGTAATAAATTGTTTGTTTGTGAAGGAACAAAAGGGTTTACTGTGTTGGATATTACGAATCCAGCTGCTCCGTTGTTCAAGCATACGTTTGAAGATCTGCCAGCCTACGATGTGATTGTCAGGGACAAACATCTGATCATCACCGGTGAAAAAGGACTGTTCCAATACAAATACGACGATGCAGATAATGTTGAGTTTCTGAGTAAAATCCCTGTTCTATGAGATTGTTTTTAATAGCATTTCTTGGCTGCTGCCTACACAGCTTTTTTTCCTTAGGTCAAATAGATGCCGAAACGGCCCAAAAGCATGTGATTGTAAAGTTTGCACCGCTGGCATTGTTTGATTTTGATAATTCCGTTCAATTTGGCCTGGAAGTTCCACTTGGCACCAGCGGGTTGTCTGTACAGCAAGACTTTGGTTACGGGCACTCTTCCTTTAATATGTGGTATAGCACCGAAACGGAGCGCCCCAGAAAGGAGACTTACAAAAGCAGGACCCAACTGCGCTATTATTACCTGGAAAGACGTCGCTATAAGGCTTATATAGCAGGGGAATTTTTACTAAAAAAGGTTATTTATTCCGAAAACAAATGGGTGGGAATGGAATGTGACCAGCCCTGGGGCAATTGCAGTTATTTTGAAAATAAATTTGTTAAAACCGGACGGACGGTGGGGGCAGGGCATGCCAAAATGGGCTGGCAATTTTATTTTGGTAATCGCATGGCACTGGATGTTTTCACCGGTCTGGGCTTTCGCAACATCAGCGTAAAAGCAATCACGCCAGTCCTTGCAAATACCAGAGTCCCACGAACAGACCGCTGGTTCGAATATGACACACCCGGAACCAACGAATTCATTCCCAGCCTGGCCATGGGTTTTCATTTCGGAATTATCCTGGGCAAGTTTGAGGATTAAATCTTAACCTGCAAAGTCAAATAGTAACCTCTTCCGTCTGACGGTAAAATGCCGGGGCCAGGGTAGCCGGTGGCGCGGCGGGTGAAGTACATTTGATTTGCGAGATTGTTGATACTGGCTTCGGCTTTCAGGCGCTTCCATTCGTAAGAAAAGCTCAGATCCATGATTTTGTAAGCGGGGATAAGCCCGACAACAGAAGAAACACCACCGTCGATCGCATTGGTTGCTTCTGAGAACTGATCGGTTAAATGTGTGAGTTGGAATGATCCTTTCAACTTTTTATAGCCGACCCTCAGACCAGTTTTCAAATTAAATTTTGGTACAAACTCGACCTCGTTGCCCTGAACACCAGGAATTTCACTTTTTCTGTATTCAGATTTGATCAATGCAATATTGCCAAAAAGGACAGCGCTCCAATGCTTCTCCTCCGGACTTGCGAGTTTGAAAAAATCGGCTTCCGCGTAAGATTCAACGCCCATGATGACCGCCTGCCCGACATTACTTCTCAGACGCAAAACACGGTTGCTTTCGTCATAAAACTGCACTTCGCCGATCCGGTTGTTATAATTCAGGTAAAAAAGGCTGACGTCGTAGTTGAAAAATGCGGTTTGATGGCTTCTGAAACCCAGATCAATACTGTATCCCTTTTCGTCTTTCAGATTTGGATCGATCACGGAAGAAGGATTAGCAATGCGCATGTCACTGAATGTGATGGAGCGGTAATTTTGAGAAATGTTACCATAAATTTCAACATTCGAATGCGGTTTGTAACTCACGCCAACCCCGGCCAGAACGAACTTACGGCCATTTTTTCGATACTCGTCTGTGCGGGTAATGTTGATAATGTTCCCTGCCAGATCGCGTGAGATGCTGCCGTAAAAACCGTCGGCTGTGGTTTTGATGTATTCAAATCTGATTCCGGGCGTAACCGAAAGCCGGTCTGTCAGATAAAAGATGTTTTCGGCAAAGAGCGACACATTCCTGTTTGGAAATCTGTAATCGTAAGTAATAAAGCGTTCTGGCTCGACGAAATTGAAGTCGGCGTTTTTGCCAGTGCTTCCTACGCCTTGCAGGCTATGGTTAAAGCCATGATAATAACGACCGCCTAAAAGCAGCACCGATAGCTTTTTCGCGGTCACGTATCTTTTCAAATATCGGGCTTCCGCTCCCCAGTTTGTAAACTTGCCCTTGATCAGATCGCGCTCACTATTATCATCAATGGTCGCTACGCGATTGGGCCTGAAACCAAGCGAATAGCGATGTGCGGCTAGTCCGAAAACTCTTAAATTGAAGTCACTGGTTGCGCTGATTTTTTGGTCAAAATGCAGGGCAAGCATATTCCAGCCCACCTGAAACCAGTTTCTTTCCCGGTTTGTCTGTCTGGGATCTTGCACAAACATGGCGTCCGAAAGTCCGCCCGGCTGTTTGGACAGATAATCCATGTGGGTGACATCAATGCCAATACTGGTCCTGTCCGAAACTTTATAATCAATATCCGCGTAAGCCGTTTTGCTATCCAGATGTGAGTTTGCGCGCCACCCGTCTGCTTTTTTGTATTGAAAAAAAGTATAATAGCTCAGCTTTCCAACTGTTCCGCTTGCACTGGTGAATGCATTATAAAAGCCAAAAGAACCAATGCTTTGTCGGGCCGTAATTTCCAGTTTTTTGTTTTCAACCGGCTTTCGCATTACAAAATTAATTAACCCGCCAAACTGCGTGCCGTATTGAAGGGAAGCAGCGCCGCGCACGATCTGAATACGTCCAACGGCTTCAATAGGAGGGGTATAGTAGCTTTCGGGATAGCCTAATGCGTCTGCGCTGATGTCATGTCCATTCTGGCGTACATTGAAGTTGGAAGTCCGGTTAGGGTCAAGGCCGCGGCCGCCGATACTGAGCTGCAATCCGCTTCCGTCATTTTCCCAAATGTTGAGCCCGGCAACCCGGGAATAAATCTGGCGCGCATTGTTTGTTGAGAGATTGGCAACGAGCTGATCGGGCGTGATCACTTCGGATTTTTTTCCTTCATAAATCCCCATATTTTCAACCCCGCGAAGTCTCGAAAAGCCAAAATCCGTTGCTTTTTCGGTAATAGTCAGTTCTTTCAGGTCCTGGTCTTTGGAAATGCCCTGGGGAACGGCAGTGCTATCCGGTTTTGGAGAAGCTTTCCCCGACGTGCGGGATTGCGCATAGGCGACACTTGACAGGGCCAGCAGGAAAAATATAATGTTAAAGCCCCTTAATTTCATCATTGAAAGGAATAATCCAGGATTTATGTTGGAAGGAATCTGTTTGTCTGGCCAAGTCCACAGCCGGATCGATCATGGGTTTGCCCATTCTGCCATTGAGTGCAACATACGAATCCACGTAAATCTGAGGCGAATCAAAACCGGCGGCAGCATAATGGTCGCGCAGCATATGTGCGTATTGCAGGATCATATCCGGCTGGGTGGACATCATCTTTTCCTGTAACCGCGTGAGAAAATCATTGTTATTGACGATCTGCTTTTTGCCCGAGGCGTCCGTGACCGTAAACTGCGTGTAACCTGCTTTTTCCATCAGCATAACCCGCCAGGAAAACCGGTAACCTTCCTCAGTCCAGAAAAGCTCATCGGAATAAAGCAAGTAGCGGAAAGGGAACGTGATTTGAAATACAAAAAAAAGCCCGAAAATCGCCATCAGAAACGGCTTGGTAATGCTGGAAACAATGTATGAACGCTTTGGCCTGATAAATTGAATCGGCAAACTTAAAGCAAAACTGATTGTATCAATCACCTTCTGATGAAATTCCCCAGGGAAAAATATGAAGGCAGTCACAATCATAATGTAAGGGAACATGCCAATGGGAAAAAGAATCGCTGTGAGCAAGTGAAAAATGATCACCGAAACGAAGGCGAGCGGGCGGGTCTTTCTATTCCAAAGTAAAAATCCTATGCTCAGATCATACATGCAGCCAGCCCAGCTGAAAAAATACGGCGTCCACTCGTAATTGAACAGACTGCCTATTAATGGCAGATCATTTTTTGCGGGCAGCCAGATTTTTAATGGTAAAGCATGCAAAAGCCAGTCGCTATTGAGCTTTGCCAGACCGGCGTAAAAATAAATGATGCATACCAGCAATCGAATGCTGTCTATACACCAGCTTGGGAGCTGATCTGCCAGTAGTCGTTTGTTCCGGTAAGCATCCATAGAAAACGACGCGTGAGCGGGCAGAAAGATGAGCATAAAACTCACCATGCTCACAAAGTAATAATGGTTCAGATAAGTGCTTTTATCAATCAGTTCAATGTAAGTGAATGATACAAAAAGCATTACAGCAGCAAACCTGTAAAGCACTCCCAGAGCGACCATAAGTGCGGCCACTGCGCAAATACCGAACAGGAAATAGGTCCATTCTCCCAAAGGCCTGATAAACTCAAAGCCATAAAATGCGAAATGGAATTTTGGTAGAATGTAAAGGTCTCTGATCCAGCCCTTCGCCCAGAAACGGCAAATGCTCAAAAAGAGCATTATGCCGAAAATAACCCGGAAAAGTGCCAGCGTTGCGGCCGGAGAATATTTGTTGAAATAAGCCAGCATGGCTTGTGCGTTTAGTCGCCGTCGTTATCGGTGTAAGTGATGGTAATGCTCATGGCCGAGGTCATGTCCACTTTCAGCATCCTGACTGCCTTTTGCATTTCATTGTAGGTGTCTTTCATTGCCTGATTATTGGTTTTCACCTCCTCAGACAGATTCGGTTTCAGCGCATTGAGCTTCGTTTGGCTTGCTTCAAATTGCGCGTTCAGCAGCTCGGTAAGCGATTTGCCGGTGCTGCTGTCCTTGGCGCCTAATGCATCCAGGTAAGTTTTCAGAGATGGTCCGGTTCCGTCTGTCCTTACGCTTTTTCCATTGAAAAAGGCGATATAAGCCTGATGCGCTGTTTTGGCAAGCGTCAGCGATATGTCTTTCTTGTAAAAAGCTTCCACTTTTTCTGGTGCCGGCACGCCGTTCAGCATCGCGCCTGAGGGAATTCCAAATTTTCCGGAACGGATATAGCGTTCATAATGCAGCACATAGCCGTTTACCAACAGGGATGTGGAAGAGCCGATGTCCAGGCCGGTCTTGGTGATAAAAGTTTCTTTGTATGCCCCTTTCCATTCACTGGTAACCTTGTCGAGAATGCTGTCCATACGCTCGGTAACGCGTTTGATATAAGCCAATTTCGCTGCCGCATTGGGTGCGGTTGTATATTGTGCAATAATGGCAGCGTCGGTTGCGCCTATGCCGTTAATGAGATAATCCAGGGCAGGAAAGCCTTGTTTTGGATAAGAATCTGGGGTTTCCATGCTTGCATTCGGATCGGCAATGCTGGCATTAATGCCCTGCTCACTGGCGGGGTAGATATTAAAAAAGTTTCGGATCGTGTGTTTTTCACCGGGACCAAAATCAAACAATTCTACTTTTTGCCATGCTGTGTAAGCATCCACCCAGGCAGCACGGAATTCGGTTAGCGTCGCCGCGTCGGGTTTGGCGGCAAATGCATTGGATTTGGTCACCATCAGATCAAACTTGACCTGGAAATTATCATAAGACGGAATGATGATGTTATCAGCAATGTGTGTCAACATCGCTTTCCGGTCTTTGCCTTCATCTTCCGGTTCGGGCTCAGGCTTCTCTTTTGAATCTGAACAGCCCAGAAAGATCATGGTTAGCAAGATCGCCAGATAATTTTTCATGCTCATTAGTGGTCAGTTTTAAAACAATAAATGGTGGATCAACGGAAAAACCGCCAATCCACCCAGGTCCGGGAATAATCCAGGTATATTATAACTTAAACTTCGCTGTTATCGCATCCGAAGCCGCATTGACCTTATCATTGGTCAGGTCCCAAAATCCGTTTGGAGAACCCATCAAACCAAGGAGGATCGCATCTGAGAAAGCTGCATCCGCTCCGTTGATTTTGCAATAACGCAGCGAGTAAATGAAGCCAAGTCCTTCGCCTATCGCATGAGCACGTGCGGCATCTGTTGTTCCGCTTTTCCATTTTCCAAGGTAACCCACCGCCGCAGCAGCGATTGCCTTTTCCATTTCCGTTCTGATAAATGTTGCCTGCGTTTTTGCCTCGGTTTTGTCATTGTTTACAATCGCCGCGCGTCCTTTTACGAATGCAGGGTGGATTTTGGCATAGCTGGCTTTGTTGTATTCCCAAAGATATGAGCCGATAAACGATTCGTTCGACTTTCTTTCCGCATCTGTTGCACCAGCCAGGTAAACGGGGTTAAGCGTTAACATTCCATAAGCTTCGTCCCAGTTGTGTTCCAGTGCAGTGTATTTTTTGCCGGAAACCAATGCCGAATTATCAGCGTCCAGGCCTTTGTCCAACAGTGTGTTACCAATGTAATCCAGCTGCAAGGCGCCGATAAGGCCTTTTTGAATGATCTGAGCATGCTCAATTCCTTTTGCATCAACCAGATAGGCTCCCAGTTTTCCTGCAACGCCTTTGGCAGCAGTCGCTTTTACCGATTTGCTGGCAGCGTCGAGTGCGGCAAAGCTGGTTGCCAGATACGCCTGTGCGGCTTCCTTCTCAGCTGTCGGTTTCGACGAAGCAGTCACATCTTTAAGCTGGACGCCCGATCCGTTCAAATCAGCCCCTTTAATGTTGATGGTGGCCGTAGAGATGTCTGTGAACGGATTACCTGTATTGGCGTACATGTTTGCCATTGTTGTAGCACTTACCTGCGTGGAGTCACGAACAGCTGAGCCCATGTAATAGTTAAGCGCCTGAAACATTTTATAACGCGCATTACCTGTCGTCAAATCGGCTGTGGTATCGCCTTTTGTGTCAATAAACAGGCTTTTATAAGGGGTAGTAGGGGTTACTTTTGCGTAATCGATCTTCGTGCGAAGCTCGGTGGTTGGAGGGGTTACCGTCGGCTCATCGTCTTCTGAGCAGGAGGAAAGGCCTGCAATGAGCATTGAGGCAAATAAAGCATTGCGTAGGTTGAAATGTTGTAGCATTTGTTACAAATTCGTTTTTGTCAGGAATTGTGAGAGGTTGCTTATTTAGACTAAAACTAAGCGGGGGCAAACATATGCATTATTTAGAATTAGAACAAATTGTTTGACAAGGTTCGCGATATCATCTTTTTTTAATCAAATAAAAAAAGACACTTTCCACTGACTCCAAGAATGTTAACCTGGAATCGGGAAAGTGTCTTAATCGAATTTTAATGTCAAAAGGCCTTGAAGAATCTAGCTTCCGCTGTCTGCCTTCTTTTTACTATTAAATTTTTTCTCTGCTGTCTTTGCTTTTTCAAAATCAAGCACAACACCATTGATGCAGTAGCGAAGGCCGGTAGGAGGCGGGCCATCTTCAAAAACGTGGCCTAAGTGTGATTTGCATTTACCGCACATCACCTCAGTCCTGCGCATGCCGTGGGTGTTATCTGCTGCTTCAAGAATGGAGCTTTTGCTGATCGGTTCAAAAAAGCTTGGCCAGCCGCAGCCGCTTTCGTATTTGGCATTGCTTTTAAAAAGCGCATTGCCGCAAACTGCGCAGTAGAATGTTCCTATTTCCTTGGAATGCTCATATTCGCTTGTGAACGGACGCTCTGTTCCTTTCAGCCGTGCAACTTCATAAACCTCTGGAGAAAGCAATTTTTTCCACTCTTCGTTGCTTCTATTGACCACACCTGAATCCGTTTTCGAATAGGCAGGGCTTTTTTTCTGCTCTTTCTGCGCCGGTGAGGATTGACCGTAGCAGCTTTGCAGCATTAATGCGAACACGCCTGATAACAGAAGCGCGATTGACTTTTTCATGCTGTTTTTGTTTTAATGTTTCCTTATATACGATAAGCCGGTGCCAATAGTTGAATGTCACTCTGTATTCCTAACAATATCGTGCAAAAAGAGATTCATCACTTTAAAAATCACTTATTGGGCCGTTGACCATAAAAAGAAGTACATAATTCAGTACATATTCATGGATTAGGATTAATATTATGGGTTACGAATATAGCTGGCCGTTGTATGCAAGAATTTTTAAGGGCGCTTAAAGTCAATTATCCGGCTTTTTGGCAGGATACGCATGTCATTAGCCATATCAGGCAGCAAACGCTGCGCTTTCTTTTAGCTGCCTATTGCGTCATGGGCGTGTTGCTGGCCGGGCTGCATTTGGTGCAGCACAAATATTTTTTACTTGCAAGAGTTCTCGTTTTCACCGCACTTTCCGTAACGGGATATCTAATGCTCCGGCGGGGTGTGCCCTTTAAAAAAGTAGGGCATTTTTCATTAACATGTCTTTGCCTGATCGTCCTGTCCACTGCGGTGCTATATCAGCACGGACATTACCTGGTTACTTTTCAGTTCATTTTCGTTATCCTCAGTTCGGGGTTTTACATACTAGGACCGCGATGGGGGCTTTTTTATTCGCTGCTCAGCGTTTTCCTGGTTGGGTCAGTGGCTTTACTCGATCAGTATTTTAAGGTAGAGATCAGTATCCAGGCTTATGCAGTTGATACATATGCAGTCGCCTTTGCGCTTTTGTTTAACTATCTGATGTTGATCTACATTCATTTCTTTTTTTTCAAAGAATCCCAACTGGCAAATGAGAAAGAGACCACATTGCTGAGTGAGCTGAAAACTGCTGCGGCCCAGGCACGTGATCTGGCAGAGTACAAAACGAACTTTCTGATAACGATGTCGCATGAGATCCGTACGCCTTTACACGCAATCATTGGTGGTCTAGACCTGCTTTCCTTTGACAATGCCAAAGGCGAGCATGCCAAGAATTTGGATAATGTGAAGTTTTCAGCCGATATTCTCAACTCTATTATTAATGACATTCTCAACCTGAACGACATTGAGGATAATCAGATCAAACTTAGTAAGGAAGAATTTCAGCCCGCTGTTGTTATCACGGATATTTGTCAAAAACTGCAAGCGGCCGCCAGCCACAAGGGTTTATTACTTACGCTGAATGTTTCACCTGAGTTAAAAACTTTTTGGGTAATGGGTGACCCTGTTCGCCTGGGCCAGATTGTGATGAACCTGATAAGTAATGCGATCAAGTATACAGACCATGGTTCGGTTGACGTAGATATCAAAGCCAGGCAAATTGGTGATGATCGGGTGCAGATTTTTTTCAATGTATCCGATACGGGAATCGGAATACCGCAGGAAGTATTTCCGTATATATTTGAGCCGTTCAAGCTGGTTAACTCCGGGATGAAAAAACAATATCATGGCACCGGCCTGGGATTGTCCCTGGCCCAGCAGCTGGTGAACCTGCACGGGGGAAAGCTGGATTTCACCAGCAAGGAAGGGATTGGCACCTCGTTCTTTTTTGACTTTGCCTATCCATTGAGCCAAAAGTCTTTTTCTTCGGGCCCGGTGGTTCCGCAAAACGAATTAGGACCGCTCGATATTCATGTGCTCATTGCCGAGGACAACAATATGAATGCCATAATTCTTACAACCTTCCTGAAAAAATGGCATGTAAACTTTGATATCGTCGACAACGGCCTTGCAGCAGTGGAAACAATGCTGGCTAACCGCTATCAGGTGATTTTGATGGACATTAATATGCCGGTGATGGATGGCATTCAAGCGAGTCAGCAGATCAGGGCTTTTGAGGATCTGGAAAAGGCGGGCGTCCACATCATTGCATTGACGGCAACCAGCAGAGAATCACTTGAATCCAGCGGTGCGCTTGCCTTGTTTGACGACTGGATATCAAAGCCGTTTCACCCGCAAATTTTGCACGCAAAGCTCGCTAACATTTCAATGCTCACCCGTAGCCAGTAGTAATTTCCTAAATAAAAACAGACAAATCTCTCACGCCCAGTTTTCTGGATGTTGTAAATCCCTCTCCGAAGGTTACACCGATCGAATGGCCCATTTCGCGGGCGCGGGCGATGACAAATTCGAGGAAATCGGGGGAGGAAATGTAGCTTTGCGGCTCGTCGCTGTTATAGGAAGGCACAAAGAATTGACTTTCGAAAGCGCGGATTGCCTCTATTTTTTTGTCATGAACATGGGTAATGTCAACGATAAAATCAGGCGTGATGTAGCGGTCCTGTACGGTATGGAAAACCTGTTTAGGGCGCCATGCTTCCTGCTCATTTCCTAGTTCATCAAATGTTTTGACCATACGCAAGCCGGAATAAAAACAGCTGTCCGCAACCAGCTCTCCGGCACGGCCATGATCCGGATGCCTGTCGACAACTGCATTGGTAATGACGATATCCGGCTGATATTTACGAATATAAGGGATGATTGCTTTCTGATGTGTTTCGTTGTTGGCGAAAAAACCATCCGCCAAACCTACATTATCACGCACAGAAATATTCATGATCGCCGCTGCATTTTTCGCCTCCTGAATCCTGCCTTCCGGCGTTCCGCGGGTGCCTAGCTCGCCACGTGTAAGGTCTACAATCCCTACTTTTTTCCCAAGTGCAATTTGTGACAGCAATGTGCCGGCACAGCAAAGTTCTACATCGTCAGGGTGGGCTGTGATGGCGAGAATATCTAGTTTCATAAAGGTGGTTGTTATTTGATGCGAAGTTTCTGTCCGATCCTCAATGTTGAACGGGTAGAAATGCGGTTTTTTCGGGCAACGGATGAAATGCTGACGCCGTATCTTCCGGCAATGGAAGAAAGTGTTTCCCCGGAGCGTACTTTGTGTAAAATGGAGCGCGTATATGCCACGGGTGCATCACCGGAAGCAAATTCACTTTTGTTGGATTTACCCCGCAAATGGCTCCATACATTGCTGGTCAGCAGAAAGTGATCCGATTTAATGGCTTTATTTTCCCAATCAAAAATGTTTCTTGGATCAAATGGATTTCCCTCGTAGCGGTTTTCATAATGTAAATGTGAGCCTGTACTGCGGCCCGTATTTCCTCCCAATCCGATCACTTCGCCGGCTTTTACAATCTGCCCGGATTCAACAAGTTGTTTGGATAAGTGGCCGTAAAGCGTTTCAAGGCCATTGTAATGTCTTACTACAATAAAACGGCCATATCCGCTACCATCAAAAGCGACAATGCGGACCATTCCGTCATAAGTTGAACGTACGGTGTCGCCCGTTTCCAGGTCCAGGTCACTTCCATTGTGCCATCTTCCCCAGCGGTAACCGAAATTGGAAGTCGGCTTGGTATCGATCATAGGCGTGGCCCACATTCTGTTTACTGCCGGATCGTATAATGTAAGTTCAACAGGTTCATCGAATTCCAATGGGCTAAGTCCGTACGGATTAATGGTCCTGGCATCCCATATCACGTAATATTCGGCTGATTTTACCCATTCATCGGCTACCAGTAACGAATCAACCACCTCCACAACCTCTGTTTCTCCTTCATCAATGGTGGTGGTATCCTCGTTTACAACCGGATTAAGTGGCTTTACGGGTTCAAACTGACTCTGAAATCTGAGATTAGATGTTTCGACTTGATATTCGTCTTCGGGCTGGGGTGTGCTTACTCTTGTAGGTCCTTCGTTGGCATTGTTTCCGGACTGATTGATTTTAGGATTTCTTTTGAATTTGCCTCGCTCTTGTGCTTGCGTGTTCCAGGAGATCAAACACACGATCATTAGCAAACTTACAATAAGCTTTACTTTCATAGGTATAATAAAATCAGATCAGACTACACTGTTGGTTAGAACATATTCAGTGTAGCCTGATTCAAATTAGGGGTTGGGCAAATAATTTTAAGCGGTTTCTTCGATAATAATCTCTACTTCACGTTCCATAAGATATCGCTCCGCATCCAGGGCAGCCATACAACCAGTTCCAGCGGCGGTAATCGCCTGTCTGTAAACATTGTCCTGCGCATCACCGCAAGCAAACACACCCTTAATGTTGGTGCAAGAGCTTCCTTTTACAGTTTGAATGTAACCGGTTTCGTCCATTTGCAGATATCCTTTGAAAATATCCGTGTTGGGTTTGTGACCGATTGCGACAAAGAAACCAGTTGCTTCCAAAAGTTGCTCCTCGCCGGTTTTATTATTTTTGACTAAAACAGATTCCAGTCCGTCTTCACCGTTCAGCTTAACGGTTTCGGTGTTCCAGAGGATCTCAATGTTAGGCAACATTTCAACCCTTTTTTGCATGATCTTCGAAGCACGCATTTCATCGCGACGAACCAATAAATACACTTTGCGGGCCAATTTGGCAAGGTAACTTGCTTCTTCGGCAGCTGTGTCGCCAGCGCCCACAACCACTACATCCTGTCCGCGAAAAAAGAAACCGTCACAAACCGCGCAGGCAGAAACGCCGCGGCCGTTCAAACGCTCTTCGTCAGGAAGGCCAAGCCATTTAGCAGAAGCACCCGTGGAAACAATCACTGAATCAGCCTCGATCTCGTGCTTGTTGTCAATGGTAACTTTCAGCGGATGTGTTGTAAAATCAACCGCCGTAGCAAGGCCGTAACGAATGTCAGAACCAAACCGCTTTGCCTGTTTTTCGAAATTAATCATCATTTCGGGGCCGGTTATTCCATCCGGGTAGCCGGGATAGTTATCAACCTCGGTTGTAATGGTAAGCTGGCCGCCAGGTTGTGCGCCTTGGTAAAGTACAGGATTCAACCCTGCCCTGGAAGCATATATAGCGGCTGTATATCCGGCAGGACCGGAGCCAATAATTAAGCAAGAGACTTTCTCGGATGTCATATTATATTAATACTAAATGTTAACGACGAATGTTTACGGACTAAGTTGTACTCGTCTATTACAACATTGGCGGATCGACAAAAGTGCAAAATTTCACTTCTTTATGCAAATCGAATCAGAGGATCCTCCACTCGATCCTGCGGTTCTTTTGCCGGTTTTCCTGAGAGTCGTTTGCCGCAACGGGCTGCGTCTCACCATAACCTTTAAATGTCATTCGCTCAGCGGTTATGCCCGACTCTTGCAGATATTGCTGAACAGACTGCGCCCTTCGCCTTGATAATTCCATATTTTCGGTGTCGGAACCTACATCGTCCGTATGCCCGGAAATTTCAATTTTTACTGTTTTATTTTTACCTAAAAAATCAACCATTTTCCCAAGTTCCACTTTTGACTTTTCATCCAGACTGAATTCACCTGTCTTGAAAAATATATTGTTCAGCACTTCCGCCCTGTCTTTTTCAATGGCTTCCAACGGAATGTCCAGATCCACGAACGAGGTTGAATCATTAACTGTAAATGATAGGCTTTTGAAAAGATAACCTGCTTTGGAAACATAAAAAGCATATTCACCACCGCTATTGAGCACGGCCAGGAAAGAGCCCGTTTTGCTATCAGATGAGAATTCACCCACTTTTTGCTGTGTTTTCAGGTCAAAAAGGTCGATAGCAGAGGCTAGCGGCGTGTTTGTTTTTTTATCAAAAACCTTTCCCTTCGCATAGCGTGTGGGCACGATCATATCTTTCACCTGTTGCGGCAAATTAAATGTGTAAAGCAGCGAGCGGCCTTTTGCTTCCGAGCCGTCGTCTGTGTAATAAGCTTTCTGCCCATCCGAAGCGATGAAAAGTCCTACCTGATCGGCAACAGTGTTGATTGGATAGCCGATGTTTTTTGATTGTGACCAGACCGTGTCTGTCCGCTGTGAAATGAAAATGTCAAAACCACCCATTCCAGGGAAACCATTTGAAGCATAAAAAAGCGTTCTGCCGTTAGCGTGAATGAATGGTGCATTTTCCTCGTCAACTGTATTAATGTGCGGTCCCAGATTTTTTGGCGCAGCCCATTTTCCTTTTTCATCCAGTTTTGTAACCCAGATATCGCGCTTGCCCTGGCCGCCTTTCCGGTCGGAAGCAAAGTAAAGCAGATGACCGTCTGCGGATAACGATGGCTGCGATTCCCAGTCACGTGTATTGATTTCCTGGCCAAGATTCACGGGGGCGCTCCAATCTTTACCTTCTTTTCTTGAAATATAAAGATCGCAGCTGCCATAGCCGTCGGGCCGGTTGCAGGCAGTGAAAACCAATGTTCGGCCATCTGCCGAAACACTGCATGTGCCCTCATTATTGGTTGTATTAATCGAAGCAGAGATTTCTTCGGGCACATCCCATTTGCCTTTGATGCGGTGGGTTGTGTAAATATTTTCGTCGCGGTTTTCTGTCAATCCGGTGAAAATCAATGTTTCGTCATCAGCCGTCATCACAGGAAAATACTGTGTGTTCAAAAAGTTAATGGTGTCTCCGAGTGATCTTTTCTGAATGCTCAAAGGGTTTTTAATCGCTTCCCGGGCAAATTTGGAAGAAGCGATTGATTTTTCGGCCAACCGGGCAAGGCTGGATTTCGCAGGAAACAATGGTAAGGCCCTCTCAAAATAAACCTGCGCCGAATCATATCGTTGTGCCTCAAAATGATAGCGGCCGATCCATTGCAGCGCAGCGGCTGACTGAGGCGCCGACGGCCTTAACAGAATAGCTTTTGCGTAATATTTTTTGGTAAGATCGGCGTTCCGTTGCAGCTCGTAGATCTGGGCAAGCCTCAGATTTGTGTCATAACTGTTAGGTTCTTGTTCCAGGACTTTCTCAAAGAGTGCAATGGCGTCGGGCAGCTTTCGTGCCTGCCACGCTTCCTGCGCTTTTTCATAAGTTTCACGGGCTTTTCGGGACAATGTTGCATCCTGTGCCTGCGCGAAATTTGAAACAAACAGACAGAAAAAAAGCAAAAATAGAGCGGCGCGGTGCATTATGGAATGTTCATATACTTGTGGGTTTGTAACGACATTTTCCATTTGGGATTGTCTTTGATATAGTCAATTATCAAAGGCAGCATCACCTCGTGCTTACTCCATTCGGGCTGTAACAGGAGCGTACATTCGTCGGAAACGAGCGCAGCATGTGATTCGGCAAATTCAAAATCGCTCTTGTTATAAATGATCGCTTTAAGCTCATTGGCGTTTTTATAAATGTCCGGGTGCGGATCTTTAAATTTTTTGGGAGAAAAACACACCCAATCCCAATGTCCTGTAAACGAATATACGCCCGAGGTTTCAATGTTGGTTTTAAAGCCCGCGTCTTGCAGCTTGCCAGTTAGCTCGTCCAGATTATACATTAAAGGCTCGCCACCAGTAATCACCGCCAGCCGGCCGGGATATTGCAATGCACCTTCTATAATGTTATTAATGTCAAATTTGGGATGCAAATCTGCATTCCAGGATTCTTTCACGTCGCACCAGTGACAACCCACTTCGCAACCGCCGAGACGGATAAAGTAAGCTGCGCGCCCGCTATGCTGGCCTTCACCCTGTAAGGTGTAGAAGGCCTCCATGACCGGAAGCTGGTGTGTAACGATAGGCAAAGTTTCAGTCAGCACAATTCAAAAAAGGAGATGTTCAAAAAAATGTAACAACCAATGTGGTCGAAAAATGCCCAAAGGTACGAAATTCAAAACGCTTATAGTCTATCAAACCAGATCATTTAGTCGCATATTTGCAGTATGAATGCAATGCCAATCCACCAGCAAGAAGTTATTTGTGCGCTCGCAACTCCCTCAGGCGTAGGGGCGATCGCAGTGATACGCGTATCCGGCCTCGGATCTATTTCCTTGGTTAAATCCATTTTTAAGGGGAAAAACCTCGAAGAAGCCGAAAGTCACACCGTGCATTTCGGAACAATTCAGTCAGCCGGGGAGATCATCGACGAAGTATTGGTTACGGTTTTTAAAACACCAAAATCTTTCACAAAAGAAGACTCCATAGAAATTTCCTGCCACGGCTCCGATTACATTATCAGGCAAATTTTAAAATTACTTATTTCAAAAGGAGCGCGCATAGCCAAGCCAGGTGAATTCACACAACGCGCGTTTCTCAATGGCCAGTTCGACCTCGTACAAGCCGAAGCCGTAGCCGCCCTGATCGCAGCAGACTCGCAAGCCAGTCACAAAACAGCGTTGAACCAGCTAAGAGGTGGTTTTTCCAGAAAACTAGCTTCATTACGCACCGAACTCATCCATTTTGCTTCGTTAATTGAGCTCGAACTCGATTTTGGCGAAGAAGATGTTGAATTCGCTCAGCGCGACGATCTGCGTCGCTTAATAGAAGCTTTACTAAGCACCATTGCGCCACTGATCGACTCCTTCGATTTCGGAAACGCATTGAAAGAAGGCGTTCCCGTCGCCATTATCGGCTCTCCTAACGTTGGTAAATCCACATTGCTGAATGCGCTTTTAAATGAAGAAAAAGCCATCGTAACTAGCATCGCAGGCACCACCCGCGACGTAATCGAAGACACTATTGTGCTCGAAGGCCTGAAATTCAGGTTCATAGACACCGCTGGAATCCGCGAAACGACAGACCTGGTAGAATCTATCGGCATCGAAAGATCCAAAGCCGCAATGGAAAAGGCTGACATTGTGATCTTTCTGTTTGATAGTTTGGAAACGCTGCACGAAAACCAGCAGTTGGCAAGATTGCTTCCGTCGGAAAAGCAGGTTTTGTATGTTCTGAATAAAATCGACATTGGAGAAATCGCACCTGAAAGCCTTGAAGCGCTGCAAAACGACATTATCTCCATTTCCGCAAAATCACAAACCGGATTATCTGACCTGACCAATAAATTGGTTTCCATGGTCTACGGGCAATCGGCCAGCGATACAGTCGTAACCAATTTGCGTCATTACGAACATTTGGTGAAAACGCATGATGCTTTACAAGATGTCTTGAATGGGTTGGAAACAGGCGTCACCGGCGATTTTCTGGCGCAGGATATCCGGTTGTCACTGCATCATTTGGGGGAGATTACTGGGACTATTGTTACGGATGATTTGTTGGATAATATTTTTAGTAAGTTTTGTATCGGCAAATAAATATCTCATTTTGATAGTCAAACAAAAGAAACTAAGAGAAGACAAAGGAAGTAAACATCTGTAAAAGAAGTGTTTAGCGTTTTGTATATACATTGATATTGAGGAATCTTTTCCTATGATCGCTTTTAGTTTCCTAATATTTGTTGCTATTTTGTTACTTACAAACAATGAGTAACAAAAGTAACAAATGGGAAAGAAACAAAAAGAACTGATTCATTTACGGGAAAAACAGCTTGCTAATGGCGATATTAGTCTTTACTTGGATATTTATCTTAATGGGAAAAGAAAGTACGAGTTTCTGAAATTGTACTTGGTTGCTAGCCCTAAGTCCGCAAAGGACAAAGAGAAAAATCGAGCGACCCTACAACTAGCGCAGGCTATCAAGTCTAAAAGATTGGTAGAGATTCAAAATAATGAATACGGATTTTCCAGTCCAACAAAGAATCAAACTAACTTTCTAGACTACTTCAGTACATTAACGGAAGAGCGCAAGGAGGAAAAAGGTAATTATGGTAACTGGGCAAGTGCACTGAAATATCTTAGACAATATTGTGATGAATCTATGACCTTCGATGACGTGGATTCGTCCTTCGTTGAAGGATTCAAAAACTTTTTGAATGATAAAAAAACAAAAAGTAGCAAATTCCTGTCTCAGAATACGCAACACAGTTACTACAATAAGCTGGCGACCTGCTTAAAGCACGCCCACGATAAAGGGCTTATGCAAACTAATCCTACCAAATCTGTCAAAGCGCCCAAGCCGGGAGACCCCCAGCGAGATTACCTATCTTTTGAAGAAGTGAGGGCCCTTACTATGGCGGATTGTAAGTTTCCAATAATGAAAAGAGCATTCTTATTTAGCTGCCTAACCGGAATTCGTTGGTCGGATATCAACAAAATGACTTGGAGCCAAGTGCAAGATTTTAATGGAGTGCCTAGGATTGTCTTCAGACAGAAAAAAACACAGGGGCAGGAGTATCTTGATATAAATGAACAGGCTCTAGTTTACCTTGGTGAGCGTAGTAAACCAGACGAAAGAGTCTTCGAAGGATTGAAATACTCCGCATGGCACAATATGGAGCTATCTAAATGGTGTGCACGGGCTAGAATTACAAAAGATATTACCTTCCATTGCGGTAGGCATACATTTGCCGTTATGATGCTGGATCTCGGTGCAGATCTTTTTACTACATCCAAATTGTTAGGGCACAAGCACATTAAAACGACTCAGATTTATGCTAAAGTGCTGGATAAGAAAAAACAGGAGGCGGTGGGTAGAATACCGAGCCTTAAATAAAGTATAAAAAATTAGGTGAATAGAATGACAGATAGACATGGAAAAGAATTTTGACTTAGAAAATTACAGCGGGACTATTTCCTATATCGTAAATATAGGAATACGACGACTCGGAGATCACGTAAAAACATACGACATTAAGCGAGCATTGTCCACCGAGCAAGTGATTCCTATGATTGTCAGGGAAGAACTTGAATCAGTTCATGAAATTCTTATTCCCTTTATAGGCGATCACGGTGGCAATGAAGTGCTAAGCCAGCTCAAAAAAATTGATGAGCAAAATGAATATGACGTAGCAAATACCAAAATGGTAGAATATATCATTCTTTGTCACATCAAATATCGAAGCGGTCAAATTCAGTTTTTACCAAGATTTGTCCACAAAAATATTGGAGGCATCAACACCTATTTGAATCCTAACAAATCTTCCAAAATTAGCTTTGTTGACTCATACAATTGCTTACAAGAGATTATTAGCGTATTTATGGCCATAAGGTACTTTTTAGACCTTGATAAAAATAGGTTAGACGAGATCAGAACTAAAAGTCACCAGGAAGAAGACAATGAGAGCGATTCCCGAACGTTTCGTTCGAACTTGAGTGACAGTGAATTACATAAATTATATAATCAACTAACTAATGATAGATTTATAGCAAAAGCTTCCCCCGTCGAGGAGTTTTCCAAAATCTTTAAAAATAGACTTACATCTGAACTGAAATCTCCTGTCATCTGGATCGGTGGTATACGGTCACTTGCCTACTTTTTTAAGATGTTATATAGTAACGGAGTGATTGACAGTCATACATGGAAGGCTAAAATCCAGCAAGGAGGGCTGTTTTGTAACGAAAAAGGGAAGGTGCCTAAGGCAAATCACCTCGCAAATGAAACTGCAAGAGACGCAAAACCACCGTCCGCCAGGAATAAGGAACTGCTTGATGCTATTTTAGTTGACATTGAAATAGGTATGTAATAGTGTGCTATTCTCACATTCTGTCACTCAAACGGTTGCTAATAGCTTCCTATTTTTGCCTCTGTTAACGAAAAGAAAGTATCGGATTCCGGATCCGATCTAACATAAACAGCGACAAAATGAAAAATGAAATGAAAAACAGTGTGCAAACGGTAAGCGCATCATTCTGGACTAAAAATGTGCTGACATTTGATGAAGCAGTCGAGTATTCAGGATATTCAAGATCCTACTTATACAAACTCACTTCTGCCAAGAAAATTCCATTCTACAAGCCCCAAGGGAAACTTGTCTTTTTTTTACGTAGTGAACTGGAAAGTTGGTTACTACAGAATCGTTCGAAGCCAGAAAGCGAAATCGAACAAGAAGCAAGCGCTTATGTGAGCGCAGGTCGGCGGCCTAACTTCAAAAAGTAAAAAGCGAACCTAAACAGGTTCGCTTCCTCAATTACTTGAAATGGTATTGTGCTTGTGGTGAGACAAATATACCATTTCTGTTTATGATAATCAAAATCTATGCAGAATGATGAAAAAATATCAGGGAGTAAAATCTATTAGCCTGACCTCGAAGAGTTCGACTATCAAATTGATCAGATTTTTGTCTTCCAAGTATGATTTCCTTTACAATGTCATCTTGAATGAAGTGCTTTATAGAGAGAAAGGTAAGTCAGAATACCATCCGGTCAACCTCAATACGCTGTACATTGAAGCCAGAGAGGCTGGATTCAAAACAAGTGTTGGAGAGATCAACACGTTTTTGTGCTCAGATTATATCCCGAGGATCAATCCGTTCGAATCCTATTTCGAGACAACTGAGCGTCTGTGGGAGGAACAAATACATGGCGATTACATTGAAAAGTTTGCTCAGTACATCAGTGTCGATGATCCGCAACGATTTATTGTTCAGTTTACGAAATGGTTGGTTCGCTGTGTTGTATGTGCATTAAACGATGACTACTTCAACAAGCAGGCGCTGATATTTGTCCAGGATGACCAAAATAGTGGAAAAACGACGCTGACAAGATTTTTGATTCCTGAGGTGCTCAGAGATTATCAGGTCGAAAACATTTCTGTTGACAAGGACAGTCTGATCGCATTGTGTCAGAATTTCGGTGTCATTCAAGATGAACTTTCTACTTTGTCCAAGACAGAGATCAATGCGCAAAAGACCTTAATGAGCAAGTCGTATATTAAGGTACGTCACCCATACGATCGAAGGCCAAAGATGGAACCGAGACGAGCATCTATCTGGGGTTCTACTAACAAAGCTGAGTTCTTGGTCGATGAAACTGGCAGCGTCAGATGGTTGTGTTTCGGAGTTCGAGAGATTAATTGGGCGTACAAATCCGACATTGATATCAACGTTGTCTGGTCGCAAGCTTATCAACTCTATACAGCGGGATTTAAGTACGAGATGACAGTGCAAGAAATTTTAGATAATGAGCTGGCAAACAGTAAGTATAAGACCACAACCATCGAGTTCGAACTGATACAAAAATTCTATTCTCCGGCCACAAAGGACCGTTTCGATCAGTTTTACACCGCAACTGATCTGTGTGAGAACCTAGCAATCAGAACAGACGGAAAACTGAAAATTAGCCCAGTCGAGATCGGTAAAGCACTTAAATTTTTGGGGTTCGCTCAAACTCAGAAAAGAGGGCACGAGGAGCAAAGGTTTCCTGTAAAGGGATATTATATTTTACATAATGATCTTACTACCTACTACAAGTAGGCTTATTGCATTGATAATCTTAAAGTTGAGTGAAGTAAGACAATTATTATGCTATTACTACGAGTTACTACGAAATGGGCTCAGAAAGAATGTGAAGTAGGACCAAGATTGAAGTGTAGTAAGTGAAGTGGTAAATGATTATTGCACAACTGGCTGAGAAAGAGCTTTCTAAAATGATGTGTAGTAATGTAGCGGGTGTAGTAGTACCTGTTTTCAAAGAATTATCATTCTCCAAGTTTAGTATTCAACAAATGCGGTTCTAGGAAACCGTAAACTTCGACGCGTCATGGATAACGAAATCTTAATCCGTCTTTTTGAAAAGAAGGACCGTAAGCGCAGAAAGATTCTGTACAGTTTATACCAGGACTATTTTGAGCCAGGGTTATCATCCGTATTTATTGCCGAGACTATCAATGGAGATTTGGGAACGCCGGGTCTCGTAACAGTGAGCGATATCAAATACTGCCGGTTCTATTTTCATGGTAAGATGAAAAATGCTGTGAAAATACGCTCTCCAATGGTTATGCCTTCGAAACGCGAAGAAAAGGCGAAAGCATCTGACTCCCGGTCAGGCGTACAATGGTCAGACCCTGATGAGCTAAGCACCAGTCAAAATCAAATTATCAAATCTAAATTTTCAAAATAATGAGTCGTATTATTGAATTTACCCTACAATCCAAAGGAGGGGTAGGTAAGAGCTTCCATACTTACTTCCGAGCGCTTTCTGTGCCGGATGAGCATTCACTTTTTGTTGACGTGGATAGCTCCACGCAAACGTCTACACGTCAACTGAAATTCCTAGGTGCCGACAGATTGGAAACTATCTCTCTTCTTGATAATCGCGATGTGTTGGTACGGGATACGTTTTTGGGATACATGGAAAGTTTGTCAGAAAGTAGCTTTGAAAAAATTTATATGGATTTCGGCGCGCCGGAATCAGAACAGATTCCAGCACTTATCCAGAGAGATATACCATTTAGGGAATTCTGCGAGGAGCTTGGTTTCGAAATTGTTTTAAATATAGTTATCGGAGGGGGTGGAGCTTACAAAGCTTCTGTCAACTATCTACAAAAAATGGTGACTGTTCTTAAAAACGAGTTCAAGGTTGTCGCCTGGGAGAACATCACCAGTTTTAACCAGTTTCCAGCACTATCTACCGAGCTGGCTGAGAATTGCAAGCAGCTACAAATCTCATACAAACGATTTGGGGACTTTGATCCATCTACCCTTCTTGGCGGACAGGTGCTGGATGGCATACGAAGGGGATACTCCATAAACGAATACGGCCCTGGTGCAAGGATTAGAATAAAAAAGGAACTTAAAGAAAATTTCAGCAATGAGTGAAATTAGCACAGAGCAAATGACAAGGCTTAAAGGCCAGTTCTCTGCAAAATATGGCATTGAAATGGACGATTGGTCTGCCATGGTCATGACGGAAATCTCTGAAAGATTTATGTTTCTAACAAGCGAGGTAAACAGATCGGTTATTCAGATTGATGAAGCAGCAAAAAATATCAAGGGCAAAGTCAACCAGATCAATTTCCGGAACAATAACGAGGCGATAATATTCGGGATAGGGTTATCATTACCGTTTGCAGCCATGGGCACTCTTATATCAGCGATGGTTTTTTGGTATAGCACGACCACGCGGGAATACGAGGTTCGCAAGCAACTTATAGAGGACTACAGAAATGCACCATCATATGCGAAGTTGATGAAAAACGGTAAAGTCATCGAACATGAAGGTCATCAATACTTAGTTATGGGGAAGGCAGATCAAAAATCTGGCGACGTCTTTATCGGACAGGAATATATTGCGGACGGTAATTTAGGCCGAATTCTTATTCCACTTGGTAAGAAGTAGACGAAGGCACAATTTCTTCCCATTTGTGCCTTTTTCGATCAATTTCTGATCAATTCAATATTTTTCTAACTTTTTCGACCGGAATCGACCGATTTCGTGACAATTCTAATTTTTAGGGTTTTTCTTAAATAGCAAGCTATGTTTTCCCATGGTCAGAATCCTGCTGCTCGTCTTCTGTCCACGGGAAAACCGCTTGCCCTTTGGGAGTCAATTCGCCCTACGGCTCATTTTAAATAATTATGGAACAAAAAAAAAATCGAAAAAAGGGCGGAAGGCCCCGATTGCCAGAGCAAGAACGCAGGCAAAACGTGACTCTTATGTTGACACCATTGGAGGTTGAGCAGCTGAGGAAAGAGCATGAAGGTTATATAGTTGATTTTGGTGTTTTCCTCCGTGAAAAGCTTCTTAGTAGAGAAGCCGTAACATTATCCAAGCCGGTAGATCCAGAGATAAGGGCGGAGATGACAAACTTGCTTAAAATAACTGGTACTATGTTGTTAATAGCGAAACGCACGGAATACGACGTGCTGGTAAGTAAAGAATTTTCGGATATGGCTGCGGAGTTGAGAAGAACAGTTCAAAAAGCGCATTACAATGTAAATGAATTAGTTCTTAGCAAAAGTCTGATACCAAATATAATCCGGCATGTTAAGGATTTGAAGAAGTCCGTCTTGGACTTGCAAAAGGAACCGCCGGACATTGAAGTTATCTTATCCTTATTAAGCTGTATTACCCAGATTGATGTGAGGTTAAAGGTATTTGCCGGGCAATTCGGCATTTCAGCGGATTGAGCGTAGAATTTGAAGACAAATGGGAGAATAACTTCTTTCCCATTTGTTCTTGTATCGATCCTCTAAAATCTTTTCACCGGAACTTACTGGATATTCGCCCGTAAGAAATTCGGAAAATTAGCTAACTCTCCGTTCATGTGAGAAATTTGCGATAATATACTTCGTAAGTAGATTAACTTACTTGGCTGGTCTTATTAAGGGCTTTCAAGTTGCCTGCGAAACGAGTTCATTTTCTTTCTCACCCAGTGTGTCTATAAAATCGTCAACTGAATCGACTTGTTCACGACTTCTGTTTAAACGTTTAAATCTAAGTAGCAATCTGCTAATATATCTTTTATTTTCATATACTTGCCAAAATCTGGCAAGTCAAAATATGTACCGTGAATCATTTCGGCGAACGAATAAGGCGATTAAGAGAGCATAACGGTTTAAAACAAAGGCAGATAGCCAGTTGTTTGGAAATTGATACACCCATGCTTAGCAAGATAGAGCGCGGAGAACGGCATGCTAAGAAAGAGCATATAGCTGTTCTGAGTTCGATTTTGAGGACTTCCTATGATGATTTGTTATCACTTTGGCTAGCAGACAAAGTTTATGAGGTCGTGAAGAATGAGGAATTAGCGCTGATCGCGATTGAAATTGCAGATAGAGAATTAAGAACTATGATAAATAAAAAGTGAAAGTAAATTCAAATATTAATGTTTTAGGGGGGTTGCCGGATTGGAATTTGGTCAATGTGTTTCTGGAGAGAAACATGTCATCTGTAAGAGCGGATGGTGGCCTATATTCTTACACTGCTATCAAGACGGACAAATCCGTAACAAGATTTGAGAATGCTATCTCAGAAACGTTGATCAGATTTGCCAACTCTGAGGTGGAGACACTAGTACGCACTTTCCTTGAAGAAGAGAGGTTATCAAATGACGCCCTTCTCTTACTATTTTGGAATGCTTCATTCAACAATGAGCTGTTAAACTATTTGAATGACCAGGTTTATTTTGTTTCATTTTACAGCGGTAAGATAACAATCAAGCAGGATGAAGTTCTTGATTGTCTTAAAGATCTAAGAGAAAGGGAAGTGGACTTGAAAAAATGGTCTGAGTCAACAATAGACAGAACAGCATCCAAATATTTAACTCTTCTCAAAAAATTCAATCTCATGCAAGGCTCTGTTAATAAGGAGATTGTGCATCCATACCTGAATGACAAAATGTTTGTGATTTTTGTCTACTGGTTAAAGGCAATTGAGTCGAGATCTAATTTACTTGACAGCGACTGGATAAAATTCTCTTTTTGCGAGCCGTCGATTTTTGTAGAAAGGCTCATGCATAAGAAATTTTCTAAATATTATGAGTTACTTTATACTGGTGACAAACTGAAAATACAAACCCTCGTTCCATACTCAACAATATATAATGCCATTAAGTAGTCCAATATATATAATTCAAGAAGCTATGCGGCTTGTTGAATCTGAAAGGCGCTCTGAGATCAGACACGGTGCCAATGGAGGTAATTCCATCCTGATTGTGTGCGAACCGATTCGCGAACTGGAATACATTATCCAATTAAAAGAACTTTTAAATGACAACAGATATTCAATCATTGACTTAAATCAATGCCTGATCGAGTTTGTAAAACAGAACGAGCTGGGACTGTCTGAACTTTATGATCAGCTCCAGTCAACTACTCATGAAATTTTTAAAGCCCCCCCTGGTGAAGTATCGGATGATCTGTTCAAAAGAATAATAAACAACATTGAGCAAGCATTTTTGGCGAATACTGTACCTGTACTGATAAACACGGGCAGCCTTTATGGTACCGGTATCCACAACATTCATATTATGGAAAATGAAATAGTGATGAGAGGTGCTCTGCCTTTGATCATTTTGTATCCGGCTACCGTTGAGCCTGAGAGGCTCATGTTTCTTGGAAAGTTTCCAGCATCGCAGTATCGCTGTATGATTATTCAATAATTAGAAAAAAACAAAGTGCTAATAAAAGATATACTAACAATTGATCTTAGCGAGGACATAAAAAATGTGATCGACTTGGAAGATATTTCAGAAGCGGCAATACAGTCTGAAATTGAGAACTACATAGTTACGGATGGTCTTGCAAAAGAATACTCCGATTTTGTGTCAATTTTTACTTCCAATATCATTGAAACTGGGGTTTGGCTCTCAGGGTTTTATGGCTCTGGGAAATCTTATTTTGGTAAATTGTTGGGCTACATGATAAGCAATGTAGTTGTCAATGGAACACCGGCTCGAGAAAGAATATTGCAGCGATTTACTGGAATTGATGACGAACCATTAATCAAAAACTCGATCGCAAAACTCAACAGTGTCAATGCCAGAGTAGTGTTCATGGACATCGCCAAGCAAGACACTCAAAAGGGGCTTTCTTATGCATTGTTCAGAAATTTTTTAAGATCCCTTGAATTGCCAGAGAATGAGCATGGCTTCCTACTATATTCTCTGATGTGCGAAGCTGGATATAGTAATGTATGCGATTTGGTGCAGGACAAGCTTGGTAAACTTTGGGAGGACGCGAGGAATAATCGTACAATTTATATTGGTACCATTAAGGATATTTATACTGGGCAAAGTCATTCGGAAGCAGACTATGTTCAGATAATGACCACAATTCGTGAGGAGATCAAGGAATTTAGTGCTTCAAAGTTAAAGGACGAGCTGAAAGCTTATCTGAAAGTAGTAAGCGACGAGAAAATAGTATTCCTGTTTGACGAGGCAAGCGAGGCTATCAATCAGAAAAAATTTACACTGCTCGATTTGGAAGGTCTTAGTGAGTCGCTGTCTTCCTTAGGTGGGAAAGTATGGACCATAGCAATTGCGCAAGAGAAGCTCGATGACGTTATTAACAATTCTAACATCAATAAAGCTCAGCTTACCAAAGTAACGGATCGTTTTAAAACCAAGATTCACCTTGAAGCTACGGAGGTGGATGTAATTATTCGCAGTCGGTTACTAAAGAAGAAGGATAGTGCCATCGACAGTTTGAAGGAACATTACAAAAGTAATTCCGGTAAAATAGCCGATCATAGTGGACTCACTGGAGCTGGAAAAACGGAAAGTGCCGACTCTTTTGTGACCTACTATCCCTTCTATCAAAATCAATTTGGCCTTTTACAGAATTTTCTCTTTGGAAGGCAGGGATACACCTCGACAAAAGTTGCAGCCAGGGGAATGATCATTACTACTTATGACATTTTAAAGCATGAGATTCAAAATGAGCAAGTTTTCAACGTAGCCACGGGTTGGCAGATTGCCAAGGAAGCCCAACCGCAACCTCCTGTTTTGCTGGTGAATAGATATGTCAATGCAGATACAATATTCAAAAATGAGCATATCGACTTGTCGGGACGTCACTTGTTGGAAACAATACATTTCTTGACAGAAGCGGAAATTGCAACTACATCGCTGAGTAATATTGTAAAATCATACATCAAAACTCCGGAAGAGTATCATTCAGTGCAAGGATTGGTGGCTACGGCATTGGAAACATTGGTTGAGCATAAAGTTCTTCTGGTTTCCAACGGCACTTATCGCATTACCTCCGACCTTGAACAGAGGCTCCTGGATGAAATGAATCAGTATCCTGTACAAGTTTTCAAAAAGAAGCAACAAGTTATCGCTGCTTTTAAAAATTCACAGACAGTCAAGAACTTAGCCAAGGTTAGCGATAATAATACCAACTATGAATTTTACATTACTTCGGACAATGACGATGAACTGACCAGTCCCGCTCTGAAACAGCTTAAAATAAAGGTCAAAAGTCTCTATAGTTTTGGAGATGACCGTAGTAGTGATGTTGAGCAAATCAAAGTACAATATCAAAATGATAAAGACACAATTTGGTTAGCTCCGGATAATACGTCTTTCAAAGAAATTGATAGATTACTTGACGAAATAGAGAAAATCAAATTTCTGGAAGGCAAATATGTAAACCCTAATTCAGACGAAGGTATAATAGTCAGAGTATTTCAGGGAGAAAGATCCAGTAAGGAAAATAGGTTGAAGGAACTTGTAGAGCATTCACTAATGCAGGGCAATTCCATTTATTTGTATAATTCTATACAATTGGATAAGAATGCCTGGCAAAGCGTTTTGAATGGTGTTCAGCGCCAAGTGATTCAAAACGTTTTCAGTCAAAGGTTGTCAGCACAATTACCAGATTCTATTGCTGAACGAATCATCAAGGAGACAAATAACAATAGATTACATACCTACTTCACTAGCTATGGAGCAGATTTTCAATTTTATGATACACAAGGCATCTTCATTGGCGACACTCTGAGGCCAGCTGAGCAAATCTTGTTCAAGATAAGAAACACGTTTTTTGATGGTGCTACCTTAGAGAAGGATTTTGAACAACCTCCCACGGGATTTGCATATGGAACCGTAATTAGTACCGTTGCCGCTTTGATGCGTGGAGGAAAGATTATGGCTAAATATAACGGTTCTGAGAAATTTTCATGGAGAGATGAAGGAGTAGCAACTATATTTAGCAGTGCCCGAGAATTTAGAAAGGCAGCATTTAAAGCCATTTCGAAATCACTCTCTACTACGCAAAAAAATAAAATTGTCGGCTCGTTACAAGATCTGGAATGTGAAACGCATATCGGTAAAAAAATTGATTGGAATACCAATGACTTTGATCTAGTGAATGCCGTACGTGATCTTGCTAAACGATTTGTCGAGAAAGTAGATGACATGAAGCGATTAAATAAAGATTTTAATACGCTTTTTGCCAATCTGGAAATTTGCCAACTCCATTTAAAATCATTTAATGGAGCGGTTAGTGAAGTTAACTACATTGATAAGGCAGAGAGCTTTATTGTTGACAGTGAAGGATACAGCAACTCAATTAGGGAAGTAGAGAAAGCTGAAAAGTTTACCCGGAATCACCTCGACAAGATAAGGAACTGGAAAGTGTTTGCTGACGCAGTTGCTGATGAACTGGCAAAAGGAGCACAATCAAATACGGTCATAGCTGCTCTCGTCAATTCATTTGATCAACTATACAAAAGTGAGGTAGTGAAAAACTTCAAAGTTTTACAAGACACTGCTCAGAAAATTAAAGATGCTTACTTCAATTTAATGCAGGTGGTGGTAACTGACATGGCTGCCAAATACACACAGTTACAAACAGATGCGGAGGCATTATCGAAAGAAATAAAACTTTTGCCAACTGGATTAAATGATGATGCGATTTTAAAGACGACACGTATTGTACAATATTCTGCGCTAAGGACTTCCGGCATAGTTGATATCGATTTCGATGTAAAAGATAGAAAAACAAGATTTACTTATTCTGAAATTTTATCTTTTATCCAGTTATTCAATAGCTATAAAACGGATTTGGAGATTATCCAATCTAATCTGATAAGGACAGCGCCGCCAATACCAATACCTATACCCGGTCAACCTGCAACTATACCAATAAGCCGCAAAACCTATTCTGCCAAAATACCTGGAAGAAAGGTTAAAGTAGGTGAATATAAAACATGGCTACAGCATGAATTACAAAAAATAGCCGGAGCTGATGCAAATGATGAAATTGAAATTAATTAAATAGTACTAAATGAAACTCTCCGATCATACTGAACATATTAGAAAATTAATTGATTCTGCCTTCCGTAACAGGTTGGGAAGAATGGGTATTGACGAGGATAAGCTTTCCGATCTAAATTCTATTCCAAATGAATATCACTCGGATAGGAAGAAAATAGAAATTATCAGGGAAGTATTAATTGCTGAAACAGGATCGGTTGCTGAGGCTTATGAAAAGTTGGTAGAAGAATTCACTTTTACGTTGTTCAACAGACTTGCAGCTATTAAAGTGATGGAAGCGCATACACTTCATCCCGAAATAGTTACCAGAAGGAGTCAACATGGGGATCGGTCTTTCGCTCATAAACATTGGTTAGAGCAAAATCCTGATTCCAGGAATGAAGAAATGGAAGGGTTGGTCCATTTCATTGAGCATGAATTAAATGCCTTATCTACCGATATTCCGCTGTTTAGCCTTGCACATCCTTACCATTTAATGCCCACAGCCATTGAGCTAAACAATATCATTAATGCCTTTAATAAGGTGGAAACAGATTCTCAGATAGAAGATGAGATTTGGCAAAGTGATGATGTTTTGGGTTGGTTATATGAAAGTTATAATATCTTTAAAAAAGAGTTACACGACGATAGCGGGCTGAAAACTGAATACAATAAAGTATCTATTCAAAGCCAATATTATACACCGAGTTGGGTAGTGAAATTTTTGGTAGATAATAGCCTTGGGAAATTGTATTTGGAAATGTACCCGGATAGCGACATTAAGAATCGATACAAAATTGCAAATGTCCCTAATATAAGGACAAGAGATACCAAGCCACTAACGGATATCAAAATAATTGACCCCGCAACAGGCAGCGGAAACTTTCTTTTGTATGCCTTTGATTTGTTTTATGATTTATATACAGACCAAATTGACAATTATGGAGCAGATTATGATGACCGTAAGATTGCAGAGCTTATAATTGCTCATAATCTGCATGGAGTAGATTTGGATGACCGTGCAATTCAATTAGCACAATTAGGCCTATACATTAAAGCAAAGCGTAAAAAGCGCTCTGTGAAAATAGAACATTTTAATATTGTCAGTTCTGATTTCTTTCTACCAAACTTTGAGGAGGTAAAATCTATATTCGAGGAGAATTTAGAGCTAGGTGAGCGAGAGAGAAAAATCATAGCTGACTTATGGGACGATCTTCAGAATGCTTACAAATTTGGAGCATTGATTAGATTGGAAGAGAAAATGAGTTTAAAATGGTTTGGAAATAAGGCCAACGATAGAACTACTCAAATTACTTTGTTTGGACAAGAAAATTTAGATGACTTTGAGAAGTTCCGTAAGGAGTTTTTTGAAAATCTCCAAAAAGCTGTAGCTCAAAATACGGCTCGTCAGGGTCAAAGCTTCCTTAATACCAAAACACAGGATGCAATTACTTTTTTGCAACTGCTTACACAAAAATATGATGTAGCGGTGGCTAATCCGCCTTATACAGATAGTTCAGATTTTGGCTTAGAATTAAAAAGCTTTATTGATTCAAATTATAGGAAGCCATATAAGTTCAACTCAAATTTATATGCCACTTTTATAAAGAGGTGCTATGAGTTACTTGATGATAATGGAAAAATGGCTTTGGTTCATCCACTTACCTTCATGTATATCAAGACTTTCGCAGATGTAAGAAAGTTTATTATTGAAAAACTGCATATTAACATTTTTGTCGAGTATGGAAATAGTAATCTTTTTGGTGCGGTATTGGTTGATCCAGTATTTTATGTATTTGAAAAAATAGAAAATAAAAAAACATCTTTGTTCATCTCATTAGACCAATATACAAGAACGTCTAATGAAAAGAATAAAAAGGAATATTGCTTAAAAGCATTAGATGATAATTGGTTAGGAGCTTCTAATCAACATAATTTTACGATAGAGCAGTCCAAGTTAAAAAATATCGAAGGTTGGCCTTTTATTTATTGGCTCTCTGATGGGTTTAGAGAAAAGTTTAAAGAGAAATCGCTTAATGATGTTCTAAACGCTAGACAAGGAATAGCTACTGGTGATAACGACAGATGTATTAGGTTCTGGTGGGAGATAAATGTAGGTGATATTTCATTTGAAACTAACGATGAAAAGAAATGGAAATTTTATTCAAAGGGTGGGCCGTTCAATAAATGGTATGGTAATTTTTGGTGTGTGATAGATTTTAGTTCATCAGGCTATAACTTTTTGTTGAATAATGGCAATCATTTACCAAGTAGGATTTTCTACTTTCAAGAAGGAGTTACATATTCAGCATCTGGTCAAAAAGGTATTTCATTCAGGTATATGCCTAAAAATCAATTATTTGATGTGGGAGGCTCTTGTATATTTATGGGGGAATATTCAAATGTAAACTATTCCCTCGCTTTATTAAATTCACATTTATCCTTCTATATTGCGGATTGTCTTAATCCTACTGTCAATACCCAAGTTGGAGATTTAAAAAGAATTCCTTTTGTAAAGCCAACTCAAAGTTTGGAAGATAAAATTTCTGACTTAGCCAGAAAAAATATAGAAATTAAAAAGAACCTAGCTTCCTTTAGGTTAATTGAAAACAATTTTATAATAAATCCATTATCTACTAATTCGGTTGCTTCATTAAAAGATCGATTATTGGTATATCTTAATTTTGAGAATGCGGAAATAGTTCAGGTACTCTTGAATGAATCTGTCATCAATGAACTTATTTTTAATGTATATGAATTAAGTGAGGATGATAAGCAACTAGTTGAAACAAAGATGGGTAAGTCTGTGGGCGGACTTCCCATATTAGAAATAGCCAGAACTTCATATTTGTCTGAGCAAAAACCCGAATTGGAGACAACAGTTCAATACTTAGAAGCGCTCATTCATATAGAATTTGATAACTCACAAGTTAAAACGATTAAAGATGGGTTGGTTTCCTTGTACCAAAGTAATAACAACTTAGAGGAATTTTGCACTCGGCACCAGGTTAATCCAATAAATGTATGGTATTGGTTTAAGGAGAGCAGAATATTACCACAGGCTTGGGCGACTGAAATAACCATGGAATTTTTGGCAGATGCCTTTCGTGCAATTCTTATGGCAGATGAAGATGGCATAATACCTTTAGTTAGATTGCCTGGCGAGCCACGTCTAATGGATCGGTTTGAAGAATATTGTTACAGCCAAGGCTTTACCTCGGCTCAAATTATGCAATTGGATGCTTTAGTTGGTCGCCCAATCAATGAATACATTGAAAATCATTTCTTCAAAAATTTAGGTGATCATTTGAATTTGTTTATGTATTTGCCTAAAACCCCTTTTATCTGGCATCTCAGTAGTGGAGTACATCAAGGTTTTGAGGCATATACTATTATTTATAAGTGGAATAGAGATAGCCTTTATAAGTTAAAAAGCAACTATTTAAGTAACCGCATCGAAAGTCTACAATATCGTTTACAGCAAATTGCGGATAATAACACGGGACAGGCGCAAACCGAAAAGGAAACTATTAGATTGCAGTTGCAAGAAATAGAATCATTCGCAAAGAAGATAGATGAACTCATTGCCGAAGGGTATGATCCGAAACTAGATGACGGTGTGGGTAAGAACATTGCGCCATTGCAGGCAAAAGGAATGCTAAGGGCAGAAGTGCTAAAAGCATCGGGCAAGAATTCTCAGTTACAGAAATACTTAAATGCTGACTGGTAATGACAGAACAATGGCTTTTAGACGATATAAGTAAGTTAATTCAACACCGTAATCGGATTGTTTTACTGGATCCTACCGGACAGTGCAGTTTTGTGCTGCCCATTTTGCGAAAAAATCACATTGAAGTGCTTCAAACAGATCCTGGTATTAAAGAGACTTGGAAACGTGAAAAAGAAGAGCTCATGTTGCGATATGAGGCGGAAACAACTTTAAAAGATAAACCACTCATATTTTATATAACCCGGCCACAGAGCAACCTTAGTTTTTTATTTGATTATTGTTTCACTCACGGATTGCTTGATCTCAGCCATCCGCAGGAGTGGCTAAAAAAGAAAATATTTGTAAGCACTGGCTTGCAGGTAGAATTGGATAATCCGATGCTGCTAACTGTGGCCAAGTTAGGTCAGGAAAAAGATCTTGCCTGGTGGAGGAAAATTGTGCAAAAATTAGAGGAGCTTATTAACCTTGATGATGAACTACTTCCTTTTGTCCATAATCCGGAAGAATATCTCGCTAACAAGGATACAGATATAAAAAGGCTATTTGAAGAAAAGGTACATGAGTTATTAGGTCAGCAATATATAAGTAAGCCAGCCACAACCTTGGCCGACGAAGTAGTTAAAAGAATGCTGGATGGTCTGGCTAACAATGAAATAAGCGAAACGCTGCTGAGTTTGTACTATAAATGGGCTGATAGCGCGACTTATAGGTCTTCCTTAGAAAATTACATCGGATCGTATAAACTAAACGGCAGCACAAATCCATGGAATGCTCATCCCGATCATTGCTTTGAGAAACTGGATTTAATTGCATTAAGACAGATCACGGAAAATGTAAGAGATAAGTCTTTCGTGAGCGAAATACTCCTAAAATTAAATAAGAGAATATCTCCCACTAAGACACAACTGTTTGCCCCCAAGTGGTGGAAAGACGTTTGGACCTTGTTTTCTGCGGATACCAAGTCTTTATCTGGCTGCACAGGTCTAAACTCCTTTATTGAATATTACACGGGCTCATTTTCAAAAGTTGACAGAGCGATTCGGAGCTTATATGTTGAATTCCTTAACGACGAAGCTTTAATGAGGCCAATGCAAGAACATTATGAAAATATGAACCATATTGTTCTTGATACCTGGTTTGGTTTTAATTCGGCTTACAAGTCAGATCAGCAAGGATATTTACCAAAATTAATAGGCGCTGCAAAATCAAAAATAGCAGTTATAGTGGGTGATGGTGTACGTTATGAAATAGCAGACTTTGTGGCCTCCGAACTACAAAAGCATTTTAAAGTGGAAAGAGAGGTAATGTTGGCAGATATGCCTTCTGAAACTGAACATAATATGAGTGCTTTGTATGTAGGCGATAACAAAGTAATTCCTATCCATAAAGAACGGGAGTTGCAGTTAACGAAGAATACAGGTAAAAATATCTCGTATATGCCGTTGGAAAAATTAAACTATGGCACAGAAGCCGACATTTTAGTCCTGACTTATAAGGACATTGATTCAGCAGGAGAAAAGTTACAGCATGGTTCTTTGAAACTATTCTCAGAATTTGAGGAGGTTTTAATTAATAAAATAACGCTCTTGCTAAATATGGGTTTTGAGGAAGTGTACCTCGTTACAGATCACGGTTTTGTATTAACAGGGTTACTGGATGAAGCAGATAAAATCGACTCAAACGTAACTGGCAAAAAAGATGTACATGAGCGTTTCATACGTACAGTCGATCGGCAAAATAATGACGATCTACTGTCATTCGAAAAAGCGTACGGCGAATACAAATATTTATATGCTGCAAAAAACCACCGGCCATTTAAATCTAAAGGTGTTTACGGCTTTTCACATGGCGGCTTTACTCCGCAAGAAATCATCATTCCAAAATTCAGATTTACAAAAGCAAAAACCGGAACATCCAAGCTGGAAGTTTTTATTGCAAATAAGTCAGAGCTGAGTGATGTGCCAAGCGAACATTTCGTAGTAAAATTACAAGCAACCAAGTCAATATCAGATCTTTTTGGAGCACAAAGGAAAGTGATTATAAAACTTTATGCCGGTAATGCTGAATTTAAAAGCAGTGATGCTATTACTATGAAAACCGGGGACATAGAGAAGATCGAGCTTTCCTTTGGAAATAATGCTCAGATACAGGCGGTGTTACTGGATGCAGTGACCCAGGAACAATTGGATAGCATAACCATTAATAAATCTAACCTTCGGGATTTAGGCGGATTATTTTAATACGAAATCACATGATAGTTTTAGACGAGTTAGATAAAAAAGCATTAGATCACTTCAGGGGTTTCGTAGTAAAAAAAGATCTTGTTGGTATTATAAAGGGTGGCGCAAATGTGCCTGCTTTTGTATTGGAATATCTGTTAGCTAACACCTGCAGTACAGAAGATGAAGATAAGTTAAAAGAGGGAATGGAGAATGTAAAGAAAATTCTCCGTGATCATTACATCAATCCAGAAGAAAGTTCCTTAATTCAGTCAAAGCTACGTGAAAAAGGCAAGTACAGAATTATCGACAAAATCTCAGTCGATCTGGATCCTCAAAGAGACCGTTACTGGGCTAATGTTAGCAACAGCAATATAAAAAAAGCCAATATCAGTGATGAGTTGGTACGAACCCATGAAAAGTTATTGCTAGGAGGAATCTGGGCAATAATTGAAATGGAATACGATCCTATGATTACAGTTGGTAATACAGTTTACCCGTTCGTAGTAAGGGATATCAGACCTATACAATTATCAAGTTTTGATAATTCTAAAATTTCTGAGAAAAGAAAAGATTTCACAACTGCCGAATGGAAGACCTTACTGTTAAGAAGTGCAGGCTATGAGCCTTACAGTGAAGGGCTTGAAGAGAGAAAATTAAATTTGCTATTATGTCGCCTTATTCCATTGGTTGAAGCCAATTTCAATATGGTGGAGTTGGGGCCTCGTTCTTCCGGTAAGTCATATATCTATAAAGAAATAACACCGTATGCAATATTGATTTCAGGTGGACAAGGATCCGTTGCTCAACTATTTGTGAATAATACGTCTGGCAGGGTAGGTGCCGTTGGTATGTGGGATGCGATTTGTTTTGACGAGAGTACCGACAAACTTTTCAAAGACAGAGACGCCATTCCGCTGATGAAGGATTATATGGAGTCGGGTTCATTCTCAAGAGCAAAAGGAGGAGAGATTTCGGGCTCAGCTTCTATTATTTTGAATGGAAACATCAACCAACCGGTTGAAACAGTTTTGCAAACTTCTCATTTGTTCAGTCCATTGTCGGATGAAGTAAATTATGATACAGCGTTTTTGGACCGGATTAACTTATTCTTACCTGGGTGGGAGATAACCAAATTTAGCCCTAAGAATTTCACAAATCATTTTGGATTTAGTACGGATTTCTTTTCAGAAATCTTGAAATCACAACGTAAGATCACCTTCTACGATGCAATAGACAAATATTTTACACTCGGCGCTCACCTTAAACAAAGGGATTCGAAATCGGTTCGTCGGATCGTTTCCGGATTCATCAAACTACTTCATCCTGATGGAAACTATACTAAGGAAGACATCAGGGAGTACCTGATTACCGCAATGGAAATGAGAAGGAGGGTTAAGGAACAGTTGAAACGGATAGGCGGTATGGAGTTTTGGGATACAAACTTCTCATATCTTGACAAGGAGACTCAGGAAGAGATATTTGTTGGTTTACCAGAGGAGAGAGGTTCTTCTCTAATAGAAAGTAATCCCCTTCCTCCTGGTGTATGCTATACCGCAACAAGTGATGGTGAAAATAATTCCTTGGTTAAAATAGAAGTAGTTGCTCTCCGAGGAAGTGGTAAGGTAAATGTGACTGGAACCAGTAATCAAGGAGTCAAAGAAAATATAAAGAATACCTATAACTATTTAAGAGCCAACGAAAAGAGTATTTTAAATGAACAGCATTCGCTTTCAGGTTATGATTTAAATATTCAAGTAAGTAACCTCATGGGTGCGTTCATTAGTGGAGGCATCGGTAGCGCAGTATACGTTGGTATTATTTCTGCGATTTATAAGAAGAATTTAAAGCCTGGCCTTGCTGTTCTGGGGAACATTTCAATTGGAGGAGCTATGGAGCGAGCGATGAATTTTGCAGAAAAGATTACACTGCTTTCAGAAAATGGAGCAAAGACAGTTCTTGTACCAATTGCAAATTTAAGTGAAATGACAACTTTACCTCAAAGTATTTTAGGAGAAACTGACATTCCGTTTTTTGCTAATAGCCAGATGTTGCTTCAAAAGGCGGTTTTGGGAGAGTGATATGGTTCAATTTGTTTGTCGTAAGCTATATATCCATTGTAATGTTAAAGACTCTACCGCAATCAGATCTTGAGTACAAAGAAATTTTAAGGACTCTATGGAATCTTGACATAGATAATAATGAGTTGATTGGTACATACTCCTTGTCTAAAACTGGTTCCGCAGGATTTTTGTCAAATTGTACAAGCATAGGTGGGAGGCGCTTGAAGTATCCGGAAGATAAGTATCCGCTTAGCGTTATGGTACCTGAAAATGTGCAGGAAGAAATGGTTGTTGGCGAACGTTACAGATTCAAGGTTCAGTTTGCCGCTTTGCAAAGGAGACTAAAATTTCATCCCTATTTACTAACTATTCTTACGGACAGTCTTAGTCTAATTGGTAATAAGGCTAGTGTTCAGACTTCTATTCCACCCCAAGTTGCCAGAGACTTATCGGAGGTAATTCAAGAAATCTATAAGGAAAAACTTGATCAAAACTACCCCAATAACGTCATTGATATCGCTGAGGCTGTTGAAGCCTTAGCTATTGACATATACTCGGAAAATAAAAGGTTCATTTACGAGCTTATCCAGAATGCAGATGATGCTGCTACCAAATTCGGTTCTGAATTGGTAATAGAAACAAAAGCTGGTTTTGTCATATTGTCTCATAATGGCAAGCCATTTGATGAAAAGGATCTCCGCGGTTTATGTGGTATTGGGAGGGGAACCAAAAGAGATGATGAGACTAAGACAGGATATAAAGGTATAGGATTTAAATCTGTTTTTGGTCAAAGGGACGGCCTGGTTTTTGTTAAATCCAAAGACTTGTTATTTCGATTTGACAAAACCTACATGCAGGCAAATGGTTGGAATAAAAGATGGGGTAATCAATCTGTGTGGGAGCGCGCAAATTCAAGTAAATTTAAATCACCTTGGCAGTTAATTCCCATTTTATCTGAATCATCAAACCATTTTGAAGTCGATGAAATTCTGAATAACGAGAATTTTACCGTAAAAACGGCGATAAAAGTTGAAAATGAAACTGAACTTACCAAAGATATCAATGAATTATTTGACGATGCCAGATTTTTACTTTTCCTAAGAAAAATACATAAAGTAACTTTTAGGCATCAATCAAGTAGTATTATTATTAAAAAGGAGTCTCACGCTCAAAAAGACAAGATGTTTTCACTCTTGAAAAACGAGAATGTTATTTCAAGCTGGTATTTGAAAACGATGAACCACCCAATTCCGTCGAATATAAGGCAGGGACTTAGAGACGACAGCAAGTCGCCTAAAAAGCTTCAGGAAATGGATCGGGCGGAACTGTCTTTTGCGTTTTTGCTTGGAAATGATCTCAGTTCGATCCAGGTTCTTAAAAAAGTGGATAGTTGTATATTTACCTATCTTCCTACAACCGTAAAAGAATTTGAATTTCCGTTTTTAGTAAATGCCAATTTTTTAGTTGATGCCGGTCGGGAAAAACTTCATAAAGACAGGATTTGGAATCAATGGTTATTTAAGGTTATTGGATACGAACTAATAAAATGTTGTGCTGATTTCACATCAATTGAGGAACTAAAATGTGACTTTGTTAAAGGTCTAGTACCAGCTTACTTTCCAAATGGAAATAAGTTAATGGAATGGTTTAATGATGGTTTGCAAGTCGGATTTGATAAAATCAAGTTCATACCCAATAGAAATGGAGACCTTGCTCTGCTTTCCGAAATTGTCATTGATAAAGTAAATTTAATCGGACACGAGGTTACAAATCTGGATTCGATATCTGCATTTGTAAACGCAAACTCTGCTGGCGATTTTGTTGTAAACGACAATATTCTACCACCATTTACTGATTTTGACAAACTTATAAATTTTGGTGCAAAAACCTTCTCGGATGAAGACCTTAAATTATTCTTTCAGTCGGATTTCTTTCTAAGCACTCATCAAATCGAACAAAATTTCAATTTGTTAATGTTCCTGAAAGAACTTGATCGTGGTAGCGTTAATGGAGAATGGAACTATATTATTAGAAATAATACATACATTTTTTCTGATAATGACTCTCTCGAGAAGATACCACTTGTCTGTTTTCCGCTGAAAGTATATAAAACTGACTTTGGAGCGGAAATGACTCTTATTCACTCAAAGGTGTTTGAGCTAATTTCTCGTAATCCGGATGTATTAGCTTGGTTGAAGTCATTTGATGTAAAAGAGCCTTCAGAGATTGCTTATCTTGAGAAAGAAATTATTGGAAAATTTGACACTGCAATCAATGAAGAAAATTTTATTGAAGTGACCGAATTTATTCTTAAGATGCACCTAGCCAAAAAGCTTTTAAAAAATCACTATGATCAATTACAAGATTTGCCATTAAAGACAAATAATAAATTTTGTAAGGCCAAAGATTCATTTCTTCATAAGGATTATAATCCTACCATAAATTTTTCTGAATATTTGAGCGGTCTGAATGTTTTATCAGAAATATATATTGGAAATTACAATGCCAATGAGTGGAAATCTTTTTTGAGTTTGATTAATGTTGGTGATGATATTAGACTTATTGAGAACTATCATCTATCAACACTTGATATTAATACCAAATATCTAAATGATGCTTTGGTTTTTGCTAAAACTGGTCATACCTATCCACATTTAATTAATAAAACAAATCCATATGGTACGGCAATACCAGTGTTTATAAATTATTTTACATTTTTTACTAAAATAACGCATTTCTCATATTCGGAGATTTTTTGGAATAGAATTGTAAATATATACTCTGTATCAATTGTTGGAAGTCAAGCTGTAACTCAGAATTATGGTGCTGATCGTAAGCAGTTTGTTTATAAGTTAAACTCAGTTAAAATTAGTTCTCTTGATTCAATGGGTTGGGGCTACTACCCAAATAATAGAACCTATATTCCCTCCTATATTTTTTGGCAGTTAAAAAATGTTGCATGTATTCCGACAAATCAGGGGAATTGTCGCCTTGCCGACGAAGTTTATACTAATTCGGAAAGAATAAAAAGTTTAGGAGGGAAATATCTGCCGATTGTTCAAATTGAAAAAGAGCTTTCAAAGGAATGGGTACAATTGATTGGCCTTAAGTCAAAGCTCTCTCTTACTGAATATCTCGAGCTGTTGACTTCAATTTGTCATGATACAAATAAGAATAACGAGGTGAAATATGATAATATTGAGCGTATTGGATTAATCTATAATGAATTAATCGACATTGTGTAAGATTTTGGAGCAGAGGAGGAAAAGCTTATAAAAACGTGGGCAGTATCTAGTAAGTTTCTTTGCACCGACAAAATTCCTCGTAATCGTTCTGCCATAGTTTGGTTAAGAATACCTGGGTTTGATGAAAATGCGGATAAAATTCATTCATTCTTTATACCAAGCAATGTAGAAATCAACCATAAAACAGAGCATTTATTCGCCTTATTTGGATTGCAAATAGTTGACAAATGTGATTTTACTCCCATAGATTCGATAGAGGATATTAAGTTAACTATCAAAGTATTTGAGTGCTTACCCGCTCTTTGCCTGATATTAAGGTCGAAGATGAAAATCAAAAGCGAAGAAGTTTACTTGAAAAGTCTCGTTGAAAAACTTAGCTCCTTTAAACTTTTTTCTTGCCAGGAAATAATGCTTGTATTGAATCATAAAGGGAGCCAAATACAAGGAACATCTGTCAAGTACTATCATTCGAAAGACGGTTTTTACTTAACATATAAGTGGTATCACCCTCTTGAAAGATACAGCATTTCTCATCAACTAGCTGCCATTCTAAAATGTGAAGGATTGGAGCGTGAAGTACAGTTGCTTTTAGAACTTAAAGAACACGAAATACTCCAGTATTTGGATTTGACTAATTTATCTATTAGTTCAATAGTGGATTTTGAAGTATTTCAGGAAATACAAATTCATATTAGTGAACTGCGATCTCTTCTAACTTCTACACCACCTAAACTAACGGATCCAGATCCTTCAATTGCTGGGATCTCACCGGTTTCACCGCTAAGCCCACCTGTAAAGACTAGTATAATGTCGGAAGATGAAATTCAGGAGCTTAAAAGTTTATTGGATGGTAGTCTTTCTGACGACCAAATGTTTGATGAAAATTTAGCTGCGCATGTTAAGGCCTTATTCTACTTTGAGAATTCAGGGTGCGACGTTTCTCAGGCCAGGCTATCCTTTAAAGAGAATTTGTCATCAAAAACACTGGGTCCAATCATTGGTTCAGATGGTCGAAGATTTACAGTTATGTGCAGAAGTGCCAGATCAGGCCTTCTATTTTTGGGAGCATATGCATGGTTACAACTTCGAAAAAGTGAAATTAAACTATATATTTTGACTGGTTCTATTTTCACTGACTGTAAGATTTGTGAGAATACTGAAGACCTTGACGAAGCCAATTCCATATTTTGGGTAATTAGGAGAGAGGCTGATCAAAATTATCCAAATTTGGAGAGTATACTCAAATCGGACAATGACGTTAAAAAAATGCAGTTAATTTACAGAATGGATGCAGGTCAATATAAGTCCATTTTTGAAACATTTGGATCAGATTCATTAGCTGTCCGAACCGGCGGCGTAATTGACGACGAAATATGAGTGGTATTTCAATAAGTCAGCATACCAAGTTCTTTGATTGGCAAATCGAAAAGATAGAAAAAGACCGTCTAAGATATTTGAAATCGATGGTTTTGGATTTAAGAAAGAACGATCGATTGTATATCGGCAAGATATGGGGTTACGATACTTCCAGAGGATCTTTAATCATAAGGTTTCGCAAGGGAGATTTACCTCGCTTAAAAAGTCCTTTTTCGATGTGTTACGTCAAAAGTTCTGCTGGTGTTACGAGTTCCTGGAATTTTAACTACGAGGAATTTAGAAGAAGTCATACCGAAATATCGACTTTCTCTCTTCCTGTTTTCTACATGAAAAGTGAACCGGATGAGGAATGGAGGTACATTGGTTTCCAAGGTATAGAACCTGAGTTTTTTAATCATATCCGGTTAGACCTTGAGGAAAAGAATCACCCACTGATAGTTCTTGGCGAGGAAGATCCGCCTATAAAATATTTAATCAATTTGCGAAATTATGTCAATCAAAATCCAGAGGATAATTTTCTAAATTTATCTGTTAGATACAATCCAAAGAATTGGAATCCCAAGTTAATGGGTCAGCCGGATATTGTCTTATCCGAAGCTTTAACACATGTCGATGAGAATAATTTAACAATAATACAGGGACCGCCAGGAACTGGCAAAACGCATCTAATAGCGGGTATTTGTAAACATTTTCTAGCTCTTGATAAAAAGGTTTGTGTAACGGCGCTAACCAACAAGGCTTTAATCGAGGTTGCTGAAAAACCTGGATTAGGGTCGTTTCTAGGACAGCATAGAATTTTTAAAACTAATCTTTCTGGGGATGAACAAAAGAATCTTCAGGGATTACAGTGTTGTGAAAATCCTGGTATGCCCGTTGTTGGAGGATTAATTTTATCCTCTTACTATAAACTATCCGATCTTTTAGCAAGCATCCGATCCTTAACACAGATTTATGATATAATCATCATTGAAGAAGCGTCTCAGGCATTTCTCGCTACGATAGCGGGATTTACGAGGCTGGGAAAAAAAGTGATTATTGTTGGCGATATCAAACAATTAACTCCGATCATAGTCGATGAAAACAACGCTTCTAGAATTGACCAAAATATTAATGGAATCATTGAAGGTTTAAAAACCGTAAGTAATAATTATTCTCCTCTGTCACATAGAATGCGTTATACTTATCGATTAAGCAATCAAGCTGCCAAGCAAACAGGAGAGTTTTACAGTCATTCATTAGTATCTGTTTCACCATTAGAAGAAAAAATATCTTTTGCTTCCAATTTCACGCATTTATTTTGTGAGAAGGGTGGAACAAGTTTACTTAAAATAAGTATAGCTCATGAAGGTAAGCGACCAATTACCGCTATCAAAGTAATTACAGAGGTCGTTAAAGATGTTAAGACACAAAATCCTGGTTTTACTATTGCAATTCTCACCCCATTTAAAATGACCAGCTACGCAATTTATGATCATTTTATGCACACTGGGATTGGCGTGGAGGAATTAATAATCGAGACTATCGATAGGATACAAGGTTTAACTTGTGACGTTTCCATCATTCTTATTCCGTTTGATGGTGTTGCTTTTGCTTTTCAGGAAAATCGATTTAACGTTTCAACAAGTCGCGCCAAACGCGGGACACTTTTAATAACAGATCCAATGATAGATATGCTTCAATCACCAACGATTGAAGTTAAGAATTATTTGGCCTCCTGTAAAATTGTTGGATTATAATTAGATTACAAAGATGTATTAACCAATGGAGTTTTGGAGGTTCTGAGATTAAATCCATACATGTCAATGATTTTCGCTTTTGGATAATTGACCACTGTTTTTTCTCCAGTAAGAAAGTCAGTTGTGAATGTTCTACTGGCAATATTATCAATAACAATTTTGTTGGCCTCATAAAACTGCTTGATACACGTAAGCGATTTAACATTTACTCTTCGGAATCCACAGTTTTCATGTGTAAAAATTTGTCTAAACGTATCTCCAAAATATTGGTCAAAAGCTGGAACAAACCCAAAGACTCCTAAGAGAATCTTCGTGATAAGGGTTAAATCAGTGTTATTATCCGTGATGACAAGCTCTTTGATTTTGGAATAAACTTCCATAATGTTAGCCATGTTCTTGTCTGAGTAATTGTCGACATCAATTTTCCAGATATCCTTTTCTAAGGAGGCTATGTATAAAATTAACGGTTGAAAGTGCTTAA
This sequence comes from Dyadobacter psychrophilus, assembly GCF_900167945.1. GTDB lineage: Bacteria > Bacteroidota > Bacteroidia > Cytophagales > Spirosomataceae > Dyadobacter > Dyadobacter psychrophilus. Next base: position 125,347 of record NZ_FUZA01000002.1, read on the forward strand.
CACTTTTCTGAATTAAAAAACTGGAGCCCCTAAACATTCCCCAGCTAGCTAAATAAAAACCAAGCACTAGGCAGCTCTTCTCAATATCAACATTTGACTTATCGAAGGTTTTAAAATGGTTGTAGCAATAGTCAAATGAAGAATATCGGTCATTGGGATTTGACTTTGCAAGGAAATTTTCTGTCTGGAGTATTATGTCACTGCGTAAAAGAATGCTCATTATGAAGGTTTAATTTTGCGTTGGTATTGAGGCGCTTAGTATGTAGGACAACAAAAATGTTTCTACCGTTTGAAGGAGAATTTTATTGAACCGGTTCTTTTTTCTTCTGAGACATTATCAATGCTGGTAACATAGCAGCCATTGGTCAGCCACGCAGGTTTCCAAACGTGAGTTGGACTTCTTAGGTCATTACTCCAAAATATGGACGAATATCTGTATGCGGAATTTGGTATTCCGGTTTTGCCATATTTCTTAAGATGTTCATCTATAAATAAAATTGTAAGCGTGAAGTCGCCTCCATCTGATTTTCGTTCTTTGATTAGTTCCTGAAGAGGATAATATTTTTGATGCGGTAGTAGAGGATTCATGGTCATAGAATGGTAAGTCTACATTAATAGGGATAATGGATAGATAGGATTTCGTTAAACTTAAATTTTCTTGATCGAATATGAGATCTACCCGTGATTTATTAGGAAATATGCCAGAATATGTTGATTGAGCAAATATATACACTAAAATTGAATCAAGTATAGTAATTGCCGTAGATGCATACAGTGCGAAAGTGAATTTTACGTTTGTACTGGATGATAATTGGACCTAGCAGTTGAACCTTGCGTGGATTTGTGCCAATAGGATAGTCTTTACAGAAAATAGTTAATCCGAGATATGTATATTTATGATTATTATGGAAAATCAAATCGAAATATACCAAAGTGCCGACGGACGTACTTTGATCGAAGTAAAGTTTGAAGAGGAAACGGTGTGGCTATCGCAAGAGCAAATTGGTAAGCTATTTTCACGTGAGCGTAGCGTTATAACAAAACATATTAGCAATGTCTTCAAGGAAAACGAACTAGATGAAAAAAGCAATGTGCAAATTTTGCACATTGCTTTCTCAGACAGACCGGTCAAATACTATAACCTGGATGTAATAATTTCTGTAGGGTACCGGGTAAAGTCCACGCAGGGGACAAAATTCCGTCAATGGGCAACCCAGCGCTTGAAGGATTACTTAATCCAAGGGTATGCGATCAACGAACAACGTCTCGCTCAGAAACAGCAGCAAGTGCAAACACTAAAAGACGGTATCCGGATTTTAGGCAGAGCAATAGAACGTAAAATCGATGATACCGATTTTGCATGGCTGAGCCAATTTGCAAAGGGACTGGAATTACTGGACGATTACGATCATGAAGAATTAGACCGTAAAGGAATTAGTACCAGACAAGCAATTTATCCGGAACTAGCCGATTATGAGCAAATCGTTGAAATCATGAAGGCCGATTTTGATTCTGATGTGTTTGGAAAGGAAAAGGACGGAAGTTTTCAAAGTGCAGTAATACAAATCAGCAAAGGCTTTGGTGATAATGATTTTTACCCATCCATAGAGGAAAAGGCAGCGACTTTGCTATACCTCATTATAAAGAATCATGGTTTTGTGGATGGCAATAAGCGGATTGCCGCTGCATGTTTCTTGTTATTTTTAGAAAGAAATTCCCTCTTAGAGTCCAGGTCTGGGGAGCCAATAATTAGTAACGAAGCTCTTGCCAGTCTCGCTTTATTTGCCGCGGCCAGTAAGCCGGAAGAGATGGAAACAGTGAAAAAATTAGTGGTAAGTGTACTAAATAGAAATCAGTAATTACAGTTTGTCCCGCAAATGCCCAGGAGTAGTAGGGGGAAATAACCGGGGAAATTATGGCGAATGTTATTAAAAGTCAATTTTTGTTACCTATTTGTTACTTGGACAAAATTTTTGTAATCTAAAATATTGATAAATAGCTTGTTAGGTAATTTGATTACTTTCTGTATCGGCAAGTAATATGTCGTAAGTAACCATAAATATATATAAACAAACGTAAGTAAAACCCCGTCAGGATCGTCCTGATGGGGTTTTTGATTTATTGATATTTTGCGATAATATCTGGGTGATTTGTACCTTTTTGTACCTTTTATGGTATTTTTAAGCCGAGGTACAAAAAGGTACAAAAATTTACGATTTAGGGGGGAAATGATGAAACAAACTGAAACACTCTGAAACGTTGAGAAACATGCTGAAACACTTTAAAAAATTCTCGAATGAGCTCAACAATCGAAACTGTACGGATCTGTCAGGAATGCAGTAAACGGTTCACCGCGAGGACTACGCAGACCAGATTTTGCTGCCTAAAATGTAACAGGAGGAACTACAAAAAGAGGGTTCGTCAGGGCAAGGTTGAGCAGAGCGAAAAGGAGACAGTTGAGAAGAGGCAAATCACAAAAAGTGATGTATCGGCAAATAGCTACTTATCTGTAAGGGATGCATGCTCGTTGCTAACAATTAGCAGGACGACATTATGGAGACTCATCGGTGATCGGAAGATCAAATCGGTCAAGCTCGGCCGCCGCATTGTGATATCAAGAAGTTCAATAGATAAACTATTCATATAATGGAAAGGACAAGAAGTGTAAAGCTTAGAGAAAAAATACTGTCAGACGGGAGAAAAAGTCTTTACCTGGATTATTACCCTGCGATTTACATCCCGGAAACGGGGAAAGAGACTCGCCGAGAGTTTTTGAAGATTTACTTATATGACAAGCCGGCGAACCCTACTCAGAAAGAATACAATAGGATAAGCAAGGCCAAGGCGGAAAGCATTCGTTCGGAAAGAGAGCTTCAATTTATCAATCAGAATTTTGATTTCGCTGACAGGCTCAATGCCAAGAAGGATTTCCTGGCATATTTCAAAGCCATGGCTGCGAAACGAAACAAGTCGAAGGGCAACTATGATAACTGGTATGGAACATATAAATACCTTGATCTGTATACAATGGGTAAATGCACGTTTGGCCAAGTTGATGAGAAGTTTTGCGAAGGATTTAAGATGTTTTTAGATAAGGTAAAATCCATAAAGTCGGAGCAGGCAAGTCTTTCGACCAATACCAAGTATAGCTACTACAATAAGTTTCGGGCTTGTATTAAAGAAGCATTTGAAGATAGGCTCTTCGCAGTCAATCCGCTGCTTAGAGTGAAAGGCGTGCCGCAGGGAGAAACGCACCGTGAATTTCTAACTCTAGAAGAGCTCAAAGCCGTTTATCTAACTGAATGCGAGCACCCAGTTCTGAAGCGTGCTGCAATTTTCTCAGCACTGACAGGACTTAGATGGTCCGATATGATAAAACTGACCTGGAAAGAAGTGCAGCATTCCAAGATCGATGGCTACTGGATTCTGTGTAAATTATGACTATACCTCAATGTCTCTTTTCTAAAATTCCTATCGCGTTTACAAGTGAAATTGTTGCAGATGCGCAGAGAGAAGCATCTTGTTTATTTGCAGTTCGCTTGTGAGTTAGTTCATTAGCAAGATCGTTTGACGCTCTCGCATATTTTCTCAAATTTTCATTGGAACTTCCCCCCAATTCAGCAGCGATGTATGCGTCAAGCATTCGCTTAGCATCTGTTTTGCTTGCCTTAATCCCATCTAATGTTGGATGCTTTTCCTCAATATAGACCGCTTGCGCAAGTGAAATAATAGTCTCTCTACAAAGAAGGCCTATTGTTTGAAATTGCTCCTCTGTTGTTGCTTGGCTAAGTTTCGACCGGAAGTCTCGAACTGTCCTGCCGATTCTTTCCCAACCCGTAAGGTTAACGGAAACATTTAATAGTTGATGATGATCCGCGCTTTGTAGGTTTTTTAGGAACTCACCGTACATTTCCCGTATAAATGTTCGCCTATCTTTATATTGAGGCATTTCACCCGCACTCCACTTAGCATACCACCTCCATAAATCGGAAAAAGGATTGGGATTATCCAAGCTTAATCGTTTCAAAGCTAATTCCACCTTCGCAAACTTCTCTTGATATATGTCATTGACATCTTGAATTCTCGATCCTCCCGTTGAAACGGAAATCATTGTATCATGTAAAAAGTTAACATCTGCAATAAGTTGCTCTTTTGTGGAAATGTCTGCAATTCTTTCCCACTCAATTTTTGAAATTGAGATCGGAATAACATACACTGTTCCTAATCGGTGGTCGTCGTATGGACGCATAACCAATTCTATTTTCTCAGATATTGCCGACTCAATCTCTGATTGTCGATTTTGAATTTTTATGAACGTATCGACTGGTGTGTTTATGTAGACTGAATAGTATGTTATCCCAGCATTCCAATTATCATAATGTGATATTTCAGAAGTTATCTCGGAAACCCTCAACAAATCAGCAAGCGTATCGTCTTGATTTGCCTGGAAAAGTTGTGTGACTGTTGATATTATTCTCCTTAATTCGTTTTTATCGTCAAGCATAAATTCGACCGGGCCGTATTTTTAGATTTGAGGTTATCTGAAAATGACATGACATGCAACCATTTTTGAGAACATTTCACTCATGTCGGTTCCAATTTAGTAATAAGTCTCCTATACTTCGTCTTACTGATCTGGACGGCTGCGTTGCTGAGAGCCAAGTACCTATGACTGATTGAAATATTCCCCTATATTTGCCCTGCAAACTTTGAAAATAAAATTAAGAGCTAATGTTAAAATGTAGGAAAAAATGGCCCTGGAGAGGCACACGGGTGAAAGTCCCGAAACCTATCAAAGTTAGCTCTTTGACGAAGTTTGCGGTGACCTCTCCTTATTTGTTCACACTTACCCATTTTAAATGCAAACTTCGGATGGTTCAGGTGTTGGCTCGAATGAACATTCAGCTAACCCAGCGAATGATGCACGTCACGCATCAAATGTCGGTTCGCCGATGACAGATTCTCAGGCAGCGTTTTGGTATCTCGTTGAATGCCAGGGTTGCAAAGAACTTGCTCATTCACTTCGGACAATCCATGATCTGGCGCTTTATCATTCGGATATTCCGTGCGATAGTGCGGAAAAGTCAGCTCTGTTTGATCTAAAAGTGCTATGGGAAGGTTTTGAACGAATGGTTAGTGAGGCTTAGTGATTGAGGGCTGTCTGTGACAGCCCTTTATTGTTGATTTTTTGCAAATTTGAAATTATCCAAAATGTTCGAGTTTTATTTTCAATCCGGAGAATTTGCGGGAGAAACTGGTAGTGGAGTTTTAGGTTGGATTGCTGACGTTTCAGTACAAATTGTAGGTACTCTTTTGGGTGGTCTGTTGGCTTTAAGACTTTACCGAACACAGGAAAAAAATGCGCGTGATAAGGAGACGAGAGCAAAGGAGAAGCAGCGCGATAGCAAGTTGATGTATTTGGCTTTCCTAGTTTCGGGTGCCCGCAGGTACGCATTGGGAATGAATAATGCTCTCAATTTTTGGGAGTCAAAACTTTCTAATGATCCTTTCATTGTACCGTCAGAGTTTTTAGTATCAGACAATTCTGTTGCTCGTGTCGTGGAAAACATAAATCAAGAAGAGTTTTATCTTCCGTATGTAGGCAGGTTTGCGGGAAAACACCTAGAAATTGAACGGATGTTTCTTTGTATTGACTCACTACATATATACAAGGAAGCAATTTTTTCAGAGTGGAGATTGTTTGTCGACGGTAACCAAAATCTGGCTAAGATTATTGCTGACGCATCAACTGAGCTTATTCACGAGCTGAGAGATATTCAAAATAAGGCTTTGATACCTGAAATACATATCGAAAATTTAGTAAGAATACATACTAGCTTCATAGACAGTCAAAACGATGTGGAGCGCGGACCGGCAAAAATTGCCGAAAAGCTTTTTCTTCCGATAGGGGATTATATAGATGCCAGCTCAGAGCTTTGTAGAAATGTCCATCTGACTAAGATGTACAATGTAACATCAGAGAGTTATGCGGCCATTATGAAGCAGCGGCAAGCTAACATTACTTTCAAAAATTCGCTTGTCGCTTTAAAATCACAAATTGAAAAAGATAAAAACGTTTTGTTTGAGAATTCGGAAACTCTCATTAATACGTTTAGGCCCGTAAGTTAACATCTACTTCCATCACTATTACTTCAATATACAGGCGCTAATATTTGTCCAGGATGACCAAAATAGTGGAAAAACGACGCTGACAAGATTTTTGATTCCTGAGGTGCTCAGAGATTATCAGGTCGAAAACATTTCGGTTGACAAGGACAGTCTGATCGCATTGTGTCAGAATTTCGGTGTCATTCAAGATGAACTTTCTACTTTGTCCAAGACAGAGATCAATGCGCAAAAGACCTTAATGAGCAAGTCGTATATTAAGGTACGTCACCCGTACGACCGACGACCAAAGATGGAGCCAAGACGTGCGTCCATATGGGGTTCGACTAACAAAGCTGAGTTCTTGGTCGATGAAACTGGCAGCGTCAGATGGTTGTGTTTCGGAGTTCGAGAGATTAATTGGGCGTACAAATCCGACATTGATATCAACGTTGTCTGGTCGCAAGCTTATCAACTCTATACAGCGGGATTTAAGTACGAGATGACAGTGCAAGAAATTTTAGATAATGAGCTGGCAAACAGTAAGTATAAGACCACAACCATCGAGTTCGAACTGATACAAAAATTCTATTCTCCGGCCACAAAGGACCGTTTCGATCAGTTTTACACCGCAACTGATCTGTGTGAGAACCTAGCAATCAGAACAGACGGAAAACTGAAAATTAGCCCAGTCGAGATCGGTAAAGCACTTAAATTTTTGGGGTTCGCTCAAACTCAGAAAAGAGGGCACGAGGAGCAAAGGTTTCCTGTAAAGGGATATTATATTTTACATAATGATCTTACTACCTACTACAAGTAGGCTTATTGCATTGATAATCTTAAAGTTGAGTGAAGTAAGACAATTATTATGCTATTACTACGAGTTACTACGAAATGGGCTCAGAAAGAATGTGAAGTAGGACCAAGATTGAAGTGTAGTAAGTGAAGTGGTAAATGATTATTGCACAACTGGCTGAGAAAGAGCTTTCTAAAATGATGTGTAGTAATGTAGCGGGTGTAGTAGTACCTGTTTTCAAAGAATTATCATTCTCCAAGTTTAGTATTCAACAAATGCGGTTCTAGGAAACCGTAAACTTCGACGCGTCATGGATAACGAAATCTTAATCCGTCTTTTTGAAAAGAAGGACCGTAAGCGCAGAAAGATTCTGTACAGTTTATACCAGGACTATTTTGAGCCAGGGTTATCATCCGTATTTATTGCCGAGACTATCAATGGAGATTTGGGAACGCCTGGTCTCGTAACGGTTGGCGATATCAAATACTGCCGGTTCTATTTTCATGGTAAGATGAAAACTGCTGTGAAAATACGCTCTCCAATGGTTATGCCTTCGAAACGCGAAGAAAAGGCGAAAGCATCTGACTCCCGGTCAGGCGTACAATGGTCAGACCCTGATGAGCTAAGCACCAGTCAAAATCAAATTATCAAATCTAAATTTTCAAAATAATGAGTCGTATTATTGAATTTACCCTACAATCCAAAGGAGGGGTAGGTAAGAGCTTCCATACTTACTTCCGAGCGCTTTCTGTGCCGGATGAGCATTCACTTTTTGTTGACGTGGATAGCTCCACGCAAACGTCTACACGTCAACTCAAATTTCTTGGTGCAGATAGATTGGAAACCATTTCTCTTCTTGATAATCGTGACGTATTGGTGCGGGATACGTTTTTGGGATACATGGAAAGTCTAGCAGAAAGTAGCTTTGAAAAAATCTATATGGATTTCGGCGCGCCAGAATCAGAACAGATTCCAGCACTTATCCAGAGAGATATACCATTTAGGGAATTCTGCGAGGAGCTTGGTTTCGAAATTGTTTTAAATATAGTTATCGGAGGGGGTGGAGCTTACAAAGCTTCTGTCAACTATCTACAAAAAATGACGACTGTGCTCAAAAACGAATTCAAAGTTGTCGCCTGGGAGAACATCACAAGCTTCAACCAGTTTCCAGCACTATCAACCGAACTGGCTGAAAATTGCAAGCAACTAAAAATCTCATACAAACGATTTGGGGACTTTGATCCATCTACCCTTCTTGGCGGACAGGTGCTGGACGGCATACGAAGGGGATACTCTATAAACGAGTACGGCCCTGGGGCAAGGATTAGGATGAAAAAGGAACTTAAAGAGAATTTCAGCAATGAGTAAAATTAGCACAGAGCAAATGACAAGGCTTAAAGGCCAGTTCTCTGCAAAATATGGCATTGAAATGGACGATTGGTCTGCCATGGTCATGACGGAAATCTCTCAAAGATTTTTGTTTCTTACAAACGAGGTAAACAGATCGATTATTCAGATTGATGAAGCAGCAAAAAATATCAAGGGCAAGGTCAACCAGATCAATTTCCGAAACAACCAGGAGGCCATAAGATTCGGGATAGGGTTATCATTACCGTTTGCAGCCATGGGCACTCTTATATCAGCGATGGTTTTTTGGTATAGCACGACCACGCGGGAATACGAAGTTCGCAAGCAAATTATGGAGGACTACAGAAATGCACCATCATATGCGAAGTTGATGAAAAACGGTATAATCATCGAACATGAAGGTCATCAATACTTAGTTATGGGGAAGGCAGATCAGAAATCTGGCGACGTCTTTATCGGAAAGGAATATATTGAGGACGGTAATTTAGGCCGAATTCTTATTCCGCTGGGTAAGAAGTAAACGAAGGCACAATTTCTTCCCATTTGTGCCTTTTTCAATCAATTTCTGATCAATTCAATATTATTCAAACATTTTCGACCGGAATCAGGCGATTTCGATACAATTCTAATTTTTCGGGATTTCCGTTAATAGCAAGCTATGTTTTCCCATGGTCATAATACTGCTTCGCAGATTTTGTCCACGGGAAAACCGCTTGCCCTTCGGGAGTCAATTCGCCCTACGGCTCATTGTAATAATTATGGAACAAAAGAAATTTCGAAAAAAGGGCGGAAGGCCGCGATTGCCGGAGCAAGAACGCAGGCAAAACGTGACTCTTATGTTAACACCATTGGAGGTTGAGCAGCTGAGGAAAGAACATGAAGGCTATGTTGTAGACTTTGGTGTTTTCCTTCGAGAAAAGCTGCTTAATAGAGAAGCGGTAACTTTATCTAAACCGATAGATCCAGAGGTAAGGGCCGAGATGACAAACTTGCTTAAAATGACGGGGAGTATGTTGTTAATCGCGAAACGAACAGAATACGATGTGCTAGTAAACAGACAATTTTCAGAAATGGCAGCTGAGTTGAGAGCGGCTATCCAAAAAGCCAACTATAACATTAATGAGCTTGTGCTTAGCAAGAGTTTAATTCCAAATCTGATTCGTCACGTTAAGGATTTGAAAAAGTCAGTCTTTGACTTGCAAAAGGAATCGACGAACATCGAGGTCATTTTGTACTTACTTAGCTGTGTCTCTCAGATAGAGGAGAGGATGAAGGTATTTGCCGGGCAGTACGGCATTTCAGAGGATTAAGTTTATGGTATACACAAATGGGAGAAGAATTTTTTTTCCCATTTGTTTTTTATCAATCCTCTAAAAACCTTGCTACTGGACATCCAACATCTTAGGTAGTAAAAAGAGGTAAGAAACCGTAAAAATCGCCAACCCACTTCCATTTCCCAAATTTGCGGCCAGCTTATTTTCACACTTCTGTACTGGCTCAGCTTGGGTGAGTGCTGCGAATCGGATATAGATATCAATAGCCGAACTAATCGACGCCACCCAAATATGATATGAGCTTTGATATTACAGAAATACCGTGGTTAAAATGAAATTTAGGAATTTGTCAGAAATGTCTGTCAAGTCTCTTTATTCGAGGCTTTTGGTACAGAAAAAGACAGGTTTAACGGGTAAAAGTGAACTCGGTTCCGCGGGCAACACGTACAACTATATCCCCAATATTTTCAAGAACTCATCCTTATAGTTGCCACCTAATGGTACTTCGCTTTTACCAAGAAAGATCCGGTTTCCCTGCAAACCAGTAATTTTTGTAATGTTTATAATGAAGGACCGGTGAACTCTGAAAAACAGTTCACCAGGTAAATGGGATTCAATAATTGAAAGGGGAGTAGTGCTTATTAAATGCTGGCCAATAGTAAAGACTTTTGTATTGTTGCGGTTAGCCTCTAGATACAGGATTTGGTCATAGTTTAACTTGTTAATTCGGCCTTCTGATCGCAATATTAGGTGGCTAACCAGGCTGGAAGGTTGCGTATCAAGTTTGACAGTCTTCCTAGATTCTAACTTCTCAATAACCCGGTCAATGGCGATGATAAACCGTTCAAGCGAGAAAGGTTTCAATAAGTAATCGCAGGCAGCAAGATCAAATGCATCCGTTGCGAATTCCTTGTAGGCCGTGGTGAAAACCACCAATGGAGGATTTTTTAAGGTCTTCAAAAGGTCAATTCCTGACAGCACTGGCATGTTGATATCCATCAAAAGCAGATCGACCTGAACCTGCTGCAGCTCGTGTCTGACTTCAAAAGCATCACTACATTGCCCTACTACCCGCAGAACAGGAAGCAATTTGCAGTATTCCATTACAATTTGTCTTGCAATAGGCGCATCGTCTACAATTAGGCAATTGATCATTTATTTCGCTTTTAAGCGTAGTTCTACATTATAAGTGTCATTGTCATGGGTAGCCTTGTATAAATAATCGCTTCCATAAATCAGGTCTAATCTTTTCAGTGTGTGGTGCAGACCAATACCTGATGGCTCCTCAAAACCAGTTAGCTGCCTTTGGCCAGGTTCGAACGAATTTTTGATTGTGAAGCAAATCCAACCTTTTTGGACTGCCAGCGTAATGAAAACTGACATTTTTTGATTGCGTGTAGATTTGGAATGTTTGAATGCATTTTCTACAAAGACAATCAACAGCATGGGAGCGATCCGTGTCTTTTCACGGGGCTTTTCTTCGATCGTATGTTCCAGCACCAGCCTGTCACCGTTCTGTATCTTCTCAAAATCAATGTAATTCTTTAAATACAGCAGCTCATTTTCGAGCGGAATAAATTCTTCCCTGGTTTCGTAGACACTATATCTGAGCAATTCCGAAAGTTTGAGCAGTAAGGTTGGTACCCTTTGCTGCTGGGTGAGTGATATTCCATAAATGTTATTAAGTGTGTTGAAGAGAAAATGCGGGCTCAGTTGCGATAACAGTAGCCGCAGCTCACTTTCCCTTTGTTCTTGGGCAATTTTAGCTTCTTTGACCTGCGTCGATAATGTATGACGTGCTAAGGCAATTGCAATTCCAAAAAATACAAAGAGTAACGATATGGGAAAACAAATAAAGAGGTTCTGCAGGAAGTACCTATTGACATTTCCTTTGAACATAAATGCAGCACCGGCAGCACCACCCAGCACTATCATCAGAAATATTAAAATTGATTTTGACAGCGGCACCTGTACTACTGATCGGTTTAGCCAAGACTTGCCATACCACCTTCCTACATATGTACAAGTCAAAATGTAAAGACAGCTTATCATTGCAGCAACAGCCACGTCGTGGTTACCACTTAAAATGACTGCGAATGAAAACACACCCACAAACGCCAGGCAAAAAGAAAGGTGTAGCAATGTTCTGGAAGCCATTACTTTTCCGATAAAAGATTCCAGCTGTTCCATATTCAAATATGGGCAATCACTGCCGTTTTCAAAACAATCCATGCCGAAAACACACTTTTCAATGCCCAATTCATCTTATATGTCTCTAAATAGATTCAGCCTGGAAAAGCGCTATTAGGACGGGCTGGTTAGCATTTATGTCCCTGTCATTTTTTCATTTGAACAAAGCAGCGAAGATTTGCCAGTCATTTTTTAACAACACCAATATGATTGATGAGAATGGACTTGCAGTCGAAACTATCGGTTTATCTTTTAGCTTCTCCAAAGACCGGCCTGTCATTAAGGAGCTTAATATGCAAATTCCAAAAGGGGCCATTTATGGTTTCTTAGGTCCAAACGGAGCAGGAAAGACCACTACGATCAGGCTGTTGCTTGACCTGCTCCCTTCCGGCTCAGGAGAAATAAGTGTTTTCGGGAAGACCCTTGGGGATGATCGTAGTAACATACTTTCCCGGACTGGCGCACTCATTGAATCGCCATCATTGTATGAACATTTGACCGGGTATGACAACCTAAAAGTAACTGCAAACCTGAGAAGCATCAAGAAGGACAGAATACAGGAAGTCTTGAAAATAGTGGGCTTAGATACAGAATCCAAAAAGTACGTCCACAGCTATTCACTAGGAATGAAACAGCGGCTTGGCCTTGCAATAGCATTACTTTCTAGTCCAGATCTGCTGATTCTCGATGAGCCTACAAATGGGCTCGACCCGAACGGCATCATAGAAATTAGGGAGCTATTGCGGGATCTGAATGCGAATCACGGTGTTACCATCCTGGTATCAAGCCATTTACTTTCGGAAGTTGAGAGGCTGGTTTCCCATGTTGGTATTATTGGTCGGGGGGAAATGATGTTTCAAGGGCCTCTAAAAAAATTGCAGCAGATCAGCCAGGACAAGGCCGTCATTGAAATAGATACGGATGACAACGCGCGCGCCCTGGAAATCCTGCTGGAAGATCATCAGCAAGTCTCGAAAGCCGCACAGTTTTTGGAAGTACACTATACTGACAGAGATCGCCTTGCCCAGTTGATCATATTGTTGACGGCGGCAGGCCTGCGTGTTAACCGCGCCCAGCTGGTTGAAAGCAGTCTGGAAGAAACTTTTCTTTCAATTATAAAAGATGATCATTTATGAAATTGTTTTACACCGAGTTCATTAAGCTTAAAAATACATTCGCTCTATGGCTTACCCTGTTGGGCGCCCTTTTTGTCCCGCTTATTTTGTTTACAACCTATCTGTCTGACGTAAAATCGTTTGTGCCAGGGCACGGGATAAATCCCTGGGACGATTTTCTGGTTCGGACACTAAATGGGTGCTGCTTCTTTTCAATAGGCTTTGCCCTGTTGATCATAGGCCTGACCATCCATATCGAACATAAGGCTAGTGGCTGGAAACACTTATTTACTTTGCCGATCAGCCGGGGCAGGATTTACTTTGGTAAGCTGCTTGTTATTTTCGCCATGGTAATCTGCTTCTTTACTTTGTACCTGGCTTTGAGCGTGCTATCAGGTGCCGTGCTTGGCTATGCGGTCCCAGATCTTGGGTTTTCAAAATTTCCGGTAGCCGGCATGCACATTTTCAGGTTTGTGACCGAGTTTTTCATTTCGATCTTGCCAACGGTTTTTTTACAGTATTGGCTGTCGTTCCGGCTAAAAAATCTGATCACATCCCTGGGCATTGGTTTGGGTGGGCTGATGATTGGCCTACTATTAAAAAGCTGGAAATTTATCATATACCTGCCATATGCTGCCCCATTTCAGTTGCTGAATTATAAGGAAGAAGACGCGTCCAGCCACCAGCGTCTATTTTTGATAAATGCCGTGTATACCGTTTTGTTTGTTATGCTGAGCTATAAAGACTTTGTAAAACGATTTCGTGGATAATCAAGGATCAAATCCGGTCGATCCTCAGAACTTCATGCTGGTGACTCTATAACCCGTTTTCCAAATTGTAACAATCAGGTAACTTCTGGCTTTCATGCCGGCTGTAACATAATATTTAATTCCATCCTGATAGGGTTCATTTTCACTAAAAGCATGTTCGTGCCCGTAGAATGAAAGCTTCACATTCGGATTGTCAGCAAGGGTTTTAGCATATTGCGTTTCTAGATTGTCATCAAAGTCGGCACTAAATGGGGGTGTGTGGCCTAGTACAATGGTATTGTTACTTGACGCACCTGTTGAAAGCTGTGCTTTTAGCCAGGGAACATCTGGGACAACTCCGTTCGAATCAAAGGATTTTGAATTCGTATTAACGAAAACAAACTTGCTTCCGGCAAATTCAAATGAATAATTGATCTCGCCAAACATATGCTGATACAATTTAGCTTTGTCGTTTGCCTCCAAATCCCCTGCTACGGTCAGGTAAGGGTATTTCAGGTCAGCCATGATTTCATTGAACCACTTGAATTCCTGCGTTATTCCAGAAGCTGAAACATCTCCTAAATGCGTGACGAATGAAATGCCGGTCTGCGCATTAGCACTTTTTACGAAATCCCTGGTTTCATCAAGCCATTGATGTGTATCGCCTGCAACGATGAATTTGACTGTATCGTTGGCAGCGCTTTTTTGAATTCGGTCAATGTTTTTTGCGGTTAAGCCTTTTTCATTTTCATTTAATGTTATTTGGCTGGGACTATACTCGAACAAACCCTTGCAAGAGACAAATGCAAGGATAAAAAAGATGAGCGCTATGAATTGATATGGTTTCATATTTTATAGATTTACATGTTGTCGTTTTCTCCCCCATTTGTACCTGTGCGTCCAATATGCCGTCTTCATAGCGAGGTAGCCAATTCCGGCCCCTACCAGTACATCACTGATATAATGCTTGTTATTTGCGACCCGCAGTAACCCGACCGACGAAGCAACTGTATAGGAAGCGTATGGCATCCAGTGGTAGCGATCTTTGTATTCTTCACTTAGAAAGGTGGCCGCCGCAAATGCCTGGGTGGTATGCCCGGATGGAAATGACGTATACGAGCTTCCGTCAGGCCTTAAAACATGCGTCGCCTTTTTAAGTAACGAAGTTGTGCCCAGCGCCAGAAATTCACCTTTCAGCAATATGACAGTCCGGTTGGCAAAGTCAGTTTTTGATTTTATCCCCATTGCGTCCAAACCATAAGCAACTGCCAGCGGCGAAAATTGCAGGTAATTGTCCAGATGGGTTTTAAACCTGGGGAAATGTTCATTCCTTTCTTCTGCAACTTCGTTTTTAATCGACTCAGGTGAGTGCCCATTTGAAATCAGTCCAACCAGGATCAGAGAGGCTGGTGGGGACAACTGCTTGACAGTAAAGCGCGTTTGGTAATGGGCAAGGGTGTCCGACCTTTGTGATAGGGCAGGATAGTTACTAAGTAAAAGTGCTGTCAGGTAAATAAAAATGGTTTTCATAAAAATGTCCGCTAGATAGAGTGGGTCAATTATCGCTGCTGGGTGCGCTGTGCAAAAAGTCATTGCCTTGCTCTTTGCCTTTCTTGAATTCGAGCTTGCCGAACTTATAGGTAAGACTTACGCCAAATGAGCGGTAGGGGACAAGCACTGTAGTGGTCGAGATGTAATTGCCTGTCCTGATGGTGCTGACCTGGCTGATGTATTTGGTAAATGGATTAGTGGCTGTAAATCCAATGCTTGCATTTTTGTGGTTAAACTGCTTGCGGAATGCGAAATTGTAGGTCAGCTGCTGCGGGCGCTTTCCCTGAATGGTATTGATAGCGGAAGAGTAATTTCCAAATCCTTCCAGAATAAGGTCTTTGGGAAGCTGGTAGGTTGCATTCAGGTTGAAGCGCCAGTTGGTACCATTGGTCACGTTACCTGCTAGCAGCTCGTTTACAACCCTTTTCTGGGTTACCATTAAATTTCCGCGCAAATTCAGCTGATCCGTGATCGGCATCGAGCCCGAGACACTCACACCGGAATTGTATTCAATGCCAATGTTCTGACGGTTTGTAACCGATACATTCACGTAGGTTGAATCCCCGATCAGATAAGTCGGGTAAAGGACTGTGTAGGGTTTCACATCATCGGTATTGATCCGCTCGATCAATGCGATGTACAGGTTGCCGCCGTTTTTAAAGGATTTGTTATAACCCAGTTCAAAGTTGTTGCCGATCTCTGGTTTTAAAAGCGGGTTTCCGGTGGTGATGTTGTAAGGGTCGCTCAGGTTCATGAACGGATTAATGTCCCGGTATTCAGCCCGCTCGATCCGGCGGGTAAATGCCAGTTTCAGCGACTGCTCATCTTTGAAATTATGAGAGAAAATAAGCGATGGTACCAAATTATTGTAGGAAGGGATAGAAGTATTGGGAAAGTCAATTTTTACATCCGTATGCTCAAAACGGGCACCTGCTTTTACATTTAAGAAGTGAAAGAGCGAGAATGTGGTTGACAGGTAACCCGCGTAAATTTTCATGTCGTAACCCAGCTCGTAAGACTGCGTAGCGTCGGGAACGTATTGGTTCAGTGAAGGCTTAAATACACGTATATCCGCTACGCTGCTGATGTTTTGCAAAACCGTCTTAACACCTGTTTCAAAAATAAAGCCCTTTTTGATGGGGTGGGAATAGTCGATGGAAATGTTGGTTTGCTTGTCGTTCCCTGGGGTATTTCCGGAAGCCCCGGCATAAGGCAGTCGTTCAGAGGTCAGATTTTGCAGCTGGTAATAGCTATTGCGAGGCTTTCCAAAACTAGAACTATACAGCACATTCAGCTCCTGGCCATCTTTACCGAATTTTTTGATATAGTTCAGGTTCCAATCAATTGCGGCAATGCCGCCTTTGCTGGTCGAATTGCGAAGAATTTCGGAGCTGGAAAGCGGAAAGCCTGATGGGTCTAAAAGCGTTTGAGAAATATTGGTAATACCGCTGCTGCTGTTACTGAAATTGTTGTAGCCCACAGCCCCAATTAGGTTATCCTTTTTTGATAAACTCCAATCGAAACCAATTCCAGACCGATAGCCGCTCCTTTGAAAATCCTGAAAACCGTTTTGCAAAAGCCGCGTTTGCGTACTGTCAGTCGGACTAGTCGAAAGCCGATTTTGCGAGCTCGGCGTGCGGGAGCTAAGTTGTTTGTTACCACTAAAAAAAGCATTCAGACCGAAATTATTCTTTCTGAAATTCAAATTCACCGAGCCGTTTTCCAACCGGGTGCCCGCTGCCAAGTTTACACTTCCATTGATTCCCTGCAGCCGGTTGTCTTTGAGGATAATATTGATAATTCCGCCCGTACCCTGCGCATCGTATTTAGCGCCCGGACTGGTGATGGCTTCGATACTTTTGATCTGGTTAGCGGGAATGGAAGCCAGGGCATCGGTCAGGCTGTTTCCAAAAACACTGGAAGGTTTCCCGTTGATCAGGAAACGTACATTGGGGTTTCCCTGCAATTCCACGTTTCCATCAATATCGACCGAGACTTGCGGCACTTTTTTAAGAACGTCCAGTGCTACACCGGCCTGAGAAGTAACGTCGTTGGCTGCATTAAAAACAATCTTGTCGATCTGGTTGTCAATGATGGCTGCCTGGCCCGTAACAGTTACTTCGGCCAGTGTTTTGACAGAGCTTGTTAGTGCAATGTTTCCCATTTCCAGCGTTTTACCCCCGGCACCGACATTGACATCTTTGACTGATTTTTTTTCATAACCAATAAAATCAATATTGATTGTAAAAGTCCCCACGCCAAGCCCTGCGATTTCGAAATGCCCCACAGAATCGGTGACAGCTCCGTTGACAACTTTACTGGTTAATTGATCTGTAATTCCCACGGATGCATATTCGACCGGCTGGCCCGTGGCCACGTCTGTCACCTTGCCCGTAAGTTTCAGGCTTGATTTATTCTGGCTGAATGCACTGGTCCAGAATAGGAGTAATAGGAATGCAGGAAAGATGATTGGCTTCATGGATACGTCGGTTGATACAACAAACGTAGAGGCCAATTCTGGAGAATTTTTAGAGAAAGCCTTCGCAGAGCACTATTGCGAAAAATTTAATCCCACTTTAATGTAAACCGGTGCCAGTCGCCGGAAAAGGTATACTCGATACTGATTAACAACTGATCGCATATTTGCTTTACAATCGATAATCCCAGCCCGTTGTGCTGACTATGCTGCTGTTCTTTGTAAAATCTGCGGAACAATCTGGCGGCATCCAGCTCCGTGAGCGGCCCCGTGTTTTCAATGTACAGTTCGTTGGCGTCCAGTTTAATACCAATAGCGCCGCCTGCCTTGTTGTGCCTGGCTGCATTGCTGATCAGGTTGTTGAGCAGGATGTCAATCAGTTCCGGGTTGCCCTTCATTGTAGCGGGATGAAGATCAGCATGGCAGGTGATCTGATTGTTCATCCAGAATTCCTGAAACTGGTCTAGCTTTTCCTGCGTACTTTCAAGCAGGTTAACCTGGATGGTTTGCTCAAACTGGTTGTTTTCAATTTTCGCCAGCAGCAGCAGTGACTGATTTAGCTTGTTGAGCCTTTTTATCCCCGAATAAATGCTGCCCAGTGCCTGCGTTTGCTTTTCGGAAAGGCCTTCGTCCTGGATAACCAGATCGAGTTTGGCACGGATAATGGCCAGCGGTGTCTGCATTTCATGGGAAGCATTTTCAGTGAATTCTTTCAGCACCTGATAGTCCGTTTCTGCATTGGCAATGGTGTCTTCCAGCAACTGGTTCATGTAGGTGAATTCATCTATATCAGTCGGGTGAAAATTGGGGATTTGCTTCCTGCCAAGTTTAAAGGTTTTCATTGCTGACAGCGAATCATAGAACGGCTGCCACAAGCGCCGTAATATGAGCTGGTTAAAAAGAATGGTTGTCAGGATCACAATAAGCAGCATGGCAATGGTGATCCCAACGACGGTCCGGGTAAGCAATTTTACCCCTTCAATGGGCTTTGCAATGGTAACCCGGTAGTTGGCGCGTCCAACTTTTTGAATGTAGCTGAGCTGCCGGTAATTGTGAGAGCGTTTCTCGGCACGCTCTGAAATGAAAATGGTAGATATTGACTGAGCCTTGCTGCTAGTAGCTGCCGGCACGTAGCTTACCCGGGTTTCGTCCATGCCGGTCACCGGTGGGAGCTTTCCCTGCAAATCAACGTACCGGTGAATCCTTGTTTGATAATCCTGCAATGCTTCGTCGAGCTCGTGCACAAGTACATAGCTGATCAGGAAGTAGTAGCAAATGCCCGAAAGCAAGAACAGCACGACCATTACGGCCATGTTGGACCGGTTATATTTTGTAAATAGCTTCGCCATTATTACTAATCCAGGCTGAATTTATAACCCATGCCGTACACGGCTTTAATGTAATCGTTACAACCTGCATTCATCAATTTTTTCCGAAGGTTTTTAATGTGGGAATAGATAAAATCATAGCTGTCTGACATGTCAATGTCATCACCCCAGAGGTGTTCGACAATCGCCTCTTTGGTCACGACCCGGTTTTTATTGCTTAAAAAATACAGCAGCAGCTCGTATTCCTTTTTAGTTAATGCAATTGGCTGCTCCCCTGATTTTAAAACCCGGTCGGAAAGGTCCAGCGTAAGCGGTCCGACAGATACGCGGGTGTTACCGTCAAAGGATTTACGGCGGACAATCGCGGCTACCCGGGCGCCAAGCTCTGCCAGGTGAAAAGGTTTGGTAAGGTAATCGTCCGCGCCGGTGTTAAGACCTGTGATCCGGTCGTCGAGCGAGTTCTTGGCACTAATAATCAAAACGCCGTCTGATTTATTGAACGTTTTCAGTTCTTTGAGGATATCCAGGCCGCTGCCGCGCGGCAGGGTAATGTCGAGTATAATGCAGGCGTATTCATTGATTACTACCTTTTCCAATGCCGTGGGGTAATCATAAGCGGCTTCACAGGCAAATTGCTCCGAGTTCAGATAGACGCAAATACTGTCTGAAAGCTCCTTCTCATCCTCAATGACCAGTAATTTCATGGGTGCCTGATATCACTATTCTATAATTATGTAAAGGTGATTTTACAATCTGGATTATTTTTGGAGAGATGCATTTTACCAGATGATCACGATCGTGCCACCAACGATCATCAAAGCACCCAAAATGGTTTTCAGCTCAACCGGTTCTTTTAGGATTAGAACAGCAAATCCAATTGCAAATGGGACGCTCAGCTTGTCGACCGGCGCGACCTTTGAAACATCCCCTGTTTCCAGTGCTTTGAAATAAAATATCCAGGATAGGCCGGTAGCAATTCCTGAGAGTATCAGAAAAATCAGGTTAGTCCGGCTGATGTCTTTCACGTCCTTCATTTGTCCGCTGAAAAGGACAATTCCCCAGGCAATAAAGAGGATTACGACTGTCCGGATGGCCGTAGCGACATTACCATTGATACCTTTAACTCCCACTTTTGCTAAAATGGAGGTTGCGGCGGCAAAAAGGGCGGAAAGTAAAGCATAGTATTTCCACATAATTCAGGCTGGCTTGATTTGAATATCGCTGAAAGATAACGTGGAATAATTTAAAATGTACGCGTTAGGCAAAGCCGCCATCCGCCGCTGAGACATAAGAGGAAAGTAACCGTTTATAATTCAGAAAGAATTCCAAATTGCCTGATAGGTTTAATATTTAAATGGGCGTAAAGTACCCATGAGGACACCTACAATGATTTTTACTGAATGACACCTGCTTCCCTGTTAGCGACCGAAACGCCCAAAAAGGGTTCTGGATTCAATTTTCTGACATATCCATTAGCCCTTGGTATTCTGCTGATTGCAATTTCCAATTTAATGCGCATTGCATTGACGCTCAAGTCGGCAGGCACTGCTGACTATAACCTGGCCAGCATCTCGGCAGTATTTGCCATTGGTCTTTTTTACGACTTGGTCAATGCGCTTTATTTTGTTTTGCCGCTGATGCTGATGGGATGGCTTACGCCTGGCTGGCTCGCTATCAAGCCTGGCTACAAGTGGCTTGCAAATGGGCTCTTGTTTCTACTGACGTTTGTTCTTTTGCTGGATGCGGTTTCGGAATGGATTTTCTGGGATGAGTTTGAATCGCGTTTCAATTTCATAGCCGTCGACTATCTGGTTTATACCAATGAAGTGCTGGGCAATATCCGTCAGTCTTATCCGGTTGAAATAATTATCATCTTTCTGCTGATTTTAACGATCCTGTTGACGTGGATGTTGACTACCATTATTGCAAAGCATCCTTTTCAGCCATTCAGCTTCTGGAAGCGGTCTGTGGTAACCGGCATCTATTCAGGGGTATTAATTGCAGCTTATTTTTTTGTCGACAATAAGGTCAGGCAGTTCAGTAGTAACAATTATGTCAACGAGCTTGCAGGAAACGGCATGTATGAGCTCTTTGCTGCTTATCGCAACAATGAACTCGATTACAACCAGTTCTATTCCACAGTAAGTGACCAAAAGGCCTTTGTTGATATTCATGCACTGATCAAAACCCGGGAAAGCCATTTTGTAGATCAAGATCCGTTCAGCATCCGGCGTGACATTGTGAACTTGGGTCCAGAATTGCGCAAAAACGTTGTTCTGATTAGTGTTGAGAGTTTGAGCGCCGAGTTTTTAGGAAGCTTTGGCAACACCCAGCGCATCACGCCGTTCCTGGATTCGCTGGCAGGGGAAAGTCTTTTGTTTACCAATCTCTACGCGACTGGTACACGGACGGTGCGCGGATTGGAAGCATTGTCCATCGGCACGCCACCTACACCCGGTCAGTCAATTGTCCGGCGTCCGCATAATGAAGAACTGTTTTCAATGGGGACTGTCTTCAAGCGCAAGGGATACCAAACAAGGTTTATTTACGGTGGCTATGGGTATTTTGACAATATGGGATATTTCTTCGGGCACAATGACTACCGTGTGGTGGATCGGAATGCCATAAGCAAGGAAGAGATTGATTTCGAAAACATTTGGGGCGTGGCCGATGAGAACCTGTTTGAACTAGCAATGCGGGAAATTGAAAACGGGACACAGGCTGGAAAACCGATTTTTACGCAAATCATGACCACGTCCAATCACCGTCCCTATACATATCCTGATGGCAGGATCGACATTCCTTCACACACCAGCAGGGAAGGTGCTGTTAAGTACACGGATTATGCCATTGGCCAGTTTATCAAGAAAGCCAGTCAAAAGCCCTGGTTTAAGAACACGTTGTTTCTCATTGTTGCAGATCACTGCGCGTCCAGCGCCGGCAAGACCGATTTGCCCGTTGATCGTTACAAGATACCGCTAATTGCCTACGCGCCTGGGTTTGTGAAGCCGGGCATTATGCCCAGACTAATGAGCCAGATTGATCTGGGGCCAACAATCTTAGGGCTGCTTCATTTTTCCTACCGCAGTCAATTTTTCGGTTATGACATCTTCAAGCTAGAAGCCGGGCGGGAGCGGGCTTTTATCAGCACTTACCAGAGTTTGGGTTACATCAAGCATGACTCGTTAGTAATATTAAAACCACAAAGGGTCAATGGCACATTCCTGCCAAATTTCAAGGATGGTTCATTGCGCCCTGTCACTTCCAATAAACGGCTCGTTGAAGAAGCCATTGCCTGGTATCAATCTGCCAGCTTTCAGTTCAAAAAGGGATTAATGAAAAAGTAATGGAAACTGAAATGAATTATCAATCATGGCTGGATCAAATTGAGGCTTTTGTATCAGCTCAATTATCCCCATATGCTGAGCGGTTGGCGTATCACAATCTGAATCATACCCGTAGCGTGGTAACAAATGCTACACGAATTGCAGCGCACTATCAATTGTCTGATGCGGATCGATTTGTGGTTTTATCAGCCAGTTGGTTTCATGACCTGGGTTATATCAACGGAGATCCTTCGGGCCACGAGCAGCGTGGCGCTTTGATTTTTAAGGAGTTCGCAAACCCTTTATTGATAGAGGATAATTTGATTGCGGGTGTCATCGGTTGTATCCTGGCAACCACCCTGCCTCAAAAGGCGGTTAATTTGTTAGAGTCCATCGTTTGCGATGCGGATCTTTATCATTTTGGCACAACCGAATTTACCCAGAAAGATGCATTGATGCTGGAAGAGACGCAGCACAGGTTGAAAACGGATATTCCTTTGATTAACTGGCTGAACGGGTCTTTGCGACTGTTGCAGTCTCACCAGTTTTGCACGCAGCATTGTCATCACGAACTGGCTAGTCAGAAGCAAGCGAATATAAGAGAATTGGAAGCGCGGATTGAAGCGGATTTATAGGCCAGTTAATAATACAGCAAATGCACGCACATTCCAGCAGGGAATTATTTCAATGTTAAAATTTGAAGCTGTAACCTGCCCGGATCAGCTGGGTTTCGTAGTAATCCCGGCTGGTGTAATGAAATCCGTCACCGTAAACTGTTTTGCGAATAACGAGTGTTCCGAAAAGATCGGTTGCGTTCACAAACAGCTCGCCTTTACGAAGCTGGCGTTTTGCGCCCGCATCAACTGAGAAGCGGTAACCGGTCCGGCCCTGCGGGACAATGTCGGGTGCCTGATAGATAAACGCCACTTGCAACTCGGTCTTTTTTCCTTTTAATAACCCATTGATTTTCGCGCTCCCTGAGGTAAGCTCCTGTCGGGAAGCGCGGTATAAAGAGCGGACCGGATATAGGTTTTCCACCGTAAATGCATCAATGCTGTTGTGATAAAGGTTACCATTCACATTCAATGAAAACCATGAGGCCAGATCCTGCTGCCAAACCAGCTCACCACCGCTCGCATAGCTCTTCCCTGCGTTTTGGAAAATATTATAGATCAATGTGCTGCCCGGGACGGTAGTTCCAATGCGCGTAATGGTGCCGTTCGTCTGCTTGTGATAGGCTGCCGCGTAGATAGAACCGCTGGCCCAGCTGGTTTTGTAGCCTGCTTCCAAGGAACTGGTGAATTGTGGTTTCAGCGCAGGATTTCCAATCTTAATGATTTCCGCATCGTCATATTTGGGGAAAATACGGATATCCACTTCATTAGGCCGGTCAACCCGGCGGTTATAGAAAAGGGAAATTTTATCATGCTCATTAAGCTTATAAGCCAGGCGCACATTGGGGAAAGGCTTTGCGTAGGAATACCCATCACTCTTATAGGTGGGGTGCGTGGGGTTAACCGTGTAGCGCAGATTGATATACTCTACCCGCAGACCTGCTTCCAGCTCGAACTTGCGGTTTTCAAAAACATAGTTGCCATACAAGGCCGGAATCGTTTCCTTGTAGTTGGCCCAGCCACCAGCGAGGCTGTCAAGTGGTGAATTTAGGCCTGGGAAAAACTGCATATTGGTCGGGATAAAACGCCTGCGCAGTTTCAATCCACCTTCAAAGCGCCCATATCGCAAAGGCCGGATATAGTCTGCATTCAAATCGAACACATTCTCGTCCGAAAGCAGCTTGAATGCGTCCTGACCTGTGAAATCGGGCATCATGTTGGTGAAAAAATACTTTTCGTCTTCCCGGTGAAATGTATAGTTAAAGCCAACATTCAAAAGGCGGCCCGGCTGTTGATATTTATGCTGATAGGATGCTGTCGCAGTCATCGTAGTTTTCAATTCATCTTCCAGAAACTGCCAGAGACGCCGCCGCTGAGTAAGACCTGCATTGAAAAAAGGCTGGTCTCCCCGGTCCAGGATCTTCTCGCTGCTGAATAGGGCGGAAACCGACAATGCATTTTGCTCATTCCAATTCCAGTCAACACCCGCTTTGGATGTTATCACATTTGTGCTGCGGTTGCGCTTTAATTGCTGCCGTATTGTATCGCCCGAATCATAGTAACGGTCTGTAAATTCATTCTTATTGAGCGTGGGTGTGTGCAGGTAATCGCCTTGGAAGAAGATGTTTACTTTTCCTTTTTTGTAATTCAAGGCTACGGAGGGGTTTAGTTTCAGCGTATTGCGCGACTGAGGACGAATGCCGGGGAAATTCTCTTTTCGCACCCACAATGCGCCTAATCCGGTCGTCAAGCCGATCTTTCCGTTAAAGCCTTCTTGTTTGTTCTTTTTGTAAATGATGTTGATGATGCCCGCATTACCATTGGCATCATACCGGGCAGAAGGGTTATTGATGATCTCAATCCTTTCAATCGCTGATGCGGGGATGTTATCAAGACTGGTCTGGTTTCCAAAACCGGTCAGAGCCGTTTGCCTACCATCAATCAATACGGCGACCTTGTCGCTCCCGCGTAGCATCACCTTCCCGTCTTCACCAGCCGTCACACCAGGCAGATTTTTGAGTGCTTGCAGAATCGACCCACCACTTTGGCTGATGTTTTTGCTGATATCGAAAACTTTCCGATCAAGACGGGCATCCACGCCATCGGCCTGAGCCCCGGTGACAGTCACTTCCTGCAAAACCTGGGCGTTTTCACTCATTTCAAGCACGCCTAGGTCAAGAAAAGCGCTTAATGCGCCTACCGTGACTGGCATTTTAATTGTTTGGAAACCCAGGGAAGCAAATTCTACCAAGTAATTTCCGGGTGCAATATCGGATAGTGTAAAACGTCCATCGGAAGCTGTGATAGTGCCTGTCACAAACGCGCTGTCCTTTTCAGTTTTCAAAATCACGTTAACAAAAGGCAGCATTTCCTTCTTAGGAAGCGAAGAGACCTGTCCCGACAGTGTGACCTTGCTTACCTGCGCCTGGACGCTGTTGAGCACCGCCATCAATGCGAGCAGGATTAATGATTTTTTGAATGCCATTCAGATTCGTTTCGTTTGATCTGATGGTGAAAGTCCGGATTGATTTGGAAGAAATTTAGAATTTTAGAAACTGACAGTAAAATGATGATGGCCGCAGTCGAAATCATACGTGATCTGCCAGTTGTAGCGCTCACAGATCTCCCTGGCGATAGCGAGTCCAAGGCCACTACCTGCATGCTCGACAGACGCCTGTGCGAACCGCCTGAAAAGGTTTTGCTCATTAAGCGGTGATATGCCCGTGTTTTGAAATATTAGCTTGCGCTGGTCTGCGCGTACAGAAACGCTGCCACCTGCCGGGGTGTAGCGCAGCGCATTCACAAGCAAATTTGTCAGCAGGATTTCCAAAAGCATCGGATTGGCCTGCAATGTCATTTCGCTTACTTGCTGGGTATAGCGAATGCTGCTGCTTTCAAAGCGGTCGGCAAACTGCGCGCTCAGTTCACCAAGCAACCCAGCAACAGAAATGTTCTGCTGGTTGTCAAACTGGGCATGTTCGATTTTTGCCAGAAGCAAAAGATTTTTATTGATCCTTGTCACGCGGTTAATGGCCTGGTAGGCATCTTCGAGGATCTGCATTTGGGGTTGATCCAGCGAGCGGCTTTGCAGTAGCAGGTCAAGCTTGGATTTGACAACTGCTAATGGAGTTTGCAGCTCGTGCGAGGCGTTTTCTGTAAATTCTTTTTGCTGCTTGTAGGAGGCTAGACTTGCCTGCATGAGCCTGTCAAGGCCCTGGTTCAGGTCGGTAAATTCGGTTACCTGCGATGCAGGCAGTGCTGCCGGTTTGCCGCCTTCCAGCCTGAAAGCATGCAGACTGTTCAGTGTTTCATAGAAGGGTCGCCAGACACGCAGCGAAGTCTTGCGGTTTATGTAAACGAAGCCGGCCAATAGCACAATAAAGAAGAAAATGGTGACCGCTGCGATTGCCAGGATGGTTTCATCAATTTCTTCCATATTGGTTTCGATCAGGACCCGCAAGAGGGTTCCATTCACGCGGATATCGGTCGTCAAGCATCGAAACTGCTCTCGATCGTTCATGAAAGTATCAAACCGGATCAGTGTGTAACTGCTGTCGGGACTGGGCGCAGTAGTTTGGGTAAATGAAAATCCCGGCTGCACTTTATCTAACACATTGATCATACTCGCCACCGAGCTGTCGGGAAGATCCAGGCTGGTCAATCTTTTTTCAAGTTTTTCCCGGATGGCATAATGGTGTTTATCCAGTTCATTTTCCCAGATCCAGTTAATGGTTAGAAAATAAACAGGAATGCTTACGATCAGTACGGCCATCGCATAAATCACCAGCGGACGAAGGCTTTGGTCCAGCAATTTTTTCATCCTTCCCATTTGTAGCCTGTCGCGTAAATCGTTTTGAGATAATTACCATAACCAGCCTCGGTCAACTTCTTTTTAAGGTTTTTTACATGTGCGTAAACAAAGTCGTGATTATCGAACATGTCGGCAATGTCCCCTGACAAATGCTCAGCCAATGCAGTTTTGCCGATCACACGGTTTTTATTGCTGATAAAATACAATAGCAGGTCCAGCTCCTTGCGGGTTAATGAAACTACCGCTCCATTTACAGTTACAACTCTTGATGACAAATCTACTTTCAGCTCATTTTGCAGCACATTGTTCTGGTTGGCAAAGCTCCGGCGACGGATCACCGAGTAAATGCGCGCTGCAAGCTCAGGTAAATGGAAAGGCTTAGCCAGATAATCGTCAGCGCCTGCATGCAGGCCCCTGATTTTGTTTTCGTAGTCGTTCTTGGCTGAAATAATAATTACCCCGTCCTGCTGACCTTGTTCTTTAAGGATGGCAAGAATATCCAGCCCATCACCGCCAGGAAGCATTAAGTCCAGCAAGATACATTCATAGCGATATAGCTCAACTTTTTCCCTGGCCTGCGCCCAGCTGACAGCATATTCGCACAGGTAATCCTGCGCGGATAGGTAGGCTCCAATGTCGGCAGCAAGTTCGGGTTCATCTTCTATGATCAGAATTTTCATTCCGGAATTTACCGCTATGATTTGGAATTTTTTTAGAAGAGAATCTTGACTGCTGATGCTGACTAATAGTTGTTATCAAAAGTGATAGATTACATCTTTTAATCCATTGTAGATTGTCGGGGTAAAATAGTCTGCGACAAACCTATCTAGTCAGCACCCAACCTTTCTATTGGATTTGCCGGGGCAGCGTTATAAACCTTTGATCCGGTTGTCGAAAGGATACTTGTAAGCTTTAAGGTTTAGTGAACAGTACTGAATACAACTCACTGATCAGTAGAACCCAAAAGTATAACTTCCCCAATAGCTTTGCCAGTCTGCTTCCTTATTTTTGCTATTTGCGATCATGTGTACGGTGCTTATCATCCATTTACCGGTTTGATCAATGGGAAAAGAAACCAGTCCGGCTTTGTCGCTTCGGAGTTTTTCATGCGTTGTTTTGCCGTCGACCATATGCCAGGCAAGTACTAATGCGTTGTTCAAAGGCTTATTGTCAAAGAGGATCTTGAAAGTGATTGGAGCTTTTGATTTTTGTGCATAGGGGTTTTTTTTAGGTATGATTTCCAGTTTCATTCCTGTATTGACTGCGTAAGAACCGTCTAATTTATTACCTACCTGTACCAACGTTTTGACGCAGCGTTGATACAGTTCCCTTCCCGGCTGCAAGGTATCGTTCTTGTCCTGCCGAAGCTTTGCAACATTGTCCAGGCCCTCCGTCCGAAGATATTCATTGAACTTGCTGGCTTCTAGCTGAATAAACTTGTTGGTATTGTTAAAAGCGACTAGTTGGCTGCCTTCTTGCTGAAAAGATATGTCAATACTACTAAGGCTATCACCGTAAACTTTGGTGCGAATATCCTGTTTTTCACCATTTGAGTAATGGTCTAATTTTGAAATTTTGTATTTGTGCCCATTTGTATGTTGCCCCTGATAGTCTTCACCGACCATCAAGTCAATGCGTACTTTTTCATTCATTTTGAGCCAAAACTTTACGGGTTCAAGCCAGAATTCGTGGGCAAATGCTATTGAGCAAACTAGCAATGATGCAATCAGGGGAAGTGTCCTTATTATTTTCATATATATGACTTTGCCGCGCAATTTAAGCGATATCTTAGCACTATTGATTTGATCCAAGGCCCTTAGCTTGAATTGACATTGTAAATGATAAGTCCAAACGGCCTTATGTGCCTCATTATGAATTCGTTTGTAATTCGCAATTAATAAATCATTTAAAATTAGTAGCTCCGTTGCTTGACCGTGGACTATACTCCACGGTTTATCTTTGCTTAAAAAAGTCATGAAAACAATCCCGTTAAGTGGGCTTCTTTGGCTGATAACCTTGGCCTGCCTGGGACAAACAGTAAAGGAAATGGAGCATACAGCAAAGCTGAAAGAGAAAATTGCACTTGCCTGTAAATTGACAGATAAGGACCAGATCAAGCGTATGCAGCAGTTGCACCAAACGCTATTTAAGAAGATAGATAAAACTATCGAGGAACCAACCAGCTACGAATTGTTTTTCGATAATGCTGATAGTACCCTGAGCAAAGATTTGTTCGACTTCATCCAATTTGAGCGTTTATGTTGCCCCTGGCTGAATTTCCAATTGACGTACCAGCCAGGCGAAGGGCCTGTTTCCTTAAAGATGGGCAATTCAGTTGAGACAAAGGAAATGGTGTACCTGGTTATGGAACTCGACAAGTTGCCCAAACCCCATTGAGCATTTCAAAAGGAGTATTATTTCATACCTTTGCTCTCTGAAAATCAACACTATGAAAATATCAGCTCTGGTTTTGGCTTGCTATGTTTTGCTGCTATCGTTTTTACCTGCGATAGGGGCAAGTAGCGGCTATACTCCTGCCAAAAAGAGCTGCATGCAGTGCTGTAAAAAGAAATCCAAATCAATCCCAAATAAAGACACGGCTGACAAAGAGCTATCTAACCCATTTTTTGGGTGCTCTGCCTGTGCAGCTTTACTGGCTGCTGAATTCAACATTCAGGTTAACCAACAATTAACCGCTTTTACAGCATATTCTGCAAAAGTCCAGAAGCTTTACCATTCCCCTCATTTTGACTTTTGGCACCCACCACGGTTGGTATAATCTGCTATGAGCCCCTTCCGGCACTCACATAAATATTTTTACGTAATCCTAAATACTGTTTATGGCTTTACATCATAGATGGCTGTTTTTCCTTTTACTGATTTTAATAGCGGAAAGCAGCTACGGCCAGCCTATACGGATCATCAAGTATCCGGACTTACAGCAAATCCTGGAAAGCCCAAACGACTCAATTTTGATAGTCAACTTCTGGGCAACCTGGTGCGCTCCGTGCGTTTCAGAGATACCTCATTTCGAAAAGATCAGCTCTCAATTTGCTGCCAGCAAAGTGAAGGTCATTCTGGTAAGCCTGGATGCGGCTTCTTTGCTTAAAAAAAAGGTAGAACCATTTATTGCAAGGAAAAGGATTAAATCTGCACAAGTCGTTTTACTGGACGAAACAGACTACAATGCCTGGATCGATAAAGTATCACCTGAGTGGTCTGGGGCGCTGCCCTTTACCTTGATTATTAATAAAAAGAACAAATTAAGGAAAGGCTTTGAACGGCCTTTCACGGAAGCTGAGCTTACCGCCGAGCTAAAACCATTTATTCAATAAAAAGATAAAAGACATGAAAACAGCATTTTTTTTATGCGCGGTGACCGCGACATTCTTGGCAGTTAGCGCCTTTTCAGTTTTACAGCCTGGTTACCAGGTAGGGGATAAAGCCATGGACTTTTCTCTAAAAAATGTGGATGGAAAGACCATCTCACTGGGTTCTGATAAAACCGCGAAAGGGTATGTACTGGTTTTTACATGCAATACTTGCCCGGTCGCCCAGGCTTATGAGCAGCGGGTGATTGATTTGGATAAGCAGTTTGCCTCCAAAGGCTACCCGGTCATTGCCATCAATGCCAATGACGGGCAGCTTTCACCCGGTGACAGCTATGAAGCTATGAAAAAGCGTTCAGCTGATAAAAAGTACGGTTTCCCTTATTTGATTGATGAAACCCAGCAGGTAGCTAAAACATTTGGTGCTACACATACCCCTACCGTTTTCGTAGTCCAGCGTCAGGGAAGCGATTTTGTTATCAAGTATATTGGCGCAATCGATAACAATGCCCAGGATGGAGGGCAGGCAAGCCAGAAATATGTTCAAAATGCTGTCAATGAACTGCTAGCTGGTCAGCCAGTGGCTGTTCCAACCGCAAAAGCGATTGGCTGTGGAATTAAATGGAAGAAGGCATAAACCAGGGCGCCCCGATTTAGGGGCGCTCTTTGTTTTTGTATTTACTGCCGGGGTGCATAATAAATGATGCAAACGCCAACCAGGGCAATGGCAGCTCCAATCAGATCGTATTTGTCTGGCCTAAACCCATCGACCTGCCAAGCCCAGATCAGGGCCATCACAATGAAGATACCGCCATATGTGGCATAAACCCGGCCAAAGCCAGCTGGTTGAAACGTAGCGACCACACCGTATAAAGCCAGGATGATCCCACCCACGATGCCATACCAAACCGGCTTATCCTCTTTGAGCCACAACCAAACCAGGTATCCCCCTCCAATTTCACAAAGCCCGGCCAAAATGAAGACCAGTAAAGATTTTATGACGACCATTCTTAATGTTGTTGTTTAAATTGTAAAGCTAAACAGTGGAGTATAGTCCACGGTCAATAACCAAATCAAATATATTATGCTGATCGGAGAATTATCAAAACAAGCCGGGTTATCCAGGGATACCATCCGTTTTTACGAAAAACAGGGGCTTATCGCAGTGGGTCGTAAGGAACGTCGCTTTAATAATTATAAAGAGTACTCCCAGGGTACATTGCAAAGGCTTTTGCAGATCAAACGTATTAAAGGATTTGGTTTTACACTGAATGAAGCAGCTGAATTCCTGGATATGATCGAGAATAACCAGGCATCATGTGGAAATGTCTCTGAGAAGATCCTTGAAAAGGTCTCTTTGATAGATCAGAAAATCAATGATTTGGAAGCAATTAAGAAAATCATGATTAATGGTGTAGACAAATGCCTGCAAAAATGCACTCCTAATTTCTCTGATTATAATTGTCCTATGCTGGTAACCGATTTGATTGCAGATAGGTGAAACTTTCCCAATGATAACATCCCTGCATTATTGGCGGATCATAGATTATATCTATGCTGGTGAAGCTAAAAAGAAACGGTGGTGGCCGTTGCAGAACTAATCTGACAATTTAAGTCTTGGGAATTATTAGTGCTAACTTCTGGGAATTCTAAAAATTCGGCGTAAAAGCAATCGAGGGCGTAAACAATGCGCCGGTTAAGTGCGCCATGGTATCCATTGCTGCACTATTTGCCAATTTCCTTTTAAATGTTTTGAGGTACTTTTTGAGGTTGAAGCAGGTCGCTGCCATCAGCATCACCTTATGTGCCGCGGCTTTTCCCAAAACATTAATTTTACTTAATCCGTAATGATGGACCAGGCTTCCAAAGACCGGCTCTACCGTACTTTGCCGGACTTGTTTCATCCGTTTCCCGCGCCTGCTTAGTTGTCTTTCATAAGCTCTATGGTAATAATCTTCATAAGCTGTCGTGAAAATTCTTTTAAATAGGGACTTAGGCGTACAGGATTCTTTTAGAACACAGGGGATGCAATCTCTTTTTGAAGCTCGGTAATTTTTTATTGGCTTTCCGTCTGCGGATCGATCGAAGCCCTTAAAAGGGATTGTCTTACCCATGGCACAGGTAAAGACGTCTTCTTTTCTATCATAGGTAACCCATTCCCTTTCAGGTTTGTACTTACCAAAAACAGGGATCCAGGGTGTAATATTCCTCAGTTCCAAGAACTCATAATTAAAACCATTGGAGTATCCCGCATCTGCTAACAACTCTGTCATACAAAGCTCATTCGCTTTCAGTCGTTTTTGAATTTGCACAGTCATTGCTGGCAGATACTGACTGTCTCTTCCATCTGCAAAGTCGGCCTGTATATGGCTGATTACACCCTGAGCAGTATCTACGGCCATACTGCAGTGATAGTTAAGTTTTCTTGCTTTGCCAGGCTTTACTGAAATACGAGCATCCGGGTCATGCGGGTTATAATGCGTTGTATTACTAAATAACTGAGCTTTCTTATGAGAAGCGCCGCTGGCTCCGACCGGATTTTGACGCAGTTTATCGTGGACATGTTTCACACGATTCAAATGATGCTGTGGAGCAGTGATCAACCCCACTGTCGAAGGTACGGCAGTGATTACTGGCTCTTGGTTTTCCGTATCTACTGCTTCAAAGTGCCTTTCAATAGATTGAAAAGGTCTTTTTAGTTCAAGACTCTCCATTGAAGCGTTTGCTTTAACCGGAGCAGAATCCATGGCCTGGGTATGTCCACTGACCATACCTTTATTAACACACAAGGTAAAGACCTTATTAAATAAACTTTCAAAAGCAGCACCAGGATACAGCTGGCGAGTGCGACTGATTGTCGAATGCCAGGGCAGCTGCTCATCTATGTCATATCCCAAAAAGTAAAGAATATCCATACGCATTGAGCAGTGCTCCATCAAGCGACGATCAGATGTGATGTTTTCCAGATATCCAGTCAGCATTAATTTGAAGAACACAACCGGATCGATTGAAGGATTACCGGTTTTGCCGTACAGCTCGCGCGTGTCGTTGTATAGAAACTGTAAATCGAGCGTCTCTTTGAGCTTCCTGTAAAAATTGTCCTTTGGAATCCGCTCGGATAACTGGAAGTTCATGAACAGTTTTTCGAAGTAATTTTTTCTTCCTTGCATTCCTGAAGATACAAAAATCCAAGCAGTTATGGAAGTGACTTCACCTACTTTTCACTGAGTTCTGCAACGGCCACGGTGGTTAAATTGTAGAATGGTTTAGACCGAAGATTGTGTGATTTGACCAGCAGAAGCCCAATTATTTTACAGATTAGTACTCGGGATACACCTTAGTTTGTACTCTTAGACAAGTGACCCGTCCTGAAAGGTGTTGACCGTTTGTCCGATCCTGGAAATAGGTTGTCAATTATAGAATGAAAAATAATTGACCAAAGTTAATCCTAGTAGATGTTGACACAACGCTCATCAGTTTGAACTCCTTGTCAAATATTCTTCTTTCTCCAGGCATAAGTGTTAAGTTACAAAAGTTCCCTTAACTCAGTGTCCACTTAAAGGTATCAAGTCCACAACGAGTTTACTGAAACATCATGAAATCTGGCTAAATGAGGTCAAGTGTCACACAATCGACGTAGTGAAACCTTCTACTTCCAGTCCAAGATCTTGTGGCAACTATTAAATCCCAGTGATCTTTTATGCTAGGATATATTATCAGCTTCGAGTCAGAATGAAAGGCAAAACCCCGATTTTAAAAAAAAGCGATCAGCGCGGATGCTTGTTATTGATGAGTCTACCGGTTCCGGTCAGATTAGTAAAAGTCTTATCTCAACTATACAATCCACATTTAGGACACCTGTAAGCCTGGACAATAATTGCTGGTTAATTCATTTATGTAGCAGTTTGGATTTTACCCTAATCATAACCTTTGATTTGTCTGAGCATTTCAAATGATTTGATCATAGGATCCCAATCCCTTCCGTTAAAAATCATGCGAAACCACTTTTTGCCGCGGTTCTCGTATTTAATGTTAACGAAAAGCCATAGTGCTATTGTCAGGAAAACAAGCGATACAATGATCTGGGCTGTTAACCAGGCCGGATTGCTGAACATCCTTTGCTGGATGGTAAAAGTTGTCCATACTGGGGCATGCAAAAACATGAGCTTATAAATCCATAACGTTGAACTCTTTAAGGAAGCCAGCCTATATTGTGTTTTTAGGAGTGCTTCATTCAGGTCTGTCTGGTATATCAAAACAACCTGATATACATATATCGCAATGACAACAGTAACCAATATTGCATGGGTAGCGATTGAGAACCAGAAGAATGGACTTGCATAAGCGAAAGTACGATAAAGCACGATTACTAAGAATGTGACCCAAATAGAGGTGGTAATAATTACAAAGATTTTCATCGGGACCATCGAGCTGATCAACGATTTGACTTTGATAAGTGTGATAGCACTGGCATTCTGCCGGTTCAGTACCAAATTCTCTTCCAATTTTTGATTATAGGACTGCCATAGTGCAATTAATTCAGATTCCTGCATATTACTGATATTTTGATGAGGCAAATTTTTGTTTAAGCTGCTGTTTTATCCTGGCTATCCTAGTTGAAACATTAGATGGAGTGATGCCTAAAATATCAGCTATCTCCTGCTGGCTATGGGCTTCCAGATATAACAAAATTACTGCGCGGTCAAACTCTTTGAGCTCCCGAATGAAGTTATGCAGCATGGATAGATCAGATTCAAGGTCCAATTGTTCATCCTCAGTGATTAAGCCAATGATATCATCTGTTAGTGGGTTATGACGTCTACCGTAGCGTGATTCCTTTCGGTAAAAAGAAATTGAAACGTTTAGGGCTATACGGTATACCCAAGTCGTGAGTTTAAATTGATTGTTATAATTCGGAAATGCTTGCCATAGCTGCACAGCAATTTCCTGAACAAGGTCTTTTCTGTTTTCACTATTTTTGCAGTATGCATTCGCCACTTTATAGATGATACCTTTATTAAGCTCGATTACAGTGAGGAAATTGGCGGTATCGCGGTGAAATGGCATTTGAAATGCTTTTTATGGCTAAGGAAATTACTGCATGTTTAAACAATTATTCGCAGCACCGCTGAATAAATCACAGATTTGGAGTAATTTATTTTGCGATGTTAAAACGGCAAATCTAAAACCTTTACCTGAAACACCTTTTGTACAATATGAGGCATGTTAAACCATGCATCCCAACTGAACATACTTCTGCGCAAAGAATTGGCCTTGCCCCGGTTTAGATGTTTTAGGTTTAGAACAGATAACCAGACCACGTTAGAAAGCAAAAAATGATGATAGGTACCTTGCTTGTTAGAAAATATTATATCTTAGGTTGAAACAAAAGATAAGGTATGATGAATGATTATATAGGACCAACTGGACCAATAGTGCTTGGCATTGCTGCGAACATCATTTTTATAGCGGCAGGAGCATACATGCTGTACCTGTTAGTGACATTTCTAAGGCTAGGAATAAAAGCGTTTCGAAAATATCTGCAATCGTAATGTGATTAATCCCGCCTGCGCCATTTTGATAGTAATCAGTTACCTAAATGCGGTGTAGCATCAGCATTAATGCAAATCCAAGTTTAACTTGTAGTATGGGCACCAACCAATTGTGCAACCGCTGTTGCACAATTGGAAGTAGTAAATTTTGACATTTCCAAAACCCTTATGAGTCAATTCCTCAATGACAACAATTATCAACGACAAACAGATTTCAATAGGCATAAGACTTGGCTCAATGTTGCTAGACCACTTCTTTATTACCATGATAGCAATGGTATTCTCTATTTATCAATTAAGCATCAAGGCAGGATGCAAGAATCTAGGCTTGTTAACGCTGATCCAATTACTAGAACCGCTGCATTACTTGCAAATGCTAAGGAGTTAACTAGGTTTACCTTGAACTACCTTGAAGAGTAGCAACATATGGAAAAGCGGCACATGTACGCAACAGAGGCGCTTACCGAGAAATTAGCTAAATTGTAACATAATTAAACCCGGTATTGACCGAACCCTAAGGGTACAGCGCAAGCCGCAGGGACAGTTAGGAGGTTGAAACGCTCTTTCACTTGCGAGGAGCAGTTCAGGGTATGAGAAAGCCTAAGAGTATTTACACTAGGGATTGACTTCTTCCTTAAAAAGCTCACGTTTAGGGCATTCGCCCGTCGTTACCTTCTTGTGCCAAGTAGTATATAGCTGCCTTCGCAAACGATTTTAACGTCACATACGAGCAGGAGAGCTTCGCTTTTGAGGAGGGTCATCTTTCTAAGTTAGTATGTTTACCGGATCAGCAACAGCATTCAGACTACAATTGAACGCCTGGATTGATGGGCGACATGGTGCGCTCCGAGACACTTTCAAACCAAATAATATTTTGTTATATAACAGGTGTTATGTCAACTCAAACACATTCAGCTCGGACATAACCGTTGAACTAGATGGGAGAAACATAGCAGAGGGGTAAGTTCCCAACATTAGTTTAGCAGCAGATCTGGATCTTTGATGTAGTATTTCCGACAACGTATTTCAGCAGCATGCGAGGGCACTTATGGCAAAAGGGTTAACTATTTCCAATTCTGCAACGGCCGTTGCAGAATTGGAAATAAACATTATGCTGACTATTTAGATAGCCTGTTATAGCGAATTGAAATGGAATAGTATGGGCTTCTCAAACGTGAGTACATTAACAAAGGCATGAAATGTATACCATCCATTTCATGCCAGCCTTTTATTTATCAAATCTATATTTGCCTGACTAATACCGTATTCTTTTGCCAAGGTTTTCCACTGCCCCAGGGCGGCCTTTGTTTGTGCAATAATTCCATCTACAAGAGCTTTAGATAAACCCGCTTCAATACCTAGCTTTATAAGCTGCTTGTCGCTGGGATTTCTTCCCTCTCCCATTACCATTGTGCTTTGTTCTCCCCCTGGGCCATTAGAAAACGTCAAATCATAAGCTGGCGATAACTTCCATTCCCCTTTATTATCCATCAGAAAACTGAAGTTCTTGGCATGGTCATCACGGTTATGGGCCAGGACATTGAATACAGCTAGTCTATACATTTTCTCAACCTCACGGATGTCTTTCGTAAGCTGACCAGTAAGCGTCAGTAAATCTTCATAATCTAATGATGGTGCCCGAAAATCACTATGCAATAACCCGCTTACCGTATGCATGTGGTATCGTTTTGTACCATTCCGGTCAAAGCGTTTTGCCGCAAAATATCCGCATCCTTTGCTAGCTGCAAATAAATGAGCTTCTGACATTACAACGCCTGCCTCTTTTGCCATCAGGGCATAAATGTATTCAATAGCGCCGGAATCAAGTCCGTCCTGAGAATTCGGGAACTTGATCAGCCAGGGCTCAAATCCATCGGCGAGTTGCTTTGCACCATGGGTTATATTCTGACGGGTCTCATCAACCCCTATGAGTGCTTTGGGTCTTGCCCCGGCAGATGATCCATTTAAAGAAAGTAGCTCCTGAATGATCTCTTCTGAAGTTCCTGTAAGAACTTCACCGGCTTGCTGAGCAAGTTGATCCAGATTAATAAAGCTATCCTCTATATCAGACGGACTATAATCCGGTTCATAGACTAAGGCCCCCATTCCGTGAAATCCCACATGTGCCAAACGATCCAGTGGAGTAATATCGGACGACAATATGTTTTGAGAACGCAAAAGGCGGTCAAATAATAAACGCCCCCAACCATCGGGTAGGCTATCGCTAAAAACACCCGCCAATCCTTCGAAAGGTCTTGTTTCAAAAGCGGTAACGCCTGTTTTGAGAGGCAATCGTAAAGGAGAAATCTCCAACCTTCTTTGAATGAATGAGGCCTCATATTCAAAATAAACGGTGTGGTCGCGAATAGCCAAACGCCCAACCGGAAGAATTTCGCTGCCGAAATCCAATCTTACTTTGAGTTCTGTGATCAGTCGTTTCATTTGCGACGACCTCGTTTACGGATTGAAGTCTCTTCTTTCAACACTTCATCGATTGAAGAGAAAGTTGGTTTTACAGGCTTAACAGCCTCAATCACTTCCTCGATGCCTCCTACTACCAAAAGGAGCCTAAGGAATGATTCTAAAGAGATGACCCCTTTCTGCTCAAATTTTCTTAAAGTTGGTAGTGCAACGCCTGAACGCTCCGCCAGACCTTCCTGAGTAAGGCCTGCGCTCAGGCGCCTGGATCTCACATTTTCTGCAAGCTTACGAAGCGCCTTTGATGGCGATATAAGTGATATCATTGTAGTACTTATAGGTTTTATCACCTAATAATTAATACCATTGTATCACAAATATAGCTAATTAAAATCGAAAAATGCCTTACTTAGATGGTTTAAAGCGCAACACTTTACACCCTACATTCCAACTTCAACTGCCGAGAATTCCTCGGTAGTTGCACCGCCAGATTTATGTAAAATTGACCAGTGGAGCATAACACACAAAATCGTTACTTTTGAGGTGAGTACAGATGTTTTATGAAGGCATCATCCATATTCAAGAGTACTTGTTCAATATGTGCAAGTCCAAAAATGACAGGCAACAAATTGGAAACTTTTTACTCATAAATTGCCAGTTTGTACCCTTTTTGTACCTAGATGTATCCAAACCATTGATTATGAATGAATAATACATATTGTATCGGGGAAAATAGAGAACAAAAGACCACCAAAAAATTACCTTAAAAAAAAGCGTCTGACACCTTTCCATGATCAGACGCTTTTTAATCTTATACTTCTTTAATAACCCTCATTCTGCACAATTGCGGGCGAGCTTGTAATCACTGCGATGGCCGGGATTGGGTACAGGAGCTGGTAAGACTTGATTGGCGTTGAAATTCCTACTGTGCTTTTGCCTCCGCCGGAAACTTTTGCATTCATAACCGTTAATGCGCGGTCTGTGCGCAGGAGATCGAACCAGCGGTGCCCTTCGAATGGTGATTCCAGTCGCTCCTCGTTGTAAACGGCTGTTTTGAATGTTTCATAAGTCAGGCCGCTCAGATTGGGGAGTTTTGCACGCGTTCTTACTTGGTTAATTGCCGCATAGGCGTCGGCGTTAGGGCCTTTGTTTGCTTCATTTAACGCCTCTGCATATTGCAACAAGATGTCGGCGTAGCGAATCACATACCAATCTGCTCCCGAATCCGCGTAACCGCCGCCTGTTTCGCGCTCCACATAACCGCGGATGTATTTGGCCGCGACAAAAGCAGTTCCGTTCTGATAGCCGTCGGCAATGTTGTTACGGCGTACATCGCCTTTTGAATAGGCCGCAGCAATGTCATCCGTGGGCTGGTTAAAACCGTAAGCCCCGCCGGATGTAATGGTGATGCCTTCTGAACCGGTTGGGGCAAAGTGATTGGGAAGGTTTGAACCTAGACCATTGGCTGCGCCTTTGTATTGCGCCTGCCAGATCGCTTCGGGATTTCCTTGCTGACCGGCTTTGTAAAGATCCGCATAAACAGGCAAAAGGCTGTAAGTGCCCGACGTAACTACTTTTTTGAGTTCAGCAGCTGCTTCGGCGTATTTTTTCTGGGTCAAATAAACTTGTCCAAGCAAACTTTGCGCAACTCCTTTTGTTGCTCTTCCCACGGCAGATTCATCGTAAGAAACAGGCAGCAATCCTTCGGCTTTCACCAGATCCGCTTCGATCTGCGCATACACCTCCTGAACCGAGGAACGGCCCACTTCATAACTGGCGTCAATATCCGTTACGGGCTCAGTCACCAAGGGAACGCCTCCGTACAAGCGGACAAGGTTAAAATAGCCCAATGCGCGCAGCGTAAGCGCTTCTCCGATGTATTGTGATTTCAGGTTTTCTGAAACAGTTGAACCGTCGATTTTGGTAAGAATACTGTTGCATCTCGCGATGAGGTTGTAGCTCGTTTGCCAGAATGCAGTTAAATGCTCATTATCGGTCGTTTCACGGAATTCATCAATGTTTCTTTTTGCATCATTGCCATCCCCGCCGGCAGTGAGCTCAGTGGTGTTATCAGAGCGAAGGTCTACCAGCAAGGAATAATATCCATTGCCTGAATAAACCTGTGAGAAAGCAGAATATGCACCCACCAGTGCCTGATTAAAGTCGGATTCGGTTTTGAAGAAATCCGTTTCGCCGACTTGGGAAATGGGTTTGGATTCCAGGAAATCTTCACAGGACGTTCCCGTAAATGCCAGGATAACCAGGGCGACAGCTATTTTTATATTTTTTGAGATCATAATAAATCAATGTTAAAAGTTTGATCTGGGTTAATTAGGATCAGAAACCAAGGTTAAGGCCAAATACAATCGTTCTGGCCATCGGGTAAGTGCCATAGTCGATGCCCGGCGTAAGCGCAGAAGAAATCCATGGATCGCCTTCGGTTGTATTCACCTCTGGGTTGTAGCCTGAATATTTGGTAAAGGTGTGCAGGTTCTGAATGTTCATGTAAACCCGCGCATTTTTCAGGATTGACCCGTTAAGTACTTTGCCAAGACGGTAACCGATCGTCACGTTTCTGATGCGCAGGAATGAGGCGTCATCTACCAGATAGGATGAAATCGTACGGTTATTGGCCGAGCTGCCCGCGCCAAATGTTCTGCCATCACCCGGCTCTTCCGGCGACCGCCAGTAATTAACGGAAATTGTTCCGTTGTTGCGGTAAGCGCTGCGTTTTGTCAGGTTCATCACTTCCACATCCTGAACACCTTGGAGCGAAAATCCAAAGTCCAGGTTTCCGTATGTGAAGCTGTTCGTCATCCCGTAAGTGAACTTTGGCAGGTTGTTTCCGATAATGGTTTTGTCAGAATCGTTGATCACGCCGTCGTTGTTCAGGTCCCTGAATTTCGCATCGCCTGCGTAGGTGTTGGGTAAATGCGCTGACGCGTTCACTTCGTCGACTGTGTTATAAACACCGTCAAAAATGTAGCCATAATAGCTTCCCAACGGACTGCCGATCTGTGTAATGTGCGTCAAAGAGTTCTCCTGAGCGCGGTTGGCAACAATGATCGGCGTGCCGCCTGCACCAAGCGATTCTACTTTGTTTCTGTTAAAAGAAATGTTGGCATTGGTATTCCACGTAAACCTATCCGTCTTAAAATTTCTGGTTTCCAATGCAAGTTCAAGTCCTTTATTGCGAAGACTTCCCAAATTGCGCAATGCTGTTTCATAACCCGTTGAAAGTGGCACAGGAACATTCAGTAGCAGGTCAGAAGTCAGCTTGTTGTAGTAATCCACATTCAGGAAAATCCGGTTTTGGAAAAGTCCCAGATCAAGCCCTAAGTCAAACTCCTTGGCTTTTTCCCATCCCAAATTTGCATTGCCTAATGAGCCCTGCGCCAAACCGCTGGCGATAGAACCATCGCCCGAGCCAAGAATGTAATTGCTGCCATAAATCAACCCAACCGATGCATAGTCAGGAATCTGGTTGTTGCCAATCAAACCATAACTTGCGCGCAGCTTCAATTCACTCAGGGCATTTACATCAGCCAAGAATTTCTCCTGACCTATGCGCCAGCCGACCGAAGCCGAAGGGAAGTTCCCCCATTTGTTGTCCGAACCAAAGCGGGAGGAGCCATCGCGGCGGAATGTTGCGGTTAGGAAATATTTTTCATCCAGATTGTAAGTCGCACGGCTTAATAATGAAAGCAATGTCCATTGCGAACGGATTGAGCTGCCGCCCGTTACGATCCCTGCATTCAATGTCGGCACAAGGTCGTTGGGGAATGAATTTGCATTGACCGCCGTCGAGTTGAAGCTCGATTTTTGTTCTGTCAAACCCACGAGTACATTTAAATGGTGACGCTCGGCGAAACTATTGTCGTAAGTCAACGTGTTCTCATTGATCCAGCTGATGTTGGTTGCCGCATAGGAACGGCCAAAAGATGGATTAACACTGATAAAGGAAGGCGAAAACTTGTTGTTGCTGAATGTGTTGACGTCCGCGTTGATGCTTGTTTTGAATTGAAGGTTTTTCAAAATATCAACCGTCGTAAACAAGCTGCCGACTGTGCTGAACTGGTTCATCGTGTTCTTAATGCCCTCACCAAATGTCAGCGCGTTGTTGTAAATGATGTTTTGCGTGGTACCATCATCATAATGCAGCAAGTAAGAGGTCGCATAGGTGCCGTCTGCATTCCGGGCTGGATATAAGCCGGGAACCGACATCACCGTTGTGGCTACCGCACCGTAATCCTGAATCCCGCCCGTAGTTGCTATGCGGTTATTGGTATAAGATGGCGCCACACGGAAACCGACTTTTACCTTATCTGAAACCTTCGCATCCACATTCAAACGAAATGCATATTTCTTGAAGCCGGAGTTGATTACGATCCCTTCCTGATTTTGGTAATTACCGGACAGATAGTAACGCGCATTTTCCGTTCCGCCCGAAGCTGACAGCTGATAGTTTTGCATCGGCGCGCGGCGATAAAGCAG
This sequence comes from Dyadobacter psychrophilus, assembly GCF_900167945.1. Taxonomy (GTDB): domain Bacteria; phylum Bacteroidota; class Bacteroidia; order Cytophagales; family Spirosomataceae; genus Dyadobacter; species Dyadobacter psychrophilus. The sequence continues at coordinate 167,843 of NZ_FUZA01000002.1, forward strand.
GTCCTGCCAGTCGGTGAATGGGAGGGAAGCCGCGTTTTTGAATTCTTCTGGTATTTTATATTGCGGTCCGCTTCTTGCTGAATTGGGGTCGGTCGCTTTTCCGCCGGCACGCACCCAGTCGGTATTTCGCTGGTCGATTGAACGCTGCGCATATTGCTGGTTGCTCATGATTCCTACTTTTTTCGCAACTTCCTGGAAACCATAGCTGGCGTTCAGGCTGATCTGCGACTTACCGGCCGCTCCCGTCTTCGTTGTAATCAAAACCACACCATTCGATCCGCGGGAACCGTAAATGGATGTAGCAGATGCATCTTTCAAAACGTCAATTGACTGGATATCGCCAGGGTTAATGCTCGCCAGCGGGTTAACAGGCGATTGATCTCCAATATCTCCACCTTGGGCAGATGCATTGCTTACCGAGTTGTCCAATGGCACACCATCAACCACATATAAAGGCTGATTTCCTGCTGTTATAGAACCCGTTCCGCGTATTTTCAAAGAAATGCCGCCTCCCGGAGCAGCGGAAGTCTGCTGCACTTGCACTCCGGCCATTTGTCCGGCAAGTGCTTCACCAAAGGAAACCACAGCGCGATCCTGCAACTGCTTGGAACTTACAGACGCAATCGAACCAGTCAGTTCGCGCTTTTGCTGGCTTCCGTAACCTACAACCACGACTTCATTCAGAGCTCTGTCGCCGGCTTCGAGTTGCGGTGAAATGATTGAGCGGTTTCCAACGAGCTCTTCCATGTCACTGTAACCTATATACGTAAAAAGCAGTGTGCCGTTTCCCGGCACCTGAATTTTATAGGCACCGTTCGCATCGGAAACAACCCCGTCGTTGCCGCCCTTCACCCGGATGGATACGCCGACCAGCGGCTGACCAGTCGCTTTTTCAGTGACTTGGCCGCTCACATTGACCAGGTTGGCCCGGCCTGATGTTTGAGCCTGTGCGTTGGCGCAACAGAATACCAGAAATAATACTTTGAAAAGTATTCCTGGTGGCAATCCGCACATGTTGCGGAAGCAATTGTAACCGTTGGTAAAGATTTGTTTTCCCATGGGTTATGGAAGATAAGGTGTCTAGAAATGATTGAATCGAAAGGTATCGAAACAAATATAATGTTTTTATCAAATGTAAAGTCTTTTCGTAAGAAAAAAATAATATAATATGAATAAAAAGAAAGATAACGTAGCTTTTGACGGAATATTCTGGATACGAGGTGTGGGAAACAACAATGCTTCCAAACGTTTTGTCGGGAAGCATTGTTTTCAATGTTGGTAAATATTGGATGGAACGGTGTGTTATTTATATTGCTCCCAGTTCAATTGCTTGTTTATCAAAGGCAACTGGTGTTGCTGCGCATAATCGTTTCTAACCTTCTTCACATCATTCCACCATTGATCCAGCGGATAATGCAATTCACGGTAAATCAGATAGCTAAGGTCCGTAGTGCGTACCGGCTGGTGGTCTTTGATGTCATCCACCTGATGCAGAAACTTGCGTCCATTGGCTTCCATAACCAGCGGTTGCCATTCTTTATACCACGTTTTTGTAACCAGAGCAAGCGTGCTGTCGCGCTGGGTTTTTAGCTTGCTGACCATTTCCATAGCCGCATCTAACTTTTTAATGGCTTGTACAGGATTGCTGGCCGCCGAAGCTTGTTGCAGCAAATCCGTAACTTTATTTAAGGCAACCAACATGCGCAAATTCTGGCCGCAAATCGCCGCAACCGATTCCAGCACTTCTAGATTGTAAAGCTGCGATCCCGCGCGCGATTTGTTTTCTTGTATCAATTTACGCGCATTTGCATTGCGTGGCAGCATGGATTGGGCAGTTGCAAGTCGTTCATGATTAACAGGATAGGTCTTGTTTGTAATCGCAAGCGAGCCGTTTGCTGGCACCGGCAGGAGGGGTAATGTCTGGTCTCTTTCAGGCTGTAAGAACAAGCTGTCTGAATTCCCTTTGATCATCGGCCGCCAGGGCGATGCGATCCAGTCCCAGCTTTCTGTATGGAACTCCGCCTGTTCGCTGAGGATGTGGTAAACGCTGTCCATATCCTTTTGTGCGGGTCCGTAAAATGCATTCATAAATCGCGCCGAGGCATCCGCAGGAGTCAGGTTTTTGCTGTTCCATCCAGCCGCCGTTGCCGTGGCATAACCCAACCAGAATGTTTCAGGATGCAGTCCGGCATCCGCCCAGCCCGCAATCACCACGCCTGCAAATGAAGACAGATTTTCAGTGAAAGCCGTATTAATTTCCTTCATCATATCCGCCACCCGGCCGGATGAGCGGTCACTTCCGTCGGCCATGACGGCAGTCTTGGTATGCAGCGGGTAGTAATTTGGGAAAATAGGCTCAGCGCCCTGCGTGGCCGTATAAACGAACTGCCTGATCCCATGCTTTTTGTATTCCGCTGCAATTGCATTATTGTAAACGCCGTTCACAATGTGTGAGGGCAATGCGGTAATGTCCTCTTTCCGCAAAGGAAATTCACCCCAAAACAAAACCGTGCGGCCCTGCTCATGCAACCTGTCCGCCAGTTTCTTGATAAACCAAGCCAGTAACCGACCATTTCCGCCCAGACTATCCGCCATCGCCTTCTCCGAAGGCGCTTTGCCCGTGTAATAGGCTTCGTCATTAGAAAGAATAATGTATTTGCTGCCCTTGCTGGCATTGATAAGTTCGCTGAACATGGCGTCCAGCAATTTAAATGTTTCCGGATCAGTCACTGAAAATTGATAATTAATGTCATCAATCAGCCGTAGCTTACGGTATTCAGGATGTTTCAGGATAAACGAAACGTGCGCCGGCGCATCCAGAAATGGCACAAGATCAACAAAATGTGCATTTGCGAAATCTGCGATCTCTTGATATTCAGCGGGAGACAACGCAAAAGGTTCAACTATCGCGGGAGCCGATTTGTAATTAAAATGTCCTTCCAGTTTGATCGAAAAAGCATTGATCTTATAAGTTGAGGCTTGCTTGATGATCCGCTTCAAAGCACTCATTTTTTCCAAATGGTGCGCATCATCCCAATAAATCATCCGCACATCCACATTAGGCCAGTCCGTAATCTCACCCTCCGGAACCCGCATTTTAGGCGCCTGCGACCTTAAAAGCTGCAAAAAAGTTTGAACACCGTAATACAAACCCTGCGAAGCGTTGGCTGTAATGGTAATGCCTTCCGGCTTCAAATTCAATCGATATGCCTGTCGCGCCAGCGCTGTCCGGTTTGTATCCACACTCGCGCCAATTTCGACAGATCCTTTCTGAATCACCAGCCGGATGGCGGGTGAAGTACCAGCGGCGCTGCCAGCAGTAACGGAAAGGGAAAGGCCGGCTTCCTTTAATCCCTCTTGCAAGGTCTTCGTGGTCTGCTCTTTGGCAAGCGTCGGATCGGCTACAATTTTCCAATTTTTGCTGATTGTGAACAACTTTTCAGTCAGTTCCAGTTGCTGCGGAAGTGGGAGCAGGGCTGAGCTAGGATTGATTTTTTTTAAGATTGTTGGCTGTGAGGTTTTGGTTTGCGCATTTGTTTGAGATAATGCAAGAGAAAGGCAACAAGCCAAAAATAAATTCCTGGATAGAAATTTGATCCTATAAAGATGCGGGTTGCAAGACCTTAGCCACCAGTCAGTTACTTGTAATTGAGTGATGAATGTTTGTACTTTCTGAAAGCATGTAAGGTTATTCAAGGCTGGAAAATTTAGTGGTTAGGAACAGGTTTATAAAAGGTGCGACAAAGTAAGATTAAACATGCCGCGTTGCTGCTTCAACATAAGTGATAGCTAGCTGCAATTAAAATAAAAAAATAAGGAAACGAAAGTTATTGATTTACTATTTACAGGATTTGTTGAAATTGGTTGAATTTGAACGCAATCGCGGCGTAGACAGCACGAGCGCAAAGTTTAGAAACAGCAAAGGCAACCAGCATCATGCTGATTGCCTTTCTACATTTAAGAAAGACCAAACCGAAATTACTCCTTCAAAATCCGGTAAGCCGTCTTCTTATCTCCCTGCATCACCTCGATCACGTAGATTCCCGAGGGTAGCTTGCTAATGTCAAGGCGTTCTTCAAGATTTTTCGCCTGCAATTTTTTCATGCTGCGCCCGGAAATATTAAACAGCTCAATGCTGCGCGGGACGGATTGGCTAAATTCCAGGATAAGGATATCTTGTGTTGGATTTGGAAAAATGCGAACGTTTTGTGTCGATGCAGGTTCGGTTGGGCCGGTGATTACTTCAACGCGCACTGTGCCTGGGATGCCGATATCGCCGCTGCCGCAAGCATTGTTTACGGCAATGATCCGGTAGATCTGACCTGGGGCAGCGTTGAAAAGTTCAAGGTCGTAGGAAGGTTTGTTGGTTTGAATCGTTTGGGCCATGAATTCTGTTCCATACCGGAATGTCCAGGGTGCGCCTCCTTCCAATAGCACTTGCACGTGCGGCGGATTGGAACCATCGAAAACAACCGATTCAGTTGAAAAACGTGCTTTTGATTTTTTTGCGACTGTGTACACATCTTTAAATGCACTGCTGCTTGTGCCCGCATCCGAGGCCACAACCCTGACCCGATAAAGGCGACCGTCGGGTGTGCTGAGTGGGACAGTTGCTTTCAGCGGGCTTGTGCTGCCGCTGGTTTGAATGTCAGTAAAATTGCGGCCGGTCGAATCGGAGATTTGTACTGTGAACTTGTTGCCGGTTGTGAAAGTCCCTTTCAGTTCATAAAGAACGGATATTTCGCTGCCTGCACAAATACCTCCGCCTTGCGGGGTAAATACATTGGTAACAGAAACGCTTCGGGCCGAAACAGGGTTCACTTCTACAATCGCTGACCCGCTGCCCACACCTGTGCTGCAACTATTGCGAATGGAAGCAATAGTGTAAGTCGTGGTTTGCTTGGGACTTACGCGAATGTACGACAGGTCGCCTCGTCCGCCATAAATGTCACTTTTGGTGCCGTCGGATAGCGTTACTTGGGCAGACATGGCGCTTTCAGTCGTAATTTGGGCCATAATATAGGTTTCTTCGCCGCTGTTGATGGTTGTATTCCCGCTTAGTATTGCGCTGGGTTTGCGTAAAAAGCCAAGATTCAGCGTGGCCGATAAGCTGTATTTTCTTACCACAACCCTTATTTCAAACCTGTTATCCGGGAATGTTTCCGGCATTTTTACCAAACGCGTTCCGGACAGCGTTTTGGTGGAATCGAGCACCGTGGCCTGATTGGTTGCAAGGTTTACAAGCTCAAAACGAATATAATCGTCGGAAATATCAGCGTCACCCACCAATGCATACGTAACCGGCGCAGTGCTTCCTTCACAAACATTCATTGCGTTGTTAGAGGCCTGCAAACCCGGATTTACCTTTGCCGTCACCGAACCCAAAGCTGTGCCGTAGCCGCAAAAGTTATAAATCGATTTTACAAAAAACTTGCCTCCCTTCATCGGGTTTAAACTCCTGATTTCCTCGGCATTGGAATAAGCATACCTTGAATTATCTTCATAAACCACCCACCAGAATGCACCGCCGGTCAGGGAAACTTTAATGTTTGTATTCTCTCCCGGATTAAGCACAAGAGGTTCGGAATCAGCGCCGGAACCCAGTTGAGCAGTAGGAGCAGTCCCGATCAGGATGTTTTGCGAGGGCGAAACCACACCGTCAGAGGACAGCACGCGAAGCCTGTAATAGCCCGCTTCAATGGCGGCGGGTATTTTGCCAGTCAGAATCCTTGCGGTTTCTGTGGAAGCGATGGTCGTGTATGCAAACGAGCCATCGTCTTTTGCGATTTGCAGGGAAAACGTAGCTGGTTTGGACATGGCATCTGCCACACCAAAAGGGATTGAAATAGGGCCACCCATGCAGTAACGGCCTTCGTTGCCCGTTGGCTCGATGGTGATCCGGTAAGGGACCGCGTAAATGTAGGTTTTCAGGTCAAGTGGCACCGTTCCACACACGTTACTGACAGATTTGATCACATATTCATTGACCTTTCCTGCCACCAGTTTAATGGGAATGGAGGTTCCCTGGTCGCTCGTATTCAAATACACCTTATTTTCACCATTTTCTGTAAACTCCACACGTGAAGCGACACCCTTGTCGGCAGGTAGATAGAGCGTCTCAAAAGGATAATAGGGCATAGACTCGTAAGGATTTTCCTTCGTGGCTTCTATGGCTAAACGATTGTTTTCCGGGAGCAGCTGAATGCCGAAAGTGCGGGTTTCGCTGAACATGATCGGCGAGGTGGAGGCAACGCGGATAACAGCTCCGTTATTGAAAGAATTGGCAGAAACTTTCACTTTGTATTTCCCCTGATTTGAAACGGTTGCAATGGTTTTATAATCGCAACAATCCGTTATTAACTGGATTTCAAACTGATTTCCAGCATTGAAATTTCCGAATTTTTCAAAATTAACTTCCAGACTATCCCCCGAGCAGACCGGACCTTTGAGCGGTTCCAGGGCAATTGCCGGTTCGGTTCCTGAACCTGTAATGCGGTATGACCTGGCGGTCAGGTTTTCATTTTTAAAACAACCGTTGGATATCGATTTGACCCGAAACTCCCGGTTTTCTTTGAGATAAAAAATGTAGCTGTGCGTTCCGTCGCCTTCCAGATTGATCTTTTCACCTTCGGGCATTTCCACAACGTAAGGTCCGCCTCCGCGGGCAATGTATGAGAAGTTTACACTGGAAGGTGTAGCGTAATTATAGATATTGTAATCAACAGGCAGCAGGGTCGGCATCGTTTGGATATCTATCCATCCCGAAGGTGGAGATTCCATCGAAGGGTTGGCTGTAATGATTTTGGACGTCGTGCCGTAGAAACCACTTAGGCGATTCGGGGCATCAAAAAACAGCTGATCTCCCGAACGGGTTGCTGGAATGCGGATCTTATTTGCATCATTGTAGACGTCCGTCAATTCAATCCAGAATTGTGTTGCCGGTGTTAATTCAGCATTGGAAACGTATTTTACAGACGCTTTCGAGCCCGCGCAGAAGGACTGTTTTTTATTCACGTCAGCAAACCGGATGCCTGGATTCACGTTGATCTCTAACACACTATTTCCGATGGAAGCCGCATTGCCACAGCCCGTTGTCAGGGACTTAATGGTGTATGCAGTCGTTTTGTCTGGCCCCAAATTCACCTGGGCAGGTCCCTGATTGGGAGAAGTCAGCGTTGTTCCGTCGCTCAGTGTGAGCGTGAACGGAGGCAGACCGGTCAGGTTAATATTGATTCCCGTAAAATCGCCGATTCTGATCGTCTGACTAGCGGAGTTGAAGCTGGCAGACGGTTTTGTACGGACCACGAACCTGTTGGACTGAGAAGCAACAGCATTATCCGTGACAACTTGTGCAACAAACTCCTGAGCATATTGAACATTGAAGTTTTCAGGGAAACGGGCGACCAAAAAACCGTCCTTTAATTGTGCCGGGACATCAACGGACTTGGGTTTGGCATCATTGGAGTTGACATCGGAGAAACGGATTTTGTATTTGGTTTGAGCAGGTAAGGCAGAGCCGGACACCGAAAACCCAATGATCAATTCAGCACCTTCACAGGCAAGCTGCGGATTGACGGCCAATGTTTTAATCGAAGTTTTGTTCACAACAGGCTTAACCGAGCCCGAGATTTGCATGGCACCACATTCATTTTCAGCATGCACAATCCTAAGTGGGCCATCCTGCACGATCATAACGTCCTTAAAAAAATCAAATTTGCCGTAAGTAAGGAGCTGTATCCGGGAGCTGTCGTTGAGCGTAGCCCAGCCATAGGAAGTGGACGAGCCTGAAATTCGCACGCGGTAATCATCATATAGATTTACCGAATCAGAAAACGCCGCCTGGCTCAGTGCCACATTTCCCTTGCTGTACACCACCAAAGTGCTTTGAAGCCACGGCGTCTCGGTTTTGGGAGAGGAAGTGAGGATCCGCAGGTATACATTGGGATTGTCGTAAAGTCGGGCATCGGTGAATTTCAGTTCCAGCACATCACCAGCCAGCGTCGCGGGAAGCTCCGCTATCACCTGACCAGTTTGTGCAGAACGCACCTGGACTTTAAACTGGTTACCCAGATCAAACCGCCCGGAAATGACGACGGGAAGCTGATATGGCGCATCCACGCAAGCCCTTCCGGGCATCATTTGCGTGTTAATCTCGATGGAAGGCGTTTGAGCGCAGATTTTTGCAAGAAAAAGAAAACAGAAAGAAACAGAAAGTAAAAATTCACGCATGCAGGATAGAGGATAAATGTCTATCCAAAAATAATAAATGTAACCTGATGGTAACGTACGGTGTAGAAACATTTTGTGATGTTTCTGAGAAATTCTGGTTTAATAATGTGTGTCAATCTATGCGTGAATACCACTAATGTTTCTTTTCCTAAAGTTTTATCCCAAAATGCAAGGAGTCTGTATTGAGAACCTTGATAAAGTCTCCGAAATTCCCAAATGTCATCAGTCCCCCTAAGCAATAATCACCTCCACATTATGCTGTTTCAGCATCTTCAAATCCGCCTCGTCAATCTTGTCATCTGTAACCACCTTATCAATCTTATCAAAGCCACAGATAAAGGCCAATCCCGACTTCTTGAATTTGGATGAATCCGTAACCACGATTACTTCTTCGGCGATGTCGATCATGATTTGGTTGAGGTAGGCTTCCTCCATATAATGGGTGAAAAAGCCGGTGTTGGATTTTATGCCGTCGATCCCCAGGAAAAGTTTGTTGCAGTATAGTTGTTTGAAATTGCGCTCGGCCATGGGGCCGACGAGCGACATGGAGAATTCTTTCAGATAGCCGCCCGGCATGTAAACTTGCAGGTTTTCGTATTGGGCGAGGTTATTGACAATGTCCAGCGCGTTGCTGATCACGGTCAGGTTTTTGAATTTTTCGAGGTTGTTTGATATTTCAAAAGTCGTGGTGCCCGAATCCAGTATAATGCTGTCGTCTTCATTGATCAGCGACACGGCTTTTTTGCCGATTGCGCGCTTTGTATCGTGATTGATCTTCCGTTTTTCAGTGACTGTCAGGGCAATGTTGTTCGTTTTAAAAGCCCCGCCGTGCGCCCTCACGAGCAGGTTACTGTTTTCCAGCTTATCCAGATCATTGCGGATAGTGACTTCACTTACTTCCAGCATTTCACTCAAATCATTCACATTCACTTCGCCCAACTCATCAAGTTTTTGCAATATAAGCGAACGGCGCTGTGCAGTCTTTTTCATGGTATCAATCCTTTGATTCTGTTATTGTTATTGCTTCAATTGTCTTTTGCGTCCGAACCGCTGGCGGTCACACCAGGCTGTAAAGGTAGCAACATCCGGGGAAATGCTTTTGTAAAAACCAGAACTAACGGTTTCTTACGACCAACGGATTTTCCGCTTCGTCCTGATGCGCAAAGGCCCGGTGCACTTCAATGATCTTTTCGATGCGTTCGAGAATCAGCGCCATCATTTCTTTCGGGAATGACGCCTCCACAATGATCAGTTTCAGGTCCGCGTCTTGTGTATTGAAAACCTGCATATAAGTAACCTCAAACCGGCTCTTGCCAAAAACCTGCAAAATCCTGCTCAAAACATTATTGGTGTCGCTGGCATAGACCGATATCCGGCTCGAAACGGCAAACTGATTTTCCATCTCAACTATCTTTTGACTTTCACGGTAAAAGAAACCCGCTTTGTTTCGTGAATAAACGAATGTGCGCCATGGCTGTCGCGGCGTGTGTTGCCGGTTTTCGGATATTCATAAATGCCATAAAAAGCGATTTCATGCCCGTCTGGACAATCGGGTTTGATCTGAACTTGCGAAGTCAAACGCTGCGCACCCGACCAGTCGGCGCGGGCCAGGAAAAGCATGCGCCGGTTTTCCATGTCCACGTAAAGATCTTCCGTATAAAGTTGCAGACCAAAATCATGCAGCGAATCCAGGTCGGATTTTGTGAAAATGCTGATCCACTCACCCGGATTGGCGATTCCATTGCCATTTCCTTCTCCCAGGCGCGTTTTTTCTTCCACTTCCAGGTTAACCGTTTGTCCATCAGCTATTTTGAAATTAGTAAGTTTTTTTTCTGGCGAATAAAATGGCACTTCGAGTAAAAACTGATCTTTTTTGCCATGATAAGTCAGTACTAATTTCAACTTAGCGCGGTCCAGACTTGCATTTCGTGCGCGTATTTTGAAAGCCGTTTTTTCATACAATGTTCCCTGGGCGATTTTTCCAATGGTGATAGCCGGGTCAATTACTTCCACTTCTTCGTTCTGCGCAATCAGCTCGATGCGTATGGAATCGACGGCAGTTCCACCTTTGTTGAATAACAATGGACTTAATGAGACAATGTCTGCAATGCCCGGCATTTTGCGATCCAGCGTGTAAGTGGCCATGGTAATGTGGGCGGGATCACCATTTTGATAAAATCCAATGTTGCTGTCTTGTCCGGTTCCTTCATATTGGATTCGCCCCTTTTTGTCGCTGCGCACATTAGAGCGGGAGATTTTGCGGGTAGGCACATCCAGGCGGATTAATTCGTAGTTTTTGTTCGGAGTGTAAATGCTATCAGTCTCAATTTTGATTGAAACATTTGGCACCGATGGTCCGTCGGGCAGCCATTTCTTGGTTTGAAAACTGAATCCTTCCTTGCGAACATTATCCAGCAAAGTAAAGCCGGGCACATTTCGGTTGGTGGAAACATCGTAATTCCAGACAGAAAAGTTGGGATAAACATCGATATGGTGCCATTTTTCTGGTTTGGCAAGCGGCATCCGGAAATATTTCATGTGAAAATCAAATTGTCCTTTGATATTAACCGCATTATGAAAGCCCCTGAAGTAGCCGATGCCGTAATGCCAGCTTTCGTAATTCAGTTCAAGTGTTTGGTAAGCGTCGTCAATCTCCCGATCATGCTGCCGCAAAAAATCCTTGCTGCCCAAATGCATGCGAATGGGCAAACCCACAAAGTTGCGGCCCATTTCTTTAAACGGCGTGTAAATCTGCAAAGCTTTCGGCCCGACTGTGAAAGAGGCGGACGGACAAAAAAACGAAGCGCTCGAAAGCAAATGCGGATATTTGGAAGCAACCAGCATGGACATAAACCCGCCCATACTCAACCCGGAAACTGCCCGGCCTTCACGATAAGCCCTGGTGCGATAATGTTTATCCACGTATTGCACAAATTCCGGGAAGTAATCCACAAACTGTCTGTCTTCCTTCACCGGTGCAATGTCGTACGGACGCGGATATTGCGCTGGCACATAACCGTCCCATTTGGCAATAATTACGTCATTATCAGTCACGTAGCTCGCAAAATTATCCAGCGAATCGGGCCCGGTGCGTTCATGATTCCCGTTAAATTCATCATAATAACGCGCCTCACCGGAACGTGAAACCTCACCCTCAGCTGGCCCATTAAAACGCCCGGCGTTGCCATGAAAATAGTAAATCACAGGATAACGCCGCTCCGGATGCACGTAATAATCAGGCGGCAGGATCAGGCGAATGTTCCGGTTTTCCTTGAAAACCTGGCTATAATGCAGCTTGTCTTCAATAATGGCCTTTCGCTGTGACGGCTGCGCGTAAACGTTTAGCGATACTATTAATAGCAGAGCCAGTAACCATGTCCGAGCTTGGTCAAGTTTGCGTTTTGTATAAAAATCATAAAATAGATAAGTCTGATTCATAATGCAGCATTAATCTTCCTTTTTCCGAGTTTCCGCCAGATCGAGAATTTTAAAAAATAGGGTTGTCAAATTGTATCGCTTATCGGCTGTTAAATCCTGTTTAAGCTTTTCGGCGCGGGCTTGGTCATTCTGGGTTTTGGCTAAAATCCACTGCACTTCCGGCGCATCCGAGCCGTCTGTAATTTCCCAATTGCGCAGCGAATCCTGTTCTGCCTTCCAGGTTTCGAGGAATTTGGAAGCCTGTTCCGGTTTGCCGGCATCGCGCAGTAACTTCACACCAAAATAATTACCAAGCACATTGCGGTTGCTTTCTTTGCTTGCATTGAGCGTGTAATCGGCAATTTCTTTTGCATATTCAGTCGCTTTTTGAGCATGACCGAGCTGCGTTTCGCAGTAAGCTGCAAGATAATCCATCAAACGTGTGTCGGGTTCATGTGGTTTGCCCGTGCCCAGGTTCTCGGGCCATAAGCGGGCTTTTTCTAGTGCTTTTAATGCATCGTTGTATTTTTTGTTTTCTGCTAAATTAAAGGCATTTGCCAGGTTAGAAAGGACAAACACGTTATGTCCCTCGCGCGCACCTTCCTGCGGCAGGATTTGGATCTTGTTTAACACTTGCAAGCACGCCGCAAATTTACCGGCGTCCAGCAGCGACTTGGCATAATCGATTCCTATGACAGGACTGTCAGGAAATTGTTTATATGCTGTTTGAGCCTTAAAAAGCGCTTTTTCGTATATTTTTTGACCGTTAAAAAATTCAGTCAGATAATGCCAGGTGCGCCATTCTTTGGGATTAAGCTGATTGGCTTTTACGAAATCCAATTGCGCCTGAGTCGCATCTTTTTGGAAAAGAAGGCCTCTCGCAATATAAAAAGGTGCATAATCCGGCTCATTTTTACAGGCTGCAAACTGCGTTTTGGCATTTTCTTTATCACCGATGTGCCAGTAAATCAATCCCAGATAATAACGGTTTTTCCAGGACGGCTGCTGTGTTTCTGCCCATGTCAAAACAGGAATACTTTCTAACCGAAAAGGAAAGACCAGCTCAGGTGACATGGCAATTGCATTTTGCAAATGTTTACGGCTTTCTCCCGGCGCCGCATCCCGGTTAAGATATGCAAGCCAGTAGGAAACAGTAGGGTAGGCGGGCGCTAATGCGAGTACTTGCTTTGTTTCCTGATTTTGGCCCTGATTTACATAATCCATAGCCAGTTCCAAATACGTTTCATGCGGCAACTCGTTGCGGATTGCGTTTTGGAAAAGGGCCTGGTTTTCTTTGGTTGGTTGAAGCAAATATTGTTCAAAATGTGCATAGTGGCTCAGCGGGTCAATTTCCAGCAAATCTTTCCAAACCTGCGTAGCTTGCTCAGCTTTGTTCAGTTTCCGGAGTGCAGTGCCTAGCCATTGATAGGCAGTCAGATTATTGCGGTTAAAGTCCAGTGCTTTCCGGGCGTCGGATTCAGCTTTCTCAAAGTCCTGCTTTTGTAATGCAATGCCTGCCAGCTGCGCGTAGGCGCCGGATTTGTATTCCATTGTCCAGGTTGCGACGGACAATGCTTCTTCTGCTTTGGTCAGATCTCCAAGTTTCCGGTAAAGTGCACCGTATAAGTAATTTGCACCGCCATTGTAAGTGTTTTCAGCCAAAACTTTTCTGGCAAAATCCAGCCCTTGTGCATATTGACCATTGCGATAATGATATTCAGCCAGCCGGATCAATGCGCCGCTGTGGGTGGGTTCTTTCTTAATACATTCAAGATAACGTAAATGCGCGCCTTCAAAGTTACGCATTGCATTTTCATCTTCTCCCAACCCAAAAAGGCGTTCAGCTGAATGAAAATCCTGTTTATTGGCGGAAACAACAGGTCGGTCCAAAACCTTTTCTGACTTCGTGGAATACACAAGGCGATCATTTCCAATGCTTACCCGAAGCTGTTCAGACTGAGATTTCAACAAAGGAATCGTTTTGACATAAACCTCCATAGGTTTTAGTTGAAGCGGGGCTTGATAAATGAATTGCCCGGCTGCCGTCACTTTGAGTGTATCCTGAATTGTAGAAATCGGATTAATAATGATTTTCAGACTATCGCCGCCCGCCACCACATTGAGCGTTCCATAAGGTGAGGCATCGACCATTCCGCCAGCCGCTTTGACGGGAAACCAGTATTCCGTTTTCGTTTCAGCATAAAAAGGCCCCAAATTTTTCTGATTAAATGGACTATGAAACCCACTTCGCTCCGCGGCCTGATTGAATGTTACACCTGACTGTGCTTCAATGTATTGTCCGTCGGTATCGGTAAGCAAATCTTCCCAAATCGCACCTTCCCTTGCACGCGACCAGATCCACAATTTCTTACCCGGCGCATCCGAATAAGGAGCCCAATGACCGAAACCAAAATTTTTGTTATGCCAATATCCGCCAAACCAGCTCGTATGCGTGCCCATGACGTGGTAAGACTTATCCCCGCCAGCATTGACATTTTTGTAATAAGACAGATCCACGCCATTCTGATCAATAGGCCAGGGACTTGCCAGTCCGTCGTGCCCGATGTGGTGCGTTCCCGGGAAAAAGAATTGCATATCGTCCGATGCCCGGAAGGCAGCATTCTCCCACGAAAGATAGGAATCGTGCAGGGGCAGGGGATTATACCAAAGGCTTTGCGTCTCGAAATAGGCTTTGTCCTTGGGCAAGACAATTTTGACGCGCCATTGTGTGCGTGAAGCCAGGTCAATGCCGCCGACCACACAGGTTACGCTTCCGTCCGGATTATCCAACATGACATAATCTACCGGCGCGGCTGCCCAGGGCGCGTGGCCAAGGTCCAGCCCGAAATTATGCTCAATGCCACCGCTCGTCCATGGGCCGCGGATGCCGATGGCGCGGAATTTCATAACGTGATTGGTGTAGACAAACTCTTCACCAGTCGATTTTTCAGTTGCGCCCATGACTTTCCCGCCGACTTCGGGCAGTACCTGCACTTTAATGTAGGGATTTTCCAGCTCGACTACTTTCCAATTTTTGGTCGTGCTTTTGTTGGTATAACCGTCGAAAACGTAATAAGGATAAAATGGCGAAACTTTCTTGCTGATTCCCATCACCGGCACCCGGTTTGGATCAGAATAAGGATAGGTTTTGAATGCCTGCACCTTTTCCGCAACGCTGGCCTTTTGTGCTTTTAATGCAGGCGATGACACCAGCAATGCCAGAATAAATCGGGTTATTCTGGCATTAGACGGCAACATTGAAAAAGTGGAGAAGGCAATCACGTAGCAATATGAAAGGTTTAAGAATAAACGCTGATGTTATTTTTTGCTTTTGGAAATGAGCTCACCCAGTTCCATCCGGACTTTATGCCATTGCTCCTGATCATAGCTCCAAACATCCAGGTTACCAATGGATTTTTCGCCAAATGGCTCCTTAATCAGCTGATCAACAAGTGCATCCGCGCGTTTTGAATTGCCATCCAGCTTGTCAAGCAACCGCAGATATTCATACTCCTGCACGCCGTCACGCATGGTTTTCAAACGAATCGATGGACAGGGCTCGGAAACATTGGGCACCATGCCGGGCTTATAAATGACCGAGCCGTTTCCGTTGAATGTCCGGTAAGTGAATTCGGCGTCGGCTTCGGAGGCTTCTTTGTAAAAGTCTTTCCAGGATTCGGGGTCATACCAGCCGCGTTCCCAGCCTGCGCCCACGCCCCAGCTTATCCAGGAGTAAGTCTTGTATTTCCAGCAAGCCCAGCTGATGGCGCGGTCGTTGACCAAAGGCAAATCGATGAATGTCGAGCTCCCTACCCAGCTGTTGAGCTTTGCTTCATAGAGCATCGGGCCGTAAAGCCAGTCTTTAATGCCCATTTGCTGGTATAGTTTTACCGTGTCAATGTTGTAGCCGATGGTATGAGAAGCCCAGTCCGTAATGGATTTGCCTATCACATCCATGGCTTCTTTGTTATAGCCGCCATCCACGCGAAACTTGGCCTCAGGATATTCTTTTTTAAACAAATTGCCATAAAACACCATTCGCGACCACGCCTCAGGAAAATAGGATTCGTCCAAACCATTCAAGTAAACCGTTAGCAGCGTCTTCTTAGGATCAACCATCGGCAGCAAATGCTGACGAACCTGGCGGATGCTGCTGAGGTAAATCGCCTGATTGGCTGCATTGCGTTCTACTTCAGGCTTGCCAATGTCCGGCCAACCGGCTGTGCCGTGCTTGCCGTAGACGTCGAACGGAAGCGCAAATGTTTCCAGCGGCTCGCCGTAGCCGGGGCCGTCGGTGTAGCCCTGGGCTTTTGTGAAGGCCTGGCCGGTCAGGTATTTTTTCAATCGCTGGTCGAATTTTGCCCATTGAATTTCGACCTTGCCATTTTTAACCTGCATTTCCGGATCATAAGTCGGGTCCATCAGGGAAATGCGGTTTCTTTTAAAGAGTTGATAAACGGCCAGTTCCTGCTTTTCATCCATCCGGCTCAGGAAGCCTTCGTGTTGTAAGCTGGCTTTGAAAAGGTTTTCATTGGGTAATTCAAAGTCCCAGATCGTGAGGCTGATTGGGATTTGTTTTGTTACCGTACCAATTTTAGCTGTAATCACGCTTTGATATGTGCCAGGCTTTGCCTTCTGCGCATCCAGCGGAATGAATTGGTCCACCCAAATGATCTGCGAACGCTGGTTGCTGATGCGGTTATTAAAGTCTGGCAATGTCAATGGATACACCCAGCGGCCATGGACTTTGGCGGAATCCGTTTGAAGGAATTTAAATGGGATCAGCGCGTCGGGATACCAGCCTTTGCCGAGCGTCGATCTGGGATATCCTGTGCTTGGACTTTCCACTTTGACCGACCATTCCAGAAAAAGCTCGGGTTTGACAGCCAACTCCGTGCTTCCATTCTTAAATGGTGCCATTTCAAGCTGAATTCCGGTTAGTTCAGCATCGGATTCATTGGTTAAGACCAATTGAAAAGAAACATATTCGCCTCGCGCGCCGTGCAATGCAACCTGCTTTCCGTCAAATATCCAGTTCTTATCAAGCAAATTCCCTTTTTCCGCCTGGCTGGCAGGAACGCCTTTAAAGCGATGCTCGATAATTTCATTGGAAACAGGATCGAGCCGGACGGAAGAAGGCAACGCGCGCAGCCGCCATGGATCAGCACCGTAAGTTTTATTTCCGAAGTTGAATGCGGCGAACGCGATTAGACAAAGAATGAATTTTACAAATTTGATCATAGTGAAGGTTGGTTCAGGAATGTTGTTTCGCACTTATTGTCCGACCGGGAAAATCATCAACTGGCTCAATGCTTCATTTTCGCCCATAACCATATATTTCCCGTCAGCAGAGGCAGCCAAAGTGCTCAATTGAAAGCCCCGCCACATGATTCCCTGCTCGATGCCGGGTGCAACCATCGTAAATTCAGGATTTCCCAAGTCGACAAAACCAGCGCCTTTTTCATCATAATAAAACAAATGAGAATAGCCCAGCGCGCCACCCGCTAGTCCGTACAATATTCCATCGCGCCCGAACACTAATGCTTGCAAGCGGGGCATCATCATTGGTTTGCCCAGATTTTTGATCTTTTTGGTTGTAGGATCCAGGACAAACAACTGACCATCACCTGCATTGCCACCATACAGTTTTCCATCCGGCGCTTTTGCCCAGGCTTCTACTTGTCCCAAAACTTCACGGCCCCAGACTGCTGGCAGCGGATTTTCCAGAAACGAAAAGCTCTTTTTGGCAGGATCAAAAGCAAACATGCGATTGCCCGCCATACTGCCGTAAACGATTCCTGCATTATCCTGAATGAGCGCTTTGCACAAGTAAACTTCCGGTCCAACAGCAAAATCATGATAATCTTTCAAGTCTTTTTCTTTGGGAGCAACCTCGTCGAAAACCTGCGTCTTTTTGGTTGCAATGTTGTAGGTAAAAAACCGGCCAGTCGGATAGCTAATGCCAAAAAGCTCAGTGCCTTGCTTGTTGCTCAGCAATGTGAAAATGCTTTCTCCGGCAACAGGCACACCCAGGTCTTTCGCCTCGATTGTTCCTTCATTGCCAACATTAATTTGCAACAAATGTCCAGGCTGCTGATTGTTATTCACTTGTGCCAATGTGCCTGCATAAAGCTGGTTTCCAGTGCCTTTGAAAAAACCCGTTGCAATGCCCTTTTGACCTGGAATCACTTCCTGCAAATCCTTTGTGGTTAAAAGTGATTTTTTGGAAATAGATGCCACGAAAAGATAAGGTGACAAGCCCGCTTTCGCTGTTGTCCCACCCAGCACCAAATCACCCTGCACGTGCAATGACGTGATTGCATTGCGATACATGGGCAGGCGCTTTTCTGCACTGTTGGGAAGCGAAACCTCGATCGCAAACGCTTCTTTCGGCGTGAAAAACGTGTATTGCGCCAGCAGCGGGCCGGAGCAGGTCAGAAGTAGAGCAGGAAGGAATATTTTATTGGTCAGATTTCTCATTTGGAGATTTCTTTTTCAGGATTGAACTTGATCATAAATGGCGTCGTAAAATCACCCTCGCTTTTGGGATTGCGGCGGGCAGCGAAATAAATATTCCCGTCTTTGTCCCGCACATCGCAACCCGTTGCCTCGGTAACCGCAGTAATAGGATACTCTTGCAGAATCGTCTTTTTGCCCGATGCTGGATCGTATTCAACCAGAACAGTTTTGTCTTTTACAACATAATTATCATGACCGCCGATGATGTAGTACAGCTTGCCGTTTTTGCCAATGTTCAGGTTAGGAACGTAAGGCCCCCAGGCGTCTGCATGGCCGGTTTCGATCACGCCGCCCAGGTCTTTAACCTTGCCGATTCCGTCTTTTTCAGGATAAAACGCGATCAATTTGGCACCGTAAGTGATGAGGTAAATCACGCCTTTGGCCTCGTCTTTGGCAAAGGCTGTAACTCCGGTAATGATCTTCGAGCCGGGCGTGCCTGGAAATGCTGGCAGACTTTCTCGCGCAAAAACCAATGAGTCGCTGTCTTTTTCGTATTTGACCAGACGCTGCCGCCAATCCACATAATAACAGTTTCCCCACCAGTCTGTGAACAATATACGCGGCACGTGCGAGCTGGCCAGGCGACCGAGGTCGCGGAGTTGATTTTTCTCCGTGTTATAGACCAGGAAATGCGCTTGTGGATAAGTAATGGCGTAAAGCATTCCGGTTTTTGGGTCAATGTCGATGTCCTTGATGCTTTCAAATTGCATTCCGATTCCAAGATTTTTCAAACCTGTTTTCGAGTCCCATTTCATAAAAAATCCACCAGCATAACCCTGTGGGTGCTCCATCAGATATTCTTCCCTGGATTCGCCGCCGTCCGTAGTGAAATAAATGGAACCATCCGGTGCCGAAACAATTTTGGAATGTATTTTTCCCTGCCATTGATAGCTGCGCAAGTTTGCCATATCCCGGATGAAACCGTTCAGCTTCATCGCGTTTTGACTAGGATCGTAGGTGAACAAGCCAATGTTGTCCCGGTGATTGGTAACGCCGATGTGCACTGTATTGGAAGCCGCATTGTAACCGATTGAACCCCAGGTTGAATGCGCTTCGGGAAAATCGGGATATTCAATGAAAGCGACATTCTTTTCAGAAATGGCAGATTTTTGGGCATGCGCAGCTTGATTGCTAGTTGTTAGCAGCAAACCGGCCAGCCAGCATGTTGCAACGCACAATGGATTGGTAAAGTGAAAGTTCATAGATGCTATTTTGAGTAAGCGACGCTAATGTAAAGAATCTTACCTAAAAGTGATAAATATGAAATAAATTTATTTTCATTTCATTTCTTTTGTCTTTCAATAAGAACGAATCTTAACCCTTTGAACCTATGCGTTGCTGGCTTCCTCAAATCCCATGAGCAATGCAGCAATGATGGTCAGCACAATTCCAGCGATAATGACAGGATGCGGAATGGTCTGATACAAGGCGAGGGATAATGTAACGGTAAGCACCGGAGAAAGGGCCGTGGTAATGGGCGCAATGATGATGGCTTTGCCATAACGAAAGGCGTAAACCAGACAAAGCGCGCCAAATGCGTTAAGTGACTGCAAGATAAACGATAAATAAGGTCCTTTAAATCCCCATTGAATAGGCTGACTAAAATCGGTCATATACAATGCCAGCGGGATCAGCGCGATCGACGAAAGCATCATATAGAAATAAAGACTTTCGGCAGACATAAGCTCATTGGCAAAGCGCATAATGCACCCCTGAGCCCCCCAGGCAAGCAATGGGACGGCAGCAAGCAGCAGCCAGGTGTAGCCGCTCGCCTGAACCGCGCCCACGGGCTGGTAAGACAGCATAAAGATGGAAATCAGCGCCAGTAAAATCCCGATCCAGCCTCTTTTGCTCGTTTTTTCATGAAGTAAAACAACGGCCAACAGAATGGTTACCACCGGAGTAAGCGACAGGATCGGAAAAACCAGATAAGCAGGTGCAATGCGTAGGGTAAAGAAAAGCACCAACTGACCACCCGCTCCCAAAAGTCCCACCGCGCTGCCCCAAAGCACCGCTTTTTTGTTAAAATCCAACTTCCAGTTTTTGAATTTCAATGCAGCCAGCGAAGCCGGAATCATGGTCAGTGCCCATACTGCATAGCCGAGCGTCGCGGGGAAACCATTTTTTTCAGGGATTTCAATGACAGCGCCCCATACGCCGATGAACAGGACATGAATAATTACGTAAATCGGCCAGTGGTTTTTGGTTTTGCTCATGAAATCCTGAATTGCTTTATAATTGGTGGTTGTGTTGCAGTTGATAAGTGCTTGAAATTT
The DNA here is from genome assembly GCF_900167945.1 of Dyadobacter psychrophilus. Classification (GTDB taxonomy): domain Bacteria; phylum Bacteroidota; class Bacteroidia; order Cytophagales; family Spirosomataceae; genus Dyadobacter; species Dyadobacter psychrophilus. Next base: position 188,284 of record NZ_FUZA01000002.1, read on the forward strand.
AAGTGGCTATGGCTTTTACATAAGTGTCAAACCATTGTATCAAGCGCTCATTCAGGTCGGCTTTGTTGTGGGGTTTTAGTTCGGGGCGCCACCCGTGACCTTCGCCCTTGTATTGAACCAGCATTGTGTTTACACCACGTTTTCTGAGGGCGACATACATTTCTTCGGCTTGGGAAAAAGGCACTTCGTTATCCGTTTCGCCATGCAGGATGAGCGTTGGTGTGGTTGCCTGAGCCACATTTCGCAACGGTGAACATTGCCACAACAGGTCAAAATTCTCGTAGGCCCGGCCTCCGAATTCCGATTCCATCAGCGAATGATACAAGGATGTTCCTGCGAAACTAACCAGATTACTCAGCCCGCCATCCGTCACCGCTGCTTTAAAACGAGCGGTTTGCGTAATGATCCAGTTGGTCATGTAGCCGCCGTAGCTTTGGCCGGTTACGCCCATTTGTTGAGCATTAAGCCATTGATTTTTATTTAAAACAAAATCAACACCCGCCATTAAATCCTGATAATCACCGCCGCCCCAGTTTGCGAGTGTTCCGTTTGAAAATGCCTGTCCGTAACCGTGGCTGCCCCTTGGATTGATATAAACGACCGCATATCCAGCCTGCGACAACAAATGCACGCGCTCATCAAAATCATGGCCAAACATGTTATGCGGACCGCCGTGAATCAGCAGAATGAGCGGATAATGCTGGGTTTGGTCGTAATCAACTGGCGGCATTAACCATCCTTGAACCGGCGTTTTGTCAAAGCTCTCAAACCAGAATGTTTCAGCTTGTTGCAAAGTTTTCGTTTCCAGCCAGTGTGCGTTTTCCCGTGTGATTTGCTCAATGTCAGCGCCGTGATTTTTTGTTTTAAAAAGCTCTGCGGGATGGTTCGTATCTGACTTGGTAAATACAAGATCCACTCCTTTTGTATCAAGACAAAATTCGAAAATGCTCCCCAGGCCTCCCTGAACCATTATGACTTCTTCATTATCAATGCTAACTTGATAAATGGAAGTATCCCCGCGATCACCTGCCGTGAAATAAATATGCTTGCCCGACGGATGCCAACGGATGTGCTCAACCCTGTGGTCAAAGGATTTTGTCAGGTAACGGAAGTTCTCGCCACTGGCAGATATTAACGCAATGTGCGTGTCTTCGGCGGTGCTGTCATTGGTTCCAAAAGCGCCGGAAACGGCCAGAAATGCAATGTGTTTTCCATCCGGCGACCAGGTTGGCTGATAAGCTAGACCTGTGTGCTCGGTAAGACGCGTAATTGTTTTGGTATGAATAGCTATTTTCCAAATGTCGTTTTGCTGGGTGTCATCGGGGCGGGCGCTTCTGTTGCTGACAAACGCAATATAGCTGCTGTCCGGCGACCAGGTAATGGAATGTTCATTAAAAGTGCCGGCTGTGAGCAGCACGGGCGATCCTCCCGCTGCGGGCATCATGTATATATGCGTATAGGAATGATCGGCATACACAGGCCGGCCCATTCCGCCTTTCGATTTATATAAAAGGTTGTCAATTACCCTTATCGCCTCATTTTCCGGCTCCGATGTTGAAATGTCGGCGCTAACGTAAGCAATGTATTTTCCATCCGGTGACCAGATGCAATTCTTGTCGGCAAGGTGGTTGAAAAAATAGGTGGAATCACTGCGCTGGGTCAAAAAACGGCTGGTTGCTGGTTGTAGCGTGTGAATTTGCAATGCGCCACTTTCGGTTTCATAGAAAAGCGCAGTGCCGTCGGGCGACCAGCAATTTGCAGTGCCCCTACCTAAAACCGTTTTTGTTCCATCTGATAACAGCAATGTAATCAGATCATAACGGTCATTTTCAACATCATCGGCTACCGAAACGTGATATACGAGGTCGTCGCCAACAGGAGATAGCAGTGGAGCGCCTACTTTTCTGATTTTGTGTAAATCACTTGTCAAAAGTCCCCGGGCTGAGGCCTTCATTTCCGTCGAGATCATAAAAGTTGGTCCAGGAGCGATTGTATTGTGAGCTGCATCTTACTTAGAAGCGACTTAGTTGTTAAAAATACGCTAATATTTTCGTGCAATATATAAGTAAGAATAAATAAAATAAAAGAAAGGTTTAAGAATATTTTTTACTTTCGTTTTATGATGTTTACTTTGAAATGTAATAATATTGCATTCCAAATGAACCTAACAACCGTCTTCTAATTACCGCAAGCATAATGCAGAAAAATGAAATCAGTGTTCTTAAAAGCGGTGGGGAAGCACACACCCAACGAGAAATCTTGTCGCAGCCGGAGCTTTGGCAGGAAGTATATCTTTTAATCAAAGAGGAAAGTGCTGCTATCGCCAGCTTTCTCAGCCCGATTTTACAAAAGAAAAATCTGAGCATTTTGCTGACAGGCGCGGGCACCTCGGGATTTATCGGCGAAGCGGCCCGGGGAAGTTTGCAGCAGATCTGGCGCAGACCGGTTCAGGCCGTAGCGACGACGGAAATCGTCACCCAGCCGGAAACTGTTTTTGTTCGCTCGGTCCCTACGCTTCTGATTTCTTTCGCACGCTCGGGGAATAGTCCGGAGAGCGTGGAGACGGTGATACTCGCCGATGCCTGCTGCGATGAAATTTATCATTTGATCATTACCTGCAATGGCGAAGGCGCGCTGGCGAATATAGGCGTTGCTAAAAATACATTTAGCATTGTGCTGCCCGAAGCCACCAATGACAAGAGCCTGGCCATGACCAGCAGCTTCACCTGCATGTTGCTCAGCGTGCTGCTGGTGGCGCGGGTTGATTCGCTGGACGAAGATTTTGAGAAAATCCAGCGCATCGTGGAGCACGGAAACATGATCCTGGATGAAAAATATTTGCTGGAAACACTGGTCCTCAAAGGTTTTGAACGCGTAGTGTTCCTGGGCTCCGGCGAATTCCTGGGTATTGCCAGGGAATGCCATTTGAAACTGCTCGAACTGACTGACGGAAAGCTGGTGTGTATGTCGGATTCGTTTTTAGGATTCAGGCACGGGCCAAGGGCATTTGTGAATGAGAACACATTAATGGTCTATCTCTTTTCCAGAAATCCGCACATCATGCGCTATGAGCGGGACCTGGCCGAAGACATTGCAAGGGATGCCCGGGCAATCCACTCCCTTCAGATCGGTGGTGTGAATGAACTGACACTTCCGAACAGCAGCAAGATTGAACTAAGCATTGATCCCCAAAACCCATATCAAATGATTCCGGTTACCCTCGTGGGCCAGTTGCTCGGTTTTTATAGTGCGGTGAATTTGGGTATTAATCCTGATAGTCCGTCCCTGTCCGGGTCGATTAGCCGGGTGGTGCAAGGTGTGAATATTTATAAAGAATAAAACATTGAGGCTGAATATGATAACCCCTAAACTGCTGGTTGTAGGCGAGCTGAATGTCGATCTGCTGTTGAATAAAATCCAGGCTTTTCCGCAGATAGGAAAAGAGACGATCGCGGATGAAATGAATGTGTGCCTGGGCAGTTCTTCGGCCATTATGGCCGCTAATAGTGCTGCTATGGGCGTGGATACAACATTCTGTGGCGTGGTAGGGGATGATTATTTCGGCGATTTTATCTTGGGCGAACTGGGACGGAAGTCGGTGAGCTGCCGGCATGTGACCCGGATTCCGGGCCAGAAAACGGGTTGCACATTGATCCTAAACTATGGACAGGATCGGGCTAATGTGACTTATCAGGGCGCGATGAATGCATTGACGGCCAATCATTTGCCTTTTGAAATGCTTGCTGATTATCAGCATTTGCATGTATCAAGCTTGTTTCTCCAAAATGGTCTGCTAAATGACATTGAGCAAATTTTAATAAACGCACGCGCAGCGGGCATGACCACATCGCTCGACCTGCAATGGGACCCTACTGAGCAATGGGCATTTGACTATGCGCGGTGCCTGCCTTATGTGGATGTTTTTATGCCCAATGAGTCAGAATTGCTGGCGCTCACAAAAACAAATTCGATCAGCGGCGGCATTGAAAAAATCCGCCCTTACCTGAACACGCTCGCTCTGAAAATGGGCAGAAAAGGCAGTTTCGGCGTGAGCGGCGGCGAGCAATTAACCGTGCCTGCATTTGAAGTGCCGAATTTTGTGGATGCCATCGGTGCCGGCGACTCATTTAATGCCGGATTTATTCAAAAATACATTTCCGGCGCACCGTTGGAAGAATGCCTGCGCGAGGGCAATCTCATGGGCGCGCTGAACACCACGGCTGCGGGCGGCACAGGCGCATTTTGCGACTTCAACAAAATCAGCGAAAACATTAAAGACTTCTGGGGAATCGAATTAAGCCTGTCATGAAACTGAAAGAAAAACTACGCGAATTAACACAGCTGAAAAAGGGCTTACTAGCAACAAATTATTACGACCTGGAAACATTGCACGGTGTTTTGCAAGCAGCCGCTGATTTGAAACAACCTGTTATCCTGCAACTTACCCAAAGCTCAATCGACTACATGGGCCTGAAAACAGCCGTAAACCTGGGCCGAAACGGACTGGAAGAATTTGGCGTTGAAGGCTGGATTCACCTGGATCACGGAGGGTCTTTGGATCTGGTGCAGCGGTGCCTGGATGCGGGTTTTGATTCGGTGATGATCGATGGCAGCGAACTTCCTTTTGAGGAAAATGTGCGGCTAACCCGGGAAGTGGTGGAACGAGCTAAGCAATACAATGTGCACGTGGAAGCAGAGCTCGGCTATGTTGCCAAACTGGGGCAGTCACATCATACCACGGGTTTTACGCAACCCGATGAAGCGGCTGCATTTGTGGAGGAAACGGGCGTGGATGCGCTCGCAGTTGCCATCGGCACAGCCCACGGATTTTATAAAGAAGAACCCAAGCTTGACATTAACCTTTTGCGCAAAATCGCTGACAGAACTGCGGCAACATTGGTTTTACACGGAAGCTCCGGCGTGCCGCATACCCAAGTGCAGCAAGCCATTTCAAACGGCATCTGCAAAGTGAATCTGGCCACCGAAATCAAAAACATCTTCATGGCTTCCCTGAAAGCCGAGCTTACCAATAATCAGGACATCGACCTTCGGAAAGTATTTCCCAGAGCTACCTGCAAAATCACTGAACTGGTTAAAACCAAGCTGGAAATGGTTGAGAATGTAATGGGGTGATTTTGTTTACGAGATTCAATTCATAATCTGCATTCTAGAATATAATGGTACAATCCGTTTTCAAAAACCTGGTAAGGCCGCGCAAACTGGTTTTTTCCTTACTTGCTTTCACTGTTTCACTAACCGCAGTGTTTGCACAAGCCCCGAAAAAGCCTGAAAGCAACCGGTTTACCAAAGTTGTACTTGCCCAGCGGCTTGAAGAACCCATGCAATTTCAAATTTTGAAAGATGGCCGGGTGCTTTATGCTGAAAGGAAAGGAAAATTAAAGGTTTATGATCCAAAGTCAGGGGCCTCCGAGACAATAGGCGAATTTACGGTCAGTACAAAATATGTAAGTAAAAAAGGAGAAGTAACCGAGGGAGAGGATGGGTTGCAAGGTGTTATCCTTGACCCTGATTATGACAAAAACCATTGGATCTATATTTACTATTCGCCGGTTGGCGATGATGCAAAAAATGTGCTGGTACGTTACGAGTGGCTGGGAAAGCAACTATTGGAGAGCTCGCGAAAAGTGATGCTGGAAGTGGCCGTTCAGCGTGAAGAATGTTGCCACGTAGGCGGAGGAATGCTGTTTGATAAAGACAAAAATTTGTATCTGACCACCGGCGATAACACCTTTTCACGAGCTTCTGACGGCTTTACGCCCATTGATGAAAGGCCAGGGGAATCACCCCGGGACGCCCAGAAATCATCTTCGAATACCAATGATCTGAGAGGGAAGATTTTGCGGATACATCCCGAACCGGGTGACGCCCCTTATAGCATTCCGGCAGGCAATCTGTTCCCGGTAGGAACACCACAAACCAGACCTGAAATTTACACCATGGGGAACAGAAACCCGTGGCGACCAACAATTGATTCCAAAACCGGCTGGCTGTATTGGGGGGAAGTCGGCCCGGATGGCTCGGACGATGACATGGAAAAACGCGGGCCGCAATCATACGATGAATTTAATATGGCCAAAGGGCCGGGTTTTTATGGCTGGCCTTACTTTGTAGCCGACAACAAAGCATACGTGAATTATGACTTCGCAACCAAAACATCCGGAAATCATTTCGATGCTGCTTTGCCCGTCAACAATTCACCGAATAACACCGGCCTGAAACAACTTCCCGCTGCGCAACCCGCATTGATCTGGTATCCGAAAGGGCTAAGCAGGGAATTTCCTTTGTTGGAAAGTGGCGGAAACAGTGCAGTGGGTGGGCCCATTTTCAGGAAGGATGATTTCAAAAATGCAGCGCGCTTATTTCCTGAATACTATGAAGGGAAATGGTTCATTACCGACTGGGTACGGGGTTGGATCAATGCGGTAGAAATAGATGAGAATGGCCATTATAAATCAATGGAGCGATTTCTTCCGGATATGAAACTGAATGGTCCAATCGATATGAAATTTGGGCCGGATGGAGATCTGTATGTACTTGAATATGGAAACGGGTATTTTAAAGATAACCCCGAAGCGGAATTGATCCGGATCGAATATAACAGTGGAAACAGAAAACCGTCAGTGGAAGCATCGGCCAGTAAAACAGCAGGAGCACTTCCATTGCATGTTACGCTTTCTTCTTCGGGAACAAAAGATTACGATGAAGATGAAACGTTGCAATATGAATGGGTGATTACTAAAAATAAAGCAGCCTATAAAACGCTGAAAGAGGCCAATCCAGTCATTACGCTTACATCAGCAGGCACTTACCAGGCAACCTTGACCGTCATGGACAAGCTCGGCGAAAAGAACAGTAAATCGGTGGAGATTATGGCTGGTAACGAACCTCCGGTGGTGAAATTCAAGGTTACGAAAGGCAATTCAACTTTCTTTTTTCCCGGAAAAAGTATTCAATACGCGGTTAGCGTAAGTGATAAGGAAGATGGTAGTCTTGCCAACGGGAAAATTCTGCCGTCCCAGGTTTCGGTAAGCACCAATTATCTTTCGGAAGGATTTAATCTAACCAGGATTGCACAAAAACAATTAAGCACAGACGCTTCGGCACAATACGCAACTGCCATTTATCAGATCAACAACGGAGATTGCAAGGCTTGTCATGCGATTAACGAAAAGGTGTTGGGACCGTCTTTTACGGATGTGTCGAGAAAGTATAAAGATGTTCCTTCTGCGGTGGTAAGTTTGTCTAAAAAAATCTTAAACGGTGGTTCAGGAGTCTGGGGTGATGCATATATGCCCGCGCATCCTGCGATGTCGGAAAGTGACGTTAAGGGGATTGTGAACTACATTTTAAGCTTATCTGATAAGCCAAAGTCCGCAAAAACATTACCCATAAAAGGAACCTACACAACCATTGTCCCGAAAGCCGGTTCAGCGGGCAGCTTTATTTTCCGTGCGGCCTATACGGATCGGGGAGCAAATTCGGCAGCTGCACAATCTTCGCAAGCAACTGTTATACTTCGAAATCCGCTTCTGCCAGTGTCTTATGCGGATCAGTCGGGTAAGATAAGCTTCAACGATGACAGTACGAGTGCGTTCATTAACGAATCCGGCGCTTTTTTAACATTTGAAAAAATCGATCTGACCGATATCAAAAAAATAGAGATACTTGGCATACCCGAAGAAAATAGAAACGTGCTTCATTCCATGTTAATTGAAGCACGTGATAATGCCGTGAATGGAGCGCTTTTAGGAAGATTTTCTGGTAAATACAGTGATAAAATGGTTTTGAATATCACCAGTCAGGCTGCATCCGGTTCAAAAGACATTTATTTGGTTTTCAACGGAGATCCTATCACCATTAAAGCGATCCGGTTTACAACTAATTAATGCCTGTAAAGATCTTTCCTGGAACGCAAAGCGATCACCTGTCACCTCAAAAAAAGTTATTCGTTCTTTAAGCTCTTTACAGGGTTTAAAAGTGCTGCCTTCAATGCCTGAAAACTGACAGTGATCAGCGTAATAACCAGAGCGCCACATAATGCCACAGCGAAAATCCACCAGGAAAGTGCTGTTCGGTAAGTGTAATGTTGCAGCCAATCGTGCATCAAGTAATAGGCAATAGGTGTTGCTATCAGGCAGGAGATTAGAACCAGAAATACAAAATCTTTTGCGAGCATTTGCCAAAGTTGTACTATGGAAGCGCCCAGCACTTTGCGAAGTCCAATTTCTTTCTGACGCTGTTCTGCAAAAAATGTTGCCAGACCGAAAAGACCCAGGCAGCTGATAAAAATTGCCAAAGACGCAAATGTGGTGGACAGCTTACCAATCCTTTCTTCTGCCTGGAACTTGAAGTCATATTCGTCACTGGCAAATTTGTATTCGAAAGGACTTCCGGGATTGTATTTTTTAAAAACCGGTTCAAGCCTGGAAAGCGCCTCTCTTGCATTCAGATTGGGATCAAGCCTGATATGGATGAAGGAAGCCCAGTCTTCTTTCAGCATAAATACCGTAGGCTGGATGGGCATAAACGGTGATCCTGTGACCACATCATTGATTATCCCAATGATCTTGTACTGGTCACCATTCCATTGCACCGGCGTCCCAACGGCTTCTTTGAGACCCATAAACCTGGCGGCACTTTCATTAATTACCATAGCAAGGCGATCAGTAGTATAATTGCTCGAGAAATCACGCCCTTGCTTGACCTGCCAACCGACTGTCTTGCCATACTCATGCGTAATGCCCACAGTGCCAAGGTCGCCCAGCTGATCGGGGTCCTTTCCTGACCAGCTGAAACTGGCGTCGCTGCTCCAAACTTCGGAAGTTGGACTCGAAGAGGTGGCCATGTTCAGGGCGGCACCCGTTTGAAGCAGATCCTGACGAAGTGCTTGTGGATGTGCTCGCAGATCCGACGTGTTCATGGCTACGGTCAACAATCCCGCGCGGTCGAAACCCACCGGCCTGTCTTTGGCATGCTGGATCTGCCGAAGGACAACCAATGTGCCTATGACCAGGGTAATTGACACTGTAAACTGGACAATTACCAAAGTTTGGCGGGGAATGGCATCATACCGGCCTGCATGCAAACGAAGAGAGGACCCTGTGGCTTTAAGCACTTTCACCGGCCGAAATGCAGACAGATAAATAGCCGGATAACTGCCTGCGAGAAGGCCCGTCGCGAGTGTAAAACCCAAGCCCACAAGCCAGCTTTCTGCATGGGCCCAGGGAAAAGTGATCTGCTTGTCGGCGATTTGGTTGAACCACGGTAGGATCAACTGTAACAGCAGCAAGGCGAACATAAATGCGAGCACGGAAACCATAATCGATTCACTAAAAAACTGCGTAATCAACTGGCGTCGCAATGAGCCAACTGCCTTACGGATGCCAACTTCTTTGGCCCGTTTTTGTGACCGTGCCGTGGATAAATTCATGAAGTTGATGCATGCCAGAAGCAGCACAAATGCGCCAATAATGCCAAACAACCAAACGAACTGGATCCGCCCGCGGACGGCCACTCCGTTTTCCCATTCGGAATAAAGGTGCCAGCGGCTCATGGGATGAAGGAATGCTCTGGGATTAAATCTTGCTTCTTCCTTGGCATGACGGGCCTTGATTTTTTCAATCTTGTTACTAACCAGATCAAAACTTGTATGCGGGGCAACCTGTACCAGCAACAGAAAAGAATTGTTCCCCCAGTTCGTTTCTGAGCGTTTTACCCAAGCTTCTGTCTGCAAAAAGAAGCTCCACGGAAGTAAAAATTTAACATCCCGGAACTCTGTGCCATAAGGAAGATCTTCATAAACGCCCGTAACCTTGAAGTAATTCTTGTTATCAACTTTTATGGTTTTGTTGATCGGATCATCATCGCCGAATAGTGCCCTAGCGACTGATTCAGCAAGTAGGGCAGAAGTTGGGTTTTCAAGCCCTGTAACTGTGCCCTTAATGACCCGTAGCGACATCATTATTGGAAATTCAGGCTCCACGCAATTGCCCTTTCTGGAAATTTTCTTGTCGCCAAATGCCAAAATCCGGTCCTCCGTCCACGATGAAGACGCAATATGTGTGAATTCGCTTGCATGTTCGTTTTGCAAGGCAGCCCGCATGGGGAGGGGAGTGGCTACTGCAGTACTAGTTGTTCCGTTATAGGTCTGGTGTTGCATCACACGCGCAATGCGGTCGTAATTCCGATGATATTTATTGTAGGAAAGCTCGTCCCACATCCAAAGACTAATGAGTATGGCCGTCGTCATGCCCACAGATAAGCCTGCAATGTTGATAGCCGAATAAGTGCGGTTTTTGGAAAGGTTGCGAAAGGCAATCTTCATGTAGTTTTGAAGCATATCAATAGGGTTTGGGTTAGGATACTCACTGGGTTTACCTCGCAATAGCGAAGGCCTCATTAGACTTAGCACATCCTTTAAATAGCGTAATCTGGCCCTTCGCAGGCCTATTGAACTGATACGCTGCCGGAACAATTCATCCAAATCGCCTTCCAGCTCGTTGGCCATATTTGCCGGGCAAAACAATTGCAACAGGAGCGTTGCCCATCGCGGTGGCTTCTCACGGTTAGGTTTGTAGCTCATGACCACGCTATTTTTGGAATGTTGTCCCACATTTGGTTACGGAGCTGTTTGATTTCTTCCAATGCACGAAGGCCTGCAATTGTGACAACATATAGCCTTTTGCTGCGCCCGCCCCGCTCGGCTGTTGCACCACCCATTTCCGATTTTACAAGTCCCTTTTCTTCGAGCCGGTGCAATGCTGTATGCACGGCGCCCAGGTTAACGGCGCGTCCAAGTTGCTGCTCAATCTCATTCACAACAGCTGCCCCATAAGCATCACCCGTCCGGATTGCAACGGCCAGTAAAACCACTTCTTCAAATTCTCCCAGGTAAGTCCCTTTCATCGACAATACATTAGATATGTAAATGTCTAACAAATACCTTACCATAACCGCAATCATTGCTTAAACAGGATCTAAGGGCTATTTTTACGGTTATGGGCGTCCGATAGCGCACACAGTGCCGTTCGGTTTTGAACAGCTACTATCACAACCGGATTGCCACTCATCGAATTTACCATCGCAGTTTAAAAATTGAAAATGGAATAATAATCGAGTACTGGCTCCAATCGATCCCAAACCCTCATGGTGGAACGCTGAATTTCATTTGTCGATTGTTCAACGCTTTCTGTCGACGGTAAGAACAAAAACGCTGTTGCCCGAATTATGCTCAGAGATGTTCTATTAATCAAATGAAAATGTCAGAAGTAAAAACGATAGGTAGCGAATGGTTCGCTGACGAGAAGCTTATCATTACACAGATTAGCGGCGATATAGAAAAAGAAGATGTCGCCCGCTGGGAACAAACATTACACGCTGCGCTGAATCAGATTCCCGATTCGGGAGCATTCAAAATTTTTATAAATCTGCACGGTTTTAAAGCAGTTGATCTGGATGCGCACAAACAGTTTCGAAGCATTATCCCGCTCACACTCGCCAATTATGGCTGGAAAGTCGGATACTTAGACATGTTTCCCGAAGAGGCTGAGAAATTGGTAATTTCTAAAAATAGAAATGTTCAATGCATTGCTGCTGTGCATTGTCATCAGGATATTACCAAAATCGAAAAATACGAATCATTGTACAGCAGCGATAATGAGCACTTTTTTACTGATGTGGAAGCCGCAGATGCATGGATCCGGCGCTCGGTATATGCGCCGGAAAAGAATTCCTGAATGCATATTGATACAACGCCAATGGCCGCAGGATCCGCGTTTACGACTGTCAGGATTTCGGATGATATTCAACGATTTTTGCATAGATCGAACTACTGAATTGCTAACCAAGGCGACCTCTCTCAGCCAGTCGCTGTAACCAAATATAAATATTTCCATAAAAAATTTTTCAATTTGTGCTAAATCGATTTACTTCGTGTGCTAAATCGTTTTACTATTTCTAAACCCGCTTTAATTTTTCCATTCTATGAGAAGCTTTTTACTCTTTTGCCTGTTTTTTGCCCTGTTTTGGGCAAAAGCGGCAGCGCAGCAGCAGGTGACCGGAAAAGTCACAGATCCCCGGGGCGAGCCTTTGCCCGGTGTCAACATTATTATTAAAAATACTTCAACCGGAACCGTAACCGATGTAAACGGTGGGTTCACGCTGAATGTATCAGGCGACAATGCGGTTTTGCTGTTTTCCTTTATTGGTTATTCGCCAGCCGAGGTGCCTGTCAACGGGCAATCGAAGATCGACGTGACGATGAAGGAAGATCTTCAAAATCTGGATGAACTGGTGGTCGTAGGTTATGGAACAGTTAAGAAATCGGATCTGACGGGTTCGGTTACATCCATTTCGTCGACCGAGCTGAAAGCAGTCCCGGTTGCCACTTTTGATCAGGCTTTACAAGGGCGTGCGGCAGGTGTACAGGTTGTGCAATCCAATGGTGTTCCAGGCGGCGGGACTAACATCCGTATCCGCGGGACCACTTCCGTGAGTGCAAGCAGCGAGCCGCTGTATGTGATCGATGGGATGCTGATCAATAACAATACAAGTGAAATGTCGGCCGGTGGGCGTGGGCCATCCCTTAATCCATTGTCTACGATCAATCCGAGTGATATTGAATCCATCGAAGTCTTAAAGGATGCTTCTGCAACAGCCATCTACGGTTCGCGGGCCGCAAACGGTGTGATTTTGATCACAACGCGAAAGGGCAAAGCGGGTAAGGCTTCTATCAACATCGAGACTTATTACGGCAGCCAGCAGGTGACTAAAACGCTGGATATGCTTAATGCAACTCAATTTGCAGAACTGGTTAATGAGGCCAGCGTCAATGCGAAACTGGCCCCTGTTTATGCGGATCCGGCCAGTTTTGGAGCGGGTACCAACTGGCAGGAAGAGCTTTTTCGTAAAGCTTCCATTTCCAATTATCAGGTATCCATCGCCGGCGGCAGCGAAAAAACACGCTACGCCTTAGGGGGCGGTTATTTTAAGCAGAATGGTATTGTGACCGGCTCCGATTTTGGCCGCTACTCGTTCAAGCTGAACCTGGACTCCGATGTAAGTAAAAGGCTGAAAGTTGGCACGAACGTATCCTATAACCGCATGTCTACCAATGGCGTGCTGACCGGACCGGGCAATGTGGTGCAAGGGGTGGTTACCAATGCATTAATGTTCAACCCAATACTTCCGGTTTACGATCCGTCGAGGCCTGGTGGCTACACCTTCCAGCACGACAGGCGTGACGCCATTGCCAACCCGATTGCGGAGGCAAAGGAATATGAAGCGATCACTACCACTTCCCGCGTTTTAGGTTCTGTTTTTGCTGAGTATAAGATTGTGGAAGGGCTTTCATTCAGGTCAAGTTTTGGGATAGATGCATTGAACACCAAATCCAACACATTCGGGCCCAACTTTTTGAAAAGGACAGAAAACAGCAAAGGAGAAGCCTCGGTAACCACTTTACAGGCATTGACCTGGCTGAACACCAATACATTCAACTACACCAAACAGATCAATAAGGATAACAGCTTCAATGTGTTGCTGGGTTTGGAAACGCAGAAATTCCGTAATGAATCCGTTAATGCTTATGCATTCGGCTTCCCCGATGCGCGCACAGGATGGCACGATATAGGATCAGCAGAAAACCCGCAAACCACCTCAAACGGCGAGCTGCAATGGAGCATGCTGTCGTATTTTGGGAGGATCAATTATACATTGAAAAATAAATATCTTTTTACATTAACCGGCAGGAGTGATGGTTCTTCCAAGTTTTCCGAAGGGCGCAAGTTTGGTTTCTTTCCTTCGGCAGCATTTGCCTGGAAGGTGACGGAAGAGGATTTTATGAAGTCGGTGAGTGCAATTCAGGACCTGAAATTCCGTGTGAGCTACGGCCGCACGGGTAACCAGTCGATCCAGCCGTATCGCTCGCTTGCGCTGATCGGCGCATTAGGACAAGGTGTTTTCTCGACCACCGGCCAGGAAGTGATTCGCGGCCGCGAACCGGTCTCATATCCAAACAGGGAATTGAAATGGGAAACCACCGACCAGCTGAATGCAGCCATCGACCTTTCGATCCTGAAAGGCAGGCTTGACTTCACCATTGAAGCTTACAATAAAAACACCATTGACCTGCTCCTTGATACACCTATTCCTTATACCAGCGGTTTTGACAATACATTACTTAATATTGGGAATGTCAGAAACCGTGGTATCGATGTAGCGATTAGTTCGGTAAACCTTGATGGGAAAGTGCAATGGAATACTTCGCTCAATGTGTCGGTGAACCGTAATAAGATTACGAACCTGGCACGCAAGGAAGACGTGAACCTGGGTGTAGGCGGCAACATTCTCCGGGAAGGCGAGCCCATCGGGACATTTTATGGCTACGTGTTCGACGGAATTTATCAAACCGACGAAGAAGCCAAAAACAGTCCGGCTATCGCTGGGCAGACACCCGCGGCGGGCGACCGTAAATACAAGGATATCAACGGCCCGGCCGGAACACCAGATGGTATTATCAACGATTTTGATCGCACCATTATCGGATCAGCACAGCCCGATTTCACCTGGGGTTTGAACAACAATGTCACTTTCAAAGGCATTACCCTGTCGCTTTTCTTCCAGGGTTCACAAGGAAACCAAATGGTGAACCAGAACCGTGGAGACCTGGCGAATGTAAACGGCAAGCAAAACGTGCTGGCAGAAGCGGGTCTTGGCCGGTGGACGCCCGAAAACCGCAGTAACAAATACGCCCGCGCTCTGGCTACGGCCAACGACAATGTGTTTTCGTCGCGCTTTGTTGAGGATGCATCTTATGTGCGCCTGAAAAATATCACGCTGGGTTATAACCTGCCGGGAGCCGTGCTCAAAAAGATCGGACTTGCCAACGCGCGTCTTTATGTAAGCGCAACCAACCTGTGGACGCTCACCGATTACAGCGGTTACGACCCGGAAGGCAATGCTTATGGCGGCACAACCAACATTGTCGGCGTCGATTTCGGAGGTTATCCGCAAGCCAAAACCTACACAGTCGGTCTCAATTTCGGATTCTAGTTTTCAAACAAGATTTTTATCAATACAATGAAAAATATAAAACTCATAAAAACATCCGGATTGATCCTGGCGACTGCGCTGCTATGGCTGAGCTCCTGCGAGGATTTCCTCAAAGAAGACCCGCAAGACCGCATTGCGCAGGACCGTTTCTACCAAACCGCCGAGGATGCGACAGCCGCTGTTAATTCGGTGTATTCCAATTTAGGCTCAACTTCCTCAGGACCGGAAGGCATTTACCACAGCACCACATGGATTGCGGCCGGACTTGCTTCCGATGAGCTGATCAACAAACAGGAAGGTGCGATTGCCAACGACCAGCTCGCAACTTTTTCCTGGAATGCAGAGAACGGCAACGTGGGCACAATCTGGCGCATTCACTACAAAACGATCACGCTGGCCAACATTGCCATCGAACGCATTCCACCGATCCAAATGGACGAAACTTTGAAAAACAGGCTGGTTAACGAAGCGAAGTTTTTGCGTGCGCTGGCCTATTTCAACCTGGTCAGGATGTTTGGCAATGTGCCTTTATTGACAAAAGAAGAAGAACCGCTGAATCCCGGCGTTGCAGATACGGACGCAGTTTATGCGCAGATCATCAGTGATTTGCAGTCGGCCGAAGCATTGCCGCTCGACGGCGCAATCCAGGAAGGACGTGCGACCAGCGGTGCGGCGAAGGCTTTGATGGCAAAGGTTTATTTAACCAGAAAAGATTTTCAGAACGCCTCCGCAAAAGCATTGGAAGTGATTCAGTCTAACAAATATGCACTTTGGCCGAATTTTGCGGACGCATTCAAACATCCTAACCGCAATGGTAAAGAAGCACTTTTCTCTGTGAGCTTTGGCGATGGCGGCGGAAGCATTTCTTTCTGGGAATTCGGTCAGTTCAATGTGCGTTTGTTGCCGCCGGAGCTTTCCAAAGAAATTGCAGGCATCCGCAATACACAAGGCTGGCAGGCGGCTACGAAAGATTTGTATAACTCATTTACAGACCAGGATGAGCGCAAAAAAGTGACTTTCCTGACCGAGTTTGTCAATGACAAAGGGGCAATCATCAAGCTGAACGACATTTACATTCAAAAATACTGGGACAGGACCGCCGAGCCGGTGGCAGGCGATTCCCAGCAGGATTTCCCGGTGATCCGTTATCCCGACGTGCTGCTGACCTATGCCGAAGCGCAGGCCGAGCTGGGTAACGCGGCCATTGCTAATCAGTATGTCAATTTGGTACGCAAAAGGGCAAAGCTGGCGGAGGTTAACCTCTCGGGCGCTGCTTTAAAGGAAGAAATACTCGACCAGCGCAGGAAGGAATTTGTAGCCGAAGGGCATCGCTGGTATGATCTGGTGCGGACCAATACATTGGAAGCTAAAGTGCAAAAAGCCAAATCGGTAACCGTCAAGCCAATTTACTACTTATTCCCACTGCCGCAGCGAGAGCGCGACGTGAATCCCGAACTCCCGCAGAACCCGGGATATTAATAGAATTACCCACTCGTTTGCCGGGGACCGGGCGTCAGATTTTGACGTCCGGTATTTTTAAGAATAATATATCTCAATGAAGCATTGCATTATCGCTTTAATGACCGTTTTCGGTTTTTTATCGGCCTGCCGGTCAGAGCACGACAAAGAGCATGTTGCCGAAAAGGCGGCACTGTCTCCTGCTGAATATGTAAATCCACTGATTGGCGCGAGTACCAGCACGGGAAAGGCGGGGGTTTATCATGGTTTGGGTAAAACATTTCCGGGAGCAACCACGCCTTACGGATTGGTCCAGGTGAGTCCAAATACCATTACCGGCGGCGATAACGGATCGGGTTACAGCTTCGAGCACACTTCCATAGAAGGTTTTGCATTCACCCAAATGAGTGGCGTAGGCTGGTACGGGGATTTGGGTAACCTTTTGGTAACGCCAACGACGGGCGCATTAAAAACCGCAAGAGGCAAAGAAGGCGTGGCAGGCAGCGGTTACCGTTCCAATTATTCCAAAAAGGATGAAAAAGCCTCCGCGGGCTATTACGCGACAACATTAACCGACTATAACATCAAAGCCGAAATGACCGCCGCCCCACATTCCGGCATGCTGCGTTTTACATTTCCCGAAGACAAAAAATCGCGCATTCAAATAGACCTTGCACGCAGGGTAGGAGGCACCTCCACGCGGCAGTATGTAAAAGTGGTCGACGATCATACAATTAAAGGCTGGATGCAATGCACGCCCGAAGGCGGCGGCTGGGGAAATGGCGACGGGCATGCAGAGTATACGGTTTATTTTTACGCGCAGTTCAGCAAACCCTTCAAAAAACTAGGTGCCTGGAAAGCTGACATTCCCAAAGACTGGAAACGCAAGCGCGAAGACATTGAAAACGACCGCTATCAAGCACAGGTTGCCAAAGCAGTGGTGATGGATTCGGTCACCGAGCTGGAAGGCGATCATTTAGGTGTGTTTGCCGAATATGATACAAAAAAAGATGAACAGGTGCTTTTTAGATCGGGCATTTCGTTCGTAAGCATGGACGGGGCTGAGAAAAATCTGCAAAAAGAAATTACCAGCTGGGATTTCGACGCACTGCACAAACAGGCCGTTGCGCTTTGGAACAATGCATTGAGTGCCATGACAGTTTCCGGTGGCAGGGATGAGGACAAGCGTATTTTCTACACCGCGTTGTATCACACAATGATCGACCCGCGCATTTTTGCTGATGTGGATGGCAGCTTTACAGGTGGAGACGGTAAAATTCACGCATCTGCAAATTATACGCGCCGCACCATTTTTAGCGGCTGGGACGTGTTCCGCAGCCAGTTTCCGCTACAATCCATCATCAATCCAAAGCTTGTCAATGATGTGGTGAACTCGCTGCTTTCACTGGCAGACGAACGCAAGAAAACTTACCTCGAACGCTGGGAAATGCTCAATGCGTACAGCGGCTGCATGATCGGGAACCCCGCATTGTCGGTTATTGCCGACGCTAGCGCAAAAGGCATCGCGCGGTTTGATAAAGACAAAGCATTGAAATACGCCGTGCAGACCAGTAACCAGTTTGGTAACGGCGAGCGGGGTTACACGGTGGAGCCGTTCGGGATTTCAAACACATTGGAATACGCTTATACCGAATGGTGCACGGCTAATCTGGCTAAATCACTGGGTAAGGAAGATATCGCAGCGGTTTTTGACAAACGCGGGCAGAGTTACCGCAACATTTTTGATGAATCGGAGGGCTGGTTCCGGCCGAAAGACAAAAGCGGCAACTGGCAGCCATGGCCAAAAGAAGGCAGGCTGAAACAATGGTATGGCAGCATTGAAGCCAATGCCTATCAGCAGGGTTGGTTTGTGCCGCAGGATATTCCGGGCATGGTGACGTTGATGGGTGGCAAAGAAAAAGTGGCTGCTGACCTGGCTGTGTTTTTTGACAAAGTCCCTGAAAACATGATGTGGAACGACTATTACAACCACGCCAACGAGCCGGTGCACCACGTGCCGTTCCTTTTCAATCATGTTGGGAAACCCTGGCTGACGCAGAAATGGACGCGAGAAATCTGTCGCCGCGCTTACCACAATTCTGTGGAAGGATTGGTTGGTAATGAGGATGTGGGCCAAATGTCGGCTTGGTATGTGCTGGCCGCCGGCGGACTTTATCAGGTTTGTCCAGGCAAAAACCGCTTTGAAATCACCAGTCCCGTGTTTGACAAGGTTGCGATTCGCCTTGATCCCAATTATGCGAAGGGCAAAGCATTTAACATTATCGCGCTCAAAAATTCGCCCACTAACATATATATTCAAAGCGCAAAATTGAATGGCAAAGCTTATAACAAATGCTTTATCGATTACAACGAAATCACCGCCGGTGGCACATTAGAACTAACAATGGGTCCAAAACCCAACGAAAGCTTTGGTGACTGATTCCTACCCTTAACCTTAATCCTGAACCCCTTGACAAAGTACTTTTTGACGTTCCTAAACCCTTTAATGATATCCGTTCCGATGGTGTTTTTGTCCATCGGAACGCACGCGCAGAAGGCCTATTTTATCGATGGCTATCATGGCGGCGTGTATGGACATTATCCGGTTGGTTATACGCAATTCATTGTAGATGAGTTAAATAAAAATAAGTTCTGGAAGATAAATCTGGAAATTGAACCTGAAACCTGGGATTCTGTCAAAGTGCGTGAACCGCAAGCATTGGCCGAATTTCAAAAGCTTTTTGCGGATCAGTCAATGTCCGGACGGATAGAGTATGTAAGTCCGGCTTACGGGCAGAGTTATTTTTACAATATATCAGGCGAGAGCATTATCCGCCATTTTGATTATGGTATCAAAAAAGTAAAAAGCCACTTTCCTTCGGCTGTTTTTACCACCTATTCGTCCGAAGAGCCCTGCTTTACCAGCGCCTTGCCGCAGATTTTGAATTCATTTGGGTATAAATATGCCTCACTAAAAAACCCTAACACCTGCTGGGGCGGCTACACGCGCGCATTTGGTGGCGAGCTCGTCAACTGGGTCGGGCCCGACGGCTCGCGGATTACTGCGGTGCCTCGTTACGGCAGCGAGGGACTGGAACCCAATTCAACATGGCAAACCGAAGGCTGGACCAATTCGCCAAAATACATGAATGATGCATTGAAGTCGGGCATTAAAAATCCGGTGGCTATGACCCTGCAGGACGCAGGCTGGCGAAACGGCCCGTGGATCGGCAATGGTGAAAAGGGTTACCAACCGACTGAATACAAAACATGGCGCGACTATTTCGCCAATGCTTCCATTGGAAAAACCGATCAGGACTGGCATTTCTCGCAGGAGGATATGCAAGTAAGCCTGGTGTGGGGCTCGCAAATTCTGCAAAAAATCGCGCAGCAGGTTCGGGTTTCGGAAAACAAAATAGTCATGGCCGAGAAAATGGCGGCTTTGAACAAAATCTACAACAACACCCCCTGGCCGCAAGCTGCGATCGACGAAGCCTGGCGCGGGCTGATGCTGGCCCAGCACCACGATTGCTGGATCGTGCCTTACAATGGCAAGCGTGGACAGACCTGGGCAGATAAAGTAGTCACGTGGACGGATACCACCAACCGCATCAGCGATCGGATTATCGCATCGGCCGCAGGCTCAAATGTTGATTTAAGTAAAAACGGAGAACAATACATCAGCGTTTATAATACAACAGGCAACATTAAAAACGAGCACGTGGCCTTAATTTTGCCTGCCGGAACCAATCCTGAGACGATCAGTATAGTGGATGCAAAAAACAAGGAAGTGCCGTTGCAGGTGAGTATTATTGATCAAAAAATGGTGTATTTCAAATCCAGTGTTCCGGCGATGGGTTATAGTCAGTACAAAATGATCAGGAAAAAATCTTCCAAAACAGCAGGAGCCAAAGCAACAGTTGCGGCTTCCGGGGATGTGGTGCTGGAAACGGACCAGTACAAATTGGTTTTGAACAAATCCAAAGGCGGCAGTATCAAAAGTCTGGTGGTTAAAGCACTGGGAAACAAAGAGTTTGTGGATGCAAAAAGCGAACGTTCATTCAATGAGCTGCGCGGGAATTTTTACGACAATGGCGGTTTTCATTCCACCACCGAAAAGCCGGTGACGATCAGCATTATTGAGAACGGGCCGCTGGTGGTGACGGCCCAAATCAAAGGCGAGCTGCTTTCCAATCCATTTACCCAAACCATTACCCTCAAACAAGGCGACCGTAAAATTGAATGTGCGCTCGAAATCGACTGGAAAACGAACATTGGCATTGGCAGTAATTATAAACAGCACGAAAAGATTGATCCGAAAGACTATCACAAACCATTTTATGACGACAGCCAGAAATTGCTCGCATTGTTTCCAGCCAATTTCCAATCTGAAAAAATATACAAGGATGCGCCTTTCGATGTAACAGAAAGCAAACTGGAAAACACCTTTTTTAGCCGCTGGGATAGCATTAAGCACAACTTAATGGTAAGTTGGGTGGATTTGTATGACGCCAAAAACAATGTAGGCCTGGCCTTACTTTCAGACCAGACCACAACCTATGCGCACGGCGAAAACTTCCCGCTCGGGCTCAATGTACAGTATTCCGGTGCCGGGCTCTGGGGCCGGAACCACACCATAACCGGCCCAACAAAAATGCGTTATGCCCTCGTGCCGCACGCCGGGAAATGGGACAAAGCAGGCATTTCCACAGAAGCATCAAACTGGAACGAACCAGCCATCGCAGCAATCACAAACAAACTCAACACAGCCGGGAAATCCCTAATAGAAACATCCAAATCAGCTTTTCAATATCCGTCCACTGAAGTGGGCGGCGAAGACCGCATTATTCGAAACAAAGCCAGAGGAGCCGGAACATCCCTAATAGAAACATCCCCAAAAGCCTACCAATACCCGTCAATTTTAATTGACGGAGAGGACCTACTAATCAGGATCTTCAATGCCGAAGGCGACGCCAAACCACAAAAAATTACCTTAAACGGCAAAGCCAAATCCGCCGCATTGGTGGAGCTAAACGGAACCCATAAAGAAGAATTACCATTAAATATCGAATCCGACAAAACCGTCCTAAACATATCAATGCCCCGTTTCGGCATCAGGACGATTCGTTTAAAGGACTTTATAGCAAATTGATTTATATCTTGCCTCAATGAATATGCGAAAAGTTAAAATCATCATCGGCTTGCTCTGCATCGCATTATCGGCCACTGCGCAGCTACCTAAAAAGTTGAAACTGAGCAGTGTGCTGCAAAGCAATATGGTGATTCAGCAAAATCAGCCTTTCAAAGTCTGGGGCCATTCACCAGTTGGAACTGCTATTTCCATCCAGGCCGATTGGATGTCCACGCCCATAAACGTTATCGCAAATACAGAGAACAAATTTTTAGGCATTATCCCGGTTCCGGCAGTCAGGCCCGGCGATTTCTCGAAACATCAAATCACTGTTACAGGTTCAGGAGAAACGCAGGTTTTGGAAAATGTGCTGATCGGTGAAACCTGGATTTGCAGCGGGCAGTCCAACATGCAATTCAAGCTGCATGAAACATTGGATTCGGCCAGGGAGGTGCCAGCCGCTGCTTATCCGCAGATCCGCTTGTTCAGTGCCGGACTCAATTTCAGCAACGAACCGCTGGATAGCATTCAGGGCATCTGGCA
Organism: Dyadobacter psychrophilus; assembly: GCF_900167945.1. Taxonomy (GTDB): domain Bacteria; phylum Bacteroidota; class Bacteroidia; order Cytophagales; family Spirosomataceae; genus Dyadobacter; species Dyadobacter psychrophilus. The sequence goes on from NZ_FUZA01000002.1 coordinate 210,488, forward strand.
GGAATGTACGCCAGCGACCGTGCGCACATTCAGCGCGGTGGGTTATCACTTCGGAAGGGAATTGTTTGCGAAATTAAATGTGCCTATCGGACTTGTGTTCACCGGAATCGGCGCTTCGTCGGCGCAGGCTTACGTGCCCCGAGAAGCGCTGGCAGCTGATACGCTGCTCAACCGCGTCTATTTACAGCCGTATATGGATAGTCCCAAATCCAAAGAAAAGATCGAGGGCGGCTTTACATTCGAGAAAGTGACCAGGCCGTTTTTGCTGTACAATGCGGTCATCAGTCCATTTATCAATTTGTCCATAAAGGGATTTATATGGTATCAGGGCGAGTCCAACCGTAGCGAGCGGGCGAGTTACACGCGGCTCACGCAGACGATGATCCAAAGCTGGCGGTCGGCTTTTGCGCAAGGGAATCTGCCATTTTATTACGTACAGGTAGCACCGTTCTGGTATGATAAGGATGATGCGACGCTGGCTGATTACGCATTTTTCCGTGAAGCGCAGGAACGGATAGGCAGTTTGGGAAACACGGAAATGGTTGTGACGATGGACGTGGGCGAGTCCAGAGATCTGCATCCCAAAAATAAAAAGCCGATAGGCGTTCGTCTGGCCAAAACAGCATTGAACCGGACTTATGGCGCGCTCAGCATCAGCTATCAGGGGCCAAAGTTTGATTTTGTATTGTTTGGAAAAAAAGAAACAGAGATACATTTCCTTGCTGAAACCGTGCGGGGAGGACTGGAAACAAACAATGGCAAAGCGCCGGAACACTTTTTCCTGGCTGGCGCCGATCAGCGATTCTATCCCGCAACGGCCAGAATTGAGGGAAGCCGGATCATACTGACTTGCCCTAAGGTCAAGAATCCTGTGGCCGTTCGCTATGCATTCACTAATTTTCCGGTCACCAATTTGCAGAACAAAGACGCCCTGCCCGTATTGCCATTCCGCAGCGACGATTGGGATGAACCAATTTCTAAAAAATGACAGATCCGAAACCATCGATGGGCGAGCTCGCCAAGAAGCTTAATGTTTCTAAAACCACTATATCATTCATACTCAACGGGAAGGCGAAGGAAAAGCGGATCAGCGAATCGCTGGTAGAAAGAGTGCTGGCGGAGGCAGCAAACCAGGGTTACCGGCCCAACCAGTTTGCACAAAGCCTGCGAACCGGCCGCACGAACATTATCGGTCTGATGGTGGAGGACATTTCAAACCCCTTTTATGCCAGCATCGCCAAACTGATTGAGGAAAAGGTTTATCAAAATGGATATAAAATCGTGTATTGCAGCACAGAAAATGACGTGGCACGCGGAAAGGATTTTCTGACCATGTTTTCCACGCTCAGCGTCGACGGCTGCATTATTGCGCCCACGCAGGGCATGGAGCAGGAGATCCGCGACATGCTTGACAAAGGCAAAAGCGTGGTATTATTCGACCGCTATTTTGGCAATGACGGCACCGATGCGGTAATGGTCGACAACCAGGGCGGCATGTATCAGGCAGTGGAGCACCTGGCTGCCCGGGGCGCAAAAAACATTGGGTTGATCGCCCTCGCCTTGGGCGATCCGGAAAAGGAGGATCGCATTATCGGATTCAAAAAAGCCATAGCCGACCACGGGCTCGCCACCCACGTTTTCCCGATGCCATTTAAGGACGGATATGAGCATTATCTGGAAGATATCCGTGAAATACTCAGTCAAAATAAGCTGGATGCTGTTGTTTTTGGGACTAATTACCTGGGCATTGCAGGGCTGGAAGTGATTAATGAGTCGGGACTCAGCATACCCGGTGATATTGCAATGATTTCCTTTGACGACCATGACCTTTTCCGCATTCACCGACCCGGCATTACAGTAATAGCCCAGCCGATCGAAGCCATTGCCCAGGTGGCCATTGATACGCTAATGTCGAAACTGCGTAATCCGGCATTAATGAAAAAGGCAGCCGAGGTAATTACATTGCCAACTTCACTGATTGTCAGAGCCTCAACCTGATCGTTTATGGATCAAGAAAACGACACAACATTGAATCTGAAAAGCCGGACTTTCCGCTGCGTGCTGATCGTATCTATGACCGGTTTTTTATCCGGTTTTGATTCTATTGTAATATCCGGAATTAACTTGTCAGTCAGGCAATTGTGGGTTACTTCCGATTGGTTTCATGGCACTTTTATTGTTTCTATTGCATTGTGGGGCGCAGTCGTCGGCGCGCTCATAGGAGGTTACCCAACCGAGCGCTGGGGCAGAAAAGCGGCTTTGCTGCTTACAGGCGCATTGTTCGTTCTTTCCTCATTGGGAACTGCATTGTCGGTTTCGCCGTACATGTTCTCGTTTTTTCGCTTCATGGGTGGTCTGGCGGCGGGTATAGGCGCCATTGCCGCACCGACTTACATTGCCGAAGTCAGCAATGCGGAGGATCGCGGAAAACTGGGCATTCTCTTTCAATTCAATCTTGTGGGCGGCATTCTGATGGCCTACATTTCCAACTATGCACTTGCAGGCTTGGGCGGCATAAATGACTGGCGATTAATGGCTGGCGCGACGGGTGTGATCGCGCTTCTTTACAGCTTGCTCGCGGTGGGCATTCCCGAAAGTCCACGGTGGCCGGTGCGTTCGGGGCCGGGTTTGGAACAATATGAAAGACCGCAGGGCGCCGGGCTATTCTCGGGGAAATATGCCAAAGTGCTGCTTATTACACTATTGATGGCCTTTTTTAACCAATTTTCCGGCATCAGTTTTGTGCTCTTCTATGGCCCTCAGATCCTGACGCAGGCGGGACTGGGCACTTCGCAATCATTGTTAGGCGGCGTTTCCATCGGGCTTGTGAATTTATTAGCAACCGGAGTAGGCATGTATTTTATTGATCGGGTAGGGAGGAGACAACTTATGTTTGCAGGGTCGATTGGATATATTCTGAGCTTGTCAATGATCGCATTGGGTTTCTATGCGGGCTGGTCCGCTTGGTTTGTGCTGACTTTTATGCTGCTCTTCATTGTTTCGCACGCCATCGGTCAAGGCGCCGTAATTTGGGTTTTTATTGCTGAGGTTTTTCCAAATAAAGTGCGCGCTTTCGGGCAGGCATGGGGTTCGGGAATGCTGAATGTGTTCGCCGGATTAACGACTCTTTTGGGGACTGTGCTCATCCATCAAGTGCCGGGCTGGATCATCTTTGCGGGTTTCGCGTCGCTCATGGTGTTGCAATTATTATTTGTCACGCTGCTGATGCCCGAGACAAAAGGCGTTTCGCTCGAAGCGCTTGAAAGTCGGTTTTCCTAGTTTTCAAAAAACCGGCTGCCACACCGGATGCCCTAAAACTTTCCATGAAAACTTATTACCTGTCCTGTTTTTTCATTTTGCTGACCCTTTCTGCCTGTTGGAAAAAGTCGGAAGAAGCGCTATTCAGGCTGCTGGATTCGAAGGAAACGGGGATTGATTTCTCAAATGACATCCGCCAGACCGACTCGCTGAACATTTTGAAATACATGTACTTCTATAACGGCGGCGGCGTGGGAATTGGGGATATCAATAATGACGGCCTTACTGACCTGTTCTTTTCGGGAAATATGGTGTCTTCAAAATTGTATCTCAACAAAGGGAATATGCAGTTTGAAGACATTACCAAAACAGCTGGCATTGCCACAAAGGGTTGGTGTACAGGTGTTTCCATGGTGGATCTGAATACGGATGGTTTGCTGGATATTTACATTAGTCGCGCCGGAAGTCCCAATCCTGCCGAACGTGCGAACCTGCTTTTTATTAACCAGGGAAACAACACATTCGCCGAATCTGCGGCTGCTTATGGACTGGCGGATACGGGTTACACCACGCAAGCGGCATTTCTGGATTATGACAAAGATGGCGACCTGGATGTGTATCTGCTCACGCACGACCATTCGCCGCGCGCAGTCAATAACCTGATGCCCGTGCGCTCGAAAGGAGAAGCAGTCAGTACGGATAAATTGTTCAGAAATGAGGGCAATGGTCCTGCCGGACATCCGGTTTTCAAAAATGTTTCCGCCGAGGCGGGCATTCAGATAGAGGGTTATGGGCTTGGCGTGGCGGTGAATGACCTCAATGGTGACAATTGGCCGGACATTTACGTCGCCAACGACTTTTTGAGCAATGACCTGCTGTACATTAATAATCAGGACGGCACTTTTACAAACCGCATTGGTGAATACACGAAACACCAAAGTTATAATGCGATGGGCGTGGACGTGTCGGATTACAATAATGATGGTTTTCAGGACATTGTGGTGCTGGATATGCTTCCCGAAGATAATTACCGGCAGAAAATTATGGCGGCGGGCATGTCTAATGAAAAGTTTGATTTTATGCTGCAAATGGGTTACCAGCCGCAGTATATGCGTAACACGCTGCAACTGAATAATGGTAACGGCCATTTCAGCGAGATCGGGCAGCTGGCGGGCATTGACAAAACGGATTGGAGCTGGGGACCGTTATTCGCCGATTTTGACAACGACGGTTACCGCGACCTTTTTATCAGCAACGGGCATTTGAAAGATATGACCGATAAGGATTTTATCAAATACAGCCAGCAGACGACCATGTTCGAGGAAAAGGACGAGGCTAATGCAAAATTGCTGAAACTGATGGAAAACCTGAAAGGTGTGAAAGTGCCAAACTACATTTTTCGCAATAAAGGCGATCTGACTTTTGAGCACAAAGCGGATTGGGGAATTGATCAGCCATCATTTTCAAACGGTGCTTCCTATGCCGATCTTGACAATGATGGCGATTTGGATCTTGTGGTAAATAATGTCAATGAGAAGGCATTTGTATACCAAAATGAAACGCAAAAACTGGCTAAGAACAACTGGCTGCAACTTAAACTGAAAGGCGACAGCCTGAACCGTCTCGCGCTGGGGGCAAAGATTACATTGCATTACACAGGAAAATTGCAGGTTTATGAACATACATTATACCGCGGATTCCAGTCGACTGTTGACAGTAAAGTTCATTTTGGTTTGGGAAATGCAGGCAAGGTGGACACGCTGGAAATTCGCTGGCCGGACGGACGAATTCAGCAAATGTTTGATGTTATTGTTAACCAGCGATTAGTTTTAGATCATAAAGATGCCCGAAATAATCCGTTAATCGCTCCAAAGCTGCTGCAACCCATTTTTGTAGAAGTCGCTGACCAATATGGACTTAATTTTACGCACACAGAAAACAATTATTCGGATCTTTTCACGCATGTGCTGATGCCACAAACCTACGCCACGATCGGACCTTCGATGGCAGTGGGGGATATGGATCAAAATGGGTTGGAAGACCTGTTCATAGGTGGAGCAGCGGGGTTGCCGGCAGTTTATTTTTTGCAGCAAAAGAACGGGCGCTTTGCACGGCGGGAATTTCAGGCAGACAAGGAGCAGGAAGATGCGGGAACACTGCTTTTCGATGCCGACCGTGACGGCGACCTTGACTTGTACGTTGCCAGCGGCGGCAGCGAATTCGAAGCTGGCTCCGCGCTTTACCAGGACCGGCTCTACAAAAATGATGGCAAAGGAAATTTTTCAAGGGATGCCAAGGCGCTCCCACCAATGTTTGCCAGCAAATCCTGTATCACCGCCTCCGATTTCGACCGGGACGGTGACCTGGATCTTTTTGTCGGTGGTCGGGTGACGCCTGGCCAATATCCGACAGCGCCTGAAAGTTATATTTTAAGAAACGATCACGGTCAATTCACAGACGTTACTGAAAAAGTCTGCGCTCAACTTCGTCACATTGGCATGGTAACCAGTGCATTATGGACCGATTTCGACAACGACGGCCGCGTTGATCTGATCGTCACAGGTGAATGGATGCCCGTTACTTTCTTCAAAAACAATGATAGCAAACTTGTGAACGTGACCAGATCAACCGGTTTGGGAGAGTCTTCGGGCTGGTGGAACAGCATTATCGGAATGGATATGGATCATGACGGTGACACCGATTATATTCTGGGCAACATGGGCATGAATACGCCTTTCCAGGCATCTGTCAAAGAACCTCTTACCGTGTACAGCGGCAATCTGGATGGGAGCGGGGTGCATCAGTCTTTGCTTTCCTGGTACATTCAGGGCAAAAATTATCCCTGGCCTTCGCGGGACGCATTGTTGCGTCAGATGCCGAAGATTGGGAAGAAGTTTTTTTTGTATGATGAATATGCCAAAGCAACCGTTCAGGATGTCATTTCTCCCGATTTACTCCATAAAGCGGCGGTGCTAAAAAGCAGCTGCTTCACTTCGTCCTATATAGAGAATCGGGGTAATGATAAATTTAGAATGCGCCCGCTTCCCATGCAGGCACAGTTTGCTCCGGTTCGTGGAATTGTAGCCAGAGACATCGATGGCGACAGCCATCCGGACCTGATCCTTTCAGGAAATTCATACGCGCCGGATGCGTCTATCGGACGGTTTGACGCCATGCAGGGTTTGTGTTTAAAAGGTGATGGTAAAGGAAACTTTGTCCCTGTGCCTCCAAAGTTAAGCGGCCTGGCTTTGTATGGAGATAACCGAGCACTGGTTGAGCTGCATATGCAAAGTGGGAAGGTGCTGCTGATCGGTGCATCTAATTCCGGGAAACTGGAGGTTTATGTTAACCCCCCTTCACTCCCCCCAAGCCGTCACAATTAATCCCCTCGCCCCGCCGCGATCCCGATGCTCGCAGAGATAAATGCCTTGCCAGGTTCCCAGCGCCAGGCGGCCGTTTCGGATGGGGATCATGACTGAGCTTCCTAATAGTGAGGCTTTTAAATGTGCGGGCATGTCGTCGGAACCTTCGTAGTCGTGCTCATAGTCGGGGTCGTTTTCTTGGACAGTTTTGTTGAAATACATCTCGAAATCTTTCCGCACCGTCGGGTCTGCGTTTTCGTTGATGGTAAGCGAAGCAGATGTGTGCTGAATGAAAACCTGGCATATCCCTGCGCTGATCTCCGAAATTTGAGGCATTGCGTGAAGGATCTCGCCTGTGATCAGGTGGAACCCCCGGCGTTTCTCGCGCAATGTTATACTTTGCTGAAATATCTTCATCTGGTAAAGTTATTAATCTGTATTCGATTCAGTTCTGACCAGGCGCATTTTGCTCAACATTGGCACGTCGCCCCCCTGCAAATGGCCGGATCGCACGCCTCCGCTAGCATTGAAAACGACTAATTTTGAAGCAATTATTCGATGGTCTAATTTCTTGTAAACAGAATAAATATGCAAAAGCAAATCACATTCTTTCACGGCGGTGGATCGCAGGAAGATTATAGTGCTGATGAAAAACTGGTGGCATCCCTAAGGCGGGAGTTAGGTTCTGAATACACCGTTCATTACCCGTTTTTGCCGAATGACGGATCTCCCGATCTGGGCAGGCGCGAGCAGATTGGCCGCGCAATTTTATCAGGCGAGAACGGCGTCATTTTGGTTGGCCATTCGCTTGGGGCTTCTATGTTGCTTGCGTACTTGTCTGAAAACGCGATTACCAAAAATATTGGCGGCATTTTTCTTCTGGCTGCACCTTTTTGGCAGGGAGACGAAGACTGGGTTGAGGCATTTAAATTGAGGCCGGACTTTGCGGGGAACATTGATAAGAAAATTCCCTTGTTCTTTTATCATTGTATTGATGATGAGGAAGTTCCCTTCTCACAAATGGCCTTTTATAAAGAACAACTTCCGTGGGGCACATTCAAGGAAATAGCGCGTGGCGGCCATCAATTTGGTAACGATCTTAAAATAGTTGCAGACGATATCAAGTCAATGTGAGGCCTGCGGCTCGTTTGTTTGCTTGCCTTTCGAAAATATTTTCTTGAAAACTGATGCTACCAAAAACACGATCAACCCCATAACCAGCCCGATTCCGAATTCCTTAACCGTTGCAGGAAGCGCCGGGAAAAGATGGTGGAAATATTCAATGTTATGGACAAAAATACCACCTGAAACCAGAAGCAGAGCCACAGTGCCGACAGCCCCTAAAAACTTGATCATTACCGGTAAGGCCTTGACAAGCATGTGTCCGAGTTTGGACAGAATGCCTTTGTCGTTCGATTTTTTGATCAGTCTGTAACCGGCATCATCGGATCTTACAATGATTGCCACAATGCCATAGACGCCTACTGTTGCGAGCAATGCAACGGCGGAAACGGTCGCTATTTGTATCGCAATGCTTTGTTCGGCAACACTTCCAAGGGCAATGATCACAATCTCGATGGACAAAATGAAATCAGTGGTTACAGCAGATTTGATCTTCTCTTTTTCGTTTTCAAGATTAACCTCTGCGCTTCCCTGCGGCGTCTCCTTAATGACTGTATGCTCCTTTTGAGGGCGATGGAAGAAATATTCAATGATTTTTTCGACCCCTTCGTACGCCAGGTAAAGTCCTCCTAAAAGCAGAATGTATTTGATAGCAGCTGGCAAAAATACACTCAGCAGCAATGCCACCGGAACAATGATGAGCTTATTAACCAGTGAGCCCTTTGTAATTGCCCACAAGACCGGCAATTCCCGTTCAGACAAAAAACCCGTCGCTTTTTCGGCATTCACGGCTAAATCATCGCCCAGAATTCCCGCAGTTTTTCGGGTTGCTACTTTTGTTGCAAGCGCAACATCATCCATTAAAAAGGCTATATCATCTAAAATTGCAAAAAATCCGGATGCCATATAATATTAAGAATTCACGATAAAAGTCGCTTTGCTGGACCTATTCCAGTATTAAGCATATATGCAAAGGTAACTATAAAAGTGTGCCTACCCGGCCTCTTACCCACTCTTCATCCCATCCACCAACTTAACTGCCTCGGCCACAACCTCCTTCGGATAATCATTCAGTTCCAGTATCCTGATTGCATTGGTCGTGCGTAATTTCCCCGGTTTGAGCTTGTAATCAAACATAATTGTTTCTTCATCAATGACTTCTGTGAAATGGTAAAGATCAAAAGTGTCTGCTAAATAGTCAGATAATTCCCTGTCGTGCGTGGAGGCTATGGCCAGATCATTGCCTCGCGTTAAATAACTGAGCACCGATTTTCCGATTGCAATGCGTTCAACGGAATTGGTACCTTTGAAAAGCTCATCGAGTAAAAACAGATTGGAATGACCACATTGGCTTTCTTCGAGCAAATTTTTCAAGGTAAGAACCTCTTCAAAGTAATAGCTTTTATCGCCGAGCAGATCATCAGAAATCCGGATCGACGAATGTATTTTCATGGCAGACATAGCAAATTCTTTTGCAAAACACGTATTAATGGTCTGTCCAAGTAACGCATTAATTCCAACCGTGCGAATAAATGTGGTTTTGCCCGACATATTCGAGCCGGTTAGCAGCACTGATTTTTCATCTAACGTAATGTCATTACAGACGCCGTTGAATATGAGTGGATGGTAGACTTGTTTAATGTGTAAAAATTTCCTTTTCAAGCCAATGATCGGTTCGCAGGTGTGGGGAACACTTTCCCTTAATGCAATGATTGAGAGGGCAATGTCGGTTTCGGCTACAAATTGGAAGATGTCTTCAATGTGCTGCCGTTTGGAGTCAAGAATTTTCAGTATCGTGAAAAGCAAAACGGGCTCAATCAAAAACAATGCTTTGAACAATTCAACAACATAATCGACGAACTGACCGATCTCACCCTGCAGCTTAGCCTCGATCTTGAAAATAGACATTGGCAAACCCAGTTGGTCCAATGCGTCAACACGTTGTTGCAATCCGATATTTTGAGCGGAGAACCCGCTGTTTTTCAATATTTTCTGCGCAGTTTGGGTCAATACCAAAAGCTGGGGAATGGAGCTTCCGTATTGATATAGATTGTTCTTGTTCCAATAATGTATGCCCAGGTTTACAGGCAACAAAATGATAAGAAAAATCAGAATTTGCGGGAAAAAGAAAGACAGCATTACCGACAGGACACTAATGACGGAAAGTATCTTAATAAGCCAGTACCAGCTTGGTCTTTCGGTATACTTTCCGTGAAATAGCGAAGTGATATAGTAGGCGTCTTTCTTATTGAGTTTTGAGATTTCGGGCGTAAGTGCTGTTTTAAGGTCGGGATTTTTTTGAAAAAGCGTAATGATATTTTCCAGCCGCTGTTTACGTGTATCGTCTTGGGGAATGGTCCGCATGAAGTAATACAAGTACTGCTGACCAACGCAGGAAACGGTCCTATCAATAAACTTGAATACATCTTCCAAATCTAAATCCTGGAAGGTCCGGTCAGAAATCGCCTGGAAAACACCTTTCCGTTCGTCGTGAACGAAATACTTCTCAATCTGACTAAAATTGAAGAATCCTGTTTTGACTCTCTGCTGAATTTCTTGCTCAGGTAATGTTTTCGACGGCATCTTTCATAAAATAAATCGCGAAGGCAAAGGACATTGAGACCCAAACCCAAATCCAGGATCAATTTATGGTTTTTGAAAGCAGAATATGTTGAAAGTGTTATGAGCGGGAATGGGCTACGAAGAAGTGTAATGCCCTTTTGTAGAAATAACCGTAACCGTCACCTTTTTCTCGTCAACGGCATAGACGATCCGATGTTCCTGATTTATTCTTCTGGACCAGAATCCTGCCAGGTTGTGTTTTAATTGTTCAGGTTGCCCGGTTCCGGTATAAGGGTGCTCAATCAATTCGTCAAGAAGTTTGCGGATTTTTCTGAGTGCGGGTTTATCACCGGATTTCCTGAGTTTATCAATGCCTTCGAGAGCCTTTGGAGTAAATTCAATAGAATAGCTCATAAACCCAGCAGCTCATCGAAATCGGCTTTTTCGACTTTGACTGTGTTGCCCTCTCGATACTGCCTGATCCCCTCCTGAACATTGGCCATTACCTCAGGGTCCATAAAATATTGATCTTTTGCGCCAACAGGAGTTAAAGCATAAGCTTTTTCCTTGCCTCGCTGAATGATTATTTGTTCGTTTTTGTCAGCCAGATCCATGTATTTTTTTTGGTTATCCCTGAATTCACGTGAGCTAATTACCAGCATGATTGAGTAGTTGAGTGTACGAAATTGGTACACAAGTATAGCGAAAAATTCGGAAAGATCATTTTAATCTCGCTCCAACCAAGCCCATCGCTTGGCCCAGTCCATTAAAAACTCCTTGCGGAACTTTGACACGGTTTTCGCGCCTTGTTGCTGGCTGAGGAATAGCTCAGGGTTGGGAAGGTCGCCGTACCAATGTCTTCCTAGTTTGTAATCGTTGGGCTTAGGTTTTCCGGGCCAAGGCGCTGTGCTGACGTATTTTCCCTTCTGGCCATTGAGCTGCTCAATGGAGCTTATGGTGACGTATTCACCAACTTCAACTTGCTTGGGAGAATAGCGGACTGCGTATTTGCCATTTCCAATGTAGTATCCGGGCCATTGCTGGCCGCCTATGCTTAATGTGAAAACGGTTGAGTCGGCTGGAACATTAAGCGCTGGCCCGTCAAATCGCCATTCAATGACGCCATAGGTGGCAACGGTGTCGGCTGCGGTGCTATTGCCGGTAAAAATTGTTTTTGAACTTCTCGTAATGGGCGTGAATGTGCCGCCCCAGCTTTCGCCTGCGGGATTTTCCGGTTCGCCATGCATTACGTATGCGAGCGAAGGCGTATCGCCCATTTTAATGTGACCTTTGTAATATTTGATAAAATCCTTTCCCATTTCTCCTCGACCTTTGATGTAATTGGGATAATAGGCCTCCGCAGTGATGTCCTTTGGCGACTCCGAATCCATAAACCAGCCGCGGTAAGTGGCATTGCATTCAATCATCCAGAGGTCGGGATGGTTTTCGGCGATGTAATCGTAGGCATTCACGCCCCATTTTTTATTAGGGCCACCAATCCAGTAAACGCGGATCTTATCCTTGATCTCCGGCGCGTCATGCAATGCCTGCGCAACATCCTCAATGCCACCCCATACCAGCACCCAAAGAGGCTGATCAATCGATTTTTTGGCACAAGAAATTAACCATTCCGAACCTTCCGTAGATTTTCGTAACCCCGCGTACGGCGCCCACGCGGTAGCTCCCTGTTTACAGACATTTCGCAATGAAGCAGGTTCCGGAAATCCTTTTTTGTGTTTTAATAGTTTAGGAAGGTCTTTCTCGTAGAGATCGATCATGTCCAGGATGTCCTTTTTACGGCCAGTTTGAAATGATGTGGAAACCAATCCTTCAATTTGAAACAGATCGGCATACATCAGCAAATGGATCATGGATTGAAAATCATCGGGATCTGTGCCGCCTATATCAGTGCTGATAAAAATGCGTGGTTTCTGCTGTGCCTTCGCGCAGAAGTTGCTCAATGTCAAAGCCATGATGAGCAGTATTATGCCAAACCGGCTGCTTGCTTCCTTCGTTAAGTATTGGATAAACATTGTTTTCTGATTAAGCGACAGAGAATGATTCGCTAAAAGCAGCATTTGCTTTTAGCGAATTTGTAAAGATAAAAAGAAAGCAATCGAAAAAAATAGAAATTAAACGATGGTTGCTCCTGAGGGGATTAATTAGGAAGAAATTTTAAATGGACACACCAAAAGAAACGGCTAAGAATCAATGCTAACAGCCGGTTATGGTAGTATTTTTCAATAAAATGCTTAATTAGTTCTAAAAAGACGTCAAAATACAGTCAATACTAATCAAATCCCGAAACGTTTTTGGTATTATTTTACTTTAAAATTGTATTGTGAAAATCGATTTGACACCTAATCATCAAAACTAAATATGCCTATGAATACTACTATCAGCGATAGATGACATGACGTTTATTGTAATCAGTTAAGTCGTGATGCGGCATTTTTGCGCCGGTGACTGGCTACGTCTTAGATTTTAATTCTCACCGTTAAGTTAACTCAATTTTATGAACCCAATTAGACAAAATCCCTCCCAGGGACTTTGCAAGCTTCTTTGTGCCGTAATGGTAACAGGAATAATGCATTCCCCGGGCATGATAACCGCCTCACCCGTTCCCGGGCCGAGGGCGGTTGATTTCCATCTTCGCGTCGATAAAACGCTGACCGGCAAAGTGATCGATGAAAAAAATACGCCATTGCCAGGCGTGAGCGTCATTATTAAAGGAAGCAGCAGAGGGACTACCACGGGCACAGACGGAAGCTTCACCTTGGTAGTTGAAGATGCGGCACAAACGCTGACCTTTTCTTTCATCGGCTACACGTCTCAGGATGTGGCCATTGGCAATCAATCTGCATTCAATATCACATTGCTTCCCAGCAGCGAGGAACTCACCGAAGTCGTGGTTGTGGGCTACGGCACGCAGTCGTCGGCAGCAGTAACAGGTGCGGTCAGTAACATTCAGGCAAAGGACCTGATCAGGACGCCGTCCATTGGAACTTCCGATGCGCTGGTTGGCCGGGTGCAGGGGATTACGGCCCGGAAAGCAGATGCGCGCCCGGGCGCGGCAACCACCATCCAGATCCGGAATTTGGGAACGCCGCTTTATGTTATTGATGGGATTCCTTCGGATGCCGCCAACTTCAACAACCTGGGACAGAACGACATCGAGAGTGTTTCCATCCTGAAAGATGCATCTGCGGCAGTATATGGACTTCGGGCTGCGAACGGAGTGGTGCTCATTACTACCAAACGCGGAAAAGCAGGCGACGGGCCGGCCAAGATCAACATTTCAGGCTATTACGGTTTACAAAACTTTACGCGTTATCCCAAGCCGGCGAGTGCTTATCAGCATATGCGAGGCCTTGTGGAGTCGGACGTGAACCAGGGGCGCACACCTTCTATCACACCTGAGGAACTGGCCAAATGGAAAACCGGGACCGAAAAAGGTTATCAGAGCTTTGATTATTACAAAATGGTAATGCGTCCGAATGTGCCGCAGTATTCGGTGAATGCCAACGTTTCCGGCGGCACAGAAAAGATCAGTTATTTTCTTTCTGTGGGGCATTTGAGCCAGGATGCACTAATTAAAGACTACAACTTCAAACGCACCAACGTGCAGGCGAACGTGGAGTCGAGCATTACCAAAAGGTTGAAAGTGGGCGCGCAGATCAGCGCCCGTATTGAAGATCGCTTTCAGGTGGGTGTCCCCGGGCTGGACGATTATTTCAACCCGTTCCTGAGTATTTTCACAATGTGGCCTACCGAGCGCCCTTATGCGAACGATAACCCGAAATACATTAACCAAACGCACAATGTGAATGTGAACCCTGCCACTTACAAGAGAGATGTGACGGGATACATTGACGAAATTACAAGGGTGGTGAAAGGAAATTTTTACGCGGAATACGATTTTGCATTTGGCTTGAAAGTAAAAGGAACGTATTCCTACCAGTATCACAACTTTGATTTTGATGGTTTTGAATACACTTATGATGCTTATAATTATGATGCGGCAACGGATAAATACAATGTTGTCGCAGGCGGCGGAAACCAGAATCCGTGGCGGGAGCGTCGGAAACGCAATATTGTTGACCGTTTCGCGCAGTTGCAGCTTAATTACAGCAAAACATTCGGTGATCACGAAGTTTCGGCCGTTGCCGCCTATGAGCAGTCGGATAATGTGAACACTTACCTGGTTGTGCACACCGTTCCGCCTAACAATTACATTCCTTTAATGTCATTTGCAAATCAGGATCTCTTAATTGACGAATGGAGCACAGAGGCAAGGGCGGGATACATTGGCCGGGTGAATTATAATTTCAAACAAAAATATCTGCTGGAAGCGGTGGGCCGCTACGATGGTTCCTTCCTTTACGCTCCTGGAAAACGATTTGGGTTTTTCCCTGGTGTTTCGGCGGGATGGCGGATTTCCGAGGAAAATTTCTTTAAAGGAAAGCTCGAAAATGTGTTCAGCAGCCTGAAAATCCGCGCTTCTTACGGTCGCACGGGAAGTGACAGGAATGCTACTGTTGCCAATGAGCCATTTATTGTAGCGCCTTTCAGCTATTTGCCAGGGTATAATTTCTTACAAGGAAGCGCCATTTTTAACGGACAATATAACATCGGCGTAAGGCCGCGCGGCTTGCCTATTACGACGCTTTCCTGGATTACCAATATTTCTACCAACCTGGGTGTTGATTTTGGTTTGCTGGGTGGGAAGTTGAATGGTCAGGTTGATATTTTTCAAAGAAAAAGGGACGGACTTCCTGCCGCCCGCTATGACGTTCTGCTGCCTTCGGAGGTGGGTTATACATTGCCCAACGAAAACCTGAACAGCGATACGCACCGCGGGATAGAGGGTGTTTTGACCTATAAAAGTTCAGTTGGACAGTTTGACTACACGGTCAGCGCTAATGCAACATTGTCTCGCCGCCGCGACCTGGATTTTTACAAGCCGCGTTTTGGTAACTCTTATAATGAATACCGCGATTCTTATGTGGACCGCTGGGGAAACATTAACTGGGGTTACCAGGTTGAAGGCCAGTTCCAATCGCAGGAGCAAATTGAAAGTCATCCGATTGACAACGACGGCCAGGGCAACCGCACGCATCTGCCAGGGGATTTCATTTACAAAGATGTGAATGGTGACGGCATTATCAACGGCCTCGACGAGCGTCCGATTGGTTATGCAGAAGGCGCAAACCCTTACCTGAGCTTTGCCCTGAACGGAAGCATTTCTTACAAAGGTTTCTCGCTATTTGCTGATTTTGCAGGTGCTTCACTACAAAGCTTCCAGCGTGCATGGGAGTTGAAAATCCCTTATCAGAATAATGGAACGTCGCCGCATTTCATGCTCGAAGACCGCTGGCACCGCGAAGATCCCTTTGATCCAACCAGCCAATGGATTCCCGGCACTTACCCGGCCATTAGAAAGGATAATTCGAGCCATGTAAATTTCCGGAAAAGTGATTTCTGGATTACCAATGTACGCTATATCCGTCTGAGGAACATTGAATTAGGATATAATTTCGATCCAAAAGTTTTCAAGAAACTGGGAAGCAGCGGACTCCGGGTTTATGTCAATGCGAGCAATCTGTTCTCGATTGACAATGTGAAAAAGTATGAGATCGATCCCGAGATTTCTTCCGGTAATGCACTTGTGTATCCGCAGCAGCGCCTGTTTAATGCCGGTTTTAGTATTAATTTTTAATTCAAATTCGCTATGCAACGATTTTCAAGATATATCCTCGTCCTCGTTGTCCTGACCATGTCGGGATGCGCGGAAGAGTGGCTCGACAGAAAGCCACAAAACATTATTCTGGAAGACCAGATCTGGAACGATCCCAAGCTGATCACCGGCCTGCTCGCCAATTATTACGACCGTTTGCCTTACCACACCGACCTGAATCACGGATCGACAACGGATAATGCGATCCCTAACAAGGAAGGATGGCAGGACTTTGCGGCTTACGATGAGGCCATGTGGTCCAACAATGATGATGCCCGCAACAACATTGTTACATATGCGTTCGACCGGTGGAGACTTTGGGATTATGTGTTGGTAAGGGACATTAATCTGGCCCTGGAAAACATTGAGAAGTTTGGAACTTCGCTGTCAGCAGAACAAAAAGTCCAGTTTTCGGCAGAACTTCGCTTCCTGCGTGCTCAGGTTTATTTTGATTTGGTGAAAAGAATGGGCGGTGTGCCGCTGGTTACCAAGCAGTTGATCTACGATTACAATGGTGATCCTTCGTATTTGCAGCAGCCCCGCGCCAAAGAAGAGGAAGTCTACGATTTCATTGCTTCGGAACTCGATGCGATCAAGGATCAGCTTGGTAATGGCGGCAGCAACACGCGGGCCAACAAATATACCGCTATGGCGCTCAAAAGCCGGGCAATGCTTTACGCCGGATCTATTGCCAAATACAATAACCTGATGGCATCACCGATTTCGACGCCTGGCGGTGAAGTTGGGATTCCAGCTTCGAGGGCCAATGATTATTATGCCAAATCACTCGCTGCCTCCGAAGAGATCATCAATAGCGGAATTTATCAGCTATATAAAACCAATCCTAACCTGGGCGAAAACTTTTATGATGCGATCACCAAAAAATCAGCCAATCCGGAGATCATCCTGGCGCAGGATTTTTTGGTAAGCAAAGATAAAAGACATGGTTTTACTTATGATAACATCGCCCGTAATGTGCGTGAAGACAATCTCTCGTCGTCTTCCATTACGCCGTCGCTGAATCTGGTGGAGGATTTTGAATATTTGGACGGAACTTCCGGTGAGCTGAAAACGCGCAATACAGGTAACACAGACTATATTTATTACAATAATGTGGCCGACATTTTTGCCAATAAGGATGCCCGTTTGTATGGAACGATCGTTTATCCCGGAACATCATTCCGCGGTACGCCGGTGCAGATCCAGGCCGGGGTAAAAGTTTGGAATGGCAATACAAGCAGCTTTCAGAATGTGGAATCCAATACATTGGGCTCCACTTATGAAGATGGAGGCTTGCTAACCGGTTCGTCGGGCCCGCAACGCTCTCAGACGGAAGTTACCAATTCGGGTTTCTATCTGAGAAAATATGTGGATCAAACCGCTATGTCCAGCACGCGCGGTATCCGCAGCGATATGTGGTGGGTACGCTATCGCCTGGGTGAAATTTATCTGAATGCAGCAGAGGCAGCACTGGAAACAGGTAAAACAGCCAATGCATTAAAATACGTTAATCTGGTTCGCGAGCGTGCAGGATTTGGAGCGAACAGCCTTAAAACCTTGACCATTGCTCGTTTGCAAAACGAAAGACGCGTCGAGCTGGCCTTCGAAGATCACCGTGTCTGGGACCTGAAAAGATGGCGGATAGCCCATGAGCTCTGGAACGGCAATGCGTCCAATCCAGATGCGGTCATTTATGCATTATATCCTTACCGCGTCGTGCGCCCGGGGCATGCGACACACGGAAAATATGTGTTCGACAAACTCGTGGCGCCCCGTTTCCGCGCGCCGAGATTTTTCCAGATGGGCAATTATTACTCGTCCATCGAACAGATCGTGATCGATAACAACCCAAAAATTGTCAGGAACCCATTTCATTGATCCGCATTATGAAAGCAAATAACATTCATTTCAAACCTTTATTCCTGGCTCTGCTGGCGTTAAGCGCGCTGATTTCAGCCTGTGAAAAAGATAATCGTGTAGAACCGAAGTCGGTTCTCAAGGGGCGGGTCGTTTACGAAGGCCAGCCGGTGGGGCTGCGTTCCAATGGCGTTCAGCTGGAATTGTGGCAGCGTGGTTATCAATTATTTACAAAAATTCCTGTTCACGTGCGGCAGGACGGCACATTCTCAGCCGCTCTTTTTGACGGCAATTACAAGCTGGTCCGGTTGCGCGGGAATGGTCCGTGGGTGGATAATACGGATACAATCGAGGTTGCATTGAGCGGAAATACGGAACTGGATGTGCCTGTTCAGCCTTATTTTGTTTTTCAAAATGACACTTATGCAAAAGGTGAAGGAAAAGTGTCGGCCACATTCAGCCTCAAACAAGTAACCGCTGCCAGGACATTGGAAAGGGTCAATTTATACGTTGGAACAACCAGCATTGTCGATCCAAACAACAATGCTGCCAACGCCCAGGAGGTTGCGGCGAACATAAAGGATCTTTCCAAACCAATTACTCTGACTGCAACGCTTCCAGCTGCGCTCGCAGGAAGGGATTATGTGTATGTGCGGGTAGGAGTGAAGACCTCCGGAGTTGGCGAGATGCTTTTTGGCGAGCCTCAGAAGGTGATGTTGAAGTAATAGTTACAAGCATTGTCAGCCTGATCAGACCGGGCCGCCCCGCGGTCCGGTCCGATCAGGCTGACAATGCTTTAAAAAGCTTCCTCAATCAACTCCCGATTGATCAATGCGCCGGCCATGGAGCCAGCCGAAACGGCCATTGCTACTGACCGGGCCATATGAGAATTATCTCCCGCCGCATAGATGCCCGGAACGCTGGTTTGTTGAAAAGTCTCCAACTTTAATAGACCATTTTCGGTAAGCGCGCAGCCTAGTTGCTCAGGAATGTCGGAATGTTGCTTAAATACAGGCCGTGAATAAATCGCCGTGATTTGTTCCTCAGAATGATCATCAAAAATAATCTTTGCGACTTTTCCATTTTCATGGACCAGCTCAGCAATCACTTTTTCGACAATGCGAATGCGGTGGCCGGAAAGTTTTTCAGTTTGCTCCGGGGTAAACGTTGCGGGGCTGTTCGTGAAAATGGTCAGGTCTTTTGTCCAGTTCGAGATCAGTTTGGCATACTCAAAACCTGCCTCTCCATTTCCCAGAATGCCCGTTTTTTCATGCTTAACCTCATAGCCATGACAGTAAGGGCAATGTATCACCGAAATTCCCCAGCATTCGGCATAACCCCTCATGTCGGGCATTTGATCTTTAAGCCCTGTTGCAAAAATCAGTTTTTTGGCACTGAATGTGTCGCCAGCTGCGGTAGATATTTCGAAACCTGCGTCTGTTTTTTGGCCATTAGTGGCCAATCCGTCGTAAAAATGAATGGTAGGGTAATTCGAAACCTGTTCTTTGCCGACTAGCGCTATCTGTTTTGGTGTTTGTCCGTCTTGAGTAAGGAAATTATGAGAATGCGGTGTTTGAGCATTGCAGGGTTTGCCGCTGTCTATCAGTAATGTCTTTCTCAATGATCTGCCCAGGCTCATTGCCGCTGACAACCCGGCGTAGCTCCCGCCAATGACAATGACTTCAA
The DNA here is from genome assembly GCF_900167945.1 of Dyadobacter psychrophilus. GTDB lineage: Bacteria > Bacteroidota > Bacteroidia > Cytophagales > Spirosomataceae > Dyadobacter > Dyadobacter psychrophilus. Next base: position 230,072 of record NZ_FUZA01000002.1, read on the forward strand.
AATCAGTATTTTCCATGATGCTAAATGCTGTAAAATTTGATCCGTCGCACCATTAGTTTAGCGCGCGCGGTGATATAGCAAAGTTAGCACAACTTTTCGTATTTGCAACAATGTTGCATATTCTAATTTCTGCTTGCTAAATTCCTGATTTTGCTATTCAATAAGGTGAGCTGTCCCAGGTGATACACGAGGTGATGCGTTTTGGTCAGGACAATGTTCAGCTTGTTGCAGTGCGGCTCTCTCTGGAAATCTTCATTTGATATGCTCGCGTTTTTTTCAAACCATTCCGACAGCGGCATGGTCGAAAAATAAGTAGTCAGCGTGCGGTTGACATTTCTCCAGTAAATCCGGAGATCATTGATGCTGTGCTCCGAGTTGCCGACGCGGTAACTTTTGATGAGAAATTCGTCAACAAGCTCGGGATAAAGCGGTTCTCTTGCACCCAATAGCGTGAGAATTCCGTCGTTCACTGCTGTGAGGTGCCCGATAATGTAGCGCACGCGGTTTTTGCCCGGATACACTTCGATGTCAAAATCATCGTCGGGCAGATCATCGAAAAAGTCGTCAAGCTGCTCCTGATATTTGTGCCAGGCCGTAAGCACCATTTCTACAAAAACTTCCTGTTCCATTGTGATAACGATTTGGCGCAACGCGCCGGTTGCGATGTTGATGAAGTGAAAATTCGACGCTACAAATTTAATAAGAGTAAATGTCCCAAAACAGGTGATCCGGTGACAATTAGAGGGGGAATTTGCGACAAATAATCGCTTTGGCACACATGACGGCAAAAAGCCGGAAACCATTTGAGGTCTCCGGCTTTCCGCCTTGCTGCATTAAACTAAATCATGGCTAATAAATGATCTTGGGAAACATTATTTCCAGCCGCCGCCGAGGCTCCGGTAAAGATCCACTCGGGCTATCAGTGACTGGCTGCGGATGAATGCGAGGTTCAGCTCGGCCTGTAAAGCATTTCCCTGGGCGGTAATCACTTCCAGGTAGTTGGCCATATCACTTTTGTACAGCAGTTGAGCATTGGTAATGGCTTGCTGCAAAATGTTCACCTGGTTGTTTGCGATGGCTTCCTGTTCTTTCAGTTTTTGGGTTTGGATCAAAGAATTGGAAACCTCTCCAACCGCATTCAGCACCGACTGACGGAACTCGATCACCGATTGCTCGCGCTGGATTTTAGCAACTTCCAGGTTGGTCTTCAACTCCCTTCTTGCAATGATCGGTCGGGCGATGGTTCCGGCCGCCAAACCAAACAGCGATCCGGGAATGTTGAACCAATTACTGGATTTGAATGATTCAATCCCGCCGCCTGCGGTAATGATCAGCGACGGATACATGCTGGCCTGGGCAATCCCCAGTTGCGCATTGGCGATAAGAACGGACATTTCCGCTGCACGAACATCGGGACGGCGGCTTACCACGGCCGCCGGCACGCCTGTTGCCAGACTGTCATTGGCATTAAAATCGGATAGCTGGACTTTTCTGGCAACCGTGTCGGGCATTTGTCCCGTCAGAATTTGCAAGGCATTTTCCTGAATAGCAATGTCCTGTTCAAGCTGCGGAAGAAGTAAAGCAATGGATTCGCGCTGCGCTTCGGACTGCTGGATCGAGAGCGACGTGACTTCGCCGGCATCTTTCAAAAGGCGCGTCAGGCGCAATGTATTTTCGCTCAATTCCAGATTGCTTTTCGCGATTGCAAGTTGTTTATCCAACATTAACAGATTAAAAAAACCTTTGGCAATGTCGGCAACGAGCTTGGTTTGAACAGCTTTTGTCGCTTCATAAGTTTGCAGATACTGTCCTAATGTGGCTTGTTGCTGTCTGCGGATCTTGCCCCAGATATCCGCTTCCCAGCTCAGGTTAACGGCGCCAAGATAGTTTTCAATGTGCTTTGATTTTAAGAAATTGGCTGCACTTATCCCGTTCAAACTGTTGCTGGAAGGGCGGTTATAAGTTCCTGTGATTTGCAGGTCCAGCGAGGGAATCTGTAAATACTTCGCCTGTTTTACCTGCTGTTCGGCAACGTCGATTCGTTTTAAGGCCAGTTGCAGGTCGTAATTATAGGTCAGCCCGCGCTCGATCAGCCTTTGCAGGGTTGTGTCGGGGAAGAATTTTCTCCATTCCACGTCCGCAATGGTGGCAGTGTCTGCGAATGCAACATTGCGGTATTGCGTCGGCAATGCAAGCTCGGGTCGCTGATAATCTTTGCTCACTTTGCAGGAGGCCGCCAGCACCGTCAGCAGCATGAAAAGCGGGATATATATTTGACTAAATTTCAGTTTCATAATTGTGGTTCTTTGTTATGATAGTCGGTTTTTTGTATTCAAAAAGGCCGGTTAATGTTCCAGACCTTCGCGAAGCTCTTTGGGCTTACCGACTACTTTTTCCTGTAAATATTGAAAAATGACATACAGAACCGGGATCACAAAAATCCCGAAGATCACGCCCGTTAACATGCCGCCAACCGCGCCCGTTCCGATCGACCGGTTGCCCAAAGCTGAGCCGCCCGTTGCTCTCATCAACGGAATCAGACCGACGATAAAGGCAAAAGATGTCATCAAGATGGGTCTTAACCGCAACCGCGAAGCTTCCATCGCCGACTCGACAATGCTCATGCCTGCTCTGCGGCGTTGCACGGCATATTCAATGATCAGAATGGCGTTTTTAGCAAGCAGACCAATAAGCATGATCAGACCTACCTGCACATAAATATTGTTTTCAATGCCTGATAAATTGATAAACAGCATGACCCCGAAAACACCCAGCGGAATGGTAAGTATCACCGCAAATGGCAGGATATAGCTCTCATATTGTGCTGCCAGCAAGAAATACACAAACACGAGGCTCAAAACGAAGATCAATAGGATCTGTGAGCCGGCGTTGATCTCTTCCCGCGTCATGCCAGTCCATTCCGTGCGGTAATTGTTGGGCAGAACCTCTGCCGCAGTTTCTCTTACCGCGCGAATGGCGTCACCCGTGCTGTAACCCGGTTTTGGTGTTCCGTTGATCGCCACTGCATTGTACAGGTTGTTGCGTGTTACTGTTTCAGGCCCGAAAACGCGTTTCAATGTTACGAGCTGGTTGGCCGGCACCATTTCTCCTTCGGTGTTTTTGACATAAATATTATTCAAAGACGCCGGATTGGCACGGTAGGAGGCATCGGCTTGCGCCATAACCCTGTAATATTTTCCAAAACGGTTGAAATCCGAGACAAAGCTGCTGCCATAATAGATTTGTAGTGTTTGCAAAAGCTCATTTACAGGCACGTTCAGCTGCTTGGCTTTGGCATTATCGATTTCAAGCATGTACTGCGGATTCGCCGTTGCAAATGTCGTAAAGGCATAAGCGATCTCTTTTTTCTGCATCAAAGCAGCTAAAAACTTATTCGTTGTCGCACTCAGCTTTTCAAGGGAACCGTTGCCGCGATCTTGTAACATAAATTCGAAACCGCTGACATTACCAAAACCATCGACAGTCGGGAATGTGAAGAAAAAGGCATTGGCGTCATTTACCGCCCTTACTTTCTGCGACATCATGGCCACGATCTGATCAAAATTCTTCACATCGCCACGCTCTGCTTCGGGTTTCATTTTAATAAAACCAACCCCATAAGGAGAGGCATTGGAGTTGGAAATAATGTTCATCCCTTCCACGATATAGCGGTTTTCGGCAATAGGTGAGCCTTTAACGATGCTGTCTACCTGAGCCATTGCTCTTTGCGTGCGATCCAGCGAGCTTCCCGGAGGTGTATTAAGCGCATAAAGCAAGAAACCCTGATCCTCAGTAGGGATAAAACCCGTTGGTGTTTTTTGAGTAAGCCAAAGCGTGGAACCCGTGATTACCAGCAAGCCAACGATGGTGATCCATTTACGCTTCACCAGGAATTGCAGGCTACGGATATATTTGTCCGTCATGGTCTGAAAACCTGTATTGAATGCCGAAAAGAATCTTGCCGAGAAGCCTTTGCGCACCATATGACCGTCATGCGATTGATTCGTATGTGGGTTTTTCAGGAATAATGCACAAAGTGCGGGGCTCAACGTCAAGGCATTAAGCGCTGAGATCAAAATGGCAATGGCGAGCGTAAAGGCAAACTGCCGGTAGAAGACCCCGGCCGGACCTTGCATAAAACCCACAGGAACAAACACTGCCGCCATCACAAGCGTAATCGAAATGATCGCGCCTGAAATCTCGTTCATAGACTCTTTTGTAGCCGGCCGGGCATCCATATGCGTGAGCTCCATCTTGGAATGGACGGCCTCGACGACGACAATGGCATCATCGACCACAATCCCAATGGCCAAAACCAACGCAAAGAGTGTCAGGAAATTGATCGTAAAGCCGAAAAGCTGCATGAAGAAAAATGTTCCTACAATCGCAACGGGAACTGCAATGGCGGGGATCAAGGTGGAGCGGAAATCTTGCAGGAAGATGAATACAACGATGAAAACCAAAATAAAGGCTTCTATCAGCGTGGTGCGGACCTGACCGATCGACTCATCCAAAAAGTCTTTGGAATTGTACATAATGGTCGTTTTCATCCCCTTGGGAAGTGTTTTTTCAAAATCTGCAAGCAATGCTTCTGCCTGGATCAGGATCTCATTTGCATTGGTTCCCGCAGTCTGGAAAACGGCTACACCGGAAGATGCGTCACCATTTAATTTACCATTGGATGAATAGGTGTAAGAACCAAATTCAACCCGGGCCAGGTCTTTCAACCGGATCACCGAACCGTCGCTGTTTGCTTTAACGATAATGTTTTCATATTCAGCATTTTGCGTCAGTTTTCCTTTGTATTTCAATACATATTCGAAAACTTCCTTGCTACTTTCTCCCAAACGGCCGGGAGCAGCTTCGAGGCTTTGCTCACGAATGGCGTCGGTGACTTCCTGGGGCGACAATTTATAGGCCGCAAGCCGGTCCGGTTTCAGCCAGATACGCATCGAATAATCCCGTGTTCCGAAAGGCTGGGCCTGTCCGACACCGGGTATACGTTGCAGCTGGGGCACCAGGTTTATTTTGATATAATTTAATAAAAACGTTTCATCATAAGTGCTGTCCTCGCTGGACAAGGCCACAAACATGATAATGCTGTTCTGCTGTTTCTGCGTTGAAATCCCTGCCTGAACCACTTCCTGGGGAATCTGGCTCACCGCTTTTGAAACGCGGTTCTGCACGTTGACCGCCGCTATATCCGGGTCTGTGCCTTGTTTGAAATAAACGTTCAGCGCCATCGTGCCGTCATTGTTGGACGAGGACGTCATATATGTCATATTTTCAACACCATTCACGGCTTCTTCAATCGGCGTGGCTACCGCGCGGGCAACCACTTCTGCGTTTGCACCCGGGTAAACTGCTGTAACCTGCACAGTTGGCGGAGCAATGTCGGGGAACTTGGTAATAGGCAATGTCGTCAGTGCGATACCCCCCAGCAATAGTATAAGGATGGAGATAACCGTCGAAAGGACAGGCCTTTCTATAAATTTCTGAAACATAAATATTCTGTTTTGCCCCGGGGCGCCGGAGCATTGTTGAGTGAATTTGTTTTTGCGTACGGATAGCGGTCCATAGCATTTCAAACGCTATGGCGCTATTCGTTGGGTAGGACCACTTCTTGTTTTAGATCAGCTCAAATAGGATTTGCAAGCAGCAAACTGTCCATTGACATTTTTTGCGGCGCAATGGCCATTCCGTCCCTTAATCTGTCCAGGCCGTTGTATACGATCTTTTCTCCTGGCTTTAAGCCATTGGAAATCAGGTAGTAACGACCGCTTCTATCTGATACGGTCACGGGCCTGCCTTCTACTTTGTTACTATCCAGAACGGTGTAAACAAAGACTTTGTCCTGCAATTCAAATGTGGCCTCCTGCGGAATCAGGACGGATTTGGTAAGCTCCCTGGGAATCCGGATCCTTCCTGTGTTGCCTGAACGGAGCAGTCCGTTTACGTTGGGGAATGTTGCCCGGAAATTGATGGCGCCCATGGTTTTGTCGAACTGGCCTTCCACAACTTCCACTTTTCCTTTCTGCGGATAAACGCTGTTATCGGCCAAAAGCAGCTCAACAGCAGGCATTTGCTTGATCTTTTGCTCCACGGTTTTGCCGGGAAACTGATTTTTAAAATCAAGAAAATCCAGCTCGCTCATTGAGAAGTAGACGTGAATGTCCTTGGTTTCAGACAGTACAGTGAGCGCTTCCATTGTTCCTTTGCCAACAAGGCTTCCCGTTTTGAAAGGAATCGTTCCGATATAACCATCCGCGGGTGCTTTGATGGACGTGTATCCAATGTTAATTTTGGCAGCGTCCACCGCAGCTTGCGCCTGCGCAACATTGCCTTTTGCTGCGTCGTAGGCTGCTTTTGCAGATTTCAGCTGCACATCCGAAACAACATTGTTTGCCACAAGCGGTGTGAGTTTATCAACATTAATGGCCGCGCTTTCCAATGCTGCTTTTGCAGATTGCAGACTTGCGTTTGCCGTGTTCAGCTGTTCGGAATAAGGACGTGCGTCGATATGAAACAGCACCTGACCCTTTCTTACATACGCGCCTTCGTCAACCGAGATTTTATCCAGGTAACCATCCACTTGCGGACGTATCTCGATATCGCGGCTTCCTTCGATGGATGCGGTGAATTCCCTGTGCGCTGTAACCTGGTGGTCACTTACAGTGAGAACGGGCAATGATTGGGCTGGCATTTCGGCCGGAGCATTGGCTGTGGTGGACCCGCAGCTGTAAAGAGCGCCGGTTAGTGTAGCCAGAAGTAAAAATGAGACAAGCTTTCTTGTTGTGGTTAGTTGAGTGCTTTTCATGGCTATGAAGGTTGTTTTTTGTGGTGGAAATAGACTTTTTTAAGAGATAGTGTGGTTATTATAACTAACGGTGTTAGCTTATTTTCAAAAAAATTATAAATTTTTTATGAAGGCTTCCACCGTGTCATCCATTACTTTCTTGTTCATTGTAGAGTCGTCGATGTCCGAGCAGCGCATCATTACGATCGAGATCAGTCCGTGCAGTACCGACCAGAACGCATAAATTTTGAAGCAGGTTTCATCGTCGGTTGATTTTTTTTCTTTTACTATTCCTTCAATGGCTTGCCCGATGTAATCGCGGAAACAATTGAGCTGCGGCTTGACCTTACCAGTCCCGGAACAAGGCATTCCCAGTCCGTACATGAGTTGATAATACTCGGGATTTTTAAATGCGAAGCTCCAATAGGCCTCAGCGTGTGCTTTGAGCAGTTGCTCGGGATTGGGATATTTTTTCTTGTTCTTTTCGAGCGTTCTTTCCAGCAACCGAAAACCATCCATAGAAAGTTCAAAAAGGATGGCTTCTTTATTTTCGAAGTGATCATAAATCACCGGAACACTGTACTCTATGGCATCGGCAATTTTCCGGATGGACAGCGATTGCCAGCCTTCGTCCTTAACCAGCTGTAAGGCCACGGACAAAATATTGGTTCGCATGTTTTCTTTTTGCCTTATCCTTCTTTCGAGAATGCCCATTTTGATAAAAAATAGCTAACGGTGTTAGCAAAGGTAGTGGCGTTTTTTGATTTTGTCAAGACTTAATGCCATCTGTTTTCTTCGATATCACTTTTCAGGACCGCGTTGATGGAAACTTTCGCGTCCAGCAGCACATATATGCTCGCTCCATGCTCCCGTGCGTAGCGGTTTTCAATTTTTCCTATACGGCGGATTGTCTGGAAGAGCGGTTTTTCTTTGTTCCGCTCCGGGTCGTCATCGTCCGCATTTTGAATCAGTATGACATGTTTGATCTCTTCATCAAGCGGAACCCAATTAATATAATCCGCATTCATCGTAACCGCCTGAATGTTTTTGAATTTGGAATAATAATTAATTGCGCCTGCCTGTCCATAATTATCGCAAAGCACCACAGTGTGTTTTTTGTCATCGATCCTTGCATAAGCAGCATCCACTTTTTGCGCAAGTTCCTTCCAGCCAAGCATATCGGCGAAATCCTGGGGCAGTTCATGGTCTTTTCCGTCCTCCCAGCGCAGCAATCCCAGCTTTTGGTAAGGTTTTGAATTTCGTGCTATTTCGGATGGGCTTTTTATGGGAAATGCCACCATGAAAATGGGGACGAACATGGCCAGGTTAACTACAATTGCAACAGGTCGCAGCCAAGTCAGTCGGTTTTGGAACAGCCGTTCCAGATACACCGATCCAAACGCAATGAAGATCGGATAGAGCCCGACAGCGTAATATCCCTTGGCCCTCAGGTAAGTGAACAGGGCCAGCGTAAACACCAGTGACCAGAAAAATGCCTGGTATTTTCGAAATGCCGGATAGATGAAAAATGACGCAAAACCAGCGATTAAAATAAAGATCGAGCCGATAAAATAAAGCAGCTGCTCTTTCAAAAAATCAATCCGGTTTACATTCACCAGCTGTGACTTAGCAAGCAGCTTCATATGATAGATAACCGGAAAATTGTTCTGATACTGCCAGTGCAAATTTGGTAAAATAATGATCAGCGCAATGAATGCAGCCATATATAATGCTTTGTTTGTGAATATTTTATAATTTTTTGTTACCAAAAGAGCAGGGACAATGCCCGCAGCCAGGAACACGATGTTGTATTTATTTAAAAAACTAAACCCAAAGACGGCGGCGGCAATGTAGAGCCATTTATTCTGCTCTGTTTTGAGATAATGTAACAAACAAAAATACAGCAACGTCCATCCGAGAATGTCTACCGAATTGGGCTGATAAAGCATGTTCATCCGCAACAGCACAGAAAACGTGATTGCTGTTGCGCCTAAAATCAATGCAAATAAATTTCCGCCCAACACTTCGATGGCTTTCCAGACAACAACCAGCGTCAGTGCGCCCCAGAGTGCCGGGAAAAATTTCACCCAAAATTCAGCATTGCCCAGAAGAAGAATAATGTAGGAATTCCAGGAAGTGAACGGCGGCACCGACAAATATCCCCAGGCCAGATGCTTTCCCTGGTCCAGATGCAAATACTCGTCCCTGTGCAGATCATATCCGGGTGCAATGATCACGTAATGCAGGGTGAGTTTTATGAGGATAAAAAAGCAGAGGATCAGCGTTTTCTTTGTCATTATAGGAGGTTAAGGGCGATTTCTCTTATTTTCGTTTGAATGTAACTAAGTTGGCGATTCGCCGGTGACTTTTGACCGGCAACCTGAAATTTTTTATCATAATTAGCTGAAAGATGGAAATAACTTACAAAACCGACGTTGTGCCGTCGCCCGGGCAGGTGATAGAGTTGTACGACAGTGCCAAGTTGCCCAGGCCTACCCACGACGCAGAGCGCATCGGCAGGATTTATCAAAATTCAAATCTGATCGTCTCGGCCTGGGACGGCGACAAATTGGTCGGCGTCTCGCGCTCGATCACGGACTGGGCTTGGAGCTGTTACCTCGCGGATCTGGCTATTCATGAAGATTATCAAAAATCAGGCATCGGCAAGAAACTGATCGACATTACCAAAGAGCAAGTCGGCGAGCAAACCACCATTCTATTGCTTTCCGTGCCGACTGCTATGGAATATTATCCTAAGATTGGCTTTGTAAAGGAGAATCGGGGCTTTACTATTTTGAGGACTAAATAATCCAGATTAGTATATAGAATGTATTTGAGCCGAATAATTCGGTTATTCGGCTCAAAAATTACCTATATTTGAGCCGAATAGACAATTTAATCGGCTCATGGCTTACAACTGGGAACTTTCGGACTGGCCAAATTTTACTTTTTCTTTTAGAGATGTTGAGGCTGTGCTTTACGACTTTGCTATGGAAACCGGTGAAATTACGGGCATACTCAAATCGCTCCCGCCGGTTATTCAGGAGGAATCGCTTTTGCAGCTAATGCTTTCCGAGGCTATTAAAACATCAGAAATTGAAGGTGAATTTTTGAGCCGGCTGGATGTGATGTCATCCATCCGAAATAATATGGGCCTTAATGCGAAGCATGAGCAAGTACGTGACCCCAAAGCCCGCGGGATAGGCGCGCTGATGGTGGATGTGCGCAAGACATTTGCAGAGCCACTTTCGGACAAAACATTATTTGACTGGCACCAACTGCTGTTTACTGCGGAAACGCGGATTCAGGTCGGGCGCTGGCGGACCGGGAGTGAGCCTATGCAGGTGATTTCCGGCAGTATCGGAAAAGAGGAGGTGCATTTTCAGGCGCCGCCATCTATGAATGTCCCGGCCGAAATGGAGGGTTTCCTGGCCTGGTTTAACGAGACTGCACCGGGCGGAGGTAAGGTCATTAACAGTGCACCGATCAGGGCCGCCATTGCCCATTTGTACTTTGAAACCATCCACCCTTTTGAAGACGGCAATGGTCGTATCGGTCGCGCGATCGCAGAAAAAACATTATCGCAAACGCTGGGAAGACCGATAATGATGAGCCTTTCTCGCACTATCGAAGCCGATAAAAAAGGTTACTATGCCGCTTTGAAAAAGGCGCAACAAACCAACAACATTACGGACTGGATCAATTATTTTGTAAATATCACCTTACAGGCGCAACGGGAAAGCAGGGAACTGATTGATTTCACATTGAAGAAAACGCAGTTTTTTGACCTTCATAAAGAACGGCTTAATGACCGTCAGCTGAAAGTGATCCAAAGAATGCTGGAAGCCGGCCAGGCTGGTTTTGACGGCGGCATGTCCGCAAAAAAATACATGGCTATTGCAAAAACCTCAAAAGCAACGGCCACCCGCGATCTGCAAACATTGCTCGAAATGAACGTCTTACAAGCGGCAGGCGGCGGTAGGAGTGTTCGCTATGGATTGAACATTTAGCATGTTGGCTCACATCCTATATTTTAACCAAACAAAAACCAATGGCCTGGAATCCGGAGACCTATAATAAGTTTAAAACAGAGCGGTTTGCGCCTTTTCTGGATCTGATAGCATTGATAAAAATCCGTCCCGATCTGGATGTGATCGATCTGGGGTGTGGGACGGGGGAGCTTACCGGCAAGTTGGCTGAACTGCTTCCGGGGTCGAGTGTTTTAGGGATCGATTCATCGGCAGAAATGCTGGATGATGCCAAAGCGTTTCTCAATGAGCAAGTCAGGTTTGAACAAAATACAATCGAAGCGGGCATTGACACAAAGTCGAAATGGGATCTTGTGTTTTCCAATGCGGCCATCCAATGGGTTGAAGATCACGAAACGCTATTTCCAAGCATCATTTCAAACATCAAACCCGGCGGGCAGCTTGCAGTTCAAATGCCTGCTCAGCACCATAATGTGACTAATCAGATGCTTTTGCAATTGTCTGAGGAAGACCCGTTTGAAAAGGACCTGGCAGGCTTTCACCGCTTATCTCCTGTTTTGAATATTGAGGATTATGCGCGGATATTGTTTGAAAAAGGAGGAAGTGAGATCACGGTTTATGAAAAAATATATCCGCTGGTGCTGAAAGATTCTGATGCTGTTTTTGAATGGACTTCGGGCACCGCATTGCTTCCTTATGTGCAAAAGCTGGATGGTGAAAACCGGCAGCGATTTGTTAATGAATTCAAATTAAGACTTAAAACAAAATTCCCCGGATCGCCAGTTTTTTATCCGTTCAAAAGGATCATTATATCGGCTTTGTTTTAATACTATCTAAGTGCTTGCTTCACTGGCTGCGACCATTTCTTCCACATCGGAGAGTATTTGTTTCAAATCCTTATCCGAAATGCCGCTGTGCCGAAGCTGCAAAATGCCGGCCAGCTGCTCATTTAATCTTTTCAATTGCCAATATTTGGAGTGATTCGGGCCTATGGGGGGATAAAAGGTGTTTTCACCCGGGTCTTTTACGAGCACGATAAGCTCAAAAGCCATTCGCGAATGGTTCTGTACAGCATTGGCAAAAACTTTGACACACCTCCCGGTTTTCAAAGTAATCTCTCTTTCGAAGTCCATTGAGTAATAATGCTTTTTATAGCAAGGGTTTGAAACAAGGAGAAGAAAAGCAAACCAAACGTTGCAAGCAGAAGCATTTTTATTCTTTAAACAACAAAAAATAGGATGGCAACGTGTTGATTTTGATGTGATAAATGCAGATCTTATTGGTCAGAATTTAACCGTCATTAGCTATGAAAAACATTACAGACCTTCGTACAACACTGGATTGGACGCATCATTCCTTGTATTTTTTGAGAAAACATTTTCTCGTAATCCTCACGCTCGGCCTGATCGCAGGCTTAGGCCGTGCCGCCCAGTTGAAAGCCTTCGGCGAAATTTCTTCCACGTTGCATTTTGTATTGGAAATGATCATTCAGTCGGCCAGGATGCTGATATTTTTGTTTGCATTGGGTGTTACAAATATCCGTTCGGGGATAAAAAGGACGGTGGCCATTTTTTCTGTGAAAAAAGATAGCAGTCAGAAACGGAAGCTGGCTTTGGAAAAATTCAAATTGCATTGGAAAAGAATGCTTTGGAATCTGGGAGCTTTCCTTATTATTTCTTTTTTGATCAACCTTTTCATTGATCATATCGCTTATGAAACCTGTATGTACATCAGCCTGCGGGAGCGTGGCCTCCTGCATGCCAATGCTTCCGAATGGACCATTATTCTCTTGCTAAAAAATTTGTCGGTAATTCCCCTTACGCTTGTCTTTAATGCAATGTGCTTGCTATGGTTTATCAACCGGCTGCCCGAAAAGTCAGCGGGGAAAACAGTGTGACGGATTAGGATCGTTAACCATTTTGCTTTGCAGGCAGAAAAAGCTGGCCCATTTCTCCGCCACCTGCCAAGAAATGTAATTCGCTGAGACGTTCAGAAGTAGGTTTCAGCGGGCAAATGTATTATTCTAAAAGCTCTTTTGCCTGAATTATACGCGTTAGTTCGCCAGCAATTTTATGATGTCCCGCTTCATTAAGGTGGCCGTCTACCGGATAGTAATCCCGGGCGGTAAGCAGGTCGCAAGCGCGCAAGAAATGCAGTTTGGGGTCCTGGCTTTTCCGTCCTGCTGATTCAAAACCGCTGATCAGCTCTGGCTTGGTGTAGCGGCCGTCCAGGTGCAGCACGACAATGTGACCAGCATAAATCGCACGGATTTTGGTCAGGATTTTGAAAAATTGCAGGGTGTGTTCAGCAACCATGGCTTCTGATTTTATGGCCAGAGGTTTGCCGTCTGGCATAGGCTTGCCCGAAGTCCAGGAGATTAATGCGGTTTTGGAATCTTGCCAAACCTGTACCGGATTAGTGAAAATGTATTTGAAAAAATTCTTTTCCCTGAAAAAAAAATACGTAAACCGCATAGGGAAATAGCCTTCGTTTAAGCGGTTAAAGATGCCGACTTTCTCAAATTTTTCAAGCGTTAATGACTCTTGCGGGGTTTTTGGGTCGTTTCTGGCGGTGTTTTCTTCCAGGTCATTATCACAGTACTGGATTACCAAAACTTTACAGGAATCGCGCTGTAATTTGGAAAGCAGGAGCATTTCGCGGTAAGTGCCATATGAAGAAATGCCGGCATTCAGGGATTTTGCGCCCGTCATCTGGCCGGTTAAATGTGCAAAGGTTTTGTTCTGATCTATTCCCCAACCCATTGTAAACGAGTCGCCCAGAAAAATAATCCTGGGACTTATTAGAGAATAGTCGTTGTCACGGAGCCCGGATTTATTTACGCTGTATTTGTTTTTGTATTCCAAATCCTGATGGTAACCCTCGCTTCCCGGCCGTAATGTGTATCCCAAATCCTGCGAATAACTGCTGAACTGCCGGTTAAACTGAACTACATCCCGATAATGAATCCACTGGTCCAGCACACCAATGCTGGGTCTGTCGGCGGTTTGATTTACGGTGATCACGTGCCTGATATAGCGCCAGGAAATGATTTCCAGCAATAAGGGAATTATCAGGCAAATGAGCAGAGGAAGCCTGGCGAGCCTGCCCAGGCCATAAAAGATCATCAGGAATGAAAAGGCAACAAGTATTTTAAATAAAATAATGGTCCATGCAAAGTGTGTGAATGCCTGCCATTTATAAACGGTTACTGAAAGAAGAAAAAAACCAGCCATCGAAATGACCAGCCGGGTCTGGGATTTAGACATTGTAAACGGACTGATTCAATTGCCAATTTAACAGTTAACCCCTCACTAAAAATAAAAACAGCGAAAAATTTTCTTTATAAAATTTTATTATTTATCTGAATAGTTTTATTGTGAGGCAGGTTTGGGCGTTTAATCGGTTCATTTGAATGAATGTTCGGTTACAATGCTGATCTTCCGGTGGTCGCGCAAAATGTCACATCAAATGCAGAAATATTTAAATTGAACCCATAAACCGACAGATTTATCCTGATGGAAAAAAATATTGAACTACGTTTCATGCACTGGGTCTTCGTGGACGGGATCAAGTTTTTCGGGCCGGGAAGGGCGGAATTACTGGTGCATATCCAGGATACAGGTTCTATTGCTAAGGCTGCCAAGGCAATGGAAATGTCTTATAAAAAAGCTTGGCGCATGGTCGACGAAATGAATGCGATGGGAAAAAGTCCTTATGTTGTGGCCCAAAAAGGTGGTAAGCAAGGAGGCGGAACGGAGCTTACCGAGCGCGGAAAAGCGGTGCTGGCTGCATATAGCAAGCTCAACACGAAATTGCGCGCCGCGATCGAAGAAGAGAGCGAGCTTCCCGGGCTTATCTGACAAATGCAGGACCCATTAATTGGCCGATTGCGTCAGGGAAAGTTTGAGATCCGACATTAGTTTGTACATCGCGTTATTAATGCTCTCAATGTCGGCTTTCGCATTGTTCAGCGCTGTTTCCGCTTCGGTGCGTTTCTTCTTGGTTTGCTCCGTTTTTACAGCTACTTCCTTTTCCATAACGGCATCATTATCTTTCGTACCCAGTCTTTTAGGGCTGTGTGTGGTTGATATCCCATCGAGTTTATCGATCCGCACGTTATATTGTTCATCCTTGCATTCAATGGTCAGATCAAAACGCACGTACTCGTAAGCAATGCCAGAAACTGGCGCATAGCTGGTCAGGATCAATTTTCCGAGCTGCGGATCTTCAAATGTTACGGCATTTTCGTAATTGCCAAATGTCTTGCTGATCCAGTTTTGTGCTTCTTTGAAAATCTCTGATTTAGATTTTTTTGGTTTGCCCGAATCGGAATAAAATACATTTTTCTCGGCGTCCAGCGGAAGCAGGCCGGTTTGTGAAAAGCCTTTCTGGCAGACGAAAAGGAACAGGATTAGGATTAAATGTTTCAAGATCATTGTGGATGTTTGGAATGATAAAGGTAATAACAAAAGTTTTGGCAGCATGAGCGACTGGCAGTTCGGACGGAATTAATATCTTCGGCCTGTAACTTATCCTGATCCCATATGAAGAAGTATTTGCTGTTTTTTGTTTTATTCTTGACCTGCCTCGCCTCTGCACCCAGAAAGATCTCGTGGGTTGCCATCGGGGATTCGATCACCTATTTGAATGATCATAAAGATGAAACGGGAAACCGTGTTACAAAGGGATATCTGACATTGATTTCCGAGAAATATCCGCGTGTGGAGTATATCAATAAAGGTTACAATGGCTGGACTTCGATCAACATTGCGGACAAAATTGAGACACTGGAATTGCAGAAGGCAGACGTTTACACTGTGTTCTTGGGGACTAATGATTGGTGGCAGGGAAAAGAGCTGGGATCGATTTCGGATTATGAACAGAAAACGGGTACGAAGACGGTTTACGGCGCATTTCGGATCATCAACGATAAACTGAGGCAGCTGAACAAAAAGGCCAGAATTATTCTCATTACGCCCATGCAGCGAGGCGATTTTGTTTATATTAACAATCAAAAAAACAACGCATTCGGATCCTATAAGCCTAAAAATGGCAAAAATCTCGAAGATTTTGCCAACGCAGTCGTTGAAATTGGGAAGCTTGAAAAAATCAAGGTGGTTGATCTTTTTCACGAAAGCGGTATGACAGTCGAAAACATGGTCAATTTCAAAAAGCTGAAAGATCCTGCGACCGGTAATTATAAAAACTACACATATCCCGACTACACAACCATTCCTTTCGACCCTGAAAAAGACGAATATCCCTATCCCCCCGAAGCGATCAACAACACCTACGACGGCCTCCACCCATCCGACAAAGGTTACAAGATAATCGCTGAGATGATTGAGAAAAAGTGGAATGGTTTGCGGTGAGGTGAAAATTAACTTACCTTTGCGCCATAATTCGATACCATGATCTACTTTTTTGCAGACGAACAGAACACTGTTTTTGCGGTCCAGATAGAGCGAACGCTAACAGAATCAGATACTTCCAAATTGAGCTGGCTTTTTGGCGGCGCGGAACTCCGGGATGAAACCGTCATCACGGAGTTTTTTGTTGGACCCCGTGCGGCGATGATCACACCTTGGAGCACTAATGCCGTTGAAATCACGCAAAACATGGACATTCAAGGCATCATCCGCATTGAGGAGTTCAAGAAAGTAGGGGAGGATTTCAAAGATTTTGATCCGATGCTTTCGCAGAAATACGCTGAGCTTAATCAGGAAATATATACGATCAGCGTCCAGCCGGAATCTATTCTGGAAGTGGCTGACATTGCAGCATATAACAAGCAGGAAGGACTTTCATTGAGTGATGAGGAAGTCGATTATCTGAACAAGCTGGCAGAAAAACTGAACCGTAAGTTAACGGATTCGGAGGTTTTTGGCTTCTCACAAGTCAACTCTGAACATTGCCGCCACAAGATTTTTAACGGCACATTTGTCATTGACGGGGAAGAACAGCCGGTTTCCTTATTTAAACTGATCCGCAAAACTTCGGAAACAAATCCGAATTCTATTGTATCTGCTTATAAGGATAATGTTGCTTTTGTAAAAGGCCCGGTTGTGCAGCAGTTCGCTCCCAAAAGGCCGGATGTTCCTGAATATTATGAAATTAAAGATTTTCAATCTGTTCTTTCATTAAAAGCGGAAACCCATAATTTCCCAACAACTGTTGAGCCATTTAACGGCGCTGCAACGGGTTCGGGAGGCGAAATTCGTGACAGACTTGCAGGTGGACAAGGCTCTTTGCCATTGGCTGGAACGGCGGTTTATATGACTGCATTATCCCGCCTGGAAGAAAATCGTCCCTGGGAAAAAGGCGTTGAGGAAAGAGAATGGCTTTACCAAACACCGATGGATATCCTCATTAAGGCTTCCAATGGTGCGACCGATTTTGGTAACAAATTTGGCCAGCCTTTGATTACCGGCTCTGTTCTGACATTTGAGCATGAAGAACAGGGCAGGAAGCTGGGTTATGATAAGGTGATTATGCAGGCCGGAGGAGTTGGTTACGGCATCGCAGATCAGGCCAAAAAATCCAAACCTGAAACCGGCGATCAAATCGTCGTAATGGGTGGGGAAAATTACCGGATTGGAATGGGCGGTGCGGCAGTTTCTTCCGCGGACACAGGCGCTTTCGGTTCCGGTATTGAGTTGAATGCGATCCAGCGTTCCAATCCCGAAATGCAAAAACGCGTTGCCAATGCCGTGCGCGGAATGGTGGAAAGCGGCAATAACACCATTGTTTCTATCCATGACCACGGCGCTGGCGGACATTTAAACTGTCTTTCCGAGCTTGTTGAGGAAACGGGTGGAAACATTGACCTGGATAAACTACCCGTTGGCGACCCGACGCTTTCTGCGAAGGAAATCATTGGAAATGAGTCCCAGGAGCGCATGGGACTGGTTATCTCGAAAGAAAATCTCGAAACACTTAAAAGGATCGCTGATCGCGAGCGCGCACCGCTTTATCAGGTAGGCGAGGTGACGGGAACGCACCGGTTTACGTTTGAATCAGAGAAAACCGGCGCTAAGCCGATGGACCTGGAAATGGACGATATGTTTGGCAGTTCACCAAAAACGGTGATGGCCGACAAAACCATTCAAAGAAATTACGAGCCTGTCACTTATGAAACTGGAAAGCTGCATGAATATCTGGAACAAATGCTGCAACTGGAAGCCGTTGCGAGCAAAGACTGGCTTACCAATAAAGTAGACCGATGTGTCGGCGGGCATGTAGCAAAGCAGCAATGCGCTGGTCCTCTGCAATTGCCGCTGAACAATGTGGGCGTAATGGCACTCGATTTTCAAGGGAAAGATGGTATCGCGACTTCTATTGGCCATGCGCCACTTTCCGCATTGATCGATCCTGCTGCGGGAAGCCGTAATGCAATCGCTGAGGCGCTTTCCAACATTGTGTGGGCACCTTTGAAAGATAACCTGACCAGTGTTTCACTTTCTGCAAACTGGATGTGGGCTTGTAAGAATGAAGGCGAGGATGCGCGATTGTACAAGGCGGTGAAAGCTTGCTCGGAATTTGCTATCAGTCTGGGAATCAATATTCCGACTGGAAAGGATTCGCTTTCGATGAAGCAGAAATACAAAAATGATGAGGTGATCGCGCCAGGAACTGTTATCATTTCCGCAGCCGGGCATTGTGATGACATTACTGCGGTCGTTGAGCCGGTCTTGAAAAAAACGGGCGGTTCTATTTACTATATCAATCTTTCAGGTGATACTTATAAACTAGGCGGATCTTCATTTGCTCAGATATTGAACAAAATTGGCGATCAAACGCCTGATATTCAGGATGCAGGCAAATTTAAAACTGCCTTCAATGCTATTCAGGATTTGATCAAAGAAGGGAAGATCCAGGCTGGACACGATATCGGCAGCGGCGGGTTGATCACCACATTGCTCGAAATGTGCTTCTCGGACCGCGATTTAGGCGCTTCCATTGATCTTTCAGCATTGGGTGATCAGGACATTATTGAAAAGCTTTTTGCTGAAAACATCGGGATCGTTTTTCAGGCTGATGAATCTGTGGAATCAGTGCTGGCGGCTCAGGGAGTTGATTTTCATAAAATAGGAACGGTTAATCTGGCTTCTAAATTGACGGTGAAAGATGCTGCCGGGAAGTGGGATTTTGATATTGAAACATTGCGTGATGTTTGGTTTAAAACGTCCTATTTACTAGATAAGAAACAAACAAAACCTGAGCTTGCGAAGGAGCGTTTTGATCACTATAAAAACCACTTGCTGCGTTATAAATTTCCGGCTCAATTTGATGGAAAAAAACCGGTCATAGACGAATTCAGGCCGAGGCCTAAGGCAGCAGTGCTTCGTGAAAAAGGCAGCAATTCGGAGAGAGAATTAGCCAATGCCATGTATCTGGCCGGTTTTGACGTAAAGGATGTTCATATGACCGACCTTATTTCTGGTCGCGAAACGCTGGAAGATATTCAGTTCATAGGCGCAGTAGGAGGGTTTTCAAATTCAGATGTTCTGGGTTCAGCAAAAGGCTGGGCCGGTGCTTTTCTTTATAATGAAAAGGCCAAGATTGCGCTGGAAAATTTCTTTAAGCGTGAGGATACACTGTCGGTTGGCGTTTGCAATGGCTGCCAGCTTTTTGTTGAGCTTGGATTGATCAATGAAAATCATGAGCAAAAACCAAAAATGCTGCACAATGCAAGTGGCAAACATGAAAGTATTTTCACATCGCTGACCATTCAACCAAATAAATCTGTAATGCTTTCCACACTGGCGGGCAGTACATTAGGCGTTTGGGTATCTCATGGAGAAGGACGCTTTGACTTCCCGTATTCCGAGGATCAATATAACATTGTAGCCAAATACGGCTACGAAACCTATCCGGCCAGTCCGAACGGCTCCGCATTCAACACGGCAATGCTCTGCGACGAAACCGGCCGCCACCTGGTCATGATGCCGCACATTGAGAGGTCCCTGTTCCAATGGCACTGGGCCAATTACCCAGAGGGAAGGAAGGACGAAGTGAGTCCTTGGATAGAGGCATTTGTGAACGCGCGGGAGTGGATTGAAGGTTTGTGAGGTTAAGTTCCAGGGATGAAATCCCGGGTTAAGACATGTGTTGTGCCTGACGGCACTTGCGGGAAGCAAGTGCCGTCAGGCACTTTTGATATTGTGGGGCCAGGATTTGTCCTGGCTTTTCATTTCCTCACATAAACCTCCAAAATCTCCTGATCAATCCCCAGACTATCAATCTTTTCCACGCCACTTTGGATGAGCGTGTCGCCGTTGAGGCGTAGTTTGAAATGGAAATCGCGGTTTTCCCAGTCGCGGTAGTTACAGTATTGGAGATGTTCTGAATAGTCGTCACCTTTCAAAGTGTAAGTGCCACCGCCAGCGTCGAAAACGGCCGAGTCACCTTTGCCTTGGTTGATGTCGTGCTTCATGAATGTAAAATGCGACTCTGTAAACATCTTTATCATTTCCTGATTTTTAACAGGAAAAGTTACAAGCGTGTCGCCTTTGGTAACCACTTTGCTTGATGAAAGGGCCCATGTGCCGATAATCGATGGCGATGTGGACGTTTTTGATTCTTCCTTTTTTTCGGTGCAAGCAGCACAGATAACTAATAATGCAAAGCCGTAAAATTTTGATCTCATTGCTGATTCAAGGATTGAGGTGGATTTCGCTTTCAAGTTAATGGATAATTTGATTAACTTTAAATACACTAAACTCAGCATCTTATGAAAAGTATCAAAAACATTTATTTTGCACTTGCAGTTTTACTTTGCGCATCTTTCACAGTGTTGCATCACGGCTGGGCTGATTATGATCAAACCAAGCCGCAGGATTTCACAACAACGATTGAAGAATCCATTTATGAAAATCCGCATGTGCTTGCCAAGGTGAAGTACAATAAAGAAATGTACACCGTTTTCCTGGCCCCCACCAGCCGTATGACGGATCGCGGCCTGACAAGTGATATGATCAAGAAAGGCACTTCTGTCAGGCTCGTGGCTTATCCACATAAGACCGAAAAAGGCGAAATGCGCGCGGAAAGGATATTTGTGGATGGTAAAAAATTTGAACTTCGCTAGTAGTGCTGGAATTTCTCGACTGGCTTGAAAAAACTTCCTGGGCGGTAGGAATTCGCCAATCGTTATGGCTATACCCGGCTTTGGAAATTGTCCATATCCTGGGTATAGTCATGCTGGTTGGCCCGGCATTTATGTTTGATCTGAGGTTATTGGGTTTTTCGCAGAACATTCCTTTTGCCAGTTTGGCAGAGCATTTATTGCCCTGGTCACGCAGGTCCCTGTTGCTGATTATTCCCTCGGGGGCGCTGCTTTTCATAACCAATGCCAATGCGCTGGGCGTTGATCCCACATTTTGGACGAAGATGAGCTTAATAGGCGTTGCTGCTATTAATGTTTTCGTTTTTCACAGGTTTATTTTTAAATCAAATTTAAACCCAAATGGCAACCTTCCATCTCAGGCTCGGATCAGTGCCTGCATCTCCATCATTGTCTGGGTTGCCGTCATCGCCTGTGGCAGGTTGCTGGCTTATTAGTGATCAAAATCAGCTAAGTTCGCTCAGGAAACGCTCGATATCGTCAATGCCTTTTTTTGTTGCATAGGGTCGAAACAAGTGTGCCTTCATGCGCAGGTAATGTGTCATCTGGCTGGCGAGGTTCTGCCTCGATCCCGACAGTACAGCTTCGGAAAACCAAAATCGGTTTTGGAGGCTGTTGCTGGAAACGATCAATAATTTGTCATCTTCCCCGGCAAATTTTACATACTTATTTTCCTCTAAAACAGCTACGTCATTCATCAGGCCCGATGCACGATTCTGCATAACATTCTTATAATTGGTAGCGATGAGCGTATTCTGTTCCATCAGATGCACCATACTTAACATTAAGCATTGGTATTTCAGGCCGTTTTCAAACAGCAGTACATTCTTTTTCAAAAAATCATGTAAACTTTTTACTGGTAACTCTTTGTGAATTTGGTTATTGGATTCTGTGTATGCCTGGCTCAGGCTGTAAACCAGATCATTCTTGGTAGGGAAGTAATAAGTGAGGTTGCCGATTCGCATATCCAAGTCCGCCGCGAGCTCCCGCATGCCTACGTACTCAATTCCTTTCTGATTAAACAGCTCCAATGCCCGGTTAATAATTTTTTCCTGTGTCGCGTTCACTTTTCAGTATCAATATTTGGTCAATGTCCTAATCCGTTATAATTTTAGGTCGTTGTCCAAAATTATAACATTTGAACCGTATGACGAAATCATTTTCAAACATCTTTTTAATCATGGCGTCTATCGCCTTCATCTCCATTATCGGCGCTGCAATATATGAGCATGCCGCAGTTGTACCTGTCTGGAGCATTGCGCCGCCCAGATCACTGTCCATGTTCCAGGGCGAATATGGAATCAAGCCTATCAATTTCTGGATGCCAGTACATCCTGTAACCGTTTTGTTGTTGGCAGCGGCATTAATGGCAAATTGGAAGGAGCAGCGCCGCAAACAAATTTTAATCGTTCTCTGTTGTTACCTGTTGATTTTAGCGATCACAGCCACGTATTTTGTGCCCGAACTTATTGCCATTACCACATCGGCCTATTCGGCTGCGGTTAGCGGTGACCTGGCAGCCAGAGCTTCAACCTGGGAAATGCTTAGCTTGCTGCGACTGAGCGTGTTATTGATATTAGCAGCGACGCTTTTAAGGAGTTTAAGCATGCAAACACAGGTCAGATAATGGAAACCAAAACAATGAAAAAAGTTTATCCGGTCACAATCGATAACGGTCATGGCGAGCGGCTGACATTTCTGGGACGTGAGCTTCGGGATGGTGTCGAGTATATACAAGTTGAGAATCAGGTGAGCCCCGGATCCGGTCCGCCTATGCATGTACATCATCACCAGCACGAAAGTCTGTATATCCATGAAGGCAAAATGGGCGTTCAGATCGATGGCCAGGAGCCCTACTTTCTAAATCAGGGCGATTCGGCAACTTTCCACAGTGGAATAGCACACCGGTTTTGGAATGCTGGCGAAACACCGCTCCGCTGTTCCGGGGAAATCTGGCCGCCGCACAACATTGAATATTTTCTCTCAGAAATCTATCGTTCCAGCCGCGAGAACGGCAAAGGCGTGCCCGCTCCATTCGATGCGGCTTACCTGCTGCGGAAGTACAAGACCGAGTTTGACATGCTGGGAATACCGCCTTTCGTCAAAAAATTTATTTTCCCGCTTGTGCTTTTTGTCGGAAAGTTGCGAGGGTTGGATAAAAAATTCAAGGACGCGCCCGAGGCTGTCATTGTTCCTTAGGATTTTTTCGCCGGGATGCATACCGGCGAATTGAACGCAGAATTTGATCTCCGGCATTGGTTGCTAGAATATTCCTGCCGATATTTAGGTGTAAAATTACTTTACACCTAAAACCTCCTGACCATGAAATTGCTTCTACAATGTTCCGGAATAATGGTTTTTTTGCTGCTTTTTTCCTGTGATGACAGGGAGGACGACGTCGTCAAGGCACAGGTAGATAAAGAAAAAGTAATAGCGTCTCTTTTAGCAACTGATCGCAATTGGCGCTTCGAGGAGATTGCGATCGAAAAACAGGGAGTTAAGACGGTCGAAAACGTAGCAGAGTCATCTAAGATCATAACGGCCGAAACCCGGATAAACGTAACGCCGAATGTCGGTTTCCGATTTGAACGATTTGCCAATAATGTTAATAACCTCGATGAAATCATCAGCACCGGCCCGTTTGGCAAGATTCCTTACGGTGCAAAGTCGCTGAATGAAACTGGTATGGGACTGACAACAGACGGAACCTGGGCCTGGGATGACGTAGCGCAAACGGTCTTTATCACTTCCACATCCTCCCTGGGAGGAATCGTCTCGGAAATGTCCGAAAACGGTTGGAGACCTGAAAAAGGTTATCTCGATAATACAATGCTGCCGCTTTTCAAGACGGCAGGAGAGGCTCAGATAGCCGGTATACCGGAACGGATCAGGATTGTTTTTGAAGAAAATGATCCAAAGGCCGGGAAAATTAAATATAGCATTACGCTGAGAGCCGCATGGATTACCAGACTTATTTCCGGCAATTCGCGGCAGCATTTTTACGATGTGGTTTATTAATGAAAAGTAAAACATTATCTGTTTACACCCTTGCGATAAGTCCCGATGAGCGTATTATCGGGCTGGTAAAAATGCTCAAAAAGCGTTTACAGAAGCATCTGGGGAGAAATTACGGCAGCGTTAATTCTCTTGCTCATGTGACCTTAATCCTGTTTGTTGCCTACGACGACGATTATCCTCCCATTTTGGCAGAATTCGAGCGGGTCCTGGCCGGCCTTGCGCCATTTGACATTGGACTGTCAGGCTTTGGTGATTTTTCGAAAACCTACCCATGCACGTTCTTTGTTAAACCCGATGAATGTTCGAATAGGCAAATTATTGAGTGTTGCAAAACGATAGGAACCAATTTTAATAAATTTTTGAAGCGAAGATATACCGACCGCTGGGAAATAGTAGGTCGTACAGAACCGCATCTAACCATAGGCCGTGATCTGATCCTGGAAGAAATAAAGGCTTCCCACTCCTTATTCACCGACGATTTTGATGAGCACTTTACCTGCGATTCATTCGTTATCCGAAAGCTGAATCCTGGGAAAGGACAGTACGAAATCATTGACACTATTCCATTACTGGGTCACGAATATATGGTAGGCCAGCAGATGCGGCTGTTTTGACACTGATGTTTAATGACAGTAATTAGTTTTCATATTTTTGAGTCGGATTTAGCTACTATTCATGTTTTTTAGTTAAAATTCAATAGTTTTGACAAAATCTATTTCAGATTATGTCACCAGAAAATAATTTTCGGAAAAGCGACGGGAAACTTTTTTCAAGACGAATTAAAGTTATTGATGGAAGGCAAGCGCCTGAGGAGGCACTCATTGTTGGCTATGGGGCGATTATAGAGGCATTAAATTTGCAATTGCCCATGCCTGCAAAATTAACGTTAATAAGTGACAAGCATAGGCAAGTCTCCGATGATAACTGGCGCATTTTAACGCCGAGGCATAATCCTGCTGATAATCTATATGGGCATCTGGTTTTTGCGTTAAAATATGAGGGTGTTAACCTGCTGTTCTTTAAAAAACTGTTTGAGAGCATCGGTGATGAGGGTGTAAAAACCGTTATCAGCATTGAGCCCAAAGGTCAGTATAGTCGAAGGATTTGGTTTTTATTTGAATGGCTTATGCGAAGGCAACTGGACATTCCTGATTTGAAAGACGGGAATTATGTTGCTTTGATCGATGAAGAAATTCAGTATGCAGTTTCACCCGCAATCAACTTTGCGAGACAGCGGATCAGAAACAATCTTCCTGGAACACCTGATTTTTGTCCATTAATTTTTCGGACACACAAGTTAGAGGAATTCATTGAAGCGAATTTGTCCGAACTTACACATACCATTTTGAACGAAGTCCATAGAGATGTGATTCTTCGTGCTTCTGCTTTTTTATTACTGAAAGATTCCAAAGCTTCGTTTTCAATTGAAGGTGAAAATCCGACGCCAAATCGTGCTATGCGCTGGGGCAAGGCCATTAGTCAAGCTGGCAGTATACAGTTAGGTGAGGACGAATTATTACGACTGCAGCAAATAGTCATTGAAAATAGCCGTTTTGTCAAGATGGGGTTTCGGACAGATGGAGGTTTCGTAGGGGTGCATGATCGAACCAGTGGTGCGCCTATGCCCGAACATATTTCAGCAAAGCCGGAAGATCTGTCGGTTTTATTAAATGGATTATTTGCCACTGCTTCATTAATGGAGCGTCAGAACTTCCATCCCGTTCTGGCCGCCACGAGCATTGCTTTTGGTTTCGTGTTCATTCACCCTTTTGTCGACGGTAACGGAAGAATTCACCGCTATTTAATTCATCACTTACTTGCCAAAACCAAATTTAGCCCGCAGGGGATCATTTTTCCTATATCAGCCGCCATTCTGGAACGTATAGACGATTATCGAGAGACGCTTGAACAATATTCGCATCCGTTGCTGGACTTGATAGATTGGACACCCACTGCGAACAATAATGTAAAGGTTTCGAATGAGACAATTGATTATTACCGATATTTCGATGCAACCAAACAAGCTGAATTCTTATTTGAATGTGTTTATCAGACTGTTGACAAAATAATTCCAAAGGAGGTCGAATATTTGCAGCGATACGATTTAATAAAGGGCTGGCTAGAGGAAGAATTCGAAATGCCAGACAAAACAGTAGCCTTGCTCATCCGGTTTCTCGAGCAGCACAATGGCAGGCTTTCAAATAGGGCGTTAGACCGGGAGTTTTCGGAATTGTCAAAAGAAGAAGTTGAAGCAATTGAAGAACAATTTTATGAAATTATGCTAAAACCACCATTATCGCAATATTCCCTGGCCATCATGCCCAGCGCGGCGATATCCCTTGAAGTGGCGGATATCAAGCAGCGGTTGCGGGCTGCTATCGGTAAAAGTTATGGCAGCGCAAATGCGGAGGCGCACATTTCCCTGGATGGATTTGAGGCCGATGAAAATGACTATCCGTACGTTTTGGCCGAGTATCGCCGGATTATTTCGGAGCTCACCCCTTTTGAAATCCACTTTTCAGGGTTTGATGATTTTGACAGGGCCAATTACTCTGCATTTTACATCAAGCCAACTATGGAGTCGTCCTTTGAGATCCGGCAACGCAGTGAAGCGGTTATGAAAGCATTTGATAAAAAACTTAAAAAACAATATACCAAAAAATGGGCCGATGAGTCCAAAAATCCGCATATGTCGATCGGACGCAGGCTCACGCGAGAGTGGATCGCACTGGCGTATTCCACGTTGCCCGCATACGAAGCGCGTTTTCTTTGCGACGCATTTGTCATCCGGAAGTTCAATGAAAAACGGCGGCAGTACGATGTAATTGACGTGCTTCCCTTGCTGGGAAACCCCGAGCCACTTGCTCAGCTGGATTTGTTCCAGCCTTGACCTACAACATAAAAACATCATTTATTATCCGATCAATGCGCATAATAGGTATATTAGTCGCTGTTGAAATAATGGATGTTGGATAAATTTTTTTGTTGGGATGTTTCAAAAGGCTGTAAGCTGGTCACTTTTTATTTGGTTTTTCGCAACTTTCAATGGCGCATTTTGCCAATCGGTTTCAGTTCCCGGGAAGCCGTGGCTTTCGGAATACAATGTCCATAAAGACTATAAGGGTGTGTATGTTGTCAAAAAAATAACCATTCCCTGCCGTGCTTATGAGACTTTCCTGGTTGACGGCAATGGCAAAAAACTAACGCCCGCTTACCGCGATATCGGAGATTTTTCAGGAGATCTGGCGGAGTTTGTGCCCATGGAGCTGGATGCAGAAAAACTGGGTCGTCATGGATTTATCAACAGGCGCGGGGAGGTGGTTATACCGCCGATTTATGTTGCTACGGACAAGTTTTATGAAGGAAAAACGTGGGTGATTTACCGCTCAGGAAAGCAGTATGGGCTTTCTTACATTGATTCCACGGGAAAAGAAATTTACAAAGTTCCGATTCAATATTTCAAAAAAGACTTCCTGATCTCCGCCGCGAAGGTGGATATGGTTTGTAACCAGGACACCAGGGAAGATGTGCTTTGGTGGAAAGGCCGCAACTATTTTATTCTGAACTGGAATTTTAGTCCGTTCATTGAAAAGGAGGTAAAGAGCTCTAAGTACATTTATCATTTCTTGTATGAGGGCAAGTATGGGATTATAGATAACAAAATGATCCTGCGCGTGCCTGTCTCGCTTGACGACATTGATCCTGAATATAAGTTTTCAGGGCAGGGCATGGAGCGGGTCAGATATGGAGATAAATTTGGTTATCTCAATGTCTTTACCGGAGAGCTTATCACTGATTTTTTATACACTGACACGCGCAAGCCCACTTCCGGACTATTTTGGGTAAAGAAAGATAACAAATGGGGCTGCATCGATAAAACCGGAAAAACCCGAATCCCTTTCCTGTATGATGAGGCGACCGGGTTCACTGGCGAAGACCGATCCGCCGTAGCGATCAACGGTAAATTCGGGCACATTGATAAAAAAGGCAAAATCAGAACGCCACTCAAATACGACTTTGCGTCTTACTACAACCGCGGCATTTCCATGGTCCGCATTGATGACAAGTATGGATATATCGACATCAATAACCGCTACATTATAGAGCCTATCTACGACGAGGCCCTTCCATTTGACAAAGAAACAACGGTAGTTGAAAGACTTTGGCTTCGGTTTGAACTCAATATGCAGGGAAAGGAAAAATTCATCGGCTTTTCCTATAAGCTGAATGCCATCTTCATTCTGATCGGCCTGGCGTTGTTTATTTATGCGAACAGCCTAATTTTCAAGCGAATGCAGATTGCGAAGGCAAAGGGGAAAAAGTAAATCAAGATTCGGCCAGCTATACTGTCGGGCTTCCTAACCGACCTTCAACCACCCCGTCACACTCATTCGGGGCTTATTTGTCAGCAGCACTTCGTGTTCCAGTTCGCTGCTTTTAAAGAAGACACTTTTGCCGTTTGTGGGGGCGATATCTTGCTCGTGATCGGTATTGTGAATACGCAGCTCGCCTCCGTCGCCAGATGTCCAGTTTGTGTTCAGATACATAATCATGGAATATTGGCGGCTGGAATTGTTTCGGAACTGGTCGAAATGCTTTTTATAAAAACTGCCGGACTGATACAGCGCGTAGTGAAATTCGTAGCCGGTAATGCCAGTGTAGCAGGTTCGGTTCAAATGTTCCACAAATTGATCCATTAAATCGAAAAAATCGTTTTCGTGCGGATCATTGTGCTTGCGATCGAGCCAGTAAATGCTGTCGCTGCGATATAATTGGTCATGGACGACCTTGGTGTCGTTGCCTGTGCCTGCCGAAAGAAGCTGGTTTGTTGCCAGCAGCGACATTAAATTGGCTTTCAGATTAGAGGCCAGCGGAGCGCTGAGAAAATCCTTTGCAATGCCTACTTTGTTATCGATGTAGCTGTCGATGAGTTCATTAAAGATGGTTTGCAAATAAGGCATATTAACCGACCCGGCGTTTTCCGGTTCAGGTGAAGATAACGTTAATCGGTTGCATTATCGCTGTCTGTACATCAGTTATATCGCTTCTGGCAGTTCTCACAGTAATAGCTTCTTCTTTTTGTTTTGCCTAAATATTCCTTATGAAATGGGATCAGGCAACGTGGGCACATCTTTTTGGTATGAGCCAGCCAGTGTTTTTTCAGTGTAAATTCTTTTTTCCAGTGCAAAAAATCAAAGCTGTAATTTCGGGTTTCCTTTACCATTTCTTTCAGCTTCGTCTCGGGCATCTCTCCAACCGTACTTAGCGGGTGAACCATGATCCGGAATAGGACTTCATTTTTGATAATGTTACCGCTTCCGGCAAAAATATTCTGATCCAGTAACGCGTCGCATGCAAGCAGCTTCGGCGCACCTTTTAACTTCCTGATTGCCTTGGCCGGATCCCAGGAATTGGACATGATATCACCGCTCCAGTCATAAATTTCGTCGGCAGGCTGATCCAGAATGGCCACGGAACAGGCATAAAAATTTAGCTCTGCGTCATCAAAAATCAAGCTCAGGCGGGGCGGCGTTTTCTTACGCTCATTGATGAGATAAGAACCGAAAAGCATGAAATGAATACGCAAAATGAAATCCTCAAAACACACTAAAAAGTGCTTTCCCCATGATCTGAAAGCAACCACTCTCTTATCTGTCAGCCGGTCTATATCTATTTTGGTGTTGCCTTCGGCAAGTCTGATCACTGAGTTGTCCAGACTCAGGGCCTCAATTGATTCCCTTAAAATGACAATGGACGGTCCCTCGGGCATGACTAAGGATATTAATGGAAATGTTGTTTTAATAGCAATATCAAACAATGATGCCAGGATTTTCCGCTTCCCGGGCACACTTATTGAAGTCCGTTTTACAATTGATCATCATCAAACAAGCAAGCAATGAGAAATTTCATGATTACAATTGCCTCCACGTCGGAAGAAAATATACTGACATTTGAGCGCCACATTATTCAATCCCCGACGTTTCCGGGCAAATCCTATATCAATAATGTAGTCAACCAGGGTGGGCAGGACCAAGTGAAAGGTGAAGTGATCGCGATCGTGGAGATCTCCGAACAGGACGTTAAAGATTATGAAGGAACGGAATGATCGGGGCCATTTTGAGTAAGTTGAACCTCACCTCCACTTTTTTAACCAAAACCAATAAAACAGCTATGGGAAAAGGGAAAGATCTTTTCGGGCATTACAATGATCTGGCCAAAGCGAAAGGGCCCGAAAGTGAAGAAAGTAAATATGCCGGCGTTTTATTCCAGGCCCTTCTGATGGTTGGGGAAAGACGGGTGTTCGAGCTTTTGGAAGAAGCAGATGAAACCGGCAAAAAATTGAAACTGGAAACTTCCGGTGATGCAAACAGTTCCGACCGTCCCGCCAGCATTGTACTGGTGGATAAGAACTGAGAAAACAGCTAAAAATCATATGACAAAAAGTAAAGTTTTTTACACACTCCTGACTATAATCCTGCTTTCGCTGCCAGTTGCAGCACAAGACACCACAAAAAAATCCACCCGCTCCGTCGTTATACCGGACACGCTGCTTTTCAGAATCGAGAAGGCGCAGGCGGTGATTACGCAGATCAATGCGGCCAATAAGAAAGGTTACGACAGCGATGTGATCCAAAAGGAATTGGTAGGCGTAAGGCGTAATGTGGATCAGATCCAGGCGGCAGTGAGTATCGAAAATGCTATTCCCGGCAACAAAGATTTACAGAATTACCGGCTGATGCTCACCGATGTACAGCAGCGGACGGGACAATGGCGTAAGACGCTCAGCAAGCATAACTCTGAACTCCAATTCCTTTCAGAACAAGTCATTGATTTTGGTCGGGATTCGCTTTTGGCGGTTGAAGCGGGCGATTCAACACAGAAACAGCTTTATTCAGGTCAGATCAGTGATTTGCAACAAAAATTACAACTGGCCGGAGAAACAACGACGGCCAATCTGGACACGGTCAGCAACTTGCTGGCAGAAGTGTCGGAAATTTATTTTCGTGCAAACGACCTGGAAACAACCATTAATGATTACATCAAAGAATCCGGGCGGAACTTGTTAGGCAAGGAATCCAGCTACATCTGGAAAGCTTCAAAAGGCGACGGAAATACCAGGCTGAATGATCTCATTAAGG
This sequence comes from Dyadobacter psychrophilus, assembly GCF_900167945.1. Lineage (GTDB taxonomy): Bacteria > Bacteroidota > Bacteroidia > Cytophagales > Spirosomataceae > Dyadobacter > Dyadobacter psychrophilus. Next base: position 261,137 of record NZ_FUZA01000002.1, read on the forward strand.
TTTCTTATACCGGGCAAAACAAAATCCTGCGCTACTTTTTTCAGTCGACATGGGATAACCGCGTATTGCTTTTGCTGCTTTCCGCAGGGTTTTTTGTCTGGATTTTCGTGAATTTCAGACTTGCAAAAGGCGCTGCGATCAGTAAGGACATAGGTCCACTGGATTTTAAATACATTAACCCGAGGCCGATACTGGCCACTTTCATCTTCCTTTTCAACATTACCCCCTTATTTGAGCCAAGATCGCCGTCCATTTACATCGAGCTGAACCAGTTTTTATTGCTGGTTACCATGACGATCTTTTTCATGAAAAGGCTCCCTGGGAAACAACTGCTATGGTGGTTTTCGGTGCTGATATTGTACGTTCTTACCGTTATCAGTAATATTTTGGTGAGCGAATCTTTCCTTTCCCGGTTAGCATTAATTGCGCTTAATCTGGGTTCGATTGCATTTGGGGTGTGGTTTTTCCGGAAGTTGCGCGAGGTGAAAATGGAGGAAAAATTCATTAAGCCCGTTGTGATAATCTATATTGCTCTGAACATCCTGGCTGTTGTCCTGAACGCCCTGGGGCGTATTTCACTGGCTAAATCCTTTAATGTTACCGCCATCAGCGGGCTTATTCAGGTCCTGAGCCTTGGCATTTTTGTACACGTGGTTTTGGAAGCGCTGGAACTGCATACGAAGGTGAGTGTTGCTTCAAAAAGATTATTTTCGCGTATTAACATTGATAAGAGCCGCGCATCATTCCAAAAGTTAATATCCTTTATATCAGTGCTTTTATGGTTGCTGGTGTTTTGCATAAACCTCAATATTGTTGACCCTATCTTCGGATTTTTGCTGCAAGTCCTGGAAAAACCCCGCACTTTCGGGTCTATCACATTTACATTGGGCAATGTGCTGTTTTTTTCCGTGATCATCTGGCTGGCTAACAATTTGCAAAAGCATGTCGGTCTGCTGTTCTCGGGGCCTGACGTGAATTTTACGACAGATACAGTTCATAAAGGTTCAAAGCTTGCGCTTGTCAGATTGATTATCATTGTATTAGGATTTCTTTTTGCTGTTACCGCGTCCGGTGTGCCCCTTGACAAAATTTCTGTTTTACTCGGTGCATTAGGAGTCGGCATTGGCCTTGGTATGCAGAACATTGTCAATAATTTCGTGTCCGGGATCATACTGATATTTGAAAAGCCTTTTACAATTGGCGATTACATTGAACTGGCCGACAAAAAAGGGAAGGTGCTCGACATTGGGATCCGGTCCAGTCGAATGCTAACCCCGCAAGGTTCAAAGGTTATTATTCCCAATGGCGATTTACTATCGGGCAGACTGGTCAACTACACCACAAGTAACGCCCGCCTGAAAAGTGAGGTAACATTCAAGATAACTTCGGAAGCCGACTTAGAGCAGGTCAAAAAGATCATCAATGAAATTGTAGACAAAGCGGAGGGTGTTGTAAAAAAAGCGCCCCGACAAATCCTTTTGAACGCCATAACGGGCGATAGCATCGAACTCAAAATTATGGTATGGCTCAACAGTGTTTACTCAGAAACAACATTCAAGAGCTACGTTTTAGAACAAATATTAATCCGCTTCAAAGCCAGCGAGATCAAAGTAATGTAACCGAACCCTGAGCAAGGGATGCATTTGGACGCCTATTAGGACCTAATAGGCGTATTTGATTAAAATGTATAAAAATTTTGTGTTAAAAATTTTTAGTTTAATCGATTAAACTTACATTTGGGAGCGTTAATAATCTTTATAAAAGAATTATTATAAAATTATCCATAGAAACTTATTATTGTCGTCGGGTCACCGCGTTTCTATTTTCAGGTTATACCAAATTCAATCCTACAAAAGCGTCAATTTTTTAACCATTAACACAATCATTTAAAGCAGATTATTAAAATCAATTGCTTAATCGATTAAACTGGTGCCGGGAGCATTCATGTTCCGGTTTAGTGTCTAAATATTTCATATCAGGACGGATTGGCTGACATTCACTCAGGCAAACACGGAAAAACTATGTGCGTATATGGCATATAGTTAGCGCGTTTCATCTATTTATTATTCACATTCTTACGATGCGAAGATGAGAAAAACATTTACAGTTACTTGGCTGTTAATATTGCTCAGCGCGATGGCATGGGCACAAAACAGCAGAATTACCGGAACTGTCACCGGGCAGGAAAATGAACCGCTTCCCGGCGTGAACGTCCTTGTAAGCGGCACGCAGCAGGGAACCGTTACCAGTTCGGATGGGAAATTCAGCCTGGAAGCACCTGCCAATTCCAGCCTTGTGTTCTCTTACATTGGTTATGTGGGCCAAACAATTAAAGTCGATTCAAGGTCTGTGATCGATGTGCAGCTGGCATTGGAATCCAAGAACCTTAACGAAGTGGTGGTAACAGCGCTGGGTATCAAAAGAGAAGCTAAAACGCTGGGTTATGCAACGGCTACGGTAAATGCGGATCAGATTTCGACCAACCGTACACCCAATGTCGTCAGCTCTCTGCAAGGGAAAATGGCTGGCGTAAATATCTCCTCGTTGTCGACGGGCCCGGGTGGAACGGCCAAGATCCGTATTCGTGGTCAGTCCTCGTTCAGCGGCCAGAACAGCCCTTTAATCGTTGTGAACGGTGTTCCTATTGATAATTCCAATTATGCCGGAGGCGGGGATTTTGGGCCACGGTCCATGAATGCTTCCGATGGCGGTGATGGTCTTTCCAGCATTAACCCCGATGACATTGAATCCATGACGGTGTTGAAAGGAGCCACAGCGGCTGCATTATACGGCTCGCGGGCGAAGGACGGTGTGGTAATGATCACGACAAAAAATCGCGGCACTGGAAAAGGCATCGGAGTGGAATATAACATTAACCTCACCACAGATCAGCCGCTGGATTTTACTGATTTTCAGTATGAATACGGGCAAGGCGAAGGCGGTAAGCGGCCTACCTCGGCAAATCCGACTTCGGGAGTTTGGAGCTTCGGGGAAAAGTTTGAGCCCGGTATGACGCAGATCCTTTTTGATAATGAAACCTGGCCCTATGAGCCTGTTTTCAACCGTATCAAGAAATTTTATCGCACCGGCACAAACATGACAAACACGGTAACCGTTTCGAATAATGGTGCAAACGGCGGTTTCAGCTTATCGCTGGCCAATTCGGATAACCGCGGGATCATGCAGAATAACAAATTCAACAAGAAAATCGTCAACCTGGGATTCACGCAAAACATTTCGAAAAAGCTCACGGTTTTTGGTAACATTAATTACTCAAAAGAAAAGAACACGAACCCGCCGCAGATTGACACACAGGACTTTGCAGTTTCTACGGTGATCATGACCCTGGCGAATTCGATGCCATTTGAAGCCCTCGAACAAAACCAGACGCAGCCTAATGGCGATGAGTTTGTGTTTTCAAGGTTTCTGGTGCGGAATAATCCGTACTATTCGATGAGCAAGCACTTTGAAACCATCACACGTGACAGGCTTTTCGGAAACATTGCCATGAAATACCAGTTCACCAAATGGTTGTATCTGCAAGGACGTATTGCGCAGGATTTTTATGTGCGAAACCAGGAATACAACATTCCAAATGGATACGCACCCATTGCAAAAGCGCCTGTGGGCTACGTTAATGGACAATTTACACAGGATATACGCCGTAACACGGAACGTAATTTTGACTTCATCCTGGGAGGAAATCACAATTTCGGGGACATCGGTCTGGACGTTACCCTGGGTGGAAACCAGCGTTATGCACGGATGGATTACAACAGCGTTACGGTCCAGGATTTTATTCAGCCGGGACTTTATACAGTGATGAACGGCCGTGTAAAAAATCCGCTCTATGGTTTGTCTGAAAAGAAAATCAATTCACTGTACGGAGCCGCAACGATTTCCTATAAAGAGTTTTTATACCTGAATGTAACGGCCAGAAACGACTGGTTTTCGACATTGGCACCGGAAAACCGGAGCATTCTCTATCCGTCTGTAACAGGAAGTTTTATCTTTTCACAAGCATTCTCAAACCTGCCTTCGTGGATCACTTTTGGAAAGCTGAGGGCGGCATATGCACAGGTAGGATCGGATAATGTGAACCCATATTCCAATGCATTGTACTATGCGGTCGATAACAACTCGTTCCCAAATCCGACAGGGCAGCTTGTGCCGGTAGGCGGGATTAACGCCTCGACGGTCCCTAACAAAAATTTACGGCCATTGCGGATCAAGGAAGCTGAGGCAGGCCTGGAAATGAAGTTGTTCAACAACCAGATCGGTTTTGACTTTACCTATTATCATAAAACTACGGACGATCAGATCCTTGCCGCGCAAATATCAGACGCATCTTCCTATACAGCGCAGCTGATTAATGTGGGCCGGAGCATGAACAAAGGAATCGAGTTGCTGCTGACAGGTTCGCCGGTTAATACGAAGGATTTTCAGTGGGACATCAGTTTTAATGTGTCTTATAACACTTCGAAAGTCCTGAAATTGGGCCTGGCTGAGAAAGATACGGTGATTACGGTGGGCGGCGGCGGCGGCCGGACGTTGAACATGGTGGTGGGCAAGCCATTGGGGCAGCTTTATACGTTCATGTACCAGCGAGATGCGCAGGGCAGGCAGGTTTTTGATAAAAACAGTGGCATGCCCATCAGAAACAACACTTTGAGAAATGTAGGCAACGCGCTTCCAAAGTATTTTGGCGGCATTACCAACACATTCACTTATAAGGGAATAATGCTCTCAACGCTGATTGATTTCAAGCTTGGGCACAAAATGATCGCAGGCCGCAACATCAATTATCTGCGCCACGGGCTGTCCAAAAGAACGCTTCCGGGACGTGCAGAAGGCTTTGTGATTGGAAATGGTGTAAATCCGGATGGTGAGGTAAATCAGACCAAGGCGGCAGTTCAGCCATTTTACGAGTCAGTTAACCCGCTTGGGGTCAACGAAGATTTTGTAAACAATGCGGGCTTCTGGAAACTCCGTCAGATCACGCTCAGCTATGACCTTGGAAAGCTGTTACCAGAAAATTTCTTTGTCAAAGGCTTGCGTTTAAGCGCTGTGGCCAACAACGTTCTGATCATCAAGAAATGGACAGAAAACATGGATCCGGAAGAAGTGCTGAACTCCTCAGACAATGCAACCGGACTGGATTTCTGGCCAGGCCTGCCCCCAACGAGAAGTATCGGCTTTAACCTGAATGTGAAATTCTGAAACGCGGTTATCCAAACTTTTCAAAACAGCATTAAAATGAAATCTATATCAAAATATACATTAGCAGCACTGTTATCACTTAGTTTGATAACAGGCTGTGATCAAGGCTTTGACGAGATTAATACCAATAAAGTGGACCCGACCTCGCTGGCCCCGTCGCTGATTTTGAACAAAGCCATTATCAGCACCACTTATCTGGACGGCGTTTCTACGCTGGGCATGCTAACCTACAATTTTGGCATTGTGCAACAGATCATTACGCCCTATGGAAGTTCGCTGTCGGGGGGGAATTATAACCAGTTTAACAATGCGAATACGCCGCTTGTCTGGGTCAATTTCTACCGGAATGTGATCAAGCAAGTAGTGGCCGTAACGGATCAAACAAAAGATGATCCCATGCAGTCCAACACATATCATGCAGCCCGGATCTGGAAAGCATACGCATTCATGATCCTGACCGACACTTATGGCGACATTCCCTATTTTGAAGCAGGTCAGGGCTACATCAGTGAAGTGATCAGGCCAAAATATGATCCGCAGGAGGCCATTTATAAAGATATCTTAAAAGAACTCGATGAAGCTTCGGGAGCTCTGGATGTTGCTCAGCCGGCAGTGACAACCGATATTTTGTATGGAGGAAATGTTGCTAAATGGAAAAAACTGGGCTATTCGTTAATGCTGCGCGCCGCCATGCGCTTGACAAAGGTGGATCAGACTACTGCAAAAACGTATGTTACCAAGGCGGTAGCGGGCGGATTATTTGAGAGCAATGCAGATAATTCGATCATTCGTCACACGGCCATTTACAATAACTACATTGCCAACCACCTGGCTGCCAGGGAAAAGACAAACTTTTACCTCGCAGCGCCCTTTGTCAATTATCTTAAAGAAAACAACGATCCCCGGCTGGCAGTGATGGCGGTGCGCTATGTAGGTGCCAAAGGCGGTCCCGAGCAGGTTGCAGCCCGCGCATCATCGGATCCGAAAGTGCAGATTGGCATGCCGATGGGTTACAATGACGTGACAATCAATACGGTTTTGGCACAAAATGGTGTAGCAAGCCTCTGGGATTTTACGCAAGTCGACCTGACGACGGTATTAAAACTAGACGCTCCCGAGTTTCATATTACTTACGCGCAAAATCAGCTTTTACTGGCCGAAGCCGCCGTTCGCGGCTGGGTAAGCGGCACCGCAGCAACTTATTTTACCAATGGTGTGAGGGCACATTTAGAGCAAATGGCGCTTTACGATCCGAGCGCTGCCATTAAGGAAGATGCAATCCAGGCTTATCTGAAAGCACATCCCTTAGATGCGGCAAAGGCATTAGAGCAAATTAATACGCAATATTGGGTGGCCTCATTCCTGGACGGTAATGAGCTCTTTGCCAATTTCAGAAGGAGCGGCTTTCCGGCGTTGAAGAAAAATCCTTATCCAGGCTCGGAGATTAAAGAAGATTTCATCAGGCGCATGCCTTACCCCGACAGTGAGATCATCGTAAACCTGCAAAACGTCAACGACGCCAATGCCAGGCAAGGCCCTAACGACCTCAATACACGCGTTTGGTGGGATAAGAAGTAAAACCTTGTAGCACAGAAACTTTTAATGCCTGAACCTTTAACATTTTCATTTTATCCAAAAACATATGGATCATAGTAATATGAATCGTCGCGAAACGATGAAAGCATTGGGCCTTACCGGGTCAGCAGGAATATTAGGCTTGTTTGGCGGAACTGCTCAGGCAAAAGCAAGGGAAGAGAAAGAAACGCCCCATTATGCCAAAGCAATGAAACCGGTCACTATCAAAAGTGTGCGGGCCATTGCCACAGCGCCCCAGGGTTCCAACCTCATCGTGGTGAAAGTGGAAACTTCCGAACCCGGATTATATGGTCTGGGCTGCGCTACTTTCACGCAGCGCGCCGCCGTGGTGCTGGTTGCAATAAACACTTATCTGAATGAATTCTGCGCTGGAAAGGATGTGGATAACATTGAAGACATGTGGCATGGCGCATATGTAAGTTCTTACTGGCGGAATGGCCCTGTCCTTAACAATGCATTAAGCGGTCTGGATCAGGCGCTTTGGGATATTAAGGGGAAACGTGCCGGAATGCCTCTTTATCAGTTACTTGGAGGGAAAGTCCGGTTTGCGGTTCCCTGTTACACGCATGCCAATGGTAACACGCCCGAGGCAACGGTTGAAAGTGTGAAAAGCATACAGGAGCGCGGTTTTAAGTATATCCGCATTCAGCAGGGAGGTTATGGAGCCGTAGGCAGCACAGCCGAGCAGCCCGATTTCAAAAAGGAAAACTTCGGCGGTCCTACCGACAGTTTTATGAATGAGAACAGCTATCTGAAAGCAATTCCTAAACTTTTTGAAGCAGTAAGGAAAAGCTGTGGAGAGGAGATTGAGCTGCTGCACGACATCCACGAGCGGGTACAGCCGATGAATGCCATCAATATGATCAAAAAATTAGAAGAGTTTAACCCATTCTTTATCGAAGATCCCTTCTCTCCCGAAAATCAGAAATGGTTTAAAATACTTCGTGAGAATACGACTGTCCCGATCGCTATGGGCGAGCTTTTCAATAATGTCAATGAATTTGTAGAACCAATGGTCAATCAGTGGTTTGACTTTATACGCATTCACGTTTCGCAGATCGGCGGAGTAACGCCGGCGATGAAAGTAGCAAGGTTGGGAGAGTGGTTCAATATAAAAACAGCCTGGCACGGACCTGGTGACGTCTCGCCCGTTGGACACTCGGCGCACGCCCACATTGACCTTGCTGTCTGGAACTTCGGAATTCAGGAAGCGGTGAGTTTTAATGAAAAAACACAAGAAGTGTTCTCCGGCTGCCCGACCATGAAGAACGGCTATATGTCCGTGAATGAAGTCCCCGGCATTGGTGTAGACATCGACGAAAAAGCCGCCGCCAAATACCCGATCACCACCAAATCCAATTGGCAAGTAAGAAAATTCGATGGAACATTGATTCGTCCCTAATGAAAAAAACATCCCTCAAAGACATAGCCCAAAAAGCCGGTGTATCAACCGCCCTGGTTTCCTATGTCCTCAATGGGAAAGAAAAGGAGACCAGGGTGGGAGAGGTGATCGCTAAAAAGGTAAGAGAGATCGCAAAAGAGCTTAATTACCAGCCCAATCACCTCGCCAAAAGCCTTAGAAGCGGCAAAACGCATACAATCGGACTTATTATTGCAGACATTTCAAACCCGTTTTTTGCCAACATTGCCAGAGTCGTAGAAGATGAGGCAAAGCGAAACGGTTACACGGTCATCATTGGAAGCTGTGATGAAAATGCAGATAAATCCTGGGATTTGCTCAATGTGCTCATCAACAGGCAAGTCGACGGGTTCATCATTGTTTCCTGCGAAGGATCTGAAAATCAGATACAATATCTGAAAGAGAGAAATCTACCTTTTGTGCTGCTGGACAGGCATTTTCCGGACATTCAAACGGACTTTGTCGCGACCAACAATTACAAAGCTTCCTACGACGCCGGCATTCACCTGATCAAGTCAGGTTATGAGCGGATCGGGCTGATCGCTTACAAATCAGAGATGTATCACATGGTCGAAAGGATCCGGGGATATAAATACGCGTTGAGCGATAACAATATTGAATTCGAAAGCAACTGGCTGAAAGAGGTCATGTTCGAGAATATGGAGCAGGACGTAAAAACGGCCATTGACGAGCTTCTCGCTTCCGAGCATAAAGTGGAAGCATTGATTTTTGCTACTTATGGCCTGGCGATCAACGGGTTAAAATACATTAATGAGCTCAGGCTAAAAGTGCCGTCGGATCTCGCAATTGTAAGTTTTGGTCAGGCAGAGGTTTTTGATCTTTACTATTGTCCGATCACTTACCTGCGTCAGCCATTGGAATTGTTAGGAAAAACATCAGTAGAATATCTTTTGAAAAAACTAAAAAATCCCGACGAAGGAATGAAGCAAATCCTGATGGAAGCCAAGCTGATCGCCAGAGATTCATCTATGGCAAAATCTGTCTGGTTGGCAGAATAATTTTTTGTAAAAATGCTTAATCGATTAATGAACAACCGGTTGCAAAACGTTCCGGCCCTGGGCAAATAATCAATAACCTATAAATAACCTGAACCCAATTTTTGATATGCATAGAAGAACATTCCTAAAATCAACAGCGCTTGGCTCTGCTGCGGTCATGACCGGTCTTCCGCTTCTGAAAGCCGAGGCTGCGTCAAAAATGAAGATTACCAAAATCCGCTATTACGCGGCTCCCGGCTATAACAAGCCACTCTTCAATCAAGCCCGGGGAATCGTAGAAATCGAAACCGATGGCGGCATTATCGGCATCGGCGAAGGCGGTTCCAAAGATATGATCGAGCAATGTGCGCAGATGATGATCGGTGAGGACCCGTTCCGCATTGAGCATATCTGGCAGAATGTGTATCGCGGCATGTTCTATCCGCCCGGACGTGAAAAACTGCACGCACTGGGCGCGCTCGAAATGGCCCTCTGGGACATTAAGGGCAAAGCACTGAACGTGCCCGTTTATGAATTGCTGGGTGGCGCAACCCGCGATTACATTGAATGTTACGCCACCGGATTCCGCGCTTCCAAAGCCAAAACCGAAGAAGAAAGAGCCCAGGATTGCATAGCAGCCGGGTTAAGGTCCTATCGGATCGGCCCCACCGGCGGCAACGGCGATCAGCCCTTCGATTTTTATGATAATGTAAAAAAGACAATCGAATTCTGTAAAAGGATAGATACGGCCGTGGGCGGTGGCGGCAAATGGGCTATTGACCTGCACACGCGGTTTGATATGACCGACGGCCTGAAAATATGCACGGCACTGGAAGACCTGGAACCTTATTTCATCGAAGACATTGTGCGCTCTGAAAATCCGGGCGTCTACAAAAATGTAAGATCCATGACCAAAGTTCCTATTGCTGTGGGCGAGCAGTTCGGCGACCGCTGGGACACCAATGAACTGATTGAAAACAGGCTCATCGACTACACCAGGTTTACGCTTCCGAACACCGGCGGCATTGGCGAGTTCAAGAAAATCGCGTCAATGTGCGAAACGCATTATGTAGGCATGATCCCGCATTTTACTGGTCCATTATCCACTGCTACACTTGTTCATGTTTTGGGATCAAGCAGTCCCATGCGTGCGATGATGGAGCTGGGCGGAGGTGAACCGGAGCGTCCGCCTTATTTCAATGAGGATTTTATCAATTTTAAAAACGGCAAGTTGTATCTCAATGACAGCCCCGGCCTGGGTGTAAAGTTTGACCCGAAAAAGGCCACGTTTGTCATGGAAGTGAAAGAGAAGACTAAATTCCCGCATCCGATCCTGAAAGCACCGGACGGCTCGATTCATAACTGGTAATCAGTGCTCAATCATTCAAAGCTCCTAAATCTGTAGTCCGATGAACGCAACAAAAAAAGGAATGTCCCGCAGAGAAGCCATCCAGTCCGTTTTGGGCGTGGCTGCTATGGGAACAATGCTTTTGCCAAAATCTTCATATGCTTCCACGCCGGCACCGTTCCGTGAGTATGGAAGTGTAAAGATCACGAAACTGGAAACTTTTCTGGTGAAGCCACGCTGGATATTTCTGAAAATCCACACTGATGCGGGCGTGATCGGCTTGGGCGAGCCGCTTCTGGAAGGACGTGCACTTACGATCAAAACGGCCATTCAGGAAGTGGAGCCTTATCTAATCGGCAAAGACCCGAGGCAGGTTGTACATCATTGGCAGGCCATTTACCGACATGCATTTTATCGCGGCGGCCCGATCCTTACCAGCGCGCTCAGTGGAATTGATCAGGCACTGTGGGACATTAAGGGTAAGCTGCTGAATGTTCCTATTTACGAACTTTTTGGCGGGCAAACGCGTGACCGGGTCCGCGTTTATGGACGTGCAGCCAACGCCGAGGACATGAAAAAGCGCAAAGCAGAAGGTTTCACGGTAATCAAAACAGGGGTTGCCAAGAAAAACCCGGCCAACATTGTGGAGAACCCTGCATTCATCCGGTACGCGGCCGACAATTTTGCATCGTTGAGAGAAGCAGGCGGACCTGAAATGGACATTGCCATCGACTTTCACGGAGCCGTTTCCCAGCAGACTTCCAAAGTTTTAATTAAGGAATTGGAACAATACCAACCCATGTTTATAGAAGAACCCTGCCAGGCGCAGAATGTGGATACAATGGTCGAAATCGCCCGCGGAACGCATTTGCCGATCGCGACCGGCGAGCGCATTTTTACCAAGTGGGGCTTTCGTGAAATTCTGGAAAAAGGCGCGGCAAGCATTGTACAGCCCGATCTTTGCCATGCAGGTGGCATTACGGAAGGACGCATTATCGCCGGAATGGCAGAAGCTTATTATGTGCCAATTGCCCCGCACAATCCCATGGGGCCAATTTCTTTGGCCACTGGCTTACAGCTTGCAGCCAGCGTTCCCAATTTCCTGGTGCAGGAACAGGTGACATTAGGAGAAGGTTATTTGAAAAACCCATTTAAACTGCAAAAAGACGGCACTGTAATGGTTCCCACCGGCCCAGGACTGGGAATAGAACTCGACGAAGACCAGCTGAAAGACAAAATCGGCCACGATTGGAAAAATCCTGAAACCTATAATGCACTCGACGGCTCAGTAGTCGACTGGTAAACCTAACGCTCTTTCATATTGAACAAATGCAAGTCTGCTCACGCAGGTCGAGCTTCGCTATTTCTAAATGTTTCCAAAAATTGTATTATTTAAATTTTTTCTATAAACATCTATTTGCCTTAAATTATGAAAAAACTGGTAAGCTTGGTTTTGTTACATCTCATTCTGAGTCAAAGCTACGTCTTTGCGCAGAGCAGCAGATTAACGGGAAAGGTGACCGATCAGGACAATGTTGCCCTGCCCGGTGTGAGCATTTTGTTAAGCGGAAGCACAACGGGGACAGTTACAGATGCTGACGGCAATTTTACGATTAACGCGCCCGGAAACGGAAGTCTTGTTTTTTCTTTTATCGGTTATCAAAGCCAGACAGTCGCTATCAATAACCGGACAACCATTGATTTAAAGCTTGTTCAGGAGTCCACCAGTTTGGGAGAGCTGGTCGTAGTGGGTTACGGAACGCAAAAGAAAACAGACGTTACGGGCGCCTTATCGGTGGTTTCAACAAGAGAATTTTCCCAGCAACCCATCACGCGCCTTGATCAGGTTTTGCAAGGCCGGGCGGCGGGTGTACAGGTTACACAGTCCAATGGCGCGCCGGGTGGAGATGCCCGCGTAAGGGTGCGGGGAGCGAACTCGGTTTTGGGAAACAATGATCCTTTATATGTGATCGACGGGTTTGTAGGAGCGAATTATAACTTGCTCAATCCCGCTGATATTGAGTCACTTCAAATTCTGAAAGATGCCGCGTCGACATCGATCTATGGTAGCCGGGGTGCGAACGGGGTTGTGATTATCACCACCAAAAAAGGCACAAAAGGCCTGAAAGTAAATTACGAAGGACAAGGAAGTGTTTCGAATGTGATTAAAACATTTGACATTCTGCCAGCCGGAGAATTTGCCGAAATTGTAAATGCAAGAGCCATTGCAACCGGATCTAACACACCGTTTACCGATGCCCAGATTGCAAATTTTAAGCAAAACGGCGGCACTGACTGGCAAGATCTGGTTTACAGAAAAGGCGGCGGGACCCAGCAGCAGATCACAGTTTCAGGCGGTAATGAGAAAACGTCATTTTTGGTCTCAGGAAATTATGTGAAGCAACGCGGAATAGTCGAAAACAGTGGTTTCAAGCGCTATGTTTTGCGAACAAACCTGAATACGCAGATCAATAAGAAGCTTTCGATGCGGCTGAATTTGTCAGGCGCAAAATCTATGAACCATAACACAGACGGCGGCGGCGCATTGATCGAAGCATTGCAATGGGCGCCTACAACGCCAGCTTATGGCGAAGACGGCCAGCCCACATTTGCCGATCCGATCGGTTCTGTTTCAAGAAGTCCGCTGGATCAGCTTTATGACAAATCTAATGACATCGACCGCATGAACATCAATGCGATCGGAGGACTGAACTGGCAGTTGCCTGTCAAAGGACTGAGCCTGGATTTGCAATATGCGATCAACTACCTGAATGCGCAGAACAAGAACTTTACAGGGAAAAGACTTTCTAACAATAACCCGAGTGCATCACGCTATTCTTCTGAGCAGGTAACCTTGCAGAACACCAATGCACTGAATTACAACACGACCATTGGCAACCATTCCATCAATGCAGTGGCAGTTCTGGAAACACAGCAATTTACCGACAGGAACTTCACGGCAACCGCCACGGGCTTACGCTTTCCGCAGCTGGGTTACGACAACATTGGTGGCAATTCAGCAGCAACAGTCGTTTCGGGTTATTCAAAATGGACATTGCTATCATTTTTAGGACGTGTAAATTATGCTTTCAGGGATAAATATCTGGTAACGGCAGCCATCAGAAGAGACGGTTCTTCCAAATTTAGTAAGGACAACAGAAACAGCGTTTTCCCGTCCGTAGCATTGGGGTGGAGACTTTCCGAGGAGGAATTTATTAAGAACATCAACGTTTTCAGCAACCTGAAATTACGTGCCAGCTGGGGGATGACAGGCAGCCAGGCAATCAACCCTTATGCTACATTATCGCCATATAACACCACGCAAATGGCCTTTAACAATACCGCAGTAACGGCTGGCGTGATCCAGGGAAACCAGGGAAATAAAAACCTGAAATGGGAAACGACCAGGCAAACCGACGTGGGTATCGAAATGGAATTCCTGAATGGCCGCCTGCATGTAGAAGCGGATTACTTCCATAAGAATACAACTGATCTGCTGCTTAATGTGGCTTTGCCCAACTATGCAGGCGGCGGAACACAGGTTAGAAATGTCGGTGAAATTGAAAACAAAGGTTTCGAGTTTGCTATTGGCGGCACGCCCGTCGAAAGCGGAAAATTTTCCTGGGAAACCAATCTGAATTTCTCAACATTGAAAAACCAGGTGCTTAGTCTGGGTGGCTTGCCGCGTTTGGGCACGGGAACGGGCGCTGGCGGCGGGATGTCGATTACCAATGAATTTATGCTAAAACCAGGCGAACCGCTTGGCTCTTACTGGGGACTGAATTATCTGGGAACATTTAAGCAAGCCGACGCCGACGCAGCCGCAAAACAAGGCCGTGTGCCGGGCGATCCGCGTTATGAAGATGTCAATGGTGATAATGCAATCACAACAGATGATTTTCAAATTGTAGGACGTGCTTTCCCAAAACTCACCGGAGGTTGGAATAACACATTCACATATAGTGGATTGACATTGAATGTATTCTTTCAGGGCGCATTTGGATTGGATAAGTTGAATTACACCAGAGCAGGCGCTATGTCCGGCTCAGGAGAAGCACGCCAGTTTTTGCTGACCGAGATCAGGGATTACTATCGTCCTGGAAATGAGAATTCTGATATTCCTGCCTTTACCAAAACATATCAGCCATTCACACAATCCAGCCGCTTCGTTGAAAACGGCAGTTATGTGCGGTTGAAAAACGTAAGTCTTTCGTACAATGTGCCGACGTCGATCTTCAAAGACAAAGCCACAATCCGCGTTTTTGCGAGCGCAACCAATGTTCTGACCTTCACAAAATACACTGGCCCGGACCCGGAATCCAGCAATGTGGGTTCCAACACGGATACAGCAATGGGCATCGACCGCGGTTCCTATCCGAATGCAAAAGTGTACACAATCGGGCTTAATCTTGGATTCTAATTCAGACAACACAATGAAAAAATATAACATACTCATATTAGCGGCAATGCTCTTGACAGGCGCGGGCTGCAAAGATTATCTGGAAGAAGACACAACGGGTTTGCTATACGGCGAAAACGTGCTTTCCACACAAGACGGGCTCGAATCGGCGCTGACAGGCGCTTACAAAGGGCTCGGATCACAGTGGTCTTATGGATTCATTCACCCGGGGGCACAAGCTGCAATGTTAGGCGGCGACGATGTGACCACGCATCCGGCCAGTAACAAGGCCGACTGGCGCGAGTTTGATCAGTTCAATCCTTCTACAACCAACCAGCGCTCCAATGCCGTTTATACAGGTTGCTATAAGGCTATTCAGGGAGCAAATAATGTGATCAATAATTGGGAAAAAACCGTTGGAACGAAGGCTACAATCGACATTATCGTTGGTGAAGCGCATTTTATCCGTGCATTCGCTTACTATTGGCTGGTTCGGTTTTACGGAAACATTCCGCTTATTACAGCCGGGGAATATTCCGATGAACTGCTGACTGTTGGCAAATCAACTCCCCAGCAGGTTTATGACCTCATTATCGCCGATTTGACGGTGGCAGAGAACAATTTGCCCAACACAAAACGCGATCCGGGAAGAGCAAATAAAGGTGCTGCGAAAGCATTTCTGGCCGACGTTTTTTTGACGATGGCGGGCTGGCCGTTGAAACAAACAGACAAATATGCGCTGGCCGCAGCAAAAGCAAAAGAAGTAATCGATAACCGTGCACAATATGGTTTCGAACTCCTGCCAACATTCGCCGCCGTTTTTGAAAATGATCCCGCCTCATCCGGAACAAGAGAAGCCGTTTTCCAGATCAGCGGATTTGCAGCCGGAAGCGGCACCGCCAATGCAACTTACGGAAACACGACTATGCCCGGTGAAGAAGGCGGCTGGGACGATATGTTTGCCGAACTCAATTTCTTCCGCGACTTTCCCGCCGGCCCCAGAAAAGACGCTACATTCCGCACGGAATTCGGATTGGGCGCCACAAAAATTCCATGGCAAAACAGCCTTACCAAGCATCCCTATTATCAAAAGTGGTATATCAAGGGCAACATCGTAACTTCCAGCATTTCGCTGCCGTCTGTCATGATGCGTTACCCGCACGTGCTGACAATTTACGCCGAGGCGAAAGCACGCGGAGCCGGCGGGCCGGACCAGGCTGCTTATGATGCCCTGAACCAGGTTCGCCTGCGTGGCCTTCCTGCGGGAACAAAACCCTTGACGATGGGAAGCCTCACAGCCGCGCAGTTTGCGGATGCCGTCGTGCAGGAACGTGCCTGGGAATTTGCCTGCGAAAGAACCCGCTGGTTTGACCTCGTAAGATTGGAAAAAGTTGAGGAAGCCAATGCTAAAAAGAGTCCGGACGATTTGCAGCCGATCAAGCCGATCACGAAAGCCAATTACTGGCTGCCGCTGCCTTACACGGACACATCCATTAATCCGAATTTGAATTAAACAAAGCGCCTGACAGCGCCCAATTTTTGAAAAAATGACCCGAAACGCTGTGAAATATCTGAGTGTTCTTTTGGTAATCGGTCTTTTTTGCGGGATGAAGCTTTCCAGGTCTACAAAGCCTGGAAAGTCTTCGGGTCCTGGCGAAGACTGGCCTGCTTATGGCGGAAACAGTGGTGGAAGCCGCTATTCTGCGCTGACTCAGATCAACAAAGACAATGTTAAAAACCTGCAACCAGCCTGGTCGTACGACACGGGTGAAAATAAGGATCAGCAGCAGCGCGGCGGGGATATGCAATGCCAGCCCATTGTCATCAATGGCATTATGTACGGCACCACGCCGCGTTTGAAGGTGTTCGCCATCGAGGCAGCAACAGGCAAAGAGCTCTGGAAATTCGACCCTTATGCAGACCCGAATGTGCGGCCGAGATTTCATCCTGTGCGCGGTGTTGTTTACTGGCAGGATGGCAATGATAAACGGATTTTGTATACAGCAGGCTCAACATTATACGCCATTAATGCGGATAACGGGCAGTTGGTCAAAGAGTTTGGTAAAAACGGCGAAGTTGATTTTCATGAAGGACTTGGTGACAAAGAAACCTACGGTTATGACATTAATAATTTCAACATTCGCTCCACTACGCCCGGCGTTATTTACAAAAATTTACTAATAACCGGTTCATCTGTATCCGAAGGCGGCGACGCTTTACCCGGCCACATTCGTGCATTTGATGTGCGCACGGGCAAGCTGGCCTGGGTATTCAGGACAATTCCGCTTCCAGGGGAATACGGTTATGAAACCTGGTCAAAGGATTCATACAAAAAGCTGGGCGGGGCCAATTGCTGGGCCGGTATGGTCATTGACAAAAAGCGCGGCACGGTGTTTCTGGGGACCGGCTCGCCGTCAGTGGATTTTTATGGAGGCGCAAGAAAAGGGACTAATCTGTTTGCCAATTGTGTCATCGCGCTGGATGCAGCAACCGGAAAACGCAGGTGGCATTTCCAAACTGTTCACCACGATCTGTGGGACCGCGACATTCCCTGCCCGCCGAATCTGATCACAGTTAAAAGCAAAGGCAAAACCATAGAAGCAGTAGCCCAGGCAACCAAGGACGGGCTTATTTTCCTTTTCGACCGTGACACGGGTAAACCGCTATTTGATGTAAAAGAAATGCCTGCGCCAACTTCCAACGCATTACCCGGCGAAGAACCCTGGCCCACACAGCCTGTTCCCGTAAAACCAGCTCCATTCGCAAACCAGACCTTAACTGAAGCAGACATCACGAACCGCACGCCCGAAGCACATGCCTACGTGCTCGACCGGTTTACAAACAGCATTATAGGACCCAAAAACCTGCCGCCAACATTGGAAGGAAGCTTGCTATACGGCATCGGAGGCGGAGCAGAGTGGGGCGGTGCAGCCGCTGATCCAAACGGAATTATGTATGTAAACGCCAACAATATGCTCTGGTGGCTCAAAATGCGCGACGCCAGGGAAAAATCGGATGGAAAGGCATTGTCAAAAGGCAATGTTTTGTTTAATACAAACTGTGCAGCCTGCCATGCAACCGACGGTAAAAATGCGCCCGCAACAGCAGGAACGCAAGCCTATCCATCATTAAAAGACATTGGAAAAAGAATTAGCCGCGCGCAGATCAGCGCGTTGCTGGAAACCGGCCGCGGCAGGATGCCATCTTTCCAGCACATTGCCAAAGCCGACCGCGAAGAGCTTGTCAATTTCCTTTTAAATATGGAAACAAAATCCGCAGCCAACGACATTCATGCCGTTTCCGACATAAAAAAAACCATTGCCGATTTCCCGCATTCACCTCCTTATGTGAATAATGGCAATGTCCAGTTCCGCGATCAGGACAATTACCCTGCCATCAAACCACCCTGGGGAACATTAAACGCTGTTGACCTTAATACCGGCGAATATCTCTGGAAAGTCACATTAGGAGAATATCCTGAATTAACCAAGCAAGGAATCCC
Organism: Dyadobacter psychrophilus; assembly: GCF_900167945.1. Taxonomy (GTDB): domain Bacteria; phylum Bacteroidota; class Bacteroidia; order Cytophagales; family Spirosomataceae; genus Dyadobacter; species Dyadobacter psychrophilus. The sequence goes on from NZ_FUZA01000002.1 coordinate 279,620, forward strand.
ACCCACAGGCACAGAAAACCACGGAGGACCCATCGTCACGGCAGGCGGTTTGCTTTTCATCGCAGCAACTTATGATGAGAAATTAAGGGCATTTGACACCAAAACAGGAAAAGTCGTTTGGGAATACAAGCTGCCCGCCGGAGGCTTTGCAACCCCGATCACTTATATGGTCGATGGCAAGCAATACATTGCCATCGCAGCAGGCGGAGCGCGTTACGGGTTGAAAGCGGGCGGGACGTATGTTGCGTTCGCATTGCCGTGAGGCATTCGACCGCTCAGGCTGACAAAAAGGCAAAAACACTTTAATAGCAAAGAACTACTGAGTCAAAACCTAGCAAAAATGAACAAATACCTTCTCTGCTGCGATTGGGGAACAACTTCATTCCGGTTACAATTAATCAACCGGGGAGATCAAAGATTAATTGCCGAGCAAATCTCCCAAAACGGAATTGGCCAAACTTACGACATTTGGAAACAACGCGAACAAAGCGGAATCGAACGCATAACATTCTTTAAAGAACAGCTAAAAAATCAAATAGACGCACTATCCATCAAAGCCGGTTTCAGTTTGGACAACATTACAATCCTGATGTCAGGCATGGCCTCTTCCTCAATTGGTATGCAGGAAATTCCTTATGCGCAGCTTCCTTTCGCGCTGGATGGGAGTGATGTTTTGATTAAATATCATGAAGCGGATGAGACATTGCCCAATGACATTATGCTGTTTTCCGGCGTGCGCAGCAGCCGGGACGTGATGCGGGGAGAGGAAACGCAGCTTATTGGTCTGGCGGAAATGATTGATCTTTCGATGGATATCGACGCGATATTCATTCTTCCCGGTACGCACTCCAAACATTTGTATATCGAAAAAGGTGTGCTCGTTGATTTCAAAACTTATATGACGGGAGAGGTCTTTAATGTGATGGCTAATTACAGCATATTAAAGGATTCAGTTACAGCAGGTTTAGGAACGCAAATTACAGCTTCCGAGTGGAAGGCTTTTGAAGATGGGATCAGGGAATCGGAATATTCAGAGATTTTAAATGCATTATTTACAGTAAGGACGAGGCAGCTTTTTGATTTATTAGATAAAAAACAAAATGCAATGTATTTGAGCGGGATATTGATAGGCTCTGAACTGCGGCAATTGAACCGTGAAACAAACTGGCAACTTATACTTTGCTGTGGTCAAAATCTTCATGCACTTTATCAAAAAGCCATTGAAACGCTGCAACTTAGCAAAAGCACCATCATTGTGCCGTCCGAAACGGTTGACAATGCTGCCTCTGCCGGACAGATCAGAATATTCGAATTTCAGAATTTACTATTGAACAAAATAAACTTATGAGTGAGCGTACATTTTCCTGGGAATTATTTAACAAAGCACCTTTGGTGGGCATTATCCGTAATATTTCACCAGACGATGTGAAAAAGATCCTGCCGATTTACAGGGAGGCCGGATTAACAACCATTGAAATAACGATGAACACGCCTGGTGCCGCCGAAATGATCCGGTTAGCCCTGGAATCGGAGGGCGAAGGGCTTAACATTGGTGCAGGGACAGTGTGCACAAAAGATGATCTGGAAATAGCGCTCGAAGCGGGTGCTCAGTTCATTGTGACACCTATTATCAATAAAAAAGTGATCAAATCCTGTGTCAAAAAGAAGGTTCCCATTTTTCCGGGCGCATTCACGCCGACAGAAATTTACAACGCCTGGACGCTGGGTGCAACAATGGTGAAAATTTATCCCGCAACTTCTCTCGGCCCGGAGTATATCAAAGATTTAAAAGCTCCTATGAACCAGCTCAAATTGCTTCCGACCGGCGGCGTTGGCCTGGAAAACATGGCCACCTTCCTGAAAGCCGGGGCCAATGGCCTCGGAGTAGGAGGGCAGTTGTTTGACAAAAAGCTGATTCAAGAACAGAATTGGGAAGGCCTGAAAGCACATTTCCGTCAATTTCACAGCAAACTAGCTTTGTAATGCCAAATAAAACCAAGAATTACCGCTGGCTCATTGTCGTGCTGCTTTTCACAGCCACAACCATCAATTACCTCGACAGGCAGATCATTGGTTTGCTCAAACCGATTCTTGAAAAGGAATTTGTGTGGACGGAAACAGATTTTGCACGTATTGTCATGGCCTTCACGGCTGCATATGCGCTGGGTTTGTTGCTGTTTGGCTGGCTGATTGATAAAATCGGGACGAAATTGGGTTACTCGATCACCATTGTTTTTTGGAGCATTGCAGGCATGTTGCACGCGGTGGCCAGGAGCGCATTTGGTTTTGGCGTCGCGCGTGTGGGACTTGGTTTGGGCGAGGCGGGGAATTATCCGGCGGCGGTGAAAACGGTTGCAGAATGGTTTCCAAAAAAGGAACGTGCATTGGCAACAGGACTTTTCAATGCCGGAACCAGTGTGGGCGTGGTGGTTGCACTGTTGCTTGTGCCATGGATATTAAGTCATTATGGCTGGCAGGAAGTGTTTTGGATCACTGGCGCATTGGGTTTTGTATGGTTGGTTTTCTGGTTGATTTATTATGACATTCCTGCACAGCAAAAACGCCTCAGCGCCGAAGAATTGCATTACATCGTCAGCGGCCAGGACCAGGACGAACACGACGCCGAGAAGCAGCCTGTGCAGTGGATTAAGCTTTTTACATTCCCGCAAACTTGGGCTTATATAACCGGAAAAGGCCTTATAGATCCCATTTACTGGTTTTTCCTCTTTTGGTTGCCGTCTTACTTTGCCTCTACATTCAACCTGGATCTCAAAAAACCTAGCCTTGAATTAATGCTGATTTACACTGCAACCACAATCGGCAGCATTGGCGGCGGTTACTTATCTTCATGGTTAATCAAAAAAGGCTGGCCCACATTGAAAGCCAGAAAAACCGTGCTCCTTGCTTTCGCCGTACTCGAATTATCCGTAATCCTGATCCAATTCGCAGGTGACGTCTGGATCGCCGTGGGCCTCATCAGCTTCGCCGTAGCATTACACCAGGCCTGGGCAACGAACGTTTTCACTCTGCCGTCCGACCTTTTTCCAAAACAAGCCGTAAGCTCAGTAGTAGGCATCGGCGGTATGGCCGGGGCTGTCGGAGGGATTTTGTTTCCGATATTGATTGGAAGTCTGCTGGATAGTTACAAAGCCGCAGGAAATCTGGAAGAGGGCTATAATATCATCTTCACCATCTGCGGATGCACTTATCTCATCGCCTGGCTGATAATACATTTGCTGACAAAGACGGCAAAAATTGTGGAGCTGGATGAATTGCGGTGATACTGTCGAAAGTAGGCTTTAATGAATCTCAATAAGGTTTTGCAAATTGCCTTGCTGGATTCTTTCGAAGATCTTAGGGACTAATAGTTTCAAAGTATCTCTTCTGTTATTGAATGCGCAAAGCACAAATATAGTGACGGGGAAACGTTCGATATTTTGCTGATAAGTGAGATTTCTGTCAACAGTTACAAAAATTTCGAACTTGTCTTCATTCATTAAACGGAGCAATTCGCCATTTTTCTTACCAAGCCATCCTTTGTCTCGGACAGTCCAAACTTCATGCTCCTCTCCAAAGTCCTGGCGAAGCTTACGGGGCAAACTTTCGTCAAGCAAAATTTTCATGCAAGACTTTTTCTGTGGTCAATGTTTTTTTTGCCATTTCCAAAACGGTCAATGCAGCTTCTTTTGTAACGGATGGGAAGTCATCGAGGAATTCTGAAAGCGGTTCTCCGCCTTCTATGTAATCAAAAAGGGTTTTAATTGGAACACGCGTTCCAGCAAAGACTGGCGCTCCGCTCATTATTTCCGGGTCGATGCTTACTTGTCCGAATCGCATGGTTCTACATGAATAGTTTATTCGAATATACAAAAATTTGATGAATGTGATGAGCAGCATTGGCTTCCTGGGCTCCCTGCGTTTATATTTGGGTAATTGATCAAATTGCATTAAAAACAATGATCCAACTTCTAAGAACAAATTCCGAACATTCTGATTTCATTGCACTTGTGAGAGCGCTGGATGCTTATTTAGCTGTAACGGATGGCGATGAGCACGCTTTTTACAACCAATATAACAAAATAGACATGATCAAACATGTCGTTTTGGCTTATGAAAATGACGTTGCAATTGGCTGCGGCGCGATTAAGGCATTTGGAGACGATGCAATGGAAGTGAAGCGGATGTTTGTTGCCGAAGCTGGCCGAAACAAGGGCGTTGCATCCACATTATTAAAGGAACTGGAAATCTGGGCCGCGGAACTCGGTTTCCAGCGCTGCGTGCTGGAAACCGGCAAACGCCAGGCGGAAGCCATAGCGCTTTACAAAAAGAATGGTTACCAAATCATTGAAAATTATGGCCAGTATATCGGCGTGGCGAATAGCGTTTGCTTTGAGAAAGTGATAGGCTGATTCGTAAAGTTCATAGCTATTTCTTACGGATTGCCGTGACATTTACCATATCAACTGTTGCAAACATGGTGGCAGGGAACACGACGTCATTTACGGGGCAGGCTCGCATGAGGTTTACTGAAACAATGTAATCCCGGGTGTATTGATCCGGACTTTTCGCCAATGTAGTATCCTGTTCACAAGCCCAGCCGTAGAGTAGCGAGTCGCCTTGCATGTTGTTCTTGATAATAAAATAACCATCTCCAAGATAACTAGCCTCAGCATTTTCAACAGTCTTAAACACCGGCCCATTGCAGCCGCAAGCCATCGCGGATTCCTTTTTGTCTTTACAAGATAGTACAACTGTAGCAAGAAGTGCGGCGAGAGGGAATACGAGTCGTGATAAGTGGCGCATGGGTTTATGTCTACTGGTTACATATGAAGGATGTTGTTTGTGTGAGATTGGTTGGAATTGAAACTGTTAAATATACTTATATATCAATAATAATAACCCTATTCACCCATTCCCCTCAAACCACCTCACAATCTCCGGGTACAAGTCCGCCAGCACCTGGCCCTTTTTCCTGTTCTTGTATAACTTTACCAGAAACTGATTAAACTCGGCGAATTTTAGGAAACCGCGGGAGTTTACCATTTGGTTTTCGGTTGCGGTAATGAGGGTGGGCTGGTCTTTTTCTGGGGCGTAGTCGATGTAGCGAAGGGACACCAGGGCCCAGTTCATGTATTCGTTGAAGGATGAGTAGGCATCGTTGTAGTATTTGGCTGGTTTTTCGGGGTTGTTCCAGGTGCTAATGTTGCTGAGTGCTTTTGCGATTCTCTCGGCGTATTCGGGTTTTTCGGATTCCGGGTTGATAAATGCGTGGTTGAGTTCGGTAAAGACAATTGTACCGTCGCGCGCGAGCGAGCCTTCTTTTGAAACGGATGATGTGCTGCTTTTGCGCGGGAATGGGAAGTTTACGTGTGCTTGTGCTTCTTTGAAACCATCGTAATCGAACCAGGTGGCTGATTGATTGTTGCTTACCAGCGGAGAGAAAATGATTTTGAAAGAATCATATTTTGTGGAAGGAAAGTTTTTGACGAGCCATTTCTGCATTTCGGGAACGCCGATCGAATCGCGGTAACTGGTGATCAGCGCGTTGTAATATGGCTCATGAGCCTTGTAAAAGTCGGTAAACTTACTTTTCGTGGCCAATTCCTGCAATCCGGGAATGAAAGATTTTAGATGGTTCTCGTCTGAATATCCGATTCGCGTGTAAATGGCACTCGGCTTGATTGTTCCATTGTTCAAATCAAATGCATATGCATCCATTTTGTAACCATGCGAATTGTTCAAATCTGCAATCTCCTTGTTCAGCGCAGCGATGACCGGCTCGTTGCTATATTGCTCGAACCATTTCATCACATCGGCATAGTAAGGCGTTGATTTCATGATCAAACCGTTATCTTTTTTGCCTGTTTCGGTGAGGGCGAATGCTACATTAACCAACTCATACATAGCGGGGATTTCCACAAATGTCTTGCCGCTGTGCGATGTTTTATAATCGTTGGAAAACCGTGCTCTTGGAATGTCTAAAATTCCTTTCACAGCAGTAAGCGCACTGTCTTTCCCATTCATCAATATCACAAATTCATAATAGCTGCCCGGTTTTACGTCAAAGCGGATAGAATCCTGATCCGTAAGAAAAGTGACAGGCATCCCTTCTGCCGGAACCCTTGCGTCAAACACATCAGGGCGGATGGAAGGGTTAATGTTCCAGGCTGCTTTTCGCAACTCGTTTCCGATTTTGGTATCAGCGATTTTAGACGAGGCTTTGATAACAACAGGTTTTTGAGAAAAGGAATTGGAAAAAGAAAAAAGTAAGGAAAGGATAGCTAAGAGGTGAGTGTTTGCGTGTATGCCCATGCGTTGGATATATTTTTAGTTCAGGATACTAAAACAGTGGCATTGACCATTTCTATCCTTATTTTAGACCAAATATTATTTATCCGTTCTCCATGCAAAGAAGAGATTTTGTAAAACTCGGCAGCATGCTTGCCGCAGCTCCCGGCAGCGCTTTTGCCGAAAAACCGTTTACTCAGGGTGTAAACAATGCTCAATCGGTCGATTTTCTGAATGACGGCCTGGTGCTGTCTCCCAGGGAATATGCGGAGTTGCTGATAAAGCTGGCTGATGAGGGGAAAATTAAGCCCGATTGTTACTCCAATGGTGGTGTGGTGGAGGAGCTCGAAAATAAATTTGCCCAGTTGCTCGGGAAGGAATCTTCTGTGTTTATGCCAACAGGAACATTGGCCAATCATATGGCGATTCGCAAACTCTCAGGCAATAATCACCGCATAATTGTGCAGGAACAAAGCCATATTTATAACGATACTGGCGATGCTGCTCAAATTCTCAGTAATCTGAACCTGATCCCATTAGGACTAAATTCGGTTGGTTTTAGCGTTGCCGAAGTGGAGCAGGTTGTTGCGAAAACCAAAGCAGGCCGAGTGGAAGCCCACATTGGAGCATTGGCGATCGAAACGCCGGTGCGTCGTCAGCAGGACCGGATCGTACCCTTTGACCAGTTGAAAACAATGACTGATTTTGCCAGAGCCAACGGCATTAAAACACACCTGGACGGAGCGCGGCTTTTTGTACAGGCTGTTCATGAAAACATTGAGCCAAGCCAATACGGTGCGCTTTTTGACACCGTTTTCACTTCCATGTGGAAATGCTTTAATGCGAGTTCAGGTGCAATTTTGGCTGGTGACAAAGCATTTACTGAGAAATTATTTCACGAAAGACGTATGTTTGGCGGTGGTTTGCCGGCTTCGTGGCCGTTTGCAGCGGTTGCCTTGCATTATGCAGACGGTTTTTCCAATGAATACAAAAAGGCCTGGGCTAATGCTGAAAAGTTTTTCGCAGAAATTGAAAAGAATGATAAATGCAAGGTTGTCAAGTTGGAAAACGGCTCGCATAATGTTCAATTGGATATTTTGAAAACAAATTTGCCAAAGCTGAGAGAATCCCTGGGAAAAAGGAACATTCGGCTATCCAATCCTAATACAACAGGTTTTATACTCAAAGTTAACCCTTCGATTAACCGTACAACGCCTTCGAGTCTCGCCGGTTATTTTCTTGAGGCGATGAAGGAAGCAGCCGCATAAGTTCTGAATTTAAAAGTCACACTAAATTTAAAACGATATGGAAAGCATTTTTGAGCCAGCAGTAACAGAAAGAGTCATTGACAGGATCAATAATACGATGCTCTGCAAACATTTAAACCATCATTTAACGCAGTTTGGCGTTTAAGAGGACTGGATTAGTATAAAAAGTCCATGGTGTAAGCAGTGAAACCCTGGCTTTTGGACTCAACTTTGACCTTGCTCGGATAACCGTTTGCGCCATATTCATACTTGTATTCGATGGAATAAACGGGGCCGGTTGCATCTATAATGGTCTCTTTAACAATGTTATTCGGACTTAATGAATGGGTTGCCAGTTGCCCGTTCCGGTCAATTCCTAATTTGAAAAATGGATTCGGGTGATTGTCGTACTCATACTCAACCCGATTGGCCGCGGTTGGCTGGGATGCATAAACAACAGCGCTTGTGACAACATTATGCTGTTCATTTCTTGTATAAGTTATTGTAAAATCATTGCCAGCATTATTACGTTCCGTGAATTCTTGTCGTTTAATAAAGCCTTGTTTGTCAAGTATATATGTCCTGTAAAAATTTTCAAGAAAGATCAGATTTTCTTCTGTAACCGTCCGCAATGTGTCATTGGCTGGCGCATCGAACCTGATCGAATAGGATGGTTTGAAGACGTCGGAAACAAATTGTGATTCGGCAATCCACTGTGCGGCAACGACATCATAGGATTCCAGCTGCGCGCCGTTTCGTTTGAAACTTCCGGTTTGATAATGTCCGGGAACAGAAAACAATAAGTATTTCTTTTGCTCGCTGAGCAAATCACCTTCATAAATGTATTCTGCAAACAATTTGCCGTTGTACAGCAGCTTTTTGAGTTTGACATCAACAGCTGGCGCACCAAAAGGAGCCTGTTGTTTTGCCAAAACGGCCGGGTCCGGATAAGGAACGGGCTGATCCTTGTCATCGTTACAGGATGCCAGGATAAGCAGGAAAACCAGCGGCAGAAGTTTTTTCATATTAGCGATTTGATCGTGGTTCAGTTGAACGGCTTCTTTCGGAAGGTCGCGACGAAGCAGGTGTGGATGGCCTGTTCGCTGGCCTTTCAACGGCAGGGCGCGTGGATGGTTGGGTTGGCGCGGGTCTTTCACGACCTGTACCAGGTGTCACCGGCCGGGTGGCAGGGCGTTCACGGTTCGGACTTGGATTAACCGGACGTGTTGTTGCCGGCCGCTGCGCGTTCGGGCTTGGATTGCTGGGCCGCGTTGTTGCAGGCCGTTCACGACCTGGATTCGGTGTTGCCGGACGTGTTGTTGCGGGCCGCTCAATTGGCCTTGTTACCGGGCGGGTTACATCCGGGTTCGTACCGGGCCTTCCTGTGGACGGACGGCTGGTTCCCGGCCTGCTTACTACCGGCCGGCCCGTTCTGTCGAATGCTGGTAACCGATCTTTTGCGGATGGTGCTGTCGGATTTCTTTTTACAAAAACCGCAGAACCTTGTCTGGCTGACGATGGCTTCGAATATGTTTTTCTGTAATCGCCCCGGCTGGACCTACGCGTAACTGTCACGGAACGCGACCGGTAACCGCCGCCGTAATAATACGTTTGCCACACCGGGTTCCGATAGGAGTTCCAACGACGGAAATGCCCGTTGTAGTAATTGTGATAATGATAGTGATAGCCGTAATAGTAATGCCAGTAATGCGGCCTCCAAGGGCGCCAGTAAGACGGATAATATTGCCAGCGCCAGGGCGATCGCCAAACGATATAATTTGGGACATAAATATATTGGACCACCGGCCAGGAGGAAATTACGTAAGTAGTATTGTTCTGAACCGTTGGTCTCTCCCGGTCTGCCGAGTAACCCGGGTTTGGCGTCTCCCGGCCATCATTATCGGCAGAAAGCGAATTGGGCTCTATAATGTAATCTTTTCCGTATAAATCCTCGTCGCCCACCAGCTGGATCAAGACCTGTCCATTATCCTTTTTTTCTACAAAAAATACGGCAACATCCTGCTCGTCATTCTGGCCCAGAGCCACTTTTAGCGAAATGGTGTGCAGGTTACGGTCTACATTGTCAAAGACCCGGATGTAATCAATTCTATTGTCGCCGTCGAGATCAAGATTATTGATTTGTGTTTCTTCGTCATTTAGTTTTCGTTCAAAACCTTCCAGCGTTTCCGACTCCTGGAAAAGCTTCATAACCGCATACAAGTTCAGGTTATCACCCGGCAAGTCCAGCTTTTCCTCTTCCGCCTGCGCTTTTACCGTTGTGTTGCTGAACAGCAGTAAGGCAATGAGTATGAGCCAAATGTTATTTTTCATAAGCAAAATATTTAAAGCAATGTATATAAATACTTCGTCAAAAAAAATCCTCGCCTGTTTGAGCAGAGCGAGGATCGAAACCATTTGCGAAACATATTGACCGGCGGTTTCGCGGATAATGCTTGTTATTTTCTTTGCTGCGACAAGAATGTGATCAGCGAGGCAAATTCCTCGTACGAAAGCTCATTAGCGAGTCCGGGAGGCATCATCGATGATTCCATTTCTTTGCGGGAAATAATGTCGGAGGTTTTAATGGTTGTTACCTGTCCGGCAATGTCGCGTACCACCAGTTTGTCAGCAGATTCCTCCGAAACAAATCCCATATAACTTTTGTCGCCTTTTGCCGTGATCAGCACCGAGGCAAATCCTTGTGAAATAGAGGCATTGGGCTTTAATATCGATTCAGCGATTTGTTCACGGTTCATAATGGAGCCAATCTGGCCCATGAAAGGCCCCTTCATCACCTCGCCTTTGCTCAGGCTGTGGCAGGCAACGCATCCCTGTTTTGTAAAAAGCTGTTTTCCCAAAGCTGGATTGCCTTCTATTTTGGCTATTGCAAGCATTACATCCTCGATGGATGACTCGCCAACCTGTCCTTTTTTATTGCGGATTTTGTTCAAATCAACCTTCACTTCCTCTTTTGCTGCGACCACCTCTTCGCCGCCAAATTCGGTAATGCCCATGCGCAGGCGTCCGTTCAGGTCTGCATAAAGTTGCTTTCCATTGTCATCCGCTTTATTCCATTGTTGCATCAGAAAATCCTTGATGGTATCGGACGATTCCCAGGTTATGGCCTTGTAATAAGGGCCGTGCGTATCGGGACGCGTGCTCCACCACCATGAGCCATCGTAAGGTGCTTCTTTTTTGTAAAGTCGCGAAAGTGTGGTTAGGATTTGATTTTTAGTGCCATCATCTTTTGCCTGTCCGTATGCCGAGATGAGCCCCGAAACTGCTTTGGGGTCATGCATATAGCGTAGCGCCCAAAGCGCGAGGGTGGCGTTTTCGGTGCCAATAGCTTGCACACAGGCATCCACCGCATTGAGTGCAACAAGTGCCCTTACAGCAACGTGTGGCAGGATAATCGGGGAATTAGGCGTTGCGTGAGGCCCTTCGGTCCCCTTAGCTGGCGAAACGAAAGAAGCGGGAACTTTCACTTTTAGCAGCGCGTCGGCAACTTCCGGGCGGCCAAGGCGTCCCAAACCAACCGTTGCGGCAAGCTGAACACGCGGTGTTCCATCTTGCAAACCTTTCAAAAACGGCTCAACGGGAACATTTGAATTACTCTTCATGCGATCCGCTAATGCACGCAAAGCAAATTCCCTGACGTCCTGGTCATTGGTCAATTTTACCAGATTGTCATTGCCCGAAGCGCCTGCGGCTTGTGCATATGTGTAAATACCCGCTACCCGTGCGTAAAGAGGAAGCTGCTTATTCTCAGCTACCTTCCATGAGGCTTTTGTTACATCTTTCTCTTTACGGGTCAGCAATTCCTGCTGTGCAGCCAGACGTTGAACGGCGCTTGCATTTGTCAATAACGTAGCCAGGTCCTTTACAGACGATTCTTTAAGGTCAACAAATGGCTTGTATTGCCATGTTTTGGGCACAGCCCGAACCACAAACCCTTTACCCGGATTACCAGAGTAACCTGCTCCATCCCAGGCAGATAAGTAAACGCTGCCCGAAGCGTCGATATCAATGTCTGTAATTTGGGCCAGTTTGATAAATTCTTCTTCTTTTTGCGTGAAGGTCGGGCCGTCCGGTGTGACGCGGTGGATGTAGAGCTGGTTTCTGCCCCAGTCAGCCATCATAGGCACCTGGTTGTATTTTGCAGGCCAGTTCGGATCGTCCATAAACAATGACCCCGTTCCCGAGCCACCGCCCACGTCGACCAATGCCGGGATGATCTCTTCCGTAAAATGCTTGAATAGAACCGGATAACCATATTCACCGGACTGGATTTGATTGCTGAAACGAATGTTCCAGCCGCCTCCGTCATTGGTATTATCTCTTGTGAAAACATTCATATAAGGGTCAATCGCCACATCGTAAATGTTACGCATTCCGTGTGTGAAAACCTCCATTTCGGTTCCATCGGGCCTAACCCGCACAATTCCGCCTCCAAGCTGGGTCAGTTTTTTACCCGACCTGTCTACCGCATCATGGAAACCAAAATCACCCACTGCAATGTAAATCCAGCCATCGATCCCCATTCTAATCCCATTGGTAGAGTGGTCCGTTCCGCGGCTTTGCAGGAACTTGGGTGAACTTATACTTTGGATCAAAGGTGAGGGCCCGCCATCGGCCACGCCATCCCAGTTTTTATCTTCAAAAACAACCAGGTCCATACCCGATGCCTTTTGTGTTTCTTTGGAAAAAGTGGTGTGTAAAACAAAAACACGATCACCCATGGCAATGATGCCACGCGGGTTGTCCACTTCGGCAAATGTGGTGTTCTTATCCACTTTGCCATCGTGATCAGTGTCCACTAGCCGCACAATGCGGCCCTTTCCAGGCGTTTTACCCAAAGAACCGATCATATCGACACCGACGAAAACTTCACCGCTGGCTGCCACCGCAAGGCAAGCAGGACTTGGCGTGAGGTCGGATCCGGCGAAATGGGTAACATTAAGTTCGGCAGGCCAGCTGGCTGCGTTCGGCAGGGAATCGGCTTTGGCGAGACTTGTGGCACTTTTAATGGGTTCGGAACGGTCGTTAACTGCATTATTCCAATAAAGGATCAGAAAGGCAGTTACAAGACTAAAAGTAATTTTTAACATAATTTTATTTCAGAAAAACACTCCACCTGACGTCAGAATGGAAAACATGGATAAAAAACTCAACTTAATAAAATAGGATAATGGGCATAACTACTCAAAATTCATCAATTCATTTGTTGGCCGCTATTTGGCAAGATAGCGGGAGAACTTCATAAATAATTCAGGCAGCGCGTCGTGCTGCCCGTGCAGGATCGTAAAGTAGAAAAAGCGCTCAATGTTCAGCCCTTCCACATCCACAATGCGACATTCTTTGCTCTGCAATTCTTTCAACACGGCATGAATGGAAAGCAACGCCATTGCGTCGGAATGCAGCATATACAATTTCATACTTTCACTGCTGCCCAGCTGCATTTCAATGGTGAGGTCTGCGAGGCTGACGCCGATCGTTTTCAAGGCATGTGCAATCACTTCCAATGTTCCCGAGCCGGGTTCACGCATAAGCAGCGGAATCTCTTTCAACTTCTGCGCCGAAACTGCTCCGGTTGTGGCCACAGGATTTTTGCTGCTGGCCACCAGGACGATCTCATCTTTTAAAAATTCAATGTATTTAATCGCAGCGCTTTTGGAAAAACCCTCGATTACCCCGAGATCAATCTCCTTATTTTGAAGCGCTTGCTCGATTTCCTCGGTGTTTTTGATCGTAAGGGTTACCTGAATGTTATGAAATTTGCGGTGAAATGCGGCAAGGATAGGAGGAAGGATATATTGTGCGGCTGTTGTGCTGGCGCCTAACCGCAGTTTTCCGCCTTGGCGCTGTGATAAATTATTGATTTCAAACTCAATGTTGCGGTAAATCTCGAAAATCTGCTCGCTATGGTGCAAGAGTATTTCACCCGCCTGCGTGAGCTTCACCCGCGAACCGTTCCTTTCGAAAAGCTTGGTGTTAAGCTGGTTTTCGAGCTCGTGAATGTGCTTTGTTACGGCAGGTTGTGTAATATAAAGCTCGGCTGCCGCTTTTGTGAAGTTGAGCCGCCGGGCAACTGTATTGAAAACCTGCAAACGAAAATCGAAGACCATAGGCGCAAGTTCGCAGTTAAAAATGCAAAATTCAAAAAGAGCGCACAAGGACAGCATTTATATCGTCCGCAGCTGGACAAGAACGTTCGAATGTGAACAATCTCAGTTGGTAAAAATGGCCTTGAAAGCTTTACAGCACATTATTTAGCTGCTGGCAAGGCATTTGTCCAGTCTAGGTCTAATCCAACCCGGTATGTTTCGAAATTATATCAAAATTGCCTTGCGGAATATGTGGAAGAACAAGGTTTTTTCCACCGTTAACCTGACCGGCCTTGTAGTCGGGATCACCGCTTGTGTGATGATCCTGCAATATGTCAGCTATGAGCTTAGCTTCGATCAGTTTCACAAAGATTCGGAGCGCATATACAGGATAACCAACGATCGTTTTCAGCAAGGTAAACTTATTCAGCACGGCACGATCACTTATCCGACGATCGGGGCGACCATGGCCAGGGATTTTCAGGAAGTGGAAGCTTACACCACCATGTCAAATCCCGGGACATTCAAATTACAGCGTGATAAGAAGATTTTTCAGGAACAAGGCCTTTATGCGGACAACCAATTTCTTTCCTTTTTTACATTTCCTCTGATCGTCGGTGAGACAAAAAGTGCATTAGCACGGCCATATTCGATTGTCCTTTCCGAAAGTAATGCAAAACGAATTTTCGGCGCAAACCAAGGCAATTACGCTAGTTTAATCGGCAAATCGATCCTGATTGATCTGGATACGCAGCCATATCAGATCACGGGTGTCATGAAAGATTTCCCTGCAGCGTCGCATTTGCAATATGGCGCGCTGATGTCCTACGAAACGCTCGTCACGACATGGGGTGGCTGGGTTAAGACAAGCTGGGATGGATCGGATATGTGGCATTATTTAAAATTAAAAAATGGAGTGGATGCAGCCAGTCTGGAACAAAAATTCCCTGCATTCAGCCAGCGTTATTTCCGGGGTGACAAGGTTTCGGGAAGCGTTGAAAAATTCTTTCTTCAACCTTTATCGCAAACGCATCTTTTCTCTGATTATGAATACGAGATTGGCAATGTTAACAATGGCAAGGCAGTTTGGACGATGCTTATCATTGCTGCTTTCATTCTCATCATTGCGTGGGTAAATTATATCAATTTGTCGACAGCAAGATCCATGGAAAGGGCTAAGGAAGTGGGCATCAGGAAGGTTGCCGGAGCAACCTCGAAACAATTGATCGGGCAATTTCTTTCTGAGTCTGTAATACTTAATGTGGTGGCCATGATGATGGCGCTTTGCCTGGCAGTGATTTTACAACCATTTCTAAATAGCATTGTAGACCGGCCGCTATCTTTGTCTTTGCTAACCGGAATTGGTTATGGAGGTCCCGTTATGGCAATTGTGCTGGGGCTTGTTTTCGTTGCAGGGACATTGCTTTCCGGGTTTTATCCTGCATTTGCACTATCAGCTTTTCAGGCGATCAGCGTTTTGAAGGGCAGTTTTAAAAGATCGGTAAAAGGGGTTTGGGTGCGCCAGTCATTGGTTGTATTTCAATACACAGCTTCCGTTGTGCTTATCGTGGGCACATTAATCGTGTTTCGCCAGCTCGAATTCATGCGCAAGCAGAATCTGGGCTTTAATATGGAAAAAGTGCTGGTAATTCCCGGTGCTAGCCTTACCCGGTTTGATTCAACGGCCATTGACCGCATTACTGCTTTCAAATCCGAGGTAAAAAGATATTCGCAAGTTCAGTCAGCCACGGCTTCGGTAAATCTTTTTGGCAACCGGTTGTCGCGAACATTTAATGTAAAAAGAGTAGGAGATGATCAAAGTAAGGGCGTAACGCTTAGCCGGATGAATGTGGATCTTGATTTTTTCAAAACCTATCAAATTGACCTGGCGGCCGGACGCAATTTTATCCCGACCGATTCTGACCCTGACGGCTTCAAGGTAAAAACGCTTATAATTAACCAGTCCGCAGCAAAGCTATTGGGCTTCGCAGATGCTGAATCGGCTGTTAGCAAGAAGATTTTGCTTTTTAATCGAGAATGGGACGTTGTAGGTGTGGTCGAAGATTTCCATCAGCAATCCTTGAAGCACGCCATCGAGCCCATTTTTTTCGCGCCGTACTACACAAATGGCGGCTATTTTTCCTTCAAAATCACAACTAGTGACCTGGAAAAGACCATTAGTTTGATCGAAGCGAAATACAAGGAATTTTATCCGGGCAATGACTTCTCCTATTTCTTTATGGACGAGCAGTTTAACCGTCAATATAAGGATGACAAAACGTTTGGCCAGATAACCAGCTTTTTCTCATTATTAGCGGTACTTATTGCGTCGTTAGGCATTTTTGGATTGTCCTCCTACACAATTTCGCAGCGCACCAAGGAGATTGGTGTGCGCAAAGTTTTGGGCGCCACCATTTCCAGCATTGTGGCCTTACTATCGGTGGATTTTCTGAAACTAGTGCTTATTGCCATTGTGATTGGCTCGCCGGTTGCCTGGTTTGGCGTCAAGCATTGGCTGAATGATTTTGCTTATAAAATTGAAATCGAATGGTGGATGTTTATTCTGGCGGGAATGCTCGCGGTATTGATCGCATTTTTAACGGTTAGTACGCAAGCGATCCGGGCCGCATTAATGAGCCCGGCCAAATCTTTGAAATCGGAATAAAGTTTTAGAATACTTTTCGGACGAAATGCATAATTGGCGTAATTGCAAGCACTTAACCAAATTCAACAACGCTACTATGCCAGCAAAAACCGATCAGGAACCAAAAGCTAAACCCAAAAAACCAAGCGATGCAGAGCAGGTCGCATCCTATATGGAGCAATTGCAGCATCCGCTCAAAGCTGAAATTGAAGTTGTCAGGAACATCATAAAGAATACAAATCCTGCCATTAAGGAACGGATAAAGTGGAATGCGCCCAGTTATTATACATCTGCGGATCTGCTGACATTCAATCACAGATTGCAAACCAAGGTGCATTTAATCTTCCACCACATAGCCATTGTTCAAATTGCCTCCGACCTGTTGGAAGGTGATTATAAGGACAGGCGCATGATGTATTTTACCGATATGGCCGACGTCGAGGCCAAGAAAGAAGTTTTGGAGGGGATTTTGAGTGAGTATGTGGGGTTGGTTGGTTAGTTCGTAAAATGTTTAGTCATAAGTGCTCGATGCTTTGACCAAAGCACGAAAGCTCCGTATAGTGTTTATCACTTAAACACTATGCTACTATGAGTAAATCAAAAACTATTCAGGTCGAAAATTTCAAAATTGTTTTGTTATCGAGAAATGAGCAGGAGTATATTTCCTTGACAGACATGGCGCGTTACCGGGATTCAGATAGAACAAATTACATTATCCAAAACTGGATGCGAACCCGTAATGCAATCGAATTTGTAGGTCTATGGGAAGTTTTGAATAACCCGAGTTTTAAAAGCATTGAATTCGATGCTTTTAAAAATGAAGCTGGCAGCAACAGTTTTGCCTTGACTCCTCAAAAGTGGATAGAGGCAACTGACGCTATTGGCATAATCTCAAAATCCGGCCGCTATGGTGGCACTTTTGCGCATCGTGACATTGCATTTGAATTTGCAAGCTGGCTAAGCCCTTCCTTCAAGCTCTATCTCATCAAAGAATTCCAACGCCTGAAAGAAGAAGAGCATTCCGACCTGAAAATGGAATGGAATGTTCAGCGGACACTGGCAAAGGTGAATTATCAGATTCATGCCGATGCCATTAAAGAGAATCTTATCCCTAAAACGTTAAATAGAAAACAAATTGGCTTTGTTTATGCAAATGAGGCTGATCTGCTCAATATGGCGCTCTTTGGTATCACAGCTAAACAATGGAAAGAGTTAAACTCGCATGAGTTAGGTAATGTGCGTGACTCAGCAACCCTGGAACAGCTCGTTGTATTGTCGAATCTTGAAAGTGTGAATGCGCTTTTAATTCATCAGGGCTTGCCGCAGCATGAGCGGCTTTTACAGCTTAATTTGGTTGCCATTTCTCAAATGAAATCCTTGGTTAACAACATTCAGTTGAAAAAGCTGAAAGACGGATCAGGATCTTAAACTTTGAACAAAACGCATTAAAAAAGGTAACCCCGTCTTCATCAGGGCTACCTTTTTTCCAGATTAACATTCATTATTATGGACGTGTTTTCCGCTTTGTTGTGTCGGGCATTACTGCGCCGCCGGTTTTGATTGTCCTCTTGTTACGCTTTACTGTGTATGAGCCTGTCGTGTCTGCGTCGGGGCGTCCTGTGCTGCTTCTTCCGTCTATTGTCCCGGTTGTGCTGACATTACCATTATCATTTAAAATCGGCCCACTTTCTGCGTTGGACGAATCTTTAATAATGGCTGACACATCAGAAGTGCCTATAGTCGATTTAACGCGGGAGGACTTTTTCTGGAAAGTCCGCTCCGACCTGCCGGTTTCCGTTTTGCTGGCACGCGATTGGGAAAATGCGATGGAAGGTGCGATCAACACCATTGTTATCAAAAATATTTTCAGCGTTTTCATCTAATTGGTTGTTTCAGTTCGCGATATAGAATATCCAGCAACATATCAAATATTGTTCCAATCCGGCGCTTGGGGTAATTCAAGTAGAATTACGCGACCAAAAACAGTACATCTACGCTAAAAATCGGACTATTTTAAGATTTACTTTGTCTTATTCAATAACACCCACTACCGCTGATTGTTAAACAGCTCCGCTTCAAAAATTTCCGTTAACACCACCTCTATAAATCCAAGTTTTGTTTCACGTATAGCAACACCCGGCTATGATCAGTACTGCATTGGAATTTATCAAAGAAGAGTTGGCCTCGTATCTTTTTTTAAAAGACCCGGATGACTATCCTTTGCCAGGAGAAATAACAAATGTGTCGGGCTTTTTCTCGCCAACCGGAAACAGCACCATTGATTTGAATAAACAGATCCAAATCACACTCGTAAGTTTGGAAGAAGAACGAATGGATGGCATCAGGCCATTTTTTGAACAAAATCCGGACAAAAGTTATACGCAATTCAGCGCACCGTTGCAGGCAACCATGTATGTATTGTTTACTGCCACAGCCAATGATTATGCCAAATCTCTCAGGGACTTGTCCAATGTCGTCGGGTTTTTTCAGCGTTTTTCGGTTTTTGATAAGGATGCAACGGATATTAACGGCGATCCGAGATATCCTGACATGAATATTAATGTGCCTCCGGACAAGCCATGGCGCGCCATTGAAAAGATCATTTTTAAACTGCATCCATTGAGTTTCGAACAGCAAAATAACCTTTGGGCATCGCTTGGGACAAAATATCTTCCACACGTGGTTTATCAGGTCCGGCTGCTCTCATTTGCCGACAGAAATGGCGAGCGGGTTCGTGAAATTGTTACAGTACATGCTGAAACAGAGCAAATCTAAAATTTTATAAACGCTTTTATCCATACCATTATGATCACAAAACTAGCCACGCCGGGGGTGTATGTTGATGAAATCCCGACATTGCCCCCCACAGTTGCGGAAGTTGATTCGGCCATCCCGGCGTTCATTGGATACACCGAAAAAGCCAAGCGGTTTGCAGATGACGACCTGATTGGCGTCCCGTTTAAAATATCGGGAATGGAAGAATATGAACTGTTCTTTGGAAAGGGAATTGAAGTCCCCGAAACGTTGATTAATGATGCAACAAAAGGAGTAAAGCTGTCCATCAACGAAGTAACCGAAGATCCTGCCAATCCGGATTCAGCCACGGCAAAGTTTGAGGTGACTATGGAGGTCAGAGATGAAGATTTTCCAAAACATAACCTGTATTATTCGCTAAAACATTATTTTGCCAATGGAGGCGGAAACTGCTATGTGGTGGCGGTAGACAAGTTTACCGACACAAGTTCACCCGTGAAAGGCAAACTTTTGGACGGTGTGGCAGCGGTCCAGGACGTTGACGAGGTGACCATTTTCGTAATTCCCGAAGCACAATGGAGTGATGGTTACAAAGATGTGTACGAAGCCGCGGTCATGCAGGCCGAAGAGCTTAAAGACCGCTTTGTTCTCATAGATCCAAAGCAGGTAACCATCCCTTCAAATACAAGTGCAATTGATGGCGATGCGGCTGCGATTCGCAATGACGCAAAAGCTTCCAGCTATGCAGCGGCTTATTACCCCAATCTGGTTACGACTTACGAGCGGTTTAGTTTGGATAAAGTCAAAATAGATACGCACACATTGAACGGTGCAGCATTGCCCGCAACAAATCCGAACCATCCCGATATGAAGGACAAATCGCTCAACGATTTGAAAACCATTCCAAAAAGGGGATTTTCAGCATACAACCAGCTCATCGCAGAAGTAAGCAAGCATCCCAAAACGCGCGTGGTGCTGCCGCCTTCTCCTGCTGTTGCAGGCATTTATGCGCGGGTTGATTCGCAGCGTGGTGTCTGGAAAGCACCTGCTAACGAAGCGGTTATGAATGTTTCCGGCGCGCTGGTTGAGCTTTCATCCAAGCAACAGGAAAACTTGAATATTGATAGCCTGGCAGGCGAATCCATTAATGTGATCCGCACTTTCCCGGGTTTCGGAACACTCGTTTGGGGAGCCAGAACATTGAAAGGCAATGATGCGGAATGGCGGTATGTAAACGTGCGGCGCTTTATGATGGTGGTGGAAGAATCCATTAAAAAATCATTGCAATGGGCTGTTTTCGAGCCAAATACGGCATCTACCTGGGTTCGGGTAAAAGGCTTGATTGAAAATTACCTGTTTGATAAATGGCGGCAGGGAGCACTGGCCGGCGTAAAACCAGACGATGCATTTTATGTAAAAATCGGCCTGGGTACAACCATGACGCCGCAAGATGTGCTGAACGGCATTATGAATGTCGAGATAGGCCTCGCAGTCGCCCGACCAGCCGAATTCATTGTCCTGAAATTCATCCAGGTGCTTCAAAAATCTTAGTCATCCATCACTTAAAATCTTGAAAAAATGGCAGCATTTCCTCTTCCCGTTTTCCGGTTCCAGGTAGCAGAAACAGCCCCGGCCGATCCGCTGCTGACTACGGACGCGACCATCGGTTTTTCCGAGGTCAGCGGGCTTACCCAGGAAGTTCAGGTGATCGAATACCGCGACGGCCTTACGCCCCAGCAATCGGCAATGAAAATGCCGGGCATCCAGAAAGTCAGCAACATCACCCTCAAGCGCGGGATCGTCAAAGGGCATAATGAATTTTACACCTGGCTCAACTCCGTGAAACTGAATACGATCAAACGCAAAGATCTGGTCATCAGCTTGCTCGACGAGAACAATGCGCCGGCAATGGTCTGGAACGTGAAACAAGCCTGGCCGGTGAAAGTGGAAGGCCCTTCGCTAAAAGCGGCCGGCAACGAAATTGCCGTGGAATCCATTGAACTGGCTCACGAAGGACTGACAGTTTCCATCGTATAATTTACTGACATGTATACACCACCGGTAGGTTTCAGGTTCAAGGCAGTCTTCCAGGGAATTGACGGTGTAGGAGACAACGACACGCTGTTTCAGGATGTAAGCGGGCTAACCCGGGAGATTGAATTAGAGGAAGTGAAGGACGGTGCCAACCCGATGAGCGCTTACAAATTTCCAAAAAAAGTAAAGTATACCAATCTGGTGCTCAAAAGGGGAATGTTCGTTGATTCAGCATTAGTCGGCTTTTTCGACAAGGCCGTTAATAGCTATTTCAATGTTTTGAACCTTGATTCCAGCACTTGCGACATCACGATCAGCCTGCTTGGGGAAACCAATGAGCCGCTGGTAAGCTGGACCGTCTTTAATGCCTTTCCTGTCAAATGGGTTATTAGTGATTTTAAGGCATCTGGGAATGAGATTGTTGTAGAATCAATGGAGTTTTCTTACCAACGGTTTAAACGGAACTAAGCCATGCCCATTGTCATCAACGAGGTTGTCATACGTGCCACAGTGACCGAGCGGCTGCCCGGCTGCGGTGATACAAAAACACCGGAACCGGGTGAAGATGCCAACACGGGCACAGCAGGCGGAGCTTCCACGGAGCAGATCGCAGAACAAATTTTTGAAATACTGAAAGCTAAACGTGAACGATAATGGATGCTGGCGAATTTGGTAAAAAGCTGCTGCTGAACCTGAAAATCATTCCCATTCACCCCAAATACTATTTTCCGCTTGGGCTGCCGTTCCTGACCATGTTCAACCCGGAAACGCTGGTAATTGATGAAGGCGTCGAGTATAACCGTTCCTGCGCGCCTGGGCAAACCAACAACAAACTGCGTTTCAAGCGGATTACTTCACGTAAGTTCTCGCTCAGTTTTGTACTGGATGGAACGGGTGTAAATGCCCCGAAAATTCCGGTAACATTGCAAGTGTTGCTTTTCAGGGAGGCTACAACGCTCATGAATGGTGTTTTTCACCAATCCAACTGCCTTTTGGTACAATGGGGAACATTCATCTGCCGCTGCAAAATCACGACTTCAAAAGTAGAATACACGCTTTTCGATGAATTTGGCTTGCCATTAAGGGCGAAGATCACGGCCAATTTTGAAGAGTTCGTTGACGATACTTTCAGCAAGATCACGTCCATGCTGTCCTCGCCCGACCTGACGCATTTGCACACGGTGAAGCGCGGAGAGATTTTACCATTGCTCACAGAGCGCACGTATAGCGACCAGCGTTATTACTTGCAGGTTGCCAGGGCCAACCGGATCAAGAATTTCCGGAAACTGCCTGATGAATCTGAGTTGAAACTGCCTCCAATTGTCTGATTATTATGGCTGATACCCCCACTTCACGGATTGCGTACAAAGTGCTCGTCAATGGTACGCCGCTCAGCAATGAAGTAGGTGTGATGAGCGTGAGTACAATGTGTTATTTCAACAAAATAGCATCCGCAAAATTGAAAGTTGAAGATGGAGATGTAGCCGCACGTGATTTTCTGCAAAGCAATTCTAATTTGTTTAAACCAGGAAACGAGCTCGAAATCCAGCTTGGATATGATGATAACCCATCAACTGTTTTTAAAGGCATCATCATTCGTCATTGCATCAAAGTGAAAGGAGGCTCTTTTTTGGAGGTCGAGGCGAAAGACAAAGCGGTCAAGCTCACGCAGGTCCGGAAAAGTAAATATTTTATCAAAAAAACCGATAAGGACATTATCGATGAGATTGCGGGCACTTACAGCCTGGAAAAATCAGTGGATACAACGGATGGTTCGCACATCCAAATGGTCCAGTATTACTGCACAGACTGGGATTTTATTCTGATGCGGGCCGAAGCCAACGCCATGTTTGTGCATACAGATAATGGAAAAATAGTTGTAAAAAAGCCCACATTAACACCGGCTTCCGCACTTACCGCGACTTACGGAGACAATATCATTGAGTTTGAAGGTGAAATGGATGCGCGCAGGCAGTTCGTAAAAATGCAGGCATCAGCCTGGGATTTTGATAACCAGAAAATTAATCCTGAAACGAAAAGGGACGGTGTTTTTGCACTGGCTGAAAGTGGTGATTTGTCTGCTTCAACATTAGCCGAGGTTATGGGTCAAACCCTTGAATTGAAGCATAATGGACGTTTGCTGGATAAGGAACTCGAACTTTGGGCCAATGCACATGCCATGAAAAACCACCTTTCCAAAGCCAGCGGCCGGGTGAGGATTTTAGGGAGCCCAAGCCTCAAACCGGGTCAGAATATCAGGCTGGCCGGGGTAGGAGACCGCTTTAATGGGGATGTTTTTGTAACAGGCATTTTGCATCAATATGATGGGGAATTCACAACGGACATTCAGTTTGGCTGGGCAGAGGATTGGTTTTACAAGCACGATGACATTATTGAAAAACCTTCATCGGGCCTGGTTCCGGGCGTTACCGGACTACAAATTGGAAAGGTAAAAAAATTGACATTACCAGGCGACGGAAGCGGGAGACCTAATCACATTCAGGTTAACCTGCCGATGGTTGCCAACGGAGGCGATGGCATTTGGGCCCGGGTAGCCGTGCCGGATGCTGGTCAGGACCGGGGCTTCGTTTTCAGGCCTGAAATTGATGATGAAGTGATTGTCGGGTTTATTAATGATGATCCGCGCGATGCAGTCATTTTGGGCATGCTGCATAGTCAGGCCAAATCGCCGCCCGCCGCACTGCCTCAAAATGACGAAAATCACAAAAAAGGACTTGTTACCAGATCAGGAATGACCATGATCTTTGACGACGAAAACAAAGTGTTAACGATATCTGTCCCGGCCGGCGGAGCCGAAAAATCGATCATTATCGGCGAATCAGGAGCGATTGAAATGAAAGATGAACACCAAAACGTTTTCAAAATGGATGCAGCGGGCATCACTATCAGCACCCCGAAAGTTATAAAAATAGAAGGACAAACAGCGGTTAATATTAATTAGTCCAACACCCTAATTGCAACAAAAAATGCCACCAGCAGCAAGAATCGGCGATGCGCATGTATGTCCGGCTTCCAATGGTCCGCAGGCGCATGCGGGGGGACTGATCACCGGCCCGCCGGGAAGTCCGAATGTGAACATTGGCAAAAAACCGGCCGCAAGAAAGGACGACAGCTGCCTTTGTGCCGGCGCGACGGATAACACGATAATGGGAGGTTCATCAACAGTCAAAATCAATGGAAAACCAGCCGCAAGAGTAGGTGACGCCACAAAACATGGTGGAACAATTACAACAGGTTTTGCCAAAGTGAACATTGGTTAACTGCGGGTTATAGTCTGTTAAAACACTCATAATATGAAAGATACATCATTTCTCGGCACTGGCTGGGGCTTTCCGCCAACCTTTCGCTGCACAATAGGCGGGGTCGATATGCTATCAGGCAGGGAAGACGTAGAAAGCAGCCTGCACATCATTATCTCAACCGAAGTAGGCGAGCGGATTATGCATCCGGGCTTTGGCTGCGGATTGCGGCGTTTCGTTTTCGAGCCCATCACACACACCACCCAACAAACGGTTGACCTCCACGGAAATGCCGCAAAAGGAGAATCGACGCCGACTGAGGCTATGCTGGAAACAATTGTAAAAGAAGCCATTGTGCTGCATGAACCCCGAATTATTGTAAATAAAGTCGAAACTTACTCGCGGCCACTTGACGGGTTGATCGAAATATCGGTTGAATATCTGCTGATTACCACCAACACCCGATACAATTACGTGTATCCATTCTACATCCACGAAGCGACCAATCTTCAGCTATGAAAACTTGTGACTGCGATGCCGACATTATCCGGGACGGTTCAGGCCGTTTGAGCCGTTTCCTGCGCGCGCTCGACCCGGCATACAACCCTGTTGACGACCGCTCACTGGCCGATCTGCTAGTTTTTACCAAAAAATTCTCTGCTCAGATCCGCTTTCACAAGCTTGCCGAAGATGAATGTGCGGACGTTTCCTGGAAAGCATTTTTTGCCAGCGACGTCTCATTTATTGCAGCAACCATTCTGCTGACGGATCTTGCCCAGATTGAAAAAGATTACCTCGAAACCCGTCAGCATTTTGATCAGGTCCGTACACTCAGCACATTTAAAGCATTGTTTTCGCCCATAACGGGCATTGCCGAGCGTCTGGACAAATGGCTGTCGCAAAGCGCCACCGATTTTCCGCTTTACCAGGATGTGCAATTGGCGATCAGGTCGTCCATGCGCACCCAGATGCTGAAAGTTTTTGAGCTGGATAAAGCCGCCGTTCTGATTAATAGTGAGGAATTAGGCATTGATTTTGAGCCGGTCAATGAGGACACCTGGGATCTGGACGTGGTTATTCCGTTTGTGGGAAGTTTGTATGATGGCGTTACCACCGAAGACAAGCTTTTTCACGCTTCGCTGCAAGTGGATACGATTTTCAATGCGGCTTTGCATGTTTTGACCGATATCGTCACAAAAGCCGAAGCTTACCTGAGCATTTCTATTGAAAAATATCCAAAACACCAGCCCCACATTGCGCTATTTATCGCTTTTTTGGAATTGTTCAGAATTGCGCAACAGCAATTGAACGGATTGACAGAGAGGCACTTGAATTTTTATTACAAGGATGTCCTGCATATCAAAGAAAAAGCCGCACAGCCCGATCAGGTCAATGTGATTTTCGAGCTTGCCAAAGATGCATCTGTCTGTCATTTGCCGAAGGGAACGCCTTTATCCGCTGGTAAAGACAGTTTTGGCATTGATCAGATTTATGTTACGGACCGCGATATGGTCATTAACAAGGCCAAAGTTAAGGAGGTCAAAAATGTATTTATTGATCAATGTCCGCAGGGTTTGATCCGCGGATTTTACGCGCGATCCGTTGCCAATTCAAAAGACGGGGAAGGCAAACAAACTGTCGAGGAAAATGGCTGGTGGAATCCCTATAGCTCAGATTCTCTCAAACACCAGAATAGCTGCGGGCAGATAATCCGCCATCGCGGAAGTAACTATGCCAGAATCGGTTTTGCCATTGCGTCGCCCCAGCTGCGTATGGAAGGAGGAAATCGAAAGATGAGGCTGAAAATGAAGGGTTTATCCAAGATTTTGACCAAAAGCGAAGATTTCACGATCAGGCTAAGCGCGGCAAAAAAATGGATGGACATTGACACACCAGCGATTGCCGACCCAAATAACGGTTTTACTTTTTTTGCAGCGCGCTTTTTCCCTCCTGAGCCAACTTATCACATGGATACGCAGGACCCTGATGCGATTTGGATCTATATTCCTAATAAGGAGGACGCAATCATCGGTTACGATCCAAAAATCCACACGGAAGCAACATTCCCTACCAATCAGCCGGTTTTACAGATATTACTAAAACAAGATGTGCTGTCTATTGCCAGCGAGGACTGGGAGAATGCTGCCTTGGATTTTGGTGTCACGGAAGCTGTGGTAAATGCGGTAAATACCATGACCAACAATTTCGAACTGCTCATAGATGTCAAAGGCCTGAAAAATGTGATTATCCAAAACGAGCAGGGCGTTCAGCCCGCGGATTCGCCGTTTTATCCTTTCACACCGCTTCCTACGCCCGGCTCGCCGCTTTATATTGGCAACGAGGAGATGTTTAACAAGCGGATCCTGGATTTTGATATCGTGCCCGACTGGCAGATTGGGGGCGGTCCTTTTGATAAAATCCGCTATGAGGCCCGCGTTAATAAAAGCTGGGTAAATGTTAAAAATGATGAGGGGCTGCGCACATTTGAGCAGCCTGCACAACGCCAGATTGTGAAGTTCGATGCATTCAGTGAAAGCCTCAGCACAGGTTTTATCAAAATGGTTTTTGACGATCCGATTAAAACCGATCCTGTTCAGCTGATGCAGCTGGGGAATGAGTCAAAGGTCAATGCAATTTCGCTCAATTATGTTTCCACCCTCACGAGGCTGGAAGATTCCCTCGACCAATTTTTTCACGTTTATCCTTTTGGTGTGGTTGAATCCGCTTTGGACCAGCAGGATATTTCAATAAGAAAAGAGGCATCCAAAGTCAATGTTTCACTGCGCAACAATGTAGGTGATGGCAAAGTTTGGGCCGCCAATCGCGCTTTTCCGGACTTTAAATATGGCATGCAGACAATCAGCCTGGCCGGTGTGAAAGTGGATAAATTAAGTGAGCAGGATTGGACCGAAGCGGCGGAAATCAACTTTGACAACACGGCAACATTGTCCAGGCGCAACACTCTCAGCAACACCAAAAACGGGGAATTTTCGCTGGATGCTGTATCTGTTTCAAAACCAAATCAATACACCGGCGCGGTGAGGCAGGAAGCCAGCTTATACATCGGTCTGGAAGGCCTTGTCGTGCCGCAGAATCTTTCATTGCTTTTCCAGGTTGCAGAAGGCACGGCTATGGACGATGACCGTGACCCGCCGCGGATAAATTGGTCCTATTTGTCCGAAAATCAATGGAAAGTGCTGCCTGTTACAAACGTAATTCTGGACACAACATACGGGCTTCAAACTACGGGCATCGTCCTTTTTGACATTCCCGAAGACGCCACCGCACAGAACACGATTATGACAACCGGCCTGCACTGGATAGCGGCCAGTGTGGATTCGGACAGCCACAGACTGCCTTATCTGGTAAAAATCGTTGCCCAGGCTGTTCCTGCACGGTTCAGGGACCAGGGCAATGCACCGGAACATTATGACGCCGCCCTGCCTGCCAAGCGCATTACCACCCTGCTCGACAAGCCTGAAGAAATCAAGACCATTGAGCAGCCGTTCGCCTCTTATAATGGTGTTCCGGCTGAAATAGGCAAGGAATTTTACATGCGGGTCAGCGAGCGGTTGCGGCATAAAAACCGCGCTATAACCACTTCGGATTACGAAAAGCTGGTTCTTGAATACTTCCCTTCGGTATTTAAAGTTAAATGCATTACACACACGGACCCCAACTGCCTTTGCCGGGATTTTAATGCAGAGCCTGACGATGAATGCAGCCCGAGAGATCCGCAGCAGGTGCCAAAACCTGTGATTTGCTGCGGGCCACAGGTTGCTCCCGGCCACGTGCTTATTGTCCCGATTGAAGACCTCAAGAACAGGAATGCGATCAACATTTTACAACCCCGCACAAGCTATCGCGTGCTGCGGGAGATAGAAATATTATTAAAAAAGCGCACATCGCCTTTTGTGAAAATTCATGCGCGTAACCCCGTGTATGAAGAAATTCTGACCGCATTCCGCGTGCAGTTTTACAACGGCCTGGACAAAGGTTTTTTTCTGACCAAACTTAATGAAGAGCTGCGCGAATTTCTGACGCCCTGGGCTTTTGACGCCAGCGCCGATGTTGTTTTTGGCTCACAGATCTATGCATCGTCCGTCATTAATTTCATTGAGGAAAGACCCTATGTGGATTTTATCACGGATTTCATGATGTATCAGGTCAAATGCGACTGTTGCGGCACGGAGTCATTGAAAGATGAAATTAAGGAAACGGCCAAACGCGCCAAAGCGATAGCAGATGAAATGATCACCGAACAAAAGAAGCTTGATCCAACCGACGACAAGGCAGATCCTATTGCCGTTGCCAAAGTGATCAACGCGCAAAACCACCCCGCCGGTTTTCTGACCAGCGATTCGGGTGCATTGTGGGATTTTATCCGCGACGAATCGGAGACGATGGTCGAATGGGTGATCCGCAATGTGCTAAGCTGGTTTGAGATAAGCCAGGATGTGGCTTTGCAGACTGCTACCAACAAGTACGAGCAGCAGTTGGTGCTTAAAGTGGTTGAATGGTATATCAACCTGGTCAAGAATATGGGCTTGAAAACGGTTGCTGACCTGATGAAATATCTGCCTGTTTTCAAAATGACCACATTGGCTGAACCCACCAACGAGCGTGCATTACTCGTATCGGCGCAGCAGCACATTATCATGCTCTACGAAGCGGAACCAGCGCTGGATCCTTGCGAAAAAAATAAACTTACCAACAGAAGGGTTGACTTTTAATTCCCAAACCTCATGAATACAGCCGAACTGATATTGAACAAGGCAAATCCACTGCTCCCGGCTGAGGATTTTGACGGATTGCGAAAAGAAGGCATCCATCACATAGAAAAACTGGGCAGCGCAAACTGGACGGAATATAACGTCTCCGATCCCGGCATCACAATCCTGGAAGCAGTTTGCTACGCTATAACCGACTTGTCTTACCGCACCGGGTTCGACATGAAGGACTTGCTGACTCCCGAGCATCTGGGCCCGGACACATTCAAAAAGATCTTTTACACAGCCCGCCAGATCCTGCACAGCAGTCCGCTGACAATCACCGATTACCGAAAACTTATCATTGACATAGAAGGCGTCCGCAATGCGTGGGTTGAAATGAGTAAAGATTATGAGGTCCCGCTGTTTGTGGATTACAGTTACGTTAATGAAGAAGGCAAAGGCGATTGCGGTTGCGAAGAGAAGGAGCCGTGCCTGGGAAGGCTGGCGTTGGAGCTTGCCAAAGCCGAAAAGCGAAGGGAAGAGATCGATAAAATGATCGCGCAGAAGAATAAAGAAATTGCCGAACTAAACGATCAGATCAATGCTCCGGACAGCAAAAAAGACAAGGACAAGTTGCGCCGGCAAGTCGCAAGGCTGCAAAAGCTGGTTATCAGCTATCAGGAAGCAATCACTTACACAACCCAGTCCAAGATACTTGAATTGGAAGGCCTTCTCAATGTCATGGTTGAATATGAAGAAGATGTAATCGAGGAAAAGCAGCGTGACCAGATCCGCGAAAAGGTGGTGCAGCGGTTGCATACGCACAGGAATTTATGCGAGGATTTCATCTCAGTGAATTCGGTTGTTTACGACGATTTTTCCGTCATGGGCCTTTTTGTACTGAAAGAAAATGCCAATCCCGAAGAGGTTTTCGCCAGGATCTGTTTTGAAATTTACCGTTACTTCACACCGTCCGTGCGCTTTTATACCATTGATCAAATGATGGAAAAGATCAATCCGGAGAATGGGCAGCATTACACCGTTGAGGAAATATTCGAGGGACCCGCTTTAAAACATGGCTTTATTGACACCCAAGAACTGGAAGGATCGGATCTTTTTCGTGACTTCCGCCTTTCCGACCTGATCAATGCGATATGTGATGTCGAAGGCGTTGTGGCTGTTACCAATTTGTACATTCCTTTCGATGCGGCAGGAAATCCGCTAAATGACCTGGACGATGCCAGCGTTTATTTCAATGACTGGATCAGAGAACTGCGTCGCCAGCGCAGAGTCGCCCGTTTGAAGTTGAAGAATTCCAAATTTATATTTTTAAAACAGCGCGAGGTTTTTACTTACGATTTTGTAAACGAAGATCCCGCTAAAAATCGGGCGGTAAGGCGTTTTGAAGATCTTAAAACGCAAGACCAAGATTACAAGCTGCGCGGCCACCAAAAAGACTTCCCTGTGCCAGTGGGTGAATATATGGAATTGGAAAACTATTATCCGGTTCAATATTCCCTCCCGCAATGCTACGGCGTGGGCGAGTATGAAGAGCTTCCTGAGACGCCGGTCAGCAAACGCGATACACAGGCCTACCAGCTGAAATGTTACCTGCTGTTTTTTGAGCAAATTCTGGCCAATTACCATGCGCAGCTCAATCATTTACGCGATATCTTTTCCTTTGATGAAAAGGTAGACCAAACTTACTATGCGCACCTGCTTTTTGAAATCAATAATCTCAAAGAACTCATTATCGATCACGATCCGATGCTGAATGAGTCGACTGAGCACTTTTTTGAAGAATTTGGAAAAATCCTGCAAGATATATTGGAGCCTGAGCACATGTTCCTGAAAAGACGCAACGCATTTCTGGACCATATGTTGGCGCGCTTTGGCGAGGATCTTACAGAATATGAAGCGCTGACCAGATATGTTTGGAAGGACAAGACTGGCACAAAACTCATTGGCGATAAGATCCGGCTTTTGCAGGATTACGTCCGCGTTAGTAAAGACCGTGGCGAAGGTCTCAACTATACATTGCCCGATCAGGTTTGGGACACAGAAAATATTTCCGGTGCCGAGCGCCGGATCGGCAGGCTGCTGGGCTTTTCCAACATTACGCGGCACAGCCTGGCCGTAAATGCCATTGTGGTAATCGACATTGTGGAAGAAAAACCAGCGAAAGCGGGCGAAAAGAAAGACAAAGTTTACATTCAACTGGTGAATACAAATGCGGATAACCAGGTGATATTATCTTCCAGGCCAATTTTTAAGGACAATTGCTGCATCGACGAAACGGTAAATTTGCTGCTTGGCCTGGCCGAGTCGAGAGTTAATTTTTATATCAACGGAAAAGTCAAATCGGTTTCGCGGAGCAAAACCAAAAATCAGCAAAGCGGTTCATTCCGTGTAGAACTGCGCGATAAAGATGGCGACATAGTGGCTGTCAGCAACGAATTTGGCAACGATGAAAGTGCGAGAAAGCACATTGAGCTGATCATGGCTGTGGTTCGGAAAATCAATGATAATGAAGGCATGCACCTGGTGGAACATTTGCTGCTGCGTCCGAAGCTCGATACAGTGCTCGAATATGCAGATTATAACCTGAAAGATTACAAAGTGCCGCCCGCAATCAAAGTCAATACGCTGGACATTTGTCTGGATGCATGCGATCTGGGAAAAGGTTTGGGACAAAACACAGATTCGCACGATTATAAAATCAAGATCAGCCGCTTACCGGCAGATAAATGTTACAATGACGAGGCCTGGGTGATGGAGCTAATCCGGGTGAATGAGATCAAAAAAACGATCCAATCGCACAACAGCAAAGGAAAACCGGTCACAATTGAGGTAAAGTTACCGGCAAACCGCAGCATTCTTTTTAAAACCATTGCCCTGGATAATAAGCCCAAAATCCCAGATTTGCTTTCTTTCCGGCACTACGAACAGTTACAGGACAGGCTGGCCGATTTGCGCGAATTTGGCTCAGAAATAAGCAATTATCAAATTCAGCGCTACACCGACGACATTGCGGATGGTTCTAAACGGGAGGATATTAAGTATTACTTCGAGATCAAAAATCCTGAAAACGACCAGGTCCTGGCAAGAAGCATTTACTACGGAACCATTCATGAGGCCCGGACAGAAATTGAAGCGATGGTAAGATACCTGGGTTATCAGCTCGATCTGTACTGCCAGGAAGATCCTTGCGACCACAACGAAGACCCTTACTCGTTCCGGGTGACGATCGTTTTGCCTTGCTGGGTGAGACGCTTCCGCGATAAAAGTTACCGCAACTTTGTGGAAAAAACCATCCGGACAGAGCTTCCCGCGCACATTGCGCCGCGTATCAAGTGGGTGGGCATCAGTCAGATGAAATCTTTTGAAGACAAATATCAGGCCTGGCTGGAAGAGCTTCTTAATAACCCTTACCCGGAATATGGACCGGTGAATGCGCTCGTGTATGAGCTGAACAATCTGGTTGAATGTGGCTCTTGCGAGCCCGATCACGAATGCTCCGAAATGTCGGAGGATAACAATGGAAACCGCTATTTCTATTAAGCCATGTCTCAAACGCACGTCATCAATAGCCTGCAAATTGAAATTGAAACGTCGGACGAAAGCACTGCATTTCGACTGCGTGACGCTTTAAATCATTACTGGCAGCAATGGGTGATGTTGCATTTGGAAAAAGCATTTGATAAAGTGAGTCCAGTCAATGCGATGATCCGGATTGACAAGTTAGAGCTTGATCTGGAAACATTGGAAGCAGAAAATTTTGACGATGACTTTCCTGAACGCATTGAGAAATTGTTTTCCGATCGTCTTCAAAAAATAATACATTCCAAAAGTATTTCCCATTTAATTAGTAATAATAGTGCAACAGATCAAGACTTGCTGGTTAGTTTTTTAAAGACCGGCGCGCTTCCCTGGTGGTCACAATCCTACAAAGACATTGATTTTAACCGCATTATATACACAACATCA
Organism: Dyadobacter psychrophilus; assembly: GCF_900167945.1. Classification (GTDB taxonomy): domain Bacteria; phylum Bacteroidota; class Bacteroidia; order Cytophagales; family Spirosomataceae; genus Dyadobacter; species Dyadobacter psychrophilus. The sequence continues at coordinate 312,650 of NZ_FUZA01000002.1, forward strand.
GTGGAAAAGCCTGAGGAAATGAGAGATGTGTTGCTTAATGCTTTCAAGGGTAAAGATTCGCTGTTAAGATTGTTATATCAATTTGATAATCAAATTATTATCAACATTTTGCGAAGCCTTTTCGGAATGGATGGACATGAGGGAGAAATTGAAAAGCGGATTGAATTTTGGCAAAATAAGGGCAAGGCGCTTGCCGAAAGCGAAACTGACATGTTCAGGGTTTTAGCTTTTTTTGCACATTTGAACAAAGTGGAAAATCTTAACGCTGGGTCTAGCCTGCAAGCAGTTTCTGAGCGATTTTTACCGTTCGCTAAACAAAACGAATGGAGGCAGTTTTCAGGATCTTCATTAGAAATGAATGCTCTTACCGATGCCATTTTACAAGTTGAAAGTGCATCGCAAGATAAAGAAGAGCTTTCAGAAGAGCAGACTAAATATGTGATCAGGCATGCCGGAATTGTGCTTATCGCTCCTTTTTTACCGCAGCTTTTCAGGCAGCTAAACTTGTTGGCCGATGAGGGCGGAACATTTAGAGATGAACAAGCGGCTTTGCGGGCCGTGGCACTTTTGGGATACATAGGAAGGGGGAAATCCGTGGTTCCGGAGTACGAACTGATTCTTGAAAAATTACTTTGCGGCGTTCCCATACACGAGCCTGTGCCGCTGGACTGCGCGCTGACATTACCCGAATTACAGGAAGCGGATGAGCTGCTGAATGCGGTCATAGGGCATTGGAATGTGCTAAAATCTGTTTCAGGGCTCCGGGAGGGCTTCTTTGAGCGGGACGGAATCTTGCAGGATATGGGCAGCTCATGGCTGTTACGGGTCGAGCGAAAATCTTACGACGTGCTGTTCGATCATAAGCCGCCGCCGTGGGGCTTTCGGGTGCTCAGATTTTCATGGAATCCCAAAATGATCGAAACAGAATGGTGAACAACGCGAAGCATATGGAAATGGAGCCGCTTGAAGCTGTGAATGCGCAATGTCTCAGAACTGAGTTGCAATGGTTTGTAGCTGTTGCTAATGAACGGCTGTCGGTCACTTTCCCGAATCCGCCTGCGCCATCAGAAAAGGACTCAAAACAGGAGCCGCCGCGGGACAAAGGCTGGCTCGGTAAATTGTTTTCAGACGAGCAGGAAGCAGCTCAATATGGTGACATCAAGCTGCTTACGACCAGTTCGGCGACGCCACCCGACCTGACGCAAAGCGTTGCCACCTATGCAGAACTCGTTCGCCATTATAGTATGTCCACCGAAGAAAGGCTCGTGCTAATGCTGGCATTGATCCCGCACATTCAGCCTCAGCTTCTGGACATATTTTTTGCGCCCAATAAAATCAATAACCGTGGCTTTTCGGAATTTGGCGGGATTAAGGGACAGCAGTTCGGCGGATTTTTGCCGACCATTGAAACAGCATTGTACATTGCCGCTGGCAACGATCTGGAAAGGCGTTTCCGGCTTGCGCATATTTTCGAGCCCGATCATTTTTTCTTTTTACACAACATATTATATATCCACACACAGCCCGGCAACGAGCCATATACATCCGGCCAGATTTGCCTGACCGACGAATACACCGATTTTTTCACCACCGGCAAGCAACGAACGCCACAGTTCAGCATGGATTTTCCCGCCAAACGGCTGCAAACGCAAATGGAATGGGAAGATCTCGTACTCGAAGAGGTGACCGCAAAACAGCTGGATGAGATCAGGATCTGGTTACAGCATCGCGAAACGCTGATGAACGATTGGGGGATGGCCAAAAAGTTGAAACCGGGCTACAAAGCACTCTTCTACGGCCCGCCAGGGACAGGAAAAACGCTGACAGCCAGCCTGTTGGGAAAGCTTTTCAAACGAGACGTTTACCGCGTTGACCTTTCCATGGTGATTTCCAAATACATTGGCGAGACCGAAAAGAATCTTGAAAAAGTCTTCAAAAGAGCCGAAAACAAAAACTGGATACTGTTTTTTGACGAGGCGGATGCATTGTTTGGCAAAAGGACGACAATCTCGGATTCACATGACAAATATGCCAACCAGGAAATCGCTTATCTGCTGCAAAGGCTCGAAGATTACCCGAGTCTGGTGATTCTGGGAACCAATATGCGCTATAATATCGAGGAGGCATTTATGCGTCGCTTGCAGGTTGTGGTACATTTTCCCAAGCCGCAAAGTAAGGAGAGGCAGCGACTTTGGCAGAGCTCGTTCAGCGCAAAAGCCCAGTTTGCCGAAGACGTCAACTTTGAGCAGATCGCACGGCAGTATGAACTCTCGGGCGGCTCAATTGTAAATGTAGTTCAATATGCTTCGCTGCTCGCATTGAGCAGGGGAGGCAATGTTATCAGTCAGAGCGACATTATTCAGGGAATCCGCAAAGAATATTTGAAGGAAGGCAAGACAATTTAAGCCGTGTGATATGAAAGCATCAGAAATAAGTCCCAAAAGTATGACCGTGGGTGCTGTAAACGACCCTATGGAACACGAAGCCGACGCTATGGCCGAACGTGTTATGCGCATGCAGGAGCCGGTTATGGTCCAGCGCAAATGTGCGCATTGTGAAAAAGAAGAAGAGCAGGCGCATCGCAAACCGATGTCGACATTGATACAAATGAAAGGCGACGAAGGCGGATTTGAAGTGCCCGAAAGGGTTAGCAGCCAGATCAATGCGGCTCGGGGAGGCGGAAGCACATTAACCGGCGAAACCAAAAGTTTTATGGAAAGCCGGTTTGGCAATGATTTTTCCAGCGTAAAAATTCACACGGACGCGAATGCTGTGCAGCTGAGCCGCCAATTGAATGCACAGGCATTTACGGTTGGTAATGATGTGTTTTTTAATGAAGGTAAATTTACGCCGGAAAGCGACTCGGGAAAACGGCTTTTGGCTCATGAGCTTACTCATACGATGCAGCAGAGCGGTTCGGTTCGCAGGCTGGTTAATGATAGGAATGTGACCTGTCGCGCAACCGGGCTTATTAGTCCAAACCTGACGGGCGCCGAAGTTGTTCAGGCAATTGCTGATGCAGATGCCGAGGCAATTCGCATTTTACAAAATGCGGAAGATACATTGCAAAACGCTTTAAATGATGCCATTGCAGGCAATCCGGCGGATCCGGCACTCAATTTGATTTTACGGGAAGAGCTTGGCCTGGACCTGGATAATGCGGGAAATCGCAGGCAGATTCAGGTCGCTATAACGCGCATTGCCCGCGTCAGAACGACTTTGGAAAGTGGTTATCTGCGTTATATGTGCCGTGGCGGAAACAATGTCAACCTGGTTGGATGTGCAGCCACATCTTGTGACGGTGACACTTTTGCTTTTGCGTGTCCCGGTAACAGGCTTGTGGTGTTATGCCAGAACTTTTGGGATTCGCCGAACGAGCGCGCAGGAACGATCCTGCACGAAGTTTTTCACATTTGGTTTGATATGGACCATGGTAACCAAACCAAATCTGCCAACGCAACTTGCCTGGAAGGATTTGCAAGGAGAGTGGACGGGCAGGCCGTGGGAGATTTTTCTTGTGCAGCAGGAGCACATTGAGCTGACAGCCATAACTTCATTTGATCTCAATGAAAACAAACCGCATATCCGCATCCGGAAAAAGCAATTCCGCACAAGAATTGGAAGCAACGGATGCATTATCTAATGTACCCCAAAACATGCAGATCCGGATGGAGACCAATCTCGCGCAACGGATTCCCGCTCCAACACAGGTAAAGGCGACCGATGAAGGCTGGGAAAACGACGTCGAATCTTTCGCAAAACGACTGACAGAACATTATTTATTAAACGACAGGGGTGTTTCAGATAAGGTCGAAAAAGCACGCCGGCTCTCCCCATCGAGTGCGAAAATGCATGAATGTGATATAACGACGGAGGGTGGATTGACGGTGCGGACATTGTGGCAAACGGAAACAAACGTTGCTATTGCCAAATCCTGCATCAACGGTGACTGTAAGGCCTGCGCTTACAATTACACGGTAAGCGACGCTGGTGAGCTGAATTTCAGCCTGATCAAATGCTGGTTAATCGCTCCTTTTTGAGGAGTTAAGCCGCATAATTATTACATTGATGTTTGTAATGTGACACTTCACTTCTTAAACAAACACAGCCATGCCTAATGATAATGCATTGTACACTTATCGCAACGGAAAAAAAGTTGCCCTGTACAAAAAAGACGATCAGTTTGTAGCCCGCACTTCTGCCGATAACATTGCTAATCTGGGAATTGACAAGATCGAGAAGGTTTCTCCCTCCGCTTTCCGCGCCACAGTGTCGCCCGAAAGGCTGGATGAACTCATGGTTGAAAGCCGCGAACTAGCGCCAACGCACCACGCTTACCAGTTACAGGACACCAATCAGGAGTTTCTGATCACGGACCGTATTATGGTTACATTCAAAGACAAGCCAACGCCGGAGCATTTGTCTGCATTCATTGCGAAATATGCCCTGGTGATCAAAAATCAGTATAGCGATGTCGATTTCCTGTTTCAGCTGACCAATCAGTCGGGCATGAACCCGGTGAAAATGATCGTGAAGATCAATGAAGAAGAACCTTCCGTGCAGATTGCCGAACATGACCTGATCCAGCGTGTTACGAAATATCTGACATTGCCCGCCGATACATCTTTCGACCTGCAATGGCATTTACATAAACACACGCCGGCTGCTGACGATTTCGATCCGCGTTGTTCGAGTCGCTGCGAGGAGGCCTGGCAGTTGCTTGATAATTTCGGCAGCGCTGATGTGGTTATCGGCCTTGCCGATGATGGTTGCAAGCTGGATCATGATGATTTCAATTCTTTGGGGAAATTTGCAGGCTGGGGATACTTTGTCAATGATATTTTGGTCAAAAAAACAGACATCGGCGCTGATCCGAACGGAATGTATGCGCCTGGAAATAATCACGGGACTTCCTGTGCAGGTGTGATTGCAGGCGAAGTGGATGGCACATTAACCGTAGGCGCCGCACCCGGATGCAAACTTTTACCGATCAAATGGGAGTCGTCCGATGGCGGCGGGCTGTTTATCGATGACAATAAAATGATGCTCACACTGCAATACATTTCAGATAAGGTCGATGTTTTTTCCAATTCATGGGGAAGTTCTCCCGAAATGAATTTTAGCCAGCAGGTTGTAAACCGGATCAAATCGCTCGCATTAACTGGCGGCAGGCGCGGGAAAGGCATCGTGTTCTTATGGGCTTCGGGCAACGAAAATTGTCCTATTGAGCATTCGGGAACACAAGACATTCCATTTGATCACGGCGTGCGCGTTCAGGGCGGTTCACTGGTTTGGGTTGGTGTTCAAAAAAGTAAGGTTTTCTCGCATAATCTGGTCGACATTCCGGGTGTGATGCACATTGCGGCATTAGCGAGCACAGCGCAGCGAAGCCATTATTCCAACTACGGGCCCGGTATTTCACTCACAGCCCCCACCAACAATGTGCACACCTATTACAGGCTGGCCGTTGAAGGAAAAGGCGTGGTAACCACTACGGGCGACAGTATAACAGCTGTTACAGAGGATTTCGGGGGCACATCCAGCGCAACGCCGTTGACTGCCGGCATTGCCGGCCTGGTTATTTCAGCTAACCCGGACCTGAATGCGCTTGAAGTGATATCTGTTTTACAAAGCACGGCCTCCAAAGATCTGAACGAAACACCATATCCGAGAACGCCGCCTGCAAACTTCGATAATGACACTTCCTGGGATATTTCACCCGTTTTTGCTTCCGATTTTCAAAACGCGGGACATGCCGATGGCACTTGGAGCCCATGGTTTGGTTTTGGCAGGGTTGATGCATTTGAAGCAGTTAAAAAGGCGCTTACTATGCGTTTGGGAGGAGCTGATCCTGTTGTTCCCGCTGTAAAAATCCGCTCCGCAGTTGTTAATCCCGCCGGTAATGATCATAATAAAGAGAAAGTAACGCTGGAAAATCAGAGTAATGTGCCTGTTTCCATTGAAGGCTGGGCGTTGGTTGATAAAAATAACCGCGCGCAGATCCTGACGGGATCCATTCCACCGGTTTCGAGCATGAGCATCGATTTAAAAACAAATAAAATCATCCTGGCAAACACAGGCGGCACCATCATCCTCAAAGACATAGCCGGAAACCAGGTTCACAGGGTCGCTTACACGGGCGCGCAGGTGAAGCCGGGCATGGAACTTGTTTTCTGAAAAATCCCTATATTGACGGCTTTGAATCATCAGCGTAAGCCATGAATGGTCATCAGCCGCAACTCAGAACTGTAAACGTTATCCGATATGTCACCCCTTTGCGGGAAGGCGGATCGCTCCCGGCTATTGCCGAGGCGGACGACGAATTTTTGTATGTCCTGAAATTCCGCGGCGCGGGTCAGGGCACAAAAGCACTGATTGCAGAGCTGATAGGCGGGGAAATTGCCCGCCTGCTGGGTTTGAAAGTGCCTGAAATTGTTTTTGCCAATCTGAATGAAGCATTTGGAAGAACAGAACCTGACGAAGAAATCCAGGATCTGCTCAGGGCCAGTACAGGCCTTAATCTGGCCATTCACTATTTGTCCGGCGCCATCACTTTTGATCCCGTCGTTACCGCCGTTGATGCCAGGCTTGCGTCCGCCATCGTTTGGCTCGATAGCCTCATTACCAACGTTGACCGCACGGCCCGTAACACCAATATGCTTATGTGGCATAAGGAGTTATGGCTGATCGACCACGGTGCTGCATTGTATTTTCATCATTCCTGGGACAATTGGGAAGAACAGGCAAAACGGCCGTTTGCGCAGGTAAAAGACCACGTTTTGCTTCGCTATGCCTCTGATATTGAGGTCATTGATCAAGAATTCAGGGCTATTTTGGGATTGGAGCAAATCGAAGCGATCGTATCATTGATTCCGGATGACTGGCTTTTGCGAGATGCACCTTTTGAGTCCGCCGAAGCGCACCGGCAGGCATATGTGAAATTTTTAGCGTCGCGGCTCTCCGTGTCGGATGTATTTGTTAAAGGAGCGAATGATGCAAGAGCAGCACTTATTTGAGTACGCCGTCATCCGCGTCGTACCCAGGGTCGAGCGCGAAGAATTTGTTAATGTCGGTGTTATTTTGTTTTGCCCATCCAAGCGTTTTTTGGAATGTGTTTTCGAGCTGAATGCGCCCAAACTACGCGCGCTTTCGGATGGTCTCGATCTGGATGAAGTAGGCGCTTATCTGAATGCACTGAAACTGATTTGTGTGGGCAAAAAAGAAGGCGGCACCATTGCTGCATTGCCGCCCGCTTCCCGCTTTCGCTGGCTCACTGCCACACGTAGCACGGTGGTCCAGTCTTCAAAAGTGCATCCCGGTTTTTGCCAGGACCCGGACCTGAGTTTAAGTAAACTGTTCAATCATTTGGTTAAATAGTTTTCTGGCGCAGATTGAGCTGCTGTTGCACTTCCTCCTTCTTCCTACGCGAAACTTCCACCTGTGACCCGTCCGCAAGCAGCACATATTGATTGTTATGAGCAACCTGCTTGATATAGCGGGAATTGACCAGGTGCGATTTATGTGTGCGAATGAAATTGAAATCACCCAGCATTTCATCAAAATGCTTCAATGTTTTGCTGGAAACAAATGGCCTTTTGCCCACCAGATGTATGGATGTGTAGTTTTTGTCGGCTTCGAGTCGCAGGATTTCATCCAGGGTAAAAAAGAAAACGCCTTCGCTGGAAGGAACCGCCAGTCTGAAATCCTTAATTTCTTTTTTCTGGATGTTTTCCACCAGATTATCAAACAGTTCCTGCTTGGGTGCCTGGATCTTTTCCCTTACTTTTTCCAGATGCCGGTCGATGGCAAATTGCAGCTCACCCGGATCAACCGGTTTCAACAAATAGTCCAGCGCGCTGAACCGGATCGCCTGGATCGCATATTGGTTGTATGCAGTGGTGAAAACGATATCGTAATCAGGATTTTTTCTTTCCATCAAAAAATCGAAACCGTTTCGGTAGGGCATTTCAACATCCAGAAACACGATCCCGGGTTCGTAACTTTTCATGATTTCCAATGCCTCGTTTACAGATTCTGCGTGTTTAATGTCGATCTGTTCGGTAATTGCAGTTTCAAGATAATGGGCAAGGATAAGACGGGCTTTTATTTCGTCATCAATAATCAGCGCATTTATCATAACGTTTTCAATGTTGTAAAGGATGATGTAGTAAGTTAAAAAATTGCCCGGCAGCTAGCCAGATATGGAGAGGGAAGGGGGTCATCATGCAGACATTAATGCTGAACGTTTGAGCTATGGTTTGTCGAAAAGAAATTGTCCTTACTGGCTGAACTCCTGAGAGAAAGGAAAGGTTAATGCAGCCTGTTGATCCGTTTTAGTTTCTGGAAGTATAATTAAGAGAAAAAATAGAGAAGCCATGAGCTCAACCATTTAAAGGCTGATAACATTTATTTAAAGGCTGGACACAAAAAGCCCTGCCATCGCTTGGATGACAGGGCTTGTGTTTCAGAAAGCGATCAGCTTATTTGGCGTCTACGGGTTTCTGCATTTCGTTCATATTATGCGCGACCATACTATCGGGCGTAATGTTGCTCATGCCGATCTGAACCTTGTTTTTTAATCCGGAAATTACTTTGTCCTTTCCGGCCATCAACGCTTCATAACCGTCTTTTGCAACACCAGCAGGATCGGCTTTCGCATCTTCGTCCTGCACCGCTTTACTGCTGTTCATGTCGGCCTTATTAAAGAAATCCGTGTCGGTAACGCCCGGTAGTAACGCTGTTACCGTAATTTCTGTTTCTTTCAGCTCTTCGCGAAGTGCCTCGCTGAATGAGAAAACAAACGCTTTTGTGCCGTGATATACAGCCTGCCATGGCCCGGGAAGTTTACTGGCAATCGAAGCCAGGTTTAATATCTTTCCCGAGTTGGCCGCAACCATATCTTTTAGGAAAAGCTTGGTAAGGATTACAACTGCTGAAATATTCAGCTCGATAATGTCCAGCTCACGATCCAGCTCATTGTCTTGAAACAAACCATAAACACCCTGTCCTGCATCGTTTACAAGTACATCAATGGTAATTCCCTTGCTTTTTACTTCGTCATAAACAGACAATGTTTCTTCTCTGTTGAAAAAGTCTTTCGCAATTGTAACCACTTCCACGCCATGCTGCCTGAACTCCTGGGCCCTTACTTCCAGTTGTTGTTCGTCACGGGAAACGATTACCAGATTGTACTGATCTTTTGCAAACAGCAAGGCGAGCTCGTAGCCTATGCCACTTGTTGCGCCGGTTATCAGCGCATATTTTCCATTAGTTGACATAATTTTAAAGGTTTATTGATGAAATTGAATTAAAGCCAATCGAATCCCCGCACATATTTCAACACCACAATGGCCAAAGGCGGTAAAACAAGCGGAATCGAATGGATCCTGCCGTGTTTTGGAATGGGATAACTTTCCTGCTCATCGGGATGAAGCAAGTCAGAACCGCCATATTTCAAATTGTCTGTATTAAAGATCTCCTGATAATATCCTGGTTTTGAAACACCTATCCGGTAATTGCTCCTGACGACCGGTGTAAAGTTTCCGATAAAGATCAGATCATCCTCCCCATTTTTTCCTTTGCGTATCCAGCTCATTACACTGTTTAGGCTATCCTGATGATCAATCCATTCGAAGCCTTCCGGCGAAAAATTCTTTTCGTAAAGCGCAGGCTGGGACTGATAAAATGCGTTCAGGTCTTTGAGCAATGTCTGGATCCCGTTGTGCGCGGGGTTGAGATTTTCGTCCCAATCCAGACTAAAATCGTGCCGCCACTCATGCCGTTGGGCAAATTCTGCGCCCATGAAAAGCAGCTTAGCACCGGGATGGCCGAACATATAACCATACAAAAGCCGCAGGTTTGCAAACTGTTGCCAGTGATCCCCGGTCATTTTATTGATCATGGAATTTTTACCATAGACCACTTCATCATGGGATAACGGCAATGTGAATTTCTCGGAAAAGGCATAATGAATGCTGAATGCAAGCTGTCCCTGGTGATGGGAGCGGTAAACGGGATCTCTTTGGAAGTAAGACAAGGTGTCGTGCATCCAGCCCATCATCCATTTCATGTCAAACCCGAGGCCGCCATGCGTGGTAGGACTGGTCACTCCGGGCCATGCAGTAGATTCTTCTGCAATGGTCATAACGTCGGGGAAATTAGTATGCACCGCATTATTGAATTCCCTCAGGAAATCCAATGCTTCCAAATTTTCCCTGCCGCCATATTGGTTCGGGATCCATTCACCTTCATTGCGCGAATAATCCAGATACAGCATGGAGGCCACGGCGTCCACCCGTAAAGCATCAATGTGAAATTTATCCAGCCAGTAAATAGCATTGGAAATCAGAAAAGCCTTTACCTCATTGCGACCATAGTTGAAAATAAAGCTCTTCCAGTCCGGATGAAAGCCTTTTTTCGGGTCTGCATGCTCGTAAAGGTGCGTGCCATCAAAATAGCCAAGTCCGTGTTCGTCAGTTGGGAAGTGGGAAGGAACCCAGTCAAGTATTACACCGATTCCAGCATTATGGAGCGCATCGATCAGAAACATAAAGTCCTGCGGCGTGCCGAAACGGCTGCTTGGAGCGAAGTAACCCGTCAGCTGATAACCCCATGAACCATAAAAAGGATGCTCCATAATCGGCATGAATTCTACGTGCGTAAAGCCCATATAATTGCAATATTCCGGTAATGTTGCTGCCAGTTCACGGTATGTCAGGAAACGGCCTTCCTCCTCATGCACCCGCCTCCACGAACCAATGTGCATTTCGTAGATGGATATTGGCTTGCTGAGCGGTGGAGTATTTTGGCGGTTTTCGAGCCATTGAGTGTCAGTCCACTGGAAATCCAGGTCCCATACTACGCTGGCGGTATGCGGCGGTGTCTCCCAATGGAATGCATACGGGTCTCCTTTTTCTACTTCATAACCGTTATTGGAGCGGATGAAATATTTGTAATATTCTCCGCGGCCAATATCCGGCAAGAAGCCCTCCCAAATCCCTGAATGATCTGCCCGGCATTCCAATGGGTGCGAATTTCTATTCCAGCCATTGAAGTTCCCTACTACCGAAACATGCTGCGCATTTGGCGCCCAGACGGCAAAATGAGTTCCCTTAACGCCATCCTGTTCCAGGATGTGCGAGCCGAGTTTGTTATAAATATGATAATGTGTTCCGGACTTGAACAAATCAATGTCGAATCCGGAAAACATAGGCAATGCATCGCTGCGCTGATCTGTCATAATCAAAATTTTAAGCTGTTACCAAGGGTTCGGTTTTGTTCATGATCGATTTTATACCGCTCAATGGCACCATCACCCACGAAGGCCTGTTATTGACCTCGTAATTCAGTTCGTAAATGGCCTTTTGTAACAAAAATGTTTGCAACAGGACTTCCAGATCGTCTTTTTTCTGCGGAATGATCGGACTATCATGAATGGTTTCCAGATAAGCTTTCATGAAAAATCCACTCATATAGTGATACCATTGTTCCACAAATGGAAGAAGTTTACCAATGTCCTCCTTGCGGATCTGGTTATCTAGGTAGAGACTTCCATAGGCAGCATAATGGAAAGACCGCAACATCCCGGCTACATCTCTGAGCGCGGAACGTTTCAACCTTCTTTCACTATAACTGCGGGCCGGTTCGCCCTCGAAGTCGAGAATGATAAAATCCTTGCCCGTGAATAAAACCTGGCCTAAATGGTAATCTCCGTGAATCCGGATCTTGGCTGTATCGATTTTGCGGCTGTAAACTTTTTTAAGCTCTGTCAAAATCTCTTCTTTCATATGCAATACAGCTTCCGCTTCCTGCCGCACTTCGGGTTTCAGTTTTTTCATGTTACGGTTCAGGCTTTGAAATGCAACACGGACCAGTGATTGGAGCGAAGAATACACAGATCGCTGGTAATGGAGCGAAAAGTCTTCCGGAATAAAATCCGGCGAATTTTTGCCCGAAGCAAGCGCTAAGTGCATTTCCGCTGTTCTAACACCCAGTAATGCAACTTGCTCGGCAACAGGAACATCCAGAAGATCTTTCAGCGCGTCCGGAATGTCTTCATAGCCAACCGGATCTGCTAATGTTCCCCTAAGCTCGGTGGGTAACTGGATTTCGCTGGACGAAAGAATTTTTTCGTTGAAACTGTTCAGTCTGTCCAGCATATTGGCCCAGGCATCGGTGCTGCTTACGACCATTTCCTGCATCATTCCCAGTACCATGCTGTCTTTTTTGTGCTTCCACTCCACGGCACCTACAAAGGCAGGAATATTTTTGAACTTGGCTTCATGGGTAAGGAAATGTGTGATTTCCATGTCGGGATTGATCGCCCGGTCCACTTTGCGGTAAAGCTTAAAGAAATACTTTCCGTCATAAGTAATGGAAGTATTACTCTGTTCGCCGGAAAGCACGCGCGGTTTGATCTTATCCGTTTCCTTTACATGCCGGGTCAGTTCGGCATTGCCGGTGAAATGGATTTCACTGTTTTTGGCATGCAACTTCTCGTTTTCAGCCATATTGAGCAATAGGGCCTGCTGTAATTCCAGCCCGTAAATGGCGTCAAACAACACACCTTCTTCCTCGCCATCAATTTTTATCCTTGCTATGACAGCCTGCGGACAGTTTTCCTTCACTTTATAGGAGAAGGGTTCTTTTCCAAAAGCCACCGGAAGCTGATACATTTCGGGAAGATCGTTTTGATATGATGCTTCCAGCAATAAAATGTATCCCGGCGGATTGTGGCCCAGTGGAATGGATGCATGTGAAATGATCTTAACCGTATCAAGACCTTTTCCTTTTCCTCCAAACCAGCGCATTTTCATCAGGTAGGACGGCAGGAAGTTGTTTTCCAGGTCTTCCAAAACCTCAGGTTCCAGCAGATCCTTCCAGTCGGCCAGTTCCAACAATGGAAGCTCCTCGTTCTGATCAATCTCCGGATGCGTTTTTTGCATCACAAAGCATTGGCAGGCATATGCTTCCAGCGTAAAGAAGTAGGGCGTGCTGTCCTTAACCGACGGGAATTTATTCCTACTATAAATCTCAACAGGCTGATAGCCTTTATATTGATCTAAATCCAGCTCAACGGGCTGCGGGAAGCGCGATAAATTGGCAATCACAAGCATGGTCTCGTCTTTAAAAGACCTTGTAAATGCAAGCACTTTTGAGTTTTCAGAATTCAGAAACTTGATGTCGCCGCGGCTGAACGCCTTATATTTTTTACGGGTGGCAATGGCCCTTTTCATCCACCAAAGCAATGAGGACGAATTGCGTTCCTGCAACTCAACATTCACAGACTCGTAATGATATTGCGGATCCAGGATGAGCGGGAGATAAAGTCGCTGTGGATTGGCCTGCGAAAATCCCGCATTCCGATCCGGATTCCACTGCATTGGCGTTCTTACTCCGTCACGGTCACCCAGATAAAAGTTGTCACCCATCCCGATTTCATCACCATAATAAATAATGGGCGTGCCCGGGAATGTGAATAGCAATGAGTTGAGCAACTCGATTTTCTTCCTGTTATTTTCCATCAATGGCGCCAGTCTGTGCCGGATCCCGAGGTTAATTCTTGCCTTAGGATCTTTCACATACACCTTATACATGTAATCACGCTCTTCGTCCGTCACCATTTCCAGCGTCAGCTCATCGTGGTTACGCAGGAAAATACCCCATTGGCAACTTTCTGGGATTTCTGGTGTCTGGTCAAAAATATCGGTGATCGGATATCTGTCTTCCATTTGCAGCGACATAAACATCCGCGGCATGATCGGGAAATGATAATTCATCTGACATTCGTCACCATCACCAAAATACGCAGCCGAATCTTCGGGCCACATGTTGGCTTCTGCTAGGAGCAATGTTCCTGGATAGCGCTCGTCGACAAATTTTCTAAGTTTTTTGAGATATTCATGCGTTTCAGGAAGGTTTTCGCAGTTTGTACCATCGCGCTCAAACAAGTAAGGAACGGCATCCAGACGGAACCCGTCAACACCCATTTTACACCAGAAATTAAGGATCTTCAAAATCTCTTCCTGCACCAGCGGACTGTCATAATTCAAATCGGGCTGATGGTGGAAGAAACGGTGCCAGTAATATTGTTCGGCTTCACTATCCCAGGTCCAGTTGGATTTTTCATAATCCTGGAATATGATCCGGGCGTCTTTGAATTGCTTGGGGTCATCTGTCCACACGTAAAAGTTACGGTGTGCTGAACCCTTCGGCGCTTTTCTGGCCCGCTGAAACCATGGGTGCTGGTCGGAAGTATGGTTGATAACCAGCTCCGTAATCACCTTCAAGCCACGTTTATGTGCCTCTTTCAGGAACGCCTTAAATTCATGCAAATCCCCGTATGAAGGATTGATAGAATAGTAATCGGAAATATCGTAACCATCGTCACGCAATGGCGAGGGATAGAAAGGCAGTAGCCAGATTGCGGTTACGCCCAGGTCTTGCAAGTAGTCAAGCTGCTCCATGAGCCCCTTGAAATCACCGATCCCGTCACAATTGCCATCCTTAAATGCCTTAATGTGCAGTTCATATATAATTGCATCTTTATACCAATGCAAGTCTTTGTGTATCACTCCGTTTTTATATTCCATCTTCTTATCCGTTCAGTTTTTCTATTTTTAAAATATGCGCAGGCATTTCATATGGGTTTAGCTGAATGAAGTTGTATTCCCCCTGCCAGTAATATTTTTCCCCGCTCAGCATGTCGCTGACCCTGTAAGTCTGGTCGGGATGGATCCCAAACCGGTGTATCGGAACCTTAATGTGGGCTCCCTGCGTGTTGAAGACGTCCAGGTTTACCGATATGATCAATGCGTTGTTGGTTGCATCATCCGCCTTTACGTAGCAGATCACCATATCGTTATTGGTCTCTGTAAAATCAATGTTCCAGGTAGATTGCAGTGCTGGATTTTCCTTGCGGATCCGGTTCACGCGGGTAATGATTTCGCGGGTGCGGCTGTAACGGTTCCAGTCCCAATGCTTGATTTCGTACTTTTCATTGTCCGTATATTCTTCTTTTCCCGGATGCGGGGTGTTGACTCCGTATTCATACACAGGGCCATACATCCCGTAATTGGAAGACAATGTTGCTGCCAGAATGAAGCGCGTAATGTGTGCATTTTCACCTCCTTCCACCAGATGATGTGGCAGGATATCGGGTGTATTGGGCCAGAAATTGGGCCGGAAATAATACTGCTGGTCTGTTTTGGTGAGCTCGTGCATATACTGCTCGATCTCCCATTTGCTGTTTCGCCAGGTGAAATACGTGTAAGATTGATTGAAGCCGATTTTAGCCAACCGCTCCATAACGCGGGGACGGGTGAAAGCTTCTGCCAGAAATATAACCTCAGGATTAACCTTGCGCACTTCGCCGATCATCCATTCCCAGAATGCAAAGGCCTTGGTGTGGGGATTATCGATCCTGAAAACCCGCACTCCTTTGCCGATCCAGAAATCAATGACGCTTTTTAATTCTTCCCAAAGATTTTGCCAGTCTTGTGTTTCGAAATCAAAGGGAAGGATGTCTTCATATCTTTTGGGTGGATTTTCGGCATACTGCACCGTTCCGTCCGGCCTCCATTTGAACCATTGTGGATGTTCTTTCACATAGGGGTGATCTGGTGCACACTGGTAAGCAATGTCCATAGCGATCTCAATACCCATATTTTTAGCCTCGGCCACCAATTTTTCGAAATCTTCGATCGTACCAAGTTCGGGATGGATAGCCTTGTGGCCTCCCAGCCGGTTACCAATGGCCCAGGGCGACCCGGGATCGGATTCCGACGGCGTAAGGGAGTTGTTTTTGCCCTTTCTTTTCATTTCCCCGATCGGATGGACCGGCGGAAAATAAAGGGTGTCAAAGCCCATCTTGGAAACGAGCGGCAACAGGTTTGCGACATCATTGAATGTGCCGTGACTGTCGGGCAATGCGGAAGCTGATCTTGGGAAAAGCTCATACCAGCTGCTGAAACCGGCTTTTTTACGCTCTACTTCCAATTTATATGTTTGGTCGTAAACCGTAATGCGATCTGTGTACCGGATTTGTGCGATGGCATTTGCTACTTCATCGCTAACTGCCAGGTTGACGGCCATCTCAGGATTTTCGGCTGATTTCAGCGATTTTATCCATTTAGTAAATACAGGCTTTTCCTTTTTGTTGGCGAGTTGAGATGCTTCGAGAAGCAATTCGGCGCCAATGAGTATTTCAACCGAAATGTCCTGATGAGCGTCATATTTTTTTACCAAACCTTTCTTCCAAGTCGTAAAATGGTCAATCCAGCCTGTGAACCGATATTCGTAGAACCCGGTCTTTTCCGGTTTCCACGTTGCCTGCCACTGATCATTGATAACATATTGCATGGGAATCTCTTCCCAATTCATGTCTGACTCGTGTTTGTAGATTACGCTTGCCGCTACTACGTCGTGGCCGTCCCCGATAATGTCCGCAGTCAAAGTCAGCTGCTCGCCGATTACTCGTTTAGCGGGAAATCTGCCACCTTCAATCTGGGGAGTAACGTTGGAAATCACGACCCGCTTTCTGCCGTCCTGAATATGCATCGATCCGATTTTTTTGGTTTCCATTGATGAATGGCTACTGTAACAATCAAAACCATGCCTGCAGAAAATATTTATAACCTTATCATTGAGCACAATACGGGTCTAAATTCTCAATAATTTATATTTAGCGGTTTGGTTTAAACTATCTAATGGCGTAAATTTCAACCACTTCACAAAGCCTTTACCCACCACATTTTGAGAATGAGATCCGGTCTTGAGAAATCTGGACTGCAAGCTAATTGTGTAATTGAAATTGATATTACTTACGCGTTTTAGATTTAGTTGGTGTTTTGAGATTATTCTGATCAATCATTTTCTCAGCCGGATCAATGGAGTTCATTCTAATAGACGACAGCGTTTTTGACTTGTTCACGCAAGAAAAACTGCTTATTAAGAGCGGCCTTGCCAAATCCGTTAGAACATTCAGTTCGGCCCAGCTGGCGATGGATTTCTTACTTGAACAATCAGACGGGTTTCCAGAAACCATTATCCTGCTGGACATTCAAATGCCAGGCATCAACGGGTTCGAATTTACCGGCCATTACGCTACATTGCCGGAGGCTTTGAGAAATCGCATCAAACTTTTCATGATATCTTCCACTGTGGACACCGAGGACATTGAGGAGGTCCGCTCAAACCCTTATGTGATCGAACTGCTGTCCAAACCATTGGAAATTCCGGTTTTACGATCGCTTTTGGAAAGGTAATTCGCTTTTTTTCGTAAATGCAAGTCTGTTTCTGTTTTGCTGATGCTATTCAGGTGGCACAATATTTAATATGCTTGCAAGCATAACATTCAGCCATTATGAACAATCCAGTTGCTACTTATCGAATACAATTCCATAAAGACTTTTCCTTTTCAGACCTCGAAAAACGGGTTTCATATTTACAGAAACTTGGGGTCAGTACGCTCTATGCCTCACCGATTTTAGCTGCCACGAAGGGGAGCACGCACGGGTATGACGGCATCAGCCCTGAGGTGATTAACCCGGAAATAGGCACGGCCGAACAGCTCAGGAAACTCAGCGAAACCTTAAAACAGCTTGAAATAGGCTGGTTGCAAGACATTGTGCCCAATCACATGGCGTTTCATTCCGAAAATGAATGGTTGATGGATGTGCTGGAAAAAGGCCAGCAGTCGGAATATGCCTCGTTTTTTGACATTGCCTGGAACAGTAAGCTCTTTCAGGGAAAACTAATGGTTCCTTTCCTGGGCGCCTCGCTGGAAGAAGTGATTGATAACCAGCAGATAAAGGTGGAATATGCCGGAAACCGGTTGGTCCTTAATTATGAAGGAGCGACTTTTCCGCTGAATATCCGGTCATACATGAACATCCTGGGCACGGACAAAGAAAATGCGCCCGAAACGATACAGCAACTTGTACAGCAACTTGCTGAGATCCACGAGACCGAAGATCCGAAAATGTTTTCGCAACGATGGAGCGAATTTCTTCTGCAGCTTTCGTCATTGATGAAAAATGAAATGATCAAAGGCTGGATCGATCAGGAGATTGAAGCAATAAATGCAGATCAGTCTAAAATCACTGCGCTTGTGAAAGGGCAGGAATATATCCTTTGCTTCTGGCAGGAAACCGATTCAAAGATCAATTTCAGAAGGTTTTTTACAGTGAACGGCCTTATCTGCCTGAACATGCAGGATGAGGCCGTTTTTGATAGATATCATCAGTTGATTAAGCTGCTTGTGGACGAAGGCATTTTTCAGGGACTTCGCGTAGATCATATAGACGGACTTTATGATCCCGCGTCTTACCTCGAAAAGCTGCGTGAGCTGGCCGGACCCGAAACTTATCTTATTGTTGAAAAAATATTAGAAAAAAGCGAATCGATGCCTGCGCAATGGCCAATTGAAGGCACATCGGGCTATGAGTTTCTGGCGGATGTGAATAACGTATTCACCAACGCGGATGCTGAGGAAGTTTTTTCAAAATTTTACCAAGAGCTAACAGATAACAATGACCCGGTTCGTGAGCAGTTGCTGGAAAAGAAGTCAGGAATTCTCAACAACCATATGGGTGGAGAGCTGGATAACCTGTATCAGCTTTTCACGGATCTGGAACTAGTGGATCTCGAAAAATTGGAATCCGTCGGCAAGGATAATGTCAGAAAAGCCATTGGTGAATTTCTAATCCACTGTCCGATTTACAGATATTATGGTAATCAAATGCCTTTATCGGAAGCGGAAACGAAAGAAGTGAAAGCGGTTTTTGAGGACGTTCGTGCACACCATAGTGGCCTGGAAAGCGCGATTGAGCTTTTGGAAGCGGTAATTCTGGAAAAAACCATTGGCGGTGACCAGGCATATAATGCCAAAGCATTGGAATTCTATCAGCGCTGGATGCAGTTTTCAGGGCCGCTGATGGCAAAGGGAGGCGAGGATACATTGATGTACACGTATAATCGCTTCATCGGGCACAACGATGTGGGCGATTTCCCTGACCGCTTTGGCATGCCGGTCAAAGATTTTCACCACAAGATGCGCTTACGCCAAAAAGAATGGCCGCTATCATTGAATACGACATCGACGCACGATACAAAAAGAGGCGAAGACGTAAGGGCGCGGTTAAATGTGCTCACGGATCTGCCCCAGGAATGGATTGCCAAAGTAAACGAATGGCGCAAACTGAATGCTGCGCTAAGAAAGCCGGATGGCCCCACGGACAATGACGAATATCTGATCTATCAAACCTTGGTAGGAGCTTATCCAATGCCTGGTGAAGATGCAGGCGATTTCGCGGAACGATTGGGCGATTATTTAAAAAAAGCCCTTCGGGAAGCCAAAACCGACACAACCTGGGCAGAGCCAAATGAAGTTTACGAAAAAAGCACGGAAGAGTTTGCCCTTAGCCTGCTGGATTCCGAGTCGCCATTCTTTGAGAATTTTCAGGAATATTTGAAAACTATTTGCGATGCAGGAATCGTCAACTCGCTTGCGCAGCTGCTGTTGAAATTTACTTGTCCGGGTGTTCCCGATGTTTACCAGGGAACCGAACTTTGGGACCTTAGCCTGGTTGACCCCGATAACCGGAGGCCGTTTGACTATGAAAAACGTGAAAGCTGGCTGCGCGAATTTGAAGATTACAATACAGAAAGGCTGGTTGAAAAGCTTTGGGAAACGAGGAATTCCGGGCAGATCAAACTTTGGCTCACGCACCAGCTTTATAATTTGCGAAAATCTAATCCTGTTCTGTTCTCCGAAGGCGATTATGTGCCATTGAAAATCCGTGGTGCTTACAAAGAGCATATCCTGGCTTTTGCGCGGAAATACAAAAAAGAATATATTGTTGTAGCGGTGCCTTTGCATAGCGCAATGCTCTGTAAAGAGCAAGAAAAGGAGTTTTTTGACCTGGATTGGAAAGACACGTCCATTGTGTTGCCCGATAATATGGAAGCCGGCTGGGCGGATATGCTAACAGGAGAAGAAGCCGAATATGAAGGCAAGCTCACGCCGGTTGAAATTTTCAGGGGGCTTCCTATTGCAGTTTTAAAGGGCAAAAAGCCTGATAATGAACGTAAGGCAGGCGTTTTGCTACACATTACATCGCTCGCGTCGCCTTTTGGAATAGGGGATATGGGCCCGGAAGCATTTGCTTTTGCAGACTTTTTGGCAAAAAGCAGCCAGAAATTATGGCAAATATTGCCGCTGAATCCGATTGAGGCTGCACAAGCCAATTCTCCTTATAGCGCACTTTCCAGCCGCGCCGGCAACCCGCTGTTGATTAGCCCTGAACTATTGGTTAAGGATGGACTTTTGGAAGAGGATGATTTAGCCGGTTATGAGCTTCCGCAAACGGGAAAAACGGATTATGAGCAGGCCGGAAAGTTGAAACACGACATTTTGAGGGAAGCATTTGAAAAATTTGTTTCGCTGAATGATGCAGATGCCAATGAAGCATTTGAAGCATTTTGTGAAAAAAACCAGGAGTGGCTGGACGACTTCGCGATTTACATGGCCCTCAAAAAACAACACGAAGGAAAGCCCTGGTATACATGGCCGGAGCAATATAGGAAGCGGCAGGAAAGTGCATTAGCTCAAATTGAATCTGAGAAATTACAGTTTATCAAATGGGAGCAATACATTTTCGATAAGCAATGGAAAGAGTTGAAGACCTACTGTAATAATCTGGACATTAAGCTTTTGGGTGACATTCCTTTTTATGTAAGTTATGATTCTGCGGACGTCTGGGCTAATCCCGAGTTTTTCTGTGTGGATGAGGAAGGTAAAATAACGGGCATAGCAGGCGTTCCGCCGGATGCGTTTTCAGACGACGGGCAGCTCTGGGGAATGCCTGTTTTCAACTGGGGTGCACTTAAAAAACAGGATTATAAATGGTGGGTTCAGCGACTAGCCAAAAATGTGGAGCTCTTCGACATTGTCAGGCTGGACCATTTCCGGGCATTTACCGATTACTGGGAGGTTGCCGGCGGAGAAAAAACGGCGGTAAAAGGCGAATGGAAACTGGGGCCCGATGCCGAATTTTTCACAAAAATAGAAACAGCCTTGGGCGGGCTTCCGTTTGTGGCAGAGGACCTGGGTGAAATGAGCCCCGGCGTTTATAAGCTAAGGGACAAGTTTGCATTGCCCGGAATGAAGGTTTTGCAGTTTGCATTTAACGAAAACATGGCACAATCGGATCACATCCCGCACAACTTCAACGCCAATTTTTACGCCTACACAGGCACGCACGACAATAATACAACATTAGGCTGGTTCAGGACTTCGAAGGATGAGGATATGAAAGCTTTAATCGAAAAATATGTTGGTTATGAGGTGAATGAGGACAACATTTGCGAGGTTATGGCACGGCTTACATACTCGTCCGTTGCGAAAGTGGCCATTCTTCCGATGCAGGATGTACTTAACCTCGACGAGACGACGATCATGAACATTCCCGGCTCGAACGAGAATAATTGGTCGTGGCGGTTGAAGCCGGGGCAGGTTACGCACGAGGCGCAGCAATTCCTTTTAAATATGACAACGCTCTACAACCGCGATTAGGCGTTGCAGGAAAATGGTTGTGAATGTTTTGATGTGGTTATATTTGTGGAAATACATCAAATTTGAATGTTCCTATGCTTGTGAAAAAAGCCGCATTATTGGGTTTAATCAGTATTTTTCTGATCCAAATATCAGCTTGTAAGGACGTAGCTGACAGCCCGGCGGATACAGCCGCTTTGCTGACTGCGGTGAAACAATGGAAAATTGATGAAATTGCCGTGAATGATGCGGTCACTTTCAAGGATGGAAAGATGACGCAGCAGTTTGGCGGGATTGATTTTGAGCGGTATATGGAGACGGTTGAACTTCGGAAGGACGGCACATTTTCAGGTGTTTTTAAAGGGGATACCAAGCCATTTAACCTCAAATGGAAGCAAAACGATAAAAATCTTACGGTCGGTGCGGCAGATGCAGCGGCCAAAGGAGGCGAATGGACCATTGATCCTAAAGATGCGAGCAGTGATTTTTTTACCATGAAAACGCAAAGCACCGCTTACGACTATCCCAGGATGACCAACATAGCCCTGAAATTTAAAGCTGTAAAGTAAACCCGTTTGTAAAACATTGGAAATGAAAAATATTGAAAAAGCCTTTGCGCTTTTTGACGCTTACAACCGTAATTCGCCGGAGCATTTGGTTCACGACGGGACAGATTATCCAGCAGAATATTTCTACGCGCTAAAATTGCATGAATGGGTCACGAAACTCTCGCCCGACGCAAGTGAAAGCTTGTTACTCGCTTCAAGGGCACAACATATAGGACGGTGGGAAATTGCGCGCAATACTTACCCGGAAGGTAGGGCAGGTTATCTCAAATGGCGAACAGACCTGTCGAAATTCCATGCTGCAAAAGCTGCTGAAATATTGGAATCGGCGGGTTATGACGCAGAGACTATTGAGCGGGTCCAGCAAATCATTCGTAAGCAAAAAATTAAGGCAGACGAGGAGGTTCAAACCATGGAAAATGCACTTTGCCTGGTTTTTCTCCAATATCAGTATGACGATCTCATTGCCAAGACGAGTGAGGAAAAAATGGTTACTATTTTACAAAAAACCTGGGCCAAAATGAGTGACCCAGGCAGGAATATGGCGCTTTCCTTGCCTTATAGCGATGAAGGAAAGCGCCTGATTAACATTGCATTGGCGCAGGCATGATGCAATGTTAATGATCAATCTTTTTGCGCCGTAGCTTTTCTGTTGTCCAATGTTTCCGCCGTCTTAACCAATTGGACAAATTCTGAGCGGTAACCTTCCTCATCTTTGCCGAAAGCCGTTTTTGCACGCGCAATCACTTGCCGGTAACTGGCTTGCCCCTTAAACTCCGAGTTCCGGAGCAATAACCCGAATTCTGCCACTGCACTCCCGAAACGAAGATTTTCTGAACAGTCGGCCAGTGGTTTAGATGCGTTTTTAACAGGCATATCAAATAATATGCTTTTGTCAGAATCCGGCTTTTTGTAGCGAATTTTTAAGGTTAACATTTCTTCCGTCTTCCCAATGTCCGAAGCATCCGTTTTCTGATATTTCAATGCATCATTCTTTGACAGGTAGGGGCTGTTATCACCCGCAGGGACTATTTCGTAGAGAGCAGTTACCGTGTGGCCCGAGCCCATTTCGCCGGCATCTTTTTTGTCGTCATGAAACTCTTCATTTTTGAGCGCACGATTTTCGTAACCGATTAACCTGTAAGCTTGTACATGCCTCGGGTTGAATTCGATCTGGATTTTGACGTCTTTGGCAATGGTGAAGAGCGTTCCACCGAATTCCTGCACAAATTCTTTTCTCGCTTCCTGAATGTTGTCAATGTAAGCATAGTTTCCATTGCCTTTATCGGCCAGTGTTTCGATATGACTGTCTTTGTAATTTCCCATCCCAAATCCCATAATGCTTAGGAAAATACCCTCTTTCCGTTTTCCTTCTATCAGACGCTGCAATTCGCCCTCACTTGAAATACCAACATTAAAGTCGCCGTCTGTTGCCAGAATTACGCGGTTATTTCCATCTTTCATGAAGTTGTCCTTCGCAAGCTTATATGCCAGTTCAATGCCGTCGCCGCCAGCCGTCGAGCCGCCTGCTTCCAGTCCGTCAAGTGCTTCCTTAATGGTGATTTTCTCACTTCCCGGTGTTGGTTTCAAAATTTCACCCGCAGCACCTGCGTATACAACTATGGAAATTTTGTCCTGCGGCCGAAGCTGGTCAACCAGCAATTTAAATGCCTGTTTCAGAAGGGGAAGTTTATTTTGGTCAGACATGGAGCCTGAAACGTCGATCAGGAAGACCAGGTTCGAGGCTGGCAGATTTTTAGTCTGGACGGTTTTTGCCTGTAAGCCAATGTGCAGTAATTTCAGACCCGGATTCCACGGAGAATCAGTCAGTTCGGTCGATACGGCAATGGGGTGCTCACCCGATGGCTCTGCATAATTGTAATCAAAATAATTGATCATTTCCTCAATCCGCACCGCATCAACAGGCGGCATTTGTCCGGTGTTCAAAAAACGGCGCGTGTTGCTGTAAGAGGCCCGATCCACATCAACTGAAAATGTTGTAACGGGCGTTTGCGATGCGACCTGAAAGCCGTTTTCGTTAATCGGGTTGTAATTTTCAGTCTCCTGACGATGCTGTTGCGGTAACGGCGCCATAAAGGTGTGCATGGCCTGTTCCATCCTGACATGGTTTCCCGAAACTTTCCGGTGGACCTGCTGATGCTCGCTCAGCGCGTCCGTCAGATCGATGCGGCTTGTCGTTAGTGTCACATTCAGTGTGCTGGTGGCGCCCAGTTTCGCTTCCTTGGTTGCATAACCAGGCATTGTGAACGTCAGCGTCTGTGCATAAGTTGGGATCAGGATTGCGTATCTTCCCAATGAATCCGTTTTGGTAGAGATCATGGAATTTTTGAGCATAACGATCACATTAGCAAGCGGTTTTTGGTTTTCGTCCGTCACAACACCGGTGATTTTCCTGGTTTGCAGCAATGTAAACGCAGTGAGAGCGAAAAAGAGGAGTAATGCAATTTTACTTTTCATGGTTAATAGATTTTTTGTTTATTGACTTGATGCAGGGCACATTCAGATTCCATAAAAATTTTTTGATTTTTTTATGGAATTTCAAAAAAGCTGCATCTAATGGTTGACACACGGATATTATCATGTTTTTAAGCCGGCGCATGTGAGGTTTTTAAAATACTCAGGGGAAATAAAGCAGCACCGCTTTCAGAAGCGCAGCAACTTGCGGCCTATCGCAGCTCGGCTATCGGCGGCGCGGCGGATGTCGGCTTATTGGGGGCGCTCTATTCGCCTTACATGGAAATGGTCTTTGCGCTGTGTTACAAATATTTACAAGACGAAGATGCCTCCAAAGACGCGGTAATGCAGATTTTTGAAAAGCTGGTCGTTGATTTGCAAACGCATGAAGTGGGGCATTTCAAAAGCTGGCTACACAGCGTTTGCCGTAATTTTTGCCTGATGCAGCTCCGTGCCAAAAAGACATTCGTTTCAGCCGCTGATGTCGGCAATGAAGAAGACGAGACCTTCCTGATTGCTATGGAACCCGAAGAGCCGCTTTTTAATGATCAGAAATTAGATGCTTTGGAAAAATGTCTGGGAACATTGCAGGCGGAGCAAAGAACGGCGATTCAGCTGTTTTATATGCAGGAAAAATGTTACAGCGAGATTAGTCAAGAGACAGGTTTTGATCTCAACAAAGTGAAAAGTTACATTCAGAATGGCAAGCGTAACCTGAAAATTTGTATCGAGAAAAATGGCAGAGAATAAGTCAGATATGGCTGGATTTGGGGACTTTCGCCGCTATCATAACGGTAAAATGTCGACCAATGAGCAGCATTTGTTTGAAAAGCAGATGCTGGAAGATCCTATGCTCGCCGAGGCGTACGATGGGTTTCTGGCCATGCATCGTAATAAGGCTAATGTTGCCGATATAAAACAGGCCCTGAACCAGAATTTGCGAAACAGGGTCACCGGCAACCGAAAAAGGACAATTCCGTTATGGACTTATGGAGCAGCGGCCTCTCTGATCATTACTTTGGGCACATTCTGGGTTATATTTATTTCCGATCCCCAGAAAGGTGACATGAAGGAAACTGGACAAAATCCAGTTGAAAAGCCATTGGCAGAGGCTGAACCAGCGCCCCGATCTGCTCCCGAAACGAAACCGGAAATAGCATTACCGACCGAAAAACCCGCTCCACGCAGGCATTCAGCAAGCAAGCGTGCGCGGGAGCGCGAACTGGCCATTGAAATTCCTGAACAACGAACGGAAACAGATTTAGCGGCCGTAGATAACGAAGAGCAGGTGCGTGTCCCCGCTGCGGCGCCTGTGGAGAAACAAGCATTCGGCAATACGGCGCGCACGCCAATGCCCGCTGCAACGGCCGGGCGGAGGGGGCAAGAACCCAAATACAAAAAGAGTCAAACCGTTGTGGCCGAGGCAGCTTCCGCCAGAACTCTGGCAGCATTGCCCGACTTGACAGATTCAGTTACTAAGCTGTCAGCCAGTCCCTTAATGGGCTGGGACGCGTACAATGCCTATCTGGAAAAGCAAGCCAGCGCCGCCAGGCGTAAGGGAGAAGTAACGGTAATTTTTTATGTAAATGCGGACGGGACATTGGCCGACTTCACTGCTCAGGGCAAAAAGCAATTGCATTCAGAGGCGATCCGCATTGTGCAAGAAGGCCCGCTTTGGTTGCCCGCCAGGCAAAATGGCTTTGCTGTACGCACTCCGGTAACTGTCAAGTTACTGTTCAAAAAGTAAGGTAGTTTTCGCCTGCACCTCTTCCTAAGGACTGTTTTCAAGCACTTTACAACTTTTTGGAGTATATAATTATCCATGGATTTAAATAATCTCGCATGGATCAGTCGGTTACAAAATTAACCGTAGAACTAATTTGTATTTTTTTTTGAAATTTGAATCCTAAATTTTTGCGTTCTGGATAGTTGTATTTAATTTTACTACCTACGTCGCCACTCCCTTCATACATACACCCTTTATAAATGTTTCTGTAAATCAAACCATACAACCAATCATTGATGTTTTTTTAGGTCTGATACGATGGAAACGGGTCGTTTCTAATAAATTTTCCGGATAGATTTTGTATTGGACAGTATTATTACTAATTCTACGAAATAATTGGCTGTATTTTTATATCTTTAAAATACGCCCGGCGCAAATCAGCCAAAATTTCCGAGCGGTAACATCAAAAAAGCACTAGATAATTTGAATATTTTTTACTCAACCTATGAGCAGTAGAAGAAATCTCTTGATTATAGACGATGAACCAAGTATCACCAAGATATTGGAGCATTTTCTAAAAAAGGACTTTAATGTTGTAATTAAAAGTGACGGATCCGAAGGCATGCTTTGGCTCGAAGAAGGAAATCAGGCCGACCTGATCATTGCAGATTTGCATATGCCCAATTTGAGCGGAAAAGAGTTCTTAAAGGTTGCAAAAGCCAGCAATTTGTATGCTGACATTCCGGTGATCATCCTTTCCGGATCCGACGAAAGCAGTGAACGCATTCAATGCCTGAACCTGGGCGCGGACGATTTTATGGTCAAACCATTCAATCCGATGGAAGTTCACGCCAAGATCAATGCAATCCTTCGCCGAAGTAAACGCTACTCTTAATCAGCAAATCAATATGGAATTGACAAGCACGTCCGCGGGAATGGTTGTTGAGCCAAAATCCTACGTCGCGTTGTTCAGGGTTATTTATCTGAACAAAGATCTGGAACAATACCTGAAATTTTCGGAACAGTATGCCGATTCGCTGCAGGTTGAATATTTCGACTCCAAGGAAGGCGTTCTCCGCGCCCTTGAAGAGAATTATCCCGCAGACATTATCCTGGCCCACACAGAAAGCGGCGGCCTGGAATTGCTTGACACGATCCGCAATAATGCTGGCTTTGGCAACATTCCCTTCGTACTTATGGTGAACAACCTGAGCTACGAAGCGATAGAAATTGCCCGCAAGCATCACGCTGACGATATTTTCTCCGTTCGTTTTGATGACGGCGACCTCATTACCCGCATCCGTTATTTCAAAAAGAGACAATGGTATGTGGCCAGCAAAGCTTCACAAAAAATCAGCGCCCAAAATACACGTACACCACTCTGGAAAAGGGCCATCGACGTCATTACAACGGGCGGCGCAGTGATCCTTTTGCTTCCGGTGTTTCTGCTGGTGGCGCTTCTGATACGCCTGGACTCGAAAGGGCCGGTTTTTTACAAATCAAAAAGGGTAGGGAGCGGTTACAAGATCTTCGACCTTTACAAATTCCGCACCATGCGTACAGATGCCGATCAGCTCATCCGAAAAATGGCTGCATTAAGCATGTACAACAAAAGCACTGAGCCTGTAAACCAGATCGAAAGTAACGGCTTGTGTGATGATTGTCTGGCGGGGAATCAATGTAAGAGCTTGCTGTTCCACGACGGAAAGGAGATTTGCGAGAAGCTTTATCACTTCCAGAAGGACCAGAAAGCTGCCTTTATGAAATTTCAGAACGATCCGCGGATTACGCGTTTTGGGCAGTTTTTAAGAAACAGCAGCCTGGACGAACTGCCCCAGCTGATCAACATACTGAAAGGCGATATGTCGCTGGTGGGTAACCGCCCGCTGCCGCTTTACGAAGCTGAAAAAATGACCACCGACGATAAAATCCTCCGCTTCGCAGGCCCGGCCGGTCTTACCGGCTTGTGGCAGGTGACCAAACGCGGAAAAGGGAAAGCGGATATGTCAGAAGAAGAAAGGACGCAGCTGGATATTACTTATGCAAAGGAATTTTCCTTTAAGATGGATATGCAGATCATTCTTAAAACTTTCCCGGCCCTCTTGCAATCAGAAAACGTGTAACCCTCCTCTATCAGAACATTATCGAAATTACTTATACACGCTTATGTTAAATGGTCTTAACCCATTCATTGCGGGACCCGTCGTACTGTTTGATAACCCGGGCTGGGTTGCCGACAGCGACAGAGTAGGGAGGGATATTTTTGGTGACAACGGCTCCTGCGGCAACTACGCAGTGTTTTCCAATGGTAACCCCGGCAGTGATCACGGTGTTGGCGCCAATCCAGCAGTCGTCTTCAATTACAATGGGCGCAACGCTAACGCCTTGCTGGTGAATCGGTTGCGCAATGTCAGTGTAGTTATGGTTCAGTCCGCTTGCCACAATGTTCTGTGCGAGAATGACGTTGTTGCCGATCGTTACAGGACCAATGATCACATTACCCAGCCCGATCAGCGAATTATTGCCAATCCTCACTTCCCCCACGCCATTATTAACCGTAGTAAAGTCTTCAATCATGGAATTGTCTCCGATTGAGAAAGGGTTGAACGGAAGCACATCCATTCTAACCCAGCTCCTTATAACGACATTCTTACCTCTTTGATGATAAAACCGGTTCAATATCACCCTAACCCAAAGCCTCGGACGGGCCTGATTTGTAGGAATAAGAAGCCAGTGAAAGAATTTTTTTAAACGCGGGTTGCTCTTGATTTGGTCTGAAAAAGCCATTCGGTCGGGGCAGGGAAAGTAGAAGTAATTTTATTCAAATGTATTTCCAATAACTACAAAACCAAGCAAAATCCATTTTAAATAAACTATTTTTTAAAAAATAATGCCGATGAGATACGCAGTGTTTTTAATTCCCTTGTTTTTGATTACCCTCACAACACACGCCCAGGAATCTTTGAGCAAAGATGTGGACTATGCGTATCTCGAAAAACTAATTGCCATTACCAGAGCGAATTATCCGAAGATTAAAATGTATGACGACCGGGTAACAGTAGCTGAATATGCGATCAAAAAAGCGAAACTTTCATATTTTGATATTTTCAATTTTTCATACCTGTACAGCCCAAATAACAACACAGCGACGATTTCACCAACATTGCTGAGCGGTTACCAGCTGGGGTTCTTCGTTAATATTGGCGCCATTCTGCAAAAGCCCAGCATGATCAAGCAGGCCAAAGGAGAGCTTTCGGTTATGCAGCATGATAAGGAAGCATTTGACCTGAATATGGTAGCCGAAGTGAAGAAACGCTATTTCACGCTGATCCAGAAACGGGCTATTTTCAAAGTGCGTTCCAACGCCGTGCTGGATGTGGAAAGTATGGTTGCCAATGTGAAAAAACGTTTCGAGATGGGGCAGGAGACGTTGGAAAAATATAATCAGATACTGGTTATGCAGACAGACCATTACCAAAACTTGCTGAACGCAGAAAGCGAGATTTTGATAGCGAAAAGCAGTCTGGAAGAATTATTGGGACAAAAATTAGAAGACATAAAATGAGCGAGTTTGTACAATTTCTGAGATTACTGCAACGCAATAAAATTACGCTGATCCTGGTTCCGCTGATCACCGTCATCCTTTGCTATTTCCTCGTCCGGCGCCTGCCCGACACATTCGAATCGCACGCGCGTATTGCAACGGGACTTGTTGATAAAACAGACCAGGTTGTTACCAAAGCCAAAGATGAACAGGATCAGCAGATTGCGCGCAAGTTTGAAAGCCTTATCCAGGTCATGCGTTTGAAAAGGACCATTGATCAAGTGTCATACAGGCTGATTCTTAACGACTTGAAAGGTTTGAAAGACTCAACCTGGCGTGAACCGGTGAAAGAATTGGAATCGATGAGCAAGGCCGACAAGAGTAAAGCTATCGCGTTGATTACAGAGAAATACAAAAAGCGCGAAGAGCTGTTTTTGTCAAAACCGTATGAAAATCAATTGAATGACATCATTGTGGATATGGGTTACGGGGCCAATGCGTTGCGTGAAAAGCTTATTATTTACCGAACGGGTGTAGGCGATTATATTGACATCGAATTTGAGGCCGAAAACCCTGAACTGGCTGCTTACGTAATCAATACGCTAAGTGAAGAGTTCATTTCTGACAACTCCTCACGTGTGGTTGGAAACAATAAAAAGACGATCGACTTCCTGCAGAGCTTTATGCTGCAAAAACTAGCCGCGCTCAATGGCCGTATGAACACGCTGCGGAATTTCAAGATCCAGAACAGGGTATTGAATCTCAATGAGCAAGCCAAGAGCATTTACGGTCAAATGGCTGATTATGAAACCAGAAGAGAGGTTGCGCAAAAGGATATTGTAGCTCTCGGGGCGGCTATCAATAACATTGATAAAAAGTTTGACCCAACCGAGCGTAAATATTTTGAAAGTGCGCTGACCGGGATCAACCAGAAGATCATTACTTCAAAAAGTAACCTGAGAGCATTGAATGAACGATATGTGCTCAGCAACTTTGATCAGCGCCTGAAATTGAGCATGGATTCACTGAGAAACCAGCTCACGGAGGAAATCGATGAGGCGACGGATAAATACGCCTACAACCCCATGGCGCTGAAACAGGACCTGGTTACGCAAAAATTGCAAATGGAAATTTCGCTCGAACTGGCAAAAAACAGTGTCGCTTCGATCCAGGGCGAGCTGAACCGGCTGAACAAGAAGTTCGACGGGCTTGTGCCGAATGAGGCCACAATCCAGGAATATGAAACTTCCATTGACATTGCCAGCAAAGAATACATTGAGGCGCTGCAACGCTATAATGAGGCAAGTCTGGAATTCAGCTTCCCGGTTTACCTGCGTTTAATTGAAAGAGCGATGCCGGGTGAAGTGCAGGCTTCGAAGAAAATGGTGCTAGTGGTGCTTTCCGGAGTTATCAGCTTCACATTCTGCGTGTTTGTATTCTTCATTTTATTTTACATTGATAAATCCATCCGCTATCCATTGCAGTTGGCCAATGCTACGGAAAGGCCTGTATTGGGTTATCTCAATGCATTGGACAAAGGCTCAAATCTTAGCCTTTCCGGCATGAATGCTTCGGATGATAAGTCGATAAGGCTTTATAAAAACCTTGTTCGCTCGATCCGTTATGAGCTTGATAATGAAATTGATGACCCGAAAATCATTGCCGTTACCAGCTTGTCATACGGCGTTGGCAAAACATCTTTTGTGGTCGCACTTGGCTGGGCATTTTCTAAAATAAATAAGTCAGTGCTGATCATCGACGGAAATTTCGGACAGCCGGACATTTCGAAACTGAACCCGGATACAAGCCTGATCGAGAACTTCGTGAAAAGCAACACGGTGATTGAGGCCAGCTCAGGGCAAATACGCATTCTGGGTAATAAGGGAGGTGACATTTCACTGCTTGAACTGGCTGATGAAAAGTCGGTTGGAGACCGCTTGCAAGTGCTGAAAACGCAGTTTGACATCATTCTGGTGGAAACAGATTCGCTCACAGCCATGAACAAGGCCAAAGAATGGATTACGTTCTCGGACCGTGTGGTGGCCGTTTTTGCAGCCGGAAGGTCTATTTCGGATGATGATCAGTCTAAAATCCAGTATCTCAATAATCTGGAAGATAAGTTTTCCGGCTGGGTGCTTACCAACACGGAAGACATTCCTGAGCAAGCTGGAAAAATTGGAAAACCTGTGGAAGTATGAAAATAGTGGAAGCGGTTTGGTTACTCATTCAGTTCCTGATCTGGTATAACCTGGTCTTTCCTGTGTTGCTGCTGATTATTTACAGCATTCGCGGCAAAGACAAGCTGGCAACTGGCCCTGCGCCGGTCCCTGAATTGCCGGATTACGGCATCATTGTCACAGCCTACGAATACACGCAGCAGCTTCCCGCAGTGGTGGCTTCGCTGCTTAAACTGGATTATGAGCGTTTTCATATTTATGTGGTCGCGGATAAATGTGACATTACCGGACTGCATTTTCCGCCGGACCGGGTTTCATTGCTCAGGCCGGAGCAAGTGCTGGGAAGTAACACCCGTTCCCATTTTTACGCGATACGAAACTTCATCAGGCCTCATTCCCATTTAACGATTATCGACAGTGATAACCTCACCGATCCCCAATATCTGAACGAGCTGAATGTTTATTTCAAAGCTGGATTTCAGGCAGTTCAGGGTGTTAGGGAGGCCAAGAATCTGGACAGCACCTATGCTTGCCTGGATGCAGCCAGGGATATTTATTATCATTTTTATGACGGAAAGATACTTTTCGGCGCGGGATCTTCGGCAACTCTGGCCGGTTCGGGAATGGCATTTACGACAGCGCTTTACAAGGAATGTCTGGGGCATCTGGACGTTACCGGAGCGGGTTTTGATAAAGTGCTTCAAGATGGCATTGTCAGCAGAAAATACCGCATTGCATTCGCCGAAAAGGCCATAGTTTACGATGAAAAAACCACCGGAAGCGATCAGCTCGTAAAGCAACGCGCCCGCTGGATCAACACCTGGTTCAAATACTTTGCGCTTGGTTTTAAGATCTTTTTCAATGGCTTAACCAGTTTGAACTGGAACCAGACTTTGTTCGGACTCGTGCTGCTCAGGCCGCCTTTGTTCATATTTCTGATCCTGTCGGTATTTTTTATGCTGGTCAACCTGTTTATTTCCATTCCCGTGTCGGTTATGTGGTTTGTGGGGTTATGTGTCTTTGTTACAGGTTTTTATATTTCTTTAAAACGGTCGCATACGGATGCCAGGATCTATCAGTCGCTGGTTAATATCCCCAAATTCATTTCTTTTCAGCTTCTCGCCTTACTCAACGCAAGGAAAGCCAATCAAATCTCTGTGGCAACGCGCAGTAGCCAGACAGACCATAAACAGATATAGCTCCTGCATTATGAAAATTTATCCGGTTAAGACAGAGAAGAGAAAGAAGGAGACATTTGACCATCTGACACCGCTGCAAAAAAAAACGCGGCAGGTTGCTTTGTTGCTGGCTTTCGTCAGTGCATTCATTTTTTTCTTTAAAATCTTGTTCTTTTAATGGAGAAGGAGTTACAACTTTTTATTTCCAACAGCAATGCAGCTGAGCAAACCTTCAAAGGCAGGCTCCGCAAGTTGTTTTTGGTAGATAAGCTCAGCAACACCACCGGGCTGCTCATTCTTCTTTTACTTTCGGCCGGATTAGGCGCATTAATCGCTTACCAGGGCATTATTGCAGGCGCGTTGATCATCGTGCTGATGATCGGACCACCCTTTGTTTATTCCATTGTGGTTTATCCGCAATTCGGGATTACTGTGCTGCTGATGCTTGCTTATCTGCTCTTTTTCGTGGGCAGGCTGGGCATCGACTTTCCGCTCGGGACGGTTATGGACGGAATCCAGGGATTGCTCATTTTAGGCTTCTTCATTCGCCAGAAACGAAACCCCAACTGGACCATGTTCAAAGGGCCAATCGGGACAATGATCCTGATCTGGATTGTGTACAACATTACCGAAGTGGCTAATCCCGTTGCCGAATCGCGGTTGGCCTGGGTTTATACGATCAGGGCAGTGGCGATTGTGATGCTTACGTATTTCGTGTTTATGTATCAGATCAGGACAGTGGAACAGGTTCGTTTCATATTAAAGATGTGGATCGGGCTGGCAACATTTGCTGCATTATATGCATTCAAACAGGAATTTATCGGTTTTTCAGCCGCTGAGGAAGCCTGGTTATATTCAGATCCCAACATTAAAGAGCTGCTTTTCATTTCCGGGCACTGGCGTAAGTTTTCGATCTTTTCGGATCCTGTTGCTTTCTCTTACAACATGGTGGTTAGCAGTATTTTGTGCATTGCTTTGTTGTCGTATGTGAAGGAACGATGGAAAAAAGTAGTGTTAACTGTGCTTACCGTGATCATGTTCACAGCCATGCTTTTCTCCGGTACGAGGGGCGCATATGTGCTGCTTCCGGCGGCGATGGTACTGTTTGTTATTTTAAAATTCAACAAGCAGGTGCTCATAGGGACTGCCATAGCGGGCGTAGGGATATTATTTCTGATCATGGTGCCTACGACCAATTCCAATATTGTACGCTTTCAAACTGCATTCAAACCTAACGAAGACATTTCTTTTCAAGCACGGAAAAACAACCAGAAACGCATCCAGCCTTACATATTATCCCATCCGATGGGCGGGGGGCTGGGTGCGACGGGCGCATGGGGCCAGCGTTTTGCAC
Source organism: Dyadobacter psychrophilus (assembly GCF_900167945.1). Taxonomy (GTDB): domain Bacteria; phylum Bacteroidota; class Bacteroidia; order Cytophagales; family Spirosomataceae; genus Dyadobacter; species Dyadobacter psychrophilus. Next base: position 347,223 of record NZ_FUZA01000002.1, read on the forward strand.
CTCAGTCTTATCTGGCCAATTTCCCGCCCGATAGCGGCTATGTGCGGATTGCAGTGGAACTTGGCTGGATCGGTCTTGCTATCTTTTGTTTATTAATGTTCTTTATTTTGAGGGAGGGTATTAATAATTACTTTTCTATCCGGAATCCCGAACTAAAAACGTACTGTATGGCCATGCTGCTCATTGTATTTGCCTATAACATTGGCAACTATCCCCAGGAAGCGCTGGTTCAATTTCCGTCAAACATCTATTTTTATCTCGCGGTCGCTATCATCAACATTACCAAAATCATTGATGATAAAGAGCAGATCAGAAAGGCCCGGCTGGAAGCCCCGCTGGAATCTACTTTATAAGCATAGTAGCTTTTGCGACAGGCTTTTTGAAATGTTTGGCAAGCCCCATAAAGTAGATCTTGATTACCGCCAAAGGAGAGGAAGCGTCGGTTTTGCCAAAGTTGAGCAGATGCATGTGGTAAAACATGATTCCCAGAGCCGCAAGGCCGCGCAAATAGTCGAGTGAATGGATCCTAAGCAGTAACTTAGACATTTAAATTGAAGGGCGAGGTAATATTATTTGTACAAATAATATTAAATTATGCGCATATTCGTACAAACAATTATAGTGAAAATCGCTCACCTTATACTGGCTCATTCACAACCTGCGCAAGTGGCAAGGCTGGTCAAAGTGCTGGCTCACAGTGATGCGTATTTTTTTCTGCACATTGATAAAAAAGCGGCTATTTCGGCTTTTGAGGAAGTTTTACCGAGAGAACGAGTGTATTTTATAGAAAAGCGCGAGACGGTCGGCTGGGGTGCATATAGTATTGTTCAGGCCACTGTAAACGGTTTGACGCAGATCGCTTCTTCGGGATTGGATATTGGTTACATTAATTTGTTAAGCGGCTCGGATTATCCTTTGAAGCGGGCCGATGAGATCCACGATTTTTTTCAAAAGCAAAATGGGGAAAATTTCATGGAATTTCAGTCGGTTACTCACGAATGGACAGAAGCGATTCCGCGTCTGACGCAGTATCACCTGACCAATTACAATTTTCCCGGAAAATACCTCGTGCAAAAATGGATGAATAAGCTATTACCAGCCAGATCAATGCCCGACAACCTCGTTCCTGTCGGAAAATCACAATGGCTGAGCATTACCATGGATGCGGCAAGGCATATATTGAGCTATTTGCAGGCGCATCCTCGGGTGGTAAATTACTTTAAACATACCTGGGCACCGGATGAAATCGTCTTTCAAACCATCCTGTACAACTCGCACTTTCGCGACAAGATGGTGAACGATAATTTGAGATATATACAGTGGAAAGAAGGGAAAGCAAGCCCGGAAACATTGACAATGAAAGATCAGGCGAAGTTATCGGAAGCGAAGGCGCTTTTTGCGCGCAAGTTTGACATGAGTTCCCAACCTGAGATACTGGACTATTTAGACAAGAAGATTTTTAGCTATACATAGGTTATTATGGACATCGTTATTACCGGACAGCAGGCCTGGGACGTGGAGATAGGGAGTAATTGCAAAAACATTGCACTGGAATTCAGCAAGCACCACCGTGTCTTGTATGTGAATTCGCCTCTCGACCGGGCCAGTTCGTACAAGAACAGCAGCGATCCTAAGGTCCTGAAGCGCCGGGAGATAATCAAAAATAAGCGGGACGGACTGGAAAAGATACAGGAAAACTTATGGGTGCTCTATCCTGACGAGCTTATAGAGTCGATAAACTGGATTTCTTCGGACAAAATTTTTTCTTTCTTCAATAAACGCAATAACCGGATTTTTGCAGATTGTATCCAGCGCGAAGTTGCCGGGCTTGGCTTTAAAGATATCATCCATTTCAATGACAATGACATGTTCCGGAGCTTCTATCTCAAAGAGATGCTCGAACCTAAATTGTCTGTTTATTACTCGCGGGATTACATGCGGGCAGTTGACTACTGGAAAAAACACGGTGACCTGCTAGAACCGGAGCTCATTGCCAAAAGCGACCTTTGTGTAGCAAATTCAACTTATCTGGCCGATTACTGTCGCAAATTCAATCCCAATTCACATTACGTAGGACAGGGCTGCGACCTGGATATTTTCCTGGAAGGCAGCAAAGCTTCCGAGCCAGCGGATCTGAGCCATTTGAGGCGGCCACGCATTGGTTATGTAGGCGCGTTGCAAAGCATCCGCCTGGACATGGATCTGCTCCAATACATTGCCGAAAAACGTCCCGAGTGGAACATTGTGCTCGTTGGTCCGGAGGATAACGAGTTTCTGACCAGCACATTACATCAAATGCCTAACGTGATATTCACAGGCTCGCGGGACATCAGCGAATTGCCGGCCTACATTAATTCCTTTGACATTTGTCTTAATCCGCAGCTGCTGAATGAGGTAACCATTGGCAATTACCCAAGGAAAATTGACGAATATCTGGCTGTCGGAAAGCCGACCGTGGCAACCAGCACCGACGCCATGAGTGTTTTTTCAGAGCACGTTTATCTGGCGAAAACCAAAGAAGACTACATTACGCTCATAGAGCGCGCACTTTTGGAAAATTCAGAAGCCAGGATTGCGGCGCGGAGGACATTTGCGAGCTCACACACGTGGGAAAACAGCGTTCGAGAAATTTACAAAGCCATGGGTTTGTCGAGTTCCGACAGAAAAAACTATCATTACAGCAATTTCAGCTGAACCAGCCCCGATTCGGATTCCGCTTTCAATAATACCAGTTTTTGGCTCAGTTCACTGCTCCATTTTCCCTGCTTAAGAATGGCTTCCAGGTCTTTGTACTGGTTGGCAGTTGAAAGCATTCCCACAGAAAAAAGGGAGGAACGGAATTTGTGGATGGATTGGCGAAGCCTTTCGAGATCTCCTGATGCCGAGGATTCTTCAATAGCACTTAATTGTGTCTTGCTGTCGTTCTCAAACATCTGGATCAGTTCGCCGCGAAGTTCGTTATCACCGCCTGTAATTTCCGCTAGGTATTCGAGATTAAGTATACTGTCTGACATGGTACCCTGTTGTTGAGGATTTACTTCTTTGGTTTGTGATGCGGGAGGAGGCGTTTCAACGTTGCCTTTATTTCCCAGGTATGCAATTGTATATAATAATTCACTTTCCTTGAAAGGCTTTGAAATGTAGCTGTTAGCACCAATGCTAAGGCATTCTTCCTTTTCGCCCACCATCGCGTGTGCCGTCATCGTGATAATCGGGATTGTTTTTGAGATGGACTTACGGATTTCTTTTATTGCCGTGTAGCCGTCCATGACAGGCATCTGGATATCCATTAAAACAATGTCAAATTCCTCCTCGCGCAGCCTGTCCAATGCTTCCTGACCATTATTAACGATTCGCAATGGAATCTTTAATCTTTCAAATATAGCATGTAGCAACTTCTGATTTAATGTATTGTCCTCGGCAGCCAGGACTTTAAGCATGGAAATAGATTCTTTTGGATCAATAACCATTTCAATTGCTGCTGGTTCGGGAGCCTGCATGACCTGGAAAGGAAAATCCATGATAAATGTAGTCCCTTTGCCGAGCTCACTTTCCAGTTTCAATGTTCCCTCGAAAAGCTCCACGAGGGATTTTACAATGCTAAGCCCGAGCCCGGTTCCGCCGAAAACCCGGGTTGTGCTTTCCGTTGCCTGTACAAAGCGGTTGAAAACGTCATTCAGCTTATCTTTTGCTATGCCGACCCCCGTATCGGTCACCGTGATCCGGATAGTTTGCACCCCGTTTACGGACTCTCTGATCGGCGAGACATTTAATGTAACACTTCCTTTTTCTGTGAATTTAACCGCGTTGCCGCACACATTCAGCAAGATCTGGGTAAGTCGGAGCTTGTCGGCTTCCACGAATGCGGGTAAGTCGCTCGCCAGGCTATACTGAAAAGAAATTCCTTTCTCCACCGCTTTCTGATTGGCAATCACGGACACGGATTCTACGACTTCTTTCAAAGAAATTGTGGTCTTTTCCAGATGCACCTGGCCGGCCTCGATTTTGGAAAAATCCAGAATATCATTGATCAGTTCCAGCAGATTCCGTCCTGCATACTGGATGTACTCTACATATTCAATGCTTTTTGGTTCCTTCACTTCCCCGACAAGCAGGTTGGTAAAGCCAATAATTGCATTAAGCGGCGTCCGGATTTCGTGGCTTACGTTGGATAGGAAAATATCTTTGACGCGCACCGATTTTTCGGCCAGCGCCCGCGCTTTTTCAAGTGTGGCTTCATAATTGGCCCTTTCGGTAATGTCACGGAAAACGGTAATGGCGCTTGTCACTTCACCCTCCATCGCGATCACGGGCTGCACATTGGTTTCCAGGTGATATATTTTGTCGTTTTTAATTAAATCAATTTTATTGCCAGCCAGTTTTTCCCCTTTCAAACCTCTTGCTACGGGCAGGGTTTCGGGCGTAAAACGCTCGTGAAAGCGTGTCGGATCCAGCAATGTGATCTCGCTCAGCTCATCTTCCAGCGTGACCAGCTTCCCCGGCTTGAATCCTAATATTTCCCGTCCCGACTGGTTTAAAAACACAATTTCACTTTGCTTGTTGATCACCATTACGCCATCCGGGATCGCTTCCAGATACTGACTTACAAGCCGCTCTTTTTCGTTTATTTCGTTCTGCAAAAGGATCTGTTTTCGCTTATCCAGATTCAGGAATACGATGGAAAGGACAGTCAGAAACAGGCCTACAATTCCGGTAACAATGATAAACAGCACTGAATTTTCCTGTGTCCGTGCCACGAGCATGCGGCGGAGATTCAGATTATGGTTTTCATGATATTCGATCTCATTGATCTTATTGGTCAGTGCCTTATTGAGCCTGATGCCTTCACCTTGCCTGATTTTGGTAAAAGCGCTGTCGCGGCCAATGGTCCTGTAAATGGAGACAATGCCCTGAGAATAAGCCACAATGTTACTGGAAATCGATAACAGCTGCCGAACCCTGACGGTTTGTACAGCATCATTTTTAACCAGATTGAAAAGTGTGTCCGTAATGCCGATCAGCTCAATTTTCTTGTTATAGTTGTCTGCCAGCAGATTTTTGTCCTGCGTGATCAGGTAACCGCGCATATTGGATTGGAAATCCTTGGTAACATGCCCGAAATTGGCAGTTTGATTTAAGACACCGATCGTCCGGTTGAGGCGTTCGTTATTGAGTGAAAGATCCCGGACATTCTTATAAGTAAAATACTGGGAGCCAAAAATCAATGCGAGGCCAAGGTATATGCAAGCATAATACCATCTGAAAGTAGGCTCTGTCAAACTGATCGGCATACAACTAAGTGAATTGGCACACGGTAAATGATCATTGAAATTTTTTCAGAAATGGAGGAGTCAGAGCAGGTAATCAAAGTTAAATTTCAGATGCCTGTACAGGTGCCGGACGTTTGCCAGGAAAAAATTCTCGCTCTGTCGCCAGTTTTCACGCTTCATGGTGCTAGGCTCCACTTCGGAATTCCTTTGCGTAAACAAACCTGTGAAATCTTTATAAAAAACGGCCTTTCCTTTCTTTTTCAGGAATGACATCATCATGCTATACTCGGTAAAATCACCTTTTTGGCCTTCAATGTATCTACCGAATTTTTGGAAAAAGCTTGTACGACGCAAATGCGGGTGATCGCTGTACATGTAAAACTTTCTGTAACCCGGTTTCCACATTTTGAACGCCATATCGTAAAAACCCTCATCCCCGTTGGTCAGATATGGATATTCGAAATAGGCATAAAATCGTACCATGTCAATTTCTTGCCTGCTATGCATGATCTGCAATGCGTGCCTGAACTTCTCAGGGAAAATCGGGGCGGGAGTGAAATCCTCCTGCACATATAATGTCAAAGGAGTCTGCACCGCGTCCTGGCCTTTGTTAATGTTGTTGCCAAGTCCTTTGTTTTTTGGCGTTGTGATCAGCCGGAAATTAAACTGCGTTTGCAGTCCGTGCAGATAATCAATATGTTCGGACTTGCTTCCGTCATCGGAAACGACAATGTCTTCAAATTTGCAACGCAGCCCGGCAAATGATTTCAGCAGCTGTTCGAGCGACTGGCTTCTGTTATAATGTGTAATGAGCAGCGTCACACCATTAAAAATATACTCTTTTTCCATAACGTTAAGCAGTTCCGGTCGGGTTATTTCATGAACACTAGGTCGAGCGTATTTTTCAGCCACCGGTAGCGAAGATAACCAAGGCGGGCTAGCTTGATCAGTGGATTTTCGCTCAGTTTCCAGTCGGCCCGGACCATTGTGCTGGGTTCGTCAGATGAATTTTTTTGGTAAAATAATTTTGTAAACTCATTGAAAAACAATCCTTTGCCTTTATTTTGTAAAAAGCTAACCGCCATTTTATACTCTGTCAGATCACCCTTGATCCCTTCGGGATATCTGCCGAATTTTTCGAAAAAAGTACTTCGCCTCAAATGCGGGTGATCGCTGTAATAGTAGAATTTGAGGTGGTTCATATCCCAGAATTTGTAAACCATTTCCGAAAATCCTTTTTGAAACGGCTTTAAAGTAGGGTAGGCAAAATAGGCGTAAAACCGGACGATGTCCCACTTCGAATCGTTTCGCATGAAGGTGATCGCGTCCTCGAAATGGGCCGGGAAAATATCAGATGGCTGAAAATCCTCCTGAACATATAAAGTATAGGCCGTCTTGACGGCGTCCTGTCCTTTGTTAATGTTATTTCCTAATCCCTTGTTTTTAGGGGTGGTAACCAGGTTGAAATTGAAGCGGTGCTGCAATCCGTTTATCTTCTCCAGATGTTCGGGTTTGCTGCCGTCATCCGACACAACAATGTCGCCGAAGCGGCAGTTGAGCTCTTCAAAACTGGTCAGAAGTCGTTCCAGTGACTCGCTTCTGTTGTAATGCGTTATTAATAAAGTGGTATCGGGAAAAATATGCATAAGTTCTAAAACATCGAGAGATAGTCACGCATTCCTTTCAACTGTCTTTTGGCGCGGTTGAAAAAGGCATTAGTAATGCTTCCGTCGTCCAGTAAGCGGCGGGGAGATGTGAAAACTTTTGCGCGGGAATCGGCCACCATTTTCAGATTACCGGCTTTTTTCAGGTTTAATGCCATGCGCCCGTCCTCCGCCTCGTTCTGGAAATCGCTCCCCACAATGTTGGCATAAACACGTGAGCCGCTTACCTTGAAGCCTCCCGTGGAGCGGCCAATCTCCGTAACAAACCCCATATTGAAGCCGTAGACATTCAGATACTCGCGGTTTTTCTTGCGGACCTGGATCATGATCCCTGCGAATTTTTCGTAGACCCAAAGCCCAAAACGACCTTGATTTTCCGGCGGAATGAATGCGTAGTTGCCGTAAACACCCGTAATTCCTACGTCTTTAACCATCGGCGCAACCATCAGATCGATCCAGTCGGGCGGGTAAAATGTATCGGAATCGGCGCAGAGATGATATTTACCGCGGGCAAGTTCCAAACCCATTTGCCGCGCGAAAGGCGTTCCCTGGACGGTTTGAAGATAGGTACGAACGCCCAGCGTTTCCAGCACATGCTGCGTGCCATCGGTTGAATTATTATTAATGACAATAATTTCAACCTTATACTTGCTTTTGCTGGCTGATAGTGATGAAAGTGTGCGATAGATGTTGTTTTCTTCGTTCCAGGCGGGAATTACTACGGAAACCTCGGGGCTTTCTTCCTTGAAACGGCTGATGCTAGTTTTCAGGCGCTCAATTTCTTCACCTGTAAGATCCTGGAACCGCTTATTCGTAAAAAGATGCGGGGAAATCCATTGCGGCAAGCCAAATAAACTCATGTCCGGATAGTAAAGTGGAGTCGATATGCTTTAATAAATTGCTTTGCTGGCACTGAGTGTGCACTTTCGGATGAAAGTTAAAACTTTAATCCGGGTTTGCGCAAAAAATTAGTAAAATTAGTTCTATTATCGCAGTCTGATTAAGTATACAGCATGTTGAATAAATTGTTGAGTCTGATTGTGCTGATCCGCTACGGAAAATTGCCCTGGGAAGTAAGATATTTTTATCGCGACACGCTTTATTGCCAGGTAATGCAGTGGAAATATTGGTTAAAGGACCTGAACATTATTTCAAGTGTTTTCATAAGCTCTATCCCCAATTCTCCGGGGCAAAAATATTACCTGCCAAAACCGACGACGAAGTGATGAAATATGTTGAAGAACATTTTATGCAACCATAATGGAGAATAAGCCCAAAGATCAGTATTGGATTAAGTCGGGGTTTATCAATATACTTCAGAATTTCTCTGGGGTGTTTTTTGGTTTCGCAGGGTTTTATGTGCTGGTAAGGTTGTTGTCAAAGCACGATTTCGGTGTCTGGACGCTATTCATTAGTACGACCACCATTTTGGAAGCCATTCGGAGCGGGCTTTTGCAAAATGCGCTCGTCAAATACATTTCTTCAACGGACAAGAAGGAGCATCCTGAGATTATCACGGCATCGTTCGCGATCAGCGGCATCGTATCCGTTTTTTGCATTACGACCATTATCCTGATCGCACCATTTCTGAGCCGGATCTGGGACTCGCCGCAGCTGGTGTCGCTGCTTTATTTTTACATTGCGATCTATCTTTTTTCTGGAATGCAGGCGCAGTTTAATGGTGTGGAGCAGGCGAATCTCCGCTTCAATGGCATTTTTATCACCACCATTATTCGTCAGGGCACCTTCTTTGCATATGTGCTGGTCTGTTTTGTATTTTCAATTCATGTGGAGCTGATCTATTTGGTTTGGGTGCAGATTTTGAGTGCTCTATTAGGCATGCTGATTGCGTATAATTTTGCAAAAGACAACCTTGTTCTATCTCGGAATGTTAGCAAAATGTGGGTTAATAAGCTTTTTGGTTACGGGAAATATGCGTTTGGAACATTAATAAGCTCATTACTCTCGGGCACGATCGACCAGATGATGCTGGGCGCATTGCTTTCTCCTGCGGCTTCCGGGGCATTCAACATTGCGGTAAGGGTCACAAACCTGATCGACATTCCAGGCAATGCGGTGGCAACTATTGTATTTCCGCAAAGTGCCAAGCGTATGGAGTCGGAAGGTCCCGGTGCGATCAAATATCTGTATGAGAAATCCGTGGGGACCACGCTGGCGCTAGTAGTTCCTGTGGTGCTTTTTCTTTATCTTTTCTCTGGAACTGTTATCCATTTAATTGCTGGTGAAAAGTACAACGATTCCATTCCGTTGTTGCAGATTACCCTGCTATACTGCCTTTTGGGGCCATTTGGAAGGCTTTTCGGTAACATTCTCGATTCCATAGGTAAGACAAAAATCACCTTTTTAGTGGTCATCGGCTCGGCAACACTGAATCTTGTACTCAACTATTTTCTGATCCGGTCTATTGGCGTGATGGGCGCTGCTTATGCTACTTTGATTTCGAGCATAGCCGGATTTATCGTGGCGCAAGCTATTCTAAGAAAAACGATAGGCGTAAATATTCTGAATACTTTTGTTTACATGTTCCAGTTTTATCCCGAGTTTTTGAATAAGCACCTTAAACCAATGCTTAAAATGAAATGACAGGCAGCTTGATCCTGCATGAATACACCTATTGAATATGCTTGATAAATGATACTGAAAGGACATCAGATCATAATTTTAAGGCAAGGCCTGAGCTTTCAGGCTATTTTACACGCTCCGTAACCGCTTTTTTCTTCGATTTATATTGAAAACGCATTTCAATATTTTTGTAAGTCCAGGCTGACACAAAGTATATCAGGGCGAAGTTCAGAAAGACCAGATAGGCATAATCTTCCGGTTGAAATTTTAAAATCCGTATAAAAAGCACATTGAAAAGACTCACAAGGAGAGCGTGCGTCATATAAATGGAGTAGGAATACTGTCCAAGTTTATGAAACAATCCCACACGCTTCATACCAGCGGAAATAATGCCCTTTTCAAATGCAAATGTGTAAATGCAGGCAAAAAACAGGACTTCAAAAACGGCGCCCCAGGGTTTCATTGCCTGGCCATTGTAAATGCAGAGTCCTATAAGCGAAAGCGTAAGTAATTCACCCACCGAGAAAATCCAGGACGGCATCGTGCGGACGGATGTATGTGTGTTACTGAAAAAATTGAAGCACAAAACGCCTGTAAAAAAGCCAAGAATCCCTCTCAAAAATCCGTAATCGAAGCTGTAATTGATTTGAAAGCTATGGGAAACGAACCACAGACCGGTCAGCGCGATAAGGATGATCAGCACGTAATACAGGTTTCGCTTTGTGAATTGTCCCGACGAATGAATGAAGACGAGCAGCGATCCAAAAACCACATAAGCGATCATTTCCGCACTGATGGACCAGCTTGGAATGTTCCAGCTTACGTCCCTAACACCCGGAATAGGCGTTGAATTGATGAGAAAAAGGGATGTGAAAAAAGTGTAAAAGTTGTTAGCGGGATTAATCAGGTTGTTCACTTGAATGTAAGGGCTCAATATGTTTTTGGCAATTTCCATTCCTAAAAACGCAATGAGCATGACGAAGTGCAAAGGGTAAACCCGGTAGACTCTTTTGGTTAAAAACAATTTCAGCTGCGGCCCGTCGGAAAGTGATTGATAGCTGTAAGCGATGACAAACCCGCTAAGAACGAAAAAAAAATCAACGAACATATCCGAATTCTCGACAAACCGGTTGTTCAGCAGTGGTGTATTTGCAAACGGGGCAAGGTGAAAGGCAAAAACCAGGGTCGCAAACAGCCCCCGAAAAATATCTAAAACTTCGAACCTGTGTTTCATACTAGTGATTTTTGAGATTAAACAGGCTCACAAAGCGGTTAACCTTGGTTGCAGGATCATACTCATAATAAAATTCATCCGACGCCTTCGTCATGATCAGTAACCCGAAATGTTCGCTGGTGTCGATCAGTAACCCCGGCATTTCTACCCCTTCCAGCTCTTCGATATGGAATTTCGCGCAGTTGCTGTGTTCCGATGTCACGAACAGCGAATCAATGCCGTTGTGATAGATTTGAAATTCGAGCTTGCCGGAAAGCGATTCTATGGGCCACCTAAAAACATTGCCTGTGGCTTGTTCGCGGAGGGATAAGGGATTTCCCTCATCCTGCTTTTCAATCGTCAGCGTATCATTATCCACTTTAATAATCAATGTGCAATATCCGGTGCCCGAATGTTTCACCGCGTTGGTGAGCAATTCGGTAATTACCCATTTTACTTTCGAAAATGTGTCGGGAGATGAGGGCGAGGTTTTTGTCCTTTGCACGACATGTTCCAGGCAAGTATTTATAATGCCAGGAATTTCTTCCCGGTTACTCGTAAAATGAATTCTTATCCGATCCTGCTCCATAAGCTATTTTGATGCCTCCATTGCTTCCCCGAAGTCGTTAAAAATTTTAAAGACTTTATCCATTCTGATCAGCGTCAACAGGTTTTTTACGTCGGGTTTTAGTGAAACAAGATAAATATCAACGTTCCGTGGCATCGCATATTTAAGCGCAACGACCAGACTTCCCAGGAACGAGCTGTCGATATAATTTACATTTTCAAAACTCACCACAATGAGCTTCGCACCATTGGCTACAAGGGTGATCATCTCTTCTTTAAACATTTCTGCATTGGCAAGGCTTGCTTCTTGCGGCAAAATGGTTGCCTGCGTCACATTGTCGGTTTCTTTTACTTGGAGTACCATGAGGGGTTATGTTTTTTCAATAAAAATAATGCTCGCATCGTCCATTTGATTGGAGTCATTGATGCTTTCCAAAACGTGTGTTTTAATGAGGTCAAAGCTTTCCGTATTACCCAGATAAGGAGTGATTTTGGATACAAAAAATGGATAATCACTTTTTTTCGAACCATCGGAAGGAATGTCGATCATGCCGTCTGTAAAAATGACAAGCTGATCACCGGTCTTCATTTGAATAACCTGCTGGTCGTAAAATCCATCTTCCAGCAAGCCCAGTAGCAATCCGGATGAGAGCACGGTGGTTGCCCTGGTGGTTTCGGGCCTGAAACTGATCAGCGGCAGATCGCCCGCACCTGTATAATGCACTTCACCGGTTTCGCTATCAAGTAAAAGCAGCGAAAGGCTGGAAAGAATATTTTGCAGGCTTTCGTCCATGCAGATCAGCTTATTGATCTTCTGGACAATGGTGTCCAGTGTAAAATCATTATCGAGCACACAAAAGCGGATAGCGGCGCGTATGTAGCTCAGAAAGCCAAAAGTGAAGAACCACGCCTTCCACTTTTTACCCATAATATCGCCCAGGAATGCAAAGCAAAAGCGCTGGTCCACTTGCACAAAATCGATAAAATCGCCCCCTGGATATCCCAGATAGCCCTTATGCCAGAAATACACACGAAAGCCGGAGATATCGGGGCTGCGTGTTGGGATTGACTTTACATTAAGCGTTTCAGCCGCGATCTTTAATTCCCGAACGGATCTTACGTGCTCATTTTGAAGCGATTTGATAATGTTGCTCAGCTTGGAAATGATCACCGGAATGGGCGTTTCCTTGTTGATAAAATCAATTGCATACATGCTCAGACCTTCCATTACGAGCGATGCATCGGTAAATGAAGTCAAAAACACAAACGGAATGTCGCTAATGTTGGGATTGAGCAGCACGGCCTGGCGGAAGTCGAAGCCGTTCATCTCGGGCATGTCGTAGTCGGACAGGATCAGGTCCGGGGTTTCTACCAGGAGCAACTCCAGTGCCTCTGTGGCAGATTCGCAGGCTACGCAGCTATATCCGGCTTTGATCAGTGACGCTTCAAAAACCTTGCGGAACATCAGATTATCCTCTACAAGGAGGATTCTTTTTACAGAAGCAGGAGGATCAGAAAATGTGATCATTTTTTGTTGAAGTTTAACACAAACAAAAGTACTCCACCAAAAATGATGAGTAGTGATACCAGATCCATGATTGTCACACCGTCATTGGCATTGAAATAGAAAACTGTAAAAATCTCAAAGCTGGGAGGCGCTGGCATAATGATCATCGCAAAGCCGAAAACAATCAGCAGGATCGCCAGAATGAACATTACAAACTTCTGAATTGCATTTCGTCTTATATAGGAGCTGCTGATTTTGCTGTCAATTTTGTTTTCGGAAAGTAATTTTTCCAACCCTTCCAGAAGTTCTTCCCGTGAAAGGTTATTGTCCTGATCCAGCGCCTGAAATGGAGCAACGGCCTTCGCCTTGAACGCTGAGCGCCTGAATGCTTCTGCAATCTCTTCCTGATATACTTGAGACTGCGCATGGTCTGCGCCGGATAGTTCTATGGTCTCAATTAATTCATCCACTTTTTTCCGGAGCGACACATTTTCGGCAGAGAGTCTGGCAGCATCCGGGATTGGTGAATTTTTTTTTATATCAAGCAGACGCGTAATTTTCACTTTATAAATATCGGATTAGATTTTAGCGATAAAACCGGGGCTGTTAATGGGGCTGCGAACATTTTCTGCATGCAAAATTTACATTTTGTTTAAAGCTATGTTTTAATTGTTAAATTTGAAATAGTTCTACAAATCAATAAAAATATTCCTTCATTTCAGACTGTTTCCCAGTGCCCAGCTCCGATCAAATGAAAAGTGTTTCCATTGTTACTGTAAATTTTAATCAGCCCAAGGTTACAGAAGATTTGCTCAGGTCATTGGATGAAGTGAATACATATCCAAATCTTGAAATTATCGTTGTCGACAACGGCAGCAAACCCAATCCGGTTCCGGAATGGATCCCACGCTATCCCGGGGTCAAATTTGTGAGGTCCGAAAAAAACACCGGATTCGCCGGAGGCAACAACATTGGCATTCAGCACGCCACCGGCGAATATTTATTTCTGATCAATAATGATACAGAAGTAACTGCGGAGCTCATAGGCAAGCTCGTCGCTACCATGGACGCCAACCCGAAAATTGGCATGATTTCTCCCAAAATCCATTATTTCGATCAGCCAGGCATGTTGCAATACACGGGTTACACACCTATGAACTATTACACGGCCCGCAATGCTTGTATCGGGCAATTTGAGCAGGATAGGGGCCAGTATGATTCGCTAAGTGGAGTAACGGGCTATGCGCATGGGGCTGCGATGATGATCCGCCGGGAAGCACTCGAAAAAGCAGGGGTTATGGCCGAGAATTACTTTTTATATTATGAAGAACTGGATTGGTGCGAACGGATCCGAAAAGCGGGTTATGAAATTCATGTGGATCTCTCTGCATTGATTTATCACAAGGAATCTGTTGCGGTAGGCAAACGATCGGCGCTGAAAGAGTTTTTTATGAACCGGAACCGGATATTATTTATTCGTAAGAATGGCTCAGCAGGTCAATTTTTTATTTTTTGCTGCTATTTTATGCTGGCGGTGGTTCCGCGAAACTTGATCCAATACATTAAAAACAAAGAATACAGCTTCATTCCTGTATTTCTGGAAGCAATAACCTGGCATTTCACCAATAAGGCGGATAGCGACAACCTGGGCTATCCCTTGACCCGTTAATTTATGGAATTACTCTTCTGGCTCAGTCTTTTCGTTGTTTTCTACACATTCCTCGGTTATGGTATTGTTTTATATGTTTTGGTCAGGATAAGGAGGGCTGTGAAAGGAAAGCGGCCGGTTCCGTCGCTTGACCAGGATATGCCCACATTAACCCTGATCATTGCCGCATACAATGAGGAGAGCATCATTGAAGAAAAAATCCAGAACACGCTGGCGCTCTCGTATCCGCATGGAAAACTAAGCCTGATCTTTGTCACGGATGGTTCTTCGGACCGCACACCGGAGCTCGTCAGCGCATACAGCCAGATCAAGCTGCTGCACACGCCTGTACGAAGTGGGAAAATCCTGGCTATGCACCGCGCAATGCATGAGGTTGGTACAGAAGTAGTTGTATTCACGGACGCGAATACTTATCTGAACCCGGACGCGCTGCTGCTCATTGCCAGACATTATGCCGATCCAAAAGTAGGAGCCGTTTCAGGTGAGAAGCGCGTAATGCAGGATGCCGTTTCCGACGCGACGGCTGGGGAAGGCTTTTATTGGAAATACGAATCAACACTCAAAAAGTGGGATTCCGAGCTGTATTCCGTTGTGGGCGCGGCAGGAGAGCTTTTCAGCGTGAGACATTCGCTTTACAGGCAAGTGGAACCCGACACGATCCTGGACGATTTTATGATTTCCATGCTCATTGCGCAGCAAGGTTACCGCATCATTTACGAACCAGACGCCTATGCATCCGAACTTTCATCGGAGAACATTAAAGAAGAGTTGAAGAGAAAAGTGCGGATTGCGGCAGGAGGGATTCAATCCATATTAAGGCTAAAAAAACTGCTCAATCCTTTTCATTTTCCCATGTTATCATTTCAATACATTAGCCATAGGGTGCTGCGCTGGACAATTACGCCATTTTTAATGATCCTTGCGTTTGTCCTGAACGTGGCCATTGTTGCCAATTCCGGGAATGTTTTTTACAAACTCATTTTGTTTGCGCAGGTCGCATTTTACGGAGCAGCACTTGCAGGATGGATATTAGAAAAGCGCAAAATCAAAGTGAAGGCCTTATTTGTTCCCTATTATTTCTGCGTGATGAACTATGCCGTGATTGCTGGAATTATTCGGTTTTACAAGGGAAATCAGAGCGCAGCCTGGGACAAATCCAAAAGAAAAAGCGCGTAGCAAATGCCACACGCCCGTTCCTGATGTATTTTTAGTGCTTATTGAATCTGTTTTAATCGCTCTGACTCTTGTTCAATGATCGGAAGCAGCTCATTGAGTTCTGCTGAGATGGTCTGGTACATTGTCATCAGATTCTCGGGTGTTTCATTTTCCTTAATCGCCTTTTCAAGCACTTCTACTTTTGGCCTGATCCAGGTGAGCCCCGCCATTGTGAAAGAGGGTTTCAATCCGTGTACAATACTCGCCGACTCTTTCATGTTTTCTGTATCCAACGCCTTGTGAAGAGAATGCCAGCGGGGAACAGAATCGCTCAAAAATGCATCGAAAATCATGTAAAGTATTACCGGGTCATCTCCATAAACTTGTTCAATGTAAGTGAGATCCAGAGCAGGGTTAAGTTGTAGGTCCATTAAGTAGAAGTTAGAGCTGTCGCAGAGTGAGCGGTTGAGTTTACGAAATATTTTTACAAAAATATAAAATTTTCTTATTGACTCACCGAATCTTTTACTGCCTCTTTTACAGGCTGTTTCGCTTCCTCTTTTGCTTTCTTCTTAAAATATCTGCGGAACAAGAAATTAGACCTGAGCGCCTGCATGTTTTCATCCAGCTTTTCGGTGCTGCTTTCAAGGTTTTGTAATGTTCCCTTTAAGTTGCTCGCAGTGGTTTCGTCATGCAGCAAAACCCCCAGCGGGCTTGTTCTGTTCGAATTAAGGTTTTCACTTGCCGTTTTCAGGTTACTTACCATTCCGTTGGCGGATGTAACGGTCTCGTTCAATCTGCCGATTGTTGTTCTCAGGTCGCGCATGATAACCGTATCCGTAGCAAAATCATTTGCCAGGCCGCCTTTCTGGTTAAGTTTATCGGTAAAACCGGATAATGAAGCCGTCATGGTTTGGGCATTTACAGAGGCTTTTTTGAGAGCAGCCAATGTTTGATCTACATCATTATACAGCCTTTCGTCATTCAAGAGCATCCCCACAGTGCCTTTTCCTTCCAGAATGTTTTTGCTGATTGTTTTAAATGCGCTTGTAATACCCAGCAGGTTTTTATTATTTTCAGACAGGACAGCAAGCATTTCTTCTGTGCTTTCCATTTTTTCAACCACCAGTTCGTCACCGTCTTCAATGGAGGGCACTTTTTGCGTTCCACCGTAAATAACGATGATCTTGTTACCGATCAATCCGTCCGTGCTCACCTTGGCTTTTGCATTTTTCCGGACAAATTCCTGTGACTTTTCCTCGATGTGCAGGATGACTTCAACCTTGGAATTGGACAAAAAACGAATGGTCTTTACCGTCCCGATTTTCACACCGGAATACCAGACATTATTTCCCTGTTTAAGTCCGTTTACGTCATCAAATAACGTTTTTACCGAAATTGTTGAGGAGAATACTTTCTTCATACTTCCTATTGTCAGGATCCCCACAATGAAGATGATTAATCCTATTATAACAAAAAGTCCTACTGTTATGGAGCGTTTTCTGGCTGATGTTTCCATTATTGAATAAAATTATAATCGTAAAAACTTTTGATTCTTTCCTCCTCGGTGTCAAATACTTCTTCGAAAGTGCCTTGTTTGAGGAACTTGCCGTCAAGAAGCATCGCAATCCGGTCGCCTGTTTCTCTTGCACAGGTCAGATCATGGGTGATGATGATAGAACTTGTGTGGTATTTTTCTTTAACCTCGTTGATAAGCTCATTTATTTCCAGACAAGTTATCGGGTCGAGTCCTGCCGTAGGCTCGTCATATAACATGATCTCAGGTTTTAAAATAAGCGTCCGGGCAATCCCGATCCGCTTTCGCTGCCCGCCCGACAATTCGGAAGGGACCTGATTGATGGTTTGCAGCAGGCCAACGGCATCCAAAACATATTCCACCTGCTCATTGATTTCAGCCTTGGAAAGATTTTTAACGTGCCTTACCAGCGGAAATTCAAGGTTTTCACGCACCGTCATACTATCATAAAGTGCGCTGTTCTGAAAAGAAAAGCCGATTTTAAGGCGAATGTCCGTGAGTTCTTTCTGATTCAGTTCCGAAACTTCCCTACCCAGAACATGGCACATGCCGCTATCTTGAGTAAGTAAGCCTGCTATGATCTTAATCAATACAGACTTCCCTGTTCCAGAACGGCCCAGCACCACCACATTTTCGCCCTTATCCACTTTCAGATTTACGCCCTGAAGCACATGAAGATCACCAAAAGATTTGTAAAGATCTCGGATCTCGATAACTGGCTCTTCGTTTTGGTTGATTTCTGCCATTTTATATTCTAAAATAATTCGATACCTGAACAATGATAACCTCCTCGATGAAGATCAGGAACATGGAAATAACGACCGCCGAATTCGCTGCCTTACCCACGCCTTCCGTTCCTTTGCTGGCATTATAACCCTGGTAACAGCCCACAATCCCGATCGTAAATCCATATGCAATGGCTTTTACCAGCGAAGTTCCCACATCCAGGAAGGTGATTTGCTCAAAAGCATTTTCAAAAAACGCCCTGAAACTTGTGCCCTCGTTCAGTGTAACATTAAGAAAGGCACCCATAAGCGCCACGCCTGTACAATAGAACATCAGGATCGGAATGGTGATCGTGGATGCGAGTACACGCGTTACGACCAAAAATTTGAACGGATTAACCGCTGAAACTTCCATGGCATCGATCTGCTCGGTTACGCGCATGGAACCGAGCTCCGCACCAATGCTTGAGCCAACCTTTCCGGCACTGATCAAAGCCGTAACCAACGCTGCCAGGGCGCGGACAATCGCGATCGCGACCAATGATGGAAGCCAGGAAACCGCCCCGAACTCCGCCAGCGACGGACGTGACTGCTTGGTAAAAACCATTCCGGTAATAAACCCGGTAAGGCCGATGAGCAGCAAAGATTTGTTACCGATGGCATAACATTGCTTCACCAGTTCCTGAAATTCCATTCTGCCCCGAAAGGCTTCCCGGAAAAAGCGCAGGAAAAACATGTAACCATTATAAACTGCCAGTAAAGCCGAATCCAGGCCTTTTGTAAAAACTTTTTCCTTTTGATTGGCGCTCATTCAATTGTTATGCAAAGTGGATCAAAGGGTAACTCTTATTGGTATACTTTATTGATTATGAGCCGGTGACGGCAATTGTTCCTGGTTTCTTGCGGCCTGTAATGTACGCTCTTCAAACCATCGCATGCGGTAAGCGTTCATGGCTGTTTTGCCGAGCTGATTCAAAAGCCTGTAATTCACAATGACTCCCACGGCAGCTCCGATGCCCGGAATAAGTTGGGCCATTTTGGCAAGATCAATGTAATCCCTGTATTCCTGTTGGAAGGTTTTCCAGTCGAATTGGTGAATGTCGGTAGGGAGTTCCTTGCTTTTTTCCTGCCATTGAATGATCTGTTCAAACACTTTCTGGCGCTGTTTCTGGCTTGAAAATGTTAGTTGGAAAACATGCAGGATAAAGAGCCGCTCCCGATAATCCTCTGCCGAATGTCCGTATAAGGCTGATATTTCAAATAGCAGCTTCATTTTAATGCCGATCAGGATAGGGAACTCCGCTAATGCGAGCAGGAATCCGCCTGCCCCGGTTATGCCGCCTTCCGCCGCGCCTGCTTTTTTATAAAACTCGATACGCCTCGAAACTTCTCTTTCAATCTCTTCAAGTGAATTTTTGGGGGCGGGAAGCGAAGTTGTAAATTCGGCCCCAGTCAGAACGGCCCGCGTCATTTGCTTGATCGTGGCAGTGATAACGTCGTGAACCTTATCCGGGATTATATTATTGATCTTGTCCTGAACCGCTTTGGATGTCCTGTCTACCAGATTTGGCCGCTTTTGCATCTTTTGCTGCCATTTATGCAATTCAGGCGTTATTTTTTCCTCATATGTCTGGTAAAGCATATTCAAACAAAAGATTAATGTTAAGATAGAAGGGAAGCATTGCTTCGGGTAATCCTGCCATCAGTGTTACAAAAATCATTCCAAACATGCCGGAAACAGAATTTCGGCTGTTTTGTAACGTAACATCAAGTGCTAATCTGTATCCTTATTAATCTTTTCTTCTGCAAGCTCTTTCTCTTCCTGATCGGCCTCAGGCTCTTCCTGTTCCATATCCGCCTGCTTTTCGTATTGGAGCGAGATTAAAATAGGAAAGTGGTCGGAATTGAAATTTTCGAGCCTTTTCAGGCTTATCAGCTTAAAATCCGTTGTGCAAAAAACGTGGTCTAGGGGAAATCGCAGAAAAGGATATTTAGCGTGAAATGTATTGAAAAAACCCCGGCCCTTACGTGGGTCCAGCAAGCCGCTGATTTTAGTAAATAAATTTGTGGTATATGACCAGGCCACATCATTAAGGTCTCCTACTACGATGGTTGGCACATTATTGCCTTTTACTTCTTTTGCAACCAGCAGCAATTCCTTGTCCCGCTCGGTAGAATACATATTTTCACCCGGGACTGGCGGGGTAGGGTGTACGCAGTACAGCTGGATCAATTTTCCCGAAGCCAGTTTTACCTGTGTTTTAATGGAAGGTATCTCTTCGTCAACCAGATACCGGATTTCCGAATTGACCAATTCCAGCTTTGAGTACAACAACATCCCATATGTATTTTCCAACGGCACCAGGACCTGATGTGGATAGGTTTCCTGTAATTTCTTTGTTCCCTCATCCCAATACTGATCCGTTTCCAACAGCAAAATCAGGTCCGGACCATGTTTTTCGAGCATTGCCAAACATCCCGCGCAGTTTTTGTTGTCCTGAAAAACATTGGATGAAATAATGCTGATTTGGTTGGCCTCATCCTTGACCGAGGCTTTTAAGAGTGTCTTTTTTGCAAAAAAGGTGAATGGAAAGATCTGGTAAACCAGGTAAATGACATTGGCTGAGATTACTGCCGTAAAAATTTTCTCAAATGTGCCGCTAATCTCAAATAGCGAGGCATATAAGATGACGATAAGCAGGTTCAGGAAGAGCTTTTGAAGCCTGGGATACTCGAAAACCCGAAATGCCCAGAAGTCATGGCGGATGAGCGGAATGATGGAAAAGAGGACGATGATCCCGCCGAAAATTTCCAGTGCGTATTTAAAAGAGAGCATTTGTGGGTGCAAAAATTTTGCTAAATATCGTTTTTAATTTTGCACAAACAAATTGTTCTAATCACAATGAATATCAGGCCTGCCTAACGGACAAGCACTTTTTTCGACCAGGTTTTATCGCCTGTCTTTAATCTGAGGAAATGATAGCCCTCCGAATTTTCCGGGATGCGGACAGAAGTGTCGGAGCCTTGTGAAACGGGTTCATCGCTAACTGTCTGGCCATTAGAATTTAGCAGCGATAGTGTTCCCTTCACCGGCTTTTTAATCTGTACCGTCATTTGCTGTCCTCTTTGAACAGGGTTAGGAAATACGGTAAACATGGCGTCCTCATCCTTCTCAACGCCGGTCACAATGACGGTTTCAATTTCAGTATAGCCGTAATCCGCTGTTTCAGAAAGCTTACTAGCTCCTTTCAATCTGAAATATGCTATTTTCGATTTGCTGGCATCTTTGTCAATGTACGCGTAAGTTGCGCTGTCGAGTTGTGCAACGGGCATGTATTCGGTTTCGCCTTCCAGTTTCCTTTCAAGCATATATTCTGAAACGCCGGGCACTTTTTTCCACGTCAGTTTGACATCACCGCTGGGCTCCAATTGAGCCGCCAGCTCGGGAACGGGCAGAATTTCGCCTATCGGAACTTTAAAGAATGTAAAGGCGCGCATACCCATCGCGTTTTTAATGAACGGGCCATTTAGCGGGTAATAAGGCCCATTTTCCGGTGTATACATCGGCATGAGGTCCATTGTGGTAGCTTGCTGAGGAGCTCTCAAATCGAGGATAATCCGATTTCCTTCCACCTTGGCTGACGTCACCGAGCCAGATTCACCATTGAAGTAGAAAAAGTCCTTCATATCCAGCGTAACCTGCCCATTAGGCTTATAAGGTTCGGGATATACAAGCTCCTGGCCTTCATCAAACACGAGGATAACCTGCTTTTTCTCAGCCGTTTTATAAAAAATCTTCCTGATGTTGGGTGAGTTAATATTGGCGGTGTCTTTTAATCCGTAAAAATCCCTGGCGATGAGTCGCGATAATTCCACGCCTCCTTGCTTGTTACCCTCTTTTCCGTAGTGCAAACCGTCAAATTCTTTGGTTCCTACCGTCGCCAGTGAGCGGAGGTCCGGGTAAATCTCGGGAAGTCTGCGCTGGTAATCCCTTACTTCGGCCCCTACGGGTGAAGGATAATAGATCACATCGATCTGGAAAACGTATATTTTGCCCAGATTGGCAAGATCTTGTTTTAGATTTTTCCTCAAAAGCTCAAAATTTCCTGGCCAATTTCCGCCCTCATGGTAAGCTTCGCTTTCACCCTGACGAAAGATATAGGCCTTCACCGAGCTGGCCAAACCGCCTTTTTGAAGCCTGTAAAGCATCCGGCCATAACCGTTATGCAAATCAGCCGGGTTGCTCTCGGTCCTTTGCGCGTGTGCAGCGGCCGACGACCAGTGAAAACCGGCATTTATGAGGCAATTGGGGACACCGGATTGCTGGATAAGCTGTTTCTGAATTTCCAGTCCCATTGTCCCAACGCCGTTGTTATATGGATGCTGATTGGAAAATGCCCACAATGTGTCGGCGGGATCGTAAGCGCCTGTATTGAGATCAGCAGTAATTTTTCCAAAGGTGCGGCAAAAAAGGCTGGTGTCGCTTTCGGTGAAAAAGCCGGTCGAATTGGATTGTCCTGAAACAATGTACACGTCTCCGGCAACCACATTCTTTCGTTCGACGATCAATGTCGAATCAGTGCCTTTACAGAGATATACTTTGAAATTGTAATTGGCCAGCTCAGCTTTGATCCTTGTCTCCGTAGAAAATGAGCCAACGCCCTTATCATATTTGAGGTCTGCACGCAGGTATTTTTGCACCGCATTATTTCTCAAAACCTGAATAGACAAATAATTGTAACCCGCCGTTTCTACGATGCCGGAAATAGGAATGGTTGCCTCACTTTGCGCATTCCGGGGATAAAGCTGTGAATCCTGGGGGAGCCTGCTGAAAACGACGGGTGCAATGCGCTGGGCATCTGCAATGTTGTTTAAAAATATTAGCCCAAAAAGCAGGAAGAGTTGAAATCTGAAATGGCCTAGCTTACTAAGAATTCTTAATGATAGAAATTGGAATTTCACAGGCAACTGACTTTTGAGTTGGGATCCAACAAATATAATCAGTTGCGCTGTGCATTAGTAACTTGAAGTCGATTTATTGATCACCTTTTTCTTATTTCAAAGTGACTGGCCCAACGCCTTCTTTGGTGATTTTGACGGGGTTAATCTCGCCTTTATCATTAAAAGTCATGATGTCAATGCATGTTTCGCGGTGGTTGCCGTCAGTCTCGGTCAAAGGGCGTCTGTGGTAAACAATGAAGTATTGATCCTTGCCGGGAACCTGTATAACTGAATGATGTCCTGCTCCTCTTGCCACCTCGGGGTCTTGTTGTAAAATTTTACCAACCCGTTTGAACGGACCGAAAGGAGAATCGGCAATGGCATATGCAACCGAATAGTTAGGGCCTGTCCAGCCACCTTCCGACCACATAAAATAATATTTTCCATTTCTGATGAACATAAAGGGACCTTCTACGTAGTTCTCCGGCGTTATTTCGCGGAAGATGGTGCCATCTTCGAAGGGAACGAAGCCAGTAAAATCTTTATTAAGCTTGGCGACATTGCAATGTTTCCAGCCGCCGTAGAACAAATAATGCTGACCGTCTTTGTCTTTGAAAACAAATTGATCTATCGGCTGTGCGCCGTTGTGAAATTTATCAATCAATGGTTTTCCCAGATGGTCTTTGAAAGGTCCTTCCGGGCTATCAGAAACGGCAACGCCTATGCCGCCTTTTTCCTGATCGTTCTGAATGTCGTTGGCACCGAAAAAGAGATAATATTTCTTGTCTTTCTCAATGATTGAAGGCGCCCAAACAGCGCGTTTTGCCCATTTTATGGCAGCCGTGTCGAGAATAGCCGGATGCTTTTTCCAGGTGATCAAATCTTCCGAAGAAAAGGCATCCAGAAAAACCTGCTTTTCGTAAGGGGCTGAAAATGTAGGGTAAATGTAAAACCGTTTGTTAAAAATAATGCCTTCGGGATCGGCATACCAGCCTGGAAAGACGGGATTGCCAGAAGTTTTCTGAATGGTTTGAGCAAATGAGCTCAGGCTGCAAAGCAGCAGCGCAATGGATACAATCGATGTTTTCATTTTAGGACGATACAAGAAAAGAATTGGGCTAAGTTCTGAATTTTTGCCCAATTAATAGGTCTCTCCTGCGCCGCCGCCGCCAAAATTTCCGCCGCCAAATTCAACATTATTGCCTTCAACCGGCGTCTGACCCAAGTGTTGCGCTACCAATATGGCTTCCAGATTGGCCAGTTTTCGCTTCCCTTCCTGCTCGTCTGATATGCCGTGTTTGGGTGTATGAAGATATTTTATCAAAGCAGCAGAAAGAATGATCATAAACATTCCGGCGATAGCAAGCTCCTGAGCGGGGGTAAACGGACTGAAATAATGTCTGTAAGTGTATACGGACAACGCAAAGGCGAGCAGGCCCAGGATCAGTAAAATCCGGTCTTTTTTTCTCAAACCAAAAAATATGTAAACGATCGGAATGCTGAGCGTGAAGAGATAAAAAAGCGGGGCAAAGGGGATTTGCGGCGCAAATGGAAGGTTGAGATCATTCAATAAAGCATTGCCCTCGCGAACAATAAGATAATTTCCGCCCAGGTAGAAAGTCGTCAGCGATAAAACCTCTATCAGTTTAGTGCACCTTTCATAGTATGTGCTTTTATCTTTTCTTACAAGCAAATAAATCACAGCAGAAAGAGCCATCACTGCAAAAGGAAGGATTGCTTTACCGATTGGAAATTTCATCATTAGGTTGCCTAACAAGCATATCAATAGGAAAAAAGCGCTCGCAGCTGTAACCATATCCGCATAACGCAGCGTGGCCGTGAAGGCAACGGCAAACAGGATGATGCAATATTGCCAAACTTCCAGATTATCAAATAGCGAAACAAACGGAACCACTGCGGCGCCCATTGCAGCATATAGCAGCGCATTATCCACGCCGGAATGATACAGGCCGTTATTTTTAATTAATAGTTCGAGGAAAAAAATAAATCCCGCCATGCAAATCAGGCTGATGATCGAAATGTTTTCACCAGCACCATTGCCTATCAGAAAAAGCGATACAAAGCCAGAAGCGAAGGAACAGGCAATGAGCGTGAAAATGAAGAGGCCGATTTTGACAAAAATACCGGGTCTGTAAAATTTTTGCGGGAACGCCTTCCTGGCATTTTCAAGTTGTTCCTGCGAAATCAGTTTCTTTTCAAACCAATGATCCGCGGTATTGAGAATATGCAGATTATCAATCCAGGTTTCGTTATAGGCTTTTTTCATTTTTTGATCCCTAAGAATTTTTTGAAATGGAGCAGGAAATAAACCACGCCGACACTGGTGAACATAAAATAAAATGTCCCGAAAGTGAAAGAAGCGTCGTCCGATTCTATGTTGGAAAAAATAAGATAAGTAATGATGATATAACCATACACAACGCCCATCAGCAGAAAAAGCAATGATTGTGCAAAGCGGGCACGTTGGACAAAAAATACGGATAAAGCGATTCCCGCGACGATATAGATGAATTGCGCTTTGTCGCTGAAAATGCCCGTCATCGCTGCAAGCACTGCAAGGTTACCGCCCAGGAAAATGTATGTAAAAGAAAAGTGCTTTTTTATATTCTGCTTTTCTGATGCCCATCCTGCAATGCTTAACATTATGCCCAGAATCACAGCGGTTCCAAGCAACCTGTCTTCTGTAAAATCATTTTCAGAAAGAATGGAAAGCGGTGCAACTGTTAGGCCGAGCCAGGAAGCAAGCCCGGTAATGGCCATGGAAAGCACACCCTTATGATCGAAACGGTAAGCGCAAAAAAAGAAAATAATGGTGGGTATGAGAACCGCCACACCATACCGCGTTCCGAAAGCATTATATTGGAATTGCGAATAACCTTCCAGGATCAGGAAAGTGGTGCAGCCGAGCAGAAGAACGTAATCGGTAAGCTTTTTTGGATTTTTTACTTCCAGATTGCTGTATGGAAGGGCGTGCTTGTAAGTGTAAAAGAAGCACCAGGCTGTAAGTGCGGCAATAAGTGCGATAATGACCTGATGGCCAATGGTGTCGATGTTTTCATAAATAATGACTCCAATGCCCGAGCCAAAGAGGACAATGCCCAAATAAAGAATAGAGCGTAATTCCCAGTGCAGCGAAAATGGCTTATCTTCTTCGTAATCAGCTATTAATGAAGCTTGCTCGTCGGAAATGATCGCCTTACCGACGAAGGATTTGAGAATGGTTTGTATATTCATTCAGATGGAAAGAGGGGTGAGTAAAAGTTAGCAATTATAGATAAAATGCTAGCGAATTCTGCGCTTACTTATCCAACGGAGCGTCCGGCTTATAAAGCGGTTTTAATCAGAATCTCAGTATGAAATCCTCTTTAACCTGCTCTTTTCGGAAAAACACCAGTCCTATCCAGAACAAATCCACGGTCAGTGTTACCTGCGGGTGTTTTTTTATAAATTCCCAAGCCTGGGTCATTTCATCAGACCAATAAACATCGTCAAAAATAAAGACAGAATCATTGTGCATGTAGGGGAGGCAGTCCTCGAAATATCTCACCGTAGGTTCGTAACGGTGATTGGCGTCAAAATACGCGAAATCAAGCTTAGGACTTAGTTTGGCAAGCGTTTCCGGCAATGTCTTGTCAATGTTGCCAAGGATTACTTCAATGTTATCAGCGTTTAGTTTTTTGAAATTTTGTTGTGCAATTTCAGCGGTTGCCGGGCAGCCTTCAAATGTCAGAATGTTAGCATCCGGTTTTGCTTTTGATAAATACAATGTCGTCAGTCCCAGAGAAGTGCCCAGTTCAAGAATGGTTGTCGGCTGGAATCTTTGCACCAGCCGGTTGAAAAGCTTTCCGAATTTTTCGGGCTTTTCTGCATTCTTCGCAATGGTGCCTATTTTCCTGAGGTTCGATTTATTGATCCGGGAGCCCGCGCCCAGATCCAGAATGTTGATTTGTTCGTTGGATGCCAGCAGTTCCTTGCGCAGCTTTTTTAAACTCGCATAATGCGGATTTGTATCCTTTTTTGTGGCAATTACCTGAGTATAAAGGTCAAATAAAAAGGGGGAATGGATCGAATGCTCGTTTCCGGAGCGAAGCAAATACTTTAAATAGGCTGCAATCAATGGTAGGGTATTTAGGAAACCGACTAACTAGGGCCGGTTAAATCAGTTCATTCTATATGGTGCGACGAGGGAAAACGCGGGGATAATCACGCGGAACTGCCTGCCGTCCAGCACACGCTCCATCAAATACGTCCCGGCCATTTTACCAAGATCCGTGCGCAGGTTGCATCCAGAAACGTAATCGTGCACATCTCCCGGTTCCAGGATCGGCTGTAAGCCTACAATGCCGGCCCCTTCCACTTCTCTTACGGTTCCGTTTGCATCATAGATGAGCCAATGCCTTCTCAAAAGCTTAACTGTATGTTCGCTGTGATTTTCGATCAGGATCTTATATGTAAACACGAAATGATCCTGGCCCGGGTTGGAATAGTCGGGCTGATATTCGGTTAATACGGTGACTTTCACACCATCTGTCACTTTGGAAACCATATGGATGAGGGTGTTGGGCGTTTTGCGTTGGTAAGGGGAAACAGCCTTGGGCTGACTTGCATCACTTCTGCTAAAACGAAAATAACAATCAATTCCTGATAAAACCAAAACAAAATCATATAATTTGGTTTCGGAATTAAAAACAATGAGATGGATGTAAAAATAGAGCAATCGTGGAAGAAACGCCTGGAACCGGAATTTGAGAAACCATATTTCACCGAGCTCACGAACTTCGTAAGAGCGGAATATAACACCAAGCAGATTTTTCCGCCAGCCAAGCAAATTTTCAATGCATTCAACTATTGCAGTTTCGACGACTGCAAAGTTGTGATACTCGGACAGGACCCCTATCATGGGCTGGGACAGGCAAATGGCCTGTGCTTTTCGGTGAATGATGGTGTCCGCATGCCGCCTTCGCTGATCAACATTTTCAAGGAAATCCAGAATGACCTGGGTAAACCTGTTCCCAAAACCGGTAACCTGGAAAGATGGGCGAAGCAGGGTGTCTTATTACTGAATGCTACATTAACCGTTGAGAGCGGAAAAGCGGGATCACATCAGAATAAAGGCTGGGAGCGATTCACCGATGCAGTTGTCAAATGTGTGTCCGACGAAAAGAAGAACGTTGTTTTTATGCTTTGGGGGCGTTATGCCCAGGATAAAGGCAGCATTATCAAAGAGAAAGATCATTATGTGCTCAAATCCAAACATCCTTCGCCTATGTCAGCGAATGGCGGTGGCTGGTTTGGGAATAATCATTTTAGTAAGGCAAATACTTTTCTGGAAAGCAAAGGATTGGAGCCAATCAACTGGTAGGAACAAAAAAAAGAGTCGGGATGCCCGGCTCTTTTTAAGATTTTCACTCCTATTACTATTGTAAATTACTTTTCAATGTTGGAGTTCATCTCCAATACATTGTCCCAATTTCCTTCGTTAGCCTTCACAAACTGCTTGCGGTCGGCATTGGCTGCATATTGCGCTGCACCTTCTTTTGTTCTGAATGTCAGATAATGGATCACATCAAACTGATTTTCACTTCCTTCCGCCTTCTGAACATGTCCGGCTGAATAAGCAACCACATCTTTCACTGCGTTTTTCATCGAAGCAAAATCGCGTAAATGTTTTTCAACGTCTTCATTGGTTGTTCCTTGCTTAAACTTAATACAAACTACGCGCTGGATTTCAGCCGGTTTGTGAGGAACATATGCGCCATAAATGACAAGCATAAAAACGCATAATGCAAAAACGGGTATTAAGTATCCTAATGTTTTATTTCTAGTTCTCATTATTTCAAAATCTGATAAGTCTTTCTAAGTTTTTCTTAATACAAAGATAAAACATTAATTATTAATTGTATTATTTATATATAAAATATAACTTATTTTGATTTTAGCATCAATAACCAAATGAACGGTTACCTTTTTTCAGGAAATCGGAATTTAATTTGGCTAGGTCGAAAAGCGTTGTTTTGGGTGTGTTTGGGAAATGAATGGCATAAAACGCCTTTTTGACACTGTTTTTTTTAAAAAAATAAAAACTGCGGCATTCCAAAGGTGCGGTTGTGTTACCATTTTTTGTAGAAAGCGTATAAATGGGTTGAAGGTGCCAAAAATGGCATTCAAAACTTTATATGGAAGCAAAATCGAGCGAGCAGAAAGAATTTTCACAAAAAAATAGCTTTGGGATCAAATTTTGGCTGAAAATCAGTGCGGTTACCGTTGCTTTTTGGCTCTTAACCTCACTCAAACCCGACTGGGGGTTTTGGGCGCACAAGCGTATTAATCGGCTTGCCGTGTTCCGGTTACCACCGGAAATGCAGGTTTTTTACAAAAGAAACATTGACTTCATTACGGAAAATGCGGTTAACCCGGATCGCCGGAGATATGCTGTGGTAGGGGAGGCCGAGCGCCATTACATTGACCTCGATGTGTACGGAGACAGTGCGATGCATATGTTGCCAAAATTTTGGAATGAAGCCGTCAGGCAGATCGGCGAGGACAGTTTGCGCAAACATGGCATTGTTCCCTGGCATATTCAAACCGGGGCTTACCAGCTGACGGAGGCTTTTAAGGAAAAAGACGCTCGGAAAATTCTCAGGATCTCGGCCGATCTGGGACATTACATTGCCGACGCGCACGTGCCGCTTCACACAACCCGAAACTATAATGGCCAATTGACCGGACAGGAAGGTATCCACGGCTTCTGGGAGTCACGGCTACCAGAACTATTCGCAGACCGGTACGACTTGTGGATTGGTGCGGCGATGTATAGAGACAATGTAGCTAGTGTGGCGTGGCAAACCGTTGCCGAGTCGCACGCAGCTACGGATTCGGTGTTTTTGTTTGAAAAGCAACTATCTTCTTCTTTTCCATCAGACAAGAAATTCAGTTATGAACTTCGTAACAATGTCCTCACCCGCACTTATTCGCTGGAATTCTGTACGAAATACCATGCAATGCTGAACCACCAGGTCGAGCGCCGAATGAAGGCGTCTGTTAAAACGGTGGCTGATATTTGGTTTACGTGCTGGATCAATGCGGGTCAGCCAGACCTGAGCGAGTTGAAACACTTTTCTTTCAAGGAATCGGATAAGCAAGAGCAACAGACAGAAAGCCAGTCATGGATCAGGCGACTTTTTCATGTCAGGCCGGAAAGCGAAGATTAGCTTTTCGCTTCCAAGATCCGTGCTGTCACTAGCAATTGTCCTGTATGTCGCTGTGTATGCTCAGCGGCATGAAACAGCAGGCCCAGATGGGTGGACGGCAACATAGCGCGTCCAACATAACGCATTTCCGTAAGCGTTTCCTTGTCTGTGTGTTTCAACTGGGTTAATGCGATCAGGATTTGCTTGTTAAATGTCTCCAGTAGGTCTGCAACGGTGGATTCCGGTGCATGTGGCTGACCCTCTGCTTTCAGGTAAGCAAGCTGGTTTTCACTCAAAGACTCAGCCCTCGCGTAAGTGAAAAGGCGGTCGAGCACACCGGAGAGATGTTGTAAATGAAACCCCACAGATGCCACATTCGAAGGTCGTTTCCATAACAAAGCATCGGGAAAATTAACAAGCTGTGCATTGATTTCCTCTTGGGCCTGCAAGAGCGCATGCGCAACAGGCTGCAAGTAATCTGAAATTTCGGGTAAAGGGCCTCTCAGCCAAACTTCGGGCTTTGGTTCGATTTGCATAGCGAAATGTAACAAAAAAAGGGACCTTTTTACAAGTCCCTCATTCTTATTTGATTTGCTGATTACTTAGCGATATCGATTTGTACTGGCTTACCTTTAATGGTGTTGCCGTCCATTGCGCGCAAAACCGCGCGGGCGTCACGCTCAGGAACATCTACAAATGTGAATTTGTCATAAATATCAATGGCGCCGATCGTTTTACCTGGAATGTTCGCTTCGCCTGCAATGGCTCCCACGATATCTTTTGGCAAGATGTGATCTTTACGCCCAAGGCTCAGGAACAAACGGGTCATGCCAGCTTCCGGTGTTGCCGAACGCTTCGAATCTCCGTCACGGCCAGCTTCGTATCTTGGACGCGATTCGCCGCGTGCAGCAGGAGCATAACGGTCATTTCCGCGTGGCGCGCTTTCTCTGCGATCTCCAAAACGGCTTCCGCCTGATGAACGGCGCTCGAACCTGTCGCTGCCGCCTTCTCTGCGTCCGTCGCGTTCGCCGCGTCTTTCTTCCCAGGCAAGGTTTGCATCTGCATATTCGTTCTTCTGAACGCCCATGATCTGCTTCGCCATTGCGCCTACAACTTGCTCAGTTGAGTAACCGGCGTGGTGCAACATTTCCAGTACATCGCCGAAAAGCTCCTGATCGTCACTTTCTTTGATAGAAGCAGAAATGCTTTCAACAAAACGTGCTTTACGAACACCAACGATATCTTCGTAAGAAGGGATAACGCCTTTTTCAATTTTTACTTTGGTAAAGCCTTCAATGGATTTCAAACGATATTTTTCATCGCGTGCAACCAGTGAGAATGCTTTTCCGGACAAGCCGGCACGACCTGTACGGCCGATACGGTGTACGTAATATTCTTCGTCCAATGGGATATCGAAGTTGATCACGCCATCCAGTCCGCTTACGTCAATTCCACGAGCTGCCACGTCCGTAGCCACAAGAATGGTTGTTACGCCCGCCTTGAACTTGCTCATTACATTGCTACGTTGCTGCTGGCGCAAATCGCCGTGGATTCCTTCCGAAGCATAGCCTCTCAATTGAAGATCTTCAACGATTTCGTCTACTTTTCTTTTGGTATTACAAAAAACAAGCAGTGATTTCAAATGGTGCATGTCGATCAAACGCGTCATTACTTCAACCTTAGCCTGCGGCTTCACTTCGAAGTAAACCTGCTCAATGTTCACGTTAGTCAACTCATTACGAACCACTTTGATCAAAATTGGATCAGTCTGGAAACGTTTTGTGATGGACATGATCGGCTTGGACATTGTTGCCGAGAACAAGATCGTCTGACGGTCAGCTGGCATATCGGCCAAAATGCTTTCGATGTCCTCGCGGAAACCCATATCAAGCATTTCATCTGCTTCATCAAGAACCATCATGCGTACTTCGTCAAATTTCAACGTTTTACGCTCCATGTGGTCCATTACACGGCCAGGCGTTCCTACAACAATGTGAACACCTTTTTTAAGGGAGCGAATCTGACGGTCGATGGAATCACCACCGTAGATTGCTTCAATCCTCAAACCTCTAACATATTTAGCCAAACGGCCAATTTCTTCAGAAACCTGCACCGCCAACTCACGGGTCGGGCAAAGTACCAATGCCTGAACGGCATTATTTGTTACGTCAATTCTTTCCAGGACAGGGATACCAAACGCAGCCGTTTTTCCGGTTCCTGTTTGTGCTTGTCCGATCACGTCAGATCCCTGCATTACTGCGGGAATTCCTTGTGCCTGTATGGGTGAGGGTTTAGTAAAACCCATTTCAGTAAGGGCTTTAAGGATGTTTTCTGAGAGGCCAAGCTCTTCGAAAGTTTCGAAATTTTCAGTAGTCATTATATTTATTTTTGTATTAATTCTTGGGTAAATAAAAGATAGTCAGATTGTTACGGTTATTTGAATGCTGCTGCGGATCGCCGTAACAGAAAACGTATCGTAGATCAGCAGGCTCGATGGGTTGAAGTCAGAAACAATAGAATTGTCCCACAACCAAAAACTCAAAGCCAAATCGTAAACTAATTCAAAAGGGGATTGCGCAAAGCCCACCACAAACCATCCGTGGGGTCCTGCATGAGAACGGTGTGCCAACCGGGCGAATTTTAAGGTTGGTAGCGAATCTAAAAGTGCTAAACCGTGTAAGAAGCAGAGAAACGAACGGATGTTCGTTCAAATTTTATGCAAAAGTAAGGAAATATTTCGAAAATGCAATGCAGGCAGAGAAAATAATTGTAATATTTCGGGAAATGAAAAAACCTGACCGACTTTTCAGCCAGCCAGGTCTATTAGCTAGGTTTGTTATTGAAATACATCTTTCACATCGGTGTAGGGAAGGTTCCAGGCATCCGAAACGCCTTTGAAAACCACTTTTCCATTCACCACATTCAAGCCTTTGCGCAGCTCTTCGTTTGTTGAGCAGGCACTTTTCCACCCGTTGTTTGCCAGAAGAAGCGCGTAAGGCAATGTTGCATTTGTCAAAGCGAGGGTGGAAGTGTACGGCACCGCGCCTGGCATGTTGGCAACGCAATAATGAACCACGCCATCGACTTCATAAATAGGATCTTCGTGGGTTGTTGCCTTGGAGGTTTCAAAACATCCGCCCTGATCAATGGCCACGTCCACCATTACAGTGCCGGGTTTCATCAATTTAAGCATGTCACGCGTAATCAGCGAAGGTGCTTTTGCTCCCGGGATTAACACGCCGCCAATGATCAGATTAGTGCTTTTGATCAGCTCGCGGATGTTGTATTCGTTGGACATCACCGTGTCAACATTGGCAGGCATAATGTCTTCCAGATATCTTAATCGGGGTAAGCTAATGTCCACGATTGTTACATTAGCACCGAGTCCGGCTGCCATTTTTGCAGCCTGGGTTCCTACGATCCCGCCGCCCAGCACAAGCACATTAGCAGGCTTAACACCTGCAACGCCTCCCAAAAGGATGCCGAAACCGCCCATTGGTTTTTCCAGATATTTGGCACCTTCCTGGATCGCCATTCTGCCCGCAACTTCGCTCATAGGAACGAGTAATGGAAGGCTTCTGTCCGTTTTTTCGACCGTTTCGTACGCAAGACAAACAGCCTTACGCTCGATCATAGCGTGTGTTAATGGTTCCGAAGAAGCAAAGTGGAAGTATGTGAATAGCAGTTGGTTTTCTTTGATCAGGCCGTATTCGCTCGCAATCGGCTCTTTTACTTTAATGATCATTTCGGCAATGGCGTAAACCTCTTCAATGGTGTGAAGAATTACGGCACCTGCTTCTGTATATTGTTCGTCGCTGAAACCGCTGCCTTTGCCTGCTTCCGCCTGCACATATACGGTATGTCCGTGCTTGCGAAATTCAGTTACTCCGGCGGGCGTTACGGCTACGCGGTTTTCATTATTTTTAATTTCTTTGGGAACACCAATGATCATTGGACAGTCGGTTTGCTATGTGTAGGAATTTCAAATCTTGAAGTTTACAAAAGTACTTTTTGTAGAAAAAAGATGCTATCAGACCGGAAAAGGACAGGAAAAAAAACTATTTTTGATCATACTTGTAAAAAAATATTCGGCAGACATTCCCGCAGACATTCAATGGCCGAAAAAAAATACTTTATGCAACCTGACAATACAGACCGTAAAATAATGGAATTGCTGCAAGCTGATTCTCAATTGACAATCAAGGAGATAGCAAGCAGGATTAATTTATCGGTAACGCCGGTTCACGAGCGGATCCGGAAATTGGAAAAAGAAGGGATCATTGATAAATACGTCTGCCTGCTTAACCGCCGCAAACTGGGTAAAGCACTGGTCGTTTATTGTAATGTTACCTTGGATAAACAGCGGAAGGAGAGCTTCGAGGACTTTAACCAGGCCATTGTGAAAATGAGCGAAGTGCTGGAATGTTCGGTCGTTTCGGGGAACTTTGACTATATGCTGAAAGTGATCGTGGAAGATGCCGAAGCCTATAACCAATTTTACCAGCACAAACTTTCTGCCCTGAAAAGTGTGTTACACATCAGCAGTTATTTCGTAATTTCCGAGATCAAGTACACAACAGGAATCGCGGTAGTGTAGTTTTGCTGCAACATTGTTTTTGATTTTCCTGATTAATAGGCTGCTAGCATTTGTTAATAGCCCAAAGCCACAAATAATGAATAAAAATTTTAAAGATGGCCTGAACCTGATGTCCAAGGTTACACCTAAAAGGGCCTGGAATGCCATCCAGATTTTAAGCAGCTATTTTTATTCAAAAGCGACAGGAAACCCGGTCCATTGGGGAATGCCGATCGCCATTTCATTTGAACCCACCACTTCCTGCAATTTACGTTGCCCTGAATGTCCCAGTGGCTTGCGCTCATTCACGCGCCCGACCGGAATGATGGAGGAGAAATTGTATAAAAAGACCATTGACGAACTTGCCGATACATTATTATACCTGATTTTTTATTTCCAGGGTGAGCCTTATCTGCATCCCAAATTCTTTGAACTGGTTCAGTATGCGCATGATAAGGGCATTTATACGGCCACATCCACTAATGCACATTACCTGACAGACGAAAAGGCGAGGAAAACAGTTGAGTCAGGTTTGGATCGTCTGATCATTTCTATTGATGGCACCACGCAGGACGTTTACCAGCAATATCGCATCGGCGGGAACCTGGAAAAGGTTTTGGAAGGAACGCGCAACATTATCAAGTGGAAAAAAGAATTGAAATCGGCCACGCCGCATGTGATTTTCCAGTTTTTGGTGGTAAAACCCAATGAACATCAGATTGAGGATGTGAAAAAATTGGCAGAGGAAATGGGCGTGGATGAAGTGGGTTTGAAAACAGCCCAGATTTACGATTACGAGGAAGGTTCTGACCTGATCCCAACCATTGACAAATATTCCCGCTACGAAAAAGCGGAAAGCGGCCGCTATTCAATTAAAAACAAATTTGTAGACCACTGCTGGAAAATGTGGCATTCCTGCGTGATTACCTGGGACGGCGCTGTGGTGCCTTGCTGCTTTGATAAAGATGCTGAATATCAGCTTGGCGATATGAAGCGGGAAACCTTCCGGCAACTTTGGAAAGGTAAAAAGTATAGCGACTTCCGGGCATCATTGATCCGCTCGCGTTCAGAGATCGAAATGTGCAAAAACTGCACCGAAGGAACGCAGGTCTGGGCGTGAAACACTTCTTTGAAATGCCCCATTTTCATTTTTAATTAAATAATAATCTCAAATAAGTAATTTAATGACAGTTACTTATATGATTTATTTAAAACTCCGTGGAACATTTTTTGGTGAATTGCCCCGAATAATAGAAATTTGACCTTGGGTAACTCAAATGAATACATGGGCAAAGTAATTGCAATTGCAAACCAAAAGGGAGGAGTAGGGAAAACGACAACTGCTATTAATCTTGCGGCAAGTCTCGCCGCGCTGGAATTCCGTACGCTTATCATCGATGCTGACCCACAGGCCAACTCAACTTCCGGGCTTGGTTTCAATCCGCAGGAGATGGAGAACAGCATTTACGAATGCATGGTGGAGCAGGCCAAAACGGCAGATATTATCCTGGAAACTGATTTTCCGAATCTAAATTTATTACCCTCACACATTGATCTCGTGGGTGCGGAAATAGAGATGATCAATCTCAAAAACCGTGAGCAGCGCATGAAAGATGCTATTGCTGAAATCCGCGACGACTACGATTTTATCATTATCGACTGTTCGCCCTCACTCGGGCTAATTACCATCAATAGCCTTACCGCCGCCGATTCGGTCATAATTCCGGTTCAATGTGAATATTTCGCATTGGAAGGATTGGGTAAGCTTTTGAATACCATCACTATTATTCAGTCCAGGCTCAATACAGCGCTGATCATTGAAGGCATTTTGCTGACAATGTATGATTTGCGTTTACGTCTGTCAAACCAGGTTGTGAATGAAGTGACCAGCCATTTTGAATCACTTGTTTTTAACACCATTATTCCTCGCAACGTACGTATCAGTGAAGCACCAAGCTACGGAATTCCCGTTATGGCGCAGGATGCAGACAGTAAGGGAGCGGTGAGCTATTTAAATCTTGCCCGGGAAATTCTCAGTAAAAACGGTTTGCTGTCCTCTGATAAACAGTTGGGTGTAAACTAAATAAATGGTTTGAATAGCGAGAAAGCAATGGAGAACAGTAAAGCGAAGAAAATGACAGGATTAGGAAGAGGCCTCGGAGCGCTTCTTCAGGATTCTGAAAAAGTAAATACGCATCGGACCAAGGAGCGACCGTCTTCCACAGACGTCGTGGGCTCGATGAGTGAAATAGATGTAAGCCTCATTGAGGCAAACCCTTACCAGCCCCGCACAAAGTTTGACCAGGAATCGCTGCAGGAACTGGCAGATTCTATTCGTGTGCAGGGCATTATCCAACCCATTACCGTACGACAATTATCTGAGGACAGCTATCAGCTGATCTCCGGTGAAAGGCGTTTGCAGGCATCCAGATCTATTGGAATGACTGCAATTCCTGCCTATATAAGGACTGCCAATGACCAGCAAATGCTGGAAATGGCGCTGATAGAGAACATTCAGCGTGAAAATCTCAACTCCATTGAAATTGCGCTCAGCTATCAGCGGCTGATATTGGAATGTAATCTGAAACAGGAAGAACTGGGAGTTCGCGTTGGTAAAAACCGAACGACAGTTAACAATTATATCCGGTTACTGAAACTGCCGCCAGTAATCCAGGCTGCGCTTCGGGACAACCAGATCAGCATGGGCCACGCCCGCGCCATTATCACTATTAACAGCGATCAGAGTCAATTAAAGATTTTTAACAAAATAATTGAAGAGGGCTGGTCGGTGCGAAAAGTGGAAGAGGAGGTCAGAAAGCTGGGAATGATGAGTAATATCTCGTTTGCGAGCAAAAAACAGGCAACAATTAATCAAGAAATTAAGTCGTTACAGTTTCAATTATCGTCCTTTTTCGGGGCTAAGGTTTCCGTAAAAAGCAATAATGATAACAAAGGGGAAATTAAAATTCCTTTTGGGTCACAGGACGAGCTCAAAAAGATTCTGGAAACACTGAAATTTAAATAACTTGAAAAACTGGTTTTGGCTTATCGTAGTGGTGTTATTTTCTCAGGAAGCGATAGCGCAAAAAACACAAAAAGACTCTGTGCGGCGCGGCGAGGTTCAGGTCATTACCGCGGATAGCACCGTTATTTCGGCAGTAGATTCATTGACCGGGAAAAAGGAAAAGAAGTTTTTTCCGGTTCCTAAAACGGCCACAAGGCTTGCATTAATACCGGGAGGCGGCCAGATTTATAACCGGGATTACTGGAAACTTCCTATCGTTTACATTGCATTCGGAGGTGGATTGTACGCTTATTATCTCAACTCGCTGAAATACCACGATTACCTGGATACTTACCGGTCATTTTATGATATGGATCCCAAAAGCCCTAACTATGGAGATCCTATTCCGGGATATACGCCGGATCTGGAGAAGCCGATAAGGGTACGTAATTTGTTGAATACCAATAGTGTTTATACAGAAGTGACGCGCGATCAAGCTGCGCGAGGCAAGAATTACTGGAGACGTAACCGTGGTTTTGCTTTGATTGTGTCCGGTTTGATTTACACATTGTCCATTATTGAGGCCAATGTGGCGGCACATTTAAAAACATTTGATCTGTCCGAAGATCTGACTTTAAGGGTTGAGCCGAAACTGAATCAACCTGCCATGCTGACGCCGACGCCTGGATTAAGGCTTGTTTTTAACCTAAAATAATTAGTACAGAATAAATTTACGTTGATGAGGATTTTATTATTGGGGTATGGAAAGATGGGAAAGACGATCGAGAAAATTGCACTTGAAAGAGGACATTCGATCGTAGGAAAAATTGATATTGATAACCGCTCGGAAATGGATGCATTGAAACCAGCCGATGTGGACGTTGCCATTGAATTTAGTGCTCCCGAAGCTGCCTATAGCAACATTACATACTGTTTGAAAAAAGGCTGGCCCGTAGTAAGCGGCACCACCGGCTGGCTCGAACACCGCGCTGAAATCGAAAAGCTTTGCCTGGAACAGAACGGGGCCTTCTTTTACGCTTCCAATTATAGCATTGGCGTAAACCTTTTCTTCCGCCTCAATCGCCAGCTTGCAAGATTAATGAATGGACATGGTTACGAACAATCCATGACCGAAATCCACCACATTCACAAGCTGGATGCGCCCAGCGGAACGGCAATTACATTGGCAGAAGCAATATCGGACGAGATCGATAACCTGGAAGGCTGGAAGCTTGCTCCTGAAAATGAAGCGGGTTATCTGCAAATCACTTCCAAACGGGAAGGCGAAGTGCCTGGGACGCACATTGTCCGCTATGAATCGGAAGTGGATACGATTGAAATCTCACATACCGCACACAGCCGTGCCGGTTTCGCATTGGGAGCTGTGGTTTCCGCAGAATGGCTTCCTGGCAGAAACGGCGTTTTTGGAATGAACGACCTCCTGAAAATTTAAATAATAACTCTTAACAATCAATTGAATATAGCATGGCTATTAATAAAGAAATGACTTCCCGAACTGCTGATACCGGCAAGAGAAAATCGCCGGTTAGGGAATGGTTCGACTCTATACTTTTTGCTGTTGTCGCTGCGACCCTGATCCGCTGGTTGTTTTTCGAAGCATTCACGATCCCGACACCGTCTATGGAAAACAGCCTTTTGGTAGGTGATTTCTTGTTTGTTAGCAAGCTGCATTATGGCACCCGGACGCCAAAAACGCCTTTGCAAGTGCCTTTGACGCATCAGACCATTTGGGGGACAAACATTCCGTCCTATTCAGATGCAATTCAGTTGCCGCAATATCGCCTGCCCGGTTTCAGCGAAGTGAAACGCGGCGACGTGGTCGTTTTCAATTATCCGCCCGAATTACAACATCCGGTTGACCTTAAAACCAATTATATCAAACGCTGCATGGGATTGCCGGGTGATAAGCTGGAAGTGAGAGACTTACAGGTTTATGCCAATGGCACCGCAGTGGAGAATCCGGTCCGGATGGAGAATGAATATTTTGTAGCAACAACGACTTCTGTAAACGAGGAAAAAGTATTCAAAGAAAACGGGGTCTCAGAATACAATGCTTATACGGAGAGCTTTAATGATACAATCCCTTCCAATGACCAAATGGGTTATCTGGTTTTCACAACCGTCGACATTGCGGCAAAATTGAAATCATACGATTTTGTCAAAGGCATTACATTGGTTAAATCTTCAAAAGACATAAGTGAGCCAATGCTTTACCCGAATTCTTCCCTTTTCAAATGGAACCGCGATAATTACGGCCCGATCACCGTTCCGAAGGAAGGCGCTACGGTTCAACTTACGCCTGAAAACATTGCCACGTACGGCCCTGTTATAAAAAATTATGAAGGACTTGAAGGCGTTGAATTGGACGAAAAATCAGTAAAAGTGGCAGGTAAAGCCATTACGAGCTATACTTTCAAGCAGGATTATTATTTTATGATGGGCGATAACCGCCACAACTCTGCGGATTCGCGTTATTGGGGTTTTGTTCCCATGGACCATATAGTTGGTAAGGCTGTTTTCGTCTGGATGTCCATTGATCCGAACCCAACAAGTTTCTTCAATAAAATCAGATGGAACCGTTTGTTTCGTGTGATTGATTAAAATTTTTAATCTCATTGTGATAGGGAGCGCTATGCGTTCCCTATTTTTTTTTATATATAAATAAATGCTATATGGTTGTTTATATCTTATTAAGATAAACATTATATTGCTGAAAATTAACTATCAGCATTTATGTCTGTCACCTCTATTCCTCAAAAGCCGCAGCAAGCCAGACAGAAAAAGTCTGGTTTAAGAGAGTGGCTGGACTCTGTGCTGTTTGCAGTTATTGCCGCTACATTGATCCGCTGGTTTATTTTCAGCGCTTTCGTTATCCCCACTCCCTCAATGGAGAATTCGTTGCTGGTCGGGGATTATCTGTTTGTGAGCAGGTTACACTACGGGACCACAACTCCTGTGACGCCCTCGCAAATCCCGCTCACGCATCAGACGATCTGGGGAACGGACATTCCGTCTTATCTTGACTGGATAAAATTGCCTCAATACCGGCTTCCGGGGTTTACAGATGTCAAAAGGGGTGATGTAGTAGTCTTCAATCTGCCGGTGGAACATCCCGATGCATATGCGAAATACAGCTCTGTGCTGCCAGATCTGCATCCGCATCCCCTGGATCTCAGGTCAAATTATATCAAAAGGTGCGTGGCTGTTGCCGGAGACAAGCTTGAAGTGCGCGGAGGGCAGGTTTATGTGAACGGAAAGGCTCAGATTAATCCGGTTCGTATGCAAAGTGAATATTTTGTTTCCACAACTACGGCGGTCAATGAACAAAATGTATTTCGCAAGAATGGTATTACGGACTTTTCACAGTTTACGGAAACCTTCAATGATACCATTGCTTCCAATGATGAGTCGGGTTACATTGTGAAGACGACGAGCACTACTATTGATAAATTGAAGGAGTTGGACTTTGTGAAAAGAGTTGAGCCTATTCAGACAAGCAAGGGTTTGAAAGAACCGTATCTCTTCCCGGCAACGGACCTATTGTATTGGAATAAAGATAACTACGGGCCCATTGCTGTTCCCAAAAAGGGCGTAAGCATCAATGTGAATGAACTGAACATTGCGCTTTACGGAGAGGTTATCAAAAATTACGAAGGCAATGACAATGTCGAAATTAAGGAAGGAAAGATCATCCAAAACGGCAAAGTGCTGAGCAGTTACACATTCCGTCAGGATTATTATTTCATGATGGGCGATAACCGGCACGATTCGGCGGATTCGAGATATTGGGGTTTCGTGCCCAAAGACCACATTGTAGGAAAAGCAGTTTTTGTATGGATGTCGCTGGACCCTGATCCCGCCAGTTTTGTTAACAAAATTCGGTGGGACAGAATATTCAGGGTTATTGAATAGCAAAAAGACCGGCTGAGACCGGTCTTTTGCAATTTATCTGGTTTGTTATTAGTCTTCCTGAGAAAAAATAAGTGCTGTGTAAGGCGGAATTTGCAATGCAGCATGAACCGGCAGATTATCAAATTCCCCATCCATTGTTTCAATGTCAAAGACACCCAGGTGCGAGAATTCGGGATCATATTGTTCGTTGTCACTATTGAAACGCAGATGCCATTTGCCAGCTCTGGGGAATCCAACTTTGTAATCGTGGAATGTTTCGGTTGAAAAATTGAGCACGACAACCACGCTGTCTTTCGGGCCGCCCTGGTCAAAACGATGCATGATCACCACTTTTTTATCATTATCGGCGCGAATGATCTCCACATTCTGGCCTTGTAAACCTTTGGTAACGCCAAACCAGTTTCTCCGCAAATGGATCATGTCCCGATGCAAAGTCGCGAAACCGCTGAACTTTTCCAGTCTGGACCAGTCGATAGGGTCGCTGTCGGAAAACCATTTGTCTTCCAGCAAAGGCTGTCCCTGGAAAATCATCGGGATACCCGGTGAAGTAAGCACCAAAGCAACGCCCAGCGCGGCCCGTTTTTTGGAATACCAATTATTCACATCACCATCTGCAATCTCTTCGGCCACACGCGCCTGCCCATTGGCCACTTCATCGTGTGATTCTGTGTAGATAATGCGTTGAAAGGAATCTGTATTATAACGGTTCGTGATGGCTTCCACAACCATATCCATGTTCCGATCCTGGTCATTG
Organism: Dyadobacter psychrophilus; assembly: GCF_900167945.1. Lineage (GTDB taxonomy): Bacteria > Bacteroidota > Bacteroidia > Cytophagales > Spirosomataceae > Dyadobacter > Dyadobacter psychrophilus. Next base: position 389,532 of record NZ_FUZA01000002.1, read on the forward strand.
GCAGTAATAATAGTGTCTCGGATAGCATGCACAAATTCGGCGTCCCACTGTGAACCGTAACCTAAGCCACCGTCTTCCACGGAATCCGTGATGAAATCCAGTGAATGCATATCTTCTGCAATTGTAAGGCAGTTGGGACAGTTTTCGCGTATGTCTTTATTAATCCATTGCATTAACGAAATGCCTTCCGGAATGTCGTTACCCGGATTTCCGTCAGCCTTTACGTTCCGGATGTAAGGAACCATATCCATTCTGAGACCGTCGACGCGGAAATCACGCAGCCACATCATCGCATTATCATGAATGTATTGCCTTACTTCGCCGCGACCGTAATCCGGCCGTGTGCTTCCCCAGGGCGTTTCAGCGCGCCAGTCGTTGTAAAAATAAATTCCGCCGCCGTCGTTTTCCTGCCAGCCATCAAATTGCCATATATCCAGGTCAGAGGGTCCAAAGTGGTTGTAAACCACATCCAGTATAACGGCAATCCCAGCCTCGTGTGCTGCTTTCACGAACGCCTTCAAGCCATCGGGGCCGCCGTAGTCCGATTCTATCGCGAATGGACTTGCGGGATTATATCCCCATGAGCGCGATCCGGGAAACTCAGAACAGGGCATTAATTCAACAGCGTTGAATCCCATGTCTTTGAGGTAAGGCAATTTTTCAATAGCGGTGTATAATGTTCCAACCTGACCTTCTTCCTTCACATGGAATGTCCCTACGTGCAGTTCATATATAACAAGCTCGTGCCAGCTCGGGATTTGGAAACCCACATTCTGCCAGTCGAAACTTGCATGGTTATAAACAATGCAGTTTCCCGCGGAATTGGTCATTTTCAGCGCATAAGGGTCGTTTCTATACAAATTACCCGATGGTGTTTTTAAAACGAATTTATATTCGTCTCCTTCTTTTGAATTTTCTATTAATGCGCCCCAGTGACCGTTTTCTTCTTGTGAAAGAGGGTTAGCATCTTCTTCCCAATCATTAAAACTTCCAACTACTGAAACCCCTTCCGCGTGTGGCGCCCATACTCTGTAATAGACTCCTTCGGGATGACACGTCGCACCCATTCCTTCAAAACTCTGAACCGGTTCTGTTTCAGCGGTCTGTAAATTATCCATATTCCCTTTGAGGATTATTGTTATTTTTGATTTATCTTCATTACGTATATTGGCAAATTGTATGCCACTCAAAACACACTATCATGTTGGAATTAACAGAGATCGAAAAGATCTGCACGCTTGCACTTATCCATACGCCTGGAATCGGCGCCGTTACCATCAGACAGCTTATCAGCTATTGCGGAGGTGCCGAGAAAGTTTTTCAGGCGGATTTCAAAAAGCTCATTAACATTCCCGGGATTGGGGAAAAAGTTGTCAGGGCGATTTTATGCAAGGAATCACTGGGTTTTGCAGAAAAAGAATTCACCAGCTGTAAAAACTCAGCAACCCATCTTCACTTTTTTACCGATCCTACTTATCCAGCCAGACTGAAACCATTATACGATTCGCCCATTGTTCTCTATTCACGGGGCGATTTCGACTTCAATATGACCCGAACGGTTGGCATTGTAGGCACGCGGCAAGTGAGTGATTATGGGAAATCGGTAACTGAAACTATCGTTAAGGAGCTCGAACCTTACAATGCGCTCGTGGTAAGCGGACTAGCATTCGGTGTTGACATTACAGCGCACAGGGCTTGTTTGAAATACAATATGCCGACCATTGGTGTGATGGCCAGCGGTCTGGATGTTATTTATCCTTCGTCTCACAAGAAAACGGCCTCCGAAATGCAGGAAAACGGTGGACTTGTCACCGAAAATGCGCTTGCTACCAAACCGGATTTTATGAGATTTCCTGCGCGTAACCGAATCATTGCGGGCCTGAGCGATGTTACCATTGTAGTAGAATCGGCCAGAAAGGGCGGGAGCCTGATCACCGTTGAATTTGCGCAGAACTATCATCGGGATGTTTACGCGGTTCCCGGGATGCTGGGCAGCGTTCATTCAGAAGGGTGCAATTTTTTGATCAGGGATAACAAAGCGTCGATTTTTACATCTGTTGGAGATATGGCAAAGGCGATGGGCTGGGAACAGAATGGGAGTGAACCGGAGCCTGTCCGTATGGTGCAAATGCAGACGAGTTTTGAAGGATTTACGCAAGATGAAGGGCAAATATTGGCCTTACTCAAACAAAAAGGCACAATGCAGGTTGATGAGCTGGCCTGGCAGGCTGGAATGCACCTCAATAAGCTGGCGGCGCTCCTGCTAAATCTTGAATTTCAGGGAATGGTGCGGTCGATGCCGGGTAAAAAATATGGATTAATTTAAATGCAGGATAAAAGTATCATTCAGATTATTAAGGAAGGGGAGGGGCTTACGACCGAGTTCAAAAGGACAATTGACAGCGCATTTAAGATTGCGAAAACCATTGTTTCTTTTGCGAACACTTCGGGTGGCAGTCTGCTGATCGGAATTTCAGATTCGGGCGCGATTCTGGGCGTAACATCGGAGCTGGTTGAATTGAAAAAACTGGAAACAGCAACTTCCCAACTGATCGAGCCGAAGTTGACTGTCCGAATAAAATCAGCATTGCTGGATGGACGGAAGGTTTTGCATATCGACATTGACGAGAGCTCAGATAAGCCGCATTATGCCGTAAATGAGAAGGATATGAAAATCATTTACATCCGTGTAAAGGATAAAAGTATTCCGATCCCAAAACTATTAATGCAGGGAGAAACGGATGCAGATCTTGAAAAACTGTTGGCGTCCAGGCATGTGAAAACATTGATCACTTATCTGAGGGAACAGGATTCTGTGACGGCAAAAGTCTTTTCGCGTATCATAAATATTTCGGAAAAACGGGCAGAACGAATGCTGCACGATCTGGCAGAGAAACAGGTGCTGCTGAAAATCTCCCGGAACAAGCCGGAAGCATTCAGTTTAAAATATGCCAAATAAAAAAGCTGAAAGTCAAACCGGTTCGTTCGACTTTCAGCTTTTTCTATACAAAAATCTCAGTTAGTTAATCCCGACAAGTTCAAGCTCAAAAATCAGATCCTGACCTGCCAATGGATGGTTAGCATCAAGAATTACATATTGGTCTGTAACTTCTTTTACAACAACAGGAATAACCTGTCCGCCATCCTGGTGCATATTGAGCGTTCCGCCAACTTCCAAGGGAATGTCAGCAGGAATTTGTGAGCGTTCGAAATTGATAACCATATCCTCGTTCACAGGGCCATAAGCTTCTGCATTTGGAATGTGAATGGTCTTTTTGTCACCAATTTCCATGCCTGTAACGCCGTCATCAAAGCCTTTGATTACCTGGCCGCTTCCCAGCTTGAAATTTAACGGATCACGTCCCTCTGAGGAATCAAAAGGTTGTCCGTCTGTCAAAGTCCCTTTGTAATGGACTTGCACATTGTCTCCTGCCTGCGCCTGCTTCATCTTGTAAATCTTAAATGGTTAAAAATTCCTTAATAACAGCGGAATGAATGGGCTGCGTTCAGATTGATAAAATTAATATGCCCGGGCAAAAACCACCCTTCCTGCCGAAGGCTTTCCTGAGTAGATACAAATGCCAGACTCCTGCTCCTGATCCAAAGGAATGCAGCGGATGGTAGCTTTTGTCTCTTCTTTGATCTTTTCCTCAGTTTCTGATGTGCCGTCCCAATGTGCAAGGATGAACCCGCCTTTGGAATCGAGCAGTTTATTAAACTCTTCAAAAGAATCAACTTTCGTGGTGTTTTCTTCGCGGAAAGCCAGCGCCTTGTTATAAATCGACTCCTGAATATTGTCCAGCAGTGATTGGATAAATTCTGCAATGCCTTCCAATGAAACCGTTTCCTTCGTTTTTGTATCCCTGCGTGCAACCTCAACCGTTCCGTTTTCAAGATCGCGTGCGCCCATAGCAAGACGAACCGGAACACCTTTCAGTTCATATTCGGCAAATTTATAACCAGGTTTGTAGGCATCACTGTTGTCATATTTCACACTGATCCCCAGTTTTTTAAGCGCTTTGGAAATTTCTGTTGCTTTCTCCGAAATTAAATTTAATTGCTCCTCATTTTTATAAATCGGAACGATCACAACCTGTATGGGTGCCAATTTCGGAGGTAAAACCAATCCTGCATCATCCGAATGTGCCATGATCAATGCGCCCATTAACCGCGTGCTTACTCCCCATGAAGTTCCCCACACATATTCCAGCTTGCCGTCCTTATCCTGGAATTTCACGTCGAATGCATTGGCGAAATTTTGCCCTAAATAATGCGACGTTCCGGCTTGTAAAGCCTTGCCGTCCTGCATTAATGCTTCAATGCAATAGGTGTTCACAGCGCCCGCAAACCTTTCATTAGCCGTTTTTACACCCTTTACAACCGGAAGCGCCATCCATTCCTCGGCGAACTGTGCATATATTTCCAGCATTTGTTCCGTCTCTGCAATGGCCTCCGCGGAGGTTGCATGCGCTGTATGGCCTTCCTGCCATAAAAATTCAGTAGTCCTTAAAAACAAGCGTGTACGCATCTCCCAGCGCACCACATTGGCCCATTGGTTAATGAGCAGAGGCAGGTCGCGGTAAGACTGGATCCAGTTCTTGTATGTGCTCCAAATCACCGTTTCCGAAGTCGGGCGCACGATCAGTTCTTCTTCCAGCTTTGCGTCAGGGTCCACAATGACTCCTTTTCCATTGGGATCGTTTTTGAGCCGGTAATGTGTCACAACCGCGCATTCCTTGGCGAAACCTTCTACATGGGAAGCCTCTTTGCTGAGAAATGATTTTGGTATGAAAAGCGGGAAATATGCATTGGAATGGCCGGTTTCCTTGAACATGTCATCCAATGCCCGCTGCATCTTTTCCCAGATCGAATAGCCATAAGGTTTGATCACCATACAACCTCTCACGGCGGAATTTTCGGCCAGATCGGCCCTTTTTACTAACTCATTGTACCATTCGGAGTAATTTTCACTTCGGGTTGGTAAGGCTTTACTCATTATTAGGATTATTTGATAAATGAAAAGGAGTATATCGTTATGCTCACCCTGTTTTTTCAAGAGTTGCAAAGATAGTTTTTTATGTTAACTTTGGAATTAATGTATTGTAACGGACGTTTACTTAGTACTTAGGAACGAAATTTTATATATATTAGCAACAAACTTTTAATCCTTAAAAGCCATGACGATGATCAATAAAGCAAAATATCTTTCTTTGCTAGTGTTGCTGGGAGCTTGGGGATGTACCACAAATCAATATGTTTCACGATCAGGCGGCTATGATGACCTCTACGGCAATAACACCGGCCCTGGCGTTGCAATAGGAGACCAGGGTGCAGATCAAGATATATCCCGCTCAGACAATCCTGACTATGCCTACACAGGCAACGCGGGTGAGGGAACAAGTGATTATTATGATGAATCCTATCTCTCTTCTCGCAGCGTGAACCGCGCACTATCACCAGATCCCGGTTATAATGCGGGTTTTGCGGATGGTTACAACCGTGGAGCAACCGCATTTGCGAATCCTTACGGTTTCGGTGGACTTGGTTCTTACTGGCCTGGAAGCATGATGAATGTTGGTTTCCAGTTCGGTTACGGCAGAATTCGTCCTTACATGGGATTTGGAATGGGAATGGGTTATGGAATGGGCTCGATGCTAGGTTATTCTCCTTGGGGAATGAACAGCATGTACGGATTTGGTTACGATCCTTTCGGTTATAACGGATTCGGTTATTCACCCTGGGGATACAATAGCATGTACGGTTATGGTTATGACAGCTTCTACGGAGGTGGTTATGGCTACAATCCATGGGCTTACAGCCGTCCGGTGGTCGTAGTTAACAATTATGAAAGCAGAGGTTTGACAAGAACTGCTGGTCCGCGGGTTGTCGCTGGAACCAGTTCAAGAAGCAACAGCCGCACAAGCAGCAATGGAAATTATGTGAGTTCTCCCCGCAACGCATCTGGTAACAGATCTGGAAGGAGCGCTGCTAACAGCACAATTTCTGCAAATGATACTTATGCTTCTCCCCGCTCATCGAGATCTGGCAACAGAACAGGTGTAGCAGATGCAGGCGGCAGAACAGCGGCCGGTTCGTCTTACAGCAGAGGCGCGAGCGAGGGAAACAATGTATATTACTCACGTCCTCGCGCAGCAAGCGGAAGTAATTATTCTTCTGATGGTGTGACATCCGGTAATTATGCATCACCAAGATCGACCAGAGGTTCAGGCAGCACTTATACGCCGCCAACCAGAAGCCAGTCTGACTATACTGCTCCAACGAGAAGTTACTCACAACCGAGCAGAAGCGAGTCTTACAGTGCTCCTCAGAGAACATACAGCCAACCTAGTTATAGCGCACCATCAAGAAGTTACAGTGCTCCTTCGAGCGGTGGTGGTGGAGGCGGAGCAACCCGTTCTTCTTCAAGAGGTCCAAGATAATAGCTCCAATTGCGCTTAAATGAATTTCAAACCCTGCAAGATGTCATAATTTTGCAGGGTTTTCGTTTAATTAGTATTTGAAATAACCCGTCGCATTTCTTTATTTGAAACATGACTAAACCAATTCTTTGGAGCGCTGTTTTATGTGCGCTTTTAACTTCCTCAACAGCCTATGCGCAGTACGCGACCGACGCGTTACGATATTCAGAAAGTGATCAGACCGGCTCGGCCAGATTTCAGGCATTGGGTGGAAATCACGCATCATTAGGCGGTGATCCCAGCTCAATTCATGGGAACCCGGCCGGATTGGGGTTTTATAACCGGTCCGAATTTACATTCAGCCCAGGCGTGACACCAACGAATACAAAAACCAGCTATTTCGGCGATAACAATTCAGCCAGCAAAGGCAATCTGAATCTTGCGCAGGCATCATTGGTGCTGACAAGCCAGCCTGGATTTCAGCGTAAATGGAAACGCTCCTCACTTGGGATCTCCTTTTCAAGACAGCAATCATTTCGTGAACATTATACATTCACGGGCCTGAATGATAGGAGTGCATTTGTTGATAAAGTCGCAGAAGATGCCAGCATAAATGGTGGCATTTCGACGCAGCAGCTTGAAGCAGACTTTGAAAGCAGCGCATCCAACGGCGGACCCGTGGCTTACTCATTGCCAGCAGCATATTATCAAATGTATCTGATCAACCCAACATCGAACAGCGGCCCGCCTTATAATGCGCTGGACAGAAATAGCGTGGTGGATCAATACGGAACTTACACCGCAACCGGCGCAAATACACAATGGACGATCGCATACGCTGGTAATTACAATGACAAGCTGTATATCGGTGCCAACTTCGGTTTCAGCAGGCTGAGATATTCTTATGATCGCACTTTGCAGGATAATTATGTTGACAGCCCAGAGTTGATATACACCCAACAAAACGAGGCACTGACGGTGACAGGCAACGGGATCAACTTTGCGTTGGGCGTGATTTACAAGTTCAACCCGATCTTTCAAGTGGGTGGTGTCTTGACCAGCCCGACATTCACCTCCATTAAAGAGACATTCACGCAGAATGTCAATGCAGAATATGTGGATAATCTGGTAACCGGGCCGGACGGGGAATTGATACAACCTCCCTATTTGAACCTTCCTATTGCTCCCAATGACTTTGTGTATTCGCTAAGAAGTCCGTTAAAAGCAAATGTGGGGGCAACCCTTTTTATTCAGGATAGAGGTTTCATTACCGGCTCTTTGGAGTATCAGGATTACAGCATGATGGGCGTGCGGACGACTTACCTGAGCAGCACCGATAACAGTGCATTTAAATCCAATACAAAGGCGGAGATCGAAGACACATTCCGCAGTTCTTACAATTTCAGATTGGGAGGGGAATTTCGTGCCAATTTATTTCGCGCCAGACTTGGTGCTGCATATATTGGAGATCCATATCGTGATAATGACGGGATTAAGCGGGATAAACTGCTTTTTTCAGCTGGTGTAGGCGTTAGAAAAAGCAGGTTTTTTGCTGACCTAAGCGGGACAATGAGCACATTTAAGTCGGTGTACACTCCGTATGTTCTGAACAATCCTGATAATTATGCATCTGTTGAAGTGACGCATAAGCCGGTTAATGTAGTGCTGACTTTGGGTGTAAATTTCTAGACAAAGATTTTGCTATCAGCATGAAAAAGCCTGCTTTCGAGCAGGCTTTTTTTATAACAATGGATGAAGAATTTCCAGTAATTGGCTGGCCTCAACCTCGCCTTTAATGACAATGTCAGCTTGCGTGTAAAACGGCAGGCGATCGTCTATTTTACTTTGTAATGTCTCTTCAAGGGATGTCGCTCCTGACAGGATCGGGCGGTCATCTTTGCCGTGGCTGCGAATTCTCTTGGCAAGGTTAGCGGCGGGGACATCGAGAAATACACTAACCCCCATTTTTTTGATAAAATCCATGTTATCATGAAAACAAGGCGTTCCACCGCCCGATGCCAGCACAATGCCCTGCTGTGAACCCTGTTCTTTCAGCAGACGACTCTCGACTTCGCGGAAATAATGTTCACCTTTTTGAGCAAACAAGGTAGGAATGTCACTTTGCTGATCTTTCTCAATTAATTTATCTAAATCAACAAATCTGTAATTAAGAAGTCTCGCCAGCTTTTTACCCAATGTCGATTTGCCGGACGACATCATACCGACTAATATGACATTCTTCATGCTTATTATTTTACTAATTCGATTACTTCCTCTGCTTCCGGCGTATCATTATAATGCCATTTTCCCTTCACATTGCCATCTTTCAAGAGCCATAATCCCGGATTGGAGCGGGAAATTGTTTTGAGAACAGTTGCGTCTACATAATAATATGGCGCATTAAGCTGATGTGCCGAGAGGAATTTTACAATTTCTTCACTATTGCCTGATGTCAGAATTATCGGTTCAACACCTTTGGTTTTCACATTATTAATAAGCTTGTTAATGTCAGGCAAGGCGGCTGTATTGATGTCTGTGAGGTTTTTTATGATCAGAAAGAGCTTTTTGCCTTTGAATGTTTCTTCGGTGTAATCGCCAGCATCGTTCCAGACTTTGTAATCAGTGATTTTTGGCTTCGCATCCTCATTCAGCACAACCATTTCCTTGAAAACCAATGTAGTATCACTCGGATATTTTTCAAATTCTACTTCTTTACCGCCTTTATCGAAAACATACAGATAGCGCAGCGGCTCTGATGGTTTCAATTGTGCAGGAATGCTGGCGCCAACGCGGTAGGGAAGTAAATCCAGGATCGGCAAGTGCCTCAGAGCGTAAACGGCAATGCCCAGCGAGGCAATCGTTGAAATGACGACAATGATGCCTGTGGGCAATGCTTTAAATTTCTTTCGGTAAAAAACGATGATCAGGATCAGCGCAAGCAGGAAAATGTCTTTTCCAAACGAGGTCCAGGGGGTAAGCTTAATTGCCGCGCCGAAACAGCCGCAATCCGTAACTTTATTAAAATAAGCAGAATAGAATGTCAGGAAGGTAAAAAAGACAATGATCAGCAGAAGTGACCATGCCGTTGTTCTGGGTTTGTATCCAACCAGTAAGGCTATGCCCAAAACCACTTCGGCCGTGCACAAAAACACCGAAAAATAAAGCGCCAGTGGGACAAGCGCCATGAAAAAATCATGGAATTGAGGCAAGTCCGTTGCAAAAACCTCGAAATACTCTTCGAGTTTGTATTGGGTTCCAACTGGATCGTTGAGCTTGATAAGCCCTGAAAAAATGAAGAGTAAGCCAACGATGACGCGTGAAATCTGAGCCAGGATTTTCATTTCAAAAATTTTAGGAATGCCGGTAACGACGATATCGGATCAATTGGTTTGCAAAGCATTGGATTTGATCAAACAGAAAACGGAATAATTGATAATATCCTGATATCCGGCCTTAACTCCCTCCGAAACAAGGGTTAATCCCTGGTTATCTTCAATTTGTTTGATCCTTAACAACTTCATCAGAATAATATCCGTCATTGAACTGACACGCATATCACGCCATGCTTCGCCGTAATCATGATTTTTATTAAACAGCAATTCCTTTACTTCGTTCACTTGCTCATTGTATAATGTCGTCAGCTCGGAATCATTGATCTCCTGCTTGTGCTCGATAGAAGCGATCTGGATCAGGGACATCACACAGTAATTGATGATCCCGATGAATTCGGAGGAAACATCTTCATCCACTTTTTGAATGCCTTTTTCCTGAATGGTGCGAATGCGCTGGGCTTTGATGAATATCTGGTCGGTAAGAGAAGGAATGCGCAAGATGCGCCAAGACGTTCCGTAATCTTTATTTTTTTTTGCGAAAAGATCTTGGCAATACTGAATGATTTCCTGATATTCCGATTCTGTGGATTTCACTGCGTAAAATTGGTTTACTGCTTAATAGACAAGAAAATCAAACGGTTTGATAATCACTTCCTTGTCTGGATTTAACAAGATTTTATGTTGCAAGTTAGCAAAAAAACGCTCAACATCAGGGGCAAACTCCTTGATCTGTCCACGCCGGCAGTGATGGGAATTCTCAACATCACACCTGACTCGTTTTATGAAGGGAGCCGGATGAGGTCTGAGGATGAGTTACTCTCAAAAGCAGCGCAAATGTTAGCTGACGGCGCCACAATGATCGATATAGGCGGATATTCCACACGGCCCGGAGCAAAGGAAGTTGAGGAGGCCGAAGAGTTGGACCGGGTTGAATCGGCGGTAGCGCCACTGAATAAGAATTTCCCCGGACTTATCATTTCTGTCGATACATTTCGGTCGGAAGTAGCCAGACGGGCAATAGAAACAGGTGCGCACATCGTTAATGATGTTTCCGGCGGAAGCCTGGATGATCAGATGTTCGAAGTTGTCAGCGCATTGCGCGTTCCGTATATACTGATGCATATGCGTGGGACACCGCAAACGATGAGCACATTGACGACTTATAATCAGCTTGTTCCGGATATTTTGAAGGATCTGAAGGAGAAATTAGATAGGCTGAGATCATTGGGCGTTGCAGATATCATTGTGGATCCAGGTTTTGGATTTGCCAAGAACGGCGAGCAAAATTTTGAATTGATGAAGCACTTGTCTGAATTTCATTTGCTGGATTGCCCTTTACTAGTCGGGATCTCCCGCAAAGGATTCATTTATAAGAAGCTCGAAATATCCGCTGCGGAGGCTTTGAATGGCACATCTGTGATGAATACGCTTGCCTTGCAGCAAGGTGCTTCCATCATCAGAGTGCACGATGTGAGACCGGCCATGGAGGCGGTAAAACTGTGGCTGGCTGCGTCCAGTGTAAATTAAAAATAGTAATTTAGTCGCGAAATAATATTGATTTTCTTATGCGTGTGGGTTTTCTGAACATCAATTGGGCCGACGTCCTGGATGTTTTTTTAGTGTCCGTTCTTCTTTATCAGGTTTATACACTTGTCCGTGGAAGCATTGCAAGCCGGGTTTTCCTCGGTTACTTGTTTGTCTACGTGTTTTACTTGGTTGTAAAAGGGCTCGGGTTAGGCTTACTCACTGCGATTTTGCAATATTTTATGGGCGTAGGGGCTGTGGCTCTGATCGTTATTTTCCAGCAAGAGATCCGGCGGTTCCTGCTGATCATTGGTAAATCGACGATTTATACCAATAATGGTTTGCTGAAAAAAGTAATGGGCAATTCTGTTTTGGATTTAAAGGGCAAAAATCTGCGGGAAATTGTGGATGCTTCAAAAACCATTGCTTCCAATTTTACCGGCGCGCTGATCGTCGTCAACAAGCGCGACGACCTGAGCAAATTCGTGGAAACGGGCGAACTGCTCGATGCACGTGTCTCCAAGCCGCTGCTGGTTTCTTTATTCAATCAATATAGCGAACTGCATGACGGGGCCATTATCATTGTGGATGGCATTTTGAAAGCTGCCCGATGTGTGTTGCCCGTCGCCGACGGCGTCGACGTTCCATCTTCCCTGGGTTTCAGGCACCGCGCCGCAATGGGGATGAGCGAAGCTACGGATGCGATTGTGATTGTCATTTCAGAGCAAACAGGTAAGATTTCGTTGGCGGTGGAAGGGGAGCTTCACAGCAACATTCCTTACTCGGAGTTGGAAAACCGCATTGAAGAATACCTGAATTCGGATGTGCAACGTATGCCCAAGTAAGTATTGTGAGGTTTAACAAATATATTTACGGCTAAATTTGGCATTTCAACAAGCAATTTCTATTTTTGCAAACCGAATTGAAGAAGAGAAAATCATCATTACAAAATGGCAAATCATAAATCAGCATTAAAAAGAATCCGCGCTAACGAAACAAAGCGTTTGCGTAATCGCTACCAACACAAAACTACACGTTCATACATAAAGAAATTGCGTGAAACGACTGATAAGGCAGTAGCTGTTGAAGTTTACAAAACTGTGTCTTCAATGTTGGATCGTTTGGCAAAGAAAAACATCATCCACAAGAAAAAAGCTTCTAACCAAAAGTCGAAATTAGCCAGACTGGTTAATTCACTTGCAGTTGCAGCATAATTTTTTGTAGCAAAGATTTAGCCCTGGTAACGCTGTTATCGGGGTTTTCTATTTTTAATTGTATATTGCGTTTTGAAGAAGAAACCTTGTGAGGCTGAAATGCTTCACAAGGTTTCTTTTGGTATAACCGCTTTTTTATATTTTAAACCACCTATAACTTAAATTCTTTTCTATGAAAAAAGTCGCATTATTTGCTGGTTTGGCAGCGCTGGGTGCAGTTCCCGCTATTGCCCAATCGCCCATTAACTTCAATGCCCGGGGTTTGGTAGTTGTTTCGGATGCTGATATGGCGGCATCTGCACTCGTTGATGGCAAGTTGTTAAGGGATAATACTGCAAAAGACCTTTTGACTACAATTAAATTTCCCGTTGAGCGGGGCAGCAAAGGGCTCGGAAGTGCTCTTGTGTCGAACTCCGCGTTGGCATCCGGAAAGACATTAGCGGTTCCTACCACGGGAACGCTCGCTTACGTGCTCGATAGCAGGCTGCGCCCGGAAGACGGCGTAAGTGAATATAAAGACGCATCCGCCGAATTTCCGGCCGGTGAAAAATTGTTTGTTGTGGACATTACCAATCTGGCAGCGCCGAAAGCCAAGTTTGGATTCCCGGTTGGACGTAAACCAAATGCGATTGATGTAAACAAAAATGAGCTGATCCTTTCAACGAATGATGTGGGGAAAGAACTCGTTTTCATTGAAGCGGGACCCGACGGCAAGCCTGCACGTTTCCTGAACCTGCCCGCAGCGATTGATACGGCTAATAAGATCATTGACATTACCTGGCATCCGTCTGGCGATTTTATAGCATTTACCCTGGATAATTCCAATGAAGTAGGGCTTTATAAAGTGATCCGCGAAGCAGGGAAATTGAAGAATGTGGAATTGGTCGGCAAGCCTGTTAAAGTGGGAACAGAACCTTCTTTTGGAAGATTCTCGGCAGATGGAAAGCATTATTTTGTACTGGATACCAAATCCGCAACGCCTGGAAAAGGAGCGGGGGACGGCGAAATCCATGTTGTTAATTTTTCCATGGACGGAGCAATTGAACATAAAGTTGCTGCTCAGGCTCCTGCCGGAACCAACACAGGTTCATTTGCGATCAGCCCGGATGGTTCCATGCTGGTTACTGTGAACGCTGGCAAAAGCGGTTCTCCCTGGACAGAAGCAGGTTCGGGAAAGGGTGCCTCTCTCACATTATACAAAGTTGCAGCAACCACAGGCGCATTAACGAAGGTGGCTGACTATCCGTTTGAAGGAATTTATCCGCAAAGCGTTACATTTGACAAGGATGGCTCAAACATTGCCGTTTCCGTATTTGAATATCTTGCTTACGGCACGGGAAATGGCGGAATTGAGTTCTGGACAGTCTCAAAAGGAGATTCTCCTTCACTTAAAAAACAGGAGGCGACAATTAGTGTCGGCAAAGGTGCCCACACATTGCGTGTTATTCCTTAATCATATCTGCAATTTTGATGAAGCGGGCTGGTAATCACCGGCCCGCTTCATTTGTTTTAGTTTGCCCAACATGCGAATTCGTTCTGAATTTCGTAGTTTTGCGGTTTCATTCATAAAAATTTATTTTAAAATGATTACGGTTCAGAACGTATCATTGCGATACGGCAAAAGGGTATTATTCGACGAGGTTAATATAAAGTTTGTTCCCGGCAATTGTTATGGTGTGATCGGAGCGAATGGCGCTGGGAAATCTACATTCTTGAAGATACTTTCAGGCGAAATAGAACCGCAAACAGGGAATGTAAGCATGAATCCCGGAGAAAGGATGACTTTCTTGAAGCAGGATCAGTTCGAGTTTGACGCATATACGGTCATGGAAACGGTGATCCTGGGTCACGAGCGCCTTTACAAGATCATGAAAGAGCGCGAAGCGATTTATGAAAAAGAGGAATTCACGGATGCCGACGGTGAAAAAGCAGCAGAACTGGAAGCGGAATTTGCTGATTTGAATGGCTGGGAAGCCGAGACCGAAGCTGCACAATTATTGAGCGGATTGGGCCTTACGGAAGAACAACATTCTGCCAAGATGGGCGATTTGAATGCTAATGATAAAGTGCGCGTTCTGCTTGCACAGGCGCTTTTTGGAAACCCGGACGTGCTGCTTCTGGATGAGCCTACCAACAACCTGGATGTTGAAACAGTGCTTTGGCTGGAAAACTTCCTGGCCGATTTCAAAAATACAGTGATCGTAGTTTCCCACGACAGGCACTTTCTGGATGAGGTTTGTACGCACGTTGTGGACATTGATTTTAGCAAAGTGCAGATGTTCTCGGGTAACTATTCATTCTGGTACGAATCGAGCCAGCTTGCTTTGAAGCAGCGCCAGGATCAGAACAGGAAATCGGAGGATAAGCGTAAGGAACTGGAAGAGTTTATCAGAAGGTTCAGTGCAAATGCTTCCAAATCCAAGCAGGCAACTTCGCGTGCGAAACTTTTGGAAAAGCTTACGATTGACGACATTAAGCCGTCTTCCCGTAAATATCCATATATCGCGTTTAAATCTGAAAGAGAAGTTGGCGATCAACTTTTGCGTGTTGAAGGTTTAGCCAAAACAGCCGATGATGGAACCAAGCTTTTTGATAACCTGAGTTTCAATGTCAATAAAGGAGATAAAATTGCATTTGTAAGTCGTAATGTAATGGCTATCAGCTCTTTCTTCGACATTATCAATGAAGAGCAGAAAGCGGATAAAGGAACTTACACGTGGGGAGTAACCATTACAAAGTCATATTTCACAAAAGATCCGACCTCATTTTTTGATGTGGATTTGAACCTGGTCGACTGGCTGCGTCAATATTCAGAAGAAAAGGACGAAAGCTTTATCCGTGGGTTTTTGGGAAGAATGCTTTTCTCAGGTGAGGAGTCATTGAAGAAAGCGAAAGTACTTTCGGGAGGGGAAAAAGTGCGTTGTATGCTTTCGAGAACAATGCTTTCCGGAGCGAATGCGTTGATATTGGATGATCCTACCAACCACCTGGACCTGGAATCCATTACAGCACTGAACAATGGCCTGATTGATTTCTCTGGCTGTCTGCTTTTCTATTCCCATGATCACCAGTTTGTACACACGATTGCGAACAGGATCATTGAAATTGGACCGAAAGGGATTTTGGATAAACTAATGACATACGACGAATTCCTGAAAGACGAAACTGTGAAGCAGCAACGTCAGAAGTTGTATTAGGTTTTTAATGTTATATTTTGAAAGGCTGTCCGATGTGTGACAGCCTTTTTTTATGGATAGCCGGGTAACTTCACAACGCAATTCTTCCTATTGAGCTTATGGAAGCTGTTTTCCCGGCATGAATTGAGAGCAGAAATAAGTTATAATTTCCAGGCTTTAATTTCCTTTTATAAATAGTTGAGGTAAACTCGGCTCCCACGGATTTTTTAAAGGTTGTATAAAAATTCCTGACCGACCTGACATAATTGTTGACTGCGATACAGAAATATTTAGGCTGATTACTAACAGGATCCGTCATAACAATGTAAAGCTCATCTGCCTGCTGATCGATTTCGATGTTGTGCGCATTGCTGATTACAATGCGATCCTGCAAGTTTTTTATTTCGACTGCGATGTTTCCTTCGCTTTTTTTCCAATCAATGTTACTTACCAATTTATTTAAACGGCCTGGATCTGATAACATAAAATGCTGTTGAGCAAAATCAAGATTTCTTACAATGTCAACATCCTCAAATACAACAGGATAGTAAATCGTTTTGCTCAGACCGTAGTTAAGTTCATTCGCGCTGATTTCTCTATTAAAATGTGTGATCTTATCGTAATATATGTAGTAAGAACTGATGCAAAATATCCCGGCGGCTGCGGCGACAGCTATTTTTAACAACGAGCCCAACTTTCCAGGATTCCAGTAGCGATCAAAAAACGCAACGGAGAAAACACCAAAGAATGCAGAATAGATCTTGTAACGATCCATTCTGTATCCATCAAAATCCGGCATCTCACCTCTCGCAAAAACGATCAGAAAACCTACAAACAGGAGCGTGAGGATCCCCGCAATGCAGAACCATTGCAGATTAGTAATGTCCGATAATGTATTGCCAAGCAATTTCTTTAAAACAATTATCATGGGAGACAGAAATGCTAATCCCAGCACAACACTGGGAATCATGCTGTTGGTATAATTCGTATCTGCCAATTGGCCCACAAATGATAGCAGCAGCACCGATTTGACGGCAACATGATTGAAGACATGATCCAGTATCGATCCCGAATGTATCTTGATCGTCAGTAAATGTACAGCGGTGATAAATAACAGAAACGCCGCTTGCGTCATTTTGTGGAGCTTTGGAATGTTGGAATAAGCCGTAATGATCATGACAATGAAGATGGTGGACAGGCCGTTTGCACTTGTAAAAAGCGCAAGGACCGCTAATAGACTGCTCCAAATTACACTCCGTCGATGCAGCGCCAGATAAAAACTCCACATCGAAAAGAACAAACAAGGCGCATGCTGCAAGCTGCAAGTGGCCCAGGAAATGGTGTCTTCGTAATGTTGCACCTGGAAAAGCAAGCAAACAATCGCAAAAAAGCCAAGCAACGATATCTGCTTATCCATCAAAAATCTGAACATTAAAAATAATGTCCCCAGCAGGCTCAGATCTCCCAGAATGATCAGAATTTTAATGTTTACCTGGCCGGTGATCAGAAAAACCGCCAGCGTCAAAAGCTTGGCAAGCACAACGCGGTGCTCGAAGTTTTGTTCAAAAAACAACATTAGCTTTTCTGAAAAGCTATCTGATTGAATGTAGTGGGTAAGAAATAAAACGATAGACTGGAAGTCGTCGTAATAGGGGAAGTTGTATGCGTAATAAAAAACTGTTGTCCAGAATACGCCGATGATGACGAAAACGAGCAGCCAGACTACTCTAACAAACAAGTGATGGGATGTGATTGAGGGCATGATTTAGCAGTTAGGGAAGAGCGTGTGCGTGCTCATGCTGCTAACTAAATCATTAAAAATAGTCGCTTCTAATCCGTTTACCAGCCGGAGAACTTCATTTATTCCCCGGTTCTAAAAGCAAAACCCCGGCTGCTTACATAAGCGACCGGGGTTTTGCTTTTGTCCTGTAAACGATTATCAGTCGTAGCTTAAACCATATTGCTTCAAAACATCAGCAGGAACACCTTCCCAGACATTTGGCGTGTTACCCATGTAACCCAAATCAGCAATACCGATTTTAGATGTGTAGTAACCCGATGCCGTCAGATTGCGCATTAAGTTGAAGAATGCAACACCCTGGCTATGAATCGGTTTGGCCTTTTCAGGATAGGCGATATCATCGACAATCTGCAATTGCTGCGCTTTTGTCAATAATGTAAATCCTTTTTTAAATCTTTTGTTGGATTCCAGTTCAAGCCATTTAAGGCCGCCACGCAAAGGAACCTGGTTTTGAGGCATATCCTTCGCAATGAATTCAATAAAATCGGGAACGCCGGCTTGTGAGGCACTGCCCGATTTGTCATCAGCTGGAATAATGATATCCACCAACACTTTAATGGTCGCCAGTTCCGCCACGGTAAGGAATTTTTCTTTCATCAGCTTGGCGTCCCTGATAGCCTCGTCCTTGGTCCGTCCGCCCGGAATCTTGATCGGGGTTTCTGGAGGCATCTGCGTTTCAAGCTCTCTTTGCTCGGCCATCGCAACCTGCGGATTCAGTGCAGATATACCCAATGAGCTGAGCGTTAATGCTTTTAATGTATCTCTACGTTTCATAGTTATGATTTGAAACTGTGTTCAAATAATTAGATATTTTTCTGTTTAACCTGATCCACAATGTATTCCGATGCTCTCATAGAAAGCGCAAGAATGGTCCAGGTTGGGTTTTTATCGGCTTGGGATACGAAAGATCCACCATCCACAACAAACACGTTTTTCGCGTCGTGCGCCTGGGAGAATTTGTTCAGGGCAGAAGTTTTTGGGTCATTACCCATTCTCACTGTCCCTACTTCGTGAATAATGCGGCCAGGAGCTGCAATACCATAATTTGTATCAGCGCCAGGCTTGGTTCCGCTTGCAACACCACCCAAAGCATGAATGATCTCTTCGAAAGTATCATGCATGTGTTTCGCTTGTTTGATCTCGTAATCCGTCCATTTGTAGTGGAAACGAAGCACCGGGATACCAAACTTGTCAACCACACTCGGATCGATTTCGCAGTAATTGTCAAAATTCGGAACCGCTTCCCCACGACCAGCCATTCCTACATATGCTCCGTAGAAACGACGATAATCTTCTTTCAATGAAGCGCCATATCCTCCCGCAGGTTTTGTAACACCTGCTGCCGTTGGATATTTTCCGTTCATATTTTCAATTCCGGCGCCAAATCCGTAGCTCGGCATGCCCATTCCGCCACCGTATTCAATGTGGTAACCTCTTGGGAAATCCAGTTTTTTGTTATCCAGCCACCACGGCGTGTACACGTGCATACCGCCCACACCGTCCTCGTTGTAACGCTTTCTGTCCATCAGGTGGGGCAGGAAGGCACCGCGTGAAGCACCCGTTGAATCGTGCAAATATCTTCCCACAACGCCGCTTGAATTGGCAAGACCATTAGGGTGTCTGTCTGATTTTGAGTTCAGCAATAACCTTGCAGATTCTCCTGCGCTAGCAGCAAGAACCACGACTTTTGCCTTAATAGTATGCTCTGTAAGTTTTTGACTGTCAACATAAGAAACGCCTGTTGCAAGCCCAGTAACCGGATCTGTAAGCACTTCGCGTGCCATTGCATTGTTGATCAATGTTACGTTTCCGGTTTTTACAGCAGGGATACAAAGGACAGACGACGAAGAAAAATCCGCATATGCCTGGCAAGCGCGTGAACATTGGCTGCAATAAAAGCAAACGCCGCGCTGGTCGTTAATAGGTTTTGTTAAAATCGAAAGTCTGGAAGGGATGACGGGAATGTTGGCTTTTTTCCCAGCCTGTTTGATGAAAAGCTCGTGCAAACGTGGCTTGGGAGGAGGAAGGAAAATGCCGTCCGGCTCATTGTCCATATTTTCAACCGTTCCGAAAACCCCGATCAGCTTGTCAACTTTATCATAATAAGGCTTTACGTCGTCGTAACCGATCGGCCAGTCGTCTCCAAGTCCGTCAATGCTCTTTCTTTTAAAATCTTTTGGTCCAAAACGCAGGGAAATCCGGCCCCAGTGGTTGGTACGGCCACCCAGCATCCTTGATCTGAACCAATCAAATTGCGTTCCGTTCTTTTTTGTGTAAGGTTCCCCTTCCAGTTCCCAGCCTCCCCAGGCCGCATCAAAGTCTCCAAACGGACGGTGGTTGGAAGCACCGCGGCGTGGCGACTCGTATGGCCATTTCAGCTGCGTAATATATTTAGGATCAGCAGGATCGAAATATCCACCTGCCTCCAAAAGGGCCACTTTGGCTCCCTGTTGGGCAAGTTGAAGTGCTGCCATTCCGCCTCCCGCTCCTGAGCCAATGATACAGACGTCAAAAACGGCAGGTTGTTCTTTGATTTGAAACATAGTAAAAAGGGTAGTTTAGAAATGCTATTTAATCAATAAATATAAACACGGATTATATATCCGTAATCTGCAATCTTCATTTTAGAGGTTATTTAAAAACAATCTAAATGACTTGACCCAACATTTGCTGTTAACGATCATCGCCGTACTTTTGCATTTTGAAAAACAGCACCCATTTTGGCGATCACCGGAAACGATATTGACATTGCAAAAGAATTTCTCCTAAAAGGGGAATTGGTGGCTATTCCTACCGAAACGGTCTATGGGCTAGCTGGTAATGCACTGAACGACAATGCAGTACTTTCTATTTTTGAAGTGAAAAACCGGCCAGCATTCGATCCGCTGATTATTCATACCGATTCGTTAGAGAAAGTGCAGCATTACGTTTCCGACTTTCCGGAAAAAGCGTTCGCGTTAGCAAAGCGTTTCTGGCCCGGCCCGCTGACTTTACTGCTTCCCAAAAAACAGATCATTCCTGATCTGGTAACCTCCGGACTGGACAATGTTGCCGTGCGCATTCCTAATCATCCTTTGCTGCTTGAACTTTTGAAGGCACTACCATTTCCACTTGCTGCGCCTAGTGCTAACCCGTTCGGGTACATTAGCCCTACGAATGCTGGCCATGTGAATGCGCAATTAGGGGAAAAGATAGCTTATATATTGGATGGAGGTGAAAGTGAAGTGGGCATTGAATCGACCATTGTGGGTTTTGAAAATGATGAGCCTGTGGTTTACAGGTTGGGCGGTTTAGCCGTGGAGGAGATTGAAGAGATCGTTGGAAAAGTAAAGCTTATGCCACATTCTTCATCGAATCCCAAAGCGCCGGGAATGTTGAAAAGCCACTACGCGCCCAGGAAACCGCTTTATTTGTATGAAAGAGGAATATTTCCGGCAGGAGATGATGAGATAACAGGTTATCTGGTTTTTGACAAATATCTGGAAAGCATTGATCTGAAATATCAGCGTATTTTAAGTAAAAGCGGTGATATGAAGGAAGCTGCGCACAACTTATTTTCCTATCTGAGAGAGTTGGATACATTACCCATTCAGCAAATCCGCGCTGAATTCGTTCCTTTGAATGGACTAGGTTTAGCCATCAACGACCGTTTGCAACGCGCAGCGGTCAAAGATTAGGAAAGTCGCAGAGCGACGCAATATTGGTAGAATGAACGATGTTGATGCACATTGCCAATCCCGGAGGGATGCAACAGCAAGCATTATGCATGTCGTTACATGCCTCCGCCATTTTGATGCTTTCAGCATTTTTATTTAAAAAAGTGCTGGTGGAAATTCATTAAGAAAACCTCGTCGGTTGCCCTTGTAATGGCCGTATAGAGCCAGCGGATAAATTCAACATTGATTTGTTCCTCAGGCAGATAACCCTGGTCGATAAACACGGAACTCCATTGACCGCCTTGCGCTTTGTGGCAGGTTAGAGCATAAGCAAATTTCACCTGCAAGGCATTGAGAAAAGGATCCTTTCGCAATGCTTCCATTCTTTCTTTTTTTGAAGTGATATAAAAATAATCCTTCTGGACGCTCTCATACAGCTTTTTATTGTCTTCCGAGGATAGGGAAGGAGAGGAGGAATGCAGGGTATCCAAAAAAATCTTGGCGTCGAACTCGGGTTGCTTTTCATAATCCGTCATGCGCAATGTTACATCCGCGAAGCGGAATCCATGCATTTCCTGAGTCTTCCGGATTTTTAATAATTCAACAAAATCGCCGTTTGCAATGAAGCCTGCGGGTGATTCTTCATCCAGAACGTTGTAATTATTGCGGACCACCATCAGCCGGTCGCCCGCGTCGAGTTCTTCTTCCGAAAAATTGATCGTGCGACGGATATATTCATTGTATTGAACAGCAGACTTGTTGGATCGCGTCAGAATGATGGAATTCTCCTGTCCGTATTTGTCATAAGCATAGCGAAGTCCTTCTTCAAGTTTTTCGCCTGTCATCTTGAAAACGTCGCGGTAAGAGCGCGTGGTGATCTGGATTTCGGGCTTTTCGGCAGCAAGCTGATTTCTTAATAATGTTGCGTTGAACAATATGCCTGATTGCTCGTCCTGGCGCATAACCTCTTTTAATTCTTCCTGAAAAACAGACATATAGAATGTCTTTTCCAGATATTCACCATCCAATGCCGGACTAAGTTCTTTGCCAACCGGCGGCAACTGCGCCACGTCGCCGACCAGCATGAGTTTGTTACCCGGGTTCTCAAAAACAAACTCAATCAGGTCTGCCAGCAGACTTTTATTGCCAAAATCGGCATCATCGGTGATCATGGAAGCTTCATCGACAATGAACAGCGTGTTATCATGGTAATTTTTCTGGCGCTGGAATGTAAGATTGCCCGAAAATGAGTCGGCGGTTTGCTTATATATTTTTTTGTGGATCGTTAATGCGACTTTTTCAGAGTAACCGGACATTACTTTCGCAGCGCGTCCTGTCGGGGCAAGCAGTATAGATTTATACCCAAAATTCTTCAACACTTTAATCAATGTGCTGATAATGGTTGTCTTTCCGGTTCCGGCATAACCTTTTAGCAAAAAACAATCGCGATAACGTTCCAGCCCTTTTTCTTCGACCAGGAAATCATTGGTTTGATCGAAAAACCGAAGCTGGCCTTCGGTGGGTTTGAAAGGAAAACGCTTGCGTAAAAGTTGGGAAGGTAAAATCTTATCTGTTTCCATAATGCCGAAGCTAACGCAAGGATTACTAAAATCAAAGTGCGCGTCAGTTACAAAAATATACTTAGAATTTATTGTATTTTAAAGGCGTAATTGCATATATTAGATTCCCAAAATTTATCAATTACACTCCAAAACCCCAAACATCTATGCTAGTACAACATGTAATGGGCAACAAGCCTGTCAATGCGCTTTGGTCGGTAACGCAGGACAACACAGTGTTTGAGGCTCTGGAACTCATGGCCGCAAAAAATATTGGAGCTGTTTTGGTTCTTGAAGATAATGAATTGATCGGTATCTTTTCCGAAAGGGATTATGCCCGAAAAGTTATTTTACAGGGAAAGAGCTCGCGGGACACGCGCATCAGGGAGGTTATGACAAGTAAAGTAATAACCGTCGAAACTGACCAGAAAATTGAAGAGTGTATGCAGATCATGTCTGACAAACACATTCGACATTTACCTGTGAATCAGGATGGTAAGCTAATAGGGATCATATCCATCAACGATATTGTTTCGGCGATCATTCATGAGCAAAAAGAGCACATCAATTCGCTGGAAAGCTACATTTCGGGAAGTCCTTATTCCTGATCCTTATATTATCTCTTGCCAATTATCTTAGGTTGGTTATCTTTGCCGCTCCAAAAAAGTGAGCGGTGGTGCAGACTTTAAATGATGAAGTAAAGAATTTGTATGGAGGCAATGTGCGTGTCCGTGTGAGCGGCATATACATTGTTCAGGATCAGATTCTTTTGGTGAACCATTCATTGTACGGCAAAAATCAGTCGTTCTGGAGTCCGCCGGGAGGTGGCGTTATATTTGGAGAAACTGCCAGGTCGGCCTTAAAAAGAGAGATCAAAGAAGAAACCGGACTAGATGCGGAAATCGGGGAGTTTCTTTTTGTAAACGAACATGTGCGGCCGCCTCTTCATGCTATTGAACTGTTTTTTGAGATAAAATCGGTTCAGGGCAACATCGGCAAAGGAGCTGACCCTGAGATTTCAGCAGTCAACCAAATCATTGAAGAAGTGAGGCTAATGCGCCTGGAAGAAATTCGGTCTCTTCCGGTGGAAGCACATCATAGTATTTTCACCGGGGTACGATCTTTGGAGGAAATATCAGGACTGGGTAAATTCTTGTCCAAACCGGGAATTACTGATCCGAAAGCATAAATAGATTTTTAACCTTACCCCTTTCTTGTGGCAAATTCTGAAAACCAGGTCATTGAAATTATTCCTACATTACTCGTAGGCGATAACTCATTCGACGCGTCCAGTATTCCTTTGTGCACATTGTGCATTGAGGTGGATGAAAGACGCATCCGGTTTTGCATTGTCCGCGATGAAAACATGGAGTGTATCTGGCTGGAAGATTACAGCTTTGAAACCGTTTTGAACCCCAATGAAATTTTTGAAAGGCTCAAAAAGGTCTTTACAGGGCATTTGCTTTGGTCGTCCCACAGCTGGAAAAACGTAAGAATCTCCATCAATTCTCATGCATTCAGTCTGATTCCTAATTTGATTTTCGAGGAAGATTCCGCGGCTGATTATCTGGCATTTGCTTTGGGTAACCCTGTTCCGAAGGACGAGAAAGTGCTTTACCACGATCTACCGCTTGTTCATGCGCAGAATGTATTCAGCGTTCCGCAAATCTGGTACGACTGGATGATCAACCATTTCGGCAATTCCCAGATCACTTTTTATCATTTGACCAGTCCTCTGATTATCGGCGCTTTGGTCAGCCACCTGGAACACCAGCAGATCAGAATGGTTTCCATTTATTTCGAAAAAGATTATTTCACGCTGGTCATCACAGAAAGTCAGCAGCTGATCCTGTGCAACCGTTTCCGCTTCTCAAAAACGCAGGAACTGGCCTACATTATTTTGTTTACATTAAGTCAGCTGAATTTCCTGCCCGAGGAAATGAAAGTCATTTGTTATGGTGAAATCGCACCTTCTGCTGATGCTTACACCGAGCTTTCAAGATTTTTTCCCAATTTGCAGATCGGCAACGGACCTACAACGCTCAGATACAACAGGCAATGTGCTGATGTCCCGGGACATCGTTATTTTGGGCTGTTCAACACCTACCTCGTATCATCTTAATTTGTAAATACTGCTCTTATGAAGCGTACTGCCCTATTTCCGGGATCATTTGATCCATTCACAAAAGGACATGAAGACATTGTTGTACGCGGATTACGGCTTTTTGACGAAGTGGTCATTGGCATTGGGAATAACGCAACGAAAAAGCGCTATTTCCCATTAGATGTGATGAAGGAAATGATCGAAAAGACATTCTCCGATCAAAAAAACGTGAAAGTAGTTACTTATGATGACCTTACTGCCCACACAGCGAGGGAGCTTGGCGCAACGTTCCTCTTGAGAGGTTTGCGTAACACGACCGATTTTGAATACGAAAACGGCATTTCGCAGGTTAACCGTTACCTCTACGAAGAAATTGAAACCGTTTTCCTGATCACTTCGCCTATGCTGGCGCCTATTAGTTCAAGCATTATCCGGGATCTGCACCGTTACGGGCAGCGGGTGGACGATTTTCTTCCTTATTCTCTTACGGAATTGAATAAACTCAACCACGAGGGCTGAGTTTATTGAAAGTAAAGTGTTGCGATATCATTGTTCTTTAATGTCGTGGATCTTATTAAGGCTTTCGATCACGTAACGGATTGAGCTGTAAGAGTTAATGAGGATCGACTTTGATTCTGCCTGTGAAAACCAGTCCAGTTTTTCGATCTGCTCTTCGGCCTGGGGCTGCATATTTGAATCGTCAATGCAGTCAAAAAGATACCATTTGGTCCGCTTTAAAATGCGGTTGTTATTGAGGCTGTAGGTGTGCCAGGTTGTGCAGATTTTGTCTTTAACCAAGGCCTTAACCCCGGTTTCTTCCTCGATTTCCCTAATTGCAGCCGTTCTCGAATTTTCGCCTTTGTCAAGCTTGCCTTTGGGCAGGTCCCACTTTTTGCGGCGAAACATAAAAAGCCACTTCCCGTCTTTTACCACAACACCTCCTGCGGCTTTAATTACCTTATAAATTCCTTTAATCCGCTCTTCCACTTCCGATTTTTCACGTGTGGCCATCGTAACGGACAGCATTTCTTTCGGCACTGCTTTCTCCAAAAGCTCGATGATCTGTATTGCCGATGTAGCGGTTGTGTTCAAAAACAGCACATGGCCTGTCAACATCTTTTTTTGCAGCTTATCAAGTCTCAGGTCTACAATGTGATCAAATGCGGAAGTTTCCGTTGCAGAAAGCTGATTGGTCCGTACAATTCGCAAAGGACGGTCGTCAAAAAAAATGATCATTTTTCAAATGGTACGTTAATCGATGCCAAAATTAAGTAAAGAGTTTAGTTTAGACAGTGATTATTATTGATAAATTTGTGTTTGTATCAAATATACAGTTCTTGGAACTCCTGATAATTCTACTTCTTGTGCTGCTCAATGGTGTCTTTTCCATGTCCGAGATAGCACTTGTTTCATCCCGCAAATCCCGTCTCGAAGCTGCTGCAAAAAATGGGGATTCCAGCGCAAAAGCCGCACTTCATCTCGCTAATTCGCCCACACGTTTTTTGTCTACCGTACAAATTGGCATAACCCTGATCGGTCTGTTAACGGGTATGTACAGCGGCGACAACATTACGAATGATTTTGAAAAATACATTGCCACCATTCCTTTTCTGATGCCCTATGCACATTCGCTTGCTGTGGGAACGGTGCTGGTTTTTATCACATATCTTTCCCTGGTGCTCGGTGAGCTCGTTCCGAAACGGATCGGAATGGCGAATCCGGAAGCTATTTCCAAGTTCATGGCCACGCCTATGAACCTGCTGTCAAAAGCCACAGCGCCATTTATAGCATTACTTGGCTTTTCCAGTGATCTTATTATTAAGGTTTTAAATATCAAACAAAGCGAAAATTCCGTAACAGAAGAGGAAATCAAAAGCCTGATCCAGGAAGGCACGTCCGGTGGTGTTTTTGAAGAAATTGAGCAGGAAATCGTGCATAATGTGTTCCAATTGGGGGATCGGAAAGTGACTTCATTAATGACCAACCGCCAGGAAATCGTTTGGTTGGATCTGGAAGATTCTATTGAAGAAAATAAAGCGAAAATTTTTGACGCCAGACATTCTATTTACCCGGTTTGCCGCGGTGCTGTGGATGATGTTGTAGGTCTGGTGTATGTTAAGGACCTCATTGCCACGGATATAGAAGCGCAGCTTGCCAATTTGAATGCAGTTGTGAAAGATCCCGTCTACCTGCCGGAAAGCAACCGTGCATATCAGGCTTTGGCTAAATTTAAAGAGCAACGGGTCTATTTCGGCATCATTGTAGACGAGTATGGCGGCATTTTGGGTGTGTTAACGATGCACGACATTATGGATGCGCTCGTTGGCGATATTTCTGAGGACATCGAAGAAGCGTCGGAAGTAATCAGGAGAGACGACGGCAGTTTCCTGATCGACGCGCAATTGCCATTCGATGATTTTATAC
This sequence comes from Dyadobacter psychrophilus, assembly GCF_900167945.1. Classification (GTDB taxonomy): domain Bacteria; phylum Bacteroidota; class Bacteroidia; order Cytophagales; family Spirosomataceae; genus Dyadobacter; species Dyadobacter psychrophilus. Next base: position 416,741 of record NZ_FUZA01000002.1, read on the forward strand.
AATATTTTAATCTCAACATTCAGGAAGCCGAACGCCGCGAATTTGTTGGGTTTAACACATTAGGCGGCTTTGTGCTGCACATTCTGGAAAACATTCCGAGCACAGGCGACAAGTTCAAATGGAAACACTTCGAGTTTGAAGTAATCGACATGGACCGCAGCCGGATCGATAAGTTATTAGTAATTAATCATAGTAAAAACGAAGAATCCGAAGACTAGCAATGCTAAACCAACAGGATATTAACAAAAGAATCGCTGAATTGCTGCTTGAAGCAAAGGCAATAAAACTGAGTCCCGACAAACCATTTCAATGGAGTTCAGGCTGGCTGTCCCCGATTTATTGCGATAATCGCGTGGCATTATCTTACCCCGACACGCGGACTTTTATCAAAAAGACCTTAGCTGCTTTGATTAAAAAGGAATATCCTGATGTGCAGGCGGTTGTTGGTGTTGCCACAGGTGGAATTGCCCAGGGCGCGTTGGTTGCGGATCTTTTGGAATTGCCCTTTGCATATGTCCGCCCCGAGCCTAAAAAGCACGGAATGGGCAATCAGATTGAGGGCAGATTAGAAAAAGGTCAGTCGGTAATTATCATTGAGGACCTTATCTCAACCGGAGGAAGTTCATTGAAGGTGGTGGATGTATTGCGTGCAGCAGAGATTGAGGTGGCAGGAATGGTCGCGATTTTCACTTATGGATTCGCAGTTGCGGAAAATAATTTCAAAGAGAAAAATGTAAAACTGAGCACGGTAAGCAATTACAATGCGCTGATAGAAACCGCTTTGGAACATAATTACATTGACAGCTCTCAGTTGGAAAGTTTAAGCGCATGGCGCCTGGCTCCCGAAAGTTGGGGCAAATAGGAGAAGCAGCATTTGGCCATTGGTTTCAATCCCGAATGCCAATGACCAAATGCCGAGCACTTTCTAATTCCTGTGATTTTCCAATTTTTCGTAAAGGCCGCCGAAAGCTTCTTCCTTAATGCCCTCTGATTTTAAGAATTCGTGCGGGAAACCGAGTTCGATTTTGCTAACTTCATTCAATCTGTCAATCATTTCCTGAGGCAGCTTGAATGACAGGCAACCCAGCGAATCAGCGAGTTGTTTTTCCTTCGAGGCGCCTATGATCGGGATCATAACCTGATCGCGATGGCGGGCCCAGTTAATGGCAACCTGCACAGGTGTAACCCCAAGTTCACTGGCGACATCTACCACAGTTTGTGCTATAATGCTACTATGTTCACTTCTTCGGATGCTGTGATCCGGAACCCGGCCGGATTCTCCTCTTAAATATTTTCCTGTAAGCGCACCGCCACCAATTGTTCCCCAGGGAGTTACTGCCAGCCCAAGTGCTTTTGCCATGGGAAGCAAATCGCGTTCTGGTGTGCGCTGGATGAGTGAGTATTCAAACTGGATGGCTGCAAATGCGTTCCAACCGCGGAAATCAGCAATTGTATTGGCTTGTGAGACAACCCATGCTGGCGTATCGGATATGCCTACATAATGTACTAATCCCCTGGTAACCAAGTCGTCCAATCCACGCATAAGTTCCTCTACGGGCGTTGTGTTATCCCACATATGCACCCACAGGAGGTCAATGTACTCTGTATTAAGGCGTTTCAAACTTGCTCTTACCGAGCGCATCATATTTTTGCGGTGGTTACCAGCAAAATTAAGGTCATCATTCCGGTCTTTCAGTGTGAATTTAGTTGCCAGAACCCAGTGATCGCGGTCACTTTCAATAAATTCACCCACATATTTTTCAGAAGAACCCTCTGTATAGCGATTGGCCGTATCGATGAAATTACCCCCAGCGCCTGCGAAACTTTCGAATATTTTAAAGCTTTCATGCTTATCTGCTCCCCATCCCCACTCAGTTCCGAAGGTCATTGTGCCCAGGCAAACTTCCGAAACACGTAAACCCGACCGGCCCAATAATTGATATTGCATAAGATTATAATTAGGTTTTGAATTGAAAGATATAACACTGGATGCTTACCGAACTTTGTTAAATCTTTGTGCCGCAAAGTTAGATCCTTACCCACCAAATGTATTTATATTGTAGCAAATTTTGAATCTTTTTTACCTTAATCAATGATAGATGTTGCTTATCCCTACTTCGATACAAATCTGAGCTGGTTATCCAATAATTACAGATTATTACTGGAAGCAAACGATGAGACTGTACCGGTGAGGGAACGTTTACGTTTTCTTGGAATTTACGCATATCAGACCAAAGAATTTTTCAGGGCGCGTGTTCCCAGCCTGCTGGCGATGGGGGAGGTGAGCAACGATATCCGTACCAAATTGAATCTCTTTCCCGAATCGCTGCTGGAACACGTTTATGAAACCGTGGAAAACCAGCTCAGGGAATTTAATGATATCCTGATCACAGGAATTCTTCCCGCGCTTCACGACCAAGGCGTACATTTATATTATCGGGAAACATTTGCGAATGAGCACCTTACATTTCTAAGAAAGTTTTTTATCGACAAACTTTTCAGGCATTTGCAACCTGTTTTCCTGGATAGCAGACGAAGCTCCAAAATGCCTTTCTTCGAATCCAAGCAGTTGTATCTGGTTGTAAGGCTGCAGCATAGGGAAGACACCGAGGAAGACTGGTATGCGCTCGTGAACATTCCGTCGGAGCCATTTGGGCGGTTTATCGAACTGCCTGAACTGGAAGGAAAGCGTCAGGTAACATTTCTGGAAGACATTATCCGTGAATTTCTGCCGCTGCTTTTCCCGGGTTACGATGTGCTTGACAGTTATGCATTGCGGGTAGAGAAAGACACCGAACTATCCATTGAAGACGAGTATCCGATGCAGCTCGCGCAACGTATTTTGAAACAGCTCGAGAAACGCAATTTCGTTCAGCCTGCGCAGTATTTTTATGAATCCGGGATGCCGCTTTATATGCGTGAATATCTCGTCAGTAAGGCGGGGATACCCATGAATGAGTTTCACGAAAGAGGACATTATATCTTTATGCAGGATCTGATGACCTTTCCGCAACTTTCCCGACGCCTGGATTATCCGCACCAAAGGCCAGTTCAGAATCCAGGTTTTGATGACACAACTTCCGTTTTTGAATCAATACAAAAGGCAGATCAGCTGTTACATTTGCCGTATAATTCCTATGAGCCGATTGTCAGGTTTTTTAATGAGGCAGCAGTGGACCCGCATGTGCGCGAAATCCATGTCTCGCTCTACAAAATCAGTCCTAATTCATTTATACTCAATTCACTGATCAGCGCATCCCGTAATGGCAAGCGGGTCACCACTTATGTGGAGCTCAATACAAAACTGGACATTCAGGAAAATTTGCATTGGTCAAAGAAGATGCGCGATGCGGGCGTCAAGATCATTTTGAGTGTGCCGGGCCTGAAAGTCCATGCCAAGATTGCCTTGATCAAACGTAAAGTCCACAAAGGGTGGGAACGCTATGCATTCCTGGGAACAGGCGGTTTTTACAGGCTTACCAGCCGGGAGATTGTCGACCACGCATTGCTCACAAGCCACCGCGAGCTGACCAATGAGCTGGAATTGCTTTTCGGATATTTATCTACGCAGGACGAACCTAAGAAATACAAGTATCTACCCTTCAATAATTTATTTGTAACACAATTTACACTCCAAAAAAGGCTTCTCGATTTGATCGACAGGGAAATTGCCAATTGCAATGCAGGTCTGAAATCGTTTGTGACAATCAAGATAAACCAGTTGCAGGATCATATGCTGATCGATAAAATCTATCAGGCCGGTCAAGCGGGCGTGCCGGTACACGTCATTATCAGCGAGAGTTGCGGACTTATTCCGGGGCTGCCGTCTATCAGCGATAACATTGTCGTGAGTCGCTATGTTGACCGCTATGTTGAAAACACGCGCATCTTTCATTTTGGGAATCGAGGCAATGATGAAATGTATTTGTCGTCCTGTGATTGGACGCATCGGAATTTGCACCGGCGCATCGATGTTTGCTTTCCGATTTTAGATGAAGCACTCAAAAGTCAGATGCGGCTGGTATTGCGGAATTATGTGAGTGATAACCAGAAATCCGTTCGGCTGGATGTGTATCAGAACAATCTCAGGATCACCGATGACTCTCGCGGGAAGGTCCGCGCGCAGGAGGCAAATTACCGTTTGGTAGAAAAAATTGAGAAGGCAGGGCCTACGAAGCGAGCAGAATAAAACAATTTCGGGCGTTAAAAAAAATTTTTTTACGCTTAAATTTTATAATCCGCCGTTAGATTTAATTAGCGGCGTTTGCAGAAAAAAATAATTGAAACCGGGGGAATTTTTGAAGAAACGGGTTAAAATCCTCTTGAGCGGTAAGGACTATATGTTTATATTTGAATGCATATCATTCTGACTCCATCATAAAATCAACATTATAGTATGGGAATAGTAGAGCGAAGAGAACGCCTCAGAATACAGGTACGTTCGGATATCGTCAAAACAGCAAAAGAAATAGCCCGTGAGGACGGGTGGACAGCGGTCTCCATCCGCAAAATTGCTGAAGTGATCGAATACAGCCCTCCAATTCTCTATGAATATTTTGAGAGCAAGGATAAATTGCTCGAAGCGATCCGCATGGAAGGCTTCGATATCCTGCAGGCGGAATTTTTGAAGATCAAGACACATTTCAGTAATCCTCAGAAACAATTAGCGGAAGTAGCACAGCGTATCTGGGTGTTCGCTATTGAGAACCCGGAAGTTTTTCAGGTAATGTTCAACCTGGAAGGCGCTTATTGCGATTCCAAGAATGTGTATGGAAAGGCAATGAGCATTAAAGGCAATCCGGTTTGGGAAATGATAGCAAGCTTGCGTCCGAGATCGGGCGAAATGGTCACCAAAACCTACTATGAATGGTGGTGCCTAACTTACGGTTTTATCAGCATTACCATGACAACACAGCCCAGATATGCATTTCCGCAAGCTGAGCCGGTGTATATGGAAGGTGTCCGCAGATTTATAAGAAGTATTATGTAACAGATGGTGTCTGCTGGCGTATCTCTATTTTGCTCTGGTGATAAACCTGTGAAAATGGAGGTACGCTTCGCACCAGCCAGGCATTTCCGCCGATAATAGAATCGTGGCCTATCACGGTTTCTCCTCCCAGAATAGTCGCATTAGCATACACAACCACATTGTCTTCAATGGTCGGGTGACGCTTGCGCGATGCCAGCGACTTGGATACATGCGTAGCGCCCAAGGTAACGCCCTGGTATAGTTTCACATTATTGCCAATGTGTGTCGTTTCTCCAATCACTACACCCGTGCCGTGGTCGATAAAAAACGAATGCCCGATCGTTGCATTGGGGTGAATATCGATACCGGTCTGGCTGTGCGCGAATTCGGTTAACATCCTTGGTAACAATGGTATGCCGCACAATGCAAATGAATTGGCAAAACGATAGGTCGCAATCGCCATGAAGCCGGGATAAACGGAAATAACTTCCTCAATGCTCACAGATGCAGGATCATTATCGGTAATGGATTTGGCATCCATTAAAAGTTTCTCATAGATATCCGGGATCTGCGAAAACACCTCGTCCAGAATTTCTTCTTTACTTTTTTCCAGCTCCGGCAACAAAGGTTCCAGCATACAGTCCAGACTGTTGCGTAAATCAGCATATTTCATGGCGATATCCTTGCTTGGGCAGCTCGGACAATCTTTACTGATTGGAAACAAAAAATTAATCAGGCCCTGAATAAACTTTCCGGCATCGTGCCGGGATGGCAGTTGATAGCGATATCTTTCGTTCTGCGCTGCCAGGCGCTGAAGGAACTGGTTTTGGTGGTTGGTTGTCATTAAGAATAGGAATTTGACTTACATCGCCGGCTTACGCCCAGGGCTTACTGGCATCAATTTTTAGTATGAACACAGAAATGACCGGAAAAATTTGGTTCAGGCTTTTTCTTTGAAAAACAAGCACTGAATTTCGCTATTTATCTGATTATAATCGTATATTGAAATATCCTGTGAAGTTATAAATTAGAGTAACATTCCTGAATGTATGCCAAGTTTTAAATTTTTGCGATTTGTAATTCTCGTTTTTTTTCTATCGGCTTCGTTAAGTTCCTGCTTTTCCCGGTACATTATATCAGCCAAGCAGGTTAGGAAACATTATGCAGCAAAAAAAATAAAACCTGAGGAACGCATTATCAAAAATGACACGCTTGCGCTTTGTATAGCCAGTGTGGGCTCGGATACATTGCCGATGTTGCTGCTTATCCACGGTGCGCCCGGGTCGCTGTGGGGCTATATGAACCTAATGGACGACGAGGACCTGCAAAAGCGTTTTCACATTGTTTCCGTGGATCGGGTGGGTTATGGGAAATCGAGGCTTAAAATGAAGAAAAAGCGCCGTTATGTTACTTCTATCGCGACTCAGGCAAATGCGCTTTTACCCGTTTTTGATTTAAATAAAAGTAAAGAAAAAGTGACCGTTCTGGGCAGGTCCTATGGTGCGCCCATCGCCGCGAAGCTGGTTTCTCTGGAACCTGAAAAGGTAAAGGAACTGATCATGGTTTCGCCGGTTATTGATCCCGAAAAAGAGAAGTTTTATTGGTTTTCCAAATGGGGCAGGAATTCGTTTATCCAGCTATTCCTTCCCGGAGAATTCAACACGGCTACGGCTGAAAAATATAGCCACTCCGACGAGCTGAAAAAGCTGCTGCCTGTGTGGCATAGCCTCGATGTGCCTACCACAGTAATCCAAGGAGGGAACGATTGGATCGCAGATCCTGCAAACATTGATTTTGCCAAAAAACACATCAAGAGCAAGCGCGCTCAGTATATTTTCCTGCACAAAGCCGGGCATATGATCACTTACACGCATTTGTCGATGATCAAGGAAATGCTGCTGAAAAACCAGTTGTTTGAAGACAAGATCAGCTCAATTGATGTGTCCAGCGCCTCCGGGCAGATGGGAAACTAAGCTCAATTATACATTGTGGAAAAGAAAACGGCTGATCATTCGATCAGCCGTTTTTCTGAATTATAATTAACCTATGATAAATACGGATATCTATTTCATTACAGAAGTGCCATATTCTCATAGGACGAATTTTTTATTTTATACCATTACAATGTTGCTTAGGATTTAATAAAGATTTTTGATTCAATTACTATCGCAATACTTTTTGAGATACCGAATCCTTTTCGTTGGCCGCCTTGATAATGTAAATCCCCTTTGCCAGACTACGCATATCGAATTCCTCCTGAACGGATATAACCGGACCGCCGCTTTTAATTTCCCGAAGAACTCTTCCTTTGATGTCTATTAGCTGCAATGTTACAACGGAGCGTTTTTTGCTATACGCTTTCACTGTAATAAATGTCTCGGTAGGAACAGGATAGGCCTCAATGGCCATAGAAACTTCGGCAGACTGAACATTAGGCGTAGAGGTAATCAGGCCTCCGTTGGCAGCTGATTCATAAGGCGGAATTTCAACCGTGGGCCCTGGCTTATCCAGGACGGTAATTAATCCTTCGCGATACGATTCGGAAATGATGATGCCATCACGCCATTCGCTTACCACCATTGCAAATATGTAATTGCCCAAAACCTCCGGCGCTTGCCACACCAGCTGGTTGACAGACGGAATGACTTTAAATGTTCCGGTACTGCTTACTTCATTGGGATACATATAGTTGTGTTCCAACATCCTTACGCCACATTCTCCTGGTGAAGGCTTGCTTAGTTTGGGAAGCTTAACAGTTATGCTATCAGCGTCAGCAACGGCCGGTTTGAGTTCAATCTTGAATAACTGCCTCACGCCCGCCTCAAACACAAGATAGGGCAAAACCGGCGTTGCATTGGGCACCTGTGTATTGATAACCGTCCAGAAAAAGGCTCTGGTGTCACCTGAATTTGGGAAATTGAGAATGCCCGGAGTACGGTTTTCCAGGGATACCGAAATTTGAAAAGTGCCGGACGAAGCATATGTATGGGCCCCTTCGTAATCCGATACCAAAACATTCCCCGGCAATTTTTCCGTCTTAGACCTTTGGAACTCTTTTGTGGAACCGTCGCCGAAACAAACCAAAACGTTGGTTTGAGCAGTCGCAGCTCCTTCTCCAATGTTGAGATCAAAGTATAACCGTACTTTTATATTATAATTTTGTCCGGAAACATGCGAAGCCATGATTTCACCGCCCCTGATATGGGTTGCAAAACAAAGCGGAGAAGCCAGTAAGATCAACAGAAAAACCTTGTAAACTGATTTCATAGAGTAAGGAAGCTGAATGTTACGTTACTTATTCAGAACGACGGGAGCAGCCTGTTTTGTATTATCGGAAGAAGAAACAAGTGCATAAAAACCAGTTTTTGTAACCGCTCCTAAATCACTTGTATTAAATGCTAAAAATCAGTCCTTATAAATCAGGATCTCGCTTTTCCCATCGCTTTTAATGTAGCCGCGATACATGCCTTCGCTATTGAATGGCATGGCAATGTTACCGTTCCTGTCTACTGCAATAATACCGCCTTCGCCGCCGCGTTGCACCAGTTTTTTCATCACTACTTCATTGGAAGCGTCTTTCAATGTCATTCCTTTGTATTCCATTAATGCCGAAATGTCGTAGGCAACCACGGAGCGGATAAAATACTCGCCATGTCCTGTTGCCGAAACAGCGCAAGTTGCATTATTGGCATATGTTCCCGCACCTATGATGGGCGCGTCGCCTATCCGACCGTATTTTTTGTTCGTCATCCCGCCCGTAGAAGTTCCCGCGGCCAGGTCACCAAACTTGTCCAGCGCAACGCAGCCGACCGTGCCGAACTTTTTGCCTTCTGTAAATATCAGATCTCCGTGCTCAACCGAACCGGTTTTCGGCGCCTTTTTTACTTCCTGTTGTTCTTTTGCATCATGATCCAATTCGGTTTTTTCCTGCTCCTTCGCACGCTGCAACGCTTTAAACCTTGATTCGGTGTAGAAATAGGAAGGATCAACGATCGCTTGTCCCTGATCTTTCGCGAATTTTTCTGCGCCCTTGCCAGCCATCATGACGTGCGGTGATTTTTCCATTACTGCAATGGCTGTGCTGATCGGATTTCTGATCATGGTGACGCCTGCTATGGCTCCTGCTTTCAGCGTTTTGCCTTCCATAATGGAAGCGTCCAGTTCGTTTTTTCCTTCATTGGTAAAAACAGCCCCTTTTCCCGCATTGAAAAGCGGCGAATCCTCCATCACCCGGATCGTCGCCTCGACGGCCTGTACGCTTGTTCCACCACTTTTTAAAACGCCATAACCTTTTTGTAAGGCCGTGTTAAGTACTTCCTTGTAGGCCTTTTCCTGCTCTTCGGACATATTAGCCCGGGTGATGGTTCCCGCTCCGCCGTGCAGCACTAGCGTAATTTTATCTGAATAATCCTGGGCTAGGGCAGAAAGGCTGATCAGCAGCAAAATGGTTAGGTTGTAAAGCTTTTTCATGGGGTAGGATTTGAGTGAGTTATTTCAAAGCTAATCAAAATGATAGTAGAGCGGTTTCGGGCAATCCTTTTAAATTTGAAAATATTTAACATTTTGTTCAGAACAACTCAAATTTAATGAAAACAGCACTGCTTGGATTAGGACTACTGTCATGTGTCCTGAGCGTAGACTCGGTTGCACAAAAGCCGTCCGAATGGAAATATGTAGAAGGGAAAATTGTCACTCCGTGGGCAGAAAAAGTGAATGTGGCCAATGTGCATCCCGAATATCCCAGACCGCAAATGGTGCGTCAGAACTGGATAAATATCAATGGGCTGTGGAATTATTCAATTGTTCCAAAACAAGCTTCGGAAACCAAACCTTCGTCTTTTGACGGTCAGATATTGGTTCCTTTTGCAGTTGAATCGGCATTGTCCGGTGTTGGCAAAACGGTTGGGAAAGACAGCGTGTTGTGGTATCAGCGCAACATTGATTTTGCACCAAAATTAAAGGATCAGCGTGTTTTGATCCATTTCGGTGCAGTAGACTGGAAGTGTGACGTATTTGTGAATGGCAAACCAGCGGGAACGCATCAGGGCGGTTACGATCCGTTTTCTTTTGACATTACCGATTTGCTTGTAAAGAAAAAGCAGCAGGATATTAGTGTCCGGGTCTGGGATCCGAGCAGCGACGGGCCTCAGCCACGCGGCAAGCAGATCAAAAACCCGCATGGAATCTGGTACACGCCGGTAACAGGCATTTGGCAAACAGTTTGGCTGGAAACGGTTGCAACGACGCACATCGCTGATTTTAAGCAAGTTCCCGATATTGACAAGCAGACTGTCAGTGTAAGTACGACCCTTACAAATGCAGCAGCGACAGACAAAATCAAGGTTGTTGCTATGGATGGGCCGAACAAAGTAGCTGAGCAGGAAGTTGCCTCCGGCGAAAATGCCGTGTTGAACATTCCAAATGCCAAATTGTGGTCTCCCGAAAACCCATTCCTTTATGATCTGACAATTTCGGTGACCAGAAACGGTAAGGTTGTTGACGAGGTGAAAAGCTATTTTGCCATGCGGAAAATTTCAATGCAGCTGGACGCCAACGGGATACAGCGCATGGCTTTGAATAACAAATTCTTGTTTCAATACGGCCCGCTTGACCAGGGCTGGTGGCCAGACGGACTTTATACTGCGCCGACAGACGAAGCATTGAAATTCGATATATTGAAAACCAAGGAAATGGGTTTTAATATGATCAGAAAACACGTAAAAGTGGAGCCTGCGAGATGGTATCGCTATTGTGACGAGCTGGGTATGCTGGTATGGCAGGACATGCCGAGCGGTGATATGGGAAATAATTGGGAACAACGCCCGGGCATAACCGGCGCCGAAACCGATAAAGACCGCACGCCGGAATCAGAAAACATCTACAAAACGGAATGGAAAGCCATAATTGATGCCAACGATCATTTCCCGTCGATCGTGGTTTGGGTTCCTTTTAATGAAGCGTGGGGACAGTTCAAGACAGAGGAAATAACGAACTGGACGATGCAGTATGACCCAAGCCGACTGGTTAACAGCGCAAGCGGAGGCAATTTCCATCCTGTCGGACACATTATTGATATGCACAATTACCCTGCTCCCGTCATGCCGAGACCAGATCTTTTCGGTGCAAAACAGATCATTGTATTGGGTGAGTTCGGAGGGCTTGGGTTGCCGGTTGACAATCACGTCTGGCAGCAAAAGGACAACTGGGGTTACCAAAGTTTTAAAAGTCAGGAAGAGCTCTACGCCCGTTATGAGTCCTTTATCAAGCGATTCGAACCTTTGATCAAAAAAGGACTATCTGCTGCGGTCTACACGCAAACGACTGACGTGGAGGTGGAAATAAATGGTTTGATGACGTACGATCGGAAAGTTATCAAGTTCCCAGAGGCGAAGTTGAAGCAAATTCACGCTCCGCTTTACAATGCAGATTGGGTGAAGTTGAAGCCCTAATTAAAAACAGAACGAGCGAATGGTACCATTCGCTCGTTCTGTTTTTAATATTATAAAATTTACTTCTTCATCTGCGCTTCTACAACCGCTATCGCCACCATGTTCACAATCTCCCGCACGGAGCTTCCTAATTGCAGCACGTGAACCGGTTTTTTCATTCCAAGGAGGATCGGTCCGATGGTTTCCAGTTCGGCGGCTTCTTTCAATAAGTTGTAGGCAATGTTACTTGCCGACAAGTTTGGGAAGATCAGCGTGTTAGCACCGCCGTCGACAAGGTCGCTGAATGGATGGTTTTCCTTTAAAAGCGTTGTGTTAAATGCAAGGTGCGCCTGCATTTCACCTTCTACGATCATCGATGGATTTCTCTTTTTGAGAATCGCCGTTGCTTCCCGCATTTTTACTGCATCGGTTCCATCTGCGCTTCCGTAATTGGCATAGGTTACCAACGCAATGCGCGGCTGAATGTTGAAGCGTTCTACTGCTTTCGCGGTTAATTCGGTGATTTCAACGATTTCATCAACGGTCGGGTCCAGATTCACCGTTGTATCCGAGAAGAATAGCGGTCCTTTTGGGGTCAGCAAAATATACATACCGGCCACTTTATTCACACCCGGATCTTTGCCTATGACATGCAGTGCAGGACGGATCGTATCGGGATAAGTCCGTGTCAAACCGGAGATCAGCGCGTCGGCTTCTCCGTTTTCCACCATCATCGAGCCGAAATAACTTCTGAAATAAATGCTTCTGTGCGCTTCAATCGGCGTTAAGCCTTTTCTCTTACGCTTTTCGAAAAGCAAGTTGGCGTAAGTGTTAATGATTTCCTCGTTCTCGTCCGCACGTGGATCAACAATCGCAACGTCTCCCAGATCCAGCTTGCTTTCTTTGATCAAACTCAGGATCGTCTCCTTGCTACCCAGCAATATTGGAACTGCTATGCCCTCATCGCGAACCTGTTGAGCAGCACGGAGCACCTGAATGTTTTCTGCGTCAGCAAAAACGACCCTTTTCGGAGCCAGCTTGGCTTTGTTCAGGATAACGCGTGAAATTTGTTCATTGCGGCCCAGGCGGCTGGAAAGCTCCTGCTCGTAAGCGTCCCAATCGGTAATCGTTTTACGTGCAACGCCTGTTTCTATCGCCGCTTTTGCAACAGCAGGGGCAACAGTTGTTAACAGTCTCGGGTCAACGGGTTTGGGAATGATATAATTTTTGCCAAAAACAATGTTTGTTTCATTATAGGCCAGATTTACAATGTCGGGAACCGATTTTTTTGCCAGATCGGCAAGTGCATGAACGGCTGCCAGTTTCATGGCCTCGTTAATTTCAGTCGCACGCACGTCAAGTGCACCGCGGAAAATGTAAGGGAAACCAAGCACATTGTTTACCTGATTGGGATAATCCGACCGGCCTGTTGCCATAATCACATCTTCACGTGCTTCGACAGCATCAGGATAGGGAATTTCGGGGTTTGGATTGGCCATAGCAAGCACGATCGGGTCTTTTGCCATGGATTTAACCATGTCTTTTGACACAATGTCCGCGGTGGAAAGTCCCAGGAACAGGTCAGCGCCAACCATAGCATCTTCCAGCGACTCGTAAGCAACATCAGTTGCAAATTGCTTCTTCATGTCCGTAAGGTCCGTCCGGCCGTTGTGAATGTGGCCTTTGGTATCGAACATGGCAATGTTTTTCGGATTGGCACCCAATGCGAGGTAAAGTTTCGTACACGAAACCGCCGAAGCTCCCGCGCCGGAAACTACTACCCGAATGTCGTTAATGTCTTTTTTGACTAATTCAAGTGCATTCAACATCGCAGCGGCGCTGATAATGGCCGTTCCGTGCTGGTCATCATGCATGACCGGAATATTCAGCTCCTTTTTCAGTCGGGCCTCAATTTCAAAGCATTCGGGTGCTTTGATGTCTTCCAGGTTAACGCCGCCAAATGTAGGTTCCAGGATCTTGACAGTCCTTACAAATTCGTCGACGTCTTTTGTATTTAATTCAATATCGAAAACATCAATGTCTGCATATATTTTAAAGAGAAGTCCTTTTCCTTCCATCACCGGTTTGGAAGCCTCAGGGCCGATGTCACCGAGCCCGAGCACAGCCGTTCCGTTGCTGATAACAGCTACGAGATTGCCTTTTGCAGTATACAAATAGGCATCTTCAACATTAGCAGCGATTTCTAAACAAGGTTCGGCAACACCCGGAGAATACGCGAGCGAAAGGTCGCGCTGGGTGCTGGTTTCTTTGGTCGGGATCACCTGGATCTTGCCAGGCCGGCCTTTTGAGTGGTAGTATAGGGCGTCTTCTTTTCTGATCTTTTTATTCATACCTGTTGACGATTATTTCGTGCTAAGGTACAAACATTAGATGCAACGCAATGAATTTCTGCTGGTATTAAAAGGGGATTTTAGGGTCAAATTTTCACAAATCCCTGAGAATCTTATTGGAAGAAGCAACATCATCTTCGTTAAATGAAGGGCTTTTTGCCAGGTTCTTTCTTTTCTTTACTGTAACGATGCGCTTTTTGAGAAAATGCGCAAATACCATATATGCGCCAAACATGCCTATATATATGTAGAGCGATGCGGTGTTTGTGATATTGCCGTGAAACGTAAAGAACAATGTGGTGTTCATGATCGTCACCATCCAAAGCGCAAATGAAGCCCAGAAATGGTTCAGGCCATTATCGATCAGGATGTGGTGCATATGATTCCTATCCGCTACAAATGGCGAACCACCTTTAAAAATCCTGACAATAAACACTCTGAGCGTATCAAAAATAGGGACGATCAGTAAAACCATCACAATGATAGGCGCGTTGAAATAAGCGTTTGGATCGTGCAGATAGCCAACATTCAATGATAAAAATTCAACTGAAAATATGGAAAGCAAGTAACCAACGATCAGCGAACCGGTGTCGCCCATGAAGATCTTGCTGGTTTTCGAAAAGTTAAAACGGAGAAAACCAAGCAGCGAACCCGACATGGCAAATGCCAGACAGCCGAATGAAAAATGGTCATTTAATATAAACCAGATCCCGAAACCCAACCCTGCAATCAGGCTGATGCCGCCTGCAAGTCCGTCAATGCCATCGATGAGATTAATGGCATTAATAATGGCAATGAAAATAAAGACCGTTAGCGGAATGCTTATAAAATCCGAAACGTCGTGGATTCCAAAGATTCCATAGAAGTTATCGACCTTGAAATTACCCATGGCCACAAGGATCAACGAAGCGAAAATCTGGATAATCAGCTTTTTCGTAGGGTCAACTGCGAGAATGTCATCTTTGATTCCAAGGAAAAACAGGATGATCACCCCCGTCATGGCGAGACTGATCAAATTGGAATCCAGGATGTTTTCCGAATGTGGCCACAAAAAATAAGCGATCAGCGTTGCCGCAAATATCGCTATGCCTCCCAGAGTCGGGGTTTCTGTTTCGTGCGAGCTTCTGAAACCTGGTTTCGCTGTAAGATGCAACAGATTCGATAAATTAATAATGATCGGAATGCTGATGATGGACAGGAAACAGGCAATCAAAAATGAAAGGATGCACTGGTAAACGTCATGATGAAGAATGTTGCTGAAGTTTCCTTCACTCAATATCTGTAGAGGTAGCTTTAATTCCATAGTGTCTGCCAATGTAAATAGAGTATTAACGTTGTAGTAGGTTTCGACCCTTAAATCAAAAGTCGTAATTAAAGTTTATATTGTAAATAGCTAAACCGCTGTATATCAAAATAATTATTATGCGGTTTGGATGCTAGTTTACGTTTTTTATTTTAGCGAAACTGTAAGATCTTCCTTAAAGGCTTCAACCACAATGTGTAAAAATGGGGCTTCAGATCATTTTCCTTCCAGGCTCTCATATCGTTCCGGTTCGCTGCGATCCTGTTTTTTATATTACTATTGCTTACGCCGCCTGTCCGCATTTTTACAAGCACTTTAGGGACGTAAGCTATCTTAATTTTTGACTTGTGAATAAACCGTAACATTAATTCATAATCCGCCGCGCTTCCCAGATCCAGCCGGAACAAGCCGAACTTTTCATAAAGTTCTTTTTTGACGAAAAAAGCAGGGTGGGGCGGCATCCAGCCATTGAGAAAAGCACCTTCCTTGTAATTACCGGAGATCCACTTCCTCTTGATCACCACCTCATTCACTGAATCAACATAAACAAGATCACCATAACAACCCTGAACATCAGCAGATTCTATGTTCGCAGCCACATCGCTGATGGCCGCATTATATGCATAAAAATCGTCAGCGTTCAGGATGCCAATCACCTCACCTGTTGCTAATTTTATGCCTTTGTTCATCGCATCGTAAATTCCGCCATCGGGTTCGCTGATAAAAGTCGCAATTTTGCTGCCAAATTCTTTTACAATTTCCTGCGTCCCGTCTTTGGAATTTCCATCAATGACTATGTATTCGATTTCAGGAAAATCCTGGGCGAGAACCGATTCGATGCACTGCCGGATGGTTTTCGCGCCATTGTAAACGACGGTTATGATACTTACTTTCAACGGGATAAATTTCTTGTTTTGACAAATTTAGCCGGATTTCCCTGATAAATCCCATACGCTTCCAGATTGGAGGTGGCAACAGAATCCACAGTTAATACGGCATGTGAACCGACTGTTACACCAGGACAAACCGTGGCTTTCGCACCAATCCAAGCACCACTTTCAATCGTTATCGTCTTGACGATCAGGTCAAATGTGCTTTTAGTAAAGTTATGATTTCCGGTCAGCAGCATACAGCCCTGCGACAAACATACATTTGATTCGATTGTCACCATTATGAGGTTGTCAATCCACACATTTTCGCCGATCCAGGTGTTTTCGCCGATTACCAAAAACCAGGGATATTTTACATTCACTTTGGGCTTGATAACAACCCCTTTGGCAAGTCTGGCACCAAATATTTCGAGAACAAACCGCTTTATCGCCATCGGATAAGGCAAATAGGTGTTGATAAACAGCCTGTTGGCAAAATACCAGAGCAGTTGTTTTAAAAAGCTACCCGGCTTGTACCAGCCGTTATCATACTTTGACAGATCGGTTCGGGCTTTTAAGGTCTTTTCCATATTCTGTCTTAAAATGTGTTATGATGGCCTGCTTGTCTCTTCCTGCACGATAGTAAACTTCATAAATTTTGGCATCGACCAGAAAGCGATACCAAAACCCCTGCAGAAAATGCCAGATCAATCCTTTCATGCCGTCCAGAAAACCACCTTTGAAAATGTAGCGGTAAACGAAATAAATGAAAGGCCTCGTAAATAAAGGCAGGCTTGCATATTTGATTTTCAAAAACCTTGTACGCTGTTCCTGACTTCCCCAAAAGCTCGGGGTTACCGTTTCTTTACTATCAAAATTATATTTAATATTCAATAGGTCAATGACTTCCCTGATTGCGTAATTGTTATGTTTTTGAGTCCACCACGTCAGGTTGTTGAGGTTATGGTCCACAATGTCGTGCTGCAACTGGGCGGTGGTGCCGCTGCTGAGCTTGATGTGCTCGTCCATCCATAGTTCCTCACAATGACCAACGCCTTTACGCCAGACCCGAAGCAGCCATATGGGATAATAACCGCCGCGACGAATCCACTTGTCCATGAAAAAGACGCGTCGTTTTACATATAATCCAGACACTTCCGCCGGCGTCAGATGCAAGGTGTTTTTCAGTTCTATTGCCAGTTCGGGCGTAATGTATTCATCGGCATCCATGCGCATAAGCCACTGGGTGTCAAACGGATTGTTTTGAATGCCGAAATTGAATTGAAAAGAATATGAAACCCAGGGATTCTGAATTACCGTAGCGCCCAGATTTTGGGCAATGGCAACCGTGTCGTCCGTAGAGAATGAATCAACGATGAAAATTTTATCGGTCACCTGAAGCAAGCTTTCTATGCAACGTGCAATGTGCTTGGATTCATTGTGTGTTAAAATGATGACGGACAAATCAATCATACCCGGGAGCAACAGTCAGAAATTTACCGATTTGCGGTGATTGGAAACGGCCAAAGATAATTAGTTTTTTCGAACTTTCTTGTATTCTTCCAATAACTGATTAGCCACATTCCGGATGTCAAAATTTTCCGTTACCATCTTGTAAGCACGATTTGCGAGATCCTGCGCATAAGCCTTATCTTGTAATATTTTAAGAAGGCCCTGGGCTACGCCGTCACTCGTCAGCGGAGTCAGAAAGGCCGCATCGTAGCGCTTTATATAATCTCCGAAACCCACACGGTCTGAAACAATTGCGGGCACTTTTGATGTCATTGCTTCCAGAACGGCGATCGAAAAACCTTCGGAATAGGAGGGGAGAACGAAGAGATCGGCATCAGCAAGCGCCTCTTTTTTGGCCGTATCGGTCAGCAATCCTACAAGTTTAATCCGGTTTTGAAGATTGTTTTTTCTGATAAAATCTTCTGTTTCCTGCTGGTAACCGTCATCGCCTCCGGCCAGAAAAAGCGTCGCTTTGGGCAGCTGTTTTTCCACTTGTTTGAATGCGGGCAGCAACAGATCCAGACCTTTTTTAATGTTCAGCCTACCCATAAAAAGCACCACTTGCCCGTCTTCGGCAACCTGATGTTTTGCACGAAAACTCCCTTTTGCGGGCAAATTGGCATATTCAGACAATTTCATGCCGTTAGGAACGATCACCATGTTTTTGGGACGATAACCCAGGTAACGGATCACATCCGCCTCTTCATCGGTGTTGTTGATCTGTATAAGGTCTGCTTTGCCCAGAATTTTTTTCTGATAAAGCAGCGTCACAATGTCTTTTTTCCATTTGTGATGCGCCACAGCCCATTTGTCCAGCAAGCCGTGGATCGTGATCACCTTCACTGCATTATTAGGGATCAAAAACGGCACCAGACTCCCGAAATGCCAGATTCCATGCATATGGATCACATCGTACTCATGAATGTGATGCCTTAAAAACCGATACATTTCAATAGAAAATTCCCGGTAAAAATTACTAACCGGCGTTGTACGGGCAACGGCAAACAACCTGGCGCCTTCGGGCGCGGGATACATTTCATCGCCGGGCGTCATCGGGCTCAGGATATCCACCTGATGTCCGTGTTTTAGAACTTCCGTGGTGTGGTCGTAAATAATCCTTGCTGGGCCGCCGATCTCCCAGGTATAAGCGCAAATATTTAAAATCCGCATGCGTGTATTTCGTGTATTAAACTGATCATAAATCTGTTATACTAAATTGTGATAACAGTCCGCCATTTGCCGTGCCACTTGGGTGGACGAAAACGGTGCAATGAGTCGGCGTGACTCCCTACCCATGACGGATATTTTGTCTAAATTTTTTATAAAGAAAATCATTGCAGTTTCCAGTTCCTGCTGGCTATCGGGGTCAAAAGTAAAACCGTTCACGCCATTTTCAACCAAATCGGCCACACAGCCGCAATTCTTTGACACGATTACCGGCATTCCGCAAACCATGGCTTCGTTCACCACCAATCCCCAGGGTTCTGATTTGCTCGGTAAAACCAGCACATCGCAATGCACCAGCATATCCGGAACCTTATACCAGGGAAGTCCGCCAGTGAATGAGACTTTGTGTTGGAGTTGCAGCTCTTTCGTCAGATTTTCGAGCGAGGACCGTTCGGGGCCGTCACCGATAAACATAATTTCCCACGGCCACAATTCTGCGTCCAAAGGAACAACCTTCGCAAAAGCCCGTAATAATGTTTCGAGGTTTTTTTCCGGCGCCAGTCGTCCCACAAAAACGAAGCGTGCTACCCGTGCAATATTCACATTCTCCTGCTTACCAGTATTGTAGCGGGAGCTGACCACTGCTTCATCGATCACGGCCGCATTTCTTACCGGAATCTGCGCGGGTTTTACACCCAGGCTTTCCAGGTATTCCGAAGAGGTTTTACCAAAACAGAAAAATGCATTTGCCCGGTTGACAATCAATTTTTTCAAAGATTCCTTTAAAAATGACCGGCTGTTATCCGCCGAAGACGATTCGGAAGAAAGCACGACTTTGACGCCTTTTGTTCTCGCATAAAACATAAGCAAGACCTGCGCGGGATCAAAATAACCCGTAATGTTAAGAACCGTAGGTTTATATGCGTCGAAAGCAGCGAACAAAGCGGCGCGCCTTTCCTTAAAGCCGACCTGATCCAGGCTCCGCTGAAAAAGGACCTGGTAGGGATAGTCATAAGTGATCGTATCATCACTTTGCATGACGCTGCGGCTTGCTTCGTAAAGGGCAATTTGAATCACCAGAAAGTCACTATCCGGATAATTTTCCTTAAATGCGCGATGGATCTCGCTGAAAAGCCGCGACTTATAATGCGCCCATAACTGATTATGTATAACAAGCACGCGCATTATTTTTTCAGATTTAAATATTCCTGAAACAAAGGATAAAGATTATTGGCCAGAAAAAGCTGCCCCTGGCTGTTGTAATGCACAACATCCAGCTTTCTGTAATATTTTTTATCAATCCCCAGACTGAACTCGTTGATAAGCCGGATGTTCTTTTGGATGGCGTATGCCATGATTTCATCACCCTGATCATTAAAATGGCCCAACTCGACTTCGGAAGTTTCGGGGTGAAGATAAATGAACATCGGGATGGAATCTCTTTCTGCCAGGTCGTAAAGCTGATCGTAACCCGGGTTGAAGGTTAATCCCGGCTTTCTGATCCCCGAATCGTTTAATTTTTCTTTTTTGACTGAATCTTTTTTTATAGAATCCAGAAGCACTTTTTCGGGATCCTGTTCTACTGTCGGGGCGAAAAACCAGGTGTTGAAATAATAAAAGAAAATCCAGCGGTAACGGTCCCATAGCTCGTAAAGAGCAACTTTATATTGCTTGTCGGGCCAGCCGGGATCATTGCCCACAAGGTTTTGATGCGACATAATATCGTGCGCATCGTGGCTGCTGGTAACCAGGCACATGAGTTTAGCCTTAAATGTGCCGTATCGTTTCAGGTAAGCCGCAATGTTATCAGGGCCCCATGAGCCTGCCGAAATATTCAGTACGCGGACGCGCTTGTTGAAATCTTTCAGAAACCACTTTTCAAGTAATGTGGAAGCAATGCTGTCCTGGTCGGTAAGGCTGCCACCGTTTACAACGGAATCGCCGATCAGGAGGATTACAATGCTGTCCGAAGGAAGAATTTCCTCGTTGCGCATGGATAAACTGTTGGTGCGCACATTGTATCCAAACCTTGTAACGTCTTGACTTGGTGCATATATGTATTCAAAATCGGGATCCGATACATATAGCGGAGAATTACAGAAGCCGTATTTATATCTTAAAACAACTTCCGCAGTAATCGCCAGGATCACTACGAGGATTAAGAATCTATAAAAATATTTTAACATTAAAGAAAACGCTGTGTCCGCTGCAAATGCGCATGCAAATTTAGAATTACTTTTTCCAATTACGACTTTTTAACAAATACGGGGAATAAATTAACATAAATGCAGGAAACTGGAATGGTTCTTTCACATAATCTGAACGAGGTTAGCAATGGCTTATCAGCTTATTTAAACAGATTTTTCCTTTAAATCATATCATTATGAAGTGGATAGAATCACAAACGGAAACCACAGGAGAACCTGTAAAATTGTTTGTTCAGGACGTAGGGCAGGGTAAGCCCGCCGTTTTTATTTCAGACTGGCCGCTGAGCCACGAAATGTGGGAATATCAGTTTAATGTGCTGCCAAAGCATGGAATCCGCTGCATTGGATACGATCGCCGTGGTTTTGGTAAGTCGGACAAGCCCTGGGAAAGTTACGATTACAACACATTAGCGGCTGACTTGAAAGCTGTGCTGGACGGTCTTGACCTGCACGACGTAACATTGGTAGGCTTCTCCATGGGCGGTGGCGAAGTGGTCCGCTATCTTGCCAAATACGGAAGCGAGCGCGTTTCCAAAGCGGTCCTGATCAGTTCTGTGGTTCCCTATATGTTGCAAACAGATGACAATCCGGATGGGTTGCCGAAGGAAGTGTTTGATGGATTTGTGGAAAATGTTGAGTCGGACAGGCCAAAGTTTCTGGCGGGTTTTGCCAAGGATTTTTATGGCAATTCATTGCTGAACAATGCAGTAAGTGACGAAATCCTTAACTGGCACAGCATACTGGCACTGCAAGGTTCGGGACGGGCTACAACACAATGTATCAGAAGTTTCAGCGCAACGGATTTCAGAAATGAAGTTTCGATGATAGACGTTCCTGTGCTGATCATTCACGGCGATTCCGACAAGATCGTGCCTATCAAGATTAGCAGCGACATTACATCGGATCTGCTTCCCGGGGCCGAATACATTGTTTACGAAGGTGCCCCGCACGGACTTTTTGTTACGCAGAAAGAAAGGCTGAATGAAAATCTCATCCAGTTCATTAACCAGGAAGTGGTTACCATCTCCAATCCTTACGCGGATATCACAACTTAATCATTATGTTAGCCTGCAACCCCGGTTTGGTTTCAGGCTAACATTTCTATCAGCTCGATGCGATTGCCGAACGGATCGCGAAACGAAAATCGCTTCCGGTCCGGAATAGGGCTATCATTCCTGACCGCGATTCCATGTTTTTCCAGCAATTCACGCGCAACTTCAAGGTTTTTTACCTCAAACGCGGGATGCCTTTGCGAAATCTCTGAGGAATGTTCAGCGCGGATATGCAGTTCAATGTCGCCCAACTGAAACCAAATTGCGCCGTTAGGAAGCGGATAACCCATATCTTTCAATTCTTCCAGCCCCAGCACGCCGCCATAAAATTCCCTCGCAGCCTCTTCCGCACCTTCGGGAATGCATAGCATAATATGGTTAAGCCTTTCAAATTCAATTTTCATAGTTAGGAGTGTTTTAATCTGATAATTTTCACAAAGGTCCTTTGCTCACCTGCCGCCCGTCTTTCCAGACTGCCTCGATCTTGCGTGTATTTTTTATATCATTTGCAGGATTAGCGCTTAAAATGATCAGATCGGCTTTTTTTCCACGGGTCAATGTGCCCAGTTCATTTTCAACCTTTAACGCTTTGGCGGCATTCTGGGTTGCCAGCATGATCGCCTGAATAGGCGTAAGCCCCGCCTCAACCATCAATTCCAGCTCCAAATGTTCGGTAAAACCTTGCGTCCGGATCGGGAAAGCACCGGAATCTGTGCCTAATGCAACCGTTACGCCCGCGTCCATGATCTTTTTTAAGTTGATCAATGCGGTTCTGAATGCAGCTGAATTGCGTTCATAGTCTGGTGAAGTCCGTATTTTTTCCGCGTAAGCCGGATCTGTAATCATTTCATACACACCCGGTTCGAGTGACCTTTTGAAAAATTCATCATTAATCCAATCGGGCTGGTTGGCATATGCAAACTGGTATTCATCCAATGATAATGTGGGAATATAAATGACATTCTTTTCCTTCATTGCATTCAAAAGCTCGCCATCCACCGGCCTGTCGCGAATGCTGTGCGCAATGATGTCGATGCCAGCGTCGGTCAGCAGACGCGCGTCCTCTGCATAAAACAAATGCGCAGCCACGCGGATGTTTCGCTTGTGAGCCTCTGCAATAATGGCCTGGTAAATCTCCGGTTTCATTTTTTGCGCATTGCCGCCATGATCGTCTACCCAGATTTTAACAACAGTTGGTTTAAGGGGAACGAGTTTGTCAATCATAGCAGGAACTTCTTCGGGCGTTTCAGGGCGCAGCAACAGGTTCATCCAGGAGCCCGGATTAGGATCAGGCGTATTAAATCCATAACCAGCAGAAAACAAGCGCGCTCCCGGAAGTAGCCCCGCCACGGTAGAATCCCGCAGCCCTTCAAAAATCAGCGGCCTGTCTGTTCCCATAGCCAGCACTGCATTAACGCCGTAATCCTGATATTTTTGAAGGTGGCGGAGCACATTCTCCCTTGTGTAATTGTCCGCCGACGAAGTCGTTCCTTTCAACGTTCCCACATGGGCGTGCGCACTGATGAGCGAGGGAATCACAGTCTTTCCCGTCAGATTGATCTCTTTTGCGCCTTTAAGCTTAATATTGGATTCTACCGCGACCACCCGTCCATCCATGATAAGGATATCCGCTCCCTCGCGCGGCTCCTCGCCGGTTCCGTCAATGACCGTGGCATTTTTCAATATGATCGCTCCTGGCTGGGCAATGGCAGAAAAGCCGGTTGTCAGCATTAGAAAGAGGAAAAGGACAATCACAGGATTTTTCATAAATATGAGTTTTGAGAAACTTGCATTATAACCGTACCCGTTTTCTAAACAATGTTTTGCTGGTACAGGTTTTGTATAATAGGAAGAATATTTTCAAAAGGTTAAAGTAAATTATTTCAACTTATAAATTTTGAAATCATGGCAAAGTATTCAAAAAAGGCGGGAGAAAAGGTCGAGGAAGCTATGCATGAGCAGAAGGAAGGCAAACTGAAAACAGGTTCCGGGAAAAAGGTTACATCCAAAAAACAAGCGGTCGCTATCGGTTTGTCCGAAGCTAGAAAAGAAGGCGCCAAAGTGCCTAAAAAGAAAAGCTGAACCATCCTTTCCGACAGTCGTCCCTTTACCTGATCCACGTCAGATAAAGGGATTTTTTGTGTCTCATAGTCAGATGCTACGCTGAAAAATAGAAATACTTCGCACGCATGCTTAAAAGTATTACAAACACCATTGTTTTAAGGGTTGAGGTATTCAAATAAAAGCTATCTTGTACGGATATAGGTAATTGTAAAGCTGACGTTTAATTGCATGAGCTTTTGATGATGAACACTTCAAGTAGAGCAATGTCTGAGGAACAAAACGAACCAAAATATGCCAGTGACTTTCAGCTCTTTCAGACTTTCCTGGGAAGCCATTCCATGTACGTAGTTTGTACGGATACCAATGGAAATTATACTTTCGTAAACGACTATTTCTGCAATTTCTATGGAATGAAACGCGAAGACATCCTGGGGCAATCGTCCCTGCTGGGTGTTGTTGCCGAAGACATAGAAAAGTGCCTGCAAGTAGGGGAGCTTTGCGTGGTTAGTCCCCGCAAACCGCATTCTGTAACATTGCGTAAAACTTCGAAGTATGGCGGGATCAAAACAACGCAGTGGGAATTTACCGGGCTGACGGACGAGTCGGGCACTGTAAAGGAGATTTTTTGCATGGGTTACGACATCACGCAAAAGGTGAAAACAGAGCAGGATCTGTCTGTTCTGGTGTCTAACGTGCAGGATGTGCTTTTTACATTATCTCCCGGCTTGATATTTACTTACGTGTCGCCCAGCTGGACAAAAGTTTATGGTTACCATATCAAAGAAACACTTGGAAATTCCTTTACAAACTACATACACCCGGACGACCTGCATTTTTGCACGGCATCACTGCTGAAAATTGTTGAAACAAATACACCGATTCGCGGAGGCATAGAACACCGTATCCTGCATAAGAACGGAACCTGGTCATGGAGCAATACCAACGCAAGTATTGATAGCCGGAGCAAGGAGATCATTCTTACCAGCCATAACATCACCGAGCTGCGCCGTTCGCGGGAAAGATTGAAGGAGCTTGCCATTGTTGCCTCCAATACAACAGACTACATTGTTATCACGGACAACAGGGGATACATTACCTGGGTTAATAAGGCCTACGAAAACCAGACCGGCTACACCCGGCGTGAAGTCAAAGGCCTTAACCCGGCGGAGCTGCTTTGTGGCCCGGACACGGATATGCGGACCATAGAAAAGATTTACGAGGGAAGCAGGGATAAAAAAATTGTCCAGGTTGAGATCTTATGTTATAAAAAGAGCGGGGAAAGTTATTGGGTGGATTTAAAAATTACACCCGTTTTTGATGATAAAGGCAATTGTACCAATTATATAGCCATTGAAAGGGACATTACCGCACGAAAAAAATCAGATGATGAGCTGCGGCGTATGAAAAACCTGCTGGAACAAACCAATAGCGTCGCCAGGATTGGCGGCTGGGAATTGAATGCGAAGTCTGGCGAGCTATACTGGTCAACCATCACCAAACAGATCCATGAAGTTGAGGAAGATTTCAAGCCCGATGCCAATGTGGCCATAGCGTTTTACAAGGAAGGCAACAGCCGCGACACAATCAACCAGGTGGTGATGGCCGGTCTCACAAATGGTACGCCCTGGGATAACGAGTTGCAGCTTATCACTGCGAAAGGCAATGAAGTTTGGGTCAGGACAATCGGCAAGGCAGAAATGGTCAACGGCGAATGTGTCAGGGTTTTTGGTGCATTTCAGGACATAACCCGCCGTAAACGCTCAGAAATGGCAATCCTGAACTCGGAAGCCAAATTTCGGAGTCTATACGACTCAACCAGCGATGCCGTAGTGTTGTTTGACCGGAAAGGATATCTGGATTGCAACCGCGCCGCATTGAAAATGTTTAAACTGCAATCCGTGGATATGCTCGTTGGCAAAACGCATGAGGAACTGGCCGCGGCAACCTACACATCATATGACCAACTTGCCGGAATTGCAAAGGAGAATCTGGAAACGGTCTACGAGCGAGGCAGCCACAGTTTCGAGTGGGTTTTCAAACGCTTTGGGCCGGATACTGACAGTTTCGTAGCCGAAGTGCTCCTGAACCTGATCAATGTAAATGACTCCCAGATTATCCAGGCCGTGATCCGTGACATTACCTTACGTAAACAGGCGGAACTAGAACTGCTTGAAGCACGCGAACAGGCAGAATCTGCCAGTAAGCTAAAATCTGAATTTCTTGCCAATATGAGCCATGAAATCCGTACGCCGCTCAACGGGGTTGTAGGATTTACGGATCTGCTGATGAAAACGAACCTGGACGAAACCCAGCAACAGTATATGTCCATGGTTTTCCAGTCCGCTAATTCGCTGCTGGAAATCATCAACGACATTCTTGATTTCTCCAAAATTGAAGCGGGTAAACTGGAATTGCGTTACGAGAAAACAGACTTGCTGACAATCTGCGGACAAGTATCAGATATGCTTACTTATCAGGCGCAGCAAAAGCACCTGGAAATGCTCCTGAACATTCCGGCCAACATTCCGCATTATGTGTGGGCAGATCCGCTGCGACTAAAACAGGTTTTGGCCAATTTGCTGAGCAATGCGGTCAAATTCACAATGAGTGGGGAGATCGAGCTGAAAATAGCATTGCTGGATCGCAGCAATGAGGACGTTACGGTCCGGTTTTCGGTAAGGGACACCGGTATCGGGATCGAGCCGCAGAACCAGCGGAAGATTTTTGATGCTTTTGCGCAGGAAGATTCTTCAACGACCAAGCGTTTCGGCGGCACAGGTCTCGGACTGACGATTTCCAACAGCCTCCTTGAACTAATGAACAGCAGATTGCAGCTCACCAGCCGGACAAACGCAGGCAGCACTTTCTTTTTTGACGTTACCTTTCAGATCATCCCGGATGGCGAGGAATTCGTTTGGGATAATACCGACAATATCAAACGCGTCCTAGTGGTGGACGATAACGTGAACAACGGAAACATTCTGGCCGATATTCTGAGCAATAAAGAGATACGCTCGGACATTGTTCCGAGTGGAGAGGAGGCATTGGAAAAATTGTTTTCTGATGTAAAATACGATGTTGTTTTAATGGATTGTCAAATGCCCGGCCTTGACGGCATTGAAACGATTCGCCAGGTGCGCACCAGCGAGCATCCCGAATTACGAAGCCTGCCCATTATCCTGCTCAATGATTCTTTTGAAGAGGAAACACTTACTGCCGTCATGGCTGAGCTGAACATCCCGCATTTCCTTGTTAAGCCTGTAAAGATCAAGCAGTTGTTTTCAATGTTGTCGAGGATTCATACCAAAAATCAGCCGGCAAGGAGGTTGGTGGCAGATGCTGGAATAAGCTTCGGCGGGCAGACTGTTTCAGAAAACGTTACGGTATTGATTGCCGAAGATCACAAGATCAATATGCTGTTGGTAAAAACAATGTTGGCAAAAATCCTGTCGAATGTAACGATGATCGAAGCAGTGAATGGGAAAGAAGCAGTGAAATTATACGGAGAAACCAATCCGGACATTATTTTCATGGACATTCAAATGCCGGAAGTCAATGGCTATGAGGCCACACAGGAAATCCGTAAACTGGAATCCGGCAGGCGGATACCCATCATCGCTCTCACAGCAGGGACGGTCGTTGGTGAACGTGAAAAATGCATTGAAGCAGGCATGGACGATTATCTTACCAAACCTGTTGTGAAAGATACATTGCAGGACACCATTGCCAGGTGGCTTTTACAGCGCTCGAAAGTAGAGTTTAACTAAAAAGGAGGCACTTACGCCTCCTTTTTAGTTATAATATTAACCGTTAACGACTTGACCGCCGTTGGGGTGCAAGACTTGCCCGCTCATATAGGATGCATCCTCACAAGCGAGGAATACATAGCAGGGTGCAACCTCGGCCGGCTGTCCGGGACGTTTTAAAGGAGTATCCTTTCCAAATTTTTCAACTTTCTCAGCATCGAACGTTGCCGGGATTAAAGGTGTCCAGATCGGACCCGGCGCAACAGCATTAACCCTTATTTTCTTATCCGCAAGCGCACCGGCTAGCGACCTTGTATAGGCAACAATTGCACCTTTCGTAGAAGAATAATCCAGCAATGCGGGGCTTCCGTGATAAGCAGTCACCGACGTTGTGTTAATGATCGTGTCCCCTTCCTGCAAATGAGGCAGAGCCGCCTGGGTAAAGTAAAAGAAGGAGTAAATGTTGGTCGCGAATGTATTGCTGAGCTGCTCAGGGGTAATTTCGCGGACATCTTCCTTAGGGTGCTGCTCAGCCGCATTATTGACCAAAATGTTAAGCTTGCCAAACTCGCTGATAACGCGTGTCACAGCTTCTTTGCAAAAAGCCTCGTCCCGAATGTCGCCAGGAATGAGCAGGCACATTTTACCTTCCGCTTCTACCATGGCTTTGGTCTCTTCGGCATCCTGGTCTTCTTCCAGATAAACAATGGCCACATCAGCGCCTTCCCTGGCAAAATGGACGGCAACAGCCCTTCCTATCCCGCTGTCCCCGCCTGTTATCAGTGCCGATTTGCCTTGCAGTTTCCCGCTACCGCGATAATTTTCCCGGATAATGATCGGCGCCGGATCCATAATCTCCTCAATACCAGGCTGCGAGCCTTGGGTTTGTCCCTTCGTATCTATGTTGTAATCCATGATCTTGTTAAAGTTAGCGTTCATTTATTGTGAATGCCGGCTTTGCCTCAAACCGTGTGCCAATGCGAAGTGTAGTGCAAAATCCATCCAGAATTTCCCATGGAGGCTCCCTGACTTTGTCCGTGAGCAATGTTTTGCACAGTATTTATGATAAAAAAATGTCCGCAATCCGCCCTAATATGCCCTCGGCATAATTATAATGGTGCAATACAGGCATTTGAGCTTAAAACAGGGATTATGGAGCAAATAAAGTTAGTCATCGTAGGCGGAGGGTTTGCCGGTATCAACCTTGCGCAGAAACTTTCCAGGGATGAGCGTTTCAACATCGTCCTGGTTGACAAAAATAACTACAACTTCTTCCCACCTTTATTATATCAGGTCGCGACCGGTTTTCTGGAAGCGTCCAACATCAGTTACCCATTCAGGAAATTTTTTCAGGAAAAGGCAAACCTCAGGTTTAGTCTCGGTGCATTCCAGGAAGTGTTCCCAAACGAAAGGAGGATCGCTACGGAAAGCGGCGACATTTATTATGATTACCTGGTTTTTTCCACAGGCACAGAAACCAATTATTTTGGAATGGAAAATGTGAAAAAGAACGCGGTGCCGATGAAAACGGTCAGGGACGCGCTCGCCTTGCGTAACCACATTCTTTTGAACAAAGAAAGAGCTTCCAAAATGCAGGATTCCAATGAGCGCAAAAAGCTGCTCTGTATTGTCGTGGCAGGGGCCGGGCCTACCGGCGTTGAGGTGTCGGGGATGCTGGCAGAAATGCATAAAAATATTTTTAAATGGGATTACCCGGAGCTGAACAGGGAAGAAGTGCAGATTTACCTGGTTGACGCGTTGCCGGTTGTCTTAAATCCGATGTCTAAAAAATCGCAGGAAGATACGCTGGAAGCATTGCAGAAACTGGGCATTAATGTGCTGCTGGATCACGCAGTAAAGGATTTTGAAAACGGCGTTGTGACATTTGGTAACGGGAAACAAATTGAAACCTCAACACTGATCTGGACCTCGGGTGTAACCGCAGCCGAACTCCCAGGCCTGCCCAGGGAAGCATTAGGGAAAGGGAGAAGGGTGCTCGTGGACAGCCACAACAAGGTGCTGGGCTTTGAGAATATTTTTGCTCTCGGCGACATTTGCCTGATGACCTCTGACGAGAAATTTCCGGAAGGTCATCCGCAGCTTGCGCAGGTCGCCATTCAGCAGGGCAAAAATCTGGCTGCTAACCTGCCTCGTCTGATTGAGGGTAAGCCTTTGAACGATTTTCACTATGTGGACAAAGGCACGATGGCTATTATTGGCGTGAATAAGGCCGTTGCCGACTTGCCTGGCTTGCATTTCAAAGGTTTTATAGCTTACTTTCTGTGGCTGGTCGTGCATTTGTTCTCGTTGATCCGCTATCGCAACCAGGTTAAAACATTCTATAACTGGATGGTTGCGTTTTTTACCAGAGATCAGTCACTGCGGTTCATCATGGATGCCAAGCCCGACAAATAAAATTTATGATCCACACGATTGCCGAGAAAGCCAAATATCCGTTTGAATGGTTGGATATCACCGATCCCAACGAGGAAGAGTTGAAAGAGCTGACCGAGGCACATTCACTTCACGCATCTTCCATTAAGGACTGGGGACAACCCGACCACCTTCCCAAGTACGAAAAAGTGGCCGACTATGTATTCATTATTTTCCGGATGCACGCCGAAACCGTTGGCTCGGAAGCCGACACCGTTCCGGAGCTGACAGATAAGGTGGCTATCTTCATGTTTCCCGAAAAAGTGATCACACTGCATCGTAAACCATGGGCAGCACCGGAATACATCGCCGAAAACCAGCTCGAACAACATGCTTGCGAGGATACATTACAACTTGTCAATGAAATCATTAAGAGCTGTCTGGCTACCTACGAAGCGCCCTCGGTAAAGCTCACCAGCGACATTGAGTATTATGAGGAGAATATGTTTCTCAAAAACCGCAAACCTTCCTTGCTCAAAGGCCTTTATTATTTGCGGCGCCGGGTGGAGGTGACCAGGCGTGTTATCATGCTCTCGCACGAGATCGTCGACAAAATGGATGCAGCCGATCATTCCAATGCTTATACAAGGGATACGCGCGACCTTTTTGTCAAAATGCAGAATATTTATGACACATTGTTCGAAAATATGAACCAGCTTGTGATGATCTACTTTTCTATTTCGTCCCAGCGCACAAATGAGATCGTTCGCGTTTTGACATTGTTTTCGGTGTTTTTTATGCCGTTAACCTTCATTGTTGGCATTTACGGAATGAATTTCGACTATATGCCGGAGCTCAGGTTAAAATATGGTTACCCGGGTGTGATGATTGTAATGGCTTTGATTACAGTCGCGATTTACGGCTGGTTCAAGAAAAAAGGTTGGTTGTGAGTGTTTAATGATGTTTATCCTGTTGCTTGTTGCCCTTAATGTATGGAGTTTATTTATACCAAAAGTTTTTGCCTGCGTTCCATTTTTATCATTGTCCTTTTGCTTTGTCAATCGGCAGCGGAGGCTGTGGTGATTCCTAAAGCGCCGTCGGCGCTGACAGCGACAGCAATATCCGCCACGCAGATAAATCTGGCCTGGATGGACAATGCCCTGGATGAAACGGGTTTCGAGCTGGAAAGGTCAGTGGACGGTTTGAAATTTGTGAAAGTTGCTGACCTGGGCATTAACATCAAGACATTTGCAAATACAGGGCTTACGGCTTCCACCAAATATTGGTACAGGATCCTTGCCAAGAATACAGCCGGGAAGTCCGCATACAGCAACATTGTAAGTGCAAACACCTTCCTGATTGCTCCAAATGCGCCAAAAAACCTCGCTGCTGTATCCGTTTCAACTGTTCAGATTAACATTAGCTGGGAGGATAACGCCTTGAATGAGAGTGGCTTTCAGTTGGAGCGGTCATTGAATGGGACCGTTTTTACCAAAATTGCCGACCTCGGCGCCAACATTAAAACGTATCAAAACACCGGCCTCAATCCTGCGACCGAATATTATTACCGTGTTCGCGCAGTGAATGCCACAGGCGCTTCGGCATATAGCAATGTAGGTTCAGCGACGACAGACAACATTCCTGTGCCCGATATGCCTGTGAATTTCTCTGCTGTGCCCATTGCCCCGGATATTGTTCAGCTACGCTGGGCAGCCGTTTCTGCAAATACCAGAGAAGTGATAATCGAACGTTCCAAAGGTGTCACCATGCAGTTTGCACAAATCGGGAAAGTCGCAGCTAACGTGCTGCAATTCCAGGACACTGATTCACTTGCTAAAACGGATTATTATTATCGGATCAAAGCAGTGAATGCAGGCGGAAGTTCACCATACAGCCTTATATCAATTGTTCTGGCAAACTCCATAATCACAGCAAATGAGCCGTTACCAAATGGTCCGATCATTTACACCGTGGAAAAAACGCTTATTGTTGAACTAAACAAACAAACGTCGGCGCAGTTGCAACTTTATGATGTAAATGGCAAAAGGCAGTTAGATACTAAAATAGGCGCATCATTCCGGGCAGATCTTGCTCGCCTTAGCCCGGGAATCTATATTGTCCGGATACTCACTGACAAGGAAGTAATATCTCACAAAATAGTGCTTTTTGACTAGTATCTCCTAAATTCAAAACCATGAAATTCTGTAAGAACCTTTTGCTGCCGGCATTCGCGCTGGCTGTACTTTGCTCTGCCAATACCTGGGCTCAAAAAAAGAAAAAATACGTTGTTAATGCTTATGTAGGTGGTTTTCGCGGGTTAGTGAAAACAGAGGAAATTGACGTTGATAAATTGACACATATCAATTACGCCTTCGTAAATGTGCAGGACAGCCTTGCCGTGCTGACCAATCTGGCGACGGACTCAACGAATTTCCGCAAGCTCAATGAAATGAAGGCTTTAAAAAATCCCGATCTTAAGATCCTTATTTCCATAGGTGGCTGGGCATGGAGCGAAAATTTTTCAGACGCAGTTTTAACCGAAACTTCCCGCAGACAATTTGCCAGATCAAGCGTTGACATTGTGCGCCAGTTCAATCTGGACGGTGTTGACATTGACTGGGAATATCCTGCCATGCGGGGCGAAGAAGGCAACATTTTCCGGCCCGAAGACAAACGGAATTTTACCTTAATGTTCAAGGCAATCCGCGAGGAGCTGGACATTCTGGAAAAGGAAAAAAGCCGTGATTACCAGCTCACGACCGCAGTAGGCGGCTCAAAATCCTTTGTCGACAACACCGAAATGGGCCTCGCGCAGCAATATCTTGATTACGTTTTCATCATGACCTACGACTACGGCGGCAAGAACGGAACCGTAGGACATCATACTAATTTGTACGATTACGGCGACATTCCGGATGGTTCGTCGGCGGATCGCTCCGTGAAAAATTTCATAGCCGCAGGCGTTCCGGCAAGCAAAATTGTGCTGGGTGCAGCATTTTACGGCAAAGGCTGGGAAGCTGAATCCAGTAAGAACAACGGGCTGGGAGAGAAGCGCGTAAAAGCGGTTCAGGGAGGCGGTTACACCAAGCTGAAAGACACTTTGATCAATCAGAATGGTTATAAAAAGTTTTACGACAAAAAAGCAAAAGCACCCTATCTGTTCAATGATTCCACCAAAGTCCTGATCACTTACGAGGACGAAAAGTCTATTAAGGGAAAATGTAAGTATATCAAAAAAAACAACTTAGCCGGGATCTTTTTCTGGGAATATTTCAGCGATCCAAAGGAATATCTGATCACAGAAATCAGCAAAGATCTGGACTAACTGACCAAACTCAGCAAATCATTCTTCGTTAACGTTTTCAAAACGGAAGCATCGGTTTTAACCAGATCGTCGGCCAGGTCTTTTTTGGATTCCTGCAATTCGAGAATTTTTTCTTCAATCGTCCCGGGGCAGATCAGCCTGACGGCAATCACGTTTTTCTTTTGCCCGATCCTGTAACTCCGGTCAATCGCTTGATTTTCAACGGCTGGGTTCCACCACGGATCGATCAGATAGACATAATCCGCTTCTGTAAGATTAAGCCCTGTTCCGCCTGCTTTCAAGCTGATCAGGAACACCCGGACTTCGGCATTATTCTGAAAGCTTTCAACCCTTGCAGCGCGGTCTTTCGTTTGACCTGCCAAATATTCAAATTTAATTCCGCGCGTAACAAGCTCATTTTTAATAAGATCGAGCATGGTTACAAACTGCGAGAACACCAGGATCTTATGCTGCGGCGACTTGCTTTCGATCTGTTCCAGAAGCGTCTCGATCTTGGAGGAAGCATTGCCGTAATAAAGATGGTCGTTCAGCAGGGCAGGCGAATTGCAGATCTGCCGGAGCTTCGTAAGGCCTTGCAGCACGTGCAGGCTTTCCCGCGCAATGTCGCCCTCGTTTCTGGTGTTCAAAAAAGTATAAAATTCCAGCTCGTAAGCATTGTAAACTTTCCGTTGCTCCTCGCCCATTTCGCAATAAATGACCATTTCGGTCTTATCCGGAAGCTCGGTAGCAACTTGCTTTTTAGTCCGCCTCAAAATGAAAGGGTCAATTCTCTTCTGCAATTCCCTGGCTCTGTCAGTGTCTTTAAAGCGGTCGATCGGCATGGAGAAGTGGTTTCTGAACTGTGTTTTGTTGCCCAGTAAACCCGGACAGGCAAAGGAAAGCTGTCCGTAGAGATCAAATGTATTGTTCTCAACAGGTGTTCCGGTCAGCACCAGCTTGTTTCTGGATTGCAACAGTCTGGCGGCCTTATAGCGCTGTGATTCAGGGTTTTTAATGGCTTGTGATTCGTCGAGGACGATGTAGTTGAAATGATATTTTTTCAGAAAATTCACATCCGACAGTAATGTTCCGTACGAGGTGAGAATAACCTCGTAATTGTCGAAATCCGCGGTGGTCTTCATCCGGTCCGCGCCATAAATAGTCAACACTTTTAACGATGGGGCAAACTTTTCAATTTCTGCCAGCCAGTTAAAAATAAGCGAAGTAGGAACGATGATCAGGTTGGTGTTTTGAACCTGTTTTTCTCTTTGGGACAATATGAATGCGATGACTTGCAGCGTTTTACCCAGTCCCATGTCATCCGCAAGACAACCTCCGAAGCCAAATTCATCCAGAAAATTCAGCCAGTTCAAACCTTGTTTTTGGTATTCACGCAAAGATGCATTCAGGTTGGCTGGGACTGTCACGGATTCAATGGATTCAAAATCTGCAAAACGCGACTTGTAGAAAGCGATCTGCTCCTTCACTTCCATGCTAAGGGCCTCTGCATCATACATTTCGCTCACCGAAGCGAAGTTCATTTTTGAAGTCTGGATTGTTTCGCCTACAACTTCTCCGGCCTCGAAAAATTTCGCAAATTTCTCAATCCACTCGTCCGGCAAAATGCCCTGTGTTCCGTCATCCAGCTGCACATATTTACTCCGGTTTTTTACCGCCTTATGCAGGTTTTTTAATGTAACTTTTTGATTTCCAAACTTTACACCGGCCGTTGTGTTAAACCAATTGATCCCGCTAATGACGTTCACCGACACTTGCGCACGATTCGGATTCAGACGCATTTTTGTGAGTTTATCAAAACCCAGAACAGTGATTTTCTGATCCCGCCACTCTTCGAATGTGTTAAGAAACCAAGATTCGCTGAGGAAACGTTCTTTGTATAAATAGAAAAACTCTCGACCCAGTTGATCTTCGAAATCAGGATGTTGACGGATAATGGCGCCTGCAAAACGCAGTTCTTCACTTTCATCCCTTTGCACTGTAAATGGGTTTCCGTGGCTATCCATAGAGTAAATTTGCTTTTGCGAAAATACCGGAACTTCCACGGCGCCATATTTTATCACAGGCGTAATCATCACGTAATTCCCGAAATCTTCCAAATAAATGATCTTCTCATTTTCCAGATCAAAACCTTGTTCTTCCCTTTGGGCCGGCGTTGCCGGTTTCAGATAGGAATAAGTGATCCGGATTTTAGATTCCAGTTTTGCCAGCAGATTTTGCCTGAATTCCTCAAATTTTGAATTGTGAATGATGATTTTCTGATTGTGCTGACTAAAAAATTCTACCGTTTTCAAAATGTCCTCATTGTCGATCAGATGCAGGGAATCCAGATAGAGTACAAAATAATCGTAACGCATTTTGACCTTTTCGAGGTCAAGCGAGACGCCATTTAAGCTTAGTTGCCCCGAAATCTGGAAAAAAGGATCTTTGCGGTCGATGGTCAAATGCATATCCACGGGCGATTTTGCAAGCTTCACCAAAACGAGGGAAGCTGCGCTGACATTTTCCGAGATAAGCGGATTGTGGTAAAAGAAATCAAGTTTATCCGGATTCTTGACAATGCTTTTTAAGCCTGCTAGATCTGTTTCGAGCTGCTTTTTGCGGAAATTATTTTGAAAGGAGGCAACGGCTGTGTAAAACTTGATAATGTCCGCATCCTGCGTTTTCCAGATGGCGTCCAGCGGATTTAGCAATGTCAGCGGGTTTTTGAGCTTGCCTTCCCGCGTAGTTCCCGCCTCGTACATTTCAAGGTAAAAGTGCTCATAATATTTGTGTTGCCCGATAATGACAATTGTTTTGCTATTTTCCGCCTGCACCTTGGCGCCGGGAATGTCAATGACTGGTTTATTGATCCATTGGTTTTCTAAAAATGAAACGGAAGTGGCGTTGAGAGGAATCAACTCTTTCATCTTCGGCTTGATTTCCAATTCTTTATTGGTATAAAACAGCTGAAAGTATACGTCCGGGTCTGCTTCATTTTCTAACCCATAATCCTTTGCAACGACTTTAATCTTCTCAAATCTCAGCTTTTTATCGAAGAATGCGCGCAGGTCTTTTCTATTGTTAAGATTATATAAAACCTGAATCTGATGCTCGCAAAGCCTCTTTTTGGGCTTGCCACATTCACAATAAATTGTAAGCGAATGGCTGTTTTGCTTTGCTACAACCTTATAATGATCCGTTAATGCTGCGGAAATTCTGAAAGAAGCATAATCAATATCTATTTCGTGGGGCTGAATGTCAAAGAACCCTCTCCGGTCTGTCGCCGGAAGTTCAGCGCTGTTTTGCAGGATGTGTGTGGTAGTTAAATCGGTCAGATTAAAATCCTGAAAGACGAAGTTGTGAGCTGGCTGGTTTTCTGCGTCGGCAGGGGCATTCTTTTTCATATGGCAAATTAATGAACTATTTTGCACATTCATTTTAAATCATTCTCAACATGGAAATCGGACTTGCTGCTGACCACGGCGGATACGAACTGAAAGAGTTCTTAAAGGCATATTTAATGGGAAAAGGACATCATATAACGGATTTTGGGGCATATCAATTGGATTCCAAAGACGATTATCCCGACTTCGTGATTCCTCTTGCGCAAGCTGTTGTCCGTAAGGAGATTGAACGTGGCATTGCGGTTTGCGGAAGTGGTGTGGGTGCCTCGGTAGCAGCCAACAAGATCTCCGGCGTGCGTGCGGCGTTGATTAATGACCACTTTTCGGCACACCAGGGTGTGGAAGATGATGACCTTAATTTGCTATGCCTGGGCGGCCGCGTTACGGGAAATATGGCTGCGCAGGAACTGGCAGAATCATTTCTGAATGCGCGTTTTACGGGCGAGGAAAGGCATATGCGCAGGCTGGGAAAGGTAAAGGCGCTGGAAAAATGAGGGTAGATTTCTTGATGGAAGAGTCTGTTTTGGCATTATTATTTTGCAAAAAATGCCAATGAGAAAATTGACTTACCGCCACATTTCAAAGCTTACCGCTTTCTTTTTGTTCAATTCGACGCTTTTCGTTTACGCGCAGCAGCCTTCTTCGGATACGCTCCGGACTTCCCTTGCAGATTCGGCAACCGTAAAACAAGACAGCGTTATTACATTGCCACCACCGCTGATCGATACGGTCCGTTACCGGTTTATCGGCGATGGTAACTTTGCCCGGGGGAATGTGAACCGTAGTTTGGTTGTGCTTCGCGCCGAGCTTACATTCAGCGGGCCGGTGATCAACATTGCCACAAACCCGCGTTTTACTTACGGAAAACAAAGTGGTATTCTCGCCGAACGCGACAGTTATGTCGACCTTTTTGTTGATGTTTTCAAAAAGCGGAGAACTTACGTTTTCGGGCTTGGAGCGTTGGAAACAAGCAATCTGCGGCGTATCGATTTGCGTCAAATGGCGGGAGCCGGAGTGGGTTATCGGGTTGTGAAAACCAAAACCAATGATCTGAGCCTTACCAATGCGATTTTATATGAATCCACAAATTTCCAGGAAATAGCCACGGTAAGCACCATTCGTAACTCATTTCGGGTTAAGGGCAAACATTCGATGATCCAGGACAAGATCCGTATCAATCACCTCACGTTCCTTCAACCGGCTTTGAATGACTTTTCCAACCTGCGTTGGAATACGATCATTTCTTTCGAACTGCCT
Source organism: Dyadobacter psychrophilus (assembly GCF_900167945.1). Taxonomy (GTDB): domain Bacteria; phylum Bacteroidota; class Bacteroidia; order Cytophagales; family Spirosomataceae; genus Dyadobacter; species Dyadobacter psychrophilus. Next base: position 454,747 of record NZ_FUZA01000002.1, read on the forward strand.
TTAAACAAGTGGGTTACATTGCGCACGAGCTTCGAAAACTCTTATGAAAGTGTTGTAGAAGCCACAAGAAAACGTAACGATTCGCGGATTACATTCGGGGTTTCTGTCGGAAATAAATAATAGCGCCGTTATCCTTGGCTTGTAAGGGAAAATCGCTGATAATCATGTCCATGGTTGCGGTACATTATATCTGCATAAAATGTGCTTTATATATAATCACAACTTTCCAATCTTGACATGAAAGAATCAGACGATAACCGCCGCCAGTTTATCAGGAGCTCAGTAAGCACAGCTGCCGGGTTAATGTTGCTGCCCGGACTGGCCGATACAGCTTCGGCTTCTACGCTGGTGCGTCACACGCAGGCGCGCCCAGTGAAGGAAACATTTACACGTGTGCTTCCACCGAGAATCAAATTTTCTGTGATTGGAATGAATCACGGCCATATTTACGGTCAGGTAGAAGCGGTTACGCGAGGTGGCGGCGAGCTGGTTTCATTTTATGCCAAAGAAGAAGATCTGGCGGCTGCATTTGCCAAGCGTTATCCGCAGGCTAAGCAGGCCAAAAGCGAAGCCGAAATATTGGATGACAAATCCATCCAGCTCATTCTTAGCTCCGGCATTCCGGATGAACGGGCGCCGCTCGGGATCCGTGTCATGAAAAGCGGGAAAGATTATATGGTGGACAAACCCGGCATTACGACGCTAGAACAGCTCGCGCAAGTCCGGAAAGTGCAGAAAGAAACCAAGCGTATCTATTCGATTATGTACAGTGAGCGGCTCGAAAATCGCGCGACCATCAAGGCCGGTGAATTGATCAAAGAAGGCGTGATCGGGAAAGTGGTGCAGACCATCGGCCTGGGCCCGCACCGTATGACGCCCAAGTCCCGTCCTGAATGGTTTTTCGACAAAAAGCGCTTCGGTGGCATTATTTGCGACATTGCATCCCACCAGTTTGACCAATTCCTGTTTTTCACCGGCTCTACAAAAGCTGAAATTGTTGCTTCTCAGGTTGGCAATGTCAATCACCCGCAATATCCTCAGTTTGAAGATTTTGGTGACACTATGTTAAGAGGCAACGGCGGCGCAGGCTACATCCGTGTGGACTGGTTCACGCCCGACGGCCTCAAATCATGGGGAGACGGCCGCCTGACAGTCTTGGGCACCGAAGGTTTTATTGAAATTCGTAAAAACGTTGATATTGGCGGCAGGGAAGGAGGAAACCACCTTTTTGTAGTCAATAATAAGGAAACACAATATGTTGATTGCAGCCAGGTAGAATTGCCTTATGGCCGCCAACTCGTAGACGACGTCCTGAACAGAACCGAAACCGCCATGTCGCAGGAACATTGCTTCCTGGCCACCGAGCTCGCATTGAAAGCACAAAAGAACGCACAAAATGTAGCGGCGCTGAGCTGAACCGTTTTAGTTAAGCATTCAAACCAACCACATAAGATCATGAAACCTAACTTATTTCTGATTTTAGGCGTGATGCTGGCGCCCCACGCATTTGCGCAGGCGCCTGTTAGCAATGCGGATCGTGAGATTGTTTTCAAATCCGTGCATGTGATTCCGATGGATCGGGAGTCGGTTTTGAGGGATCAGACTGTGGTGGTGAAGAATGGGAAAATAACGGCACTGGGGCAGGGATCCCAGGTGAAATATGCCAGTAATGCGCTGGTAGTGGATGCAAAAGGCAAATATCTGACGCCTGGCTGGTCGGAAATGCATGCGCATGTGCCTGCGGTAGAGGATTTGGCCCCTATGAAGGATGTTTTGACATTATATCTGGCCAATGGCATTACGACCATCCGCGGCATGTTGGGCAATGCCAAGCATCTTGAATTGCGCGAGAAAGTGCGATCTGGCGAAATCCTTGGTCCCAACTTTTACACGACCGGACCGGCTTTCAGCGGCCAAACGGTGAAAACGGCCCAAAGAGGCATTGAATTGGTAAAAGAGGAAAAAGCAGCAGGTTACGATTATCTGAAACTGCTTCCCGGCCTGACCAAAGAAACATTTCCCGGCATTGCTAAAACATCGAAGGAGCTGGGAATCCCAATGGTCGGTCACGTTTCATTTGCCGTCGGCGTGTGGATGGCTATTGACGCCGGTTATTCGTCTATTGATCATTTGGACGGTTTTGTAGAAGCCATTACCCCCGGAATCGACACACTGGCTGAGCAGGAAACCGGCCTTTTCGGCACGTGGATCGCATATTCTGCCGATACGACCAAAATTCCAAAACTAATAGCCGCGCTGAAAGCAAAAAACATTCGCGTGGTGCCGACGCAGGCCATTGCCGAGCGCTGGCTTTCGCCGCTTCCCGCGAGTGCTTATGAGAAAGACCTTGAGCTGAAATATCTGAAACCGGAGGAGATCAAAAACTGGATGAATGCCAAAAACAGCTACAATAACAATCCTAAATTTAATAAAGAACGTGCGGAAGCTTTTGTAAACATCCGCCGAAAATTGATTCTGGCTTGTCAGAAAGGCGGTGTGGAGTTGCTGCTGGGCTGTGATGCCCCTCAGGTTTTAAATGTGCCTGGTTTTGCCACGCATCATGAATTGAAGTATCTTACCGAGGCGGGTTTGACGCCATATGAGGCGTTGAAAACAGGGACGGTTAATGTGGCAAGTTATCTCAACAAAACCGATTCAGGAACGATCAAAACCGGCAATGTTTCTGATTTGGTGCTCCTGAGCGGGAATCCGCTGGAAGACATCAGCCAAACCAGAAACATTGAAGGTGTTATGATCGGCACAAAATGGTTACCCAAAGCTTTCATTCAAAGTGAATTGAAAAAGCTCGAAAAGTAGCGGGCGATTCTATTTCGATAATGCTGCAAAATCCTCATAGGACAAGGTGATGTTTGCTGCACCCATATTTTCTTTTAAATGTTCCAGCGAGCTTGTTCCAGGGATAAGCAGAATGTGCGGCGCGCGCTTCAGGAGCCAGGCCAATGCGATCTGAGACGTCGTAGCGCCATGCTTTTCAGCGATCTGTGCAATTTTTGCCTGCAACTTGTTCGGGCCTGACGCCAGCGGATACCAGGGAATGAAAGCCATGCCCTGCTGTTCGGTGTAATCCACCACCTCCTCCCATTTCCGGTCGTCAAGATTGTAGAGGTTTTGTACCGAAACAATTTTTACCACTTTTTCAGCGCGTTTAATTTGTTCAGTATCAACTTCCGAAAGTCCAACATAACGAATTTTACCAGCTTCCACCGCTTCTACAACCGGAGCAAGTGTTTCTTCAACCGGAAACTTCGGGTCAAAACGGTGCAGTTGCCAAAGGTCGATTTTCTCTACTTTCAGGCGTTTTAAGCTTCCGTCAATAGCCTCGCGGATGTGTTTTGGGTCGCCGTTAGTCACCCATTGATTTGGCCCCGTGCGGTCAAATCCGCCTTTTGTGGCGATTAATAAATCCAACGGATATGGGTGCAGCGCATCTGCAATCAGGACTTCGTTGGTATGCGGGCCATAGGAATCAGCGGTATCAATGAAGTTTACGCCAGCTTCTACCGCCGCTTTTAAAACTTTTTTCGCATTTTCACGGTCAGGCGCATCGCCCCAGACGCCTTTGCCTGTAAGCTGCATACCGCCGTAACCCAATCTGTTTATTTCAATTTCCCCGCCAACGCGGAATGTGTCTGCAATTGCTGTGCTCATGATTAGTGATTTGTTAAAGGTTATTGAACATTAACCCGCAGTTCAGGAATTTGATTCGCGGCGTGGGAATGTTCTTGATTTGTTAATCAACAAGGTCACAAATGTCAGGCCAACGCATAATTTGGCACAGTTTTGTTCCTTACTATTGAAACCAATGTTCTCGAAAAATGGAAACCACAGTTTACGAAGATCAGGCGAAAGCGCTGATCGCTGAAATGAAACAATTAATTGAAGCTAAGGGAATTAATAATGGAAATGCGCTGGAAGAGGCCGGGTTGAGCCGCGAAATCGCAGATAGGATCTTCAAGGGTGAGCAACTGCCCAGTTTATCGGAATTTCTGGCGCTATGCCAGATTTCAGGGATATCGTTCCAGTTGCCGACAGTTGAGACGCCCAATACGCCCATGTAGGTTTAGTTAAAAGAAACTTTGATCTTAACCAACCTCAAAGTTGAAATCTCCGTTCATGATTAACTTTGCGTCTGTGGTTTCGGGGTTTCCGGGGATTTGCAACCCCTTTATTTTGGCCGTTTTACCTTTGCTCAGCAAATCGTAAACATGCTTGTCGCTGAGCTTTTTGCCCAAAAATTCAAACGGGATTTTAAAGCCGCAAGCGCTGAAATTAGAACAGCCATAAGCAGCTTTTCCTCTTTTTAGCAACTGTTCCTTGCATTTGGGGCAGGTAAGGGATTCAATATTGATCTCTTCCTTTGGCTCTTTTGGCTTGGCCGGCCGTTTCTCCTTTTCTTCTTTCAGGACCTCAATCGGAGCTTCTTCGGCAATGCTGATGGCCCTGCCACGGTTGTTTTTAACTTCGTTTGTCAACTCCACAACCATTTGAATGAGTTCCTGCTTGAATGTTTCCATGGAATAGTCACCCTTTTCGATCAGGCGCAGCTTTCTTTCCCAGTTACCCGTTAATTCCGCGCTTTTTAGCAATTCATTCTGGATCGTATCAATGAGATCCATGCCGGTTTGTGTAGCGAAAATATTCTTCTTTTTCTTTTCAATGTAACGCCTTTTGAAAAGCGTTTCAATAATGTTTGCCCGCGTTGAAGGCCTGCCTATGCCGTTGTCTTTTAACAACTCACGCATTTCTTCGTCTTCCACCTGCTTTCCTGCCGTTTCCATGGCCCGTAACAATGTGGCTTCCGTATACGCTTTTGGTGGTGTAGTTTTTCCCTGATGGACACGCGGCTCATGCGGACCTCTTTCGCCCACCTCGAAGTTGGGCATCAGCTTTTCCTCCTCCGCAGCTTCCTTTTTTGCGCTCGCATCATTGGCATACACAGCCCGCCAGCCCGGTTCGAGAATCTGCTTTCCTGTCGCTTTAAATTCCACTTGTCCAACTTTACCCAAAACCGTTGTGTTGGAAACCTTACATTCCGGATAAAAGGCAGCAATAAACCGGCGGACAATCAGATCATAAATGCGTTTTTCGTCCTGGCTAATGTGGTTAGGAAGCACGCCGGTTGGGATAATGGCATGGTGATCGGTTACTTTTTTATCATCAAAAACCGTTTTCGATTTCGGAATTGGTTTTTCTAAAAGCGGCGCCGTGTATTGGGCGTAGTAGGTGAGCTCCCTTAAAATGCCTTCAATTTTGGGATGCAAATCCTCCGAAAGATAAGTCGTGTCAACTCTTGGGTAAGTGACAAACTTCTTTTCGTAAAGGTTTTGAATGTGTTTCAATGTGTCCTCAGCGGAATAGCCGTACTTTTTGTTGGCTTCCACTTGCAGGGAAGTCAGGTCGAAAAGGCGTGGGTTTCCTTCTTTTCCTTCCTTTTTTTCGAATGAGGTTATTTCAAAATCGTGCAGCAGGAGATAAGCGAGGCCTTTGTTAGCCTTTTCCTCATTTCTGATGCGATCAATGGTCGCAGTGAATTCTGTTTCCCGGTAAATGGTTTTCAGCTCCCAGTATTCTTCGGAAACAAATGCATTGATCTCCTTTTGTCGCTGTACTATGAGTGCAAGCGTAGGCGTTTGCACGCGACCAATGCTCAGCACCACTTTTCCCTGACCGAATTTTTTGGTGAAAAGCCGGGTCGCATTCATGCCCAGCAGCCAGTCGCCGATGGCGCGCGCGCTGCCGGCCGCATATAAGTTGTTGTAAAGGGCACTGTCTTTGAGTTTTTCAAAGCCTTCGCGGATGGCTTGTTCGGTAAGTGAAGATATCCAGAGGCGCTTAACCGGCACGGCACATTTTGCTTTCAACAAAACCCAGCGCTGTATCAGCTCGCCTTCCTGGCCCGCATCCCCGCAGTTGATGACTTCCTCACATTTGCTGACCAAACTTTCGATCACCGCAAATTGCTTCATCGCACCAGCATTGTCTATCAGCTTGATACCAAAATTGGAAGGGATCATTGGCAGATCTTCCAGCCGCCACGATTTCCAGCGTTCTGTGTAGTCGTGGGGTTCTTTTAAAGTACAGAAATGCCCGAATGTCCACGTTACCTGATAACCGTTTCCTTCGTAATAACCATCCTTGCGCTGATTGGCCCCGATAATTCCGGCAATGTCCTTGGCTACACTTGGCTTTTCAGCAATACACACTTTCATAGGTGCAAACTTACTCGATTGGCCTGCAAAGTTTATAAAAACAGCCGAAAAACTGACCGAATAATCAATCGCCTAAAAATATTTCAAATTTTTTTCAAAATATTTTTTCGAAGCAGGCAGGATTTGGGGGAAAATTTGGCAAAAATCCCTATTGATATAATGCACTCCAAATTTTATTTTGAATGTTAATACAATTGCCAAATTGTATCTCAGTATTTAAAATAGGATTGTTCTAAGATTGACCAAACACCTTGTCGAACGAAATTAAGTTAAGTCATAAATTTGAGATTTCAGTTACTTTTCAATTTATAATCTTTGAATAATACTATATTTTTCACTCGTTAAGTGACACTGGTAAGCGTATTTTTAGCGCATTTCAACCAAATATTATAAAGCTTAATGTTTGCCTGAACGTTTGTATTCAGAATATTGTAGTATATTTGTACTCGAAATAACAACAGAAACAAAAAAGAAAACGTAAACACTATTAACGATGAAAAATACAAAAAACTTGTTCGTAGCAGCCTTGATGGCCATGACATTCGCAACTTACGCTAACGCTAATACTACTGCATATACAGTTGAAGAAAAAGTAAAGGTTACAGGATTAAGCAAAGCACTTCCAGCTTCACTTCCAGTTTTGGAGAGTCCAGCGCCCCAGAAGGCAAAAAATTCGGTTGACACCAACAATCACAGTGCATCACAAAAAGCAGCTATCGTAGGTCTACAATTGAAGAGCACTACGAAGTAATTGAAATCAGCCTTAGTTTAAGAAGGTTTTATTGAGAATCAAAAGTTAAAGAGGGGGATCATTTCTCCCTCTTTTTTTGTGCCCGCATTATTCGCGAACGCCGGTTTTTTGCCATCTGAGCAGTCCCTCGCGAATGTCGGCCAGGATTTGATAGTCGTCCTTCACCCAGTTGCCGGAGTTGTGCTTGGTATGCTTGCCATTGCGTAGATAATTTTCAAACAGTGCATAACACTGCATTGCATCCTCACGGGAGTGAAAACTATCGATCCAAACCTGCGGCACTTCATTTTTCGGAACGATGCCAATGCCTACATTATAAACCTTGATGATGCCTTTGGAAAATTCCCAGGATATGAAATCCTGCTCCCGGATATAAGCTGCCCGTAGAATGGAAGCATTATGTCCTATGTAATTAATCAGCCGGTTAAAAATCTGGTCCTTAGTTTCCGGTGCGGAAGGGCGTATGCGCCATGCATTGTTCTGGACTGAAAACGGATCTTCCATAAACTTGTCCATAGGTGCACCATACTGCGCAAGCGAAAGACTTTTGCCCGGCAAAAACTCCACAAGAAGCCGCTGCTGCCCGGATGGTGACGTTTGCGTAACGACCTTCAATTCCTCCGTATTCCGATTGGCAGTCAACAAAAGCGATTGTTCGTTCTCGTCGTAAGAATAATGGCCGAAATCGTATTTCCCTGTATGATAAACACGTGTGAACGTGCTGTCGGGGAAAAATGAAACCAGCACCTCATTCACTCTGCCTGCTGCTTTTATTAATTCACCATTTTTGAAATTTTTGTCGAAATCAATCAGCCGCCATGATCCGCTAAGCTTTCCCTTGTGCAGGATCAACGGATTAATATCCGTGATCCGGCCCTGGTAATCCGCATCTTTTTTCTGCTCCACGCCGCGGTAAATAATCCCATGATGGTCCATCATGATAATCATTATCAGCAGTAATATGGATTTGATCAGCATCATAGCGAAACGAAACCTTTCTTGTTTAAAATAGTCCAGTGGAAAGTCGGAAGAGTATTTTGGGGAGATATGTCGCTTATTCCAGTCATTCTAAGCCCTTTTAATTACCAAAATCTGATCCTTAACCCATGCAAATCGTCAGGTCAGCCCCGCTTTTCATTATTTTCCTGCTGCTCAATTTCGGATATAATTTCAGAAATTCTACTGAGGAAATCAAAAAAACTCCGGTTGCAGCAAATTCACTTTCTGCCGTTCAAAACGAAGCAGAAGAGACCATCAGTATATTTAGCGGCACAGATAAAAAGCCGATTTTAGTGCAGAACGCCAAAGCCGGTTTCAGGCCTTACCTGCACCCGATCACGGCACCGGATGGCAAAGGCGTACTTACCGAATACAGTCCCGGGCATCACAAACATCAGACGGGTATTTACTGGGGTTACACGCGGGTGAACGGAAGGGATTATTTCCACCATCCCGACGGCGATTACTGGAAAAGGGTTTCAGCAAAAGTTACCGAAGCAAAAGGGACCGAAGTGAAATGGCAAACCGTCTATAATCTCCTGGATTCAACGGGCAAAGCCGTTTTAACCGAAACGCAAAACTGGTCCATGCGTTTTAAGGATGGGAAATATTTGCTCGATCTGGAATGGAATGGCGAGGCACAAACAGATGTGACCATTGGAAAATATGATTATGGTGGATTGTTTGTGCGCATGCCCTGGAAAGAGGGCATTAAGGGTGAAGTGGTAAACGCTGCCCGCCAAAAAAATGAAAAAGCCGAGGGCCAGGCCGCTATGTGGGTGGATATCGGCATGCAGGTGGAGGGCCGGGATAATCTGGCACACATTGCAATCCTGGATCATCCGGAAAACAAAGGTTATCCCCAAACCTGGCGCGTAGACACACAATTAGGCGCTGGTCCCGCGCGGGCTCGGAAGGCGGATTGGCACATTAAAAAAGGCGAAACCGAAACCATCAAGCACGAACTGGTGATTTACACCGGCGAGCTGAATGATGTGGAGCTCAATAAAACATTTGGAGAGTTTATAGGGAATAATGGCACCTATAATACGGCAGCATTATGGGCCATTGCGCAAAAAGAGGGCAGGGAGGCCAAATTCCTGAATGCGCAGGAAGCCGTTGCGGCTATGACGATCAAAGATGGTTTTCAGGTGAATGCGTATGCATCGGAACCCATGATGACACAGCCGATGGCTTTCTGCTGGGATGACAAGGGCCGGATGTGGATCGCCGAAAACAAGGATTATGAGTCAAGAGGAAAGGGCTTTTCCAATGCCGGTGACAGCCGGATCTTAATTCTGGAAGATACCAATGGTGATGGCGTAGCGGACAGCAGGAAAGTGTTCATGGAAGGAATTGCGTTTCCTTCGGCGATTGCCGTTGGTTTTGATGGCGTTTTCGTGGGCGCACCGCCTAATTTGCTTTTTGTCCCGGATAAAAACGGCGACGATAAAGCCGATATGGAGAACATTGAGGTGCGTTTAACAGGCTGGGGCATCCGCGACCGGCACGAAACATTGAACAGTTTCCACTGGGGACCTGATGGCTGGCTGTATGGTTTGCAGGGTTTTGCAACGCCTTCCAAAGTGGGTAAGCCCAAAGACAAAGGCAAGCTTTATAAGCATAAGGACCCGTTTCCGGAGAATTTTGAAGTAGAAAATGGCGTCGATATCAATGGCGGCGTGTGGCGTTACCATCCTACTAAAAATATTTTTGAAGTTGTAGCACATGGTTTCAGCAATCCGTGGGGCATTGATTATGATGCAAAGGGCCAGTTGCTGATGACGGCTTGTGTGATCCCGCATTTATGGCATGTTGTGCCGGGTGGCATTTATCACCGGCAGGGCGGACAGCATTTCAATCCGTATGTTTATAATGATATCAAAACCATTGCCGATCACACGCACCGCTCGGCGCATGGCGGCGCACGCGTTTACTTATCCGACGCTTTCCCGGAATCAGAACGTGGGAAAATATTTATGGCCAACATTCACGAGCATGGCATTTTATCTGACATTCTCACGCCCAAAGGCTCCGGTTTCAGCGGCAAGCATGGCGACGATTTTATGATGGCCAATAATGCGCAATGGGTGGGTTTCAGCATGGAAATAGGGCCGGAAGGCGGCATGTATGTGCTGGACTGGCATGATGCCGACATTTGCGGATCGGATGTTTTGAACTCAGAAACGGGCCGTATTTTCAGGATTATGCCCAAAGTTTCGAATGCTGAAAACTGGAAAGGTCGTTATGATGATCTGGCTAAAATGTCTGATGTCGCACTTGCTAACTTACAAACCAGTAAAAGCGAATGGCATGCGCGGCGGGCGAGGATCATTTTGCAAAACAGAGCTGGGAAGGGGGCTTTTTCTAAAGAAGCTCATCAAAAGCTCGTCGACATTTATTTAAAAGATGGCAATGCGGATTACCGACTTCGTGCCATGTGGGCTTTGCAGGTGACCAATGGTCTGGATGTCACGGCATTATCGGGCGCATTGGAAGACAAAGATGCTTATATCCGGGCTTGGGCAATCCAGTTTTTATGTGAAACCAATAAACCTTCGCAGGAAACGGTTGCCAAGTTTGTGAAGCTTGCCAAAGACGATCCATCACCTGTTGTTCGGCTCTATCTCGCATCCGCATTGCAGCGCATGGATCAATCGCAGCGATGGAGCATTGCGGAAAATCTGCTTGCACATCAAATGGACGCCGACGACCACAACATACCTAAAATGATCTGGTATGGCATTGAACCGTTGGTAAAAACCAGTCCTGCCAAAGCTTTGGAAATGGCTGGAAAGAGCAAAATTCCAATGGTAACCCAATTTATCGCCCGTCGATCCGTCGATGCCGATGCTGTGGAAGCAGTTGTATCGGCCATTGGTAAAATGCCCGCAAATCACCTGGCGCTTATGGAAGGCATGCGCGATGGGCTCGAAGGAAGGACAGACATTAAAACACCTGCGAACTGGAAAGCAGTTTATGCAAAGCTGAAACAGGCAAACGAACCGGCTGCGAAACTGGCGCTGGAAATCTCGCAGCATTTTGGAGATACGGAAGCAGCAAAAAACTTCTTGGTAACATTAAAAAATGCGAATGCGCCAGTGGATCAGCGCCGGAAAGCATTGCAGGCATTGGCCATCAGGCAAAGGCCGGAACTGGTAAATGAGTTACCAACATTGCTTAATAACAATGACTTAAAACTTGACGCTATTCGCGCCATGGCTGGTTACGACAGCGAAGCGCTAGGTAAACTGCTACTTGACCAATATCCGAAATTCGATGCAAGTGAAAAAGCCGAGGCCATTCAAACTCTTGCTTCCAGGCCCAAGTCGGGTTGGCTGCTCACGCAGGCCATTTCAAAAAATGTAATTCCTAAAAAGGACATTCCTACATATGTTGCGCGCCAGCTCAGACGGGTCGTAGGAAGTGGTTTTGTGGAAGTTTGGGGGCCGATCGACCACGTGGCATTTGATGAAAAAGCTTATAAAAAATACAAGGGTTTGCTCACAGACAAAAGCGTTTCCGAAGCCAGCCGCAACCACGGGCGCATGATTTTTCAAAGGACGTGTGCGCCTTGTCATAAACTTTACGGCGAGGGCGGCATAATCGGGCCCGAACTTACCGGCTCAAACCGCGCCAATCTGGACTATCTGCTGGGCAATATCCTGGATCCGAGCGGTGAAATTCAGGATGATTACAAAATGGTGGTCGTGACTACGCGTGACGGGCGCACATATGTGGGTAACGTTGCCAAGGAAACCGAGCGTCAGGTCACATTGCGCATTGTGGGACAGGACGCGGTGGCTATCAATAAATCGGATATTCAAACGCGGGAAGTAACGCCGGTTTCCATGATGCCGTCGGGACTTTTGGAAGCCTTGTCGGATAAAGAAGTGACTGAGCTCGTGGCTTATCTGAGAACAACGGCGCAGGTTGAACTGCCCAAATAAATGTTACGATACCAGTAATTTATTGTAATAGATCTGCTTTTGATTTAAATTAAACGCTAAATCAAATAGGAGATCGTTATGCGGACATATTACAAGATTTTATTTGCGCTTATTGTTCTCGTTTCTACAAACATTGATTCAAAAGCCGAACAGCCCGAGACATTAAAAATCGGCGCCGCGGCTCCTGATTTCAATCTTTTGGGCGTTGATGGCAAAAAATATTCACTGAAAAGTTTTGCCGCTGCGCCCGTTCTGGCCATCGTTTTTACCTGTAATCATTGCCCTACGGCGCAGGCTTATGAGGAACGTATCAAGAAACTAACTGCAGACTACAAGTCCAAAGGCTTTGCGCTGGTCGCGATCTCTTCCAATGATCCCAAGGCAATCCGCCTGGATGAACTCGGTTATACCGATCTGAGCGACACATATGACGAGATGAAGATACGCGCAAAAGATATGGCTTATAATTTCCCATATCTGTTTGATGGCGATGATCAGAAAACGGCATTGGCCTACGGCCCGGTTGCTACCCCGCACATTTTTGTTTTTGACAAAGCCAGGAAGCTGCAATATCACGGCCGGATTGATGACGTTGAAAAACCAACAAGTCCACCCAAGAATCTGGATGCGAAAAACGCTATTGAAGCGCTGCTGGCCAATAAACCGGTTCCCGTTCCTTCCACTAAAACATTTGGCTGTTCCATGAAATGGATATCCAAAGAAGACGGCGTGCAAAAAGAGAAAGCTGGCTGGGCAAAGGAGCCCGTGACATTGGAAACCATCGATGAGGCGGGGTTAAAAGAACTTATCAGTAACAAGTCGGACAAGCTGCGGCTCATTAATGTCTGGGCCACCTGGTGCGGGCCTTGTGTCACGGAATTTCCCGATTTCATGGCCATGCACCATATGTATCGCGGCCGTGATTTTGAGTTTGTATCCATCAGCGCCGATAGTCCTGACAAAAAAGAAAAGGCGTTGAAATTCCTGCAAGGCAAATTTGCTTCTAACAAAAATTACATCTTCAATGTAGAAGACAAGTATAAGCTGATCGAAGCCATTGATCCTAAGTGGCAGGGCGCATTGCCTTATACGCTCCTGGTAGAGCCGGGCGGAAAGATCGTTTACGCACAGCAGGGGCCGATTGATCCGCATAAGATGAAGAAAATAGTCGTTGAAAATAAATACGTAGGCAGATATTACTAACAACCTGGTCAATAACCTTTACTAATCATGGCAGAACACGAAATTTCAAGACGTCAGTTTTTGAGCGCGTCCGCACTTTTAACGGCTGGCGTGGGCCTGTTGCCAACCACTGGCTTTGGCTTTCCGGCCTATATCAAGAATCTGGGCAAACCCAATTCACTTTTCAATGGTGTGCAGGTGGGGGCAATAACTTATTCCTGGCGGAGTATGCCGGGCGGCGCAGAGGACATTCTTAAATATTGCATTGACGCCAATATCAGCGCGATTGAGCTCATGGGACCAACGGGTGAATTATTTGCGGGTGCGCCCGAGGGACCGAAAATGCCGCCCTGGACAGGAGGCAAGCGTCCCGAGCTTACCGATGAGCAAAAGGCTGCGCAGGCCGAACATGTGGTGAAAATGGCTGAATGGCGCGCCAAGGTTCCTATGGACAAATTTGTCCAGCTGCGCAAAATGTATAATGATGCCGGCGTAAGCATTTACGCATTCAAACCATCCGCATTGGGCGAGAAAAATACGGATCAGGAAGTGGACTATGCTTTCCGTGCCGCCAAAGCATTAGGTGCCAACCAGGCTACGATTGAGCAGCCGAATGACCCTGCGCAGACAAAACGCCTGGGCGACATTGCGGCTAAAAACAAAGTGTATGTAGGTTACCACGGTCATACGCAGCAAACGCCGACCTGGTGGGACACGGCTTTGAACCAATCAAAATACAATGCGATGAACTTTGATATGGGACATTATGTGGCCGCAGGTTTTGACCCGATCCCGCTGATCGAAACCAAGCACGACCACATTGTAAGCATGCACGTCAAAGACAGAAAAAATAAGGAGAATGGTGGTGCTAATGTGCCCTGGGGACAAGGAGACACGCCTATTACAGCAGCTTTGGAACTGATGCGCGCCAGGAAATACAAGTTTCCGGCAACCATTGAGCTGGAATACGAGATCCCGGCAGGTTCGGACGCAGTAAAGGAAACGGCGAAATGTGTTGAGTATGCTAAAAAAGCATTAGGAGCCTGATAAATGTAATTAATTTTGTGGCCGTCGCGGGAATGTTTCCGGGACGGCTTTTTTATTTAAAATAATGGAAAATATGCAGCAGGAAGATCTTTTGAAGCAAATAGAATTTATTAAGGAAATTGATAAACTCAAATACATCCAGCGAAAAACCAGGTTATTCGCAAGCGACCGCAACGAAAACGACGCCGAACACAGCTGGCACCTGGCCATGATGGCCATTATTTTATCACAACATGCCAATGTGCCTGTTGATGTATTGAAAGTGCTGAAAATGGTGTTGATCCACGACATTGTCGAGATTGACGCCGGAGACACATTTATTTATGACACGGCTAAAAATCACGTGAACACAGACCAGGAGCGCCTGGCTGCCGAAAGAATTTTCGGAATGCTCCCTAAGTCGCAATGCGATGAGCTGATCGCTATCTGGGAGGAATTTGAAGCAGGGGAAACGGATGAGGCGAAATTTGCCAAGTCTATGGACCGGCTGGAACCATTGCTGCAAAATGTTTCCAATGACGGCGGGACCTGGAAGGAGTTTGGGGTTGATTATGCCAAAGTGTATGAGAAAAAGCAGGTGATCAGGAACGGTTCGGCGTCCATCTGGAATTATGCCGAGCAATTAATTGAGGATAGCGTTGAAAAAGGCATTTTAAAAAAGAAATGATTGAAAATAAATAATTATTTTACCTAAATATTTTTTCGTACGAAATTTTTCCTACCTTTGAAAGGTGGTTAAACAAATAGCATGATGGAGCCTACAAAATCGGAACTTGAGATATTACAGGTGCTTTGGGAACACGGCCCGTCGACCGTCAGGTTCGTGAACGATAAGCTGAATGAAGAAAAGAGAGCGGTGCAGTATTCTTCGACTTTGAAGCTGATGCAGATTATGGCCGAAAAAGGCATTGTGATCCGCGATGAAAGCAGTATGAAGCACGTATATAGTCCAGCGGAGGCAGAGGATAAAACCAAAAACGCCTTGCTGGAAAAGTTTGTCGATTCCATGTACAAGGGTTCGGCTTCGAATTTGGTCATGCAGCTTTTTGGCAACAAAAATACATCGCAGGAAGAGTTGAACGAGATTAAGGATTTTTTGAAAAAACTGGATAAGTAACACCTTACAGCATCCGATAGCCATGAACATGAATGAACCGCATATCCAAAAACTGGTGCAGGCGCTTTCCCTGACGCTGATTCACTCCATATGGCAGGGATTTCTCATTGCCATTCTGGCCGGGTTATTACTGACGTTCACTAAAAAGGCAAGGCCCGCCACACGCTACAATCTGCTGGCAATGCTGCTTTTCGGTTTTGTTGCGGCGGCATGTTATACCTTTATATCGCTGTTTTCAGCGGACCGGATCATCGCCCAAAGCAGCGGGTTAACCCTAGTTTCGGGCAACACGAGTGCGGAAGTCGCCGACCTTACAGCTTCAAGTTTGAGCGGAATGAACGATGGCGTCTCGTGGAGCAGTCTTATCATGAATTTTTGCAGCCAGAATGCCCAGGTGATCGTGGCAATATGGTTTGTGGTATTTGCATTTAAATCGTTTCAGGCAACGGCCGGGATGCTTTATCTACGCAAAATCAAGACGAACAACATTCACCCGCTTAGGGACAGTTGGAAACACAAGTTTGATAAACTTGCGGAAAAGATGAAGATCAGGCAGGTTATCAGCGTAATTGAATCTGAAAATGTAACTGTTCCGATGGTTATAGGGGTCTTCAAGCCGCTGGTTATCATCCCGTTCGGGCTTTTTGTCAATATTCCCGAGGCGCAGATAGAGGCTATATTACTGCATGAACTGGCACACATCAAACGCAGTGATTATCTCGTAAACCTAATCCAGATCTTTTGTGAAAACATCTTCTTTTTCAACCCTGCATTGCTATGGCTCTCTCAATTGATCAAAGAAGAAAGAGAGCATTGTTGTGACGATCTGGCGATTGCCGTAATGGAGAACAAGACGTCATTTGTTCACGCACTGGTCTCATTTCAGGAATATAATAGGAAGGGCTCCGCATTTGAGATGGCGTTTTCCCAAAAGCGGAACCATTTGCTGGACAGAATCAAGCGAATAATTTATAGTAATAATAAACCTCTAAATGCCATGGAAAAATTATTTGTAACAATCAGTTTGATCACCGTTGCTGCGCTGTCCGCAGCCGTCTCACATGTGGCACCCGCAGCCAAAGCCGCGCCGTCCGTTATCGCCGAAAGCAGGCCAGGTCCCCATTTCGTAAAGGCGTTGAAAACAGAAATTTCCGCTGTGCCACAGGACACTTTGCCTAAGAAGAAGGATAATAAAAACGAAAACTTCCAATCCGTCGAAGTTGATTCATCAGACGATCACAACTCCATTTCTAATGTCAACATTAACTCGGAAGGAATAAACACTTACCGGATCAACAGCAATGGAAAGGATTATGATGTTGTTCAAATTGAAGGCAAAACGGCTTTGCTTCGAATTGACGGAAAAGAAATCCCAAAAGAGCAATACGGAGATTACAAGAAGGAGATTGACGCAGTAATGAAGGACATTGTGAAAAATCATGAGGAGGCCGAAGTTCACAGAAAAGAAGCAAATAAAATGAGGGCTGAAGCGGACATCATGCGCAAGGACGCGGAAAAACGCCGCCAGGAAACATTCGTCCATCAAGAGCATGCAGCGTTGTACAAAGCCAGGGCGGAAGAGTATCGCAAAGCCGCAGACGTTTACAAAAAGGAATCAGCTGAATACAGGAAACAGTCGGAAGGATTTGAAAAGCAAGCGAAAGTGGTGTATGCTGATGCAGAAAAACAGCGTGCTTACGGCGAGCAACAAAAGCTTTACGCCGAAGCGCAACGCAACAGGGCCGACAATTACCGTGAAATAGCGGACGACGAGCGGGCAGAAGCAGAAACCGAGCGGAAAAATTATGAGCAGTTGCAGGAATCGGTTATCAAGGATTTGCTGGAAAGCGGCGTGGTAAGCAGTCGCAAAGACTTGTCTTTCAAGCTGGGCAAGAGTGAACTGATTGTGAACGGTGTGAAACAACCTGCGGCTTTGCACCAGAAGCTGAAAGAAAAATATATGATGGGCAAAGAGTTTGAAATGGTCTACAATTTCAGCACAAGGTCTGGCTCAACGTCAACTGGCCTCATTTACCAGAATTAACAAAGCGTTTTTAACACGCTGAACGCACAAGTATAACACCGGCCGATTTGTATTTTATAAAAGTAACAACGAACATGTTTTATCATGCATCGCAGGACTTTTATCAAAAATACAGGCGTGGCAGCCGGAGCAGTAGCAGCGGGCGGCGCTATTTCGACGGGCTTCTCTTTCAAAAATCAAAATGCGAAAAACAAGCTCCCGAAGTGGAAGGGCTTTAATTTGCTGGATTTCTTTTCTCCTGACCCCGCTTCGAGCCGGAAGCCGACCACAGAAGAACAATTTAAATGGATGAGCGATTGGGGTTTTGACTTTGTCAGGGTCCCGATGGCTTATCCCGCCTATCTCAAATTTGACAGGAGCCGCAACATTACGCCCGAGGAGGTTTATCAGATTGATGAGCAGGCTGTTGACCGCATTGACAAACTCGTCACAACTGCGCATAAATACAACATTCACGTAAGCCTCAACCTGCACCGCGCGCCTGGATATTGCGTGAATGCAGGTTTTCACGAGCCTTACAATTTGTGGACAGACCAGAAAGCCCTGGACGCTTTTTGTTTTCACTGGAACTTGTGGGCGAAGCGATACAAAAACGTTTCTTCCAAAAAGATCAGCTTCGACCTGCTGAACGAGCCAAGTATGCGCGAGGATATGAACGATCAGCATTCAAAAAGGTCCTCTGTGCCGGGCGCGGTTTACAGAAAACTTGCCATTGCGGCCTCAGAAGCGATCAGAAAGGAAAATCCCATGCATATGATCATTGCCGATGGCAACGATGTAGGCAGCTCGGTAATTCCTGAGATAGCAGATCTGGATATCGGGCAAAGTTGCCGGGGTTATCACCCGGGTATTATTTCGCATTATAAAGCGCCGTGGGCAATGAAGGACACAGAAAATATTCCTGAACCGAAATGGCCCGGCCAGGTAGGCGACCAATATCTCAGCCGCGCCATGCTTGAAAAGTTCTACAAGCCCTGGATTGATCTGGTAGGAAAGGGCGTAGGCGTTCATTGCGGAGAATGCGGATGCTGGAACAAAACGCCGCACGCCGTCTTCCTGGCCTGGTTCGGCGATGTGCTCGACATCCTTTCGTCCAACGGGATCGGTTTTTCTCTTTGGGAGTTTGCCGGCGATTTTGGCGTGCTGGATTCCCGCCGTGACGACGTGGCTTACGAGGACTGGCACGGTCACAAGCTCGACCGAAAGCTGCTTACTTTAATGATGAAATATTAGAAAAAATCAGCTTAATTCTGCCAGTAATCCTTTCAAATTAAGGCTCTTAGTATACATTTCGACCGTTCCGTCCGGCATGAAATTCCAAAGCTCTTTCGGGCGGTCCCAGTATAATTCCACACCATTATCATCGGGATCATTGAGATATAATGCTTCGGAAACACCGTGATCGCTCGCCCCTGACAGTGGATAACCGGCCAGCTGAAGGCGATTGAAAATCATCGCCAGATCCTTGCGCGTCGGGTAAAGAATCGCAGTATGAAACAGTCCTACGCCATGCTGCGGTGCAGCGGGTGCGCCTGCACTATACCAGGTGTTGAGGCCGATATGGTGATGATAGCCGCCCGCAGAAATGAATGCCGCTTGCGCACCATAACGCGCCATGACTTCGAAGCCCAGAAGTCCGCAGTAAAAATCGAGGGCTCTTTCCAGGTCAGAAACTTTCAAATGAACATGTCCTATGCTTGTTTTGGCGGGTACTTTATACTCTTCGGGTTCCATAAGGAGGGTTGTTAAAGGTGATTTTGTCAATCAATTTACATCAAGTTGCGGTAAAAAATTCCCGCAAGCCCCTTTACCAAGATATCAGTCTACAATCAGCTATTAATTGAATGAACCGCCGAACCGCTTTATCCTCTATCCTGGCCGTTTCCGGTACAGGCATGTTGCCTGCCGAAGCAGCGAAAACCAAAGTACAGCCCTTTATTTACTCACTCAATATGAGCACTTTGCGTGGTCATAAGCTGGGTTTCAGGAAGGAGCTGGAAGTGGCTGCGAAGGCAGGCTTCGGATCCGTGGAAATATGGATTAACACATTGCAGGACTATCTGAAAGAAGGCGGAACAGTAAAGGAAGCAAAGAAGATCATTGATGACCTGGGCATTAAAGTGGAAGATGCCATTGGCTTTGCGACCTGGATTGTAGACGATGAATCGGCGCGCTCCAAAGCGATCGAGCAGTTGAAAGTTGAGATGGATCAACTGGCGCAAATCGGCTGCCCGCGTATTGCTGCGCCGCCTATGGGCGCCACAACCGGCGCTTCGCTGGATCTTGCAAAAGTAGCTGAGCGTTACCGGACCATTCTTGAATTGGGTGATAAAACCGGCGTGGTGCCGCATCTGGAACTGTGGGGTTTTTCTAAGAACCTGAGCCGCGTAGGGGAGATCCTTTACGTTGCGGTAGAATCGGGACATCCGTCCGCTCGTTTGCTAATGGACGTTTACCATTTGCATAAAGGCGGCTCAGGCATGGATGCAGTGAAAGATGTTGGTAAGCCATTGGTAGAAATTTTTCACATTAACGACTATCCTGCAACGCCTCCGCGGGAAACGATCACGGATGCGGACCGCGTGTATGCGGGTGACGGCGTGGCGCCATTAAAAGACCTTTTGAAGTCGCTGAAAAACCCGGAGCGGCCGGTAATTCTTTCCTTTGAAGTTTTCAACAAAGATTATTATGCGCAGGATGCGTTGCTGGTTGCAAAAACGGGACTTGCCAAAATGAAAAAGGTGACGGAAGGCGTATAACTAAAATTTATTCAAAAAGGCCAGAATGCTTAAAACCAGGCCCGCAATTGTCGCGATGCCTGAAATAGCGATCGCCAGAATGGCCCAAAAGCCTTTTGTGCCGCTTTTGGTGGTGATCAGTAATTTATCGCCTTCTTTAAAACCTGCTGATTCCGTGGTACATAATGTGTATGTGCCCGGTCGCTCGATCTTGAATGATGCAACCGGCACAACGCGGTTGCCGGACATGTCTTTTCGCATACCCAGCAAATTAACAGAGCTAATCACCTTCAACTCCCGCTGATCTGCATCTTCGGTTAACTTAAACTCACAATTTGTTGGAATAACGCCAGTTAACGACGGTCGTTTATAAGCGATTTCATAATCACCGGACTGATCTATTTTAAGCTGGCTTGAACCGGTCCTTGCAGGGAATTCGATTTTTGGGCCGGCATAAACCTGCACAATGCGGCCGATGCTTTTGATTAAAAAGTAAACACCCGTCAGAAAGAGGGCTGGGAAAATGATCTTAAATAGCATAGTGGTGCTTGATTAGCGTGATTAATACGGAGCTTTGACCTCAAAGCTGCATGTTTTTTGCTGTTTCCAAATACTTTCTGACCAGGATATTGATGAACCTTTTCAGGTAAACGTCATTAAAAAAGACATTGGAGAAATTGTCGAACCGTTGTGATTGGATGCCCAGGTAAAAGAAATACAAGCTTACACCCAGCATCGGAATAATCCTTTTTTCCTCCCGGGAGATCGCCGTTACGGATTCATAGCCATCGATAAACTTACGAAGTTTGCTGCTGCATTCCTGTTCGTCTTTTTCAACGCTATGCAATTGCAAAATATAATAAGCCAGATCGAGGCATAGCCAGCCATTTCCACAAAAGTCAAAATCGAAAATCGTAACCTGGTTGTGCTTGTCAATATTAAGGTTATCGAACCAGATATCCAGATGCACTGCTCCTTTCCGCAACTGGCTTTCATCAGCATTGGCGAATTCCTGTAATAAAAAATCCTTCGCATCGCTTAGAAATGCCATTTCTTCTGCGTCTGCTGCCAAAAATTTACTAATTTGTTCCAGTGGGTCGATCAGGATTGTCTTGCTTGTGTAGGTAACCCTTTCCAGAAAAAAATCTTTTGTCAACACATGCATTTGAGCCATTATTGCGCCAATTTTGAAATGCATATCCGGTGAAAAATTCAGTTGCTTTTCACCTTCTGCATAAGAGAACATTACGCCAAGCCTGTCGCCTTCCGGAGCATTGAACGATTGGATATAGCGGCCTTCTTCGTCAGTAACAGGATATGAAACGGGAATACCGTTCTGTTTTAAGTGCAAAAGTAACCGCAGCTCCTCGTTGATTTCTGTCTCGCTTCGCCAGCCGAATGTGTAAATGCGAAAAATATGTCTGGAGCCGGAAGCATTGACCAGATATGTGTGGCTAATGCCAGCTTTAAGGAGTCTGCACGTAACTACGGCGTTTGGGAAATATTTCGCTTTCAGGAATTCGGCCAGATGAGAAATCGACAGGTTGGAACTTGTAACCGGAAAATGCGTCATGGGAAGATTTGCTTTAAGCCGCGAAATTATAGAATCATCGCAACTAATTTGGTTTTTAGTCGAATATGCGTGAATTTGGCGGCCAATGGCGGGAACAATTATTTAGCGGCCTTATTTTGAGTTTTTGGTATATCAAAACAAATGTATGAGTGAAGTAAAACTAAGGCTGGATGCGCGCAAACGAGGTGCGTTTTATATTGAAGAAGAGGGAAAGCAGGTTGGAGAAATGGTGATCGGCGTAAGCGAAACAGCTCTGACCGTATATCATACCGAAGTGGACGAAAATATGTCCGGAAAAGGCCTGGCGAAGTTAATGCTGGACGAAATGGTTGATTATGCACGCAAGCACGAGCTTCAAGTGGTTCCGTTGTGCGAGTATGTGCATGTCCAATTTAAAAGACACCCTGAAGAATATCAGGATGTCTGGAAAAAATAAGCCGGGACGGTAAGCTGATCAGTTAGGAATTGGTAAATAGACTATAAAAGTGGAGCCTTTTTCTGTCTCACTTCGAGCGGTAATGTGCCCGTGATGGTTTTGTACAACCTTTTTACATAACGCGAGCCCAATTCCCGATCCAGAGAATTCACCGCGACCGTGTAAACGCTGGAACATTTGAAAGATCCTGTCGAGATATTTTTCGTCGAAGCCAATGCCATTGTCGATCACCTCAAACCTGATGTAGGAATGTTCCGGCAGCAGGCGCGGTAACTCAGCGATCTCTGCTTCGGCCAGATCTTCAGCGCGGATTTCAATGATCGACGCCACATCCTGTTTTCTATATTTGATTGCATTGCTCAGCAGATTTTGTACAAGCTGTGTCAATTGAGACGGATTTCCCCAGACGACAGGCAATTGCCCGATCCTGATTTGAGATTTTTGTTCTTCAATTGAAAATTCAAGATCAGCAATCACCGCCGATACGATTTGGCTCAGATCAACAGGTTCAAAGGAGCTATCCCTTGTGGTGAGTCTTGAGTAGGCGAGCAAATCATCAATCATGCTCGACATTCGTTTGGAAGCATCCTGGATCCTGTTCAGCATAAAAATGCCGTTCTCATCAAATGACTCTCCGTAAACGCTTTGCAGGCGCGAGCTGAAAGACTGGATTTTGCGTAACGGTTCCTGCATATCATGGCTTGCAGCATAGGCGAATTGCTGCAGGTTGCTGTTCGAATTAACAAGCTCCTGATTGGCCAGGTGCAATTCCTCCGTACGTTTCTGGACCCTTCTCTCCAATTCGTTAACGAGCTGGCGATAGCGCTCTTCGCTCCGCTCCAGTGCCTGCCGCGATTTTACCTGCTCTGTTACGTCTACAGCCATATCCAGGATCGCGTAGATTTCTCCTTTTGAGTTGCGTAATGGTTTATAGGTGAAGTCGAAATAAAAGGTTTCAAGGACGCCATTCATCACCAGGTCTGCCCGGCTGCCGGATGCGGCATATGGTTTTCCGCTTTCAAAAATATCATCCAGAATTTGCAGGAATGGCTGATTTTGGAGTTCAGTAAGCGCTTCACGCAGTGGTTTGCCGATTACGCTATCACCTTTTCCCCAGATTTTTAGCATAGCCTCGTTAGGCAATTCAATGATCATATCCTTCCCTATGAACATACTCGTGGCAACGGGCGCCTGCTCGATGAGCGTGCGCAAATGTTCTTCACTGGTCCGGATGATGTTTTCGGACTCAATGCGGTCCGTAATGTCCATAACAATACCCGAAAGCGAAATGGCTTTTCCTGTGCTGTCGAAAAGATATTGCCCGATCACCCTCACCCAGTGAACCGAATTGTCGTACCATACAAAACGGGCTTCGTAACGCAATTCACCTGTTTTGGAGGCACTCTCGTACGCGGCTGATCTTTTACCAAAATCTTCCGGATGAACGTGCATGATGAATAAGTCACGGGACATTTCAGTGCTTTCTTTGCCTGTAATGATTCGCGACATAGTAGGCGAGTAAATGATCTCGTCGGACTCCAGCGAAACCAGGAATGATCCTGCCCCCGAACCCTCAACCGTCATTGCGGCCTGCTGATCGGCCCACGCAACTCTTTCCCGGTTGGATATTTCATCGGTAACATTGCGGGAAACGCCTGAAAACCGATGTGGCATTCCTTCCGGCGTAAAATAGGCCTTGCCGGTGCAATGCAGCCAGCGCAAAATTTTATCTGACGCGCCAACAGTCCTGTAGCGAATGTCATAAGCAGCCCGCTTTTCCGGATTTAGTGCATTAGCAATGGCAGTAACTACTTTTTCCCGGTCTTCGAAATGAATGTGTTGAATTAAACTTTCGTAATTCAGGATCTCCTCAGGTGGATTTCCGTAGAGCCCCCTGCACCTTTCATCGAAGTAAACTACACCCGTTTCCGGATTCATATTCCAGATTCCGAGCTGTGCAGCATTGAGTGCAAATTGCAAATTGTCCTCACTTTCAAGCCTTGCTTCATCCGACTGCATTTTTTCGGAAAGGTCTCTCATCGAACCGACCATTCTCACTGCTTTTCCGTCCACATGGATCGTGTAACCCCTGTCGTGAACGTGCGCATAGCTGCCATCTGCCCGGCGGAACCGATATTGATACGTCCAGTTGGTATCTCCACGGTCGATGGCAACATTTATATTATGGACCACCTCGCCCCGGTCGTCCGGATGAATGCGGCTGAACCATGATTCCGGTCCAGGTTCAACCTCCTGTAGCGCATAGCCGAAAACTTCCCTCATTCCCTCGTTCCACCAAACCGTGCTTTTTTCGAGGTCCCAGTCCCAGATAACATCATGCGTCGCTTTCGCCACGAGCTCAAATCTTTCAATGGCAACAAGCAGGTTGTCTTTATTGTTGTTATTAAGCGTTTCAATCATTTTTAATAAAATCCAGCTCCGTGTTCGGTTTTCTCAATACTTGAAAAAATGCATTGTCCGTAAAAATACTGATATTAATGATAAAGCAGTTAATGGGTTACCTACGGGATCTCCCGTATTTTGGATTACGCCAGGCGCGGATAGTAAAGATTTTGACAGGGTGACTTTTATCCGTAACCACATTAATGCTGACATTATGCTAACAACCCGAGCCTACTTACTGATAGCGGTTATGTTGCTGACCGTTTTTGCAATGACTTCCCCACAAAAGAAAGTTTCACTGTTTGACGGCAAGACATTCAACGGATGGGAAGGAGACACCGTGAAGACCTGGAAAATTGAGAATGGAGCCATTGCAGGCGGCTCTCTGGAAGAAACGGTTCCGCACAATAATTTTTTATGCACCAAAAAGACCTATTCCAATTTCATCCTGAATGTCAAATTCAAGCTGACTGGTCATGAAGGTTTCATTAATACAGGCGTCCAGTTTCACAGCGTGAGGTCCAAAGATCCGTCCTACGAAATGATCGGTTATCAGGCAGACCTGGGAGCGAAATTCTGGGCAAGTCTTTACGACGAGTCCCGCAGGAACAAAACGCTCATTGCGCCCGATTCTGTTGAGGTTCTCAAACTCGTTAAGCTTAACGATTGGAACGATTACGAGGTTCGGAGTGAGAATGGCCGGATCAGGATTGCACTCAACGGCAAGCAAACTGTGGATTATACAGAACCGGATAAATCCATTCCGCAGCAAGGGATCATTGGCTTACAGATTCATGGCGGCGGTAAGGCAAAGGTTTATTATAAGGATATTTATATAGAGGAATTATAAAAGCCAGGCGGCCAATATCCTGGCTGTCCGTTTTATTTCCAGCTTTTCAGTAATCTTCTCGCAACCACTATTTCGGCAGTGTGATAGGCATTGTGATCGGCAATAAGCATGGCTTCCCTCAATAAGCTTTGTCCTGTTCCCCACGGAAGTGGCGAAAACAGATCGTTGTTTTCATCTGTCAACAAAGCATGAAAGCGCTGCTGGTCTTCTTCAATTTGTTTCAATGAATGATTCCAATCCTCATCGCTGATGGAGTCGGTGGGTTCAACCCAGTAATCGTCCGGCCAGGCCAGTGACTCGCTGTCGGCTGAGGCTGAAAAATCCACAATATCCTTTTGCGCGATCCTGATGTGTTCAACCAGCTGCCAAATGCTATAAGGCAGGTTTTCGGGAATAACAGTGCGTAATCCGGACGGCAAGTCTGCTACCGATTCCTTAAAGCTAACATGTGCATTTCCTTTTTCGATAAGGCTAATGAGTTCATTAACAAGTTTTTTGCGCTGCGTCTGGTCCATAAATTCTAAATAGAAGCTCGTTGTGGTTCGACAAACATTTATTCCCTATTTTAGTGGAATCATCACAATGTAACATTTTAGTCATATTTAACATGAATCCTACCCGCCGGAAATTTCTCAGGAACGTAACAGCTGCCTCAGCATTGTTAGCCACTGAAAGTATTGCCAAACCTTTTAACATTATTAAGGATTTAAAAAAAATCAGTCCGAACGACAAGATTCGCTTTGCCACCATTGGCATGGGAATCCAGGGTAATCAGGATACCAAAGCCGCGTTAAGGGGAGCTCCCGACGCAGAGTTCGTTGCCGCTGCTGACCTGTACGACGGCAGACTGACGCGTGTGAAAGAGGTTTTTGGGAAAGACATTTTTACAACGCGCGATCACCGTCAGATTTTAGAAAGAAAAGACATTGATGCCGTTTTAATCGTAACTCCCGACCATTGGCACGACCATATTACCAAAGCTTCGCTGCAAGCCGGCAAGCATGTTTATTGTGAAAAACCAATGGTGCATCACATTAATGAAGGACTTTCGGTGATAGATGCCTGGAAGAAATCGGGCAAAACCATGCAGATAGGCAGTCAGCGCATTAGTTCGGCCTCATTTAAGGAAGCCAAAAGACTTTTTCAGGCTGGGGAGATTGGTGAGATCAATTATGTTGAATCCAATAATGACCGTTTCAATTCAATAGGAGCCTGGAATTACTCCATCCCGACGGACGCGTCACCGACAACCGTGGACTGGGACCAATATCTGGGTGACGCGCCCAAAATGCCGTTTGATGCGAAGCGATTTTTCCGTTGGAGAAATTACAGGGATTACGGCACCGGAGTGGGAGGCGATTTATTTGTGCATTTGATCACTGGCGTACATTTTGTAACCAATTCACTAGGGCCGGAGCGCATCATGTCATCCGGCGAGCTCAGTTACTGGAAAGATGGCCGTGATGTGCCGGATGTGCTGGTTTCTATTTTGGATTATCCCAAAACAGACATTCATGCCAATTTCCAGATGGTACTTCGCGTAAACTTTGCAAATGCCGGTGCAATTGCCAACAATACGCGCATTATCGGCACGGAAGGACAGATCGAATTCACCGAAAATAATCTGGTCCTTACCAAGAAAAAATTGCCGAAAGCGCCCGGATTTGGCGGTTATGATAGTTATAACACATTCTCTGAAAGCGAGCAAAAGGAATTCAAGAAACAATACGATGCGCAATATCCGGAAGACACCCGCAAGGCAGAACCGGTTAAGGAAGTGAAGTTCACTGCACCAAAAGAAGACGATGCGCATGCCAATCACTTCGCCGATTTTTTTGATAACATTAAAAAAGGAAGCGTAGGAACGGTTGAGGATCCAATTTTCGGTTTCCGCGCGGCGGCTCCGGTGCTGGCTTGTAATGAAAGTTATTTTTCCAAAAAGATCATCAATTGGGACCCGGTGGCAATGAAGATTAAAAAGAAATAAAACCATAACTGAATGAAAATCCTACTGACAGGTGCCACCGGATACATTGCACAGCGATTACTTCCGGTGTTGCTGGAAGCAGGACACGAAGTTTTTTGTTGCGTCAGGGATAAGCAGCGGTTCAACGCGCAGTTTCCTGACGCAGCTGTTTTAGAGGTAGATTTTTTGCGTGAAGAAACGCTCGCTAACATCCCGCATGACATTGATGTCGCTTATTATCTCATCCACTCCATGTCTACTGGTGGCGGCGAGGATTTTGAGAAACTGGAAGAAACTACCGCAACGCATTTCAAGCAGAGAATCGAAAATACGAATGCCAGGCAGGTCATTTATCTGAGCGGGATCATTAATGAAGAGGAGCTTTCCAAACATTTGCTTTCCCGCAAAAACGTTGAGGAAATTCTCAAATCCGAACATTATGCATTAACCACGTTGCGTGCAGGCATCATTGTAGGCTCAGGCAGCGCTTCTTTTGAAATTATCAGAGATCTGGTTGAAAAGCTGCCGGTGATGATCGCGCCGCGCTGGCTGCATACACAATGTCAACCCATAGCCATACGCAACGTTGTCGATTTCCTGACCGGCACATTGCTCCTCGAAGAAACCTACGGCAAAAGTTTTGATATAGGTGGCCCGGACATTCTCACCTACAAGCAGATGCTTTTAAAATTCGCAGAAGTGCGCGGGTTAAAAAGGCGCATTCTGGTCGTGCCAGTTATGACGCCGAAATTGTCTTCCTATTGGTTGTATTTTGTCACTTCCACATCGTACACGCTAGCCAAAAACCTCGTGCACAGCATGAAAGTCAAAGTTGTTTGCAGACCGAATGATCTTGCAGAAAAACTTCACATTGAACGCATTGGTTACGAAAAGGCGATCAGTCTCGCTTTTGATAAAATAGAGCAAAACCAGGTTCTGTCCAGCTGGACGGGCGCGCAAAGCAGTGCCGCGCTTTCGAAAGGTATTTCCAGTTACATGCAGGTGCCTACCAATGGTTGTTACATTGATAAAAGAGAACTTAAAATTGATAACCCCGAATATGTGTTGAAACGCATATGGTCCATCGGCGGGAAAACCGGCTGGTATTATGGGACCTGGCTTTGGGAAATACGCGGGTTTCTGGATAAGGTTACCGGCGGGGTAGGGTTGCGGCGCGGCAGGAGGCATCCGGAGCAAATTTACCCCGGCGATCCGCTCGATTTTTGGCGAGTATTGCTTGCTAATAAGGAAGAAAAGAGACTTCTGCTATATGCTGAAATGAAACTTCCCGGGGAAGCCTGGCTGGAATTCTGTCTGGACGAAAACAATGTTTTAAGACAAACCGCCACTTTTCGTCCCCTTGGACTGGCAGGGCGATTGTATTGGTATGCCGTGCTTCCGTTTCATGCATTCATTTTTAAGGGAATGATTACCAACATTGCGGGTAAAGTGTGATACGCGGTTACTTTTCAATGGGAAGAGTTTTCCAACCCAATTTAACCCGGAATTATGCGACAGATTTACGTTACTTTTCTGCTGGCTATGCTGGCAGTTTCCGCCTTCGCCCAAACGGGCAAGGTGATGGATAATTTATCGGTTCCAAGTAAGCTTCTGAAATCCGAAAGAAAATACGCGATTTATTTGCCACCCGATTACGCCACCTCAGAAAGAAGCTATCCTGTTCTTTATCTCCTGCATGGTGCTGGTGACGATCACACCGGCTGGGTTCAGTTTGGCGAGGTCCTTAACATTACCGACAAAGCCATACGCGAAGGAACAGCCACGCCAATGATCATTGTCATGCCGGATGCAGACACGGGTAGGAGGGGATATTTCAATGATGTAAAGGGCGACTGGAATTATGAAGATTTCTTTTTTCAAGAGCTTATGCCGCATGTGGAAAAGAAGTTTCGCATCAAAGCGAACAAGCGTTTTCGGGCCGTAGCGGGACTTTCAATGGGCGGTGGTGGCACATTTATGTACGCACTGCATCATCCCGAGCTATTTTCGTCCGCTTGCCCGTTAAGCGCATCTGCCGGGCCGATCACAGTTGAAGATGCCAAAAAGAACCTTTTACGCAACAACCCCGACATTCAGGATTCAACGGTTACCAATTATTACAACCGCCACAGCGCATTGGCATTAATAAATAACATTAAGGAAGACCAGAAAAAGGCCATTCGCTGGTATATTGACTGTGGCGACGATGATTTCCTGTATGAGGGAAACAGCCTCGTTCACATTGCCATGAAGAAAAAAGAAATTCCCCACGAATTCAGGATCCGGGAAGGCGCACATAACTGGACCTACTGGCGTGAGTCGCTTCCCAAAGTGCTCGAATTCGTATCGCAGGCCTTTCATCAGTATTAAAAATATTATGTCCGTTTCCGCTTTACCAGGAATAAAACTATTTGATCTGACAGGAAAAGTGGCCGTTATTACCGGCGGCTCAAAGGGACTTGGCCTGGCAATGGCCGCCGGGCTGGCATCAGCGGGCGCCAGCATTGTGCTGGTAAACCGCAATGCTGCGGATGGAGAAAAAAGTGCGGAAGAGTTGCGCGCATTCGGTACGCGGATCACATCCTTCGCAGCAGATATTACCAGTTTGGAACAGACCGAAGCTATGGTAGGATTTGTGGTTGAAGCATTTGGTAAGATCGATATTCTGATCAACAGTGCTGGGATCAATATACGCGGTCCGATCGACGAGCTTTCACCGGCAGATTTCAATCAGGTTATGGAAGTTAATGTAAACGGCACGTGGCTTGCTTCGCGTGCCGTTACACCTGTTATGAAGCAACAGAAAAGTGGCAAGATCATTAATCTCGCGAGTACGCTCGGCCTGGTCGGCTTAGCCAACAGAACACCTTACACAGCCAGTAAGGGAGCCGTTGTGCAAATGACCCGCGCCTTAGCGATGGAGCTCGCGCCATTCAACATCAACGTAAATGCGATCTGCCCTGGCCCGTTCCTCACCGAAATGAACATTCCCATCGCTGATAGCGACGAGGCCCGCGACATCATCATCGGTGCGACGGCTTTACATCGCTGGGGCAATCTGCAAGAGATCCAGGGCGCCGCCATCTTCCTTTCCAGCGAAGCATCCAGCTACATGGTAGGGTCTATCTTAACCGTAGACGGCGGCTGGACGGCTCATTAAGTTCTTGAAGGTCCAGCATAACCAATATGGCTTCTTTTTCTTTTACGTCATGTAAGCCGATTCGTCTGTTGATGACAGCGACGTAAGTAATGGCGCCAACGAGCGCCGTGATAATTGGGATCGCCAATTCGGATCTTCATTTACATGCTATGCCACAAATGTAAAATCCTTTTTCGAAACACCCTATCAGCTCTGCTTATAACGTAACATAATTATCTTCCTTTAAAACATAATAAAAACAATTCACCGGTAGTTATATCTGCTACGGAGCAAATGGATATTGGCTCTTTCTTCTATGCGGCTTGTTGCCGAAGGATGGCTTGAACAGTGTTGGAAAAGGTTTAGTGGAACAGCATCAAGAATCAAATTTACAAAACGATGGAATACAATACATTTAAGTGTCGGAATGACACGGTTGTTGCATATACGTTATGTAACCTATGGTTATTTTCGAAGAAAACATAGTCAGAAAGCAGGAATCCTTGTTTATGTGAATTATATCATATCTTTTTGTACTCCCGGTTACTATTTACCGGCTCCGAGACGACGGAAAATGTAAGCAGCGCAAGTGTCGCTTTTGCTTCAACCCCCTCTAAATTTTGTCGAATGCTATCTGCGGAAAAATACGTCCAGCGGAGAATAGGATGTAACTGATTTTTAATAGAAATAATTGTGTAAAAAAGACACAGAATTAACTGCGCTGAACGACGCCTGAATGCTATATAAAGGACGAAGATTTTATCAATGTTTAACTATTTTTTAACTATTTACTATCTATACTCTGTTTATGGGGATTTCTAAACCTGAAAAAGACCGGAACCTAAGCCGGTACTTTTTTTCCCTTTTTCTGACGTTCATCGTCACGGCCGGTACATTTGCTCAGGATGTTACGGTAAAGGGAAAAGTCAATGATGAGCAGTCGCAGGGGCTTCCCGGCGTTAGCGTTGTGGTGAAAGGTACATCTACGGGTACCGTTACGGATCTGGAAGGGAATTACACAGTGAATGCGTCTGCAACCAGTACGTTAGTGTTTTCTTTCATAGGTTATATTACACAGGAGATTGCCTTGGGCAACAAGACAAGCCTCGACGTAAAACTGCTTACGGATACGAAAGCATTGGATGAAGTGGTGGTTGTAGGTTATGGAACGGCAAAAAAAGCAACATTAACCGGCTCAGTAACAGCTGTTAAGGGTGGGGAATTGGCGAAAGCGCCGGCAACCAACCTTTCCAACACATTGAGTGGGCGTCTGCCGGGTGTATCTGCCGTGCAAGGCAGCGGCGAGCCGGGGTATGATGGTTCTGCTATTCGTATCCGTGGTACTAACTCGCTGGGTAACAGCAACGCATTGATCGTTGTGGATGGTGTTCCCAACCGGAGTGGTGGTCTGGACCGTCTGAATCCTGCCGACATTGAAAGCGTTTCCGTTTTGAAAGATGCGGCTGCTGCGATTTATGGTTCACGTGCGGGTAACGGGGTTATTTTGATTACAACCAAAAGAGGTAAAACCGGAAAACCACAGCTGTCGTATGACTTCAATATGGGTATGGCTCAACCGACCCGTACGCCTACTATGTCAAATGCAACGCAATACGCAACAATCCGTAATGAATTGCAGATCTACGATAACCTCGCTGTGGGTGAGTGGGAAGGTGCGCTTCAAGGTTTCAACACCAGCGGCGCTTACACAAGAAAAGACAATGGCAATGTCCTGAACGCGGTTTTTACGCCGGATGACATCCAGAAATTTACCGACGGATCGGATCCATTGATCCACCCGAACACCGACTGGTATGGCAGCGTGATCCGTAACTGGTCGCCGCAGCAACGTCACAACTTGCAGCTGACGGGTGGTAGCGAGAACATCAAATACCTTGCGTCGCTTGGCCACATTAACCAGGAAGGTAACTATGTGAATTCTGCAACAGGTTACAAGCAGTATGATATGCGTATCAATTTGGATACTAAAATCAACAAATATGTAAGTGCAAACCTGGGATTGACGCTTCGTGAAGAATTCCGTCGTTTTCCGAATGGTGGCGGCGCGGGTGATATCTTCCGTATGTTAATGCGTGGTAAGCCAACTGAAATCGCGATCTGGCCGGACGGAAGACCTGGTCCTGATATCGAAAATGGGCAGAACCCGGCGGTTATTACAACAAACACAACGGGTTATAACCACGACAAACGCGACTACATTCAAACAAACGGATCCATTGAAATCCTTATCCCTGGTGTGGAAGGTTTGAAAGTAAATGCAATGGCAGCGATCGATAAGCAGATCCGCCGTCAGAAGTCTTTCCAGAAGCCATGGACGCTTTATTTTTGGGATAAAAAGACCTACGAAGCGGATGGAACTTCTCCATTCCTGACGGGAACTGTTCGTTCGACATTCAGTGATCCGCGTTTGACGGAAACTTCTTCACAGGAATTGTCTATTCAGCTGACAGGTCAGGTTTCTTACGAAAAATCGTTTGGCTCGCACAACTTCAATGTTATGGCTGGTATCCAGCGTGAAAAAGTGGATGCGGATGGGTTTTTTGCTTACCGTCGCTACTTTATTTCGCCAGTTGTAGATCAGCTTTTTGCAGGTGGAACGCCTGAGCAAAACATTGGTAACTCAGGAACTGCAACTGTTAACGGACAGACTATCAATAATACAGATCTGTTTAGCAGAGCTCGTTTAAGCTACTTCGGTAGAGCAGGTTATAATTTCAAAGAAAAATATCTTGCTGAATTCCTTTGGCGCGTAGATGGTTCTTATGTGTTCCCGCAAGATGGCCGTTTCGGTTTCTTCCCTGGGGTTTCTGCAGGTTGGAGAATTTCGGAAGAAGATTTCTGGAAGGGCAACATCAACTTCCTGAACAATGTTAAAATCCGCGGTTCATGGGGTCAAATGGGTGCAGAACCTTACTTGATCGGAACAGAAACACTTGCTGAATACCAGTATTTGTCTACAATGGGTTTCGGCTCTTATGTGATCAACGATCAGGTTGCTAAAACCCTTCTTGAATCGCGTGTTGCAAACAAAGCATTTACCTGGGAAGTTGCCAACAACATGAACTTCGGTATCGAGGGTACATTGTTCCGCGACAGAATTGCTTTCGAATTTGACTATTTCGTTAACAACCGTTCGAATATCCTGATCCCAAAAACAGGCTCTACGCCTTCAAGTGCTGGTATTGACGGAAAACTTCCTCCTCAAAACCTGGGTAAACTGCAAAACAAAGGATGGGAATTCAAAGTGAGCTACGATGGCAGCGCCGACGACTTCACTTACTCTGTGAGCGTGAATGGTGGTTATGCTAAAAACCAGATCAAATTCTGGGATGAAACACCGGGAGCACCTACTTACCAGCAGACAACCGGAATGCCATACAATTCATTCCTGGCTTACCAGTATGACGGCGTGTTCCGCGATCAGGGAGAAGTTGATTCCAATCCATTGGATTACAGCGGTATCACTGGTTCGATCCGTCCGGGTGATATGAAGTTCAAAGATGTAAACAATGATGGAAGAATTACTGCTGATGATAAAGTGAGATCAGAAAAAACAAACCGTCCACAATTCACCGGCGGTGCGGCGATCAACCTGGGTTACAAAGCGTTTGACCTTTCAATCCTGTTCCAGGGAGCATTGGGTGGCTTGCAATACATTGGTCAAACAGAATCCGGTGACATTGGTAACTATCTCCAATACGCATTCGATAACCGTTGGACGATCGACAATCCAAGCTCAACAGAACCAAGGCTTGCAAACAGAAATAATACTTATTATACCAATTTCGATAATGCCGGCGCTAATACTTACTTCTTGAGAAGCAACAATTACCTGCGTCTAAAGAACATTGAGCTTGGCTATAACCTGCCTTCTGAAATCGGAAGCAAAATCGGTTTGGGCAATTTGAGGGTGTATGTAAATGGACTTAACCTGTTCACATTCGACAAGATCAAAATCTGGGATCCGGAATCGACCAGCTCAAACGGACAATATTATCCGCAATCGCGAGTGCTTAATGCAGGTGTACGTGTAACTTTTTAAGAATTAGAAATGAAACTGAATTATAAACATTGGATATTTTTAGCAGCACTGGGCTCGATCGGGCTGGTGTCTTGCGACACAGAATTTCTGGACGTAACGCCTCCTACTGAAATTCCGTCAGAAGAAGTTTGGAAAGATGGTGCCCTGGCGGAAGGTTTTGTAACCGGGATTTACGCTGGTCTTCAGCAAGGTGGTTTTGCTGAGCAAATGCTCGCTTCACTCTCTGACGAAGCTGTATTTACGCATACAGGGCGTAACATTAATACGGTGAATGAAGGAAGTTTGAGTCCTTCAAATCTGGGCTGGGTAGATGATACCTACGGCTGGGGTCCTATGTACACGCGAATTCGTGCGACGAACCTGGCACTCATCAATTTGCAGACAGCGACATTCACGGATGAAACTTTGAAGGCGCGTTTGATGGGAGAAGCTTATTTCTTGCGTGGTTATTACTATCACCAATTGGTTCGTTACTACGGTTCAGCGCCGATCATTACAAAGGTCTACGCATTGAACGAAGATTATTCAGTGCCTCGCAACACGTTCGAAGAGTGTGTGACGCGTATCGTTACTGACCTTGACAGCGCGGCGGTATTGCTCAAAGGAAAAACAATCGCCAAAGGCCGTGCAAGTGAAACAGCTGCACTAGCGCTCAAATCAAGAGTGCTGTTATATGCTGCGAGCGATCTGCACGATGTGCCAACCATGAAAGCGAAATCCACGGTTTTGGCTGCTTATCCTAACCCGGAATTCCTTGGTTATGTGTCAGGAGATCGTAAGGCAAGATGGACAGCTGCACAGCGCGCTGCAAAAGCTGCTCTTGATGCTACCGACGGTGGTTATAAACTGAACCTGACTGCTCCGGTAACTGCTGCACAAGGAAGAACCAACTACATTTCAATTGCGATGGGCGGCGCAAGCGCTGACAAATCATTGGATGCATCTGCTGCTAATGAAATCATTTTCGGACGTTATTTCACGCCTAGCCTTAGTGAAGCAGCCCGTCAGATGGGTCTGAATAATGGTCCTAACGGTTATCATAACTGGGCTGGAAATACACCAATCGGATTGCTTGTCGATGATTACGAAATGATGGACGGAACACGTTTTGCATGGACTAATCCTACGCACAAAGCAGCGCCTTACAAAAACCGCGATCCGCGTTTTTACGCAACAGTAATGTACGACGGTGCAGATTGGAAGCCACGTCCTTCGGATGCAAAAGATCCTGCAAACCAGATCCAGACGGGTGCTTACGACCTTTTGGATGATAAAGGCGCATTGATCAACCGCAAAGGATTGGATACACGCAGCAGCTCAATTGAAGACTGGAATGGTAGCCGGTCAGGTTATTACATGCGTAAATTCATTGATCCAAACCCTGCATTGTATGACAACACCGATCGTCAGAACATCCCCTGGCCATTCCTTCGTACAACCGAAGTCGTCTTCAACTACATTGAGGCGAGCATTGAAGTTGGTCAGGAAGCAGAAGCTTTGCTATGGCTGAACAGAATTCGTTTCCGTGCTGGTATGCCAGCATTGAAAGTGACCGGCGCGGCTCTGAAAGAAGCTTAC
Source organism: Dyadobacter psychrophilus (assembly GCF_900167945.1). GTDB lineage: Bacteria > Bacteroidota > Bacteroidia > Cytophagales > Spirosomataceae > Dyadobacter > Dyadobacter psychrophilus. Next base: position 490,813 of record NZ_FUZA01000002.1, read on the forward strand.
CGTCACGAAAAACGCATTGAAATGGCTTACGAAGAACAACGTTACCATGATGCGCGTCGCTGGATGATCGCCAAAGAAACATTAGGCCGTCCATTGGAGTACATTAATGTGTTAGGCAAATTCAAGGCTGGTAAGTCTATGAGAGAGCCATATCATTACGATACAGACGTTTATACTTACACTTACACCCCGGTAGTCGAGAAATCGCACGAAAACCGTACTTGGGTCGATAAAATGTATTTCCGTCCTTTCAGTCGTGATGAGATCAACCGTAACGCGAAATTGGTTCAAAACCCGGGTTACGATAAATAATTGTTTTTGAAATGATTGTTGAAGCCACGTTCCGGTCGGGAACGTGGCTTCACTGTTTTACGGCAGGCATAATTTTTAGCTTAATAGCATTGACTCCGACCAAGGCGTCAGTTCGCTATTAACTATCATGAAAAAAAGACAAATGTTTTTCGAAATGGGACTTTTACTTATTTCGATCTTATATGGGTTCGGGGTTATCAGTTCAACCTTTCCCGGCGAGGGCATTAAGAAGGCGGATATTGTTAAAGAAGCAACTGTGATCGAGCTTGAAAAACGCGTGCAGATGCGGCCAGAGGATCTGCCAGAAAAAGTAAGAAACGCACTGAACGACAAATCGTATGCAGGATGGACAATTTCAGACGCGTACTTGGTCGTGGCAGATGACGGTGGTTCGTATTACGAACTCGTTGTCCGAAAGGCCGATGAGCAGTCCCGCATGAAAATTAACAAGGACGGTCAGGTGCTTAATTGATACAAGCTTGGAGATAAATCCCACAAAACGTGGATTTCGGTCGACACAACCACACTTCTCTTTATTTTTGTAAATAATTGATTTTTAGAGACTTATATATTTAGGCATAATCATGTTAGTTATCCTTGCAACAGTGCGGATGCACAGAAACGCAAAATAACATCAAGTTCAAAAGAACCTAAATTATGAAAAAGCTAATAGTATCGGCATTTGCCCTAGGACTTATCTCTTTCGCTTCTGTTCAGGCCACGGCGCAAACAGCGGAGTCGGCGCAGACGGAAACAAAGCAGGAGACGACTACAAAAACAACTACAACTTCCAAGGAAGATAAAGTAGCGGTAAAACCGGAAGACCTTCCAGAGGGCATCAAAAAAACAATCAAAGGGGAGGAATTCTCAGGTTGGACAGTGAAGAAAGCCTTTCTTGTAAAAGAGGGCGATAAGACTCCATATTACGAATTACAAGTAGCCAAAGGCGGTGAAAGTGCCAGGGTGAAATTAGATAAAGACGGAAACAATGTGGGATAGAGTATAATTTTTTCCACATTTTTGAAAAACAGCCGGGAAGTTTCCGGCTGTTTTGTTTTGTATAAGAAACAGTTATCCTTAACATTGCCTTCCCTAAATATTTAACTGTTTTCTGAATTGAATGTTAAAACCTTTACATTACCCGATCTGTGCTCTTTTGCTGTTTTTTGGAATGATTAATTGCACCGGCAGCAAATCAAAAACACAAAATTCTCCCATCGCCCAAAAAACCGCACAATCGGGCAAAGCCATTTACACAACACATTGCATCTCTTGCCACGCACTCGAACAGGAAGAGATTGGCCCTAAACTAGGGGGCGTAACGAACGTGCTATCCACAGCCGAGCTCGTTGCCTTTATCAAAAACCCCAATGCGGCTATCGAGGCAGGAAATAAGCGTGCGGTGAGCCTGACAAAGCGCTATAAGATGATCATGCCGCCGTTTGATTTTCTGAAAGACGATGAGATCAAATCGATCCTTTCCTACATTGCCGAAGAAACTAACGCTCACAACATCAAGCCATTACAAGTAAATGTTGACGAATCTGCCGGCACAGCAGAACGGCTTGCCAAGCCCGTGATCGTTTCCGGACTGGAAATTGAAACAGAAGATTTTGTAACCATTCCCGCCTCCTCTGAAAAGATGCCCAGAACGAGGATCGCAAACATGCGGCCCGGCCCTGAGCGCGACGGATCACTTTTTGTCAGCGATCAGCGCGGTTTGATTTACAAGATCAAGGATGGTAAAGCAGGTATTTTTCTGGATATCAGGCCACTTGTTCAGGATTATATTAATGAACCGGGCCTCGGAACAGGACTTGGAAGTTTTGCATTTCATCCCGGTTATCTGGAAAACGGTTTGATTTACATAACCCACACAGAAGCATTCAAAGGCAAAAAGGCAGATTATGAATATGCTGACTCTGTTAAAGTATTCCTGCAATGGGTGGTTTCAGAATGGAAGATCAATGACGTGAAAAGCTCGACTTTTGAAGGCAACAGACGTGAACTGCTGCGTATTAATGTTCCGGGAAATGTGCACGGGACGCAGGACATCGGCTTCGTTCCTGAAATTGATAAAAGTGATAAAGACTACGGAATGCTTTATATAGGAACGGGAGATGGCGGTTCAACCATCAGCGGTCATCCTGAGCTTTGTCATGATCTGCATTCATTGCTCGGAACCATCATCCGCATTGATCCGCTTGGAAAAAACAGTCGATACGGAAACTACGGCATTCCGACAGATAACCCGTTCGTAAATAATGCAGATCCCGAAGTAAGAAAAGAAATTTATGCATTTGGTTTCCGCAATCCGCACCGCATGTCGTGGAACGTGACCCATGGCCGGAAAATGTTTAGTACAGAAGTGGGTGAGTCGAATTTTGAAGAGGTTAACATCATTGAAAAAGGCGGCGATTACGGCTGGAACATTCAGGAGGGCAATTACGGCATTTCTCCCAAAGACCTGAAAAATGTGTTCAAGCTGGAAAAACCTTCTCCTACTTTTATCAAGCCCTATGCATTATATGACCACTTGGATGGAGCTGCAATCAGCGGAGGAGCTGTGTACGAAGGAGATATAGCTGCATTGAAAAACAAATATCTGTTTGGCGACATTGTAAGCGGGCGGATCTTTTTTACCAATGTTGATAAAACATTGTCCGACAGTACTGTGCATGAACTAAGCATTATCCGGGACGGAAAAGATACCAATCTTCGGGAAATGACTGGTTCCAGGCGCGTGGATCTGCGAATTGAATATGATGCCTACACCAAAAATCTTTACATCATGACCAAAAGCGATGGCAAGATCAGGAAAGTGACCGCTGCCCATTTGCGCAAAACTCCCTGATCCTGCCTTTCCCTATTTCAAATCGGCCGTTGAATAACTGCTTTCTGCTTATCAAAGCGTGCGATGTTTCTTTGTTTTTCTACACTTAAATCAAAGTTCATCCGAAATGGCTAATGTAAAAACGCTACTCGACCAATGGTCGGTAAAAGATCTTGAAGACAATTCATCTATTAATGTTGTCGTGGAAAGTTGCACGGAGCTAGGCAATAGCGGCGTTCCGGGAATTCAGATCACAAGCATGGGAAGCATCGTTACATACGAGCCCAATGTTGTGGAACAATGGGCATACAAAGCCGGAAAGCAAAACGCCGAGGAATATTTTCTTGAAGACAAGTCCTGGACTTTTCATGAAGACCAGTATATCAAACATTTCCTGGTCACCGGCAGCCCGCTGAAAGCCCGCATTACCGTTAAGACGCGCAGCTCGAAACCCATTACCAAAGACTATGACCTCCCATTTGAGGTTTAAATACGATTCTATAATTTTTTCAACTTTTGTTACAACCTTTTTCAGACCTGGTGTTTCTTTTGTTTGTATTTAAAAAGCATTATTAGCATGAAAAAGACAATCTTATTCGCACTGATCTGGGTAGCCGCAGTGGCTTGCGACCAGAAGCAGGATGCAGCACCACAACCTGAACTGAAAGCAACCAGCGTACCATATCGCCAGCAAACAACAATTGCCGCTTCGGGATCGGACCTGAAAGTTGACCTTCGGGAAGTAAATGACAGCCGTTGCCCAAAGGACGTAGTTTGTATTCAAATGGGAAGCGCGAAAATAAAATTCAATGTGTCCGATTCGAAAAATGCAACCGACGTGGAGGTTGAATTTAAAGGGGATAGCAAAGCAGATTTTCAAACTTTCACACTAAGCGGCCAAAATTATGTTTTGAAAGTGAGCGAGTTGCAGCCTTATCCGGTGAGTACCCAAACACCTAAAATCGAAGAATATAAGGTGAATGTTACGATTGAGAAAAAGTAGTAGATTAAGTTTTGGTGTGAAAATTATGAACGAGCCCGGCCATTGGTCGGGCTCCTTTTTTTGCTTAGCAGGCGCGTTTTTAGGATTGTTGCGTAAATTAGGGCAAGAAAAAATCCCGAATCCTACCCTTTAAATATGGAGCAGTTGTTTTCCCGTCGCGATATTATGAAAAGCATTGGCGTCTCCGGCTGCGCAATGCTGCTGAACCCGTTGTTATCCCATGCAAAAACCAATCAGAAAATGATGTTACAAAGGGCGATTCCGGCAAGTGGAGAAAAGATACCGCTAATTGGGCTGGGTTCCTGGCAACAGTTCGACGTTGGCCAGGCTGCCAGCGAAAGGACGCCATTAAAGGAAGTTTTGAAAAAAATGCAGGAATTGGGCGGCAAGCTCATCGATGCCTCACCCATGTACGGCCGGTCGGAAGAAGTGATTGGCGCGCTCACAACAGAGCTGAAAAACAATGATCATTTTTTCTTCGCAACGAAAGTCTGGACGACAGGAAAGCAGGAGGGGATCACTCAGATGAATGACTCATTTAAAAAGATGGGCCGTAAAAAAATGGACCTGATGCAAGTCCACAATTTGCAGGATTGGCAAACGCATCTCAAAACCTTAAAGGACTGGAAGGCGCAGGGGAAAATTAAATACATAGGCGTCACACATTATACGGATTCCGCTCACGCCCGCCTGGAACAAATTGTGAAATCAAAGGAAATCGATTTTGTCCAATTCAACTATTCAATCCGGTCACGCAATGCGGAGAAAAGTTTGCTCAATGCGGCCAAAGACAGCGGCGTGGCGGTGATCATTAATGAGCCGTTCGAGCAAGGCGCATTGTTCAGAGCAGTGAAAGGCAAGGAGCTTCCGCCATTCGCAACTGAATATGATATTAAAAGTTGGGCGCAGTATTTTTTGAAATATATTGTGAGCCACGAAGCAGTTACCTGCGCCATTCCGGGAACATCAGACGTAAAACATTTAGTAGATAATCTGGGTGCTGGCCTGGGCAAACTTCCGGATGCAACTGGCCGAAAAAAGATGATTGAGTGGATTGAGAAAGTATAAAAAAAGCGTGACGTTCGACCGCCACGCATTATTTATGTGTTTGTCATTCGCCTTAAACTGCCACCTGATTTTTGTCATCTTCGGCAATTTGAAGTACTTTATCCATCGTGATAGGCAAATTTCGCACGCGGACGCCGGTTGCATGAAAAACAGCATTGGCAATCGCACCCGCAACACCGATAATCCCGATCTCCCCAACGCCTTTCACGCCTAATGGATTCACGATATCATCTTTTTCTTCCACGAAAATCACCTCGATATCATTAATATCCTTGTTGACAGGCACATGATATTCGGATAAATTATGGTTCATGAACCGGCCATACTGATGGTCCATTTTGCTTTCTTCTTCCAGCGCTTTACTAATTCCCCAAACAACCCCACCCAAAATCTGGCTTCTGGCCGTCTTTGGATTCAGAATCTTGCCTGCCGCAACCGCACATACAACGCGCGTTACGCGTACAATGCCAAGGTCTTCATCCACTTTTACCTCCGCGAAAACTGCCGCATGGGAATTGAAAGTGTATTTCATTTTATTGATCGGATTCGGCCCGCTGGTTGAAGTTTCCTCAATGCTGTTGACACCCGCAATTCGCATCAGATCAACGATTGAAATGCTCTTTGAACTGTCATTTACATCGGAAATTATGCCGGAATCAAATACAATGTCTTTCGAACTGGTATCGTAAAAGGGCGAAGTTTTTGTCTTAACCGCCATTTTTTTGAGTTTCTTCTTAACATCTTCGCAAACGCCTTTCACGGCAGCGCCAACCGAAGCAGCAGTCCAGGAGCCTCCTTCCAGCGGTGCGAGCGGCATGTTCGTATCACCCAGCTTGAATGTTACGTCTTCGATTTTCAATCCAAGGCTTTCAGCGGCGATCTGGGTCATAATGGTGTATGTGCCTGTTCCTATGTCCGATGTTCCGCTGCTTACAATTAGTTTGCCATCGATCGATAGCAGTGCTTTTGCCCTGGCCGGCGCTTGAAATGCATCCCAGGCCGCCGTTGCAACTCCCCATCCGATCAGCTGGTTCCCTTCCCGCATGGAACGTGGTCCAATGCTCCTTTTGGTCCAGCCGAACTTTTCTGCACCTTCGCGATAACAGGCGATCAGTTCCTTGCTGGAAAATGGTTTTTCTTCGGTCTGGTCCTCATCCGCATAATTCTTTAATCTGAAAATCAGCGGGTCCATTTTGAGCTCATAGGCGAGCTCATCCATAGCGCTTTCTATGGCGTGCGCACCCGTAACAGCACCTGGCGCGCGCATATCAACGGGCGTGTACATATCCAGGCCCACAAGCTCATATTTCAATTTTACATTATCGCAATTATACATGGTCCCCGACCAGTTGACGATAATTTCCGTATAATTTTCAAATCGGGAAGTTTCTGAAAATGCCTCATGCTTGATCGATTCCAGCGAGCCGTCAGTCGATGCGCTCAGTTGCAGTTGCTGCAATGTAACCGGCCTGTGGCCGAATGTGAACATCTGCTGTCTCGTTAATCCCACTTTTACGGGCCTTTTCAGTTCCAAGGCTGCGAGGACAGCCATAAAAAGTTGATATTGAGGCCTCAATCCCGAGCCAAAAGCTCCGCCAACATACGGAGAAATGATGCGCACATCCTTGTAGGCAAGCCCGAAAACATTACCGATGTAAAACTGACAATTGGAAACACCCTGGGTTTTATCATAAACAGTCAGTTTACCGTTTTCCCAGATCGCCGTGGTTGAAAACAGCTCCATCGGGTTGTGGTGCTCCGCACCGTGCTGGTAAGAGCCAGACATCTTGAATGCTGCCTGATCGAATGCCTCGTCCGCATTACCGCGTGATTTGGGCGAAACATAACCCAGTTTTCCCACCGGAGCTTTGTAAGACTGGTCCATATTTTTCACCAGATCAGTCGTAAAATCTTCCTCCTGATAACTCACATGAACCAGCGAGGCAGCATATCTGGCCAGCTCAAAAGTCTCCGCAACAACCAACGCCACCGGCTGACCGCTGTAAATAATCTTATCATCATGCAAAGGCCTGAATGGCGAACCTGTGGGCGCGTCCATATCTTTGTATTTAATACTAAACCAAGGCAGGCCTGAAACGTTTTCGTGCGTAAAGACCTGTAAAACGCCTTTCAGCGACATGGCCCCTGACGTATCTATACTGATAATCCTGCCTTTTGCAATGCTGCCGGACACAATGTAGCCGTAAAGCATCCCTTCGACTTTGAAATCAGCGGAGTATTTTGCACTCCCCGTAACCTTGGCCAATCCATCCACCCGGCTCACGGGTTTTCCAATATATTGCGTTTTCATAAATTCTCACCTGATTTAAGCGCCTCATTCAAAGCACGTACGATGGCTCTTTTGGCCAACTCTATTTTAAAAGTGTTACCACCAAAACCAACGGCGCCGGTCAGCATTGTTTCGGCCAAAGCCCTGAAATTTTCAGTTGAGGCAACTTTTCCAATGTAACTTTCTTCCACTTCCCGCCGCCGCCAGGGCTTATGCGCCACACCGCCCATTGCAACCCGGATATCTTTGATCACATCGCCTTCCAGGTCTAATGCAGCAGCAACCGAAACCAGTGCAAATGCATAGGACTGACGATCACGGACTTTCAGATAAAAAACATTCTTTGTGAAATTGCTGGGCGGAAGATCAATAGAAGTGACTAGTTCTCCCTGGCTGATATTATTATCCAAATGGGGCGTGTTGCCTGGCAAACGGTGAAAATCGCCGAATTCCACTGTCCTGTCGCCATTGGGGCCGGTAACATTTACCTTCGCGTCCAGAGCCGCAAGCGCAACACACATATCGGAAGGGTGCGTGGCGATACAATGTTCACTCGTTCCCAGAATGGCGTGAATGCGGTTAATGCCGTTGATCGCAGAGCAGCCAGAACCTGGTTCGCGTTTGTTGCAGGCAGTAGCCGTGTCGTAGAAATAATAGCAGCGCGTGCGCTGGAACAGGTTTCCACCATTGGTCGCCATATTGCGTAATTGCGGAGAAGCACCAGCAAGGATGGCTTTCGAAAGAAGCGGATAGCGCTGTTCAACACGCTCGTTCCAGGCTGTATCTGCATTGGTCACAAGCGCTCCAAGTGTTAGTCCGCCTTCTTCATTTTCCTTAATATCTGCAAGATCCAGGCGGTTAATATCCGTCAAATGAGCTGGTTTCATCACATTCTCCTTCATCAGATCCAGCAAATTTGTCCCGCCTGCTATGAACCTGGCGCCTTCATGCTCCTGAATGTCCGCCACAGCTTCTGCGACGTCATGGGCTTTGTTGTATGAAAAACTGTTCATGCCATTTTCGATTTTACTTCCATAATGGCTGCATTAATGTTGTTGTAGGCACCGCAGCGGCAGATATTGCCACTCATGAGCTCCTGTACATCTTCCAGGGAATTTGCCCGGCCCTCGTTAATCATGCCCACAGCGGAACAGATTTGTCCGGGTGTGCAGTAACCGCATTGAAATGCATCATGCTCTATAAATGCATCCTGTAATGGATGGTTGACAACACCGTCCGAAAGTCCTTCGATGGTCGTTATGGCCTCGCCGTCTCTCATTACTGCGAGGGTGAGGCAGGAGTTAATGCGTTTCCCGTTAATGAGCACGGTGCATGCGCCGCATTGGCCGTGGTCGCATCCTTTCTTCGTCCCGGTTAATCCCGCATACTCCCTGATTGCGTCGAGCAGGCTGACCCACGGCTGTAATTTGAGTTTGAAGGACTGCCCGTTGATCGTCAGGTTTACCAATTCAAATTCAGGTAACTCCTGTTTTTTCACGACAGGTTCTTCCAAAACTGCTGATTCAGTTGTCATATTTTCAATTGGTGAATAGTTGTTGATTTTTTATAGGCAGTATAAAAACTATTCCCCTTAGAAAATGCCCGGTTTAAGAGCGACTAATGTGGATTATGGGAACTGTTGACCCGTAGGTATGATGTATGCAATAGGCAAGCCCACGGCCAATATTACAATGGTTATACCTAGTAATGCGGCATCCCAGGATGCAGTGGGCATTCCGGAAAATGCGACAGGCAGGACGATCATATTCATCACCAGCCAGATAAAAATGCCGTAAATGATCCCACTCAGTAACTTGTGTTTGCCGGGAAATGCAAGGTATTGGTATATCAAAAAATAGAAGAGCGCAAATGCCAGTGCGATCAGGAAGTGAAATAATAGTCCGTACACAGCCATCATGTTTCCACCTTCATAAGCAGCTTTGCCAAACACGCCGCTCGCTATCGATAAAAGAATCTGAACGGGCGTTGTTTTGTCCATAATGATCGCGTAAACGACAAATGCGGCCATGATGTCAAGAGAGCCAGCTACAAAAGCAGCCCATACGACGGTCCTGAAACCGGACCCGGCAAATTTCGATGTTTTCATAGCGGCAGGATTGAGTGTTGAAATATACGAAATTACGCAATCCACAGGTAGTAATGCATTTCTGAGTCCTTTGAAATAAACTGCCGACAATCCCTGATGTCTATGCTTAAAAAAGACAATGAAAATATAACCAGGCGCGATTTTATAAACCGGGCCGGCGCCATTGCTGCGGCAGGAGTTCTGGCCCCGGAACTTACGAGCGCATCCATGCAATTTCCCAAACCCATGAAAACGATCAGGATCAAAAATGTTGATTCCAATTTTGAAAGAGAACCTTTAAATCCCTACCGTTTCAAGGGAAGCGCCATCACCGATAGCTGGCAGGCTATTGCAATGTTGGAGTCTGAATCGGGCGTTAAAAAGATCGGTATCGGCACACAAGGCGTGTTATGGTCTGATTCCAAGGTTTTTGCGGGGCATTCTGAAAGCGCCGGGAATGCCTTAATGTATGCCATGAGCGAACGGGCTTTACAAATGATCAAGGGCACCACATTCTCCGATCCCGTAAAGTTGCTCGATGACATATTGCCGGAGGTTTTGGCTTATGGAAAAAAGATTACAGGGAATCCGGACCTGCGTAAGACATTTGCACTCAATGCGTTGGTGTGTGTTGATAATGCTGCATGGCTGCTGTATGCCAAAGAAAACAACATCGATCAGTTTGATAAACTGATCCCTGCGGCCTATCAGCCCGGCCTTTCTTACAAGCATGAGAAAGTGGCGAGCATTCCGTCATTCAGTGTCGGAACGTCGGCACAGCGGATCAAGCAGGCAGCGGATGAAGGTTATTTTATCCTGAAATTAAAGACAGGGTCGGCAGGAACGCAGCAGGAAATGATTGAAAAGGACATTGCTTTTCTGACCGCGGTGCATAAGGCGATCGGACACTACGAAACACCCTACACACAAAACGGCAAGATCCCTTATTATTTTGATGCAAATGGTCGATATGAGAAAAAAGAGACATTGCTTCGGTTTCTGGACCATGCCAAAAAGATCGGTGCATTCGACCAGATTGCGGTAATCGAGGAGCCGTTTGAAGAGAGTAATGAGGCTTTTGTGGGAGATTTAGGCGTCCGCGTGGCTGCTGACGAAAGTGCGCATACGGTGGAAGACGCCGCGCACCGGATCGAGCTGGGTTATAGCGCGATTGCGGTGAAAGCCATCGCTAAAACGCTGAGCATGACCATGAAGATAACGCAACTCGCTTATGAAAAGAAAGTGCCATGCTTCTGTGCCGACCTGACCGTTAACCCGATCCTGGTGGATTGGAACAAGAATGTAGCTGCGCGTTTGCAACCGTTTCCGGGCATGACCGTAGGTTTACAGGAGACCAACGGCCATCAGTACTACAAAAACTGGGAAAAGCTGGTCTCTTATCATCCGAAAAAGGACGGTTCCTGGATTTGTACGCAGAAAGGCGTTTACCTCACAGACGCTTCATTTTATTCAGAAAGTGGCGGCATTCTTACCCCCTCCAGACATTATGAAGAAATGTTTGAGACAGCACATTAATATTAAAGTGTAATGATCTGCTGCTCTGACCCGACGTCTTTTGTCAGCTCTAAAATACGACTTCCCAGCTTGCGGGAGAAGCCGTTTTGATTTGCGCTCGTTTCAGATGAGCTGTAAGCGACGAGCTTGTGGGCCATTTCGTCGTACATATATTTGCAGCGTGCTGCCTTTTCAATTTTAACAACATTGCCGGGAAGCGAATTTCGTAATAATTGGCTGTTGCGCTGCAAAGTGACGCCAAAGCAAATGGCAGTAACGGTTCCTGCGGCAAGCGCGGACCCAATGATTAGGGTAGAAAGTTTCAAGGTCATGGCTAAGAGATTGAGTAACTGGTAACTTACTTCTTGACAAATTAGCGCCGCAAATGGTTGAAATCAGAATGAAATTCTCTAATCTGTGCTATTGGCTATCCGGATTGTTATTTCCTGTGTCTGAATTGTAATTATTGGTTACCCGATCCTGGCCAGAAAGGCCTTGATGTTGTCCCGGAAACCTCTTGTCCATTTGATTTTCTCTCCCGTTGAAAGGTGGACAATGTATTCTCCATTAAAGTAGTTTTCCAATTCGGATATGTAATTCATATTCACAATGTTGGAACGGCTTGTGCGGATCATAACAGTCGGGTCCAGCCGCCCCTCAAGGCTTCCCAGACTTTCGTAAATGGTGTAAATTTTCTGAGATGTGTGCAAGGAAATGTAATTGCCATCGGCGGAGAAATGGGTGATATCTGCCAGTTTGACCAAATACATTCTGCCCGCTTCCTTTACGAGTATCCGCTGCAAATAATCGCCGCCCTTTCTTTCTTTTTGTTCCCTGAACAGGCTGTTAACCAGCTCTTCCACTCTTGGTTGCGCCTTTTGGCTCAGACGCTCCTTTACACGGCCGAGTGACTGGTGAAACCGGATTTCGTCAAACGGTTTGAGCAGATAATCAACGGCATTAACCTCAAAAGCACGCAAAGCATATTGGTCAAAAGCAGTTGTAAAAACAACAAATGGCTGATGATGCGGCCAGATTTCTTTCAATACATCAAATCCATCCAGTTCGGGCATTTGAATGTCCAGAAAAATAATATCAGGCCTGTGCTGGAGTACTTTGATCACAGCTTCGGAACCGTTACCGGCCTCGTCCACAACATCAATATTCATATCGTCTTTCAGGAACGTGCGGATCACATCCCGCGCCAGTATTTCATCGTCTATGATCAGACAACAATGCTTCATCGTGTGTTTTTGTTTTGGGTTGCCCGTTAATGTGAAGTGTAACAATGGTCCCGCCTTGCGACGGCTGCTCGAAAATCAGGCTGGCTTTATCTCCATAGGCCTGCTGCAAGCGTAAAATGGTGTTTTCCAAACCCATACCCATCCCTTTGGAAGGCTTGCGCTGATTTGCGCCAATGCCGTTATCATAAATTTCGATCTTCAGGCCATTTGTGTCCATGGAAGTGATGATTTGGATTAATGCATTGGTCGTCAGGTCCGAAATGCCGTGCGTGACCGAGTTTTCGACCAATGGTTGTAAAATGAGTTGCGGCAGGGGATACAATTCGGTCGCCGGGTCAATGTCGTATGTTACTTTAAGGCGATCCTGAAACCTGATCTGCTGAATGTCCAGATATTGCCGCGTAAGTTTTAATTCCTCCTGCAAAGGAATGTAATCGGCTTTCTGATTTACCAGCACCGCACGGAGCAGATCGCTGAGCGTCGTGATCATGCGTGTGGCTTTTCGGATATCGTTCTTGATCATCAAACTCACAACAGCATGCAATGTATTGAAAAGAAAGTGGGGGTTGAGTTGCATTTTGAGTGATTGCAATTGCGCATTAGCCAGCTGGCCCCGAAGCTGCTCATTGTTTAGTTCTGTTTCAAAATGCTGTTGTTTCAGTTCCTGGTAAAGATAAATGTAAGATACTTTGTTAAACCCAAGGACAAGCAGCAAATACTGCCCCACGCTGCCCGTATAGGCCATAAAGAAGGAAAAGATATATTTTTCGAGAGGAACTGCTTTACCAACAGCGAGATACATCAAGGGATTGGTGACAAAATAATGAAATGTATTGATCAAGAGATTGAGGAACGTCACGATCAATAAATGATACAGGATGGGCAGCATCAGCCCCGATTTTCGCAGCTTGAACGTAAGGGGAATTTTCAGCGATGCGTATAATATCAACGGGGTCGTAGACCACCAGAAAAGGCCGTCGAGCAGCCAAATGAACATTTCGTGATATTCCATGGGTGCGCCTTCGCGCATAAGCCAGAGCATAGTAAGCTGCCACAGCGTGATCAATGCAAAGATGCCCCAGTAGCCAAACGAATATTTCCAGAACTCGCCGACCGAAAGCGGTATTTTAGATTGATCCAGAAGTCGCCGGAGAAAGGGCATAGGGGCTCGTTTACAGCTTTAAATATAATGCAGATTGTGCAAAACAAATCTAACTGATCGCCACGTCTTTCCCTCTGTTGTATTATTTGAAACGTTTTAATTTTTATTTGAACTGAAGGTGTAAGCTTGAAATCTTACTGGAAATTGTTTGGCAACCAAACATTCATTATTTTTATCCAAAATACACACCTATGCAGTTGTTCAATTTGAGAATGCACTTGGCTGCTCTCAGACAGTTACTCAGGGATAGATCTGAGGAAATGTCAGAAGATCAGAGACTTGAAATTTGGAATAAGATTGAAGCCTTGCAGGATTTGATTGAAAAGTTGGAATCTTTAAAAGATTGAAATATGGCTATCGAAGATAACAATGAAATGAGAGCTAAACCAGATTTGGCGAAGGAAATTGAGCGATTGATTGCGGGCGCGGACCTTGCCATTAAAGAAGCAACCAATTACCTGATAAGTCAGGGAGAAGTGGTCGACCTGGCCGAATGGGTGACCATCAAAGAATATTGTAATCGTTTCCAGATAAAAAATGTTGAGACTGTTGTAAACTGGATCAATCGCGGCATTATCCCAGCGGATAATGTTCGCACCATCGAAGAATTTAATAATACACGACTTATCAAAGCTGTGCCTTACAAAGCAGCTCCCTTACTTCGATCATAATCTTCTCTATAATGTTCCTTGAATGCTGGTCATCATGCTTCATTGAAGACTAGCCTCCCTCGTATGTTGTTCGGCGGTAAAGGACTTTCGCCGACAATGACTCGTTTCATCTCGCAAAGACCACCTCAAAAAATATTTACACCTGATCTGTAACGAAATCGGAGTGTGGTCGTCTTTGTATTTGAAATGGATTTACAAGCCTTTAATCAACGCATTCTTCCCGTGCAGGGACGCCTTTTCAGACTGGCGCAAATGTTTCTTCGCAACCGCGAAGAGGCGGAAGACGCCATTCAGGATGTGTTGCTGAGGTTATGGACGAACAGGCAGCAGCTGGAAAGTTATCATAGCATTGAAGCATTGGCTGTGCAAATGACCAAAAATCTCTGTCTGGACCGCCTCAAATCGCATCATAAACAGAAAATGCAGAACGATGCAGATGTCACCAGTGTGCAGGCAGCAGAGTTGTCGCCGCACCGGCAATTGGAAAATAGCGACAGTGCATCGCTCATTCACAAGCTGATTGGCGAGCTGCCCGAACAGCATAAACTGGTGCTGCATTTGCGCGACGTGGAGGAGTATTCATTTGAGGAGATTGAGCAGGTTACGGGATTGAACAATGCCAATATTCGCACGGTCCTGTCAAGGGCAAGGCAGAAGCTCCGGGAGAATTATCTTAAAGCAAACAACTATGAATCAGGATATTGAAAAATTACTGGAAAAATATTACGAGGGCGAAACGACCATTGAGGAGGAAAAAGAGCTCAAACGCTTTTTCCAGCAGGAGCACGTGCCGGCACATTTGATGAGCCACGCGGCACAGTTTGGTTACTTCATCGAAGCCAGAAATGAATACCCTTCTTTAACATTCGGAGGCGAACTATCAGCATTGCTTGATCCGCCAAAGCAAACTCCCGTGCGCAGATTTGGCAGCTGGCTGTTAAGAATTGCAGCCGGGCTTGCTTTACTTATTGTCGGATTTCTGGGAGGGCGTGTATTCCAGGAGCGCAGTGGCGGAGGTGAACCGTTGATCGCTACGAAAGAATCTGTCTCGCAGGCGGAAATTAGAAATGTGCTGGCTTTTGAAAAAATGAATTCGACCTCTGCGAGTGAACGCATTCATGCTGTAAACCAGAGTTATGATTTGTCCGATGTGGATAAGGAAATCACACAGCTGCTCATTAACACGCTCAACTTTGACCCCAACATTAATGTTCGTCTGGCCGCTTGCCAGGCGTTACAACGCTTTCGAAATGAGGATGATGTGGCCGAATCACTGGTGCCTTCCCTCGCTATTCAGACAGATCCCAACATTCAGATCATGTTGATCGAGGTTTTGGTTTCGATCAAAGAAAAACGCGCTGTGGAGCCATTTCAGCAACTGGTCAGGAACCAGGATGTGATGGAAGTCGTAAGGCTCAAAGCACAGCAGGGAGTAAGCGAACTGACCGCCGCAGACGTCTGAAAACAGATCCCTGCCCCGCTGGAATTACACCAAACTGCATTTAATTTCAATTACATATTATAATCAAAAACCATGAAAAAAGTACTTTTAATGAGTATGGGTTGCCTGCTGTGTCTTGCAGAATCAATGGCCCAGACGCACGAATACAAAGGCAAACTCGCCAATTCAAAGGACAAGAAAGTGACCATTGAAATGGCTGCCAGCCAGGTGAAGATCGAAGGATATGCTGGTGATGAGGTTCTTATCCAGGCTTCGTCCGGCTTTGAAGCGCCACCGGAGCGGGCAAAAGGCTTAAAGCCGCTTTACTACACGGGCGTTGATAATACGGGAATCGGGCTTTCCATTACAACAGAGGCAAATGGGCTGAAAGTGGAGAAAGTGACGCGCAAGGAAGTAAAGTACACGATCCGTTTGCCAAAACAGGTTTCGGTGCTTTTTCAGGAAGTGAACTGGCAGGGTGGATCCAAAATTGCGATCAGCAACATGGACGGCGACCTGGAAATAAAAACGAACGGCGCCAATATCAATCTGACCAACGTTACCGGCCCGGTTGTGGCCAACACAACGAGTGGCGATGTGAATGTAGTTTTTTCGGCGCTTAATCAGACCAAACCCACTGCCATTTCATCCATTAGCGGCGAGGTGGATGTAACATTACCCGCAACCGCAAAATCCTCGATGAAGTTGCGATCCATTAACGGAGAGATGTATACGGACTTTGACCTGGGCACAAAAAGCAGTAAGGATGGGCTTTCGAAAGTAGGTGGTGGAAGGAATATTGAGGGGACGACGAATGGGGGGGGCGTTGAAGTGCAACTCAATACGATCAGCAGCAACATTTATATCCGTAAAAAATAACCACGATTTGCATCTAGCGTCATGAAAAAAAACTTAATAATACTCATGTTAGCCCTGCTTGCCGGGCCTTTGTCAGCGCAAAAGATCATTGAAAAGAA
This sequence comes from Dyadobacter psychrophilus, assembly GCF_900167945.1. Taxonomy (GTDB): domain Bacteria; phylum Bacteroidota; class Bacteroidia; order Cytophagales; family Spirosomataceae; genus Dyadobacter; species Dyadobacter psychrophilus. Next base: position 507,415 of record NZ_FUZA01000002.1, read on the forward strand.
ATTGCCTTTCAAAGATGGCCAAACGGCAAATTTGAACCTGAAATTTGCTGACAGTATCCAGGTCAGATATTGGGATAAGCCCGAAGTTTATGTGAAGATCAAAGCGGTGATTAACAGCAACAAGTTAAATGATGCCCTGGTGGTTACCGATCGAGCGACTGCCGACGAAGTGATCCTGGAAATAGGATTTGACAATGAAATGCTGAAAAAGGGAAAGCAGGAGGATTGTCCAGGCGATAATAGAAGCAGCTGGAATGATAAAGACGGCACGCACAGATATTATATGTGTAAAGAGATTGATTACCAGGTGTTTTTACCACGCAATGCGAAACTCAAACTGGAAACCATTGACGGAAATATTGACATTGAGGGTGCCTCCACAACTGTTTTTGCAAAGACGATCAGCGGATACGTTGACATGAGCTGGCCAAAATCAAAAGGCATCAATGTCGCCATGAAAACGATCACCGGCGAGGTATATTCCGACTTTGACATTGATTTCAAAAATAAGAAACAAAAGAACCCGATCGTAGGATATCTGCTGGAAGGTACGGTCAAAGGTGGTGGGCCGGATGTGAAGTTAGAATCCATCAGCAACGATGTATATTTACGTAGTAAGGACTAGGAGGATTTCAACACTTTTATAGAAGGAATTAGGGGCTGTACGCATTGCGTATAGCCCTTATCGCATATAGGTGGTGAGAAGACCAAAGCATGTCCCCACGAAGCTCAGGCTACACCCTTGAAATTGGCAGGGTCACCACAAAAATATAAATGGAATAAAATGAATAAATTATAATTGCACATAGTTAGAAGACGAGTTTCAGTCATTCCTGACTTGATTTAATCACATTATCGTTTTAATCAAAGAATACCACATGAGAACAGAAAAGCAGTATTTGGAAGAGATTAACAGGCTGCTTGCAGACTATCTTCAGGAGATTGAAAACTCAGATTTGAAGCCCTTATCAGCTCAGGTTTACCAGGTGCAATCGAAGAATTTTGTAAGATGGATCAATGGCGAGTTTACGCCAGGAGAAGTGAAAAAATCAAAACGGCAGGCCCAGGAAAAAGCCCAGGGGAATTAAGAAGCAATGATTTGCCGATTTGCCTCACCGCGTTCCTCTTTTACTGAATAATGCCCGATTAAAAAACGCATTGTTTTGCCCAAGTTCCTCTACTTAACTTTACACGGTTTCTCAACGCCGTTTGCCCCATAATAATTTTTAAAATTTCGCAGCATCGCAGCAGCTGCCGTATCACGCGCTAAAGCGGAGTGTCTTGAAAAATGGATGTTTTTAATATTCCAAAAAACAAAACACCTTCGCAGCAGAGCCGGAAGGTGTAAGATATACTCAACGTTTATAACGTATTTCATTACGTTCACTCTTTTGAAAATCCTCCCAGCCGATCAACACACGCCACAGAAAAGAGAGGATAGACAAATTTACAATCTAAAACCAACATTCGGTGTAGCCAGCTGTAAAATCTGTTGTAGCAATTTCTCTACATTGTTTGTGATCATTTTTAGGTAAATTTGGCTTTTTGTTACCATTACACGAAATGAAGCAACTTTTGCCTGGAATTATTCCTTTACTTTTCAGAGCTGCTTTTTGGATTGAAAAACGCATCACTACCAGCCCCCTCCCAGTTTCAAAATTAGTTACAACCCATGCTTTGGCGAGTAGGGTCGGACGGGATTTTCAATGTCCCGTGTTGTCGAAATATAATTATTCCGGGAGTAGTGTATGGATCCTTAGATGAAATTATCTTTTATAGACTGGCCGGTTCAAAAACAACTGGCCGAGGAAAAAAATATCCTCAACATTGCGCGTGTAAAGGTGTTATCCTTGTCTCTCCATCTGAGGCTGGTTAGCACCGTTATGCTGCTCGCGCTATATCTTGCCGAAGATCATACATTGCAAATCCAGCGGGTTGGATTTCTGATGGGCGTTGTTGTGCTATATTACTTTGCATTAAGATTAGGGCTTAACTGGCGGAGCGCCATTCACATTGCGATCCTCGTTTTTGTGTCACTTATATGGTCCAACCTGTTCTTTTATGAAGAAGGCTTTCACGTTGTTACGCTGCAATATGTTGTGATCATCAGCATTTACGCCTTTTATGGCCTCGGCAACAAATGGGGGATATTCTATTCCCTATTCGCCATTTTACCTCTTTTTGTATACATGTACCTGGCACACCAGCTGGGTGCCGCAATTCCGTGGGGGCCTATGGGCGTAAGCAGAATAACCATAGCGATCCTGCTTCTGGATAATTTTCTCTTCCTTTTTTTGATCAACTATTATTTTTTCAATTCTTTTTATTCGACAATCTCTGCACTGGATGCGCGCACCATAGAACTATCGTCCAGTCTCGCTTTTCAGGAGGATTCGCAAAAGCAGCTGGAATCTGAATTCAGGCATCAGAAGTTGTTGCTGGCAAGCATTTCACATGATATAAAAAGCCCGCTCCGGTTTTTAATGGCAACAACGGGTCGCCTTGCCAAAAGCAATCCGGATTTGCCTACGATACGTGCCATCAGCCAGTCCAGTTACCGGCTATATCATTTTATGAAAAATCTGCTGGAATATACACAGTTCCGATACCGGAATACGCAGGTTACTTTTAACTATCTGGATGTGCATGAGCTGGTCGAACAGAAGTTTGCCATATTTATGGGCGAGGCGGAAAGCAGCGGAAACAAATTTCTAAACACCGTTGGGGAGGGCGTCATTCTTAAGAACAATGTGCAACTACTAAGCATTATGCTGCACAATCTGATCGATAATGCAAACAAGGTGACCAATAAGGGGATTATAGAGGTGTTGCATAGGGATTATAGGGAGTCGGTGCATCTGATCGTTAAGGACACCGGGCCTGGCATGGATCCTGCGATCATAAGCTGGATTAATAGCAGTGAAAAAGTGCCTGGTAAAGACCTCGATCCGGAGCGTTTTGGAATGGGGCTCGTCATTGTTAAGGAAGTTAGTGCTTTGATCAATGCGGGATTATTTGCACAACCTAACGAAAAACAGGGTGTTGCGATTAGCATAATATTTCAAAAATGAATTTGTTGTAGTTAAAGTCCTATTTAATTTCCCTCTATATTAAATTACTTTTAGAGGTTTACGAAATAGTACGGAATGAAGACAATTTTATTAGTAGAGGATCATTCGATTGTCCGGATGGGAGTGAAGTTGCTGATAGAAGATTTCATGCCATCGGTGGTTATTATTGAAGTTGGAACATTTAATGAAACGCTTAAAGTGTTGCATACCAGACACTTTGACCTGGTTATCCTGGACATTCGAATTCCCGGCGGTGAAGCTTTCAACATGATTCCCAAGATCAGGTCCGTGCAGGAAAAGGTAAAAATCCTGGTGTTTTCATCCCAGGAAGAGGAGCTTTATGCATTGCATTACGTGAAGGCAGGCGCAAACGGTTTCCTGCCAAAAGATACCAGTAACGAAGAGTTGGAGCGTGCCGTGACTTCGGTTTTGAATGGAGGAACATATATTACAAATCTCGTTCAGGTCCAATTGGTTAAAAACACCATTATGGAAAGAGAAAGCCGCGAAAGCCCGCTTGAAATTCTTTCCAACCGTGAGCTTGAAATCATGGATATGCTGCTCAAAGGCAAGTGGACAAAGGACATCGCCATTGACCTGAACATTAAGGAAAGCACGGTAAGCACTTATAAAGCCCGTATTTTTGAAAAGCTGGAAGTTACTAATGTCCTCGAATTGTTTAAAAAAGTTGAAATCTACAAAAAGCATAACAACAGCTTTCCCTAGCCGTACTCGCAGAAAGATACACCTTAATTCAACTCCGTGTTCAGGTTATCGCTTTGTTGGGAAGTAAGTGTTAATTTAAGTTAAATGGTTGATTTTGAGGGGTTCAGTTAACTTTTTTTAAGAGTTGGCCGGGCCTTTGTTCAAGGTGCTTTCGATAGCTTTGAACCTCAGGATAAACTTAACTTAACATGACACTTTTCAAAAAATGGAACAACATTACGGGCTGGGCAGTCTTTTTAACAGCATTCCTGACTTATGCGCTCACCATGGAGCGTACGGCCAGTTTCTGGGATTGCGGTGAATTTATCGCAGCGGCTTTTAAACTGCAAGTGCCTCATCCGCCGGGAGCACCTTTTTTTCTGCTCGTGGGCAGACTTTTTTCATTGCTTGCTTTTGGCGATGTTACCCGTGTCGCTTACTGGGTAAATATGGTTTCGGTCCTAAGCAGTGCATTTACCATTCTGTTTTTGTTTTGGACTATAACATTGCTTGTCCGAAAGTTTTTGAATAAAGGTGAGCACGAACTGAGCAAATCAGATGCAATCCTGGTCATTTTTTCCGGCATAACAGGTGCGCTTGCCTACGCCTGGTCCGATTCATTCTGGTTTTCAGCGGCTGAGGCAGAAGTTTATGGCATGTCTTCCTTTTTCACAGCCATAGTAATCTGGGCAGTTTTCAAATGGGAGCAAACACGAGATCCGGCAACTGCAAACCGCTGGCTAATCCTTATCGCTTACCTGACCGGCATTTCCATTGGCGTGCATTTACTGAACCTGGTCACCATTCCTGCCCTGGCATTGGTATACTACTTCAAAAAATACCCGAAACCGACCATTTTAGGAAGGATTCTGGCATTTTGCGGCGGATTGGTTGTTTTGGTGATCATTAATTCGGGCATTATTCCAGGCCTGCCCGATCTGGCTGGTAAGTTTGAAATTTTCTTTGTCAACACGCTCGGGCTCCCATATAACTTCGGGATTGTCTTTTTCATCGTCCTTTTTCTGGGGACACTGTCTTGGTCGATCCGCTACGCGCACAAAAAGGAGAAGGTTTTGCTCAACACAGCATTGTTATCGCTCGTTTTTGTGCTGATCGGCTATTCATCTTACGTGATGGTGCTGGTCCGCTCGGAGTATAATCCGCCGATCAATGAGAATAATCCCAGCGACGTTTTGCGTTTTGTTTCTTATTTGAAAAGGGAACAGTATGAAAGCAGGCCGCTGCTTTATGGACCGTCATTCAACTCAAGACCCATAAGCCAGGAGCGGGGCGCGCCGGTTTATCGCAAAAAAGACGGGAAATATGTGATCATTGATTACCGCCCGGTTTATGGATACGAGCCCGGCAGCAACATGCTTTTTCCGCGGATGTCCAGCTCGCTGCCAGGTCATCCGCAGCTTTACCAGCAAATGACGGGGCTGGCAGAAGGGCAAAAGCCGACGATGAAACACAATCTCGCCTACATGTTTGTTCACCAGATCGGGCATATGTACTGGCGCTATTTTCTCTGGAATTTTGTGGGACGTGAAAGTGACCGGGAAGGAGCGGGGACGGTGTTACCCTGGCAGGCCACCAGTGATTTTCCTTCATCGATTGCTAAAAATAGGGGACATAACAATTTTTTTATGCTGCCGCTTCTGCTAGGCATTGCAGGGTTATTCTGGATGTACGGAAAACGCCGTGACGACCTGCTGGTTCTTGGGTTGATGTTTGTTTTAACGGGTGTGGGGCTTGTGATTTACCTTAATTCTCCACCCGCTGAGCCTCGCGAGCGGGATTATATTTACGTTGGATCGTTTTATATTTTCTGCATCTGGATCGGGTTTGGCGTAATGGCCGTTGCGGGATTTTTGCAAAAAGCCATTCAAACGACCAGACTGCGCACAGCATTGACGGTGGCCGCCGGGTTTTCCGTGCCTCTCATCATGTTGGCAAAAGGTTGGGACAATCACGACCGCAGCAACCGCTATCATTCTGTTGATTTTGCGCGCAACCTGCTCAATTCCTGCGCCCCTAATGCGATACTTTTCACAGGTGGCGACAATGATACATTTCCATTGTGGTATTTGCAGGAAGTGGAGGGCGTCCGGACGGATGTGCGCGTTTGTGTGCAGACATTTTTAGGCATCGACTGGTACATCGAGCAGCTCAAAAGGAAGACCAACCAGTCAGAAGCGTTGCCGCTGTCATTGGATATGGGTGATTATGCCACAGGGAAAAACGAGTTCGTGCCGTTCTATGAGATTCCGGCAGTGAAAAACGGCATTAACCTGAAAGAATATCTTGATCTGATCAATCAGGAAAATAAGGCGATCCAGGTTCCGCTGACCAGTGGCGATATGACCTCAATTTTGCCCTCGTCCACACTCTTTTTGCCCGTGGATGCTCAAAAAGTGCAAGCCATGAAAATTGTCAAAAATGAATTGTTGCCCATGCTGTCCGACTCCATGAGCTGGAAAATCGGGACCGGCGATCTTTACAAAAGCGATCTGGTGATGCTGGACATTATTGCCACCAACAACTGGAAGCGGCCCGTTTATTTTTCCTCTACAATGGGCGCCACGCATAATCTGGGTTTGCAGGAATACATGCAGCTGGAAGGTTACACCTACCGTTTGTTGCCGGTCCGCGTACAGGGTGCTACGGATGGGTATGTCAATTCAGAAATCATGTATGATAACATGATGAAAAAGATGAAGTGGCGATCCCTGGATAACCCCGACGTTTATTATGACGACACCTACCGCGGCTCCCCGGTCGCAACCGCGCGTATCTCGTTTTTGCGGCTCGCAGGGCAGTTAATTGCTGAAAATGATCTGAAAAAGGCGAAAGAAGTGGTTAACACAGCCATGACTGTGATGCCAGATGACACAATCCCGTTCGACCAGTTTTCCGTTGGTTTCGTGGGCATGTTGTTTGATTTGGGCGAGAAGAAAAAAGCGCTGGACTCCGCCAGGACCATGGCACTCAGATCAGACGAAAATCTCTCGTGGATCAAGAAAAACGGAGGGGTGCGAAACCGGGATGTGAATGTAGATCTTTATACGCTGCAAACCATCGTTCAGGAATGCAAGCGTGCTAAACAGGAAGCCGCTGCGCAAGAATACGATGCCATTTTCAGGAAACATTTGCTGGCGTTCAATATGTACAGCGGAGGTAATTAGATGTTGGGTTATATCAAATTGATGCCATGGAATGCAGATTTCATGGCATTGCTTTTTTAAGGCTTTATAAAAACCAACAAACCTCAAACCTATGCTGGAAGACCTTTGGTACAAAAACGCTGTGATTTACAGCCTCGATCTTGAAACCTTCATGGATGCCAACAATGATGGCACAGGCGATTTTGAGGGACTATGCAACAGGCTGGATTACTTACATGCACTAGGGCTTGACACGATCTGGCTGGCACCTTTTCAGCCCACTCCAAACCGGGATAACGGGTACGATATCAGCGACTTTTACGGCGTAGACCCGCGACACGGTTCCAGCGGGGATTTTGTCAGCTTCATTCATAAGGCACGGAAACTAGGCATTAAAGTGATTATTGATCTTGTTGTTAACCACACGTCGGATCAGCATCGCTGGTTTCAGGAGGCGCGGTCTTCGAAGGACAATGCAAAGCGGGATTGGTATGTATGGTCGGAGGAACGGCCGGCAGACTGGAACAAGGGCATGGTTTTCCCCGGCGTACAAAAGGCTACCTGGACCAGGGACAAGGAATCAAAGGAATATTATTTTCACCGTTTCTATGAATTTCAACCCGATCTGAACACGGATAATCCCGAAGTAAGAGAGGAAATAAATAAGATCATGGGTTATTGGCTGGAACTTGGCATTGCCGGTTTCAGAGTGGATGCCGTTCCATTTATTTTGGAATCCAGTAATTCCAAAAAAGGCGAAAATCCGAAACTCCATTTTGAATATCTCAAAGAAATGCGCAAGTTCCTTCAATGGCGAAAAGGGGACGCGGTGCTGCTTGGAGAGGCAAATGTGTTGCCGAATGAAAGCAAAAAGTATTTTGGCGAGGAGGGCGAAGGCATTCATTTAATGTTCAATTTTTTTGTTAACCAATATACATTCTACGCGCTGGCCACTGCCGACACCCGGCCGCTGATTAAAGCGCTTGAAGCCACCAAGGACATCCCGGGAAGCAGCCAATGGGCGCATTTCCTGCGCAATCACGATGAGCTGGATCTGGGCCGACTTACCGAGGAAGAACGCCAGACTGTTTTCGCAAGATTCGGGCCGGAAAAGCATATGCAGCTGTATGAGCGGGGAATCCGGCGCAGGCTTTCCCCAATGTTAGGCAGCCGGCAGCAAACAGAACTGGCTTATAGCCTGATGTTTTCTTTGCCCGGAACGCCCGTGATCCGGTATGGTGATGAAATTGGCATGGGGGATAACCTGGAACTGGAAGAGCGTGATTCGGTTAGGACGCCTATGCAATGGACTGGTGAAAAACAGGGCGGATTCACAAAAGGAGAAACGCCGATCCACCCCGTTGTCGACGAAGGTTATTATTCATATGAACATGTGAATGTTGAAGATCAGCGGCGCGAACCGGGATCCCTGCTGAACTGGATGACTTCCCTGATACGGATGCGGAAAGAGTGCCCGGAGATAGGTTACGGAAACTGGGAAATTATGGAAACGGGCCATACTGAAATTCTGGGTATGCGTTACACCTGGAAAAACAAGATCCTGCTCATATGGCACAATTTTCAGGAAAAATCACTCGAATTGGTCGTGCCCGAAAAAATGGCCGGAGCATCCCGGATCGCTGATCTGATGAGTAACATTGAAAGCATTGTGGACGAAAAGGGCAGGCATACAATCACATTAGAAGCTTACGGTTATCGCTGGTTTCGCGCAGTCCCGTAAGGAATAGAGAACTCCGCTTGGACTGCGAATAGTGTCCATACGATAATTACAAACGAAATTAACATTGGGTTAATCCTTTATTGGTTAAAATTGCATTTCGTAATCCTTCGTCGCAATCGTCATATTTGTGAGTAATAGGATGTCAACGTTATTTACGAAATGGTATATTGCACTCAATTATTAGCTCAATGTTATTTAACGTTTCTACACATGCTCTCTACAAAAACTTTCATCCTTCGAGGGTGTTTCCTATTGATCACCTGCCTGGCAGTTCATGCCGCACCCGCTCAAAACACGCTGGAATTTGTACAGGACGGGATCAATAACAGTTACAATCCGCCTGTTCCAAATGGCCCGACATCCATTCCACAAACGCTTTCCTTCTTCCTTAATAGCAATGGGAGCAAAGATGAAGGGATTTATTTTCAAAGGCCTTCATCTCAACTATCTGTTACATTCAGCTTTGATGATCAGACGTATATTACCGTACCGCAACACGTTACCGGCCTGACATTCGGAGCCGCTTCGGGTGCCAGTACCAGCCAGGTAAAACCTGTTCCGGTTGTTAACAATAATTTTTTCGAAGATACGACGCGCAGCATTTTTACCGCACATCCGAAAGGGCAAGCGGGCCGTGGAGTTAATTTGTATAATAATGTTGGTGTACAGGTTTTTTTGTCAGCCAAACCGTTGCTGACCGCCAACGCGCCGACTTCGGATACAAGTCGCTACTATTATGGGAAGCTTCGCTTACAGTTCAGCAGGCCTGTGAATAATCCTGTAATTTCTATTATAGGGTTGGGTGCAACGACGAACTTCTCGAATAAGCGGCTTGGGTTTGCAACCGAACTGGAACTGCAATCGCCCGGGCGCACGCTTATAAAACTTTCGGGGAGCAAGGAATTTGTCCTGGATGATACCAAAACGAAAATATTACACACAAAATCAACCATTACCGGCAACTGCGGTAACGGGGCTGCTTGCGGGAGCGTAATGGTAACGGGCTCGGACGTTACCAGCCTGGTTTTCGGCGTTTACCTGCGAACAGATGGCGGGCCTGGTGTGTGGGGAACGCCGAGGGTGACCAATTCTGGTGATATGTGGCACATTACATTATCGCTTCCTGAACAATAGGCTGCATTTTCTCCCGATCGTCCTGCCGTATTTTTGCCCGGTGCATTTCGCCCCATTCCACAAGCGCGCCCATGACAGGGTCGAGCGTGCTGCTGTATGGGGTAAGCCTGTATTCCACAATCACAGGTATGTCTGTAAACACGTTTCTGGTCAAGAAACCGTTGATCTCCAATTCTTTCAGTTCATTGGAAAGCACTCGCGGAGATATACCCGGGATCATCCGCTGCAACTCGTTAAAACGGGTGCCTCCTTCTTTAAGTGCAATGATGATACGCAGTCGCCACTTCCCGCCAATCACATACAATGCGTCGCCGATCGCACCCAATTTGCTATTGCATTCTGCACCGGAATGATGTTCCGAATGTCGACTTGAATATTCCATATATCTGTTGACTAACCAAAAGAATACTACTAACCTTTTGTATACTACTATATTTTCGTTAGTAAAGGTAATTAGATTTGCGAGAAATAAAATAACTATGAAAGCAAAAAAAATTATCACAATCGGTGTTACCGTGGTCGCCAGTGCACTGGTCGTAATGAGCGGAATTATGAAGCTGACCGCGGGTGAAGAGATCGTCAATTCAATGAGCAAAGTCGGCATAGCAGCCTATCTTGTTCCCCTGGCATTAATGGAAATAGGCTTTACCGCATTATTTCTTTACCCCAAAACCATGAAGATCGGATTCATTCTGCTGTCTTGCTACTTCGCGGGCGCACTGGCCACAGAACTTTCTCATGGCATGCCATTCAATGCGCTTTTACCCATTTCATTGGTATGGATCGCTGCTTTTTTGCGCGACAGCAGTATTTTTCTGCCCGATTCAGCATCAAGGTAGTTTGAATGCCATAATGGAGCCGGAAGGGTTTTCCTTGTTTCCACCTACCGACAACGCAACATATTGCTGGCCTTTGTGCATATACGTGCAGGCCGTTGCGTTTGCCACTCCGGGCAGGACGGTTTGCCAGAGGATCTTTCCGGTCTTTTTATCGATCGCGCGGAGCTTTCTATCATTCGTTCCACTAATGAAAATGAGCCCTCCGGCAGTCACAATTGGTCCGGCAGAGCCTTCCTGCCCTGTTTCGGGGGAATCTTTGGCTTGCAATCGCTCATTATTTCCAAGCGGGATCTGCCATTCATAATCTCCCGTCGTCAGGTTGATCGCATTCAATGTTCCCCAGGGCGGACGCAGCGCAGGGTTTCCATCGGGGTCGCGGAAATGCCCGTAAGCAGTCAGGTTCAGATATTTATCTGCACCTGCTTTTGTCTGGCCTGTCTCCATTTTGGTAACCTTGCCCGAGTTTTGCTCACGTTCATAAAGGAATGCAATGATGCCTTTTTCTTTGCCTTTAACCACACTGGCGAAGGCAGGCATTTTTCCTCCTCCTTTTTTGATTTTATCCAATGCAGCTTCCCGCGTCATGCGGTTTTTGAGCCCAACAAGTGAAGGGTAATTCGGTTCATCGCCATTTTTATCCTTCCCGTGACAAGCAACACAATAGGTCATATAAATGGTTTTACCTTGTTCAAACACAGTTTGGTCCTTTGCTTCCTTCTCTGCATCCACCTTTTTCATAGACTGGATTTCGGGAGAGTCGTTGGATTTGACAAATAAAACCGAAGTGGACGGGTCGTAGGCAGCGCCGCCCCATTCTGCGCCGCCGCGCGTACCGGGCAGCATCAATGTACCTTTGAGGTCGGGTGGGGTGAAAAGCCCTTCGTAGCGCATAGAGCGAAACTTTTTCACAACAGAGTCACGGCCCGCATCGGAATAATGCGCCAGATCTTCCTCGGTCATCCATTGCCGGGCGAATGGCCTAGGCTTGATTGGGAACGGCTGCGTGGGCCAGGCTTCTTCGCCGGGAATGTGGGACACCGGCACATTCCGCTCCTCAATCGGAAAAAGCGGCTCACCCGTTTCCCTGTTAAATACGAAAACAAATCCATGCTTGGTGACCTGGGCAACCGCATCCACATTTTTTCCGTCCCGCTGTACTGTTACCAGATTCGGCGGGGCAGGCAGATCGTAATCCCAAAGGTCATGATGCACAAGCTGATAGTGCCAGATATATTTTCCGGTGGCAGCATTAAGCGCCACGACACTGTTTCCATAGAGATTACTTCCTTTACGGTCAGCTCCATAGAAGTCGTAGCTGGGAGATCCTAATGCCAGGAAAACAATGCCTCTTTTTATATCCAGGCTTATTCCGGCCCAATCATTCACACCGCCCGCATATTTATAGGCATCCTTTGGCCATGTTTCGTAGCCCGGCTCGCCCGGAAGCGGAATGGTGTGAAATGTCCATTCCAATTTGCCGGTCACACAGTTGTAAGCACGGATATAGCCGGGCTGGGCGCCATACAATTCAGATACTTCAGCGCCCATGATGAGCAAGTCGTTAAACACAATTCCCGGGCTGGTAGGAATCACGGAAATCGTTTCCGGATCGTCACGAAGCCCCACATTCATACTCACTTTCCCATCTTTCCCAAATGAAGGAATCGGTTTCCCAGTCTTTGCATCCAGTGCGAACAGCACATCGCCACCAGTGACGAGAATGCGTTTATCATTGCCTTTTTCCCAATAAGTGACACCGCGGCTTACACCGCCACCTTCGGCTCCATCAAACGGATCGAAAGCCCAGATCTGCTTACCCGTTCCGGCGTCCACTGCGTAAACGAGGTGTTTTGCAGATGTGGCAAAAAGTACACCGTCAATAATAATCGGATTGCATTCGCTGTTTCCAGCCCGGGATCCGGGCTTTATATCATTTAATACAAATGTCCACGCTGGTTGCAACTGGTGCACATTTGTAGTATTGATCTGGCTCAATGGCGCATAACTCGTGCTTTCAGCGTCGGCTTTGTAGACTCCCCAGGTACGCTCTTCATCTTTCGTCTGGTTGGCTACCAGGACAATGAATGCAGGGATTGCCAGCGCTAGGCCAAAATTTTTTTTGTAAAAGCGCAGCGCAAATTGTAGAAATTCAATCATAAAGGGTTGAAATGCTGCTTAAGGGTGGTTTAGGAAGATTATCTTTTTGAGAAAACGGACATTACCAAAAAGAAATCCGCAAGTCTGTTTTACTTCTTTTTCCCTAACCTGACTCATTCTGCTTATTTCAACCCTTCGTATGCATTAATGACAGCAGGAACCGCTGTCTTTTTTAAAGTCATCATATTTATCATGATGACGCATCCAATCCATTGTACTGTCCTCATTTCTTCCTTTTGGCGTCAGGTCGAGGTAATTATGAGCACCGATCAGGATGTCGCCGGCGCGTGAATAGCTGGAATAGGTGTGATAAATGTTTCCCGATCCGTCTTTGAAAAACACGCTTGTTCCAGGTGATTCGGTCCCCTCATCGTTAATTTGGTTCCGATAATTGTAATACACTTCACCATTAGCAATTTGCTCCTGGGTAAAAGAAACAAAATAATCGTAATTGAAGTCGCTGCCGAAGGAAGATACCCACTTGAATTTCCACTCCATGCGATTTTTAAAAGGCAGCAATTCCTGCAATGGCGCACGGGAAACGACTACCACGGAAACGTCGTGGTGCGCCAGGTGCAGATTGGCACCATCTATATGATCGGCCAGGAAAGAGCAACCCGGACAGCCTTCCTTCCAGCCCGGGCCGAACATAAAATGATAGATAATGAGCTGGCTTTTTCCGCCAAACAGGTCTGACAATGTTTGGCTGCCCTGCTCGGTTTCAAATGAATATAATTTATCTATCTTCACCCACGGCAGCGTGCGGCGCTGACGGGCAAGCTCGTCATTCAGGCGGGTAAGTTCCTTTTCTTTTTTAAGCAGTTCTTTTCGTTCTTCGATCCACTCCTGTTGAGAGACAACGCGATGGTGTTCAGTGCTTTCGGCTGAAATTCCAGCCAGCATTTCATTTTGTTTTTCCATGTCGATGTTATTGTTGTTTACAAACTTCCCCAATAATTTTGTAAAGCAAGCTGTGCAAAAACGCCGGATAAAGGGGGTGTTTGAGACAGAATGTTCCAATTCCTTAGCCAAACTCAATTTACTTCGTCATGAAAAAAATTGCACTTGTTGTCCACGAAGATGCCGTACTATCATCTATTTCCTGTGTTCTTGACCTGTTCGCAGGCACGAATCAAATACTAACTGCTGCGGGTAAGCCGGCGGCATTTGAGGTCGAGCTGGTTGGTGAGAAATCCGATAACATTCGCCTCGAAGGGCATACACAGCTGGTTGCTCTTAAGACTTTTGATGAAGTAAATGACACAGACCTGATCATTGCAACCGCCTTTCTGGGCGATGTGGAAAACTTGCTCGCTAAAAACCAGGCGGCTATTGGATGGATAAAGGAAATGAGCGGAAAAGGGGTGGAAGTGGCCAGCTTGTGCGTAGGAAGTTATTTTTTGGCAGAGGCGGGGTTGTTATCGGGCAAAACTTGCACATCGCACTGGATGGCCATTGACGATATGAAAAAAAGATATCCCGACGCACAGGTGCTTTCGGATATGGTGCTGACTGACCACGAAGGCGTTTATACAAGCGGAGGAGCCTTTTCCTCATTAAATTTAATCCTTTATCTGATCGAGAAATTTTGTGGTCGCGCAATCTGTATTCCGGTGAGCAAGATGTTTTCCATTGATATGGACCGGGTAAGTCAAGCCCACTTTGCCGTATTTAAAGGGCAGCGCAGGCATGAAGATGAGGTGATCCTTAAAGCGCAGACCTACATTGAGCAAAATTATCACACGCAGATCTCTATCGACCAGGTGGCTGACCAAACGCATATGAGCAAGCGAAATTTTATCAGAAGATTTAAATCAGCCACACAAAACACACCGTTGGAATACATTCAACGCGTGAAGATTGAGTCGGCAAAAAAGGCCTTGGAAAGCAGCTCGCAGGATATTGCCAATGTAATGTACGATTCCGGTTACAATGATATGAAGACCTTTCGCGGCGTTTTCAAACGGATCACCGGCCTCACACCCCAGGATTACAGGAAAAAATATAGTCGTTCGGGTGCAATTGCAGCCTGATTTTCAGCAGGTTTTGATAATTATGCTTGCTGGTATGCGGCTTTGGTACGATTCTTTTTAATTAATCTTTATAATATCATATTAACAATAAAGATTCATCATCAAAAACCAATTGTCATGAAAGCTATAAAGTTAAACATACTAGCAATCGCATTATTAGGATCGACAGCCGTGTTTGCGCAAACGACAACGCCTTCGAGCAGTACACCGTCGAGCAGCACGCCGTCCAGCACAACACAACCGTCGACTACGCCGGGAAGCTCAACACAACCGAAAACAGTTCCTGGAAGCACAGTGCAGCCATCAACTTTACCGGGAGCGACTCAGCCAGGTTCAACGACCCAGCCGGGTTCGACAACGACCACCCAGCCGTCGACTACAACACCAAGTTCTACAACCAGGCCATCGTCTATCCCGCCGGGAACCGTGCCTGACAGGACTACGCAGCCATCGAGCACTGTGCCAAGTTCAACTACACAGCCATCGACAACTGTACCGGGAAGCACAACGCAGCCATCATCCAACACAGTGCCTAACAGCAATGTGCCTGCTTCGAGCATTCCAAACAATACAACACAACCTTCAACTGTTCCGCAAAGTACAACTATCCCATCATCAACAGTGCCGGGAAGTGCTACAACGCCATCATCCTCAACAGTTCCAGGTAGCAGCACTTCAAGACCATCAACTCCTCAGAAATAATAGCTGGGCATAGTTAGGTTTTGAAATATGAACAGCCCGCCATTCGGTGGGCTGTTTTGTTTTATGCCAGTTGCTGGTATGGGAATTATAGTTGATTCATTTAAAAACACTGATAGATATGCCAAATATTGAAAATATGGATCCATCCGGATCAGTTAAGGCGGGGGTGACACTTTCTGTAACCAATGCGTCATCGGAAAACGAGGCAATTCTGGCCGTAGAAAATTATTTAAGAGTAAATAAGGGGGAAGCTCTCGAAATGTCGCTGCCTGAAAAAGGGGAGGACGGAAGTTACAGGATCAGATTGGAGTGACCTGAATTCGTCAGTTTTTCTTTCCTGATCGTATCAAATTCCTGTCTTACGTTAAACCAGTTTTGACCGGCCACATTGGCGATGGCAATCACTTCGCCGTCGACAATGTGCGCCAGCACTTTATGGCTTTTGAGCGATTCGAAAGTTTCAACACCGCAAATCTGCATACAGCGAAATATAAATCTTGCCAGATAAGGCGCATCCCCCGCATCCCCTCCTTGCGGGCCTGACAAAAATGTTGATGTTCCTCCAAAAGAATAATTCGCTCCCTTCACATTTAGTTCGAGCTCGGCAGTGACATATTTTTCTTCATGAATGTATATGTGAACAGCCTTGATTGTCCCGACTTCCATATTGTTGCTTTTTCGATTAGGCCCAATATGGCAGCAAAATCATGCCAAACCGAGCAGTTGCTGCCTGTTTATCAGATTCCCGGAAGCAATTCCCATCTCATACCTTCCTATATACGTTTATCTCCACATTTATCTAGTTTCTATTGCCGACTGTGCTGGCAGATCGCGTTTAGCGGGATTTATATTAATCTATCCAATGTGTAGACTTTTTCACCATTGACCGAAAAAAAATCCATATGCACGCCTGGATAAATGAGTCTTACTTGTTACCGGATTTTTCTTCATATTCGTAGAAAGGTTGCAAAGGCAATATCTAAATAGTTTGAATAACTAACTCACTGATTATGAGATTAATTCTACTTGTCCTTTTTCTTATAATCACAGATTTTAGTCAGGCGCAGCAGGCCGATCACATTGATGACGAAATTGAAGAAATTGCTGAACTGGAACAGAAATGGTTTAGAAGCAGGGTGGCAGTCAACCAGTCGAATGCAAGAACCAGTGCCTCACAGAATTTCAATGTAACTTATTATCGCTGCGAGTGGGAAGTGGACCCGGCCATTCGGTATATCAAAGGTAAGGTCACCACCCATTTTGTAATGACAGGTTCCGGGAATTCCATTGCGCTCGATCTGGCCAATGAGCACACCGTGAGTTCGGTAACAAGAAATAATGTTGCTTTATCATTTGTTCACAGCAATAGTACGCTGACGATTTCTTTTCAGTCGCAGCTTGCGAGCGGGGCAAAGGATTCCATCAGCGTGACTTACGAAGGCATTCCGCCGACAGCTTTCGGTCCATTTGCAACAGCGACGCACGGCCCCGCTCAAGACCCTACAATGTGGACGGTCAGTGAGCCATACGGTGCCAGGGACTGGTGGCCTTGCAAGAACGGGCTGGACGATAAAGCCGATTCGATAGACGTATATCTGAAACATCCGGCAAATTACAAAGGCGCTTCCAATGGCGTGTTGCAGTCCGAAACCGCTGTTGCTAACTCAAAAATCGTCACGCATTGGAAGCATCGCTATCCCATTGCCAGTTACCTGGTCTGCCTTGCGGTTTCTAATTATAATGTATTGAACAACAGCGTGATTATCGGTGGCACAACAATCCCGATGCAAACTTACTGCTATCCCGAAAACCAGGCAGTATTTGCAGCCGGTGCGCAGAATGCGATGAACGCTATGACCCAGTTCAGCAATCTGCTAGGGGATTATCCCTTTAAAAAGGAAAAATACGGACATGTGCAATTCGCCTTCGGCGGTGGAATGGAGCATCAGACCTGCTCGTTCATGGTCAATATGGGCGAAACCCTGATAGCGCATGAACTGGCGCATCAATGGTTCGGGGATAAAATTACTTGTGGAAATTGGGAAGATATCTGGCTCAATGAGGGCTTTGCAACGCATATGGCCAGCATTTACAATGAAAATAAAACGTCGGCCAATGCGGTTGTTTACAGGAATGCTCAAATAAATGCCATCACAGCACAGCCCGGTGGGTCGGTGTGGGTGGATGATGTGGGTAATCCAAACCGCATTTTTGACCAGCGGCTGAGCTACTATAAAGGCTCACATTTACTTTATATGCTGCGATGGATATTGAGCGATGCAGTGTTTTTTACAGCCATTAAAAATTATTTGAAGGATCCCGCGCTCGCATATGGATTTGCTACAACGGCCAATCTCAAAAGTCATCTGGAAGATGCCAGCGGCAAAGATCTAACCTATTTTTTTAACCAATGGTTTACAGGTCAGGGTTATCCTTCATACAAAGTGGAGTGGTTTTCTGGTGAAAATGATGTACAAATCAAGTTAAGCCAAACCACTTCTCATGCGTCGGTCAGCTTTTTTGAATTGCCCGTGCCATTGCTGTTCAGGAATTCAGTGACGGGCCAGCAGAAGCTGGTGGTGCTTATTAACATTGCTGATGGTCAGGTATTTCTGGAAAATCTGGGATTTACACCTAATCAGGTAACCTTTGATCCGGAGAAATGGCTGGTCACTAAAAATAATAATATAATTCATGTCGATGATCCGTTGCCGGTCAGCTTTGAATCAGTAAAGATCCAATGTGTAGGAGATCAGCCGCAGGTGGTGTGGACCACTTCCGAGGAGGTAAATGCAGGTTTTTTTGAAGTTCAAAATAGTTTCGATGCGGTTAACTGGTCGTCAATCGGCTCCGTGGAAGCAGCTGGAAATAGCGTACAACTGAAACACTATACATACACTGATAACGCCGGGCTCGCCAAAGGGCAATATTACCGGATACTTGAACACGATTTGGATGGTAAAACCCAACAGTCGCGCATTCTGCGGAGTGCGTGTGAAAAGATGGAAAAGTCGGATCTGATCGTTTCGCCGAATCCCGTGAGAAGTGAATTGAGTTTCAAAACCAATGAAGGCAGTAAGGGAATCAAAACAATTTCAATCTATAATCCAGATGGGCGTCTGGAACTGGCACCGCAAGTTTTGTTCCTGAATTCAGGTTCGATCCATGTTTCCGGATTAGCCCGCGGCCTTTATATTTTGCAGTTGCAAGATACCGACGCAAAAACGATAAAAGCAGTCCGATTTTTGAAGGAATAAAGGATATGGCGTGATTTTTTACCATCCTGTTTCCATACCGACCGATAAATGAGGATGAAGCGGATATTGAAAATCACATTATTACTGGCGTTTTTGAGTGGTAGCCTGCTGGCGCAAAAGATCGTATTCATCGCAGGACCCGACAGCCACGGCAAAGGAGAGCACGAACACCATGGCGGCAGCACATTGCTCGTCAAAGCGATCAACGAAGGATTGCCCGGTGCTAATGCTGTACTCGCCCGGAACGGATGGCCGAAAGACAGTACGATTTTAAATGATGCGGCTGCCATTGTTATTTATGCCGATGGCGGTGGGGATCATTTGTTGATACCGCATTTGGCTGAGATCGATCGGTTGACCAAGAAAGGCGTAGGGTTGGTCATGTTGCATTTTTCACTGGAAGTGCCGGAAGGAAAGGTGGGGAATTATTTTAAAGATTGGATAGGAGGGTATTTTGAGATTAATTGGTCTGTTAATCCGGTTTGGGAAGCCGCTTTTTCAAGCTTTCCTGATCATCCCGTTGCCAATGGTGTGAAGCCGTTCTCGATTCAAGACGAGTGGTACTATCACATGCGATTTGCAGACGATACGAAAAGCATAACGCCCATTTTACAAGCGCTCCCGCCGGAATCTACGTTAAAAGGGAAAGATGGAACACATTCAAACAATCCGGCGGTACGTGAAGCAGTGCTCACCAAAAAAGAGTTGCAGCCCGTCGCCTGGGCGCTGGAACGCCCGGATGGAGGCCGGGGATTTGGTTTTTCGGGTGGTCATATGCATAAAAACTGGGGCAATGATAATTTCAGAAAGGTAGTTCTCAACGCCATCGCCTGGACTGCCAGAGCACAAGTCCCGAAAGAAGGGATCCCATCCACAACGCCCACGGAAGCCGACTTGAACGCGCTGACGAAGAAGGTTGAGTGATGCTATTAATTTCGTATTTATTAATTATCTAAGTCTAAAAATATGAAAACAGTGACTATTGAAGAGTTAGAAATTGATTTTGATTTAATCATGAATGAAGTCCTAAGCGGCGAAGAAGTTGCAATATCAGATGACGCTGACGGCCGAATTAAGGCTTATCTTGTTCCTTATAAAAAACTTGAAGAAAAGTCGTAGAATTCACCAACTCTCCGCAACTTACCACAAAGACCCGTTCGATAGAATGCTGATTTGGCAATCGCTTTTTCACCGCTATACATTGATCAGCGATGATGAGAACATAAGTAAATATGCGTCAGAAGGGTTGAAATTAGTTTGGTAATCAGGATTTTATCTCCAAATTTTCCACTATTTTCAACAAAGTGAAAAAAAAATCTTGTTATTCATTCTCCTTTAACTTTACTTTGTCTATCAGATTAGTAGGATTCTTTCTTGTTAACCACCAGCAAGAGAGATAGCAGAAACATTATTAACCTATGAAAGCGATGAATTCATATTCTTCGAACAAGATAACTACGTCCATGGTGGTCAACTCCAAAAATCTTCCGCATTTCGAAACGTGCTGTTGTTGCAACTAAACAGTTGATCAAAACCAGTATTTTTTCAAAAACCATGCGCCTCAGCCTGGGCCATCATCACTCTTATATTATCATGAGAAGTATCAAAACATTACTTGTAGCAGCTGGTTTGTCCCTGGCAATCAGTCAGTCGGGTTTTTCACAAACCGCAAATCCTAATGAAGTTGTTATTACCGGCGTGCGATTCGCCTATCCTTTGGTGGAGAAATGGATCGGAGAATACAAAGCTGCCAATCCACAAGCGCAGATCCGTATTGAAACAAGAACAGTAACTGATCCGCTGAAATACGACCTGCTCATTGAAGCTTATGAACAGGAAAAAGAAGTAAAGGAAACGCGTGAATACATTTCCATTGCCCGTTACGCTTTAATTCCCATCGCCAATGCGAAATCAGCATTTGCCAAAGAATATGCAGAGAAGGGTTTGAATGAGAAAACTTACAAACAGATTTTCTTTCACGACATCTATGCAGAAAAGGACAAGTCGCTCAACACGCCATATACCATTTATACCCGTTTGCAAAAAGCAGGTGCGCCGATCACATTTGCCAAATACTTCGGTTATGAGCAAAAGGATATCAAAGGCAAAACCATTGCTGGTGCCGATGAGCACTTGATCAAGGCACTTTTGAAAGATGAAACAGGAGTAACTTACACAATTCCGGGACTTGCCTTTGACCTCACAACCCGTAAGCCGACGGAAGGAATCGCGCTGATCCCTGTCGACCTGGACGGCAATGGCAGAGTTTCAAAAGAAGAAAAAGCGCTCGAAAACCTGGATCAGGTGCTGGCTAGCGTTGAAAATGAGAAGATAAAAAATGTGCCGGTCGAATACATTCATCTTTCCATCGATAAGCACAATTCAAATCCCGAGGCTAAGAAGTTTCTCTTATGGGTGGCTGAAAACGCACAGAAAGATTTACAGCAATTCGGTTATCTGAAACCAGATCCAAAACGCCTGCAAGACGAAAAACAGAAAATTGAAAGGTTCGCGGCTGTGAAGTAGCCAAGGCCTGTTTCAAATAATATCCTTCCGCGTATATACATATGCGGAAGGATTGTTGCGCCCTAAAATTCAAATAACCCTGGTTTTTAATGATGAAGAAGTACATTTATCTTACCCTGTTCTTTTCGGGGCTGTTTTTCAATGCATATGCTCAGGAAGTCGTCACGGGAGTAGTAAAAGATGCAACCGGGCAGACAATTCCCGGAGCGACAGTTGTTATTAAAGGCACCTCAAAGTATGTCAGCAGTGATCTGGACGGTAAATTCAGCATTGCGGCGCTCAAAGATTTTCCCTTTACTTTACAAATCAACATTACCGGCTACCAGCAGCAGGAAATTGATATTTATGAATTGTCAGACGAGCCTGCTGAAATTATTCTGAAAACGGCGAATGTCCTGGACGAAGTGGTGGTGATTGGTTATGGGACACAAAAGAAAGGCGACATTACCGGTTCCGTTTCTTCTGTTCCACAATTAGCTTTAAAACAGCCTATTAGTTCCTTCGATCGGGCTTTGCAGGGAGCTGCGGCGGGCGTGCAGGTTACGCAGGTTTCCGGTCAGCCAGGCGCTGCTGTGAGTATCCGTATCCGCGGTGGAAACTCGATTACGGGTGGTAACGAGCCGCTTTATGTAATCGATGGTTTTCCGGTTTATAACAGCAACGGTGATGCGAGTGCGGGTGTTACGGCCGGGCCGAGCATCAACGCATTGGCGAGCCTTAATCCCAGTGATATTGAGTCCATTGAGGTGTTGAAAGACGCTTCCGCGACGGCCATTTATGGATCACGCGGAGCAAACGGTGTGGTGTTGATCACGACTAAAAAAGGGAAAGCGGGCCAGAATACATTGACATACGATGCGTATTATGGCACGCAGCAGGTGTTGAAAAAAATCGATGTCATGACCAATGCAAAAGATTGGGCGATATTAAAAAACGAAGCGCGTGCCAACTCTGGAAAAGCGCCATATTATACTCAGGATCAGATTAATGGACTGGGCGAAGGAACTGATTGGCAGGATGCGGCATTCCGGTCGGCATCTATTCAAAACCATCAGATCTCGATGACGGGCGGTGACGATAAAACGCGTTATGCCATATCCGGAAATTACTTCAAGCAAAAGGGGGTCTTATTAAATACAGACTTTGAGAGATATTCAGGAAGGGTAAATCTGGAGCGTGATTTTTCTGAGAAATTCAAAGTAGGGGTTAATTTGACGGCAAGCAAAATTAGCGCGCAGGTTGCGAATGCTGGCGTTGTCAACGCATTACTTGCGATGCCGCCAGCGGTAAACATCCGGGATGCGAGTGGCAAATACACTTATCAAAGTGAGTTTGAAACGCCCCTGGGAAACCCGATCGCGACTTTGGAAAAAGAAATCAATTACACCGAAACTTACCGCTTTTTGGGTAATGCGTATGGTGAATACGCCTTTTTTGACGGTCTGGTTGCAAAGGTTTCGTTTGGGACAGACATCATTAACAACAAACAAAACCGCTTTATCCCATCAGATATTTACCAGGGAGCTAATTCCAATCCAACGGGTAAGGCTTACGTAGGAAGCAAGTTTGCGTCAACCTGGTTGAATGAGAACACATTAAGCTATTCCAAAACCATTAACGACAAACATTCGCTGAATGTCGTTGTGGGTTACACGCAGCAGGCTTTTGAAACAGAAAGTGCGATTGCAGGCTCACAGGCTTTTATTACGGATCAGCTAAGTTATAATGATCTGGCCAGCGGCTCGGTCTACACGCAGCCCGAATCGGGATCTTCTGCCTGGGCTTTAAACTCCTACCTGGGCCGGATCAACTATTCGATTGACCAAAAGTACATTTTTACAGTAAGTGGCCGCGCCGATGGTTCTTCGCGTTTTGGTAAGGATAAAAAATGGGGTTATTTCCCATCAGCAGCGTTTGCCTGGAACATTTCGAAGGAAGATTTTCTGTCCTCATATAAGACGATCAGCAACCTGAAAGTGCGTCTCAGCGCCGGGGTGACGGGTAACCAGGAAATTGGCCAGTATCTTTCATTGGCAACATTAGGCTCAAACACTTACTTTTTTGGCGGCCAGACTTACGTGGGTTTTGCGCCCAACAGAATTGCAAACCCGGATCTTGGATGGGAAACAACAGCGCAATATGACGCCGGAATCGACCTGTCTCTTTACAAAAACCGAATCAACTTTGTCTTCGACGCTTATCTGAAAAAGACCACAAATTTGCTTCTGAACGTGCCGATTCCTTACACTTCGGGCCAGACGACGGCTTTACAGAACTATGGATCGGTTGAGAATAAAGGGATTGAGCTGGGCATTAACACCGAAAACCTGACGGGTCCGTTTTCCTGGAATACCAACTTCGTTTTCTCTGTAAACCGCAATAAAGTGCTTACGCTGGGAGATGGGGCCGATTACATCATTTCCGGAGCCAACATTGCGCAGGTCGGGCAGCCACTGGGCACATTTTATGGTTACCAAACCAACGGATTATTCCAGACGGGTGACGATATTGCAAATCTTCCAACGATCAATCCGGCAACGACGAAGCCAGGTGACCGTCGTTACATTGATATTAACGGCGACGGCAAAATTACGCAGGCTGACGACCGCACATTTATCGGCAATGCACAACCCAAGTTCCAAGGTGGGATCACCAACACATTGTCTTACCTGAATTTCGATCTGAGCATCTTTTTTCAGGGGACTTACGGCAATAAGGTTTTTAACCAGAATAAGCAGCAACTGGAACTGCTAACCGGTCAGCAAAATGCTTCGGTAACCGCTTACGAGCGCTGGACACCGACCAATCCGACCAATGATGTGCAACGCGCTTTTGAAGATCCTGCCCCTGTGAACACCAGCAGATATGTGGAGGACGGATCGTTTTTAAGGCTTAAAAACATTACGCTGGGTTATAATCTACCTAAAAACATTGCGGCAAAGATTCATTCGAACCAGATCAAAGTTTATGTTTCGGCGGCTAATGTATTCACGTGGACAAAATATACTGGCTTTGATCCCGAGGTGAGCCGCAATGAGCAAAGCACGCTCAACCAGGGCATCGATTACAGCATTTATCCCTCTTCTAAATCGTTTCTCGCGGGTTTAAGCATTTCATTCTAAGTAAGATAAATGTTTTAGATCAATTCTAAGATCATCATAATGAAAAAGATACTTTATATATTTTTAAGCGTTTTTGCTCTCACCTCCTGCACGGACCTGAACGAAAACCCGGCCTCACTGATCACCACGGAACAATTTTACAAAACCGAAAGCGATGCACTTTCGGCTGTGACAAGTGTGTATAATGCGGCGTTGAACAATGGCGGTCTGACGATGTATAACCGCCTTTTCCACCTGGCGTTTGAGATCATGTCCGACGATGCCATTGCCGGTTTACGGGTTACGAATGCGGATGTGCGGTCAATTTCTGTATTGTCACATTCCACAACGAATGACCGTGTAGACGAGCTCTGGCGAGAAAGTTACGTGGCCATTAACAGGGCCAACATTGCCATTGAGCGGATTCCGCAGATCGAAATGGATGCCACATTGCGCACCAGGCTCGTGAATGAAACCAAGTTTCTGCGTGGCTTGCTGTATTTTAATCTGGTTAGATTGTGGGGCGATGTTCCCTTGATTCTGACAGAAACCAACTCATTGGATAAGGAGGGAATTCAGGTTTCCAGGACACCAAAAGAAGAAGTTTATCAGCAGATTATCAAAGACTTGACCGATGCAGAAGCATTGCCCGCTTCATTTTCGGGCGGTGACGCTGGCCGGGCGACAGGTGGGGCAGCAAAGTCAATTCTGGCAAAGGTTTACCTTACACGGCAGGAGTGGGCGAAGGCAGCTGCGAAAAGTCTTGAAGTGATCAATGGCCCTTATGGTTATGATCTTTTCGAAAATTTTGCGGATGTTTTCAATGTTGCTACAAAAAATGGGAAAGAACATATTTTCTCGGTTCAATGCAAATCCAATGTAAACGGGCAGGGCAACCGCCTGGCGTCTTCCGCAACGCCGGTGGGCATTCCGGGCGTTGCATCTGCGGGCACAGACGAGCCTCATGCGAGCGCCTATGACCTTTACAGCGCAACGGACAAGCGGCGTGACGTGACCTTTTTCACATCACTTGTTAGTCCGACCACCAGCAAGGAAATTACATTTCCCCCACGTTTTTTCAAATATTTTGATCCGGCCCAAATCGGAAATCCCACAGAATCAGCCAAAAACATTCCGGTCATCCGTTTTGCCGAAATCCTTCTGATCCATGCGGAAGCAGTAAACGAAGCAGGCGGCCCGACAGCCGAAGCCTATGCCTCCATCAACAAAGTACGGATGCGCGCTGGTTTGACAGCTTTGGCAGGCCTCACCAAGGACACATTCCGCGAAGCGGTTTACCTGGAAAGGCGCCTGGAACTGATGTTTGAATTCCAGCGCTGGTTCGACCTGGTAAGGACCAAAAGAATGATCACAGCTTTGCACGCCGCCGGTAAAACAAATGCTGCCGAAAAACATTACCTGCACCCGATACCGCAAAGGGAGATTGATTTGAATCCTAAGTTGGTGCAGAATCCGGGATGGGAGTAGCTTGGCTGCTCGTCCCTTCGACCGCCAGGCGGCCCGGACCGCTCAGGGTGACAAGCACAACGCCTTGTCACCCTGAGCGGAGTCGAAGGGACATCCACCAAAGATACTTCCGATCCGATAATACTATCATCCTTAACTATTTAACCAAACCCAATGAAAAAAAGCGCTATCATCTTCACTATCGCTTTGATCGCAAGCACATTAACCACTTTCTCCCAAACCACTGAAAAAAAGCCCAACGTCCTCTTCATTCTCGTGGATGACTGGGGTTGGACAGATTTGGGTTTGGCGGGGAGCAAATTTTACGAAACGCCGAACATTGATAAACTAGGGAAAGAAGGGCTGCGTTTTACCCAGGCATATTCAGTTGGGCCAAACTGCGCGCCAAGCCGTGCGTCGCTGATGACGGGAAAATATACACCGCGGCACGGCATCTACACCGTCGGCAATGCGGATCGTGGAGAATCTGTTGATCGTAAGCTCATTCCGGTTGAAAACAACACCGTTTTGAACCCGTCTTTTGTAACCATTGCCGAGGAGTTCAAAAATGCGGGTTATAGCACAGGGCTAATTGGAAAATGGCAGCTCGGCGGAAAAAACAAGGGTGCTGACGCATACGCGCAGGGTTTCGATCATGTGATAGGCGGCACAGGCGGCACCAGTTCCTACTTTTATCCTTACAACAAAGAAGGTAAAGCATCCCCTCACGAGGGCATTACGTCCGGGCCGGAGGGAGAATATCTAACCGATCGCCTGACGGATGAGGCCGTCAAATTTCTGGATACCAACAGGCAGAAGCCATTTTTTCTTTATCTGTCGTACTTCGCTGTGCACACGCCCATTGAGGCCAAAAAGGAAATTATAGCCAAATACAAGGCAAAAAAAGGAGATGAAAATCACAACAACCCGATTTACGCTGCCATGATCGAAAGCGCCGACCAGGGCATTGGAAGAGTTTTGGAAACACTCGAAAAACTGGATCTTGACGAAAATACACTGGTGGTTTTCTTCTCGGACAATGGCGGCATGGGAGCAGTTACAGCGCAGCATCCGTTAAGAGGTTCCAAAGGAATGTTATATGAAGGTGGAGTTCGCGTTCCGCTCATCGTGAAATGGCCAGGCAAAACAAAGGCGGGCGCCACGACGGATAAGCCAGTGATCGGCATTGACTTTTATCCCACATTACTGGAAATTGCCAACATTAAAAAGCCGCTTAACCCGGAGTTTGACGGGCAGAGCTTTGCGCCGGTATTACTTCAAAAAACAACACCAGACCGCGATATCTTCTGGCATTTCCCGGCGTATTTGGAAGCTTATAAAGGAGATAAAAGAAACAAGGATGCATTCCGCACGCGGCCCACCAGCACCATTCGCTCAGGGGATTTCAAATTGCATCAGTTTTACGAAGACGGCCGTATTGAGCTTTACAACATTAGGGAAGACATTGGCGAAACAAAAGATCTTTCGAAGACTAATCCGGCTAAAACCAAGGAGTTGAAAGACAGGCTGGAAGCCTGGAAGGTAAAAACCAACGCTCCCGTCCCCACAAAACTAAACCCTGAATATGTACCCTCTGCAACGGGTAAATAATTTTTTCCAAAGCGATTTTATGAAAACATTTTTAAAAATTACCGCGTCGGTTATAACCGGCCTTTTGCCTTTCACTCAGGCTCTTGCCCAAAATAGTCCACAGCAACCGTGGAATGGCAAGCAAGGCAAAACGCTGCTGGAATCGACACCTTATAAAATTGAGTATAACAAAAAAGCCCCGAAAGGAGCCCCTAATGTCGTCTGGATCCTGATCGACGATGCTGGTTTCGGTGCGACAACTGCTTTTGGCGGGCTGGTAGAGACACCCAACATTGAAAAGCTTGCGAATCAAGGTTTAAGGTTTACCAATTTTCACACCACGGCAATCTGCTCGCCAACAAGAGCAGCATTATTGACCGGAAGAAATCACCATTCTACGCACGTGGGTCTGCTTACACCTGCCGCGATCGATTTCCCGGGTTATGACACTTACATTCCTTTCGAAAAAGCAACGGCGGCAGAAGTGCTTCGCGAAAATGGTTACAGTACATTTGCGTTAGGAAAATGGCATCTGACACCGGTCACTGAAAATTCTCAGGCGGGCCCGTTTAATCGTTGGCCAACCGGCAGGGGATTTGACCATTACTACGGATTTTTGCCCGGCGCCACAGACCAATGGCATCCCGAGCTTTGGGAAGATGTGACCAAGATTGACATTGAACCCAACACAAAACATTTGAATGAACTGCTGGCCGATAAGGCGATCAAATACATTGCTAATCAAAAATCTGTCGATGCAGAAAAGCCTTTTTTCCTGTATCTGGCTACTGGCGCCACGCATTCACCGCATCAGGTTTCGAAAGAATGGATTGATAAATACAAGGGGAAATTCGATCTGGGCTGGGATAATTACCGCGAAGTGGTGATCGAAAAACAGAAAAAATTAGGAATTATTCCCCAAAATGCCATTCTGCCGGAAAGAAATCCAGGCGTAAAGGAATGGGCAACATTAACAGAAAAAGAGAAAAAAGCCTACGCTCATTTCATGGAAGTGTATGCGGCCTTTTATTCTTACACCGATTATGAAATCGGCAGAATTGTTGATTATCTGGAACAAATCGATCAGTTGGATAACACGGTTATCGCCGTCATCCTTGGCGATAATGGTGCAAGTAAAGGCGGCACACAGCATGGCACCATTAACCCGCAGATCAACCGCCTGCAAGGCGAGCAACGCATTGATGCGATCCTGAATGCAAGCGACCTCATCGGAACGGACGAGTCCAGCACAGATTATCCGATCGGCTGGGCAGCGGCCGCCAATACGCCTTTCCGCTACTGGAAAGCAGATGCCAACACAGAAGGCGGCACGCGTAATCCGATGGTGTTGTATTATCCAAAAGGCATTAAGGACAAAGGCGGAATCCGGCACCAGTACGGTCATGTGATTGATATACTGCCTACTACACTTGAAATTGTGAAGGGAGAATCGCCTAAGATCATCAATGGATACAAACAGGAACCATTCGAGGGGACGAGTCTGGCTTACACTGTAGACAATGCAAAAGCACCATCCAAGCACACGATCCAGTATTATGAAATTGCCGGAAGCCGCTCCATTTACAAGGATGGCTGGAAAGCGGGGGTTTTACACGAGTCGAAAGAGGGCATCAATATTGGCAATGCTGCTGATCCGAGCGGTAAGAAGGTGGATTTCAGCAAAGAGGTTTGGGAGCTTTATAACCTGAATGAGGATTTTAACGAGAATGTAAACCTTGCAGCGAAATTTCCCGACAAGCTCAAAGAATTGCAAGGCGTTTTTGATCAGGAAGCAAAAAAATACAATGTCTATCCGATCAAGGATTTTTCAGCGCATGATATGCCTGCCGGAAGGACGGTTTTCGGCAAAATGCCGGTGGTAACATTGTTTCCCGGTGTGGATAATCTGGTTGGTGTGAGCAGCCCGCTTTATGACGGTCGTTCTTTTACGGTTAATGCTGAGGCAGAGATTATTACCGGCAAAGAAGAGGGCGTTTTGTTTGCAGTAGGCGGTGATAAAAGTGGGATCAGTTTGTTTTTGAAGGACGGGAAATTCCACTACGCACATAAGACGCCAAAGGACGTTTTCAATGCGAGTTCATCCAGTGTTATTCCAAAAGGAAAAGTGAATTTCAAGCTCGTGTACGAACATTCCGGGCCAGCCGAGGCAGGAAAGTCAGTAGGGAAGGAAACGGTTTATTTGAATGATGAAAAAATAGGCGAAAGGAGTTTCACAGCCACGCAAGCTCCCATTCAGGGGCCACGCAATCTGGACGGGACAGATGTAGGAAGGGATCAGAAATACGCAGTTTCGGATCTGTACAATGCACCATTCACGTTTACAGGCAAATTGAAAAAGGTTACGATCACATATAATTAAATGTTTATGAAAATAAAGTTATTGTTCGTTGCGCTTCTCGCCACCCACATTTCCTTCGCCCAGAAAAAACCAAATGTCATCGTCATCCTCGCTGATGACCTGGGTTATGCTGATCTGGGTTGTTATGGAAGTGAAATTCCTACTCCAAACCTGGATAAACTGGCACAGAACGGAGTAAGGCTGACCAATTTCTACAACACGGCCCGCTGCTGCCCGACGCGCGCGGCATTGCTAACCGGCGTTTACAGTCATCAGGCAGGCATTGGGCACATGATGGATGACAAAGGCGCAGATCATCCAGCTTACCGCGGACATTTGAATGAGACCAGCGTGACCATCGCAGAAGTGATGAAGACGGCGGGTTACTTTACGGCGATGACAGGCAAATGGCATGTGGGCCAGGCAGCCGGAACAGTTCCGTGGAAGCGGGGTTTTGACCGGTCGCTGAATGCACCTGCGGGCGGCTTTTATTATGGTGACGGCAAAAACGCAAAAGTTTTTTTGAACGGCGAAGCGCTGGAAAACGACTCGGATAAGCTGCCGAAGAACTGGTACTCAACGGATTTGTGGACGGATTTTGGCCTGCGTTTTATTGATGAAGCGGCAGCCGAAAAGAAGCCATTTATGCTTTACCTTGCTCACAATGCGCCTCATTTCCCATTGCAAGCGCCGGAAGAAGACATTGCGAAATTCAGGGGAAAATATCTCCAGGGCTGGGAAAAAATAAGGGAGCAACGCTATGCCAAACAGCTCAAACTTGGATTGATCGATCCTTCCTGGAAATTGCCGCCGGCTAATCCGAATATCCCGAAATGGGAAAGCCTGAGCGAGCAGGAGAAAAAGCGATATGATGATATGATGGCTATTTATGCCGCCGTTATTTACCGTTTGGACAAAAGCATTGGCGACCTGGTTGAAGGTTTGAAAAAAAGAGGTGTTTTTGATGATACGGTGATTCTTTTCGTTTCTGATAATGGTGGGAACGCCGAGCCGGGCATGGAAGGAAGATACGAAGGCGATAAGCCAGGCAACGCGCAATCGACCGTGTTTCTGGGTCAGGGCTGGGCGGAAGCGGCTTGCACGCCGTTCTGGGCATATAAACATCACACGCATGAAGGAGGAATTTCTTCTCCGGGCATCATTTCGTGGCCAAATGGCATTCTTGCATCCCGAAATGGCAAATTTGAAAAACAACCTGCGCACATTATCGACATTATGGCAACGCTCGTGGACCTCGGCGGCGCAAAATATCCGACAACTTTTGCAGGACAGGCGATCCAGCCATTGGAAGGAACGAGTTTGAAACCTGCATTCGGGGGAAAATCAATCAATCGTAAAAGCCCGATTTTCTGGGAGCACGAAGGCAACCGCGCCATACGCGACGGGAAATGGAAGCTTGTAGCCGAAAAGACCGAAAAATGGCAATTATATGATGTCGAAAAGGATAGAACGGAGCTGAATGACCTGTTTGACAAGCAGCCGGAAATCGCTAAAAAGCTCGTTGTTCAATATGAAGAATGGTACAAGCGGGTAGGAGCAGAGGAATATGACAAGACATTCAAATGGTTTTACGATTATGACAAAGCAAAAAAACAAGCCGTTTCCGGTAAATAATTTCAACTGAAAAATGAATCTGAAAACAAATAAAACCAGCCGTTACTTCGTGCTTTTGCTAATGGCCCTGGCGTTCATTCCGAATGTTTTTGCCCAAAAAAATACACCTAACATTATCCTCATCATGGCGGATGATATGGGAAAAGAGTGTATCGGCGCTTATGGAAGCACTTACAAGACTCCGAACATCGATCAGCTGGCAAAAGAAGGATTGAAATTCAATTACGCATTTTCGCAACCGCTCTGCACGCCATCTCGTGTGCAGATCATGACCGGCAAGTATAATTACAAGAATTATTCACAGTTTGGTCACCTGAACCAGGATCAGAAAACATTTGCGCATCTGGCAAAAGAAGCGGGTTATACAACGGCGATAGCTGGTAAATGGCAGCTTGGCGCGAACCAGAAATTGCCGAAACATTTTGGCTTTGATCAATATTGTTTGTGGCAGCTGAGCAAGCCAAGGCGAGAAGGAGAGCGCTACGCAAAAGCACTGATCGATAAGGACGGAGAAATCCTCAAAACAACCGATGATGACTATGGGCCGGATATTTTTGTGAATTATATGCTCGATTTTAGCGAAAAAAATAAGGATAAGAAGTTCCTGGCTTATTACCCGATGGCATTGGTGCATGATCCGTTCCTGCCAACTCCCGACAGCAAAAGCTGGAAAAGCGACGTGGCCGGACGCCATAAAAAAGACACGCTCAATTTCCGTGATATGGTGTCTTACAGTGATAAAAATGTTGGAAAAATCATTCAGAAATTAAAAGACCTGAACATTTATGACAACACGATCATCATTTTTACAGGCGATAACGGCACGGGAAGGGCTATTGTGACACCGCTACGAGATGGGAGCAAACTGCCTGGCGGTAAAGGGCTTACATTAGACAGAGGACATCATGTTCCGCTGATTGTAAACTGGGCTAAATTCAAATACAGCCAGCACGAGCTCAATCATTTGTTCGATTTTACAGATGTTATGCCAACGATAGCAGAAGCGATCCAGCATGAAATCCCCAAAAGCTGGGATGCGAATGGCGGAGTTAGTATCCTGCCTTTGCTCACCAAAAAGCCGTTTAAGGAAAGAGAATGGATTTTTTCACATTATCAGCCGATCCACAGCGAAGGTGCCAACAAAAATTCCGCACGCTTCTTCCGAAATCATCACTATAAGCTTTATTCGGACGGGAGATTCTACGATCTGAAAAAGGACATTGAAGAAAAAAGCCCGATCGGGGAAGGAAAATCAGATACGGAAGGTGAACGTGCGCGGAAGATATTCCAGGCTGAACTTGCGAAACTTCCAGCCTGGAAATTCGGTGACCCGGGCGTTGCGAAGGTTGTGTTGCCTAGCTTGGAGCCGGACCCAACATTTGCGGAGAAAGGGGATTGATAAAAACATTCGTCAGATATTTATGAAAATCAAATACACATTTTTCACTGGGTTAGCGCTTGTTTCGGCGCTGTTTGATAACGCTTTTGCCCAAACCAAACCCAAATACAATGTCCTCTTCGTCGCGGTGGACGATATGAACGATTGGGTGGGTCCGTTTGGCGGTTACGAGGGGATTAAGACGCCTAATATAGATAAGCTTGCTAGGAAAGGCGTGGTTTTCAAACGGGCTTACTGTGCTGCGCCGGCTTGTAATCCATCGCGGGCGAGCTTGTTGACGGGCGTGCGTCCTTCCACTTCGGGAGTTTACCATAACAACCAGCCCTGGCGCCCGGTTTTGAAAGATGCCGTTACATTGCCGCAGTATTTTACTGCCAATGGTTATGATGTTAAGGGAGCTGGGAAGATCTTTCACAATGCTTTTAATGATGACGCTTCGTGGCCTGTATATTTCGATGTGCCCAAATCACCAGAGCCGCCGAAAGCGCCCGTCAATGGTTTTGCACATTTCGATTGGAGCCCGGTGGATGTGAAGGATGAAGATATGGGTGACTTCAAAGTGGTCAATCAGGGCATTGAATATTTTAATCAAAAACACGATAAGCCTTTTTTCCTGGCGATCGGCTTGACGCGCCCGCATTTACCGTGGTATGTGCCTCAGAAATATTATGATCTGTATCCGCTATCATCCATTAAGCTGCCAAAAGTGGTTGCGAATGATCTCTCCGACGTGCCAGACGCAGGTGTGAAGATTGCCAAACCGAAGGGCGACCATAAGTTCATCGTCGATAACAAGCAGTGGGAGAAAGCTGTACAGGGTTATCTGGCGAGCATTACTTTTGCCGATGTCCAGATCGGACGGTTGCTGGATGCTTTGGAAAATAGCGAATATGCCAAAAATACGATCATTGTTTTCTTTGGTGATCATGGCTGGCATCTGGGCGAAAAGGAACATTGGCGTAAGTTTGCGCTTTGGGAAGAAGCTTCACGCGTTCCGTTTCTTGTGTATGCACCCGGTCTTTCGAAAGAGAATTCGGTTTCTGAAAGGACTGTGAATCTGCTGGATATTTACCCAACTCTGGCGGAATTGTGTAATTTGCCCGCCAAAAAGGAGCTGGAAGGAAACAGCATTGTACCACTTTTAAAAAATCCTTCGGCTACTTGGGAACATCCTTCGGTCACAACCCATGGTTTTGGAAACCATGCGGTACGCTCTGAAAAGTGGCGTTACATACGTTACAATGATGGTTCTGAGGAATTGTATGACCACGAAAATGATCCACAGGAATTCAAAAACGTGGCCAAAGACGAAAAATATTTGTCCGAAAAAATCAAACTGGCAAAATCATTGCCTGCTATCAATACAAAAGACGCCCCGACCGTGAAGGAAGGCAAAGAATAAATCTCTCAACTGATGATGATACAACGATACTTATTTTCCGCATTTCTGTTTTGCTCAATTTCCGGGTTTCATGTCCATAAAGGTTATGCTGCGGGGGAGGAAAACGGCAATGCTAAAAAGAAGTTGAATGTGCTTTTCATTGCAGTTGATGACCTCAATACGGATTTGGGGTGCTATGGTAATAAATATGTAAAAACGCCCAATATCGATCGCCTTGCCAAACGGGGCGTGAAGTTTGACAGGGCTTATACGCAATTCCCGCTTTGCAGCCCGAGCCGCTCATCCCTGCTGACCGGGCAAAGGCCTGACGTCACCAAAATCTACGAGCTGCAAACACACTTTCGCAAGATTTTGCCGGATGTGGTTACATTGCCTCAGTTGTTTAAAAACAACAAATATTACAGCGCCCGCGTGGGTAAAATTTATCATTACGGCGTTCCGGGCCAGATCGGGACCGACGGACTCGATGACCCGATTTCGTGGGACAATAAGGTAAATCCGAAAGGCCGCGACAAGACAGAAGAATCACTCGTTAAAAATCTGACGCCGGATCGAGGTCTGGGCAGCGCACTGGCCTGGCATGCCAGTGAGGGAACAGACGGGGAGCAAACCGACGGCATGGTGGCAAGCGAGGCAATCAAATTGTTAAAGGAAAAGAAAAATGAGCCGTTCTTTCTGGCCGTAGGGTTTTATCGTCCGCACTCGCCTTATGTAGCTCCGAAAAAGTATTTTGACCAATATCCGCTGGCCACAATTCCGCTACCTAAGGAAGTTGAAAATGACCTGGACGACATTCCTGAGGCTGCAATTTTCACAAAACCATCGCATTGGGGATTATCGGTTGCGGAAAGAAAAGAAGCATTAAGAGCTTATTACGCGACCATCACATTCATGGATGCACAAGTAGGACGCGTGCTGGACGAACTCGACAGACTGAAATTGACCGATAAAACAGTCATCGTTTTGTGGAGTGACCATGGATATAATGTTGGGCAGCACGGGCAATGGATGAAGCAAAGTTTGTTTGAAAACTCAGCACGCGTTCCATTGATCGTTTCAGTTCCGGGCGGTACAAAAGGCCAGTCCTCCGGCAGGACCGTAGAGTTGCTGGACATTTACCCGACATTGGCTGAGCTATGCGGATTGACTCCTACACAAAAATTAGGTGGCAAAAGCCTTACAACATTACTTAAAAACCCGGATGCTATCTGGGATAAAGCCGCTTACACGCAAGTGCGCCGCAACCAGATTTTTGGGCGCAGTGTGCGAACAGAACGCTTCCGCTACACCGAATGGGACGGGGGAAAAGCTGGCGTAGAGCTTTACGACCACCAGAAAGACCCAAACGAATTCACGAATCTGGCCAAAGAAGCTACCTACATTATCACAGTAAGCGAAATGTCTATGCTCCTCCAAAAGGGCTATCCTGAGACGAAGTAATCTGATACAAATTAAAAAAGCCCTTCGGGGCCTTTTTTTTGCATTTTTTTCCCTCCCAAATATTTTTTACCAGCCCTTTCTTGCATTCTTAAAATCTTTATTCAATCTTTGTCTATCGAATTAGTAGATTTATAAAGAAGGAAGGGAGAGGTTAGGCTCTATGATCTTCTGGCAACCTATGACTTTTTAAGGTGCCCCAACCTAATTCTAATGATAAATCTGAGAATCCAACCACCGGAGTAAACAGAGTAATGGTGAATTAACAGGAAAGCCACAAGCTTATCCATGAATGTCTATGTCGATTTCGCAACTGGCGAAAGCGTTAATAGTTACTTGGGAGCGTGCGGCATTTCGGAATCGACAAACTGAAATAGTCAAATAAACTTAGATCAAAATGGAAATTTACTGCGATAATGCCGCCACAACTGCACTGGATCCGGAAGTGATTGAAGCTATCCTCCCATTTTTTACCGCAAGCTTCGGTAACCCTTCCTCAACCCATTGGGCCGGAAGAAAGGTGAAGGATGCGATTGATGGTGCGCGCAAAACCGTTGCAAAGGTTTTAAATGCATCTCCGGATGAGATTTATTTCACTTCCGGCGCAACCGAGGCGATCAACCTGGCGATTTCGGGAGTGATCCGGGCTTATGATATAAACCATGTTGTGACGAGCAAAATTGAGCATAAGGCTGTATTGCAGACTATTTTGCAGCACGAAAAGTCAGGCGATATTGAAACCAGCTTTGTGAAGCTGGACGAGCGCGGCAATGTTGACCTTTACCATCTTGAAAATCTTCTAAGAGCCAATCCAAGGACTTTGATCAGCCTGATGCATGGCAATAATGAAATTGGAAATCTTACAGATATCCAGGCGATCAGTAAACTTGCTCAACGTTATAATTCTATTTTTTTCACGGACACCACACAGACCATCGGTAAGCAATGGTTCGACCTGAGCCAAACGCCAATCGATTTTCTGGTGGGTTCCGCGCACAAATTTCATGGGCCTAAGGGCACAGGTTTCATCTACATCAACAAAAAGCACCGCATTGAAGCACAAATATTCGGCGGTGGCCAGGAAAAGGGCCAGCGGGGCGGTACTGAGAATGTGACTGGCATTGTAGGATTAGCAAAAGCGCTGGAAGTGGCTTACCGCGACCTGGATGCAAACCATAGTAAGATTTCGAAATTGAAGCAATATATGGTTTCCAAACTGGCGATCAGCGGCGTGCATAGCATTTGCTATAATGGTGAAAGTCATTCGCTCGAAAATAGTCTGGTAAACATTCTCAATGTTTCGTTTCCTTGCCTGGCTGTCGGAAGTCTGGTTAAAAGCCTTGATAATCTGGGGATTGCGGTTTCGGGCGGAAGTGCCTGTTCGAGCCAGGGCAGTTCGCATGTGATCACCGC
Organism: Dyadobacter psychrophilus; assembly: GCF_900167945.1. GTDB lineage: Bacteria > Bacteroidota > Bacteroidia > Cytophagales > Spirosomataceae > Dyadobacter > Dyadobacter psychrophilus. Next base: position 544,547 of record NZ_FUZA01000002.1, read on the forward strand.
ACTTCCCTGTCAAAAGGACAAAGAAAATGTCCGTTTTTCATTCAGCAAGTTCAACACATTTGACGAGATCGATCACATTGTTCAGGCCATTGCTGGCATTTACAATTCCGATCGTGTTACACAAAAAAATCAGTCACGCTTCCATTTTGAACTAACGCATTGACCGTGCAAGCTTAAACATCAACATGAGCAAAATCTTTTTTCTGAGAATCATTTACAGAAACGCTGTAAGTCTCCACAAGATCACGTCTATCGTAGAATCGGTCAAAGGTGCGAAGATCAAACACCTTAATTTCATCAGCAAGGGCCGGGAGTTCGTCGGGGTAATTGCTTTTGAAGCATCACAGCTCATTGATTTCGAGCAAATTTATAACATGATCAGAGGAAACACGGACATTTCGGAGGTCGAGCAGATCACCGATGCAAGCTTTTGTTAATTGGGCTGTCGGATGCAGTTACATCCCTACGGGATTTTGTGATTCCTCTAAATTTATCTTGCTACCGATATTTCGTGCCTCCGGCACTTTTCTATGCCCTCGCAAAGTGCCGGAGGCCGGAGGCATAAATATCGGTAGCAAAATTGTCCAGCTCATGTAGGAAGCCGAATGCCAGAGGCATAACATATCGGTAGCGAAATCGCCCGGCTAAGGTGGTCCCAAATGCCGGAGGCATGGAACGAAAACCGATCTAATAAGCGGAAACAACTTCTTTCGGTTTGCGATATTTGTGCAGGTTGATTAAAAGAACACTCCCCAGGATGATTACGAGTCCTACTATTTGCAGTATGGAAATAGATTCCTTGGCGAAAAATATGCCTAACAGAACTGCGACAACGGGATTTACATATGCATAAGTGCTAACCTTGGTGGCCGGCTGCACCTTTAAAAGCCACACGTAAGCACCAAAACCGGCTATTGACCCGAAAATGATAAGATAAGTCGTTGCAAGCCAGGCATCCAATGGAATCGCTGCGAGATCAATGCTGGTAAGCTCGCCGGAAATAATGCTTCCGGGAAGAAAGGCAATGCCCGCTGCGAGCATTTGCCAGGTTGAGTTGACAGTCGCTGAGTTCGTACCGGATTTATATTTGGAATACAAAGAACCGCCTGCCCAAGCCATAGAGCCAAAAACCACAAGCGCCATGGCAAACAGGTCGCGGGAGCTGTTTAAGGAAGACATGGAAACCATTATTTTTTCACTGAACAAAAGCACAACACCTGCGAACCCGATCAGCAGACCAACAATTGTAGATTTGTTGCTCAGGTTTTCCGACCATTTTGGCTTATCCAATAAAATAAACCAAAGGGGAGATGAAGAAATCATGATCGCAACCATTGCACTAGGCAGGAATTGTTCAACCCAGATTACAATGCCGTTTCCGACGAATAACAGTAAAAGCCCGGTAATGATCGCCGGCTTGATTGCTTTCGCGGAAAAGACATTTTCTCCCTGGAAAAGACTCCATATCAGCATAATCACCCCTGCCGTGATGAAGCGAAAAGCACCTAAGAAAAAGGGCGGAAACCCTTCCAGCGCACGTTGAATAAAGAAATAGGTGGATCCCCATACAATGTAAACGGTGGCAAAAGCCAATACAACCAACAGGGTGGACGGTGCTTTACTTTGTGCTTGCATGATCTTTTATTTTTCAGGTATGACTAATTGTTGTTCTTCTTTAACTGTCTCCAAAACAATGGTTGTCCTGGTGGAAAGTATATTGGGGATATGACTGAAAGTGTTACGCATTAAATTCATCAATGACGCGGAATCCGCTGTCCTCACTTTCACCAGATAGCAATCTTCACCTGCAATGTGATGGACTTCCTGCACTTCCGGGATCTTCGCAAGCTCCTTCGCCGTATTATTGGAGCCCATTCCTTCAGAGGATTTCATGGAAATAAATGCCAGCAGTTTTTGATTTACAGCCACCGGATTAATCCTGGCCGTATATTGCAATATTACTTGCTTCTGTTCCAGCTTCTTGACCCTTTCAAGCACCGCAGATGGAGCCATTTCAAGCTCACGTGCAATATCCGCATTGGTGATACGGGCATTGCCCTGCATGAGGCGGAGGATGCCAAGATCTGTTTTATCGAGAATAATTTCCGTTCCGTTCATAATTCTGTGAAGGTATAATAATTCAGAATTATATTCAATATACAAACCAATATTTTGTATATAATTCAGTTTATGCGTAGACTTTGAGTAAACGGTTCTTTTAAGTAATGTATTTCCGGAGTTTTTTATCTTGATAGCAACCTCACTTCCCAGCTCATGAGAAAATTTCTTCTTTTTACCGCATTGTTGCTGTGTCACAGGCAGTTGTCATTTGCTCAGATTGATACGAAAGCAACAAAGGAAACACAGGCGCTTTATCGAAACCTGGCTAAGCTGTCCGAAACCAATATTTTGTTCGGGCATCAGCATGCGACGGAATACGGGCATGGCTGGTCAGGGGATGAGGAACGCTCGGATGTGAAAACGGTAACAGGCTCACATCCGGCGGTGATAGGCATCGATTTCAGCGGATTGTCTGAACGCCCGGATGATGTCATTGCAAAGACAAAAGAGGCTCTGCGAAAGAATGTGGTCGCGACTTACGATCGGGGCGGGGTAACGACGGTGGCCTGGCATTTTTCCAACCCAGCTTCGGGTGGGGGATTTTATTGGAATGATTCTGTTTCAAAAGCTTCCATGGCACTGATTAAGCCGGGCGGCTCGCATCATGAAAAATATAAGCAAATACTGAAAACGCTGGCGGATTTTGCCAACTCGGTGAAAGGTAAGGATGGTACATTGGCACCCATGATTTTCAGGCCTTATCATGAGTTTGACGGTGATTGGTTTTGGTGGGGAAAAGGACACACATCGCGGCAGGATTTTATCGACGTTTGGCGGTTCACCGTTTCGTATCTGCGTGATAGCCTGAATGTCCACAACTTTATTTATGCGTTTTCCCCAGATAATAAATTTACTACGGAGGCCGAATTCCTGGAAAGATATCCCGGCAATGAGTGGGTGGATATGGTTGGGATGGACAATTACGGGGACTTTGGGCGCGACGGAAAATATAATCTGGAAGCCGGTTTGAAGAAACTCAAAATCATATCAGACTATGGCAAAAAGGCGGATAAGTTGGCTGCATTTACAGAAACGGGCCTGGAAAGCATCCCTAACCCCACCTGGTGGACAGAAACATTGCTGAAAACATTGAAAGCGGAAAAATTGCAGCTCGCCTACGTGCTCGTTTGGAGAAATGACAGCAAAAGTCCGACGCATTTTTACGCGCCCTTCCCTGAGCAGGTCAGCGCTGCGGATTTTGTGAAGTTTTATAATGATCCTTACACGTTGTTTGAAAAGGACTTAAAGGATATTTATAAATAACCCAAATGATCGCATCAAACTTACACTTTCGTACATCGATTTTCTTCTTAAATTGAGCCATGAGCATCGATGGCAATACAATCAAACTTCTCAGGATCCCCTTTTCCTTTTTTCTATTGCCCCTGTTCCTGTTTGCATACAGCCAGGCACAAACGGTTATACATCATCAGGCGCTTTTCGCGTTTTTGATCATTCATTTGCTGATTTATCCAGCCAGCAATGGTTACAATAGTTATGTGGACAAGGATGAGGACAGCATTGGCGGGTTGGAAAAACCACCTATGCCAACGAAAAGCCTGTTTTATCTCACAATATTTCTGGATTTTACCGCGATCGTTTTGGCGCTGTTGTTCGTAAATACAATGTTCGCAGGGTGTCTGGTGCTTTACATTGCTGCATCACGTGCGTACAGTTCGCGACAGGTCCGGTTAAAGAAATATCCGATCATCGGCTTCCTGACCGTCGTGATTTTTCAGGGGGCCTTTACTTATTATATGTCCATTGCGGGCGTTTCCGGAAGTGCGTTTGTGCTGAATGAAGCGCACATTTATGTGCTTTTGGGCTGTTCCTTTCAGATTGCCGGTGCCTATCCGTTGACGCAGGTTTACCAGCATAAGCAGGATCTGAAAGACGGCGTTGTGACGTTGAGTTATAAGCTCGGTTACATAGGCACGTTTCTGTTCACTGCGCTGATGTTTTTGCTGTGCAATGTATTTTATTATTTGTATTTTACATCGAAGGACCTTGGAATGGTTTTTTACATTATCCAGGTATTCTTCCTGCCGATCGTCGTCTATTTCGGTTATTGGTTTTACCTGGTCTGGAAGGATAGGGGCGAAGCAAATTTCAGAAATACAATGCGGATGAACTGGATTGCGGCCATTTGCATGAACAGTTGTTTCATAGTTTTAATTGTAATTAACAGAATTCCATTGAGTTATATATCCGCTATTGAGACAGCAGTACCCGAACATTGTTATTCGCAAGAAGCGTTGACTTCATTTTACCTGAAATCGACGGATGATCTGACCAATAAGAGAAAGATTAAAATAGTAGCAGGAAAGACGGGCATTGAGAACCGTTATTCCGTGATTTCAGACTTTGATAAGTCGCCAGAGGACTACGAATTCTTCAACAAAACGGCCACATTGCTCCCCGAGCCGACGCTGACCGAACGCATGCAAATTTACCAGCGGCATGCTACGAAACTTTCTAAAAGTGCGATAGAGAAAATTAAGGGTTTTGAACAAATAAAGAGCACATTAACCCATCTAATAACCGTCACTTGCACAGGTCTTTTTGCACCTGGCCTGGATGTTGAGCTCATGCGTGAATTGGACCTTAATCCAGCCATACAGCGTAGCAGCGTCAATTTTATGGGATGTAATGCAGCTATCATTGCGCTGAAAAATGCGGACGCGATCTGCAAAAGCCAACCTGGCGCAAAAGTTTTGATCGTTTGTACAGAACTTTGCACCATCCATTTTCAGAAGCGGTATAATGATGATTATCTGCTTTCAAACCTGATTTTTGGAGATGGATCTGCAGCGGTTTTGGTAACTGCTGAACCTGACAAGCATTATATTCATGCTGTTCAAATTGATACATTCAATTCGCTCATACTGCATAATGGATATTCCGATATGGCCTGGCAGTTGTCAGAAACAGGCTTTATTATGAATTTGTCCTCCTACGTTCCGGATCTGATACGGAAAAATATCAAACCCATGATGGCAAAAATCGGGCTGGCGGCGGAAAGTTTTAAACATTGGGCGGTGCATCCTGGCGGAAAACGCATTGTGGATGATTTTGCAAGCGCATTGGAACTGGACAAATGTCATTTGGCGCCTACCTATAATGTGCTGAAAAATTATGGAAACATGTCGTCCCCGACCGTTTTGTTTGTGTTAAAGGAAGTCCTGGAAAAAGCGAAACCGGAGAATGCTGGAAACCGTATTTTTACTGCTGCGTTCGGTCCGGGATTAAGCATTGAAACAATGCAGTTGCGCTATGTTTAGATTTCGCAGCCAGGATAAGGAACTGCTTGATCAAGAGGAGATTCCACCCCTGGATCTTTTCCGAAATTTAAGAGAACTTGACTTCATTAATCACTGGCTTGGCGGTTATAAAATTTCTTTTGATGCTTTAAAAAAAGTCATAAAGCCCGGAAAGCCATACATTCTGGTAGACATCGGCTGCGGCGGCGGCGATACGCTGAAACGCATTGATCAATGGAACAGAAATGCTGGCTATCAGCTCGACTTATATGGTGTGGATATTAAGCCGGTTTGTATTGCTTATGCGGAAAAAAACCTGGGAACTGCATCGGTGAAGCTCATTTGCGATGATTACCGGCACATTTTCAATCATTTGCAGCAGGTCGACGTCATTCATGCATGCCTGTTTTGCCATCATTTAGCGGAAGATCAACTTGTTGAGCTTGTTAGGTTTGCTCTGCATAACAAGTCGGTTTTGGTGATCAATGATCTGGAACGGAATTCTTTGGCTTACTACTCCATTAAATGGCTCACGCAGTTGTTTTCAAAGTCCTACCTGGTCAAAAACGATGCGCCATTGTCTGTTTTAAGGGGTTTCAAGAAAGTGGAGTGGTTAGCGATTTTGCAAAAAGCGGGAGCGGTTAAATATTCGGTTCGAAATAAATGGGCGTTCAGGCATGAAGTGATAGTGTATGGAAACGCAGGCTAAAACGTACGATTGTGGCATCATTGGCGGTGGGTTAGCAGGCCTTTGCCTGGCTATTCAGCTTGCGGATCGCGGTATTTCAGTTATTTTGTTTGAGAAAAATCAATTTCCTTTTCATAAAGTCTGTGGCGAATACATTTCCATGGAAAGCTGGGATTTTATTAAAAGTCTTGGTTTGGATCTCGAATCGCTCTGTTTGCCCATCATTAATAAGCTCGGAATTAGCTCAGAAAAAGGTTTTTTGCTCGAACACAGCCTGCAAATGGGAGGGTTTGGGATTAGCAGGTTTAGCCTTGATCACGCGCTGTCACAAATTGCTTCCGCAAAAGGCGTTCATATTCTGGAACATTGCCGGGTTAACGGACTGCAAAACAATGATCGTGATGGTTTTGAGGTAAAATCAGCGCTCGGAAATTTCCATGTAAACATCCTGTGCGGCAGTTACGGAAAATACACGCCTCAATTTTTGCCTCATGGAATGCCGCATGGAATGCCTCATGGAGTGCCGCATGAAACGCCCGGTGATGGCAGTGAAAACACCAACTACATCGGTGTAAAATATCACATTAAAACGGATCTTGCGCCCAATCGCATCGAGCTGCACAACTTCAAAGACGGCTATTGTGGCGTTTCAAAGGTGGACCAGGATTGGCATTGCCTGTGTTACCTGACCACGTCCCGGAATTTGCTGGAAAATGGCAAGGACATTCAGGCCATGGAGGCAAATGTGCTTCACAGGAATCCTTTTTTGAAACATTATTTCACCCGTGCGGAATTTGTTAACCCTAAGCCGCTGGTCATCAGCAATGTGCATTTTTCCAAAAAGCAGACGCAAACCGAAGGCGTTTTCCTGCTCGGTGATGCAGCTGGGTCTATCACTCCGCTCTGTGGGAACGGCATGAGCATGGGCATGCGCGCATCCAAGATTCTTGCGGGTGAATTAATCGGGTATTTTCAGAAAAAACAGACAAAAGAAGCGGTCGCGGCACGTTATAAAAAAGCCTGGGACAACGCCTTCGGCCGAAGGATAACTGCGGGTTATTATTTGCAGGGATTGTTTGGGAAAAGAATCACAACTGATCTGGCATTGAGGACTTTGGATAAATTTCCGGCCCTTACAAACAAGCTTGTTTCACTGACCCACGGAGACCGTTTCTAGGTCTTTATTCTCAGGAACCGGATATTTTGACAGCAGATATTCAAACAAAAACGTGTTCAGCAGCAGCATTAACATGCCGTAAAAAATATCTTCGAACGGAATTGTAAAGATCCTTACGCCAATGTTTTCGGCATTGTTATACCACACAACAGGCTCATCAAGCCCCGATCCGGTTAGAATTCCATTAACGATGAAAAACGGGACCAATAAAAACATGTGGGAGAAGTAAAAAAGACTCAGCCACCTGGCTTTCACGATAAATCTTAAAAATAGCAGGAAAGCGACCAATCCTACCGCAGTCCATGATGTGTAATAACGGTCGTAATATGTTACGCCCATCACAGCAGTGAAGCATAGGAAAATGGCTGTGATCAGGTTTTCGTTTTTTAAACGATAATCTGTCTTGAAATAAATACGGAAGCAATAATAAGTGAAAAGACAAGCGTAGGGAATGCAAATGAAGAAGAGGATTTCTTCAATAGGAAGGCCAAATAAGTATGTGCCCACCAAATATTTCGGAGTAAAACCCCACACGCCGATTTTGGTAAAATAGCTATCCCAGATTACAAATGGCACCAATGAAAGCAAGATAGAAGGCCAAAGCAGGTGCCACCTTTTGTAAAGCTGAATTTTAGGATGAAAGGAAAATAACAGCGGAACGGCGATAGCGCCCAAATCAACGAGCAGATAGAGGAAATTCATTTGACCGCTGCGTTTTTAGCTTCTCTGAAATATCTCAATGGCACCCAAAGCATGCCAAAACATTCTCCCTGATGCTTCCCAAGATGCTTGTGGTGCATTTTATGGGCCCTGCGAATTGCTTTCAAGTATACAGAATCGGTGTTTCGGAACATTTTGAAGCGCTGGTGAATAAAAATGTCATGCACTAAAAAATAAGTGAATCCGTAAAGCGTGATCCCCAATCCGATCCAAAAGAAAAAGTTAAATCCCTGGTTGACCCCCAGCAAAAGGCAAAGGATCCCGGGTGTAGCGAAGATCGCGAAGAAGTAGTCGTTTTTTTCAAAAAAATCACCATCATCACGCTGGTGGTGATCGTGGTGTAAGAACCATAAAGCACCGTGCATCAGGTATTTATGTGCAAGCCAGGCTACGCATTCCATTCCAACAAATGCGGCCAGTACGATTAATGTGTTGACGATCCAGGGACTCATTGCAAATCAAGCTGTCAGCTTCCGGGTTTTGGCCCTTGGCTAGTGTTTGGGTTTTATTTTGTCGGCTACTTCTGAGAAACAGATTTTGAACCATTCGGTGTAAGAATCGGGGTTCTGCTGCATATCTGCCTTGATATCAGCCGGTTTCATGTATTTGTAATCATTTGCCTCACTCACATTAATGTTGGGCCTGGCGTCCGAAACTCCCCAAAAAACATGATCAAGCTCGTTTTCTGTAAGACCATTTTCAAGGTTAACGTGATATTGAAATGTGAAAAGGAATTGCAAATCAGCCGTAATCCCCATTTCTTCCGAAAGCCTCCGTACTGCTCCATGATGTGCGGATTCATCGGGAAGCGGATGGCTGCAGCAAGTATTTGACCAGAGTCCTTCCGAGTGATATTTTCCGAAAGCCCGTTGCTGCAGGAGCATTTCGCCATTTGAATTATAAATAAAAACGGAGAATGCACGATGTAGAACGCCTTTTTGATGCGCTTCCAGCTTTGGCATCAAGCCAATTTCCATATCGTCTTCATTCACCAGCACAACTTGATCAGTCATAAAATCGGGATTTAGGTTCACGGGCTAACAGTTCAATAATTCAGTTCCTTTTTAATGTCTAACAAAAAAACGTTATAAAAGGTCGAACTGATGCCTTACTAACGAACGAAACATGAGTCCAACTTTGTCATAGTCCGGAATTCTGATTCGGGCGTTCATCACTTTTTCCGGCGGCGTTTCTTTGATCCGCAGAAAAAGCTTTTTGTAATAATAATATGCAAGATAAACGCCACGTCGTGCGCCGCTGGGCAGCCTTTTGATGCCAATCAATGCCTGTTCAAAATCCTCTTCGATTTCCTGCTGGATCTTTTCCTTTTCTTTGTTGGAAAAATGGTCAAAATTCACGCCCGGGAAGTAAGTCCGGCCGAGGTCCACGTAATCTGCTTTCAGGTCACGCAGGAAATTAACTTTTTGAAAAGCTGCCCCGAGCTTCATTGCAAATGGTTTTAGATCCTCAAAAAGCTGCTGATTTCCTTCTGTAAACACTCTCAGGCACATTAACCCTACAACTTCCGCAGAACCAAGGATGTATTCGGAATAGGAATCCGGATTGTGTTCTTTTTTCATCAGATCCATTTCCATGCTTTTTAAAAATGTGTCGATCAACTCCCATTCGATGTTGTAAGCGTGCACGACATGCTGAAAGCTGTTCAGGATCGGGTTAATGCTGATTTTATGCTTAAGCGCTTCCACCGTATCCTCACGTATTTTATTCATCATAAATTCCTTATCGTAGTCATGAAAACTATCCACAATTTCGTCGGCAAGCCTCACGAAGCCGTAAATGCCGTAGATCGGCGCCCGCAACGCCGGTTTTAGAAAATAAATGCCAAGCGAAAACGACGTGCTGTAAAGTTGGGTCGTTGTTTTGCTGCATGACGCGGAAAGATTGTCGAATAAGCTCTTCATGACTTATTATTTAGGAATTTTTGAAGTTCGGTGGCTGCAATGCGGCCCGAAATGATCGAAGGCGGAACTCCGGGTCCCGGAACCGTTAGCTGGCCGGCGTAAAACAGGTTTTTGACCTTGCCGCTTTTGAGCTTTGGTTTAAAAATTGCGGTCTGCATCAGTGTGTTAGCAAGTCCGTAAGCATTTCCCTGGTAAGCATTGTAATCAGTAATGAAATCGGAAACTGAATAACTTTTCTTATAAACCACATGGCTCCTGATGTCTTCACCAGCAAATTTTTCGAGCCTTTCCATAAGTACGTTGAAATAGCTTTCACGGATTGCGTCAGGATCATTCAAACCAATGGCGATGGGCATCAATACAAACAAATTCTCGCTTCCCTGGGGTGCGACGGAAGGATCTGTTTTCGAAGGGCAGCAGACGTAAAAAAGCGGATTTTGTGGCCATTTTTTGTCTTTATAAATTTCAATTGCGTGTTGATCAAAGTTTTCGTCGAAAAATAAATTGTGGTGACGCAGCTTCTCTATCTTTTTATCTACCCCCAGGTAAAATAGCAGGCAGGAAGGCGCAAATGTTCTGCTTTTCCAATAAGCTTCGTCATATGTGCGGTATTCTTTGTTTAGCAAATCCTGCTCAATATGGTGATAATCAGCGCTTCCAATGACGGCGTCGGTTTGAATGCTTTTGCTGTTTGTGTGTAAGTGGCTGATATTGCCGGATGATATATCAAACTTTTCAATGTTCTGTGCCGTCAGCACCTCGACGCCGGCACCCTCTGCTATCTTTTTGAATGACTCGGCAACTTTGCCAAAACCGCCCATTGGGTAAAATGTGCCTTGTTTCAGGCCTGCAAAATTCATCAGGCTGTATAATGCAGGCGTGTCTTTGGGCATTGCACCTAGAAAAAGGACTGGGAATTCGATGAGTGCAAGCAACCGCGGATCTCTGAAATATTGCCTGACGTGCTTACTGAATGAGGTGAAAAGTTGTAGTTTCAGTGCGTCTTTGAACAGTTTAAAACTAAAAAATTCTGTAACCGAATGGCCCGGCTTGTAGACCATGTCGTCCATCCCAACCCTATATTTGAATTCGCCTTCTGCAATAAATTTCCGCAGCTTGGCCCCGCTGCCGGCCTCAATGCTTTCAAAAAGCGCACAAACCGCATCGTAATCGGCTGGAATGTCCATTACTTCATTCTCAAAAATGACGGCAAATCCCGGGTCGAGTTTTTTTAGTTCGTAAAAATCAGCAGTGGATTTGCCAAACAGCGCAAAAAAGCTGTCGTAAACATCGGGCATCCAATACCAGCTCGGCCCCATATCAAAGAGAAACCCATCTTGGGAAAAAGTCCTTGCACGGCCTCCTGCATTCGTATTTTTCTCAAAAACGGTTACCTTATTTCCACTTTTGGCCAGCACAGCCGCGGCAGCCAGTCCCGCAAATCCTGCACCTATGACTGCAATTTCATGTGATTTTCCAGATTGGGTCAGGCTTCGGTTATGCATTTAGAAGTGTTAAGAATTTCTGTCAGATTTTCAATTGTCTCAATTAAGGTAACGCCTTTTTTGATGGCGATTTCCTTTGTTTTTTCGTCACCTCCCGAGATGCATATGTGCACATCGGGGAAACTGCTGGTAAGACTTCCCAGGAGTGTTTCTGCTTGATTATCAAACTGGTGGCGTACGAAAAAAGAATATGCGTGTGTGGGCTTGCAAGCTGAAATCACCGCGGAAAGGTCCCGGAAAGGAACCCTCGCACCCAAGTAAATGACATTCTTGCCGAGCTGCTTTATCATATAATATGCAAATAGTAATCCGATCTCATGATCTTCTTCCTCATTCAAAAAAAGGATCCATTTCTGGTCGCCGTTTTCGGTTGAAGGCAGGGCATCAATCGCAGCAAATAATTTTTGCCGGATCAAATTTGATAAAAAGTGTTCCTGCGAGGGAAGCAGGTCATCTTTTACCCACATTAATCCTGTCCGCACCAGCAGCGGATACAAGATTTTTACATATGTCTTCTTTAATCCAAGCCTTTTAACAGCATTGGCAAAGAGTTCGTCGAAAAGCGCAACATTATATGTGGTGACAGCCACCAAAGCCTCATTAATGATCGCTTCTACATGCATATCCCCCTGAAATGATTCCCGGATAATCTTGTCGATCTCCGCAGCCATTTCAGATTTCGTGAGCTTGCCGATCCTGGAAATTTTCATTCCCTTGTCCAGTAATGTGCAGACGTTCAGGATCTTTTTTACATGTTCATCATTGTAAAAGCGAATGTTCGTATCCGTCCGTTCGGGTACAAGCAAGCCATAGCGCTGTTCCCACATGCGAATCGTATGCGCTTTCGTGCTGCTGATTCTTTCCAGGTCTTTGATCGAATACGATGACATTTTGTTTAAGTTTTTTCAAAAATAGTTAAACAAAATTATTTTAGCGATTATTTGTAGGAAAATAAAAAAATGCTGCTACTTTTGATATTATTAATATCATATGTTTGATTTATAAAATATCATTCACGTTATGGGAAGTCAGGAAATTTTTTGGCCGGTGAACATCAGATTCCTTCGTTTACGCCTTAAATTGAGTCAGGAGGCACTTGCGGAGCGTCTGGGAATCACGAGAGTGAAGTTAAATGCACATGAAAGCGGCCGCACGGCCAATCCGACGATTGACGATCTGATACACTTTTCGGAGTTTTTCCGGATGAGCATCGACAGTTTACTAAAGGTTGACCTGAGTAAGCTTTCCGAACAAAAGGTGAAGGATTTCGAACAGGGCAGCGAGCTGTTTATGAAGGGCAATAATATTCGTGTACTGGCCATCACAGTGGACCGCGAGGAAAAAGAGAACATTGAATATGTTCCGGTTCAGGCCAAAGCCGGATATCGCTCCGGTTACAGCGACCCTGAGTTTCTGGCAACATTGCCACGTTTCAGCTTGCCTACGCTTCCCAAAAACGGCACATTCAGAATGTTCCCGACTGTGGGTGACTCCATGCTGCCGGTCCCCGAAGGTGCTGATATTATAACAAGATATGTGCAAGACTGGACAACGATCCGCCCGGAGACACCATGCATCGTCATTTTAAAGGGGGATCAGGATTTCGTCTTCAAACAAGTGACCATTAATAAAGACGGAACGATGCTGCTGCAATCATTTAACAAGCAATATTTCGCCTACACCGTGCCGCTTTCGGAAGTAATTGAGCTTTGGGAATACTACAGTTTTCATAGTAAGGCTCTTCCCGAACCGCAAACGGATATGCAGCAACTGATGAAGATGTTGCAGGAAATGCAGAATGAAATCAAGGAAATTAAGAGTAAACCGGCATCCAAATAATTGGATAATCCCCATACGTCGCTAATTGAAGATGTTTTTAGATTAGCCAGATTACTTTGGGACGATTACAACGTTAGAATTGTATTAAAACCCTAAATCGGGCAGATATCGTAGAATTTCTATGTTGGGATAGATTTTTCGCGGTAGGATAGAGGTTAGGCTTGTAGAATAAATAAAATTGACGCAAAAGAATAAATATGTATCCGATGCAATATAGTTAATGTTTGCTGTGGGAATATATCGGGAAAGTGCAATTTTTGTTTTTGTCAAAACCCCTGGATTGTCCGATATTACCCCAAGCATTTGCAGACTGGTCACAAAAAGAATCACAAACTTTTGGCTGTCCTCTACTTTCGTTGAGTAATAAAAAGTAACTCAACAATGTCTGCCAAACTTTTACTCGTAACCCTTCTTGCATCTATCACACTTAACTTGAATGATGCCAGGGCGCAAAGCCCGACCGCAGCCGCCAAGCGATTCAACATCTTTGTAAAAGGCGATGCCACTTTTACTTCCGACGAAACAGAAGGACCTGTTGCTATCGGAGGTAATCTGACTACGAACCAGTATCAAATCAGTTTTAATAAGAACCACGGCGTATTTTTTGTAGGAGGCGCATCAATCGGCCTGGCAGTGCGTGGTGGCGTGAAGCTTAGCAGCGGAAGCCTGACTGTAAATGGTGATAATTATGTGAAAATCGGCCAATGCGCCCCATCAGACGCGAATACTGCAACGCCATTGCGGATTTGGTATAAAGACAATAACAATGCCGAATCCACAATCCGGATTACCGGCGCTACGGCGGGATACAGCGATACACCCAACATTACCATTAATGCAAGCGTAAATACGTGGTCGCCAAAGGTAGGAGATAGTGAGAATCCGATCTGTGAAAACGTATTCGGAACAGGCGCGAATCAGATTGATATCGACGGCGCTTTCACAACTTTCATAAAGCGTTCGAACCAATTGAAAGACATGAAAGACAATCTGGCCATTCGTGACCAGAACGGCAATATCATCACCGGAATGGAAACAGGACCTTACCTGGATCCTTCGAAAATTGGAAACAACCCCAAAATTATCGTCGACCCGAACGCGATTAATGTTTTAACGGTTTCAGCAGCGGTTTGGGATAAAATCGGAAACACGAATATCGAGCGAATTCCCCAGGGGCCACAGTTAGGAGACGGCAGTTATACAGGTCCATTTGCACTGATCATTAACATCGTTGACTTCCCAACCTTCGCAGCGTCAAAAGGAAATAATCCAATTATTAACTTTCCGGGCGTGGGTGGTTTGTCTGACCCGCAGGGAAGCTACGTGATCTACAATTTTCCTGATGCGACGGATAAATTAGTGCTTGGCGGAAATACGCCAATTCACGGAACCATTTTCGCTCCCTGTGCAAACTTGATCAAAGAAAACAACGGCAATATTAACGGTCAGATTATTGCGAAAAGCTTTGTTCACACCCGTGACGAAGTGCACTTCTGGCCTTTTTTGCCATCGATTCCCGAGCCGGTGGAAAAGGCGATAGAAGTGAATGTAGTCTCAAAATGTATTAATAATGCACCCTGGCTTGAATATACAATTACCCCAAATTATCCAGCAACAGGCGAAACAGCTAAAATCGAATGGCTGAATTCGGAAAACAATGTAATCCAGGAAGACACCGAGAGACCGTTGACAGGCAGCATTTTGTTTCCAGGAGCAGCTGTGGACGAAAACGGAGCTGGGATCGCTTGGCCAGGATGGGAAAAAGATGGTGAAAAATGGGTTGAAGTTACGGATCGGTATTCGTCCATCCTGGATGACGGCGCGAAGGTAAGGATAACCGTTACTCCCTGGAAGGTCGTAGAGATTACTTATCCGGTATCAGACGGAAAGTGCTACACCAGCCCTCCGCCCTCAGGTTCGTTACCAGTAACATTAGCAAGCTTCACCGCGAGAAATGAAAATTGCGATATTCAATTGCAATGGACGGTCACCGAAGCAAAAGATTTTTCGCACTTTGTTGTGCAGCGTTCAACGGATGCAAAAAACTTCGTCTCGCTAAACCGCGTCAATTACAGCGCGAACCAAAATGCATATGCTTACAACGATTCGCCTTACAGCAGGGAAATAGCACCTTCAAAAAACTATTATTATCGTTTACAGCAGGTTGATACAGATGAGACGTTTGAATACAGCGCCATCCGCAGCGTAGAAGCCGGAACTTGCGATGCACGACTTTCAGTTGATTTTTATCCGAATCCAACACAAGACGAAGTGATCGTGAAAAGCTACTCTCCGGTTAAAAAACTGGAAATCCTGACATCGGGCGGCAAGCAGGTTTACCAAACATTGCCCAATCAGGACCAAACCGAATTGAAAGTGAACATTCAGGCATTCGCAACGGGGATGTACATCGTGAATATCGTCAATGCCGAAGGTAAATACTCCTCCAAAATCGTGAAAAAGTAAGTTTGAAATTCTTATATAGCGTTATGTGACTTGGAAAAGGCTGTCTCATTTTGGGACAGCCCTTTTTTTGCGATTTACGGTTCTAGATTTACGCTAAACCGTTCGGCGACAATGCGCAACCGAGGGCTGGACACCTGCCAGTTTTAAACATAGGTTTGACGGATATTCGAGGCACCTGTCATAACATGTGTTCTCTCTTTAATTGTCAAATTGAATACGATGAAAAATCAAACAACCGCTTCTGCAACATTTCTTATAGGAAAGTTCAAATTTTTGTATGCTGATGTCCTTATAACTTTGAATGTTTTCTTGGCTTCAAGCCTTGGAAAGATTAATACCTTAAAAGGTCACCAATATTTGGAAAGAGGGCGAAAAGGATCAAAGCCTGCAAACCGGCCTAATAACCAGGAAGTGGAAGCCCCCTTTCGTGAGCGGGTAAATACGGGTATTGATGGTATCAATCAGTCAACTATATCGGGCTGATCCCTCATTTGATTGAGTCGATTAAATACCTAAATGCGGAGGTTGAAAGGCTAAAAAAGAGCTAGAGAATAGCCATTAATCGAAGAGAATAAAGAACACTGCAATCAATTTTGATGGCAGTATTCTTTTGTGTCAATTACTTTCTATTTAGTAATTGCCAATTTTCTAGCGCCACTGATTTTTCCGTCGGTGATTAAATGGTATGTATATACTCCACTGTCCAATGTGTTCGCATGGAATGTAAATTGTCCGCTTCCGCGCTCCCCGATTGGATAAGAACCAATCATTCTGCCCTCACCTGATGTTACTTGCAAAGTAGCCGATTTTACTGTTTGTGGGATAAAGAATCTTATGGAGGCACTTCTGGTGACAGGGTTTGGAGCGTTTTGCTCTAGAACAACCTCCTCCGCGTTCTCTCTGGCAGAAGCGAGGTTATGCGCTGGGCTAGCAGTCGCATTAGCTTTTACTAAGTTTTCTAGTTTTTCCAATCGTTGCTTCATATCTAAAACTTGCTTATTTAGCTGTTCAATTTCTGCGTTCCTCGTTTCAATAGCTTTCTGTTGCTCTTTTACAGAGTTGATGAGGATGTAGGTGACCGCATTGGCATCGTAATCCAGATATTGCGTGCTATTTCCCAGCGAATCCTGATAATTGAAGTGATCGATCGTGTAAGGTGCAATCCGTTGCATATCCTGTGCGATGACACCGACAAATTTCTTGTCGCCCGTTTTAATTCCCGCTGCCCCGTTATAGCTAAACCACACAGGATTGATATTTTTCAAAACGGTTAATCCGTCTGTAAAATCTGAAATGTCTTTTTTTAATCTTTTGTCGGACATCACCTTCCAGTCCGGTGATCCTGCTTTCGCTGCCAGATCCGTACTTAATTGAAGTTGATAGGCTGGGGCCGACAATCCAATTCCTACGTTTGCATTATTGCCCAAAACCAGGCTGTTGCTTGTCGTCACTTTCGCCAGAGCACCAATTGCGGTCGCATTGGTTATTGAAGCATTTCCGCCGGATGCATAACCCAGGTAAGTGTTTTTATCACCGGTAGTATTGGTGTATCCGGCGCCGAATCCCACAAACGCATTGTTGCTGCCGATGGTATTGGCATATCCTGCTTGCGTTCCTAGAAATGCATTCGCGGCGCCGACGGTGCTGGAAAGGCCTGATTCTGCACCTAAGAAGGTATTCCATTGACCGCTGAGGTTTTGATAACCCGCGTGAAAACCAATTAGTGTGTTTTGGTCTCCCGATTTACTGTTATATCCGGCTTCACTGCCCATAACAACATTTGAATTTCCCTCATAGAATAGTCCAGCTTTGAAACCAAAAATGCAATTATCGTTTCCACCAAACCCAACCGCATTTGCCAAGGCACCTACAATGCTATTATTGCTGCCATTTAAATTGTAATATCCTGCCGAGGAACCCATACAAGTATTGAATGAGCCGCTCGTATTATAGCCTCCAGCAGAATTTCCAAAATATGCATTCTCTTCTCCAGTTATGTTGGAACTGCCGGCGTTATGTCCAAACATTGAATTGTAACTTCCAGTTTTGTTAGCGTCACCAGCTGCATTTCCAATGAATGTATTTTGCTTGCCAGAAATGTTCTTATAACCAGAATAGGTTCCTATAAATATGTTTTCACTACCCGTAGTATTGCTGAGACCAGCTTCTTGGCCAATAAAGACGTTATTGAAGCTTAAATTAAACTTGCCCGCGTCTTTACCAAAAAAAGTATGCTTCTCGCCACTGATGCCAGCTCCCAACCCATAATGTGTCTGCGCTTTTACTTGGGTAATAAGGCAACCAATTGTTAAAAATAGCGCTACCGCCTTGTTAATTCTTTTCATCGTTATGTTTGTTTATCGGGCAATTGTTTGAGCTGCCTCGCTTTTTAAAAACAAACCTGCTGTTTAAACTGGAAAAAACTCCTAAGCGATTACTGTATGGTAGGGATGAACTTTTTTAAGGAAGCGGTCAATATGTTAGTGAAAGACGTATAATCTTTCACTAACATTAAAAATATACGGTAACCATCATCACCTCTCTTGCTTGACAATCAGTTTCTGCGAATAATGCTCTCTACCTCTGGTAAACCTGACAATGTAAATTCCGTTATGCAGCTTGGAGACATCGACTGCTTCTCCGTTCCATTGGGGCTGTTTCAAGTAGCTCAACCCAGTCTGGTCGAATACTTCCAAATCAAAGCCGATGATTGGCTTTGCTGACCTAATCCTGATCGATGACTTTGCTGGATTTGGATAAATTGTTACTGGATTAGGCCTTTTTATGGTTGGATATATTGTTAACCCATATTTGCTACGAATTATTTTTTCCTGTGCCTGAGTTTGAAAAGCACAGAATAGAAGCAATGCTGTCACACTTGTTAATATCTTCTTCATATTCTAGGGTTTTTTATTGGTGTGTATATATCCAAAATCAAATTCTACGCTGGCTCCCACCCATCGACCGCCAAATGCACCTGATTTTGGGATCGCATCAATAAGTGGCATTTTGCCGATTTGCTGCACTGCTGGCAAGCCATCGTATAAGTAAAGCCAAAAGTTCCATGATGGAGTAGCGGCATAGTTGTCAGCAATACCGTTGAGGTTGGTAATCTCAATTTTAACGGTGAACATGGCAGTTTCTTCCGGCAAGTCCCCGTTGATATCGGCCACGGTCAAGTCTTCTGGAATGAATGGAACGCCAAATCCATTTACAAAACAATTTTCCCACTCTTGAAAGTAGCCTTTATCATTGGTAACAGTTACTTTGTAATTATAACTATTGGGTATATTGGCTGTTTCGCTGTCAGTTACATCGAGTGTAAAACCTAGTACAGGAAGGAAATTTTTACCCGAATCCTGGTCAGGATCATTTGGGTCATTGGGATTGCCAGGATCTGATTGTTCCTCATTAGGGTCATACTCTTTGATTTCCGTTCCATTCTTTTCTTCATCTGGCGCATTTGCTGTCCTGAAATGTGCAAAAGTGTAAGTTTTAGGAAAATGGGTAGCGGTCGGTGTTTTGGTCATGGCCGGGGCGTCCCATGTGTAATCGCTGTTGACTTCCAAGTTTGTGATCGTTATGCTCGTACCAAACACTTCCTTTTCAAAAACGATCACATTATTTTTCCATAACCTAAAAAGGTGCCCGGCAGGTGCCCACTGCTCATGCCAGGAGAATTCGGCTTTATGGTTATCGACCGTTTGTGCACCGTCAGAGGGATATTTGAGGGTCGTCTTTTCTGGTCTAAGCCAGTAAAATGACAATGGAGAATAAGGTCCCTCAATCCAATTTCCGTTTTCATCTTTTCCCTTAGCCCTTACTTTCCATCTAAACCCTCCCTGTGCTTTGGCAGATACATTGCCGACGTTGTGGATGACACTAACTTCCGATGTAGAACTGTGATTATTGGTGACTGGGTCTTCAAAAAAATCAATTGAATAATCATATTCCATAGCCCCTGCAACAGGTAACCAGTTAAATACTTCATCTGGTGTAGACGTCCCATAGTTGAAAACTGCATCATTAATTGGCGAAAGCAACTGAGGCGCGGGAATTAATGCATAATCAACCACAAAAGTCGAAAAGTACTTTTTACCAAATTCCTGCTCGGTAATAAATGGCGCCGTGATATCCTTGTAAGGTTCAAACGCCCATGTGTATACTTTCCCGTCTGAGATGTCTGGGAGTTTCAGGTTTTCATGATCGTAAAGGACTTGCGGGGTTTCCATGTCATCCTTTTTGTCAAGGATATGGTAACGATAACCGCTCGCACCGGGCACTTCCTTGGCGGACAGCAGGATCTCTTCCCCAAAGGGTGGGACATGTTCTGCATCAGCAGGTCCGGGAGGAACTAATAAAGGGGACTCGGGCAAGTCAGTCAGGAACGACATTGGATCTGTCCAAGAGCCAAAGATGTCAATATCGGTCAGCCCGGTTTGTAGGAATTTCTTCAAACCCTTATCCCATGTAACGCCCTCTTCTGACCCCAGTTTGTGCGTAGCAATTATTTGCCAGCTGTAATCGCGTTCCTTAGCAAGTGCAAGCTCCGCAGCTTCTGCCTCATCGCTAGTCGCTTCAACCGGAACATCCTGTACGGGAACTTTGCCTGTTAAATCCGTTACCCTAAGAACATAACCTGCTGCACCAGGCGTCGCCTGCCATTCGAAAACACTGTTCCATGCCTGAAGCTTATCGTGTTCCAAAGGACTGATCGGTTTAGTAATAATCGGAGCGGCTGTTAGCTGTAATATGGGGCTCCAGTTATTTACCATCATTTCAAGGGCGCGGCATTCCAGATTCCCGCCTAATGAGCTCGCGCAACCCGGCCCGCCAGCGCTGTAAAACCTGCTCCGGACATAGTAGGTGCCTTCTTCCAAGAAAAACTTGGCCGTATTAGTCCGCTTACCTGGGTCTTTTTCATCAATATAAGGAAGCAACACTTCCGTTGTATGCTGAAACGCCCGGTATACTGGTGATATCTGATCATCGAATGCTACATTTTTGGACACTTCAAATAAGCGATATTCAATTTTGTCCGGAAAATATTCCTCTGAGCGGAATTGCGCATTAAATGGGTCAATTTCTTTTACCTCATTGCCTTCCGAATCAACTGCCCACAATCTGGGTTGCGGAGTAAATTCCTTGCCAATCACGCAGGTGAGTGCGTCATTACATTTCTTCCAGGTTGCCGATGTTTCTTTATAGCCATGGAACAGAATTGAAGATTGAATGGCCGCAACCATATCATCGAAGGTCGGGTTCGCGGGAAGGAAATATAAAAAAGCAGCAAACATGATCTTTTCCGGAACTCCATCTTCAAGCCCGGTAAAAAAGCGGGTCTGCCCCACCACATTAGTAAAGCCATTTAGTGGGGTTCCCTTGGCAATAAGGTAATAAAACTGTGTCCATACTCCGGCCATTTGATCGGGATGTGCCACGTCCCAGCCCTGCACGTTGTAAAAATTAAATTGACCTTTTGATTTTGGGTTAGAAAAACTGCGTAGGTAATTGCCATCGCCAAAAAGATCAGAACCAATAGTCCATAATGCTTCGTCACCATTGGATAATCTAAATTCATTACTGATTTCCAAGCCGAAAATATCCATCAAAGCCCGGCGAATGGCTATCGATTCTTTCGATTCGGGCAGTTGTACACTTTTTACTGAATGATAAATTCCGCCAAAATAATTTCCAGCAATCTGATCTAACGTCGTTTTTGAAGGGTCCGAATCAGATTTAATTTGGGCACCATAAGCCCCTGGAATGAAGTCCGGGCCAGAAGGGCCTATGATGTGCTGGATATATTTGCCTTTCCCGGTAAGCGCCTGGAAATTGAATTTTTTCGCAAAGTGATCCACACTTGACCTGATTCCATGGTTCAATGATACAATCGATTTCGACAGGGGAAGATTGTCATCTACAGTATAAATACCGTCGTCATTAAGGTCAATTGGATAGTACGGAGCGTCCGGGCTTTTCGGATTGTATATTTCTGTTTCTACCAGCACTTCGTTTCCCGCACAGTCCGCAATCCAGTTTACTTTTTTGCCCTGGGGATCGTTGTCGAGGCTTGCAACTTGTACGCTGATAGGAACAAGGCCGTTCCAGCCTTGCGCTAGCGTATTTGGCCCTAAAACGCAGTCTGCATTATCGAAACCCCATCCGTCGCCTATCTTAGCTGCTTTAAAAGCATTTTTGATTTGTTGGTAAACGTGCGAACCGTCAGCATATCCCATGTCCTCTGCTATTTCAAGCATTTTCTCGCGCAGATCTGGGAATGTTGATGAATAGGATATCTTTTCTGTAAAAGTCCTGAAAAAGAGCTTCAGTGATAATTCATAAGTTGCCTTTGGGTTATTCGGAATGAGTGGCAATATGATGAAAGTGCCATTTGCCGGATTCTTGTCAATGTAGCCTGTTTCGCCGACGTTCATACGAAAGAAGATTTTTGACAACACGATGCTGTTATTGTCATAGTCGTATCCCGGCTGTCCCTCATCTTTCCAGAACAGACCCTTATAGCACTCGGGCATATTCCATTCATGGGGAGAATTTCCAAAATTCCAAACATTGTATTGGCCCTGTTCATTACTTAAAAATTCCCAGTCCGGGTTTGCAAATCCGGCTCCCGGATCATTGAAATCTGCAAAATAATTTTTTAAAGCTGCCCCTATTATATTGGCAAATCCTTCATTTAATGCTTGGGTTTCAGGGCCATAGTTTCCTGACCCCAAGCTATGTATGGAAATATGATGGGTGAACTCGTGACCGATAATATCCCTGGATACCCGGGGATTTTTATTCCCTTGACCAACATTTAGAAATATCTGTGGCGGATCTGTATGGTGAGCGGCCGTTTGTGCTGTATTTGAGATTCTGGTAATTAAAGTTTTCAATCCACCTTTATCAACTCCTGCCCAACCAAACAAATTAAACGTCATTCGGTTAAATTCCTGAATGTGAGCCAATGCGCTTAAACCATAAATAGTAGGGTGTGGATGCTGGAAATTCCCTGGCAACGAATTTAGGTTGGGACTTGTATTGAATGGGCCATTCTGATTTGGTCCAACAACAGGGGCGGCAAATGGATGTGTTATTTGGTCAGATTCATCTCCGACAACTTCAATATTGCCATATAGACCAAGCGCATCATTCTTGAACGAACACAATGCTACAGAAGTCGAAGCAGGGTCATTCGGATCTCTGAGATACTTGGTTGCATACAAAGGAACATTGCCATGATAATATGTTTTCCCTGCAGGAATCTTGTAAGGTTCAGGCTGGTACATCGTTCCAAACGGACCTGCTTTTTCCTTGGGGGGATAATAGGGCTGTGCCGAAAGTGGACTGCAGTAGAAAATTAGCGTCATCAACATCATAACAGATGTTTGAAGAAATGGACAGCTGCTCATTTTAACTCGCAGTAATTGGGAGAGTTTTTGCATAGATAATGTGTATTTGAAATGACCTACTATTTAAAACGCCTCAAATAGCGCATTTCATCACACCTCTCCTTTATCCAATGAATTAACGGTTACGCGAATTTTCCAAACGGTTTTTTGATCAAAAAAACAATTTCCAGTATGTTGGTTTTTCTGGGACAGCAAAGGTCCTTTTGCACGAAGTATGGGGCTTTTTGAGGTTGGCCGGAATAGAGTACTTTGGTGAAAATAGCCAAATTATAAGCACTGCTTATAATAGTTTACGAAAACCGTAAATCCTAACCTTTAAATAATTCAAACGCGCCTCTGGCTCATTGGCTGTTTTTTCTCTCAAACATTATACTGAAAATTAGGCTCAGCAAATGCGAGGTCTTGGGCAATGCATTCGGCTCATTCATATTGATAACGAATAGAAAAAATGAGAAACAGAACACTACACTTAAACATGCAGACAAATCAATTACCATCAAATTATCGAACATTGCTCATCGCAATAATACTGCTGCTTCTTTGCTTACTAGCTCGAGCACAAGCGCCAAAGCAGTTTAGTTTCCAAGGAGTCGCGCGGGACGCGGCAGGGAAAGTTATTGGGAATGCAAACATTGCTATTCGACTGACAATTCATTTAGGAGCTGCTGACGGACCATCCAGTTTTACAGAGGAACATAACGTACAAACCGGTGCAGGAGGTAT
Source organism: Dyadobacter psychrophilus (assembly GCF_900167945.1). Taxonomy (GTDB): domain Bacteria; phylum Bacteroidota; class Bacteroidia; order Cytophagales; family Spirosomataceae; genus Dyadobacter; species Dyadobacter psychrophilus. The sequence continues at coordinate 568,383 of NZ_FUZA01000002.1, forward strand.
TTTTAACGTATCAGTAGGCAGCGCGGGAGGAAATCTTGCTTTGGTGGATTGGAAGGCAAATTCATATTTTTTGCAAGTTGAAATGGATCAAGAAGGTGGAAGTAATTATAGTGATATAGGCACTACTCAGCTACTTAGCGTTCCTTATGCATTACATGCCGAAGAAGCGGCAAGATTAAAGAATGATGATCCGATAGTTCTTAAAGGAACATTTGGTAGCGGAAATATTTTATCCGGTGTTGGTTCAGGATCCAGGTTGATATGGTATCCAAGAAAAAGCGCATTTCGAGTAGGGCATACGATAGGTGGCTGGGAAGACGGAAGCATAGGTGATTATTCAATAGCAATGGGACACGGGTCCAATGCAAGTGGGAAATATTCCACTGCGCTAGGTAAATCTTCCGCGGCAGATGGAAAAGATGCAATTGCGCTTGGTTCCGGAGCGAATGCGTCAAATGAATTTTCCACAGCACTGGGCTATGGTGCAACGGCTTCTGCCCAAGGCAGCATTTCATTGGGTTTTTCGGACGCTACGAATGATTTTGCCGTGGCTATTGGGTATGAAACATTGGCAAGTGGAGGTCATTCAGTATCAATAGGTGCGGCTAGTAAATCAACAGGCTTTCATTCAGTGGCAATGGGTGGTGGCAGTCTAGCTTCTGGAAGCTATTCTGTCGCTATTGGGGAAAGCTCAAGAGCAAAAGCCCTTAGGTCTACGACCCTTGGTGCTTACAACTGGATAGGTGACAATCCTAATCCAGATGTCGCAGCTGCAACTGATAGAATTTTTCAGATTGGAAATGGAACAGGAGAAAATACGCGCTCCAATGCGATGACCATAATGAGAAATGGAAATATTGGTCTTGGAAATAATACCGTAGATCCACAATTTCCGTTGGACGTAGCTGGTCGCTTAAGAATCAGACATAACGGTTCTACTGCCGGAATTTATCTAGATGCCTCACAAAGCGCTGCCGAAGGTTTCGTGGGAATGAAGACGGACAAAGAAATCGGGCTCTATATAAACGCAGCATGGCGGTTTTGGGTAAACGACCAAGGTAATGGTTACTTAAACGGCAACCTGATCCAGACCTCAGACCGCCGCCTTAAAACAAACATTCAACCTTTCAAAAACAGCCTCGCCAAGGTCAATAACTTGCAGGGTTATCATTACAATTGGGAAGATAAAGCCAAAGATCAGACGCTTCAAACGGGTTTGATTGCGCAGGAAGTTGAGGCGATTTTTCCTGAGCTGGTTTCGACGAATAAAGATGGGTTTAAATCTGTCAACTACATTGGTTTGGTTCCGCACCTGATTGAGTCTGTTAAGGAATTGAAAAGCAAAACGGATGAAATTGCCGTGCTGCGCAAGGAATTGGAAGGCATGCGGGAAATGGGTAAGCGGTTGGAGTTGCTGGAAGCGAGTATCAATAAAGGAGCCGGTGTTTCGGAAGTTAAAACAGCTGCAAAATGAGAAGACTTCTAATAATTACAGGTTTTTGCTGCTCAGTCACCATGGCTGGCGCACAATCCATTTCCCCTTCCGGGATTTACGGGGCGTCCGGCACTTCGCCCGGTGGCGGGGCAAGCGTCAGCTGGGTTTTGGGAAGTTTGACGCTGCAGGCAATGTCCGCATTGCCGGTGAAGCTTATCGATTTTAAATGTGTGCTTACCGATGCTTCCACCGTGTCACTTACATGGAGCACGTCGGAGGAAACCAACAGTGATTTTTTCGCAATCCAGCATAGCGTTGATGGCAAACAGTGGACGCAGATCGGGCAGGTGAAGGCGAATGGTGAGAGTGGTGCGGTGAAGACTTATGAATTTGAACATGGCAGCCCCGTGAGCGGAGATAATTTTTACCGGCTCAAAATGGTGGATCACGATGCAACTTTTGCGTATAGTCGTGTGCGTAATATTTATTTCAAAGGCATAAGCGGGGTTACATTTCATCCCAATCCGGTTTCAGACTGGCTAACGGTCGATGTCAAGGATTGGGTTACGGTGAAAGATCTGAAAATTACCAATGTCGCTGGTGTTACAGTCGGAGCGTTTCGGGAAGAGCAATTGCAGAAGTTGACGGGAAAGGCGTTTGATTTTCAGGACTTTTCTTCCGGAATCTATATCATCAGTGTAACCAGAAAGGACGGATCTGTACAATCCGAAAAAATTATCAAGAACTAAAATCATCAACAACTAAAAACCCAAACCCTGACCCAATGCAAACCAAGGAAATTGCAATCATTGGCGGCGGAATCGCAGGTTTGACATTAGCCGTCAGCCTGAGAAACACGCGATTCAAGTGCCATATATTTGAAAAAAGTACAGAGTTTAAAGAGATAGATGCTTCAATCAGCTTATTTCCGAATGCCTTGCGGGTACTCCGACAACTGGGGGTTTTGAAAGATGTAATGGACATAGCGAGCGGAATAACGAAAATCATAATGAAAACGGATCAGGGCAAAATCCTGGGTCAGACTGAACCAAGATATCAGCTTCCAGCCATGAGTATGCACCGCGCTGACCTGCATGCCATCCTGGTCAAACACGCCAATGCAACATTTTATTCGGATCACGAGCTTGAATCCTTTCAAAATACGCCTGATGGAAAGGTCAATGTTAGCTTTAAGAATGGTGTGTTTAAAGTGTTTGACGCAATGATCGGCGCCGACGGGATTCACTCAGTTGTCAGGCAAAACATTATTGGTGATGGAAAACCTATTTTTCGGGGTTACAGCATCTGGTGTGGCATAGCCGAATCAAATGCAGGCGTGGGTTATACAAGTGAGAGTTACGGCAAAGGGGAACGATTTGGCATTATCCCGATCAGCAAAAGTCAATGTGGCTGGTGGGCAACAAAGAATGAGAAGTTTATGGCAGACGACGAGCCCGAGGGAACGAAGCAAAAATTGCAAAGGTTATTCGGCAGCTGGCATGATCCGATCCCGGAACTAATCTCCAAAACCGGCAAAATCTTCAAAACAAGCTTGTCAGACAGGATTCCTGTCCGAGGATGGTCCAGAGGAAATTGTACGCTATTAGGAGACGCAGCGCACCCGACCACGCCCAACCTGGGGCAAGGCGGGTGTCTTGCCATAGAGGGGGCCTATATACTCGGAGAGATCATCCGGAAATACGGCATTACAGATACGGTCTTTCAGCGGTACGAATCCCTGCATTTTATCCACGCAAAAAACATTGTCCAGGACAGCCGTAAACTGGGTAAGGTTGGACAACTGGAAAATAGCATTGCTGTTTACGTAAGGAATAAGATCCTAAGCCTGACCCCTTCATCCTTCACGCTGAAAGTTGTCGATAAATACTTTTTGTATGACGTTACAACGATGAAATTGTAACCGCCTACACAAGTTTACGTCCCTTCCACTCATACGCCGGTTTCTGCGCGGCCAGCCCGAAAAAGCAAACGTAAAAAGGATAAATAATCTGCGTTACCGGAATGTATAGAATTGATTTTGGCTTTTTCAAAAACGATAATACAGAGCCAAGAAAAAGCCACTCAGGCAGACATTTAGCAGATAACAGGCTCAAAAAAAAGTAGCCATCTACAAGTCCAAAAGAATATAGCAAGGCACTGATTATCAGCGAAAAGTTGCAAGCAAAAACATAAAGTGCCAGAAAAAGAGGCGTTTTACTTTGATAATGTTTCCATTTGCTTGCCCAGCGCTTGCGCTGACAAAAGAAAGCCTGCCAGTTGTTGTGCGCCTTCGTAGTAACAATCGCCCTCGGATCTTTCAGAAAATGGACCCCTTCCGGATATTTCGCAGCAATCTTATGCATCAAAAATTCGTCATCACCTGAGGCAATGTGCCGCACGCCATCAAATCCACCGACTTCCAGAAAGGCATTCTTTTCATAAGCCAGGTTAGCCCCATTGCATAAAGAAGGATATCCCGCCGCAATCGCGCTCGCACCACTTCCGATCAGGCTTGCAAATTCCACTGTCTGCAAATGATCCGTAACCGATTTTTCCTCTGAAAAAGTAACAGGCGCACTGATCAATTTTGCATTGGTTGCTGCATAACATGCGGCAATGGCCTGTAACCAGCCCGATTCCACACGGCAATCACCGTCTGTGGTCACAATAAGGTTTCCTTTTGCGCGGGCTATAGCTGTTTCGATCGCCCACTTTTTAGGCGATGTTGTAACGGTGTCGGGAAGCGCTATTAATTGCAGATTTACCTGGGAATTGGCGGCAAATGCCCGAACGATGGCTGCCGTCCGGTCAACGGAACCGTCATCCATAATGAGGACTTCAAATTGCTCGTGCGGAAAGTGCTGTTTGTCCAGGTCATTGAGCAAAAAACCAATGTTTTCTGCTTCATTACGCACCGGAACGATAACAGTAATGAAAATTCTTTTGTCAAATTTAAAAACACCCGATGGCTTGATCCGATTCCAGAAAAAGGTAAGAATGAATGTGAAGACCGCATAACTCAAAATCAGGAGCCAGAGTAGGGGAATAAGCCATGAAAGCAGGTAATGTTCTGTCATTGAGTTAATTATTGGAGTTTGAAAATTTCATCTTACTCCATTTATATTTCCAGATCAGGAAAATTCCGATCAGTATCGGTCCGAGCACATTGAGTATCCAGACTAAAAAGGTAGCCGCAATAATTTCTTCCGCGGGCAAATTGTATTGTTCAAAAACCAGCAAAGCCGTAAATTCTCTCAGCCCCAGATCACCCAACACATTGATAGCCGGGATCAGTGTTTTGGCCAAAAAAATCAGCGAAACCGCTGAGGAAAGTTCAATTACAGGAACGGGAAAGTCGAAAAGCGATAATGCCAGCACAAACTGACTCAAAAAGACAAGATAACGAAGCAAACCATAAAACGCAGAAACGGCCAAATCCCATGCAGAATAATTGCCAATGATGCGTAAATAAGTATTTGCCTTTTGAAAAACTCTCTTCTCAGGATGCCAATCTGTAAGCGGCTTGCGAAACCATACCACCAGGATACCGGATATAGTAACCACGGCGAGCAGCGCATTGATCACTTGCTTGCTCTGCAATGACAGCCCGATTTTTTCCTGCAAATGAAACCAACCGACCGCACCGCCTGCAACAGAAATGTAAAACTGAATTCCGTTAGAAACAATGGCCGCACCGATCGCTTCGAGCCGCCGATCCGATTTAAGTGCAGCCACGCGCCCGATCGTGTCGCCGAGCTGCGCTGGCGCAGCCACGCCGAAGGCAAGCCCGGTTAATGTCCCGCGAAAAGCGTCCCGAAAGGTGATATCAACCACTTTTTTAGCTAATCGCTGCCATTTCAGACTTTCCAGAGCCCAATTAACAGGCACCAGCAGGAGCATCACGAGAAGGACCGGATGATGATCTGATACAAGGATATCGTGAAAAACGGATCCCACATCGCCAATGCCTTTTTGCTCATTACGGAAGGTTTTATAGATGTAGCTCAGGATGAGGATCGTGACAATCAGCTTGCCCAGCCACAGCAGGTTTTGCAGGTTTCTTTTTTCTTTGGCAGTAGAGAGTTCCTTATCTTGCACCATGATTAAAATGCAGCAAACCGACGCTACCGAAAAAGTGATTATTGGAGTGGATCCCGGCACCCAGGTGATGGGTTACGGCGTGATTTCGGTGAAAGGCCAGCACATTACTTTGGTTCAATATGGTGTTATTCATCTGAGCAAATATACTACGCATGAATTGAAGTTAAAGAAAATCTTTGAGCGCATTACCCAGCTAATTGAAGACTATCTGCCCGACGAAATGGCGATTGAAGATCCATTTTACGGGAAAAATCCGCAGTCTATGCTCAAACTGGGCCGTGCGCAGGGTGTGGCAATGGCAGCGGCGCTGGCGAGGGACATTCCCATTGTCGAGTATTCTCCCAAAAAGGTGAAACAATCCGTCACAGGCAGCGGCAGCGCTTCCAAGGAACAGGTTGCCTATATGCTTGAAAAAATTCTCAATATGGAGCTGAGCCGTGAATTTATGGATGCAACAGATGGAATTGCCATCGCCATTTGCCATCAGTATCACGCCAATTCGCCCGCTTCTGTTTCCTCAGGATCTTCCAAAAAATCCAAAAAAGGAGGTTGGGGCGCATTCGTCAGCGAGAATCCTGAACGTGTAAAATAGCTCCTAACGAATCATTTTAAGCGTTTTTGTCACATTTCCCGCTTTGAGCCGATAGATGTAAAGTCCAGAGGCCAGATTTTGGCCGTCCAGCCTTGCGATATGCCATCCCGCCGGATATTTTCCTTCTGCCAACAACCTGATCTTCTGGCCTTTCACATTATAAAGCGTCAGTGTAGTCAGTTCATCATTAGGCAGGAAGAAAGCTATATCCGTGGTGGTGCCGGCTGGATTAGGAACATTCTGCATTAAAGTCACTTCCGTTGGCATATTGTACGAGGCCGACGGAGTTATTTTGAATGCAACACTTTCATTACTAGTAACTTCCGGCTCGGTTGTGACAGTTTTTAGTCGATACATTCCCTCTTTTATACTCATGGGAATCTTGAAGGTGTAAGTCTTGTTCGCAATGTTCCTTCCCGTAATTTTTATTGTCTCATTGCTGCTGACATTTCGCAGGATAAAGCTGGCCTCGTTATTTTTCCCAAAAGTCGTGTTGGTGGTCAATGTTAATGCTATTTCGTCTCCGGCAGTGTAGGAAGCCTTGGGTTGAAAACGTTGGAAATTTTCTTCATCGAATGCGTGAAGTTCTCCTCCGGTGGTGAGGATCAGCAGTTTATTATTAAAAATTGTGAGGTCAAATGGCTCTTTTAGCATGTTCAGACCGTCGGAATAAATGGTCGCTTTCTGATCTTTGAAACGGATCAAGGCGTGTGGCTCATAATTCTGTTCCGAGATGCCGTAGGAAGCAGCCCACATTCGATTGTCTTTGTCAAAAATAATTTTGCGGATGACATAGCCGTTCAGTGAAAAAACCGGTTCCCAACTTCGGGTAGATCGATTGAGCTTGAAAACGCCTGGTTCACCGTAGGCGTAAATGTCGCCTTCATTGTCAAAGGCTATGCCCACCAGTCCCCTGAAATTGCGGATCGCAGGCTGTGCAATCCATGTGTTATTTTCAAATGAATAAATCAAACCTTCTTGCATCAACGCCCATACGTGATCGTCTGCGTCGGCGGCCACGCAAATTGCGTGATCATTCGTGAGCACATTCGCGCCGTAAAAAATCCATTTTCCGTTTTGGAAGTGCCCAACACCCCGGTCAATCGTCGCGAAAAATATGCCCGCAGACGACGTCACCACGAACGGTGCGACTGCATCCGTCGCAAACTTTTCATTGGCAAAACTATGCTCATACGCGCCACTCACATTGCGTTTAAGCAGCACATTATTGAAACTCATTGCAAAAACATCCCCCGACTTCGATGCCCCGAACAAGTTGATAATGTTCGGGCTTCTGCCTTTTGTGGTTGTTGTGGTGCTGGCTTCCCAGGTTTTAAGGTCTTTTGTTGTGTAGTAACCGTTGTTAATGTCAAACACAAACAGTTTATCACCCGCATTATAGAGCCGGTTTTTTAGCGTCGCGCCATAGGAATTGGTTGTAGAAAGCAGGTTTTTAGAAACAACTCCCAAAAATTCAAATCGTGTATCATTCCAATTTGTACTCAGCTCGAAATTTTTCCAGCTGGTAAAAATTCCCGGCATATACTGAACCCTTGTCCGGGCATAATAAGTTTTGTTTTCTTCCAGAACTGGCTGAAAAATGGCTTTATTGACGAAACTTTCATTCATCCCATTTAAAGCAACAGAATCTCTGAACACAATATTTTTGAATGCTTCATCTTCTGCAACCTCAATATTCTGCAAAAAACCGGTGTGCAATGTTGATGCGTAAGTAGAAACGGCGATTATTGGATTTGCTGATGTGTTCGAAAGGTTGGTGGGCGCCCAAACTTGACTGGTCCAGGGCGAGCTAAAAAAAGTTGGATATGACCATCTGCTCCAAATGTCGTCCTTTTTGACCCGGAGCCGGACGGCGTATCGTTCGAAGCCTTTGGAAGCCAGTGGAATGTTGAAATGCTGGATTTTTGGTTCGGTAGCCGAGAAATCATGAAAAATAACACCGTCCGTCTGGTTTTTGTCAGCGACTTCAACCTGGTAAGATTGGATGCCATCATATTTATGAAAAGTGCCCGAAAGAAAACCGTCGTCTTTCCAGTCAAGCTGCAACAGAAGCGGCGGTGATGACTTTTCGTTATACGGGGAAATGGTAAATGGCAATGTCTCCGACCACAACGCAGCCTTAGGGATTTGCATGGAAAGCACCCTGGCGAAGTAATCTCCTTCGCGCTGGCCAACTGACGTGAAATGAGATTGGGCAACTAATGTATCTTCAACAATGTTCGCAAAAGCCGCATCCCGGGCAATCTGAAAGCGATATTTGTTTACACCAAAAGGCGTTTTCCATCGAAAGGATGGCGTATGCGAAGCTTCTTGAGCATTATCTTCATAAATGGTCAACGAGTCCGGCGTGTTGGGATGCTCCGTTATTGCGTTCAGCTTGAAACTCTCGTCAATGCGCCCTTCAGCGTAATCGCGCATGAGGTTTTGGCAAAGCGGATGGAAACTCAAAACAGACCGGCAATAGGACATAATGGAGCCATTAACCGACTCCTGATAACCTTCCTCACATTCCACACTGGCACCGTCGAGTGTTGTACAGCGGTCGATAGGTCCGCCTGGCCAATAGCAATTGTGCGTGTGCGGCGAGCCAAGCGTATGACCGAGTTCATGGCAAAGCAAATCAACCGGAAGGTCGGACATTTCAGGTTTTGGAAAATTAGATGTACACATCCGGTAACCACCATAAAACCAGCCATCCCGCACCGAAAAGCCTACAACCGCGTCCCTTTCGTCGCTCCTGTTGAAGAGCCAGTAATTCTGAACATTGTTATAATATTGAAAATCGTCGTCCAGCGCGTAAGGCTCGGGGTGGTCCCAAATAAGGATCGAAGTGATCGTAAGCTTTACATTGATGTCGCGCTCGAAAATGGCCGAGGCTTCATTGATAAATTTAACTGCTTTGCGGGTAATCAATGCCTTATCTCCTCCGTAAAGCAGGTAGGTCTTGTAATTGATATCTAGTGCCAGCCTGTATTCCAACATCTCGTCACCGGCTGTTCTGGCGCGGGTCAGGTCTTTGGATCGGCTGTATTTTTGCAATCTGGACGCTGATAATGAGTCATTTGTGCCGCAGACAGGCGGACCGTGCTGCGCTGTTGTAAATACGGCGTGCGCTAAAAAAAGCAGAATCAGGCAAATGATTTTGGTAAAGGATATTTTCATAGAAAGAGGGAAGACGCGAGGTTGGAGTTTAGGCGCATGTCAATGTGCCCGTTTGCTTTAAAAATAGGACAATGTTTGACACATTTTCGTTGCAACTGCCCTAGAACCGAGATTAAAAAAATTTTAATGGTATTTAAACAACATTTCCTTTTACTAATCAAACGTTTGTTTGGTAAAATCAAACAATCGTTTGATTTTTATTTTTGGTTCAATTAAATTTGCATCACCATTATCGGAAAGCCAACGCTAATAACTGGTAATGAGCAATTTAAATGGAATATAACGCAAAGCAAATACAGATTATAGAAGTCGCAGAACGGTTGTTTGCCGACAAAGGATTTGCGGGAACATCCGTGAGGGACATTGCGCAAGAAGCTAATGTGAACGTATCGATGATCTCTTATTATTTCGGATCAAAGGAAAAGTTGATCGAGGCGCTTTTTGCGATGCGCATGGGCGAGTCGCGTTCGCGGATGGAAATGCTGCTTGGAAACGAGGATTTAATCCCAATTCAAAAAATCAACATATTGATTGACAGCGCCATTGACCGTTTGATGGGAAACCAGTGCTTTCACAACATTATGATGCGTGAGCAACTTTCTTCGGAACGGACGCCAACCATTTCGGAGCATATCAGGGGCTTGAAACTGCGGAATGTGCAGTTAATGCAGAAGTTGATCGAAGAGGGCCAGGCCGTAGGCGCATTCCGTAAAAATATCGATCTCAGCCTGATGAGCACAACATTATACGGCACGATCAATTACGCGATCGCTACGCAGGATTTTTACAAGCGGATCAATGGCCTGGAAGATATGGAAGAGGCTGAATTTCAGATTCATTTGAGAAGAAAATTAAGCCAGCACTTAAAAAGTTTATTTAAATCAACAGTAACTAATGAACACCACAACCAGAACTAAAAGAATGGTTTTTGCGATCGCCAGCGTGTTCTGGCTCGCCGCAACCGCTCATTCGTTCGCTCAGGACCCGCGGAAACTAACGCTGGAAGAAGCGATTGAAATGAGTTTGAAAAATAGTAAGCAGCTCAAATTAAGCCAGACGAATGTAGATCTCGCCGGTCTGAGCATCAGGCAAATTAAGGAAAACCAACTGCCAAGTCTTAGCGTATCAGGCTCTTATCTGAGATTGAACACACCTAACATTAACCTTAAACTTCCTCAGGATGGAAATGACAGCACGGGTGGAAGCACACCGCAGGTGCATCAGGTAATGTACGGCATGGCGAGCGCATCGCTGCCTATCTTTTCGGGTTTCAGGTTTAAATACGGCTTAGAATCAGCACATTATCTGGAACAAGCTGCAAAATTGGACGCTGAAAACGACCGTGACGCAGTGATCCAGAACACAGTTGCAGCATATAGTAATTTGTATAAAGCAAAAAAATCGGTCGATCTGGTTGCTGAAAACCTTTTGCGTGAACGTGAGCGCGTGGCTGAATTTACAAACCGTGAAAAAAACGGTATGCTTGCCAGAAATGATCTGATGAAAGCCAAGTTGCAGGAATCGAACATTGAACTTACGCTGCTGGATGCTGAGAATGATCTGAAAGTAACGACCATTAATATGAACCTGCTGCTCGGAATGCCGGAGAATACAGTGTTAGCGGCAGATTCGGCAAGTTTTATAACATTAAAGGAAGAAGGCAATGCAGCCGAGTGGGAGCAAACGGCAATTTCACATCGGAAGGATTTTGCTGCAAACGGCATCCGTCAGAAGGCGGCCAACTCGGACATTAAGGTTGTAAAAGCAGATTTTTATCCAAATGTGGCTTTGACCGCTGGTTATGTGGCGCTTAACATTCCAGGTGTGGCTGTGATCCCGAATGCTATGAATGCCGGAATTGGCGTCAGATATGACATTGGTTCGCTCTGGAAATCGGGAGCCAAAATGGAGCAGGCCAAAACAAGAGTTTACCAGCTAAAAACAAATGAGCAAATCCTTCTCGACCGTATCCATCTGGAAGTCAACACGGCTTATTACAATTATGTTTTGAGCAAAAGAAAAATAGATGTCTATGCCAAAGCAGTGGAACAGGCAGACGAAAATTACCGGATCACAAAAAATAAGTACGATAACAGTCTGGTAACCACCACAGAACTACTCGACGCGGACGTGGCACAAGTGCAATCCCGCATCAACTACGAAGCCGCCAAAGCCGACGCCATCGTAGCCTACAAAAAATTAGAACAATCAGCCGGAGTGATTAATTAACCGAAGATCATTCACTCATTCAGTCATTCAAAATTCAACATTACACAATGGAAACCAGACAAAATACATTGGAAACTGAGGAAGCTCCAAAAAAGAAAAATTACACATTCGTTATCATTCTTTGCGTCCTGATCGCAATCGGCGGGACCTGGGGTTATACCAAATATAACCACGGACTGCATCATGAGGAGACGGATGACGCGCAGATCGACGCGAACATCAGTCCCGTAATTCCCCGAATCTCGGGATATGTGACAGAAATTAAGGTTAAGGATAACCAAACTGTTAAAAAAGGCGACACACTGATCGTTCTGGATAACCGCGATCAGCTGATCAAACTCGAACAAGCGAAAGCTGGATTGGCCGGATCACAGGGGAGTTTGGTTGTGGCCAATGCAACTACAAATGCGTCACAGGCAAGCGGCATTACTTACCAAGCCAATGTTTCAATTGTGGAAGCGCAGATTGAGGAGGCGAAAGTAAATGTATGGCGCGCTAACCAGGACTTTGCCCGTTATGAAAACCTGATCAAAGATCACTCGATCACGCAGCAGGAATTTGAGCAGGCTTCCGCTACAAAACAACGTGCTGAACGTCAATTGGCCGTTTTGGTGGCTCAGAAAAATGCCGCCGAACGCCAGGCAAAGGCGGCAGGCAGCCAAACGCGCGCAACTTCGGTACAAACCAATGTGGCTAATGCGAACATTAAGGCTCGTCAGGCAGAAATTGCAAACGCAGAGTTGAACCTTTCCTACACCGTTATCACTGCTCCAACAGACGGACGCGTTTCGAAGGTTAATGCACAGGTAGGCCAGTATTTACAGGCAGGACAATCGCTGTTCAGCATTATATCCACCAATGAGCCCTGGGTTGTTGCCAATTTCAAAGAGACGCAATTGACTAAAATGAAACTCGGACAAAAAGTAAAAATCCACGTGGATGCTTATCCGGATCATGAATTTGAGGCAAAAGTGGCTTCTTTTTCACCGGCAACAGGCGCAAGATTCGCATTGCTTCCTCCTGACAATGCAAGTGGAAACTTTGTAAAAGTTGTGCAGCGTCTGCCAGTAAGGATTGAGTTTACGCAGGCAAAAGATGAGCGCATAGCAGAATTGAGACCGGGCATGAACGTGTTCGTGGACGTGGAATTGAACTAAGGATCAGCTTACTGACCTTAAACCCAAATTAAATGGAATTACAGGAATCACTCGTCGAATATGGTTTCCGAAGGGTCATCATAACGATAACAGCTGTTCTGTGTGCGTTGCTCGAAATCGTTGACACCACTATTGTCAATGTCGCGCTCAACGACATGCGGGGAAACCTGGGCGGCACATTATCTGAAGTGAGCTGGGTTATTACGGCCTATGCCATTGGTAATGTGATCATTGTGCCCATGACCAGCTGGCTTTCACAGCAGTTTGGACGCCGCAATTATTTTGCAGCTTCGATCATCATCTTTACGGTCGCCTCCTTTCTCTGCGGTAATGCGAATAACATCTGGGAACTGGTATTTTTCAGATTGATACAAGGACTGGGTGGCGGCGCGTTGCTGGTAACTGCCCAAACATTGATTACCGAAAGCTATCCACCTGAAAAACGCGGAATTGCGCAGGCTATTTACGGTCTGGGTGTGATTGTAGGCCCAACCCTGGGCCCGCCGCTGGGAGGTTACATTGTGGATCATTACAGCTGGCCTTACATTTTTTATATCAACATTCCGCTCGGTATCATTGCCGCAATGCTGACCTTGCAATTTGTACGAAGCCCCAGATTCTCTCAAAAGAAAGCGGCCAACGAGATTGACTATTGGGGCATTGTCCTGCTGGCCATTTCCGTAGGATCGCTTCAATATGTATTGGAAAAGGGGCAGGAAGAGGATTGGTTTAATGATGAAATTATCATTCTACTGACCGTTACAGCCGTTTTTGGTTTCTTTTTCTTCATCTGGCGTGAATGGACGTATAAAAATCCGATCGTGAACCTCAGGGTTTTAGCCAATGGAAACCTCCGGGTCGGGACCATTCTTTCCTTCATTCTTGGTTTTGGCTTATATGGCTCTACATTTATTATCCCCTTGTACACCCAGGCGACATTAGGCTGGACGGCAACACAATCGGGGATGCTGATGGTGCCCGCAGCCATTGTTACGGCCATGATGATGCCCATTGTCGGTCAGCTGATCCAGCGTGGGGTGAAACAGCAATATCTGGTAGCTGCCGGAATGATTTTCTTCTTTATTTATAGTTACTGGGGCTATCTCATTCTAACGCCCGACACAGGAAAGGATGCGTTTTTCAATATGCTGATTGTGCGCGGAATTGGTTTAGGATTGCTATTTGTGCCGATCACGACATTAGCCCTTTCTACACTGAAAGGCCGTGAAATTGGCGAAGGAGCAGCATTTACGGGGATGATGCGGCAGTTGGGCGGTTCGTTTGGCGTGGCAGTGATCACCACATACTTGGCCAGACAGAATATGCTGCACCGCAATGATCTGGTAAGTAAGCTGGATGTCAATAATCCGTCCGTTATGCAACGCGTGGAAGGTTTACAGCATTCATTCATGGCCAAAGGCATGCCGTCAGATGTTGCACTAAAAAGCGGCTATAAGATCCTGGATTACACGGTCACAAAGCAAGCCCAGGTAATGTCATATATGGACGTATTTCTCTATTTAGGACTCATGTTCCTGATCTGCGTTCCCTTTGTACTCTGGACCAAAAGTGGCAAAACCAAAGTCGACCCATCCTCAGTACATTAAGATTTCAAGTGTAGTGGTGTTTTAAACAGGAGGCCTCATTTGAGGCCTTTTTGTTGTTTGGGCGTGTGAATTAGTCCTGGTCTTCGTTATTTCCAAGTTGCCAGGATAATTTTCAATTCCTGTAAATTGAGAATGTTAACCTTTGGGAAAGGAATTGAACCGAGCACATTGAAGTGCTTGTCGTGTGTGATAATGTAGTCTGCCTGGCAAGCCAATGCGCAGTCAACGAATTTGTTGTCGTCCACATCGCTGATCAAGTTCCACCGATAAAATGGTGTGACCCAGATTGCGTTTTCCAAATTTGGAAGAAGTTCAACGACATTGGTAGCAAGGTTAGGGGAATAAAATCCACCTATTACCTCCTCATATTCTTCGAGAATCTCTGTGGAAATGCCAAATTCAAAAATGCCTGATTTCAAACCGTCGAAAAGCCAGCGTGATGCCGATAGTTTTGGGATGCTCACCATCAGGCAATTAGTGTCAATGACAAGAACCATTAACTAGTATTTAGTGCGTTTGTGTGTAATCAAAGCTTCATCCAAATCTCTCTGTGATAGACCGCGCTTTTCCCAGATTTCATCCATTTCTTCATCAATCTGCTTTGCAAAATATTCGGAAAGCAGCTGCTTGATTTCCTTTTCCTGTTTGCTGTTCAGTTGTTTCTCAAATATTTTGAGCATAAACAACTGCATGGAGTTTAGTTTAGTCGCCTGTTCCATTTCTAAAGGAATTAAATTTTTACAAATTAGTAACCTTTAAGATAACCTCAAAGGAAGTTCGATTTCTCATAAGTAGAACTAAAAGTTAACTCCAAATATTCCGTTCTTGTGCACATTATTGATAAAATTATTGAAACGAACATGTCTAATTCCTGGGTAACCACCGCCATTACCAAGATTGAAGCGGATTATCAGCGGTCGGCGGATACGCATTTGATTCCCTTGAAGTTGCCTGAATTTTCTGGAATTGATTTTTATTTTAAGGACGAGTCGACGCATCCATCCGGGAGTTTGAAGCATCGGTTGTCGCGGTCGTTGTTTTTGTATGCGCTTTGTAATGGTTGGATTCATGAAGGAACCACGGTGGTGGAGGCGTCAAGTGGTTCTACTGCTGTTTCTGAGGCGTATTTTGCGCGGTTGCTTGGTCTGCCATTCATTGCCGTAATGCCCAAAACCACAAGCCAGGATAAAGTTCAGGCGATACAATTTTATGGAGGGAGGTGTCATTTCGTGGATCACCCTGCGGAAGTTTATGGTGTTTCGAAGCGCATTGCGGAAGAAAATAATGGTCACTTCATGGATCAGTTCACCTATGCCGAGCGGGCGACGGACTGGCGCGGCAACAACAACATTGCGGAATCCATTTTCCGGCAAATGCAGTTTGAAGCGCACCCGGTTCCAACCTGGATCGTCATAGGTGCTGGCACGGGTGGGACTTCGGCGACATTGGGCCGATACGTGCGCTATGAGCGTTACGCAAGCCGGATATGTGTGGTTGACCCGGAGAATTCCGTGTTTTATGATTGTTGGCAAACCAATGATCCCGGCGTTTGCAGCGAATATGGGTCCAGGATTGAAGGCATAGGCCGGCCTAGAGTGGAGCCGTCATTTATCCCGACAGTGGTTGACCACATGGTCCGTGTGCCGGATGCGGCGAGCTTTGCTGCCATGAAAACATTGTCGAAACTGCTTAACAGGCGGGTAGGAGGCTCAACGGGAACCAACTTCTGGGGCGTGCTGCAACTTGCACAGGATATGAAAGAACAAAATATGCAGGGCTCTATTGTTACATTGATCTGTGATTCCGGAGAGCGTTATCAGGATACTTACTATAATGATGCATGGCTGGCGAAGAATGGGTTTCTAAATGCAGTTCAGGAAGAGTCTCGCAGATTGGCCGCGGTGACCGGTTTAGTGTAAAAGTGTCTACTTTTGCGCTGAATTATTGAATATCCCGTGCATCAGAATTACTATTTTCTAAAACAGCTTGCCCCGGTTTTGCATCAGCAATTGGCCGGAAAAACCTTTATTGAAGCTTTCAGCCAGGAAAAGGATGAAATCATTTTGGTCTTTGATACAGCGGTGAATGATGAGGCGCTGTTGGATCCGTTTTTTATCAAAGCAACATTAAGGTCTAATTTTGCCTGCCTGAGCTTTCCCGATAGTTTCGACCGTGCCCGTCGGAACAGCGTTAATCTTTTCACAGATTTTCAAAAACAAAAAGTTGATTTTGTTCGGGTTTATCTCAATGAAAGGGCGATTCAAATCAGCTTTGAAGATGGTAAGAAACTGGTCTTCAAGCTTTTTGGTAACCGTTCTAATTTGATCGCTTTAAACAGCGAAGGCGAAGCGACGCAGCTTTTTAACAATAAACTTCCCGCGGACAAATCCATCACAGCCGCATCGCTCGACCGCAACATTGACCAGTCATTTGAAGCATTTGTCCAAAATAATGAACGCTATGAAGCATTGTTTCCAACATTTGGGAAGCTTGTGAACGCTTATCTGGCAAACAAATTTCAACATTTAAATACCGCCGCTGAAAAGTGGGCGATCATCCAGGACACATTAAATGAATTGAGTTCTCCGCCATATTATTTAACCAAAATCGAGCTTGTTCCGACACTTTCGCTTTTACCGGTAGGAGAGATCATTTCTGAATACAGCGATCCGATTGAGGCATTGAACGGGTCTTATCTGGCTTATATCCGGCTGAGCGGCATTGAAAAAGAGAAGGCGGAGATGCTTCGGGTCCTCCGCAAGCGCCTTACCCAGACTGATAATTATCTTGACAACACATTCAAAAAACTGGTTGAGCTGGAAGAAGCAACAAAAAATGACGAGATCGGAAATATCATTATGGCCAATCTTCACATCATTCCGGAACGAACTGAAAAAATAGAACTCTTTGATTTTTACCGTGACCAGCCCATTGTGGTAAAACTAAAAAAGGAGCTCACCGCTCAGAAAAACGCGGAAGGGTATTACAGAAAATCCAAAAACGAGAAAATTGAATTAGGAAGGCTGAATGACAGTCTGAGTGCACGGGAAACGGAGCGGCAAAATCTGGCTAAACATTTAAGTGCAATAGAAGCAATTGAGTCGCTCCGTGAGCTGAGAAGTTACATTAAAACCAATGGTCTTGATCAAACCAAAGTCGTTGCAACACCGGCCGACTTGTTTAAAAAAGTGGAATTCATGGGATATACCATTCTGATCGGGCGTAATGCGAAGAACAATGATGTTTTGACCAAACAATTTGCTTCCAAAGACGATCTGTGGCTGCACGCAAAGGATGTTACGGGCTCGCACGTGGTGATCAAAAACCAGCCTGGACGCAATTTTCCGGCATTGGTCATCGAGCGAGCGGCGGAACTGGCCGCCTTTTATTCCAAAAGAAAAAACGATTCATTATGCCCGGTGATTTATACACCGAAGAAATTTGTCCGCAAGCCAAAAGGCCTGCCAGAGGGTGCTGTGGTGGTTGATAAGGAAAATGTATTGATGGTGGAGGCGAAAGGTGAGTAGCCGATTTTATTCTGCTAAAAATGAAGTTTTTAGTGCGTGAAACGTATAAGCGGGCTTTGATAAGTCTGGCGATATAACGAACTTCGTATGAAAATAGAGAACAGGAATTTTTAGTGCAGAATGCTTGAAAGTCGTCGCTTTGTCATCATTGGTTTTTTTGCTTTAGTAGGTATAATCTACTTATTACGACTTTTCTACTTACAGGTTCTGGACGAGAGTTACTCCATCGAATCGTCCAGTAACTCCATAAAGCGTGTCATAGAAATCCCCTTTCGTGGACAGATCTACGACCGCACAGGAAAGCTCATCGTTTATAATACGCCCGTTTACGATTTATTGGTTACGCCTTACAAAGCGAGAGTAGATGATACGCTCCGTTTTTGCCAGGTTTTGGGCATCGAACGTCGTGATTTCGACAGTTTAATGAACGCCGCGAGCGCATATAGCCGCGTAAAACCATCCTTATTTCTCCGCCAGTTATCCAAAGAGGATTTTGCCTCAATCCAGGACATTATGGTGGATTACTCCGGTTTTGAATTTGCCAAAAGCTCTTTGCGCACTTATACGGCGCCTACGCTCGCAAACACGCTCGGTTACGTAAGTGAGATCACAAAAGGACAGCTGGAAAAGCAGGAAGAGCCTTATTACCGCCAAAGTGATTACATTGGACAAAGCGGGATTGAAAAAATATACGAGAACGAACTGCGCGGAAAACGTGGGACGAAGTTTGTGATGCAAAATGTAAGCGGCGTTTACAAGGGTCCCTGGAAAGGCGGCGAACTGGACACAATGGCTGTTGCCGGCGCAAATCTGTATTCCGGGATCGATCTCGAAGTGCAGCAATATGCTGATAGTCTGATGGTGAATAAAGTAGGCAGTGTGGTTGCCATTGAGCCAAAAACAGGTCAGATCATTTCCATGGTGTCCGCTCCGACTTATGATCCCAACATTCTGGCGAGTCGTTATTTTTCCAAAAATTATGCTGCGCTGGCGCGAAATCCTTACAAGCCGCTTTTTAACAGGCCTGTCATGGCGAGTTACAGGCCGGGTTCTACATTTAAGTTAATACAGGCATTGATTGGTTTGCAAGAAGGTGTGATTACGCCGGAAAGCGGTTTTACGCATGCCAATTGCCCGGTTGGCTGCCATAATCACCCCGCAACAGGAACGGTGGCTTTGGGGGTTATGCACTCTTGCAACCCGTATTTCTACAATGTTTTCAGGAGAATCATTTATAAAAACAACATTCAGAATACATTCAAAGCTTCTGCAGTCGGCCTGGATGCCTGGCATGATGCGATCAGCAAATTTGGGATCGGACAACGATTGGGAATTGACCTTCCCAGCGAGTACAAAGGGAATTTGCCTAATAAAAAATACTATGACCGCTTTTACGGGGAGTATCGGTGGAAATTCTCAAACATTTATTCACTAAGCATCGGGGAAGGTGAGTTGCTGATTACGCCACTCAAAATGGCAAATGTGGCAGCCATCATTGCCAACAGAGGTTATTTCTACACGCCCCACGTGATCCACGGAATTGGTGACGGCAAGAAAGTGAATCCCGAATTTTTAGTACGACACGACACAGGTGTTGAGTCGCACAATTTTGATCCGGTTATTGAAGGAATGATCGGAGCGGTGGAAGGCGGAACGGCCCGCAGATCTCGCGTGGAAGGCATTACCATTGCCGGAAAAACCGGAACATCGCAGAACAAACGCGGGGACGACCATTCGATCTTTATAGCCTTCGCCCCGGTCGAAAATCCTAAAATCGCCATTGCCGTTTTTGTAGAGAACGCAGGAGCGGGAGGTTCGGCTGCCGCGCCGATTGCCAACCTGATCATTGAAAAATATCTGACGCGGAAGATTACAAACAAAGCGTTGGAAGAGCGGATGTTCAAAGCGGACTTAATGAGCAAAGTTATTTTGCCGGGACAGAAGAAGCCGATTTCTGCCGATTCGTTAAAGAAAAAGTTGATTTCTGCGGATTCGATGAAGAAAAAGCCAGTTGTGAAGCCAATAACTGCACCAAAAAAACAATAACCAAAGACTTAAAATGGCTGAAAATAAGCCCATAACGAAGAATGTTGACTGGATGGTGGTGCTCATTTACATCGCCTGTCTGGGAATTGGCTGGGTGAATATTTATGCCGCCGTGTATAACCCGGAAGTGAACATGAGCATGTTTGACCTCTCCAACAATGCGGGAAAGCAGCTGATGTGGATCGGGACCGCTGCATTGCTGATCATTTGTATTCTGGTGATCGATTATAAGTTTTACGAAACCTTTTCCTTCATTATATACGCGGTCATCGTTTTCCTGCTTGTGGTGGTGTTATTTGCCGGAAGCAACATTAACGGATCACGCTCGTGGATCAAATTCGGGGCTTTCTCACTGCAACCAGCAGAATTTTCGAAGCTTGCAATCAGTCTCGCTATTTCCAAATATCTGAGTGATCCCGCCATCAGTCTCACACGTAAGCTGAAAGATTACTATCCTATTATGGGGATCATTGCATTGCCTGCTTTTTTGATCCTTTTGTCCAATGAAACGGGTTCTATGCTCGTATTTGCGTCATTTGCAATTGTCCTTTATCGTGAAGGAATGCCTGGTTTTATTCCTTCCATCGGCATTGTTACGGCAGCTTTGCTGATCATTACATTGCTTTTTGTGAAATGGTATATTGCGGGTGTGATCATCGTTATTGCAGGGCTTGCTATCTGGCTTATGCCCGTAATGACACGACGACGCGGAGGGCTTTGGGCGACGATCATCATCGCATTTGTGATGATAGGCATCGTTTTCGGGGTTGACTTTTTTATGAATAATGTGCTTCAAAAACACCAGAGAGGTCGTATTATGGTGCTTTTGGACCCGGATTCCGATCCTCGGGGAATTGGCTGGAACGTGATACAGTCCAAGATTGCGATTGGCTCTGGTGGATTTACCGGAAAAGGATTTTTGCAGGGAACACAAACCAAATTCGACTTCGTACCAGAGCAAAGCACCGACTTTATATTTTGTACCGTAGGAGAGGAGCACGGTTTCATTGGCTCCGCTGTTGTAGTTGTGCTCTTTGTATCATTAATAGCAAGACTTGTTGTACTGGCCGAGCGACAGCGAAGCCGGTTTGCGCGGGTGTATGGTTACTGCGTGGCTGGGATTATCTTTTTCCACTTCATGGTCAATATTGGTATGACGATCGGGCTGATGCCGGTGATCGGGATTCCGCTGCCGTTTTTCAGTTACGGAGGTTCTTCGCTATGGTCGTTCTCGATTTTACTTTTTGTATTCTTAAAAATTGACGCGCAGCGGCCCTTTACGCTTTCCCGGGGGTGAAATGAATTCAATCATTCATAATTTGCCCGCGGCCAAAATCAGCAAAACCCAACCAGCTATCAGAGCTAACCCGCCAATCGGAGCCGTTGCGCCAAATTTGGTGATGCCGGTGAAACAAATTGCATAAAGCGAGCCCGAAAAAATGATCACGCCAATCGCAAATGCATTGCCTGACCAACCTAGCAATTTTACGGCATCCGTGCCCGCGCGTTGCATGAGCAGCCCTACCAAAACCATGGCAATAGCATGATAAAACTGGTATTTTACAGCGGTTTCGAAAGTTTCGCTCCGGCCGGAAGCTTCCAGCATTCCTTTCAATGCATGTGCGCCGAAAGCGCCTAGTGCTACGGCGAGCGCTCCCAAAATACCGCCAGCCTGAATCATGAATTTCATATTCTTTATTATTAATGTATTGTTAACGCAATGCGGTAAAGTTATGCCCGGATCGAAGCGTAACCAACTCTTTGTTTCAATTTTATTATCTTGCGCGCTTGGAGAGGCGGATTCATCGTGGCCGCCAGTTGTAGATTATACTTAGCAATGACTTTAAAAAGTTTTATAGCGCTCTGGACTCATCGTTATCACAAATACACGCACATTAGCAAAGCGCATTTTCTTGGATATCGGGCCTGGTTACATTTCAAGGGAGTAAAAAGTAAATTAAAGACGGATCAGAAGCTGATTGCGATCATCCGCACCGAACATTTTGGCGATATAGTCGCAGCGGAACCAATTTCGCGATATGTGCGGTCACTGCATCCAAATGCGCACATTGTATGGTTTGTCAAGCCTTCATTCAGTGAATTGGTTAGTCACAATCCATCCCTAGACGAGGTTTTCAAGGAGTTTTGCGTGACGGAAAGAAAGACTTTACTCGACACCGGCATTTTTGATGAGGTTATCCAGCTGCAATTCACCAATAACAATCACTGCCCCAAATGCCAGGTTTTCGTTGACAATCCTGTTGCCGATCGCCGTAACATCAACATTTTCAATTACTTCAATTTTGGAAACCTGCTGGAAGTTTTCGCGCAAACAGGTGATCTGATTCCTGAAAAAGCAGCATTCCCAGGCGACGACAGGCCCAAACTTTATTTGCAGGATAAGCACCGGCAAAAGGTAGATTCTTTAAATCTGAAAGAGCCATTTATCGTGCTGCATTGCCAATCCAATTACGCGCCAAAGGATTGGCCTGCCGAAAAATGGGAGCAATTGGTGGAATGGCTGGCTGATAATTATCCTTATAAAATTGTTGAAATCGGACTGAAAAGCAATCTTTCGGTAAAGACTGGATCTTACCGCAATTTGTGCGGGCAGTTTACAATTCTGGAAACCGCCGAAGTGATCCGGCGTGCGTCTTATTTTATCGGATTGGACAGCGGCCCGTCGCACTTGGGCAATGCTACGGGCACTTTTGGGATCATTTTAATGGGGTCGCTGAATGATTTCCCCGAGTATAATCCTTATTCAGGGGGGTATGGCAGGCAGGAAAACGCAGTTTTTGTTCGTCAGAAAGGCCTTCCGTGCTCGCAGCTCTCGTTTGAATTTGTAAAAGATAAAGTAGCGGGCGTAATCAAATTATCTTGACCCGAAAATAAAGCTCCCAACCCGTATAAGTGTGCTTCCTTCTTCCATTGCAATGTTGTAATCCGCGCTCATGCCCATGGAAAGCTCCTGCATACTGATTTGTTCATTATTGTATTTTTTGAATGTTTCAAAAAGCGATTTCAGTCCCCGGAACTCGTTCCTGATCATATTCTGATCATTTGTATTTGAGGCCATTCCCATTAACCCAAGTATCCGCACATTTTGCAATGTTTTCAGTGCCGGGGAAGTTAGTATTTCAATGGCTTCTTCTTCTGACAATCCAAATTTGGTTTCTTCCCGCGCAATGAAAATTTGCAACAGGCAGTTGATTACGCGCTTGTGCTTGGCAGCCTCTTTATTGATCTCCTTTAATAATTTAAAACTGTCAACGGAATGTACCAAAGCAACGTAAGGAGCCATATATTTGACCTTGTTAGTTTGCAAATGGCCGATCATGTGCCACTCAATGTCCTTGGGAAGTGCCTCGTATTTAGCCGTCATCTCCTGGACTTTGTTTTCTCCGAAGCGTTTACAGCCAGCCTGATAAGCTTCGAGGAGAACTTCTTCGGGCTTGGTTTTTGTTACGGCAATTAAGCGGGTTTCCTGTTTTAATCCTTTTTCTATTTGATCAATATTTTCAGCGATTGATGACATTTGGGAAGACTAATTTTTTGAGTATTAAAGTATTAAACAGAAGATTTGCCTGTTGGCATCCAGAAAATAGATGTTAACATATTTCAAAATTGAAAAAAACATAGTTCTTTTACCAACTAATTAAAAAATATAACCTTCTGTATGGACTATAATCAGGAACAAAAGCAAGACAGGAAAACACTTTTATGGGCCGCTCTGGCGGTATTACTATTGCTTAATTTGGTACTTGTTTATTTTATCTATCATGAAAAACAGGAAAATCTTGCAAAGGATGACATTATAACGGCCAAGACCGAGGAAGTGCTTTTTATCAAAACCAAGCTCGACTCTATTTCGCAGGAACTCGACATTAAAATCGCCGAAATTCAGAAACTGGGCGGTAGTGTTGACTCCCTGATCGAGATGAAAAATCAGTTAGAAAAGGATAAGCTGGAATTGAAGAATATGAGTAATTACTCCGCTTCCGGCTACAATAAGAAGATCAAAGGCTATGAAACGGTCTTGAATGAAAAAGACACGGAGATAGCGCAGCTGAGACAGGAACTGGGCATTGCAACTACAAAAAACCAGGAACTGAATGAAAAAGTGACGGGTCTGGAAACAGAAAAACAGCAACTTGCCGACTCAGTAACCAATTATTCTGTCCAAAACAGGGAATTGGCCGAGAAGGTGACCATTGCCTCTGCACTAAGAGCTGAAAACCTGACAGTTAATGCCGTTTCCGCAAAAGGAAAAGAACGTGAGGGCGGAAAATACAAAGCCAAAAGGATTGACAAACTGAGAGTAAATTTCAGTCTTGCGCCCAATGCGGTTGCAAAGCAGAACGAGAAAGAGATGTATCTGCGGATTCTGGATCCGGACGGCGCAGTGTTGTCGGATATGGCCACAGGATCGGGATCATTCATTCATGACGGTAAGGAGTTGATTTACAGCTCGCGGCAGACGGTTAATTTCACTAACAGCGGACAGTCCGTTGATATCCTGTACGGACGCGGCGGCATTCCCTTGAAAGACGGCAAATATGCCATCGAAGTTTACAGCGAAGGCTTTAAGATAGGGCAGGGCGACTTCGAAGTGAAGTAATCGAAGCTGAATAACTTGAATTTAAGTAAGATCAGGGCTTGGAATTGTTAATTTCAAGCCCTATTTTTGCACCCTCATTTTGGTATAATCCCAAAGTGAGGGTTTTTATTTAACATTATATAATTAATCAATTACCGTATGTCTAAGCAATATGAAACGGTGTTCATTCTAACTCCCATTTTGTCTGAGGCCCAGGCAAAGGACGCCGTTGAAAAATTCACGACAATCATCACCTCAAATGGTGCATCGATTGTACATGAAGAAAATTGGGGATTGCGCAAGCTGGCCTACCCTATCCAAAAGAAAAACTCAGGTTTCTATCATGTAGTAGAGTATTCTGCAACAGAAGGAAACGTGGTTGACGTTTTGGAAACCGAATTCCGTCGTGACGAGCGCATTTTGCGTTTTATGACAATCGCCCTGGATAAGCATTCAATTGCTTACAACGAGAAAAAACGTAAGGGTCTGGTTGGAAGAAAAAGAGAAGAATCAACTGAGTCTAAAACCGAAAACGCATAAGCTATGTCACTAGTAAACGAACCGGTTGAAAAAAACAATAACCGTAAGAAATATTGCCGTTTTAAGAAAGCAGGCATTAAATATATCGACTACAAGAATCCGGATTTCTTATTGAAACTGGTGAATGAGCAAGGTAAGATCTTGCCACGCCGCCTTACAGGAACAAGCTTGAAATATCAACGCAAAGTTTCTCAGGCCATTAAAAGAGCGCGTCACTTGGCTTTATTGCCTTTTGTTGCTGATCAATTGAAATAATATAGAAAGAGCTACAAACAATGGAAATCATACTAATAACTGATATAGCAGGTGTAGGTTATAAAAACGATATCGTTACTGTGAAAGCAGGTTACGGTCGTAACTACCTTATCCCTCAGGGTTTTGCATTATTGGCTAACGCCTCTAACCGCAAAATCGTTGCTGAAAACGTGCGTCAGGCTTCGCACAAAGCTGAAAAGCTGAAAAAAGACGCAGAAGAAATTGCAGCAGCAATCGGCGATCTTACAATTGATATCAAAACTGTGGTAGGAGAAAGCGGCCGTATCTTCGGACGTGTTACCAACACACAGGTTGCTGATATCCTCAAAGCAAAAGGTTTCAATATCGACCGCAAGAAAATTACTTTGGATGATGTAAAATCCATCGGAACTTACTCTGCAACAATCGATTTGCATAAAGAAGTGAAACACAAAATCGCGCTGAACGTTATCGCTCAGGAAGATTAATCGTTTCAAGAATTCAAAAAAAAAGCAACCCAAAAGGTTGCTTTTTTTTTGTTTCAGATATTTGTCATGGCGCTGGAATTCTCAAAACCTGGCCTGGGTATATTTTGTCCGGATGTGTGAGCATTGGTTTATTTGCTTCAAAAATAATGGGGTATTTCATCATATCTCCATAAACCTCTTTTGCGATTTTTGAAAGCGTGTCGCCTTTTTCCACAGTGTGATATGTTGCTTCCGGTGCTGGTGTTGCCACTTTCAGGCGATTGTCTACGACTTGTACGCCTTCCACATTCCCTACGGCAAGGGCTATTTTTTCAGCATCTTCCTGCTTGGCCACTTCACCCTCAATTGTTACTGTGTCACCAGATGTTTTGACCGTGAGGTTGTTATACGCAAGTCCAAGTGCTTTCACGTGAGCCAGTAGTGCACTCGCACGCAATGGTTCTGCCTCAGGTGCCGGAACAGCAGTTTCTTCCTTATGAAAAACTTTTTCTCCTACGCCTTTTAAAAACGATAGTAAGCCCATGTTTAAGTTGGTTAAATGATAGATTGTGAAAACTGTAAGAGTAGTAGTGATGCTTGATCACAAATCAAAAGAGCAATAACTATACCAAAGTTTGAATCAAATTCGCAAAACAGCCGTCCACAGCGACCAGTTTTAAAGTCTGGCTTTGTACTTTTGCACCAGGTCAATCAAATGCTCGATATTCTGCAAATAAATGAATCGTAACGCGTCGCTGGATAAGTTAAAAAGTGAAGAATTTGATATTTGTATCATTGGGGCAGGAGCAAGCGGAGCTGGTTGTGCGTTGGATGCCGTTTTGCGCGGTTATAAAGTTGCTATCATTGACAAAAAGGATTTTGCATCGGAAACCTCGTCCCGTTCCACCAAACTCATCCACGGTGGCGTGCGCTACCTCGAACAGGCATTTAAAAAGCTTGATTTTGCACAACTGAAACAGGTTCGGCATGGATTGGAAGAGCGTCATACCGTTCTGAAAAACGCTCCGCACCTGGCACGCCCGCTCGCGTTGATGACGCCTGTAGGCTCGTGGATAGAAGGTTTGTATTTCAAAATTGGCTTGCAGATCTACGACACATTTGCGACCAATGATTCGCTTCCGAAGAGCAAATGGCTTTCGAAAAAGGAAGTGCTGGATAAGATTCCAACGCTCAATAAAAAGAAATTGCATAGCGGCGTATTATATTACGACGGCCAACTGGACGATGCACGTTATTGCCTCGCATTGGTTCAATCGGCCTCGGAAGCTGGTGCCGTTGCTGCGAATTATCTGGACGTAACCGGATTTACAAAGAATGATTCCGGCAAGCTGGTCGGTGTTCAGGTAAGGGACACGCAGCTGGGACCTGAATTCATCATTAAGTCGAAACTGGTTATTAACTGCACCGGGCCGTTTTCGGATAAGGTCAGGCTGCTTGCCAATCCCGCATTGCCAGAACGGCTACGCCCCAGCAAAGGCGTTCACGTTGTGCTGCCTTTTGAAACGTTAAACAGCGAATATGCCATGCTTATTCCCAAGACTTCGGATGGGCGTGTGGTTTTTGCGATCCCGTTCGAGGGTGCGATGATGATTGGCACAACGGATACAGAATCGGACAGCATAGATTCCGAAGCGACGCTGAACGAATCGGAAAAGCAATATCTTGTTGACACGCTGAATCCTTTCCTGGCTAACCAGATAGACATTTCAAAATTAAAAGCAGGATTCGGGGGACTCCGACCTTTGCTTTCAGCCGATCCGTCCAAATCAACAAAAAGCCTGGTTAGGGATCATGAAGTGGAGGTGGATTCGTCCAGCGGCCTTGTGAGTTTGCTGGGTGGAAAATGGACCACTTACCGGCTCATGGCAAAAGATACAATCGATGAAGCAGATGCCATTTTGTCCAAAAGAAATGAATGTCTTACGGCAAACCATATGCTGGCCGGTGGGGAAAACTTTGATCCGTTATTA
Organism: Dyadobacter psychrophilus; assembly: GCF_900167945.1. Classification (GTDB taxonomy): domain Bacteria; phylum Bacteroidota; class Bacteroidia; order Cytophagales; family Spirosomataceae; genus Dyadobacter; species Dyadobacter psychrophilus. The sequence continues at coordinate 596,092 of NZ_FUZA01000002.1, forward strand.
TCTGAACAACTTGTTTCAAAATACGCGTTACCTGTGGATGTGGCCCGGCACCTGGTCAGAAAATACGGATCGCGGGCGACATTGGTGGCCGATTTTACGTCTTCTGATAGCACGTTAAAAGAGCGTCTGAGCACTTCCTATCCATACATTAAGGCAGAGGTAATTTATACAGTTCGAAATGAAATGGTTGTTGCGCCGCGCGATTTTTTGGCGAGAAGGGTCAGGCTGGAAATTACAGATTGGAATGAGACCTTGAAATGTCTGCCTGTTGTCGCAAATCTGATGGCACGGGAATTGGGTTGGGATGAGAGCGAAACGAAGCGGCAAATTGATGACTATTCGCTTCAACTTAAACAATTCATCGCCGACGCCGGAGCATAGCAACCAACTCACATAAAGCCAGAAATGTACATAACCGATTCAGCTTGTATCTCTCCACAGAGGACTTTCGATGATGCCTTTTTTCAGGGAGAGATAAAAGTGCATTATGGCAATCGTTATGCTGCTGTCGAGCCGGGTTATGGAGAATTAATCCCAGCCGGTTTACTGCGCAGAATGGGTAAGGCCGTGCGGATGGGTGTGGGTGCTGGCTTGCCGTTGATCCAGAAATACACGATGGACGGGATCATTCTCGGGACGGCCAACGGCGGATTGGAGGACTGCCTCAAATTCCTGAACCAGATCGTGGACTATGACGAAGGCACTTTAACTCCAACCAACTTTGTCCAGAGCACGCCTAATGCTGTGGCCGGAAATCTGGCTCTGATGAGCAAGGTTACGGGTTATAATACGACACACGTTCACAAAGGACTGGCATTTGAAGCAGCTTTACTGGACGCCATGATGCTTTTGGAAGAACATAAATTCAACCGTGTGCTGGTTGGCAGCGTGGATGAAATTTCGGATTACAATCACAACATCGATTTCCTGAACGGACATTTTAAAGTCGAGGACTCGTCTTCGGAAAACATTCTGACAAGCGCTTCGCCCGGGTCAGCGAATGGGGAAGGGGCGACGATGTTTGTTGTTGAATCAGCGCGAAATGAGCGCACATTGGCTCAAATCAAAGATGTGGATCAAATGAATTCTCCGAGCGAAGACGACCTGGAAATGAAATTGGAGCATTTTTTAGCCAGAAACGGGCTCACAAGAAAGAATATCGATTCGCTAATTTTAGGCATCAGCGGAGATAATCGAACGGATCATTTGTACGCGGGTTTTCAAAAGAAATTTTTCCCGGACAGCAGCAGTTACACCTATAAAAATATGGTTGGCGATTATCCTACTGCCTCGGCATTCGCAACATGGATGGCCGTCAAAATACTTTCAGGCCATCCCGTTCCTTCACCATGTATTCATACCACTCGAAACGTAGAAAAAGCAAATAATGTGTTGATTTACAATCATTACAAGGGCATTCAGCATAGCTTTATCCTACTCTCCGCTTAACAGATGTCCACCGCTGTCATCTGCATTCTTTTCTTTCATTTTGATCACTTTTGCCAAAGTGGGTAAAATCGTATCATGCTTTTTCACAAATGGGTTTGATTGATCCCAGACATAACCCGCAAGGACCGAACAAATCTGGTTTTTAATGTTGTTATCAATTAGCGGGGTAAAGACAATGGTTTGAAAATCACCACTGTACCAGCCGGTAACATAGCTTCTAAACACATCTATGCCTTTCTGAATCACTTTTTCGTACTCGTTTTCCCAATCCACCGTTTCGCCTTGCAAATGTCTATGCGTCATTTTCGCGGACAGCAATCCCGACGCGGTCGCAAAGGTTACACCAGACGAAAATATGGGGTCGAGGAATTCGGTGCTGTTTCCCGAAAGAACAAATCCATCGCCATACATTTTTTTTACACCTATTGAATAGCCGAGAATGTGACGCGGCTCAAATTTCAGTTCTGAATCTTTGAAGCGCCCGCTTAGATCTTCAAATTCACGGATAAAATTCTTATAGGCCTCACCGCCGTTTTCGGCCATAGCCGTGATTTTTTCCTTGTCACCCACAATGCCAACAGACGTTGAGCCATCGGAAAATGGAATGGCCCAGATCCACGATTTATTATTGTCAAAGGAGTGGACAAAAATGTTATTACTGGTTTTCTCAGTGCGGTTTCTATCTTCTAAATGCGCAAAAATAGCTCCACGCGGAGTGAATGACGAAGGCTTGCTCAAATCGAAAAGCCGTGGAAGCACGCGTCCATACCCGCTGGAATCGATAATGAATTTGGATTGGATCTCGTGAATGTTTCCGTCGGCATCTTTATACTCAATGTGCTGAATATCCGGACTGCAAGTGACTTTCAGCACTTCGCATTCAAAGTTTACATCAACGCCTTTTGCGCGTGTGGCTTCTGCCAGGGTAAGATCAAAGTCTGCCCGTTTCACTTGCCAGGTCCATGTCCAGCCTTTTGTGAATTGCTCGGAAAACAGGAATTCGCATCTTTTTTCACCCTTCATGAATGCTGCGCCGGTTTTCTTCTGAAAATTTTTGGTTTCAACAGCATCCAACAGGCCCGATTGATCCAAATGTTCCATACAGCATGGAAGCAGACTTTCGCCGATCTGGAACCTGGGAAATTTTTCTTTTTCTAAAATTGTGACATTGTAGCCCTGTTTTTTCAAATAAGAAGCTGCAACTGTCCCGGCAGGTCCGGCACCAATGACCACAACATCAACTGTTCGCATATTTAGGCACTTTTAACTTTTTGGATGAGTTTATCTTTGTCAACAAATGGGAAGCATGTTACGAAGGCGCTTACCGTGACGCCGAGTATGCCATGCATGGATATATTTTGTCCTGTCAAATGCAGGTTAGGAATCCTTGTTTTGGTATTGATCTGCGTCCGCGTAGGCGAATTTGAGTTTTTGAGCACGCCGTACAGGGAGCCGTCCTTATTACCAATATAATCCCTGAATGTCAGGGGAGTAGCGCTGTGGATGGCCTTTACTTTCCGGGAAATTCCGGGAAAAACTTCTTCGAGACGCGCCAGCACTTTTGCTTCTTTATCTTTCTTGAACTGCTCATACTCCGCATCGCGATTTCCAGGTTCAGCCACAGTGCTGAAAGTTTCACTCCATTTTTCGGTTTCAGAAGCATTCATGTAAGTCATAACCGACATTGAATCAGCATATTGACCGGTTTTTGAAATGTATGGCGTGCAGATAAAATACGTTTGCGGCCAGGTTTCCTGATCATAGTCAATGCCACCCCAAACGTCTTCAATGTGATGCTGATAGATATTGTGATTTAAGTATTCAAAACTTTTTTCACGGAAAGTAATGTGGACCAGAAAAGTGGAAATGCTATTTTCAAGGCCCTGAACCCTGTTTTTATAGACATTAAGAAACCTTTCACTGCCGAAAATATCAATGGTCACAGCGGGGTGAACATTTGAAATAAACTGTTTTCCCTTAAAGGTTTCGCCATTTTCTAAAACCACCTCGGCAATCTGGCCATCGTCATTAAAGTTGGCTGAGACCACTTTTTTGTATTTATAAATTTCACCGCCATGCGCTCTGATCGCCTTACTCATCTGAATCGCAATCTGCGAACCACCGTCGACGAATTTATAAGAGCCTGAAAGATAGCTTTTCATGATCAGCGCGTGCACGTAAAACGGTGTCTTGTCACGGACACCCGCATAAAGCAGGTTTGAGCCCGCCAGAACATTACGAAGTCGCTCATTATCGGTGATAGAAGCAATAAAATCGTAAGCATTCAATCCAACAACCTCGCCATCCATCTGATAATTTTCACCGGAAACGCGGAGATTATAAAGAGGAAACTTGTTGCACACTTCCTGGATTTTATCGCAATACGTTTCGATAGCAGTTTTCTCTTCCGGGAAGTAGTTGATCAGCGTGTCTCTAAAATGATCAAATCCTTGCGCATAGTCATATTCTGAACCGTCCTGAAAGCGAATGACATCGAACTTGTCATTGTCCATCCGTTTCATTTTCAGCTTGTCGATTATACCGAAATATTTGAAGAATTGATACAGATTTTCACCTTCGTCCAGGCTGCCTACATAATGCACGCCCGTATCGAAAATACTTTTACCGCGACTGTAAACCTGCAAGTGCCCGCCTATCTGATGGTTTTTTTCCAGCACAACAACGCTGAAACCTTCCAGTGCCAGAATGTTCGCACAAGCCAGGCCACCGAGGCCGCTACCCACAATTACGAAGTCGTATTCTTTTTGCAAGGCGGAAGATTGCATTTATATGATTACTGAAAAAGTTTATAACAGGCTAATTATTGTTCGGTAGGTCTACATGCATGGGTTTCAAAATGAACAGGACGTTCGACGTGTTTGCAGAGTGTTCCTGCATTTCGCAATGCATATTGTGGTTTGCAGCAAAGTCGCGGATGTCGGCCGACGAAAAAAAGTGAAATGCATCTTCTTTGCGGTTGAATGAAAATAATCCGGTTGACAAAGCTTCCGTTGTTTCTGTTTTCTGGTGCTTTTCTTTGTTATCAGTGATGCCGTCGCGGATGAAAAGGATGCCGTCAGATTGCAGCGCTAAGGCGCAACGATTGAGCAATTTAAGCTGTTTTTCTTTCGATAAATAATGCAGGGTATCATTTAAAAATATCACGTCCTGGCTACCCAGGTCCGCCTGCATAATGTCCGCGCAAATAAAGCGTAGGTGGCTTGTTTTATGATAACTGTGCTGTGCTATACTCACCTTTTCATCGTCATAATCGATGCCTGTAATGATTCTTTCCGCGTCTTTGTAATGCAGATAGAACGATAGATAGCCATAACCGCAGCCAATGTCCAGAATATTTTTCCGCTCTCCGATCAGGTCATTGTAGTAAGTAAAATTCTTGCTTTCAAGCCGCCATTTGATCTTGAAATACCATTCGAGCACGGGGCCTTTGAAAACGTAGTTGGTAAAAATCTTATGTTTCAGATAAGCCGTGTCCTCCATTTCATCCTTATACGAAGCAAACGCGGCTTTGAAGAATGTCGCAATGTTTTTGGTTTTATCCCGAAGTTGGGTGCCCCATTGCGCATCGGCCAGCCGGATGCGGGGAAGTACGCGCACATTCAGCGCACCGGGGCGTATGAGGAAGTCGTTTTTGGGTAAAACATCAGATGCCCCGTGAATCAGGATGGGCTGAATGTCCAGATTAAGCTGTTCGGCGAGGTGAAAAGCACCTTTGTGAAACCGCCCGATCCCGCCGTCTTCGGACCGGGTTCCTTCCGGGAAAATCAAGAGCGAATATCCATCTTTAACCAGTGTTTTAACCTTCTCAATGTTTTCCTCAGGCCCGTCGTCAGTATATACGTAACCTGCGTGACGAATGATGGGGCCAAAGAACGGTGAATTGTAAACCCAGCCTTTAACCATTAAAACGATCTTAGGGTTGAGCATGATAGCCAGTAAAATGTCCAGAAACGAAGTGTGGTTAGCAATAAAAATGACAGGCTTTTCCGGGTGCAGATTTTCGAGACCGGAAAAATTCTTCTTCACATGCGGACCGGAATAAATGACGGTTTTTGCATAGAAAGAAAGCGAGCGGTTCAGCACTGCCTTCTTTTTCAACTTAGAAATCGGCAGTAACAAGATTGTGACCAGCTTTGAATGCAGGAAAAGGCAACCCGACAAGAAATAAGTAAAACTCGAAATACTGATCAAAAATGGAAGGAACGTAACCGGCGCCTTTTTCCTGGCAATCCTGTTTTGGACAAAAAAACCGAACAACACGGGTTGGAAGACAAACGAGATGAAAAGGATGCAGCAAATGCCTAGTACGCTGATGAATGCAATGGAGTGGATGGCCGGGTGTTTCGCAAAGAATAGGACACCGGTTCCTATGATCGTCGTGGTAGCAGATAAAGCAATCGCCGACTGATATGAACGAAGCGAATCCTTTCCGTATTTGTATTTATTAAGTAATCCATCTGTCACGAAAATGCTGAAATCATCTCCGAGCCCGAAGATAAATGTGGTGACAATTACATTAACAAAATTGAATTTTATGCCCAAGATGGCCGCTATACCCAAGATCCAGATCCAGCTGATCACCATTGGAAGAAAAGTTAACAGTGTTAACTCGATTCGGCCGTAAACGAGGAGCAAAGTGACGAACACGATAGATGCCGAGATCAGCAGCAGGTAATTGAAGTCGTCTTTCACCATTTTCAGTAGGTCACCCGCAAGTTCGCCGCGATCAAATAATGCGATTCCCGGAATGGCCCGCAGTTCAGCTTTAACACTGTTAAGCTGGTTCTGAGGTACGATCAATGTGGTGATGAATGTGGTTCCCTTGCTGTTGGAATCGACTAGGTTATCGAGGCCCAGCTCCTTCATAAGTGTGTCGGCGGAAACGGAGTAGGACGGCTGGCCGGCGATCCACGACTTGAAATCGCTGAAAGCCGTGGCGTTGAAACCGTTCTTCACAGCGGCCTGATCCAAAACGTTATAGGTTGCTTCTTTGCGGCTGATGTCCCAGAAATTATGCCACCTGCGATTGCGTTCGAGTTTTACATTCTGCGGCACCAGAAAAGATCCGGACGATACAAAACTGTTTATCTTTCCTTGGTCACGAAGCCGAATAAGGTTTTGGTAGACCTGAAAATTCATTTGTTCCGCTTTCGCCCTTACCGGATCGCCAGCAAATATATAGATCCGTTTTTCAGACTTCGGATCAATTCCGGTCATTGCTTCCTCCCGTTTCTGCAAATCATCGTCCTGAATGCTGAGGTTATCAAACCCGCTATCGAATTCTGTAAATCGGGCAAAATAAAGGAATAACAGTGTCAAAATGGCAATAAATGCCAGGACGATCGGTCTTGCTTTTTCGTGGATTTGGGGGAATTGGAATCCGCGACCGTCCTCCGGGATCTTCTTATTGTCAAATGCAAAAGACGAAAGAATAACGGGCAAGGCAATTAATGTAAAGAGCGCAGCTCCCAGCAAGCTAAGGGACGAAAACAAACCAAAATCCTGCAAAACGGCCGAATTGGCAAAATGCAATGCACTAAATGCCATAACGGTGGTAAAGCTGCCGGTTAAAAGCGGTTCACTTACTTCCTTTATGGCCGTGGAAATTGAGTTGGTATGTCTTAAATGCGTAAAAAAATGAAATGCATAATCCAGCAGGATTCCAAAAACAACAGCTCCTGTTGCAAGGGAAATGCCGGAGATTTCCGGCCGGATAAAACCAATGATGCCCAATGCAAAAACAGCCCCGAACACGCCTGGTAATATTATGTATAGCGGGATGAGGAATTTGCGATAATAGAAGATTAAGAGCAGCAAAATGCTTCCTAATGCGATAAATGAGGTAAAATAAGAATCCCGCTTGACCTGAATCGCATTGCGCGCCGCAATTTCAAATGTCCCGAAATAGGAAAATTTATGATGCCGCTGCTGCTTGTTCCAGCGCGATTTGAATGCTTCCACATCTTCGTACAGCTCAACATTCTTCTCGGAATTACCCGAATCAAAGCTTGTGGCTGCGAAAATGATCATCTTCTTCCGGTCGCTGGTAAACATGACACCGTCTTCCAGCACCATTCCGTTGGCGTTGCTTGTGGCGTTCAGTTTTCGGAAATAAGGACCGGTTATGCCGAGCGGATCATTGATGATGAACTGTTTGAGGAAGGTGCCACCCGGTGTAGTAAGCTGATTATAAGCTGAATTCACAGATGCTTTAATCGAGTCCAAGTTCAGGCGGCTGGCAATGTGGCTGTAATAGGAGGAATCGATCAACTGCGGAAAATGACCGTAAACGAATTGGTAAACGTCTTCCTGAGCAAACGGCCTGTCAATTTGAATGTTCCGTATTGCGCCGTTGGTGTACCGTGTTAAGGAGTCAGAAAACGCTTCTCCGAGCAGTTTCGCATCATCGGACGTGGTTTCTTCGGGAATGTCGATAGAGAAGACGATCTGGTTAATGATGTTTTTGCTTTCGATCAGCCTGTTGAACTCTTCGAAGCTTTTACCCTTCGGTAGGGTGGCAAAGATGCTTTCAGTTACCTTTAAACGCGAAATGCCAAAGAGCAAAATACTTGTAAGGACAACCAGACTCAGGAAAAATGCGGGCTTGTGTCTGGAAAGGAACTTATATAACCTTAAAAGTAAATCTCCGATCATTGAAAGGGGAACGTGAATGTCAGACAAAAGTAAGCAAATGTAAAATTCCGGCAACTTCCGGTGGCACGTTTGCAGATTAGGGTATGTTTGTCAAAACCGCAAAAAAAGATTTATTTTACGTAATATTAATTATGCAAACTATAAATGAATAGTATTTCCTTAGCTCATATCGAGCAGTATGCTTTTGAAAAGAAGGAATTTATCTTAGCCGAAGACGCCCTTAATAAAGTTTCGAAGTCCTTTACCTTTCTCACGAATTTCTCCAAAGATAAAATTATATACGGAATCAATACCGGTTTTGGCCCGATGGCCCAATATCGGATCGAGACCGACAAATTGAGTAACCTCCAATACAACCTGATCCGCAGCCATTCCAGCGGCATAGGAAAACCACTCAACGAAATTTATGCCCGCAGCGTCATGGTGGCACGCCTGAATTCCTTTTTGCAGGCCAATTCGGGTGTGAGCACCGGCGTAATCCAGCAGCTTGTCGCGTTTTTAAATAATGGCATTGTTCCCGAAATTTTTGAGCACGGCAGTGTGGGTGCAAGCGGAGACCTTGTTCAGCTTTCTCACCTGGGCCTTAACCTGATCGGCGAGGGGCATGTGTATGAAGCGGGCGTACGGACTAAGACGGCGGATGTTTTGGCAAAAAATAACATCGCCCCACTTAAAATGGAATTGCGCGACGGCCTCGGGCTGATAAACGGCACTTCCTGCATGACAGGCATTGCGGCTATAAACATTATTTATGCAAAAAGGCTGTTGCAATGGGCAGTTGCAGCTTCATCGATGCTGAACGAGGTGATTGAGGCCTTTGATGATTCATTTTCCAAAGAACTGAATGCCGTAAAACATCATAAAGGACAGCAAGTGATTGCGCAGCAAATGCGCGATTTTTTGGCCGGAAGTCAGCTAATACGCAGCAGGGAAGAACTTTTTAAAGACGATACGGCCTTGCAGCGGAAGGAGTTCGAACGCAAAATTCAGGAATATTATTCGGTTCGCTGCGTTCCGCAAATTCTGGGACCTGTACTTGATACATTACAATATGCGCAGGAAGTGGTTGAAAATGAGTTGAATTCAACCAATGACAACCCAATCGTCAGCCCGGACGACAATAATGTTTTCCACGGCGGCAATTTCCACGGCGATTATATTTCGTTGGAAATGGATAAAGTGAAAATTGTCCTGACGAAGCTTTCAATGCTGATGGAACGCCAACTAAACTTCCTGATGAACAGCAAATTGAATGGTAAATTTCCTCCGTTCTTGAATGCTGGGACCTGGGGGCTGAACTTCGGATTTCAGGGCGTGCAGTTCACCGCAACCTCTACAACGGCTGAGAATCAAGCCTTATCCGGTTCAGTTTATGTGCATAGCATTCCGAATAACAATGATAATCAGGACATTGTGAGCATGGGAACCAATAGTGCGGTTTTGGCAAAACAGGTTCTGGAAAACTCATTTCAGGTGATGTCTATCCATATTATGGCTATTTGCCAGGCGATTGATCTGCTTGAACCAGGTGAGAAGGAACGCTTGTCGCCCAATGCAAAATCAATTTATAGCCAGATCCGGCAATATGCGCATTTTGTAAAAGAAGATTTACCTCAGTCTGAAAGCATTGCTGCGGTTTTTGAATATATCAAAGAAACCCCGTTTAAATTATGAACTGTGCATTGGTAACAGGCGCATCAAGAGGACTGGGCCGTGCCATTGCGGTGCAGCTGGCAAAAGATCACGGACTTTACATTCTGATCAATTATGCTTCCAACCAAGCTGCTGCGGAGGAAACACTTGCGGAAATTGTGGCTGCGGGCGGCAATGGTGAGCTTTTGCAATTCAACGTTCAGACAAAAACAGAGGTTGATGAGGCACTGAACAAATGGAGGGAAAAGAACGAAGAAAAGCATATCAGTGTTTTGGTGAATAATGCCGGAATTACGCGTGACGGGCTTTTTATGTGGATGCCCGAGCAGGATTGGGACGACGTAATCAACATTTCCGCAAAAGGACTTTTTAATGTAACCCAGAACGCAATCCAGCAAATGTTGCGTAAGCGCTCGGGCCGGATCGTTAACATTGCATCCGTTTCAGGCATGAAAGGCGTGGCGGGGCAAACCAACTATTCGGCAGCAAAAGGGGCAATTATTGCGGCCACAAAAGCGTTGGCACAGGAAGTTGCCAAGCGCAAGATCACGGTGAATGCGGTTGCGCCTGGTTTTATAACCAGCGATATGACCAAAGACCTGAACGAAGCAGAATTGAAGCAAATGATCCCTATGAACCGTTTTGGGCAAGCAGAGGAAGTCGCACATCTGGTGAGTTTTCTGGTCTCGGATAAGGCCGCCTACATTACGGGTGAGGTGATTAATATCAACGGAGGAATTTATTCATAATTGATGGATCATAGAGTTGTCGTAACCGGAATAGGGATTTACTCCTGCCTGGGTGAAAACCTGGACGAGGTCACAAAATCATTATATGCCGGGAAGAGCGGGATTGTTTTTGATCAGCTAAGGAAGGATTTCGGCTTTCGTTCCGCTTTAACGGGCATGGTTCCGGAACCGGACCTTAAAAATTACCTGTCGAGAAGGCAACGCCTGGGTATGCACCAGCCCGCAATTTATGCCTATATGGCCACCCGGCAGGCGCTTGAACTTTCAGGCCTGGACGTCGATTTCCTCGAAACGACCGAAACCGGCATCATATATGGCAACGACAGCACAGCTGCATCCGTGGTTGAAGCCGTTGATAAGGCCAAAGAAAAACACGACACGACATTAATTGGAAGCGGCGCTATTTTTCAAAACATGAATAGCACCGTAAATATGAACCTTTCGACGATTTTCAAGCTAAAAGGTATCAATTTTACCCTGAGCGCGGCTTGCGCATCCGGTTCACATTCAATAGGAATGGGCTATCTGATGATCAAGCAGGGATTGCAAGACAGGATTATTTGCGGCGGTGCGCAGGAGATTAACTCGGCTGCTATGGCCAGTTTCGACGGCCTGGGAACATTCTCCGTTCGCGAATCGGACCCGACAAAAGCATCCCGGCCCTTCGATCGTGACCGGGACGGACTTATTCCAAGCGGCGGCGCGGCCACAGTTATTCTCGAATCCTACGAAGCAGCAGTAAAGCGTGGCGCCCCGATCCTGGCCGAGCTGATCGGCTACGGTTTTTCTTCCAATGGCGACCACATTTCCAACCCAAGCATTGACGGACAAACGCGCTCATTGAAAATGGCAATGAAGCAGGCAGGCATTGCAGCCAGCGATGTCGACTACATTAATGCGCACGCAACATCTACACCCGTGGGCGATGGGAGTGAAGCCAGGGCGATTTTCGAGGTTTTTGGTAATGAGACGCCGGTAAGTTCCACCAAGTCGATGACGGGTCACGAATGCTGGATGGCTGGCGCAAGCGAGATCGTCTACTCCTTATTAATGATGCAAAACTCATTTATTGCACCTAATATCAACTTCGAAAACCCGGACGAAGACTCGGCGAAAATCAACATTGTCGCGCAAACCAAGGAGCAGGATATCAATTGTTTCCTTTCCAATTCGTTTGGTTTTGGGGGGACAAATTCAACACTGATCCTTAAAAAGATCTCCTGATCGAAGCCGTTTGCGATATTATAACTTCGTAACCGGCACCTCCCGGCGACCATAAATTAGTATTTTTGTTCTCCTCGGTTTTGAGTTGGGTCGCGCAATGGTTTTTTGGTAAAATTATTGTGTGACTATTAGAATTTAATTTAAAAAAGAGGATTATTTTTAAACTATCAGCAAGAATAAATTAATTTTGTAGCCATGTATGCTAACGACGTAAAAATGAGTTGGGAAGAAGTTATTGAAGAAACGAGGGATTTTTTATCTGAGGAGTTTGAGGTGGACCGGAATCTGATTCTTCCTGAAAACAGTCTCAAAGAAACGCTCGATTTAGACAGTCTTGACTATGTGGATCTGGTAGTGCTCATTGAAGAAAATCTTAACATTAAAATTACAGGTGAGGATTTCAAAGAAATCGTAACATTTGGCGATTTCTATCAGCTTGTCCGTAAGAAACTAAATTTGTAAGAATGAGCCGTTGGGATGGTAAGACCAAAGGATCATTAGCTGGTTACAAAATCTTTCTCTTTTTCATTAATACGCTAGGGCTGGATTTTGCCTACCGCCTTTTGCAGCTGGTAACGTACTATTATTATCTTTTTGCAAAAAAGCAAAAAAGTGCGTTACTGGACTTTTACCAAAATATCCTTCATTTTCCTGTTGCAAAGGCCAAGAAGCTGGCCAGGCAAAATTTTTACATCTTCGGCCAGACGTTGGTGGACAGGGCCGCATTTCTGCTTGGGAAAACCGGGCAATTCACGCATGTTTTTGAAAATGAGCAATATCTGATTGATATCCGTGATGGTGGAAAAGGAGGGATACTTTTAAGCGCACATCTTGGTAACTGGGAAACTGCGGGCAATTTGCTCAAAGGGCGCATTACGCCGACCATTAATATCGTCATGCTGGATGCGGAAGTGGAAAGCATTAAGCAGTTTATGGACACCTCAACTGGCGGTTCCCGTTTTAAAGTAATTGCGATCAAGGATGACCTTTCCCACATTATAGCCATTCGTAATGCACTGGTTAATAACGAGTTCGTTGCCATTCATTCCGATCGTTACCTGGATGGCGCTAAGTTTATCGAGCTTGATTTTTTCGGTAAAAAGGCAAAATTCCCTTACGGACCATTTGTGATCGCTTCCAAGTTTGATGCGCCGGTAACATTTGTATTTGCGGCAAAGGACGGCAAATACAGTTATCACCTGAGCGCAACATTGCCCATTATGAATAAACTGAAACCGGAGGAAATTGCCAGATTGTATGTTGCTGAACTCGAACGAAAAGTGAAGGAATATCCGGAACAATGGTTTAACTATTTCAACTTTTTTGTTTAATGATCGTACCGCAAGAGTCTATAAATCAATATATTCCTCACAGAGATCCCTTTATCATGATCGGCAGTCTGGTAAGCGCCACGGCTGAGCGGTTTGAGTCGGAATTTTTAATTAAAGAGAATAATGTGCTGGTTGAAGGCGGGCGTTTGACGGAGTCCGGGTTACTGGAAAATATTGCGCAAACTTGTGCGGCTTCATTTGGATTTTTAGATCGTGAAGAAGCAGGCGAACCCAAAATTGGCTTCATTGGCGCAATGACCAAAGTAGAAGTTTATGAGCTTCCACCGGTCAATTCAACGATCCGTACCATCGTTGTTCCACTACACCAGTTAGGAAATATTTACCTTGTTAAAGGGGAAAGTTTCAGGGAAGGGCGTATATTGCTCGGCTGTGAAATGAAGATTGTGGTGACACAATAACCCCTAACGAGATTGAATTATATGATTGCTTCGGAAATCGAAATTGATATACGTTTTAGTGAAACAGATGCAATGGGCGTGGTTTGGCATGGAAACTACCTCAAATTTTTTGAAGACGGCAGAGAAGCATTTGGCAAAGCCTACGGATTGGAATACCTGACCATTTTTGACAAAGGCTATTTCACACCCATTGTGAAATCCGAAATTGACCATAAGGCGCCGGTTTATTACGGTCAGATTATCAAGGTAATAACAAAATATGTTCCTGCGAAATCTGCAAAAATCCAGTTCGAATACGAGGTGATTAACCTGACAACCGGCGAGCTATGTGCCGTTGGGAAAACAATGCAGGTTTTTTTGGACAAGGAGACAAGGACATTGGAATTAATCACACCCGATTTTTACCGGGAATGGAAAGATAAAAATAAGGTTTAGGAAAATCAGAATGACCTACATTGGTGCGGAAGTGATTATAAGTCCATTGGGTAGGACCACAGCGCAAAACTGGGCAGCTATCAGCGCAAACCAGTCTGGAATTTCTTTGGTGAAACAGGCAGGATTTGATAATGCTGACCTTTATTTGTCAAAAATGCTTGATTTGGTTGATGACTATAAATTCGAAAGGCTTCTTTCAGATGCATTGACAGCGGTTTCAGAGCAAATTGATCCGAAAATCCTGACTTCACAACGGACTATTGTGATTATCAGTTCGACCAAAGGTGAGTTGGATAAAGATATCAATGATCCGTTTGGAAAGAGCATTGCAGCATTGGTTGAGAGGTTTTCGCTTGTTAATCAACCATTAGTGCTTTCGAATGCGTGTATATCCGGTGTGTTGGCCATCAATGCAGCCAGCAATTTTATACAGGCTAAAATCTACGATCACGCAATTGTTATCGGCTGCGACCTGATTTCGGACTTTGTAGTTTATGGATTTCAGTCGCTTTTTGCCATCAGCGACAAGCCTTGTGCGCCTTTTGACGCTTCGCGTAACGGCATAACCATGGGCGAGGGCTGCGGCGCAGTGGTGGTTTCGAATACAAAGGAAATATTCCGAAATGGTGCCTTACAGCTCCTGTCCGGTACAAGTGCCAATGATGCCAATCACATTTCGGGGCCGTCCAGAACGGGTGAAGGGCTTTTTCGTAGCGTTAGGAAAACATTGGAAAGCAATCAGATCGCGCCGGACGAGATTGACTTTGTATGTGCACATGGAACCGCTACGGTTTTTAATGATGAAATGGAGTCCATTGCTTTTGACAGAGTTGGTCTGACTAATGTGCCGCTAAGCAGTCTGAAAGGCTATTTTGGACACACGCTGGGAGCTGCTGGCGTGATTGAGACGACTGCATCTATGCAAATGATGCGACATGGAACGCTGCTAAAAAGTCTTGGTTATCATGAAAGCGGGACTTCGAAAAAATTAAATGTTCTTGCAGAGAACGTTAGCAGCCGGCCCGAAACCATCTTAAAAACAGCTTCCGGCTTTGGTGGTGGGAATGCTTCTTTGATTATCAGGAGTTTATGAGTTTAATTACCACATATTGTCATTTATCTGCTGATCAATGTTCTGTGAATGGTAAAGTCGTGTCAACACGCGAGAGAAGCGCGGCTGGCAGTTGGTTTAAACAGATTTATAAGGAGCAGGAATTTGTATATCCCAAGTTTTACAAAATGGATGCGCTTTCACAGGCCGGTTTTCTTGCATCCGAATTGATAAAGAGGGCTAATCAGGGAATAGTAAACAGTTATAAGGACGACGAGATTGCCATGCTTTTTGCAAACCAGTCGTCCAGCGCAGACACGGATCTGCGGTTTATGCACTCCTATGAGCATAATGGTGCGCCGAGCCCATCGCTGTTTGTGTACACCTTACCTAACATTGTTCTGGGTGAAATAGCGATTATAAACAAATGGTATGGCGAAAATATGTTCGCTGTTTTGCCTAAATTCGCCCCCGGTTTTTTCGCAGACTACGGTCGGATTCTCCTGTCAACCGGCGCGAAAGCCGTTCTTTGCGGATGGCTGGGCGTTCTGGGGGATCATATTGAAGTGTTCGTATGGTTGGTAGAAAACGAATCGGAGAATGGTTTGGATTTCAACAAAGAAAATCTTTTGGAACTCGCCGGGATTTAGTCCGTCATAACAAACCGAAATTTAAGTTTACACATTAATTCACAATGGATAATTTAAAGGAAGACCTTAAAAAACAGATAATAGAGCAGTTAAACCTCGAAGATATTACGCCCACCGACATTGCGGACGATGCATTGCTGTTCGATGACGGAGGTCTTGGACTGGACTCTATCGATGCGTTGGAACTGATCGTTTTGCTTGAAAAATATCATGGGATACAAGTTGTAAATCCAGAAGAAGGAAAGGTCGCATTCAGGTCTATTGATACGATGGCTGAATACATCCGTAAAAGAAAAAGCTGAACGAAATCTCAAAATGAGCGTCCGAGTAACCGGTATTGGCATTATTTCAGCGATTGGACTAACAGTTGCGGAAAACCTGCGGTCGCTGAAAGAAAGCAGGTCCGGAATAGGGCCGGTACAATATCTGGAAGAGGAGGAAGGATTGCTGGTTGGCGAGGTCAAAATGTCTGACCAGACCCTGAAAAATGAGCTTGGGATTGGTTCAAAAGCCATTTCCCGCACGTCGTTACTAGGCCTTAAAGCGGCAAAAGAGGCCTGGGGTGAAAACCAGCACTCAAAAAAGATCAGGACCGGAATTATTTCTTCAACATCCGTCGGAGGAATGGACAGGACTGAGGATTTTTACAAAACATATCTGGCTGGCACAAATCCTGATTATAAGCTGCTGAAAACGCACGACAGCGGCAATACAACGGAGAGAATAGCTGCTGAGCTGGGCATTTCAGGTTACATCAACACGCTCTCAACAGCTTGTTCGTCAGGCGCTAATGCGATCATGTTGGGTGCACGCCTGCTTTTAAGCGGAAAACTGGACAGGGTTTTGGTAGGAGGCTCCGACGCGTTGACAAAATTCACAATCAATGGTTTTCGCTCGCTGATGATTTACGATGATCAATGGTGCAGGCCATTTGACGAGACCAGAAGCGGTTTGAATCTTGGCGAAGGTGCCGCATTTTTATTACTTGAAAATGATAGCAGCATTGACATTTCGGGAAATAAAACGATCGGTTACGTCAATGGCTGGGCGAATGCGGCAGACGCATATCATCAAACTGCCTCGTCACCGGACGGAAAAGGCGCTACGCTGGCTATAACGAATGCTTTGGAGAAATCCGGCTTTGCGTTATCGGACATTTCATACATTAATGCCCACGGCACGGGCACGAAGAATAACGATTTGTCTGAGTCGGTTGCACTTCGGAATGTGTTCGGTGAGAATATTCCTTCTTTTAGTTCAACAAAGTCGTTTACAGGTCATACATTAGCCGCTGCCGGTGCTATTGAAGCAGTTTTTTCCATTCTGGCCATTCAGCACGACCTGATTTTTCCCAATTTGAATTACAAAATACCTATTGCTGAAACGGGTCTGGAACCTGTTGCTTCGCTGCAAACCGAAAAACCTGTCAAGGCAGTTCTGTCCAATTCTTTTGGTTTCGGCGGAAATAACTCTTCATTGGTCTTTTCCAACCACGATTAATTTTTCAACAAATTCAAAGCCCCTTATAGTTGTATTACATTTCTGCCGCATCGACCATTTCACATCAGCCCACATTTCAGAATGTTGGCTTTTCCACGCATATTGAGCCGCTGCAGGAAACTTCCGTGCTTCTAACGCCGGATTATAAAGGTTTTATCGACGCAGGACTTCTTCGCAGAATGAGCAAGATATTAAGGATGTCAGTGGCTTGCGCAAAAGATTGCATAGGGCAGGCCGGGATCGATCAGCCGGACGCAATCATCGTTGGAACGGGATTAGGCTGTCTTTTGGATACTGAAAAATTTCTTAACAATGTTCTGACAATCGAAGGTCTGCTTCCACCAACGTCGTTTATTCAGTCGACGCACAACACCATGGCTGGCCAAATTTCTTTAAGCATCGGCAACCACGGGTATAACATGACCCACACGCAAAATTCTATTTCGTTTGAAAATGCCCTGCTTGACGCCATGTTGCTTCTGGAAGAAGGGGAAAGAAACGTTCTGATAGGCGCTGCTGACGAAGCTATTGACTTTCTAAACGTAATTTCTGAAAAGCTTCACTTGCAGCTGCAACATTCCCTCACTTCCGGGGCGTCGTTTTTTATCCTTTCGAAGCAGAAAAATGATCATGCGCTTGCGTGTGTGAAGGATACCCAGGCAATAGGGCTTGTTAATGATGTTACCGGGCAGATCAAGGATTTTTTGGCAGGGAATGAAATGAAAGTTCAGGATCTGGATTTAGTGCTTTTGCCTGGAACCAGCCATCATAGCGATGGGCTTCCTGCTTCACTCGCCAGTTTGAATCTGGAAGAAAATAAATGCGTCGATTATCTGCGCTTTTCAGGAATTTACCCTACTGCTTCTGCTTTTGCAATGCATTTGGCAGCGGATAAAATGAAAGCGGATAAATCGCTAAAAAATGTGCTGATTTGCAATACATTGATTCAAAGTAACCTGGGGTTAACACTCTTGCAATCCGTTGAAGCATAACATTACAACAGCAATCTCCATCACCGTTTTTGCACTCTGCGGAATTATTTTCTGGGAAACAGGTTTTGCATGGCTGGTCTTCATCGCGATCACACTCGCATATCTGGCCATCACGGCGTACGGTTCTTTTACGATCCAGGCCAATTACTTCATCAAATCCATCAATCGGGGAAAGCGAAAATCAATTGCCCTAACATTCGATGACGGTCCAGATCCCGAAACCACCCCCAGGATTTTGGATATTCTAAAAGAAAAGGACATTAAAGCGACGTTTTTTGTGATTGGTAAAAGAGCCGAAAGGCATCCGGACCTGCTTCGCCGCATCGATGAGGAAGGCCATATCATTGCCAATCATTCATACAGCCATCATTACCTGATCGCTTTTTTTTCGACAGAAAAACTGAAACAGGACCTGGACCATTGTACAAATGTGATTTCCGGAATTCTTGGAAAAACACCAAATTTTTTCAGGCCGCCTTTCGGTGTTACCAACCCGCGCTATGCCCATGTGTTGCGCGAACTGAAACTTGCTTCCGTCGGATGGTCGGTGAGGAGCATGGACACGAAGGCAAAAAATAAGTACGAAATCATTAATAGGGTCATCTCAAAATTAAAGGCGAAAGACATCGTTTTGCTGCACGACAACAGGAAGGTTACTGCCGATTCGCTCGAAGATCTTATCGAACATTGTTTGCAAAAAGGAATAAAAATTGAACCGCTTTCAAAGCTGATCCAAAGGGAACCATATGAATAAATTCGCGTTAATGTTGCTCGTGTGTTTTGCGACCATCCGGCTCGCGAATGGACAAGCCTTCAAAAATTCTGCAAATCAGGAAAAAGTTTTTCAGGACCTGCGCAGGGCCTCGCAAGCAGTGAGTTCTATTCAGGCAGCATTTACGGAAGAGAAATTTTTGTCCGTTTTAAAGCAGCCTGAATATTCATCAGGGCTTTTTTATTACAAAAAAAATGACAAGATGAGGTGGGAGCAAAAGACGCCTGTTAATTATGTAATATTAATTAACGGTGATAGAATGCGTGTTCAGGAGGCTGGAAAGGAGAAAAATGTAGGGCAGGCAGGTAGGATGGCGGGACAGATCAAGGAACTAATGATTGGGCTTGTTAACGGCGATTTTCATCAAAATAAAGCATTTTCCCAGAGCTGTCTTGAAAGTGCGGATCAGTATATGGTCGTGCTGACACCCGTTAACCGCAGGTTGAAAAGTATCTATTCGAAGATCACATTGGTCTTTCCGAAAAACACGCTGCACCTGAAAGAGCTTTCGTTTTTTGAAAAAGGCGGGGACAAAAGTGTCATGAAATTTCAGAACGAAAAATTTAATCAACCGATAGACGATAGTCTTTTCTTGAACTTTTGAGGTATCCATTAATAGAACGCAGGCATGTTTGTAAATAGTCTCTATTTCATCATCAGCAATGAGCTGACTCCGGAGAACATTGTTTCAGAGATAAAGATCAATGAACAACATGCCGTATTTGAAGGCCATTTTCCCAACTCACCCGTTATGCCTGGCGTGGTGCAGTTACAGATCGTGAAAGAAGTTTTGGAAGCGCATCTTGAAAGGAAACTGGCAATGAAAGCGATGCGGACATGTAAATTCCTTGAAGTGCTTGATCCAAGGAAAAATCCAAATGTTCGGATCCATATCAAATACAAGCAGTCGGAAATTTTAGATGTGATTGCCTCAGGAGAAGACAACGGAAAAGTTTTTTTCAAAATGCAGGCGAGCTACCTTTAATTGAAGATTCGTTCAATATACTCAGCGGCCGATCATTCAAATTAGCCAACTGATCATAAACATAACAATGACCTTAAAGGACATCAATTGCTGCGTAATTGTACCTACTTACAATAATATCAATACCATAGAAAGGATTCTCGAATCCCTTCTTCTCTTCTCAGGCGAACAGGACATCATTGTTGTCAACGACGGCTCTACGGACAGGACACCTTATCTGCTGTTGAAATACACGAAGCGGGTAACTGTTATCGACTATGTGCTTAACCACGGCAAGGGCTTCGCGCTTCGTGCAGGTTTTAAACAAGCGATTATTATGGGCTATGATAATGCGATTACAATCGATTCTGATGGCCAGCACCAAGTTTCCGACATTCCGATTTTCCTTGAGGCCGCTGCGAAAAACCCCGGCGCGGTAATCATGGGTTCCAGGGATATGGAGCAGGAGGGCGTGCCTGGTAAAAGCTCTTTCGGGAATAAGTTTTCCAACTTTTGGTTCAAGTTCGAGACAGGCATTTCCCTTCCGGATACGCAAACGGGTTTCCGGCTGTATCCACTGGCTGAAATCGCCGAGATGAAGCTTTACACGACCAAGTTCGAAACGGAAATTGAAGTTCTGGTAAGGCTTGCATGGCGCAATGTTCCCATCATTCCCGTAAAAATTGATGTGATATATGATAAGGAAGAGCGCGTCACACACTTTCGCCCGTTCAAGGATTTTGCAAGGATAAGCGTTCTCAACACGGTCCTGGTCATTCTCACATTGCTTTATTATTTACCCAAAAGGCTGATTGGTAAAATAAAAAAAAAAGGCCTCTGGAAGATCATTAAGGAGGAGGCGGTCAAGCCGGAAGAGTCCAATTTAAGCAAGGCAAAGTCCATTGGTTTTGGGTTTTTTATGGGCATTGTCCCGGTTTGGGGTTTTCAGCTGTTGATCGGGATTCCGCTTTCCATTTATTTTAGGATGAACAAGGTGCTTTTTCTGGCTGCGGCTAACATTAGCATTCCTCCATTTATTCCCATTATTATTTACGGGAGCTATAAGTTTGGCGGGCTGTTTTATAAAGATGGCTTGCAACTCACTTCAATTGAGAATCTTACACTCAGCTCGATCCATGTAAATTTCGTACAATATTTCATCGGCGGAACATTGCTTGCGACGGCAACCGGAGTTGTGGGCTTCATTATAACGTATCTTTTATTGGTCATTTTTCGCGGGTAACGCCACTTCACCAGCATCCCGCCCGTCCGGGCATTCTACAAATTTTTATAAAATCTATACGAATTGATCAAAAATTAGCGGTTTCACATTTTGTTATGAGGTCTCATTCTCTATATTTACGAGATTTTAAAAACCTTTAACCTAATTTAGTTTATCGCATGAGTAACATTACCTATTTAGTGCCGGCTTTGGGCCTTGTTGGCTTGCTGGTTATGTTCTTCAAAAGAGGCTGGGTGGTCCGGCAGGACGGTGGAAGTCCTGAGATGAAAGAAATCGCGGATGCTATTGCAGATGGTGCCCTTGCCTTCCTGAAAGCCGAATGGCGTGTACTCATAGTCTTTGGTATCATTGTCAGCATTTTGTTGGGTTACTCAGGCACATTGGTTGAAAATTCCAGTGCCTTTATTGGCATTTCGTTCCTGATCGGTGCATTTATTTCTGCATTTGCAGGCTACATCGGGATGAATATTGCAACTAAATCCAACGTCCGCACCACGCAGGCAGCACGCACAAGTCTTACCAAGGCGCTTGAAGTGTCGTTCACTGGCGGTTCCGTCATGGGCATTGGTGTGGCAAGCCTGGCCGTGATCGGACTGGGCGGTTTATTTATCATTTTATATCATTTTTTTGTTGGCGACAGCACGGATGTGAATGGGCTGGGCATGGAGAAAGTGCTCGAAGTGCTTGCAGGGTTCTCGCTTGGCGCTGAGTCCATTGCGCTTTTTGCGCGTGTGGGCGGTGGTATTTATACCAAAGCTGCCGACGTTGGAGCCGATCTTGTTGGAAAAGTAGAAGCTGGAATCCCGGAAGATGATCCGCGAAATCCCGCGACAATTGCTGACAATGTGGGTGATAATGTGGGCGATGTCGCTGGTATGGGAGCAGATTTGTTCGGCTCATATGTGGCAACAATTTTAGCAACAATGGTTCTGGGCCGGGAGATCATCGCGGAGGGAACAGATAATTTCGGAGGGATTTCCCCGATTTTGCTCCCTATGGTGATTGCGGGCATGGGTTTGATCGCATCGATCATTGGCATGCTGTTGGTTCGCGTAAAAGATGATAACGGAAATGTGCAGGGCGCATTGAACCTGGGCAACTGGGGTTCAATCATCCTCGTTTTGATCGCAAGTTATCCACTCACCATATGGATGCTGCCGGAAGGAACATTGACAATTCGGGGCGTTGACTTTACTTCACTGGATGTTTTCTGGGCCATTTTATTGGGATCTATTGTGGGTGCGATCATGTCCCTGGTTACTGAATATTACACCGCTATGGGTAAAAGGCCCGTTCAATCCATTGTAAATCAATCTTCAACAGGTCACGCAACAAACATTATCGGCGGACTTTCTGTTGGTATGGAATCTACGGTGATTCCAACTTTGGTTTTGGCAGCTGGTATTTTCATCAGTTATGAATTTGCCGGATTGTACGGGGTGGCGATTGCAGCCGCAGGAATGATGGCAACTACTGCTATGCAGCTTGCTATCGACGCATTTGGACCGATTGCTGATAATGCAGGTGGCATTGCTGAAATGGCCCATTTACCGGAGGAAGTTCGTGGTCGTACGGACATTTTGGATGCGGTTGGTAACACAACTGCCGCTTCGGGAAAAGGTTTTGCCATTGCATCCGCTGCACTTACTTCCTTGGCGCTTTTTGCCGCTTTCTGTGGTGTAGCAGGCATTAATTCGATTGATATTTACAAAGCAAATGTGTTGGCCGGGCTGTTTGTAGGAGCTATGATTCCATTCATCTTCTCCTCTCTGGCGATTGCCGCAGTAGGTCGCGCCGCCATGAAAATGGTTGAAGAAGTGCGCCGCCAATTCCGTGAAATTCCGGGAATTATGGAAGGAACTGCCAAGCCTGAATATGATAAATGTGTGGCCATTTCCACGCAGGCATCCATCCGAGAAATGGTTGCGCCTGGTCTCATTGCTTTGATTGTCCCGGTTATTGTTGGTTTCCTTTTTGGACCAGAGGTGCTGGGAGGCACATTAGCAGGGGTTACGGTTTCAGGTGTGTTAATGGGTATTTTCCAAAACAATGCAGGTGGTGCCTGGGATAATGCGAAAAAGTCATTTGAAAAAGGTGCTGTCATCAATGGTGAAACTTACTATAAAAAGTCTGAGCCGCATAAGGCCGCTGTAACGGGCGATACGGTTGGGGATCCATTCAAAGACACCTCGGGTCCGTCGATGAATATTCTTATTAAACTAATGTCCATCGTTTCCCTCGTCATCGCACCGCACATCGCAGTAGATAAGGCTGATCTGGAAGGTTTCGATGCAAAACCGAAAGAAATCCACGCTATTTCCGAACAAGCCACCAACATGGAAGGCCGGGCTGATATTGCGGTGTATCCTGCAAGGTAGGTTGGCGAACATTAATTGAACCGATATATTGCAAACCGCCCGGCAGTAATTTGTCGGGCGGTTTTTTATTCTCGTAGCACGTAACTGCCGATGGTAATATTTGTTTCTCCAAATGTTAATAGTTAAATTGATAAAAAGTTATTGTCATGGAAGTACTGACCATTGAGGTAAGTGACCCAAAAGCCAAACGTTTGCTCGATGATTTGGCAGATTTGGGTTTAATATCAATTAAGGAAGCGAAACCGGCGTGGAATGAGCGCTGGGATGATTTTTCCAAAACATTGCCTGACGTCGAAGACATTTCAGAGCAGGATATTTTTGACGAAATTGCAATTGTAAGATCCAATCGCCACGGTTTGTGATCCGTATTGTCATTGATACGAATCTGTACGTGAGTGCTATGATCAGTAGAAATTCACGTCACAGATTAGATCAAATACTTAAAGATCAACGCTTTGATATTCTGATTGATAAAACGCTTTTTGAAGAATTCCACGAGGTTATTCATAGACCTAAGTTTAAAAGATACGTTAGTGTTGAGCAGATTGAATCATTTTTAAATTTGCTTGATGAACGTTGCACGCGTATAAACACAACTTCGAAAGTTTCACACAGTCCAGATCCGAAAGACGATTTTCTCCTCGCCTTAGCCCTGGATGGGGCCTCGCATTATTTGATCACGGGTAATAAGATCGATTTGCTCGATTTAAAGCAATATGGGGCCACATCAATTTTATCCCTGACACAATTTCTAGTGGAGTACTTCCCAACTAATCAGTCAGATTTCTAGCAGCTGATTTCCGCCCGGAACGATTTTTGTTGAGTCTTAATGCTTCCGTTATAATGTTGCTGATTTAGCGATTTGTGAGGAAGCAGAAATATCTCATCAAAAAGAAATAACATGAAAAAAGTATTTGTTTTAGCTGCATTGATCGGATTGTCGACGGCAGCATTTGCGCAACAGGACGACTCGAAGACAAAAACGGAAAAGGCGGTCGATAATACGAAAGCTGCTGGAAGAAAAGCGGGTAAGGAGATCAAAAAGGACGCGAAAGTGGTTGGTGAAAAAACCAAAGAAGGCGCTGAGGCTGTTGGAGATGGTGTAGAAAAAGGAGCCGATAAAGTGGAAAAAGGAACCAAAAAAGCTTATAAAGCAACGAAGAGAGAAGCCAAGGAAGCAAAAGAAGACATCAAAGAAAAAGTAGACAAATAGCGGAACATTCCGTTCAATTTCGTGCCCGTCTGAACGTCAGCGTTCAGGCGGGCATTTTGCATTTTACCGGGAAGGTAGGTTTGGATATTGATCATCGGTGAAATTATTGTACTTATTGGAAAACAGGAACTTAATACGATAAATTGCTCGTTAACCCGAAGTAAGTTTTTAGCAATCTATGGGTCGTAAGCAGTATTTTTTCATCATTCTCATTCTTGGCTCTCTGGCCACGGTTAGTCCATTTTCCATTGACATGTATCTTCCTGGTTTCCCGCGCATTGCAAAGGATTTGGGGACAACGATAGATCAGGTTCAGCTTTCCCTGACGAGTTATCTGATTGGAATTTGCATAGGACAGGTTCTTTACGGCCCCTTATTAGACCGGTTTGGCAGGAAGAAACCATTGTATGCGGGTTTAGCCTTGTATGTGCTGGCTTCTTTTGGTTGCGCAATGACGTCCTCAGTTGATGCTTTGATCGTGATGCGTTTCTTTCAGGCGATGGGTGGATGCGTCGGTCTGGTTGCCTCTCAGGCACTTGTTAGTGACCTTTTTCCGTCTGATAAACGTGCAGAAGTTTTCTCATTGATTACCCTTGTAATAGCAGTTTCCCCAATGATCGCGCCAACCGTTGGTGGTTACGTGACGGCCTCTATTGCATGGCAGTGGATTTTTATCATTTTAGCGGGAATTGTTTCGCTCATTATCGCGGCTATTTATTTTTTCCTTCCTACGGGAAGAGAAGCTGACTCTTCCGTTTCCCTACGTCCAAAAGCCGTAATGAATGGATTTGCAACCGTGATAAAGCAACCTCAATTTTTAATTTATACATTAGCAGGTGGTCTCGCGACAGCAGCTCCCTTTGCTTATATAGCGGGTTCTTCGGATGTGTTCATGAACATCTACAAGGTTACAGAGCAGCAATATGGTTGGATTTTCGCATTTCTTGCCGTAGCCATGATAGGTTCTACACAGTTGAACCATATTTTACTTAAAAGATTTAAAAGCGAGCAGATCATCAAGGTGACTTTATTTTACCAAAGCATTGTCGGTGTATTGCTCATTGCAGGCGTTTACAACAACTGGTTCGGGCTATATTCACTGATCGGAATGATGTTTATTTTCCTTACAGGCCAGGGACTTACCGGCCCGAACGGCTCTGCATTATCGCTTGCGCCATTCAGAAAACATACGGGCAGTGCTTCCGCATTGATGGGCAGCTGGAGAATGGGCGCAGGGGCGATCATTTCTGCTATAGTGAGTATTTTGCACAATAACACCGCCTTGCCTATGGTCGGAATGATGGCCGCCTGTTCATTGGGTGGACTGGTTATTCTGCATGCTGGTAACGCGGTTGTTAAGCATCAGGCACGCAGGAATGAAGTGGAAGACGAAGTCTCCGTTTTGCTTTAATTTAAGTCAGGGCAGTCGTTTTACAGCCTGATAAA
Organism: Dyadobacter psychrophilus; assembly: GCF_900167945.1. Lineage (GTDB taxonomy): Bacteria > Bacteroidota > Bacteroidia > Cytophagales > Spirosomataceae > Dyadobacter > Dyadobacter psychrophilus. The sequence goes on from NZ_FUZA01000002.1 coordinate 622,236, forward strand.
TCATTTCCATGTAAGCTTTGCGATTAATGTCGTAAGCCACCTCGGTGTTGGGTTCTCTTTTCAGCGTGTTGTAAAAATCCACAACTGTCGTACCCGTTGTTAATTCTCCCTTAGTTTCAACATCTACATAACAAAGCTTGGTTTTGAAGATCGATGGATCTATCAACCAGGCAATTGCGCAGGGGTCATGCAGTGCCGCGCCTCCTTCCAGTTCCAAATGATGTTCGCGGTAATACACCGAAAAGAAATCCATGAGATCAGCCGCAGCATTGCCCGTTTTGTTGCCTATTGCCCTGAAATGGTCAATGTCTTTTTGAAACACAAGTGCTTTATGCGTCACGTCGAGGCCGCACATGGTAATAGGAATGCCCGAACTAAAAACAATGGCGGCCGCTTCCGGATCGGCATAAATGTTGAATTCCGCCAAAGGCGTCATGTTTCCCCTGAAAATTCCTCCGCCCATTAATGATATTCTCTCTACCCGATTTTTTAAATGCGGGTATGCCAGCAAAAATGTAGCAATGTTGGTCAGTGGCCCCGTGGGGACGATCGTGATCTTTTCAATAGTGGTGCTCAAAATTTTTGCAATGCCTTCCACTGCTGAACCTTGTGCTGCCGAGCGGGTGACCGTTGGCAGGGAAGGAGCGTTCAGTCCGGTTTCGCCGTGCGCATAATCTGCAACGATCAGATCGCGGAACATGGGCTTTTCGGCACCCCGATAAACCGGAATGTCTGCGTCAATTAATGTCAGGATTTTTAATGCATTGGACAGCGTCTTCTCCTGTGTCTGGTTTCCGGCGGAAACCGTTATGGCCTTAATATCAAACAAACCACAGCCCACTGCGAGCATTATCATCAATGCATCATCATGTCCGGGGTCGCAATCAATGATTAATGGTCTCTTTTTCATGATGGTTTTAGGAAGTCAGCTCGTGTCGGTAAGGGGCAGAGTTCTGTGCGCCAATGCGGGTAACGGATATAGCCGCTGCTTCACACGCGAAACGGCAAGCTTCGGGCCAGTCTTCTCCGGAAGCCAATGCGGTTAACATTGCGCCGTTAAACACATCACCGGCAGCCGTCGTATCCAATGCTTTTACCTGTTGCGCAGGAATCATTTCGGCATATTGTTTATTGGACAAATAAATTCCGGTGCTTCCTAACGTGATAATAACATGCTCAATGCCAGCCTGATGAAAATAATCGGAGGCCCTTTGCATAGTTTCAACATTGCTGGGATAAATGCCTGTCAGGAGTTCGGTTTCGGTTTCATTGGGTGTGATGAGAAACGTACTCGACAAAAGCTCCTTATCCAGTAAAGCTGCCGGAGCGGGGTTCAGAATAACCTTTATGCTGAGACTGCGGCATTTATCAATGATGTAGGTTACGGTTTCCATAGGAATTTCCAGCTGGATTAAAGCGAAGTCTATGCCCTGAAAAATTTCGTCAGGAAGATCTGCCGGCAGCAGATCCATGTTCGCACCGGAGGCCACTACAATCTCGTTTTCACCATTTGCATTAACGGTGATCAATGCGACACCAGAGGCATGATCGGTAGTTTCGATCAAATAATCAATATCCAGACCTTCCTTCAAAAAGCCTTTTTTAGCCTCCTGCCCGAAAATATCTTTACCGATTTTGGCCACAAACCGAACACTTGCACCCAGCCTTGCCGCCGCAACGGCCTGATTGGCGCCCTTCCCGCCAGCATTCATCAGAAATGTTCCACCCAAAACCGTTTCGCCGGGTTTAGGGAACTCGGCTGTTTGCACAACCATATCCGTATTTGAGCTTCCAATGACAAGAACTTTCTTTTTCATTTATTCAACTCATCTTTTCCGCGCAACCAAAATTCCCAAACCGTGATGCTGCGGATAATTGTACAGCTTGTGACCAGTCTTTTTTGCCAGATCTTTCACCGCCCGGCGCACTTCCGGAAAGCTTTCCGTATCATGAAAAATAGTGCAATCACTATGTTGAGCCGCCCAAAGGCCACATTCAAATGTCTCGTTATAATTATGGACAATGTCCACATGGGCCAGATTATAGCGCTGATCGTCAGTCGCAATCCAGTCCTTATAATCTGATTTTACGAGTTGAATGTTTGTATAAGGAGCAAGGCGACGACTCGTTTCCTCGAAATGTTCGTTTTTATTAACCGTATGAATGTCGCCCTCGAAAGTATCAACGCCTGTCACGTTTTTAAAATAATTAGAAAAAACGACGGCAGAATAGCCAAATTCTACCCCAAATTCAATGCAGCGTTCCTTCTTCAAATCAAATTGGTCAATAATGTCGGCTATAATTAATTCCAACCCCTTCCAGGCTGAAACAATTTCCAGCATTTTTTCCGGCTTGCTGAAATGCTTCGGTTTGTACGGCTTGATGTCCTCAATAAAATTCTCCCTGATGTAAGTCCTCAGTCCCATGGCTGTCGATTTTGTATAAATGCAAACCTATGACAAATAATTAAAATCCGAACAACTGATTTTAATCGTAGAAATCCGATATTTAAAGAATACGTTATTTTCTAAGACAACATCAGGGTTGTCTGACAATCCCTTAAATGAGCAAACATGTTAAAACTTATCGTATTCACTATCTTTTTAGGAGCCGCTATGCAGTCTTGCCAGCAAAAATCGGAAAAAGATGAGGCATTAGCGCCTGTTAAGGATGTTTTTGCCGATTATTATGAAGAGCGCCTCGCATTGTTTCCGCTGGAAGCGACAATGAATGGTGATAACCGTTACAACGACAAAATGTCGGACGACCTCACGAAAGCCGGAAAATTGAAGGCGGAAACCTTCTTCAAAAAATACCAGTCAGAGCTTGCCAAATATAATCGCGAAAAGCTGACAGAAGAAGAAAGGACAAGTTGGGACTTGCTGCAGTGGGAATGTAATATCAGCCTGGAAGGGTTGAAATTCCCAACTGAACTAATGCCTTTGAACCAAATTTTTTCTACCCATTTGATGATTGGCCAAATGGCCAGCGGTGGAAGTTTACAACCATTTAAGACTGTTAAAGACTATGAAAACTGGCTCAAACGCGTCGATGGTTTTGTTGTGTGGTGCGATACGGCTATGGTAAACATGAAAAAAGGCATGAAGGAGGGCTACGTTTTACCGAAGCCGCTCATTAAAAAAATGATCCCGCAGCTGGCTGATATGGATCAAGGTCCAACGACAGCGCACCTTTTCTATTCTCCTGCTAAAAATTTCCCGAAGGACTTTTCAGCCGACGATAAAGCCCGTTTTGAGAAAGAATATGCGGCCATGGTGGAAGAAAAGATCATCCCGACTTTTAAGAAACTGCATAATTTTGTTGAAAAGGAATATCTGCCGGCGGGAAGGAGCACGAATGGTTTCGACGCATTGCCAAATGGAAAAGCGCTCTATGATTATTATATTAAGTATTTCACAACCACTGAAATGACTGCCGAGCAGATCCATCAGGTCGGTCTGGATGAAGTTGCGCGAATTTCGGGTGAGATGGAAAAAGTGAAGGCGCAGGTTGGTTACAAAGGCGATCTGAAATCCTTCTTCAATGTGGTGAGAGAGGACAAAAAGTTGATGCCTTTTGCCAAACCGGAAGAAGTGATCGTGCATTTCAACAAAATTCATGAAACGATGAAGCCAAACCTTCAAAAGCTCTTTGAATTGACCCCAAAAACCAAATTTGAGGTTCGCAGAACGGAAGCATTCCGGGAAGCTTCGGCGGCGGCAGAATATAATCCGGGGCTGGCAGACGGTTCAAGGCCTGGCGTTTTTTATGTTCCTGTCCCGAATGCCAAAAAGTATAATGTGGTATCAGATGAAAGTCTGTTTTTGCATGAAGCCATCCCGGGCCATCATTATCAGATTTCTTTGCAACAGGAAAACAAAACCCTGCCCGAATTCCGAAAAAATCTTTGGTACAGTGCTTATGGAGAAGGTTGGGCGCTATATTCTGAATCGCTGGGCAAAGAATTAGGCCTTTACACTGATCCTTACCAGTATTTTGGTATGCTAAGCGGCGAAATGCACCGTGCAATCAGGCTGGTGGTCGACACAGGCCTCCATTCAAAAGGCTGGACGCGCGAGCAGGCTATTCAATATTCGCTGGACCATGAAGCGGAGTCGGAAGAAAGCATCACGGCTGAGATTGAACGCTATATGGCCGGCGCCGGACAAGCACTTTCTTATAAAATAGGACAGCTGAAAATAAGAGAGTTAAGAGCAAAGGCAGAGAAGGAGCTGGCATCAAAATTTGATATCAGGGATTTTCACAAACTGGTTTTAGAGTCAGGCTGCGTGCCGCTCAGGCTGCTGGAAGACAAGACGAATGCCTGGATTACTTCCAAAAAATAACATAGAAAAGCCTCCGCTGTCTGTTGAGAAGCGGAGGCTTTCTACTATTTCTTTCCTTTCGAAATTGTAACATTGGAAAATTTGGCTTCTTCCAAAACAGCAGGGTTATGAGAGCAGATGAAGAGTCCTACCATCACTTCTTTGTTCAGATTATCCATTTCGTGCGACCCCACTTCCTGTAACGGCGCACCTTTTGCCGCTGCGCGCATAGTATAATTATTCCCTTTCCGCTCGATTTGAATGGTTTGGAAATTCTTATCCTTACTGAAAATCTCATCTTCGGGATCCCGCATCATTTTCCCTTTTGCCACACGCCATTGCAAAACAGACAGGCCGTCGCCATGCAGCACCGCGCTTAAATGTGAAGCGTCGTCAGCCATCGATTCCCGGACCACCCAGCCCACTTTCCGGTGCGGATCTTTGCCGGTTCCTACAAACTCAAAATCAGCGGTTACCGTGAAATCGCCAACCATTTTATTGAATAAGTACTGAAATTCATCACGCTCAAACCAAATATTATAGCCAGCGCCTTTTAATGTATACTGCTTTGTAGACGCGTCATATTTTGCCGATCCGGCCAGTTTTGGATTGCCAATATCTGCACTTTGTTCAAACAAACCTGTTTTGGACGGTGAAAAGCCCGTAATTACAGTGAAAAAAAGTAGAATAGGTAGGTAAAACCTTTGGTTCATAGCAGAATAGGGATGAGAATTAATGGCAAAACAGCATAGAGCAGGACAGTTGGGAAATTGGAAATTGACATTATTGTCCCCAATAAATGTACATTTTTTTAGTTAATTAGTTATATTAAGTAAAAAAACGCACTTTCCTAAACCCACGATATGATTTTTAGAGTAAGATTGATTTTGACCATGCTGCTGGCTGGAACGGCTGTCTGTTTCCAGTCCTGCAACAAATCGTCAGAAAATACGGCTGTTGAAGAAGATATTCCAAAGGAAGTCAGTTACAATTTTGATATTCGCCCGATCCTTTCTGACAAATGCCTGGCCTGTCACGGCCCTGACGCCAATAAACGCGAGGCAGGATTGCGCCTTGATGTTGCCGAAAATGCATTCAAAGCATTGCAGGAAAATCCCAAAGCACATGCATTGGTAGCGGGCAAACCCGAACTTTCTCAGGTTTATCTGCGCATTACTACTGCGGACACCGCGCTTCGCATGCCTCCTACAGGCTCTAATCTCAAACTCACCCAGCGGGAAGTTGACCTCATCGGAAAATGGATTAAGCAAGGCGCCAAATATGAAAAGCACTGGGCTTTTGTAGCGCCCAAAAAGCCTGCTTTGCCAGAGGTTGATAATAAGGACTGGCCGAAAAATGAGATCGATTACTTCATTTTGGACAAACAGGAGCAGAAAGGTCTTGAACCCAATGCGGAAGCAGATAAAGAACGACTTCTGAAACGCCTCAGCCTGGACCTCACCGGCTTGCCGCCTACATTGAAAATGATGGACGAGTTCATGGCGGATAATAGTGCGAACGCCTATGAAAAAATGGTCGATCAGTTGCTCAAAAATCCTGCTTACGGCGAAAAAATGGCTATTCACTGGCTGGATCTGGCACGTTACGCAGATTCGCACGGCTACCAGGACGACGGTTACCGCACGCAATGGCCCTGGCGGGACTGGGTGATCCATGCATTCAACAAAAACATGCATTATAATGACTTCGTGACGTGGCAGTTAGCGGGTGATTTGTTGCCAAACAGTTCCAAGGAACAGCTGCTCGCAACAGGTTTTAACAGAAACCATAAGATTACGGAAGAAGGCGGCGTCATTCCGGAAGAATACCGCATTATGTACGTAACGGACCGTAATGATCTGTTTGGTAAGGGGTTATTGGGCGTTACACTGGAATGTGCACATTGCCATGACCATAAATACGACCCGTTTTCCCAGAAGGAATATTATCAAATGTTTGCGTTCTTCAATAATGTGAAGGAAGTGGGGATTGAATCCGTGATCGGCGGACCGGAAACTTATGCCAAGAAACCGCTGATGGAGATCAGCAATCAGGACGTTAAAGACATTCTGACATTCGTAAATAAGCCGGATACCAACCGTTTGATCGTGTCGGTGATGGGTGACCTGGACACATTGCGCAAGACGCATATCTTACTAAGAGGTGTTTACGATGCACCGGGCGACGAGGTGCAGCCAGCAACGCCGACTTCCATTTTGCCATTTGATAAAAATTTACCAAAAAATCGGTTAGGACTTTCAAAATGGCTTTTCGACAAGAGAAATCCTTTGACTTCCCGCGTATATGTGAACATTCTGTGGCAGGAATTCTTTGGAAAAGGCATTGTTAAAACCTCCGGCGACTTCGGTATGCAAGGCGAGCTTCCGTCACACCCCGCATTGCTGGATTGGCTGGCAACCGATTTTATGGATCATGGCTGGGACATTAAACGCCTTGTAAAACAAATGGTTACATCTGCTACTTACAAGCAGTCGGCCGTTGTGACGAAAGAGAAGCTAGCCACTGATCCGGACAACATTCTGCTGGCGCGTGGCCCGCGTTACCGCATTCACGCCGAGTTTATCAAAGATCTCGTGCTTGCAAGCAGCGGCTTGCTCAACAAAACCATTGGCGGTCCAAGCGTGAAGCCCTATCAACCAGCAGGACTTTGGGAAGGAGCCACATCGGGGCGTGGTTTGCTGTCAGTTTACAACCAGGACCATGGCGGAGCATTGTATCGTCGCGGCATGTACACATTGATCAAAAGGACCGTTCCGCCGCCGACGATGAGCATCTTTGACGCGAGTAACCGGGATTTGTGCGAAGTAAAACGGTTAAAAACCAATACGCCATTGCAGGCACTTGTGATGATGAACGATCCGGCTGTGCTGGAAGCTTCCCGTGTGCTGGCAGCCAAACTGTTACAGGAAAAAACGGAATCGAAAGACAAGATCACGAAAGCATTTCGCCTGATCGTCTGTCGCAAACCAAGTGAGAAGGAACTCGACGTGTTGACTGCTTATTATGATAAACAAATCAAATCCATCAAGCCCGCAACTGCGGAGAAAATGGTTGCGGTAGGAGAGTATCCGTTGACCAAAAATCTGGATAAAAAGGCGCAGGCAGCATTAATGCGCGTCATTTCCACCATTTATAATCTGGAAGAAACCATAACAAAATCTTAAAGCCGACAGCGAAAGCTCAAAGCCGGAATAATATGGAAAAGGAAATATTAGAACACGGGTTCAATTTCAACAGAAGGCGTTTTTTGTCTTCCATGAGCCTCGGGATCGGGGGCGTGGCGCTCGGCTCATTATTGATGCCCGACCTGTTGAAAGGCGGAGGTTTGGAAGAGGAGGGGCTTGCCCCGGGGATTCCGCATTTTGCCCCCAAGGCAAAACGGGTCATTTATATGTTCCAAAACGGCGCTCCGTCGCAGCAGGAACTGTTTGATTATAAACCTAAGCTTCGCGAAATGCTTGGCAAGGAAATTCCACCTTCGGTGCGCGGAACGCAGCGGCTAACGGGCATGACGGCTAACCAGGCATCATTCCCGCTTGTCGGATCATTCGTGGATTTCAAACAATATGGCGATTCGCGCGCGTGGGTGAGTGATTTGATGCCTTATACGGCCAAGATTGTGAATGATCTGTGTTTTGTAAAATCAATGTATACGGAGGCTATTAATCACGATCCTGCGTTGACATTCCTGCAAACTGGTTCACAACAAGGTAACCGCCCGAGTATGGGTTCATGGCTGAGCTATGGACTTGGTAATGAGAACAAAAACCTGCCCAATTTCACTGTGCTGCTTTCACGCGGCGTAGGAAATGGTCAGGGTGTTTATTCCAAATTGTGGTCCAATGGCTTTCTGGATTCTGTGCACCAGGGTGTGCAGTTCAGCAAGGGCGAGGACCCGGTTTTATATCTGCGTGACCCCGAAGGAATGGACCGCCACGATCGGCGGGATATGCTTGATAACCTTTCGCAGTTGAATGAGCTTTCTTACCAGGAGTTTGGTGACCCGGAAATAACGGCCAAAATCAAACAGTATGAAATGGCTTACCGCATGCAGACTGCCGTGCCGGAAGTAATGGATCTGTCCAAAGAATCGGACGACATTATCAAGTTATATGGCCCCGAATGTCTTGTTCCAGGCACTTATGCAGCCAACTGCCTGCTGGCCAGGAAGCTTTCTGAAAATGGGGTGCGGTTTGTGCAGCTTTATCACCAGGGTTGGGATCAACATGGTAACCTGCCTTTTGAAATAACAAAACAGGCTATGGACGTGGATCAGGCGTCGGCAGCATTGGTAACCGACCTGAAACAGCGCGGATTACTGGATGAAACGCTGGTGATCTGGGGCGGGGAATTTGGCCGCACCAGCTACACGCAAGGCAAGCTGACTGCCGATAATTACGGTCGTGACCACCATCCGAGATGCTTCACGATCTGGATGGCAGGCGGCGGCATTAAGCCGGGAATGGTGTATGGCGAAACGGATGAGTTGGGTTACAACATTGCCAAAGATCCTGTGCATGTGCATGATTTTCAGGCAACTATCCTGCATCAGCTGGGTTTGAATCATGAAAAACTGATTTTCAAACATTTAGGAAGAAGATACCGGCTTACCGATGTTTCCGGGAAAGTGGTAAAAGACATTATCAGCTAAAATGCCTGGCAGTTATCGATTAATCAATTTATCGGCTAAATTTTAATGCATTTGAGATTCAGGGTTTTTGCAGAGCAGTTACTGGTTGCCTCTAATATTGTCATTTTATTTTTACTGATCTTCGAAAACAAACTGGTCATTCCCGCCTGGTTACAAACGGTCGGGCGTATGCATCCGCTGATCCTGCATTTTCCGATTGTGATCCTGCTTATCGCTATGCTGCTGGAATTTTTCAGGTTCAAGCCGGAATATGCGACCAATCAGTTTTACAGGAATTTTCTCCAAAATATGCTGCTGGTAGGCGCGCTTTTCGCCGCCATTACGGTGGTCATGGGCCTGTTTTTATCAAGAGAAGAGGGTTATAGCGGCGATGTCCTTAATTATCACAAATGGACGGGTGCCGGCATCTTCTTTTTTGCATCATTCATTTATTTTGTCAGGAATACGACCTGGTACAAGGCTCCCGTGGCGAAGGCTGGCGCTTTCGTAACGGTTGTGGCATTGGTGATGACGGGACATTATGGCGCCGCATTAACCCACGGCAGCAACTTTATCTGGGAGCCGATCGATAGCCAAAAAACAATGGCGGCGGTTCCTTTGGAGCAGGCGGTTGTTTTTACAAATGTGATCCGGCCCATTCTGGAACAAAAGTGCACAAGCTGTCACAATCCCGATAAGCTGAAAGGCCAGTTGAACATGGCGGATGCAGCGTCATTATTGAAAGGAGGAAAATCGGGGAAATTGTTCGTTGCCGGAAACCCTGAGGTAAGCTTGCTGCTGAAACGAGTCCATTTGCCGATGGAGGACAAAAAGCACATGCCGCCAACAGGTAAGGCGCAGCTTACATTGCAGGAAATTGCTTTGCTAACGCTTTGGGTCAAAAAGAATGCGGATTTCAAGAAAAAGCTGACAGAATTGCCCGCAACTGATTCATTAAGAATCGTTGCAACAGCATATTTGAAGCCCGTTGAGCAGGAAATAGCATATAATTTTGATGCCGCTGATGAGGAAACAGTTGCCAAACTGAACACGGACTACCGCACAATATTGCCGCTTGCAAGAGAATCTCCCGCCCTGGCCGTAAACATTTACAACAGCGCAACCTATGACGTTAAGCAGTTGAATGAGTTAGAGACAATAAAAAAGCAGGTTATATCGCTGAATTTGAATAAAATGCCTGTTAAAGATGCTGATTTAAAAAGCATTACCGAATTTGAAAACCTTCGCAGGCTGGACCTCAATTTTACCGATGTCACAGCCAATGGTTTGAAGACATTGGCCTCATTAAAACATTTGCAAAACCTCACATTGTCGGGCACAAAAGTTGATTTTAATGATATGAAAGCATTATTACCCGAACTCAAACCACTTAAAACGGTTGCCGTTTGGGATACAAAACTGACCGCGACGGACGTACAGAATCTTCAAAATGCAAACAAGAACATTGAGATCATTGGCGGATTTAAAGATGACGGGAAAAACCCTTTGAAGCTGAACCCGCCGCAAGTAAAAAACAGCTCCACGATCTTTGCCCGGTCACTCAACCTGGAACTTCGCCACCCGATCAAAAACGTGGATATCCGTTACACGACCGATGGCTCGGAGCCGGACAGCATCAAGTCGCCTTTATTTGACAAAATGCTCGTTACCAAAAGCGGGACTATTAAAGCAAAAGCATATAAAGAAGGCTGGTATGGAAGCGATCTGGCCACATTTGACTTTTTCAAAAGTGCTTATAACCCTGATAGTGTTAACCTGCTCGCACCGCTGAACCGGGTGCATCAGGCGGAGGGTGCGAAGACATTTTTTGACCATAAATTGGGTGTTATCGGAGCTAATAATCCCGCCTGGGCTAATAACTGGGCGGGCGTTAGGGACAATGACATGGCTTTTATATCAGAATTCAAAAAACCGATCCTGATCTCGTCACTCGGCGTGCATTATATGGTGGAAGAAGACACCGGCATTTTTCCTCCCGAATCCATAGAAATCTGGGGCGGCGAGAATGCGCAAAGCCTGAAATTATTAACCAAATTCAAGGCTGGAATGCCGAAAAAAGGGGATAGGCCAAGTTTGCAAACGGTGGAATGGACATTCAAGCCGCAAAGCGTTTCGTACCTGAAAATCATTGCCAAACCTCTAAGCAAAATCCCGGAATGGCACAGAAGCAAAGGCAATAAGGCCCTGCTATTGGTGGATGAAATGTTCCTTAATTAATCCAATAATCAACTTTTAGAGACGCGCCTGAGCATTTCAGCACACGCACGGGAATTGTGATAGGGACATTTCCAAAAATTGATCTTGTCGCCCTTCACCGGCGTGCCGTCTGCCTTCACAGTGCCGTACCATTCGCCTTTTTCGTGGTCTACGAATTTATCTACAATGTAATCCCAGCTGCGTTCGGCCTTCACTTTATATTGCTCGTCCTTAGTAAGCTGGTATGCATTGTAAAACCCGACCATTTGTTCGGCCAAAACCCACCAGGATCTGTCGGTCTGCAAATGTTTGGTCGCAGGGTCATATTCATAATTAAGCGCGCCGTCCGCTGCTAAGCCTTTGCTGGCCGAATCGGCCATGGCGATAGACACTTTTTTCAGCTTTTCTATCAGGCGTTCGTCATGCAGAATTTCAGCCGTTTCGAACAAAAGCCATGATGCTTCAATGTCGTGTCCGTAGGAGATAATGTGATCTTTTGGCTTCCATTTTTCGTCGAAAAACAACTCCATGCTGTTGGTTTGCGGATTTACGATACGTGTAATAATCGCTTCCAGCATGTCGGACGTTTGTTTTTTCAGTTTCGGGTCCGGCCATACGCTGTACAAATTGGCATAGGCTTCAACCAAATGTAAATGCGTGTTCATGCTCTTGATCCATGGACTTTTATTCAGAATATAATCATCCGTTTCGGACCAGTCTCGAGCAAATGCTTCCCTATAACCGCCATTAACCGCGTCAAATGCGTATTTTTCGATAACATTGAAGAGTTCTTTGGCTTTGTCCAACGCCGGCTGATAGTGCGTAACGCGATAATACTCGCTCAGTCCATACATTGCAAATGCATTGCCGTAAATCTGTTTTTTGGTTTCAAGTGGCGTACCATCCGCTTTTACAGACCAATAAACACCGCCGTGCTCAGGGTCGAAGAAATGTTTTACCAGTTGCTGATAAGCGCGGTCGGCCAATGTCAGATATTTTGCTTCTTTAAAAATCCGGTGTGCAAGAGAATAGGTCCACAAGATCCGGCCAGTCAAAACCACAGAGCGTTCAGAATCCTTCACAGCCTGATTCTCATAGTTCACACGGCCATAAAATCCGCCTTTATCGGGATCAGGGCCGTATTTTTCCCAGTAAGTCAGGATGCTGAGTAGTTCTTTCTTGAATGCTTCGGGCGTAAATTCAGCCATGTTCCAATTCGTTTTTTAGAAAAAGGATCCGCTCAACAATTCATACTTATTCGCTTTTTGAGCAAATAGGACATAAAAAAACCGGGCAATGCGGTTGTCCGGTTTTGGTGAATATGTCTGAGGAGACTAGTCGCCCTGATTTTCTTCCAGGCTGTCGTGATTATCCCCGCCGATGCTGTAATAGTTGTTTTCTTCGTCTTCTCTGCCGATCATTTCGTCGTCATCGTCATATTCTGATCCGGGAACGTCCAGGTCATCACCTACCAGATCATCGTCGAAGGATTTTTCATTCCAGTCATCCGATTCCAGTTCAATTTCACTTTTTACTTTCGAAATGTCTTCCGGATCAATGTCACTATCGATTAAGCCCTGACGAAAAATGTCTTCTTCCGCGGGATAATTTCCTGGCAAATCGTCGTCAAACAAGTCATCGTCATCATCATCGTATGGATTCATAGCTTAAAAATTTATTGGTTTGCTAGTTATCAGTGAGGTTTTTTCCTTCCACGTTTCAAAGATGTTAAAAAAAATCATTCCAATTTACATTTATACAAGGAAAATTGAAGCGGCTCAACAAGTAATAAACTTTCGGTCGAATGCTTTCTAATATAGCTACGAATGTAACCCGCCCAGCGGCTTACATTTTATTTATTTAACTCTTTATAACTCATTACATGAGCAGCAATTTATCAAAAATCAAAGGGACATTTTTAGCATTAGCGGGCGCCACCGGCCTGTTTGCTTACACGAATGTTCCCGTCAATCCTCCAACGTCTGGCAACAAAAAATTTCCTATTGAAGCAAGCGATCTCAAATTGCCCGCAGGCTTTTCAGCGAAGATCCTGGCTACGGACCTGGGCTCCACGCGGCATATGGTCATCGGCAAAAACGGTGATATGTATGTGAAGCTTTCCAAACTGAAAGACGGAAAAGGAATTTATCACATTAAGGATACAAACGGCGACGGCGAAATCGAGGCCAAAACGCTTTTTGGTGACTATCCCGGAACGGGCATTGCGATCAAAAACGGCTATTTGTACAGTTCTTCAAATAAGGGCGTTTTCCGCTATAAGCTCAACGAAAAGGAAGAAATTGTTGATTTTGAAAAACCTGAAAAGATCATTGAAGGACTAACGGATCACGGCCGGGACAATGCCAAACCGATCGCCCTGGATAATAATGGCAACATTTACGTCACGGTGGGTTCATATAATGACAACTGCCGCGAGGCGGGATCGGGCAAAGGCATGTCGCCATGCAGCATTCTGGATTCGGCGGGCGGCGTCTGGAAATTCAAAGCAGATAAAGCAGGGCAGACATTCTCGGACGGCGTTCGTTACGCAACGGGCGTGAAAAATGCGGTAGGCATTAATTGGGATGAAAAAACCAATGCGCTGTATGTAACGGTGCACGGCAGAGGCAAGTTTGACGACTTTTACCCTCAATACTATACGCCGAAGCAAAGTGCTGAACTTCCTGCGGAAACGCTTTACAAATTGAAAGAAGGTGACGATGCCGGCTGGCCATACATTTACTACGATCATTTTCAGAACAAGAAGATCCTTGCTCCAGAATATGGAGGTGACGGCAAAAAAACTGCAGGTGAAAAAGCAATCAATCCTTTGGTCGCATTTCCAGCCCATCTTGGACCCAACGCGATCATGTTTTATACGGGGAATATGTTTCCTGCGAAATACAAAAATGGCGCATTCATTGCTTTTCATAGCCAGTCATCAGAGTTGAAAAAGGGCTATATGGTTGCATTTGTGCCTTTTGTGAATGGTAAGGCTGGTAAATGGGAGATTTTTGCTGATAATTTCGCTGGAACGGACCTCGTTAAACCAACCGGCCCGATCCAGCATCGGCCTTGCGGCCTCGCACAAGGCCCCGACGGCGCACTTTACGTGACCGACGATCTGAACGGCACAATTTTCAAAATCGATTACAAGAAGAAATAATTTTACAGGCTTAAACCGCCATCGACATAAATATTCTGGCCGGTGATGAAGCGTCCCGCTTCGGAACAAAGCAAAACGGCCGTGGCAGCACAATCCTTCGGGTCACCAATCTGGCCCGAAGGTGTTTCCAAACGCTTATTGATCCTTTCTTCAACCTCGGGCACGTCCTGCTCCAGACGTGGCGTTCCGATAACGCCCGGAGCCAGATTATTAACAGTCACGCCTTTATCCGCGAATTGCATGGCCAGGTTTTGCACCATATTCAGAACCGCCGATTTTGTGGCGGCATAAACGAGCATGAAAGGATGCGGCCGGGTTTGCTGAACACTTCCGAGCGTCAAAATACGTCCCCAGCCATTCTGGATCATGTACGGTGCAAATTGTTGGATGAGTAAAAGGGAGGACCTGAAATTTGCGTTGATTTGTGTATCGAAATCATCACTACTGATTTCGTCCCAGGCTTTTGGGATTTGAACGGAAGCATTGAGGACAAGTATGTCCACCTTTTGCATATTTTGCTTTACAAACTCAAAAATTTCGGCAGCGGCACCGGCCCTGGAAAGATCCGATTCGGCGATAAAACATTTCACCCCGAATTCCCTGATCTTTTCCGCTACTTTTTCTGCTTCATCTTTATCTTTCCGGCAATGCAGAATCACATCCGCGCCGTATTCCGCAAATGCCAAAGCAATGCCTTCGCCTATGCCCTGACTTGAACCGGTTACCAGCGCTGTTTTTCCTGACAAATTAAAATTTTCAGAGATCATAACGTTCATGTTTTATGTTACCGAAAACATTATTTGCATGCCAATGCTGCAAAGGCCCGCACGGGAAAAGTGCCCACACCTTTAAATTTCGGAGGAACTGCGCTGAAAAAATAACCGGCTTCTGGCAGAGCGTCCAGGTTACACATATGCTCAACGATTAAAATTTCTGAACCGAGTAAGACAGTATGAACGGGTCGGCTGTTACCGCGTGTATCGTCGATGTTATGGCTGTCTATGCCAACCAGTTTGACACCGCAATCGCGCAGATACTCAGCAGCTTCGCGGTTTAAAAATGGATGGTTTTCAAAATATACATTTGTATTCCAATGCTTTGACCAGTCGGTTCTAACAATGACGGCCCTATTTCTGATCTCCTTGTCTTTGAAATAATTAATGCCAATTTCCAGTGTCCCGACAGCATTAATCGTTATTGCATCCAGGTTGGCAAATGCATCCAGTTCCACTTCCGACAAGTCTTTTCCATGCGCATACCGGTGAAACGGGCAGTCTATATAAGTGCCCGTGTTACTGACCATCTCAATTTTTCCGATTTGAAATTCAGTCCCTTCTTCGTATTTACCTTTTGAATCTTCACGGCTCAGAAAATCGCAGATAATGGGGGCGGGGAGCCCTTTATAAGTAATGAGTCCGTCAAAAATCGTATGGCTTAGATCAATCAGTTTTTCTTTGGCTACTGCGTCAATGGGCTTGCGCTTATGCTCTTCCTGTATGTAAGCCTTATTCAGAATATGAACTTTCCCTACCATCAGCAAGCGCAGGTCTTCAATGATGTAATCTGCTAATTCCTGGTCTGAAATGGTTTCACCGGCAATATCGAGCCTGAAATCCTGGCCCTGGATGCCGCCGCCATTGGTAAATTCAATAGCAAAATCAAAAACAACCCTGTGTTCCATAGTGGTCTGAAAGCTTATTTTCGCAATTAAGCAATAAGCTTTACTAAAAAAAATGCCTGCCCAAAAATTCAGGCAGGCATTGGAACGTGTTATATGGTTTCAAAAGTCAGTGTCTGCTTTATCCAATGTCATATCTTTTACCCAAATGTTGCGGTAATAGACGTCGTGGCCTTCCGATTGCAGCTTTAAACCTCCCGGCGTATCTGTTATGCCTTTGCCACCATCGTTACCACCGTCGATGCCTGAGTTGGGACCGCCCCAGACCTGGCTGATCTGCTGATTGGTATGCACTTTTTTACCATTAAAATATAATGTGACCATTGGCTTTTCAACCAGTTTCCCATCCTTAAAGCGCGCCGCCCGGAACAGAATGTCATATGAATTCCACTTGCCGATGCCATTATAAGCAGCATAGGGCGACTTCGACTCATTGATAACCGCCGCCATTCCGTGCGAAGTTGTGTCGCCGTCCAAAACTTGAATTTCGTAGCGGTTTTGCAGATAAACGCCGCTGTTACCGCCTTCTTTGGTAATCAAAAATTCCACATGTGCACGAAAGTCCTTGAACTGCTTTTTCGTGACAATGTCGGCAGAGCCATATTTACCACCGGCCGATGCGGGATCATTGCAATTGATGACGGTTCCTTTATCGACCGGGTCATTCACAACGGTCCATTTGATCGGCGGCTTTGCTGAAAAGCGCGGGCCTTCCCAATAGACCCATTTTTCATCAAGCATTTTGCGGCTGCCATCCATAAAAACCTCGGCTCCCTGTGGCGCCTTCGTCCCTACGCCTGTCTGTCCGTGCGAAACAGCGGCGAATGTCAGCGCCAGAACGCCCTGAACTGTAATGAATGTCTTTATCTGAGAAAATATCTGCTTCATATAGATCATGTTAAGTAATAAGCGATTTTAATGTCCGTGCCGTGGTTTGGCATGGGATATAAGTCTAGCTGTTTTTGTAAATACTCTTTTTGACTGTTTTTTGTTTTGATGTAGAACAAAAGCCACAGGTAATCCGACGTATAATATTGTAAAAATCAGGTACTTCCACAATCCCAGCGCTTTCAGGAATAATATCAGGTATTTCGCTGATGGAACAGTTCTTTACCAATCGATCATAATTAATCGAAGTACATGTTGAATTATTACGAGGCGAAAGATGATGAATGACACACATATCCCAAAAAGTGTAAGCACAGTAACGAGTGTGTTTGCAACGAGAACAGATGCAGAAAATGCATATAAGGCGTTATTGAAATTGGGATACGAAGCAGGGGAGATCACCCTGATCATGTCCGAAGAAACTTGCGAAAGACTTTATCAATATCACGACTCGGATTTTGACGATAATCGAAAGTCAGGGTTAGGCGAAGGTAAAAAGCTACAGGTAACCAGGATCTCGGATGCTTTGGATGTGTTTGGTAGGTTTGTGGCGATTCCGGGACTGGCACTTGTAGTGGCAGGAAAATTGGATGAAGGCGGGCAGCGGGCAGTTGCAAGCACCGTTCTATCCGATGAATATGCCACTTATTTTCAAAGGCGTATTCAGGAAGGCGAAATTCTGATTGACTTCGGCCTTCATAATGTAAAGGAACGCAGCCTTATTATGAACCTTTGGGAAAATTACGGCGGCTATTCGCTGGTCAGAAAGATCAGCAACGCTGCGTAAGGTTTCCAAAATAAGAAGAAGCCGTGCTGGAATATTCCGCACGGCTTCCATTTTATAATTTCTCTTCGAAAAGCTTCAAAATACGCTTGTATTCGTCCGTCCAGGACGATGCTTCTACAAATGCGTGATCTTCCATTGGATAAGAAGCCAGTTCCCAATCATTCTTACCCAACTCGATCAATCGCTGCGAAAGTCGCACAACGTCCTGATAATGAACATTCACATCCACCATTCCGTGGCACATTAACAGGCTGTTTTTAAGACCGGCCGCATAATAAATGGGTGAACTTTTTCGGTAAGCCAGGCTATCTGACTGCGGTTCATTCAAAATGTTGGCTGTGTAGGGATGGTTATAAGCGGCCCAGTCTGTAACCGGTCGTAGTGCAGCTCCGGCAGCAAAGACATCTGGCGTTGTAAACAAGCCCATTAATGTGATAAAACCACCATAGGAACCACCATAAATGCCGATTTTCTTTGGGTTAATGCCGTAATTTTTGATCAGCCATTTCGCACCGTCCGTGTTGTCCGTAAGGTCTTTACCGCCCATAAACCTGTAAATGCCGGTGCGCCAGTTCCGGCCATAACCCGAGCTTGCTCGATAATCCAGGTCCAGCACAGTATAACCCTTGTCTACCAGCATGTTATTAAACATATATTCCCTGAAATACTGGCTCCACCATTTATGTGCATTTTGCAGATAACCGGCTCCATGTACAAAAATGACTGCTTTGCCATTCGATTTTTTGGGTTCATAAACGCGGGCGTAGATATTCTGGCCGTCTGTTGCCTTAATGGTTACAACTTTTGCTTTCCGCCACGGGTATGACAAAAATTCCTGCCTAACGGATTTGGTAATTTGTTCAGGTTGAGCGGTTTTTGTGTTCGAGATGGCGGGGTTATCCATTACATACAATTCCCAGGGAACATTGCTCTGTGAATAGCGAATAGCAAGTTTGGTTTCATCTGGCGAAAGGGTAACTTCATTTGCGCCGGCTTGTCGTGTAATGCGTACACGCTGACCGCCTGTTACGGACATGCTGTAAAAGTGCTGCTCACCAGGATGCACTTCGTTGGTTATAATGTAAAAGGTCTTTTTGTCTTTGGAAAGGTCAACATGCTGAACTTCAAAATTACCGGAAGTCAGCGCCGTTTTCTTGCCGGTTTCAACATTCAGGCTGTAAAGGTGGGAGTAACCCGTTTCTTCGCTTTGGAAGTAAATGTTGTTTTCATCAATATACCCAATTTCCCCCGAACTCATGGGGTAACCGCCTATCCCAGGCCCGCCGATCCAGGCTTCGTCCCGCTGGCGATCGAGCAATTTCAATGCCATTGTTTCCGGATCGAGCGCCATAATCCACCGATCTTTTGCATCCAGCGAGCGTACAATGATAACGGCGTGTTTGCCATTTTCCGACCAGAATGGCCCGTTAATAACCACATCCCGCTCCTTGTTTTTCCACGCAGAGTCGAGTTTAGGATAATCTTTAAGGTAGTCGGGCTTGTCACTAATACCTGGAATACCCTTTACGCTCACCTTCGCTGTCGTGTCTTTTTTAATATTATAAACCCAAAACTCGGAGTCGGAAGCGGGTGCGCCCACTTTGGTTCTTCCGGAAATATCCTCGGTAAAACCAGACTCGGTAACATAATTAGGCACAATCGTTGACTTGGCTGACTTATTGGTTTGCGTCAATCTGTAAGTGATATACTGCCCATCCGGACTGATTTCCTGGTTAGATACATTCTTTTCACCGAGATAAATCTCCTTTGGGTAAGCCGCTTTTTCAGCATCTGTGATTTTTTTACCCGCATCTTTTTTCTCTTTTCTTTCCTTCAAAACCTCAAACATAGCCAGCTGGTCATCTTTCAAGAACTTTTCCTGGCCTTCCGGTTTAGCGTCCGCTTTTTTCGTTCCGGTTTTAAAGTCAGTAAGTTGGCTTAAAAGTCCGCCATCCAGCGCAATGCTAAAAAGGTTCATCCCCCTTGTAAAAATGACTTTCTGATCATCACTGCTAAAAGCCGGGTCACTTTCCCGTTCGACGGTGTTTGTTAGTTGCCGGATCTTGAAGTCCGTAGTGGAAATCAGGAAAATGTCTCCATTCTTTTCATAGAGCCGCTGCGTTTTTTGTTTATTGAAAACAGCACTTTTAGCGGGTAATGTTTTGCGATCAGCCGGAGCTATTTTATTAATCTTTTTGGAAGACAAATCGTAGCCATACAGCGAATCCGCTACATTTTTATCCGGATTCCAATTGAAATAAATCGTCTTGCTATCCTCCGACCAGGCAATATCCGTCGGAGAAGTCCCGATCCATTGCTTCGGATCCCGCATTATTTTTTCAACAGTAAGCGAACCCAAAGTTTGGGCTTTTAATGGGCTGGATAATAAGTAAAGAGCAACCAGCGTGTAACCAAAATATCTGCGCATGAAAGGCGAACGATGTGGGGCCAATATGAAATGAATCAATGATTGAATCACGAATGATCGTTATATGGAATGGCTTTGATGAGCCTGATATTGTTATATTCTTCAATCACGACGGTATTCTCTTCGGAAATTATCCCGCGCTTGATCCAGTTACTCACAGTCTGTGTGTTCGGAATGTTAAAGCGTTTGCAATATTCTGCAATGGTGATCCAGTCATGCAACTCGTACTTCTTTCCATTTTTGGATAAATAATTTTTTGCCTCTTCAAGTGCCCCGCGGCTTTCCGACAACAATGTCGTCAATTCTTCGGATTTAAGTTTTGTTAGCGTTTCCATATCGTATGTTGTGTTTTTAACCATTAAGAATTGCCTGGCTTCTTACTAATCACCGCCAGCACTTCCATTATTTTAGAAATAACATCTAAAATCTCATCAACTTCTCTTGAAGTAAGTGTGTCCTGATTGTCACGCAAATACTGCCTTAAAGCGGCAAGCCGCATTCTCAGATCAATTTCATTCACAGGTGTGTACAGTTATAAGTTGCTAAATATAAAAAATGTTACGATACGTAACAAATCAATGATGGTGTAAATTTAAAGTGCTAAGTACTATTTTTGGCGCGAACTGATAACTCACTTATGAAAATTTCTTGCTGGCTTGCTTTAATAATTGTGTTTTTGTTTCAACTGACTTGTACTGACCATAAGTCTAAAATTCCGGAAAAAGGTGTTAGTTATCAGTTGAATGAGCGGCGGAAAAAAACAATAGACAGCATTCGTTACAACATTCAGCTTGACATTCCAGGCAAGAAAAATGAATCTATAAAGGGAATTGAAACCATTTCCTTTAACCTGAATGCGCTCGATTCGGCATTGGTTCTGGATTTTAATTCGGATAGCACGCATATTATTTCGGTTCAGTCGGAAGGGGAGGAGATCGAGTTCGAAGTTGCTAACCAGCACATTGTAATTGGACCTGGCGGGCTCAAAAAAGGCCATAATACATTAACGATCGGATTTATAGCTGGCAATCTTTCCCTGAACAGGAGTGACGAATATTTATACACACTCTTTGTCACGGACCGCGCGTCAACCTGCTTTCCGCTTTTTGACCAACCCAATTTAAAAGCAACCTATTCATTAACATTAAGCATTCCCGACGGCTGGGAGGCTGTTTCGAACGGCAGTTTAAAATCAAAAACCTCGCGCAGCGGAAAATGTGTCTTCCAGTTTGCAGAAACCAAACCCATCAGCTCCTATCTGTTTGCTTTTGCAGCGGGCAAGTTTTTCAAGACGGAGAAAACGGTGAAAGGCAGGCCTATGACCATGTATTACCGCGAAACCGATGCTGCGAAAGTGAATCGCAACAAGGATGAAATTTTCAATCTGCATGCAAAATCCCTATCGTGGCTGGAAAATTACACCAGCATTCCTTACCCGTTTGAAAAGTTTGATTTCGTGCTGATCCCGTCATTTCAATATGGAGGTATGGAGCATCCGGGTTCTATTTTTTACAACGAGTCAGCTCTTTTTCTGGACGAAAATGCGTCGGTTAATGAGAAAATGGCACGTGCAAGCGTCATCGCGCATGAGTCGGCGCATATGTGGTTTGGCGATCTGGTGACGATGGATTGGTTCAATGATGTGTGGCTGAAAGAAGTTTTTGCCAATTTCATGGCAGCCAAAATCGTGCATCCAAGCTTTCCCGAAATCAACCACGAACTGCGCTTTCTTCTGGCACATTATCCAAGTGCCTACGAAGTGGACCGGACAGCGGGCACAAACCCGATTTTGCAGGATCTGGGCAATTTGAAAAACGCGGGAACATTGTATGGTGCCATTATTTACATGAAAGCACCGATTGTCATGCGGCAGCTGGAAAGGAAAATAGGCGGGAAATTAATGCGTGAAAGTCTGGGTGAATATTTAAAAAATTACGCTTACAGTAATGCCCGCTGGGACGATCTGATCGGCATTATAGACAAAAAAACACCGCTCGACATTGCTGATTGGAGCAACGTATGGGTAAAGACACCGGGAATGCCCGAATATACTCTTTCAAACGAGCCGAAAACCAAATACAGCCAAAAACAAGATTCTGTTTCCAATCGCACGTGGCAACAAACGGTTGGTTATAAGGATGTTAAATTGGGGCAAAAACGTCTCTACTTCCCAAATCCGGATGGAATTGCTTATGGTTATTTTCAGATGGATAGCGCGAGCACATCGTATTTTTTCAGGAACTATAACAAAGCTGGCGACTCGGTTCTCTCGAAACCCGTTTTTCGCGGTGCAATGCTGGTTAATGTCTGGGAGGGTTTTCTGAGAGGCGATGGACCGGATGCGGAAGAATTTTTGAAAGATGTGCTGCTTACGTTACCGAAGGAGAAAGATCCGTTGCTGACAGACTATTTGCTCGGGCGCTTGCAGAGCCTTTGGTGGTCGTTTTTAAGCGATGAAAAAAGAAACAAGTATCAGTCGGAGGTCGAAAAAGTGACCTGGAATTTGCTTAATGAGACAACGGATAAGGGCATCAAGAAGTCGTACTTTCGGGCATTCAAACGCGTGGCACTCAGCGACGACGCTTATCAAAAAATGGAGTCGCTTTGGAATAAAACGTTGGTTGTCAAGGATCTTACTTTATCCGAAGAAGATAAGATTTCATTAGCTTATGATTTGGCTATCAGAGGGAAAGGCGATGTAAAAGCCATTTTGCAAACACAGCTGGACAGCACTAAAAATCCCGACCGCAAAGCCAGAATGCAGTTCGTAATTCCGTCGTTAAGCCAGGACGAAGCGGAGCGGGATGCATTTTTTGAGTCCTTGAAAAAGCCCGAAAACCGGGAGAAAGAGGCTTGGGTGCTGGACGGGCTGTCAAATCTGCATCATCCATTGCGCTCGGGAAGCGCTATCAAATATTTGCGGCCGTCGCTGGATCTGTTGCAGGAAATCCAGCTTACGGGCGATATTTTCTTCCCCACGCGCTGGACCAATACAACATTTTCGGGACATTCATCCGCGGAGGCGACCCACATTGCCGCAAAGTTTCTGCACGAGCATCCTGGTTATCCTTACTTCCTCAGGAATAAAGTTCTACAGGCCATTGATATGCCGCAAAGGGCAGCCAGGTTGAAGCGTTGATAAACGCGTATTGCATTACGTTACATCCCTCCGGGATTCGTTAACACGGATATATTGTTTTACCAATATTTTATCCCTCCGGGATTTCGTTAACACGGCTACCTCGTTGCTACCAATATGTAATCCCTCTGGGATTTCCGTTGACACGGATATATTGTTGCTACCAATATTTTATCCCTCCGGGATTATCGAAATATAAATCGCGGAGCGATGGAATATTGGTAGAAACAATACATTGACCGCACGAACCAAAATCCCGGAGGGATGTAATGGGAAACCGCGTGCACGTTATTTCTGCTCAGCCGGGGCGTATTTTACCAGGTCGATACCGATGCCGTTCGGGTCGACAATGGCGAAGTGGCGGTCGCCCCAGGGTTCGTCCCGAAGTTCAATTTTGATCTCAGCTCCTTTCTTTTTAAGGTCTCTGTAAAGCTTGTCAACGTCCTTAACCTCAATGGTCAGAAACACTCCCTGCCCGGTGAACGGCTTATGAAAAAGTGGCTGCTGGGAGGTGTGTTCGGGCAACAGGAAGCTGATTTCGGCCTCGCGCCCAGGCGTGTGCAAGAGCAAATAAAATTCGTTTTCGAATGTCACACCGAAACCAAGTGTTTTTGTATAAAAAGCTTTTGTTTCAGCGATTTTAGACGTGATAATGCCTGCATTAAGTTTCATTTTTCCGGCTGTTATTGGTTAATAATATGTTACAAATTTCCCTGAATTGGAAGCCATAACATTGTAAAAATCGGACAAATCACCTTCCGAAGGCTCTGCCCGGCGTCACGCCATATAAATTCTTAAACTCTTTGATGAAATGCGCCTGGTCGTAATAACCGTCAAAGAACAGCTTGTTTTCCCGCAAACTTTGCTGCGACGGTTTGGCGCGGAGAATGTTCTGAAACCTGACAACCTTGCTGAATGTCTTGGCCGAGTCGCCGATGTAATACGAAAAAAGCCGCCGCAGCTGACGAGGGCTGACGCCGGTGTCAAGGTCTGTCTCGACATTGATAACCCCAAAATTTTTCAGGATAATGGATAGTGCACTATAAAAACGCCGGTCGTGATCGAATTTTACATTTGCCAGTAACTGGATGAAATAATTATCAAAAAGAGATCTGATAGTATCCGCGGAAAGGCTGTTATGGAAATGCGTGCGGATAAATTTTGCGGTTGCCGGGATCACTAGTTCCAATTGTTCATACCGATTGCTTAGCTCCGCAGCATTAACCCGGAAAAGTTGTGGAAACATGGTGGGCAGAAAGCGCACGCCAACGTAATTGAAATTATTATCCAGCGGAAACTCAGTATATTTTTTACAAAATCCCATTACATAACTGTCTGCTGGATCTGTCAGCTCAAAAAAAATGTCGATGCAGCCGTCGGCGACCACGCGGTAATGGAATGGTTCCTCCAACGCTTGGGAAGTTTGTAGCTGCCAGTAACAGTAAATGTAGTTTTGGAGACGCAAATCGGGTAAGAATTCAACGTAGTTGACATGTTTCGCCGACTGCTTTACGGTGGGCTGAATGGGTTTGTAAAGCTGTCTTATTTCTGCTAACTCCCTCAAAACTGTACGTTTTAGATTTAGTAATGTGCTGAATGTCCGATGGTTAAAAATTACCGGGCATTATTTTTTTGACTTTACAAATAAAAACTAAACGCTATGGAAAACAAATCTTTTGCGCTTGCCTACATTCAGGAAATAGAGGCAGAGTACACTTCCACAAGGAAATGTCTCGAAAGAATTCCTGAAACAGTGTACAATTTCAAACCGCATCCCAAGTCAATGGAAATGGGTTACCTCACATTGCTCGTCGCCGAAATTCCGCTATGGGTTGCGGTGATGGTGGAAGAAGGAGAAATCGATTTCGTGACCTTCAAACATATGGATGTGAGGGAAAGAGAAGCCGTAGTGAGGCATTATGATGAAAATATTGAACGAGCTAAAGCGGCTTTGCAAAATGCGACAGAAGACGACCTTGCAAAGGAATTCAGACTAAAAAACAAGGGCGAACTGTTGTATGCACAGCCCATGATCGCTGCCGTGGGATCAACGATCAACCATTGGGTTCATCACAGGGGCCAATTAACTGTTTATATGCGGCTGAATGACATTGCGGTTCCTTCAATTTACGGCCCTTCCGCAGATGACAAAGGGTTTAGCTAAACCCGTTCGAACCTTTCTTTCTTTAAATCTTCCAGGATTTCTTTGGTCGATTCGAAACCAGTATGGTGAAAAGCGCGCAGACCGAGTTTTTTAGCCATGTTGGCAAACATGATGCGGTCATCGAAATACACACATTGACTGGGTGTTGCCTGTGCAATGCCCATTGCGAGTTCAAAAATGCGCGGGTCCGGCTTGCGCATTTTGACCTCGCAGGATGAAATGAAGGCATCAAAGGCCGTATGAAGTTTGAATTTCTGAACGCGGTAATCGTTCAATTCCTTGCCTTCATTATTAATAGAAATGATACGAAAGCCGCAATCTCTTTTCCATTCTTTGAGCCAGGCAAGCATCCCCGGAAGCTCGACGGACTGCGCGTACATAAACTCTTTAAAATCTTCACGAACAAAATCCCTGGGATGGTTGAAGATCACCGTGTCCAAATATTGGTCCAGGTTAATGCTTCCAATTTCATAAACATTGAAAATGAAATTATGGAGCTGGTCCATTTCCTTGTAATCCAGCCCGAATTTTTCGGCCGCCAGCAACCGGGACTCATGGCCCCAACCGTTGCTCAGCAGCACGCCGCCGATATCGAAAAAAAGAATTTTGAGGTCGCTGATTTGCATGTGTTTGATTATTTTACGTTCCGCTTGGCCCAGTTGAATATCGTTGAATACACTTCTTCCCTGACCGGTTTCCGGGAAAGGATGAGGTCGTGCATGCCGCCCTGGATAGCCTGAATGCTGTATTGCCCGACGATATTTTGAGCCTGTTTTGCTATTTCTTCCACATTAAGGACGGCATCTCCGGTGAACATGACATCGCTCCACTTTTTCTCTTCAATCGATTTTGCGGAATGGAGCACCAGGACAGGCTTATTGATCTGTAAACCCTGCGCTAATTTGAGTTGCCCCAAATGGATGGCCCTGATCCACCCGAAGTTGACAGGCGGCGCAATGTGTGGTTTCCATCCGAGGTTATAACTCCACTCCCCGTGGGCATCTTTATGCAAGCTCTCTCCGTATAAGGGACTAAGCCCGGCGCTGATTGTGGTTTCCGGATGCTTTTCCGCTCTCTTAACAATGACAGGAATGGCCGTTTTCTTTAAAACTGATTTGACATTCAGATCAAAAAACGGACTGTTCAATAAAATGGCGTCAAACATTTCTTTTCCGCCGCGCTCGGCCGCGTAAAGGGAGACGGTTAAGCCGCCGGTGGAATGTCCGCTTAGCAGAACCTTGTCTGATCCTTCGCTTTTTATGATATTTAAGACCGTATCAATGTCCGCGAAATATTCAGAAAGGTCGCGCACATTATTGAACTTCTGATTGGCCAGGTAAGACCTTCCGTATTTGCGTAAATCTACCGCGTAAAAATTATAACCTTCCTTAATGAATCGCTCGGCCATCTCTTCCTGGAAAAAATAGTCGTTAAAGCCATGCACATAAAGCACCGCCTTATCACTTTTTTCAGGTGTTTGTTTTTTGATCACTGTACAAGTTACACTGCCTTCATAATCAGAAGGTTGTACAATGGTTGCTTGTTTGAAGCCGTGCCCCAGAATGTCAGCGAAATAAGTAACTTGTCCGTACGACGAGCTGCAACCTAAGAGGGTTAAGGTGCAGCATAAGAGTATGTTTTTTGATAAAAAATACATGGTTATTAAGAATCTCCATCGGGGCAGAAACATAAAATTACTCGATTTTTTTCAGTTCAGCACCGCGGTCCGGTTTAAGGTTTACATTCAGAAACTCCGCATTAGTGTTATTTTCAATGGTAAAACCTTTGGCAAAATCAATTTCTACGGCAACGGCATCTGTATTAAACTTAAAAATATGACCGCCCGCCTTCAAATCATCTGCAATGTAATGCAGGTGAAAGCCGGGAACATTGGTTCTGGCCAGATAGGGCGGGAGCAGGAACCCAACGCAGGTGCCGGTGGTGTTATTGTAGTTGAAAAGTTTCTGGTTTTCGCCTAAATGTGCCGTCAGCGTGGTGTAGGGAGGCTTTGCCGGACTGGCTGCTCGCGTCGTCATTGTGGAAAATGAACCAGTGATTTTGATGGCATATATGGTGTTTGCGTTTAATTTCTCGACCAGATATTCCTGCAGCTTCTCGTAACTCAAATTCGGTTCCTTGAAAAAGATCGTTGTATCCGCCTTGAAAAATTTAACAAAAGCAGCGGAAGTGCTGTCGCTGTCGGAAACCTCCTTAACAATGCCCTCAGCGCTCATTTTATACACTTTTCCTTTCAGCATAATCAGTTCGCCATCGACTTTATTGAATGTACCCACACCAAAATCGCCTTTTGGTTTTAAATCTCCGATTCTCAAATCCCCGTCAAAAACGCCAGCCATTAAGGCATCGATGATGGAATATTGGTACATAAAATCCGAACCTGTCCCCGAAACCGGCATTTTTGCCGATCGGCAGCATATCAGAGAAATGGAAAGAAATGCGGCCAGGAAAATGGACGTCACATGGCAATTGGTAAAATAATTCTTCATAGAAATGATACGGAGATCGTTAGATTTCGGGCCTTCCCGTTCAGTTAAAACGCAAAACAAATTTCGTCTACTCACAATCATAAATTCAACAGCCTGCGGGCATTATCGGAATTTTGACATTAATAGAACCTTGTCGATGTTAATTAGGAGAAAAGTAAGGAAAAGCTGCGCATAGTTGATATTTTAGAAAAAAAGGTTCAACTTAAAAACAGTTAGATACCTTAACCAATCACTCCTTAAAATGAAAAAGCTTCTACTAATGCTTTCCCTGCCTGTGCTCTCATTCGGGCAAAATGAGGGTGTTACCATGTCGCCAAAGGCCGCGAAGATCCACGCAAAAGCGCTCACCATTGACACCCACGCCGACGTTCCTATCAACATGATGAAGCCGGGCTTCGACATTGCGGTGGAGCACGATTACGAAAAGGACCGGTCGCAAATTGACTTTCCGAGAATGATCAAAGGCGGAATGGACGGCATGTTCTTCGCCGTTTATTTAGGGCAGGGCAAAAGATCTGAGGAAGCAAATGCAGAAGCCAAGAAAAAAGCACTGGCGATTTTTGACAAAATACACGAATCAGTCAAGCTGAATCCAGCAGTGGCCGGCATTGCAACGACTTCAAAAGACGCATACAGACTACAAAAAGAAGGAAAGCGCGCCGTTTTTATCGGCATGGAAAATGGCTGGCCGATCGGAAAGGATTTGTCAAGCATTAAGCAATACTACGATCTCGGCCTGCGATATGTGACCCTCTCGCACTCCTCAAACAATGATATTTGCGATTCTTCCACCGACGGTGACGGCCCCGAGCACAATGGTTTGAGTGCTTTTGGTGAGGAAGTTGTCAAGGAAATGAACAGGCTGGGAATGATGGTCGACATCTCCCACGTGTCAGATTCCACATTTTATGATGTGATCAAGCTTACAAAAGCCCCGGTAATTGCATCGCATTCCTCGTGTCGCGCATTATGCGATGTCCCGCGCAATATGACAGATGATATGATCAAAACCCTGGCAAAAAACGGTGGCGTAATCCAGATCAATTTTGTTCCTGGTTTTGTCAAAAAGCCTTCTCAGCCGCATGAAATGTCACTGAAAGCGTTGCGCTTGAAAATTCGCCAGACTGATTTGTCAGATGCAGATAAAAAGGCACTTCGTGATGAAATGAAAGCTATTAATGAGAAATACAAGTCGGATATGCCAACATTGAAAGAGGCTGTTGACCACATTGAGCACGTGATCAAACTCACTTCCGTAGATCATGTGGGCATAGGCATGGACCTGGACGGAGGCGGAGAGGTGATCGGCCTGCATGATGTGAGCCAGATCGGCGGCATTACAGAAGAGCTTGTACAGCGAGGTTATTCTGCAAAGGACATCGAAAAGATTTGGGGCGGTAACATTATGCGGGTTTTGGATCAGGTAGAGAAAGCAGCGGGCGCCATGTAATATGCTGCTGTATCTGACGGATTTAGCAATTAGGGCTAAAAAAATATATACATTTTAAGAAATAGTTTAATAAAATTGTAAATCTTACATGCTCATAGGAATTATTAAAATTGTGTATTGCAAATGGCTAAGTTAACTGGTAAGAAAAAGACAGACTCAACTTCTGATCCCGCTGAGAGCAAGGCGGACATTGTCAGCGACCGAGAGTTGAATGCGGTAGAAACGATAAGCCGTTTTACAGATTTTGATATCCACCTCTTTCGCCAGGGCAAGCATTTCAAGCTTTATGAAAAGCTGGGCTCACACGTCATGGATTTTAAAGGCGTTACCGGAACCTACTTTGCGGTTTGGGCTCCTAATGCTTCTTATATATCGGTTGTAGGAAATTTTAATGGCTGGAACCAGGGTGCACATTCACTTGCTCCGCGTTGGGACAGCTCGGGAATATGGGAAGGCTGGATTCCCGACGTGGGCGTAGGAGAAGTTTACAAATATTACATTGTAGCTGAAAACGGCCAGTCGCAGGAAAAATCAGATCCTTTTGCACTCTGGTGCGAAGTTGCTCCGCGTACGGCCTCCATTGTGTGGGATACGTGGTACGAATGGGGTGACTCGGATTGGATGAAGGTTCGCAAAGAGAAGAACAAGCTCAATGCTCCCATTTCAGTGTATGAAGTACATTTGGGTTCATGGCAACGTGATCCGTCCGATCCGGAAAGGTATTTGACTTACAAAGAAATTGCCGTAAGCCTCGTTCCATATGTTAAGGAAATGGGCTTCACGCACGTAGAACTGATGCCGATCATGGAGCATCCCTATCCGCCGTCGTGGGGTTACCAGATCACCGGTTATTTTTCCTGCGCGTCCAGAATGGGCACGCCGCAGGAACTGATGTATCTTATTGATCAGCTTCACCAGGCAGGAATCGGCGTTTATGTAGACTGGGTTCCTTCCCATTTTCCAGGCGATGCGCATGGACTTTTCCGTTTCGACGGCACGTCGCTCTACGAGCATGAAGATCCGCGCAAAGGTTACCATCCCGACTGGAAGAGCTATATTTTCAACTATGGCCGCAATGAAGTAAGGTCGTTTTTGATCAGTAATGCTATTTTCTGGCTGGATCGCTATCACACGGACGGCCTTCGTGTGGATGCCGTTGCTTCCATGCTTTATCTCGATTATTCAAGAAAGCACGGCGAATGGATTCCGAATGAATTCGGCGGAAGGGAAAACCTGGAAGCAATTTCTTTACTGCGCGAAATGAATGTGGCTGCTTACACAGAATTTCCTGACATTCAAACCATTGCCGAAGAATCAACCGCGTTTCCAGGCGTGTCCCGTCCTGTATTTGTAGGCGGACTTGGTTTCGGGATGAAATGGATGATGGGATGGATGAACGATACATTGAAGTATTTTGAAAAAGACTCAGCATTCCGGAAATGGCACCAGGACCAGCTGACATTCAGCCTGGTATATGCATTTTCTGAAAACTTCATGTTGCCCTTCTCGCATGACGAAGTGGTTTACGGCAAGAAATCGCTGATCAATAAAATGCCCGGTGATGAATGGCAGAAGTTTGCGAATTTGAGATTAATGTTCACCTATATGTTTACCCATCCAGGTACGAAGCTCATGTTCATGGGTTGTGAATTCGGGCAAACCTCTGAATGGGCATTTCAGCAAAGTTTGGACTGGCATTTGCTGGAAAACCCGATGCATAAGGGAATGAAAGACTGCGTGACCGCTCTGAATAAATTATATAAAACGGAGCCGGCCATGTATGACTTTTCATTCTCCCACGATGGTTTCGAATGGATTGATACGCAGGACCGGGAAAACTCGGTTTTGGTTTTTGCCAGAAAGGCTATAGACCCAAGTCAGAATGTGGTTGTCGTACTCAATCTGACGCCGGTTCCGCGCATCGGTTACCGCGTTGGCGTGCTAACAGAAGGCAGCTGGCAGGAAATATTTAACTCAGATGCGGCCGAATTTCAGGGAAGCGGCGTAATTAATTTTGATCCCGTTACTTCAGAAGCGCATCAATGGCATGGCAAAGCGAACTCTGTAATCCTGGACCTGCCGCCGATGGGAGCAATTGTACTCAAGAAAAATGCGGCAACAAGACGAATATAATTAGTTTTCGGCCGTTTACTTAAATTGTCAGCATACTTAAGGCAGAGAAGCAGATCTCTGCCTTATTTTTTTGTACATTTTTTTACCTTTGCCCATCACATCATTTAAAAATCAATGAAAAGCTTCCGATTAATAGTACTTTTTATTTTTATTGGTTCAATTCAGGGGTTTACACAAAGTCTTTCCCGTGTAACCTCAGGCATTGATCTGGGGCTCGGATATCAGGAGGACGAATGGGTGCCGGCAGCTTTGTATCACCAGGAATTAAGTCTGGCCAACTTTCAATGGTTCAGAATAGGCTGGGGCGTGCGGACCTGGGGTTATTATGCAGGCAGGACAAATTTATTACCAAAAGACAACGCATTGTCTCGGGATACACTTGAATTTGGACGATTGACAGCGAATGGTTTAAGTTTTATCCTTGGTGCAAACGTCAGGTTATGGAGATTTGACGTTGGCGCAAATACAGACATTTTTGGCATCGTATTTGGATTGAGGAGAAACGGATTATATACCAAACCAGGCTTCTCAGAAGGAGAAGGCGCTAAATATTACAATGCTTATGTAAAAAGCAATCCCAGCACATTAAACCTTTTACCACTTGCGCTGGATAACCAGAACGGGAATTCGGAGGTTTTCCTGCGCTATTGGATCACCGACCGCATAGGCGTAAAACTGGCTTATATGGCGGGACGCATTACCTACGCAACCGAAGCCAAACTGGACAACGGGCAGAAGCGTTTCAGCAAAACCTACGGCGTCCCAAACCTTTCCATTTCATTTCCATTATATAATTAATAAGCACACATTTCCTGTCATGAGCGAAAAGCTTACCGATTCTCATAAATACAAACTCTGGAAGGGCAAGCTTGAAAGCAATGGCCTCGACATTCATCGCATCGATGAGCTTTACAGTCGCAGGAACGGCCATGGAGAAGTGCTCTTTTCATTGCTGTATACAGATGCCACCACTCCCGAAGGCAACAAAATTCCACCTATTTGTTTTCTGAAAGGCGAAGTTGTCAGCGTATTAATCTGTTTTGTTGACATAGACAGTCGGGAAAAATATTTGCTGCTTGTTCAGCAAAGGAGGATTTGCGACGGATCAATGACCTTTGAACACCCTGCGGGAATGCTAGACAGCGAAAGCGATGCTGCCGCAGTTGCAGCCAGGGAAGTGTTTGAAGAAACAGGAATTTTGGTTCAAAAAGAGCAACTGACAAAGGTTAATGATAAACCTTTTTATCCTTCGACCGGCACCAGCGATGAAGCCATGTACATGTTCTACTGCGAGCTGGAATTGAGCGCAGAAATGATCCGTTCATACCACAACCAAACGCAAGGACTACTTTCCGATCACGAGTATATCAACACCCATGTAGTTCCATTCGCGGAAGGTCACAAGCTGATTACCAACGTGAACGGGATTTTACTCGATTATTTGTATTTGAAAGGCGTCCAGGACTGGGACCTTTTGAAGCAACTTTAAATGACAGGGCAAACGGAAATTTGGAAAACATTTCTTTCTGCAATTGGTCATAATTGAAAATAGCGGCTATATTTGCACCCCATTACCGGCCAGAAGCCGCACCAAGCACCCATAGTTCAATGGATAGAATTTCGGTTTCCGGTACCGACGATATGAGTTCGAATCTCGTTGGGTGCACCACACGAGACAAAGCCAGATTTTCTGGATTTGTCTCGTTTTTTTGCTCTATAAGTCCCTTATTTTCTGATATATATAAGGTCGACGCCCTCACTAATTCTTGGAGTTCGAAATGCTTTTCCATCAAAATGTAGATTTTAAGGAAACATCGAACTTATTTTTCGCCTTCGATCTTCAACTGATCCATTTTCGTATAAAAAGTCTAGCTTGGACAATTTCAGCAGACTTTGTTTCCTTTTGGGCTATAATGGGCCACTGTTAGAAGGGCTTTATCTGTAGTCCACTTTTCCATGAAAATTTTGATTATAGGTCAGCTCAACTGACTGAGATGTGTTTAATTAAGCGCATGCCCGTATAGAAAATCGGGATGCAGCAAAAGCCTCCAGCCACTGCCGCAATCCTGGATCAGCGAATTTAAATCATCGAGCTCGATTAAAATCCTGACATTGAATAGATAAACCATTGCTGCACCTTTCATAAATAAACAATTATTCATATGGAAAATACAAAGCCTGCGCCAATCACAGTAGACCCGGAAGGCGGCGAAATATTATCAGTAGCAGGGGGCAACTATCGGATACTTGTTTCGGGTAAGCAAACCAACGGGGCGTTTTCGACGATCGAAATGCTGGTACCGCCGAAAAATGGCCCGGGACCGCATTCTCATGCAAATTTTCATGAGTCTTTTTACATCCTTGACGGTGAAGTTGAAGTGCATTCCGAAGCTGGGTCCTATACGGCAAAGAAGGATTCATTTGTTGTGGTACCCGAAGGAGGCATCGTGCATTATTTTAAAAACGTCAGCGATAAGCTGGCTCGATTACTTTGCATCGTTGTGCCTGCCGGGCTGGAAGAATTTTTTGAGGAAATAGGCAAGCCAGTAGCTGTTGGTGAGTTTCTTCCGCCGCAGCCAATGGATCCTGAATCTATTAAAAAAATACAGGCCATTGCAGAAAAGCATGGTCAGGTAATATATCCGCCCGACTTCCTTGAAAATAAATAGTCAACTCTAAGTTCCATCTTTTATGAAGTTGGTTCTTGGTGCCACTATGGAGTCCGTGGAAATACTGGGAGCGCTTTGTTGACAGCAATAGAAATTGGGAATGGCTAATGTTAGCCATTCCCAATTATCCCGTAACTTTTAATGACTGTATTAATCCATCAGCTATTTCCATGTGATAAGTTAATACAATAGGGCTTCCGGGAAAATTTCCCGAAGTTTCTGCCATCAAAAGGCTTTCCGTTTCTTTTTCCTCAAAGCCGACAGGCTTTATAGTCGCCTTGTATCGCTCGTTGGAATCGGCAATCCAACGTTCTATTTCTTTTTTTCCATTGTGCGTTTTTCCTTCGTCAAACACTACGGCTGTTTCAGAAAAGCAATTTGCGTATGCGACGCTATCAAAGCTGTTTTGCGTTTCTACTAAATCGGCTACTACTTTTGGTAAGTTCATTTTTGTTTTTTTTTGAGGCGGTTAAATAGTGGGAACAGTTCCGCCGTCAATGACATATTCTGTCCCTGTGAGGTAGCTTGCTCTTGGCGAAACCAAAAAACCGACAAATTCAGCCACTTCTTCTGGTTGGGCAGGTCTCCCGAACGGAATTCCACCTAGTGCATCCATTACACCCTGTTGCGCTTCTTGTACCGTACTATTCGCGTTTCTTGCAATTTCGCCCAGCCAGGCTTCCGAAGCTGTGGTATTTATCCAGCCTGGCGAAACAGTCAGCACCCGCACACCCGAAGATGCAACCCCGTTGGATAAGCTTTTACTGTAATTTCTCAATGCTGCTTTTGCAGCTGCGTATGGCAAAGTTGAATCGTACAAAGGCAGTATGCCCTGTATGGAAGCAATGTGAATGATAACACCACTTTTTCGATCGACCATTTGTGGTAAAAATCCTCTGTCCAGCCGAACCGGGGCAAGCAAATTGGCCTGTAACGTTGATTCCCAATCTTCATCACTCAACACAGCAAATCCACCAGCAGGCGTTGATGACGATCCAAGGTTGTTTACCAGAATATCCAGCCTTCCATAAGCGGATAGCACCTCGCTGACCACCTTTTGTGATCCGTCTGCCTTACTTAAATCAGCGGAAATGAAATGCAACTTTTCGTTTTCCTCTTCCGGCGCATTCCTTGCGGTAATAATAACGGTTGCACCAGCTTGCAAAAGCCTCTCTGCAATTGCTCTTCCTGCTCCTTTTGTACCCCCGGTTACCAGGGCAATTTTACCTGATAATTCATTGTCGAAATTAAATTGTTCCATTGTATTGTCCTTTGGTTAAAAATGAATGATAGGACAAAATTGGCGTGTAAATGAAGTTTAGACAAGTACGGAATTACGATTCATATAGGGATAAATTGATCCCCTATTGCACTAACTGATACATACGCTTAATTTTGAAATATGTATGAGAGAAAGACAACACCAAACCTGAATTGCGGACTTGACCTGATCGGTGAAGTACTTTATGGCAAATGGAAAATCCGCTTGCTGTGGTTTATTGACCAGGGTTATCAACGACCGAGCGAATTGCAACGTAAAATCCCCGACGCTTCCCGCAGGGTTCTGAATATCCAGTTGAAAGAATTGGAAGATCATGAACTGGTTACAAGGAAAATTTATCCCGTCGTACCACCAAAAGTAGAATACAGCCTGACCGATTTTGGAAAAACGTTAATCCCCGTGATTGCCACATTGGGTCAGTGGAGCGATGAACACGAAGAGCGGTTGCGGGAGGTGATTTTGAAACAGCCGGTAAGTTCTGATATTGACGTACGCAATTAGTTGATCAGTATATGAACGAACAATCCATCAATACGCTGGTGATGAAATGATAGTCTGCTGGAAATAAAAGACGGATAAAAAAATGATAACATTATTGAATGCTTTTTCGCAATGAAGCGCAAACTGAATAATCATTGTCCTGCATTCCTATTTAATAATTTTTTATACTTATTAAGAATTATTGAAAAACTGCGGTTTGAGCGGGAGGTAATTTTGTTGCGCCGATGCCATTTTGATTTAACTCTTTGCAAAAGGGGATTTCAATTATTTAAAGTTTTAGACCATCGGCGCGAAACATTTTAAATCATTTAATTCCAGCTCCAATGTCATTCAACTTTCACCATTTAATTGAAAACTTCGAACTCAGAGAACTCAGAAGTGAGACGGATATCGTAGATCACCTTGCTTTGCGACGAGAGATCTATAAAAAGGAGTATTCCCGCGAATACAGGGACAATCAATATGATTTGCTACCCAGTGATTGGAAAGCAAACTTGATCGGGATATATTCCCGGGGAGAACAAATCGCAACGATTAGGGTTGTGAAAAGACACGTTAACAGATCGATTGAAAAACAGCTGCAGAACATTAATCAAAAGTTTCACCTCCAAATCCAGCCCGATTTATCCGATGTTCTGCCAACTGAATATGCATTTGATGTAAACTCAGAAAGATGCCCGGTTTACAATGATGCAACTGTCGAACTCAGCAGGGTTGCAGTAGCAGATGCGTATAGAGGAATAGGTTTGTGCCGGTTTGCAATGCTGGCAGCGATCGGAATTTCGATTTTGGACAAGGCTGAATATTGTCTTTATTCTTGCTCGACGAGCGCAGTAAAATTTCATGAAGATCTGGTGCCCATGATGGAGAATATCACGGCAATGCAAAAAGAATATGGTTATCCAGGATTTAAATTCCCGACATCGTCTGCGGCTGTCCTATCTGCAATCCAACATATTTCGCCAAAACAGATGAACCAGGCTATTCTTGCCGGCACTGTTTGCAGATATGGAATTGGTGTGTTAGGAGATAATTTTTTCGGGAAAACCGATGCCGTTCAACAACTTCCATCTTTCGCTTTATAAATCTTCACACCAATACATGGATTCAATAACGAATTATACCCAAAATATTTCAGAGCAATTAAGCATCACTTTTAAACCGCTGATATTCCGGCTGGTTGATTTAGATGACAAAGAAAGGTTGGACCTTTTGCTCGAACGAGATGCTGATGTTTTAGTATTTGATACGATTTACGATCAGCTTATAGAGCTCATAAAGATTGAAAACGCGGGCGTCAGATTGAGTCAGAAGCAGGCAGAAGAGGGTCTTCAAAACCATCTTAATGGCCGGGACTTGCAAGAATACGGTGTCTGGGTCTTTTACCCATGGAGCCGCAGGCTGGTGCACCTGCTTGACCGTGAAGAGTTCTATAAAGTGCGGACCAACCGGAATAACTGCAAGATCACCAATCAGGAACAGCAGGTTTTGTCAACCAAAAAAGTGGGCATCATTGGCTTGTCGATTGGACATGCCGTCGCCATGACGCTGGCCACAGAACGCTCCGTCGGCGAACTGCGCCTGGCTGATTATGATCAAATTGAACTTTCAAACCTGAACCGGATCCAGACGAGTACGCACAATTTGGGCATCAATAAGGCTATCGTTGCGGCCAGGGCCATTGCAGAAATTGATCCGTTTATCAATGTCCATGTATATCGGGATGGAATTTCGGAAATCAATATTGATCAGTTTCTGACGGAGGGAGGAAAGCTTGACCTGTTGGTGGAGGTTTGTGATGGCCTGGACATTAAGTTTATGGCGCGACATCGGGCGCGCGCATTTGAAATTCCGGTTGTGATGGATACAAGCGATCGGGGAATGATTGATATTGAGCGTTTCGACATGGAGCCGCAACGCCCGATATTTCACGGATTATTGAAAGATTTTGATACAAACACCATGACGAAACTGACAACAGAACAGAAAGTAAAATTGGTGGGTGAGATCATTGATACGAATAACATTTCAGATCGCTTGAAATTTTCAATGACCCAGATTGGTAAGACAATCCTATCCTGGCCCCAATTAGCTTCCGCCGTGGCACTGGGTGGCGCTATCACCGCCGATACTTGCCGCAAAATCCTCCTGGATGTCAATGTTAAATCAGGACGATATTATGTTGACATTGACAAGATAGTTGGAGTTTAAGTTGTTCACTTATCGGCACCAGAATTACGATGTGAGAAGAAGTAACGTTAATGAAATGGATTTAGTAAATAACAAATAAAACCGCCATTAAAGTGGCGGTTTTATTTTGCATTGGTTTAAAAAATCAATGTGCTATTGCAATGCAGCCGGTTCGCTATAAAGGAAATCATCCATCACAACCAGGTCATTTTCAGCATTATCCGCATATTTGTTGCTTATGGCGGCCGAACCCGAAGTAATGGTCACTTTTGTCACCTTGCTATCCGGGAAAACGGCTCCCAGGAAAGAAAATCCTTTGTCGTCTTTTCTGGTTGGTGCGGCGAACTTTCCGAGGCTTTTATCGCCTTCAAAGAATTCCAAAGTCGTAGAATTCGCCTTGTCGACATCTGATAATACTACGCCAAATCCTTTCACAAAAGCCGCCGTTGCCGTTCCGGGCACCTTGAATGTAACATCCATTTTGTTGCTTCCAGTGGCGGCGAATGTACGGGCCGGGCTGAATGCATTGAACTGGTCTTTGTAGTTTGATACCAGATCGCTGAAATTTTTATCACTGATCCGCAGCCCGTTTCCTGGCGTGGTGAAAATGGCGCCACGCTTTCTTCCGGCTGCAACATTCGGGTCTGTGCTATTGAAAAAGTCGCCGGGAAAGGTGTCTGTATTGGTCTGATTGTCGGGAACTGCGTCCCAGTTTATTTCGCGGCGTCCGGTGGTTTGTCCGGGCGTTGTATTCAGCTGGTCACCAAGCATACTTCTGAAAGATGCCAATTGCGAACTAATGTCTCCGCTGCCTTTTACTTCGGTGAAGTTCACGGATGGTGCCGGAGTTTCAGGCTCGTCACTGTTGGAACTGCACGCAGACATGATTGCAATACACATCATTGCGCCAGCATTTTTAATCGTTTTTTCGAAAGAACTTTGTGATTTCATAATTGAGTTTTGATTTAAATTCTTTTACTTTTTTGACTCGACAAAATTACCTGTCGCGGGATTGTGCAAATTGAAAGAAATGCTAAAAACTCTAAAAAAGTATTAAAATGAGCTTCAAAAAATAGATTATAGTTCATTGGTTATCAAGAGACTAATGCGTTTTTGTGACTTGTAATCTTAAATTAGTTTATCACAGATAAGCGGAGTTTTTATAGCCAAACCTTTAAATAAGAACTTTGGAAAATACAGGTGTAAAAGAGGAGATTATTCTATTTTTGGCGCCGTTACATCTGGGATTCTCAACTAAACTCACGCTTTAAAGATGACAAGCCTTTTATTGATTGACGACGAAGTCCAGTACAGTGAACTGACCAAGGAATATCTGGAAATGAAGGGCTGTAATGTGGTGCTGAAACACGATGGACAAGCCGGGTTAGACGCATTCAAACTGCATCCATTTGACCTTTGCGTACTCGATATTAAAATGCCCAAAAAGGATGGCTTCACGCTGGCTGAGGAGATCAAGGAAATCAATGAAATGACGCCTATCATTTTCCTGACCGGACAATCGCTCAAAGAAGATAAAATCAAAGGACTCATGCTTGGCGCCGACGATTATCTTACCAAACCGTTCAGTATGGAAGAGCTTTATCTGCGGATAAAAGCGATTCTGAAAAGGGTCAAAGTGCAGGAAAAAGCCATTGTAATCGACCAGTATCAATGGGGAAATTCGAAATTTGATCTTGAATTACGCGAGCTTACTGTTGCGGGAGAAAAAATCAAGCTCACTTCCATCGAATCCAAGCTGCTCAAATTATTCTGTGAACACCAGAACAAAGTGCTCACCCGGGAAGTGGCGATGATGGGAATCTGGGGCGACGAAGAGCATTATCGCGGTTACAGCCTGAATGTGTATGTAAGCAAGCTGCGCAAATTTTTCAAACCGGATCCATCTGTTGAGATTCTTAATTTGCACGGCGAAGGTTACAAACTGGTGTCCAAACAGCGTGTTACTTCATGATGGATCTTTCTTTTCTGAGGGGGCAAATGGCTGGTGATGAGAAACTTGTCGCCCGCTTTGTTTCCATTTTTAAAACGCAGGTCCCAGCTCAGGTTAGTCAGTTGCCGGGCTTATGTGAAAATGAAGATTGGGAAGAACTTTCATCCGCATTTCACAGTCTTAAAACGCAGTTCAATTACATGTTAATGACCGAGTTTGCCGAACAGATGCGCGAGATGGAGGAAAGTGTCGACAATGGTGAAACCGCATTCATTGCAACCCGCATAGCAGAATTCACCACTAAGTTTAATCATTTCTGGCAAAACGAATTTCCTGAAAACTGACACATTATCTTCAAAGCGTTTCTTCCGTCTTTGCTGCTGCTTCCAGCAATTTCCTGATTTTAAATTTCAACTTTTTCGCTTCAATCGGTTTTGTAATGTAATCATCCATTCCTGCATTCCGGCACTTTTGCGCTTCGGCTGGATTAGCATTGGACGTGAACGCCAGAATAGGCGTGTGCCTGTCTTTTTCACGAGCCCGGATTGCCTGCGTGGCTTTGTAACCATCCATAATTGGCATTTTTACATCCATTAAGATAATGTCAAAGCTGGCTTCATCCAGTTTTTGCAGCGCGATTGCTCCATGATCTGCAATCGTAACACGCAAATTCTGAATGATCTTTTTCAATGTTTCCTCTGCCACCACCTGATTGAAAAGATTGTCTTCAACCAGCAGAATGTTCACGCCGGAAAGCACTTTTTGATTGTCTTCATCGTCAACTTGTTCACCCGGATTACAAATTTCAAAAGTCAGGTTGAAACTGAAATTGGTACCTTTTCCCAGCTCGCTGTGCACATGCATGGTGCCGCCTTGTTCTTCCACCAGTTTTTTGGCAATGAATAATCCAAGTCCCGTCCCCGACTGTTTGGTGTTCAGATCGTCGTCAATGCGGGTAAAAGTTTCGAAAATATACGCCAGCTTATCCTGCGCAATGCCCATCCCCGTGTCAATGACTTCAAAAAGCAGTTCTTCACTTTCATGGTCGCGGCTGACCATGCTAACCTTAATACGGACTGCGCCATTGTCGGTGAACTTAACCGCATTTCCAGCCAAATTAAGCAATATCTGATGCAGCCGAATCGGGTCCCCGATGAGTTGCGGACTCACGTTTTCATCCACGCTGAGCTCCAACTGGAGCCCTTTTTCCTCGGCAATCACTTTCATAATGTAAACCAGCCGGTTCATCCGGTCACGGACCTGAAATGGTTTGTTTACAAATGAAAATTTGCCAGCTTCAATTTTCGAATAGTCCAGAATGTCGTTGATAATGGCAAGCAGGTTCTCCGAAGAATAGCGGATTCCCTTCGCATATTCGGTTTGTTTTGGGTTTAATGGTGTATCAAATATCAGCTCCGACATGCCCAGAATAGCCGTCATCGGCGTGCGAATCTCGTGGCTCATATTGGCGAAAAACTGCTCCTTGAACCTCGATTTTTCTTCTACCAAAAGTTTTTGACGCTCGATTTCTTCTTTCTGCACCTGGATCTCAGCTGTCCGCACAGCCACTTTTTGTTCCAGCTTTTCGTACAGGATCGCATTCTCGATCGAAACGGCGATTTGCCCCGAAAGCAATTTCAAAAGCTGCGTCCGTTCATTGGTAAATACAGCGGTCGCAAGATTGTTTTCAAGATAAAGCACGCCAACGAGTTTGCCCTGATTCAATGCCGGAATGCATAACGTAGATCGGATCTGCTTTTCAACAATGACCGGGTCGTTGCCAAATGCATCGCTGGCAAGTGCGTCATGCAAAATGACGTCTGATTTTGTTTCAAAAACGTGTTTGATAATGCTCACAGGAACCTGATCGGAATCTGCCAGCCGCAATTTCCGGATTTCGCTGCCTTCGTCCACGACTGACCGCCGCGCCTCGATGTATAGTTCACCTCCCCAGTCCAAGACAAAATAACCCGATTGCGCCCCAGCATTTTCAATGGCAAACTGCATTAGCTTGTCCATTAACCGGCTGAAAACCACTTCGCTGGAAATGGCAATGGACGCTTTCATCAGTGTAGCCAGATCCAATGTGGAAACAATGCTTTCACCAGCGACATTTTTGGCTGCAAAAGGAGATGAGAATTCAGTGTTATGCTGCGAAAGTGATGGGAATGCATCCAGTAAAAGCCGCACTTTCAGAATACAGCCCCATTCTCTGTATCCTTCCACAGCGGCGGTCAGATAGGTAAGCGCCATTTTATGCTGGCCTTTTTCGTGCCAATATTTACCGCAAAGCTCATTGGCCAATGCAGCTTCATGCGGGTGCCGGTTCACATTGCCGGCTTTAATGGCCTTATCGTAACAGGCGGCGGCCTCTTCGCTTTTTCCTTTCGCCGCGTAGATTTCAGCTTCTAGTAAAAACACTCTATGTTCCAGGTTAACCAGGATATGCCGCGATAGTTTGCGGAGTTTGTTGTAATGTGTGATAGCTGTTTTCAAACCAGCCGCATCTTGCCGACGGGTTCTATAAACGGCAATGTTAAGCAGTGCAAAAAAGAAGGAGAAAAGCGCTTCAAAATGCGTTCCGCGCACATTGGTCGCAAAACGCGTTGCAGTTTGCGCGAAGACCAGCCCTTTTTCCAATTCCCCGGAGAAATAAGCCAGGATCATTTTATAAGTGAAAGCGACGAACATCCGGGAATTATTCTTCATCGCAAAAATGCCCTCGAAAGCCTCTCCTTCATCAAAATAATCACCGGTAAGGGACAAAGGATCATTATTTTCACCGAGCAGATTGGAAGCGATCTGGATCAGGGGCTCATTATAATGCGATAAAGATCCTTTTGAAAGCGACTTGGGCAGCTGATTATAGGCAATCATTTCATGCTTTGCCCAGTGCAGGTTTTTACCCGAAAGCACTAAATGAAAGCTGTATGAACTCGATGCGTAAGAGCAATATTCAACATCGCCGCGTTCGAGGCCGGTCTGGTAGGAAGTGCGGAACGGTTCGAGCGATTCATTAATATGCTCGCCTGACGACCTGTTCACGATATTATAGAGCAGTAATGTGCGTGCTTTCGCGTCCGAATTTTCCATCCGGTCCGCCAGCTTCAATGCCACATTGCCATAACGGTAACAAGCCTGATGGTTGGTTTCAATTGCATTCACAATCGCTCCGTACGTCGCGAATGTAATCGCAGACTCCGGTGCAATGCCGTATTTGAGCGATAATTCAACCATTTTGAGCACCATCAAGGGATATAATTCCGGGATAGCCGAGAAGGATGCTGCTGT
The DNA here is from genome assembly GCF_900167945.1 of Dyadobacter psychrophilus. Taxonomy (GTDB): domain Bacteria; phylum Bacteroidota; class Bacteroidia; order Cytophagales; family Spirosomataceae; genus Dyadobacter; species Dyadobacter psychrophilus. Next base: position 665,653 of record NZ_FUZA01000002.1, read on the forward strand.
TATATTTTGTAAAAAACGCATGACCGTCAGCTTGTCCGGAGCGGTCATCTTAGGCAAATTTTCCAGCTCCTCGATCGTTTTCCCGCGCATCAGCCATTTTGATTTCAGGTAGGCAGCCGCAGTGTGCAGTTTTGTGACTTTCGAAGGAAAACTGATGTCAAGCGTTTTCAAAACTTTCAATGAAAGTAGAACTGCATCCAAATGCTGCTCATGGAAAATCAGGCTTTGAATCTGGATATGATAGAGCTCAATCTGGTCCGTCGTATTTGCGTGAGTAAGTGCTGTTTCAGCAACTTCCCTGCACTTTTCCGCGTGGCCAGCCAGATAGGCGCTTTCAGCCAGGTTCAAATGCAAGGTAAATGTCAGCGGATATTCATCAGCCCAATCTTCGGTCACCAGCAGGTCTTTCCCAATCTGAAAATAGGCCATCGCAACCGAGTAAGCAGCCGACGACCGGGCTTTTTTGCCTGCGTCAAGATTCAGACTGGCAATTTTGTATCGCTCTTCGGCCAGCCCAAACACATTCGGATAGTGGTTCAGGTGGTTGACTATTTCAAACAACTGTTCATAACGCTCGGCCGCTGAAAGTCTTTCCAGCAAAAAGTAGCCAATGTTAACGTGCATCTCGTCCCTGGATTCCGGCGAGAGCACATGATATGCTGCTTGCTGCACCTGATCGTGTACAAACTGGTAGCGATTTGCGGATAAAAACTGATTTTCATGGCCACGTTCTGCGGTTAGCCGAAGCAAATTTTCCGTAACACATTCACGAAGATCTTCCGCAGTTTCCTGCGGCGTTTTGTCGGTCAATGCCGAAAGCATGGTCAGTTCAAAATCCGAACCGATGCACGAAGCCGTGACCAATGCGTGGCGGGCAGCCTCACTTAATGCATTAATTCTGGATGTCAGCAACTGTTGGGAAGAGCCAGACAATGCGTAGTTGAGCACACGCTGCTGCTCCCAGGTCCATTTGCGCGACTGTGTGTTGTAGGTTACAAACCCTTTGGCAACCAGATCTTTAATGGTTTCGGTAACAAAAAATGGATTACCGAGCGTGCGCGTGAGCACAATTTCTGCCAGCTGTCCGGCGACTTTCGGCGGGCAAGAGAATGTTTCCGAGATCATTTCGATAATGTCGGCTGATCGTAGCGGATACAGTCTGAGCTGCGACAAACCGGATGCTGCGTCCATGGATTTAAGGGCCGCTTTCAGTGGATGGTCTTCTGCTAATTCATTATCGCGATAAGTGCCCACGATCAGCAGATTAGAACCTTCGACTGCGTAGGTAACGCGACTCAGAAACCGTAAACTCGACGGATCGGCCCAATGCAGGTCATCCAGGAAAATGACGAGCGGGTGTTCTTTTTTGGTAAATACATTGATAAACTTTGTAAACACATTCACAAAGCGGTTCTGCGCTTCAACGGGCGTCAATGCTTCCACGGCCGGCTGGGTGCCGATGATCTTTTCCAGCTCCGGAATCACATCAGTAACGACGCGTCCGAAGTGGCCTACTGCATCCAGGATTTCCTTCTTCCAATAGTGCGTCTGGCCGTGCGATATTTTACAAACCAGCTCATTAAATGCTTTTATAATGGCTTCAAAAGGAATGTTTTGAACATATTGATCAAACTTACCCGTAATAAAAAGCACATTTGTGGACTCGACTTTCCGTTGCAATTCCCGGATAAGAGACGATTTGCCAATGCCGGAATTGCCCGACACCAGCACCATTTCATTACGCTCACTGATTTTCTCAAAGGCAGCACGCAACAATGCCATTTCCTTTTCTCTGCCGTAAAGCTTTTCAGCCAAATGGAACCGGCCGGGAAGGTCGCATTTGCCAATTTGGAATTGCGCGGGAATGCTGCTGTTTTCAATGCATGTCTGGCAAACTAAAAGGTCAGACCGGATGCCCAATGTGGTCTGGTAACGCTCTGAGGGCTTTTTTGATAATAGCTTTAATATGATGTCAGATACAATCGCCGGAATTGCCGGAGCAACTGCCGACGGGGATGCAGCCGAACGGGCCAGATGCGCGTGCACCAGCTCGTTAGCGTCCGCATTTTCAAAGGGCAAAATGCCCGTAAAAAGCTGATAGAATATAACTCCTAAATGATAATAATCCGATCGGAAATCAACGGGAATATCCATCAACCCGCTTTGCTCGGGGGACATATATTGCAGCGCAATTGCGCCTTTACTCTGGCATGCAGACTCATCCGGACGATCTTCCGCCACAGCGCAGGTCAGATCAGCAAGTCTAACATCAAAAGTTTCGGGATTTATCAGGAAATGTGCAGGCCGGAGGTCGGGGTGGGAGATTCCGAGATAATGCAGCTCTTCGACGATTTGGGTAAGCGCCAATGCAATGCGCAGTGCTGCCTGAACAGAAGGTTTATTTTCTACCAGATAATCTTCCAATCTGCAACCTTCGAAATCGTCCATTTCAAGCACCAGGTAATTTTCGGGCCTGAGCATCCGATGGTGATTCAATATCCGGCTGAATGCGAATGCGCTGCCAAAACTGAATTCCTGATCGATCTCTTTGTAATGTGAATCCACGATACCAGTGAAAGGAATAATCTTTAAAATGACGTTTTTGCCGGTGATTTGCTCCACGGCGCGGACGAGGGATTTGTTCGATTCTTTATGCAGTTCAGCGATGATCCGGTAATCGGGGATGGTTATCATAGCAGCGGCGAGCGTTATCTTAATATGTTGTATCTCAAAGTAATGTAAAGGTAGGAATCAGCATTTGCCGTCAAATTCGTGCAGCCCGATTTTTATAATTTTTTATACTTTTTAAGGAGTTCTTTCGATTTGCTCACGGCGCACTGCATTACCTTTGTCACTGTCAAAACGAAATTAAAACTTTAAGGATCAATGAGAAAGATAGCAATTATGGGAGCCGGCCAGTCGGGATTGCACCTGGCGATTAGACTTGTCAAAAACGGGTATGATGTGACGATCATTTCGGAACGCTCAGCAGAAGAAATTTTCAATGGCCAGCCGACAGGTGCTACTTATCTTTTCCACGATTCCCTGCAACTGGAACGCGAGCTCGGCCTGGACTTTTGGAGCGACACCGCTTATCATTCAACAGGCTTCAACATTAATTTTGGTAAGACCGACGGCAACTTCGCGTTCGGCATTAAATCCCGCACCAGCAAGCCTGGCGTATCCATTGATCAGCGTCTTAAATTTTACCAATGGATCAAGCTTTTTGAAAAACTGGGCGGAAAATTTGTGGTTAGTGATACAACGCCTTCCGATTTACTGGCCTGCACGTCGCAGTTTGATCTGGTAATCGTTTCCTCGGGCAAAGGTCCGCTGGCAAGGTTGTTCACCAAAGATGAGGAGCGTTCTACACATGAAAAGCCGGCCCGCAAGCTTGTACAGCTGCATATCAATGATTTTGAACACAGTGATAAGACCAAATTTACTTCCATAACTTTGGACGCACTCTTGGGCGGCGGGGAGATTATCACGGCTCCGTTTTATCAAAAAGATGACATTCAATGTTCATTCGTGCTTTTTGAATGTATCCCCGGCGGCCCGATGGATGTTTTTGACGAGGCTACAACGGCTTCGGAATTGCTTGCAAAAGCAAAAGAAATGATCCGCACTTACTTGCCGTGGCGTTACCCGGCTTTTGCCAATGCGGAGGTGATCGCAGACAATGCATTTTTGAAAGGCGCATTCACGCCGGTCGTGCGGAAACCGGTTGTGGAGCTGAACTCGACTGCGGCGGTGCTGGGAGTGGGGGATACGGTGATTTTAAATGATCCTATCGTCGGTCAGGGTGGCAATAATGCATCCAAAATGGCTAACGTATATGCCAAAGCGATCATTGCAAGAGGCAACGAGCCTTTCGATGTGAAATGGATGAATGAGACGTTTGAAGAATTCTGGAATTACTCCAAATACGTGAACCGGTTCTCAGACATATTCCTCGCACCAGCGCAGCCACACGTGATCGAAGTGCTGGGCGCAGCAACGCAAAACCCTGAAATCGCATTTGACTTTGTCAACGGATTCAACCATCCGCCTTCGATTTTCCCCTGGCTTGACGACGCAGAGGAGGCTAAAAAATACCTGGCCAGCAAAGTCGGGACGGCCGAAGCTGTGATGTAAACAGGTCACCAAAACATTATTTACTCAACCAAAAAATTTTGCTTAATGAACAAGCTCAGCCTTGCATTCCCGGCGGATGCAGAACAGGACATCTATGTCCCTGTTCAATCAAAAAATGACTTCAAATTTCAATCCGCTGCCATTTCCATGTTGTATAAGTTGGTCTCAAATGGCGGGCCTGAGGAATGCGACTATCCTGCTCTTGATGAATTGATGCAGCAATTGTACCGTATGAAGCAGAATGGTCGGATCGGCCAGAAGGAAACCGATTTTCTCCAAAGCATTTTCGACGATGAATTCCTTCAAAACACGATTCATGGTTACGTTTTACGCAAGCCGCTGGGATATGCAGGCGATTATGCACTGATTGACATGATCTACACCTATGACAGTTTCGGCCACCCTGCTTACCAGAACTGGGACCGCTACTTTCACTATCATGCAGCCACGCAGGCAGTGCGAAACCGGAAAGCGTTTTTCAAAAGCAAACTGCTTGAAAAGCTGGAAGGCCGCAACGTACCTTTGAATTTGCTGAATGTAGCCAGCGGCCCGGCCAGGGATTTATTCGAGCTTTATCAAATGATCGATCCCGGCATGCTCAACACAACTTGCGTCGATATTGATGCAGATGCCGTTGCGTTTGCGAGTGAACTTTGCCGGCCGTATGCAGATCAAATTCATTTTCGCCGACAAAATGTGCTGCGTTTTTCGGGGGCTGAGAAATATGACGTGATCTGGTCCGCAGGCCTTTTCGATTATTTTGAAGACCGCGTTTTCATCCTGGCACTCAGAAGACTACTCACTTTTCTCAAACCAGGCGGCGAGATCCTGATCGGTAATTTCTCGGAAAATAACCCAACCAGAGGTTATATGGAGATTTTCGGTGAATGGGTGCTGATCCACAGAAGCGTAGCAGAATTAAAGCGCCTTTCGTTAGAAGCTGGTGTGCATCCAGACAACATTACCGTCGAACAGGAGCCATTAGGCATCAACTTATTCCTTAAAATCCGCAGTGCCATTCCAGCCGGGCAGTCAACGCTTTGTATGAACTAGCGATCTGCCATCCAGTCTTTTATTCAATTTTTTCCACACCATAATTTACTCAAAATGAAAAACGCAATGCGCGGGTCCCCAGCGGACGCGCCAAAGAAGACGCATGCCCATTTACAATCCGTTTACTCAACTATTTATCCAATCAAAATGAAAACTCAGTTTTTGAAGTCAATTACATTCTGCTTTATATTAATGTCAACGATGCTGGCCACCAGCTGCCGCGAAGACGAGCTGTTGTCCGAAGAGCTAACAACTGAAAAGAACCTGGATTCGACACGTTCCGCAAAATTCGGTGTCCCTACCAAGTTCGATCAGCACGAATTTGCACTGAAAATCGAATCATATATGGAGCCGCTCGTAGCGGGTTTTGGCTACACCATTTACAACGATGGGGTGCCTTACTATGCAACAAACGGAGGCGACGGCTTCGCCCGCAAGCACGTTGATACGCCCATGAGCCTACACAGCGCGCTTGCCAAACAAGAGATCTCAACCGTTACGCAGTACGTAACCGCAGTCGCGATGCTGCACGCCCTGCAAAAATACAATGTGCCAATAAATGCGGCAGTCTGGCCGTATCTTCCCAAATACTGGACCATAAGCAAAGATTTTAAGGCCGTTACTTTTGAAAGGCTGCTTGCACACCGGTCAGGACTAATCGATTATCATGATTACAAAAAACTTTCTTTGACCGTAGGCGGGGTGCTTGATAAAAATGCTTTTGATAAAAATGAGAGGGTAAACAGTGATGTTAATTACCTGCTGTTAGGCGTTATTCTGCCTTATCTGGAGGCCAAAAAACTAGCTGCCCAGGGAAGCATCGCCAAGCTGAACAAGCTTGAATCCGTGAATAATAATTTCATCGAATATGGCGAGCAATATCGGGCTTATGTGAGAAACAATGTCTTTAAGGCAGCCGGATTGGCTAATGCCTCTGTGATCGACTGGCGTGGATGGAATGAAAATGGCACGATCCTATCCAGCGCTACAAATATGGGTTATCCAACCAAAAACGGAAGCGAGCCGGGTCTTCCAAAAGAACTACACCTTGTCGATTGTGGCGTTACTGGCCTGTATATGAGTGCTGAGCAGTTTGCGAAGTTCCAGTCAGCCGTGGCGCAGTTCAGGGTGATCAGCTTCGATCACTTGGACCTGATGAAGTCCAAATTGCTTGGCTTTGACGGCAGTATCGCTGGTAACAAGAGCATTTTTTATTGGAAGAAAGGAGCGGAGAACAATTCCGAAGCGATGATTATGGATTTTGGAAAAGTGCAGGTTGCAGTATTCGCCACATCAACACACAGCCAGATCACAGATCCCAAGATCCTGGCGCAGTTTTACGATGCATCCTTTAAAAATCTTTAACTGAATAAATGTCAGCGGAATAGAGATAAGTTCAATTCAACCTTGCTCGCATGGTTCGCTTGAAAAAGCCAGTGTTTATTAAAACGCTGGCTTTGATCCATTACCAGTAGTGGCGAATACTGTATGGAATCGGTGTACTGAGTTTGGTTTGAGGCAGACTAATTATTGAAAGATAACCTGGGCTAACTCTTATATTTTTCCCTCTTCACTGGAAATGTTGCAGGGCACTTATCCATTTGGTGCAGATAATCCAGTGCTTCTTGGTCATCTACAAAATAGATCCTTTTGTTTGGATAGCCCAGTGATGTAAAGACTTCTTCCAGCAGGAACCTGTCGTCTGCATCGTCTTCGATAATGATGATCGGGCCTTGTTTGTTCATAGCAAGTAAAGATAGCGCTTATATCTATGCCTGATAGCATTGGCCGCAGATGGCTTACTGGCCCCATTCACAAATTTGCCAATTTGTTGGGCAACAGATCATGAACTTGTTGAAGCGAACCATATCTACCTGCTGGCACCTAACAAATTCATGACGATATCGGATGGGATTTTGCGGACAACGGACCGCGACCCCACTGACCGCAGCAATTGGGCGGTGGACATTTTCTTTAATTCCCTGGCAGATGACTCAGCCACCAGGGCAGTTGGCATTATCCTGTCGGGTTTGGGCACTGACGGTGCCAGGGAGCTAACCAAATATTGTCACCTCGTAAATTGACCCATGCGCTGACAGCCTATTTGCACACCCATGTCCACATGTAAATGTTTAGTTGCCAGATGTTTTAGATAGGAATCTTTATTAAAACGCAGAACAAGTGAAATTATCAAACGCTGGCGCACCTGGTTGCTGTCTCCAAGATTCTGAAAGTGTGCCTCCATCGATGGCATCGAAGCCAATCTCATCAACGAGATCAATAACCGTCTGTTTTTGCTGCTGATCATCACCGGCAACCGACAATGCAATCCGGTTTGGGCTGCCGGCAGGAATTGCCTTTGAAGCCAGGCTTGGCGCGACAATGTTATTAAATGCCTTGATCACGGGATGACCGATTACTTCGCTACCCATTCACTGTCTGTCAGTCCACCCTGGATATCGTCAATCTGCCCGTCTCGTGAAGGGTAATAATTCCCGGCATCAACAATGGTGGCTTTCGACGCGGAAAGTATTTCTTTTGGAAGATTGACAATGGCCTTATTGGGAATAGCAATAATGATAAGGTCTTCTGCTCCTGCTGCTGCTTCCGTTGTCACGGCAGTTGCACCTGTTTTAGCAGCAATGTCGCCAAGTGATTTTGGTCCGCGCGAGTTTGCAATCATGACCTGATGGCCAAGCGCTGTTAAATATCCGGCCAATGTGCTTCCAATGTTTCCGGATCCTATGATTCCTATTTCCATGATGTTTGTATTTAGTTTTTCTAATTAATTTATTTGTTTGAAACACGCGGATCAATTCCATACTGGTCCGGCGCGCCCAGATGTTGGCGCAGGGTTTTGCCTTCGTATTCCTTATGAAAAAGCCCGCGCTCTTGTAAAATGGGAACGACTTCGTCCACAAAAGCATCAATCCCGTCTGAGTTCACGTCTGGCGAAATCCAGAATCCATCGGCTGCACCAGCTTCAAACCACGCCTGCATATGATCGGCAGCTTCAATTCCCGGACCAACAATTACAGGATGATAATCGATCACACCATGTGCCAAAATATCACGCAGACTCCATCCTTCTTTTGCAATTTTCAAAGCATGCGGTGCACGGGGATCATAACGGGACGGGCGGGCATCTTGCAACAGTTCTTTTGAAATTGGTTCATCAAGCCGGGTCGCATCAATTGGAATGCCTAGCATTTGTTGCAGATAACCAGCCCTTTGGCGGAATGAATGCCCTGTTAATTGAATCCGGCGGTCAAGTGCCGCACGTCAATACTCGCTCGGACTAACTATGATCCAGTGTTTTAAAAAGCAGGTCCGATAAAAATCCGGCAGTGAAGGTCTTCTGGTCTCCGCCTTTGCTGTCGGTGAGTCGTGGAAGATAATTGCAGAAAAACTGCTGATAATGCGAGGTTTCGATCAGCGTGCTGCTTAGTGATCTTGGAAACTGATACGCAGGATTGTATTCGCTGACCACCTCTGCAATTTTTCCGCACAGATCTTTGTAAGGCTTAAAAACTTCGGACTTGTTGATCTCCTTCACCTCTTTTACAAGGTAAACCTTGCTGCTTTCGGAGATAATGATCTGGTTGAGGTAACGCTTATTATAATCCATTTTCCCCGAGCTCTCAGGCAGCTCCTGGGTCAGCAGCTCAATGATGGTTTGCAATTTCACCTTCGTATCCGTCACATTCTGCAATCTGAATTCCAACAGAAACTCCATGTAGTTCCAATACCAATTAAGAATGTACAGCAGTAGGCGATGTTTGTTTTCAAAATACCGATAAACCGTAGCCTCAGTTGTATTGACTTCCACTGCGAGCTTTTTGAACGTGAAATGTTCAAAACCTAGCTCATAAATCAGGTCTATTGCGCTTTTTACCAGCTTTTTCCCTACCTCACTACTTTCGGGGTCTCTCAAAAAGACCTTTTCATTCAAATTAAAACTTACCTGGAAGTCCATACGAAGTCGATTATTCATCGAAAATAGTAAACAATATGCAAGTAACAGCTAATGTATTAGAAAAAATATTTTAACTACTTTTGTTGATAGTAATACTATAATTTGAGAAAGCGTTTTATATTTGTGTGTATTGAACGCAAAAATTATGGAAAAGGTCAACCCCTTTTTAAGGTTCTGGAATTTGATTTCACTCAGCCGGTCTGACGTAGGCGCGGTTTATTTTTACGCGTTATTGAGTGGTCTTGTCAATCTCAGTCTGCCCCTGGGTATACAAGCCATCATTGGTTTTGTGCTCGGCGCCTCGATGGTTACGTCCATTTATATACTGATCATTCTCGTAGTTTTTGGTGTAGCCGCAGTCGGCATTATGCAGATCAATCAGATGAAAATCATTGAGAAGATCCAGCAAAAAATATTCACCCGCTACGCATTTGAGTTTGCCGACAAGATTCCGCGTTTCGACTTGCTGACGACTGACCGCTTTTATCTGCCTGAGAAAGTGAACCGTTTTTTTGATGTGCTGATCGTGCAGAAAAGTTTGTCAAAACTGCTGTTGGAAGTGCCCATTGCCAGCATTCAATTAATTTTTGGTTTGCTGCTGTTGGCTGTGTATCACCCGTTCTTTATCGTTTTTGGCCTTACATTACTATTAGTTCTAACACTGATTTTTAAATTTACCGGTGTTAATGGGTTGAAAACGAGCTTACAGGAAAGTGTCAATAAATACAAGACGGTTGGCTGGCTCGAAGAAATGGCGAAAGTGATCAATCCCTTTAAGCTGAGCTACGCCTCGCATTTAAATCTGACCAAAACGGACGATCATGTGAGCAAATATCTGCATTCACGCACGGATCATTTTAAAGTCCTGCTTGTCCAATATAAGACGCTCGTCGTTACGAAAGTGGCGATTACGCTGGCGATGCTGGCGGGCGGTTCGTTCCTGTTGCTCAGACAGCAGCTTAACATTGGTGAGTTTATCGCAGCGGAAATTGTAGTGCTTATGGTGATCAATGCGGTCGAAAAGCTGATCATTAACTTGGATAGCGTCTATGATGTGGCTACCGGTCTGGAAAAACTTGCGACGGTAACCGAAAACCTGACCGAGCGAGACGGAAAACTTGCTCTGGAACCCACCAACGCAGGTCTCGCCATTGACCTGATCGACTTTTCATTTGCATTCCCGAATGGCCGCAAGCTGCTCAGCAATACCAACATTCATATTCCCGCGGGAAGCCTGGTGGCTGTTTCTCCGGCAGATTTTTCTGGTAAATCTACTTTCTTAAAGGTGCTCGCAGGACATTACCAGCAATTCTCGGGATCGATGCTGATCAATAAAATTCCGTTGGGCAACTACGCACTTGCATCGCTGAGGGAAAGGATCGGTTTGTATCTGAATCAACGGGAAATTTTCATCGGCTCTGTTTTGGAGAACATTTTAATGGGCAGAAATGACATCAACTCGCAGGAAATTATGTCGCTCGCCGCTAAATGCGGGTTGTCTGGCTTTCTCGATTCGCTGCCGGAAGGTTTCGAAACGCCGGTGGACCCAAATGGCAAAAACCTCCCCAGCGACTACATTAAGCGCATTTGTCTGTTAAGAACGCTGCTGGGCAAACCCGATCTGCTGCTTTTGGAAGATCCGTGGCAAATGCTGACAGGGCCGGAACGGCAGCGTATGATGGCGTATTTGCTGAGCAAACCCAATAACGCGACCATCATTGTGGTAGCCAATGATCCGGAATTTTCCAGACAATGCGATTATCAAATTATACTCAACAACAAAGCGATCACCATCATTAGCAATCATGAAAATGGAACAGGCAACTTATAAAATCCCGCTTAAATCCCTGGACACCATTTATCTGCGTGATCAGGAAAGCAAGGTCAGATATTGGTTTTACGGCATCATTCTGTTGCTTGGCCTTGCGCTGTTTTTGCCCTGGACGCAAAACATTAAAGCAAAAGGTGACATTACGACTTTATTTCAAGAGCAACGCCCGCAAAATATCAATTCACCCATTCCTGGCAAAATAGCCAAATGGTATGTTAAGGAAGGTGATTTTGTGAAAGCGGGGGATACGATCATGCAGATTTCCGAAATCAAGGAAGATTACCTGGACCCCAATCTGGTGGGCCGCACCCAGGAACAGGTGGAAGCAAAAAAGGGCGCGATCAAGTTCTACAAAGGCAAAGCGGCAACGTCGTCTTCACAGATGCAAGCGCTGCTGGCTGCAAAGAATTTTAAGCTTGAACAGCTCAAAAATAAGCTCGTCCAGCTTAATAACAAGCTCAGCGGTGAGCAGGCTGAGCTGGAAGCGGTTACCAACGAATTCAATCTGGCCAAAGACCAATATGAACGCCAGCAAAAAATGTTTCTGGAAGGGCTAGTTTCTCAGACCCAGCTGCAACAGCGCAACACAAGTTTTCAGAATGCTTTGGCTAAAAAAATTACCGCCGAAAATAAGATCGCGCAGACAAAACAGGAACTGCTGATCGTGGAAATAGACCAGAACGGGGTGGAGCAGGAGTATGCAGAAAAGATCAGTAAGGCCGAAGGAGACCGGCTGCAAAGTCTGAGCAATATTGCTTCCGGCCAGGGTGAAATGGCGAAGCTGGAAAACCAGGTAACCAATTACAAGATCAGGAACGGAATGTATTTCATTCTGGCCCCGCAAGACGGCCAGATCGTGCAGGCGAGCAAAGCCGGGATCGGCGAAATACTCAAAGACGGCGAGCGGATCACGGTTATCGTTCCTACCCGAGTGAACTATGCTGTCGAAATGTATGTGCGGCCCGTGGATCTGCCACTGGTGAGCATTGGGCAAAAGGTAAGGTTTATGTTTGATGGCTTCCCGGCGATCATTTTCAGCGGCTGGCCCGAAAACAGTTACGGAACGTTTGGGGGCAAAGTAGTCGCCTTTGAGCATACGATCAGCGCCAACGGAATGTTCCGGGTGCTGGTAGCTGAAGATCCGACTGACCGTCCCTGGCCGCAGCAGTTGAAACTGGGCACGGGTGCACAGGGCATTGCTTTGTTGAAAGATGTGCCGGTCTGGTATGAGCTCTGGCGTAATATCAACGGGTTCCCACCGGATTATTACACACTGGACGATGCGGCGGAAAAAGGTTCTGCGAAAAAATAAAACAACTGCTTCCTATGAAAAGGTTCGTTATACAGCTAACGGTGCTGGTCGGGACATGGATTTTTAAGCCCGCCATTGCTCAGGATTCTGCTAACACTTTGCGCGCTGAGCAGGTTTTAGAATTGGTGCGGGCATTTCATCCCGTTGCCAAACAAGCAGCGATCCAGGTCGGCCAGGCTGAGGCAGACCTGGTTACCGCCCGTGGCGGATTCGATCCCGTGCTGGGTGCATATGTTGCCCGCAAACGTTTTGGCGGCACCAACTATTACAATCGTGTCTCACCCGAAATCACCATTCCAACCTGGTATGGCCTTGAAATCCACAGCGGCATTGAGAATTACACAGGAGAACGTTTGGATCCGACCATGACCAAAGGACAGTCGGCGTACGTGGGCGTGAGTATCCCGCTTGCCAAAGATTTGCTGATGGACAAACGGCGCGCTGCTTTAAAGCAAGCCCGGATATTCAGGACATTAGCAGATACAGAGCAAAGGCTGGTGCTCAACGACTTGTTAATGAATGCGATGGATGCATACTGGCAATGGGTGAGCACATACAATCAATATCAGCTCATGCAGGCCAACGTTGATATCAATCAGCAGCGCCTTGATTTCGTGCGAAAATCCTTGATGAACGGCGAGCGCGCGGCCATTGATACAATTGAGACGCTGGCACAATTGCAAAGCTTTCAGTATCAGCAAAATCAACTTCGTGTCGAATTCCGTAATGCCGGTTTGCAGCTGTCTGCCTTTTTATGGACAGCAATTGGTGAACCCTATAACTTACCCGAAACCATCGTTCCACCAGCAGACTGGGACAACGAGCAAATCACGAAGGACTTTGATCTGGATCTGGCCAGCCTGCTTTCGACGACCCAACAAAGCCATCCGGAATTACAGGCCTATGATTTCAAGTTAAGGGCGCTCGACATTGAGAAAAAACTCAAATTTCAGCAGCTTTTGCCCAAAGCGGATTTCAGGTACAACCATTTGAGCAAGGGTTACAATGCATTCGCAAGCGTGCCAGAATCGCCGATTTTCGACAATAATTACCAATATGGGTTCAAGTTTGAAATTCCAATGCGACTGTCAGCCGGACGCGGCGAATACAAAAAGACAAAGCTCAAAATCGAGGAATCGCAACTAGCCCAAATGCAAAAACGGCTCGAACTGCAAGTCAAAATCAGGCAATACCATAACGATCTGGTGAATCTGAGGGAACAGATTAAACTACAAAATCTAAATTTGGGTAATTACCTGCAACTCGTAAAAGCCGAAGAGATCAGGTTCAGAAACGGAGAAAGCTCCCTGTTCCTGATCAATAGCCGCGAAAACAAAGCCATTGAAGCAAGGCAAAAGTTGATTGAGCTAAAAGCCAAATACTTTAAAGCGATTTATGGTTTGCAATGGAGTGCAGGCTTGCTTAACTGAGCAAGCCTGCGCCTTCCTGTAATTTCCTATTATTTGAGACAGGCGAAAACTTCGCGATAAAACTCGGGGTGGGATTGCCAGGTCTGTCCGGTGATAATATTTCCGTCGCGGACGGATTGTTGGGTAGAATACATGCCGCCACCCATTTCGATTTCGGTACGCACATGTTCGTAAGCAGTTAACGTTCGGCTTTTTGCTAGTCCGGCTGTAACCAGAATCTGAATACCGTGACAGATGGCAAAAATCCATTTTTCCTGCCGGTCAAACTCGCGGACTACATCCAATAGCCCGGCGTGGTTGCGTAGGTATTCTGGCGCTCGGCCGCCCAGCAGCAGAATGGCGTCATAATCTGATACCACCACCTGTTCAATAGTTAGATCAGAGGACAGACAGTAACCGGGCCGCTCTACATAGGTATCCCAGCCGAGTTCAAAATCGTGCATCACGAGGTTAAGCCGGCGCTTGCTGGGAGCAGCAATCACGGCAATGTCACCTTCTTCCTGAAAGCGGTGAACGGCATAAAGGGTTTCGTAACTTTCGCCACCATCTCCGGTGACAATCAAAATTTTGCGATTCATGGCTTAAAGCTTTTAATATGGAATGTTCATAGAGCCATTTTACGCGGCTAAAAAATCAAAAGGCAAAACCAGGTGAGTCCTACCTACCTGGTTTGATCCGCTAGGATGCGGATTTTCTCAATGGCTACTTTTTAAATGTGTAAAAAGTAACACAGCAACCTGTAAGCGGTGCTTATCTCATTGCAGCTCCCCGGCTGTTCGATATCGGACACCGCACGTTCTGTCGCGAACAGCAAGCTCTTTCCAAAATGTATTAATATGCATCAAAAGCCCATTTTTACTCTTTCTCAAACCTGGCATGCATTTATACTATAAAATATAAACTAATCATTTTTTGAATGCGGAGAACGTATTTGGGAGAATTTGAAGAGCTTGTGCTACTCATGATCGCAATCCTCGACGGACACGCATACGGTGTTACCGTATCGCAGGAAATTGAGCAGCATACGGGTAGGGTAGTGACTTTTGGCGCGGTTCACAATACATTGATCCGCCTGGAAGAAAAGGGGTTTGTAACCTCCGGGCTAGGCGGGGCTACGGCAGAACGCGGCGGCAGGCGAAAACGCCTTTTTAAGGTAACAACGCTCGGAAAAAGCGCCTTAGCCGACGTCCAGCAGTTGCGTAACAAGCTTTGGACATTAATGCCGGATGCCCCATTAAAACTAAGCGACCTATGAATACGCCACTACCGCCGCGGTGGGCGAAAATGCTGCTTCGGTGGCTTCATCCGGAAAACACGATCGAAGAAGTTGAAGGAGACCTGGACGAGCTGTATGCATATTCGTATCAACGTTTTGGGAAAGGGAAAGCACTGCTGCGTTATTTGCTCAATGTCGTCTCTGTACTTCCGCCATTTGTACGCCGTCGTAAAACAAAATATGAACCATCACTTTCTCTTAGCCCTGATATGTTAAAAAACTATTTCAAAATCGCCTGGCGTAACATTGTCCGTCAAAAAGCTTATTCGATATTAAACATTGCCGGTTTATCCATCGGTATGGCGTGTAGCATTCTCATCCTCTTGTGGGTGCAGAATGAGCTGAGTTACGACCGCTTCCATGCCCGAGCCAGCCAGCTTTTTCGACTAACCTGTAGTGCTGGCGATTTCAAAACGGCCGTAAGCGCAGCGGGCATGGCCGGAGGCTTGCAGGCACAACTACCCCAAATAAAGAGCGGGGTAAGGATCAGCAAACTTAATCCGATGCTGTTTGAGGTGGGAGAAAAAAAGGTGGAAGAAAAACGCGTCTTTTATGCAGATTCCAATTTTCTTGAAGTTTTTTCATTTCCCCTGCTGGCAGGAAATGCGGCTACGGCCCTGAAAGATCCGGGGGCGATCCTGATCACCGAAGAAACGGCCAAAAAATACTACGGAACAAGCGATGCCGTAGGTAAGACCATCCGTATTAACAACAACGAAAACTTTACCATCGCGGGCATTCTGGCCAATTCACCTTCCAATTCGCATTTGCAATTTGATGCGATCATCCCGATGAAAACCATGGCCAAATGGAACTCGGATTTACAAAACGACACATGGAACAATTTCAACTTTTACACCTATCTCGAACTCGACCCTAAGACGGCCGCATCTGTTCCGGCCCAACAAAAAGTTTTGCTGCAAATAGCCAATGTGTTCAAGGCTCGCGGCCAGGATATCAAACTTGACTTTCAACTGCAACCGTTAACGGACATTCACTTGCATTCCAATTTGCAAATCGATCTTCCCGGCCACGGTAACATTCAGTATGTCAATATCTTTCTTATTGTTGCGATTTTCATTTTGGTGGTTGCCTGCATCAATTTTATGAATCTGTCCACGGCGCGCTCCGAACGCAGAGCCAAGGAGGTAGGGCTGCGGAAAGTAGTGGGTGCAAACCGCTATCAGCTTGTTTACCAGTTTCTTGGCGAATCGCTCATTTTTTCGTTCCTCTCGCTGGTAATCGCGGTCGGGATCGTATACATGTTGCTGCCGGTTTTCAGAATGCTCACCGAGAAAACGCTTGCTATCAATTTGCTGGATGGGAAATTGTTGCTGAGCTTGATCGCCATTGCGGTACTAACCGGTTTACTTTCCGGCAGTTATCCCGCATTGTTTCTGTCCGGGTTTGCGCCCGTAAAAGTACTCAAAGGCAAAATGAGAGTCGCCGGTGGAAACCTGCTTTTCCGAAATGCGCTGGTGGTAACGCAGTTTGTGGTTGCGATTGTATTGCTAGTGGGCACGGCGGTGGTTTACAAACAGCTGGATTTTATCAAGAAACGGAATCTGGGTTTTGATAAGTCCAACCTGCTTTACCTGCCCATGACCGGCGAGCTGGGTGGCAAGCAACAGGCATTGAAAGCGTCGCTGGCACAAAATCCGCTGACGGAAAATTTTACCGTCATTTCTGGTCTGCCTACAAACCATGAATCTGGCACTATTGATGTGATCTGGGACGGACAAACAACCAAAAACCAGGTCGTGTTTCCCTCGTTTGATGTGGACGAAAATTTCGTGAAAGTCTTCAAATCACAAGTGTTGGCAGGCCGTGGCTTCGACAAAGCATTTTCAGGAGACAGTTCGAGCTATATGATCAATGAAAAGGCGATGCAGATCATGGGGATGAACCTGGAAAATGCGGTGGGAAAAAGCCTGACATTTGGGGAGACTAAGGGGACAATCATTGGTGTTGTGAAGGACTTTCATTTTAAATCGCTGCAATATGCCATGGAGCCGCTGGTACTCCGGCTCAATAAATGGGGCGGCGTAGTGTTGGTGCGTACCACTGCGGGAAGTAACGAGCAAGCAATCAAAGCGTTGGGAAGGATCAATCAACAGCTCAATCCCGCCTTTCCTTTCACATTTGGTTTTCTGGATAAAGACCTGGATAATCTTTACCGCAGCGAGCAACAAATGGGAAGTATTTTTAACTTGTTTGCCGGCCTGGCCATTTTTATTTCCTGTCTGGGCCTGTATGGACTGTCCGCATTCATGGCTGAGCAGCGCACCAAAGAAATAGGCGTGCGGAAAGTGCTGGGTGCTAGCGTCGCCGGAGTGGTGGGATTACTTTCTCAGGATTTTTTGAAACTGATTTTAATTGCCATCATCATCGCCTCGCCGATTGCGTGGTATGCCATGAATAAATGGTTACAGGGATTTGCCTATCAAACCACCCTCGAATGGTGGGTCATTGCCCTGGCAGCGATATTGGCGACCGGTATCGCATTATTTACAATCAGCTTTCAGAGTATTAAAGCAGCGCTAATGGATCCCGTAAAAAGTTTGAGGAGCGAGTAAGCATAAGCTATCCTTCTTACAGCTCAACAATGCAAATGCGATCAAATGGTAGCAGCGATCCTTTTCACATTGGGCGTGTTAGGGTTACCTTTTTATTATTCTGGTAGCTATTTCCTTTTCCGTATCGAGCGCTTTCATCTTTACTATATACGTTCCTGCGGGCAGTGACGAGAGATCCAGAGATAGATCATGGTTCATTAGTTTTACAGACGAAGATATCTGCGACATTTTTCTTCCGTTAATGTCATAAATGCATACCCTTGCTTTCATAGGCTTTGGAAGGGTAAATAATGCTCTGGCGGTGCTGTTTGTAGGATTTGGAAAAATAGCGACCTGATAGCCAACGTTTAAGCTGGGTTCAGCAGCGAGAATGACAGATATGATGAAAGGCGTGGAGACAAACGTACATCCGTTTGAAGTTACTGTAATTGTATAGGAACCCTCTTCTTTAACCACATAACTGTTGGTTACCGCACCAATAATATCCTGACTATTCCTACGCCATTGATATGTTTGTCCAGGCGAAGGGATGATGCTAAGCATTAGCATTTTACCTGGAATAAATACATTCGTCCCTGTGCTTGAAACGATTTTTACTGTTGATTCATTCACTTCCTTCAACGTCCTCGTATCTGACACAGCTGAGCAGCCTTTGGTGTCAGCCACCTTAACGGAATAGGTGCCTGCCTTATTTGCTGAGTAAGTTTTTGTTGTAGCTCCTGCAACAGCTGTACCATTACTGAGCCATTGATATGTATACGTACCACTGCCTCCCGAAACAGTTGCTGAAAGTGTTGCAGTTTGCCCGGAGCACATAGAAACAGGACCCTCCACTGCAATTTTAAGACCGCCACCGGAAACGACCTTGACTGTACTGCTCACCTCACAACCTTTTCCGTCAGCAACGGTTACTGAATAGTCGCCCGCCTTATCTACGATGATTTTGTTTGCTGTGTTTCCAGTGGACCATTTGTAAGAGTAATTTCCTGAACCTCCGGTGACGTTTGCCACGAGTTCGGATGAACTTCCCTGGCATAAAGCAAAATCAGTATTTGAGGTTACATTAACAGCTTGCGGGCAAAAGTTCATCTTCCACAATTCCCCAATACCATTTTTGCTGCTGTTCAAAGGGGTGAATGTGGTTGAATAAATATAAGTTTTCCCGTTTTTGTAGGGGACCAAAAAATCAATCGCCATTCCGATGTCACTTTCGCGCTGCTCGTACTTTTGCACGAATTGACCTTCCTTGGTTAAGGCGTAAATTTTCTGGTGGCTCTTGTCACCTCGAACGCTGGTCAGAAAATGAAGTTCATCGTCAAGTAAATATGTTTGTCTGATGCTATCGGCGTAGGGAAAATTGAAAAGCTTGGTCCCGGCGCTTGTACCGTCGCTCTGTATAACTGATTTCGCAGCTTTCTGATTGATGCCGTTGCTTAATGCATAGAATTTATCTTCTCCTTTGAGCAATTCCCAACCGATGTAAGCATTGAAACCTTCATAACTTACCGAAATAGTCTTTTTAGCCGATCCCGGTGCGCCGTTACCAAGCCATATTTCAAATGATGCAAGGTCAGCAGCCAACTCGGCCTGGCAAAAAATGATCAGGTTGTCATTCAATTTTCCAATTTGTTCAATCCTGCTTTTCGCTGGAAATACCTGGCTAATGCTCGTGCCCTGCTCAGTGCCATCCGACTGCCATAATTCATTGTGATAGGTTTTATCTCCATTTTGCGTTGCTCCCGAGAAAAGCATCAGGTTTCCGAATTCAAGAAAGCTGGACGGCTTAAGCGCTTTCAGCTGAAAACTAGCCCAATCACTTTCACGTATTACTTGAAATCCGCCCATCAAATTATAAGGGGCATAATACATTCCGTGTGCATAAAACACATTAAAATGATCAGCAGGACTGTTGATGAGACGCCTCTCAAAACGTGTTTCCTCCGGGGATGTGCCGACTCTATGCACCGCATTGCCATCATCCAAACTCCAAAAACGCAGTTGCCCGTCAGACTCCATGAACTTGTAACGTGGCCGGGAATTTCCAAGAGGTGTTTTGAAATCACCAAGTAAAATTGTACCTGTCGGTGAACCGTCACTCAACCCAATCTTATTATCAAAAATCGTCGCACCTCCGCTATGTTTTGACGGAAGGGCACGTGTGAAGTAAAGCTTGCCCTGGAACGGGTACATCGTGTATTCTGCCAGGACTTTGGTGGGATTGGAATTAATTGAATATGTGCCCTGTTCCGTGCCGTCGGATCGCCAGAGGTTATTATCGAAGCCTTCAAAAAAAATCAAATCATCCAAAAAAGTAAATCTGAAAGTAGACGAATAAATGCCGTTTCCCTCAGGATTGATATCACGTACTAAAACCGGAGTTTGTGCTCTGATTTCCTGCCTAGTTAATAAAAGAAATAGCCAAGCGAACAACCAAAAGATAGAGATGCTTTGTGATTTCATGAATGTTCGAGGTCCCATATTTACGTGGTTTGCAATGCTGCTATAATTAAAGATTCATGGCAAACTCTTTCAGCAAACATCACCTTTCCACATATCCTTTTCAATCTCACTGCATTAAAAGGGGAAAATCATGAATGAAAGCGGGCAAATGTGACGTGAACTTGTTTTAGTTTATCTTCAAACTTTTATATTTTTAACAACAAATCCTCCTGATTTCTGTTGTGAAAATCCCGCTGATAATGGCTCGTCTTTTGCTGGTTCTGATGCCTGCCATTACTGTATTGGCGCAGCAGCCAAAATTTTTAGCACCACAACCCCACAAGCTGCTATATGCCGATACCATTTACAATAAAGCTTTAAAAGAAAAGGATACGCTTTTGCTGGCCGAAGCCTACTATTTGTATGGAAAAACTTCGGAATCCACCGGCGATCTGATCACGTCCGAACGCTGGTTTTTACGGTCACTCCGTTTGCTGGAACCAAGAGGGGATTCGCCGGAATTGAGCAGGATATACAATCGGCTTGGTGGTAATAAGCTTGTTCAACGAAACTACAAAACCGCCCACAGATATGTGACTTTGGCGATAGCGGTTGCCAGACGTACCGGCTCCGGCATCAACCTGGACAGAAGCTATGGCAGCATGGCCAATATCCACGACATCGATTGGTCGGAGGAAGGCAAGAAGCCAGATCTCCCAAAACCCCGGAGAGACAGTGTGTTATATTACTATAATAAAATCCTGCAACTGGCCGAAAGAGATCAAGATTCATTAAGGATCGCATTTATCTATCAGACCCTGGGAAGTTACCATTGGCGATACTTCAATGATAGAGAAGATTTTTTGAGCTATTCGAAGAAGGCACTGGTTATTTTTCAAGCAAAAAAGAAGGACCGGGAAATAATGGATTTACTGCTGAATTTAGCGAACCATTACCTTGACACCGGCGAATTTGATACTGCATGGAAAGTCCTTGGGCAGGCCCGGGATATCTATAATCAGAAGAAATACAATGTGTTTTTAATCAATCAAAATTTCGAGGAATCATTTACAAGATATTATCGGCTGACGGGAAATTGGAAGCGGGCTTTTGAACACAATGAAAAGCTTAGAAACCTGCAAGTTTCCACTTATCTCGCGGATCGTGACCTGGCATTTTCGAGGCTCTGGAAAGAATATGAAGCTGAGAAAAAAGATGTCCAGCTCAGGGCCAAAGACACCGAACTCGCACTTCGGTCAAGCGCATTGAAAGCGCAGCAACGGTTCACTATTGCCATGGCGATTTTGCTTCTGGCAACTGCTTTGATGAGTATTATTTTTTTCAGACTTTATAAAAAGAACAAACGGATCAGCGAACAAAATGAGGTGTTGGTACGGGAACAAAATCATAGGGTCAAAAATAACTTGCAGGCAGTATCCAGCCTGCTAAGCCTGCAATCTGACGCCTTAACAGATCCGACTGCGATCATGGCCATTGAAGAGAGTAGGTTACGGGTGGAAACAATGGCAATACTTCATCGGAAATTGTACGATGGTAAGAGGCTGGCCCAGGTTTATGTGCCCGATTTTTTGGATGAATTGGTAGAAAGCGTCCTGGACTCATACGGTTATGAAGACGTACAATTGAATATAGAAGCAGATGTAATTTATCTGTCTGCCGATAAGGCGGTCCATCTTGGATTGATTCTCAATGAATTGATTACCAATGCCTGCAAATATGCTTTTCCTGAAAACGAGCAGCCGACACTTTTCATCGAGTGCAGGGAATTATTGGTGGGCAAGCAACCGTGTATTCAATTGCAAATCGCGGACAATGGGAAAAAATACAGTGACTTTTTTATAAATACCAGAAAAAATAGTCCTGCCAATATGCAAAGGAAAGGATCCGGATTCGGGTTGAGGTTAATTAAAATGGAATCCGACCAACTTTATGGAGTGTATCATTTTACATATGAGAATGGTACGGTTTTCAGGATGAATTTCCCTAAATACAAGAATGAAGTTGTCAGTAACATAGCCAATTAGTCAAACCGTAACTTTGACACATGCAACAGCTCAATGTATTAATTGTCGAGGATGACGTGCTAACAGCCACAGATATTCGAAAGACACTTGAAAAAGCCGGACATCAGATCACTGCCGTTGCCAGATCTTTCCGGGAAGCGGTTTCTGCCGTGGATCGTCAAATCCCGGACATTGTATTGCTGGATATTGTCTTGTCCGGATCCCTGGATGGTGTTGCCGTTGGGAAAGAAATTTTGCTGCGGGAGCAGATCCCCATCGTGGTATTGACCGGGAGTACCGAGGAGGAAACCTACCAGCGTGTCAAGGAAACATTCATTCCATCCGGATATCTTACCAAGCCTTTCCGTCCGCTGGATTTAAGGCGTTCTGTGGATCTTGCGTGGCAGAATTTTCGACCTCAGCTCTCATCGGCAGGTTCCGCTGCATTATCGGAGGACAGCGTATTTTTGCCAGTTGAAAAAGGATTTGAAAAAATAGTTAAATCTGAGGTGACTTATATCTCCACGCAGAAAGGAATGCATTCTGTGCATATTTTTGAAATATATAAAAAGCAGCCCCGGCTCGTCCAGCTTTCAATGGGACATCTCGAGCAGTACTTTTCCCTTCCCAATTTTTACAGACTTTCCCGATCCCTTCTTATCAACCTCAACTACATTGAACGCATTGAAAGCGGGCAGATCAAGATTCAGGATGAACGAACGCTGCTGACAATTCCCGAAGCCGGCCGCCCCGAACTTATGAAACGCCTGGCAGTAGTACGAGGTCCGAAAAAAAGTTAATAATGTATAAGTAAAAAAATGGACTCATGACCCATTCACCGCAGTTCATTCAGGATTAGGAGGTTTTGGCGAGAAGGAATTGACAACTATCCCCAGAAATAGGATGTTTGTAACCGAACCTTCAAAAACCTGACTTATGAAAGCCTCTTTACTCATCTTATCCGTTCTTTTTATCACATTCAATGTCCAGGCCCAGGTAGGCGAAACAATCGTAAAGGTCAACCAGGGTGCAGCCACTTTAAATCAGGGTGCTTCAACGATTACAAATACCGCCACAGCAGCAGGTAATACGGCTACGGCCCTGAGTAGGAGCGTGCAGCTGATCAAGGGATTTATTCCTGAGAAAAAAGACAAGGATAAGTCCAAAGCCGCACCG
The DNA here is from genome assembly GCF_900167945.1 of Dyadobacter psychrophilus. Taxonomy (GTDB): domain Bacteria; phylum Bacteroidota; class Bacteroidia; order Cytophagales; family Spirosomataceae; genus Dyadobacter; species Dyadobacter psychrophilus. Next base: position 688,883 of record NZ_FUZA01000002.1, read on the forward strand.
GATGTCGTCGCGGAAAAGCCAGCTAATGTCATTGTTCTGACCATCATGAATGTCGATTATAACAACCTGAAGACAGTGGAAGAAAATGTAAAGTCCCTGACAAATGTGAAAAGCACTTCAAAGAAATTCAGTACGGCGAACTCCACGATCAGTATCGAATACACCGGCCAGGCCGATGAGCTATGGGACGCTTTGCCGGAAACTGTCAAAACGCTGTTTGAATTGAAAGCACTGGGAGATGGGACAATTGCGCTTGAGAAGAAGTAACATTTTTACAGACTGTCAGCAAATACACGTAATCAAAGTCGCTAAAAGCAAACTACACAATGAAATCACATCAGAAAATAAACTACGTTTTTATATTATTCATGGCCCTCGCCTCCCTGATCGGCTGTAAAAAAGATTCGGATGTAACACCTTCGGACGAAAATAGCATTGTCGGCAAATGGCGGCTGAAAAGCGCTAAGCTCAATGCCAAAGTCAAGGTGAATGGTACGATTCAGTCGGCCAGTAACAATAGGGCAGGAACACCTGCTGAGGTCATCGACATCAAAGACGATGGCACGATAGATGATCCGGGTGACATCTTTGGGACAGATACTTATTGGTGGGATTATAAGGTTAAAGGAACCGAACTGGCACTTGGTGATCCTGACGATATCGGATACTTTACGCTCAGCTCGGATTCCCAAACCATGAAATGGCAGATGAACCTGGAACAAGCGCAGCGATCGTTGAAAGAAACGGACGGGTTTTCTTCCGTTTTTAACGTGGATGCCACTGCGATGCAGGATGCGTTGGTCGAATGCGATCTGGTCCTTGATTTTGTCAAAAATTAGCGGCCAGCCCTTTTTACATTTATAAGTAGCGGCGTCCGTGGATTTTGAATTTCCGGTTTTGCGAGCCATGCTGGACTTCCAGGATCCCGCGATAGTCAGAAATCCCCGAAGTACTTTTTACTTCGTCCCTGATCATCAGTCTGGCATTATACTTTTCCCCTGAAAAATAATCTGTAAAGCCTTTTCGTTCCTTGACGGTCATAGTATAACTCACATTGATGGTTTGACCATCAATTATCATATACGCCCTTTTTAATGGGGTAGCCACGAAAATATATTGGTTTTCAGACAAGGGTGTTGAAGCAAGGCTAAAATAATATCCGGGCTCCAGGGAAAACGGCTGGTGGTTAATTTTCCGATCCTGTGGGCAAATTCGTGATACTGCTGCGAAGTCCGATGCCAGCAAATTAAGGCATATAGAAATGAAAAAGGATAGAAGTAGCATATAGGCTCAGCGTTAAGTTATGATTATCGGGTTTTGATTGAATTGTGAGTGATATTGCCTGCCATGGCGACAACAAAAGCCCGGAAGATTAGTCGACCCGGCTGATAAATTAACACGTTGAGTAGAGCCTGAATCAGCGCAAAACAGTCTTGAATGCGCTTCCAACCTTATTATTAACGGCAACGAGTCAAACGCCAGGAGCAACATTGCCTAGCGCCTGATTTTGAAGCCGTAATGTTGATTGACTTTCTTTCCCAGCCTTGGTGCGCGTCTCTTTCAAATACACACAGAGTATCAAAAGAACAGACGCTATTAGTAAAATACATTTATTGTTCATAAGTATGCGGATAGTGTAGCCCCTAACAGACGAATGAAATTGCACAAATTCTGTGCCAGAAAAATAACCGATTTACCATAAAGTCTTCATGTACATAGCCTAACGGTTACATACACGGCACTTTTGGAATTTGATGTGGAATTACGGGTGTTTTAATAATCGGTAGGAACCGATCTGGGAGAGAATTTAGAAAACTTAGAATAATTATAAATAGGTAAACTGTGGTCGTAGCATGACGATTCCAGAATTGGGGTTTTGCTTCCTCAATTTGGAACAATGCCAACTGTGTGTTGTTAACTTGTAGAAAGGCGGTTAACAATCACATTTAACTTACTGAGAATACGGGTTGTAGCGCTTCTGCATACGATGCCAGGTGTGGACTATAACTTATATCGCCCCAGCAGCTTTTGCATTCAATCGTTTGTGATAGAAAATATATGAGCAGGCGAGTATGACAATCAGTACCAGCATGAATACCCAGTCTTTGAGAGGAAAGCCCGAAGCATAAAAAGAGTAGCTTGCGCCGATAAGATCAAATGTATAACCCGCATAAGCCCATTCTTTAAGCCGCGGAAAACCTGGTGTAAGGATAGCTATTACGCCTAACACTTTTGCTACTGCTAAAAAATGGAACACATACGGCCGATAACCAATAGCTTCCATCATTTTTGTGCCGTCGGGGTTTTCGATAAAACTCGAGGCTGCCGAAAAAAGCATCATGCCCAATATCAACCCTGTTGAGATCCAGTAAATAATGTTAATAGTTTTGTTGTTCATGACCGTTGTCAGCTGATTGATTACCAATGTACTTGCAACTTTTCGGTTACGCAAATTTGTCTCTACTTTTCGATCTGTTCTGTAACTTTTGAAGAGAGGAAATCGAGTTTTCCATATCGCTTTACCTTTTGAGCGCTTCGCGTGCTTCCACCGGGAAGTCAGAAATAAGTATATCTAAATTTTGCTCCTGTACTTTCGCGCGATATTGTTCACGCTTTAATGGTTTTCCATCATGGCGTAAATCCTCGCTTACATCCGCCATTATGAGCACATTTTCTTTTCGTAAACGGGTTACTAGTGAAGCGGGCGTTTTGCTCGTAATGTAGGCAACGCGTTTACCGGTTTTGACAGGAACTTCTTCAAATCTCTTCCAAGCTTCCTCTGTTTCTATGAGAGCCGATATCAAAACATTTTGACTGGCCTCGGCCACTTGGACAGTCACGGGATTTTGGAAGGTCAATACCAGCATTCGATCCTCTAATTTGTGCTTTTTTACCTGATCGAGAGCTTCCTTGTAAATGGGTGATTTAATGTCAAGCATGAGGTTAACCTTACGCCTTTTTATAAATGATAATATTTCTTCCAATGTCAGGATGTGCTCGTTCGTAATATTTCCGTCTTTTGTTTTAAGCCGAAGGGAATTCAAATATTTATCGTCTAAATCTTCCAATTTGCCGCTTCCATTTGTAGTCCTGTCAGCAGTCGGATCATGCATCAGGTAAATGGTGCCGTCCTTACTTCTCCTTAAATCGATCTCAATGTACACGGTGTCTTTGCCGAAAGCATTGCTGGTAGCGGTGAAAAGTGCCAACGAACTTTCGGGAAACTGCGCGTACGAGCCACCGCGATGGGCAGCAATAATTACTTGGGCGTGAGCAGTTTCAATCGGGCCAGAGGCGAAAAACAAAAGGGTGTATTTCAGAAATTTGAAGAAATTTCGGGCAAATCCTGGGCTACCGAACATGAACTAAATTTTTTGCGGAATCAGTAATATGGTTCCAATTTAAATTATATCTGCGTGCATCTGGCCAAATTTTCCCGGTTAGTTTCTTTCAGACATTGCTGATACGCACATCTGGTGTACGAAGTGACGAAAAAGATTCGTTTTTTTGTGTGATGCGAAGTTGCTTTTGGTGTATTTGTTGGGTCGTAGCCATCGTGCTGGGTTGGGTGGAAAGGGGCGTGGCTCAATCCAATGAATACCAGTTTGCCCGCTACAATACCGAACGTGGATTATCCCATAATGAGGTCAACTGCTTTCTGAAAGACAGCAAGGGTTTTGTCTGGATCGGCACGGCCAATGGCCTGAACCGGTTCGATGGTTACTCGTTCCGCGTTTTCAAGCACATTCAGGGCGATTCTAGCACCATTTCTAATCACCGCATCAATGCAATATTTGAAGATCCCCAGGGCTATATCTGGATCAACACACAGACCGGATTTGATATATACGACCCTATCACTGAGCGCATTGACCACAATGCAGATCAGGGAGCCAAAAGGCTGGGATTGCCCGACGCCAATTTTAGCCGTATCATCAAAACCCGCACAGGTGATTACTGGATTAACCACAACCGGCTGGGATTAGTCAAATTTATAACAAGTGCCAAAAAGCTGGTTAAGGTCAAATTCAATCCTTCCGAAAATTCATCTGAACCCGCTAAGCGGCTGATCTCCGATTTTGATGAGGATTCACAGGGTAATCTTTGGGTGGTATGTGATGACGGTTTGCTCGCCCGTGTGCAGGCGCAAACAAATGTAATTGATGTGCAAAGTGCATTGTTACAAAACCGTAACCTGGGTAATTTGTCCAACCACAAGGTTTTCGTGGATGATGACGGCGAACCCTGGGTTTATGTAGTGAAAGCTGCATTAGGCGCTTTTTATTTTGATTTTAAAAACAATGTGCTGCGCATTGCCAACACTGCGGGCCAGGATTTTCGCCTTAGTAACAATACCGTGAGCTCCATGGTCACCGGCCCGGACGGGCGCATCTGGATGGGCACCGATCACGGCGGCATAAATGTTGTGGACAAAAAGAGCGGGACGGTTTCAACATTGCTTTTCAATCCCGGCGATCCCAGGACGATCAGTCAGAACAGCATTCAGGCGCTTTATAAGGACCCGACGGGCATGATATGGGCGGGGACATTTAAAAAAGGGTTTTGCAGTTACCATAAAAATATCTTCAAGTTCTCGCTGATTCAGCATGCACCCGGCGATCCGCGCAGTCTGCCTTTCGACGACGTCAATATGTTTGTAGAGGATCAGAAAGGCAATCTTTGGCTGGGCATGAACGGTGGCGGTCTTGTTTATTTTGATCGAAAAAACAACACATTCAGGCAATACAAGAATGTTCCGGGTGATCCGAAAAGTTTGAGTAACAATGTGATTGTCAGTCTTTGTCTGGATAAAAGCAATGTGCTTTGGATAGGGACCTATTTCGGAGGACTAAACAGTTTTGACGGCAAAACTTTCACTCGTTATCTGCACGATCCCACCAATTCGACCAGCCTCATTGACGACCGCGTGTGGGAGATTTTTGAAGATTCCCAGAAACGACTTTGGGTGGGAACGCTCGCCGATGGCCTTGATTTATTTGATAGAAACAAAAAGACATTCCGCCATTATCGCAGGCTGGCGCCCAACTCCGTCAGCTCGGATTACATTTCGGCCATGCTGGAAGACAAGCAGGGCAACATTTGGATCGGAACGGCGAATGGAGTCGATGTTTTAATGCGGCAGACGGGCCGTTTTATACATTATGCATACAAAGCCGGTGATCCAACAAGCCTGAGCAGCGATGCCGTAACCTCGCTGGCGCAGGATAGTTTCGGCAATATCTGGATCGGAACTTCAGAAGGATTGAACCTGTATGATGCCCGGAAAAACGCGTTCGTAGCCTACGATACGCGGCATGGCCTGCCGGATAATTCGATTCTCACCGTGGCTGTCGATGCCTTGCAAAACTTGTGGCTTGGGACGCCGAAAGGATTGGTTAATGTGAACATTTCCACGCGTTCGGGTAGCATGCCCAAAAGCATTCAGGTGCGTACTTTTAACGAGGTCGATGGTTTGCAGGGTAGGGGGTTCAACGAAAATGCGGCGCTACGGCTGCAATCGGGCGAAATGGTTTTTGGCGGTGCGAACGGATTTTCGATTTTTGACCCAAAACAAATTACAAACGAGCGCACCGCCACAAAGGTGATGCTCACCGATTTCCAGATTTTCAACAAAAGCGTTCAGCCCGGAGAGCTATTCGATGGTGAAGCTGTCCTGGCAAAGTCCATTTCGCTTACGGACCGCATTGTGTTGAAATACAGCCAGAATGTATTCACGATTGAATTCGCCGCACTGAATTTCCTGCATCCCGAAAAAAACCATTACCAGTATACATTGGAAGGTTTTAACGAACAATGGTTCGACGCTGATAACACGCGCAAGGTAACTTACACCAACCTCGATCCGAGGACGTATGTTTTTAAAGTGAAAATGAAAGAAGGCGGCGCGTCCACCGAGCGCAGCCTCCGTGTGGTTATCCTGCCGCCTTTCTGGCGTACGCCGTGGGCTTATTTTCTGTATTTCCTGATTGTGGTTGGCGCATTGATGACTGCACGCTGGATCCTAATCGAGCGCGAGCGGATGAACTTCAAACTCGAACAAGAGCGACATTATGCGCAGCAGTTACACGAGCTTGACATGATGAAAATCCGGTTTTTTACCAATGTTAGCCATGAGTTCCGCACGCCGCTCACGCTCATGCTCACGCCGCTGGAAAACCTGCTGAAAAATATCCGTTCGGACCACGCCGTGCATAGGCAGCTGTCGCTCGTGCACCGGAATGCGCAGCGGCTTTTTAATCTGGTAACCCAAATGCTCGATTTCAAAAAGCTGGAAGTGGAGGAAACGCAGTTTCGGCCTGAGCGCGGGGACATTGTCCGGTTTTTGCGCCAGATCGCACAAACATTCTCGGATCTGTCTGAGCATAAGCACATTCGTTACCGGTTTGAAAGTGAGCTAACATCGCGTTATGCCGATTTTGATCAGGATAAATTGTCCAAAGTCATGTATAACCTGCTTTCCAACGCATTTAAATTCACGCCTGAAAATGGTCAGGTTACTGTAAACCTGCACGTTGTAGCGCTGGAAGAGGGCGAAGCTTTGGAAATCAGTGTGGCGGATTCAGGGATAGGAATTCCGCCTGAGGCGCAGGCCAAGGTTTTTGAAAGGTTTTACCAGCATCCGATGCCCGATAATATGATGAACCAGGGCAGCGGCATTGGGCTTGCGATTGCCTGGGAATTTGTCAGGATGCACGGCGGCGCCATTGAACTGGAAAGCGAAGTGGGCAGGGGGAGCACATTTACGGTCACATTGCCATTGCTGGAAAGTCCGCCGCGTGTTTATTCCTTGCCCGCGGCAGAAGCATCGCCAACTGAGGAAACTGCCTTGGAAATAGAGCTTCCGGCCGAAAAACCGGTGAAAAACAAGCCACTCGTGTTGCTCGTGGAGGATAATGATGAATTCAGAGTGTATTTGAAAGAGGTTTTTCAAAAAGAATACGACATTCTGGAAGCGGCCAACGGGAAGATCGGACTGGAAATCACATTGGAACAAATCCCCGACCTGATCGTGAGCGACGTGATGATGCCCGAAATGGACGGGATCGAATTATGCCGCATTATTAAAACCGACCGGCGCATTTCCCACATTCCGGTGGTGTTGCTCACGGCCCGCGCCGAGGAAGAGCAGCAATTGCAGGGTTACCAGACCGGCGCAGATGCTTACGTGACGAAACCTTTCCGGCTCGACATTCTGCAAGTAAGGATGGCAAACCTCATCCGTCAGCGCGAGCAGTTGCAGCAGCAATTTCAGCAGCACGTCGAGATTCGTCCGAGTGAAGTCGCGATCCGTTCGCTCGATGAAGAATTCGTAAACAGCGCCGTAAAAGTGGTGGAGGAAAACCTGCCGAATGCAGAGTTTACCGTAGAGGAGCTGAGCGACGCCATGTCGATGAGCCGCATGTATTTGTACAAAAAAATCCTTTCGCTGACAGGCAAAACACCCATCGAATTCATCCGCATTATCAGGATCCGGAGGGGTGCAAGTCTGCTCGAAAAAAGCCAGCTATCGATCTCCGAAATTGCGTATCAGATAGGTTTCAACAACCCCAAATATTTCGCCAAACTCTTCAAAGAAGAATATAATATGCTTCCCACAGCATATCGCAAAGAGCATCTTGGCCAGGAATAATACAAAAGAACATTCTGATACGAACATAAGCTTGGCATGTAACTGCTCATTACTTGCTCAATCTTCTTTTTACAAAATCTTCCTCCAAATGCACTCACAGGCGAAAAAATAGGGTGATTTTTTGCGAAAGTTTACAAATGAACCCCTATTTGTAAACATTTGGATCCCCTGCTGATTGTTTTTTAAAGGCACATTTGTCCAACTATTCATTCGATTTATACCAAATCCGGTGCGTCAGCCAGGCGTATTGGAAAAATCTAAATCGGAGGTTAACAAATAGTCACTTTATAAAACCAAACAACATGCAACAAAATTTGTACGAAACAAGGCGGGTAAGTCAGTTCCTCGCCGGGTTGCTACGACCTCTTCTTTTAACATTGGGGATCATGGGCGCCGGGCTGGGTGTCTTTGCGCAGGGCGATGCGAAAAAAACAGTAACCGGGACGGTGGTTTCTGCGGATGGAGACGACGGAATTCCAGGCGCAAGCGTGGTCGTGAAGGGAACCTCTAACGGAACAACTACGAATACTGCGGGGGAGTTTTCGATTGAGGCGGCTTCGGGAAATACACTGGTGATTTCCTTTATTGGCTATGTGACGCAGGAAATTCCAGTAGGAAACAAAACGAAAATCGATATCAGGTTGCAGGAAAACGTTGCTGCGCTGGACGAAGTGGTGGTGGTAGGATATGGCGAAATGAAGAAAACGGATGTATCCAGCTCACAGGTGACCGTTTCAGGAAAAGATCTCAGCAAAACCATTAATACTTCGCTTGAACAAGGTTTGCAAGGACGTGCGGCCAACGTAATGGTGCAGCAAAACTCGGGTCAGCCGGGAGCAGCGCCTTCGGTTTTGATACGCGGTCTGAGCTCGCTGACGGGCACGACGCAGCCATTATATGTGATCGACGGGGTGCAGATCAAGCCGGATAACATGAAGGATGATCCGAACAACCGTCCAACGGGTTTTTCCAACATTCTTTCGAGCATTAACCCGGACGACATTGAAACGATCAACGTTTTGCAAGGTCCTTCTGCTACAGCGATTTACGGTGCGGTGGGAGCGAACGGGGTTGTGATGATCACCACCAAACGCGGTAAGGCGGGCGAAGCGAAAATTACTTTCAACTCGCTGCTAACATTACAATCGGAGCCTAAGCACATTGATGTGATGAACCTGCGTGAATATGCGCAGTTCCGGAACGAAGCGGCGGCTGTGGGAAGCACTGCTACGGAACCGCAATTTGCTGATCCATCGGTTTTGGGAGAAGGAACAAACTGGCAGAGCGCACTTTTCCGCCCGACTACATTGCAGAAATATTCTGTGGGGCTAAGCGGAGGCACGGAGAAATCGACTTATTATCTTTCAGGTGAATATTTTAATCAAAAAGGGATTGTAGAAGGTTCTGGTTTTAAGCGCTATAACGGTCGTTTGAACCTCGAAAACCAGACGCGTAACTGGCTGAAAATCGGTGCGAATCTGAGCGTTGGTATTACAGAAGAAAAGGTTAATACAAACAATGGAGGCATTATCCAGCTTGCATTGGACCAAAATCCAAGTGTGCCCGTAACCAATCCGGACGGAAGCTGGGGCGGACCTGTTTCCACGCAGTTCCAGTTTACAAACCCGGTGATGATCTCTAAAATCTACAACGATTACAACCGCCGGACGTCGATCCTGGGAAGTCTTTTCGCAGACGTAAAGCTGTTGAAAAACCTTACCTGGCACACAGAAGTGAACGGGAGTGCTGAGTTTTTGAAATATTACTCGTTCCACCCGTCTTATACAATCGGCGGATATGTGGTTTCGCAGGATGCAGCAACTTCGGTGCGTTCGGTGAACACCAATAACTGGTGGAGCTTGCACAGCCGTTTGACCTATGATCTGAAACTAGGCAAACACGACGTGAACATTATGGCTGGCCACGAGGCGCAGGCATTCACTTATGAGTCACTTACTGCTCAGCGCAAGAAGTTCATTACCAACACGATTGAAGAACTTTCAGGTGGCGATGCATCGGTTATTTCCAATGTTAGCAACAACAGTGGCAAAGGCGCAGGATCACGTGAATCGTATTTTGCACGTGTGAATTACAGCTTTATGGAGCGCTACATTGTGCAGGGAACTTACCGGATGGACGGTTCTTCGGCATTCCGTGATGGACGTCGCTGGGGCAACTTCCCGGCCGTTTCTGTTGCATGGCGCGTTTCGGAAGAGCCTTTCCTGAAAAGTGTCAGTGCTATCAACGATTTGAAACTAAGATTTGAGATCGGTCGCTCGGGTAACCAGGGAAGTGGCGGTAATGCCATTTATTCAACATTGCAAACCGTTCCGACGGGCTGGGGGACAGGATTCTTGGCTTCCAACTTTGCCAATGAATTCCTTACCTGGGAAAAAGATGACGTCCTTAACGGAGGTTTGGACCTGCACATGTTCAGCAACCGCGTAGAGCTGATCGTGGATGCTTATATCAAGAACATTACGAGCCTGATCACGGTGAACTCTTATCCATTTACTTACGGCGGTGACATTGCTTACTCACCGGGATATCTGAGCTGGCCGGCTGTAAATGCGGGTTCTATGAAAAACCGCGGTGTGGGCTTTACGCTGAACACGGTCAACATTGATAAAGGCGGATTTTACTGGAGAACGGGTGTGAACCTTTCATTCGACCGCAACAAAGTAACCTCGCTTTTGAACCCGATCACACCGATCTGGAATGCAACTTCGGTTGGTTTCAAAACGGAAGTGGGACAACCTGCGAGTATGCTTACGGGCTACGTGGCTGAGGGACTTTATCAGGATGCCAACGACATTAAGAACCACGCCATCCAGACTTCAAACAATGAATTAACCATCAACCCGCTGACAGGCAGCTGGGTAGGCGATACGAAATTCAAGGATCTGAACGGCGACGGCGTCATTGATGCAGAAGACCGCACCGTGATCGGTAATCCATGGCCGAAGTTCACATTGGGTTTCAATAACAATATGACCTACAAAAACTTCGAGCTGAATGCATTCCTGACCGGAAGTTTCAAGAATGATATCCTGAATTACCCACGTTACCGTGCAGAAGTACCGGGCAATGGTGGCGTATTTGGAAATCAGTGGAAATCGGTGGCCAACTATGCACGCCCGAGCAGCTATGCAGTCGGTGACGCAGAAACGGTGACGCTTACCAACCCAGGCCATGTGATCCCACGGATCGCACCGGGTGACCCGAATGGGAACAACCGGATGAGCACCAACTTCATTGAAGACGGCAGCTACGTGCGTTTGAAAAACATCACATTGAGCTACAACTTCCCAAAATCACTGATGAAAGATCTTTTCATCCGCGGTTTGAAGGCTTCGGTGGGTGCGCAAAACCTGTTTACCATCACCAAATACAAAGGATATGATCCTGAGATCGGAATGGTGAATTATGGCGGAACCGTGATGGCAGGTGTGGACACAGGCCGTTATCCATCGGTTCGTATGTATTCCTTCGGTTTGACAGCTGATTTCTAATCGATTCAATTTTAATTTCAAAAGAGCTTTTTATATGCAATTCAAAATCAAACTCTTAGCGGCTATCAGCGCAATGATGCTCATGCAGGGATGTGGCGAGGATTTCCTCGACCGCCCGCCGCTGGACGCACTTACTTCGGGTAATTTTTATAAAACCGATGCCGAAATCCTTGCCGGAACGGCGCCGCTTTACAACATTGTGTGGTTCGATTTCAATGATAAGGCCAATATGTCTTTTCAGGAAGCCCGCGCCGGAAACCTGAATTCCAATGACCGCACGGCTTATGTGAAGCATGCGATCCCGTCGACGGATGTGAACACGCTTTTGCCGGGTTATAAATCATTTTATAAAATTATCGCGCAAAGCAACAATGCTTACAAGGCGATAAAAGAAGCGACGGGGAGCACGGCTTCTGCTGCTGTAAAGTCGCAGGGACTGGGTGAATGCCGTTTCATGCGTGCAACCGCTTATTATTACTTGGTGACTAACTGGGGCGCTGTGCCGATCGTATATGACAACGTTGCGCAGCTGAACACGCCGCCGGTTCGTAACCGTGTTGAAGATGTTTGGAAACTGTTGATCCAGGATTACCGCTTTGCAGCAGAAAACCTACCATTAACAGCAGAACAAGGCCGTTTGACAAAATATTCAGCCGAAGGAATGCTGGCCAGAATGTATCTGATGCGCGCCGGTTTGAACCAGAATGGAACGCGTAACCAGTCTGATCTGGATAGTGCGAAGTTTTATGCAGAAGACGTGATCACCAAAAGCGGCCGGACCTTGGCTCCGACTTACGGGGAGCTTTTTGAAAGTGCCAATAACAACTCTTCCAAAAACAATCCGGAAAGCTTGTTTTCACTGCAATGGATGCCGGTTAGCAGTCCGTGGGGTGTTAACAATTCATTCCAGGCATATTTTGCATACGATGCCAACATTACCACAACGGGTGACGGCTGGGGCGCGGCGCAAGGTTTGTCGGCGGATTTAGTAAAATATTTTACCGAAAATCCAGCGGATTCACTGCGCAGAAAGTCAATCGCCATGTTTGATAGCGATGTTTATCCAAACATTCAAAAAGCAACCGGCGGTTTGAAATACAACAGGCCAGCAGCACTGTCGGCTATCAAGAAATACATTGTTGGCTCACCAGCAGATAATGGTGGTTTGGGTGGATTTATGGCTGCCAATATCAATTCCTATATGCTGCGTCTGGCAGAGGTTTACCTGATTTATGCAGATGCGGTTTTGGGAAATGCGGCTACAACCAATGATGCAAAAGCATTGGAATATTTCAATGCAGTGCGTAAACGAGCTGGCATGCCTGCTAAAACGTCGCTGACTTTCGAGGATATTTTCAAAGAAAGAAGAATTGAAACCGTGTTTGAGGGTAACTCCTGGAATGAGGTCGTTCGCTGGTATTATTTCAATCCTGCCAAAGCAATCGCTTACACGGCTGCACAACGCAGGGAAAACTATACAATGACTTATGTGCCTGGTTCTACCAATCCGAAAAAATACACGGTAACGTATTCGCCGGCTGAGTATTATCCGTTGTCGGAAAACACGCTTTACCTGCCATTTCCTGAGGGAGAGCTTGTCAATGCGCCTTCTTTGAAAAACGAACCGGTTCCGTTTGATTTCAGTAAACTAGTAGATTAACCCAAACTCTGACGACAAAATGAACTTCAAAAATATATATAACACAGCGCTGGGATTGTGTCTGGCGGCAGGAATGCTGCTTACGTTCCAGAGCTGTAATGAGGATGATGTGGACGGCGCACCGTCGATCACCAACGTCCGCCTGCTCGATCCTACCAAAGCCGACAGTTCGCTGAATGCAGCGGAACCCGGCACGCTGATCGTGATCCAGGGCCAGAACCTGGGCAGTGTGATGAAAGTGTATTTCAATGATTTCGAAGCGACATTCAATGCAGCATTGGGCAGCAACTCCAATCTGATCGTGACCATCCCAGCCAATGCGCCTACGAAGGCGGTGGATGCGGGCGTTTCCAACAAGATCAAGGTGCAAACCAAAGGTGGGGAAACGACTTATGATTTCGTATTATCGGCTCCGATGCCAGTTTTAACCGGATTGTACTCTGAGTTTGTAAAGCCTGGAGGCACGCTCGTGATTCAGGGTGATTATTTTTACAACATTAAATCCGTAAAAGTAGGCGCAACCAACTTGCAGATCCTGAGCACGACTGTAAAGCAGATCACGGCCAAAATGCCCGTTACTGCAATTTCAGATGTTGTTACAGTGGAAGGAGAGTTTGGCACAGTCAAAACAGCATTCAAAGTGAATGGTACGGAAGGGCATATGATCAATTTCGATGTTCCTGCAACAACCTGGGGTTCTGATGTGTGCTATGGAGCGGCTGCGATTTTGCCTGCAACCGATCCGGGTGCTATTTCAGGTAAATATTCAAGGATCAAACAAACCAAGTTGCCTGCAACCGGCTATGCCGATGCATGGGTTTTCGCCACTTGCAATTTTGATTTCAAGCTGGCGGCAGGACCGGCGGCGGAAAGACAATTCAAGTTCGAGCACAACATTGCAGAACCTTGGAAAGCGGGTAAATACGACATCACCATCACAGCAGGCGGCACGGAATACACTTATGCATTCCAGCCCTGGAATTCCACTGAATTTACGTCAACCGGTTATCAAACCACTGGTTGGAGAACTGCTGTCATCGAGCTTTCGGAGTTTAAAAGCGCAGCAGGCGGCACTATCGCTGACGTATCCAAAGTAAGCGATTTGAAAGTATCATTCGGCACGCCGGACGTTGCAATTGCGTCATTTAACGGGAGTGTTGACAATTTCCGGATTGTGAAAAAATAGCATGTCGGAAATTACATTATTCACTATGGACAGGGCGCCAGGCATTCGTTTGCCGGGCGCCCTGCTTATTTACTTACGGGCATTACATTGCATTCCATTATGGTTATCTTAATTAATTTACGAAAAGCATTTACCCTATTAATAATGCTTAGCCTGCTCTTCATCGGTTCTCAGGCCACTGCCCAGCAGAGCAAGCTCGTGAACGAACCTGTTGACATCAGCGGAGATTTCAGGGATTTTTCCAACACCTTGTTTTTTGCGGATAGTCTGGCTGCATTCGATCCTGCGACCGGCATTGGGAAAATCAAATGGAAGCGGCACGAGCCATTTTCTGCACATAATTTTGATAACTCCATGCTGAGCTATAAGCGGTCTTATAGCAACGAATTTCCTTCCATTGAATACGCTCAGGATCCTGTTTTGCCGTTTTCGGTTGAATTTACTTCGCCTCGTACAGTCCGCATCCGCGCGAATACGGGTGCTCAGGGTGCTGCCGGAGAGCCTTCTTTAATGCTTGTGAAGGAGCCTGTGAAGGATGATTCCTGGGAGTATAAAAAAATCAATGGTGGTCACGAATACACGAATGTCCACGGATCTGTTACGATTTATGAAAATCCGTGGAAGATATTAATTAGGGATGCGAATGGGAAGGTGCTTACACAAACGCGGGGTCAGGCGGATGGGAGATCTTCCTACACGCCGACTTTGCCGTTCTCATTTGTTCGCCGCGCTTCGGATTACTCGCGGAGTGTTGCAGCGGTGTTTTCTATTTCGCCGGATGAGAAGATTTTTGGCTGCGGAGAGTCATTCACGAGGCTGGACAAGAATGGGCAAAAGGTGGTTCTGTGGACGCACGATCCGAATGGTGTTCAGACGCAAACCATGTACAAGCCCATTCCATTTTACATGAGTTCGCGGGGTTATGGCGTGTTTATGCACACAACTTCGCCGATTACATGCGATTTTGGGGCGACCTACGGAGAATCCAATGCCATGCAGATTGGCGACGAGAACCTGGACCTATTCGTGTTTTTGGGTCAACCGAAAGACATTTTAGATGAATACACAAACCTGACCGGAAAAGCGTCCATGCCGCCGCTATGGTCATTTGGTTTGTGGATGAGCCGTATAACCTACTTTTCAGAACAAGATGGGCGTAATGTTGCCGCCAAACTGCGCGAAAACCGCATTCCTTCCGACGTGATACATTTTGATACGGGCTGGTTTGAAACCGACTGGCGTTGTGACTACAACTTCGCGCCAAGTCGTTTTAAAAATCCGGAAGGCATGATCGCCGATCTTAAAAAACAGGGTTTCCGCACGTCGCTGTGGCAGTTGCCTTATTTTGTTCCAAAAAACACATTGTATCCGGAGATTGTGGGCAAAGGCCTGGCCGTGAAGAATGCAAACGGGACCATTCCATATGAAGATGCTGTGCTTGATTTTTCCAATCCCAACACAATCAAATGGTATGAAGATAAAATCTCCGGACTACTGAAACTGGGTGTGGGCGCGATTAAAGTTGATTTCGGTGAAGCAGCGCCACTGTCCGGCGTATATGCGTCCGGTCGTACGGGCTTTTATGAGCATAACCTTTATCCATTGCGTTACAACAAGATCGTTTCGGAACTGACAAAAAAATTGACCGGTGACAACATTATCTGGGCAAGGAGCACCTGGGCAGGAAGTCAGCGTTATCCGATTCATTGGGGCGGCGATGCCGAGACAACGAATAAGGGAATGGAAGCGCAACTCCGTGGCGGATTGTCACTTGGACTTTCCGGTTTTACATTTTGGAGCCATGATATAGGCGGTTTTACCATGAAAACGCCGGAAGATCTTTATCGCCGATGGTTGCTCATGGGCCTGCTCAGCTCCCACACACGCACGCACGGACAAGCGCCCAAAGAACCATGGGAATACGGGGAAGACTTTCAAAATTATTTCCGAAAAGCGGTTGAGCTGAAATACAAGCTCATGCCCTACATCTACACCCAGTCCAAACTTGCGTCTGAAAAAGGGCTTCCAATGGTGCGCGCATTGCTGGTTGAATTCCCGGACGATCCGGGCGCGTGGATGGTGGATAATGAATATATGTTGGGATCGGACATTCTGGTTGCCCCATTTTTTGAAAACACCAAAAGCCGGCAGGTGTATTTGCCAAAGGGAAAATGGGTAGATTACCAAACACGCAAAGTGTATGAAGGCGGCTGGCATGATATCGCCGCTGGCGAGCTGGAAGTGGTCATGTTAGTTCGCGAAGGAGTTGTGTTGCCGCACGTAAAAGTGGCGCAGTCTACGGATCAGATTGATTGGAAAAATATTGAACTGGTCGGTTTTAGTGTGAATAGTGCGAGCACGACGATGAAGCTTTTCCTACCAGGCGAAAGCCAGGTGAAGGATGTTTTGGTTGTTAAGAAAGGCAGGAAACTGGTGATGAGCAGGGGCGTTAACTTTTCACTTACAAAAAATACTTTTGATACTGGGCGGGCAGCGCGCTGAGCTGTTTGATGCGCACGTCGCGATAAAAAACTTCGGCGGCTTCGCTTTGCAGCTGGATCTTGCCGCTGGTCATCGGCACTTCTTCGCCGCCGGGTTTAATGTAACGTGAGTTTTTCAAAACCATCACCACATGCCCGTTTACAATATGCAGACTTTGTCCCTCAAAACAGATTAATTCCAATGTATTCCATTCATTATCCGGTTTTTCAAAGTTGCCGGAGCGCATACAGAAATAATCACTTCCTGATTTGAATGTACCAAAAGGCTGGCTTTCATCAGCGACGCGGTTCATCACACCTTCCGATGGAAATGAGCGGATATCAATTGCGGAGCTGGCCTGGCACCAGTAATCCCCCATATGCCCCTCCATGATCTGGAATTCCTGCGACATCATCCACGTACGCCAGTATTCGGCGCCCGCTTCGCCGGTGGAATGATACAAAATACCTGAGTCGCGTAGTTTTGTTTTTCGGGGTTCGTATTTGTTTGCTCCCCATTTGACCTGTAATCTGAGGTGATAGTTTTTGTAAGATTGTTTGGTAAAAACGCATCCGTAAGTCTCTCCGCTAATGCGTAAAACCGGGCCGCCCGGCTCGTCGAGCATTTTAAAAACCTGACCCTTGTCCTTGTTATATCCAACGGGCGCTATTTCCTTACCGGCCGCGTCCGTTGGTATTTTTCCATTATAGTTGTCTTTATGTTTATAGCTGAGATAATTCTCCCATTGACTCAGGTCCTTATCCAGAAGCACGACCCATTCTTCCTTATTTTGCATGGAAGGCAGTATACAAATGCTCAATAATGCAGCCAAAAGTAAAATTGTCAATCTCATATGCGATTCAGATTTAAAGTGCCGTATTCTGTTTTCTTTTACAAAAATAGGAATGAGGAAACACCGGCTTTTGTATAAATCCATCATCTGTCGGTAGATTTACATTAAGATCTTATTTCATGAAAAGATATATACTTCACGAGCCGTTCAGCATTTATCATTTTGAGGCCGATGTGTGGCAGCATTCCGTGCACAAGCACACGTATTTTGAGATCATTTTTATTTTAAATGGGAGTGGGGTGCACCATATCAACGGACATGCTTACGCATATGCAAGCGACGATGTGTTCCTGCTGGGGCCAGAGGATTTCCACCATTTTGAGATCAGCGAGACCACAGAATTCTGTTTTGTGCGCTTCAATGAGTCTGTTGAAAAGCAGCAGCAGGAAGCGGCCTGGCAGCCGATCATCAGGACATTGCTCAGCACTTCATCGCAAAGTTCAAATTCCATTGTGACTGATAAGCAGGAAAAACAAAAGTTGCGGCATTTGCTGGCTGTACTGGAGGCGGAATGCGCGAATGAAAAATCTGCTTATTTTGACATGGTGCGCGATAGCATTTTGCGGAGTATGCTGCTGGTTCTTGCGCGGAACCTTTTCAACCATTCGCCGGCCGATGATGCCCGAAAATATTCTGTGGAGGCAATTTTAATGTACATTCGTCAGCACATTTTCCAACCCGAAAGTCTTACGATAGGGCATCTGGCGATGCGATTCAATTATGCACCGGCTTACATCAGCTTGTTTTTCAAAAGGCACACCGGCGAATCGCTCAAACAGTACATTATCAGGTATAAAGTCAGGATTATCGAATCGCGGTTGCTTTACAGTAAGCATACACTGACGGAAATAGCGGACGAATTCGGGTACACCGATGAGAGCCACCTTTGCAAACAATTTCGCAAATACACCGGCATTTCACCCGCATTATTCCGTCAGCGCGGGTAGATATCAGATCTAGCATTCGATATCGGACTTCTACTCGTAAGCCTTTCTATTTAAAATACCACAATGCCTCTTTCCCAGGACGCGCTGTCCGGATGTCTGTAAAAGATGTACATTGGTTTCATCACGATGGTGTAATCATCAAAAATCCAGGTCATACTCTGGTCTGCTCCGGCTTTCGCAGCCTCGAAGTCATAATTGTAATGAAAGCGGCTGGTGTCGAGGTAGGCACTTTTTCCCGGAGGCACGAGGCGGAATGCTTCATCTGATCCCGAAGAAGTAATTACTACGGTCTTTTTGGTGTCGTCCCAGTTAAACGTCATGCTGGTGGGTCTCGAAAACTTCATATTTGTGCCAAAAGCACGTGCAGGAGGCGCAAATGGTGAGTTTGTCCAGACAGAACCGCTGTAAAAGTTTACATAACCCACATCTTTCGACCCACTGCCAGCCCAGAATGTCACATAAACAGCGTCACGGTATAAAATCATAAGTGAATCTGCGAGCACGTTGATGGTGTCTTGGCCAACAACCCGGTAAGCTTTCGATATGTAAAAAGGTACCGTACCGAGTTGACTGTAAAACTTTTCTTTATCAAACTCTTCTGCGGTCACTTCCTCTTTTTCGACAGTTTCATCGGTGCAGGAGCTGGCAAAAAGCGCAAAGGACAAAATCAGTGCGGAGAATAACAGTTTCTTCATGGAAAGATTAGTTTAGAAATTGGCTTCATCGCCTTAAACACAGACAAATAAACTCGTCAATAGCGTTGCACATTTTTT
Source organism: Dyadobacter psychrophilus (assembly GCF_900167945.1). Classification (GTDB taxonomy): domain Bacteria; phylum Bacteroidota; class Bacteroidia; order Cytophagales; family Spirosomataceae; genus Dyadobacter; species Dyadobacter psychrophilus. Next base: position 707,946 of record NZ_FUZA01000002.1, read on the forward strand.
ATAAATGTTTAGCAAAAAACGGAATTCTATGGAGCTCATTGGATTTAGGGGAATAACTTACGCCAACAGGTACGCTTTTTGATACATTTTCGAGCTGTGCCGGAATTATCCGGCATCATGAATTTTATCACCACTTAAACAATGAATACCAATGAAAATTGCATCAACATTCTTAACACTCGCAACCGTAGCCATGTTATGGAGCTGCGGGTCGAAATCGACTGAAACAACTGACACAACTGAGTTTGCCGACAGTACCAATGAGGCATTAGACGACAGCGCTTCCACTGATTCGGCATCCGCAGTCGCCGACGACGACGCCGAGTTTGCAGTAGAAGCCGCAAATGGCGGAATGGCAGAAGTGGCATTGAGCAAAATCGCCGAAGAAAAAGCCACGGATCCGAAAGTGAAAGCATTTGCAAAACAAATGGTGACAGACCATTCAAAAGCGAATGATGAGTTGAAAACACTGGCATCGAGCAAAAATATCACATTGCCTTCGGCGCCAAATGAAGAAAAACAAAAGGCAGCAGCTGACCTGGGTGGCAAAAGCGGCAGCGATTTTGACAAAGCATACATATCGCAGATGAAAAAAGATCATGATAAGACAGTGAAACTTTTTGAAGATGCGCAGAAAGAAGTAAAAGATGCAGAGTTAAAAGCTTTCATCGACAAGACCTTACCGGTGATCAAAGCGCATGCGGAACATGTAAAAAGTCTTGATAAAAGCAAATAAGGATAGGTGCCGGGTTCAACTCCCTGCATCTCCACAAAAATGCCGTTTCGGATTTCCGGAACGGCATTTTTGTGTTTCAAGTACCTGATTTCTGTGAAGATGTTAGCAATTGCGTTTCAATAGCTCGCTTCTCTCGCTCGATCTCCGCAATCAACTCGTCCTCTGTTGGCAGATAAAGCATGTACTTAGTAGCAAAGAGCTGCTTACTATCACTCAAAATACTATACTTTACAACAGTTTCATCTTTTTCAGTACAAAGAATGATTCCAATCGTGGGATTGTCATCATCTTGCTTTTTCAGATCATCGAACATGCGGATGTACATATCCATTTGCCCGGTATCCTGGTGTGTCAGCTTGCCCGTTTTTAAATCAAAGAGAACAAAGCATTTAAGAAGATAATTGTAAAAAACCAGATCAATGTAAAAATGACTTGTTTCCGTACCGATCCTGAATTGTCTTCCTACAAACGAAAATCCTTTTCCCAGTTCGAGTAAGAATTGTTGTAAATTTCCGATTAACGCTTTTTCAATATCTTGCTCCAATGCACTTATTGGTTCGGGAATATTCAAAAATTCAAAAACATAGGGATCTTTAATGAATTCATTTGCTGAGAGCATTTCAGATTTTTCATTATTTGTCAGATGAGTATTTTGCTTTTGAGACGAAAGCAATCGCTGATAGTAAGAGGAATTAATATTGCGCTCCAATGTTCGTGTGCTCCACATTTGATCAGCACACTCATTGAGGTAATAGGCCCTTGCTTCCGGACTTTCTATCCGCATTATCAATCGGTTATGGCTCCATGATAATTTGCTACACACCGCGTAGCAAATTGCCTCATCAGGGTAAGTAAGATAAAACTGCCTGAAATTTCTGATATTCGCATAGGAAAAGCCCTTGCCTAATTCGGTCGTGAGCGCAATGGAAAGTGTTTTTAGTATCGCCTCGCCATAAGCTGCTTTTTGCTCCCCATGCTGCTCTTCCTGCACTATACGCCTTCCCATTTTCCAGTAGGCAATTACCATTTCACTGTTTACTGCGCTATAAACTTTTTGCCGGGCTAGCTGCAAAATTTGCACAACATCTTTTATCAAAGACGTTGACGGAGCATCAAATTCATTCATAAGTGTTACGGCCTTCGTGAATCTGTGGGTTGGAGGTAGTATGTGCCATTCGGAAATGTTGTTTTGTTAAAAAAAGCAATTTATATAAATCCTCGGGGAAGTGCCCGGATATCTTACAGGCATTGCAATGTATCTTACCGGGCGGAGTTGTTGCGTACTGTTGCCGACGGTTGGTGCTTTTTAAAAACCCTCGTTCTGGCTACAAATCGGCTTGATTTGGCTACAACCTTGGCTTTGCGGAGCCCGAAATTTGCTTCCTCAAAACTTAAAAGTAAACAATGATGGAAGCACAGGAAAATAAAGTAGCATTGGTTACGGGTGCCAATCAGGGAGTAGGATTTCAGATTGCCAAGGCCCTCGCCGAGAATGGCTATATCGTTTATGTTGGGTCACGTAACTTACAAAATGGCTTAGATGCTGCCGAAAAGATCGGCTACAAAGCCAAGGCCATTCAAATAGATGTTACGGACAAGAATTCTGTTGAGAATGCTGCTGCAGCGGTTCAGCAAGACTTTGGCAAAATAGATTTGCTTGTGAACAATGCGGCCGTTTCGCATGCAGGAAGTCCGGGAAGGACTTTGGAAGAAATTATGGCCAGCAACCGTCCGAGCATTAGCTCCGTAGACGAAATGCGAACAGTATGGGAAACGAATGTTTTTGGCGTCGTAGTCGTCACGCAAATATTCTTGCCGCTGCTTCGGAAGGCCATGTCGCCACGTATCGTGAACGTATCCAGCGGGTTAGCCTCGCTTGCGCTGGCCCGCGATCCGGAAAATCCTTATGCCCCGCACTTTGAACTGATTTATGGTGCATCCAAAACAGCTCTGAATGCAGTGACCGTGGCCTTTGCTAATGAACTGGAAAAGAGCGGTATCAAGGTAAGTGCGGTGAGTCCCGGCTTTACAGCAACGGCCCTGAATAATTTTCAGGGAACGGATTCGGTGGAAGTAGGTTCTCTTGAGCCCATCCGGGTGGCCTTGGAAGAAGACGGACCAACGGCACTATTTACAGGACCTAATCAGGAGGTTTATCCCTGGTAAAAATATTTATTGTGAGAAATCGGATCTGTGGCGATGAATTTGCCACAGATTTTGTTTTTCACGTTTAAACGCAAAGAATGAAAAAATCAGGTCATCTCCGGTTCCATTCGATTTCAGCTATACATCAGGCTTTTGGATTGCCGAAGCCGCAGCACCCCTTAATAAGCCTTACGCATTTTGATGAAAACAATTCATTTAATCCCGCCAAAGCACCTGCTTACGATGTATTGGATTTTTATAAAGTGACATTCAATGTGCAAAATAGCGGCAGGCTGAAATATGGGCAGAGTTATTACGATTATGAAGAAGGAAGTATGATGTTTATGGCGCCTCAGCAACTGGTTGGCGCAACGGAATATCACGAGGGCGGAGAGTCTTATGTGTTACTGATACATCCTGATTTTCTATTGGGATATCCTTTGGCACAAAAGATAAAACAGTACAGTTATTTTTCGTATTCGGTAAACGAGGCTTTACACTTATCTGATCAGGAAAAGGGCATCGTTTTGTCGGTTTATCAAATTATTGAGCGGGAGCTGAACAGCCGTGTCGATGAATTCAGCCAGGAGATCGTTGTTGCCCAGGTTGAATTATTATTGAGCTATGCCAGCCGTTTTTATAAACGTCAGTTTGTAACCCGCAGAGCTTCCTGTACCACTATTTTGGAAAAAACCGAATGTGTCATCAATGACTATCTCAACAACCAAAAGGCACTCGACAGGGGATTGCCAACTGTGCAGTATTTATCGGAACAACTGAATGTTTCTTCCGGATATTTAAGCGATATGCTACGCTCGCTGATCGGTCGGAACGCACAGCAATATATCCACGAAAAGCTCGTAGTGAAAGCCAAGGAGAGGTTATCCACCACCGATTTGACTGTCAGTGCAATTGGTTACGAACTTGGTTTTGAGCATTCGCAGAGTTTTAATAAGTTTTTCAAGAATAAAACCCAGCAATCGCCACTGGAATTCAGGCAGCTGTTTATTAATGCTTAATTGTTTACACAGCCATTGGCGCTCGACCACCCGGTATTTGCGGTCCGCATTTTACACAGGGATCTGAGCGCTTGACTGGCTATCTTGCCTGTTCGCAAGGGAACATGGATATCCGATGTATGAACACTTTTTGTAGCTTGCGCTGCCGGAATTTTTTATTTTTATCCTCGTATAGTCAAGAAATTAGCAAATGAAAGGTTTAGTAACGCTGTTTTGTCTCATCAGTTTTTCTACGTTTTCACAAACAATTTACCAGGTCAATGAGGTAGAAAAAGTTGCGGAGCCCGCTGGCGGGCTGGGACTATTCAATCGGTTTGTTGCGGCCAACCTGAGAATTCCCGTACATGCTGCCGCAAAAGGACTTAATTCGCGGGTTCTGATCAAAGGTGTTGTGGAAACAGACGGAACTATGACAGGGCTTGGAGTTGCGCGGTCGCTGGATAGCTTGTGTGATATTGAGGCATTACGCGTGATGAGCCTATATAAAGCCTGGAAACCTGCCCTCGTGAAAGGTCAGCCGGTACGGCAGGCTGTGGTATACCCCGTTGTTTTCCGGACGGCACCCATCCCTTCCTATGACAGCACGCAAAGTGCAATGATTGAATATTTTGACAGAAATCACATAATGGTTTCCGACGACAAAAAATTCAAATTCAGAAATGTAATTCCTGTTGACCGTTACGGGGATGTACGGGCGGATATTCTGTTTCAGGAGAAAAGAGGTGGAGAGTGGAAAACGGTGAAAACCTTTCCATTTCAGAAGGATGAAATTTGGGTAAAACTAACTGGTGTGATTAAGCTGGATTCCGTGCAAGCTTATCGTATTTCTGCCAATATGGGTAATTGGGAAAGTCCTTCCGAAGAGATAATAACCCAGGCGGACGGCCGGCTTCTGTCGTTTGTTGCCTACCCGGGAAGTGGGAAACTACCATCGGTAAGCAAGTCTTTTTTCAGGAGCGGAATGTTACGGGAAGAAAAGATCTCCGCAGACAGCCTTACGCAGATTACCAGCTGGTACGAAAACGGGCAGCTTGGAAACGTAATTCTGCTGGATCATAAAAACAAGGTTTCAGTGATCGAAAACTGGGATATGGACGGAACCATTCTGGTAAAAGAAGGTTCCGGAACGGCCAGAATTCAGGCGGGAGTTTATGACGGGGAGATGGTTTATGAAGAGGGGCCGGTTGTAAATGGTTTAAAAACGGGTCATTGGATTGGCAGGCATTCTATCAATAATCTGGTTTACGAAGAAGATTACCAGGATGGAATATTAATGAAAGGTGTGAGAAATCCCGGAGAACAGCCGACGGAATACACGATAGACGCGATCCCGCCGAAGTTCCGAGGAGGGCCCAATGAGTTTGTGAAACTATTGAACCAGCATGTTGATATCTTCCCTACATTGAACCCCGCGAACGGGATTCCAAAGGGCAAACTCCTGGTTTCCTTTATCGTGCATGAAAACGGAAAACTTAGCGACTATTCGCTTGACAGGGGTGTTGCTAAAAATGTAGATAGGCAAATCATGGAAATGATAAAGAAAACGAGTGGCGGCTGGGATCCGGCGGTGAAAAAAGGCAAAAAAGTGACCACCAGGTATACGCTGCCTATTAACTTTGAAAGCAGATAGCATTGAAATGCCCGTCAAATTTACATGAAGTCTGGTCATAATGATTAAAGACTTTTGGGGATTTCGTTCATATTATACCAAGCTTCGGTGCTCCAAAGTTTGTTGCCGTTCCTGCTCGTGACGGTTTTGCCGTTCAGGTGAATGTAAACGATGTGTTTGCTTTTCATGCCGGCCAGTTGCAATGTTACTTTCTTCCGGTCAGCAGAGACTTGCACTGATTTTACAGCCAGATTTTCTTCATCCAGCTTTGGGCCACCATAATCCGCAGTGGGCTTAAACCACCATTGACGGATTTCATAATCGGATGCAGCTTCACCAGCGCCTTCCTTTAATGGTTCTGTAAATTCAATTTCAACACCGTCGGATTTGGCTCTGACCGCCAGCATTTCAAATGCAACTTTATTGTTGAAAGTCAATTTTTGCAAACCGTAACCCAGCTTGCCTGTATGTCCCCAGTTCCCGGTAGAGCCCACGCCGCCTATGTAAAGCGAGCCATCCGGGCTCCAGACCAGGCGGTTAACGCCCGCTTCCAATCCCTGTGTGAACCGAAACACAGCGCCCTGGTAAGCACCGTTTACTTTCTCGGCAAACACCCGTTTAATACCGCCATGCGTCACGTCGCCGTGGATCATTTGATTTTGATAGGGACCTACATTCAGCTTTGCAGGCTGGCTGGGTGAATTACCGATCTCGTCCTGAGTAAGCCATACTACCGGAGGCGTTTCTTTGCGATTTGCAGTTCCTTCAAAATCCACCGAACGTGAACCGTACCATGCGCCTTCCTGCAAATGAATGATCTTGTTGGCCGGCAGCCAATCACCCTGGTTATCGGCAATAAAAATCTCATCATCTACGCCCAGCCCAATGCCATTTGGTGTCCTTAATCCGGATGCTACGAATGTGAATGAGCCGTCCTTTTTAGAGATTTTAACCACTTTTCCACGGTCCGGGATCTGTGGTTTGGTGCTCGCTCCACCGGGGTTAATGGCAGTTGCCAATGTTCCGTAGAAATAGCCGTCTTTGTACACCAGCCCGAATGCGAATTCGTGGAAGTTGGCAGAGACTTTCCAGCCGTTGCAAATGGTCTGATATTCGTCAATGAGCTCATCTTTGTTCAGGTCGACCAGCTTGGTCAGTTCCTGTTTTTGCATGATGTAAATTTCATCATCCACCACTTTCAAGCCCAGCGGCTCGGCCAGACCGTATGCAATGCGTTTTACCTTAATGTCATTCGGCGTTGTTGCTTTGCGGCCGTCGACAATGTAAACGGAGCCCAATGAATCCCACGTGCTGACAACCATTCTGCCATCAGTCAGAAAATCCATTCCGCCTACTCTGGGCTGGAAATTATCCGGCCTTGCCTGTGCCAATGTAAAGCTTGGATGCACGGCAACGAGCGGCGACTTATCTCCCGGAACATCTTCTTTCTTAACGTCAACGGGTGTTTCGCCGGTCTTTTTAATATCGGCACCTTTGTAAGTGAAAACACTTGGCGGAACCACTACAAACTCCTTACTGCCATATGGCCGCCATTGCAAAGAAAGTCCTTTGCCAAATGCGCCCTGATAATACTCAACGCGGAAAGGATGTTTGCCTGGCTTCAAAATGATCTCGCCATCCGTCGGTTGCAATCCGTGGTTAACGCCGTTATCGATCACCATTTGGTTATCGATAAAAAGCTTTCCGCCATCGTCGCATACGAGTCTGAAAACAATGTTGGTCGTTTTTTTAATGTTGATAAAACCACTTGCGTAAATGGCAAAGTTGTCTTTCAGATCACCAAAATCTTTGTCATCCAAATGCAACGCATTGATCGAGCCGGATTTAACGGGCAACATTTCATCATTAACTTCCGGAACACTGCCGATGCCGCTGGCGAATTGGTAAATGTTCACCGCGATGCCGGGTCGGGCCTCGGCAGGTCGGGCCGCGCTCGGTTTCTCATTTGCCGAAGCGACTGTTGCGGGAGCGATGGATTTAAGAACAATCGGATACGCTGGCTTCGGCATTAATTTGTTTGCCGCCTGCGCTCTTTCCTTGTCTGCGTCCAATTCCAGAATGTAGGAAACCATTGTTTCTGCGTCCTCTTTTTTCAAATCCGGGTGCGGCGACATAGCGATTTGTCCCCAATTGCCTGCACCACCTTTGATTACTTTGGTAACGAGCGCATTCTTGTTTTTATCATTATTATCGTAGCGTTCGGCAATGGCTTTGTAAGCTGGTCCAACGGTTTTGACTTCCTGGTTATGGCACGTGTTACAGTCGCTTTTTGCAAAAAGCCCGGCAACCATATCCGCCTTGCTTTCCTGCTGAGCGGATTGCGGCTGCGCAGGTTTTTCGGTTAGGTTGACTGACAATGTTGTTTTGCCATTGTTGTTCAAAACCAGTTTTCCATCAACGGCTTTGAAGGCTTTGTTTCCAGCAGTTTCGTCACGCTCATTGGTCACGGAAAACTTGCCGTCGGTTTTGTAATCTGTTGCAGCAGTCAGCGAATTCAAGTGTAGATTCAATGTTACCTGAGCGCCCGCAGGAGCATTGGCAACAGTGAATACGCGTTCAAAACCCGCTTTTCCATTTCCGGCATCAAAAAACTCAGGTCTTTCTTCAACTGAAATCTTCTTGCCCTGATAATCCAGGTCATATTTCAATGTTACCTGATTTTCCAGCACGGTGTGACCTTTGTAACTGATCTCCGGCGTGATTTCTTTGCCATCTGCAGTGATGCGCCACGGATTTTCGTCCGGCTCCTCCATGTAAGTGGTTCCGATGGAAACGGGCTGCGGGCCGTGTGAAGAGGTGTAAACCGGTCCGCTGAAATCGATTCTTCCGTTCCATGCTTTGTATAAAGCGGCAGTTTTCGTGTTATAGGCTAGCCAAAGATTATCGTGCAATGCAATGCTGAGAATCCGTGGTCTCGAATCGAGCACCGAGCGTAAAACCCAGGCTTCGCGCGGGCGTTTTACATCTGAAAAGCCAGCATGGGTTGCTGGCTTTGAATTGAAACTTTCCGGGCCTCGGTAGGCTGAGCCAAGCACCGCAACGATTATTGCGGCACTTAGCACAGTCAAACTTAGCCCAGCAAAAGGCTTATTGAATTTCATTTAAATAAATTTTAGTAACCAGGGTTTTGCTTCAATTGTGGTGAAGAGTTCAGCACATTTTGTCCGATCGGGAAAATGTCCGTGTGGTTGTCGCCATCCGGCTTTTTATCCCACCAGGTTCCCGTGCTGAATACACCCCAGCGAATCAGATCTGTTCTTCTTCGGCCTTCCGCCAGGAATTCACGCATCCATTCATCTAGCATTTCCTGGTCGGTAAGCTCGGCGCCGTTGGCTTTGTAAAGGCTCGGTGAGCCGGCTGGATAATTGCGTTTGCGGACGGTGTTCAGCAATGTTGCCGCTGCCGCTTTGTTGCCTGCGCGATATTTACATTCAGCCAAAGAATAATAGATCTCTGCAAAACGGATTTCTGCATAAGCCGAAGAAATCTTGTTCGGATCATCACTTGGGTAGTAAGGATATTTCACCGGATAAAGGCCCGAGTTGTTATCCGCATTGTTCATGTTGGAAACCTTGTCGGCAATCTTGGTTCCTGGTTTTGCATCCAGAAATTTACCGACCTGATCACGCAGGAACAGGGGATAAGGGCCTTTGAAACCTCTTACTGTGTCCTGTTTACCCGCTGGATTTTTGTAAGGCAAATATCCGTAAAGGAACATTCCCTCACGCTTGCTGCCACCCAGGTTTTTGTATTTTTTCAAACGCAGATCATCCTTGTATTTCTGGAATTTGATAAATGGTTTTCCCAACGTAAAGCTGTATTCAACACTGTCGACATCGCGTCCAGGCTGCATGGCATATTTAGGGTTCGCGTTGCCAAAGTCGGTGAATCCGAAATAGCTTGGTGCCAGGTTTGGCAGCATCCAGAAATACATTCCGCCGTCATACTGCCAGTGCGTTTGTGCAAAGCTGCCGGGGAAACCGAACATGGTTTCTTTGGAAGTGGGGTTAGTATAATCAAATGGTGCATCCCAGCGCGTTTCCAATGCATAGGAGCCATATTTCCCATCAATGATCTCTTGCGCAAGCGTTTCGCAGTCTTTGAAACGATCTGTTCCTGTGTAAACCTTTGCATTCAGGTAAAGCCTGACCAGCAATGCAGCCGCGCTGCCTTTGGTCCAGCGTCCACTTACATTATCGCCCAATGTTGTGTTGGTCGAAAGCTTCGGAAGCGCGTCTTTTAACTCCTGCTCAATGAAAGCAAATGATTCCTGTGGAGTAGACTGCACGCCGCCTTCGGTCTGGCCTTTTACTTTGGTAACGATAACAATGTTGCGGTAAAAATCCAGCAAACGAAGGTTTAGCCAGGCGCGGAGCACTTTCAATTCTGCGATCATGCCGTCCAGCTCTTCACGCGTCATTTCAAATTTGGATGGATCGGTAATGCCTTCCAGATCTTCCAGCGAGTTGGTTGCCAGCGTTACGCCTCCGTAAAGTGCGTTCCAGGCATCGCTCGTATAGCCGTCCTGCGGAGTCCAGGTGTGGTAATGCACGCGCTGGAACTGTCCGCCGTCAAACCAGTCGCCCTGGCGGTTCGGCGTCATCATTTCATCCGAACTGTTCTCTTGCAGCATAAATGTGCTTCCGCCCTGAATGCTCCAGTAACTGTGTTCAAACGCCCTCAAAAAGTCCCGCGTTACGTCATCACGCGTTTGCAGGAAGTTTTCTGAGGTGATCCGGTCGTATAATTCTTCGTCCAGGTTGGTGCAGCCCGCCGTTACAGACAGCAGCGCACAGGCAGCAAACCGGAGCATATATTTTGAAATTTGATTCCTTTTCATTTTTGAATTAGGTCAGCTTATTAGAATGTAAGTTGTAAGCCCAGCAGCAACTGAGTCGTCGAAGGATAGTAATCCAGCGTGCCGTTGTTGTCGCCATTAGTGCGAACGCCCGGGTAAAGTCCGTTCACCTGGATCAGGTCGGGATCTCCGCCTGTGAACTTGGTGAATGTCGCCAGGTTTCTGGTCGTCGCATAAATTCGCGCCGACTGCATAAATTTGGTTTTCAGCGGCTGCGTGTAGCTTAGCGTAATGTTGTCGATTTTCAAAAAACCGCCCGGTTCCAGAAAGTAGTCCGAAAGCGACGAGTAAGTGGAAGTGCTGGTCAGCTTGGAATATTTGCTGCCGTCATATGCCGAAGTAAGCACATTGGCATTTTCCTGAGCAGCCGGTGTTCCCAGATAGAAAGCATACGTGTTGAAAAGCTTGTAGCCAAATGTGCCGCGCAGAAACACGCTCAGATCCCAGTTTTTGTATTTGAATGAGTTGGTAATCCCGGTTGTGAACTTGGGAAGACCATTTCCTACAAACTGCTTGTCATCATTGTTGGCTTCATTAGCAGGCACAATGTCCCCGTTTCTGTTGTAAACCAGCAATGCGCCATTGTCATTTACACCCGCCGATTTAAGCGCATAAAAACCGCCTATCCGCTGATCTTCCTGCAAACGCTGCAATGTTCCAGGGCTTCCCGGTGCAGGCATGCCCACAACGTCAACAAACTTTTGTCCTTTGTACAGATCATTAGAAAACGAAACAAATTTGTTGTCATTCCATGCGCCGGTGATGCCTAGGTTATAGCTGAAATCGCCTTTGTTTACAACCGCTGCATTCAACTGCAACTCCACACCCGTATTGCGCATTGTTCCTACGTTGGCAAATGTCTGACCCTGAATGTTTGGCGGGTTAGGCACATTGTAGTTACCCAACAGATCCTTGTTGGTGCGCACATAATAGTTCAAACTACCATTGATCTTGCTGCTGAAAAGCTCAAAATCCACACCCGCATTGAAGTTGATCGCTTTTTCCCAGCGAAGGTTGTAGTTGGTGTTTTGGTTGGGACCCCAAACCTGGTAAGGACTGCCATTGTAAGGATAATATCCATAACCGCCGTATGTATCAAGCGATTTATAACTGTCAAAATCCTGGTTACCCGTTTCACCATAATCGGCGCGCACTTTTAATTCGTTCAGCCAGGGAATGTCTTTCAGAAAGCTTTCCTGCGTCACGCGCCATGCAAGCGATGCGGCTGGGAAATATCCCCATTTGTTGTCATAACCGAATTTGGAAGAACCCTCACGGCGAAGACTGGCAGACACGTAGTATTTCTGGTCAAAATCGTAGTTCACACGGCCGAAGAACGCAATCAGCTTCGCAGTGTTTTTGTATGAAGCAACCCCATTAACGCCTTCTTCCAGGTTCCATAATCCCGTTCCGAGGCCATTATAGGAAAGCACATCGGATGGGAATTTTTCGTTGGCAGCATCAAAACCGGAGTTGGTAAAATATTGATAAGAGTAACCCGCAAGCAATTTGATCGAATGTTTGTCCAGATCCAGGAAATAATTTCCCAACCATTCCAAACTCTTCTGATCGTTGTCGTCCAGATACTGCCTCGCGGAATTGCGCTTGTTTCCGTTAACAACTGTTGTGTTGGTGGATGGCGTAAACCAATATCTGCGCGTCGATTTGCTCACTTCTCCAAATGTCACAGTCGTGTTCAGATTTTGCAGAATGTTCCATTTCGCAGAACCGTTCAAGTCCAGATATTTAATTTCCGAATCGCGGATCACGGTTTTAGCGTTTTCAACAGGGTTATTGGCAAAAAATCCGGAGTTGATGTAGTTGTAACGACCCGCAGAATCTCGAACTGAAACCGTCGGGTTCAATGTCAATGCATAATTGAATCCGCTGTAATCAGCGTCGCTTGTTTTGGCATAACGCGGTGCCACACTAAATGTCAATGCAAACATATCATTGGCAGTCGTGTGGTTAATGTTCACGCGGCCACCATATTCTCTTTTCCCGGCACGAAGGTCAATGCCTTGTGCATCCCGGAAATCGACCGAGCTGAAATAATTCGTCTTGCCATTTCCACCCGAAAACTGCAATGTATGCTTGTGCGAAAACGATGGCTGACGGCTCACTTCCTTCATCCAGTTTGTGTTTCCGCCAAAATCGACCCCGCGCTTGTTTGCCAGAAACTGGTCTTTTGAAAGCACTTCAAGCTGGTTGGTCAGATAGTCGAAAGTCGTGTAACCGTCATAGAACAAGCGCGATTCGGCCGAGCCTTTTTTGGTTGTGATCACGATCACCCCGTTGCTTCCGCGCGTTCCGTAGATGGCAGAAGCCGCACCGCCTTTCAGCACGTCGATGGATTCGATCTCATTCTGGTTAATGTTATCAATGTTACCACCCGGAATTCCGTTGATGACATACAATGGCCCCAAACCTGCGCTGCGTGAAGAAGCACCGCGCAGCTGAATGTTAGGCGAGGAGTTAGGATCCGCGCTGGACGTGTTCGTTACCGAAAGTCCGGCCACTTTTCCCTGGATCGCCATCAGCGGGTTGTTGCTTCCCACACGAAGCAGGTCCGAAGAAGAAAGGTGCGTGATCGCGCTCGAAACTTCTCTTTTGTTCAAAGATCCATATCCGATCACGACCACTTCATTAAGGGTTTTTTGATCTTCTGCCAATGTGATCTCCACATTTGACTTGTTTGTTACATCCACATCCTGAGCCAAATAACCTACGCTGGAAACCGTAAGCGCTTTGGCGCCTGTCGAAAGTTGCAATGTGAATTTCCCCTCGGCATCCGTTGTGGTTCCGTTAGATGTTCCTTTTTCAATAACCGAAACCCCGGGCAAAGCGCCTGATTTATCGGAAACTTTACCCGAAATTGAAGTGCCGGTCTGGGCCTGTGCCACACCCGACAAGACAACGAACATGCCGAAAAGCATTGCCCACGCAGCCTTTGCAGACCTGCGCATCAGCTTTGGTTTTTCGGCAGCTTTTGCCCGTTTGTACAAATTATTTTCCATTAAAATTGTTGTTTAACCGGATTAGTTAGGTCCGTACTTGTTACTATCTGATTAATAAATTGTATTAATTTAAAGTGTTGCGAAGTTCCTGCTTTGCTAATTAATGGAATGATCTGTGCGTCTCAATTTTAGATCAAAATGTCTCAACATTGATTTTTATAAATCAGCAATGATTTTACAGGGATATATTTATAAATGTGTTTAAGCAAAACCAGGTCTGCATGGCGGCAGGCGCCTTCAATAAGCTGTGTGAAAAATCTGTTTACGACTGTTTGCTGCTTGTTTTTTGCTTTGGCCTGCATGGGCCAGAACGGGGATTATTATTTCAAAAATTACCAGGTTTCCGATGGCCTTTCGGGCAATGCAACCGGGGACATTATCCAGGATAAAAAAGGTTTTATCTGGATCGCCAGCCGCAACGGGCTCAACCGGTTTGACGGCACAACATTCAAGATTTTCACCAGTAAGCAGGGCGATTCAACGAGCCTGGGCAGCAACTCGGTTTTCTCCATTTTTGAGGATGGAAACGAAAAGCTGTGGATCGGCACGCATAAGGGCGTATACATTTACGATCCCGTCGTGGACGAGTTCAAACCCTTCAAGCTTATACGTAGCGGGGAAGTGCGCACGATCAGGGGCGACAAGGAAGGAAGAGTCTGGATCATTTCGGATAACCAGCTTTACCGGTTTGATTCCAAAAAAGGCACTGTAAAATCAATTCCCGATGCGGCTAACACGGTGTCCATTCACATGGCCGCCAGCGGAAAAGTGTGGGTTGCACATAGCAACGGCATTATCCGTTGCCACAGTCCCAAGACGGCCCATGTTGCTGAATACAACCTTTCGGGGCGTGTTAATGAGATTTTTTCCAACACGCGCATGCACTCAGTTTCTGACTCTGCCTTGCTGATCGGAAATATGAAACGGGTGCTGCTTTTTAATTACAAAACAGGCGGCATTACCGATATTTCCGAGCAAACCCGACAAAAGGACGATATTTACATTCATACATTTTTCCAAAACGGTAAAGACGAATATTGGCTTGGCTCAGAGTCCGGACTGTATATTCTGGACCTGAAAAGAAAGAAAATGGAGCAGATCGTGAAGGAAAAGTACAATCCTTATTCGATCACTGACAACATTATCAATGCTATTTTTAAGGATCGGGAAGGCGGGATCTGGGTTACGACCCAGTTTGGCGGGGTCAATTATTATTCCTCAGAATTCAACCGTTTTCGAAAATACTTTCAGCAGCCCGGCAACAGTATCAGCGGCAACCTCGTCCACGAAATTACCAAAGATCAATACGGCAAGCTTTGGGTGGGCACCGAGGACGCAGGCCTGAATCAGCTGGATCCTACAACAGGAAAATTCAGAGCATTTTTACCCGACGGGAAAAAGGGCAGCATTGCTTACCGAAACCTGCACGGGCTCGTTGCCGACGGCGACAAATTATGGATCGGGACTTATGAGCACGGTCTGGATGTGATGGACTTGAAGACAAACAAAGTTGAGCGGCATTACACGACGAACTTACCCAATTCCTTTGGCAGTAACTTCGTGGTAACCCTTTACAAAACCCGCGGATCAGACATTCTGGTGGGAACTTGGTCGGGGTTATTTAAATACAACCGGAAAACCGACGATTTTTCACCCATTGATTTTGTGAATACCCAGGTCCAAAGCATTCACGAGGATCGGGAAGGCACACTTTGGGTGGCGAGCTATGGAGGCGGGGTTTTTTATTTTAACCCAAAAACAAACAAAAAAGGAAGGATACGATATGTTGCCGGAAAGCATGGCGGACTGCTGGATAACTACATCAACAGCCTTTTTCAAAGTAAAGACGGCGATCTTTGGTTTTGCACAGAACATGGATTGTCCAGATATAACCCGGTAACAAAAGCATTCAAAAATTACCGCATTGAAAACGGTCTGCCCGATAACCAGGTTTTTCGCGTGCTGGAAGATGATATAGGGAACTTCTGGATTTCAACATCCCGGGGCCTTTCCATGCTGAATGCGAAAACGGGCAAATTCACCAATTATACCGAAGCAAACGGACTTCCCAGCGAACAGTTCAACTATAATTCGTCCTTTAAAAACGACGACGGAACCTTGTTTTTTGGAACTGTGGCGGGGTTGATCAGCTTCAAACCGTTATCATTTACTGAAAATACTTATGTGCCGCCGGTTTACATTACGGGTATCCAGGCCAATAACCAGGAGCTGCGTATGGATGAGAAAAACTCGCCGCTGACGAAGTCGCCCATTTATACCAAAGAGATCGAGCTGCCCTATGACCGTTCGAGCCTGAGCTTCGACGTGGCCGCACTCAGTTATGTAATCCCTGAAATGAATAGTTATAAATATCAGATGCAGGGGCTTGAACCGCAATGGATTACATTAAGTAACAGCAAAAAAATCTCTTTTTCAAAACTCCCGCCGGGTCATTATGTGTTAAGGATCAAGGGCTCCAACAACGACCAGGTTTGGAATGGCCGGGAAACGCGGCTGAACATTGATGTGCTGCCTCCGTGGTGGGCCACAATATGGGCTTATATGCTGTATTTCGCGGTTATTGCGGGAATCGCGATCACTGTATTTCGCTATTATCACCTGGCCGTGGGTGAAAAAAGCAAGCGCGAAATCGAGGCGATCAAGATTGGAAAGGAGCGCGAGATCTATAATGCCAAAATCGATTTTTTCACCAACGTCGCCCACGAGATCAGAACCCCGCTGACATTGATAAAAATGCCGCTCGACAAACTCCTGGCCCATGAGCATGCCAGTGCAGAGACTTTTGAAAACCTGAATATGATAAACAGAAATGCTAACCGGCTCATTGACCTGACGAATCAGCTGCTTGATTTCCGAAAAGCGGAAGCCAATAATTTTAGCCTGAATTTTACCAAAACCGACATTAATGAACTGCTTAGCGATGTGTTTGTAACATTCAAACCCGCCGCAGAACAGAAGAACGTGGCCTACAAAATTGAGCTTCCGCGCATTACATTAAATGCTTACGTAGACATTGAGGCTTGCAAAAAGATCATGAGCAACCTGATCGACAATGCGATTAAATACGCGGATAATCTGGTGCGTGTCAAGCTTTTGCCATTCAACAGCGACGATTTGCTTTTTCACATTGAATTCAGCAATGACGGATTAATGATTGGTGATGAAGACAGCGACAAAGTTTTTGAACCGTTTTTCAGAAAGGAGTCCAGCCAGAAGCAGCAAGGGACTGGCATAGGCCTTCCGCTGGCGCGCTCGCTCGCGGAATTGCATAAAGGCAAGCTTGAACTCAAACATCAGGTTGCCGGTCAGAACACATTTCTGCTTTCGCTGCCAATTCATCAGGATTACGAAATGGATCTGAAAGGGGAGGATGAAGGTGCGCAAACCGAATATTTTTTGAATGAAGGACAGGACGAAGCCGCAGATCCTGCCAAACCTGTTATTCTGGTTGTGGAGGACAATGTGGAAATCCTCAATTACCTGAGCCGCGAGCTGAGTGCTGCTTATCACGTCATGCGCGCCATGGACGGTCAGCAGGCAATTGAAGTGATGCAGCGCGAAAATGTGCATCTGGTGATCAGCGACATTATGATGCCCGTTATGGATGGCATCGAGCTCTGCCGTGAAATGAAGCACGACGTGCGGTTCAGCCACATTCCCATCATTCTCCTGACCGCAAAAAATTCGATCAATTCCAAAATCGAAGGGCTGGAAGTAGGCGCGGACGCGTACATTGAAAAGCCGTTTTCATTTGACCACCTTGCGGCGCAGATCTCCAACCTGATCAATAACCGCAACATTATCAAGGAATATTTTGCGCGGTCGCCTTTAACGCACATTAAAGGGATTGCATTTACAAAGGCGGATAAAAATTTCCTTGAACAACTCAATGCCATCATTTCAATGCGGATTGCGGATAATAACCTGGACGTGGACCTGCTCTCTTCGCTGATGAACATGAGCCGACCGACCCTGTATAGAAAGATCAAAGGCATCTCTGATATGACCCCCAACGAGCTTATCAACTTGTCACGCCTGAAACGCGCCGCCGAGCTGCTTGCCGAAAATAAATACAAGATCAATGAAGTCGCAGATATGGTCGGATACAGCGTCCCAACCAATTTTTCCAGGGATTTTCAAAAACAATTTGGGGTGAGCCCTTCCAATTACATTATCAAGCTGCAAGCCGAGCGGCAGATGTAATCAACTTCCCGGTTGCATTGTATATTCACGATTTGTAATAGATCTTTCCCTAACCTTACCGATGCATGCTTGCGCCCAAATTCATCTTATTCTTCTTCATTTACCTGATTATAAGCCTTTTTCATGCTGCACCAGCGCAAAACTTACCGCAATGGAACGCAGAATTTGATTCGAAAAAGCCAGACGACTGGCTTATCAAACCGGTTGCCCGAAAGGCTGAAATTTACAAAACGCAGGGCGGGAAGGACATTGTGTTATATAATGGTTTGATAAAAAGAACTTTCCGCATTTCACCCGATCTGGCTTGCATTGGTTTCAAAAATTTAAGTAATGGACAGGAGCTTCTGCGTGCCGTAAAAGCAGAAGCGCGCCTGACATTGAACGGAAAAGAATACAACATCGGGGGCTTATATGGCCAGAAAGAGAATGGTTACTTGCTACCGGAATGGGTTGACAAATTTACGAGCTCGGACAGCGCTTTTCATTTCACCAGATATGCGGTGAAGGACATCGAAAATACGCTGAACTGGAAAACATCCATGTGGACCGGTTCGTCTAAAATGCCGACCGGGAAGACGATTACATTTCATTTTAAATCCAGTTTAAGCCAATTTAAGGATCTGGATGTGCAAGTGCATTATTCGGTGTTTGATGGCATTCCATTAATCAGCAAGTGGGTAACTATTGCAAATAATGCTGCCGGGATGGTGACGGTAAACCAGGTAGTGAATGAGATTTTGGCGGTGGTAGAAGAGGAGAGTGCCGTGGTAGGAAGTCCGGAAAAAATGGCCAAACCAAATGGCATTTATGTGGAAAATAACTTCGCCTTTAACAATGCCATGCGCTATCCGCTGAGCGACCAGGCGACGCATTGGAAGGTGGACAAAGCCTACACTTCGCAAGTAAATTATGAATTTCAAACGCCCTGCCTGCTCGAAGTGCATCCCAAAATTGATATGGGCGTAGTTTTAAAAAAGGGTGGGGAATTGGAATCCATCCGGACTTATGAGCTTTTGCAAGATAACTATGACCGCGAACGCAAAGGCCTCGCCATTCGCAAAATGTATCGCACCATCGCACCCTGGACCACATCCAACCCGATTTTCATGCATTTGGTCAGCAAAAATGACCAGGAAGTGAAAACTGCCATTGATCAATGTGCCGCAACAGGTTATGAAGCTTTGATTTTGAGTTTTGGCAGTCATTGTAACATGGAAGACACGTCGGCTGCAAATCTTCAAAAGTGGAAGCAACTGGCTGACTATGCGCACGATAAGCAGGTGCAGATTGGCAGTTATTCGCTTTTCAGTTCAAGGAAAATCAGTGATGAAGACGACGTGATCGATCCGAAAACGGGCAAGCCGGGCGGTGCGTTTTTTGGGAATGCGCCGTGCATGGGCAGTCAATGGGGATTGGGGTATTTGCAAAAATTGAAGAAATTCATGGCCTATACCGGCTTTAATATTTTTGAAAATGACGGCCCTTACCCGGGCGACGTCTGCGCCTCAACCACACACCCGGGGCATGACGGCCTGCATGATTCGCAATGGCGGCAGATGGAATTGCAAAAAGGATTATATCACTGGTGCAATGAAAACGGGATTTATGTCAACGCGCCCGATTGGTATTTTCTGGACGGAACAAACAAAGTGGGGATCGGCTACCGCGAAGTGAATTTCTCATTGTCACGTGATCAGCAAAAAATACTCAACCGCCAGAATATCTACGACGCTATGTGGAATGAGACGCCCTCGATGGTCTGGGGATTTGTGCCGCTTACTAAATATCAGGGAGGCAATGCGGATGCAGTCCTCGAACCGCTTTCCGAACATTTGGACGCATACGAGCAGCTGATGGTGCAGTATTATGGCGCCGGCATCCAGGCCTGTTACCGCGGGCCGAGGCTGTACGACACAGAAGAAACACGTAAAACGGTCGTTAAGGTGATTGATTGGTATAAAAAATACCGCGACATCCTGAATGCCGACATTATCCACCTTCGCCGCGCCGATGGCCGGGATTGGGACGGGATCATGCACGTAGATCCGCAATTGAAACATAAAGGACTTGTCATGCTCTATAATCCATTGAAGGAAGACATTACACGCTCCATTAAGCTGCCTGTTTATTACTCAGGCCAGCATGCAACTGTCCGGATCAGGGAAAAGGAAGGCGCTGGCAAAAGTTACAATGTCGGACGCGACTATCAAGTGGACTTGACAGTAAAAATTCCGGCGAATGGCTACACCTGGCTGGTAATGGAGTGAAATGTGCACGTAAATTAAACAATGATTGTTCCTAGGATAAATTTTCAGCTGATTCGATCAAAAAGTGCTTTAAGTTCCTGTTGATATTTAGAAGCTGCGTCCAAGTTAACTTCCCTTATCGCTTCATAATCCCGACTTTCAAGCTTGATTTTATTGATAATCGCCTGATGAAAAACCTCTGCGCCACTTTGTGTGAGTTCGGCGATGACGTCCCGGGCATTTTCCAGCACGAATGTATTCCATATCATAACTGTAATGGCATCGCCGGAGGTTTTATATTTATCTACATATTTGCCGATAACGGCATTGGTTCTATCTCTGTGACCTAATAATAAGTTGTGAAACGTGATCATCGATGGGGGATATTTAGGCTGGGAGGATTTAATTAAATTAGTGTGCATATAGCTGCTTACACCTATCTAAAGAATTTGGGAGAGCGACTATTTCTTCACTATTTTAGTACCATCCACTGATCCGTCCGCAAATGTTACCTTAACGATATAAAGTCCGGCTGGGAAATTATTGATATTGAATTCTGAAATCACATGAGAAGAACCGGCGCGTTTTTGATCCAGAATTAATTTCCCCGCCACATCCATAAATTGCACACGCTCAATCTGATCCAGATCGCTTGTAAGCACCGTTAAGCGGTCGATAGCAGGATTTGGATAAAGTGCCGTCCTGTTGTCCAATTGTGAGTTAATGCTTCTGATGCGACTGAAACCAAAGGTCTCGTCCTTATCAATCATTTTCAAGCGGTACAAATTATTGCCCGGGCGAGGAGTCAGATCCACGAAAGAATAGGAGAGAAGCTGCTTGCTATCACCACTCGATAACACACTTGCGATCTTGATCCAGGTCTTTCCATTCTGGCTGCGCTGGATTTCGAAACGGTCGCTGTTGGTTTCCGAAGTCGTAGCCCAGGTAAGCATTGCAGAAGCATTCTCGCCGTTTTTCACTTCAAAACTAACCAGTGTTACAGGAAGCGACACCTCTGCATTTGAAACAATGTTATTGTTAAGGGAAATTTTTCCAGCAACAGACAAGGCCCTGCCTGAAAGCGTAGCGCCCGAAGCAAGCGATATAGCACCGTCATTGACCACGCTACCAATAAAACTAACTCCCGCAGCCAGATTCAATGCGCCGCCAACTTGCCAGTAAACGTTTTTGGCTAAGACCCCCCCTGTAAGGATAATGGCCGCAGGTGCATTAACGGAAAATGCGCCATTGATCTTGATGATAAAAATGGCATCCACATCGCCATTCAGGGTCAGATTACCCGTGAGAGAAGTTGCAGCTGTGCTGCAATGGATACCTGGTAGCAATACCGTGCCGTCCGTGATTGTTGAGCTTAGCGAAAAATCGCATGGATTAATGGTAGGACTGGCAAGCAGGGCATAGGCCGCAGCAACGTCAGTGGCTGCGGCAACTCCGGTAACATCTGCGAAATGAGTTTGACCGGTGACCGTAATCGCATCGCCCGTTTGGACGCCTACTCCCGTGCCAATGTCACCCGTTACGGTTGTAGTGCCGGTATTGGCAAATTCCCCGACCGAGGTGTAAAGAGCAAAACGGTCTGCGACGCCGAAATTGGGCACCGTCTGAGCATAGCTAAAATTAATAGCAAAGATCGATAGGAAAGTAACTGTCAGAATGTTGAAGAAAGATGTTTTCATGTATCATATATATACTGTGAAGAAATTTTCACAATACAAATATGACTCGAGTGCGGTCAGGTAGTGTTATACTTAATGTCGAATTAGTTGTAACATTCACACATTTTCCAGATTGTTCTTTCTTTTGCCTTTTAATTGTTTATAAAAGGAGGGAGACAGACCGGTTATGTGTTTGAACTGGTTCGACAGATAGGCAACACTGCTATAATGCAGTTTGTGTGAGATTTCCGTCAGGTTCAGCTCGTCATATAGAATCAATTCTTTCACCCTTTCGATTTTATGAATGATGATAAACTGCTGAATTGTAATGCCCTTTACCTCCGAGAATATGTTGGCCAGATAGGTGTAATCGTAACCCAGTTGCTCGCTAATGTATTCGGAATGGTTCACTCGCGGCAGTTCATCTGAGTAGTGAACCATTTGGATGACAAGATTCTTGATTTTCTCAATCAGGATACTCTTTTTGTCATCCATCAGTTCCAAGCCTGATTGAAGCAGGTTTGATTTAAATGCTGCCAGCTGGCCGGGTAGTATATCACCGGTAATGTCTACCATTCCCAGGTCAAGGACGGTAAAAGGAATGTTTAACTTTTGCAGTTCTTCGGCCACCATCATCTTGCACCGCAAACTGACCATGTATTTAATATAGAGCTTCATTCATAGAGGCATTCAATGGTGGAAGGGTTTATCGAGTTTTAACTGGATTCTGCCAGGTGACTGCACCGTTACATCAAGGAAATTAGTGATAATAAAGCTAATTAATTCATAAGCACCCCATTTTTTGTAAAATAAATTCTATTATATCTGCCTTTATTACTACCAAATTGTCAAGCGGACATTCAGCCATTTTCCGGTTATCTCAGGGAATCGATAAGCTTAGCTGACATCCAGAAGATATCCCCATCGCGCGAAAAGAATAGATATTTGCCATCGCCTGTGACGAAAGGACAAAATTCGTATCCTTCGGTATTGACCTCCTTACCCATGTTTTTTGCATTTTGCCACTCGCCACTCTTACTTTTGAAACTAATGTAGAGATCACCTTTTCCCAGGCCGCCTGGACGTTCGGAGCAAAAAATTATATACTGCTCATCCGGAGAAACAAAAACGTCTGCTTCATAATGCTCGGTATTTACAGCTTTTCCCAACTTAATTGAAGGTGTAAATCCGCTTTTTGAAAAAAGGGATGAACGAACATCATAGTTTTTATCGCTAGCCTGGTCGGTGCCGCCATTCGAAGAGAAATACATTTTACCGGTTTGTGTAAATGACATATAATATTCATTTTTTCCGGTATTAATACTGGTGCCAGCATTGACAGGGATTTGTGACCAGCCGTCTTTTTCCCGCTCCAGGTACCAGATGTCAAAATCTTTCTTATCGCCTTTCCCATCTTTTGCCTGATCCGAAATGAAGAATAATCCCTTTCCATCAGCGGACAGGAATGGGTCATTATATTCATATTTATCGCTGCCAATGACCGTTTTGGGTGATGTCCATGTATTATTCGCGAAATAGCTGTACCGGATTTGCGGCTTCTCATTAATAATAACTGCATAATAGAATTCCTTTCCATCTTTCGAAAACACCGATCCGTATTCATAGTGGTCTTTCAAGGAAATTAAACCTGGGGCAAACACAGTGGGCACCGCTCCGGGGAATTTCTGGTTGAGATAGGTTGAGCTTTCTGATATCGTCTTTTGCGCAAGCAGTACATGGGGCAAAACAAGCAACGCAGTAAAAATGCTTTGTAAATGATTCATAGCATAAATGATTTGGATGGATGGCTACCGGCTGAAAGGTCGTATTGCTTTAACCCCATAAGAATATTATGCCACAAATTAACTATTTCTCTTTGAGGCGTTTATGTAGTTTCAAAATAAGCGATTACTGTTCGCGGTCGCTCTATTTGTTCGATATTGAACAACATGCGGCGCTCAGCATAGATCGCGCAGCAGCTATCGGGCTTTATCAGGACAGCCTTTCAAAACAAACAAATTCTTCCTCTCAATGGTAGTTTTTTTGTCAATTAAACCTGCTTCATAGAGCCAGTTCAATGTGGAGTAGACGGTAGCAAGGCTTATTTTGATTTGGCTCTTTCTTAATGAGCGCCAAAGAGCATCACCGTTTACTTCTTCTCCGATTATCATGAAATGTTGTGCCACGATAATTCGTTTGCCGATCTGGCGAATTTTATTTTCCCTGCAATACAAGTTAATGTCATTGATTAGAGACATTTCAATTGTGATGTTAATATATCCGTGCTATGATGTAGCGCAAAATGTCCTTTACCGAAGTTGTTACCTGAATTTTTTAGCAAGCCCACCGTTGACAGCGGGTATTATCTTCGCTGTTCAGGAAGGGTTACAGATCACTATTATCGAGATGTGCTAGGCATTAGCGATCATATATATTTGCTGAACATGGACGGCCGAACCATTAATTGCAGGAGCCAATTAAGCAATTGAAAGACTTTGGGTATATACGAACCAAATGGTGCTAACTGGTTTTTTCACGTAAAGGGCTGCATGTCGACATATCAGACGATACGGAGGTCAAGCGTTTTCTGGGAAGTTATCAGTTGGTCTAGCGGGATTTTGACCACTTCAATTTCAACTCTTTCAATTCGGCTGCGTGTTGTAGAAGCAGCTCCACCCGTTTTTTTTGCAGTCTTACTTTAAAGCGTTGTACTTGCAGAAACTGTTTACGCATCAGGTTGGCTTTTGTCAAGAAACTGGTGTCATCGCCAAGTGACTCGATCCGTCTGAAATTCCTGGCCGCGAGTCGCTTGCGAAGCTCTATCGCTTCTGAATCAAAATTATTTAATATCTCCTGGTGACGACGCATTAACGCAACGATTTCTGCCTGAAGATTAATGCTCTCTGACATTTGTGTTACCTCCTGTATTAAAATTAATTATATATAACTGTTTTATTAACTGATATGAGTCAGACTAACGAGCTTCTTAAAAAAAAGTTATATACATGCCAGAACAAATTAAGTCGAATCCATATGTTTGAGTCTGGCAGCTGCGTTTTAGGCCACATAATATGGATAGGAGGAGTTTGGCAAGAAAGGCTTTGAGTTGCTTCTTTAATTCTTAATATCCTGAATATTATTACCATATCCCTGTTCCCAATCGAGCAGGTGGTAGGGATCCAGGCCTGCGCGGGCTGGCTTAAAGGGTACGGTCACCTTTATCGTTTGCTGGCCGGATTGGACGCGATGCATGCTGATTTGAAGCGGTTTATCTAATGCGTCGCCATCGGCGAAGACGCCAACCTGTACCCAGTCCATCATTGGAGGCTCGGTTACTACGCCTGCGCTGTCGTACACAGTTTTACGCGCCTGGGCATTCAATGTAACTTCCCAGGTGCCTGCATTAGTCTGCCTGGCCGCAGCGCGCTCCGTTTTAAATTCCCAATAAGTATTAACCTCAAACAGATCGTGTAAAAGGTATTTCAATGAGTCCGGGGTGACCGCTTTGAGCTCGCGGTACAGATCCAGTGTTGTAGCAAGCGGGGCCGAGGGGGCGTCATGTTTTTTGATCAAAACCCTAAGCGCGCCATTTACCTTTTCCGCGCCAATGTATTCGCTCAGGGCGTACATCGCGAAAGGGCCTCTTCGATAACCGAGATAGGGATCTAATGCGCGAAGTAAGGGCTCGCCCCGGCGTATTGGCGCGTGCGGATGGTGTTCCCGAAGCTGTTGCAAGAGCTGGCTAAGCTGCTGCTCACCCCGCGAGGCTTTCACCGCCTGCAGTGCGGAGTAAGTTGCAAGTCCTTCACTCAGAAAAGATAAACCTTCCACCACAGCGTATGGCAATGTCCATTGATGTGCCACCTCATGGGCGATTACAAAGTAAGGGAAGTCGAGGCTCTTGTCGTCATCCTGCGGAGTCCAGTATGCAAAGCCCTGACCATAAGAGATCAGGCCGGCATCGGCGTGCCCGCCAATGCCGCGCGCCCCGGGGTGCTCAACGAGCGTCAGGTGACGGTAAGGATAGGGACCGAATTGACTTATGTAATAATCCAGAGCAGCTTGCGCACTCCGCGCCACGCGCTTCACATGCGCGGCATGCGCAGGATAATGGTAAATCCGGATGTTGATATCGTTTTCCGGCGTGTCGGCATGCAACTGCACTTTATGAACCGCAAAATGCGCGGAAAAGAAAGCCCATTCGCTGCCTATCGGGGCGTCCGTATTATAATGGAAGTAATTTCTGTTGCCCCTGGTCCAGCTTCGGCGCAATGCACCCGGCGCCACGGCCACCTGGCCCTTACTGGTTCCTACTACCGCTTCAAAAGCGATGCCGCCGCCGCGTGAACCCGGCGCTTGACCTTCATATTCATATAATGATGCAATCACCGGGCGCGGTTCAAGTCCGTACTTTCTACGATCTGCGCTGCCGATCAGTTCGCGTTGCCGCCGATAGCCGATAAATGGGAACAAATGCTCACTGGTAAAATAGCTGCCATTTTCGGTCAAAGCCGGATCGATCCCTTCGTTGCCAAAGCCGCGGCGTGCAATCCGTAAGCTGAAATTCATCTGCAGGGTGTCTCCGGCTGCCAGTGGCTTATCCAGGATGTAAACCCGGAAACCGTGCGGATTGTCCACGATGAACAACCTATTTTTTTGGTCAAAGTTCAACTTTTCGATTTGGACAGCGCCTGTTGCAGTGGCGATATGGATCGAGTCAATTGGCTGTGTGTGGGTGTTGACCAATGTGTAGGTGCCCTGAATGGTAATGACCCGTTGCTCAGGGTACATTTCAACATGTAATCTGGTGGAGGTCAGCGTTGGCTGGGGTTTACCTGCATATTGTCTGTACTGCTTTTCGTATTCAGCTTGGAGTTGTTTTACATCGGACGGCGTCAGGTATTTATTTAAAAAATAGGTATTATAAAAAATAAAACCTCCGAAAATGAGCATAAGCGCAAGAGCAGAACTTCCCGCCCATATCGTTGAACGCCTCAGGCGAAAACGTGCGATCCGCAGTCTTGCGGCCAAATTTTTTCCCATACCCCTTACCCATAACAGTCTCCCGATAACTGCAAGTAGCACAGCCCAGGCCGCCCAGTACAGTTTGAACCACAACCACGGCCCGACTGAGTTTCCAAAACCGATCATTTCCGTGTGAGACCATTTGGGGCCGGCTCCATAGATTAGAAAATTGTGCTCAATTCCGAGCATTCCGGCCAGCAAAGCGATGAATACGAAGCATAGAATAGCGACCAGGTGCCCGATGTATTTTTGATCTGCCACCACATGCACGACCAACGCCAGGAGCGCAAAAAGTAAGTACTCGCCTAACTGCAAGCCAAACATGATTTTCAGATATAAGCCAATCTGGAAATCATGATAATCCATGAAGAGCTGGGAAAGTACACCAGCTGTGATCAGCGCGGCCATGAACATCGCGAGCAGCGTGGCGATCGCCAGGAACTTGCCCAGGAAAAGTGGCCAGTCCGAACCAGGCATAGTGTCGGTCATTTCATTCATGCCGGCGTCGCGCTCACGCCATACGAGTTCTCCCGCGAAGAAGATGATCAAGAACGGAACGACCACCCAGCGATTGAGCTCATCCGACATGGAACCAGTCAATTCCGCAGTAACACGTGAAGTCGTGGGTAAGATCGGGGTGCCCATCGCGCCCATCTGGTCCATAATAACCAGCATAGCAAGCAAAGGCATGAATAGTAAGATCGTCAGACCTGCCCAGCTCGTTGCAATGGACCGGAATGAAGCCGAGGCAACAGCCAATGTCTGCCGTGCATGAAAGGCAAATCCAAAGCTCCGCGGGAGATCTTCGACTAATTTCGCTTTCCCTGGATCGCCCATATCGGCGTTCACCGGCAAGTCCGCTTCCATAGCGAATGTACTGAACGGGTTGCGCATGCGACTGCCCGCCCGGTGCGCAAAACGAAAACCCAGCACAGTAAGGAGAATGACAAGGAGACCAATGCCGAGCCACACGAGGCGATTGGTCAGCAAAGGCCCTTCCAATGCTAGCAAACGGGTATTCTTTTCAATGGGTGTCCACAAATGAGCTATGTCTTCAACAAGGAAGCGAATGCCAATCGGGTCCAGCAGCGTTCCCACACTACGCTTGAAAAGCAGCAGCGAAGCCACAAAAAAACCCATAAAAATGATAAAAAAGCTTCCCAGATACGCCGCCATAACCCGACCGCTTCGTCCCGCCAGCCAAAATTGAATCGCCGTTGCAGCGAACGCATTGGGAAGCGAAATGAAGATATAGGCCGTAAAAAATGCAGCCGGGCGGAAAGGGCCGATCAGTTCGGGATCGACGCCGGGCAGATAGACTCCCAATAGGATGCCCGCCTGAACAAAAAGCAGCACGAAAGCATTCACCAGTAAAGCAGCGAGGAAGCGTCCTCCGAGGTAATCAGCTTTGCCGACCGACGACGTATAAATGAGGGGATACATGCGTGACGCCACATCCCTTGCCGCCGCTTCTCCTGCCACTGAGGCAGCTATTACAAGCCATATTAAACCGCCAAAAACCGTAGTGATGGCAATGGAGAAGGGAGAATTAAGGAAAAAGTCAGCGTATAGCACCTCGGATACAGATCCGTCTCTGGTCATTAAAAACGAGAGGACAAGCACTACCACGGAGAATACCCACAGCCACGGACGACGATGCTGATAAGCAAATTCGAAACGGAGGATCTCTAAAAACTTCATGATCGCTGGTCGTATTTGGGTGTGGGGGCAGATCCGTTGTTTTCAGCCACAGCACTGAAATAGACATCTTCCAGACTGGGTTCAACCTGCTCGAAGCCGCTGCCAGGAGCCTCATTACTGTGAACGTGTACCATTGTACGTCCGCTAAGTAATTTCGTTGAAATGATCCGGTGGTCATTCGCTAAACCGGGCAGCTGATTTTTGTCGATGAGTTTGCGCCAGATCTTCCCTTTGAGGATGGATACGGCTTGCAGCGGTTGCGCTTCAAGTAATATTCTTCCTTTGTTAATGATAGCCATGTTGGTACAGAGCTCGGACACGTCCTCTACAATGTGCGTGGATAGGATCACAACACTGTTTTCGCCCAGTTCACTGAGCAGATTAAGAAACCTGACACGCTCGGCTGGGTCCAGGCCGGCAGTTGGCTCATCAACGATCAGGAGTTTGGGATTACCCAGGAGCGCCACAGCTACACCGAAGCGTTGCCGCATTCCGCCTGAATACCCGCCCAGCCTTTGCTTGCGCACATCCCACAGGTTGGTCTTGCGTAATAGTGCTTCAACCACCTCTTTCCGGGATTTCCGGCTTGAAAAACCTTTTAATACGGCGAAATATTCGAGCAATTCTTCCGCTCTTGCCTTAGGATATACGCCAAACTCCTGCGGCAGATAACCCAGGGTCTTACGCACCTCGTCTTTCTGATTGACAACATCAATGTCGCCAAGCCTTATACTTCCGGAATCCGGCTCCTGCAACGTTGCCAGAATGCGCATAAATGTAGACTTGCCGGCTCCATTTGGGCCTAGCAAACCATACATGCCTCTGGGTATGGCAAGGGTTATTTCCGCTAATGCCTGAACCATTCCACCCGATCTGTCATTCCGATAGGTTTTTGATAAATTTTTGATTTCCAACATCATGAGTTCAATTTTTTATGATTTGCTGAGTCTGGTTATATGCGGCGAATACGCCGATTCCGCCGGTGAAGTTTGTGTAAACCCTTGCTGGTTCTGCAAATGGATTATCGTCCTGCATGTTTATGCTGTGATGGAAGTGATAGTAGTGAAAATCAGTGTTCAAATGCATCTATATTGTAAAAAAACGGGTTTCGGCGATTGTAGGCATTGTATATGCTGATCTCCCACGTTCGTTCATAGCGTTTCAGTTTTTTGTGAAACCGCACCGCCAGGTCAAGGCGATGGTAAGGTTGGTGAATACCGTAAGCGAGTAAAATCCATAAGCGTTGGTGACAACATTATTAGCCGTGCCGGCCACATATACATCTACACCGGATAGCAGTTCATGACTCGTCAGCTCTTTCACAAAGCCGCTGATGGTAACCCGGCTTTGGGAGAAGACCGTCATCGGGCAATAAAAGACCAGGAGTGCTAAACTAAGACGCCTGAATACGTATGGTATATCTTTTTGCAAAGTGGAGGTAATTTAAAAGTACTTTGTTTTTCAAAGTAAATGGAACCAATGGAGAAATCCAAAGTCTTTTTTAAAAAAACATTGATGTTGTGGGAAGGGGTAGGTTTGATAGTTGTAAGTCGAAGCTGCGGATTGTGGATCCGTAGCCGGCAGAATGATGGATCAGTTCATCAATTAAATTATGCAATAAATTCCTGTTTTGTTTGTTTGCTAATTTCCCGCCAGCCGCTGTATAAAAGTCTTTTATCGAGTACAGGCTTTGGAAAAAACAAACTGGCCACGTAACCGACACCAATCACGATGAGATGGCTATAAACGCCTAACATAAGTTTATGGTGGGTAAAATTCAATGCTCCCATATCCAGTAGCAGACGTTTGTTGTCACCGAGGCCAATCGGCGTGGACGTTAGAAATGCGTACGATGTGAATAAAATGCAAGTGGCAATTGCAATATTAATCCCTTGATTATTAGCTCTTGCGCTAAATAATCCCAACAAAAATATCCCTACAATCCCGCCCGAGAAAATAGCATACAATGTGAAAACAATGCCCAGAACTCCCTCGTCTCCAGCATTGAGATAGAGCATTGCAATTCCTACGGAAATTATGCCAGACATGACCACAATGACTTTTGAGGCATACAGATATTGCTTATCCGTTTTCCCCGGGCTGAATTTTTTGTAATAATCTTCCACACCGACCGCAGCCAGTGAATTCAGATCGGCGCTCAGGCTGCAGACTGCGGCGGAAATCATGGCCGACAGGATCAAGCCTACGACGCCGGTTGGCAGTTGAGTCATAATAAAATAGGGGAAAACCGCGTCTGCACGCAAGTCGGACGGGATGGGATTTTGTTTATAAAATACAAAAAGCGCGGTGCCGATAAACATAAATAACGTCCACACCGGCACTGTGAGCAAAATTCCCAGCAACGATGCATTGATAGCTGATTTGTCCGTTTTCGCCGTTAGGTAACGCTGCACCACAGTCTGGTCAGTGGCATATTTCTGAACCGCATAAAAAGCACCATTGATCGCCATCACGACAAAAGTTAATTTCGTCAGATTCCATTCGTAGGGGCCAAAGCCGGTCCGGTTGTTTTGCGACGCGACCCTCCAGACCTCGACTGGGCCCCCTTCCACTGAAAATAGCAATACACTGATGCAGATAATTCCACTGGCAAAGAGCATAAATCCCTGGAAAACGTCAAGCCAGATCACGGCTTCAATTCCACCTAACAAATTAATGATAATGATAAGTGAGCCAACCACCAGAATGATGGTAACCGTATCAATGTTCGTCATCTTCTCCAAGGAAATGGCCAACAGGAAAAACACGGTTCCCATTCCCGAAAACTGCCTTAAAACAAACGCAATAGAACTGTAATAACGTGCGAAGATGCCGAAGCGCCTTTCGAAATATTCATAAGTACTAAGGTTAATGACCTTTCTGAAAAGCGGCACGATGAACCAGATAACGACAAGCAGCACAATGGGCACCATCAATCCTTGTACGAGAAGGATCCAGTTGGACGAGTAGCCCGTCCCCGGATACGCCAGAAATGTAACACTGCTGATTAATGTTGCCAGCAAAGATATACCCAAGGCCCAGGAAGGGATTTTTCCTTTTGCAAGAAAATAATTCTGGGTTGTTCTCTGGGTTTTGGCAAAATACAGACCGAATCCAAGGCTGCCCAGCAGGAACACAAGAATGATGCAGTAATCCAGTACATGTAAAGGCGAGTTCATAGAATAGAAAACTGGTTAGGGTTAGGTAAAATCTGAGACAGCATAAACTGTATTTTGGACTGTAAAAATGTAAACGTTTACATAAATAACAAAAGAATTTGCATAAAATTATAAGTAAAGTGCCAATAATGGGGTGAATGGCGGGTTTTATTGGTATTGAAAGCACAAATAGTTAGATTATATTTTTTTATTTGAAAATTTACATTTAATATTGTTGCAATCGTTTACATAAATTGATATGGCAGGTCAGAAGGGTGTTAGTCTTAAAGAAGTTGCTGATAAGGCTGGCGTTTCTACTGCAACCGTCTCACGGGTAATCAATTCCAAGACGGTCGTGAAGGGTGAAACTGAATTGCGTGTTCAGAAAGTGATCAAGCAGCTGGGTTACCGGCCGAACCGGGTTGCGCAGCGGTTGCGGACGACGAGGGGAGCCAGCAAGCTCATTGGATTACTGATTCCGGATATCCAAAATCCGTTTTACGTCGATATAATAAGAGGCATTGAGCAATATGCATATGCTAAAAATTTTGCAATCGTCATTGGAAACTTCTCTCAAAATGAAGAACGCCAGAAATTTTACATTGAGATATTAAAGTCAGAATCCGTTGATGCGTTCATTGTGGCGCCCTTCCCGGGCATGAATGAATATGTAAAAGAGCTGGTAGAAGAAGGTTACGCGGTGGTTTGTATCGATAGGGGGCTGGCCAATATGGATCTGGATGTGGTAAAGGTCGATAATTACCAGGGAGCGTTTGACGCAGTTGAGCATTTGATCAATGTAGGACATACTCGCATTGCGCATATCTCTGGCAATACATTGATCCCGACCACCATAGAGAGGATTTCGGGATATGAGGCGGCATTGAATAAATATGGTATTGCAATCGATAGGGACATCATCGTGGGCCGCAATTCGGATCATAAAAGTGGGGTGGAGCTATCGGCGCAGTTGCTGGATATGTCCAATCCGCCAACTGCGATCTTTACATCGAACAACCTGCTTACGCTGGGAGCCCTTGAAACAATCCATAGCAGAGGGCTGAAAATCCCTGAACAGGTTGCGATTGTTGGTTTTGATGATATGTATTGGGCGATGTCCCTTAACCCACCGCTTACCGCGGTGCGCCAGTCAGGTTTTGAAATTGGAAGGATTACGATCGAACTGCTGCATCAGCGGATTGCGGATCCGACAAGGCCATTCGTCAGCATTGTTTTGAAGACTGAACTCATAGTCCGCAACTCGTGTGGTTTTAAGTTGAAAGGAATGTAAGGCAGCCATTAGCAAAGGAGCGCGAATATTTTTTTGCAATAAAATGTAAACGATTACATTTTGGTTTTTGATCGCGAGGACGGGTAAATCTGAGGTTAATAATATTGAGAAAAGCATTGAAGCATGAACATCATTCAAATTTACAATCCTAAAAAACTCGTATTCGGAGCGGATAGCCTGGATCAGTTTGTAGCGGATTTCCTTAAACTTTCGCACAAGAGGTTGTATCTGGTAACCATCCCCCCTATGATCGGCAAGTTGGGCGACACACTGTCCCGGCTGACGGAGGCAGGCGTTGCTACGAGCATTAACACAACGATCCTGGACGAACCCACTTTTGAAGATTTTGAAAGGCTTATTGCCGAAGCAGTTGCATTTGGGGCCGACAGCGTGGTAGGAATAGGAGGCGGAAGCGTCATGGACATTGCCAAACTCATTGCCGCGCAACTTCACAGTGAACAGACTGTTGATGAAGTGCTTAGTAATGGATTTCAAAAGCAAAGGAGCACCTACGTAGCATGTTTGCCCACAACGGCAGGGACAGGCAGCGAGGTTTCGCCCAACGCAATTTTTGTCAATTCCAAAGGAAGCAAAATTGGTGTCATCAGTCCAGAATTGGTTCCCGATGCAGCATACATTGACCCGGCTTTGACCACAACTGTTCCGCCATCGGTCACAGCAGCCACCGGAATAGATGCGCTGGCGCATTGTATTGAGGCGTATACCAACAAATTTGCGCATCCGGTCATTGATCTGCTCGCACTGGAAGGAGTGAAATTACTGGGTGGATCATTACTGAAAGCTTATCAGAATGGTGAAGACGATGAAGCGCGAACAAATGTGGCGCTGGGAAGTATGTATGGAGGAATGTGTTTGGGACCGGTTAATACAGCGGCTGTCCATGCACTGGCTTATCCCCTCAGTACAGAATTTCACATTCCACACGGATTATCGGTGGCGCTGCTGCTGCCTTATGTGATGGAGTTCAACATTGCCGCTATTCCTGACCGCTATGCAGCAGTTGCCGTTGCTTTGGGAAACCAGGAGGTTGGTTCCCACGAAGATATAGCAAGGTCGGGCGTGAGGATTATCAAGGAACTGATCAGAAACTGTGGCTTGCCGGGAAGTCTTGCGGATGTAAACATTCCGTTCGAAGCCATTGAAAAACTGGCAGCAGCGGCGATGCCGGTTCAAAGATTATTGAAAAACAATCCGCGTGCGATAAGCTTGTCGGACGCAGGAAAAATATACACCAGCGCTTTTAATATGCAGGAATATGAAGAAAAAATTTAGCGGAGTGGTGGTGCCGATGATCACGCCGGTAAATGCGGATCTGACGATTGATTTAGTTGCCACTGGGACGATTGTAAATTATCTGACCACCCATGGAACGGCACCGTTTATCCTTGGTACAACCGGAGAATCCGCATCTGTTTCGAGGATTGAAAAGAAAAAGCTGATTGAAGCAACGGTAAAAGCTGTGGCAGGTAAAAGCATTGTTTACGCTGGCATTTCAGGCAATGCGATCATGGATTCCATCGAGGATGCCCGGCATTATCACGATCTTGGCGCGGACGTTTTTGTGGCCACCATGACCAGTTACTATCCCGTCGACGCCGACCAGATGCTGCGTTATTTCATAATGCTGGCCGACAACTTACAGGCTCCGCTGATCATTTACAACATTCCGGCTACAACGCACTTGTCCATCCCGCTGGATGTTGTGCAGAGGTTGAGCGAGCATCCAAACATTGTGGGTTTTAAAGATTCAGAACGGAGCGCTGAACGATTGGAAATGTCCGTTTCGCTTTGGAAAGACCGGGCGGATTTTTCTTTTCTTACGGGCTGGGCGGCCCAATCCATGCGGGCTCTGCAGCTCGGAGCAGACGGCATCATTCCGAGCACAGGAAATCTGGCTCCTGAACTATACCAGACACTCCTTAATTCAGTCGCGGACCAGGATTACTTGACAGCTGAGAATGCCCAGGGAAAAGCCGACAGAATATCCGAAGTTTATCAAAAGGACAGGACATTAAGCCATTCATTACCAGCATTAAAGGCGATGATGTCAGCTTACGGGTTATGCCAATCCTGCGTATTGCCGCCGATGTTTCCGTTGACGGTCGACGAAGAAAAATCAATCAGAAACTTCACTTTGTCGCAGTTTGGCGATTTGAAACAAATAAACAGCATCAATTAATGAGTGATCACAGACCAATTTTAGGCATTACAATGGGCGATCCGGCAAGTATTGGGCCGGAGGTCGCTGCCAAGGCTTTTACGAATAGAGTAATATATGATGCATGCCGTCCGCTTGTAGTGGGCGATGCGCGGGTGATTGAAGACGCCGTGCGTTTCTGTAATCTCGACTTGAAAGTCAATGCAGTGAAGTCTGTAAACAATGCCGAGTTTGTTTTCGGGCAAATTGACGTTTATGACCTTGAAAATGTTGTGTTGGAAGACCTTAAAAAAGGAGAGATGTCTGCAAGGGCGGGCGATGTGGCTTTTCAAACGGTTGTAGCAACGATAAACCTGGCCATGAAAGGCGAGATCGACGGCACTGTGACCGGGCCTATTAACAAAGAGTCCATTCACATGGCAGGGCATCAATTTTCAGGTCATACGGAGATTTACGCACACTATACTGGTACCAAAAAATATGCAATGCTGCTCGTTGAGAATGATTTACGGGTCATTCACGTATCCACACACGTTTCATTAAGACAAGCTTGCGACCTGGTAAAAAAAGACAGGATCCTGGATACAATCGAGCTGATGCACCAGGCTTGCGTCCAGTTGGGGATCCGCGATCCGAGGATTGCAGTTTCGGGCCTGAACCCGCATGCGGGCGATGGGGGGATTTTCGGCTGGGAAGAGAAAGAGGAAATCATTCCGGCCATCGAAGAGGCAGTAAGTCGTGGTTACAATGTCACAGGCCCCATTCCGGGCGACACACTTTTTCCGAAAGCCATTGGTGGTCGTTACGACGGGTGCGTGGTCATGTATCACGATCAGGGGCACATTCCTTTCAAAATGGTTGGGTTTACGTGGGACGATAAAGCACAGAAAATGAATAGTGTCAAAGGGGTTAACATTACGCTTGGATTGCCCATTATCCGCACTTCGGTGGACCACGGGACAGCAATGGAAATTGCCGGAAAAGGCATTGCAAGTCCGGACGCGATGCTGCTCGCTATTGAATACGCAGTCAAATTATTTGAGAACAAGGTTCAATCTTATTAGCATTTATGATAGCTGTCATTGCAGATGATTTTACCGGTGCGGCCGAAATCGGAGGCGTAGGGATACGCAATGGTTTCCGGGTTATAATTGATACAAAGGTGGATAACAGCGTGGAAACGGACATTCTGATCATTGCCACAGACACCCGCTCGCAAAACCCGGAGCAGGCAACGGCTTTGATCAAAAAAACAACAGCGGACCTGCTCGCGCTCAGACCCGATTTTATATATAAAAAAATGGACTCGATCCTGAGGGGCAATGTGGCGGATGAGCTTTTGGCGCAACTAAGTGTTTCAGGCAAGGAAAGAGCATTGTTGGTTCCGGCGAACCCTGTTTTGAAAAGGACCATTCTAGACGGCATTTACTACTACGACGGCATCCCGCTCAACGAATTCAGCTTTACAAATGGGTCGGTTAAAAAGCGCGCATCCTCGCAGGTTCTGGATTTGATTGGTGAGAAGGCCAGCGCATACGCCCGCGTGATCTCAACGCATGATGACCTGCCGGAAAAAGGCTTAATGATCGGTAACACTTCAAATTCCGGCGATTTGGAAGAATGGGTAAAAAAAATAGACGAAAAGACAATCCCCTCCGGCGGTTCCGGGTTCTTCGATGCGATTTTAAGAAGTCGGAAAGATGCCGGAAAAGAGAATTTTAACGCGGTCAAGTTGGGAGAAAAAGTCTTATATGTGTGCGGAAGCGCTTTCATGAACAGCAGGGCGCTGGTAAAAGCTTCCAGGGAAGCAGGACAGGAAGTGTTATACATGCCAGAAAAATTATTTTGTTCAAAAGAGCAGGACAAAAAGCTCATAGAGGAGTGGACGGGGGAAATTATTGATAGCCTGGAAAGCAAAAACAGAGTAATTATAGCGATCGATCACCTGGAATGTGACGAAGTGGAAAGTCTTCCGGGCAGGATCAGGGAGGCAATTGCGGATGTGGTTGAAAATGTGCTGGGGCGGACAAAAGTGCACGAGCTCATCATTGAAGGCGGTTCCACATCATTTTCTATCATTCAAAGATTAAACTATACGCGTTTTTTTCCGACCCACGAATTCGGGCCGGGATCGATCAGAATGCGGATCGAGGGGCAGAAAAACATTTTCCTCACATTGAAACCAGGAAGTTATGTCTGGCCAGATTCGATCTGGGAATATCCGGTGGACCATCAGGTGAAATGAAACATCCAATAATTATCCATGCTAAATCCTATTCAATGAAGAACAACGCAGACAAGACAACGCTCCCGGAGCTAAGCCGCCGTACTTTTATTAAGTCCGCGGGAATTGGCGTGATCGCAGCGCCGTATATAGCTAAGAGTGCATGGGCGCAGACACCGCCCAGCGACCAGATCAGGCATGCGATCATCGGCACGGGCAGCATGGGCCGGAACCATGTTAAAACTTTTGCGAATACCAAAGGATGCGATCTTGTTGCGCTATGCGATGTGGACCCGCAGCAACTTGCCAAAGCGCTCAAAGATTTGCCCAATGCGGATAAGATCGAGAAATACGGCGATTTCAGGGAGTTGTTGAAAGACAAATCGATTGATTCGGTGTCTATTGCCTCGCCGGACCACTGGCATACGCCTATTGCTTTGTGGGCGTTGATGGCCGGAAAGCATGTTTACGTTGAAAAGCCGTGCAGCCATAACATTAAGGAGACGAATTTGCTCGTGAAAGCGTCCAAACATTTTAATAAGTGCGTCCAGCATGGCACGCAACGCCGCAGTAACGGGGCGCATATGGAAGGAATGAAACAGCTTCAAAACGGCATTATTGGTAAAGTGCACACCATCAAGGCCATTGATCACCAGCACCGTGAGGCGATCGGACGTGCGCAGGCGGAGCCGGTTCCCGAGGGCGTGGATTATGATCTTTGGCTTGGGGCAGCCCCCAAGGTGCCGTTTACCAAAAATCGCTGGCATTATAACTGGCGTTGGTTTTGGGAATATGGTAATGGCGACGCCGCTAATGATGGAGTCCATCAGATAGACGTGGCTGTGTGGGCACTCGGCGACCGCTATCCAAAGCGGATCGTGTCCTCGGGAGGCCAGTATTTCTATGACGATGACCACGAGACGCCGGACACGCAAACTACAATATTTGAATACGACGACACACAGATTATATGGGAAATGCGCCTCTGGACCCCGTATAACCTGGAAGGCCATGATAATGGCAATGTAGCTTACGGCACGGATGGAAAAATGGAGTTCGGTCGCGCAGGAGTGGTTGTTACAAAAGGGAAGGAACAGATCAAGATCGAGTCGCCTGATGTTGTAGAGGCTATTATGCCCAATTTCCTGACTGCAGTGAGAGCAAATAATCCGTCAAAACTGCATTCACCCATTGAAAAAGGCGCTATTGCGACCAATATGGCGCTTTTGGCCAACATTGCTACGCGCATAGGTGCTTCTTCACTGGAATATGACCCTCTGAAAGTCACCATAAAGTCACCCGGATTTGATGCGAAGGCTAATGCGCTATTAGGCCGTGATTACAGAAAAGGATATGAACTTCCCTGGAAAGGTTAACCTCCAATTTTGCTATAACTAAATTTAAACCGCCGAATGATGAATAAAAATCAAACCTTAACCGTCGTTATCAAACAATTGACAAGCCTATTGAGCATATTAACCTGCACAATGCTGTTTGTCAGCAACAATGCGATTGCACAAAAAGTAAAGAAGACTTCCAGCCAGCCGGTAGTTGCATTTGAGCAAAAACCGGGCGACCTGACGATCTCCATCGGTGGAAAGCCGTTTGCCAGCTATGTTTACGAAGATCCAAAAATCAGCCGGCCTTATTTTGCACATGTTAAATCGTCCTGTGGCGTGCAGGTTACCCGCAATTATCCGCCCAAGGAAGGTGATCCGAAGGATCATGCTACATTTCACCCGGGAATTTGGCTCAGTTTTGGCGACATTAATGGCAACGATTACTGGCGTTTGAAATCAAAAGTTGAGCACGAAATGTTTGTGGAGCAACCCAAAGGAGGCCCGGGATCAGGTTCATTTACTGTCAGAAACTACTACATGACGGCGGATGGAAAGGATCGGGTTCTGGCAGAACTGGTGAAATATACTATACTGATCAGGCCCTCGGGAACATTGCTGCTCACCAACAGTACATTTTCATCCGATGCCGCAGACCTTGCCTTTGGTGACCAGGAAGAAATGGGACTTGGTGTGCGTGTCAATACGAAGTTTACCGTCCAGTACGGAAAAGGACATCTGACCAATGCAGAAGGCTTGAAAGAAGGGGAGGGGACCTGGGGAAAGGCTTCTAAATGGGTTGATTACAGTGGAATTATTGATGATAACACTGTGGGTGTAACCATTATGCCGGATCCCGGAAATTTCCGGCCGAGCTGGTTCCACACGCGGGACTATGGCTTAATGGCCGCCAATGCTTTCGGCAGGGAAGCCATGAAACAGGGTGAGAAAAGCGCAATCGTTGTAAAAAAGGGCGAAAAGTTTGAGCTAGGTTATGGTGTACTGATCTATTGCAAACCAAAAGGTGAAAAAACCGACGTCGAAGGCGCGTACCAGGACTATTTACAGGTTCTGAAAGACTAATATTTTTTACTAAAAGTTCCTTACCGGACATTCTGCTTTGCCTTTGCATACACTTTTCTCCGCCAGGACGAAAAGTGTATGACGGGATTTTTGTTGCCAAATTTAATTTGCATTATATCGTGAAAAATTATTTCTAAACTAAGCTAACTATGCAAAAGTGTTACGATGATTTGATTGCACTAGCCGGGAAAGGCGGCATTTATTTGCTAATAGGCCTTTTCTTGCAGATCTGCTTAACAGGATTTGCCAATGCGCAAACCAAAACGGTTAACGGAAGGGTAACGTCACTCGACGGTGGCTTGCCGGGTGTTAATGTGCTGGAAAAAGGGACCAATAACGCCGCTATTACCAACAGCAGCGGGCAATATTCCATTAAAGTTGCCGAGGACGCTATCCTGGTGTTCAGCTATGTGGGTTTTCTGAGTGAAAGTGTTAGCGTGGTGGGTAAATCCACATTGGATCTTGAATTGAAAGACGATGTCAAGGCGCTTGGTGAGGTGGTCGTGGTGGGTTATGGTGCACAGGAAAAGAAAACGGTGACCGGGTCGATCGTGACGGTACAAGGCAAGACGTTGGAACAAACACCTGCTGTAAGCCTTTCCAATTCTTTTGCGGGGCGCTTGCCTGGTTTGCAAGCACTTAACCGCTCCGGTGAACCGGGAAGCGACGTAGCGCAGCTGTTGATAAGGGGGAAAAGCACGTTGGGATCCACTGCTCCCCTGATCGTGATTGACGGTGTTCCGGGTCGTGAAGGTTTTGACCAGATCGATCCAAGGGATGTGGAAAGTATCTCCATTTTGAAAGATGCTTCGGCTTCCATTTATGGCGCGCGGGCAGCAAATGGAGTCATTATTATCACCACAAAAAGAGGGGCGTCAGGCAAGCCATCAATCAGTTACAGCTTTAATCAGGGGTTTACAACGCCTACACGCATTCCCGATTATGCTGA
Source organism: Dyadobacter psychrophilus (assembly GCF_900167945.1). Classification (GTDB taxonomy): domain Bacteria; phylum Bacteroidota; class Bacteroidia; order Cytophagales; family Spirosomataceae; genus Dyadobacter; species Dyadobacter psychrophilus. The sequence continues at coordinate 748,444 of NZ_FUZA01000002.1, forward strand.
TTCTGAGACGCTTGCCCGATTCCAAAACGACCAGTTGCAGGCACAGGGACAAGCACCAAGATATACAGACGACCAGATCCAGAAATTTCGCGATGGTTCTGACCCGTTGAATTATCCGAACACGGATTGGGCCAAAGCCACCTTGAAAAATGTGAGTACTCAAAGCCGTCACAGCCTTTCCGTACGCGGAGGGACGGACGTGGTGAAATATTTTGTATCAGGCAATTATGCCAATCAAGAAGGGATTTTCAAGAATGGGATCAATAATTACAATGTGCTCGGCGGCCGTTCGAACATTGATGCTTCGATCACTAAAAACTTGAAAATTGCGCTCGATTTATCCTTCCAGGAGCAAAACAGGACCTTTCCCGGCATTGTTGCAGCGGACATTGTAAAATCAATGTGGCGTAACTATCCTTACCTGGTCGATTTTTACCCGAACGGCCTGCCCGGCGACGGTGTAGAAAGAGGTGATAACCCGATTGTGATGGCCTCGGATAAAGCCGGTTACAGAAAAAGCAAAACCGACATTTACCAAACCAGGCTTTCCTTTGACCTGAACATTCCGCAAGTGGATGGGTTGGGGCTGGACGGTTTTGTGGCATTTGATAAGAACAGTGAGCAGATTAAGGAATTCAATAAACCCTATTCGGTTTACAGCTATAATGCTACAAACAATACTTACACGGCCAATGCCGCACGTTTTTACAGCCAGCCGCAACTTACAGAACGCTTTAATTACAAGTCCAGCCTCATTGGTCACGTGAAATTGAAATATGTCAAAACCTTTAATAACCACAAATTCAACTCCTTTGTGGCCATGGAATTGGCAGATAACCGGACTAATTATTTTTCTGCGCAGCGAAGGAACTACATTTCCACGGCCATTGACCAGCTTTATGCGGGTGGCGAAGCAAATCAGGTGACGGATGGGAGTGCGAATGAATTTACACGAAAGAATTTCTTCGGTAGGATTAATTATGATTTTAAAGGGAAATATCTGGTAGATCTAAATGTCCGTTACGACGGTTCGTCAGCTTTTCCAAAAGACAAGCGTTGGGGCCTTTTTCCGGGTATTTCAGTCGGCTGGGTGGCTTCCAATGAAAGTTTCCTGAAAAATGACTTCATGAATTTCTTAAAGTTCCGCTTCTCGTGGGGTAAAATGGGTAACGATGCCATCGATCCATTTCAGTATTTGTCTACTTACAGCTTTACGAACGGCTATTTTTTGGGAGATGGAAAAGTCTTGAACAAAGGTTTGAGCCAAAATGTGGCGCCCAATCCGAACATCACCTGGGAAGTTGCCAAGACTACAAACATCGGTTTAAATGCTGAATTCTGGGATGGAGTATTAGGCATTACACTTGATGTTTTTAAAACCAGGAGAAGCAATATTCTAACAGCCCGTGATGCTTCCATTCCCATTTATACCGGATTGAAATTGCCTCTCGAAAACATCGGAATTGTCGAAAACAAAGGTTTCGAAATTGAATTGTCACACCGCAAAGCAATCGGGAATTTCAATTACAGCATCCGTCCCAACATGTCCTTTGCGCGCAATAAAGTCATCGACATTGATGAGCCTGAGAATGTCCCTGAATGGCAGCGACGAACCGGACACAATATCAATAGTGGCCTTTATCTGATCCCACTAGGCATTTACAGAACGCAGGAAGCCATTGACGGTTCGCCGCATGTGCCAAATACGATCATTAATGACCTGCAATATAAGGATGTAAACAATGATGGGAAAATTAACAATCTTGACCAGATCCGTCTCGATAAATCCAATACGCCGGAGATCATTTTCGGTACGCAGATCGCTGTCGGCTATAAGAATTTAGACCTGGGCATTCTTTTGCAGGGACAAAGCAATGCATGGCGCTATTACTGGTTTCCACAGGGACTGTTTGGCAATGTAATGCAGGAAATGGCCGATAACCGCCCAACGGCCGACAATCCAAACTCCAAATATCCAAATCTGACCTACGACGCAGCTCAGGTAAGTGCGCAGACTTCCGAATTCTGGTTAAAAGACGCTTCTTTTCTTCGCTTGAAGAATGTTGAGGTCGGTTATGCATTGCCATCGGGATTTTTGAAAAGAATAGGCATCAGCGGAGCAAGGCTTTATGTGAACGGATTCAACATTCTCACGCTGGACAAATTGAAATGGTTTGATCCTGAGGGAGATGCGGATCGCGGATCATTTTATCCCCAGAATAAAATTTTCAATGCTGGTTTTAACATTACATTATAAAATTTACGGATATGAAAAGCATATTTAATTTCAGACCGGTTCATGTGTTGGCTGGCACATTGCTTGCCATATTGTCTTCCTGCAACGATTTTCTGGAAAAAGAACCGCTTAATGCGGTTTCCGAACTCGTGGTTTGGAATGATGTGCCACTGGTGGAAGCATTTGTAAATGAGACCTACGCAACCATGCGCACCGGTTGGCCCAACCACAGTTCTCTGAGCGTTACCTCCGACGAATCGTTTGCACGCGAGCGGGATGGTGCACACCTGATACAACGCGGACAGATAACACCCTCCAATCTCGGTCATTTAAACTGGGCCTGGGGGCATTACTACGCCATTATTACAAAGAGCAACATTTTTTTTGAGAAGCTGCAAGGCGCAAATCTGGACCTCCTGAAAGCAGCCGACGAGAAGCGTGTTAACCGCATGACCGGCGAAATGAAATTCCTGCGGGCATTTTCCTATTTCAGACTGGCAGCATTTTTCGGCGGCGTTCCGTTGGTTGAAAACGTTTTTGGCCTGGAAGATGAATTCAGTATTGAAAAAAGTTCTTATGATGAAATCACTGCTTATGTGGTGAAGGAACTGGACGAAGCCGCAGCATTGCTTCCTTTGACACATGATGTAGCAAACAAGGGACGGATTACAAAAGGGGCATGCCTCGCCATCAAATCCAGGGCGTTGCTTTACGCTGCCAGCCCTTTGCACAATACTTCAAATGATAAGGCCAAATGGCAAGCTGCGGCAGATGCCGCCAAAGCGGTTATCGATCTCAAACTATACTCGCTTTATCCCGAGTATAGCAAGGTTTTCACGGTTCCTTTCAACAGTGAAATGATTTGGGAAAAAGTGATGAATAATGATGTGCTTAGGCAGGAAACCATTGAACGATATTTTTTTCCAAATGGCAGCGGCGGACACGCAGTAACCGTGCCCACACATCAGCAAGCCGAAACCTACGAAACCAAAAATGGCCTGCTGCCCAAAGACGACCCGAGTTATAAGCTCGAAAAGTTCTGGGAAAACCGTGATCCGCGTTTTTATGATACCATTTTATACGACGGTGCGCCCTGGAAAGGACGGCAAATCGAAGTCTTTTTACCGAAAGGAATGGATTCTAATCAGGGAAATGAGGGCTGGAATGCAAGTTATACGGGTTATTATACCAAAAAGTTTGTAAACGAATCCATCAACGGTCCCGGAGCTACGAATTCATCGAGCCCAAACTGGCCATATGCACGCTATGCCGAGATCCTGCTAAATTATGCCGAAGCACTTTATAATTTGGGAGATGAGGCTGGCGCCCGGGAATACATAAATCAAGTAAGGGCACGTGAGAGTGTGAAAATGCCAGCGGTGAAAGACAGTGGTGTTAAGCTTTTGGCGCGAATCCAGAATGAGCGCAGAGTAGAACTGTATCTCGAAGAACACCGCTTTTTTGACATGAGAAGGTGGAAACTGACGGTTCCTGCAAATACATCATTGTTAAAAATGAATGTTGAACTGGCAGCTGGCAAGAAAACATATTCGTTCTCGCCGGTTATTCAATTTGCTTTACCGGCGAACACCTATCTACTTCCTATTCCACAGGACGAGATCAACAAAAGTGCCGTTTTAGAACAAAATCCGGGTTATTAACCAAGTAAGGCGCCTTGCCGATAAAATCCTTGTAAATCACCGATTTGCAAGGATCTTTTAATTCTAATTACCTGCATTAACCATCTTCTGGTTCGCGATCGCTGCGTTGTCCCTGATCTCCTCGTTTGCCACTTTTACAATGGCGTCTCCTTCTTTGACGTCTCCGAAAACTTCGGTCTGCGTGTCTGTACTTGTCCCCGTTTTGATGGGCACCCAGACCGCCTTTTTGTCAGCAACTTTAATTAAATACGATCCCTGAGTCGAATTGAGGACGGACGACCTTGGAACCGCAAAAGAATTCACATTGCCGGCCAACGGAATAGAAACTTCCGTGATCATACCAGGTAAAAGTTTTCTATCATTGTTAACCACGTCCATTTCTGTCCGTTGGGATCTTAGCCGGTTATCGAGCGCACCGGCGAGACGGCTTACTTTGGCCGTGAAATTTTGGTTTGGATAAGATTTTACTTTGAAGGTAACCTCGCTCTGGTTTTTCAGATAGCTCGTATAAGCCTCAGGCACACTCACGACCAACCTCAATTTTCGCTGCTCGACCAATGTGAAAAGCGGAAATTCAGAACCTTTTCCCGTTGGCCCTACATACGCACCGGCGCTTACGTTGCGTGCAGTAATGACGCCGCTGAAAGGTGCCCGGATTTCAAGGTAATTGCGGGTGTCAGAAATTTCACGAATCGCGGATCTGGCCGCATCTAACTGCGCGAGATCGGATTTTTGTTTGGCCAATGCAGCATCCAGATCATTCCGGGAAACAGTTCCGGGTGTTTTGCTGGTTTCCAGTAGACGTTCGTAGGCCGCTTTACTATTTTCATAAATGGCCTCCTGAGATTGCAGACGCGACTGGCTCGTCGAAAGCTGTGCGGTCAGTTCGGGCGCTTCCATCGACGCCAGCAATTGTCCCTGGCTCACCTCGCTACCGACATCCACATGCAGCTTGCGGACAAAGCTGCTGACCTTGGCGTACAGGTCAACCTGCTGAAAAGCAACCAGTTCGCCAGGAATATGCAGGCTCGATGATAACGGCTTTTTTTCAAGAACAAATGTCTCTACGGCAGCCGCTTCAACGGGCACTTTCTTTTTTTCTTCCTCTTCCTCGGCTTTGGAAGATCCGCAGCTCTGCAACAAGCCAGTGGTGGCCGCGAGCATTAATATGGTGGTGATATGACGTATATTTTTCATTTTAAGACGGGTTCAAAATAGGAGTTATTTGGTCATTGGAACATAAAACTTGCTTTCTTCATCCTCAGGATCAAGGGAAACACTTTGCGTCGTGCTCTTACCTTGCCCCCATGCAAACAAAAGCGGCAAAATAAACAACGCCGCAAAAGTGGAGGCGATCAGTCCGCCGATCACCGCGCGGCCAAGTGGTGACGACTGGTCACCTGCCTCACCAAGTCCGCTCGCCATCGGCACCATACCCACCACCATCGCCACGGCTGTCATTACGATTGGCCGCAGGCGCAAACCGGCAGATTCCTGGGCAGCGGCAATCGCATCGCCACTGTGTTTCCTCAGCTGCTCGGCATTGGTAATCAGCAGAACGGCATTTGAAATAGATACGCCAACCGACATGATAATGCCCATATAAGATTGAAGGTTCAATGTTGAACCAGTGATTATCAGCAATGTCAGCGAACCGAGCACAACTGCCGGGACTGTTGCAAGGACGATGGCCGAAACTTTGAATGACTGGAAATTAGCGGCAAGCATTAAAAATATCACCACAATCGCGACGATCAAGCCGTTTTGCAAACTGTCCAGCGTGTCTGTCAGCGTTTGGCTCATACCCACCAGTTCGACAGAAAGCCCGCGTGGCAGCTCACCCAGGGAGGCAACTGCCTGCTCAACATCCGCTTTCGCCACACCCAGGTCAATGTTGTTCAAATTTGCAGTTACCGAAAGAACGGGCATCGAACCAAGGTTATCATTTTCTCCGTAAGTCGTATCCGGCGTAATGGTCGCAATGTCGCCGAGCACGGGGCGGTTCGAATTGCGCAATAGTGGAATTTCGCCCATATCATTGATGCTGTTCATTTTGCTTTCGGGTATCTGAACCTGCACATTATAGCTGAATCCACCTTTTTCGTCCACCCAGATATTTTTTTCGGTATATCGTGAAGAAGAAGTCGATGCGATCAATGACCGCGAAACGTCGCTCATATCGACACCCAGCTGTGCCGCGCGGGTACGGTCTACTTCGATATTGATAGCCGGATATTTATTGGACTGACCCAGTTGTACGTCACGCAGGTAACTGATCTTTTTCAACTCCGCGATCACTTTTTTCGCATATTGCTCATTCACTTTTTTGTCCCGCCCCGACATCCTGACTTCAATAGGCGTGGACGATCCCTGGCTCAGAATTTTGTCCGTTAATTCCATTGGCTCAAAAGAAAGGGCGACGTCGGGCTGCGTTTCTTTCACGCGCTGCCTGATTTTTTCTTTCAATTCTTCCAGATTTATATCAAAGTCTTCGTGTAGCCCAACCTGTAAAACGGCTTCCTGCGGCCCTGCCATCCACAAATAAATGGGGCTGATCGAAAATAAGGCAGGGTGCTGACCAACGTAGGCGGAGGTAACAGCCACATTTTCCGGTCCGACAATGTCTTTGATGGCTTGAATGGTTTTCAGCGTCTTTTCTTCCGTTCTCTCAATCCGCGTTCCTTCCGGAGCTCTCAACCGGACCTGAAACTGTTTGCCATTCACTTTGGGCAAAACATCTTTTCCGATTGAATTGAGCATGAAACCGGCTAAGACAGTAGTAATAACCAGATAGGCGATCACAATAGGCACGCGGTAGGGAAGGGTGCGCGCAATAAATCGCATAAATCTTACTCTGACACGCTCAAAACCTTTCACTTTACCGTCGTTATCTGTATCGGCACGATGGATCAGGTTTTCTTTTTGTGCATCCTTGTCTCTGCTTATGCCTGATGCTGCAAACTCTTCGGCATCGCTCATATCCGAACCGTCGGCTTTTTTGTGATGCTTCACTTTCATGATCCAGTTCGCCATCACCGGCACAAAAGTCTGCGCCAGGAAGTAGGAAACGATCATACTAAAACCGATTGCCAATGCGAGCGGCAGGAAAAGTGACCCGGGAATGCCGCCCATCGTGAATGCAGGCGCAAATACGGCAAGGATACAAAACAGGATCAACAACTTGGGAAATGCAATTTCCTGACAGGCATCCCATATGGCGAGCGCCTTTGGTTTACCCATATCAAAATGCTGGTGAATATTTTCAATGGTAACCGTACTTTCATCGACCAAAATCCCAATCGCTAACGCCAACCCACTCAGCGTCATAATGTTGATCGTTTGTCCGAAAAGGCTCAGGAACAAAACTCCCGATATAATGGAGGTTGGAATGGTCAGGATCACGATCAATGCGCCTCTCGCATCACCCAAGAATAATAACACCATCAAGCCTGTCAGGATCGCGCCGATGGCTCCCTCTGTCAGCAAACTCATCACGGAATTCATTACATAGGAAGACTGGTCGAATTCGTAACTGATCTTCACATCTTCCGGTAATGTGCTCTGAATGCGCGGCATCGCCTTTTTTAAGTTTTGTACAACTTCCCAGGTGGAAGCGTCTGCGCTTTTGGCAATACTCAGATACACGCTCCTTTTTCCGTTCACCAAACCGTAACCAGCCGTAATATCTGCGCCATCTTCCACCGTCGCCACATCGCGCAGATAAAGATTTTGAACGGAGCCTTTGAACAAAGGAATGGTTTCAAAATCCTTGATATTGCGAACCGTCGTATTGGTAGGGGTAATGAAGTTTTTATCCCCGATTCTGACGTTACCCGAGGGAGCGGTCTGATTGTTAACACGCAAGGCTTCAACCAGTTGGTCGGCAGAAATGTTATGCGAGCGCATCAACTCAGGATCGGCCTTGATCACAATTGTACGGATGTTACCACCAAAAGGCGGAGCTGAAACCAGACCGGGAATAGACGTAAACGTAGATCTGACGTAAACGTTTGCCATATCCAGCAACTCATTGTTACTCCGTTTTTCACTGCTGATCACAAGCTGCCCAACCGGTAATGTGGAGGCGTCGAAACGGATAATGAAGGGTGGGTTGGAGCCCGGAGGAAAAATGGCCTGCGCCCGGTTTGTGAACGAACTAAGCTCGGCTGAGGCCTGCGCCATGTTTGTGCCGGGATAGAAATTGATTTTCATCAATGTCAGCCCCTGGATATTTTTAGTTTCAATGGACTTGATGCCATTGACATACAGCAGGATATTAATGTATTGTTTGGCAAAAAAAGTCTCCATCTGTGTCGGCGTATAGCCGCCAAACGGGTGGGCAATGTACATAACCGGCAGATCGAGTTTTGGGAAAATGTCCACCTTGATCGTCCGGACTGCATTGATACCAAAGAAAAATAAGCCGGCCACTAAAACCATGATGGTAATCGGCTTACGTAATGCGAAACGTATTAAATCCATATTTAGTGGTCGGGTTGGTTGGGGTTGACCAATTCAAAAAATCATTGATTCATAAAAATGTTAAAATCGCCCGCAGCGGCAGCTTTAAGCAATAATGCCTGCCATAAGTTGCTTAATGCAATGTCGCGGTTGGTTTCCGCGCGTGTCAGGATGTAAAGGGACTGTGTAACGTCCACGATGTTGCTCAGGCCATTTTTATATAAAACACTTTTTTGCAGATAAGCGTCCGACGCAGATTTAACCTGTACAGGGGCCTCCTGGAAATTCAAAGTCGCGTTCCTGATCTTATTTTCAGATAAAAGAAGCTGGTTCTTGATCTGTTGGTCGGCCAGATTATATTCTTCTTTTAATGCATTGGATATAAAATTCTGGGCTAAAACCTGCTGCCTGGTTCTTAGGATTCCTGTCATATTCCAGGTGGCGCCGATTCCGATCAGGTAATTGGCCCGGACCGGCTTGATGCCCTCGAAATAATTTTGCGTGTAAGCGTGCTGATCGGTAGCATAAGAAGACGAAAAACCGGCTCCACGACCTTGAAAGACTCCAAATGCGGTAAATGTGGGCATTCCCAGCGTCTGAAAATATTTGGCCTGCTGATTACTGACGGCAATGCGGTTGGCATAATATTGCAGCAAAGGATGGCTTTCAGTTTTATAAACCGAGTCGGATAACGACCGCGGCATTTTTGTAATGAACATGGTGTCCAGTACAAATTGCTGATCCGTGACGCCCATTAACCGGGCAAGCGTGTTGGCCTGCTCCTGCTCGAAATCCCTGGCCTGCGTAATGCTGATCTTCGCATTGGAAACCTCTGCATTGGCCAGAGAAGAGTCAACGCCGGGAATCAGGCCGTTTTTTGCTCTGGTAACCACCACATTTTTGAGCCCGTTAGCCCGTTCTAGATTGTTTTGCCAGGACTGGGTCAGTCGCTGGGCTGCAAGTAAATTCAGGTAAGCCGCCGCGACCCGGATGCTGTGTTGAAATTGCTCTTGTGCAAGGTCACTTTCGTCACGCGTAACAATGGACTGGGAAACATTGATGCGTTCGCGAGCACGGCCAAATGCAAAGAAATCCCAGTTTACATTCGTCAGATAAAGTGCGCCAAATGCAGCATTCCAGTTTTGCTTCGGAAGTGGCAGACCCGACGAGGCAACTGAAAGTCCGAGACCATAAAGCGGGCCGTTCTGGCCGTTTACAGTTCCGTAATCCTGCTGGGCAGATAAGTTGAAGTTGGGCAGATACTCTTTTTTGCTTTGCTGCACCGTTGCTTTCGAGGCATTGAGGTAATTGTTTTTTGCCTTGATGCTGGCGTAGTTGGTAAGCGCGGTTTCAACTGCGTTATTCAATGTTAAAACCTGCGCGTTAAGTCCAAGACTTATAAAAAGGAGGTTTACTAATAAAAATATGGAGCGGGTAGGACGGATCGACATATGTGGCTGTCAGATTTTGATGCAAATGTATGGAAGTAACCGCGTGTAATCTTTACTGCTTTCAAACAATATCTTATAAAATTCAAACATAGTTACCTGACATGTGTCCGGTAAGACTTGGGCGTTACACCTGTCTGTTTCTTAAAGAGGTTGTTGAAATAGGCCGGATATTCAAATCCCAGGCAAAATGCAATTTCTGCAACACTCCAGTTCGAGTGCCTCAGCATGATCTTTGACTGCGATAATATCCGGTCGATAATGTGCTCTGTAGTGGTTTTACCCGTATTCTCTTTTAATGTACGGTTGAGGTGATTTACGTGGACGCCAAGCCTTGCGGCAAAGTCTTTGGCCGTTTTCAGTTTAAGCTTATGCTCAGGCGATTCGATTGGGAATTGCCTTTCCAGAAGTTCCTGAAACTGGGACGAAAGCCGCGCCGACCCGTTCGCATGAAGGTCCTGCATTTCCGAAGGCTGCATTTTCATCGCTTCATGCGCGATCACATTCACATAGTTGCGCATCAGATCATACTTATGCACGTAATTCGATTCAATATCAGCCTGCATCTTGTTGAACACACCTAGCAGATATTGCTCCTGCGCCGGATCTATAAAATACACCGGAATGCCGTCTGTCCGCAGGATAGGACAATCATTGACTGTCATCGAGCGGGTCATTGTGCTCAGGAAATGGTCAGTGAAGAGGCAAAAGTATCCGGACTGGTCTTCTGAGGTGGCTTGCCAGGAATAAGGTACATTGCGATTAAAAAAAACCAGTGCATTTCGGTTGACCTCGATCTGCTGGTCTCCATAAGAAATCCTCCCTTTTCCAAGGATCAGTGAAATCTTGTAAAAATCTCTTCTCGCATAGGAGGTATACTTATTACAGAACACACGGGAAAATACATTAAAATGCCCCTCATCCCCGGTGGATTTGTCGGGTCCTTTAAGTCCTCTGGCCGCCGGGTGGGTCTGATAGAAATGTTCTACGCTCTCACTTAATATCATTTGCTGAAATTATGAAATTCAAATATTCGCAACAAATCAGCAGCGTTAAAATTTCATTATAGTTGACGTAAGCTTGATATCGTTATATTTTTTCAAATTTTAGCAAAACAAAACTATATCGGAGCAAAGAAAGAAGGGGGGCCTTGCCCGGGGAAGAAGAAAAGGGGCAACCGGCACAATGCTGGTTACCCCTGACTTATTAATACGATAACCGGTGCCCTACTTCACAAGCGTCGCTTCCAGTTCCACACATAGCGTTTCATAAAGTGTTTTTACCTCAACAACTGTCGAAACTTGCTTTATTTCGTTTTTGGCGACCCAATCGGTGAATGTGTCGAAGACCGAGAAAAATTCCGGGTGGTTGGTCGTGTAAATATTCAGACGGGCGATGTTTTTGAGTTCGTATCCGGCCTTACTGACGACCTGCTCCAGATTATGCATGGCCAGGAGCAGCTGGGTGCGCATGTCCGCGTCGCTTGATGTGCCGTCGGGATGCACGGCCGCCTGACCGGCACAGTACAATGTGCTTTCAATATGCTTCACTTCCACGCCCTGATTGTAGGAGCGATCGTCCTGCCATTTCCAGGGGTTGATGATACTTTTTTCCATTTTTAGACTTATTTGATTTCCAATGCAAACTTAGCGATCGCATCGAAAACCGTCCCGTGACCTGCCTCACGACTTTGGTGTGCGGTAGATCACACTAAAAGTCCAGCCTGCTAAGGGTTTCGCGGGAAACACCCAGATATGCAGCGAGTTGCGTCTTGGGCAGGCGTTGCAGCAGCGAAGGATGCTGTCCGGCGAACTGCTTATAGCGTTCCTGGGCGCTGGATGTCATGAGAGAAAGAATGCGGCGCTGGCCCGCTAGAAAGCCAGCCATTACTTTTTCCAGAAAGAAATGCTCGATTTTGGGCAGCCCGGCGCGTAATGCATTAAAATCGTCCAGCGACAAGCATAGCGCTTCGGTATCTTCGAGGCATTCCATAGAAAGTGTCGCCTTCGTGCGGGTGTAGTAAGCCTCAAAGTCGTTGTCCCACCAATCCTCCATTGCGAAGGCTAAAATGTATTGTTTTTCGGTCTCCTCGTCCGTGTAAACCAGCTTTGTCAGGCCCGACAGCAGAAAATAGTTATAGGGCACCGGCTCTCCCCGCTGCACCATAAACTGATGTTTTTTGAACTTCCTGAAAACGAAATGCTTCTCAACGAATGCATATTCGGCGTCCGTTAAAGGCACTAGTCTTTCAATGTGTTGCCGCAATTTTGAGTGCATCATGTAATTGAGCATTTCAGTGCGTTAGGTGTTACGCCAAATTTCTTTTTGAAGGAATGTGAAAAATGTGACAGGCTTTCAAAGCCCAGGTCGAGATAAATGGCTGAGGGTTTTTCATGTTTGGTTTCGATGAGGTGTTTTGCTTCGGTTAGTCGTTTGTCTTGCAGCCATTGCCGCGGTGGAACACCGAAGGTTTTCAGAAAATCGCGTTTGAAGGCTGCCAGACTGCGGCCGGTAAGCTTCGCAAATTTTTCAATGGGGACATTGAAATGAAAATTACTAAGCATGAACCTTTCCAGGTCGATCTTATAAGGTTGTGAAAAGTCGAACAAAAAATTGCGGAGTCCGGGCACGGCAAGCAACAATAATTTAACACCTTCCTTCACTTTCAGGATGCCCATTTCGTCCGTCATGGCCGCTCCCGAACTTCGGGCGTAGGGAATGATCGATTGAAAATATCCCTGCAGGAATTCGTTGGATGGAATCAGAAGATTGGGCGGGCCGATGTATTTCTGGTCCGATTCAAGCTTTTCTTCCAGCACAATCCTGCGCAACAGGTCTTCCTGCAGGGATATTACAACCGTTTCATAATGAGCAGACGGGGAGCCTGCGGGCCCCGGAGTCTTGGTAAGTGTGCCCAGCTGGTTTCTGCCGACCAGCAGCATTTCCCCTCCCGTCATTGAAATTTTTTGTGAGGAGGTTTCCAGGGTAAATTGTCCCGAAACCTGCAATACCAATGTATGATGGTTCCAAAAACAGACTTTCTCTTTCCGCTCAGCAGAGAGGTAAGAATAAAAGATCACACCGGGAAGGATTTCTGCTGGACTGGTCATTTAGCGTTGTAAGTAAGTGCCGCCAAGGATCGCACCTTTTGCAAAAGTAGTGTTTAAGGTGTTCAATTCTTCCGGAGTAAACACAATATCCATGGCTGCTATATTTTCGGGCAAACGCGACCTGCGGCTCATGCTCACCAAAGGCATAATGTGCTCGCCCTGCGCATTCACCCAAGCGATCGCAGCCTGTGTTGGCGTACAACCCTTATGGTTGGCAAGTTGCTTTAAAACTTCTACTTTTTCCAGGTTACTAATCAGGTTGTCGCCTTGGAAGCGGGAAAAATGGTTCCGGTGATCATTTTCTGCAAGCGGCGCTTTCAATTCACCGGTTAGTAACCCCTCCGCCGTATTAGCGAAAGCCACTACACCCATGCCCAATTCCTTTGCTGTTGGCAGCAGATCGCTTTCTATCTGACGGTCGGCCAGTGAATAACCAATCTCTAACGCGCTAATGGCGTGAATGCTGTTGGCTTTACGCAGTTGGTCAGCCGTAATTTCGGATACGCCAATGTAGCGCACTTTGCCTTCTTTGATCAGGTCAGCGACCGTTCCGATAATGTCCTCCACGGGTACGCTGCCATCCATTCGGCTGGGCTGGTACAGATCAATGGTCTCAATGCCCAAACGCGTCAAAGAGTAGTTTATGAAGTTTTTGATCGCGATAGGGCGCAGGTCCAATCCCAGCCATTGACCGTTGTGAAAGATAGCGCCAAATTTTACACTGATGAACGCATCGTCGCGCCTTCCCTTAATGGCTTTGCCTATCAACATTTCATTATGACCGGCACCATAAAAGTCTCCGGTGTTTAAAAAGTTAATGCCATGATCCAATGCTTCATGGATCGTCGCGATGCTCTCTGCTTCGTCAGGTGTAGAACTGCCCCAGACAGACGACATACGCATACAGCCCAAACCAAGTTTGGACACGAACGGGCCATTTTGACCCAGCTGAATTTTTTTGATGTTTTTCATAATGCAAAGATCAACCTTCCCATCGGAGTGGAAGTTGCTTGCATGGCTCAAATGTTTTGCTCCTACGGCTCACTTGTGGCGAAGCGTTTTCAAAAGTCCGGTAGGACGGGAGTGGCATGCTTTAAGATAAAGCCAGCTGATTGTTTTTTATTCAAATAATGGCATCCGGGCGAACTCCGGACGGTTAAGCTCTTCGAACAAAACCGCTGCGCCAATGTTTCCTTTATAAAGGCTGTGGTTTTTCATCTGACCGGAATAAATGTGTGGCAGCATTTGTTTAGCTATCCGTTTCGCCGCGGTCAGGTAAAAATCGTCTTTGGTAGCATTATAAACACTCAAAAGTGCATAACATTCGCCTGATCTGCCGCAACACAAGCTGCCGTTCATGCCGGCAGTGGCGGCATTCAAAAAGTGGCCAACCGATTTTTTCGCGAGATCAAGGTAATGTTCATCGGATGTAAAATGGAATAAGGATGTCCATAGAAACGTGTATCCTGCCGATCCGTGGCACCAGCCTGTCCATGAAGCCGGTTCGGTATTTGAGATTTCCCAGCGTAAGATTCCATCTTCTTCAATGCCAAGCTTGATCAGCTGCTCAACTCTTTCGAAGAAATTGACAGGTAAATTTTGTCCGGAAACCTTACACCATTTCAAAGTAGCATATAAAATTCCCGCCCAGCCGTGTGCAATTCCCCGGTAATTGATCGGGTTTTTTTCGCTGATGGCTGCGTATGTATCGACCATCGACCAGATTTCTTCCATCACACCTTTCCCAAATGCGAGCAGATCATTCTTAACGAATTTGTCATACGAGGGCATACTTTCCAAGATAAGCGAACCGCCAATCAGCGCGGCCGATTTGCCCAGCGTAAGGTCCAGATTTTCACAGGGATGCGAGGCATGCATTAAAAAATTGCGGACAGCATTATAGTAACTGCCATAGTCCCCCGATGCCTGACTTACCAGTGCCTGCACCAGATCCACCCCGCTCGGCGTGTGATATATGGAGGAAAGTCCGACAATAGACGGAGTGAGGTCCATGTCTTTTGAATAGAAACCATTTTCAGGATCGTGAATATAACTTGCTGCCCGGTCACTCCAGACATCTGCCAGGGCGAGTGTTTCGGCGCTTGAATTCACTAATGCCTTGCGTAAAAATAGGTAGGCAATCCCCGCCGCGCCGAAATTAACCGAACTTTTCGGTGCCAATTGAAGTCCGGTTTTTAATAGATCTCCCGCAAAACCATAATCTTTCAGTATGGAATCCCGGAAGACCTGCACCGACATTTTCTTGTCTTCGGCAAATCGATCCGGGAAACTTTCCTGCACTTTCATCATGGCTAAATAGAAATCTTCAATGTTTTCATAACGGTCTTCTTTTCGTTTGGCAAGTGCTTTAAAGATCGTTTTTTCAATATTATTGTCAGTAACGATATCCAGGTTTCTAAATGGAACGGGTGTTTCACTGACAATTTGCGTGAACAGTGTTTTCTTGTCATATGAAAAATTGAGATACTGCTTGCCGGTAAAAATCTGGTAAAATAATGCACCCAAAGCATATTGCTCACCTTCAAACGTGGAAGGCGGGGTAGGTTTGGAGTCAAGAACTGATTGCGCATATTCAGGCTCGAAGAAAAATCCCAGCCCGCCACGCATGGGAATCTGATCCTTTGAAACCATTCTGGAAAGTCCGAAATCGATGATCTTCAATTCACCCGATTCGGACACGATAATGTTGGCTGGATGCACATCCGAGTGAATAATTCCCTGGCTATGCAAATGCGTGTAAGCATTGAGAACACGGCAGGAAATATTGAGCAGGGAAAGCACATTGGAATGATCCTGAAGATTATGATATTTCTCGGCTGCCTGCAAACAAGTTTCGCCATCGACCCACTCCATGATCAGATAATGATCTGTCCCGTTTTCACCGTGTTCTGTCAGAGACGGATTTACGGCATCGTCGAGTGCATTGAGTATATCAATTTCGTTGTAAAAATTCGCCAGCAACTGCGGTGTTTGCTTGCTCGTTTTCAGTAATTTGAGTGCGTATAACCGGCCATTTTTCTTGATTTTGTAAATTTCTGTATCGGCGACCCCTTCAAGTTTGGATACGATTTCAAAGTCCTTAAACTTGTCACCGTCTTTTAAGGATTGTTTGTTTTTACCAAATGTATCGTCGTAGGAGACCAAAAAACCCTCATTTCGGAGTCTTGCCAGAAACGTATATGAGCCTTCAAGGATCTGTTGCGCATCCAGGTTATTCAGCAGGGCATACGTGAGAACGCCTTCCGGCAGGGATTTGGGTTTACGAAATTCCTGCAAAAGCGACGCAGAGGAAGCATCGACGATTTTGCTTGTATTTCTGGCGTGTGTATAAGTAATGATGAAGTCGTCAGCTTCGTATTCGAATTTGGCAAGCGCCTGTTCAGGCAATTCCTTTACGGGCAGCACCTGAACATCTTCCGGCAGTATGTATAGTTGATTAGAAGCCATAAGTGTAAGATTTAAATTTTCTCTAAACAGCTGTCCAGGTAACCGGATCAACTCCTTCCAGTATCATTTTTTTCAAAA
This sequence comes from Dyadobacter psychrophilus, assembly GCF_900167945.1. GTDB lineage: Bacteria > Bacteroidota > Bacteroidia > Cytophagales > Spirosomataceae > Dyadobacter > Dyadobacter psychrophilus. Next base: position 764,906 of record NZ_FUZA01000002.1, read on the forward strand.
CAAAATCAACACTTTGCTCCTGGCTCAACCTTTCTGTTTTGGACAGGGCGATGGATGCTGCCAACTTTTCGGTCACTATGGCGCGCCAGCTTCCTCCTTCCCAATTCTTCAAAATTTCGTCGGTAGCGCTGTCCATTCCCCATGATAACATTCCCGAATCATCGAGCGAAGCCGTGAAGGGAACACCCTGAGCCTTGTGTTCTTTTAAAACAGGAGCAAGTTGTTCGGCTGCATTCATTAAATGTTCATAATCAGTGAAGTAAGCCACAAATTTGTCGGGCCGGAGCAATCCTTCACGATTCATGCCAATTTTAAAACTGAAAGCATCAGACCCTGTAAGAACGCGGACTGTTTTTTCAAATACATCCGGCAGATCTTCCAGAACAGGACTGATGTAAATTTTATAGGTTGCCTTCAACCTGGCATCGTGACGCTTCTTTTGCTTCCGGCTCCACGAAATCCAGCTGTATTTGGGATCTGGCTCATGCTTATTCCAATTTTCAAGCAGTTCGCGGTTCAACGGGTCATTATTGCCGATTCTCAAAAATTCTTCCACTTCTTTAAACGTTTGCAGGCCATTACCAGGCGTTAAAAGAAGAGGCACCGTGTTGTATGCGTAAAGTTTGTTTGCCAGCGAAGCAGTATCCACTTCATTCATTTGAAACGCATATTGAATAGCCCTCGACGACATTTTCAGCAGTGGGTGCTGGCGATCCTGATTTTGCTCCTGAAACTCATAAAGCAAATGCTGCGCGGCAAACCCCCCATAAAAACGCTGGTCGATCTGAATTTCGAAAATTCCTTCCAGTACCAGTTTGGCCATCGTAAGGTTGACTTCATCATCATATCCAGCTTTAAAATAATGTGGTAATTCACCCGGATTTTGCAAATAGTAGAACAGGAGCGCAACTTCTTTATAGGCCAGCTTCGCAGTGCCAACCGTTTCCGAATGCTTTCGCCGGAATACGCCAAAGAATTCAGGATCTTTGCTTAAATCAGCAAGGGCATGAAGCTCTTGCTGATTTAAATTCCCCTGCTCAATCAATTCAAATGCCGGATTTGACCGAAAAGTTGAGTGCAAAAGAAATTTGACTTTGATCATCAGATTGTTGTTTTATCTGTTTCCCCGCTGCACACGAATTTCCTCAATGGCTTCATGCAATTTTTTTTCGAGCATATCGAGCTGATTCGGTGCTTCCTGGATCTTTACGTCGACATACTTTTGAAGTTCGGCCAGGTTATTCCGGAATTCGTTCAGCTCTGTTTCATCCAATTCGTCAACCCCCTGCTGGATGGGCGTTCCGGTTTTCCAGATCGTAAAGTCTGTGGGAATGAGCGAAGGCAGATGACTGCACGCAATGACACTGCAGCCGCCGCAGGTAAATGCAGGGCAAACCGTAGGCCAGTGGCAAAAAGTATGGCCCGGACAGTTGAATACAGTAGGATTTTGACAAATAACGGATGGATTTGTGATCCGGCAGAGTATGATCTTATTTGGATCAAAATTTACTGTAACAGCAAGGTCCTTGAATTTGAAAGTTTTCATGTTTCTTATTTTTATATATGGCTAAATGGTCATGCTCCTGACTTTTTGTCCGAAAAAATTCAGGAAAAACGGTATTTCAAATCTTTCTGGCTATCCCATGGCTCACCTCCTTTCATCGAAATTTGACCTTCGTTTTGCGACAAACAAGGCAGCATGAAGCATACCTCCACGATTTCTAATCTTCGCTCATTATTCAATTCGTTATTTTTTAACTTGACAAAATTATAATTGGAATGAACCGTTTTTAAGCGCCAAAATACCCGATTTGAAAATCAGGTATTTTGGCGTAAGCAGGTAAAAACACGTTTTGTGATATGGGTAGTTTGCAACCGGGAAAGCAGCCGGTCAAATTCCAAACTTGCGGAGGTTATAAACAAAACTTACAAGGAAATATCTTTTCAGCACAATGCTCTGGACATCTTCAATATAAGTTTCGGTCGTGTTGCGGGCGAGACTGCGGTTTTGGTTCAAAATGTCAAAGACCTGCAACCGGATTTCGCCCTGTTTTCCCTTCAAAAACTGACGGGACAGAGCAGCATTCCAAAGCGTGAATTTTTGATTGAACCCTGCCGTGCGGCCCGTGTTACCGGTGTAGGTCAGGTCTGAGCTGAATACAAACCGAAACGGAAGCTGCCAGTGCAGATCCGCGGTCATATACTGTGACCAATATTGGGTATTCTGCTGAGGCAAAAGCGAATAACTTGCCCGCTGATAGCTGATGCGCGCGCCAAATCCGTAATCGATCGTACCATCAAATGCAGACTGAATGCGGATCCCCTGACCAAGCAAGGTCGTTTTCGCCTGGTTTTTGAGGTTGTTGATCAGGCTTTGGCCAGCGGAAACATTGGCTTGCGTATTAAGTGTCAGGCCGAATTTCAACGCGCTGATATTTTTGCTCCATGATAAAAAACTATTCAGCGCCCAATAACCCTCTGTATTGATAGGTTTTGAAAAACGCGCACCATTGTCGCTGATCGTGGTTGCATTATTGATCCGGCTGTTGCTCTGGTTCAGATTTGCAAAAATGAAAAGACTTCTGTCGCCGCTGCTTTCCGAGCTGTTATAAGTTAGCGTTAAAGTGTTGAAATATTCAGGCCGCAGTGCCGGATTGCCGCTTTTTATATCAAGCGGATTCGTATTGTCGATAACGGGCTGCAGCTGCGTCACACTCGCCGGAGCAATACGCGTGCGATATTGCAGCCGCGCACGCCGGTTGCCGGAGAATGTATAGCTAAACAATGCGTTGGGCAGCCAGTGCACAAACTGTTTGTCGATGCGCGAATCCTGCGACAGATTATCAGACAGCTGTTTAGAACGCTGTACATCAAAACCCAATGTATAATTAAACCTCAGCCGCTGCGTTTGCAATGTCGCACCTGCTTTGTGCGCGGTAAATGTTCCCGCAAAACGGTTCGTTAGCACTGAATCGGGAATGGAAAAGCTGTTGGTTTCTTCATTTTTATCAAAAACAAACCGTGACTGGCGGTTCTGACTATTCATCCAGGCATATCTAACTTCCAGTTTTTGGCGAAATGAAAGAGGCTCGGTAAAAGAAAAGCTCAGGTTGTTTTGTGCTGAAAAACTGTTCTGCCGGTTCTGTTGGTCAATGTTACTGATCACTTTTTCTAAACCCAAAGAATCGTAAAACATGTTTCGGGACTGGTTGTAGCCTGTATTTCGTCCATCAGACAGAACCGTGTTCAGGTTTGCCGACATTGTGCGTCCCAACTTTCCGAATTTTCGCATCAGGATCAGATTGTTGTAGCCATTCAACCCGTTGCCGGCGGAGCGGTAGTGCGTTTCTCCCGCATTGAGGGAGTCGCCGTTTTTTGAATAGGAAAAATTACTCAGATCGCTGTTATAGCGTACATTCTGCCAGGAAATGTTTGGCGTCAGGCGAATGCTGGTCAGAGAATCCAGCTGAAACTCAAACCGTCCGTTAAAGCGCTGATTGAAAGCCTGGTTCCGGTTATAATTGGATTGATCTGTAAAGAAAGACTGTCCCGGAAGGATGTATTCACGCCGGCTTTTTTGATCGGTGGTCGTGACGGCCTTATTGGCAAAATAGCTGGCTGATATTTCCGCACGTTTTCCATAGCGCACTTTTTCGCCCTCTGCGCGGTAATTGAACCCGCCAGCCGTCACCTTGGTAATACTGGTTGGCGTCTGTCCGTTTTCGTTTCCGAAGGAGCCAGGCTGGCCAATGAACATCGGGCCGCCCATTCCGCCGCCGGGCAAACTGCCGTCGCCTAGTGAAAAATTCTGTTGGTTCAAATTGTTAGCCTGGCCAACCAGCGATATCTGTCGGCCCGGCCCGCCGTTTCGGTTATTGAATCGGTTGAGGCTCAGTTTTCCCTGGTAACGCATTGCATTGGTCTCCGTATTGCGGCCAGCCCCGATCGAATTTTGACCAAAATAACCTTTCCCTTTATCTTTTTTGATCGTAATGTTGATCGTCCGCTCCCGGTTGCCATCATCCATGCCCGAAAATTGCGACTGGTCGGACGACTGATCATAGACCTGGACCTTATCCACAATGTCAGCGGGCAGATTACGGGTTGCCATTTTAGGATCATCTCCGAAAAACGGCTTTCCATCCACAAACACCCTGCGCACGGCCTGTCCATTGCTTTTGATTTCCCCGTCACGCGAGACTTCCACGCCGGGCAGTTTTTTAAGCAATTCTTCCAGCTGGGCATTCGGCTCGGTTTTAAATGCGTCTGCATTAAATTGAACTGTATCGCCCTTGAGTGCCACAGGCGGAGCCTCCTGTTTGATCACCACTTCCTGTAAATCGTTGCCCTGTTCGCTCATCCATAATGTATCGAGGCGGACTGCGCTGTTAAGGGATAATGTGAAGAGCGCGGATTTGTTACGATAGCCTATAAACGTAACAAGCAAACGGTAACTTCCGGTTGAAACATTTTTAAAACGAAATTTGCCGTCCCCGTCCGTAATGCTTGCCATAACGTAGGCAGAGTCGCGTTGCATAACCAGCGATACCGACGCAGTACGCAAAGGTTTTTTACTGGTCGAATCGATGACGACGCCTGACACTTCCGCTCGGACAGTGGATTTCTGTCCGGCGGCGTTGAAGTGTGTCAGGATAATGATGGCTAATAGCAGGGTGAGTCTCATAAAGTTATCTTCCGCCGTCTCCCGGCATCATTTTCTGCTGACGAAAATCGGCCAGCGCTTTTTCCCGCATCTCTGTTAGTTCTTCTTTGGAAATTTGCTGTGCGCCCGGCTGTGGCTCTACGTCTGTTGGATTCACCAACCTGGGCTGCACCTTTGTGGCCCTGAACTGCTCGCGCGTTCCTTCAATCAGCAGCACCACGCCTTTTTCCGGAGTGAGCTCCTGGACGGGTGAATAGGTTGCAGGCAGATCTTCGGTAAACCAGACTGCGTAAGGTTCATCCTTGAACTTCACAATCGCCTTTTTGCATTGGTAACCTGCTATTTTCTTTGTTTGATCGGACATTTGCCAGCCCGAAACAGCCTCTATCTGAGACTCACTTTTATACGTCTTTGCTTCCGGGCCTTTCATAGTCAGGAACGTAATCACTTTTCTTTCCGCCAGGTCTACACATTTATATTCATCGAATGGCCTGCCCAGGTTTGTTGTCTTCGGCGGCCCGCCATCCGGCAAAACCCGGGTAACAATCGTATTTTGATCATCCATAATCTCTCTGGCGAAATTTCCCGAAAAAAGGGTTTTTTGTCCAACAGTACGTGAATCGGGTAGGTCGGTAGGGAAGTTCGGGTCGCCGGGCTTGACGGGCTCGCCGTTAAAAACCATCCGCAGTTGGGAAGGGTCGATTTTGCGGACTATCTCATAATTGATCTGTCCTGAGAATTGTGCATAGGCCTGCCCGGCGGCCAGCCACATTGCGGCCAGCAAAATCTTGATTTTCATAGCATTTGCTTGTTTAGTTTTGACGTTCCAAAGGTGGCAGGAAGCAATGTTAAGCACTGGTATTTAGTGTTAAATAGTGTTACAGCCGTATCAAAGCTGTTCGCGGCATTGTAGCTTTGTACTATGAGCAGTTCCCGTATCCGGTTCATTTTCTGGCTGATGGCCATTTGCATTGTGGCGATCAATGCATTTCAGGGTTATTGGCTATTGAGCACATACCGACTCAACCGTTCCCAGTTTCAGCAGACCGTCCAGGAGGCGCTTTTTCAGGTGGTCGAAAGAGAGCAGATCGTGCGGGCAAATGCAATGTTTGGCCGTAATGGTCAGAAACCAGGCGCCCCCGGCCCACCACCTTTGTCGCGGTCTAAAATGATCGTCAGAAAATTTCAATCGGGCCCGAACGCGCAGACACGCCTGTATTTCCGCTCAGATGCTGGTGACGAAAGCGAGAAGTTAGCCCCGGGGGACACATTAGCAAACCGGATTTCCAGAATGCTCGTCCTGGGCTGGGCGGAAGGTGATCAGATTGACAAAAGAAAACTATACAAGATTTACCAACTGGAACTTCAGAAACGTGGGATCCGGGCTGCATTTTTGATCGACACATTGCGCATCATACCCGAATCCAGCGGTGAAAATACTTTTTTCATTGATAGAAGAACGGGTCGTTTGGATGCAGCGAAGCAGTTCAGGACATTTCCTGTGCCGATTAATCCCGTAAAGAACCTTTTTGTTCAGGCTACTTTCGATACGCCGTTTTTTTATTTGTTTAAAAAAATGGGCGGGTTGCTTGCGGCCAGCTTCTTTTTACTAAGCCTGACAACCGGCTGCTTCATTTATATGTTGCACACTATTTTAAGGCAAAAACGGCTCTCAGAAATAAAGAACGATTTTATCAATAATATGACACACGAGCTGAAAACGCCCATTGCGACTGTTACCGCTGCTGTGGAGGCGATGATGAACTACGGCGTGCTTGATAATCCTGAAAAAACAAAAAGTTACCTGGCTATTTCACAGAACAACCTCGGCCGCCTGTCGGAACTAGTGGAAAAAGTGCTGAATCTTGCCGTAGAAGAAAAACAGGAAATGAAGCTGCATCGCGAGCCGGTCAACCTTCGCCAGCTTATTTCCGAAATTGCCGAAAGCTATATGCTCAAAGCCACAAAACCGGTTCATTTTGACCATAATATCCCGGACAATGATGTGGTTTCCGTAGACCGTATGCATTTCTCAAATGTCCTGAGCAACCTTGTGGATAATGCAGTGAAATATTCCAATGAAAAAGTAACTGTGATTTTCCGTTATACAAATGATGGTAATAATTGGCAACTGGCCGTGGCGGATAATGGGGTGGGGATTGCAAAAAATCATCAGCAAGCTGTTTTCGAGCGCTTTTTTCGGGTGCCGGCAGGTGATTTGCATGCCGTAAAAGGCTTTGGGCTGGGGCTTGCCTATGTGCGGCAGGTGGTAGAACGGCATGGCGGTAAAATAGACCTGGTCAGCGAGCCGGGGAAGGGAAGTGAGTTTATCTTGAAATTTTGATCCATGCCAAAAGTTTTACTCATTGAGGATGAGCCTGCATTAGGGATGATCGTCAAAGACAGCCTCAGCTATCGCGGGTTCACGGTTTTCTATGCAGAAAACGGCGTCGCAGGTCTGGCCCAGTTTGACGAGCATTGCCCTGACATTGTCGTTGCCGACGTAATGATGCCCGATATGGACGGATTTACGATGGCCGGGCATATCCGCAAAAGAGACCCGAATGTGCCTATTATGTTCCTGACAGCCAGGTCACAAACGGCTGATGTAGTGAAAGGTTTCGAGCTGGGCGGCAATGATTATCTCAAAAAACCATTCAGTCTCGATGAGCTGATCGTCCGCATTGAAGCGCTGCTTCGTCCCAGAAACGCATTTGCCTCAACGCTGGCCGTTTTCAAAATTGGCAATTATACCTTTGATCCTGCCAAGCAGAAGTTATCCTTCGACGGGCATGAAACGTCTCTTTCTCACCGGGAAGCAGAGCTGTTACGCCGTTTGTATCAGCTTCGCAATCAGGTTTTGGAAAAGAATGTTGTGCTGCTGGAGCTTTGGGGGGACGATACTTTTTTCAATGGCCGCAGCCTGGATGTCTTCATCACACGCCTCCGCCGCTATCTTAAAGACGACCCGCAGGTGCAGATCGTCAACATCCGCGGCGTTGGGTATAAACTGATAATTTGAAAGCTCTTTTTTGCAGGTGTCATTTTTTATTTACAATAACGGCAAGCAATGTGCATAGTCCTGCACAAAGACTTATACCGGCCGCAAATGGGAAAAAATAGCGAAATTCAACAACGCCAAATAGTATATAAATAATACCGATTGGTAAGAGCAGTTTGTTGGCAATGTTTTTTTGTTCGTTTACAAACCCCGAGATAGACCAGAGCAGCAGGATAGTCATTATAAATAAGCCAAAGATCATCAGGCTGTAGCCATGGTAATATTCTGCCATCGTTTTACTGGCTCCCATAAAATTAGCGCTGTAACTTTTCATAACCTTGACCACCGCACCCATTTTTGGATCCTCCGGTTCGTCCCAGGTTGAGTGGCCGACACTATGCCCCAATAAATGCACCACGATCAGGGCAGCTGCAATTCTCAATAGTATTTTCGAGCTCATCATTGTATAAAAGTTGTATGATTTATCAAATGGTTTAAATCGTCTGATGTTGTTTACAACTCAAAGGTATGAGGCAGGAAGGTGCAAGTATTGTAAAAATCGGAAGTGCTATCCTTTATAAAAAATATGTCCGAATTCATTGTCCGTCTTCATGAATTTGGAAGGCGCCATGCCTGTAAACCTTTTAAAATCCTTGATAAAATGAGCCTGGTCATGAAAATAGGTATAAAGCTCGCTTTTGAAAAAATCCATGTTTTCGCTCGCACCAGCCTCGTAAAACTGCATGAAACGAATGACGGAAGAGAAATTTTTCGGACTCAGGCCCACTTTATCTGTAAATTTCTCCCGCAGCCAGCGGCTGCTGAACCCTGTTTTTCTTTCCAGCTCATTCACAGTAATCAGACCCCTGGTATCTGCGATCTGGCCGAGGCAGTAGTCAACAATTAAATCAGGGCTGGATCTGGAGAGCTGGTTTATCAGATAGGATTGGATTTGTTCTATTTTATTCTCGATTGCGTCGGTGTTAATCAGGCGTTCGCTTAAATGCCGCGCCTGGGTTCCAATGACATCTTCAAAATCGAAAATCTTATTTTTTAGCTCAAATTGCCGAAGCTGAAATATCCGGTAAGCGCCTAACGCGGAGAACTCAATACCAATGTTGCAATGAGGACTATCGTTTTCAATATCGACAATAGCAGGCGCGTCTGAAATTCCAATCAGGGTTATGGATCCTTCTTTCGAACGGTGAATGCATTTATCATATTTGCCTATCAGCCCGTTCTTAACCGGGATTACGAGCTTAACCATCCCGTTAGGAACGATCAGTTTCATATCCTCTTCGGGTAGTCTTCCGTCGCTTTCCAAAACCCAAATTTTGCTCACATACGGCTTTAATTCAGATCTGGGTTCTATGAGTTGCAGTTTCATTTTGTTTCCCTGGCCTTTCCTGACAACTTACTGTTTTAGCATTTAATATTACGGAAGTAATGATACATATTAAAGGCGATGCGTTGCAAATATGGTCTCAATGTTGTCCATTTTAACTTAGGTGAAAATCGGGATGGTAATTATCGTTGACCTTTGATGTAACAATAACAACAAATGTTACATCATGAAATTACCAAACACATCCACAAGTTCATTCTCCACCGAAGCTGCTGAAACTGCCAAATCTCTTCGGGCACTCTATTTTACCCGCGCTGCATTCTCCATTCTATGGGTATTGCTGGTTACAGCCTTCGCCAACACCAATGCTACGGTTGCAATGGTCCTTTTTATCATTTACCCTGCATGGGATGTGATCGCAACATTTTTCGATATCAGATCGAGCCCGCCTGCTGCCAGCAAATTACCACAATACGTAAACGTTGTCATCGGCATTACCACCACAATTGCAGTCATCGTCGCCTTACAAAAAGGTATTGCCGAAGCGTTAATCGTATTTAGTGCCTGGGCGATCCTGACCGGCCTGATACAGCTGATTTTGGGCTTGCGCAGGCGCAAACAAATGGACGGTCAGTGGCCGATGATCCTAAGCGGGGGACAGTCTATGCTGGCTGGTGTGTCCATCTTTTTAGGAGCACATAAGCCGGGCACGGGTGTAAATACCCTGGCCGGTTATGCCGCATTTGGGGCGTTTTATTTCTTATTGGCGGCTTTCCGTCTGAGGAAAACAACATTAAATGAGCCGGTATAGGGCTTGCTGATTTGGAAAATAGCAGGCTGATGTCGTCGTTTGTATCAATTAATCATTGTATCATGAGTGACAAAAATGAGATCGTAGCCCGGCACCTGCGAAATTTTGCTTCGCTGACAGATAATGATATTGCCGCGGGACAGCCTTTCTGGAAACCGCGGACAATCAAAAAAGGAGATTTCTTCAATATGCAGAGCATGGTCTGCACCGATCTGGGGTTAGTGGTAAAAGGAATTTTTCGGATATACTACCATGATCCGAAAACAGACACGGACAAGAACTTGTTTTTCTTCTCAGAGAATCAGTTTGTCGTTTCTTTCAGGAGCTTTATATCCCAAAAGGCCTGCTGGTACTATATAGAAGCGATGGAAGATTCGGAAATTGTTTTTATTTCTTACAAGGACCTCAATAGCTTGTATGAAACCAATGCCAACTGGGCAAAATTCGGACGGCTCCTTGCGGAGCTGTTTTTTGCTTATGCCCAGACGCGCACGGAGGAATTTGTCTTTTTTTCGCATGAGGAACGATATCTGAGGTTATTAGAAGAGCACCCAAATATTGTTGAGCGCATTCCCGCGTATCACATTTCCTCGTTTTTAGGCATCACAAATCCATCATTGAGCAGGATAAGAAAACGGATAAAAAAATAAGTTTTCCTCCGGCAAGTTCGGTCAGTCTTGTTGGTATATCAAATTCAATGTTTCCTTACTCAGGGGTTTGGAATAATAACCGTGTACAAGCGGATGATTTTCTGCCTGGTCGCGGTCCTCGGGATCGATGGAAGAAGAGAGGATGAATATATTGACTTTTGCCTTCAATGTGTCGGGAAGCATTACAAATTCATCCAGAAACTCCCACCCACTCATTAACGGCATATTAATGTCCAGGAAAAGGACGCATTCTTTATCATTTGCAACAGACGAAAATTCGTTTCTGAACCATTCAAGGGCGTGCTCTGCGTTTGTGAAAAGCTGGATGCCGGACAATGGGGCAAAATTGGCAATCACATATTTACAGACTATATTGTTGATAGGGTCGTCATCTACAACAATAAAATTGGAAGGTATTTGCATATGCTGGAGAATTAGAAATTAGTAGAACGAAACAGGATCCTGAATTCGGTGCCTTCATTAACAGTGCTTGTTACATTAATTTTGCCTCCCAGCATTTCCACCTGGGTTTTGACCATAAATAATCCCATTCCCTTTCCTTCCACATGGTGATGGAAGCGTTTGTACAAGCCAAATAGCTGCCCGCCCTTTTTTTTCAGGTCGATCCCCATGCCATTGTCCTGAAAGAGAATAATGATATCTCCGTTGTTCACTTCACTTTTTATCCTGATCACCGGGTCAATATCTTTTTGCCTGTATTTGACACTGTTCATGATCAGGTTGTAGAAAATGCTATGCAGGTAACTTCTCAGCGTAAATATATTGTTGATCGCACTGAAGTCAGTTTGTATTTCCACACGTTCCTGTATAATGATATTGTAAATGCTTGCCCGGATATTATTCACCAGCTCCTGCATTTGCACCGGCTCCTTGTTTTCGCTCACCTCTCTTTTTACCTGAAGAATGGTGTTAAGGTCGGAAACAATATCATCCAGCCTTCTTACATTCACTAATACTCCCTGCAGAAGTTCCTCGTTTTCGGTCGGGGAGAATTTATGCTGGCTCAAAAGCCCGGTCAGGCCAATGATATTTGCTACCGGGGCACGCAGGTTGTGCGATACAATGTAGGAAAATTGCTCAAGGCCCTTGTTGGAATCAATCAGTTCCTCTGTGTAATTCTGCAAATTTTTATTCAGTTCCAGGAGTTGCGACTCAGCGCGCTTTCGCTCCGTAATTTCCCTTAAATAAACAGAAAGTCCGCTGGCAGAGGGATATGCCGTTACCTCAAACCATGCGCTGTCCCTTTCGTAATAGGATTCAAAATGCTGAATGGTATTTTGCTCAATTGCCATTCGATAATATTGGTCAAACAGGGTATCCTTTACATCGGGAAATACGTCCCAGAGATACCTGCCCAGGATCTTTTCTTTCGGGCAACTTAAAATGTTTTCTGCCTGCTTGTTCCAATAAGCGACAGTCCAGTTCCGGTCGACGGCAAAGAAGCAGTCGCCAATACTTTCCAGGATTACATTTTTTTCTTCAAGCGCTTTCAGTACTTTTTCGTCGGCCTGCTTTTCCCTGGTAATGTCATTCACAAAGCAGGAGAGGCCCGTAACAGTATTGTTTTTTCTGATAGGGTGAATAGAAAATTTCAGGCAGCTGTAAGCGCCATTGTAGGGAAGTTCCTTTTCAAATTTGAGGATTTCTCCGCCAAGCGCCCGTCTGTTTATTTCTTCCCAATAGGCTGCCTCGCCTGGATCAAATCTGCTCAAAGATTCACGGATGTCGTAGCCAGGTTGTACTTTGACACCGTAACGTTCCTGCATCAGACTTTCCAATGCATGGTTATAGGTAATGTATCTGAGATCGGTGTCGAGCGAATACAACAATGCATCTGTGTTATTCATGATGGCATTCAGGTTCGATTCCGATCGCTGGAGCAAATCCTGCGCCATTTTGCGATCGGTAATATCCGTCATGTTGACCGTAAGCCCCGTGATCAGATCATTTTCGACTACCGGAGTCATCGTAACGCTTAACCAGCTCTTTTTTTCCTTAATTTTCCCATATGCGTGCTCAAATTGCTTGACTTGCCCACTTAGCACATCCTTAATTGCCTGGTTAAATTCCTCTCTTTTCTCATCGTTAATAGAATCCATCAGGGTGTTTCCCAGAACAATACTCTTGCCGATAGTGAGGCTGTAAAAATATCTGGCTTTGCTGTTGAAATACTTGATCGTCGCATGGCTGTCGGTTAGGATAAATCCTTCCGAGGTGTTTTCAAATATTGCCCGCAAGTTGTATTCCGAATTGCGCAGCGCCTGCTGGGATTTTTCTATTTCAGATACATCATGCAGCGCCCCGTACAAACTGATCGCTTTCCCCTGATCATCAACCTCGACGTGCGTTTGTACATGCAGGTATCGGATCTGTCCATCCTTCCTGATTATGCGGTTGTAATAGGCCGTAGCCTGTTTGGATTCCAATGCGTGCTTGTTCATTTTGACCACATAGTCAAGGTCATCAGGATGTACAAATGTGAGCCAGGATGCGCCCGTCTGGACGTTATCATTTTCAGGTAGTCCGTATATCCTGCACGCCTCATCAGACCAGAAACTTGTTGCCGTTGCCAGGTCTGTTTCCCAACTGCCGAGATGCGCGATGGCCTGTGCCTGGCTCAAACGCCACTCTTTATGTTTAAGCTGGTTGTCGGATTCGGTTTTGAGCCGTTCTTTTTCAAAATAATCCAATCCAAATGAAATTCCGGCAGCAGCTTCTTCAAGCAAATTTGTTTCAGCCTGAGTGAAAAAGTCCGTTTCCGATGCGAAGAGATTGAAGCATCCCACGGTAACTCCTGATCTCTTAATAGGCAGAACCATATATGACTTATATCCTGCCACTGCCGCTGCTTCTTTCCATGGCCCGGAAAATGGTATCAGGGCAGTATTATTGGATACATAGAAGGGCTGCGATTTCAGGATTGCTGTTACCTCATTTTGTGCCTTGTTAAATTGCGCCAGGTGTTCTCTTTTAACGCCGCTGGCTTCGGCCGTGCGTGTTTTGCCATTTGTATCAATCAATTCAATCCAGGCAGCCAGAAACTCTCCGGTTTCACACGCAATCCTGCATACTTCCCTGAAAAGCGTTTGCTGGTCTGGCGCATGCACCAGCGCCCTGTTAACCTGACTCAGGAGCGCATATAGCCGGTTTATATGTAATAATTTGGCTTCGCTTGCTTTTTTATCGGTTACATCCCTGAAATTATCCACGATTCCCCTGATTGCCGGCTCATGCAGCATATTGGTCACCGTTGCCTCAATCCAGCGCCAGCTGCCGTCTTTGTGCAGCATTCGACCGGTATGCCCCTGTACAGGCACGCCCGGATTAGCCAAAACCTTCATCATAACATTTGACAGCCCTTCCAAGTCTTCGGGATGCGCCATCGTGAAAATGTCCATTTCAAAAATTTCCTGCGGTGTGTATCCCAGCACATTTGTCACTGCAGAAGATACATATGTTGGAACGGCCTCCGTGTTTAGTACGACCACCGCATCAGCACTGTTTTCAACCAGCGTACGAAACCGCAATTCGCTATTGCTCAATTGCTGCAATAAGTGTTGCTGCTGATTTTTAAACTCATGTTTCTCCAGACTTCGGAGAACGGCGAAAGGCAGACGGTCAATCTGGTCCTTTATGACATAATCATCTGCGCCAATTTCAAGGATTTCCAGGGCCATTTCATCTGATATTGCGCTGGAAACGATGATAAAAGGGATGTATGCATTACTTTCTTTTAAAACTTCCCCAACCTGAGCGCAATGTATATCAGGCAGGGAAAACTCACATAGAACAATGTCAGGAGAAAAATCAATAACAGTTTTTTTTAATTGCTCACGCGTACCGACGACCTTAATTTCAGGAAATAACTTTCCTTTATTCAAGGCGTGTTCGGCCTTCAACGCTTCTTCCAACGAAGTTTCCAGATGTACTATTTTGAGACTTCTGCTCATGATGTTCCCATTGATGAAGACTAGCCTTACCCGCAGAAGGTAGTCGGAAATTTCAATAATATAATGCCATTAATATATAACCTGTGCAAAAAAATCACAGAAAAATAATGTGATAGCCTTTGGCGGGTTTTCTTAATGCAACATTCACTTAAAGTCACCTATTATCATTTTGAGAATAGGTTATCAAAATGATAGGCTTGTATTGTTTCTGTTGTGCATTGTAAAAAGTATAACTTTTTGTTAACCAATAAATTACTGTAATGTCATCCGGTAGGGAATGATCCTTTGCTAATCCAGGCATGGCCGGATGGTTGTTATCGGCCGGCCGAAATCACATTAGCAATAACTTAAATATCATATCTCATGCTTACAATCCTCTTAGTTGCCGCAGGCTGTTTGTGCTTTGCGCTTTTTTATCAATCCGTCACCTTTTTTGAAAAAGTCTAAAACCATGGCAGCATTACTTATCGTATCCGTCGGTGTGTTTGTCTACATGTGTTACGTCCTTGTCAAACCCGAGAAATTCTAACATTGCAACAAAATGAACACTGAAATTTTTGGCGTTATTGCCATGTATGCAATTACCATCCTGATGGCAGTCCCATTTGGTAAGTATATTGCCAAAGTCTATGCAGGCGAAAAAACACTGCTTGATAACATATTTACTCCTCTCGAAAATCTATTTTTTCGTATCAGCGGAATCGACCGTAAAGCAGATATGAACTGGAAACAACATCTGGTAGCCATGCTCACTATCAACTTTGTCTGGTTCCTGCTGGGCATGTTTGTGCTGATGAACCAGGGCTGGCTCCCGCTAAATCCGGATGGTAACCCCGGACAGACTGCCGACCTGGCATTCAATACGAGTATATCCTTTGTCGTCAACTGTAATTTGCAGCATTATTCGGGAGAAAGCGGCGTGAGCTATCTTTCTCAGCTGTTTTTGATGTTTTTGCAATTTGTAAGTGCAGCAACAGGGATGGCAGCGGCCGTTATCTTGTTCATCGCCTTAAAACAGAAAACGGCCGATAAGCTCGGCAACTTTTATAATCTCATGCTGATTTCGTGCACACGGATCCTGTTACCGGCATCCATCGTGGTAGCCAGCATTCTCGCATTCAACGGCACGCCCATGACGTTCAATGGAAAAGACACCATGATTAGCATGCAGGGCGATACGGTCAGCGTTTCCACTGGCCCGGTAGCAGCATTTGTTGCCATTAAGCATTTGGGAACAAATGGGGGCGGATTTTATGGGACCAACTCGGCGCACCCGTTGGAAAACCCTAATTACCTGACCAATATGGTTGAAATGTTTTCTCAAATGATCATCCCGCTGGCCATGATCTTCGCCTTGGGCTTCTTTTTAAAGAGGAAAAAAATGGCGCGGATGATTTTTAGCGTCATGACTTTGGGCTTCCTGTTGCTTTGTGTCCCCACGATCATCTGGGAAACTCAGGGAAATCCGGCAATCGCACAGATGGGCGTTGATATGGGATCAGGCGCGATGGAAGGGAAGGAAGCCAGGCTTGGCAGCGCGGCGTCCGGCTTTTGGAGTATAGCCACCACCGTTATATCAACAGGCTCGGTGAATGCCATGCACGACAGCACCATGCCGCTCTCCGGAATGATGCAGCTGCTGGCCATGATGACCAATGCATTTTACGGCGGCTGCGGAGTAGGGATCCTGAATTTTTTTGTCTTCATCATCCTGGCTGTCTTTATCAGTGGCTTAATGGTAGGACGTACACCGGAGTTTTTGGGTAAAAAAATAGAAGGCCGCGAGATGAAGATCGCCATGATCGTCGCGCTACTTCACCCGCTTCTAATTCTGGCAGGAACCGCACTCGCAGCGGCTTTTCCGCAGATCACGTCGGCAAACCTGAATAATCCCGGCTTCCACGGTTTTAGTGAAATGCTCTACGAATACACATCATCGGCAGCCAATAATGGCAGTGGTTTTGAAGGATTAGGAGACAACAATCCCTGGTGGAACATTACAACGGGCTTCATACTGATCCTTTCCCGCTTCATCCCGATCATCGGACCTGTGGCCATTGCAGGACTGTTGGCCAATAAGAAATACATTCCCGAAAGTGCAGGCACGCTGCGCACCGATTCAGCAACTTTTGGAATGATGGTTATGGCCGTGATTGTGATCATTACCGCATTATCATTCTTCCCGGCATTGACATTAGGCCCCATCGCCGAATATTTCAGCATGCGTTAATTAATTTGAATAAATAAAATAACAGCTGGCAGCACAAAAAAGCTGATAGCCAATAGCTCTGAAAAAATGAAAAATCAAAATGCATCCTTGTTCCAGAAGGATTTGGTAAACAAGGCTTTAAAGCAGTCTTTTATTAAATTGAACCCTAAAATCCTGTTCCGTAACCCAGTCATGTTCACCGTAGAAATAGGCACATTCGTCATGTTTGTGGTTTGTTTGTGGATATTGTCCGGCAATACGACACAGGGCAGTTTCGGTTATAATTTTGTGATTTTCCTGATCCTTTTGCTCACATTACTGTTTGCCAATTTCGCCGAAGCCATTGCCGAAGCAAGGGGAAAAGCGCAGGCCGACAGTTTACGGAAAACGCGGGAAGAAACACCAGCCAAATTGGTCGTTGAAAACAAGCAGGGTTTCTCTGTGGCAACCCAAAATGTAATGTCTGCCCAAATGAAGAAGGGCGATATTTTCATCTGTGAAGCCGGCGACAACATCCCGACAGACGGCGAGATTATCGAAGGACTGGCCACCATTGATGAAAGTGCCATTACCGGTGAATCTGCGCCCGTAATACGTGAAGCGGGCGGTGACAAAAGCAGCGTGACCGGAGGAACCAAGGTTCTGTCCGACAAAATCAAGGTGATGGTCACCACCGCGCCGGGCGAAAGCTTTTTGGATAAAATGATTGCTTTGGTGGAAGGCGCGAGCCGTCAGAAAACGCCGAATGAAATTGCTTTAACAATCCTGCTGGCCGGCTTTACACTGGTGTTTGTAATCGTATGCGTAACATTGAAACCCTTCGCGGATTTCGCGGATACGCCTATCACTATTGCCGCATTCATTTCACTCTTTGTGTGCCTGATCCCGACAACCATCGGCGGGCTGCTTTCTGCGATCGGCATTGCGGGTATGGATCGCGCGCTGCGCGCCAATGTGATCACCAAATCGGGTAAGGCAGTGGAAACGGCGGGTGATATTGATGTGCTGCTTTTGGATAAAACGGGTACAATCACGATTGGTAACAGAAAGGCCACGCATTTTCATGTAGCAAAAGGCATTGCCGACAACCATTTTGTGAGAGCAGCCGTCCTCAGCTCCATCGCCGACGAAACCCCGGAAGGAAAATCAATCCTGGAACTGGCCAATGCTACGCCATCCACTTACCAGATTGCACATCCTAAATTCATCAAATTTACTGCCGAAACCCGTAGTTCCGGAGTTGATTTTGAAGACACGCGCATTCGCAAGGGAGCGTTTGACTCCATCAGGAACCTCGTAACACAAGCCGGAAACGGATTCCCCGCGGAAACCGAAGAACAGGTTAAAATAATTTCCAGCAACGGCGGGACCCCACTGGTGGTCTGCGAAAACGAGCGCGTACTGGGCGTGGTGGAGTTGCAGGACATTATAAAACCGGGCATTAGCGAGCGTTTTGAACGCTTGCGCAAGATGGGTGTCAAAACCGTAATGGTAACCGGCGATAACCCGCTAACCGCCAAATTTATCGCCGAAAAGGCCGGTGTGGACGATTTTATCGCCGAAGCCCGGCCCGAGGATAAGATGAATTACATTAAAAAAGAGCAGGAGGCAGGCAAACTGGTGGCTATGATGGGTGACGGTACCAACGATGCGCCAGCACTTGCGCAGGCCGATGTGGGTGTTGCGATGAACAGCGGCACGCAAGCCGCCAAGGAAGCGGGTAACATGGTCGATCTCGACAATGACCCGACAAAACTGATCGAGATCGTGGAGATCGGAAAGCAGCTTCTGATGACGCGCGGCACATTGACCACCTTCTCTATTGCCAATGACGTAGCGAAATATTTTGCTATCATTCCCGCCTTGTTCATTGCCAGTATCCCGGCGCTGCAAAGTTTAAACATTATGCGGCTCAACAGCCCTGAAAGCGCAATCCTGTCGGCAGTGATCTTCAACGCGGTCATCATTCCGTTCCTGATCCCGCTCGCTTTGAAAGGCGTTGCCTACAAGCCCATCGGCGCCAGCGCGCTGCTACGAAGAAACTTGCTGATCTATGGTCTGGGAGGTATTTTAATTCCTTTTGCAGGCATCAAAGCCATTGATCTGCTAGTGAGTATTTGGATATAAAATCAAAAATAACGAAGCTAAAAACGCTTAAAAACATGAAAACGAACATATTTCCCGCAATCAAACTAACCATTGTCACGCTGCTGTTTTTCTGCGTGGTTTATCCGGCTGTGATATGGGCAATTGCCCAGCTGGCACCCAACAACGGGCACGGTGAAGTGGTAACCGCCAATGGTAAAAAATATTATGCAAACATTGGTCAGGCATTTACCGAAGACCGGTTCTTCAACAGCCGTCCATCAGCCGTGGACTACAATGCTGCCGGAAGTGGGGGCAGCAACAAAGGGCCTTCCAACCCTGAATATCTGGCAATAGTGCAGGCAAGGATCGACACCTTTTTGATGCATAACCCCGGCATCGACAAAAAGGACATTCCTGTCGAGCTGGTAACGGCCAGTGGAAGTGGTCTTGATCCGGACATTTCGCCCAAAGCGGCATTGGTGCAAGTGAAAAGGGTTGCGGCCGCCAGGAAATTATCCGAAGAAAAAATCACTGAACTCGTTGGCTCACACATTGAAAAGCCGCTTTTGGGCATGTTTGGCCCTGAAAAAGTCAATGTACTAAGCCTGAACCTGGCTTTGGAAAAATTGTAAATATTCCCCGGTCCCACAAGCAGCGACGCGGGCGCCAGGATTTTCAAATGCGCCGCTACATTCATTTTTAGTGCTTATTTCAATGAAAAGTTTATTATTAGCTGCATTAGGATTAGTGATTCTAAAACCTGCTGTGGCCCAGGATTCAACCGGAACAAAAAATCCTTTGACCATAAGCGGCTATGCCGAAGCCTATTACAATTACGATTTCAACAGGCCACTTACTAATACGGTGCCGGGTTTTCTCTATAATTTCAACCGTGCCGGGGAAGTGAACCTGAACCTGGGATTTATCAAGGCAAATTACACCACCGACCGCGTGCGTGCTAACCTCGCACTGGGCGCCGGAACATATGTAAATGCCAATTATGCTGCCGAACCGGGCGTGCTGAAAAATGTTTTCGAGGCCAATATAGGTTTGAAGATCTCAAAAAACGCTAACCTCTGGATCGACGCGGGGATCATGCCGTCCCACATTGGTTTTGAAAGCGCGATCGGTAAGGATAATTGGGCATTAACAAGAAGTTTGGTTGCTGAGAATACGCCGTATTTCGAGTCGGGGCTGAAAATTGGATTTACTACAAAAGATGAAAAGCTATACATATCCGCCATGTATCTGAATGGCTGGCAGCGGATCCAAAGGGTTGATGGTAACACAACGCCAGCTTTTGGAACGCAGGTTACATATAAGCCAGTTTCCAATGTAACATTGAATTACAGCACATTCACGGGATCTGACAAGCCCGACAGTGCAAGGCTGATGCGATTCCACCACAACTTTTACGGAGTTTTTCAATTAGCTGAAAAATTTGGTGTTACTGCCGGGTTCGACTATGGAACTGAACAAAAAGTAAAGCGTAGCAGCGAACATAACCACTGGTTTGTGCCCGTGCTGATCGCCCGCTATTCCCCATTGCCAAGATTAAGCATTGCAGCGAGGGGTGAGTATTTTCAGGATAAAAACGGCGTTATCATTGCAACCGGGACAGAAAATGGTTTCAGGACCTTCGGCGTTTCGGCCAACATTGATTATACTGTTTTCCCGGGTGTGCTCTGGCGCGTGGAAGCCAGAAACCTGAGTAGTAAAGACCGGATTTTTCTAAAAAGAAATCAGCCGGGCGGCGATGCAATTTCTAAAACGGATAATTTCTTTCTGACCACTTCACTTTCTGTCGCATTTTAATCAATCCGAAACCAATGTCTGACACCAATCCCAGCGCGCAGCAGTTTTTAGACCTGATCAAAAAATCCAGGCGTGGAAAGTTCAAGATCTACATCGGCATGAGCGCCGGCGTAGGCAAAACATTCCGGATGTTGCAGGAAGCGCATGCACTGCTGCGCAACGGCATTGATGTCAAGATCGGGTACATTGAAACCCATAACCGGAAAGAAACGCATGACCTGCTCAACGGCTTGCCCGTTATTCCGCGTCGCAAGCTTTTTTATAAAGGCAAAGAACTGGATGAGCTGGACGTGCAGGCGGTCATCAGTTTGCGACCCGAAGTCGTGGTCGTCGATGAACTGGCGCATACCAACATTGAGGGCAGTAAAAATGATAAGCGCTGGCAGGATGTGCTCGAAATCCTGGAAGCGGGCATTAATGTGATCAGCGCGGTGAACATTCAGCATATCGAATCGCTCAATGAAGAAATCAAGGGGATTACCGGCGTGGAAGTGCGGGAACGGATCCCGGACAGCGTGCTAGGAGCGGCCGATGAAGTGGTGAACATTGACCTGACCGCCGACGAACTCATTACCCGCCTGAAAGAAGGCAAAATCTACAAACCCGAAAAGATCCAGACTGCGCTCAATCATTTTTTCAAGCCTGACCATATTTTGCAGCTCAGAGAACTTGCATTGAAAGAAGTGGCCAGCCAGGTGGAGCGTAAAGTCGAGTTGGAAGTTCCTAAACTGGCCGCATCGCGGAGAGAAAAATTCCTGGCCTGTATTAGCAGCAATGAGAGCACTGCCCGGCATGTGATCCGGAAAACCGCCCGGCTGGCGAGCTATTACAATAGCAAATGGTTTGTGCTGTACGTTCAGACACCCAACGAGAGCCAGGACAAAATAGCGCTGGACAAGCAGCGGCATTTGATTAATAATTTTAAACTTGCCACCGAAATGGGCGCGGAGATCATACGGGTTCAGAATACCAATGTGTCAGAAGCCATTATTCAGGTCGCTGAGCAGCGGGAAATTACGACGATATGTCTTGGAAAGCCTCATATTAACCTGCTAAGGGTTATTTTGGCCACCAATCTTTTCAATAATCTGTTAAAAAAACTATCATCCTCAGACATTGACCTGGTTATCTTGTCATAACATAATCAAGCCATGACTTTTTATAATGAAAATAAAAACCAAACTGCGGCTCGGACTTGGCGTCCTGTTTTTGATGATCCTGGCATTGTCGCTGATCGCGGCGCGATATATCTACGTCCTGAAAGAGGACACCGAGAATATTTTGCAGGACAACTATAAAACATTGGATTACACCAGAAGCATGTTTCTGGCCATCGATCAGATTCATACCGACCCGAAAGCATGGAATGAATTTGAACAAAACCTGACAAGTCAGCAAGCCAATGTGACCGAGCCTGGAGAAGAACAGGTAACCGGTGAAATTGTGAACCATTATAATGCACTGAAAAAAGACACATATAACCAGGAGCTGCCGGTTTTGATCCGGAACGATCTGGCCGAACTCACGCGGGTCAATATGGAAGCGATCCGCGCTAAAAGTGATAAGGCGTTGACGACAGTGCAGGCTGCATTTATCTGGATTGCGCTGACAGGGACTATCTGTTTTCTGATCGCATTGACCTTGCTGATCAATCTTCCGGGCAACATTGGCAACCCGATCCGCGAACTGACCGAAAGCATCAGGGCCATCGCAGCAAAGAATTATGCGGAACGGTTGCACTTTGCAGGTAAAGACGAGTTTGGTGAGTTGGCCAGCTCATTTAATACCATGGCAGAGAAGCTTGAAGAGTATGACAATAGTAACCTGTCGCAGATTTTGGTTGAAAAAAAGCGCATTGAAGCGCTTATTAATAACATGCATGAGCCGGTGATCGGCCTGGATGAAAATCAAAAAATACTGTTTGCCAATGATCAGGCCGTAAAGATCACCGGAATTGCCATCAGCGACCTGCTCGGAAAATCGGCGGTCGAGCTGGCTGCTGAAAACGATCTGATGCGGGCATTAATTCATGAAAAAGGCGGGGAGAATCAAAGCAACGGCCATAAAAGTGGCTCTTCGCTGAAAATTTATGCGGATGACAAAGAAAGTTATTTTGAAAAGGAAATGGTCGATATCACCATTGTGCCGACTGGTGAGCGTGTTAAAAAATTCATTGGCCAGGTAATTCTTCTGAAAAACATTACGCCTTTTAAAGAACTGGATTTTGCTAAAACGAATTTCATTGCCACGGTCTCACATGAGCTGAAAACACCGATTGCTTCCATCAAAATGAGCTTGCAGCTCTTGGAAAGCCAGCATACGGGAACGTTGAACGAGGACCAAAAACAATTGATGTTGAGCATTAAGGAGGACAGCGACCGCCTGTTAAAAATCACGGGTGAGCTGCTGAACATGTCGCAGGTAGAGACGGGCAACATCCAGTTGAATATCCAGCAAAGCAGCCCATATGCGATCCTGAAATATGCATTGGATGCCGTAAAAACATCCGTTGACCAGAAGCAGATCGACCTCGTCGTACAAGCTGACGATGAGCTCGCCGATGTAAAGGCGGACATGGAAAAAACAGCCTGGGTACTAATCAATTTTTTAACGAATGCAGTCCGCTACTCACAACAGGAAAGCAAAATCCACATTCAGCTTACGGGCACCGGGCAAGGCGTTAAGTTCTTAGTCCGGGACGAAGGAAAAGGCATTGACAGCCGTTACCGTGGCAAAATATTTGACCGCTATTTCCAGGTGCCCGGCAGTTCAAAGACTGGTACGGGGCTCGGGCTTGCGATCAGTAAGGAGTTCATCGAAGCGCAGGGCGGCAGCATCGGAGTCACCAGCGAAATTGGGATGGGTAGCACTTTTTACTTTGAACTGGCCGCAGCATAGCACATCATTAATACCATACTGAGTATTTCCTTCTGATGCATTGCAGGGAACTTTTAAAGCCAAATAACCTTTCTAATTTGAAATTGACTTTGAAAAAAGCTTCATGAAGAAAATAGGATTTTTATCGTTCGGGCATTGGTCCAACCATCCGGCTTACAATGCCCGGACAGCGAGCGATACATTGCTCCAATCCATTGACCTGGCTGTTGCAGCCGAAGAAATCGGTTTAGACGGCGCATATTTTCGCGTGCATCATTTTGCATCGCAGCTGGCATCGCCTTTTCCGTTGCTTTCCGCAGTCGGAGCTAAAACAAGCAAGATAGAGATCGGGACCGGTGTCATCGACATGCGTTATGAAAATCCACTGTATATGGTGGAGGATGCCGGGGCTGCGGACTTGATTTCGGAAGGACGATTGCAACTGGGAATCAGCAGAGGTTCGCCGGAACAGGTCATTGACGGTTGGCGCTATTTTGGATACGAACCGGCTGAGGGAGAAACCGACGCGGATATGGGACGTCGCAAGGCGTTGGAATTTCTGGAAAGACTAGAAGGTGTCGGGTTTGCACAGCCAAATCCATACCCGATGTTTCCGAACCCGCCCGGATTACTGCGTTTGGAACCTTACTCGGAAGGGCTGCGGGAACGCATTTGGTGGGGAGCCGCTTCTAATGCAACTGCTGTCTGGGCAGCGGAAAACGGAATGTATCTGCAAAGTTCTACCTTAAAATACGATGAAAGCGGCAAGCCTTTTCATGTACAGCAGGCCGAGCAGATCAGGTTATACAAAGAAGCGTGGAAAAAAGCAGGACATCAGCGCGAACCCCGGGTTTCGGTGAGCCGGTCTATCTTCGCATTGGTGACCGATCAGGATCGTCAGTATTTTGGTCAGGAAGCCGGTCGGCGTGATAAAATCGGAATGATTGAACAGGACAAACGCGCGATTTTCGGCAGAAGCTATGCTGCGGAACCGGATCAGCTTATAAAAGAATTGGGGCAGGATGAAGCGGTTCAGGAAGCAGATACAATCCTTTTGACGATCCCGAATACATTAGGGGTTGACTACAACGTACACGTGTTGTCTTCCATTTTAAACCACGTTGCACCCGGTTTGGGGTGGCGTTGAGACCAGCTCACATTGCTGAATACTTTTTGGGTTTAAACCCAAGATGTTGTTCAAAGATCCTTGAAAAATGGCTGAGGTTTGTGAATCCCAGCTGATAACCTACTTCGGAGACAGTCAGCCGCTTTTCCTTTAACAGGTAAGCGGCTTTCTGCATTCTTCCAGACTGGTAATGCTCGAAAACCCCCTTCCCGAATGTTTGCTTGAATAGCTTGCGCAATTTGGGCTCACTCATTCCCGCTTCCCGGGCCAGTGCCGCGATATGCGGCGGTTCTTCAAAATTGGACTGCAAACGTGCCTTAACTGCATAAATAGCTTTAATGTCTTGGATATGCATAGTGCTGCTAGGCACAGTTTCGCGATCTAACAATATCATAAAGATGTGGCACAGCAACTCTTCGCATTTCAGTTTGAAGTATCGGCTTTCAAGGATTTCGGGAAATGATTGCAGCACAAGATCACTGGCAGTCTTAATAATTTCGGGTGAAACGGGCGTCTCAAACACAAAGTTATCCTTCGCCTCCAACACGCTCGATACCACTGGGTTATCGATTTCACCGAACATCTGGTGCAGATATTTCTTGGACACGGCGATCGTTACGCTTCCAAAAAGTGTATTGGATGGCATAGCCATGACCGTGGAAACTGCATGCCGGCAGATCATAATATTCGGTTGTTCGGCCATCAAATGCTCTTCTGAATTAACCAGGGAGGGGAGAATTCCGGTTATCAGAAAAATAATGTCTTCCTGCCCTTCGGCCAGCTCGTTTGTCCGCTCGATGTATACGTCGTCTTTGAGATGATAATTGCGGATCATCATGCGCAAATCGCTGCTCCACCAAAAGCCGGTGAGGTAACCTGCGCCCTTGCTTTCGGGAATATAAATAAATCGCCCAACGACATTCGCACCGATTGCTTTGGCAAACTCCTTTGTAATACCGGATCCTTTGTCCGTGATCGATATTTTCATTTACGACTATTTTAAAATGTTTTTCGGCTATTTCATTCTCAAAAGTATGCAGAATTTTGTAATGATTTAAAACGAATAAATAATCAGAGATATGTTACTAAAAGATAAACAAGTAGCCATCGTCGGTGGCGGTCCCGGCGGCCTGACGCTCGCCCGGCTTTTGCAGCAACAAGGAGTTCAAGTCAAAGTATACGAACGGGATTCTGACCCATTTGTGCGTCAGCAAGGTGCCACGCTTGACCTGCACTTCGAGTCGGGACTGAAAGCATTAGGCGAAGCTGGGCTGATGGAAGAATTTGAGAAAAATTACAGGCCTGGTGCAGAACGCGTTACCATTGTGGACAACAATGCATTGGTACATTATACGGAACGCGATAATGATCCCATTCAAGATTTGAATAACAGATATGCGCGACCGGAAATAGACCGCGGTCCGCTCCGCGATCTTCTTATTGAATCCCTGAATGAGGACACAGTTGTATGGAATTCCAAATTTACAGCACTGATAAGAAATGGTGAAGGCTGGGATATGGTCTACGAAAATGGAACGAAGGCGTACGCGGACCTAGTCATAGGATCAGACGGGGCGAATTCTAAAATCAGAAAGTATATAACTGGGATTGAGCGCATATATTCCGGTGTGACCATTGTTGAGGGAAATGTTTATAATGCTGCGGTGAACGCACCTCACTTGTGGGAGCTAATCAACGGAGGCAAAATTTTTGCGCATTGGAATGGCAAGACAATTGTCCTGAGTGCAAAAGGCGAAGGTTCACTTTCATTTTACACGATCACGGAGGAAGCGGATGATTGGATGAGAACATCAGGCATTGATTTTGCGAATCAGGAGCAGGTTTACGCCTGGTTCAAACAGCGCTTTTCCGACTGGAGTGAAGACTGGCACGAGATATTCTCATCCACTGAATCCTATTTTGTCGGGCGTCCGCAATACTATTTCCCCGTAGACCAATCCTGGCAGAGCATTCCAAATTTAACGATGATCGGCGATGCCGCGCATCAAACCCCGCCATCCGGAGACGGCGTAAATCAGGCAATGCTCGATGCGCTGGAACTATATGAAGTGCTTTGTATGGACAATTTCAGTTCTATACATCAAGCTATTACAGCGTTCGAAGAAAAGATGCGCAAGCGAACCGCAGTGGCAACAGAAGAAGCATTACAGCTGGTGGGAGCGATGTGTTCCGAAAACAGCCTTCAATTTGTCCTTGATTTCTTTGACGGATTAAAGACAGTCTGATGACGCTAATGCAGATTGTAAGGCGGCCCGGGAAGGAGGGCCGCCTTTTTTCTAAACCAGGCCTTGCATCAGGTTTCCCAGGACCAGACGATCAATTGTGGTTTCAGATAATGCACCGTCGATCTCTGAATTCATGAGGACAGAAAATGTGTTGACCGTACGCGCAGGCATTGGATCGAAGATCAGTTGTTCCGGGAGGCGTGTAAGACGAATCACGGCGCTGTCCAGATCTTGCTCTATGAAGGTGTCGAAATGTGTAAAATTGTTATTAACAAGGTCCAGTACAGGTTCCTTTGACTGCGCGAGCTTCTCTTTGAAACCGATCGCCGTTCCGTAGTTGACCATATATTCACAAAGCCTGCGAAATAATTTTGGCATAATGCAAATATCCTGGGTGATGGCGACCAGTGAATTGGCGTCAAATCCATTGTTTGTCCCGTCTACCGCGTGCAACTCCTTTGCCTGTTCACGGGCTTCTGCAACAGCGCCGTCAAGCGTTTGGCGAAGGTCGAAAAACAAACCTTCATAGTAAGTCGGGTAGGCAAGCCCTTGTAACAATGCATGATAGTTATAACTCTCGCGTAATTTTTTTGGGGTTAGAAAAATGCTGGCGCCATCTTCTTTGTCGATATCACCTGCAAAAGCAAAAGCAATAGGCCGGCCATATTTTTCAATTGCCCTGGTCACAATATAGCCCGGCGACCCATCATTTGCTGATACGACAGTCTTATGTGACACATCCCAAACAACATCTGTAATCCCCACAAAATCCAGGAGCACATCCATTGCTTTGTTAGCAAGGGTTAACGGCTGGTGATACACACCTCCTCCGCTAGGTGGCGTGTAATGTGTTTCCAAAGTATCAATCGCTTCGAGGCGCAATTGTACGTGATTTCGTGCATTAAATTTTGGCCTGCCGCCGGGAAGTGCTTGAACAAAAGCAGCATTGTCGGGCTCAAATCTTATGGAGTCACCATCTGGGGAGTAGTTTCGGACGTGAAACTTACCTTTAATCAGCGTAAATGGCATATCGAATGGCTGGTTGAATGATACATGAATTTGACCTTACCTAACAAAGGATAATTTAAGTTCTCAATTGACGCCACAAAATCCTAACCGTTAGGTAAAAGTAATGATAGCATAATGCAGCGAACTCCGTTCGCTAAAGAAACTTGCCGTTAACGCAATGTGTTCTTACGGTTTTTTGATTTTCCATTAGTTTTGGGTGAACCTCTAAACTAACAGAAAATGAAGCATTTAAACTATTTTGGCTTGCTTTTATTCATTTGTGTTGCATCTTCGTCTTTTGCTCAGGAAAAACTGTGGACGGAGGCCGACCGTCAGTTTACGATCGAGCAATTTAATCGCACCCGGGATGAATTGGTAACAGAAACAGAAAATCTTACACCCGCGCAATGGTCATTTCGTGAGTCGCCGGATCGGTGGTCGATTGGCGAAGTTGTGGAACATCTTGCATTGTGGGAAATCATCTGGGCCAGGGAAATCAGTATGGGGTCGCGCAGTAAGCCTCAGCCCGAACTGAACAAAACTTCCAGGCCGGACAGCTATTATTCGGATTTTATTATGGAAACAAACCCCCACGTAGCACCGGATTTTGCGGCTCCGACAGGGTTTATCAAAGGGAAAGACAATCTCCAATTTTTTCTGAGCCGCCGCGAGCAGAATACTGCATTCCTAAAAAAGACGGAGGCAGATATGCGGGCGCACTTTGAGTTGACCGCAACGCCGAACCCAAGAAATATGCATCAGGTTTACATTTATCAATGGGGGCATGTGGACAGGCATTTAAGACAGATCAGGAAAGTGAAAGCCGACCCAAACTTTCCAAAGTAAGATCTCACGAAAATGCATTACAGCCTTGATTATCCGAAACGCTTAATAACAGATCACGCTCCGGTAACATTTGCAATCATGGACATGTAATAGTTGGCGCAGTGTACTGAATTCAGCAGCAGCAGTTCTTTGTACGGGAAGGTCTCAAAGATTTCGGAGGTAGTGATCTGATATTCATAATTCATTAGCCGCCATTTCAAATGAGGCTTCATGAATAGAAGCTCAGTTCCTTCGGGATCGGTAAGTACATACGATTCTCTGAAAATGCCACGATGCGTAAAGAGATATTCCTTTTCAAAATCGCTGAATGAGGTCTGTATCACAATGTCTCCGTTCCAATTCATTTCGAATTTTAACAATAATTTTCCGCAGTCTTTGAGTTCAATGGTTGTTCCCCAGAAACCTTTTGGCTCAATCTGATATGTTTTGTCATTTACAGTCTTTAACACTGCGTCAAATTTGAACCAACTTTTATATAAAAGTTGTCCGATTAATGTGCCGTTGTTTGTCACATCAAAGGAAAGGGAGTCGTTTGATTTTGTGTGATATTCTGCCATGGTGTTTTAATGTTTATTGTTTCAATTTTTCCATTTCCGCAATCGTTTCTTTCAATTTGCCAAAAACGCGTCCATACATCAGCCGCACCTCCCATTTGTAAATTTTAGCTGAAAAAATGAACATCAACAAAACGATAATCCCTGCCACAATTAATAGAAATAATGGAATGTTGCCAATAACTGTCAGGTTCGGGAATTTCTGATGTATTTTCAAGGTCAGCCCTTGTTTGTCCCAGACAGACCATATCGTACTGATGGCGATCAGAAGATAAAGCGGATAGGAGAAACGTGCGATTTTTTCACTTTTCGAGAGGATATCTCTAAGCCATTGATCCAGCGACCTGAGATAATCCAGGCTCGTTGATCCTTGGTCTAGTGTTTTAATCCGGTCAATTTGTCTTTTGTTATACCATGCGGTAAGGAGAAGCAGTACAGATGCAGTAAGTCCCTGCCAAAGTGCATCTAAAAAATAATAGATGACAGGAAAAACAATCGCCGTAATTAGAATGACAATTAAGTTAATCCTGAACATTCTCAACATCCTGTCTACGAGATGAATCGATTTTTGGTTATACAAATCGTTAATTTTTGGAGCGACCAGGCTTTTTTCATTCAGAAAACCTTCTTTCCAAATTGCCTCAATTGATTTATCCATGAAGTATTTTTTTTAAACGTTCTTTAATTCTGTTAACCCGGACACCTATATTATTCGCATTTGTATTCAGAACATCGGCAATTTCCTGATAAGATTTTTCATCCAGATAAAGGAGGATCAATGCCCTGTCGACTTCGGATAAATGCCTGATTGCAGCATATAATAAATTGAGAGATTCATCTTCGAAAGCATTGTTTTCGATCAACATTACATCGGGCAGGGCGTCGGAGGTAAAATACGTTTTTCCATCTTTTTTCTTTCGTTTGAGCAGCGTCAGGCATACGTTTATTGAAATGCGGTAAACCCATGTTGACCATTCGCATTGCTGGCAGAAATTATCCCTGCTTCGCCAGATTTGCAGACAGACTTCCTGGTAATAGTCCTCAAAATCTTCCTGCGAATTGGTATATGCCCGACAGATTTTGATTATAATTCCTGCAAATGGTAAAATCGATAACTGGTAGAAATCTGTACTCACTTTGTTTGTTTTAGTACGATTAGTTTCTTCATAGCATCTTTCGTTTTCCTGGTTAGTGGCTGTTTTCAAAAAACATTACAGTTCTCCGGGATTTTTTTACTAAGAAGGCTGGCCGGACGGCAATTTAACGCACCATTGCATGTCACAGTCATAGTTATAATTAGGGAGCGGCGTTCTTTTGGAAGAATAACCCAATAGCTATGCGTTGCTCTTTCTTTATCGGCTGGATAACTTTCGTTCTGTTTTTGGGGTTGCCCTGGCTGGTTTACGGACAAACGACAGCCCTTTTGACCGGCTATGTAACCGATGCTGCAACGGGACAACCGATGCCGTACGCCCACGTCTACATAAATGGATCAACACAGGGCGCAGTCACGGATGAAAAAGGACATTATACGCTGGCAGGTGTGCCGTTGGGAACGGTCGAAATAGCGGCTTCATTTGTGGGTTACCAGTCTGCATCGCAAAAAATCCGTTTCGAAAATACATCTCCGCAAAAAGCCAGTTTTCAGTTGAAAGCAAGTGAGCAAATGCTGAATGCTGTTACGGTTCGAGGCAATTCGAAGCGCTCGGAACGACATTTACGCCAGTTTAAAAAGCACCTTTTCGGTGAGCCGTTTGGTGGGCAATGTCTGCTTGTAAACAGTGAGGTCCTTAATTTTAAAGAGGAGAAGAATCATTTATATGCAACGGCTGATGCGCCTTTGATTATTGATAATCAGGCGCTGGGGTACAGGCTGATTTATGATTTGCAACATTTCGATGCAACTCCGTCCGGGAAGGTCTATTCTGCTGGCAATGCGCGTTTTGAAGAACTTAAACCCGAGAACGACCGGCAGGCAAGCCAGTTTCGGCGTAACCGGCTGACTGCCTATAAAGGATCTACCCGTCATTTAATGGCCAGCCTGATAGACAATTCGTTCGAGCAGGCAGGTTTTTGGGTTTATCAGGAAGATGTCACCAGGCCGATGCCGGTCGAACGACGGATCATCACGCTTGCCGCTGCGGTTAGTGAATATAAGCGTCTGGTTCCAATTGAGGCTTCTAAACTAATTCTGCCTGGTCGATTATCCACCGAACGCCGGTTGGTTTCGCCCGCAAAACTGATCATTTTCTACACGAATGCCTCTTCGGGTTTTTCGCCTTATCCGGATGCCCGTTTTGCATATACGGAAATGAAATTGCCTGCTGGTCAGATGCAAATGACAGTTGACGGTGTTATTACAATGCCGGAAGGTATGGAAGCGGAAGGCTCGATGGGTGATGACCGGTTATCCACTATGCTGCCAGCCAACTGGAAACCCGAAGAGAATGGTAAGGAGTCACTTGCAAGCGGACCGTTGGCGTCACAGGGAAAACTTGCGCCGCCAGACACCTGCCTGGGACGTATCACGACGGCCTTCAACGAGCGATTCAAGGTGCTGGCGCCCACCTTGTTTGTGCATATTGACAAGCCCTTTTACGCAACCGGGGACCGGCTCTGGATGAGCACGTACTTACTCGACGCTGCCAGTAACCAACGGGCGAATGGTGAAACGGCCATACATGTTGACCTGCTTACGTCTGAGGGAAAGCCCGTGCAGCACCAGTGGATACGTATCGCTGACGGGCGAGGCCAGGGCAATTTCCATTTGTCTGACACCCTCATGACGGGAACATATCGCCTGCGCGCTTATACAGATGAAGATAATGCTCAGAGACGCCCGGCTTTTGAGCGGTCAGTGACTATTTATAATTTGTTTCGGAAAGACTTATCAATACACAATGATTCTGCTGCTCAACAACTGGACATTCAGATCTTACCCGAAGGTGGTCGTTGGATTTGGGGATTGCCAGCGCGCCTGGGCGTCAAGATTGTACAGCCCGATGGGCTTGGATTGTCTATCTCCGGACGCATCGTCGACGACCTGGGTATTGAAGTTGCCCGTTTTAAAACCAACCAAAGGGGGATGACAAGTGTGTCGCTTCAGCCCGAATCGCAGCGGACTTACTACGCAGACGTTTTGTATAACAATAAGCTGCAACACGTGCCTTTGCTGAAACCTGAAACGGAAGGGTTGTTGCTTTCCACCGACGCCATCAGCGATACAACCAGGTTGGGATTGACAATCACGAGCGCTGACAGGGCCGCGACGGACTCCGTTTATATTCTCATCCAGCAACGTGGCCGGGTGATCGACCAGCGGAAAATTCTCTTGCAAAACGGGGTGGCGAAGATAAGTCTGCCCATGATGACCTGGCTGCCGGGCCTGGCTCAAATAACCCTTTACGATGCCTTCGCCAAACCCCACGCGGAGCGATTGGTTTTTGTGCCTGAGTTTGTTCCTCCGGTAGGTGTGGTGTTAAAATTCAACAAGACGCGTTATCAACCCCGCGAACAAGTTACCCTGAGCGTCCATCTGAACGACAACGGCTCACCTGCGTCAGCAGCTCTATCAGCCTCGGTTACCGACGTGGGTAAAGTGCCTGAGGATACCGCCAACGCTTCTATGCGAGCACACTTATTACTTACGGGCGAGCTTCGGGGACATATCGAGAACCCCGATCATTACCTGGTGAATCACTCTGCCGAAACCCGCCTGGCCCTGGACGACCTTTTGCTGACGCAGGGATGGCGACGGCTCACTGGCACGCCCGACACTGAAATGCCCGGCGGAGTATCGCTCACCGGCAGAATCCTGAATGCGAAAAACCAACCAATACCCGGTGCGCAGATTATCGTGGCGTCGACAGCACCTGGGCAATCGTTTGTGAAATCGGCGGACGCTGACGAAGAGGGGCGCTTCCGGCTGGCCGGCTTGGCTATTGCCGACACGGTGCAGTTAATGATGCAGCTGGCTAACCGCCGACACCAAAAATTCTCTGTCAAAGAGGCCTTTCTGGTTCAGGAAGGACCTGGCAAACTATGGGAATCCCGAAACCTGGCTGGTGCGCCAAGCTGGTCAACAATGCGGGATCAGCTGGAAGCTGCGCGGGTAAGGCAGGAAGCAGACGCCGATCTTTACCGGGATAAAACAGTGAAAGTGCTGGAAGAAGCGACGGTTCGGGCGAAAAAATATAATGAAAGACCCGATGATATACAAATGCGTAGTTTGCACAACGAGGCCGATGCCACGGTCATTTTCAATGACAAATCGCCAAATTACCCAAATCTGTATGAAATGATTCAGGGACGCTTTGCCGGCGTGATCGTACTACGAACTGTCGCAAAGCCAGACGGCCCGGCAATGCCCCCTGGATATCTGGTATCCATTCGGGGCGGTACACAGCCGTTGTTTTTGATGGATGGCATAATGATTGAAGACCGTGAGGGAAACGCTTTAATGAACTTCAATCCCAAAGACATTGAACGTGTCGAAGTGCTGAAAAATGCTGGTGCAGTGGGTATATACGGGGTTCGGGGAAGCAACGGCGTAATTGCATTTTACTCTAAAAGTGCACGTTCCATGGATGCAGGCGCGAAACCGAACGAGGGTATGACGCCGATTCAATTCATCGGGTATCCGTCCGTGCAACGCGAATTTTATGTGCCGCGCTACGATGCAGAGGTGACAGCCGACACCATTTCCGGCCGTGTCGATGACCGGGATGTGCTGTACTGGAAACCGCTGATGCAAACCGACATGAAGGGACAAAGTCAGCTTCGTTTCCCCTTATCGGACGTTGTCAGAACGTTGCGTGTGGTTATACAAGGCGTTACGGCAGACGGGCGTCCCGTGTTGGGCGTTCAATTGATCCAGGTTCAATAAGGTAGTAGGCTCAAAACACAGGTTTGCTTTCTGCATATTCCTTGAATCGCCTCGTATTCTTAAATGCAACGTATATTGTAAGAGGTACAAGCGGGATTATAGCTAAATTGAATACCGTCAGGAAATTTTCATGGGAAGTTAAGTTGGGGAAAAAAAGGATTGGCAAAGCGGAATTTACAGAAAAGTGGGTTAAGATCGCGATCAGAACGCTACCATTCGTTTGAAATGACATGGAGGTGAATAGATAGGATAAGCAAATAGTTGCAAGCATGTATATGGACACATTCAAAAATGTAATGTCGCCATTTGAGACTAATGCACCGGTTGGCCCGAAAAAAAGAGGGGTATGCCAGGTTGCCCAGATTATACCAATTATTACACTCGATTTTGTAGCAGAGTACTTTTCCAGCAGTTTGGGAAGCAGATAGCCTCTCCATCCAAGTTCTTCACCCATAGGTCCGGCAAACAGGCCGTAGCCAAGCATAGCCGGGATAAGTGCAACTTTGCCTGTACTAAAATCTCCGATAGGTCCGATAAATAAATCGTAGATCCAGATACCAAAAAGCATAAATAAAACAGGGATGGCAACGATGGCCAGATAAGTTTTAAAAGATGCCCGCCATAAAAGAAGCCTTTTTAATAAAGCGCGCAGGGCACCACTTTTTTCAAAGAGAAATGTTGTAATGATCGCAGAAATAGTCGGTCCGTAAGCCCCGATGAAAAAGAAGCGAATAAAGTAAGTTACCCCATTCGAAACAAATCCACTCTTAAGACAATACAAGGCAATTCCCAAGCTAACCCAACTCCAAATGAAAGTAACGAGCAAAAAGAAAATTATCCTGTTATTCTGCGTTCGGGAAAATTTAGGCAACATTACATTCATGTGGTCAGCTTTGTTAGTTGGGTACTTTCAGATCAAGCATTTGCGGGAGTCTGCGAGCAGCGGAATGCTATTTCCCCAGCAGCCGGAAGAACAGGTTTCGGTATGTGGCGGAAATTGGTATGAAAATGTTATTGATCTTTACCTTTTCTTTCTCAATCGTTTCAATTTTATCAAGCGATACCATAAAGGATTTGTGCACTCTGCAAACAATGTGGCTTGCAATCTCTTTTTCAAAATCGGTAAAAGTCTGTAAGGTCATAATCTTCTTGTTAGTAGTATGAATCCGGCGATAATCCCGCATTCCCTCGATATACATAATGTCATCCAGTAATACTTTTTCCAGACGGTGATCGGTTTTCACAAATATCCATTTCTTTTCCGGGAGCCTTGTTTTGACCAGGCTGGTCTCCACTTTGCCAACCGCCGCAATAAACCGCTCAAATGTAAATGGTTTGAGCAGGTAATCGGTAACACTCAATTCAAAGCCTTTTAACGCAAATTCGTGATATGCCGTGGTGATGATCACGTGACTATCTATACGCATTGATTCCAGCAAATTTATTCCCGAAACAGCTCCAAGGTTAATGTCCAGAAAGACCAGATCGACCCGGTTGGACTTCAAAAAAGAAAAAGCATCTACTGCATTTGTGAAAGTTGCCAAGAGATCAAGTAACGGCACACGAAGCACGTAATCTCTTGCCCGTTCCATTGCCAGAGGCTCATCTTCCACAATTATGCAACTGATTTTCATGCCTCCACTGTTAGTTTGACCCGATAATGATGATCGCCGAAAGTAGTTAGCAAATGATGTTTTGCAGGATATAGCAGCGCGAGCCGTCTTTCCATCAATTCTTTTCCAAGGCCTCCTGACTGTTCTTCCGGTTGCGGGGTTTGCTCAATTAGGTTTTCGCATTCGAACATGACCATTTTTTTACCAATAACGAATATAATCTTTACAGCGCCATCAATTGTCAAGTTGGTATGCTTAAATGCATTTTCAATAAAAGGGATAAACAACATGGGTGCTATCATTTTGGAACCCGGATCGCCTTGTATTATACAATTTATGGCATTGACATTGGACGTCCGGACTTTTTGTAATGCAATGTATTTCTCAATATATGCAAGTTCTTTCGTCAGCAGTATCGAGTTCGTTTTCGTCTCATAGAGCATAAACCGCATGATATCGGAAAGCTTGTTTAAATATGCGGATGCTTTTATACTGTCTTTTTCAATTAATATATCAATGTTATTAATAGTATTGAAAAGAAAATGGGGATCTATCTGCGATTTGATCAGGGCAAGCTCCATCTGGTAATTTTTGTGATTTAGCTCTGCTTTTAGTTTAATGTCGTGAAACCACGCTTCGAAACCCCGGATCACAAACCCGGCCGCTCCATTAACCAAAGCAATAAAAGCAACCGGAATGGCTATGGCGATGACGCCGCTTATTCCATCATTTTCCAGATACGTTGTATTAAACTGTAAAGTCAGCAAAAGCATACCCGCGAGCGTTGCGATCCCGGCAACAACCACCGATAGCAATAGTAAATGGAGTGATTTTTTTGTTCGCAGATAATAAGGAAACAGAAAGGAATGGAATGAGTAAAAGCCGGTTAAACCTGGTATAACCGCAAAACCAGCCATGATCTGACACCAGTTTGTAAAGCTCATTGGCGGCCTTTGGAATGCTGTCAACAGAAAGAATAGCACAGCGAGAAGCATTCCATACAATACCCAATATCCTAGCTGGAGCAATGCGCTGATCGATTTTTTCATGTAATGTAAGTGAGCCAGTAGCAATCCGATGCTCTTTTTGAAAGTGTCAGCCCCGGCTCTTTTGCTTAATATAAAGGATATAATTTAAAATGGTGAACAACACAAAATATCCAAGCGACCAACCATAGATATTCACATTGGGATCGATACGGTTATCATGGATCAAAAATTGCATAGAACAATAAGTATAGGGCAACAAAAAGCCATACTTCCAGGATACTGCAATCAGCGACGCAATGACCATTGCGAGGCCAATGCCGATTGGGACCATGAAATTCCGGATGTGGATACTCAACAGATATTGTAAAGACAGGATCGGAAGACAGTAAAGAAAGAATTTAGCATTTCCGATTAAAAACGCCTGGTAAGGAAAGTCCTGTTTAGGGAATGGCACATCAGCAAAAAGCAGGGCCGGTAAAATACCAGTGAGAATGATCCCTATATTGAAGAGCAGAAAAAACTCGATCAATAGGGCGATTGCAATGCCGAATTTGGCAAAAAAGAGGACTGTAAAACTTTGCGGCGTGGTGTGCACCTGCTTCCAGCAATTGTTGCGGTATTCGATCTGAGCGATTAAACTAGCCGTTAAAATAATGCCTATCGGCAACACAAAAATGGACATATAATTCCAGCACTGGCTATAAAGCATGTTCCAGATCTTTCCAGATGAATTGCTCCCGATCAGCTTCTCCGTCTCAAGCATTCGTCTGATCAGCACAATAGCAGGAATAAAAAGTGCGCCGAATATGGTGAGCCAGGAAGCTGAGCTATGCTTTCTCTTGATCCACTCGCTTTGAAAACTGTTTAGAATTACCATCATTATCTACGGGTCAGGTCTATGAAAATACTTTCAAGGTTATGCTCGCTTTTAGCCACCAGGGCGTCGAGCGTGCCTTCAAAAATCAGCTGGCCCTTGTTTATAATTCCAACGTGGCTTACAAGTTTTTCCATTTCCGACAGTAAATGGCTGGAAATAAGGATCGAAATCCCATGTTGTTGATTCATCCTGCCCAACAACTCACGTATTTCGAACATGCCGCCGGGATCCAGCCCATTTGTTGGCTCGTCCAGTATCAGAAATCGTGGATCATGTAGCAATGCGATAGCAATTCCAAGCCGCTGCTTCATTCCTAATGAAAATCGACCGGCTTTTTTATTACCCGTCCGGGACAACCCGACCAGTTCAAGGACCTCGTGAATTCGTTCCTTAGGAGATTGATAAAGTTTTTGAAATACCCTAAGGTTTTCGGCCGCATTTAGGTGCCCGTAAAAAGATGGGCTGTCGATCAGGCTTCCGACTTCTTTAAGGATCGCGACGCGGTTCTGTTCCATCGGTCTTCCATCAATATGGATCTGGCCAGTCTGCTTTTTGATTAATCCGAGAATCAGCCTGAGCGTGGTTGTTTTCCCTGCGCCGTTCGGGCCCAAAAATCCGTAAATGCTTCCTTTGGGGACTCGCATGGCAAGTTCGTTGACAACAAGACCATCTCCGTCAAATTGATGGGATAAGCCGTTGGTTTCCAGTATATACACTTTGCAAATGATTTAATTGAACGATGCAAATGTAAATGCCGGCATTTCTGAATCTCCGGATATTCTGCCAAATGAACAAAAGCACCTGCAAGATGATCCTGTTTAAAGTCTATCTTTTTTGGGTAGGAGCACAGTCTGAATTTTTATCATAAACATTTTTAAAAAAATTGGATAAATGTAATTAAATTTATAATAATAATAAGATAAGTTAATTTGAAGTTACAACTGATCTTATTGACTACGCAGGTCATTTTTCCACCATTTAGCTATTCGTCCCAATGAAAAATTTATCCGATGAAACTTTTTCCGGTGCCGTATCGCCTACTATTGATCCTCAGAAAATGGAAGCCTTTTTAGGCAGGGTAGTAACTGACTTCGGGGCAGCATTCAGTGCCCCATTGTGTTACATTGGTGACAAATTGGGTTTGTACAAGGCCATGGCTTTTGCTGGCCCGCT
This sequence comes from Dyadobacter psychrophilus, assembly GCF_900167945.1. Lineage (GTDB taxonomy): Bacteria > Bacteroidota > Bacteroidia > Cytophagales > Spirosomataceae > Dyadobacter > Dyadobacter psychrophilus. The sequence goes on from NZ_FUZA01000002.1 coordinate 803,653, forward strand.
TACCCATGAAGAATTGGCTCAAAAAACGCAAACCGACCCGCGATATGTGCGGGAGTGGCTTATCAACCAGGCAGCTGGCGGATACGTGGACTATAATCCGCAGACTAAACAATATACTTTGCCAGATGAACATGCGGTTGCGCTGACCGTGGAAGACAGTCCTTTTTATGTAGTCGGCGGTTTTCAGATTGTCAACGCAATGAACAAGGCCGATGAGCGGATCATTGATGGCTTTCGTACCGGAAAAGGCATGTTGTGGGGTGAACATCACCATAATTTGTTTCAAGGCACAGAACGCTTTTTTAAACCCAGTTATATCGGAAACCTTCTACAGAACTGGTTGCCGGCAGTGGAAGGTGCAGAAAAAAAGCTTAAGGCGGGAGCCAGGGTAGCCGATATTGGCACCGGTCACGGCATTTCTACCATGATTATGGCGGAAGCGTTTCCCAATTCGCGTTTCTTTGGTTTTGATAATCATCAGCCCTCCATTGAGCGCGCCAATGAGATTGCCAAAGAGCAGGGACTGGAACAAAGGACAGAATTTCACGTGGCAAGTGCCCAGGAATTTCCGGGTGAGAATTATGACTTGATCACTTATTTTGATTGTCTTCACGACATGGGTGATCCCGTTGGCTCACTTCAGCAAGCGTACAAAGCGCTTGCCCAGGACGGAATGGTCATGGTCATTGAACCAATGGCCGGAAGAACGACGGAAGAAAACTTCAACCCCGTCGGCCGCGTGTACTCAGGAGCGTCTGTATTATGCTGTACGCCGAACGCCATCGCCTCGGGCCCTTACGCCTTAGGAACAGTTGCCACAGATGATGCTTTGGCAGAAGTTGCGAGCAAAGCCGGATTCAGCAGCTTCACAAGGGTAACCGAAACACCATTTAACCGTGTATTTCAAGGCAAAAAGTAGATTAAGGTTTCTTCGGTTCATGATCGAAGAAAACTTGCTTCGGCGAGCGCTCAGCAGTCAAAAATCATATGGAGTTATGGCCAGAGAGACGTGCAGGGACTATATTATGATCAATCAACGAATCGATAGATCAGACTTTTGGTTTAATTATCATTTAGAAACCACCGGACATGAGAACCTACTTTTTATGGATGCTTATAATGTGCATCCTTTCTTCGTCATGTAATCGACAATCTAAAAATAAAAAAGAGCAGGTTTATCGGGAAGTCTCCCAGAGTTATCCGGTCTGTGGCATTCCGGACTTGACGGATAAGGCATGGTATGTTTCAGGTAAAAAAGCTCCCCTGATAAAAGGATTGGATGGGGTCAGCTATCTGATTACAACAAAAAGTCCTGAGGCACAAAAATATTTTAATCAGGGATTAACGCTGGCTTACGGATTCAATCATGCGGAAGCAGCGCGCTCTTTCTTTGAAGCAGCCAGGCAGGATTCGACGGCGGCCATGTGCTGGTGGGGATACGCTTTTGTGCTGGGCCCGAATTATAATGCAGGCATGGAGCCTGGTAATTTCCAACGTGCCACTGATGCGGTTCGTAAGGCGAAATCGTATTCCGCATCTTGCACACAGAAAGAAAAAGACCTGATTGACGCGCTTGCCCACCGTTATTCAAGCGATACAACCATTGCCCGGGCCGTTCTCGACTCATCCTATGCGGCTGCCATGCGGCGTATTTATGCCACGTATGCAGACGATGCCACAATAGGCGCGCTCTTCGCCGAATCGCTAATGGATTTGCATCCGTGGAACCTTTGGAAAAAGGATGGTTCAGCGCAAGCCTGGACTCCGGAAATTCTTGAAGTGCTTGAAAAAAGTTTACAAAAAGATCCTGCGCATGTTGGAGCCAATCATTTGTACATTCATGCAATGGAGGCATCGCAGCATCCCGAAAAGTCCATGGCGAGTGCTAACTTGCTGCGTGATCTGGTGCCCGGATCCGGACATCTTGTGCATATGCCCGCCCACACTTACATACGCACAGGGCGCTACCACGACGGCGTTGTAACCAACTTGAAAGCTATTCAAGCCGATAGTTTGTATACCGAAACCTGTTATGCCCAGGGAATGTACCCATCCGCTTATTATCCGCACAATTACCATTTTGTTGCTGCCTGTGCAACGCTGGGTGGCGAAAGTAAAACTGCATTAAAAGTAGCCCAGGAAATTGCATTGCATACAAACAAAAAGTTGCTTCTTGAAAAAGCCTGGACCCCGTTTCAAAACTTTTATTCCATGAAGTGGTATGTTGCGGTGAAACTGGGCATATGGGATCAGATTTTGCGTTCATCCACAGACAGAGATCTGAAATATCCAACTGTGATCTGGCATTATGCGCAGGGAATGGCAAATCTCTCCCAGCACGATATGAAAGTTGCAAGAAAGCATTTAAGCGAAATGAAGATGTTGTTGGGGGACACTGCTTTGAAATCTCAATCGAGCTGGAAACAATGTGTGATTGCCGGAAAAACGCTTGAAGGAGAAATAAGGGCAAAGGAAAAGAATTACCCGGGAGCAATTTTATTGTTACAAGAGGCTGTTATCGACGAAGATTCACTAAACTACGCCGAGCCGCCGGATTGGCCATTTTCTGTTCGGCAAAATTTAGGCGCAGTGCTGCTGGAAGCTCAGAAATACAAAGACGCAATACGTATCTATGAAGAAGATTTGAAACTTTATCCCGAAAACGGATGGGCATTACGGGGATTGATGACTGCGTATGAAAAGCTTGGTTATAAAGATCAGTATGAGCAAACCAGAGCCCGTTTTAAAGAGGCCTGGAAGCATGCAGATATAGAAATTTCCTCGTCCAGGATTTTGTAGTCAGACAATAGGTTGTTAATCAATCAAATCATCCATTTTCTTTCGGTCGTGAAAGAAATCGTAAGCCACATTTCATAGTCTCCTTTGATCTGATCGTATAATTCCTGCCGGATTTGATCTAACCGGGAAACGGTTGTGCCAGATAGACTTTTTGGCAGCAAAAAGTCAATTTCAATGGTATAGCTGTTTCCCGTTTTGGCAACCCGGACCCAGGAATCTAAAAATTGATACTGTTGGCATATCTTTTCAGAAGCATCATGAATTTTGTCTTCAACCTCGTCGTCAGGGGCAAATTGCAGCAATTCCCGAACATTCTTCCAAAATGTGTTAGCTGGAATCCGCAGGAATACCAATGAGATAATAAAAACCATCGCCGGATCCAGATAGGGGATCAGGTGTGCGAGCGGTCCGGCTTTCAGAAAATAACCCAGCGAAAGCACGCAAAGCACGCCCATACTCAACCAGGCGTCCAGTTGCCACTCCGTAGATTCAATGCGCAGGTATTCCGAACCAAGCTCCGACGCTTTGTTTTTGAAAAACAGCCAGAGCAGGAAGCAGACAATGATGGAGGCGATCAGATAGGGCAGGGCTACGTCCAGCTCGACCGTTTTGCCACCGTTAATGATATCGATTACCGATGTGGCGAGAGAATAAAGGCACAGGAAAATGATAACAGAAGACTGGAGCGTGATTGCAAACGGCTGAAATTGCGATCGTCCAAATGGCAGGTTATCGTCATCGGGTTTACGAATGAAGTTGTTGACCAGCAGCGAAACGCCAGACAGGCTCAGGCCCACCATAGAGAAAAGCGCATCAAAAATAATGGACTTGGAGTCGCCGGCAATCCCCACGCCAATTGCCCAGGCGGTTAAAACCGAGCCTATTGCAATGGAAACTTTGATAAGTTTTCTTTCCTGGATCCTTTTCTGCCGGGAGCTCATCTACTTTGAATTTTACATTAAAAACCCTTGTGATCCATTGATAATTCCAAGAGCATCATGTGCCACTACTTTGGATGAGTTTATTACTTTGCGAGGGTGCCTCATTTGCTATCTGAGGCACCCCCGCCAGTGAGGCATTAGACTGGGTTAATAACCAGGATTCTGGTACATTTTTGTCGGATCGAGCTTGTATTCGTCAAACGGGATCGGGTAGAAACGGTCTTTTGGGCCAAAGTTTGAAAGTTTGGCAAGGCCGAAATTATCCTGACTTTTTGCTTTGAAATATGCTACAAGCTCGTCGGTTGTGAAGAAGCGTAGCAGGTCAAACCAGCGGTGGTTTTCAAAAGCAAGCTCTGCGCGGCGCTCATGCAGGATCGCGAGTTTTAATGTTGGGTATTTAGAGCGGTAAGTCGTGTTGCGGATAGATTCTGCATATAATGGCAGGCCCGCGCGTTCCCTTACCTGATCCAGGAAACCAATGGCAGCAGGCTCGTTACCCAGATACACGTTGACTTCGGCCAACATTAGAATTACATCGGCGTAACGGATCAATATCCAGTCATTTCCTCCAAAACCCTGGTTCGTCGCTGCTGGGCTTGCATCACGGTATTTGGTAATAAAGTAATCACGTACGATCGGATCGTTGGCAAACTTAATGTTGAAATCCTTTCTGACATCGGCTTCTTCGTAGTCCAGCACAAGATCAGGAGTAACATTGCCGCCTGCGCCTGTTGAAGTGATAAGCGAATTAATCGTTTCACCCCTGGCCTGATTGTTCCGCGCAATGGCCGATGAAAAATTAATGTCGCCCTGTTTGTTAACAACCTGGAAAATGATCTCCGGAACCGTAGATTTTTTAGCCACATCAAAAACATCGGCATACGGGATCTCTTTCAACGTCCCGAATGTGCGCAGGTCATAACAGGCCGTCAAGTAATTTTTGGCCTGCGTCAGATTTGCCGTCCGGTTTGATTGGTCCAGCGTAGTCGCCATCGTCAGGTACACTTGTCCGAGCAATGCATTTGCGGCCGCTTTGGTCACTTTTCCTTTTAATGCAGTCGCCTGCACATTAGGTAGCGGGCTGTTAACGGCTTCGGTGAGGTCGGTGACAATCTGCTGGTAAACCACATCCTGTTTTTCCCGAAACGTGTTTTGCTGTACTTCGGCAAATGTCAATGGCCTGGTAATCAAGGGTACATCGCCCCATCTGCGCACTAGATGAAAGTAAATAAGCGCACGCATGAACTTCGCTTCGGCCTTATACTTCTCTTTCAGTTCGTTATCGGTAAAATTCACCTTCTCAATTCCTTCCAGAACCTGATTGGAGCGCGTAATCGTCTGGTATAATGCCAACCAGTGGCTTTTGAGATAAGTGTTACTGGGCAGAAGTGAAAAGTCATTGAACTGAAACGGTTCACCTGCATTAGACTGGTTATCATTCCTACCTGTGTTGTCAGAACGCTCCTCACTGTAAAGCGCGCTTGTCTCTCCGATACCATTGCCATTACGCAGCGATTGGTAAATGCCGTTTACGGCCGCTTCCACTTCGCCGGGCGATTGGTAAAAAGATGCATTGGAAACTGCATTCGGGTCTTCCAGATCAATAAAATCAGTGGAGCAGGAACTGAGCACGCAAAGGGCGAACCCGGTAATGATATGTGTTAATTTATATTTTTTGTCAAACATAGCTGCTTAATTAAAAAGTGATGCGTGCGCCGATGTTGTAGGCACGGGCAAGAGGATATTTACCAAAATCTACACCCGGCGTAAGGTTGGAGCCATTGTTGTAGTCCACTTCCGGGTTATAGCCAAGATATTTGGTCAATGTAAATGCATTGTCTACCCCCACGTAAATCCGCAGGTTACTGATCGCATTTTTGCTGATCTGGGCGATCTGAGGGAAGTTATAGGCCAATGTCAGATTGGTACATCTCAAAAATGATCCGTCTTGCAGATAGAATGTGGAAAGGCGCGTGCTGTTGCTTTGCGTGCCTCCACGCGCCGCGCGGTACACTTTGCCATCGCCTGGCTGCGCTTCGGAGCGGTAACGGTTCAGCACTTTGGAATACTGGTTACCCGAACCTTCCATATTGTAAATGTAATAATCCTGCCCATCCAGCACCTGGTTTCCGTAAATTCCATTGAACGACGAACTGAAATCGAAATTCTTGTAGCTGGCCGAGATGGCAAATCCATAAGTGAACTTAGGATGCGGTGTGCCGATCACCTGCTTATCCGTGTCATTAACAACACCATCGCCATTGATATCTTCAAAATAAAGATCACCCGGACGAAGCGGGTTTGTTGAAGCCGTTGAACGCGCCGGGCCTTTCAGCTCATAACCGTCAGGGAATTTCTGTGTTGAAGCATTGTAAACTGCATTGTCGGCAGCCAGGTTTTCCATATCCGACTCGCGCACCATGCCTTTTACCTTGAAACCATAAAACATCCCGATCGGCTGTCCCTGCTGGGTAATGTGTGTAATGTAAGAGCGTTCCGCACCGGTTGAAAGTATGGTGTTCGCACCGCCCATATCTAGCACTTTGTTGCGGTTCAGGGAGAAATTGCCACTTACGTTCAGGTTAAATTCGCGCTTTGAAATGATGCGTGCATCAGCCTGGATATCGAAACCGGTGTTCTGCACTTTTGAATTTCTGAGGTTTGTCAAGATTGTCGAAGAACCTGAAATCGCCGATAGTGGCTGGTTGAACAACAAATTATAAGAACGGCTCAAATAATAGTTTGCAATGATGGAAAGTCTGTCTTCAAACAGCCCCAGGTCGAGCCCCACATTGTATTGCGAAGTAGACTCCCAGCCCAGGTTTTGATCCTTGATTCCTTCGGCCCACAATGCGGTATTAACCGATCCGTTTCCAAAAACAACACCGCCCGGAGCGGCCATGGTTTGCAGGAAGTTGTAGTTCCCAATATTGTTGTTCCCGCTTAATCCCCAGCTTGCCCGTAATTTCATGGTGGAAGCTTTGCCCAGCAAATCATTATAGAATGGTTCGTTGGAAATGTTCCAGCCTGCCGAAACAGACGGGAAGCTTCCCCAGCGGTTATTGGGACCGAAACGCGAGGACCCATCGGTGCGGAAAGATGCCGTCAGGTAATATTTATTGTCAAAATTGTAAACTGCGCGAGCCAGGTAGGAAAGCAATGTCCAGTTGGTTTTTCCGGTGCCGTCGCTTTCTGGATTCCCTGTGTTCAACCCGAAATAAATGGCATCCGCACCTTTTCCGGTAATTTCCTCGATACGGTCGTTTTGGAATCCGCGCGCGGTCACTGAGATTACGTCCCGTTTATTCTGCTGTGCCGTGTAACCCAGCAATCCATCGAAATTGTGTTTACCCCATGCTTTTTTATAATTCAGGGTAAATTCCGCAAGTTTGTCCATAAAGCTCACATTCCGGGCCACTGCATTGGCTGCTGCTACGGCTTGCGGTGATCCGGGGGCATTTGCGCCCTCACTCAGGCTCGTTGGCCGGTAGAACTCATATTTTTCATTGTAAGTCTGTAATCCCAGGTTTACTTTGAAGGTCAGATCTTTAATGATTTCAAACGTGGCGAAACCATTGTACGTGCCGCGCTGGCCGGACCGGTTAATGTGCGTTTCTGTTGCAAGCGCCACCGGGTTCTCAATAGATTGCAGCCCAAATCCCGAGCTCAATGCCGCTGCCTCATTTTTGGCAAGAGAACCATCTTCGTTATACGCTTTAAAAATGGGCATATACACAAGCGCTCCAAGAATAGGGCCTTGGTTAAAGCGTCCTTCCTGCACTTCTCTGTTGGTATTATAAGTGTATGCCAGGTTGGCTCCGACTTTCAATTTCTTGTTAACGTCGGCATCAATGTTCGCCCGGAAGTTGGTGCGTTCCTGCTTGGTGCTCAGGATAATGCCCTGTTGGGTAAGGTGCCCTCCGCTAATCGCATAGCGAAGCCCTTTTTGACCTCCGCTGAAACTGATGTTATGACGGCTCACCGGCGCGTTGCGGTAAAGCTCGTCCTGCCAGTCGGTGTTATATTTAGGCGTGATAAGTTGCTGGCTGGCGAAATCATAAATGTCCGTCGGGATACTCACAGACCCGGCGCTGCCGCCCAGGTTTTTGATCCGGGTTGCATTGTCGTCCGAAAACATCGCATCGTTCCATGGCTTACCACCATTGACCATCAGGTCGCGATATGTGTTGTTACGGCCATCGATCAGCAATTGGGAAAACTCGGACGAATTGAGCATATCGACCTTTTTCGCCAGCTGATGCACTCCGAACTGATAATCGTATTCCAGTTTTCCTTTGCCCTCCTTACCGCGCTTCGTTGTAATCAAAACCACACCGCCTGCTGCACGTGAACCATAAATGGCCGCCGATGCAGCGTCTTTCAATATATCGATCGATTCAATGTCGTTGGGATTGATGAAAACGTCATTGCCAGCCGGATAGCCATCAATCACGTAAAGCGGATCGGAGCTTGCATTGATGGAGCCGACACCCCGAACACGGATTTTCGTGCCCACGTAGGGTGCACCACTCACTTGTGAAATCTGCACGCCTGCCACTTTTCCAACCAGGGCCTGTCCCACAGTCGGTGTAGTCAAGTTCAGCTCTTTTGCTTTCACACTCGAAACCGCTCCTGTCAGATCGCTTTTTCTGAGTGTCTGATAACCCACCGCAACAACCTCGTCGAGCATCATTGCATCTTGCTTCAATTGAACATTCAATGGCTTTTCATCTGATATCACCACTTCCTGAGCAAGAAATCCAACGAAAGAAAACACGAGGGTAGATCCGGCGGCCGCGTCGATAACGAATTCTCCGTTCACATCCGTCACAGCGCCACGACTGTTGTTCCCCTTTTCGACAATGGTAACACCCAGCAACGGGTCGCCATTGTCGTCAAGCACGCGGCCTGTTACCCGCACTTTTGGTGCATCCTTGCCCGCGTGACTGATTGATACAAGGTGCTCTGGCTTCGCTGCCCTTGCCGGGCTAAACGCACTGAAAACCAAAGAACCAGCAATTACCACAGGAACAATGGGTAAAAGTAGTTTCTTCATAAAATAAATATAAATTAGATTTTTACATGATGGGAGTTTCAGCTTTTCGCTACTTCAAACACAGAAAACGCCCAAATACGGGTGCAAAATTAGCTTCGCCATGTTAAGCCACTAGGCGATAAATGTTATGGTAATGTGAATTTTACAAGAATGTAAGTAGGTCTTAGGAAGCATTAATCCCCTCATTCAACTGAATGTTTGAAGTGGCACATTATTTTAGACTGGTTTTTTCGATAAGATAGCGGAACAGCCAAGCGGAGAGACCTTGCTTTCAACATCTGAAAACGAGAAGGTGATACTTAAAAAGATAATCTGCATATTTAACACAGGGTTAACCTCCAAACCTGGTGGATAGCATATTTTAGTGGTTTTAAAAATTTTGATGAGAAAAATTAGAGTTGTTTTTTTTGCCGAAATCCTGATTCCCGACTTCGATGGTGCGTCCAGGACCATGTATCAACTGTTGGACAGGATTGACGCCGACCGCTTCGAATTTCTCTTTGTCTGCGGCAGCGGGCCGGACCGGATCAATCAGTTCGTGTGCATTAAAACGCGCTCATTTAGCATTCCGCTTAATCCTAAATACAAGCTGGCCATTCCTTCATTGACGGCAAACGAAATCAAAATACAGCTGGACGGCTTCAATCCCGACGTAATACACATTGCCACGCCGTCACTTTTGGGACACTTTGCTATGACTTATGCCAATGACAGGCAGTTGCCGGTCATCAGCATTTATCACACGCATTTCCTGAGTTACATTAGTTACTATTTCAAGTATCTGCCTTTTGTGATAAAACCTTTGGAAAACCGCCTTATAGCGATCCAGAATAAATTTTACGAGGCTTGCCGCAAAGTGTATGTTCCTTCCGTAAGCCTGGCTAATGAACTCATCCAGACCGGAATGTCTGCCGGAAACTTGAAGATCTGGCAGCGCGGTATTGATGCAAATTTATTCTCACCGGATAAAAGAAATCCAGACTATCTGAAACGTCTGACTGGTAATGCGCTTCCTACAGTTCTTTTTGCGAGCAGGTTGGTTTGGGAGAAAAATCTGGAAACACTGATAGCCGTTTATAACAAATTGAAAGCCGATGGATTTCCTTGCAATTGGGTGATTGCAGGCGATGGATCTGCGATGAAGGATTGCATTCGACAAATGCCGGACGCAATTTTTGTAGGTCAGTTGGATCACGATGCATTAGCGGTGCTATACGCTTCTGCCTCCGTTTTTATTTTCCCGTCCTTATCCGAAACTTTCGGTAATGTGGTGCTGGAAGCGATGGCATCAGGATTGGTTCCTGTCATTGCGGACGGTGGTGGTAGTAAAGATATGGTTATCGATGGTGTCAATGGTTTCAGATGCGAGCCCAACAATGCAAGTGATTATGCTGAGAAAATCCGGATGATCCTGGGTGATCCGACATTGCAGAAGCAACTTTCCCGAAATGCGGTAAGCCATAGTAAAGCTTTTGACTGGGAACAACTGGCTAAGATTTACTTCAATGATCTGCAAGAATTAGCCGCATCTGTTACTGAAAACCTGAGAGCTTGAGAAAACGTCCACGTTATATAAAAGTCATTAAGGCGGTGCTTGTGGTGAGCATGCTCGTGCTGCTTTGGCAATATGTAAAAGTCATAGATCCGCAACAGGTGCGCGCTGCTTTAATGAAGGTTGGGGTTGGTTTTGGCTGGGTAATCCTCAGTACCAGTCTGGCTTATGCACTCGGTACATGGGGGTGGTGGTATTGCCTGGGTGATTCCAGAACGAGCATTCCAAAAATTGATTTGTTTATGATCCGGCATGTCTGCGAAACAGTCGGTTTGTTTAATCCGGCGAGTTTTGCGGGAGGTGATATGCTTAAAATTGTGCTGTTAAGGCCGTATTCTGTGAGCCAGCCGACGGTTGTGACGTCAGTGATTATTTCCAGGATTTTAATGATTTTAAGTCAAATTTGCCTTTTGATCCTGGCAGTCCTTTGGTTTTATTTTCATGGAAAGCTACCAATCCGGGCGTCGCTTCCTAATGTATCTATCCTGCTGATTGCTATCATTTGCGTGTCACTGGGTTTGATCATTTACAGAATTCTGGTTTTTGATTTTCATTCCAAAAAATACCCTAAGCTGGCGCGAGCCAAGGCGCGGCTTGTCCAGGTATGGTCGGAGCTAAACCATTTTTATCGTTCGCACCCTAAGGAAGTCGCATTGGCCTTTATTTTTTTTACGCTCCATTGGGTGGTCGGTTCGCTGGAATTTTACATTGTATTAAAACTCTTTGGATACGATGTAACGGTGTTGGACGGTCTTTTGCTGGATATGGGCGTCATCGCAGTGAAAGCGGCGGGTGCATTTGTGCCGGGTCAGATCGGTGTGGAAGAATTAGGGAATAAGATCATGTTGGCACTGGTTGGGATCAGCAGCATTCCGCTCTGGTTATCCGTTTCGGCTTTACGCCGGACCCGTCAATTGTTTTGGATCGTGATTGGGGCGATCTTTTATTCCTTTTTTATATACAAAAAGCGGCTTTACTCCTGATTATGGAAATCCTGTTTGTCAGCCATAAATTCCCCCCGTCGGTTGGAGGAATGGAAAAACAAAGTTTCGAGCTGATCACCGGAATGGAACGTTACTGCAAGGTGCACCGCCTTGTGTACGAGGGGAAAGGAAGCATATTGACGTTTTTTCTGGGTTTGAGGAGCAACATTTTACGAGCTTGCAAAGATCATCCCAATATTACGGTCATTCATTTCAATGACGCCCTTCTGGCTACATTTTGCCTTGGCCACAAAGGTTACGAACACTTGAAACGCACTGTCACACTACACGGACTCGATGTCGTTTTTCCAAGCCAGATTTACAGAAAACGCATTTTTCCAAAGTTTAACCGGCTCGATCTGTTCATCGCAGTAAGCCGTGCTACGGCAGACCACGCAATTGCACAGGGCATAAACGCGGACAAAGTGATCGTCATCCCTAACGGCGTCGATACTGAACCGGGTCGGGCTCATCAACATTCAAAACGAACGGCCGAACTGCTTGAAAAATATGCGATTCCGGTCGACCGTCACCTGCTGGTGGCAGTTGGCAGGCCAGTTAAGCGAAAAGGATTTTCCTGGTTTATACGTGAGGTGATTCCCAAATTGGATCCCCGATTTTTTGTGTTGTTAATCGGGCCATTTGAACACCGCCCAACAGTTTCCGAACGACTTTTATCGCTACTGCCACACAAGCTGCGCGAAAACATTATGCTGTTTCTGGGCTTCGGTTCGGACGCGGCGGCGATCAGATCTTTATTGGACAACCCCGATTTCAACAGATCATTTAAGCATCTGGGCCGACTTCCTTCCGAACATAAAAGGATCATATTGCAATCTTCCGACGCGTTCGTAATGCCCAATATTCACGTTGACGGTGATATGGAAGGTTTCGGGCTGGTTTGTCTGGAAGCTGCCATGGCAGGGGCACTGGTATTCGCCGCGGACATTGACGGGATTCCGGACGCTATTAAGGATGGGAAAAATGGCTTTTTGCTTCCGAGCCAAAACGCCAAAACCTGGGCGACCAGACTCAACGAGCTAATTGACGATCGTGAAATGTTTGACAGGCACCGGCAAGCCTTTCAGGAATTTACCGCTGCAAATTACAGTTGGGACAAGATGGTAAAAGCATATTATGAAGCTTGCAAGCGTCTGTCGTCGTAGGCACAAAAGCAATTGCCCATCGAAGACAGATGCTTACAAGCTATTCCTTTTACTTATTAAATCTGATAGAACTTCACAGTTCCGTCTCCTTCGTTACTGGTAACCAGTAAGCCCTTCCCATTTGGACTTTTTTCCGGTGCAATGAAAAGAACGCCTTCCGGTGCATCACCGGTTTTAAGCATTTGAAGAAACTTAGGCGCTGTTGGAGTGCTGACGTCGTACACGGCAATGGCATCCACGCGTTCAAGGGCAATGAAAGCGACGGGCTTATTGTTGATGGTTCCAATCGTAACGCCTTCGGGTTCAACGCCTTTGTCGTCTGAGCGGTCATCGTCGTAAATGCCAGCTTTAATCGCTTCCTCTTCCAGCATGCTTCCCGAATCAAATACCAATTGACCGCTGGCAGCACTGAAAATACTGAATCCACGGCCACCAAAGCCGTAAAGCACATCGTAGTCGCCATCATTATCAATATCACCACGCGTGCTGGTCACGCGCAGGCGTCCCAGATTTTCGGGTTTTTGCAGGGTGACAGCATCCGGAAAGGCAGTTGCGTCAAGCACAAGTGCACCAACCCTTTTCTGCTCGTCAAAAGCAGTATACTCGCGGGCATCGCCTTCATTCGCTGTGATCAGGTATTCTGAACCATTAACGCTAAACGGCGCAATGGCGTCCGGCAAGTAGAACGATTTCACAGGCCAGGTTGCCAGCGCAACTTTACTGTCTTTATCGCTGGCATCCATCGCATTCACCAGCTTGCTGATGTCCCTGGTGCCCAGCGGGTGCAGTTTCAGGATAGTTCCGGACGTCAGGTCCAGCTCTGCGATCCCGTTATTTTCTTGTAGTGTCACAAACGCTTTTTTAGAATCGCTGGAAATGGCCACGTATTCCGGCTCAATGTCTTGGGCGAAGCTCGCACCTGGTCCATAAACCCGGAAGCCATTGGTAGCCAGCTGGTTGTAAGTGGAGGCAAATGCGCCGAATGACAATGTTTTTACACTATAATTGTCTGTAACGTCAATAATGGACACCGATCCATCAGGGTCAACAGTGTAATCCGCACTGGGCTCTCCTTCATTTGCCGTAACAATGTATTTGCCATCCGGGCTAAAAGTGACCATATCGGGCAATGCACCAACTGTGATTTGCTTAATGGTTGCCAAAGTTGTTGTGTTCATCACGATCACGCTGCCATTGGCCTGCTTGTTGGCAGCTTCCAGTGCAATGGCAAGTTTGCCATCCGAAACAGCGACACTGTTCGCAACGCCTCCCAAGGAAGAAATGTCGATGGATTGCAGTTTGGACACGGTTGGAAATGCGGAAAGGTCCGTCACTTCTACCTTTGCTGTGGATTCATTGTTGACCGTAAAGAGCCTGCGTGAAGCAGGGTCATAAGCCGAAATTTCCGAAGCCGCGGTTTCTCCCAGGTCAATGGAAGCAACTTCCGTGAACGACACGGGCGTCTGCGGCTCTTCCGGAAAATGGTCAGTACAGCTATTCAAGGCCACCGACAACAATGTCAATGCGAGTAAAGGTTTGTTTTTCATCTTGATGTTTTGAATGATAAAAAACAAAAATAGATACGGGTAAACCCACTAGGAGATCGATTTGGAAAGCTTAACAATTTGATAATTAGTCGAGCACCCAAGCTGCTGACATGCACTGCCAGTCGTCAACAATGAATTTTATTTCGCCTTGAATGAATGACCGGATAGATAATCACGTGCCGGTTTGAGCCGCCAGGAAAATTGCGCGCTAACCGGATGGTGGTCGGATAGGGGCAAACCTTCCTTGTTATTGAAAATCTGATTTAGAAAAGAGTAGCTGATTGTTTTGAGCTCGACGGTTTCGCTGCTTCGGTAGAAGATTTTATCAATGGTCTCGCTGCTGTCGGTCAGGTTAAGGATATTGGCGGCAGGGATGATTTTCAATGCATCAGGCAGTTTTCCTCCTTTTATATGCATGACCCACGCATCCTGCAATTGGTTTTTAGTTGTTAAGATTTGAATATTATCATAAAAAAAACCATAACGCCCGTTTAAGTCACCCATCAGGACAACCGCCTTGCCCGCAGAGTGCGTAGTAATGTAATCAGACAGTTGTTTGATGTTTTCACGCCGGGCCGAAGCGGCGTTTAATGTATTATATGCATTGGAATGCACATTATAAAAATCGATATAAACATTCAGTGCGACCTGTATCTGGCTGTAAGTGAATCCTTTGGGAGTCATGCAATCTGCGCCGGTGCAGTTGTTCCATTTTACGCGGACTATATTACTGAGGGGGAATTTGGACAATGTGTTTAAGCCATCTCCAAACGGGACAGACCCCTTGGTTTCTGTCCGGTAATTGTGAACATTATCGTTATCATATAATTGCGAGTGATAATTGAAGTCTTCCTGGACATGGACAATGTCAAAATCCTGCAGTTTTTTACCAATGGTTGCGATGCTTTCAGCTCTGGGCGTTTTTGCGCTGCAAATGATGGCTGGCAAACCGGCAATGTTGTAGCTGATCGCTGAGAACTGTCCTTCGGTTTCCACTTTCATGAAGTGGTTCCCGGCAATATGCAGCGTTACTCCCGACCCGTTGGAACGTTCCGTGCTATTGCAGGTTAAAAGTAACACCAAGAGTCCCCATACACTCAGTTGTCTTTTGTTTTTGTAATTGTTTGGCATACCATCGAATTAGTTGATGCCAAATTACAATTGCAGTGTGACCTGAATGAAGAGCAGTTGTTATTGAATCGTTAAATGTTATGAAGAAACCATTCACTGCCATTCTTATCAACAACATTTATTGAGCTGATGGCGGCGGTATCTTTGTTCCCCAGCTGATATTTGGCTGCGATCCCATTACAAACGTAAGCCTGCCACCTTTCATTAAATCATCGCGATATAGCCAGCAATTATCAAGGGAAGTTCCGTTAAAGGTTGCTGATTGAATGTAAACATTGTTTTTAGAGTTATTCTTTGTTTCGATAGTGAGTGTTTTGCCGTTACCCAGCGTAATGGTCACTTTTTCAAACAACGGACTTCCCAATTCAATAATCGGCCTGAGATCCGTAAAACCTTTTACATCAAATAAACCCAGGGCATTCATCACATACCAGGACCCAAGCTGACCCTGGTCTTCATCTTGCCCATAGCCGTAGCCGTGTATGGGTTCCGTGCCGTAAAAGTCTCTTCCGATAGCTCGCGTCCACTTTTGGGTTAGCCAGGGTTTTCCTGAAAAGTTGAATAACCAGCTGGTATGTAAGTTGGGCTGATTGCCGTGATTATAAATGGAATTAACACCTGCAAATGCGTCAATGGTTTTACCTCCGCCAAAACCAAGCTTTTCGGACACGGTGAAAATACTATCCAGCCTGTTGTTAAAATTGTCTTTACCAATGGCATCGACCAGCCCCGCCGGGTTTTGGGGCACATAAAAGCTGTATTGCACAGAGTTACCTTCCTGAAAACCGCGCCAGGGTTGATATGGGTCAAACTTTTCTATGAAACTACCATTGGCCTTTTTCGGCTGCATCAGCTTGTTTTGCGGGTTTAAAATTTGCCGCCAGCCGTTTGATAATTTGATGAACTTATCATAATCCCCGGTTTTGCCCATTGCTTTTGCCATTTGCGCAGCAGCAAATGCACTGAAACTATATTCCAGCGTATGCGATCCTGAAAAGTTGGATCCGGTAGAATCTGTGACAAAATCATCACCCTGCCGCTCCAAAAACGGTACAAAGCCGTTTTCTACAAATGCCTTGGTGTCCAGTTTACCTGAGCCGATTGGGCGGTTTTTATAACTTAGTTCGTTTGCCTTTACAGCTTGGTAAGCCAATTCAACATCATAATTTCGTATGCCTGCATGATAAGCGCCTGCTATGGCAAGCCCAACGAAGTTCGTGCCCACGCCGGACACAAATTCGCTGTTGGCTATGCCATCACCAAACCAGCCTTTATCTTTAAATATCTGTAAATGTGTGTTTGACAAAGCTGCCATACCATTCAGGATAGGATAGCGACCATAATTGCGTAATGTTCCAGAAAGCACCCCATATTGCGTCCGTATTAATAAACTCAGGTTTCAAGTTTTTGCCGGATTGGTCCGGTAATTGTCCGGTCTGGCCGCCGTGTTTCGGGTATGCGCCGTTCACATCGCTGGCTATTCCTCTACCGAGCAATGCATGGAAAAGGCCGGTATAAAATTTAGTTTTGTTTTGCTCGTCCCCGTCTTCTACTGCAATTTTACCCAATTGCTGCTGCCAGGTGGTTTGCGCCTGTGCTTTTGCCTGATCAAACGATAAACCGTTTGCCTCCGAAAGAAAATTTAGTTTAGCATTCCCCGTTGAAGTATATGATAAGCCTGTTTTAACTTCAATCCTTTCCTGATCCGCTGTCCGATAGCTGAGCACAAGGCCCGCGCCCTTGCCGGTTGCAGTGCTTTTATTTTCCGTTATATTATCAGCTGTAAATGCTGTAATGGATGCCGGTTTTTTGCTGATCTCGCCATAAAAGAACATGGCTACTTTTCCAGCAGGGTCATATATTTTTACATATTTTGGATAAGTCAACACATAACCTTCAAAATGCGTATCATCCAGCATTTTAATGCTGGCATCGGTCACGATATCGCTTTCGCCCTGCTTGTTGCCGATATCCAGGATAATGTGCGATTGCTCATGCTTTGGGAAAGTATAGCGCTGAAAACCAACCCTTTTAGTAGCAGTAAGCTCTGCAGTGATGTCATAGTCATCCAGCAGAACCTTGTAATAGCCGGGTTCCGCAATCTGGTTTTTCCTGTTGAATTTGGAGCGGTAGCCGGTATTTATCCCTTCCAGATCACCTGGTTTGGTTTTTACCGGACCCGTAGTTGGCATATAACTGACGCCGCCTATCTGCCATTCGTGGAAGTGCACGAAGCCCTCTATCGAGTTTTGCCGTGTATCATACCCGACAGCTTCCCAGCCCGACGGGTTACCGTAATGCCCGTTTGTTGAGGGAGCCAGTTTAGCCATACCATAAGGCACAGCCGCTGGTGTGTAAAAAAACCAGCGGCTGTGTGCCGTACCAATATCAGGGTCAACGTATTTGAGAACACTTTGAGCCATAACACCGTAATTTGTCAATAGCATACCCAATACAGCAGTGGCTAACCTGAACTTAGCTTTCATATAGATAGATTTAAATAGCGGCTCTCAATATTTTAATATAAACTTATGGGTTTCCGGTTGTATTTTTCAATGTATGATCATGCGCTCCAAAGTTTAGGTCAAAATTTACCGAAACTATTTTTGTTTTACCATATTTTCTATACATTTAAATGTTCATACATACGAACATGGTCTTTCGATTTGGTATTCTAGCTTACCTCAAAATGAAATTGCAACCTCTTCTGCGTTATAGTGTTCTGTTTCTGATGGCGGCAATGTGCTCCTGTGGCGGGGATTCATCCAGCAAAAAAGAGGATGTTGAAGTAACCAGGTTCAATGAAAAGGTTTTTACGGCAGAACCTGCCACGGACTGGACCAACCTGTTTCTAAGAAAATCTGGCTGGTTTGGTGGTGACGGGATTTTTGCGATACCATTTTCGGGAAAGGATTCTGAAAAAAATGACAGCCTTCTTTTTTTGTTCAGCGATACGATGGTTGGCGAAATTCGTGGGGATTCATTGAAGCCCGGCTTTGTAATGATCAATAACTCAGTAGCATTGCTGAAAGGCAAAACTGCTGATTCCTCAAACCTGGCATTCAGAATGGCGCGTGAGAAGGGGGCTTACAAAGCCATTTTTAGCCCGAAAACGAACAAGCCGGACAAGGATACTTACTTCTGGCTCGGCGATGGTTTTGCCAATCCCGATGCAAATAAAGACTTATTCATTTTCGCCTATCAAATCACCAATACGCACGACAAATCGCCGTTTCCATTCAAAGAAACGGGCAATGTCCTGATCCGCATACCAGCGGGCAGCCGTTTTCCCTACACCGACCAGCAACAAACACAGCTTCCATTCAATAATTATAGGAACGGGGAAGAGACCATTTCCTTTGGGGCGGGGGTTTTCAACAATAGCGAATCTGCCGGAGAAGCCGAGCCGGACGGTTTCGTATATGTATATGGTATAAAAGGTAAAAGTAAACAGCTCGTTTCGGCAAGGGTAAAACCTGCTCAAGTTGGGGCGTTTGGGGATTGGGAGTTTTGGAACGGAAATGGCTGGTCAAAAGATGTAAAATCCGTTAAAGCGTTGAGCGATTCTGTTTCCAATGAAATGAGTGTGAGCTATCTCTCAAAAGGCAAATATGCATTGGTTTATCAGCTGGGCAGCATTTTTCCTGAAATTTGCATGCAGGTGGGACCCACACCGGTTGGGCCTTTCGGCCCAAGGATCGTGCTTTATAAAACAACAAATGACATTCAGGATCCGGATTTGTTCACTTATAATGCCAAAGTGCATCCGGCACTGTCAGCCCCTGGCGAGCTCTTGATTTCTTACAATGTGAATAGTTTCAAATTTATGGAGGTCATCACAAAAAAGCCTAATCTTTATCGCCCGCGGTTTGTGAGGGTTAAATTCAGGCAACAATCTTCCCAAACAAACCCTTGAGTATGATGACCGAAGAAATTAATACATTACCTGCCAAAAACAGGCTGCCTTATATCATTCTGATTACCAGCGTCGCAGCATTCGGAGGTTTTCTTTTCGGCTACGATACAGCCGTAATTGCCGGGGCAATCGGTTATCTTCAGGTCAAGTTTAATCTTTCCCCGCTGATGGTCGGCTGGGCTGCCAGCAGCGCTATATGGGGTTGTGTGTTGGGCGCAATGTCTGCCGGTTATCTCAGCGATCGCTATGGCCGCAAGGCAGTACTGATCGGAACGGCGGTACTTTTTGCATTGCCGGCCTACGGCTCTGCGGTTGTCAATGATCTCACCAGCTTCATTATCATGCGGCTGCTTGGCGGGATAGGAGTGGGCGCGGCTTCCATGCTTTGCCCGATGTACATTTCCGAGATCGCTCCCTCGCGCATCCGCGGCAGGCTGGTTACCCTTTATCAATTGGCCATTGTGTTGGGTATCAACATTATATATGTAATTAATCTGAAAATTAGCCAGGCCGGTGATGAAGCCTGGAATATCGAATATGGCTGGCGTTATATGCTCGGCTCGGAGGTGATTCCTGCGGCGGTGTTCTTTGTATTATTATTTTTTGTGCCCGAAAGTCCGCGGTGGCTGGCGGCACAGGCAAAGGACGAGGCGGCCAAAAAGATTTTGGAAAAGATCAATGGCAAAGTCGTTGCACAAGAAATATTCGCTGAAATTTCCGAAAGTCTGCGTGACGAAAAAGGAAGCCTGAGCGACTTAATGGATAAGAAACTGCGCAAACCACTACTGATCGGCGTTGTGCTTGCATTGTTTTCGCAGATCACCGGCATTAATGCAGTGATTTATTATGCGCCTGAAATTTTTAAAAGCATTGGTTTTGGTGCGGAGTCAGCATTCACCCAGACCATCATTATCGGGCTGGTCAATATGCTGTTTACATTGGTGGCGATCTGGCTGATCGACAGGGCCGGCCGGCGGAGCTTGCTCATCTGGGGTGTGGCCGGAATGATCATTTGCCTTTTTGCCACAGGCATTTGTTTCCATTTTCATTTCGACAAGGGGCCGTGGGTGCTTATTTTTATCCTGGGATATATTGCCAGTTTTGCCGTTTCGCTGGGGCCAATTCCCTGGGTGCTGATGTCGGAAATATTCCCGACGAAAATTCGCGGGATCGCTATGTCGCTGGCAACCCTGGTGTTATGGATCGGCGTGGTGGCTATTACGCAGTTAACACCTTATTTTCTGGGGACATTTGGCGGGGCAACCACATTTTGGATTTTCATGGTAAATGCTGTGATCATCTGGATTTTTACCCTTAAAAAAATCCCGGAAACGAAGAACAGGACCCTCGAAGAGATCGAAAGAAGCTGGTAATAGGATGAGAACATGGAAGATATTTTTATAGGAGTTGATTTTGGGGGCACTAGGATTAAATTGGGGCTCGTTTTCGAGGGGAAAATTATAGCGGATGCCAATATAGAAGCAGCCTCAGCACTCACATTTGAGCAGAGGTTGACAGATATTGGTTTGGAAATGAATCATTTACTGTCGCAGGGTTCATACAACCTTACCGGGCTAGGTTTTGCGTTTCCTGGCATCGTGAATTTCAACACAGGCAGGATTTTGTCCAAATATGTGAAATATCCCGGTGCTGAAAATATTGACTTAAATAATTGGGCGGAAGCTAATTTTGGTGTGCGGATTGCCGTCGAAAATGATGCCCGGGCAGCACTGGTGGGGGAGTGGAAACATGGTGCAGGCGCTGGAAGCACCGATCTGGTTTTGGTGACGCTCGGAACCGGGGTAGGCACGGGCGTGTTGGTAAATGGCGCGCCATTGCGGGGAAAAAACTTCGTGGGCGGCAACCTGGGAGGACATTCGACCATCAATTTTGAAGGCAGTATATGCAATTGCGGGAATATCGGGTGTGTCGAAAGTGAAAGCTCTACATGGGCGTTGACAAAAATCGCCAGAGCATCCCCGGAGTTCTCAACGAGCAAGTTGGCGGCCTTGGATATCATTGATTTTAAAAATCTGTTTGAGCTGGCAGAAACGGGGGACAACCTGGCGTTAACGTTACAGGACCGCTGCCTGAAAGTGTGGTCGTTGTGTGTGATCAACCTGATCCACGCTTACGATCCGCAGAAAGTGATCTTCGGCGGAGGAATTATGAAAAGCAGTCACATTATTTTACCCTATATCAAACAAATGCTCGACAAGCATTCCTGGATCGGCTCCGACGACGTAGATCTGGTGGTGGCTGCGCAGCCCGAGCATGCGGGGATATTAGGGGTCTATGAATTATTGAAACAAAAAAATTATTGAAGATGCATTCCAATTACGACAAGTTTCCATACGTAGAAATAAGCGAATCGTCAGATCTGTGTTTTGCAGGCTGGCAGCAGATTTTCCTTGAAATTAACCGGCTTATTCAGGCCAAGAATAAGCACAAAACGATCATATGCATTGATCTTTATCACGGTGTCAATGTCTCGGAAATGGTCGGGGCGATCAAAGAAAATCTGGAAATGGCCGTGGTAATTGAAACGAATGCTTTTCTGAAAGATGCCACCCAGATACAGGAAATGGTGTTTCCATTTGTAACGGATGATCCGGTTTTTGGTAAAATAAACAGTCTGGAAATAGCGGATTTTTTTGAAACAGAAAAGCTGGACCGGCAAAAGGAGCAAATCCGTGCAACGGAATCGGGAACAGTTGTCATCGTTGGAGAAGGTGCGGCGCTTTTTGCGGATGCTGACTTACTTATTTATGCGGACCTGGCGCGCTGGGAGATCCAGAAAAGAATGAAACGCAATGAGGCAGGCAATTTTGGAGTCAATAACCTGGATGAAAACTTCGCATTGAAATACAAACAAGGGTATTTTCTCGATTGGCGTGTTTTTGACCGGCATAAGCTCGCATTTTTTGAACAAATCCATTATTTTATTGATGCTAATATTGCCGGAGAACCCAAAATGTTAGGTGCAGAAATTTATCACAAAGGCCTCGATCAGACCGTAGGGCGGCCATTCAGGGTCGTGCCTTTTTTTGATCCGGGCCCCTGGGGCGGGCAGTGGCTGAAAGAAGTCGCTGATCTGGATCGCGACGAGATCAATTACGCCTGGGGTTTCGATTGCGTCCCCGAAGAGAATAGTCTGCTATTTAAAATCGGTGATCATATTTTCGAGCTTCCCTCGATTAATCTCGTGCTCACCCGGCCAAAGCAGCTGCTTGGGAATGCAATCTTTAATGAGTTCGGGGCAGAATTTCCGATCCGGTTTGATTTTCTGGACACCATGGAAGGCGGTAACCTCAGTTTGCAGGTGCATCCGACACGGGCCTACATTCAGGAACATTTCGGGATGAGTTATACGCAGGATGAAAGTTATTATTTCCTTGAAGCTGAGGAAGACGCCTGTGTGTACCTGGGCACGCACAAAAATGTGAATGCCGACGCCATGATTGCCGACCTGGAAAAGGCGCAAAAGGAAATGACTGATTTCGACGCCGAAAAATATGTGAATAAGCTGCCTGTGAAAAAGCACGACCATATCCTGATTCCCGCAGGAACGATCCATTGCTCGGGCAGGAATGCAGTAGTTCTGGAAATTTCGGCCACTCCGTACATTTTTACTTTCAAATTGTGGGATTGGGGACGCCTTGGCATGGATGGAAAGCCGCGGCCAATCAATATTGAACATGGCAAAAACGTCATTGATTACACCCGGGACGAAGATTGGGTAAAGAAAAACCTGTTTAATAACATTACCAGCATCTCGCTCAATGGCCACGTGAAGGAAGAATCCACGGGTCTGCATGATACACAGTTTATCGAAACCAGAAGGCACTGGTTTGATGCCAAAGTCACCCATTATACCCACGGAAATCTCAATGTTGTCAATCTTGTGGAAGGCCGTGAAGTGGTTGTGGAAAGCCCCGACAACTTGTTCGAGCCTTATGTGATCCATTACGCCGAGACATTTATCGTGCCGGCTAATGTGCCTGTTTATACCATTACACCGTTCGGGAAATCTGTCGGAGCCAAATGCGCAACGCTGAAAGCATATATCAGAACTTAGGAATTCGGTTGTTTAAAAGGCATCCGAATTTTCTATTTTTGTGATTCTACATCCAATTTGTCGAATATGAAATTTAGCATAGATCATAAAAGCCCGGTTCCTTTACACATTCAGGCGGAAAACCTGCTGCGCACGATGATAAATGATCCCGAGCATTTGAATGGTAAATTCCTTCCTAATGAAGTGGAGCTGGCCAAGCAGCTCGCCATTTCCAGATCTACGCTCCGACAAGCATTGAACAAGTTGGTATATGAGGGATTGCTAATCAGAAAAAAGGGCATCGGGACCAAAGTAGCTGAGCCGGTAATTAGTTCAAAATCAAAGAATTGGCTTAGTTTTACCCAGGAAATGAATGCCAGGGGGATCAATGTCAAGAATTTCGAGCTGCATGTAACCTGGGTAGCGCCAGACGAAAAAACCGCCAATTTTTTTGGCATTGATCCCGGAAAAAAGATCCTGAAACTGGAACGTCTCAGGGGCAAAGTGGAAGGGCCGTTTGTTTATTTTATCTCCTACTTCCATCCCAGGGTGGGCTTGACAGGCGAAGAAGATTTCAAACGACCACTTTACGACATTCTCGAAAAAGACCATTTGGTCGTCGCGACGCTTTCCAAGGAAGAAGTTGGGGCGATTGCTGCCGATAAGTTCATTGCCGCTAAGCTCGAAGTGGAAGTTGGAAGCCCTATACTTTTTAGAAAACGCTTTGTATTCGATCAGGGAGACAGGCCTATCGAGTATAATCTTGGCTATTACCGCGCAGACAGTTTCGTATACACAGTTGAGAGCGTAAGAGAGTAAATCTATCTTTAAAACACATAATTACTGCGTATATTAATGTGCGTTATATACGCACGTGTCTGCCTGTTGTCCTCTCATGCGTGTTGCGTAACACCTTATCCGTAAAGTCTTCCTGAGAAAACGCTTTGGCATTTATCTTCCATTTACGTGTCAATAATAAAAATGTCATTATTTCATTAAAATATATTAGCAGTCCTTGTTTGTCCCAAAATATGTTTATATGTTTGTACATATGTAAAATGTATTGAGATAGAGTGCTTTGCGTACTGATTATTCCTAAAACTCCGCTTCGGGGGAGAAAATGCCATTTAACCACTAACTCCTTTTTATGAAACCAAAACTACTTGCAAAAAACGGGCGGAGATCGTTGAGCACCTATTTAGGGTTTGCGCTGGTAATCTTCCTGGCTTCTGCCGCGCAGGCAAACATTCCACTGCTTATGGCATCAGGTTCGGCCAAAAACACGAGAACAGCCCGCGTTGTGGCCGAACAAACTGTCACTGGAAACATTACGGATGAAAACAACGCAGGAATCCCCGGTGTGAATGTGCTGGAAAAAGGGACCACGAATGGTGTGGTTTCAGATGCAAACGGAAAATATTCCATCCAGGTAAAGGACGCAAACAGCACGCTGGTTTTCTCCTACATTGGCTACATTACCAAAGAGTTGAAGGCTGGTTCTCAGGCAGTTCTTGACATTAAGATGGAAGTGTCCTCTCAGGAATTGAGCGATGTCGTCGTGGTAGGTTATGGAACGCAAAAAAGATCTGAACTGACTAATGCAGTTGTACAAACAACCGGTGCGGAAATAAAAAAATCCAGCGCGGCATCGCTCTCCAATTCGCTCGCAGGGCGCATGGCAGGGGTATATGTCACACAAAGAAGCGCTGCCCCCGGTTTTGATGATGCACAGATCCTGGTAAGGGGCGCAAGTACATACCGCAACACTTCGGCCCTGATTGTAATTGACGGGGTTGCCAATGCCGACCCCGACGGGCTTAACAGGCTCGACCCGAATGATATTGAATCGATTTCAGTGCTGAAAGATGCCTCGGCTGCCATCTACGGTGCCCAGTCGGCGGGCGGCGTAATACTGGTTACTACCAAAAGAGGTGTCACCGGTAAGCCCTCGTTTGATTTTTCTACAACCCAGTCATGGCAATCTCCGACTATGAAAGTGAAGTCGGCCGATGCATTCCAATATATGGAGGCGCTCAACGACCGACGTGCGCTCGAAGGGACGCCGCCGGATTTTCCTGACGCATTGGTAGAGTCATTCAGGAACGGAACAAGAAGACCCGAAGACTGGTGGAAAGCCTTGATCGGGCCACCGGTGAGACAAACCAGATACTCGCTGACCATGCGAGGTGGTACGGACCGGGTAAGGTATTTTGTGTCTCTGGGAACGGCTTCACAAGGCGGTATCCTTCGCGGCGACAACAAATCGAAGCTCCGGCAGTATAACGTCAGAAGTAATGTGGATGTGACCGTCACGAAAGACCTGGAAGTAGGACTTGACTTATCCATCCGCGAAAAAGCAACCCAAACGCCTCAGGGCGGGGCGGGCGGGGAAGTGGGATCACTGGCAAGCACAAGCCCTTTGCAGGAAGCTTATATCGGTGGGGACTACCGGTATCCGGGAGAAGGGTGGTCGCACTTAAACCCTGCGGCGCGTTTGCTCAGCCCCGGTTATCGCAAATACAAAACCGATGTTGCCAGCGGAACGGTCCGCTTCAAATATAACATGCCATTTGTGCAGGGGCTGGGGCTGGATGGATATCTGTCCATCGTGAAGACGATCGGTTATGACAAACAATTCAATTATGTATGGCCGTATTTTGAAAAGGATCCCGATGGAAACATTGTAGAAAAAATATCGAGGTCGGTAGAAGATATCGGCCTGCGGGAAGATTTCAGGCAGAGTTTGCGCACCACAGGGAATATAAAGCTCACCTACAACAGGACGATTGCACAAGATCATAAGCTTGCTGCCTTCGTAGCTTATGAGCAAATGACCTATGACGACAACACTTTCTGGGCTCAGCGCCTGGGTTACGATTCCCCGTTGATCGATCAGCTTTTTGCAGGAACTACGAACCGTTTGAACTGGAACAACAGCGGATCGGCTACGGAATCGTCCCGCCAGAATTTCTTCGGGCGCCTGAGCTATGATTTTAAACAAAAATATCTTTTTGGGTTCAGTGCCCGGTATGACGGTTCGCCGATCTTTCCCAAGGATAAGCGTTTCGGATTTTTCCCACAGGTATCTGCTGGCTGGGTAATCAGCAACGAGTCATTTATTCCGAAAAATGTAGTCAGTAATTTGAAATTAAGAGCTTCCTGGGGACGATTGGGGAACGACCGCGTAAACCCTTTCCAATATATTGCTGCCTATGGATATGACGCAGGATGGGTTGTGAACGGCGTGGATGCCCGCGGTATTGCGGTGAAGTCGACGCCTAACCCTAACATTACGTGGGAAGTGAGCGAAAAGACGGATATTGGTTTGGAAGCAGCGTTTCTGAATAACCGACTCTCTTTCGAACTGGATCTCTTCCAGAACAAAACCTCCAACATTTTGGGAAGAAGACAAGCTTCTATCCCCAGTTACACCGGGTTACTGCTGCCAGATGAGAACATTGGCAAGATGAACAGTAAGGGAATCGAACTTCAGGCCGGGTACAGACATAATTTCTCGGATCTCACCGTGCGGGTCAACGGAAACTTTTCCTATAACAAAAACAAGATCATTTATCTCGACGAAACACCACAGGCAGAAGAATATCAGAAGCTGGAAGGGGAGCCATTCGGATCGCGGCTGGTGTACAAATCTATCGGAATTTACAGGAGTCAGCAGGATCTCGACAATAATGTGAATTATCCGGGAGCATCGTTGGGAGGCCTCATTTTTGCCGATCTGAACGGAGATAAGGTCATTGATAGCAACGATCAGTACATGTTCAACACAACAAATAATACAGAACGGGACCCTGTTACCGGCTTGGACGTCACGACTATTTTTCCAAGCACCCAATACGGGCTGAGTATCGGAATGAATTACAAGAATTTTGATCTGGCCATGTTGCTGCAGGGCCAAAGCGGCGCGAAGTTTCGCATGAATGTCGGATTTAATTCCGGCGCCGGAGGTAACGGATTGGAATATGTGGCGCTGAACAGTTACACATTGGATAATGTGAATGCACCACTTCCCATGATATCGCCGACTGGATTTGCGAATTCGGATAGCGACTTCTATTACCGCACTGCGACCTGGATGCGTATGAAAAACGTCCAGCTGGGTTATACGCTGCCAAAAAACCTGCTGTCAAAAGTCAAGATCGCTGCATTCAGAGTCTACGTTTCAGGCGACAACGTGTTTATGATCTTCAACTCACTAAAAAAATTCGGTAATGGTGACCCGGAATTTCTGAGCGAAAAGGGCAATACTTATCCCAACATGAAAACGCTGAGCTTCGGAGCCAATCTTACCTTCTAATCTGACCACGACCTATGAAATATTTAATAAAAAACAGATTGATAAAAAGGGCGCTGACCATTTCATTTATCGGGATCATTGCCTCTGCCACGTCGTGTAATGTTTTGGACAAAAAACCACTTGACGCCATATCCGATGAAGCGGTTTTCAACGATGCGGTGTTTTTGCAAAACTACGTTTACAACATTTATAACGGCATAAAACCACCCTGGGCACCCGGAACCGGCGGCTTCGATGCCCTTACCGATATTGCAGTAAACCAGCCTGAAACCCACGAACGGTCGATAGGGATCCGTAATTATCTGGAAGGAAACCTGACCGCCGATAATGTGAATGATCTGTTGTCAGTTGCAAAAGAGAT
Organism: Dyadobacter psychrophilus; assembly: GCF_900167945.1. Classification (GTDB taxonomy): domain Bacteria; phylum Bacteroidota; class Bacteroidia; order Cytophagales; family Spirosomataceae; genus Dyadobacter; species Dyadobacter psychrophilus. The sequence continues at coordinate 831,477 of NZ_FUZA01000002.1, forward strand.
GCCTACGCCGATCCCTCTCTGGGACTATGAATATGGGTTCATCAGGAAGGCCAACGTGTTTTTCGAGAACATTGAAAGTTCGTCCATAGCCGTCGAGCAGCTGGATCCCATGAAGGGAGAGGTTCATTTTTTGCGTGCGTGGATGTATTTTGAGCTGATGCGGACATTTGGTGGTGTGCCCATCATTAAAAACAGCTTTCAGCTTAATTCAGAAACCTTTGATGTGCCCCGGAATACTTTTGACGAATGCGCGCAATTCATATTGAGCGAAGCAGACCTTGCTATCGGATTTTTGGATGGCCAGCCTGTCAACACCGGGAAAATCAGCAAAGCCGCTGCACTGGCTTTTAAGGCGAGAGTGTTGTTGTATCTGGCAAGCCCTTTGAATAACCCCAATAAAGACTTGGCCAAATGGAAAGCCGCCGAAACAGCCACGAAAGCCGTATTGGATATGGGATTCACTTTGCATCCGCAATACGCCGAGCTCTTTAAAAAGCCATTGAAAACCGACGAAACCATTTTTGGTAAATCATTTACGCCCGCAACCAGGATACCGGGCTGGGGTTATAATTACGATTACTGGCCGAGCGGCTTCGATGCGCAGCAGCGGCTGGTTCCTACCCAGAATTTCGTAAATATGTTCCAGCTCACCAATGGCGAATATCCATATCTGGCAGATGGCGTAACCGTGAACGCAGCCTCTGGATATGATCCGCAGAAGCCTGAAAAAAACCGCGACCCACGCTTTTATGACGCGGTGATCTATCCCGGAGCAGGCCCGCTGAACATTATCGACGGCTCCAAAAGCACGGTCCGGAATTATGAATACTGGGAAGATGCGAACCCAAATCCCGATAATGCGCCTCCGTACATTAATCCCAATAAGGTCGATGCCAAAAATGGCCAGAACCTTTTCGATTTCGGCAGGGATTCGAAAACCTATTGGGTTAAAGGACTTACCCCATTCCATTGGCGGGTTCAAACTGGCTATACATTTAAAAAGACGGATGACTTTGCAGGGCCGCGCGCGAGTTTTGACAATGATTATAACCAGGTTATCGTATTTATGAGGTTAACCGAGTTTTACCTCAACTACGCCGAAATACAAATGGCACTAGGCAACGAGGCCATGGCGAGGGAGTATATCAACAAGGTGAGAAGAAGAACATCGGTACATATGCCTGATATTAAGAGTACGGGCGCTGCGCTGGTCAGGGATTACCGCAACGAAAGAGCCATCGAGCTGCATTTGGAAGATTCCCGTTTTTTTGACCTTATGCGCTGGAAAGCTGCTCCGGGCAACGTGGATATCGCTGTGCGCGGGCTTACAAAAGTGACCATGGACTGGAGCGGTGCGAAACCGGGCGACGCAATTGGCAAGCTGACTTACACTTACGGTGTAATTCCGGAAGCCGAAGTCAGAAAGCCGTGGAAAGGCGATTACTATTACCTTTTCCCAATCCCGAATACAGAAATACGAAAAAGTAACGGGGCGCTTAAACAGAACCCTGGTTACTGACAATACGACTTTATCAGGTAGGTTAGATTAATTAAGCAATGTACTTTAGACCAATGGCGGGCAATGCTTCGCCATTGGTTTTTTTGTATGTGGCGGGTTGGAAAGAGCTGTTTAAATCCAGGCACTTCCCGGATTATCGGTTACACTTTGTATATACAAACTAATTGTGTTATTATTGTGTTACCGTTCAAATTTTCACTATGCATTTAATTGTTTGGCTTTAATCAATATTTTGTGATTAATATTGACATTAGCTCACTACTTTGTACAGACATATTGGGGTAACGGCAGTTTCTCTGAGATCGATTTTAATATGAAAAAAAAGCTTTTCCTTTTCCTGATGTTAGGTGGTGTGGCTGCATTTGTGGCCGTGTCCTGTTTTCAAAAAAACACCACGCTGCAGAAAGGCTCTAACAAGGGGCTTGTAAGCTACAATTTTGACATTCGTCCGATCCTGTCCGATAAATGTTACGCTTGCCATGGCCCGGATGCGAACAAACGCGAGGCCGGCCTGCGACTGGACATTGCCGAAAGTGCTTATGCCAAATTAAAAGATGGAAAAGGGGTAGCGATCTTTCCCGGCAAGCCCGAACAATCGGAGGTTTATAAGCGGATCACTTCGGTGGACCCTGCCTATCAAATGCCCACACCCGAATCACACCTGGGCCTGCTAAGTGAAACAGAAATCGGGCTGGTCCGTGATTGGATTGAGCAAGGTGCCAAATATGAAAAACACTGGGCATTCACAGCACCCGTTTCGCCTGCGCTCCCCGAAGTGTCAGACAAAGATTGGGCGAAGAATGAAATAGACCGCTTTGTTTTACAAAAAATGGAAGATGCGGGGCTTACTCCAAACGAACAGGCCGACAAAAGCCACCTGTTAAAAAGGGTATCGCTTGACCTGACCGGACTGCCGCCTTCGCTGGACTTACAAAACAGATTTGCCGCCGACGCGTCGGAAAACGCCTACGAAAAAGTAGTCGACGAACTGCTTAGCCAAAAAACTTACGGAGAAAAAATGGCCATATACTGGCTGGATGTAGCAAGATATGCCGATTCGTATGGTTACCAGGACGATGAAGTCCGCACGCAATGGCCTTGGCGGGACTGGCTCATCAGTGCTTTTAACAAAAATATGCGGTATGATCAGTTCCTTACCTGGCAGATCGCCGGCGATATGCTGCCCAATGCGAACAAGGAGCAGATCCTGGCCACTGCATTTTTTCGAAATCATAAATACACCGAAGAAGGCGGCGTAATTCCCGAAGAGTACAGGATCGAATATAACATTGATAAGACAAAAACGTACAGCACAGGTGTACTGGGACTAACCGTGGAGTGCGCCCAGTGCCACGATCACAAGTATGACCCCATTTCTCAGGAAGATTATTATCGGCTGTTCGCCTTTTTTAATAATTCCAGAGAACTCGGTTTCGAGGGGGATATTTCGCGCACAAAAACCGCAAAAAACCCGATCCTCCGCATTTCCGACGAAGAAGCCAAGTCACTACTGACATTTATCAACAAGCCGGATACAAGCTTGTTAATGGTTTCGGTTATGGGAGATCGGGATACGCTCAGGCCAACGCATATTTTAAACAGGGGCGTATATGATGCGCCTGGACGCGTAGTAACGGCCTCGGCGCTGCCTTCGGTCATGAAATTTGATACAAACGGGCTTCCGCAAAACAGGCTCGGATTAGCCAAATGGACGACCAGTAAAAGTAATCCGCTCACCGCACGCGTTTTCGTGAACCAGGTCTGGCAGGAATTCATGGGAAGGGGCATCGTGAAAAGCACAGGCGATTTTGGGATGCAGGGGGATTTGCCAACAAACCCGGCACTGCTGGACTGGCTCGCGGTCGATTTTATGAACCACGGCTGGGATATCAAAAGGCTCGTTAAACAAATCGTTACATCCGCAACATATCGGCAGTCGGCCAAGATCACCGAAGAAAAAATGAAAGCCGACCCGGACAATATTTATCTGTCACGAGGTCCCCGGTACAGGCTTCCTGCCGAATTGGTGAGGGATATGGTGCTGTCGACAAGCGGTTTGCTGGTTCCGAAAATAGGAGGGCCCAGCGTTAAACCTTACCAGCCGAAAGGATTATGGGAGGCAGCAACATCAGGAAGAGGAACATTGAAAACATATCAGCAGGATAAAAATGAAGCATTGTACAGGAGAGGAATGTACACATTCATTAAGCTGACCGTCCCGCCTCCTTCAATGATTATTTTCGATGCCAGTAACAGGGACCATTGCGAGATCAAACGTTCCAAAACCAATACACCATTGCAGGCCCTGGTTATGCTGAATGATCCGACCGTCCTGGAAGCATCCCGCGTTTTGGCAGAAAGGCTGACGGCAAAATCAACCAATATTGAAACCAACATTAAGGAATCTTTCCAGCGCATTGTGTGCAGGCAACCAACTGACAAGGAAGTGAAACTGCTTACCGAATATTATAACAGTGAAGCTTCCATGTTTGCGAAGGATAAAAAACATGCTTTCAAAGTATTAAATGTGGGGGAATACCCGCGCAATGAAAAAGTGAATGAAGTACAGGCCGCCGCGCTGATGCGGGTGATCAATACGCTGTACAACATGGAAGAAACGATTACAAAAGGCTGAAAAAAGCTTCAAATCATGGAAAAACAAGTTTTTGATTACGGAATAAATACCACCCGCAGACACTTTTTGTCCAAAATGAGTTTGGGCCTTGGCGGTGCAGCTTTGGGATCGCTCCTGATCCCGGATCTTTTTAAAGGAGGCGGCGGAGAAGTCAATTCAGATGCGATTATGGCCGGGCTGCCGCATTTTGCGCCGAAGGCGAAGCGGGTGATTTACCTGTTTCAAAACGGCGCGCCATCCCAGCTGGACCTGTTTGACTACAAACCAATGCTGAATAAAATGCATGGCCAGGACTTGCCGGAATCCATTCGCGGAACCCAGCGGTTGACTGGTATGACAGCCAATCAGGCAAAATTTCCATTGGCAGGCTCAGTTTTTAATTTCAAACAATACGGTAAATCGGGTGCCTGGATGAGCGAGCTGCTGCCGCATATGGCTGGTATTGTTGATGATCTTTGCATTATCAAAACATTAAACACCGAAGCCATTAACCATGATCCGGCCCTTACTTTTTTTCAGACCGGCGCGCAGGTCGGCAACCGGCCAAGTTTTGGTTCGTGGCTTAGCTATGGTTTGGGAAGTGAAAACCAGAATCTTCCCGGTTTTTGTGTGCTGCTCTCGCGGGGGAAAGGAAATGGTCAGGGTGTTTATTCCAAATTATGGACAAATGGTTTCCTGGATTCGGTGCATCAGGGAGTACAGTTCAGCAGTGGCGAAAACCCTGTTCTGTATCTGAACGACCCCGACGGCATGGACAGGACGCAGCGTCGCAATATGCTCGACAAGCTTTCTGAGCTAAACCAGGGAACGTATAGTGAATTCGGTGATCCGGAAATAACGGCCAAGGTGCAGCAATACGAAATGGCTTTTCGCATGCAAACCGCCGTCCCGCAAATTACAGATATGAGCAAAGAACCCGAGTCCATTGTCAAAATGTACGGGCCTGAATGTCTGGTGCCGGGCACTTATGCAGCCAATTGCCTTTTGGCCAGAAAACTTTCCGAGCAGGGTGTGCGTTTCGTGCAGCTTTATCACCAGGGCTGGGATAGTCATGGCGGACTACCCAATGAAATCAAAGGCCAGTGCCTCGATGTGGACCAGGCGTCCGCGGCGCTGATAACAGACTTGAAACAGCGTGGGTTACTGGATGAAACGCTGGTTATCTGGGGAGGTGAATTCGGTCGCACCAACTATTGCCAGGGCACATTAACCAAAGACAACTATGGCCGCGACCACCACCCCAGGGCATTCACTGTGTGGATGGCAGGCGGCGGCGTCAAACCGGGGATCGTATATGGCGAAACGGATGAATTTGGTTATAACATTGCAAAAGACCCGGTACACGTCCACGATTTCCACGCAACGATACTGAATCAGCTGGGTCTCGATCATGAAAAATTGGTTTATAAACACCAGGGACGCCGTTACCGCCTGACGGATGTGGCGGGCAAGCTGGTCAAAGGGATTATTGCGTAAATTAAAGTATAGAATGCGTCGATATATATCAGATTGGAAAGGGCTGATTTTTAATTTAGCCTTCTTTCTGAATGGGTTACTTGTTTTTCTTTTGATCTTCGAAAGTCGTTTCCAGGTTCCATTCTGGATGCAGGCCGTCGGAAGGATGCACCCTTTGGTGCTCCATTTTCCTTTGGTCGTATTGATTCTTTATAGCGTTTGGGTGGTAACAATCGACAAGCCCGAGTCGACCCGCTGGAATGCAGAAGTGGCAGATACTTTGCTGGTGATAGGCGCATTTACTGCGGCTGTTGCTGCATTTTCCGGCTTTGTTTTATCCAGGGAAGACGGCTATGAATCCGATACATTGCTTTGGCATAAATGGTTAGGCGTGGCAATTTCGCTTTTGAGCATTGCCTGGTTCGGACTACGTAAGTATCTGATGCCCTGGAAATTGGTATCAAAAATCGTTGCCGGGGTGTTTGTACTGGTCTTATTTGTGGGAGGACATTTAGGGGGGAATTTAACCCACGGCGAAGATTTCCTGATCTCACCCCTTGGCCCGTTGGAAGAAGAAACTCAAAGCGTTGCATTGGAAGAGGCTCAAGTATATGAACATCTTGTAAAACCCGTGTTGGAACAGAAATGTATTTCCTGCCATAATGAAGAAAAATCAAAAGGCAATTTACAGATGCAGACGCAGGCACTGCTGGTTAAAGGAGGCAAGAATGGTGTTTTATGGGACACGACCAAAGCGGACCTTGGTTTAATGATCAGCAGGCTGCATTTGCCGTTGGACGACAAAAAGCACATGCCGCCGCGAGGAAAAGTGCAGCTTACGGAAGAAGAGGTGGTTTTGCTGGCTGCCTGGGTAAAGGCCGGTTCGCGTTTTAATCAAAAAGTAAGCGCTTTATCGGGACAGGATCCTGTATATGCCTATGCGCAGAAAATATTGGGAGGCAACCGGACGGAGGAGCAATACGATTTTAGTGCAGCGGACGCGGACGAGGTCAAAAAACTGAACTCTACCTACCGACTGATTAAATCACTGTCGGCCGAGTCACCGGCATTGTATGTGAATTTTTATAATAGTGCAAACTTTAAAAGTGAAGAAATAGAAGGGTTAATGCCTCTGAAAAAGCAGATCGTTTCAATGGATCTGAGTAAAATGCCTTTAAAAGACGAGGATTTAAAAACCCTTGCCAAGTTCCCGGAACTTCGCAAGCTGATTCTGAACTTCACCGACATTACCGGCGCCACGCTGAACGAGTTGAAAAAGCTCGAAAAACTCAGAGAATTGTCACTAAGCGGAACAGCCGTTAAAATGGCTCAGGTAAAGTCGCTGGAAACGTTTCCGGCTTTAAAAAAGGTATTTATTTGGAGCACCGGACTAAGCACCGACGAACTGGCCGCATTAAGAAAGGTTCAGAAAATAGCATTTGAGACGGGTTACCGAAGCGATACAGTTATCCTGCCGCTTACTCCGCCCACCATTGTGAATGAAAGCCAGATTCTTTCAGCCAACGGCTTAGTCTCCTTGAAACATCAGATCCCCCAAACAATCATTCGCTACACATTGGATGGCTCCGAACCCGACAGCATACATTCACTCGTTTACAGTAAGCCTGTTTTTCTTGCAAAAAATACACTTCTGAAAGCCAGGGCGTATAAAGATGGATGGTATGGCAGCAAGCCGGTTAACAGACTCTTTTTCAAAGCGGGCCTGCACGTTGACAGTGTCAGACTCGTAAAACCGGCCGATCAGCGATATGCGGGCAGAGCCGGCGCGACGCTTATTGACGGAGTGAAAAGCGACAATGAGCAGAATAGCGGCAAATGGCTCGGCTACAACGAGGACTTCCAAAGCTATCTGTACTTTAAAAAGCCGGTTGATGCAAGCCGCATTACGCTGAGTATGCTCAGGAATCTCGGCGGTTCTATTTTCCCTCCGACCCGCATTGAAGTATGGGGCGGCACTGACGAAAAATCGCTTAAATTACTGAAAGTCCTGACCCCGGAAGTCCCGCTGAAAGACATTCCAGGAGTGGAAGGCATCGTGTACGAGGTGCCATTCGAAAAACAAAGTGTAAGCTGTATCAAGCTGGTCGCCAAAGCGTTACCAAAATTGCCGTCATGGCACTCAAACAAGGGAAATAAAGCCTGGGTGTTTGTAGATGAAGTATTTGTAAATTAAATCAACCCCGCGATATGATAAGGACATTACTTATTGCTTCCGTATTCATTTTCGCTTCCCTGCGGGCCAATGCGCAGCAAAAAACGATATGGAAGATAGGGGAGGCCGATAATGCTCCTGCGGGCATGGCCCTGGCGCCCGATCAGTTCAAACGTTTTCTGGAAAAGGACTTCGGGTATGAGGATAATTTTTTTCTGATTGGACAATCCGATAGCAACGAAAATTGGCCGTACGTGCTCCCAGGCCCAGTTAATGGCTGGGGCGGAACAGGGGGCACTTCCGGGATCAGGTCGCATTTCCTTACGGTTTTATTTGACATTAAAAGCAAACCAGCTTCGGATAAGTGGCAGCTTGTGGTGGATATTTTAGAGACCGATTCACTGTCCGCACCTTTTTTCAAGGTTTCCGTCAATGGTAAATCGTGGAATTTTCAGCTGGAAAAAGGATCCGGTTACAAAGATCCCGACAAATTTAAACCCAACCCAAAAGAGCAGCTTGTCAAAATCGAAATTCCCTCTGAGCTGATTAAAACGGGAGTAAATGAGATTGTGATGACAACCCTGCAAGGCGGCTGGCTGGCATTTGATCAGGTGCGGCTTGAAGGCCCAGCCCAGGCCGTGCTGGCGGTTCCCGGGAAAGCTTTGCTAAGAAATGTTAGTGCGGCTGACTATGAACTGAATGTGGATGGAAAGCACGTTCAGCCCTTGTTGATAGACATAACCCAGCTTCGTGGCGAGCCGCTGATCGAGGTGAAACTGGATGGGAAGTTAATTTTGAATCAAAAAATAGAACAGGACCGTTACATGCTTGAAGCGCCTATGCCTGCGGTTACAGAACCGGGATCGGGAACATTTCAGGTTTTCGCTGACAAAGAGCTCATTGGTTCCGGTAAAATTAAAAGAGGTAAGCAAAAACTAAGAACGCCGGCAGGTTATGTGAACACGATGTTGGGCGCAGGACATTCCAGATGGATGATCGCTCCCGGTCCGTGGATGCCATTTAGCATGGTGAAATTGAGTCCTGATAACCAGAATAATGGCTGGCAGGCGGGATATGACCCTACTTTTGAATCGATTGGTACATTCAGCCACATTCACGAATGGACAATGACAGGGCTTGGCATTTTCCCCACAGCCGGACCATTGCAAATTAAAATGGGTGACCAGAACAAACCGGATGAAGGTTACCGTTCACGAATCGACAAGCGTTCCGAAGAGGCGCCTTTGGGTTACTATAAAGTGAATTTGACGGATAACAACATTACGGCAGAATTGACCGCCACGACGCGTGCATCTTTCCAGAAATACACCTACAACAATAGTGAAACTGGCCGCATAATGGTCGACTTGCAGATCCCGACCGAGTATGGTTATAAATTGAAGAATATAAAAGTTGATAAAGTAAGCGCCCAGCGCATTGAAGGGTTCAGCGATCAGCTTTCGAACGATGTTTGGTCGGGCGGCATCGATCAGCAGTACAAAGTCCATTTTGTCATTGAATTTGATCAGCCCATAAAAAACTACGGAGCTTGGCTGAATGATGAAGTCAAACAGCAAAGCAATCTTTCGGCAGATAGTGCAAAAAACGCTGGGCTGTTCTTTGAATTTGACACAAAAACAAATCAAGTTGTTCAGGTAAGGTCCGGTATTTCGTATGTAAGCGTTGAAAATGCGGCACTGAATTTGAAGACAGAAATTTCAGATCCGTTCGGATGGGATTTTGATAAAGTAAGGGATAATCAGGAAAAAGTATGGAATGAACTGCTGGGCCGCGTAACCATATCGAGTAACGACAAGCGCGAGAAAGAGCGATTTTATACCAATATGTACCGGTCGCTGGCGAGCAGGAATGCATTCAGCGACGTGGATGGCAGCTGGCGGGATGCCGATGAGGTCGTTAATAAATTCCGGAATAAAGATGATGTTGCACTGGGTTGCGACGCGTTTTGGAATACTTTCTGGAATCTCAACCAGTTCTGGAACCTGGTTACGCCCGAATGGTCCAACAGATGGGTGAAATCCCAGTTGGCCATGTACGATCGTGGCGGCTGGCTGGCGAAGGGGCCGGCGGGCATGGAGTACATTCCCGTAATGGTGGCCGAGCATGAGGTCCCGCTGATCGTGGGTGCATACCAAATGGGCATCCGCGACTACGACGTCAACAAAGCGTATGAAGCCGTTTACAAAATGCAAACCACAGCCGCCGAATCAATAGGCGGCGGGCGGGCGGGCAATGAAGATCTGACAACATATTTGAAACATCAGTATGTGCCCTATGATGAAGGACGGTTTTCAAATTCATTGGAATATAGTTTCGACGATTTTACCGTATCCCAGTTTGCCAAAGCACTGAACAAGAAGGAGGATTACCAGAAGTTCGGTGAAAGAGGGCAATGGTGGAAGAATGTCATTGATCCTCAAACCGGCTTTGCCCGGATGAAGGACGCAAAAGGCAACTGGCTGGCGGATTTTGATCCTTTTAAGTCCGGCGCCAACCATCATTACGTGGAGGGTAATGCCTGGCAGCTCACCTTTTTTGTTCCGCAGGATGTCCCCGGCCTTGCCAAAACTATGGGTGAAAGCGAATTTGTAAAAAGACTGGATTGGGGTTTTAACGAAAGCGTCAAATGGCGGTTTAATGGCCCTAATGATCAATATTGGGATTATCCCGTCGTGCAGGGCAATCAGCAATCCATGCATTTTGCATTTCTTTTTAATTGGGTAAAAAAGCCCTGGCTTACACAAAAATGGAGCCGTTCTGTCGTGGACCGGTATTACGGACATGAAGTTTCCAACGCCTATCTGGGGGATGAAGACCAGGGACAGATGAGCGCATGGTTCGTAATGAGCACCCTTGGACTTTTTCAGACAGACGGTGGAACACGGATGGACCCGATCTATGAAATCGGAAGCCCAATGTTTAAAAAATCGGTCATTAACCTGGGCGAGCAGTTTGGCAGGGGCAAGACTTTTACCATTGAAGCCAAAAATACATCACGAAAAAATATCTACATCCAAAATGCATCACTCAATGGCAAGCTGCTTACCAACTTCTGGTTCAAAGCTTCCGACTTGCTGAAAGGCGGTTCCTTAATACTGGAAATGGGGCCAATGCCCAATACCGAATGGGGAATAGGAAAACTCCCTGATGCCACTTTTTGATACAGCAGCAATGCTTATTCCGCGGTTGCGATAACAATCTTTTGCAGGACTCCTTTTAGTTTCGGGGTTCAAGAATCATTCGACTTCTTCACGTAGCAATACGAAAGATGCGTTCGGCATTGCCGTGCGCCACTTTTGCACGTTCTTCATCCGTCAGCGGTGCCGAATCCATGAATGCTACCGCAGGGCCACTGGGTTGAAAGGGATAATCTATCGCCCACATAACAGAATCAATCCCAAGTTTGTCAATGCAAAAGCGAAGCACAAGCGGATCTTCGACGCCGCTGGTTGTTATTGAAAAGTTTCGTTTGAAATACTCGCTCGGTTTAAGCTGGTTACCACGTCCGGCACGCGCCCCGGGTGCACCCATAAAATCAAGTCGCCAAAGCCAGAAAGGCAGTGCCTCACCCATATGGCCCAGCACGATTTGCAGTTTCGGGAAACGGTCGAGTACACCGCTAAGCATTAAACGCACGGCATGTGTGCCCGCTTCGATGCCGTATCCCCAGATGGCCCCTTCCAATCGGTAATCCTGGAAAGGTGCGGCCATGCCGTCAGACGGAGCCCTCGGGTGAATGTAGAGCGGGGCGCCCAGCGCTTCGGCAGCTTCCAGGATGGGCCAAAAGCGCTGTTCGTCAAGATACCCGTTTCCCGTATGCGAGTTGACCAGAAAGCCGTTCAGTTTCAGTGTTTTAATCGAGCGTTCCATTTCCCTCGCAGCTTGCTGCGGATTTTGAGGAGCAAAACAGGCCAGACCAGCAAACCGCGTCGGATGGCGGCGAATTGCTTCGCTTAACCGATCGTTGGAAAGACTGGCAAGGCTTACGGCCTGGTCGGCTTCAAAGAGCTGCACACCCGGCAGGCTCATTGAAAGCAGGTGCATATCTACACCAGTTGCATCCATATGGGCTATCCGGCCTTCATCTAAATCCAGTAGTTTAGGTAGCAGTAATCTTGCGCTCGCATCCCGGTTTGATACCGGGGGTGGGGTTTTTGACGGGTCCTCAGCAACGGCGGGACTGTCAAAAACCGATGTCAGCAACTTGAAATCCAAATTTGACCCACCTTTTCGCACCAGATCACGGATAGCAGCAGCCACCTCCGGAATCATGAAAGCTTCTTCCGTGGCGATCTTCCTGACGGCTTTTTTGGCAACCGGCTGCATGGCATTGTCGGGCTCAGGCTGTGCAATAGAGCCAGGCCAGGAGGCGACACCAGCAAATGCAGATAGCTGAGCCAATGCAGTCCGGCGGTTAACCGGCGTATTCATTTTGTTATCATTAAACGGACTGGTTTTGCGAGCACACATGGCATGTAAGATTTTTGGTTTGAAGAAATTGAGAATGCCTTCAAACTTAAAATAAGCCGACCGTTAAGCGTTATAACACTTTTGCCAGTATCTAGCAAGAATAGAACATGGTCAATTTTTGTAGGAAAAAGGAATTATTTTGCTGACAAGCTTGCATGACTCCGTGCGTATTCGGTGGGGGTTTGACCAAACTGGTCCCGGAAACATTTGGTAAAATAGTTCGGGTTGGTGAAGCCTACCATAAATGCAATTTCGCTGACGTTGCCGTGTTGCTGAGAAAGCAGACTGGCAGCGCGTTTTAAGCGGAAGGTCCTGATCAGTTCGTTCGCCGATTGCCCGAGCAGGGCCTTCAACTTGCGGTGGAGGTGGGTTTGGCTCATGCCAATTTCCTGACTGAACATTGTTACATCGAAGTCGGCATTAGAAAGGTTAGTATCCAGCAAAGCAAAGACTTTGGTCAGGAATTTTTCGTCTGTTGAGGTTACTGTTATTTCAGCCGGCTGGACGAGCAATTGTCGGCTGAAATGTTCTCTTAAATGCTGTCGGCTTGCAAGAAGATTCTTAACGCGCATGAGCAGCTCCGCGCGTTCAAATGGTTTTGTAAGGTAATCATCCGCGCCTGTTTCCAGGCCCGCCAGTTTATTTGTTATGCCCGTTTTCGCCGTCAGCATTACAACAGGGATATGGCTGGTCCGCTCGTCCGTTTTCAGGCGGCGGCAAAGTTCAAAACCGTCTGTTCCCGGCATCATAACGTCGCTAATGATCAGATCTGGTAAATGTGTTACAGCCAGTTCAAAGCCTTCATCACCATTGCCAGCAGCCAGTGTTTCGTATATTTGGGCAAAACAATCCACCAGAAAATGCCTCAAATCGGCATTGTCTTCAATAATGAGCAGCCGGGTTTTGTGTTGTGCCGGGTTCGCGTAGATTTCCTCAAAAGCTGTATCATCAGGACTTGTTAGGGTAACCGGCGTTTGAGAATTAGTCTGTTGGCTGGCCACAGGAAAAGGCAATGTGACAGTAAAAGTGGTGCCTTTTTCCAGCTCGCTTTCCAGGCTTATCACTCCTCCGTGTAGCGCTACCAGTTCTTTTGCCAGCGCCAGCCCGATTCCCGTGCCTTCATAACGGCGGGTAACAGAGCTATCCGCCTGGAAAAACCGGTCGAAAACATGTTGGCGTTGGTGTTCGGGAATGCCTATCCCCGCATCCTGGACGATAACCCGCAAGTAAAGGGGGTTACTATACAAATCCTCTACAAAAGCCGAAAACTGCACCATTTTGCCGGATGGGGTAAACTTGGCAGCATTGGTCAGCAGGTTAGAAAAGATCCTGGTAAGTTTGTCCTGATCTGCGCTTACCCAGACAGCCTGCATAGGAACGGTGTAGCGATAAATTATCCGGCGACTTTCAAAGAGCCCAATATAAGACCCGGCCAGCTCTTTCAAAAAGCTGCTCAGATCAATAGGCTGTGGGTTGAGCATTAATTTTCCCACTTCCAGTTTGGAAAGATCCAGCAACTGGTTGATCATGTCAAGCAGTTGACCAGCTTGCCGTTCAATGAGCTGGTAATCTGAATGATGTTTGTTCTCATGCTCAAATTGTAACTTGTCAATCGTGCCCTTGATCACTGACAATGGTGTCCGGAATTCGTGGGAGAGGTTGGCGAAGAATTCTGATTTAAGCGCGTCGACTTCCTGCAACTTTTCGGCGGTAAGGCGCTCGAATTTCAACTGGCTGTGAAGCCGTTCCCGATTGATAAGATGTTGCCTTGCCAACCAGATCAGGCTCAAAATGAGCATTGTGTATAATGCATATGCCCACCCCGTCTGCCACCACGGCGGATGAATGATGACGAGCAGTGAAGTACCCGCCTGGTTCCAGACGCCGTCGTTGTTCGAAGCCTTCACACGAAAGGTGTAGGTGCCGGGTCGCAGGTCCGTGTAACGTGCAAGGCGCTGGTTACCAGTATAGATCCAGTCTTTATCCAAACCCGCTAATTGATATGCGTATTGGTTTTTTTCAGGGGAATTGAAATTTAAAGCCACAAATTCAAAGGAAACGAAGTTTTCCTCATACGGAAGTTCCAGCAAACCAGCAGGGACTGGCCGCCTTTTTTCCTGGACCTTTAAGCTCGTCAGATGAACGGGAGGAACAATGGCGTTTCGATTGATCCTGCCCGCTTCAAAACCAACCGCTCCATTGATTGTGCCAAACAGCAACCGTCCCTGGCGGCTGTGCACACTGCCCAGGTTGCATTCATTATCAGGCAGCCCGTCACTCATATCGAAGTTTCTAAAATGGCCGGAAGCGGGGTTGAACTGGCTGATCCCGTGGCCCGTACCCAGCCAAAGGTTTCCCAGGTTGTCAGGGGCAATGCTGACGACTTGATTGGAAGGCAGCCCGTTTTTGGTTGAGTAATAAGAGAATTTTCCGGTGGCTGGATCGAAACGGTTCAAACCGCCATGACTCGTGCCGACCCAAAGAATGCCATTCTCGTCCTCATACAATGCGCGCACCCAATTATCAGTGAGCAGGCCTGGCGAATAAACGCGGCCGGATTGATAATAAATGAACTTACCCGTTCTCGGATCCAGCTTGTTAAGCCCCTGAGCAGTAGCAATCCAGATATCACCGGTTTTGCTCACCAGCAAATCCAATATCAGGAAATGGCTTAGTGTGCGGGCCGGGGCCATGGCTGCCTCACTTTTAGGTTGCAAAACATCCCGGGTATAATAAAAGGATTGTCCGGTGGCCGGGTCAATATATCCGATTGCTCCCTTCAAACCCACCGATCCGCCAATCCAGAGTTTGCCGTCCCGATCTTCGTCAATGCACATTGCCGGCACTTTGGTCGGGTAACGGGTAAATGTCCCCTTCGCCCTGTCCAGCCGGTGCAAGGCTTCCTTCGTGCCAACCCACACCTGTCCGGCATGGTCTTCGAAAAGGGTTGAAACGCCCTCACTTGACAAAGAATTCGCATCTGTTGGTTGTGCAGAGATGTGTTCCAGCTGTCCCGTGGCACCCTTCCAGCGAAAAAGTCCTTTTTGAAGACTTCCCAGCCAGATCGTTCCCGTATGATCTTGCAGCACTGCCTGAAAATTATGTTCCGCAAGGCGGAAGGGAGCCTGCGGCAGGTGCCTGGGATATGTATAGAAGGGCTTTGGATTTGCCGGTAACTGGTCAATACCATTATCCGTGCCTATCCAGACGGCGCCGGTCCGGTCACGAAAAACAGCACGGACGTCATTACTGCTCAGACTTCCAATCTGCGCCGGGGCAGATCGATAAGTTATTAGTTCATCTGTTTCCGTGTTGATATGCTGCAAGCCCTCGGGGGAAGAAACCCAGAGAGACCCGGCCATGTCTTCAAACAGGCCACTTTCATAAATTGTTTGATATACTAATCCTTTCGGATTATAAGCAACTGGCGTAAGTGTATCGCCGGTTATTTTTGTCCGGAACAACCCATTGCCCTCCGTTCCAATCCAAAGCTCACCGGATTTGTCCAGTAAAAAAGCATAGGGGCTCACCGGTTTATCGGCCTGGTAAGGCAACGCAAACTGTCGCCCGCTGGCAGCCCTGCGCCATACGTTTGGGTTATGGGAAAGTTTAGGCAGATTAATGTGGATGGGCGTGAAGCGGCCTGTTTGTTTATCAAACCGAAAAAGCTGCCCTCTGGACTTCACCTCTATCAGCAGGTTACCCCCGGCATCTTCCCCGATAATGTGGTTGACCCGTTCGATCGGGAACCGGCTATATCTTCTCGTTACCGGATCAAAACGTAAAAGTCCCAGGGGAGTGCCAATCCATAACAAACCGTGTCGGTCCTCAAACATATTGAAGTGAACATTCCAATAATAAGAAAGTCCGGGGAGCTGATTGTACGCAGTTGCTTTGCCCGTTTGTTTGTTAACCTGGTGTAAACCGCCGCCCATCGTTGCCACCCAAATGCGGCCTTTTTGATCTTCGTGGATATCCGTGATGATGGTATGCTGTAATGTGCTGTTTCCGGCTTTGGGATCAAATTGAAATGCAGTAAAGTTGTATCCATCATACTTGTTGAGACCATCAGCAGTACCAAACCACAAAAAGCCCTCACGATCCTGGCAAATCGAGCTGATTAAATTATTTGATAAACCTTGCCGCGTAGATAAGTGCGCAAAGCGAACCGGATTTATCTGGGCTGCAGTCCTGCCGGCGCACAGCAGCAACATTACTAACCATAAACCTATTGACTTTCTCATCCTAGCTTAGTTTATGCTCCGGCAATCCCGTAATTACTAACAGTTTACACGGAATACTAACCTCAGACAAGATAATTAATTTTCGTGGATGCCGTTACGTTGCATCTGTTAACAAATCCGATCTATCACATTCTTTCAGCAATCCATTAATCATCCTTACCATTTGATACCCAAGTGTTTTTGTCAAATAAGATCGTGGCAGCAACTTTGGCTATCGAAACGCTTTTCCAAAACATATTCATTGATCGAAATTGAAGACAATATTATGAACACAAGATTACTGATCCTGGCAGCGCTCATAGGCGCACCCTTTATGTGTATCGGCGTTTATGTCGAAGCCAAATTTCCCGGAGTGGGACAGCCATGGTGGACCGGGGTTTGGGGGCTGATTTATATCACTGGTTGGCTTGCAGGAATGGAAGCTATGCGACGGCTTCGGCTAGCCGGTAATGATCCGCTTGGCAAATGGGCGGTTGTGCTCGTAATGATAGCATTGTTTCTTGCGGATATATCTAATGTATGGCAGCTGGTCGCCCCGGATTATAAGCCTTCCTTATTTTGGGCGCTCGATATTTTCTGGCCGGTAAGCCACGTACTGATGCTTTTAGTGGGTATCGCCACGGTCCGTGCCAAAGTACTCGGCCCATACCAATGCTGGCTGCCAGTTGTTATGGGCTTGTGGTTCCCGCTTACAATGGTGTTGAGCCGGACGCCAATCGTTTTACATTTTTCAAATATCTATTCACTAATCGCCTGGACTTCAATGGCACTCATCCTGTGGCAAAGAGCTAGGATGCAAAAGATTGACAGCAATTTACTCCTCCACGCCTTCCATTTGTGAACTTTTTGATTGAGCCGAAAGGTCTTCGCTCATTTTATCTATCTGGTTCAAATGCTGGTGGAGAATGGTGGCATTGATGCTCGTGTCTTTTATCAGGTCAAGCAGAATTCGGTATTCGATGGCAATTTGCTGGTGCATATTTACGATTTTGTCGAATGCCATACCCACATCGTCGCTGAGGACCGCGATGTCGTCGTTATAGTTATCCGGCCGTGTTATGCAACCGTCGCGCATGCAGCATTTAAGCGAATCATACAGGTTTGCCATTTCTTTCTTGATCACCAAACAAATCATGTAGTCCCTGCTGAGCAAATTTCTCATCTCAAATGGTATGTCTTGCCGCATTGCAACCGTCAGCGCTGACTGCTGGGCTTTAAAAAGGCGCCAAATTTTAATCACCTGTTTTACAATCTGTTTCACGTTCTCCATGGTCGGACAAGTTTTTCTACAGATGAGCAATAATCGTTCCAAGCGACTGATATTCAAGCGGAAATCTGAAAGTTGAAAGCAAAAAAGCCGGCGATTCACAAAGCCGGCTTTTGAAGCAAGTAATTAGATTGTACAGAGCGACCTGACGGTTTCAGTTCGCAACAATTACGCCACTTGTTTGGCGAGTTGAATGTTCGCGATGACCTTGATTTTTTCACCGAGTGCCAGCCCGCCGGTCTCGGTCAGCGAATTGAACGTAACATTGAAGTCCTTGCGGTCAATGGTTCCGTTTACTTCAAAACCTACTTTGATATTCCCCAAGTGATCCCTTTCCGTGCCGCCATATTCTGCTTCCAGCTCAACCTCCTTGGTTATTCCTTTCATGGTAAGATCACCAACCAGCTTGTATAAATCTCCTTTGATTTGTGTAAATGACGTTGATGTAAATGTAAACTGAGGGTAAGTCTCAGCTTCAAAAAAATCGGCATTTTTCAAATGTTCGTCCCTTCCTGGCTGACCAGTGTCTACACTCTTTACATCGACGTTAAATTCTATTCCGGCATTTTCGAATTGATCTCCTTCGGTAACTGCCCTGCCATTGAAGGATTTGAAAGAGCCTGTAACTGTTGAAATAACAAGGTGCTTCACCTTGAATTGAACTTCTGAATGCAGCGCATCTACATTCCAAATTGTTTTAGACATTTTAAAGCGTATTTAATTTCATTTTGATACAAACGTCCGTTTGTTCTGACATTCAAAATTAGGAATGTTGGATATACAAAATATAGTAGTATACCAAAGGATAGCACTAACCTCTTGTATACTGCTTTTGTAAAACACTCAAAAAGAATATTTATTAAAAGAAATGTCCATAAAATGCCACGGTTTCATCGGGTGAGCGTGTCCTTGTCCATAGCAAATCAAGATTGATTTGAAGTTTCAGCGATTCTTTAACGCAAAAGATCTTCACTACTTAACAACCATGTCCAATGAAACGCTATGCATTGACTCTACTTTTTAGCCTTTTATGTTTATCTCCTTACAATCTGGTCTTTGGTAACAGCCCGTCGACCGCCGGCGCAGAAACATTCACGGTATGCGTGGAAGCCGAGAATTCCACGGGCGACGGCCCGATTACCGAAGATCCGAATGCATCCAACGGCAAGACGCGTGGCGCACAGGATAACTGGAACCATTACGTGGAGTATGAGGTGAATGACGTGAAAGTCACCGGTTCGCACACCCTTAAGCTCCGTTACTATGCAGCCGGTAATGGTGTCGTAAATATCATGGTGAATGGAGCATTTGGTATCAGGGTAGGCTTGCCCGCCACGCATTCGTGGAATATTGTCTGGGCAGAACACACCATGAACGTCAACCTGAACAAAGGCAATAACAAGATCCGGATCATGGGTGAGCCGTTTTACAGTCCTGTTCGCCAGGATAGGATCTGTGTGACAGGGAGCGCCGGTAATGAGGGACCCGTTTCGTGTGACTTCAATGTAACAGTCTCAACTTCCACTGCAACCCCTGCATGCTCGGAAGAATTTACGCTTGATGCAGGCTGCTCCGGGCCGGGTTGTGACGGGTTGGTGTATTCCTTGGTGGGCTCTGATATTTCCGTAACAGGCCAGTCGGCCAAAGTGAATGCGCCTCCGGCGAACGGAACATATTACTACTCGGTTGCTGCAAACAAAGAGGGTTGTCCGGGTAAAGTTGCCAATACAATGGTAACCGTTACCAGCTGTACGCCGGATCCTGAACCTTTCACTGCATGCATAGAAGCAGAAAATTCTAATGGTACCGGACCGATTACGGACGATCCCAATGCATCAAATGGCAAGACGAGAGGTGCACCGGACAACTGGAACCATTACGTAGACTACATGGTGACCGGTGTGAAAGCTACCGGCTGGCATTTGCTGACGATACGCTATTATGCCGCTGGAAATGGGATTGTAAATGTCATTGTGAACGGAGAATTTGGCATACGGACAGGCCTTCCAGCTACAAATTCGTGGAATATCGTCTGGGCGGAGCATACATTGCGCATTAAGCTGAATAAAGGAGATAACAGGATCCGCATTGTGGGAGAGCCATCTTACAGTCCGGTTCGGCAAGACAGAATTTGTATCAGAGGCGACGGCGGGCCCGACAATCCGCTCTGCGACTTTACCATCGAGGCCACCACTTTGAATGACAGGCCAGTATGTTCGGGTGCATTTACGTTGCGAGCCGAATGCGTGGGTTACGACTGCAATGCGGTTACTTATCAATGGAGCGGCAACGGCGTTGACAAGCCAGGCCGGTTTATTGATGTGAATGCTCCTGCATCCAATGGAACATTCGCTTACACGGTTACAGCAGTTAAAGACGCTTGTGCGCCTAAAACCTCCACCGTCAATATCAGGGTAAGCAACTGCGGAGGTGTGCAGGAACCTTTCAGTACCTGTATAGAATCAGAGGATGTAAGTGGCAGCGGACCGGTCTCGTCCGATCCCAATGCATCGAATGGCGGGACACGGGGTGCCGAAAACAATTATAATTATTATTTAGATTATCCCGTAACCGGCGTGCAAACCGCAGGAACTTACCAGTTGAAACTCCGTTATTATGCCGCCCGCATTGCAAATGTAAGTGTGTCCGTTAACGGCAATATAGCCATCGCATCGGCGCAGCTTCCCGCCACTCATAGCTGGAATATCGTTTGGCGCGAGGAAACACTAAACATTCCGCTGTCAGTAGGAAACAATGTGATACGAATCCAGGGGTTACCTGGCGCAAGCTGTCGGCAGGATAGGATTTGCATAACCGGAGGAGGACAAAACGCAAGAATGGCTGCACCGGAGGCCGGTGAAGAAGGAGAAAATATTTTGTCACTGCAAGCATATCCAAACCCCACCAGATCAGAGTTTAAAGCCGTATTCCAATTAGAGCCGGGCAAGATAGGAACGCTTAGCGTTGTAGATATGAAAGGGAGATCCTGGCATGAGCGACAGGTAAAAGGCAAAGGAACGCACCAGGAGCGTATCAACCTGGAAGGAGCACCATCAGGTATCTATTTGCTGCAAGTAAAAAAGGGAGATTCTCTTGAAACGAAGAAAATACTTATTGCACAGTAAAAATAAGGGGCGGTCTGGTGATTAAAGCCAATAAGACATGTAGACCGCCCCTTCAATGTAAACAAACCTGTGGTAAAAGGAACTCACGTGCGGATTAAATGATTTTAACTAACAGAATTCTTACAGTTAGTTAATCGATATGGCAGACAAACTTATTCAGGATATACCATTTTCAATTCTTGATCTTGCACCGATCACGGAGGGAAATAATGCAGCCACAACATTTGGAAACAGCCTTCGCCTCGCACAGCGCGTTGAAGAACTGGGCTATAAAAGATATTGGCTCGCCGAGCACCACAATATGGAAAGCGTCGCCAGCTCGGCCACCTCGGTCCTGATTGGCTACATTGCCGGCGGCACAAATACGATCCGTGTGGGAAGCGGCGGCATTATGCTGCCCAACCATGCGCCGCTGGTGGTTGCCGAGCAGTTCGGAACATTGGCATCACTTTACCCGGGCCGCATTGATTTGGGACTCGGGCGCGCACCCGGCACAGACCAGGTGACTGCGCGCGCGCTCAGGCGCAACTACATGGAATCCGCCCAGGACTTTCCCGATGATGTGATTGCTTTGCAAACATTTTTTTCAAAAGAGAACAGTAATTCCAAAGTACGGGCGATTCCCGGCGAAGGGCTGGAAATACCGATCTGGATACTGGGTTCGAGTACAGACAGTGCGCAGTTAGCTGCACATCTGGGGTTACCCTATGCATTTGCAAGCCACTTTGCCCCCAACCATTTCCTGACCGCGATAGAGCTTTACCGCCGGAATTTCAGGCCGTCGCGATATCTTGCCCAACCTTATGTAATGGCTTGTGTGAATGTGATCGCAGCAGACACGAACCAGGAAGCAGAGCGTCTTGCTACCTCGTTCTTTCAGCTGGCCACAGGAATTATTACGGGCAAACGCCGTCCCTTGCAACCACCCGTGGAAACTATGGAAGGCCTTTGGGGAGAATATGAAGAAGCCGCAGTGAGACAAATGATGAAGTACACGTTTATCGGCGACAGGAAAAAAGTCGGCAGTGATCTTGCCTATTTTCAAAAACATACTCAGCTCGACGAGTTGATGGTCACCAGTCACATCTATGATCCAGAAGCGCGTATCCACAGCTATGAAGTCCTGAAAAGCGTGCAGGTTGAAAATATTTTAGCTGATTAGCCTAATTGTCAAAGAAACCTGTTTTTAAAAAATCAACCCGCCCTCATCGTAGGGCGGGTTTTGTGTTTTTAAACCCCTGAGAGAAGAGGGGAATTTACCTGTCATTTTCCGTAAAAATACCTGAGTGTAAATCAGTTAGAAGATAAAAGTGGCGCTTGCCGGTTAATAAGTAGTACTTGTTTTTTGCTTCGGGTATGACGTCGTTTGATCCGGATTTCATGAGTTTCTAACAGCTTCGTTAAAGATTTTTTGCTTGTTTCTGTACGTCAGTTTTGGACGTGCATTGAGAGTTCTACCTACTTAAATAGTGAAAGGAGCCAAGCTATGTCTACAGAAAACCAATCCAGATTAATTGCAGTCAGGTATCCTTGTCCCGTCCGCCGCGTCACCATACAATGGAGCAGGCAGGAATGGAAGATCGTTAAACAAGTTCTCGTTCCCAGCATGACATTGCCTGCCCCGGACACATTGCCTGCCGGAGCGGAGAGCCTGGGTTTTTGGATAGAGGCTGTCGATGGCAAGGGAGGCATTTACCAGCGCGAAGTAATGCCCGACCCGTTGCTGGGTATGGAGCAATTTGCAAAAGGCGGCGAAATGACGCGTTTAAACCATCCGCCGCATGACATTGCGCTCGAAATTCTCGTACCTGATGTAGCAGGCATATCCGAAGTACACCTCGTCTCAAACCAAAAGCCTCAGGACGGAGCTACCGCCAGCGGGCCAAAACGCACAGTCCTGGCATTGCCCAGGGAGATAGGCGGCGACATACCCGACCACCCCGGCGGAGGACATCAGCACTAGCGGCTGAACAGGCACATTCCATACTTTTTTTTACCCGTTTCAAACATCAAATCACTATGGCTGCTTCTGATGGAGAAATATTCGGACTGACCAAAATATTGGACAACGGTCCCGACAATCAAAGATTTAATATTGTCATTGTTGCCGAAGGCTTTCAGGGTGCGAATGCCGCCGCCCAGACTGACTTCAACACCCGCTGCCAGGATATCGTTGACGCATTCCGCGCCGAGCCCTGGTTTAGCGAAGGGTTGCTGGCCTCTATTAATATTCATCGCCTTAATGTCCGCTCGGATGATGCCGGCGCGGATAACCCCGCCACTTGCCCCGATATGTCGACTGCCACGGCAGTCTCAGCCGACACCTATTTCGATGCTACTTATTGTTCGTCAGGTATCAGGCGGTGCCTGGCCTGCGACTGGACACTTGTTCGCAGCACGCTTACCGCGCAATTGCCGCAATGGCATGCGGGCGCAGTGCTCGTCAACAGCGCTGAGCGGGGTGGCTGCGCCAGTGGGAATGTTTTTGCCACCGCACTCAGCGCCGACTGGCTCGATGTGGTCATGCATGAACTGGGCCACGCCGCCTTTCGTCTCGCGGACGAGTACAGCACCTGGCAGGGATGTTCAAGCGGAGAAACAGATCGCGACAATGCACCTGCCGGGGAGCCGGCAGATCCGAACATTACGGCCAGTTCCAGTCTTGCTGGCCTGAAATGGGCACACCTTGTGGGGCCGCTGACCCCGGTGCCCACCATGCAGAATCCCGATTGTTCGGCCTGTGACAACCGCGCTAATGTAAGACCGGACGATCAAGAAATTGGCCTATATGAGGGTGCTGGCTATTATCATTGCGGATATTTTCGGCCGGCCTATACTTGCCGGATGCGCAGTTCTTCCCAACCGTTTTGCCGTGTATGTGCCGAAGCGGTACAGGAACGTTTAAGGCCATTTTTTACTGCTCCTGCCCTGGCTGCATCTGTATCCGAGCTTGATTTTGGGAGCGTCGGTAGCGGGTCAACACTAACGCTTACTTTTCAACTCAGCAATGTAGGCAGTGTTTCTGTCAGCGGTATTTCACTGAACAGCGATAGCCCCAACTTTTCTGTCGCGCCGAATTCGTTCGCCAGCATGGCCGCAGGGGAGACGCAAGTGATATCGGTTACGTTCGGGCCTGCATTCACGAACGGCGACCGCACCGGAACGATTCTCATTACAAGTAATGCGCCTACGCTCAGCATCGAGCTGGATGCGAACGTATGTACTCCTTCTGCGCGCATGGATATTCAGACAGCAGACGGAGCGACGACACTGAACTTCGGAGATGTTAGCCGGCGTCTTACCATGTATCGCTGGTTTGAAGTTCGCAACCGCCAGCGACCCTGCGCGTCGCAGTTGCACGTAACACTTGGCGGCACGCCAGCCGGTTTCGAATATGCACCTGGAACAAGCCTGAACTTCACATTAGCGGCCCCAACGCCCGCTCAGTCTTTCACATCCCGGCGTGTTTATGTGGCGTTTTCATCCCCCGTAGCAGGAGGACCTGACTTCAACGGCAACCTGACCATCACCACTCCGGATGATGCAATAACACCTTCCGTCACCCTGAACCTGGTAGCCCGTGCAATCGACCCGCCGCCGGTAGATTCGGTGCTGGTCATAGACCGGTCGGGAAGTATGAGCGAGCCGACAGGCGTTCCGGGCGCTTCCAAAATGGATCTCGCAATCCAGGCTGCCAATCTTTACATTGCTTTGCTGAAAGACAATGACCGCATTGGTATAGTCCGTTTCAACCATTCAGCCAATAATCCCGGCGATGTGCTTCAAACCCTGGTTATTGCTGGAGACCCTGAAACAGGCGCAGGAAGGGCGTCCGCACGGGGCGTGCTGACGGCTGCCAACCTCAGCCCGACAGGTGCAACGTCAATCGGAGGAGGGACGATCCTAGGAAGTACGGTGCTGGATACCGCTGTCGCCAATGCAAGGGCGGTGGTGGTATTGACGGACGGAATCCAGAACACTAGTCCGGACATCCCCGCCGCAAGCACAGCCGTCGCTGGAAAGATTCCCCGGCAACGCGTGTTTGCAGTAGGATTGGGGTTAAATCAGTTGGAAGACAAGCTTGTACAGCTGGCCTCAGTCAACAATGGTGTTGCGCAGATCACAGGCGAGCTGGCGGGTGACCGTGAGTTTTTGCTTCAAAAGCTTTATGTACAGATCCTGAGTGATGTGGCCGATGAAGCCTTTGTCCAAGATCCTACCAACATCCTCTTTCCGGGTACCGAACAGGCTACCGACATATACATTGGGGAGGTGGATGTGGCTGTGGATTTCATCATCGTTTATCGCAAAGCTTCTGCTTATCCGCCCATTGAATTGTGGCTGGAGGCTCCCGATGGTACCATTGTGCGCCCCGGTGACGCAGGAAGCACTTTCCCGAATTTTATGTTTGTGACGGGTGAAGGCCATGTTTATTTCAGATGTCAATTCCCGGCTTTCCCGGATCGTCCGCAGGCACACATTGGCCGTTGGCGGGTGTGGATGGCCAGTCGGCGGGGCCGGCCAGTGCTGAAACATGGGTACGCGCAGGGCAGCAGTGTGAATTTCTACTATTCCGTCATGGCTAAGGCGCGGAGTGACATGCGTCTGAATGGTTTTCTTTCGCAAAGCTCATATGAACCCGGTTCATCCATGCTCTTGGTTCTCGAACCAACTTTATATGGACAGCCGGTTAAGCTCGACGCCCCCGTAGAAGCACGTTTTACGCGACCGGATGGTGTAGTCCGCATCATCACGTTGACAGAAACTGCATATGGACAATACAGCGGAACATTCAGCGACACCTACCAATTGGGCGTTTATCCTGTGTCAACCGTGGTTATGGCCACCACCCCTCTTGGTGCTATTGTAACCCGCTACCGGCTTTTCACGGGATTGGTCTTCAAGCCGGGACAACCCGGTGGTGACCCGAATGGCGGCGACCCTAACGGCGGGGATCCGAATGGTGGAGGAAACGATCCGGATTGCCGCAAAGCCCTAGCTGTACAGAAGCAGCTTGGCGCTTTATTATTGCGGCTGGCGGAAAAGCATCCCGAGGAACGCGAGGAAATTGTACTGTTGCTTGGATGGTTAAAGCTTTTCATCGCTAATTGCTGCAAGTGTAAACGCTCCAAGGAGGATTCACGCAAGCTTCATGCGATCCTGGAAAAAGCCAGACAAATGCTTGACGAGGAAGAAGAGCTCTGATGGATGGATTCAGAACTGCTGCGATATCATACAAGAACTTATTGTTCAAAATGAAATCTTTCAGAAGAATAATATTTCAGCATCTTCGTTCGGGAATGAGATAATTCCATAAAATGAAAAATATGAAATTTACCCTGGTGACATTCTTCGCATTGCTTTTGGTAAGCTGCAATAATGACGACATCGGGATTGAAGACGAAAACGGGCGCAACTTTAAGCAGGACATGCGGGATTATGTGATAGGAATCAGCAAGTCAGCCAAGGCAGTGAACCCTGACTTTGCTGTTATTCCGCAAAATGGAATCGAATTGGTTACAACCAATGGAGAAGATGATGGCGGCCCTTCCACCGCTTACCTATCCGCTATCGACGGTAATGGCCAGGAAGATCTTTTCTTTGGTTATGAAAATGATGACCAGGCTACGGAACCGGAGAATTCCAACTATTTGCGGCGACTGCTCGATGTTTCCAAAAATGCAGGTAAAAAAATTCTGGTTACAGACTACACTGCAACAGCATCAAAAATTGCCGACTCTTACCAAAAAAATGCTGCCGCGGGCTATGTATCGTACGCTGCGACGCAACGCAGTCTCGATGTTATTCCAACCTCCGTTCCTAACAATGTAAATGCAGGAAACATTACGTCATTGAGCCAGGCAAAGAACTTTTTGTATCTTATAAATCCTGAGCGTTATGCTACAAAGGCAGCTTTTATTGATGCGGTTGCTGCCACAAACTACGATGCGGTTATCATGGACTTATTTCTCAATGACGAACCATTTACCGCTGCCGAAGTGGAACAGTTACGCGTAAAGTCCAATGGAGGCAGTCGACTGGTAATTTGTTATATGTCCATAGGAGAGGCCGAAGATTATCGTTATTACTGGCAGGAAACCTGGGCAAAAAACAAGCCTGCCTGGATAGCAGCTGAAAATCCCGACTGGCCCGGTAACTACAAAGTGAAATACTGGAATGAGGAATGGCAGGGCCTTATTTATAAGAACCAGGACTCCTACCTTAGCAAAATTGTTGCCTCCGGTTTCGACGGGGTTTACCTTGATATTATTGATGCCTTTGAATATTTTGAAGATTAAGCAGATTTTCGAGGCAATGTAGCGTTCACGCAGGATCAGACGGGAAAGTTACGCACCATCAACTCATTCGCTTCGCAAAGATTTGACCGGGTTCATGAGCGCGGTGGTTATTGTTTTGCTGGATATTGAAATGACTACCAATAGCAAGACGAACAGGGCAGGAGCTGAGAAAAGCCACCAGCTCAACTCAATGCGCACTGCGTAATGGGCAAGCCAGTTCTTCACTAAAAAGTAAGTTATAGGCAACCCGATGAGAATCGCTATCAGGACAGTTCTGATAAAATCTTTTGAAAGCAAAAGCATCAGGTTCGTAGTGCTTGCGCCAATTACCTTGCGGATCCCAATTTCTTTGGTACGCTTTGACACCGTGAAAGTAGCCAAACCGAACAGGCCCAAACAGGAGATGAGAATCGCGAAGGTCGTTAAGGCACTAAACACGTGCTGAAACCTGTCGTCAGATTTATATTGTTTGTCATATTCGCTGTCCAGAAAGAAATAGCTGAACGGTGAATATGGAAAGTTGGCCCCGTAAACCTTTTTCAATGTTGCAAGCTGCTCTTCGGTGTTTCCCGGCCGGAACTTCACGCTTGCGTAAGATTTGAAATTGGGAGAGTACATATGAACGATCGGAATGTGTGCGGCTTTTGGCGATTCGTAATGGTAATTTTTGACAACTCCCCTGATCGTTGCTTTGCGATTCCACAGACTTACACGCGTTCCGATTGCCTCGGCAGGAGTAGGGATTCCCCAAAGCCGGATCGTTTCCTCGTTAACAATAAGTTGGCGGTCTGTGGTGTCAGCAAAACCGGGACGGGTTAACGCGTCGAAATTCTGACCAGCCAGCAGCTTAATTCCCATTACATTGAAAAAGGACGTATCTATTTCAGTTATATAATAGTTGTAGTAAGTTTTGGTGATAGCATCAGCTAAGTTGACGCCCGTAGTGGTGCCCATTTGGGTTGAACCCAGACCTGGGACGGTGCCGGAGAACGACACTGATTTTACTTGCGATTGGTCGAGCAGCATTTGCCGGAATGCACCATAATCCTGCCCGGCATTGCTGGTAACCGGCGCCTCCACAACCAAAGTGTGATCAATGTTCAGGCCCAGGCTTTGCTGCCGCAAAAACTTTACCTGCCGGTACACGGCAAATGTTTGCACCAGCAGAATAATAGTGATTGTAAATTGGAAGACTACCAGGGACTTACGAAGAACTATGCCTTTTACTGAACGGGAAAAATTACCTTTGAGCACTGTCACCGGATCGAACGAAGACAGGACAAATGCTGGATAAAAGCCCGATATACAGATGCTCAGCAACAGGAATGCGCCGACAGTCTTCCAGAAAAATTTGTCTGTAAATACTGTAAAACCCTCGGGCAGGCCCGCCATATCGACAAATACAGATTGAAGCGCTGCCACTAATCCAATCGCCACGACTCCTGCGAGCACGTTGACAAGAATGGTCTCCATCAGAATTTGTGCCCTGATCTGGTTCCTTGTAGAACCAACGACTTTTCGCATGCCAATTTCCCGAGCGCGATCGAGGGATTTGGAAGTGGTTAAATTTATATAATTAACAAAAGCAGTAAGGAGCACCAGGATTGCAACGCCCAGCAAAAAATACACCGACCTGGCTTCACCATTTGGTTCGGTTTCGTAAGTTTTATGTGAATAAAGGTGAATGTCACTGATCTTTTGTGCGACAACACGCTCATTAACAATCTTCTTTTCACTGATCAATTTATCGCTGAAAGCCGCCAAAGACTTCGCAAAAGCATCATATGTTGTGTTTTCGTCGAGTTGCAGATAGGTGTAAGTGTTATTGTTGTTCCAGTTATCTTCGTTTTCACCAAAGTCCGACAGCATAGTCGGATAGGAAAGGATCATGTCGAATTTCAAATGCGTATTAATAGGACTGTCCGGCACTACACCCACTACATCCAGCAACACGCTGCCTTTTGTTCTTGGAATTTTCAAGGTTTTGCCCACCACATCAAGTGTGTTGAAGTAGGTCAAAGCCAGCGATTTTGTAAGAACAACCTGGCGGGGTTTGGTGAAAATATCTTTACGGCTTCCCCTTAGCAGCGGATAGCCAAACATGGAGAAAAAGGATGAATCGACTGCGTAGACATTATCAACCAAGTAATATTTATCGCCAAGCTGGACCGTTACATTGGGTTTGCGCAGGGGATAGGCGCGGGTGAAATTCACGATTTCATTCATTTCCCGCAGGGCCCTGGCGCCAACCGGCGGATACATCTCAGCATCCTGAGCGTCCAGGGCGCCGCCGTTCAGATAATCCATCGTAACCCGCACGATCCGATCGGACAGCGGGTACGATTTTTCGTAACTCAATTCGAAGCGCACATATTGGATAATCAGCAATGCAACTGCCAAACCAGTGGCCAGGCCCACAATGTTGATCAGTGTGAACATGTTATCTTTCCTGATAACACGCAGGGCAATTTTGATATAATTTTTAAGCATAACTGATGTTTATCAATCCCAATGACACAGATCGCATTTACATATCCTAAATATTATACCCAACAGAAAATCCTCGTATACAAGCTCAAAACGCCATTTATCAGCATTCAGATGTACGATATCGGACAGTTCGGATACGGATTGATCGGATGGTTATTCCTTCTTCGGCGGATCATATGCCAGTATCTTACACGCATGAGGAAATTGCACATTTTTATCACCGCCCGTGAACTAATGTTTTCAAACGGAGGTTCATAGGCATATCGGGAAAAGTCGATATAAGGCAATATGGATCACTTGGAAATTTTTAAAGCCCTATCAAACAAAGCCAGGCTGGAAATCCTGAACTGGCTTAAAGAACCTGAGACAAGCTTCCCCGGGCAGCAGGTCTTTGGCTTCGAACATGGTGTATGTGTAGGTCAGATTCAGCAAAAAGCTGGGCTTACCCAGTCCACAGTTTCCGAATATTTATCCATTCTTCAGCGGGCAGGGCTTGTGACGTCCAAGCGTGTCGGCCAGTGGACATATTATAAGCGTAATGAGGAAGCTTTCCAGGTCCTGAGCCAAATTGTCCAATCAAAAATTTAGTAAATTTCAAAAAGCATGCAAACAGACACCCTGTTCAGGCCGTTTAGCCTGAAATCATTAAATATAAAAAACCGCATTGTCATGGCACCCATGACACGTTCATTCTCTCCTAATGGCATTCCAACAGACACAGTAGCAGCGTATTACACCAAGCGTGCGTACGGCGAGGTCGGCCTGATCCTCTCGGAAGGGACCGTCATCAACCGCGTTTCCTCTTCCAACGACGCTAATGTTCCGCATTTTCACGGTGCAGAAGCACTGGCTGGCTGGCAAAAAGTAATCAGCAGTGTACACGCTTCCGGCGGGGCGATGGGCCCGCAGCTCTGGCACATGGGCATCATGGACAACCATCATTCGGGCTGGGTTCCTGCCGAACCGTTCGAAGGGCCGTCAGGCATGGGAAGGCCTGGTTTCGTTAATGGTAAAACAATGACAGACAGTGATATAGCAGATGTAATTGCTGCGTTCGGACAAGCTGCAGCCGATGCAAAGGAGCTGGGTTTTGACACGATCGAGCTTCATGGTGCACACGGTTACCTGATCGACCAGTTTTTTTGGGAAGAAACAAATAAGCGCACCGATATTTTTGGCGGAAAAACGTTGCCGGAACGTAGCCGCTTTGGAATTGAAGTGATCAAGGAAGTCCGCAGGCGGGTTGGCCCTGATTTTGCCGTTATCATTCGTTTGTCGCAGTTCAAGCCTTCCGCATATGACAACAAACTGGCAAAGACACCACAGGAAATGGAAGCGTGGCTGAATCCACTGGCCGATGCAGGGATTGACATCTTTCATTGCTCCCAGCGCCGTTTCTGGGAACCCGAATTCGCAGAATCCGACCTGAATTTTGCGGGTTGGGCCAAAAAGCTTACCGGAAAAGCAACAATCACTGTTGGTTCAATCGGTTTAACGGGCGAATTTCTGGCTGCATTTGCAGGTGAAAGTTCGGAGCCAAGTTCACTCGACGAGCTGGTAAGACGTATGGAACGCGGGGATTTTGATCTTGTCGCCGTGGGAAGGCCATTGCTGGCAGATCCGTCATGGACAAGAAAAATTCACGAATCGCGGACCAGCGAGCTTAAAGGTTTCACGAAAGAAGCACTCCGTGAGCTGGTTTTAGACTAGTTGCTCCTAACTCTCATTTTCCCTCGGTTACCTGTCGGATCACGCGCAGCCAGTT
This sequence comes from Dyadobacter psychrophilus, assembly GCF_900167945.1. Classification (GTDB taxonomy): domain Bacteria; phylum Bacteroidota; class Bacteroidia; order Cytophagales; family Spirosomataceae; genus Dyadobacter; species Dyadobacter psychrophilus. Next base: position 862,940 of record NZ_FUZA01000002.1, read on the forward strand.
CAAGCCTAAAATCTTTTTGATTCGCTGGTCGCTGTAACCCAACTTCTGCATTGCAATCGTGATCTGCGGATAATCGCTGATGTCTTTGATTTCACGTGGTAGTTCGGGTCCGCCATCCAGATCGGAACCGAGGGCAATGTGATCCTCGCCGACTAATTTAACGCCATAGTCAATTACGTCAGCCAGCTGATCTACGTGCATCCAGTATGCATCGGGGATAGTTCCTTTAAAGGTAAATGGCAGCTCGCGCGCGAATTCTCTGTCAACATCCTCGATGGTTTGGGTAGTAACCTGGGTGGTGAGTATCCGTGGCGTTTCGGGCTGCGGACTGGGCTGTACCCGGGCTGGATTGTTCTCTTTCTGCCATGCCCAATATTTTGGATTGTTGAACAGGCTGCCAAAATGTACGCCGATAACGCCCCCTTTTGCGGCAATGGCTTTTGCAGCTTCGTCCGTAATGCAGCGTGGATGATCAACGATTTTGTGAAAACCACCGTGGCTATAAATTACCGGGTGACGACTGGCAGCTGCCGATTGCATAATGGCATCGTTGGATGCGTGCGCCACATTGATGACCATGCCGAGGTCGTTCATTTCCCTGATTACTGCTTTTCCGTGATCATTGATGCCGCCCCAGGTGTACACATCGTTGCAGGCATCGATAAAAGCGTTTGTAGTACTGTGGGCAGTCAGCTGCATGGAGCGCAAGCCCAGCTTGTAAAGGGCGCGAAGCAGGTCAAGGTCACCATGAAGGTCATAACCGCCTTCCAAATCCAGGAAGGCGGCTATCTTACCTTTTTTATGGATACGTTCGATATCGGATGCCGTTAGTGCCAGCTCGATCACCGAATTGTTTTTTTTGATTTGGTCCAGTGCCAGGTTTACAACCCGGAAAGTATTTTTAGTCTCGAACCTTCCCGGATAATAGTTTTCAGGTGTATACACTGAAAAGAACATCGCGTCCAATCCGCCTTCCTTAGCCCTTGGAAGATCGACGGTCCCATCCGGATAACGCTGGCCAATATCCGTTTTCAATATCAGCTCGCGGCTCATCACATGGGTATGCCCATCCATCACAAACGCATCACGATGCAGGTCCGGCATTGGTTTGCTTTGGGAATTCAGAAAAAATTCATTGCCAGCCACACCAGTGGATAAAGATTGATTTTTTGAAAAGACATGACCGGCTGCGGGCAAAAGGGTTAAGGATTTTATTACATCTCTGCGTTTCATTCGCTATTTATCGTCGTAATGACCTTTGGAAGAAATAATGTAAACTGTAATGGTATCTTCATCCACCGAATATAGAAGTCGGTGCTTGTCGGTTATCTTTCGTGCATATAATCCTGCGAGGTCATGCCTTTTAAGCTGCGGTTTCCCACGTCCTGTTTTAGGATGTTCTGAAAGCTCCTCGATTAACAGCCTAGCCTTCTTATATGCCTGCGGCTCAGATTTTTTCAGGAATTGTAAGTCTTCTTTTGCTTTATCCGAAAAAACAATGGTATATATCACAGGCTATCAAAAAATGCGTCGAGCTCCTCTTTCGTCTTGATAACTGTGGACTTCCCGTCTTTAATCTCCTGTTGCGAATCTTTGATGCGCTGAATCATTTCGGGAGTGAAATAAAGGTCGTCTTCCGATACAGGAGTAAGCACATATGTTTGTTTACGTCCTCTTCTGATGACCACTTTTTCTCCTCTGTCGGCCATTTCGAAAAAATCCTTTTGCCTCTCTCTGAACTGTCTGCTTGTTGTTTCGATGATTGCCATAGTGTACTTTTTTTGGTACACAAATATAAAAAGTTTTATGAGATAAAAACTTACTGAAACCTATTCACTGAACCCCCGCATATAAGGCACATTCGGCGGGCGCTGGCCGGTGCTGAATTGCGCGCCTCTTGTGGAACGGTATTTCATGTTCATAAATGGCGTTTCGATGCGGCGCCCCACGGCGGAGTACTTGCCGTTTTCCCAGTTTGATTCCATATTATATGCAACGATCCCGGTCGATAAAAGCAGTCGCTCCGCATTGAATGGTTCCTTTTTGGTTACCATCATCTCGGTGATCCAATGAGGCTGGGAGTTGGAGGCGTGATACTGCGAAAAGGGACCAGGCCAGTCGAGCATGGAGATCACCGTGGGGTCTTTTTGTCCTTCTATATCGCCGGCATATGTCCACCCTACACCCTGGCCCGAATATACCGCTGCTTTGGTCTCATCATTATACTCCACGATACATACATTTGGTTTGGCAATCTCCTGAAAATGTCCGGGTTTCAGGTTGAAGGTTGTCCGCACGGCTTCCAGCAGCTTGCCAGCCCAGGGATTGCTTTCGGTCCACTTCCATGTTTCAGGGCCGCGTATACATTGCACCGACCTGACCCCTGTTTCACCTCCCTTGCGGCGCTCTACAAATGCCTGTAAGACATCAACGCAATGAAAAAGTGCTCCCTCATCCGGGGCGCCACCGATAACAACCGACGTTTTCAGGGGTGTATCCATATCAAGTTCGATCTCGGGCTTGCGAAAATAAACTGGTATGGAAGAGCCCCCGCTCAAAGGGAAGTTCAGCTCACGGGATTTGTCAAACATCCATTTAGCTTCGTCCCAACTGTAAGAGAGATGCTTGTCGTTGAAGACGGGCACCGAGCGCTTGCTTTGCTCAAAAACCCGGATCACTTTCTCATAGATCCACCAGCGTGGCAAAAGCCACTGCCCTTTCAGGTTGGTAGGGTATTCCCCATGTTCCCCTACGATGACCACGCCATCCACCGCAAGTTCATTTCCGCCAAGCATGACGGCTTCGCCTACTGTTTTATAGATGGGAATATTTTTGGATTTGCATATTTTCTGACCCAGCAAGCTTGTCTCAAACTGGTGAATGTAAACGGCTGCAACTTCCACCCGTGATGGAGTGTGGGCGCCTTGCCACCAATATCCGTCCAGCAGCTTGGTCACGATCCAGTCCGCATGCGATCTGGTAGCGCCCCAATAACTGACCAGACAAGCTATACGAGGCGGTTTTTGTGCAGTCTGACCAAACGAACCGGGAGCAGTGCCGGTCAGCGCGGCCAAGCCTGCCATACCCGTAAGTCCAATCATTTCACGCCGGGTAAGGAGTGGTTGCGGCTCGCTGGTATCCGGTCCGCTGCCTGCCAATTCGATATATTTTTCTTGCATAATATTTGATGTTGCAGTGATCAAAATCAATTTGCTATTCTGTCATCAAATATAAATCTACACGATTACTTCTAAATAATTTGCTGCTACCGCTTCACAGCATTAAGATTGGAGATTTTGATTAGAGAAATTGAGCTTGTGTCCAAATAGCCCGATTGGTTTGGCACGTTATTTAGTGGTAATACTTGTCACCTTTTTGGGGCAGTGTTTTTCTAAAATTTACATTTTTACCAAACAACCTTCACAATACATAAACCACAGAATATGGGTACACCAACCAAACAGCATTCATTTCTGTATAGAAACGGGCTGGGCTTGCTATTCTCTGCCTTATTTATAGTAACACTTTTTGCTCAGGCCATCACTGGCTTTTATGAACACAATTCAGAACTGGAACAGGACCACGCAGCATCAATCGGCTTTGTCGAATATCTGAATTCCGGGCATTTTATCTCCGCCACATTTGAAAATTTTGAGAGCGAATTCCTGCAAATGGCTTTATATGTTATTCTTACGGTCGGGCTGCGCCAGAAAGGTTCTGCGGAATCCAAATCGCTGGATGAACCCGAGGAGGTTGACAGGGAGCCCAAGCCGGGCCCGGATGCACCTTGGCCCGTCCGGAAAGGAGGGGTCGTTCTGAAACTTTATGAAAACTCACTATTCATCGTTTTTGCGATCTTGTTCCTGGTCAGCTGGTGTTTGCACCTGTACGGAAGTTGGATTGACCATAATGAGCAGCAGGTTTTGAACGGCCAGCCCACGGACACTGTGGCCAATTATCTGACGCAGGCGAACTTCTGGTTTGAAACATTCCAGAACTGGCAAAGTGAGTTCCTGTCAATAGCAAGCATTGTGCTGCTAACTATTTTCCTGCGTCAGAAAGGTTCGCCGGAGTCCAAGCCTGTGGACGCCCCACATTCAGAAACGGGTAAATAAAAAATTAATGTTCCCCATAACATGGCATCCAATAACAATCTGAAAAAAAGTTATCAGAAGTTGCTCAACTGGTACAAGTACAGGGCAGAAGAGAACTCAAAATCGCTCTTAAAGTTGCAAAAGCTCCTGTCGGAACTGGATAGGGAATCGCAGGGTAATGAGGTTTATGATAAAGACATTGATGATTTGGAATCCCTCAAATTCATTTATGAAACCGGTATCCGCAACTTTGAAAGCCAGGTCGATAAATATCAGAAAATGATCAAAGACTTGTAATTTCGCTGCTTACAAGCATTAGTAGCTACTAATTTTTTCAAGAATGGAAGTTCCGATTAAGAATAAGCTGTCTGAGAAAGAGCTTTTCAGGATCAAGAGAATGAAAGAGGTGATTAAAACTACCAATCCACATGGTCACAAAGATTATCTTGAAATAATTTATCTGGAGCAGGGCGCGGGTTTTCATCAGATTGATTTTAACCGTTTTCCTGTCAAACCACACAGCCTGTATCTGGTAATGCCGGGGCAGATCCACAGCTGGGAACTTACTGAAATTCCGAAGGGGTTTGTGGCTATGATCCAAAAGGATTTTCTGGTGGAACATCCGCTTTACCATGTGCTTTTTCAAACATTCCCGTTGCCGTTCCCGAGCGGATTTGACCTGGAAGCAGTAAGTGAAAAGTTCGAGGATATTTTCATAAATATCGAACAAGAATATAATAAAGGTGAAACCAACTACGGCGCGGTAATCCAAACCTACTTGCTGCTACTCTTTAATTTACTTAAACGCGAGATCCGTTCGGAGCAGGCGCAGCCATCTCCACCCTTGCTCAAACAGTTCTTCAACTCATTGGACGCGAACTTCAGGGTGAACCATGAAACAAAATTTTATGCTGATGGCCTGAATACAACTTCTAAAACGCTGAATGCAGCATGCAAAAAGTTTCTGGGAATGACTGCCGGTGCGGTAATTAACGAAAAGCTGACAGCCGAATCCAAAAAGCTGCTTCTGTACTCGCATAAGAATTTGACTGAGCTGGCATTTGACCTTGGTTTTGCGGACGCTTCGCACTTCAATAAGTTCTTCAAGCGCCAGACGGGCGTGCTTCCCGGGGTTTATCGCAAAGGAATTTCCTGAATGTACCAGAAATCGGCGCTAATGTACAAAGTCTACTGTTCTTGTAGAGTTAATTTTGCCAATCTGCTAAATAAGCAGAAACGGCATTTTACTCGACATGAAATTTTTACGGCTCACAGCATTCATTTTACTTGCTTCCATATTGACGGTTAGGGCGCAAACGGGCCTGACCATTACCGGTAATGTTATAGACAGACAATCCAGACAGCCTTTGGCATATTGTTCTGTTGCACTTTTCAAAAGCCAGGATTCGTCACTGGTAACAGGATTGCTAACCTCTGAAAAAGGCTATTTTAAATTTGAAAATATAACTTCCGGCCCCTATTATCTTCAATTGCAATACATTGGTTATAACAAGTTAACGGTCCCGGTGCCTGGTGTTTTTTCGCCGGGAAACATTGTAGAGGTTCCAACCATTGCCATGGAAACGGATCCCAGGACGCTGCAGGAATTGAACGTAACAGCTGATCGGCAGGTGCTGCAAAATAAAGTCGACCGGCAGGTCTATCGGGCAGACAAGTTTCTTAACGGTCAGGGTGGTACAGCTATTGATATTTTGAAAAACACGCCGTCGGTCACTGTCAACAGCGAAGGCGACATTACATTACGCGGTTCATCGGGGTTTCTGATTTTAATTAATGGAAAGCCTGTGCAAACAGACGCGGCAACCATTCTTAACCAGATCCCGGCCAATACGATCGAGAATGTGGAAGTGATCACATCGCCATCTGCCCGTTTTGATCCGGACGGAAAATCGGGCATCATTAATATAACAACCAAGACGGCGCTGGCAGGGTCCAGATCTTTTTCGGCTAATATGCAAGGCGGCTTACCTGCCGTTCACACTTATCACAATTTGAACAATCCAGTCCGTTTCGGAGTAGACGCAACCTTTAATGTTCGTTCAGAAAAGTGGGATTTTAGCCTGAGCGGCAATTATTTGCGGAATGATATCGCAGGGCAGCGTACCGGCGACGTGAATACGACGATTGATAACATATTTACCTCATTCCCATCTGATGGCGAGCGGAGTTTCGTCCGTTATAATTATACGGCCAGAGGTGCTGTTTCTTTCACTCCGCGCCCCAACGATACATTTTCGGCTGGATTCTACACAGGTTACCGTTCCCAGTCACGCCGTGCGGACATTGTATATAATAACTCAAAAACCGACCTCGCGACCAACGAGACCATCGGAAGCATTACTTACTTTAATTCAAATGTGGCACGCAAATCGGGCCGGGTAACATTGGGAAATCTGGATTATACACACACCTTTAAAAACAAATCGGCACTTGCTGTTTCTGGGCTCGTTGAGCATGCCGCTATGGATGGGCTTACAACGAATATCAATCTGCGGGAACCAGGCCGGGGTGAAATCCTGCAAAGCAGCCGGAACCCAAGCAACAATCCGCTGAATGCATTGCGGTTGAAAGGGGATTATACCGTCAATGTGGGCCGGGGAAAGTTGGAAACCGGCTATCAATACCGGAATCAGGTTCAGAAAGGCACCTTTCAATATCTTGATCTGGATTTGGAAACCGGCGCATTCAATGTTATTCCGGAATTTAGCAGTAATACCAAAGTGACTAACCAGATCCATTCGGTTTACGGGCAGTATTCAGCCAAACAAGGCAAAATGGAATATACGGCCGGGTTGCGTTACGAATATTCCAAGCGGGTATTCTTTGCCGACATGGAGGGAGCCAGGACGCTGAACTTGTCTAACCTTTTTCCTTCGCTTAACCTGCAATATCAGTTGGCCGAATCGCTTCGTGCACGGGGCGGATACAGTAAACGTGTGCAGCGCGCGACGAATAGCGAGCTTAACCCGTTTCCCGAGCGTGAACATTCTGAGACGCTGGAATCAGGAGATCCGGACATCTTGCCCGAATTTATCGACCTGTCTGAACTTGGGATCGTCAAAGACTTTAAAGAAGGCAGCATCTTTGTCACAGCTTATAATCAGCGTATTAAAAATGTCGTAAACCGGGTCAATAGCGTTTATAATGACACGATATTGAACCGGATCTACACCAATGCCGGCTTGGCAACGTCCTGGGGACTGGAAACGGGCAGTACAATTAATGTCCGGAAGTGGTGGCAGATTTATGCTGGCGGTAATTTATATCATTATAAATTAAAAGGTTCCCTGTTTAATGATGATGTAAATGTCAATACGGCCAGTTGGGTTTACGCCATCAATGCGAATACAACATTCAAGCTTGCCAAGAATTTCCAGGTCCAGGGGTCGCTGAATTATTTGTCTAAACGGGTCACCGCGCAAGGGGAAGACTCGCGTTTTATAACTCCCAATCTTTCCGCCAGAAGCACATTTTTGAAAGGGAAACTTGCGGCCACATTGCAGTGGCAAAATGTTGATCTTGGCCTCCTGGGTTCTAACCGTCAGCGGATCACGACTTTTGGGAAAAACTTTTTTACAACAACTAATTACATTCAGGAGACAGATATTTTTCTGCTCAACCTGAGCTACAATATCAATCAGACCTCCAAAAAGTCGAAATTGCCATCAAGCGAATTTGGAGAAAAAGAGTTTTGATAAATTACTTTGTCGCCCATAAATGCAGGTCGTGATCTGATTAGAATGGCGGATTGTACAGGGATTACTTTTTAGGTAAATTTCTCCTGAAGTCCGATGGATTTTGGCCCGTGTGCGCTTTAAATATCCTGTTGAAATGGCTCTGATCGGAAAACCCTGTGAGGTAGGCAATTTCCGACAATGTATGGTCCGGATTCTCAAGAAGGTCCATGGCTTTTTCGATGCGTAGTTTCCGGATATATTCACCAAAGGACAAGTTGCTGAAATACTTGGAAAACTCGCGGGAGACGTATGAAGGATGGATTTGCAGACCTTCCGAAATTTCTTTCAGGCTTAAACTAAGGTTCGTGTCGATCTGGTCCTGAATAATTTCTTTGAGCTCTTTGGCCCATTTCGGGGTTTTTTGGTTTTCGGTCTTCTGTTTGTCCAGATAGGCGTTGAAAACAGCCAGAAGCATCTTTTCGGTTGGGTTTTGTGTATGTTTTTGTTTTTGGAGATGTTTCGCCCAGCTATAAAGTGCATCGTAAATAAGCATCCCTTTTTCAAGTAACTCGTGGTCGTCGGTAATGTTATAGGCAAGTCCCGCCGAAATTGCCCACAGCCCCGACGATTGAGAAGCCAGCGAATGGGCATCCGTGTCAGCTCCCCGGATAATGACTGCCATATCCTTTAAGGCCGGATCCTGGATATCATATCTTTCCAGGAAGAAATCGAATGTGCAACGATCCTCATAATGTGTGAATTCCGTGTCCGGAATGTCAAAAGGCGTGGCATCCAGTTCAAGTGCCTTTGCTTTCACCTGATCAAATGGGACGAAATAGATCTGTGCATCCGGATCGATGAATCTTTTGATCAGCCAGGGACAGGCTATCCGGTCAATTTTAGGGCGCTCACGCGTAATCCAATTCATTGTCTGAAACACTATAAAAATCCTGTCAAAGATAGTGCTTGCCAGGTGCATAATCGTGTCAAATCAATGATTTTATACTATCCATAAGCCGTGGATACGCCGATTTTTGTGTTTTAAAAATATAAATATGGAAACGACACAAAACGCGCAAACTGACATTGCATTCGAATCCCACAAAAAATTCCAGCGGATTGACGGGCTTAAAATGGCCTACATTGACAAAGGCAACGGTGATCCGATTGTTTTCCTTCACGGAAACCCTACGTCGGGTTACATTTGGCGAAATGTTTTGCCGCATGTCCAGGACTTAGGACGTTGCATAGTTCCTGACCTGATGGGCATGGGTGACTCGGATCATTTCAAAGAGGCGGCGGATTACACTTTCGAAAAGAATGAGCGTTATCTGGATGCGCTTTTCAGTGCGCTCGGCCTTCAAAAAAATATAACATTTGTTGTGCACGACTGGGGCTCGGTGCTGGCTTTTTATTGGGCACGAAAACATCCAGGTGCAGTGAAGGGAATCGTTTACATGGAATCCATCACGCGGCCGCGTTCCTGGGAGGAAGTGCCCGGCGCGGCACGCGAAACTTTCCTGAAGCTGCGATCAAACGAGGGGGAGCAAATGGTGCTTGCCGGGAATTCGTTCATCGAGTTTAATTTGCCAAAAACGATTTTGCGCACATTATCGGATGAAGAAATGGCAGCATATCGCCGGCCTTTTTCCGAGCCGGGGGAGGGCAGGCGGGCTATGCTCAGCTGGGCCAGGCAGTTGCCGTTGGGCGGCGAGCCTGTGGAAATGATCCGGATCGTGAATGAAAACAGCAGCTGGCTTGCAGAAAGTCCTTTCCCGAAACTCTTCATTGAAGCCATCCCTGGAACTCTGGCCGATGCAGAAAAGCAAGCTTGTATGCGCTGGCCAAATCAGACCCATATAACAGTGAGCGGACATCATAACTTGCAGGAAGATTCTGCCGGGGAAATCGGTGTGGCCATTGCAGAATGGTTGCGGAAAATCAGGTAAATTGATATATTCACGTATTATCCCATGCAAATATTCGAACCTGCTTCCTGTCTGAATCCATTCATTAAGGCGTTTACGGTTGTTGAAAGCAACGGCACATTCGTAAGCCGGTTATTGCCCGATACATCCGTGGTAGCAGCTATTCGTTTGCAGGGACGTGTGCATTACCAGCAGGAAAATGGCAATTCCTGCCTTCCTGTCTTATCTATATCCGGTTTAAGGAAATCGGTTAAAATAGCGGAATACGATAAAAACAGCGTCAACATGCTCGTCCAGTTCAGGGAGGGCGGCGCGGCTGCCTTCTTCGACTTGCCCATGCACGAATTGTTCGAACTGAATGTTGGGCTGGATCATTTTTTCAAATCTTCCGAGTTAATGTTGCTACAAGAACATTTGGAAGCAGCGGGATCCATTCCGGGCAAAGTCAATGTTGTCCAGCAGTTTTTTATTGCAAGAATCCGTGATAGAAAACCTGACCTGCTTATCGCGCATTCTGTGGAAAAAATAAAGGTAGCAAAAGGCATAGTCAGTGTGAAGGAATTGTCTGATGACCTCTACGTCAGCCTGGATGTTTTTGAAAAGCGATTTCGCAAAGTGGTAGGAACAACGCCAAAGCAGTTTGCCGACATCGTACGCATGAAAGCATTGATCGGACAAGGACCGTTGACCAGCCACCTCCTTGAATCGGCGCTGGATGCCGGTTTTTTTGATCAGTCCCATTTTATCAAGAATTTCAAAAAATTCACTGGTCAAACGCCCGGCGAGTTTTTTGGTGACTTGTAATTCGTGAATAGCCTTTTTCTCGTGTGCACTTGCAAGCGGAACGATTTTTTACAGCATCGTCTTCCGACAGGGTTTTCATGCACTGTAAACCCTGTTTTGATTCTCACTTCACAACATAACGAGATGCTGGACAGGCTTAAAGAAGATCTTAAACAACAAATTATTGAACAATTGAACCTGGAAGAGGTAACGCCGGCCGACATTGATGAGGACAAGCCGCTTTTTCATAGTTCAGGCCTGGGTCTGGATTCGATCGACGCGCTGGAATTGATAGTGATGCTTGAAAAATACTATGGAATCGAGGTTCTGGAACCACAGGAAAGCAGAAGGGCATTCAAATCCATTTCCTCAATGGCTGACTATATTCGTGAAATAAAGCCCGGTCGCTACTAGTAACCGGGCTGTTTCTGGATCAGACAATGCCGCCCATTAAGGGGTCGGTTTTGGTAACGGCGCCTGTCTCGACGTGCCCTGCAAAACGCTCTTCAAAATGTTCCCCGCCATTGATTTTAACGCTGAAATCATACCAGTTGAATGTTTTCGAAAGGTCAAGGATGATCGTGGCTTTTCCTTTGGCTGCGATTGTTTTGTGTTGTTCGCCGGTTTTGTAACTGTTGTCGGAAACGGACAGCTGGTGTGATTTTGAATCCATGTTCTCGATGAAGACTTCTATATTTCCCGTCAGTTTTTTGCCCGTACTTTGGTAAGCGCAAGTCACTTTCAGCAGCGGATTGTTTCCATCACCTTTAAATTCGCGGAAAAAACCGTTAGGGCCGTACACGCGCAAATGATATTTTGATTCTGAAAAATCACCGATATTCCATTCGTCCAATAGCGTATCGCCTGCGGATGCACTATAATCCCAGGAGCGAAGCGGATCGTTCTGATACGGGTTCATGGCGTAGACGCGAAAAGGTGCACCACTCGATTTTTGACCAAAAACTGCATTACCGGCTTTGAAAGACAATTGCAACTGATTTTTTGTTTTGTCAAAATATGCATTGGAATACAATTCATAAGGCAGCGCACATGCAGGGCGAACTCCTTTTTCCTGCGTTGGAAAAGCGGGAGACTCACGCAAGTTTTTGCTGATTTCCGCGATTTCCGATGCTGACAAATTTTTGAAATTGTCGGGCGTTTGCCGGAACTGCGCCTGATGGATTCCTTCAATGAACTGGTTCTTGTCAAGAAATGCGGGCTTTTCGATCTTTTCACCATTATAAGGCCGGAAAACAGAGGTCAAGTCGCCGCAAATAGTCCTCCGCCAGTTCGTGATATTTTCTTCCCGAACGTTTTTGCCGAATTTTTTTTCAATAAAGTTTTCCAGGAATTGAAGCGACGATGTGTGATCAAAAACTTCGGAATTGACAAATCCGCCACGCGTCCAGGGCGAAGCAATGATCATCGGCACGCGGTAACCCAGGCCGATAGAACCGTCGCGCAGTTTGGCGTCGTTCATGGATGGGTTGGTCTGCTGCTTCTTGGTAGCGAAATCCATTTTCGGGTCGATTCCTGCTGACACTTTACCGGTGTTTTCCTTGTAAGGATTGGGAACTGTGTAAGGCGGAATATGGTCGAAATAGCCGTCGTTTTCGTCGTATGTAAGGACGAAAATGGTTTTCTTCCAAACCTCAGGGTTTTTGAGCAGGATCTCCATTACCTCGCTTACATACCACGGCCCAAACCAGGGTTCGCCGGGATGGTCGGAGAACCGCGCTGGCGGCATCAGCCACGATACTGCCGGTAATGTTCCCTGCTCCACATCCTGCCTGAACTGATGGAATATGTCGCCTTTTGGTACATTCAGTGTGCGTTCGGTCCCGTTGTCATTGTATTGTAAAGGGGTGAGCGTCTGGAAGTCAGCATCACTGATGTTGGTGGTAAATGCCTTTGTATTAAGATTTTTACCCGTTTCGGAAAGGCCGGAGAATGTTTCTGCATTGAATTTCTTCTGGGCCGTTTCATAGTTGGCGAGCAGCTTTTTGGCGGCTGCCAGTTTTCTGTCTTTCGATTCGTCCGCAGGCTGTTTTTCCAGCTCCGCGATGGTTTGAAGCACCGTTTCTTTTTTGGTCTGCAAATTGGCGATGCCTCCCTCATGAAAGCGGACATTATAGGCCTTAAAGTATTCCAGCACGTTTGTGCCAAAATTGCTCAGCCACGAGCTTTCCTCACCTTTCAAACCATAACCCATGGTAATTTCATTCTGATAAACTTTCCAGGGAATACCATTTTCTTCCAGCCTTTCGGGATAAGTTTTCCAATCCAGCTCGGGATATACATAATTGCTGATATTCCACAAATGCGCCAGCGCGTCGGTTTCATTCTTTTCCCGCACTGTCCCACTCATCCAGTAGTAGCGGTTTGGATGCGTGCCGGTGATGCTCGAACAGAAATTATGGTCGCATACGGTGAAAGCGTCGGCGAGCGAATAGTAGAATGGGAAATCGTTCCGGTCGCAATAGCCCATGGTAAGGGGAATGTGCGAATAGTCCTTTTTGTTTGGCTTTTTCACGTCCAGCCAGCGGTCGTATTTGCCATCATTCATAGCATCCGTCTGGTCTGTCCAGCCGTGGGGGATCGAGCCCATCCAGGCAATTTTGGTGTCTTTAACATTCAGGTGAAACGGGCTGTAAGTATCTCCTTCTGCATTGGATTGGAACCAGACCTTGTTTTTATTTGGCAAATCAATCGCACGGGGATCATTAAAACCGCGAACGCCCTGCAATGTGCCCAGCTGATGATCGAATGAACGGTTTTCGAGCATCAAAAAGACGACGTGCTCGGCGTCATAGAACGTACTTCCGGGCTCCGGGTTGATGGCAAGTGCCCTTTGAATGACAGGGGGAAGCATATTGGCCATTGCGCCGCTGCCGGCAAGTAATGCTGCTTTTTTTAGAAATTCTCTTCTCGAATCCATTTATTTATAAAATAATTATGTCAGCGGGTTGGTTAAATAAACGCCAAAAGTATTTCAGTTTGAAGAAAGGAATGTTAAGTTGCGGTTATGTTATTCAAGACTATGGGCCGATCTGCAAATGCGTTTCTGATTGTGCTTCCCATTATTGGTTGTGTGGTGTGGTTTTTTCTCAAAGTATTTCAATTTCAAACCAGCCCCGAGCAATATCCCGATGGAATGGTGATCCTTCAACTGAGCAAAGGCTGGTTGGAGGGGCGTCCGTTTCTATTCGATACAATTTACGGGAATCACGCACAGCAGCATAATTACTATTTTATACCGCTGATAGGGATTTTTACACGATTCATGGGCGTGAACGGGCTCTTTATGGCCTATGTGTGTTTTGTAGGGCTTTTCTTTTGGGTTTACAACCGGGGTTCTGCCCACTTCAATGTCGCCGAGCGGCGCGCCATCTGGCTCACGGCACTGGTCTACATCTTCGGGCCGATGGCTTACTTCATGTATCTGGATTATTTTGGCTGGCACCCGGAGCAGTACTTTATCCCACTGCTTGCCTTCCTTGCATTAAGCTTTGCTCAGCGCAAATGGGGAATGTTCATTGTCTGGCTTACCCTTGTTTTTTTGGTTAAGGAGTCCTCTATTGTCCTTATTTGCTGCCTTTTTCTGTTTTATTCGGTGGTGGACCAGGTTATTCTCAACCCCTCCAGACATTGGTTCAGATACATTTTCAACAAACGAAATTTGCTTATCACCAGCGTTTCGGTAGTGATATTTCTGATCGGTCTGTGGTGGCTTTCCTATTTGAACGGATCGCAATCCAGCCGTCTTAATCAGGCATTTTCTAATACACAACTGAATACTACATTCTTCTATCACATTGTATTTTCCGTGGCTGTTGGCGCCCTCACTTTTGGTCTGGGCCTGATTCCCTTTATGCCATGGCTGCGCACATTTCCACGTAAGGGGCTGATTATCTGGGTGCTGGCGGGATGTTTTGGCGTGTTGTTTGTAATGTTTGCAACCGAGGCGCTGTATTATTTTCCAGCAATCTACCCAGGTGTTTCCTATCCGCCGCGGATCAGCGGTTTGTGGGCATTTATGCTGAGCGCATTTGTTTATTTGAGTTACCGGGTGGCGCAGGCGGGATTTACACCCGGTCAAAATGCAATCAACTGGATTTTAACGGGTTGTTTACTACAATTTATTTTCGGCACGTTCCTGGTGGCCCATCATTTTACTTTTGATACAAAGCCGAGCGCAATAGCCAAAAGTGCATCCTATATGATCAAAACCGGCTTAGGCTTTGATCCTTATCCTGAGGGAGATGCCCGGCAGCTTCATGGATTGGCAAAGGAAATGCCTGTGGGTTCGGAAGTCATCGTCCCGTTTCAATATTTGCGTTATTTCGAGCGGGTTTATCCTAGTTTCTGGCCTCAGGATGGACGGCTTCCTGCCCATATCCTTGGAAGACCGTTGATGTATGTTTATGAAAAGGAATTAGTCCAAAACGGCGCCTACCATGTGTTTCCCGCGAAGGGTTATAAAACGATCCCAAATGAGCATCTTTTAATTCTGGCTGATTCGAGCTGGTATAATCTGAAATTCAAATGAATGGGGAAGAGAGAGAGAAATGGATCAGGAAGAATGCATACTATCATAAATCTTTGGTAAAGCATTTAAGATTTATCATCCCGGAAGGCAGCTCGGTGCTTGAAATCGGGTGTGGTACAGGATATCTGCTCGATCAGCTCCGACCGGCAAGGGGAGTGGGGATTGATATTTCAGAAGAAATGATCCGTTTTGCCAGAATACATCGCCCAGGCAATGTGTATTTTGAGATGAATGCGGAGCGCATTAACCTGGATGCAACATTTGACTATGTGATCATCAGCGATACGATCGGCAGTTTCAGGGATGTTCAGATGGTGTTTGAAGCTATCCATCATGTATTCACCCCGCAAACGCGTCTGGTTATTACATCCACTAATTTCCTCTGGCGGCCGGTTCTTAATCTTGCTGAAACTCTAGGACTAAAAATGCCGCAGAAAAGGCAAAATTGGTTGGATATCAGCGATATAATTTCCCTTCTGCATCTTGCCGATTTCGATCTTATCGATCATCACCGGAAGATGATCTTTCCCGGATACATTCCCTTTATTTCCAATTTTTTGAACCGGTATATCGGGAACCTGCCATTGATCAATGGCCTGGGATTAATCACCTGCCTTGTAGCCAGAAGCAAAAGGGTCGCTTGCGAACCCGCTAGTGAAATGAGCGTAAGCGTGATCATCCCGGCACGCAACGAAAAAGGCAATATCGAAGCACTGATTCAGCGCACCCCGCAAATGGGCAAGCACACCGAACTGGTTTTTGTTGAGGGAAATTCAACCGACCAGACCTGGGAGGAAATTCAGCGGCTGGGTGCGCATTACCAGGAATCTCATGACATAAAATGGGCGCAGCAGGATGGGAAAGGGAAGGGAGACGCCGTAAGAAAAGGTTACAGCCTGGCCAGCGGAGACATTCTTATGATTCTGGATGCGGATATGACGGTTGCGCCCGAGGAGCTGCCCAAGTTTTTTAATGCCATCGCTTCCGGCAAAGGAGAGTATATCAATGGTTCGCGGCTTGTGTATCCGATGGAAAAGCAGGCAATGCGTTTCCTGAATTTGCTTGGCAACAAATTTTTCAGCCTCGCATTTTCCTGGCTGCTGGGACAGAATTTGAAGGATACGCTCTGTGGTACGAAAGTGATTTCGAAGAAAAATTATCTGAAATTAGCCGCTAACCGATCTTATTTCGGTGATTTTGATCCATTCGGAGACTTTGACCTCATTTTTGGCTCTGCTAAACTCAATCTTAAATTTGTTGAAATTCCCATCCGTTACCGCGCCCGAACCTACGGCGAAACGAATATTTCACGGTTCAAACACGGATGGTTACTGCTCAGGATGACTGCATTCGCCCTGCAAAAAATCAAGTTCACGTAATGCACTTGCTAAGTCGCTTCATGACAACTTTCACCGGAAACTAACTTGCATGTCGGAATCTTCTGAGTGTGAGTTATATTGAGTTGCCGCACCAAGATTTCTCTATCACCTTTTTTTAATGTCTGATGAAACAAATCACTGTTATGAAAAGAAGCGAATTTTTCAACCTTACATTAGCGCTGCCGTTTGTGCCCGGCTCAATGAAACCTAAAAAACTGTCTCGTACGGACAGGGTAAAAAAAGGATTTCGGGTGGTTACTGGTCAGGACCGGTTTGATAAGAGCATCTCATTGCTGGAAGGGGACACATTCTATACCAAGATATCATCGAAGGACACCAACGGCGATTTATATACTTTTGAATCTACCCGTGTCAAAAATGGAGGACCTACGCTTCATGTTCATCCCGGCCAGGACGAATGGTGGTATATTCTGGAAGGTGAGTTCAAAATTAAGATTGGTGATGATCTTTTCGAAGCCAAAGCCGGGGACAGTGTTTTTGGACCGAGGGGCGTCCCGCACACCTTTTCCAAAGTAAGTGAAGGTGTTGCAAGGATGATCATTACATTCCAGCCTGCCGGTAAAATGGAGGAATTCTTTACTTCGGTATCGCAGGGCGTACTGAAAGGGAAATCCGAACTTGAACAGGATAACTTCAGAAAAGCACACGGATTTGAAAGGGTGGGACCTCCGCTCGATTACTTCAAGAAGTTTTAGTTTGCCTGTGAGTAGAGCTCCCTGGTGCAGTTCATTTAAAGTTTAAGCATTAATTGCACATTAAGGCCCAGTTGATATGCTTTGGTGTTGATAGCGGAAGGCGGGATCGCGTAGCTGAAAGTGGGCTGCGCAATGAGTGACAAATGCTTCGCAAAATGGTAAATTACACCTGCTCCAACCGTAGGCGATATTCTGGACGTGTTACGGTCAGACTTAAAAGTTACCGTTCCGATATCAGGGATATTGACCCTACTTGTTGTGCCAAAATTCCATAACGCGCCTGCCGAAAAATAAGGCGAAAATTTTCTCTCGGACGGCTGAAAATTGACAAAGACGGGAATGGAAAAATTATGGGACCGACTGCTGGTGCCAGACTGTTTCATTTTGGCGTAGCTGAACCATAAGCCCGTTGAAGCAGACCATTTTTCTGCGAAAGAGTATCTTCCGTTCAAACCAACCCAATAACCTTTTGATGATAACTCTGACTTCCAGATCTGAGTAGTTAATGTTCCGCTGCTATATGAATCGGGCAGGATTACTTCTGCTACGGTTTTGGAATGTCCGTAAAATGGGGCCACTGTTGCAGAAATTGCAAACTTACCCTGACTGAAAGCGCCTGAAGAGGAAAAGAGAAGTCCGGCCAGGATCAATGAAGTGTAGAAATTTGATTTCATCTTGCTTGACATTGAGGTTTTAGTAACCATTCATTACTTAGCAAGTTATGTTAAAATAATATAATTAAATAGAAAAATATTTGTAGTTTTTAGGAAAAATGTAGTGGCTTGTCAAACTTAAACTTCTATTCAAGATGAAAACAAAGTACTATTTCCTGATTGTTATGGCATTGGCCATTTTCTCCATTGCAGCAAAAAGAGCAGTTGTGGCCAACGACATCGTAGGCACCTGGAAGTATCTGATCAGCGACGTACCGCCCGAATACGAATCCGGATTTTTTACTTTTGAAGAAAAAGAAAGCAAAACGGTGGGATATGTCGGGGATACGGAAAAACAAGAGATGAAAGAGCTGGTTGTGGACCAGGGAAAAGTGACCTTCACTACTGAAAGTCAGGCAGGGGTTTTTAAATACAGCCTTGCACAGACAGGCGATACATTGCAGGGCATCATATCATCCCAATATGGGGATTTTCCAATAAAAGCGATCAAGGAGGCTAAGAAGTAAGGTGGAGGGTTGTACAGATTCGATACTCACTTTTGGTACGATTTTTAAAGTGAGTATGGGAAATCATCACAACCTTAAAACTAATTTCTTATGAAAAGGACGATAAATCTGGCACTTGCCGCTATGTTCTGTGCTGCAACATTATCACATGCACAAACTACATCCAGCTCAGGCCAGGCCGATAAACAGGACCAAAAAGCGCAGGGAAGCCAGGCTGCAAGTGCCAGCAAGCCAGCGCAAGGGGCAGCAGCAACCAGCGCCGGAGACGACAAGGCAGTTGAAAATCGTGCGCGGAAAAGTACGGAGGGAGATGGAAGCACGCGCCCGGGCGGCGCAGCCCATAAAAATGCAAATGATGTGGGACGCTACTCTGATACTGAAAGCAAAGATCCTAAGTCTTTCAATTCCAAGGAAGCAATCGCAAAACGTAAGAAGAATTTGACGGAATCGGATACGACTGTCAAAGAAGGAAGCGGATCAGCCGATAGAAATACCAAAAACCATACAGGTAAAACAGGTAACTATCAAAACCGCGATGCCAAGCAGTCGGTTAAGAGCCGTCCGTAATGGTAATATCAAAAAGGTTGCGCCAAGCAACCTTTTTGATATATATTTGCCACGCAATCCTATGCGTACAGTTATAGTCTACATATGGCTTATCACGACGATACTGCCGACTTTCAGTCAGTGGGGGACTATTGCATATTATCATATCAACAAAGAATACATTACCCGCGTCCTTTGCGAAAACCGTGATAAACCGCAGCTGCATTGTAACGGTAAATGCTTTCTGGCAAAAAAACTGAAAGAGCAGCAGGAAAAGCAAGATAAGCAAACCAGCGATCGCGTTCAGAACATCCCTGTTCTCCAACTCTTTGCCTCACCGATCACATCTTTCGAGTTTTTAGCAACGGATTATTCGTTGTGCCAGGAGCTTAATTTTTCCTATCATTTAGCCTCTTATCAGGCACCTCTATCCATTCTTGTTCCACCTCCCTGTGCGTAAGCACACTTTGCGTTTTCGTACGCTTGTTTTTTAGCCGTTGAACCGTATGTTCATGCGGCTGACATCATCTTTTTCTATCCAAGGCATTCATGGGCTCATTCCGGAAACGGCATGCGGCACATCTATAAATGTATATTCTAATGCATATCAAATATCTATTGCTGTTATTTTTCATTACAACGATTTCCACAAATGTATTTGCACAGACGGAGGCTGGCACTTTAAATGGCCGTATTATGAATGCGGATCAACAGGCGATTACCGGGGCGTCCATTACATTGCAGAACACGGACCTGGGAACAATTACCGACGCAAAAGGCCAGTTTAGCTTGGCAGGCATTATGCCTGGGTCATATATTCTTTCTGTTTCCAACATCGGTTATACGGCTTTTACCCAAAGCCTTCGCATTTCAAAAGGGAAAAATCCTTTTCTCAACCTGCAACTCTCGGAAAGCAGGCAGGAGCTGCAAGAGGTGGTGGTAAGCACAGCCAGAACACGTTACCAGGTGCTGAATTCCAATGCATCTACCCGTACGAATGCGCCGCTGCTTGCTACGCCGCAGTCGGTGCAGGTAATGTCTGCAGCCGTATTGCGCGACCGCCAGGCTTTCACGTTGAATGAGATTGCAGGGTCTTTTACAGGGATGAAGGCCAATAATGGGAATGGGAACTTTCAGATCCGAGGTTTTACGGCTTACTCGCCCAATGATGCCAGTTTTTTACTTTATAACGGAATCCGGGGAAATCTGTTCTTGTGGAGTCAGCAGCCGCTGCTTTATAACATTGAATCTGTTGAATTGCTTCGCGGACCTTCTGGTGCATTGTTTAGTGAAGGCTCACCGGGCGGAGTGGTCAATTTCGTTACCAAGAAACCTTTGTCCGAGAAGCGGGCGAGCCTGGATCTTTCTCTGGGCAGCTGGGGCTTCGGGCGGGCATCGGTAGATTTTACCGGGCCTGTGGATAGTCAGAAAAAGCTTTTGTACCGGGCCATTGTCGGGTACGACCGCTCTGAAAGTTTCAGGGATTATCAGGAAAAAAAGAACCTGTTCGTCGCACCGTCGCTGACTTACCTTTTTAGCAGAAAAACTTCAATAAATCTTGAACTGAATTACGCCTATCAAAAGGCCGTTCAGCAATATGACAACGGGAGCTTTGTATATTCAAGACCAGACGGCAGTTTCGACTTCAATTATTATCCCAACAATCTGACGATCCAAAGTCCGACGGATTATGGCAAAACGCATAATGCATCGGCCACATTAACCTTTGACCATCAGATCAATGACAACCTGAAACTCACGATCGTCGAGCGGGCGGTACGAAATGTGCTGGACTATACGGACCACATCCCGGTTGGAAGGATCCGGAACGATTCCATCAGCCGCGGATATCAGGATTGGGAAACCGACAGGTTCAGTCTGCAAACAACCGCTTTTGCAACATATACTGCCAAAACAGGCTCCCTGGGCCATCAGGTCATTGCAGGCGTAGATTACAACCGTTATGGCTGGACCCAAAATGACTATCAATACAAATCATCCACAAGGATCTCTATTCCTCACCCGGATTATGCAGGCAGTATCCCCGATGCATCGGTTCCGGCAGACGAATCGGATGACAATAAGCGTGTTACCAACCTGATTGGCGGCTATATTCAGGACCAGATGAGTGTCGGCAACAAATTAAAAGTGCTGCTTTCCCTGCGTTACGACAATTACAATGGTAAGGAAACGCCATTGTCAGACCGCGATAATAAACAGGGCGATGAATTGCAGGCTTCGGGCTGGATTCCCCGGATCGGGCTGGTATATTTACCGGTAAAGAATGTCTCTATCTACGGAACATTCTTGAAGTCATTTAATCCGCAAACCTCTAATAATGTGCTCGCAGGCGGCCCGTTCCCAACCCGTAAGGCAACCCAATATGAGGTCGGATCAAAAGCGGACCTGCTCAGTAATCGCTTGTCGGCCACCTTGTCTTTATATCAAATTGATTATAAAAACATTCTGACAGCGGCACCTACGGAAGAAAATTCGCATCGCCAGGCAGCAATAGACGGCACAAGGAGCAAAGGCGGGGAGTTTTCCGTAACCGGTAATCTTAATGCGCTGAGCCTGATCGCCGGTTATGCATTCAATGAGCATGTGCTGGTGAGTACAAGCACATATGGTAAAAAAGGTGATCGCTTTGCCAACGCGCCAAAACATCAGCTCAATTTTTGGGGCAAATATGCACTTCCGTCCAGTGTGCTTAAAGGATTCGGAGTGGCGGCGGGCGTTCGCTATGTAAGTGATCAGGTTGGCTTGTTAAGCAATCAAAATTTTCTTTTCCCTTCCTACACCGTTCTGGATGCGGCGCTTTCTTATCAGCGTAATCGTTTTCAGGTGCAGGTTAATGCTTACAATCTGACAAACAAGCACTATTTCACAGGAAGCCGTTCAGGTGTAACGCTGGCCGGATTGGGTGATCCGTTTAATGTAAGGGTGGGGGTTAGCTATCAGCTCTGGTAATTTAAAATCATAATTATCAGACTATTACATGAAAAAAGTATCGTTTCGCCGAAGCCTTTTCAAGCTGCACAGCTGGCTTGGCCTGATCACGGGCATATTTTTGATTTTACTCGGGTTAAGCGGCTCCGTTCTGGTTTTCAGAACAGAGCTGGACCATTTCTTCAATCGGGATTTGCTGCACGTTTCATCTTTGGAGAAAACGGTGCCGGATCAGGTCTTGAAGAATTGTTATCAGACCGTTATCAGCCGTTATCCGAATCTGGACGGCATTGCCTGGGTAAATCCCGACGCCGGGGCCGGTGAAGCCTATAATTTCCGGATTTATTTCAACGACGCCCGCCTGATGACCTATGATCTGGCTTTGATTTCCTTTGATCCCAATACAGGTGTCATTCTGCGTGAGGGGCCCGCGAGCCAGTTTACACCCAGCTTCATCGAGTGGCTTTTTCAGTTTCATTTCAGTTTTCAACTTGGTATTCCAGGTGCTGCCCTGACCGCCATTTTTGGCACCACAATGTTGTTGTCGCTGCTTACAGGCGCGATCGTGTACAGGAAAATGCTTTGGAAAGTCTTATCCTTTCGCGTTAAGATCAACCGCAAGAACTGGCGGACGATCAGCTCTGATCTGCATCGCATTGTGGGAGTATGGTCCCTGCTTCTGAACGCGGTGATTTTCTTCACGGGTTTCTGGATGAACATGTTTGCCTTCAAAGCAAAAACGTGGCAGAACGAAATGGCTTCAACCAAGGCGAACACACCTATTTCCGTCTCGCCTGATCAGATGTATCGTCGTGCATTGTCGGCTATGCCGGACCTGGAACCCACCTATGTATATTTGCCTACACAGCCCGGGCGCAAATTCGAGGTCCGTGGTTATACAAAAGGACAATTAAAATTATGGGGTAGCGGAAATTCTGTGCGGATGGATCAGCAAACCGGTGAAATTCTTCAAATCAGCCGGTTTGCTGAGAAGCCTTTGGGAGAACGTATCGAAGCAACATTCTTTCCTTTGCATGTTGGCAATTTTGGCGGACTTGCGGTGAAAATCTTATATGTGCTGATTGGCCTTACACCGGGCCTGCTGGCTGTCACCGGGTTTTTGCTCTGGTGGCGGCGGGTCAGAAAATGAAAAAGGCCAGCTTGCTGGCCTTTTAAAAGTGTTTACTGGTCTGTATCCAGATTGACCTTTTCCAGATCTGCTCTGGCCGGACCGGTCACTACAACACCATCGGGATCAAACCGCGCTCCATGGCAGGGGCAATCCCAGCTTTTTTCTGAATTATTCCAGTGTACAATGCATTTCATATGCGTGCACACTGGATTTAATGCGTGGATGTTACCCTGAACATCCTTATATACTGCTAATTTCTGGTCTTTGTAAGTTACTATTTCTCCCGAGCCAACAGGGATTTCAGACACGGATGCTATCTCTTCGAGTCCAAAACGGTCGCCTATGAATCGGCCAACTACATCTGCGCCCTCTTTGACCATTTCTGTAAAACCGGCGATCGGCTTAATCCGGCCAGGACTAAAAAGACTTTCGTAGCGACTTTGGCCTTTTAAAATTAAATCGTTGAGCACTATCGCCGACACTGTCCCGAGGATCATGCCGTTCCCATTGAAGCCCGTAGCTGTATAAATACCATTGGAAGCACCGGGTAAATGGCCAATGTAAGGCAGGCCGTCGGCTGGCACATAATATTGTGCTGACCATTGCGAATGGATGCTTTTTACTTCATAGCACCGTTTGGTATAATTAATTAAATCCGCAAATGATTGTTCTGGGTCTCCGTGGCCTGTTTTGTGATCATGCCCGCCTGCTATCAGATATTTCTGTCCGTCCATTTCATGGCTCCGAAAGTAATGATAAGGGTCTTTCATATCATAAACCAGGGAATCGGGATAGCTATCGTCGTTTAATGTAGCGGCAATGACATAACTGCGATATGGGGCATTTCTGAAATGGAGCACATTGACGCCGCCGGGAGGAATGTGCGTGGCATAAACCACATTTTTTGCCTTAATCTGCCTCTCACCGGATTTCGCTATATGAAAATCCGCATGTGAGTCAATTTCGTCAATACGTGTATTTTCGAGAATAATCCCACCCAGCTCGGTAAACTGCTTTTGGAGACCCACGAGGTATTTCAGCGGATGGAATTGTGCCTGTTTTTCAAATACGACGGCCTTTTGATAGGGGACAGGCGCAGGCGCCTGATCCGCAATTTCAGCAACAACGCCTGCGCGCAAGGCGCTTTCATACAGATCATTGAGCTCATCCACTTCTTTGTCTGTCTCGGCATACACGTAACCGTTTTGCCAGCGGAAATCACAGTCAATGTTGTACGTTCTGACATTCGTAGCAATAAGCTCGACGGATTCAGCGATCGATTCAGCAAATTGCTTTGCAGCTTGCTTGTCAAAGGCTTTTTCAACTTCCGCAAATGTTGTATCAGCAAATGTGTTTATGTGTGCGGAAGTGCCACCGGTTGTGCCATAGCCGGGATTATGGGCATCTGCAAGCACACATTTAAGCCCGGATTTTTGCAGCAGCAAGGCCGTGGTCATTCCCGTAATCCCTGCACCCACGATCAGCGCGTCATATAGAACGGAAGGATCGGTGTTTCCAATAGCACTTTCTTTTTCTGCGCTTTTTTGCCACAGGCTTTCATTATAGCCATCGCGGCCAATGCTTCCTGCCTGGTTGCCCGCCGTGAGCTCTTCTTGATTTCTGTTGATGATATTTTCCATACAAATCTTTTTTTGGCAAAAATTTTAAATAAAACCGTACCAAGGCATTGTCCATTACCGGGGGCTTGCCAGCATCCTGCCAACTACGGGAATGGTTTTTATTATACACGTGGCTTTAAAGGAAAAACAATTGATTCATCAACTCAAAAAACACGATTACATTATGAAGAAGATTCACCCAACTTTACGAACGGGGCTCAAACTACTGATTTTTAGCCTTTCCATGCTAATGCTGGTGGCGGGTTGCGACGACGATGACAGCTTTTGGGACGCAATGATTCCGGAAACGGATAAAGAGGAAACGACTACCCAGGTGGAAGGCTATGTTTTTTATCCGGCAGTACAACCTGCAACTGAGGCTAATGTTGCGCAACTGAGAGTGCCCGCTGGTTTTACGATTAACAAATTTGCAGAAGGAGTAGGCAAGCCAAGAATCCTGGTGGTAAACAGCAACGGAAACGTTTATACGTCCGACCGGGAAGCTGGCGTGGTGGTAATGCTTACGGATGCGAATGGCGACGGGATTGCTGAGGATAAAAAAACTGTTGCGACGCTAAAACAGGTTCACGGCCTGACGATTTACAATGGTAAGATGTATATGGTGACGGTTAATGAAGTGTACGAAGCCGCGATGAATGCGGACGGAACTTTGGGGCAGCCGAAAATGCTGATCGACGATTTGCCGGACGGCGGTCAACATCCAAACCGCACCATTGCCTTCGGGCCGGATAAAAAGATGTACATTACTGTTGGAAGCACCTGTAATTCCTGCGTGGAGCCCAATCCCGAACTTGCAACAATTCTTCGGGCAGAAGAAGATGGCAGCAACCGCAAGATTTTTGCAAAAGGATTAAGAAACACAATCGGTTTTGGCTGGCATCCGGAAACCAGCGAATTGTGGGGAATGGATCACGGGATCGACTGGCTGGGTGATGACGAACAAAAGGAAGAGGTAAACCAGATCAAGCAGAATGCGCATTATGGCTGGCCCTTTATTCATGGAGAAGGGAAATATAATCCCGGGACCAGGCCGACGGGCGACACCACTTACCAGCAGTATTTGCAAAAAACTACATTGCCTTCGCTTACTTATCAGGCACATTCCGCGCCGATGAGCATGGCCTTTTACACAGGTTCCATGTTTCCGGGTGAGTACAAAAACGATGCTTTTGTGGCCATGCGCGGTTCATGGAACCGGAGCTCTCCGGTTGGTTATCGGATCGTGCGCATGCATTTTGAAAATGGTAAGCCCGTTCGTTTTGACGATTTTGTAACGGGTTTCATTGTGAATAATAACCGTGCACATTTTGGGCGTCTGGTTGGTGTGGCTATGCACAAAGATGGCTCCCTGCTTTTTTCAGACGATACGAACGGTGTGATTTATCGGGTGGCATATAAGTAATCTCAATGTTCAGTTAAATAAATCAAAAAGGCAACCGGTGAGCGCTGGTTGCCTTTTTGATTCAAGTTTTAACTATTCATTACCCTTGTTAAAAAACACGCAAAGCCCGTCTTTCCCTGCCACTATAATGTCCTTTCGACCATTCCCGGTCAGATCTGCAATGGAAAAATAAACCCCAATTCCTTTTCCAATGCCATAAGGGCCGTGGGAAATGGTTTGCTTCACAAATGTTTCCCCGTTCCACTGAAAGTAATACAGCCCTACCACATCCTTTTCGCCCGGGTCTCCTCCGTTATGCGCCCGATAACGCTTTCCGGTTACCAGTTCCATTTTGCCATCTCCGTCCAGATCCACCCAATCCATAGAATGATACTGAGAAGTGAAAGGATCGATCACGTGCTTTGTCCAGGCTATTTTACCAGCTTTTGATGTTTGTTGATACCAATCCAATCCATAGCTATGTGCCTGACCTACGATGATGTCGTTTTTGGAATCTCCATTCACGTCTGCTACAATCATAGGCACACTTGCGTCCTCAAAAATAAAATCGTTATGTGCGATCCATTTGTCTTTCAGGACGTCCTTAGGCGCTTCCAGCCAGCCTGAACTAATGATGAAATCGCCGCGTCCGTCCCCGTTCAGATCACCAAAACCGAGTCCGTGGCCCTGCTTTTCGGCTATCTGGACTTTTGTGAATGTGCCCAATGCTTTCCCGGATTTATCACGGTCCAGTTTGTAGAATTTGAAAGGGAGATTCGGGTTGTTGGGGACAATTTCCAGGTGTCCGTCATTGTCAACATCCCATGCGCGCGCAGTTTCAACATTGCCTGTTTCGTCAATGATATGGTCTTTCCAGGGATCTTTGTTATTGCCCGGGTTTTCGCGCCAGATCAGGCTTTTGTTAAACCAGCCGCCCGTGATGAAATCCATTTTGCCATCTCCGTTGACGTCCATGGGAATGGTGGCAAAATCATCCCAATATTCTCTTACCCGCTTCACTTCGCCGATGTAGAAACGGTCGAAAAACTCAGGGCCTTTATACCAGAATTCACCTGAAACCAGGTCTGGCTTGCCGTCATTATCCACATCAAAAACACCCACGGATTCAATGCTTTCGGAAGCGACCATTTTCTTCTCAAATTTGATCGGCGAAGCCCGTTTTTCCTTTTGCTGCGCCTGGGTTGATACGGTTAAGCAGCTTGTAAGCAGGCCAATGAATGTTATTAATTTCAATTTTCGTTTCATAATGTTTGATTTGCATAACATTTGAAAACGAATCCCTGGTCGGTGAGCGCCAGGGATCGTTTACTTCGTCGGGGTTTAGGAATAATCTTTTAATAATGCATTAATATCCCGGATTCTGATCCAGATCGGGATTGACCTGTATTTCGAGGAAAGGAATAGGGAACAAAAGATCGTTCTCAGTCAGCGTATAAGTGGCCGGCGTCAGGTAGAAATAGGCTGGATTCGCCTTCAATTTGGCTCCGTAAGCATTCATGACACTGATCGCATTACCCGTCCTGACCAGATCCAGCCAGCGTTTGTTTTCAAAAGCCAGTTCTATCCGGCGTTCTTTCAAAATCGCCGCCCGGAGTGTTGCCTGGTTGTTCGCGGTTGTATTGGCAAGCCCCGCCCTTTTGCGCACCTGGTTCAGAAAGTTTTGGGCATCAGCCGTTTTTCCCTGTTCATTCGCTGCCTCCGCCTGCGCCAGCAAAGTTTCCGCATAACGATAGATCGGGAAATTTGTGTTGGTTTGGTTGAATACGGAATGCGCATACTGGAACTTCTTAATGTAAGGCAAATTGACATAGCTCGTGTCGGAAACGGTCGAAGGGCCTGTGATAAAGCCAATTGAAGCATTAAAGCGCTTGTCCACGGTGCGGCTTTCGTAAGTTGCCAGCAAATCATCAGTAGGAATGTTCCACCCGGAACCGGAAGCCGATTGCGATCCTACCGGACCCAATGTAAGCTTTGCATAATCCGGCGTGAGCGGCACGAACGCATAAGGGAATGAGCTGGACAGGTTCAGTGAAGTTCCTTGCAGATACTGCACTTCAAAGACGGATTCCGAATTGTTTTTATTGGATGGATTAAAAACCGCAGCATAATCACCCACCAGCGCATAACCCGTCACTTTGGCGAGTGCGCTTTCGGCTGCGGGCCAGTTTTTCAGAGCCAGGTGCACATCACCCAGAAGCATCCAGGCAGCGCCCGAAGTGGCCCTTCCCGGCTCCTGAGTTGCTTTGTCGAGCAGTAAGCTGGTGGCAGCAGTGGCATCTTCGATAATTTGCGCATAAACCTGCTCCTTACTGGACCTGGGCAATGTTGCCGTTGCCAGATCGGAGGCCGGAGTCAACGGAAGCGGAACTCCGCCATAATAGCGAACCAGATCAAAATAGGCCAATGCACGCAGGAAATGCGCCTGCCCTTTGAAATTGTCACTTTTTGCTTTGTCCAGACTCACGTCATCAATAGCCGAAAGGATTTTGTTGGCGCGCGCAATGACGTCAAAATTAATGTAATAGCGATCGGCAGTGACCGTGTTTTCCGCTCCATTAACGAATTCGTCGATCTCCTCGGGCATAGGCGAGCGGAAATCATTGTTATAAAAAAAGTGGGTGTTGTCTGAACGCATTTCACCCATTGCCCAGCTGCTCGGGTTGTTATACAATGTCTGCAACGGCGCATAGGCTCCGTTTACAGCCTGTGCAAAATCAGCTTCCGACTGGAAAAAATTGGCGGGCACTACTGCGTTTTGCGGAGAAACGTCCAGGAAATCGCTGCACGATCCCAGCGCTGCGGACAGCAATAAAATATATATGGTCTTCATTCTCATGACCTTATTCGATTAAAATTTTAGCTTAAATATTTAAAACCCAACATTAACTCCGAGCGTATAAGTCCGTGGAACCGGATAGGAACCTCCGTCGATGCCCAAGCCTGTTGACGCTGTGCTCACGGCCACTTGCGGGTTGGAGCCAGGGTATTTGGTAAAAATGTGCAGCTGCTGAACGCTTGCATAGGCCCGAAGCCGTTTCAGGCCTTTGGTCGTTTTAAGGGGAATAGCATAGCCCAGGGTCACATTGTTAATGGAAATGTGGCTGGCTTTATAAACCATGTGACTGCCCCACCAGTCGCGTTCCAGGCCAGTGGTCCCTGCCGCCAGACTTCCGTATCTGCCTTTACCGGGATTTTCCGGCGACCGCCAGCGGTCCTTAACATCGGCCAGTACATTGAAAACACCGTCCAGATTCGTCAAAGTCTGTTCCGAACCGCGCAGGATATCATTGCCGTAAGTCCCTGATATGGTTGCTGAAAAGTCGAAGCTTTTGTATTGAAGCGTATTGGTCATCCCGAAAATAAACTTGGGATGCGGGTTGCCGATAATGGTCGCGTCGTCTACAGTAATGATGCCGTCTTCGTTCACATCACGGAATTTAGCCGTGCCAACCTGCGAAGTGGTGTGTTTGGGGGAACTGTCAAAATCCGCCTGATCTTTATAAACACCCAAGTGATCCATCCCGTAAAGCATCCCTACCGGCTGCCCGACGGTTGTAATGTGCGAACCGCCGATAACGCCGCTGCCTGGACCTGTGATCAGGCGGGAAGTTTTGTTACCCAGTGAAACGACCTCATTTCTGTCAAAGGAAATGTTGAAATCTGTATTCCATCTTAAATGCTCGCGCTGAACATTGGAAGTGCTCACGGAGAATTCATGTCCCCAGAATTTCAGCCCGCCAATGTTGGTCTGGATATTTCCATAGCCCGATGCCCGGGGAACGCCGACATTGAAGAGCAAGTCGCTGGTATTTTTGCGGTAATAATTATAAGTGAAATTGATCCTGTCATTGAGCAGGTTCAGGTCCAGGCCAATGTTGAACTGCTCATTGGATTCCCAACCAATTCCCTGATCGGCGAGGTTATCCACTCTTCTGCCGCCGGCCAGTGCACCGCCGAAAACATAATTGGCTGTGGATATGGTAGGAATATGCGTATAATTTCCAATGTTGAAGTTTCCGGTAATCCCGTAGCTGGCCCTGAGTTTAAGGAAAGAGATTGTTTTAATGCTTGCCAGAAAGCTTTCCTCAGACAAGATCCATCCCAGCGAGAGCGAGGGGAAATTACCCCAGCGGTTTTCTACGCCAAAACGGGACGATCCATCACGCCGGATCGAAGCGGAAACCAGATATTTTCCTTTGTAATTATAATTTAATCTGGCCAGATAGGACAGGAGGCTCCATTCCTGCACGCCGCTGGATGCTGTGATCGTGCCCGCAGCGCTGATGGTTTGCACCTTATCATCCGGATAATTGCTTCCATTAACGGCGCTTGCATCTTCACGAAATTTTTGCGCAGTAAATCCTATCAGGGCGTCGAAGCTGTGTTGACCAACTTCTTTCTGATAATTCACTGTATTTTCATTAACCCAGGAAAGGTAAGACCCCTGATTCAATACGGATGTTGGTGTTTTGTACAAACCAACACCACGTTCACCCGTGGTTGTGCCGTTGAACACAAAACCACGCGAGCTTCCCATATCAATGTTGCCGGATGTGCGCAGATATAATCCCTTTAAAGGTTGATATTCAGCGTACATATTGGAAAGGATGCGGATGTCTTTGTTGTTCACCACCCGGTCTGTCAGCGTTCTGGCGTAGTTGGGCGTTGCAAACATCCCCGGAGAAAAAGCAGTCAATGTCAATGTTCCGTCCGGATTTCTTAACGGCGCCAGCGGAGATGTTTGCAGGGCCTCGTTGAAAGCACCACCCACGTTGTCAACGCCCGTATTGGTGTTGGTAGCATAGGTTGGAGCCACATTCAGCCCAATGTTGAATTTTTCATGCGGGCGGAAATTGGTGTTGACACGCAACGAATACCGCTTGTAACCCGAACCTACGACCACGCCATCCTGACTAAGAAAACCAGCCGTAGCCGTGGTGCTGAACTTTTCGGAACCTGTGCTCAAAGACAAGCTGTGATCTGTCATAGGTGCTGTACGGGTGATGGCATCATACCAGTTGGTACCCGCTCCATATTGCTCTGGGTTTTGAAAAACAGGATCTACATCCAGGCCTCTTTCTATGGCCAGCTCCTTACGCCAGGTCGCGAATTCCCTTGCATCCATCATATCCGGACGGCCGCGCTGAGGCACTTGCTGGAATCCGAAATAAGTGCTGTAATCAATGCGCGTCTGGCCTGCAACGGCCTTTTTGGTTTCGATAAGAACCACGCCATTTGCGGCCCGCGAACCGTATAGCGCCGTTGCCGAGGCATCTTTGAGCACGCTGATGCTTTCAATTTCATTTGGGTTAATGTTGCTGATGCCGCCCACGATGGGGTTTCCGTCAACTACATACAAGGGGTCGGCCCCGGCAGTAATGGACGCCGCGCCGCGGATACGCACGGTCATGCCTGCACCGGGCGTGCCGGTTGCTTGCGAAATTTGTACGCCTGCCAGCTTTCCCTGCAATTTTTGTGTGAATTGAGATACGGGTAAGTCGGCAAGATCCTTACCGCTTACCGTGGAAATGGAGCTGGAAAGCTGACGGTTCGATTGCTTTCCGTAACCTACCACGATCAGTTCATCGAGTGATTTTTCGTCATCTCCCAATACAACTTCAATGCT
Source organism: Dyadobacter psychrophilus (assembly GCF_900167945.1). GTDB lineage: Bacteria > Bacteroidota > Bacteroidia > Cytophagales > Spirosomataceae > Dyadobacter > Dyadobacter psychrophilus. The sequence continues at coordinate 894,562 of NZ_FUZA01000002.1, forward strand.
GCTCTGATTGGTCACAGCAATTTCCTGGCTGGTATATCCCACAAATGAAAACACCAGGACGGCATTTTCATCGGGCACATTGATTGAGAATGCTCCATTAGCGTCCGAGATCGTGCCTTGTTGCGAACCTTTCAGGACAATGCTTACACCGGGTAATGCACCTCCTTTTGAATCGCTTATCTTTCCTGAAATTTGTTTGTCAATAATCGCAGCTTCCTCTTTTTCAGGGTTGCCGGGCGCAGGTTTTTCGGGAATTTTTTGCAGCATAATCTGGCCGCCCACAATGCTGTAAGAAATGTTCAGTGGTTTTAATGCCATACTAAGCACTTCCGACAACTTCTTATTTACGGCCACCACATTGATCTTGCGGTTGGCACCGATGGCGTTGGAACTGTAAACAAACTCCACTTTGGCCTGCGCTTCAATCTGCGTCAGGATTTTACGGATTTCGGTATTCTCCACTTTGATCGTGATAGAACGGTCCAGCAAATCCTGGGTGCGTCCTTCATGGGCATAGCCCAGAGATATGCCAACACATAATAAAATGGACTGTAAAACGGTGATCCTCATAATTTGTAGGATGAGAGGATGAAGGCGTATTCGTTTTTTCATTAGTTTTGAACGTTTTGTTTGGGCTTGAAAAAGTTGGGCAAAACCCCTCTCCATTCATTAATTTTTAATGAAGACTTGTTAGACACAGTAAGGGGGATAACTGAGAGTCGAAGGTGCTCGCAACACGTTCGGCTCTTTTTTTACGGGCAATCTACTTCATCGTATTCCTGGTTTAGTTGGTGACTGCGCAGCCTTTCCCACTGATCAGTATCCGGGTGCCCCTAACTTCGTAACTTGCATTCACCGAGTTACACAGCAGGTCCAGTTTTGTAAAAAGAGGCTGTTTGGTAATGTTTCCGCTAAAAAGGCAACCCGTGAAGGTTTCGTCTTCCAGAATGATTTCGATTCCATAGGTTTCTTCCAGTTTTGCAATGACTTCACTAAACGGATTGTCCTGGAAATCAAATGATTCAGCAACCGGTTTCCCTTTTTTCTCTGCCATCACCGGAACAGGATTGGAAACGAGGCCGGTCTCGAAAGAGCGTGTTTGTACGGTGTACTTAACGCGTTGATTGGCAGTTAGTATAACACCATCCTTGATTTTGCTCGTTTCGGTTCCGTCAGCCCGGGCATGTTGCGAAACAGAAACTTTACCGGTTAGTACAGAAACTTCGATCGCGCTTTTATCTTCACTGCCATTGACCCAAAAGCTGGTTCCCAGCACTTTGGTAACCACGTCTCCGGTATGCACAAAAAATGGCCGCTCTGTATCCCTTTGAACCCGAAAAAATGCCTTGCCTTCCAGGAAAACTTCTCTACGGACGCCTGAAAAGGAAGGCTCATAGGCAATGCTGCTACTTGGAGAAAGCTCAATTTGAGAGCCGTCGGGCAGTTTAATGGCTTTTGGCTGGTTGGTGCTGTTGGTTTCTGTGGTCAGGTTTTTATGGATCACGCTGCTGACGGCGGAGTTTGTCAGCAAAGGGTTTCGGGAATTTTTATACTGATATCCTGCCCAGCCTAATGCCAGAATAATCACCGCCGCCGAAGCCCACTTCCAGATCATCATTTGAAAAACCGGCTTCTCAGCTTCCGTCTGGTGCTGTATCGCATTCCAGATCCGTTCCTCAATGGCATTGTTTTCCTGGCTGGTCCGCTGGGGAATCTCTTCGTCGAGCGTTGCAAACCATTGCTCAACCAATCGTTTTTCCTGATCCGTGCAGTTCCCGCTTCGATAGCGGCTTAGAAGTGTATAAAAATTTTCCTTGCTCATGTCCGATTTAAATGCCCCTTTTTATAAAGACTAAAAAAGGAACGCTCACCGCAAATGAGCATAAAAATTCATGGAAAGTTTATACTATTAATGCAATTGAATGGATTTAATCTTTAAAATGTAATACTGGAAATAAATGCGAGCAGCAACGTTGTGCTGTTTCTGAGCAAGACTTTAAGCTGGCGGAGTGCCTGGGTGATGTGGTATTCTACGGTGCGTTCAGGAATGTGCAGCTTGGCAGCGATTTCCCTGGCCGACTTGCCTTCAAAGCGGTTCAGGAGGAAAATATCGTGTGTTTTTTGAGGCAGCTGACCCATCGCACCTTGCAATGCCGCTTCCAGTTCTTCCAGAAATAATGGGTAGTCGGGAGCCACAGTGTCGCTGGCTGTGTCCAGGTCCGCAAAAACCTTTTGCTTATAATATGTGATGACCTTATTTCGGACAGAAACGAACAAGTAACTCTGCACATTGACAACACGCAGTTCTTTACGCTTTTCCCAGATGTTGACAAAAAGGTCCTGAACAATTTCCTCGGCGACGTCTTTATCGTGCGTTTTGCAGAGCGCAAAGTCATACAATCGCTGCCAGTATTCCCTATAAAGTGCCTCGAAATCGTTTTTGTGAAGGATTATCGGACGAGGAGTCTGTTCGGCACTATGTAAAGAATCGGAATCCACTGGGTTATTGTGACGTGTTAATGAACGTAACGACAGAAAAAGCGAGCAGGGTAAGCCTTTTTACTTGTCATCCCGCTGCTCTTTATCCCGTTAACTAACTTACCTGGCGTAACGGCTTGGCATGCATTGCACAAGCTTTTGAAAAGCGATATTTTTATTCCTTTTAACTTGCTAAAAATCAACTTAATGTTGGTTATATGAAAAAAATCTTCCTGCTTTTTGCTTTGGCACTGAGCCTGAACGTGTCAGCGCAAAAAACGGATTCACCGCTTTGCCGGATCTGGCAGCAGAGCCTCCCTTTTATTACCAACTACTCAACAGACGATTACAAGGCTGCTTTTCAAAACTGGGCATTGGTGCAGGGCGATAATGGCATCATGTATGCAGCCAATAACTCGGGCGTGCTCGAATTTGATGGCAAATCCTGGCAGCTTATTCCCACTTCCGAAGGCAATCCGGTGCGGTCGCTGGCGAAGGATTCCGAAGGGCGCGTTTATGTGGGCGGGTCGGGAGAAGTGGGCTACCTGGCTGCAAATGACCAAAATAGAATGGTTTTCCATTCCCTGAAGAATAAGCTTAACCGCGCAGACTGGAATTTTGGGAATATCTGGTTCACATTTGCGGACAAAGGCTCCGTTTATTTCGTCTGCGATCTGCATATTCTCGAACTGGTCAACGGGAAGTTCAAAGTTTGGAAAAGCAACAGGGGAGCACTTGGTTTTGCGTGGATGATCAACGGCACATTGTATGTAAGTGCGAGCGAGCACGGGTTGTTAAAGAAAGAAAAGGATTCGCTGAAACTCATTAAAGGCGGTGCGGCATTTAAAGGAATGGGACTCACCAGCTTGCTGCCCTATGAAGGAGATAAGATGCTGGCGGTGGGGCTTAGCAAGGAACTTTTCATTTATGACGGTTCCAAACTTGAACCGTTTACCAAGGATGAGCGAAGCGTGCAGATCAGAGACGCGGTGTATCATGGTTTGCGGCTGAGCAATGGAGATTATGCGCTGGCAACCACGGGTTCGGGGTTTTATCTGTTGGATCGGAATGGGACGATCCGGAATAACATTGGGCGCAAGGAGGGGCTGCCCAGTGACGCGGTTTATTCGGTTTTTGAGGATGCGGAAGGGGATGTATGGCTGGCAACGGACAATGGCATCAGCCGTCTTGAAATTAATTCGCCGCTGCGGGTTTTGAATGAAAATCATGGCCTGGACGAAAACCCGATGGATATCGAGGTCTTTAACAACAAGCTTTTTACAACCAACAGCAAGGGGATTTTTGAGCTGAACAGCGTGCTCTCACAAGGTATTTTCAAACCTTATTTCAAAAAAATAGACGGGATTGATAACCTGACAATGCATTGTCAGGCATTTGGTAATGAGTTAATTGTGTCCAACTACGACGGCGTTTTTGTTTTAGACCAAAATGGAAAGCGTTCAAAAATAGCCAAAGAAAATGTCGTCCGCGTGGAGGAAGCGCGGACTGCGCAAATGCCCTTACAATTAATGGTGGGCCTGGAAGGAAACGGGCTCACCGAGCTGATTTTTTCAAATGGCAAATGGGTTCAAGGTGGCAGGCGCGATAATATGCAATTCTATTCAGACAGCTTTGCGCGCGCCGCTGACGGGACGATTTTAATCAATAGCCGAAGAAATGGCATCTATGAAATGGCCTGGCAAACGTCCGGGAAAGCGCATTCGCTCCGCGACACATTTAAGCTCATTCACCACGGCCCTGAAAATGGCCTGTCATCCAATAAAATCCGCTGGCTCGAAAGGGTAGGGAATGCGGTTTACGCTTCCACGGACGAAGCAATGCACAGATTTAACCCGTCGACGCGCCGTTTTGAAGTTGATTCCGTGCTCACGGCCGGTGTAGCGTCTTATAAAGGTGGCTGGATCAACGAGATTGTTGCGGGCCGCGATGGTGCCATGTGGTTTACACTTTACCATCATTATCAAAGCCACGTTTTTGAATATGCAAAAAATGGCTTACACAGATTGCCCGTTTCGGGAAGACTTTCTGATGCGCTCATTTCAAAAGTTCACGATAATCGGGATGGATTTATGCTTTTCGGGTCAAACAAATGGATCGTGCTTTTGGATAAGAACATTAAAACTGCTGCTATAAAACCATTTAAAACATTGATCCGGCAGATTTCAATCAATAAGGATTCGCTGATCCGTTTTCGAAACCCGCAATCGCCACCGAAAATTGCCTTTGGCCATAAAGGATTGCGTTTTCAGTTTGCATTACCGAGCTATGATCTTTCTTCCAGGAATGAATTTCAATATATTCTCGAAGGCTTTCAGGACGACTGGTCAGTCTGGTCGGCTGAATCATTCGTTGATTTTACCAATTTGCCGGAAGGACATTACGTTTTTCGCGTTCGGGGAAGGGACGCATATGGTCAGGCGGGGGCAGAAGACAGGCTTGCATTTACCATTCTTCCGCCTTGGTATCGCACGTGGTGGGCGGTGGCAACTTATGCGCTGCTGCTGGGCGGACTAGCCGTTATGCTGGTCCGGTTTCGCGAAAGAAAATTACAAAATGAAAAGCTGATCCTTGAAAATACGGTCCGTGAACGCACTGAGAAAATCATGCAGCAAACCGAAGAACTGAAAGAAATGGACCGCATGAAGTCACGGTTTTTTGCCAATATCTCACACGAATTCCGGACACCTTTGACGCTCATTCTGGCACCATTAGAAGAAGAATTACGCCAAAAACCAACGGCCGAACAAAGCAGGCTGCTAATGATGAAGCGGTATGCCAACCGGTTACTGGAACTGGTGAACCAACTCCTGAACCTGTCGAAGCTGGAAGCCGGTAAAATGGAATTGCAGGTCCAAGAAGGTGATTTATACCAATTTTTGAACATTCTGTCCTCCTCGTTTGACTCACTCGCACAGCATAAGGGGCTTAGTTTTGAAAAGAACATCGATCTGCCCGCAGCAGTAGCCTGGTTTGATCGTGATAAGCTCGAAAAAATCATCATTAACCTGCTCTCGAATGCATTCAAATTTACACAAGAGGGCGGTTTAGTGACATTTACCGCCCGTACAGAAGAGCAGGCAGGTCAGCAAATTCTTCACATTGCTGTATCGGACACAGGGAAAGGAATCGCGCCGGACGAACAGAAGCAGGTTTTTGAATCATTTTATCAGGCCCGGCAAACCGTCGAGAATCAGGATGGCGGGACTGGTTTAGGATTAGCGCTCGTCAAGGAGCTTGTGCGGTTGCACAATGGAAGCATCAAGCTTCAAAGTGAGCTGGGCCAAGGTTCTGTTTTTTCAATTGAAATACCCATTCACAAAAACGCTTATAACGAAGGCCAGCGTATTAAAAATCAACCCGGCGAATATGAACTGCAAGTTCTGGAACCGAATTTAGACGTTCCCGTCAAGCCTGTGTGGAAGGAAACAGAACCGGAGATCCGCAGCCCGGAACTTAGGGAAACGGTTCTTATTGCGGAAGACAATACAGCGCTCAGGGATTATATGGAATCGCTGCTTGAAGGGGATTACACCGTTTTCAAGGCGCCTGACGGCGTGGAAGCGCTTGCTTGTGCGCGCAAAGTGCTGCCAAGTCTGATTATCAGCGATTTGATGATGCCCAAAATGAATGGTATGGAGCTCACCGGCCACATTAAATCAGACGAGCGCACCAGTCATATTCCCGTGATCTTGCTCACTGCAAAGAGCGGCCAAGAATCGCGGATCGATGGGTTAAAAACGGGTGCGGACGACTATCTGACCAAACCATTTTCTGTTGAAGAATTATCCGTCAGGGTCAGAAATCTGATTGAACTCAGAAAAAAACTGGCAGAGCGTTACCGGGAACGCATTCGTGTTCATGTGACTACACCGGAGGAAATGTCGCTCGATGACAAATTTTTGATGCGGGCCAAAGAAATCGTTGAGGCGAATATGGAAGATGTGCTTTTTTCGGTCGAGAAGATGGCCGAGGATATGAACCTGAGCCGCACACAGCTGCTTAGGAAGCTAAAAGCCCTCACCGGACTTGCCCCTAATGACTTTATCCGGGACTTGCGTTTGCAAAAGGCTGCGGAGATGATCCGGCAAAAAGCGGATACGATCACGCAGATCGGCTATGCGGTTGGTTTTAATGATCAATCATATTTCAGCAAGAGCTTTAAAAAGGAATTTGGTGAGACTCCAACCGAATATTCTGCCCGAATTTCGCAAAAAGACGCATAATTACCTGGATATGCTTCCAGATTACAAGTCTCGGAGGCGCAACTCATAGCAACTTTGCAGCCTCAAACAACAAAAAATTTTAGCTATGAAAAATCTTCAATTAATGACTTTGCTGCTTGCGCTTTTACTTTCCTTACTTTTTTATGAAAGCATTGCACAAGCAAATGATCTGGCCTATGCAGGTCACACCCATTTTCAACATGATGCGCCTCCAACGAACGCTTTCACAAGCGCAGGTTCAGCTGCAAATCCATTGACTACTCATTTTGCGGTGTTGCCAAGGATTACAATCAAGGACGATGGGAAAGTGTTTGTATACATTTTTAATCCTAATCGCATTGACCTTAACTTTCATTTTTATGACGCGGCCGGACATGCCCTGCATAAAGACAAAACAGCTGCGCGATATTACGGTAATCTCCTGGATGTTTCGGAATTGGCAGTGGGTGACTACGAGCTGACCCTCAATTCGGATAAAATTTCTGCGCACTACATATTAAGGATTGCCAATGAAACACGTGAGATCAAGGTAAATGGCACACCGTATTTTGCGGTTAGCAGGCAATAAGAATTTCAAATCAGTATCTATTAACAAAAACGAAAAATAAAATGAATGCAAACAAAGCACTTTGGGAAAAGGGTGATTTCACTCGTCTGGCAGCAACAATGCGTGAAAGCGGTTCTGCACTGGTATCAAAATTGGGGATCACAAAAGGTCTGAAAGTGCTCGACCTGGGCTGTGGCGACGGCACCACCGCCATACCCGCCGCCAAAATGGGCGCTGATGTGGAAGGCGTAGACATTGCCAGGAACCTTGTCGAAGCCGGCAACGCCCGTGTAAAAGCAGAGGGATTGACCAACATTACATTCCGCGAGGGCGATGCGATTAATCTGAGCGACATTCCGGATGCCAATTTTGATCTGGTAGTAAGTATTTTCGGTGCCATGTTCGCGCCCCAGCCATTTGATGTAGCCAAAGAAATGTTCCGCGTGACGCGGCCCGGTGGACGGATCGTGATGGGCAACTGGATCCCAGGCGACCCTACGCTCGTTGCGCAAATCCTGAAAGTGAGCTCCGCTTATACACCCGCGCCACCGGAAGGTTTTGTGAGTCCGATGCTCTGGGGCGTGGAGAGCAATGTTACAGATCGGTTCGTTGCCGCCGGCGCGAATAAGGACAGCATTTCATTCGAAAGGGAAACATTCACATTTCAGGCGCCTTTCTCGCCTGCCGTTTTTCTGGATACATTCAGGAAATATTACGGACCAACGATGAATGCATTTGAAGCGGCAGAAAAAAATGGAAAAGAAGCCGATTTGCAGCGTGAGTTGGAGGCTTTGTTCGAAAGTCAGAATCAGAGTTCAGACAAAAACACGACTTCCATTCCCGCTACATTCCTGAAAGTGACGGTGTCTAAATAAAAAAACGGTACGCTCAACAGGGCTGTTCCCACGATGCGAAAGCGAAGTGGTGAACAGCCTTGTTTGTATTATTGTGTAGGTTAACGACGCGTTGAAACGGGGTTTCATTTTAAAAATTACTAATTTGCGTGCGTATTTTGAAAAAGTGAACATGAATAAAAAGGAGTCGGAAGAACTGGTTGGGGTAAAAGAAATTGCGCGTCGGGCAAATGTGTCTATTGGGACGGTGGACAGGGCGATCCATAACCGGCCCGGCGTAGCGAAAAAAACCAGGGAAACCATTCTGCAGATCATTAGTGAGCTGGACTATCAGCCTAACCTGCTGGCCAAACGGCTTGCATCACGCAAAACCCTGCGCATAGCTACCCTCATTCCCACAGCATCGGCGGAAACGAGCTTTTGGCATGCACCATTACAGGGTATCGAGAAAGCCAGTGCAGAGCTTGGACAGCAAGGAATCGTAAGTGACCATTATTTTTATGATCAGGATTCGATTGGTTCGTTTGTTGAAAAAACAGGCATTATACTGCAAAGCAAACCGGATGGGATCCTTTTCGCACCGTCATTCATAGAAGAATCTGTGAGCTTCTCGCGCACGTGCAAGCGGTTGGAAATTCCTTATGTGCTCATCGACTCGGATTTGCCGAATGATGAAAGCATCAACTACACAGGCCCAAATCTGTTTGACAGCGGATATCTCAGCGGCCATCTGGCCAGTTACCTAGTCCAGCCAGGGGATGAAATTTTGATTGTCAATATCTCCAAGGAAATCGATGGCCATCACCATTTGTTAAAAAAAGAAGAAGGGTTCCGGGCCTATTTTCAAACGCAATCACCCATTCCGGTTATTCGTAAGGTTGACATCCGCAAAACGGATCCAACATCCATAGACGAACACCTTGCGGGGGAGTTTCTTCTTGCAGGAAACATCAAAATAGTTTTCGTAACCAATTCCCGTGTCTCAGCAGTGGCCAGATTTCTTGAAAAGGCAGGGAAAAAAGTCCTGCTGATCGGTTATGATTATATTGATGAAAATCTGGCTTACCTCGAAAAAGGCGTAATCGACTTCTTGATATGTCAAAAGCCGGTGGAGCAGGCATATCGCGCAATGCTCACATTGTATCAGCATCTGGCTTACGGCGCGATCCCGGAAAGAAAGGAGTTTATGCCTATTGATATCATTACCCGTACAAATTTTCACGTTTACCGCAACTGAGCGAGGTTTCGCACAAAGCACTTCCATCGAACCGTTGCGGTAATTGTATCAATGATGCTGCGCAAAAGGATTCGGTATGCGGATCAGATCCTGGATTTCACTGCCTTCATGCATGAACCGCGCCAGGCTATAAACCGACCCGTCAGAACCAATGGTGACGGCATTGACATATGTTGGCCGGGAACCGTCGGCGTAAAAAATAGGTCCGTGGTCCTGGTAATGGGCAGTTGGAATGTGGTAAGTGACTAAATGTAAATTTTCGAGCCCTTTTGCTGCTCCTTTTGCGATCTGAGAAGCACCTTTTACGCGCCGACCATTCTCATAAATCGGCCCGCCCGTCAGATAGTAGATCGTTTCTTTATCCGGACCAAGTTGAAAGCCAAGATATCCGTAGCTGAACTGGTCATACATGCCGCTTTTCCGGGAGGGAAGCGATGTGATGCGGTCCAAGACCGTTATTTCTTCTTTTTCAGGGTCAAAACGAAAGAGGTAACCCGAATTACCGTGCACCCCATACGCCACCGATTCTTCCTCGTGCCAGAATATCTTCCGCCAGTTATAACCCATTGAACCCGGCCTGGTAGGGTCATAATGACCAAAATAATCGAGGCGAAGGTCTGCGTTTTCCAACAGCTCAAAGGCGGGCGTTCCAGGCTTGTAATTAAGGATATCTCCCTCCGAATTAGAAAAATAAACATTCCCTGACCTTGAATCTACAAACATCGACCGGCAAATTACCCGGTAATCATCGCCCACGGTGCCGCCTTCCCCCTTTCCGCAGGTAAGCCCGAGATTTTTGAGTGCGCCCGTTTTCAGGTCGAGATCCAGCAGATAGCCCAGTGGCCAGGTAAGGGCGAAAATGTGGTCGCGTGCTTTGTCGATGGTCATCGTCAATATCCCTTCCCCTTCCGGCGCCAGTGCCAGGTCCTCAAACTTTCCGGTAGTAAGGTCATACGAAATAAAATGACCACCCGGATAATGTTTGCAGCCCAGTGGCGGATTCACGGGCAGGCGTTCCATGCCATCGATCATTTCGTAAACTCCCAGGTGGGTTGCGAAATAAAGCTTGCCCTCATGCTCATAAAAACGGACGTGGCTTTTGCCTTGCGGAATGGCTTTAAGGTCTTTTTCACCGCAAATTTCTGTAAGATCTGCCAAAAAATGCGTCTGGTTGGTGAGCGGGTCATAACGGTACATTTGTCCGCCTGTTTCATAAGATTCAGAGCAAAGGACGTAGTAAATATTTCCGTCGCTGGCTGCGGTAATGGCATTATAGGTGTCGTGTGCCAGGGGAAATCCTGAGTAGTAAGGGTTTGCGGTCAGGTGCGGCTGCGTACTTGCAGGTTCAGCCGTAGTTTTGGTCAATGTTATCATCAATGATTTGGTTAAAAGGGAATCGGGTTTGGATGGTCTGAAAAGGCTTTGATTTAATTTTTGGCCCGTTTTTTAATTTGTTCAGCGTTTTGATACACTTTTTCAATGGCCGAGGCAATTCTGTCCATATCGTTGCGGGATGCCAGCAGCATGTTTTGGGTAAACCATACGGCTTCCTTACACAGCTGATCATTCTGCGGACAATGATTGTGTTCGTTATAGCTGCTCAGCGTTTCCTTTGAATAGGCATTCTGGTAAATTTTGGACTTAAAGGTGTCGGCCAGGAACGGCTGGGTATTCAGTACGGCATAACCGGACGAACAGGGAATGTCCTCAGCGCGAAGCGCTTCCAGGAAGTCGGCGCGTGAAAGTCCTTTGAATTCCTGCGCTTCATAACGGAACGGAAACAAGTGGAATGCCGCCCGGGTCACCTGGTCGTAAAGGCGGTAGGGGCGGATGCCGGGGATATCTTTTATTTTGGATTTCAGGTAAGCAGCGTTCTCATTTCGGAGTGTGGTTTGCGCCTCAAGACGCCGAAGCTGCGCCAGTCCGATTGCAGCCTGGTATTCCGTCCAGCGTAGTTTGGTGCCCTGCATGGTGCTGCCCGTACTGACAGAGCCCACCGCAGTGCCATACGGGTTTCCAAAATTGGTAAAGGAAAAACAGCGGTCCATAAATGCATTGTCGTTGCTCACGATCGCACCGCCTTCGCCGACAGCCAGGTTTTTGGAGTTTTGAAAGCTAAAACAACCTGCATTACCGATACTTCCGACTTTTTTGTTCTGATACTCAGCCAAATGTGCCTGGCAAGCATCCTCGATCACGACGAGGTTATGCTTTTTTGCGATGGCCATGATCGGTGTCATATCCGCCGGCAAGCCAAGAATGTGCACCGGGATGATCGCTTTGGTGCGCGGTGTGATCTTCGCTTCGATTTTGGCCGGATCGATCTGGAAGGTTTCCGGGTCTACGTCCACAAACACGGGCAATGCACCATTGCTTAACACTGCTGAAACGGTGGCAATGAAAGTATAAGGAGGCACAATCACCTCGTCGCCAGCCTGGATACCATATTGCGCGAGGGCGGTAACCAATGCATTTGTTCCATTCACAACCGCCAGGCAACGTTGCGTGCCGACCGCTGCAGCCCATTGCTTTTCGAACTCCGTAACCATTGCCGCCCGCGACCATACTCCGCTCCTGATGACGGAAATTAACTCTTTTTCATCCGTTTCAGGGTTCCATTGCGGCCAAATGGGCCAGTTGTTCTTGTTCCAGGCGGGTGCACCTCCCAGGATGGCGGGCTGCGCATTGTGGTTTGCCAGCAGGCTCACGGGTAATCCCGCTACCAGACCGGTCAGGGCGTTCTTCTTGATAAACTCTCTTCTTGTAAGCTGATTTTTCATGAAGGTGTTGGTTTAGAATTCTCAGGCAATGTCGGAAGCAGATGACTTTCCGTGTACGTTAACAAAGGTAGTATAAGTTCTAAATCATGTGTTTAAATCTGAAATAAAAAATTTTGGCTGCCTCAGGGACTGAATGTACCGTAAGCAGCGAGGCAAATGTGTTTAAGCACTCAGTATATTATTTCTGCGTTTATTGAATTTGTGCATATAATATTTCTTTAATATGAATAATATCAGAATAATGTAAAAATGTGAAGCCATTACTTGGTAATTAGTTATCTTTTTATACATTTGACGGTAACGTACACGTAACTAAGCCCATTAGAAAGCATGAAGCCATTTTTACAACCCCCTAATTCCGGCAAATTTGCAAGGCGCAGCCCGACGCTCTGCCGTATTTTGCTCTGTTCTACGCTCTGCCTGCATCTACCCGCAGCATCCGGATATGCCGGGGAGAAATACCTGGTTCCAGTTCATGAAACAGCGGCAGTCCTGGTAAAAGGGAAGGTCACCGATGCAAAAGGCGAGGTGCTTCCGGGTGTCAGCATTCTGGTAAAAGGCACCCAACGCGGCGGCCTGTCCGACGAGAACGGAAACTATCAGATTGAAGTAAGCGATAACACCGCCACACTTATTTTTTCCTTTCTCGGGTACGTTACCAGAGAGGTTTCGGTGGGTAATCAGTCCCAAATCGATGTCGTCATGGAAGATGATTCCAAGGCGTTGGACGAGCTGGTCGTGATCGGATATGGAACGGCTAAAAAGAGCGATCTCACCGGATCGATCGCACGGGTGGATGCCAAGGCTTTCCAAAATCAGCCTATGACCCAGCTTACTGATATGCTGACGGGAACGGTGGCAGGTTTCCAGGCAAACCAGGGAACTTCTGCGGCCGGTGGAAGTTCTATGGAGATCCGGGGCGTCAACTCATTGAATGCGGCAACCTCGCCGATGGTGGTGCTCGACGGCGTGATCTTCAATGGCAGTATTAAGGACATTAATCCGAATGACATTGAGACCATGGATATCCTTAAAGATGCGAGCTCGGCGGCAGTGTACGGTGCCCGTGCAGCCAGTGGTGTTATTTTAATTACAACCAAAAAAGGCACTTCCGGCAAACCCACGATCAATTTGTCGACGAGGGTAGGGGTTACCCAGGTTACTTCGGATAAAGTGGCTTACCGGAATCCACAGCAATATCTGGATTATCGCAGGGATTATCTGCAAACTCTCGGCGGGACCCGGCCAGCATTTTTTTACTTTAATCCGCAACAACTGCCGGCGGGCGTTACCCTGGACCAGTGGCGGGCTGCGAGTGCTAATCCGAACGCGGATAACACGCGTGAATGGCTCAGCAGGCTGAATTTCTTCCCGGAGGAAATAGAAAGCTACACTTCCGGGCAGACGACCGATTGGGCAAAGGAAGTACTTCAAAATGGGATCAGGCAGGAATACGACCTTAGTGTTGGCGGACGTTCGGATAAGTTAAGCTATTACTGGTCACTTGGTTACCAGAATAATGAAGGGATCATTAAAGGCGACAAATTCTCCACGATCCGCTCCCGGCTGAACCTCGACCTGAAAGTGACAGACTGGCTCAATGTTGGCCTTAACACCCAATACGCGTTCCGGGACGAAAGTTCAGTGGTGGCATCATTGGCGAGTATGTACACGGCCAGCCCATATTCAACACCTTACAATGCAGACGGATCGATTAAATTGTATCCCAATGGCTATGTAGGCGGAGCAGAAAATCCGCTGATCAATTACAAAGGCCAGGACCGCCTATTTACTACTTCCAGCATTTTCGCAGCACTTTATACAGAAATCAAACTGCCGCTGGGCATCACATACCGGCTCTCGTTCCAGCCCAGGATGACCGCTACCAAAGACCATAATTTCTGGTCGCCGCAAACGGTTATGGGTTCTCAAACCTATTCGGGCGGGTTTGCGAGAAGGGAGAACATGAGTTCGTCGGAGTGGCTGATGGACAACCTGATCAAATGGAACAGAAAGTTCGGGTCGCACCAGTTCGATGTAACATTGCTTTATAATATGGAGCAGTTCAAGTCATGGGGTGACAGCCTTACCAACCAGGGATTTGCACCGAGTGCGAACCTGGGCGTGCACGGCATGCAGTATGGTGACAAACCCACAATGTATACGAACGACATCCGCTATACGGGAGATGGACTCATGGCCCGCGTGAACTATACATTGCTCGACAAATATCTGATCACAGGCTCGATAAGACGCGATGGTTACAGCGGTTTCGGTCAAAGTAACCCTTATGCCTATTTCCCGGCAGCCGCATTGGCCTGGCAGGTGCACAAGGAATCGTTTTTCCAATCCAACATTTTTGACCAGCTGAAAGCGCGTGCCTCCTGGGGCAGAAACGGGAACAGGGAAATAGGGCCTTATGCTTCATTCTCGCAGCTGGGCGCTTCGCCTTATTACAATGGTTCGGCGACGCTTGTTGGCGTCTACACTTCCACGCTGGCCAATTCTAACTTGTCGTGGGAAGAAACAGAATCGCTTAATTTCGGTGTGGATGCAGGTTTGTTTAAAAACCGGATCGAGGTGACCATGGATTATTATATGAGCAATACGCGCCAGCTCCTGGTGCGGCGTTCGCTGCCCAGCATTACCGGGTTTAATCAAGTTACGACAAACATTGGCGCATTGAGTAACCGCGGATTGGAGCTGACGGTGAAAACAGTGAATGTGCAAAAAAACAACTTCAATTGGGAATCATCGCTGATCTTTTCATTAAACCGAAATAAAATCACCAGACTATTTGGCAACACGGGAAGCTATGTACTGCAAGGCGAATCGCACGAAGGAGAAGTGCCGGATTATACTAACAAATGGTTCCCCGGACATTCCATTGACGCGATCTGGGATTACGACGTGCAGGGAATCTGGCAGGAAGAAGAGGCGGAACTAGCCAAAGCCTACGGACTCCGACCAGGGGATTACAAGGTTGCAGATCTGGATGGAAACGGTGTTTTGGAAGCTTTACAGGACAAAACATTTATCGGTTACACCGTTCCGCGTTCGCTCTTCGGACTTAGGAATGATATTACTTTTCTAAAACATTTTTCAGCCTCCATATTCGTCCGTGCCGATCTGGGACACCTTCGTGCATTCCCCTGGGCGATTGCAGAATATTCGACATTCGACCGCCGGAGCACAGCCAACTATGATTACTGGACGCCTGAGAACAGGTCCAACGAATTCCCAAGACTTGGTAACAACAAATCGCCTTTCGGAGGCGGGCTTATGCCCTACAAATCCTCTGCATTCGTGCGGATACAGGATATTTCGCTGGGTTATTCGGTGCCTTCTGACCTTACCGAGAAGATCAAAATGCGGGATGTGCGGGTTTTCGGAGCAGTCAGGAATGCTTTCACATTTACCAAATGGCCTGGCTGGGATCCCGAATCCGGAAATACTCCTATGCCCCGGACATTCACATTTGGCCTGAACCTTTCGCTTTAACCGGCCTCCCAAAACATTTAACCAGATACTAAACAGCAAAGAAATGAGATCAAATAAATTCATTTTCGCCAGCTTAATGGGGTTCGCGTGGCTGCTGACCTCATGTTCCAAGGATTTTCTCAAACCTGAACCGCTTTCATTTTTCACACCCGAGAATGTTTTCGTCGATAAGCAAGGTTATGAAGCCCTGCTGATCACCATGAGAAAAGACCTCACACGCGAGCAGACTGCGCAGAAGAATTTCATGGCCCACCAGTCGGCCGCCTCGGAATCAGGTGTTCCCTGGCTGCAAATGGACTTCACAATGCTGACGCCTAATTCGGACAATTATCAGCAGTTTGTAACGCAGATCAATGATATTTTCGCTATGGTCAAGAATGCCAATACGATCATCAGCCGCATTGACAACATTACCTGGAAGAGTGAAGAGGAAAAAAATCAGATTCTGGCGGAGGCGCTTTGGCACCGTTCTTACTGGTACTACCGGTTGGTTGGGAACTACGGAGACCTGCCATTTGTGCAGGAAGAAGTGAAAGGCGTGAAGCTGGATTTCAAGACACATTCGCGCTGGGCCATTCTGGACAAAATCCAGGCAGATATGGAGTTTGCAACACAATGGATGCCAGTAACTGCCGGCCCGGGAATTCCTACCAAGGGAGCTGCGGATCATTTGCTGACCAAAATTTACCTGGCGAACATGGAATTCCAAAAAGCCATTGAGGCATCCACGCGCGTGATCAGCGGGCCCTATGCGCTCATGAGCAGCCGTTTTGGCAGCGAGGCAGGCGTGGCCAGCAAAAATGTGATCTGGGACCTGCACCGCCCGGAAAACAAGAATATTGCTGCAAATAAGGAGACGATCCTCGCTTTTGTAGATCGCTGGGAGGCACCGCAGGCAGCCCGGACAGTAGGGCTTTTTACCATGCGCGTTTACCATTGTGCGTGGTACAACAATGCGGTTGCCAAGGACAAAGATGGAAACTTGGGGATGATCGCCTCCGGGACGCTCTACGATTCCCTGGGCCGCGGAAATTGCGATGTGGCGATAACGGATTATCAGGCGTATAACATCTGGAAGGAAAATGGTTTCAATTATAAGACAACACCGGATCTCAGACGCGCGAACATCAACTGGTGGGACCGTGAGGAATTATTTTACAATAACCCGGCGTCCAGCCAGTATCGCAAGCCATTTGATCCTAAAAATATGGATGTGCCGTCGGAATACTGGGCCCGGATTTTTGCTATGCCCTGGTATAAGACATATGTGCCCAATAAACCCGGACAAACCGGAATTCCGCTGGGAAGCAACGGCGACTGGTATATTTTCAGGCTTGCAGAAACCTATTTGCTGAGAGCAGAGGCACATTACTGGCTGAGACAAATGGCTGCCGCTGCAGAAGATATCAATCAGGTGAGAATACGCGCCAAAGCATTGCCAATAAAGGCTGGCGATGTAACGATCGACTATATTTTCGATGAGCGCGCCCGTGAACTTTTTGCAGAAGAGCCGCGGCAGAATGAGTTAAACCGGGTTTCATACATTATGGCCTCGAAAGGGCTTAATGGTTATAGTCTGGCCAGCATTCATGAAAAAAACTGGTTCTTCGACCGTGTGGACAAGCACAATAATTTTTACGACCATTATACCGATCTTTCATTTTTGGGTCAAAGCCCGCGGATCGCTCCTTACAATTTTCAGTGGCCCATCGCCGACAACATGATCACCGCAAACGCCCAGGGCCGGATCAATCAAAACAAAGGCTACGTAGGGGCAGACAAGAATGTTCCGCCGCTGGAAGAGGTTTTACCGCAGTAACACATCTGTAATTTTAATCCGAAATCGCCCATCTGAAAAGCGGGCGGTTTCGGGTAATTCCTTCATTGTATTTTGCGTTTTGTCATCACGAAACATAAAATTGAAGTTCCCATTTACTGTCCCGGAAGCTTTATCAATTTTAGTGATTTTGATCCATCCCGGTTTATCGTTCTGGTAAATATAGCGTTTGGTGAGACCGCCCGCATTGCCGATATAAGAAAGTGCTGCGTAGTAATTATCCGTACCCCCGCGCTGGTTAATTTTCCTAATATTATTCCGGCGCTTTTTTAATGGAATATTATAAATGACCAGACTTTGCGTTTTCGTACACTCGGGATCCAAGCAACCGTTGGCAGTGTTGGGATTGGGTCCGCCCCCCATACCGGGATAGTCAATGTCTGTGAAGATCACCAAATTAAATGTCTTGACCTTTTCTGGCATTTCCCCTTGTTTTCGAAGACGGAGCACTTTTCCGGTTCCATACCACAAAGAATCGTTTAGACGGCTTGTGACATTGAACTTGGTATCTGGTGGCAATGAAGGCTGTTTTGCACAACTCATGCAAACCACAAATAAAATTGCAAACGGATATACAGGCTTCATAAATATCTGGTTTTAAGCAAAAAAAGCCAGATGTAACCTTCGTTTACTCACTTTTCAAAACCTCAACCGGGTTGCTCCTTGCGGCTTTCATTGTTTGTGAACCGATCATGATAAAGGCTATAATTAATACAGTCAGTAAACCTGCAAAGAGTTCGAAGATTTGCACGGGCGTGTGATATGGGAATCTGGTGAGTACGAAGCTTTCGAAGAACAGGTAGGTAACGGGCAGCGCGATAAGTGCGGATATGGATAACAAGACCAAGAAACCGCGACTCAGCAAATACACAAGATTGCCCGAGCTTGCTCCCATTACTTTGCGGATGCCAATCTCTTTCAGCCTCGTTTCAGTGGTAAATACCACCATTCCGAACAGCCCCATGGAAGCGATGGAAATGGCAAGGAATGAAAGGAAACCAATGATTTTTATCATTGTTGAAAATTCGCTGTATGCTTCTTCTATGGATTCCTCATAAAATTCAGCTTTTAACGGATGAACACGATCAATGTTTTTCCAGGTGGATTCAATTTTTGCCATGGTTGCCATCATGTCTTTGCTTTGTATTTTAGCATTCACAACTGCGCCATTTTCCGGCGTCCAGAACATGAATGCAACGGGCTCTATCAGGTTTTCAACTTTGCCATAATGAAAGTCTTTCATGACGCCGACAATGCTCATCCGGTGGTCGTTTAATTTAAAATTACTGAATGTAATCTCTTCGCCGATTGCCTTCGCCGGATCGCCGTTACCAATGTTGAAGCGCTTCAAAAACTGCTGATTGACAATCAGTTCCCGGGCGCCGTCGCCTGTGGCGGGGCGTCCTATGAAATTTCCGCCTGCAATGAGCTTGTACCCATGCAGCGGCATGTAGTTTTCGTCTACATTATTGGTCATAACCAATGCAGAATCGCGGGAATCTTTATATTTCATGTAGCCGCCCCAGGCATTTCCAACGCTCGTAACGATCAGCGACCGGGATACCGCAGTCACTTCCGGCATTTCACTCAGTTCCTTCACCATTGCATCGGGTTTATTGCCCTGCATATTGATATTCAGAATGTTCTCTGTATTAAATCCGAGATCAAAAGCCAGAATGTTCTTATACTGCACATAACCAACCACGGTGGTTGTTATAAAAATTAATGTGACTGTGTATTGAATCACCACCAGTGCCCGCCTGAATGTTACTGGTTTAAACGACCTCACCGACGACACGTTCCTGAGCGCATTGATCGCACTGACTTTTGAAAAAAATACGGCAGGCATTATACCGGCAATAATGCCTACCGTTACCGAAAAGAGGACGAAAGCCACGACCATTGCAGGCGTGAGATTCAGTTTCACAGTGCGCTGCATCTCCGGGGCCATATTGATCAGTTGCGGCCGCAATATCAGGAATAGCACAAATGAAAGCAACAGTGCAGACAGCGAGATCATAATCGCTTCGGCCAGGAACTGCTGCTTGATCTGATACTTTTGTGCACCGATGGCTTTGCGAAGCCCAACTTCTTTAAACCGTCGCATGGCCCTGGCGATGGAAAGATTGGTGTAGTTGAAACACGCTGATAATATGACCACCAGCGCAAGACCACCCAGAATCCATATAACAACAGGAGGCATATGAGGACCCGAAGAGCCACTCATAGAGCCGGAATGAAGATTTTCCCCGACTACAATATTGTGTAAAGGAAGCAGCTCCAACCGGATCTTAGTTTTTTCCTCGGCCAGATTTTCTTCTTTTGCAATGGCGTCCAGCTGCGACTGAATGGATGCCCTGCCCGATGCGAGATCTGCATTTTCGGGCAACATGACATACACTGAGTTCGAAAACATATTTGCCCAGTCCTCGAAATTTTTGTCATTTTTATTAAGTTGGCGTGCTGTGGACAGCGAAACCAATGCTTCAAAGCTGATATGGGAAAAGAACGGCACGTCCTTCATGATACCCGTGACCTGGTAATCGATCGTGTCGAATTTAATTGACTTACCGAGCGCGGAATTGTTACCAAATAACTTTTTTGCCGCCGTTTCGGTCAGAACGATCGAGTAGGGGTCTTTCAGCGCTGTTTCGGGATTGCCCTCCAGCATGGGGAATGTAAACATCCTGAAAATAGACGGCTCGGCCCAAAATCCTTTGATAGGGAGCACATTATCACCCACGCGCGCATCCTGTAAAAAGTCGTTTCGAATGGTAACCACTTCTTCGATACCGGTCACTTTTTCGCGGATTAGTTTGCCGGTTTTCAGGGATGTCGAGGAATATTTGCCGCTGCCTTGCTCTCCTTTGAAAGTCGCTACGTTGGTGATACGGTAAATCCTGTCACCATTCTCATGGAATTTGTCATACGAACGCAGGTCAAGTACGAAAGCGATCAGCAGTAATCCGACCGACATACTTACGGCGAGGCCCACAATGTTGATGGAAGAGAACAGTTTATTGCGCATCAGGCTGCGCGCCGAAGTTTTGAAGTAGCTCCCGGTCATGATCCTGGTGATAATGGGTTTGTATTATATGATGGTTTTCAAAAAATCCATGCCGTTTTCGTTAGTCATTAGAAGTCAGTTATTTAGCTGACAAATGAATGTACTATCTGTTCGATATTGAACATTTTACAGCCAGTATGAACATTATTATAATATTTAGAACATTATATATACAATCAGGGAGCGGGATCACAGGAGGTTTCGAGGAAACAAGCGCAGGAAGTCCGTATTTTTCGCATTGGCAAATCAGTGTTCAATATGGTTAATCCAAGTTGAGCTAAATACAGTAAGTTGTGAAAGGCTAAGTCCGCTTTACGAATTATTATCAAAATAAAAAGATGCGTTTACGTACACACAATTTGCGTTTTCGAGAACACTAAAATGTTCAAAAAAGCTGCATTACGCGGTAAAAGACCAAAATTTATATGGGAATGCAGAAAATTGGCAAATGAAAAATTGCATTATTTTTAAAACAACCATATTAATATGAAGTAAAAAACGGTTACTTTGGCACGTAAACAAAAATTTACTTCAATGAAAAAACCTAAGCCCAAACCAACAATGTGGTTCCCCAGAAAAGGTTCGTTGCGCTATCCGCTCGCAATGATGATTGGGATGTCACTCATTCATTCTCCCCAGAGCATCGCGCTCCCATTTGCAAATCACGCAACCGCTGAAGTCATCCGTCTGGACCGGACCGTTACCGGTAAAGTGAAAGATGAAAATGGAGAACCGCTCGTGGGTGTAACCGTTACCATTAAAGGTAATAATGCTATTGGTGCATCTACCGATCTTAATGGGGATTTTTCGCTGATCATTCCCGAAAACCTGATCAGCAATGCTACGCTGGTATTCAGCTACATCGGATACGCACCGGTTGAAGCCGCATTAGGCGAGCAAAACACGTTTGACATTGCGCTGACATCTGCATCCAATCAGCTGGAGCAGGTCGTGGTGGTGGGATATTCTGCCAAAAAGGTAAAATACCTGTCGAGTTCCGTTTCAACGATCAACAATGAAAAACTAAGGGATGTAACATCCAACGAACTTCCTAATCTGCTTCAGGGAAAAGCGCCTGGGGTTGTGGTTTCGAGCGCATCGGGTGATCCTACCAGCGCAGGACGTATATTAATCCGCGGTGCAGGGACGATTTCTGCGGGCACTTCGCCGTTAATTGTAGTAGACGGCAACATTGGCGGAAGTTACAATCCCGTGGATGTTGAGAGCATTACCGTATTGAAAGATGTCGCTGCAACTGGGTTATACGGATCACGTGCCGCAAACGGGGTTATTATTGTGAACACCAAGATGGGAAAGGCTGGAAAAACGCAAATCAGCTTTGCCAACACCATGGGTTTTGCGCAGGCTACGACGGGAAATTTCCGGTTGATGAATTCGCAGCAATTATACGATTTCCAAAGCACCTTTTACCCTCGCGAAGCATCGGTTCTTCAAACAAATACCAACTGGTGGAATGAAGCATTCAGGACAGGATTTGTGAACAACCATACGATTTCTGCTTCCGGCGGAAGTGAAAGGACCACTTTTTACATCTCTGCCAATTATTACAAAGAACAGGGAACACAGATCGAAAATGATAAAACCGGCTATAACTTTCGGGCGAACCTGCAATCGCAGCTGACCAACAGGCTTACTGCCAAGGTTTTATTTAATGGAACATTCAATAAGGACAATTATGCCAACAGTAATACTTTATACGATGCCTACAACAATCTTCCGTTTGACCCGGCCTATGATGCGGACGGTCAGCCGATAGATGGCAGGACTTACCCGAACTGGCTGGGACGCGACCGCGAAAGTTTCCTGCATTCGGTGCAGTACAATTATTCCAAGGCGCAAAGTCTGAATGTTACAACGGATGTAAACCTGGATTACGAGCTGACCGATAAAATCACATTGTCCTCTTACAACCGGATTAATTTCGGGAATGGCCTCAGTGCAAGCTACAATGATAAACGCACCAAGCAAGGAGGTGCTAACAGCGGTGAGCTTTATAACGGAACATCTTATTCGAGTCGTTTGCTGACGTCGAACCGTATTCGTTATTCAGAAGATTTCGGTAAACACGGCCTCACGGTTCTCGGTGTTGCCGAAGCTGAAACCACTTATTCCAGCAGCACCAGCGCGGCAGGTAAAGGTTTGCCGCCTGGCCGCGATGTAATGTCTGTGGCCACGGACATCCTCACCAACCCAACCGGATTAAACGAGCAGGTTGGGTTTCGTAAATTTCTCGGACAGGCTGATTACAACTACGACAACAAGTATTTCCTCGTTGGTTCTTTTGTAAATGAGTTTTCTTCTTTGTTTGGAAAAAACAATTCTACTGCGAACTTCTACCAGTTGGGCGCGTCCTGGATTTTAAGCAATGAGGAATTCTTGAAAAACAACAAAACCCTGACCTTCGCCAAGCTCCGTGCAAGTAATGGAACAGTGGGTAATGCAGACGGGATCAGTAATTTTGCCTCACTAGGGTTGTATACGATCTCTTCGGATGCGTCTTATTCCGGACTTCCGGGCGCAGCTCCTTCTCAGAAGGGAAACCCGGACCTGACGTGGGAAAAAATTAAATCATCCAATGTTGGGTTTGACCTGAGCTTCTTTAACCGTATCGATCTGGTTGTTGACGCCTATGTGAAAGAGGCCAGCGAGCTGCTGTATCGCAAACCACTCGCAGCAACCACGGGTTACAGCTATGTTTGGGTGAATGCGGGATCTATTCGCAATAAAGGGATTGAGTTCAGCCTGACATCCACCAACATTAAAGGCAAGGATTTTAATTGGGAAACCAACCTGAACATGGCCTTCAACCGCAACAAAGTGCTTGAACTGAGCGATGGTTCCACCGTTTTCAATTCCGGTGCACGCCAGCCAATCGCTGTCGGCCACAATATGGACGAATACAATTTGCCGATCTGGGCGGGTGTAAATCCTGAAAATGGTGATCCGCAGTGGGAAAAAGTTGTAAAGGATGCGAATGGCAATGTCACCAAGGAGCTTACCAGCACGTATAACCAGGCTCAGACTGCCGACTCACGCCAGTTCGCTGGAAAAACGGCTGCTCCGAAGTTCACAGGCGGTCTTTCGAACACAGTGACCTATAAAAACTTCACAGTATCCGCTTTCTTCAACTTCGTTTATGGAAACTGGGTGTATAACGAAAGCCGTGTTTATTTTGATAACGACGGTCTTTACGAAAGTTACAACCAAATGGTCCTTGCCAAGGGATGGAGCCGCTGGGAAAAACCTGGCGATGTCGTTACGCACCCGAAGCCAATTGTCGGCGGTAACAAGGATTCCAACCAATCTTCTTCACGTTATCTGGAAGATGGCAGTTATATCCGCCTGAGAAACGTACGTGTTGGCTATTCTCTTCCTGATAATCTGTTGGGTAAAAATGGTTTTTCGAGAGTGTCGGTTTTCGTAAGTGGCGATAACCTGTGGACGGGAACCAAGTTCTCGGGCCCGGATCCGGAGGTTACTTTATCACAGGTTGATTTAAGCTCGGGTTTGTCCAGCTTAAGATATCCAATCAGCAAAAAATATCTTATCGGAATCAACTTTTCATTCTAATATCATGAGAAAATATTCAATACATAAATTACTGTTAATGGGGGCATTGCTGTTCGTTACAGCATCGTGTGAAAAATACTACGAACCTACCACCTCCATTGACGAAGAGTCGGCGCTTACCAATGCTGCGGACGTAGAAACGGCTACCATTGGAACCTATGCGGTATTACTGAATGCAGCTTACGTTCGCAGTGTGCATTTCCTGATGGAATACCCAAGTGATGAAGTGGCACAGGGACAATCTTCCGGTGACGACCTTACGCGGGCTTATCGTTACACGCATATCAACACTTCGGGCCACGCTACCAACTTCTGGGGGCAGGCTTATAAGGTGATCGCGGCGGCGAACAAAATCATTGCCTATGTTCCGGACGAATCGTCTGTGATTTTGCGGCAGCTCAAAGGTGAAAACCTTTATCTGAGAGCAATGATGCACTTCAACCTGGTGCGTGTTTTCGGCAGGCCATATACGCAGGAAGGCGGTAATAACCCAGGCGTTCCGCTGTTGATGGACGGAATGAGCGACGACGCGATTAATAATATTACGCGCAGTCCGGTGAAGGAAGTGTATGACTCGGTCATCCAGGACCTGATCAAAGCCGCCGACTTAATGTCAGAGGATAAATCCAATTCTTTTGCGTCGAAGGAAGTCGCGCAGGCGCTGCTTGCACGTGTGTATCTGTACAAAGGTGAGAATGAGAATGCGATCAAATATGCCGATCTGGTTATTAAATCGGGCCGTTACAAGCTGGTTCAGGGCGGTGAATTCAGCAGTTATTTCAAAACAGCACCTGCCAGCAACCAGGAAACGATTTTCGCGATTCGCCATACGAAAGTGCAGGATAGGGGTTTTTCTGCCATCGGATCCATGTATTTCAGCGCCGATGCTTCGGGAACTGCTGAGGGCCAGGGTGTAAGTGGCTGGGCAGAGATTTATGCTTCGAAAAAATATGTTGATTTTCTGGCTAAAAATCCAGCCGACCTGAGAAGCAACTTTATCTCTCCGTACACAATTAACGGCGTTTTGCAGCACAATATAAAGTTATCGCCCTCCACGCCCATGTATTACATTAACAAATATTCCATGCAGGAAGGCGTAATTAACCTCAGCTCACCAGTGTATCTGCGACTTGCAGAAATGCACCTGATCCGGGCGGAGGCCAATGCAAAAACGGGCAAAACAGCAGCGGCGCTGGAAGATGTAAACCTGCTTCGTCAACGCGCAGGATTATCTGGAAACGCGCTTTACACCGTAGGAAATCTGGGCGCGAAAAAAGTCCTGGATGTAGTAATGGAAGAACGCTGGCTCGAACTTGCGTTCGAAGGGCACCGTTCGTATGACCTGTTCCGTAATAATTTACCTATGGAAAGAAATTATCCGGGAACACATTCATTGAACAATACGCCAACAACCAACATTACGCAAAAGGTTTTACCAACCGATGCCCGCACCATTTTCTTTATACCGCAGGCGGAAATTGATCGCAATCCAAAACTGACCCAAAATCCGTGAAAGCGGATGTTTAAATGTTAAAAAGGTGGCGCTGGGAATTCCTGCGCCACCTTTTTTATAAGAGGTTTTCAAAAATTACGCCTGCACTTCTCGTGCCGCGTTTAAAAACGGATAATCGGTGTAACCGTGTTCGTCGCCTCCGTACATGGTGTTCCTGTCCGCTTCATTTAATTCTGCATTCAGTTCAAAGCGTTTAGGCAGATCCGGGTTTGCCAGGAATAACACGCCGTAGGAAATCATTTTCGCGATGCCCTTTTCAAGCTCCTCTTCACCCGATTCCCTGGTATATCCCATGTTACCGATGACGGTGTGACGGGTTAGTTTGCCAAATGTTTCGAGAATATTCTGAGGATAATGAGGGAATTTTTCGACCGGAAAACCTGCGTTCATGAAATGAATGTAAGCAAGTGGCATTTCGTCGAGGCCTTCTATTAACGCGGTAAATTGCGGAATCGGTTCTTGGTGGGTAATGTTGTTATATGGAATGGCAGGAGAAAGTTTGATCCCGGCTTTATCTGCACCCACCGCATCAACAAGCGCCTGCATAACTTCCAATGTAAACCGGTTGCGGTTTTCTACACTTCCGCCGTAATCATCAGTTCGTTGATTAGCGCTTTCAGCCAAAAACTGATTGGGCAGGTAACCAAAAGCTGCGTGAAGCTCGACACCATCAAAACCTGCTTCCATTGCATTTACAGCCGCTTGTCTGTAATCCTGAATGACCTGTTTTATCTCCTCGTAAGAAAGTGCAACGGGTGTCTCATAGTCAACCATGCCTTTGCCGGTGAAATGCTGCTGCCCTTCAATAGCCAGCGCCGAAGGCGCGACAGGCAAAGCGCCATTTCTAACCGAAGTGTGGCCTACACGGCCAGTATGCCAAAGTTGTGCATATATGACGCTTCCATTTTGATGCACTGCTTCCGTTACCTTTTTCCAGGCATCAATTTGGGTTTTTGTGAATATGCCGGGTGTTGCAGGGCTGCCTTTCGCTTGTTCGGAGATATTAATCCCCTCCGTAACGATCAATCCCGCAGAAGCTCTTTGGGTATAGTATAAAACAGTGAGGGCATTCACGACTCCGTCGTTTGAAGCGCGGCTTCTGGTCATGGGCGCCATAGCCATCCTGTTTTTCAATACGTTATTTCCTAGTTTTATTTCGCTTAAAAGATTCATTTCAAATTGATTTGATAAAATTGATTGTTGATTTTGTTTTGCAGGTGCGATAGCAAAACTAAGGTGGGGATGTTATACTTTTGTTATCTGTTACACAAAGGATACCAGTTACAAAAAGGATACCATGGCAAAGCAGCACATATGCATTACAGGTAATGCAGATCATTGCCCAAAGGCAAGAATGACCATTCAGGACACCCTGGATGTGGTAGGCGGCAAGTGGAAGTTGGTTTTGATCTCGATTTTGCGAGATGGGAAAAAGCGATTTCGGGAGCTATCCCGGGAAGCCGAAATTTCACCCAGGATCTTGTCCAAGGAATTGCAGGAATTGGAAATGAATGGCCTGGTTACCCGAACGGTGTGCAACACCAGGCCGGTCACGGTGGAGTATGCGCTTACCCCTTACAGCGACACACTTTCAGAAGTGATCATTGCCATGCACAAGTGGGGTAAGCAGCATCGTGAGAAAATTATTGAAACGCCTTAACCCCCTTTTATCCGGTTCAACTCATCTTCCGAGCCCGCGCGCCGGCTGCGGGCAGCATTGATTTCTTTGCTTCCGAAACGGTAATTAAAGTTTACTTTGAGCATCTGGCCTTCGAAACGGAAACGGAGATTGGTTTTTATTCCCGCATATTCAGATTCATATCCGCCTCTGGCAGTATGAAAAATATCGCTGAATGACAGTTTCAATGTCGCATTGCTTTTCCAGAATTTCTTTTGGACGCCCGCATCCATCATGCCCATCGCCCAGTTGTAATCAATACGTCGGTAAGGCGAGTTATACCAGCCCGTCAGTTCCAGTGTCCAGTCATTTTTCAGCTTGAATGTGCTCTGGCCGTTCATGTTGAATGCTGTTGTGCTGTTATTGATGATCAGGCCATTATCCAGCGCTGCTTTCCAGATATTATGGTA
Source organism: Dyadobacter psychrophilus (assembly GCF_900167945.1). Taxonomy (GTDB): domain Bacteria; phylum Bacteroidota; class Bacteroidia; order Cytophagales; family Spirosomataceae; genus Dyadobacter; species Dyadobacter psychrophilus. The sequence goes on from NZ_FUZA01000002.1 coordinate 922,299, forward strand.
TCCGCTGATGTTGAAATAAACGTCCCACCATTTGGTAATAGCAGTTGTAATGCTCACATCCAGGTTAAAGCCCTGGGAATGATCCAGGTTTTGGGTAATGAAATAAGTCCTGCTGCTATCGTAAGGGATCCGCAGGCCCACGACCGGGAAACGCGTTCTTCGGTATCCCAGTGAGGTTGTCAGTTTGGCTTTGTAAACGTGGGTTAGTTTGAAACTGTTTGCATATTCGGGTTTCAGAAAGGGATTGCCTTTGGAATAAACAAGCTCATCCACACGGTATTCAAACGGATTTAGGTTTTGGTAACTCGGGCGATTGATCCTGCGGCTGTAATTCAAATTCCAGTTATGGTTTTTGGAAGCTTTAAAGGATAGCGCGCCGCTCGGGAAAAAGTTGAGATACGTCGTATCCACTTTGTCCAGATCATTATGTTTGAAACTCGTAAGGTCACCCAGTGATTTGGTATGTTCGGCCCTTACGCCCGCCTGCAAATCCCACTTTTTACCCAAAGGAACATTATAATTCACATAAGCCGCATAAACACGCTCGGTGTATTTAAACCTGTTGCTCCGGTTCGTATCAATAACCTCAACATTGCTGATCACATTGAAAAAGTCGAAAGTGTTATCCGATTTAACGTCCGATAATTTGAAGCCATAGCCCAGTTTTCCTTTATTCAAACGTTGTTCATAATCAGCCTTAAAGGAACGGATCGTAATGTCTACGGGCGTTTTACTCACATAGTTCCGTTCCAGCGGTTCCCTGTTATCGAGGCTGAAAAAGTATTTATTAGGCTGATAACTGATCCCGCGCGACACAAAACGACCAAAGTCAGCATCAACATTGAGCTCGTGACCGGTTGTGTCTGCATAATGGTAATTCAGATTTACGTTCAGGTTTTTATTTTTTTCCGGGTTAGATGTTTGGGAAAAAAGCATTAGGGAGTCGGCCTGCAGATCCTGCCTTTTGCTGATAAATGTTTCACTTTTCCCGCCGCCGTTGTGGTTGCTGATCCGGCCATCGACACTGAACCCGAGCGTGGTTTTGGAATTGATAAAATAGTCGGCCCCGATCTTTGCACTGTGTGTGGTATCGCGCCAGATTCCCTGCCATATCTTATTATACGCCACGCCGTTCAATATCTGATCATCGTAGGTTGTGTTGTGCCACGCACCCTGGTTAAATCCATAGGAACCGAACACATTGAATTTTTTGTCCCGGTGATTCAGGTTCAGGGACGCATTGTATTTGGGTGTTATGCCAAACATCGCGCCCAGGCTCAGGTTTCCATTTGTTCCCAGTTTTACATTTTTCTTGAGCCGAATGTTAATGATGCCAAGATCACCCGCTGCATCATATTTCGCCGATGGGTTGGTAATGATCTCAATGGCCTCAATATCGGCTGAATTCATACTTTTCAGCGTCGATGCAAGGTCTTTTCCGCTCATGGGCGAGGGCCGGCCGTCAATATAAATGCGTACGCCCGTCTTTCCTTTCACCAGGATATTTTCGTCTTTGTCCACCTGGACGCCCGGCGATTTCTGCAAAAGTTCCAGAGCATTGGAACCGGTAGCATTAATGCTGCCCTCGATGTTAAAGACGAGCCTGTCGCTTTTGACCTCAATGAGTGGCTTGGCCGCGGTTACCTTCACTTCATTCAACTGTTGTGTCTCAGCGAGCAGCTTGAAAGCCGGAAAATTCACATCCGACTCCGTAACGGCGAATTCAGGAGATTGAAATGGCTTGTTACCGACGGCAGAAATGCGAAGGAAGTATTTTCCTGCTGCAATCCCGGCTATTTTGAACGTGCCGGCCTCATCGGCAACATCTGCTTTTACAAGCGAAGAGTCCAGCGATTTGTTAATGGAAACAGCTGCAAACGGAATCTTTTCATCTTGCTGGTTTTTGACGGTTCCGCCTACTGTGAAACTTTGGGAATAGGTGTAAAATGGAAGGAGAAGCAAGAATGTAATCTGTAAAATTTTTTTCATAAAAGTTCAATGGCTAATGTCTGCGTCAAAGGGAATAAAAAGGTGAGAAATGTTGCATGATGGCCGCGATAAATATTGAATGGATTACCAGGCAACCCGGCCAATGTAAGGAGATCGTCAGTGTCACAACCTTTTAGGCAGGATTAGTGTCTCAAAATGACCTGAAACTTGTCACCGGTTTACGCATGAAACGTCTTCTTTTCTTATTCATTTCACTCACTGTCTGGAGCGCTTGTAAAGAAAAAGCGGTGGATCCTTCTCTTCGCGTAAGGCCGGTTAATCTGAAAATTCTCGTAAAAGACAAAGTTTATAAGCTCAGTTGGGAAGAAGTACGCCTTATTTGCATCACAGCGCCCTGCCCCGACGTTGCGGACGTGGAAGCCGAAGCATATGAGGTTCAGATCACCACAGAAGAATTGGGAGCATTTCAAACTTTCGCGACACTCAGCGCCGACAAAAAATCGATTGATATCCCCGCAGCGGGGCGCGGGGAGCAATTAGTAGCCCGGATCGTTTCAAAAGCCGAAGCCGCGCCGCCCATGAATTCCAATACGGTGATGGCCACAAGCGGTTTCTTATCCCAATCTGCATTCTATCCCGGATTTGGGGTTTCGGAGTCTGTGATCGGGGGAGATGTCACTCCGGATGGCAAGCAAGCCGCATATAATATATTAACCCAGGCAAATTCAGGTGAATATACGGCGCCGCTTTACCTGGCCGGGCTCGAAAATGAAAAACCCGTTGATGCAAAACTTGTGGACAAGCTGGGCGGAGCGGCTAAATTTTCAAATGACGGAAAGCAGTTGGCCTATGTTTCCGGAACAGGGAATGAAATAAGCATTTACGATATCGGATCTGCGACGACAAAAAGAATTCCGGTTGAAAACGCTGCCGGAATGGTGGGTTTGGACTGGTCTCCCGATGGAAAGTGGCTTGCCTTCACGACTGTATCCGACCTGGAATCCCGCCTCTGGAAGATAGCTGCAATGGGCGGCTCGCCGGTCCCGCTCACGCCCCCGATGCCTGTTCGCGAGGCCAATCAGATTCGGCCAACAGATATCAGCTGGTCGCCTGACGGTCAGTTTATTGCCGTATCAAAGGCCCGAAGCGAGAGCGGACAAAAACTATGGCGGGTTGCAGTTTCGCTTTATTCTCCCGAGGGAAGTGGCGAGGTAAAATATTTTGAAACACAACCCGGGTGGATCGATGCAAATCCTGCTTTTTCACCCGATGGGAAGCAACTGGCTTTTCTTAGCACAAGAACCGACTCATTAGCCATGTCTTACAGCCTTTGGGTTAGGAATGTAGCAACAGGAAAGGTGCGTCGCGTCGAATTGTTACCTGACATTATCCCATCGGATGACTATGTGCCCCGCTGGGTGGGAAATGAAAGACTGGTCTTCATGGCGACGCAGCGGGGAAAGAGGGGCTACTTTTCTGTATTCCTTTAAGTTTTAAAACGAACCGGAATTGGTTATGAATTTTTTGTCAAAGCGCATTTACAGCCTGAAATATCTAATTGTATTATTACTGACTCTCGAAAGCTGCATTGTCCCTTTTTCACCACCGGAAGTAAGCCTGGACGAGCAATATCTGGTTGTTGACGGCTTTTTTAATGTGGGTGGCACCGACAGCAGCCGGATTGAACTGCGAAGGACGCAAAATATAAATCAAACAGACCAGCCCTTAATAGAAACCGGAGCTTCTGTCACCGTTGAAGCGGAAGGAGGGGCAACGTATACATTTGCTGAGTCCGGGGACGGATCATACTTGCTGCCGCCGGGTTCTTATAATATGCAGGATCAATACCGGATCCGGATCAGGACGGAAAATGGGCAGGAATATCTTTCGGATTTTGTCACAGTGAGCCGGACGCCTGCTATTGACAGCCTTACCTACAAACTTGACCGTGTTCAGAATGCGATGATATTTTACATCAATGCGCATGATGAGCAGAACAAAACGCAGTTTTACCGATGGAAGTTTGAGGAGACCTGGGAGTACGAATCGACCTATTCTTCGGCCCTGGAAATCGTGGATAGTCAGATCGTTTCCAGAAAAGAAAACATTACCAAATGTTGGGGAAACAAAAGGAGCGGCAGTATTTTGCTGGGAAGCACCGTCCGGCTTAGTGATGACATCATTAAAGACCTTCCGCTCAACACCGTCCCGATCTCATCCAACAAGCTTTTCAGGAAATACAGCATTCTCGTAAGACAATACGGCCTGTCCCGTCAGGCCTTTGAATACTGGACAGAACTATCAAAATCTACACAGCTGACGGGAAGCCTTTTCGACCCGCAGCCTGGGCAGGTCACCGGAAATATCAAAAATATTGCAGATGCTAAAAACCTTGTTTTTGGCTATTTCAGCGCTTCAACCGAGGAAACCAAACGGATCACTATTTCCCCAAACCTGGGCATCTTCCCCAGATGCACTGAGCCGGACACCATCCCGGTCCAATGCACCGGATTTCCGGACGACCCTTGTGCCTTCAACACACAACAGTTGTTGCTTACCTACTGGGGACCGAGAGCAGATTACGTGCTGGTGGCAACTCCCGAGTGTACGGATTGTCGCACGGCGGGAGGAACCAACAGGAAGCCGTCGTTTTGGTAATGTTGCCTGTTAGGTTTTTGAGAATTAAAAATTGCTTATATTTCTCATATACAGAGTAGTAAGTATGTTTTAATAATCAACGATCCAACTCCTATGCCAGATTCTTCTACACTCCTTACAGCGAACCGTCCCGATACATTATCGGAAGTTCGCCTGCTGCTGGACCAGGCCCGCAGAGACAGCATTCCGTTCTTTCCGTCACCTATGGACTGGCGTGACGAGCTTCTTTATTTCCTGCTGCCCGACCGTTTCAGTGATGGCCTGGAAAGCAGCAGGGAGTTGCTGACAAGGCAAAAGATCAATGCGTTGCGAACGGCAACCGGACCGTCCGAAACCAACTGGCAACAGTGGGCCGCTTCCGGGCGGAGGTGGCAGGGCGGCACGATCAATGGCATAACGAGCAAGCTTGATTATCTGGAAGGGTTAGGCATCACGACCCTGTGGATCGCGCCCGTGTTCAAGCAGCGTGTGCGGCTTGACACATTTCATGGTTATGGCGTCCAGGATTTTCTGGATGTAGATCCAAGGTTTGGAACCAGAAGTGACCTCGTTGAGCTCGTAAAAGCAGCCCATTTGAAAGGCATGCGGATCATACTCGACATCATTATCAATCATTCGGGCGACAACTGGGGCTATGTGCCGCCTCAAAAACCGGTTGACGAAGCTATTAATGAACCCCGTTTCAAGCCCTTTCCTGATTTTTACGGCAATCCTTCCAATAGCGATTCCAAAGACTGGCAACTGGCCTGGCGGGACGATCAGGAGCAAGGGTTTTCGGTGCAGGCATCCGATATTGTACAGGTTGATCAGGGTGTTTGGCCACGGGAATTGCAGCAAACAGCCATGTATACACGAGCCGGCAAAGGGGACCTGGGGAATGGTAATGTTGCTGATCCGCATGCGGAGCACAAAAGAACAGATTTCTTTTCGTTGAAGGACTTTGCGCTGGATGCCCCGGGAGCGCTCTCGTTTCTCTCTGACTGTTTCAAATACTGGATTGCGCTGACAGATTGCGATGGGTTCCGGATCGACACTTTAAAGCACATTTCACTGGAAGAAGCGCGCAACTTCTGCGGTTCCATCCGGGAGTTCGCGGACACGCTCGGGAAACGAAACTTTTTTCTGGTAGGGGAGATTGCAGGCGGAGACGAATTTCAGGACTATTTCGCAGATAATCTTGCCGTCCTTCAGCGCAATCTCAGCGCGGCACTTGATATTGGAAACGCCAGGATCAAATTGCAGGGGATCGGGAAAGGAATGGTTTCTGCCAAAGACTATTTTGACGACTTTAACGAAAACAGCCAGGGCTTCGGCTCGCACCGCAGCCTTGGCAACCGGCATGTATCCATCCTCGATGACCATGATCATGTGAGTGGAGAAAAAGTCAGGTTTTCTGCGGAAATAGGGGACAATGCTGAGGTTAAGGACTATCAGATCGTTGCTGCAACCGCTTTTCAGTTGTTTATTTTGGGCATACCCTGCATTTACTATGGCACCGAACAGGCTTTTTCGGGCCCGCCCAAATCCCAGATACCGTTTTTGATCGGTGAAGGGTGGAAAGACGGTAGTAATTTCGGCGACCGATATCTGCGGGAAACCATGTTTGGGGCCGACCACCCCAGGGCGCATCACAGTAACGACCAACTTACACAGCTCACCGCAAAAGACGAATCCTTACCAGGCTTCGGGCCCTTTGGAACCTCCGGTCTGCATTGTTTTGACACAAAAAGCCCTGCATATGTGCGCCTTGCCCATTTGTGTGCATTGAGAGCAAAATATCCGGTCCTCAGAATCGGGCGTCAGTATGAGCGGCAGACCCGAAATTTTGATGCCGCATTTCAGTTTCCGGCGGTCGGCGAACTTGTGGCCTGGTCCCGGTTGCTGGATAACCAGGAAGCGTTATGTTGCGTGAACTGTAACGGAGCGGATAATGCTGTGCGGGGCGGAGATGTCATTGTTTCTTCTGAATTGTGGAAAGCCGGAACAGCATTCACAGTAGTTGCCAATACGGAGCAAGTTGCGGCGGAAGCGGCCGGGAACGTCTATAATGGATTGCACGCCATTGGTTCAAAAATAATTGTGAAAGGAGGAGAAGGTCCCGGCGCGCCAACATTCGTGGAAATCCGGGATATCAGGCCGGCGGAGGTGCTTGTCCTTGTTAAAGAATATTAATGTTTTCAAAAACGCAATGATGGCAAGGATCATCCAGGCTTTATGCAAGCAGAAACTGGATTTTCACGTGCCGCCGTATCCAGGCATGATTATGTTAGGATAAGAAATACTTACATTCATTTATTATGATCCGTTCTTTACCGTTTTACGCCCGGCTTGCCTATGTGCTGGTAAGCATCATATCGCTTGTATACATTGCCATCATCGGGCAAACATTGCTGGCTCCGCTCATTTTTGCGTTCCTGTTTGCACTTTTGCTGCTTCCATTTGCAGGTTTTCTCGAATATCGCCTGAAATTTCCACGAGCATTGTCCTCTATGGTGGCAGTTATTACCCTGACCGCTGCTATTGCCGCAATTTTCACCATTCTCGGCTCTCAATTAACTGCGCTGGCGAAGGACTGGCCTGCATTCAAACAGCAATTGCTGGCCACCACCACCAGTTTGCAGCGCTGGATAGAGATTACTTTTCATGTAGATAATGAAGAGCAAATGAGCTATATCAATGAATCGGCGACCAAGGCGGTGGATACGGGAACTTCTATTCTGGGACACACCTTGCTTTCGGTTTCATCGATTCTGCTGTCGCTTTTATTCATATTCCTATACACTTTTTTTATGCTGTTGCATAGGAGATTGTTGCTGCGGTTTACGGTTTCGCTGTTTGAAAAGCAGCATAGTGTGATTGTGTATGATGTTGTAAGCCAGGTGCAGTACATTGTTAAAAAATACATTGTCGGATTATTTTTGCAGCTGCTTCTGGTCACCGGACTTTCATGTGCTGCCTTCTGGCTTATAGGTGTGAAATATGGATTGCTGCTCGGGCTGATCTCCGGCATACTCAATGTTATCCCTTATCTCGGCATTTTTACTGCGCTATCACTGGCGAGCCTTGTTACATTCGCGACGGCGGGCACCAGTCAGGTTGTGTTTGTTCTGGTCTCAATTGTGGTGATACATTTGATCGACAGCAATTACATTATGCCCAAAATTGTGGGGTCGAAGGTGAAGATCAATACATTTATTGCTCTGATTGGCCTTGTCCTGGGAGAAATGATCTGGGGAATTACCGGCATGTTTTTGTCAATCCCGGTGATCGCCATTTTTAAAGTCATATTCGACCGTGTAGAGGGCCTCAATCCGTGGGGTATCCTGCTGGGAGAGGACGACAGCCACCCGGAAACGAAACCGGCCATTGAGGAGGTTGTCGAAGATGAGCAAAATCTCGGTAAGAAATAGTGTACAATCAGAATAAGCAGGATTTTTTTAAACATAACAAACATTAAATGAGTCAGTTCAAAGTAAATATCTTGTCATTCGAGCAAATTAAAGAGTTGCCGGGTTCCTGGGAAAAGAGTGATTATGTGAATTTGTTGAATGCGATGGATTATGGCAATCCCGCAGAAATCAAGGATTCGGAGCTGAAAGAAATGTGCATGATGTCCCTCACGGATTTCGAGCCGGAAGAATCCGCTAAAATAGTTTTGGATTATACAATAGCCGGGCGTCTCACCGAAGGTCAGATCGGAAATCTTTCTCACGAAATCCTTACTGAAAAGCTCTGGGAGGAATATCCGGAACTACCATTACACCCCGACCTTTACCGATCAACCCAACTGCTCTATGATGCTTACAATGGCAAATTTCCACGCCCGGAAGCCGTTCAGTTCACGGTCGAAATGAAGGGTGATGTAAGTATTTTTGAAGAAAATCCCGAGGCGCCCATTGTGAGGCTTCTCGCCGCTGGTTTATCCGACCGAAGCTTGATCCAGCGTCTTTTTTCCGACCAGATTGAAGGGGATCGTTTTTCCGAGGCTAAGGACATTCTGTGGCAGTTGAAAAAGATTTCCGGTGATCAAAGTTCAGTAACCTACGACATTGTAAGTTCCGCATATTGGCTTGATGAAATAAAATACGCCGACAGTTACGAAGCCGACACCCATGCGGACGTAATTTCGGATGAGGCCGAATAATTGAAAGGGTGTATTGAGCAGGGAATGTGCTTACCGCTAAATAATAACTATTTGATTCTGTATCAGATAGTTATTAAATTCCTTATGCACATTCACCCCTTCATTTATGAAACTAAAACTATACTCCCGTCTTCTTGCCGCAATCGTGGCTTATTACATTTTTGTTGCCCCGGCGATGGCGCAAATGACTCCCGCCCAGCAAAAAGTCCAGACTTTAACGGACAGCATCGAAAGCAAACGTAGTTACCGGAAAGAGCAGCCAACTCCTGTGTTAGGAGAGAAGTCAAGAGAAGGTGCTGGCATCAGGAGTGATACTGCGATTGTGAAAGCGAAGAAGCGGATCAAAAGCTGGAATCAGGACCTGGACACCGCTGTCATTGAACAGGCGCTTCCGGACAGTATTATTAGGAAACTAATGGACCGGCATGCTGTTTTCACTTCTTTTGAAATACTCGAACTGATCAAAGGGACGCTGGAAGGCAGGTTAAAAAACAATGGGATTTACATTCCAAGGGATGCAGAAACCTATGATGAACTGGTTAGCCTGAATGCGTTGAAGGGCAATGGGATATTAAAAGAATCTTTGGAAAAAATCCATAGTTATGTAGCACTTCAGGAACTGTACGAGGAACTCGCGAGATACATTCATTTTAAGGAAGAACTTTCAAGCTTCGAAAGGGGCATCGAAAGCAACCTCGACCAGATCGCTGACCAATCCAATTTCATTTCCCGCAAGGAATTTTCGGAATACCGCTTTACTGAAACAAGCAGGCAGGTTTTGAAAGGAATAAATATCTATCATGATAACGATTTTTTCTGTCCTGTAATCAACAGGGACATGAATTACACTGGCGGATTAAGGCTGGAGCTGACAACTGACCTCATAAAAATCAGGCTTTTTGCCAATACTTTTCTTGGCGGCAGGGCTTTCAGATTTGTTTCAAAAATTCCGGTTATTAACTTCTTTTCAAAAGAAATCAGAAGGCTTAAAATAGATAATATCAGCTATCAAAGCCTTTTTTACGGGATAGAAGCTTACACGCCCTATCTGAGGTTCGATTCTGCGGGAACGGCACTCAAGATGAATGGAGACCAATATGCATCGCTGGCGAAACTAAGCAGGGATAACAGTTATCTTAATGACAGGCCGTTTGCAGGAATAGCTTACGTGGGCCGTGCCAAATACCGGATCAATCAAATGGGAACAGTGAGGACCAGAGGAGAATTTTCAATAGGAATTCTTGGCGGTAAGATAGGAGAGGCCTTTCAATCTGCCTTGCACAGGGATCTTACCATTGATTCCCCGGCGCCTATCGGCTGGGACAAGCAGATCGCCAATGGGGGACGGCTGACGATCAACATGAGCCAGGCCATGGAAATTATGCTGTTATCCAAAGAAAATGATGTTTTCAGACACACTGAGAGAATCAAAGGCTATCAGGGGAGGCAGAATTTGAAAGACTGGATCAATATTTACAGCTCCATAGAAGGGCGGGTAGGTCAGCAAGCTACCTATGCGGGTGCCGGACTTGGATTTAGTAACTTGAACTTTAAGGAGCGTAGCGGGACGCAAATGGTGAAAAACCGCCCGGGGAGGATCTTTAATTTCATCTTCTCCTGCGAAGTCAAATATCGTTACATTGTCCACAACAGCATGATGGAAGGATTTGGATGGTTCAGGACGCGCGAGTTTGACAACGACGGAACATCAGACGAATCGCTTTCCAAGTGGACGCTGGGTAAGAGCATCATCAACCGCAATATGATTTATACCGACCTTTTCTGTGGTTTCCGGTCGATAAAAACAATGGTATTTTGCAATGTGAATTTCAATAGCAAGGAGTTCAACGGCCGCGCAATTAACCCCGAAAGAACGGGTACACCGGGCGACTTGTTCAATACGCAAAAAATCTATGCATTTGGCCGGATCGGGTTCAACTTCCTGATGTAAGCATTCCTGTTGCTAAAACCGAGCGGTCCGCCGGATTCCTAAGCCAAACTTTTATGATAACGTTCGCGGTATTCCAGCGGGGACATGCCCGTGATTTTCCGGAACACTTCCCTGAACGCTTTCAAGTCGGAGTAGCCTATTTCATACATGACTTCATTGATGGTTTTCCGGGAATTTTCAAACGACCGTTTGGCAACTTCGATTTTTACCCGTTGTGCATATTCCAAAGGGGTGTTACCAGTGGCTTTTAAGAACCTGCGGTCAAAATTTCGCCGGCCGATTGAAAATTTGGATGAGAGTTGATCTACCGATATTTTCTCATCAATCTTACTTTCAATGTATTGCTGTGCCTGCTTGATCTCCTGATCGTCGTGGAGTTTTTGCCCGCTGAAAATGGTGAAAATGGATTGAAACTCTCTGTCAATGTCAATCTGGAAGAGCTTTGAGCAGTAAATGGCTGTTGGCCGGTCGTAGAATTTCTCGATCAGGTGAACCAGCAGGTTCAAAAAGGAGTATGCGCCTCCATTGGTGTAAATTCCAGCTTCGTCCGTTATCGTCCGGTGTGACTGCAATTTTACATGAGGGAACAAAACACTGAATGTATTTACGGCAGACCAATGTGTAGAACAGGTCCTGCCGTTAAGCAAACCCGCCGAAGCGAGCATAAATGCTCCCGTACACATAGACGCAAGCTCTGCCCCATTCTTATATTGCTCCGACATCCAGTCCACCATAGCAATATTACCCGCCAGCGCACGCTCGAAATCGCGGGCCAGGGAAGGGATAATGATAAGATCCGTTTTTTTAAGCTCACTAATATGCGTATGCGGCTTAATACTGACCAGCCCTTTGCTAAATTCGGCGCGATCAGAAACACCTACGATCTGAATCTCGTACTTAGGGTTGTGGCCGTTTTTTGCCCAGTAAGCATTAGCTTCCGAGAATATTTCGTAGGAACCCACAATGCAAGCAACGCTCGATAAGTTGCTTTGGCCGTCCGGTGCGATAATAGCAATGTGCTTCATTGGATTTTTTACACAATGTTAGCCATTCAAGTTGTCTTAATCAACCCGTCATAATGTCTTTATCCCCCTCTGACAAAGTGGATTTACGACAATAGCTTTGCATTTATTATTAGGGAACAAAGAGAAGTCCTTTTGCAAGATTTATCAATCACTTAACTTTTGAAAAAATGGAAAATCAAGATTTCACGACCACTTTTCTGGTAGACAAATCGGCCAGCCAAGCTTACAATGCCATTATTAATCCCCGTGCCTGGTGGTCTGAGGAAATCGTCGGCACCACGGATGAGGTCAATGGAGAATGGAGCTATCATTACCAGGATCTGCACCGGTGCGAAATGAAGGTTATTGAACTTATCCCGGACAAAAAAGTGGCCTGGCTCGTTACCGACAATTATTTCAATTTTACCAAAGACAAAAGCGAATGGATCGGCACCAAAGTGGTTTTCGACATTTCAAAAGAAGGCAGCCAAACACAGGTGCGGTTCACGCATCAAGGGCTGGTGCCCGAATATGAATGCTATGAAATTTGTAATAATGCATGGAGTGGTTACCTTACCAACAGCCTGCTGCCGCTCATTGAAGCCGGGACAGGAGCGCCAAATAAAGGAACCGAAATAACGAGCCACGAACAAATCGGAATGGAATCAAAAGAATAAAAATAAAAGCCATGAAAAACCACGATTTCACAACAAGTATTATTGTAGACCAAACGCCGGCCGAAGTGTATAATGCCATCCTGAATGTTCGAGGTTGGTGGTCCGGTTTATACGGAGAGTCATTTGAAGGCAGCTCAGAAAAAATCAGTGATGAATTTAGCTTTCTGGCAGGCGGCGGGATGCATTACAGCAAGCAGAAGTTGGTGGAGCTGGAGAAGGATAGGAAGGTTGTCTGGCTCGTTACTGAAAGCAATCTCACTTTTGTAGAAAACACCAATGAATGGCAGGGGACCAGAATCATTTTCGAGCTTTTTCCAGAAGGCGGAAAAACAAAAGTTGTGTTTACGCATGTCGGCCTGGTCCCGGAATTTGAATGCTACAATTCCTGCGCTCCCGCATGGAAGGGCTACGTGCAGGACCAGCGATTAAATCTGGTATAACCAATCGTTCAGGGGAATTGGCGTTTCTGCAGCATTCGATTTCGATGCAGTATTCAACAAAAAGAAGCGAACACAAGAATAGGGAGGCAATCAGCAACAAGGCTGGTTGCCTTTTTTAGTCAGGCATGGAGACCGGACGATTCTATAAAACTGTTCAGATCTGAACAGTTTTTTTGTTTCTATATTATTGGTAACGTATTTATAATCAATTGATTATTTGGTTTTTCCATGCTTGGTACAGTATTTTATCGACATAATCGGAGTAAATCAAAAGGAGTTTATAAAGAGAACATTTCAAGGTGAATGAAAAAGACTTCTCCGCCACATTGGGCAACCAAGCTTCTTGCCCGTTTTGCAGATCCCAACACTTCGGAAGAAGTTCAGGGGGATTTGCTGGAAATGTATCAGCACTGGGTCGTCAGCGTCGGCGAGCGTGATGCTAAGTTCCGTTATATACGCAATGTAATCAAGCTAATGCGCCCGTTTGCCAGAAACAAAAAGGCGCAGGAATATTCAAAAACCAATTCAACCAGTCCGGCCATGATTCGTAACTATTTAAAAATAGCAATCAGAAATTTAACCAAAAACAAGGGCTATTCAGCAATCAATATCGGAGGACTCGCGACTGGAATGGCGGTGGCCATGATGATCGGATTATGGATCTACGATGAGTTTTCGTTCAACAAATACCATCAGAATTACAACCGGATAGCGAAAGTAATGCAGACCGTAGAGGTGGAAGGAACCACATATCACGGTGAATACATGCCTGCGCCGCTCGGCAATGAGCTCCGGACCGTTTTCGCGGACGATTTTAAATATGTGGTCATGTCATCTTTTTCCGGCGATCACATTGTGGCTCACGGGGATAAGAAGTTTACCAAAAAAGGCATTTACATGAGCCCGGAAGCACCCGAAATGTTCTCGCTTAAAATGCTCCGGGGAACGCGCGCTGGCTTGCACGACCCGTACTCGATCATGTTGTCAGAAGGCGTTGCCACGGTCCTGTTCGGTACTGAAAATCCAATCGGCAAGATTGTTAAGCTAAACAACAGTATGAACCTGAAAGTGACTGGCGTTTATGAAAACTTGCCCTATAATACCGAGTTCAGGGATATGACATTTATTGCTCCGTGGGACCTTTATGTGTCCACGCAGGATTGGGTGAAAACGGCCCTCGATAATGCTGAGTGGGACAATAATTCCTGGCAGATCCTCGCGCAAATCAATCCAAAATCGGATTTTGAATCCATTTCAAGGAAGATAAGAGACATCAAATTGAAACATTCCCCGAAGACTGCTTATCTGAAACCGGCGGTTTACTTGCAGCCGATGGCGAAATGGCATCTTTATACCGGCTGGGATTCGTCTGGTAACCTTAATGCGCGCATTCAGTATGTCTGGCTTTTTGGCATTATCGGCATTTTTGTGCTCCTGCTGGCAGCCATCAACTTCATGAACCTCAGCACAGCAAGGTCTGAAAAACGGGCGAAAGAAGTAGGAATAAGGAAAGCCATCGGTTCCATGCGCGGGCAGCTTGTCGGGCAGTTCCTGAGCGAGTCGCTGCTGGTGGTGGCGTGTGCATTTTTGCTCTCGATATTGTTGGTAGTGGCGCTGCTTCCGTCCTTTAATTCGCTCGCCGACAAGCAAATCGCTTTTATTTGGGACAATCCCATGTTCTGGCTGGCTGGAATTTTGTTTTGTCTGATAACCGGGATCATCTCCGGAAGCTATCCTGCATTGTATTTGTCTTCCTTTCAGCCTGTTAAGGTGTTGAAAGGCACATTTTCACTGGGTAGATATTCGGCGGTTCCGCGTAAAGTGCTTGTCGTGTTGCAATTCACAGTTTCTGTGACGTTGATCATTGGTACAATAATTGTTTACCGCCAGATCCAGCACGCTAAAAACCGCCCCATCGGCTTTGATCGAAACGGGCTGATCACCGTCAACATTAACACGCCGGAGCTTTATAATCAGTATAATGTGCTCAGAAGCAGTCTGCATGAAACCGGGGCTATTGTTGAAATGTCGACATCTTCCGCGGCGCCGACGCAGTCCAACTCAAATAATGGCGGCTTTGAATGGGAGGGTAAAGATCCCAATTTTAAGGAAAATTTCACGACCATTGGCGTCACCCATGATTACGGCAAAACTGTCGGCTGGCAGTTCATTGACGGCCGTGATTTTTCAAGGACATTTTCAACGGACTCTTCGGGAATGGTCCTGAATGAGGCATGCCTGAAATATATGAGTTTCAAGAAACCGTCGGACATTATCGGAAAAACCGTTAAATGGAACGGAAAGCCGTTTACAGTGGTCGGTGTAATCAAAGATATGCTCATGGAATCCCCGTTTGAGCTCGTGCGGCCCGCGGTTTTTATGGTTAATTATGGCTGGGCCAATGTGATCAATATTAAGCTCAATCCAAGCCTTTCTGCGCATGAATCTTTGGAAAAAATAACTTCTGTTTTTCTCAAACTCAATCCCGGAAGTCCTTTCGATTACTCATTTGCCGATCAGCAATTTGCAGTCAAGTTTGCCACTGAGGAGCGCATAGCCAGGCTGGCTGCCGTGTTTGCGGTTCTGGCAATTTTGATCAGTTGCCTTGGATTGTTTGGGTTAGCTTCCTTTACAGCAGAGCAGCGCACCAAGGAAATCGGGATCCGGAAAGTGCTGGGTGCGTCGGTGCCAAATCTTTGGGCGCTTTTGTCTAAGGATTTTGTGCTGCTGGTGATCATTTCGTGCATTGTATCTATTCCGCTGGCCTGGTATTTGTTGAATAACTGGCTGCTTTCGTATAAATATCGCACTGAAATTTCCTGGTGGATTTTCGCAGTTTCCGCGCTTGGAGCATTGAGCATCACCCTGTTAACGGTCAGCTATCAGGCAATCCGCGCTGCACGGCTGGATCCCGTTAAGTCTTTAAAGACGGAGTAAGTTTGGAATGTGCAATCCGGCTGCACATTCTGGGCAAAACGGAAATCGGTGAAGTATATCCCTAACTAAATTTCTAAAATCATTTGGAAGTGTTCCACTGGCAAAATACATTTGCAGCTCAATTTATTTGTAATTTGTCTAAATAAGTTTAATGAAAGTTCTTCTATCAATCGTAATATCCCTGCTTTTGTCGTCCCAGTGTTTTGCGCAAACAGGAAAACTGAGCGGCACGATCATGGACAACACCAAAATTGGTTTGCCCGGGGCAAATATTCTCATCAAAAACACCAGCATTGGTACGCAGACCAACGATACGGGTTTCTTTGAAATAGCTAATGTAGCCGACGGAAATTATATTTTGTCGATATCTTCTGTCGGATTTAAGACAAAAGAAGTGCCCTTCACCATTTCGCAGAATGAGGTGGATTTGAAAACCATCGTTCTTTACGCCGGTGATGAAATATTGCGGGAAGTCGTGATTGAAGGGGAAAGGGAGAATAAATTTTCGAGAAGCAAAACGGCATATGTTTCCAAATTGCCGCTAAGGGATTTCGAGAACACGCAGGTTTACAGCACCATCACCAACTATTTGTTGAAATCCCAGATCGTTACGAATTTTGATGACGCCCTGAAAAATGCAACCGGCGTCGAAAATTTGTGGACATCAACCGGTCGCGGCGGAGATGGCGCAGGATACTTTTCACTTCGCGGATTTTCTGTTCAGCCCAAACTCGTGAATGGCCTTCCCGGACTTACCAATGGCACGATCAACCCGGCGAACATTGAACGCATTGAAGTCCTGAAAGGGCCGTCGGCGACATTATTCGGAAATGCGGTCAGCTCTTACGGCGGGCTTATTAATGTAGTTACCAAAAAACCATATGTAGGGACCGGCGGAGAGCTTTCTTTTACGACCGGCTCTTACGGCCTGAACCAGATTACGGGTGACTTCAACACGGCTTTGAGCAAGGAAAAAAACCTTTATTTCAGACTCAACACGTCCTACGCCACAGAACGGAGCTTCCAGGATGCGGGTTTCAGAAAGTCTTTTTTTGTAGCGCCTTCGCTATCTTACAAGGTGAATAATAATCTGTCATTTTCTTTTTACGGGGAAATCACACAGGCGGAGCAAACCAACCCGATGTTCCTTTTCCTGAACAGAAGCGCTCCCACGCAGTCTAAAAACCTCAAAGAACTGGGATATAATAACAAGCTTTCATTTACCAGCAATGATCTGACCTTGCAAAATCCCACGCAAAATTACCGCGTTGAGATGGATTACAAACTCTCCGACGAGTGGCAGTCACAAACATTGATATCAAAAAGCGCTACTTCGACGAAAGGTTATTATTCCTATTTGTTCGACTATGGAATTTTGGGGAATGATACATTTTCAAGGTTTTTGAATAAACAAAATGAATACACCGGAACGTCCGATATCCAGCAAAACTTCATTGGTGATTTCAATTTGGGCGCTATGAGAAACCGGGTTGTGATCGGCCTGGATTATTTCTCGGCTATTTCCACAAGCAACGGAACGGGTTATGCCTTCTATGGCAATGTAACGCCTGAGGGCGGTGCTAATGGTGATGATCCGTTTACACCGAAAGTTGAAACGAGGGATTATCCGCTTTCCACTGCCGCTGTAGATGCTGTGCTGGCGTTGCAACCGGTGTCTAACGCGAAGTCTAAATACAATATATACAGTGCCTATGCATCTGACGTTCTGAATCTTACTAAAAGTTTATCCGTAATGGTAGGCCTCCGCCTGGACCATTTTGATAACGTGGGAAGCGTAACCACTTCGGAAGATGATTATAACCAGACAACATTATCTCCCAAATTCGGGATCCTGTATCAGCCTGTTGCCGACAAAGTTTCTGTTTTTGCCAATTACCAAAACGGGTTCACCAACGTAGCGCCAGCGCTGGTTGGAAATCCGGAAGACGGCCCGCAAACCATCAAGACTTTCAGGCCTGAGCAAGCGAATCAGATTGAATTTGGTATTAAAACCAATATCATTAAAAACAAGCTGAATGCGACTATCAGTTATTATGATATCAAAGTAAAAGATCAAGTTATCACAGATCCGTCATCTCCTTTTAACAAAATTCAGGGCGGGGAAATTTACAGCAAGGGTTTTGAAATCGAATTAAATGCCAACCCGGTCAATGGCCTGAACATTAGGGCTGGATATAGCAACAACGACAGCAAGACAACCAAGTCGGATAACACCGAAATCCTGGACAAGCGACCGCTGGACGCAGGTTCGAAGCACCTTTACAATGCCTGGGCAAACTACGAGGTGCCTGGCGGAAAATTGAAAGGGTTCGGCATTGGGGCAGGCGTAAACGGCGCAAGTGAAAGATTTGCGATCAATTACGTTTCAACGGGAAATTTCATGCTTCCGGCTTACACAGTAGCAAACGCATCGCTGTTTTATCAGGCCGAAAACTATCGCATCGGCATTAAGCTCAACAACGCATTCAATAAGGAATACTACAAAGGCTGGTCCACGATCGCTCCCCAAACGCCACGCGCCTTGCTAGCCAACATCACTTACAATTTCTAAAAAATTGCAGATATCCCACGGGCACAGCTAATCAACGTTTAGCTGTGCCAGTTTTGTTACCAGATTCCGCCATTCAAAATAGCTGCTAATCAAATAATCTTCAACCGCTCTTCTTCCAGATCAATCTGATAGAGTTGTTGGCGAATGATATTTTCGTCGATCAGCGGGTCTTTGTTTAATTCAGAAAGATATTGCCTTTGGATTTCCAGGACTTCTACAAAAATGACTTTTGTTTTATAATTCATCCAGCTGTCGTCAGAAGCCTTGGCGCGTTCTTCCCATTGTTTTAGAAATTTTTCCATACCGGCGTGACCGATCACGTCATTATCATACTTTGTTTTCAGAAATTCGTAAACGTGTTGCTTCAAGCCTTGTTTCATCTTTTTTCTGGTGGATTCTTCCAGCTCTTCATCAGCGGATCCGTCGAATAATTCCGTCCGTTTTATGAGATAGGGTAATGTAAGGCCCTGTACAACAAGTGTTAACAGTATCGCTACGAATGTGATTACCAAAATAAGGTTCCTGTGAGGGAAGGCAGCACCGTTGTCTAATGTGATAGGGATTGCAAGCGCTGCGGCAAGGGACACAACGCCACGCATTCCCGTCCATCCGAGCAACAGGGGCATAAGCCAGCGCCTTCTGTTGTTGCGGGCGCGCGGCACTACGCCGGGGCGGAAGATAATTGTTGCCAGTAACGCTGCATAAGAGCTGATCATGCGTGCGGCGATCAGCACGCCCGTTACCAACACACCAAAACCGATAGCAATGCGCAGTGAAATACCTTCATTTCGCAAGCCTTCCACAATCTCCGGCAATTCGAGGCCTATGATCAGGAAGACCACGCCGTTTAGAATAAATACAAAACTTTCCCAGACACTGAAACTCTGGATGCGGCTGGCGCTATCCAAAAAAATGAGCCGCCTGGCAGACATGTATAAGCCGCCGCAAACCACAGCGAGTATGCCCGAGCAATGCACCTGCTCCGCGATCCAATACATAAAATACGGCTCGATAAGTGTCAGTGCAATGGCTGATTGCGCGTCGAGCGGCAGGCGCTTATGTGCCTGAACAAAAAGCCAGGCGAGCAATAAACCCAGCCCTGCGCCGCCTATGGCCATCCATAAAAAGCTCAATGCAGCTTCCTGCCAGATAAACTGACCCGTGCCGACGGCCACCAGCGCAAAACGGAAAACGATCAGCGATGAAGCGTCATTAAGCAGGCTTTCCCCTTCCAGGATGGTTGCGGTGGACTTGGGTATTTTTACGAATTTCGTAATAGCTCCCGTGCTGACGGCGTCCGGCGGCGATACGATTCCGCCCAATAGGAATCCGGAAGCAATGGTGAACCCGGGTATAAAATGGTTGGCCACGATAGCCACGGATAGCGCGGTAAAAAACACCACCAGGAAGGCAAAGCTGCCAATGATCCGCCACCATTTTTTCATTTCCTTGAACGAGATCGTCCACGAGGCTTCGAAAAGCAGCGGCGGGAGAAAAATAAAAAAAATCAGGTCGGGATTGATCCGCAGCATGGGTAATCCAGGGACAAAACTGACCAGCAGACCAGCCACAACCAGCAGGATAGGATAGGCGATCCTTAATTTGCTAGCCAACATGTTCAGCATCACGATGGCTGCGATCATGGCAAGCAGAAATGGCAAAAGCGTATGCATAGACGGTAAATTACCTTTGTTTGCCCTAATTAAAGCATAAATCTCGATTGTCGTGCAGGTCTTTTTGCCGGAAGCCATTCTTTAATTGACCTTATAAGCAATTTTCAGTTACAGCAATAATTAATTGAGAACATGAAGCTTGTGGAACAGTTTTTAATGAACATTTATCAAACATCTACATTAGAAACATGAAACCTGAAATCAGAAGTCTGGCAGGCGGGTTGGCTGGCGCCATTGTCCTGAATATCATTCACGAAGCCGCGAAAAGATTTTCGCATAAAGCCCCCCGTATCGACAAAGTCGGTGAGGAAGCATTGACAAAATCGCTGCATGCGGTTGGCGCATCGGCTCCGACGGGCAATGCGCTTTTTGGAACAACATTGGCAGCTGATATAGCAAGCAATACCATGTATTATGCCATGATAGGCAAGGGATCGAAAGAGAACTTGTTGTTACGCGGCGCCGGTTATGGCCTTTTTGCAGGCCTGGGTGCGGTAGGGCTCACGCAGAAGCTGGGATTAAGCGATAAACCTGTTACCAAAACCACAGAAACTAAGGTGATGACGGTGGCGTGGTATTTATTAGGCGGACTGGCAGCTGCCTTTGTGATGCAAAAAGTTGGGGAATATGAAGATTCACATGGCCCGATCCTGTCCATTTGAGTTTCCCCTGCTTCTATAGGCACAAAAAATAAACACGGCGATTTAATCGACGTGTTTATTTTTTGCTTCGAAGTTCCTCTTTATTAATTCAATTTCCAGCTTGGTCGTTCAAAGTGGCAGGTGTATCCGCCGGGGTGTTTTTGCAAATAGTCCTGATGCTCGGCTTCCGCATTCCAGAAATCACCCGCAGGGACAACTTCCGTAACAATTTTTCCCGGCCATATGCCCGAAGTTTCCATTTCCGCGATTAATGTTTCAGCTACTTCACGCTGGCTTTCGTCCAGATAAAAAATGGCGGAACGATAAGAAGTCCCGATGTCATTTCCCTGCCTGTTGCGTGTTGTTGGATCGTGGATCTGGAAGAAATATTCAAGTAAACCCCGGTAAGTAAGTTGTGAAGGATCGAAAACGATCTCAATTCCTTCCGCATGCGTTCCGTGGTTTCGGTATGTAGCATTGGGAACATCGCCGCCGGTGTAACCAACCACCGTTGAGATGACACCCGGTTGATGTCTGAAAAGTTCTTCTACTCCCCAAAAGCAACCACCTGCCAAAATGGCTTTTTCAGTACTCATATAGTCTGTTTTTTTAAGTATAATATAGATAGCAAAAATTCCATGCCCTCCATTCCAGACGCGAGCCTGTTGTTAAAAAACTGACACACTTACCCAAATCCCCGCCAAAAACATAGCAACTCTTTCCTGTCAGCCACCACCGACTTTCACTTGTTCGGGTGCTTCGTTATATCCGCCAGAGCGGTCGGTCATATTTTCATCACTTTTAACATTATCCTGTTCCGTCGCGTCCTGATTTGATGCGCCTGTGTCTTGCGAGCTTCCGCCTTCTGTGGAACCGGAAGTTAAATAGGAACTCAAATCGTTCAGGCCTTTTTCCCAGCCTTCTTCATGCGGTTTTAAAAATTCAGGGCCTGAAAATCCTTCTTGCAACACCTTTAATTTGCTTCCTTCGCCTTCCGAGGAAAACGTAATGTGCAATGTGTAGCCACTTTCCGAACCCTCATCGCTCATATTCCACACCCACGAGTACACCAGCTTTTCATTGGGGACCACCTCGGTGTAAGAGCCGGTAATCTGCAATCCCGATTCGCCCACATGGTATTCCACCGCGCCACCTTCTTTGAGCTCATTTTTTACATCAACGAGTGTATCTCCCATAGGATGCCACCATTGTTTTAATTGTTCTGCCTCTGTCCAGGCCTTGAAGAGCGTTTCCACATCTACATCAAAACTCCGCTCGATCTCAATCACATTCGTTTTTTGCTCCGCATCCATATTCTTTCAATTTTTAGTTTTGTTGATTCCTGAAAGTAGTCGTTGATTATAATAACTGTGCCCCGCACTTATTGCGCGGGCAGATAGATGCTGAATGTTGCACCTTCTCCCGGGTTGCTGGTAACCGTGATAGCGCCGCCATGATTGGCTGCAACACGCTCACAAATAGCGAGGCCAATACCCGTTCCCGAATACTGGCTTCTGCCATGAAGCCGTTGGAATAGTTGAAAAATCCTGTCAGCGTACTGCTGGTCGAAACCGATTCCATTGTCCGACACATCTATCTGATGATACATATATGCGCTACGGATTACCTTCGCAGAAGAAGGGAGTTCTGCGCTCGTGATAATTTTACCGGTAATGTGAATGACCGGAGCCAGTTCAGGTTTTCTGAATTTGAGTGCGTTGCTGATCAAATTCTGGAAAAGCTGGTTCAACTGCATTTTATCTCCGTGTATTTCAGGAAGTTGTTCGGTCGTGATCACCGCGGACGTTTCCGTTATCAGCAATTCAAGATCATTTAAAACCTCGTAAACAACCCTGCTGAGCGATACAGGTTCAATGACATCCTTATGTTCCGTTATCCGGGAAAACGACAGCAGATCTTCGATCAGGTCAGACATGCGTTTGGCGGAATTCTGCATCCGATGCAGGTAATTAATGCCCTCGCCCAGGTTGGCTGCATATCGTTTGGCAAGCAAATCGGAAAAGGATTGGATCTTACGCAGCGGCTCCTGCAAGTCATGTGACGCCACATAGGCAAATTGCTGAAGGTTAACATTAGACTGCTGCAGCAGGTTATTGGAGTCGGATAACTCTTCATTGGTTGCTACATATTCCTCATTCAAGGCCGCTAGCTCTTCATTCATAGCTTCCAGTTGTTCCGTGCGCTGCTGCACCTGGGATTCCAGTGCAACCTTGATTTTCCGCTGAATGGTCACATCCCGGGCAGTGCCGATCATCGTATGTGGTTTGCCGTTTTCGTCCGTAAGCACCTTGCCCTGCGCGTGAAGAACCCTGGCAGCCCCGGTTTTCCCGGCATCCATCTTGTATTCCATATTATATATTCCGTCCGAGCCTGGTGCTATTGCGCGGTTCACCGCCGCAACGACAGCTGGCAAATCGTCCCCGGAAATAGCGGCGTAAACCTTTTCAAATGTAATCTGATCCTCTTTTTCCACGCCAAACCATTGTTTCAACCGATCGGAATAGTCGAGCATGCCGGTTTCAAGATCAATGGAGTAGGTGCCGAGCTCCGCAAGCTCAATCGCACCCCGTAGAAAAGTTTCGGTTTCTTCCAGCTTCTTTCTGCTTAACACTTGCGAAGTAAGGTCGGTTGCTACCACAAAAACGCCTGTAATGTTGCCCGCAGAATCCCTTTGCGGCTGATAGGCTAAATCCACATAAATGGTTTGTAACACGCCGTCAAATTCGATATCAACGGCCTGCTCCTTGGCAACATACGGCACACCCGTATCTATAACATCCTGCAAGAGCTGCTCGAAACCCTGGCCCGCAATTTCGGGAATAGCCTCCACCAAGGGTTTGCCGACAATCTGCTGCTGCTGCTTTCCCACCAGCTTTGCGTAAAACTGGTTTGCCATCGTGAAAGTCAGCTTGTCTTTATGGATGATGGCAATGCCCACAGGCGATTGTTCAAACAGTTCCAGCAACTGCATCTGGCTTTGCTTTATTTTCTGTTCAATATTAACCCGCTCTGTGACATCAATGGCAATGTCCAGTATTGCATATACATTTCCTTCATTGTCGTAAACAGGTGAGTATGTGATGTCATATTTATTGTGCGTCATCACTCCCTGCTGTACGATATCTACCTGCGTTCCAAAGCTTTGGAATGTGACCCCAGTTGTATAAACGTCGTCCAGAATTTTTAAAAATGCCTGGTTTTGCAATTCCGGCATCACCTCTCGGAGCGGCAAGCCCACAATGTCGGGACCTTTTCCCACGATATCGATGAACGCCTGATTGGGCATTTCCACAACCAGGTCACGTCCAACGAAAAGCCCGATCGCTGCCGGCGCAGACTCGATAACTGTCCTCAATTTAGCCTCGCTTTCCTCTAATGACTTTTTTGCCAGCAGTTGTGCGGAAACATTGCCTTCCTCTTCCGTAATGTCAATAAAGCTGCCCAGCAGCCGCTTAATGTTGGTGGTAGTTACGTGCGACTGGCCTTTACAAAGCACATAGCGACTCGTTTCAGTGCCCGTTTCAAGCGTGCGGAGTTTCAGAGAAAAAGAACGCTGGGAAACCTGGTTTAATGTATCGGCAATTTCTTTGGTCAACTTACTGCTGTCATCAGGATTGATCCGGTCCAGAAGGACTTCCAAATCAATGATATCATTGCCGCTGAGTTTAAAAAGATTCTTTGTACGTCGGCATAAACGGATTTGCCCGGTTGGAAAGTCGAGTTCCCAGGTTCCTATTCCTGCGGATTCCAGAGCAAGATTGAGACGTTGTATTTCTAGGGTGTTGTCAGTATCAAATGCGTTAGCCCGGCCTGCCATGTATTGCGGTTTTAAAAAGCAAAATAGTAATTGACCCTTAGTCAAGCATATGATCCAAGAGAAAGGATCAATATGTGCATACAAAAACACTATGCCAAAATTTTAGCAAAAAGAAACCGCGTTATTTAAATTATAAAAAAATCTGGGTTCGGTTTGGAATATCTATTTTTTTATCATTTACTTTGTATCGCAAAGTACTTTTAGGTATCCGACTTTAATCATGCCATTGTTTTATGAAAGATCAAATCCTGTTAAATCTCGACAACCCCGGTCAGCTTGAAAAGCTCTACCGGACAGACAAACCGAGCTTCAAGCGTGCGTTCAAAACTTTATATCCGGAATTGCAGGACAATGTCCTGGCCAACTTCTGGAACGAACGGCTCAATTTCGCCGGGGAGGAAATTTCCTGGGGTAGCAGCAAGGAACTGACATTTGTCATTGTGGCTTCGCTCATTTCGGGCTTTATTGCAAAAATCCCGTCCATGTTTCAGATCAATGAGGATTTTTTCTATCCGCGCAACATTGGTTTCGTCGTCTTTCCAGCCCTGATGGCCTTTTTCTTTTGGAAAAATAAAATGCACAAAAGGAATATCCTGGTTTTAGCGGGCGCAACATTGGCTGGTTTGATTTACATTAACCTTTTACCCGACGTGCAAACAAGCGACACTTTGGTGCTGGCATGTATTCATTTGGCTTTGTTTCTCTGGTCTTTATTAGGCTTTGCGTTTGTCGGTGACCGGAGTAACCTTAGTGAAAAGCGACTTGGATTTCTGAAATATAATGGTGATCTGGTCGTCATGACAGGGCTTATCCTCATCGCAGGAGGCATTCTAACGGCCATAACGATCAATCTTTTTCTGTTGATCGGCATTAAAATAGATGAATTTTATTTTCAGAATATCGGTGTTTTTGGCCTTGCGGCTGCACCCATTGTTGGCACTTATCTTACACAGACCAATCCACAGTTGGTAGGCAAAGTTTCCCCGGTTATTGCCAAAATATTCAGTCCGCTGGTGTTGGTAATGCTGGTTATTTACCTGGTTGCGATGATTTATTCGGGAAAAGATCCTTATAACGACCGCGAATTCCTTTTGCTTTTCAATGCATTGCTGATCGGAGTGATGGCGATCATTTTCTTTTCCGTTGCAGAAACGACAAAGACGAGCAGAGGACAAGCCGAAGTTTGGGTGATTTTCCTGCTATCCGTTGTGACTATTGCGGTAAATGGCATTGCCCTTTCGGCCATTCTGTTCAGGATCTCGGAATGGGGGATTACACCGAACAGGGCTGCGGTGTTGGGCAGCAATACGCTCATCCTGATCAACTTGCTGCTGGTAGCCATACAGATTTATAAAGTGATGACCAGGAAAAAGGATATTATGGAAGTCGGAAAAACAATAGGCTCTTATTTGCCCGTTTATTTCGTCTGGACCATTATCGTTACGTTTGTTTTCCCGTTGATATTCGGGTTTAAATAAAATAATGGGGCCGGAATCATAATGATTTTTATAAGCCCGGCCCCATGTTTTCATTACGGATAGTCTGAGGAGAATTTACTAATTATTGTCGATATCGAGTTTATATCTTTGAAGCAATCCGGTTAAATTGGATCCGGAAAATTTGGATTTTTTAAGCCGGTTCAATGTGGGATCAATGTTAAAATTATGAGCCGTTCTGAAATCGGTTTTTTCGAGAATAGAATCAATGAAACGGGCTCCGTGCAAGTCGCAGTTTTCAAAAACCGCTTCTGTTAAATCCGATTCTTCGAAGTTGGTGTTGAGCAGGGAACAGTTCTTGAATGTTGTTTTATTTAAATTAGTGTTGAAAAAATTGGCATTATCCAGCACGCATTGATCAAACGAAAATGAGAAAATGAAGGCATTACAAACTGAAAAGTCAACGTCATTTATTTTGCAGTTTGAAAATACAACATCGCGAAAACCGGCGTCATTAATTCTGGTTTGAGAAAAATCACAATCGATGAAGCGACATTCGATGAAGTTATTCCCTGTTAAGTCGCTGCCCTGAAAATTGCACCGTACAAATTCGCAATTAATCCAGACGCGATGCTCTAAATCTTCTTCCTGAATAAATACATCTTCAAAATAGTTTTTGTGTTGAATGGACGGGTCAATTAATGGATTCATATCGACAATTTTTAAATATGACATGGCTTTTTAAACTAGACACTTAACTAGGGGATTCCCCTAATATTTAATTGATTTTAATGATATGCGATGAGCGGATACGCATTGCTTAAATCTTTTCCTCGGGAAAGCGCTTGGTCAGCTTCCCAACGGTAAGTCCCTGAACAATAATCGAAAACAGCACAACGAAGTAAGTTATGGCGAGGAAAATATCTTTGTTCAGATCTTTGTCAATCGACAGCGCCAGAGCTATCGAAACACCTCCCCGCAAACCTCCCCACACCAGGATCGCAATCGATTTTTTTCCAAACTTATTTCTGAACGGAATTAACTTAACGGGCAGATAAATGGAGATAAAACGCGCGAGCAAGACCACCACAATGGCGATCATTCCTGCCGACATGAATCTTTTTAAATCGGGGATCAGCAACAATTCAAAGCCGATAATTAGGAATAAAATTGCATTCAGGATCTCATCGATAAGCTCCCAGAATTTATCAATGTAATCACGTTCCATATCGGAAACCGCACCTGGATTTTTGCCATAATTACCGACCACAAGTCCGGCTGCAACCATGGCGAGCGGGCCCGACATGTGCAATGCCTGCGCCGCCAAATGTCCTCCCATCACGATCGCGAGCGTGATTAAAACATGCACATTATAACCGTCCACCTTGTAAATCATTTTGGATCCCACAAATCCGAGTGCCAGTCCAAGTGCAATTCCGCCCAAAGCTTCCTTCACAAAGAGCATCGTTATCCCGCCGAATGTAGTGTTGACTTCTTCCCCTCTTGCGAGTGCGAGCATAAGGATAAAAATCACGACTGCCATCCCATCATTAAAAAGCGATTCACCCGCAATTTTAGTCTCGATAGATTTGGGAACACCCGCCTGTTTCAAAATTCCTAAAACCGCGATAGGATCAGTAGGGGAGATCAGTGCCCCGAAAACAAGACACTGGATCAGCGGGATATGCAGGCCGGTCAACGGCAGCAGATAATAAACCAAAAAGCCTATGATAAATGTCGACATCAGCACGCTGACCGTCGAAAAGATAATGATCGGAAGCCGCTGTTCACGCAGATCTTCAAGGTGAATGTGGATAGCGCCGGCAAACAGCAGGAAATTAAGCATGGCGCCCATCAGGATTTCGGTGAGGTCCACACTGCCGATCAGCGTCGTGATCCGCAAAAATATCTTTGGGAAAATTGTATCCGTAGCAATCAAACCCAGCGAAACGAGCAGGGCAATGACCATAACGCCGATAGAAGGCGGTAGTTTTAAAAATCGTGAATTTATATACGAAAATATGGCAGAAAGGACGATTAAGGCAGAAAAAGAATAATATAACTCCATGCAACAATTTTTAGATTAATCTAAAATAACAAATTACCGTGCGCAAAATCAACTCGAAAGGCCGTTTCGCACAAACTCTAATAGTTTTCTAATATTCACTTTGCAACAGCGCGTGACGACATTACGGACATTGTTTATTAGGTTTACAATCACGAAACCTGACCTTGCAACTGGCCTATATGAGACAACATTTGCTGCTATATATTTTGCTGTTCTTACTGATCTCCTGTAATGCCAAAAAGCAAAATAATACAGCTGAAATAAAGGAGCCGGCCGTTTCAGGACAGTCGGGCAGGGAGTTGGCAGCAACACATTGCAGCCGTTGTCACACTTTTGTTCCGCCGCAACTGTTGGGGAAATCAAATTGGAAAAAAGTGCTTCCCGACATGCATGAGCGGATGGGCCCGATCCTGGCGAAAGCAGACTGGGAGAAGTTAGAGCGATATTTTATGGACGCTGCACCGGATTCGTTTGCTGCGCCAATCCGCAAGAGTAAAATCCGGATGGGTCTGAAACATTTCAAATATCGGGAAACGTCCTTCTCCCACCGCCCCGCCATGACTTCCATGGTGAAAATCCTGTCCGATAAACGCGGCATCGTATATAGTGATGCGAAAGGCAAAAGCAATGTACTCACATTCCTGAAACCCGATCTCAGCGAAAATTACAGTATGCGCCTGGAATCAACGCCTATTGATTTTTATGAAAAAGGGGAGGAATTATACCTGACCATGATCGGCAATGGGATTTTTCCCACGGAAGCACGCGATGGTGCGCTGCAACGGCTTGTCAAAAATAACTCGGGAAAAGGTTTTAAATCCGGGAATGTTGCAGTCGCAAATTTGCAAAGACCCGTTTCGATGGCTTACGGCGACTTGAACAAGGATGGTTTCGAAGACATTGTCGCCTGTGAATTTGGCAATGAAACCGGGGAACTTTCGTGGTATGAAAACAATGGGAGAGGGGGCTATGAGAAACGGCCCCTGCGTGAAAAACCCGGCGCGATCACGGCAATCATTAAGGACGCCAACCAGGACGGGTTAATGGACATTTACGTGCTGATGGCGCAGGCAGACGAAGGTGTTTTTCTGTATATCAATCAGGGTGCTGGCAAATTTGAGGAAAAGCGTTTGCTATCCTTCATGCCGCTGAATGGTTCGCAGTATATGGAACTGGCGGATTTCAATAAAGATGGTTTTGACGATATTCTCTATGTATGTGGCGACAATGCGGACAAAACGCCCATTTTAAAGAATTATCATGGCATATACATCTTTCTGAATGATGGTAAATCAAATTTCCGGCAATCTTATTTTTACCAAATGAATGGAGCTTATAAAGCAATGGTGCGTGATTATGATCTGGACGGGGATTTGGACATTGCCGCGATTTCCTTTTTTCCGGATTATTTGCGTTATCCCGGCGAGAGCTTTATTTACCTAAAAAATAAGGGGAACCTGAAATTTGAAGATTTCTCATTTCCGGAAGCATCAAAAGGCAGATGGATGGTTATGGACGCGGGCGATATGGATGCAGACGGCGATATAGATCTCGTTTTAGGTTCGTTCGTACATTTTCTGCCACTGGGTGATAAGACGGGTCTGGGCCAGAAATGGATGACGTACGGGCCGTCTGTCATTGTTTTAGAAAATACAATCCGGTAAACCAACTGGCTCACCGGATTGCAAAACAGCTTTTACTTTTCGACTTTGCCAAGCGCCCTGGCATTCTTTCCTGGACGTTTCTGCAAATCATCTCCCAGATCTTCGCGTGCTGCTTCTGCGATTTTTTCCAGTTCGGCAACGATCTCCGGATATTGCGAATACACGTCATAGCGCTCGCCCGGATCGCGCGTGAGATCGTAAAGCGCAAGCGGGATCGCGTGATCTTCAGGGGCAGGTCCGGGCTGGCCGTCCTTTCCGGGTAATGAGCCTTCATAAGTGCGTCCCGGGTGTGCGAAAACCAGTTTCCAGTTATCCTTCCGAACGGCTTCCAGGCTATTTTTCCGATAGTAATAAAGGAAATTTTCACGAGGCTTTTTGCTGTCATCCCCTTTCAGCAGATCGGCGAATTCAATGCCGTCTATCTTTTCCTTGGGCAGTTTGGCACCGGTCAGTTTGACGAGTGTGGGCAGAATATCAATGTTGGACAACAACTTGTTGGAAACCCTTCCAGCAGGCACGACGCCCGGCCAGCGGATCATGGCAGCCACACGCTGGCCGCCTTCATAGGATGTTCCTTTTCCTTCGCGGAAACCGCCTGCTGAACCCGCATGATCTCCGTAATTGAGCCAGGGACCATTGTCGCTGGTAAAAATAACGATCGTGTTATCATCCAGTCCCTGGTCTTTCAGCTCTTTCATAATCTGCCCGACGGACCAATCCAGCTCCGTAAGCACGTCGCCGAAAATGCCACGCTCGCTCTTGCCCTTGAAATTGGCGCTCGCAGCCAGCGGAACGTGTGGCATCGGGTGCGGCACATAAAGGAAAAAAGGCTTCTTTTTATTGCGCTTGATAAAGGAAACGGCTTTTTCCGTAATGGTGGGTGTTAGGGCACTCGCGTCGTTCAGGTCTTTGATCTCCTTCACTTGTTTATTGCCGTCGATCCAGAAAAGCGGCGGATATTGTGCCTGCTTTTGCCATGGATGCAGCGGCCACATATCGTGCGAGTAGGGGACGCCATAATATTCGTCGAAACCCTGTTGTTTGGGCAGGAAGATCGAATCGCTACCCAAATGCCATTTACCGAAAATCCCGGTTGCATAACCATTCGCTTTCAGCAATTCGGCGATTGTTTCCTCCTGCGGATGCAGCCCGAGTCCCTGCTTAGGCCCGAATGCACCGAAAACGCCCACCCGATTAGGATAGCAGCCCGTCAGCAAAGCAGCACGGGAAGCACTGCAAACAGCCTGGGCAGCCATGAAATTGGTGAAACGCGTTCCTTCCGCAGCCAGCTTGTCGATATTGGGTGTTTTGTATCCCAATGCACCGGTCACCGTCAGATCGCCGTAACCAAGATCGTCGATAAAAAACAGGACAATGTTGGGCGTTTTGGCAGCCGGTTCAGGAGCCATAGCAACCAGGAATGCTGCCAGGCCTAAACCAAGAAAGGGTAAAATGATGAACCTTATTTTTTTACTGAAAAACATATTACCAGCCTGGGTTTTGGGTTAATGATGGATTTAAATCTCGCTCTTTTTGTGGAATCGGCCATAAATAATGACGGCTGACATCAAATGTTTTGTTCACGGCAACCACTTCCACCGTTTTCAAGGCACCGTTGGCATCCTTATAAGTGATGCCAAAAACACGGCCGGGCATCACCAACTCAGCTGTTTTCCAACGGCGTATGTCAAACAAATGCTGTCCTTCAAATGCCAGCTCAACAGTTCTTTCGCGGCGGACCAGCGATCTCAGTTCCGCTTGCGAAGCGCTTTTTACGGCAGGCTGTTTTACGTCGCTCCGGCCATTTCTTACGAGGTTAATGGCAGCCAGAACACTCGCATCAATTTGTCCCAATTCAATTTTTGCTTCCGCATAGGTCAGTAAAACTTCCGCATAACGCAGCAGGATAATGTTAATACCGCTATTGACGGGGTTCGCGAAGTCATCTGCGAGAACGTACTTTTTAATGTTGAATCCGGTTGTGGAAGCAATGTAAGTGCTGCCGATCGCGTCTGCCGTTCCGCTGTTAGGCGCGGGTTTGAAAGCAATTCCACTGGGCAGGATGTCCCCGTCCAGGAAAACTGAAAACTTCAAACGCGGGTCGCGGTTTACGTAGGGCGTTGCAGGATTATAACCGCTGGTGGGGTCGTTAATTTGTTTTCCGGCGGTGGTTTCATAAAAATCCACAAGCGCTTTGGTAGGAACGTAAGTGCTCTGACTGTTTTTTTGGCTGTAAGGCGCCAGAAGCGGGAACACATTGATCGGATAATTGTCTTTGATGAATTGCCTGTCAAGCAACACTTCCTTATTATTCTCGGCAGCGTAAGTGAAGAGTTTTTCATAAGAACTGTACAATTCGTAAACGCCCGATTTGATCACCAGATCCGCTTCCGCGGCGGCCTTTTCGTAACGGCCTGCATACAAATTCGCTCTCGCAGCAAGTCCCAGTGCTGCGCCTTTGGTTACCCGTCCAGCGTCCGAAGCCGGGTAAGTGGCTGGCAATAACGCAGCGGCTTCGTTCAGTTCTTTGTCAACAAAATCCCAGATTTCAGCAACAGGTTTATTTTGCAAAGTTCTTGATTCATCAATTGTTACGGACGTTGTCACAAGCGGAACATTGCCGTATAAACCGGCAAGTTTAATGTATTGGTAAGCCCGCAAAACCTTTGCTTCGCCTTTTAGCTGATTGATCAACGCCGTGTTTCCGGAAGGCACTTTGTCAACGTTTTCCAAGAAGTAGGACGTCGCCCGGATGCCGCGGTAAGCGCGTTTCCACTCATTGTAAATTTTAGAGCTCGTGCCATCGTAAGTGCCCAGCTCCACATAAGCCTGCACGTCAAAATTCTGGTTCGTATGCGCAATCTCGGTTAATGCATCCCAGCTGATAATGTTGGTGCTGTCGAGGTCTGTGTACAAAGAGTTTACAGCGAGCTTCGCATCGGTTTCAGTTTGCCAGAAAACATCGACCGACAGCCGGTCGTTCGGGAAAGTTTCGAGCAGATTATTATCGCAGGAAACCAGCAGGCCGGATGAAATGGCGATCGCAATGGCGCCCATGCCGCTAATGATATATTTGAATTTATTCGCTTTCATAATTTTCAGTTCAGCTATGCTAATAATGATCAGAATTGAAGGTTTAAACCTGCCGTATACAAGGCAGTTTGCGGGAAATAAACCGCACGGCCCGATGGCGCTTCCGGATCCAGGTTCCACTCATTCAGTTTGGAAATGGTGAAAACATTGGTGGCCGAAACA
Organism: Dyadobacter psychrophilus; assembly: GCF_900167945.1. GTDB lineage: Bacteria > Bacteroidota > Bacteroidia > Cytophagales > Spirosomataceae > Dyadobacter > Dyadobacter psychrophilus. The sequence goes on from NZ_FUZA01000002.1 coordinate 955,207, forward strand.
TAAACCCGGATCTTGCTCAAACGGATTTTTTGAGACACCACCGATGGTACATTGTATGCCAGCTGCACGTTTTTCAGTCGCAGGTAAGAACCATTCAAAACCAGGCGATCGGAAGTGGCCACATTTCTCAGGTCAAATTTAACCGGACGAGGGAAACGCGCGTCGGTGCGCTCAGGCGTCCAGTAATTGTCGGTGTAGATTTCATGCGTGAAACCTTCCTGATTTCCCATTTCAGCCAATGCACCCGCCAAGCGGGAATCCACTTTTGCCGCGCCCTGGAAAAGAATGTTCAGGTCGAAATTCTTGTAAGAAAAGTCAGCATTCAAACCGAACGTGTATTTCGGGAATGAATTTCCGATGGCCGTCATATCATTGGCATCGATCTTTCCGTCGCCATTCAGGTCAACATATTTCACGTCGCCCGGCTTGGTGTTGGCCGCATAAGTGGCTTTGTATTCAGTAATTTCCTGTTGTGTCTGGAACAACCCGTCGGTTTTATAACCCCAGAGCGTGTTGATCGGCAAACCTTTTTTGATAATGTAACGCGGGTCAATGTCCGAACCGGTCAGGTAAGGGCCGGTTCCTTTCAGGTCCGTAACCAGGTTTTCGTTAATGCTCAAATTTCCACCGACATTATACCGGAAACCGCCAGCCGTAGGCGTTCCGCGATAGTTCAAACTAAATTCCCAGCCTTTGTTTTGAACCGACCCTGCGTTTTGTGGTGGTGCTGTTAAACCAATGGTCGCCGGAATGTCGAGGTTAAGCAGAATGTCGTCGGTTTCTTTGTTGTAGTAATCAACTGTCAGATTTAATTTTCTTTGGAAGAAAGCGGCGTCCAAACCGATATCCAGCTGGGTGGTCGATTCCCAGCCCAGGTTTGTGTTGGCCAAAGTATTCTGGCGATAACCCTGTACAGGCAACCCGCCAAAGCTGTAACCATTGGCCGTAAGTGCAGCGTAATAGCTGTACAAATCAACCGACTGGTTTCCTGTAATTCCCCACGATCCTCTGAATTTCAGATCATTAATGGTGCTTTCAAGTCCTTGCCAGAATTTCTCTTTCGAGATCCGCCATCCTGCCGAAAATGAGGGGAAAAAGCTGTATTGTTTGGCACCGGTAAACTTGGAAGATCCGTCATAGCGACCATTCACTTCCAGCAGATATTTGCCATCATAATCGTAATTGACCCTGCCAAAGAATGATCTCAAACCATATTCGGCATCTCGTCCGGTGTTCGTTTTCGTCCCATCATTGGCACCCTGGCCGATAGAACCGATGCCATTGTTATAAAAGCGTTCCCGGTAAGCTGACAGGAATGTTTGCGTGTTGCCGATTTGCGAATAACCCACCAGCGCTTTCAGGTTATGGTTTCCAAAGGTCTTTTCGTAGGTCAGCAAGTTATTGATCGTATATTCACGAAGCGTATTGCGGATTTCGTACAGACTATTATTGGCAATGGTCTTGGTAATGTTGGTAATTTTGTCCCTGTTAACGTACGAGTTTGTGTAATTTTTCTGCTGCGTGTAAAGTCCGCGACCGGCGATCTGGGTTGAAAAAGTAAGTCCTTCCGCAATCTCAAATTCACCTTTGATATAACCCGCCAGATAATCCGTTTTTTGCTTCGATTGTCCTCCTATCTCGATGAACATCAGCGGGTTGTTTCCTTGCGTGCTCAGCCCGTAAGTGCCGTCAGGGTATTTGGGGACTGCCCAAAGTGATCCGTGAAAGAAGTTGTTAAGGGGTGCAGTCACCTGGCCGGTTGAGGCATCTGTGTTCGTGGTCGGGTTTTCGGTGCTCGTCGAGCGGTAGTTAATGTCCGCGCTAACGCGGATCCTTTTGGAAACATCGTAATCCGTATTCAGCCTGAATTCGCCAATTTTGTTACCAAAATTCTTGATAACACCTTGCTGGTCCTGGTAACGAACGCTCAACCGCGTGCGCAATGCTTCGGTCCCGCCTGCGATCGACAAGGCATGATTGTGCTGGGGCGCAGTCCGTAACAATGTTTCAAACCAGGTGTTTGGCAAGGGATATTTTTCACGGTCGGTCGCATTCACATATGCCTGAATGGACTCTTCGGTGAAGCGCGCTGGAACGGCCGAGCCTGCATTGGTATAAGCAGCCACTTGCTCACGCATATAAGCCTCCAAACCCATCATTTTAGGCACATTGTTCGACTTCTGAATCGCGTAATAGCCGTGGTAATCCACCTGAACTTTACTGCCTTTGGCACGTTTGGTTGTGATCAAAACCACACCATTGGTTGCGCGTGATCCGTAAATCGCCGTGGAAGCCGCGTCTTTCAATATAGATACAGATTCAATGTCATCGGGGCTGATATCGCTTAATTGCTGCTCGATACCATCCACGATCACCAGTGCATCATTTTTACCCAGGTCATAACCGCTTGTGCTGCTGCCATTAATGTTGAATGTTGTGATCCCGCGCACACGAATTGTCGCATTCGATTTGCCGGGCGATCCACCCAGATCTGTCACCGCGACGCCGGGCATCAAGCCCTGAAATGATTGCTGAATGTTGGAAACCGGCCTGCGTGCCACATCCTCGCCTTTAATGGTCGATACCGAATTCGTCAGACTGTTCCTTTTCTGCGTGCCATAACCCACAACCACAAGCTCGTCGAGTTGCTTCGTATCCGCAGCCAGTTGAAGGTCAATGACATTACGGCCGTTCAGCGACGCCTCCTGGGTAACGTACCCGATGCCCGAAAAAACGAGGATTGCATCCGAAGGCGCGCTGAGCTCATACTTCCCTTCCGCATCCGTAGTCGTGCCGGTAACGGTGTTTTTTACAACAATGTTAACTCCCGGCAAACCGGTTTTGTCAGCGGCGGATGTGACAGTCCCTTTTACTGTAACATTCTGAGCCAAAGCCTGTAAGCTGATCAGAATGAACGCAGAAAAGAAAACCCATCCCCGTAAATTCGGAATAAACTTTGATAGATTTTTTAACATTTTAAACGGTGGATTTTGATGAATAAGAAAGTTGGTGGTTGTAATATTTTAAATTTGCGAGGGCAAAGGTAATTGACAGAATATTTAATCTATTAGGTTGGTAGACAAATTAAATAGATATCTGTCCCTTTTGTCAAAAAATCACATTATTAAAAATCAAAATATGGCTATGGACAAAACGGATAACCGCGCAAAACACGAGCAGATCCAGTACATTGAATTTCTCTCAAAGGACCTGGAAAAAGTGAAGGAATTTTATTCAAAAAGCTTCGGCTGGAACTTTACGGATTACGGCCCGGAATACACGGCTTTTTCCGGCGATTACGTAGATGGCGGTTTCACCATCGGCACTCCGGTCCGGGGAAGCATTCTGGTGATTCTTTATTCAGACGACATTGAAGCAACAAAGGAAAAGGTCCTGAAAGCGGGAGGCGTATTAACCCGGGATATTTTTGAATTTCCAGGCGGAAAGCGCTTCCAATTCACAGATCCTGATGATAACGAGCTCGCAGTTTGGTCTGAATAGAAACAAATACTTCAAAAAAACTCAGCATAATAATTGCTTTTCAGCTTTTCACATTTACTTTTGCGGCACAAATTATATTTAGTCTAAATAGTGATATGCAGAATAGTCTACCATAACGCCGGAAAACAATCAAAAAAAAAGGCCGCACGGCGCCAACCGTACGGCCAAAACATGCCGAGGCATGTTCACTTTTAAAGTCGTCAAAAATTAAAAGTAATGCAAGTTATAAAAATCTTGATTACAGGCATATTATGTGCCTGTTCCTGCGCATCTTTTGCGCAAACGGCAAGCCTAAAAGGCACCGTCCGGTCCGATGACGGCGAGCTGCTGCCCGGGGCATCCATCACCATTTCCGGTGTCACCAAAGGAACATTCTCCGATGAAAAAGCGCGTTATGCGCTCGAAAACCTGCCCGCCGGGCCAGCTACGCTCGCAGTTTCTTTCCTGGGTTTCGAGCCTGAAACCAAACAGATTACGCTGAAAGCAGGAGAAAAAGCGGAGGCCAATTTCCGTCTCAAAGCCATCTCACAAGAGCTCGAATCGGTCTCGGTGATAGGCCGCTCGGAGGCAAAGGAAGTGAACCGGCAGGCTTATAATGTGACTGCCATTGATGCTAAAAAACTCCAAAACTCCACATTGGATTTATCACATGCCCTTGACCGCGTTTCTGGTGTGCGGGTAAGGGAAAGTGGCGGCGTAGGCTCCAATATGAACTTTTCGCTGAACGGTTTCACAGGTCGACAGGTGAAATTCTTCCTGGATGGCGTTCCTATGGATAATTTCGGGTCCTCGTTTCAGCTCAACAACATTCCGATCAATCTGGCCGAAAGGGTGGAGGTTTACAAAGGCGTGGTGCCGATCTGGCTCGGTTCGGATGCGCTCGGCGGCGCGGTGAACATTGTCACCGGCTCTCGTCAGAACAGTTATCTCGACGCTTCCTATTCCTATGGTTCGTTCAACACGCACCGCACAGGCATCAATGCAGGTTTTACGGGAAAATCGGGCTTCACGTTTCAGGTGAATGCATTTCAGAATTATTCGGATAACAATTACTGGATCAATGTGGACGTAGCCGATGTAAACACGGGCGAGTATTTCCGTAACCAGCGCCTGCGCCGTTTTCACGACAATTATCACAACGAAACTGTAATCGCCAATGTGGGTGTGGTAGGTAAAAAATTTGCTGATAAACTGCTTTTTGGCATAACCCTGGGACAAAATCGCGCCGAGATCCAGACTGGCGCAAGAATGGTAAGTGTCTTTGGACAATGGCACCGGAAAGGCAACATTGTGATGCCGAGTTTGAAATACCAAAAGAAGGATTTGTTTGTAAAAGGCTTGAATGTGGGCCTTTCAGCGAATTATAACCTCGGTCAGGAACAAAATGTTGACACAGTTTACCGTCGCTACAACTGGTTTCAGCAGTTCAAACAATACGAAGGGCTGGGCAGCGAGCGCGAGCGCTCTCTTTACAAATTCCGCAATAACAATGGCCTGGTGACGGCAAATGTTACTTACCAGCTGGACGAAAAGCATTCCATTACAATCAACAACGTTTATAACACCTTTAACAGAAAAGGCCGCGACGAGCTTTATCCCGACGCGGACCGCTACGAACAGCCTCGCTATAACACCAAAAATGTGCTCGGGCTGGGCTACAAATTTGATTATAGCGAGCGCTGGAACACGTCTGTTTTCCTGAAACAGTTCTCGCAGTTTAATAAGTATTCGGTTACCTATAATCCGACGGGTGTTTATGGCGATGTTGCTTACAAAATTCAGAAAAACCGTTTTGATAAATTCGGTTACGGCGTTGCGTCCACATTCTTTCTGCTGAAAAACTTGCAGTTGAAGGGTTCGTATGAAAAAAGTTACCGCCTGCCTGAAACCGACGAGCTCTACGGCGATTTGCTCAATCTGGAAGGCAACATTGACCTCGATCCAGAGAGCAGCGACAACTATAACCTGGGTTTCAGTTACCAGACACAGTTCAGCAAAATTCACCGCGTGAATGTGGACGCAAATGTATTATACAGGAATGCACAAGGCTTTATCCGCCCCAAGCTGAATGCCAATCAGACCAAGCAAGTGATGGATAACCTGGCCGACGTGACGAATTTCGGTGTGGATGGGGAGGTGCGTTATTCTTTTAAACAACTTTTCACAGCTGGTGTAAACCTTACTTACCAGGACCTGCGCAATAACACGCGTTTCGAAGACGGTTACACCACGGAGAGCCCGCTTTACCGCGACCGGATCCCCAATATGCCATTCCTGTTCGGCAATGCGGACGCGTCTGTTTTTCTCAAAGATTTCGGCACGAAAGGAAACACTTTGACATTCGGGTATAATCTTCTTTATGTGCATGCTTATTATCTCTACTGGCCAAGTCTGGGCAGTGACAAGCTGGACATTCCGCGCCAGTTGAGCCACGATGTGAACATTGTGTATGCTATGGCCAACGGGAAATACAATGTTTCCCTTGAATGCAAAAACCTGCTCGACGCTAAGCTATACGACAACTTCAGCTTGCAAAAACCCAGTCGCGGCTTCTATGCGAAGCTCCGCTATTTCATCAGTAAATAATTTCCACTACATATATTTTATTCCAATTCAAAAAATGAAAAGCTCTTTAAAAAGCATTACGCTGGGCCTTGGCTTCGGCATATTTCTGGCTGCCTGCACCAGTGACGACAGCAATGTAAACCCAACTCCGGGTGGAGGTGAAGGAGGCAAAACCAAATACGTAATCTCGGCACTGCCCGTGGGCTCAACCGGGATAGCGGATTATCTGCTGACAGCGGAAAGCCTGACATCCGGCACCGTTTCAACAGTAGGGAACGGCAAAGAACAGGATGGTACTTACCGTTATTATGTAACGCACAAAAACCGTTTTTTCAGTCTGCTTTACGGGCAGGGAAACCCGGGTGCGGTTACAACCTACAACCTGGACGGAAAAGGAGAACTGAACAAAGTGTCTGATTTTCAAGCTGAAACAGTTCAGGTGTTCGCGCCGGTTGCAGATGATGTTTTAACGATTAAAGTGCCGCGTACAGGCAACGAAAGCGCGTCTTTTTATCGGATCAATGCAGAGCAGTCCAAAATCGTAGGCGAGGCACAGGTTAACATTGTAAAACTGGCTGGAAACGGCGAGCGCGCACATTTTACGTGGGCTACACAAGTGGGCGACAAGGTTTTCGCTCCTTATATGAGCATCAAAGGCGTTGCTCCAGACGCATTCGGAACCAGCTATCCGGACAGTGCCTGGATAGCTGTGCTTTCCTATCCTTCATTAGCCGTTGAAAAAGTAATTAAAGACAACCGCATCGGCTTCATTGGCCGCTATTTCAGCAACGGACTGGCTGTGGACGAGCAAGGCGATGTGTATGCTTATTCTGCTTCGGTAGGCACAAATAATGGCAAGATCACCTCTACAAAACCTTCGGCAATTGTGCGTATCAAGGCGGGGACAACAGAATTTGATAAAAGCTATTTGTTCAATGTAGAGCAGGCTGCGGGTGGTTATAATATCAGCTCACAGCTTTATGTAGGCAAAGGAAATTTCATCCTGACCATGACAAGCCCGGCCGAAAAAGGGGCGTATGCCGTTGGAAGGCGCTTTGCAGCGGTGAATGTATATGAACAAACATTCAAATGGATCGATGGCATGCCGGACCCTGCGACCATTGCCAATGTAACCACCACCAATTACACACCAAAAGACGGCAAAGCTGGCTATATCGGGATTACCCAGGCCGACGGCGCAAGTTATGTGTATGAAATTGATGCGGTTGGAGCAAAAGGAACACGCGGCCTGAAAGTAGAAGGAGGCGTGATCACGGCGATCAACGTGCTTAACTACGAATAGAAAAACCCTTAATCTCTTCACATTCAAACCAGGGCATCTCATGTCTACTTTCAAAAAAATCAACAACTGGCTGCATCTCTGGCTTGGCCTCATCTCCGGGATCATTGTTTTCATCGTTTGCATTACCGGTTGCGTATGGGTTTTCAATGACGAGATCACTGCGATGCTGGAACCTCAAACGCGTGTTGAAAAGCAGGACAAAGCCGTCATCATGCCATCGCAGCTGATGAAAATCGGCGCCGGGAAGCACCCTGGTTTGAAAATGTCTTACGCCACTTACCAGCAGGGCCGGGCTATTTACCTGGGCCTGGGTGAGCGTCGCGGTCCTAATGTAACGCTCCTGGTGAACCCGTACTCAGGGAAAGTGATCGGTGAAAAAGTGCATAAAAAAGGTGAAGCCGATTTTTTCCGCTGGGTGCTTAATGGTCACCGTTTTCTGTGGCTGCCATTTGAAATAGGCAGGCCGATCGTGAATTACGGAACACTGGTTTTTGTGATCCTGTTAATTACAGGGCTAATTTGGTGGTATCCCAAAAAGTGGACAAAAAGCACGCGGGACAAGAGTTTCAAGATCAAGTGGAATGGCACATGGAAACGGGTAAACCTGGATCTGCACAATGTACTTGGCTTTTATTCGCTGCTTTTCCTGCTCGCGATTGCGCTTACGGGAATGGTTTACGGAATTGAATGGTATAGCAAAGGACTTTACTGGGTTACCTCAGGCGGTCAGTCACTGGAAGGGCGCGACCGTACCAAATCCGACTCTTTAAATGCACATAAATTCTTCACGCCAGAGCAAGCCATCGACAAAGCCTGGCAGGCCACCATTGCAAAACATCCCGAATCGAGCGGTTTTTATTACAGTTTCCCCGACACAGCAAAAGCCTCATCGGCGATTTTTGTGACAGTTTATCCTAGCACAGGACAGTTTTATAACGCACTAAGCTACACATTTGACCAGCATACGGCGAAACCATTACCCGCCAATGCGATTTATGGAACGCCGTTTGAAAAAGCAGCTGTGGGAGCCAAACTTCGCCGGATGAACTATGATATCCACGTAGGAAGCATTCTTGGGTTTCCAGGAAAAGTGCTTGCATTTCTCGCTTCTCTCATCGGCGCCTCACTTCCGGTGACAGGGTTTATTGTGTGGTGGAACCGCAAAGGATTTGGCAAGAGCAAAAAGAAGGGTAAGAAACTTAAAACGCCCGGGTTGAAGATCGACGATATTGAGCTGGCAGGCGCAGGTCCAGCCGTGAAAAAGGCATTTAAACCAAAAACACATATCTCCGCCATGAGAAACCCGTAGCGGAGACGCAATCCAATTGCCCAAATTATCTATTTTACAGGATGTTCCAGCACTTTCACCGCAAAGGCTGGACTTCTGTTTCCAGGATCTTCTTGGCAGCCCTCACATCGTAATCAGAATCCCTGGGATTTTCTTTTAGCAGTAATTTTAAGTTTTCAAATGCTGGCTGCGCTTTTTTGCCAATCGTTTCCAGCACATTCAGTGCCTGCACACGTGCCATTTGATTATCGCTTTTGAGTGCTTCGCTCAATGTTTGCACGGGCTGATCTGTTTCGCCAAAAGCAAGCAACGCTTCGGCGGCGGCGATCCGTACAGCCACTTCCTGATCGTTTAGTAAGGTGTTTAATTTTGTTTTCGCAGGTGCAGCATCATTTTTCAGAACGATCGTTCCAATCACTGCCCAATAGCGTACAACTGCGTCTTTATCGCTCAGCCTTTTGATGAGTTCTCTGAGCTGCGACTTGTCTCTGGAAGAGGCAATTTCTGCGGTTTCAATCACTCGGTTTAATTCATATTTTCCGCTTTTTGCATAGTCGCGAAGGGGAGTGGTTTCCGAGATTTTGCTTAGCAATGCCTCGGGAATGAAGCCTACGTCCTGTGATTCGATAAGCCAGTCGTGGTTTGCTTTTCTTAGTTTGAGCAAAATATTCTTATACCCGGGATCCGCAGCGAGGTTGTGAATGTTATGCGGATCGTTCTCAATGTCAAACAATTCCTCCGAAGGTTTTTCCTGCCAGAATTTCTTCTGGTCCTCATTCAATCTGCCTGCTTTAAACTCAGCTTCCCAGGAAGGCATGGAAGGCGCTTTCCAGAGATATTCAAGATATTGGGCGTAGATTTTGTGTGGCAGATAATTGCGGATATACCTGAATTTTTTGTCGCGAACCGTTCTGGAAAGGTCGGTTCGCTCGTCCATTCTGCCGCGGAAACCATAGGCATAAGTGCGTTCTTTTACTTCTTTTGGCCCTAAAAACGCCTTACCCTGCATATGCGAAGGGATTTCAAGTCCGGCCAGGCTAAGCACACTTGGCGCGAAGTCGTTGAAGGTAACAATGCGATCGGTAACAGTGCCCGGCGTGTTTGGCGCTAAACCCGAGTATTTTTCGGGAAAGCGGATGATCAGCGGCACGCGCAGGCCCGATTCGTACACAAACCGCTTGCTTCGTCCCAGGATCCCGCCATTATCACTGTAATAAAAAACAATGGTGTTTTTTGCCAGTCCCTCGGCTTCCAGTTCTTTCAGAAGCGCCCCGGCCTGCCGGTCCATCTCTTCCAGTTTGTCGTAATACTGCGCCCAGTCGTGCTTCATTTCAGGCGTTGCAGGATGGTAAGGCGGCAATTTTACTTTTTCCGGATCATGTTTCAATTTCTCCGTAGGAACAGACGTATGAATGCCGCTTTCGTGTGAAACATTCAGATTAAAAACAGCAAAAAACGGCTGGCCTGCCTTGCGGTTTTTATATGTGGCCTTTCCACTCGATTCGTCCCAGGCTTCCGGCTGATCGGTTGTATTGTAGTCTTTTTTGGAATTATTGGTCGTGTAATAACCTGCCTCTCGGAAGTAACGAGGGAAGAATTTTACATAATCTGGAACAGGATAGGAGCTGCGCATATGCTCCGTGCCCATCGAAGGCGGATACATGCCGGTGATCAGCGTGGAGCGTGAAGGCGCGCACACGGGCGCGGTTGCAAATGCATTTTTGTATAAAATGCCCTGTTTAGCAAACTTGTCAAGGTTCGGGGTGGTGGCAAAAGTATCGCCATAGCAACCCAGGAACGGGCTGTTGTCTTCGCTCACGATCCATAGGATGTTGGGCTTGTCTTTTTGCTGCGCATTGGTTTTTGAAACAATGAGAAAAAGAAGCAATAGTAAAAAAATCCGGGTGGTCATAATGGGTTAATGTTGTTTAAAATGGCCCTTTGGCGTTCCAGTTCCTTTTCCAACCCGCCTACATAATGGTCGAGGCGGGGAATTTCATTGTAATTTTCGACACTTAATGTTATCAAAACATCACTAACCTTCCTTTCTAATATAGGTTTTGCGTAAGTTTTGGATTTATGTCAATCGCGGCCTCCGGAATCGGGGACAGGAGCTTGCTTTCCGTCATGTTGTAACCCTTCGCTTTCAAAACCGGCACCGCACGGCCCGTCCGCACGAACCTTGCCAAACGCGCGGTAAATAATTTGTGAAACTATTTCACAAATTTATATATTTACGAAAACATGGAACACATACTATACGAATGAGCAAAACCAGGAAAGAAAAATTAGTCGAGGACCTTAGGCGAATAATTGAAGAAGCTGAAAACCTGCTGATCAACACTCCCGATGGTGTTACTGCGGAAGAATATCAACAAAATAATGTTTTGAAAATGTAAAATCCAGGGTTGCTTTACTGAAATTTATGTATGCGCACCCCTATAATTAAGAACCGAAAAATGGAAACTATAAAAGAGAAAAAGAGCGTCTTTACTGAAGTGAACAACAAGCTGGATCATGTGGAATCCATGTTGATGGATTTCACAAAAAGCAAACTTGTTATCATGGACAAGGAGTATCACCTTAGGGACTGGATGACATTGTCTGACTATTGCAAAAAATACAACATAAAGCCGTCCCGGCTTTCTAATTGGATAGAGCGGGGAGTGGTTCCGGGCGGCAGCCTGATCGTTATTCCTGAACTTAACGGATTGAAATTAATTAAAGACCAAGCCTTTATGGCTCGGTCTTACAGAACCAGGGCCAGTGCCGCTGCTTATTAGACTTTTGAGACCAGCTTATTTTTGTCCCTGGCTCGACCGATTTGCTAGCAGCGGGTTTCAACCCGCTGCTGCTAATGATGAATAATCAATTCCAACCCCCGCCAAGCGCACGGTAAATATTAACCGTAGCGTTCATTTGCTGCATTTTCGTTTCGATGAGATCGAACCTGGATTCCAGGGCTTCGCGCTGGGTTAGTAGCACTTCCACGTAATCGGCTCTGGCTGAGGTGAAAAGACGATTAGCGATGTTTGTGGACTCGTTCAGGGCGGCCACTTCGCGGGTTTTTGTTGCGTAGCTTTGTTCCAGGTTGCTAATGTTGGACAACTGGTTCACAACCTCAATGTAAGCATTCAAAACCGTGCGTTCGTAATTGTAAACCGCCTGGATCTGTCTTGCATTGGCACTTTTGTAAGTAGCCTGGATCGCGTTTTTGTTGATCAGCGGACCGGCAAGATCGGCGACCAAAGTTGACATCAGGGATTTGGGCACATTCCCAAGATAAATTGGGTTGAAAGCCTGTAAACCTACGGCTGCGTTCAAGCCAAGCGAAGGATAAAAGTTCGCCCTGGCTACGAGAATGTCCAGTTTTGCAGCGGCCAGATCCTGCTCAGCTTGTCTGACATCGGGACGGTTTTCCATTAACTGGGATGGGATACCAGCATGAATCACTGTCGGAAGCATATTTTCGAAATTCTGGCTGTTTCGCAAAACAGGCTGCGGGTATCTTCCTAAAAGAAAATTAATCCGGTTTTCCGTTTCTACGATCCGCTGACGGATCGCGTACTGGCGGTTTTGCGTATTGAGCACTTGTGCCTCAAACCTGCGAACGGCCAGTTCGGTTACACGTGTCGCTTCTTTCTGCATTTTCACGATCCGCAATGCATTGGTTTGAATCTCAATGTTCTGCGTAACAATGTTCAGCTGCGTGTCCAGTGCCAGAAGCTCGTAATAGGAGTTAGCAATCTCGGAAACAATGTTGGTCATCATGAAATTTTTACCTTCCACCGAGGACAAATAACGATTTACCGCAGCCTTTTTTGCATTCCGCAATTTGTGCCAGATATCCACTTCCCAGCGCGCATAGGCGGCCACGACGAAATCAGGCAGCGGCTCGGGCGTTTCTCTTCCCGGCTTAATCTCCGTGGTGGCTTCGCTGGAACCCACTTGCGTGTAACGGCCTGCTTTTTCAATGCCGGCTCCGCCTCTCAAACCCACGAAAGGCAGATATTCCCCTTTCCGGGCACGGATCTCGTTGCGTGAAATTTCAATTTCCTGCAAAGTAACATTCAACTCCTGGTTGTTGTGTAACGCAGTGTCAATTAATGCATTCAGCTGAGGATCAGTGAAATAATCCCTCCATTTCAATTTGCCGACATTGGCAGTGGAATCAGCTGCCTGACCATTGTAGGCAGCTGATAATGTTTTGTTAGGAGATCGCTGGACCTGAGAAGGGGCGTTGCAGGCGGTGTAGGCGAGGGCACTTAAAGTGATCCCCACCCACGTCAATATTCTTTTATTGCTCATCATTTTGAGTTTCTTGAGTGTGAGGGAAAATGTCGACTGCGTGAACGAATTGTTCGGTAAGCGAGCCATCTTCCTCGTCTTTAATCATTTTTCTGCCGTCGGCCAGGGTGCCAAATATGTAGTACAATCCCGGAATGATAATGACCCCGAAGATGGTCCCGAAAAGCATCCCGCCCATGGCTGACGCACCAATTGTACGGTTACCGATCGCACCGGCGCCTGTGGCAATGATTAAGGGGATCAGGCCGGCAACGAATGCGAACGACGTCATCAAAATCGGACGGAAACGAACTTTGGCGCCTTCGATAGCAGCATTGAGGATTGTTTCGCCCTGGTGTCGCTTCTGAACGGCAAACTCTACGATCAGTACGGCGTTTTTACCCAGCAACCCGACAAGCATGATCAAACCGATTTGGGCATAAATGTTGTTTTCGAGGCCCATTAATTTGAGCAAAAGGAATGAACCGAACACCCCAACTGGAAGTGACAATACAACCGCAAACGGAATAATGAAGCTCTCATACTGCGCTGCCAGCACAAAGTATACGAATGCCAATACGATCATAAACACGACCAGTGATTCATTTCCACGGATCGATTCGTCATAGGAAAGACCTTCAAATGCAATGTCATAACCTTGCGGCAAAGTTTTAGCAGCCACTTCGCGGATCGCCTGAATGGCATCGGCTGTGGTGTAACCTTTGGCTGGAAGACCCTGGATCGCAGCTGAATTATAGAGGTTAAAACGCGTGATCTCGTTCGGACCCTGACCTTTTTTCAATGTCATGAATGAAGAGTAAGGCACCATTTCGCCTGCGTCGTTTTTCACAAACAATTTCAAAAGATCGGAAGGAAGCCTTCTGAAACTCGGGTCAGACTGCACGTACACTTTAAAGAACTGGTTGAATCTGGTGAAACCCTGCTCGTATGTACTACCGATCATTATGTTCAGGTTGTCCATTGCCTTTCCAATCGACACGCCTTTTTGCATAGCCAGCTGATTGTCAATCTGCAATTCATACTGTGGATAGTTCGCTGCGAAGAAGGTGAACAAGCCCGTAAGCTCAGGACGTTTCGCAAGGTCATCCATGAATTTCTTGTTGATCTTGTCAAACTCTGCGTAATCCGTGTCAGAAGTTTTATCCAAAAGACGCATCGAGAAACCGCCTGATGTACCAAAACCCGGGATCGCTGGTGGTTCGAAGAATTCGACTACGGCACCAAGACCGCGCGTTTCTTTTTCCAGTTCTTCCATGATCTCTTTCACATTCTGCTTGCGGTCATGCCAAGGTTTCAGGTTGATCAAACATGTTCCAGCATTGGAACCGCGACCTTCGGTCATGATCTCATAACCTGCCAGTGAAGAAACGGATTCGATTCCTTCCACTTCTTCGCATATCTTTTGAAGACGGCGGGAAACTTCATTCGTTTTTTCCAAAGTGGATCCCGGAGGCGTCTGAATGATCGCGTAGATTGTGCTTTGATCTTCATTAGGAATAAAACCTGCGGGCAGAATTTTGTTTACAAAAACAATCCCTGCGCAGAAGCCCAGTAACACAACCCAGGTTACAACCCTACGGCTAACAATGCGTTTCAGCAGGCTTACATATCTTCCGGTTAGTTTGTCAAATGTTCTGTTAAATGCATCAAGCCCTTTGGTAAGGAAGTTTTTCTTCTTCTGGTGACCGTGGTGATTTTGAAGCAGCATCGCACACAAAACCGGCGTCAACGTCAAGGCGATAAGGGCCGAAATAACGATAGAGCTGGCCATGGTGATGGAGAACTGCCGGTAGAATGTGCCGACCGGACCGGACATGAATGAGATCGGAAGGAATACCGAAACCATAACAGCCGTGATCGCAATAATGGCACCGCTGATCTCACCAAGCACTTTTTTTACCGCATTAAATGGGGAAATCCCCGGCTCTTCCTCAAACTTCGCATGGACGGCCTCGACGACGACAATCGCATCATCGACCACAATACCAATAGCAAGTACAAGCGCAAAAAGCGTGATAAGGTTAATCGAAAGCCCGAAAGCCTGTATGACAAAGAATGCTCCGATCAGCGAAACAGGCACGGCCAGAATTGGGATCAACGTAGAGCGCCAATCGCCAAGAAATATGAACACCACGAGGGCCACCAGGATAAATGCGTCGCGTAATGTGTCGATAACTTGCTCAATAGAAGCATCCAGGAACTGAGAAACGTCATAGCTGATCTTGTAATCCACGCCCGGAGGGAAGGATTCTTTCATTACGTCCAGTTTCTTCTTCACTTCTTCAATTACGTCGCTCGCGTTACTTCCATAGTTTTGACGCAACACGATCGCTGCCGAAGGATGGCCGTCGAGGTTGGAGTAAATGTCAAAGAATTCAGATCCAAGTTCCACTTTCGCAATGTCACGCAAGTGAACACTTTCACCCTGGGCATTGGCGCGGACAATGATGTTTTCGTATTCTTCGGGCTTGTCGTAACGACCTTTATAAGTAAGCACATATTCCAGCGATTGGGCTGCGATACCCGAGCTTTGTCCGATACGACCCGGGCGACCCACGATACTTTGTTCGCCCACCGCCTTCATGACTTCTTCCGTAGAAATGTTGTAAGCACGCATACGCTCCGGATTCAGCCAGAGGCGCATCGCGTATCTTCTAGATCCTAAAATTTGCGCTCTTGCAATCCCTTTTGTCCGCTGGATTTCAGGGATCATTTTTACCGTTGCGTAGTTGAACAGGAATTTCTCGTCAATGCTTTTATCTTTTGAATAAAGATTGACATACATCAACATACTAGGCTGAACGGGTGAGATAATAACCCCTTCGCGCTGAACCAGTTCCGGCAAAAGCGGCATAACCTGGTCAACTCTCGTTTTTACCCGGATAACGGCCACGTTCGGGTCGGTGCCGGGCTCGAAGATGATCCTGAGCGTCGCCTCCCCCGCACTCGTTGCATCGGTAGCAATGTACCGCATATCCTGAACCCCGTTAATGGCCTGTTCAAGAGTGATCAATGTTGATTTTACCAATACATCGGCACTCGCGCCAGGGTAGGCGATGAAGATGTTGACGGTTGTAGGGGCAATGTCCGGGAACTGGGAAATGGGTAATTTCTCAATCGCCAGGATGCCTATAAATACGATCATGATCGAGATCACGATTGCAAATACAGGTCTTCTTATGAATTGATTAAACATGTCGTTTTGTGCTTGTTAAGATAGCTGACTATTCGGCGTACAGACTTAAATTGGAGATTACGGAATCAGGCTTCACGAATGTGGAGTGGATCTTTTCGTTCTCTTTCACCTGACGTAGCCCTTCCAGCAGGATTTTATCATCCACTTTCAGACCGGATTTCACAACGAAAATGTGCGGAAGCTCTGCCTCAATCGTGATTTCCCTCGAACGGATCTTGTTGTCCTTATCCACCACATACACATATTTCTTTTCCAAAACCTCGAAAGTGGCTTT
Organism: Dyadobacter psychrophilus; assembly: GCF_900167945.1. Classification (GTDB taxonomy): domain Bacteria; phylum Bacteroidota; class Bacteroidia; order Cytophagales; family Spirosomataceae; genus Dyadobacter; species Dyadobacter psychrophilus. The sequence goes on from NZ_FUZA01000002.1 coordinate 971,642, forward strand.
CTGCGGGATCAGCAAAGCGTTTTTCATCGGAACGGTTACTAAAACATTTCCTGTTTCGCCGTGTCTCAGAAGTCTTTTGGGATTAGGGAATGTTGCCCTGAAAGCAATGTTACCGGTCTCATTATTGAAATCAGCCTCGATCGTCTTCACCGTTCCCGAATGGGAGAACATTTGGTTATTGGCCATGCGGAGGTTCACATTCAGCATGCCGGCTGTGGCTTCGTTGGCTTTGTAGTCCAGATACTCAGCTTCCGGAACGTTGAAATAAACCCACATTTCGCTGTTGTCGGATAATGTGGTCAGCAAATCGCCTTCGTCCAGAAGACTTCCCAACCTTACCTGGAAATGGTCCATGATACCATCGAACGGTGCCCGGATTTCAGTAAAACCAAGGTGCGTTGTGGCTAGTCCCAGTTCTGCCTTGGCTTTGTCCAGTTTGGCCTTGGCCAGCGCCAGCTCATTTTTGGAAACCACATTGCTGTCGGCCAGCGACTTGGTGTTTTTAAATTCGATTTCTGCAAAATTGGCTTCTGCCTGGGCTTTCTGTTGTTCGGCCTGGTAAAGCATCGGCATGATTTTGAACATCAACTGGCCTTTTTTTACGGATTGCCCTTCGTCCACATAGATATTCTGCAGATAACCTCTTTCCAAAGCCCGCAATTCAATGTGGCTGATCGCCCGGATCTGGCTTACATATTCCTTTGTAACCAATGTGTCTTTTTGTAGGGGGCTTGTAACCAGGAACTTAACTTCCTCTTCTTTTTCTTCTTTTTTGGATTCACAACTTGTATGGAACATTGTTGCACACAAGCTGAGAACCATGAGAATTCTCTTCATGATGGTTTTGCTATTTGATAAAATATGGTTTGCTACGCATGTTTTTGCCCGATATTAAATCAAATCCTAAGCCCTGAATTATGAAATTTCTGTGAGACAAGATGTAAACCATCACGAATAGGATCACATTGTTCATTGAAATGAGGGTTTCTATTTTTGTAGAATTGGATTTAACTAATACCGATACAAAAACCGCACATTACCGTTAATAGCAAGTTAAAAGCATGTTAAAAAGGTATTAAAATAAAAAATGCCGCAGGGTGCTGCGACATTCTCATTTGGAAAAGGATAAGCCTACCAGGCAGGCATCTACTCCGGATTCGTCGGTGCCTGATTGATTTTCCAGCGCTTCATGATGATCTTAGCAGAAAAGCGCTTCAAATGGTATTTTTCGGGTTCGCCAATCAGGAAACCGTAAGCTTTCATGGATGGAACAGCATCAAAAACGACTTTTAAAACCGCGGTAATTGGAATAGCCAGGATTAATCCGGCGAGGCCAAAGAGCATACCGCCCAATAACAGGCCGATTAATGCCATCAGCGGGTTAATGCTCACCTTTCCTCCTACAATGTTGGGGGTCAGAAAGTTACCTTCCAAAAACTGGACAACCTGAAACCACGCCACAACGCCGACAGCATACCAGGCGCTGTCTTTCGTTGCAAGCGCAAATAAAGCCGGAAGCACCGAGCCGATAGCAATGCCGATATAGGGAAGCAACATTAATAACGATGCCAGAATACCGAAAAACCAGGCGTAGGGAATGCCTAAAACAAGCAATCCGACCGTATTCAGGATCGCCACGATGCCCATAACGGTTACCAGCCCTACGAGATAGCTTTGCACAACATAGTAGATCTTGTTCAGCACTTCACTGACCAGTTCTTTGGAAGTTGAAGCAAAGGCATGAAAGAAAAATTCACGAAAGAAATCGCGGTAGTACAACAGGAAGAACGTGAATAACGGCACCACGACCACGCCCGCCAAAATGCCGCCGACAGAACCAAAAGCGGTGCTGATAATAACGCCCGCATTGCTGATGACCCTGTTGGAAAAGCCGGTGATCTGCTTGGTAATCTCCCCTTCTTCTATCCCAAAACGCATGGTTACCCATTTCTGGATCGTTTCGAGAATGTGCATAAAGCGAATCTGAAGGTCGTTTCCATTGGCACCGATTACAATAACCTGGTGAACGATAAACCACACCAGGCTTCCGATCAGCACGATGGCGATCAAAACGGAAAACAATGACGCTGTTACACGGTTCAACTTGAACTTCTCAAAAAATCGTGTGATAGGAAACAGCGAAATGGCAAGGAGAATGGAAAACAGCAGCGGGATCAGAACGCCCTGCAGCACATATAGTAAGGCAATGATCAAAACCAGGCTTAGCAGAGATGCGGCGAGATTCAGACTTCGGAGACTATCGGAAAATTTAATCATGATTTTGGAGAAGATATCTTGGTAATCCATTCCTATAAAATACCATGCCCATTCCAGTGTATATAAAAAGCGGGCGTTGGTAGCTAAACCAACACCCGCTTTTTTACGCAATCCCAATTATTTTTTATAAATGCGATACAGTCGGCCCTGGTCGGTTACCGCGTAGAGCGCGCCGTCCTTGCCTTCGGTAATGTCGCGGAAACGTTGTCCTTCGGAGGCCAGAAGCCTTTCTTCTCCTACGACCTTGTTGTTTTCAATCACCAGCCTTGCGATGTGCATGCTGCTCAATCCGCCGATGAAAAGATTGTTTTTCCATTCCGGAATGCTGTCGCTGCTGTAAAATGTGATACCGCTTGGCGAAACAACAGGATCCCAGTAATACACGGGTTGTTCCATGCCTTCTTTAACCTGGATCGAATCGCCGATTTTCTTGCCGCTATATTCGATTCCGTACGTAATGGTGGGCCATCCGTAATTTTTGCCTGCCTCAATGCGGTTGAGTTCATCACCACCTCTTGGCCCGAATTCAACTTCCCAAAGATCGCCCGAAACCGGGTGGAATGCCAATCCCTGCACATTGCGGTGTCCGTAGGAATAAATCTCAGGTTTTGCGCCTGCTTTGCCTTCAAACGGGCTGCCTGCAACCGGCTTTCCGTCTTTGGTAATACGGATCACCTTTCCAAGGCTTGAATTCAAATGTTGCGCCTGCGGCCTGGAAACCGTGTCAGAACGCTCGCCGGTGCTGATCACCAGGTCGCCTTTTTTGTCAAATAAAATCCTTCCGCCGTAATGCAGGTTGCTTGGAAATGCAGGTGTAGCGCGATAAATGACGGTAGCGCCTTCGATCTTTTTCTCGTCTGCCGAAAGCTTTCCTTTGGCTACGGAAGTCAGGTTACCGCCTGGGCGCGTTTCTGCAAACACCCAGTAAACCATTCTGTTTTTGTCAAATTCAGGATCAACACGGATGCCCAGCAGACCGCCTTGTCCCTCAGAATTTACGGCAGGAATGCCGGTGATCGGGGCGCTTACTTTGCCGTCGGTGGTGGCAATACGCATTGTTCCGGCCTTTTCGGTAATGATCAACCGGCCGTCCGGCAATGTTGTAACGCCCCACGGATTTTTAAGGTCGCTGGTCAGCACTTTGCCTTCGTAGGCGGTTGTGGATTTCACGCTGCCGATCCTTGTCTGGCCTTCAAAGGAAGGCTTGTAATCCGAATTGGCCTTTTGCGTTTCAACAGGAGCGCCCGCCGCAGCTGTGGTGTCTTTTTCCGCAGCATCTGAATTCTCAGATGATTTGTTTTGGCAAGAAGCGATTACAAAAGCTGCCCCGGCCAGGGTTAGCAGAATACTTTTAGTCATTTGTTTAAAGTTAGAGGTTTCGAAATGAGATTTGGGATGACTTGATTTTACGTATACACAATCTGGATAACGGTAAAGATCTGTTTTAGGATCAAAATTAAAGGAATAGTTTTCAAAAAATATAAAGTCATTGGCAAATGACCGCAAACTAATGGCATCCTGAAAGGCGTTGGCTCGTTTTGCTGCCGGTACTTTCACAATACGCCGAGCGCATGGAAGTGTAATAAAATTGTTATTTTGCGGTGTGAGAAAGACTTTTTATATTTTCATAGCCGCTATTGCCTTAGCCTCTTGCAAGGTCAGCGTTTCAGAGAACCATAATGGGAAATTGGCCTACCATCAGCTCGTACAGGGGAAGGATTCGGCGATTTTGGCCAAGCGATATATACCATTCAGCAAAACCCTCAATTTCCGGGACATTGGCGGAATTAAAACCATGGACGGGAAAACCGTTCGTTTGGGTAAGATTTATCGCTCGGGAAATTTGGCTGAACTTGGGAACGACGAGTTTACAAAATTCAATGCCACGCACATTGGGCGCGTATATGATCTCCGTACGGATCACGAGATCAAAGGCAAGGAGGATCATTTACCGCCGAATGTGGAATATCTTCATATGCCCACGGTAGCGGATAATGAAGGGGAGATCGCTCAGTTGAAGAAGAAGGTAATCAATGGTGAAATTTCCGAATCGATGGCGCGGGACATGACGACCCAGTTCTATGAAGATGCGGTCTCCGTGAATGTCAAAGCATTGCGGAACATTATCAAAAGCATCGCGGAGTCGGATGAGCCTGTTTTGTATCATTGTTCTGCCGGAAAAGATCGCACAGGGATTGTTTCCGCATTGATTTTGTCCATTCTTCATGTAGATCGGGAAACGATCGTCAACGAATATCTGCTGTCCAACTACTACCGCAACGCCCAGGCTGAAAAAACATTAGGCAAGGCAAAAATGGGCAAGATCATCAAACGGAAAATGGATCTTAAAGCTGTGGAAGTCTTAACCACCGTAGAGGAAGGTTTTATCAATGCGACATTTAATACTATCGATACTAAATACGGCGGTATGGATTCTTTTATCCAAAACCAGCTGGGTATCGATCAGAAAACAAGGATGCGGTTAGTTGAAAAATTTACTAAGTAACAAGCAACATCGCATTGTAAGCTGTTATTTTTCAGGTAGTTGAATAATAAATGTCGTTCCTTTTCCTTCCTCGGTTTCGACTTTTAGCTGGCCACCGTGGAATTTGATAATATCATAGGAAATGCTGAGGCCCAGGCCGGTGCCCTGACCGGTGGGTTTGGTTGTAAAAAATGGCTGAAATATCTTGTCGACAATTTGATGCGGGATGCCTATGCCGTTATCGCTCACGGAGATTTCGATCAGCGACTCGCCAGATTGCGACACAATCCGGTTTGTCTTTACTGTTACCAGCGGCTTGTAAGGTTCGTCAGAAACCGGTTGAAGCGAGGGTTTCACAGCAAAAAAAGCATTGTTATAGAGGTTTAACAGAACCCGCCCGATATCCTGCGGAATAACCTTAATCGCACCAATGCTTTCATCAAAATAGGTTTTGAAATCCGACGCAAAAGTTTTGTCTTTTGCCCGCAAGCCATGATAACTTAGCCTTAGATATTCATCACAAAGAGCATTAATGTCCGTTGCCTCGCGCTCATTGGTGTTCGTTCTTGAATGTTGTAACATGCCTTTTACAATGGCATCTGCGCGTTTTCCGTGGAAGATAATGCGGTCGCTGTTGTCGCGGATGTCGGAGATATAGGACTTAATTCCGGCGGGTGTTTCATCATTGAGGTCCGCAGCTACTTCGTCCAGGAGTTCAATATTCACTTCGGAAAAGTTGGTAATAAAGTTCAGCGGATTCTGTATTTCGTGGGCAATGCCCGACGTAAGTTCTCCCAGGCTGGCCATTTTTTCACTCTGGATCAATTGCGCCTGCGTGACTTTGAGATCATTAAGCGATTGCGTAAGGGCAACTGTCCGTTCTGCCACTTTTTGTTCAAGGAGCATATTTTGTTCTAGGATCAGCTCCGATTTTTCGTGCGCAATGCGGAGCGTGTTGGCGTGCGCTTCCTCACGTTGTTTTTTATACATATTAATGCGGTCGGCCAACGCAAGGGAAAGGAGCGTTACTTCAATGGCTGAGCCAATTTGCATGGAATTGATATAATACATGACCGGCAGCACATTCAATGCTTCGAGAATAGCCGCTATGAAACCTGCAATCAGAAAACTCCATGCTACGAGGTAGAATTTGGCTGGCTCGTAACCTTTCCTGTAAACGATCACCCCGGCTACCAGAAAATAAATGGCCATCAGCACGATTCCTGCCTGCGCCAGGCTCAGCGCGGTGATTTTGAAAGGTGTGAATACGAGCAGAAAAGCCAGAATTCCCCAGCATATGAAGACGATTGAAAACCGGTGCGCACGCGGTGCAAGTTGGCTCGTATGCAAAAATTCCCGTGTGAATAATGTTGCTGTGAGAATGGTGAGGCCGGAAACCGCGACGGCATATTGATTAAGGATCGGAAAATTGGGCCAGATAAATTCAAAAACATATTGAAAAACGCTCGACATAAACCACGTTATACTCAATACGTAAGCCACATAATACAGGTAGATCTTTTCACGGGTAGAAAAATAGAGGAACAAATTATAGAAGAAAATCAGCATCATGACGCCTGTATAAATCCCCTGGATCAGGTCCAGAATGTGCGTGTCTTCCATGAATGCCTGCAATGTGCCCACTCTCAGCGGAAAAAAGAACGGCTGCACGGTTTTGATGCGCAGCAAATATTCCTGTTGCGCGTTTTTTGGGACTTGCAATGGAAAGAGGAAGGTGTTAACCATTACAGCGCGCTGCTTGAAAACGTAGTCGTCGCCCGTTAGCAGCACCTGGGCCACTTTATTGTCATGAATGGTATAAAGGGCAATGCTATCAATAAATGCAGAGCCGATGTGTAGGTAGAAATCCTTATCTGTATTATTACTGACAGTAAATTTAAACCAGACCGCGTCAGATGTGCTGCCGAAATTAGGCACTTCCTGCTCGTATTGCTTGAATTTTGATTGGAAATCCGGTTGTAATATCTGTTCAACACGAAGGTAACCGGGGTCGCGGAAATAGGCGGTGTGGCGGCCGATCGCGTACCAGTTTACGGTATCGGAAAGCGGCACGATCGACTGCGCATAAAGTCCTGTTGTCGTAAGCAAAAAGAAACACAAAGGTAAAATTGATCTCATCGTGGGGTGCGACTGACTGGTTAGGTTTACTGGGAGGTTGAATTGTCTAAATTTAATTAAATTTTTTCTGTCAATGGTGAAGCTATTTACAATAAATCGCTAATAATGACTACATTGACAACCATAAAAGCAGCATAGTCAATGCTGTAACCCCACTAAATATCAAGTCTATATTCAGGCCTAGTAGGTAAGCGACACACTACGTAAAACTATATGTGTTTTTTGGCATATGTAGAAACCCATAGCTTCTACAATGGCCGGTTTTCCGGTTGCCCCCATTTTGCAAATCCCCGAAAATAAGGACGTTCAAATTCATCTTTTTCTGACATGAATGCTGGCGATTTAAAAGAATTCGAAGAGAGCTTGTGGGTAAGGTTGAAGCCGTTGAAAAATGATCCCGATGCGCGCATCAGGTCAAGGTGCGAGTTTTACAAAAAATATGGACAGGAAGGTGATTCAGGATCTTTTGGTTACGGGGATTCAGAAATTGCGTTTTTGACATGGGAAAAAAGGGCTGTCCTGCGACCCGTCACCGGTGCGCCCCCGGGAAGTCCCTGGTGGAATGATGTCAATCTTTGGTTTATTTATTTATCGGAATTAGGCGCGAAAGCCTATGAAAAGGGCACACCTATTTCCGAACTGCCAATCCCTTCCCGGTTCTGGCTGCGGTTCATACAGCAGCCCAATGCTGTAAATTGGTATAAGGCGCACAATTCCAGCATTATTGATGGTTATCTCAAATTTTCCGATCTGGCCGAGAAAGAAACTATTCCGGAGAGGATTTTTATTAACATGGTCTTGTACAGGCTGTTATTTGCCCAATCGCTGGTAGAAGGCGATTTTCCGTTTCCAAAGCTCGGCAAGATCATGGGTGATCCGCGTGGCCGTTCCGTGCAGTTCGTAACGAGTATGGATGCCTATTATCCAGCACATTATCCTATGACGGGCGAAGAGATCAGGGAGGTGCTTGGCAAATCCCACAGTCTGTCCGAATTGGGCGTAGAGTTCCTGGATGACGTGCTCGTGGAGCCGGAACTTACGCAGCTTTATCAGGAAGCCGCCGAATGGAATAACCAACCCGGTTTGATAAACCTCATCGTAAATCACAAACCCGCATATCCAAATGGCGAACGGTTGCCGGATACTCACAAAGCCTGGATTATCACCCTGATAATGTGGCTCAGGAAGCTGTTTTCCAAAATATTTTAGACACAAACGCTAACTAAAATTCCCTACTCGAAACCCTATGGAGACAAAGAAAAAGAAAATCGCAATTCTGGGTGGCGGCATGGCTTCGCTTTCTGCGGCACATGAAATGACCGACTATGAAGGCTGGCAGGACCATTATGAAATCACACTTTATCAAACCGGCTGGCGACTAGGCGGAAAAACAGCCACCGGGCGTGGAGAATGCGACCGGATCGAAGAGCACGGCATTCATATTTTGCAGGGTTGGTACGACACCACATTCCGCTTGCTGCGCGACGTATATGCAGAAAGGAAACAACATAACCTTGCTCCCGGCAGCCCATTACAGGATCTTTTCAAGGATGGCCTTGTCGCCAATAATTCGACATTACTGACCGAATTTATCCCGGAGCTGGGCAAGTGGACAAACTGGCCGCTGGTGTTGCCAGAAACGGCTGAGCAGCCTGGTGCGGGTGAACCTTTGCCCATGTGGGCGCTGGTAAGAAAAGGGCTGTCGGTTACGGCTGAAATGCTGCTGGGAAGCCCTTATTCCAGCACCGGGAGCTGGTTCGGCAGGTGGGTGCTCAATAATTTTTACCCTAAATTCGTCGATGGCGTCGAGCAAAAATGGCAGGAGAAAAAGGGACTGTTACATTGGCTTCTCAAACCACTTTTTTCTGAAAACGGATTTTTTGGACGCCTCGTTAAGCGCGAAATGTCGCACATCAATGAGGCTATCAAATTGTTGGCACAGGAATCCGGCGATAATCATAAGCACCACAGCTTTATTTTAACCCTAATTGAAAGGGAAATTAAACACATCGAGCGCGAGGGCCTGCCTTACCGGGAAGACCAGCAGGAGAAAAGACGTCTGGCCATAGCCGTTTGCTTTGCTTACTACAACATTAAGGGTGTTCTTAAAGACGTTTACGACCGTAAAACAGAGCTTTTTGATTTTGATAAAATTGATAAATACGATTACCGCGACTGGCTGGCAATGCAGGGCGCGCCGCAATGGCTGGTGGATTCGGTGATCGTACGTTTCTTTTACACCGGAACATTTGCCAACCTGGTCAACGAAAATGGGGGAGCGGTCGCTGCGGGAACGGCACTTCAGTTTTTTGCAAAATCAGCGGGTTATAAGGGTTCGTTTGTATATCAAATGGTTTATGGCACCGGCGATGTAATGGTGATGCCCATTTATGAAGTTTTAAAGAGCCGGGGCGTGAAGTTCAAATTTTTCCATAAAATCGAGCAGATACATTATGATACAAGCAAGTCAATTCAAACAGTATCTTATGCCGAGCAGGTGAAATTACAGGTGCCGGAATACGATCCCGTCAAAAAGATCAATGCCGAACTCCGTGTGTGGCCCGGTGCGCCGCTTTACGACCAGCTGGACCCGGAACATGCGTCACGATTGCAAGCTGGAAATGTAAATCTGGAAGACCCATGGACGGATTGGCCGGATTATCAGAAGGGACAATTGACAAAAGGGACCGATTTCGATGAAATCGTCCTGGGAATCCCGATCGGAACGCTGAAAACGATTTGCAGTGAAATTATTGAAAAAGAGCCACGCTGGAAATCAATGGCGGCAAACATTGTGACTACGCCTACGCAGTCGGCGCAGCTCTGGTTTTTGCCAACCTTGCAGGAGCTGGGTTTCGAGCTTGCTGAATGGGGGCTGGCTCCGGGGTTCAGTGCTCCGAATGTTGTGGTTTACCAAAATCCGATGTATTCATGGCTGGATAGCACCATTGCGTTACCGAGTGAAAACTGGCCCAAGAACCAGCAGCCTAAGTTTCTGGCTTATTACACAGGTCCTTATATCCTGCGCAAACCGTTGCCGGAAGGGCCGGACACCGCTTATCAGGCGAGTGAAAATGAGCGATTGAAAAATGCATTTGAACAATGGTTGCAGGACAACAGCGCGTGGTTTTGGCCAAAAGCCGGAACCTATCTCTATCCCCAGGGACTCAATTTTCAGCTTTTGGCCGATGTTAAGGATTCCAAAGATGGCTATGCGCGTTTTTCGGGTCAGTTCTTTAAAGCGAATGTGCGCCCGACCGATCATTACACGCTGTCCGTACCCAACAGTGCCATTCACAGGCTGAAAGCGGATGCGAGCGGTTTTGACAACCTGTTCCTATGCGGCGACTGGATTGATTTTGGTGGCAATGTTGGCTATATTGACGGCACCATTCAATCCGGGCAGCAAGCTGCCCAGGCGCTCCGTTCAAGAATGCATCTGGGGGGGCATAAGGAAATATGGTCTGAAATGAAATCCTGATAATGAGGAAAATACTGTTAATTCTGACATTGACTTTATCACAATTGATGCCGGTTTGTGCTCAAAACAGCGAACCAGCTCTCCGGATTGACATTCCAATCGACTCTATCCGCCTGAGTGACCCTTTTATTCTGGCAGACAAAAATACGTCCACATATTACATGACCGGGACAGGAGGGAGGTTGTGGAAAAGCACGGACCTCCGAAAATGGACGGGTCCATATTAGATTGCACAAACAGATCCGAAATCCTGGATGGGCCCAAACCCGATGATCTGGGCGTCTATTCACAGTCATAAAAGCATTAACAACCGCACTGTCAGGATCCCTCACCTGTTCGAAGTAGATGATACTGGTGACAAAATAGTAATAGGTAAGGCGTTCAAGTGATTTTTGTAGAACTATTTTATGCGTTAATTTTGAAAGATTTTCTATAATTCTTATCATTACTGACGATTTTACCTCCGTCAATAAGTAATGAAACGGTTTTTATTCTCAACGACCTTAATCTTTTCGCTGCATTTATTTACACCCGGCTTTGCGCAAAAGCCAGGGTTGCCTTATAACCGGTTTACGGGAGAAATCACCCAAACAAAAACTGTCCAGACCGGCCAGTCGAGAGACAAGACATTCAGTGCTATAAAAGGCTGGATAACCAAGACTTATCCTAACTATCGCGAAGTTGTGCGGGCAGAGGATATGAGCTCCGGTCATTTTATCATTCAGGATCGCGAACCGATTGTTTCCGAGCGATTCAAATCGTTCAGTTACCGGGTGACCATTGATGTAAAAGATGGAAACTACACCTGCACGATCAACAACGTTAAGACGCTAAGCCCCGGATCGGCCACTTACATGTCGGCAGACATGGATTTTTCGAACATGGGGATGTATGGACAGGACATCGATGACACTAGCAGGCAAATTTCCATCACCAAAAACAAAAAAGTCCTGGCCAAGCTGTACAAAAAACGCCGCGTCCTAAAATCCTTCCTCCTAGATTACAACAAGTCCCACAACAAAATGTGCCTGCAATTCAATATGATCCAAAACGGCATACTCGAAGCCGTTTCCGGCGTAAGCTCGCTGGCAGCTAATTGATTTGGTTGCAGAGGTTTTTTCCGTTCGACAAATTTTGTAGTTAGCTAATTGAAACCCGCCGAATAATAATCGGACTTCGCTTTTAGGGAACGGGGATCTACCTTGTAGGGATTAATTAGCATTGACCTCTATGCAGTCGTTTTACGAATTTTGCGATGATCACATTCTTTGCCTCCCTTTTGCTTCCGACATTATCTCCGGATTTTTAACTTCATTTATCTTTTTATTTGCGCTATTATTTTTTTTCAGGCCAAGAATTAAAATCAGTCCGCAGATCGCAACACATGTAAAATCGTACGGCGAAACTACACCCAGTTCCTGGTATTGTTTTAAAGTAGTTAACGGCTCATTTTTCAGAGCGTTTGATTTGAGAGTTGAGGTTGTTCAGAAGATCCCCGTGACAGGACCAGAGGGAAGGCAAAACCACAGAACGATTTTGCTTCGTTTGCATAAAGACAGATATAACTACGTTGCTCCGTTCCGATTTGGCGAAAAATCAGAATATGCATTGTGGTTTATGACAACGGATAATATTGCGAAGATTCTAAATGAAAATGAACATTATAGTATTGAGATCCGTGTTATCGCAAAACATGAGCTAACTGGCTTGGGAAGTGTGTTTGTTAAAAACTACTCAAAGCATGATATCAAGAATGGCACCTTTAAATCGGGAAATACCTTTGAAATTGTTTCTTAATCAAAAAACATTGCTTAGATTTACCTGTACACAAAACACGAACGACATGAATAAGGACATCATTGTATTGTAAGCCTTTAGGGCGAGTCAATAAATTTAATAGAATTAAGCCTCCCTTCATTAGAAGGCTTTTTTGTTGATAGTTACCGATTTTACGACCGATCCCTTCAAGGAACAATCGTCGTGAAGAGATACACTGCAAAGAGGACTAACAGCACGACTCCCTGCATAATGGTTGTGCGTCCGGTGCCGAAAGACAGTGCTACGGTGAAGAGCGACAGTATAAGCAGGAGCGTTGATTTAGTGTCGATGCCCAATGTGATCGTTAAGCCGGTGAAGATGGATACCAGGGCCACAACAGGAATTGTGAGGCCGATACTCGCTAATGCAGAGCCCAGAGCCAGGTTCAAGCTGATTTGAAGGCGATTTTTCTTAGCAGCCCGCAATGCAGCCAGGCCTTCCGGCAGCAGAATGACAGCGGCAACAATAACCCCGACCAATGATTCGGGGGCACCCATATCAACTACAAAACCTTCAATAGTGGGTGCGAGCATTTTAGCCAAAAGCACTACGGCTCCAAGGCATACCAGCAGCAACACCGTGCTGAGAATGGTAACCTGATTGGATGGCGGATCCACGTGTGCTTCGGTTTTTGAATCTACTTTTTCCGGAAGAAAATAAGCGCGGTGCCGAACCGTTTGCACCATTACAAATGTGCCGTAAAGCACAAGCGAGATAATTCCTACAAAGATCAACTGGCTGGTATTGTAAATGGGCCCCGGTACGCTTGTGGTGTAATTTGGTAAAACAAGTGTCAGTATCGAGATAGCCGTAAGCGTGACCAATGCTGCACTTACGCCAAATCTGCCGAACTGTTGCTCCTGATAGCGATAACCTCCTACGAGCAGGCATAGCCCGATTATCCCGGTAAGAATGATCATGATAGCTGCAAAAACGGTGTCCCTTGCAAGGGCGGCGGTTTCCGCTCCGCCAGCCAGCATAAGGGAAACAATAAGTGCAACTTCAATGATCGTAATGGCGATGGCCAGAACGAGTGTTCCAGCTGGTTCGCCTACGCGATGGGCAATTACTTCGGCATGATGGACAGCCGCCAGCACGGTTCCGATGAGTGCGAATGCCAGGAATAAATCATATATGCCGCCAAACTCTAAAGTTTTTCCATAATATAGTAGCCACGCCAGGATGGGAGTAATGATAGACCAGCGTGGGAGCGAGAGTTTAGACTTCATGAATTAAATTTTAAATGAGGATAGGTCCTGGAAGACCCGCAAAAAGGTCAGGCCAGAGGCAAAGTGACATCCAAATGTTTCGCTTAGACCTGATCGGGAAACTGAAAGATATAAAACTAATTGCCAAACAAGGCGGTTTGGAAGGAAAAATTTGCCGGATTTTTGTTAGTAAATGGTCTTTTTAGCAGAATTTAAGAAGGAGCTTATCCAGTTCTTCGTAGCCTGTTGGAAGCAGTGCCTGGTCGAATTTTACACCCGCGTTCAGCAACATTTCGGCCGATTTTGGTGACCGCCTGTCTGTCCAGTAAGAATCAACGCTAGCCTTGATCGCCAGCTGCAGGGGAGTGCGGCCCTTTGTATCCGGAATGTCTATGGGTGATCCTCTTTCAATGAGCAGTTGCACCACATCGTGTTGCGCGCGCCATGCTGCTACGTGGATTGCGAGGCTTCTTTTTGGGATTTCGAAATAGCCATCACCTTCCTCAAAAGGCGTATCCACCGTCACGCCCAGGTCGAGCAACAGCCTTACACCTTCAACATTGCCCGCGCCCGAAAATTTTGCGAGCAATGTTCCGGCGATGGACATAAGATCTGGCAGAAGTGACGGATCTTGCTGTAAAATGTTTTGCGCCAATGTTTTATCACCGAATGCGCAAGCTTCTATGAGCCTGTCGACACCCTCTAAACGATAAGTTAAGCCTCGCTTTTGCAATTCTGAGAGCACATCGTTCCGCCCTTCCCTGGCTGCCCGGGCTGCTGCAGAGAGATCCTGGCAAACCAGCGCAGGATCAGCTCCGTAATCCAGAGAGAGTGATATAATGCCGATGTGGTTGCAACGCATTAACGCATGATGAAAAGGCGATGTGTAAGACCAGCGCCCATTGGGATCAACACCCTTTTCGAGTAAATATTTAACGCCCTGATAATCATGTAGATCATGCTTCCTGATCAGCATGAGCACCAGATTTTCGGTTGTGATTTTGCCAGTTTCTACAAGCGTGATCATGGCGTCGTTTTCATAGGTTTCCGGCGAATGATATACTGCCTCAATGTCATTAGGGTCACCGCCGTATGCTAGCAACAGTTTTGTTAGATCGGCGTGGTGTGCGATGCCCGCTGCGCCATATAATGCTGTCTCAAATTCGGGATAAGCGCCTTTTGTCCAAAAGCCTGAGTTTGGATCGGCGCCGGCATCCAGAAGGATCCGCGCTGTTTCCAGGAATGAAGTGCCTTTTTCTTTATTCAGCCTTAAATATTTCGACATACAACAATAAACAAGCGCGTTGCCTCCATAAGGACCAGCGGTGCTGTCTATCAGGGTAGGATCTGCCGAAATAAAATCGCGAACAACCGGAGCGTCACCCAATATAGCAGCGGTATGGATGCTCATACCGGCCAGTTCCGGGTATAATGCCAACATGGAATCGGCTTCTGTGAGCGAGCCATGCCAAATCGCCGCCCTGATAAATGCAGCTTGCATATCCTCTGCCCCTGTATTTTTTGAATTTTCAGCCATGGCCTTTTTCATTAAACAAAATATTCCAAATCTAAAAACTTATTATCCACTTACCATGCCTCATTACCAAAGTTCTTACCTTACCATTCAGAAGAAATTATCCTGTATTAATTGGACATCATTATGGCTACGAAGATTTCGCTTAACGCTGTTTTTGTTCTCGTTGTTCTGCTTTCCATTGCTCAACCGGGATCCGCACAAATCAAACCTTCGGGCGTGGCGGACACCAGTTTCTCGGTATTGGGTTCCTATCGCAACGAAATCAAGCATTATCCGGACATTCGCATTGCTGATCCCACCATGCCTTCTTCTGTCAATGCTAATCGGAATGTTCCATACAGGCAAAGCCTGTCGGGCCGAAATTTGTTGCTTGATATTTATCAGCGTAAGCAGAGGCTCCCGAAACCTGCGCCTGCAATCCTGATGGTCCATGGCGGCGGCTGGCGATCGGGCGACCGCACGCACAACGCGACACTGGCAAAGCGACTTGCGGAAAAAGGGTTTATTACCATCACCGCAGATTACAGTCTATCAACGGAAGATTTATTTCCAGCGGCAGTTTACGATCTTAAAGCTGCAATACGGTGGATCAGGGCGCATGCGAACGATTATAACATTGATACAGCCCGGATTGCAATTCTTGGTTTTTCAGCAGGCGGTGAGCTGGCTGCATTCATTGGCGCGACCAATGGGAATAAAGAATTTGAAGGATCAGGTGAAAATATGACCCGGTCCAGCACGGTGCAGGCTGTGATCGATATTGATGGCATTCTTGCCTTTATACATCCGGAATCCGGCGAAGGAAACGATTCAAAATCAATATCGGCAGCAACATATTGGTTTGGATATCCTAAAAGTGAACGAGCCGACCTTTGGAACGATGGTTCACCCATTACGCACGTTAACAAAAATACGCCCCCTTATTTGTTCGTCAACAGTTCGGTAAGCCGCATGCATGCGGGCAGGGAAGATTTTATCAAAAAACTAAATGGCTTCGATATTTATTCAGAAGTGAAGACATTTCCCGATGCGCCGCACACATTCATGTTTTTCGATCCCTGGTTCGAACCGACGCTGAAAACGATTGAGGATTTCATGAACCGCATCTTTCCAGCTAAATGAGCCTGATGATCGTAACTTCATTTTAAATTATTTGGAGGCCTGATTAGCATGATTCTTTTAAGCTCACTGGTTTATCGCGCTTTTTAAGCATGCGGATCGCAAACAGGAACATTTAAAATGAGTTTGACTAATATTACGATTATAGGTGGCGGAGCCTGTGGCATATCTGCATTTATTGAGCTTTTTCTTCAATTACGCATTGCAAAAAGTCACCAGAAAGTTAGCATTACCATCATTGAGGAGAACAAGGAAGTTGGGAAAGGACTGGCTTTTGGAACCAACCAGCCGGGTCATATTCTCAACACCCAGGCCGATTTAATGGGAATACATTTTGCAGAACCTCAGCATTTCAGCGACTGGCTTATTGAGCATGATGCTCGCATTGGCAATGAGGTTGTTGATAATCAGGGTGAAAATAAGGCATTTACGACCCGGCGGTTGTATGGGGATTATTTAAAGGAGCAATTTGAACATTATTTTGAGCTGGCGAAAAAAGAACGCATGGCTGTGGAGGTGATAAGAGCGACCGCCATCAAAGTAACGAAGCTGAAATCCGGTTTCAATATTCACTTGTCAGGAAACAGGAAACATTCGTGCGACTTTCTGCTTCTTGCGCCTGGCACTCCCGTTGCCAATAATTATCCGCATCTGGATAAAAAGAAAAATTACTTCGGCTCTCCCTGGCCGTCGTCACCCATCCTGGATAAAATCCCAAAGAATGCAGATGTTGCCATTCTCGGTTCGAGCCTTAGCGCTGTTGACGCTTTAATGACATTGGCCGATAATGGTTATACGGGAAAAATCACTTGCTACTCTCCCGATGGGCTTATGCCGAGAGTTCAGCCAGAGGAGCAGGAAATGATTGAATGCAAGTTCCTGACACTAAAAAAGCTGCATGAAATTCAGCGAAATGAGCTGAGAAACCCAACTGTGATGGAAATATTCCGTCTTTTTATGCAAGAAGCGGAAGCATATGCAGGGGAAAAAATTGATTGGGACGAAACAAAAAGAACCGGGAAACCCGCGGATCAGCTACTTAAAACAGATATTGAAATTGCCAAAAATGGCGGCGATGCGCTCGTCAACATTCCTTATTCATTGCGTTATGCAAGTTCGGAAATGTGGAAATGGCTGGATGAATCGGAAAAGTTAAAATTCAAGAAATGGCTTGGCGCTTACTGGGCTGTGAGCCGCCATTGCATGCCG
The DNA here is from genome assembly GCF_900167945.1 of Dyadobacter psychrophilus. Taxonomy (GTDB): domain Bacteria; phylum Bacteroidota; class Bacteroidia; order Cytophagales; family Spirosomataceae; genus Dyadobacter; species Dyadobacter psychrophilus. The sequence continues at coordinate 988,915 of NZ_FUZA01000002.1, forward strand.
CTCGTAAATGCCGAACGGGTTAATGATCTGTTTGATACAAAACAACTACGTGTTGTGCCGGAATTGAAAGAAGTGGTTTACGACGAAAAAAAGAAAGGTTTTGTGCTGACCTGCGATGAGGGAAGGGAAACGGTGGAAAAATATGTCATTAATGCAACCGGACCTGCATCTTCGGTCAAAATGATGAAGTCGGAGCTGATGCAAAACCTCGCTAAGGGCGGTTTGATCGAACCGGAAGATGCGGGTGGGATCAAGATCAATACGGAAACGATGCAGGTGATCACCGGCCAAAAAACTTATCCCAATTTTTATGCGGTCGGGCACATTACCAACGGCCTGCTCCTGGATGTGAATGCGGTTTGGTTCAATGTAAAAATGATCGGCAATTTATCTCGTCACCTTATCAGCCAGATCATTGGAAACCCTTCTTAAACTTTACGGCGAGCTTTTGCCTGTGATGGCATTTATCCCCGCCGGCTATCTGATCAGCAAGAAATTCAATTTCAATTCGGATTACATCAGCAAGCCGCTGATTAATGTGCTGTTGCCGTTATTAGTCTTTACCAATATGCTCGATGCGGAGCCTTCCAAGCTGATCGTGCTGCCAATTCTGACGTTCCTGCTCGCATTAGGGATGAATTTCGCGGCCAGATTGGTGCAGAACAACCTGGCTTCTGAAACCGAACCGCTGCTTTTACGCAGCTCTTTTTCGTTTTTTAATATCGCATTTTTCGGCATCCCAACAGTTACTGCTCTTTTTGGAGAGGATAAGGTCACTGTGCTGATATGCATTTATCTGGGCTCGGCTTTGTACGGCGATACGATTGGCTATTTTCAGGTTGCCAAGACTAAATATCCCGCTGGAAAAGCATTCAGGGAAATGTTGAGCATTCCTTTTCTTTACGTTTTCGTAGCAGGAATAATAGCCAAAGTCGCCGGGCTCGAAACCCCGGATGTTGTGAAACCCGCCCTTGATGTCGTCAGTTTTGCTGTATCGGCAGCCGGAATGATGATTGTTGGTTTCCAACTGGCCGATGTTGATTTCAAGCACATTAAGGTTTCCTATTTTTGCAAACTACTCGGCTTTCGCACCTTCGCTGCGGCAGTTATCCTCTTGGTAATAGCATTTGCCGCGTCTTTTCTCGCGAAAGATCTGGAAGAAGAGGATTATAAAATGCTGGCTTTGGTCCCGCTTTTTCCGGTTGCCGCTAATGTGACCGTCTTCGCAGCTTTCCTCAAAGCGGATGAAGAACAATCTTCGATCCTGGTCTTTTTATCCATGTTGCTATCTGTTGTACTCGTTTCCATAGCCACATTTTTCCTGCAATAGTTTTTACTGCGCTACATCCACAAGCAGCGTTGCGCAACGCCAGATCGCCTTGTAAGGTTTGCCGAAATGGTCTCCTTCCGCTTTTTCGCTCGTTGAAGCTTCAATCTTGTAAGTGCCCGGCCATATTGGTGTAAATGCGGCAACGCCGTTCGCATCGGAGCTGATGTTTCTGTTCCATCCGCTTGGAGAGGAAATCCCGACATGCAGTTTTTCAGTTGGTTTGTCTTTTAAAATTGTGGTCAGGTTCAAGGGCTGGTTTGCTTTAAATGACTTGGAAGCATCCGCAAAAACCTTGATCTCATTACCATTAAAAGAAGGCTCATTTCCCGCCAATGACTTACCCACCTTAACAATCGCGCCCGCGTTGAACTGATAGATCGTCGATCCGCCCAGTTCTTTTGCTGCTTTGCTGATCGATAATGTATATACGCCGTCTTTGTCCGGTGTAAATTCTGATGTAAAATGATCCTCGCCAGCCACTGTAACAAGCTTCACTTTTTGTTTGTCAGGCGTAGTAAGCCAAAGTTCGAATTCTTTAACGTCCGAGTACCAGTCAGCCAGTTTCTCGGGCTTTTCATCTGGCTCTGCATAAACGATTTTGACTGCCTGTTTTTGGCCCGCCTTACCAGTTGTGTTGGTTTCTATCCAAAGCGCATGCGCAAAAAGGTTACTTACAGACAAAAGCATCAGGGCAATAATAGAAAAGGTAGTTTTCATTGTGAGTAGTAAAAATGAGACTAGAAATTTATTTTTTGTTGTACCAATTATGTCGGCAAAAGTATGTGCTAACTCTATCTTATGCAATATTTATTTAGACTTTTTATAAATAGTTAAATAGAGGTTGACGGATTGTAGTTTGCAAAACACGCATAATCCGGTAAATTGGCCGGGAAATGCGACATAACCCCAATAAGCATTTTACTGAAATCGCCTAAATCCTATCTGCATGACCATTCCACCGATTAAGAACATTTTCCATATTGTATTCATTATTATTTTGTTTGCCTCCAAAGGCATGGCCCAGCAAAAAGCGGTTTACACTCAATATGTAAATACATTCATCGGAACTGCTCCGCTCACTGATCCGAAAATATTGGGTTACGAATTACCAAAGGGTTGGCGTTCATGGGCCGGGCTCACATTTCCCGGAAGCTCGCTGCCCAATGCCATGGTGCAGTTGAGCCCTATGACTGAATATGGCTCTGGCGCAGGTTACGAGTATGAGGACTCGCTTATACTGGCTTTTACCCACACCAATAAAGGACATTGGAACCTTTGTAACATTCCGGCTTTGCCGTTATCCAATCCAGGCGCAAAATTTGGGTCCCGGTTCAGCCATAAAAAAGAAAGCGCTGCACCGGGATTTTACCAGGTTTATCTGGATGATTATGAGGTAAATGTACAGCTGACGTCCACATTGCGCGCGGGATTTCATAAGTATGAATATAAAAATGATAAAGCACGGCAAATCCTTTTCGATCTGGCAAAAGCCAACAATAAAATTTCGAATTGGAACATTGAAAAGATCGGGAACAATGTGGTGCAGGGTTATCAGCAGACAGGCGAAAAAATCTACTTCTATGCAAAGCTGAATACAAACATTTCAAAACTGGAAGAGAAAGAGGAAGGCGCTCAAACGGGTTATGCAATTGTCCATTTAGCGGATGGTAAAGAGCGCGTGGAGCTCAAAATTGGCATTTCATTTGTGAGTATAGCCAATGCAAAGGAGAATCTTGAAAACGAAATTGGTGCCAAAACCTTTGACCAGATCCGTAGCGAGGCAACCGGGAAATGGGAAACGTTGCTATCCACGATCCAGGTAAAAGGCGGAACGGATAAGCAAAAACAAATGCTTTATTCAAGTTTGTACCGGTCGTTTCTCTGGCCAGCATTGCGCAGTGACGTGAATGGCGAGTTCACCGATGCCAAAAAGCAAGTCGCAAAAACGGGCTTCGATTATTATACAGAACCCTCACTATGGGATACTTACCGGAATAAGGATGTGCTGCTGGGACTAATTTCGCCAAAAGTAACATTGGATGTGATCAAATCTATGAAGGATGTAGGCGATAAGAAGGGTTTTATTCCAACATTCTTTCACGGTGACCACGGCGCTTCGTCTATTGCAGGCGCTTACTTGCGTGGAATCAATGATTTTGATATAAAAGGCACATATGAAATCTTGCTGAAAAACGCCAATGTCGAAGGCGGAGCGCGGCCTTACATTAAGGAATATAGGGCGTTGGGCTTTATCCCGGACCCTGACATTGCAAATCCGGAAGTGGAGACCAAAGCTGCGGCCGGTGTTTCCAAAACGCTGGAATATTCCTATGACGATTACTCCGTGGCACAGATCGCCAGGAGCCTGGGTGACACAGCTAATTACAGCAAGTTAATGGCACGGTCAAAGAGCTTCAAAAATATGTTTGATCCCTCGACAAGGTTCATGCGCGGAAAACTGGCCAACGGCGAGTGGATCAAGCCATTTGACCCGCAATATCCTTATTACGAATACATGTATCGTGAAGCCAATGCCTGGCAGGTTTCATTCTTTGCACCGCATGATATGCCCGGTTTGATCGCTTTGTACGGAGGCGCGGCAGGCTTCGAGTCGAAGCTGGATTCGCTGTTTACTGTTCCCTGGAACCCCAAGCACATCGCCCGGAATGTGGAAACAATGGTGGGCCAATATTGCCACGGCAACCAGCCGGATCACGAAGCGCCTTTTTCCTACCATTTTATTGGTAAACCAGAAAAATCACAAAAGCAGCTCGATAACATTCTCAACAATTTATATGGGATCGGCGAGAATGGGCTGGCACTTTGCGGGATGGATGATGCGGGAGAAATGTCGGCATGGTATGTTTTTACGGCGTTGGGATTGTATCCGTTTTCAGCCACAGACCCCGAATATCTGGTGACGGTGCCGCTGTTTGACCAAGTCAAATGGAGAACAAGCAACGGGAAAGTCATTACCATCCGTAAGCCGGGCAGGGGCAGGGCGCTAACTGCCATTAAGGTGAACGGAAAGGAAAATAACGGCTATTTTGTTCCCCATGATCTTTTTAAAAATGGTGGTGAAATTGAAATCGTTACAAAGGAGTGATTTGGCGTGTTAATCTTATGCATTAGGCTCCTGTTTTGACTGAAAGCGGATTCTTACCAGCGTTCCGGTTTCCGGCCTGCTTTCAATATCCATGTTTGCTTTCATCAGTTCGCAGATTTTTTTAACAATGAAAAGGCCAAGTCCTTCGCTTTCCTTCACGTGCTCATTCTTATCGGCAAAAGTTGGGGCGGGTTTTTCGATGGGTAATTGCTTGTGAATTGCCGTGGTGTGGGAAGCCGGTTTGAGCTGACCAACAAATAATGCTGCCGGCGTATTTTCCTCAAATCCAGGACCCGTATCCTGAATGCTCAAAACCCATCGGGAATCATTTTCATTGGCCCAGCTAACATTTATTCCACCCTTTTCCGTGTATTTCAACGCATTATACAGCAGATTTTGCAAAATGCGCTGGATTTGGACTTTGTCGCTTGTTACTTCCAGCTTTTCAGGACCTTCGGCATCGAGCGTTAGTTTGCGCAGTTCGGCAGCCGGCCGCACGTTTTCAACCATTTCCTTGATTAATGCACCCACATTAAAGCGTTTGATATTAAGCGTTTCCTGGCCTGCCTCAATACGGGCATAATCGCTTAGTTGAAGGAGCATATCGCGGACAGAGGTCAGATTGCGGTTGATAATGGTCATCAGCTCCGATCTTTCTTCCTCCGTTGAAGGCGTCTGTGAAAGTTGAGAGGCCATTAGCATCACACTGAAACTCGAACGGAGATCATGGGAGCTATGTCGTAAATGTTCATTTCTTTCTTTGGATACCTGATGCAACTGATCGAGCGCAGTCTGCAAGTTGGCAGCCTGTTCGGCGGCTGCGGTCTGCCGTAGTTCATTGTAATACAAAATACTCCCTCTGTTCGCGTCCGAGTATAAGCGGTTAAGCTCGCGGTAAACGTGCGACGCATTTTCGGTGTTCAGTTTGGTATAACCGGGATCATAAAGTGCCACTTCATGGATCAGGACTGCGAAAAGGTGTTCCAATTCAATCATCAGTTCCTGTAAGGCATAACCACTTTGCCAACGGTGAAGCCCATGCTGGCTCGAAACTTCGACCGGATCATTTGAAGGTTTAGTCAGTTTGAGGCGATGATCGAGAATGTCGAGCAGTACGGGGACCTGATCGTTGAATTCTTCTCTTGAAAAACTGCTTTTGCTGCTAAGCATGGGGTCCGCATCGCACCTTTCGCGCCATTTGTTGAGCAGAACTTCCCTGCGGGTGCGTAGAAATGCAGCCAGTTCTCCTGCCTGGGTCAGTTTTTCGGATTTATTTTTCGCCATTTTGAGTAGGTATTTGTCAAAAAAAGGATTTCCTGCCTTCCAGCAAATACCATACCCCGGTTTCAGAAATTGATCTGGATTTTTACAGCTTCAAGGTGATGACACAAAAAGCTATATACGCAGTAATGATCGCAAATGCAGACAGCATTGCGATCATGAAAGATTGTCGTGGCTTTTTCATACGACTTGCCGTACGTCCAAAACCTGGAATTTTTTCATGCCGGCAGGCATTTTCCATTCCACCGTTTCGCCTTTGCAAAGCCCGATCAATGCTGCGCCCATCGGCGTCAGAACGGAAATCTTCTTTTGTCTGATATCTGCAAAAGCGGGCATAACGATCGAAAACTCCATCTCTTTATTCGTGGTCAGCTCTCTCACTTTCACCTCGGAATTTAAACGGATGCTGTCGGGCGGCAATTCGTCGTTTTCCACCACAATGGCCCTGTTCAGTTCATAGGAAAGCGACATTTCGTTCGCGTTGGTGCTGCTGAAATTCTCGGCAAACTGCTTTAACATGCGAAAATCATCTTCACCCAGTATCACATGGTTTCTTTGTGTATTCATGATAATTAAATTAAAAGTTAAAAATCCCAACGCCTCCCGGCATTGCGGATGTGCCCTTATGCGAAAGAGCTGGCCGCCAATTGGTGAAAAACCCGTTCATCCAACTTGTAGCGGTCGTTTAAGGTCAGGCTGCTCCGTGCATTAAAAAGCGCATGGTTCACCGCATTGTACATAAGCCAATAGGAGGGGCTGGCCCCTAAAATCCGTTCTTCCAGCCGGAGCCTTTCTTGCGCCTGTTTGGCCAATTGGACCGGAATCGGTAGTTTTTTCAGCATCCCTTCATCTGCCTTTGTCATTGTGCGCTGCTGCAAATGTTCGTAAATAGTTGCCGTCAGCGTCGGTCGAGCCTTCTTTTGTCCAGCAAGCATTTCATAAAGCTGTGACTGAAAAAGTGCTGGTGTAAGTCGGCTGTGATGAATTTTGCGCAGTTCCTGGGTGCTTTTAACCGGTTGCTTCTTATCCTTTGTTTTGGGTTTTTCTTCCAGCCAATGTTGATAGTCTGGCAGCTTTCCAAAGGAATCGGCCCAGCCCATGAGGCCATTCTGGCAAATTTCCCGGTACATGCTCGTTCCGGGCTTGTTACCTTCGCTCGCCATGGTTGTAAATGTCTGTCCCTGAATAGTCAGCGGTGTTTTGCCATTGTAACTATTGGTCAGGATCATGCTGCGCTGCAAACTTTCACTCCCGACCGAAAACCCATCCGAAAGGATAATGCTGATGCTGAATTCGCCTGTACTCGTATATTTTATCTGAACCGTATAATTTTTCCCAAACACTTTGTCTATCACTTCACGGATCCAGACGTTTGGAATAATGGTATAATCCGCGCTTTGAATGCCAAAAATCGTCTTTCTGCCGCGCAGCGGCTCACCGACGATAAGCTGCTGACGGTCCGTTGCTATAATGTCGTAATCCGGCAAAAGATCGGTTAGCCAAACAGGGTTAACAGGATAACAGATGTCATCCCAGTTATCTGTTAAAACCGGTTGCGCACTAATATAAGTCATCGCTCATTTTTATTTTTACAGTTGTAAATTTACAGCCATATTATCTTAAAACAAAATCCCGGCAGTTTAATTGCGCAAACCGGTTTTTTTCTAAATAAATGCTTCTATTATTTGGATGTTTTCTCCCGGAGCCGCTCCATAGCACGCTCAACGGCTTGCATATAGGAGCCATTTTTGCTTGCATTATAGCTTTCCAGTTCCTTTAACAATTCCGGCAGATAAATGAATTTGCGGTTAGCAATGTAATGTTCTTTTAAAGCCATGGCGTCGGCCATGTTGCCAAGATTTTGCGCAATGACTATCTCGCCAGCTCTTACAAAATGTTCGTACAAGCATGATTTCCAGGTTGTATATGCCTGGTCGGACATGGCTTGGGAGATTGGTTCATATAAGCTTTCGGTCGCGGTTATCATTTCGGCGGGAAGGCGGTCTATTGCGGAATTGACGAATGAATGTCCAAACTCGTGTGTACTGAGTTCGAGCAGATGTTTTTTGTTGTCAAAACCCATATTTAGCTGCGAATCAACATGATAAACCGGGGGCGCGAATGATCCGAAAATATGAAAAGCATGTGTTTTTTCACCGGCTTTGTATTTAACGCCAAAGCCCATTCCCGCCGGGATCATCAGGCTCGGCAGCAGGTTGTAGCTATCTAGATGTCCCTGGTAGAAACTTTCCATAGCAGGCACAAAACGACTGTCCGGTAGCCCGGCCGTAACCTGACTTTTTGCATTTTCATATTTGCAAGCATTCTGCTGCATATACAATTCAAAATCCACTTCCCTGTATAGCCCGTTCATGGCATCAATAAAAGCAGATGCATTCGCTCTGGCTTCGGTCGAATCGCCTTTCGGAGAAAACCTGCGATAATAGGCAAGCGCGATATCATTATCCAGTTTGGCATGTGGAAACTCGTCCAGTTGAACCAGCAGATTCAGAAAATAGTCGAGCCAGATGTTTTGTGCAAAACCGATTGCAACCGCCAGGTGTTTGCTGCCTGCGTGGGATTTGTATTGCTTGTATACATCCAGGCCATATGCGTAACGGGCTTTGGTTCTGCTGGAATAACCAGCTGTTTCAGATTGCCCACCTTCGTATCCAAGGAAATATACAAATCCGAGCAGCTCAACATTCTTATTGATTTTTATCACAAAACCATGGTCACCGCGACCAGGGCTGGTTTGCTGCGAAAAAGATGGAATGGACCAAAATAAAGTGGCCATGAGGAGAAGTTGCTTGTGCATAATGGAATGTCGAATTGGGTTGGTTCGGAGCAAAGCAAACGGATAGTCCGCTTCTCTGCGCCTCGAAACACTTTTCCGGACGTCCGGAATCATGATCCCGGACATGTGAATATCCGCTCAGAATGCATTTCAGAAGTTTTATTTGTGCACCAACAGATATTGCGACGGAGACTTGCCGGTATGCTGGCGGAACACCTGGTTGAATGTTGATTTGGAATTAAAACCTGCTTCAAACGCAAGAGCCAGCACCGTCTTATGCTGTTCTTTCGGATCGCCTAGTTTGCGGATCACTTCTTCCACACGAAAACGGTTAACGAAATTGTTGAAGTTGGAAGCGCAATGCGTGTTGATCAGATAGGAAACATACCGGGAAGGCAAATGTAATGTGGCGGCTAATTCTTCCAAAGTAAGCTTGGACTGCGTGTGCAAGCTATCCTGCACAAATGCGGCATGAAGCCGTTTCAGCTCGGCCAGGTCATCGTAATTCAGAAAGTCGGGCTTTTCTACAACTTTTGGTTTTACCAAAACAGGCAAATTAAAAAACGTCGGGCTCAGATATCCAATGTAACCCAGGCCAAAAAGGCAAATCGTCAGAAGCGCTTCGACACTTGCAAAAACAGGCCATTCCAAAACCACTCCTGCAAACCATAAGATTGTCAGGACGAGCAGGAAACCGAAAAGACCGTAGAGCCGGAAGTATCCTCGGATGGTCAGCGGCAATCCATTGTTCTTCCAGTCCGACTGAAAAGCGAATAATTTCCGACCGTAAACGGCCAATACTATACACATACCAATGATCGGCAGCAGCTCCGTAAGGAAAAACCAGATTGGGATGTCGAGCAAAGATGGAAATGATTTGCCAGTCCACCGCGCATAACTGTGCCATAATGACCTGATTGTCAATTCAAGCAGAATTGGGGTAAAGAAGAGCCAATAACGTTTTCTGAAAACATAATCCTGATCGGTTGTAAGCTTGGCAAAGAACCATAATGACAGCGGAAGCAACAAGTAACTTTGAATGTTCCAAAACGGAATGGCATAGGAGGCTTTATGGTAACGAACCTGTATTCCCCACGCGTTCAGGATCTCCAAAGCAAGCACAAACAGGATAATGCCCAAAAATATACTGGCGCGCTCTCTTTTTATTCCCCTGAAAATCAGCGAAATGCTCAGTATGATTCCCTGTCCAAACGCTAGCAGATACAGGATCGCCTTCCAGTTTTCCATGTGGTCATTGCGAAGTAATGATAAATATATCAAACAATTAATATAATAATTCTAATTTAAGAACGCTTTTTGCGCAGCTCGCTCAAATATTCCGGCGTGAAGCCAAGATAGGAGGCCAGCAAATATTGTGGCACACGCTGAACGAATTGCGGGTAGTTCTCGACAAAATGCTGATAGAGCTTTTCCCGTGACATGTCGTGGTGAAATTTCATCCGCACCTGGGCAGCGCCGTAACCGCGCTGGTATATGAAGCGGAAATATCTTTCCAGTTTGGGGAATTGTTGCAAAAGCTTTTCCTGTGCCGCCAGATCAATCACCATCAACTGCGAATTCTCCACGGCCTGAATCGTGAAACCGGTGTTGTTCTGCAATGTAAATGCTGAAAAGTCGGTAAGCCACCAGTTTTCCAGGGCAAACTGAATGGTTTGTTCAATTCCTTTTTCACTCAGATGAAACATGCGGATGCAGCCTTCCACAACAAAGAAAAGCGACGAACAGGGTTGGCCGACCTCCACAAGATTTTGCTTCTTTTTCACGCGGACGGATTGGAAAAACGATAATAGCAGCGCTTCATCTTCCGAAGCCACGTCAACCTGCTTGCTGATATGTTCGATAAGCGGATGCCTCATGGCCTGGCTTTGATTAGGATCAATGCGGGCGAAATTAGTGAATGTTGTTTTAATACAGTTGCGCCGGTATGGTTATTTATGCTGAAAATGCAGCTGCATTTAATCCCGTAGCGCTTCATTGATATTTTATGGACAATTTTACAATGCTTCAATTCTTTGAATGGTACTGTCCTGCGGACGGAACACTATGGAATCATTTCAAAAATGAAGCTCCCCGACTGAAAAATTTAGGCATCGACTCAGCTTGGCTGCCGCCTGCACACAAAGGAATGGAAGGACCGGAATCCTCCGGTTATGACTCTTACGATCTGTATGACCTCGGGGAATTTGATCAAAAAGGCTCAGTAAGAACAAAATACGGAACCAAACAGGAATTGATCGAAGCCATTGCTGCCGGTCAGGAAGCTGGTTTGCAGGTGTATTGCGACATTGTTTTGAACCATATGGGTGGTGCTGATGAGAAAGAAACAGTCCCGGTAAAAGAAGTTACGCCGGAAAATCGCAACGAATTTGTGAGCGATACTTTCGAAATTGAGGCTTATACAAAGTTTACATTTCCGGGCAGGGCAGGGCAGTATTCTCAATTTGTATGGGATTACCAATGTTTTTCAGGTGTGGACTACAATGCATCAACCGAGCAGAGCGCCATTTACAGCATTCAAAACCAATATGGTGATGGCTGGCAGGATGTGCTGGACCTCGAAAATGGCAATTATGATTATCTGATGCTCTCAGACATTGAGTTCCGTAATCCGCATGTACGCCAGGAGTTGAAGAACTGGGGCGAGTGGTTTGTTGAAACTGTAAATTGCGACGGTTTCAGGCTGGATGCGATCAAACATATGGACCCGGCGTTTTTCAATGAATGGCTGGACCATCTGCGCGGGAAATATCAGAAAGAATTTTATACGGTGGGCGAATATTGGGCACCGTACGATCTGGGTTCCATGCTCGCTTACATTGAAGCAACCGATAAGCGTGTTTCGCTTTTCGACGCGCCGCTGCAGGCCAACTTTTTCAGGGCTTCAAAGGAAAATGAACATTACGATCTGCGCACAATACTGGACGAGACGCTGGTCCAAACGATGCCTGAGCTGGCGGTAACATTGGTGGAAAACCATGACACACAGCCATTGCAATCGCTGGAACAAACCGTCGAAGGCTGGTTCAGACCGATGGCTTATGCGATCATTTTGCTCCGTGAAGCCGGCTACCCCTGCGTTTTTTACACCGACTTGTACGGTTCGAAATATAAGGATAAAGGCAATGATGACCAGGAGCATGAAATAACGCTCGAAAAGCTGGATGTGCTGGAAACATTGTTATATGTGAGAAAAAAGCTAGCATACGGCACACAACACGAATATCTGGATGATATCAATTGCATCGGATGGACGCGCGAAGGAGATGATTCGCATGAAAATTCCGGGTGTGCAGTTTTGATTTCCAATCATGAAAATGCGTCAAAAACAATGTTCGTTGGCCAGCAGCATGCCGGCAAAACGTTTGTCGATTACCTCAATTTCGTCACGGAACCTGTTACCATCGGTGAAGATGGTAATGCAGAATTTAAAGTAAACGGGCGTTCGGTTAGTGTATGGGGAATTCAGTCTGCCTCGTAAAGTAATCCTGTCGGGTAATGAAAAAAATTGGTTAAAGATATTGCTTACAAAGATTAACCGAAATAGGAGTCCAAGTTAGAAATAATCCTATTTTTAATTTATTTACCGGCAAGATAAATCCAGTGCATTAGTTTCGAAATTTCAAGACAATAGTTTCGCATAATAGCCCGGTAACAACATTCCAAAAAGCAACCCGATCGGGTTGCTTTTTGTGTTTTAAGCCCCTCCTTTAAGTCTTCAAAAGCCGCTAAATCAAAACGGTTACCGCAAAATAAACATAAAGCTTCCCGATATAAACCTTCTCGGATTTTCATGGTTGTTTTGCACCGCGTTAGCAAAAAATATATCTCTCACAATTTAAATAGGATCATTTGAAAAGATAAAAAAGACACTATAAGAACGGGCTATAAGCTTGTCCATTTCTCGTTAAAATTAAATTCATATTAAAACCTATTTTAAGAAATATTACACAACAAATCATGAAAAATATAATCAAAAGTATCGCGCTATTAAGTCTTTCATTCACATTATTTAATTGCAATAATTCTAATGAACCAACTCCTTACGGAGCGTCTCAAACATCTCAAAACAGTGCTGCAGCAAACACACCAACAGCCGAAGCATTTGCAGGCAACCCGGGGCAGGGGACAATGGGACAGGGTTCGATAAACTCCCGTTATGCATGGAGATTAGCTAAAACATTGGACGTTCCTACTGGAAAAGGATTTAATTTAACATCACCTTTTGCCATCACATCTGAAACAACCGGAGATATTGCCTGGGACGAATATGGCTGCTATTATGCCTTAAAACCATTGAAAGTTTCCTTCTCTAATCTCAAATTCGCAGACATATCTTCAATTACCCAGGCATCTTTCAAAAATCTGCCATTTAATCAGGTTCCCATTGCTAATGCTCCTGCGGGATCGGCTTTCTGGACCAACTATATGCCCGTTAAAACTGTAATCGCTTGTAAGACCTCCGCCGGGAAATATTATCTGCTGGAAATTGCAGCGGACAATCCTTTAAAGGTGAATATTTATCATTGGAGCTTAATGATTTAATGTAAAATAACCTGTTCTTTATGAGTGCCCACGCGCCGCCTCTTTGCTTCCAGCAAAACGGGTGGCGTTTTTTTGTTATCATTTTTACTGCAAACTTGTCCGGAAAAGTATCTGCCCGCGTACTATACCATAAAACTGATGATGAAAAAGTTCTTATTACTGATCCGGGAAGACATGGGCCGGCTTGCTCAAATGTCCGAAGAAGAAATGCAACAAGACATTGCTGAAATGAATGGCTGGGTGGAAGAGTTGATTAAGTTCGACAGCTTTGTTGGGGGCGAACCGCTGGAAAATGAAAGCAAGACGGTTGGTAAACCAATTGCTACAGACGGCCCAATTATTGATTCAAAGGAAGGAATTAGTGGCTACATGATCATTCAGGCTGAAAACCTGGAACAAGCTGCCGCCATAGCGTCCCAGTGTCCGCACATTGTGCAGGGAAAAATCAACATGGAAGTGCGTCCAATTATGGAAATTCCGCAAGAATCGTGAGTGAAGATGTTTCATCCTTAATTTCTCAGATCTACCGCAATCATTTTGGCAAAATGGTTGCGGTTTTGATGTACCATACAGGCATTAAGGAGTTGGCGGTTTCGGAAGACATTGTGCAGGAAGCGTTTGCTATTGCGTCAAAAAGTTGGCAAACAAATGTTCCTGATCAGCCGGAGGCCTGGCTTTATAAAACCATCCGAAACCTGGCCTATAACTTCCTCAAGAAAGACAAGCGGCATCAGGCCATCGAGAAGGATTATATGGCCGAGGAAGTGCAACAGACTGATGATAAGGATTTATTACGTGTGCTTTTTGCGTGCTTACAACCTGCTTTTCCGCCAAAGGTCCAGCTCGTGATCGTGTTGCGATATGTGTGCGGATTGCGGGTGAAGCGAATTGCTGCATTAATGGCTTCCGGTGAAGAAGGGATTGCCAAGATCATTTATCGATGGCGGGCGCAGCATGCTGTTGAAAATGGGTTGCTGGCCGAAAAGTCCACGGAGCCCGATGCGCAAAAGGTGAGAATGGCACTGAAAATCCTCTATGTGATGTTTACCGAAGGTTATCAGCTGGCAGCAGACGGTAACCTGACCGACGAGTCGTTGTGCGAGGATGCATTAAGCTTGTTGCAGGAAATTGAGAAAACCGGCATTAGTGCCAATGGGGATGTGAAAGCATTGTATGCGCTGCTATTATACAATTTGGCAAGGGCCGGTTCCCGAACGAATCAAGGGAATGAATTACTGACCCTGGCTGAACAGGACCGAACGGTTTGGAACAAGGAAATGATCGCAGTAGCCAGCCATTATTTGCTGCTCTCACAGAAAGAATCGGCACAACCGAGCGCGTATCAACTGGAAGCGATTATTGCTTTTAAGCATACAACAGCACCAACTTATGCGGAAACGGACTGGAAAGGCATCGCAGCACTATATGAAAGGCTTGTGGCCATAAATCCATCGCCATTTATAAAAATGGGCCGGGCAGCCGCGCTATATTTTGGCGGAAATGAAATTGCCGCGACCGCCATTTTGACTCAGCTGATTTCAAATCCCTTCTTCCAAACTTATCATTTGTTACATTGTTTTTGGGCAAAAATTTATGCCGGCAGAGGCGATAGCACCAATGCATTAGCTTCCTACAAAAAAGCGCTGATCTGCCCGATCAACGCTTTTGAGAAAAAATTTATTGAAAAGGAAATGCAAAGGCTGGTAGCAAAACCTAATCCCTCATAAACTCCTTAGTCTCATTTCCCTGCCTTAAAATCAACTTCTTACTATCGGGCAGGAAGTCGAAGGTTGCACTGGCGGATGTGAATGCAAATTTGTCTTTGCCGAGCGTTTGAAGTTGCGCAGGTTCCTGGCCGGTGACTTGCACGATAGCTGCTTTTCTTTTCGGGTGAAAGTGAGTTTGTAATTGACGTCCGCATTGCTGTAAATGCCCTCATACTGGTTCAAGTCGAGGTTTCCGATTTCCTTAGCCATCGTGATGATGCCGCCAACTTCGTCGGTCCCGGTAATGCCTTCTGAGGATTCAAGCCTGGCCATTATTCCCCACCCGTAAAAATCATTCGCGACACCGATAAGCAGCTCATTTTCACCTGGTTTTAAGTTCAATGGTGTAGATGTGTTGTTTATGGAAATGCGGCCTTCCGGATATTTTCGCATTCCCTGCGCAAACAGGTTTTTGTCGACAAATATCATTTGGTTATTCAAAAACACCCATATTTCATCGCTAGCACCCAGATGAAGGTTAGTCTTTACAGCCTCTTTTGCAGTGATCCTGGTTTTTAGCCATACAACCCGCCTGTTTTTACTGCCGCCATACTTGCGGGTCAGACTTACCAGGCCCCTCCGTTCTGCTGATATGGTGTCGGCAAATGCGGAAGCTTGTGGCAAATTACGGAAAGATAGTTCGCTGCCGTCGGGTAAGTTTTGCGGCGCGGTTACCGCCCATTTTCTGAGATAGGTGGCGTCATTATCCGTCAGGTCCGGCAATGCCAGCGGGCTGAGTCCTTCTGTTTCGTTTGGCTTGACCTGGACATTGGCAATGTATGACGAACCTTCAAAAGCAATGCTGCCTTGCGCCTCATTGCCTTCCAGTTTGGGGATGTCCAGCACCGGACGAGGCGCGTTGTTGAGGAAAACCTGCATCCTGGCACCAGACATAACCAGCTTCAAATGATTCCATTCACCGGCTTTTGTCATGGCGCGCGCCTGGTATTCCGGATACATATCCCACATGTTGACCGCATCGAAATAGGGCGTGTACTGAATTCCCTCGTTTGCAAGCTTATTGCCCATTTTGCCTGCCCTCAAATACACGATCTCCTGTTCTTTTTCGTCTTTCCGGTGGAAATAAATGGAAAGTGCAAACTCCGGCAGCACCGGCTCAATGTCATACTCGATCGTCCCGTCTTTGAAGACCACATTTTTCAAAACAACCTGACCGGAACCCTGGGAGATTTTCATGGCCTTTTGGCCTTTGTAATCCTCAAACTTTACTTTTCCTTCTTTGAACTCCCAATTGTCCGGCGTCAGCGCAACCTGGTAATCTGCCCTTTTAGCTGCCGGGATTTCTTTTTTCTTCTGCGCAAAACAGGGGATCGCGAGCAGGATCAATAACATTTGAACGAACTTTTTCATGACATTTTTGCTGTTTAATTTTTTTGCAAAAATGCATTTTAGCCACCGTCAGGCCGGTTCAAATCCATGCCAAGTTCGTACAAGTTGAGCTTAGCCCGCCGTTTCGGTAGGCGCATAGCCAAATCGCCTCTTAAACGCGAACCCAAAATGCGACAGGTTTTCAAATCCGACTTCCAGATAAACTTCGGAAGGCTTCCGTTTCTTTTCGCGAATCTGGTAATGTGCCAGATCGAGGCGTTTTTCGGTCAGCCACTTTTGGGGTGTGGTTTGGAAAGTCTTTTTGAAATCGCGTTTGAATGTGGTAAGGCTGCGGCCGGTGAGATATCCGAACTTGTCCATGGACATATTGAACATGTAATTTTTCTCCATAAAATCGGTCAGGCTTATTTTACCCGGTTCGTCAAAGTTGGCGAGCAAATGATCGATATCGCGATCAATGGTCCTGAGAATGGTGATGGCTTCTTCGATTTTGATAGAAGCAATATTTTCCGGCAACGGCTCTTGCAGCTCAAAATAGGGGATCAGCGAATGGAGACAACTTTTCAGCAATGGATGCTGTTCGAATGTGCGAAAGATCGGCGGATGCATTTGTTTGACTTCCACCTTATTCACATTATAAAAGTCGGTCAGCCGCTTCTTGGTGAGATGCATAACCGCCGACTGATGCGGCTGGCCATATTTTGGATAATTAATTACCGTAACCAATTGATTGCGTGGGAACAGCAAAATGTCTCCTGCCGAAAACCAGTAGGTTTTATCGCCTTGTACGATCTTGGTTTCACCCGAAATCAGCCACACCAGCAAATGCTGTTCAAAAAGCACATCCGCTTTATAAAATGTATCATCGAAGCGCGATAATTTCAGGTCGGGGTGGATATACTGCGTTTGATGTCCCACGATTTCAATGGTTATATGATCTTAATTTGCCAAAAACGTTAAACCTATGAGCTCCTCACTCAATTTCCACAAGCGCGTTGCATGCTCAGGGTCCAGAGAATACGGTTTTACGCCGCGAAGCGTCAACGGATCATTATAGTTTTGCTCAATGTTTCCTTCGTCCAGTTCGGCTACGTCTGCATTTTCACAATATAACCCTCCCAGATTTGCCAGTTGCGGACTTGTTGCACACCAAACCGTGGTGGCGGCTCCCTGTTCAATGGTCTTTAACTTACTGGCGACTTCCGGGAAAATGTTTCCATCCGCATCATGCGTGCCCATTTGCTGAAACAGGTCCATTGGCGCAACACGCCCCAGGTCCGTTCCGTTAACAGACCCGGGATGAAGCGAAAAGGCACGGACACCCACATTTTTACCGCGCCGGTCCAGTTCTACCGTAAAAAGGTTATTCGCGGTTTTCGATTGCCCGTATCCGGATAATGTGTCATAGTCCCGGTGCTGGAAATTAGGATCTTCGAAATTAAACGGTGCCATCTGATGACCATAGGAAGACACATTGACAACCCGTGCATGTCCCGCTTTTTTTAACGCGGGCCAGAGCCTCAGCGTAAGATGAAAATGGCCTAAATGATTGGTTGCCAGCTGTGATTCATAGCCTCGTGCAACACGCTGAAGCGGCACCCACATAATGCCTGCATTGTTAATCAGCAAGTGAAGCGGGCTGCCGGCAAGCAGAAATTTTTCAGTAAATGTATCAATGGAGGCCGGATCCATAAGATCCATATGTTCGATTGTTACATTCGGTATGCCTTCCAGATTTTTGGCTGCCTTGTTTATATCGCGTGCAGGAACCACCACTTTCGCTCCTGCTCCAATGAATGTTTTCACTGTTTCGAGTCCTATTCCGGCATATCCGCCCGTGACGATTGCTGTTTTGCCAGTGAGATCAATTCCTTTAATGACTTCGGCCGCTGTGGAATGGGCTGTAAAGCCCGACTGAATTGGTTTTTGTAATGCCCCGTTGTAATGACTTGAAATGGTTATTTGTTCCATGATTTTTTGATTTAAATGATGGAACAAATTTAGGCTGCGCGCTTCTCCGCGTTTTTGTTTTAAAGGCCGTATTTATTTGTTTTAAAGACCATGTAAATTCTTTTAATCCTCACTTTCTTCCTCATCTTCAACCCCCTCGAAATAATTAACGACAGTCATGAGCGGCAGGGTGGTCCGGTCGGCGGCGTTGGACATTTGTATGACGGCGCGGTCAATGTTGGTTTTGTCAAAGCCAATAAAATGCCCTTCTATTATCTCACCTGGCCTTAGCTGGTAAGAAATCGCCTTATCAATATATTTCGAAGCCCGCTTTTGCAAGCCTGTAAGTTGTGGTTCCGACATTAATCTTGTTGGTTAATGATTCATTCTATTTCGACTCTCTGCAAATATCTTTCCAAATTTTACAATATCATCCTTCTTTCGGCTACAACAACCATAGATTTGGCTACGTCCGCTTTTTAGCTGCTGCGCAATTTTGCATAAACTAAAAAACAGACAAATGAAAATTGTAGTAACAGGCTCGTTAGGACACATCAGCAAGCCATTGACAGCAGAATTGATTCAAAAAGGACATGCGGTTACCGTGATCAGCAGCAATGCGGAAAAGCAGAAGGACATTGAAACATTGGGAGCCACGCCTGCGATCGGCTCAATGGACGATGCCGATTTTCTTACAGCCGCATTTGCGAATGCAGACGCAGTTTACACGATGGTGCCGCCAGCTAATTATTTCGATCATAACCTGGATTTGCTTGGATATTATCGCAGCAAAGGACGTAATTATGCAAAAGCTATCAGAGAAACCGGCGTAAAACGCGTGGTTAACCTCAGCACCATTGGCGGACATCTTGGTGCAGGAGAAGGCTCCGGGATTTTACTTGGTGCGCACGATGTTGAGTTGATCCTGAATGAGTTGCCTTCGGAAGTTTCCATTACGCATATAAGGCCCACCTCGTTCTATTACAACTTGTTTGGTTATGTAGAAGCGATTAAAAGTCAGGGGCTTATTATTGCCAATTACGGTGCAGAGGACGAAATTCCATGGGTTTCGCCCGTTGATATTGCGACAGCCGTGGCTGAGGAACTTGTAAAGCCGGATTCCGGCAGAAATGTAAGATATGTAGCCAGCGACGACCGCACCGGGAATGACACGGCGGCCGTTTTGGGCGCCGCTATCGGAAAGCCCGATCTGAAATGGATCATTGCTTCCGACGCGCAAGTGCAAAGTGCACTCGAAGGAATCGGAATGAACCCCAGGATCGCTGCAGGTCTGGTCGAAATGTATGGAAGTTTGCATAATGGCGTGCTTGCAGCGGATTATCTTCGCCATAAGCCCGTGATGGGCAAAGTGAAGCTGGAAGATTTTGCCAAAGAATTTGCCGCTGCTTTTCAACATTAATCGTTACATTGTATTATGGCAAACGCGCAACTTCGTCGATTTAAAACCATCAGTGAATTTCACAAGTTCAGAGGATTACCGAAGCCGGAACATCCGCTGATCAGTGTGATCAATTTGGAGATGATCAGCCATTTATCGGCAAATGAGTGGAGTCTGGTCAACGATTTTTATTCCATTTCGCTGAAAAGGAATTTTAATGTGAAGATCAAATATGGTCAGCAGGAATTTGATTTCGATGAAGGGGTGATGTTCTTCATGTCGCCGGGCCAGATCCTGCGGCTTGAAGTGGATCGCGATATGCAATTGGAACAATCGGGATGGATGTTGCTTGTCCATCCCGACCTCCTATGGAACACGCCGCTGGCCAAAACCATCAAGCAGTACGAGTATTTTGACTATTCTGTGAACGAAGCGCTTTTCCTGTCGGATAAAGAAGAAGTGATCGTTTCGGGAATTATGCAGGGTATCCAGCAGGAATATCATTCCAATATCGACAAGTTCAGCCAGGACCTGATCATTGCCCAGCTGGAAGTTTTGCTCAAATATTCAGAGCGTTTCTATCAGCGCCAGTTTATCACCAGAAAAATAAGCAACCACAAGATCCTGGACAGGCTTGAACGCGTCATCGCTGATTATTTCAATAGTGAAGACCTCGTTCAAAAAGGCTTACCGACAGTCCAATACATTGCCGAAACATTGAACATCTCACCCAATTACCTGAGCAATATGCTCAAACTATTGACCGGCCGGACCACGCAACAGCACATTCACGACAAACTGATTGAAAAAGCCAAGGAGAAGCTGTCTGTTACGGACCTTTCCGTCAGCGAAATCGCTTATGAACTTGGGTTCGAACATCCACAATCATTCAGCAAATTATTTAAAACAAAAACGAACTTTTCGCCATTGGAATTCAGGCAATCCTTCAACTAGCGGCTGCCTGAATTAGATTCTTATAACGCATTTCCTTCAATAAGTATAATCCGCTCAACGGACTCGTCTTTCAAATGCATATGCTTCAAGCGCTGGGGATCATCCCGGTAGCTTTCAAAACTCTTCCTGTCCAGAAAAGTCACCAGATGGATCTCGTAAGGATGGCCTAATGTGGTGGCAACGACGGAAGACACGCTCGGCCTGATGCGGTAAATCAGCTCGCCATTATGTTGTTTGAGCAATGGCAAAACCTGGTCTTCAAAAAAGTGGAAGGAGCTTTCTTGGCCTTCTTTGATAAAAATAAGCTGTGTATAATAGATCATGGCTAAGGAATGTTTGCAGTAAACCTTTAAATCATCAACTCAAAGATGTGCAAAATTTAACAGGCTTGGTAACCATATGTGTTGAAATGGGTACGATTTTTATAATCAACCGGTATCCATTTTACCAGATATGACTAAGATACAGATCGGCTATCATGCCTCACACGAACAATTTAGACCAAGTCAGTTAACCGAATATGCGATCCAGGCCCAAAAAGCGGGATTTACAGCTGCGCTCAGCTCCGATCATTTTTATCCTTGGGGTGAAACGCAGGGTGAAAGCGGTTTTGCTTGGAGCTGGCTGGGAGCGGCTATGCAGGCTACAAACCTGAGTTTTGGAATAGTGAATGCGCCGGGTCAGCGTTACAATCCCGCTATCATTGCACAGGCCGTTGCGACGTTGTGCGAAATGTTCCCGCAGCGCTTTTGGATCGCAGCCGGAAGCGGCCAGTTCCTGAATGAGCACATTACCGGTGAAGAATGGCCCGCCAAAATGGTGCGTAACCAACGCCTTAAAGAAAGTGTGGACGTAATGCGGGCACTGTGGGCGGGAGAAACGGTTACACACAATGGGCTCTTTGAAGTGTATGACGCCAGATTGTACACGCTTCCGGGTTACATGCCATCAATAATCGGCGCCGCCATCACTGAGAAAACCGCCGAATGGGTAGGAGGATGGGCGGACGGCATGATCACTACTTCGCGTCCACCAGCCGAATTGAAAAAGATGGTCGAGGCATTCAGGAAAGGCGGTGGCGAAGGCAAACCTATTTATCTCAAAGTGCAGCTTTCATACGATATCTCCATGGAGAAGGCACTGACCGGTGCGCACCAGCAATGGAAAAACAATGTGTTCCCTTCGTCACTTTTGGCCGATATTCGTGGTCCAGAGGGTTTTGACGCAGCCGGTGCAATGGTCAGGCCGGAGGATATGCATTCGGCTGTACGTATTTCGGAAAGTACGGACCAGCATGTGGAATGGCTGTCACGCGATATTGAAGCGGGCGTTTCGCATTTGTATCTGCACAATGTGAATCTGGAACAAAAGAATTTCATTGACGTATTCGGGGAAAAGGTTTTACCACATCTTAAAAACAGTACAAATTAAATTACCACGCGCTATGAGCTATACTATTCAAAATGAAGTAATTGAGTCGCCCGATTCACTTGAACTGGGCATCAGGCCTGGGGCCCCTTATCCGTTGGGATCGACCTGGGATGGAGAAGGTGTTAATTTTGCCATTTTTTCGGAGAATGCTACGAAAGTGGAATTGTGTCTTTTTGGAGACGCCGACGCCCGAGCGGAGAATGTCAAAATAGACATTGAAGAGGTTTCACACAACATCTGGCATGTGTATGTGCAGGGGATCGGACCGGGGCAGCTCTATGGTTACCGCTTTCATGGGCCTTATGAACCTGAGAAAGGGCATCGTTTCAACCCAAACAAATTGGTGATCGATCCTTATGCAAAAGCATTGTCCGGAACAATAGATTGGGACGATTCGCTCTTTGCCTATGAGATTGGTCATGAGCAGGAAGACCTCTCTTTCAGCGAAACCGATAGTGCACCGCACTTACCCAAATCCATCGTCATTGATACCGCTTTTGACTGGGAAGATGATAAATCTCCAAAAATTCCCTATCACGACACCATCATTTACGAAGCGCACGTCAAAGGCCTTACCAAGCTACATCCGGAAATTCCGGCAGAAATTCAGGGCACTTATGCAGGCATTGCGCATCCCGTGATGATCCAGTATTTAAAGGATCTGGGCATTACCGCTATTGAGCTTATGCCTGTGCATCATTTTGTTGCTGACCGGCATTTGCTCGAAAAAGGGCTTACGAATTATTGGGGATACAACACACTCGGCTTTTTCGCCCCGGATGTGCGCTATGCGAGTAACAGCGATGGAGGGGCACATGTTCTGGAATTTAAAAACATGGTCAAAGCATTGCATAGTGCCGGGATTGAGGTAATTCTGGATGTTGTTTACAATCATACGGCGGAAGGGAATCACCTGGGCCCGACATTTTCTTTTAAAGGAATTGACAACAAAAGTTATTACAGGCTGGAACCCGAACAACCAAGATATTACAGGGATTACACCGGAACAGGAAATACCATTAACACCCAGCTTCCCAATGTGCTCGGAATGATCATGGATAGCCTGCGTTACTGGATTACAGAAATGCATGTGGATGGGTTCAGGTTTGACCTTGCATCCACACTGGCCAGAACACTGGACGAAACGGATACACTGGGATCTTTCTTCAACATTATATACCAGGATCCGATTATTTCACAAGTTAAGCTGATCGCAGAGCCCTGGGACATTCACGAAGACGGTTATATGGTAGGCAAATTTCCGCCTGGATGGGCCGAATGGAATGATCAATATCGCGATTGCGTACGCTGTTACTGGCGCGGAGCCGAACGTACACTTTCGGAATTTGCACAACGCTTTACCGGCAGTCCCGATTTATACCAGGGTGGTTACCGTAGCCCGATGGCCAGCGTCAATCTGATCACTGCGCACGATGGTTTCACATTGCACGATCTGGTTAGCTTCAACGATAAACATAATGAGGCCAATGGGGAAGACAACAAGGATGGCAACAACGATAACAGTTCCTGGAACTGCGGCGTGGAAGGTGCAACAGACGATCAGGACATTATAGCCTTGCGTAACAAGCAGAAACGTAATTTCTTAACTACACTATTTCTCTCACAGGGTGTTCCTATGCTGGTTGCAGGGGATGAGCTGGGGCGAACGCAAGGTGGAAATAACAATGCTTATTGCCAGGATAACGAAATCTCATGGATCCACTGGGAAGAAGCGGATCATCAGCTGCTTGATTTTACTAAAAAGCTGATCTGGTTTTGCAAAGACCACCCCTCGTTCAGGCGCAGAAGGTGGTTCCAGGGCTTGCCGGTGACCGGATCAGATGTAGAAGACATCCGATGGTATTCTCCTGACGGCAACTTAATGTCCGATGAGAACTGGGAGCATGATTTTGCGAAATCTTTGGGCGTTTATCTCAATGGCAAGGGAATCAGATGTGTAAATTATGACGGTCGGAAGATTACGGACGATAGTTTTTACATCATTTTCAATGCACATGAGCAAGCGCTGGATTATGTGCTTCCGGCCGATCAGTGCAACAACAACTGGAAAAAAGCCATCGATACAAGCGACGGCTTTATCGGTGATGATACCGAGGAATTTGAACCGGGTAGCAGCATTAAAGTTCAGGGGCGTTCAGTGCTTGTGCTGAAATGCCATCTTGGTTGATTCAAACGACTGGCGATCTCAAAACATCGACGAGGGCAAGCACAGAGTTGAAATCCTGTGCTTTTGTCCAGTCGATGGTTTTATGAAGATCCTTATTTAATGGCCCCCAGCGTTCCGGTTCGCCGTCCATACTGATCACAATGCTGGGGGTTTCCATGGCTGCTGCAATGTGTGACACCCCGGTACAGTTGCTGATCAGCAGTTTGGCATCCTTAATAAGCTGTCCGATTTCACCCAGGTTTGTTTTTCCGGTAAGGTCAATGGCCGGAAAGTCCATCAGGTCTATAACTTCGGCTGTAATGTCGGCTTCTTCTTTGGTTCCAGTCACATAAACCTGGAAACCCATTCCCGCACACTGGTCGGCGAGGCAGGCAAAGTGGGTGGTTGGCCACTGTCGCCACGCACCGCGAGAGCCCGGGTGCACACATACGTAAGGCCCTTGCGGCAGCTTAGATTTTATTTTATTCAAATGCTCTGTTTCCATTTCGTTTACCGGGAATTCCAGTGCTGTTCCCTGTGGCTGGATCCCCAGGTTAGCCAGCATTAATAAGTGCTTTTCGATCTCAGAAATGCCATTGGGATATTCAGTAAATAAACCGCTTTCCCTGTAACTTCCCGCGCTATGGAATCCTGCAACCGGCCCGGCGCGGAGACTTTCCAGCATATCGTTCACGATCCCGCCGCTGCCTTGCATTTGCAGGATAAGGTCAAATTTTTCCTGTTGCATGCGGCTTACGAAATCGTTCCATAATGTCTGGTCAAAAGGTTGCTCGGGCAAGCCATGATAACCAGGAAAATGGATGAATTTATCGATATAGCTCGAAAAGCGCTCCGTAAAACCAGAGGCCCACGGCAGGCCCAGGAGTGTAATTTCAGCATCCGGATATTGCTTCCGCAGCGCCCTCAATGCGGGAACGGAACAAAGCATGTCACCTAGCTGCAAAGCCCGGAAAACGGCGATTTTGTGGGTGGTATCGGCAGGGAATTTCATAGGAAAAAGACTTTGTATCGCAATGCTCCGCGAAGTGTCCAGTAAACGGAAAGATATGGGATTACCAATGACGTGATGATCATTTCCGCCCGATGTGCGAAAGACATATCTGTGCCTCTCAGCCGTTTTATAATAAACAAAATCAAAGCAGCAGCCCAGACCGACAATGCTGTTATTGCCAGGCTATTGAACCCTGATATGAATGCTATAATGGCAATAATGCTTGAAATTATGATCGTATAGTAATTCCAGACGGGGCTCCGGGCAATTTTTTCCCTGTACAGTTGTGGATGCTTTTTAAATAATAACGCATTGAACATACTTTTTTGCTGGTCGCGGATGCTGGTTCCCCAGGAAGCTGCCCTTGCGGGATGGCAAATCACTGCCTCGGCCACATGAATGATGGGCAAATTTTCCTTTAAAAGCTTGAATTGCAGCTCAGAATCTTCGCGCCAGGCAATGGGAAAGTCTTCATCAAAGCCACCGATACGATCAAGTGCAGCCTTGGAACAGGCGCAATTGGCAGTAATGAATTCCGCGGTTGAAAGATGCGCTACATTCTTCTGGTAATCCGTCGGACGTGCCGGAACCGGAACAATTACTTTGCCCGTAAAGCCGATAAAGTGTCGGTTACGAAGCTGGTATGCGGTCCAGTATGCATCGAGCCAGCGACTTTCAGGGATACAGTCGTCATCTGTAAAAACGATCAATTCGCCTGCGCCCTTTTTCCAGCCATAATTCCGCGCAGCTGCCGGACCTTTTTTGGCAGGCAATTCATGGAATGATAGCGGGAAATCGGGATGTTCGCGTATTAAACTCACTATAAGCGAACGCGTTGCCTCATCCGGGCCGTCGGAAACGACCAGCACTTCAAACGAGCAATCCGGACAATGTTGCTGCCGGATTGCGTCGAGGCACCTGCTGAGTAAGGCCGGACGCCGGTAAGTAGGGATAATGACACTGATGTTCGCGGTTCGCATTATTTTTCAAGTATAAAGGAATTGATGATCAATGCATCAAAGGGCGAAGTCCAAAAGCATTCAATTGCGTCCCTGGGTGAGCATACGATAGGCTCTCCGCGCGTATTGAATGATGTATTCACAAGAACAGGCACGCCTGTCAACTTTTTGAATTCGCTGATCAGCTTGTAATAAAGCGGATGTTGCTGTGCATTAATTGTCTGCACCCGAGCCGTTCCGTCCGTATGCCTGACGGCCGGGATCTGATCTGCTTTTTCATCTTTGACCGGATACACGAAAAGCATAAAGGGTGAGACATCGGCATGCTCAAACCAATCGGGCGCATCTTCTTCCAAAACCACCGGCGCAACCGGCCTGAAATCCTCTCGGTCCTTGATATCATTCAACCTTGCCTGCATGTCGGGATGGATCGGCGAAGCGAGGATGGACCGGCTTCCCAGCGACCGCGGGCCAAATTCCATACGGCCCTGGTACCAGGCAATGATCTTGTCCTCGGCCAGTATTGCAGCTGTTTCTTTGGCAACATCATATAAGCGTTTATAAGGCATTTTGGCCCAGATCATAAATTTTTCAATTTCATCATCTGTATATTCAGGTCCCCAGTAGACATGATCCATCGGCGCCGTATATCGAGCACCGTTTTGCGCATTTAGCTGCACATCGAGCCACTGCGCCGCGCCCAATGCAGTTCCGGCATCGCCCGCCGCAGGTTGCACCCATACATTTTTGAATGGACCTTTGTCACGGATTACTGCGTTCATCACACAGTTCAATGCAACGCCGCCTGCCATACACAGGTTTTCTGCCTGCGTTTCCTGATAAAGCCAGTCGGCCAGTTTCAAAACGGTTTCTTCCAACGCTTTTTGCAGGGAATGCGCGATATCATGGTGCAGCTGTTCAAAAGGATCTTCCTTTGTGCGCCCCGGACCCCACCATTGTTGCGGGTCAAATTCGTCGATCGTGTACCGGCCATTTTCCTGAACATGGATGATGGAACGGAAATCTTCCAGATACACCGGCTTGCCGTATGATGCGAGCGCCATCACTTTGTATTCGTCGGATGAATGCAGGAAACCCAGATATGTAGTGATTTTTTCATACAACATTCCCAGCGAGTGGGGCATGTCGACCGTCGCGAGTTGCACCAGCGAATTATCCTTACCCAAAAAATAACCCGTGGTTGCTTTTTCGCCACGGCCGTCCAGCGTCATTACAGCTGCCTCGGTAAATGGCGAAGGAAAAAATGCACTTGCTGCATGGGCAACGTGGTGGTTCACAAATTCCCATTTTTCTGTAAGGGATCCGGCGCCAGCCAGGCGTTTTTGTAAATGATGCGGATAACCGTCACGCAACTGCTCGGGTGCTTTTCGGATATAATTCAGGAACAAAGTGTCCCAGCCATTGTAAACGTCAGCCTGGACCAGCACATCAGATCCTGAAAGCAGATCTTCCTCGTAAACCGATGCTTCGTTAACACCTTCCGGATCAAATGAATAGGCAATACGGTCGACATCTTTTATCGTGATACCAGCCGTTTTCAGGCAGTAGTCAATGGCATGAAATGGCAATTCCCAAGTGGAGAATGGCACGGGGCGCTTGCCGTGCTTGATATGTGTGAATCTTTCTTCCTCGGCTGCGGCAATGATCTTGCCGTCTTTCACGAGGGCAGCAGCGGTGTCATGAAATGCCGCGTTAATCCCTAAAATATACATAGCTCATCGGTCAGGTTAAAATGCAGCCCGACCTTACAAGGATTATGCCAACGCGGGTGGCTGAGCAGGATTAATTTACCCCGAAAGCGAATTGCCATATGGCATGCTATACATATAATAGCTTTTCATGTATTTGAATGCAAAAATTCAACAATTCTGTTGTTTAGCCCTGCTTGCAAGTGGGGATAAACTGTGG
The DNA here is from genome assembly GCF_900167945.1 of Dyadobacter psychrophilus. Lineage (GTDB taxonomy): Bacteria > Bacteroidota > Bacteroidia > Cytophagales > Spirosomataceae > Dyadobacter > Dyadobacter psychrophilus. The sequence continues at coordinate 1,016,909 of NZ_FUZA01000002.1, forward strand.
ACATTCTTCTATTCCCAGTTTGTTTACGGCTGTATCCTTATACGTTGAGTTAGAAGCGTTTCTCCTGCGTTTAGGCATAAAATCTGCTAAAATAGTGTGTATCAGGGAAGCGGTTCTTTCGGGATGGCACCGTTTTTTACAAGGGGCGTTCTGTTTAACGGAAAATGCAACAAATATGAACGGGAATATCAGTACGGAAAAGAGGCTTAAAATTTTCACATGGCACATACATGGAAGCTATCTCTACTATCTTTCGCAGGGAGAATATGACATCTTTATTCCGGTAAGGGGGGCCAAAGATGAAGGTTATTATGGTCGTGGCACCACATTTCCTTTCGGGCCTAATGTCATAGAAATTCCCGCGGCGGAAGTCCGGAACATGGACTTCGACTGTATCCTGTTCCAATCCGAAAGAAATTTCCTGATAGACCAGCATGAGATACTTGCCGACTGGCAGAAGCGACTCCCCAGAGTATACGTTGAGCATAACACGCCCGAGCAACACCCTACGAATACGAGGCATGTCATGACGGACCCGGAGGTTACGTTGGTTCACGTGACACATTTCAACAAATTGATGTGGGATAGCGCCGGCTTGCGCAATGTGCGTGTGATTGAGCATGGGGTTTGCATTCCCGATGTTACTTACCAGGGCGACATCCCGCGAGGAATCGTTGTCATCAACCACATCCAGCAACGCGGCAGAGTTACGGGTTGGGATGTTTTTGATGAAGTAAGAAAGCATGTACCGATCGATCTTGTGGGAATGGGTACATTGGAATCCGGCGGGCTGGGAGAGGTGCTGAACCCACAATTGCCGGAGTTTATCAGCCATTATCGGTTCTTTTTCAACCCGATCCGCTACACCAGTTTTGGCCTGGCCGTTTGCGAAGCCATGATGACAGGCATGCCCGTGGTGGCTATGGCGACGACGGAATATGTGACTGTGATCAAAAACGGTGAGTCGGGATTTATTGATACCAACATTGACAATCTTATCGAAAACATGAACAGGCTGATCGCGGACCAGGGCGAAGCGAGGCGCCTGGGTCAACATGCCAGAGCAATTGCTTTGGCCAAATTCAGCATTGACCGCTTTACCAGTGACTGGGAAAAAATCTTCAGACAGACTATTCAATTAAATATTCGCAATCATGAAAAAGAGGATAGCATTTATCAGTGAACACGCTTCTCCGCTTGCAGTTCTGGGAGGGGTGGATAGCGGAGGACAAAATGTATATGTGGCCGAGATCTGCAAGTCACTTGCGAAACTTGGCTATGTAATCGACATTTTTACCAGAAAGGATAATGAGGAACTGCCGCAAATTGTCTCATGGCTGCCCAACATCCGGGTGATTAATGTTGATGCGGGTCCTGCAACAGAAGTAGCAAAAGAGCTCTTATTGGGCTATATGGATGATTTTACAACCAATATGATCCGTTTTATCCGTAACAGCCGTATTGAATATGATCTGATCCATGCCAATTTCTTTATGTCGGGTTTGGTTGCTTCCTCTATCAAGAAAGCACTGGGAATTCCGTACGTGATCACATTTCATGCTTTGGGAAAAATCAGGATGATCCATCAAAAGGAAAAGGATGCATTTCCCGCAGCGCGTCTTGACATTGAGCAGATGATTGTGAATGATGCCAATTTCATTATTGCCGAATGTCCGCAAGACCGGCAGGACCTTATCGATTATTACAATGCCGACCCGAGTCGCATCAGTATTATTCCGTGCGGATTTAGTTCGGACGAATTCTATCCAGCTTCCAAAACCGCCGCCAGACGGAGACTTGGTTTGAAAAAAGATGAAGTGATTTTACTACAATTAGGCAGAATGGTGCCTCGCAAAGGCATTGATAATGTGATCCGGGCCATGCGCCATCTCACAGACGTTCCCAGGATCAAACTGCTCGTTGTGGGAGGATCGGATGAGAAGCCTGATTTTGAAAAGAACCTGGAATTGAAAAGGCTTAAAGAGATTGCAGATGCAGAAGGCGTTCAAAACCACGTGGAATTTGTGGGTCGCCGGAACCGCCAGCAGCTGCGTGACTATTATCAGGCAGCGGATTTCTTCATTTCTACACCCTGGTATGAACCGTTTGGCATCACACCCCTGGAAGCGATGGCTTGCGGAACGCCCGTGATCGGATCTAATGTGGGAGGCATAAAATATACAGTACAGCATAACCGGACGGGTTTTCTGGTCCCGCCCCATAATCCGGAAGCACTTGCCAAAGCATTGCGTGAAGGCATTTCCTGCCCTGAAAAATACCGGAATCTTTGTCGGAATGCATTGAGCCGGGTGAATGAAAAGTTCACATGGGATAAAGTGGCTAAAAGTGCGCATCAGCTTTATATGAAAGTAACCAACCGCAATTACAGCGGCCGCGTTTACCTTCTGCATGTAAAAGAGCTTGGAAGAAATGGACTGAAAAATTACCAACCAGGCGCCATAACCTATGCCACATCCTGAGCATATGCCAGCCAAAGCCGTTTTTTTAGACAAAGACGGCACATTGATCAAAGATGTGCCGTATAATGCCGATCCTGAAAAAGTGCTATTTGAAACTGGCGTTTTCCAGGGATTGGCTTCTTTGCAGGCGATGGGATACCAGTTAGTGATTATTTCTAATCAGCCCGGCATAGCGTTGGGGTTGTTTTCTCAGAAGCAGCTGGATGATTTGATCACTTATTTTTATCAAATTTTCGAACAGAATGGCCTCACACTTTCGGGCTTTTACTATTGCCCGCACCGTCCGGGTGAAAACCCGGATCTTTGTACATGCAGAAAACCACAGGCCGGACTGATTTTGCAGGCGGCAGCGGCGTTGGAAATTGATTTACAGCAATCGTGGATGATAGGTGATATTTTGAATGATGTGGAAGCCGGCAACCGCGCTGGCTGCCAAACTGTTCTGATCAATAACGGCAACGAAACGGAATGGCTCGCCGGACCTTTCCGAACGCCCGATTGTCTTGCGAAAGACTTTACGGAAGCAGTGAATTTCATTTATTCCAAAATTACCACGTCCTATGTACAGGCATAACAAATATAAAAATGTGCTTTGCATACGTGCCGATAATATGGGCGACGTCATTATGGCGTCACCTGCATTCCGTGCTTTAAAGGAGACATTTGATAGCAAAATTACCCTGTTAACTTCCAAGGCGGGCTCTATTATAGCACCTCACATTCCAGGTGTGGATGACGTGATGGTCGCTGATCTTCCCTGGGTCCAGAGTACGAACGCCGAAAATCCAACGCTCGAATCCCTGGCAGCAGAATTGAAGCAAAGAGCATTTGACGCAGTGGTTATTTTTACGGTTTACAGCCAAAGTGCATTGCCGGCTGCAATGTTGGCATACATGGCCGGCATTCCTGTGCGACTGGCTTATGCAAGGGAAAATCCTTACCAATTGCTAACACATTGGTTACCAGATTTGGAACCTTATGAAATGATTCGCCATCAGGTTGAGCGGGATTTGGAACTGGTTAAACATATCGGCGCTGAGACGGAAGAAAGCCAGCTTATCCTTGATACAAGGGACGCTGACCGTGCAGCGCTAACGAAAAGTGTTGCCAACATTAAAATTGACATTCAAAAACCGTTTATCGTGCTTCATCCGGGCGTTTCAGAGGAAAAAAGGCAGTATCCCGCAGAGCACTGGATCGAAACGGGAAAAGCGCTTTTAGAAAAGTATGGATTACCAATTTTAATCTCAGGTTCAGGGGCAGAAAAGCAGCTAACCGACCGGATTGCAACCAAAATAGGCGAATCCGCCGTTTCGGTTGCCGGGCTTTTTTCAATTGGAGAATTTATTTGTCTGCTCGAAAAAGCGAGCCTGCTGATCTCAGTTAACACTGGAACGATCCACATTGCCGCCGCAATGCAGACTCCAATGATCGTGCTTTACGCGCAAACCAACCCGCAGCATACGCCCTGGCATTGCCAGCACCGGATCCTTGAATTCTCCGTGCCTGAGCATTTAAGGAGCCGAAATATGGTCATTCGCCATGTTACTGAAACGCTCTACGCCGATTATATTGCTTATCCGACACCCCAGCAAATCCTGGCAGAAACGGATGTGATCAGCTCTGCCAGGTTACTAAAAAGGACTACGCCAGCTTTTCTTTAAAAAAGTCGATCGTGCGTTTCCAGGCAAGTTCCGCGGCTGCTTTGTCGTAACGGGGCGTGCTGTCGTTGTGGAAACCGTGGTTTGCATCTGGATACATGTGGGCTGTATATTCTTTCTTATTTTCCTTCAAAGCATTTTCATATGCAGGCCATCCCTCATTCACGCGGGTGTCCAGGCCTGCATAATGAAGGAGAAGGGGCGCTTTTATTTTGGGGACATCCTCAACGGCAGGCTGGCCACCGTAAAAAGGCACAGAAGCCGCAAGTTCTGGAATTCTGACAGCCATCATATTGGCGATCGCACCACCAAAACAGAAACCTACAACTCCGATTTTTCCGTTGCAATCTTTATGGTTTTTTAAATATTCATAAGCCGCAATGAAGTCTTCCGACATTTCATTCCGGTCGCGTTTGCTTTGCATTTCACGTCCCTTGTCATCATTTCCGGGATAGCCGCCGAGTGGTGTCAAAGCGTCCGGCGCGATGGAAATGAATCCCGCCAATGCGACTCTTCGGCCTACGTCCTCAATGTAAGGGTTCAAGCCACGATTTTCATGGACTACCACTACGCCGCCCAGTTTCCCGGTTGCGCCTTCCGGCGTTGAGAACAACGCCTTGATCGTTTTGCCGCCCTTCGGTGAATCATAGTTGATATAGTCCGATTTTAACCGGGAATCATTGGGTAGCACCTGGATTGTTCCCTGGTAATCAGGCATTAAGAAACTCATCAGCGAGGCAACGGTGATGCCGCCGACAGCGTAAGCGGATAAATTCTGCATAAAATTCCGCCTGTCGATCCGGTCGTGTGCATAGTCGTCATAAAGGTCAAACACCTCTTGCTTAATGTCCTCTTTTCTAATCTGGCTCATAATTGTTCGTTGTAAAGGTTTTGGATCTGTTCCCTATTAAAGAAAGCATTTACTTTCAAAAGTTACCGAAATTGTATTTGGATTCCTGCAAAATATTTTATCTATTTAGCAGGATACATCTGTTATTGCTTTGAAAAAAATCATCTCATTTACAGGCCAGTACATACTAGGTTTTTCAGCGGTTTTAGCCATGCTGAGTTTCAGGTTAATCCCTGAGTGTAACGGCGCAAATAAACAAAAGGAAGCACGGCCTAATGTTGTTATCATTATGGCGGACGATCTGGATAGCAAGCAATTGAGCTGCTATGGCGGCCAGAATCTTCAAACAACGAACATTGACAAACTCGCTGAGCAGGGTTTGAAATTCAACAACATTTATGCTTCCGAAGCGATGTGCGTGCCTACGCGTGCATCACTTTTCACAGGCCTGTATCCAGTGCGCCACGGCTCTTATCAAAATCACAAACCTGTTTATGACAACCTCAAAAGTGTCGGACATTACCTGGCTGATCTGGGCTATCGCGTTGGTTTGACGGGAAAAGACCATGTTACGAAACCAAAAGCGGTTTTTCCGTTCGACATTATCGAAGGTTTTGAACCCAATTGCGTGTCTCCAACGGACGAATACAGCTTGGAAGCTGTCAAAAAATACATGACAGCAAGTGAAAAGCCTTACTGTCTGTTTGTGATGAGCATTAACCCGCATACGCCGTGGACATCGGGCGATACAACAGAATTTGATCAAAAAAAGCTGAAACTGCCTTCGGATTGGGTGGATACGCCGCTGACGCGGCGCCAATATGTGAAGTATCTGGCTGAAATAAGGCGCCTGGATAACCAGGTAGGCGATATCACAAAGCTGCTGACAGAAACGGGACAGGATAAAAATACGATCGTGATTTTCCTCGGTGAGCAAGGCGCACAGTTTCCCGGTGCAAAATGGAATTTGTGGGATTCCGGACAAAAAAGCTCGATGATCGTGAGGTGGCCTGGACAAGTGAAAGCGAAAGCCGAAACAAATGCGATCGTCCAGTATGAAGACATTACGCCCACATTGATCGACATTGCAGGCGGAAAAGCAATTGCCGGGTTGGATGGGCAGACCTTTCTCCCTGTTTTAAAAGGCCAAAGCAAAACGGCCAGAGCTTATGCGTATGGCATTCATAACAATATCCCCGAAGGCGATCCTTACCCGATCCGCAGCATTCGTGATGATCGTTACAAGTTGATAGTGAACTTGTTGCCTGAGACTGAATATTATAATCGCTTTATGATGACGCGGGAGCGCAAGGACAGGAACACAGTTTGGTTTTCCTGGGTTGATAAGGCTGCGGATGATCCGAATGCCAAAAAGATCACATCCCGCTTCGTAAACCGGCCACCAGTTGAATTTTATGATTTGCAAAATGACCCTTTCGAACTGAATAATCTTGCAAGCGACCCTGCCCAGGCGAAACGGATCGAAACATTCAAAAAAGAGTTGCAAGCGTGGATGAAGCAACAAGGTGACGCTGGTGCCTCGATTGACATTGCAATAAGGAAGTGAGTTTATTTTTTGTCGCAACAAGCCCTTGTATTTGTCGCAATTAGCCTCTTAGGGTTATGTTTTGAACTGCTAGATTTGTAATACAACAAATCCAAATCCGCCATGCTTTCAGAACCAAAAACCGAGCGCCGGGAAGAGCTGCATTATCTGTCTATATCCAAGACCGTCCACATGCATGATATCCCGGACATCCTGCCTCCGCTTATTCCGGAAGTGAAGGATTGGATGCAAAAACGAAACATTGACGCGGCCGGGCCGGATTTCTTTTTGTACAGATCAATGAATGAAAAGGGTGAACTGGATTGCGAGGCAGGTTTTCCTGTCAGCAAGCCTGTGGAAGGTGATGAACGTGTAATTGCGGGGAGTTTTCCGGCAGGACATTATGCCAGCATCATTTACACCGGACATTTTAAAGATATGATGCAAGCGCACGTTGCATTGGAAAACTGGATCAGGGAAAAAGGGTTCATTGAAAAGGCACACCGTGAAAATGGCCGCACGCAATGGGGCGGGCGCACGGAGTTTTACCTGGTAGATCCTGACTTTGAGCCTAATCCGGACAAATGGCAAACGGAAATCGTCTTTTTACTGGAAGACTTTCACGCTGGGGATGAGGCAGGTCCCGCTCAACAGAAGTAATGCTTTTTCATAAAGGTAATTGACCGTTATGCTATCAATGGCTTCATAATGTTCAGAAGGCCTTCAAAGCTGTCGGGTTTCGTAATGTAATCCGCAGCGCCCATTTCTTTCACGGTGCGAATAGTTGACGGGCTTGAAGCCGTTGAAAAAATAATGACGGGTATATTTTTTAAGCTGTTGTTATTTTTTATCTGACTCAAAAAAACTTCGCCGTTCATTTTTGGCATATTGAGGTCCAGGAAAATAACATCGGGTTCCAATTGCTTGCTGGCCAGTTTGTTCAGTGCGTCACTGGCATCAAAGATTGCGTCAAAGGATACGTTATCGGAAAGCTGGTTTAATGCAGATCGAAAAATGTCATGTTCATCTTCGTCGTCATCAATCAGCAATATATTTTTAAAAGCCATTTTTTAGAAGGGATAACTGGGGCTGCGCAAATCCGGCATACGGTTCAATATCATAAATTTATCCATTTTTCGGGCAATATCTCCACAGTTACTGCTAATAACCCTCATTTTATTCAATTTTAAGGTAACTCGATGCCCGTTTCGTACGAGAAGCGGCTGTTGAGCATTTTCCTGAGGTGGAACGCATATTGTAGTACACGGCTAAAAATCCGGTTAACAAACGCCGCCACCAAAAATTATTCACCTTATGAAAACGAGTAAGCCGTCGGACAAGGAAGTTAAGCAACCCGACAATGCCAAAATTCAAAATTTGGACCCGCATATTGCAGACGCCACAAACGAGCTGATGACCACAAATCATGGTTTGCGCATTAATGATGATCAAAATTCCCTGAAAGCAGGTGAGCGCGGGGCCACATTGCTGGAAGATTTTATCCTGAGAGAAAAAATTACCCATTTCGACCACGAGCGAATTCCTGAACGCATTGTTCATGCCAGAGGATCGGGTGCTCACGGTGTATTTAAGGTTTACAAACCGATGGGTGATGTAACAAAAGCTCAATTTTTGAATGATACAAGCATAGAAACACCCGTTTTTGTACGGTTTTCAACTGTTGCGGGATCAAGAGGATCAACTGACCTGGCGCGGGATGTGCGTGGATTTGCTGTTAAATTTTATACGCAGGAAGGAAATTTTGACCTGGTCGGCAATAATATGCCTGTGTTTTTTATTCAGGATTCGATCAAATTTCCGGATTTGATCCACGCTGTGAAGCCAGAGCCGGACAACGAAATTCCGCAGGCCGCTTCGGCTCACGACACGTTCTGGGACTTTATCTCGATCATGCCCGAATCTGCGCATATGATCATGTGGGCCATGAGCGATCGTGCGCTGCCACGCAGCTATCGCATGATGGAGGGGTTTGGAGTCCATACTTTCCGGTTTGTGAACGCGGCGGGAGTAAGCAGTTTTGTGAAATTTCACTGGAAACCGCTCTTAGGCGTGCATGCAGTGGCCTGGGACGAAGCGCAAAAGATTTCGGGTAAAGACCCGGATTTCCATAGAAGGGATTTATGGGATGCGATTGAGAACGGCGACTTCCCCGAATGGGAGTTGGGCGTGCAGATCGTTCCGGAGGAGGATGAGTTTAAATACGAATTCGACCTTTTGGACCCAACCAAGATTATACCAGAAGAACTTGTGCCGGTTCAACGGATCGGGAAAATGACATTGAACCGCAATCCGGACAATTTCTTTGCCGAAACCGAGCAAGTCGCGTTCCACGTTGGCCACATTGTTCCGGGAATTGATTTTACCAATGACCCATTGCTTCAAGGAAGACTGTTTTCTTACACGGATACGCAGCTGCTTCGCCTGGGAGGGCCTAATTTTCACGAAATACCCATTAACCGTCCCATAGTGCCGGTGCATAACAACCAGCGAGACGGACATATGCGCCAGACCATCAACCGGGGCAAATCGAGCTATAATCCGAACACATTAGGCAATGGTTATCCGTTGCAGGCGAAAGCATCGGAGGGCGGTTTCACGACTTATCCAGAGCGCATTGATGCCCGGAAAGTGAGGGCACGCAGCAAAAGTTTCTTCGATCATTTCAGTCAGGCGAAGCTGTTTTTCAACAGCCAGTCTGATCCTGAGAAAAATCACATTGTGGATGCATTGAGTTTCGAGCTTGGTAAGGTTAACTTTCCTGAAATCCGCGAAAGAATGCTGGGTATTCTCGGCCTCATCGACAAAGATCTGGCCGGACAGGTTGCATTTGCCTTGCGTTTGCCAGTTCCGAAAATACCGCAACAGCCAGTTAATCATAGCATTCCAGCCGATGGCGATCCTGCTGATTTTGAATCATACATTTTTGAGAGCTCACTCACTTCCTCAGAAGCACTGAGTATGGCTAATACGCCAAAGGACAGCATTAAGACGCGTAAAATTGCGTTTTTAGCGGCCGACGGTGTGAATGCCGCTTCAATGCAAACCGTGAAAACTGCATTGGAAGGAGCAGGAGCGATTGTTGAGATCCTGGCGCCAAACCATAACTACATTGTTGCGGAAAACGACGAAAAAATTCCGGTAACCCACAGTTTGCTTACAGTCGCATCCGTATTTTATGATGCGGTATATGTTGCAGGTGGCACCAATAGTGTGGCTACAATAGAGGCGGATGCAGACGCGATCCATTTCCTGAATGAGGCGTTCAGGCATTGCAAGGCAATTGCGGCGGATGCGTCTGCTATGCAAGTGTTGGAAGCGACTTATTTCGGAAAGAAACTGCCAGCTGATTTTTCTGACAAAAGCATTCTCGCAGAAGGTGTGATCGTAGGTGACGACGCAAATGGGCTAGCTGATAAATTTATCCTTGCCATTGCACAGCACCGGTTTTGGGAGCGCGAAAAACCACGTAAGGTTCCGGCATAACCGACTGATTGAAACAAACAAAACCCCGCACAGCATTATGTTGTGCGGGGTTTTGTTTTATTTTTTGATTATGCCAAAAGCGCGACAGCTTCATCATTGCCCTGTTGCAAAGCCAGATCTTCCACAGAAAGTCCGCGATTATCAAGAATCGTTTTATCCGCCCCGCGGTCCAGAAGCAGCCTTACCAGATCATTTCTGCCAAACATTGCTGCGAACATCAGAGCAGTTCCGCCGTTGCCGTGTTGCATGTTCAGGTCTGCGCCATTGGCTATGAGCAATTCCGCAATGTCTGCATAACCCTTGAACGAAACGCCCATCAATGCAGTGTTACCGCCAAAATCATATGCATTTACATCCGCGCCGGATTCAAGCAGCAACTTAGCTGTTTCAAACCGGTTGTTATAGCAGGCAATAATCAGCGGTGTGTAACCTTTTTCATCCTGAACATTAATGTCGGTGCCGCGGCTCAGGATTTCCTCCACCACCGGATTGTTCCCTAATCGCGCGGCATGAATAAGCACATGATCCAGATTTACATTTTCAATATTTTCCATTTTTATAATGATGCGTTTGCTCCCAGTTTTTCTTCAATTTCGTCCTTTGTCCCGCTCACAAAGTACTTATCGCCATTTTTCAGGATCAAAAGGCTGAACCTGAAATCCGCATCCGGGACAATTTCCTCAATGTCCTCGCTACGCAGCTCAATTTCGCCTGACTCACCGTCTTTTAAAGTAAAAGTTGCCTTACCTGCCATATTTTGTTTGTGATTTAATTTAGAGGTCCTTAAAGCGGGTAGGAGGTCAAAAAGTATGCCATGCGCAATTATTGCTCACCGATCACTCTTTCCAGCTCTTCTTTGTAATTTCTGCCGATGGGGATTTGGTGGCCATTCAATGCGATCCGGTTTTTTTCGATGCGGGTGATTTTGGCAATGGAAACGATGAAGGATTTGTGAACGCGGAGAAATTTGGCTTTGGGAAAAATGTCAAGCATCGCTTTAATGGAGCCTTTAATGACGATTTTTGCAGAATGCGTGTAAATGATCGCGTAGTCTTTCAATCCCTGGATATGCGTCACATCGTCGAACTGCAACTTGATACGCTGAACGCCGCTTTTAACAAACACAGATCCGTGCATTTCGCCGGCATTATCCTCAATGTTGACATTCTGATCTTTTAACGCCAAAAAATCCCTTACTTTTTCAATGGCTTGTATGAACCGGCCGAAAGAAATCGGTTTGAGCAGAAAATCAATGACGCCCAATTCAAAACCTTCAAAAGCGTAATCGCGGTAAGCGGTTGTGAAAATGGTTAAAGGCGGCTGTTCCAATGTTTTAAGGTATTCAATGCCAGTCATTTCCGGCATTTCAATATCTAGGAAAAGTAGGTCCGCCTCGTTGATTTCCAGATGTTTTTTCGCGTCCGAGGCATTGCTGAATTGCGTTATGGATTCAATAAAATCAAGTTTTTTTAAATATCCTTCCACAACTTCCCGGGCTAGGGGCTCATCGTCGATGATCACGCATTTTAGCATAGGTCCTAAAATTCAATTTCGAGATTAACCAGGAAAGAGTTTCCCTTGTCCTGGGTCTTTAAAGTGTGTTTGGCGGGATAAAGCAGTTCGAGGCGTTTCCGCAAATTATCCAGTCCGATGCCGCCTTTACCAACCGGCACGTGGATGGCGGGTTTGCTGTTTTCAATGTCCATTTTAAGCGACGACTTATTCACCCGCAAATCTCCATGGAGCCATGCCGTGCCATTTTGCTGGCTGACGCCATGCTTCATCGCGTTTTCAACCAGCGGCAGCAATAGCAAGGGTGCGATAACCTGTCCATTTACGTCCCCGCTGACATTCAGGATAATATCAGAATGATCACCAAAACGCAATTTTTCCAGTTCAAGGTAAGTGTTAAGATAACCGATCTCTTTTTGCAAAAGTACGCGCGAATTGTCGCTGTCATAAAGCATATATTCCATCATTTCAGACAATTTTAGCACAACATCCGGCGCCAGATCCGACTTTTTTAATGTAAGTGCATACAGGTTGTTCAGCACATTGAACAGGAAATGCGGGTTCACCTGCGATCGCAGAAAATTGACTTCGGCCTGCAATTTTTCAACGGTTATTTTCTGCAAAATCCGCTGCTGTTCATACCAGTCAAGGCTCAGTTTCAGCGCGAGCATTAACCCGACATACCAGAGTGTGCTGAAAAAATTATAGGATAATGTTTCAATCCAGTTGCTGTTGCGCATCGGCCCGATGACATAGCCATAAAGGTAAAAGTCGAAAAGGCTCTGCATAAGCAGATAGCCGAGTATGGAAAGAAAAACAGCCGTCACGTATAAGCCGTATCGTTTTTTCAGCAGCAGGTTAGGCAGGAAATAATGCAGGTTTAAGTACGCGATCACGATCAGCATTAAAATCCGGCCCACAACGCAGATCACGAAATACGGCATGCTGGCTTTATAGATCAGATAGCGTTTCTCGTAAATGAAGAAACCGGTGATGAATATCCAGTAAGCAGCATGCAACAGCGCGTATTTGACTGTTATCTCACGTTTTGAAAACGGAATTTTAACATTTCGGTCAAAGAAATCCATCTTTATTTTGTTAAAATCGTGGCGCATGATTTCCCTAAATTACTGGAAATCAATGGGTATTTTTGAGTATTGTAAATGAAAGGAAAAGAATTTAATCCACGATATATTGTCGACCAACTGCGTAAAAAATAGAGGAAGTGAAACCGCGGTTTGAGAGGCTCAACGGTTGTCTACTAATCCCGTCGTTGCTCTACTACTTTTGAAGTGAAGTAAAATCACTAGTTATTGCCTTCGCCGCCTTTTTTGTCATCATTGCTGATCCGCTTTTTCTGACGCGGACCACTCGTCATCTGGCCGAATTCATATTTCAGATTAATCCGCCAGCCGCGGCGATACATGGCTACATCCTGGATTTGTACAAAATTAGGCCCAACAAAATCGTTTCGCCATTTGATCCTTCTGTTGAAAGGATTGTCGTAGCCAAAACCAATGGTGCCCTTCTTTTTGAACACTTCTTTTTGCAGCACCATGTTATAAAATCCAAAGGCGCCATATTTTCCCTGCAGATTAACACGTGCAGAATTATAGAATCCAAAAAGCTGTGCCTTGATCCCTTTTCCGAAGTCAATGCTGGAATTGAGGTTGATCCGATACATCCAGTCCGCGTTACGGGTTTTTAGCTCTTCACTTTCCAGCACATTGTAAAATACATTCAATGAGCCGTTTACACTCCATTGTTTGATAATCTTCGTGTTAGCGCTCAGGTTTAAGCCATATGCTGAATTCTGGGCGACATTCTGAAAGATCTGTGTCAGTACGCCGCTGGTGTCCACGGTGTTGATGCTTTCAATGGCGTTGTTCGTCTGGCGTAAAAAGAACGAGGCGTTAAAGCTAGTTTGTTTAATGGAAACGCTGTAATTAGCTTCAATAGAATGCGTTAGCTCAGGTTTGAGATAAGGGTTTCCGCCATATCGGTTTTTAGAATCAGCTTGATTTACGTAGGGATTCAGGTAATAAAATTGCGGCCGTTGGATGCGCTGCGTATAGCTCAGCCGCAGCTGCTGGTCTTTTTTAATGCTGCGTGACAAGCTGACACTGGGGATCAGATTTCCATAATTATTTGAAAATGAAGCTGTACCATTCAGGAAATCGGCCTGAATGAATGTATGTTCGTAACGCGCCCCCAGGTTAATGCCCCAGCGTTTCTTGGGCATCCGGGTGTATACAACATATGCCGATGTCACTTGCTGCGCATAGTCAAAGATATTGGCGAGCTCGGGCATGTCCCTGAAATCGGTTGAGCCGTCGGATGCGCTGGAAATACGGTAATCACTCAGGATCTGGCGGAAAATGGTTTTCGAGCCCAGTTCAAGCGTGCTAATGCTATCGAGCGGATTGGTAAAGTCCAATTGAATCGTGCCCTCTTTGTTGTTACTGATGTTATAACTTTTCTCCCGATAGTAAACTGTATTCTCGCGGTTGAGCAGGTTGGACCAATAATCACTGTCCTCTTCTTCGAACGAGTACATCATCAACAGATTGATTTCTTTTTTCGGCTTTTTAAACAAGCGCGTATAATCGAGATTCACCGTGGCGCCTGCCCAATCGTAAGTGCGGCTCATATCCCGCTGGAAATATTGCCTGACCGTTCCCAAGCTGCTTTCTGTGAACTCAATGTCGAAAAAATTAGTATTCGCACCGTTGTAATAATTGAGGCCCGCACCGATCCGGTTTAGCGAATCCACATCCCAGTCAACATTGACAGTACCATAGAAATTTTTCCCTTTTCCGGTAATCCTTTGCGGCTGATCCTGGTTGGTGATCGTGTCGCCATTTGTGAATGAGCGGCGCAGTTGCATAACACGCTTATTTTTCCAATCATTAAAACCACCGTTCGCAGAAATATTGATAGCTTTCATTCGGTGATTAATGCTCGCGTTTTGCCAGTTGTTCCACTGCCCGAAATTCGGGCTCACCGAGCCGCTCGTGCCGCGCAAAGTGTTTTTCTTGGTAATAATATTAATGATCCCCGCAGTGCCTTCGGCATCATATTTTGCTGATGGAGAAGTAATTACCTCCACTTGCTTGATAATGTCTGCCGGGATTTGCTTCAACGCATCCGAAACGCTGCGCGCTACAATGCTCGACGGCTTATTATTGATTAAAACCTTGATATTGGAACTGCCACGCAACTGGACATTCCCCTCAATGTCCACCGCAACGGACGGTATTTTTTTAAGGACATCGGTCGCATCACCGCCTTTGATACTGATATCTTTTTCAGCATTGTAAACCATGCGGTCAGCCTTTTCCTCAAATAATGCTTTCTGCTCAGTAACAGTTACTTCACTCAGATTTTGAACTGTTGGGGCGAGTTTGACAACGCCTAGTTCGATGTCTTCGCCGCCAGCAGTGACGTTGTCTACGGTTTTGGCAACATAGCCCATCAATGAAGCCTGAATCGCATACGCGCCCTTCTCCACTTTATTAAAAATAAACCGCCCCTTGGAATCAGAATTGACACCCTGAATGATCTTTCCATCTTTCAGGAGTGCTACGGTTGCAAATTCAACTGGTTTGGCCGCTGTGGAGTCTAATAATAATCCTGAAATCTTGATTTTTTGGGCATAGGAAAGGCAAATGGTGGCTGTAAGTGCAGCGATCGTAAATAAAAATTTTCTCATGGCTAGGAGTTTGGTCTCGTCGTATCGCAATGACGATTCAACTGGGAAAACGTTGCAGATTCCCACCTATTTTTTTCAGCCTGCCAATGTGCTTTATTAATTACCAGCCCGTCCTTCTTCGACGTTAGTTCTGCTTTTCTTAATGCTGTAATCCGCTTTTCCGAAGTTGTAGGTTAATGTTAATGCCACGCGTCGGGTTTTAAAGCGGTGTGTAAACTGGTTGTCAATGATTGATTTCTCGCGAAAAATGAGACTGTATTGGTGCGTGTAAAAAATATCGTAAACATTCAACTTCGTGCTCAGCTTCCCGCTTCGCCATGATTTTTGTAAACCAAGATCCAGGTTACCCTGCGATTTGGCAATGTACAAGCTGCTTCCGCTTCTTGATTTATAACGATAAGTCGCGTCCAGCGTAAAACCATTTACCAAATTGAAAACCTGGCTGCCATTGATCGTAAAATCCGTAACGCCGATCGCGTAGGTTTTGCCGAGGTAGGGCATTTCCTGTTTGTTATAATAAATCAGCACATTGTGCGTCGCCTTCCACCATCTCGAAATCGCCAAAGTGTAACTCGTTTCCAGGCTCGCAAAGTCGCTAAACGGCAGATTCATGCCGAGATAAAGCAAGTCGTTTGTCACCGGATTATATTCAGGATAGCGAACCATAAAGTCCTTTTCACGGCCTAGGGACAAGATTGTGCTCAATTCTCTAACGCTGTAAGATAATTGAACTGAGCTAGTAACGGACGGGCGGAGGTTTGGATTACCGACCCGATAGTTTAATGGGCTCAGATAAAAACGGAAGGGATTCAACTGGTCAAAGTTTGGGCGTGTGATGCGCTTTGTAAATGCTAAGCTAAGCCGCTCGTCGTCATTGAAAGCATACGAAATATTAGCACCGGGAAGCCAGTTGAAATAATCTCTTTTCAAAATTGTCTCTTCCGTAACAGCATTCGCAATGGTGCGGGTTTGCTCCGTTCGCAAGCTCATATTTACATCCAATTTACTGAATTTGTAAACATAGGAAGCATAGGCGGCGGTAATGTATTCCCGGTAAAGAAAGCGGTTTGTACGTCCTGCGTCGGGAGCGAATGTCCCATTTTGAGCCAGGGTATCATATTTCAAATCATTGTTTGTTGCGATAGCCACATATTTGGCACCCGCTTCGAGCGTTGCCTTTTTTAGGTTTTTGATATAATCCAACTGCACATTTCGAATCGTGATGTCGTTTCTCAAAGCTGTTTTCCAATAACTTCTCAGCGCTTCCTTAAACACATCCCGGATCTGAATGTCCTCATTCTGCCGGTTACCGATCTTCGCTAGCGATCCGAAAAGTGTCAGTTTCCCATTACGCAATGCAATGTCGTAACTGCCGTTCACAGAATAATTGCGTTGTGTCGGAGCCGACCGGTTTTCTGTTTGGTTGATCCCGACCGTATTTTGTTTCAGCGAATCGGCAAAAGTCAGCGTGTTGTGTGCGTCCAGCTTGCGGTTAGCATGGTAAGTTTTCAATGTGATTTCCAAATGCTGGTTCTTGCCGAGCGCATAATCGGCGCCCAGCTGTACCATTGGATTGTTATTGAAGGTCCTAGTCCAGGTGTTGGTGGTCATGTAATTTTTGTTGGCAAGCCGTTGCAGCGCGTCGTATTGATAGTAATCGTGGCCCAGCAAATAGCTTCCCCGAAGCGTATAATTAACCTTTTTTGTTTTGTAAGCAAGATTCAGGCTGTTGTCAGAAAGCGCGTAAATGTTCTGCCTGAAAGTCGTATTTAAATTGCCCTTCCAACCCACTGAAAGATCGCTTTTGAGACGAATATCGATGATTGCTTTGTAACGGCCATCGTAACGGGAAGACGGATTGCTGATAATTTCAATGGTCTCGATCTGGTCTGGGTTCAGACTATTCAGATATGCCTGCGATTCTTCGGGGCTCATTTCCACCGGTTTGCCATTGATGAAAATCACCGGATTGTTTCGTCCGGAGAGCAGCAAAGTTCCGTCGGGATTGACGGCTACGCCGGGTGCTTTTCTCAAAATGTCCATTGCGTTCGCGGACGTTTTGAAAATGCTGTTGCCGGCAATGTTCAGCACCATTTTGTCGGAATGATATTGTACAGCGACTTTTTCGCCCCTGATGACGACCGAGTTTAACAAGATCGAATCCCGTGTCAGGGTATAACCGGCAAGGTTAGCACTGTCGGAGACGGCGGCGGGAATATTGATTTGGGCGTGAAGTGGTAATGTCCCGAAAAACAGGAAGAGGAAAATAGTAATGAATTTGAGCATGGCTAACATTTGAAACTGTACGCGGAATTGAACAGCTCAAATGTAGGCTCGGGATATTGGAGAGGAGTTTAGACTTCTGGTTTCAGGTGTACGGATTTATAAATCTGCACACATTGAAATTCGTAAATTCTTGTTATTCAAGTGTTTAAAAAGCAGAGGTTTTGCTCAGCTTTTCTTTGTAGGAAAGAGGGGTGGTGTTTTTTATCCTTTTAAATGCCGTGTAAAATGTGGATTTTGAATTAAAACCAACCTCATAACCGATGGCTTCCAGCGAAAACGGACGGTTCGCTTCCATCATTTTGCAGGCTTCCTGAATGCGAAAAGCATTAATGTACGATGTGAAATTTTTGCCACCGTGATCATTCAAAATCTGGGACAGCAGGTGAGGAGTTATATTGACGGCCTTGGCCAGTTCGCTTAATGTAAGGTTTGGATTTTTAAACAACTCCTGGCTTTCCATGAGCTGGTCCAGTTTTTGTAATGATGCAGAGGCCTCGTCGAAGCTGATTTTTTTAGCAGCCGTTTTGCTGGCATTCAAAGCAAACGGATCTTCCTTTCCCTTCAAAAAATACATGAAAACCATGCTGTAAAGCACAAACGAGAAAATAAGCGCGCCACCGAAATAAGTGTTGTACATGCGACCGAAAAACAACGCCATTGCAAACGAAATGAACACGATTACATTCGCAGAGAAAATAGCCAGAATCCATTTTTCTGCACTTTTAACATTGTTTTTTGTGATCAAATTTGAAATCAGCACCCTTAGCTGAAAACCCGATGCAATGATATAAGCAAGCCAAACTGTATAGATGATTTTGGCAAAATATTTATTCCAAATCGCCGGATAAGTGGCGTACGGAACCAGGATGCCAGTCACAACGATGATTCCCAGTAAAACTGCAATCTGTATTTTCCAGCTATTCGGCGCCTTAACCGTTTGTTGCAATGTTGATTTTATAAAATAAAGCAACGCAGGACCGATCAAAAAGCACGCTGACAAGCCAATTTGCAAGTAAATTCTGGGCAGGGCAGGATTGAAATAAGCAAACACCGACTTGCCGATCCGGATGCTCAATGCCAGCAGCAAGCACCCAAGAAAAAAGCTGGAAAGATTTCGTTTTCTAAACAGAAAGAGGAAGTAAACTCCCAGAATAAGGCCATTAAAGGCGCCAAGCGCACCAAAGAAAAACAGGATGTATTTACCCTCATTCATGGACACTCGGAAGTTTGGCTAATGATGCAGAACAAATATAGCCCCGGCAGGAGCGAATTACAAAACCTCAGATTGATGAAATCTTCTCGTTGATGAGAACTTGCAAATCAGCACAACCGCAAAATCCCGGAGGGATGAAACATCATGCACGTCGTTTCATCCCTCGGGGATTTGATTTTCATTATCATTGATATTTTTCTACCGATATTATATCCCTCCGGGATTTTTTTCAGTATTAATGCTTTTTTCTGACGTCCTGCCGTCTCCGAAATTTTATCGCTCTGCTTTTTTAAACCTTTGCCAAAAACCAATCCATTATAAAATCCCCGTCCAACACTTTCATCAACAACAGGAATATGTTTCCTTTAATGCACCATTAATTAATTGTCAAAAATGAAAATTAGAAGTTACGAGCTTTTTCAGGTGCCGCCTAGGTGGTTATTTCTTAAAATAGAGACGGATGAGGGGATTGTTGGCTGGGGCGAGCCTGTTATTGAAGGGAAGGCGGCGACGGTGAAAGCGGCGGTGATTGAGTTGATGGATACGCTGATAGGGAAAGATCCGATGGACATTGAAGGGCATTGGAACACCATGTACAGAGGCGGTTTTTACCGCGGTGGGCCTATTTTGATGAGCGCGATTGCGGGCATCGACCAGGCGCTTTGGGACATTAAAGGGAAATTTTACAATGCACCTGTCTATCAGCTTCTTGGCGGAAAATGCAGGGATAAGATCAAGGTTTATTCGTGGATTGGAGGCGATAGGCCTTCGGATGTAGCGATCGCGGCGAAGTTGTCGCTGGATAGCGGCTTCAAAGCTATCAAAATGAATGCAACGGACGAAATGCAATACATTGATTCCTACGAAAAGATCGATCTGGTTTTGCTCCGGGTTGCTTCTATCCGGGAGGCGGTGGGTTATGCTTTGGATATCGGGGTTGATTTTCATGGCCGCTTACATAAGCCGATGGCGAAAGTTTTGGCAAAAGAATTAGAGCAATTCAGGCCGATGTTTATTGAAGAACCGGTGCTGCCAGAAAACAACGAGGCACTTCGCGAAATTGCCAATCATACATGCATTCCGATCGCCACGGGCGAAAGAATGTTCAGCCGCTGGCAATTCAAAGAGCTTTTGACACAAGGATATGCAGACATTATCCAACCGGATTTATCGCACGCCGGAGGCATTACCGAATGCAAAAAGATCCTTTCCATGGCTGAGGCTTTTGATGTTGCAGCTGCACCACATTGTCCGCTGGGACCCATTGCGCTGGCTGCGTGCCTGCAAGTGGACGCAACTTGCCACAATGCATTTATACAGGAACAAAGCCTGGGCATTCACTACAATCAGGGAAATGATCTGATGGATTACCTGGAAGACAAAACGGTTTTTACTTATGAAAACGGCTTTGTAAAAATCCCTTCTGGTCCTGGCTTAGGCATTGAGATCAACGAAGATCAGGTGCGTAGAATGGCCGAAGTGGGGCACAATTGGAAAAACCCGCTTTGGAAACATGAAGACGGAAGCGCTGCTGAATGGTGATTTCCTGAAATGTTCAGGCACGATTAGCGCGATTTTAAAAGGGCAATCTTCCCGTCCATGGTCGTAACCAGCACTTTGCGTTTACCAATAGGCGTTATGCCACTGACGAGACCATTGGAGATTTTATGTTTCCAGATCGTTTCCCCGCTGCTCCGGTCAATGGCGCAAACCATTCCGGAGTTGCTGGGGACGTAAAGAATGTTGTTGGTTTCGACCAAGGCCGTTGGGGAAATTTCGTATGGGAGTTTCAGTTTCGCCTTCCAGCTCAGTTCCATAGAATCGGCTTTGGTAGAAATGCCATAAATGTCGCCGTCCATGGTTTTGACAAAAACCAGGCTGCTGTCTGACGAAAGTCCGATGGATTCACGCACACGCACGGTTGGGATTTGTTTGCGCCAGATTACTTCGCCGGAAGTAGCATTAAGCGCGGTCATAAAACGGTCTGGTGCAACAATGAAGACGCGGTTCCCGGAAGCGACGGGATAAACAGCTGCTGGTGAATACATTCTGCTAGCAGAACCGTTGTTCCATTTCCAAACCAACGCACCAGTTTTCAAGTCAAGCGCATAAAAGTCATTGGCCCAGCATCCGAAAAAGATCTTGCCCTGGTAAATCAATGGCTTCGTGACTACGAATCCTTTTACATCTTTGAAGTCCCAGATTAATTGCCCCGTTTCCAGGTCCAATGCCCGGAAATGTCCATCCGAGCCGCCTGTAAAAACATTGCCGTTCGCAATGACAGGATTGGCAACAATCGGTTTTTCAGCGCTGAATTTCCATTTGAGCTTGCCGGATTTTATATCAACACAATAAATATTTTTGTCACTTGAAGTAATGACAACGCTTGATCCGGATGCGGCGGGAGTGGAGTAGATCTTTCCGTTGGTTTTGTATTCCCAAAGTTTCCTTCCCTTTTTATTCAAAGCAAACAGCGCGCCTTTTGTATCAGAACATAAAATGACTTTGTTATGCATGATTACGCCTGAGCCTATATCGCTGTTATCCTGATAGTTCCACAGCATTTTGACATTCCTGAACTGGTCGTTAACAGCATAGGACGGCCGGTAAAACTTTTCAGTGCTTTTTGAAAACTGGTGGTCTGTTAATGTTACTTCCTTCCATTGTTTAAGACTGTCGGAGAATGGTCTTTTTATCTCAAACGAGGCTTTTCCTTCGCTGATGGTGACAATGTTGTAACCGCCGATTTCTTCTTTTGCTCTCAGATTGGAGCGTCCCATCACGCCCGGGATTTTTTCAAAATCGAATGCTTTGTTGCTATGCCCGTGGCCGCACAGGATCAGCTGCACATTGTTCTTTTTCAATCTGTCCAATGCATCGTACCAGTTGTTGAGCGCTGAATCCTGAGGATAATGGTTGAGGTAAATGACGGGCATTTTTTGATCGGGGAGCTTGCTTAATGTGCTGTCTAGCCATACCAGATGTTCCCTCGGAACCTGACCGGGGCCCATGCGCATATTGGGCCCCGAAGCTGTTCCAAGAAATGCATAACCTTTGTGCTGAAAATAAAAAGATTCGGCACCAAAAATCGTTTTGAAGCTATTGCTCCCGCTTTCCGACCAATTGGAGTCGTGATTGCCGGGGACAACGTGCCAGGGTTTTTGCAAACTGTCGAGAATCGCCTTGGCCAATTTAATTTCGTCATCCGAACCAAATTCCGTAATGTCTCCAGTCACGACGACGAAATCCAGCGCCGGATTGGCATTAATATCCTTCACTGTCCGCATGAGATCCTCCGCGCCTGTGGAGCCGCCAACGTGCGTATCGCTGACAAAAGCGAACTTGAAATTTTCATTTTGACCAAAACAAAACGGAGCACTGCATAGCAACAGGCAAAACGCGAAGTATCTCATAATCTGTTAATTATTCCCAGCCCGGATTTTGTGTAAGTTGTGATCCGGCATCCTGATAAAGCTTGATCTGGTCCAGTGGAATAGGGGTCAGGTAAACTTTCGGGCTTTCAAATAAACGTTGCGATTCAGGCTTGGATGCGGGAATAATGTAACCTTCGGCAGCACCGCCTTCAATGATCGCATCGGTGTTGGGATAATCTGCTTTCTTGATCCACGCGCCCCTGTTAATGTCTGCGTTCGCCTTTGTATCAGAATATTCCAGCTTTTTCCAGCGGGTAAGGTCATTTAATCTAAAACCTTCCATCATTAACTCCACACGCCGCTCACGGCGTATTTCCCAGATTAATGCAGGCACTGTTTTGTCGCGTTTGGGATCGTCATACACTTTTCCGTTCACTGCCGGTAAGCCGCCCAAAACCTCCAAAGGCGGCAAAGCGATGCCCGGACGTGCGCGCAACATATTAACCGACGCATCCAGATCTGCCTGAACAATGGCACCCAATTCCGCAGCAGCTTCGGCATAATTGATCAAAACTTCACCATAGCGGATAACCGGGCCGTCTGTCTGGTTTAACGAACCGCTTCCTTCCGGCAATTCTTTGGTTTCCTCATTCAGGAATTTCAATGTTGCATAGCCGCTCGAAGCTGCGTTCGGCGCATATTTGCTCACGCGCAAGGCATCCACAAATGTGGACGTAATGCGCGGATCGCGGTTAGTCATCACATTTTTGATTGTTTTGTCACCCAAATACAGTGGCGAAACAGTGATAGGAAGCCCATCTTTTGACAAATAACTTTCAATAGCATTTTTGGACGCTCCGGATTGCGGTTCTTTGTTGTTATAGCTGTTTAAACTGTGCGTAAGCTGGCCGGTTTCATATTTTCGATACAAAATCATTTCCTTAGAACCGGCTAGTGTAATAGACGAAAACAACGAACGATAGTTTTCCGCAATCGAATAGCGACCCGACTTAATCACTTCATTAGCAGCCCATTTTGCGGCTTCCAAGTATGTTTTCGCTCTTGCCTGATCAATGTTGTGATATTTGAGATAAGTCCCTTCAAACAGAAACACGCGTGACATAAAAGCCAGCACGACGGATTTATTTACAGTCAAACCTTTTTCCCCATCATCGGCTCGCACATTTTCGGCAGCAAACTGGAAATCTTCCAAAACCTTGTCCATCACTTCTGTGCGAGGCTGGCGTGGTTTGTATAATCCGGCTACGTCGGTTTCCTTCAATGCTTTATCATAAAAAGGCACATCGCCGTAAGTCCGCACCAGGTCATGATATTCCATGGCCCTGAAAAACCGCGCGATCCCTGACCAATGCGCAATGGCTTCCTGCTCCATAGGAACGGTCTGGATGCGGTCCAGGAAAAGATTCGCCTTTCTGACCCAGGTGAAAGTCCAGGTGGTGGAGGTTGCAGGGATGTTTTTGGTAAACTGCGTTGGGCTTAGCGGGGCAAAATCATCATTTAATGTTTGTCCCGTAAAATATCTGCCGAATGTAAAACCTGAGCCGTACGCTGAAAAATAATTAGGATAAAATCCCCAGGCAAAGGTTCTTACATTCTTTTCATTGGTCCAATAACTGTCGTCCGTGAGCGCATCCAGCGGTTCGCGGGTGAGGAAATGTTCCTTACATCCCGTAATAGCAAGCAGCGAAATGGAAAGGATGAGAAATATCTTTTTCATAATGACTGTGTTTTTAGATTAGAATGTAAGTTGAAGACCCATAGAAACACTTCGGCGATAAGGATAAACCCTTCCAAAAGTCGCGCGATCAATCGTCGAGTTACGGAAATCAACTTCTGGATCGATAGGAACGTCGAGATTGTCAAACTCAAATAAATTCTCCCCGTTCACATAAATCCGCAGGTTCTGCATCCTGATTTTCTGGGTCAGCCGCGCTGGCAAACGGTAACCGAAATTCACACTTTTCATTCTCAGGTAGGACATATCGAGCAGATATTTGTCCTGGATCAGGAAGTTCTGCGTGTTGTTGGATTGTCCTGTATTTGTAGGTCGCGGGTAAAATGCGTCTTGCCGTTCAGGTGTCCAGTAATCCATCTGATGCGCATACATGGCATCATTAGGATTATTTCCGGGAATAAAAATGGAGCCGGAAGCCCAGAGATCACGCTTGCCAACACCCTGCATGAATATATTCAGATCAAAACCTTTCCAATCGGCGCCTAAGCGGATTCCGTATTGATAGCGCGGCGTCGTATTTCCGATCACTTTCAAATCGCCGTGATCGTCCAGGCTGCTGCTGCCGGTGAAAACTGTTCCATCGCCATTCAGATCTTTGTATTTAATGTCACCCGGGCCATAGAAGAATGTGCCCGATTCGTGCTTGGTCTGATTAGGAATGCCATCTTTGAGAATGTAATGACCGGCCGCGTCTGTGATCAATGTGCCATCCGTGTTTTGCTGGAAGTCATCGTTCCTGAAAAAACGGTCTGTTTCGTAACCCCAGATCTCGCCTAAGATTTTGCCTTTATAATTTCCGTTGACCAAATTTCCGTCGAACCTGGTGATCTTCTCTTTGAAATCAGACAATGATAAACCTACGCTGAAATTGAAGCCGCTTGCCAGACTTTGCCGCCAATCGAGTGCGATTTCCCAGCCGGTTGTCTGCATTTCACCATAATTTCTTCTCGGAGGCGTTGCTCCGAAGCTGCTCGGAAGCACAATTCCGCCCGTGATCATATCGCTTGTGGTGCGTTGATACCAGTCGTATGTGACGGCCAGGCGGTTATTGAAAAGGCTTGCGTCCAGACCAAAATCCAGCGTGTTGATCTTCTCCCAGGTGAGCGAAGGCGGCACGAGTGAGGGCGTGGCTACGGTAACCATGTTGCTCGTCCCAATCCACCAGTTGGAAGCAGAAGATGCCATAGTAGGACGGAATGTTGTGCTGCCTACGTCCGTATTTCCCAGTGATCCCCAAGATCCGCGAATTTTCAGATTGTCGAGAACCGGCTTGCTGAATGACATAAACGGCTCGGCAGTAAGCACATATCCCGCTGAAACAGAAGGGAAAAACGCCCATTGGCTATTGTCGGGAAAGAATGATGAGCCATCGTAACGACCATTCACTTCGAATAAAAACTTGTCATTGAATGTGTAATTGATCCTTCCGAAATAACCCTGCGTAGCCCAATGGCCCCTGAAACCATCCACATATTGATCGCCCGTTGCGAGCGGCAACTCTCCATGCGTTTGATCCAGCAAGCCGCGCCTTTCGGAGGATTGGCCCCATCTTTTGAATAAATCCAGGTCCATACCCGCCAGGAATTTCAGCGAATGCTTTTCCACATCTTTGGAATAAGTGGCAAACGCTTTGAAAGTGTGCATTTCATTCCAGTTGGAGTTGTATTTGACCCGGTCGTAAGTGGCGCTAGTGTAAGCTTCGTATTTCAATGGCACGCCGTTCCACTGGTTCCAGGCCGTAACCGTTCCGCCGACTTCGCGAATGTGGTCGTTGGTGTTGGAATAGGTGTAATTGGCATCAATAGTAAGGTCTTTCGCCAGCTTAAACTGACCGCCAACTGTTGCCCGGATGAAATTGGAAGAGTAATTGATCATATTGGCCTGCTGAACTTCCGTAACCACATTCCGGAACGGCTTGCCTTCGTAAGTGCCATACGGGTAAACCGAATGCCAGCGATACAAATAATAAAGCGGGTCATAAGTTGTTCCGCCAAATGAGAATGGACTTTCCGCTACGTTTTTGGACAGTAACAGTTTGGCATTCAGGCTAAACCATTTGTTCAGATCAGAGTTTATGCTGAATGTGCCGCTATACCGTTTGAAAAGGTCTGTTTTTTCTTTCAAAACCCCTTCCTGGCCCATATAACCCAGGCTAACATTGTAGCTGGTTTTGTCGTTTCCTCCGGTAAAGCCCAGATTATGATTGCTTTGCGGTGCCCACTTGCGCATATACATGTCTCCGGCATCCCAGGGGCGGTAAAAATAAAGCCGTCCGTCCTTAATCTCGAAATCGCGGCCAAGCACCATTTCGTTGCCCAAATCCTGGCCGCCATATTGCGCTTCCCAATCCCGGATTTTTTGAATGCTTTCGTCTGTAAAATACATGCCCACCGTTCCGAATGTGGTTGCCGATGGGTTATTGCGTTTTGCTGCCAGCAATGCATATTCCGGTCCGTCAGCCGCCGGAGCGAGCTTTGGCGTGTTTGTTGGCGTGCTTTGTGAAAAATTGGTAGAGTAAGAGATTTGATTTCGCGTATTTTTCTTTCCTGATTTTGAAGTAATTAAAACAACGCCCCACGCGGCACGACTTCCGTAAATGGAAGTGGAAGCTGCATCTTTCAGCACCGATATGGATTGAATGTCGTCCGGATTAACGAGTAGCAGGCTCTGAATTTCAACATTATCCAATAGTATAAGCGGCTGGGCTCCATTGCCGGCATTGAGCGAACCGACCATTCCGCGAAGGCGGATCTGCGGGCTGCTGCCCAGGTCGCCGGTTGTTGTTGTAATGGTTAATCCCGGAACGGCGCCTTGCAAGGCCCGGCCTACATCCGTCACAGGCCGCGACTGCATGGTTTTGTCTACATCAACCGTACTGACCGCACCAGTTAAATTGGCCTTTTTCTGCGTTCCATAACCCACTACTACGACCTCGCTCAGGCTTTTCGTGTCTTCCTTTAATGCAATTGCTAGCTCGGTATTATTTCCGACCGGAACTTCCCGGGTTTGAAAACCAATGAAGGAAAAGATCAAAACGGCTGATTCTGAGTCTACCCTGATTTTAAAATTCCCGTTTTCATCCGTCAGAGAGCCGTCCGAAGTGCCTTTCACAAGCACACTTACGCCAGGCAACGGGCTATTTTCTGAATCCGTAACCTGA
Organism: Dyadobacter psychrophilus; assembly: GCF_900167945.1. Taxonomy (GTDB): domain Bacteria; phylum Bacteroidota; class Bacteroidia; order Cytophagales; family Spirosomataceae; genus Dyadobacter; species Dyadobacter psychrophilus. Next base: position 1,043,963 of record NZ_FUZA01000002.1, read on the forward strand.
CCTTTAATGAGAATATCCCTCGTTATCTGAACCGAAGGCGCTTGGCCCGAGGTCAGCGGGCGGTTCGTGAGGCTTTCCAGTGCTCCCGGCTGATCGCGGGTTTTGAAAACCACAATACTTTCCTCCGTTTCCCTGAAAGAGTAGGGGGTGTCGGCTAAAACCGATTCCAGCACTTCCTTGACGCTCGTTTCCTGGAAATTACTGCTATGGATCTTTATTTTTCTGACCTCTTTGTTATTGTAGGAAAAGTCTATGCGACTTGCTTTACTAATTTTTTCAATGGCTTTTTCGAGCGAAACATCACTGAAACTGATCGTGACTTTTTTGCTCATGAGACGCTGACTGTAACCATTTTCCGCCAGCAAAGTCCCCGCCGTAGTAACCAACACCCCAAACGCGATCAATCCGGCCCTCATGACTCTGATTAGTTTAGTAGTTCTTCTTTTCATAAATTAGCTAGGTTTAGTAAACACTTATTAAACACGGCAAAAGCCGGGGTGTGGATCCGTCAAAATCAGCCCCCGGGTTTGTATTTATTCGTGCTGGGCCTGTTCGCGCAGGTCCAGCATTTTTTTTTACTGGCAGCCCTCTCCGCTTACGTTCACCTCCTTTCCGTTTATTTCGTAGCGGATCCCCTGAATGTCACTGACAAGGTCCATCACACTTTCCAGGCTCTGATGCGTACTAAACCGAATGCTGTTCTCGCATTCTTTAAATTTTTGCCTATCAAAGTGAATGCTCACCTGATAGGCATTTTCCACAGCTAATATCAAATCTTCAAAGCGCACTGACTTTAATATCACATTTCCCGATTTCCAGTCGACCGATTCGGTCGCTTCCACCAGCATTTCTTTTTCGTTTCCACTGTTTTTATCAAAAATCACTTCCTGGTCTTTTTCCAAAAGCGCAAGCGGTTCAGCACCGCGTGAAACAGCCACTTTTCCACTCACAACGGTCACAATTTCATGGGCTAATTTCGTATAGGCCTTCACTCTGAATGAGGTTCCAAGCACCCGTGTGTCAAGGTGGGAGCTGTGAACTGTGAATGGTGCCGTTGTGTCCCTTTTGACCTGAAAAAATCCTTCGCCTTCTTCCAGAAATACTTCACGGGTCTTCCCGAAGCTGGCCGGATAGCGCAAGACACTGGCTGCATTGAGCCAGACGTGCGAGCCATCGGGCAGGATAATTTCCCGCGTTGCACCTGTTGGAGCAGTTATGGTAATCATGTCCTCAGAGCCGGAATTATTTAAATTATATATATAAATCCCTGCTGCTGAAAGTATTATGAATGTCAGCGACGCGGCGACGGCATACCACTTCCGGAAAAATATATTTCGGTTTTTGTTAAAATTTAATGTTTTGTCGATCCGGGCTTTTATTTCTTCTCCTTTCGGTTCATGCTTGTTTTCACCGTCTGAAGGAGGTTCAAGTCCCAGGCTTTTATAGAGGTCGTCAATGTCCATTGAGTGCGATTTTTTATTGATCCCTTAAAACGCGGGATCATAAATGGTGCTGATAATGACATGACGGATGGCCGGGGCGGTGGTACTATGCCCGCCGAAATTTTTTCACATTTTTACAGATGCAGTTCTTTCAGCCGGAGCCGCCGGATGGCGTTGCTGATCTGGTTTTTGACGGTTTGGGGAGATAGGGAAAGCTTTTGGGCGATTTCTACCGTTGATAAATGCTCTTGCCGGCTTAGTAGAAAGATCTTCCGCATACCAGCGGGCAGGTTTTCCACTTCGGCCATCAACTGCTTTTCAATGTCATCCGACGCGACCGCATCGAAAAACTGGTTTTCATTCGCTGATGTTCGCTCCAGGATGTCTTGCTGAACACGCAAACGAAATGCTTCTTTCCGGTTTTGATCAATGAGCCGGTTGATCAGCATGGTGTGCAGATATCCGATAAATGTGCTGTGTATGGTTATTTCCTGCCGTTTGTTCCAGATGTCTACGAACAGGTCATGAACGAGGTCTTCGGCCAGCGAAGCATTATGCAGCTTTTTGAAACCAATGTCGTAAATCACCTTCCAGTAACGGACATACAGCTCATTGAAGGCGTTTCTGTCATCCCCATCCTTCAAAAGATTCATTAAAGCTATGTCTGATAAATCGTTCAAATGTTTAATGCGGAAAATGACGAGATAGGCAGAAAGGAAAATCGGACTCTAACTTATGCAAACGGGCATAGAATTACAACCACTTACTTCATTTTTACGGGCCAGTCTGACAGTGGCCTGGCGGATGGGACGTCTTTTGAAGTAGAAAAATATGCGCTGAAAGTGGCTTCGGAGTTGGCGGAAATGGTCGTTTCAAAGCCTACAAATTGCGTGTTTGGATTGGGAGCATCATAGTCGTGCGGAGGTTCGGTTGACCAGGTTTTAATGTCAATTTTAGCCTCTGTCTCAAAAATCAGGAACATCTTTTTGCCATTTTGCAAAAGTTCGACCGTTTTTTCATCAATGATGCGAACCGTTGCTGGTGTGAGCAAATTCCAGCGCATAGTAACCGGTTTATCCAATGTGGAGATCTCATCACGCACGATCACAAATTTCTCCTGTTCAATCAAAATCCCGCGCTTGACCGATTTAACCTGATTCTCATAAATCTGGGAGAGATCAGAAATCGCAGCCAGCTGTCTGGCCTGATCCGACCAGGCGTCTATTTTGGCATAACCCTTAGCATTTTGAAGCTCATTATTGAAGGTTAATGTGCTGTGTGCAAAGTTATTAAGCCTGAAAACCTGCCAGCGCTGTGAATTTTGGGCTGCATTCCAGAGATCTATTCCTTTTGTTTCGAGCGAATTGTAATCCTGCATTCCGAAATCCATGGCCCACCGCTCGCCCTGCGCATCAAGCACAAAAGACCCAACATCCATATGTGCGTGATTAACAGCAGGCGAGCCGGCTTTGAGACCAACGAAAATCGCGTTCGGATCTGTCCATGACGTGCGCATCATAGCAACCGGCGACGGGCCCTGACCAACCCAAACCTTTTCCGTCGGCGGCTTAATTGCGTCCAGATCCGTGTTCACGCCCCATACAAGCAATGCGGGAATGATGCGGTTTCGCAGAAATTCATCAGAAGTGCCTTCCAGCAGTTTTTTCTGGCTCCATAATAGGGAAGGATTTTTGTTTTTTTCGGCAAACCAGAATAATGTGGGGTTAAGTCCTTCCCGCAAACCGCTGTCACCCCAGTTATGCGCCATTCCGGTTGGACCGACCAGGTTTTCAAGAAACCCCGCCGTTTTCAAAAATCCCGGACTTTGGGATAAACCAAAATCCGTTCCCAGCGCTTTTTGCATGGCGCTGATTAGCAGCACATTGAAACTAGTTCCGTAACCCCAATAACTAAAACCCTCAGGATAAGCGCCGTCCGGTTTATATGATTTGATCATGGCGCGCGGTATGGATTGCACGGATCTCTGAATGATCTGGTTGGCCAAGGCCGGCTGATCCTCGGCAATAGCGAGTGCACCAAAAGAAATCCCCGCGTTACAAACCTGGTTCCAGTTATGCTCAGCCGTAACGAAATAATTGTATTTGCTATCCAGAGAAGGTTCGATGCCTTTTTTTAAGATCGCTTCTTTAATAATCCCCCTGCTTTCGGCTGATAACTGATCGAAAAGCCAGTCATAACCGATTGCCACGGCCATGGTCATTTCGGCGACATCCAGGAAATGTGTTGGATTCCAGTCTTCAAAAGCGGCAACGGTCAGCAGTTCCTTTTCTGCCCGTTTCAGATATTTGTCCTCTTTGGTGGTTCGGTATGCATAGGAAAGCATGAAAACGCGCCTCAGGCATTCCCTGGATTTGTCCAGCAATCGGCGTCCGATTTTGATCCGTTCCACGGGTGGAAGCGCAATGATTTTATCACATTCACCCAGAATTTGGGTATGCACATTGCCCCACTCAGGATGTTTCTTTATTTGGTCTACCAAAATCTGCTCTTCCCCTTTCAACAAAAGCAAACGCGGATGCGCCTTCCGAATCGACTGGATAGCATTCGAATGCGGCTGGGCGCCCGGCGCGCTTTGCTGAGCAAGTCCGGGAAAAGTGATAAGGAGAACAAAGCAGGCTAGGATCTTTTTCATAACACCAAAAGCGACAGACCCTGCCGATCATACCCAAGCAATCACCTTACTCTTTGCTTAACCTGTCTTTTCCGCCAGGGAACGAACCTGATCATGACCGCAACAGGAATACCCAGTGCCAACCACGAAAGAACATCCCATAAATCGTCGCCGGTTAATGCCGACAATAATCCAATCATTGAGAATACAGCTATAATAAGCGGCGTCCCCCAAACTTTCCAAAAAGTGCTTTCCATAAATGTCTGATATTGAATGGTTTCGTTGATTTAGTCGTTCTCTTTTTCAGCCAGGACGGTGAGGCTCTCGAAATCCTGTTTGTTGAGACGGTTAAGATGTGCCTTGGTTGCTTTGTTTCTGGCAAACCACAAGTACAACCCGCTGCCGAGAATCACAATCGTGGCAATATCAAAAATGGCCCAGATGATCTTTAACGGCAATCCACCATAGTCTCCAAAGTGAAGAGGCTGCGATACAAAAACCGTGTTCACATACCAGGGCATGTCGCGCATGTCGGTGAGTGCGCCGGTTTTGGCATCTACCAGCGCGGGCTTAATGATGCGTTTGGTCAACGGCGTGTTGCCCTTCATAAATATGGCGTAATGATGCTTACTGGTGAAAGGTGTGCCGGGATAGGCGACAATGGAAGGCTCCATTTCCGGCGCCGCCTTTTCTGCGACAGCCATGGCGCCATCCAGCGAACTTAGTTTCCCGGTTAGGGGCTGCGCATTTTTATACGGCGCTGTCATCTCCGAAAGCTGCCCCATTTGCCACAATCCCAGCACAACCTCCGACATGGTGTTGATCACCCCGGTAAGTCCTACAACGGTTCCCCACACGATGGTGACGATGCCGAGCAGGTTGTGAAGATCCAGCCATTTTAGTCTTGTGGATTTTTCCGTGCGCACCATTCCGAAGTTGAAACGCTTCATAATGGGGCTGTAAAGCATCATTCCCGAAATGATGGCGGCCACGAAAAGCAGCCCCATTAATCCGAGAAATAATTTTCCACCTATTCCCATAAACATATCAATGTGCATTTGTAGCATGATGTACATGAAACCTTCCTGCAAATTGGGCGCTTCCAAAACCTCGGCAGTACGGTCGTCCACGATGACGGTCGTGAAATTGTCCGGCGCCGCATTTATGGAATCCGACAAGCTGAAAGTGGTTGTGTTAGGTTCATGCTCATCCCAATAAATGTAGCGGACCACCTTTTTTGGAAACGCAACCAATGCCGCTTCCTGCAACTTGTCCAGGCCCACGGCCGCAGTGCCCAGGGGAAGTTCTTTGGCAAGTTTGGGTTTTCCTTCGAGCTCTTCAATCTCCTCATGAAAGATCAGCGGAAGCCCTGTCAGGCACAGCATCAGCAAGAAAAGTGTACAGATGAGGCTCGTCCATTTATGGATTTGAAACCAGGTTTTTACAGATTTTACGGAGCTCATGATTTTGTAGGTTTACCCGTTTAATGTTCTTATTAGTCAGCCAGTTTTGCGAAGCCCTGGATCGAGCCGTCGTGCGCAACTTTGAATGCAGAAGTTGCTTTGTTGCCGTCCACAACATAATAACCGTCCTCGTTTACAGTAGTTACAGTTGTGTTTCCCGAGTTGGTCACAGTCCCGTTCCTCACCCACAGGTAAACTTTGCCATCAATTTCTGTGATCGCCTGCTCATTGGCATATGCATAATCATGCAGCGGCATGCCTTCAATTTTGGTCACTTGCTGCGTTGTCATGTCATAAGTATAGTATTCAAAAATGCTTGCAGTCAGATTTGAATAGTCGGGTTTTAATGGAGTTGACGCCAATTCAAAGTAAAGTTTGCCGCCCTTGATCAATGCAGTTGCAATGGAATTGCCGGCACGGATATTCTGAGTTGTGAATTTCCAGGTTGTGTCAAAATCAGTTTCTCCTTTTTTGATACGAATAATGGTTGGGTTTACGAACTGCATTTTTCCCAAACCGGTAGCATATAGATACAATGCACCATCATCACCGATCGACCACATTTTGTTTCCGGAAGAACCCCAGCCAATGCTGCGCAAACCGTCGTATTTGATCGTTTTTTCGTATTTATCAGTCGCTATATCGAGCACTGCAAATTCAACCGTGTTGTAAAGATCGTCGCCATAACCACCTAATGCTGTGGTTCCATATGTGATCCCAACATATAATTTGCCTTCCTTGGCAGCCATCGTGTGCTGGCCTATTGACTGGTATTCGACACCCGCTTTTTTCAGGCTCGAAAGGTCGATTTCGCCGGTACGGAGCATTGTGGACGGGTTGAACTTTTGCAATTTAAGCGTGCCGCGCGTCGGATCAAGGTAATAGCCGGATGTCTCGTTCACAACCAGATACTGCGTGGAACCTGCGATAAACCCTTCGTCTTTGAGGCTGCCGTCCGCATTCATTGAATATTTCTGCAAGCCTTCATCCCCGGCTGCATTGGAGCGGTTGAACAGCCATTTTCCAAAAGTGCGGAAGCCGAAAGCATTGGCAACTTGCAAAGTTTTGGGGTTATTATTCTGGATACTGCCGGAAGGAAGGCCGTCCACAGGCGTCAGAAAGCCAGCGTCGAAGCGCGATGTGGTGGTCATTAGCACAAACTTTTCCTTTTCTCCCGGAGCCGGCGTATCCGGATCGTCGCTGGACGAGCAGCCAACGAAAATAGAGGCGGCGAAGAAGAAAAAAATGAATTTGAATAAACTGGTTTTCATAAAATTGGTTTTAAAAAATGGAAAATTATTTGAGGGTGTAATTGAATTTAAGGTGGAAGCTGCGGCCTGCATTCTGAATGCGGAAGTTGTCGTAAACATGGGCATTCAGGATATTCTTGGCTTGAAAACCGATAGAGAAGCGCTCTCCGGCCGGGTTGTAAGTGAGGCCTGCTGCATGTAGCGCCTGGTTAGGGATAATGTTGGGTGCGTCAAATTTAGCTTTGCCCCAAAGTCCAAGAAAACCGTCCGGTTCCAGCGATTTGGGCACATAATCCAGGTAATATTCTCTTACAAAAGTGAAGTAATAATACAGGTTGAGCTTTCCGCGGCCGCCAATATTATTCAAGGTGCCGTTAAGCCCCAGATTTGCGAAAAAATACGGTGTATTCCGTAACCTTGCCTTTTCTTTAAGGCGATTACCTGTATCGAAAATGCGGAAATCCTGATAGGTGAAATTGCCGTTAGCGCGCAGCCACCGGTTAAGCGTTACGCTCAGGTCGGTTTCGAAACCGATGCCTTTGACATTCTCCACATTCTGATTTTGGGTAAACAAAAAATCAATGGGGACTTTTAATATCAGGTCACGCGTAATCCGGTAAAATGAATTTACTTCGAGAGCATATGCGCCGCTTCTTTCGGTCCGGAAACCCAGATTGATGTTGGTGCTTTTTTCGGGTTTTAACAGGAAGTTAGACCGGTGAAAATTTCCGTCGCCAAACATTTCATCCTGCTCCGGCAACCTCGTCGCAGCCTCCGCCGAAACCCTGAAAAATGTGCTGCCTGTCAAAGCAAATTTCAATGCTTCGGCGATCCCGAAGCTGTTTTCGGAAGTTGTCCGGTGCTCGCCCAGAGCCGTTCCGTAAATGTCAACATTGATTGTCGACGTGTTGTAATGAAAAAATTTAGCAATGAGATTGTTGGTCAATTTTTCATTGAGAAAAACCGATTGGATCCCAGCCGCGCCGATAATCTTGTAGTATTTAGCCGGAAGCGAAAGGATATCCTGGCCTGTTTCCGGTAATGTAAGTCCCAACGGGTCGCTTCCAGTGCGGCCAATGTTGGTTGAAACCACGTTAACCTCCGCTAAATGTTGCTCTCCGATCTGGTAACCCAGGTGCGTCCGTGAAGTGAAATAAGAGAATTTGATATCTGACAAACTGCCCCGCATGGTAATTTCACCTCTCCGCGAAGGACTGGGAATGAAATTGCCGTACCAATCGTAAGTGCCTTTTAATGTGTCTACCTGGGCTGTATGAATGTTGCTGGTTGTAAGAAACTGATCAATGCCCAGCTTGCCAAATTGCTTGCGGTAACGAAGTGTCGGGATCACCGAATATTGCCTGCTCACCGACGCCCCGAAAGGTTGCGACATGGTTGATCCATATTGGTTTTGCCGGTTAATGTGGAACCAGGTTATCCCCACACGCAATTCGTCGACCCATTTAAGATTTGTTAAGCCCCCATAAGCTTCTGCATAATAATTGGCAAATTTATTGTGAAACAGTCGCACGGTGGCCGGACTTCTCGCCGCGGTTTCCTGATCCGTTACAATGACGTCAACCTTGTAATCATTGTCCGATCGGTTGAGGAATGCGTCGGCGCCGAAAAAGAAGTGGCGGGTGGTGTCGCTATACAATGCGTTTACAGATGCACGGTGGGTGTTGAACGAAGCGAATTCGTACGAAGCTTCTGCGTAGCGGTAAAGTGATTTTTTGGTAACCATGTTCACCGCGCCACCTAATGCATCGGCTCCCAGGCCAGTTGGCAGAACGCCCTTATAAACCTCCACGCGTTCGAGCATATTGACGGGCACGAGTGAAATGTTGTAACCTGCTCCCAGATAGTCCATTGGAATGCCGTCCTTGAAGTTTTTGATAGCACGGTCCTGAAACCCGTTCATCATTAGTCCTGCATTGGAGCCCAATCCACCCGTTTGCCGGATCCTGATCCCGGCGGAGCGGTTCATCAATTCCACGAGTGTTGAAGGTTGTTCCTGAACCGCTTTTGTACTAATCACCTCAACTTTAATGGGTTGCAGCTTTGCTTGTTGTGTTTCTGTTTTGCCCGTCACCTGCACTTCCGAAAGTTGTGTATGATCTTCTTCCAGTATGAAAGTGGTTTCTTTGGACTGCCCGGAAACGGTTACCGCTTTTTTCATCTGCTTGTAACCGATGTGTTGCACGGCCAGCGTGTATTTTCCCCTCGGGACGCCGGTTATTTCAAACTTTCCTTCGCTATCCGTAATCGTGCTTTTATTTAGTTCGACAAGCTGAACCGATGCGCCGAAGAGCGGCCCGTTCTTATCGCTGATAATTCCTTTGAAGCTATAAGTTTCTTGTGCACAAACAGTTATAGTCGTACAGATGAGTAGGAAAATAAAAAAAGAGAAATGAATGTAAAAACGTCCCAATTCTATTTAGTTTTGCTTAATTAGACTGTTTAAAAATAGTTGCAAAGGTAGCTTTCGGCCGAGCCATGCGTTAACGCAATATGCAGTTTTAATGCCGCGAAAAACAGGAATTTGATGAAAGTTGTATTAAAGTCAGAGACATTCAGCATTGAAATTGAACTTCCCCGGGAAATGATCGAAGCGATCGAATCGCTTGCGCAACAAATTGATCAGGCGAAACCGCAACATCCCAGGAAAACGTCATTGAGGCAGGCGGACATTGAAAAATTACACGAGGTCAGAAATTTGCTGCTTGCCAACCAACAAACCCCGTTTTCGATAGAAGAACTCTCCAAAATAGCGGGGATTAACCGGACCAAATTGCAGGAAGGGTTCAAGGAATTATTTGGAAATACCATTTTCGGTTACCTGTCCGATCAGCGCCTGGAAGATGCGCGTAAGCTCATCGTTGATAGCGTGAATATTTCCATTTCGGAAGTTGCTGCCATGTCAGGTTATAAAAATCCACAGCATTTCACGGCTGCATTCAAACGTAAATTCGGTGTGTTACCGAGGGATGTTCGGAGGTAAATGGCGTAAAAGTTGGCCGTAATATTACCATTGAATAGCTCATTAAGGCTTTTTCGTTTTTTAATGCAAACTTGTTGTTAATTCCGGGCTATCATATTGCAAGCCGTTAAACGCCATTTCGTTTATACCTATGTACGGAACAATTCGCGTTCTGAGAAACATTATTTATGCGGCTACGGCAAAAGGCGGTAACCTCGGTAAATTATGTGCCGCGTTGGGTATACATCCGTCAGATCTGCATGATGGTGACAGGAAGATCGCCGGCGTGAAGCCTGTAATGGATCTTTGGGACGAAGTGATCGCAGCCACAGGCGATCAGGCCTTTGGGCTGCATATGGGCCTCGAAAACAAGCCATCCGTCCTTGGTTTGTTGGGTTATCTGATGCAGAGTTGCCGCACTGTTGATGAAGCATTCAGCAAAATACTGACTTATCAGCAGACAGTTTCGGGATGGATCTCATATAATTATTTGATGGGAAAAGAATTCGAGCTGATCTTTTCAGTCAACCCGATCTGGCAGCAGGCATCGCCGGAAACGGCAAGGCAGGCATTGGAAACGGCGATAAGCGGCTCGCTTAGTTACATAAATATTTTCACGGGGCAAAGGGTTTTTCCATTGCGGGCAGAGCTGGCGTATAAAAGTCCGGTGTCCAGGGCGGAGTATGAAAAAATTCTGCACTGTGCTGTCAGCTTTGGAGCGGAGCAAACCAAGCTGATTTTTGCCAAAGAGGTTGCCGGTATGCCGCTCGTCAGTTACGATGAATCTTTGTATATGTCCTTTGCAGAAATACTTAAAAACAAATGCGCGGTAACAAGCACTCAGAGTAGCTTTGCGGAACAGGTAAGGAGGGTAATTATTCAGGATTTTTATGGTAAAATCCCTTCTCTGCAAATCATAGCAGCACATATGAACCTCAGTGAACGCTCATTGCAGCGGCGATTACAGCAAGAAAGCGAAAGTTACCGTTCCCTGGGGGCCACGATCAAGCAGGAATTAGCATTTAACCTGCTGAAAAACACAGATGCAACAGTGCTCGCCATCTCCGAAGTGCTTGGTTACACCGAACCAAGCGCCTTTCATCGCGCATTTAAAAATTGGACCCAAACCAGCCCCGTTCAGAAAAAGCGCACGCTGGGATAAAGCGATAATCTTGTCGCACCTGGCGTAAAATGTCATTTTATTGGCGTAAAAGATTAGCCGTTCCGTTACGGCAATGCGGTTGTTTTGTGCTTGCATTAAGACAAGAATCAAAGCCATGAAAAAAAAATTGAAAACCGTTTCCAAAATCCTGGGGGCGATCGCGATCATTGTAAGTGTTTTTTTAATTTATGTTCAAATCAGTTATAAAAAGCAATTTAAGGTGCCCGCAACAGGCATCAGGGCAAGCAAGGATTCGGCGGTTGTCGCGCGGGGGAAATATCTAGTAATGGGCCCAGGACATTGCTGGAATTGCCACGCCCCGGACGGGGAAACCAATTTGCAATCGGGCTCGAAAGTAGGGATGATTGGTGGTAAGGAATTTAAATTGCCTTTTGGCACGGTATACTCCCCGAATATTACCGCTGATACGGTAACAGGAATCGGAGGTTTCAGTGATGAAATGCTTGCACAGGCAATCCGCTATTCGGTGCGACATGACAAAACGGCACTCGTTCCGTTTATGAGCTACAATGGCATGAGCGATAACGATATTCAAGCCGTTATCTCTTACTTGCGTACAACGCGGCCCGTAAGGCACAAAGTAAAGGAAACCACCATCAACATAATCGGGAAAGCGGTGGTCCGTTTTGTGCTTAAACCGGTTTTCTCCGAGCCCGCACCTAAGCCATTCATACAGCCCGATACAACGTCAGAGTATGGCAGTTATCTCGCGACTTCTGTTGGTAACTGTGTTGGATGTCATACGCAGCGAGACAAGAATACGGGCGAATTTGCGGGAAGTAAATTTGCAGGAGGTTATCAGATTTCGGTTTCCGATGGAACATTCACTACGCCCAATCTCACTCCTGATTCGGCAACCGGTGCTATCGTAAAATGGAAGGCAGCCGATTTTGTCCAGCGATTCAAAACCGGTGCCGTATATCCACGGACGCCCATGCCCTGGAAATCGTTTCAAACATTCACTGACAATGATCTGAAAGCGCTTTACTATTACTTCAACTCATTACAGCCGGTTAGTAATAAAGTAACGGTATTTCAGCAAAAAGTCCGGGATTGAATAGTGCGAACGGGTTTTTCGGTGAAAAAATGTATTTTTATCGCATTCACTCACCATCCATATTGAATCTGTAAGATGTACGTAAATCGCTACTTGTCTCCGCTCATCGTCTACTATTACTCGTGGCGAATGGTGCTGTTTTCTCTCTTTACCGGCTCCATGGCCATTTTTGTTTACACTTATCTGGGATGGGGATGGGTTGCAATTCCCTGGTTGCCAGTGTCCCTGATTGGTACGGCAACTGCTTTTTTTGTTGGTTTTAAAAACAATCAATCCTACGACCGAAGCTGGGAAGCGCGCAAGATCTGGGGCAGCATTACGAATCACAGCCGTTCTTTCGGAGCAGCGTTAAGGGCTTTTGCTTCCCAGGATCAGACAAAATTCGTGGACGAGGATGATGATGTCAAAATCATGATTTACAGGCACATTGCATGGCTATATGCACTGAAAAATGCGATGGCACAGCGTACAGCCTGGGAACATAAGGACCGTGCAAGTAAGCGCCAGCGTGACGCACTGCACAAATCACAAACGCCTTGCGAGATCGAAATAGAAAAGTATCTTCTTGCCAGTGAACACCTTGCCCTTAAAAACAAGAAAAATCTTCCGACACAAATTTTGGATAAACAATCGCAGCATTTGTCGAGACTCAGAGAAGCGGGCAGGGTGGATGCTTACCAGCACGTTGCCCTGCAAGACCTGATTTCCAGCCTTTACGATGAACAGGGAAAGAGTGAACGGATCAAGAATACACCGTTTCCCCGTCAGTATGCCACCACTTCTAACCTGTTTATTTTCGTTTTCATGACGTTGCTTCCTTTTGGGTTGCTGCCGCAGTTCGTCGAGCTGGGAGAGCGGTATATGTTTCTGCTCATCCCATTCAATATGATCGTTTCCTGGGTTTTTATGTTCATGGAATATGTAGGTGACATTAGCGAAAATCCTTTTGAAGGACTGCTGAACGACATTCCAATCGGCACCATTGTCCGTAATATTGAAATCGACCTCATTGATATGCTGGATAATGAGCCAACCCCGGAAAAGTTACAACCTTATTACGGAGCATTGTTTTAATGTGATGCGATTGGCAGATCACTTATGCCAATTTCACAACTGAGTGGATTGCAGCCATTTCTGTAAGTGAAGAGAGACTTGATCTGCTGCCTGTTTATGGCCATAACAAGTCCAGTGACGATCGTAAATAAACGTCCATTCACCTTGCCCTTCCGAATTCAGCGAAATCGTTTTGAATCCGGCGGCCTGGACTTCCTGTTTCAACGCGTCGGGAAGTTTTGGGTGGAAGACGATAATTTTGTTTTGCACATCATATTTTTCCTTCACAAACTGCATGAGCGACTTCATGTGATTGGCGTGATCTGGTTGCTTAACCGTTTTGACAGGAGCGTGTGCAGCCATATTAAACTTGATCTCGGTTAAAGGGAATCTCTGGAACAAATAATAGGCGAATTTGACATTATACAGCATTGATTTCAGCCTTGCGGACTTCATTATTCCTGCAACAACTTTTTTGTTTGTCAGATCCACCTGGGTAATATCCGGGTGGACCTTAATTTCCCTCACACTTTCAGTAAAGTCGGTTGGATTTACATATATCAGATGGAGCTTGGGTTTTAGTGAATCCATGCTGTTCGCGATTTCCATGGCCTCAATAAACGAGACTCCCGAGCGGGCAGCTTCCACGAAATTCATTTCGGGGACGCGGGCTTTGAGTAACAAATCCTGATGGCATTCCGTTGGGTTCATGAAATTTTCGATGAAAGAATCACCGATAACTGTGACAAGATTGTCATAGCTTTTTGGCAAGGTGCCTGTCCAGCCCAGTTCATTTGTGGCCCAGCTGTGGTTACCACCTTTCCAGTAACCTTGCTGTTTGGGGCTATACCGCTGAATGTTAGCTGCATCCAGATAACGTTTCGGGACTTCGCTTGTCAAATGCCAAACCCTTACCACGGCTTCACCCAAGACAAATCCGGCCAAAAGAAAAATGACAAATTTGAATAAAAACTTACCCATCTAGAATTGAAAATAAATGAACTGTTGTTGTTTACCGGTAAAAACGAAGATCGCAATCACCAAACAATAATAGAATCCCCATTTAACCGGCTTCGGCCAGTTAAAACCAAATCGTGCAATGGCATAAGGGTGCTCGCGCCCCAGCCATTCTAAAATAAAAAAACCGGCAATCAGAAGCAGCAAATCTTTGCGAACCAGCTCAGGTGCTGTAAACAGGCTTGCAGAAAAGATTTCACTGATATACTCGAATGCATGCCTTATATTTTCCGCCCTGAACAATATCCATGCAAACACAGTCATAGTAAATGTAACCAGCATGTGAACCACATCGCTAACCGTGGGTAATAAACGTCCTTTTGCCACGATGTCCAGGTTCTCACGGTTGCTTTTTGAAAGCAGCAACGGAAGGAAGTAAATAGCGTTGAGCGCACCCCAGGCAAGAAATGTCCAGTTAGCCCCATGCCAGAAGCCGCTTAGCAGAAAGATGATGAATGTGTTTCGCACTTTCAGCCAAATGCTGCCACGGCTTCCTCCCAGCGGGAAATACACGTAATCTCTAAACCACGAGGAAAGTGAAATGTGCCAGCGTCGCCAGAATTCGGCAATGTCCCTCGAAAAATAGGGATAGGAAAAATTGCGTAATAATTCAATCCCCATAATTCTGGCAACACCCAAAGCAATATCCGAATAGCCGGAGAAATCCCCGTAAATCTGCATGGCGAAGAAAAAAGCGCCTAAAAGCAATGTGCTGCCCCCGTAAGCTTCATGATTGTTAAAAGCCAGATTAGCAAGCTCGGCGCAGTTGTCGGCAATGACAATTTTCTTGAAAAGTCCCCAGAGTATTTGCCTGAGCCCATCAGAGGCTTGTGCGTAGCTAAAAACCCTCTTTTTCTGAATTTGCGGTAAAAGGTGCGTTGCGCGCTCTATGGGACCAGCGACCAAAAGCGGAAAGAAACTCACAAAAACGGCATAGTCCACCAGGTCTCTCTCCGGCTTGATCCTGTTCTTATAAATGTCAATAACATAAGACAAACCATGAAAAGTGTAAAACGAGATGCCGACTGGCAACACCAGGTTTAATGTATGTGGATTAACGGATAAGCCGAGCAGCGAAAGCCCTTCCGCAAAAGATTCTGCAAAGAAATTATAGTATTTAAGTACCCCCAGCAGCGAGAGGTTAATGGCGATACTCAGAACGAGCCAAAATTTTCTTACACGCGGAATTTCTGAGCTTCCCATTTTAAGCCCTGTATAGTAGTCGAGGGCAATGGAAAATATGAGAAGAAATACAAACCGATAATCCCAGCAAGCATAAAAATACAAGCTTGAAATGAGCAAGATTATGTTCTGCAACCTTAAACTGTTTCTAGCAAAAATCCAGTAGAGAAAAAGAACAACCGGAAAAAAGAGGGCAAAACTCAGAGAGTTGAAAAGCATTGTCCAAACAAGTTTTTAATAGTGTGTCCATGGGCATCTGCCACGTGATATCGCAAATATAGCTATTCCATGATAATTTGCAACATTACAGTGTTTACGTGATATTACTAACATAGTATATATTTAACTTATTGATTATCAAAGTTATATGTGCAAATAATTAAATTTTCGCCCGAATGTTATCAGCTGCTTTCTCGGCAGTCAATATAACGCGTTGCTGCCGGGTTTCGGGTCTTTTTGCGTCCGAAATCCAGGTCAGTATCAGGCGTTTTGCTGAGGGTGGAAAGGCAAGAAAATTTTTGAGTGCAGCTTCGTTTTTGTCAAGCAATGCCTGTAAATCGGGCGGGATTACGGCATTCTCTGCGTCGACCAATGCGTCCCAGGTCCCGGTTTCTTTGGCAAGGTCGATCAGCGCCTGGCCTTGCGGGGTCATTAAGCCCGCGGCGGTTAACCGTTCGACGCGTTCCTTATTGACGGCGCTCCATTTGCCAGTCGTCTTTCGTGGCGTGAACATCAGGTAACTGCTTTCAGCATCGCGCTTGATGGATTTTGAATCGATCCAGCCGAAACAAAGGGCTTCCTCGATGGACTCCGGGTAATATACGCTGGGCGTTGCACTGGTTTTGTGATAAATGATCAGCCAGACAGATTTCTCAGACTGGCTGTTTTTCGCAAGCCATTCACGCCATTCCTTGCGGGTTGGTGCGTAAAAGGCCTTGATGTCATTTTTAGTTTCCATGATTTTATCTCAATGTCAAGGCGGCTAAGTTAGTGACTGTCAGGCACGCTTAGCCGCCTTGTAACCTGGAATTATGAAATAGCAAGTCGAATCGCTTCTTCTACCGGACTTTCGCCATGAATGTGCAGCTCATTTCGTAACAATAAGGGCGGCTGCGCCATGAATTTTGGGTTTTGCCCATGATGCGGTTGGGCGGCGTGCACAAGAAATGGGTGACATAAATAAACCGTTCCGGCCTTACCGGTTGCAAGCACTTCTTCACGCACGGGAAGTTTGTCCAATTCCCCGGCCACTTCCATAAAGCCGAGTCCGTCATCGCCCTTGGGAAGCAGCAAGCGCGCCACATCCAAATGAGAGCCAACCCGGATCCGGGTCGGTGCATCGTGCGTTTCCACATCCGAATAGAGGAAAAGCATTAGTAAACCACGTCCTTTGGAATGCACATTAATGCGCCAGTTGAAAAAATTACCGGGGTCTGCACCCGGAAATCCCGCATCCACGTGCCAGCCCGCGTCACCGGGATCTTCGTCCGAAGGAAAGCGGATCGGGAAAGTGCCCATAGCACGCGGAGGAAGCCAATTATTTGCGCCAACCAGCTGATCATAAGCACGGTGCAGCACGGGTGAATTAGCGGACAGGACAAATGGTTCTTGAGTATACATTCCAAGACGCACGACCGGCTTTTTCCAGCTCGCGGGATCATGACGGTCCAGGCCGAGATCCGCCCAGAGAATGTCCCGCGCTGCCTCAGCAATTCCCTGAGAAAAGGCATTATCAATGCGTACAAAGCCTTTATTAATGAAATCGTTAATTTGTTTATTATCTAATGCTGCTTCCATAACATTGTTTCAAATTTGATCAAAAAAAGCACCACGCTTTGATCTGATCAGGTTTTTAAAAATATAAATGCACAATGAAACATCCCCGGTAAAAAGGGGAAAAACGTCTGATCCGACGTGTGAAGCAAATTAGAGTGTTGGAGTCATCCTCATGATTGCAAATCTAAAAATCCTCAGCAAATTTCGCAAGCAAATGCCTTCTCAGATTCCGGCATGATTTGTTTGATAATTTATTAAATTGAAAAAAACAAAAAATCATGAGCGCTGATAAAAAAGGGAAAAAGGCCATTCTGTTTGGTGCGAGTGGTTTTGTCGGTAGTTATTTACTCGAAGGGCTGCTGAATGATGCTGATTACGAACAAGTAACCATTGTAGTCCGGAAAAATTTAAACGTATCACATCCGAAACTAAAAACGCTGATCGGGGATTACCATTCTTTACCCGGCTTGAAAGACGAAATCGTTGCGGACGAGGTTTTTATCGCGCTTGGCACTACGAAAAAGAATACGCCTGATCAGAAAATATATTACCAGGTGGATCACGATTATCCGGTTTTGGCGGCGCAAATAGGGAAGGAGAGAGGAGCAAAATCGGTCTTTCTGGTTTCTGCCGTGGGGCCGGATGCAGGATCAAGCATTTTTTATATCAGGACAAAAGGCGAAACGGAGCGGGACGTCATTGCTCAGGATTTGTTGCATACCCACATCTTTCGGCCTTCAATGATCATGGGAAACCGTAAGGAAAGCCGGACATTGGAAAAGTCACTCATAAAAATCTTCTCGCTGATTAATCCACTTTTCATCGGCCCCATGCAGAAATTCAGAGGGATCGAAGGAAAAGACATCGCCAAAGCCATGCTAGCCGCCGCAAAAAAGCCCGCCGGGAAGGTGAAGATTTATGAATGGAAGGAGATGAAGGAATTGCTTTGAAATAAGGTTATCGGTATCAGGATCGAGTGCTTTTCAATCTTACTTCAATTCCAGCAACGTCACATGCGCGTTGATCGCGACCCAAGTTCCTTTTCTTTTAATGTAGACATCTGAATAGCAATTTTTTCCTTTCAGGATCTTCTCTTTGTCTTTTAACACGAAACTCGTGTAGGCGGTTAGCAGTCCTACATTGTTCACGATTTGCAGGTCTGTGCTGTCGATGGTGACGTTGATGATTTGCTGGTCCGGGGTTAGCACGTTTTGCAGGATATCGCCCTTCGATAGCTTTTTGCCCGTTGGCGAGATCATAACGAAATCCGGAGCCAAAATCCTGCTTAACGCAGTAGTGTCGCGTTTAGGATAAGATTGCAGCCACTGGGTGTTCATTTGTTTGATTACGTCGCTGTCATCTCCCTGCGCAAATGCGGGCGCAACAAAAAATAGCGGCAAGCTCACGATTATCATTATCAATTTCTTCATGGTGCGTCTTGGATTGATTTTTTCGATTTTAGACTATCTGTTCCTGCTTTCAAACATTTAAATTTTGAAGCAGCAAATTATTCGTACGATCCTAAGTTACTTCCTCCGAAGTATGGAGCATTGTCATTCAAGGATGTTTCGGGTAAGGGCCATGCGGTTCGTGAGTAACTGATCAGCAAATGTAATGGCAGCGTCATCTATATCTGCGCTGCCAGATCTTATACCAGTTTTTGTTTTTGGGATAATGGCGGTGCGCCGCACGGTTATTGACAAAAAGTGCCACCAGAAGCAGTACAAGCACACCGGTCAGCACCGGACTGATCACATATTTATAACCCAGGCTTGTAATTTTTTCTGAACCAATGTTGGCTATCAATGCCGTAGCGCCACCTGGCGGGTGCAGTGTTTTGGTAATCTGCATGAAAACGATCGATAACGAAACGGCAAACGCGGATGCAAGCCAGATCTGGTCCGGAATGATCTTGTGCACCGTAACACCCACGATCGCGCATATTAAATGACCGCCGATCAGATTCCTGGGCTGTGCAAGCGGACTATTGATAATGCCGTAAATCAAGACGGACGAGGCCCCGAAGGAACCGATCAGAAAAACGTTATCGGCTTGCGTAAACTGGCTGTTATTGATATAACCAATGAGTGCAATGCCTAAAAATGAGCCGACAAATGTCCAGAAATGGTCGTTGAAATCAATGAGGGTTTCCTTATAAATGACATATCGCGCCATGCGGACATGTTTTCTGAATCGCTTTCTCAAATTTTACCAATTATTTATTGCCTTAAAAACCTGCAAATATAATAGTTGGTTCGCGCATTCGACGGGGGTTCATTTAACAGCATCCTAAGGCCTTACAAGTTTGATATGTTTGATATCGCGGTTCAGGCCTTTCCAGATCATGCTTTGCGTGTTATAGTCAATCTCAATGGAGTAGTTTTCACCGGTTAATCCCAAATCCCGAAAGAACAATTCATCATCTTGCCATGGGCGGGATCCGTTGGGAAAGTTCGTTTCAAACAATGTGAATGCTTGCGGCCCAGTCCTATCAACGATACGTTCAGCAGCCGCATTTAACCTGAAAGCAACCGGCCAAACTTTTCCTTGCAGCAAAAGCTCACCGCTGCAAACCGGATTGCGACGGTCTTCTTCTCTTGAAATACTTTTGATTTCCAGTTCGGCAAAATCCCTGAAAATCGTATCCTTTTTTACCGAGCCGGTTGGGTTGGAATACTTGATATCAAACTCCACTTCCTGCATTTTCCATCTTCCGTACAAATGATCAACCAGCGTGTCCATGATCTGGACTGCTCCTTTATCAAAGTCAATGTGCTCAACAATTGCCGGATCAGGCTCTATGCGATCCTTGACTTTGCATTGTACCAGGCCAGCGCTAAGCATCAGCAGAAGCGCGAAAGAAGTGTAATTTTTTCTCATAGCATGAATAGATTCAAGAAGTTGTGAAAATAGAAAATCAGTCGATAATTTATATTATGTAACCGTTAATAAATTTAATTTTTTCTTCTCTCTCAAAAAATTGTTTTCCAAAATCCTCCTGGTTGGAGTAATTAGAAAAGCAAAATGGCTCCGGGTTTCCGGAGCCATTTTGCATGCATATTTTAATTTTTCCCAAATGCGTTTTCAATCCCTTATTCAGGAATAGAAGTCAATGCCGGAACATTGTTTTGGAAACCATTATAACCTTTGTTCTGGTTGATCCTTCCCTGCACATTGCCATCGATCGCGGACTGAGGAACGGGCCAGAGCACGTGATATGGGCTCATCGTATATTCATCGGCGTGGCGCGTTTTCACCCCCTTGTTGTAGAAATCGCTTTTCTCCATTACCCGGTCGTAAAAATAATTGCTTTCTGAGAAGCTTTCTAAGTTGTAAGTCTTGCCGTTTGGCGCAGGCTTGCCAGTCATGGCGAAGATGTAGGCAATACGGGTCAACTCGGTTTTACGGGGCTCTTCAAAATACAACTCCCTTGCACGCTCGTCCAGGACTGTTCCAATGTTCACTTTCGCGGGCAGGATCGGGCTGCAATTGGCGCGGGTGCGAACGGCATTAATGTCCGCTGCTGCCTTCACCAGATCGCCTTTCCACGCGTAAGCTTCGGCTCTCAACAGATAAGTTTCGGCGAGACGGAACACATACCAGTCGGTGTTTCCACCTTGTGGCTGAATGCGCTGGGGATCTTCGATGAAGAGTTTGTAATTAGGCCAGTCAAACCAGCATCTGATCGTGTCAATGGTTAGCAATGCACCCGCAGCGTTGCGCAATTGCAGATTTTTGCCGTAGTAAGGATCATTGGCCTTGATCGCCGGATTGTTGTAAACAATGTCCTCCATGCGTGTCCAGTTTCCCGGCGCGTGGCGGAGATCTTTTTTATCATCCCAAACACCCTCCTGCGAATAATAAGTCGGGCGAACGCGTCCAATTCCACGGCCAAGTGTAGTAATCTGGTCAATTTCAATGCCGTAGGTGTCAATTGTCCCGCGGTTACCAGCTGGCGTGTTAATGTTGTTATGCCAGAACGGAACGGTGTTACGCATGATCTGAATTCCGTCCGGCACGTTTCCGTCAACATTGATGCGGTCAATTACCAGCATCAATCCCTCTGTATTGGCCCCTAGCGCCTTGTTTGCAGGTCGGTGCAGGTCCCAGATGACATTGCGGTTTGCCTTGCTGGCGTCTACACCAAAACGGCTCGTCATCAGCTTATGTGTTCCGCCATCAATGACATTGCTCGCGGATTTAATTGCGTCGTCGAACAGTCCTAATGCCAGGTTTATTTTTGTTAGCAAATGGCTTACAGATCCTTTGTTAACAGATCCTTTGTCCGTAACAGCAGGCACCCATTGCTCAGCAAATTCCAGGTCTTCCTTCATTTTCTTCAAAATCACCTCCCGCTTGGTCGACTGGAAATCGAGCTTAGGGCCGATTACTTCGTCCAGGATCAGGGGAACGTCCCCGAATTGCTGCGTAAGCCTGTAATAGCGGGCTGCGCGGTGAAAGTAGGCGGCTCCCAGGATCTCATTTTTCTCCTGCTCATTTTTGTAAGTAGGCTGGTCAATGCGCGATATTGCAACATTTGCATACTTTATACCCTTAAAACCTTCAATCCAATACCAGCCGATCTTGTTGTAATCCCCGCTGTTCAATTGCGCATCGGGTGTGATCAGCAGGTTCAGGTTTTGGGCCGGACCCGATTTGTCGGTTGTTCCTTCCACAGCGATGTCGGAAAATATGGCTTCTGTTACCATCGGAGGCGCATCCCCATACCATTCGATCCGCATGTTCCGTTCGCAGGCAATCAGTGTGGCCCGGAGTCCAGCCGGATCATTAAAAGTTATATCGGGATTGTAAAAAGAAAGTGGCTCAGGCGCCAGCCAGTCTTTCTGACATCCCGCTAGTGTTATGCAACCTGCCATCACCACAGGCGCCAATATTTGTTTTGATCTTTTATATATCGTATTCATTTGGTCGATTTTTGGAAGAGAATATTACAGGGTTATATCCAGGCCAAGTGTGAAAATGCGGGGACTCGGCACAGAGATGTCCAGGTTCGTATTATTATCGTTATTCGTTCCATTCTCAGGGTCCCAGAAATCCCAGCCGGATATATAGCCCAGGTTACGCACGTTTCCATAAATGCGCAGGTTCTGAATGTTGATCTTCTGAACAATGTTTTTTGGAATGGTATAAGCCAATGCTATGCTTTCGAAACGCAGGAATGATTTGCTGCGGTAAACGGCGTAACCGGTTGCCGAGCCTTCACTCGAATACAAGCGAGCCCACTCATTGTTCCGGTTTTCGGCAGTCCAGTATGGGAACACATAGGAGCTCGAACGGTCAGGAAAGCCCTGGCGGTTTTTCATTTGGTTGAACTCGCCTTTTTGTCCCAGATACGAATACATCATAAACGACGCATCGAAATTTTTGAAGATCTTGAACTCATTACGGAATGTGATCCTGGCCCTTGGCGTCTTGTAACCCTGGAAAACCTTATCATCATTGGTATATTTTCCATCATTGTTAACATCCAGTATTTTGTGGTCACCTGGCTTAACACCGTATCTGGCCGCAGCGTCCGCTTCTTCTGACTGCCACACACCCAGCACTTTATAGTTCCATAGCTCATCCACGGCGTGGCCTATGAACCATTTGTTGGTAATGTCGTCTGCTTCTCTTTCACCGATCACATTGCCCGACGCATCTTTCACAGGGACCATATTTCCATACAGTTTCGCGATCTTATTGCGGTTCATCTGAATGTTCAATGTTGAGCGCCAGGAGAAATTCTCGCGTTTCATGTTGTTGGAGTTCAGGCTCAGCTCCAAACCTTTGTTGTCCACCTGGCCCAAGTTGTCCAGCACGAAATCGAATCCAAGCACGTTGGGCAATGCTCTTTTTACCAGAAGATCCTTTGTCTGGGATTGGTAAAGTTCAAGGCTACCGTCAATGATCGTGTTGAAAAGGGAGAAATCGAGACCGAAGTTGAGCGAGTTGGTGCGTTCCCATTTCAGGTTTGGATTCTGCATTCTGTCCACATAAAGCTGACTCACCTGGACCACTGTTCCGCCGGCATTAACATGCAGATATTTACCGGTGGCGAGGTTAGACAATGCATCATATCGCCCGATGTCCCGGTTACCGTTGCTTCCGTAAGAAACCCTCAGCTTACCATAGTTCAGCCAGCTCACTTTGAAGAAAGGCTCATCCGTAAACACCCAGCCCAATGCTGCTGACGAGAAAAGTGCCCTTGGGTTTTTTTGTCCAAATGCCGAATAACCGTCCCTTCTGGTTGAAAGCGTCACCATATAACGGTCTTTGAACGAATAGAACAAACGGGCCATTAAGGCGTCAGCCGTGCTTGTTTCGTCATTACTCCACATGATCGGAGCACTACCGCCACCAATGTTGTGGTAACCCAAAATATCTGTCGGAGCAAAACCTTTGTTCGACGTGCTGTCATCCCATCTTCTGAAACGTTCCGCATTCGCAAGCAGGGTCACATCAATGTTGTGCTTCTCCGCAATGGTTTTGTTCCATTTTAAGATATTATCGATCTGCCAGTTAATGGTTTTCGTGTTGCGGCGTGATGCACGGCCGCCTTCCGCTGCCCATTCTGCATGTTTGGATGATTCGGCATTGTAGCGGTGATAAAATTCAAACCGCGGCGTAAAATTGGCCTGATAAGTGATGCCGAAGGGCAAGCCGACTTTGGCGAAAATAACATTGTTAATGGTCGTAGAGCCTTTGTCGCGGTCGGTGAAGCTGGGGGCGTAGTAGGGGTGGTTTCCTCCGCTTGCCTCCTCATTAGGCCTCCATTTATAAGTCCCGTCCGGATTAAATTCCGATCCCCAGGGCGAAAGGTTGGGAGCGAGGTTGTAGTCAACAGGAACCTGACTTTCATCCCGGTCTGCAAATTGCGTGTTGATACCAACGGTCAGGAATTTATTTACTTTCCCTTCCAGGTTGACACGGGCCCGGACTGTGCTGTATTTATCTCCTACCAAAATCCCTTCGTTGCTCAGGTAACCCAATGACATATAGTAAGATACCTTATCATTTTTTCCTGAAAGACTTACTGTGTGATCCTGGCGCAATGCTTTTTGATAGATTTTGCTATACCAGTCCACACTGCGGCCCTCCTTGTAATTTTGGATTTCAACTGATTGTAAGCCAAGTCTTTGCAGCCAAACCGTCGTTGGGTCACCGGCCGATCCATCAAATGACAGCCATTGCTCCAGTGAAACATCCGACGGCAGGTTATTGGGATTGGTAAAACGGCTTGGTTGGGCTGCTGCATTGATGTTCCGCATTACTTCTCCCCGCCAGGTCAGGAAACCTTCCGGGCTCAGCACTTCCTGATTTTTAGCCACTTCTGCGAAACCAATGTTGGTGTTCACATTGATGATCGTTTTGCCTTCTTTTCCTTTTTTCGTGGTGACCAAAATCACACCGCTGGCCGCTTTCGCACCAAAAACCGCTGCCGAACTCGCATCCTTCAAAACGTCAACCGTCTCGATATCATTGGGGTTAATGTCTTCAAGGCCACCATAATAGATGGCTCCGTCCAATACAACCAGTGGAGAACTGCCCGCAGTAAGCGAGTTGGTTCCCCGGACGCCAACATTACCACCGCCTTTCGCAGATGCGGAAAAGCCGACGTTCATACCGGGAATGTTTCCTCTCAAAACGTCCTGGACAGATTGCGGGTTTTCATTTTCAAGCTTTGTGGCGCTGATCTGGGAAACGGCGCCGGTAAGGTCACGTTTCTTTTGCGTTCCGTAACCCACTACAACCACCTCTTCAAGGGTTTTCTGATCGGTCGTCAAGATAATGTCGATCACGCTGGCGGTGCCTACCTCTTTTTCCTGCGTCAGATAACCGACCGCAGAAAACACAAGGACGGAGTTGTTTTCAGGCACATTGATCTGGTACTTACCATCCACGTCTGTTGTTGTGCCGTTTGTTGTGCCTTTTACCACAACCGTTACTCCTGGGATGGGCGAGTTGTCTTCTTTTGACAAAATCCTGCCGGAAATTGGCTTGTCGATGGTGAGATGAGAACCGGTTTTACGGGTTTTTGGCACATTGTTGGCCATCGCGGGAGGCAGCAGCAGCGTTAGCAGCATACTTCCCGTCACCATAGGTCGAAGGAATAAAGTATATCCTTTTCTCATTTGTTTGGGTTAGGAATGTTTCACATCAGCTGGCCATTCGGCTTCGCTATATCAATATTTCCAGACGAAATGAGAAAATTCTACCCCTACAACAAATGTTATTTAAGTATAAAAGCGGTTATTAATAACTACAAAAACACCGGCCTGAGACATGCTCAGGCCGGTGTTTTAAATTTGAAATATTTTTGGTCAAATCAGTTTTTTGCTTCCTTAACGGCTGTGATCGGAAATTCGCCGTCCTGTGAAACGATGGTGCCTTTTAGTGAATCACCTTCCTGAACCAATGTCACATTGAGTAAGCCGCCCTGAAAATCCAGTTTGAAGGTTATTTTGCCCTGGTCAACCACGAGTTCCTTCATTTCCATTTTCTCTGTCGAGCCAAGTGAGCCGCTTAGCTTACCTTCCTTTTCTTCAAAAGTCATCACGCCGGTTTCGTATTCAGGCGGAACGTTTGAAACAGTATACTTCCAGTTGCCTACAAGGTCATTAGCTTTTAAGAACCCATGCGCCTGCACCGAAAACATTGTAATTGCGAAAATCGCTAGAAAAAAATACTTCACTTTCATCATTTGAATCAGGATTAGATTGTTTTTACATGACTAAATGCAGCTATATCTGCATTGCTCAAATTTAGGAAATCAATCCAGATTCTTTCTACCCATCGTTATATTTTCCAACTAAATATTACTGATCGGAAGCGAGTCGCCGGCGGTTACATTTCTGCTATTTTGCAAATGCCTCATCGATCAGCGATTGCATCAGATCTGCGGCTTTGCCCGGTTTTAAATTAACTGCATTTTGTCCCGACCAAAAAATACTGAGATCTGTTCTTCCCTGCGCCTGCGCCGCCTCGCGTAAAGGTCCCATAAAACGCGATTGCAAAGGAAATGGCAACACTTCGGTTTCGTAACTCACTTCTTCCGATATCCTGTTCCGGATCATCCGGCCCATTCTGCCTGTCAGTGATTTGGAGAGCACCGTATATCTGGCTTCGTCGGACAATAGCATTTCCCGGTGCCTGGGTGTGGCATTGGACTCTTCCGTTACCAGAAATGCAGTCCCGAGCTGGGCGGCGTCGGCACCAAGGTTTAGCGCTGCCCGGATGCCGGAGCCGTCCTTGATGCCTCCCGCTGCAATAACCGGTGTCATTATCTTTGCTTTCAATTGCTGGACGAGCGCGAATGTACCCGTTAATGATTGGTGCGCAGGTTTGAGGAACGATGGCCTGTGCCCGCCAGCCTCAAATCCCGAAGCGACGATGGCGTCGACTCCTGCTTCTTCCAAGGCCAGGCCCTCGTCCAGCGTAGTGGCAGCACCAACGGTTTTAATGCCAAGTCTGCGCGCTTCGTCCAGTATGTCTTTCGATGGTATGCCAAATATGAAGCTGAAAACGGCTGGGCGCACTTCAAATAACGCTTCCACTTGTTTCTGGAACTTGGAAGGAATGTTCCGGTCCAGGTCCGGAAGTGGAATGCCCAGCGAGTCAAAATACGGCTTGAAAAGCTGCTTCACGGTTTCCAGCTTTTCGACAGGATAATCTTTCAATGTTTCGTCCACATCAGAAACCCAGAGATTAATGTTGTAGGGCTGGTCTGTCATCGACTTAATGGCCTTATCCGCAGCCAGAATCTGGTCCGGCGTAAGTGTATAAGCCCCGAAACTGCCTAGCCCGCCAGCGTTGGAAACAGCCGCCAGCAGCTCAGGAGTGGAGAAACCGCCGCCCATCGGGCCTTGCAGGATCGGATATCTGATTCCCAGTAATGCCGTTATTTTTGTTTGATTTTCCATGTTTTCAGCCGCTTTATATTTTCAATGCTTACCTAAGCCAAATGATGTCCTGCCACGTGGCCGCCATCGAGATTAATGATTTCTCCGGTTACAAAATTGCTTCCAGCAAGGTAAAGCGCCAATTCAGCCACATCTTTTGTCTCGCCGATGCGATTAAGCAAATGAAGGCCCGCAAGACTGTCTGCGTCGCTGATGCCGTTTTTGGCTTGCAACGGACTTCTGATAATTCCCGGTGATATACCATTCACACGGATATTGAATTTACCAAATTCTGTTGCAAGCTGTCTGGTCAATGCATGAATTCCTGCCTTGCTCACAACGGGCGCAGTTGCAGGAAATCCGCCGATGGCATGATCTACCAGCACCGTTCCAATGTTGATGATCGAGCCTTCTCCCTGTTTCAACATTTGCGCTATGGCAGCCTGACTTGTAAAGAAAGTGCCTTTCAGGTTAATGTCCAGGAAACGGTCCAGATAATTTGCATCGACTTCCATAAATGGCTTTGCCTCAAAAATACCGGCATTGTTAATCAGTACATCCACTGCTCCAAAGCGTGCTAATGCGGTTTCAATAAGCAATTCAGCCGTTTCTGGCTTGCTAATGTCTCCCGTAACCCTGGCCAGCCTGTCGTGATTGCCAAGCTCCTGATATGTTGAATTCAAATTTACCTCGCTGGCCGCGTTGATGACAACGTTATGGCCGCGTTCCAAAAACAATGTGGCAATGGCTTTGCCTATGCCGGTCGATGCACCTGTTACTATAACTGTTTGCTTTTTCATGATTTCTAATTTTTAGTTGTTTTAGTTCTTGTTGCAGTGATCCCCTTTTCACGAAGGACAGAAACTTGTTCGCCGGCATGGCCCCAGTCGTCCAGCTCAATTTCCTGGATCACCACGAAAGTAAGGTTAGGGTCTTTGTCCAGAACGTCGGAAAGCAGATTGGTAACCCCGGAGATCAGGGCTTGTTTTTGTTCGCGGGTGACGCCTTCGCGCGTCAGCTCAATTTTTACGTAAGGCATGGTTTTGAGTGTTTGTGTTATCAATTATTAATCTTTTGATGACACAAAGTAAGCCTGCCGGAATGAGCACATTACGTGACCTAGATCACATAATGCAGGTGCTATCTGTGATTGTTGTAGAGGCGGCTGAGCGTCTCGCGGGATACGCCAAGATAAGCGGCAATGAGGTGTTTGGGGACGAGGTTGTAAAGCTGTGGGTACAAGGATAGCAGTTCCTCGTAGCGGGCTTTGGTATCATTGTTCATGAAGGAAAGCAACCGTTTTTGCGAAGCCACATAACCCCTGTTCGTACGCCACCGGAAGAAATGTTCCAACTGATGCAGCTCGCTGCAAAGCTTTTCGCGGTCATGACTGGCAAGGCAAAGTACTTCGGCATTGGTAATGCAATCTACTGTGATTGTGGCGTTTGTGTGATTATACATGGCACCATAATCTGACGTCCACCAGGTTGGCATCGCGAATTGAAGAATGTATGTTTTGATCTCGTCGTTGACAAAAAAAGCTTTCAGGCAGCCGGAAATCACGAAGTATTCGCATTCCACGGCCCGTCCGGGGCGGATAAGCGTTTCGCCTTTTTTGTAAGACTGAGGTTTGAAATGCGAGAAGAAGTAATCAAACTGCTCGTCTGTCAGACTTGCAGTCTGGGCAATGTGTTTTCTTAAAATTTCCTTCGCTTCCATAGGGTTAATTGCTCTTTTTGCAGATCTGGCTTAAATTTAAATCCAAAAGTATTTTATATAATTAAATTGCGTTTTTAAAGCATGCATTCTTTTTTATTCTTCATCGGGCTGGCTGTTATTTGCATTTCTTGTGGCAGAGAGCGTGAACCTTTGAAAAACAAGAAGAAAAATGAAGTCGAAACAATCGAAGTGCTCGGCGCGCTGCCCAGGTTTGTAACAGATCCGCCAGGAAATAAATCGACCCCTGAGAAAGTCAGGCTGGGTAAGCTGCTATTTTTTGATCCTATCTTGTCGGGGAATAAGGACGTTTCCTGCGCAACCTGCCATCAGCCCGAATTCAATTATGCAGAATTTCTGGAAACGTCCATTGGTGTGAACGGGCGTGGAACTGGCAGTAAACGGCAATTTTCCGAGCAGAATGACATTCCCTTTGTAAAAAGAAACTCGCAGAGCATTCTCAATACAGCATTCAATGGCATTAAAAATGGTGAAAGTTACCATGCCGAATCGGCGCCCATGTTCTGGGATCTGCGCGCCAAAGGCCTGGAAGAGCAGGCGCTCGTTCCGGTGCGGACTTTGGAGGAGATGCGCGGACATACATATCCGGAAGATAAGGTGATCGACGAAATCGTTGCGCGCATCAGGAAAATCCCGGCTTATGAAAGCTTGTTCCGTGAAGCCTTTACGGATGATAAGGACCCGGTTAATGTTGTGAATTTGTCCAAAGCCATTGCGTCCTACGAGCGTACGCTCATTGCCAACAACTCGCGCTTTGACCAATATATGCGTGGCGACAGCAGCGCCCTGACAACCGGAGAAAAAGAAGGATTGAACCTCTTCCTGAAAACAGGCTGTGCCAAATGTCATTCGGGTCCCATGTTGTCAGACTACAAACTTCATACACTCGGCGTGCCCGACTCTCAGAACCGGGAGGAGACGGATGCCGGTGCCAATAATGATTACGCTTTCAGGACGCCTTCGCTGCGTAACCTGCGCTATACGGGGCCTTACATGCATAGCGGAAAATTTACGACGCTCGAACAAGTGTTACAGTTTTACGAAGACATTGCAGGAGGGAAAATTCCAAATCCTAATATCAAACCTGCTCAAATCGACACATTAGCCACAAACATGGACGTCAATTTTAGGGATATTTCCAGGATCGTTGAATTTTTGAATGCATTGAATGATGACAATTTTGATAAGTCCGTCCCGGAAAGCGTTCCCAGCGGCTTACCGGTAACCGGACTTTGAGGTAGATCTGCTCTGCGAATTTCTTTATCCTTTTGTCAAACCAAAATCAGATCCCATGAATTATATGGACAGAAAGACGTTTCTGAAAGAATTATCCCTGCTGGCAGGCGCTTCTATCGTTTACGGACAGGCGGGCGCAGCTGATCCTTCCTGGAAAAAGGCGAATTTCAAACTCGGATTTGTGACTTATCTGTGGGGAAAAGACTGGGACTTGCCAACATTGATCAAAAACTGCTCGGATACGAAAATCAATGGTGTTGAATTACGCGTGGAGCACGCCCATAAAGTAATGCCGGAACTGACGAAAGCAGAACGCATTGAAGTAAAAAAGAAATTTGCAGATAGTCCCGTAGAACTGATCGGTCTCGGCACCAACCAGCAGTACGATTATCCGGACCAGGCCAAATTGAATGCTTCCATCGAGCGTACGAAAGAATTTATAAGGTTAAGCGCTGACGTTGGCGGTTCAGGCGTGAAGGTCAAGCCTAATGCGCTTCATGCGGATGTGCCTGTTGAAAAGACATTGGCCCAAATAGGAGCTGCACTGAGCGAGCTGGCCGCCTATGCAAAAGATTTCGGTCAGCAGATCAGGTTGGAGGTGCATGGAGAAAAAACGCAGGAACTGCCTAATATCAAGCAGATTATGGAATTTGCCAACAATCCGAACGCGAAGATCTGCTGGAATTGTAACAAAGAAGATTTGATAGGCGACGGTTTCCAGCACAATTTTGATCTGGTCAAAAGGTGGTTTGGTGACACTATTCACGTACGGGAATTGGATCGAACCGATTATCCCTACAAAGAACTGCTTGGTAACCTGGGCAAAATGAATTACAAAGGTTGGGTGCTGCTCGAATGCCACACCAATCCCGAAGATAAAGTGAAGTCCATGATGGAGCAGCGCGCTGTTTTCGACCGGATGATCAAGGAGGTGTAAGTTTCCCGGGGTCCATCTCAATCCGCCGACCGTCCCCATCCTTAAACCAGGTATCTTTCACGGCTGCTATGCCATGGAACCGATATTGCAGGCCTACGATCCCTGTCGGACTATTAGGAAAGGTGAACTTCAATGCCTCTTTATTATTGACCAAAATCCGCATATTCTTGTCTTTGCACGTGACACGCAGTTTTGTCCACTCGCTCAGGTTTGCTCCAAAGCCCGAGAGGTCGGCGAACTTGCTGTCGAACATTTTTCCTGCGACGTACATTTTCAGGTCTCCGATGCAAGCCGGGTTGGCCAGCGAAATGAAAACAATGTCGTCTTTGCATTGGATCAGTACTTCTACGGATTGGCACGAGTTGCTGCCTTCTTTGTAATCATTTCTTAATGTCGTTTCAAATTCAAAGTTGTCGTTTTTTAACATGCCCATATCCCGCTGGTTGAATAGCCGGATTTTAGGAGTATTTGGTTTTAAATTGAAATTGTTCGCTTTCAGCAAAGCTTCATTGATCTCGATCCGGTCAGATTTTGTGATGTCTTTTTGTTTAAAATAAAATGGTTTGTCTTCAAGTTCAACCAGCCCAAGCCAGCCATCGGTTCCGATCTGCACCACGTGCCTTTTGACGACTTGTCCATCGACAATAAGCCTTGCATTGAAATAACCGGGATAATAGTAAATGGCCGAATGCTTGGTTTGCGTCTTCGGGACCAGCGTTTTCCGTTTAATGTCCCAGGTTTGAACAATGTATACAGAATCGGTTTTGGCGCGGGAAGCGTCATAAGTGAAAACAACTGAATTCGGAACTCCCTTCGTTAGTACTTTGTCCGCTTTGAATGCAAAATGCGCCGGATCGACAGCCCCGGATCCCAGGACATTTTGATAAATAAAATAACCACCGATAATGATAAATAAAACCGCTGCAACCATCCAGGTAAGTGCTTTCGGTCTTTTCGTAATTACTGGCTGCGGCTCACTGGGTTCGTTTTTTTCGGGTGCGATTTCTGCCGGTGGAGGCGCGGTGCTTTGTTTTGCAAAATCTCGCCAATCGTCGTAGTCAGCGAAACGGGCCAGTGTGTTAAGCGTGGCTGTATTAGGCGCATGATCATATTTTATGCGTCCCCAAACCCTTTTTAATGTGGTTGTACTAAGCCGGACTTTTGTTTTTTCGAAGATCGCCTCACTCAGTTTTTCAAAATCGTAGTTAGACCAATCCTTGCTGTCGCCCCAAGCGAGCATTCCTTCTATCTTGTTCAGACAAGCCTTGATGAGATCCGTTTCAAAAGTATTTGACATGGCCAGTTTAATTGCATTAACACAAGGCTCAAATCGGGCAAATCTATTGAATCAGGTTCATCTGTTTTTGAAATATATAATAACTTATGGCGTGAACGGCCCTTATGATTGTCTTCTTTGCACAGTACGATTGTAGTCAGCGATATCTAGTTTTGATGCATATAAAGACCATGAAAAATCATTCCAGTGCTTTCCCTGATGTTGCTATGCCTGCATATCCTGCTACGAATCTTCATAATGATCCGGTCATTGTGGCCGACGCTGCTTCGGCTGTTGTACAAACCCGTTGCGGAAAAGTAAGCGGTTACATTAGAAAGGGCATTTTCACCTTCAAGGGAATTCCATATGGCGAGGCAAAACGGTTCATGTCTGCTGTTAAGCCCGCATCCTGGGAAAATGTACGCAGTTGCCTGGCTTATGGCCCGACCTGCCCCACAACCCAGGCGCCCGATTTTACAGAAGAGCTTGAATTTGCTTTTCAGCCCAATCGAGGATATCATGTTGATGAACAATGTCTTACATTGAATATTTGGAGTAAGAGCACGGACAGCAATGCGAAAAAACCGGTGATGGTTTGGCTGCATGGCGGCGGTTTTGCAAATGGTTCGGCGATTGAATTTCCTTCACAGGATGGCGAAAATCTGGCACGGAATGGCGACGTTGTGCTGGTTAGCCTCAATCACAGGATGAATGTTCTCGGATTCTTGGATTTGTCTGCTTATGCAGAAAAGTACAAACATTCATGCAATGCAGGCATGATGGACATAGTTTTAGCGCTGCAGTGGGTTCATGAAAATATTGCGAATTTTGGCGGAGATCCAGGTAATGTTACCATTTTTGGACAGTCTGGCGGCGGTTCAAAGGTAATGTGCCTGATGAATGCGCCATCGGCAAAAGGTTTGTTTCAAAAAGCAATTGTGCAGAGCGGCAGTTATCCCAATCATTTTACGGATAAGAACGTTTCCCGAAAAGTCGCTGCTGCCTTACTCGAAGAATTAAAAATAGATCCCAAAAATGTGGAGGCACTGGAAACGATGCCTTACGAACAGTTGGCACATGCAGGAACTGCGGCACTGGCAAAAGTGCAGGCAGCGATGAGTCCGCAAGAAGTTCCGGTTCTCGGTCTTGAATGGAACCCGGTCCTGGATGATGAATTTTTGCCTTATCAAATAGGCAGCTCCGTAGCCGCAGCGCTTTCTGCGGACATTCCGCTGCTGGTGGGCTCGGTTAAAAATGAATTCGTGCCTTTTGAAATGGATCTGCGAAAGGTTGCGAACAAAGATGCGCAAGCCATATTGCTGGAAAAATACGCGGACCAGACAGATGCCTATATCAATGCTTTGAAAATTGCATATCCGGGAGTAAAAGAGCCTTCTGAGCTTATTGACATAGATTTTCTTTTCCGGCCTTTGGTCATTGACCAGGCTAATAAAAAGTTCGCGGATGGCGGTGCCCCGGTTTACACCTATCTTTTCACTTGGCAATCGCCGGTTTTGGACAAATCGCTCAGGGCGGTGCATTGTATGGATCTGCCTTTTGTTTTTGACAACATTGCCCTATGTGAACAAATGACCGGAGGAGGAGAACAGGCCCATATTCTCGCTCAAAAAATAAGCCAGGCCTGGGTGCATTTTGCCTATACCGGAAATCCCAATCACACGACATTACCAAGCTGGCCAGCCTATAATCCCGAAAACGGCGCGGTAATGCTCTTTGATCATGAATGCGTTGTGAAAAATCATCCTGACAAAGCATTGCTAAGGATCTCGGCAAAATAAACTCCACACCAATAATTATACAAACCACCGCCCGAATTGTGTAAAACTTTCCGGATCGCTCGATAATACATTTGTAAAAATGAAAAGAGCAATGGAAACGACAATTGAAAACCATATAAAACAGACCTTTCCCGTACTAGGCATGACGTGTGCCGCTTGTGCGGTGAGCGTTGAAAGCATGCTGAAATCTGTGAAAGGCGTCCACGATGCGGGCGTAAATTATGCAAACCAGACCGCCTGGGCCGATTATGATGATTCGGTAACCACCACAGAACTGCAAAATGCAGTGCGCGCGATAGGTTATGATCTGGTTGTGGACGTTGAAGATCCGCAGCAAGTGCAGCAAGAAGCGCAATTGGCACATTATAATGAATTGAAAAACAGGACGATCTGGGCTTCTGTACTTTCTTTGCCGATCGTCATTATCGGAATGTTTTTTATGGAAGGTTCGGCGCGCGCGCTGCCTTACGGAAACTGGATCATGATGGCACTGGCGGCACCTGTTGTTTTTATTTTAGGTAGAAGTTTCTTTACGAATGCATTCAAACAAGCCAGGCACGGCAGGGCGAATATGGACACGCTGGTTGCTCTTAGTACGGGTATAGCGTTCATTTTTAGTGCTTTCAACACAATTTACCCAGAGTTCTGGCATGCACGCGGGCTGCATGCGCATGTGTATTTTGAAGCCGCTGCGGTGGTGATCGCATTCATTTCGCTGGGTAAACTAATGGAAGAAAAAGCGAAGTCAAACACTTCGTCGGCACTTAAAAAATTAATGGGGTTGCAGCCCAAAACGGTGACCATTATTCAGGACGGCATTGAAACCGAAATTCCTGTCGCAGAGGTGAAGGTAGGCCACATTATTGTCATCAAACCCGGCGAAAAAATTCCTGTCGACGGCGTTACGACAAACGGAAACTCATTTGTGGATGAAAGCATGATCAGCGGCGAGCCGGTTGCGGTGGAGAAAACCAAAGGAGAGAAAGTGTTTGCAGGAACCATCAACCAAAAGGGAAGCTTCGTTTTTGAAGCCAAAAAAGTGGGTGGGGACACCATTTTGGCGCAAATCATCAAAATGGTGCAACAGGCCCAAGGAAGTAAAGCGCCCGTGCAAAAGCTGGTCGATAAAATTGCCGGCATCTTCGTCCCTGTGGTCATTGTTATCGCGATCCTCACATTCGTTGCCTGGATGCTTCTGGGGGGTGAGAACGCATTTACGCACGCATTACTGACGTCCGTTACCGTTCTTGTAATCGCATGTCCATGTGCGCTCGGCCTGGCAACGCCAACTGCGATAATGGTTGGAGTAGGGAAGGGTGCCGAAAATAATATTTTGATCAAAGATGCTGAAAGTCTGGAACTTGCGCATAAGGTGAATGCGATCATCCTCGATAAAACCGGGACGATTACGGAAGGAAAACCGGCGGTTACGCAGATAATTTGGGAAAAAGGAATTCCGGATCAATCAATTGCCGGGCAAGTTTTATTAGCCATGGAATCGCGCTCGGAACACCCGCTGGCCGAAGCTGTTGTCAACCGTTTGAAAAAAGAGCAGATCCAAAAAGCTCCTTTGCAATCATTTGACAGCATTACCGGCCAGGGTGTGCGGGCGGTGAGCAATGGGATTACTTATTTTGTGGGGAACAAGAATCTGATTTCGGCAGCTGCCGTGGTGATCAGTGAAGAACTCATCGCACTCGCGGAAAAATGGCAGCAGGACGCGCAGACGGTTGTCTATTTTGCCGACAACCGGAATGTGCTCGCCATCATTGCCATCGCAGATAAAGTTAAAGAAACTTCCAGGCAGGCCATTGCAAAATTACAGGATATGGGTATCGAAGTCTATATGCTAACGGGCGACAACAAGCAGACAGCCGCAGCGGTGGCAGGCCAAATTGGCTTGCATCATTACAAAGCCGAGGTAATGCCGTCCGAAAAAGCAGCCTTTGTAAAACAATTGCAAGCAGAAGGCAAAATTGTAGCGATGGTTGGTGACGGGATTAATGATAGCCACGCACTCGCCCAGGCCGACGTGAGCATTGCGATGGGAAAAGGATCGGACATTGCTATGGATGTTGCCAAAATGACATTGATCACCTCCGATCTGAACATGATCCCGAAAGCGTTAAAACTTTCTTCGAAAACCGTTAAAACGATCAGACAAAACCTTTTCTGGGCGTTTATCTATAACCTGATCGGCATTCCGGTCGCTGCGGGTGTGCTGTATTCCGTGAATGGATTTCTGCTCGATCCCATGCTTGCGGGCGCTGCTATGGCACTAAGTTCTGTGTCGGTTGTGGGGAACAGCCTGCGTTTGAAGGCGATGAAATTGTAGGTTTCCGCATGGAAATGATTGAAACAAATTAGAACCAAAAAATGCGGAGGCCCGTTGTAAAAATGTGTATTTGCTTCATCGCAATGCACATTTTGAACGTTCAGTTATTCGCACCTTAATGAATTCAATCCTTAATAAGAAATACGACAAACCGGTAATTAAGAAAAACCAGCCGGACGACTCCTATAAATTTCAGCCACTGCCTTCTCCAACGGGAAAATATCCCTATCACCTTGATTTAGAATCAATTCAAACATTAAATGATCGGGACAAGCTGGCATTTCACATGCTGGGAGACACCGGTAGTATTCGCAATCCCGATTTTCAAAAGCTCGTGGTGGCCGAAATGATCAAACAATATCAGCAAACGGATGGAACAGGGAAGGAACCTATGTTTTTGTATCATTTGGGCGACATTGTTTACAACTTCGGTGAAGCCAGTCAGTATAAAAGGCAATTTTTTGAACCTTACCAAAAATATCCGGGACCCATATTTGCGATTCCCGGAAACCATGACAGCGATGTGAACCCCGATAGCCGGGTTTCCTATAAAAGTCTGGATCCGTTCCGGGCTGTGTTTTGTGATAAGCAGCCGCAGACAGTGGCTTTCAGCGGGGGTGCGGAACGGAAAAGCATGACACAACCCAATGTTTTCTGGTCGCTTATCACACCTGTTGCGCGCATTATT
The DNA here is from genome assembly GCF_900167945.1 of Dyadobacter psychrophilus. Taxonomy (GTDB): domain Bacteria; phylum Bacteroidota; class Bacteroidia; order Cytophagales; family Spirosomataceae; genus Dyadobacter; species Dyadobacter psychrophilus. Next base: position 1,080,908 of record NZ_FUZA01000002.1, read on the forward strand.
GGCATGTACGGCAATGTGACGAAGTTTGGTGTGATCACGCCAGACCAGCGGAAGTGGTTAATAGAGGAGCTACGGAATGCTGATGCCGAACGTCCCGACAAAGCAATCATCCTTTGCGTTCACCATGCGCCGTATTCTGCCGATGTGAATCACGGATCCAGCCTGCCAATGATCCAGTTTTTTGATGGCGTTTTCGAACAGACCGGCGTGCGGCCCGACATTGTTTTCAGTGGCCACGTCCATAATTACCAGCGTTTTTCGAAGCGCTATTTTGATGGAAAAACGGTTCCATTTATTGTTGCAGGCGGTGGTGGTTACGATGAATTGCATCCTGTGGCCTCTATTTCAGATAGTCGTTTTACGGGAAACAATGCAGCTTTCAATCATGTCACGCTTGAAAATTACTGTGATAACAAACACGGATTTTTGAAGGTTTCCCTCGAAAGGGCCGGAAAAGGCATCCGTATCACCAGCGAATTTTACACCCTTCCACATGAAAAAAGGGTCGAACCAGGAATGAATGCTATCCTGGCCGACCGCTTTATTTTGGAAACTTAAAATCTTACTGCTTAAAGGTAACTTTGGAAAGCGTCATCAATGGCTCGATGGGCTTTGCGGTCTCGTTTTTGAACAATATATAAATGTCGTGCTTGCCGGTGGTTGGCTTAATGTTCACTAAAACGGGGGCACGCGTCGGGCGGCGTGGTGGTTTTACGGTTTCGCCAGGTTTTTTCTGGCTTTCCATTTCCGCCATCAGCTTCGCCATGTCCACTTCCGGAGCGATCTCAACATTTTGCTCTCCTACCAGCGTTCCGGTCGGTGAATCGAGCCGGATCTCGATTTTGCCGCCCATTGCACCTTCGCGTTTCTGAGCAGCAGCATTGAGTTCAAGTGCTTTAATGTCAGTCAGGTCCGTTTCTTTAAATGCAAGAAAACTGTTTGCAAAAGCCACTACGCTGAATCCTAGGCCGGCCGTCCCCAATGCTTTCATGTCCGCACCCTGCACGATCGGAGCTTCGGCAGCATTCAACTCAGGGCTTCTGAGTACGATCATTTCCTCGGTAGTCTGTGCAGGAATGGCCTTGTTTCCACTCATAGATCTGTCGGTAAATGCCGCCCTGATCAAAACAGAGCCTTTTCCATTATCCTGAGCAGGAATCTTGGGCGTGTACTCGCCTTTCACCGGCAATGTGCTCAGCGTTTTATCCGTGCTGTTGAGAATGTATTTAACAATGGTTTCGGCATCCGCAACGGGCAACGCCGGGTGAGCAGCCATAGCAACCTCGCCCCAAACGCCCGATCCGCCTTTCAGGATCTTCTGCACCAATGCTTCTGTTACGCCGGGCTTTCCCTTGTATTTATTGGAAATGTCTGCAAATGAAGGTCCTACGGATTTTGCATCCACCTGATGGCACACTTTACAATCGCTTTTCCCGATCAAAACCTGCGCAACCGCAAACTGCGTGCTGGCATCCACACTGCGCTGACTCTGAATTACTTCGGCATAATCAAAACCTTCGGAAGCGTAATCAATGCTGACTGCAATTTCCTCGGGCTTGATCTTCCCTTCCAGCAAACTTCCATCCTCCTTATCCGTTACGTCGATGGAATAGGGAATGGGTTTTCCGGGGAAGAAGAAGGTTTTATTCCCTTCCAGATTTACCGAAACTTTCGGCGGCTCGTTACCTGCGATGATTTTCAGTGATTGTGAGTTGGAAGCGCCTTTGGCATCAGTCACAGTCAGGCTTGCGGTGTAAACGCCTGGCTTGTCAAATGTTACCATTGGATCGGCCGTGGCGAATGTCTTGGCTGCGCCGCCGTTGCCCGTGATTTTCCAGCTGTATTTGAGTTTGTCCCCGTCAAAATCCTTTGTTCCTGCTGACGATAATTTAGCCTGGAACGGAACTGTTCCACCTTTTTTGTCCGTGGAAACCTGAACAATAGGTTTGCGGTTGCCGCCATTATACTCAATGCGTACTAACCTCGAATTTTCGCTCTTCCTAAACCAGTTGCTGCCATATTCGAGCACATACAAATCCCCTGAGGGCCCGAACTTAATGTCAATCGGTTGCACCGGATGGTAGGCAGGCAGCACGCGCTCCATCGATTGATAATCCCCATTTTCGTTCATGGAAATCGCCATGATCCAGCCACGAGAGAAGTCAGCCGCGATCCATTTGTTTTCGTAATAGGCTGGCCAGGGCCTTTTCGGCGCTTTGAAATCGGAACGATGGTAAACCGGCCCGCCCGTAGCGCTTCTTGAACCCGATCCAACCGCCGGAAATTTTTCCGAAATGCCGTAAGGATAGTAAATGAAACTAGGAGCCGTTGGCATCAGCTCTTTCAAACCTGTGTTATTCGGCGAGTTATTGACCAGATTTTTTGGATCTTTTTTGGCCAAAGGCTTATTAGCAGCATAATCATAAACCGGAAAAGCCTGGTCGTCTCCGACAAACCACGGCCAGCCAAAGTTACCCGGCTTTCTCGCCTGGTTCATTTCATCATAACCTCTCGGCCCGATCTCCGAATCCTCACTCGCATCCGGCCCCACTTCACCCCAATACAAATAACCGGTTTTGCTGTCGACCGAAATGCGCCACGGGTTCCTGTGGCCCATGGAATAGATTTCAGGCCGTGTTTTTGCGGTTCCTTTCGGATAAAGGTTGCCTTCCGGGATGGTGTAGGAACCGTCCGGTTCAGGGTGGATTTTCAAAATTTTTCCCCTCAGATCATTCGTGTTACCCGCATGTCCCTGATCGTCCCAACTGGCACGGCCTTCCCGTTCGTCGGTCTGCGCGGCTTTCTGGTTTCCGGTGTTATTCCCGACCGTCAAATACAGGTTACCGGCCTTGTCCCAGGTCATTCCGCCACCTGTATGGCAGCAAACTTCGCGCTGTGTCACTACTTCGATCACGTCCTTTTTGGAGCTTTCAACCAGTTGGTCATCGCGCAATTCGTAGCGGGAAAGAATGTGTTTTTTCTCGGTCGGATGCGCATAGTAAAGATAGATCCAATGATTTTTTTCAAAATTCGGATCCATTGTGAAGCCCATTAATCCTTCCTCGGCTTCCCTGGAAACACCTTCCGCGCTCACATACTTTGTGTTCACCGGGATCATTGCGATCAGGTCCGTGGACTGGGTGGACGCATTGTATTTTTTAAGTGCGCCTTTCCTTTCAATAATGTAGGCAGAACCATCAGGAAGCACTTCAAAAACCATGGGTTCATCCAGATTCTCGGCAACCACGATAGGTGTGAAACGGCTTTCATCCGGTTTGGGCGGATTGTCCTGAATTGTAAATGCTGCGATCAGCAAAAAAGCGGGAATTTGCGCGGTGTTTTTAATGAGGCGCGACATTCGCCGTAAACGTAGGGATAGGTTTGTCATAAGCAGAAAACAAGAGTTTACTGGAAATATAACAAATTATCGTTAAAAATTCTTATTCCTTATTTTCCCATCCAATGCTTGAAATCACCCACTTTTTCGCGGCTTACCAATGCTTCTTTGCTATGCGGGGGGCGCAGGCTCAACGCGAGACGGCTCCCGAAATAAGGATCAATTTTATCTACGGATTTATGCGTGACCATCATGCCGCGGTTAATGCGGAAAAATTTGGCGGGATCAAGAACATCGGCCAGCTCGTCGAGGGTGTAATCCACCAGGAGTTTTTGATTCGTATCCGTAACAAAAAAGCTGTAACGTTCCTCTGTAAAGAAATAGGCGATTTCGCTGACTTCTATGGACAGCATTTTTTGTCCTTGTTTTACCAAAAATCGCTGTCTGTACTCTTTTTTGCTTGTTTTTTGAAATCCCTCTAACAATTTTTTGATTCCTTCCAGTGAATCTTCGGCGGGCAGGGCGCGCATGTTTTCATATTTTTGGAGGCTTCGCTGCAAATCGTCGCGATGCACCGGTTTCAGCAGATAATCGATGCTATTCAGCTTGAAAGCCTGTAACGCATATTCGTCGTAGGAAGTCGTAAAAATGATGGTGCTGGTCACCTGCACACGGTTAAATATTTCAAAACTCTGCCCATCCGACAATTCAATGTCCAGGAAAATCAGGTTAGGGTCTGCGTTACCAGCTTTTTGGTTGCTTTTGAGCCATTCCACCGTTTCCTCAATGCTGTCCGTTACGCCGCTGATGAGCAGGGCGGGCGCCGTTTCATTCAATAATTTTCTTAATCTTCTGACAGACAGGTCTTCGTCTTCCACAATCAGTGCGTCCATAATTCTAAATTTCAGGCTATTAATGGCAGGATTACCGTAAAAAATTCATGGTTACTCTCGACAACAGGCTGCAAAACGTCTTTTTGCTGTTCGTTGAGGAGCTTGTATTTAGTGATAATGTTAACCAGCCCCACGCCTGTGGATTCCAGGTTTTCGGCGCCGGCGGTCAATGTTTTCTTCTGCAAATTATTGCGCACCATGAGATTCCCTTCCTGCGTGCTCAATATGAAAATCGTGAGTGGCCGGCTGGCCCGGATTACATTGTGCTTAACCGCATTTTCGACTAATAACTGCAATGTTAAGGGCGGGATCCTGCGGTTCATCAAGTGTTTTTCGACATGCACGTAAAGCTTCATTCCGTCTCCATATCGTGTTTTTAGTAAATGTCCGTAAGACTCGATAAAAGAAAGTTCCTTTTGCAAAGTCGTCAGCTGGCTCAAATCGCTGTCGCCCAGCGAGGCGTGATTGGTTTGCAGCAAATAGCGGTAAACCCGCGCCATTTCATCCACAAATTGCTCTGCTTTCTGCGGATCTTCTGCGATCAATGTGGACAGGGAATTTAATGTATTGAACAAAAAATGGGGGCTTACCTGCGCTTTCAGACTTTCCAGTTGGCCGTTGACATTTTCTTTCATCAATCTTTCGCGGTTTACTTCGTGATGTTTCCATCGGCCAATCGCGTTGATCGTCTCCTGAATACCCATAACCAGCATGATCGCGCCCATATTAACCAGGTAAATCGTCAGGATGCGCGGGATTGTGAGCGTTGAACCGAACAGTCCGAAGCCAATGTAAAACCAGGCAATTAAAAGCAAAAAAACACCGGAAAGCGCTGCATGTGCGGCTATGGAAACAAATATGCGCCTTAATGTCTGGTCTAGTTTGGGATAGCGCTGGGCAATGTTATTATTGATCCTGGATTGGATTAAAAATGTGATGGTCAGTAAACATCCATTCAGTAATGTGCTTCCTGTGAAGGTTTTCCAGTTGCTTATGAAACCAGGGCCAACCATCAGGTAATTGAAAAACATCAGGAAAACCGGCATAGTCAGCGCGTACGACCAGCGGCTTTTCGGGCTTATCGCGCCTGACATTCCTGCTATCAATTTTCCTTTCGTCATGGTGTGTCGGCTCGTCCTGTTGGCCGCGGTCTCAGTTTATTGATGAATTCAAAAGTATAACAGCACGGCGAAAAGCAGGAATGCTAGTTGTATCAATTGAATGAATAAATGTTTGAATTGTACAGATTCCGGCATATCAAATTAAGCCCTTACCCGGGCAGACAATAATGGAACCGTGACCGTAAAATGTTCCGCCGTTTCCTTCACGCGAAGTTCCCGGTTGCTCAGCGCATGATATTTAGCCCTTATTCCACCCAGGCCACCCTGATCGGTCCCCATCGCCCTTACTTTGCTCTGAATGTTGTTTTGAACCATGATCCGCTGACTGAAAGCAATTTCAATTTTGACAATCAATGGTTTAGCTTTGGTCATTGTATTGAATTTAATCGCGTTATCTATCAAGACCTGCAAAACCAATGGGGGAACAAGCAGTTCGCCTGAATAGGGTTCAGGCTCAATAATGTGCAGGCTTTCGCCGTAGCGCGCACCCAACAGTCGCGCGTATGTGTGCAGGAAGGTGAACTCTGCCTGAACGGGAACGAGTTCTGTTTTGGAAGCCTGTAAGATGTAGCGGTAGATTTTGGCAAGATCTTCAACAAATTCCTCCGCCTTGTCCTGATCGTCGCTGATCAGTGCGGAAAGGGTGTTCAGGCTGTTGAACAAAAAGTGAGGGTTAACCTGCCCTTTGAGCGCGTCAAACTGATGTTGCAGTGATTCACGTTCCAGCCTTTCACTTTCTGCCTGGTTCTTTTTCCATTGTTCCAACGAATAAAAAAGTCCAAGCATGGCGCAAAGGAACACATCGAAGAATCCGCCCAGGATCATGATAGGCCAAATGTTTCCCCAAATAAATTCTACTTCCAATCCCGGGGTAATGCTGTAAGCCCAGACATCGAAAGCGGCAAGCAACATGGTAAGCAACCCGACGGCCAGCAACATTGCCACCAATCTCGGCGAGGTCTGGTCTACATTCGGGAAGCGACCGATGATCCACCGGATCACCATGGTAAGCGCAACGATAGAAAACCAGTAAAGCGCTAAAACAAGCAGCGTAGCGGTAACAAAAACCGAAAGATCCTGAAAATAGGCAGTGCCTATGAAATAGTAATTACCGACAGCACAAAACACCGGCATCATAGCCAGGTGATACCACCATTCGTATTTTGTAAAAAAATGCGGCCTCACGATAATGTAAAGAAGGGTTTTGCAAGATAAATTCAAAAATAAGGAACCCTAAATAATTACTTATCAGCATCCTAATGTTTTTTCCAATCCATTAACTGCTTCCTGCAATTTGTTACATAAATGCCGTAATTGGTGATGGTTGCCCATTCCTGCCGCTGCAATCTGCCCATAAATTTGAAAAAACAAAACAAAATGCCGGTAACTTGAGCCTTACGTGCAAACTCAGCTGACCGTGAAATATTACGAGGGCGAAAGGGACAATGAACTCCTAGCACCGCTCCTTAGCGGCGATATTCAATCAAGGACCGCCGCTGCCAAGTTCAGAGGAAAGGCTGCGAGTTTTTAGCAGCAATTTCTATAATGTCCGGGCTTTCATTTTGACCAGCGCTTCCTCGATATTGGGGGAGCGTTGTTTGGCAACTTTGCCCGCTTCAACGGCTTTTGTCTGCCATTTGATCGCTTCTTCCTTTTGTCCCAGCTTGTAAAGCAGGTGTGCATAGGTGTCCAGGTAGGCGGGATTTCCCAGTGCCATCGGGTGGTTTGTTCCCTTTGTTAACTCATCGAACCATTCCAATGAACGTTTGGACCACATCAGGGCCTTTTCCAGTTCGCCCTTCTTGTCGGACATTTCGTAAAAATGCCATGCGTGCTCATTCATCTCCATATGGAAATACTGGGATGGAGGTGCAAACTGCATCGTTTTAAGCATCATGCTTTTACGAACCGAATCATTGGCAATGGTGAATCGCCTGACATGGTCCGCATCCATTCGTTTCAGCGAATCAACGGACATCAGCATATGTGTAAAGTTCAAAAATTGCGACACTTGCTGCATATACGACATAGTGTCCCTTACTGCAAGAGAATATCTCAGCATACTCCTTTGAAATGCTATGTTACCCAGTGTATAGTTGGGCTTAAATGTGCCCTGGGTAAAAACTGCTGTCTGGTATGCGAGCTCCTGGTTTTTAGTCTGTACCGCCTTGTGAAATGAATTTCCGATAATAGCATTATTGATCGCTACCGCCTCAGGATAGGGGACGGTTTTATACAAACTGTCAATTACCTTTCGGGGCGTTGCCGCCTGGATCACCTTATAGATACGGCTGTCCAGGGTAGGGCCGGATTGATATATAAATTTGATAATCTGAAAGTTTTGCAAAGAATCGAGGTTCAGTGTGCCCGCGTATTCATCAAGCAGTTTGTCCGCGGGCTTTCCCAGTTCCAGCTGCCGGGTAATATAAGCCCGCATAAATTGAGATGATCGCTCGCCAGCGTTATATTCCTTTTCAAACGCTTCCAGCGGCTTGCTTTTAAGCCTTCCGATCGCAATGTCTGCCTGTTGCAGGTAAACTTCGCCGCTGCTCGACGAGCCATTGAAGCGGTTGAGGACATTGCCATCAGCATTCACAAACAGGGAAACCAAAGGATGAGTTAGGCCGAATTTTCCAGCCAGTTGTGTCCCGTTTTTAGATTCAATGCGGACCCTTGTGGATATAAAGTCTTTTTGAAATCGCTCTTTCAACACCGGTGAGCTGAAACCCTGGGTGGCAACATCATTGCACTGGTCACAGCCGCGGCCTTCGATATGGATGAAAATCAGTTTTTTCTCTTTTTTTGCTTGCCTGGAAAGCTGTTCCCAGGTCGTTGCCGAGTCCAGAAAACTAATTTGCGCAAAGCATTGTGAAGTTAAAAGCAGGGTAAAACCAAGTAATAGTAATTTCATAAATAGAGTTAGCTAAACGTTGTCCAAATCTATTATTTTTTTTGTAACCGTTTGTTGCCAGAAAGTAAAACTTAACATGAGATCCGGGCAGATTTTTAGCGCCAGCCCATTGCGATTCCAAACCCTGCCAGGGAAGCCAGCGGATTCGCGATCAAAGGCGGGGTATATCTTAGTTTCAAGATGTAAATCCATCGTTCGGTCACCAGGTCCAAGCGTAAGCCTGCCATTCCAGCGGGCGTGACCAGTTGCTGGCCGTTCGCTCCTGAATGCAGGCCGCGGTCGTAGCGGTCGATGAAAAAGGATCCCAGTCCTGCTTCAAAATAGGTTTCAATATTGCGGTGACCGGGCTGTGGAATGCAGGTTTTGCGTCTATAAGGATTTAAAATGAAGCAATGCGTTAATGCAGCAGAAAAAGACGGGCTGCGGAAATCCGGCTCACTAACCGCACCAACGCCGGCCTGTACATTCCAGAACGATTTCTTTCCATAACCGAATGCAGCCTCGGCAGTAAAAGCGCCCTTCGGAGCAATCCCGAAAATCTCGACGCCAAATGCACCGCGTATGCGGGTATAATTTGGCTGCGCCGCAACCAACGATGCGCTGAGTACAAAGATCAGAAGCAGTTTTGTGAACACGGAGTAAGGCTTTGCCTTTCAACGGCCGAAGCGTTCTATAAGTATGCAAAAAGTTACATTTTGCGGTTTATTGCAGACATATCCTTCAAATCGCGGAGCGATGCAATATGGATAGCAAGATATTTGCAGCATCAAATGTAAATCCCGGAGGGATGTAACGGCGTCCCGTTTGAAATAATTCTATTGAAAAACAACCAGCGTCCGGGTTAGTGTTTCCTTCGGATTCTCGAATTTGATCAATAGCCCGGTTTTTCCTGATAACTCGTCGACGAGCCTTAAACCCAGGCCGGAGAGCCCTTTTTCAGCGTCTTTTTGAGAGAGAATTTCCAGGTAATCAGCCTGGCCGAAGGCTTTTCCCTCGTTTTCTATGCATAGGGTAAAATGATTGCCCTCGTGTAAAATCCCCATTGTGACCAAGCCGTTGTCCTCAGAAGCCTTAACCGCATTTTGGAGCAGGTTACGGAAAATTGCCTGCAAATAATAAGGGTCGGCCTTTACAATGGTGCCGGCGGGAACATTGTTTTCGATACGCAGGTTTTTCGCGTCAATGTTCAATTGCAGTAATTTCAAGCTTTGTGACGCGACAAGGGAAACATCCACAGGCTGAATGTCGGCTTTAAACTGGTTCATTTGGGTTTTTGACCACAGTAGCAAGTCTTCCATCGTTTCAAGGAGAGAGCCAGTGGCGGTCTGGATCTTCTCACTTAGCTCGGCTTTTTGAACTTCGGAAAGCAGCCTCGGGTTAAGCTGCTGCAATTTCAGGAATTGATAAACCTGGCTGATCGGTGATCGGAGATCGTGGCTGATAATGCTGAAAAGCTTGGCTTTGGTGCTGTTTGCTTCTTCCAGTTCGGTGATCAATTTGGCGAGTTCCTTGTTTTTCTGATCCAGGATTTCCGCATTTTTTCTCTTGTTCCTGTAAATTACACCCAGCAAAATCAGTGATAGTGCAAGAAGTAACAAGCCGGAAATAAGCCAGATAAGCTGCTTTTCCGCTTTGTCGATCTGAATGTTCTTTACCTCGATCTGTTGCTGTTTATCTTTATTCTGATATTGCGCTTCGGCGTCCGCAATGCTTTTTCGGGACGATTCCAGATAGAGCGAATCCCGGATAGGAGCATACTTGTCGTAATAAGCATACGCTTGTTTCCACTGACCGTTTGCTGCATAACACTTGGCAAGTGATTGCAAAAGTGCAGCGTGAATTTCCAGACCTAATGCAGCGCTGTTCGGTTCTGCGGCCTTCAATATGGGAAGCGCTTTTGCAAATTGCTTTTGCGCCATATATAATGTTCCGGTCATGAAATCGACCTGCGACATCAAAAAATCACTTGCCCATTTCGGGGCTAGGTCGTTAGCCCGTTTGATGAAAATTTCGGCGCTATCAAGTTTATTTGCAGACAAGTAGAAATCAGCAAAAGTGAGGTCCGATGCGATTTTGTTAGTGCGTCGGCCTGCATTCTGGTTGTCGGGCGTAATCATTCCGGCCAGACTGTCGTAATAAATCTTTGCTTTCTCAGGTTGCTTCAACAATATGTAAACGTCGGCCATATCTTTGTAATAATGATTGAGATAAGGCTTATATGCAACGATGTAATTTCTGGCCTCTTTACCGTAATAAAGCCCTTTTTCACCCTGTGCCATATCAATGAAAAGCTCGGATAAGCTCAGCAGGTCCACTGCAACATCCTCCCTGTCTTTGATCACGCCCTGCTGGATCAGTTTCTTTTTGATCGCAATGCCTTTCAGTAAATAGTTGATCTGCGTGTTGTATTGACCTTTCACAGAATAATAATTCCCGATTGTCGCATACAGGGACGCCTTGGCGTTTTCATTTTTGGTGGTGTCAATGCTGGCCAGCATTTCCCTGAGGGCGCTCTCGCTTTTATGCGTGTGTCCGGCAGTGTTGTAATAGGAATATAAAAGTCGCTGTAATGAGATGAGGATGCGGACAGATAATTTGCCCTTGCGTGCGTCGGCAAGGGATTTTTCATGAAAATAGATAGAGCTGTCAGGATCAGAGCTCTCGAATGTAAATCCAAGGTTATAGTAAAAGATAGAGCGGTAATACCAATCGTTGGCGGGCGCAATTTTCAATGCGTATTTCGACACCACTTTTTCGCGCTCCACATCTTCCTGCGCTGCCAGCGAGTCGCACAGGTCTGCCAGCGCTTCCAGTTTATCCTTGTTGGTTTTGTAACTGGATAAATCGGGAATGGCCTGCGCGCAAAGGTTTGTGAAAGAGAGGTTTATAAAAAATATAATGAGTAAAATTTGCTTCATGTTCAAAGTCTGAGCTTTGCTATTGCTGATCGATAGGTCTTGCCGACAGGGATAATTGCATTGCTGCAAACCACTTCCGAGTGACGTAATTCCTTGATTTGATTCAACGAAACTGCGTAGCTGCGATGTACACGCATAAAACGGTCAGGAGGAAGCTGCTCCATAAAACATGTCAGCGTGGATAATGTCATGTAATTCTTCTGTGGCGTAATGATCTTGGTATAATCCTGCATTGCTTCCAGATAAATAATGTCCTTTTGCGACAGCTTTACTTGATTATAACCTTCTTTAATGGTTAATGTATCATTGCCAAAAAACACTTCATAGGCTTCTGCACGATGTTTCATAAGCGCATATTCACGAATTCTCCGTGCAGTTTCCTGAAACCGCTCTTCGGTTAGTGGTTTCAGAATATAATCCAATGCAGAAAGCTCGTAACCATCAATCGCAAACTCGTGATGTGAAGTAATGAAAACCGCGATATCAACCTCATTCCTGATTTTTCTCAAAAGCTCCAGACCTGAGAAACCCGGCATTTCAATGTCCAGAAAAACAAGGTCTGGCTTGATATATTGCTGTGCTTCATAACCTTCCAGCGCATTGGCAAATGTGCCGCAGTTTTGCAGGAATGGAAATGCCTTTGCGAATTCTGAAATAAAAAGTAAATCCAGCGGATTATCGTCAATCGCAATAAAACGTACATTGGGGAGCGTACTGCCGTTCATAGAGGATTTAGGAAATAATCTTCAATATATGCAAAAGGAATGTTTGCCAGCACCCGCAAACTAAAAAGAGCAACATTGAAGGGAGCAACAGTACGGATCATTCGTGTCGCAGACTTTTCACAGGATCGGCCAGAGCAGCTTTCATACTTTGATAACTCACGGTAACGACGGCAATGCTGATCGTGGCAATTGCGCTAATGACGAAAATCCATTTATCAATGCTCGTGTGATAGGCGAATTTTTCGAGCCAGCGATTCATCATGTACCATGCCGGATACGCGGCCAGCAGCAATGATAGCAACACAAGTCGCACAAAATCTTTATTCATCAGGATAAAAATTTCACTGACGGAGGCACCCGAAACTTTCCGGATCCCAATTTCCTTGGTCCGGCGCTCCGCCGAAAAAGACGCCAGCCCAAAAAGCCCGAGGCAGGAAATGAGAATGGCGACTCCAGAAAACCAATTGGCCAATATTCCAACCTGAATCTCGCTTTTATACATACGTTCATATTCCTGATCCACAAACTGATAGCTAAAAATAGATCCGGGCAGCAGTGATTCGTATTTTTCTTTGAGTCGTTCCAATGTTACCGCCCTGCCTGTTTGATTGATTCTTGCAAAGAAAAACCGCGTGTTATAGGGCCGGAACAAGATTACCGTTGGCTCGATCAGCTGGTGAACTGAGGCAATATGGAAATTCTCGACAACGCCTAAAATGGTCATTTCCATTCCATTCACGCGGATTCGCCTGCCAACGGGCTTATCCAGGTTCATGCGTCGCACAGCTTCCTGGTTAATGATCACACCCGCGCTGTCGGAGGCAAGTAATGGTGAAAATTCCCTGCCTGCGTGGATTTTTATTTTCAGCGTTGAGGTGAGTTCGTGATCGCCGCTGATAACGGCAAACATATTTTTTTCCGATTGCTGCCCGTTCATCCATTCTACGTAGTTACGCCCGAATGTTCCCTGAAAAGTTGCGGTTGCGCTTGACAATGCTTCAACACCGGGCACGCCGGATAATGTTGTTTTGGCTTGGCGGTAATGGGTTACATCTGATAAATCCTTTGCCTCGATTCGTACCAGATTCTTTTGGTCATAACCTGGATTGCGGTTTTTGATAAATTCAATTTGCTGGTAAACTACGCCGGTGCCCACCATTAATATGCTGGTGCTGGTAAATTGAACGATAATAAGCACCTTTCGTTGCCAGGCCGACCGCCCTGAATTTCCCAAACCGGCACCTTTTAGTACCAACACCGGCTTAAATGCAGACAGTACGAACGAAGGGTAAAAGCCGGCCAGTAAACTTGTCAGTACGAGCACAGCAAGAAAGCCAAATGGATAAACCGGTTTTGTCCAGTCAATGCTGATTTTTTTGTCAAAAAAATTGTTAAAAAACGGCATTAGGACGTAAATCAGGCCTATGCTGATTAATCCGGCAAGAAATGTCAGGATAAAGGATTCACCCAGAAATTGTGCAACCAGTGACGACTTTTTAGCGCCTATTGCCTTGCGGATGCCCACCTCCTTCGACCGTCCCGCCGCACGTGCGACCGACAGGTTTGTAAAATTGATCGCGGAAATGATAAGCACAAAAATGGCAACTACAACAAACAAACGAACATAACCAATACGTCCGCCGCCTGCATATCTTCCGTTTTCAAAGTGACTTCGCAGGTGCCAGTCTTCCAGGCGATAGGGAAAATAACTCCACCCGCTGATAAAATCTGGCATGTGCCTTTTAGCGATCGGTTCCATCTGGTTGCGAAGCTTTTCAATGTCAACGCCCGGAGCCAGGAGCGCAAAAACATTCGCCTTCACTTCCACCCACGAAGCTGTGCTCATCGAATCAGGCATTGACCTAATAAAATCAAATTGAAGCGATGAATTTGCAGGGACATTTTCCAGAACGCCTTCGATATAGCAATTGTCTGCCTGGCCAATACGGATCACTTTCCCGACTGGATCTGTCTTACCAAAGTATTTTTCGGCGAATTTTTTTGTGACTAAGATCGTGTTTGGCTTGCTCAAAGCGGTTTCAGCATTGCCTTTTAAAACAGGGAAATGAAATACTTTTAAAAAAGAGCGATCCGCCATAAGGCCGGTTTCCTCATTTGATTTTTCGCCATATGTGAACAACGCTTTATTTTCCCAGGAACAAGTGGCATCCACAACACCGGGAATTTCCCGCTTCACCGCCGCTGCGATGGGTGGCGCAACCAAGTCGTAAGTCTGCGTTTGTTGCGAGTCAGACGATATGTTAAGCATAACCCTGGCAATGTGTTCATAGTGAGGATGAAATGTGTTAAAACTAAGTTCATCTTTTGCCCAAAGCAGAATGAGGAGGGATGTCGTCAGTCCCAAGGCAAGTCCGCCAATGTTCAGAAATGTGTAAAGGCGTTGTTTCAGTAAAACCCGTATGGCGATTTTGAAGTAATTCTTTATCATGGCGTTCTGCTTTTGAAATTGAAAGTATATCAACTTCCAAATATAGAACTAAGTTATACGTTTAAAAACTAAAATATTAGTTAATTAAAAAATGGATGTCTTGGATAGCTCGGCCGGTACGTTATTTCGGCATGGTGAGTGTGTCGATTTTGAAGATAGAGATCTGATAATTGGTTCGGTTAAGCGGGTTTCTGGTGGCTAGTGGGAGTGTTTTTGATGCCGTTGTGAATGCGGCATGGGCTGCAGCCCGCAATGGTGCCGTTCCGTTTTCTGGCAAAACGATGTGATCTATTTGATACTCAGCCAACTTTTTGCGAAGCGCCTGCACTTCGGAAGGTTTTTCCAACGATGTGAAAACCAGATACTCCCACGGGAAAAATGGTCTGGGCAGGAAGGCGCGTGAGCGGCTGCTGGTGGCAATGTGTGCGTGGGCTGGCAATTGCTGGTTTAGCCAGGCGCTTTCTGCATAACCATTGGCTGAGTTGATTAAGACCTTGGTTCTCAGGGCGTCGGAGAAAAGCGAAGGAGCGAGCGCATATAGTCCCAGGGCTACAAATGGAACAATGCAAAGCATTTGTGCCCTTAGTAGCCAACCGAAATATTTGAAGGTTTCCGCATGGCCATAGGCGGTGATAAATAGCGGTAAAGTCCATAAAAGCGGTTCCATTAGAAAGCGTGAGGACAATTGGCTCCCTATACAGATTGCCAAAAGCAGGAATATAATGCTGGTAATTTCCGCTCTGGCTTTCCGAAACAGAAACGGTAGAAATCCGAAAATGATAGCGCCTGACCCCAGTATCGTGGAGACTTTTCCAGGACTGTCAGTCAACAACATGTTTGCAGGAAAGGGAAAAGACGATTCGCGGAAGTTTTTGATATAATGATGGAATTTTTGCACAACCGGATCGGGCTCAGCGAGCAGGCCTTCCAGCAAGGGAGAAAGGGGATCGCTAAAATGCATCCATCGAAAAATCAGCTGCGGGCCCAACACAAACAATGTAAGCAACGCAAAGTTGGCAGCCGCTTCGGATAATGAAATGTTTTTTGATCGCTTCATTAAAAATAAGATGCTCAACGCGGCTACGCTGATCAAAAACGAATACTTAAGACCAGCTGCAAACAGCATCGCAAGCATTACCAAACGCGCGCGCGCCAGCGTCATGTTTGGGGAATTGCTAATAAAAAGGAAACAGACGGTTGTACAAAGAATGCCTGTTAACTGGTGTTTTTGATTTGGTAAGAGAAATAATAATGTGGGAATCCCTGCCAGAAAGACGCAAATGGTGAGTTTGTGTGCTGGCATGACCCGCGCCGAAAGTGCACGCAAGGTGTGAAGCAGGGCGATTGTCTGGATGAATGCGCCCAGCTGGGGACACCCGTTTGCAACACCCAGCAAATTGATCATTTCTCCAAATCCAGCCAACCGGTAATGCAAATGGTCGCGGTTAAACCAAAGACTTCCTTTTTGTAGAATCTCGACAGGCAATGCGAGATGATAATTCAATGAATCGGAATCGGTCGGGACGGTGAGGGAGAGCAAAAAATAACTGCCCAGAATAATAATGAGTACGCATGCCGTGAAAAATTCAAAGGGTTGAAGTGCTTTTAAAGCTGCCAGTTTCCGCTTTGCACCATTCAAAAGTTCGCCACGCCTGCGTACAGCTATGAAGGTCCCACAAAGAATAATTCCCCAGAAAATGACCTTTAATAATAATACTGAAAGCAAGCCAAAAAGGCCGATTAGCCAGATCAGCCACGAAAGTGCAAGCAGTCCTGCAAAGAAATACAATGCGCTTTGGACAGGTTCGGTGTTTTTGAAAAACCGCTTTCCAATGTCATCGCTGATCATTGCCAAACTTATTCCGACGCTCAGCGTGAGTAAAACGGAGAGGGGAGACGAGATAAAAAAAGCGCTCAGCGAATTCATGGGGTTAATTTTGGGGCAAGATATAATTAATGCTGTAACTTCATGCGGTTACTTGTGCCTCTGTTCATCCCTTTCGCAATATTATAAACATTTGAAATGAAACCTTTACTTTACTCAGTCGCCCTTTCGCTGCTTTTGCTGCAACTGTTATCTCCTGCTTTTGCCCAATCCACCAAACTTTACGCAAGGGCCGACTCGCTTTTTGCAGAATGGAACAAGCCGGGCAGTCCGGGAGCTGCCGTGGGGGTTGTTCATCAGGGTAAATTGATCTATGCCAAAGGTTTTGGCGAATCGGATGTGGAAACCGGGGCGAAAAACGGGCCGGAAACAATTTTTCACGTGGCCTCCGTTTCAAAGCAATTCACGGCTTACGCCATTGTTTTGCTGGCCCAGCAGGGCAAACTTTCGCTGGACGACGACATTCACAAACACATTCCTGAGGTCCCGGATTTTGGCAAAACCATCACAATCCGGCATCTGATCCATCACACAAGCGGGCTGCGCGACCAGTGGAACCTTTTGTCGATGGCGGGCTGGCGGCTGGACGACGTTATTACCAAAGAACATGCATTCAACCTCATCAAAAGACAAAAAGAGCTGAATTTTGAGCCGGGATCTGCATTTGCTTACTGCAACACGGGTTATACCATTCTGGCCGAAATTGTGAGCCGCGTGGGGAATAAGCCATTTACGGAATGGATGGAGCAGGAGGTTTTTAAGCCGCTGGGAATGAAAAATACATTGTTTTACGATAACCAGGAGCAGATCGTGAAGGGACGTGCTTACTCTTTCCACAAGTCGCAGGAAAAAGCAGGGGCATTTGAGAAAAGCATTTTGAGCTATGGTAATGTGGGTGCAACGAGCTTATTTACAACAGTTAACGATCTCTTGTTCTGGATTAAGAATTTCCGGACGTCTCAAATTGGTGGCCCCGCGGTGATGAAACAAATGCTTGAACGCGGCCGCCTCACCAAAGGCGATACGCTGCCTTATGCATTCGGGCTGGCGCACGGAACGTATAAAGGACTGCCTTACTATGGCCACAATGGCGCCGATGCGGGTTTTCGGTCGTCTATAACTTATTTTCCAAAAGAAGGTTATGGTTTTATTGTCCTGAGCAATCAGGCTGAGTTTTCGCCGGAGAAAAAGGCGTTTGAACTGGCCGGGATCTACATGGCTTCCTTATTCAAAGGAGAACAGAACGTAGCGAAAAAATCTCCTGCTAAGCCGGTAAACGAGAATTATAAGTTTGATTCAACGCTTTTCAGAAATTACGCAGGCGCTTATGAACTTGCGGAGGTGCCCGGGTTTATCCTCAATTTCAGAAAAGAAGGAGAGCGTTATTTCACCCAGGCTACGGGGCAGCCGCAAGCGGAAATATTCCCATCTTCGGATACGACATTTTTTCTGAAAGTGGTGGAAGCGTCCGTCGTTTTTCACAAGCCGAAGGAAGGCCAGGTTAAGAAGATCACATTGCGGCAAAACGGCGAACATCCGGCAAACCGCGTGCAGCCCAAGCAGGATTCAGACATTAAAAAGGAAGATTTTGCAGGTCAATATTATAGTCCGGAACTGGAAACTATTTACACCATTAGCCTGAAAGAAAGCAAATTAAAGCTTATCCATGTACATCACGGCGAAGTGGATCTGAATGTGGTCAATAAGGACCGGCTGAACGCACCGTGGTGGTTTGTCCAGAATATAGACATCGTTCGCGGCAAGTCCGGTGAGGTCACAGGACTGCGTATGACCAACGGACGTGTGGTGAATTTATGGTTCAAAAAACTGGCTCCCAATTTCGCAGCGGACTGAGAGTGACGCGTTAACCCATCATTACAAACATATTACTGGCATTTATACTGCATATCCAGTGCCCTTCGATTGGCGTAGAATCCGTCTTTTGGATAGCCGGTTGCATTGTATTTGAATGTATAATCCAATAAAATGACCTTCCCATTTATGGGGTAAGTCATGGTGACTTTGGTCCTGTTGTTGGTGGAGAGCAAATGTTCCTGATCGTCAAAAAAGGCGCCCTGGATCGTGTAGAGTTTTTTAAATGGATTTGGATTGGTGTCGTATTGATATTCGTTCACCGTAATCAGCTCATTTTTAGGGGAAAATCTTTTTAATGTTACCAGATTTCCTTTTGGATCCCAATCCAGCTCGATGTGATCGTATTCTTTTTCGGTATAGTTTTTCGGATCATTAGCATTGCCGGTCAACTCGAACAGGCTTCTTTTTACCCGGACCATTTTACCATTGGCCCATTCTACATGCACCCTTTGACGCGGAATTGTTTTCTTTTCGTGCCAGGTCTTTTGAGATAAAAGACCTTCGCTGTTGTATTCAAAACGGACTACATTCTCATTGTCTGAATTGCTGATCGCTGACGGCTTTTCCTCGTTGTAGTAGTAACTGATGGTGCTCCTTAGTTTTGTTGTGTCCCCAAAATAACCCGTATAGGCATATGTGGTCCCGGTAATGAGGTTTTGTTTGTTGTAAATGATCTCCATTTTCGCGCCGCTGCCCGTGGTGTCTGTTACATAACTTGTGAGCAGGCACGGCTCGCTTGCTACCGGCGTTTTGTCAGCATCTTTGTCTTTACAGGCAAAAAAGAATATTGTAAGAACAGCGAGTAAAGATGATTTCATTTGCGGCGAAATTTGGCTTGATGAAGTTAATACACAATCAGTTATAAAAGACTGGAAGCCTATTTATTTACCACTCCCAAACATTTGAAAAACGACTGCGGTCACTTAAAAATAGTATAATCGCGGATTTGAAGCCTTACCACTATTTACGAAAATTGTTTAAGTCCAGATTAACAGACACATGAAACCACAATTGGCCCAGGTAAGATGGTATC
This sequence comes from Dyadobacter psychrophilus, assembly GCF_900167945.1. Taxonomy (GTDB): domain Bacteria; phylum Bacteroidota; class Bacteroidia; order Cytophagales; family Spirosomataceae; genus Dyadobacter; species Dyadobacter psychrophilus. The sequence continues at coordinate 1,100,055 of NZ_FUZA01000002.1, forward strand.
GGATCATTCCGGTTGTTTTCGTAACATACAGTCTTGCTTATCTGGACAGGGCCAACTTCGGCTTTGCGGTTGCCGGCGGAATGGCCGGAGATTTAAATATTACGCCCAACACATCCACATTACTCAGCTCGCTTTTTTTTCTGGGTTATTTCTTTTTCCAGATTCCGGGTGCACAATATGCGGCGCATAAGGCAGCTAAAAAGCTGATATTCATTTCGTTGATCTGTTGGGGTGCGTTGGCGGCTGCTACGGGGATGGTAAATGACACAACCACGCTGATCGTGATCCGCTTCATGCTTGGTGTGGTGGAAAGCGCAGTAATGCCTGCCATGCTTATTTTACTTAGCCAATGGTTTACCAAAGAAGAACGGTCACGCGCGAACACTTTTCTTATTCTCGGAAACCCGGTTACGGTGCTCTGGATGTCCGTTTTGTCAGGTTATCTGATTGATTCGATGGGCTGGCGGTGGATGTTTATTATTCAGGGATTACCTGGCATTCTTTGGGCTTTTATCTGGTGGAAACTCATTGATGAGCGTCCAATGGAAGCAAAATGGCTTTCGGAAGATGAAAAAATGGAGCTGGAAAAACGTTTGCAGGAAGAGCAGGTTGGCATAAAACCGGTTAAAAACTACGCAGAAGCATTTCGGTCCAGAAAAGTAATCTTGTTATCACTTCAATATCTTTTATGGAGCGTCGGGGTTTATGGATTTGTAATGTGGCTGCCTTCGATCATTAAGGCTGCACCGGATATGAATATGGTTACCACCGGCTGGCTGTCATCCGTCCCGTATTTGTTTGCGGTTATCGGAATGCTTAGCGCGTCTTATTTTTCAGACAAATCAGGCAACAGGAAAATATTTATCTGGCCGTTTTTATTGATTGCAGCCATCTGTTTATATGCTACAGTGTTGCTGGGCCCGGAGAAATTCTGGTTTTCATATGTACTGCTGGTCATTGCGGGAGGAGCTTTATACACACCATACGGTCCGTTTTTTGCCGCTATTGCAGATGTTTTACCAAAAAATGTCATCGGCGGTGCCATTGGTTTGATCAACAGTCTGGGTGCATTGGGATCTTTCGCGGGGTCTTATCTGGTGGGTTATCTCAATAGTGAAACCGGAAATTTTAATGCATCCTACACATTAATGTCCGGCGCATTGGTCCTTGCCACTATAATCACCTGGGTTGTGATCCCTGCACCTAAAAAATTGCAGGTTGCGCCCATTTAGAAAAGCGTTATGATATCACCCTCCCGCACAATGCCGCTCTCGAGCCCGACGACATTTTGTCCAAAAAAGATATCTTTTCCTTCCCTGCGGTAACTTGCCAGCGTTTTGAGCGTCTCAGGACTTTTAATCCCCGTTTTCGGGTCAATGTTGACCATTATGCAGCGCTCACAAGGCTTTGCCACCTGGAAACGTGTATCTCCGATCGTTATGGTTTTCCAGAGGTCTTCCTCAAAGGGCGCGGTGCCTGTAATCACGAAGTTTGGCCGGAAGCGCTTGCTTTCAATGGATTGAGAAAGTTTGCTGTTCAAATCGTCCAGCGATGCCTGTGATATGAGCAGATACGGAAAGTCGTCGGCGAAGCTGACTGTGTGATCTTTTTCGGCATATGTCGAATTCATTTTTCGCTGTGTATCAGGAGTCATTTCCACAATGCGGACGATCTTGCCGAGTCGTTCGCTCAACCATTCATCGGCTAGTTTTGAGACCGTTCTTGCCGGGACCACATCATGCCAGATCTTCACTTCAATGTCATCATCGTCTTCCCTTTCAAAAGGAACAAGTATTTGATTAACAGGATCATATCGGTGCGAAATAAAAAGGCCGTCATCTGAAAATGCGACGTCTAGCAAGGCCATTTGGGCATTCGTGCGCTGGGTAAGAAAAGTGCCTTTTTCATCCACCACCAGCCAGCGCCGGTCATACTGTAACCCACGTTCTTCGGCAAGTGATTCTTTCAAACGAATTCCCCCGAGGGACTTTACGGGATAAACCCATATTTCTGATAAAATCATTGGCGGGAGATTGTAGTGTTTGATCTGGAACTCGGTTTAATGATGTGATTTAGTTAAAAAACTATTCCCAAAATGATATTGGTATAATTGTTTATTACATTCAAAAAAAGAATCGGATTAATTTACACTTAACATTTTGTAAAGCATTGAAGACGCGTATTGCCATCCTAGGCGGTGGCCCAAGTGCATTGTTTGTCTTAAAGAGATTTGTAGAAGCTGGTCATAAGGACCTTGAAATACACATTTTTGAACGTAAAAAACTACTGGGTGCAGGAATGCCTTATAGTTATGAAGGCTCCAACCAAGAGCATGTAACGAATGTGTCTGATAACGAAATCCCGGAAATCGTGACTTCCATTGAGGAATGGATCCAGACCGTGCCCGAGGATGTGCTCATCCGGTTTGGCATTGACCGGGACCGTTTTAATGAATATAAAGTGCTGCCCAGGCTGCTGTTTGGCCAGTATTTATCTGCCCAATTTGATTTGCTATTAAAAAAGGCGGAAAGGCTGGGGTTGCAGATACATGTTCATACGGGTTGCAGGGTGGTTGACATTATCGATATTCCTTCCGAAAAAAAGGTGGATGTTGTCATTGAAAGATCAGGTTTGTCGCGATTCAACCGCGTGATCATTTGCACCGGACACAACTGGCCGGTCAAACATGAAGGCACCATACCCGGCTATTTTGACTCGCCATATCCTCCTGCGAAGTTAAAATTACAACTCAATCACCCCATAGCGATCCGAGGATCATCATTAACCGCCATTGATGCCATGCGCACGCTGGCCAGGAATAACGGGTCGTTTCATTCGGATGAGTCTGGGAAAGTTGTTTTTACTCCTTCGGACGAAAGTCTGGAATTTAAGCTCGTTATGCATTCCAGGAACGGACTTTTGCCTGCTATCCGCTTCCATTTGGAAGATCCGCTTCTCTCGGATGAGGCATTGCTGACAGAAGATGAGATTGAGCAAAACAGACAGGAAAATGATGGTTTCCTGCAACTGGATTATATTTTCGAGAAAGCTTTTAAGAATCTGTTCCTGGAAAAAGATCCTAAGTTTTATGAACGGATCAAAGATAAGAGCATTGAGGATTTTGTGGAAATGATGATGGGCATGCGTGAAAAAATGGAGCCCTTTGCCCTTTTCAGAAAAGAATATGCGGAAGCGGAAAGGTCGATCAAAAATGAGGAATCAATTCATTGGAAAGAGATTCTGGCGGTTTTGAGCTATGTTTTGAATTATCCTGCCAAATATATGTCAGCCGAGGACCGGATGAGATTGCAAAAGGTTTTGATGCCGCTCATTTCAATCGTAATTGCTTTTGTTCCGCAAAGTTCCGCCAAAGAAATGCTGGCGCTGGACGATGCCGGAAAGCTGGAAATTGTTTCGGTAGGGGATGATAGTCAGGTGGATCCGGAAAGTGAAGGCGGCGTTACTTATCGTTATACCGATGAGTCCGGGGAATCAAAAGCTATTTATTACAACACATTTGTCGATTGTATCGGACAGCCGCATTTGCCTTTTGAGAGTTTTCCATTTAAAAGCCTTATTGCTGACGGAACCGTTCGGCCTGCACATTTAAAATTCAGGTCCTCTGCGGCAGGAGGGGAAGCGGTTGCGGATGGAAATAAGGATGTTGAGCAGACAGCCCGGGAAGATTTTTACCTGAAAGTGCCCGGCATTGCGATCACAGATAACTTTCAGGTTGTATCGCGGTCGGGTGATATTAACCGCCGCATTTACATTATGGCCGTTCCTTATATTGGTGGCTACAATCCTGACTATTCCGGACTCGACTTTTGCGAACAAGCCTCGTCAACCATTGCAGATAGCATTTTAAATGATTAGGAAGCATTGCCGATATATGGTAACAAACATTTTTTTTGTCTGGTAAGTATTTTATCAGCCCTGCACGCTTGTTCTTCAACAATAACCCCAAATCTAAAATGTTCAAGCCCACCTTACTCGCCCTGCTGCTGAACTTTGCCTTCGTAAGTGCAAATTCACAAGCGCTTAATACGCTATCCACAACCGAAAAGAAGGATGGCTGGAAACTGTTGTTTGACGGAAAAGACCTCAAAGGCTGGCATGCATACGGCGGTAAGGAAGTCGGTTCTGCATGGATTATCGAGCAGGGCGCTATTAAACTGAATGTTCCGGAACGCGCAGGGAATAAAGCCAAAAACGGGGGCGACATTGTGATCGATGAGGTTGTTAGTGGCGATTTTGAGTTTAAAGCGGAATGGAAAGTGAGTAAATATGCCAACAGCGGCATTTTCTTTTTTGTCACAGAATCACCGAAATATAAAAACATGCACGATACCGGCCTGGAACTTCAAGTGATCGACGACAAGATCTACGAGGGCGCCAGGGAAAATACGCATCGTGCAAGTGACTTTTTTGGCATTGCCAACGCGCGTCTGCGGGAAGGAAATCCGGAAGGGGAATGGAACAAGATCCATTTTATAGTAAAAAAGGGCAAGCTTACTGTATACCAAAACGAATTCATGGTGCAGGAGCACGATCTGAACAGCGCTGACTGGAAACAGAAAGTAGCCAACAGCGGATTGAAAGCCGCACCCATTTCCACAGGCTCTTATGCTGGGCGAATTGGATTGCAGGATTGGGGAAGCACTGTCTGGTATCGCAACATTAAGCTGCGCAAACTTTGATCCAGGTCAGAAAATGCTTTTGACTAATTTTTAAAAGACAAAGTAAACCGCGAACCTTCATTGGGCCTGCTTTCCAGCACAATGCTGCCACCCAGGCTAGTGATCTGGTTGTGCACCAGGTAAAGACCAATTCCTTTGCCATCTGCGTGGTTATGAAATGTTTGGTTCAGCCGGAAAACTTTGTTATCAATCGCTTCCATATCAAAACCAAGTCCGCGGTCGGAATAGATCAGCTGTGTTGCATTAGCGTTCTGCCTGGAAAAAATAGTAATGTCCGGATTTTCGCCGGGAATGGAATATTTAATGGAATTGGTGATGAGGTTCAGAAATGTGCTTTCCAGGTAAGCACCATTGTATCTGATGGTTTTTAATTTTGAAAAATCAATGTGAAACCTGGTCTTGGAATTTTGAATCAATGATCTCAGTGAGTTCCTGACATTATTAAGGGACTTTTCAATATCCAGTTCTTCCACTTTCACTGTAAGCAGGTCCTTCTGCACGAGAATATCCACATAGTTGTTCAATGTATCTTTCAATCCTTCTGCCGCCATTTTAAGGATGTCCAAAAATTGAAGCGTCTCTTCATCTGTGATTTTGGATGTGTCCATCATCTCAAAAACCGAAAGCAGGTTGCTCACGGGAGAACGAAGGTCATGTGATGTGGTGTAAGTCAGTTGTTTAAGATCGTAATTGATCTTTGTGAGGCTTGCGATAAGCCCGTTGCGGTCTTTTTCGAGCAGTTTTAAATGGGTAATGTTCTTAGCAATCGCATAAACCAGCTTTTCATCATAACGCGGCATGGAAGTCCACGAGAGCCACACGATGTCGCCATTTTTAGTAACATAACGGTTTTCGTAGTCCAGGAGTGGGACGTTGTTTTTCAGATTTTCGCGATGCTGACCGGTAATGTCGCGGTCGTCGGGATGGATGAAAGTGTCAATAGGGCTGCTCATCAATTCCTCTTCACTATAACCCAGCAAATTCGAGACCGCCGGATTAATTTCTTTAAAAAAACCGTCAAACCCAGCGATACACAGCAGGTCGGCCGATTTTTGAAAAAAGAGGTCTTTGTTAAAGGTCGTTTTGTACAAAGGAAGAATAGAGGTAGCGCTCATCTAACTGTTTCAGATTCTCTCTTAAATTAGTTTAAGATAAAGTGAAACGCAACTAACATTGTAGAATTATTACTAAGATTGCCGTTCAGGTTTATTTTAATCCCAGCGTTTTGTTATAGTATTTAACTGTCTCTATAACCGATTGCAGGTTTGTCGGCTTTTCCTGGCGATCGCGCTCTATGATGATATGCCCATTGAAATTCTGTCTTTCAAGCTCTTTAAAAACCGCAGGAAAATCGATCACGCCGGTTCCAACCACCACATCTACAAGTTTTGGATCGTTATACGCAGCAATGTCTTTGAGGTGGATCGCGATAATACGGCCTTCCAGCTTTTTTAATGCTTCCACCGGATTAATGCCACTTTTAGGCATATGGCCCAGATCAGCGCAAACGCCAAAATTCGGATGTCCTTTTAATGCGGCCAGGGTAGAATAGGGATGCCAGTAAGCGCTTGTTCCTTTCCAATGGTTATGGATTGCCAGTTTCATTCCGTAAACACCTGCAAGGCTGTCGATGCTGTCCCACATTTTTACGGGCGGCTCGGCGGTAACATATTTTACCTTGAATTGTTTGGCTATCTCAAATTCTTTTTTCCAATCATCCACTGTTTTGCCACCCACAAGGTAAATACTTTCCATTTTCAGGCCTGTTTTATCGAGGATCGTTTTGAGTCTTGCAATTCCCGAGGGGGAGAGTTTCATCATGATGGAATCTTTCAATTCCGGGCCGGCTTTGGCAAATGTAAAGCCTTCCACATATTTCAGGCCAGCGCTGTCCGCTTTCGCTAATTGCCCCTCAAAGGAGAATGGATTAAATGTATAAAGCGCCACACCGAGCTTCCAGTCACGGGGAGCTAAATGGCTCATTGCCAGTAAAGTGAAACAAGCGGTAAGCAAAAAAGCAGATTTGAATAATACAGATCGTGTCATGGATAATATGGTTTAAATTGATTAAGCGTCTTATTCTATTTTTTTACTAAGCCCACAGTAATGTTAAGCATAAAACCATAAAAATTTTTCGCAATTGAAAATTAATTGGTACTTTTGAGATCATAAAATTGTTATTATTGGTAACAATTTGCTCAACTTTCAATATGAATCAACTGGCCACAAAAAGCGATGTTGCAAGACAGCTGCAAAAGGAAATTCTTTCTTTGCAGGGGTTTAAAACGGCGTCTGACGGGCCACAGCGTTCCTTACATTTTGGAGAGCTGGAAAAGGCATTCCCCAATCAGGTTTTTCCGACAGGTGCGGTTCATGAGTTTTTGAGCAGTGGTATGGACGATGTTGCGGCTACAACCGGTTTTATGTTAGGACTGCTGGGGAAGTTGCTGGAAAAGGGTGGGGCTTGTCTCTGGATCAGTATGAACCGGACGCTTTTTCCTCCTGCCATGAAATTTTTCGGAATTGAACCGGATAAGGTCATTTTTATAGATCTGTTGAAAGAGCAGGATGTGTTATGGGCTGTGGAGGAATCGTTAAAATGCGATGCGCTCACAGCCGTGGTAGGGGAGCTCAACGAAATATCATTAACGCAGTCCAGGCGGTTGCAGCTTGCCGTAGAACATAGCCGGGTTACCGGATTTCTCCATCGCTGCAATCCCAGGAGTGTGAACACATTGGCTTGTGTATCACGCTGGAAGGTAAAACCCATTCCCAGCCAGCTGGAAGACGGTATGCCTGGTGTAGGATTTCCCCGCTGGCACGTCCAGCTCCTGAAAGTCCGTAACGGAGAACCCGGCGAATGGAAACTGGAATGGTCCGACGGGCAATTTAATTATCTTGAAAAAGAGATTAAGGTGCTGGAAGGTAAGAAGTTGTTGCAGGTTGGATAAAGGTGTGACAATGGCCAGATTTACTTATCCATTTGCCTCTTGAAAAATGCCCAGGTTTCTTCGAAAATGTCAAAATCAGTCAGGAACTCATGTTTTCCGTTGATGACTTTTAATAATGTCACTTCTGGTTTCCCCTTCTTTTGATACGTGTATTTTTCTACGGTGACGCTGTTGTTTTTATCACCATCCGGCATCATTGATTTGACTGGCACACCGCTGTAACCGTCCAGTTTAGCCCAATATTGAAATGATTGATCTGTAGCGCGAACCGTCCCAAGCGTCACGCCTGCCGTTTTCACTTCACCGCCGTTGTAAGGATTGGTTTCGTCAGCCGTTCCATTGGTGATCATGACTGGTAAAGGAACATTCATTGCCGCGCAGTCCATATTTTCATCCGTGGGCATGTTGGCAACAATGGCCGAAATTGCCTTGATTTTTCCAGGCATTGTCAGTGCCAGTTTGTACGACATATGCCCGCCACCAGAGAATCCGGTCGCAAAAACGTGTGCTTTGTTAATCTTATATTTATCAGAAAAAAAGTCGATCATCGCTGAGAAAAATGCTTCCTCATTGAGATTTTCCTTATTTGCAATTGCTGTTGAAGCTTTACGGCATTCATTCCAGTATTTCTTATAACCGGCTGGATAAACAAGGACCAAATTCTCAGCCTCAGCCCTGGCTTGTAATTTTGCAGCTCTCGGCGCAAATCCAACCGGTTCTCCACCCGATCCATGCATGACGAAAACAAGGCTCGCGCCAGGTGTAATCTTCACAGATTTATCATAAACAAAAACGCGGTGAAGCCCCTCAATCAATAGTGAATCGGAAACCAATTGTGCTTTTGAGGCAAATGAGATAGAAAATAGCGCAGGAAGGATAAACTTCAACATATTAGAAATCGAGGACTGATTGTGTCCTGCAATTTACATGTTAGCCGATGTTTTTGCGCTATTTTTTGTCAAATAACCTTACGCATTTTCCAGCGCAGCGATATCGAACTTACTCATTTGCATAAACGCTTCGATTACCCGTGGCGCCTTTTCCGGATCGGACATTAGTTTCGATAGGACACTCGGAACGATCTGCCACGACATACCGAATTTGTCATCCAGCCATCCACATTGGTTATACGAGCCGCCTTCGCCCAGCTTTTCCCAGTAATAGTCGATTTCTTCCTGTGTATCACATTCGACTACGAAGGAAGTGGCAGGTGAAAATTTATAATGCGGACCGCCGTTCAATCCCATAAACTTGAAACCGTTGAGCTCGAAGGTCACGACCATCGGATTTTCAGCGAGTATTTTTGAACTTTTGAAAATTGAACAATAGTGATCGGCGGCTTCTTTTGCATTTCCGTCGTACCAAAGGCAAGGATAAAGTGGCTTGATCATTTTAAATAAGGTTTAGTTTTATTAGAATTGTTTGATTAACAGGTCGTCCAGCTTCTTGAACCCTTCATTCAGCCCGACCTCCATGCCTGACTGCACCAGGCCGTCCCGATCGTCCACGGATTTGAAAATGGACTGAATGCTCAATCTGGTCCTATCGCCCGGCAGCTCAGTCAGCGTCAGAAATTCCAGTGAAACGTGTCCGCGTTCGGGCAGCCCTTCAAATTCAAAAGTGCGGATAACCCGTTCAGGAGCAGCAACTTCGTGAATTGCTCCATTAAACCCAAATTCGCCCGCGCCATTACGCAATGTGTGTACAAAGCGATATGAACCACCCGAACGGTTATCGAGCTTATCAATTTTCATGTCCATATCACTCGGCCCCATCCATTGCATGAGGAATTCCGGTTCGCTGAATGCGCGGAATACCAATTCCCGCGAAGCTTCAAATTCCCGCTCGATGAATAGCTCTTGTTTGCCTGGTTCGGCAGTGATTTTGGTTTCGTTTTTACTTGCCATCTTTCTGTGTTTTTAGTTTTTCCAAAATATTGTCTAAGCGGTCAAAGCGTTCTTCCCACATTTTCTGGAATGGCGCTAACCAATCGGCTACCTCTTTCATTTTCTGGGGGTTAAAGTGATAATAAATTTCCCTTCCTTGTTGCTCCTGGCTGACCAGTTGGCATTCGGTCAATATTTTAATGTGTTTTGAAACCGCTTGCCTGCTTGTGTCAAAGTGTTCGGCCAGTGCATTCGGTGTCATGGCCTGCAATGCAATTAATGTAAGTATGGCCCTGCGCGTAGGATCTGCTATGGCCTGGAAAACATCTCTTCTCATTGTTCAAATTCAATTTGCTACTGATTGGTTGCAAATATATGTGCAATTAATCGGTTGCGCAAGTATTTCTTAAATTTTTTATAGGTGACGCAGGGAGCGGTTATATTTGGTTTCCAGACTCCACCAACTTTACGTGACCCGTTTATGAAATTTTTCTGCCCTTTCTTTCTCTTAATTATTTCAAATGCAGCACTGGCCCAGCAGGGGCGCGATTCTTCTTTTGTCAAATATTATAATTTGCAAAACGGAAGCGAAACATCTGCACAAAAGCGGATTGAAATGCAATCAGACATTGATACAACGTGGACCGATGGAAAGAGCGGGGATACAGTTTCGGATTTGTGCCGGCCAAAACACCCATGTATACGACAATAAATGGCATTTTGAGCACACCTTATATGATTCAGGTGCGGGGGAATGCCGAAGAAAGAAATAAGAAGCGCTGGGGATATCATGGTTTTGAGGGTTACGCCAAAGACGATAAATCGCGCATCACGATGCTGGTAAACAAGCACATTGAAATGGAGCGGCCAGTTGCTGAGCTATACTATTATTCAACCGTTTACAACCATGACGAAGCAGCTTATAACTGGTTCAAAATCGGCTCGGATGTTAAGCAGCATTCCTTCATGTTCGGGCGGGACAAAGCCGTTTTCTACGGTTCATTGAAGCTAACCAATGCGTTAACATTGGGTCGTATTGGAAAAGAAGACATCTCATTAACCAAACCAGCGGGAGATGACGAGCAAAATGCAGAACAAGACGCCAAATATGTAAATTATAACGAACTGAAAAGCGGCGGAGACGGAACCATTTTTTACGATAAGGACCGCGACATAGTGGTGATCAAAATTAAGGGTAAATGGATGAAGGTGGCAGTGGAAGCATTGCCGGAAGGGGTGGAGTATGGGTTTTAAATGGTTTGCCTAGTGAAGATTTTAATATCTTTGGGCATTCAAAACACACACTTTCTTTTATATGAACATTAAATGCTATACGACCGAGCTAGTCGGAAAAACGGAGTTTAGGTTTTTCAGTGAAGGCAAAAATGGTCGCTTTGAAATGAGGATAAGCTTCGAGCAACTTAGCCATAATTTTTACAATCTTGCTTTTGGTTTATGGGACACATCTTTATTTGCAATTGAAGATAGTGTGGAGCTTCGAAACGGAGATATGGATAAAATCCTCGGTACAGTCGCTACTGCTGTGATGTCGTTTCTGGAATCTAATCTTAGCGCTAGTATAGCAGCCAGCGGCAGAACACTGCCCGGCAAGTATGCTGTAAGAACCAGAAAATATCAAATGGGAATAAGCAGAAATCTCAGTGAACTTAATGCGGTTTACAATGTTTATGGCTTTCGCGCTGTAAAAAATGAGAATAATGAAATATCAGGAACCTGGCCTTACGGTTGGAAAGGGGAATGGGAAAAATTTCAAGTTGGATCTAACTATGATGCTTTCTTGATTAACTTAAAATAATGGTTAATTTTGATATATACACAAGGAGAAATATTATGAAAGATGTCATAATTGCGAAGGAAAGTGAGCCTAAGCGGGGGAGGTTAAAAGAAAGAATCAGGATGAGTGAAAGTGGTTCTGAAAATGCGAAGCCGCTCAGCAGAAAAGCGCAGGAAATGAAAATTTTTCTGGAACGAAACCCGATCCCTAAGGAATTTTTAAAACAAAAATGACGGCCTGCTCGAGTAGTTCGTCATTTTTGTTTGAATAAATACTAGCCCTGCACTTTTTCCAGATAAGCATCCAGCTTATCAAATGTTCCGCTGAAACCTTGCTGCATATTTTCCATGATGGAAAAATAGGTTTCCTCCTGCGCTGGCGTTGCGTTAACCGGATGGCCCTGAATTGTCAATGTTGTTATCCCGTTTTTTTCTTCCAGTGTGATCTGATTGAAGACTTCCAAGGGGAAATCCATTGGAAATGGGGAGGTTATAATGTTCCCTTCCGCGTCCGCAAAAGAATTCACGAATTCAAGCAGATCGGCGCGCCGGATGTTTTTGTATTGAAACAATCCCCACATTTCGTGGCCGTTTCCTTCCATTTTATAGTGCGTGCTGCCTCCGGCGCGAAAGTCGAAATGCTGTACGGAAAGCTGGCTTCCAGCCGGTCCCCACCATTCGCCGAATGCTTCGGGTGATGCAAATGCGTCGAAAACAAGCGTTTTGGGCGCTTTAAACTCCCTTACAATTTTCAAACCTCCTCTTTTTTGTGTTTGCTGTTCCATGTTATTGTTATTTGATTAATCCGCGTTTGGTTCTTCATTTGATTGATTATCAGCCTGTATTCTCTCCAAATAACTTCCCAGGGAATCAAATTTCTCATTCCAGAATTGTTTGTACTGATCCACCCAGTTAGAAACTTCGCTCAGTCCGTCCAGTTTCGCCTCGCAAAATCTTTCCCGCCCTTCCTGTCGAACGACCACCATTCCGCATTCTGTAAGAATTTTAATGTGCTGAGAAATAGCTGGCCTGCTTATATTAAAATTATCGGCAATGCTATTGAGGTTCATGGACTTATTCGCAATCAAACTAATGATCTGCCGCCGCGTCGGATCCGCTATTGCCTGAAAAACATCTCTTCTTGCTTCGATTGACATAATACGTAAGTGTTTGCTTACACAAATGTATATGTAAGTATTTGCTTACGCAACTTTTTAATAAAAATTCTTGTGCAACTTTAAAGTTGCGCTTATATTTGCAATTATAACGTTGCGCGTTAAGTATAGAAAGTTATGCCGAAAGAATTTAGGAGAGACGTTTTTCAGGCCATTGCGGATCCTACCCGCAGGGCGATATTGAGCATGATCGCGTTACAGGCGATGACGCCCAATGCTTTGGCGGAGCATTTTGATACGAGCAGACAGGCCGTTTCAAAACATATAAAAATATTGACCGAGTGCCAGCTGATAAGACAGGAGTTGTCTGGCAGGGAAATTTATTATCACTTCAATGCAAAGCAAATGAAGGAAGTGGATCAGTGGCTGGAACAGTTTAAGAAGCTTTGGGAAGACCGGTTCAATCAATTAGACCAAGTATTATTTAACTTAAAACCAAATGATTATGAAGACTAACCTTTTGTTGAATTTCACAGTAGATAAGGAAAATAAAAAGATCTATGTTGAACGGGAATTTGCTGCTTCGGTAGCCAAAGTGTGGGCAGCATGGACGCAAAAAGAATTGCTGGAACAATGGTGGGCACCCAAGCCATGGAAAGCCAGGACCAAAGAAATGGATTTCCGCGAAGGCGGGCACTGGTTGTATGCAATGGTCGGCCCGGAAGGTGAGGAGCATTGGGCGCGCATGGATTACAAATCAATTACAGCGCAGAAATCATATTCCGCGCTTGATCTTTTCTGCGATGAAAATGGCCAGCCCAGTGATTTTCTGCCTGGTTCGCAATGGCTCACGTCTTTCAAAGAAAACAGTAGTAGCACGATCGTAGACGTTGTGTTGACATTCAACGAGCTTTCAGATCTTGAAAAACACCTTGAAATGGGATTCAAAGAAGGTTTCCTTATGGCATTCGAAAACCTCGACGAGGTGTTGGATTCTCAGAAATAGGTTATTATATGATTAAAATAAAGCTCCAAAACTGTTTTACGCGGTGTTGGAGCTTTATTGTTTTATCCTGGTTCAATTTTCTACGCTACTTTCCTGAATGTGAGATTGATCCTCGCCTTCATTGTTTTGGACGATTTGGCAATCCGATGCTCCCAATATTTTTGTAAGTCACCTTTCATCAGCAGCAAAGAGCCGTTGCCCAATTCCAAAGAATATTGTTGTTTATGGTTTTCTTTATTTCTAAAATCAAAATTTCGTGGCTGTCCGAAACTAACAGAAGCAATTTCTGTTTTAAGGCCGACAATTGTATCCTTGTCGCTATGCCAGGCGACCGAATCATTGCCATCCCGGTAATAATTTAGCAGCACTCCGTTGAAACGGATCCCGGTATGGTTTTCGACTTTTGATTTGATTTCCAGCAGTTCTTCCGTCCATGGAATAGGTGGTCGCATATCATCCTGCCGAATGGGGCGATCGCCAAACCAGGCACATAGTCTGGGAGTCAGCATCTCTTTATCATAGATCGTAATTTTGGTTTGTTGCCAGGAAACGGTTTCCAGAAATGTTTTCAAATACCGCTCACTTTCCATTTTCGTAAAGAAGCCCGGCACATATTCCATCAGATGTTCCGGAAGCAGCAAATGTTCCCGGTCGTCAAATAACTTAAATTGCTCCATTTCTCATCCTTCTCTATTTCTTTCTTATTGGCCTGGTATCGTTTTCTTTTACCAGTTTTTTTACACTTGCTACGCTTGGTAATTCTTCCGGCATAGTTCCTCCAAGTTCCTGAATGGTTTGGCGCACTTTTTGGCCAACCTCAAAGTGGGTTTTATTAGCTCTCTGTTTGCCGGTGATATTTTCACGTCTTAGCTTATCGTCAGTTTGTGTAGTTCTAAATAAGTTGGCTGCAAGTTCAGAGCTGCCCATGTGGTCTAATATATGTTGGCTCTTTTTCAGTTCTTTCTTTTCATGTATGGCTTTCGCGTCAAGCCCGCCATATAAACCCATATAGCCATGATTTTGGAAAACAGCGTAATCAATTGGCTCGACTACTCCTGCAACCCTGGCGGAATCCGCCAGAAGTAAATTGTGTCTGGTAACTTCGCTACGTAAAAAAATCCGCTTTTCATTTTCTCCGGGAAGGTTATTATACTCCTCCGATTGCCTCAATTCCTGCAAACGCGTTTGGACGGCGAAATAAGTTTGCCCTAATGCGACAACTTCCTTAGCCGGATCCGCATTTTGGACAATCAGGTAGCAAGCATAACGGGATAGCTTTACATTATCACTTTTCCGTTTTGCGCCTTTTCCCAACTTGATCATTTCGTGCAAATCCCCGAAATGATCTGAAACGCTGGAATCGCTGTTTTTGCACGCTTCCTTAGCTCTTTCAATTACCGCCTTAAAATATCTGTACTCCGTATATTCTAGGATTTTTGCAAGATCCCTGGCACTCCAAAATTCATTTCCCTGATCATCTGTTTTTCTGATTCCTTCAAAAAGCGATGGTTGATTTACTGCTTTCATAATAATGCTTTTTAGTGTGTAAAATTGATTTTGATAACTAAAACAAAGTAAAGAAAATCCTTGCTACTAAACAAGAGATTTGATATCATTGTGACCAAATTAAAGATACCTTAAATATCATATAAAATATAAATTATTGATTAACAGAACATTATGTAAATAATAGTTTAGTATGTCACAGCGCTTCGCCAACATATGGTTCCGACATTTAATCACAGACTGGGTTGTGACAGAACGTGCTGAGCTGGCTGGTGAGCCGTTTGTTTTGGCTGCTCCTGAGCGTGGAAGAATGGTTGTTAAAGCAGCAAGTGCGAAGGCGATAGAGAATGGAATTGAAATCGGAATGGTTGCAGCTGATGCCAGAGCACTTTTCCCTTCATTGGAAGTGATAGACGATCACCCGGGTAAAGCAACTGAACTGCTGACTGAATTAGCGGAATGGTGTATACGTTACACGCCTGTTGTTGCAATCGACATACCCGATGGCCTGATGCTCGACATTACAGGTTGTGCCCATCTTTGGGGCGGGGAACGTGCCTATCTGAAAGACATAGTCATCCGGCTCAGACAAAAGGGTTACCACGTAAGCGCTGCCATTGCAGATACTGTTGGCGGCGCCTGGGCAGTTGCCCATTTTGGGCATGACAAGCGTATTGTACAAGCCAATCGTGTTTCCGAAGCATTATTACCCTTGCCGCCGGCTGCCTTACGTCTTGAAAATGTAGTGGTTGAGCGAATGCAAAAATTAGGTTTCTACCAGATCCGGAACTTCATTAATATGCCGCGTTCTGTGCTGAGAAGGCGTTTTGGGCAGCAGCTTCTGGATCGGGTAGACCAGGCGTTCGGGCATGCTATTGAGGTTATTGAATCAGTAAAACCTGCGGTGCCATACCAGGAGCGGCTGCCTTGTATGGAGCCGATTGTAACAGCAACCGGTATCCAGATCGCATTAAGGAGGCTGTTGGAAGCATTGTGCCACCGTTTGGTGAAAGAAGGGAAAGGTTTGCGGACCGCAGTTTTCAAAGGATTTCGGGTAGACGGGAAAATTGTGCAGATCGACATTGTGACAAATAGGGGATCATTTCATGTAGGGCACCTTTTCAAGCTTTTTGAACTCAAAATAGCAACGATCGAGCCGGCTCTGGGCATTGAGTTATTCTTGCTGGAAGCGCCTGTTACAGAAGATGTTAATGAAGTCCAGGAGAAGCTTTGGAATACAAATGCCGGCGCGGATAATGTAAACCTGATAGAGTTGCTGGACAGACTAGCGGGTAAGGCTGGAATTAAAACGATCCGCCGGTATGTGCCGGACGAACATTATTGGCCCGAGAGATCCATTAAACTTACCCAGTCATTGCAGGATAAACCGCAAACTGCCTGGCGAACAGACCGTCCGAGGCCGATTTATTTGTTACCCGATCCATTGCCGATAGAAGTGTCCGCACCCGTCCCGGATTATCCGCCTATGTTGTTCAGGCTCAACGATTACGTACATAATATTATAAAAGCAGACGGCCCGGAACGAATTGAAAGGGAATGGTGGCTCGACCAGGGTATGCACCGGGATTACTATTGTGTTGAAGATCAGTCTGGTGTGCGTTACTGGATTTTTAGGCTTGGACATTATGATAATGAGGATTCAGAATGGTTTATTCACGGTTTTTTTTCCTAGGTAATTAAAATGAGCTACACCGAATTGCAGGTTACGACCAATTTTAGCTTCCTTCGGGGCGGATCGCACCCGGAAGAATTGGTGCAGCAAGCTTTAATTTATGAATACAAAAAAATTGCGATAACTGACCGGAATACACTTGCCGGCATTGTGCGCGGTCATGCAGCCGCAAAAGGAAAGGACATTCGTATCATTCCTGCCTGTCGCCTGGATTTGCTGAACGGACCGAGTTTGTTGGCTTATCCGACTACGCAACAGGCCTATTCTCAGCTTTCTTCTTTGCTAACCGAAGGCAATTTAAGAGCGGAAAAAGGAGAATGTCATTTGTACAAAGCGGATGTTTTTCGCTATGCCGGCGGAATCAAGTTCATTGTAGTTCCTCCTGCAGCTTTGAATGCCCATTTTGATTTTGAACCTGAATTTAAACGCACATTAAAGGAATATAAAAAGGCTTTTGGAAACGATCTTTACATTGCTGCTGCCCGTTCTTACCAGGGCGATGACACAAAAAAATTGCATCGTATTTCGCAGCTTGCCGACCAGATGGACATTCCAATGGTGGCAACCAATGACGTATATTATCATAATCCTATTCGCAGGGAATTGCAGGATATCCTTACTTGCATCCGGGAAAAATGCACCATTTATAATGCCGGTTTTCGCCTTTATCAGAATGGAGAAAGATTTTTAAAAGAAATAGATGAAATGCGCCGCCTTTTCAAGCAATATCCTGATGCGATCAAGCGCACGGAGGAGATTGCCAACGCATGTCAGTTTTCGCTGGATGAACTGAAATACGTTTATCCTGAGGAGATTACAAATAGCGGACATTCGCCTTTGGAAGAACTAAAAAGTTTGACCTGGAAAGGAGCGCAGGAGCGATTTCCGAATGGCATACCAGAAAAAGTCGGAGCGGCCATTGAATATGAAATGAAATTTATTGAGGAAATGGAGTACGCTCCTTATTTCCTCACAGTTTATGACATTGTTCGTTTTGCCAAAGAACAAAAAATTCTATGTCAGGGCCGTGGTTCTGCGGCTAATTCAACTGTATGTTATTGTTTGGGCATCACTTCTGTGGATCCGATGGAAATAGACTTGCTTTTCGAACGGTTTATTTCTTCCGCAAGGAATGAGCCACCGGATATTGATGTGGATTTTGAGCACGAGAGAAGGGAAGAAGTGATCCAGTATATCTATCAAAAATATGGCCGTGACAGAGCAGGGATTGTGGCCACAGTAACGCAAATGCATCAACGCGGCGCGATCCGTGATGTGGCCAAGGCCATGGGAATGTCGGTAGATGCTATAAACCGGCTTGCAAATTCGATATGGGAATTTACCGATGAGTGGTTTGAAGGCAAACGTGTTGCTGAACAGGGCTTTAACCCCAATGATCCGCATTTGATCAAGATCCTGGATCTGACCAAACAATACATCGGATTTCCGAGACAGCTGGGACAGCATACGGGAGGTTTTGTTATCACACAGGGTAAATTGTCGAATTTATGCCCGATTATGAATGCTCGTATGGTGGACCGGACCTGCATTGAATGGAATAAGGATGACATTGATACACTGGGTTTTCTGAAAATAGATGTGCTGGCTTTGGGAATGCTGACCTGTATCCGGAAAGCGTTTGATCTGGCCAAAAAACATTATAACAAAGATTATACGCTAGCTAATGTCCCGCAAAATCGGGAGGATGTTTATGATATGATCTGTGCTGCGGATACAATTGGTGTTTTTCAGATCGAAAGCCGGGCTCAGCAGTCCATGTTGCCCAGGTTGAAACCCCGGTGCTTTTATGATTTGGTAATTGAAGTCGCCATCGTACGCCCCGGCCCAATTCAGGGGGATATGGTGCATCCCTATCTGCGTCGTAGAAATAAAGAAGAAGAGGAGAGTTACCCTTCCAAAGAGCTGGAAGCCATTTTGGGGAAAACATTAGGCGTGCCGTTGTTCCAGGAACAGGCCATGAAAATAGCAATTGTGGCGGCTGGTTTTACACCGGCGGAAGCGGACGAGTTGCGACGAAGCATGGCTACTTTTAAGGTGAAAGGAATGGTCACGAGATTTGAGAAAAAGCTTGTGGAAGGTATGACAGCGCGTGGGTATACAACGGAATTTGCCCAACGTGTTTTCAGGCAGCTGGAAGGCTTTGGAAGTTATGGTTTTCCCGAAAGCCACGCTGCCAGCTTTGCATTGCTGGTTTACGTTTCATGTTATCTGAAATGCGTTTATCCCGATGTTTTTGCAACGGCATTGCTGAACAGCATGCCGATGGGTTTTTATCAGCCCGCGCAAATCATTATCGATGCCAGGAAACATGATGTTGAAGTGAGGCCAATCGATATCAACCATTCAGATTGGGACAATCTTTTGGAAGTAAAAACAGGAGAATATTGCCCGATCAGGCTGGGTTTCAGGCAGATTAAGGGCATGCGGGAAGAAGATATCCAAGCATTGATTGCGGCCCGGACAAAACCATTTACCAACATTCATACATTACGCGACGCAGGAGTTTCACAGGCTGCCCTGGAAAAACTGGCGGATGCAGATGCTTTCCGGTCTATCGGGTTAGACCGTCGGCAGGCACTTTGGGAAGTATCGGCAATGAGTGACAGGCCGATCGGTTTATTTGAGGGACAGCCATCCGAAAGTGCGTTGGAAGCACCTGTGGAATTGCCGCATATGAGCGCTTCTGAGCATGTCGTTCAGGATTATGCTTCTACTTCTTTATCATTAAAGGCGCATCCGGTAAGTTTTGTCAGGGAAAAATTGGATTTGCTTAATGTTTTTTCAACTCAAAAACTTGATCTGATCGGAAACACCAGAATGGTTAAAGTAGCTGGGCTGGTGCTCGTAAGGCAGCGCCCGGGAACTGCCGGTGGCGTTTGTTTTATCACCATCGAAGACGAAACCGGTTTCGCTAATCTGGTTGTATTTCAAAAACTTTTTGAAAAATACCGAAAAGAAATTCTGTACGCCAGGTTGTTGATGGTGGAAGGAAAATTGCAGCGCGAAGGGGAGGTTACCCACGTAATTGTTCAGAAATGCTACGATCTATCGGTGTTGTTGAAAAAATTAACTGCAACCGAAGAGGAAAACCCGGACATACTAACCCTTTCGCGCGCAGATGAAAAGGACGAGTACGCAACGATGGCAGTTAATAAGAAGACGCAGGTTCGCAGGGACGTACAAACGGAAATTTTCCCGAATGGCCGCAATTTCAGATAAAATTTGAACTGATAACTTATTTGTTCAGCCTCAAACCTGCTGAAATACCAACCCGGTAAGGCTGGTAATAAAATGGATCGCCGGAGCCGGAAAACTTGACAGGACTGAATTCTGCATAAGGTCCGATATGCAGAGATGAGTTTCTGCTGATCGGGAATTGTTTTCCAATGCCCGCATTAACCCATCCAATGCTTTGTTTTCGTATCATCCCATACGAATATTCCAGACCTGCGGAAGCATAATATTTGCCCACCGTAGCATTTCCCCAGCTTACCTGCTTATTGACCCCAACTCCTATGAGACGGAAATTGTTATCCTGGCTAACCCTTGTTCCCTGGCGTATCACCTTGAAATGATCTTTATCAAAAGTTTGCACAACGTAGTCATTACCAGCAATTTCGTAAGAATATGATTGCTGAAAGCGGCTGAAATGCAGCATAAATTGAAAGCCTTTTTTCTCTACACCCACACTTAATTTATATCCCAGGGATCTTAAAGAAAATGTAGAAGGAAACTCAAAATTCTGAAAACTTTGCGCCCCGGATGGCACCGTCAAAATCTGGTAAGATTGTAAAACGGCCGCGTTGATAAGCCAATTGAAGTTGCCATTGCCATGCTTTACAATAGGTTTGATATCAGTCTCAGGAACATTAATATCAGGTTTGCCGGGATTGATTGACGTTAATGTAACGGTTTGATTATCAATTTTGCTCATGTCAAAGTTGAGTGCTCTATCATCAACTGAACTTGTGGGTGAATTTGACAGTAATTCGTCGTAGCGCTCACCTGGTATCGAATTAACATCTTTCTTTAAGGTCGAAAATTGCGTTTTTTCTGATAGTTGAGGGTTTACGAAAGTGCTTTCAGGCTCAGCATTTGAAACGGCTGACGAACTGCTTTTACTATTTTCCGAAAATGCGTGCAATGTGGCCTTCCGAGCCGTCGTATTTTCATCCAATATTGCCGTTGGCTTAATGTCCCTGCTCGTCAGGTTTTTAGAATTTAATGCCAGTTTAGCGGCGGTTGTTTTTGTTCCTGATTTCATTTCGGCAACATTCATTTTTGTATCCGCCGCTTCAGCTGCTTCTAGTGGAACTGCTTTTTTTGCAATGTCATCTTTCCTGAAATGTTGGTCAGCAACTATGCCAATAATGGCTACACTTACAAATATCAACGTGAAAAACAGATATTTCCATTGCGGGCCAGGTTTGAGATTTGCGCGTATTTTTTGAAATGCAGACGGGTTTGGTACGTCTTCAAAATTATCAAATTTGCGTTTAAGGGCTGCCCGCAATGCCTCATTGAGTTTATCCTCAGAAGTTTTCATGATGCACGATCCCTTTAAGTTCTAATTTTTTTAAAAGCAAATTTCGTCCTCTCATAAACTGCGAGCGCGAGGTCGCGTCAGGTATGGAGAGCAATTCGCCAATTTCAGCATGTGTATAGCCGTCAATCAGGTGCAGGTTAATAATAGTCCTGTATTTGTCTGGCAGCTCGTTGATGATCGCCAACAAATCTGTCACATTCAACTGATCAATTATTTTTCCGTAATCGTCCGATTCCAGCTGAATATCCATATTATCTATCGAACCATTGAGATCTTGTTGCTTTGTGGTCCGATGATAGTAATTAATCGCCGTCCTGACGACCGTTACTTTAACCCAGCTATCCACCGAATCCGGGTCTTTCAAATCCTGAATGTTGTTAAAAATTTTAATAAATGCCTCCTGAAAAATATCCTCCGCCTCCATTCTTGTCCGTGCATAACGCTGGCAAACACCGGTTAACCGTCCTTTGTATCGCTCATAGAATGCAGTCTGCGCACTTGGGTCCTGCTTTTGACAAGCTTTCACCAAAGAGGCCAGATTACTGAATTTTTTTGAGAGAAAAAACTTCATAAAGTCCGGAACTTGAACGCGTTAGTTTAGATATTTGAAATAAATGAATCGTTTACTGGTAATAAAGAAAAAATGATTTGTTGACCAAATTGCCCTCAGCGTCAAATTGCAGATCGCAGGAATCGAACGTCGTATTATTAAGATATCGGATAGTATAGCATTTAAAACCTCTGTATTCTCCCATCCATTGCATACTGGCAATGTGCTGGGTTGAGAAACTGGCCAACTCCTGCGAAGCGTCAAGATATTGCTGAATAGCATCTGGCAACTTGTCAAAATTCGGCGGCCCATAGAGGTTTTCCGGCTCATTGAACCCTCTGCTGAACCATCTTAAATCCCCGGCTTCATTAAAATAAAGATAGGCATACGTTTTCACGCCCGCTTTATCGAAGCTCACCATCACCTCGTAAAACTTTTCATAATTTAAGAGCAATTTGACCTCGGTACCCTCAAATTTGATATTCGGATCGGCGTTGACAAAGGCTTGCACTTTTTGAGGCAGCAAACTAAAATCATTCAAAAGAAATGAATAGAGCCTTGTATCAAACGCCGCACCCGCAATCCGGCCATCAAGATAAAGCCAGTCAAAAAGATAATCAGTGCCATACAAATTGTATATCAGCCTGTTCCGATGATTTGGCATGTCAAATCCTATTGCTTCCCGGTTGGCACTAAACGTTCCTCCTTTCAACGCACTTTTACCCAGTAATTCAAGTAGTTTGGGCGGGGCAACCTCCGATTTGTATCGATACGTTTCCCAGATCTTAGTGCTGTCAGCAAGCGTTAAATATTTGTCTGTTCCCTGATCAAATTTTACCTCCCAAACCAGTTTTTCGAGCAAAGGTTTAAATACTAAATTCTCTGCATCCGGATACCATTGCTTTACCTGTGCGATCACCTTTGTAGGCACAGGATCTGGCTCAACCGGCTCTAACTGATTGACTTGGTTACAGGAAACAACGAAAAACAGACAAAGGATGCACAGGACAACTACTCTCATACCACTCAATCTAAAATCTTAATTTGACTCGTAAAAGTTACCGATAAATTAAGGAATTCGCTACCATAATGATCGGGTCAATTACAGAGACACAGAACGTAGAGAGAAGCGTTGCGCGTGTGGGAAAATTTTCAGCCATTATAACGCACACCCGTATAACGAAGCCCCGTGGCACCGTCCCAGTTGTAAACCCATTCGGTCCATGAGCGTTCGAGGTATTTTGCCTTCAATTTTTGATGCAATGATTCCGGTTGTTCTACACCATTAACGATCAAAAACATATTATGAAGCTTGTATGAAAGGTTTTCTCTTGTGGTGATAATTCCCTCTGCAAGCAGGTCCTCGATCAGGTCTTCCTGCATTTCTACTTCCCGGGCTTTTCTGTTCCCGTGATTTTCGAGCGCGAGTGCTTCCATTTCTTTATATAAAACGTCAATTTCAGCACTCCGCTTTGCCAATGTTTGTGATGACGAGCTTATCATATCATTCTGAACATTGGCAAGTATCGTGTTTTTTGCCAGTTGTTCTTTTCGTTTTTCAAATGCGTCTGCAAGCAATTTTGTCTGTAAAGTTTTGGAATGAATGTCGCTTTTTTCTTCCCAAACCGCCAGGTAGGCTTTATAACGAAGTGCGTCTGCTTTTTTTAAATCCTTTGTATCAATGGCAGTTTTAAGTTCAGCCAGCAGTGATTTAATGTCTGACAATGAGTCGCTTAGCGATTTGTGTTTCTCTATCGCAACAGGCTTTTCGGCCGAAGCGGGAGTTTTCATTTTCGCTTTGACCAATGTTGGTCTTATCGTTTCTTGCTTAGCAGGTTTTGGCTGAATAACAGCTATTGAACTTGTGTTTACCTGCTTTACAGGTGTTAGATATGCCGCGGAAATGAATGCAACGGCGATCAGGCTGCTCAAAATCGAAAATTTTTCCATGGTATTTAGTTGTTTATTCGTGTTGTAAATGATCCTTTTGATACGGTTCAGCAAGTAATTATTTGTCCCGATAAATGATAATCCGGGACTTGTAACAGCCTGTTTTGATGCATGAAATGATACAAGTGCCTGCACCAGCGTGTTACGTTCTTTTGTAATATCGATCACCAGGTCGTCGCA
Organism: Dyadobacter psychrophilus; assembly: GCF_900167945.1. Lineage (GTDB taxonomy): Bacteria > Bacteroidota > Bacteroidia > Cytophagales > Spirosomataceae > Dyadobacter > Dyadobacter psychrophilus. The sequence continues at coordinate 1,123,953 of NZ_FUZA01000002.1, forward strand.
ACAATTTTCGCGCTCCATCCTCATTAAAGCGGAAAGCCATAGGAATGCCGGATTGAAAAAATAGAGGTTTTCTCCGAGGCTTTGCAGCAAGTTGACCAGATAGTCATGTCGCCTTACATGGGCGAGCTCATGCAATAAAATCGCCTCCACCTGATCCTGCGGCAAACTGGTCAGAAATCCGAGCGGAACAATGATTACCGGCCTGAAAATCCCTTGTAATATAGGCGTTTGTAAAAGGCCGGATTCGAGTAATAAAATTCTTTGATAAATACCCATTTTGGCCGCCAGCTGTCGCACTTGCCAGTTCCAGGCATCATCGGCAACGCGCACATTCCTATGCCTGATCTTATTTATGTAAAGCAGGCCGGTTACCGTCCGGGCAGATTTGAAAAGGAAAAACATCAGCCAGACCGCGATGATCTGCATTTGGTAATGATCGAGAAATTGGCTGATTCTATTTATGAATGAGATTTCTGTATGCTTTACATTAAAATGGATTTTAAGCAATGTAGGGTCTATGGCAACGGACACAGCGGAAGACTGGCTGTTATTGACCAATTCTTTCTTATAAGCCAGTAGGAAAGTAGCAGCATTCACGATGACGAAAGCCAAAAGTAACGCGGCAAACAGGTTATAGCGAAGCGCAGGCCTGCATTTGGCGGTAAGCAGTAAAATAATTCCGCTGAGCAATGCAACAATTAACCCTTGCCAAAGCGAATGGATTAATGTCCAGCAAAATGCTTTCGCCAATGGGTGAAAATAATGCGGATCTGAAAAATCGATAGCCATTATTCCTAGGTTAATGTTACTGCATCTACGATGCCATCCAAAGGTAGGAAATATTTCGTACGAACAAATGTTTATGGATATTTTTTAGAAAAATTTTACGTTGTTAAATGTGGTGTTATTTACTATTTTACAACTATCATTTACCTGCTTCCCAAGGGACTGACAAACCAAGGACTATTTATGGGAAATAATTTTAGTAACTGAACGAGTCTCATATGATCAAGGGTCAAATGTTATTGAACGTGATGGTTGCAAGCGTTCTTGTTCTCGCAATGCTCGGCAAAGGTGCGGCTGCAAATGTTGGTCTCCATAAAGAAACTCTCAGGGTCAAAGGCATGATTAAGGACATTAACGGTATTCCCGTTTCCAATGCGGCCGTTTTTATCAAGGAGTCAATACTGGGCACGGTAACAAATGTTAAAGGTTATTATGAAATAGAAGATGTTCCTGAAAACAGCATCATGGTTATTAATCATCCGGATTTCGAGCCGGTTGAAATGAGCGTCACGAAATCGGGAAAGAATTATGATATCGTTCTGAAAGGCAAGCCGGGATGGATTAGCCAGACTGCAAAGTCTGAGACAACATCCAAAAAATCAGCCGAAACGAATGACACTTCCGAAAGTAGTTTAACGCTGGAGAGGTGGCCGCGTTTTCCAGGCGGGACAAAGGAGCTTGTCAAGTTTCTCGCACATCATATGCAATATCCGCCGGAGGCGCTTAAAGCGGAGGTAGAAGGCCAGGCGTCTGTCTCATTTTTTTTGGACGAAAAGGGAAACATCAGCAGTCCGGTGATCGTGAGCGGGCCGGGGTGGGGGATTGATGAAGAAGCTGTGCGGCTTGTCCAAAATATGCCGCAGTGGACGCCGGCGCGGCAAAATGGAAAGGCAGTAGCGGTCCGGTACACTATTGTAATTCCTTTTGATCTGGAAATAGAAAAGTTACCGATCCATATCCGGGAAAAGCAGCCTGATTTTTTCAGCAGAAAAATCCGCCTCGCCGTGTCGAAGCCTGCTTTTAAAATCGGAACGGAGTTCAAGCTTTTTTTCGATAGAATGTTAAACGTTTCCCACAGAGAACCTCCTAAAATTGAGCTGCACCGCTTTAATATGATTTCCAGGCCGGTATTAATGCCTCCGCCGGTTATCGATATGAAATACAGGCGATAAGAGAATTGGCGGGAACAATTGTTTTATTGTGTTAATCCGGAACTGTGTGTGGAACGGATTACACTAAAATGAATAACAACATATTGCTGATAGACGATGATCCGGATGATCATGAGATCTTCGAGTTTGCCTTGGGACTAGCTTATCCAACAGCTACTTGTGAACATTCTTATAACTGCCAGGATGCTGCTGAGAAAATCAAAAAGCGGCTCTTCCCTTTACCGGAAAACATTTTTCTGGACTTCAATATGCCCATGATGGAGCTGCCCAAATGCTTGTTTGCCATTCATGAGGCGCTTGGCGTAGACCATGCGGACATTGTTATTCTTACCGGCTTTGCAAAAGCCGATCTCCCCAATTTTAATGCTTTTGGTGTGGTGAAAGTGATTTCAAAACCCAGCACGATTGAATTACTTGCCGAAGAAATTCAGGACGTCGTGGGTTACAAAGCCCGCGCCTGATGAGGATAAACTAGCTTTGCGCTTTATTTTATAAAATTTCTTTGCAGAGTAACAAATTCAGTTTAATTTACGTAGAAATAGTTGTAAACTGAATGTTACCGCATGCGTAAAACCTTTACTTTCCTCTTTCTTTTCCTTTCGTTTGTTACCCATTCATTTTCCCAAGATAGAAACGCAGTATTCCGCCATCTGACCACAGGGCAAGGGTTGTCGCAAAACAACGTTACTTGCATTGTGAAGGACAAGCACGGTTTTATGTGGTTTGGAACGCAGGATGGACTCAACAAATTTGACGGGTACAAATTCACCGTTTATCGTAACGATCCCCGGAATCCGCAGAGCATCAGTCATAATTACATTCACACCATTTTTGAAGACAGACAAGGCAGGCTCTGGATCGGGACCGACGATGGCGGCCTGAGTCGGTTTAATAGCGACAAGGACACCTTCACGAACTACTTGCATAAGGCCGGAGACAATAATAGTCTTGCTAACAACAAGGTGCACGCTATCGACCAGGACAAGAGCGGAAACATTTGGGTGGGCACCATTGGCGGCGGTGTAAGCATCCTGAACCCCCAAAAAAATACATTTCGAAACTTTTCCAGTGATCCGGGGGCCTCGGGAAGTCTGAGCAATAACATAGTAAGTGATATTACGGTTGATAGCAAAGGAACCGTGTGGATTGCAACCGGAGGCGGCGGATTAAACAAGTTTAATGCTGCCACAAACAGCTTTCTCAATTATAAAAACGATCCGGCCGATCCGGCTTCGCTCAGTATCAACGATCTGAATGAAGTTTTGGAGGACTCGCGCGGCAGGTTATGGATCGCGACAGAAGGCGGAGGCCTTAATCTTTTCAATCCAAATACGGGCAAATTTACAGTGTTCCGGCATCAGGACGGACAGCCGGCCGGTCTTTCCCACAACGATGTAATTTCATTGGAGGAGGATAAAAACGGAAAGTTATGGATAGGGACGCGCAATGGCGGGATCAATGTCTTGCATGAAAACGGTGACTTTGTTCATTACAAATATGATAAGAACGACGTCGGCGGGTTGAACAACGGCTCCATTTACACCATGTTCTGCGATCCGCAGGGAACAATGTGGGTAGGCACTTACAGCGGGGGAATCAACGTCATGGATCATGAGCTATTGAAATTTGGATTATATAAAACCAACACAAATGATCCGGGAAGCCTGAATAACGACAATGTCCTGACCGTAATGGAAGATGTTGAAGGGAAAATATGGGCCGGGACTGACGGAGGCGGAATTAATGTGCTGGATCGTAAAGCCGGTAAGATTACCCAATTTATGCATGATCCCGGAAGGGAGAACAGCATTGCCAGCAATTATGTGATCGCAATCTGCGAAGACGAAGCCCGCGATATCTGGATAGGGAATTACAAGGGCGGACTAAGTCTATACGACCGGAAAACGGCCTCGTTTCGGAATTTGAATAAAAGTGACAATCCCGCCTCCGCCATTTACGCCAACATTCACGTCATGACCAATGACGAAAGCAGGCATTGTCTGTGGATTGGAACGTCGAGAGGCTTGCTGAAATACGACAAAGTTTCTGGTAATGTGACTGAATACAGGGCCAATGCCAATGTTTCGGGCTCGATCAGCAGTGATCTTATCTTGTCCGTTTTTGTGGATTCTGAAAAAATGCTTTGGGTAGGAACGGAAGGGAGCGGATTGAATTTATTTGATGAAAAAAATAACCGTTTTACTGCATTTAAATCTGATCCCAAAGAGGCTAAAAGCTTGTCAAACAACCAGGTTAATGCTATATATGAAGATAGGAGCAGGAAAATATGGGTTGCAACCAACGGCGGCCTGAACCTTTTTGACAAGAAAAACCGGACATTTAAGCATTATCAGAAATCCGATGGCCTGCCCAACGATGTTGTCCAGGGAATTACTGAGGACGATCACGGGCTGCTTTGGATAAGTTCCAATAAAGGCCTCTCACGTTTTAATCCAAAAACAACCGAGTTCAGAAACTTTGATTTTAGTGACGGTTTGCAGCAGGGATCGTTTAACAGGTTATCACTATTCAGAAATAAAGCCGGACTGATTTTCATTGGGGGGCAATACGGACTCAACTTTTTCCACCCGGACAGCATCAAATATAACGCATTCATCCCACCGGTTTTCATCACCGATTTCCAGATTTTCAATCAGCCCGTCAACAATCGTGATAAGGATTCTCCTATCGACAACCAGATCAGCGCGGCCAGGGAAATAACCGTTTCCTATGCACAGTCCATGCTTTCCTTCGAATTCACAGCGCTGAATTATACATTGTCGGAAAAAAATCAATACGCTTATCAATTAGTTGGTTTCGATAAAGACTGGATTTACAGCGGTACAAACCGGAAGGCGACTTACACCAATCTCGACCCGGGAGATTATGTTTTTAAAGTAAAAGCTTCCAACAATGATGGTGTTTGGAACGAACAGGGGACAAGCATTATCCTGCACGTGACGCCGCCATTCTGGAAAACGATCTGGTTCCGGGCCTTAGCCATAATGTGCATTGCGGGAGGGATTTACGCCGTTTACCGCTGGCGGGTAGGCGCTATCAAGCGGCAAAAAGACCTTTTACAAACGCAGGTTGAGGAAAGGACAGTGGAAGTGATCCGCCAAAAGCATGAACTTGAACTGCAATCCGCGGACCTGCAAATAATGAACACCCGGTTGCAGAGTCAGCACGAAAGGGAACTGCTAGCGAGACAAGAAGCGGAAAAGGCCAATATGGCTAAAAGCGTTTTTCTGGCAACAATGAGCCATGAGATCCGCACGCCTATGAATGGAGTCATCGGGATGGCTTTGCTGCTAGCACAAACACCTATGAATGAGGAGCAAACAGAGTATACCGACACCATTATAAAATGTGGCGACAGCCTGTTGACGGTGATTAACGACATCCTGGACTTCTCGAAAATCGAGTCAGGAAATATGGAACTGGAAAGGATCAGTTTCAATCTTCGGGATTGTATCGAAGGAGTTCTGGATATATTTTCTTCCAAAGCCGCTGTGATCGGGCTGGACCTTGTTTACCAGATCAGCCCGCAAGTTCCTAACCAGATCATTGGAGACAGCCAGAGGTTACGCCAGATCCTGGTCAATCTCGTAGGAAATGCGATCAAATTCACGCATCAGGGTGAAATTCTGGTGATTGTGAAGCTTGTCAAATACATCAGCGACGACGAAATTGAGATTAATTTTCAGATCAAAGACACAGGAATAGGCATTCCAGCGGATAAACTGGACCGACTTTTCGTTGCCTTTTCGCAGGTCGATTCTTCACATACACGTAAATATGGGGGCACGGGGCTAGGTTTGGTTATCAGTCAAAGACTCGTAAATCTGATGGGCGGGGAAATCAGTGTTGATAGCGAGCCGGATAAGGGAACCAGCTTTCATTTTTCCATCCTCGCCGAAGTCAGTCATGAATCTCAGCGTCAGTATGTCCATTTCAACACCACCGAAAACGATGGAAAAGCGGTTTTGGTCGTGGATGACAATGATACCAACTTACGGATTTTCCATGCGCAGATGGAGCAGTGGAAACTCGTGCCTACACTGGCATCGTCCGGGAAGCAGGCACTGGAAATCCTGGACAGCGGTGCAAGGTTCGACCTGATTATCACCGATCAGCAAATGCCGGAGATGGACGGGGTGAGCCTGGCCGGGAAAATAAAAGAGCGCTTTCCCACACTGCCCATCTTCCTGCTGAGCTCGGTAGGAGACGATAGACGCAGGAATTTCAAGGACTTGTTCGCAGCTATATTAACAAAACCTGTTAAGCATCATCAGCTTGGTCAGCTAATCCAGATGGAACTTAAAAACCAGGGCGATTCGGCACGTCAGGTTTTGCCGCCAGTGCAGTCACCGCTTTCGGAAGATTTTGCCGTTCAGTATCCGTTGCAGATCCTGATAGCGGAAGACAATCAGATTAACGAAATGCTTTTTGTCAGAATACTTGGAAAATTGGGCTACACGCCCGTCATAACCCGGGATGGCGTTGAGGTGGTGGCCAGGACTTTTTCGGAAAAATTCGACGTCGTTTTTATGGATGTGCAAATGCCCGAGATGGACGGATTGGAGGCCACCCGCCGCATTCGCAAACAGCGGATCGACCAGCCCTACATCATCGCCATGACCGCCAACGCCATGAAAGAAGACCGCGAAGAATGCCTGGCCGCCGGCATGGACGATTACATTTCCAAGCCACTACGCTACGATGATATCACATCATCCCTGAAGCGGGCATACCTGGCTTGTATTTCGGCGGAGTAGGGGCAAGCCAATTCTAAGAATTTGTCTTGTCGAGTTTTTATGTTATTTTTGTTATGATTCTGAATCTCGGCCTGACCGGGGTAGTAGGAGTCACCCGGGGTGCTGAAATGCTCCCCTTTTTTATGCCTGCTGTTCCAAGATATAGTTCACGGTATTTCTTGGCGAAATGTTTGGGTTCAAAACATTGCCCAAGTTTGCAATGTAAAAGTTCCGAAGTCCTTTCTTCCTGATCGTCTTATTAGGCTCATAATATTGCCTCGCGAAGTAGCAGACAACATCGGCCATCTGATGAATGTAAGACGACTTGGAATCCCTGCTCACAGGGTCTTCAATAATGCTTGTGATTTTTGCATCAATTGACGCCCGCCCGAACTTACTTGGGACAAAATTGAACCGCCTCATTTTTCTTAACAGCTTTCTGAGCTTTATTTCGTCCGTGTTGTCAGTTATTATCAAACCTTTATCAGCTTTCAATTTTCCCGGGAAATTGCCTGCTTTTAATGTATTGTCTATTCTTTGAATAAGTAATTTCCAGGCAAATTCAAACACATCATTGGTGTAATCCGAATTCTTTTCAATCCGAACAGTCACTATGCTTATTTCGCTCCTTGTATTCAAGAACCGTAAGCACTCTCTCAAAATCAATATTTTGTGGTTTTTTGAAATGCCTGCTCTCAGGTTGGGATTGCCGTTAATAAATACAGATGCGTGAATTTCCTCGGTCATCGTCAAGCCGTAAAGTTCCTTAGATGTTGATCCCTAAAAAATATTATACATACAAAACAAGAATTAATAAAACTGTTTTACATACATTTGGTGAAGATATACACTTTTCGTTGTTAGGTTATTATGAAGGGGACTAATCTTGGGGAATTTGAGGAGCTTGTTTTACTGACGATTGCATCGTTGGCCAGTGAAGCTTATAGTGTCGCCATTTGTGATGAACTGGAAAAATATACGGGCCGCACAGCCAAGTTGGGCGTGGTGCATGCGGTGTTGAACAGGCTGGAAGAAAAGGGGTTAGCTAAAAGCAGGTTAGGGGAGGCGAGCAGCACGAGGGGCGGCAAGCGGAAGCGTTTTTACGAAGTCAGCCACACGGGCAAAGTTGCACTGACAAGATCCAAGGAAGTGCGTGAAAATATCTGGCGCAACATTCCCGGCTTTAACCTCGAAGGTTCCATATGAAAGCAAATGGCCAACCCCCGCGCTGGGCAACCCGCTTCCTGCAATGGTATTGCCGACCGCGTCTGCTGGAAGATTTGGAAGGAGACCTGTTTGAATACTTTGAGCGAAATGTAAAACATAAAGGATTGCGCCGCGCAAGGATCATTTACGCGATCGACGTGATCAAATTTTTGAGGCCATATACCATTCGCAAAATAGAATTCTTTAACCTTTTCGTTCACTGGATCATGATTGGGAGCTATCTTAAAACGTCACGACGCAGCCTCGTTCGCAACAAACTATTTTCACTGATCAACATTATTGGCCTGGCGGTGAGCATGTCAGTAGGCCTGCTCGTGATCGCCGTGATTACTGATCTGAACGCTTACGATGATTTTCATCAGGGACGCGACAGGATTTACCGGGTTATCACCACTTTCCGGAACGCCGACCAGCCGCCTATGGAACTCGCGTCCACCTCGGTTAAGGCCGGCAAGAAAATCCTTGAGACGGTTGCAGGCCCGCAAAAAGTAACCATTTTCCGCCAGGGATTTTCAGGCGATGCCCGCGTTGGCAATGCAACATTTCCGCTGGAAGCGATCTGGGCCGATAACTCTTTCCTGAAAGTATTTACATTTCCAATGCTGAAAGGCGACATTGCGACCGCCCTGGAAGAACCCTATTCGCTTGTTTTGTCAGAAAAAACGGCCAGGAAAATGTTTGGCGAAGCCGACCCGATCGGTAAACCAGTCATGTTTGACACAACCAGTTATATGGTTCGCGGGGTTGTGAAAGATCTGCCCAAACTCTCGCATATCCGGTTTGAAATGCTGATATCCTTCGCGACAATTGAGGCGCAGCAGGAAGAGAAAACCAATTTTTATAATTGGGATAATGTCTGGTCGAATTATGTGTATGTATTGATGCCGGAGCATTCCGAGCTTGCGCCGGTGGAATCGGCATTGGCGAAAATAAGCAAGCAGGAAAGCGCAGCATTGAAAGACAAGGCCGTATCCATTTCCTTAAAACCCATGCTGGGCTCCGTGCTGGGAGGAAAGCTTTCCAACAATGTTGGGCCAGCCATTTCGCCATTGGTAACCTGGGTGTTGAGCGGACTGGCTTTCGTAATCATACTATCTGCCTGTTTCAACTATACCAATTTATCCGTAGCACGATCGCTCCGGCGATCGCGCGAGGTCGGCATCAGGAAAATCATCGGCGCCAGAAAGAGCCACGTTTTAGGTCAGTTTATGGCCGAATCGGTGATCATAGCCATGCTTGCGCTGGTATTTTCATTTGGATTGTTTTTGTTTTTAAAGAAAGAATTTCTCGCCCTTGACCCGCACATTTCTGACCTTCTTTCCCTTGATTTGTCGTTCAAAACGATTCTTTACTTCATTGCCCTGGCCTGCCTGGTTGGCCTTGCTGCGGGCTTTTTGCCAGCATTGTTTTTCTCGCGGATTAATGCGCTTCTGGTTATGAAAGACGCGTCAAATCTCAAATTGTTCCGACGGGTTGGGATGCGTAAAGCATTGATAGTCATTCAATATACACTGTCACTTTTCTTTATTGCAGCAACGCTGGTAGGTTATAGCCAATACAAAGGTCTGCTCCGTTTCGACCTTGGATTTGAAACAGAAAACATTGTCAACATTCGTTTGCAGGGAAATAAGCCGGAAGTTTTGGCAAAAGAGTTCGCCGAAATTCCTGCGGTAAAGGAAATTTCGCGGTCACTTATGATCACGAGCCTGGGAAGTTATCACGGATCGACCCTTAAATATGGCCTCGATTCAAATAATGTCTGGATAAATCTTGTAGACGAACATTATTTGCCATTGCATAATCATAAATTACTGGCTGGTACAAACTTCAAATTGAAGCCTGAAAAAGGAAAAGAAAGCGAAGCCATTGTGAATGAACAGGTTTTGAAACGGTTTAATATTGCCAAAAGAAATCCGGAGAAAGCGCTTGGTAAGGTGATTACTGTGGATGGCCAGCCGCTGACAATTGTGGGTGTGATCAAAGACTTTCATTATGGCACGCTGGAAAGTAAGATAGAGCCCGTCATGTTTCGCTACTCGGCCAATGAGCCGTCGGGTTTCCTCAACGTGAAAATAGCTTCTAACGATTTGCCCGGCACATTGGAAACGCTTGAAACGGCCTGGCGGAAAGTAGATAAAGTACATCCTATGAAAGCAAAATTTTATGACGACCAGATCGAGGAAGCATACAGCCAGTTTTCGGTCATGGTCAAAGTCATCGGATTCGTTGCTTTTCTGGCGATCTGCATTGCGTCGCTGGGCCTTTTTGGTATGGTGGTTTTTACAACCGAAACAAAGCTCAAAGAAATCAGTATCCGCAAAGTTTTAGGAGCGAGCGAGGGTGGTTTGGTCTATTTGCTATGCGAAGGATTCCTGATCCTGCTGATCATTTCCGCATTGATCGCCATTCCCGCAACCTACTTTTTCTTTGACAAGATCGTCCTCGAAAACTTCCCATATCACCAGCCGATCGATATGCTGGAATTGCTGGCCGGGGTTTTAGTGGTCATGTTCCTCGCTTTTCTGATGATTGGATCGCAAACAGTGAAAGCGGCACGGAACAATCCAGCCAAAGTGCTGAAAAGCGAGTGACAGCGGCTATTTTTTGCCAAAAAACTTTTGCTTCGGACTATCCTTCTTGATGAAGCCTTTTACAGCTTCGGCCAGCTCAATAGGGTAGTCCGATTCTATGATGGACGCGCCATCATTGGCAATGGAAATGTAAGCCGCTTTGCGTTCTTCTGCACTTTTCAGCTTATCATAAGAAGACGCTGCTGAGATCATGGCCATTGCGCCGGCTCCGTTGAGCAAGTTGTAGAGTTCCTGATTTTCGGGTTTTACCAACGGGCCAATGTACGCGATCAGCTGCGTGAACGGAACGCCGGCCTTCTGGTAACTTTCAAATTCTGCTTTGGTTTTAATAAATGCTGAAAATGTGCTGTTGGGATTGTCTTTGAGGTAAAATATTGCTTCTTCGGGCTTATGGACGGTCATCATTACGTAGGAATCCGCTTTGTGTTTACGGACCAATGCAGCGGTCATTTCCAGTGGCACGTCCTTGTGGTCCAGGTTCAGGATTGTTTTTCCGCGGCCCCATTCAATCACCTCGCTTAAAGTTGGGATCGGGAAATCTGTCACATTGCCTTCGGCATCTTTCAAACGGAATTTTTTGAGCTCAGCATAAGTATAGTCCGAAAGTTTGCCTTTTCCGGTCGTCGTCCGGTCCAGTGTAGCGTCGTGCATGAGCACCATCACGCTATCTTTGGTCAAACGCGGATCGATCTCGAAGAATGCAGGCGTATGCTTCAATGTATTCTCGAAAGTTGCGATGGAATTTTCGGGAAAGCCTTTTACCATTCCTCCGCGGTGACCCGCAATAAGCAGCACATCATTTCCAGTATATTTAAAAAATGCGTGCAGGTCTTTGGCAGATTTCAACTTCAGGACATTCAATTTATCCTGGCCATTCACAGCATGGATCGTCCCAAAAAGAAACAAGCCGGTTAGGGCGGAAAATAAAAAAGACTTCTTCATAAAAATGGATTATTAAGGCTAGCGGGAGTTGAGTTTTAAAAGGCTGAATGGTTCTGCACCACCCAGACTGAATATGGTAACGGTAGAATTATCCTGTACGAGCCGACGATAATTTTTCAATGGCATGCCCAATTTGTACGCCATGTAAAAACGGTTTACTGCATTGTGCGCTACAACGAGAATGGTCTGACCGTCATGCTGCTGCTCTTTTTCGGTAAAAAAATCGTCCACACGTCTGACAACTTCCATGGCCGTTTCGCCAGAGCCGCCTGCCTGGGTACAATCCGGGTCGTCAGACCACTGCTTCCACAGTTCCGGATTTTCTGCAACAAATTCCGCCCGGGTTTTTCCTTCCCATATTCCAAAATTCGCCTCCGTCAAACGTGAGTCGGCAATGACGCTTCCCGATCCGGAAGCAATTGTGGCCGTATTAAATGCGCGTTGCAGTGGCGAAGCGTATATGGCATCGAATTCGATGCTTTTGAGCATTTCGGCAGCAAAATATGCCTGTTGCGTGCCGAGTTCGGTAAGGCCAATGTCCGTGGCACCGCAGTATCGGTTACCATCGGCATTGTAAAAGGTTTCTCCATGGCGGAGCAAATAAACTGTAAGCATATGAATGTCATTGTGTCAAAACAGACTCCTGAAAGTAGTTCCGTTTTCTGAGTTCCTTTAAAAAATTTTGGTAGCCGATCTCATATTTTTCGACCAGGCCTGCCGCAGGCTTCACGACCTTCTCCATATGCGTCATCGCCTTTGCAGCTTCCCGCAAAGTCTGGTAGTGCGTGGCGGAAGCTGCCAGGATTGCCGCGCCAGCCGCACCCGAAATCTGCCCGCATTTGTAAACCGGTTTGTTGAGCACATTAGCACGGATCGTCAGCCAGGTATCGCTGTTGCTGGCTCCGCCAGCGGTAAATATGGCGCGCACTTTCTCCTTCGAAAGGGTTTCAATGAGCTCATAAGCAATGCGTTCGATATAAGCGACGCCTTCCATATTAGCCGCAAATAATGTTTCCCTGGATATTCCACCCGGTGCGAACCCGCGTGCTTCATTTGAAATAAAGGGAAATCTTTCGCCTTGCTGCACGAGCGGATAAGCACTTTCCAATGTGGGAATTAGTTGGGCCGCTGCCTCGTTGAGCTCAGCTAGATTTTCGGAAAAACCGGCGGTAATCCAGTCCGCGCCCGTGTTACTCGCACCGCCCGGCATCCAGTAACCTTCGGGGTGGCGATGGCTGTAAAGCCGGCCCAGCGGATCATTGATTTCTTTTACCGTAACACCCTTTACAACCAATGTTGTCCCTATGGTCGTATTCCAATCACCAGGGTTCACCGCGCCCGACGCCACTTGCGAAGCGCAGCCATCGGTCATGCCCGAAACCACTTTTAGGGCCGGTAACCTCAGTTTTTCAGCCAGTTCCGGAAGTAATGTTCCTATCACCGTTCCGGACGGAACGACTTCTTGCAGCCATGCTTTTTTAACAGGTAAATGTTCGTGAATGTATGGCGGCCAGAGACCTCTGCTGACATCAAATCCGGATTTCAATGCATTGGTATAATCCGTGATCCTAAAATTTCCACAGAGTTTGCCAATGATGAAATCGGTTGCATGCACCCATGTTGCGAGCTGCATTGCCTTGTCGGGAAAGTTTTTCACAAACCAGACTATTTTGGATAAACCACTCGACGCATTGAAACCCGCATAACCCTCCGGATTGAATTGCAGGGCTGCTTTCTTGCAAATTTCTCCTTCCGCTTCCGACCGTATATCGCTATACATGAGCGCATTGTGCAATACATTGTTTTCGCGATCCAGTGGAATCACCGTTCCGGAAGTGGAAGTTACCGATACGGATAAAACGTTTTTAGTGTCAATGTTTTTTCCGGCAGAAATAACGATATCATTCAGACAACTCAAACACGACTCCCACCAAAGCTCGGGAGATTGCTCTTCGCGCGAAACAGCGGTTAACTCAAAACGTTTTTCTGCGGCAGCCTTCACTTGGCCATCCTGGTTCATTAACACAACCCGAACTCCCTGAGTCCCGACATCAATTCCTAAAAAAAATACTTCCATTACGATGCCGTTTTAAATGTGGCGCGCGTCTTTTTCCACTCGTGATACAAATGTTCATGTGCCATAGACTGATCCGGACTGATTTCCTCCAAAACAGCCGGCATATTACTTGCTATGCCCAAAGCCTGGTTACACGCAAACACACATCCGACTGCCGAAGCCTGCCTGTAATTATCCCTTATCCGGACTTTTTTATTCAAAAGATTAGCCAAAAATTGCCTTAGCAATCTGCTTTGTACGCCGCCACCGCACGCCCAAATATGATCTTCTTCATGCGGAACCACTTCGCAGAGGCTTTTGTAATTTTCGAAAATGCTGCACGCAATGTCCCATAATGTGGCAAAAACAAAATGTCCGCGCCTCAATTCATGCGATACGGGCGTATTAAATACGAACCCGCCCCGGATTAAAGGCGACTTTTCATCCGCGAGCAAAGAACCGAGTGCCGCCACACATTGCGCATCCCGAATGTTGGCAACCTCCTCTTCGATCAATGCATAAGGCTCATTGGGATAAAAAATTTCTTTAAGTCGCTGATAATTAAGTCCGGTTACGCCTGCATTGGCTTCCAGCAAAAAGTTGTTTCCATTCGTATGCCTGCTCGTCCATGTCCGTTCCGCTTCGTCCAAAATATAGGTTCCGGTAATCTTAATCACGGGCGTAGTGGTTCCTGAAACCACCACAATATCCTGGACGGACGGACACATGCTCATGATTGCCAGCTGCGTATCTGAGCCCGCTACAATCACGACCGCATTGTTTGAAAGCCCGAAAATAGCGGCAATTTCAGGAAGAATTTTACCTTGCAAAGACCCACAATCATGCAATGGAGCTAATAGGGAAGGATTAAGGTCAAAAATTTTGCATAAATCCGCAGACCAGCCTTTTGCCGCCACGTCATATAGCAGTGTTTCACACGCTTGTGAATGCTCGTAACCGATCACGCCGCTGAATTTGAACAGCACCCAATCACTAATGCTCATGAATGTGTGCACTCGTTGCCAGGTTTCAGGAATCCGGTTCCTTAATCCGACCAGTTTTAATGCAGAGAAAAGAGAAGTAGGGTAACGGCCAGTTAGTTGGTACACACCATGTTTATCCGCAATCAGATCTTCCCATTCTCTGCCGCGGTGGTCAATGTTCGGCATGCCGATCAGCGAATTTCCAGTATGGTCTATCACAACAATGCCCTCGCGCTGGCTCGTAGCCGTGACTGCGGTAATGTTGACAGGGCTGGTTTTTTCAAATATCTTTTTTGCAAGATCAATGATTTGCTGCCACAATGCATCCGGTGAAAAATAGATGGATTCTGGATAATGCAGGTCTTTTTCATAACGCGCGTCTTCGCTTTCAACGCCCAAAATGTTGCCGTCCTGTTCCGCAACCGCTACCCGCACATTGCCCGTTCCTACATCTACAATTAAATAAGCTTGTTTTGGTATCATTACTTGAACCTACTTTTAATGTTTTAATTGCAAAACTTCCTTGTTCACCAACTGCCGGATCGAACGGTTGCCTTCCACATAAAAGTTGAAAAGGTTTCTGTTCATAATGTCCGCGTGATGGTCTTCCACCTCGAAAGTCGCTCCCGCAATATGCGGCGTGGCTAGCACGCGCGGATGGTGGATAAGTTTGTAATCGATTTCGTCCGGCGGTTCATGGTCAAAAACATCCAGGATTGCGCCGCGGATGAGGTCATTTTCGATGGCATATAGCAGATCCTCGCGCCGCACAACCACCGCACGTGCCGTATTCACGAAAATCGCGTCCTTTTTCATTAAGGAAATCAAACCTTTTCCAATCAAACCTTCCGTTTCCTTGTTGACAGGCAAATGAATGGAAACCACATCGCTGGTTTGAAACAATTCTTCTAATGATACCTTTTTGTAAGCCTCATCATCGGATGTATAGAAGGGATCATAGTAAAGGATTTCAGCCGGAAAATGTCTGACCAGATTCGCAATGGTTTGTCCCACAGCACCAAATCCAACCATACCAATGGTTTTGCCCGCAATTTCATTTCCTTTAAACTGTAAATAGGAAGTATGCGCCCCGGCTTCCCAATTCTCGCCTTCCAGCCAACTGACCGCCGGTAATGTGTTCCGCATCAGGTTTACGAGATTGGCGATGAACATTTCCGCAACGGCCTGCGCATTACGTGCCGGTGTATTGAAAACCGGAATCCCTTTTTCCGTAGCGGCAGCCACTGCCACATTGGATGGCGTGCCGCGACAAACGCCAATGAATTGCAAATTCGCCGCCGTTTCAATCACTCTGGCAGTCACTTCATCGTGCTCGGTAATGAGCGCTTCGGCCTGTGTTACCTGGATCAGATCGATCAGTTCCTGCTCGTTGTAGGCTCGTTCCTGTAATTTCCAGGGCTTGTAAATGATATCACCGAATTGTTTTTTCAATGCTTCCAGCGCCTTTTCGTGGTAGGGTGCAGTGATGAGAATTTTCATAATTGTGTATTAAAATCGTTATTAGCCAATTGTAGCATTTGCCGGCTCTGGCGTTTTCGACAGTGTAATAAATTTGGTAAGGATCGCGCTGATGAAATAAAGGATGGCCAAAATCCAGACCACGCCTTCGCTGCCGATGGAACCAATAAATAAGCCAACAATGGCCGGCCCGATGAATACGGGCAGGCCAGCGCCCAGATTCAGGATCGCCATTGCAGCACCTTTTTCTTCTTTAACCAATGATGGCACTAATGCGGAAAGCGGCACATAGCCCGCGAGTAACCCGCCCCAAAGCACACCACAAAACATCACCATCCAATAATTAGCATCAAACCAGACTGGCGAGTAATAAAAAACCAACGTAGTGATGCCGCAGCCCACACCTCCAAACCAGATAATGGTGTTGCGCCAGCCCAAACGGTCGCCTACGAAGCCGAACATTAAATTAAAAATAATGTTACTCGTGAAAATAGTGCCCCAGATTTGCAACCATTCGCGGGTCGAAAAACCATGCGTAGCCAGATAAACGGGCAGAAAAACAGGAAATGCGAATTGGGCCGTCGTGTTAATTACCCGCACGATCCCGCCGATCAGGACCTTCGGTTCTTCGCGGACAATGGTCAGTCCTTTTAAAAGTTCTTTGGTTTTGGTTGAAGCATCACCCACCGCCGCTACGGATGAGCGGAATTGGTCCTTATTGACTATCAATGCAAAGAAAGCACCAATAGAAACCCAGAAAATAGAACTCCAAAGCGTGTTTTGATAACCAATGTGGTCAATAGCCCAGCTCGAATAATATGCACCGAGCACATTTAATCCGCCCGTGAAGACAAACCAGAACCAGCCAACGGCGCGTCCCAGCTGGTTTTGCGGCGTGCGGTAAGTGATCCATACCAAAAATGAATATGCAAATAGCGGATAACCAAATCCCCGGATCGCATAAGTGAGGAGCATAACGGGAAAATTCAGACTTTCCATGCCAATGCCGACAAAACCAATAGTCCCGATTATGTAAAGCAAAATGCCGATCAACATGGCTTTGCGCGGACCGTAACCTTCGGCCAGCACACCTGAAAACCAGGAGGAAATCGCAATGGTAATGCCGTAGACGGTGAACAGGGACGCGGATTGCTGGATGCTCATGCCGTGTTCCAGCAAATAAGGGCTGAGCCAGCCTTGCTCCACGCCATCGCCCATCATAAAGATCAGGATTCCGAGGTAGCCCCAGGCCAGGTGGGAGGGCATGCCTGCTTTTTTTAAGGTTGCTGTCATTGGACAATACGAATAGATTTCATGATTTAGGAAAGTATTGAGCAAATAAACAAAGTAATTTAAAGTAATTTAAATAAAATGAAATAAAATTTAAGTTTTTGAAAGTATAATTATCTTCCTTTTTAGGCAAGCATTTGTTATAATTGCCAGCAAAGCGCGATACAATGAAAAACATTACGGAAAGGCACCAGCTTATTTTGCAGGAATTGAAGCGGACGGGGACAGTCAGCATTCAGGAATTATCGGACCTGATGCAGGTTTCCGGCGTAACGATCCGGAAGGACCTTAAAATACTGGAAGACAAAAATCTACTTTTCCGTACGCACGGAGGTGGCTCGATCAACAATCCGTATGCGATCGAGCGGCCTATAAATGAAAAACAATTTATCAACGCGGAAGAAAAACAAAGCATTGCCAAAGCAGCATTAAGCCTGATCAGACAAAACGATTCGATCATGATCGGCTCTGGCACAACGGTTTTTGAACTGGCGCGGGCGTTCCATCCTACAAAGCAGGTTACAGTTATTACGCCAGCCGTGAAGGTGACGCTGGAACTTAGTAACCGGCCTAATGTGGAGGTTTTGCAACTCGGCGGATTGATAAGGCAAAATTCATCCTCAGTAGCTGGTTCTTACGCCGAATACATTCTGGAGAACATTTCCTGCGGCATTCTCTTCATCGGCGTGGATGGCATTGACTTCGACTTTGGACTCTCTATCAGCAATTTAACAGAAGCCGGTCTAAACCAGAAAATGATCAGCACCGCGCAATCTGTCGCTGTCCTGGCAGATCATACAAAGTTTGGGAAGCGCGGAATCGGCAAGATATGCGACCTGGATCAGGTGCAATACATTGTTACAGATTCCCGCGTATCGCCTGAAACTGTTAAGAGCCTGGAAGACAGGGGGATCAAGGTGATCATATAGCCGCTTTTCGTGCGTTCTACGTTACATTTTCTAAGGAAATAGTATTTTATATTATCTTGCAAAGCGCGAGTTGCGCTTGCTTGAAATTTGTAAAATGCCCGAAAAAGTAACCGTGTTCCTGATTGACGATGATATTGACGATCAGGAGATATTTTCTATCATGCTGGAAGATGCACTTCCCGAAGCAGAATGTGTGTTTGCCAAAGACGGCATTCAGGCACTTGAAAAACTTCAACAACCAGCGTTTGCCCCAGATGTCATTTTCATAGACATCAATATGCCCAAAATGAATGGTATGGAATTTTTAGCAGAAATGAAAAAGAGGCCATCGCTGCTTCATATTCCAGCTTTTATGTACTCAACCTCCGATGAAAAAGCCATCGTGGAGCAGTGCAAAAGCCTGGGAGCTTCCGGGCTGATCAAGAAACACGCCAATACGGATGAGGTTAAAAAGGAAATTAAAAAAATAGTATCGACCCTTATCTAGGCATTTAAATGGTTGACAATGAAATAAAGAAGCTGGAATTTCTTGCCGGAGGAGGCGAAATGGGCGAACGCATCAGGCAATATGATTGGGATAGCACAAATCTGGGAAACCCCGAACAATGGCCGCAAAGCCTTAAAACATGCGTGCGGATTATGCTCAGCTCCAAGCAGCCGATCTGGATAGGATGGGGTGATCAGCTGATCAAGTTATATAATGATGCATATATAGACATCGTTCGCGGCAAGCATCCTATCGCGTTAGGGCAACCCGCATCTGTTGTCTGGAAGGATATCTGGAAGGACATTGAGCCGCTTCTTTCCCGCGCCATGCAAAAAGATGAGGGGACCTATGTGGAGTCCCAGCTGCTCATTATGGAGCGAAGCGGTTTTCCCGAAGAAACCTATTATACATTTTCCTACACACCAGTGCTCGGCGCGGACGGCCTCCCGTCAGGCATTATTTGTTATAATACAGCTGATACAGACAGGATAATCAACGAGCGCGCATTAAAAACCATGCAGCAGCTCGATACGGTTGCACACAAGAAAACCGAAGAGGAAGTGTATGCACAGGCGACGAAGGCGCTTTCAAGCAACACGCGTGATTTCCCTTTTTCATTGGTTTACAAAATAAAACACGACGGAACCAACGCAGAAATCGTTTCGTGCTCAGGGTTTACAAATAAACCGGCTGACGGAAAAGTTGATCTGAATTCAGGCGGGGCGGTCGGTAGCGGTATTTTGAGGGCAATCCATGAAAACCGCATTATCGAATCTGATATGGACGGGCAATGGCCTGAAGTGCCACAAGGTGCGTGGGACATTCCTCCAAGGGTTTTTGTAGATATTCCGATCAAGTCGGCTAACAGGCAGTTCCCGCTGGCAGTGCTCACGGTTGGACTTAATCCTTATCGCAAATTTGACGATGCTTACCGGAATTTTATACAAGTGATTGCGGACCAGATCGCTTTGGGTGTGAACAACGCGCTTGCGTATGAGGAGGAACGTAAACGGGCAGAGGCGCTTGAAGCATTGGATAAGGCAAAAACACTGTTTTTTACCAACATTAGTCATGAGTTTCGCACGCCCCTGATGCTGATTCTCGGACCGCTTGAAGCTTTGTTAAACAAACCGGACATTGCTTTAACAGCTGAGGAAAGGCAGAACATTGAAGTGACGCACCGGAACGCGTTGCGACTTCTGAAACTGGTTAATTCGCTGCTCGATTTCAGTCGTATTGAAAGCGGGCGGCACTTGGCCAACTTTGTGTTGACAGACCTTGCCACTTACACGAGGAATTTGTCTGCCAATTTCAGATCTGTGATAGAAAAAGCGGATCTGCAACTCCACGTAAACACTGCTGACCATATTCCCCCTGTGTATCTGGACCGTCAGATGTGGGAAAAGGTTGTTTTTAATCTTTTGTCAAATGCATTTAAATATACATTGGAAGGCGCCATAACAGTAGACCTTTCCACGCACAATGAAAATGCCGTGCTGACCGTGCGGGACACAGGCGTCGGGATTCCGGAAAGTGAGCTGCCGCATATGTTCGAACGTTTTCACAGGGTTCAGAATACGGCTGGCAGGACTTACGAAGGAACCGGGATCGGTCTGTCGTTGATTAAAGAGCTCATCCAGCTGCACCAGGGAACGATCCAGGTGGAAAGTGTTGAAGGGAAAGGCAGCTGCTTCACTGTTTCGATTCCGCTTGGTAAGGGGCATTTGCCCGTGACCCAGATTTTTGAAGATGACGCAAGTCTCGAAATTGCCGGCTCCAATGTGTTTTTGCAAGAGGCCGCAGCGCTCGTCGGAAAACAAGCGTTTCTTCAAAACCGCACTGATGGTGAAAGAAGCATAGTGCCGGATGACGCGAATGAACTTGTCCTGATTGTGGACGATAATGCGGACATGCGGCAACACATCCAGTCGCTGATTGCTACAAAATACCGGACAATCACAGCGACAAACGGTCTCGACGCGCTTGACAAAATAGGAAGATATAAGCCTACGCTGGTTTTGAGCGACATTATGATGCCCGAAGTTGATGGCATTGAACTACTGAAAAGGGTAAAGGCCAATCCGGAAACTGCTCAGGTTCCGGTTATCCTGGTCACGGCGCGGGCTGGCGAAGACTCCAAAATAGAAGGATATGACATTGGTGCAGACGACTATTTGGTAAAACCCTTCTCGGCCAATGAAATGCTGGCCAGGATCAAGGCGCAGGTCAAGATGCACAATGCGCGCAAGAAGATTTTTGAGGATCAGAAACTGTTCACCGAGGAACTGGAACAAAAAGTGCAGCAGCGCACGCAGGACCTGGTTAAAGCGAACAAGGAGCTGGAATCCTTTAATTACGTCGCCAGCCACGATTTGCAGGAACCCTTGCGCAAAATCCAGACATTCATCCATTTGATCCATAAAAACAGACAGGATGAAAAGGCCACGCAGGTTTACTATGACAAGATTTCATCGTCTGCGCAACGCATGAGCGACCTTATTCAGTCTGTGCTGACATACAGTCGTCTGGCGAAAACAGGCGAAGACTATTCCGCGGTAGACCTTAATAAAATAGTGCAGGACATCGAGATCGATTTTGAGCTGTTGATAGCCGAAAAACAGGCAGTTATCAAGACTATCAATCTTCCGGTCATGCAAGCGAATGCTTTTCAGATTAACCAGCTGTTCTCGAACCTGATCAGTAATTCATTGAAATTTTCGACGGAAAGTCCTGAG
This sequence comes from Dyadobacter psychrophilus, assembly GCF_900167945.1. Lineage (GTDB taxonomy): Bacteria > Bacteroidota > Bacteroidia > Cytophagales > Spirosomataceae > Dyadobacter > Dyadobacter psychrophilus. Next base: position 1,145,387 of record NZ_FUZA01000002.1, read on the forward strand.
ATCAGGATCTCTTCACAAATAGTAAAGGGAGACAAAGTTGTTGCGCCCACTTTTGTGAACCCTGGTCAGCAATTTTATCATATTACTTTTTCAGACAACGGCATCGGTTTTGAACAGGAATTCAGTGAGAAAATTTTCAGCTTGTTCCAGCGACTGCATGGCAAGCATGAATATTCGGGAACCGGCATCGGGCTTAGCATTGTGAAAAAAATAGTGGAGCAGCACGAGGGCTACATTACTGCCGAATCAAGTCCTGGAAACGGCACTGTTTTCAACATATGGTTTCCTGTTTTGAACAAATAAAAATGAAGTAGGAAAGCAAAAAAACGCCTTCCGAGCAAGGGAAGGCGTTTTTTTGATGAGCTAGCTTACCGGCGAATGTTAGTAAGTGAGCTTATACACCTTGCTGGTTCCAAGCGAAACCACGTAGTAAGTGTTGGTGTAAACTTTCTCAATGTCGGTCGGCATGATCAAGCCGGCTAGTGCTACGCCTCCGTCTTCATTGGAAACAGTTCCTGTTCCAGGTACGAATTCGAAACCAGCTGAAAAGTCAGCGAAATGCAGGACAAGCGGTTTATTGCTATCAGTCAGCACCACATCCACCAATGTTGTAAAGCCCTTTTTGTAATCAGACACTGAGCCGGATTGATCCACGGTTTTTATTTCAGCCAGACCATTATTAAACGGAAAGCCCGTTAAAGAAGTAACAAAGAACTTGTTGCCGTCCCAAGCAATGCCCGTCGGAACGAAGTCCACAGTTGGTCCGCCCACCGGTTTTTTAGGATTGTCAAAATCTTCGAAAGTAGCAAATTTGCTTATAGATCCATCGTTTTTTCTGCGAATGATCATGTTACCAGCAGCGTCTGTGATGAAAAGGTCACCGCCAGGTCCCCAGGTCAGGTTGTATAAGTTTGACTCGGCAGTAGAATCAGGAAGCTGGCTTTTTACATAAGAGCCTAAGTCTTCAAAAGGAAGATCAGCCGCCTTCAATGGTGCATCGCCTGGGTTCCATGACGAAACATTTGCTTTGTAAAGCCTGCCTTCAACGCCGTGCAGAATGTAAAGCATTCCATCTTTATACAAAAGGTGCGTTAAGCCGCTAGGCATTTTTTCGGGGCTGGTCCGTGACAAGAACCCGGTAATGGCGGGATATACCGTGCCATCCGGCCCAAGCATAGAAACCCTTCCGTCATATTTGTCAATAGAGTCCGCCGCGGTGCCCTGTTCAGTCACCCAAAGTCTGTTATTGTCGCCTTTGGTAATGGCAATCGGGGCAATCAGGTCGCCTTTGGAAAATTCTGCGGAACTGAATTCAACGGGATCGGCTGCGTGGTCCGTACAGCTGAGCGCAGAAGCGAAAAGGAAAAAGGAAAGTCCAAGTAGACGAATAGTCTTCATAAGCATCAGGTTTGAGAATTGTGAGTAAAATAACACGCAGCAATATTACTAAAACAAGCTGCAAACGGACTATTCCAATGTTGTCTTCTTATTAAGTGGTATTTGATGCTACTTTATTTTACATCATAAAACCAGTTGTCTCACCTGCATTTGCAGTAATAAAAGGTTGGATTATACTTAATAAAGAAATTAGGTATTGTTGCCTTCGTTTCTTGCTGACCAATGGAAAATGATGCGCTTCTCTGGCAAAAATTTAAAAATGGCGACCGCGCTGTTTTTGAATCCATGATCAGGGCACATTACCGCACATTATTTGACTATGGAAAAAAGCTGCTGGCGGATCATGAAGCGCTCACAGACTGCATACACGACGTTTTTACCACTCTTTGGGACAGGCGGGAATTTCTGGGAACTACGGATCAGATAAAACCTTATTTGCTGAAAAGCCTGCGCAACCGCATTTTTAAGGAAAAGCAACGCACGAATGTATTCATTTCACTCGGTGACGATGACGCGCTTTTTTTGAATGAGGAAGACATCGAATCCCGGATCATTTCGTCCGAGCATACGGCTGAAACGAAGAAGCAGATCGGTTATGTGCTGCATACCTTGACACCCCGGCAGCAGGAGATTATTTATCTCAAATTTTACGAAAACCTCACAAATGATCAGATCGCAACGGTGCTCGGGATAACGCGTCCGGCTGTTGCCAATTTGCTGCACATCACCCTCAAACTCTTCCGTGAAAAGTGGGAAACGCTTCTGCATGCCATTCTTTTGTTTTTTATATCAATCTGATTTTCAATTTGTTACTTTTATTCGAGATTATTTTTTAAAAATATTTCAATTTTTTCCATGATTTTTCTTTGACTTCCTGACTATCTCATTGTAAGCGCCACAATTATGGTGCTTTATTATGATATATTATGACAAATACAATCTGGAAGATTTCCTCCTGGACGAAAATTTCAGACTTTGGGTAATTCACAACGATCGAAAGGCCGGTGATTTCTGGACGGAAATCGAAGGACAGTATCCGGACAAAAAGATCATTATGCAACAGGCGCGCGAGCTGTTGCTGACCTGGAACCAAACCCATTCCGAACTTTCCGAAGATGACCTGGAAAAACAGGTGAACCGGATCCTGACCAGCACCGAAAGACAGGTTATCAAGCCATTTTCACACAAATTCACGCGGACCTGGATATCGGTGGCCGCTTCTGCGCTGCTGATAATGGGCGTAGGATGGGGAATTTCGCATAAGATGCAGCAGGAAAAACCGGCGCCTGATTACCAGCAATATGTGTCACAAGTGCCGGTCCCTATGAAGGAGATCGTTAACAAAACCAGTCAGAAAATGTCTGTCAACCTGCCCGACGGCAGCGTAGTGGCACTTTCTCCCGCAAGCCGGATCAGTTATGCGGAGGCATTCATCCATGACAAAAAGAGAGAGGTTTATTTATCCGGTGAAGCGTTTTTTGACGTAGAAAAAGATGCGCTCAACCCGTTTTTTGTTTATGCACACGGACTTGTTACGCGCGTTGTCGGAACCAGCTTTCTGGTGAAAACCACAGAATCAAACGTGGAAGTGCTTGTCCGGAGCGGAAGGGTTTCAGTCCTGGCCATGAAGGACATTGATAATCAGAACAACCGGAACACCGAACTGCTGCTGACGCCGAACCAGCAGGCGATTTTTTCAACCAAAGATAACCTGCTTTCCAAATCCATATCCAGCATGCCGCTTGAACTCATCAAGCCCGAAACCCAATCCGGATTTGTATTTATGGATCAGCCCATTCATAAAGTATTTGCCACGCTCGAAAAGGTCTACGGCATTCCCATTGTGTACGACAGCACGGTCATGGAGAAATGTTCGCTGCATGTTGAGCTGAGCAATGAGCCTTTTTTTACGAAGCTTGACATTATCAGCCAGACCATCGGGGCGAGCTATCGCGTGAGCGACGGGCAAGTGATCGTTTCGAGCGAAGGCTGTGATTAAAAAATTGCTATTCCTAACCCAAAAACCAATGTAATGTTATGAAGAAAAATAGTATACCATTAAAATTTCTGGTAACTGTGATTAAAGTTACATGCATCCCATTTCTTGTGTCGCTGATTTTTACCGGCCTCTCGTTTGCGAACGACGGACTGGCGCAGGAACTGCTGAACCGGGAGGTCAGTATCCAGGCCAATCAGCAGGAATTGAAGAGTGTTTTGGCCAGCATTGAGAAGTCTGCAAAAGTGAAATTCTCGTACGTTCCGTCCCTGATCAGAAATCAGAAAGTGACCCTTAATGCGAACAACCAGACATTAAGCATGGTGTTGAAAGAGCTGCTGGTGCCCTTACAGATCCGGTTCTCGGTTTCAGGTGAATACATTATACTGAATAAAAAGCAGGAAGACAGGCCCGACGCAACCAAAGAACAGGGCATGCTGATCCCGCTTCCCTACCTGCACCCGGTTGACATCACGATCAAAGGCCAGGTGCTGGCGAGTGATAGCAAAGAGCCTCTTCCAGGCGTGAGTGTGGTTGTAAAAGGTACGCAGCAGGGGGCGATCACAGGTGGTGACGGCTCCTACACGCTGGTTGTTCCCGACGAGAGGTCCGTTTTGGTTTTCAGCTTCGTCGGTTACGTATCTCAGGAAATCCAGGTGGCTAACCGGTCGGCTGTAAACGTAACACTGGAAGCCGACATTAAGGCGCTCAGCGAAGTGGTTGTAACAGGTTACACCACGCAGTCCAGAAGGGATATTACCGGTTCTGTAAGTGTGATCGATGCCGATAAGCTGCTGTCTGTTCCGGCGACCAACCTCGCGCAACAATTACAGGGACGCGCTGCGGGAGTTACCGTGGGAACAGACAACACGCCAGGCGGCGGCGTAGCTGTTCGCGTGCGTGGCTATGGCACATTGGGAAACAATGATCCTTTATATGTAATCGACGGCGTGCCTACCAAAGGAAGCCTGAACACGATCAACCAGAATGACATCGAATCCATTCAGATTTTAAAGGATGCTTCCTCTGCTTCCATTTACGGCTCGCGCGCTGCGAACGGCGTGGTGATCATCACAACCAAAAGGGGAAAAAATGGTGTTCCGAAGTTTACATTTGACGCTTACTACGGCGTGCAGCGGCTCGCCAAAACGATGGATTTGCTTAATACGGCCGAGTATGGCCAGTATCTTTGGCAAAGTAAAAAGAATGCAAATGTCGTAAACCCAACCACGGGAAATCCGGAACACGCACAATTCGGCCGCGGAGCCGAACCAGTGATTCCGGACTACATTATCCCGGACGGCGCTTCGGCAAGCGATCCGCGTGTGAACCCGGCCAATTACAGTTTCGACCGTTATACCGATCCGAATTTTGGCAAAACAAAATTCTCCATTACCAAAGCCAACAAGGAAGGAACGGATTGGATGAATGAGGTTTTCGATCCCGCGCCGATCCAGAATTATCAGCTGGGTGTTTCGGGCGGTTCGGAAAAGAGCAGATACGCTTTTTCAACCAACTATTTTAACCAACAGGGCATTCTGATCCATAATGGTTACAAACGATATTCTGTTCGGGCCAACACGGAGTTTACGATCAAGAAGCGGATACGGATTGGCGAAAATTTGCAGGTTGCTTACGGCCAGCGCCAGGGAAATTATGGTAATAACAGCGAGACAAGCCAGGTGTCGAACACATATCGCGCCCAGCCCATCATTCCGGTTTACGACATTGGCGGAAACTTTGCGGGAACATTAGGAAGTAATTTGGGTAACGCCAATAACCCCGTCGGACAGTTGGTGAGAAACAAAAACAATGGTTACAAAGACTTGCGGATCTTCGGTAACTCCTATGCCGAAGTGGACATTCTAAAAAATCTGACTGCCAAAACCAGCTTCGGGATCGATGCGACGGTGTCTGCCGGAACGTATTTTACACCCGTTGAAATTGAGCTGGCGCACGGAACAAATGTGAACAGTTTGAGTGAAAACAGAAGTTACAGCTACGCCTGGACCTGGACCAACTCTTTGACCTACGACAAAACATTTGGCGATCATCATTTGAATGTTTTCGCAGGTCTGGAATCCATTGATTCTTACGGAAACTTTGTGAATGCTTACCGCCAGGGATTTTTTTCCAATGCCGAGGATTTGCGATACATTGATGCAGGTAACCCTTCAACATCCACCAACAGCGGTTATGCATCTTCTTCCTGGTCTTTATTTTCCTATTTCGGCCGGATCGACTATGCGTTCCAAGACAAATATCTGTTGCAGGGAACGGTTCGCCGAGATGCATCTTCGCGGTTCCAGGCAGCCTCACGCTATGCAACATTTCCCGCAGCGAGCGTAGGCTGGCGCTTGTCCAAAGAAGCATTTTTATCCAATGTAAGCTTCATTACCGATCTTAAACTGAGAGCGGGATGGGGCCAGACGGGAAATCAGGAGATCGGGGATTTTAATGCATATTCTACCTATCAGAGCAATCCAAACAGCAGCGGTTACGGAATTGGAGGTGCGCCTATCGGCTATGTACAAGGTTTTGACCTGGCCAGATTTGGTAATCCCAATGCGAAATGGGAAACAACCACAACGGTTAATGTCGGTTTGGACGCCAATTTATTCAAAGGAAAATTTGACCTGAGCCTGGACGTTTTCGATCGCCAGACAAGGGATTTGCTTTATACAAAAGCATATGATCCCCGCCTTGGGGACGCTTCCATTCCCGCTCAAAACATTGCCTCATTGCAGAACAGGGGCGTTGACTTGGGTTTGAATTACAATGATGCCGTGATGGACGGGCAGCTGACTTACAGCATTGGTGTCAACTTTTCCACTTACCGGAACAAAATCCTCGCCCTTGACCCGCAAAACCCGAACGACTTTTTGCCTGGTTTCTCTCTGCGCACACCAGCCGTAACGCGCTCCATCGCAGGTCGTCCGATTTCGTCATTTTACGGTTACATTATTGACGGGATCCTGCAAAATGAAGAGCAGGTTGCCGCTCACGCAAAGTTTCCGGGTTATTATGATTCCAATATTTATATCAACGGCAAAAGAACCCAGGGAGTTGGCAAGTTCGATTACCGTGATATCAACAACGACGGTATCATTAATGCCAGCGACCAGACTTACATCGGGAGCCCGCACCCCGATTTTACCTATGGGATCAATGCCAATGTGGCCTACAAAGGCTTCGACCTGACCATTTTTGCGCAAGGTGTGCAGGGCAATGATATTTTCAATCATGTGCGTTACTGGACTGACTTTGAGGTATTTCAGGGAAACCGCACGAAAAGGATGCTGTACGAATCCTGGCGGCCGGATAACCCAGACGCAAAGCTCCCGATCCTGGATGCCAACGATGCGCAAAGCGGTGAACCTTCCACTTATTTCGTGGAAAACGGCTCTTATCTGCGCTTTAAGAACATTCAGTTGGGATACACATTGCCCAAATCGCTTCTTAACAAGATCGGGACGGATCATTTGAAAGTGTACGTGCAGGCGCAAAACCTGTTCACATTCACCAAATATACGGGGCTCGATCCTGAGGTGAATCTGCGGAATTTCAACAGCGGCTCCGACCGGCAGATCGGTGTGGATGAAGGCGTTTATCCCACGCCGAAGTCAATTATCGTAGGTCTTAGTCTTGGATTTTAAATAGAACCGACATGAAAAAGATATTCATACTCATTACATTATTTATTGCATCTTCCTGCGGCGACAGTTTTCTCGAAAAGAAGCCGTTGGGCCAGTATAGTCCTGAAATTATCAAAACAGCATCCGGCATCGAAGGCGCATTAACCGGCGCTTATGCATTGCTCGACGGCATTGGCACGAGCGGCGTAACAACCTGGCATGGAGCAGTTTCCAACTGGATTTTTGGAAGCGTAGTTTCTGATGATGCTTACAAAGGTTCTGACGCGGGCGACCAGCCTGAGCAGACTTTTATGGAACGCTACGTGTGGCTCACCACCAATACGCACATTTACGGCAAATGGCGGACATTATATGATGGAGTTGCCCGCGCCAACGATGTACTGAAAACATTGCCGGAAGTTACTGGCCTGGACGATGTGCGTAAATTGCAAATTCAGGCGGAGGCGCGGTTTCTGCGTGGACATTATCATTTTGAAGCCAAAAAAATGTGGGGCAATATCTCCTACATTGATGAGCAGCTTTGGGATACGAGCGATCCGGCAAGTGTGCAAATCCCAAATACGGAAGATGCCTGGCCAAAAATTGAAGCTGATTTCCAGTTTGCCGCCGATAACCTGCCCGCAACTCAAACACAGCCTGGCCGGCCTACCAAATGGGCAGCGCTCGCTTACCTGGGTAAATGTCACATGTACCAGGGATTTCCAAAAGGACAGCCTAATGTGGCGCATTTGACGGCAGCCAAAGCCGCATTGATTCAGGTGGTTAACAGTGGAAAATATCGGTTGATGGATAACTTTCACGATAATTTCGCAGCTGAAACGCGTAACAACGCAGAATCTGTTTTCGAAATCCAGTATTCGGTAACGGCAGCTGACGGCTCCGGTGGTAACCAGGGCGACGAGCTTACTTATATGTATCCCAATGGCCCCGGCGGTTGCTGCGGATTTTATCAGGGTTCGCAAAATTTGGTGAATGCTTATAAAACGGATGCGAAAGGCTTGCCCATGATCCAGACATTCAATGACGAAGATGTGAAGAATGACGAAGGCCTGCTTTCATCTGCTCCGTTCGAGCCTTACACAGGCAGGCTCGATGCACGTCTGGACTGGACGGTTGGCCGTCGCGGCATTCCATACATTGACTGGGGCGTGCACCCGGGCCGTTTCTGGATCCGTGACCAGTCTTATGCAGGTCCTTATTCTTCCAAAAAACAAATTGTAAGCAAAGCGGAATCCGGCAAGACCGGAAACCCAAGACAAAGCACAAATAACTATCGGTTAATGCGCTACGACCATGTAATTCTCTGGTTGGCAGAGTGCGAAGTAGAGTTGGGGAATCTGGAAAAAGCGAGAGAATATGTGAACCTGATAAGGAAAAGGGCTGCAAATCCAGGTGGATTTGTGAAAACAGATGCCGGCAAACCCGCTGCTAATTATGTTGTAGGCGTATATAATGATCCCTGGACCAGTGCTGCCACGGCACGCGAAGCCGTTCGTTTCGAAAACCGCCTCGAGTTTGCAATGGAAGGACATCGGTTCTTTGACCTGGTCAGGTGGGGGATTGCGGTGAATGTGCTGAACAAATATCTGGACAAAGAAAAAAATCTGCGAACCTACCTTAGCGGAGCCAAATTCGAAGAAAAGCACCAATATTATCCGATCCCGCAGCAGGCAATTGTTTACAGTACTAAAAATGGTCAGGCTACTTTACAGCAAAACCCTGGTTACTAACGTTATATACAGCAGAGAAGCGCTTTCAAATGCAGCTTCTCTGCTGTGAATTAAGATTTAAAATGACCCATTAATGTTAAAGAAATTCATAAAATATTGCTTCATATGGCCGCTTGGCGGTGCTTTACTGGCCTCGTGCGCCGGCAAAGCGGATCTGCCGGATGACGTCGCCGCAGAAATGTCGACGTTAAAGGAGCCTATTGATTATACTTATGACGTCAAACCGATTCTTTCAGACCGTTGCTTTGCTTGCCACGGTCCGGATGCCAATCACCAGAAGGCCGGCCTGCGACTGGACCTTGCCAATGCTGCTTACGAAAAGGAGACTGAGAGCGGGCTGAAAGCGATCAAACCAGGTAACTCGGATAAAAGTGAACTCGTGCACCGGATACTTTCAACTGATCCGGAAATATTAATGCCCACACCAGAATCACATTTGTCGCTGACTGCGCGGGAAAAAGCGATTTTAGTAAAATGGGTGGAAGAAGGTGCCGAGTATAAACCGCACTGGGCATTCACCCGCGTAGAAAAACCTAAGGTTCCAAAAGTTAAAAATGAAGGTTGGGTCAAGAACGATATCGACCGTTTCATTCTCAGCAAGCTCGAAGAAAAAGGAGTCAAACCAGCACCGGAAGCGGAAAAGACAACATTGCTGCGCAGGGCTTACCTGGACATTACCGGCTTGCCGCCCACACCCGAAGAAGTAAAAGCATTCCTCGCAGACAAATCGCCGGAAGCTTACGAAAATGTGGTTGACAAACTGCTGGCTTCACCGCATTATGGCGAGCATATGGCCGTTTCCTGGCTCGATGCGGCACGTTATGCGGACACACACGGTTACCAGGACGATGGCATGCGCACCGCGTGGCCATTCCGCGACTGGGTGATCAAATCTTTTAACCAAAACCAACCTTATGACCAGTTCGTAACCTGGCAGCTTGCAGGGGACATGTTGCCAAAACCTACTCGGGATCAGATGGTTGCGACAGGCTTCAATCGTATGCACCAGCAAAGTCAGGAGGGCGGGATTATTCCTGAAGAATACCGGACGGCTTATGTGATGGACCGCGTGGATACTTTTGGTAAAACATTCCTGGGCATCAGCGTAGAATGTGCCCGCTGCCACGACCACAAATACGACCCGATCAGCCATAAGGATTACTATTCGCTGTATTCATTTTTTAATAATAACAATGAAAACGGCCAGATCCCTTACAATGGGGAAGCCAGCCCAAGCATAACATTGCCAACACCCGAAGCGGACGCCAAGCTGAAATTCATACATGCCAATCTTTCCAAAGAGAAAACGGAAAGAGAAAAACGTATTGCCATAGCGGAGCAAAATTTTCAAAACTGGCTTGTAACCGCAGAAACTAACCCTGAAAAAGCACTGCTTCCTGCTTCCAAAGATCTGGTGGGCCATTTCACATTTGACGAGCCAAAAGGGAAAGAATTCCAAAACCTCGCTGATCCGAAGCACATGGCAAAATCCGAAGGCGATGACAGCCTTTCTAATGTGTCCTCACGTCCCGGGAAAATTGGCAAAGCGCGCTATATGTATGGCGAGAATTCGGTGGGTTTTGGCGACAAATTTGCGTTTTTCGAGCGCAATCAGCCTTTCAGCATCAGTATATGGCTTAATCTGCATGATCCTGCTGTCAGCGGCTCGCTTATTCACAAGTCCAACGGCGTCATGAATGGTTATCGTGGCTGGAATATTTTCAGGGAAAAAGACGGGCGTATAAGGCTGATGATGAGCCACGTATGGCCTGAAAATGCGATTGAATTACAGACGGTCGAAAAATTCCCGATGAACAAATGGACGCAGATCGGCTTTTCTTACGACGGTATGAGCAAGGCCAATGGTTTGAAATTGTATATCAATGGACAGCCCGCCAAAGTAGTCGTGTACAATGATAACCTCACCGAAAGTATTCTTTACGGAAAAAACAAAACAAACTGGTATGTGGACAAGCTCAATATCGGCCGCCTGTCTGATCAGCGCACCAAAAATTTTGAAGTAGATGAATTCAAGATCTACACAAGGTCACTGACAACCTTGGAAATGATGGGTCTTTATACATTGAAAAATGAATTGATAACAGCCATAAAAACACCCGCAGCGACGCGTAAGCCAGCTCAGTTGGCGGCTTTAAAGGAATATTATTTCAATAATGTTGATCCGGAATTCACAAAACACCTGGCCGAAAGCAGGAAGCTGATCGGGGAGGAGACGGAAATTTTGGATAAGGAAATTGACGTGATGGTGATGAAGGAGCGCAAGTTTCCGCGGAAAGCGTTCATTCTCAATCGCGGCGCTTACGATGCGCCGGGCAAGCCGGTTAACCCGGATACGCCTGATAGTTTCTTTAAAATACCTAAGAGTTTTCCTAAAAACAGGCTGGGATTGGCCAAATGGCTGCTACATGAAGACCATCCGCTTTTTACCCGCGTAACCGTGAACCGTTTCTGGATGATGTATTTTGGCAAAGGTCTTGTGGTGTCCAGCGATGACTTCGGTAACCAGGGTGAACTGCCTACGCATCCGCAACTGCTTGATTATCTCGCGGCCACTTTCCGTCAATCGAATTGGAATGTAAAGGCCATGCAGAAATTGATCGTGACCTCGGCCACTTACAGGCAGTCGTCCAACGGAAATCCCGAAATGCGCGAGAGTGATCCGGATAACAGACTGTATGCCCGCGGCCCGAGTTACCGAATGAGCGCGGAGCAGATCAGGGACAATGCACTGGCTTCCAGTAGTTTGCTCACGCCAAGAATAGGGGGCAAAAGCGCATATCCATATCAGCCAAACGGCCTTTGGGAAGCATTAGCCACCAGAAATGAAGTCGTTTACAAGCAGCAGCACGGCGATAGTTTGTACAGGCGCAGCTTGTATACAGTCTGGAAACGCAGCTCGCCGCCGCCGATGATGCTGAATTTCGATGCAGCGGAAAGGCATTTTTGTATTACTAAAAGACAGAAAACGAGCACGCCACTCCAAGCATTGGTTGTCATGAATGATCCGCAGTTTGTAGAGGCCTCGCGCGTGCTGGCGCAGCAAATGCTGAAAAAAGGCAAGACGCTGGATGAACAACTTTCCTATGCTTTCACGGCACTCACGAGCAGGCCGCCAAGCAAGAAGGAGATGTCCATTTTGAAAGAACTTTATGAAGAGGAATATTCGGATTTCAGCAAAAATCCGAAGCGTGTGAAGGAAGTGCTATCTACCGGGGAATATCCTGTGGACAAAATGCTGGATCCTGCGCAGGTTGCTGCGGGAACAATCGTGGCCAGTACGGTCATGAACTTTGACGAATTTTTGATCAAGCGATAAAGAAACAGTTATGAGCTTTTACAGAGAACTTGAAAACCATGTGCACGAGCAGTTAAGCCGACGAAATTTCTTGTCAAAAACGAGCCTTGGATTGGGAGCGGCTGCCATGGCTTCCCTATTGAATGCGGATGATTCGATGGCGAAGAAGATTGCTTCCGGAACGCCGGAAGGCGCTTCATTGCCATTGGGTAAGCCACACTTTGCGCCCAAAGCGAAGCGGATTATTTATCTGTTCCAAAGCGGCGCACCTTCGCAGCTCGAACTGTTTGACTATAAGCCCAAATTGGAACAAATGTGGGGCCAGGATCTGCCCGAATCGGTGCGGAAAGGGCAAAGGCTGACGGGTATGACGGCCGGACAAAGCAGCTTTCCGCTGGCAGCATCCAAATATAAATTTGCCAAATACGGAGCCAATGATATGATGATCAGTGAGTTGATGCCTTACACGTCCAGCATTGTGGATGATGTGACCTTCATCCGCTCCATGCATACCGAAGCCATTAACCACGATCCTGCGGTAACATTCTTCCAAACCGGAAGCCAGCAGGGCGGACGTCCTTCGTGGGGATCGTGGATCAGTTACGGGCTTGGTTCCGACAACCAGAACATGCCTTCCTTTGTGGTGTTGCTTTCCAAAGGCCGCGCCGGGGACCAGCCGCTTTATGCCAAGTTATGGAGCAATGGTTTTCTGCCATCTGTGCACCAGGGCGTCGTTTTTCGCTCCGGGCCGGACCCGGTTTTTTATCTCAATAATCCCGAGGGCATTGACAAAACAAGCCGCAGGAGAATGCTGAATTCGCTGGTGAAATTGCAGCAAGCGCAGTTTGAAAAAATCCTGGACCCTGAGGTGAATTACCGGATGGCGCAATACGAAATGGCTTACCGCATGCAAACCGCCGTTCCCGAAACGATGGACATTTCCAAAGAGCCGGATTACATTTTTGACCTTTATGGCGAAGAATCGCGCAAGCCCGGAACATTTGCCGCCAACTGCCTGCTGGCGCGCAAGCTAATTGAAAAGGACGTAAAGTTCGTACAGCTTTATCACCAGGGTTGGGACCAGCACGGTAATTTGCCGAATGACATTAAAACCATGGCAAAAAGCGTGGATCAGGCTTCTGCTGCATTGATTAAGGATTTGAAACAAAGGGGGTTACTGGATGAAACGCTGGTGGTTTGGGGAGGAGAATTCGGACGCGGGGCCTATTCGCAGGGCAAGCTTACCAAAGACAATTACGGCCGCGACCACCATCCGAGAAGCTTTACGATCTGGATGGCAGGAGCGGGCGTTAAAAAAGGTTTTGTTTTTGGAGAAACCGACGAATTCGGTTATAATGTGGTTAAAGACCCTGTGCATGTGCATGATTTTCAGGCAACTGTGATGCATTTGCTGGGCCTTGACCACGAGCAGCTGATCTTCAAACACCAGGGCCGCCGCTATCGCCTCACCGACGTGCACGGCAAAGTTGTGAAACCCATTTTGACTTAGATAAAGGCACGATTCACGTGCCTTTATTCACTTCTTAAACTCTTTACGGGATCCAAAAGTGCGGCTTTAATGGCCTGGTAACTCACTGTAAGCAACGTTATTCCCAAAGCGCCGAGCCCGGTTAATGCAAATATCCACCAGGAAATTTCTGTATGATATTTATAGTTTTTCAACCAGTCGCTCATGACATACCAGGAAATGGGGATGGAAACGAGACAGGAAATGATAACCAGCAGCACAAAATCCTTCGAAAGCATGCCCCACAGATTGGCAACCGATGCGCCCAGCACTTTGCGGATGCCGATTTCTTTGGTGCGCTGCTCAGCTACGAACGATGCCAGACCGAATAGTCCGAGACAGGAAATGAAGATCGCAAGTATCGCGAAAAAACTGGCCAGCTTGCCGATCCGCTCTTCGGTTCCAAACTTTTTAGAATATTCCTCGTCGGCAAAACTGTAAGTAAAAGGACTGCCCGGATTATATTTTTTAAATACACTTTCAACCTTTCCAATTGCCTCGCTTGCGCTGATATCCGGCGTAAGTCTGATGTTAATGACCGAAATGTTCCGATAATTGACGACAAAAAATGACGGACTCACAGGCGAGAAGGGATTCTCTTTTATCATATCCTTTACCACACCGATGATCTTATATTGCCTGCCGCTGGCCCTTACAAAAGAATCGAGCGGTTTTTTCAGGTTCATCAATTTTGCGGCCGATTCGTTCAGGATCATGGCTGAGGAATCCGTTGAGAATGTTCTTGAAAAATCGCGGCCCTGCAATATTTGCCAGCCAATGGTTTTGCCGTAATCATGCGTGACGGAATTGTGCATGACCAGCGGTTGCGTGTCAGGACTTTTTCCTTCCCAGGAAATATCCGTAGTGCCGCCATCCTGAGTGGTAATTACGCCGGAAGACTGGGCCATTTCCTTCACCGCGCCGGTGTTGAGCAGATCTAGCCGCAGTGCCTCATAATGTTGCAAAAGCTCAGGCGTGTTCATTTTAACTTCGATCAGCCCGTTTTTGCTGTATCCGACAGGGCGATTTTTGGCAAACTGAATCTGTCTGAAAATGATGATAGTGCCGATAATGAGCGTAACCGAAACTGTAAACTGCATTACAACGAGCACTTTACGCGGAATCGCAGCGAAGCGTCCGGCCGAAAATCTGCCTTTGAGGACTTTTAATGGTTGGAAAGAGGATAAATAGATCGCGGGATAACTGCCTGCAATAATGCCGGTTACCAAACTGAAACCAAGTCCCAGCAACCAAAAATAAGGATTCAACCATAAAATGGACATTTGCTTCTGCGCAACTTCATTGAAAAAAGGTAATGCAGCCGCTGCCAGAAACACAGAGAGAACGAATGCAAAAAGTACAACCAGCAGCGATTCGCTGAAAAACTGACTGATCAGCTGTCCTCTGAGCGAACCGATCGCTTTTCGGATGCCCACTTCTTTGGCGCGTTTCTCTGACCTTGCTGTGCTTAGATTCATAAAATTGATGCAGGCCAGCAGCAAAACGAACACGCCGATGATGCCAAACAGCCAGACAAACTGAATTAATCCGCCCGTATTTACGCCGTTTTTGAAGTCGCCGTACAAGTGCCATTTGTTCATGGGATGCAGGAAAAATTCAGGTTTGTAACGCGGTGGGTCATCCATTTTTGTTCTGATTTCCCTGATTTTGGCCGAAACCTGTTCAGGGTCGGCGCCATCTTTCAGCTGCGCGTAAATCTGGTAACTGTTGCTATCCCAATCATTTTCAATGGATTTGGCATAAGGATCATTATTGAGAAGCAACTCCCAGGGCGTGATATACAGCGTTTCTTTAAATGTGCTGTTGTTTGGAAAATCCTCATAAACACCTGTGACCTTTACATTAACCTTATTATCAATTTTCACAAGCTGATTAAGTGGATCCGCGTCTCCGAAAAGTGCCTTGGCCAGTGATTCGGAAAGTAAAATAGCGTTTGCATCGTCCAGCCCGTTGCGCGTTCCGGCGAGCATGTTGACAGACATCATTTCCAAAAAGTCAGGTTCAACGGAACTGCCTGTTTTCGCAAACTTATTATCGCCTGCCGCGAGAACCTGACTCAGGCGCTTCGACATAACCACCGATTTGAAATCAGGATATTTGGTACGAAGCTCGCCTGCCAGCGGAATCGGCATCACATCATAAGTCGATTTTTCGACCTCGAATGTCACGAATTGGAACAGTTGCACTATACGGTCGTGATTTTTGTGATATTTATCAAAAGACACTTCGTCGTAAACCCAGAGACCGATGAGCATTGCAACGGCCATTCCCACGGACAATCCACCGATGTTGATCGCAGCATATCCTTTGTGTTTCAGGATGTTGCGTAAGGCAATTTTGAAATAGTTTTGTATCATAATATGGCTGAATAGATAAGTTTTCGGATAGTCGTAGGATTTCTTTTTCCGGGTAAATGGCCTTAATAACTTCAACACGCTCAATGCGTAACGCCATTTTGCCCGCTTTGAACCAGCAGTTTGCTGCCAATAAGCGAACATTTCCAGCAAATCGCCTTCCACTTCTTCGGCCGTGTTGGGGTCGGCCCACCAGCGTAGGAGGGTGGAGGCCCATCGGGGCGGTTTGGCGAACTTGGGAGGGTTTTGGCTCATTATATGCCCATTAATTGCAATGTCTGCGGCGGCAATGCATTCCAAAGCTCTTCGCGAACCTGCTTCACTTCCATTAATGCCTTGCGTCCCAATGCAGTTACAGTAAAAAAGCGCTTTCTGCGACCGCCGCGCTCGGCTGTTGCACCGCCCATGGATGAGGATAGATAATGTTTTTCTTCGAGCCGCTGCAATGTGGTATGTACGGAGCTGAACCCCACAACGCGGCCCGTTTTTTGTTCCAATTCCTGTGTGACGGTTACGGCGTATGCTTCTTCGCCCAGGATGGCGACGGTGAGTAAAATCACTTCTTCAAACTCCCCCAGAAAAGTTCGTTTCATAGCAAGTTGTTATTTGATACGATAATGTCGATCAAATGTCGTGCCATTTTTTGAAAAGCCCTTTCTGAGGTTCCTAAGGAATATTTTCGAATAAATGAGTGCTAAAAATATGTTCGCTTTCGGACAACCGGCGTGCTAACACGGACAGCTGCCCGCTTGTAGGGTATGAATCGAAAATCTTCGTCTTTCTTAAAGAAAACTTCCAGACATATCTTATGCAGAACCGTCGCGAATTCATTAAGACAGGCCTTGTCGGAGCCGGCGCACTCACCACCTCAAATCTTTTTGCTTTCAATGGTCAGCCTAATGATAAGGTTGTGCTGGGCGTTATGGGCACGAACAGCCGAGGGGCATTTCTTACCAAAACTTTTGCCTCGATCCCTAATGTGGAGATCGGCTATATCTGCGATCCGGATGCGACTGTGCTTGCGAAAACCATTGCACAAGTTGAAAAACTGACTGGTAAGAAGCCGCAGGGTTTCAGCGATATCCGCAAAATGCTCGAAAAGAAAGACTTCGATGGAATGGCTATTGCTGCGCCCGATCACTGGCACGCGCCTGCTGCAATTATGGGTTTGCAAGCGGGAAAGCACGTGTATGTGGAAAAACCTTGCAGCCACAACCCCAGGGAAGGGGAGTTGCTCGTAGAAGCAACCAACAAATACAAGAAGCTCGTACAAATGGGCAGCCAACGCAGGACATTCAGCAACGTGAAAGATATGATCGCCAAGCTGCACGGCGGGGCGATCGGGCGGGTGTATTTTGCCAGAGGCTGGTATGTCAACAACCGCAAATCCATTGGAAAAGGGGTCGTCACCTCCGTTCCGCAGAATCTGGATTTTGATCTTTGGCAAGGTCCCGCGCCACGCCGAGAGTTTAAGGATAACCTTGTGCATTACAACTGGCACTGGTTCTGGAACTGGGGAACTGGCGAAGCATTGAACAACGGCACGCATGAGCTGGATGTGATCCGCTGGGGACTAAACGTCGACTATCCTACACAAGTGGTATCTGCTGGCGGGCGATTCCATTTTCAGGATGACTGGGAAACGCCTGACACGCAAACGATTACTTACAATTTTCCCAATAACACTGGCTGCACATGGGAAGGAAGAAGCTGCAATGGTTACAATTCGGAGGATAGCGCCCGCGGAGTTATTTTTTATGGTGACAAAGGAACGATCGTTTATCCCGGCGCCAACAGTTACCAGATTTTCGACGGAGCCAATAAGCTGGTCTCCGAGGTGAAAGACGACACGCCCTTTGACGCCACCAACACCGTAAGCCCGTTGGAAAAGCTTGATGGACTGCATCTTGTGAATTTCGTCGAAGCGATCCGGGAAAAAGAAAAGATCAATGCCCCCATTCTGGAAGGCCACAAATCCACTTTACTCCCGCAGCTTGGCAACATTGCTTATCGCGTAGGCCGCGCCCTGAAATGCGATCCTGCAAACGGGCACATTCTCAATGATAAGGAAGCGACGAAGTTGTGGTCGCGGGAGTATGCGAAGGGCTGGGATGTGATTGTATAATTTATCAAAGCATTATTTAACAAATGATTATAAAATGAAAATCAAAAAAATTCTGATTGCGTCCTTCGTTTTTGCATTGGGGGTTAATCCGCTTTTTGCACAGAAAACAAAACCGCTTTTTCCTGAAACACCGGGAATGGTTTCCTATACTTTCCGCAAAAGCCTGGCCAAAGATCCGGCTGCTACATTGGATACGCTGCAAAAGCTGGGCATTAAAGACATGGAATTTTCAAGCTTATTCGGCAAAACCGCTGCTGAACTGCGGAAGCTTCTAGATGAGCGCGGCATGAAATGTTCTTCTTTCGGCGTGCAATATCCGGATGCGCTGGACAAAACAAAAGAGGTTGGTGAAAACGCAAAAGCTTTGGGGGCTAAATTTGTAAGAGTTGCCTGGATTCCGCACAAGGGGCCTTTTACATTGGAAATGGCTGAAAAAACGGTTGCTGATTTTAATAAGATCGGCAAACAGTTAAAGGACGAATTCGGCCTTACATTCTGCTATCACAATCATGGTTATGAGTTTGAAAAACATGAAGACGGGACATTAATGGATTACATTATCCAGAAAACAGACCCTAAATATGTGAGCTTTGAAATTGACTTGCTATGGACGTTTTTTCCTGGCGCAGATCCCGCAGCATTGATTTCGAAATATCCAAAACGCTTCAAATTAATGCACATGAAGGATCTTAAAAAAGGAGTGGCCGGAAATATGTCAGGCGGAACGCCGGTTGAAAATGACGTTGCACTGGGAACCGGGCAACTTGATATTCCGGCGATCTTGAAAGCCGCGAAGAAGTCCTCCATCGAGCATTACTATATTGAGGATGAAAGTCCGAGCTATGCAACCCAGGTGCCGCAGACGATGGCTTACCTGAAAAGTCTTACTTACTAAAAGCGAAACCCGGACAAGTCCGGGTTTTTACTTTTTAAACTCATTGCAAAGCGTTCAGCCGTTCTTTCAGCGATGTAAATTCCAGGGGCGGCGTTTTTCCCCAGCTGTTGAACTGCTTGTCCTGGTAAGCAACCGCCTTCCGAATATCCCAGCCGCCAGCGGTTTGATAATCCGGCTTAGCGCCATGATTGAGCAGCAGATTGCAGACTTCCCACATTTCCGAGCCAGCCGCGGCGCACAGCACTGAACAAACAATCACCTGATCGTCATATTTTGGAGAAAAAGCATTGGCGTTAGCGCCGTGTTCGAGCAGCAAGCTCACCTTTTTGATTTTGAAAGGGTCATTCACATCCAGATAAATGGCTTTAAAAAGGACCGGATACTTCCGTTCTGCTTCAACCGCATTCGCATCCGCTCCGTTTTTAAGGAAAAATTCAAGAAACGCAGGATCGTCTTCGAGAATATTGAAATGGGTTGCTGTACGTAATGTATCGTCTGTTTCAATCTTTGCGCCTTTATCCAACAAAAGTTGAAGGGATTCCAGCACTTTTTCCTTTGGGTTTTTCTTGGCTTGCATGGCGGCAAAGTCCAGCAATGTTACATGATCTTCCCCGCTTGCATTTAGGTTCGGAACTGGCTGTTCAAGTCCGGCTCTTAATTGTTCCATATCCCCGCTGGCAATGGCGGCAGCCAGATTTCGCCGCAATGGATCTGGAAAGTAATAGGTGCCATTTGCCTTTTCATTCAACTCCTGATCATAGCTTTTGGTCTGATATTGCGTGATCACACGGCCTAGGCCAAGGTAAAAAACGCCCATGACCAACGGGTAAATATTGATAACCAGCGCAATGATCTTCGTTGTTTTATAAGGCAAATAATTGAGCAACGCCAAAAAGGCCAGCGGGATGTAAAGCATCATCAACATGCCCTGGGCCATTCCGCGGTCCGTTTGCGTTTTTGAAATGAGCAGCGTCCACAGAATACCAATCGCATATACGCTGACAGCCACCCAGTTAATTAGTGTTATCGTTTTCATGCAAGCAAAATAAGCAATCACGCGCGCGGCGAATTTCTTACTTATTTACAGGCAGGTCAGGATTAGTAAGCGGTTGAAATTTTATTCTTCCGGATCGGCGATTTCTATCCAGGTCGGTGCATGGTCACTTGATTTTTCCCAGCCGCGAACTTCCTTGTCCACGCCGGCCGCAAGAAGTCGTGCGTCAATGTGCGGACTCAGTAAAAAGTGATCGATCCGAAGGCCCGCATTGCGTCCGTAGGCATTCCTGAAATAGTCCCAGAATGTGTAAATCGTTTCATTTGGGTGCAATTTTCTGATCGCGTCGGTCCAGCCCTGGTCTACAATATTTTTAAATGCAGCGCGCACTTCAGGACGAAAAAGTGCATCGTCTACCCAGCGCTCGGGTTTGTAAACATCCAGCTCTGTGGGCATTACATTGTAATCGCCTGCCAGGACAACGGGCACGTCATACGCCAGCAGCTCAGCGGCGTGTGCGGTAAACCGTTCAAACCAGCGCAGCTTGTATTCTAATTTCGGTCCCGGAGCCGGATTGCCATTCGGCAGATACAGGCAGCCGATCAGCATTCCATTGATAATAGCCTCAATGTAACGGCTATGAACATCCTCGTCGTCGCCCGGAAGTGTCCTTCTCACTTCTTTAAGCTCCATGCCCCGCGCCAGGATCGCTACACCGTTCCAACTTTTTTGCCCATGCCAGATCGCATTATAACCTGCATCCGAAATCGCTTTTTCCGGGAATTTCTCCTGCGGTGCTTTTAATTCCTGCAAACAAACGATGTCCGGTTTCGTCATTTCAAGCCAGCGCAGCAGCACAGGCAACCGGCCATTGATTCCATTGACATTATAAGTGGCGATTCTCATATCAGGTTATCAGGTAGTTTTTGTTAAGAATATTAATATAAAAATCAATCCCGGCTATTTCTATCAGTGTATCTTATCATGAAAAAAAGGAATGCGTTCACGATCCAGGAATTTCAGGATGAGACCAGGCACAAATATTACGAGCGCTTTATGATTTTGTCAGTAAAAAATTAAAGTTTGGCCGCGATAACATCGGGTAGGGGAACTTCCGCTCCGCTGCTTTTGAAAACCGGCCACTGGGCATTCATTTGTTTTAATTGTTTTGAAAAAAGCACCGCGAGTTCCTTCACTTTTTCAACACGGGAATTGGCGAGATCATTTTCCTCTCCAATGTCGTTCTTAAGATCATATAATTCCAGCTTTCCTTCCCGGTAATTATAAATCAATTTCCAATCTCCTTTTCGAAAAGCGCTGGCATAGTGAATATTAGGCCCTTCCGCAGCAATCCAGCGGTTGGGATGGTGCCAGACGAGCTCACGGTCCGCGTCTTTTAATGCAGGATTTTTGAGTAAGGGGAGAAAGCTTTTTCCATCGGTTTGCTGAACCAGTTTAGGGTTTTTGATGCCTGCCACGTCCAGGATTGTCGGAAAAAAATCTTCTATTATCACATACTGATCGGCCACGGAATTGGGCTTTACGACTTTTGGCCAGCGCACCAGCATCGGCTCGCGGATTCCGCCTTCATAAACAGACCCTTTACCGGCTTTTAATGGCAAATTATGCGTCCACGCTTGTCCGCTACGTGAAGGAATAGTGCTCAGCCCGCCATTGTCCGACATGAAAAGGATGATCGTATTATCAGCGATCTTGCGTGCATCAAGAAAATCCAGCACGTCGCCGAGGCTTTTATCCATGCCTTCGACCAGCGCCGCATATTTTGCCTCTGTGCTGTCCAGGCCGGTTTTTAAATATTTGTCCAGATAGCGCTTGTCGGCATTCAACGGAATATGGATGGCGTAATGTGCCAGGTAAAGAAAGAAAGGCTTTTTATCGGCAAGAGGCTTTTCCATGGCCTTCAAAGCCTCGGTCGTAATGGCATCGGTCAGGAAAACATCAGTTCCGTGATAGGCTTCCAGGCCAGGCACAGCATTACGATTGGACTTTCCATTAACAACATTATCATAGTTTTTTTCGCCAAGATAACTCGCGGGATGGCCAATAGAGCTCCCTGCAATGTTGATGTCAAATCCCATATTTTTCGGATCCGAACCCGGCGTGCCCGTGGAACCGAAATGTGCTTTACCGCTGTGAATGGTGTAATAGCCGCTTTGTTTCAAAATGGCTGGTAAAGGCGTTCCGTGAAAAGTATGCGCAACGTTCGCAACAGGACTAAAACCATTAATATTCCAGTCTACCGGCTTTACAGTCGGATCTTCATGATCGGTGTTTTTGTCCTTATCCGGTGAAGTCCAATGTGTCACGTGTGTGCGGGCCGCGTTAGCACCCGTAAGCAGGCTCACTCGTGAAGGCGTACACACAGGCATCGCGTAGGCGTTCGTGAATTTCATGCCCTCCCTGGCCATGCGCTCCATACTTGGTGTGCGATAGCGCTTATTAAATGGCGTCTGCTGAGTCCAAAAAGGAACCGAAGTATCCTGCCAACCCATGTCGTCGACCAGGAAAACAATGATATTGGGTTTATCAGATTTGCTGGTTTGCGCGGAAACGGAATTAAAGATGAGCGGCATCAAAGCCAGCAATGAGACGGAAATGCGTTTGATAAGGCGAATAGCAATCATTTTGGTTGGGCTAGGAAGTCAATTCTTATTGATTTCAGGCAAATTAGAAATAATCCTGTTGCCTTGAAACAATGAATTTCCTACAATGCCACCACGCCCATCGGCGCTAATGTCAACATGTTGCCTTCAAGGACGCTGTCCGTGTTATTATTTAGGGTAAATATAATTTTTGGGTATCTCAGTTCACTATTAGGTTCCAGGATAACTGTCTGCTTTTCATTTGTATGATTGGCAATGATCAGGCAGCTTTCATTTCTGTCGGACCGGTGCATGAGCAGTGAAGAGACATTTAGTGGTAAGTCCGATGAAGTAGCTTCAATTTCAGCCGGCTTCCAGTTTAAAATGAATTGTAAAAGTTTACCCACCGGATAAATATTACCATCACTGATAATGCCGCCGAAACCATTGGTTTCAAAATAAGTGATGGAGTTGGCACCAGCTTCTGTCAGGTATTTAAGGCTTCCCAATGTCCAGCCAGCAGCTAAATCGGACGTTTGCCGGGTGTCATAATTATTCTCAACCGATTCGTTATCGGCTTCCACGGCGTTGGACCGTGGTTTCAGGGTTATGGGGGAAACATGCAATCTTTTCCCCGGAGCGATTTCCTCAGCGCCTTTTATCATATCAAATTGCGCCTGCATATTGTCGATCATCGTTCGATCATCTTTCAAATGCGCAAGCGGAGTGAGTGAAAATGATATAAAATCAAGTGTTGTAGAATCAATCCTATTACGGTTAATGTCGGCAAAATGTCCATCTGTTCCGCCTCCCAATTCGACGTTTGGCATTTGCTCCCGAATCTTTGAGACTACATGAGCAATGAGATCGGAGCTCGTCATTTTGGAAGTTTCGTCGAAGAAGATGATCGATTTCAGAATATGCGCATGCACATTAACCAGATCTAAAAACGCTGAAATATCGATATTGCTGGAATTACAGAAAACGACCAGTTCCAAGGTGGTTTCGCAATAACGGCAATGTTCCAAAGCTTGTAGCAACTCTTCATGCCAATGCTTCGATGAAAGCGAAATGGCTTTTCTTAAATGACTGATTGTTAAGCTTTTGACAAATTCCAATTCGCTATCGCTGATATTTGAAGCCAGCCGTAAACCAATATCCGGAAATCCGGTGTAAGCATTGTTTCGATGAATCCTAACCGTATCAAAATCATTTTCCTGCGCAGTAAATGCATCCGTTACAGTCAGTTTGACCGATTGATCTATCAGTGTTCCCGTTTCTATCAATCTGGGGAAAGGCAGTTCGAGCGGCGTGTAGTAAGTTTTGTATGAAGCGTCAGACCAATTTCGCTGATCCTCGGTTTCAAAAATATCACCGTCAAAATCCAGCCTTGCCCTGGTTGTTTTGCCCACAGGCCATTCCATAGCGCGAATGTTCAGAAACGGCTGGTGCGGACTAATTGTTACGGGGAAATATTTATGCGAAAAATAGCCGTCAGGATGCTCAATGCAGCAAGGTGTCCCGGCAAATTTGTCGGTGGCATGCAACACACATAGTCCTGCACGGTTGCTCAAAAAGGTGTTTCCGGCCTGGCCATGAATGCTGAAATGAATGCTTCCGTCGGCCGAGCCGATGATTTTCACTTTCCACTTAAATTGAAAACCGTCTTCCCGAACCTTGCCTGTAAACTTTATCGAGAACGAATCCGCATTGTGTTTGACTTCTTCGGCGCTGATCTCAGCCAGTAATGTGTTCCAGTTGCGATCACGGATAGCGAAGTAAATCATTCGTACAACTTCCTGATTTCCAATGCGGATGTAGCGAAGGTTTCCCTCCGCATAATCAGCTTGAACAGGACCGGCGTGAAGCAGCATAAGGTGAGCAGTTAAAAGTTGATAACTATATTTTCCCGGGCAGACTGGTAAGCGGCCTGCACAAGCCGCATCGTTTCCAGATTGTCTTTCCCGGTGGTTTCCGCAGTTTTTTTCCCCATAATGCTATCCAGAATGTTGCGGTTACAGTCCACAATGGAGGAATGCACCACCGCATATGCGGGATCCATCCATGGATAAGGTTTCGGGTCGGCTGTCGTGATCACCGTGCCTTTGCGGGTTGTGATCTTGATCACATAATTGTGCAGCAACTGGATCATGCCTTTATCTCCTTCCACGGTGATCAGCGTTTGCGGAAAAGATTCCTGCTCGGCAATGGTGGCATAGGACATTTCAACAAAGCAAGAAACGCCGTTTTTCATCCGCAGGAGCACATTAGCAACATCTTCGCCCCGGATAGCGGGGTTAATCCGCGCCGTGTGACAATACAATGATGCGGCCTCGCCGAACAAATATCTGGAAATGTCGAGCACATGGGAGCCAATGTCGGTAATGATAAATTCTTCGAGATCTTTTAAAAAGGGTTGGTTATCAAACACCGGGAATCCGGAGCAAAAAGCAACATTGGCTTTGAATATTTTGCCTATCACACCGTAATCCAATATTTCCTTCAACTTTCTGATCGGTGCCTGGAAACGAAAATTTTCATGAATATAAAACTGCACATTAGCCGATTTGCAAGTCTCGACCATAGCCAGCGATGTTTCCCAGCTCGGCGACATTGGTTTCTGGCAAATCACATTCAGGCCTCGTGAAGCGGCCTTTTCGGTGAAAAGTGCGTGGGTGTTTACGTCGGTTACGATATCCACAAAATCCAGTTCAGCAGCATGCTGATCGAGAAGCGCATCCACATTGTCGTAAACAAACCCGACCTCGTGCTTCGCGGCCAGGGCTTTGGCTTTGTCCAGGCTGCGGTTATAGAATGCAATCGGTTTTACATTGTTTAGCTCATTCCATCCCGCAAGCTGATATCCCGACCAAAAGCCGGTTCCGAGAACCGCAAATTTATAAATCCTCATAAAGTCATATAAATGATGATATCAGCTTTATCTCTACTGCACTCTACTATTTAACAAATATATTGTTTTTTGTTTTGTGAAGCATTTGCAGCAGCAGAATTTACAGCGACTTGCGACGAATGAGGCTGGACGGGTTTGCGGTTTTTGTTGTTAGTTTCTGATCAATGATTTTGCTGAGTGTCTGGCCCATTTGTTCGAAATCGGTGGAGATAACAGTGATTCCGCCTTCGAGAATCTCTTTCATAGGCGTATCGTCATAGGAGATCAATCCAATTTCTTCTCCTAAAAGCAAGTCTTCATGACGCACATGTTTCACAAAATCAATCAGGTCACGATCTGCAAAAAGCAGGTAAGCTTCTTGTTTTCTGACAATGCCGGTGCTAAACTTATCCGCGATCTGGCAATCCATTTTCGCTTCCTTGCAAAAGCGTTTAAAGCCAGAAATAATGCCGTCGGGAACAAACTGAAATTGGCCCTTTGCAAGCACCAACGTAAGTTTTTTATATTTTTTTAGTAGATCCAGACCTGATTCCAGCGCCGAATAAATATCATTTTCAAAATCCTGGTACACTGCCGCATATTCACCCGAAACATCTTCCGCAGCCTTGTCAATGATCACGAGCCTGTCCTTTGGGATACGGTTCAATGTGGCAGAGACATTCTCATTGAAGTGAGGCATGATCACAAAATAATTATAGTTATTCAAGTTGTTGGCAATCAGGTCGTCGAACAACTTGCGGTCGTAATGATGGAAAAATAAGCTGAGCTGCGTTCCTTCCGGAAGCCGGGATTTGAGGGCAAAATATAAGGTTTCCTTATAAGCGTTTAATGTATCAAAGAGCAGGAAAACATTGAGCGCGCTTCTTACCGCCGTGTTGGCCACATAAAACCCTTTGCCATGTTTTGCCTGGATCACACCTCTTTTTCTCAGGTCTTCGTAAGCCTTCGCAACTGTTACTTTCGCCACGTTTTGCCAGCTGGACAGTTCGCTGATCGACGGTAATTGCTGTCCGTGATTCAATGTGCCTTTTTCGATGGAAGCAATCACCTCATTCGTTATCTGCTGGTATTTGGGTTGTTTAGAAAGGGCATTTATTTTTATCAGGTCTCTCATTTGTCGCTTCCGGGTCTATGTCATCCTAAATATATTAAAAATATGGCTGGACTGACTCAAGGGCGGTAGATTGCGGATTGTGCTGGTCTTTTTCCAAGGAATCCACCACGATCAAGACATGAAAATCAAGTTTTATGCGCCCCAATGGGGCAACACGCTTCCATTTGACACTTTTTGTAACAATGTAAAATCCGCAGGTTACGACGGTGTGGAAATGGCGCTGCCTTTTGAAAAAAAAGAAACAGACGAAATTCTGGAAGCACTGGCGAAGCATGGTCTGGAACTGATCGGTCAATATTGGCAGTCGTTTGAGCGGGATATTAATTTGCATGCCGCCAATTACGAGAAATACCTCAGAAATCTGATTGCGGCCAAGCCGGTGTTTATCAATTGTCAGACGGGAAAAGATTATTTTAGTTTTGACCATAACAAGCGGCTTTTTGATCTAGCTGCGGCGCTTGCTGCGGAATCGGGCATTCGCATTATTCATGAAACGCATCGCGGGAAAAGCTTATATGCTGCGCACGTTACCCATCAGTATCTCACACGAATTTCAAACCTGCGCATCACGCTGGACATATCGCATTGGTGTAATGTGCATGAATCATTGCTGGAAGATCAGGCCGAGGAAATTGCACTGGCCATAGCCCATACAGACCATATTCACAGCAGGGTAGGACACCCGGAAGGTCCGCAAGTGAATGATCCGCGCGCCCCGGAGTGGGCAGAAACCTTGGAAAAACATTTGCAATGGTGGGATCAGGTGGTTGCTGTACACAATGCGAAAAACACGCCGCTTACAGTTACAACAGAGTTCGGCCCCGCCACGTATATGCCGTTATTGCCCTACTCGCAAACGCCCGTCGCCAACCAATGGGATATTAATGTACATATGATGGGTCTGCTGAAAGATCTGTACCAAAGCTGAATAGCGATCGCGATGAGAGGAAGGATTTAATGGATCGGAACTTGTGTGCATTTAGGAAACCTTTGCGCTACGCACAGAGTAGGGAATCGCCTTGATTAGTTTCGTATTGTTAAATTCTTCAACGACCATAATGTTTTCCTTAGGTACAATGCCTCTGCTGATCCAGTTGAGTACTGTCTCCACATTCTTGATCCCAAACCGCAGACAATATTCTTTAACGGTAACCCACTCAGACAAGTCCACTAATTCACCCTGGCTGATCAAGTACGAGCGGGCGTCCGCAATGGCAGCATCACCCTCAGCTAGTAATGCTTCAATTTTTTTACTTAACTCAGTCTTTTCGTCAACCTCCATACCAATTACGATTTATTAAAAACGTCGACTTCACTTCTTTTCCAACTGCTCTATAAGTTTGACCAAAACTGCAATCTGATCCAGCAGTCGGTCAATTTGATCCTGGGACATTTGCTTAGACATATCCCGCAAAAGCTGTCTTCTGGCAGCCAGGAGCATTCTCAGATGAAAAGCATTCATTTATAATAGTGTGTTAACAATCAAATATAACGTTTGTTAGATTACCTAACAAACCGCAATGATTGTTCGGGGAGATCCATTTATTTCCCGGCTGATGGCAGGATGAAACCTAATAACCCTTTGCTAAACTGACAACGCGTCAATCTTCTCTCTTATCCCAAGCCGCTCTGTTTGCGTTTTTGCCAGGGAAAATGCTTTTTCAAGGTTCATTCGGGCCTTTTCGTTGTCTAGATCTTTGTATAGCTCTCCGAGCAAAATGAAATAAAAGTGATTGTTTTCCAGCCTGAGTTTTTCCGCCTCCGCAAGCGCAGCTTTTTTGCCATTGGCCTTGTACAGCGCGAAGGTGCGGTTTAGCGCGACGCTGGGCGAATAATTAACAAGCAGCAACTGATTATATAGCTGCAAAATCTCCTCCCATTTTTCGGCACTATCATCCTTTTGACAATGCCAAAAAGCAATCCTGGCTTCCAAATGATAGGCACTCAATGCATTGCCATGAGCCGAGAGCGCGAGAAAATGCGTTCCCTGATTTATTAATGCGTGGTCCCATAGACTTTCATGCTGATCTTCGTAGAGAACCTGCGAATTCTCGCTGGTTTGTCTCGCATGGAAGCGTGACGCGTGAAAACACATCAGTGCCATTAATGCATTCGTCGAGGGCAAATTGGTCTGGGGGTAATCGATCAGCATCAGACATAAGCGCATGGCTTCAAGACAAAAATCCTGTCTTAAAATTTCACTTTGTGTTTTGGAATAATAACCTTCGCTGAACAGCAAGTAAATGATATGCAGCACATTATCGAGCCGTTTTGAAATTTCTTCCTCAGGCGGGAGTTCCATTTTGATCTTTTCCGTGCGAAGTTTTTCTTTCGCACGGAAAAGCCTTTTGTTAATGGTCTCTTTGTTGGATAAAAATGCCTCGGCAATTTCTTCAATTCCAAACCCGCAAAGAATGCGCAAAGCCAGCCCAATCTGCGCTTCACTTGCGATCGCAGGATTGCAAACCGCAAAAAGCATTTGCAGCTGACTGTCCTTTATGTTTTGGTTTGAGAAATTCAGCATTTCATCGTCGCTTACCGCATCATTCCCGATGATTTCGGGCAATACTTTTTCATTAAAAATTTTATTTCGTCTGAAAAAAGTAAGCGTTTTTTGCTTTGCAACCGCATAAAGCCAGGCTGGCGGATTTTCCGGGACACCCTTCGTTTCCCAGGTTTCCGTCGCCTGTAAAAACGTTTCACTTACGATATCCTCTGCCGTTTCAATGTGCTGTAATCCGTAAAGTTTACTGATCACAGCCACCATTTTGGTGAACTCTTGTTGAAATAATTGCTTCAAAAACTCCTTTTCCATGGCAAGTAAATATCAGGCTGGGCGATAAATCGGGCGGATCTCCACGCTGCCACCCCGATCGAGAGCAGGACATCCGTGCGCCAGGGTTGTTGCTTCGTCCAGGCTATCGGCCTTTACAATGACGAAACCCCCCAGACGTTCCCTGATTTCCACAAACGGGCCATCGGTAATAACGCCACCTGCTTTTAGCACTTTTCCCTCCTCAGGCAGACGTGAACCTCGATTCGTCAATTTGCCCTGCACGGCAATTGCGCCAGCCCAATCAGCCCATCTCTTATTGAACGCCTTCATTTCTTCGGCTGTGAAGTTGCTGTAATCAAAGCTGGGCTGGCGGAACAATAACATGAAATCTGGCATTTTTTAAAATGTTTTGATGGTGGATATTGTGAAATTGGTTTGCCTATGGATGCACCTCGAACTTTCCGGGCTGATAGGAGCCGGCCGTCGTGCGGAAGGCAATGTTAATGCGATTATAACTATTGATCGTGATAATCGCCATCGTAAGGTCTATCAGCTCTCCTTCCGAGAACTCTTTTCGGGCAATTTCAAAAACCTCATTGGAAACTGCTCCACCCGGAATTTTTGTCAGTTCCTCTGCAAAGGTAAGCGCCGCCATTTCACGGTCTGTGTAAAGCGGAGCTTCGCGCCATGCATCCAGCAACAACAGCCGCTGCACATCTTCTCCTTTTGCCAAAAGATCTTTGGAATGCATATCCAGACAATAAGCACATCCGTTAATCTGCGAAACGCGGTAATAGATCAAATTAAGAAGCGGTTGTCCCAATTCTGATTTTGCAAGATAACCACTCAGTCCGAACATTGCTTTGATCGCTTTGCCACCTTTCTCCATTAAATTAATTCGCTGTCTCATTTTCGTTTTGTTTTGTAAGTGAATACTTGATTTACATCACAGTAATGCTTCGCAAGCGGACAATTGGACAAAACACGAAAAAATTTTTTTTCCTGAGCGAGTCCGGCCCGCGACCCGTTAAGGCAAATAGGTGCCACTTAGCGGAACCAAAATGGAAATGAGGGGATTGTATTTTTATATTAATGTAGCATGGATCAGAAATCTTATCACGTTAAAAAGAGCAAAAGGGTCATCGGCGTTTTGGTTGCAGCCGCACTTACGGGCGTCTTTTCCGCATTGATCGCGGACACGCTCAAAGTGATCACCGAACATTACGAAGAAAGTTTGCTCGAAAAGATCCATGAAAACCCTTACCTTATTTTCGTGCTGCCCCTGATCGGCATCACGACGATCCATATGCTGCGGCGGTTTCTTTTCCGGAATAAGGCCAATAAAGGCATTAAGGAGGTTTTGGATACAATTAATAAAAACGGCAATACACTTCCCGCTTACAAGGTTCCTTCCCACTATTTCAATGGATTCTTGACAGTCATTTTTGGCGGCTCAACGGGCATTGAAGTTTCCACTGTGGTTGCTACGGCTTCCGTAGGCGCATTATCAAGTCGCAAGGTAAATTACCTTAAAAAATACAGGACGGACCTGGTGTGTTCCGGGCTGGCTGCTGGCGTTACTGCGTTGTTTAATGCACCTGTTGCCGGTTTTTTGTTTGCATTTGAGGTTTTTACCAAAAGAAAAAGCAAGCTTCACACCGCCAGCGTTATCACGGCCGTTTTGGTTTCTTACATCTTGACCCGTTATTTCTTTTTCAAACAAATATTCAATTTCAATGTCTCCGTCTGGAACAGTTATGCATTGCCTTATTTCGTGCTTTTGGGGATTATTGCAGGGTTTAACGCGGTTTATCTTACCAAAAGCGTGCTGTTTTTCAAGCGTTTTTTCGGTTCTTTAAATAATGATCTCACCAAGATCCTGGCAGGTTCATTGCTGATTTCAACGCTAGTTTTCTTTTTTCCGAGTCTGTACGGCGAAGGTTATGCAGGGATTAATCATCTCATAAAGCTGACGCCTGAGACAGCCATGGCAACAATACTATCTTTATTATTAATACTGATCTTCAAGCCTTTGGCGACCTCAATCACACTCGGTGCTGGCGGTGATGGCGGTGTTTTTGCACCCAGTTTATTCATAGGGGCTTTCCTTGGACTCATCGTTTGCACTGTTTTGAACCACTTTTTCGGACTTAATTTAATTGCCGTAAATTTCATGGTCATAGGCATGGCCGCCGTGCTGAGTGGCAGCATTCATGCGCCGTTTACCGCCATATTTTTGGTCTGCGCTATTGCTGATAATTACATGCTTTTTGTGCCCATTCTGATCGCCAGCCTTGTTTCCAAGCTGGTTGCGCACTTCCTTTTTCCATACACCGTTTACACTTACAAGGCGCCAGCATTAGAAAAAGTACACTGAATTTGGGTGCTTGGGAAGTTTAATGTTAAGGTAAAATTGTGCAGAATATTATTTGATTAATTTTATTGGTCAAATAATATTCTCAGCCGTCATGATCCTACGCAATGTGCCGTTCTTACTTTGGTGTGCATTCAGCAGCTTTCTTCCGCTACATTCTTTTTCCCAATCTATAAAAGAGATCCGCTCATTTCAGGTGACCGAGGCAAAACAGGCCGTGGCTGTTGATGAAGGCCATTTTTATGTGATCAACAACAGCTCTATTACCAAACATTCCAAAAGTGACGGCAAACAAATTGCTATGTGGGATGGCTCAAAAGAAGGCATTAAGCATTTGAATAGCGGGGTGGTAATCAAAGGGAAACTGTATTGCGCCAACACCAATTATCCTGAAATTCCGATGGCAAGTTCCATTGAAATTTTTGATGTAAATTCAATGCAACACGTTGGTAACCATAGTTTTGGCATCGCCGAACACGGCTCACTTACCTGGATTGATCAAAAAGATGGTTTTTGGTGGGGCGGATTTGCGCATTATGCCGGTAAAGAGGCCAGTGAAGGCAGGGATGTGCGCTGGACGTCGGTGGTAAAATATGATTCGGAGTGGCGGCAGCTCGAATCATGGATTTTCCCGAAGCAAATTGTAGATCTTTTTACGCCAAAAAGCAATTCAGGAGGCGCCTGGGGCAAAGATGGACTGCTTTATTGTACGGGACACGATCAGGCGGAATTGTATGTGATGCGTTTGCCGAAATCGGGATTTACGCTCGAACACGTGAGGACGCTTCCCGCTCCTGTACATGGGCAAGGGGTCGCAATGGATCATTGGACGAAGGAGAAGCAGATTATTTTCGGCATCAACCGTGCGGAAAACAAAGTAGTGGCAGCCGAGATCAAATAACCATGACATTTTATGAAAATCCGGTCAGCAGCAGGCATTTTAGTCGGCACATTTGTATTATTAATAACTCATGCCTTCGGGCAACATAACGCAGCCACACCATCATTGGCTGTCAGGAACAAAACGCTCATTGTCTTTTTCGATGGGCTAAGGCCAGATTACATAACGAGCGAGCAAATGCCTAACCTGTTCGCATTCAGGCAAAAAGCGTCCGTCGGAAAGCATCATCACAGCGTTTTTCCAACCGTAACAAGAGTGAATTCTGCTTCATATGCAACGGGCTCTTACCCCGGAACGCACGGAATTTTAGGAAATGCCGTCTACTTTCCGGAAGTTAACAAGACGAAAAGTATTGGGACTTCACATAAAGACTTATCCAAATTCATCGCCGCCAACTCAGAGCCATTGCTATCCGCTGTTACGCTGGGTGAAGTGCTTCAGTCGGCAGGCGAAAGAATGATGGTTTTTAGCTCAGGGACGACGGGACAGGCATTTTTACAAAATTACAAAGTAAGTGGCGGAGCCATCATCAACCCAGGCCTCATACTGCCTGACTCAATGAAATCCCTGGTTTTGGCTGATCTGGGTGAAGTTTCAAAAGAGGGTTCAGAAGATCAGAACAGGCACAAATGGGTTACGGACGCATTGTTGAAATATAGCCTGGACATCAAAGCGCCGCTGGTAAGCGCAATCTGGTTTTCCGATCCGGACGGTGCTGCGCACGAGCATGGAATAGGCTCGGAAGAGGCCGTAAGTGCCATTAAATTTGTAGACGCTCAATTTGGCCGAATTTTGGAAGCCATTGAAAGCCGGGGACTTAAAGAGCAATACAACATCATTATCTCGACTGATCATGGCTTCGTAACAAATGTTGGACAGCAGGACCTTAGTGATTTTTTAATAAAAGAGGGTTTAAAAAAAGACAAGGAATCGGACGATGTGATCCTGGCCGAGGGCTCTGTTTATGTGAAGGATCACGATCCTGAAAAAATTGAAAAGATTGTCACGGCACTTCATAAACAGGAATGGGTTGGCGCTGTTTTTACCAAAGCTAGAACGGAAAAAAGTTTAAAAGGGTGGGTAGAAGGCACTTTTTCATTTGACGCTGTTCATTTTAATCATAAGCGGGCCGGTGACATTCTTGTAGCCCCAAATTGGAATGATGAGAAGAATGCCAAAGGTTTTGCCGGAACCGACTTTTCAACCGGAGTCGCAGGGCACGGCGGATCGAGTCCCTATGAGATCCATATCGAGCTAATGGCAGCAGGACCCGATTTCAAAAGGTTGAAAGACACAGATTTACCAACTTCCAATGTGGATATTGTCCCAACGATCCTGGCAATTTACGGCTTACCCATCCCTCCGCAAATGGACGGTCGGGTTATCAGCGAAATATTGAAAAAGCCGGGAGATTCGGGCGGGAAAATGATCCAGGAAACACTCGTGAGTGAAGTCAAATATCCCTGGGGCGTGTACAGATTGACAGTTTATATTTCCGTTTTAGGCAAATATCGTTACTTCACTTTCAGCAAAACAGAACGCCGATAATTGTCCCGTTCGCCCCGGGAGTTGTCCCGTATGCCCAACCAATCAACGAAAATCAAAGGTTAGCTTTGCAGATTGCAAACATTAACCTGTCATGAAAAATGGAAAAAATTGAGCACATTAATTACATCAAAGTTCCTGTCGCAAAAGTTTATGAAGCGCTTACCACGCAGGAAGGACTTGCCGCTGTATGGACAACGGATCTGGTTGTGAAGCCGGAAATTGGATTTGTCAATGAATTCGGCTTTGGCGACGAAGATTACACCAAGATGAAAATTGTAGAATTATCCCAAAACAAAAGGATTGAGTGGGAGTGTATCGAGTCGGATCCGGAGTGGGTCGGTACAGGCATCTCATTTGAACTCAGCGAAAAAAATGGCGTCACATCAGTCGTCCTCAAACATTTCAACTGGCGCGAGCTCACCGAATTCTACCAGTTTTGCAACTACAACTGGGCCATTTTCCTGTTCAGCCTGAAAATTTACTGCGAAGACGGAGCCGGAACGCCATATCAGCGCCGGAAGTTTTAGCGGTCAGCTATCCGAGCAGCACTTGTGCAGGGATGCCTAGCTTTTCATGAAACAATTTTGCGAGTTTCAATGTCAGGGGTTTCTTTCTGTTCAGTATGGCTGAAACATAACTTTTGCTGCCGACCCAATCCACCAAATCTTTACTTTTTAATCCCTTCTCTTCCATTTTAAGCTTAATGGCCTCAATTGGATCCGGAAAGGGGATTTTATAATGCACATCTTCATAAGCTTTGATCAAGAGCAAAGCGATTTGCAGGTTGTTTCCTTCTTTGCTTTCAGGATTTGGCTTTTTATCAAATTGCTCATCGATCCATCCGAGCATCAGCTCGTACTCTGAATCGCTTTTAATCAGTTTCAATTCCATTATTTCACGGTTTATATTTTATTGATTTAACGTCGACCTTATCATATTCCGAATGGTTTCCGAACCATTTGATCTGGATCGTTTTGTATTCAAATACAACCCGCACCACCAGCCGGTAATGATTCCCCATAATATTAAACACCACCCGATCATCGCCTACCAAACTTGCCTTTGCAAAGACAGCCTTTAATTCCTGAAAACTACTAAATTCCGCGTTGACCATTTCTTCATACCATTCTCTTAATGCATTGGAAGCCTGCGGATACATAACACAATATGCTAAAAGTGTTTTGCGTGCGATAATGTTAAACATGATAAGTTTACTATTAGTGAACAAATCTAGGTCTTAATTTTAGAATTACAAATCACTAGACGTAACATTTTCACCCGGGTCACATACAAAAGAAAAAAATTTTATTTTTTTTCGGTCCTTATGCTCGCTTGGAACGCATTGCTTTTACGGTTTCCACTTTATCATCGTTTGAGAACTTTTCGTATTCCTGAGAGTCCAGGCTGTATAATGCCACTTTTCCTTCTGAGTTGCTGTGGACGCCCCAGCCGTATCGTTTTGTAAGCGGTGAAGCTCTCAGGCAGGCCTGACCTTTTGAAAAGAATTTTTCGCGTTCAGCGGCGAGGTCGCTTTTGTCGAAACCTTGTCGGGTGGCATAAGTCTGGAACAAGACATCGTCGGAAGTGTACTTATAAGGCTCTTTGCTGATCATTTCAAATTGAATGTTCGCAACTGATTTTTCCGGCCCTTTATTTGGTGGAACTTCGCCGGTTTTGGCGGGGCTATCTTCGGCAACCTGAATAAATGCATCGAAGTAATTGGTTGTATGTGTTTTCATTTTCGTCATCATAAATCTGTTTCAGAATTAATGTAATGTAACCAATTTAAAAGGTCTGGAAATAAATACAAAAAGTTAACTTTGAACAAACAACTCGATATAAAATGAAAGCAACATTTGCACTCTTATTTCTAATGATTTCCGCTCCGCTATGGGCGCAACTTCCCGCTGCCGATGACCTGCAAACGTCAAAAGGACCGTTGAAAATCCAACCGCTTAACCACGCCACGATGACCCTGACCTGGGGCGGAAAAACGATTTACGTGGATCCATACGGCGGCACGAAAACATTCAAAGGCATTGCCGCCCCAGACCTGATCCTCATTTCGGATATTCACGGCGACCATTTCGATCCTAAAACATTGGATTCCCTGGATCTGAGCAAAGCGGTCATTGTAGCGCCGAAAGCTGTCATTGACATGATGTCGGAAAAGCTCAAAGCGAAAGCTGTTGCAGTTGCTAACGGTCAGACAATCAGCAAGCTGGATGTCTCTATTACGGCCATTCCGATGTATAATTTGCCGGAGGCGGCGGATGCAAAGCACACCAAAGGCCGCGGCAATGGTTATGTTTTGAAGTTTGGCGATAAAACCGTCTACATCAGTGGCGACACAGCCGGAATTCCCGAAATGCGCGCTTTGAAAAACATTGACGCAGCATTCGTTTGCATGAATTTGCCTTACACGATGGATGTACCCGAAGCAGCTTCCGCCGTTCTGGATTTCAAACCAAAGATCGTTTATCCCTACCATTATCGCGGCCAAAACGGCCTTAGCGACACCGAAGCCTTCAAAAAACTGGTAAACGCCGGAGACGCGAAGATCGACGTAAGGCTGAGAGATTGGTATTCTATTAAGTAAGGCTTTTAAAATATACAATTGACTCTTGACCATAACTGTGTTATATTTGAGAAAAGCACAGCTATGGTCATTACACGTCAGGATAAAAGCATCATAATAGAGGCCAGCGACTCCATCAACATGGGCGCGGTTCAAAAAGTCATTGACTACATTAATATCCTCGAAATCGCCGCCCAAAATCAAGGGACTGACGAAGACGCGTCTGAATTAGCAATGCAGGTTAATAAAAACTGGTGGGCTGAAAACAAATCACGTTTTCTTCCATGATCGTAGTTGTCGATACGAATATCCTGTTCAGCGCCTGCATCTCTCCAAACAACCATATTTCCGAAATTCTTTTTAGCCCGCTGCCAAACATACAACGGATAAGTTGCTACTATGCTATGGCAGAGCTATTCAAGCATCAGGCGAGGATTGTTCAACTTTCCAGGCAGCCTGTTGAAGCGGTAAGCACTTTGCTTTATACTGTTATGAAGCAGGTTGATTTTCTCAAACGGAATGCTGTGGACAGGTGATAAAAAGCTTACTAGTCATTGAAGAACCTGGGTTTTGATCGAGTGATCGCAACGAATGAACTTTATGAAATGCTGGGCATCGGCTGACATTAGCAGCAATGAG
Organism: Dyadobacter psychrophilus; assembly: GCF_900167945.1. Taxonomy (GTDB): domain Bacteria; phylum Bacteroidota; class Bacteroidia; order Cytophagales; family Spirosomataceae; genus Dyadobacter; species Dyadobacter psychrophilus. The sequence continues at coordinate 1,182,844 of NZ_FUZA01000002.1, forward strand.
ATCTACATCACACCCCCTCAGTTTTCCAGCCAGGATTTGAATGCAGGGGCTTTTTCTCGGCTGACTATTACTTCCTGAGCGGTTTCTGGGCGGAGCTGGATTTTTAGTTTCCCGTTGAAATATGTGTGGATTTTCTGGATCGCACTTACGCTTGCGATAAATTGCCGGTTCAGACGGAAAAAGCTGGCCGGATCTACCAAAGTTTCCAACTCCTCCAACTTGTAATCCACAAGATATTGCCGACCGTCTGTTCCCACCAGGCAGGCGAGTTCATTAGCCGTGTAAAAATAAGCGACCTGATCTTGGTGGATCGGAATCAGCTGTTCACCATTTTTGACCAAAAAACGCGTCTTATGCGCCTTTTTGCTCATTTCCAAACTATCCAGAAGAGATTCGACTTTTCTTGCATAAGACTTCGGTGAAAAGTCCTCTTTCAACCCGTCAAACTTCTTTATCGCATCGGCCAGTTCGGGCAACTTAATGGGTTTCAGCAGGTAATCAATGCTTTTTACACGAAATGCTTTAATAGCATATTCGTCGTAAGATGTGGTGAACACTATCGGGCTATGCGCGGGGAATGCTTCAAAAATCTGAAAACTGAGCCCGTCGGAGAGCTGTATATCGGAAAAAATCAAATCCACCTGATGCGCCCCGGCAAACCAGCGCTTGGCTGATTCCACACTTTCGAGCACAGCAATAATTTCAATTTTAGGATCAAGTTTTTTGATCAGTTTTTCCAGCCGTTCGGCAGCCGGATATTCGTCTTCTATAATGACAACTTTCATAATAATGCTTATAAAAACTAAGTCAGCTGCGCTAGAAGCGGGATTTTAACACTGAACAAATTGTCACTTCGAGTAATCTCAACACGTCGTTCTGTCAGCAGGCTGTATCGGTTGATGATGTTTTGAAGCCCGACCCTCGTCGACTTCTCAAGGACTGTTTTTTCAAGAATATTATTGGCAATGACCAGGTAATTATTGTCTTCTCTGATCGTGATTTTTAAAGGGTTTTCCTTGGAGGCAACATTATGCTTGATCGCATTCTCAATCAGCATTTGCAAACTTAGCGGTGTCACATGCTGCTGGTAAGCCGCGATGGATAAGTCCTTTTCCACCAGCAGGTTATCGCGAAAACGGATTTTGTTCAGGTAAACATAAGCATCCACAAAAGCGAGTTCTTCTTCCACCAGAACTGTGTCTTTATTACGGCTTACCAAAACATATCTGTAAACGTCTGACAATCTTTCCAGATAGTCCTGCGCATCTGTGTTGTCATCGTCGATCAATGCTGCCAGCGTGTTCATGCTGTTAAACAAAAAATGCGGATCGAGTTGATTTTTAAGCACTTCCAGTTGTGACTGAACGCCTTCACGCATAAGCGATTCTGTTTTTCGGACATTGGCTTTCCACGCTTCAAAAAAATAAACAGCTTCATAAACGAGATAAACCAAAACGGTCGGGATCAGACTGATCTTGAATCCCAGCATTGTCCCTTTCGATCGGAGAAATATTTTGCAAAGAAGTTCGTCGAGAACCAATGTGACCACAAATGTGTAGGCCAATGCAAGGACGGCTTCGCTCAAAAGTCGCTTTTCGGTTTGATTGTAATCAGGGAAGTGTCGGCGCATGGCTACAATGATATAGCGGTTTCCTTCCCACAATGCAAAGGTTATCAGCCCTGAAATCAGCACATTATAAACGAATATAATGTTGAACTTTATGAGGTTTTCGAAATGGATGATTGCCGGGATCAGGAATGCGAGCAAGGGAATCCCAACCAATCGCATCTTCCAATCGTTCAAAGTATATTTCTCTTTCATAACCAAGGGCTAAGCTGTTTCGCCGCGACTTTCAAGTCGCGGCGAACTTATGCAAAATGCAATTAAAAAGTATATCGGAAAAGGGGCACCGGGAAAAAACCTTGCTGATACTGAGTCGCCAGGCTGTTTGTGCGCGGGTTATAAGTTTGCTGAAATACATTCTGGTTAGCAGTCACATTTTGCAAGTCCAGCGCAAATTCCATCGTGCTTCTTTTGTATTCTTTCCTGTACGAAAATCGGAGGTCTGTTCTAAAATAGGGGTCCTGACGAAGCGAAAATGCCCTTTTCTCGTCATATACTGCGTCTCCATGAATTCGAGACGCTTCGAGATTTAGCGGAGAAATGTATTTTCCACCCACAAGTGTCGACCGGATGCTGGCGCTCAGCACATTATTTTTGTTTCTGCCTATTTTTATTTCCTTACCCGCCAGCACATTCAAAACGTAGCGCGTATTAAAGGCAGTATTGCGTTCAATTTTATCGCTTCCCTTATATTTTGATTCAAATAATGAGCTGGTAATGAGGAAGTAATAGCCTTTATTGAAATATCTTTCCAATGTCAGTTCAATCCCGACATTCTCCCCGGTTCCTTCATTCACCAGGCTGTCGCGGTTAGAGGGACCGAATGAGCTGCCGATGTTAAGTGCTGAAAATGAAGATTGTGTTCTTTCAACAGGTGCGTTGTTAATCGTTTGGTAATAAGGCTCTATTTTCAGCAATAGGTTCTCTGTCAGCCTGTTTTCGTAGCTTAGCACAAAATGATGGCTTCTTGTGTAATCCAGTTCTTTGTTGGTAAAAACAGTTCCGTTGTCGGTTGTTGTTTGTACAAAATAGGTGTAAATGTCTTGCGCCTGACTGTTCATCCCGTAACCTGCACTGAGTGACTGGCCGTTTTTGAAGGCATACTGAAAGCCAAACCGCGGCTCGACCGCAACCTTATTATTTAGGCTATAATGCTGAAAATGAACGCCTGTTGTGAGCAGCATACTCCGGTTAAGCCGATATTTCCATTGACCATATGCCTGCGTCAGCAACGAATTTTCCCCTTTCACATCCACACGCACCGTATCAAATTTTCCCGCCTGGTACATGTTTCTGTTATAAAGATCAAAATTAAGCAAATCCGTTGTTACACCGCCGTAAAGGCTGTTTTTTGCATTGATCTTATGGCGAACATTGAGCGAAGCCGAATATTTCTGCGTTTTGAAACGACCTTCCGAATTAGCAAAAGCTTCCCTGGTAACCGTGCTGATCGAATCGCCATTGAACTTCTGATCGGTGGTGCTCATGCCGAGTGTTAGCTTTGCGAATGTTTTGGCAGTCAGGTTGTATTCGTAGGATAAGCCAAGAATATTTGTTGCGTAACGCACCTTTGTGTTGCTATTTTCGGTGCCGTATAAATCTGTAACGGTTGTATCTACGTCATTACCAAGGAATTGCACATCGCTGGCGCCGATTATTCCGAACAATGTCAGCTTGCCCTTCGCACCTGTGGGAACAGCCACTTTGAAATTGAGGTCCTGGTAATCAGGCACGGCATTGCCAGTTCCGAAGTTAATGCCCAATGCCTTGAACACGCCGAGTGTTGAATAGCGATAATTCAAAAGATAGGAAGCCTTTGATTTTTTGGAAAATGGCCCTTCGGCCCCAAGCTCAAAACCATTAAAGCCAACCTGCCCGAGAAACTCCGATTGCTCGTTATTTCCCTCCCGCATGCGCAGGTCAAAAACGGCAGACAATGCATTGCCATACTGTGCAGGGAACGCGCTGGTCATGAAATCTGATTTTGCCAGAACGTTGTTATTCAGCAGGCTAACCGGCCCGCCGGTGGCTGACAATGAGCCAAAATGGTTTGGGTTCGGAATGTTAAGGCCTTCCAGCTGCCACAGCATTCCGGTTGGAGAGTTACCGCGAACAACAATGTCATTTCTGGAATCATCACCGGAAACCACGCCGGCATAATTCGCAGCCATCCGCGATGGATCGCCCAATGAACCTGCGTAGCGTTTCGTGTCTTCAATGTTGAAAGAGCGGCCGCTGACGAGCGATAACTCATTGTTTGTCTTGCTTTTATCGTTACTTCGGTTGGCCGTTACAACCACTTCGTTCAACGCCTGCACGTTTTCAGTCATAGTAACATTCACGACAACTTCCTTGCCGGAAGTGAGCAAAACATTCGAAAGGCGCTGCTCCTCGTAACCGACCGACGTAATGCGGAATGTCTGCCTTCCCTGCGGCACGCCGGTAATTTTGAATGCACCATTGACATCCGTAATCGCACCTACCGGACCCGAACCTTCCGGCTGAATGAGCATAACCGAAGCGCCGATAACAGGTGTCTGCGAAACTTCGTCGCGGATCACGCCCCGGATCGTCTGCGTTGCCTGTTGAGCGAAGAGCCGCCCGGAGACAAGCTGCCCCGAGACAGCAAGAAGAATAAGTAATGATAATTTTTTCATGGCTAATATCTTGATTGAGTGATGTCACAAATCTGGCGGGATTCCGTCGCCAAAAACAGTTCAGATCGGGTGAAGCGTAAAATGCACAGGGCGAAACGTAATGCGGGAGGGGGGAAGTGTAAACCGGTTTTCATCGGAGTTGTCGCAAAATGCCCCCCAATTTGTCGTATTATCCCTGTTGCAGACCGTAGCGCTGCGTTATTTTTGTTGAACCCCGATTCGACGTAAATATGGCGACACGCATTTCACCCTATCTGACATTCAATGGCAACTGCAAGCAGGCGATGCAATTCTATAAGGAATGTTTTGGAGGAAATCTTACGCTCGAAACGATCGGCGACACGCCGTTTGCGATCGAATTTCCACATGGCATGCACGATCAGGTTATGCATGCCATGCTGACGAACAGGGAATTTACCATCATGGCAACGGATTTCATGGGCTCTCAGGATTTCATTGCGGCCAATGATATTTCTATCGCCCTGCTTTTCGACGATCAACAGGAAATTATTCGCTGCTTCACCAAACTCGCAGCCGAGGGAAAAGTCATTTATGCATTGAACGACCAGGTTAATGATGATCTTTTTGGCGTGGTCCAGGATCAGTTTGATATTATCTGGATGTTCAATTACAATATTCCATTAGCTGCAAAGCATTCCGCCTGACCGGCACATCGCCAGTAACTGATCTTCAACTATCTTCATAATCTTTTACAACCCAGGCAACCCTTGCAGGGTTGAGATGATTATTGACACAGTTCATCGCCAAATTATCTTGATTACACTTTCCATTCTTGCCGAAGCTCAGAAAAATGACCCTGCTTCGCAGCGGAGAATTTTTGACACGTATGGAAAATAGTTGTACCGGTTGGCAAAACGATATTTGTCTGACCATGATCTGGCGCAAGATGCCGTTGCAGAGTCCTTTTACATTGTTTTACATAAAGTAGCGGCAGCCCGTTTTATAGCCATTCCACCATTTGAAATGTGGATGAAGCGCATATTGGTAAATGAATGTTTGAAAATAATCCGCCGCGACCGCAAGTTTGACTTTTTGACTGATAAAGAGGAAGTTAACATTGCTGTTGTAGACAATGACTTAATTGAAAGCCTGACCGCCGAAGCCATATTTCAGGTTATTGAGCAACTCCCAGTGGGTTACCGGACAGTGTTTAATCTATACGAAATGGAAGGTTACACCCATCCGGAAATCGCAAAAATGCTTGATATCAGCGCCGGGACTTCCAAATCACAACTTAGCAAGGCGAAATCAATGCTGCAAAAGAGAATCATAGAACTCGACCCAATTTATGCACAACGAAAGATTATTTAATAAAATAAAAGACCTGGCCTTAAATGAGGATCCCGATGACAAAAAATGGGATGCGGAGGAAGTTTGGGGAAAGATAAAGCAGAAAGAAAAAAGGCAGGTCAGGTGGATCTGGTATCTCCTTCCTGCCGCAGCCAGTATCCTTATCGCTATTTTTTTGATGTGGCCAAATGATAAAAAAGAAATGTCGGCTGAAACGAAAAACATTGGGAATAGTGCAAATCAACCTGTTGTACAAACCGATTTTGATAAGCAGTTATCAGTAAAGGGCTTAGATGAAAAGCCAAAAGTTCAGCTTCATCACGCGGATGCGCAACGGGTTGTCATTGAAAAAAAGCCTGTCCCGGAAATTCAATCGGCCCCGGTTGATAATGAAATACCCAGCGTGAAATCGGGCGAGTTGATTGAAAATAATGTTGAACTTTTCACAGAGGTGAAGATGGATTCTTTAAAAATGCCTGATCAAAACCCAACATTGCCAGCAAAGGAGCGGGTTTTGATAGCGGAGATCGAATTGCCCGAACGTCAAGAAGAAACCCAGCTCACTGCATTGCAGATCATGTTTAAAAAGGCAAAAGAGGAACGCGAAACACGGCGGCTGAGAACGCGCTATATCGATAATAACAAGACTTTCTGGTCATTTGTACGACATAGTTTCATTGAAAACCCTACGGTCGTTGCGCCGGAAAATCCTTCACAGCAACATTAGTTTTATTTGTTATACGCTTAAAATCTATTAGCCATGAACTCACTTTTTGTTTGTTTAACAACATTGCTTTGCCCATTCTGCAACGCTGCCGAGCCGGATACGATCATCCTGAAAGCCGGGGCCAACAGCAAAGTCATCTTTTACGGAAAAACCGGAGAAGACCTCAAAAACCTCGAACAGCTTGATTTGAACCGCATTATAAGAGACCTGAATTTCAGGCAGGCGAACCAGGATAGCGCCAAGGTCCAAAACATCAGGCTGGAAAAAGCCGATTTTGAGAATCCCGAAACGCATAATTCGCCAGGACTGCGTGAGAAATTTTTGCAAAACACATTCCTGAATTTGCATCTCGGCACGGGAACGCATGTGAACAGATACGTATTCTTCAGTCCGCCGCCAAGTGCACTGAATCATCCCACTGCCGCATTGCAAAGTCAGATTCTTTTGCGGAACAAGCTTTCCGTCAGTGCTTCTGTGCTGCATGACATGAAACTAGTGACGATGCCCAAGGCCAGCTTTTCGTTGCGTTATGGGATAGGGGCAGGTGTCAATATCCAGCAATATGTGCATTGGAATATTCTGGAAAATGTTCCTAATCAGGAAGTTAGTGAAGTTTCCGACCGCGCGTTTTCGGTTCTGGGTAAGGAAGGGATTGTGGCTTCCCAATCGGATTTTAATGCTTTTCAAAGCTTTGTTCAGGTTGCGCCCAGGTTTTCGCTTAAAAATGCAAAAGGGCAATCAACATGGTATTTTAGCGTTGGAGCGAGATTTAATTATAATAAGATCTTTGAAAATATAAATCCGGCTGCCCAAAGTGCCGTTTTAAATGTGAACACACCGGATGGTGGCAAAACCACGTCGATAAGCCCGATCATATCCGGGAAAGGTTATGAGCTCAGAGGCAAAAACAGCAACTTTGGGGTCAGCTATCTTGCTGAAATTGGGTATAAAGCTGTGGGTTTATTCGTAAATTATTATCCCGGTTATCTACCTGTCCATACGAGGGTGCAGCCAGGTGTTACGGGATCGGGCGCGGGTTATAACCAGCGTAGTGGTAAACTGGGCTACATTTCCTTTGGTGTTAAACTCGGCAGATAACCCGGCTGCTTTCCTTTCTTAAACTCAAAAGGCGTTTGCCCGCGCAGTTTTTTAAATGCGTGAATGAAATGCGAAACATTCTCGAATCCTACCTGGAAGCAGATTTGCGTCACAGATTCTTCGCTTTTGACCAATAGTTCACATGCATAGCGAATGCGCAGGTCCGTTACATATTGGATTAATGTCTGGCCTGTTTGTGATTTGAAATAGCGGCAAAATGCACTTTCGTTCATGTTAGCCAGATCTGCAACTTCATTCAGGAAAATCTGCCCGGTGAAATGTTCATGCAAATAAGCCATCACCTGACTCAGCCGATTGCTGTTTTTCGCCAGCAACTGACTCGGTGCATAAGGCGTAGAAAGTGGTTGCAAATGTGTTGAAACTGCTATTTTATGCAGCATTGAAATCAAAAACATCAGCTGCTCAAAGCCCGTCATCCGGATCAATGTTTGCAGATGCCCTGCAATCTCAGAGCGAAGCGGTTCCATCAACTTGATCCCCGCAGCGGCTTTATTTAGCAGCGCTGAGATGGCACCTGTTTCTGGCAACTGAAAGAAATCTTTGCCCGCAAAATCCTCGGAAAACCGCACAACCATTGCTTCGGACATCATGCCTGAATCCGACTGATAATAGATGCTGTCGTTTTTCCAGTAATGCGGCAGATTTTTACCGATTAAAATTACTTCGCCGCTTTCAAAACGCTCGATGCAATTGCCGATAAAGCGCGTTCCTGAGCCGGAAATGACGTGGTTAAGCTCAAATTCAGGATGAAAATGCCAGGGATTGGTGAAGTAGGGGACAAATTCATGCCGCAGGTCAAACGACCGGGCATCATTCTGCGGAACGTTCAGTCGGTTTGGACGCATGGAGTTTCATAAACACTAGCCGGGCCTTTGTTGCCAGGTTTGCATAGTTATTCAAAATACAGCCCAAGATGCAAATAAAATGGTATTTTCTGCAAAAAGACCATTAGAAAAATGAATGTTTTTAATTGAATTTTGCAAGAAACAAAACTAATATGGCGCGAATCTCCTCCCTTCTCCTCGTTATCATGTTGTTTTCCAATTTCTTGGCGCGAGCGCAGAATGCAAATGTGCTTACGAAATCAGAACAGGACGCAGGTTGGAAATTACTTTTCGACGGCAAGACCACCAATGGCTGGCGTGGAGCTTACAGCACAGCATTTCCGAAACACGGCTGGGTGGTGAAGGATGGAGAGCTACGCGGAGAGCTTTCGGAAGGTGCTGAATCGGGTGACGCAGGCGACATTGTTACACAGAGAAAATACAGAAATTTCGAACTGGTTTTTGAATGGAGGCTTGGAAAAGGTGGGAATTCAGGTGTAAAATATTTTATTGAAGAACGCCTTCCCAAACCGGAAAAAGGCTCGCAGGCGGGCTACGAATATCAGCTGATCGACGACGCAACCTACATTTATCAGGGCAAACTGTTGCCGCAAGATCTCAAAACGGCCTCGATATATGACGTTATAGCTGCTGAAAAACCGGATACGAAGATCGAAGTTTGGCATACTTCAAAAATTAAAGTCGAGAACGACCAGATTGAACATTGGCTTGACCAGGTCAAAGTGCTGGATGTGAACAGGAAGGATACCAGGTTCAAGCAAGGGATCATTGATAGTAAATACAAAGATTATCAGGGCTTTGGCACCATTCCGGAGGGTTACATTCTTTTTCAGGATCATGGCCACAGCGTAGCATTTAGGAATATCAAAATCAGGGAACTATGAACCGCAGAAATTTTATTGAAAAGTCGGCTGCGGCTGCGGCAATTATGGGTTTTCCTACCATTGTTCCGGCATCTGTTTTTGGTAAAAATGCGCCTTCCAACCGTGTTACAGTAGGTTTAATAGGGACAGGCAGACAAGGCTTCGGGCAAAATCTGCAAGGCGCGGATCTGGAAACGATCAGTGCACGGGTGCCCGGATTGCTGGAAATTCCCGAAGCACAAATTCTGGCGGTTTGCGATGTAGACAGCTGGCGAATGGCTCAGGCTAAGCAAGTTGTAGAAGCCCATTATAGCAAAAACAAGCCGGGAAACGCTTATAAGGGCTGTTCCGGGCATCAGGATTTCAGGGAGATCATCGCCAGAAAAGACATTGACGCTGTCATGATCTCGACGCCGGATTACTGGCACGTGCCTATGGCGATCATGGCCGCACGCGCCAAGAAGCACGTGAGTTGCGAAAAGCCGCTCAGCATGAGCGTGCATCAGGGCCGGGACCTTGTGCAGGCAATCAAAAAGTACGGCATTGTAAATAGGACGGACAGTGAATTTCGCTCGGTAAGGCCTCAGAATCATGCGGTTGAGTTGGTTCGCAATGGTCGCATCGGGCAGTTGCAGAAAGTTGAGATCACTTTTCCTTCCGATCCGGACCCGGTTCCGAACCAGGCGGATATGCCTGTTCCTAAGGACTTGAATTATGATCTTTGGCTTGGGCCGATGCCGTACGTGCCTTACACGGACATGCGCGTGCACACGCCATTTGATTTGAAGAAAAGGCCAAACTGGATGCGCGTGGACACTTATGCGCAGGGAATGATCTCAAACTGGGGCGCACATTACTTTGATATGGCTCAGTGGGCTAATAACAGCGAATATTCCGGCCCGGTGGAAGTCGAAGGCAGCGGCGAATTCCCGAAAAGCCTGTGGAACTCCATGATCAATTTTCAGGTGACTTACCGCTATGCGAATGGGGTTGAAATGACGTGTCAGCAAACGCCAACCAGCAAGCCGGGCATCCGCTACACAGGCTCCCAAGGCTGGATTTACGTGGATGGATTTCCAGGCACAATTACGGCCAGTAATCCCGCCATACTTAATTCAAAACCTGGGGCTGGGGAACTGGATTTGTCTAAAACACTTTGGGATAAGGCCGATTTTATCGAAGCCGTCCGGACCAACCGTAAGACATTGGAACCGTTGGAAGTAGGTCACCGTACGATCTCTATTTCGCAGATCGGGCTCATTGCATGCCAAACTGGGCAAAAATTGAAATGGAACCCTGAAAAGGAGCTTTTTGACGGCAATAATGCTGCAAACGCATTGCTGGCCGCTCCTCTGGCGAGAAAAGAGTGGGTTTTGTAATCCTAACCGAAGCATTTATGAAATCGTTTTTGGTGATTATTTTTTGTTTGCAAATAGGCCTTTGTCTAGGTCAAGGTATTGGTAATGAATTTTTTACACTTCATAACATCATCCGTGGGGACTCTATTTACGACACATTTGATAAGCAGGTTGCGCTCATAAAGCAAGCCGGATTTGACGGAGTTGAGATCAACCAGACCGAGAGTTTTGAAGGGATGAAAGCGGCTTTGGACAAACATCAGTTCAAAGGATCGTATTTCTATGTAAAACTCAATCTGGAAGAGCCGTATATGGATCCGCGTCTGCCCGAATACATCAAGGCATTAAAGGGAAGCGGAACCATCATTGCACCTTTTATTGTCAGTGAATCGAAACGTTACAAATCATCCGACGGGCAAGCAGACACTCTGATTGTCAGGTTAGTAAGGCAACTTGCAGATCTCGCTGCTGCCTCCCGGTTGGAAGTGGCAATTTATCCGCATTATGGTTTTTATGTCGAGAAAACAGCTCATGCATTGGCCCTGGTCAAGCAGATCGACAGGAAAAATGCCGGTTTGACTTTCAATCTCTGTCACTGGCTCGCAACCACCACCGCCGACGACCGGAAATCGCTTCACGTGGATCTGAAAGCCATGAAACCATATCTGAAAATGATCACCATATCAGGTGCTAATGCCGTTATTACTGACAAAAAGAACGTTTGGGATGATTACATTTTGCCGCTCGGTCAGGGCACATTCGATACTTATGGTTTGGTAAAATATATTGTGAAAGATCTCGGTTTCAAAGGCCCGATCGGCGTTCAATGCTATAATATCAAGGGCAACAAGCCCTTACTGATCAGCAGTACTATGGAAGTCTGGAAGCGATATAAAGCCAACTTAACAGGCGGAAAATGAACACATTGGCTGAGAATCCGCAAGAGCTTATCGTAAACAGACCTTCTGCCATGCGCTGGTGGGTTTGCGCCTTGCTTTTTTTCGCCACAACCATCAATTATATCGATCGCCAGGTGCTTGCTATCCTTGCGCCTCAGCTGCAAACGGAGATCGGCTGGTCGGAAGTGGAGTATGGCTACATTGTTACTGCGTTCCAGTTTTCATACGCCATCGGGCTTTTGCTCGCCGGTAAGCTCATCGATTATCTGGGAACGAAAAAGGGTTATATCATTTCAATTTTCGTGTGGTCGCTGGCGGCGGTAGGGCATGCTTTTGCGGGTTCGGCCGCCGGTTTCGGCGTGGCGAGGCTGGCTTTGGGAATAGGCGAGTCTGGCAATTTTCCCGCGGCGATAAAAGTCATTTCGGAATGGTTTCCGAGAAAAGAACGGGCGCTGGCAACGGGGATTTTTAATTCGGGATCCAATATCGGGGCCATTGTTGCACCGCTGGTTGTGCCGTTCATTGCCATTCATTACGGCTGGCGATGGGCGTTTATTGTTACCGGAATGCTCGGTTTTGTGTGGTTGTTATTTTGGATAAAAGCGTTCAAAGCGCCTGAAAAGCACCCGGATGTCAATCGCGAAGAGCTAGCCCTGATCAATTCAGACCAAATTTCAAAAGAAGCTCCATCTGCCACATTAATTGAAATCCTGAAAACCAGAAAAGCATGGGCGCTGGCAGCTGGCAAATTTCTCACCGACCCGATCTGGTGGTTTTTTCTTTACTGGCTTCCGAAGTTCCTGAACCAGACTTATCATATCAACATTGATAAAATGGGTTTGCCGCTCATAACGGCTTATCTGATCGCGGACGCGGGAAGCATTGGTGGCGGTTGGATATCTTCCAAATTCCTGAAAATGGGCTGGTCGGTGAATGCGGCTCGCAAAACCACGCTGCTGATCTGCGCACTGATGGTAATGCCCATTTATTTCGTCTCGGGCATCGGAACGCTTTGGCCTGCGGTGCTGCTGATAGGACTTGGTATGGCCGCACACACGGGCTGGTCTGCGAATATGTACACACTAGCAACCGATTTTTTCCCTAGAAAAGACACCGGCAAGATCGTCGGTTTCATAGGAATGGCCGGCGCGGTGGGCGGCATGCTTATGGCCACCGCAACGGGACATTTACTGGAAGCCACGGGCAGTTATAAAAGTATATTTATCGTCGCCGCATCCATGTATTCGCTGGCATTGCTCATCATCCACGTGCTCGTTCCTAACATTGATTCTGTAAAATCATAGACTCCATAACCATGCAGTTTACCCCTGAACACCTCGAATCTTATCATCGCGACGGTTATGTTGTGGTGCGTGAATTTTTCTCTAAAAAAGAAGTAGAACTGCTCTACCGCGTAGCCACAACCGACGACGTGATCACAAGCAAAAGTTACGACCGTACCGACGCGGCAGGCCTCAAAACCAAGCTGGCGCTCTGGTATGCACTTGATGAGAGCATTTATAGTAAATTTGCTCGTTCTGAGCGCATTGTGAATGCAGTAGAGCAGATTCTGGACGGAAAAGCCGCACATTATCACTCCAAACTGATGCAAAAAGAACCCAGGACAGGCGGTGCCTGGGAGTGGCATCAGGATTATGGATATTGGTACAAAAACAATGGATTTCTGTTGCCGGAAATGTTGAGTGTTATCACAGCACTAACGCCCGCAACAAAAGAAAACGGATGTTTGCAAATGATCCGGGGCTCTCACAAAATGGGACGCGTCGAGCACGGCTTCTCGGGCGAGCAGGTGGGTGCGGATATGGAAAAAGTAACCGAAGCATTGAAGATCATGCCGCTGGATTATCTGGAAATGGGAGCGGGGGATACTGCTTTTTTCCATTGCAATGTGTTGCATGCTTCCGCCGCAAACCTGTCGGATCATCCGCGCTGGTCCATTATCACAGCCTATAATCTTGCCAGCAACAAACCTTATAAAGACGTTCACACTAGCAGTTATACGCCGATCGAGCCGTTTAAAGGCGATTTATTGACCGAGGAAGTTGTGAGTATCTCAGATCAGGCCGATTTTTTAATAAAGTAGGCAAACAGTCCGTCGCAAACCGGCATGTGTCACGCAAAGGCTTGCTTACCAGCGCATATTCTTGTAATTTGGTAAGCTTTCTGCGAACCCTGAAACGTTGCCTGTTATCATGCGTCTTGCACTCCTGCTTGTGTTGGTCATTTCTTCGCATTGTTGTCTCGCACAATTGCAGATCAGCAGGGTTTTGGTTAATGGTAAACCAGGTAAGCTCTCAGGTGACACTATCCACCTCAAAGCCGGTGATAATGATCTGATCATCGAGTTTCAAAGCTCCCCGACGGATTCGGTCACTTATTTATATCAATTGAATGGTGTTGATAATGAATGGATTGAGTCTGGTTATCCGGTTTCACGCTATGCTGTTCTTGATGCGGGAGACTATATTTACCACATCAAAGCTCAGGCGGGAAAAAAGGAACTGGCCAGTTCTGAAATTCACATAAAGAAAGAGCGCGGATTTTGGAATCAATGGTGGTTTATTCCTTCCATTGTCTTCTATATTTTAGTGCTGATCGGCGTCAGCATTTACTTATTCCTGCTTTATGACTTCCGCCAGAAGCTGCGTATGGAGCACGTCAGGAACAAAATCGCAGCTGACCTGCACGATGAAGTAGGCTCAAACCTGAACAGCATCGCGATTTTTGTAGAAGTTTTAAGAAAAAAAGCCCCACCAGAAATGCTACCCGTGCTGGAAAAGATCATCGCCAATTCCAAGGAGTCCGTAATGCTGATGCAGGACACCGTTTGGACCATTAATCCCAAAAACGATAACATTTATAAGCTTTTCGACCGCATGGAGTCCTTTGCGTCTGGTGTTTTGTCGGGCAGGGACATTGGTTTTGACTTCAAAGTCGAGACAGATCTTGGACAGGTCAACTTCACGATGGATCAGCGCAAAAGTATTTATCTGATCTTCAAAGAAGCCATTAACAACATTGTAAAGCACGCCGAGGCCAGTATGGTCTGGGTGTACGTATCGCGCTCCAAAGACACGGTCCACATTGGAATCGAAGACAACGGAATTGGTTTCGACATGGCCGCGGAAAGTAACGGAAACGGCCTGGCTAATTTTAAGGATCGCGCCAATGAGGCTGGAATTCAGTTATTTATAGATTCTGAAAAAGGAAAGGGAACACGTCTTAAAACGGATATTGCACTGTGATGTACGGATAAAATATCCATATAATTGTTGATATTTTATCCTGAAATAAGCTGCCAAATTTGTCATCAGCAAGTGTTCAACTTATCACCTGAAAAAAGGTCAATTGCATGATTCGTGTCTTACTTTTTGAGGATAATAAAAATTTGAGGGAAAGCCTCGCCATGTATCTGTCCGCAACCGACGGCATATGGTTCATTGACGCTTACCCAAACGCAAAGGAAGCGTGGCCGATCGTTAAAAAACACAAACCGGACGTGGTGCTGATGGACATTCAAATGCCGCAAAGGTCGGGTATTGATGCCATGGTCGAAATCAGGAAAAATGCACCTGACGTGAAGGTGCTGATCCAGACGGTTTTTGAGGACGATGATAAGATTTTCCAGGCGATATGCTCCGGTGCATCGGGTTACATCATTAAAAATCCCAATCCGGAAGTGTACGTCAAAGCGATCCGGGAAGTGAACACCGGCGGTTCCCATTTGTCGCCTTCCATTGCTCGCCGGGTTCTGGAAATGTTTCAGCACCAGTTTGTTAAGAGTGAGCTCACTTTTGTTGAACTCACTCAGCGTGAACAACAGGTTTTACGCCATATGGTAAAAGGAATGAGCTACAAAATGATCGCGGATGCCTGCAACATTTCGTTCAGCACCGTTGCCACGCATGTGAACCACATTTATGAAAAACTGCATGTTAATTCCGCGCCCGAAGCAGTTGTGAAGGCATTGGAATGGCACCTGGTATAACTCCCAAACAAAAATGAGCGTTTCCAACTTCCCTAACATCCGGCAGGTGCATTCTACCATTTGCTGGGCCGCCTGCATCGAAATGGTCGCGCGGTTCCTCCACGGGCAGGGCGATTTCGAGAACATTCCGAGATCTGAGATGCCCTTGCAGCGCCGTATCCTGAAAGAATATTATACGATTGAAGGCACCTTAAACGCTAATCTGGCTATGCTGACCTCTTTTTGTGCAATAGGTGACGGTTATCCGTCCTTGCGACCCGAGAAAAAATATTACCAGGAAATTCTGAAAAAAGTGTTTGGTATTCATGCAAAACAGCGTTTTCAGGCCAATATTCCCAGTTTTGCCACGCTGAGAAGATACACCGATGCGGGCAAACCGATCATTCTGGGTATGAAGTATCCGGGCATTCAGAATGGTAACCATGCCGTAGTGGTCACCAATTGCCGGGTGAGTGAGGGAGTGAAACTGATCCGTGTAGTCGATCCGTTCGCTAACCAGCAAAGAAGCGATATATGCACAACGGGACCTGGAAAAATCGCCTATTTAGATTATAACTGCCTGCAAAACAGAAATGAACAAGACCCGTCAATCGTGTCGGTGACAACCAATTTTTTGAAGATGGCGGCTATTTCACGGACTAGTTTGCCGATTGAAGATGCTGGTTTGGAACTATCGGATATGCAGAATACGGGCGGCATTGAGGATATCCGAAATATGGTGATGGGATTTTTCCTGGATGAGTCCATTTTCAGGGTCAGGTTAGAGGATCTCAAAGTGCGGGAAGCGGTGATCACTTCGCATTATCAAACGCTCACCGCATTTTTGAACAACGAAACCGCAGAAGAGCTAAAACTGCTCAAAGTCCTGGCTGGGAAAAAGGAAAGCCTCGAAATCATGATCTCGGAAAAACCGGCCACAGACAAGTCGCCTGCCGTTTATGAGTTTGTCGGCATTCGCGAAAGCTATTTTACAGACGAGAATGTGGCCAGCGTGAAGTTGAAGTTTGGTGGGCGCGCAACCGGAAAACAGGTTAATCATTTTGAACCCAATTACAAGCTCCTGCATCTGCAACCCGGAGATCTCACCTTTATGGTTTTCAAATCCGGCGAAGAAAGTTGCTACGTGTCGCTCTCTGATCTGCCCAGCATTGGCGTGCATTACAAAGAGCCTTACTCCTACGAAGAGCTGCAAACCATTATCCTGAAAGCCTTCCCTAAATACATTGAATACGAAAAATTTGCCAGTAACTAAAATTCAAACGATCGCTGTCATGCCAGATTTTATCATTAACAAGTCAGATTTCGAGGAAGTTGCCATAAACCCGGTGCCCTTGCCGGAAGGATTTACGCAAAAATGTCGGACTAAGGCGAGCATTTTTCGTATCATGAACTCCGGGAAGCGTGCCGATGGAATTTTGATCCGCATTATCAACCGCGCCAATGGAAAACCCGATATCCGGATTTTCAAGTATTTCAAAAAACAGGAATTCAAAAACGGATTTGTTGTTGAGCGAGCCGTGCTGGAAGATCAAATGCTGAGAGGCGCCTTCATTGTTTTAAACATTTACATTTACACCCAACCCAGCCGTTCCCTCATCATTTCGGGCAGTGACGCGCCCTGTGGCCAGGAGGGCGGCGACGCGGGCGAAGGCGTAAAAGTGCGCATCCCAACATGACAGAATCGGAGTTTGGACAATTGGTGATCAAGATTGGTTATGTGCTTTTAGCAGCGAGAAGCGCCATAGTTGGCGTTTTTTTGCTGCGTTACTCCGGCGCGCCTGATCATGCGGTGTTGAGACCATTGTTTTGGTATGCATTGTTTGCGCTGGTGATCGCTATTTTTGAGTCGTCTTTTATCGGGTTGGTCAATACATTTCCTGACTTTTTTGTCCCTTACCTCACGAAATTTGAAATTGATGACACATTTTTCATTTCGCCACTTTACTATTTAAACGAATTCTGGTTTCTGGGCCTGTTTTTCAGCCGCATCTTGCAGGAGCCAACGGGTAAGCTTATTCGCACTGTGTCAGTGTGTTTTTTTGTTTTGGAAATTTTCAACACGCTTTTTTTTGAAGGTTATAAGGATGCCCAAAAGATCGGGTCATTCTGCCTTGCGCTGTATCTGATCGTGGTTTCTGTACTATTTTTCAAACAGCATTTTATCAATAAAATCGGTAACTCGCTTAGCACCGATGCGCTTAATCTGATCGTATGGGGCTTTTTTTGCATCAATACATTTTCAATTTTAATCCTTTTCTTTTCAGACAGGCTGTATAATGATTTGCCATCCCTTTTTTATCAGATCAGCATGGGCCGCATGGCGATCGAGATTTTCGGCTTATTGCTGATCGCTTACGGAGTCAGGCTGTTCAAGGCGTCCTGAAAATATAGCACATTGCCTTTTTCCATGCAGAATTAAAATCGGCTTAACAGCGTTCCAAAGAAGGAATCAATGTTTTATGATGCTAGCATGCGCCGTTTTTTAAGTCTCTTTATTTTGTTTTCCTTAACCATGACAAATGCTTTCGCGCAGCGCGACTGGAAGCTTGTTACTGAATCCGAGGGCATTAAGGTGTTTTCTCAAAGCGTCCCCGATTCCAGGATCAATGCATTGCGTGTTGAATGTGAAGTAAAAGCAAGTGCAGGAGAGTTGGTCGCCATGTTGCTGGACGTCAAAGCAGCCGAAAAATGGGTTTTTCATACAAAATCCTGCGACCTGCTGAAAAAAGTTTCTCCATCTGAATTGTATTACTATTCTGAGGTAAGCATGCCATGGCCGCTCTCAAACCGTGATTTTGTAGCACATATCCGCGTCAGTCAGGACAAGCTCACGAAAATTGTGACGGTGGATGCACCTGCGGTCCCGGGATTCGTGGCGCATAAGGAAGACATTGTCCGCATTAGCCATTCGAAAGGTCTTTGGACAATTAAACCGCTTTCAACAGAAAAAATAAGCATCGTATATACATTGCAGGTCGATCCGGGCGGTGACATTCCGGCATGGGTTGTTAACACATTTTCCGCGCAGGGACCGTTGCACAGCTTTCGTAAAATGAAGCAGGAGCTGCAAGCGGGAAAATATAAAAATGCAGCGGCCGGATTTATTTATAATTAAACCAGGCCGCTACCAATCTCGCGCTCAAATACTTAGCTTAGCCAGGCCACTTTTTGACTTGAAGCATGTTGGGCACCAATAATATCAGCGTATAGATCCGGGCGACGAGCCATTTTGTAACGATAACCGCCCGCCTGGGTTAGTTTTTCAGGGGTTAAGGTGGCGATGGCAATGTCGTTGTCCAGCTTCCTGCATTCTGCGATAATATCGCCAAATGGGTCGAGTATCATAGAACAGCCATTTTTGAGCTGGTCGTCATCCATGCCGATCGGATTGGAGAAAACCGCATAGACGGCGTTGTCATAAGCACGAGCCGGCAACCATTTCATCAGCCACGCACGCCCCTTCAATCCGTCGAATTCCAGCCGGAGCGATGTTGGGTCTTCGTGTCTCTTTTCCCATAAAGCAGGGTCAGCAAAGCCTGCGCCGGGACGCGTTGAAGGCGTCATCATGGTCACGTGCGGCATGAAGATGATGTCTGCACCGAGCAAAGCGGTTGCCCGGACATTCTCGACAATGTTGTTGTCATAGCAAATCAAAATGCCACATTTCCAGCCATACAGATCGAAAATCACGTATTCGTTGCCCGGCGTCAGGTTGCCGTTGATGAAAGGGTGCAGCTTTCTGAACTTGGCGACTAACCCATTTTTGTCAACGCAAACGTAGGCTTTGAATAGATTATCAGCCTCGTCTTTTTCAAAGAGCCCTGCCAGAACGGCAATATTGTGTTTGGCGGCGATTTTAATTAGTTTTTGAATACTCGGGCCATCAGGAATAGTTTCCGCAAGTTCGGTCAGCTGAGCGCGGTCCAGCTTTCTAGCGAATGAATAGCCGGTAACCGAACATTCATGAAAGGCAACGACCTGCGCACCCTCAGCTGCTGCTTTGCCCGCGAGATTGTCGATCGTTTCGAGGTTATATGCCTTATCCCCACTTCTGTTTTCGAATTGAGCTGTCGCTATTTTTAGATTTTCCATGGTTTTGTTTTTCATGTAAAACTATATACAACAGAAAGGCCTGGATTGTAAAATTCCGACAAAATCAAACGATGGTGGATCATTTGATCTGCATGAGATTGACTGCCAACCGATTTGTGCTTAGGTCGTATTGGGAGGGTGTAATTCCCGCCAGATCAGCAAAATCCTTGATAAAATGTGCCTGATCGTAATAACCGGCCTCATAACCCAGCGCCGTTAGCGACATTGCTGGACTGGTTTTCCTCAGTTTAAGGTAACGCTGCAACCGGGCAATACGGCTGTATAATTTTGGAGAAATACCGATGTGTTGATCAAATGCACGTTCTAAACTGCGCTCTGAAACGGCGAGGTCGTCAGCAAGCTGCCGTACGGAAACGGGTGCGGCAGCATTGTCAATTATGTTTGTGGAGCTTGCTACCAGCCTGATATCACGCGGATTACCTGCTAGCTGACTGGTCAAAAAGGACTCTATCCTTTTAATGCGCTCAGGATGATTAGCGGCAGACAAAACCTGATCTGTCAGGCTGGCGGCTGAATTGGGGAAGATTTCAGATAATGCTAATGTCTGGTTGGCAAGTAATTTTGCAGGCATTTTCATGAAACCTGAAAGCCCGAACGGCTTGAAAACCACAATGAGCATGCCAATTTTCGTGCCGGAAATTAAATCAAAATGATGGTTAACTTGCCCGTATATGAAGCTTTCGGGATGTTTTGAGGGTGTTTTGGATAAATAATCCTGCTGCAAGAACGCATCACCAAAATGAAAAGCAATGCCGGGATGGCCGTCCGGAAAGAAACGGTGCCGCGAAGGCTGCAAAACATGATCTTCAAGAATCAGATAGTGCAGAATGTACGGAGCCAGCGCTGGGGATGGATATAATTGCATGGGCTACTGTTCAGAATAGTCCATGCAAAGTTATTAAACTAAAACTGAAAGTAAATAAACGAACTCGTGCTTTTCTGGGTAAGTATAATGAGGATCAGCATTATAGACCAGATCGTCCCCAAAAGCCACCACGGAAATCTGCTAAAAACCGCTTTGACAGATTTATCCCGCATATACCAATGCGTGCTGAAAAGCGCAACCGTGACAATGGCAACTTTTATCATATCAGGCGTTGCCAGCATTTTGGGCCCCTCAGTAATAACCCCGAACATACAGAGTAACATGCGCATTGCAGAGCCAAAGTCCGGCGACCGGAAAAACACCCAGGTAATGTTAACCAGGAACAACGTGAATAGGGCCAGCAGGAAGCCGGACAGGTTTTTGCTCCGGATCGGGATGAGCGTAGCTTGTATTACCAGATCTTCGGCCAGCGACGTGTTCTTTTGTTTTTTGGGAATGCCGCGGATCAGTCTTTCAATGCACAAAAATAATCCGTGCAGACCGCCCCAGATCACAAAATTCCAGGAAGCACCGTGCCAGAGTCCGCCCAGTAACATTGTGATCATCAAGTTGATATACGTACGGAAGCTTCCTGATCTGTTTCCACCAAGAGGAATGTAAAGATAATCGCGTAACCAGGTGGATAGCGTAATGTGCCATCTCCGCCAAAAGTCAGAAAAACCGATGGCAGCGTAGGGGAATCGGAAGTTTTCCGGCAAAGTAAAGCCAAGGCATAGCGAAACGCCGATTGCACACGTGGAATATCCAGCAAAATCACAGAAAATCTGAGCGGAAAAGGCCAGCACTGCCGACCAGGCGTCCAACGGATTGACAGGGAAGGGTAAACCGAAAATAAAATCCGCCGGCTCGGCCATCCAGCCATCCGCAATAACAACCTTCATAAATAGCCCCAGCGAAAGCAGAAAAAGTCCCCATAGCATTTGATAAGAAGTAGCTTTTCGCGGCTCCTTAAATTGCGGGATCAGATCTTCGGGGCGAACGATCGGACCGGCAACCAAATGCGGAAAATAAGTAACGAACAATGCAAAGTTGAGAAACGATGGTTCTGGCGCAAACTTCCGTCTGTATACGTCGATAGTGTATGATAAAGTTACAAACGTATAAAAGGAAATTCCGACCGGCAGGATGATGTCTGGTTTCACTGCCTGGAAGGCGATGCCCATGCTGGCCATCAATGCAGTAAAGTTTTCGAGCAGGAACCCACCGTATTTGAAATAGCTCAGCATTCCGAGGTTCAAAACGAGGCTCACTGCCAGCCACATTCTTCTGCGCATTTTGTCTTCGGTTACCGAAATGAGCCGGGCCATGTAATAATCCACAACCGTGGACAGCCATAATAGCAGAATAAACGGTGGATTCCAGAGTGCATAGAACAGATAGCTGGCCAGTAACAAGTTGATCTTCTTGGTTTTCCATGAAAACGGCAGGTTATGCAAAACCAGCAGCAGGATGAAAAACAGAATGAATGTATATGAATTGAATACCATGTTATTGAATTTTTGGTGTGGCTGATGTTTTATGAAGCGTCACGCGATTTTTCTCTTCAATAATCCGGATCAGGTCTTTGGTAAATGGCTTTGTATCAGCCGGACTCAAATGCGACCAGTCGGGACACACATATTTGGAAAGCTCCGGGTAATCAGTGAAATGGATCCCTGGCGCGCCAGTTTCTCTTAAAAGCCGGTCCCAGAAAAGTTCGCGCGGATAAGACTGCTTTTCGGCTGACCAGGCGGGATCACTGGAAGGCATTCTCAAAAATGTGACACTGCCGCCTCTCGCCCTGATCTTGTCAACCGACTCTTTCACGGAGGAAATAATGTTAGTAAGCGTGTCGCCCGAAAAGCCCGGTTTTGTTCCCAGCATACCCAGGTAGCTCCACACATATTGGACGCCATGCTGCACTGCCGTATCCGCCATAAATGTATCACTGAAAACTTCCTGCCGGTTCGCCGTTGTATAGCCCATATGCATCGGGAAATTCGGGAAAACGAATACGCCTGGGCGGCTTTCGATCGGCAGCCTTTTGAGCAGCGAATTAAGCGAAAAACGCTCCTCGTCCAGGAAAATAAAGTTACTTTCCAGGATGTGGTTCAGGTGAAAACTGGCTTGCTGCGAAAGCGACCATCTGGGATAAAATGCCAGTCGCTTGCCGGCCCTTTCTTCCATAAATGAACCGTCCGCGGAAAAGAAAAGCCCTTCCGTTATTCCTACCAGGACTGTGCCTTTGAATTTGGGATCATTGGCCAGGTCGCGGAGGATGGGTCGGGGCGAAGTGCCTACCAGTGCGAGTTGCACAGGCTGATAACCCGTTTCTTTTTCCCAGGTTTCCTGGTCAATGTCAAACTTCACACGTGATGAGCCGATAATGACCGGCTGGCCGGGCGCGATGTCGTAGATCTTTTTCCGGGTGTGCGACCACAGACTTTCATCGTCATTGAATGAAAGTGCGAAGCCCTGGTTTCGCCAATAGATTTCCCAGCCTGCAACAAACAACAGCACGATTGCGAGTGCTAGCCAGGCCGCTTTTTTGTAATCAGAAGTTTCCATGTAAGTGAATTTTAGGAAAGGATGTGCAATTGCAATTAATTGTTTCTTGGTTACAATTGATTGTATATCAATTAATTGGAATAAATATAGCGTTATTCGGGAGAATCTGGCTCCGAAAAAACATCAAGCATGCCCTGTTATTATTTAGCGGTATGGATTCGCGTAATTCCACCCAGCATCCCGTTGCGTACATCTCCGCAGATTTCTGTTATTGGATTATTTTATTTAAAAATTAGATAAAAATCTTCTCCGGTAAGGTTTGATTAATGTTTTATTAATCATTTCTTAATGAGCCCCACATTACTTTGACCCATGGTTTGGCCAACCTGATACGCCTCACATTGCTGTCACCGACTTAAAAGAACTCTATGGGAAATCGACTTTTATTAAAACAGGAAGTGTTACGAACCTTCCAAAAATACCTGCTGCATTTTTGCCTGGTGCTAGCCGTCTCGCTGCTGACGGAGCGATGGGCTGTTGCGCAGTCTGCCAGTGAAACCAACATTTCGGGTGAGATCAAAGATGAAAAGAACGACGCCATTCCGGGCGCGAGCATTGTGTTGCAAGGCTCCGCAAAAGGAACCACAACCGATGCAAACGGTAAGTTTTCCATGAGCGTGCCGCGATCCGGCTCGGTGCTGATTGTGAGTTTTCTGGGTTACAAACGCCAGGAAATCCCTGTGGGCAACCAAACCGATTTTGCGATCAAACTGGAACCCAGCACCGACGATTTGCAGGAAGTTGTGGTGGTGGGTTATGGAACGCAGAGAAAACAAACGCTCACCGGTGCGATATCTAACATTGTCTCCGAGGATATCAAAACCACAACGCATACGAGTTTGGCGCAAAGTCTTCAGGGAAAAGTGGCCGGTGTGCAGATCCGTCAGAATTCCGGCGAGCCGGGTTCGTTCAGCACAAGCATTAACATCCGCGGGTTTGGCGAGCCGCTTTATGTAGTGGATGGCGTTGCCCGTGACGGAGGTTACGAATTTCAAAAGATCAATCCCGACGATATTGAAAGCATTTCGGTGCTGAAAGATGCGTCAGCTGCGATTTTTGGGATCCGCGCGGGTAATGGTGTTGTCATTGTTACAACGAAAAAAGGAAGTAAGGGAAAGCCAAAGTTCAGCTATAATGCGGTTTACGGGCGCCAAAGCCCTACCGACGTTCCGCAAATGACCTCTGCGTTGCAATGGGCAGAAATGCGCAATGACGCTGCGAAGAATCTCGGAGAAAATCCGGTTTATACGGCGGAGGAGATAGAAAAATTTCGGACGGGAGCGCCTGGATATGAGGGAACGGATTGGTATAAGACTGTTTTGAACAAATCGGCTTCCCAGCAGCAGCATTTTCTTTCAGCCTCGGGTGGGGAAGGTGCAGTGACTTATTTTACCAGCTTTGGTTTTCAAAACGAGAATGGTCTTTTGAAAAGTAAGGATATGGGTTACAAAAAGTACACATTCAGGGCGAACGTTGGCATTGATTTAACTAAAAACCTGAAAGCGGACCTGATCCTTTCCGGCTTGTTTGACAAGCGGGATCAGCCGGGAGATAACTTTTTCAACATTTATAAAGGGACCAGAATCGCGTTGGCGACGGAGCGGCCATATGCCAATGACAACCCAAAATATCCTTCCCTGCTCAGCGGAGGCTATAATCCGGTTGCACTTGCGGACGGTGACCTGACGGGATACAATGAAGAAGCCAACAAGTTTTTCCAATCGACTTTCGCATTGACTTACTCGGTTCCCTTTGTGCCGGGCTTAAAAGTGAAAGGTTTGGTGGCATATGACAGCAACAATTACCGCAATAAGTCGGTCTCCAAGAGCTATAACCTTTACACATACGACGCGGCAACGGATAAATACACGGCGCACCTGCAACGCAATCCCTCGCGCATCGGTAATAATTTTTCGGACAATAACCGCGTGACTTTCCAGGGACAGTTGCTTTACAACACGGTTATCGCCAAAAATCACAATGTAGGTGCAACATTGGTTTATGAGCAGCAGGAATCCAAAAACCGTTGGGCTGGCTTAGGCAGGGAATATGCGTTTTATACCAATGACCAGATTGACCAGGCCGGGCTGAATAACCAGACAACCAGCGGTTCAGAAAGCGAATATGCAAGCCAATCATTTGTGGGAAGGCTGAATTACGACTTTAAAGAGAAATATCTGTTGGAAGTCGCAGCTCGTTATGACGGCTCGTATCGCTATCATCCGGATCGTCGCTGGGGATTGTTTCCGGTGGTTTCTGCTGGCTGGCGCGTCACCGAGGAGGCATTTATGGATAATATTCCTGTGATCTCCAATCTTAAACTCAGGGGTTCTTACGGGCTGGTGGGTGCTGACGCAGGTGCGCCATTCCAGTATGTGCCCGGCTTCTCGCTCACGGGCGGCGGCGGATATGAATTTACCAATGGCAATTATACAACCGGAGCAGCTTCTCCTGCTATTGTAAACGAAAAACTAACATGGTTCAAATCGAAGATTAAGGATGTCGGCATTGATATCGGACTTTGGGACAACCGGATTGACCTGACTTTTGACGTTTATCAACGCGATCGCAAAGGGTTGCTGGCCAGGCGAAATGTATCGTTACCCAACACTTTCGGCGGAACATTGCCGGACGAAAACCTGAACAGCGACCGCGTGCAGGGAATTGAGTTTTCGGCTGCTTACAATGGTCAGATCCGCGATTTCAAATATGGCATTTCAGGAAACTTCAACTACGCCCGCACCATGAACCGCTATGTGGAGAGGGGTGATTTTCTGAACAGCATGGACAAATGGAAGACGGGAACAACCAACCGCTGGAATGACGTCGTATGGGCTTATCAGTTAGAAGGACAGTTTCAAAATAAGGATGAAGTGATTTACGCGCCGATCCAGAATGGTGATTTGGGTAACACCCGCGAGCTTCCCGGTGATTTTAAATACAAGGATGTGGACGGAAACGGTATGATTGATGGGAATGATGCATTGCCATTGTTCTTTGGCGGCGATCCGAAAATGTATTACGGCGTAACATTAAATGCCTCGTGGAAGGGTTTTGACTTCACCGCGCTGTTCCAGGGATCGGGCAAATACAGCGTGCGTTTCCGGGAAGTCTATGCGGAGGTTTTTGCCTTCCGAGGCAACACGCCTGAATATTTCTATGACAGATGGCATCTGGACGGTGATAATGAGTGGATTCCAGGCAAATGGCCAGCTTCACGATTCAATTATAACGTGGGAGCCATGTATGCAGAAAGCTCGGCCTGGCGGAAAGATGCTTCGTATCTGCGCTTCAAGAGTGCGCAACTTGGCTATACATTCAATCTAAGCTGGCTGAAAAAGATCGGGATTGACGACGTCCGGATCTATGGAAACGCGCACAATATTTTCACCTGGGCCGATCCGTTCGTGAAGCCTTTTGACCCGGAAAAAATTGAAGGGTTGTTTGGTGCCGGGCTTACTTATCCGGTTACCAGAAGCTACAACTTTGGTATTAATGTTACATTCTAACAGCTGAGAAAATGAAATTGACCAAACATATATTAATGCTATTTGTGCTGTTAACCGCCGTTAGCTGCGACAATGTGCTCGATAAGCAGCCATTGGACAAGTTGCAGGGGGAAAACCTTTTTTCGAATCCGGAAGGGGTGAAGTTGTACATGGCAAATTTGTATTACCAGTTGCCAATCGAGGACTTTACGTTTTTCAGACAGGGCTTCAACTGGAATACGGGTGATCCGAACAATGGAGGATTTGCGCCGGCCATGATCACGGACGAAGCCGTTCACACGGAATTTGGTGATTTTATCGGTAACGACGATTTTCAATGGTGGGACCAGGGTTACAAGCTCATCCGGGACACCAACATCCTGATCGACATTATCCCTACATTGGACGTGACGGAGGACGAAACCAAAGCCCTGGTGGGAGAAAGTGCCTTTATTCGCGCTTACGCTTATTTTGCATTGGTAAAAAGATACGGAGGCGTTCCTTTGATCACCGCTGTGCAGAAATATGAAGGCGACGTAGAAGCGCTGAAAGTGCCTCGCAGCACGGAAAAAGAAACCTGGGATTTTGTATTAAAAGAATGTGATGTTGCCATTGCCAATCTGGCCGATTCCTGGCCGGGCGGCGAAAGGCGTGCTACGAAATGGGTGGCCTACGCACTTAAATCCAGGGCTGCTTTACACGCTGCATCGTTGGCAAAATATAGCGAAAGAGCGCCGATCTCAGGCACGGCTGTGGATCAGAAACTGGTTGGGATAGAAAAATCGGCTGCTGCTGACTACTATAAGGCAGCCATTGATGCTTCTGAGGCCATTATAAATTCCGGAAAATTCGCCCTTTATAAACCAACGCCCGCTAGTCCGGAAGAAGCTGCCGAAAATTATCGCAAGCTATTTGAAGATCCTAACATTGCGCCAACGGAGACTATTTTTATCAAAGGTTTTGCGCGTCCCGGCGCGGGAACAGGGCACAATTACGGAATCTGGTATCAGCCTAATCAGACCGCTAACGGCTGGCCGCACCCTGGCCGCATGAACCCCACGCTGGACCTGATCGATGCTTATGAAAGTTACACAAATCCCGGTCAAAATGCACCGATCGCCACGACAGTTGCGGGTAACGATGTGAACGATTACAATGGATTTGACCCAGCTAAAAACTATAAACGCTACGACGATCCGGCAGGGATTTATAAAGATAAAGACGCGCGTTTGTGGGCGACAGCGATTTTGCCCGGAACGCCCTGGAAAGGACAGAAGATCATCATTCAGGCTGGATTCGTGAAGCCTGATGGCAATGCACAACTTTTTGGCGGTGATCCGATTAAGGTGGGTGGCACGACCATTTATCCGTACGGCGCAGCGGATCGCACCCAATATTCCGGTTTCGACACCTGGGGTGGAAACAACACCCGGACGGGCGTGAGCTTTAAGAAATTTTTGAACGAGGGAGTGAATGTTGCGCCGGGCTGGAATCAGACTGTTTCCGACTGGGCCGACTTCCGTTATGCTGAAATTTTGCTCAATTACGCAGAAGCAATCGTCGAAAGCGGCACAGGAACAGCTGCAAAAGGAGCGCAGGCATTGAACGACATTCGCCGCCGTGCCGGCCATACCAAAAACATTCCCCTGACGATCGACAACGTAATCCGGGAAAGAAGGGTGGAGCTGGCTTTTGAAAACAAGCGGTTCTGGGACCTGGTGAGAAGGCGTGAGTATCACACGCTTTTCAATAACCGTGTGCGTCATGCACTCATTCCCGTGCTGGATCTGCGCGTAACACCTGCAAAATACATTTTTATCCGCCAGAATATTGCGCGACTGAATCCATCAACCTTCGATTACAAACAGTATTACCGCTATATCCCTGGCATTGGTTCTAACGGGCTGGTTCAAAATCCTCAATATTAAGCATTGGAAAACATGAAACATTTGAAAACCTATCTGTCTGCTTTGCTGATTATCTTTATTGCAGCGGCTTGTAAAATAGACAATTACCCGGCGCCGGACGCGCGGCTTTACGGGACATTCCTGGATGTGGAAACGAATGAGCCTGTGGAGCAGGACATTATCCGCGGAAGCACAATTGAGTTTATTGAACATGGTTATGCATCTCAGACCAAGCAGGTTATGATCGTTAAAAATGACGGAACGTATCGTAACAACCTGATTTTTGCTAATCAATACACGATTACCCCCGTTCGCGGGAATTTTGTGCCGGCTGAGCCGCAGGACGTTAATGTGGCCGGTGAAACGAAGCTCGATTTCAAAGTGCAGCCCTATATCCGCGTGAAAGATG
Source organism: Dyadobacter psychrophilus (assembly GCF_900167945.1). Taxonomy (GTDB): domain Bacteria; phylum Bacteroidota; class Bacteroidia; order Cytophagales; family Spirosomataceae; genus Dyadobacter; species Dyadobacter psychrophilus. The sequence goes on from NZ_FUZA01000002.1 coordinate 1,211,606, forward strand.
CGAAGATTGAAAAGTCCGGTTCGAAAGTAATCGCGACGTTCAAAATCCAGCAGACTGTAATCAATAATGTGAGAAAAATAGGCCTTTATGCGCATCCTGAACCTTCGGTAGGGGAGCCTATGCGGACGGTTTTGTCTGAGACGGACATTAATGCTGCAACGGACCCGAACAAGGTTTACAAACTGGAAATTGACATTCCGTCGAACAGTAACAACCTGAAAGCCGGCAGCCAGTATTTCTTCCGCATCGGCGCAATCATTGATGCCCCGGAATCCAAATTCAACTATGCAAAAGCTGTGCGGATTGCATTGTGATTTTGTTGCAATGGATTCCAATCCATTTAATGCAGAGATTTAAAAACTAAACCTTTAACTATGAAATTTTTTCGATTCCTATTACTCTTACCTTTTCTTTCATTCGGCTGCAATGGTGCGGAGGATGATAAACAAAATATTGATTCTAAACCAATTGAAGAAGTCAAGTATGATGAGACCGGCGTTCTTTTCAAAAGTTATAAAGGTCTTGTAATGGCTGGTTACCAGGGCTGGTTTAGTGCTGAGGGCGATGGAGCGGGCCGTGGCTGGCATCATTACCAGAAGGGCGGGAAATTTGAGCCGGGTGCAACTTCCATTGACTTCTGGCCTGACGTTTCTGATTATTCCAAAACCTATAAAACGGCTTTTAAGTACAAAACTGGCGAGACTGCGCCAGTTTACAGCCCGTATGACGAGGAAAGTGTGGATCTGCATTTCAAATGGATGAAGGAGCACGGCATTGATGGCGTTTATATGCAGCGTTTTGTTGGAGAAGTGAAAGGGGAAAGTGGCAAGAGGCATTTCAATAAAGTGCTTGCCAATGCATTGAAAGCGTCCAAAAAATATGGCAGGGCGATCAGTATAATGTACGATTTGAGTGGATCATCTTCTGCGGATATGGACTTCATCGTCAAAGATTGGGAAGAGTTGCAGAGCACTTTCAAGCTTTTTGATAACACGGAAAACCCGCAGTATCTGCGTCATAACGGCCGCCCTTTGCTTGCGATCTGGGGTGTGGGTTTCAACGACGGTCGCAAATACACCATTGCCGACATTCAAAAGCTGATAGAAAAAGTGAAAGGGCCAACAAAAAAGGCCTCCATCTTGCTGGGCGTGCCTTACTACTGGCGGAGCCTCGGGAAGGACACGGAAAATTCGACATTACTACACACAGTTGTCAAAAGTGTCGATGTGGTGATGCCCTGGGCGGTTGGACGTTATAATGCTTCCACTTATACGAGCGTTGCGGGACCTAATTTGCCTGCCGACATTGCGTGGTGTAAAGCGAATAATCTGGATTACGCGCCGCTTGTTTTTCCAGGTTTTAGCTGGGGTAATTTAAAGAATGATAAGTCACTTTACAATCAGATTCCGCGCGGAAAGGGCGATTTTTTATGGCAACAGATCGCAGGTGCCAGGCTCTCGGGCGCGGAAGCATTGTATGTGGCGATGTTTGACGAGGTGGACGAAGGCACTGCTATTTTCAAATGCAGGCGTGAAGGGGAACTGCCCGAAAACGCCGACGGAAAGTTTGTTGGCATCGAGCCTGAACTCAAAACGGATCATTATCTCTGGCTCACCGGGCAAGGCGCCAAATGGTTTCACGGGGAATCGGGATTCAGCGCTAAGAAACCTGAAAGACCTCTTTAAGAGAATCAGAAATGGCTGTCAGGAATGCAGGACTTCCGGCATGTCTTTTTGAAACTCTTCCCCGTAAATCCGGCTGTATTCTCTGGCAAAATTCTCGAAAGTCGTTTTTGCCAGAGAATGCTTGCCCAAAAGCGCCAATGCCTTGCATTTGATGGTCATTGCTTCTTCGTTAACCGGATCAAAATAGAAGATATAATTGGCCACCTTAATCATGAATTCAGGATCATCCGTAATTTTCACCGACGCTGCGTAACGCAAATAAGCGTCGACGATTTCATTGGAAATCTCCGATTTGAAACTGTCCAGCCACTCATATTCGAGATCAGCCAGGAATGTTCCGCGTTTACTGATCTGCGACAAGTCTGCAATGTCCTGCCTGGAAAGCACGCGCTTATCTGAAACCAGTTTCAAATATTCCGCATAATCGACGTGAATTTGCTCATAATCAATGTTTACACGCCAATATCCGCTTTCCTTGGAGATATGGCAAAATTTCAATTTGTCCAAAATTCCTTTCAGCTTCGCAATGTTAACCGCCCGGTTGTTCCGCGCGCTTTCCGACGATTTATCAAACCAAAGCAATTCCTTCAATTTCTCAGAACTAATCCCTTCCCGGCGAACGGAATGCAAAAGGATGACCAGAAACAGTTCTTTTAGTAAAGGCGTAAACAATCTGGTGATCTCAGTCCCTTGATCATCAAATAATTGCAGGTTACCAAACAGCATGACGCTGCTGTGAAGCGGAACTGGTTTTGTTTCAATGCTTTTTTCGGTAATGTCAATGATCGGGGAAGGGGAGAACGAAACTTCCGCAGCTGAGATTTTTTCAGCCGGAACCGGAATAACCTCTTGCGCCGCATCAGCCGGTTTGCGGCGTTTGTAAAAATAAAACCCGAGAACAACGGCCAGTAAAGCTCCAACAATCCAAAGCACATTTCCCGACTTTGCGGAAGCCTGGGCAACGGCCGGGACCGTTTCCAATGGCGGCGAGAAAAGGGAATAAATAGAAACTTTGGTTTGGTTTTTGTCCGTCCTGAAAAGGGTGACAGCCACAAACCTGCCGGTTGACTCATCAAAGAAAAGGTCTGCAAATGATTCTGTATCAATAAATTCAAATGGAATTTTGGAGCCAACGACCTTATACTCCGGCCTGGATAGTGAGCCGGTGATGAGCTGTAATGCAGAATTGAACTTATCTTTTGGGAAAATTAGCGCATAGTAAGCGCCTTCCTTCTCCCTGACGATCATTGAATTGGCAAAAACAAAATCTTCCTGCGGAATTTTGAGGTCATATATTTTTCTGAAAGAACCTGTTTTGGTGTTGAAATAGATAAGGTCATACCAGTTTCTCGGATTCAGGATCTGCCTGCCGGTGACGCTTCCATAACCGCCCATAATGTATGCGCCGCCGGTTGCCTCGCCCGCAGCTGCCAGATAACGCGGCGAGAAAGCACTGTCCTGTCCGCTTGTTTGCGACCATTTTTCGGTTCCCGGATGATATTTTTGGATGATGTTCTTATATTCAAGATGTCCGTAACCGCCTAAAATATAGATTGTTGAGTCTGTTTTTGAATAAAATTTATTTGCGTGCAGGAAATGCGTTTTCAGTTCGGCGGTAACATTATTCTTGTTCCACTTGCCGCTTAATGTGTCAAAATAGGAAACCTGTTTTTCATTAATAAAAAGATTGTAGATCCGGTTTGAAGACTTTTCATAGAGCACTTGATTATCCATGAAAAGCGGCTGTTTCTGATGCGGAATCCGCTTAACCTGGTTATTTGAAATGCGGTGCGTCGTCAATGTATCGGTGCCAACAATGTATACGATCCCGGTTGTCTGATCACATGTAACGCGGGCAGGACCTTGCACTAAGAAACTTTGCAACGGTTGCCACTCGTAGTGCATTTTCTTGATCCATAGTGGGTTAGCAACTAGTCCGTCTGCGTTTTTAACAGTCCCGACTGCTTTCGTGCCACTCATTTCGTCGAGATTCCAGCGATATTTTTCTGCCCCGTTCTCAGCAATGGCGATGTTCCTGATCTTCATCGGCGGAACATCGGTTGTATTGAAATTTTTGTATTTATTGGCACCGAACAGAATCTTGAAGCAGCCATTTCTTTCCAATGCCACGGCCTGCTTAAACTGCTGCGATCCGCTGAAAACAGTGAGCGTTCCGGCATCCTTATCAAAGACCAGGCGCACCTTATTCCAGCTCTGATAAAGGGAAGTTTCGTCCATGTCAAAAGCGATTTTGGAGAATTTATCGCCTATAACAACTTTAAACCGGTCCTTATTAAGGGAAGAATTGTCGTAAAGAATGTCAATGTTCTTCTTGTCGTTTTCGATCAGTCTGACAATGTACCCGAAATAATTCTTTTTATGTTTCAGAAAGGAAACCTCGAACGAGAGCTCGAAGTTTTTGTCAAAACAAAGTGTCTTATCCGGCGAAAGATCCAGCCCTGTCCTTTTGTCCTGCACCGATTCAAAACTCTCAAAACCGAGGCCATACGACTGCGCAAGGCACAAATTGATCATCCCATTGAAAAACTGGAATGCAAGCAGGATAAAAACGATCTTCAAACTTTTACACATATTCAAACGACCACGATCTGGCAGGGTGCGCAATTAGTAAATATTAAGATTTTTTTGGCTTCATTTTACTTTATCCCTTATTTATTTGTTTCGCCAACAATTTGCAATACATTGATTACAAGCAAAAAAGGCACCGGAATGATTTCCGATGCCTTTAAGGGATGCAAAAGCGTTCCGCTATTTCACGGGCTTCTTAAAAATCGACGAGTCAACGGGTGTATTTACAGATACTTTGCTCGTAATGAACGACATAGTGCCCATTTGCGCATTGGTAATGTCCATTGTATTTGGAAATTTAACACCTTCCACCTCTTTATAATCCGAAAGGTCAATTTCGCCGCTCTGGCCATTCATGTCCACTTTTACCCTGCTTACCAGGTAAGTTTCAGCGTCCAGATATTCATCCATTGTTGTTCCTTCTTTCGAAGTCACTTTCAAATGGTAAACGTCTTTTTTGTCAAGTTTTTCTTTGCCAACGAGCTCTACTTTGTTGCCCTTTTCCTTGTAATTAACAAGCCCTCCAAATGGATCCAGAGATGCGATTTGCTGTTTTAGCTGATCGGCGGGCATGTCCTCAGGCTCTCCCGTGCCACCCATTTGCGTAGGACGGATCATCCAGCCTTTCGAATCGTCCACCACCTGGACCATTGAATTTCCCATAATGGTAGATTCGTTACGAAGCGATTTTCCAACAACGAGAACCGTTTTGGTTGGAATTTCCATGCCTTGCACGGCCAGCGAGCGCTCAGTAATGACTGTATTAACCGCCTTGATTTTATCCATACCGCCCAAAGCAGTCACATGTTTGTCCACGATTTCGTCGACCGTTTGCGCATAAGAGCCTGCCGAGATCAAAGCCGCTGCAAAAGCGACGAACATTTTGGTTGTTTTCATACGTAGGTTTATTTGGAGTTAAGTTAGTTTGTTTTTTTAAAGCATTGATTGTGAATTTACTACCGAGGTGCATTGCCACCGCCAGCAGGAGCTGGGCCCGACTGTCCACCACCTTCGCTCTTCACGTCGTCGTTGTTGACAGACTTGGCCTTGCGCTTCGGCGCGTCCATTGTCATTTTTCCAATCTTGTAAGTAAATGTTAGCCTTACACCGCGATTATACATGAAAATGTCGTTAACCTGGTTGAAATCCGGAGACGTCAGTTCTGTGTGCATTTTGAAACGTCTGCTCAGGAAGTTTTCTGCGGCCAGTCCCAAACTCGCTTTTTTGTCGGCAAATTCTTTTTTCACACCCACCGTATAAAACCCGAACCCACCCTGATGCCCCTGCAACTGAACCTGATTTCCCTGCATAAAACCGAAAGCCTGAGCTCCCCAGCCATTTTTGAATGTCGCCTGCGAGAACAAACCGCCGCTCACCACAAAACCTGAGTTATCCAATGTTCTTGAAACACCTTTTTCCAGGGTCTGGCCCGTTAATGTAGTGTAAAATATGTTTGAGAAAATCCCAAAACTGATTTTCGAAGTCGCGGCTACATTCGCAAAAAGGTTGACGCCATACGCGTGCTGCTTGCCAATGTTCTCGTAAGTGGTAATGATCGAGCCGGCGAGAGTGTCCGATGGCTGGCGCACTTGCGTGATCGCATTATTGGTCACCCGGCCAAAAAAAGTTGCGTTAATGAATGTCTTTTTAATGTTCTTACTCACTCCTAATTCAAAGTTGTTGGTTAGCTCCGGTCTCAGTTCAGGGTTACCAATGGTAATGTTCTGAGGGTTGGCAGAGTTGAAGTTAGGGTTCAGCTGCTGCAATCCAGGACGCTGGATCCTGCGGTTATAACCTAGTTTTAAAGTTGTTCCTTTGAATGTTTTGGAAGCATTTACACTCGGCACAAGCACACCGTAATTACCCACGCCAACCGTTCCTTCATTGGTGCTGGCATCAATAAAGGTATGCTCATAACGCAAACCGCCTTTGAAAGTGTAGCGTTTTTTGGTTGTATATGTGTAAGATGTGTAACCGGCTGCAATGTTTTGGTGATAAGTCAAATCGCCCGCCGGCTGGTCTAGCTCAGGGCGGAAGTCGCCGGTTGGTTCGGCGATCAGGAAGTTATAGGCGCTGGTAACCTCCCTGAAAATGGCTTTTCCTCCAAATTCAAGCATCTGATTCTTCTTGATAGGAGTTTGATAATCAGACTGTAATGTAAATTCCTGGTTAATGCTCTTATTCAAATTGCGTTGGCGGCTGATCAGCTCGTTGCCGCCATTCAAAATATCTGCATCAAAATCGTTGGTCAGGTCATTGCGGCTGTAAAGTGTGGAAATGCTCCATTCCTGTTGTGGTTTGAATGTATGCAGATAATCAATGTTGGCATCAATAGTCCCGGAAAGGTTTTTGGCATCCACATTACGGGCAGAATTAAAGTCCGTTTCCCCCGTTTTCATAATGCGTGTGATCAGATCCTGCTGGCTGCGAAAGTTACGTACGCCATAGCGAACGCCTGCCGTAATGCTCTGATTTTTAGCCAGGTCATAATCAAAACCAAGGTTGTAGTTACCGAATAACCCACGGCTCGATCCATCGCCTGTCTGGCGGGTAACCGTCGAAACATCGTTCACAATGCTCGTTTGTTCCAGGGTTGTTTTTGTGATGGTGTTATACATGCCGCGTCCAAAACCACCGATCGTGAAACCGGCCTTTCCTTTGCGGTAACCACCATTTAAAGAAAGAATAGAACCGCGGTTTCCTATACCGGAATCTACATTCAGGTTCAACCCCTGCAAGCTGTTTTTCTTGGTGATAATGTTAATGATCCCGCCGGAACCTTCCGCATCGTATTTGGCAGAAGGACTGGTGATCACTTCAACCGACTTGATCTGATCGGCCGGAATCTGCTTCAATGCATCCGCAACGCTGTTTGCAATGATCGTACTGGGTTTATTGTTCACCAATACGCGAATGTTCTGACTTCCGCGTAAAGAAACGTTACCATCGAGATCGACCGTCAAGAGCGGCACTTTTCTCAAAATATCCGTCGCGTCGCCGCCTTTTGCGGTAATGTCTTTTTCTGCATTATAAACAAGTCTGTCTACTTTTTCTTCGATCAAAGCAGCTTGTCCGGTAACGGTGACTTCATTCAATGTTTTGGTATTCGACGACAAATTGATCACGCCCAGATCCAGCTCCTGGCCTTTGCCGATTGTAATGTTGTCTATTGTTTTATTCACAAATCCGATGAACGAGATCAGGACTTTATATTCGCCTGCCGCGAGTTTGGATAGCGTGAATTTACCTTTTTCATCCGCCACAGTTCCGTCAACAGCCTGACCACTTGTCTTGCTGTAAAGTGCTATGCTGGCAAATTCGATGCCTTTTGCAGAAGACGAGTCCACGATGGAACCGGATAGTTTTGAGTTTCCTTTTGGCGTCTGGTCACCTGCAGTTCCGGGGAGCGCCTTGGGCTGGGAGGTTCCGCCGGCACCTGGAAATTGTGCAATTGCAGGGGAAACGAGCGTGGCCAGAATGATGAATGAGGAAAGAAGAAGTTTTATCATTGTTATGGGATTGTATTTTCACCATAAAAATGCAACGGAATAAAAAAACCTTATAGTAATTTATGATAAAGGCTTGATTAAACGGGATGGATGAAGCATTGGCGCAGATGGGTGCGGGCGACCGGTCTGAGCGGCCCACATTTCATTCTGCCAGATCTTTATAATCGATCAACGCTATCTTCTTCGCCTTGATGGCCGCTTTCACCTTCTCGCTTGTAAAAAGATCGGTCACGCCCTGGCGGTCTGCCGCCACATCTTCATAGCCGATATGATGGATTGCCTGTAATTCCGCATCATTGAGTCCGGGATGATCCACAAACATATAAGTTTTGCCGGGCTGGAGTTTGTCCAGCATTTTGATGAAGCTTTCTACTTTTTCCCCGGAAGTCTTGTGCGGACCTTCATAGCCTATATAGCTCACATTGGCTGGTTCGGGATCAATAGGGATTTTGTATTCTTTCGCCAACTTTTTGGTCAATGCTTTCACCTCTTCCGAAATGCCGGTGCAACCCATATGCGACGAAAAATGAGAGATAGTTGGGAGCTTTTTCAAAGCCAGTTCAATCTGCGCCCTGAATTCTTTTTCAACATCTTCGATCTTCCAGCTATTTTCCATGATTGCGCGTTTGGGATAATTTTTATTAGCCCGGACCATGGGATAAAAATAACCGTCTTCATCGCAAAGGCTCGGGCAATCCGAAACCGGTCTCCATTTCACATTATCCCATTCGCTGGTGAGCGCGAGGTGGATGCCGATGTCGGCGCCCGGGTTGTCTTTCAGCATTTGAACAGCTTCCGGAAACCAGGGCGAAGGCACGATCACTTCGATAGAGGTTTGAAAACCTTCTTTGAAACATTTCAAAAGCGCCAGGTTGCCTGAATGCGAATAACCCATATCATCACCACGAACAATCAGTCGTGGCGCTTTCTGCTGTGCCTCGCATATCAGCGCGAAAAAGAACAGGGAAATCAAAAGGAAAATTTGTTTCATGGGCTTACCAGCAGGCAGTTACGTCTATTTAGCAAACATAACTTTTATTGACCGGACTTCCCGCGTCCATCGCGCTTGTTTTTTATCATTCGGAACAATAATCCGGAACGGCCCTTCACCATCGGGCAAAGGCTGGCCGTCCTTCTCAATCGCGACCAGGATTACCTGATCAGTAAATTCCGGGTCAATCTCCGGCAATGCATAAACCACCTCATAACCATCAGCCGCAGTCACGAACACGAATTTGGCTAGATTTTCGCCGCGGAGTTTCGCACCCGTTGTCACACCGGCCTTTTCCAAAATCGCAATCAGCGGCGCGCCTTTAAACTCATGTTCCTTATTGTCGCGATCCCTTACTTTATACGTTACCGATTTGAATCCCATGAAATCCTCCTTTTTGAGTTCCAAAGGCGTTGCTACTTCGCCCATGATGGATAATGTAGCCACATTCTGCGCTTTGACAGTAAGGGTTGCTGCGAGCATCAACGTCGTTGTAAAGTAGAATGATAGCAATAAGGTCCTATTTTTTAGCATGTTATGGTTCATTAAAGGTGCAGACAAAATAAATGTTCGATATGTATCAACGGCTATATCGCAAATATAGGAATTGGAAAAACATTTAGGACAAAACTTTGAATCATAAGTGGAAAATGACTAAAATCGGTATGACTATGACCGCGGTCCATTTTATCGAGCGTTTGCAAGCATTGTCCTCAGCGGAAGAAGCGGAGAAAATTTTGCGCTATTTCAAATCGGGCGACGGGCAGTACGGAGCGGGCGATAAATTCATTGGAGTGCGTATGGGACAGGTTTTTGAGCTGGCCAAAGAATTCATAGAAATGACACCTGATGAAATAGAAAGGTTACTCGAAAGCGACATTCATGAAGCCAGGGCAGGGGCAATGAGCATTATGGATAAGCAGGGCAGACATAAAAAGACGCCGGACAGCAGGAGAAAAGAATTATTTGATCTTTATATGCGCAGGTCCGACAGGATCAATAACTGGGATCTGGTGGACTTGGCAGCTCAATATGTTGTAGGTCGTTATCTGTTTGATAAACAAAGGGATATCATCTACAAACTGGCGGTTTCGGACAGTATGTGGGAGCGCAGGACAGCCATTGTGAGCACTTCTTACTTTCTTAAAATGGGTGAAACGAAAGACACATTCAAGATAGCGGAAATTTTGGTGCACGACGATCAGGACTTGATACACAAGGCTGCCGGAGGCTGGATAAGGCAGGCCGGTAAAACAAACAAGTCCCGATTATTGGGATTTTTAGATCATTATGCGGCCGTTATGCCGCGCGTCATGCTTCGGTATGCCATTGAGCATTTGAATGAGGCGGAAAGAGCGCATTATCTGGGTTTAAAAAACCGGTAGGCGCATTATTCATGGATTTATATCAAAAAGCATGCGATTCTTTGATCCGATATTTTTTCTAAAAACGACATTATTTTTCCTATCCGGATTTGCCATGTTTTCCTGCGGACCCGACCTGCCCGAGGATGTGCAGCTCGCATACGAAGAATTGCCTGAAAAACTGGACTATAACCAGCACGTAAAACCCGTGTTATCCGATAAATGCTTCGCTTGCCACGGCCCGGATAAGGCAAAGCAAAAAGCAGGATTAAGGCTTGACATTCAAGAAGCTGCATATAGTGATCTTTCTGAAAATAAAGGAAAAGTCGCGATAGATCCGGGCGATCTCAGAAATAGCGAAGTCTTCCACCGCATTCTTTCCGGTGATCCCGAATATATGATGCCGACTCCGAGTTCGCATTTAAGCTTGAATGCAAAAGAGAAGGCAATTTTGATCAAATGGATCAAAGATGGCGCCGCATATAAGCCGCACTGGGCATTTGTAAAACCTGAAAAAACCGAAGTTCCCGAAGTTCAAAACGAGGGTTGGGTCAAAAATCCGATCGACAATTTTATCCTTTCAAAACTGGAACAGGAGAAGCTCAAACCATCTGCCGAAGCCGGAAAAGAATTGTTACTGCGCAGGTTATCGCTTGATTTGACAGGGTTGCCTCCCACAATACGCGAAATAGATGCTTTTTTGAATGATAAGTCGGCCAACGCCTATGAAAAGCAAGTTGACCGGCTCCTGAAATCACCTCATTATGGTGAAAAAATGGCAGTCGATTGGCTGGATCTGGCGCGTTTTGCAGATTCGCATGGTTATACTGTGGACCGTCTGCGCGACATGTCGCCTTACCGCGATTGGGTCATCGGGGCATTTAATCGGAACTTTCCGTATGACAAATTCCTGCACTGGCAGCTGGCAGGTGACCTGATGCCGAAACCAACAAAGGATATGCTGATCGCAACGGCTTTCAATCGGAACCACCAGCAAAATATGGAAGGAGGGATTATTGAGGAGGAGTTTCAGACCGAATATGTGGTGGACAGAACAAACACTTTCGGTGATGCAATGCTCGGACTTTCAGTAGGCTGCGCCAAATGCCATGACCACAAATACGACCCGATTTCCCAAAAGAATTACTACGAGCTTTTCAGCTTTTTTAACAATGTAAAAGAAGCGGGGCAAATTTCCTGGGACGACGCGCTCCCTACGCCGACGCTCATGCTGCCAACGGATGAGCAGGAGAAAATGCTCCGGTTTTTGAAAGCGCAGGAATTGGAAAAGCAAGAAGCGGTGAATCAGAGCGCCAAGAGTGATCATGCTGGTTTCGTAAATTGGTTGGGCAGTGCCAGTGTAAAAAGCTTAGCGGATGAGAAAATCCCGAAGGCAGGTCTGCAAGCACATTTTCCCTTTGATAAAAACACATTATCCGCTCAAAATTTATCCAATAATATTAACCCGAAGCAGACGGGAATAATGAAACGAGAATCGGGCATGACGGGGGACAAGCCCGTTTTTGCAAGTCACGGAGACGGTTATGCGATGCGTTTTGACGGCGACGTTTTTTTGGACTTGAATCAAATTGGTGTTTTTAGAAGATCAGAACCTTTCAGCATTGGAATTTGGGTGAATGTGCCCAAGGAAATGAAGGAAGGGGTGATTTTGCACAAGAGCCAGGCAGAGCGGCTTTACAACTTTCGCGGCTATCATCTATATCTGAAAAACAATAAGTTGGAATTGAATATGGCGCACACCGCACCTTCCAATGCCATTACAAAAATTTCGAAAGCTGCCGTGCCGAGGAATAAATGGATCCAGTTAACAATCACTTATGACGGATCTTCAAAAGCAGCTGGCTTCAAACTATTCCTGGATGGAGCTGAAATGGCAATGGAAACGGAGACGGATCAATTGACAAAAGATATTTTGTTCAAATCCAAAGTGCAACCGGGCTTGCAAATAGGCGCGTGGTGGCGTGGAAATGGCCTTAAAGATGGTCTCGCTGATGACATTACAGTGTATAATCGTGCTTTAACACCTTTTGAAATAGAAGTTCTGGCCGGAAAAAAAGACTGGAAATCGATCGTTTCTGGCGAGAAAGCCGCACTGTCGGACAAGCAGCGGAATTTGCTGAAAGAATATTATTTATCCGCTGTTTCCCAGCCGGTTATCAATGCAAAAAGCGAGCTGCGCAAAATTCGGACAGCATTGGCCGACTCGTCGGAAAACATCCGGGAACTGATGGTCATGCAGGAAATGCCGAAACGGAAAAAGGCGCATGTATTGCTTCGGGGGAACTATGATTCGTTCGGAGAAGAGGTTTTTCCCAACACACCCAAATCCATATTAGCATTTCCTGAAAATCTTCCCAAAAACAGATTCGGGCTGGCGCAATGGCTCACGAGTAAGGATAACCCGCTGACTGCAAGGGTTGCAGTGAATCGGTTCTGGCAAAATTTCTTCGGCACCGGACTGGTTAAAACCACGGAAGACTTTGGTAATCAAGGGGAAATGCCCAGTCATCTGGACTTGCTGGATTGGCTTGCGATTGGTTTCCAGGAATCGGGGTGGGATGTGAAAAAGCTTAACAAGCTCATTGTTATGTCGGCTACTTACCGGCAGCGGTCGGATGCTTCCAGGGAGGTTCGGGAAAAAGATCCTGAAAACCGGTTGTTGTCGCACAGCCCGGCTAACAGGCTTACGGCTGAAATGCTTAGAGATAATGCATTGGCTGCAAGCGGATTGATCAATAAAAAGATTGGTGGTAAGAGCGTAAAGCCGTATCAGCCCGACGGACTTTGGGAAATCAATAATACAACTTATCAGCGTGATTCAGGCGAAGCGGTTTACCGAAGGAGCCTTTACGTAATCACGAAAAGGTCCGTCCCCAACCCAACGCTCGCGACATTTGACGCAACCTCCCGAAGTTTCTGCGTGGTAAGGCGACAAAAAACCAACACGCCGCTGCAAGCGCTGGTCACATTGAATGATCCGACATTTAATGAAGCTATGAAAGTGATGGGCCAGCAGATGGTAATGGGTAGTGCTGTAAATGAGGCGATTATAACAACTTATCGCAAACTGACAGGCCGAAAACCGTCTGCCAGGGAGGTCGTTTTGTTGTTGGAATTACAAAAAAACCAGCTTGAAAAATTCAGGAAGGATCCCAAAAAGGCGGCTGGCTGGCTTGCTGAGGGGCAATATGTTATTGATAAAAAAACGGACGTTGCGCAAATAGCAGCTAACGCAGTCGTTGCAAGCACAATTTTGAATTCGGATGCAGCTTTAACCAAGCGATGAACCATGGAAAATCATCATGAAGAACCTTTCAGGATCAACAGCCCTGAATTTGACATACTAAATAAAAAGCTGGAAAGGCGGAATTTCCTGGTTAAAACCTCACTTGGGCTTGGTGCATTGGCTATGGGGTCATTGTTTGGCGCGCAAAAACTTTTTGGTTCCGGTGCAGCTACACCACCGGAAGGCGCTTCGACTTTGGAAGAAAAAGTTTTGAAAGCATTGCCGCACATTGCTCCCAAAGCGAAAAGAGTGGTTTACCTTTTCATGGCGGGCGGTCCCTCACAGTTTGAAACTTTCGATTACAAGCCTAAACTCGTTAATATGGCGGGACAGAACCTGCCGGATTCGGTTCGTAAGGGCCAGCGATTGACGGGCATGAGCGCAAACCAGAGTTCGCTGCCGGTGGTTCCATCGATTTACGGTTTTAACCAGCACGGAAAAAGCGGGACGTGGGTGAGCGAATTAATGCCTTACACGGCCAAGGTCGTGGATGAGCTATGCATGATCAAATCGATTTATTCTGAGGCGATTAACCATGATCCGGCGATCACATTCTTCCAAACAGGCAACCAGTTGCCCGGCAGGCCATCGATTGGTTCCTGGGTTAGTTATGGTCTTGGAACCGACAATCAGAATTTGCCCTCGTTCATTGTTTTGGTTTCCAAAAACGGTTCGAAAGACCAGCCCTTATATGCCAGACTTTGGGGAAATGGCTTTTTGCCGTCCAAACATCAGGGCGTTCAGTTCAGGTCTGGGAAAGATCCGGTGCTTTTTTTGAATAATCCAGAAGGATACGACGGCGCGGACAGGAAGGAAATGCTGGATTATCTGGCAAAATTGAATCAACTTCAGAATGAGCCTTATGGCGATCCCGAAGTGGATGCGCGCATTGCGCAATATGAAATGGCCTTTCGTATGCAAACGTCCGTGCCCGAAGTAATGGATACGGCTGACGAACCCGACGAAGTTTTTGAGCTGTATGGTCCCGACAGCCGCGATTCCGGGACTTATGCGGCCAACTGCATTCTGGCACGTAAACTTTTGGAGAAAGACGTGAAGTTTGTACAGCTCTATCATCAGGGTTGGGATAACCACGGCGGACTACCAAAAGGCATTGCACATCAATGTAAAAATACAGATCAGGCCACGGCTGCATTGATTATGGATTTGAAACGCAGAGGGCTTTTGGACGACACGCTTGTGGTTTGGGGAGGCGAATTTGGCCGGACAGTTTATTCACAAGGCAAGCTCACCGCAGATGATTATGGCCGCGATCATCATCCGCGATGTTTCACTATGTGGATGGCCGGGGCGGGAGTAAAGCCGGGAATCAGCTTTGGTGAAACAGATGATTTTAGTTACAACATTGTCAAAGATCCGGTGCATGTGCACGATTTTCAGGCAACATTAATGCACTTGATGGGCGTTGATCATGAGCAACTGACTTATAAATTCCAGGGAAGAAGGTTCAGGCTGACGGATGTGCACGGCAATGTTGTAAAGAGCATTCTGACTTAACGAATGTTGGATGCAACCGTTTTCGGGGAATTTGTGTCAGCAATAATGATGAATAAACTGAGCTTTTTTCTAATTATGATCGCTGCACAGCTGTTGGGTTGTAAGACTTCTGAGTCGACGCTCAGTGTTCAAAATGTGAGAAATTACGATCCGAATGCTGCTAACCAGATTTTGTTCCTGGATTTCAAGATCATTAAGCGAGATGGAAAAACGGAGACGGTTGAGCTGGTCAATGCGGTTTCAGGAAGCGGAAAGCTGAAAAATATGGCGGCGCCGGTTCATAGTCCTTACCAGATAAGCGTGATTCAGCGCTATTCCATTAGTCACATGGAAATTCCAATGATTTTTGAGCATCCGCTTTATAAATCTGTTGAGGTTGCAAGCCAGGATGGGAAGCTTAGCAAGCAGGATTTGCATGCGAAGGAAGGCATTCTTTCTGTCCGCATTCAAAAAGATATCGGGTTGGAAAAAATTGAATTACGCAGCCTTACGCCGGAAAAGGGAGATGTTAAAATTTACACACTAAACCTAAAATAGATGGCCAGAATTTTTACCCTCGCACTTCTTTTAATCTCTTATTCCAATTGCTTTTCTCAGAGTTTCAAGGTTGATACCATTTATAAGCATGGTTCGATCGATAACCGGGTCAATGTTGTTATTTTGGGAGATGGTTTCACGCAGGCCGAGCTTCCCAGATTTACCGAAGAGGCAAGAAAATTTGCCGATTTCTTCCTTGACTATGCGCCCTATAATGTTTATCGCAACTATTTCAACTTTTTCTCCATTGCTACGCCTTCCAAGGAAAGTGGCGTGACCAATCCCGGAAATGCGCCCGACGCTTATCCCGACCAGCCTGTTGGTAAAAAAGACACTTATTATGGCGCCAGTTTTGGCGAGTACATTCACCGGCTGGTGGTTGTACAGAATTATCAGAGATTAACCGATGTGCTGGCTTATAATTTCCCGGTGGCTGATCTGGTGGTAATGCTGGTTAATACGCCTTTTTACGGTGGCTCCGGCGGCGGAATTGCGGTTCATACATTGCATTCAACTGCCAACACCATCGGGGTGCATGAAATTGGACATACGTTTTCGTTTTTGAATGACGAATACTGGGCGGGGCCGCAATACGGCTGGGAAGCCGCGAATATGACCGCTATAAATGATCCGGCTAATGTGAAATGGAAAAACTGGCTTAATGAAACCAACATTGGCATATACCCGCATGGGGACGGAGATGCTGCAAAGTGGTTTAAGCCAACACATGCCAATTGCCTGATGGAATATCTTGATCGCCCGTTCTGTGCAGTGTGCAAGGAAGCAACAGCCGAGCGGATCCTGCAAGTTGTAAATCCGATAGAGCGGGCATTTCCGGAAATCACGAAGGAAATTGTACTGGAAGGAGAGCCCCAAACATTCAAGCTTGAACTCGTCGAACCAGAGCCAAACAGCTTGAAAGTAGAATGGCTGCTGGATGGGAAATTGATAAAAACTGGAAGTGAAATCAGCTTGTCTGAGGCTGATATGCAGGGAAACACCGGCGAACTAATCGCTTCTGTTTTTGATTCAACGCTTTTGAGCAGACGGGAAGACAGGGAAGAACAGCGGACCAAGAACATTCAGTGGACATTGGCCAAAAGTAATGCGCCGCAGGTTTTCAGATTAAAAGTGTCCGATTCGGGCATTTGTCCCGGTGAATTTAGTGTGATCAGTGCGTCGGGTTGCAAGGGAAATGTAAGCTGGTCAACGGGAGAAAGCGGTTTGTCGGTTAATGTTGGCCCAAAAGAAACTACCACTTATTCCGCAACATGCAAAACTGCCGGACTGCCTGACTCAACGTTAAAAACCCAGATCATTGTTTTTGAACAGCCGGAGGCGACCGCTACGAATACAGGGCCGTATTTTGAGAAGGCGACCATTGAGATTGCGGCCAGCGGCGGTTCGCAATATTTTTGGACAGGGCCAAATGATTACTTATCGCAAGTGCAGGTTTCACTGATTGAAAATGCAACCGTGGCGAATGCTGGCACTTATGAAGTAAGGGTTGTTGATTTAAATGGTTGTTCAGACACGGCCACAACGGAAGTTAAAGTGGATCCGATTCTGGCTGTCGAGAATCCGTCCAGCGCGCTGGTGCAGGTTTCGCCTAATCCCGCAAAAGGCTTCGTGAAAGTGACAACGAAACTTACCGGGAAGTCAATTTTTACATTGTTTGATATCACCGGCAAAAAAGTGCTGAATAAAGACTTTGAGCAGCATATTGAAATGGATCTTCACAAAACCGCGGGACTGTATTTGTATCGGTTCAGCAATGGTGGTAAGGAAGTCACCGGAAAGTTGCTGATTGAGTGAGGCTTAAATCCTTGTCACATTGAGCGTACCGCCCGGCGGCCCGGTACGCTCAATGTGACAAGCACAAGTGCTTGCTATTCACTAACAGATTTCGGCTTGCGTCCTACTTTCGTGCGGTTCCGGATCTTATCTGGTCTTGGGCGAATTTCTTTATCTTGGAAATAGAGTTTCAGGGATTCGAGAATGATGTCCTTTTGCGTGAGACCTTCCCAGTAACCGTAATCTTTCATGTTTTCCATTAAAATGTAATCACAATCAAAAGTTACTTTCGTAGGCGCTCCGTCGGCCACCTCGTTAGGTTTGTTGTTTTCAAGCTCCTCCTGAATGTCAGCAACCAGCGGAAGCGGCGCAAACTCAAATTTCCTTTCCTTAGCCATTGTGTCAGTTATTGATTCGTTCTAAAATTTCTCTTGTCAGTTTATAATAGTCTTCGGCGCCATTGCTGCTGGGCGCGTAATCAAATATCGTTGTTCCGTTTGCCTGCGCTTCGGAAAGCGCGACATTGTCTCGGATATAGGACGCCATGAATACATCGCCCAATTGTTCTTTGGTAGCGCTGATCAGTTCATGGCTGATCTTCTTTCTTATCTTCGGGTTGTATCTTGTTGCAAAAACACCGCCCAGGTTTGTACTCGGACTAATTTTCTTGATCTCGGCAGAATACACCAAAAAATTGCGAAGACCTTCGTAACTCAAAAACTCAGCCTGCAACGGAACATAATACTGGTGGCATGAAACTAAGGCCAACCGCGTGTTTCCATATAAAGCAGGCGGACAGTCGATAATCACAAAATCGTAGCGGTCCTTTACTTTTTCCAACGCAATTTTCAGGTTGAAAGGGAAGATAGGAGCCGCCTTGATCGTGTCTTCACGGTGTATCAGTTCTGCCGATCCCGGCAACACATCAATATCCCCAACGCGCCTGACGATCTCATCAAATTCATATTCGCCGGTGATAAACGAGCCGCTGTCTTTTTTAAGTCCGGCGTGTTGAATGCCGAAACTTTTGGTAAGACTAGCCTGCGCATCCAGATCAATTACCAACACTCTTGCATTGGCAAATTTGCTGAGACCGGCAGCAATACTTTGAGCCGAAGTGGTCTTTCCCACACCGCCTTTGTTGTTGACAATACTAATGATTTTCATTTAAAAGTATTATAAGTATAAAAAGATAATAGTTTATTTCAAGTCTGATATGTAAATAAACATAAAATAATTTTATCCCTAATCCTTATAAATAGAAAGTCTCAAAAGTTTTTTGCTTTGTAAATGTATCGATCTTTTTAAAAGAATAATAAGTATTAAATGAATTTATTTTTTGTTTTTATTTAACATACTTAATACCACAACGTTACAAGCCTTGTCAGCCTGAGCGGAGTCGAAGGCGCGCTACTCCTTGGTAACGCGCCTCCGACTCCGCTCAGGCTGACAGGGGATGTGGCTTATTGCTAATAGTGCTTATTCCTTAAATCGTGGGCTTCACCACAGCTTCTGCCGGGGTTGCGAGCAATTTTGCAGTAACATATTTATGAATCCTATACATTAAAAATGCGGTTATGATCACTGCGGCGACAACCACATTTCCTAATGTCGGATAATGTTCGATAAATCCGGTGCTGGTTTCGGAGACGATAAACCCTGCCAAAAGTGCTGCAAGTCCTCCGGCAATTTGCTGGATCGAGGAGTTGATTCCCATAAATGCGCCGCGGTCCTGCGGTTCGGGAACGGCTGTCATAAGCGCGGATGCAGATATCATTCTGCCGGTGATGCCAACGAAAAGCAGTACATTCAAAACAATGATGATCCAAAGCGGCGTCACACCCAGATTGCAATAGATGAGTGTCATAATGCAGGTGATTGCCGAGCCCGCCAGGAAAACTTTGTATTTCCCAATCTTGTCGCTAAGCTTCCCGATAAACGGACTAAACACCAACATACAAATTCCGGTGATCATATATAATGTAGGAAGTTGGGCTTCATGAATACCGAGGTTGTTAACGCCATAAGCCGTTCCGAAAGGCATTAACATGAAACCTCCGGTAGCCAGTAATGTAGTCGCTGCAAAACCCTGAAGATATTCTGGCCGGGATAATGTTTTTCCCAAATGTTGAAATGCATTGCGTTGCGTTTGGATTTTTAAATGCGCATTGATCGGTTTCATGTAGGTTACAATAAGCAGCCCTACAATTACACTTAACCCGACGATCATCAAAAACGGTGCATGCCAGCTGAACTCTTTGGCAAGGTAAAGGCCGATCGGAATTCCTAAAACCTGACTGCTTGCAAAGGCCATCTGCACAAAACCCATTACACGTCCGCGCATGTTGATCGGGAACAAATCTGTAATGATCGCAAAGCTGATGGAACCGATCACGCCTCCGAAAAGTCCCGTGAAAATACGCGCCATGAGCAGAAAATGATAAGTAGGAGCGATGCCGCAAAGAAAAGTGCCTATCATGAACCCCGTATAGAAGAACAGGAGCATTTTTTTGCGATCAAACTTATCCGCAAATCCGGCGGTAAGCAAGCCCGCAGCCCCGGCACTGAATGCGTAAGCGGATACAACGAACCCAAACTGGCTTGTGGTGATATCGAGCTTGTCGAGCAAGATATAGCCCAACGGCGAAAGGACCATGAAATCGAGAACAATGGTAAATTGTAATGTGGCAAGAATGGCTATGATAAATTTTTCATATCCGGAAAATGTGCTCTTTGGAGTTTCTGACATAGATTTTTGTTTGGTTTTAGTCTGTTAATTCTTCGCAAGTGTAGCCCGCTTTTTTCACCAAATGGATCACGGGTTCATGATCAGGATGCGTTGCTTCAATCCGCAGAACGTTGTCGCAGTCCGATAAATCAATATTCCATTTGATAATTTCCGAGCAGCCATTAAGCACCGGAGACAGGGACTTAACATCTTTTTTGCGGTTTATGTTGGTGCGGAAGACCAGTATAAACTCTTGTCCATCAGGATTATTTTTCATATCAGCTAATTTAAGGCGGCAAGAAACCTTGTAGTTAAGGTTTTAAAGCTTTGATAACCAAGCTTAATGTCAGATTTATCTTTTCTTCATCCAAAATAAATGGAGGTCGTCCCGGCATGCTTGATTTTGCTATGTGAAATTTCACCAGTTGGTAAAGCGGGGCAAATGCAATTGACCAGTAAATTTCAACCGGCAACGGAATAATTTCATTTCTTTCAATGGCACGGTGCACAAATAAATGCATTGCATGGAGGAACCGGGTGTCAATATTGGAGCGGTCAAACAAGGGTGAATGCTTCACTTGCTCTGTAAAAAACATGCTGTAAGGGTTTTCAAAGCAATAATTCATCCGGTTAAGCCACTGCACTTTCAAGCCTTCATCAAAATGCGATTCGGGGTTAAAATCACGCAATGTTGCTTCCACCATTTTTTGCATTTCCTCCGCATACAGTTGCTGGATCAGGTCTTCGCGGTCTCTGAAATAAATATATATCGTTGCAACCGAGACGCCAGCCGCTTTCGCAAGCTTATGCATGCTTAAGCCTTCAAATCCGTGCTCGACGATCATTCGAATGGCTTTTTCCCGAATGACGGTTTCTTTGTTAATGTCCCTGGTTCTCAATGCATAACCAATAAAAGTTAGTCACAAATATAAATGAACGTTCGTTTATTTATCGATTTTCAGGATTAAATTATTTGTAACAAAATCAGTCTCTCAGGCTATGCAGGTAACGTTACGATAAAATTTTCAATGATTTTTTTATTATAGCCCTTATAGCCTCCCTGAAAATCCCGGCCGGCGACAGCAATAAACCCGGCCATTCGCGGAGAGTTTAATTGGGCCAGCAGCGCATCATAATTACCATCATATTTTATAAAATATCCTGAGTAAACGGTAACATCAGGGTTGTCGTAAAGCACAAAATTTGGTGCCCGGTTCATAGGAGAAAACACGATCTTTTTCCCAAATGTACTGTCCAATCCCTGCGCACGGCCGAAAGCATACCACGCAACCGCATTAGGCTTCCCATTATCACGACGATCGAGCGCGGGTTTTACTTTAAGTAAATAGGAAAAAGTTTGTGGAAAATGGTTTTGGAGGATGTCTTCTGGAATAATCCGCTGTTTTCCAGCAGCATCTTTTTGGTAAGGAAACAAAATATATTCCGTTACCGGATCTGTTGAGGACTTCAACTTGGAAGCCTTAATGATGGGTTTTAGAATGCCTTTTTCAAGATGAACAAATAAACCATTCTTGCTCTTGGCATAAACAATATCTTCATCTTCGCTAATGATGGAAAAGAGGTAATAAGCATCAGCTAAGGTGGTTACGCCCACCGAAATCTGACAGATATCGCCAAGCCTATGCCCCTTAATATGCTCATAAGCGGATACTGACAGCTGCCAGGGTTTCAATTCCGGGAGTTCAGAGAAGTGGATCTGACGGTTTTGATACTGTAAATCAGTGTTTTCACATTGCTCAAACGTGAAATTCTCTTGCTCTGAATTCTCTTGTTTTCCATTTCCAAAAATCGTGATTGCAGAGTAAGTTGCGGTATTGCCAAAAACCGGCACAGAGCCATAATTGGTAATTTGCTTCAAGTTGCCATTCTGCTGAAAGTAGGAGCGGAGCGGCTTGCCTGTCTCGGAAGTCAGGAAGCCATTAGGCGTTATAAATCCGCAAATTCCGTCCGGCGAAAGCAACTTCGAAGCCAGCTCGAAAAACGCTATATAAGCATCCGTAGAGCCTTTTTTACAAAAATGATAATGGGATTGAATGAATGTTCTCTGCTTTATTGGAAGATGCTGAATGCGAATATAGGGAGGATTACCAACTATAAAATCAAATTTTAAACGCTTTTCAACCTGTTTCAGCGCATCGCAAAGTTTGAGATTCCACCTAATACTTATGCCTAACGGTTCAACTAAGGCGTCCAAATTCTTCCGGCAAATTTCGAGCGCATTGCGATCAACGTCCCAGCCATAAATTTGGCTTAAAACAATAATAAGCTGCTCGTTGTCAGTTGATTTTATAATGTGTTCAACAATAGGAACCAGAAATCGGCCATCGCCACAGGCCGGATCCAGGATTTTTTTATTTGTTAGATCAACATTATAAAGACCGGAATCTTGCAGAATTTTATCAACAATAGGAAAGGGAGTATAAACCTGGCCAAGTAGCTTTTTCTTCTCGTAAGTGCGTGTTTGTGAAGCCATTAATTAAATTATAGGCCATAGCGCACCTTGACTCTCATATCTTTAATTTCTACGTCAGTCATGTTTCGTAGCGGACCATTTTTTGCGGATCCCATCAGATTGAAGACCAAGGAAGCTTTTTGCTCTTTTAAAGATGGGACTCTTGTGTTTTTTGTAGGTTTTATAGCCATAAATGTGTGTAAGATTTGAAATCCAAAGATAAGGACAGTTTCATCTATTTCAACGCACAAATACGAAACCCTGGCAGCCGCTTGATATAATTCGTCACAACCGGCGGATCAATATCCCGAAAGAAAACTTCATAGGTGTTCTCATAAAACGTGAATGTGGTTCCGTCAGAGCGCGTACGCTTTGTGCCACTCTTGTAGAGGGTTCCGATTTCTCCTATTTCTAATGCGACCTTATCAATGAAGCCGAGCAGGGAGGCGACGGTGCCTTCGGTGGGACATTGATGGAAGGAAATGCAGAAGTAATGTGAAGTTTTGGAATTGGCTTTATGTAGTTGAGAAGATGGAATGTTCAAAACATAATCGGAGCCCAACAGGCCTGTTCGGCGCTTCATGGATTTGATATCGACTGAAAATGAATGCTCTTCGGATTTGATCAAAAAGTCCTGTCCCCAATCCTGACCATCCGTTGCACCAAAGGATTTCGTCGGTCGGGGTAAATGATAGCAGTCTGCAAAGATGACTTCGCCCAAACTTCCGGTAAAACGCATCATTCTCGTTTGCGAAAGTTTGTCGTTCTGCTTGTCCCAAATATTGGCAACGTGATGATGACGAAGCGAATGCTCAACCAGCTCGCGTGCAAAAATCCGTTGATTTTCACCGATCGAGATTTGAATATACGAGCCCTTGGTCAAAACAGTTTGCTCCATGCAAATCTAATCGCTAGTAAAGTGAGTACAAAACCAAATAAAAGGGCGCTAAACGGAACGTAAGTCCATGTTACTAAGCGGATTCGGTTCACAAACCACATGGAGTTGAAGAGTTGGGATGGTGTCATGTGTATTTTGCAATAAAAGGGAAAGATAATAAAAGAGGAGGGGAATTTTACATTTGTAAATTTCCCCTCCTCCAAAAAGTGGCTCAACTTCTGTCAACTCATAATCCTAACAAGAAACCGATTGTGAAGTTGGCATCCCAGTCGAACACAAATTGCTGGCAGCCAGTTGCGTCTGTCACTGCTTTATAAATGTTAACGCCTGCCTTTGATTTAGCATTTGTCAATTTTGAGTAAGCCAAAGGCGCGCTCAATGTTGTGTAACGCTCTTTGCCTTTGCGCACTTCTTTGGCCATTTCAAAAGGAACACCGCCAATGATGAAGCAGGTTTTTCTCAGGTCCTCAGGAATTTGTTTTGCCTTCGTACTCACTTCCTGATAAACTTTGGAATCATCTGTGCCATCTTGGAAATATTTGGCGCCGTAGGACTCAATTGCTGAAACTTTCCCATTCTCGATCCAGGATATTTTGGTGTTTCCAGAACCAATGTCAACCACAAACGCTTTGTCCGCATAGTCAGCAGGTAACACCGATTTCAATGCCAGCTGGCCTTCCTGCTCAGCAGTAACCTGATTTACAACATATCCCAATGACTTCAAAACGCGCGTAATTTTCAAGGTGACATCTGCCTTAGCAGCACCGGAACTTACAACAAAGTGAATGTCTTTGCTGCCAACGCCGTAATCCAGCATGCCTCCGATGTACTTTTTTAGCCCAATTCTTACATCTTCATCGGTTGCCATATTCTCCGTTACCAGGCTATTCCCGAATTCGGATTTTTCAAGAGACCAGCGTTTTTCTTTGTCAACTTTGATGATAAATGAGTTAAATCCGCTTGCACCAAGTTCAACAACACCGCGCAATTTACCGTCCACCGGCGCTGGCGGCGTATAGCTGAATGTTGAAACTTCTGTGTTAGTCGCTTCCGAATTTTCTGCCGGCGTTTCTGTGGATGGCATATCGGGATCGGTGTTACTCGCTTCCGTCTGCGGACTTTCTGCCCGATCCTCAGCCATCTGGTTCAGGGCTTTTTCTCCACCAAGATATTTATAACCTAAAAATATGGCCCCTAGAATGATGGCGGTTATAATTAACCTACCTGCAACTGTTAGTCTTTTCATTGATATTTGGTGTAAAATGAATAATGTAAATCGAAATAAGGAAGAATTTTAATCCAGCAATCCTTTGTAACTGGAATCTTTCGGAGTTTCTACCGAACGGTTCACAGGCTGCGGATTATCGAGCTGGATGAGTTTGAACTGCCCGGAATTATACGCCTCAAGCATGGCTTGTCCCTTATCCGAAAGCAAACCATTTTGAACATCCACCCCGTTGATAAAGTCTAATGACAAGTCCATCGCACGTTTCATCTCGCCCAATTTCTGGCTCATATCGTCCTGAATGTATTCCATCGACTCGTCGAAATAGAACTTTTTGTCGGGATTTCCTTTAAAAATGCTGATCGCAGTGCGTAGAGCATTGGAGCTTTCCTTTACAATTCTATATTCGGCTTCTTTGAGTTTGACCTTGATTTCAGTCTCCTTAATAATGTAATCGGCGCTTTTGTTCACTTTTTCCATGAATTCCAGCACCGTTTTCATATTGCGTTGAAGCGGAAATAGCTTCTCATTCATTTCCTGCAAACCGGCTCCTTCGATGGTTGCCAATGAAGCCGTTTCTTTCATTCCCGGACGATCCAGCATGGTGCTCGCTTTGTTTGCTTCCGCAAATTTCTGCTTGATCTGCTCATTGTTCTCGTTAATGTTCTTGTTCAGTTTCACAAGCTGGCCCGCCAGCGTATTGATCTGACCTTGCATTTTCTCCCTTTTCTCTTTCAGGTCATCAATGTAGATTTTCATGATCGCAATCGGGTCGAGTTTGATAATGAGGCCCGTAATGTTGCGCATCAGTGTTTTGAACAGGAAGAAAACCGCTGTCCTTACATCTTTGCTGGTAAACAAAAAGATAAGCAGCGCGAGCACAGCCATTAAAAAGCCCAGATAGAGTGTGTTTTTGGTCACTTCTATCAGGAAAGCTGCGATTTTATTCCAATAATAAAGGGTTATGGCCCCGGCTCCTCCAAGAAAAAGGAGTGAGGTTATTCCTTCGGGTTTACTCCAGTAAGATCGCTTTGACGCATCTTCCTGCGAGCCTCCGATTTGTGTAAAATCTGGTGTAGCCATTGTTGATCGAAATGTTAGGTTATTTAAGATATTGATTGATTTTATTTAAATCCGATTTGATCTGATCCACGAAACTCAGGTAAGTGATTTCGAAACTATCCTTGTTTGCATTGATCTTCGCACTTTGTTCTGCAACTTCTCCTGAAATCTGTCCGAGGCGGTTTCTGTTCTCGTCCACTTTTTTTTGAAGGTCGGCAATTTGCTGGGTGATGGCCTTATTAGAATCTTCCAGCCGTTTTTCTTCATCCTGTAAAGCCCCGACACGATCTTTGATCGCCTTTTCGACGTCTTTCAAAAATGATGCACGGTCCTTATCCAAAATTCCAAGATACTGATTAGCCGACGTGTTCAAAACAGTCGTTTCCTTCACGCCGCCCATGGCTTTGAAACTGGCCCACGCCGCCTGGAACTGTTTTTCTTCTCCTAAGCCGAGGCCTTCCATGCTTTGCAGCGCCTGCTTGTATTCGAAGTAATCAGGTCCCGGCAGGTTGGCTTTTTCGAGCAGGCTCACGAAATGTTCTGTGAATTTCTTATCGATGTTGCCAGTGCCCGCAGCGTTCGGGGCGGTGTTCGCGATGACTGGTTTCGTAGCTTCCGATGCTGCATGAGCGACTGGCGTAGCACCCGCTTGTGCCGGCCTGATCGGTTCCTCGCCCTCCTTGATAAAAAAGCTGAGTATCCTCTTTCCAATACCCGGTTCTGAATCTGCCATATGCGTCTAAAGTGTTAAGATTCATTGATTTTATTAGGTCAATATTACTAAAATTAAAAGGATTTCGTACCGTACGATAATTACCAATGGTGCCCTGAATTGATGAAGCCGCGGAAAATTTGGATAGAATTGTGAATGAATCTTGAATGCCGCCGGTTTTTTAGTGAAGTTTGCCTCAAAAACTAAATCCTTATGCTTAAACTAGGTTTTAATAGCGCCATTCTGGGCGATTTTGGCTTCGAACATGTGGTCCAGTTCGCAGGTAATCATGGATTTTCTTGTGTAGAAATGATGTGCTGGCCTTCGGATAATGCGGATAGCAGGAGATACGCGGGCGTTACGCACATTGACGTGAACAACCTGACGCCGGAGCGCATTTCGGTTATCAAGCACACATTGAAGGAAGCAAATGTTACAATCTCGGCGCTGGGTTATTATCCTAATCCGCTGGACCCGGACGAGGAGCGTTCCGGATATTATATCGAACACATTAAGCAGGTGATCCGCGGAGCGGCGAAGCTGAACATTCCGGTTGTGACAACATTTATCGGGCGTAATCCGGCGAAGAGCATTAAGGAGAATTTGGCCAAATTTGCAGATGTCTGGCCTTCCATAATAAAAGTTGCTGAGGAGGAGAATGTGAAAGTTGGGATTGAAAACTGCCCGATGTTCTTCACGGACGATGAATGGCCGGGCGGTAAAAACCTGGCGATCAGTCCTGCTGTTTGGGATCGGATGTTTGAGATCATTCCAAGCCCCATTTTTGGTCTCAATTACGATCCGTCCCATATGATCTGGCAAATGATGAGTGAAACGAAGCCGATATACGATTATAAAGATCGTCTGCATCACATTCATTTGAAGGACGCCAAAATTTACAAGGACAAACTGGATAGGGTGGGCATTATGGCGAACCCGCTGGAATATCATTCTCCGAAGCTGCCCGGCTTGGGAGACGTAAACTGGCGGGCATTCTTCGCAGCATTAACAGACGTGCGCTACCGCGGTCCGGTGGTGATCGAAGTGGAAGATAAGGCGTACGAAGGAAGCATTACTGATGTGCAAAGCGCAATTCTGACAAGCAGGAATTATCTGCGGCAGTTTCTTGGCTAAAAATCCTGATAGCAATGTAAAATCTGCTTATTATCAGGCAGATTTTACATTGCTAAAAACTTCAAAAGCGGCCGAATAAAGCGATCAAAGTCCTCGATATGCGGCAAATGGCCAATGTTATCCAACTCGACCAGTTGACTGTTCTTAATTTTTGATTTAGTAATCTTCCCCAATTCAGGATAATTGCCGAGCGTTTTTCTCACATCTTCCGGCGCAAGATTTTTGCCAACTGCGCTGCGGTCGCGCTGCCCTATAATGAGCAATGTTGGCGCCTTTATTTTATCAAAATCATAGCAAACCGGCTGTGTGTAAATCATATCATAGGTCAATGCTG
The DNA here is from genome assembly GCF_900167945.1 of Dyadobacter psychrophilus. Lineage (GTDB taxonomy): Bacteria > Bacteroidota > Bacteroidia > Cytophagales > Spirosomataceae > Dyadobacter > Dyadobacter psychrophilus. Next base: position 1,239,466 of record NZ_FUZA01000002.1, read on the forward strand.
AGTTCCAGGCGATTCTGGGATAATCCTTATTCAATGTCCAGCCCGCAAGCAAGTTTACCCAACGACTGTATTCCGGCTTCCATTTTCCATCATAATAGCTGGTTAGCTGATAATTTTTAATGGAATTCGCATCGCTTTTCAGCTCGCTTTGATACCATTTATCAACAGATTGATAAGGAACTTTTAGCTTGTAATCTTCCAGTCCGATCGGGTTTTCGAGAATAAATTTCTCCACCGTTTCGGGATACATGACTGCAAACCTGGTCGCTACCATACCGCCCATAGAATGTCCCAGGACGATTATTTTAGTAATTTTTAGCTCATCCAAAACCCTTTTGGTATTAGCAGCCAGCTCATGAAAAGAATATTGGAAATGAGCGGGCTTGGAGGATTTTCCAAATCCGATTTGATCCGGAATGATGACACGATAACCCTTGTCCGAGAGTGCTTTGGCAGTCTGTTCCCAATAAGCGCCATTGAAATTCTTGCCGTGCAGCAGCATAATGCTTTTGCCATTTGCTTTGGCAGGCTTAATGTCCATATAGGCCATTCTCAGCGGCTCGCCCTGTGATTCAAACTCCAAAAATGAAACGGGAAACGGATAATCATAATTTTCGAGATTGATATCCAGGTTGCGTAATGAGTCCTTTTGTGCTTGAAGGTGGGACACAGATAAGATAGCAAGGAGAAGCGCGAGTAGGAAGTTTTTCATTTGAAAATGCTTTAAATGTAAAAAAGGATAACCTCACGATTATCCTTTTTACAACTGAAAATAATGTACCAGCGATGTCTTATTGAATCAATTTAGCTTTCGCAGACAGAAATGCGGTGAGTGAAGCAAGTATGCCAACGATGCCAAATGACCATCTCAAATCAGCAAACTGTGCTACGATTCCGATCAATGGCGGTCCGATCAGGAAGCCTATGAAACTGATAGATGAAACCGCGGCTAATGCCATTCCCGCTGACATGGTGGTTGATTTTCCCGCTGCGCTGTAAACCAGTGGAACAACCGATGAAACTCCAAATCCAACTAATAAGAATCCAAAGGTTGCGGGAACCAGGAAAGGGAACAACACCGCAATAGCAAGTCCCAAGCCCATTAGCGAGCCGCTGATCTGCAACATTTTCTTTCTTCCGATGCGGTTAGCAAGCCAGTCGCCGGCAAAACGTCCGCCTGTCATGGTGCCCATAAAAGCCACGTAACCAAGTGTGGTCAATGATGCCGGCACGTGCACTGCTTCCTGGAAATAAACGCCGCTCCAGTCGAACATAGCGCCTTCGCAGACCATTGCACAGAATCCGATCAAACCCAGCATCAGCAAATCGCGGTCTGGCTTTACAAACATGGGCTGCGCTTCGCCTTCGTTTTTCTCACTATCAGGCATTGTGTGCTTGTACGCGGTGAAAATAATGATGAATGCTGCCAGCGCAATGACGCTGAAATGAATATGAGGAGGGATATGAACCGAAATGAAAAAAGAACCGATCATGGCGCTCACAAATCCCGCTAAACTCCATAAGCCGTGAAACGAGGCCATTATGGATTTTCCGTAGACTTGCTCAACGGCAACAGCTTGTGTATTGACCGCAATGTTGGTCAGGTTTCCCCAAAGTCCGAATGCGAAGAGCGCGATCACCAGATGTTCGGTCCTTGTAACGAAACCAATGAATGATAATGTGACGGCATATAGGATGGCGCCGATCAAAACCATTTTTTTACTTCCGTAATGTGTCACCATCCAGCCCGAGATGGGTAAGCTGGCCATTAAACCAATTGGAAGTGCTAAAAGAACAGTCCCCAAACCGCCTTCGGTCAGGTGCAGCATATTCTTGATATCGGGAATGCGACTTGCCCATGCAGCAAAGCTAAGTCCCTGTACAAAGAAGAAAGCAGCTACCGCCAGGCGCAAATACTTTCGGGAGTCGGAGGGGGCAAAAATTGAATAATTCATAGGAGCGAAAATTTTGTGGTGAATGTGTGTACGACTAGCAATTCGTGTTTATTTGTTATAACTTTTTTAAGATGCTAATTTTTTCGGGTAGTGCAAAACAAAGACGGACTTTTTTGTTAAATACTTCCTGATGCAAAAATAACGGTTTACAAGTGATTTAAATTCACAGTTGTTGTACTTTTTAAATAATATTAAAAAGTATGTGTTGTACAAAAGTAAGAAATAGGATTTTTGAACAATGCTTTTTTAAAATAGCGTAATGCATTTTGTAAATTCACCTTTCAGCCATCATAAAAATCATTGGATAAATGAAATTTGCATTTACTTCACTCCTCAGTTTAATCCTTCTAACAAGCAGCTTCGCGCAGGAAAGCACGGCCGACCGTGCCGCCAGAATTAAGGCGACCTTGCCTGTTGTCGAAAAAATGTACAATGAATATGCTGAGAAAAACCATTTTCCTTCCTTAGCATTCGGCATTGTGGCGGATGGCCAGCTCATTATGTCAGGCGCGACCGGCTTTTCGGAGATCGCGACCGAAACGAAGGCATCGCCGGGCTCGTTATTTAGAATTGCTTCCATGTCCAAAAGCGTGACAGCAATGGGGATTTTGTCTTTACGGAAAGAGGGAAGACTGAAACTGGACGATCCGGCTTATTTATACATTCCCGAATTGAAGGATATGCCCGCATTAACAACGGACGCGCCGGCTATAACCATCAGGCACTTATTAACCCATCAGGCAGGGTTTCCGGAGGATAATCCATGGGGCGACCGGCAGTTGGATACAAAAGATGAGCAGCTGATTGAGTTGATTAAAAAAGGAATTTCTTTCTCAAATGTGCCGGGCGTTACTTATGAATATAGCAATCTGGGTTTCGCTATGTTGGGCAAGATCATTAGCAATGTCTCGGGTAAGCCTTATCAGCAATATATTGATGAAGTCATTTTCAAACCATTGGGGATGAGCAGCACGATTTGGGAATACTCGAAAGCACCGAAAGATCTTTTAGCACATGGTTACCGGTTTGAAGATGAAATTTGGAAGGAAGAGGAACTTGAACACGACGGAACTTACGGCGCAATGGGCGGATTGATCACTTCCATTGATGATTTTAGCAAATATGTGGCATTTCACTTGTCGGCATGGCCTGCTGGTAATAATCCCGAAACGGGTCCCATTTTGAGAAGCGATGTTCGGGAAATGCAGATGCCGTGGAATTTCAACAGTTTAAATGCACAATATAAATATCCGAGTGGACGCCCCTGTGCAATGACTTCTGCTTACGGGTACGGCCTACGTTGGAGCCGCGATTGTGAAGGGCGCACGGGCATCGGGCACACAGGCGGCCTGCCTGGATTCGGCAGCCAATGGCAAATCTTACCCGAATACGGCATCGGAATCCTCGCGCACGCCAATCGCACGTACGCTGGAATGGCCACCATTAACACCGCGGTACTTGATACAATTATTACATTAGCAGGACTAAAACCGCTTCCGGTAGAAGTATCGGCCGTATTGAAAGAAAGAAAAGCATCGTTGCTAAAACTTTTGCCACATTGGGAAGGAGCGGAGCAAAGCGGAATATTTGCAGAGAATTTCTTTCCGGACAGATCAGTAAGCCACCGAAAGCAGGAGTTGGACGCCATCATTGCGCAAACGGGTAATGTAACAGGATCAACGGAAATCAAGGCTGAAAACCAATTGAGGGGCAGCTTTTTGCTGAATTGCCCCAACGGGAATATCCGGGTTTTCTTCACATTATCACCTGAAAATCCAGCTTTAATCCAGCAGCTCGATTTTTCGCCAGCCAAATAATCTGTAAGAAATTTAATGTTGAAATAGGGGAGTTGTTTTTCTGGATTGTCTGAGAGGAAACAAAATCAGATCATGATGAAAAACATACTCTTACTAACCATCTGTTTAGTGGCCCTTTCCGCTCCTAACATTCTGGCGCAGGAAAACGAAACAATTTTTAAAAGCTCCGGCATTCACCGTTCAGGAGGCTATGCTGCGATTTCAAATAAGTTTACAAAAATAAACGGAAGCTACGCCAATATGCCCGGCATCTACGGTGGATGGTTTATAAATCAGCGCTTTATGCTTGGAATTGGTGCTGCGGCAACAACAAACTACATTCCGGTTCCAGCTGAGAGTGAGGTTTTTCCAGGCAGAAAGATGACTTACCAGTATGGCCAGATCGGTTTGATGACGGAATATGTTGTGGCTTCAACCAAATGGGTTCATTTTAATTTCAATTTGCTAACCGGCACCGGCTTCACGCTTCAATACGACCGTCATGACATGGATGACTGGGATTTTGAATGGGACGATCATGACGATCAGGACCCGAAATTCTTCTTTCTAATGGAGCCGGGCGTGCAGGTGGAATTTAACCTTCTGAAATGGATGCGTTTCAGTCCGGGTGTTTCGTATCGCCAGGCGTTTGGAGCCAAAGGAAATGATCTTACGGATTCCGATTTGAGCAACATTACCTATAATGTTACATTCAAGTTTGGCAAGTTCTAGCAATGGGCAGCCTCAAAGTGCAGATTTCCTGACATTGGGTAACTATGCTTCAATCAGTCCCCATTTTACCCGTTATTAAATATTAGCGAACGGCTGCTAAGCGTGTCAGAATGCTGATTATCTTTAAGGAAGGCAATAGGTATGATAGTTTAGAGTTATATAAGCTACACGCTATTCCTACAGCAAACAGACAAAAGATGAGGGTTTCAGGGTATTTGGTTTTCGGTATATTATTTATCTCAGCTTCACTTGCCAGGGCGCAAAATGTTTATGATGTGATTGTTGCAGGCCGCACCATCGGATCTTTAAAGGTTTTTGATGATATCGGCAAGGATAACTCAGAGCAGCACCGCATAGAGTCTGATTTCAAGGTCATGTTTTATAAGGGTAAATACTCCACTCAGGCCAATTACTCGGACGGAAAACTGGTTTCCGCAACTTGTGCGCACCATGTGAACGGCGACTTGAAGGAAAAAACGCTGACAAAGAGCGCCGCGAAAAGTTCGTACGAGGTTTTGTTTTCCGGCGAGGACGGTGAAGACAAGCCGAAGCTCTCCTTCAATACCCCGATCAGCGAAACAATTACAGGCCTTTATTATAAGGAGCCAATTAACATCAGCGAAGTTTATTCTGAACGTTATGGTAAAATGTGCAGTGTGAAAAAGCTATCCGAAGGGAAGTACGGCGTAACACTGCCAGACGGCAAACAAGGGATATATTCTTATAAAAACGGCCTTTGCCGGGAAGTTAAAACTGATCTGGCAGGTTTTAAGCTGAGGATCGTACTAAATGAGAATAAGCAGGTTTCCGGTTTGTAAATAAGAGGAAGCTTTAAAAGACAAGATAGCAGTCAAACAAAAAGCCGGTCAACATTGACCGGCTTTTCTGTTGGGCCTAGGAATTATTAATCGACAGTCGGATAGGCCGAGCTGTCGGAAGTGTTATAATAATCAGCCACTTGCGTATTTTTGCTGCTTGCTGTGTTCGTCGGCGTTTTATAATTCCTCGGAGAAATCAGCGGGTTGATATCAACACCTTCAGGCGTGTATCTCTTGGTGATAACCAATGTTGCCGGACGTGGCGCATACTTTGGCGTATTGCTCACGTAACGGCTGCGCTGGTGCTTACTGTAAGTTTCGATTGTGTTCAAATTATACACAACGGCGTCGTTACCGCGCTTAGCTTTGGCCTTCGCAGCTTTGTTTGGATGTTTATAATTGTGAACCGAAACGCCAGGGTCAACAATGGACTGAGCTTGTGCATTAAATGTTACCAGGCCTGCAAACAAAAATATAGCTACTAAAAAAATTGATTTATTCATGATATTAGTCGTTTAACCGAATACTAAAACCTCCCGTTGTATCAGGATTGCATGAATTTAAAAACTTTTTTTGTAGCGCACTAACCGCTCGTTTTAGAAGTAAAAATGCTCAGTAAGCGATTTTACGATTAAAAATGACGGGTTAAAGGCCGAAATTTAGTTAGTAAGACAAGATTAGGTTTGTCATAAAACGCATACTTCTGAAAAAAATGATTATGTGGGAAAAACAGGATTAAAACACGAGTCAAAGATTTGTTGAAAAAAAATTAAATTTTAATCAATTTCTTAAGTGTTTCTAATTTCTTCCTAATATCTGCTCCAATTCCACATTATCGGAGCAATGCGCGCGCGGAAGTTTGAATGCCATGGCAGATCCGCTCCATGGGAAGGTCGTTGCTGTCTTCGCCAAACGGATCTTCGATCTCTTCTGCGATTACTTCAAGGCTCGCCAGAATGTAAAACACAAACATGACGAACGGAACTACCAGGAAATGCAAACTGAACACATATCCGATCGGCAGCGTAAGGCAGTAAATGAAAATGAATTTTTTGATGAACGAGCTGTAAGACAACGGAATAGGCGTGTTTTTTATCCGTTCGCAGGCCCCGCAAATGTTAGTAAAAGATTCAAGTTCGTGATTTAGCAGGATGATGTGTTCAGGTAGTAAAACACCGCTTTTTTGAAGGTCGATCACTTTACTAAAGATGGCAGCGGCAATCTGGTTAGGAATATGCTCGTGCACATTCAGTGTCGTTTTTGGGTACAGGTCGGAATCTTCAAACTCAGCAGGCCGGTAACCGCTTCTTAAATGGTTTTTGAGTGCAAATGCATAATTAGGGATCATTTTCATAAAAAACTGACGCTCCGATTCATGATCCTTTCCTAAAAGCGCATCTAATTTTAATGCCAGGTTGCGGCTGCTGTTCATAAGTGAGCCCCATTGTTTCCTGCCTTCCCACCAGCGGTCGTAAGCCGTATTTGTCCTGAAAACCAATAACATTGAAATGACAAAACCCAGCAGCGAGTGCATCAGGGAAATGTTTTTCAAGTCGGTGTTCTCCTTCAACTTGAAATGTATCAGCAATAGATAAGCGACGGCGGTCGAGTAGACTGCTATCGTTAAAATCAGCGGGGTAAGTTTCCGGACTGTGTCTCCTTTTTGAAAATAAAAGATGTACCGAAACCACTCTTTAGGATTGTAATCTATCATTTGAGTTTAACATTGTCAATTAGTTTAAAGAATTCTTTGAGGCATTTGGCCGTCAAACGAGCATCTTCCAGCGCATTATGGGTTTCTTCCTCCCGTTCAAAGCCAAAATAAGTGGCTACCGAGCCAAGGCTTAAAGAGCGGGGAACATTCTTGCCGTTCTTTTCCAAAATTTGAAAGAACAGGTAAGAAACCGTATGCAAGTCGATCAGCTTATTGGAGAATCCCCATTTCATTTTCTCATTCCGGTAGGCATAGCGCAGGAAATTGATGTCATTAATGACACTCTGACCGCAGATGATGACATTGGTAAGGTTGGGCTTTCCGGCATTCAGCTTTTTCAACCATTTTTCAAACTCTGGCAAAACGTCGTAGATCATGGGTGCATCTTCCAGATCGGCCATAGACAAGCCATGCACTTCCTCAGATTTTACAGAAAATGCTTCCTCATTTTCAGGATAAACATTCTGCAAATAGGTGCCCAGAGAACGCCAGTTGTCGTCAAAAAACTCCGCGCCAATCTGGATGATTTCATTCCAGCCCGGCTCCGGGCCTGTCATTTCAATGTCTAACACGAGGAATGCCATGCAATGGTTTTGATTGGTAACAGAAAATAGGACCCGTTTTGAAACTCAAACTTATACTTTTGTGTACAAAATTAGAGAAACATTACATTTTAGCTGATCCATTCATTATTCATTTATATAAAATGCCCATCGATTACAACGAAATACCGTCTCCTTGTTTTGTTCTGGACGAAACGCTCCTGCGTAAGAACCTGGCATTGATAGATTCGGTGCAACAGGCGGCAGGCTGTAAGATCATCCTGGCGCTGAAAGGATTTTCCATGTTCAGCGCTTTCCCGATCGTGAAGGAATATCTCAGCGGGGCAACAGCAAGTTCGCTGAATGAGGTGAAATTGATCAATGATTTTATGGGTTACCAGGCGCACACGTATATGCCAGCCTACCTGGACAGCGAATTTACCGAGATCATGGAGCGCAGCAGCCACATTACTTTCAACTCGCTGAGCCAGTGGGAAAGATTTAAGGATAGGGTGGAAGCATTCAAGTCAGCCAACCCTGCGCACGCACTTTCATGCGGCATTCGGGTAAACCCGCAATATTCCGAAGTGGCGACTGATATGTATAATCCATGTGTTCCGGGATCACGACTGGGAATCACACGGGACAAAATGCCGGACACACTTCCCGAAGGAATAGACGGCATTCATTTTCACACCCTTTGCGAGAACGGCTCAGACACGCTGGAGCGGACATTGGAAGCGCTGGAATCCCGCTTTGGAGATTTGTTGCATCAGGCCAGGTGGTTAAACATGGGCGGTGGACATTTGATGACACGGGAAGGTTATGATATCGAAAAGCTAAAAAAATTAGTTAGTAATATCAAAGCCAAATATGATCTGGATGTGATACTGGAACCAGGTTCAGCCATAGCCTGGAGAACAGGTGTTCTGGTGACGACAGTGTTGGACGTGATGGACAGCCAAGGCATTGATGTGGCGATCCTTGACACCTCCTTCGCTGCCCATATGCCCGACACTTTGGAGATGCCTTACAAGCCCGCCATCACAGGTGCGAGCATGGAAGCCGTGGTGGGAAAACCAACTTATAGAATGGGCGGAATGACTTGCCTTGCCGGAGACTTTATAGGTGACTATTCATTTGATAAACCGTTGGCCGCTGGAGATAAAATCATATTTGAGGACATGATCCACTACACAATGGTAAAGACCACAACATTTAACGGTGTTAACTTACCTTCCATTGGTATGATTGGAAGTGACAGGGATTTTAACTTGATCAAATCTTTCGGGTACGAAAGTTTCAAGGACAGGTTATCGTAGTAAACACGTCACTTTTGGCATTAATAAGACAAAAAGTAAGAAGCCTCGTTCAGAAAATCGTTATATAATACGATCTGAACGAGGCTTTATTTCTATTAAGAATTGCGAATTAATTTGTGGTTCAAAGGCGCTAATTTTCTTTTGGAAGCATCGGGAATAACCTTCTTATTTCTTCCGGGGATGGTTGTTTTCCGTATTCTGTAATTTCGAAGACTTCGACGAATTTGATCTTCTCCGCCTGTTCTTTTCCATACCATTTTTCCACAGTCACCTTAATCTCCGGTGTGATAGAAGAGCGCTTTTCAGTCGCTGCCATCAGCCAATTTTTTCGCTCTTCAAGACCCTTGGGAACATTAGCAAGATCCTGGCTTGTCCATGGCAGCCACTCGTAAAATTGGGAGACATGCGCATCCAACGCGTCAACTTTTTTAGTAATGGCGGCTGTGATATCTATGGCAATGTCGGGACGGAAAGGGTTAGGCCGTTGGAAACGGTCTCTGAAATACAGAAAAACAGGATTTTTAACCAATGGAGGCACACTGCTAAGAATATTGGGCACGATCACAAGGTAAGATGCGTCCTGAACGACCACGCCTGTATTACGGTGATCGGGGTGATAATCGTTTGTACGGGGTGCGATGACAACATCCGCGTTCCATTCGCGGATTTTACGAATTACTGCCAGTCTGTTTTCCAAAGTGGGAAAAAGCTCACCGTCATGGTTATCCAGAACGTCGTATTCAATGCCCAGTCGTTTTGCAACCTCTTTGGTCTCGTTCAGTCTGCGTTTGGCCAGTTCGCCGCCTCCAATATCCTGATGCCCTGCGTCGCCATTGGTAAGGGAAACAAATTTGACCTTATGGCCCATAGACGAGTAAATGGATGCCACGCCGCCCGCTCCCAGGTCACAATCGTCCGGATGGGCGCCAAAGACTATAATTTTCAGTGGTGTTTTGGGAGTTTCTGCTGCGTTTTGGGAAAAGACGTGCGATTGCCACATCACCAGGATAGGCAGAAATAAAATTTTTCTCATATGGTTAAATTGATTTAGGTTGGGAATGATGCAAAATAGGAATTAAAATTTGTAGTTTTTTTTATAAAAAACTTTGCGCATCTTTTGAAGTCAATATCCGTCAGCAGGAAGAGCAAAAAGCGGATTTGGAGAAACTGGGACGGGAAAAATTTACGCTGGCTAACCGTCCAGAGTAACAAGTCTTTAATGATTCTGCGGTAATATTTAAAAAGCCCCCATTAAGATTCTTCTAATATTCCTGTATCTTTGTATCCCGTAATCATAGAAAAAAAGCAACGTCTTATGGCTTCCAAAGCACGAAAGACCGCGAAGTACATTTTCGTTACGGGCGGTGTAACATCTTCACTTGGCAAAGGAATCATTGCCTCTTCATTAGCAAAACTACTGCAAGCCCGAGGGCTTTCTGTTACGATTCAAAAATTTGATCCATACCTAAATATTGACCCGGGTACAATGAATCCTTACGAGCACGGTGAGTGCTATGTAACGGACGACGGTGCAGAAACGGATCTTGATCTTGGGCATTATGAGCGTTTTCTTAATGTTCGCACCTCCCAGGCAAACAATGTTACCACGGGCCGCATTTACCATAATGTCATCACAGCCGAACGTCGGGGCGATTTTCTTGGGAAAACAGTCCAGGTGGTTCCGCACATTACGGATGAGCTCAAAAGGAACATGCTTCTCCTCGGCCAAACCGGCGATTACGATATTGTCATTACGGAAATCGGCGGCTGTGTAGGGGACATTGAGTCGCTTCCGTTCCTGGAAGCAGTACGTCAGGTTAAGTTTGAAATGGAAGAGCACGATACACTCGTGATCCATTTGACATTGATCCCTTATCTTAATTCAGCGGGAGAGTTGAAAACGAAACCGACACAACACTCAGTGAGAATGTTGCAGGAATCAGGGATTCAGCCGGACATTCTCGTTTGCCGCACGGAGCATCCGCTTCCTTACGACATCCGTAAAAAAATCGCGCTTTTCTGTAATGTTCAGGTGAATTCGGTTATTGAGGCAATGGACGCGGACACCATTTACGCCGTGCCTTTGCTCATGCTGAAAGAAAGGCTCGACCAGCGTGCGCTTTATATGCTCGATATTTACAATGATAAAGACGTTGACCTGGATTCCTGGAAAACATTCTTGTCACGCTACAAAAATCCGGTTGATTCCATCCGCATTGGATTGGTAGGGAAATATGTGGAATTACATGATGCTTACAAGTCGATCGTTGAATCATTCATTCATGCCGGCGCTGCGAATGAATGCAAGGTGAACATTGAATGGATCCATTCCGAAAGTCTTACCGCCGAAAATGCTGTTGAAAAACTGGAAAACCTGGACGGCGTGCTGGTAGCACCTGGTTTTGGTGAAAGAGGGATTGAAGGAAAGATCGCCGCGATCCAGTATGTGCGTGAAAACAACATTCCTTTCTTCGGGATTTGTTTGGGCATGCAAATGGCCGTTATCGAGTATGCAAGAAACGTGATCGGCTGGGGTGGCGCGCACTCCGTGGAAATGGACGTGAACACCGATCATCCCGTGATCCATTTGATGAAAGATCAGAAGGACGTTTCCAACAAAGGAGGGACCATGCGTTTGGGTGCGTATCCTTGCAAGATCAAAAAGGATTCCCTGGCAAGCCGGATCTATGGAAAAACCAACATCAGCGAGCGCCATCGTCACCGTTACGAGTTCAACAACAAATATCTCAAAGATTTTGAAGAAAAAGGGCTGATCGCGACAGGGATCAATCCCGACAACAATCTGGTTGAGATGGTGGAGCTTCCGGGGCACCCATTCTACATTGGCGTGCAGTTCCACCCGGAGCTGAAAAGCACAGTGATGAACCCGCACCCGATTTTTGTGAACTTCGTGAGTGCAGCACTCGCTTATTCGCTCGAAAAGAGATCCGTTGATTCATTGAACACCTCAATCCACTGATCACAAAAAAGGCCGATAAGGAAAAAACTTATTACCTTTGCCGTCCCGTAACGGGTAAACTATTTCAATAATTTTAAGTAAATAATGGATAAAAATTTTATCATCGGCTTAGTATTAATCATGCTAATGCTGATTGGCTACCAGATCCTGGTTCCGAAACCTGTGGAACCTGCACCTGTGGAGCAAGTAAAAACAGTTACCTCAAAACCCTCTGTTCAATCACCAACAGCTTCGGATTCAACCAGCTCACTTTCAAATACAGATTCAAATGCGGTTGCAAAAGTCGCTCCCAAGGACCTGGTAATTGAGACCAACGATACACGTGTTGTTTTCTCAAATAAGGGCGGGATCCTGAAAGAGGTAATGTTGAAAAAATACAAAACCTATGATCAAAAGCCGCTTTATCTGATTGCAGAAAATCATAATAATTTCCGTATCAATTTTCCTACACCAACCGGTGATGTGCATCTGACGGATATGTTTTTTACCACAGACGCGCAGGATCAGAAATTGGACGAAAAGGATTCAGTAATAGTCACTTATCGTGCACCGCTGAAAAATAACCAGTTTGTTGAACAGACTTATGTGGTAAGAGGGTCAGGTTATGTGATCGATTATGGCATCAAATCGAATGCTACTGGATCCAGTGATAAACTGGTGCAGCTGGACTGGAACAATGATCTGCTGCAATTGGAAAATGACATGCACAAAAACCGTGAGGTAGTGACGATCAACTACTATACGGATGAGCTGCAAAGCCTTGCTACAAGCCCTACTGCAACCGAGGAGGAGAAAACGGCCGAGCCGGTGAAATGGTTTACGATCAAACATAAATACTTTTTGGCTGGCTTAATTTCAGAGAAACATCCATTCAGTAACATGTCTATGCGGGCAGACGTTAATCCGGCCGATTCGACCGTGGTGAAAACCATGCACGTTACTGCCGGAATTCCGATGTCGGCGATCCAAAAAGGAGAGGCGAACTATCAGTTCTTTCTTGGTCCGAATGATTATCACCTCGTAGATAAAGTAAAGGCAGAAAATTTCGATCAGAATGTTTATTTGGGATACGCATTTTTAAAGCCCATCAACAAGTTTTTCCTGGTTCCACTATTCAACTTCCTGGAAAAATTCGTGAGTAATTACGGTCTTCTGATCATTTTGCTGGTGCTTTTTGTAAAAACGATCTTAACGCCGCTTACATACAAGTCGTACATCAGCATGGCCAAGATGAAGTTGCTTGCGCCTGAACTGGAACAGATCCGCAGCCAGAACCCTGATGATATGGCAAAGCAGCAGCAAGATCAGATGAAGCTGTATCAGGAAGTAGGCGTAAGCCCGCTCAGCGGCTGTATTCCCGTGCTGGCGACAATGCCCATCCTGTTTTCACTCTTCTTCCTCTTTCCCAACTTGATAGAGCTGCGACAGCAATCTTTCCTATGGGCTAGTGACCTTTCCACTTACGACTCATTCATTAAATTGCCGTTTACCGTTCCTTTCGGTGTAGGAAACCACATCAGCTTGTTTACAGTTTTGATGACTGCTTCCAGCATTGGTTATGCATATTATAACAACCAGATCACGCCAACCCAGCCGGGTCCGGTGAACATGAAAGTGTTGGGTTATATTATGCCTTTGATGTTCATGTTCGTTCTGAACTCTTTCCCCGCAGGTTTGACATTCTATTATTTCGTTTCAAACGTCGTGACAATTGCTCAGCAGCTTTTGATCAAACGCTTTGTGAATGAGGACAAGATCCGGAACATTCTGGAAGAGAACAGAAAGAAAAATGCGAACGGCGAGAAGAAACAAACCAAGTTTCAAAAGTATTTAGAAAAGTCGCTGCAAGCCGCAGAAGAGGCTAAAAAGAAGCAGGCCGAACTCGAGAAACGTTCGAAAAAGAAATAAAAGATTTATTATAGCGTAATATATAGGGCAATGTTTCCAACCGGAAATATTGCCTGTTTTTTTCTCTTTAACCGGATTTTGTAATTTGTCCGGCGTTACTCAATTTTCACCCACTGTTCCGATGAAAGTAATTACCATAGTCATCTTCATCCTCGTCGGTTTGAGCGATGCAGCCCTTGCCCAAAATATTGCGCAAACGGAAAGCAGATACAAATCAGCGTTGTCGGACTATAAACAAGGACGTTATGCAGCAGCCATGGAGAAGCTGTCGCCCCTCACGAGCGTAAATGCAAAAACGACATATTCGGCCTATGCACATTACTACTATGCGCTCTCTGCCTATCAATTGAAACGTTATAAGGAAAGCAAGCAAATGCTATTGCAATTGCAGAGCCGTTATCCCGGGTGGAACCGGATAGGCGATGCGCAGTATCTGCTGGGAGCCATTGCACTGGAAGCAGGGCAGTTGGATGAAGGTTTGGGGCATTTGGCCAAAATCAAAGATTCCTCACTTGCAAAAGATGTTTTTACGCTGAAACAACATTACTTTGGCGCGATCACAGACCTTGCCAAACTAAAAGAACTGCAAAAGCAATATGCTAGCGATCGGGACATTGCATTAACATTGGTCCACTTCATTGAAACTTCACCAAGCTCGACACAAACGGATTTCCAGATTGCAGATCAGCTGCAGAAGCAATTTAAATTTAGTAAAAAAGAGAAGGTTGCAGTCGCAGAGGAAGCGCCAAAACGAAGCATTCCTAAGTCGGAGGGCCAGTGGACAAAGGGTTACTATGATGTTTCTGTGCTGCTTCCGTTCCGGTTGGATGAATTCAGTACTGCGAAGCGTCGTTCAAACCAGTTTGCCTATGACTATTATCTTGGCCTTACCATGGCAAAAGAGCAGCTCGCAGCCGAAGGAATTAATGTAAACCTGTGGGCATACGACGTGGGTGCGGACGCAAAAGCCGTTCAGCCGATCGTCGACAATAAGAATTTTCAGCAGTCCGATATGGTGATCGGGCCCCTTTATCCCGCCACATTTGAAGTTACCGCGGGCTATTTTGCCAATGCAAATGCCATTATGCTTAACCCGCTTTCCACCGATGGCAACCTCCTGAAAGCCGGTTCCAATATATACCTTGCGCACCCTTCCATAGCATTTCAAATGCAGAGAGCGGCCCAATGGATGAAAACGCAGGCAATCGGCTCCAATAATGCGATCTATTATGGTGGCTCCGCCAAGGATTCGGCCATGGCTTTTTCCTATGCCAATGAGTGGAAAAGTAAAGGCGGTAAAGTCTTGGAAATGATCAAAATCCAACCTGGCCGCGAATGGATGGAAACCAACATATCAACATTTGAAACAACTAAACCAGCACACATTGCCCTTTTTTCAACCGATGGCAGTGCCGGCTCAATGCTCATGGAAGTGCTCAACGGACGCAAGTTGACAGCAACGCCCGTGCTCAGCACATCCACCAGTTTCAATGCGCAGCAATCCAGGCTTAACCGATATGCTTCCAGGCTTTACCTGATCGACACGGATCCTGTGGACCGGGAGAAGGAAAATATTCGCGAGTTTCAGAAAAATTACTGGAACAAAACCAGCACATTCCCTTCTGTTTACTCTTATCAGGGTTATGATCAGCTGCTCTTTTTTGCACGGATGCTGGCCAAGCACAAGGATAAATTTCAGGACGGCCTCCGTTCAGCCCGACCTGGCGACGAAGAATATCTTCTTTCCGGATTTAATTTTACAAAATCAAACGAGAATCAGATTACACCTGTTTTGAAATATAATGGCTCCAAATGGATGCCAGTGGACAGGTAACCCAAATTAGCGTATCCAATGAATATTGCAACGAGTCAGCATCTTTTCGAAAAAGCACAGCATTTTATTCCAGGCGGCGTCAATTCTCCTGTTCGGGCTTTCCGGGCGGTAGGAGGGTCACCGGTTTTTATCAAATCGGCCAAAGGGCCTTACGTTTACGATGAGGACGATAATGAATATATAGAACTGATCAATTCCTGGGGGCCAATGATACTGGGACACGCCAATGAATTGATCCAAAAGGCTGTTTACGATGCCATTCAGCATTCATTTTCCTTTGGCGCGCCCACGCGCAGGGAAGTGGAAATGGCCGAACTGATCGTTAGCATGGTGCCATCGATTGAAAAGGTGAGGATGGTTAATTCCGGCACGGAGGCAACTATGTCGGCTATCAGAGTAGCAAGAGGATTCACAGGAAGAGATAAAATCATCAAGTTTGAAGGTTGCTACCATGGCCACGGCGACAGCTTCTTAATCGCAGCAGGAAGCGGCGCAGTAACATTCGGCACACCAGACAGCCCAGGCGTTACAAAAGGTGTTGCAAACGATACATTAACCGCGCCGTTCAATGATCTGGAAGCAGTTCAGACACTAGTCAACGCGAATAAAAACGACATTGCAGCATTGATACTGGAACCTGTAGTCGGTAACATGGGCTGTGTGCTTCCGGCGGAAGGTTTCTTGCAAGGCTTGCGGAAAATTTGTGATGAAGAGGGAATTGTGCTGATCCTGGATGAAGTGATGACAGGCTTCCGTTTGGCGAAGGGCGGAGCACAGGAAAGATTCGGAATATCCCCGGATCTAACAACGTTAGGAAAAATAATAGGTGGAGGAATGCCCGTAGGGGCGTATGGAGGCAGAGCGGACATTATGAACAAGGTTTCACCGGCCGGCCCGGTTTACCAGGCAGGAACGCTGTCAGGCAACCCGATTGCTATGTCGGCAGGCCTTACAATGCTGAACTATCTCAACGACCACCCGGAAGTTTATACGCAATTGGAAGCATCTGGCGAAAAACTGGTCAATGGTTTCAAAGCGTCCATGCAAAAGCTAGGTTTGAATTACACATTAAA
Organism: Dyadobacter psychrophilus; assembly: GCF_900167945.1. GTDB lineage: Bacteria > Bacteroidota > Bacteroidia > Cytophagales > Spirosomataceae > Dyadobacter > Dyadobacter psychrophilus. The sequence continues at coordinate 1,256,140 of NZ_FUZA01000002.1, forward strand.
TCAAATCGGCTCCATGTACACGCTATTCTTTACGGATCAGCCCGTAACTGATTTCCCGTCCGCAAAATCCTCAGACCTTCCATTGTTCGGCAGATATTTCCACGCAATGCTGGACCGCGGCATTTACATGGGACCATCCCAGTTCGAAAGCATGTTCCTATCCACCGCATTGGAAGACAAGCATTTAGACAAAATCATCAAGGCCAACGAAGAATCCCTGAAAGAAATTCTAAGCTTATAAATGAATGCACTCTCATTCATCGCATCGGCGACCGCTCGTTCATCGCATCGGCGACCGCTCATTCGCTCATTCACTCATTCACTCATTCACTCATTCAAAATTCACTCATTAAACAATGCGCCACTACTCCATCATCATCCCTGTCTACAACCGACCCGACGAGTTGCAGGAGTTGCTGGACTGTCTTGTGCAGCAAACGGTTAAGCATTTTGAAGTGATCATTGTAGAGGATGGCTCGAAGATTAAGGCTGATGCTGTTGTAAGGTCCTTCGAGCAAAAACTCGACATTAAGTATTTCTTCAAGGAAAACGGAGGCCAGGGTTTTGCAAGAAATCATGGTTTCGAACGGGCTTCGGGAGATTACTTTATTCTGCTGGATTCCGATGCATTAATTGAGCCAAACTATCTTGCTGTTGTTGAGCAAAAACTGAACACCGAATACGTTGACCTTTACGGCGGCCCGGATACGGATCATCCATCATTTACACCGATTCAAAAGGCCATAAGTTATTCCATGACATCTGTTTTCACGACAGGTGGGATCAGAGGAAAGAAGAATAATATGGGCGGTACATTCCATCCAAGAAGCTTCAATATGGGTCTTTCCAGGCAGGTTTGGGAGAAAACGGGCGGCTTTCTGACGAGCCGGATGGGGGAGGACATTTTGTTCAGCATTGGTGCGTTACGCCTTGGATTTCGTTCCGCATTGATCCCGGAAGCTTTTATTTATCACAAGCGCCGCACGCAATTTGTTCCGTTTTTCAGGCAGTTGAAATTCTTCGGAAGAGCAAGGATCAACATTGCCCGCTTCTATCCCGATGAGCTGAAACTGGTGCACACATTTCCATTGCTTTTCACATTGGCCGTTTGCAGCATTCCATTCTGGTTCCTGATTTTCGAGCCGTTTTTCTACCTCGGTCTGATGGGCCTGGGCACTTACATTCTGCTGCTTTTTATCGACGCTTTACAAAAAACAAAGAGTGTCGAAGTGGCGTTTCTGGGAATAGGGGCCGCATTTGTACAGCTTTTTGGCTACGGAATCGGCTTTATGGAGGAAGGATGGAAAAGACTCTTCGAAAAAAAGTCGCACCGGGAAACCGGCGCGACTATAGAATATCCTTCATAATTATAAATGCCCCGGGCTTAAGCCCGGGGCAAAGGTTTAACAGATTATAGTTTTTGACAGAAATATACAATCTCTTCGCCGGGTAAGGCATACTTTTGGACTTCTGCTTTGGATAGCTCATCCATCACAAAACGGTCCTCAGTCACAGTAAAACCGCCTTTTTCCAATTCACGACCGTAATTACGTCCAAACAACCTCAAATGGTCGTTTTGCAAAAAGTACTTTTCTCTTTCTTTTGGATCAGTAATCGTGGCATCTTCGTAAGTCACTTCGTACTTCATATCCTGCGGAGATTGGATCAATGCCCAACCTCCTGGTTTCAGTACGCGGTGAAGCTCGCTCATCGCCAGAATGTAATCGTCGACGTGCTCCATCACGTGATTGCAAAAGGCCACATCGAATGTATTTTCAGGGAATGGAATAGAATGAATGTCCATTTTCACCTTCGCCAGTGGTGATTCAATGTCGGCCGTAATGTAATCCAGATTTTTCATTTGCTCGAAGCGATCAATGAAGCAATATTCCGGCGCTACGTGCAGCACTTTAAGATTCGCAGTGAAGAAATTAGTTTTTCTTTTAAGATAGAGACCCATTAATCTGTGCCGTTCCAATGACAGGCAACTTGGGCAAAGCGCGTTTTCCCGACTGGAAGTATTGCGGCCGTATGGAAGGAATTTCCTGTAACGGCTTTCACAAACAGGACATTCGACCTTGTTGCCGATATAAAAAATGCTGAGAAAACGGGCAACCCAGTGACCGACCAACTGGAGATAGGGCCGGGGAATATATCTTAATACTAAACTAATGATGGATTTCATTAAATCAATTAACTAAAAATTAATAATTTTAGGATCATAACAAGGAAAAAAGTAATAAATGATTCCATCGATCGATCCGAAACCACCTGGCAAAAGGCTAATTAAACGAATGTCAACGCGTACCAAATGGATGATATTAGCTCCATGCGGCCTGTTGATTTTCAGTTTTGGCCTTACCGTCCTGAGCGAGGCAGCACACCAGCGCCGGACAGGAGTTCCTACGCAGGTTTGGGTTGTATTAGGATTATATAGTCTTGCGCTGATCAACGGTGGCCTGGTCATGTTTGGCGAAGCCCTCCGTTTCCGTATTTTACTCGATGTCCGCAGGGAAACCCGGCGCAGCATGCGTCAGCTGGTTCGTAAGATCAACATCAAGGCTGCGAGTAAGCACAAACCCGGTAAAAAAACAAAAAGCCCTACCAAAACAGATTGACAGGGACTAGTTGAATTCCTTTTCGTAGATGCTAAAATTATTTTTTATTAGCTTCAAACTGAGCCTTTATTGCTTCAACATCAACGTTGCGTACTTCTGGCTTGCGTAAAAGATCTTTGATTTTCGCTGTGCGGTTATTAGCTACTGCTTTGTTTCTGCGACTCTTACGTTTTAATTCCGTAACTCCCATTGTAAAATATTGTTTTGTGAAAGAGCCGCAAAATTAATCATTTTCGCGTAAATAATGCAGACAATAGTCACAAATATTGCCTAACCTGCCCTAACTTTACGGTTAAATTGGCTCACGGGCCAAATTAATTACAAATACTGACACCAATTGACGTTCGATAGCCGGCAACTTCGCTTGCCGGCATATCACTTTCAAGTTGCGTTGAGCAGTGCTTTTACCGAATGAATTCAATGAGTAAACCATCCCTTGCCCGCGGAACCCGAGACTTCGGTCCCGAACAAATGGCAAAACGTACTTTTATTTTTGACACCATCCGCCGCTCTTTCCAACGATACGGATTTTTGCCCCTGGAAACACCAGCCTTTGAAAATCTATCGGTGTTAATGGGTAAATACGGTGACGAAGGCGACCAGCTTTTGTTTAAGTTGCTGAACTCAGGCGATTTCAGCGGAAAACTTACCGATTCCGACTGGCAGGAGGGTTACAAGCCACTAACTTCGAAAATTTCAGAAAAAGGACTTCGCTATGACCTGACGGTTCCATTTGCACGCTATGTGGTAATGAACCGGGGAACATTGGTAATGCCTTTCAAAAGATATCAGATCCAGCCCGTTTGGCGTGCAGACCGCCCTCAAAAAGGCCGTTACCGCGAATTTTATCAATGTGACGCCGATGTTGTCGGAACCGATTCACTGCTTTGTGAAGCCGAAATTGTTTTGCTTTTGCATGAAATCCTGCCCGCATTAGGGATCAATGATTTTACGGTGAAGATCAACAATCGCAAGATCCTGACAGGCATTGCGGACATGATTGGTGCGCATGGTATGGAAGGCCCGCTTTGTGTTGCGATTGATAAATTGGATAAAATAGGAAAAGATAAAGTCGTTGAGGAACTGATCGAACGCGGCTTTTCCAATGAAAGCGTTACCCAGCTCGATCCGGTTTTAACGCTTTCCGAAGGTGCTGAGCCTTTTACAACATTAAAGAACTGGTTGGCAAGCTCCGAAATCGCAATGAAAGGCATTCAGGAACTGGAAGAGGTTTGGGATCTGGTAAAATTGCTTGGGCTTGAAAATCCCAAAATCCAGCTTGATGTGACTTTGGCGCGTGGCCTTTCGTATTATACAGGGGCTATTTTTGAAGTGAAGGCGAACAATGTCCAGATCGGCAGCATTTCTGGTGGCGGCCGTTACGATAACCTGACCGGCACTTTCGGCGTTCCGGGCATTTCAGGCGTAGGAGTCTCGCTGGGAGTTGACCGGATTTATGATGTAATGGAAGAGCTTAATCTCTTTCCCGAAAACCAAAAGACGGCAACTAAGGTTATGATTTCAAACTTTGACCAGCAAGCATTCCGTTTTGGATTGTCTGTGTTGCCAAAATTGAGAGAAGCTGGCATTAATGCGGAAATCTATCCGGATTCTGTGAAGCTCAAAAAGCAGCTGGATTATGCCGACCGGAAGAACATTCCATTTGTAATCCTTATTGGATCCGATGAAATGGAGACCGGACAACTTACTTTGAAAAATATGAAGACAGGCGAGCAGCAGAAATTAAATGCTGACGACATCACCGCGTTACTCGCCGAAAACAATGACTGAACTTAAATTTCTGAACCAAAACTTGCTAAGCAGACGCCCACAACACAATGAATGACAACATATTAAGAATTGCAATACAAAAGTCCGGAAGATTGAGTGAAGACTCTTTGAAACTGATCAAGGAGTGTGGGATAAGGTTTGATAATGGTGCCGGGAAATTAAAAACGGACGCCACGAATTTTCCAGCACAAATTCTTTTCCTCCGGGATGACGATATTCCCGGATATGTTGAAGACGGCGTCGCTCATCTGGGCATCGTGGGTGAAAACGTTTCCGAGGAGTCGAACCGCGATGTGGATACGGTCCATAAGCTGGGTTTTTCCAAGTGCAGATTATCGATAGGTGTGCTGAGAGAGCATGATTATAACAATGTTACAGATCTGGAAGGAAAGAGCATTGCGACGACCTATCCGCGTTTGTTGGAAAAATATCTTAGTTCTAACAATGTTAAGGCACAAATTCACGAGATCAGCGGGTCTGTGGAGATTGCGCCGAGCATTGGCCTTGCAGATGCAGTTTGTGACATTGTAAGCTCTGGGAGCACGCTTTTGAGCAATGGTCTGAAAGAAGTGGAAACGATTTTCAGATCTGAGGCCGTGATGATAGCCAGTAAGCACCTTTCCGATGTTCAAAAGGACCTGCTGGATCAGTTGCTTTTCCGCATCAAGTCGGTTCAGGTTGCCAAGAATAACAAATACATTTTGCTCAACTGCCCAACCAGCGCAGTGGAAAGCATTACCAAATTCCTTCCCGGAATGCGCGCCCCAACCATTCTGCCATTAGCGACAGAAGGCTGGTGTTCATTGCATTCTGTAATCAACGAAAATGAGTTTTGGGAAAACATCGAGAAAATCAGACAGGCTGGTGCAGAGGGAATTCTGGTTATTCCAATTGAAAAAATGATCTTGTAATTGTATGAATATTATTCCATTTCCTGGAAGAGACCAATGGCCTGCATTATTGGCCCGCCCCGTTCAGGAAGCACAGGATATTGAAGCGAAAGTAAATCCTATCCTCGAAAAGGTGCGGAATGAAGGTGATAAAGGCATTAAGGAGCTGGCGTTGAAATTTGACAAAACGGTTCTTGAAAACATTGCATTCACCGAAGCAGAGCTGGCTGGCGCAGCTGACCAGCTTGATGAAAAGCTTAAACAGGCGATAGGGCAGGCTTATCAGAACATTTATAAGTTTCACGAAGCCCAGCTTCAACCTGCCGAAAAGATAGAAACCATGCCCGGCGTCACCTGCTGGCGGAAGAGTGTTGGTATTGAAAAAGTGGGCATTTACATTCCCGGCGGCTCCGCACCATTGTTCAGCACCGTGCTAATGTTGGGAATCCCTGCAAAAATCGCGGGTTGCAAAGAGGTTGTATTATGCACTCCATCGGATCACCCGGCGATTCTGTATGCTGCCCAGCTGGTCGGCGTAACCAGAGCATTCCGGATAGGAGGCGCGCAGGCTATAGCCGCCATGGCCTACGGAACGGAAAGTGTGCCGAAAGTCTATAAGATATTTGGCCCTGGAAACCAATATGTTACCACCGCTAAAATGTTGATCAGCAAAGAAGGCATCGCCATTGATATGCCTGCGGGGCCTTCGGAAGTTGCCGTTTATGCGGATGACACTGCAATTCCAGCATTTGTGGCTGCCGACCTTTTATCACAAGCCGAGCATGGCCCGGATAGCCAGGTGCTGCTTGTTTCGACGAGTAAAAAACTGCTGTCATCAGTTAACCTGACATTATCCTCGCAAATGGACAAATTGCCGAGACGCGATCTGGCTGCGCAATCCATTGCCAACAGCAAAGCCATTCTGCTCGAAACAGAGGAAGAGGCCATTGATCTGCTGAATCAATATGCAGCGGAACATTTGATTTTAAGTGTTGAAAATGCAGAGGAGGTTTCAGAGAAAATAGTGAATGCAGGTTCGATCTTTCTTGGCAATTACACACCCGAATCATGCGGCGATTATGCGTCCGGAACCAATCATACATTGCCTACAAACGGATATGCAAGGGCATATAGCGGTGTTTCTGTGGATAGTTTTGTAAAAAAGATCACTGTTCAGAGCATTACAAAGGAGGGAATTGGCAACATTGGCCCGGTGGTAGAAGCCATGGCAGAGGCCGAGTCGCTGGACGCCCACAAAAGAGCCGTTAGCATCCGGCTAAAAAGTCTTTTGTAAAAGAATTTGAATTATGAATATTTGCAGCATGAAAAATACATTTGATCTTAATAAAATCCTTCGTCCGCACATACTTTCACTCGCACCGTATTCTTCCGCGAGGGATGAATATACGGGGCATTCGGGCATATTCCTGGATGCGAACGAAAATCCTTACGGATCTGTAACGGAAGAGAATTATAACCGTTACCCGGATCCATATCAGGCTGAGATCAAGCATAAGCTGTCGCCAATCAAGAACATTGGCATCGACCGCATTTTCCTTGGAAACGGCAGCGACGAACCGATAGATCTGCTCACAAGAGCAACTTGTACGCCCGGTCAGGATCACGTCATGATTTTGCCGCCGACCTATGGAATGTATGAAGTAAGCGCCTCCATCCACGATGTGATCATTGATAAGGTTTCTTTAACGGCTGATTACCAGATCGATGTTGAGGCCGTGCTTCATGCGATCACGCCGAAAACAAAGATTATCTGGATCTGTTCTCCTAATAATCCGACGGGCAATGTGATGCAATCCGAAGCGATCCGCACAATTCTGGAAAGCTTTGATGGCCTGGTGGTTGTGGACGAAGCTTACATTGATTTCACAGACACGCCTTCCTGGATTCAGCATCTGGACCAATATCCCAATCTGGTGGTGCTGCAGACATTTTCCAAAGCATGGGGACTGGCAGGGATCCGTGTGGGAATGTGCTTTGCAAGTCCCGAGCTGATCCGTATCCTTAACAAGATCAAACCGCCCTATAACATTAGCCTGCCAGCTCAGAGAGCATTGTTGGAAGGTTTGGGGGGAATTGATAAGAAAGATAAAATGATCGCAGAAATTCTTAAAGAAAGGACTTTTTTGTGTAACATGTTAACGGATTTATCGTTGGTGATTAAAGTGCATGCAACGGATGCTAATTTTCTCTTGGTACAATTTGATGAAGCAAAGGCCATCATGGATTACCTGATCCACGAAGAGATCATCGTAAGAGATCGTTCGCGCGTTCACCTTTGCGACGGATGTTTGAGAATTACGGTAGGAACCCGTGAAGAAAATGAAGCTTTAATTGAGTCATTAAAAAAATATCAGCAGAAAAGTGTAGCAGCCTAGCACACTTTTTTACAAAGCACCGAATAAAAAATTTCCCCGATAAAAACTCATTATGAAGAAATTAGCCTTAACGTTTGCCTTTATCCTCAGCTTTGGTTTTGCACATGCCCAATACGACAACTGGGCGGTTGGTTTCAAATTGGGAGAGCCGACAGGGATCAATATCCGCAAGTATTTCAATAACATTCACGCACTGGACGTCACCGTGGGGACTTATGGCGGGATTTTGTCCAACGACCGGAAATACAGAGGAGATGAGGGAATTTACAAAAATGCCGGCGTGTCATTGCAAGTACATTACTTATGGCATACACCGCTTTTCAACTCCGAAGCCGTACACGTTTACTACGGATTGGGCGGACAAGTGAACAGCCGCAGATCTTACCCAAAACGTCTGAATGGAAACTATGAGAAGGACATTTCGCTTGGTGGATCCGTTTTAGGTGGAATTGAATATTACATTCCGGACAACCGTATTTCGGTTTTTCTGGAAGGCGGGACCTATGTTGAATTGCTGCCAAGACCGTTTTATCTAAGCCCAAACATTTCAGGAGGCATCCGCTTCAACCTGTAAGGTGTTTAAAGTTTATAGTTCATCGGCAGGGTCGGGTAAGACTTATACGCTCACAAAAGAGTATCTCAAACTCGCCCTGCACTCGAATTCAGACACTTATTTCCGGCATGTCCTGGCTGTAACATTCACCAATGCAGCAGCCAATGAAATGAAAGACCGCATCCTGCTTATGCTGCGGATCTTTTCCGATTCTTTCAACTCCGGTGCTGTTCCCCATCCCATGCTGCGTGATGTGGTGACAGAAATGTACCCGGATACGATCCAAGACAGTACACTTTTCGAAGGCGCCTGCCAGCTCATTGCGGGACGGGCCCAACTCGTTTTCAGGCAGATCCTGCACCGTTATTCCGACTTTTCGGTGATGACCATCGATAAGTTTACGCAACGGCTCATCAGCAGTTTTACAGACGAGCTCGGCATTCCGTTCATTTTCGAAACGCAGCTGGACAGCGATCTGCTGGACGACGCTGTGGATCGCCTGCTCGCACGAATAGGGCAGGATGGCGAAGAAGTGCTTACAGAAATAGTTGAGAAATATTATCGTGAAAATGCCGAGGAGGGGAAAAGCTGGGGAACGTTGCCCATGCAGATCCGTGGAACCGCAGGCACATTGCTGAGTGAGCAAAGTTACATGCAAATGAAGCGTGTGGAAGATCTCAGGATGCAGGACTGGATCGCGATCCGCAATCAAATGCGCGCTTTTGTCCGCGAACGGGAGGCGCACATTGCGAAATTATCCAAAAATGCTTTTGAGCTCATACAATCCACTTTTCTAACCGAAAAAGATTTTCACCAAAGCGGGAGAGGGATTTACGGTTACTTCCGTGACCGCGCCGAAGTAAAAAAGCTGTGGGCCGAACCCAATTCTTACGTTTATAAAACCATCGGAGAAGGTGTTTGGTATGGCGCCAAAACCCCTGTTTTAATTAAGGACGAAATTGAGAAGGTCAGGACAGATCTGGAAAACTATTTTCATCAGATCGAGAATATCAGGACTTCTGAATCGCAGAAAATTACACTGTATAACCAGTTGGACAGGCACATTTATAACTTGTCGTTGCTGGGCGAGATCAGGAAGGAATTTGACGCGCTTTTGAAGCAAAATAACCAGGTCCACATTTCAGATTTTAACAGGAAAATCGTTGAAATCGTGGCGCGGGAGCCTGTTCCGTTTATCTTTGAAAGACTGGGAGAACGGTATAATCACATTCTGGTTGATGAGTTTCAGGACACATCCAAGCTGCAATTCGCCAACCTGCTTCCACTAATTGAGAATTCGTTGTCAGGCGGATTCTTCAATCTGATCGTTGGGGATGCCAAGCAATCCATCTACCGGTTCCGGGGTGGCGATATGGACCTCATTCTGCATCTTGCTACAAGCCAGGTGATGGCGCTGGCCACTGTCCTGGGCAACAGTTCGTATAATGCAGAGCGGTTACTGAGCCTGGATAATTATCTCGATGTAAACCATCTGAAAGTAAATCGCAGGAGCCGTCGCGAGATCACTGACTTTAATAATAAATTTTTTGCATTCATTGCCGAAACAGCTGGTGCTGACAATGTGCTCATTAAGGAAGTTTACGATCAAAATTTTCAGCAGGAAATCCCGGAAACAGTTCCCGCTGGAGGACATGTCGAGATCGAGTTTCTTGAAATGCAGGACGATAATGAGGATACAGACGATGAAAGCTCATCGGATAGCATTGTAAGGCGTTCGCTGGAACTCGTGACCGAGCTGAGGGCAGCAGGATACGACTGGCGCGATATAGCCATTCTGTGCCGGAAAAAGAAAGAAGCGACTGCCTTGGCGAGCACATTAAAAGAGGCTGGGCTTCCGCTGATTTCGGACGATGCGCTTTCACTCGGCTATTCCCGTTCTGTCCATTTCATCATTTCGTTCATGAAAGTGCTGCTCAGCGCAGACCATCGTCTGGCGCGCTACGAGGCAGCTTATCTTTTTCATCATGTTATCCGGAGAGAAAATCCCGCAGCGAGCGAGTACGAGCAAATCCGCATTCTGTGCGAAGAAAGCGGTTTGGACACATTTTTGGAATATTTCAAAAAATGGAACATCAATCTGAGCTCGTTCCGCATGCGACAACTGTCGGTTTTCGAGCTTAGCGAGCAGCTAATGCAACGTTTTGGGTTATTTCAAAACCATTTTGAAAATGAATATTTGTTTCGTTTTCTGGATGTGGTGCTGGATTTTGGCAACAGAAAAAGCAATCACCTGGGTGACTTCCTGACTTACTGGGAGTCGGCCAGGCACAAACTTTCCATTACAATCCCCGACGAAACCGACGCGATCCGCATTACCACCATTCATAAATCCAAGGGCCTCGAATATCCCGTCGTGATCGTGCCTTATGCGCATTGGAAAGTGACGCCCAATGCCAAGCTCGACCGCCTCTGGCTCGATCTGGATGAATTGGATTATGAAGAGCTTACCCTGGCAGATCAGCCGGATTATGCGCCGAAAAAGCTGCGCAGTTCAATGGTTTCTGTGGTTAAAGACCTCGAAAACACGGCAATAGCAACGCAGTATACGGACGAGCGAACGCGGACATTGGTCGAAAATCTTAATTTGCTTTATGTGGCTTTCACGCGGCCGGTGCAGCGCTTGTACATTTTGGCAAAAAGGGAGCGGCGCTGGGAATCAGGGCAGCAGGTGAGCAACTGGCTCCAAAATTTTCTTGCGCAAGAGGATTTCGTGCCGGCCTGGAATGAAAGTGAGTCAAAATACATTATTTCCAATGGCCATAGTGCGCCTATGCATGCGCACAGAAAATCGGACGCCCAGCCATTTGTATTAAATCACATTCTCAGCAACGACCGTACAGAATCATTGCGCCTCCGGAGAATGGCCGACCGGATCTTCGACGTAGAAACATTCGAGCCTAAGCATGACCGGTTACAAAAAATCCGTTATCTGCTTACCCGCCTTAAAACCATTTCTGACCTGCCACTCGCGCTGGATCGGTTGGTAGGGGAAGGGATTTTTACCAAATCAGAAACAGCTGAGATTGAGGCTCAGACTAGTGATTTACTCAGTGATCCCGAGTTGCTAAGTCTTTATCAGGACGTGAGTAAAGTGCAAACCAACAAAGAATTGCTCATTCCCGGAGGCAACCTGCTGCACATCGACCGGGTTGTCCAGCGACCAGACGGCGAGTTCATTTTTATGTCGTTTGTAGGTGGCAGCAATGCGGACGAACCACGCAGGCATCTGCGAAAACTGATCAAAACGTATGAAGGTGCCGGTAAGCGATCCCGTGGTGTGCTGATCACACTGGAAAACGAGCTGGTGGAGTGGATCTCCGGCAAGGGTAATGAATAGGACAGTTCAAAGTAGAACTAGTTCATAACCAATATTCGATACTAATCCTTAAAATAGTTCTAAGTAAGCGCCCGCTTTGGACCAAATTTGGTTTTTTTTTCCTGATATTGACGGGAAATTGCAAAACCAACATTCCGCTACTTAGAAGTTTATGCGCATATCTTTCCAGCAACAGATTTTACTTGGTATAATCTTCTCCGTTATCCTGGTTGTTGTCGTCGGCCTCACCTCTTATAACGCGATAAGGATGCAGCAGGAGAATGCCGGCTGGGTGAATCATACCAGGGAAGTAATGACGGTGTCAACAGCTGTGAGAAACCGGTTGCTCATGGCAGAATCGAATGTCCGTGGCTTCGCACTCACCAAAAATATAACATTCGAAGATAATTACCGGGCGGCCGTTGACAATGTTTGGTCAGAGTTGGATGCGATGCGAAAGTTGGTGAAAGACAATAAATCACAAGTTAGCCGGCTGGATTCGCTTACGCCATTAATACAAGTGCGGCTCGACTTAATGGCCCAGCAATACGAAACCCTGAAATCCGCAAATTACCAGATAGACACCATTAAGGCCATCGTTTTAAAAGGCAAGGTCCTTTCTTCTCAAATTGATTTTAGCTTTAAACGAATAGAAAACCAGGAAGAGGGACTATTAGCTGAGCGGGAGCAGCTGGCGGGCGAGAGCTCGAAACGCGCAACGCAATACATTCTATTCGGAACGCTGGCGTTTCTGTTTGTCGTTTTCTTGCTTTATTATTTCATCAGAACAACCTATAATAAGCAGGTTGCTTCTGAAAATGAGACGATTAAGGCCAATAAGCAACTCGAACAGCTTTCTATTGAGGATCAGGAAAAGAACTGGATATTAAATAATGCCGTGGAGCTCGCCGAAGCGATCCGGGGAGAGCCTACCCAGCATGAACTGGCGAGAAAACTGTTAAGCAAGCTCGTGGAAGTGACAGGTTCGCCGGTGGGAACAATGTATCTCGTGAACCGTACAGGGGAGTTACTGCAGCTTGCCAGCAGTTACGGAATCGATGGATCGGCGTCTTTGCCAGAGGAGATCATTCTCGGCAAAGGCCTGCTTGGACAACTGGCTGCCGACCAGGTAGGACTGAAAAAAATCACTGTCCCTGCCGCATATCTTAAAATTGCCAGCACAACAGGCAATGCAGATCCTTCCATTGTTTACATCAAAACCATTGCATTCGAAGGCGCAATTACGGCGGTTATCGAAGTAGGTTATTTAAATGATCCCGGTGACAAAGTTTCCAAATTGCTGGAAATGGTTTCGGATAATGTTGCCGTTGCGATCATGGCTGCGCACGCCCGCCAGACTACAAACGAATTGCTGGAAAAAACGCAGTTACAAGCTGAGGAGCTGGAAAGCCAGCAGGAAGAGCTGCGGGTTACGAACGAGGAACTGATGCGCCAGTCTTCGCTTTTGCAAGTTTCCGAAGAGGAGCTCAGGGTGCAGCAAGAGGAATTGAAGCAGATCAATACAGAGCTGGAAGAGAAGGCTTTTATGCTGGAAGAGCAAAAAAGTACCATCGAAGAGGCGCGGGATCAGATACAAATTAAAGCCGACGAGCTGGAAAAAAGCGGGAAGTTCAAAAGTGAATTCCTGGCCAATATGAGCCACGAATTAAGAACACCGCTTAACAGCATTCTAATTTTGTCCAGGATTTTGGGCGAAAACAAAGGTGCGAGGCTGAATGAAGAGGAGCAGCGATATGCTTCGGTTATTTTCAATTCCGGCAATGATCTTTTGACGCTTATTAACGACATTCTGGATCTTGCAAAGGTGGAATCAGGCAAGATTGAGCTCATGTATGAGCACGTTAATACGGAACTTTTGCTGTCTGAAATCAGGAACACATTCCAGAAAATAGCTGAAAATAAAGGGCTAACCCTTAAAATTGAAAAAGACGCATCCTGCCCGGATGTGCTGTATCTTGATCAGGTTAGGTTGTTACAAATTATCCGTAACCTGGTTTCCAATGCGGTGAAATTTACTTCCGCGCCGGGAACTGTTGCGCTGAACATCCGACAGGAAGCATCACATTTATTCTTCGAAGTTTCCGACACAGGGATTGGAATCGCACCTGAGAAGCAGCAGTCCATATTTGAAGCATTCCAGCAGGCCGACGGTTCCACGAGCCGCAAATATGGCGGAACAGGACTTGGATTATCGATCAGCCGTGAACTGGCCAACCTTTTCCAGGGATCCATTTCGTTGAAGAGCCAGGCTGGGGTAGGGTCTACATTTACACTGAAAATCCCTGTTAAAAATCAAACGGAAACTTCGGACCAGATCGAAGTGCCTGCTGAGGTTGTTAAAGCACCGGAACCGGTCAAAGCAAACCCTGTTCATGAAAATGGCAAAGCTTATCGACTCTTACTGGTGGAAGACGACGAGATATTCGCAGCCGATATGTCCGCAAAGGCGCGCGACAGCGGTTTTGAAGTTGTGGTCGCGGAAACGGGTAAAAAGGCTATGGAGCTTGTCCTGACGTTCAAGCCCACAGCCATTATTCTGGACATGCATTTGCCGGATATGTCAGGCGATGAGGTTTTAAAAGAGCTGAAATCCGATTCCAAAACAAAGTCCATTCCTGTTCACACCGTCTCGTCCGGCTCGTATCTGGACATGGATATGGTGAAAGAAGGAGCGATCGGTTTCATGCAAAAGCCTGTGGACCAGAAGTCGGCGGAACATATTTTCACATTGCTTAAACTGGAATCCGGCAAAACGGAAAAGCAAAAGATCCTGCTCGTAGAAGACGATCAGTACCAGAGTAAATATCTGGGCGACTTCCTCACTGCCAACAACTTTTTTGTGCTTTACGCATTTTCGGGAGCAGAAGCAATGTCCATCCTTCATGCAGAAACCGTTGACGGGATCATTTTGGATATCCGGCTTTCCGATATGAACGGGCTGGATTTCCTGGATCAGATCAAAAAAAATCCGGCTTGGAGCGCGGTGCCGGTTGTTGTAAATACAGCCGAAGATCTGAATCAGGTTGACCTCACCCGTGTGATGAAATACGCGCATCCGGTGGTGATGAAAACCAGGAAATCCAATGAACGTTTATTGGATGAAGTGAAATTGTTTTTGAAAAATATCCAGCCAAAGACGGTTAAGGCACCCGAAAAACGGGAAGCATTCAGCAACCCGGTGGTTCATGCGGAAAATGTTTTTATAGGCAAGAAAGTGCTCGTTGCCGACGACGATATGCGAAACATTTTCGCGCTAAGCGCTGTGTTGGAAGAAGCTGGTTTTAAAATAGAAATAGCCACAAATGGAAGGGAAGCCATTGAAAAGCTGGAAGACACTCCTGAAATAGACCTCGTGCTGATGGACGTAATGATGCCGGAAATGGATGGGATCGAGGCAACACGGAAGATCAGGGAAGTGAGTAGATGGGCCAACCTGCCAATCATTGCGGTGACTGCGAAGGCTATGCAGGGAGACAGGGAACAATGTCTTGCAGCTGGTGCAAACGACTACATTTCCAAGCCTGTGGACGTGGATAAGCTGCTAGCATTGATCAAAGTATGGTTGCATTCCGCGTAACGTATGGTAGTATTAGAATATAATCAGCTGGAAGAATTGATCATCCGTATCCGCGACATCTCGGGGTTCGATTTTTCCGGTTATGCGCGGCCTTCGCTGCTGAGAAGAGCAGGCCGTTATCTTGCAAAATATGACATGGACCTCGGCGAGCTGCTGGATCACATTGAACCCGGCGGAAGCCTTGTATATGAGCTCATCCAGGAACTCACAGTGAATTACTCCGAAATGTTCCGTGATCCCGAATATTTCAAAAAGGTAAGGACAGAGGTTTTCGGTTATCTGGAGTCATACCCGGCATTGCGGTTCTGGGTGGCCGGATGTGCATCCGGTGAAGAAGCATTCTCCATGGCAATCATGCTCAAAGAAGCGGGACTGCTTAGCCGCTCATTGATTTACGCCACCGACCTGAGCAACAAAGTGCTTACCTCCGCAAGAGAAGGCGTTTTTACCCTGGGAAACACAAGAACATTTTCAGAAAGTTATATGCAGGCAGGTGGAAAGCACTCCCTGTCGGATTATTATCATGTTGCTTATAATCAGGCGATTATTTCACCTGAACTTCGGAAAAATATTGTATTCTCATTACACGATCTCACCGGCGACGGTGTTTTCAATGAATTTCAGTTCATCAGTTGCCGCAATGTGATGATCTATTTTACGCTGGAATTAAGGCAGCAGGTTTTCAGGCTTCTGTACGACAGTCTGAGCATGTTAGGCTTTCTTTGTTTGGGAAAACGCGAAACTTTGCGTTATTCGGGGCTGGAAGCTCATTTTAAAGTAATCGACAGTACACTGAATATTTATCAGAAAATCAAATGAACAGCGCGAAGGATGAATCGCTAAGTCTTGTACTAATTGGCGGCTCGTCTGGAAGCTTCGTGATCTTTGAGGACATCATTAAGCTGTTGAGAAACCCGGTTTCGTTTGCAGTCATTTTTGTGTTGCACAGGGGAAAACACAGTTCATCGGTTTTGCCCGATTTATTTAAAACAAAAACCGACGTTCATATGAGCGAGCCGCATCATCTTGATCCGATCACAGCAAACAGCATTTATTTTGCATTACCGGATTATCATTTGCTGGTTGGAAAAGATCACCGGTTTTATTATGACCACACTGAGCCGGATTTTTTCTCGCGTCCCTCGATTGATGCCACATTTATTTCGGCAGCCCTGTCCGGCATTCCGGTGAAGGCCGCAATGCTCTTCTCAGGATCAAGCCAGGATGGTGCCGAAGGGCTGAAATTGTTAGCTGAAAAAGGCTTTCCTACATATGTGCAAGACCCGGAATCCGCTGAATTTCCGAGAATGCCTGAGGAAGCTTTGTTAAAATACCGTCAACATAACCTGTTAGGGGAGGATAAGTTTTACAAAACGATCAGCGACCTACTTTCATAGCGTAAATTAAAATGGAAAACACAAAAATTCTGCTGCTGGATGACCGCGAAGAAAACCTTATTTCTTTAAAGGCAATTCTCAGCAGGGATGATATTGAAATTTACTCGACCACTTCCGCAAACGAAGCATTGCGGATGGTTTGGGAAAATGAAATTGCGGTTGCGCTCGTGGACGTTCAAATGCCCGGCATGGATGGTTTCGAATTTGCCGAAACATTGTTATCCAATCCTAAGACCAAAGAAATACTCATCGTTTTTGTAACCGCAATCTCAAAAGAGACTACTTATGCGGTGCGCGGACTGAAAACGGGCGCGATCGATTACTTATACAAGCCGCTTGATCCATATATTACCAATGCCAAAGTTGATTCGCTGATCAGGCTGGCGAGAAGTCAGAAAGAGATCCGTGATAAAAATAAGCTGCTGGAAAATTACGCAACCATCATTCTTAATTCTCCGGACATTATTGCGACTGTTGAGCCGGAGACGGGCAATATCATTTCAGTAAATCCTTCTGTTGAAAAAATCCTTGGCGTGTCGCCGAATCACCTGGTAGGGACAACGATCCTGGACCTGCTGGTCGATCCTTTGAATTCATCCTTACGTGAAGTTTTGGTTAAAAAAAGTTACATCGGAGGGGAAACAAATGTGGTGGAAGACCGGTTTTTCGGGCGGTTAAGGCAGCCGGTTTGGCTGGAATTGAGGATTATGTACAAAAACAGGCTTTTGTTCGTGAATTTGCATGATGTGGAAAAGAGAAAAGCCCACGAAAGAGCATTGATTGACGCGCAAAGCCAGGCAGAGAAAGCAAGGAAGGTAAAAGAAGCTTTTCTGGCAAATATGAGCCATGAGATCCGCACGCCGCTGAATGGCATCATCGGACTTGGTAACCTGCTCAGCGCGACGCAACTGGACACCTCTCAGCGCGACCTGATTAACATGCTGCGCCAATCGTCCGGCTCGCTGCTGAACATTCTCAATGACATTCTGGACATTTCAAAAATAGACGAAGGAAAATTCTCGATCATCCCCACGTCCACAGACCTCCGTGTGCTCGGCAAAGGCATCATTGATCTGATGCGATTTAAAGCAGATGAAAAAAATCTGAAATTAAACCTCATTACCGACGAGCGGCTGCCTGAATGTGTCATGGTAGACGGCATGCGGCTTAATCAGATCCTGCTTAACCTGCTTGGGAATGCATTAAAATTTACACAAAGCGGTAAGGTAGATTGCAAAATGGAGCTGGTCTCTGAAACACAGCTAGGCCATAAAATAAAATTTAGCGTCGAAGACACCGGAATAGGGATGTCCGACGAGCATTTGGCCAACATTTTCTCGGAATACGGACAGGCATCCGAAAACATCTCGCATCAATATGGGGGAACAGGCCTGGGACTTACTATTTCCCAAAAACTCGTGCGCCTCATGGGCAGCGAACTCGAAGTGAACAGCAAGGCAAACGAAGGAAGCCAGTTTTTCTTCACGCTGATCCTGCCGGATGCAAATGAAAAAAGCGTTGAAATAAAACCCGCGATTGCATTCCAGGACCTGCCGCCTTTTACCGGCAAAACCGTGCTTGTAGCCGAGGATAACCCTATTAATGCGCTGCTTCTAAAAAAATACCTGAAAACCTGGATGCTGGATACAACCATGGTGCTGAACGGAAAAGAAGCCGTCGACGCATTAAGGGAAAGGATTTTTGACCTCATCATTCTGGACACCCGCATGCCGGAAATGGACGGTTTTCAGGCAGCCAGCTTTGCCCGCAATCAACTCATGGTTAAAACGCCCATACTTTCTCTCTCGGCCACAGTGTTACCCGAAGAGGTGCAGCAAGCGCTGGAATCGGGCATGAATGATACATTATCGAAACCGTTTGAACCCGAAAAACTGCATAAGAAGATCGCTATTTTGCTCGGGCAAGATGGCCGGGACTAGGTTATGTGCCGGAAACTTATTCCACAGTTTTGGTACGGCGGCATGATATTGCAACGATTTATTTTTGTTTGCCGTAATGATTAATTGAAGGATTTCGTTTATAAAATTAGTCATAATCGTTATTTAAAGACAAAATGAAAATCACAAGAAACAGTTGGTCTCTGCTGTTGCTAGTTGCCCTCGCGGGATGCAGTTCCTCTAAAACGATGACTTACGAGTCAAAATGGAACGCGCCCTTCTCATACGTGGATGAAATCAAACCAGATCAGCAGGATCAGAAATCAAGGCTCAGATACGGCATCATTAATGATGAACATTACGTTTACCTGACACTGAAAACAAAGGATCCGACAACCATTCAAAACATTCTTTCCAGCGGCCTCAAAATCTCCTTCAGCCCGGACGGACAGAAAAAAGATCAGTACTCTCTATTATTTCCCGTCGTGATGAAAGAGGACAGGAAAGCACTCAAACGCGTTGACACCGACCTTCCCAATAGCCTGGGCCTGGATCTGCTTCTGGATTCTTATAATAAGGAAGCGGTATGGAAGGACAAGCAAGGCCAGCATTTTATCAACCTGGTTGCACAGGACGGCAGCATCAAGTCCAAGATCCTGATGGACCAAAACGGTGAGCTTACGGAGCAAATTGCGATCCCGTTTAGCCTTATGGGTGTGAATGCAAAGGAAACTGCGATGTTGGGCGTTAACATCAAGGTGGACGGACAATCGTCTCAGTCCGGCTTCAGTCCCCGCATTGGCATAGGTTTAGGGGGAGGAATTGGAATGGGCGGCGGAATGGGTGTTGGCATCGGTTCGGGCGGTTATAACTCGCGTTACAACGGCAATGACCGTAATGTTGACATTAAGTTGGAAGTTCAGCTTGCCCGTGCTAACTAGCATTGAAAATGGAAGTCCGCCGGCGTTCCGGCACTCCGGTTTTTCCGGCGGACCCAAAACGGTAAATTGTGAACAACAGCAACATTAAGCGATTATTCGGGTTTTTAAAGTTTAGAAGAAACTTTCTCAGATACAGCCTCAACAAGGCACGCAGTTACGAAATTGTGCTTTTCTGGCTGAAAAGTGTGCTCACACGGTCGCAGTTTTTGATCTTGTCGGGTATTTTGGTCGGCATAACCTGCGGCCTTGCGGGCGTGATCCTCAAATCGCTCGTTCACTACATTCACTATGTGATCACTTACAAAGTTTTCTTTGAGCAGCAGGTTTTCTTTTACATCTTGTTTCCCTTTCTCGGCATTGTGATCACGACAATCGTTGTGATTTTTGTGTTTAAAGGTCAGGACAAAAAAGGCATCCCGGTTATCCTGTACGAAATCGCCCAGAATTCAAGTGTGGTTTCTTCGGTCAAAATGTATTCCCAGATTGTCCAGAGTGCGATCACCGTAGGGTTGGGAGGGTCGGCTGGTTTGGAAAGCCCCATCGCCGTTACTGGCGCAGCAATTGGCTCTAATTTCGCCCAGACCTATAAGCTGGATTATCGTGAGCGCACGCTGCTCCTTGCCGCGGGAGCAACCGCGGGAATTGCTTCGGCATTCAACGCGCCCATTGCGGGTATGATGTTCGCTTTTGAGATCCTGCTCACAGGTGTCGTTTTCTCGGATTTTATTCCGCTCGTTGTCGCAGCCGTATGCGGAAGCCTTGTATCAAAAATCCTCTTGCAGGAAAATGTGCTGTTTTTATTCAAAACACGAAACCCGTTCGACTATCATAACATCATTTTCTATCTGGTGCTGGGTGTGCTATGTGGACTTTACGCCAGATACTTTGTTTTAATTGCCAAATACATTGATGAGTTTTTTCACGGACTCAAACTTACCCGCATTCAAAAAGCCATGCTTGGCGGTGCGATCCTGTCCGTTCTGTGCGTGCTGTATCCGCCGCTGTTCGGCGAGGGTTACGACACTATTAAAGCGATTACAAACGGGCAAATTCAATCCGTAATCGACAACAGCCTATTTCGCTTCATTGGTTACCGTGAGTGGGTCGTTGTGGTGTTCGTTGCATTGATTTGTTTGCTCAAAGCATTCTCCGCTTCGATCACCATTTTCAGTGGTGGTAATGGTGGGAACTTTGCTCCTTCGCTCTTTGCGGGTGGCTCGCTCGGTTATGTGTTCGCCCTGGTTTGCGTGCAGCTTGGCGTGACCGATGTTCCCATGAATAACCTCGTCATTGTGGGCATGGCGGGCGTGATGAGCGGCGTGCTTTACGCGCCCTTGACCGCAATATTCCTGATCGCCGAATCCACATCCGGCTACGATCTTTTCATTCCGTTGATGATCGTTTCTGTCATTTCATTTCTGATGGCAAAATGGTTTTCACCCATCTCGCCGGACCTAAAAAAACTCGCAGAGCAAGGCAAGATTTTCACCCGCGAGCACGACCGGAATTTGCTGTCGCTTCTGCACATTCTTGACCTGATCGATAAGGATGTCCAGACCATTAATGCACACGCGACGCGCGAAGAACTTGCGGAGCTGGTGAGGGTAGGAAAACGTAATATGATCTCGGTGGTGGACGAGGACAAAAAGCTGCTTGGCACCATTTCCCTAGACGACATCCGGCCGCTGCTGTTCAACCCGGATCTGTACGATATGCTGACCGTTTCCAACTTGATGAAAGTCCCGTCGGTTGTGATCAGCGACTTCGACAGTGTGGTCAGCGTGATCAAGAAGTTCGACGACACCGGCGCATGGAACCTGCCTGTGGTGAAAGTTTCCGGAGAGTTTGTCGGGTTCATCTCCAAGTCCGCAATCCTGAACAGTTACCGCCAATTACTACGCGCACATTCAGGATAAAAGAGCTGAAAAGATCATCTTCAAATTCAATGTCGTCATATCAAACGCGCAACGGCGGAGGCATGTAATCTTGGTAGCCAAAATGGTTACGTATCAAATGTGAAATGACGGAGACCTGTGACGGAGTTGATGCTCCGGTGCATGCGTTTTTGCATTAAAAACCTCACTGTAACTGTCATCATTACGTGCTGAAAATTAGCTTAGAACGCCGCAGCTAAGCCCAAGGAAAACGATCCACGTGAAACATTTCAGAAATCGTTGTCAGAGCCGTTAAAAACACACTTTTTGATTTAAATATTTGCAAATGATTGTTTGACAATGCTTTAAAGTTGTTATATATTTGCATTATACTTGATTACTCAACTATTAATCAACAATACAACAAATACAGGTCAATCATATGTCAACCATAGCACAGCCTTTAAAATTGTTCCTGAACCTCACGACGGTTCAGGCCTTGATTACCAAGCGATTCGATTCAAAATTGAGCGGCCACGGCATCAGTTTGAATGAGTTTTTAATTTTGTTTCATCTCGGTGAAGCGCCAGATGAGAAGATGCGGCGTGTAGATTTGGCTGAAAAAATTGGTTTAACTGCCTCGGGAATTACCAGAATGCTAACGCCTTTGGAGAAGTTGGGAATGGTGAAACGTGAGGCGAACAGCCGTGACGCGCGGGTGTCTTATGTAAAGCTGGCGAATGCTGGCAAGCGCGTGCTAACGGATGCAACCGCAACTGCCGAAGTTTTAGCGGACCAGATTTTGGCGCCTGTCAAAACCAAAAAACTGGATGAGATCTCAAAAATACTCCTGGAATTGGGCGGCACAATTGAATAGAAGCGGGCCAATATGAGGAGCATTTCATACACGAAAAGGAAAACCCACCGGAATGCCTGAGGGCATCGGTGGGTTTAGGCATTTCCAGCGTGTAAAGGCGGTTTTATTTCGCTTTTCGCACGTAGATATTGCCGTTCATATTCTTCATCATGATTTCGCTTCCGCCGCCATTAATCTTCCCTTTTACCCAATCATCGATCGAAACTTTGTACATGCCATCCTTAGCCGTGCGAGTCGCTTGGGGAGTGCTTTTATCCACGTCCACATCGAAGTCGCTGTAAATTTCTCCGCGGTCGGATTTGAGCTTTACATCGAACTTTGCAGTTGCCGGAATGGTCACATCCACGTTGCCGTTGAGTGTCGAAAAAGCCATCGGTGACGACGTGTCAATGGTCTTGAAATTTGCTTTCAATGTCCCGTTTATCGTGTTCGCCACAGCCGAACCTGAGATGTTGGTAAGCGTGATATCGCCGTTCACATTTTGTATTTCCATCTCTCCCGAAACATTATCAATGACAATGTCGCCGTTGTTTACCGTGCCCACTTTAAGACCGAATTTCTGTGGCACTTTGATCTCCAAAAGCATCGTTGTATTGACCATTTTTGTTGTCAGTTTTACAACATTATGCTCCTCCGTAGCCGTGAGTTCAAGACCGCCGCTCCGGGAAATTCTTTTCATTCCGCCGGCCGCCTCGTTCTTCGGTTTTTCAGCATTTTCATCGTTCTTGACAACTGCGTCAATCACGACCTGGTTGCCCGAATAGCCCGTAACCCGAATGGTCCCGTTGATCAGGTTTACTTGTAAAGATCCCGGTTTTCCAGCGTCTGACAATGGGACAACGAGTTGCTCTTTGGCGCCTGTCTGCGCATTGACCGGGCTGGCGAAACACGCTAGCAACGCAGCAATCGAGAGGGTCAGTAATTGGTTGGTTTTCATTTTTGTTATGATTGTTTTTTAATATAAATATTCCCGTTGAATGTTTCGAACTTGTAGGTTGGCCCGCCTTTTCCGATGCGGATCCTGGTTTCGGTGCTGAGTTTGTAAACCGTTTTATTCGGCTTGGTCTCCTCATTTTTGACCACTTTCACCGGAAGCGATTCCGTATTTGGGAAGTCTGTATAAAATTCACCGTTGAAGCTTTTAAACTGGCAATCGGCGGAAAAGGCCGGAGGATAGCTGATCTTGATATCCCCGTTCAATGTCTTGAAATCGGATTCTCCCGGCGGCAGCGAAACGTAATTGGCAGTGACATTGCCGTTAACGGTCCGGGCAATTGCAGCGCCTTTTGCATTCTCAATCGTAATTGCGCCGTTCACATTATTGACCCCTAATGTGCCTGTAACGTCTTTCACATCCACATCGCCGCCATTTACCGTCGAGACGTGTAAATTCATCGCAAATGGCACCTTTACAATAAAGTCAAGTTCAAAGTTGTATTCGATTTTAGGGCCGTCCCAGTTTCTTCTCCCGTGATTTGGCCGCGAGTCGAACGGTTCGGAAATGTAGGCCGTAATGCTGTCTGCTTTCTGATCAAAATTCAACTTAAATTCCTGCTTGCCCTTGTTCAGGATATCGTTGGTTTTGCCGGTAATGGTTTTATCGATCTCAATCAAAACCTTGTTTCCATTATAACCTTCCACTTTGATGGAGCCATTAATGTTGTAGATGGCCAGCACATTAGCAGAGGCATTCTGCGACAAGCTAAATTCTTTACTCACATGCTCCTTGAATTCGAGCTTTTGTGCGGGAGCCTGGGTACAACAAAGCACCGCTCCCGCTAATAAGGGGATTGCAAAATATTTCATAGCTAACAGTTGGATTATGGTTTATTTAAGATAAGTCCTTGATAGTCTGCTCGATTTTGTTCTTCACCAGATCATTCAATCCTTCTTTATCGAGTAATTTGCGCAACTCCTTCACCGAGCCTTTTTCCTGTAATTTGACCATCACGTCCGCCAAAGCGACCTGTACCATTGGAGAATCCTGCAATGCAAGCGATTTAACCAGACCTTCCCTGACAGCCGCGTCCTTTGCAAATTGCGTCAGCGCTTCCAGAGCCACGAGGCGCACATTTACGTTCGGATCGTTATTTAATGTGGTAAAAAGGGCGTCAATCACCTTTTCGTCGGCGTGCGTAATGTCGCTCGTGTAACTCACAGCCCGAAGCCTTTCCGTGGCCGAAGGGTTTTCTATCAGCGCCAGCATCATGTTGCTCTTCATATCCTCAACCTGCGTGGCCAGTGTTTCAATTTGTTGCTGATAGGCAGTTGAAGACACATTGTTCTGGCTTGTCTTATTGCCGATTACCCAGCCTAATCCAACGAGTAGCAGGCTAAAAGCGACCTGGACAGTCCATTGCGGGAGTACGATATCCCGAAGTTTTTCAATTAATGTTTGGAAAGAAAAAGGCTTGTTTGTCGCTTCCGCTGCTTTAAAATTATCCAGCATGGCATAAAAGTTGACCCGCATTTCCTCGCGTGGCTCGGGAACCTTCATTTTAGCCAGGCTTTCCCAGAGCTGTTTATCGGCTGCAAATTCTTCCTGGCAATTCACACATTCGGCAAGATGTTTGTCTACACTCAGCCTGTCCGCTTTGTCCAGGTCGTTGTGAAGCCAGTCTTCCAATTTATCTTTTGCATGTTCGCAACTCATGTCTTTATCGTCTTTCATTTGTAAAAAACTTTTTTTTCAACTCTCCCAATGCCCTGTGGACCCGCACCTTAACTGTTCCCTCGTTGATATTCAAAACCTTTGCGATCTCATCATACTTCATTTCCTGAAACCTGCTCAGGACAAGCACTTCACGGTAGTCGTCGCTGAGTCCGGCCATTGCTTTGTGCAGGAAATCGACATCTTCTCTTTTTTCAAAACCTTCATCAGCCAAGGTTCCACCGCCTAGTTTATCAGCCATTTCACTCACATCATAATGGTCAGAAGACCTGTTCTGCTTTACTGAATCGTTCAGGATATTTCTTGCCAAATGATACATCCACGTTCGAAATTCCCCTTCGCCTGTAAACGCATGCTTGTATTTGAGCATTCTATAAAACACATTCTGTACGAGATCCTCACTTACGTCCCTCTTGTGCGTCATGTGATAAAAAAACGCGAACAAGGGTCGGTTGTACCGTTCGAAGAGCAAGCCCATCTTGTCCAGATCCCCGGCCTTAACCCTCAGCATGAGTGAATTATCTGTCAGCGTGTTCAAACGGTTTGTCTTTTGTGGTGATCCTGTTGTGAGAACTGGAAGAGTGGGAAAAGGTTACAGGAATTTAGGAATATTTTTCCTGATAAACACTAATGCATTGCGGATGAGCATATTAATGTTAGCGAACAATGCTAATATGGTCGGCATATATTTCGGCGCGGCAACCAGGGGCTTTGTCTTCAATGGCTCGATTGGCTACATGCTTAATAATTTCGTCCCGGCTTGCCGGAGACGTTTTGGTTTGGGCCTCCCAATGTTTTTCCTCGGGAATAAAAATGATAACAACTGCATTTCCTCCGGCAAACTCCCAGTCAAACCCAATCGCAATCTCACCATTACGGTAAAAAATTTTCCCGCCACGGCCATCCTGAACGTAATTCACAACCGGCATGGGATTGTTGGGCAAATCATTTGAAGGTTGACGCGAACCAACGCTGATGGAACTTGGATTGGTCTCTTCAAGCTTTGTAAAACAAATCTGATGCGTCCATCCATCCGGCCAGGAAGCTTCAATGGTGTAGGAGCCGGGCTTGTAAGGAAGCGTGTCAATCAGCATCATTGTGCCGCCATTCAGCCGGTCCTTTACTTGCAAATCCTCTATCATCGCACCGGTAGCATTGTCGATCAGCAGGTAGGAGCCCGCATCGTAGGCATATTTGGGCATGTGGAAAACCAACTGCTGGCAGTCTGGATAATGAATGACCTGCACTTTTTCCGCTTCCACAACGCCGTTTGCCGCAATTCCCTCAGCCTCGTTTTTGATTGGATCTTTGTAAAAATTAGAAACTTGGGTTAAAAGACATTTTCCGAAATATGATTCAACAGTTTCAGACATGGCTATTTATTCGCTTTTCAAACATTGTAATGGGTTAACATTCGCGGCTTTTATTGCCTGTGAACCTACTGTAAGCCAGGCGATAAGCAGTGCCACGATTCCCGCCAGCGCAAAATACCACAATTCCAGATCAATGCTAAACGCAAAACCCTGAAGCCAGCGACTGGCCATATAATAGCTCACGGGGAGTGCGATAGTGATTCCTATGGCGACGGATTTGGTAAAGTCACTGGATAACAAATAAACAATGCTCAATACGCCGGAACCCAGCACTTTGCGAATCCCGATCTCTTTGAGCCGCCGCTCCGCCGTAAATGCTGCGAGGCCAAATAACCCAAGACAGGAAATCAGGATGGCCAGCACGGCGAAATACCTTGATAAAACCGAAACGCGTTGTTCTGAGACATATTGGTGCTTGTATTCATCGTCGAGAAACCTGTATTCCATGGCAAATCCAGGGTTCAGTTTCGTATGCAGCTGCATGAGTTGCGCAATTACTTCCTGCTCCCTGCCAGCCTTGATCTTCGCCATGAAAGTGTATGTTGATTGCGGGCTTAACCGGATCAAAACAGGTTTGAGCCTTTCGTGCAGTGATTCGTAATGGAAATCCTTAACAACTCCGATGATCTGCATGTCTTCGCCCCAAAGTTTCACTGTTTTGCCAATAGGATCTTTCATACCCATGAATTTGATGGCCGTCTCGTTAAAGATGATCTTCGAACTGTCGGCCCCGAAAGACCTGTCGAATGCCCGGCCTTCCACCATTTGCATGTGTAATGTTTCCATCATGTCGTAATGAACGCTGACGTTTTCAAATTCAGTCCGGTTTTCGGGATCTTTCCCTGCCCATTCAACACCCGAAGTTCCGGAATTATGCCCTGTCAAATCGTGACCCATGGTAGAAGCGCTTTCGATTCCGGGGATTTTCTTCATTTCAGAAACAAACATTTCGGCGTTCTTTGCATCTTCCAGCTTACCGTCCTGTTCAAAATAAAGAATGTTATCTTTATTATAGCCCAGATTTTGAGATTGGACAAATTCAATTTGCTTGTAAACAACCAGCACCGAGACGATCAGGATCACGGACAAGGCAAACTGAAAAACCACAAGGCCTTTTCTTACCAATATTTCGCCCAGCGACGTCGTTAATTTGCCTTTCAAAACCGCAACAGGATTAAAACCCGACAAATAAAGCGCAGGATAACTACCCGAAACGAGACCTGTGAAAAGTGTGATTGCCAGGAACGACAAGATCACATGAGGACTTAGGACAAGGTTTAGTTTTTTATCAGTAATCTCATTAAACTGCGGCAATGCAGCCCATACAATGAGCATTGCCACTGCCAGCGAGAGCATCGCCATAAGCACGGATTCGAGATAATATTGAAAAATCAATGCTTTTCTGCTTGCCCCGATTGCCTTTTTTACGCCTACTTCCTTTAATTTGCCGGAGGCTTTTGCCGTTGACAAATTCATGAAATTAATGCACGCAATGCTAAGGATGAAGATCGCGATGATGGAGAATAACCGGACGTATTCAATGCGCCCGCCTGCGCGCACACCGCTGTCGTAGCGCCCATACAGGTAACGTTCGGAGTAGGGTGTGAGGAAAGCAGTGCGGTGTTTGTTATCACCGTTGCTTTTGGCCTTCACAAAATCTACGATCTTTGCGTTGAACGCTGCAACATTGGTGCCCTTTTTAAGCATGACAAATGTCTGCGGATCGGTGTTAAACCAGTTTGCGTTTTCCCCGCGCAAGTCCATATAAATCTCGAACGATGTCAGAAAATCAAATTGCTCAGATGATTGCTCTGGGACATCTTTGAAAATACCGGAAATTGTATATTGCTTTTCGTGCCGCAATTCAATGACCTTTCCAATAAGGTTTTCGGTCGTATGGAACAGTTTCTGTGCCAGATTTTCTGAAATGACAATGGCGTTTTTATCCGTCAACACCTGATCTTCGGCTCCCTCGATCAGCTGGTAAGAAAAGAGTTTGAAAAAAGGTCCGCTTACGTATTTTCCCTTTGCTTTAATATCTATGTCCTTGACAGACAATGTTGTTTCAATGTTTTTCGAGGAAATTGCATATTCGATCTCCGGCATCTCAGCGGCCAGCGCTTTGGCCATGGGCGCGGATGTGGTGGGAGAGGTGATGATTCCGTGGGCCTGCACGCGATTTTCCAAAACCTGGAAAAGCTGCGCATCATTTGCGTGGAATTTATCTATTTTAAGCTCGTCCGAAACCCATAAATAGATGAGCAATGTGCATGCTAATCCGGCGGATAACCCCACCAGATTAATGAAGAAAGTGCTTTTGAACCGTTTGAAGCTCCGGTAAATGACCAGAAAGTTATGTCTTAACATGGCCTGAAAGATTATTCCGAACGAAGTGATTTGACCGGGTTCATTAATGCAGCCTTAACCGACTGAAACGATACTGTAAGCAGCGCTATCGCCACGGAAAGCAGGCTTACCAATGCCAGCGCCCACCACGAAATAGCAATCTTGTATTCAAAATCTTCCAGCCAGCGGCTCATCATCCACCAGGAAACGGGCAGTGCTATCACAATCGCGACGAGGACGAGTTTGATGAAATCCTTCGAAAGCAGCGCAACAATACCCGCCACGGAAGCACCTAAAACCTTGCGGACGCCGATCTCTTTCGTCCGCTGTTCGGCAGTGAAAATCGCAAGTCCGAAAAGTCCCATACAGGCCACGAAAATGGTTAGTCCGGCAAAAAGCCCGAGTATCTGACCCGTTTTTTGTTCCGTTTTATAAGTCTCATTAAATCGTTCGTCCAGGAACGAATAGGTGAAAGGCAGGTCGGGTTTGAAGCTGTCCCATTGATTTTGCATTTTGGCAAGCAAGCCAGAAACTTCCTTATTCTTTGTTTTAATGATCATCCAGCCATACCCCTGATTCAATGTCATCACAAGGGGTGAAATCTTTTCACGCAATGATTTGAAATGAAAATCTTTTACAATCCCGATTACGCGATAGTCGGTGCCCTTGCCTTCATTGTTGCGGCGCGAAACGATCTTGCCGAGGGCATCGTTCTGCCATCCGAGCGCTTTTGCGGCTGTTTCGTTAAGGATTATCGCGGTTGAATCCATTCCGTAATCCTTGGAAAAATTGCGCCCCTCAACCATTTGCATTCCCAAAGTGGCCAGGTAATTGTAGTCGACTTCATAGCGAAGCGTTTTCAAAAGCTGCGAAGAATTGTTCTCCGGCGAGATCATATAGTTATTGCCATCCGACGGTCCGGCAGGCACATAACCGGATAAACTAATGTTGCTAACCCGTGAATCACGCAGTAGTTCATCCCTAAAAACAGGCAGATTTTTGCCTAGCGCCCAGGCCGGAACAACCAGAACCTGGTCTTTATCATACCCTAGTTTTTTGTTTTGAATAAATTTCAATTGCTGGTAAACCACCGTGGCGCCGACCATTAAGGTGATTGAAATAAAGAATTGAAAAACCACCAATCCACTTCTCAGGCCTATGTTTTTGCCCGAGGAATTGAGCTTAACCGCTGCGCTTCCGCCTTTCAAAACTGAAATCGGCTTGAACGAAGAAAGAAAAAAGGCAGGGTAACTGCCCGCAAAAACTCCGACAAACAAACCAAAAAGGAGTAGTGCAGGCAAAATAGCTTGAATTGCCTCAAAGCTGAATCCCAGGTTTTTACCGGAAAGGCTATTGAGTAACGGCAAACCCGCGAGGCATATGATCGTTCCCAGAACCAGTGAAATGCCCGTTAACAAAATGGATTCCATCAAAAACTGGGCAACCAGCTCAATTTTTTCAGATCCCATCACTTTTCTCACACCCACTTCCCGGGCGCGTTTGGACGAACCAGCGGTGGACAGATTCATAAAATTAATGCACGCGATCAAAAGCATGATGATTGCAATGGCACTGAAAATGTACACGTATTTCAGATCGCCATTCGTGCCCAGGTCAAATTGATAATCTGAATGCAAATGAATGTCGTTCAATGGTTGCAGATACAGGCCAAGGCTGTTGCCTTTTTTGCGGAACTCAGCCATTGTGAGGCCCAGTGCCTGTTTTAGCTGCGGGCCCATGTATTTATCCACCGTCTGCGGAAGCTTGGCATTAAGCTGTTTGTAATCATAACCTTCCGGCAAAACGAGGTAGGTATAGAACTCCGAAATCATCCAGGAAGTAGATTTGGCATCTTCCAGCGACGACATGGAAGCAAGCATATCAAATTGGATGTGCGAATGTGCCGGCATTTCCTCCATCACGCCCGTCACCGTGTAAGGCGTTTTCCAATCTTTAAAAGTCAGTACTTTGCCGATCGGGTCCTGTTTTCCGTAATATTTTTCGGCTAGTGTCCTCGAAATGACAATTGTATTGGGTTGAAGGAGCGCAGTTTTTGCATTGCCTTCAATGAGGGGGAATGTAAAAACCTGTAAGAAATTGGAGTCTACAAATGCAAGTTGGTCGTCCGTGTACAATTTTTGATTGAGCAGCACCAGCGGCGAGCCGCCTCTTCTTAGCCGTGTGGCTTCTAAAACCTCGGGATAGTCCGCTTTGAGCGCAGCTGCCGTAGGTGGCATGACATGCGCTTCATTCATTTCTCCACCTTGCATAACGCCCTTAAATACAACGCGCACGATCCGGTCGCCTTTTTCATGAAAGCGATCGAAACTCAGTTCGTCCAGCACATACAGGCTGATCAGCATGCAGGATGCCAGGCCAATGGCCAGCCCGGTAATGTTGATTGCGGAGAAGGCGCGGTTGCGGACAAGGTTACGCCAAGCGATTTTGAAATAGTTTCTTAACATAAAGCGGAAGATTGAAACGGATTATATTTTATTTTTTATGGCTAACAGACGGTACATTGTATAACATAGTTCTTTGTATAAAATATATGCCAAATGTAGGAAAAGCTCTTAGTAAGGCAATTAGGATGCATCCTTCTATTCGAATCGTTCGCATTCGAACACTTTTGTACGAAATCGGCCAACACTAACATCAAGCCGACTGGGTTACGACCTCCATAAAATCCGGGAGGAACGTTGAGGTGTGGGAGCGCATTGTTAAATTTGAATTATAACAATTCAGCAATGACGGAACTGGAACATTACCTGCAATCCTACTTTGATTTCGATCAAAGCGATCTTACTACCGTGGCTTCGTTTTTCAAGCCGGAATTTGTAAAAAAAGGCGATTACTATCTCAAAACCGGGAAGAGCTGCAATAAACTAAGCTTTATCCAAACGGGCATTCTGCGGGTTTATGTAAATCTCGAAGACCGGGAAGTGACGCAGTGGATTTCATCAAAAGGCTATTTTATAACAGATCTGTCCAGTCTCATATTCAGTAAACCTTCCCGCTGGAACATTCAGGCGCTTGCAGACACAACATTATATACCATCGACAAGGCCGATTATGATCGGATAGGGGATTTCATCCCAAAATGGCACGAAACCGAAAAGCTGTTCATTGCACATTGCTTCGTGACGCTGGAAGAACGCGTGTTTTCTTTCCTTTCCATGACCGCTGAGCAGCGCTATAATGTGTTGTTTGAAAATAGCCGCGAAATTTTTAACCAGGTGCCGCTCCAATACATTGCTTCCATGCTCGGCATGACGCCCGAAACCATCAGCCGCATCCGGCGCAAACAGCTGATCTGATTTCTTGATATAGGTCAAGTGGCCTTAATCTTGTCGATTATACTTTTGTAAAGTCATTAATCAACCAGCCATTTGTATGTTTATAGGTCATTATGGATTAGCGTTCGGAGTGAAAAAGGCAGCTCCCCAAATCTCGCTTTTAACATTATTCGTAGCCGTTGAATTTGTCGACATTCTATGGCCATTTTTGCTGCTGCTGAATGTCGAACAGGTGAAGGTTACGCCTGGTATTACCGTTGTCACGCCTTTTGATTTTGTACATTATCCTTATACGCATAGTCTGCTCATGGGCATTGTATGGGGCTTGCTGTCCGCATTTGTATATTGGTTTTTCAAAAAAGATGTGAAAAGCGCAGTGATTGTGGGGCTGGCGGTCCTGAGTCACTGGTTTCTGGATCTGGTTGTACACATTGCCGACTTACCGCTGACGCCATTCACCAGCACAAAGGTAGGAATGGGCTTGTGGAACTCGCTCGAAGCGACCGTGATCCTGGAACTCATCATTTTTGGGATCGGCGCTTACCTTTATTATAGGAATACAAAAGCTATCAGTAACAAGGGCAAATGGGGCTTCTGGCTGCTTGTTGCATTTTTCCTGCTCACCGATTTCTACAATATGTTCGGCCCACCGCCGGAAAATTCTATCCCAATGCTATTCGTTTCCTTCGCCGTGTTGCAGTTGATCGTGCTTTCTCTGGCTCATTTTGTCGACAAAAACAGGGCTTCCATATAACTCGCGAGCTTGGTACCAATATTGCACGGCCTCTGGCATTTTCTCGAACCGCGTTCGCTTTTTTTTGCTACCGATATTGCATGCCTCCGGCATTTTCTCGAACTATGCCCTTGTTGTTTGGTACCAATATTGCATGCCTCCGGCATTTTTCGAACCGCGTCCGCTCTTTTTTGCTACCGATATTGCATGCCTCCGGCATTTTCGCGAACCACGCCCTTGTTGTTTGTACCAATATTGCATGCCTCTGGCATTTTTCGAATCGCGTCCGCTCTTTTTTGCTACCGATATTGCATGCCTCCGGCATTTTCGCGAACCACGCCCTTGTTGTTTGGTACCAATATTGCATGGCCTCCGGCATTTTTCGAACCGCGTTCGCTCTTTTTTGCCACCAATATTGCATTCGTCTAGCATTGCTTCAAATCGCGGAGCGATGCAATATTGGTAGCAAGAAATGAATGTGCAGAAAGATAGAATGCCGGAGGCATGTAACGACTTGCAGCCCGCAGTCCGCTATTTCGCTTTGAAAACGTATTCTTTTCCTGCTTCGGTTGGAAAGTCAAATGCTGATCGTCCGGCTTTTACGATTGCCGCGCCAGCAGGCATTGGTTGAATGCTTTTGTAAAATGCGTTGGAATTATCTCCTTTTGCAGCTTTCAACGCAACTTTTGAGGCAGATTTAACCGCGCCGGGAACACCGATCCGGCAATTGCCGCCTAGTTGGGAGCGGATGATCAATTGTGTAATTTTTCCGTTGGTCCAGGTGACGTCCAATTCAAAACCGCCTCTTGCTTTCATTCCCTTCACTTCTCCGCTTGTCCAGTTGTCGGGGATAGCTGGCAGAACATTAATGAGGCCGTCGTGGCTTTGAAGCAACATTTCGGTGATCCCGGATGTGCCGCCAAAATTTCCGTCGATCTGAAATGGTGGGTGTGCGTCGAGCAGGTTAGGGTAGGTTCCGCCGCCATTTGCGTAGTTAGTTCCTTCAACGCCTGTAAGTTTCAGTTGTTCACGAATCAGTTTATACGCATGATTCCCGTCCAGTAACCTCGCCCAGACATTGATTTTCCAACCCTTGCTCCACCCCGTACCGCCATCTCCCCTCAATTCCATTGTTCTCTTGGAAGCGTCCGCAAAATTCGGTGTCGATAGCGGGGAGATTTGCCGCCCTGGAAAAAGGCCAAACAAATGTGAAATGTGCCTGTGCTCCGGTTCTACATCCTCCCAATCCTTATACCATTCCTGCAAGTTGCCTTTTTTTCCGATTTGCATAGGAAACAATCTGCCGCGCTTCTCAATAAGCATTTGTCTGAATTCCGCATCTGTTCCCAGTCTTTCCGACGCTTCGATCAGATTGGTGAAAAGATCCCAGATGATGGCCATATCCATCGTTGTTGCCACTGAAACAGAACCTTTAAAGCCTTTTTCAGTGAGGAAAATGTTTTCAGGAGTTGTTGATGGAGCGGTAACCAGCTTGCCGTTTTTATCCTCGATAAGCCAGTCCAGACAGAATTCTGCGGCCGATTTCATCAATGGATATGCCGTTTTGGACAAATATTCCTTGTCGCCGCTAAACTGATAATGTTCCCACAAATGCTGGCATAACCATGCGCCGCCCACGGGCCAGTTTGCCCATGACGGACTTCCGCTTACGGGATTGGTTGTTGCCCATATATCCGAATTGTGATGCAGGGTCCATCCTTTTGCGCCGTAGAAATTTTTGGCTGTCTCCTTACCGGTTGTGGCAATGTTGCCAATCAGGTCTATTAATGGGCCGTGCAATTCCGAAAGGTTTGCCGTTTCCACCATCCAGTAATTCATTTGTGTATTGATGTTGGTCGTAAAGTTACTGCTCCACGGCGGGCGGACTTCACGATTCCAGATGCCTTGCAAATTCGCAGGAATGCCGCCGGGACGCGAACTGGAAATAAGCAGATAGCGGCCAAACTGGAAATAAAGTGATTCCAGGCCCGGATCTTTCGCACCTTCCGTGTATGCTTTAAGGCGCTCATCCATAGGTAGCTCCGTTTTAGGATTACCATTAATGACAAGGCTAACCCGGTTGAAAAGTTTCTGGTAATCAGCGATGTGTTCGCTTTTCAAGGCTTCGAAGCTTTTGGCCTGTGCAGCTGAAAGATATTTTTCCGCAATTTGCGATTCGTCTTTTCCTTCTTTGTCAGGACATTTGTCAAAGCCATTAAAACTCGTCGCAGCCGATAAAACCAGTACGACTTCTGTTGCATCACTAATGTGCAGGCCTTCTGCGTCCGCGATCGTTTTTCCGTCCGATTCCTTCACTTTCATGCGCAGCTCAAACCGCATTCCTTTGCATTTGGAAGGATCATTGTAAACCACGGGCTGTTCCATGGTCTGCATATAACTGGGATCCGTGTGGGCCGGCGCCTGTCCTTTCATTGCCACCTGATCCTGCGCAATCACAACATTATTATAGTAAAGCGGGCTCTGCGTGCTGGCCGTAAAATTGAGCGCACCCTTTTTACTCGCTTTCAACTTTACAATCATCACCTGATCGGGCGCTGAAATGAATATCTCTCGGCTGTAATCAACACCTGCAACCGTGAAAGTTGTGGAAGACAATGCATTGGAAATGTCCAGGTCACGTTTATAGGCAGTGGGTTGTCCCTCGAATTGCTGCTTAATGATGAGATCACCAAGCGGTTCATAAGATTCTGTAAAAATCCCCTGTAATTTCTGCGTGAGCTCTTCGGCTAGTTTGTAATCTTCATTAGCAAGCGCAGTCCTGATTTGGGGCAGGTGGTTTTTTGCTGTTGGATTCGGGTTTGTGTTTACTGGCCCGCCGGACCAGAGTGTTTCTTCATTCAGTTGGATAATTTCTTCGCTAACCCTTCCGAAAACCATAGCCCCAATTTGGCCATTCCCGATCGGCAGCGCTTCATTCCAGTTTCTGGCGGGTTGTTTATACCAAAATTTGAGATCGGATTGGGCAAAGGCAGTGTTGCAGGCATGAAGGAAAATGAATGTACATATGGAAAGGCTGAGTGTCCTTCCTGCACCGGAAAGTTGCGTTTTAAGTAATCTCATAAATGGTTTTTAGAGTATTTCAAAAGGGACAGGTTAACAAGTTTATATCATTTGGATTCTACTATTTCTATTTGAATTTTGTAACTTCGTTCTATGGCAAATTCAGAAACACTCGAAGAATTTTATCAGCATAAGTTTAATTGGCTGCCGGATAATCTTCAACAGGACATTGGTCATTTCAATGTTTTCCGTTTGGAAGATTGTATGGGACCGAATTCGGCGCCTATTCAGTACAGCCGCAAGGATTTTTACAAAATTACCCTTATCCGTGGAAAGAACATTTACCATTATGCAGATAAAAGCCTCGAAACCGATGGTCCGACATTGATTTTCTTCAATCCGCAGGTTCCGTACACCTGGGAAGGCGGGCCTGACAGCATTTCCGGCTACTTCTGCATTTTCACCGAAGGCTTCTTTTCAGGCAGGATTCGCGACGGATTGGGTGATTTGCCAATGTTTACACCGGGCGGAAAACCGGCTTACCTGCTCAATGAAGCGCAAGAGGCACATGTTCAGGGAATTTTTGAAAAAATGCTGGAAGAGATTAATTCAGATTATCAATATAAATATGATCTGCTCCGCAACTATGTTACTGAAACGGTGCATTATGCGATGAAAATGCAGCCTTCCGAGTCGTTATATCAGCATCCAAATGCCAATTCGAGGATTACAGCGGTTTTTACGGAGTTGCTGGAAAGGCAATTTCCTATTGAGTCAACTTCGCAGCGTTTTACATTTCGATCCGCAAACGATTTCGCGCAACAATTGTCCGTGCATGTTAATCATTTGAACCGAGCAATCCGCGAAACTACTGGTAAGACAACCACCACGCACATTGCTGAACGCATTGCAAGCGAGGCGGTTGCGCTTTTGAAGCACACAAACTGGAATATTTCAGAGATCAGCTACAGTCTGGGATTCGAGGAACCCGCACATTTCAATAACTTTTTCAAGAAGCAAACCAGTCAGACGCCCAGTTCTTTTAGGATTGTTTGAATTTCGCAATCATCTGTTTGAACAGCGCAATGGCGGATTTTTCCCGGTGACCTAATTTTGTTTCATCAAATTAAAACAAACAAAAAGATGGAAACTGATAAAATTTGGTTCGTAACGGGTGCTTCGAAAGGTTTGGGGCTGACATTGGTTCAAAAACTGCTTGCGAGCGGCATCAAAGTGGCTGCTACTTCACGAAATCTGGAAGATCTGCAAAAAGCGGTCGGTAATGATAGCCCACAATTTTTGCCGCTGGCAACCAATCTGAAAAGCGAAGCGAGCGTGCAGGAAGCGATTGAAAAAACCGTCGCACATTTCGGCCGCATTGATGTGGTTGTCAATAATGCCGGTTATGGTTTATTGGGAAGCGTGGAAGAACTTTCGGACAACGAGGTGCGCGAGAATTTTGAAATCAATGTTTTTGGTGTCTTCACGGTAATCCGTAAAGCAATGCCTTACTTGCGTGCACAACGGTCGGGGCACATCCTCAATATTTCCTCAATAGGAGGCTTTATGGGTGGTTTTCCTGGATTTGGCGCTTATTGTGCCACCAAGTTTGCGGTCAATGGCCTTTCCGAGTCGCTGGCAGAGGAAGTAAGGGCGTTCGGGGTGCATGTAACGGTTGTGGAACCAGGTTATTTCAGGACTAATTTCCTTACAGATTCGTCCATAGGCCTCCCAAAAATCCAGATTGAAGACTATAAGGAAGTACGCGACTCGCAAAACGCGCATCAAAATGAGATCAACGGAAAACAGCCCGGCGATCCGGAAAAAGCGGCAGAAGCAATGATCCGCATTGTTTCCGAAGCCAACCCGCCCATGAACCTGTTTCTCGGCAGTGACGCATTTTCGGTAGCAAATGGCAAAATCGCCGCCGTACAAAAAGAGTTGGCAGACTGGAAAGAGCTGACGGTTTCAACTGACTTTGATACAGAGGAGGTTTAGGATATATTAGAGGGCGATTGTCCTGTTTTGCTAAGCGTTCATTCACTTGTCCTGCTGAGCGGAGTCGAAGCACGTTACCAAGGAGTGACGTGCTTCGACTCCGCTCAGCAGGACAAGTAATCGTCCGTTCAGCAGGACAAGTAATGGTCCGCTCCGCATGACAAGTCAGCAACACTTCTTACTCATATGAAACGATGACAGAAAATTTGAAAAGCAACAAAATAAAAGCCATTATCACCGGCGTTACGGGTATGGTGGGCGAGGGTGTTTTACATGAATGTTTGCAGAGCGATGATGTAGAAGCGGTTTTGATCATTAATAGAAAGCCATCCGGCATCGTTCACCCGAAGTTAAAAGAGATCATTCATGGTGATTTTCTGAATTTGGGGCCGATTGCGGATCGGTTGATTGGTTATAATGCTTGTTACTTCTGCCTTGGGATCTCTTCCGTGGGTGTGAAGGAACAGGAATATACCAGGATCACCTACACATTAACATTGCATGTGGCGGAAACATTGGTAAAGCATAACCCGGATATGACGTTCTGTTACGTTTCAGGAGCCAGCACGGACAGCACGGAAAAAGGAAGTTCGATGTGGGCGCGCGTAAAGGGAAAAACTGAAAATGACCTGATGAAATTGCCATTCAAGCAGGTTTTTGCATTTCGACCGGGATATATGCACCCAACGCCGGGTTTGAAAAACACATTGTCATTTGTAAAATATTTGTCCTGGCTTTATCCTCTTTTTAAGGTCATTTTCCCAAATGCCGTTTCAACGCTCGCCCAGGTTGGGCAGGCGATGATAAAGGTTACACAATTCGGTTACGACAAGAACGTGCTGGAAGTGAAAGACATTAAGATCGTTGCGGACCGGTAGAAAGCTTTGTTTTGCCATCAGGCGAAGATATTTCCCTGATCGTTGCACCCTGCGCGACGAAACAAAGCGTCATTAAGCCAAATAGCAAGAGTCTCTGGCTTAGCAAGATGGTGAACTGGTGGGTTTGCGGCATCCCTGATCTGATAAATTCCTGTTTCACCTTAATGTAAGAAAATCCGTGAAAATAATTACTTTGCTGTGAAATTGACATTCATAAAAACGGAAAAAACCGCACCGTAAAACCTGCATGGATTACTTTCTCGTTTCGTTCTTCCTGATCCAGTATGTTCGGTCCTCATTGCATACAGCCACCAGTCTCCCAAATTGGGACCGCTTATTGCTTTATGGACGATATATCAGCATCGCATTAATTTCTACTTATTACATTGCGGATAGCCCGGATTGGTTCAGTTGGATCTGGCATGTTTTCATGATCCTGATCATCTATATTCTTTACACCAAGGAAGATTTTAGTCCGATCAGGTCAGTTACTCAGTCTGTCATTCCATTTGTAGCCATATCCATCATTAGTGATATATTGGAAGCAGCAGCTCCGAAATTTTATGCGGAGTACGATGACTGGTTTAACATTGCCACTTCTTTTGCATTTGTACTATGCTTTGTCATATGGTTTTATGCGCAGAAACAGCGAAAGATCCTTTTAAAGGAACGCGAGGACCGGCTGCGGGAAGAAATGGCAAGCAAGGCGCAAAAGGAATCACTGGAATATCTTGTCGCAGAGCGCACAATGGAACTCACAGCGCAAAAAGAAGAATTGCAAAAAGCAATCGAAGACCTGAAATCGACTCAGAACCAGCTGATCCAGAGCGAAAAGATGGCCTCGCTGGGTGAGCTTACGGCGGGCATTGCGCACGAGATTCAGAACCCGCTCAACTTTGTCAATAATTTTTCGGAAGTCTCTGTTGAGCTTTGCCAGGAACTGGAAGAAGAGGTGAATAAAACATCCATTTCAGACGAAGATAAGGACTATATCAAAGGCATTATTGCCGATTTGAGCCAAAACCAGCAGAAAATAACGCACCATGGTAAACGCGCAGATTCGATCGTTAAAGGAATGCTTCAGCATTCGCGCGCTTCTTCAGGTGAGAAGGAGGCGGTAGAGATCAATGCGTTGGCGGACGAATATATGCGGCTCGCTTATCACGGTCTGCGCGCCAAGGATAAGGAATTCAATGCGACATTGGTCACCGATTTTGATCCCAACATTGGCAAGGTGATGGTCATGCCCCAGGATCTTGGAAGGGTTTTTCTGAATCTTTTTACGAATGCATTTTACGCCGTAGCCGAGAAAAAACGAATGTTAACGGAGGCCGGCAAGCTGGACGACTACAAGCCGGAAGTGAAAATTTCCACCAAAATGTTCGCAGGAAAGCTTTATATAAGGGTTACCGACAACGGCACCGGCATGCCGGATCAAGTAAAAGCCAAGATATTCCAGCCGTTTTTTACGACGAAGCCAACAGGGCAGGGCACCGGACTGGGCCTTTCAATGAGTTACGATATCATTACCAACGCCCATAACGGAATGCTCGATGTAGAGACCGTTCCGGGAGAAAAAACAGAGTTTAAGATCACAATTCCAATCGCCTGATCAGTTCGGCGCTTTATTGATTTTGATATGAAAATACTTGTAGTGGATGACGAGGAAGACGTTAAGTCGCTTTTTGAACAAAAATTCAGAAAGGAGATCCGTAGCGCACAGTTTGAATTTTCATTTGCTTTTTCAGGTGAAGAAGCGCTGCATTTTATGGCCGAGCACCCTTCCGAAGTGGTGATGATCTTGTCGGACATTAATATGCCGGGCATGAGCGGAATAGAGTTGTTAAAGACGATCCGGAAGGATTTTCCAGCCGCGCCGCCGCAAGTAATGATGATAACGGCATACGGTGATAGCAACAACCATGATCAGGCAATGAAGCTTGGTGCAGATGATTTCTTAACGAAGCCTGTCAATTTTGTTGAATTAAAAGAGAAATTGCTGAAAACCCTATGAAAGCCAAAATACTGGTTGTGGATGATGAGGCGGATCTGCAATTGCTGATCAAGCAGAAATTCAGAAGACAGATCCGCGAGCAGGAATACGAATTTATTTTCGCCGAAAACGGCTATAAAGCCCTTGAAGCACTCGTGGAGCACCCTGATACGGACATGGTGCTGAGTGACATTAATATGCCCGAAATGGATGGATTGACGCTGCTTATCCGCCTGGGCGAGCTGAGCCCGATCCTCAAATCGGTGATCGTTTCCGCTTACGGCGATATGGACAACATTCGCACAGCCATGAACCGGGGCGCATTTGATTTTCTTACTAAACCCATTGATTTCAAGGATCTTGAAGTCACAATGGAGAAGACGCTCACCTATGTGGCGCAGCTGCGCGAAACGCTGAAGGCAGTTCGTGAGAATGATATTTTGCGCATGTATGTGGATTCCTCCGTCCTGCAATTTATGACGCAGGATACATTTGAAAAGTCGCTGATGACGAGCGAAAACATTGAAGCAACGGTTGTGTTTATGGATATGTGCGGTTTTACTTCAATTTCCGAAAATGAACCGGCGGATCTGGTTGTGAAGCTGATCAATAAGTATTTTGATGTTATGGTTAAGGAAATCATCGCCCAAGGCGGGCTGGTTGATAAATTCATGGGAGACGCCGTTATGGCCGTTTTTCGGGGCGAATATCACTTGGACCGCGCCATTGAAACGTCCCTGGCTGTCAGAAACCAGATCAATAATTTCAAAGAAGAGCCTGAGGGACATTCGGGTTATTTCCCAAAAGTTTCTATTGGCATTAATTCCGGGGAAATGGTGTCGGGTAACATTGGTTCTGCGGCATTGAAAAGACTGGATTATACCGTTATCGGAGATGCAGTTAATGTTGCGCAACGCTTACAGAATGCGGCAAAACCAGGTCAGGTTTTGCTTCCTGAATCTGCTTACCTTGCTGTTAAGGAAGCATTTAATTGTAATCTGGTGGGAGAGGTTGTTCTTAAAAATAAGGCCAATCCTGTTAAGATCTACGAAGTTTTGGAATAGTCATGAATGTTGAAAAGGCAGAAATTTACATCGTCGACCAATTTCGACGGAGGTTATCGGACACACTTTACTATCACGGTTTGCATCACACGCTGGATGTTGCCAACGCTGCATTGCATCTGGCTGCTCTGGAAGGTGTCAACGATCAGGAAACGCGCGATTTGCTGAAAACAGCTGCACTATACCATGATTCAGGCTTCATGTACACCTACCAAGAACATGAGCAGGAAGGATGCAGGATTGCGCGCGAGGCATTGCCGGGTTTTGGTTACAATCCCGGCCAAATTGAAACTATATGCGGAATGATCCTGGCAACCCGGATCCCTCAAAGCCCGAAAACACATCTGGAACAGATCATTTGTGATGCCGATCTGGATTATCTCGGCCGTGCAGACTTTGAACCCATCGCCGAAACATTGTACAGAGAGCTCAAAGCCAGAAATATGGTAACCGATATCGACGCCTGGAATGCAATTCAGGTTAAATTCATCGGCGCGCACAAATACTGGACGCAGTCGGCGCAGCGCCTGCGGGAACTTCCCAAACAGGCGAATCTCGAAACCTTATTATAGCAGGCGCATTTTCTCGTTCTGCGCACGGATCCGCTGGCAAAGGATACGCAGTACGTTTTTGAGGATCTCGTCGCGTTCTTCCATCAGCTCAAAGAAATCCTCCTGATCGATCCGGAAAACCAATGTATCCGTTTCTGCAACCGTTGTTGCCGATCTTGGCTCCGTATCGAGTAAGGCCAGTTCCCCGAAAATCTCACCCTTATCGAACAGTGCAAGCTGCTTTTTACCATCATAAATGCCAATTTGCCCCGTGTAAATAATGTACATGGAATCACCCGGATCTCCTTTTGCAAAAATTTCCTGGCCGTCGCTGTAAGTAATTTCTTTCATGATCGGCGCGATGGAGCTGAGCACGTTTTCGGGGGTTTGGGCAAAAAGTTGTGTGTTTTTCAAAACAATTACCCGTTCCATTTCCGAAATCTGCTGGGAGGTCTCTGCGTGTTTCATCGTATTAGTTGTCAGATTAAGGGTCGAAGCGTCTGCATCTGTTGCAAATTTTGTACGCACAGCGTCCCGGATAAGCCGGGAAGAATGTGTGTTGAGGTTTTCTATTAATGCAAGTTCGGTTGGATCTTCGCTTTTTTTAACAGCCAGCGCAATGGTCCATTCCGTAAATAATTTTTCCTGTTGTGTCAAAATGTAAGGGATCAGAGACACG
Source organism: Dyadobacter psychrophilus (assembly GCF_900167945.1). GTDB lineage: Bacteria > Bacteroidota > Bacteroidia > Cytophagales > Spirosomataceae > Dyadobacter > Dyadobacter psychrophilus. The sequence continues at coordinate 1,298,913 of NZ_FUZA01000002.1, forward strand.
CCGGCTTCCTGGTTGCCCATATACTGGCGCAGCGCCTCACGCTTCTTTTGAATGGGGATGTTTTCAAACAATGCATGTAACGAAGGGTAAAGCATGCGGGGCAAAAAGCTCTCGATCATTTCGAGTGAATTGGCCCTTTTCTCGCGCGAAGCATGCCTGATTCCCTTCCAGGCATTCTGGACCGCGTCTTTATCATATTGCATCATAAAGAGGTAAAACAGGCGCTGACTGGTGAGCTCCAACTCATAATCCAATGTACTATTCCACGTCTCGTCCGCTTCATCTTCGTCCATACCATTTAAAATCATTGAAGCATGAAACAATTCCTTTTCAACGAACTCGGAAACAATCTGCTTGTAATCAGCCATTAACGAGTAATTGGTCAATGCTTTCAATGCATCCCGATGAATATAAGTATCAATCCCACTAAAATGTATACTACTTTTTGAATTTACTAAATTTATATTATGGTAAATATTTTTAATAAGTTTAAAAAGTATTTGAAGTATATATTCGTGTTTTGTCTTTTCTGCTACTTTTATGAGCGTTTGCATGCGCTCCCGCGAGGGATCATTGCGCAGCCACTCTTCCACAATGCCAATGCCCGAGTCGCCGGATTTGATCAGGGATGCTACCGTTTGTCTCGACAATGAGCCGGTGAGCAATGGTTTCAATTCTCGCAAAAGCTGTGGTGAGCCCACGGTTGCTGCCACTTCCAGCGCATAGTTCCGAACCTTTTCCGAGCCATTACGCAGGCAGGATTTTACAAATTCCTCGTATGCCTTCAGGCCGGTGGTCTTCACACAATCCAATGCAATCAACTGCGCATCTTCCTGCTCCGACTGGAAAAGCCTGCGTAATGTGCCATGAATAAGTGGCAATGCTTTGCCAGCTTCCCAACTTCCCAAAATCGATCCCTTCACAATGTCCAGATCTTCATGCGCCAGAAAACGCGCCAGTTGCTCATCTGTCAGCTGAGATTTGGAAGCGGCAATTCGGACGGCCAGCGTCTGGCAAGCCGTATCAGGCTCGGTCTCAATGTATTTAAGAAAGGTTTCCGAAAGCTCCGGTTTTTCAAGTGACGCCAGGGTTTGCAACGTTTTCAAGCGAACCGCTGTGATTGGATTTTTGAGCAAAGAATCAACGTTCCTGCGAAAAACAGATTCCTTGTTTCGTGCCAGCCAGTCAATCGCGTTAAGGACTTCTTCCTTCCTTTCGCTTTTCAAATTCTCGGTGATAATGGGCAATGCTTCGGACGGGGAGGCCATTTCGCCGCTTCGTATAAACCTTTTGCTGATCGCGTTCTTCAACTCCTGAATGTAATGTCCATATGCTTTTCGGAAAATAAGAAGAGCCGCTACTGCGAATAGGAGGGAAAGGTCAAAGGTGAGGCTGATGTTGCTTAGTTTCTGCGTGTAAATGATCCATAAGAGGCCCCCGGCGATGAGCATACCCAACGGTTCAAACAAACCTTTGGCAAGCGTATGTCCTTTCAAACGTGTTTTGGTAGAAAGCGGTTGAAACAAAACAAGGAAAACCGGATCGAAAATGGTCCGCCTGACCAATTCAAAAAGCAGGTAAGCGGCACAGTAATAGACCAGTAACGAGGGTTCGTCTTTTCTGAAATAGGATGAGATGAGCAGTCCGAGTGATATAAATATCGTGGTTAAAGGCAGCAGAAACAGCGTTAGTTTTACACCGAAGCGTTCAACCGTTTTTCCTGAAAATATCAGTTTTACAAATGTAGAAATTACGTAAGTGACTGATAACAATGTTCCTACGAAGCCAATGACATCGTGCTGGCTATGAAATTTGTATTTGACATTTACAAAAAAATGATATTCTATCCACGTCGCAGCGGCAGCTACGAACACCATACCCAGGCAAAGTGAGGTAAGCAACTTGTTCCCACCAAAATACTTCTGAATGATCTTCGAGTCCGAAGCGTTTATTTGTCTTGGGCGGGCGTGATGCGGATTAGGGATCTCGGTGAACCGGAACGTCAGGACCTGTGTGTAAAATGCCAGCGCAAAAAATACAAGGGAGATGACCAGCAGGATCATTAAAACCGATGGAGAATGTATCAAAACCGCTAAAACCGCACCCAGCGCCTTGGCAGGCATATCACCCGAGCCGATCACGCTGAACAGCCTTTTGCTTTGGCGCACATCAAAAACCAATGCAGATAAGCCCCAGAATTCAAGATTAATGAGCAGATAAATGATCCGGTAACCGACCATAATCGCAATGGCGGTTGCAATGCCGTGACCGGCCCAGAGCAGGCCCATCACCACCACCACCATCAAAAGCGAGGACAACATGGTACCCAGGCTCAGGCGTTTCAGAACGAGGTGATGTTCAAAATATTCATATACTTTTCCTGCTGCCATTACCGCAAGAGCAGCGGCAACATAAGCGATCGGCAGCGAATATTCGGGATGGTTTTCGAGTAAAAGAACATTGGCAGAGACGTAAACCAGCGTTGTACCAACATTGATAAAAAAATTGTGAAAGAAGAAAAGGATCGTCTGGGGGTTAATTGAACTAAAAATCTTGCTATTCTTAATCTGGGATATCATATTTTCTGGAATGCTGTCGTCGCTAATGTAAAATAAACATTTATCCCCGCACGATCAAAACTGAGGGTGAATGCGACAACCAAAGGCTGTGGGACTCAACGGCCTTTTTCCAGCTGTCGAGACTGATGATCATGAGGTCTTGTTGCTGTAAAAAATCCTTTTCAAGCACATTCTCATGAAGCAACCTGACCCGATCATTATTATAGTCACTGATCGCCGCCAGCTCCGACTGGATTTCAGGGGATTGGCTTGCAGCGTTGGTTGGATCCATGATGGCCAGATTTATGCTTTCACGTAATGCCAGCTTTCTTACAAACTGAAACAAAACCTTGTCATCCGGAGAAAAAATGGGAATAAATATATTTTCGACTTTGCTCAGGTTTTTTTCAATCAGGATGCCCACAGGAATTTTCACCGACTTGATAATGTGCGTGGTACGCTCATCAAAAACGTCGGCATGAAATAGCTTTTCTTTTCCTGAAATAGTGTCAAAAAGCCTTTCGCGACTGATGATCTTGGAGGTGAAGCCCAGGATTTTACCCAGAAATGTTCCTTCAAATACCGTACGGCCAATTCCAATCATGAGCATATCATATTCTCCCGCATTGGCGGTTTCTATGATATCGTGCTCAATGTTTTGGGACGGCTTAAAAAGAGATGCAAATTGTGTTTCCAGCGCAGCAGCTTCTTCGGTTATCGGCCTGAATGTTTCCAGCTGGTATTCTTCGGTATTAACCTGGTTGAGATAGCTGCTTGGAGAAAGGTGTAATGCCGTAATATGATGCGAAGCGAGTTGTTTTTGTATAAAATGATAAGCCAAACGGAGCATTTTCTTTCCGCCCTGCGGGCTGGCAAATGCAATGAGGATAGAAAATCCCGGATCTTCATTGGTTTCCGCCGCGGCCTCCCATTTCTTTTCCGGAAAGAAACGGTCGATGAGATCCAGCGCAGGGCCCGTCATACAAGTGGTGGCAAGTGCCATAATGACCATCATTGCAAATATTTCGGGTGAGAGCACACCAATATCGTAACCAATGTTCAGCACGACCAGCTCCATCAGCCCCCGCGTGTTCATTAAGGATCCGATAATAAGGCTGTCACGCCAGGATTGGTTCACGAAACGTGCCGCAACCGCGCTTCCGATAAACTTTCCGGTTACCGCGGCTGCAATGATCAGGCCCGTAATTTCCCACAGATAAAGATCATTGAGCAACCCGATCTGTGTGCGCAAGCCCGTAAAAACGAAGAAAAGCGGTAAGAGCAGCACCATGGAAACGTCCTCCACTTTTTCAATAAAAATGTTCCGGAAGTTCTGATTGGCAGGCATTATTACCCCGGCCATAAATGCGCCAAACAATGCATGGATGCCAATCACTTCGGTGCAGTACGAAGAGAACATGAGCACCACAAAAAACATGGCAACCACCGGTTTGGTTAATCCTTCACGGTAGGAATAATGGTCTCCGACCCGTTTCAGTACGGGTTTCAGCACTTTGAGCATTAAAAATACGTAGGCCCCGGCAAGGATAATGGTATAAATGGAGCTCACAAAGTCCCCTGCTTTCACAATGGCAATAACTGCTGCCAGGATGCACCATGCGGTAATATCGTCTGTGGCGGCGCAGGTGATCACCATCATGCCCAGCTTTGTGCGCGACAGCCCCCGCTCCTGAACAATCCTGGCGAGAACCGGAAATGCCGTGATACTGAGCGCTATTCCAATAAAAAGTGCGAATGACAAGAAGCTGATGCCGTCTGGTGCAAACTGCTGATATATATAAAGCGCAAGCCCGACCCCCAGTGCAAAAGGCAGGATAATGCTGGCGTGACTGATCACAATGGCTTCCTGTGCCTTGGTTTTCAACACTTTAAGATCCAGTTCCATCCCGATTATGAACATGAACAGGATCAGTCCGACCTGGCTCAGGAACTGTAAATTGCCCAGCGACTGAGCGGGAAAAAGAAATGTAGAGAATTCGGGAAAATACAATCCGAGCAGCGAGGGGCCGAGAAAAATTCCGGCAGCAATTTCCCCTATTACGGTCGGCTGACCGATGGATTTACACAACCAGCCAAAAACACGCGCAACCAAAATAATGGTAATGATCTGTAAGAGCAGCGTGGCGAGCGGGTGGGATAGGTTATGCTGGAAAGTGTCTGTAAACTGGTCCCAGGAAGATGTGGTGGCAACCGGGTCACCGGCCAGTAAATCAGCGTTTTCGAGTGATTTGCCCTGCTTGATAAAAAAATAAAGCAAAGCAGAAAAGGCACCAATTGTTATCGTGTAGAAAAGTACATTGCGCAGATTCTTCATCATTAGTAATGGGTGTGAAGAGCGCAAAATAGCGAATAAATGCTAAATAAGGGTTTCCAATGCGTTAAGATTGGAAACCCCGTTTTATGCTTTCAGCTCCATAACCGGTCGTGCGAACGCTTTTCGTTCCAGTCTGGTGTCGGCGCGAAGAAGCTTTTGTCCTTCGGATTGAGGTGTTTTTTTACCTCTTCCTCGTTTAGTTCGATACCCAGTCCCGGTGCTTCCAGCGGCACAGGTGCGTAACCTTTGTCGATCAGCTTGCGGCCGTCGGTTGTTTTCACCAGGCTTTCCCACCAGGGCACATCCACGGAATGGTGTTCCAATGCCAGAAAGTTCTGCGTGGCAGCTGCACAATGCACATTTGCCATGAAGCTAACGGGTGTTCCGGCAAAGTGCATGGCCATAGCGATCCCGTTATCCTCTGCGTAATCGCCAATCCGCTTGGTTTCCAGCAAGCCTCCTGATGATGCAAGGTCGGGGTGCACAATGTCTACGGCACGTTTGTCGATCAATGCTTTGAAGCCCTCTTTCAGGTAAATGTCCTCGCCGGTCAACGTGGGTGTTTCCAATGCGTCGGAAATCGTTTTCCATTGGTCTGTATATTCCCAGGGCACCATGTCTTCGAGCCATGCCAGGCGATATTTATCCAATGCTTTACCCAGGCGAATGCCGTTATTTAAGTCAAAATGGCCATAATGGTCCGTTGAAAGCGGGATTTCGTAACCTACAACGCTACGGACGTCTTCAACGACTTTTGCCATTTCATCCAAACCTTTTGGTGTGATCTGGATTGCTGTGAAAGGGTGTTTGGTATTTGCGTAGGAATGGTAATCACCCGCCCATTGGGAAAACCCGCCACCCCAGAACTTGTTATTGACCACGCTGTTCTCATTATTCCGCAACATTCCGATGGAAACATCCATTTTCAGCCAGGTATAACCCTGATCCTGCGTCCTGAATTTAATTTTTTCTTTGAATTCATTGATATCATTGGACTCAGGCGTATCCGCATAAAGGCGCACCTTATCCCGGTAACGACCGCCCAAAAGCTGCCAGCATGGCACATTATAGGCCTTTCCGCAGAGGTCCCAAAGTGCCATCTCAACCCCGCAAACGCCACCTGCCTGCCGGCCATGATAGCCAAACTGTTTGATCGATTTGAAAAGCTGTTCCACATTACATGGATTTTGACCCAGTAAATGGCTTTTCAAAAACAATGCATAACGCTCGTCAGCACCGTCGCGCACTTCGCCCAAACCATAAATTCCCTGGTTCGTATCAATGCGGATAATGGGCGTGCGGCCTACATTTTGCACAATGCAATAGCGCAGGTCAGTGATTTTTAATTCCGAGGGCTTGGAAGCGCGGTTTACCTTGGAAGTGGCCTGCGCAATGGTGTCCTCGGTTGACATGGACATGAACCCGCCCAATGCAATTCCGCCTACGGCCGTTTTCCGCAAGAAGTTACGGCGGCTGTCTTTCGTCGCGGGATTATTTATTTCAGCAGCGGTTACTACTTTCTCTGCTTGTTCAACTTGTTTGTTAGAAGCAATGATGTCTGTTAAAATGCTTTTCATTAGCGTAAGTTTTGAGGTTAGCAAATTGGCCCCTGGCCTTAGTAATTTCTTTGTTTTAAATAATCGTCCAGTTCTTTTTTCGTCATAGGAAGTTTGCCGGGATAGTTGTTAACCCAATTCAAAAAGTCCTTCTGAATCACGTCAGACCATTTTGTATCGATTTCTCCGGGCGTGTATTTTCCCTCTTTGAGCCGTAAATGGCCAAACTCATCACGCAATGCAGTTACCTCCGAGGTTAGCACAAGCTCTTCTACCAGATGAGCAGGAATGAAGATCGTCCCATATTTTTTAGCCAAAACCACATCACCGGGAAGCACAATAGCACGGCCGATGCGAATGGGTGTATTAATGTTAGTAAGCATCATTTGCTGGATGTATGAAGGGTCCTGCCCTTTGATCCATGCATTGAAACCCTTGATCTCGCTCAGTCCTTCAACGTCACGCACAGAACCGTAGAAAATTACGCCCCGCTTTGATTTAGCAAAAATGGAGTTTCCCAAATTGTCACCGATCAATGTTCCATCGGCAATTTTTCCGTAGCCGTCGGCCACGTAAACGTCGCCGTCTTTGAGTACATCAATAGGCCACGAATTGGTGCCTCCTGTTTGTACCCGGCCTTCTTTTTTGCCGGTTTCTTTTACCAATGCCTCCAAATCCGGGCGGGCGGGAACATACTGAGCCGTTACTACACGCCCTGTCATGGCGCTGTCAGGATAGATCAGCTGCCATTCACCTTCGAATTGATTATGATAGCCTTTATTTCTCAAAACACCCCAGGCTTCTTCCATGGAAATGTTTTTCAATCTCGCCAGGATTGCATCTGACACTTTTGGACGACCGTCCGCAGAGCGCTCACCCTTCCATGCCGAGGTGTAGGCCTTGATCTGGTCCGGTGTGGGTGAGATAGATTGCGCCTGTGAAGCCAATGTCAGGAGGAGAAGGGCCCCCGTAAACAGATTTTGTTTAAGCATAAGTAATTAAGGGTTGGTTGTAACTAAAAATATTATCATTGGTTTTATTTATCCCAAAAAACAGGCGTTCCCAGCTCATCAGGGCCCATTCGGGCCACTGCCGCATTGTAATTGGCCTCATTAACAGACCTTTCGCGGACCGGATATACAAGCCTGCGAATGAATGTCTTTACGGAAGGATCTTTACCCGGATAGTTGTTGACAGGCAATGTTGGAAAGCCGCTTCTCCGGAAATTGGCCCAGGCTTCGGAGCCATTCAGAAATGACGAGATCCAGTATTGGGTGTTGATCTGTTCCAAAGCTTTTGCAGGCGTAAATGGTTGCGCAGCAATGTAAGCATCCTGATTTGCCGTGCTTATTGTGGCTGCAACGTCATAAGTCGCCAGCTGTGCCATGTGTGCTTTTACGCCCGCTTCGTAAAGCTCTTTCACATTGCCTGTTGCCCACCCGCGCTGAACGGCTTCGGCTTGTAAAAGCAATGTTTGTGAGTAGGTTATAAAGAACTCGGGTGCATCAATTTTGCCCAGGGTTTTGCGGTTAATCTGCGAATATTTAAATGCTGAGCCAATTTTGCCGGGAAAACCAGGTGCATTGGCAATTGTAGATTCATTGTAACCATAAGGCATTCCTTCCTGGTTGGCGGGCGCTGTATCTTCCGCACCGGCTGTCGCAATCGGGTTGCCTGGCGTTTCGTACTTGACAGAAATCACCCTTAAACGTGGGTCATTGGTGGTTTTGAGATGGTCTACGAATGCTTTGCCCAGATACACATTACCCCGTTCGGTTCCCTGGAAATAATTCGCCAGCGGATGATTGAATGTGCTGTTAAATGCAATGAAGGCATTATCTGCATTGGAACTGATTAAGCCGCCGTTGGCCGGGTCCATTGCTTTGGCAACAATGCTTTTTGCCCTGGCGGCATCCAGCTTGGTATAACGCATCCCGGCACGCAGCAGCAATGAATTGCCAAGCTTTTTCCATTGCGCAATGTTTCCTTTGTAAAAAAGATCGCCCGATTCCAGCGCCTTCGATGCGTCCAACCCTTTTGTTCCTTCTTCGAGTTCCCTCAATAGGTCATCATATATCAGTTTTTGATCATCATATTTTGGCAGGTTAATGCCTTCCAAAAATGCTTTCCCCGCTTCAAAATAAGGCACATCGCCGTAGGTGTCCACCAGCACCATGAATACGTAAGCTTTCCAGATACGAGACATATTATAAAGATTGCTCCTTGCGGGATTATCCTTCGTTTGCGCAATAACCGTCGTCAGCAAGTTCACAGGGCCATTTTGCAGATACAATGAGTTAAAATTGGCATTGGAATTGGGATCGGAAACCGCATTGTGATTGCCGCCTTCGAGCACACCGGTGTAAGGCGTGTTGATCTGTTGCACGATCTGCAACTGGTAATTCTGTGTTGCTATTGCCGAGCCGAACTGGGCATTGGAAAACAAATAAGCGGGGTCAACGCTTGTGGCCTGGACGGGATTTTTGTTGACATCTTCAAAGCCCTTGTCACAGGAGCTTGCGCAGGTGAGGATGGCGATGACGGTTATATATGTTAGTGTTTTTTTCATTTGAGTCAATGATTGAATGGTTACCTTTTTTCACTTACAATTTGATATTCAGGTTGAGGCCGTAGCTTCTTGTGGTTGGAAGTGTGTGGGTTTCGATGCCTTGCAAATTATCGGAAGCGGACACCTGTGCTTCGGGGTCGAGGTTATCAATGTATTTTTTAAGTAAAAACACATTGTTGCACATGGCTGAAATGCTCAGACCCTTGATAAAGGTTTTTTCTTTCAAAAAGCGCGAAAGATCGTAGCCGAGCGATATCGTTCTCCATCTTACGAATGCGCCGTTGTAAACAAATGGCGCAGCAATGTTGGTGCTGCGGTAAGCAGTGTAAAATTGTTGTGCTTCAACACGTTGCGCATTCGGGGCGCCCTCAGGGGTTACCCCTTCCAGTAAAACACCTCCCTCACGTCCCACCAGCGAAGGTTTCGAAAGTCCCTCGCGCAGGAAGTTCAGATTGGAATTGGAAAGGATCTTGTTACCTGCTTTGAAATCGATCTGCGTTCCGATTCTGATGCCTTTTATATTGATCGTGTTCACCCATGCGCCAACCCAGGTCGGGATTGCACTGCCAAACGTTGTGAGGTTTCCTTGCTGTGGTAATCCGCCTGATGTTACAATGCGACCCTGCGCATCGCGTTTGAAGTCAAAACCGCGTAAAGAGGCGAGGGGCTTGCCTACTTCATGGGATACGATCCCAAAGAATTCACCTGTTCCTACATCAAATCTTTGTTGTCCTGCGGCCAGTTCAAGCACTTTGCTAATGTTATAGCTGCCATTGAAGCTCGTTTCCCAGGTCACGCCTTCTGTTCTCACAGGTACGAAAGTTAAGAGGAATTCAACGCCCTGATTTCTCAATTTGCCCACATTAACTTTGGTCTGACTGAAACCCGATGTATTGGAAATATCCACATTCAGGATTTCATCCACTGTATTTTTGCGATAGAACGAGACATCCAGATTCAGGCGGCTGTCAAATGTTTTCATTTCGAGACCGACCTCCGTTTCTTTCACTTTCAACGGCCTCAGATTTGCATTGGGCGCAATGGTAGAAGGCAGGTTTCCCAGGGCAGTCCCGTTGAACGGGTTTGCATTGATCCCATAATATAAATTGTTGGAATAAGGGTCTGTATCGCCTCCAACTTCCGCATAGGCAGCTCTTAACTTGCCGTAATTGAGCCAGTTAGGCGCATTGGCGAATGCCTGGCTAAACACAAAGCTGGCACTTACTGATGGATATAAGTAACTGTTTGAAGCCGGGTTCAATGTTGAAAACCAATCATTGCGTCCTGTCACATTCACGAATAAGAAACCTTTGTACGAAAATTCAGCAGCTCCATAAACCGAGTTAACCTTCTTTTTGCTGTAACCGTAATTTGGGTTTTTAACCTGACCATTGGCAATCGTGTAAAGATCACGCACGTAGAAATTGGTCACCGCCGTAGACACATTGTCGCTAATCTGCTGCATCTGGTTTCCTCCCAAAGTGATATCGATTCCGAAATCTCCGAACGTCCGGTTCGCACCGATCAGCACGTCCAGGTTGCGCTCCCGAAAAGTGGCCACATCCTGATAGTAATAACCATTGAAGCCAGTAGCAACCGCGCCGATGGACCTCGTTCCGGTGGGACGGTTGTAATTATACGGCCTTGTGTAATAGTCCTGGCCAATGCGGCCTTGCACAAAAAGCCAGTCCGTAAAATCATAACGAACCGACGTGTTTCCAAAAATCCGGTCGCGGCGCACATTCTCAAAGCGGTCATAAGCCACCCAATAAGGATTGTTGCGATTGGTAAAACGCGCCAGCGGCATTTCATTGCCGTTTGCGTCTTTGCGGTTTTTCAGCCATTCTGTGTCAATGCTCGTTGCCAGTGTATAAATGGTGGTATTGGCATTCATATCCTGGATCCCGATCTGGGGCGGATTCTTGTTATACTCGTTGGAGTAATTCGCATTTACCTGCGCAGAAAGCTTGTTTGAGAACTTATAATTCAAACCCAGGTTAAAGATTTTTTTGTGGTAATCGGAATTCGGCATGATCGCATTCGCGTCCGTATTAGCGAACGACAATCTGAAATTCCCTTTCTCGTTTCCGCCTGAAAGCGCCACTGAATTGGTAAAACTGGTCCCGGTCCGGTAGAAGTTTTTGATACGGTCTTTATTTGCTGAATAGGGCTTCGAAGTTCCGTCAAACTGAGGGGTAGGAGCGCCGTCCATGCGCTCGCCAAATGCAAAAACACCGGAACTTTGTGCCTCCCCGGTCGTGGTAGGACGTTTTCCGAATTCACCTTGGCCATATTCGTATTGGAAATCGGTATAGTCGAGGGCCTCCTGTGCCTGGAAATTAGAGTTGATCTCAACACCGATACCGGTGGTCTTGCTTCCACTTTTGGTGGTAATGATGATCGCTCCGTCTTTGGCGCGAAACCCGTAAAGGGCTGCTGCTGCTGCGCCTTTGAGAACGGTCATGGATTCAATGTCGTCCTGGTTAATGCTCTGCAAACCGTCCCCGGCATCGGATGAGCCGCCTGTCGGGTTACCCGTTCCGTTACCGTTTGAGCCACCTGCGGAAACACTGCTATTATTAATAGGAATGCCGTTCACAATGATCAGCGGTGAATTATTTCCACCAAAAGAAGACTGCCCGCGTATACGGATCTTAGTCGATCCGCCCGGTCCGCTCGCTGGCGGTGTAACATTTAAACCAGCCACTTTTCCTTGCAAGCTGTTTCCCAGGTTCGTGGTGCGGTTTGTCGTAATTTCCTCAGTATTAATGGTTGCGGTTGAATAGCCAAGCTTTTTTGCATCCCTTTTAATACCCAGCGCAGTTACCACAACCATTTCCAGGTTGCGTTCGTCCGGTTTCATCGACAGGTCGTAAGTGCTTTGGCTTCCAATCGTTACTTCCTCAGGCGCATAGCCCACATAGGAGAATATCAAAACGCCGCCTGCATCCGGAACGCTTAGTTGGTAGGTTCCTTCGCTATTTGTTGCCGTTCCTGCTTTCGTTCCCTTCACGACGATGCTCACTCCCGGGAGCGGCTGACCCTTTTCATCGGAGACTTTTCCGGTAATAGTCCTGTCAACAGCCGGAGGATTGTTGGTAAGGATTGGGACCGCGCTGCCAGGTTCCGCATTGCCTTTGACTAGCACAACTTGCTTACCTTCAATTTTATAAGCAATGTTAATAGGCCTGAAAAGCTGGTCCAGTACATCAACCAGCGGCTTTTCAACAGCGTTGATCGAAACCTTTTGCTGTGAGCGGAGCAGCGACGAACTGTAAGTAAAACGGATCTGCGTAAGCTTATTCAGCTTGTTGAGCACCGTTTTGATTTCCTGGTTATTCACCTGAATGGTCACCTTCTGATTCAACATATCCTGGGCGTCAACGACAGCCGCTGCGGAAATAGTCGCGAAGATAAAGGCAATTAATAATTGGTAAAGTGATATCCGCATAGCACTACAAAGTAGCCTGGACAAGAGTCGGTGTTTTTTCATACGTTTATTTGTTTGTTCAGTACTTGAAAGATTAGGACAAAAAATTCACAGATTTTACATGATCCATAAGCAGAAGAGGATTAAAATCAAGCATTTAGAACTAGCTGCAACCCTTGCTGGTAATTACAATTCTCCCGTCAACCATCTCGTAACCAGCGCCAATGGCCTGGCAGATCGCACTGAGCCTTTGTTTCAGGTTCTCGTCGCTGAATTGAGCGCTGATGATGCAATCGGCAAGCATTTCCTGGTTATAATCTATTGCGATACCATACATATCCTGCAAGCTTTTGAAAACCTGGGAGACCGGTTTGTCATCAAAAATCAGCTCTTTCTGAACCGACAGCTCGGAAAGCAGCTGGCGATTGATCACTATCCCTTTTTCAAGCTTATTTTCCTTTCGGTTAAAAACGGCCTGTTGATTGGGATCCAGCACGATTACCGACACCTTTTTGTGCGGCTTATTTTGAAGCGTTTCGTATTCTGTTTTGGGATAAACAGACACCCGACCCGTTTTTACGAGCACCATCACTGTATTTTCCTGATCCAGCGCTTTCACCCGGAAGCTCGTTCCCAGCACCTTGGTCACGGTTTCATTGGCATACACTAAAAATGGGCGCTTCGGATTCCTGGCCACGTCAAAGAATGCTTCGCCGGTAAGGATCACCTTCCGCTCACCGGCTGCGAAGGTTTTTGGAAAGCGGATTATGCTTCCCGGCGACAATGTTGCAACACTATTATCGCTCAAAAGCACTGTCATTTCGTGGGAACCTGTGTTTTCCCGAATGAGCATTTCCGCCGCGCGGGTATGGTTGTGGCGTGCGGCGGAGGGAGACGCGGCGTTATTTTCGCGGCTGTAAAGCCACAGCCCGATTGCAGAAACAAGCAGGAAAATGGCTGCAACGCGCCAAAATGGTTGCCTGACCAGCCGATAAATGTTCGTGTTAGTGTTTTGTTTTTGAATTTCTGCAAGCCTCGTAATTTCTGCAATTTCATGTTGCAGGGTCTCCTCGGTAAGGTCGTCGGTGTGAATGTCGTACACCGCCAGCACCAGTTCCCGCGCCATACCAACTTCCACCGATTTTTCGGGATTGTCTGCTATCCATTTCAGCCAGAATGACGTGATTTCCGGTGTGGGTGAGGTGACCCATTTTCGGAACAAATCATCTGTTGCCAGTTCTTCGGCCGTGTGATAGCGGTAGTCCATAGGTAAAGCCTGAGGTCTTTAGTATGTATGTCCGCTTTTTAGATCGGTATAACCAAAAAAATCAAAATATTTTTGAAATAGTTATAAAAGGATGCAAATGCCGTGTGAAATTGGTTTCAAAAGAGAAGAGATCAGAAATAATGCCCAAATGAATTCAGCAGGTGCCCAGATCTGGCGGATTTCCTTTAATGTGCGGTGCAACAGATTAGAAACGCTCTGACGCCCCAATCCCATAATGTGCGCAATGTCTTCATTATCAAGATTTTGATAAAAGCGCAGGTAAATGATTTCCTGTTGTCTTTTCGAAAGAAGCGTAATAATCCGTTTGAGGTGACTGGATTGGGAGTGTGAGCTTTCGTCCGCGATGATCTGCGATTCAATGGGAGCGTCTTCGTGATCCAGATCAAAAAGCTCCTGCTTAGGCTCCTGAAAACGTTTCAATCGAATGCTTTCCTTAATGAGCTTGTGCCTCAGTGCTTTGAGAAGATATGACTTGACGAATGCAGTTTCGGAAAGGTGTTCCCTGCGTTCCCATAATTCCAGATAAAGCTCCTGGATGGAATCCCGGATGAAGTCCGGATCGGACGAAAATTTGGTGGAGTAATTGTAAAGTGCACGGTAATGGACTTGTGCAAGCTGGCCTAATGCAGCTGAGTCGCCCGCTTTAAAACGTTGCCAGAGCTGGATATTGATGTCAGAAAGGTTTGATATGGGCGCTTCGTTATTCAAAATCTTTTGACTATTAAGATTGTTTTATAATTTCAACGAATTATGCTAATCAAAGCTGCATGCTGTTTTATTCTCCTTGCGATTTCAGGTAATATTAAAATTAAAAATGAGTGGGGGAGACTTGGAAAGAAAACTGCCGCACTGAAAGAATAATCTTTGCAGCACAGCAGTTTACGGGAGTTTTCTTCTATTTGGTAACCTTTAATTTACCTTGCATCAATGTATAATGTCCGGGGAATGTGCACACATATTGATACGTTCCTGCTTGTTTAGGAGCCACAAAATAAATGCTTTCGGATTTTTCTGGTTCTACAATGTTACTGTGGAACAGGACGTCATTTGATTTGGGCACATAATTCAGCTCTGAGCCTTTTAAGCCCAGATTAAGGCCCGCTTCTCCAACTGCATTAGCCGTTCCCGGCTTAGTAATGACCAGGTTATGCAGCATATCATCATTGTTGTTAAAAACAATTTTGATGCGGCTTCCTGCTTTTACCTGAATTTCGGAAATGTCAAATTTCAGTCCTGGAACGGTTCCGATCGTGATCGTCTGATCCGGGCCATTGGTCCAGCTTGCAGGCATTTCCACAACTCTTTTCGCAGAAGGTGCTGAGTTAGCAGTTTCAGCTGCCGGCATCGTATGCGCGCTGTGATCCACTGCAACTGCTTTAACCGTGGTTGTGAAAGCGGAAGCATTCACCGGATTACCCGAAGCAATTTCATTTAATGTGTAGTAACCGGTTGCGTGCAACAATGGATTGCCATCCGCACCTTTTACGCCATCCGCCTTGATTTCGTGAATGTAACCCTTACGAAGGAACGCAGGATCAAGCACCAGGCGCACTTTCAGGCCGTCTTCTGAAACCACAATTCCTTTCAGGGGCACTTCCTGCGTATTAACGATCGGGCTGCCGTAGGTTTGATGATATTTGTAAGTAAAGCTGTTCAATTTGTAGGCTTCCTGGTCCGCAGCGGCTTTTTTGTCAACCGGGCTTGTGAATGTGATCTCGAAACCGTCGGGCATAGAACGCACATTTTTCATTTCAAATGGCATCTTCCCCGTCCAAACCAATC
The DNA here is from genome assembly GCF_900167945.1 of Dyadobacter psychrophilus. Taxonomy (GTDB): domain Bacteria; phylum Bacteroidota; class Bacteroidia; order Cytophagales; family Spirosomataceae; genus Dyadobacter; species Dyadobacter psychrophilus. The sequence continues at coordinate 1,314,431 of NZ_FUZA01000002.1, forward strand.
GCTGAATGCCGAATTCCTGCTTACCCGTTGCGGACCAGCCACGACTCGTTTGTCCTACGAACATAGAGCCATCCAGTCCCCATTCCATCCGCAATATTCCCGACATGAAGCCTTCGCGGAAAGGGAAAACCGTTCCCTGCCAAACGCCGTTCACCTTTTCAAGGTCTACCCGGGTGATAATGCTGTGTCCCTGATCGCCCACGAACATTTGTCCCGCAAACGGACCGAATGCACCATTGGTAACATCTTCTTTAAAGTCCGAAGTGGAAATTCCCACGAGGGTGTGCGGAAACCAAACGGCCGGAGCCTTCAAGCCAGGCAATTTTTTGGCAACATCATAAAGCGGTTCGCCTGTATTTGGAACGTCGGAAGGCGTTAGTTTAACCGGAGAGCCCTCTTCTTTGCTCCAACGCAAACCAGCGGGGTTTCCCGCGAAATCGCCTTTTTCCAAATGCGTCATACGGCCGGAACCAACCCAGTCGCCCTGGTTTTCGGTGTAAAAAATATCGCCTTTATATGAGCCGAAGCCGGACGGGGAGCGGAGACCGGTTGCATAGGGCGTCAATTTCCCGTCTTCACCGAGTTTCAGCATCCAGCCTCTCCATTTCGACTGGCTTGCACCGCGTCCAACCCAGTCGAGGTTTAATGTTACCAAAAGCTCACCATTTGGCATCGGCACCGGGCCATAAGAATATTGGTGGTAATTACCTGATAATGGCCATTTTGCAAACGAGTCATATACGTCGGCAATGCCATCGTTGTCCGTATCCACGAGGCGGGTCACTTCTCCGCGTTGCGAGATCAGAAAGTCTTTCCCACGATATAAAAGCCCCAGCGGCTCGTGCAGGCCGGACGCAAAACGGTGAAAAGACGGCTGTCCGTCGCCTTTAAGATATGGGTTACCAATCATCCAAACCTCACCACGGCGGGTCGAAGTAGCTAGACGGCCGTCGGGAAGCACCTGCATGCCGCCGACTTCCATTTTAATGTTCTCAGGAATAGGAATGGTAATGATCCGGTAAAAATCATCCTCTTTGTTTTGCTTCGATTGTGCATACGCCGAGACACAGCCAAGTGATATCAGGGTCGTTAATAGTATATTTTTCATTGGTTGGAATCTAAGAATATGGTTACCAGAACATCGTATATGTGGCCGAGTCGGACACCGGCAACACCAGTTCCTGATTGTCTCCGGCAGGTCTCACAATGGCCTGTGCTTTTTGATTAACCTGAATGTAATAGCGGTTATCGATTTGGAAAAGCCCGTTTTTAAGATCTGCGATCTGTTTTCCCGATCCTAGTAACGAGTAGATCGCGCCGGTTGGCTTGCCTTCCACGGTGAATGTGCGGGACATTCCTTTGTCATTTGAAATGATCTGGTCGCTTACTGTGGCTGCACCAATCGCGTAACGGAATATGGGAAATCCTTCGGGGTTGATTTTATAACCGAGGAAATTAATGTTGGAAGAGTCCGGCCAGGTCGTTGCTTTGTCGGCAAGAACAGCCAGGCTGCTGCGGCCCGAAACGTGCACGGCTAATCCCGCCGGGGTCAGCAACTGAGGCTCGCCTCTTTCGTACCACATTTCGGTAACGTTGGCGAACTGTCCGCGCCAGGCTTGTAACATTGCGCCGCGGTTCAGGTCGATCGTATAACTCCATCCCTGCGGGCTTCCCACCGAAATGCAATGTGTGCGCTTATATTTTTCGCCGTCGATCTGGATAAATGAGCGCACCATTTCTGGCTGTTTGTCTGGCGTAACGCTAATGTAGGGCTTCGGTTCCGGCTCGGGAAGCGATGAAAGCACGTGCAGGTCGTAAGGACGAATGCCTGCTTTCTCAACGCGAAGTCCTAACGCGGGTTGTCTCCATGGAAAACGCGAGTAATGTATTTTGAATTTATGTGCGCCTTGCGTGAGGTTCGCTGTGCCCGTATGCGTTTCCTGGGAAGTGCTTTCGCCCGTGTTCATCACACTTTTTCCATCCACTTCAAAATCGAGCATAGGGCCGGAGTAAATGCTCGTAAAAATGTAATCGCCCGCTTCCTGCACATCCATATCGCCTTCGTAAACCAAATGGAATTCGCGCATTCCGTTGGTTACTTCCTGGGTTAATGTCGCAGATTTTCCTTCGTGAGAAAGCTTGCTGTATTCCTTTGCATCCCACTTATCCGAATAAACTTTGTAGGCCAGATTGTTCAATGTCAATGTTTTACGGCTTGCCAGCAGCTGGTAACCCACATTCTTGAAAGCGATTGTTCCTTTATTAACCTCGAAGGAAAGCGGTTTGCCTTCTGCTGTGGCTTGTGAATTCGGGAGATAAACGGTTTCCAGGACCGTAACGCCGTTGAGCGACAGCAAATTCAGACGGGCAGAATTGGCGACGCCTGGAACTGCCGCGTCGTAAACGAGTTCGAGCGTTTGCCAGAGGCCCGGTGCTTTGGAAGCATTTTGTGTTGGGAATTGGCCGACATATCCGGACGTGGAAGCATTCGCATCACGTTGCAGACTGCTGTCGGAGATTCTTACTTTCTGTCCGCCTGGAAGTACGACATAGCCTTCTGCGCCTGGCGAAACCATAAATTCCATAGCAAGACGGAGATCGCCTGCTTTTAGTTTTGTTGTCAGCGCTTTGCCGGGGTTACCAATGAGGATGCCCTCACCGGATGTTGTTTTTGGTTTTGCAGTTCCCGTTGGATGAATGGCCACATCGCCTTGCACAGACCAGTTTGGGCTGGTGCTTTCAAATGAGCTAAGGTCTTTTAAGGGGAGCAGGGAATAATTTCCTTTCGCTGTCTGGCCCATTACCATTATGGGACAAGTCAGAAAAAGCATTGAAACTTTCTGAATCAAATGACGCATTGGATATATTAAGTGTATTGTTCACAATTAAAAGCGAAGTTCGCATTTTTTTTTACTAATATATCCTGTTAAATTGTAATTAATTTTTAATTAAATAGTGTTTTCTTCATAACTAAAAATGGCCGCTTTCTGAGCGACCATTTTTAGGAGTTTAAAGGAGATTAGTTGCTCGACGACTTTACGCAGGAGCAGCTAGATTGGCAGGAAGCGTAATATCCGGTAGTGCAGGATACGCTGCAACAAGTATTAGAACAGGAGGTGGAGCCAGGTCCGCCCGACGTTGCGCACGCTGGGACAAGGTCCGAATGAGTTCGCGCATTGGCGTGATTTCCATAAACGGCGATGCCAACAGCGTTCCTAGCACTTGCAGATATATATCCTTCGGGCAATTTCGCCTGCATTTCGTTGAAGGAATCGTTCCTAACAATGAACTCCATTTTCTTTCCGGTCACGGGATCATTCAAAATAAGTGCCGAGCGCAAAAACAGGACTTCGAACTTCCCGGATTTTAGGTCTGTGTATCCAGTTCCCTTGCTGAGATATAGCTTTATTTCATATGGATTGATGGTTGCATCGTGCAGGTTAATTTTCAAGATTTCCTGGTCGCCATCTTGCGTGGCTATGACATCCACCTGACCGACCTTACTATAAAATCCGTTGTTTTGCTTTGCCAGATTATGTGCATCATCTAAGAATACTTGCTTGGCAACATCGTTGTCAGATTTCTCGCAGGACAAAATGCCAATGAACGCGATTGCGAGACATAGCGCGGCTAATAGAATACTTTGTTTCATAGTTTATATTGGTTTTAGTTCACTGTAAAGCTAGGTCATTAGAAATAGTTTGTAAATCCCCCAAAAAGGGGGATTTTTCAAGTGGTTTGATCCAGCATTTTCACATAGCGGATTGCGAAAACGGTCAGCGACTTGACGTCCTCACCGCATTCCTGTGCCTTTAAACGAATGTTTTTCCGGTGGCTTTTAATGGTTTCGGTTGTTCTGTTAAGGCGGTTCGAAATGACCTCTGTGCTATGTCCTTCCGATATCAGTCGGAGAATTTCCAGCTCTCTTGTTGTAAACACAATGGTGATGGATGATTTGGCAAATGCTAAACAAAAAACCGCTAATCCTCACAATCCAATTTTTAAACGGCAGGTTTGAATTATCCTGCGTTTAGATATATTTAATATTAGTTCACTTTTTGGGAAGTAAGCGTTCCTCTCATTCGGGTGAAAATTTGATTTTGATAGGCCGTTTGCAAACTAGTTTGTAGTAGAAACGTATTGCCGGTCGGGGATGCTGGAAAAATTCTTATTCGATTTCCAATAAAAAATTGCAATCTGGGCGCAAAATGGGCATCAATGTTCCTTTCCAGCGAAATATCGTTGATGTGTGTTGTATTTTATCTAAACTTATTTTTATAAATTGAGAGGGATTCACTGACCTTTTCACTCCTAAATGGCTCGCTTCGCACTCCAATAAACATGGATTGCACCGGGAAAGTCAGCGCGCATCTTTTTTATTATTTCCTCCTTTATGTGTTTTTGTTTCTTCGCTGGATTGTGGCTGATTTGTTTATAGTATGTTAATAAATACTTAACATGTTTAAATGTTTTATAGCAGAGTTTTGCAATTTGATTGAATACCCTACTTCAATTTTCAATTCCTATAACAATTAAATTATTTGCTCCATGATTAAACAAATTTACGTACAACGAAGGCTTGGCTTTTTGAGACGGGGCTGTCAGCTGTTTTTTGCAGTGGGATGCATGCTCTTGTCGCAACTGGCTGCTGCCCAGGGCACTGTGACAGGACAAGTTACGGGTCAGGAAGACAAAGCGCCTATTCCCGGAGCGAGCGTGATCGTGAAAGGAAGCACCACCGGTACCATCACCGATGCGGATGGAAAGTTTAAGCTGGATGTGGCGAACAATGATGCGGTCCTGATCGTTTCTTTCCTCGGTTTTCAGACGCAGGAAGCACCGGTTAACGGAAAAAGCCGCCTGGATATCGTGCTCGTAACAGACCTTCGCCAGCTTACTGAGGTGGTTGTGACGGCTTTGGGTATTAAAAAAGACATTCGCCGTATCGGTGTGGCGATACAGACGGTCGATGGCGCTTCTACGGTGAAAGCGCGTGACCCGAACGCGATCAATGCTTTGGCGGGAAAAGTAGCGGGTTTGACAATCGGTGCACAGCCTGAACTTTTGAGACGTCCTAACATTAATTTGCGTGGTAACACAGACGTGCTTTTCGTTGTGGACGGCGTTCCGGTGAACTCTGATACCTGGAATGTAAGCCCTGACGACATTGAGACGTATTCTGTTTTGAAAGGCGCAAGTGCCTCAGCATTATATGGTTTCAGGGGAAAGAATGGTGCGATCCTGATCACTACCAAACGTGGCACAAAAGATAAAAGAGGATTCTCGGTGGATTTCAACTCGTCCACAATGATGGACAGAAGCTTTTATTCTATTCCAAAAGTGCAGGATGAATATGGCCCTGGTGATCACGGCCGCTACGCTTTTGGAGATGGTAAGGGTGGGGGATTGAATGATGGCGATTACGACGGAGGCTGGGGGCCGAAGTTCGAAGGCCAGCTGATCCCACAATACGACAGCCCGGTTGATCCGATCACAAAGGTTAGATCCGCGACGCCGTGGATCAATCGCGGAAAAGACAACCTGAAACGCTTTCTGGAAACAGGGATTCTTTCAACGAATAACATAGCAGTGTCGGCATCCGGCGAAAAGCACAACATTCGTTTTTCGGTCTCCAATATCTACCAAAAAGGCATTGTGCCCAACACAAAGCTGAACATCACCAACTTCAATATAACGGCCGATTACAAGTTCTCAGACAAGTGGAAATTTGAGTCGAGCCTGCAATACAACCGCCAGTATTCGCCTAACATTCCCGACGTAAACTACGGCCCGAACTCGATCATCTATAACATGATCTTCTGGGCGGGTGCAGACTGGAACGTGGATGACATGCGCAATTACTGGCAACCTGGAAAAGAGGGGATTCAGCAGATATATGCTGAATATCAGCGCTATAACAACCCTTATTTCATGAGTTACGAATGGCTGCGCGGGCATCAGAAAACGGATATCATCGGGCAAGCTGCAATGACTTACAAGATCAACAGTTTCCTGGAAGCCACATTAAGAACGCAAGTTACCACCTGGGATCTTTTTAGAAACGAAAAAATGCCTTACTCCGCCACTTCATATGGAAGAGAGGAAGCAAAAGGCGATTACCGCGAAGACCGCCGCAATTTGTTTGAAAACAACACAGACATTCTTGTGAAGTTTGACAAAGATCTTTTCGAAGGTTTCAATGCGAAGATCTGGGCGGGTGGTAACCTCCGTAATTTTGCTTACAGCTCGCAATATGGCTCTACGGATTATCTGAATGTTCCCGGGTTGTACAACTTCAACAACTCGTTAAGGCCGGTCCGCACGTCGAATTTTAATTCAAATATGCGTGTGAACTCTGCCTATTACTCTGCTGACTTTTCATTCAAAGACTTCTTTACCATTTCCACTACGGGCCGGGTAGATAAGCTGTCGACATTGCCAGCGGGAAATAACACATTCTTCTATCCTTCGGTAGCGGCGTCTACGGTTCTTTCGGACTATCTGCCGATCCCGCAGGTGATCTCTTTCCTGAAATTAAGGGCTTCTTATGCGAATGTTAAAGACGGTTTAACGAGTGATAAAATCGGAACGACGCCTGCTTTGGGTGATGGCAACCCGCTGGGTTACGGCGATCAGTATTTTTCACCATATGGTGGTCCAACTTATCAGAATGCGGCAGTTTATTCAACACCATTCTCTTATAACAACACGCCTGCGGCCTATTTTACCAATACATTGAATAACCCGAACATTGTGCCGAGCACAACTTCTCAGACTGAGCTTGGTTTGGATGTGCGGATCTTGCAAAACCGGATCGGTTTGGATGCAACGTACTTTATTTCAGATGAAGGACCGAGAATTTACGCTTTACCGGTTTCAACAACAACGGGTTACAGCTCTTATCTCGTAAACGGGATTAATACACAAAAAACGGGCTGGGAGATCGCATTAACGGGCTCACCATTGAAAAGCGCGACAGGCCTGAACTGGGACGTAGTTGCCAATTACTCCACCTACAAAGAGGTTTTGAAAGAGATCTATCCGGGTGTGGACGCATTGAATACATTCCTGAAAGTGGGAGACAGAATGGATAAATTCTACGGACGTTCGTTTGCCAAAACAGCTGACGGACAGATCATTAACGATGATTCAGGTCGTCCTATCTACTTACCGGTGAACCAGTTTCTGGGTTATATGAACCCGAAATTTGTCTTTGGGGTAAACAACAAATTCGCCTACAAAAATGTGAGCATGAGCTTCCAGTTCGACGGCCGCATTGGTGGCGTGATCTCTAATTATGTGCAAAAACAAACCTTCCGTGGCGGACGTAATGCACTGCTTGCCGAGGGCGCATTGGGCGAGGCGAGAGAATTGGATTGGCAAGGTTTCAAAGCCGGTGTGCCGGATAGCAAAAATTACCTTGGAGAAGGTGTTCAGATCAGCAATGGTAAGGCACTCAACTACGATGTGGATGGTAAGATCACCAACCTGGCTGAGCTTCAATTTGCCCCTAATGCAACCAAGCAATACGTTCAGGACTGGGTAAGCCGCTATTACAACACCGAACAGGGTAACCTAATGAGCCGCTCTTTTGCCATGCTGAGGGAAGTGGTGATTGGCTACGCGATCCCCAACAGCTGGCTGGAAAGATCGAAGATATTCCGTTCTGCATCCGTCTCACTGGTTGGCCGTAACCTGCTTTATTTCGCTGAGAAGAAGGATATTGATTTGAACCAATACATTTCAGGCGGAGAATCAGGTCCACAAACACCTTCCATGCGCCGTTACGGGGTTAATATCAACCTTACTTTTTAACGAAACCGAAATCCAATTTTCTTGCATTTTAAATATAGAAAATGATGCGTCATCATAAAATATTACTCGGAACACTCACCTTTCTTGCCCTGACGTTTACAGGCTGTGAAAAGAGTTTTGAAGAACTGGAAAAAGATCCGAACCGTGCGACCACCGCACCCGCTTCCCTGATTTTGCAGGGAGTGGAATGGGATATGTTCAGCGAAACAGGCCTGCCTTTCAGCTCTGAAATGCGCTGGAACCAGTTTTATGCCATTAACTACAACTATTATGGCAATAACGAATACCAGTGGTCGTCATTCAATGATCACTATACGACGTTAAAAAATGTTACGCAAATGGAATTGGAGCACAAGAAAACGGGTGCTGCCGATGTGAATGGTTATAGCGCACTAGGCAAGTTTTTCCGTGCTTTCTTTTTGGACCAGATGAGCGTTCGTGCCGGTGACCTGCCTATGAAAGGGGCTGTCCTGGGACGCGAAAACCTTACGCCGGAATACGATTCTCAAAAGGAAATCTACATGCAGATCCTCAAATGGCTGGACGAATCCAATACGGATATGACCGCATTGATCGCGAAGGGCGAAACAACGGTTGGCGGCGACTTTTACTTTGCCGGCAAGCTGGCCAAATGGCAGAAGATCGTGAATGCATTCCGTTTGCGTATTTTGATCCGTTTAAGCAAAAAAGAGGCTGATACAGATTTGAATATCAAAAGTCAGTTTGCCACAATGTTAGCCAACCCAACGAAGTATCCGTTGCCAGAAGGAATGGTTGATAACCTGGAATTTATTTCGAACAACTTTAACAAATATCCTTCCAATCCCGACAATTTCGGCTTTGATGCGACGCGCCAGAATATGGCTGCAACTTACGTGGGTTTGCTTACTGCGCGCAAAGATCCACGCGTGATGGTTACGACCGAACCGGCTGGTGCCCAGTTGAAAGCAGGAAAATTGCCTTCTGATTTTACAGCATTCGTTGGTGCAAGTTCAGGTGAAGATCTGGCTGATATGTCGTCCAAAGCGGGTATCAACAATGGACCGGGCTTTGCGCCGGGTGCTTATTCTTTCCAGAGCCGTTCGAGATATTACTCCAACTATACTGGGGAGAATATTTTTATCGTAGGGTATCCTGAAATGTGTTTCAACATCGCGGAGGCCATCAACAGGGGCTGGGCGCCTGGAAGTGCAGAGCAATGGTATCAAAAAGGGATAAGGGCTTCGCAGGAGTTTTATGGCGTGAAAGATGGAACATTGTCCATGCTTTATTCCAAAACCGGCGGACGCGATGCAAGTGACTTTGTGAGCTATAATGTCAATTTCAGCTTCAATACTTACTATGCGCAGCCATTGGTAAAATACAGCGGAAACAATGCAGCAGGCCTGGAACAGATCGTTACGCAGAAGTATCTTGCATTCTTCATGAACTCAGGAATGGAAGCTTATTTTGATTACCGCAGGACCGGTTTTCCTAAGTTTATGACGGGAGTAGGAACCGGAAATTCGGGCCGTATAGCATTGCGGTGGCAATATCCATCTTCCGAAAGAACCACAAATGCAGCCAATTACAAAGCGGCAATCGACAGGCAATTTGCCGGAAAGGACGATATTAACGATGTGATCTGGTTGTTGAAGTAACATTATTTAGATAAAAAGAAAAAGGCTTCCGGAATCAGTCCGGAAGCCTTTTTCTTTTGTTGCTTAATGTGCTTCGAGCCAGTTGGCACCAATGCCAATCCCGGTTTCCATTTTCACAGGTAAGGGGATGGCGACCCGCATCAGCTCATCCACTTTTTCTTTTAGCAGGCTGATTTCGTCGCGGTGTGCATCGAACACGAGTTCATCATGCACTTGCAGGATCATACGTGATTTTAGCTTTTCGTTGGCAATAAAATCGTGAATGTTGATCATCGCCACTTTGATCATATCCGCTGCCGAGCCCTGGATTGGTGCATTGATGGCGTTTCGTTCCGCATAACCACGATTCGTCTGGTTCCGGGAATTAATGTCCGGCACGTAGCGTCTTCTGCCCAGGATCGTTTCTACAAATTCCTTTTCCCGAGCATCATTTACCACTTTGTCCATATAACCTTTCACGGCAGGGAATTCTTCAAAATAGGCACGGATAATCTCGCCGGCTTCACCTCTCGGAATGGCCAGGCGCTGCGCAAGTCCAAATGCTGAAATGCCGTAAATGATCCCGAAATTGACCATTTTAGACTTCCTGCGCATATCCGAAGTCACTTCATCCAATGGCACTTTAAACACCTTGCTCGCCGTCGTTGCGTGAATGTCACGTCCCTGGTTGAATGCTTCGATCATACTTTCATCCCCGCTGAAAGCCGCCATAATGCGCAGCTCGATCTGCGAATAATCCGCAGAAAGGATCTGAAATTCCTCATTATCAGGCACAAATGCTTTCCTTATTTCCCTTCCGCGCGGTGTCCTGATCGGAATGTTTTGTAAGTTGGGGTTGGTTGAGCTTAACCGTCCAGTCGCGGCAACGGCCTGATTATAGGATGTATGAATGCGTCCGGTGCGGCTGCTGACCAGCAACGGCAACGCGTCCACATAAGTCGATTTTAGTTTTTGCAATTCCCTGTAATCGAGAATTTTACGCGCAATTTCATGGCTGTTTTCAAGTTCTGACAGAATGTCTTCACCAGTTGCATACTGACCCGTTTTGGTCTTTTTCGGCTTTTCAATGAGTTTCATTTTATCAAAAAGCACTTCACCCAGTTGCTTTGGCGAGCTGATGTTGAAGGACTGACCTGCGGACGCGTAAATTTCGCTTTCCGTTTGTCTCAAATCCAATTCCAGTACATTGGACATTTCTTTCAATGCGCCGATATCAAGTCGAACGCCTTTACTTTCCATTGAAGCGAGCACTTTCAGCAGCGGCATTTCCACTTTTTCAAAAAGCTTGAAAGCATTCACCTTAGGCAGTTCGCGCGAAAAGATCGTGTTCAGTTGCAATGTAATATCCGCGTCCTCGCCCGCGTATTGCGTGATTTCAGGAATGGAAACGTCCCGCATGGTGCCTTGTTTCACACCTTTTTTTCCAATGAGCGAAGTTATTGAAACCGGCTCGTAGTTCAGGTAAGAAGCGGCCAGAATGTCCATGCCATGGCGCTTATCAGGTTCCAGCAGATAATGAGCGAGCATGGTGTCGCTAAGCTTGCCGTGGATTTCAATCCCGTAGCTTCGCAACACAAGCAAATCGTATTTTATATTTTGGCCTATTTTTTCAATTGACTCATTTTCAAATACTTCCCTAAAATTCTCCAAAATCTCAATCGCCTTTTCACGGTCGGCTGGAACAGGAATGTAGAACGCTTCCCCTGGCAAATATGCGAAGGAAAGTCCCACAAGTTCCGCGTCAATGGTGTCCAGAGACGTTGTTTCCGTATCAAAACAAAACGATTCCTGCAAAGACAGATAATAGGCCAGACTTTTCATCAGTTCCGGCGTATCCACAGTGTGATAGCGGTGAAAAGTGTTGTCGATGGTCTGCTTGGTGGTCGGGATGTGCAGGTCTTCGTAGGCTTGTTCCGGCGCGTCATCGTCCGCAATGCCTTCGCTGATGATCGCGGGTTGTTTGCCCAGTTCCTCCGTCGGGTTGCCGAAAAGATCCAGCTGACCGGCTTTTGTTTTAGGGGCTGGTTTGGAAACAGGCGTAGTAGCAACCGGGCCGGAGCCCAGGATCCGGGTTTTCAGGGTTTTAAATTCAAGCTCGTCGAACAGCTCTATGATCTTATCCGCATTGGCCGCGCATACAGTCAGGTCTTCGGGATCAAATGGAACAGGCACTTTAATGTCAATGGTTGCAAGTTGTTTACTTAAAACCGCCTTGTCAATGTTCTCCCGCAGTTTTTCGCCCAGCTTGCCTTTTACTTCATCGGCGTGCGTAATGAGGTTTTCAATGGTGTCGTATTCCGCGATCAGTTTTTGAGCCGTTTTTTCACCCACGCCCGGCACGCCCGGAATGTTGTCCACAGCGTCGCCCATCAGTCCCAGAATGTCAATCACCTGATCGATGCGCTGGATTTGCCAGCGGTCCAGGATCTGCTGCACACCCAGCACTTCGGCGCCCTTACCCAGGAACGCAGGCTTATATATGTACACGTGCTCTTCTACGAGCTGCCCGTAATCTTTATCCGGCGTCATCATAAAAACCTCGAAGCCGGCAACCGAAGCTTCCTTGGCAATGGTCCCGATAATGTCGTCCGCCTCATAGCCGTCCAGCACCAGAATGGGAATACACATGGCTTCCAGAAGGCGCTTTACCAAAGGGATAGCAACAGTGATATCCTCCGGTTGCGCCTCGCGCTGCGCCTTGTAAGCTTCATACTGCACGTGCCTGAATGTGGGCGCAGAAGTATCAAAGGCAACACCGATGTGTGTGGGTTTTTCCTTTTGCAAAACTTCAAGCAATGTGTTTGTAAAGCCAAAAACAGCGCTTGTATTCAATCCCTTCGACGTGATTCTCGGCGCTTTGATGAAAGCAAAATGCGCGCGATAGATCAATGCCATTGCGTCCAGCAGGAAAAGTTTATGAACGGGTTTATCCATGAGGTCTTTTATTTATAAAATTCAAATATAATGTATGTGTGCAGATGAAAAGGATTACAAGTGCTTTTTTGTAGATTTAAGGCTCGTGACATTCAGCACAATATTTAAAAAGTAATTTACTTTGAATACAATCATAAAATACTAACCATTCAATACTTTTAATAAGTTTAATAATTAATAAATATATTGAATGTAATTTTCTTTTTATATTTTTATAATGTTTCATATTTGTAGTATTTATCTTAAAACCGACGTGTAATGCGAATCATTTTACCGTTTTTAGCTGTTATCATTTTTTCCTGTAATCAAAATAAAGACGTGAACGAAGCATATCAATGGCCGGGAGCAACGCCTCCCGTAGCAGAAATGAAAGACCATGAAACCGGAATGCATGGCGACAAACGGAATGACGAGTATTATTGGATGGCTGATTTTTTCAGCAAGGGCCCCGACAGCAATAAAGTTGTAGATTATCTGAAAGCGGAAAATGCTTACACGGATACGATGATGGCCGACACGAAGAAGTTCCAGGAGGATCTTTTCGTAGAAATGAAAGGCCGGATTAAGGAGAAAGATGAATCGGTGCCGGTGTTCAGCAATGGATATTGGTACTATACAAGAAGCGAGGAAGGGCAGCAGTATTTCAAGTATTGCCGCAAAAAAGGAACATTGGACGCACCCGAAGAAATGCTTCTGGATGTGGACAAGATGGCTGAGGGACATCCTTATTATTCCGCGGTTGGTTTCAATGTCAGCCCTGATAACAAATTGCTGGCCTATGGAGTGGACACCGTTTCAAGGCGTCAGTATACAATTTATGTGAAGAACCTGGAAACAGGTGAGTTGTTCAAGGATGCGATCTTTCCGGCTAGCGGCGGATCGGAGTGGGGGAATGATAATAAGACGTTGTTTTATACCGCAACCAATCCGAAAACTTTGCTGAGCGAAAAAATAAAGCGCCACACATTGGGTGCCGACAGCAAAAAGGATGTGGTCGTTTATGCCGAAAAGGACAAGAGCAACTACATTGGCGTAGGTAAAACGAAGTCGGAGAAATACATTATTATCGCGTCATCGGCGACAATGTCGTCGGAATACAGGATCCTGGATGCAGACAAGCCGGAAGGGGATTTTGAGGTTTTTCAGCCAAGAATGAAAGATGTGCTTTACGATATTGATCACCAGAATGATAAATTCCTGATCGTTACCAATAAGGATGCGCTCAACTTTAAGCTGATGGAAACGCCAGTGAATAAAACCGGCGTGGAAAACTGGAAAGAAGTGATTCCAACCAGAAAAGACGTCCTACTGGAAGGAATCGATGTTTTTAAAGACTATATGGTGATTACGGAGCGTAAAAACGGGCTGTTACAGCTGCGGATTCGTAATATTAACACTAATGCGGAACATTATGTAGACTTTGGGGAAGCAGCATACACGGCCTATGCGAGCTCTAATCCTGAGTTTGACAGTAAAAACCTGCGCTACGTTTACACATCACTGACCACCCCAAACTCTGTGTACGATTACAACATGGACACCAAAGGGAAGGAACTTAAAAAACGTCAGGAAGTGATCGGCGGCTATAATCCAGAGGAATATGTGACTGAGCGCCTTTATGCAGAGGCTCGCGACGGCGTGAAAGTTCCGATTTCGCTGGTTTACAAAAAAGGAACCGAAAAGAGTGAAAAGACACCATTATTGCTTTATGCGTATGGTTCCTACGGAAACAGCATGGATGCTGCATTCAGCAGTACAAGGCTCAGCTTGCTCGACAGAGGCTTCATTTATGCCATCGCGCACGTACGCGGCGGTCAGGAAATGGGTCGGCAATGGTATGAAGACGGGAAATTATTGAAAAAGAAGAATACTTTCTACGACTTTATCGACTGCGCGGAATATCTGATCAAAGGCAAATTCACATCACCCGCACACCTGTATGCAGAAGGAGGAAGCGCGGGAGGCTTGTTAATGGGCGCTATTTCCAATCTACGCCCCGAACTTTGGCGTGGGATTATAGCTGATGTTCCTTTTGTAGATGTGGTCACAACCATGTTGGATGAAAGTATTCCGTTGACAACCAATGAGTTCGATGAATGGGGTAACCCCAAGAATAAGGAATATTACACATTCATGAAAACGTATTCCCCTTATGACAATGTTGAGAAAAAGGATTATCCTAATATGCTTGTAATTACAGGCCTGCATGACAGCCAGGTTCAATATTTCGAACCCGCCAAGTGGGTCGCAAGGCTAAGGACACATAAAACAGATAAAAATGTGCTGCTCCTGAAAACCAACATGGAAGCCGGCCACGGCGGCGCCTCCGGAAGGTTCGAGTATTTGAAAGAGGTCGCGTTGCAGTTTGCGTTTATGTTCGCTTTGGAGGGGATTAGGGAGTAGGAGAGTTGCTGGGCTTGTCAGCCTGAGCGTCATTATAAGTGACGCTCAGGCTGACAGGTCACTTACAAGGCCCCGAACGCGCCTTCGATATCCGCGATGATATCATCGATATGCTCGATTCCTACCGAAATCCTTAGTTGCGTTGGGTGTACACCGGCAGAGACCTGCTCTATTTCGTTGAGCTGTGAGTGTGTGGTTGATGCCGGGTGGATGATCAGTGTCTTGGCGTCGCCTACATTGGCCAGGTTACTGATCAGTTTCAGGTTATCCACGAACTTCTCAGCCTGCGATTTGTCTCCCTTAATGGTAAATGAAAGCACGCCTCCGAAACCACGTGTCAGATACTTTTTCGCGAGCGTATGATATTTGCTGCTTTCCAGACCAATGTAATTTACACTTTCCACCTGCGAATGACTTTCAAGCCATTGTGCCAGTTTAAGCGCATTTTCGCCAATTCTTTCCACGCGTAATGAAAGCGTTTCGAGCCCTTGCAGGAACAAAAATCCGTTGAATGGCGACAGGGCAGGGCCCCAGTCTCTCAGGCCTTCTACACGTGCACGAATAATGAATTGAATGTTACCAAATGGGCCGCCAATCCCGAAAACATCGTTCATTACCAATCCATGATAACTTGGTGAAGGCTCAGTAAACTGCTTGAATTTTCCATTTCCCCAGTTGTAAGTTCCTGCGTCCACAATCACGCCTCCGATCGACGTTCCATGTCCGCCGATCCATTTGGTAGCGGATTGCACCACCACATGCGCGCCGTGTTTGATAGGTTGAAATATGGCCCCGGCTGCCCCAAATGTATTATCCACCATCAAAGGCAGGTCATATTTATTAGCCAATGCCGCAAATGCTTCAAAATCGGGGACACTGTAACTTGGATTTCCGATGGTCTCGAGATAAATGAATTTCGTGTTGTCGTCGATCAGTTTTTCGAAGCTGCTGACATCATCTCCGTCAGCGAAACGCGCCTCAACGCCTATATTTTTGAAAGAATTCTTAAACTGATTGTGTGAGCCGCCATACAGGAAAGACGTGGTTACAAAGTTATCTCCAACCGTAGTGATGTTGTTGATTGCGATGAATTGCGCTGAGTGGCCGGATGCGGTCGCTAATGCAGCAACGCCACCTTCCAAAGCAGCGACTCTTTTTTCAAAAACATCGTTAGTCGGATTCATGATCCGGGAATAAATATTGCCAAACTCCTTCAATGCGAACAAATTAGCCGCATGTTCAGCATTGTTGAATACATAGGAAGTGGTCTGATAGATTGGAACGGCACGTGAGTTGGTTGCAGGGTCTGGCTGTTGTCCGGCGTGGAGTTGTAGGGTTTCAAATTTCATTGTGAACGTTTTTTAAGGTGGATAGATCTTAATGTATTGAATAAAAGATTTAATATATAGAAATTATAGTCTTTTATTTGACACATAATTTCTATCATTTTACCAATATACTACTTGATTTTGGTTTAAGCTGTGGTCAGCGGATAATTTTCAAAAGGTTGGTACATTGTGCTTCTAGCGCATTTAGGGTAGGCATATCGGCAATTTGCCGCAAGTCGTTGATTTTTAGTTTAATGTTTGGAATGGATAATGAGCTGGCATCATTGCGCAATATGCCAAGGGCTGTTAATGTTAATAGGAGGGAGGCCAGGGCTTTATCGCCGCCGGTGTTGAGGGGAGACGCGCTGATGGCAGAGACGGGCTTATCATTCAGATCACCTGTTGAAACAGTCCAGTCCAGTGCGTTTTTTAATGTTCCCGGCATGCCAAATGCGTATTCCGGTGTGCAGATAATGACGCCATCGGCCTTCCGGATGGCTGTTTTGAATTTGATAACTGCCTCATTTTCGGGAAGTCCCGGACTAAAATGCGGAATGGCATCAAGGCCTTCAAAAATCTGAAAAGTAATGTGATCTGGGAAAAAATCTGCCAGGGTTTTCAAGATGAGCGTATTCGTGGAATCAGTCCGTAAGCTGCCGGAAATGCCCAGTATGTTGACGTTTTTCATGCGTGTTAAATTTTTTCCGAGATCTGCACCAGCAGTTTTCTCACCTTATCTTTCAGGATTTCCGGTTCCAGGATGCACGCTGCCGTAGCGAGCATAAGATACCAGTGCGCAAAACTTTCCAGCGAAGCGGAAAGGAAGCTCATCTCAACGGCATCATCTGTCACGATTTCCGATACAAAGCCGTAATAGTATTTCTGGTTCCGGATATACTGCGCATGTTTCTTATCCAGCTTGATCCTGATAAGCCGCAGGTTTTGCGAATCCCAGGTTTGGGCCAGAAAATCTTTCAGCGGTGCATGCTTGTGCTGGAAATCCCGATCGGTCAGCTCGATTTTGAGGATCCTGTCTGACCGGAAATTGCGGTAATTGTTGCGCAAATGGCAATATGCAATGGTATACCAGTAATTATTTTCGTGGTAAATGCCCACAGGCTCGATAACACGTTCGGTAAGGTCTTCGTGGCCGAGTGAATTGTAATTGATCTTTGAAATTTTCCTTTCTGTAATGCTTTTAAGCAGAATATCCAGTGTATTGCTGTCTTCGGCATAAAACGGCGTGGACGTTTGCCTTACTTCAATGTGGTTTTCAAGCGTTTCCACCATTGATTTTTCGCTGCTCCGCAAAACCGATTTGATCTTGAACATTGCAGACTGATACTGCGATTGCGTAGAAAGGTCTGTAAACTTTTCCATCAGCTTTTCGGCCGTGATGAATGTGCGCGCTTCTTCCTTGGTAAACATAACAGGAGGCAGGCGATAGCCGTCCATGATAGAATAACCCACACCCGCCTCCCCAATAATGGGCACACCCGCCTCTGCCAACGAGCTGATATCTCTGTATACGGTCCGCAAACTTATTTCGAATCGCTCTGCGAGATCCTGGGCCTTTACAATCTTACGCGATTGCAGCTGAATTAGTATGGCGGTGATGCGGTCAAAACGGTTCATTTGTGGCTGGCTAACGGATTTGCCACAAAAATAAACTTATTGGACCGGTTCTCTCAAATTAAATGCCTCAGAAATTAATTCGAAAGATCTTACACGGTTCTCGCTGCTGTCGGCCATAGTCGAAATAATGATCTCATCAACATCAAAATCGTTAGCAAGGGCTGTAAGCTGTTCTTTTACGTCTTCTTTGGTGCCTGAAACGATCCTGCCGCTGTTGTACCGAATGCGTTCGAGCTCACCCGCAGTGAATTTGTATTTTCTCACAGTTTCGGCATCGGGAAATGGACCGAATTTTCCTTTTTCGAATTCCACGAGAATGTAATCCATCATTTTGCGCATTTCCAGCGCTTTTTCCTCTGTTTCTCCACAAAGCACAAATACGGAAAGCAATGCGTGCGGCTCCGCGTATTGATCCGATGGCCGGAAATTTTTCCGGTATGTTTCGATCACATCCGCTTTTACAAAGCCATTGATAAACTTGGCAACAGCCAATCCCATCCCAAACCGTGCCGCAATGTTGCTGCTGCCGCCACTTGAACTGAGGATCCATTGCATAGGGATTGTAGGCGACTGCGGCGCAGCATAAATAAATCCGCGCTCAGTGCCTGCTGTATCCCGGAAAAAGTGCTGCAAATGTTCCAACTGGCGCAAATAGCTGCTTTCACTAAAATCATTGGAAGGGTTTAGCAGGGAGGAAGTAATGCGATCTGTTCCTGGCGCGCGGCCCATGCCCAGGTCAATGCGGCCTGGAAAAAGCGTTTCAAGCATCCTGAAATTTTCGGCAACTTTCAATGCGCTATGATTAGGAAGCATTATCCCTCCAGAACCGATGCGAATGTGGCTAGTGGCATCGGCCAGTTTCACCATCAGCACTTCCGGCGTAGATCCTGCAATAAATGTTGAATTATGGTGCTCGGAAACCCAAAAACGGCTGTATTCCAACTGTTCCGCGAGCTTTGCTGTGGCAATGGTTTCCTGAATGGCCTGCTGGACCGTAGTGCCCTGTCTTACAACAGATTGATCCAGTATCCCTAATTTTATATTCTTCATACGCGTTTTCGCTCTTTGAAGAAGAACACCAGCTTTGCCTTTTGTATTCCCTAAAAATGGATTAAATATGCTTTCACAGCGTATAGTGACACACGAAGAACAGCTTTTAAGGGACTATAAGGCACGCTCCCAATAGGTCGTTCTTCCGAGCAGCGGAATGCCGACGTAACCACGGATTTCCAGTTTTTCGTTTCTTAACTTCAAAAGGCAGTTGTACGTTTTTCCGCTTTTGGGATCGTACATTTTGCCATCGTCCCAAATTCCTTCGGTAAATACGAAGCCGTGTAGCAGATCAATGTTGGCCAAGCTTCGGATCCTTAGTTTTTCGTCGGTATTGTTGACGTCTTTTCGTGGGGTTTGGCCGTCCGCTTCCATTAGGTTTTGCGCCCAAATCAGTTTCCCGGAGTAATGCGCTCCACTCTTATAAATTTCTATACGCGTATCTTTTTCTTCATTGATCCACTCACCCAATATCTGGTCACCGGGGCCGGTTTGAGCAAAAGCTTTGCAAAAGATTAAGACAAAAAGTATTGTAAAAGTAATTTTATGCATTTGGTGTACGGTCCTCCCCGGCTAAGTTTGATGAATTTGGTGTCTTTAAAATGTACTATATTCAAAAAATGCAAAAAATGTGACTGATGTGGGCTAAATACGCAAATCCACTAAATTCGAGTCTAAATGGGTTTTTCTAATTTTGATAAATAATTTATCAATGATAGATAGGCTAGTTAACGATGTTAGAATTTTCTGTTCGTTTTGTAGCCTACATTTAATTATATTCTCTGAACGACATAGTTGGCACAATATACAACCAGATAACCGAAAAGTAAAACTGAATTATTCCAAGACACGTTGGGATGGAAAACTGGCTGCGGCGTGGTATTTATTTCAATCTAAATGATTCGGAAAGGCATTTAAATTATTGTCATAAAAAAGTCGTGCTTGAAAATTTTGTATCCATTTTGCTTAGAATTAATTCGATAGATTTTACTTTTTGTAAGTATATTCGAGCCGATAAACCAGCTTCAAAGTTTACAATTGAAAAACTCCCAACCAATTCCTGAAAATGAAATGGAAAGGCTGCTAAGCCTTGCCGATTTTGATCTGGATTACACGGATCATCAGGACACATTCAAAGATCTGGCCAAATTGGCGGCCAAAGTAACCGGAACGTCCATTTCACTGGTTAACCTCATCGATTCGTTGACGCAATGGACCATTTCCAATTATGGACTGGACCTCGACCAAATGCTGCGGGAAGATTCGGTTTGCCAGTATACGATCATGGAAACGGAACATTTTGAGGTTGCTGACCTTTCCACGGATGATCGTTTTAAGGACAAGTTTTATGTAACAGGCGATCCCAATGTGCGCTATTACTATGGTGTTCCGCTCAGGACCAGTGCAGGCCTGCAGATTGGGGCATTGTGCGTGCTCGACACGGAGCGTAAATCGCTTGATCCGGAAAAAATTGAGCTGATTAAGATCATAGCAGACGAAATTGTAGGTCGGTTAAAGACCCATAAAGTGCTTGAAAACCTGCGTTCCAAGCTAAATGAAGCTAAACAAACGCAAAAGAAGGTGGCGCACGACATCCGCGGACCGCTAGGCGGAATCGTAGGATTAGCCCAGATCATCAAGGATCAGGGAGAGGATAATCAAATGGACGAAGTGCTTGAATTTGTGAACCTGATCCATAAAAGCGGCAATTCGATCCTTGATCTTGCGGAAGAAATCCTGGAATCCCACAAGGAAAAGAAAGCCGCCGATACAGGTAAAAAAGCCTTGGATAACAACCGCTTCAATTTGACTTTGTTTAAGGAGAAGCTGATGAAACTGTATGAGCCCCAAGCCAAGCACAAAAATGTTATTCTTGTTATAAATACCAGCATCTTGACCGAAAATGTGGCTTTTTCGAAAAATAAGCTTCTTCAAATCACTGGTAACCTGATCTCAAATGCTATCAAATTTACGCCGGCAGGTGGCACTGTAACGGTAGATTTGAAATTGGTCATTACCCTTGAAGTGCCCACATTGCAGATAGCAGTTTCGGACACGGGCGTTGGTATGAAGCCAGAGAGCATCAAGGCGATCATGTCCGGAACTGCGTCTTCTACCGGCGGGACCAGCGGAGAACAGGGTTTCGGCTTCGGATTGGCACTTGTCAGGCACCTGGTCGACAGCCTGGAAGGTGAAATGTCGATCTCATCGTTGGTTGGTAAAGGCACAACATTTGAAATTAATCTTCCCCAAAATATTTATTAATCAGCCGGTCTGGACATACGTTCTTCGAGCTGCTCCAAAACAGCGGGCCAGGCATCCTGATGGTTATTTCGGGAAGTTTCGCTGACAAATCCTGCGTGCGTAAGGCTCAGGAACGTGCCGGTTTCGTGCCCGGAAAGGGTTATGGTGACGATTGTTTCTGCACCCTCCGTTCCGCCCTCACCTGTAACCCAGGTCAGCTCAATCTTTTCGTTCTCCTGAATTGACAAAAAACGACCATAGTGGGGGTGTCTGATGCCTTGATAAGATGTTTCGAAGTAGAATGGTGTGTTGTTCTCAGGTTTGCCCAAAAAGGAACCTGGGGACGCAAACCACAGATCGATTTGGTTTGTCCAGGCTTTAAAAACCTTTGAGACCGGCAATGCGATCAATTTTTCGACTTTGAGGCCAAGCGGGCGCGAAGCCAGTTCCGGTGGGCATATAATGGTGCTTTGTGTTTCCATGATCAGCATTTGAATTGATAAATATTTGTGGATATTAAACACTCCTCGAAAATTTCTTTTCAAGGCTTGACATGACGTGTGTGGCTGTGAGGCCGTGCATTGCCACGGACAATAATACAATGAATGAGACGGTAGACCAGAGTTCTTTTCCCATCATAAAAGGCTCTTTGTTCAGTGCAAAAGCGAGATAATAAAACGAACCTACGCCGCGGATTCCGTAGAAACCAATGCCCATCCGTTCCTTAAAATGCAATTTAGTTCCAATCAGCGCAATTAAGGATGAAACTGGCCGTATGACCAACAGGAAAAATACGGATAGCAGCGCATATTGCCATGTCAGGTAATCCAGAATGCCGTGGACAATGCTGCCGCCAAAGATGAGCAGGACAATGGCGACGAGTATGCGCTCGGTTTGGTCCGAAAAACTGTGCAGATCCTTATGAAACTGGTGATTCAGTTCGTAGTTCCGCATGGTCACAGCGGCCACGAAAACGGCCACGAACCCGTATCCGCCGATCAATTCAACCAAACCAAATATTGCCAGCGCGGCAGCCACAGCAATAAAGCCATCATTCAGGCTGATTGACTTTCGTTTTTCCGAAAAATTGAATATGAGATACGCGAGGATCCAGCCCAGGAAAAGCCCCAAAGCTATTCCCGCGACGATTTTAAAAGCAAGATCAATTTGAAACCATTCTCCCAAAACCTCTCCGAAATTGCCTGTTGCCGAGCCTGCCAGCAATATGGCCAGCCACGTAAAAGGGAACGCCATACCGTCGTTCATTCCGGCCTCCGCGGTAAGTGAGAAGCGCACTTCGTCTTTAATCTGTTCCATCGGCGGGCCCACCTGAACGTCGGCAGCCAAAACCGGGTCTGTGGGTGCTAACACTGCACCCAATAAAAGCGCGGAAGCGAGGTCAAACTGCAAAAAATAATAGGCAATAAAGCTCACAGAGGCAATGCACAGCACCATCGTGATCGTGAGCATGCGAAAAGGAACTGACCAGGCTTTGAATGAAAACGGCTTATCGATCTTTAACCCCGTCCCCATAAGTGAAATAATGACCACCATTTCTGTCAAATGAATGGTCTGAACATTGAATGCCAATGGGTTGGGATTCGGTAGAATGTCCAGAAGCTCATACACGATCACACCCAGGACAACATACACGACGGAATCGGAAATGCCTGTTGTTTTTGTGAACGAAGGCATCCAGGCCATCCCAAGCGTAGCAATCCCGATTATTGTGAGGGTAATCATATAGCTGTCCATATATTATGAGGCTTAAAAACCATGCCTTTCCCCGGAAATATTGTTTTGTACGCCAGACATTACCATTTTTACCGATTCATTTGTTTACAAAAAAAGATTTTGAAACTATACAAAGGACTTGTTGCAGCGACGGTTGAGGCGTTGCAGCATATTTTTGTCAAGAACCGCCAAGCCGACAGGGTTATTGAGCAGCTTTTGAAGACCAATAAAAAGTGGGGTGCAAGGGACCGCGCGTTCATTGCAGGTAACACATATGAGATCGTGCGCTGGTGGAGACTGATCAAATTCGCGGCGGACATTGAAAAAGTGTCCGATCCTGAGGAATTTTGGAAAATTGTGGGTGTCTGGCAGATCATCAAACCGGTTCATCTTAAAACGGAGGATGACGGCACATTGCCTGACTGGGCAGAATTTGAAGACATTAATGCTGCAAATGTTATATCCCGTTATCAGGAAGGGCTTGCTGTTCGTAAAATTGCGCAGTCTATCCCGGATTGGATCGATTCAATAGGAGCAGAGGAATTGGGCGAATCCTGGGATGCGGAAATTGCGGCATTAAATCAGCAGGCTCCTGTTATAATTCGCGTAAATACGCTGAAAAGTTCAATTCAGACCGTTAAAGAAGGATTTGGTGAAGACGGCGCAGCACAAATCGACAGTATTCCCGATGCGCTGATTCTGAAAAAGCGGCAGAATGTGCTTAACCAGGAAGCATTCAAGCAGGGCTTTTTTGAAGTTCAGGACGCGGGTTCTCAGCTTATTGCACCTTATCTGGATATTCAGCCGGGAAATAGTGTTATTGACGCTTGCGCAGGTGCAGGCGGAAAGACCTTGCACATAGCGGCCCTGCTTCAAAATGAGGGTTCAATCCTCGCTATGGACATAGAGCAACACAAGCTGCTTGAACTTGAAAAACGTGCGGCCCGAAATGGCGTAAAAAACCTGGAAACCATGCTTATTTCGTCTGACAAGATTATTGAAACGCTCGCAGGAACGGCAGACAGGCTGCTACTGGACGTGCCTTGTTCAGGTCTGGGCGTGTTAAGAAGAAATCCTGACTCCAAATGGAAGCTGAAACCACAGTTTCTCGACGAAATAAGAAAGGTTCAATGGCAGATTTTAAACAATTACAGCCGAATGGTTAAAACCGGCGGTAAAATGGTCTATGCCACCTGCAGCGTGCTGCCATCTGAATCCGAAGATCAGGTGAAGCGATTTATGAAGGCCAATAAGAAGGATTGGAAATTTATTTCCGCACATCGTACGTCCGTTGCCAATGATGGGACAGATGGATTTTATATGGCATTGCTGCAAAGAAAATAGTCGCAATGTCGGAAGGGCACGGTTTTTTCCAAATATGGGTAAACTAAACGGAACCTTATGAAATCTCAGACAGAAAAGAGGGAAGAAACGCTGGACGACGAAACCCGTGACAGACAGCCAAGACAGCAACCGGTGCCGAGCTACGGTGAACCCGGACAGATGGGGCCTATGAATTTGACTCCGGAAGTGCCAGGCGCTGATTCACCCAGTGTTGATACAGGAAACAGATTTGATACCGACGAGCCTGATGAGGAATCAGAAGAACGGGAAGTAGGAGAAATTGAATCTGAAAATCCCTGATTTCAATATTTTCAACAAGTTTTTTAATTTCTACAAGAATGGGGTTCCAGCCATCCCCATTGTTGTAGGTATTCCCATCCCTAGATTTTTAACGAATGTATGATTTCCGGGCCGTACCCAACCAAAGCAATGTGTTCAAAATCAATCTGTTCTGAGCTGCATTGTCAAATGTGAATGAGAGCTCTTTATTGGTCTTGTTCTCGTAATCAATGTCGTTATGCCCCATATTCATATACACCATCTTGTATTTTTTATTGGTCCAAACGACCGGGTAATAACCGCTATGCCAGATTTCGTGCTGTTTTGGACCAGTTCCAAGCGGAAAGCTGGCTGGATCAATGGATAACAGGATCTGAATGTCAGGATTCGCTTTCAAGTCCTTTTCCCAACGATACCATTCATTAGGCGACGCTTTTATAGTCCCGGATAGCCCATTTGTAACCGGACTTTTGGGATCTTCAACCTTCAAAATTGCCGACGTGGGCCGCCATGTATTGCTTTTATACTGCCCCGAACCCAAAAAATCATTGTGATACCAATCCCAATTTTGCGGATAAGCCGAAGGTGTTAATGCAAATGCGGCAAAATGGAAACCAAGCCAGCCGCCTCCATTCTCCATGTATTTTTGAAATGCTTCGCGCTGCTCCGGTGTTTCCGGTCTGGTGTCCAGAAATAAAACAACTTCGTAATTCGCAAGGAATGAGGCATTTAAATTATTCCAGTTACTTGTTGTGTCATAAATGAAGTTGTTTTGTCTCGCCATCTCTGGAAAGCGTTTATTGGCCTCTCCAACAAAACTGACATGTGCGCGGTCATTCTTTCCAGTGAAGAAAGCGATGACTTTAAACTGAGATTGCGCCAACACGACGATTGGCGATAAGGTGGTCATGAAAAGTAGCAAGCCAAGGATCGTTCGGCTCAGGATTTTGGTAACAGCGGGCATAAGGAAGGAAAGTTAAAGGCATTAAATCTACGAATATCTGCTTTATTTGCGGAATGAATTTTAGTCCGTTGATCTAACGAATACCCAATTTTATACAAATGAATTTCCCCTACATTGCCCGGCAGACGTCTATTTCTGAAAAACAGGTTAGAAATACCATCCAACTTTTTGAAGAAGGCGCGACCCTGCCGTTTATATCGCGTTACCGGAAGGAAGCCACGGGCGGGTTGGACGAAGTACAGATCGGAGCGATAAGGGATGCCTGGCAGAAGCAGCTGGAAGTTGAAAAGCGTCGTGAGGCGATCTTGAAAAGCATTGAAGAGCAGGGAAAACTTACCCCTGACCTCCGCAAGCAGCTTGAAAATGTGTTTTCAATGGTTGAGTTGGAAGACATTTACCTGCCCTACAAACAAAAAAGAAAGACACGGGCAGGAATTGCTATTGAACGTGGGCTAGAACCGCTTGCGCAATTGATTTTTACAGGAAAAGAGTCTGATCCGGAAAGAAAGGCTGCCTCGTTTTTGAATGACCAGGTTGCTTCGGTGGATGATGCTTTACAGGGAGCCAGGGACATTATCGCAGAGTGGATCAACGAAAATCAGGATTCACGGACCCGCATCCGGAATCTTTTCCAGCGCGGGGCAATCATTACTTCCAAGGTAAAAAAGAAGAAAGAGGAAGAAGGGGTAAAATATCGCGATTACTTCGACTTTTCAGAACCATTGTCCCGCATTCCTTCGCATAGGTTGCTGGCCATCCGTCGCGGGGAAGAGGAAGGAATTTTAAATGTAACGATTTCGCCGGATGAAGATCAGGCCATAGAAGCCTTAGACAGGCTTTTCCGCAAAGGACCGCCTGCTGTGCTGACTCAAATGGAGCTTGCCATTTCGGATAGTTACAAGCGGCTTTTGAAACCTTCCATTGAGACGGAATTTGCAAAGATTTCAAAAGAGAAGGCTGATGTTGCTGCTATCCAGGTTTTTACGGAGAATCTTCGACAACTCTTGCTGGCATCGCCGCTTGGACAAAAAAGCGTGTTAGCCATTGACCCCGGCTACCGCACTGGATGCAAGGTTGTGGTGTTGGATAGCCAGGGCAATCTGGTGGCCGATCAGGTGATTTATCCATTTGATAAACCTGCGGAGGCCAATGTTAAACTTTCGGACCTGATCCAGAAATGGAAAATCGAGGCAATCGCCGTGGGAAATGGAACGGCGGGAAGGGAGACAGAGGATTTTGTGAGAAAGCTTTTGGCGAATGCAGGGAAGTCAGAAGAGGTGGGTTTGTTCATGGTGAGTGAGCAAGGGGCTTCTATCTACTCAGCTTCGGATGTGGCGCGGGAAGAATTTCCGGATAAAGATGTAACCGTGCGTGGATCTGTGTCGATCGGCCGCCGATTGATGGACCCATTGGCCGAGTTGGTAAAAATTGATCCAAAATCCATTGGCGTAGGTCAGTATCAGCACGATGTAGACCAGAATTCATTGCGAAATGCTTTGGATACAGTCGTGGAAAGCTGCGTAAATTCCGTAGGCGTAAATCTCAACACGGCCAGCAAGCATCTTTTGCGCTATGTATCGGGCCTGGGAACGGCTCTGGCGCAGAATATCGTGGATTTTAGGGCCAAAAATGGTGACTTCAAATCTCGTCAGCAATTATTAAAAGTGCCGCGTCTCGGATCGAAGGCTTTCGAACAGGCTGCTGGCTTTCTACGCATTGAAAATGGAGCTAATCCATTGGATAACAGTGCAGTACATCCAGAACGTTACGATGTTGTGGGTCAGATGGCCAAAGATGTAGGTGCAAACATTAAGGATCTTATGCAGAAGCCTGACCTAAGAAAGCAGATCAAGCCGGAGAAATATGTTTCGGAATCAGTCGGGCTTCCCACATTGAAAGACATTCTGCTTGAACTTGAAAAGCCGTCGCGTGATCCACGGGAGGGAATGAAGAAATTTGAGTTTGACAGTTCGGTCAGAAAACCGGAAGATTTGAAAGTGGGTATGGTGCT
Organism: Dyadobacter psychrophilus; assembly: GCF_900167945.1. Classification (GTDB taxonomy): domain Bacteria; phylum Bacteroidota; class Bacteroidia; order Cytophagales; family Spirosomataceae; genus Dyadobacter; species Dyadobacter psychrophilus. The sequence goes on from NZ_FUZA01000002.1 coordinate 1,341,812, forward strand.
CCCTGGCATTGTTACCAACATTACTGCTTTTGGCGCCTTCGTAGATGTCGGCGTGAAGCAGGACGGGTTGGTTCACGTTTCGCAGATGGCGGATAAATTTATCAAAGATCCTAACGAAGTTGTGAAGTTACAGCAAATCGTCAGCGTGAAAGTGACTGAGGTTGATTTAGCAAGAAAACGCATCGCACTCAGCATGAAGTTATAGAAATACTAAGCCAATCCGGGTATCCCAAACCGGATTGGCTTTTTGCTAACCCCTTAAAGTACGTGTTTTCTGTCGCCTTCGAGAATGCGTTTGATATTTCCGACCACTTTCATCCAGTTTTCTTCCGCCGCAACCACCGCTTCGTCCGTTTCCAGATTGTCCTGGGTTATGGTGAGTGTTGTCTCGTCGTCGTATTCTGAAATGTGATAGGTAACGTGTGCGTAGTTATCTTCAAAATCGTCGGTGCCTGAAAGCGGGCTCCAGTAAGTGTAGCTGAGGACGCGCTCCGGAATTATTTCCAGTATCGTTCCTTTATCCTCATAAGGTCTGCCTTCCCAAACGCCTTTGTATGTGATCGGGCTGCCAACCTGCCAATCAGAATACACTTCTGCTCCGTACATATATTGTTTAACAATCTCCGGGTCTATCAGCGCTTTCCATACAGATGACGGGCTGGAATAAATGGATGTGGATGTAGTTGCAATCAGTTTTCTGTTCATGTTTTCGGAATTAGGTCATGCCAAAAACATAGAGAAAACCATGCCAAGAGTATGCATTTTGGTCTGGTACGCATGTTTTAGCGTATATAGTTCCAACATAAATCATTAGAAGTGCAAGAATTATATTTTAAGCAAAATCTGCCCATTTCCCTGGATGAAGCATGGTCATTTTTTTCCAATCCGGGAAACTTAAAAGAGATTACGCCTGCCAAAATGGGCTTCGTCGTGACGTCTTCGTATCATGGAGAAAAAATGTATGCGGGACAGATTATCCGATATATCGTAAAACCGGTTTTGGGGATTCCACTTAAATGGTGTACAGAAATTACGCATGTGGCTGATAAACAATACTTTGTAGATGAGCAGCGTTTTGGGCCGTATGCATTCTGGCATCATCAGCATCATTTTACGGAGATTCCGGGCGGCGTAATGATGGAAGATATATTGAATTATAAGGTTCCCTTTGGTTTCCTGGGCGGCTGGGTAAATGCGCTGTTTGTCAGAAATGAAGTGAATCAGATTTTTGAATATCGAAGAAAAATCCTCACGGAACGATTCGGAACTAGAAGTTATACTGAACCCGGCATGTGAAAAGGTCGTCCGGCGCATCCGTTTCGAAGCCTGTCAATGCAGATTTCTCATTTCTGACGAAGTCGTAATGAAACGTGAATTTGAGCGACTCATTTGCAATGTATACGTAAGCCATTCCGATGGTGTCATAACGCAAATCAGCTTTATTAAAGCCTCTTGCACTCGATATTTCCGTTCCTGAAACACGCTTATTCGGGTCATACCAGTCGTATTTGAGTACAAACTGGTGTTCGAGGCTGCCCAAATGCTGCAAAAAATAGAAGTAAGCGCCGTCAAAATTTCGGACGTAAAGGGGATCTTTTGCACCATTCGTTACCGGATACACACCGGGTGTTTCACTGCTCGCGAATGTTGCCGTCTGGTCGCCGCGAACGTATTCCAGCCTGAATTCGGTTTCGCCCCTTTTATTTGGAAAGGAAATCTGGAAATCGGCCCCCGCATAGTTTCTGGGTGCAACTTTCAGATAGTTTCCGGCTGATGAATCACGGACCATTGCATATTCTCCTGCATTAACCTTCGTACGATACAAAACCGGCGACTGACTGGTGATCCCGCCCGCATAGCCTGACACCGCTGCGGAGATCGTCGCACCACCTAAGGCAGTTATTTTGGACGGCTTCAAACTAAAACGGCCAATGATATCTTTATGGCTGTCATAATCCATCGGCCCGGACATGCCTTGACCGTTGAACACGCCCACGTCCAGTTTTAGCTTTTGCGAAAATCTAATTGACTTGCGACTGGTGACAGTCAGCATTACACCGATATCCCGCTCGGTCCGCATTAATATCTGCGACATTCTTCCCCGTTCGGGCGTTTCGCGGTTAGCAGATGAAAGGTTGACTTCATAGCCAAATGGCCTTGCAAACATTCCAGTCGTCAATGCGAAAATCTTGAACTTGTTTTCATAAAACCTTCCCCAAAAATCGCGGATCGCCACGCCTCGCTCTGTTCCGTCAAACTGGAAAACAAAGTATGATGTTGGATCACTGTGTTCGTTCAAATGCGCATAATCTACGCGCAAGCGCCCGCGACGAAGCATGAAACGGTTGTTCGACTGTGCTGAGAAATTTCCGCCACCGTAGGTTTCGGCTCCCTTCTTTGTAATGAACTGAAATTGAGGCTGTATATAGCCGCTGATCCTGACCCGGTTGTATCGCTCGTAAATGGAAAGCATTCCTTTTCCCATTTGATTGGTTGTATCCACCAGGTCCATCAGGAAGCGTTGTGAGAAGGCTTCCGAAGTACTTAATAGGGCAAAAAAGAATAACAAACCGGTAATGCGGGATTTCATTGGAACGAAGTTGGTGTCAGCAAATGGGCTACAAAGAACTTTATTTTCCGCCAATAATGTTGCCCGCCAACGATAACTTTCTTCTAATTGTGTTTGCGCATGCCCTGTGATCGATGTTATTATTCAATGTTTCAAGACGTTAGTAACACCTTTTTGCATTTGAATATTTCCAAGAATGATGACAGAGAAGAGCTTAATAGGTTAGAAGGAAGATCTTTTGAAATGTAAAATACTTTTCGTCAAATATTAATGTATAAAAAGTCCTTTTACATTATATTTTTTTAGAAAGTTATTTATGTTATATACTTTTAAAATGTATTTTATGGAAGATATGTACAATTAGTACAGTTGTATGTTATTTGTATAAATAGGCTTGGACGGATTATACTTATGTAAAATATCAAACATTCAATACTATTTATACAAACTAGTCTGTTAGTTATCTAGTAATCAATTAGTAAGCTGCTGTGAACCGCTTCTTGGCAAACTGAGGATTCTCAACTTCATCAACAACTGCCACCGAAAGATCTTCAACGGCAATAATGCTTCTTCCATGCTCATTATAAACCGGCGTATCAAGCGATGTGCGGTAAGTGCCAGTCCGTTTGCCGGAAGTGCCTGGGTGCATCTCGATAGCAGGGCTCACATATGTCCAGTACAACGTATCTTCCTCCTTGATCATGCCCTGATATTTTCGTGCAGCACCAGCGCCTGCCTTGTATTCTTCCGGGAAATCCGGGGTGTCGATTAATTGTAATCCAGGGGCTACTTCCAGGCTTCCGGCGCCGCCTATGACGATGAATCTTTTTACTCCGGCTTGCTTCACACCTGTCTGAATGGACTGCGCGCCTTCAAGATATTCGGCGTAAATATTGGGATTGGTCCAGCCGGGATTATATGCGCTGACAACCACATCCGAGCCGGCAACAGCTTCTTCCACTTCGGAAGTGTTGAGAACATCAGCTTGTTTGGGTGTTACCAGGTCGCTGTCGGTAGGGATCTTTTCAATGTTTCTGGCGATCGCGGTAACCTCGTGGCCGCGTGATATCAACTCTTGCAAAAGGGGAGCGCCGACAAATCCTGTTGCGCCGATTAATGCTACTTTCATTCTTGGGTTTGGTTTAAAATGGAACTGATTGAGATTAAGGAATTAATTTTTTGTGTGCTCGGATTGAAATGTTACAAAAATCTGATAGTGGTTTTTCGTTTGGAAGTGTTTGAACATATGCTCTTCGCCATATAAAGAGTGTCAAGATAAACATTATTTCCAAGCAGATATCGAACTCTGATCAATTAATACAATGTGTTAAACCGCTGAATATTAAAGACTTATCTATAAATACATTTTATATTAAACATACAATTTTGACATTTAAAATTTATTAAAAGTATTGAGATAATAATACTTTTAATAAATATAATAAGTAGTTGACTAATAGAGCATCCTATATGTATTGTGTTCTTCTAAAAGGGCTATTTCAACACTTATATTTTTTACTAATTATTAATATAAAAAGTATTAAAAGTTATGTATGTTTTATATTTACTTACAATAAAATATGTCTAATACTTGCAATATATATTGAATGTCTCGAACAGATCATAAGTAACGGCCGAACCAAAAGTTTTATAAGTTATTTTAGAATGGTTAGCCCACCTTTATAGGACTTTTGGGTATACTGCACAACGTAATAATAATAACCCTGCGAGACGCTGGTAGGGCACCAGTTTTTACGGATCTTGGAATAATAAACTTGCTTGCCCCAACGGTTGAAGATGGTCACATCTTTGAACTGGTTGACACAGTTGTCTGCTGGCAAATGTTCTAAAACAAAGCAGTCATTTTTGCCGTCATTATTAGGCGTGATCACATTTGGAAATTCGGGAACCACGTCCGAAGCGTCGTCCTTCACGGTCACTTTTACGGTGGTAGTGTCTGTGGCGGCAGCGCAGCTTTTATCCTGAGTGATGAAGTCGATCGTGAATATTCTTTCGGATGCTCCTTCAAGCATTGAGCATTCAGGCGACCAGGCGTAAGGTGACGTTACCTGCTTCACGCCAGTTTTGTTTGCGAACTTCATCCCGGCATCGCTAATGCTGAACCCCCGGCCGGCTGCGGCGAGGCTGATCGTATTGGTGTCAGGATCTGTGGCAAGCACATCAAAAACGATTTCAGAGCTGCTGCCAATCGTATAGGTGATCTCTGGTGTTGCCAGTGACGTTTCGACTGCTGGCGGGTTGTTTGGGGATTGGTCAATGATAAAATAGACAGGCTTGGAGACTGCCAGCGGATTGCCGACACAGCGCATATCTTCCACTTTGAAATCGACAGCAAGTGTATCGCCCTTTTTGGCATTGCAAGGTGGCGTCCATTTAAAAGTCTGCTGGATCTGCGCTTTTCCGCTGATGGCTTTGAAATCCATAGCCATATCCACCATATTGAAATCCTGTCCGCGGCCCGAAAGGGCAATGCTGTCTTTATCAATGTCCTTTCCAAATACGGTGAATGTAATCGGCACGCCAGCCGTCACGTGCACATACTGGCCGGGTAGGGAAGTGGTTACCTCGGGCGATTTGTTGCCGCTGCTCTCCCGGCGGATCAGAATGCTCAGCGTGTCCATCAGCGGGACGGGGCAGCTTTCGTCCTCTGCGATCAATTCGATCTTAATGGGACGATTATCATATGTGACAAAGCATTCATCCAGGCAAACCTCAAATTTCAACGTGTCGTTTGCGATTTTTGTTTTGAATTCTGCGGGCAAGATCGTAAAGTAGTCTTTGGAATTGTTTACAGCGCGGCCATTGATACGGATGATCTGATTGACGGTCGGATCGGTCACCATTACTTCAAAGCAGTTTGGGTCGCCTTCTTTTACAGTGATAATTTCATTTTCTGTATAATAAGTGTTTTTGCCTTTTGGTTTAAATAACAATTTCGGCGCGTCCATTTTTGGGCAATCAACTACTTTCAACTGGAAATCGCGGGTTAGGCTGCCGATTTTTACACCATTCCGGAACTCGTCCACCTGCACCGCAAACACGTATAAGCCCACATTTCCCGGTGTGACAGAAAGCATGCCCGTTTTGGCATTCACTGTCAATGGTTTCGGGCCGGGAATAATATTGGCCTCTGAAATGCCCGGCAGCCAGGTAAGGCGCGGATAATTGGAGGAGCCCCTTGCTTCCACGCTCGGGTTGGCTTTGTCAGAAAATCCCTGCATTGGCGTAATGAGCTTGTAAGTAAGGCTGTCGCCGTCGGCATCCGTTCCTCCAAAATCAAAGAAAAATGGAGAATTGACGCAGGCATAGTCACCCTTTATCGCAGGAAAGACGGGAGATGAGTTCTTGAAATTTGCATTGTTTTTAAAAAGGGGAGGAAATTCGAGATAAAAAAGGCTTCCTGCATCTCCCGGCGCCTGAATATTGGTGATCGTGCCGTTCCGGCAGCAGCGGTCCCAAACCATATAATAGCCCTGCGGATCACTGAAATCGGTCGGTTCCAGCCGCAAAGACGAGCTGTAAGTGATCATATATGTTTCCAACGACGATATTCCGCACTGCGGATTAGCATACGTGACCGATTTTCGTTCTATTTTTGGGGCCTGAAGATAACCGATCGGCTGATTGTCGCGTTTTCTGAACACGTAAATGTTTACAAACGGGTCTTCTGCGCCTGGATTACCATTGAGGGCATCAAAATACATCGTTAAGCCGATGTTATAGTTATAATAATTGTTTGGATTTTCAGTGATAAATAGCTGACCGCCAACGATATGAGTTGCATAGGTTTTGGAAAAGGCAAACAGCATCAGCATGAATAAGATGTACCGTTTTTTCATGGCTTGACAAGGGAGTAGAATTTATCCGATAGGATTTGGAATTAGAAATTTAAAAAAGAAATATGGTTAAGAATATCAGGTATGAATACGTTGAAATTACCGATTTTGCGGCAGAAGGCAAATGTATATTTAAATCAGAAGACGGCGTAATTTTTGTAGAAGGAAATGTGGCTCCCGGTGACATAGTTGATTTACAAGTTGTAAAAACCAAGAAAAAATTGAAGGAGGCGATCGTTACCAAGATCCATTCCCACTCGCCCCTTAGGACAGACCCATATTGCCTGCATAACGTTGTATGCGGTGGCTGCAAATGGCAACATATCGCTTATGAACACCAACTGAAGTTTAAAAGACAACAGGTTGTGGACCATTTCCAGCGGATCGGGCACATTAAAAATGTGAGCATTAATGAGATCATCGCTGCACCCAAAACGGAATATTATCGGAACAAGCTTGAATTTACCTTTTCAAACTGGCGCTGGCTTACGAAAGACCAGATGGATTCGGGGGCGAAGTTCACAAAGCATGCGCTCGGTTTTCACGTTCCAAAACGTTTTGATAAGATATTTACCGTAGACCACTGTCACCTGCAACCGGATCCTTCCAATACAATCCGGAATTCTTTGCATCATTTCGGTGAGCTGCATAACATTCCTTACTATGATGTCAAATTCAATGTAGGAACGCTGCGAAACCTGGTGGTCAGGACGGCGAATTCGGGCGATGTAATGGTTATCGTGCAGTTTGGTGAGCAGAATGATGAAGCCATCGAGCAGGTGATGCAGTATTTGCATAAAACACACAGCGAAATCACCTCATTAAATTACATTGTTAATCTAAAGGGAAATGATTCCTACCAGGATCAGGAAGTGATACATTATACAGGCGAGACGACCATCCGCGAGACGATGGAAGACCTGACTTTCCTCGTCGGCCCTAAATCTTTCTATCAAACCAATTCTGAACAGGCTTACCAGCTTTTCAGTGTAGCGCGTGAATTTGCAGGTTTGACTGGCAACGAGTCGGTTTATGACCTCTATACCGGAACTGGAACCATTGCGAATTTTGTAGCGCGCCGGGCTAAGAAAGTTGTAGGAGTCGAATATGTGGAAGCTGCGGTGCAGGACGCCAGAAAAAACTCTGAACTGAACGGCATCACAAACACAGCCTTCTTTGCCGGCGACATGCGGAGCATTATGAATGAAAGCTTTTTGAAAGAACATGGACGGCCCGATGTGATCATCACCGATCCACCGCGCGCAGGAATGGATCAGCCGGTTGTAGAAACGATCCTGAAAGCCGCGCCCGAGCGCATTGTGTACGTAAGTTGCAATACAGCCACACAAGCGCGGGACCTTGCATTGATGTCGGGGGATTACGAGGTGACAAAGGTCCAGCCGGTTGATATGTTCCCCAATACGCACCATGTGGAGAATGTTGCGTTGCTGGTAAAACGGTAGGCTTGTTTTGTCCCTAAATCCCCTAAAGGGGAGTTTGCGTTCTCATGAGACTTTGCGTTCTCATAAGACTTTGCGTAGGACTTGTAAGCGACAATCACCCCTTCATGGGCCGGGGGCAATGCACCATGTCAAAACGGTGGCTCGCTGTCGGGCCCTTTATAATCGAAATTACTCAGATCATTTGCCCTGCTCCTCAGCGTTCCGCCTGCGGGAGCGGGCTTGCTTTGACTTTCGAAGGATGCGATCGGGTTGGTGGTTTGAATCGGGCGGTCTACTGAGAATGGTGCCGGTGTGAATTGCGAATCCAGATCGGTGAATTTGGTATACTTTCCAATAAACCTTAGCTGAACTGTATCCAATGATCCTGCACGGTTTTTGGCAACGATCACTTCACCGATCCCGGCGACAGAGTTACCGGACTCGTCTTCTGTAATGCCGTAATATTCAGGGCGATATAAGAAAAGAACCATATCCGCATCTTGCTCTATCGATCCTGATTCCCTTAAATCTGAAAGTTGCGGCCTTTTTTCACCACCACGCGTTTCAACCGCACGGCTCAACTGTGACAGCGCGATAACAGGCACATCCAGCTCTTTTGCCAGGTTTTTGAGGGACCGCGAGATCATTGCAATTTCCTGCTCACGGTTACCTGCGCCTTTGCCACCCGTATCTCCGGTCATCAGCTGCAAGTAGTCAATCACGATCATTTGAATGTCGTGCTGGGCTTTCAGGCGTCGGCATTTGGCTCGCAGTTCGAGAATGGATAGGGCGGGGGTGTCGTCAATGTAAATGGGTGCATTGGTGAGCCGGTGAATGCGGTGGTGCAATTGCTCCCATTCGTGCGGCGCAAGACTTCCTTTCCTGATCTTTTCACTATCAATCTCGGCCTCAGCAGATATCAAACGATTGACCAGCTGAACCGAGGACATTTCGAGTGAGAAAATGGCGACCGGCATGTTGAAGTCCACGGCTGCATTCCGCAGTGAAGAAACGACAAATGCGGTCTTTCCCATACCGGGACGGGCCGCAAGGATCATTAATTCCGTTTTCTGCCAGCCCGATGTCAGTCGGTCCAGGGCACTGAAACCGGATGGTACGCCGGTAAGACCGTCCTTATTATTCTTTTTCTGATCAAGTTCAGCCAATGCCTGACGCATCAGTGCGCCCATATCAGCATAATTTTTCTTAATGTTGGATTCAGAGATCTGGAACAAGCTTTGTTCTGTTTTGTCCAGGAGTCTGAAAACGTCCGTTGTGTCTTCAAATGCTTCACGCTGGATCTCCGATGCGACTTTAATAAGCTCTCGTTTAATGAAAGCCTGGGAAATGATGCGCGCGTGGAATTCAATGTTGGCAGCAGAGTTGACCTTTGATGTCAGCTCCATAATGTACTGCGCTCCGCCAATCAGTTCAAGCTCGCCTGTACTGCGCAATTTGGAGGTGACAGTAAGCATGTCAATCGGTTCCGAATCTGCAAAAAGAGTGATAATTGCAGTGTAAATCCGGATGTGTGCTTCCTTGTAAAAGCTATCCGGCCGAAGGATATCGGCAACGGCTGTAAGGGCATCTTTCTCGATCATCAAAGCACCTAAAACGGCCTCTTCCAGATCCACTGCCTGAGGAGGTAACTTGCTGAAAGTCTGATCGATACCAGGTGTTCTGGTGCCCATTGGCTTGCGCCCCTGATTGCTTTGTTTCGATCCTGATTTGTTGAAATTGCCGGATGCCTTGTCGTTTTCCATGTTAACACAAAGTTAAGGAAAGCGGGACGTGTAAGAAAGAAAGGAAGGTTAAGTTCATTCATTTATTTTTTTTCGAAAAACGCATCATTTTGTCCGGCTCTGATAATGAAACAGTTGATCAAAATATGCTAAACATTCGGCTTTAAATCTGTCAGGATAATTGTAATTCTCAGCTTTTGTTTTACAATTGTTGGTTATTATTACTAAATTTTAGATCAAATAGAGAAACACTAAACTTTAATTCATTTGCTGGAAAAAATCATCACGCTCGAGGACGTTTCAATGGTTGATTTTTTGGGTATTCACAATGCGAATATCAAGGAAGTTGCAGCCGCTTTCCCTGGAAGCAAAATTATTTCACGCGGAAACGAGATCCGCATTCAGGGCACCGCCCCGGAAATTATCCGTATCACTGACGTAATGGATTCATTAATAGCTCATTACCAAAAGTACGGCAAGGTTACGAATGACAATGTCAAGGGTTATTTAAATGGAGTTGTAAAGGCACCCGTTGCCAGTGCGGAAGATGATGCGGATGTGATCATTTATGGCAACAAAGGGCTGGTCGTCAAAGCCAAAACACCGAACCAGAAGTTGCTGGTGGAGCAGGCAGAGAAATTTGATCTCGTGTTTGCAGTAGGGCCGGCTGGAACAGGAAAAACGTACACTGCGGTTGCTATTGCCGTGCGCGCTTTGAAAAACAAGGAAGTAAGGAAGATCATTATAACACGTCCCGCTGTTGAGGCCGGAGAAAACCTGGGATTTTTGCCAGGGGATCTAAAAGAAAAGATCGATCCGTATCTGCGCCCGATCTATGACGCGCTGGACGATATGATTGCGCCGGAAAAACTGAAACTGTATCTGGAAAGCCGCGTGATCGAAATTGCCCCGCTGGCCTATATGCGCGGCCGAACATTGAACAATGCATTCATTTTGCTGGACGAGGCCCAGAATACGACACCCATGCAGATGAAAATGTTCCTGACCAGGATGGGACCAAGTTCAAAAGCCATCATTACCGGTGACAAATCCCAGATCGATTTGCCTAAAAATCTTAAATCGGGGTTAATAGACTCATTAACAGTGCTGAAAGGGATCAAAGGGATCAGTTTTGTGGAACTGGACGGATCCGATGTGGTAAGACACCGTTTGGTAAAAGATATTCTGGCAGCTTATGACAAATCTGAGCAGTAAGCGTCTGCTAACCTTTTTATTAATTGTTATTTCAAAAACGTTCGTGCTGGCGCAGGACAGCGACGCGCTGCTCAACCGCTGCGCCAGCACCGAACTGGATGCGTTGACAATTTCCAGGTATCCGGCTTTACAAAATCTTCGGTTGAAGTCGGAGGAAGCCATTCAAAAGCGCATTAAAGCAAACAAAACATCACTGCGGACAAATGCGGATGAGATTATAACCATCCCGGTTGTGGTGCACGTGGTGCATAGTAAGGAAGATAAGACAGTTGGTGGGCAAGGAAATGCAAACATTACGGATGCCCAGATCCAAAATCAGATCGACGTTTTGAATGAGGATTATGGCAATGCATCAGGTTATAAAGGTTTTTATACAGATTCATTGGGTGTCGACACAGGGATTCGGTTCAAGCTGGTGACCATTGTTCGCACATTTAATGAGAAAGAGCAGTTTAGCCCCATTACGGATGCCGACCAGCTTGCCGAAATTTCTCCCGCATGGCTTACGAACCGTTACCTCAACATTTGGGTCTGCCGGTTATCCGACCGCTATCTGGGAACATCCCAGTTTCCGGTCGTGACCGAGCTTAATGACCTTACCGCCGGATTATCCACAGCCGAGGATGAAGCCTTGCGATCTTTAACTGATGGTGTGATCATTGATTTCCGTTATTTCGGAAGGAATTCACCTGCCATTACGAGTTCGGTTTACAATCTCGGCCGCACAACTACGCATGAAGTCGGTCACTGGCTTGGGCTGATCCACATCTGGGGCGATAGAAATTGCGGAACCGATCATTGTGAGGATACGCCAACAGCTTTCACCAAAAATGAAACAACCGACGTTTCCTGCACGCCGGTGTTCTCGGAATGTCGTGGGGTGAAGACGCGGAATATGATCGAGAATTACATGGATTATTCCCCCGACGTTTGTATGAGTGTTTTTACCAACGACCAGAAAGAGCGGATGCACGCAGTGCTCGAACTGAGCCCAAGGCGCGCTAAATTGGTAGAATATTCAAAAATTACCGGCGAGGATCTGCTTGTAGAGTTATATCCGAATCCCGTGAGCGAGACTTTAACAGCCAATGTTTTTACGCCTAATTTCCAGCTTTTCACAGTTGAAATTATTAATCAGCGTGGTCAGCGCATGATTTCCGGGGCTACCAACATGAGTTATCTGGAAGTCAGCAAATTTCCCAGCGGATTGTATTACTACAAAGTTTCGTCTGGCGGACAAACGGTCACTAAACGGTTCATAGTTCGTTAATATGCTGCCACGTTCACCATTTGTCGGCGTCGTTTTGTTTTATATAGCCGGTATTTTGTTGAGCGAAATTATCCCCGCTTCCGACCAGTCGACAACATTGCTCGTCTTGCTGTCTGCATTGCTTCTCACGGTTTGTTTTATTTTGTATTCCAAAAGTCTTAAAGCAGCATTTGGAATAACATTTTCGCTATTTATGGTCTCCCTGGGCGCGTTTACAATGACGAGCCTCGAGAAAAGTAATGATGCGAACATTACTGCATTAACTGATGTAAGCTACTCTGCGTACGAAGCAGATATCAAAACCTTACCTGAAAAGCGCAGCAAATCGATCCGCTATGAAGCCCGAATTACCCGCATTAGAACCCCGGAAAAGTGGGTCAATGTTGATTTGAAAGCATTGATCAGCATTAACCAGGAAGTTGCCATTATTCCGGGGCCGGGAAACAGGCTAATTGTTAATGGCACGTTAGAACGCCCTATGGCAGCAGCAAACCCCATGCAGTTCGACTATCGCGGCTATCTGAGAAACAAGGGAATAGTTTGGACGGATTATCTGGATGGGCGTTCTTTCCAGTTGATTCCTGCTGCGGATCACGCCTTTTTTCTCAAACAATGGAGCACTGGCATTTCAAAATGGGCGGCTGATGTGCTAAAGGCAAATGTGGACGACGATGCTGCCTATGGATTGATCAAAGCCATGTTACTCGGCAGGCGAGATGATTTGCGATCAGATCAGGTCAGTGATTATACGACTTCGGGAACTGTGCATATCTTGTCCGTTTCAGGCATGCATGTAGCCATTATATTCCTGGTCATAACCTATTTGTTGGGCTGGATGAAGCGTTGGCCGCTGGGCAAAATGCTTTACCTGACACTGATAATTGCCTTATTAGGTTTCTATGCGTTGGTTACCGGTTTACCACCTTCGGTTCAGCGTGCAACGCTTATGTGCATTGTTTTCGTTGTGGCCGAAGTATTTAGCCGAAAGCACAATGCTATGAATACGCTTGCTTTTTCGGCTTTGCTTATTTTGCTCGTCGATCCTGCTGCACTTTACGATGTTGGGTTTCAACTTTCTTATCTTGCTATGAGCGGGATTTTTTTTCTGTATGAGCCACTTAACAGCGTTTTTACTCCGGCCAATAAATTATTGAAGTTTGTCTGGCAGATTTCAGCATTGTCTTTCGCAGCGCAGCTTGCAACCTTTCCGCTGAGCCTGTTTTATTTTCATCAATTTCCCAGTTATTTCTGGTTGGTCACTCCATTTGTGATTGCCTTCACGAATGTGTTGTTACCGGCTGCATTAGTCCTGTTGCTATTATCCACACTGCATGTTTTCTGGCTGCAACTGATTGTTAATAAGGTGGTTTGGCTATCTGCATATTTAACCAATATTGCAGTGTCTGTTCCCAAATCATTACCGGGTTATTTGTTGGAAAACCTGAATTTGGATAAAGTTGAAGTGGCTTTACTGTATGCGCTACTCTTCACGATTTGGTATGCCTATCATTCCAGGACATATCAATATCTCAAATTTTCCTATCTCTTAGTGATCATTTTTGCCACTTATTCAGTTTCCAGAAGCATTCAGATTCGCCTGTCAGACCAGATGGTGGTGCATTCGGTTCCCAAGCATCAGGTTGTAAGTTTCAAGCAGGGGAGTTCGCTTTATGTTGTGTCTGACAAGGCATTTCGAGAGGATGTCGATGCCTACAATTTTTATATTAAAACTTACGCAACAAGTCACGAGATAGGGGAAACTGTGTTCATTACAGCGAAGTAATCAATATAACGCATTATTGGACAGCGTAAACAGCTGAGATTTCGCGGGCGATTTTCCGGTCCCATTCGGCTTGTGCGCCGGCATTCAGGCCGTGACCCGTTTCACCATCATAGCGTTCCTGATCCGTATTCATTTCACGGAAAGCTTCCAAAAACTGATATTGAATTTCGCTGTCATAATCTTCAATGGTCAGATCGGCTTTAAGCAATCGCGCTTTGAATTTCTCGACTACAAGCCTCGTAATGTCAAAATGAATCTGCTCGTGCCGCAAAGTGCTTGCATTTCTGGATTCGGGCCGCCCCCAGGACATGCTTTTTACCATGAAAGTTTTCAGACCTATTTCAACCACAAGATCGTCGTCCTTGGGGTAAGACCGGCCTTCATAGCCAAAACTGGTAAATACTGCCGCCGCGAATCGGCTGCCGGGCCTGGCATTCCGTACTTTGAAATCGTCCCAGATCAGCGGTCTTTTAGGTGAATAAAAAACCGTATCCGGATCATTGTTCACGATTTCCTTAAAAACCAATTGAATATCCCTAGCCAGCGCAGGATTTTTTCCTGCATTTAAGCTCATCCATTTTTGAAAATGTGCCAACGATTGATCCAGAAGCTGTTTCACAAGCTTTTCATAATCATATTCCCTCTCCGGTCGGGTGTAATTGGCGGCGGTCTGGTAACTGGTCAACTCTACCGGCTGCATATTCCTGTACCAGCGAAATTTGACCGAAAGCTTCACTTCGCCCGTCACTTTATTAGGTGCGACCCGCTTTTCATTCAGCGAAAGATCTTTAATGCTGATATAAAGCGGCAGGTAAGTCTGCTCTTTTTTAGGCGCGGCAAAAGACCAATATGTGAAAAGTTCTTTCTCTGCTTTCCCCGGCAACATTGCGGGAACATCTTTTCCAAATAAAACCACTTTTCCTAAACCTGCACCGGGAATAATGCGTTGATCTTCAACTTCCTGAATGAAAAATTTATAAGTTTTAAGCAATGATGCCGGATCCTGTGCAAGCTTCAATACAACCTTCTCCTGCTGTGAAAAAGCGGGCAGGAATGTTGAAACCATTAAAAGAGCCAGCAAAAAACTTCTGATCATACTTCAAAATCTTGTGTTGAATCCCGTTTTCAATTCGATAAGTTTGTATAAAAATTATTGAAGAAACGAATGACTTTACCTACAACGAATTTGCGCCCGAAATTTGATGATATCTACATGGAATTAGCAAAAAATCTGGCGCTGCGTTCACATTGTATCAAAGCACAGGTGGGTGCGGTATTAACGAAAGACACGCGTATTATTTCTATTGGTTATAACGGCCCTCCCGCCGGAACGCATAATTGTGACGAAGAATTTCCGGAAGTAGGCTGTCCGAGAGACGCCAAAGGAAGCTGCTCGCTGGCCTTACACGCGGAACAGAATGCTATTTTATTTGCCGTAAAAAATGGCTCAAATATCGAAGGGTCGACGCTTTTCGTAACCTTAGCGCCGTGCATTGCCTGCGCCAGGGTGATTTATACAATGAAAATCAAAAAAGTAATTTTCCTGCATTCCTACGCAGCCTACAAGGGAATCGCGATTGAAGAGGGAGTGGAGTTTTTAAAACGCTTCGGCGTGGAGGTGGAGCAGTATGTAATGAGTGAATGAGTGAATGAGTGAATGAGTGAATAGAATATAACATTCACTCATTCACTCATTCAAAATTCAACATTATCAATGATGGTGCACGCCACCTGCTCCATGCACATGCCCGTGGCTGATTTCTTCTGCTGTCGCCGGCCGGATTGAAATGATCTGCCCTTTGAAATGCATTTCTTTTCCTGCCAACGGATGGTTGAAATTCATGACAACCACGTCGTCTTTGATTTCAACAACTTGTCCGTGCATGCGCTCGCCGTCCTCATTGGTCATTGGAATGATGTTACCGATCTGCAATAATTCGTCCTGGTTAACGTCCTCCATTTGGAAAACCGCCTTTGGCAATTCAACAATTGCTTCTTCGTCAAACTCACCGTAACCTTCTTCCGGTGCCACGGTAAATTCGAAAATATCACCTGCAACGAGCCCTTCGATCTGGTTTTCAAAACCCTCGGGAAGCCCGCTGATGCCTTGAATGAAGTACATTGGATCTTCTTCTGTCACTACTTCCACGACATCCGTTTCACCATCTGTATCAGGAATTCTCAGGCTGTATGTTAACGCTATCACGTTATTTTTTTCGACTTTCATTTGCTAGTTTGATTAAAATAATTGTTGTTGTAAAAAATTGTTCCAAGAGGAGTAGCGAAAACAAACGTACGGCAAATTTGCCAAAATGTCATTTAGATGAATTTTTTAGCACACATTTTGCTGTCTGGAAATAAGGAAGGCGTGATCATGGGCAATTATGTGGGCGATTTCATAAAGGGCCGGCTGACCGACGAAAAAACGGTAACCTGGGACCCCGACTTTGTCACTGGGTTGAAGCTCCACCGGTTCATTGATTTTTTTACAGATCAGCATGAAATCGTTCGCGAAGCGACACACAGAGCTGCTTTGTCGCAGGGAAAGTTGGCTGGCATCGTGATGGACATTTATTTTGATTATTTCCTTGCCAAACATTTCGACCAGTTCCGGCCCGAACCGCTTTTCACTTACGCACGTGACATGTACGCACTCATTCAGGACAATGGGCGCTTCATACCCGCAGATATGACGCGGATGGTGGACGCTATGCGGCGCGAAGACTGGCTTACAAGTTACGCAACATTGGAAGGTGTGGACCTCACTTTTTACCGCATGTCACGACGGGCAACTTACCTGGCTCCGCTGCGCAATGCAATGTTGGAATTGCGCGAAAATGAAGAATTTTACCGCGACAAATTTTTCAGCTTCTTCCCGGAACTTCAAAAAGCGTCCGAAGAGTTTATATTAACACATTAACATTATTGCTTACCGGCATCCCCAATGGCCCAAACACCGGATATTGTTCTTAAAGAGATCAGAAGTAAGAAATTCAGGCCCATATACTTTCTGCACGGCGATGAGCCTTTTTATATCGATTCCATTGCAGAGGAACTTGAAAAGCGTGTTGTAGCTGATTCGGAAAAAGGCTTCAACCAGTTTGTATTGTATGGAAAAGACACGGATATGGCCGGCGTGCTCAGTTATGCCCGACGTTTTCCATTTATGGCCGAGAGGCAGTTGATCCTGGTTAAAGATGCCAATAAGCTGGGCGGGATCGAGCAGAAGGAGCAACAGGCCCGATTGGAAGATTATGCTGCAAATCCACTGAACAGCACCGTGCTGGTTTTTTGTTTTCATGCCAATGCCGACGAGCGCAAAACCTTTATTAAGTCCATCAATACCAATGGCGTAGTTGTGCAGTCTAAAAAGATGTATGACAACAAGTTACCGGAATGGGTCACTTCTTTTTGTCAGCATGAAGGCGTGAAAATCAGTCCGAAAGCCGTGCAGATGTTGGTGGATAATATTGGTAACGATCTGAAACGGTTGTCGAATGAGATCAGGAAAATAATGGTCAATTTACGTGTGGATGAAGGAATTGATGCGTCGGCCATTGAAAGGTTTGTGGGGATCAGCAAAGAATATAATGTATTTGAATTTCAGAAAGCATTGATGACCCGCGACGTGATGAAGGCCAATCAGATCGCCACTTATTTCTCTGCGAATTCGAAAGATAACCCGCTTGCTCCGATCCTGATCATTCTTTTTGGATTTTATACAAAAGTGCTGTTAGCGCACGCCAGCAAGGACAAAACAGAAAAAGGGCTTGCTACTGAACTCGGTGTAAACCCTTATTTTGTGAAGGATTATCTGCTGGCTATCCGTAATTATCCGCTTCCCAAAGTGGCCAATATCATCCATTATCTGCGTGAATGTGACGCCAGGCTTAAAGGACTCGATGGTGTGAGCATTCCGGAAGGTGAGCTGCTGAAAGAATTGGTTTTCAAAATTGTGCATTAACATCCATGATGCAGCAAGAAACGGGTTTTGGCTTGTTTTTGACTGCGGTACATTTGGTAAATGAATAGTGAAAATAAGGTCCTGATCCCGATTCCGGCGCTTTTTAGTTTTGAGGAATGTTTGTGGTTCCTTAACCGGAACTATGACGATTGTCTGCATATTATCAAAGGCGACACAATTTTTAAAGCACTGGAAATAGGGGGAGAAATGCTGTTGGTTTCGATCAAAGAACACGCAGGATTTCTGGAACTCGACATTATAGAAGGTCAGCCAACGCAAGAAAATAAAGCGTATCTGATCGATTATGTGCGGGAATGGTTTGATATGGGCACGAACATTCAGCCGTTTTATGACCTGCTGAAAGCCGACGGGCGCATTGCCTACATGGCTGAAAGTTATAAAGGTTTGCGGCTTATCGGCATTTCCAATCTTTTTGAAGCCATTTGCTGGTGCATTATCGGGCAGCAGATCAATTTGTCCTTTGCATACAAAGTGAAGCGCAGGCTGGTGGAACATTATGGTAAGCGCATTGACCACGGAAATGATTCTTACTATGTTTTTCCCGAACCGGAAGTGCTCGCTGCGGCCGATCCGGATCTGTTGAAAGAAATGCAGTTTTCGAAACAGAAATCGGATTACGTGATTGGCATCGCAAAAGCATTTGCCAGCGGCAGCATCGATAAGGAAGCATTACGCGCATTGCCCGACTTCGCCGCCCGTAAAAAGGCATTAACGGATCATAAGGGAATCGGTGTCTGGACGGCTAATTATGTTTTGATGAAATCGCTGCAAGAACCGGGCGGGATTCCCCACGGGGATATCGGATTGTTAAATGCCCTTGCCAATCACAACATTATTCAGGATAGGAGCGAAACAGGCAAGATCGAGGCGCTTTTCCAACAGTTTGCCGGTTGGGAGAGTTATCTGGTTTTCTATCTCTGGCGAAGCCTCACTGTCAAGGTTTTGGAATAATTTCCTTTCTGGTTTTCCATTTCAGATAAGCATCGCGCATGCAATGTCCGCAGGGCCGAAATCCGTGTGCAACAGCTTCCTGTTCAGAACTGAAAAATACCCGATTCATCGCTTTCATGCGCTTACCCGAAGCGCATTGCAAAGTTCCGTAAATTTTGAGTTTCGCATTCCCGCCGTATTTTACCCATTGATCATCAATCATTTGTTTCAACTTTCTGCTTGTCGTGAAAGAGGGCGAACCAATGTCTGCATGTTTGATCATTGTGTCAGCTTAATGCATCGTGAAAAATGATTCCTAATGTGTAGCGGCTTCCAGACCGAACCTCGCTCACGCCGTGCTTCATATTGACCCGATAATAACCTTTCGTTCCTTTTACAGGTTTGAAATTGGTTGTAAAAAGCAGGATATCACCTTTTTTTGGATTTAAAACAATGGCTTTTGATTGCGCACGGGGTGTTTGCTGTGTGAGCACAAATTCGCCCCCTTCGTAATCTTTACCAGGTTCGCTCAGGAAAATGACAAGTTGAATAGGGAAGAAAAGATCGCCATACAAGTCCTGATGCAGCGTATTATGGCCGCCTTCCCCATATTTTAGGATCAGGACCGTGGGTTTGGTTTGCTGCTTTTCATGACATTGTGTTTGGAATTCCTGAAAAGCTGCGGGATAATGTTGGTTTATATTGAGGACCTGCATCCATTTGTTGGCAACCGGTGCAAGTTTTGGATAAAAGCTTTCGCGAAGATGCTGGATAATGTCCGGCAAAGGATATTGGAAATACTTGTATTCACCCAGCCCAAACCGATAACGCTCCATGGCAATCGTTTTGCGGTAATGTGCTGATTCATTGTAAGATGCAATGAGTTGATCACATTCCGCAGTCGAAAGGACTTGCTCTATTAAACCATAGCCTTTGGTGTGAAGATTTTCGGTAACGTGTTGCCAATCTAATGTTTCAATGTCTTTCATCAGTCTGATTTCTATGATTTGCCTGCTATTAACAGGACAAAAATATTCATCATCAGACCAATGAAAAACCTGATTCTTGCTAGCTTTTAAGCACTGGTGAATTAAGATAAAACGGTCTCATCTTTACGCTCGCCAATTTGCTGGCGCCACATGGCGTAGTACAAACCTTTTTCATCCAGCAAAGCATGATGACTTCCGGTTTCTACAATGTTGCCTTTTTCGAGAACGTAAATCCGGTCGGCGTGCATAATGGTCGACAGGCGGTGCGCAATCATTACAGTAATGTGCTGACGCTGGTCGGTAATGTTGCGGATGGTGTTCGAAATTTCTTCTTCCGTTAAGGAATCCAAAGCAGAAGTGGCTTCGTCGAAAATGATGAGATGCGGCACGCGCAGCAACGCACGTGCAATGGATAAACGCTGACGTTCACCACCAGAAAGTTTCAGTCCGCCTTCGCCAATGACCGTATCTATCCCGTTTTCGGCCCGTGACAGTAGGTTATAACAAGCCGCTTTCAGCAACACGTCATTGATCATTTCATCCGTAGCATCGGGATTGACGAAAAGCAGGTTTTCTTTGATCGTTCCCGAGAAAAGCTGCGTATCCTGCGTTACAAAGCCTATTTTATTTCGGATTTCATCAAAATCAATGCTGTTCCCGTTGACGCCGTTGTAATAAACAGAGCCAGTGATCGGATGGTAAAGGCCCACAAGCAATTTCACCAATGTCGTTTTCCCGGAACCGGATGGCCCCACGAATGCAATGGTTTCACCCCGTTTTACTTCAAAGGAAATGTCTTCCAGCGCGGGCCTGTTCGCAGATTGATGCTGAAACATGACATGATCAAATCGCAGGTCTTCAATGTCTGTAATAACCTCGGGATTGGATGGCTTATGCTCAACAGGCCTTGCCAATAACGTCTGCAAGTTATTCAGCGACGCCTCGGCTTCGCGGTAGGAGAGGATCACATTGCCCAATTCCTGTAACGGCCCGAAAATGAAGAAGGAATAAAACTGCATCATCATCATCTGACCAACGGTAATGCGGTCTTTAAACACAAAAAACAACAGCGCGAACATGATACATTGTTGAAGGAAGTTCACGAACGTGCCTTGTATAAAGCTGATTGAGCGAATGCTTTTGACCTTTCTGAGTTCCAGTTTCAGGATTTTGAATGTGGTCGTGTTAAGGCGGGTGATTTCCTGCTGGGTTAAACCAAGACTTTTAACGAGCTCAATATTTCTAAGGGATTCGGTTGTGGAGCCTGCCAGCGCGGTGGTTTCTTTAACAATGTTCTTTTGAATAATCTTAATTTTCCGGCTCAGAACGCTCGTCAGTATGGCCAGGACCACAGACCCGACAAGATAGATAAGCGGCAATGACGGGCTAAGTTTGAATGCAACAATGACGACGAAAACGATGCCTACTAATGTGGAAAAGAGCACATTAACAAAACTGGTGATGAACTTTTCACAATCGGCCCTTACTTTTTGAAGCACCGAAAGCGTTTCGCCACTGCGCTGGTCTTCAAAATCCTGGAAGGGTAGGCGCAATGCGTGGCGTAGCCCGTCTGTATACAGGCTTGCGCCAAATTTCTGGATCACAACATTGACTACATAATCCTGAAATGCTTTGGCAATGCGGGAAACCATGGCCACGCCGATGATCATGAGCAAACCGATGAGCACACCTTTGTAAAATGCGTCGTCCAGGCCATTATCGCGGTAATACTGTGCTTTGTTGGCGTAAGGATCGATCAGGTAATTACCGAGAATGTAGGGGTTCAGGAGTGAAAATACCTGATTGATGGCGGCTAGTACAAGCGCCAGGAAAATAAGGGCTTTGTACCGGCTAAGGTATTGTATTAATAATTTCATGGTGAATAAGAGGCGAATCAGCGATTGACTATAAAGGCAAACCGAAAATCCGAGAATTTAATTCTCGTTGGATGCCAAAGAATGAAGCAGGGGCAATAAAAAAGACATCCGTCGGGATGTCTGAAACTTGGTAGCGGGGAGCAGGATCGAACTGCCGACCTTAGGGTTATGAATCCTACGCTCTAACCATCTGAGCTACCCCGCCGTGTTATTGTGGTGCAAAAGTATGTTAAATAAAATTAAACTCCAACCCGTTTTTTCAATTTTAAAGCTAAATTTCCGTTAGAGTAAAAGAGCAAAAATTAACTTTGATGACATTTATTGTTGAATTATGCTATATTACAACTTTTAAAATCAGCATATAAGGCGGTACTGTTGTGGTTAACCCTTTTTAATTTTAGTTCATATGGAAAAATATAAATTTATTACTGAATTTGAATTGCGCTCCTCACCAAAAGTACTCTTTCCATATATATCGACGCCCTCGGGACTGGAACAATGGTTTGCTGAAAAAGTCACTGTACTGCCCGATCACCGATTTGATTTCCAGTGGGACGGAGACAGCCACATTGCCAGACAAACAGGTTTGAGAATCAATAAAGCAGTAAGATTTGATTTTGAAAATACAAGTGACGATAACCTGGACAACAATCACGTGGAACTAAAACTTGAAGTAAGCGAGTTAACCCAGACAACCTTCCTGCGCGTTACGGATTACTCTGCAAACCGCGATGAACGTGAGCTTGCTTCATTATGGGATGGGTTCATTGATAATTTAAAAGATATAGTAGGCAGTTGATGAAAAAGCTTGATAAGCTTATATTAATGTCCTTTTGGGGGCCATTTGTAATAACAATGTCCGTCGTGGTCTTTGTCTTCCTGATGCGGATCATGATTTTCTACATTGATGATTTTGTTTCAAAAGACCTCGGAATCACGGATTATGCGCAATTATTCTTCTTTTTCAGCCTCATAACCGTTCCTACCGCGCTTCCCCTTGCCATGCTGCTGTCGTCCCTGATGGCTTTTGGAAACCTTGGCGAATTCTTCGAGCTGACGGCTATCAAAAGTGCCGGAATATCGGTCGTGCGGGCTATGGCGCCACTTTTTATTGTTGCTGTGGCAGTCAGTGTGTTTTCCTTTTATTTCAATGACCGTGTTTCTCCCTGGGCTAACTTAAAGGGTTACAGTCTTTTATACGACATTAAAACGACGAAGGCAACATTAAAGATTAAGGAAGGGATTTTCTACAATGATCTGCCCGGATTCAGTATTAAAGTGGATAAGAAGGAAGAAAACGGCAAGCTGAAAGGAATGGTGATCTACAAGCATAGTAACCGATCCTATGAAGTTGGCAACACAGAAATTATCCTCGCAGACTCCGGCCGCATGTATTCGATAAACGATAATCGTTATCTGGTGATCGAACTTTATAATGGCACGCGTTACACGGATGAGGTGAATTCAGGCAGCGCCCGGCCTGCGTATATCTCTTCACCGATAGGCGGGAGCAGCGTACCGAATTACTCCAATTTCAGCCGAAATTCATTCAAGCATTTCCGCTTAACAGAGAGCCTTTCGTCTTTTGGCATGAAGAGAACAGATGAAGGGCAATTCAAATATCACGAGTTTATGAAGAATATCAGCGACCTTACTTCAACCGCAGATTCGCTTCGCAGCTCGTATAACGAAACTCGGAAAAACCTGGTGGCAGGAAGCCAGCAATATTACTCTTATAATTACCGTGAAGGAACGGACAAAACATTAAAAAAAGGCCCCTGGATTGATTCTTTGCTAGTTAAGCCCGTGTCGGACAGCTTGAAAAAGGAAATCCTCATGAATACAAAAAGTGCAGCAAACAGCATGTTGAGCTACACAAAATCACAGAAGGATTACTTGCAGACAAAGTTGAAGGATGCAACGAAGTATGAATTGGAAAAACACCATAAATACACCAATGCATTGTCGTGCCTGATCATGTTCCTGATCGGTGCGCCGCTGGGTGCAATCATTAAAAAAGGTGGGTTTGGGGTGCCGGTCCTGGTGTCGATTATTTTCTTTATCCTGCTTTATGTATTGACAAACCAGGGTGATAAATGGGTGAAAGAAGGCATGCTGGTTGTGCCTGTGGGGGCCTGGATGGCCAATACGGTTTTGTTTTTGACCGGCTTGTATTTCATCGACCGCGCCAGAAGTGACTCGCGGTTATTCGAAAAAGATGTCTACATCATGTTGATCAAAAGAATAAAAGAAAAATGGGCAAGTAGATTTGGAAAAAGTCAGCTTATTCAATCATAGTAAAATTACATTTTTTAATTCGGGTCAAAAATCGTAATTTTGCGACCTTATTTACGGCAGGGTGCTGTAAAAAGTTGAAAATAATTAATCTGTTGTTACAATTATGTATTTAACCGCGGAAAAGAAGACAGAGATCTTCGAATCAAAGGGTTTCAAGAAAGAGGGCGGAGACACAGGATCTGCTGAATCACAAATTGCTTTATTTACGTACCGTATCAATTATTTGAACGAGCACTTAAAAACGCACAAAAAGGATAACGATACAAGACTTGGTCTTCTTAAAATGGTAGGAAAGCGCCGTAGATTGTTGGATTATCTGTACAAAAAAGACATTAATCGCTACCGTGCGATTATTGCCGAATTGAACATACGTAAGTAATTTGAAAATCAGGGAACTTCATCAACATGAAAGTTCCCTGATTTTTTGCGGAATTAACAAACATTTGGAACGTCAGGATGGCGTTTCGCAGCTACAAAAAACATCTTTTTATGCTCTTTAATATAGTTACGAAGACTATACCCTTGCCAGACGGAAGGGAAATCACCATTGAAACAGGAAAATTAGCAAAGCAAGCCGACGGTTCGGTTGTAGTTCGTTTGGGTAACACCATGTTACTTGCGACAGTTGTAGCTAATAAAGATATTAAGGAAGGTCTTGACTTCTTGCCGTTATCGGTTGATTATCAAGAAAAATTCGCTTCTGCGGGACGAATTCCGGGCAGCTTCCAACGTCGCGAAGGCAAGCTTTCGGATCCGGAAGTTTTAACAAGCCGCCTGGTTGACCGCGTTTTGCGCCCGTTATTTCCAGATGATTATCACGCAGAAGTTCAGGTTAACATTCTGCTGATGTCTGCTGACGCAACCGCGTTACCAGATGCATTGGCAGCATTAGCAGCTTCTGCTGCGCTTGCAGCATCTGATATTCCTTTTGGCGGACCAGTTTCAGAAGTTCGTGTTGCGAAAATCGATGGACAATATGTCGTTAATCCAGGTTCAGCAGATCTGGAACGTGCTACATTGGAATTGATGGTCGGTGCGACTTACAATGACATCGCGATGGTGGAAGGTGAAATGAGCGAAGTTTCCGAAGAAGAAGTGGTGGAAGCTTTGAAAGTGGCACACGAAGTCATTAAGCAACAATGCCTTGCTTTGAAAGAATTTGAAGCGGCAGTTGGCAAAACAGAAAAGAGAGAATATGTAGGCGATGCAGCTGACGAAGCTTTGGAAGCACGTTTAAGAGCATTTGCTTACGATAAAATATATGCGGTAACCCAATTGGGCTCTACCAACAAAACGGTTAGAAAAGACGGTTTCAAGGCAGTTTGGGAAGAATTCGCGGCTTCCATCCCGGAAGATGAAGAAGGCTTTGACAAATCGCTTGCAAAACGTTATTTCAATGACCTCGTTTGGGAAGCATCACGTCGCCTGGTTTTGGACGAAAGGATCCGTCTGGATGGTCGTAAACTGGACGAAGTTCGTCCTATCGCTTCCGAAGTTGACTTTTTGCCAAATGCACACGGTTCTGCTTTGTTTACAAGAGGAGAAACGCAGTCTTTGACAACTGTTACGTTGGGTACGAAAAATGATGAGCAGATTGTTGATACGCCGATGAAATACGGTTACAGCAAATTCATGCTGCATTATAACTTCCCTGGATTTTCTACGGGTGAAGTAAAGCCAAATCGTGGCCCTGGCCGTCGTGAGGTTGGTCATGGTAACCTGGCTTTGCGTGCATTGAAAAAAGTATTGCCCGTAGCGGAGGACAACCCATACACAATCCGTATCGTTTCCGACATTCTTGAATCAAACGGTTCGTCATCTATGGCAACTGTTTGCGCAGGATCTCTTGCATTGATGGATTCAGGTTTGAAGATCAAAGCGCCTGTGTCAGGAATTGCTATGGGCTTGATCTCGGATGAGAAAACGGGCAAATATGCAGTTCTTTCTGACATTTTGGGTGATGAAGATCACCTGGGAGATATGGATTTCAAAGTAACAGGAACTGAAAAAGGGATCACGGCATGCCAGATGGACATGAAAGTGAATGGTCTTTCTTTTGAAGTGCTCACAGAGGCGCTTATGCAGGCGAAAGCAGGCAGATTGCACATTCTGGGTGAAATGAACAAGACCATGACAGAAAGCCGTGCGGATCTTAAACCACACACGCCACGCGCTGTCGTTATCAAGATTGACCGTGAGATGATCGGAGCTGTAATCGGGCCTGGTGGTAAGGTTGTTCAGGATATTCAGAAAGAATCTGGTGCTACGGTTTCTATCGAAGAAAAAGATGGAGCAGGATTTGTAAGTATATTCTCTGCTGATAAGACTTCGATGGATAAAGCTGTTGCCCGTATTAAAGGAATCATCCTGGTGCCGGAAATCGGTGAGGTTTATTCTGGAAAAGTGAAGTCAATTATGCCATTTGGAGCATTTGTTGAGTTCTTGCCAGGAAAAGACGGCTTGCTTCACATTTCCGAAATCAAGTGGGAACGTCTTGAAAAAATGGACGGCGTGCTTGAAGTAGGAGAGGAAGTTCAGGTTAAATTGGTTGAGATTGATAAGAAGACCGGTAAATACCGTCTGTCCCGCAAAGTGTTGCTGCCGAAGCCAGAGAACAAAAATGATTAAAATAGTGTTTTTGGTAACAGGGGCAATATTTAATGTCGTTATATATAAAATTAATAAAAGATAGATGAGACAGCTAAAGATCAGTAAGCAAATTACCAACCGTGAGAGTCAGTCGTTAGACAAGTATTTGCAAGAAATCGGGAAGGTGGATTTGTTGACGCCGGACGAGGAAGTGACGTTAGCTCAAAAAATAAGGGATGGTGACCAGCTTGCTTTGGAAAGACTTACCAAGGCGAATCTTCGCTTTGTTGTGTCTGTGGCGAAGCAATACCAAAATCAGGGCTTATCGTTGGGCGACTTGATCAATGAAGGTAACTTGGGTTTGATTAAAGCTGCTCAGCGTTTTGATGAAACAAGAGGTTTTAAATTCATTTCCTACGCAGTTTGGTGGATTCGTCAGTCTATTCTGCAAGCACTTGCAGAGCAGTCGAGGATTGTACGTTTACCCCTCAACCGTGTAGGTTCTTTAAATAAAATATCAAAGACTTTTTCAGAACTAGAGCAGCGTTTCGAGCGTGAGCCATCACCAGAAGAATTGGCAGAAGTGCTTGAAATTTCTTCTTCCGAAGTTGTTGACACCATGAAAATCTCCGGCCGCCATGTTTCTATGGATGCGCCATTTGTTCAAGGTGAGGAAAACAGCCTTTTGGACGTATTGGAGAACGATTTGGAAGACAAGCCTGATTCCGGTTTGGTGAATGAATCGTTGCGTAAAGAAGTTCAGCGTGCGCTGTGCACATTGACACAGCGTGAAGCAGATGTTATCGCATTGTATTTTGGCCTGAATGGCGAGCATGCGATGACACTGGAAGAGATCGGAGAGAAGTTTAACCTGACTCGTGAACGCGTTCGTCAGATCAAGGAAAAAGCGATCAGAAGACTTCGTCACGTATCAAGAAGCAAAGCGTTGAAAACTTATTTGGGGTAATTTCAGCAGTGTATGTTGCAGTTAACCAGCAATTTGATTCAGAATTAATTAAATAGCCTCTTCATTGAGGCTATTTTCATTTACATATGGCCATTTTACAACCTTTGGTAGATCTTGCCGCCATTTGCTATGCGCAGGGCGTGAGACATGTTGTAGTTTCTCCGGGCTCGCGCAGTGCTGCGCTTACCCTGGCTTTCACACGCTATGGGCGGTTCACGATACATGTGTGTATGGATGAGCGCTCGGCGGGCTTCATAGGGCTCGGAATAGCGCAGCAAACGGGCGTTCCCGTGGTATTGATCTGTACGTCCGGAAGTGCAGTATATAACTTTGCTCCGGCGGTTGCTGAGGCGTTTTTTCAGCAAATCCCGCTGGTCGTTATTTCCGCTGACCGGCCGAAGGAATGGCTGCATCAGTATGATGGGCAAACCATCTATCAATCTGAAATTTTTGGTAAGCACATCAAGCGATCATTCGAGTTTTCTGCCGATTACAGTCATGCGGACGTAAAATGGGCGATCAATAGAATATCAAATGAAGCGGTAATGCTTGCTGCAATAGTTCCAATGGGGCCCGTGCACATCAATGTTCCGATCAGAGAGCCATTTTATCCCGCAGCAGGGGATGAGATGATCCCTTCTGCTAACCTCAAAATTATAGCGCGTCAGCCGGCTGAGAAAGTCCTTTCGCCCGATGTTTGGAAAGCACTCCTGGATGAGTTTGAAGAATATCCCAGAATATTAATCGCGGCGGGCCAGAATATACCAGATCATGAGCTCAGCGAGGTGCTGAACAAGATTTCGGAAGAGTGGGATATCCCTGTACTGGCAGACAGCATTGCCAATGTTTCAGGACTTAGGATTATACGAAATCATGACCTGTTTTTGGGCGGCAAAAATGCCGAAGAATTGGTTCCGGATCTGTTGATCACATTCGGGTTATCATTTATTTCAAAAGATTTTAAGCTTTTTGTAAGAAAAAACCGGCCAAGGGCGCACTGGCACATTAGTGAAGATGAATTTTTGGCTGATCCAACTCAATCGTTGACAAGGACAATCCCGGTTTCTCCTAATTATTTCTTCAAAAACCTGTTTGAAAAGATTGATTATCAATTGTTTGTACAAAATTCTGACCCGGAAACGGACTCTTCGTTTCTTACGGGATGGTCTGTTCAAAACTGGAATTCTGAACAGATCCGAGGCGAATATGTTGGAAATCTATCTAAGTTATCGGATTTAACATCGTTAAATTTGTTGTTTAAGTGTATAGATAGGGTTTTCCAGTTACATGTAGCAAACAGCATGTCTATCCGATATGTCAACTTACTTAACTTGGAAAGCAACATTAGGAGCGTGTTTTGCAATAGAGGAACAAGCGGGATCGACGGCTGTGTAAGCACCGCGATAGGCGCTGCTTTGGTGAACGAGGAAGAGACGCTGCTGATCGTTGGAGATGTTGCGTTTATGTATGATCGAAATGGCTTGCTCCTGAATGCACTTCCGCAAAATCTGAAAATCGTGGTCATTAACAATGCCGGCGGAAATATTTTCCGGATGATCGACGGACCATCCGGGTTGCCGGAGATCGAAACATACTTTGAAACAAGACATTCGTTTTCTGCAAAACGAACCTGTGAGGATTCGAACATTGCTTATTTTAGTTGCAGAGAACCCGAGTCACTAGAAATATCCATCAAAGCCTTTCTTGAAACCAGGGGCATCAGTTTACTTGAAATTTTTACAGATCCTTACGAAAACGAAAGGGTCTGGAAGGATTTGAGGAAGTTAGGCCGCGAGCAATGATTAAAGGCAACGTTTGGCTGATTCAGCAATCGAGATTGAGTCCTTCAGAACAATGCCTTGCTGCCAGATTTTGCAGGCTTCCGCGGTGTTTTTTTGTTGAAAATAAGCCTGCCCGGCCAAGCCGTAAAGCATTTCTACGGGCTCTGCAATGTCAATTGCTTTTTTATAGGCTTCGATTGCCTTCTCAGTTTGTCCGACTATCTGGAAATAAACCCCGAGATTCCTAAACGCATATCCGTTCTTAGGCAATTTTTCCAGGGATTTTTCGATCAAATCTTTTGCCTGCTCTGGAGCGCCGGTTTGTAAAAGCACATAACCTTTATTGTTGAGCGAATAAGGATCGTCCGGAGTTACTGACAGCACTTGGTCAAAATAGGAGAGTGCCGACTTCCAGTTCTGTTCTTTTGTCGCAATTAGTCCCAGATTGTTGAGCGCTTGTGGCTGCGCGGGATTTAATGCTAGCGCATTCTCGAAATCTTCTTTTGCAGATTTCAGGTTTTTCAATCCGTAGTATATAGCACCCCGGTTCACATAAGCTTCGACATTTAATTTTTGTAGTTGAATGGAACGGTCATAGTCTGCCAGTGCTAGTGAAGCATTGCCTTCGGCGCCCAGGAGATTCCCGCGAACCAGAAAAAATCGGGAAGAGTCCCTGTAATCTTTTTCAATCTGCTGTAAGTCTTGCTTCGCCTCGCGCAATCTCCCTAAATCAAGTCCTGATTCTGCCCTAACGAGATTTGCCTGTGTGAGCGTAGGGTCAATTTTGATTGCTTCTGTTAAAATCTCGTACGCATCATTTGGCTTTCCCATTTTCAATAAAGTTATCCCTTTATTGAGGTAGGCGTCTGAAAAATCTGCATTTTTGGCAATTGCTTCGTCATACAAGCGTAGAGCCTCGGCATAGTTCTTTTGATTCAGTGCCTGGTTGCCCTTTAAGAAAAAATCAGCGGCATCTTTCTTGTCCTGACTGGAACATGAAGTAATAATTAGCACTAAAAATATTAGTATTTTATTTAGTTTAATACTGATTACCATAGAGTTGCAATAATTTAATTACAATGAGATATATTAAGGATATACCCAACGACAAATTTAAGATCGGCCTTTATCAGTGGAACAATAAATACATTGTCAAGATTGAATCGGGCATGTATGAGCAAACTTACAAAATCGATGACTATGAAGTTGAAAGTGCAGCAGAAATCGAGCGCTGTATGGACAAACTGTTCATTGCCGCAATAACTTCCCGTTTTGATGCAATGCATGGTGACTTTTCGGAGTCTTTAACGCGAAATGAAGTGATCTTCTAGGATTATAAATAATGCGTTTGCTTTCAACGTATACGGTTTTAGTACACTTTTCGTTAGATAGCAAACAATTTTAAGAGGTAAGAGCGCACCAAAATACTCTTTAAAAGGATATGGTCAATGACATTAATTCAAATCAAAAATTCACCAACTCAGTCTCTATGGTTTTTAAACACGGCGCCTCCACTTTCGGAATGCTTTTATATGTTGGCGCATCTTCGGTTTTTGCTCAGAATACATTAAGTATTACGGAACCGGAAGCCCATTTTCGAAACGGCCTGGAATATTATGAAAAGTCTAATTACGTTGCTGCCAGGCAAGAGTTCAACGAATTCCTGAGCACTGATGATAAGTTATTGAGTTCCACGGATTACAATAAAGTCACAGCTGAATATTATGTGGCTGTCACGGGCCTTTATCTGAACTATCCTGAGGCGGAAGTGCAGGTTGACCGCTTCGTTAAAAACCATTCCGAGCATCCCAAAGCCCAGCAAATTTACGGTGATCTGGGGCGGTATTATTACGAATCCGGGCAATATGAAAAGGCCATTACCTACCTGGAAAAGGCCGTTAATGTCTCCGGGAGCGGGGCGAGTAAGCTGGAAAGCACTTACCAGCTGGCCATGTCCTATTATAACACGCAGCAGTTGGATGCGGCTTTGCCATTATTTGATCAGGTTAAAACGGAGGCTTCTTTTGCCAATGCGGGTGACGCTTCCTTCTATGCGGGCGTTATTAATTATCAGAAAAATAAATTTGAAGAAGCTTATCAGGATTTTCAGCGCATCGAAGACCATCCTTACTATAAGAATGAAGCACCCAACTGGATTATCTCTTCATTATATCAGTTAAAACGGTATGATGAGCTTTTAGCATACGGGGAGAAGATCCTGAAATCGCAGAGAGGCAATACTAAACTAGATGATGTCGCATTATATGTAGCAGAAGTCTATTACGAGAAAGGGGACTATGCTGCGGCTGTAACTTCCTATGAGCGTTACAAGCGGATGAAACCAGGCGCTGTGCCTCCAACTGTGGCACTTCACTACGGTCATGCACAATTCAGAAACGGCAATTATGAAGGTGCTATAACGAACCTAAAACCTATCGGACCGGGTAAAGATTCTGTTTCGCAGTACGCTTCTTACATACTGGGAATCAGCTACTTAAAGACTTCTAATTTAAGTTATGCTTTAACCTCGTTCGATAACGCAGCAAAGCTTGACTTTAACCCGGTTATCAAAGAAGAAGCAGCATACAACCACGCAAAGGTTCAATTAGAGTCCGGAAACAACAATGAGGCTGTAAAGGAGTTTAATGACTTCATGACGAAGTATCCTGAAAGCAAACATACAGAAGAAGCGACCGAATTAGTAGCAGAAGGATATGCCAGCGCAAGCAACTCTGTTGGGGCAATAAAGTACATAGAAGGCCTTTCAAGGCGGAATACTAAAATAAATGGCACCTATCAGAGGCTTACTTACAACCAGGGCGTGCTGGATTTCAATGCACAACGGTTTGATAATGCTATCGCCATGTTTGACAAGTCCATCAAATATCCGCTGGACGAGCAGCTTTTCATTTCTGCCACTTACTACAAAGCAGAATCCACGTATGGTTTGAACAAGATAGATGAAGCTGCCAATCTCTATTCGCAGATTTCGAAAAACCCGAAGGCGGGCGTTTACGCAAGGAAGAGTTTGTACGCGCTTGGCTACATATACTATAACCAAAAGAAATACGCGCAGGCACTAACCTACTTTAAGGAGTTTACCAACAACATTGAGGGAATCGAACCGCTCATGATTGAGGATGGCTTTTCAAGGTTAGCAGATTGCTACCTCGCTGCGAAGAACTACAATGAGGCTATCAAGACATACGAGCAGGTTTCAGCTAAGGGCAAGGTGGATAAGGATTATGCATTGTTCCAGAAAGCCCGCGCATATGTATACATGAACCGCGAGCAAGAGGCGCGGAAACAATTTGATCAACTGATCAGCCAATATCCGCAGTCGAGATACCTGGACGATGCTTATTTCCAGTTGGCAGACATTGATTTTCAAAAACAAAGTTATTCTGCCGCCGTGAAAGGGTTTACACGGATGATCAATGAGAAGCCTAAGAGTAACGCGATTCCGGCAGCATTGCTTCGCAGGGCGCAATCATACTATAACTTACAGGTTTATGAACAAGCGATCGTCGATTTCCGCAAGATCCTGACAGAATATTCGGATTCCCCTTCGGCGAGCAGCGCATTGGAAGGGATTCAGGAGGCTTATACAGCGGTTGGTCGTCCTGAGGAGTTCACTCAGGTTCTTGGTGTTGTGAGAAAGAACAACCCAGGTAATGAAAAACTGGAAGAAGTTGAGTTTGACAACGTACGTAACCTTTATTATGCTGAGAAGTATGAGAACGCTATCAACTCCCTGCAAAGCTTTATCCAGAGTTATCCGGCCAGTAAACACCAGTACGACGCCAATTACTTCATCGCCTCATCTTATGACAAGATCGGTAAAGTGAATGAAGCACTGGAATATTTCGGTAAAGTAGTTCAACAAAACAAATCAACATTTGTGGCGGCAGCGGCGCAGCGTTCGGCTGAACTGGAAATTGGTCGTGGAAACTATAACAATGCAGTTTCGAACTTCCGCGTGCTGCTTCGTAACTCCGAAAGCAAAAAGGAGCAGGCTCAGGCTTGGGTTGGTTTAATGGACACTTACTATACATTAAAGAGCTATGACTCGACGCTGTATTATGCAAAAGAAGTGATTAACGCTGGTAACCTGATTCCGGGCGCAGTAGGAAAAGCGCAATTGTATGCGGGTAAAGTCCCTTACGAACGCGGTGACTTGACGAAGGCGGGCGAAGAGTTTAAGAAAATAGCTGCTTCTTCCAAAGACGAATATGGCGCAGAAGCGAGTTACTGGTCGGCTATGGTGCTTTTTAAGAACAAAAAGTATAAAGAGGCCGAGACTGCTATCATTGATATGGGCAAGAATTTCGAGGGATATGATTACTGGCGTGTAAGGTCTTTTATACTGCTTGCTGAGGTGTATGTCGGGTTGAATGAAATGGGTCAGGCTAAGGCTACATTAACGTCCATCATCGACAATTCCGACGATAAGGAAGCAGTTGAGCTTGCTAAGGAAAAATTAGCTCAGATCAGTAAATAAAAAGATTCAATCCTGCGGGACAAACAGAAAATATTAAGACTCATGACGAAATCCACCGCGATACGTTCTTCCTTATTTTTATTGACACTTGGCTTTTCTTCCCAGTTTGCTTTGGCGCAGCGGGGAGAGATCGAAAGCCAGACTTATGAAATTGTAAAAGAGAAAAGCATTGAATTTGCTCCCGCTAACCGGGTTTATGATAAAGTAGATCCTATTAAAGGAGAAACAGGTAAGAAAAAGGTTGATTATCAGATCATTGATCCGCAAATAGACCTTTCATCGCCAAAGCTTACACCCAGCGTCGCAGCGTCTTCCGACGAACAGAAACGCAAGGATGAGCCGGATGTGCTGAATAACTATGTTAAACTCGGGGCCGGTAACTACGGCCGCTTCCTGGGTGAGGCATTTGTGGGTGGCCGTCCTTCGGAAGATCTCGTTTTCACTACTCAGCTTAAACATTTGTCGGCAGCTAATGGTCCGGTAGATAACAAGAACTCCGCAAACGCAGCCACGAATTTCAGGGTGGGCGGGAAATATATACGGAGCAAGTATAAAGTGGAGGCAGCGCTGGATTATGACCGTAAGAACTATTATTTCTATGGTTATCAACCGCAGCCTGAAACAGTTCAGGTAAACCGGGACAGCATCCGCCAGACAATTAACCGGTTTGGTGTCGCCCTGGGTTTCGAAAATACAGACGCTTCGGTGTTGGTTGACTATTCCGTTAAAACGAGTTTACACACATTACGTGACCGTTATGAAGCGTCGGAGCTCGACTGGGGAACAAAGTTGATGGCCTCCGTGCCACTCTCCGAGTCGTTTCACGCATTGCTGGAAGCAGATGCATTCGTAACGCAACGGGTAGACAGATTTACATTTAACAGGAATTTGTTCCGTGTGAAACCAACATTTAAATATACATCGGAGCTCTTTTCGGTAACAGCGGGTATTAATGTTGCCAACGAAACGGATAGCGAACTTGAAATCAACAGAACCAAAGCGTTTCCAGTGTTAAACATAGATGTTGCACCATTTCCGGGATTACACATCTTTGCCGGCTGGAATGGCGATATGGTGAGAAACACATTGAAAAGTATGCTGGGCGAAAACCAATGGCTGGGTCCCAATGTTCAAATTCTTAACACTGATAAGGACTATGAAATCAGTGGTGGGGTAAAGGGCGAAGGCTTGTCTGGGTTCAATTATGAAGGTAAAGTTGCCTACACGCAGTATCGGAACTTCTACTATTTCAATAATTCTCTTGCGGACACTTCTAAATTTGCGATTCTGTACGATCCAGGCAAAACAAAAGTGCTGAGCATATCCGGTCAGGCAGGTTATAACTTTAATGATCTTTTCAAAACTTCGCTTAAAGTAAACTTCTTCGACTACTCTGTTTCAGACCTTGAAGAACCATGGCACCGTCCCGATCTTACATTAAACTGGTTTAACGCACTTTCCATCAGCAAAAAATTGTTCGTAACTGCCGATTTCTATATGCTGAGAGGAATAAAAGCAAAAAATTTCCAGACTGGCGAGGTGACCAAATTGCCCGTTATTGCAGATCTGAATTTCAAGATTGACTATCTGTTAACCAGGAACTTCTCTGCTTTTGTGTCACTCAACAATGTATTAGGCAAACAGTACCAGCGTTATCAATATTACCCGCAGCAAGGACTAAACTTTATTGGAGGATTATCGTTTTCTTTTTAACTTCGCTCAGTTAACTGAAAAAAATTCATGATAGCAGTCGAAACAGTAATCCGAAAACTTGTAGGTGAATATGAATTTGTAATCATTCCAGGATTCGGAGCATTGCTTTCGCACCAGATTCCGGCTGCTTATGATGATATGTCACAAACTTTTTCCCCGCCTGCCAAGAAGCTAGCATTCAATGAGTTCCTGAAACTGGATGACGGACTCTTGGCCAATTACATATCCCGCCATGAGAGTTTGTCGCATTTGGAAGCAGTGGATTATGTGAAAGGTTATACCGACGAGCTGCGCCAGAACCTGGAACAGCGTGGCCAGGCGCAGATTGCAGGGATAGGGGATTTCAGCAAGAATATCGAGGGTAAGCTGGTTTTTGAGCCTAACACTGAAAAATATTTCAAGGATGAATGGTATGGCTTCGAGAAGATCAGAGCGAAGCAAGTTGATAAAAAGCTGATTCCTGTTGCGCCAGCAGAAACCTACATTGCCGAAGAGCAGGTTGAAATCATTGAGGCAGAGGAAGAAAGATCCAATTCGTTTAAGTGGGCACGTTGGGCTGCTGCCGCAGTTATAGCAACGGTTATCTGCGGTTTGAGTGTGTTTTTGGTAAATACTAGAAACGGAGACATTCAAAGTACCCTGAACCCATTTACTGAGCTATTCTCAAAATCGGAAATTGTCAAAGAGGAAAAAATAGAAACGTTGGCAGAACCGGTTGAAGTTACACCTTCACCCGCGACAATGCCAGTTATTGATTCCGCTGCAATCGTTGCACAGCCCGTTAAAGAGGTTGCTGTTAAAGCTGACTCAGCAGAAGAGAAGGCGGTCGTTCCATTGGTTAAGCCAGAACCGGCTGCCTCAGTTGAGCCAGCGAAAGCTTCCAAGTTTTACGTGATAGCCGGAACATTCAAAGGAACCAGACAAGCAAACGTCCTTTTGGCGCAGCTGAAAGAAAAAGGTTTCGAGGATGCGAGCATTCTTCCTCCGGACAGATTCGGCAAAAAAGTGAAAGTAGCAGTGAATGGCTACGGCAATGAAACCGATGCTTATCGCGCTTCTGCCAAATTGAAAGGAGTAATCGGAGAAGCAGGCTGGGTTTACCAAAGAAAATAAGCAGCCAAAATATTGGAAAAAAGGAAGCAATAAGTGCTTCCTTTTTTTGTAACACACGATTTTTCTTAATTTTACGTTGTTGGAAAAGTAAAATAATAGCAAATACAATGATTGTATTACAAGCCGAAGATCGTCAGCGAATTGCAGTTTCCTGGGCCATGTCCATAGGAATTACGATTGCAATGCTGGGCATATTCTTCTTCATCAGGCTCAATAGTTCGCTGCCAAAAGTGGAGCCTATGGAGCTGTTTGTAGAAGTTAATTACGGAACAGATAAGGTTGGAAAAGGGGATGTGCAAACTTTTAATAAGCCAAATGACAGCAAGGTTGCAGAGAATATGCGAGCCGATGCAGATGAGGTTAAAAAAGTCAAATCCGTTGCAACACCCAAGCCCACACCGCCGACTCCTCCTAAAATAGAGCCGGTAAAGCCTACAAAAACAGTGGCTGAAAAGCCCGTTATCACTTCCAAGGCTGAGAGCCCTGTGGAAGCACCGGAAAAGAATGAAAGCAAGAAATCAACCGGTTCAGAAGCATCATCAGCACCTGCTGCAAAACCAACTCCTGAAAAGGCCGTAAATAAAGATGCACTCTTTACAAAATCTTCCGGAAGCAAGTCGGGGAGTAACGGCACTAACGGCACCAAAAGCGGTGTTGGTGGCAATAACAATGGAGACGACGCAGAAGGAGTAGGCGATAAAGGTTCTAAGACTGGAAGCCTTTTTGCAAAAACATACAAAGGTGAAGGCGGCGGCGGCGGAACGGCAGTTGGTCTGAGCTTGTCAGGATGGAGCTGGTCGAGAAGACCTGTTGTAGACGATAATTCGGATGCTACGGGTGACATCACGTTCAAGATCACCGTTGATAAAAACGGTCGTGTGAAGAGCATTATCACGCAAAACACAACAGTTACTGACTACGCGGTTGTTAATAAATATAAAAGCGCGGTTCGGGACCTGACATTCATTCCAAAGTCATCGAATGTGCCGGATGAGTCGGTTGGAACGATCACATTTAAAATACGTTCCCAATAGTTTTTAAGAATGAATTATCAGGAAACATTGGATTATCTGTATAGCCGGTTACCGGTTTTTCAGAATATCGGGGCCCGTGCTTTTAAGCCGGGCCTTCATACTACTCAGGAGTTATGTAAATCTCTCGGAGATCCTCAAAATGACTATCCTACGCTGCATATAGGAGGAACAAATGGTAAAGGAAGCACATCACACATGCTTGCTGCCATTTTACAGCAGGCGGGTTATAAGGTTGGACTGTACACTTCGCCTCATTTAAAGGATTTTAGGGAAAGGATTAAGGTAAATGGTGCTTTTATCTCAGAGGATTTCATTGTGGAATTTATCGGTGAAAATAAATCTAACATTGATAAGCTATCTCCCTCGTTCTTCGAAGCCACTGTTGCAATGGCATTTTCATATTTTTCAAAGCAATCCGTGGAGGTCGCTGTGATAGAAGTGGGTATGGGGGGAAGACTTGATTCTACCAATATCATTACGCCAGCATTATCTCTGATCACCAATATCAGTCTGGATCATACGCAATTTCTTGGTAAAACACTTGAAGAAATAGCAGCGGAAAAGGCAGGAATTATCAAGCCCGAAGTTCCGGTTGTTATAAGTGAAAGACAGACAGATGCTATCAGCCACGTCTT
This sequence comes from Dyadobacter psychrophilus, assembly GCF_900167945.1. Taxonomy (GTDB): domain Bacteria; phylum Bacteroidota; class Bacteroidia; order Cytophagales; family Spirosomataceae; genus Dyadobacter; species Dyadobacter psychrophilus. Next base: position 1,380,102 of record NZ_FUZA01000002.1, read on the forward strand.
CTCCAATGCTGCCGTGAACGCGCATGCTCCGGTAGTTTTCGCATCCAATATATATGAAGTCAGTAAGATAGGAGTTCATAATGGGTTAATGGAGGTGAATGTAAATGAAAGAGAATCACTTGGAAGTGTGTTTGAGGGGTTACGTTTAGACCTTACCGGTGCTTACCAGTTGAAGAATGTTGCAGGAGTTGTTGCTGCCATACAAATTCTGCGAGACCAGGGTTGGGCGCTTTCCGATGAAGCTGTGTATACTGCACTTGCCTCAGTAACCCAGCTTACAGGGCTGAAAGGGCGCTGGCAAAAGCTAGGAGAAAAGCCCGACATTTATTGTGATACTGGCCATAACACAGCTGGCCTGGCCTCAGCTTTGGAGCAATTTGAAAGCATTGCGAGCGGCTGTCAACGCTTTGTCGTCGGGTTTGTTGGCGATAAGGACATCTCATCCATGCTGCAACTATTCCCCTCGGAGGGTGTATTTTATTTTTGTCAGCCATCGAATATGCGGGCGCTGGACTCAACCGAATTAATGCACATGGCAGCTGCATATGGCCTGGAAGGAAGCGCTTTTCTAAACGTAAATGATGCGCTGGAAGCTGCGGTCCGGGAATCAGACCCAAATGATTCGATCTATGTGGGAGGGAGCACTTTTGTAGTGGCAGACATTAAGGATTTATAATTGATATTGAATAGAATGACGAGAAGGAAATTAGAACACTACAAATTCAGCGCCGAGGCGCACAATGTTATTGAGGCTGGAAAACCATTATATACGCAAATTAAAGGCCATTGGAACCCATTATATTTTGAGAATAATAACCCTGTAGTAGTTGAACTTGCATGCGGAAAGGGTGAATATACGGTGGGCTTAGGAAAGCAATTCCCTGAAAAGAACTTCATCGGAATGGATATAAAAGGCGATCGTATTGCCAGGGGCAGCCTGATCGCAACAGAACATGGTCTCACCAATGTCGCTTTTTTAAGGGCAGGGATCCAGTATGCGGATGAGTTTTTCGAGGAAAACGAATTAAGTGAAATTTGGCTTATCCATCCTGATCCGCAGGTTAGGGACCGTGATGAGAACAAGAGGCTTACCAATCCAGCATTTCTGTCGCGCTATGCAAAATACTTGAGGCCCGGAGGAATGTTTTATCTAAAAACTGACAGCACTTTTTTGTACGAATACAGTTTGGAAAAGCTCGGGGAATCTGAGAAGTTTAAGTTGATCGAGCACACAGATGACCTTTACGAATCACCATTACACGGTGAACATTATGGTGTAAAGACACATTATGAGAGCATTTTTGTCTCGAAGGGTTACACGATAAAGTATATTAAAGCAACTGTCCTGTAAACAAAAAGGCCTTTCTATCCATGATAAAAAGGCCTTTTTAATGTATAAATTAATTTATTACTTGCCGATCAAACCTGCGAAGTAGTAAACTGTTCTTACCAATTGAGATACGTATGACATTTCGTTGTCATACCAAGCCACAGTTCTAACAATCTGTGTATCACCAACTTTCTGAACTCTTGTTTGTGTAGCGTCAAAAAGTGAGCCGTAGCTGATGCCGATGATATCGCTGCTCACGATTTCGTCTTCTGTGTATCCGTAGCTTTCGTTCGATGCCTCTTTCATAGCTGCATTGATCTCTTCAACAGAAGTTTCTTTTCCAAGAATAACTGTCAATTCAGTCAATGAGCCAGTCAATGTAGGTACGCGTTGAGCAGAACCATCCAGTTTGCCTTTCAATGCAGGAAGAACAAGTCCGATTGCTTTCGCAGCACCTGTGCTGTTAGGAACAATGTTCTGTGCAGCAGCACGGGCTCTTCTCAAATCACCTTTTGGATGCGGCGCATCTTGTGTATTCTGATCGTTTGTATATGCGTGGATTGTTGTCATTAAACCATTGACGATGCCAAATTTTTCCTCCAACACCTGTGCCATTGGCGCAAGGCAGTTGGTTGTACATGAAGCACCGCTGATAATTGTTTCAGAACCATCCAGAATGTCATGGTTAACATTGAAAACGATCGTTTTAAGATCGCCGGTAGCAGGAGCGGAGATAACTACTTTTTTCGCGCCAGCTTTAATGTGGGCACTTGCAGACTCCTGGCTTGTAAAGAAACCTGTACATTCCAGAACCACGTCTACATCATGCGATCCCCAGGGAATTTGTGCAGGATCACGTTGCGCATAAATCACGATGTTTTCGCCGTTTACTACAACTGAATTGTCAGTCGATTTCACATCGGCGTCAAAACGGCCCTGAGCAGTGTCATATTTAAGCAGGTGAGCCAATACTTTTGGGCTGGTAAGGTCATTGATAGCAACTATATCGATGCCTTCCATATTATAAATCTGACGGTAAACCAGACGGCCAATGCGGCCAAATCCATTGATAGCAACTTTTACTTTAGACATGTCTTTCTAGTGATTGTTTATTACTGAGCGCGAAATTAACAAAAATGTGCCCTTATTTAAAGTAATTGCGTAAAAAAGTAAATGTAAAGGGGTACCTTCAATTGCTACTGTTTTTAGTAAATTGCAGTGAGAGCTACTTATTTTAGTATTTTGGGGAATTTACTAATATATATAGTATTTATTTCTGTTTGGACTGTTGTCTATCCTTCGACATATGTCATTATATTTGCCTTTGCTGTAAATAGATTGCGATGTTAGCTATCAACTATGATTTCGAGCCGAAAATTGGTGCTTTTTTGTCTGTTTTCAAGATTTTGTAAAAAGGTTAATTTTAAGACTTTATTATTGTTGATTCATATAACTTGTTGTATTACAGTACTTTAAAACACTTTAACTAATCTAATACTTAAACATGTTTATTGCGGAAAAGATTGAATCTTACTGGTCCGACAGGGAATTATTAAAGGATCCTGCTTCGGTGAATTACATTAAAGATATCATTGAAGAAGTCGATAAAGGCAGACTGCGGGTTGCGGAACCGCAGGAAGACGGCTCCTGGAAGGTAAATGAGGCGCTGAAAAAGGCGATCATTCTTTATTTTCCTATTCAGCAGATGTCAGTTAGCGAAGTTGGCATCTTTGAATACCATGATAAGATGAAATTGAAGACCGGTTATGACAAGTTGGGCGTGAGAGTTGTGCCACCGGCTGTCGCGCGCTATGGCGCGTACATATCAAAGGGCGTTGTGCTCATGCCATCGTACGTTAACATTGGCGCCTATATAGATGAAGGCACAATGGTTGATACGTGGGCAACTGTCGGGAGCTGCGCACAGATAGGAAAGAATGTCCACCTGAGTGGTGGCGTAGGAATCGGTGGTGTACTGGAACCTGTACAAGCGGCTCCTGTTATTATCGAGGACGGAGCTTTTATCGGATCCCGCTGCATCGTCGTGGAAGGTGCCCACATTGGAAAAAGAGCCGTTTTAGGCGCAGGTGTGACCATTACGGGAAGTTCTAAGATCATTGATGTAACAGGTCCCGAGCCAGTCGAATACAAAGGTTTTGTTCCAGCAGATTCTGTGGTTATTCCCGGAACACTGCCTAAGGAATTCGCAGCGGGAACCTACCATGTGCCCTGCGCATTGATCATTGGAAAGCGCAAAGCAAGTACAGATCTTAAAACATCGTTAAATGATGCATTGCGAGAAAACAATGTGACAGTTTAATATAATAAATTATTGCAGTAGGAGGGCGTTATCGGATGATAGCGCCCTTTTTTTTTTAAATCATGCGGTTAAAAGGGCAAATTAGAAACACAAATACGATTTACCAATGTAAATGGACAGTAATTTACATTGGTAAATTTAATATTTGAACGTTGATTAACAAAACTAAACTTTAAAGTTGTAAACCATAATTGCGTTTAGTAACTTGCATACAACATTGTAAACTACTATTATCGTGAATTTGAATGAAAAGATTAAACAGATATTAGCCGATAAAAACATATCGCCATCCTTATTTGCAGATGAGATCGGCATTCAGCGTTCCAGTATGTCTCACATTCTTGCAGGACGGAACAAGCCAAGCCTGGATATCGTACAGAAAATTGTCAGACGCTTCCCAGAACTCGGAACCAATTGGATATTGGACGATGAAGACCTGCCGGACATTATGCCGGACTCTTTCAGTGACAATAAACCCGGGCACAACCCGATTTCAAATGGTGCCGGAAGCTCCATTGCACTAAATACGAAATCTACGGGCAGACTGGAAGCAAACCCCGGAAGACAAGCTTCACCGGTACACAAATCGGGATCAACTCTGGCCCACAATCGCCGGATCGAAAAAATACTAATTTTTTACTCGGATGGGACGTTTGAAGAAGTCAAACCAGCCTGATTAACAATGTTAGATTTTCGAACATCAACTAATAAATATCACTTCAAGAGCATAATAGTGCCATTCAAGCTCTGTTCTTCTGTTTTTATAATATAAGGGTAGCTTCCTGATGGAACAGGAGTATTATCTTTATATGTACCGTTCCATGGCACCGAATAGCCTTTCGAAGCGTAAATAAGCTCACCCCAGCGATTGTAAATCCGCATTTCAAGGATCTGGTCTTTCGCATTAAATATTTCAAAACTGTCATTATGCCCGTCATTATTAGGAGTAAATGAAGTGGGAATATGCATTTTGTCAATCACCCAAACATCGGTCGATGCCTGTGCCTGGCAGCCATTTACTGACTCAACCGTAAGCGTGTAACGCGTATCAACAAGCGGTCCCACTACCACATTCCGAACATCATCAGGCGACACCAGGCCATCCGGAGGGGACCAAGAATATTGATAAGAAGGCTCAGAAGGATTGATCACTGGTGCAAGTGTAGTTTTGGATCCTTCAATAACACCCTTCCTGGCCGGAAGAGAAAGGGCAATAGATTCTTTCGTTACTAATATTGTATCCGAACCCGAGCATCCGGTCTGTTCGTTTGAAATTTTAAGCAAATAAGAACCCTGGTCTCTCACCTCCAAAGAAGGCCGATTCTCCTTTAATACATTGTTATCCCTGTTCCAGGAAATTACGAGGTTGCTGGGCACAGTTCCTCCGTTGGCCTGCAATACGGCAACTTCGCCATCGCATATAATGCGCTTATCGGCAGTTATCGTAGCTTCGATCGGTGGAGCAAGCACAACGTTCACCATGAGCGACGATGTATCGCGTGAACATTTTTTGGTATAACTTTTCACAACAGAATAAGTGCCAGTGTCGCTCACCGTTAAAGTTGCCGCAACAGCACCGGGAATGTTCAGGCCATCGCGTTGCCATTGATACGCCCAGTCCTGCGAACTTTCAGTTTCAAGCGTAACCGGCCTTTCAGGACAAAACGATACTTCCCTTACCGGTGTCGCATTCATCATGATTACAGGTTGCTCGGGCTGATCATCATTGCAATCGATTACTAGAAGTTGAAAATCCCTTCTGATAAGGCCAATTTTTTTGCCATTCCTAAATTCTTCCACCTGAACTGCGAACACATACAAGCCCAATCTACTGGCCGTGACTGTTAGTTTTCCATTATTGTCAATCGCCAGCGGGCTTGGTCCGGGAATTGCGTTGGCCAGGGAAATGCCATTTTCCCACTCAACGAGCGGGTAGCCAGACTTGGGTGCGCTGTTACCATTGATCAGATTAGGTGACGTGTAACCCTTGAAAGGTGTGACCAAAGAATAGCGGAGCTCATCACCATCCTGATCTGACGCAGACATGTTCATCGAAAATGACCGGTTGCTACATATGTATTGCCCGTTAGGCGATGAGAACACGGGAGACTCATTTCGGGTGGTCAAGGGTGGGAATTCAAGATAAAAGACCATTCCCATTTCACCTGGAAGTTTTATATTGTTTATGTCCGAGTTGCGGCAACACCGTTCCCATACGATGTAATAACCTTCCGGATCATTGTAGTCTTGTTCGGGCAGAGACACATTTCCTTTATAAGTGCCTATTACGGTGTTGAGCGACCTCAGGTTTGCGCAGGCCTTGTTCTGATAAGCAATAATTTCCGAAGACAGGTAGCGCACTCTGACTTGCTGTTTGAACTCGTTCCCACGTTTCTGATAGATAAAAAGCTCCGCATATTCGTCCCGGTTTCCGTTTCCATCAGGTGTTGGCTCCTGCAAATTGTTCTTGTCCCAGAACTGGATCAATGTGATTTCAAATGTTCCCGGATTTCCCTGCGGACGCATAAAAAGCTCACCTCCAACGATATGGTCCGCTTTTACGTACGATGGTACAATTATTAACAGTGATAGAAGCGCAAGAATGCAATGTAAATATCTTGTCATCAGCTGTACAATGATAAAATGAAGCTCCCCTAAATTTAATGATAGATTAGCTAAGTGACATCGCCGACGTTGAAAAAAGTTGATGACGGTAATCTTAAATTTATTATTTCTCCGATCCAATTTCATGCGTTACCGGACAGAGCAGGATAGTATGGTTCACAAATACGCATACTATTGCCAGGTAATACAATTCAAATCATTTATTGTATTAATTAAATAATTGTATCGTCCTTATACAATTCGATCTGCTCACTTTTCTACCTAATCTTACCCCATGGTCACACGTGACGGAAAGCCCCCTGAAACCCTCCTAACAAACATTATTATTTCTCGTTTCAATTTTTCAACACTCAAACCCCTTAGCGCATGAATGAAATTCGACAATCAAAACTGGGCACTTGTTTGAGGCTATTTGGGAAAATAGCATTAAGCCAGATCCTGATCGGTACAGCCCTTAACGGCATTTCGGAAGCGGGAACCGTGCCAAATTTTTCCCCCAATCACATCGTGCCGAAAGCAGACCGTTCTGTGAAAGGTAAAGTAGCTGATGACAAAGGACTTGGCCTGCCGGGTGTTAGTGTTATCCTTAAAGGATCCAGTACCGGAACGGTTACGGATTCAGAGGGAAGTTACAGTTTAAACATTCCTGAATCCGGGGAAAATGTCTTGGTCTTCTCGTTCGTCGGGTACGTACCAAAAGAAGTGAATGTAGGAAATCAGTCTTCCGTGAATGTGGAATTGCTGGTGGACACCAAGGCGTTGGAAGAAGTTGTCGTTGTCGGCTACGGAACACAGCGCAAACGCGACATTACATCCGCAGTGTCGGTTATCAGCATGGAAGAAATCGGCGAAGTGCCCAAGTCCAACGTAACACGGATGTTGCAGGGACAAGCGCCGGGTGTGATCATCAAACAAAAAAGCGGGACTCCGGGACAGCAGTTTGAAGTGAAAGTACGCGGAATCAGCTCATTAGGAGCAGGAAGCGATCCATTGTATGTTATTGACGGTTTTCCTGTCGGCACATCGGCAGGCCAGAACCTTAATCCCAACGACATTGAAACCATTTCCATCCTCAAAGATGCCGCCGCCACCGCTATTTATGGTGCCCGTGGTTCTAATGGTGTGGTTCTCATCACTACAAAAGCAGCAAAAGAAGGAAAAACGAGCCTCAACATATCCGTTGATTACGGTATTCAGAATGTGCCCGAAGGCAGGAAAACAAAAGTGTTAAACGGTCAGGATTTTGCTCAGTTCAAGCGGGAAGTTTTTATCGGTCGCTATGTTCTGGCCAACAAAAAGCAACCTGAAGAAACAGACATCCCCATTGATTTCCGGAATCCGCAGGACACGAAGTACTCAACAAACTGGTTTGACCTCATTCTTCACAATAACGCGCCTTACAAAGACATTAACCTGACATTATCGTCCGGAAAAGGCCCTATAAAATCTGTTCTCTCTGCGGGTTATTACAAAGAAGATGGTGCATTGCAGTATACCGGCTACGACCGGGCCTCGCTGCGTACCAATCTTGCTGGCGAAGTGAACAAATTTATCACCATCGGAATGAACATTGCGGGAAGTTATTCGCGGTCCAGCTTGTCCAGCACCGATGGCCGTAATGCACAGGTTGGGCTAACACTGATCAGCGATCCGCGCTATCCTGCGTATGATGAGAAGGGTGAGCTAATCCCGTACTACAACGGAGTAGGCGATATTTTCGGCTTTCCTAATCCGCTGTATATGCTTAAAAACATCAAAAGAAACCGGAATATTGCTGATGTGCTCGCCAGCGGATATGTTGAATTGAACCTGGCCAAAGGACTAAAATTCCGGTCGTCGGTCAATGCAAAGATCAACTATAACAGCTATAAGGAATACGTGCCTTCAACAATCGGTTTGCCGGTGCAAACGGGAACAAACGGCGCGCCTCCGCGTATTGCGACGGAGCGGGACGATTCGGAAGAGTTGAAAAACTACGCTGCTGACCAGGTTTTGACCTACACACCAACACTGGGAACAGATCACGCCCTGGAAGCAACAGTAGGTTATTCTGCTCAGCAAGAGGTAGTAAAAGGTTTGTATGGGTCCGGTAACACCTTCCCGGATGACTTGGCACCATTCCTCGGCAATGCAACCATTCGTTCGTCCAACTCGATGGAAAGAAAATGGACGATGATTGCATACATAGCGAGGTTAAACTATTCATTCAGGGACAAATACCTGTTTTCCGCCACATTCCGCCGGGAAGGAAGTTCCAGATTCAGCGAAGGACATAAGTTCGGTAATTTCCCCGCGGTTTCGGTAGGTTGGAGGCTTTCGGAAGAAGCATTCATACCAAAAGCATCCTGGCTAACGGACCTCAAATTAAGAGGAAGCTGGGGTATGACCGGTAACAACACCTATCGTGTGAGCGCCAACAACAACTTTGGTGTAGCTCAGAATGCAGGAGATGATGGAAACTATGAAAGTTTGTCGTTCCTCGGCGTGAACAACTACATTTTCAACAACTCTCTGGCATCTGGAAAATCAGTTACCCGTTTTGCAAATCCTGAACTGACCTGGGAAACCTCCAATCAGCTGGATATTGGTTTCGACCTGGCAACATTTGATAATAAGCTGGTTTTCACAGCAGAGTATTACAAAAAGATTACAGACGATATGTTACTGGGTTACAGCATTCCGGCTGTATCAGGATTTACTTCAACCCTGAAAAATTTGGGTAAGGTGCAAAATCAAGGCATTGAACTTGCTGCAACTTATCGTCTTAAAGTGGGTCAGATCAACTTCCGCACGAATGCCAACATAACATTTAACCGTAATAAAGTGCTGGCCATCAGAGGGCAAAACGACTTTATCTTGCAGGGTAGCCAATACGGCGGGTACAACATTCAGCAAGTGGGCAGGCCTATCGGAATGATCTTTGGTTACCGTAAGCTGGGTATCTTCAACACCCAGGCTGAGATTGATGCGGCACCATTGCAGGAAGGTGCAGTGCCAGGTGCCATGATATTTGCGGATCTGCATGGTGCAGCGGATGGCGGGCCGGATGGAATTGTTTCTTACGATACGAAAGACATGACCGAAATAGGCAACCCAAACCCGAAATTCAACTGGGCATGGACCGTCGGAGCCGATTACAAGCGGTTTGACGTGAGTGTGTTGCTGATGGGCGCTTACAAATACGACATTTACCGCAACATTGAAGCTTCTACAATGAATATGGACGGTGTGTTCAATGTGTTGGAAAAAGCGAAAGACAGATGGAGATCACCCGAAAATCCGGGCTCGAACCCAGGCGCCAAAAACTCCCAGGGCGGCACGGACTATTTTAAATGGTCACGCGAGAGCAGCGAACGTTATGTATATGACGGTACGCATATGTGGATCAAAAACGTAACGATCGGCTACACGCTTCCTTCGGTGAAAGGCATTCTTTCTGATGCGCGGATATTCGTTAATGCGGCCAATTTGCTCCTTGTAACGAAGTATCCTGGTAACAATCCGGATGCAGGTGTCAGAGGCGGCACAGAGCTTAACAATGACGACGAATCCTATCCTGTGCCCAGAACATTCTCCGCCGGCATAAAACTAAACTTCTAAATCTGACGAAAATGAAAAAAATAACTGCAATAGGTTTAGTTGTTATCGCCATGCTGCAATCTTCCTGCGGCGATGATTTCCTTAACCAAACGGATCCGACGAAAGTGAATGTGGATTTGTTTTACAAAAATGAAGCACAAGCTAAGCAAGCGCTTAATGGTGTTTACGGACAGGTGCAAACCATAACAACGCTTGGATATTTGTTCGGTGAATTCCAAACGGACAATACAACCATCGACTTAAATCCTTCTGACCGTGGTGGCGCGGGCGGCTGGGAAGCATTCGAATTTTCAACCGTTAACTCAGGAAACGGCGAAATCAATGCCGTTTGGAACATTTATTACGCAACATTATATAATGCTAACCTTACACTTGAAAAACTGGCGGATGCAGAGATTGCAGATGCACCTAAAAAGGAGATCGAAGGGCAATTGAAGTTTCTGAGGGCCTATTTGTATTTCAATTTGGTACAATATTTCGGGGATGTGGTTATCGTAACTAACACGTTCGCAGTGCCGGAGCCTACTTTTGACCTCGTGAGATCTCCGCAGACGGAAGTTTGGGCACAAGTGGAGAAAGATTTGAAAGAGGCCGTTGCATTGCTTCCTGCAAAATATGCAGCAGCAGGCGATAAAGGACGGGCTACCAAAGGAGCCGCGCTATCATTGCTTGGCAAAACATATCTGACTACAAAAAAATATGCAGATGCCATCACAACGCTTAAAGAAGTAACCACGCTCGGTTACACCTTGAATGCGAACTACGCTGATAATTTCGATCCCGCACCGGCCAAGAAAAACGGGCCCGAGTCGATATTTGAAATACAATACCAGGGAGACAACGACCTTGGCGAGCAAAGCACTTTTCAGTATGTTTTCGCCCCAAGAGTTTCCAAAGGTGCGGTTACCGGCTTTGCTGCTGGGGGCAATGGAGGAAGAAACGTTCCGACCAATGACATCATAGCCGCATACGAAACGGGCGATCTGCGGAAAGACCTTTCGTTAAAAACGAGTTTCACACTCGACGGAAAGGTTTATCCTGTCCCTTATGTTTCCAAATACAACTATCCGCATACAATCGTAGGCAGAACGAACACAAACTGGCCGGTCTTACGCTATTCGGATGTTCTGCTGATGCTTGCCGAATCCATCAATGAGCAAACAGGCCCTACTGCCGAAGCCGCCGATTATCTGAACCAGGTAAGAAAGCGTGCCGGACTGGCTCCAACGAAAGCCACGGGCAAAGCTGATTTCCGTACGGCCGTGCTTAAAGAAAGAAGGGTGGAATTGGCATTCGAAAATCACCGGTGGTTTGACTTGAAAAGGACCAAAACCCCAGCGGAATGGGCAGCATTCATGAATGCGCACGGAGCGGCGGAACGGGCAAAACCAACCGTCGATAGGGGCAATGTGCCTTTTAACTCGACAGATTATGTGTTTACCGAAAACGAATATCTGCTTCCGATCCCGGCACCCCAGATCCTTATCAATGCGAAATTGACCCAGAATCCGGGGTATTGAGGAATCTGAATGGTCCGGATTGCACAGTATAATTCAATCAATAAGGAGGAACGCTCACTGAGAGCTGTTTCTCCTTATTAATTTTACAAGGAAACCTTTTATTATTTCGTTATAAAAGGAACCTTAAACCGATCACTTATTGGAAACCTTCTAAAAAGTCACGGTAATTAAATATATTGAACAAGACAGAACAGGATAGTCGCTACACCGATTCGTCCTAGTATTGTACTTAATTACAGGCTGACATTATACCGAATTCCTGAACCACTAATCCGCTACATTGTGTTACTTGAAGCAACCGAAACTTTCTGGCTTTGGCAATTTTTAGGGCGACTGCACCCGATGATGGTGCATTTTCCTATCGGGCTTTTGCTTGTTGCCCTTATTCTTGAATTGATAGACTGGAAACGCAAATCAACCGGTTTGCGTGATGCCGTAAATATTCTAACCTGGATAGGCGTGGCAAGCGCCGCCTTTTCCGTCACTTTCGGCTTATTACTCTCAGATGCGGAGCAATCCGAAGGCCAAACATTTGAAATACACCGCTGGGCCGGGTTTATCACATTAGGACTTGCAATACTGGCGACTATATCGCTCCGCAATGCCAATAGGAACATTTACAGGGCATTGTTATTTGTGACGGTGTTTGGCGTTTCATTTGCCGGCCATTACGGCGCAATGATTACGCACGGCGACGATTATCTTACCAGCGTGATGCCATCCTCCGTTGAGCCGGAACAGGAACAGTCCAACGAAGATCCCGCCGATTTTGTGCTTACCAATAACGGCGCGCTTAATCCGCAGCAAGTGCAGGATCTGAATGTGGAAGTAAGGACGATCCTGGCGCATAACTGTTACAGCTGCCACGGCGAAGCCAAATCAAAGGGCGATTTACGGCTGGACAGCAAGGAAGCCATTATGAAAGGTGGAGAGAATGGCGTTGTGGTTGTTCCCAATCATCCAGATAAAAGTGAAATCATACGCCGTATTTCCCTGCCAAAAGGAGATAAGGAAGCCATGCCGACGAAAGGAAAGCGGCTGACAGAAAGAGAAATTAAAGTCCTCAAATACTGGGTCGAAAAAGGTGCATTATGGCCCGATGGCAAGCAAAAGAGCATTTATCGTGTCGCTGCACTGGAACCAAGGACTCCCGTGCTTCCGGCTGCGAGTGGCGACATTGTGCAGCCTGTGGACCGTTTGGTAAATGCTTATTTTCAAAAGAACAAAATTGCCTGGAAACCGGCTGTTAATGACCGCATTTACATTCGCAGGGTTTATCTGGATATCATCGGCTTGTTGCCGCCGCCGGAAAAAGTGGAAGCCTTTGTAGCTGACGGACGTCCCGACAAGAGAGAACAGCTGGCGAAAGAACTGCTGAACCGCAATGACGATTATGCCCAGCACTGGATGTCATTTTGGAATGACGCGCTCAGGAACGACTATTCGGGAACGGGATACATTACCGGCGGCCGGTTTGACATTACCAAGTGGCTTTATGCATCATTGGAGGTGAACAAGCCTTACAATTGGTTTGTGAAAGAATTAATAAGTCCTACCAAAGAGTCAGCAGGGTTTATCAAAGGAATAAAGTGGCGTGGGACGATTAATTCCAGTCAACGCACCGAAATGCAGGCTGCTCAGAATGTCTCCCAGGTTTTTCTTGGACTTAACCTCAAATGTGCATCTTGCCACGACAGTTTTATCAGTGACTGGAAACTGGCCGATTCTTACGCCTTCGCAAACATTTTCGCCGACACATTACTCGAAATAAATCGTTGCGATAAGCCGACGGGAAAAATTGCCGGAACGAAAATTCTTTTCCCTGAACTTGGAGAGATCAGCGTAAATGCGAGCACAGAAAAAAGACTGCGTGAACTGGCAGACTTTCTGGTGCAGCCAAAAGATGGAAGGCTTTACCGGACAGCGGTTAACCGGATCTGGGCACAGCTGATGGGACGTGGCATTGTGGAGCCCGTCGATATGATGGACAACATGCCTTGGAGCGAAGACTTGCTCGATTGGCTGGCATCCGATTTTGTTGCCAACGGTTATGACATGAAAAAATTGATCTACACCATCGTCACTTCCAAAACGTATCAGCTCCCTTCCTCATCGGTGAAGGAAGCAAGCGACATTATGGCCAATGATTACAAGTTCACAGGCATGGTAAGAAGAAGGCTCACCGCTGAACAATTCTCGGACGCGATCAGCACAGCGTTCAACCCCATGTATGCCGACTCTGCGGTTGTTTACAAATTACTTCCCGGAGACATTAAAACGCGACTGCCGTTCCCGCGCGCAGCCTTTGTAAAAAATGATCCGTTCCAGACGTCGCTGGGTCGGCCAAACCGCGAGACTGTGAGCACCTCGCGCACGTCGCAAGCCAATCTTTTGCAGGCGCTCGAACTGACAAATGGAAGCAAATTTACAACGACATTGAAGCAGGGTTCGAAAGTTTGGAAAGCAAAATACCCAACTTCCGATTCGCTGGTAACAGCCCTTTATCAAAAAGCTCTGGGCAGGACACCGCTTGAAAAAGAGCTGGCAGCAGCGAGAAAAATACTCGGTCCGGCGCCCAATGAAGAAAGCATTCAAGATCTGGTTTGGGCAATTGCGCTCGTCCCGGAATTCCAATTAATATATTAAGTTGTATATAAAAAGTATGGCTAATATGAACAATATATTTCATACTTATAAAAAGTTGATAATTATTAAACATTTATCACATTAACTACTTATTTAAAATATAAAAAGTATTAATAGTTTTAAATGTAAAATTCGTAATGTGTTAATATTGAACCCATTAAATAATTATAAAAGATGAGCATTACATGGAATAGGAGGGAATTTCTGCAAAGGGCCAGCGCTGCAACAATGGCTGCACTGGCTGCGGGAGCACCTGTATCGAGCATTCTTTCATCTTGCAAAGGAAAATCCGGTTCCGATTCTTCTGCTGACACAGTCATTCTATTATGGATGGCGGGCGGCATGGCGCATACAGAAACGTTTGATCCGAAGCTTTATACACCCTTTGAAAAGGACATGGAAGGCAACAGAGTGCTAAGCACTTTCAAGTCTGTTCCGACAGTCCTCGACGGGATCCATTTTTCTGATGGCTTGCAATCCATTGGAAAAGTAATGGACAAGGGCACATTGATCCGCTCGTATGTAGCCGCGGATATGGGACACATTCTGCATTCGAGGCACCAATATCACTGGCATACATGTTACGAACCACCGCAGACCGTAGCAGCTCCGCACATGGGTTCCTGGATCGCGAAAGAACTCGGACCCAAGAACCCGGTTATCCCGGCATTCGTGGATATTGGCCAGCGGTTCACTGTGGGAGAAGCGGAAGAATTAAAGGCTTTTCATACAGCCGGATTTCTGGGAAATGAGTTCGGTCCGTTCTTTATCCCGGATCCAAGCCAGGGCCTCGACAGCGTGCGCCCGCCGGTGGGTATGGACGCCAAACGGTTTGAGCGAAGGAATCAGCTTTATAATGAGCTGATCAACAACAGCCCGGTTGGAGAATTTGGCAGCGATTACCAGCGCGAATCATTAAAAAGATCGATGGAACAAGCTTATGCGCTACTGAATTCACCCGAATCCAAAGCATTTGATCTCAGTACGGAGCCTAAGGAAAGCTATAACATTTACAACACCGGCAAATTTGGTCTTGGATGTCTGCTGGCAAGACGCCTTACCGAGCAAGGCGCCAGGTTCATCAGTGTAACAACTGAATATGAGCCATTCAAAGGCTGGGACACGCACGAAAACGGTCACACGAGACTGGAAGAGATGAAGAAACAGATCGACGGTCCGATTGCCCAATTAATTAAAGATCTTGACAAACAAGGCTTGCTCGACCGCACGATGGTTGTCCTTGCCAGCGAATTCAGCCGCGATATGATGGTGGAAGGAAAGCCGGATGCCAAAGTGCTGGAACAAGTGCAGCAGCCCGACATTCTTTCAGATCTGAAATTTTACGGAATGCACCGCCACTTTACGGATGGCGGCTCGATGTTAATGTTCGGGGGCGGGATCAAAAAGGGATTCGTTTATGGAAAGACGGCAGACGAACGGCCGTGCAAAACCATTGAAAATCCAATTAAGATAGACGGCGTTCACCAGACGATATACCATGCGCTGGGCATTCCCGAAGACACGCAGTATGAAGTAGAAAAACGTCCGTTTTATACGACACCGGACGGAAAAGGGAAAGCAGTGATGGAGTTATTGTCATAATAGTTAAACTGAATCAAAATCGCCGAACAGAATCTGTCCGGCGATTTTTTTATGTGTTATATCCAAAAAAGTCCTGCTAATTAAATATTAATTAAAACCAGACAGAGCAGGATAGTCCGTTGTGTCAATCATTCTAGTATTGCAATAATATTACTATAAGAATTAATTTTTGTCATATACGAATACAAATCTTGGTTCTTTTCGATCCTCGAATTTTCAATTCCCGAACCCTTAACAAACTTATTCACTTAACCCTGATTCCTATGAAAACATGAACCATCAAGAAACCACCGTCAACTCCAGCGGTAAAAACCCTGCTAATCACTAAATCGCTAAAACATCATCTTATGAATCAATCTCGACAATCATCCTATTGTGCACGGTTGAATTCCCTCATCAAGCTTTCCCTGAGTCAAATGCTCATAGGTACAGCTTGCGGAATTTCGGCCATTGCAACTCCGCTTTTTACGCCTAACCCTGTTTTAAAGAACAAAACTATTTCCGTTGACAAAACCATAAAAGGTAAGGTTAGCGACGAAGCCGGCGAAAAAGTGCCAGGCGTAAGCATCGTTTTAAAAGGCACGACTACCGGTACCGTTACCGACGCAGATGGTGTTTATACGATTAATGTCCCTGACGCTGGGGGAACACTGATTTTTTCTTCTGTAGGCTTTTTGTCTCAAGAGGTTCCCATCGGAAACAGCGCAAACATTGATGTCAAACTTCTTACCGACTCCAAAGCACTTACCGAAGTGGTGGTTGTGGGTTATGGTAGCCAGTTGAAAAGAGAAATTACCGGGGCGGTGCAAACGGTAAGCGCGGCTGACATTAAAGATGTTCCCGTTTCGCAGATTACGCAAAAATTGCAAGGACGTCTTGCTGGTGTGCAGATCAACCAAACTACGGGTAAGCCTGGACAGGGAATGTCCGTTCGTGTTCGTGGCCAGGTATCGGTTTCCGCCGGTAGCGACCCGCTATATGTTATCGATGGTTTCCCGATCACAGGTAACATTGCTGCTTTGAACCCGGATGAAATTGAAGATATTTCCGTATTGAAAGATGCCGCTTCAACTTCCCTTTACGGTTCGCGTGCAGCCAATGGTGTTGTGCTTATCACAACGAAACGAGGCAAACCTGGTGAAACCAATGTTGGGTTTACCGCTTATTACGGCATTCAGAATGTGCCGGAAAAAGGCCGTGTAAAGATGCTGAACGCGCAGGAATTTGCCCAGTTCAAAAAAGAATTCTACGAAGATGAAAACAAGCCGGTTCCGGCTGAGTTTCAAAACCCTTCAGATTATGCGAATAAAAACAACGACTGGTATGATGCCGTTCTACGCTCAGCGCCAATCCAGAGCTATAACCTCACTATCAGTTCAAACAAAGACCGTTTGAAAACATCTCTCGTTGCGGGTATTTTCAATCAGAAAGGCGTTGTGGTCAATAACGATTACAAGCGTTACTCGCTACGTATGAACTCGGAATATGATATTTCGGACAAAGTACAGATCGGTTTCAACATTGCCCCGCAATACATTTTTGACAATACGCCTCGTACAGATGGTGACCGCGGAACAGGTATTCTCTTCAATGCATTGCATACATGGCCGGTAATGCCGATCCGCGATGCAAATGGCGAGCTGACCAAAGTGAACACTTTCCCAAGCAGCACGGGTAACATTTTCCAATATCCAAACTGGGTGCGTGCAGCAGAAGAATTGACCAACGAAAATAAGAACACCAAATTGCTCGGCAATACTTACCTCGTTTACAGCCCTATCAAAGGACTTAAACTGAGAGCAACGCTGAACATTGAATACGAAAACAACAAGTTTTTCTTCTTTAATCCATCCACGGCAACAAGTGCCATCAACGTTCCAATTCCTACAACAGCGGTTTCTATCCGTCAAAGTCTTGAGAATGTTGGCTGGCTGAATGAAAATACAGCCGTTTACAACCGCAGCTTTGGAGATCATAATTTTGAATTGCTCGCAGGTTTTACCCAGCAACGCTATCGCCAGGATTTCACAAGCATACAGGCGGATACTTACACGGATGACAGACTTCCAACCGTTCAGGGAGCGATCAACATCAACCGTGGTGGAACGCAAACGGGTGCAAACGAGTGGGCATTGACATCTTATCTTTCCCGTCTTTCTTACAACTACAAAGGAAAATATCTTTTCACTGCGGCTGTACGGGCAGATGGATCTTCCCGCTTTGGATCTGACAACCTTTGGGGAACATTCCCATCTGCATCTGCTGGCTGGGTAATTTCCGATGAAGAATTCCTTAAAAATGTACGACAAGTTTCCTTTGCGAAAATTCGGGGTAGTTTCGGTGTGATTGGTAACAACAACATTGGTAACTACACACAATACGCCCTTGTGAACAACACTACCAATGCCGTTTTCGGTGGTACTGTGGCAACTGGTGCAGTTGTAACATCTTTGGCAAACAGGAACTTAGGCTGGGAAACCACGAAACAGTTCGACTTTGGACTTGACCTGGGATTGTTCAATGACAGGATCCAGTTTATCTACGATTACTATACCAAACGGACCACTAATTTGCTTTACGCAGTGCAGGTTCCGCAGGAATCGGGTTTTCCATTCTATAATGACAACATTGGAGAAATTAAATTATGGGGTCATGAATTCTCTTTGACCACAAGAAACCTGGACGGAAAATTGAAATGGACAACCAATGCGAATATTTCATTCAACAGAAATAAAGTGATGGAACTTGCGCCAGGGATTGACCGCGTTTACGGATCATTCCACATTACGCAGGTTGGTCAGCCATTCGGTCAGTTCTATGGAATGGTGAAAGAAGGCTTTTACAGAAGTGCAGAAGATCTGGCAAACTCACCTGTGATTCCTGGTCGCTCAGCAATTGGAACAATTAAATTGAAAGACGTGAATGGTGATGGCAGAATTACATACGGTGGTGACGCCGATGACCGGACGATTATCGGTAACCCTTTCCCTAAATTCACTTACGGGATTGTGAACGACCTGAAATACGGAAACTGGGATTTCTCTATCGCTGGATCAGGCTCATATGGCAACGAACTTTGGGTTCGCCACCTTTACAGTACTGCTAACCTCGACGGTGTGTTCAACATGGTTGCTGGCGTTAAAGATCGTTTCCGTGTGAAAAACACAACAGTTAACGGAATCGGTGTGGCAACTACGGTGATCAGCGAGGGCAACGGAATGTACGGAGCAACAAACAATGGCGGAAACTTCACTGGTATCGAGCGTGACTGGAACAGCTCACATTTCGTAGCAGATGCTTCTTATTTCACGATCAAAAACATTACGATCGGCTATAACATCGGCAAAGTGAACAAATTCTTCAAGTCGGCCCGCGTTTACGGTTCTATCCAGCAAGTTTATGTTTTCACCAAATATTGGGGTGGACCTAACCCTGAAACCAGTGCACAAGGCGATGGTAACGGTAATGGCGGTAACCTGAGCCAGGGTGTGGATTTCTCCAACTATCCTGTTCCACGTACCTGGACTCTGGGTGTAAATTTCACGTTCTAAGCCAGCCCTTCATTCAATTTATTATTAAATATCAGAATATGAAAACAAGATATATAGCAACCTGGCTACTGACATTTGCCCTGGCCGGTTGCCGCGAAGAATTCCTAACTGTCGTCCCGGAAACAGCATTGAGTTCCGCCACATTTTTTGTAACACAATCGGATTTTCAACAAGCGGTGAATGCGGCTTATGTTCCGTTGCGCCAGATGTTCAACGAACGTGCCTGGGTGTTGGAAGAAATGCACTCGGATAACACGTATTATGCAAGAAACACCCTTTACGGTGCTGTGGATCCAACGGAGAACGTAGCCGATTTTGCCGTTCCAACTGCTGGTGGTGTCACTGCAAATGACAACGTTCTGGTTCAGTATCGCCTTAATTATCAAATAATTGCGAGAACCAACCAGATCCTGGCATTGATCGATGGTGTAGATTTTCCAGAAGAGCCCAAAAAAAACCTGAAAGGACAAGCATTGTTTCTACGGGCATTTGCTTACTTTGATTTGGTGCGTTTATTCGGCAAAGTGCCGCTTCACCTTGTTCCGGTAACCGGACGTGAAGACGCAGCATCGCCACTGGCCAGCACCGAGGAAATCTACGCCCAGATTGAAAAGGATGCAAAAGAAGCAAGCACGCTGCTTCCTAACAAAGCAAAGCAGGAAGCTGGCCGCGCAACTTCCGGTGCAGCGAAGACTGTTCTGGCTAACCTTTACATCACCCAGAAGAAATGGGCTTTGGCAGATCCGATCCTGAAAGACGTGATTACTAATGACGGTTACAGCCTGATGCCAGACTATAACAATGCGTTTTCTACGACGACTGCAAACAAAAACAATGCTGAGTCAGTTTTCGAAATCCAGTACATGGAAGGTTCGGCAGGTTACAATGGAAATCAGATTTACCGATTCATCCCGTCCCCAATTTCCGCAACTGAAATTGCGCCGATTACCGGCACATCCAATCCTCAGGCGACATCTCAGGAAAGTAATAACATTCCAACGCCTGATCTGATCGCTGCTTATGAAACAGGTGACAAGCGCAAGGAAGCATCGATTGGTTATGTAACATTGAGCGGTAGCCTGGCAGAAAATAAGGTTTATCCTTATATCAAAAAGTACGCAAAAACGCACTCGCTGCATAACAACACGGGCCAGAACTGGCCGGTTTACCGTTACGCCGAAGTGTTGCTTTTCATGGCAGAAACGCTCAATGAGCAAGGAAAACCAGCCGAAGCGGCTACTTTCCTGAACCAGGTTCGCACACGTGCAGGTCTTGCGGCTACCACTGCGACGTCACAGGCAACAATGCGCGAAGCTATTTTCAAAGAAAGACGCGTCGAGCTTGCATTCGAAAATAAACGCTGGTTTGACTTAACGCGGACAGGTCGCGTGAAAGAGATCATCGGCGCTTATGGTGCGAAAGTGAAAGCAAATCCACAGGCCTACTACTTCCCAAAAGGAGCAGTTCCGCCACCAAACGCATTCACAGTTCTGGACGACTATTACGGACTTCCAGCAGTAGAAGCGGCTTTAACTCCGCATTTCTAGGAGAGCGTTTTGGATAAATGGGTGAATGAGTAAATGAGTGAATGAGTGAATGTTGAATACGATTCAATAATTCGATCATTCGCTCATTTTTTTATTCAGTCATTCGCCCATTCAATCATTGTTTTCCCCGACACAACAGGATAGTCTAATTCCCGTTTCCTCTTAATATTGTATCTACCAGATTATTTAAAGTTTTAATTTGCTTTATTTAAGATTGTTACATTTCATTTTCACCCTGAACGAATGCTTTTTTCATATTTACTTTAACTCTTAGCTGTAAAATGTACACTAAAAAACAATGGTCTAAACTTCCTATGACACTCGCCGTGCTGCTTGCAGTAGGCGTTTTTTGTGGAGTTATGCTCAGTAACCGAACCGCGAAACATCGTCCGCCTGGTAACAAAGTGGATAAATTAAAATTACCCGATGGCTTCAAAGCTGAACACTTGTACAGCCCTTCGGAAGCGAAAAATGGCTCCTGGGTTTCCATGGCTTTTGACGACAAAGGGAGAATGATCACGTCTGATCAGTATGGATTTCTTTACCGCCTGGAATTGCCTCCGATCGGTTCAACGGCGGCTCCAAAAGTTGAAAAACTCATAGTTGGCGACAAAGCCGATACAGCGAAAGTAAATCTCGGCGCTGCGCAAGGTTTACTATATGCATTTAATAGCCTGTATGTTGTAGTTAACAACCGTTCATCGGACAAAATCCCGAATGGCAGCGGGGTTTATCGTTTACAAGACACCAACAATGATGATCAGTTTGATAAAGTGACTTTACTAAAAGCCACAAAAGGCGAAGGGGAGCACGGACCGCACAGCATTATCCTGTCTCCGGATAAAAAATCGCTTTTTGTTGTAGCAGGAAATCATACCGATTTGCCTCAGATGGATTCATACAGACTGACTCCAAACTGGAAAGACGACAATCTTTTTCCTTTAATAAAAGACCCACGCGGCCATGCCAATGACCGCATGGCGCCAGGAGGCTGGATTGTTGAAACAGATCCGGAAGGAAAAAAATGGGAGCTGAGAACTGCCGGTTTTAGAAATCCTTATGACATTGCATTCAACGAAGCGGGTGATCTTTTCACGTACGATTCGGATATGGAATGGGATTTCGGACAGCCGTGGTATCGCCCTACGAGAGTTTGTCATGCAGTAAGCGGTGGCGAGTTCGGATGGAGGACTGGATCGGGTAAATGGCATCCGTCATTCCCTGACAACCTGCCTGCGCTACAAAACATCGGTCAGGGATCACCAACTAATCTGATCTATCTTAAAGACGCCCGTTTCCCAGAGAAATATAAAAATACGCTGCTTGCATTTGACTGGAGTTTCGGAATAATGCATGCATTGCACCTGAAACCGAGCGGATCAACTTATTCTGCTGAACATGAGGAATTTATCTCAGGTTCTCCGCTACCGCTTACGGACGGACAGATTGGACCTGACGGAGCACTTTACTTCTTAACAGGGGGTCGCCGTCTGGAATCTGATCTGTATCGTGTATATCACAAAGATTACCAAAACATTGCTGCTGGTTCGAATGTTGTAAAACCGGTAATTACGCCTGAACATAAGCTTCGTACTGAACTCGAAAGTTTTCATGCAAAAAAGGATCCTAAGGCTGTTGATGTGGCCTGGCCAAACCTGAAACACCCGGACAGGTTCGTTCGTTATGCAGCTCGGATTGCAATTGAACATCAGCCGGTTGAACAATGGAAATCAAAAGTTTTGGCTGAAAAAGATCCACAAACGTTGATCTATGGTGCGCTCGCATTAGCCCGCCAGGGAGATGCAGCGGTAAAGAATGATCTTTACAAAGCACTAACGAAAATTGACTATTCCAAGCTGACAGATACAAAAAAAGCGGATCTTCTTAGAACTTTTGAAGTTGCGTTGTTCCGTTTCGGACAACCCGATGCTGCAACCAAGACAGCAGTTGTAAGTTATCTGAATCCAAACTATCCTTCAAAATCGCCAGAAATTAACCGCTTGTACAGTAAGATACTGGTGTTCCTTGAAGTTCCGAAAACGGCAGAAAGAACATTGGCATTGTTAAAATCAGAGAAATTTGATGATAAAGACAATGTTCCTGCAACTGCTTCCTCTGATCTGATCCTTAGAAATCCACAATATGGTTTGGATATCGCTGGCTTGCTTGCCAAACTTCCGCCTGCACAGCAAACATTCTATGCCATGGTATTAAGCGGTGACAAAACAGATTGGACACCGGCTTTGCGCGACGAGTATTTCAAATGGTTTAACACTGCTTTCAGTTATAAAGGGGGTAGGAGCTACATCGGATTTATTGATAAAGCACGCCAGCGTGCATTAGCTAATGCACCGAAAGAGAAATTTGATTATTATAATGATCTTTCCGGAGCCAAGTTGTTGACAGCCAGCGGAAATGATATCGCTAATGTCTACGCGCCAAAAGGCCCGGGACGTCAATGGAAGGTTGATGACGCAGTAAAACTGGTTCAGGATAGCTTGAAAAACCGTGATTTTGACCGTGGAAAACTGATCTTCTCAGCAGTAATTTGTGACAAATGCCACACAATTCAAGGCGAAGGAGCAGATGTTGGACCGGAATTAACTCAATTGGGCACGCGTTTTAGCGCAAAGGACATGTTGGAAGCGATTATTGTTCCGAACAAGGCTGTATCTGATCAGTACGCTTCAACGATTTACACATTGAAAGATGGTCAGTCTGTATTGGGTCGTCAGATGAATGAAGATGCTAATTTCTATTACATCGCTCAAAATCCTTTTGACTCGAAAACGATCCGGAAAATCGGCAAGAAGACCGTAGCATCCACGAAAATTTCGCCTGAATCAATCATGCTTCCCGGATTGATCAACGGATTGAATCCGAATGAATTGAGGGATCTTGTTGCTTATCTGATGGCAGGAGGCAATAAAAACAACCCGATTTACACAGAAGCTGCGACTCCAAAAGGCGGTAAATAGATCATCGTTTTTTTGAGTAGATTATGTTTTATTGAACTTAATATAGTGGTGCAGGGATTCCTTGCACCACTACTTTTTTATCCAGTTCCACAATTTTCAGCATGCAAATGAAACGTATCGAAAGACGTTCTGTTTTAAAAAATATCGCCGCTGGTGCGGGATTGATGACCTTACCGGTTTCCCTGGCGGAAGCATTCGCCGCATCGGAAAAGGCACTTGGACCGAAGCTGAATGGTAAGATCAATCACTCTGTTTGTAAGTGGTGCTACGGAAAGATTCCGTTAGAGACATTCGCACAGGATTGTAAAAAGATTGGGTTAACATCCATTGAACTTTTAGGGCCTGCTGAATGGCCGGTTATCAAAAAATACGGCCTGACGTGCGCTTTACCCTGGGGCGAAGGGCTTACCAGGAACATTGAAAAGGGTTTCAACGATCCCGCCAACCACGAAGAACTGATCAAAGGCTTCGAAGATGTGATTCCAAAAGTACAGGCAGCAGGCTATGACAAGATCATATGTTTTTCGGGAAACCGCCGCGGAATGTCGGACACCGATGGCCTGCGTAACTGCGCCGTTGGACTCAAAAGGCTCATTCCAATCGCAGAAAAGCACAATGTAACATTGGTAATGGAGTTGCTGAACAGCAAAGTGAACCACCGGGATTACCAGTGTGACCGGACGGAGTGGGGGGCAGCCCTTTGCGAAATGGTAGGATCCGAAAAATTCAGACTCCTTTACGACATTTACCACATGCAGATCCAGGAAGGCGACGTAATTGCAACAATCAAAAAATACCACAAATACATTGCTCATTATCACACGGGCGGCGTTCCGGGACGTAACGAAATTGACGAAACACAGGAACTTTACTACCCGTCGATCATGAAGGCAATTGTGGAAACGGGTTACAAAGGCTTTGTGGGTCAGGAGTTTATCCCAAGCCGCAAAGATGACATTGCTTCTCTGAAACAAGGCGTTACCATTTGTGACATCGCCTGATATTCATTTCAAATATTTACTAAAATGTCTACGAGACGATCTGTTTTAAAAAGTTTAGCGGCAGGCACCGGCGTGTTTTCGCTTTCCGAAGTTTTTGCTGCCAACGAAAAAGCGTTGGGTGCAAAGCTGAATGGTAAGATCAATCATTCCGTTTGTAAATGGTGTTATGGCAAAATTCCGCTTGATACTTTCGCACAGGAATGTAAGCAAATGGGAATTACATCCATTGAACTCCTGGGGCCGGACGACTGGCCCACGCTCAAGAAATATGGACTGACCTGTGCTTTGCCAAATGGCGCCGGGATGGGGATCGAAAAAGGCTTCAATGATCTCGCATTACATGACGAGCTCGTAAAAAGTTACGAAGATCTGTTCCCGAAATTAAAAGAAGCCGGGTACACAACCGTCATTTGTTTTTCAGGAAACCGACGCGGCATGTCCGACATTGACGGCATGCGCAACTGCGCTATCGGACTCAGAAGGTTGATGCCATCCGCGGAAAAATACGGAATCACAATGATCATGGAACTGCTAAACAGCAAAGTGAATCACAAAGATTACATGTGCGACCACACATCGTGGGGAGCTGGCTTGTGCGAAATGGTTGGTTCACAGCACTTTAAGTTGCTTTATGACATTTACCACATGTCCATTATGGAAGGCGACGTTATCGCGACTATTAAAAAATACCATAAATACATCGGACATTATCACACTGGGGGAGTTCCCGGGAGAAATGAGATAGACGAAGGCCAGGAGTTATATTATCCGGCCATCATGAAAGCCATTGTTGACACAGGCTTCAAAGGTTATGTTGCTCAGGAATTCATTCCAAAAAGAGAGCCGCTCGCTTCGCTAAAACAATGTGTTCAGATTTGCGATATTGCATAACTGATGAACAGCGAGATTGTTTATTCAAACACAATCTCGCTGTCATTACAATATTTGTATTTTTTCCCAACCGGAAATCTGGCCGGGTCCGCGTTAGGGATAATTTTGTGCTGATGATAAACGCGCTTGTCATCGCAACTGCAATGATGCTCTTCGCTGATAATCTTAAATGTTCCGGGATTGGCATCAGTTAATTTTTCACCTCGCCAAAAAACGGATGATTTGTCTCGTGTGTAATATCGAGTAAGAACATCGAAACTTCTTGTATCCACATTCTTAATTCTTTCCAGTCGGGCATCTTGCAAAATGAACGCCTGCGATTTATCGACGGCATATCCATGTTGCAATGGTTTGAATGAATTCACGTCGACCGAATCGATTCTGATGTCGTTAGCGATAATGCCTTTGGAGTCGCTGAAATATTTTATGTATCCAAATTCACCGATAAATTTCAAGTTGTCCGGATCATCCGAAACAATATACCCGCCGCGATAAACGTGCTTTCTATCTTTATAAAGTCCTCCTTCAACTTTTGTAAAATGTTGAGCGTCATCAGACAAGATTGACCATTTTGAAAAAACATGCTTAGCGTCCTTGCTCAGGGAACCTTCCAAAATTTGAAAAGTCTGAGAATCTGCACGCTTAATTAGCCAGCCTTCGTAATAAACAACTTTGTCATCACCGGCATATTCAGAGGCACTTTCATAACCAGGAAATCGCTTATCAAAGACGACAAATTTATCCGCATTCGCGCTGGTCAATTCGTAGAGAGATGCATTGCTGAAACCGCCATACCAGTAAGCTTTTCCGTTCTTTACGTAATATCCACGAGCTGTAAGTAAACCGGGCTTGAATCCGGATTTCTGATCAGAGCAAGACAACAAGTTCGAAAAAAATCCAAGTAAGCCCATGAGCAAAGCAATGTGTTGAAGCTGACCTTTGAAAGCCATATTGGTTCGGAATTAAATTTCTCAAATATGAAAACTCGTTTCATCAATTGCCGTTTTTGTTTATCGAGTGGCGATTTTAATTAGCCAAAGGCAGTTTTGAGGTTAATTGATCACAAAATTCAAAATCATCCCCACAATTATAAACACTTGAAAAGCACCCATTTTCCACTCAGAATCAGCTTACTAGAATCATATCCACTCATTTTGATGCCCCTTAGGATTGAATGAATTCCTATAACCCGCATCTCATTACGATATGCTAAATTCTAAGGAACATTAAGTCGCTACAGTTCAAGTCGACATTTGTTGTATAATTTATATTATGTTAAATAGACTATCTAACAATAAAACAGGTGCCTACTCAGCACCTGTTTTATTGTATATTCCGAAACCTATTACTCCTCAACGCAAGCAACACCTTTTCCAGCGAACTGTTCAAGGACTCCGTTTACAGTAGTCAAGTTTTCCTTCGCTTCGGCTTCGTCTTTTGCCTGGATTGCTTTTTCAAAATATGGCTTAGCCTTTTTGAATTTTCCGCAAACACGACCTTCAACTTCTTTACCACGTTGCTGATATTCCGTCATGTTCATATTATCAACTTCGCCTTTCAATTGAACAGCTTCGTTGAAATAGAAAACACCTAGATTATACAATGCATCGTAGTTAGCTCCGTCGATCTCCAATGCTTTTTTGTAGTTAGCAATTGCTTTGTCGCTCGCATCTTTCTGCTTTGCTTTCAAGTCGTTCAGTTTTTGTTCTGAACCAGACGATGCGCTGCTAGCTGCTGCTTCGGTTGCTGTTTTAACTTCGCCTTCCATTGTTGCAATGGTCGCCAATGTTTCTTTTTTCTTCGTATTAACCTCAGCAAGCTGACGTTTCAGATCTGCATTTTTTGGTTGCTTCTTAATCAAAGCACTGATACGCTTCACTTCACCGTCATAAACTTCGATTTTGCCTTTTTCAGCTTCTAGGTTTTTTGTAAGGCTTGCAGCAGATTTGCTTCCAGAACCCATCTTCGCACTCAATTGCTTTACGCTGTCAGCAGCAGTTCTTTGCATGTTATCGTAAAGAATTGCGAGGTTAACCACATTCTGAATATTTTTTGGATCAGCTTGCGCCAAAGCTTCCAGCTCACTGATTGCTTTTGATTCATTGCCGGATGCCAAAAGAATATTAACAACTTCTGCTTTAAGATCTTTGTTGTCAGGAGCTTGTTTCAAGCCCATGTTCAAAGCCTCAATTGCTTTGTCGAAGTTTTTCTCTTCTCTGTATAATTGCGCCAGACCATAAAATACGCTTGGGTCTTTTCCACCATTTGCAGCATATTTTTCAAACTGCGTTTTTGCAACATCCTTTTTATCAAGTTGTTGCGCAGCAATTCCACCATAAAGTGAAGCTAGTGTATCTTTCTTATTGATCTCCTGCGCAGCCGTGAACATTTCAAGCGCACCTGTCAGATTTTTCGCCTGATACTTCTCCGCTCCTTGCTTTACGAATGCATTGAAAAGTTGAGTACCTTCACCACCGGCAATCACATTTTCAGCTTCTTTTGCAGATTTGCCAGGCTCTCCTTTCTTAGTCTTATCAAGCTCCACAACCTTTTTGTAAGCTTCCAAAGATGTCTTAGCCGCGCTCGAATCTACTTCTGAACCTTGAAGAGCTATATTTTCATACAATTTTGCTCTTTCCATCCAGTATGAAGCTTTTGCGCTACTTTTTGGATCACTCAGGTCTTTATCGCTTTTCTCTTTATCCTTACGAAACTGATCTACCACAACCTTATTAGCAGCATCGTCCTGCGCGAACGCGGACATACTGAAAAGGGTAAGTGCAGAAACAAAAAACAGTTTTTTCATAAATATTAAACTTTGGTTGTGATTGATTGTTCGAATTTTAAATATAAATCAATTAATATAATTTTTACAAAAATCATGCCTCTGGCTCGTCAGAAGGATCATTCTCATCATCTTCCTCATCATCTTCTTCCTCATCATCCTCAATCACATCATCTTCATCATCCAATTCTTCTACCTGCTCATCCGCAGAAACAATGATCATGTCCGAAGTTCCTTCCACCACCGCAGACGGAATTACATTGCCATCCTCATCCAGTTCCTCCGCCTTTTCGTCCGGATCTTTCAGGATGCGTGTTACCGAAGTAATCTCGTCAGAATTGTTTAATCGGATTAATTTAACTCCTTGTGTATTACGGCCTGCCAGACGAATATCGAGCACGCTCATCCGAATTGCAATTCCATTTCTGGTAATGATCATCAGATCATCCTGTTCCGTTACTTCGCGGATCGCAACCAACTTACCTACTTTATCAGTTGCATTCATCGTGGAGACCCCTTTCCCACCGCGCTTAGTAATACGATAACTATCTATCGCAGAACGCTTTCCAAAACCATTTTCGGAAACTACAAGCAGCTGGGCATCTTCACGATTAATACAAACCATTCCGATCACTTTGTTTTCAGGATCATTCAGATTGATACCACGAACCCCTGCTGCTGTCCTACCCATCGGGCGAACGCCTTTTTCGTTAAAACGAACGGCACGTCCTGCGCTGGATGCAATAACAATGTCATTGTCGCCATTGGTAAGCGCAACATTCAACAGCCTGTCACCATCATTAATGGATATTGCAATAATTCCATTTGTTCTGGGACGAGAGTATGCTTCGAGCAAGGTTTTCTTAATAGTGCCCTGCTGCGTACACATAATGAGGTAATTATTGTTGATATAATCCGCATCTGACAAGGTGCGAACGTTGATCACTGAACGAATGGAATCCCCATTCTCCAGACTGATCAGGTTCTGGATCGGACGGCCCTTAGATTGCTTGCTTCCCTCTGGAACTTCGTAAACCTTCATCCAGAACAGTTTACCGTATTCTGTGAAGATCAAAAGGTAATTAAGCATAGTCGCTGAGAAAAGGTGCTCGGTGAAGTCCGTATCCTTGGTTTTCACTCCGCGGGAACCAACTCCTCCCCTTGTTTGCGTACGATATTCCGCCAACGGCGTCCTTTTGATATAACCTTCATTCGAAATCGTAATCAGCATTTCGTCATCCGGGATCATATCCTCGTCGCTGAATTCTTCTGCTGAAAACTCGATCTTCGTGCGACGCTCATCACCGTAACGGTCTTTGATCTCGCCTAGCTCGGTTTTTATGATTTCAAACTTACGGAATTCATTGGCCAGAATGTCTTTCAAGTCGGTAATCAAGATCATGATCTCTTCGTATTCCTTCACGATCTTGTCTCTTTCAAGACCTGTTAACCGTTGCAGACGAAGTTCAAGAATAGCCTTGGCCTGAATTTCACTCAGCTCAAACGACTCCATCAACCCTGTTTTCGCTACTTCCGGATCACGTGCATTACGGATCAGGGTGATAACGGCATCCAGGTTATCGAGTGCGATTAGCAAACCTTGCAAAATGTGCGCTCGCTTTTCTGCTTCTCTCAGTTCGTACTCAGTACGGCGTGTGATAACGACAATGCGGTGATCGACATAATGCTTGATCAGATCTTTCAGATTCAGCGTTACCGGACGTCCTTTTACAAGGGCAACATTGTTCACCCCAAAGCTTGATTGAAGCGGAGTGTATTTGAACAAATGGTTCAATACAATATTAGGAACAGCATCCTTTTTAAGATCAAAAACGATACGCATCCCGTCACGGTCGGATTCATCACGGATATCCGAAATGCCGTCGAGTTTCTTATCATTAATAAGGCCTGCAATGCGTTCGATCATCGCAGCCTTATTGGTCATATAAGGAATCTCCGTAATGATGATTTGCTCCCTACCCGTTTTCGAAACCTCAAACTGCGCCTTGGAACGCATAATAATGCTTCCACGGCCGGTTTCGAAAGCCGATCTTACGCCTTGGTAGCCATATATAATCCCTCCCGTTGGAAAATCCGGCGCTTTAACATGCTCCATCAGTTCCGGGATAGTGATCTCGTTATTATCAATGTATGCCAAAACACCGTCAATAACCTCCGAGAGGTTATGTGGTGCCATGTTGGTGGCCATACCCACGGCAATACCCGAGGAACCGTTCACCAATAAGTTTGGGAATTTGGCCGGAAGGACAGATGGCTCAGAAAGCGAATCGTCAAAGTTGGGTTGGAAGTCAACCGTATCTTTTCCCAGGTCATTCAGTAGTTCGTCGGCAAGTCTTTTCAACCTTGCCTCGGTGTAACGCATAGCCGCCGGATTATCTCCATCCACCGAGCCGAAGTTACCCTGGCCGTCGACCAGCGGATAACGCAGCGACCACGGCTGGGCCATACGCACCATTGTATTGTAAACAGACGAGTCACCGTGCGGGTGATACTTACCCAAAACCTCCCCTACTATACGAGCCGATTTCTTATGCGAGCGGTTGTAATTAACACCCAAATCCGACATCCCGTACAACACACGCCTGTGAACCGGTTTCAAACCATCGCGAACGTCGGGTAAAGCGCGGGAAATAATAACTGACATCGAGTAATCGATGTATGCTCCACGCATTTCATCCTCAATATTAATGGGGATAATGTTTTCACCAGAAGATTCTGCCATAAAGAATTAGAAAAGAATCAAAAATTTAAACAGGCAACTGAAAAGTGCAATCACCCAATGAATTAATACAATAATGTAAGTTCTAAAAAGTCAAATTTCGCTATTTTAAAGCATTCTAACAAACTATCTTTTGTGCTATTTCAGCATTCATTTCGTATATCGGTGATCCTTCGGAAATTAACCGGAGAATGGCCTTTCAAAACTTAATTGGCTTCTAACGTTAAATTTTACTTTCTTCCAGCTTATTACCTAAATGCTTACTTTTTACCACTTCCATTATGCCCTTATTACTGACTTTTATTGCTATCCTTACCCTGATAGCCCTCATTGCCTGGCTCAAAATCGACACTTTCATTTCGTTTTTACTCGTTTCGATCGGACTTGGTCTGGCAAGCGGCCTGGATGTGGATACGGTCAGCAAAGCCATTCAAAAAGGTGTTGGCGGGACTTTGGGGGATCTCGTCCTGATAGTTGGTTTTGGAGCAATGCTTGGAAAAATGGTTGCCGATAGCGGGGCGGCGCAAAGAATCACCGATGCGCTGATAGGTCTCTTCGGGAAAAAATACATTCAATGGGGAATGGCGCTAGCCGGTTTTGTGATTGGAATCCCTCTTTTCTACAATGCCGGTTTTGTCATCGTCATTCCTTTGATTTTTATGATCAGCGCCACGGCGCGTCTTCCGCTATTATATGTGGGAGTTCCTATGCTTTCGGCCTTGTCGGTGGCGCATGGTTACCTGCCGCCTCACCCCTCGCCTGCCGCAATAGCCAGCCAGCTGAATGCGGACCTGGGACAAACACTATTATATGGGATCATTGTTTCGATTCCCGCAATCGCTGTGGCCGGACCGCTTTTCGGCAGCACGCTGAAACGTTTTCAGCCCAAACCGGATGAGGATCTTTTCAACGTAAAACCCCGTCCCACTGCTGAGCTGCCTGGCTTGGGAATAAGCATCGTAACTGCTTTGCTTCCTGTGTTTCTGTTGACAACTATGTCGGGCGTTAAACGCATGTATCCTGACAACAGGATTATTGGCTTGCTCGCAGAGCCTTATTTTGGCATGTTAATCTCCGTGTTATTTGCTGCTTATGTGCTGGGAATCCGCCGGGGATTAAACATGAAAAATGTTAGTAAATCCATGGAGGAAGCATTTAAAGGCGTTTCTGTGATTTTGCTGATCATTGCCGGAGCCGGTGTTTTCAAAGAGATCATGACCGCCAGTGGTGTAAGCACATTCATAGCGGAAAGTTTGAAAGGCGTGGACATTTCGCCATTATTACTAAGCTGGGGAATTGCTGCGATTATCCGGGTTTGTGTGGGTTCGGCAACTGTCGCCGGGCTTACAACCGTGGGCATACTTTCACCGCTTCTTGTCACGTCTGATGTATCTCCCGAACTGCTGGTATTATCCATTGGCTCAGGCAGTTTAATGTTCTCGCACCTGAACGACGGCGGCTTCTGGCTGTTTAAAGAATACTTTAATCTAAGCATCAAAGACACGCTGCTGACCTGGTCGGTTATGGAAACAATTGTGTCCGTAATGGGATTGCTGGGCGTTTTAGTACTAAATTTGTTCGTATAATAACATTCACTCATTCACTCGTCGCCTTGGCGATCCGGTCACTCATTAATAAAAATATGGACAATACGCCTGAATCAAACTTCGCCGCCTTAGGTCTTAATCTTCCTCCCGCTCCAAAACCGCTTGGCGTTTACAAGCCGCTTTTGATTGTTGACAAACGTTGGGTTTATGTTTCAGGTCATGGAACTGTGCAGGATGACGGAACATTGATTAAAGGAAGAATCGGCAAAGATATGGACGCGGACGCAGGCAAACTGGCAGCCCGTCAGGTGGGATTAACGATCCTTTCTACATTGAAAGCAAATTTGGGAAGCCTTAACAGGATCAAAAGAGTTATAAAAGTACTAGGCATGGTGAACTGCACGCCTGATTTTGAAAAACACCCTTTCATCATCAACGGATGCAGCGAACTCTTCGCAAAAATCTGGGGCGAAGAAAACGGCATCGGCGTAAGAAGCGCAGTGGGAATGGGAAGCTTGCCGGATAATATTCCGGTGGAAATCGAGGTAATGTTTGAGCTTGAAGAGAAATAATATGTGGTTTCAGCTAAAAAATCCCGAGCAAATCATCTCCCCTTCACTCCTCTTCTACAAGGAGCGCATAGAAAATAACATCCGCGGAATGGTCAGCATTGCCGGTGATGCCGACAGACTTATTCCGCATGTAAAAACCCACAAATCCGGTGAAATTGTAAAGATGCAACTGGCGCTGGGAATCAATAAATTCAAATGTGCTACGATTGCGGAGGCCGAAATGCTGGCTGACGCAGGAGCGAAATGGATTTTGCTGGCTTACCAGATGGTAGGCCCCAACATTGAGCGATTACTGGCGCTGCGCAACAAATTTACCGATGTCACATTCGGTTCGCTGGTTGACAATGAAAAATCAGCTGATGATCTTAATGAATCAGGCATAACTAATGGAGTCAGTTTCAGTGTTTTTATTGACGTTAATAACGGCATGAACCGCTCCGGACACGTCACAGATGTGACATTGCTTTCCCTATATCGTTACATTTCAGGACTCTCTAACGTTTCGTTCACCGGCGTCCATGTTTATGACGGACATTTGCGAGATCCTGAATTTACGGACAGAAAACTCGCTGTGGATGAAGCATTTGATAAAGTTCTGCCGCTTTTTGACCTCATCAAAAATCACACAGGAACCAGCCCGATGATCATTGCGGGCGGCTCGCCTTCTTTCACCGTTCACGCTATGCGGCCCGACGTTTTTTTGAGCCCGGGTACAAATGTGCTCTGGGACTGGGGGTATGGCGACCGGTTTGACGGCCAACCCTTCCAGCATGCAGCATTGGTGCTCACACGCGTTGTTTCCAAGCCAACAACCGGCATTGTCACA
Source organism: Dyadobacter psychrophilus (assembly GCF_900167945.1). Classification (GTDB taxonomy): domain Bacteria; phylum Bacteroidota; class Bacteroidia; order Cytophagales; family Spirosomataceae; genus Dyadobacter; species Dyadobacter psychrophilus. Next base: position 1,414,183 of record NZ_FUZA01000002.1, read on the forward strand.
ATCGACCTTGGCCATAAGGCCATTGCACCGGAAAGTCCGATTGAAAATCGCTTCAAATTACTTAATCTGCCCAGCTACACCTTAATCGGACAGAGTGAAGAACATGGCGTTTTGCAGGTTACACAGGACGTTTGGGATGCTACACAGATCGGCGATGTGCTCTATGCCCTCCCCTTTCACGTCTGCCCGACCGTCGCGCTGCACGATTTTGCTTCCATTATTGAAAACGGCGAGGTGACCGAAGAGTGGAAAATAGTGGCCCGTAACAGACGACTAACTATTTAGTTTTAAATTCCTAAACAACGTAAAATGTTTATTTTTGATGCCCACCTGGACCTTTCCATGAATGCTGTGGAATGGAACCGGGACCTTACCCAGGACCTGAATGCCATCAGGCAACGTGAAGCAAACCTGACTGATAAGCCAGATCGAGGTAAAGGCGTAGTTAGTTTTCCTGAAATGCGCAAAGGCAACATTGGTATGTGCGTAGCTACGCAGATAGCCCGTTTTGTTAAACCAGACAGCAAGATTCCGGGTTGGCATTCCCAGGCGCAGGCATGGGCGCAAACGCAGGCGCAAATTGCCTGGTATAAAGCCATGGAAGAGGCCGGAGAAATGGTGCAGATTGTTGACCTACCGGGTTTGCACAAACATTTGGAGCTTTGGAAAAACGCTGCATCCACCGAAAATCTGCCCATTGGATACATTCTGAGTCTGGAAGGAGCGGATTCTTTTATTAGTCTTAAAAACCTTGAAATAGCTTATCAATACGGTCTGCGCGCGATCGGTCCAGCGCATTACGGGCCTGGCGTTTATGCTTATGGCACAGATTCGGATCAGGCATTGTCTCAAAAAGGCAAAGATCTGCTTCGCGAAATGGAGAAGCTGAACATTATTTTGGATGCCACCCATTTGTGCGATACGGCGTTCTGGGAGGCGCTGGATATTTTCAAAGGACCCGTTTGGGCCAGTCATAATTTGGTCCGGAAAATAACGCCGCATAACCGGCAGTTTTCCGATGAAATGATCAGGGAATTGCTTGAAAGAAATGCAGTAATCGGAATGGCATTTGATGCGTGGATGATGGTTCCCGGCTGGGTCCGCGGCAAGTCTACGCCCGAAAGCATGGGATTGAAAATCGAACATGTTGCAGAACATATTGATCACATTTGCCAGTTGGCAGGAAATGCATTGCATGTTGGGATAGGTTCTGACCTGGACGGCGCTTATGGAAAAGAGCAGTCGCCGATGGATCTGGACTCTATTGCGGACCTACAATCCATAACAGGTATTTTGTCTGCGCGAGGTTACTCGGCAACCGATATTGAACAAATTATGTGGCGTAACTGGGTTGATTTTCTGGGCCGTAGCTGGAAATAGTACGCTTAGGAAAAATCTAATAAAATCTTAATATTCCAATAATATTTTTTACCAAAAAGCTTCGCACCTTGCATCAGGGTTGCGAAGCTTTTTTGTTTTCAATTTTAAGAGAAATTAACATTTGTCTATTTGGAATTATTTTAAATAAGCACCATCTTTGATAAAAATAGCTGGGACAGATCCCGGCAACTGACCGGACTTCATTAAAGGCTATCCTTCATAATAATTGATCAACATGCGTAATACATATAAAATCTCATTTCGAACAAAGATAAAAAACAACAAATCCTTCCAGCGATTGCACGATTGCCTGAAACAACTAAATGTTAAACACTGGGCCTACGACTTCCAGGATTTGTTGCTGACCCTTACCTCCGAGCTATCTGATTTTTCCAAAATTCAGGCAGTTTTACGTTCAGCCGGTTACGTTTGCCACTTTGTGAAGCTTGAAAATCTGAGTGAGCCGAAAGGCCTTTCGTTAAGCTAAATTTTAAACCGCTTTTTCGCGGATCAAATTCCGCTTTGCTTGCTGCATATGCCGCTCATTATGAGCGATCAGGAACTGAAACACATCTCCAAGCCGAAGCTTTATCAGCTTGGAGATGGATATCGGGATTTTAATTTTATTCAGATCTTTTTTGCGGGCTTGCCTCAAATAACTCATTAAAAGCTCCTGCTGCCGAAGAAATTCGCCAACTACTTTCGCTGCATCCCGATCCGAAGCCGGAATGTGGCCTTTCATTGCTTTATACTTCTTTTTTCCGGTTTTGGGGTCCATCATTTTTGTGAAATAAGCGCCAAACCAGGAGCTCGTGAATGCCAAAGAGTTCGCGTCTTCTGAATCCAGCAGTTTCTTTTCAATGTGAGGTAAATAAAAGTCGCCATAACTGTTAAGGTGATCGAGACATTGCGCGACGCTCCAACCGCCCGCCGCGGACGGCATATTGAGAAAATCGTTGCTTCTGTTTTGAAATAAGGCAATGGTATCAGCAATATGTGCTTCTACTCTGTCTTCCAGGGTTTTCAGGAGTTCTGCTTTGTTTACAGGATTCATTTTGCTTGCGTTTTTTGTAATGCAAAAGTGAGAACCGCGCGACAATAAATGTTTGGTAAAAACCAACATTTCAAATTTTGATCTTATTGACCAGCTTGCTGAAATTGGTGGCATCTATGCCCAGATAGTTCGCGAGATACTTGTGCGGAACGAGCTGCAATATATGCGGGCTGCGGCGAAGCAGGTTGCGGAATTTTTCTTCCGAGGAGAAGCATTGCACTTCCACCAGCCTTTCCAATATACCCGAGAGCGTCTGTGTAACGCCAAGTCGCACCATATCGGCGATCGCGGGTCGGTGCGACATTAATGCTTGCAATTCCTGATTAGGTGCACGCAGAAATTCGGACGGTGTAAGCGTTTCAAAATAGTATCTCGATGGCTGACCTAATAGCAGCGAATCCACCACGCCGCCGAAAGAGGGCGGATACATAAATGCCAGCGTCGCTTCCCGGTCCTGATCATCCAGATAGTAAACGCGCTGGATGCCTTTTGTTACGAAATACAAATAACTCTCTGTTTGCGCGGCAGGCGTAACAACTTCCTTACGCCCCGCCGAATACGGTTTCCAAATGCCCGCAAATGCAGACCAATCCTCATCACTCAGTGGCCTGACCGATTCGATGAGTTTTTGAAGCTGACGCAGCTCGTTTTGCATATCCTCTTATTCCCCAATGGATGAAACCATGAAGTTAAGAAAATGAAAAACTTCTTCCTGACTTCTGATGTGGTTTCTGGCGGCTGAGAGGTCGTCCCCGATCTTGATCGTGTAAGCGGTTTCGGGCAATGCTTCGAACATATCTTCGTCCGTTGTGTCATCGCCGATTGCCAGCACGAAATCATAGTTTCCGTTTTCAACGAAAGCCCGGGATGCGGTTCCTTTGTTAAATGCGGTCTTTTTAACTTCGACAACTTTGCTACCATCGATAACCTGCAAATTCAACTCGGGCTGGATATAGTTTTTGAGCTGCCAGAGCAACTCCTGTGCACGACGCTGCGCGTATTCTTTTTCGTCGGCAGTCCGGTAATGCCAGGCGAGTGAAGTTTCTTTTTCCTCTACAAAAGCGCCTGGGCACCTTTTGGCATAAATATCCATAATAGGCCGGATGCTTTCTTTCCAGTTTTCTTCATAACTCTCATTCAGGATCCATTCGTCGCTTCCCGTTGTGCGGATAAGCGCCCCATGTTCGGCAATGATATGAACAGGAAGATCCCTGAAAAGATTATCCAGAAAATATCGGTCACGCCCGCTAATGATAATAACGGTGTCCCTTTTTGCAATTTCGAGGATCAATTTCTTGACATCTTCGGAAACAATCGCCTTTGCGGGATCCGGCACAATCGGCGCCAGCGTTCCGTCGTAATCAAAAAACAAAATTCGGTTGGTTGCGGTTGCATAAGCATGACGGATTGCGTCGATGCCCTTATTGGTAAGAAACACCTGTCTCAGGCGTTCATGTTCTTGTTCAAGCATGGTCATTTGTGTAAAAAAATCTTCGGTCCACGCGAAAACGTCATAATCTTTGATCCGTTCACGCATGGCATCCATCCGTTTTGTCTGCTCTTCTTCCGGCATCTCAAAAGCATTCTTAATCGCGTCAGCAATGTCCTGAATATCCAACGGGTTAATGATCAGCGCCTCGCCAAGTTCAGCGGCCGCGCCGGCCATTTCACTTAATATCAAAACTCCCTTCCGATCTTTTCGGCTCGCTACATATTCCTTGCAAACCAGGTTCATCCCGTCCCGCACAGGGGTGATCAATGCAACGTCGCTCGCGGTGTACATTCCTACCAGTTCATGATAAGGCATGGAGCGATATTGATAAATGATCGGTTGCCAGTAAATGTTGCCGTAGTCTGCGTTAATCCGACCCACAGTCTGGTCGATCTCGGATTTCATTTGCTGATATTGCTCAATAGTATCCCTTGAAGGAACTACAACCATTACAAAAGAAACCTTTTCATGCCACTCAGGATATCGTTCCAGGAACCGCTGAAAACCACGCAGCCGGTGAATAATGCCTTTGGAATAATCCAGCCGGTCGACTGAAAAAATGATTTTCTGGTTCAGGGACTGCCTCGCTTCATTTCTTGCGTCTGCGACCATAGGATCGTCGTAGGCATCATTAAATTTGTCAAAGTCAACGCTGATCGGAAAGGAATCGACCTTTACGATCCGGTTGCTCATATTAATGTAATGCAGCTTATTTCCATAACCCGACACGAGACGTGCTGCTTTGAGAAAATACTCTACGTAATCATTGGTATGAAACCCGACAACGTCCGCACCCAATATCCCATCCACAATAGCTTTCCGCCAGGTAACCGGCAGCAAACGGAATAATTCAAATGATGGAAATGGAATGTGGAAGAAAAACCCAATCTTGTTGTCCGGATATTTCTGACGGATCATGTCAGGCAAGAGCATGAGCTGATAATCCTGAACCCAGACCACGTCGCCGGGCTGAATGATCTCATCTATTTTATCAAAAAACAGCTTGTTAGCGATCTTGTAAGCTTCGAAGTAATCGTCGTCAAACCGCGCAAGTGAAGGGAAATAATGGCACAGCGGCCAAATCAGGTTGTTGCAGAAGCCTTCGTAATAATTCTCATTGACATCCTCCGGAATAAAGACCGGATGTGCCTGAAATTCATCATTGGCAAGCGACTGTCCTTCCAGTTCCTCCCTTGTATTTTCAGAAAAGCCGATCCACTGTATTTTTTCATTTGAACTAAAAACAGGGCCATTTTTATTCTTTACCAGTGACAGCACGGCCGAAACGAGGCCTCCTGAATTTTGGAATAATTGTGCCTGATCGTTTTCCCGAATGATCTTAAATGGCAATCGATAGGCTACAATAACTAATCTTCCAGTGCTTTTTTGTTGTTTTAAATTTTCCATAGAACCCTAATAAAACTAAAAAACCTATGCCAAGCACCATTTTCGGCCCATTGAAAATCAAAAATTTGATGTCGTCGGGATTTGTATTAGCTTAGTGGCTGCAACCTCTTTCATCATTTTATCGGAACCGATTTATCGTGGCACCAGCTGTTAACAGTTGAGATGCAAGCAAATAATTTTGCTGTTTTCCATGAATTAAAGTGATGGCTGAACACAAATACAGGTGTGAAAACCTTAGATTAGTCTTGGACTACAATTGTGTAACCGCAGATTAATACTGTGCCACTCTCTTGTTGTGGGTTGCGGGCGGTCAGCAATGGCCGCCATTTTTTGCCTAACCCTCTTACCTATTTTAAATGAAACGCATTTTCAGTCGATGTTTCATTGCCCTATGTCTCCTTATTTCAGCGCTTTCCGCCGAGGCCCAGTTTAACAACATTATAAATAAAACCCACGCTGAACGTTACACAAACTTACGCCAGATCATTGACGTGGCCATTAACAGCGGTAAATGGGCTGATGGCTTTCAATCTCTGAAAACCTTGAAACAGGTTGCGATCAAGCACCATGACGACGATTTAGTTTTGGAAGCCGAGCTAATGTGGATCATGCTCGACCGGGAAGCACATAAGGAAGCGAAAAAGAAGCACATCCTTGCTTTGAAAGCGCTGATCGCCAGGTCGCAGAAAGAAGGAAATATGCAGATCTACATTCGTTCACGACGATTTCTTGCACATTTCTATTGGTATGAAACCAAAAACTACGAGCGCGCATTTGAGGAATATCTTGCAATACATCCGCTATTAAGGAAAATTTCGGAAAAGGATTTTCCTGAGAAAGCTTATTTCCTCTCCCAGATCGGCGAAGCATATTATTTCTTTTCGGATTATACCAATGCGATCAATTTCTCACGCGAAGCATTGATGGTCGATGTGATCCCGGATCACCGCGGGGTGCATAACCTGGCCATGAACACTATTAGCCTGAGTTATATGAAAACGGATATGCTCAATTCCGCAGATGTGTATTCCAAAAAGATATTGCAAAATGTTGGCATCGGCGATTATGCTGTCTGGAAAGGCATCGCGCAAGGAAACCTCGGGCGAACAGCTTACCTCCGCGGAAAATATACCGAAGCAGTTCCGCTTTTGGAAGCTTGTATTGAGAGAGCTGTCATTATATCGGACCATACCCAGGCTGCGGCGGCGCTAACCCTGCTCTCGGACATTTACTTCCGGCAAAACAACATCAGCAAGGCAGAAAAAACCATTCACGAAGCCAGGAAATATGTTGGCCTTTCCAGAATAAAGCAGCCACTAGAACTGCTTTACCAGGTTTTCGGGAAGGTTAATGCGGCAAAAGGCAATTTTGCCCTCACCAACATTTATCTGGATTCAGCTACAATTACGCACAATGCCTTTGAAAAGGACTTCAATTCGATGCAAATGCTGCGGGCAAGTGAAAGATCGCAATTACAGGCACACCGGTCTGATATGGAACGCGTTGCGGCAGAAAAGCAGATCAAAACACTGGAACGTAATATCCTGCTGACGCTTGTGCTGCTGCTGCTCATGGTGGCCTTATATTTTTACAAAACCTATTACTACAAATCGCGCGAAAAGCAGCGGATTATCAATGATCAGCTGAAAAAAGCCGAGCAGGAACTCACCTTCGCAACGATCCAGCTCGAAGAATTTACGAGAAGCATTTCTGAAAAAAACCTTCTGGTGGAAGAGCTAAGTGTCCGTTATGGCATAAATGAGAGCGAGGAAACGGTGCTGGAATTGCAAAAGATCACCATCCTTACCGACGAACAATGGGAATATTTCAGAAGCCTTTTTGAAAAAATCCACGTAGGTTATTTAGCGAGGTTGAGGACAAAACTGCCCGGCCTCACCCCTGCCGAAACCCGGTTCATGGCCCTGGCCAAACTCAATCTCACCTACAAAGAAATGGCAAGTACGCTCGGAATTTCTGTCCAGAGTGTCCGCGTGATCCGTCACAGGATCCGTAAAAAACTCAATCTCCCGGAAGATGCCGATTTGAAAGATGTGGTGTCTACAATCTGACGGAATAGTGCAAAAATTTCGTTCGATCGTAACTATCAAGCTATCAAGCGATTTCAAATTGGAATGTTTTTGGAATGCCCCTATTTGATGACTGAGCAGAGATATTTCTACATTTGAATCGTTAGACATCTTCTTTGTGAAATCCATGCGACTGGTTAAGTACAAGTATTTCTTTTTGCAATCTTTCCTGCTTATTCTCTTATTGATCCTTTCAGTTTGCCGGTGGCACAGCGGACAAGTGGGAAACGCCCAGAAAAAATCTCGGATGCACCAAGTGATGTCTCAACAACTTAGCGCACGCTAAGCCCTCCTCATCTTATTTTACAAAAGCACCAGCAATAGAACCGCGTTCCTCTTGCTGGTGCTTTTTAATTTTTATTGAAACTTGCTCAATATTTAAAACTCAGGTTCCAAAACCGCCTCTTCTTTTGCCACGTGCTCAATGGACGGCGGCAAAAGCTTATACATGACAGGCGTTACCAGCCTGGATAGCAATGTTGAGCTGATCAATCCACCAATCAGGACCAGTGCAAGCGGTGAGTAAAGTGCGCTATATTCGATCACAAGCGGTAATAACCCGCCAATTGCTGTCATGGAAGTCAGCAATATGGGTACAAACCGTATTTCCCCTGCCTCAATAATCGCTTCTTCAATTCCCATTCCCTGCGCGCGCAACTGGTTGGTAAAATCGACCACTAGCAAGGAATTTTTCACTTCAATCCCGACCAACGCAATGAAACCGATCGTAGCCGTAAATGAAAGCGTTTCGCCTGTCAGAAAAAGCATAGCCAGACCGCCAACAATGCCTAGCGGGATCACAGAAAGCACGATCAGGATGCTTTTAAATGTTTTGAATTCAAGAATTAAAACGCCCAGGAAGCCAAATATGGTCACCAGAATGATCAAGCCGAGGCCGCCGAAGCTTTCTTCCTGGCTCTCCTTTTCACCTGCAACCGTAAATGTCTGGCCTTTTTCAAACTTAAACTGGCCTAACTTGGCAGTGATATCCTCATTCATGCGCTGCACATTATAACCCGGCTTTACAAAGGACGAAACGGTCACGTAACGATCCTTATCGTAGTGGCGAATCTGGTTTGGTGAGCTTTCGAACGCAATGGTTGCCACGTTTTTCAAAGGAATGTTGGCACCGGATGCAGACGTCACATATAATTTATCAAAAACACCATAATCCTGGATCGCTGCATTCCGCGACACAGAAACATTCACATTGTAATTATCCGCCTTTCCAACATCCTCCCGATAAGTCGCAACATTCAGTCCTGCTGCGCCTAACCGTACTGTACGATCAATGTCAGCCGACGAAATGCCCAGCGTTCCGGCCTTCTGCTTGTTTATGTTCACTTTCAGGTCCGTGGGCTGCACTTGCAAAGGATTGTTGACGTAAATTGTGCCTTCCGTTTTGCTCAGCATATCGGCGACCCTGAAAGCTGTTTTACGCAGGTCGTCCAGATTTTCGCCGTAAATGCGGTAAGCCAGCGGCGCTTCGATCAATGGTCCCTGCTCAAAATCCTTCACCTTAATCTCTGCTCCCGGATAACGCTCCAATTTCTTCCTCAACCGCTCGATAACCTCCACTTTTTCTTCGGTTTCAAGCCCCTCAACCTGCACGAAGATCTCGGCAAAATTCTCACTTTCGTTGCGCTGGATTACATTATAATAAACTCTTGGATTTCCTTTTCCAACATTGGTCGCGAAGGAAGTGATTAAAGGTTCCTCTTTCAAAATCCCTTCCACATAGCGAGTAACCTGATTTGTTTTTTTCAAATTCGTACCCTGCGGCGTTTCAATGTCGATCAGGAACATGGGCTTTTCTGATTTTGGAAATAAGCTGTTACCAATCAACGGAACAAGCGCCAGTGAGCCCGCAAAGATCAAACCTGCCAGCACCAATGTTGTAGCAGGCCACTTTAATGCCTTGTCCAGGAGACTTCCGTAGGTTTTGTGAATGCCTTTCTTCATGCCGCGAAGCAAAAAGTTACCCTCCGCGCTTGCATGTTTTTTCAAAAGAATGCTGGATAAAAAAGGAACAATCGTCAGCGACACGAGCATCGATGCGAAAACTGTGGTAATTACGGAAAGAGGCAGACTCCTGATAAAATCCCCTGCTCCCTCAGGTAGGAAAACCAGCGGGAGAAAAGCAAAAATCAGTAAAATTGTGCAGCCTACGACCGCCATTCCGATCTGGGAAGAAGCTTTCACAGCTGCCTCGACCCGGCCATAGCCCATACGTAAATAGCGTTCAATGTTCTCCACAACCACAATGCTGTCGTCCACCAGGATCCCCAGTGCCACGATCATCCCCACAATGCTGAGCTGGTTAATGTTATAACCCAGTAAATTCATCATTGTAAGCCCTATACTGAGCGAAAGCGGGATCGAGATCATCACCACAACCGACGCCCGGGATCCCAGCGGCAGCAACGTGAGCAAAACGAGCAGGATAGCAATGCCAAAATCCCTTGCGAAATGCGACAGACGATGGTCGACGCTTTTGGCCTGATCAAAAACTTTGACCAGCTCAATGTTCGCAGGAAGTTCCTTTTCAAAATTTGCAACAACGGGCAAAACCTGGTCCTGAACCGCGATAATGTTCTCGCCCTCTTTTTGACTAACATTCACAAAACTGCACCGGAACCCGTTCAACCTTGTAATGTGCGTCTCGTCCTCGTAACCCAGCTTTACATCCGCAACATCTTTGAGATACACTACTTTTCCTCCGGATGTAGAAACCACCGTATTCGCCACCTCGTCCAGCGTGCGGTAATTGCCGCTCGTTTTAATGTTCAGCTTTTTGGTTGCCATACTTATGCTGCCGCCGGGAATGTTGACATTCTCGCTCTGCAATGCACTGATGACCTGATTCTGTGTCAGCTTTTGCTGTGCGATCTTTTCAAGGTTCAGGCTGACATTCACCTGGCGTTCCGGAAAGCCGGCATAGTCCACCTTTTTCAAGGATTTGATCTTTTCAAGACGTTCCTTAAATTCCTTGGAATACCTTTTCAACTGCGCATAGGAGGCGTTTTCGCTGATGAGCGCATACTGATAAATGCTCACGTCGGAGGGAATCTGTTTGTTGATCCGAATGTCGTTAATGTCCGCCGGGAGGCTGTTTCTCAGGCTATTAATCTCACGCACAAGCTCCTGATACTTGTCGTCGGGATTAGAGCTGTATTTGTACTGCACCTGCATCACGGCAAGTCCGTCGCGAATGTCGGTGATCACGTGCTTCATGTCGTCGAGCTCGTTGATCTTTTTCTCCATGGGATCCACCACAAGCTGTTCCATGTCTTTGGGACTTGCGCCGGGATAAACGATCACGACCGTAAACTGGGGCGGATGAATGTCAGGGTCTTCGCTGCGCGGCATCGTAAAGAGCGAATACACGCCCAGCGCCAGCACAGCCATGAAAATCACCAGCGTAAACTGGTAATTTTTGACAGCAAATTCAGGTAATTTCATAACGTAGTGATTTGAATGTTACTGGACAATTTTAATCGCCGAACCATCTGCCAGATATGCCGAACCTTCCCGGATAATCTTTGCTCCCGCATCAACTCCTGAAAGAATGAAAGCCTTCTCCCCTTCCAGAAAAGCAATTTTGACCTGCTTTTTTAAAGCCTTACCGTTATCTGCCACAAACACAAATGCGCTGTCGCTCTCACCTTCGATCAATGCATCCATCGGCACCGAAATCATTTCTGTTTTCTGTTTTGGATAAATACTTACTTTGGCAAAAAGGCCGTTAGCCAGCTTTGCGGGCTGCTTATCCAGCCTGATTTCTGCCTGATACAGCCCCGAACCGGCGTCGCTGCCTTGGGAAAGTGTGGCTATGCTTCCTGAAAAAGTCTGCGGATAAGCATCAAAAACGATCTCCGCTTTTTCACCTCCCTTCAATTTTGTCCAGTCCTTATCCGTAAGGCCGCATTTGATTACCCAGTCCTTATTGCTTGTACTGCTTATGAAAAGCACGGGCGTGCCGCCTTCCACCTGTTCTCCCGCATTCTGCAGCTTTTGAATAACAACACCGTCAGTGGTCGCGTATATTTTGGCCTGCAAAAGATTGAAACGGACTATTTCCAATTGCTTTTCAGCAACATTCAGTGAAGTAAGGCTGTTTTCCAACTGCTCTTTGGTGTTCACACTGTCGCGAAACAGGTTTTGCGTGCGCTGGGCATCGCGCTTGGCTTTCAGGAAATTTTCTTCCGCCTGTGCCATTTGTGCGGCGATCTCTGTTGCATTCAGTGTTGCTAAAAGCTGCCCTCTCCGCACCCTATCTCCTTCTTTCACCAAAACTGCTTGTATAATCCCTCCGATCTTAAAGGAAAGATGTGCTTCGTTTTCGGAACCCAGCAAGCCCGAAGTTTGCACTGGCTGCGACTGTGTTAATGCCGCTGAACTGATAATTTTCACCGGAATGGTCGAGTCTGTTTCTTCAACCTTCTTTTCTTCTTTACACGCGCCCAAGGCTGCCAAAAGCAGAGCCAGGATGATGCTTGTTTTGATCGTTTTTTTCATGGCATTTTTAATTTGAAAATGAATAACTGGCCTGTGCACGCTCCAATTCGGCAGAACGCGTTTGCATAACCATATAAGAAATACTTTGCTGCAACTGATCACTTACGAGCCGGTTTTGCGCGTCTAGCAGCTCAATGTAAAGCAGTTGACCTTCGCGGTAGAGTTTTTGCTGATCCTGGTAATATTGCTGCGAAAGTGCAGTCTGGCTTTTTGAAGCCTGGAAAATGCGAATAGCTGCATTCAACTTATTGGAAGCGGTTTGCGATTGTAATTCCAACTGCTGCTCAACCTGGCTGAGCTGCTCACCGGTTGCTTTGCTGTCCATTAATGCCTGCCGGGTCCTGTATTGAACGCGGTTTCCAGCAAAAACACGCCAGTCCAGTGTCAATCCGAATAAATAGTAACGGGTGTCATTGTTGAAATTAAGAAAATCACCTTGCGAACCCAGGTCTATAAACGTTGCAAGTTTAGGCAGTGAGGATGCCTTTGCAAGCTGGCCTGACAGCGTATTGATTTTGGCTAATGATTCCAGTTTTAACAATTCTTCCCGTTTGCTAAATGCATTGGCCCCGGCAGTTGGCTCACTTTGAAGGGTTTCGCCCGTTTCAATTTTTGTGTCCAGTGGACTGTTTAATAGAAAGTTAAAATAAGCAGCCGCACTTTTGGACTGGTATTTAGCTTCTTCCAATCTTGCTTCCAGGCCGATCAATTCATTTTCCGACCTGCTGACCACCGTGCGGATTGCCTTGTCGTTACTTACCAGCACGCGGTTGAAGCGCAGATTTTCCCTTGCCAGGTTTACGGCACTTTCCAGGATGCGGATAGCCTCTTCCGATTGCAGGTAAGCATAGTAACCCAGCTTTATTTCCTTGACTAACTCCCGCTTATAAACATCATAATCAGCTTGTTGGAAATTAATCTGTTCCTTTCGGATCTTTGTATTAACCGCTATTTCCGGATTATACAGCGGCAGCGACGTCCTGAATTTGGCATCGTAATAATTGTTGGGATTAAAGGTCTGGTTCACATTCTCCACTTGCGGAAAGGCCGTTGAATTCGTAAGCTGGTTCAACGACGAATAAACCGGGTTCAGCAAATCGCCAATTGGAATGCTGATCTTCCTCCCCCCTCTCGAATCCAAATATGAAGTATTGAAATTGACCTCCGGCAAGAAATAGCTTTTGGCTTCCTTCAACGCATACAGGCTCTTCTGAAGAAGAAAATCCTGCTGCCGCAATCCCTGATTATTTTTCAGGCCCTGGCTAATGTACGCATCCAGAATGCGGTCTTGCGCAGAAAGCGGATTTGAAAAACTAAATAGTAAAGCTGCAAAAAGCAGTTTCCATCGCAGGCGGTCACGCCATCTACGCTCCCGTAAATGACGTTCATTTAGTAAACAGTGTTCATTCATGGCTAAATTTTTTTAAACTCTCAGATTTTCCAGAAAAAAATTGACGGAACTCTCCATCATTGTAAGCATCATGTCATCAGGCATTTCCATTACGGATAATCGTTCACGCACATACAAGGAAACCAATCCGTGGCCAAATGACCAGACGGAAATCGCAAGGACATATTTGTCCACCGGTTTGATCAAATTTGCGTCCAGGCACGCAGCGATCGTATCCAGCACATATTCAAAGGCACATTCCCCCGCATCCCATTTTTCCTCAGACTTGATCTGCGACAGCGGCGCGCGCATAATGAACATCAGATCGTAGTAATCGGGATTATCCATCGCAAACTTCACATAGGTTTTACAAACAGCAATCAATCTGTCAAACGGATTTTCGATCGCATCATGCTTCCGAAACTGCTTGTCCAGGATAGCGAAGGCATTTTCGTGGATGACGTAGAAAATTTCATCCTTGTCTTTAAAATAGAGATATATAGTGGCTGGGCTGTATTCAATGTCCTCCGCGATGGTCCGGATAGACGTTTTATCATATCCCTGCTTCAAAAACAGCTGTGTGGCCGAATCAATGATCAGATTGCGCATGTCCTGCCTCTCCCGCTCTTTTCGTTCCTTGATCGCCATGTTTCAGTGTTTTCGTCGTAAATATAATAAACAGTGTTTAGTAAAAAAGATTTATTCAAAAAAAATATTTTTTAACCTTCAAAACCTGCTGACATACGGCTGTCATAAGGCCCTGTTTCCTTTGTTGTGTTCAATAACAAAATCACTCAAAAACCTTTGACAATGGAAACCAACAACATCGCAAACGAGACAACCTTTTCTCCATCCCTGTTAAATGCTGACGCATTGCTCGAACACTGGCAGGGACACCGCCGGCTCACACGCAAGGCAATTGAGGCATTTCCGGAAGAACATTTTTACACTTTTTCGATTGGTGGCATGCGTACTTTTGCACAGTTGTCTATGGAAATTATCGGGCTTAGTGCGCCTGGCATTCGCGGCATTGCGTTTGGCGACTGGACTTTTGGTGAGCCTGCACTCGATCATTCTACCCCTGCACCGCCGACAAAGCAGGAAGTGCTGAACCTCTGGGACCTGGTGACTGAGTACATTGAAACATTATGGCCGCAAATCTCCACCGAACGCTTTCATCAAACCGAGGCTGCCTTTGGCATGTATCCCAACACCATCCTGAATACATTGTTGTACCTGATTGACAATGAAATACATCACCGCGCACAAGGATATGTTTACCTCCGCGCACTGGGTGTTGAGCCGCCTGCATTCTGGGAACGTTAAAATATATCTCTGTTAGCCATGAAATAGAACAGCGTTGCATTCACGTGATGCAGCGCTGTTTTTGTTGGAATGGTTTTGGTAGGATTATGAATAAGACTACATTTATCATTCAATCTATCCAACACTATATGAAGTTTCTGACACCAACAATCATTGCTGCATTCATCTTTACGGAAGCATTATTTGTTCAATCCCTCGCGCAGAAAATCGGTTCGCGACCTGCGCCGACAGGCAAAATCCCAACTTCGGGCCCGGGGCAACCTGCACGGCCATACAGCGAATATCAGCCTAAACCGACTGGTCAGATTCAGGGAGCAACGCAGGCGGCAGATCCGGGGGCCGTTACCAATCCGGTTCCGGTTGTCCAGGAAGGGCAAGTGCCAAAAGTAAATACTTCCCAGGATCCCATCACAATGCCTCAAAGATATCAGCCCGCAACGACACAGCCTGTTGAGCAGGTTATAGAAGTGGAGCAAACCACAACCCAAACACCGCAGCAAACGCAGCAGACAGGAACTACTACACAAACGCAAACAACCACGCAGACGCAAAACGGCACAACTACAACCCAGACAGCTCCGGTAACGCAGCCTGCATCGTCCACAACAACCACTACCACAAACAGAACGACAACAACGCCGACGACCCGGCAGAATGTTCCTCAGACACAGCCTGTTCAACGAACACAACCTGTTCAGCAAACGGCGCCCGTAAGAAGCGTTCCGTAAATACAGTTACCGCATTTCCCATGCATTATAATGGCACAATTCCACCCTTAAATTGTCCTGTAACACCACCTTGCATGATGGCTTGATGTAGTAATTTTGTATTGTCGGAGATGAACCTGCTTCATATTTGACACATCATCTTACTATTAGCCATGAAAACGTTTTATTCCATTTTAGTTAACTCCCTTGCCGCGACCCTGACGAACACATTCGTCTGGTTCGCGGTAACTTTTTGGGTATATCTTGAAACCAAATCCGTCATTGCCACATCGGTGATGGCTGGAATATACTTTGCAACCGTTGCGCTATCAGGCTTTTTTCTCGGCTCCATTGTAGACCGTTACAAGAAAAAGACTTCCATGATGATATCAGGCATTGCAACGCTTGTTCTATATGTGCTCGCGTTCCTTACATATGTGATCACCCCTGAGGCCGACTTCAAAAATCCAGCTAACATCAGTCTATGGATATTGATCGTACTTTGCCTTTTGGGTGCGATGGTGGGCAACATCCGAGCGATTGCCATTTCAACGGTTGTTACCATTCTAATTGAAGAAGATAAACGCGACAAGGCAAACGGCCTTGTAGGAACCGTAAATGGTGTATCGTTTCTGGTCGCGTCGATTTTCAGCGGACTGGTGATCGGTTTTATGGGTATGACCTGGATGCTCGGGCTTGCCGTGGCGTTAACGGTTGCCGTGCTGCTGCATTTGTTCACCATCCACATTCCGGAAAAGGAGATCGTGCAGACCGGTACGCACATGGAAAACATTGACATTAAAGGAACAATTGCGGTTGTAGGGCTTGTACCCGGGCTTTTCGGGCTTATTTTTTTCAACACTTTCAATAATTTCCTGGGTGGTGTGTTTATGTCGCTGATGGATGCCTACGGACTCTCGCTGGTTTCGGTGCAGGTCTGGGGTATTCTTTGGGGCGTTCTGAGCCTTGGGTTCATTGTAGGCGGACTGGTTGTGGCCAGGAAAGGACTTGGGAAAAAGCCGCTAAAAACCCTGTTCGTTTCTAACATTATCATGTGGACTATCTGTATTTTCTTTACGATTCAGGCCTCCATAGTTCTTCTGGCAGTTGGTATGTTCATTTATCTCTGTCTTATCCCTGTTGTTGAAGCAACGGAACAAACGATTCTGCAAAAGGTCATTCCGCATGAAAGACAAGGCCGTGTTTTTGGGTTTGCACAAAGCATTGAGCAGGCCGCGTCGCCCATAACAGCCTTTATGATAGGCCCGATCGCGAAGTTCATTTTTATTCCTTTCATGACAACAGGCGCTGGTGTTGAACTCATTGGCTCGTGGTTTGGAACCGGAACCGCGCGTGGCCTGGCACTTCTGTTTACAGTAACCGGTGTGATAGGGCTCATCGTGACCCTGATTGCAATGCAGTCGAAAGCCTATCACAAGCTTTCTCAGATATATAAAAAACCGGAACCCGCCTTTACAGAAGCCGACGCTATTCAAGCGGAGGGAGACATTTAATCATCAACAAAACCGAAAATTATGTTTAAAGAAACCAAAGCATTCAGCGGATTTTCAGTAGACAATCTGCAAAAAGCAAAAGAATTTTATGGGGGCGTTCTCAAAATAGATGTTTCCGAGATGGAGGAAATGGGCCTGCTCCAACTGCACATTGCAGGAAGCAATGATTTGATTATTTATGAAAAGCCAAATCATGCCCCTGCCACATTCACAGTCCTCAACTTTCCGGTCCCGGACATTGACCAGGCCGTAAAAGAACTTAAAGCGCTGGGTGTTAAATTTGAAAGTTATGATTTTCCGGAACTGAAAACGGATGCAGACAGCATTTCACGCGGAAACCCATCCATTGCCTGGTTTACAGATCCGGCAGGGAACATTCTATCCGTAATTCAGGAGTAACTTCATTGAAAAACATTGTCTTTTGGGGCCGGTTGTATAAGCCGGCTTGTAAAGTAATGCATTCCTAATTCCAAACTTTAACCACGATCCTTATGTCAACAACAAGCGAAAGCAAATTGTACGAGTTGATTGAACTGTACGATATGCAAACCACATTTTTCAAAAACGCGCTGGACGGCATTTCGGATGCTGACCGTCACAACCGATTAAATACCAAGGCAAACCACATTGCATGGCTGGCAGGAAGCGCCGTTGAGCAGCGGTATGATATGGCCAGACAATTTGGTCACAGCGAAAAGCAGCAGGGACACGATCTGTTCACAGAAAATAAAGGCATTCAGGACAATGCGACCTACCCGACCCTGGAAACTTACCGCACCGACTGGGAACGCATTTCTCCCGTGCTGCGCGATGCCCTTGCGAATGCAACGGACGAGCAGCTGGCCGTGAAAATTGATATGGGGCCCGGCGTTAGTTACACGGTAAAGGAAATGCTCGCATTTTCCTCATATAGGGAAGCGAATATCATTGGTCAGATCGCCTTATGGCGCCGCCTGCTGGGTTACGAGGGAATGAAATATATGTAAGTGCCGGTGATTTAAAATTGTTATCTTGAAGCGTTTTCGGCCCATTCTGAAACCTTCCGGATAACGATTTTAAATTCATGAAAACATCCATCTCCACACTGCTGAAATCACTGGCCGTTCTGCTCGGCTTTTGTGCAATCTTTTTTCTTCAATGTACCGAGAGCCATAAAACGTCCGATAACCTACAGCATTTGGCAGGCGATAGTGAAAGCATTCGCGGCAAAAGCATTTATCTTAATACACCTTACATTACTGCCGGCGACCGTGTTTATATGGTCGGTCATCAAAATGGCACATTTCCGGATATTGGCTGGCATGTTACCGGCGAAATGGGTGGGATCTGGGATCATCCGATTAAGCTGATGGACGGCTTTACTGCCTCGGTGACTGTGGGTGATCAATCTGCCTGCCTAACCAAAGCTGACACCTTTGTCAACTTCCCCTTTGCGAACAAACACATTTTCCCAACCGGCCTTCCCGGCCTTAAAGTCGAACGCTTTCAGTTCGTCCCTGACGGCAAAGAAGCGGTGGTGGTGGAATACACTTTCATCAACAATGGAAATGAAAAACTAGAAATTAAGTTTGATTTCAATGGTTACACAGATTTGAGGCCCGTTTGGCTGGGCGAAAAAACGAATATGATCGATGGCCCGGATGCGGCAACCTGGGATGAAGCTTCGCACAGCTGGATAGCAAAAGATAGTTTGAATGATTGGTTTGTTATGTTCGGAGCTCCCTTAGCGCCCGAGTCACATTTGGAAAAGACCATCACGTGTGAATACAAACCGCAGGGAAAAGGCATTTCAGCATCGCTTCAATATCAGTTGGAAATTAAGCCAAATGCATCCATAAGTCTTCCTATTACCATTTCCGGTTCTTATGAGTCAGAAAAAAATGCCCGGACCACATTTGCGGAAACACAAGCTAATGCCCCAAAGTTACTCCTTGCAAAAAAGGAAAGATACCAATCCATTGCCTCCAAAACGAAACTAACCATTCCTGATAAAAACCTGGAACAAGCATTTCGCTGGACAAAATACAACACCGACTGGCTGATTCGTGACGTTCCGGAAATAGGTCGTGGGCTTTCTGCCGGCGCTCCTGATTATCCGTGGTGGTTTGGCGCAGACAGCGAATATGCGTTGAAAGGGCTCATCGCAACCGGGCAGCCTGAGCTGGTTAAAAGCTCGGTGGATGTAGTTCACAAGCTTTCGGAGAAGGTAAATGGAAATGGCAGGATTATGCACGAAACATCGACTAACGGTGCGGTGTTCAATCCCGGCAACATTAACGAAACTCCGCAATTCACTTCACTCATTGCGCATGTGTATCGCTGGACGGGTGATAAGGAATTTCTAAAACGCTATTTTCCAACTGTAAAAAAAGGTCTCGATTGGCTTTTAAAAGAAAATGATAAGGACGAAAATCTGCTACCGGACGGGTTTGGTATGATGGAAATTCACGGTATGGACAGTGAAATGACAGACGTAGCTGCCTACACGCAAAAAGCATTCGCCGACGCTGCTGAAATGGCCGGTGAAATGGGTGACAGCAAATTAGCACAACATTATGCTTCCGTGGCCAGCCAGCTTCGTACGAAGATCAACAAAGCGTTTTGGGTGCCGGAAAGCAATTCGTACGCCGATTTTATCGGCACGCCAAAGCAGGCAATCAGCCTCATTAATGACGCCATTGTTCGGGCGGATACGCTCAAAAAGCCTTGGGCAGTAGAAGAGTTGAAAGCGGCAAAGGCGAAGATAACAGGTTCATCATTAAGCACTAAGCGCGGGTTTGTTGTACATCACAACTGGGTCGTAAACACGCCGATGGAAACCGGCATTGCAGATTCTTCAAAGGCATTGGCAGCATTGCAAACTGCATCCAGGTTTGTAAATCCGTTCGGCGCATTTGTGACCGGCATTGATCGGGACGAATCTGCTGGTCAGGACGAGAGTTCGGTTGCAGGCAATAATAAGGTTTTCACATACACAGGCGCAGTCATGACGCTCCCGACGGGTGTGTTGGCCATATCAGAAAACAATTACGGTCGGCCGGACGCAGCTTTAGGCTATCTCAAAAGGATGACCAAGTCTTTCAGTTTTGCACTGCCTGGCTCAATTTATGAGGTTTCACCGGATTATGGTATGATGGCCCAGGCCTGGAACGTGTACAGTTACGCCTACCCTATTGTGCAGCAATTCTTTGGTATACAACCCTTTGCATCAAAAAAGACCATCCGTATCCAACCGCAAATGCCAACAACCTGGAACGAGGCCAGCCTGGAAAATGTGATCGTGGGCGATAATGAATTTGATTACACATTCGGGCGTTCCGGAAAGAACCTCAGCCTGGATATAAGCCAAAATCAGGAAAACTGGAAGATAGTCGTTGCGTTTCCAAAAGGAAAATACAAAAACTGGCAAGTCAACGGAAAGACAGTTGCCGTGAAACCTGACGGAACATTTGATACGATTGAAATAAAAGGCAAAACAAACGTGATCAGCGTCGAAACCAACTGATCAGGCGCTGATCTGCGTTTTGTTGTATTTATTTCTGTACTCAATCGGCGACAAGCCCGTAATTTTTTTGAATGTGCTGCGAAAAGCTTTTGTATCCGTATAACCCACTTCGTACATCAGCTCTGTGACATTTTTTCGGCTTATCTCAAAACTTTTCTTCGCAGCCTCAATTTTCACCCGCTGAATGTATTCCACAACAGAATTGGAAGTGGCTTTCTTGAATCTCCGTTCAAAGCTCCTTCGCCCGATGGCAAACATTTCCGAAAGCTGATCCACCGTGATTTTATCCTGAAAACTCTTTTCGATAAACTCCTGGGCCTTTCTTACCTCCTCATCTTCATGCTCTTTCTGTCCCGTGAACATGATAAACGGCGACTGCGTATTGCGGTCAATTTCTATCATAAAAAATTTCGTCGTGTAGATGGCCATCTGGCGGTCAATGTATTTTTCGACGAGGTAAACCAGCAGGTTCCAGAAAGTGTTCGCGCCTCCGCTGGTGTAAACGCCGTTTTCGTCTGTAATGATGCGGTTGTCCATCAGGTTCACTTCCGGGAACATATTTTTGAAATCCGGAGCAGACATCCAGTGTGTTGTACAACTTTTGCCTTTCAACATTCCTGTGGCGGCCAGTAGGAATGCGCCCACACAAAGGCTGGCCACCTCCGCCCCTTTTTCGTGTTGATCGATGATCCAGGGAAAAAAGGTTTTATTCATTTCAATTACGCTTTCCCTATCACCATTCACTGCTGGAATAATGATCAGGTCGGTCTTTTCCAGTTCCTGGATCGTCAGGTCCGGCACAACCGTAAAAACGCCGCTATACTTCTGAGGATCAGCAGTCATACCCACCAGCTGCACAGCAAAAGCCGGCGGCCTGCCCATAGCAGCCAGAAAGTCATTGACAAACATAAAAAACTTGAAAGGCCCCTCAATAGTCCCAAGCGCCGCATCGCCCCTCGGAACAAGAACTGATATATGCTTCATGTTTCAAAAATAGATAAATAGTCTGTCGCATTCAACCCCCAAACTTGACATATTCACCCCCCGAGAGTTTGGAGAAAGACTTGTAGGTTTGTAACACCTTATTACATCTCCGGACTTAACCTTAAATCACATGAAAATCATCTTAACTATTCTCGCAGTCCTTGCCGGCATCATTGTCCTTTTGCTTATAGTGGCCCTATTTGTCAAAAAAGAATACGAAGTAAGAAGGGAAATTACGGTAAACAAACCCCGTTCGGAAGTTTTCAATTATATCAAATTTATCAAAAATCAGGATTTCTATAATAAATGGGTTATGGCCGATCCAAATATGAAGAAAACTTACGCCGGGGTGGACGGAACGGTTGGCTTTCGATACGCCTGGGACAGTAAGGATGGTAATGCAGGTCAGGGCGAAGAGGAAATTACCAATATTACGGAAGGTGAGAAAATCAATATCGAGATCCGGTTTGTCCGTCCTTTTGAGGGCATAGGACTGACAGAAATGACAACGAGCCCTGCTAACGGAGACCAAACCAGGGTAAGCTGGGGTATGAAGGGCGTTAGCAAATATCCGATGAACATTTCCAATCTTTTCATTGGCGGAATGCTAGGCAAAGACCTGGAAACCAGTTTGAACAACCTGAAAAATATTCTTGAAAAATAAATTCGTAAAACACTAGTCATCATTATAAACCAACAGCAACCATGGAAACTAAACTCATTAAAAAATCAATCGAAATCAATGCGCCGAAAGAGAATGTGTGGGAAGTCATGATCTCGAATGAGAAAAACAAAATCTGGTACAACGCTTTCAGTGAGGGAACGCAGGCAGAAACCGATTGGCAGGTGGGCAGCAAAGCCGTGTTTTCAGATGATTCAAAAAGCGGAATCGTTGGGGTAATCACCGTTAATAAGCCTGCGGAAGAGCTTGTGATTGAGTACACCGGCGTGCTTAATGATGGTGTCGAAAACTATGAAAACGAGGAAGCGCAAAGTGTAAAAGGTTTTCAGGAATTTTATTGGCTTAAAGAAGCAAACGGCGTTACTCAGCTGGATATGCAATGCGACATGGGCGTTGATTATTTCGAGATGATGTCGGATGCCTGGGACCATGCACTGCTCATTGTGAAGGAACTGGCCGAAACCGACACGAGCGCCAGTGCATTGCTAGACCAATTGGACAATACAACCAAAAATTTCCTGGAAGCAATTAATAAATTCGACGAAGAGGAAATCAACGAAGTTCCCTTCGAAGGAAGCTGGACTGCAGGACAGGTTGTCGAGCACATCTTGAAGTCAGAAAGTGGCTTACCTGGCTTGCTGTTAGGCGACTCTGCTGATACGGAGAGGCCTGTGGACGCGAACATTCCGGAGATCGAACACATTTTCCTGGACTTTTCTACCAAACTTAAAGCACCCGATTTCAATGTTCCGTCCAACGGACCGCATAACAAGGCTGAACTGATCGCAGCGTTCACGAAGGAGAGAGAGGAAATAAGAAAAGTGGCGGCGGAACATGATCTGACGCCAACAGCAACGGCTTTTGCTTTCCCTGGCGTCGGTGAACTTACGCGCTGGGAATGGCTCAACTTTGTGGTTTGCCACTCCAAGCGTCATATTCATCAATTGAAGAACATTCGCAAAAAACTAAGCGAAAAGGTAGCTGGATAAAACTTCAAAGATTAATAACTTGCGTACTCTTCATTTCAAAAGAGTCTTATTAATATGTTCCGAAAAATAATCCCTGCCCTGCTTTTCGTTTTTGCGAGCAGTTTCGCCTTTTCTCAGTCTGCATTGATGGACAAGAAAATCGCGCCTTTTCAAATAAAGCTTGCCAACGGGCAGCAGTATACTTCATCGCAGCTGGCAGCTGGCCCGGTGGTTTTGATTTACTTTTCACCTGATTGCGAGCATTGTCAGGATTTTACCAAAGACATGCTTAAAAATTACAGTGTGATCGCTAATAAGCAAGTTGTTATGGTAACATTCCAATCGATGGAAATGCTTAAACCATTTGTCAGCCAACACAAATTAAGCACTTACCCCAACATTAAAGTCGGGACGGAAGGTTATTCTTACACTGTTCAGCGCTATTACCAGATCAAATCGTTCCCTTACATCGCGATTTACAACAAAGCCGGAAAGCTCGTGCAGACATTTGAAGGCGAACAGCCGCATCAGACTATTTTTAATGCGTTGAAAAAAATCTGATCTGCCGCACTGCAGGATTTAAGGTTAAATCAAAATTCAATATTTGAACCGGCTCCCTTAAATGGCGGGCCGGTTATTTTTTTAATCATTATTCAAGCGGGTAATGTTGCGGAAATGGCGTCTTTATTTAGAAAAGCAGCCTGATGCTGCGGGCGAAATAACTTCCGTATGAAAAAAGATTACCAAATCCATTGGGCCAATGTATGTTGTCGGGCCACATTAATGTTCCTTATGGCCGCTCCCGCCTCATATGCGCAGCAAGCTAATGTTAACCTGGACTGGAATCCTCAGAAGAACACACAGAAATTAAATCCTTACGGCGGCAATGTGATTTCTCCGGAAGTGGCTGACGACCATACCATTACATTTCGGGTAAAAGCGCCGGATGCACAAAAAGTAGCATTAACCGGCGGGCCGATTTTGCTTGCTTTGAAAACAAAAGAACCTATTCCATTTGTTAAAGGCGCCGACAGCACCTGGACGCTGAAAGTGGGGCCTGTAAAGCCTGATATTTATGTTTACAGGTTGTTGATCGACGGCGTTCCAGTTGCTGATCCGAACAACACCTTCACCGGCACGTCTAACCAGCCGGGGTACAGCAATGTGATCGTTCACGACAACGGGCCGGCTTACTATGATGCCAAAAATGTCCCTCACGGCAACATTACCCGCCATATTTATCATTCCGATGTATTAAATGGCGAGCGCGAAATGTATGTTTACACGCCACCCGGATACGATCCTAAGAAGAAATATCCGGTGCTTTACCTGATGGGCGGCAGCGGCGAGCTGGCGTCGGGGTGGATGTTTGACGGCCGTGCCAATTTCATTGCGGACAATTTGCTGGCGGAAGGAAAAATTGCGCCTATGATCATCGCTATGCCTAATAATCAGGTGATTCACCGGAGCGATCCGAAGCATCTTGAAAAAACTTATGTGCTTTTTGAAGAAGAATTGAGGAAGCACATCGTTCCCTATGTTGACAAATCTTACAGCACGATTCAGGACCGGAGATCACGCGCAATTTCCGGCTTGTCTATGGGAGGCCGGCATACGGAAGCGGTTGGTTTCAATGCTTTGGACTTGTTCAGCTCTTTTGGAATTTTAAGTGCAGGTGACCTTAATCCTGAGAAGTTGAACCCGGCGTTTTTCAGTGATCCTAAAATAAAGGAGAAAGTGGACTATTTGCTCGTTGGATTGGGAAGTGGTGAGCTGGATTTCGTGGGGAAACGCTCGGAGGCAACGCATCTGGCCCTGGATAAACTGGGCATTAAACACGATTACTATATCGGCGGCGATGGTGCGCACGATTGGGGAACATGGCGCATGTTGTTACACGACAAGCTGCTACCCAACTTATGGCAAAAAACATCGTCGAAAACGAAATAAAAAGCATTCTGATTTTTACCAATATGTCAAATTTCAATATCGATTCGGCCAGACAGCAAACGTTTGACGCCATTGTGGTGGGCACGGGGATCAGTGGTGGCTGGGCTGCCAAGGAGCTTACGGAAAAAGGTTTAAAAACATTGATCCTGGAACGCGGAAGGGATGTAAAGCACATTGTGGACTACCCTACCGCCAATATGCAGCCCTGGGAATTTGAGCACCGAGGCCAGCCGTCCCTTGCGATCCGGGAAGCAAATCCCATGGCGAGCAAGCATTATATTTTCAAGGAAGATGCCATGCATTTCGTTGTGAAAGACGCAGACCATCCTTATGTACAAGACAAACCATTTGACTGGATGCGCGGGTATCAGGTGGGCGGCAGGTCACTTTTATGGGCCAGACAGACGCAGCGCTGGTCTGATTTCGATTTTGAGGGTCCTGCCCGCGATGGTTTCGGCGTTGACTGGCCGATCCGATATGCGGACATTGCGCCCTGGTATAGCTATGTAGAGAAGTTTGCGGGAATTTCGGGAAACAAAGATAATTTACCACAATTGCCTGACGGTGAATTTCTTAAACCGCATGAAATGTCCTGCGTTGAAAAACATTTCAGCGACCAGACAGCTAAAAATTACAATAACACACGCCCGATCATTATCGGCCGCGTGGCGCATATCAGCGATCCGCAGCCGATCCACACCGAACAAGGGCGTGCCAAATGCCAGCATAGGACCATGTGTCAGCGTGGGTGTCCGTTTGGTGGATATTTCAGTTCCAATTCGTCCACAATTCCGTGGGCGGAAAAGACAGGAAATCTCACATTGCAGCCGCATTCCGTTGTACATTCCATTATATATGACGAAAAAAAGAAACGCGCTACGGGCGTTCGCGTCGTGGATGCATTGACAAAGGAAATGAAGGAATATTATGCCAAAATCATTTTCGTCAATGCCTCTGCTATCAACTCTAATCTCATCCTGCTTAATTCAACATCCAGCCGTTTTCCAAACGGATTGGGCAACGACAATGGATTAATGGGTAAGTTCATCGGCTTTCATAATTACAGAGGCCGGGTGAGTGCAGAGTTCGACGGTTACCACGACCGGACGGTTGAAGGAAGAAGGCCTAATGGTGCCTATATTCCTCGTTTCAGGAACGTGTTCAAGCAGGAAACCGATTTCCTGAGAGGTTATGCAACCTCTTTTTCCGCCTCTAAAATGGGCAATGCAACGGACGATCTGGGCGAATCATTAAAAGAAAACCTTTTCAAACCGGATAGCAGCGGATGGAGCCTGGGTGCGCAGATGATGGGTGAAACATTGCCTAAGGAAACCAATTTCGTAAGTCTTCACAAAACATTGAAAGATGACTGGGGCATTCCGCAGCTGCGCATGCACGTGGAATTCGATGATAATGACATGAAAATGGTTAAAGACTTTTACACCGAACTCAGCGAAATGCTTTCGAAATCGGGTTTTTCAAACATTAAAACTTCGGACACAAAACGGAATCCTGGCAGCGAAAACCATGAAATGGGCGGCGTAAGGATGGGAAATGATCCCAAAACTTCGCTCCTCAACAAATGGAACCAGATGCATGCCTGCCCGAATGTGATCGTTACCGATGGCGCGTGTATGACGTCCACTTCCACGCAAAACCCGTCGTTAACTTACATGGCATTAACGGCGAGGGCGGTTGACCATGCAGTGAGCGAAATGAAAAAGGGAAATATTTGATGCATATCTTTGCCCCCTGAACATAAAGCAAACGATGGCGGTACAAAAATTTTTTGATGGCACGCGTGTCAAAATCAAGGGTAGCAAGGACATTTGGGTGATCATCAACCACGAATCGATACAAAAAGGCGCGACGGTGAAAATTACCGGCAAAGTGAAATGCAGAAATGAAAAAACGGGCGAAGTTAAATTCTGCAACGAAAAGAATTGCGAGATTCCGTAAGAATGGAGCGACTTCGGAAATGATCTTCAATCACTTACTTTTTCAAATTCAAAATTGTTTTTGATATGCTTATTTAAAAATGTCCCTTTGGATCCCGAGCTTTTCATGGCCTGGTACACTTCCAAAGGGACATTTTTATAATCATAAACCATCCCTGAAACGTAAACAATCCGCAACGTTTCCGAATCTCCATCGTATATCATTTTCGCGACAACAGAAGATGGCATGGCAAATCATGGGTTAATTCAAATCATCCAGCTTGGCCCTCAGATCGTCAACCGGTTTGGAAGAAACTTTTGAGGATGTGAAAATTGTATTGGCACTATCCGTATTTCCGTAAAACGCATTGTTCGCCTTTGCATCCACGGACAATGCTGCGCCGTTTATGGTCACTCCTGCAAATAAACCTTTGCTTCTGGAATAAGAATAAACTTCCGCTTCCAGCTTATAATCCGTACTCGCCGAAGAGCTTCTGCCCATCGGCCCCGCAGCAACCGATAAGTCGCCGCCCAGCGTGAAGCTTCCCTTACCGATTTCCGTTAATGTTTTGCTGCTCTTGAAAATCAGCACAAGATCTACGGCTTGTACGCCAATTTGTGCGCCAACGCTGCCGCCCGTAATTGTAACAAACACAGGATCACTCCATTCGCCTTTTTCATTTTTCACCAAAGCAATTCCTTTTCCATGCTTTCCGCCAACCATCAGGCCGGCGTTGATCAGTTTAGGGACGATAATGATGCCTTTCGAAATGTCCAGCAACTGCGCCGGAATACTTTCCTGCATGCTGCTGAAATCATTTAAAACCGAAACAGCCGCCCTGATTTTGTCCTCCTCTTTTCCCTGTGCCTGAACACTGGTAACGCTTCCTGCCAACATGAACATTACTGCCAGGATGCTGAGTAATCTGAGATTTTTCGTAATCATATTTGTAATTAAATTGTGGATCGTATAACGGTCATTTCCGTTTGACGCGTATTAAACGTCTAACATTCAACTATCGTGCCTGTGGCCCAAAAAACATCGTTATGCGGTGATGTTACATATTTTTTGCCCTTAATCCGGCTTTTACGTATATTGATGAAACTAAATGATCGTGGTATGGTTTTGTTAATAAATCACAATAAACATTAATCCAAAAAATCATGAATGCCGAAGCGATAAGCCTGAATGAAAAAGAGGTGAAACCTGTGGTTGACCTTCTGAACGATTACCTGGCCAACTACCACATCCATTATCAAAAGCTGAGGGGATGCCATTGGAATATCAAGGGCCAAAACTTCTTCACCCTTCATGTGAAATTTGAGGAGCTTTACACGAATGCACAGCTGACCATTGATGAGATTGCGGAACGTGTACTTACACTGGGCAAGCCACCACACAGCCGTTTCGCCGACTATATCAGTGAATCCAGCATTCAGGAAATAAACACCATTGGACTAAATGATCTTGCTATGGTGGACGCAATTCTGGACGATATGGCGAAGCTCATCGAATTGGAACGTGAAATCCTGATCGCCAGTGACGAGGCCAGCGATGATGGCACCAATGATATGGTCAACCGCTTCATGCAGTTTAAAGAGAAAAACACCTGGATGCTTCGCTCATTTGCAGGTAAAAAATAAGCTGGAACGACCCGGCTAAACGAATATTGAAAAACCATCCCGAACAAGGATGGTTTTTTTATGCCTTAATGACTTATTTGCAGAAATTCTCTATCATGATCGACAATGCGTAACATTCCCGTTTATAAGTTTGGAAGACTGGGCATATTGGCTCCTTTTAAATTTGCCAAAAACCCTTTGCATTTCCTTCATCAGGGATTTGAAACCTGCGGGGATACATTTCAGATGAAGCTGTTCCGCGAATTTGTAGTGAGTCGCGATCCTGGTTTTTTCCGTCATGTTTTACAACAGCACAACCGGAATTTCAAAAAAGGGAGCTCATCCAAGATGCTGCGTCCTGTGCTTGGCAACGGGCTGGTGACGAGCGATGGCGATTTTTGGTTAAGACAAAGAAGGCTGGTGCAGCCCGCATTTCACCGCGAGAGATTGCAGGAACTCTTTCTTGCAATGGGCCTTCTGACGGCCTCTTTTTTAGATGAAATGGAAAGTTTCAGGGGGAAAGATGCCGTGGACATTGATGCCAAAATGATGAGCATTACATCCGATATCGCGCTGAAAACGCTGTTTGGAAATATGACTACCGAGGACAAAGCACGCATTTATCAGCAGGTAAGCCGGACGCAAAAATACTTGGTAACAAGGGTCCGAAAGCCCTATCGACTGCCAATCATGGCCATTAATGGTGAAAACCGGCGTTTTCAAACGGATCTGGCTTATTTCAATAAACTGGTATTTGAATTTATACACCAAAGACGCATTTCAGGTGAAAGGCCGAATGACCTCCTGCAACTTCTGCTGGACAGCATTGATGAGGAAACCGGCGAACAAATGAACGATCAGCAGATCCGGGACGAAGCTATCACAATGTTCGCCGCAGGTCACGAAACGTCTGCAACGGGACTAAGCTGGCTGCTTCTGGAACTATCCAAACAACCAGAAATTGTGGCCCGGATCAGGCAGGAAAGCGCCATCTTTGACAATGTGCCTACATTTGAACATCTTATGCAAATGCCTTATACCCGGCAGGTTGTGGAAGAAGGGCTCCGACTTTACCCGCCTGCGTGGACGATGACGCGCGAGGCAACGGTTGATCAGGAAATAGAAGGTTTCGATGTCAAATCCGGCACTTCCGTGTTCCTTTCAGTTTTCGAACTTCACCGCAATCCGAACCTCTGGAAAGATCCGCTGACATTCAACCCGGAAAATTTCAGTCCTGAAAACGTGAAGGAGCGGCCGAAATTCAATTATCTTCCTTTTGGAGCGGGCCCTCGGATCTGCATCGGGCAGCAGTTTGCGATGATGGAAATGCAGCTGATCCTGGCTGCACTGATTAAAAGATTTGACTTTGAGGCCGATCCCGCACATGCAGTTGGCATGCATCCGCAAATCGTTCTGAAATCCACGAACGGAATAAAATTATATGTAAGATAAAAGGCGCATTACACCAGCCCATGCACCGGGTAAACCGCCGCAACCATTTTTCCGTGTTTGGATTCCCTGTCAAAAAAATAATCCAGCCTTCCCAGGTTAATGCCCGCAAAACCGACCTGATTAATGGTCGTAATTTTACCGTCCAGATTCATTACGTCTTCGGGAAGCTTCATGAATGTATGTGTGTGCCCGCCTATGATGAGGTCAATATTCCGGGTCGATTTGGCCAGGATCTGGTCAGAAACCTTTTGTTCTTTGTATTTATAGCCAAGATGTGAGAGACAGATAACCAGATCGCAATGTTTTTCATTTTTGAGAAATGATGCCGCCTCGTTAGCCTTTGCGATCGGATCCAGATACTGCGTTTCTCCATAATTCTTTTTGTTGACCAATCCATGCAGCTCGATACCCAGACCGAAAACACCAATCTTTAATCCCTGCTTTTCAAAGATCTTGTGCGGCTGTGTTTTGCCTTTTAGCTCGGTATTGGCAAAATTATAATTGCTGACCAGGATAGGGAAATTTGCGTGCGGAAGCTGTTTTGCAAAACCGGCAACACCATTGTCAAAATCATGATTCCCCATTGTCGCGGCATCATAACCCATATCGCTCATGATTTGTAATTCGAGCTCGCCGCCATATAAATTGAAATACGGCGTTCCCTGAAAGATGTCACCAGCGTCCAGCAAAAGCACATTCTTCTGCTCCTGCCTGATCTTCTTCACCAGGGCCGCCCGGCGCGCAACCCCGCCTAATCCCTGGTTTCTGGAACCGTCCATCGGAAACGGCTCAATCCGGCTATGCACATCATTTGTATGCAAAATGGTCAGCTGAACTGCCGAGTCGCGGGCGAGCGCTTCATACGGAAAACCGCCCAGTGCAAGCAAGGCCGTCGTTCCTGCGCTTTTCTTTAAGAAATCCCTGCGGTTATTCTTTAACAATGACAATTCTTCCATCGAGCTGAGCGGTTATTTTTTTTCCCTGACGGGTCAGATCATTAATGTTATCCAAAAGCGCTTCACGCACTTTTTTGTTAATTTCTTTTCTTTCAATGGGTTTCCGTAAGCATTCCAGCTCATCGCCGCCGTCGGCCAGATAATCGTAGGTCAGCAGATTATAGGTTTTTGTTATATCAAACGGCTGACCGGCAATGGTAACGTCATAAGCAATGCCGTTCCTGATTTTCATGCGCATCCCGGAAATCGGCTCACCATCCTTTTTGGCAATAAAATCAATGACCTGCTGCACCTTCTCGCCGGATAGTTTCAGTGTAACCATTTCATTTTCAAAAGGCATGAGTTCAAAAACATTGGAAACTGTAATATCGCCTTTGGGAAATGTGGTCCTTAACCCGCCTTTTGTCGATAGTGTGAATTGTATTGTCCGATCTTTTTTCAAACCTTCTGTGAGCATTGCATCTGCAAAATAATTGCCCATTAAGGTTTCAGGAATGGCAGGCTTTGTAAGCTCCTGATCAGTCTGGCCGATCACTTTGCTCATTTCCGCCTGCATTTTCTCTTTATAAGGAAGATAATATTTGACGATGGATGAATCTTCACCGGCCTCAGCATCAATCCCGTATTGTTTGTATTCATTTTTTGTTATGGCCAAATGCCTCTGACAGGAAGTGCAGAAAGCAATGGCTGCAATCCATGCCAGATAATAGAATTGCCGGGAAGAAAAGGTCATAATGCTAGTTTGTTGCGTATGCAAAAATAGCGAGGATTTTGCTAAAAAAAGACTTCCCAAGTGTTAGCGGTTAAGGTTCGCCTGCACTTGGGAAGTCTGAAAATGTCCGTATTACCGGGCTTACCAGCCGTCGTTTTGTCTCAGGTTCGGGTTCGCATCAATCTGTGATTGCGGGATCGGATATAATTCCAATCTCGGCGAATATGGAATGAGCACATTATCCACGATCTGGTCTTCGGACATGGCGGCGATTTCCTGCTGCAATGTTCCCCAGCGGCGGATGTCGAAAACGGTCGTCATTTCACCCGTAAGCTCCAACCGGCGTTCAGCACGGATGGCAGTCCGTAGTGCTGCCGCAGCCGTGGCTTTCGAAGGCGTTGCTTTTGCCCTGGCGCGAACGCGGTTCAATAAGGGTAATGCCAAAGCCGTTTTACCTGTTTCCACTAATGCTTCTGCGTAACTCAGCAGTACATCCGAAAAACGCATTTCGATGAGATCCGCGCTGTAACCCTGCACCGCAGCGCCCGCAGGACGCGGCACCCGCGCCAATTTCCCGTAAGCAATGCCGTACTTGAAATCGTCGTGCGCCAGGGACGCATTGGTACGTTTGATAATGTAGTTACCAATTGTAGGATTGTAAATGATGCTATCGCCTTCCTGCGCTCCTGCCCTTGCGCCACCGGTAAAAACATATCTGTCAACCAATGTAAATGGCCTGCGCGTATCGGTTTTTT
The DNA here is from genome assembly GCF_900167945.1 of Dyadobacter psychrophilus. GTDB lineage: Bacteria > Bacteroidota > Bacteroidia > Cytophagales > Spirosomataceae > Dyadobacter > Dyadobacter psychrophilus. Next base: position 1,446,582 of record NZ_FUZA01000002.1, read on the forward strand.
CAAAAAGTTTGTAGAAATCATAGGTTAAGCCATAATTCGTCTGCTCGTCGCCATTTACCAGTCCAGCGGGGAATAAGTTGAAGGGCAGAATGTTTCCATTGGGATTAGAAGAATTGACGAAATAACCGAATGATAAGACAATTTCACGGTTACGCTCATTATCCAGTGAAAACACATCTGCGAAGTTCGGGATCAGTTCAAAATCATATTTCTCTTCATTCACCGGTCCAACGATCTCAGCGAATTTGTCCACTGCTTTCTGATAATTTTCAGTTTTGTTCAAAGGTTTTCCAGCCATTGTCAGATAAACTTTGCCCAGCATGGCTTTCGCGCTGCCGGCAGAAACTCGGCCCAGCTCAGCCCCGCCCCGGGAATCAGGCAAATTGGCTTCTGCAAAGTTCAGATCAGCGATAATAGCATCATATACAGCTACATCCGTTTCCCTGGGAGCAAAAATAATGTCCTCGTCGGATAACGACGTCACTTCTGTTAATATCAAAGGCACCCCGCCGAACAAGCGAACGAGATTGAAATAGGCATAACCTCTTAAAAAACGTGCTTCGGCAACATACGGATCGGCTTCCTCCTCCTCCCCCGGAACAGCCAGCTTCGCATTGGCAATCACGGTGTTGGCTCGGAAAATGATTTTATAAAACCTCGACCAAACTGCCTCGAATGCGCCTGAAGTAGAGACATGGCCAAAACGATAATAAGGATCAGCGCCAGAGCCCAGAATGCCCGCCGTTGCGTATCGGTGGCCCGATTCCGTCAAGATAAAACGGCTCGAAATGTCCACAAAGTCAGGCGCCGTCCAGGCTTGGTAAACACCTATCGTGGCCTGATTAAGGCCGTCTTCGTCCTTGAATACAACTTCCTTGCTAAGAGACGAATAAGGTGATTCTTCCAGATTGTCTTTGCAGGAAACAATGCCTAACGCCAGGATGAGCATTGCAGAAATTTTTATATGGTATTTCATATTTGTAATGCGTTGGTCTGAATTAGAAATTGCAGGAAATGCCTATTGTGTACGAACGTTGCGATGGATATGCGCCATAGTCAATCCCCTGTTGAAGAAGCGATTGAGCGTAAGAACTCACCTCAGGATCAAAACCGGTGTATTTGGTCAGGGTCCACAAATTGGTCCCGGTCACAAATAATCTCGGATTCTGGATCGGTCCCAGCCTTGGAAAAGTATAAGAAAGACTCAGCATTTTCAAGCGCATGAAACTTCCGTCTTCGAGCATGGTTGAGTTGATGTCGCCAGAGGCAATGCCTCGCTGAATGCCTGGATATTTTGGATTATTATGTGGTCTGGATTCGGTGTAGCGGTTGTTATACCAATCTTCCGATTGATTGAAACCTACGCCGCCATAATCCACCACACCATTATTAATGTAAAAATTGGTCAGGTTCAGCACATCGTTCCCCACCGAACCGGTGAAGAGCGCATTCACAGAGAAATTTCTCCAGGTAAGGTCATTACTCCATCCGAATGTAAAGTCAGGTGTGGATTTACCTAAAACTACCCGGTCATCGGCTGTGATAATGTCGTCCCCATTGGTATCCTCATAAATCCAGGCTCCATACAGCGGAGTGCCTTTTGAACCCGGAGGCCTCGGCCCTTCGAATGTGGCAAAAAGCGGGTTGCCATCGCTATCGAAGGATGTGGTCTGGGTCAGGCCCGAAACTCGGTATCCAAAGAAACGTCCCACTTCCTCACCCGGTGTTAAAATTCCCGAAACACCTCCGAGCAAGTTTCCATTGATGCTCACATAGTCCGATTGCGTCCTTTCGCCTAAATCTATCAGTGTATTCACATTGCGGGAAAGGTTGATTCTGGACGAGAAAGTCACATTCTTTTTCTGAATAATGTTCGCCTGAATGCTTAACTCCACTCCCCGGTTGCGCATGGTTCCGTAGTTGTCGATAATGGTTCCGACGCCCGATTGCGTAGGCACTTTTCTCGGTTGAAGCAGATCGGAGGTTACCTTATTGTAGTAATCAAAGCTGAAAACAAGTCTGTCGTTTGCCGCATTGAAATCCGCTCCGACATTAAACTGGCGTGTTCGTTCCCAAGACAAGTTAGGGTTAGCAACGGTATTTGGAAAAATGCCCGTGTTGATCACGCTTCCGTCTCCGCCAGGGCCCATTTCATAAAATCCACTGGTGTATTGGGATAATGATGAGTAAGGCCCGATCGCCTGGCTTCCTGTTTCTCCATAGGATGCGCGAAGTTTTGTGTTGGAAATAAATTTGACTCCTTTCATGAATTCCTCCTGTTCGAGGTTCCATGCAAGTGCAACGGAAGGGAATATGCCATATTTATTATTCGCGGCAAATGCCGATGCACCGTCAATCCGGACCGAAGTATTCAACACATATTTTCCTTTGAAAGAATAGTTGGCCCGAAGGAACGCCGACTGTAAAATCCGCTGCTCCTTAAACGAACCGATCGCCTGTGACTGCGCGCTTCCAATGTTGTCCACCCCAAAAAACGGAACATCGAAGCCGGTATAGTTTGTGCTGACGAATTCAACAATCTGGTCGTTATATTCCACACCTAATGTTGAATTCAGATAGTGGTTTTTCTTGAATGTCTTCTCATACTGGAAGTAAGCATTCACATTATAACTGTATGTATTGGAAGTGTTGTTGCTTCCGCGCCCTTTGACCTGGCTTCCCTCTGCTGTGCTTGGCGGCAGGAAGGCATTTCTTCGGGTCAAGTTCTGGTTACCGCCCAAGCTAACGACCAGCTGTAAACCGTCGACAAGTTTAAAGTAATTTTCAATGTTCAAAACAGAATAGTCATTTTGCGTTACGTCTGTCTTTGCCATCAATTCATTGACCGGATTGGCAAAATAGTAGCCCTGATAATTGGGAATACCCAAGCTGTTATTGCCCAGATAATCCTCTTCCAATGTTGGTGCAGCACGAAGCCCGTCCATTAACCCACCGGAATTCGGCCACGCACGCGAAGCCGTCACCGCACGGTTGGATTTTTGTCTCGTGAAAGCAACCTGCCCTTTCACAGTATACCAGTTATTGATCTCATTGTTTAGATTGACGCGCAAACTGGCCCTTTGGTTATTGGAATTAATGATCGTTCCTTTCTCTTTAAGATAATTACCTGAGATATAATAGGACGATTTCGGACTGCCGCCGGAAAGGCTTAATGTAATGTCTTCCCGAAAACTCGGCTGCGTCACTGCCTCAACCCAATCTGTGTTTGTTAATGTACTATCCAGGTTTTCAAATGGGGCATTCCGGCCAGAGATCAGATAACTTTCATTAATCGTTTCTGCATACTGCTGGGAATTCATCATTTTGATTGGATTGGATATGGTCCCAAAAGAGGTTTTGTTCACCAGTTCGACCCTTCCTTCTCCGCGCTTACCCGATTTTGTTGTGATCAAAACAACACCATTGGCACCTCTGGAACCGTAAATGGCAGTTGCTGACGCATCTTTCAGGATTTCCATGCTTTCAATGTCGTTCGGGTTGATCCCGTATAATCCGTTCTGGGAATACGCGCCCGTAAAGTTGGCACCTGCTTCGCGATAGGGAGGCATTGGAAAGCCGTCGATCACATAAAGCGGCTCGTTATTACCACTTAATGAGTTGTTACCGCGTATCCTGACCACCGACGAAGCCCCCGGCTCACCCGAAGATTCTACCACTGAAACACCGGTTGTCCGGCCTTGTAAGGCCTGGTCTACCGTATTCACAACGGCAGATTTATACTCCTGAGACGAAACCCTGGAAGTGGAACTCGCCAGGTCGCGTTTGCTTTGCGCGCCATAACCAACCACGACAACTTCTTTCAAGGCCTTCGCTTCCGGCACCAGCTGTACATTGAACGTAGTCTGGTTTCCGACCGGAACTTCTTTGGCTGCAAAACCAACAAAAGTGAATTCGAGAATTGATCCTTTTGCAGGGACTTTCATTTGAAATGTGCCCTCAGCAGTGGTTTCAGACACAATTTCGGTGCCCTTTACCAACACTCTCACACCTGGTAAACCTAATCCTTTTTCATCGACAACCTTCCCGGAAACCGTCTTGGCGTCGGCTCCCAGCTGCGGGCCAGCCTGCGGATTTGTATTGAGGTTTGCAGAGTCAGGCTGCGCAGGAGTTGCGGCAGCCGGCGCTGCGGCAGCCGGTGCTGCGGCAGCCGGTGCTGTCGTAGCGGGCTGTGTAGCCGCGGGCTGTTGTACCGGAACATTTCCGGTCGGTGATTGCTGTGGTTTTGTGCTGTCAGGCTTAGCCGCTGCTGCCGGGCTAGTCTGAGGCTGAGCAGCTGAATCCTGTTTTGTCGCCGGCTTAACCAGCGGATCAAAATTTTGTGTTGGTTTTACCAACGGCGATGAAGTAGCAGTATCAGTTGTGGTTTTTACTTTCGGGAGAGTATCGGGAGCCGGCTTCTGTGTAGTCGGGACGGGCTGGGCCGGGGTTGTTGCGGGCGTGGGCAGAGAATCTTTCCTAGTGGAATCGGGAGTTGTTTGCTGCGCATAAGTGCGTGTAAAAGCGAGCAAGCAGAATAAAAGCAACATCCGTCCCCTCTGAAAAATGAGATTGCCCATGCAAGGCTCCACCTCACTTAATCGTTGAGTTGTTTGCATATTTATCGTTTGGCTAGGTGATAGGACTATGTCCCGAAAAAATGATTAAGTATAGCGACCGGCAAAAATCGTACCGTTATGTTTCTATCGGTGATAAAGAGGCGTTCCGAGGGGCTAACCTTTGCATGTATATGTAAGCATCGGTTACAAAATTTCTTCCGGATTTCACGCTATGGTAATTTTTTATTTTCCAAATTAATCCTCAATCAGAAGTGATTATTTTTGGAAACATGCATGTTAAGATTACATTTGTCAAAATGCCCATAACTCCTGGGATTGAGATTTGCTTTGTTAAGAGGAGTGCAAGAAACTAAATACAACCATGAGCCAGGAACAACTGCTGACCGCTGATTATATTGATTCTCAGATAGGAAATGTAATCGAATATTATATCCGCTGGGATTTTGAAGAGGATCCTTTTTTCGGAAAAGCGAGGATCAAAGGTTTGGTAGATGATGACTTTGGCAAATTGAAAATTATCTGTGATGTAATAGAGGGGAGCGACCTGGAACTGGCATACGAAGAAGAGGAAGTATTCATGTACTCCGATAACCATCCGATCTATGCCGGAACATTGCCCGAAATATATTCCGCCAACTGGGTAAGCACAGACGGCAAAAAGAAAAAGCAGATTTTCATTTCCCCGCCTAACGAGAACGCAAAAGAATTTGCCATAGCGCAAACAAACAGCAAAGTCGTTGTAAAGAGAATTTATTAAATATCAAATCAAAAAAATCGGCTTGACCACTTGAAGAAAGTTGTTCAAGCCGATTTTTTTGTGCCTGACTTTCTAATTTTTAACAATCTTTTTTGTCAGCACACGGTCTTCAAATTCTGCTTTAACAATGTATAATCCGCTGGCAAAATTCGTCAGATCGAAATCGTATACATTGGTGCTTACTTCTCCGGTAATTTTTTGCTCCGCGATTTTCTGCCCTGAAACATTGTAAATGGAAACAGATTTCAGCCCCTCCGGATGCGGGTAAAACTGCACAGAAACTTGTCCGCTCGTTGGATTGGGCGTCACCAGGAACCCGGCTTCTTTCAGGTTAGGGTTGATTGTTACCGTCCGGATATTAATGTCATCCAGGAATATATCATTCTCATTTCCATTTGTATTTAAAAACGCAATGAGCACTTCACCCTGGTTAATGTAATTGCTGATGTTTATCTGTTCGTTCCGCCATTCGTTCAAATTGGGTGTGAAGGCTGTGCGGGTGGCCGCATTGCGGGTAATCAGCGAAGGCCCCCATTTTTTGTAAATACTGGTGTAAGTTTGGCCGCAGTCGGTGCTGATCATAACCTGCAATGTATCCCAGACATTGCCCTGGACTGTTGAGTTGGTATAAGTGGCAGCAGCCAGCTGGAATGATACAAATGCAGAATCGGTGCCTGCGATGTTAACGGTTGGGGTCCTGAGGTAATCCCGCTCTCCTACTGCTTCATTGCCAAAGTTGGAAATCTTAACCGAAGCAGAGCCGGTCTTCGCTGCGGTCGTCGTTTTTTCCCAGGTTGTGCCGCCATCTTCATTTACAATGTCCCAGCCTTGTGGCGGGAAAAGGCTTTCGAAGCTCTCCATAACAGGTGCCGCGAACGGTTCATAATAGATGAACGAAATGCTCAATTCATCATTTACCGGGTTTTCATCTGCCGCCCCATTCGGATTGGACGTATAAATAGTAAGAGCATGATTTCCTTCTACGGTTGAAAGTGCAGGCAAATTAACCGTCGTTTCTGCAAACGTAGCGAGTGAGCCTGTCCACCGGAACGTCTGAATTGTGCCGTCGTCGATCACCGCATTAATTGTTACAGCAGTCAGTGTCTCGCTTCCCCGGTTAACCAGGACCACCTGCGGCGTCAGTGTATTGGCGCATATCCGCTGGTCGGGCCGTGTGATCGTTTTCAGCGAAGCGTCTTTATTTTTCAGGTTTAAAGGTGTGCAGGCATCCGAACTGGCAAGCGTTAATCTCGACAATTGAAATGACGCATCCATCCGTGCCACCTGGCCCTTTGTAAACATGATCAGGCAGTTGTCGGAAGTGTAATCCATGTAATTCTGATACATGATCCCGGGTGCGGTCGGCGTGCAGTTATCTGTTTTGATACCTGTCGGACAAGCGCCGGTGCTGTTGGTCTGGTTAGGGGTGTCTTCCACTTCGTCGCTCCCGGTGCATCGGCCGTCATCATCGCCCCAAATGTGATAAAGGTTAAAAAAATGCCCCAATTCATGCGTGAGCGTCTTTCCGGCATTATAGCCTGCCACACTTCCGCCGGGCAAGCTTCCAAAATCAATCACGACGCCCTGCTCATCAGGCACGCCATCGTCGGGGAATGTTGCATATCCCAATGTTCCGCCAGACAGGTCACAGATCCAGATATTCAGATAACGGGTTGGGTCCCACGCATCTGCGCCGCCTGTTTCAGAATGTTTTACCAGATTGGTAGTATAGTCAAAATTCGCCCGTGAAGTGTTATAGCGCTCAATCCCTGTTGTTGGCTTCTCGTCCGGGGTGCGTTGCGCGAGGCAGAACTGAGTGCCCGACTGTCCGAATAATGCCCTGAAATGTGCCGGAACGCGGCTTGCGCTGGCATTTGTGCCCGCATAATCTCTGTTGATCGTGTCGAGTTGCGCCAGGATCTGTGCATCCGTAATCAGCGATTGGCGGTTGGAAACAACATGAAATACAACCGGAATAGTAACATCTGCCGTGGTTTTTAATGTTTTGCCCAAGATGCTTCTCGCCTGGATCGCTTGTTTAAGACGCAGCTCACGTTGGTCGAACATGATTTTGAGCGTCGGCTGCTTTGTAAACCGAAGATTAAGGAGATCCATTGTTCCGCACCTGTCCTGCGCGCGTACATAAGCGCTTTGCGTAAGGAAAAGTAAGATCAGAAGGCTGGCAAAAAGATATTTCAGGTTCAGTAAAGAGTATCGCATTATGGAATTCCGGGAAACAGATTATGTTAAAAAAACTGGTTTGTATTTACAGCACCGCCGGTTTTAAGTGTACTTACGTAAAAAAACCACCAAGTGATGCGAATTCTTAATTATTTAATTTGTTTATCTTAAAATCATACCCAGTTTTTTTGGTCATGAACGAACCTCATGTTTCGCCAACACGCAAGGTCATCCATATCGATATGGATGCATTTTACGCGTCCGTGGAACAGCGTGACTTCCCGGAATACCGGGGCAAGCCGCTCGCGGTCGGGGGCTCTCCTACTGGTCGCGGCGTGGTGGCGACAGCGAGTTACGAGGCGCGGAAGTTTGGCGTTCGTTCTGCCATGTCTTCACGTAAGGCGCTCCAGTTATGCCCGCACATTATATTTGTCCGTCCCCGTTTTGAAGTTTATAAAGCCGTTTCTACGCATATCAGGGAGATTTTCTCGCGGTATACAGATCTGATTGAGCCGCTTTCCCTGGATGAAGCATTTCTTGACGTGACGGAGGACAAACTGGAAATAGGTTCTGCATTGCAAATTGCGGAACAAATCAAAACCGCCATTAAAACAGAACTGAACCTGACTGCCTCAGCGGGAATCTCAGTCAATAAATTTGTAGCAAAAATCGCGTCCGACATTAATAAACCGGATGGACTCACCTTCATAGGGCCTTCCAAAGTAGAGGCTTTTATCAATGCGCTTCCTGTTGAAAAATTTTTTGGCGTCGGCAAAGTGACCGCGGATAAAATGAAGCGGATGCAGCTTTTCACCGGTGCAGATCTCAAAAAACTTTCGGAAAATGATCTGGTCAAACATTTTGGAAAAACAGGTCACTTCTTTTACAAGATCGTGAGGGGAATTGATAACCGGGAGGTGCAAACGGAAAGAGAAACCAAATCACTCGGTGCAGAGGATACATTTATGTACGACCTGTCCACCATCGAGGAAATGCACAAAGAACTTGACAAGATCGGTGTGACCGTTTTTAACCGTTTGCAAAAAAAACAGCTTAAAGGGAGGACCATAACATTGAAAATTAAATACAGCGATTTTACCCAAATTACCAGAAACCATTCATTTGGTTCCCCTGTTGGCGATCTGGAAATTATACTCGAAACAGCGAAAGAGTTACTGGCGAAGGTCGATATGGAAGAGAAATCGGTGCGACTGCTCGGGATTTCACTTTCGAATTTCGGTGAGCTGGAAATTCGTTCGAGAAGGTCCAAAGATTCGGGTCAGCTGGAACTGTTCGGCTAACCCGAATCCATATTTATTAAGAATACGCTTTTATAACAGCAATGCGTCCACACGATGCGCCTGCACTTTTCCCTCGCAGGGTGCCCATGAAAAAATGGTAAAACGTCCGTCCTGTGACGCTACGAGTGCAATGGCATCCCGCTGATCGAACACAAACTGGGCAGCTGACAGGTGGCGCGTTCCGCCTTGCTGCACGGGATGCACAACCACGCCAACGTCCCCTATAACCGGCTCCGTTACCAGCATTTCTTCCACCGGCTTGCCATCTGCTGCCCGACCAATCTTGGCCCCGAAAGCCAGGAGTTCGTACTTATCATTGATGATCGTAGCACCATCCACGGCTGTTAGTCCGGCGAGGCCATTGATAGCAGAGCTTAACTGTAACTGCCAGCCAATGGGGTTAGGTTCTTCAATGTATCTCCTGTTCAGGTCTGCCAGCTCGGAAAATGCCGGTTGCACATGATAAGTTATGGGATGAATGATGGATTTACGCCAATCGTCCTTTCCATTTGGCACAACCAGCAAAATACCGCCCCGCTCGTGGGCACGCATGGAAACCGCAAGCTGTACCAGCAGGTTAAGTGAATCGCTCCACAACCGCGACGATGTAAAACCGATCATTGAATTGATCACAGAAGGACAATCTCGCGCCTTACCGCTGTTTTCGTCCACTATCTTAACCTGATCACCCTTTAAAACGGCGACGTTGACAAACTTTCCAAAACCATCCACACGGCGGTGCTTGATGACAAGCATACCTGGTTCCACCACCTCCAGTACGAAACAAAGACCAGGAATAACCCTTGTGGTTCCCCAGATCCGCAGCTCATTTCCTTCCAGCCACACGCCCAAATGTATTCCCGAGCGCTCAACAGCGGGTGCCAGCTTGGTCAGGATGTTCGCCGTTAATGAAAGTTTTTCGCTGAAAATCAGCGGGTTTTCTGCACATTCCGGCGGGAGATAAGCGATGGAAACTTTCGGCGACCGGCCTTCTTCCCGGCGCAGGCTGGCCCAAAATGTAGTATCAATGATAGTTTCAATGGTTTTGGCGTCCGGTTTCGGTGCAAGTTCCTGGTCGTAATGACTTTGCACAGACAGGTGGTGGCGCTCAAAATGGCTTTCGACAAGACCTGCCACGGCCCGCGCAGCTTTATATGTGGTGGCCAAAACAGGATCTCCCGCAAGGGTGTCGGCTTCAACGTTATTAATTATCATGCGCGGTTACTTAAAATTTTTTACTGTTACCGACGTTCTTCTGGCAGTTGCCCGCAGGCAGCGGAACGCTGAGTTAAGATAGCAACAAAGAGAAGTTATAAAAAGTTGGAGTTTCAGGAAGTGCGTATTTTTTTTCACACAACTAAATTTTTTTTGACCAAATCACGATACAGTTAACGGTGAGTATGAGGCCTTTTCGACCGTTGGATAAACAATGAATATCTTTTTTTGACAAATTCTTAAACTTTGTTTCCAACCATTTTTAAACTTGCAACGTCGTATAAAACAGAGCTTGAAACGAAGTAAGCCATATTTCCGCCATGAAAATAAAAACAAAGGAATCGATGAATGATCTTGGAAAAAACATATCTTGCCTGCATCAAACTGAGAAAAATGCGTGTATAGATACACGAAATGATAATAATCACATTAACTATTTGCAAAGTGCCGGGAAAAGCTAACTGAAAAATCGCTTTCTCCTATTTGCAACTGCATACTATTCCCTCTTCGCCCATTTAAAATTTGGAAACGCAAATGAACAGGACCAAAGTCCTCAGATGGTTCTTTGTGTTTGACTAAAACAGGACCGCTTCCGCAGGCAAAAAACGGAGCGACTGGCAAAAGCAGATCACTGGTTCAATAATTGAATATCGAGGTCGGTAAATCTGGAAAAGGAAGATGTTAAACTAAATAGACAACTATCGGGTACACCATATACTCTACACTTAAATTGTAAGATTGATGAAAAGCATCTCGGTAGTAATTCCGAATTACAACGGAAGGCATTTATTCGAAAAATACTTCGAAAACAACTATAAGATCCTCAACGCATTAGGAACAAAAGTTCAGATCATTATTGTTGACGATGCTTCCAGTGACGATTCAGTGGCTTATCTGGAAGAACATTACGGAAAAAATGTAACGATTATCCGAAAAGAGAAGAATTCCGGTTTTTCCCACACCTGTAACCTGGGCATCCAGAAAGCAACAAATGACCTTATTTTTCTGCTGAACACGGATGTCACACTGGAAGAAGGATATTTTGAAAAGCTTTACAAATATTTCGAGCTCGAAGATACATTCGGTGTAATGGGGCGCATTATAGGAATGGAAGACGACAACATTCTTGATGCTGCACGTTCACCAAAAATTTTGGGAAGAAAAATTAAACCCAGCAATTTCTTTTACCTGAAAGATTCTGACACCCTGACGCCGACATTCTATCTCTCCGGAGCCATTGCTTTAATGGACACCAGGAAGCTGAAAGCGATCAATGGTTTCAACGAAATGTTCAATCCCTATTACGGGGAAGATCAGGAAATGTCAATCCGCGCGTGGAGACTTGGCTGGAAGTGTTATTACGAGCACAATGCAGTTTGCCGTCACGAAGTTTCGGCAAGCACGAAAGGCCATAAGAACAATTATTCTGTCAAAAGGATCTACTTCAGGAACCGTTACTACATGCATCATCTGCATTTGCACGGCATCGACCTGAACCTGTATCATATGCAAGTTATTTTGAGCGACGTGCTCCCCAGCATCATCACGCTTCAATTCTACAAAGCACAAGCCTATCTGGACTTCCTGCGAAATATGAACGAACTTTCTTTAAAGAAAACGGCGTTCAAAACACAGATGAAAAATCATAAATCCAATATCGGGATTAACGATGTCATCGAAAACATCAAAATGATGCTCAAATACAAGCAGGTCGTAAAATTATAGTTATTGTCTGCGATTTAACGCGATATGCATTAATTTGCACCCTCAACCGGAAATTTCACAATTTCCGGCTGTTTTACTTTCAGGCGTATGCTAAATATGCCATTTCCATATAATGAAAACATACTTCCGATTATTATCATTTGCCCAGCCCATTGCCCGATTTGCAGTTCCCTATATTATTTTTACCGTTCTGGGGGTTATTTTCAACACACTAAATTTAGCCTTGCTTGCTCCTTTGATGAGCACCCTGTTCAATAACAATAAGGATGGGGCCGAAGTAATCCAAAGACCTGATAACTGGGACGTGACCGGTCTTCTCAACTATTACGCGCAGCAAGCAAATGACACGTACGGGCCGCACGGTGCCCTGCAAATTGTCTGCGGTGTAATTGTGACATCCATTCTGCTTTCCAACATTTTCAAGTATTTCTCGCAGCGGGTCATGGAAAACCTCCGGATCCACACGTTACTTAACCTGCGCAAAACGGTTTTTAACAATGTGATGAACCTGCATACGGGCTATTTCAGCAACCAGCGCAAAGGAGACATTATATCCAAGATCGCTTCGGATGTGCAGGTTGTACAGTTTTCGGTGACGGGAACATTGCAGGTCGTGTTTAAAGAACCTTTACAGTTGCTGGCCTACGTTTTCATGCTTTTTGCCACCTCGGCCAAGCTTACATTTTTTGCCATTTTGGTTATCCCAATTTCTGCATTCATCATTTCCAAAATTGTAAAAAGACTGAAAGAACAAGCTACAATGGCGCAGCATCTGTTTGGTCTGATGATCAGCTACCTGGACGAAGCGCTTTCAGGGATCAAGATCATTAAAGCATTCAATGCTACGGAAGACATTAAGGAGAAATTTCATCAGGAAAATATTCGCTATTCCGAGCTGGGGCGCAAAATGGCACGTCGCCAGCAGTTGAGCGGGCCCGTTTCCGAATTCCTTGGCGTAACCATGGTCGCCATTATCGTGCTTTATGGCGGTTCGCTGATCCTGGACAATCAATCTGACCTTAGTGTCTCAAAATTTGTCGCCTATATCGCATTGTTTTCCCAAGTAATGCGTCCGGCCAAAGCGTTAACAGACTCATTCAGCACCATTCATGCGGGAATTGCGGCTGGTGAAAGGGTTTTGGACTTGATAGATGAAAAACCTGAAATCCAGGATGCTCCGAACGCAGTTGACCTGAAAGAATTCAATCATTCGCTGAAACTTGAAAACGTTTCCTTCGCCTATCAGGCAAGACCGGTCCTCAAATCCATTAATCTCACTATTCCAAAAGGCAAAACAGTTGCGTTGGTAGGGCCATCCGGCGGCGGTAAATCTACGTTGATGGATCTCCTCCCCCGCTTCATCGATGCCCAGGAAGGCAGTGTGTTCATCGACGACCTGAATGTGAAGCAGGTAAAAATGGAATCATTATGGTCGTTGTTCGGGGTAGTAAACCAGGAATCGATGCTTTTCAATGATACGATCTACAACAACATTGCCTTTGGTAACCATACGGCAACGCCCGAAAAAGTAGAAGCAGCCGCACGCGTAGCCAATGCACATGATTTCATTATGGACACTGAAAATGGTTATCAAAGCAACATTGGGGATCGTGGTATGAAGTTGTCGGGTGGACAAAAACAGCGTATTTGTATTGCGAGGGCCGTTTTGAAGAACCCGCCGATCATGCTGCTGGATGAAGCGACGTCTGCACTCGACACAGAATCAGAAAAACTGGTGCAGGAAGCTTTGAATAACCTGATGCAAAACAGGACTTCCCTTGTTATCGCACACAGGCTGAGCACCATCCAGAAAGCGGATTCAATCGTGGTTTTGGAAGATGGTCAAATTGTAGAACAAGGCAATCATTCGGAGCTCATTGCACGCGACGGGCTGTACAAGCGACTGATTGACATGCAAACCTTCAACGATTAGTATTAATTAAAGTTCCTATGTTCAAAAAGAGAAATCTGGTTTCGAGACTCTGGCTTAAACACACCGATAAAATACGGTACAAGCAGTATAAGTGGGAGTTAAAAAATCAGAAACAACTTGCCTTCGCCAATTTTATCAATGACGCCGACAAGCTTACAAGTCCGGCGAAGATCAAAGAATACGCAGCGGAAAAGGGTTGCATCCGCCTGAGCCACAGCGGCAATGCGGGTGACATTATTTACGCCTTACCAACGATTGAAGCCATGCGCCGGATGACTAATGCGCGCATTGAATTGTATTTACGGCTCGGCCAGCCGTTGATCCTTTCCGGTTACAACACGCACCCTTTGGGAAATGTAATGTTAAACGAAAGGATGGCCGAAATGCTGATAACCCTTTTAGCGCCGCAGCCTTATATTGATTTCGTTGGCGTTCATACTGACCAATTGATTGACATTGACCTAGATTATTTCCGTGCCGGCGGAATTCCGCTGGACAAAGGCAACATCGCACGCTGGTGCAGCTATCTGACGGGCGTTAACCCAACGCTTTACAAATCCTGGCTCACAGTTGAACCAGATCCTGACTACGCGGACACAATCGTGATGGCACGAAGCGAGCGTTACCGGAATTACACGATCAATTATAAGTTTCTTAATAAATATCCTAACATTGTCTTCATAGGCGTTGAAAGCGAGTACAACGACATTAAGAAGATCATCCCAGGCATTAAGTGGGTTCAGGTTGAGGACTTTTTGCAGATGGCGCGGATCATTAAGGGAGCTAAATTCTTCATTGGCAACCAGTCTTTCCCGTTTTCGATTGCTGAGGGATTGAAGGTTCCGCGGATCCTTGAAACTTCATTCGATGTGATCAATGTAGTGCCGGAAGGTGAAGATGGTTTTGATTTCTTCTTCCAGGAACACCTCGAATCGCTTGTTGAAACGCTTAATAACCGAAAATAAGGCCGGTTTCAGATTCCTTACACCCCGAAATTTGTCCCAGATGAGTAGCACCCAAAAAGTTGCTGTTGTTGTTCCCGTTTACAAAACGCAGCTTTCAGACTACGAGAAAATTTCCATTCAGCAATGCAGGAAAGTGCTTTCCAGCCATCCGATCATTGCGCTGAAACCGGAAACACTTGATTTATCGGAATTGGGCAGCGACAACATTTTTACGGGGTCTGTCAGTTTCGATCCCGCGTTTTTTGAGAATGTCCAGGGTTATAACAAGCTGATGCTAAGCCCCGACTTTTACCAGCAATTCCTTGGCTATGAGTTCATTCTGATCTATCAGCTGGACGCATTTGTTTTTAAGGATGAACTTTTGAAGTGGTGCAGCAGCGGTTATGACTACATTGGCGCTCCCTGGCCGAAGCGTTTGGAAGAACCAGACATTGTGAAAGCATTTAAAACACGCGCCATCACACTGTATCATATTTGGAAAAATACATTCGAAGACGGATTGCCCATTCAGCGGCAGTTCGATAATGTGGTGGGAAATGGCGGTTTTTCGCTCAGGCGGGTTAAAAAGTTCTTCAATCTCGCCAGCAGGATGCAGGATAAGGTGAAGGAATATCATCAGCGTCACGAACACCAGTTTCACGAAGATGTGTTTTGGAGCATTGAAGTGAACAGGAAATGGCATCATTTGCGCATTCCCGCATTCAAAACCGCTTATAAATTCTCCATAGAAAACAACCCGGAACGCGGCGTAAGGTTCAACAAGGGCCTGCCCTTCGGCTGCCACGCCTGGGACGCAGCTGATAATTTAAAGTATTGGAAGCCCATATTGAGCGATCTTGGGTATGAGATAGTTTTGAATGAGTGAATGAGTGAATGAGTGAATGAGTGAATGAGTGAATTAAATAAAACATTCACTCATTCACTCATTCAAAATTCACTCATTGACCACTCTCCAAAGATCTACAAACAACTTATACCACTTCCATCCCTTAAAGATCCGGGATTTTCTTGCGTTCCAGCAGATATTCATGAGCTCATTGTAGGTTTTACCTTTGTCCAGCTGCTTTTTAAAATACATTTTGAAAGCCCGGCGTTCATATCTAAGCAGCGTTTTTTCATCCAGCCCGTCTGCATTGACGGGTAATATGGCGCCCCACTTTTTATGGACTTTCAAGATTTCACCTTCCCAATCGTGACTGAAATTCCCCTCTGAAAAATGGCTCAGGAGCACTTCATAAGTCACCGCCACATCATATTGCCTTCCTGCTGCAAGCGAAAAATCAATGTCGTATGCATGGAAATGTTTCAAGAGATTTTGGTCAAAAGGATTGGCAAGTGCTATTGACTTTCGGGTCGCCATCCAGCAACCGTCAATGCTTGCTACTTTGGTGAGTTTCTCATTTTTCGCATTACGGTAATCCAAAAATGACTCCCTACCCGAGTACTTGAAGCCCTGAATCAGATTACAATAAAACCCGCCATTTATTTCCAGATCTGCATTATACCAGCTCGAAGGCACCACCGACTTGTATCCGCCACCCGCAACGCCCATTAATCCCAGGTTCGGGTCAGCAGCAAATATTTCCAAAACTTTCGCTCCCCAGTCCTCCGTTTTCATTTCAATATCCTCATGCATAAACACCAGGATATCATATCTCGCCTGCTTCGTTCCTTCATTGTAAAGCTCGCAAATGCCCTTTTCAGCATTCCCGTTATCAAAAGCGATAATCTCGTGAGCGGCACCAATGGTTTCACCAATATTCTCCTTCACCAATTGCAGGTCTAAGGGATTGGCGGAGCAGATGATTACAGATATCATTATTTGTGGGTAATGGGGCTTAAATTAATTGCTTTCGACACACAGGCAGTGGTTCGCAAAGTTAGGGCTTTAAGTAGAAAGTGCACCCTGGCGGTATTTTAAAGGGGTTACAAACTTTTTCCACTACCAATGAAACGCTTTTTACTTTTTCTTTTCCTGCTGCTCAACACATCGGTTTTCGCACAGGTAAAACTCGCCCGGCTGTTTTCTGATCATGTTGTTTTACAAAGACAAAAACCCATTCCGGTCTGGGGCTGGGCAAAAGCCGGTGAAAAGGTGAAAGTAATGCTCGCTCAGCAAACACTGCAAACCAAAGCGGACGCCTCCGGCAAATGGATGGTCAGGTTCACTCCGTTGGAAGCCGGTGGGCCGCATACGCTGAACGTGTCAGCGAAATCAGGGCAAACGACTGTAAATGATATCCTTATAGGCGAAGTGTGGCTTTGCTCCGGGCAATCCAATATGGAATGGAGCGTAGCGTCCGCGAAAGATTTTGCAATAGAAAAACAAAACGCAAATTTTCCCCAGATCCGTCATTTCAAGGTTGAGCACAATGTGACGTTGGAGCCGGAAATGGATCTGACCGCCGGTGAATGGCAAATCGCTTCATCGGAAACGGTGGGCGGTTTTACAGCTGTGGGATTTTTCTTTGCGCGTGAATTATATCAAAAGCTAAACATTCCCATTGGCCTGCTACATTCTTCCTGGGGTGGATCACAAATAGAAGGCTGGATAAGTAAAGAAGGCATGCTAAGCGATGATGAGCTGAAAACTTACGCGCAAAACCTGCCTGAATCCTGGCAGGAAGCCGATATGATGATGGACGCCAAGCTCAGGAAAACGCTTTTCAAAAGTGATTCTTACACTCCCACGCCTGAGGACGAAAAAAAATATGTGAGTGGAAATGCTGATTTTTCAACCTGGCTTAAGACGGTAGATCCCGTTGGACAATGGGATTGGAAAGGCTTAATGGGCTATCGCGGAAAGGGTTATATGGCCAAAGAAGTGGCGATCCCCGCCGATCTGATCGGGCAGGAAACCACTTTATCATTGGCCGAAAATGACAGTCCGAACAAGATTTATATCAATGGTAAACTAATTGGCCAAACTGCCGCGAAAGGCGTTCGCAAAGTAAAAATCCCGGCTAATTCCTGGAAAGAAGGCAAAAACCAGCTGGTTATAGATCTCGGAAACATGATTAGCACGCCCTGGTTCGGGCCGGGAATGATGGGCAATGCAAATGACATTTATGTGGAAGACGGCTCAGTCCAAATCAGTCTGGCCAAAGATTGGCTGCTTATGCCTTCATTTGCCGAAAAGCACGAATATGCGCACTTGATGAACAATGTCGGCACGAGCATTTACAACGCAATGATCGTTCCGCTGCTGCCGTTCGCAATCCGCGGATCACTTTGGTATCAGGGCGAGGCTAACACGGGAAGGGCTTACCAATATCGCAAGTCGTTCCCGCTGATGATCAATGATTGGCGCAGGCTATGGAATGATGAATTTTCTTTTTACTGGGTGCAGCTTTCAAGCTATGGAAAAGATGAGGATAGCAATAAAGGAAGTTATTGGGCAGAGTTACGCGAAGCGCAAAATATGACATTAAGCCTCCCGAAAACAGGCATGGCCGTGACCACGGACGTTGGCAACCCCAATAACATTCACCCGACAAACAAACAGGACGTCGCCCATAGGCTGGCGACCCAGGCTCTCAAAAACGATTACAGACAAAACATCCCCTATTCTTCTCCTCTGTATGACAAAGCACAATTCAATGATGGAAAGGGGGTTGTAACATTTAAACACGCCGAAAATGGTTTAACTGTGAAGGATCGTTACGGTTATCTCAGAGGCTTTGAAATTGCCGGCGACGACAAAGTTTTTTATTATGCAAAGGCGGAAATCAAGGGAAATACGGTTGAGGTTTCGCATCCGAAAGTACCCAAACCGGTTTCTGTAAGATATGCCTGGTCGGACGCGCCCGAAGAAGCTAATTTATTCAGCACGGACGGCTTTCCAGCCAGCAGTTTCAGGACCGACGATTGGCCCGGCCGCTCAGTCAATGGCAAATTTCAGTAACCAGCATTTTATTCATCCCTCTATATGTTAAAACCTCTTTCCGTATGCATTGCTGCGTCAGCACTTCTTTTGGTTGCCATTCAGCAAAAAGAATTTGAAAACAAACCAGCAGAGGACACAGAATGGCCGGAATATCTGGGTGGCCCGGACCGCAACCATTATTCCCCGCTCACGCAAATCAACCGGGAGAATGTGAACAAGCTAAAAGTCGCCTGGACATACGCTATGCCAGATTCTGGCCAGACGCAAGTGAATCCGATCATTGTCGACGGCGTTTTGTACGGCGTAACCAATACCGTCCAGGCTTTTGCATTGGACGCTGCAACAGGCAAGCAGATCTGGATTTTTGGGGATAAATCAAAGAACGGGTCCAACACAAGTCGCGGGCTCACCTATTGGAGCGATGGCGAGGACAAGCGCATTATGCACGCCATGGGCTCATCCCTGTATGCCTTGGACGCGAAGACCGGAAAGCCGATAGAGACTTTCGGAGACAAAGGGAAAATAGACTTACGCACCGGTTTACCAGACGTAGCCAAAGATAAATACATGGTTTCCAACACGCCCGGGACGATATTCGAGGATCTGATCGTGATGCCGATAAGACTTTCGGAAGATTCCGATGCGGCTCCGGGAGATTTGCGCGCATTCAATGTCAGGACGGGGAAGCTAGCCTGGACATTCCACACAATCCCTTATCCAGGCGAATTTGGCTATGAAACATTCCCGCCGGATGCGTACAAAAATACATTCACAGGAGCTGCCAACAACTGGGCGGGAACGGCCATTGATCGCGGGCGGGGAATTTTGTATGTTCCTACCGGCTCGGCGGGATATGATTTTTATGGCGGAAAAAGAAAAGGCACAAACCTTTTTGCCAACTGCCTCATTGCGCTGGACGCGCGGACAGGCAAGCGTTTGTGGCACTATCAAACCATGCACCACGATATGTGGGACCGCGATCTGCCTGCGCCGCCTAACTTAATTACCGTTACGCAAAAAGGTCCCGACGGTCAGCCCCGGAAAATCGATGCCGTGGCGCAGGTCAGCAAGCAGGGTTACGTTTTTATTTTCGACCGTGTTACGGGCAAGCCATTGTTTCCGATCAGGGAAGTTACCGCACCAAAGGATGCATTGCCAGGAGAATTCCCGTGGCCCACACAGCCAGTCCCAACCAAACCCGCTTCGTATGCAAGGCAAGCTTACACGTTAACGGAGAAAGACATAAGCCGTTACGCGCCGGATCACGATTCGCTTGTGATTAAATTTAAAAGTTATAAAAAAGCATTATTTGCAGCACCCAGTAAAGAAGGCACGGTGATCATGCCGGGCTTCGACGGAGGAGCAGAATGGGGAGGCGCCGCTGCTGACCCCGAGGACGGCATATTATATGTGAACAGCAACGAAATGGCATGGATACTTACCATGAAAGATACTCCGAAAGTCAGTGAAATGTCCAATCTCAGCCCCGGAGAAAAAGTGTATACAACGTATTGCGTCACCTGCCACGGCCCGCAGCGCAAAGGGAACGCCAAAAGCGGTTATCCTTCGCTCGTCGACATCGACGCGCGCCGCGACCGCGCTTTTGTAAGCCAGATCATCACCTCCGGTAAAGGCATGATGCCCGGTTTCACCATGCTCACAGCTGACGAAAAGCAATCGCTTGTCTCGTTTTTGTTCGGAGACGAAAAGGTGGAAGCTGCTTCCGGTGCAACGGCCTCCCAAAAAGTGTATCTGCCATATCAGAGCACGGGCTACAACAAATTTCTCGATGCAAATGGTCTTCCAGCCATTGCTCCGCCCTGGGGAACATTAAATGCCATTAACCTCAACACGGGCGAATTCCTGTGGAGAATCCCTTTTGGTGAAGTTGAATCTCTGAAAAAGCAAGGCGTCCCAACAACAGGAACCGAAAACTATGGCGGACCTGTGGTTACTGCCAGCGGCCTATTATTCATTGCCGCGAGCAAAGACGGGAAATTCAGGGTTTATGATAAAAAAAATGGAAAGCTGCTTTGGGAAACAATGCTTCCCGCCGCCGGGTTTGCCACGCCTTCAACTTACGCCGTGAACGGCAAGCAGTATGTGGTGATCGCATGCGGCGGCACAAAGCTTGGGACGAAGAAGGGTAACCAATATGTAGCTTTTGCATTGGAATGATAAAATTTCCACTTCCGGTTTCGGAAGCTTAATGTTTAAAAATATCTGCTTCACCGTAATGTTACCTTCTGTTTTTACTCAAAAGTTAAATCTTGGTAGTTGTAACAGCACCTTTTCCTATCAAACTGAATGTATACCGCTCGTGAAATCAAACTAGGGATCGTTATGTCCTTCGCATGGAGGCCAATAATGATCTTCTTTATTTATGCCGTCGTCCTTTGCACGTTGAGTTATGTTTCAGGCATCACGCTCGGCATATCCTTCGTTCCAATCGGGCTGATTGGTACGGCGGTGGCGTTTTATGTGGGTTTTAAAAACAATTCATCCTACGAAAGGCTCTGGGAAGCCAGGCGCATCTGGGGAGCCATCGTGAACGCGAGCCGCTCATGGGGAACCTTTGCAGCCACTTACATTCAGCCATTACCCGCGGATCCTGAGCATAATGCGAAAGAAATCAGTATCAAGCTCATACACAGGCACATCGCTTATGTTAATGCCCTGCGTCTACAACTTCGCGCGAAGAGTGTCTGGGATGATAAACATTCCATCGCCCATCATGTAGTCGCCGATCAGATGGACCCGGATGAATTTCCTCTTTTGCACACATTAAATAATTTTCTGCTGCCTGGCGAAACCGAATATTTTTTGTCCAAAAAAAATCCTGCAACGCACATTTTGAAAGCCCAGGCCAAACAGCTGGACGCGGTTTTCCGCAAAGGCGCGATCAATGAGTTGTTTTATTTCCAGATGATGGGGTTGATTCAGGAATTTTATAATCAGCAGGGCGCAGCGGAAAGGATCAAAAATTTTCCTTTTCCACGCCAGTATGCATTTTTCTCCAAAGTTTTCGTCTGGCTGTTTTTAGCGATCCTGCCATTCGGCCTTATTGGTGAATTTGCAAAACTCGGCGACGGCATGTTATGGCTCGCGATCCCCAGCTACATGATCATCGGATGGGTGTTTTACACCATGGAAGTTGTTGGCGATACGAGCGAAAATCCTTTTGAAAACGCGATAAACGACATTCCGATGACGGCCATTTGCCGTACCATTGAAATCGATCTCCGCGAAATGCTGGACGAAGCGAACATTCCCGCGCCGGTAAAAGCCGTCAACAACATTTTAATGTAATTGCCTAGGCGCTGTTTCGCTCGTCAACCTGTTCCTTAACCCGTTCCAGATCCATCACCGGCTTTTCATTTCCCATCAGGAAAGCCAGTGACTTGGTGTTAGGCAAATATTGGAATGTAACCCGGATAATGCCGGTGATCGGAATGGCGATAACCGCTCCTGCAATGCCCCACAGTACGCCGAAAGCGACCACCGAAGTGATGGTCATAAATGGATTAAGATCAACTTCTTTGCCCACGACATAAGGCTGCGTAATGTAGTTGTCGATCATTTGTGTGGCAAACATGACGATCACCACGACCAGCACACTCGAAGGCCCGCCTGAGACCAATGCCAGCATAGCCGCCAAACTTCCGCCGATTGCATTGCCGACGTAGGGAATAAATGAAAATACAGCGGCGATGAGGGCAAGCAGAAAAGCATACTTAACGCCGCCGATCATAAAACCTGTCCCGTAAAGGATCGCCAGAATGATCATGGCTTTCAGCATTCCGTAGAAATAGCCGCCCGATGTTTTCCGGATCTCCTTTAATGCCTTCCGAACGCGGATATGGTCCTGTTTGGGAAAATTGAGCAATATAAATTCTTTGAAACGCGCTCTTTGTGACAGCACCAAAACTACGTAGACGATAATCAGGATCACATTGGCAATGGCCCCTCCTACCGATCCGATTGCCGCAGGACTGCCGGTTCCGAGTTTTGATAACATTGTTTTCGCCTGAGCAAGCTGTTCGTCCGGATCCAGGCCGGACTTGGCTTCGATAAATTTTTGCGCATGTTCCAGATATTGAACTGATTGCTTTTCAATCTGGGCCCAGTCCCGGGAGATCATTTTCACCTGAATTGTAATCAGCAATCCCAAAAATACCAGAAACATCAGCAATGTTACCGTGCTCCCGGCTACGGCCCAGCCTTTTGAAAACCCTTTGGACATGAGCCAGTCCATAATCGGAATGAGCATCATGGATAACACGACGCCGATGGCAAGTGGCGCCAGGAAAGTTTTGCCGAAATACAGGCCGGCCGGAATTGCAATGATCAATAATACCCAAACTAAGAACTTAGAGACGCTTTCCTTCATGAAGAATATGTTTCGAGGGAAATATAAAAAATCATTCCAAGACGCCGATACACATTATACGTCCTGTGCTTATTCAGCTCGCCTATTCCAGTCGACTGGCAAATTCCAGCGCATTTTTCAAGTCTTCTTCTTTTTCGAAACTTGTTTGGTTGTCTTTTAAGTATTCGCTGAGCTTTCTTTTGTTTTTGGAATAGATTTTCAGCAGGTTGGGACGTGTAGCAAACATCACCCGATCGTTTTGGTCAATCAGGAAGAAAATAGACCTCCGCTTCAAAACGACCTTCACATTACTTTCCAGATCCTGAAAATTGCCATTTGAATTAATAAAAGAGGTATAACTTGAAATGGCCGAGGTTGAAGAATACCGTTCGTAGGAAGCATATTTTTCATTTCCCATTCTGACTAAAAACTGTTTATTCCCCAGTTTTACGCCATCAAAATCATTGATCGCATGAACATGTCCGTGGTCTTTTGTGTAATAGTATATTGCGTCCCCAACGAAAATCTTGTTGATATACTCGTTATCAATAAACATCAATGTATCCTTTTTGGCATCAACAAATAATACCTCGCCATGAACGAGGCTGTAATTCATCGGCGCTCTGGAAATTTTGCCGTTGCGAAACAGCACCCGGCCATCCTGAAATTTGCTAAACTGATAACGTTGTTCAAAAGGAATCACTTTGTTGACATCGGAGCCGTTCTTCACGCGGTAAATGTCATTGGTCTGGGCACGGACAATGTTTCCTGATATCAGCATGACAATGAGCAAAAACCAACGCTTCATGGCTATACGGGTTAGGGTAAGTTTTTTTCAATATTTCATTATAAATTTAGACAAATCGGGCAAATATTCCTTTTTTCTCTTCAATTCATATTCATAAATCGCCTGACCAAGGTTTTTCATGAACGGGTAGCAAACCTCTTTATACTCATATTTGTCATCATTATAAACGCCATCTTCATTGGATTGCACAACGGCTGTCAGCATAAATTCGATCTTATTTTCAAAATCAACGATGAAAGCATTGTCAATGATGAAGCCATAGGAATCGCCATACTTATTGAAAATCCGAATGTTTGATCTCGGAATCACCTCTTTATCAGCACCATAGAATAAAAATTTGGCATACACATTCCAGAATTCCTTCGGATCGTATTTCGGAAAATCGCTTTCAGAAGGATACTTGCTCATGTAAGTGTAAATCAGATTATAGTCCTGCCGGGTCAGATTAAAGCGCTCATTTTCAGGGAATGTTTCGGGGAAAAGCAGCTTTTTCATCACTTTCTGCTGATCTGTTATACTGAATGCATTCTTATTTGCCATATTAAAAGGCTTTGCTACAAACCGGTCCGAACTGTCCATATAAGCCTTCCCCATGCTCGTATTGGACAATGCAAGCGGATAATCCAGCGGATCAAATTTACCATGCTGATAATAAACGAGGCTGTCGCGATCATAAAACGAAACCGGATTCGTATTTCGCGAAGTAATGTCCGTGTCCTTCACTGCATAACGGTTGAGGATGCGACTCGTGGTTAAGCCATATTTCTTCAATTTCTGGTTTATTTCCGCCCTGCTGATAAACTCGTAAAGCCGGTTGTAGGCATCATTGTCGCTAACGAGCAGGATCTTTTTTATGTAATGTTCCAGAGACGGAAGGCCGTTTTCCGAAGAACTGTCCTTATCCACAGCGGTTTGCCGGGCAAAAGCAGATCCTGTTAGCATTGTACTTTTGGCGGTAAGTCCAGGCACATTGAGCTCGTTGATCTTTTCGAGTGCAAAAATTACCGTTGGCAGCTTAACCGTGCTTGCGGGAAAAAAATAATGCAGGTCGTTCAGGTTATAGCTGTAACTTCTGAAATGCGGAACATTGTTCTTGTCGCGATCGATCTGTGTGTACAGGATCTGCACTTCGTTCTTTTTGGGGTGGTTCAAAATACCAGAAAACAGCTCGGGTTTGCTCCTGAGCAGCTTTTCCAGAAACAATGTATCCGTTTCCTGCGCAAAGCAAAAAGTGGAAATGCAACTCAGCAAAATGCACGCCGTAAATAACCGAACCATAATCCGAATGTTTTGATAAGCTACTCTTCCCAGCCCGATATATAGGAGCCTTCTTCGGTCTTAACCGACGTTTCAATGGCGGCATTGATGGTTTCCATTTCCTCCGCCGTTAGGTCCCGCCATTTTCCGGTGGGTAAATTTTCCAATGTTACATTCATGATCCTGACACGTTTCAGCTTGGTAACATGGTAGCCCAAATACTCACACATGCGCCGGATCTGGCGGTTAAGGCCCTGGGTGAGTACAATTGTAAAGACGTGGCTTGCTTCTTTTTTTACGAAACACTTTTTGGTGATGGTGCCCAAAACAGGAACGCCCGATGCCATTTTATTCACAAATTCAGGCGTGATCTGCTTGTCAACTGTAACTACATATTCCTTTTCGTGATTATTTCCTGCTCTCAGGATTTTGTTCACAATGTCGCCGTCACTGGTCAGAAAAATGAGCCCTTCGGAGGGTTTATCCAACCTGCCGATCGGGAAAATACGCTCGGGATGGCGGATATAATCAATGATATTTCCTTTCACATCGCGTTCCGTCGTACAAGTTATGCCAACCGGTTTGTTAAATGCAATGTATACGGCCGCCTTCCTTACCTTCAATAATTTGCCATCAATTTTCACTTCATCGGCTGCCGTGGCCTTGTCTCCCAAAACCGCCCTTCTGCCATTCAGCATTACCCGGCCCTGTTCCACCAGCCTGTCCGCTTCCCGCCGCGAACAAAAGCCTGTTTCGCTGATATATTTATTTATCCTGATCAAAATCCTGCTTTTTAATTCTTATGCTAAGCCGTGATGGCTTTCCTATCGAAAAGCAAATTACTGCAATTCGCAAAAAATATCCGGTTTTTATTAAAGATTCCGGAACGTTGTCACTTTTACGTTACAAGCTGAAAAATTTTCAATTCAATTAATGAATCTAATCCCTTATGAGAAATCGTTTTTTACCATTAGCCGTTCTGTTCTGGCTTTCTTTATTAACCGTAGCCGCACAGCCTGCGAGGCGACCCGTAGAGATCGTAGTTACGGCGGACCGGGACGACTGGACCTATAAAACCGGTGATAAAGTTCAATTCCTGGTAACGGTCACGCGGAATGGGAATTTGGTTAAAAATGCCTCGATACGCTACGAAATCGGGCTTGAAAAGCTGGAACCTACTATTAAGGAAACAAAAACAGCCGCTGATGGCAAACTGACCATTGACGGCGGAACGCTAAAAACACCCGGTTTTTTAAGATGCATTGCCTGGGTAACCGTGGATGGAAACGAATATCGCGGCTTGGCAACAGCAGGCTTTGATCCACAAAAAATTGAACCCACTGTGGCTAATCCACAGGATTTCGACACATTCTGGGCCGCAGCCAAGCAGGAATTGTCCGCCGTTCCGATGGACGCCAAAATGACGCTCCTGCCCGAACGTTGCACCGAAAAAGTTAATGTATATCACCTGAACCTTCAAAATAACCGCAAAGGCGTTCGCGTTTACGGCATCCTGAGCATCCCGAAAAATGAAGGAAAATATCCTGCGCTGCTGCGCGTTCCCGGTGCCGGGGTGCGCGCCTACTATGGCGACGTGGTGACGGCCGAAAAGGACATTATCACACTCGAAATAGGGATTCACGGCATTTCCGTCATTATGGATCCTTCCGTATACACCGATATGGGCCAGGGACTTTTGAATGGTTATCCTGCATACAATATGGATGACCGCGATAAATTTTATTACAAAAGGGTTTATCTCGGCTGTGTGCGCGCTAATGATTTCCTGACAAGCCTGCCTCAATATGACGGGACAAATCTGGCGGTAACCGGCGGAAGCCAGGGCGGCGCATTGTCGATCATCACCGCTGGTCTTGATCCGCGCGTGAAATGGCTGGGCGCTTTTTATCCTGCATTGAGTGATGTAACGGGTTACCTGCACGGACGCGCAGGCGGCTGGCCACATTACTTTGACAAAACCGGTGTAAAATGGAACAACACCAAAGAGAAAGTAGCAACGGTGGCTTATTACGACGTAGTGAATTTCGCCAGAAGGGTTAAGGTGCCTGGTTTTTATATCTGGGGATACAATGATGAAACCTGCCCCCCTACTTCCATGTATGCGGCTTATAATGTCACCACTGCGCCTAAAGAGCTGAAACTGTTCCTGGACACTGGCCACTGGACTTACCAGGAAGAAAAGGACATCATGAACAACTGGCTGATCGAAAAACTGACTAAAAAATAGTTTAAAAACATTAAAAATGGATCGTAGAAACTTTATTGAAAAGTCGGCACTTGCCGGAGCAGCACTTTCGAGTGCTGCCTTCTCATCACTGCCACTTTTGAGCGCAATAAGCCGCGCCGCTCCTTACCGCACGGCATTGATCGGAACGGGCTGGTGGGGAACCAACATCCTGCGCTGCGCATTGCAATCGGGTGAAAACAAGTTGGTTGCGCTTTGCGATGTCGACGATAACCAGCTCAAAGTTTGCGCCGCAGAGATGGCTAAGCTCACGCCGGATAAGCCGAAGATTTACAAGGATTTCCGTGAATTGCTGGCCAAAGAAAAGCCGGAAGTGGTCATCGTTGCTACGCCGGACCACTGGCATGCGCTGTGCTGCATTGCTGCCATTGAATCGGGCGCGCACGTGTATGTAGAGAAACCTATTTCGCATACGATCAAAGAAGGCAGGGCAATGGTCAATGCGACACGCAAGCATGGAAAGATCGTGCAAGTGGGCACGCACAGGCGCGTTTCTCCACATAATGTGTCGGGAATGGAGTTTTTGAAATCGGGTAAGGCTGGGAAAGTCGGGATGGCGCGGGCGTTTGTACATTATGGTGGCGGCCCGGGCCAGAAAACACCCGACTCCGAACCGCCGCAAGGCATGGACTGGGATTTTTACTGTGGCCCGGCGCAGTTGCTGCCATATAATAAAACCATGCATCCGAGAGGATTTCGCGGTTATCTCAATTTCGCAAACGGAACATTAGGCGACTGGGGCATTCACTGGCTTGATCAGGTTTTGTGGTGGTCGGAACAGAAATATCCGAAAAAGGTTTATTCGACCGGTGGCAGGGCGATCAGGCAGGACAATACGGACGCTCCGGATCATCAGGTTGCGGTTTACGATTTCGATGGTTTTACATTGGAATGGGAACACCGGAATTTTGCTGCTAATAATGCGGAAAAAACACATCCGCAACAGGCAGTAGGCGTTTATTTCTACGGAACCGAAGGCACGTTCCACATGGGCTGGCTTGACGGTTGGACGTTTTACCCAACAGACCCCAAAAAACCGGTCATTCACCAGGACGCCCAGCTCAACAAGCCGGATGATCAGAACATTAAGGAACTTTGGGCAAACTTTATTGAATCCATCAAAACGAACAAGCCGCCGATCTCTGAGATAGAAATCGGGCAACGTTCAACGAATGTTGCGTTACTGGGAATGCTGTCCCTCAAATTGGGCAGAAGCATTATCTGGGACGGGGAAAAGGAAACGATCGAGGGAGATCCGGAAGCAAACAAGCTTTTGAGCAGAGAATACCGGGGAGAATGGAAATATCCGCAGGCATAAGCAAGAAAAAGGGATTGTTAGCTTTAACAATCCCTTTTTCATTTAGTCGATCTTCACAACCTCCGCCGGAATGTTGTACTGATCTATGATTTCGCGTGTGAACCTGACATGTCCTCGTGGCGCCATCAGATATAATTTAGCACCTTTCATGCCTGCAAGCTCGCTCAGCAACTTCCATTTTGAAATGCTTCCGCGTAGCTGATCTGTTTTCATTGACACTTCAAGATAGTGCCTGTTGAACATATTTACGCCAGTTACATCCGGGGTAAATTTGGCATTGTCGGCGGCCCGTTCGTAGGACTTCGGTGTTTCAAATCCTTCCATATTGGCCTGGATATCCTTAAACCCATGCGCCTGTGCCCACTTTACCACAAGTGGAATAAATAATTCCTTTTCCATAATATTAAATGAATAATTTTTTCTCTCCCGTCAACCAGGGAACTCCATAAAAATCAAACTAAACTGAGCAGAGGAAGTATTTTACCGAAAGCAGTCTGGATTGTAGTATTCTTACTAATCATGAAAGGTACAGGTTTTTGCCCTAATCAGCAAATTTTTACCCCAATCAGTTAGTCGTCCATCTCATCCATAAAATTGTAATAGGCCCTTAAAAGCTCCTGATGTGCTTTGGTGTTTTTTTGTAAAAGCGCCAGTGCCACCCCTTTGCGATAAATTTCCTCCGCCTTTTCTACTTCTTCTTTTGAAGCAAAAAATGAACCAGCATGATAATATGTAGGCAGGTAATCCGGATGGGTGGTCAGAAGAATATCAAAAAAATCAGCAGCTTTTTCCGGATCCGACTTGGTATACTCAATGGCGAGGGCGTAAACATTAAAGGGATCGCTGGGATCTTCTTCATAAAAGCTGAGCAAATTGCTGAGTAAAGTGCCGTTCATTGTATATTATTATGCTTGCATACTATTTAAGATTTCCCTTAATTTGCCCGGACAAAGTTATTCTCATACCAGACATTATTTATAAATAAAAGCTCATGAAAATACTCGTTTGTATATCCAATGTGCCCGATACAACCGCTAAGATAACATTTACGGACAACGACACCAGACTTAATAAAAATGGGATCCAGTATATTATCGGTCCGTATGATGATTATGCATTGGCAAGAGGTGTTGAATTAAAAGAACAATCAGGCGGCACTTTAACCGTTCTGCACGTGGGAGAAGCGGATGCTGACCCGCAGATCCGTAAGGCGCTCGCCATCGGTGCAGACGATGCAATCCGGGTCAATGCAGATCCGCTCGATTCTTACTTCGTGGCCGTCCAAATTGCGAATGTGGCTAAACAAAATAACTACGATCTCATCCTGATGGGGCGTGAATCCATAGATTATAATAGTGGCGTTGTGCATGGTTTAGTTGGGGAAATGTTGGGAATAGGCTCCTACTCTCCCGTAATGAAACTCGACATTGAAGGCGGTTCAGCGACGATAAGCAGGGAAATTGACGGTGGAAAAGAAATTCTCAAAGCACCTCTGCCGCTCGTGCTGGGCTGCCAGGAACCGATTGCAGAGTGGAAAATTCCCAACATGCGTGGCATAATGACCGCACGTACAAAGCCATTAAATGTGGTAGAGCCCGTTTCAGTCGACGAAATGACCGTGCCAGAAAAATACTTCCTGCCTGCTCCAAAGGGTGCTTGTAAGATGATCCCGGCAGGTGAGGCAGAAACATTGATCCGGCTTTTACGAACAGAAGCAAAAGTGCTGTGATCTTTTTGAATCAATTTATAAATCAAAACTGAGAGCAAATGTCAGTCCTTATATATGTAGAACTGGATAACGGTTCCATCAAAAAAACATCGCTGGAAGCAGTGGCTTACGGCGCAAAGGTCGCAGAAAAAACGGGTGATAAAGCGGTTGTTCTGGCCATTGGAGCGGCAGCTTCGTCTGCGCTTGAAATAGCAGGAAATTATGGCGCGTCCAAAGTGCTGCACGCATCGGATGAAAAACTGACGCACGAAAACAGCCTCGCATACGCAGATGCACTGGCGCAGGCAGTCGAGCAGGAAGGAAGTAAGATCATTGTTCTTTCCAAATCGGGCCTGGGTGACGCAATGGCGGCGCGGGCTGCTGCGAAGTTGAAGGCAGGCGTTGTGTCCGGCGTTACAGCATTGCCCGAGATCAATGGTTCCTTTAAAGTAACCCGTGGGATCTTCACCGGAAAAGCTTTTGCAACAACTGAGATGAAATCGGATGTCAAAATCCTGGTTGTGAAAAAGAATGTGATTGAAATCACCGAAAACGATGTGGCTTCCGCTAGCGCTGTTGTTGAAACTTTCTCACCACAATTGCGCGACGCCGATTTCCAGGCTTCGGTTGTCAATGTTGAAAAAGCCAGCTCCGAGTTGTCACTCACTGAAGCGCAAATAATTGTTTCCGGGGGCCGGGGAATGAAAGGGCCGGAGCATTGGCAACCATTAGTAGATCTTGCCAAAGCGCTTGGTGCGGCAACAGGATGTTCAAAACCCGTTTCTGACCTGGATTGGCGTCCACACCATGAACACATTGGTCAAACCGGAATTAAAGTTGCGCCAAATCTCTACATCGCCTGCGGAATTTCCGGCGCAATCCAGCACCTGGCAGGTGTTAACGGCTCCAAATGTATTGTGGTCATCAACAAAGATCCCGAAGCGCCGTTTTTCAAGGCAGCAGATTACGGAATTGTGGGCGATGTTTTTGAAATTTTACCCAAATTGACCGAGGCGGCCAAAAATCTCTAAAACTGCGCATTTAGCCCATATTTAAATTAATTGTAATAAATACCTCCTGGTCAGATTAGAAAAATAGCTTAAAAATCAGATAATTAAGCTGCTTTATTTCCATCCGGCTGTCAATGAGGCTCTTCTTAACCCGTACTTCATTTTTTTATGCAGTACGGGTTAATTATTTTTGCAACTTCGATTATAAATATCCAAGATATTCACCACAACTGTCAACCAAACTTGCGCATTTAGTTTAAACGTGAAAAAAATCAAGTTAGAAATTCTCGGGCTGTCCCCAAGCCAATCTCAGGCCGGTTCCTTCGCACTGGTTCTTGGCGAAGAGCTGGGCAACCGCCGCCTGCCCATTATAATTGGTGTGTTCGAAGCGCAGGCCATTGCAGTACAAATTGAAAATATAGTCCCAAACCGCCCGATGACCCACGATCTCTTCAAGTCGTTTGCGGATGGAATGAATTATACATTAAAAGAAATCGTCATTTCCGACCTGAAAGAGGGCATTTTTTATGCCAAGATCGTCTGCACGGATAATTTAAGGGAAGTGGAAATCGATGCCCGTCCCTCTGACGCCATCGCTATCGGTCTGCGTTTTGACATTCCGATTTTCACTTATGAAGCGATTCTTTCAGAGGCAGGGATTGTTTCGAGCTCCCTAACCGAAGACGAGGAAGATGATGAAGATGCGGTGAAAGAAACATTGAAAGCCACAGGTTCAAAAGATCAGCTGCGTGACCTCACATTTGACGAATTGCAGCGCATGCTGGACGAT
Source organism: Dyadobacter psychrophilus (assembly GCF_900167945.1). GTDB lineage: Bacteria > Bacteroidota > Bacteroidia > Cytophagales > Spirosomataceae > Dyadobacter > Dyadobacter psychrophilus. Next base: position 1,478,648 of record NZ_FUZA01000002.1, read on the forward strand.
GCGCTTTTAAAAGAAGACTACGAAAAAGCTGCGAGCATTCGCGATGAAATGGGCAGGAGAAACTGATACGGCGGGCCAGGGTAAGTTAAAAATAGTTAACAAACCGGCCTTTTTCGCCCATATGACATTATAATTCTTATTTTTGCCATCGTTCAAACATTGGTTTGAGCCAACCGCTAAGCGAAACCTTACGCTCTTATGCCTAAAAAAAAGAAGATTGGAAGTTATCCCAATGCAATGATTGTAATGAGCCTCACGGCTGCATTGTTCCTGATCGGTTTTTGCGGGCTGCTTGTAATCCAATCCAAAAAACTGGTTTCCATTATCCGCCAGAACATTGAGGTCCGCGTCTTTTTGAATAAAGAAGAAACAAAAGCCGGCCAGGATTCCATATTAAGCGTTATCAATGCTAAACCTTACGTGCTCGTCTCAACGGAGGTGAAACCCATCACATTTGTTTCAAAAGAAGAAGCAGCGAAAGAATTTATCGAAGGCACGAAAGAAGATTTTGTGACTTTTTTAGGAGAAAATCCATTGCGAGACAGTTATCGTGTCAAAATTCAGGAAGACTATTTTGAGGAAGCCAAATTACAGCTGATCAAAAAAGATCTGGAAAAAATAAAGGGTGTTTACGAAGTTGTTTACCAGGAAGATCTTGCCGATAACATTAACAGGAACGTTACCAAAATTTACGTCGTGCTGGCCAGCTTCGCGCTGATTATGCTGATTATCATTGTGTTACTGGTTAATAACACCATCAAGCTTGCCATTTATTCGCAGCGTTTCCTGATCCGCAGTATGCAGCTTGTGGGTGCTACGAACGGGTTTATACAACGTCCCTATGTCATGCGAGGCGCCATCCAGGGTTTGATCGGCGGCGTTCTGGCCGGAGCATTATTGATCGGATTACAACAATTAGCGGTTCGCAATGTAGAAGGTTTGGGCATGTTGCAGGAATATGATAAAATCATCATTCTAATTGGCTCAGTACTTGCTTTGGGTATCCTTATCGGCATTTCAAGCACTTACCAGTCACTGGCGCGTTACCTGAGAATGGCGCTGGACGATCTTTACTGAGCCATTTGCAGCCAAAAATAAAAGTTTAGAACATAGAAAATCTCAAAATGATGAGTAACACAAAAAACGAACTTCCATTTTCGACATCGAACTATACGACGATGTTAATCGGCATCGCGGTGATCCTCGCCGGCTTCCTCATCATGACATTTGACAGCACCGAATTCGGTTTCGGTTTCCTGGGGCTGACATTAGGCCCGCTGGTTACCATTACCGGCTTCATCATTGAGTTCTGGGCTATCTTACGTAAACCCCGCAATTCATGAGTATTTGGCAAGCCATTATTTTAGCAATTGTTGAAGGGATTACCGAGTTTTTGCCCGTTTCGTCTACCGGCCACATGATCATCGCTTCTTCGTTCATGGGGATCAGTCATCTGGAATTCACTAAAATGTTTACGGTTAATATCCAGTTTGGTGCGATATTGTCCGTTTTAGTCCTTTACTGGAAGCGTTTTTTCCAAAGTACTGACTTTTATTTCAAATTATTTGTCGCATTTCTGCCTGCCGCTGTCATTGGTTTTTTACTGAATGATTTTATTGACGCCATGCTGGAAAATGTAATTGTAGTTGCCGTTTCACTGCTAGTCGGCGGGATTATCCTGATCTTCATCGACCGTATTGCCAACGACAACACCCGTGACAGGGAAATTTCTTATTTTGACGCGCTTAAAATCGGCTTTTTTCAGTGCATAGCCATGATCCCGGGCGTTTCGAGATCAGCCTCTACCATCATCGGTGGCATGTTACAGGGACTTTCGCGCAAGCAGGCCGCTGAATTCAGCTTTTTCCTTGCCGTTCCCACAATGGCCGCAGCCGGTGGCTATAAATTACTCAAAACCTACGACACGATCCAGGCAGAAGACATTAAGGTGCTCTTGATCGGAAATCTGGTTGCATTTGTAGTCGCAATGCTTGCTATCAAGTTCTTTATCACCTTTTTGACCAAATATGGTTTTAAAGTGTTCGGTTATTACCGCATCATTCTGGGGCTGATCCTTTTAGGGTTGCTTGCTTCGGGCTACAAGCTGGACATTGTCTAAGCGCTTCATTTAATACGCATACCGCAATTTGAATAACGAAAACAACATACCGGACGAAGGCGAAGTCATCCTGATCGACAAGCCTTTGACCTGGACTTCATTTGATGTCGCCAACAAGCTGAAAAGAGCTTGCAAATTCAAGAAAATCGGTCACGCTGGCACATTAGACCCCCTCGCTACGGGCCTGCTAATATTGTGTACAGGAAAGAAAACCAAGCAAATCGACACTTATCAGGCGCAGGAAAAGGAATACACCGGCACACTGGTGCTAGGAAAAACCACCCCCTCCATTGACCTTGAAACGGAATTCGACGCTGAATATCCAACCGATCATATTACGCCAGAAATCATGGAGAGCGCAAGGCTCGCGCTAACCGGCAGCATTACACAAACACCGCCGATATATTCCGCATTACGCGTGGACGGCGAGCGGCTTTACAAGAAAGCGCGCCGCGGCGAAGAGGTGGAGATCAAAAAGCGCAATGTCGAAATTTCCCTTTTTGAAATTGATGCTACGCACTTTCCATCGGTTGATTTTAGGATCATTTGTTCAAAAGGTACTTATATTCGCAGTATGGTTCGCGATTTTGGTCAGCTGACAGGCAGCGGTGCGTATTTAAGCGCACTGTGCAGGACACGGATTGGAGCGTTTGAACTAAAAAATGCGTGGAATCTTACCGATTTCATTCAGCAAAAAAGACTCGAATTGAAGTTAGAAGTGGACGAATGAATATTTATCACAGCCTGGATTCCTTTCAAAAACTGGAATATGGCGTCGTAACAAGTGGCACTTTTGACGGGGTGCATCTTGGACATAAAAAAATACTTTCCCGGCTTCGGGAAATCAGTGAACAGTCTGGCGGAGAAACCGTTGTACTTACTTTCTGGCCGCATCCGCGCATGGTTGTTTCGGAAGATAGCCAGGGTTTGCAATTGCTCTCGACCATTGACGAAAAGATCGAACTGTTCTCTCAACTGGGCATTCATCATTTGCTGATCGTCCCCTTTACGCGGGCGTTTTCCGAATTGTCGTGCCATGAATATATCAAAGAGATCCTTGTTGAAAAGATAGGCACGAAGAAACTGGTGATCGGCTATGACCATCGTTTCGGGCGCAACCGTGAAGGAAGCTTTGAATTTTTACAGGAAAATTGCGCTTCCTATGGCTTCGAAGTGGAAGAAATCCCTCGCGAGGACATCGAAGACATGGCGATCAGCTCTTCAAGGATACGCAAGGCATTGATCACCGGACATGTAGGCGAAGCAAACGGTTTGCTGGGCCGACCTTACACGCTTTCCGGCACAGTCGTAAAAGGCAAGCAACTGGGCCGTACCATTGGATTTCCTACTGCGAATGTGCATTTGCATGAATCGTACAAATTAATCCCGATGAATGGCGTTTACGTTATCCATGTTACTTATAGCGGGGAGCAATTCAAGGGAATGCTGAACATAGGCGTCAGGCCAACCGTGGACGGCACAATGCGGACGATCGAAGCCAATTTATTTGACTTTGACAAGGAAATTTACGGTGAAGATTTGAAACTCGAACTGCTTCATTATCTCCGTCCGGAGCAGAAGTTTGAAAATCTGGATATGCTGGTGCGCCAGATCAACATTGATAAAGAGAATTCTCTGGCTTACTTTTCTTAAAATATACCGTCATATATTACAAAAAGCGTGTCCAGACCGGCACGCTTTTATTGTTATTTGGTGTAATTGCATTCTCAATCTTTACAACCAACTAATACACCGCCTCTATGCAACATTACGATGCTATAGTAATCGGTTCCGGGCAAGCCGGAACGCCTCTTTCAAAAAAATTAGCCGAATCCGGCCTGAAGACAGCATTAATAGAAAAACGGTGGATTGGAGGGACTTGCGTAAACGACGGCTGCTCCCCTACCAAGGCCATGATCGCTTCGGCAAAAGCAGCTTGGTCTGTTTACCACAATAAAAGCCTGGGCATCATTACAGATCACTTTTATGTAGACTTCTCTGCCATCACACAACGCAAAAACGACATTGTACACCGCATGCGCAGCAATTCCGAGAAAAGCATTCAAGAAAGCAAAAACCTTGATCTGCATTACGGAACCGCAACATTTTCAGGCGACAAAGAAATCACGGTCACATTGAATGACGGCGGATCACTTACCCTTTCGGCTGACAAATTTTTCATCAATACAGGAGAAAAGCCCTCGATCCCCAAGATTGAAGGCATTGAAAACATAGACTATCTCACATCGACCAGCATCATGGAGCTGGATAGCATTCCCGAACACCTGCTTGTGCTGGGCAGCGGCTATATCGGGCTTGAATTTGGACAAATGTTTAAGCGGTTCGGAAGTAAAGTGACGATTCTGGAACCCTCAGAGCGTATTCTTAAAAAAGAAGATCAAGACATTGCAGACGAAGTAGTGAAAATATTGGCGGAAGAGGATATTGAAATTTTGACTAAAACGAAAGCACTTTCTGTTTCAAAAAACGGTGGAAAGATTATAGTAACCGTTGATAAAGATGGTAAGCAAAGTCAGCTCAACTGCTCTCATATACTTATCGCAACCGGCAGAAAACCGCAAACCAAAGCGCTGTCGCTTGAAAAAACCGGCGTGGAAACGGATGAAAAAGGTTATATCAAAGTTAATGATAGGCTCGAAACGACGGCGGCGGACATTTACGCGCTGGGTGATGTGAAAGGTGGCCCGGCATTTACGCATATTTCCTACGACGACTACCGGATTATTAGCGAGAATGTTATTGAGAAGGGAAACGCTTCTATCAAAGACAGGCTAGTCCCCTACTGCATGTTCATCGATCCGCAGCTTGGCCGTGTAGGCATTACCGAACAGGAAGCACGCGATCAGGGACTGGATATACTAGTGGCTACGATAAAAAATGACAGCGTGGCCAGGTCTATTGAAACCGGCGATGAAAGGGGCATGATGAAAGCGGTGATAGATGCCAAAACCAAACAAATCCTGGGTGCCTCGGTCCTGGCGGAACAGGGCGGTGAAATTGTTACTATTTTGCAAATGGCAATGATGGGCAATGTAACTTACGACCGCATTATGAACGGCGTATTTGCGCACCCGACCTATGCGGAATCGCTGAACAACCTTTTCATGTCCCTGGAACAGTAACATCATGATCATTGCCGAACACATCAGCAAAATTTTTAATGATATCAAGGCAGTTGACGACATTTCTTTTGAAGTAAAGGAAGGTGAAACCATGGTTTTGCTGGGCACAAGCGGTTGCGGGAAAACCACAACCCTCAAAATGCTGAACCGTTTGATTGACGCTTCCGGCGGTTCTATTTCCATTGACGGCAAAAATATTTTTGACCAGCAGCCAGAAATATTAAGACGTACAATCGGCTACGTTTCCCAAAGCAATGGTCTTTTCCCGCATTATTCCGTGGAAGAGAATGTTTCGGTGGTTCCAAAATTATTGAAATGGGACAAATCAAAAACCCGGAATAGAGCACAGGAATTACTTGAACAGCTTAAACTGCCTTTGGAAGAATTTGGCCACAAATATCCCGACGAACTAAGCGGTGGACAGCAGCAGCGTGTTGCGATTGCCCGTGCACTCATTTCCAATCCGCCTGTGCTGTTGATGGACGAACCGTTTGGCGCTCTGGACCCGATTACACGCGCAGGCGTTCGAAAGGAATTTTTAGAGTTGCCCGAATTGAAGCAAAAGACCATCGTGCTCGTAACGCACGATGTGCAAGAGGCATTCGAGCTCGGCGATCACATTTGTCTGATGGATAAAGGCAAGATTGTCCAGGCAGGAAATGCAAAAGACCTGATCCTGAAACCCGCTAATGCATTTGCCCGAAACTTTTTCGATCATCAACGGCTGTTCCTGGAACTAAGCGCACTTACTTTTCAGGATATTTTGAACATTGCTGATGCTGATTCCGCTTTTCAAAACAACGCCGACAATGCTTCGCTTCCTGAAATCAGTGCAAAGGCTAGCTTATGGGCAGGCATGGAAATACTTTCCGCTTCTAGCAAAGATGCGCTGATCGTGAGAAACGATACATTAAACATATCGAAAATCTATACAACATCTTCTATTCAAGAAGCTTACAGGATCCTAAAACAGCATAACTAATGGAAGTGCAGCAAAGTTTATGGGAATTCATGGCGCAGCAATCTGACAAGCTGTTGAGCCAGACACTTGCCCACATTGGCCTCACCTGCATCTCGCTCCTCATTGCCGTTGTGATAGGGCTTCCGCTCGGGATCTGGATCGCACAGCGCAACAAGGCAGCGTGGCTCGTGCTGGGCATTGCAGGTGTTTTGCAGACCATTCCCAGCATTGCATTACTTGGTTTTATGATCCCGTTGCTGGGAATAGGCGCGCTGCCAGCCATCACTGCGCTGTTTTTGTACGCATTGCTTCCCATTATCAGGAACACTTATACAGGAATCCGGGGCGTGAATCCGGCGGTTACAGAGTCGGCGCGTGGGATGGGCATGAGCCGGTGGCAGGTGCTATTTAATGTTGAACTTCCTCTTGCGATGCCCGTAATCCTGGCTGGTATCCGCACGGCAACGGTCATTAACGTGGGCGTGGCTACGCTTGCGGCCTACATTGCAGCGGGTGGTTTAGGTGAATTTATTTTCGGCGGCATTGCATTGAACAATTCAAATATGATCCTCGCAGGCGCAATCCCTGCGGCTCTGCTGGCCATATTTTTCGATCTGCTGCTTTCATTGGTTCAAAAAGCGAATGTCAGGAAAATGCGCAAGGTTTCGCTTGTGCTGCCCATTTTACTCCTTTTGCTATCTTCATTCTATATTTTTCCCTACGCCGACGCCAAAATGCTCGGCGGCTTTACCCCCGAATTTATGGGACGGGAAGATGGCTATCTGGGATTGAAATCAAAATATCAACTGAACATGCCGACTGTTGTAATAAGCGACGCGGTCATGTATAAGGCGGCTTACGAGAAGAAAATTGACGTCATCAGCGGATATAGCACAGATGGGCGGCTTAAAGCCTACAACCTCATCACACTGGAAGATGACAAAAGCATTTTTCCTCCCTACTATGCTTCTCCATTGGTTAGAAAAGATGTTTTGACAAAATATCCTGAGCTGGAAGCCGCAATAAATTTACTGTCAGGAAAGATCAATGACTCGATCATGACCGACTTGAATTACCGCGTCGATTATCTGAAACAAAGCCCTGAAAAGGTGGCGCAGGATTTTATTCTGGCCAATGATCTTTACAAAAAATCAAAAAACGGAAATAAGGGCGTTATCCGCCTCGGCTCCAAGATATTCGCAGAACAATATATTCTGATCAATATCTATAAAGCGCTTATCGAAGGGAACACGGAATTAAAAGTTGAAACAAAAACAGGACTTGGCGGAACGAAGATTTGTTTTGATGCATTAACCAATAATGAGATCGATATGTATCCTGAATACACGGGAACGGGCCTTTTGGTAATTTTGAAACCTACGAAGAACGATCTGGCAGCGCTGTCCGGCAGTCGTGAAAAAGTTTTCAATTATGTTCAAAAAGGTTTTGACGAGCAGTATAACCTGCAATGGCTCAAACCGATCGGTTTCAATAATGCCTATGCCCTGATGATGCGAAAAGAGCAGGCACAATCCTTGAATATAAGAACTATTACAGATTTAAAAGATTATGTATCCACTGACAACCACCGCCATTAGTGAAGCATATAATCGTGTCAGACAGCATTCAGAAACAATATGTGAACCGCTTGAAACCGAAGACTATGTGCCACAGCCCGTTCCATTCGTAAGTCCGCCAAAGTGGCACCTGGCGCATTCAACATGGTTTTTTGAAACGTTTATCATCAAACCGTTTCTGCCTGGCTACCAGGTTTTCGACACCGACTACAATTACCTTTTCAACAGCTATTACAACAATGTCGGCGAACGCACCCTGCGCACTGACAGGGGAAATGTTACACGGCCGACGACCAAAAATGTGTATGCTTACCGGCAACATGTGGATCGACATATGTCCGATCTGCTAGAAACATTAGCTGACCCCGAAGCGCTATCGCTGGTGGAGCTTGGGCTGCATCACGAGCAGCAGCATCAGGAACTGCTCGTTACAGATATCAAATATATTCTCGGCCATAATCCATTGTTTCCTGTTTACAAATCGGGTCATAACCTGGTTAATGATTCAAATGATGAAACTGGTTTCGCCCATATCCCGGAAGGCGTCTATGAAGTTGGGTTTCAGGGTGAAGGTTTTTGCTTTGACAATGAGCTGGGACGGCATAAAGTGTATTTGCATGACTTTGAAATTTCCAAAGCGCTGGTTACCAACGCTGAATTTATCCAGTTTATGGAAAGTGGCTGCTATGAGGACTTTAATTTATGGCTGGACGAAGGCTGGTCTTGGGTTAATGCCAATGCTATTAATTCTCCCATGTATTGGCATAAAATAAACGGTGCGTGGCATTATTACACCCTGGACGGATTGCAGGAGGTAAATCCGCAAGCCATTTTGAGCCACATTAATTTTTTCGAAGCTTCGGCTTTCGCGCAATGGAAAGGGATGCGATTACCAACTGAATCCGAGTGGGAAATTGCTTCGCAGCAGTTTGGCTGGGGAAAGCGTTGGGAATGGACCAACAGCGCCTATCTGCCTTATCCCGGCTTTTCCAAGGCTCCCGGCGCTGTTGGAGAATACAATGGGAAATTCATGATCAATCAAATGGTGCTTCGCGGCGCCTCCGTCGCCACTTCTCCCGGACATAGCCGCAACACTTACCGCAACTTTTTTCACGCACACGAGCGCTGGCAATACACCGGCATAAGGCTGGTGAAGTAATTGATTAATAGAACATTATGTCAGACAACACATTTGCAAAAGATATACATAAAGGTCTTTCCGCACCATTAAAGCACATTTCTTCAAAATATTTTTACGACGACATCGGCAGCGGCATTTTTCAGGATATTATGAAAATGCCGGAATATTATCCAACTGCCTGTGAATTCGAGATTTTATCACTGCAAGGGCAGCAAATCGTTGATAAACTCAATTTCGATCAACCATTCAATATTGTCGAATTTGGTGCCGGCGACGGCATTAAGACGCGCCAGTTGCTTAAAACGCTCGTCGAAACCGGTGTGGAATTTTCCTATGTGCCCATTGATATTTCAAAAAAAGCGATTGAAGAGCTCGAAGCCAACATGCTCGATCATCTGCCTGATTTACAGATCAAACCGATGATCGGCAACTACTTTTCGATGATCGAAGAACTGGCTACTTCCGAGACGCCCAGCTTGTTTTTATTTTTGGGTGGTAACATTGGAAATTACGAAAAAGACGAAGTTAATGATCTGCTGAAAAGCTTTAATCAAAGCATGAAGCCTGGCGATAAACTACTCACTGGCTTTGACTTACAGAAAAATCCTGCAACCATACGCTTCGCCTACGACGATCCGCAAGGCATTACCAAAGCGTTCAATATGAACCTGCTGCACCGGATTAACCGCGAACTCGGCGGTAATATCAAAACCAGTCAATTTGACTTTTACTCACATTACAACCCGATAAATGGAGAAGTCAGAAGTTATCTGGTGAGCCTGGTTACTCAGAAAATCCATCTGCAACGCATGGACAAATGTTATTATTTTGAGCAAAACGAACTGATCCGCACAGAGTTATCCAAAAAGTACACATTAAAGGAAATCGAAGAAGTGGCCGAAACAAATGGATACAAAGTCCTCGAACACTTCCTGGATTGCAAGCATTATTTTACGGATAGTCTTTGGGTGAAAGAGTGAGGCTGCGAGGATTTGCGTTGAAATTGTTATTTTAGCTAAATACAACTCCTAAACGCCGATCAATTTGAAGAAGCCCACCCGCGCCGTGAGATGGCAGCTGTCTCTTTTTTTAAGCTTTTCCGCCATCAATGCGATGATACTTTTCGGAGCGATCAAAAGCTTGGCGCAGCCCAAGGTGAATGAAGATTCGCTTTATATCCGGCAAAACTACACGAAAATCGAACGGATGATCCCGATGCGGGATGGCGTTAAGCTATTCACTTCCATCTATTTACCCAAGGATATTTCTGCTTCAAAAAAATATCCGATCCTCCTGAACCGCACGCCATATTCGTCGGCGCCTTATGGAGAAACATTGTACAAAACGTCTCTTGGGCCGAGCATGCATTTCGCGCGTGACGGTTATATTGTTGTATATCAAGATGTTCGCGGGAAATATATGTCCGAAGGCGATTTCGAAGCTTACCGGCCGTTTATCCCCCAAAAGAAAAATAAAACGGATACGGACGAAAGTTCCGACACGTATGACACAATTGAATGGCTGATCAAGAATATTGAAGGAAACACAGGCAAAGTCGGAAGCTGGGGCATTTCTGCGCCGGGATATTACACAACCATGACGGCCGTCGAAGCACATCCGGCTTTGAAAGTCGCCTCTCCGCAAGCACCTGTTACCGATTGGTTTATGGGAGATGACCGCCATCACAACGGCGCTTTCTTTCTGATGGGCACTTTTGCATTTCTGTCTTCCTACGGAGCGCCACGGCCCGAGCCCACACCAACGGGAACGCCCGCCTTCTCCGCTTACGGAACGCCCGATTCTTACGAGTTCTATAAAAATCTTGGTCCGTTAAAGAATGTAAATGAGAAGATCTTCAAGAACCAAAACCGCATCTGGAACCAGATGATGGAGAATGAAACCTATAACGACTTCTGGAAAGCACGGACGCCTGTGCCGCATTTGAAAAACATTAAACCGGCCGTAATGGTGGTTGGCGGCTGGTTTGACCAGGAGGATCTTTACGGCCCCTTGAAAACTTATCAGGGGATAGAAAGTAACAAACCCAAGTCCCCTAACTTGCTCGTGATGGGTCCATGGATTCATGGCGGCTGGGCGCGCGGAACGGGTGAATCGTTGGGTAACATTCGCTTTGGATCCAAAACAAGCTCATTTTACCAAAAAGAAATTGAATTTCCTTTCTTCAACCATCATTTAAAAGACCAGCCACAGCCAGCACTTCCAAAGGCCTATATTTTCGAAACAGGTGCAAATGAATGGAGAAAATATGATCAATGGCCGCCAAAGAATGCGGTGCCTAAAAAACTTTACATGCATCCGGATGGCACATTATCGTTCTCGCAAACCATGATGATCATGCAAGTCGGCGCGAAACCTTCTTTTGATGAATATGAAAGCGATCCCGACAAACCGGTCCCCTACACATCGGAAATCCGCATTATCCGGGGAAGCGACTTCATGTACGAGGATCAGCGCTTTGCAGCGTCCCGCCCCGACGTGCTTGTTTATCAGTCAGAAGTGCTAAATGAGGATGTTACCATTTCGGGTAATGTTTTTGCAGATTTATTTGTCTCATCGACGGGCACCGACGCCGACTTCGTTGTCAAGTTGATCGACGTTTACCCGGGCGACGCACCAAATGACAGCCCGGTCAACCCGAACATGAAAATGGGCGGTTTTCAGCTTCTGGTCCGCGGGGAAGTGATGCGGGCAAAGTTTCGAAAGAGCTTCTCCGATCCTGTTCCTCTGACGCCGGACAAGATTGAGGAAGTGAAATTTGATATGCAGGACGCAGCGCACCGTTTCAAAAAAGGTCATAAAATCATGATACAGATTCAGAGTTCCTGGTTTCCACTCGTTGACCGCAATCCGCAGAAGTTCGTCAACATTTACAAAGCAGAAGAACAGGATTTTCAAAAGGCGAGACACAGAATTTACCTTTCAGGGGAAAGTTCATCTTATGTGGGCGTGCAGGTGGTTGAGTAATGTTGTTTTGCAGGCATGTTAAGCCATTTGGCAGATTCGTTTTTTGCGCCAGATTGCTAATGCTGACTTTTGATACACCACTTTAACAGGAAATGTATCATGAAAAAACCACTTGCAGCTTCCAACACATCTAACACTGTTAAGCTATGAAAAAGTCAGTCATTCAACTTCTGCATGCAGGCTACTGGCTTCTTTATCAATGCCTGTTCACATTTATCTTCATGTTATCCAGAAACGCTTCTTCCGCGGATTTAAACGATTGGGACGATTGGCTTACACTGTTAACCATTGCAACAATTACGGGCGGCGCCAGCTTTTACACATTCTATTCGTGGCTCATGCCTCGTTATCTGACAGCCGGAAGAATAAGCACATTCGTGCGTTCAGGGTTGCTCGCCATCATTGGTTTAGCCTCCGTTGCTACGGTCATTGTATCATTACTTTTTACTTTGATCATTTACATTCTTTTTGAAAAGCTCGACTTTTTCCTGTTCACGTTCAAAGACAACATTTGGTTGATTTCCGGCTTTGCTTTACTTGCGGTGGCCAACGCTTTCATAGGCACCGTTTTCCGGGGATTTATTACCTGGTACGAAGACAGAAAAGAAAAAGAAGCACTCATTAGCAGCAAATTACGAACGGAACTGGCACTATTGAAAGCACAGATTAACCCGCATTTTCTGTTTAACACATTAAATAATATCGATATCCTTATCGAGCACGATCCGGGCACTGCTTCTGTTTATCTGAATAAACTTTCTGACCTGCTGCGTTACATTTTGTATGAGATACAGGCAGACTGGATCCCTCTTTCCAGAGAATTGGAATACATCAAAAAATACATTGATCTGCAAAAAATCAGGACTAACAACGATGAGTTTGTCACTTTTGAGATTATCGGGCCGATAGACGGGATCAACATCGCTCCCATGATCTTTGTCCCTTTCATTGAAAACGCTTTTAAGCACGCAGCAAACAAAAGAAATCCCGGCGCAATCCGGATCTCGGTTCGCGTCACGGACGATCAGGTTCAGTTTCAGTGCATTAATGCAGCTGGAAGAAAACTTTCGGCTTCCACAGAAAAGCCGAGCGGGCTGGGTAACAGTTTGTTAAAGCAAAGACTGTCATTAATATACAAAGATGCGCATCAACTGACATTGCAAGAGAATATTAATGAATATGCTGTGAACCTCATTTTACCAATAAAAATGCATGAATTGTCTGCTTATTGAAGATGAGCCGCTGGCCATGCTAAGGCTTAGCGAATATGTACGACGCGTGCCGTTCCTTCATTTAGCCCACGCTGTGGACAATGGCTGGGAAGCGCTTGCAATCCTCAAAAATGAAAAGATAGACCTTGTTTTTCTGGATGTGGAAATGGATGATATGTCTGGAATCCAGTTACTTGATGCTGTTCCAACCCGCCCGCCAGTGATACTTACAACCGCCTTTGATCAATATGCGCTAAAAGCGTTCGATCTTAAAGTCTCAGACTATTTATTAAAGCCGTACACATTTGACCGTTTCCTGCAATCCGTGATCCGGGTGCAGGAAATGAGTCCTGCGGCGCGAACCGATGATCCCAAAACCTACTTATTTGTCAAATCGGAATATCGGCTCCTGAAAATTCTGTTTGAAGACATCCTTTACATCGAAGGGATGCGGGACTACCGGCGGATTTGCCTGAAGAACGAAAAAATCATGACGCTGGAAACATTTGGTCAGCTGGAACAGCAATTACCTTCCACACAATTTTGCCGCGTTCACAAATCATACCTTGTTGCAGTGGATAAAATTGAGTCTGTGGAGCGGGACAGGATAACAATTCAGAAGTGTATCATTCCCGTTTCACTTACTTACCGGGAAAACTTTTATCAGTTGATCGGCCGTCCAGAAAAGCTTGGATAATGTGCCTCTTCACAACTTATACTCCTCAATCTTCCGGTAAAGTGTAGCGATTCCCACTTCCAGCAAGCGCGCGGCTTCTGCTTTATTGCCATTGGTATAATTTAGAACCTTCTGAAAGTGAAGCTTTTCCGCGCTCGCCAACGAAAACGCGGATAAGTTATCATTCCCATCATTTCGAGCTAATGACAGTTCAAATGGCAGGCTTTCAACGTCGAGCACGGCACCATCGGTGAGTATGACACTTCGCTCGATCACATTTTTCAGTTCCCGGATATTCCCGTTCCAGACATTCTTTTCAAGTGCTTTTACGTAGTCGGTCGACAGCGACTTGATCTTTTTATTGGTTTTCAGCGCATACTGAGCCGCAAATGTTTCTGCGAGCGCTTCAATATCCCCGGCGCGTTCCCGCAATGCAGGAATCGTAATCTGAAAGACGGATATGCGATAAAAAAGGTCACTTCTGAAATCCCCTGATGCTATTTCCTTTTGCAGGTCGCGGTTAGTGGCGGCGATGATGCGCACATTTACCTTCGTCGGCTGCGTATCCCCCACCTTGATAAACGCTCCCGATTCTAACACACGCAGCAACTTAGCCTGCAAATCCAGCGCGAGTTCTCCAATTTCGTCCAGAAAAATGGTGCCGTTGTGTGCTTCTTCAAAAAGCCCTTTTTTATCTTTCGTTGCTCCCGTAAATGCGCCTGCTTTATGTCCAAACATCTCGCTTTCAAGCAGATCCTTCCCAAATGCGGAACAGTTTATAGCGACAAACGACTTTTTGGATCGTGCGCTGGCCTGGTGGATAGATTGTGCAAAAACCTCTTTTCCGGTTCCTGTTTCGCCCAGAAGTAAAACGGTCGTGTCCGTAGGCGCAACTCGGCGTGCGAGCTCGATACAGGCGAGCAGCTTTTTTGATTTGCCTATAATGGCTTCAAAAGAATGTTTTTCGCCCAGCTGTTTTTCAAGCGAAAGAACTCTTTTGTTGAGTTCGGCTTTTTCGAGAGCCCTGTAAATGAGCGGGATTATCTTGTTATTGTCGTCACCTTTGGTAATGTAATCAAAAGCTCCGTTTTTGATGGCTTGCACACCATCAGGAATGTTGCCGTAGGCAGTCAGCAGGATTGTTTCGAGTAGCGGATATTTTTCGCGGATTGTTTTGAGAAAATCCACACCGTTGCCGTCCGGCAGTTTAACGTCGCACAATACAACGTCTATTTCACTCTGATCCAGCTTTTTAACGGCCGATTTGATATCTCCTGCTTCCAAAACTTCGAAGCCTTCGAGCGTAATGACCCTGGCTATCAGACTTCTAAGCTTTTCCTCGTCGTCGATGATCAGTATCTTCTTCACAAACTATGCGTAATTATTCGGGTGCAGGCAGCTTTGCCAGTAATCGAAGATTATCTTGATCCTTTTTTTAAGATCCTCAAAGCTGTTTTCTTTTTTAAAAAAACCCTGGATTGTTGCGTCGTAGGCCGCTGAGATAATGTGCGGATTATCTGCTGTACTTAAAAAAACGAAGGGAATGGATTTTTTCTTCAAATACTCGTTCTGCTCAATCCGCAAGCGCAGCTCCAATCCATTCATTACGGGCATGTTGATGTCGCACAAAATGACAAACGGCTGTTCCTTAGTAGTTTCCAGAAAAAGCAATGCTTCGAGCCCGTTCGAGAAGAAAATCAGCTGGTTCGGAATCTGTAATTCCTCCACGACGCTTTTAATCAAAAACTGATCATCGGAATCGTCTTCAATCGAAATGATTGGTCCTTTTAATGACATTTTAAAGTTTTTGGTTTCTACTTCCTGTGTAAATATCACATTTATTCGAACGAATACCTATTCAAAAAGCGATTACGAATAATTCCTTTTGCGTAGGTTTTCGTCCGTTTTGCGTGGGCTTACCCGTACGAACGTGCCTTAGTTTTGCATCATCATTAAAGCCATGATTTACAAAAAAACAAAAACAAGAAAATGAAAAAGCAACTTCTTACTCTATTAGCCTTGATTTCAATAGGTTTCAGCTGCACAGATCACGATGTTGAAACCACCAACTACAAACTGGACGAAGCCATCTCTATTGCTGAATGGAAAGGTTATCTCAGAAACGAGTATTTTAATGAAGGTTCTATTGCCATCAAAAGCGAAAGCCTTATTATTCGAGACGGAAAAGTCCAAAGCGGTTCTTTCACCATTCCGATAGCGTCCATTGTGAATTTTAATCTTCCAACGGAGGAATTGAAACAGACACTTGTCCATCATTTGCAGAGTGCCGATTTCTTCAATATGGCGCTGCATCCGGAAGTGAAATTCAACATTACAGGCGTGGCGCCTTACACAGGAACAGGTGAAGGAGTCATAGCCGGGGCAAACCAGCTGGTGAACGGAAATTTAACGATGTTAGGAATCACACATTCCATCTCGTTTCCGGCCAGAATTGAGGTAAATGGTTCAAATTTGAAGGTGGAGGGTAAGCTAAAAATAGACAGGACCAAATGGGGTATCACCTACGCCACTGATCCTGCCCTGCCCGACGATGCAGTGATCAAAAACGAAATTGACCTGCATTTGAAGCTCGCCGGCAATAAGTTATAATATTAAAGGTTCATCCCACCCGAGGCCTCGATCCGCTGGGCATTGATCCAGCGGGCGCCTTCGGTGCATAGAAACGCCACAACCGCGCCAATATCCTGAGGTTCACCAACTCGACCTAACGCTGTTATGGAGTTAATGTGATCTTCCATTCCGGAATGGGCCGCAAATGCTTTTTTAGTAAAATCGGTATGAATAATGCCTGGTGCAACTATATTGACAGTAATGCCCCTGTGGCCCAGTTCCTTTGCCAGATATTTGGTCAGCACTTCAATAGCTCCTTTCATGGATGCATACGCGGCGTAACCAGGCGTTGCAAAGCGTGTTAAGCCGGTGGAAAGGTTAATAATGCGCCCATTATCTGCAATGTATGGCAGTGCTTTCTGGGTCAGGAAATAAACGCCTTTGAAATGCACATTCATCAGTGCGTCAAAATCGTCTTCGGTTGTGTCTGTGAATTTAGAGTTGGCGTCGATCCCGGCATTGTTGATCAGAAAATCAAATGTTTTGCGGTTCCATTTTGTTTCCAGCACCGTTTCAAGTGCATTAAAGAAAGCGTCGAAATTTTTGGTATTTGCTGTATCCAACTGAATTGCAACGGATTTTCTGCCCATTGCTTCAATCGCTTCCACCACTTCCTGTGCTTCCTGCTCCTTGCTGCGATATATAACGATAATGTCTGTTCCCTGTTCGGCCAGATTTAGCGCCATATTTTTTCCCAGTCCCCTGCTGGCGCCAGTAACCAATGCTATTTTATTCCCTTGTTCCATGTTCTTTTTTTATTATTTGATGAAACAAAGGTATGCCAGGTCGGAAGGGAAAATTTGTCAGTTTCAAATCAAAACTTACAAATATCAAATCTCCGTTCTGAAAGCACGCGGACTTAATGTTGTATGCTTTTTGAAAAGGTTATTAAAATGCGAGGGTTCTTCAAATCCCAGACTATATGCGATCTCCGAAACATTCCAGTCCGTGTGTTTGAGAAGTATCTTGGATTCCTTGATAATACGCTCAATGATCAGCTCGGTGGTGGTTTTACCGGTAACGAGCTTTAAAACCTTATTCAGATAGTTTACATGGATCGCCAGCTGGTCGGCGTAGTCCTTTGCCGACCGGAAAACAAGTTTTTGATGGGGAGGCTCAATGGGAAACTGGCGTTCCAGCAATTCTATAAAAAGCGAGGACACACGCTTATGCGCATTGGTTTCATTGAAAAGTGCCGTGGCGGGCTGTAATTTCTGGCCATTATGGATCAGTTCGAGCACGTAATTTCGAAGAAGATCATATTTAAAGGCATAAGCAGAAGAAATTTCCCTGAACATCTTATTGAAAATATGCCTGATATCCTCAATCTGCTCGTCATTCAGGAAAAATATCGGAACATTACCGGGTTTAAAAACGGGCAGGTTCTTTAATAATATCCCGCTGTTGTTCTGGGTAAGAAAATCCTCCGAAAAAATACAGAACATGCCCGACTGCTTATCGTCCAGCGGCTTCCAGTTATAGGGAATCTGTGGCGTGGCAAATAGCAGTGCATTGTGCTCAATATGAACGACTTTGTCCGCGTATTCGGCCTGGTTTTTACCAATAATGAGGCTGATCTTGTAATAAGCCCGCCGGTTGTAAGGCAAAGCTTTGGGTTTGGAATCCCGGAAAAGATCCTCGGTCCTGAAAATGTTGAAATGACCGATCTCCTTCTTAACCGGCTCCGGGATCAACTGTGAAGTATCTTTATAAAATTCCGGGATTGAGGTCGGTTTCTCCATAAACAAAGTTACAAAATTCAATCCGGGAATTTAAATTCAGTCGTATTCAACAAATGCTTCATCTTTATAACACCAGAGCCACTGCTCGCCCGGTTCAGCAGAACTCGCAACCGGATGGCCGGTTTGGTGATAATGCTGGGTCATATGCTTTGCGGGTGAGCTGTCGCAGCACAAAGTTGCGCCGCAGGTCTGGCAGGTGCGTAAGTGCATCCATCTTCCATCCACTTTCACGCATTCCTCGCACTCATACGCAGCCGCTTTCTTGATCTCTGTTATTTCACTAATGTGCTGACAAACCTGATCCATTATACTTCACTTAAATATTGGTGAACAAAACTGATTGACATTGAACCTTCCCCAACCGCTGATGTAACACGGTTCATGGCACCGGCTCTCACGTCTCCCGCAGCAAAAATACCAGGGGAACTGGTTTCCAGCAAATAAGGATCCCGCTGCATTTTCCAAACCTGCCGGAAGTTCTCATGACTCTTCATATCACGTCCCGTTTCGATGAATCCTTTGTTATTCTTGATGATCTGCAACCCTACCCAGTCCGTGTAAGGCCTGGCACCGATAAATATGAAAAGCGCATCAGCAGGCACATCGCGTTCCTCGGCAGAGTTGAGATCAACCAGTCTTAAGCCTTCCAAATGTTCGTTTCCTTTGGCTTCTATGATTTCTGTGCAACCCAGGATCGTCACATTATCCGTGTTTTTGATCTGGTCGATCAGGTAGGACGACATGGAGGAAGTCAGATCATTTTTGCGAACGATAATGTAGACGTTTCTTGCAAATTTGGACAAATACATTGCTGCCTGGCCGGCTGAATTGCCGCCGCCAAGCACATACACATCCTTATTGCCGCAAGAACTTGCTTCTGTGCTGGCTGCACCATAATAAATTCCCTTGCCTGTGAAGTCTGCAATCCCTTTGGTTTCCAGCTTCCGGTAATCAACGCCCGTTGTGATAACCACCGCGCGTGCATTGATTTCCGTATCATCTTCCAGCACAATGGTTTTATACTGGTCTTTCAATTTAATCTCTTTTACCGACTGCGGCGACAGGAATTCTGTCCCGAAACGCGTGGCTTGCGTGATAGCCCTTCTCGTCAGTTCGGAGCCACTCAAACCTGCCGGAAAGCCTAGATAATTCTCGATCCTCGAACTCGTACCAGCCTGGCCACCAGGTGCTTTGCGCTCGATCAGTAAAGTACTTAAACCTTCTGACGCTCCGTAAACCGAAGCAGCCAGCCCAGCCGGACCGGCACCGATAATAACCACATCGTAAACCTGCAATTTGACCTTCGCATTCAGCCCGATATGGGAAGCCACATCCAGTAAGGAAGGTGTTTTCAATAATGTGCCATCTTCAAAAATAACCGTCGGAAAATCCGTTGGGCATAATCCATTTGTTTTAATGATCTGCTTGCCCACGTCACTTGAATTAGCATCCATCCATTGATATGGCACCAAATTACCAGCCAGAAAATCCTTGATTTCGTGGGATTTAGGTGAAAACTGATAACCTATCACTTTAATGCCTTTGAAATCGGGGCGATAGTTGGCTTGCCAGTCATGCAGCAGTTCGTCAATGGCCGGGTAGAGTTTTTCCTCGGGCGGGTCCCACGGTTTCATGAGATAGTAATCCAACTGCACGTCATTGATCGCCTTAATGGCAGCATCCGTGTCTGAATAAGCCGTAAGCAACACCCTTTTTGCAAAAGGAAAAATGGCCATTGCTTTTTCCAGGAAATCCACGCCCTGCATTTCTGGCATACGCTGGTCTGAAATGAAGATAGCCACTTCCTCTCCTTTATTTTGCAGTTCTAACAAACTCTCCATGGCTTCGCTCACGGAGGAAGTGCTAAGCACGCGATATCTGTCCCGGTATTGCGCTTTCAGGTCGCGGCTGATGGCCCTGAGCACCTGCGGATCGTCGTCAATTGAAAATATAATGGGCAAACCCATAGTAATGATGATGTTTTAGGGTAAAGAAATTCAAATTAACCATTGATCGGAAAACATACCAAAAATTCCGTTTTGCCCGGTTCGGTGTGCAAAGTTACAGTGCCGTGATGTTGTTTAATTATGCGCATAACCACATCCAGGCCCAGTCCAGTGCCTTTTCCGATTGCCTTGGTCGTGAAGAACGGATCGAAAATTTTGTTTTTAATTTCAACCGGAATTCCCGGGCCATTGTCGCAAACGGACACTTTTACAAACTCCTTATCTCTGTGTGTGATGATCCGCAACTCAGGGTCCGGCTGGTTTTCCAGTGCATCTATCGCATTGTCAATCAGGTTTGTCCACACCTGATTAAGCTCTCCTACCATTACTTTAACGTGCGGCAGCGTAAGATCAAATTCTTCCGTAACCTTAATATTAGCCTTTTTCAGCTTATAATTCAGCATCGTAAGGGTATTTTTGATACCAACGTGAATGTCGATGACTTCCTTCTCCCCGCCCCTGTCCATATGGGTGAACGTCTTTACTGAACCCACCAGATCGGCAATCCTTTTTGAAGCTTCCTGAATGTCCGCCACCATGCGCTCGGTGGTCAGGTTATTATTGATCCAAAGCAGAATCGGTGAAAAATCGTCTTTATTGATCTTGCTTTTCAATTCTTCCAGATCAGCCTCGGTGATGCCAAATTCTACAATATTTTCCGCAATATCGTCGCATTCCCCAATGCTGTTCACATCCAGCCAATCCAGAATTTCGTCCTCGCGTTCTGAGCGCTGCATCATGCTGAGCACAGGGCGTGAAGTGTTCGCCATGATCTCTGTCATCTTTGCATTGATCAGTTCGATCTCATCGGGAGATAGATGAATGGAAATGAGCTTTTTGAATGCGCCGGGCTGTAATAACAGGTGTTTTTTCAAAGAAACAGAGCCCCGCACGATGGCAGCGGCGGGATTATTCAACTCGTGCGCAAGGCCGGCGGATAGTTTTCCCAGCGCCATCATTTTCTCATTTTGCTGCTCCAGTTCTGTAAACTCGCGAACACGGGAAGTCATTACGATCACCAGCGCCTGTGTAAGCTCGTAATGTGAGATGATCAGTTCGCGCATGAGCTCGACCGGAAAAGTCATGATCTGTGTAAGCGCTGTACATTGGCCGTAAGCAACGCCAACTTTCCCTCTCGAAAAAGGCAAGACACCCGTAACGGTGCCGGGAAGCAGCTCGGCGATGAACAACTTTGCATTGTTTTGAATGCGGTATAATTCGATCCGGCCGGAAATAATCACGTGCGTGCCTTTCAGCGGCTCACCGGGCGATGTCATCATTTCGCCCTCAGGCAGTTCGTAATGCCTGCTCCTATCGATCATCCATTGTAACTGATCATCAGGCACATCCTGAAAAACTTTGATCGACTTTAAATCTGCTACTGTTATATCCTTCATGAAATAATGGCTTGGCGTAACATAATGTCCCAATTTCGAAATATTTGATCATTTGGCTGACATTTTTTTACCCAAACCCGCCGAATTAGGCGATGAAATTTCAAGCAGCCCCTCCCGTGACAACGCGGTTGTATATTTTGTATTCCGGAAACCCGCTGATATGTTCGGCAAGACTGATCTCGACCCAATCCCGGTTGGTCTGATGCACAAACACACCATTACAGGCAGGAAAGAGCATCTTTAAAGTGCCCATGGATTCCTCATCCATATTAATTTCCTCGTGTCCAAGCTCTCCCGAATGGTAATAACCGCGGCAAAGCCCTATGGAAGTCTCAAATTCAATCTTAACCAAACTCCCCGAAAGTTCTTCCTGCATACTTTCTACAATGATCTCCTCGCGAAGGTCTTCCGCAGTCCCCAAAGTCTCTTCCTGTTCACCCAGAATATCGATAATACTCATTGTAAATCCGATTGGTAAGCCCAGAACAATCAAAAAACCATTCCTGCCAGGGGCTCGGTATCAATGCGGTATGATTATTTTATCCATCCGTTGCCACATTAACGCGTTATGAAAGCAACGGACCGCATACATATTGGAACTTCCGGATGGAGCTACAAACACTGGAAAGAAATCTTTTATCCCGCCGAAATGAACCCGGCCGACTACATTACTTTTTATGCGGATCATTTCTCGGTTTCCGAGCTGAACGGAAGTTTTTACAAATTGCCTACACAGAAAACGGTTCTGAAATGGGTAACAATGGTGCCCGATGGGTTTCTGTTTTGTCCTAAAATGAGCCGCTATTTGAGCCATATGAAGAAGCTGCATGACCCGGAAGAGCCTTTGCAGCGCTTCTTCAACATATTTGAACCCATAAAAGAACATTTAGGACCAGTGCTGGTTCAGCTGCCCGACAATGTGAAGTTTAACGAGGCTGTTGTCAAACCTTTCTACGAACTCCTGCAAAGTGATTACGGCGATTACCGTTTCGCGATGGAAGTTCGGGACGAATCCTGGTATTCTGAGGAAAGTCTCAAATTGATGAAAAAACATAAGGTAACCCTCGTTTTTGCACAGTCCGAGAAATTTCCTTACTACGAAGAAATCACTGCAAAGGACATTTTTGTCCGTTTTCATGGCCCCGGTTCGCTTTACAGTTCTTCTTATCCGGATGAAACGTTAAAGGAATATGCATTAAAGTTTAGAGACTGGGTCAAACAAGGCCATCATGTGTGGGCTTTTTTTAACAACGACGTTGGCGGTCACGCACTCCATAATGGCGCCAAACTTAAACAATATGTTGCCGAGCTGACAGACTAACACTTCATTAAAACATTCAAAATCATGAGCTTGACCAAATACAACGAGAAACGTTCCTTTGAAAAAACCCCTGAACCAAAAGGGGGAAAAGCGGATTCGGAAGAACTCATCTTTGTGATCCAGAAACACCACGCTTCGCGGCTGCATTATGATTTCAGGCTGGAAATGGATGGAGTTTTAAAAAGCTGGGCAGTCCCAAAAGGCCCTTCCCTGGATCCGGCAACAAAGCGGCTTGCCATGATGGTGGAAGACCACCCTTATGATTATAAAGATTTTGAAGGCATTATACCCAAGGGCAACTATGGCGCCGGGACTGTAATGGTCTGGGATGAAGGCACATATGAGCCATTAGAAGAAGCGAAAACAAAAAAAGAAAAGGAAAAAATATTGCTAAAAGAACTGGCGTCCGGATCAGTAAAGATCCGCATGAAAGGCAAAAAGCTGAAAGGCGAATTTGCATTGGTGAAAACAAAAGGCATGTCTGAGAATTCCTGGTTGCTCATTAAGCACAGGGACAAATTCGCCTCCGACACGGACATTACTAAAAAGGACAAATCCGTGATTTCAAATAAGACATTGGACGGGATAAAAGCCACCTCGGACAATATTTACGGAGAAAGTAAAGATGAGGGAAAAGAGGGAAAGGCTAAAAAGAAAAAAAGTGAGGATGAAGAAGCGCCAATTGATGAATATATAGAGAAGGAAAAAGACGATAAATCGGATCAAAAAAGTGCTGCTACGCTTTTAAAAAAGGCAAAAAAGGCAAAATTCCCGGATGACATTGTCCCTATGCTCGCAACGCTGGTGGACGAACCGTTTGACGATCCGGGTTGGGAATATGAGGTCAAGTGGGATGGTTACCGAGCCATTGCTTACATGAACAAAGGCATTACTGAGCTGAAATCGCGCAATAAAAAGTCGTTCAACGATAAATTTTATCCTATCTATGAAGGCTTGTGTGACTGGAAAATCAATGCGGTGCTGGATGGTGAAGTGGTGGTTATCAATGACAAAGGCCACTCGGATTTCGGTGCTTTGCAAAACTGGCGCAGCGAAGCAGACGGTGAGCTGGTTTATTACGTGTTTGATATACTCTGGTATGAAGGGAAAAGTTTGCTGGATCTGCCTTTAACCGAGCGAAAGGCCATATTACAAAGCATTGTTAATGAGGACAGTCCGGTCAGGATCGGTTATAGCATAGCGTCTGAAGGAACGGCGTTTTTTAATGCTGCGGGCGAAATGGGATTGGAAGGGATCATTGCAAAGAGGTCGGATAGCACTTATCACGCTGGCTTGCGGACGAATGATTGGTTGAAAATTAAAATCCATAAACGTCAGGAAGTTATCATTGCGGGATATACGCGAAATGCGGGCACTTCGAAACATTTCAGTGCGCTGCTTCTTGCCGCGTATGACCAGGGCGTGCTGCAATATGTGGGCAAAGTCGGAACGGGCTTTAAAGACAAGCAGCAAAAGGAAATGCTGGAATTATTTAAGCCATTAGAAACAAAAAACAGTCCGTTCAAAGAAACGCCGGACTATAACAAACCTTCGCGCTTCCGGCCTAATCCGCCAAAAGCGAACGCAACCTGGCTCAAACCGGAGCTGGTGTGCGAGGTGAGCTTCACGGAAGTGACTTCGGACGGCGTTTTCCGCCACCCGTCTTTTGAGGGAATGCGTGAGGATAAGAAAGCCAAAGACGTTGTCCGCGAGATCGAGCAGCCAACAGATCAGGTTATTGAGGAAGAAAAAAAATCGGAAAAAGAAGAGAAAACGACCGCTAAGAAGGAAGAGATCATTGCAAAACCTGCCAAGACCAAGCGGAAAACACTGCTTAATCCGACTGACGAAACGCAGGTCAGAAAGATCAATGGTAATGAGGTTAAATTTTCCAATCTCAGCAAGATTTTCTGGCATCAGGAAAAAATCACGAAACGCGATGTGATCAATTATTACTATCAGGTCGCGCCGTTCATTTTGCCTTACCTGGAAAGCAGGCCCTTGTCGTTGAACCGGTTCCCGAATGGCATTGATGGAAAGAGCTTTTACCAGAAAGACGTAACCGGGAAAGTGCCATCCTGGGTTGAAACATTCCCTTACACTTCCAACGATGAAGACCAGCAGAAGAACTTTATGGTTTGCAATGACGAGGCAGCATTACTGTATATGGCCAATCTGGGCTGCATTGACATGAACCCATGGAACAGCCGCACCGATAAACCGGATAATCCCGACTGGTGCCTGCTCGATCTGGATCCGGACACCACCAATACTTTCGAACAGGTGATCGAAACGGCGCTCGCCATCAAGCAATTACTGGATTCATTGGATATCAAAGGCTATTGCAAAACTTCGGGCTCCACCGGACTACACATTTATATTCCTCTCGGCGCAAAATATTCATATGATCAATGCCAGCTTTTCGCGCAATGGATCGCCAGCCAGGTGCAACAGGAATTGTCCAGCTTCACCAGCATTGAGCGCATGACCAAAAACCGCAAAGGGAAGCTATATATTGACTATCTACAAAACCGTCCTAAGGCAACATTGGCCGCTCCGTACTCCATCAGACCAAAACCAGGCGCGACTGTTTCGATGCCGTTGCATTGGGAAGAAGTGAAGATAGGTTTGCAATTACGTGATTTCACCATTTTGAATGCGATGGACCGGCTGCAACAGGAAGGTGATTTGTTCAAACCGGTGTTGGGAAAAGGCATTGACCTTGAAGCCGCCATTGGAAAAATCGAGGCAGAAGCGAAGTGACTTTTTGCCGCGTGTGAACGACCACGCTTGCATTCAGAAAAAAATCTTGCTAACACATGTCCGAAATGCGTGAAAAATCGACATTTAAGATATAAATTGTCTTTATACTCTGCGTTTACCTACAATACGTACCCATAGAACTAAATTCACAAACATGGATTTGAGCCTGGTTAACGGTATGGTCGACGAAAAGACCATGGGCGAAACGCAACGCATTGCACGGGCCGAAAAGCAATTGCTTGAGACGCGTGATCGATTTGAATCGCTCCTTCAGACGGTTGACGGCATTGTCTGGGAAGCAAATGTGGCTACCTTGGAATTTTCATTTGTGAGTGACCAATCACTGCGAATCTTGGGTTACCGGCCCGAAGAATGGATAAATAACAAGGATTTCTGGCAAAGCCACATTCATCCGGACGACCGCGACCACGCGATCGGCTACTGTCACCGCCAAACACGCGAAGGGAAAAACCACATTTTTGACTACCGGATGATTTCGGCCGACGGCAACATTGTCTGGCTTAAAGACATTGTATCTGTCATCAAAACGGACGGCGTCCCTACCCTTTTGCGTGGTGTAATGGTGGATGTTACCGAGACGAAACGGTTCGAAATTCTTGAAGATTTGGAAAAAACTGTCCTTGAATTAAATTCAACGAAAGAACATTCTCTAAAAAATGTGCTGTCGCAGTATTTGCTGGGCATTGAGCAGCTGTACCCGCATATGAAATGCTCCATCGTTGGCATTGTCGACGGGAAATTAAGCAACTTGTCCTCTCCCAGCTTACCGGCGTCTTATATTAAGGCTCTTGAAGGATTGCCGATCGGGCCTGATGGCGGATCGTGCGGCACAGCTGCCTATTTCAAAGAAAAAGTGATCGTAAGCGACATTGCAAATGATACACGATGGGCAAACTATGCGCACCTCGCGCTTCCGCACAAGCTGTATTCCTGCTGGTCACACCCGATCCTGGATTCTGACGGTAATGTGGCTGCGACTTTTGCTATTTATTACGACCATATCAAAACGCCAAATGAGGACGAGGTAAAAGTGATAGACCGTGCTGTTGCGATTTTGAAAATCATTTTCGAAAACAAAAAATACACCGAGATCATCATTTCCAGCAGGTCGCGGCAAAGACGGGAAGCGCTTAAATTACAGGAAATCGCTTATTTACAGTCACACGTGGTCCGTGCACCACTCGCCCGCCTGATGGGCATTGTTGATCTGATCAAAAACTATCCGCATACCGACATTGAGAAGAATGAGCTGCTCGATCATTTGCTGTTGTCGGCGAAAGAATTAGACGAGGTTATCCGGGATATTTCAGGAAAGACTGATTAATCCACATTTAAAATCCAAACCTCAGCCCTATTGCCAGATTCACAATGTCGGAGGGTTTGAGATAACCCGTATTTTGCACATAACTGATCAGTAAGAGGTCATATGTGCCTAGTTCATAATACATTTCCAGCGACCTCTGCCGGTTATTTATCACCAGATCTTTGCCCAACTTGCCCCCGATATAAGCTCCCGGCCTGAATGACGTAGCCCACCAATAGTATCCGACAGGATAGTGAGACGGCAACTTTGTATCAAACTGCTTCCCGAAAGTGTAGCTGAGATAAAATCCGATGGAAAAGGGCTTGATATAATAACTGTTTTTCAGTGGAATACTCCATGGCGAATAGGTGGTCTTTAATGTTGTGCTGATCAGCGCGTCGCCGCCAAACTTCTGCGGAAGGAAACCAAAAAGTAAATCTGTTTCCAATGTTTTGTTATTGGAAATGTAGCCAGGCCCACCGGATAAAAACCCGATGTTGCCAGCGAACTGTAATTTCAAATGATCGGGAAAATACCATTTCCGTTTGGCATCCAGCTCATCCTCGATCTGAGCAACTGCGAAAAACGGTGTAAAAAGGAACAGTAGTAAAGCTATTTTTTTCATGGCGATTAGTATGTAACCCTTTCTGCTTTGTAACCGCCTTTCCAGGTTGTAAAAAGCCAGTAACCGCGTTCTCCCATGCTGGTGGTAAGGTAATAATGAACACCATCCTTGTAAAAGTCCCCGTCCCTGAATGTGTGCTGGTGACCGTAGAGCGTGAATTTGACATTCGGGTCATTGGCCAAAAGTCCGGCATAACCGTCCTGTAATTTGGGATCGAAATCACCATCGAAAGGCGGAATATGCGCAACAACAATCGCGTTTTTATTATCGCGGTTGTCGGCAAGCTGGGATTGAAGCCAGTTCAAATTGGGAACCTCACCATTGAAAATGTATTCCCGTGAGTTTGTATTGATAAAAATGAATTTGTTATCCCCATATTCAAATGAGTAATCCATAGGGCCGTAAATTTTCCGGTAAGCCGCCGGTCCGTTCGCAACCAGGTCGTGATTGCCAATAACGGTCAGGTAAGGACATTTCAGCTTAACCATGATCTCATTCACCCATTTAAATTCCTGGGAAAGCCCGAAGTCGGAAATATCACCTGCATGCAGCACAAAGGCCGCGTCTTTCTGACTGTTGGCGCTTTTTATGAAAGCGTCCGTTTCATCGTACCAGCGCTGCGTATCTCCCATAAGGATAAACCTGACCGTGTCCTTTAAAGGAATGGCCTGAATGCGCTCAATATTTTTCTGATTTAAATTAGTTTCGCTCTCTTTAAAAATGACCTGATTGGGATTGTACTGAAATATGCCTTCACAGGCTGTTAAAGTCATTCCCAAAGCGAGCAAAAGGGCTTTTGGAGAATCTTTCAAGATATGGCTAATTTTGGTTGCAATGATCAGGTAACCATAAACGTTGCGTTATAATTCCGAAAAATGCCCGTTCTGACAGTAATAAGGCAATATTTTAAGGCACGATTATTGCAATGTGCTGTTAATCTTACTCTAATATGTTATGAAAATAAAAACTATCGGAATGCTCGGATTGCTGGGATTCCTCTCTATCACAATGCCGCTGACTGCCCAGGTTGTTTCAAAGGATTCTTTGAACATGCTGAAAGAGCAAAAGGCAAACCTTGAAGTCAGCAAAAAATTGAACGAGCGTAAAATGGAGCTTGCCAAGCTGGAAAACGAACTGGATGGCGCAACGCGCGAAATGGAAAAGACGGCTGAGCAAGCGCAGCGATCAGCGGATGATAACCAAAAGAATGCTGAAAAATTGGGCAGCGACCCACAGGACAAAAAATTGGCCAGAAGAGCCGGAAACAGCGCGAGCGGTGCCAGAAAGGATGCCAAACGCGCCAGAAAAGCGGCCGACCATCTCGACGATCTTAAAAAAGACATTGAGTCATTAAAAAGAAGAATTGCGGATGACGAAGCAAAATTAGCCGATATCCAGGGCGGATCTTCTTCAAACTAATTACATGATCCTCTTCTTTTTACGGGGTGTATCCATTCATTTGGATGCACCCTTTTTTTGTTGTCGCGCGGCATGCTTTTTTAATAAGATTGATATCAATCAACAAATAAAAATCATGGCTACTGCAACAGCAAAAACCAATACAAAGAAAACGGCGCCAAAAGCGGCAACTAAAACGGCGTCTAAATCAACCGCCGCAAAAAGTGAGACTAAAACGGCTGCAAAAAAAACGACTGCTGATAAAGCAGAGACTAAAACAGCTGCAAAGACGGCCACCAAAACGACGGCTAAGACCGCAACCAAAGCAGCTCCTAAAAGCACTGCCAAAAAAGGCAGCGATTCCGATTCCAAGTCAAACACAACTACTAATCACGATGAGATCCGGGCTTGGGTAGAACAGCGAGGCGGGAAACCGGCAATGGTAAAAGGAACCGGCAAAAAGAAAGCTGATACCGGAATCCTGAGAATCGACTTTCCCGGATATTCGGGTGAAGACACATTACAAGAAATAAGCTGGGACGAGTTCTTTCAGAAGTTTGACGAAGGAAATCTTCAATTCCTGCATCAAACAGAAACAGCAGACGGGAAAGAAAGCCGTTTTAATAAGTTTGTTTCAAAGTAAACTAGTCCGACTACAACGCTCAGGCCTCGCAAATTGCGAGGCCTTTTTTGTATAAAAACTTTTTAATCTTTTTATATTGATAATAATTATTAAACATATAAAATGTACTATATAAATAAATAAGCATAGTCGACGAAGCCACTTACAATGTGCTTACCGCAAAAACTTTTAAAAAGCGGTAATTAAATAATTCAGGAAAATGAGCTTTAATGTTATTTTTGACGCGCTATCACCCGGCAACAACTTAACCGCGAATGACCTGGGCAATATTCCATAAACACAGACCAACGATTCTTTACGGCATTTCACTTGCCCTGCTGTTGTTTTTATTGAAGTGGCTGGAACTTCGCTTCATCGTTATCAATCATATCT
This sequence comes from Dyadobacter psychrophilus, assembly GCF_900167945.1. Taxonomy (GTDB): domain Bacteria; phylum Bacteroidota; class Bacteroidia; order Cytophagales; family Spirosomataceae; genus Dyadobacter; species Dyadobacter psychrophilus. The sequence continues at coordinate 1,508,683 of NZ_FUZA01000002.1, forward strand.
TTGAAATTTATGCGGGCGCTATTGCACTGCTCTTTACCGGCCTTGGAATTTGGCTCGCGCTCAAATTGACGAAGCCGAAAGTTGAGACAGTGATTGTCGAAAAAGAAGTGTTTATCGATACCAAAGAATTCCGCTTCAATGCCCAGGAACAGGCCCGACTTGGTTTAAGCAAAAGAGAACTCGAAGTCCTCGGTCTGATTTCCGAAGGCCTCAGCAACCAAGAAATTGCAGCGCAGCTATTCGTTTCCCTCAACACAGTGAAAACGCATTCTTCCAGATTATTCGAAAAGATGGAAGTTAAGAGCCGCACACAAGCCGTTGAGAAAGCGAAAAGGCTGAGCCTCATCCCCTAACATGCGTCATACTAAGGAGTGAAAAAAGTGGGTTTACACTAAAATCACCCGAAAGTATGAGTTAAATTAGCGAGCGCCTCCTCAATTTTGCTGCATAACCTAATAATTAGTCGCATTATGAAAAAAATTATTCTGGTCTGCGGATTGATCTCCGGGATCATTGTTTCCGTGTTCATGGTTTCATCCATCGCCGCATGCTATTCCAGCAGTGATTTTGAGGGAAATATGCTGCTTGGCTATGCGGCAATGCTACTCTCATTTTCATTGATCTTTGTCGGCGTGAAAAATTTCCGGGACAAGTATAGCGGCGGTTCCGTGACATTCGGGAAAGCATTTCAAATCGGCCTACTCATAACATTAATTGCCTCAACAGTATATGTAATTGTCTGGCTGATTGATTATTACTTGTTTGTTCCCGAATTTATGGAGCGCTACACAACACACGTTATGCGTGAATTGCAGCGAGAAGGGGCAACTGCGCAGGAGTTGCAGGAAAAATCCTTAGAAATGGAAGGCTATCGCGAAATGTACAAAAGCCCGTTGATGATCATTCTTTTTACTTATGCAGAAATTCTGCCGGTTGGGCTCGTTGTTTCATTGTTATCCGCACTGATCCTGAAAAAGAAACCGTCGCAACCGTTGCCTGCAATTTAATTAGCCATTTCTTTAATACTTAACCAACCGATTAATCAGAATGAAAATTATCGTAACGAGTGTAATGGTCGATGACCAGGAAAAAGCAAGAGCCTTTTATACAGAAAAGTTAGGCTTCAAAGTGAAATCTGATGTTCCCGTGGGAGAATACAAGTGGCTGACGGTTGTTTCACCAGAGGACGAACACAGCGTAGAGCTGCTGCTAGAACCGATGGCTTTTGGTCCTGCAAAGGTTTACCAGAAACAATTATTTGACGCCAACATTCCGGCGACAATGTTTGGGGTTGACAATATTCAGGAGACCTACGAAAAGCTTATGGAGCTCGGGGTGAAATTTAAGGGAGAGCCTAAAAAAATGGGTGACGTCACTATCGCCGTTTTCGAAGACACCTGCGGAAACCTGATCCAAATTGCCGAGCAGCATTAATGTTGTAACAAGCGCTCGGCGCCTCGGGATAAATGGGATAGTGCTCGTTGCTGTGATATCCCGGAAAAAGTATAAGTGTGTGCATAGTAAAATATAGTGTGTGTACCAGAACTTTATTAAGCCGTTACAAATAAACGTTAATAGTAATTTGTTCTCAAAGCCGTTGATTGACTGGTGGGGTTCAATTAGTAATCGGTAAATCAGCGGGAAAATGTCGGTTTCGTACAATTTTTCCGGAAAGCCAGATCTTATCTTTACTGCGACCAAGCATTGTACTGCCGTCAACTGCCAGCACATCTAAACTTTATCACCTAGCCATGAAGCCAATTATCAGAAAATCAGCCCTTAATAAGTACATTAAGAACATTTGGATTTTGGAAAACCATGATATTGAGAAAACCGATCATTCCCTTAAATTCTTTGCAGACGGCTGTTCCGGCCTGATGTTTCAGCAAACGGAGTCGGGCGTCTTCATCGGGGATAAAGAATTATCCAGCTTCCTATTATATGGCCAAACGGTTAAACCAATTGAAATGAAATGTTCCGGCAGCTACAAAATGATCGTTTTTGTACTGTATCCCTATGCAGTTCATGCACTGTTTGGCCTTAATGCCAGTGAATTAACGGATACATGCCTTGATATGCGCACTTATTCGGCTCTTTCGAAAGAAGTGGAAACCAATATAAGGCAAGCCGTTTCTACCGAAGAACAAGTCGGGATCATGGAAACATTTCTCTCGAACCAGGCCAGCTCCGCCAATGCTGACCTGCAAATTCAGCATATGACGACATTTATTATGAATTCAAATGGCACATATGCTGTCAAAGATTTGCAGGAGACCACGGAAATGTCGGAGCGCACATTCGAGCGGAAATTTGCGAAACAGGTGGGTGTGCCGCCAAAATTATTCTCGAAGATCATCCGTTTTCATTCTTCTATCAGGCAAATGGACAAGGGTAAATACGAGAAATTATCAGATGTTGCCTACGAGAACGGATATTCCGACCAGTCGCACTTTGTGAGAAACTTCAAAGAATTCACCAGCATTACCCCGCGCGCCTACCAGTCGAAAAGAGTTTCAGAAAATGAGTCACTTGACGGTTTCATCCAAGTTTAGGGTTTACCGCAGCAGTAGTTTTGATCAAAATTAATGTTGGATCAAAACAATTAGCTCATGAAAACCTTAGTATTAGGAGGAACCGGCAAAACGGGCCGCAAAGTTGCCGAAAAATTGAAGAGCCTGAATGCAGACGTCAGAATCGGATCGCGTTCCGCTTCGCCTGCTTTTGACTGGGAAGACAAGTCAACCTGGAACGGTGCACTTGAAGGGACGGATCAGGTCTACATCACCTTTCAACCTGACCTGGCTGCCCCCGGTGCCCCAGCCGAAATAAGTGCATTTACAAAAGCAGCAGTGGACGCGGGCGTCAAAAAACTGGTCTTACTTTCTGGCCGTGGAGAAGAAGAGGCGCAGCATTGTGAGCAGATCGTCATGGCGTCGGGCCTGGATTGGACCCTTGTACGAGCCAGTTTTTTTAATCAAAATTTCAGCGAGAGTTTTCTGGTTGACTCCATCGCTGCCGGATACGTTATGTTACCTGTGGGTGGGATACGCGAACCCTTCATCGATACCGACGACATTGCGGACGTAGCCGTTGCTGCACTGACCGAAGCAAAGCACAGCCGCAAAATTTATGAAGTAACGGGACCGAGGCTTATTACTTTTGGTGAAGCTGTTCAGGAAATTGCGAGAGCAACTGACAGGAAAATTGTATATCAGGAAGTAACGGCTGATGAATATGAGGCCATGCTCATGAAATATCACGTTCCTTCCGATGTCATTTCGCTATTGAATTATCTGTTTACGGAAGTAATGGACGGGCGGAACGAATATTTATCTGACGGTGTGGAAGAAGCATTGGGCAGAAAGCCAACGGATTTTAGTGAATTTGTTCAAAAAACTATTGAAACCGGCGTTTGGGATCAACCCGCTTACAAGTAGCCACAATTCAAAAACAGAAGCCCGGTCAATTTGGCCGGGCTTCTGTACTTATACAGCAGTTTCTATACCATTTGAACCCTGTACAAGTCCACCCATTGGTTCACAAAATCCATGACTTCTTCCACACCTGGCTCGCCGCAAATGTAATGTGAACGGCCTTCGAACTCTTTATAAGTAGTCACTCCGGCAGTTTCTTCATATGCTTTGCTATTTTTTTCGACCAATTCTGTTGGTACAATCTGGTCTTCTCTGCCACTGATAAATAGCAATGGCACATGCGGCAGGTCAAGATCAATGTGTGCCGATGATCCGAGACAGCCTCTTAATATATTGCGACTGTCATGCGTGGCCGTACTTTCGAATGCCTGTAATGCCTGATCTTCACTCAAAGTATTGCAAAAACTCTCGTGGAAACTTTCAGGAGTCTGAAAGAATGGCTCGTCACCTTTGAAAGGATTGGTAATGGTAGCCACATTCTTAAAAAATGGCCAGTCAAGCGTCATCATCATGTTTGGCGCTACGGAACTCACCGGCACGCCCAGACATGCCAGATTTTTGTTAACAAAGATTTGCGTAAGCAGCCCGCCAACCGAATGTCCGATAATGATGGGCTTATCTTCGGGCGCAGGATTATTACCGCCTGCTTCAATGACAACCCGCTCCATTGCCTCAATGACATCATCCAGCATCAGGTCGCCCAATGTTGCCGGTGGGTTGCTTCTCAGCGCAGCAGGCTCCCCTTCGTGATCGGGCCAGGCCGGCACGACACATTTAAATCCCTGCTGGCTAAAATAGGCAACCCATTTGTCCCAGCTTTTGGGATTTTGAAACATTCCATGTATAAAAACGATCGTCCCTTTCATTTTTTTGTCTGTTGATGATTAATAATAACATTAAGGCTTAAATCTAAATAATCTTGCCAAAATCCTCAAAATCACAACATTACCACTTGCTGGAATATTCTATAAGTTGGGAAGCAACCACAGCGCCCTTAGTTCCCGGCTCGGAATACACTTCGCGGAGGAAATTCAAGCATTCAGCAAGGATTATTTACACTACAAAATGTTGCTGTTCCTCTCCCGGGATAAGGTTTTCACTTTTGTGCTAACCAATCACAAATCAATAGCCATGAAAAAATTATCCGTTTTACTTATGTCCTTTTGGCTTTCAATCGGATTTACAAGCGCGCAGGATTCTGCGCGTTACCAACTGCGCCTGTCAGTTCCCGTGATCGACCTGCCGCAAAACAGGGATCTGCCTTATCGACACCCATCCATGAACCAGGCGCTGGAATTTTCGGCTGACTTTTATGAACTGGGCTATCTGGGGATTGACAAAATCGGCAATGTGCTTTTGAGACCTAAGACAAAGGAGTATACAAAGGGAAGAAAGATGTTGAATGCAGGATTTAAATATCTGCTCAGCGCAGCTTTTGTCAAATATGGAAGTGAGCTGCCAATTCCACTGGGTGTTTGGGCGCACGAGGAGTTTCACCGAGCCGTTTTGGGTGTCAACAATATAAATTCGAAAAACGGAAACTGGTTTCCGCACCGGTGGGACGGAACGGTGTACGGGGTCGCGGACCAGGATCTGACCGAACTCAAAAGCAAACACCCCGATCAATTACTTTACGCATATGTCGCAGGCGTGCATTCGGAAGTGTTATTGAACAGGAAGATTTCTGTTGAGGATTTTTACAAAAAACGAACATTGTCTAAAAATGCACTGATACTTTATAACGCATGGTATGTCTGGGATTATTTCAAATTTTCTGCTAGTCCGGTGACGGATTCTGTGAAGATATGGGGTGCTAAAAATGAAAATCCTGATCCAAAGCAGCGAGATTTCGCAGGGGCGGACCTTACTGCCTGGGCTTATGACATGTTCAACCCTGATAAACCTTACACGGCTCGGGACAAGTTTCCAAATGGCGAAGGTGTAAACCGGCGAGTTGGATACTCGGATTTGTCGCCGGATGCACAGCAATATTTATTAAAACAGAAAAAATTATCGCTGCTAAACTTCGTAAATCCGGCCATATTTTTCATTAACCGCATCCCGCTAGGCAAACGCGCATCGTTCAATTTCTTCATGCAATATGCGCCTGCGCATTTCGGGAATGACATCTCTATCACACTTCCCATACAATATCACAACACGGACTTGCTCCTGGGCATTCATAAATTCAGCAATTTCAAATCCGAAGGCTACGGACTGGATCTGGGATTATTTAACAAAAAAATAACGAAACGCCTGGAAACGGATCTTACTTTACGAATTTGGGATCAGCCAGAAAGCTTCTATAATGATGTTAAACACACCGGCGCAGCCATTCAACTGGACGCCCGTTACAACATTACAAAAAACATCGCGCTGGCAGTTTCCGTCAACGGCAAAACCAAGGGCTGGGAAATGGGAAACCCCTATCTCAAAGCCAATTTATCCTCACGTTTCGGACTGCGTTATGTTTTGAGGTCAAGCCGATAAGAACCGCTCGATCAGCCCGGCAACGTGGCTGTATGCTTCCGGGCCATTTCCTAATGTGGTGATTTCTCCCATATAGTCGCCGTGGCCGCCGGGGATGATCATTAGCTCGGAACCGGCGATCAGGCGATGCATTTCCAATGCGTGTTCCGGCTTTGTGACGTCATTGTCACCTGCCAGGATCAACGTTTTCGCTTTAATGCCAGCAATAGCGCCTTCGGGAATATTCTTGAATGTATTCATCCGCTCCTGATCGCGTGTGAACATCGTACGGAGATCCTGTTCGTTTTGGTTAACGGCCCTGAAAGCATCTTTTAATGGTTGCGGCATGGTTTCCAAATTCCCGTTCCGGATGAAATCCCAGATCATTTGTGGCGCTCCGTCTTTTTTGAAAATAGCCGAAGCGATTATCATTTTATCCACAACTGCGGGATGGCGGATAGCGATTTGAAAAGCAGTTGTTCCTCCGTTACTGAAACCAAAAATGTCGGCTTTGGAAATATCCAGATTTTTCATCAGCCCAGCTACATCGTCCGCATCGCTTTCAAAACTGAGCGGCTTACCTCTGTTGCCGGTACGACCATGCGCCTCCATTTCAATCGCGATGACCTGATGATTTACAGCCAATTTTTCCAAAATTCTCCCAAATGTAGTGTCGATCGTAGATCCGCCGCCATGTATCAGCACAATTGGTTTTCCCGCGCCGTGTATTTCATAATACATTTTGAGACCGTTGACTTCTGAGTAGCCAGTGACAGGATTAGGAATGTCCATTTTCATAATGCTAAAAACACTTTTGGTTTAAAATCTGCGTGGGATCGCGCAAAAAATTCACGGAACCGTTGCCTAAAAGTAAATAGTTATTTGAAGTTTTTTTTGTGATATTTATAGATACAACTTAAACACTGATACCAATGGGCAAGCGTTTATCGGTTTTCGGGATTATCTTTTTATCCCTTTTTCTTTTTAGCTACTCCTGCCAGGATCATGAAATCCCGGGAGTACCGCCTTCTCTGGTTACCCTTGAAGTTTCTCCAGGGGCAATAAGATGTGAAATTGCCTTTAACCTTAATGTTGTCGACACGGGCAATATGCCTGTGACAGAGTTTGGCGTGGTAATAGCAGGTTTTGGTTTTTTAGGCCAGGCTTCGGACACGCCAACCGTTGGAACGCATACGAAACTCGTTTTTGATCCACCTTTTTCAACCGGCAACAAAAAGAAAAATTCCGGCGTATGCTCCAATCAGTTTTCCTACCGCGCCTATGCCATACTCAATAACGGAACAGTCATCTACGGAAATTTACTAAGCTATCAGGACGTGTGATATCATCAAGTTGCCCTCCCTGCTAAACGCCATTTAAAGGGCGGTTCTCCCGAACCGCCCTTTTTCGCTTTCAATTCGAATGTTCCTACTCTTACCATCCGGGTCGTCGCATAGCACGGACGTTACTTGGGAGAGCCTTCACTCAGAAATTCGATGGCTATCCTGCACAGCATCTCCCCTTTTTCTTCGGGCATTTCGTGTCCCACGTTTGGATATACGCATAGCTGGCCATGTTGGAGTGCTTCAAAAATCGCTATGGTATGATCCAGTTTAATCATATCTCGGTCACCGCGGATCAATAACACCGGTACATTGATGGCGGCCAGTTTTTCATCAGGAATTTTGATTTCCCTTGCCCACATTCTTTGGTTGTCTTCCCAGAACTTGATCCATTTTTTCGGTTCGGGGTTCATCTGCTGATAGTTTTCCAACCAATCCTTATCTTCCTTAACAGCTTCGACAGTATATTCTTTTAATAAACTGCGCCCTTCTTCCGTCAATCCGCTTGCTTTTGAATTTGAAGCACCGCTCACCACCTTCTTAATTTTATCGGGCCTGTTTGCTGCAAGCAGCAGCGAAGTGTTGCCACCCATACTCCACCCCATCACATAAGCGCTATCCAGATTTAGCTGATCGATAAGTTGCGAATAATATTCGGCTATCAGTTCGCCGCTTAGACTGTCTGCATGCTCGGAACGGCCGTGTCCCGGAGCATCAGGTGCAATCACTCTGAAATGTTTTGACAATTCTGGTATTATGCCGGCTAGGTTTTCTATCGAGCCCAGCCCTTGGTGCAGGAGAAGCAAAGGAACGCCCTGGCCATATTCCTCGTAATAAATCTTCTTATTATGGATTGTTAAATATTTGCCATTATTTGACCCGTATCGAACAGCATTTTTTGCCTTTTCAACAGGTTTTTCAACCTGGCTGCATGAAGCAACGATTACATTCATTAAAACAAAGGAAAGGATTCGTTTCATCATGATCCGCCGGAATGAGGTTGTCAGGAAAATATTTCATCTTCGAGATCGTATACGCAAATTCGTTAAGAATTGTTGAAACATACGCAGCAAGCCTGGGTTTCGGGTTCTGTCGAGCTCTTTGATCCCAGCACCTTGGCTGAAAGGTATAAAATATCCCCATGATGCGTTTGCACCCGCCATTTTTGTCGTAAGCGCCAGACATGAGATTTCATTTATCATCACTTCTACAAAGCTTAATAAATAAGACTCCCAGCGTTATGACTGCCGCCCCGGTAATTACCTTCCGGGCAAGACCAGCCTTATTGTATTGCAATTCCGACTTCCCACCGTGTTCAGTAAACAGGTCGGGGATATGTCCGCTCTTGATATCATCACGAAGGCCCTCCATCATGTCAACCCTGTCTGCGGCCAAAAGTGCGAGCCAATGTATCCAGTTGGATTCACTGTAACGGAAGGCAAATCTCCTGATCTGCCCGCTCAAACCTTTGGGGGGATTAGGTGTGCCGAATACGGCCGAAACACCCGGGCGCTCATTGGAATGCAGTATTTCTACTAGTTCGGGCTGTTGTGTAGGCCTTTCCCGGATCATCCCTTTGTTATCGTTCTCGGTTCTTCTTTTCATCGGGTAGGCAGGCACGTCCAATGGATCCGCGTCTATTCCCCAACCGTTGATATGCGAGTAATCTTCTGCTGTCTTTTTCATAACTGTTTTTATTTTCTTGCTGATGGCGGAATAAGAATTGTTTTGATGCAATTATCGAGCTTCGCAGAGAAGATATGGTAAGCATCGGCTACTTCTTCAAGCGGGACCCGGTGGGTTACAATAGCCTTCGGATCAATCCTGCCAGCCTGAACGTGCTCGATAAGACGGGGTAACAGTCGCTTTACAGATGCCTGGTTCGCCCTCATCGTGATGCCTTTATTGACCACGTTTCCGATCGGAATGATGTTTCCGGTAGGGCCGTACACCCCGACAATTGAGACAATACCACCTTTTTTCACTGAATTAATAGCCCAATGTAAAGCAGTTGCGGATCCAGCCTGCAGCATCAGCTTTCGCCCGGTGATGGTTTGCATTGCATCTCCTGCTGCCTCACAACCTACCGCGTCAATGCAGACGTCAGCCCCGATCCAGTCGGTGGTTTTCTTGAGAAATAGAACAGGATCTTCAAGTGAGCGGAAATTGTAGGCTTCGCACTGCGCATAGTTTTTTACAAATTCAAGCCGGTACTCAATATGATCAATTACGATCACCCTGCCTGCTCCAAATAGCCATGCACATTTGGCAGCCATGATACCAACCGGCCCGGCGCCAAAAACGACAACGGTGTCGCCTGGCTTAATGCCACCCATTTCCGCAGCCTGATAACCGGTCGGCAGAACGTCCGTGAGCAGTACGGCGTCGTCGTGGTCCATATCTTCGGGGATCACCGTTGGACCGATGTCCGCGTAAGGTACCCGCACATATTCGGCCTGTCCGCCGTCAAAGCCTCCCGCGGTGTGCGAATAGCCGAAAATCCCGCCTACTGCGGTCGCCTGGGGATTGGATTCATGACAGTTTCCATAAAGCTGCTGTTCGCAGAAAACACATTTGCCGCAGGCGATATTGAAAGGCACCAGCACATTGTCTCCCACTTTCAGATTTTGCACCGAATCACCAATTCCTTCAACCACCCCGATAAATTCATGACCAAATGTGGTGCCAACCCTGGTGTCGGGCACCATACCATGATACAAATGAAGATCAGATCCGCAAATGCAGGACCGTGTGACGCGGACGATCGCGTCGCCGGAATGCTCAATCCGTGGCATTGGTTTGTTGCGATCCGCCCGTACCCGGTAAGGCCCGCGATAATTCATTGCTAACATACCATTTCCTTTTTTTGTTGATGGATAATTTTAAATGTTTTGGGCTTCTTTAAAAATCGTTCCATCACCGCAAAGCCGATAAACAATACAATTGAATTTTCATCCGGATCGGTAAAAAAAGCCTACCTTTTGTTTCATAGATTTGCAAAATAGATCCTTAAAATCAAGCTCCGATGACGAACGAATTACTTACAAAGGTCTATGACTTCGCAGCGAAAGCCCATGAAGGACAGACCCGAAAGTATGCATATGAAGATTACATAAGGCACCCCGAAAGGGTCATGCATACCTGCGCACAGTTTACGTCGGACCACCGTCTGCTGGCGTCGGCGCTCTTGCACGACGTGCTTGAAGACACAGAAGTATCGGAGGCGGAATTAGGCAATTTTCTGCAAATGGTCATGGACCAGTCCGATGCAAAGCAAACGCTGCAATATGTGAAAGAGCTCACCGACGTCTACATTAAAAAGGATTATCCGAATTGGAACCGAAGAACGCGCAAGGCCAGGGAACTGGAACGTTTGACAGGAATATCTGCAAATGCACAAACGGTGAAATACGCCGACATCATAGACAATAGCGCTGACGTTGCCGAAAATGATAAGAACTTTGCGGCCGTACTCCTGAAAGAATACCAACAAATACTTCGTAACCTGACCAAGGGAAATCCTACTCTGCTCAGCAGAGCACATGAAGCCATAATTGATGCGCGTAAAAGATTGAAATCTCAGATCTAACATCCGGCTCGTCAGATGGAACAGGCAAGTTTGCTGCCGGATCAAAATCTATCGTATCTTTACGATTGGACTACAACTTACCTGATAGAATATGAGCCTGATCAATCTGTTACTTATAACCGTTTTTACTACCGCCGCAATGATGCCATTTAGCAACTCCGACACTAAAAAAGCAGTTAATCCAAAGCTTTCTTCCTACATCAACACTATCAAAGACGACTTCTCAAAAATTCCAGACGACCGAAGAGAAGAGCTTGAAAAAATTGCCGCATTTATCCAGAAGCAAGTTGAAGCTGGCCAGCCTGTACAGTTGACTTACATCTGCACACACAATTCCAGGCGCAGCCATTTCGGTCAAATCTGGGGCGCAACTGCTGCTGCTTACTATGGTATCCCTAATGTGAAAACATACTCTGGCGGCACTGAGACCAGCGCATTCAATGAGCGGGCGGTTGCTTCCTGTGAGCGGGCCGGTTTTGATATCACAAAAACGTCGGAGGGCAAAAACCCGGTATATCGTGTAAGCTACGGGGCTGGCAGCGAGCCAGTGAAAGCATTTTCAAAGAAGTACGATGACGCTAGCAACCCTCAAAGCAATTTTTGCGCTATCATGACTTGTTCCCAGGCTGATGAAGCGTGCCCTGTGGTGAAAGGCGCGGCTGCAAGGGTTGCCGTACCTTATGATGACCCGAAAGCCTTTGATGGCACTGCTCAAGAGACAGCCAAATACGACGAACGTTGTAAACAGATCGCAACAGAAACGCTCTTTGTTTTTTCAAAAGTGAAAATCTGAGTGATTACAACACTTGATCTAATTGAAGTTTAGTGGATTCAGATGTTATTTTTCGCTACGATTTTCTATACTATATAATTCACTTCAGATAGCTATTATTTTTCAACGAGATCGCAATCTGTAACCAAGCCGTCGGAGGTCAGATGGACAATTATATAAGTGTCAGGCTGGTTGGACTTCAATTGGTAAGTTACTATTTCACTTACGTCGCTGTCATGGCGTTGGATTCCCCGGCCTGCCACCTTTTCCGAATGAATAAAAGCCAGTGATTTCAGAGTTTGCGGCTCTGGCATTCCTCCTGCAAAATCTCGCTTGGCTCCCAAAGTAAGACCTGATGCTTCTTCTACTATTTTACCACCTTTTACCATAGCCTGCAAAGCCGCCATGATTTTGGGAGTGCGTGACGGATCAGGATCAGCATTGGTTTTAAGGGCATGGGCAAGCGGACCGATGCGGGGTACTTTTCGCTGATAGTGTTGCTCATTGTCTTCAAGCGTAAAGCCGGTCACATTTCCATTGGCATCGGGATTAAAGACCACAGACACATTGCGGTCAGCCGATGTAAACCTATTAGCAGTGACGGGCACAAATTCTTCATCAACAAAACCATCTTCCAAGGTAACGAGTCGCTGACTCTCAGCTACAAAAGTCACAATTCGATTATTAAATAATTCGTATCGACCTTCGAAAGCCTTTAAAGTTTTAGAATCCACATCCACCGCGACCGGTTTAGTCTTTACAGGAAATCCATCCCAGTGGTAATAGTCAGCGATAAAATCAACGATCCTGCCCATCATATGCGAGTTATCATTCGCATTGATCATGATCACAATGCCTTGTCCTTTGTCCACACTAGCGGTGAGTAACGCATCAAAACCCTCGTCACGGCCATTGTGACCGAAGCGGAGCGTAGTACTGTCACCCTGCAGAAAAACCCCAAGTCCATCCCTGTTTTTCTGATCTGTCAACATCTGGCGGGTCATGGACTGGGATAAAACGCTTCCTGATTTTCCAGCATGAGCATTCTGAATACTCATCGCGAACCGGGCCAGATCAGACGGCGTAGTCCATAATCCGGCTGCCGCCATCTCAGGATAAATATGCCAGCGACCTTCGACTAAACTTCGATTGTTGTAGTGACCGGTTGCGGTTAATTTTGCCAGTTCCGGAGGTAAAGGTTGTTGGTACGTGCTATTCTTCATGCCCAGTGGCGAAAGCACATTATTTTTCATGAATTCCGGAAAATCAGCGCCAGTCACATCCGCCATCAGTTGTTGCATGACGGTATAACCACCACCTGAATACCTCCAACGGGAGCCCGGAACAAAGTCCACGCGGACCGGTGGTGTATTGGCCGGCGCTGTCCCATCCAGAATCTGAACGACCGAAGGGATCTTCGCGCCTACTGCGTATCCCGGGAATCCGTGCACGGTAAGACCGGTGGTATGACTGAGTATGCCGCGCAATGTCACCTTTTTGTCAGTTGTAAATTCATTATCAGGAACTCTCCAACTTTTCAGTTTTACATTAACATCCTCATCCAGAAGAAGTTTATTCTGTTCAACAAGATACAGAGCGCCCATCGCCGCAACCGATTTACTAACCGAGCCTGCCTGAAACAAGGTGCTCGTCGTGACAGGCATCATTCCATCCTTATCAATAAATCCATATGACTGAACCTTCAAGATTTTTCCGTCCTGAATGATAGCCAGGGACAAACCGGGAATACGCCGCTTCTGCATTTGGCTCCGGATAAAATCGTCCAGATCATCCGCCTGAATGTGAAATACAACTAATAGAAAGGAAAGAATCAAAAAGAGGCGTTGGCTTTTCATGGATGTTTTGTTCGGAATGGATTTCCAACAAAGCTAAAAGTTTGTATCCTCTGGTCTGTTAATGACCGGTAAAAGAAGGTTAACGAAATGTAAAAGTTGCTTACAGACTGCTATGGATTTGGGACGCTCAGTATTTTGATTCCGAACTCTTTTTCCGGCTGTAAACTTAGTCATATTGCCATATACCATTTTTTTTGCGGGTACTCGGAAGGAGGAGGTGCAAATGGTATTCAAAAATTGCAATCACTGTTTAGGAAGACTGATTGTTTTAGACCAAAAATGGGTAAGATTTTTGAAATAGACCGGCCAGTTGTTTGGATCAAGAGGTTTAATCATATAAGAATTGGCCTGTCTTGCATAACTCGCTTTCACATCCTCCCTATTGTCGGAATAACTAAGGACTATGATGGGTACTGGGGGAAGTTTGTTGATCTCGATACGATATCGGATATGCTCCAAAAGGGCAAGCCCGGCATCTCTCACAGGAAGGTAGAGATCTAAAAGAATCATGTCAGGCAAGGAATCTACGCTTTTTAAGCTGCTTTCAAAATATTCCATTGCGCCTCGCTGGTCCCGGAGCCGGATCATATTTACTCTTGGCATACTCTGTTTAATAGAAAAGTTCAACAGGTTCCAATGATCGTCATTGTCTTCAATGACAACAATGTTTGAATCTTTGTGGCTTTTGAAAACAGCATCCAGGTGTCCCGGAGCAAGGTTATTCAGGAAACAAATGTTGACCGCACTGGCAACCATCTCATATTCGGAAGCAGTGATAGGCTTAACCATAAAAGCATTAACGCCGGCGCGATAAGCCTGAGCGATCAGGTCCTTATGCGAGGCAGTGGAAAGCATAACGGTCGGGATCTCTCGTAAACTTCGATCCTCTTTAATCTTGCTGAGAATTTCCAGACCATTCAGTTCTGGCATATTCATATCCAATAAAATCAAATCAGGTATAATTCGCTCAGTTTCTCCAGACAGCAAAATTGATAGCAATTCTTTCCCACTACCCATCTCGATAACCTCGATGTTTTCGATCAGCTCTGTCAATGCATCAGAGAGCAGCAAACGATCATCTTCGTCGTCATCTACTAGTAAGACGGTTTTGTCCTTTTTCATAGGCGTTGTTTTCAATCTTAAAGGCTTATGCCACATTAATCCGGCAAGTTAGAATGGAAACAACACAAATAAATAATTTGCAGCCTCTAATCTGACGTACTAGAAAGGCATTTTTGCAAAAAAAAGCATACCCGTACAACGCGATGGCGATTATATCCTAATAGATACTTTATTTTCAAGCAATTCCTTCTGGAATCGTTTTTGTATCAAAATCCCAATCGGAAAAGCTATCAGCTTCCGGTGCAACCCTGCCCGTGACTGGTGGCAGGATCACAATCTGATAAAATCAAAATCTGCTTTAAACCTTGGAAATTATGGCAAATCAACAATTTAAAGACTGTATTGACGCTTGTGTAGCTTGTGCGGTGGCATGCAGCTATTGTGCAACTGAATGTTTAAAAGAAGAAAGTCCGGAAAAGTTAGCCAGATGCATACAGCTGGATCTTGAATGTGCTGCCGTCTGTCGTAGCGCCGCCGAAGTGATGAGCCTGGGAAGTCAGTTCAGCGAACATTTATGCCGGATTTGTGCAGACGCTTGTTACGCCTGCGCGCAGGAATGTGAGCAGCATGCGCAAATGGGTATGGATCATTGCCGTGAGTGCGCTCAAGCTTGTCGCAACTGTGCTCAGGTGTGTGAGCAGATGGCCACACCGGTCTGAAAGAACAAAATATAATCCAACCAGGCTACCCCAAATTTCTCCTTGGGTGCTGCAAGTATGCCATGTTATTGCAATCCGATCGGACATTATTCCCAAAAGCCACGGTGGCGGCCGGCAGCATAAACGTGAATAGTAAGAACTGCACTTTAATAAATTACAGAGGTTTAAGTTGAAAATCGGCTATGGCTAGTAAAAATTATGCCAACAGCGAACTGCCATGCATGACTTCTGGCACGTGTTTTTACGATGGCTCGGCTTTTAAATTTCAACAACTAAACCAGAAATACTATGTTCTACCACGTTAAGGAATTACAATTCAACGCCAGGGTTTCCAAACCCGACCCTAAGTTTGCAAGATTGCTGCTGGAACAATTCGGCGGAAGCAATGGAGAGCTCAAAGCAGCCATGCAGTATTTTGTGCAGGCATTCAGCGCAAGGAATCCGTACCCCGACAAGTATGACCTGCTCATGGACATTGCTACCGAAGAATTCAGCCACCTTGAAATCGTAGGCGCCACCATTCAAATGCTGCTGGGCGGCGTTAATGGCGAATTGAAAAACGCCTCAGAGGAATCCGAGATCATGAAATTGCTGGACGGCAAGGCCGCTAAGGAAGATTTCATCCATGAAGCCATCGTCAATCCGCATTTTGGTGTATTGACCGGAGGAAGCCCCGCACTTACAGACAGTAACGGTATACCCTGGACAGCTGCTTACGTAACTGCAAACGGCGATTTGACCGTTGACCTGCGCTCAAACATTGCTGCTGAGTCCAGGGCAAAAATTGTCTATGAGTATCTGATGAAATTCACGGACGATCCTTCTGTAAAGGAAACGCTCAGCTTTCTGATGACCCGCGAAATTGCTCATTATCAAATGTTCGAGGCTGCTTTGGCAACCATCCAGCCTAATTTTCCCCCTGGTATCCTGCAAGGCGACCCACGTTTCAGCAATCTTTATTACAACATGTCCAGCGGAATGGAGGCGCGCGGACCGTGGAACGAAGGCAACAGTACACAGCTGGGTGAGACATGGCAGTACATTGAAGATCCGTTGCAGCAAGTACTAGACACAAACGGACTGACCACACTGGAGCCAACCGGAACAGACCGTACTCAAAAATCTGTACAAACGCTGAACGAGCAACTTGGCAAGCAGCGCAGTGAGGAAATTATGAGTGCTACCGCCGAGATCGATGCGCAATGGAGCACTTATGACAAATCAGGAGGAATTATCAATGAACTATAATCATCGCTGAATTGGAATTATCAAACCATCAGGCGGATCGGGTAAAAATAGTTTTTTACACCGATCCGCTCTGTTGCTGGAGCTGGGCGCTTCAACCCCACTGGCAACGCTTTATTGAAGAATTTAAAGACCAGATCACCTATTCCTATTGCCTCAGCGGAATGATCCCGGACTGGACTAAATACAGTGATCCGTTCAACGCCGTGAGCAGGCCTGCGCAAATGGGCCCAATTTGGATGGAAGCGCAGCATCGGACAGGCGCTAAAATAAATGATATGATATGGAGCCAGGAAGAACCCCCATCCTCCTCCTATCCTGCCTGCATCGCTATTAAAACAGCGTGTCTGCAAAGTTTTGAAGCATCGGAACGCTATATGCAGGCGGTATGGAAAGCAGTCATGGTGGACGCATTGAATATTTCAAAAAAAGATGTGTTGCTTGAAGTGGCCCGTGGCACCAGCCTGCTTCATCCTGGAATTTTAGATTATGACCGGTTCGTTGGTGATTATGATGCCTCTCAGAGCCGCGAAGCATTTCGTAGCGATCTGCGGCAGGTTGCTTATAACCGCATTGGCCGGTTTCCTACCTTAACCTTTACCAAATCAGGGAAAGGCTTGATTATGACCGGCTTCCGGCCCTACGAAGCGCTGGTGGATGCATTCAACCAGTTGAAGCAGGTTTCCAAAGGCCAATCCGTTTATCATTGATTAAAGAGAATTTACTACCCATTTGCCAATTGAAAGTCAACTCGTTTCAGCATTCAAAAACATCACCCAATGGACTTTATAGAAGGGCTCGGCCTGGTTGCCGGGATATGCACATCCTCAGCGGTAGTACCCCAGCTGGTGACCACGATCAAAAAGAAAAAGGCCAGTGAGGTTTCCACGGTTATGTTTGTCGTATTGCTTACTGGAAATGCGCTGTGGGTTTATTATGGCATTGACAAAAAGGACGTCCCGATTATAGCGACGAACATTTTTACGATCTGCCTGAATGTGGCCATGCTTTTTTTAAAGTATAAATATAGAGACAACAATTGAACCGGATAATTCCCCGCAAGTGTCCGTCACCCACGCCGCTCTCGCAAGCACCATTGGAAAAAACGACCATGTTGCTCGCCAAAGTTGCAGAGCATTTCAAAAGCGGAAAGCAGGATGAGATTGCGAAGGAATTTTCTACGGTAATCGTGGGTATGTTGGCAATATTCATGGCAAGCCGGTTTGTAGCTTGAAATCCAACTTTTTATCTAAAATCGCCACTCGATTTCACATCCTCCGCGTTCTTGCCATAGGTTTTAGAGTAGGCCTGGCTTAGAACCGCATCTGCATGATCTATAATTACCAGTTGACTGTCTTCTAACGATCTGAGCCTGCGAGGATCGACAACAAAGATGATTTTCTTGCCAAAAGGTTCGCAGTCAGACGTATAAGAACGGCGATCCTGATATTTATTTATATCCGTAGGAAGGTGTCCGTATTCGGAATTAAACGCCTCGATGAAACGGGTCAATGAATAAAACATGCACTGCCACCATTTTAGGTCTTCTTCACGGCTACCCATACCTGGTATCTGGGTACCTACATATATGTGCTTGGGAATGTGGACCCGATAGTTGTACAACTGACCGGTCTCGAGATGCAACATTTTAAATCTGCCGGAGAAGCCGTCAGGCATTCCATCCAGAACAACTTTGGTAGAGAAAACAAGATTTTTCATTGAATTGTGATGGGTACAAAATGAATATTATGATTTAACAGTAACACTTACTTAAAATTTGCTAACATAATGTTTTCCCTGGATCCTAAATGTTCAAACCGTGTTTCCGATGTGCTCCATAAGTTGGGCCAGGTCAACTGGCTTAAGTAAATGGTAGTCAAATCCTGCCTCGGCACTACTGCGAAAATCCTCTGGTCGGTCGTTGCCCGTCAATGCGATTATCTTCATCCCATGTCCCCAGGGCTGCTGACGGATCAATCTACATATTTGGTAACCATCGAGCCAGGGCATTTCGATGTCCAGTATCGCAATATCAGGTAGAAACCCTTCTCCCGCCGCAACTGCTTCCCGGCTGTCGTATCGTGCTTGGGTCTCGTACCCTTTCAACCTAAGCATCATAGAGATGGTGTCGGCAGCATCCCGGTTGTCGTCAATTACGAGAATTTTCAAGCGCCTGGTTTCTTTGGGTAATGTGGTTTGAGTTGCCATGAATTATAAATATTGTTTCTAGAGGTCGGGCTGTTTTTCTAAATACCGTGCCAGCGGATGAATCAGAGCTGTGAGCCAAACTGCACTGCCAAAGTATTTTATACAGGTTCTCAGCTTTTTCCCTTGTTATCCCAGTGATCTTTCAAAATTTTACCATCCTTGTCGCGGATCAGAACACGGCCGAACCGTTCACCTTTAATCTGGCCGTCCTCTCGCCGGGTACCTATAAACAATAATACCGGATTACCTTCTTCATCGGTTTTAAAGCTGATGTCGTAACGCTCAAATTTCTGATGTACCATCTGCTCCGGCCCGTATTTTTTTGTGAGCTTTTTAAGTAGCTTCTCTCCAATTTTCATAAGATTTCTATTTCGGAAAGTCCATTTAGTGACGCTTGTGCATTGCCGAATCTGGCTTGCTTGAAATTACCAATTGCCGTACTTGTCCTTTTTCCCAGGCATTGGCATCCGGGTCGGGGTTTGGCATAACAATATCTTGTCGGTTCACTTTTTTCTTCTCTGTGGAAATGCCAAACCTTTTGTCCCGGTCTGTCAACAACCTTTGATGCAGCTGCCCTTGTTTTGTGAATCCCATCATGATCATCGGCGCGCCGACGGGTAATGTCCTTTCCTGGTCCGTATGCCACGTATGAATCGTTTTTCCATAAGTTGATATCAGCTTTTCCATCAGTTCATGTTCAGCCAATTCAGGAATGCCCGGCGCAATGAGTGAGCCGGAACTTACTTCGAATCCGTGACTGTGCCAAAGCCGCTTTTCTTCCGTAGTCAGCGTTTCGAACACTCGCGCCGTAACAATATATTCTATCCCCATGATCTTTGCGTCTTTGCCGTTTCCGTCAAAAATGATGGCTTGGTAGATGTCCTCATTAAGCTGGCTCACATAATGATGTGCTTCCATTTGGGCCTTCATGTTCCCATTGTAAAAATGAAAACCGTCCAGGTAGGTGCTAAACTGCTTCAGCGGCGCTTCTGATTGCATGACATTAGCACCGGCAGTCAGTATTTTGTCTTTCGCAGTTTTTTCCTCTCCGGGCGCTTCCACGTTGGACGAGGTATTGCGTCCGCCACAGGCGAAGACATTGAGCATTAGTATCAGTGAATAAAGTGCGTTGCCCTTGTTCATGCAGCGGAATGATTGGTACAAAAAATGTAATCTGCTTAGTTGCCTGTGCCTTTTGACGCTGCCGGGAACAGCCCCTTAGCCATTTCCAAATGGTGCTTCAAAGCGGGGATTTTGGCGTCCGCCCACTTTTTAAAGTCCGGATCCTTGCCTTTATTTGACTCAGTCTGAAAAAGCCCGATCGTTTCTTCGTGAGAGGCAATCATCATGTTCATATACAGCATATCAAACTTCTCACCGGTCTGGGCAGACAGGCTATCGTACATCTGCTGTTTGGCCGTGGTCAGCTTGCCAGGAATGGCTATCTGTTTTTTGCTTGCTAATGCTTTAAGCTCATCGTTTACCTTGGTATGGTCCTTAATCATCATTTCCCCAAATTCTTTGCATTTGGCCATGGAAGCATTTTTCGTCGCCAGCTCTCCCAGCTTTACTTCCAGCATTCCACCGTCAGCAGCAGCAAGCACAAATGCCTTATCGGGAGAATCCTTTTCAAAACGGTCGGAGAAAGCCACGATGGCGGCCGAAAACATAAAAACGAATAGTAATAACCGCAGTTTCATAAATACAAAGGTTTAAGTTGAAAATCGGCTATGTTTAATAAAAACTATGCCAACGGCGAATTGCTCATGCGTGACATCTGGCACGTGTTTTCACAAGACAAGTATGACCTGCTCATGGACGTTTCCTACCCTAACCCTCACCAGATCCGGCAAAGTATTGATCAAAACCGGCCATTGTTCAAGACAAATAATAATCGACGTTTGTAAGAGTAATTCTTCCTGCAAAATCGCAGGAACGATATTTATGTATATCGCGCATCATTAATAAAAATGGCCATCATGGAAACGAAAAATCAAAACGATCCTACTCCTGTAAAGGATGAAGCGGTCAAGAAGGCGCTCGCATCTGGCAGAAATGCCAACGACAATTTTCAGCAAAATACCGAAGACGATTATGGTATTGACCAATCTGCGCCAGATGCAGACCAGCAGCTGGAAGAAAGGGAGGCTTCATACTATCGCATGATATCTTGCGGTCCGCGACCATTTTCAATTCTTGAGGTGTAGCGTAATAAAAGCAAGACCAGCCACTTGCTGGATCACCAGTAATAAGTAAAGCCTTATACTGCTGCCAATCATAGTAAACGTTGATGTTATGTTGGCTAAAAGAAAAATGTCAGTTACTGAATTATCAGAGCGGATAGGAATAACTATGGCAAATATTTCTATACTAAAAAATGGAAAAGGAAAAGCCATCAGATTTTCGACACTTGAATCACTATGTAAAGAACTTGATTGTCAACCAGGTGATATTCTAGAATATCAGCATTAATTTACTGTAATCCTTATGACTTGCTAAAATATTGTTGCTTGATAAGGATTCGATTACATTCCAAAGCCAAGACTAAATTCGAAAATTAGGTTTTCACCTAATTATATAAATTGCCCCGAAATAGTGCTTATTTACGTGTCTCAACCTTGCACCAAGATTTGGGAAAGAACAAAGCCAACATCTTGCACTTGACCAATAAAAGTTTACGGAAAGTTGAGTTTGTCCGGAAAAAAGTCTCCGGAAAAGTTTCCTAGCGCGACCGTAACATTGACCTGATCCTTGGCGAGCTCACAAACGGGAATGTGATTGTATTGCCTTGCGTACAACTAGCTCCGCCGAGACAGCTTCCAAAAAAAACTATTGCAACTTTCATTGCAAGTAAAGCAAAAAGCACCTAGCAAATTAATGCTAAGTGCTTTCGGAGCGGCGGACCGCATTTTCAAGAGCCCCCAGTCGGGATCGAACCAACGACCTACTGATTACAAGTCAGCGAAAAGTGGTAAATGGCGGTAAATGCCTATAAGTTAAAGTGCCCATACGAGCTAATTTCAATGTTTTTTATTTTTTAGTTTACTACTGTTTACCTATATTTATTGAAAATGTTTGCAAATTGTTTGCAAATTTTTGACGGTAAAATCTTGCAGTATGGTAGCATCAGCCCCGAAATTGGCACTCATCCTGGATAAAAGGTTTGCAAAAAAAGAAGGATTGTATCCGGTAAAACTTCGAATTACGTACCGCCGTGAATCCAAGTACTACCCGACAGGTCAGGATATGACTGAGGAAGATTTTGTAAGACAGCGTGATTGTGAGCTTCTGCGGGCGAAAAAATACATTGGGACAAAGGAGTACGCGCAGCTTTTAGCAGTAAGTAAGGATCTGAATAAGCACGTCAATGACGCCAATCAAATCATCGCCCAGATGAAGGTTTTTAGCTTCGATCTTTTTGAGGACCGGGCGGCTCACCGGCCTTCTACTGATTCGGACGATGTATTCGAAGCGATCGAAGAAAAGATCGCTTCATTGAAATCCGAAGACAGAATAGGAACGGCGATCACCTACGAAAATGCCCTCACTAGTTTTAAGAAGTTTCACGCAAAAAAGAAGCTTTCTTTGGGAAGCATCAATGTCCGTTTTCTGCGGGCCTACGAGAAGTGGATGGTTGACAATGGGGCCACGTTGACTACGGTGGGATTTTATTTGCGGAACCTACGTGCTGTGGTCAATATTATGATCGATAGCGACAAACAAAAAATGGAGGAGTATCCATTTGGCCCTCGCCGGTATGTAATCCCCACGAAGAAGAATTCTAAACGCGCTTTGTCTAATGAAGATCTGCGTAAAATCATCAACTATCGACCTGACCAGTTCGAACAACGGTACCTGGCATATTGGCTCTTCATGTACATGGGGAACGGAATGAACCCAACCGATATGGCACGGCTTAAATATGCCAATCTTAAGTCTGACCGTGTCGTTTTTGTACGTGAAAAAACAAAAAGGACCAACCGGGAGAGTACGCTGATAGAAGTGCACTTGTTGCCTAGAATGAAACAGATTATCGAGGAATGGGGCAATGAACCTATTGATGAAAATTATATTTTCCCCGTGCTGGACGAAAGTATGGATTCATTAAAAGTGAAAAGGGCGGTGCAACAGCTCGTTAAGCAAATCAACAAATACATGCGGCGCATCGGTGAGAAGCTTAAAATTGAAAAAGAGATAACGACCTACGTGGCGCGTCACAGCTTTGTAACTAAACTGATCTCTGAAGGTGGTACACTCATCCTGGTCGCCAGTGGCGGCAAAAATCCAGACGCGTTTTCCCGTGCAACCTGATCGACCGTCGTCCTGTAATCTGCTGGATACGGGTTTTGCAATTCCAGTGCAACCAGCCCGCCGCCCACCGTCTGGTGGATCATTTCAGCAACTGCCTTTGTGTTTTTTGTACGGGAAAGGTATACGATCAGGATCTTACCAGCAGATAAAGCGATTGTCGGCTCTTTGATGACTTCCGGCTGTCCACTACTCGAACATGAAAGCACCGCTAACAGCACTATGATCGACATTAAAAAACAACTTTTCATATCATTTCGGTGTCACATTCTATTTTTAGTTTAGCACCCTGTACTCATTTGGCGTGCAGCCCACACGTTGCTTGAAAAGCCGTGTAAAATGCTGCGGATACTTGAAGCCAAGGTCATAAGCCACCTGTGCCACGGATTTTTCCAAATCAAAGATCCGTTCTTTGGCAATATCAATTACTTTGGCTTGAATGTATTCCTGGGCCGTCTTGCCGGTTTCTTTTTTGATGACATCACCAAAATAATTAGCCGAAAGGTTCAGCTCGGCCGCACACCAAGCTACCGAC
Source organism: Dyadobacter psychrophilus (assembly GCF_900167945.1). Lineage (GTDB taxonomy): Bacteria > Bacteroidota > Bacteroidia > Cytophagales > Spirosomataceae > Dyadobacter > Dyadobacter psychrophilus. The sequence goes on from NZ_FUZA01000002.1 coordinate 1,532,223, forward strand.
GGCAGACCGTTTTCGTAAGGTTTTTCTGAGGAATAATAGCCATTCAAAACGCTTTCGAAGCGCTCGATAATGCTGTTGTTTGAATGATCGCGGGTAATAAACTGACGGTCATAAAAGCGTGTGCAGTAATCCAGGAGCAGCTCGATATTAGCAGAAATCAGCTTGCGGCTGTGTTTGTCGATTGACTGATCGAGCTCATGCTGGATTTTGCTGAAAAGATCGAGGATGATCTGTCTCTCTTTGTCAGAAACGTGTAAGGCTTCATTGACATCGTAGGAAAAAAACGAGTAATCTTGAATGTGCCTTCCCAGAGATGTTCCCTTAATGAGATCAGGGTGGAAAAGCAGTGCCCAGCCTTTTGGCTCAAAGGTTTTTACGCCAGGCTGCACACCCATCACCTGGCCTGGCGCAATAAAGACCAGCGTTCCTTCCTGATAATCGTAGTGACTGCGGCCATATTTCAATTCTCCGCAATCCAGCTCTTTCAAATACACTGCATAAAGACCAAAATTAAAGGTCTTTGCCGGCATGGGTTCTGCCTTGGACAAGTCCAAAAGGGTGACCAGCGGATGCTGTGTTTTTACACTACGCAGATTATTATATGCGGCAACGGTGTCAAGCTTAACAATATCTTCCATAATCTTTTATTGTTTACTGACATAAAGTTAAGCAGTCCATCTACTATCAAAAAGCACAGGTCTTCAAATCGGTAATAATGGTAATTCAAACCGTAATATGTATCCTATTGGATTCGCCCGGGACGATGAAATTTGCATCATCAATTCATCGAAAGCAGCAAATGGAAAACAGGAGAAATTTTATCAAAGCAACCACGGCGCTGAGTGCTGGACTTTTTGTGCCGTCGGTTCAGTCAAATGCACAACCGGTCAATGATGCCACCAAACTTAAAGTGCGGACACTAGGTACGGGTACGAATAAGTTAGAGGTATCGTCAATTGGCTTGGGGTGTATGGGGATGAGCTATCACCGGAGCTTTATTCCGGACAAAAAATATATGGTGTCGCTGATTCAAAAAGCATTGGATATGGGCGTGACTTTCTTTGATACAGCGGAAGCATATGGCCCTTACCGAAATGAGGAATTGGTGGGTGAGGCGCTGGGTGGCAGACGCAAGGACATTGTGCTCTGCACTAAATTCGGCTTCAACATTCAGGATGGAAAGCTGGCCGGGACCAATAGCGATCCAAAACACGTCCGGCAGGTGGTCGAGCAATCGCTGAAAAGACTGAAAACGGATTATATAGACCTGCTTTACCAGCACCGCGTTGACCCGAAAGTGCCTATTGAAGATGTGGCTGGAACGGTGAAAGATTTGATCAAGGAAGGGAAAGTTAAGCATTTTGGGATGAGCGAGGCTAATGCAGAAACCATCCGTAAAGCCCACGCCGTGCAGCCACTGACCGCCCTGCAAAGCGAGTATTCTCTGATGACGCGCCAGCCGGAACAAGATGTGATCAAGACTTGCCAGGAGCTTGGGATTGGTTTTGTTCCTTATAGCCCATTGAGCCGCGGTTTTCTTTCCGGATACGTTACAGAGCATACCAAATACAACCCGGCCAATGACAACCGTCCAACGCTTCCACGGTATCAGGCCGATGCGATAAAAGCAAACTGGGTGATGATCGATACGCTTAAAACCTTCGGCGACCAGCGGGGACTTTCTGCTGCGCAAGTTGCATTGGCGTGGCTGCTGGCACAAAAGCCCTGGATTGTGCCCATTCCTGGAACGACCAAGCTTGCTCATTTGCAGGAGAACCTTTGGGCAATGGATTATCAATTTACGCCAGACGAGCTCAGTCAATTAACTGCGGATCTCAATAAGATTACGATCGTAGGCGACCGTTACAGCGGTCAGTCGGCGCAGCAGGTGAACAAATAGGAATATACATCGTCAATACAAGGCAGTAGCAACTTTTAACAAACAAAAATGAAAAAAGTAATCATAATCGGGGCAAGCGGAAGCTTGGCCCGGTTTGTAATCAACGCGATTAAAGCGCTTGATGATACCCGACTGACATTATTTGTTAGAAACCGGCGCAGATTGCACAAAGGTGCAGAAGTAGGGACGGCCGTTATTGAAGGCGATGCTATGGATTTCCACAGCGTACGCCAGGCAATCAGCGGACAAGACATTGTCTACGTAAACCTGGCAGGTGAGCTGGAAACGATGGGGGGCAATATTGTTAAAGCAATGCAGGAAACGGGGGTACAGCGCATTATCGCCATCAGCTCTATTGGCATTTACCAAAACCCTTTACGTCCGGTTCTGGCGCCGTATAGAAAATTAGCAGACTTAGTTGAAAACTCGGGACTTATCTACACTATCCTGAGACCAGATTGGTTTACCACTGGTGATGAGATCGACTATGCACTAACCCAAAAAGGCGAACCTGAATCAGGCAGCGCTATTTCACGAAAAAGTATTGCTTCATTTGTGGCAGAGATCGTGGCGAATCCTGCTTTGCATCAAAACGAAAACCTGGGAATCAGCAAGCCGGATTAACATTTCCAGCTTGCTGATTTAAAAAAAGGTCATTAAATTAATTTTACGCCTTTAAAAGGTGGATGCAACGGATTTCAAGATGATCCATTTTCCATTGCGCTTTTCCAGTTGGACTTTTTGCTGCAAACGCCATGTATTGCGGCTGCCCCAAATGCGGGCATCAACCCTGTTTTGTACCGTTACTTCGGCTTGGTTTCCGGTAACTTTTACACTATGACTGACTTCCTGAGCAGAATAATACTTCATGGTTTCTTTCTGCACTTCACCGAACCATTCTGATTTGGACTGCACATATCCTGTCATGTGGGTCAGTGTATAATGCTCGTCCAGAATATTGTTCATTGCTGCCGTATCTCGGGCAATCATAAGCTGAGCTAATTTCCTAACTGTATCAAGCACCGCGGCTTGGTCATTGGTTGTGTTTTGCTGCATTATCTTTTTTTCAGTAAGCGTTGAACCGTCCATGCTACCCAGCAAGAGCACGATCCAAAAAATATTGTTCATAGTACAAAAGTCAGCACTATACATCTCTAAAAGATTATATCAATTACTGCCAGCCCTACCAATTTTACCGTATCAGGATATTAAAGGTGTTAAACTTAGTGCTGGCTAATTATTGACTTAAAGGCTGCTTATCCTGCCAGTTGAAGTTTGCTTTCCTTTTAGCGATCAACCATTTATCGTTATCATGCACAAATTCGTCCTGATAGATTACGCCAATCGTCGTTTTCATTTTTCTGCCATTTTCAGTGCCGATCAATGTCACCATGCAGTAAGAAGTGCCTAATGCTTTATCACCATTCAGGGTGAATATTTGCTGGCCATTGAAATGGTAAACGGTTTCAAATTTTGCTAGAAAAGCGCCAAATGCTTTTTCAAGTTCTTCGCGGCCGGTTAGTTTGGAAACCGAGCTGCCGTTGACAAAAGTCTCTGATGTTGCATTAGGCGTGAAAAGCTGCACCTGAGCATGAACTTCCTTTGTGTCTGCCAGATTAGAGAATGTATCGACGAGTTCTTTTAGCAAGGCCCGCTCTTTTAATTCGTTTGTATAGTCCATGGTTTGTGCGTTGGAAGAAAATTGAAAAATTGATAAGAGAGTAATTAGCAGGATGATCTGTTTCATGGTGCGGTTTTATATAAAGTAGATAGTGTCAATCCTAAGTCAGGGTTGACAGTGCAAAATTAGCCACATATGAAAATGAGGCGGTTACCTGGATTACTGATAATACTACCCATTTTCCAGTTTCATTTAGAATGGCTGGAAATTAGTATTTGAAGATGATAGCTTTGAGTAGGAATATAGACGACACCTGACATGAAAACAGTTAAGTTTCTTGATACCGTCAGCGAATACAATGTGATTGCTGACCAGCCTACACTTCATCCGCTGGTAAGTGTAATTGACTTTTCAAACAGCACTCCAAAACAAAAGGACACGCAGGTGTCATCTTTACAGTTCGGGTTTTACCTTGTTTTCTTTAAAAATGATCAGAGTTGCAGGATCCGTTACGGAAGACGTCAGTATGATTACCAGGAGGGGACATTGATATTTATTGCGCCCGGCCAAGTCGTAAGTATTGAAGAAGACCCCGAATATTATCAACCCTCAGGCCATGCCTTGTTATTTCATCCGGACCTGATTCGCGGCACTGCTATTGGCCAACATATCAAGGATTACACGTTTTTCTCCTATGATGTCAACGAGGCTTTACATGTTTCGGAAGTTGAGCGGCAAGTTGTTCTGGATTGCTTTTCAAAGATCAACATAGAACTTCACAGACCCATTGATAGGTACAGCAAAAAGCTGATAGCAAGCACAATTGAGCTGCTATTGGATTATTGTATGCGGTTTTATGATCGTCAGTTCATCACAAGGCAGCACGTCAACACAGGAATCATCGCAAAATTTGAAAATGTACTGGATGCATATTTTCAATCCGAACAGTTAACGGCCTCAGGTCTGCCGACAGTCAGCTATTGCGCTCAACGACTGAATGTTTCGACGAAGTACTTTGGAGATCTAATAAAAAAAGAGACTGGCAAAACTGCCATAGAGTTTATCCAGTTGCGGTTAATCGATGAAGCCAAAGAAAAGATGTTTGACCCCGATAAGTCAGTTAATGAAGTCGCTTACGAGCTTGGATTCAAATATCCGCAACATTTTACCCGCTTCTTTAAACAAAAAGTGGGTATTACTCCGAGTGAGTTTAGAATGATGAACTGATTTAGAGACTTACACATTCTCCCATACCTTAGCTGCAAGATCAGTGGGTTGTCCGAAATACTACATGATAGCCTTTTGACAGTGAAAGCAGAATTCAGCTAGGTCGGTTTATTCCCAAGATATTCTACTTATAGCAATTAGGTAACAGGCCCGTAGGATATTGCATTTTCTTCCCATTTTTTTTCTGGGTGTATGTGAAAACGGTTGTAACTCAAAACTCTGGGCTCCTCCGATTACTCTTCCCTTTAATGCTTTAACTGGCAGGTTAAACTGCACTAGTTGAATGGTGATGGATTATATATGGGTTTCAGGCAGATCCTTACATCTATGAAAATGTTTGCAAATTGTTTGCAAATAAAAAAGCACTTACAAGTTTTACCTTATAAGTGCTTGATTTTCAAGAGCCCCCAGTCGGGATCGAACCAACGACCTACTGATTACAAGTCAGTTGCTCTACCAGCTGAGCTATGGAGGCCTCTTTTTTACTTTCTGATAGCGTTTGTTATTCCGTTATCATGGTGCAAAAGTAGTAGGAAAGGCTATACAGCGCAAGTTTTGACGCTAATATTTTTGAACTTTTTTTCAAAAATTATATAGCTTCCTGAATGATAGATAGTTGGTGTTTCAAGTCATTCAGCTGGCTCAACGCACTATTTATCTTCCTTTCAAATTCTGCTTTCAAACGATCCGAAGTTTTTGATTTGGCAAAAAACTCAATATTGTTCTGCCAAAGCGCAATGTCGTTTTCCAGTTGCGTGATCTTCCGGCGGATATCGCTTTCTTTTCTATACAAATTACGACTGCTCTCCCCGTCCCGCACCAATTCCACCTCGCTTTCCAAAACCGCCTGCTCTTTCTCCTTGCTTGAAAGCTGCCCAATCGCGCTCACATACGTGTTGATTGCGGCAATGTAGCGTTTCTGAATCGCCTGCATGTCCTTTTTAGGAACAAATCCGACAGACGTCCATTCACTCTTGAATGCGCTTAGCAGGTTCAATGTCGACTCGTCTTTATTGTTCGCAGCGGCTTCGATCCTCTCGATCAGATCCGTTTTCTTTTTCAGGTTGTTTTCAAATTCTTCTTCAACCTCTTTGTTTTTGGCGCGTTTTTGGTCAAAATATGCGTCACAGGCCTTTTTGAAACGGTCGTAAATGGTGTCTTTAAATTTCTCAGGAACCTGACCAATGCCTTTCCACCTTTTTTGCAGCTCAATGATCTTTTGTGTGGTCGAAGGATTGTCTTCGCCTGTTTCCAAAATAGCCTCGGCTTCCAGACAAAGCTGGTTTTTCATTTCCAGGTTCTGTTCGCGTTTCGATTCAAGCTGACGGAAAAACTCGCCTTTATTATTAAAGAAAGTTTTCAGCGCTGCCCAGAATTTCTTGCTGAGGTCCTTGCCTTCCTCACGCGGCATGATGCCTTTCAATGCAACCCACTGGTCCTGAAAAGCCATTATTTCCTTTGTCTTGGCATTCCATTCCTTAATGCTGCCGGAATTGTAGGTAGTGAAAGGCGTTATTGCTTCGTAGATTTTAAGCTTCTGCTCGTAATTTTCCTGCATCGACTTTTTCTGCTCGGCGAATTGACCGCGTTGTGCGTCATAAAGCACATCCAACGCCTCTTTAAACCGCTGCCACAACTTTTCCTGGTCTTCTTTCGGAGCAGGGCCAAGATGTTTGTATTCTTCAAAAATATGGTTGGCCTCATTCAGGATCTCACGCGTCATCGGGCGCGTTTCCAGTGATTTGCCTAATTCCTCCACTTTTTCACACAGTTCCGCTTTAAGCTCCGAGTTCCGGCGTCTGTCCAGCTCCTTTAACTCAAAATAAATGTTGCGGTTGCTGAAATAGCGGTCGATCAACGCATTATACGTTGCCCAGAGCGTGCCGTTGTGCGGTGAAGCAATGTTGCCGGCTTGTTTCCACTCGTCCTGGATCTTCTTGAACTCTTCCCAGCTCGATTTCAGCCCGGAAGCATCGGTTTCCCGGTTGCCTTCGTCTTCCAGTAATGTACGCAGACGCTGCAGAAGGGTCGTTTTAACATTGAAATTCTTTTCCTTCTCTTTTTCCTGACCCTGGTAATAGCTGTTTTTCAAACCACGGATCTCGCGGCTTAACGAGTCTATTTTCTGGGTTTCTGCATCATATTTATATTCAAACCCCTCTTCACCGCCGTTTTCAGCGACAAATGCTGCCAGGGCAGTTTCTTTTTCCTTTTGTTTGATCGAATCAAGGACCGGACGGATTTCTCTCGCAACAGATTCCGCTTTTTTCAGTGCAGCGGGTTTAGAACCTTCCGCAGTGATAGACGCCAACTCATTTTCCAAAATATTGACAAGCTGTTCCTTAGACAGTTGGCTATAATCCACGTCTGGCACTTCCTCCTCATGTTCTTCCGTCAACTCATTGTTAAGATCAATCTCAAGGGTGTCAATAGTCTTTTGTGTCAGGTCTTCCCGCTCCTCGCTTTTGACCCCTTCTTGTTGTTCTTGTGCCATCGTGATTCTGGTTTCGTACGTACGTCTCTTATGGATTACAAATCTAATAATCTTTCCTCTGAAATGGCTACTTTTGGTTTCTTAACATTGAACATATTAGCATCCAATGGACCATAATATTGCCAAATTACGACAGGATTATAATTTGAAGGGTTTACATGAGCAAGATTTGAACCCTAATCCATTCACACAGTTTAAATTATGGTTTGATGAAGCGCTTTCTGCATCTGTAATTGAGCCAAATGCCATGCATTTAAGCACAGTTTCAAACGGCCGTCCATCCGGCAGAATTGTGCTTCTGAAAGACCTGGATCAGACGGGATTTACGTTCTTTACCAATTACGAAAGCAAAAAAGCAAAGGAATTAGAATCAAATCCATTTGTGGCGCTTACTTTTCTTTGGAAAGAGCTGGAAAGGCAGGTTCGTATAGAGGGAAAAGTAGAGAAAACGACCGATCAGGAATCAGCTGAATACTTTGCGGTAAGGCCGCGCGGAAGCCAAATCGGAGCGTGGGCATCGGCGCAAAGCCGGCATCTGGAGAACCGGGCCGAACTGGAAGAACGAACCAGGCTATTGGAAGAGCAATTTGCAGGTTCAGAAGTGCCACGTCCTCCGCATTGGGGTGGTTACCGGGTAATTCCGCATTATTTCGAATTCTGGCAGGGAAGACGAAGCCGCCTTCACGACCGGCTTGTGTATGAACAATCGAATGAAGGCAGCTGGGAAATTGAGCGATTATATCCCTGAATTTTTTTGCGGCTTCTCAGGAAGCATCTTCAAAACATATTCGCCAAGTGGCGAAAGTGTATAACCTGGTTCATGACTGATCGTCAGACCCAGGTTTTTTAGCTTTCTGATATTCACTTTGAGCCATTCCTTTTCCTTATTGACCTTGGGCGCAAGCTCCGCCGCGGGCAATCTTGGGTTCTCCTGGATGGCGTTCAACACTTTCGTAGTCCACTTTCCCTGGTTGCTGAATTTATCCAGCTTCAATAACTTGTCTTTCAACTCTCCCAGCTCCTCTTCGCTGATCTGCTTTTTTTGTCGCAGGTCAATGCGCGGATCCGGCTGGTGGTAACTCAGCTGGATTTTGTAAACGACACCGTTCACCGTTTTTTCTAATTCGCTGGTCAAAGCCTGCACATGATCATATCCGGCTTGCTTTGCGTCTTCTTCGGAAATTTGAGCTAAGTCAGTCTCGGTTATATCGGTAATCTTCACCACCCCGATACTCGTTTTAAGCAGGCTGTCCTTCTTAACAGACAAGTTCTTCCATTTGCGAAAAGCCAGCGTAATGTTGCCGGAAAGGATGCCTTCGAGGTGTTTTTGCTTTATTAACATTGTTTTTTATTTAACAAAAAAGAGACTGCTATTTACAAGCAATCTCTTGATATTGAAAGTGTTATTTTTAAATTGACTAGCGTTCGCTCATTGGAACAAACTCTCTCTTAGGAGCGCCTGTATAAATCTGGCGCGGACGACCGATCGGTTCTTTGTTGGCGCGCATTTCTTTCCACTGTGCAATCCATCCGGGAAGACGGCCAATAGCGAACATTACTGTAAACATGTTGGTCGGAATTCCCAGCGCACGGTAAATGATGCCGGAATAGAAATCCACATTTGGATAAAGCTTTCTTGATACAAAATACTCATCTTCCAAAGCTGCTTTTTCCAGTTTCTGTGCAATTTCCAAAACAGGATCATTAATTCCCAGTTTGTTCAAAACATCGTCTGCTGCCTTTTTGATAATGCGGGCGCGCGGATCGAAGTTCTTGTAAACACGGTGTCCAAAACCAAACAAACGGAAGCCGCTTGATTTGTCTTTGGCCATATTAATGTATTTCTGCGTGTCGCCACCGTCGTTTTTAATGGCTTCCAGCATTTCGATCACTTCCTGGTTTGCACCACCGTGAAGCGGGCCCCAAAGTGCGCTTATCCCGGATGAAATCGAAGAGTAAATGTTCGCGTGAGAAGAACCAACAAGCCTTACCGTAGAAGTAGAACAGTTTTGTTCGTGATCTGCATGTAAAATCAGTAATTTGTTCAATGCTGCAGAAACAACGGGATCAACATTGTATTTCGCTACGGGTAACGAAAACATCATATTCAGGAAATTGGAACAATAATCCAGGTCATTCTGCGGATAATTTACCGGATGCCCCTGCGACTTTTTGTAAGACCACGTTGCAATAGTTGGCAATTTGGAGAGCAAACGAATGATATGAAGTTCCGTAATTTCCTCTGTATTTGTATCAAAAGTTTCAGGATAAAAAGCACTCATCGCGCTCACCAGTGAAGAAAGCACGCCCATAGGATGCGCATTCACGGGAAACCCTTCAAATATCTTGCGCATGTCCTCGTTCACAAGGGTGTGCGTTCTGATCGCGTGCTCGAAATCCGCAAATTGTTTTTCAGTAGGAAGCTCTCCGTAAATAAGCAGGTAAGCCACTTCCAAAAATGACGACTTTTCAGCCAGATCCTCAATTGAATAACCTCGGTAATTCAGTATCCCCTCTTCTCCATCCAGAAATGTTATAGCGCTTTTTGTAGCACCTGTATTTTTATAACCTGCATCAATTGTAATATACCCTGTCTGGTCACGTAACTTGGCAATATCTATCGCTTTCTCCTGTTCACTTCCTTCAATAATGGGGAACTCGTACTTTTTACCTTCAAGGGTTAATTCAGCTATTTGGGACATATTAATGAGAATAAAATTAAAAAGGTTAATGACAAGATAAAGACAAATCAGGCCAATTCAATCCAAAGATTTTCTGTGCTGCTGATTTACTTATCCAACAAATTAATTTTGTGTTAATTGAACGCGAGAGTAACCATTTCCCGATTCGACACAAGCCGCAATATCCTAAAAAACTGTGTACTTTCTATTATTATCCATGTTTTATTTGTGAAAAATCGGGACTCAGGCAATAATATTTCACAATTTTAAGTAATTATAATAATATTCTATTGAGTGCAAAAAATGTAAAAAAACTTCCGTTTGACCCGCCTCAGGACGGTGTGTCCCTTGACACATTTTCTTTCGGATCAACCTCCACATACCTCGGTTTGCTAAGTATTTGCTTGATCAGATATCTTCCAAACAATCCCGCCAGAATGACTGGCAACAGATGCGCACCGTAAATAAATGCCTTCCCTGTGATCCTGTATGAGAAGGTTGAAAATGTGAGATAAACATAGCCAAACCAAAACACCGCGATCCCCAGTAACCAGCTGTAAAATATGGTTGCCGGTTTGCGGTCTGCAAATAGCCTGATCAGTTCACAGATAGCCAGCGAAATCCCTACTACAAGCAAGACCGTCAATAATGCTCGTGGAAAATTGCGTATGTAAACGTGCTTATACACCATCACACCGAGCTTTCCGATAAGATTGGGATGTGCAAGCAAATAGGCGTCGGTAACACTCAGGACCAAAAGCAGCAAAAGGCTGCTAACTTTTTTATTCATTTTATGTGACGTCTTTTAGGGTAAATTACTCTGAGTTGTTTTGTAAAAACTGCTGATATTTCAATGTTATCATCTGCGCCTGTTGCTCAGCATTATTTTCATTATCAAGCCAATGGATATCAATTCCATCTTTTTCCATTTTCCTGAAAAAGGTCATCTGCCGCTTTGCAAACCGATGGATCTCCGTTTCCAGGCGTGTGACCATTTCCTCGTATGGCAGCTCACCAGTGAGATAAAGGGTGATCCATTTGTATTCCAGACCATAGTAAATCAATTGCTCAGCTGTAAGCCCGCGCGCCAGCAAACCTTCTACTTCATCAATCAGACCACTTTTTAATCTCGTCGCCAGCCGGTTACTGATCCGTTCGCGCCGGATTTCGACCGCAGGATTCAACCCAAAAACAATGTATGGATAAGGCTGCTTGTTCGGGAATGTTTCAGTGCCTGCTTGATGCGTGAGGAATTCCGATATTTCAATGGCCCTGATCAATCTTTTCCGAGTTGACGTGTCCGCGATGTGCTGATAAGCCGTATCATAACTTCCAAATCGCGCCAGTAACAATTCTTTAGGAATGTCTTCCAGCTCTGAGCGAAGTGTCACATTCACGGGAATGGATGCATATGCATGACCTTTAAGCAACGAAAGAATATAAAAACCCGTTCCTCCGCAGAGAATAGGTACATTTTCGTGGGCTCCGACCTTTTCATATGCGGTTTCAAAATCCTTTTGAAACTCATTTACATTGTATTGTTCGCCCGCGTCCCGAATGTCTATCAAATGATATCGGATCTTTCTGCCATCCGACTCATACTCAGCAAGATCCTTTCCTGTCCCGATGTCCATATCACGGTAAACCTGCCGGGAATCTGCGCTAATGATCTCACCCCCTAACATGGCCGCCACTTTCACCGCCAAATGTGTTTTGCCGGAAGCGGTAGGCCCCAATATGACGAGCAGCGGAACGGTGGCTTTCGTGTCAGACATTCAGTTCGGCGATTTATACGTCTTCACAAACTTAGTACTGCCTGCATTATAGATAGCGATGTCATCAGCAGTTCGCTTTGTCGACCTCATCATTTCATTTTTTGACAAATAAACTGGCATAGGCGGCGTTTCTGAAATCCTTTCAAACCCGAGCTTCGCATAACCAGCTCCATCTGACCATTCCAGATCGGCATAAGTCATGATATCGTCCGGATTTTTCTCTCTTGCAAATGCTGTTAACAATTTATCCAGACCTCCGGAAACATTGGTATGCAGTAAGCTCGCAAAACGCAACATTTCAAAAGACCTGAATGGTCCATCATCGCGAGTGAATACGCGCGGCGCACTGAATGTGGAAACTGCTACGAGTAACTCTTCCAATTGGCGGTCATATTCAAAAGCCTCGTTCAAAACCCGGAAATAACGTTTTGGTAAAAATAACCCGTATCTGGTTTTTGAAGTTACAGAACCATTGAGATGATTTTTCTCCAAAAACTGCACGGAACTTTCCTGATCGATCCGTCGGACTTGCGTTAACCTGGCCGCTATCTTTTGCGAATTCCCGAGCATTGCATTCAGCCTGGATTTGACGATTGACTCCTTTCTAATCCAATAATCTTCCCATATTACAACACATTTTAAACTTTTTTCCCGCGTTGCGCGCATCGCATTTATTTCATCTTGCCACCTGTCAGGAGAACCCGCTTCAAGCCAGTTTTCTAGCGAAATCAGCGCAAGGGTCAATGTCGGAGCCTTGTCCCTTAAAACAGCAATCCGCGTTGTAAAATATTCAAGATGCGTCACTTCGAACTGCAATCGCGTTTCAGTCAGCCATTTACAGACCTGTTCCTGAAAAGAAGACATTTGGATCGGTGGCAGCGGAGTTGGCATAGGGCAGCAAGTTAGCCGCAGAATTACTTAGTAACAAAAAAACGCGCTCAATGAGCGCGTTTTGCGACATATTTGATTGATCAGGAATTTACTTTCCACCCAACCCGAAGATCACACCGACATTAACCCCACCGAAATTAGAAGTTGATTCAAAATCAATGTTGTTGGCAGATCCCGTGGTTGTATCATGGTTTTTATTACCAAAAACGAAGTGGTAAATCCCTTCAACCTGAATACCTACGTTTCCAAAAGCAAAGATCAAACCTGCCCGTGGCGCCGCACCAAAGTTGCTGTGCTTGGAGGATTCAACGATTGTATTGCCGTTGAATTTGGCGTCATACTTTGAGAAATAAACACCTGCGTCCCCACCAATGTATGGTCTGATCACGCCTTCGGTAAAAAAGTAATCAACCGTTCCTGTTACAGGCATTAACCGGCCGGTTGAGCTGAGCGTTTGCCCGGCTATTGTATAATCACTTCCATCGGCATAGATCTTCCCGGCAACACCAAACGCAAAATTGGGAGACGTAAAAACTCTTAAATTCACGCCGCCGCCCGCGACGGTTTTAGAATCTTCCACATTGGACTTGGCGATGCCGCCTTGCAAACCAAGTGAAAACTGGGCATAACCCACAGAGCTGATGGTCAGGAAAAATGCCGCCGCAGCCAACGATCTAAATACTTGCTTTTTCATAACTAATAATGGTTACTGATTTAATAATGCAATCTGCATTGCCAATATCAGTCCATAGCAGAAAAATCGCATTGTAATTCACATTTCCTCACTTATTACTAGTTAATTACGACTAGCCGTCATCACAATTATTCTATTTACAATGCATTCATTACTGTGAAAATTATTCCTCAAAAGAGTGATTTTCGGGAAAATACAGGGCAAAAAACGGCGTATCAGGCTGAGCGGGCCGCCTCCCACCCTATCAATGCTTTTTTACGCAAACTTCCCCAGCGATATTCTCCCAGTAAACCTTCCTTGCGTATCACGCGGTGGCATGGGATGAGATAGGCGATCGGATTGTCGCCAACCGCACTTCCTACCGCCCTAACGGCGGCCGGGTGTCCGATGCTTTGGGCAATTTGCTGGTAAGTGGTCACCGCGCCTTTTGGGATGCTGAGCAATGCTTCCCATACTTTGAGCTGGAAATTGGTCCCCTGAACAAGAATGGGCAATTTTTCCAATGATCCCGAAGCGGGCTGGAAAATGCGGTTCACAAAACTTTCAGTTAAAACCTGATCATGCCGGATGTTGGCGTAATGCCATTTCTTTGCCAACGCGATCAGTTCTGCTTCCCGTCCGGTCTCATCAATAAACGCCATTGCGCAAATTCCGCGGTCCGTTACCGCGATAAAACAGTCGCCGAATGGTGAGGGGTGAATGCCATAGCTGATATCCAGTCCTTTGCCCGAAGTTTTGAATTCCTGTGGTGTGACCGCCTCGATGCTGATAAAATGATCGTAAACCCTGCTCTGGCTCGACAGACCCGCGAGTTCGGCCAGCTCAACCAAATTTGAAGATTCCCGGATCTTTTCTTTAAGGTAACCCGCAGTGATAAATTGAAGGAATTTTTTAGGGCTTACACCTGCCCATTCTGTAAAAACACGCTGGAAATGAAACTGGCTAATGCTCACTTCCTCAGCTACTTCGAATAAAGAAGGCTGGTCTTTTGCGTTGGCAACGATAAATTCGATGGCTTTTGCAATTTTGTCGTAATTATAAGTTTCCTGGTTCATTGGATTAATAATTTGTTATACAAAATTGGCTTCCTATCCGCAGTTGCCCAACCTGAAACTTGCGCAAAATGACTGCACTCACATATTCATATTTTTAATTTTAAAATTGTCCGATCGAAAAAAAAGGCTCGCCAAATACAAGACGATCCGGGAGATTTATTGAGACCTAGTCAGCCTGAGCGGACCGGGCCGCCGGGCGGTCGAAGGCGCGCTACTCCCCGGTAACACGCCTTCGACCGCCCGGCGGCCCGGTCCGGTCAGGCTGACAAGTGAGGGAGCATTTTGCTAGTAGTCCTTCTTACTATCTTTTTTTGCCTTTTTTTCAGCACGTTTCTCTTTCAGGTTCTTTTCAGGCTCCTTTTTAGTGCTTCCCTTATCAAGATTTTTACCTTTGGCCATGACTATTGAATTTTTGAGTTTAAGATGATTGAATAACTGTAAAACTATAAAAAAATTACTTTTTTGTAATCCAGTCCATGATATGGTTAGCTCTCGCGCCCGACTCTCCGGTGCTTGGACATTTGCCTTCCCCACGCAACTCTTTCACAATCGAATCGATTAAAGGCTGTTGCACATGTTGCGGATAAGGAATGTTGAAAGTCTCGGTTCCTGATTCCGTTTCGACTTTAATGTCAAATTTTTCAAAAAACGAAAAAGTGATCCTGCCTTTGGAGCCGATGATCTGCGCCTGATCCTCGCGTTGTTCCTTATTAATGGTGTAGCACCAGCTCCCGTTGCCTAAAACACCCGATTCAAACTCGTAATTGGCCACTACAATGTCGTCGGCCTCATACAATCCCGCCTGGTTACGCGCAATTCCCGACGCATATTTTACGGGGCCAAACACAAATTCAAGCAGGTCGAACTGATGTGAAGCCAAATCATGAAAATGCCCGCCGCCTGAAATTTTGGGATCGACCCGCCAGCGGGGCTTCGGATCAGGGCCGGTTTCTTCTTCATAAGGCTGCCATTGTAAGCAAATGTTCACAAATCTCACGTCGCCAATAACGTTACTCTCAACGAGTTCTTTGACTTTCAAAAAATAGTCAAGTGACCGGCGGTAAAATGCAACGAAAACCGGAACGCCGCTTTCTCTGCTGAATGCATTGATCCGGTCACATTCCGCGCCATCAAGCGCCATGGGTTTTTCGATGTAAACAGGCTTTCCTACCTTCATAGCTTTTACTGCCAGTTCTTCATGTGCGTCTGGCGGCGTTGCGATGTATATCGCGTTAATTTCCGGATCGTTTATGAGCTCGTCAGCATTGGCATACCACTTAGGAACATTGTGACGCTGTGCATAATCTGCCGCTTTTTCAGCATCACGGCGCATCACGGCAACCAGGCTGGAATTGGCAACTTTGTTAAAAGCCGGGCCGCTTTTGACTTCGGTAACATTGCCGCAGCCAATGATGCCCCATTTTATCTGATCCATAAGCAGGATTTAATGTTTGAACTAATCGTCAAGCATAATAATTATTTAATTGGATAAATCTACTTTAAAACAAAGGCAACATTCTTTTTAAAACATGGAAGGACAACCCAATAATCCGCTTCACGGCAAAACCCTGGAAGCAATTTTGAATGAACTGGTTGAATATTACGGCTGGGAACAAATGGGTTATCACATAAATATTAATAGTTTCCAATTTGAGCCGAGTGTAAAATCCAGTTTGAAGTTTTTAAGGAAAACACCATGGGCAAGAAAAAAAGTAGAAGACCTGTATTTGAAAATGCTCGAACGAAAATGACGTTAGCGCAATTTTTTATGTGTATCTATCAACCTAAATCGATCTAATTTTTTAGTTATGCCATTTGTAGATTATTATCAGATCCTTGGCGTAGACAAAAATGCGCCGGAAAAGGAAATAAAGAACGCTTACCGGAAACTGGCCAGGAAATATCACCCCGATGTCAATCCGGACAACAAGGAAGCCGAGAAAAAATTTCAGGAACTGAATGAAGCAAATGAAGTGCTGAGTGATCCTGAAAAGCGGAAAAAATATGACCAGTACGGAAAAGACTGGCAGCATAGTGATGAGTTTGAAAGAGCGCGCCAGTCCCGCGCCAATTCTGCACGCCAGCAGGGACAATGGCAAACCGGCGGCAATGATTTTTCAGACTTTTTCGAATCCATGTTCGGCTCCGCAAGTGGCTTTGGCGGTGGAAGGCAACGCACATTGCGCGGGCAGGATTATCAGGCGGAATTACACCTGACACTACAAGAAGCCTATCAGACACAAAAGAAAACCATCACTGTAAACGGCAAGAATATCCGCATTACCGTTCCGGCTGGCATTCAAAACGGGCAAACGATCAAGATAGCAGGCCACGGCGGACCGGGCTCAAACGGAGGTCAGAATGGTGATCTTTTTATTACATTCAACATTGCCACGGACGACAAATTACGACGGGACGGCAATAATATTCATCAAAAAGTGGAACTGGACCTTAAAACAGCATTGCTGGGTGGCGAGCTGGTCATTGAAACGCTGAGCGGGAAAGTGAAGCTTCCGATCAAGCCGGAAACGCAAAACGGAAGTGTTGTCAGATTAAAAGGCAAAGGTTTTCCGGTTTATAAAAAAGCAGAAAGCTTTGGAGATCTGTATGTTACGTTTGACATAAAAATTCCTGTAAATCTGACCGAGCAACAAAAACAATTGATCGCGGAAGCCTTTAAGCAAGAGGAAACGGAATTGTGACGGGCCCTTTGCGAGTGCGTCGTGTGCGCCGCCCCGACAATAATTAATCGTGACGTCTGGGATAACGGCGTATCTTTGAGGAGTTTTTTAAAAGGCGGCGACCGTTTTTAGCCGCCTTACCAATCCAATTTTTATGAAATTCGAAGATTACCACATTGCCCCTGAGATCAAACGAAGCCTGGACACAGCCGGATTTAAAAAGCCGACCGACATTCAATTCAAGGCCATTCCTGCGATCATGAAGGGCGAGGATGTGCTGGCTATTGCGCAGACAGGCACAGGAAAAACTGCCGCGTTTGCTATTCCGGTTATTGATAAGCTACACAAACAAAAGGTTTCCAGTCGCTCAGAAGGTATTAAATGTGTAGTAATGGTTCCTACCCGTGAGCTGGCAATTCAGATTACGGAGGTTTTTGCCAAACTTGCGCAGCATACGAGGGTAAAAGCATTCAGCGTTTTCGGCGGCGTAGAACAAGGTCCGCAGATCGCGCAATTGGAAAAAGGCATCGACGTGCTGGTTTCCACGCCAGGGAGAATGTTTGACCTGGTAAGCCAGGGCCACATTAAGCTCGATCGCATTGAAGTTTTGATCCTCGATGAGGCGGATCACATGCTGGATCTGGGATTTATCAAAGACATTCAAGACCTGATCAAGTTTCTTCCAAAAAGCAGACAAACGCTGTTTTTCTCAGCTACGATCAATGAAAAGATCAAAAAACTGGCCTACTCGCTGGTAAGAAATGCCATCCGCATTCAGATTTCTCCTAATGACCGGGTTGCAAAAAATATCACGCATTCCGTGGCTTTTGTGGCGATGGATGACAAAAGGTTCTTTTTGGAACGTGTTATCAAAGAAAATCCAGATAGTAAGATCCTCGTTTTCGTTCGTACAAAAGTGCGCGCCGAAAGGGTTTTCAATGCTTTGGAAAGAATGGAGATCCAAAGCCTGACCATTCACGGAGACAAGGAACAAGCCGACCGGCTCACCGCACTGAACGAATTCAAGAAAGGCAATGTAAAAGTGCTGATCGCTACGGACGTCAGCGCAAGGGGAATTGACATCGCCAATGTCGATTATGTCGTGAATTATGACCTTCCCGAGCAGGCCGAAAATTACGTGCACAGGGTCGGGCGGACAGGTCGTGGCACACAGAAAGGCCGCGCCGTTTCATTTTGCAGCGCCGAAGAAAAGCCGATGTTAGAAGAAATTCAAACTTACCTGGACAAACCTATCGACGTGCTCAACATTAGTTCAACAGATTACTCGCAAACCATCGACTTCACAGCCGATACGAAAGACGATTTAAAATCCTTAATGAAAGAAGTTGAGGAATACGAGACCGCAAAAAGGAAAAAGAAGAAGAAATAGCTTAGCAGAAATTACAAAAAAGGCTCGCAGTGTTCGCTGCGAGCCTTTTTGATATGATCTTGATGCTATTTTTACTCTTCAAATTTGTCCGCGATGATCTGTCCGCGAATTTCGCCGTAAATGTTCTCCTTAGTAGGAATGTTCACATAAAGCATCCCCAGGATCAACATGGTTTGTTGTTCTGTGTTCAGCTTCTGCGTTCCCTGAACCTGGTTACCAGTCGCCGGGTAAGTGAACAACAATGGACCCGCTTCCCAGGAAGGGTTAGCGCTGTGAATATTCACAGAAGTTGGCGTAACATTTTGATAATTAATGTTGTATTTCAACTCCATAGTATTTTTGTTGTATTCAAAAACACCTGTGCCCTGACCAGCAGAAGTAGCTTTTGGAACAGTAGCACTACTATTTATTACTGCGGAGAACTTCACAATGTCATCTTTGTGAGGGCCTTCCTCTTTGCAAGACGACACAAAACCTAACATTACAACTCCTGCGATCAATAGTAAAAAACGTTTCATTGGCTTTTTCATACATCATTAATTTAAAAAAATTTAACCCTTAAATATATATAAACTTATCTCGTTACAAAAATGATACCCGCATCGCCTCGCTAAATATTCCAGAGGTCACTTTTGCGTATATACACAATCCGGTTGTTCCATATCACCCGGTTCCAATGATCCACGGAGCCCACAATAGTCAGTTTATGCCCCTTTCCTACCCGATCGACTACCAGTGCCGCCGACGACGGTTCGTCCCTCAAAAATGTGTTTTCATTCACAATGATGCACGTTCGGTAAAGGGAAGGCACATTGAGGATGCCCAGTAATACAAGCAGATACACGACAATGGATAGTTTATGTATTTGCAGGATCGGCTCGCCCCTGCGAACTTTTGTCACCATTATAACGACAATGTACGTCCCCAAAGTTAGAAGCAATATTGGAATGTAATCACCATATCTTCTATAAAAAATTATAAAATAGTTGTAATCATCGAATTCATAGCCGGTTAGATTTTGCTCAGCCGCCAGCTTATCCATCTTTTCAAAAAGTCGGCGGGAAGGATTTGTGAGGGCAAGTTTGCTAAGATAAAAGAGGCAGTCCGTGTAGTTATTGGTCTTTTCGGCCAGAAAGGCAAGTTTCAGCAGCAGGCTTTGGTTATTTTTTTCGTCCTCGCTGAAATTTTTTTTATAGAGCACCAGCGACTCCGGATACCTGGCCATAGCGAACAGAGAATCAGCCGTTTTTAGCTCTTTTTTATTGGCTGATAAAGCTGTTTTGGAAGTCAGGAAGGTTCCCAAAAAAATCCAAAATAACAGGTATTTCTTACTCAGGGCTTGCATTATACTTTTTAGAATTCTACTTTTGCATCGCAATTACGGAAACGCCTCGTGCAAATCCAATTAATTAAAAAAGTTGCAAAAGCGATTCCGTAGCTCAGCTGGTAGAGCAATCGCGTCGGCGAACCGACACCGCGCGGCGTCCGCTTTTAATGTATGGGTCCTGGGGCTTCTACAAGAAAAGCAAAACTGGGGTTGAACAGTCAAAAATCACCAAGTAGGATTCCGTAGCTCAGCTGGTAGAGCAATACACTTTTAATGTATGGGTCCTGGGTTCGAATCCCAGCGGGATCACTAAGGCGCCTCAAAAGGGCGCTTTTTTTGTTTTAGACCTACACTTTTAATGTATGGGTCCTGGCCGGGCCGCCGGGCGGTTCGAATCCCAGCGGGATCACTTCAAGAAATAACAAAGAGCATCAAAAGCCTGCTAATCAACAGATTAGCAGGCTATTTTCTTTTCCGGTTATCCCAAAATATTCAATTTTCCCCAAATTTTTGGTGAGTAATCCGGTGAGTTCAACAAATCTGCAAATTTCACTCACCAGAATCGCTGTAACTCATTGTATAACAACCTGGTATAGTATAACAACCTGTTTACCACATAAACATCTTGTGCTGATTAGGCTTGCAAGACTACTTTTGTTCAACTTTTTAACCTAAAAAAGGGTATGAAAACAAAGATCAGTCTGCTTTTCTATTTGAAGAAGCCGAAAAACTATCAAAAAGGGCCTGTGCCGATTTACTTACGGATTATGGTTGATAGTAAAAGAGCAGAATTCACGACCGGAAGAGAATGCGAGCCCAGCCGGTGGAATGCCGTCGCCGGAAGAGTTACTGGTGCAAAGCAGGCTGTAAATTCGGTCAATGCATATTAGGCAATCTAGAACAGCAATTGCTGGACGCACATGCGCATTCTTGAAAGGTCACTTCAACATCAGCTGACAAGAATCACTTCAGAAGTTCCAAATCCTTCCAGAATATCGTGTCTTCATCAAATAATTTGTCACAAAATAAAGAATATACAGACTTGACAATAAAACCATGAAAATAACAACTAAAATCGCCGTTGACATAAGGCCTGATGCTGCCTTCGAGCATTTTATTTACAAGCTCCATGCGTGGTGGCCCAAACAATATACCTGGTCGGGGGACAAGCTGGTCGAGATCAGGATTAACCCACAGGTCAACGGTTTGTGTACCGAGATCGGACCATTCGGTTTTCGATGCGATTGGGGAAGGGTCACAGAATTTAAGCAAAGCGTGAAATTAAGCTTCACCTGGCAGATCAGCCCAACGCGGATTCCTGAACCGGATCCGGACAAAGCGAGTTTGGTAAGCGTCCTTTTTACAGAGTCCTCGTATGAATCAACCGATATTACATTGATCCACAGTAATTTCGAAAACCACGGCGACGGTGCGTCCGGCTATGCCGAGGCGATGGATTCGGAGCAGGGCTGGCCAAAAATTCTGAATGCATTTAAAGCATATTGTCAAAACCAATAACATCGGGTATGTTCAGCGAATTTTCAGAGGAACTTGAAGAAAGAATGCGTTTGCTGGAAACCATAGACCGGCAAGACCGCACGGACGGGACCGGGCGGGACCAGCGTCTGAGGCAGATTACACGGGAAACCGGACAATTTTTATCGTTGCTGCTGGTCAATGCGCCCGCCGGTGATATCATCGAAATTGGTACGAGCGCCGGTTATTCCACATTGTGGCTGGCTTTTGCAGCGAAGGAAACGGGCAGAAAAGTAAAAACATTCGAAGTGTCGGCGGAAAAAGTCGCATTAGCCCGGGAGACGTTTCGGATTGCGCAGCTGGAAGACCACATTGATTTGATCCACAACGATTTCCTGAAAGAGGTAGATCGCCTCGCCGACATTGCTTTTTGTTTCCTCGACGCAGAGAAAAAAATCTATCAGCCCTGCTTCGATGCGATAGCGGGAAAGATGGTCAGAAATGGTTTGATCGTGGCCGATAATGCAACAGACCAATTTCAGGCTTTGAAACCCATGATCAACAATGCGCTCAAAGATCCCAGGTTTGACTGTCTCACCGTGCCGATTGGCAACGGCGAATTTATCTGTCGCAGGAAATAGTCAGTGATAGCTGTGATTCCGTCAGGCTAAATTGTCGTTCGTCGAATTTAGCCTGACGGATTTTCGTAATGCGTTATCTTGCAGGGTTCAAGGGTAATATGGCTATGTTCAGTTCCTCAACAGGTTACGGTCAATTCAAAAGGTTGTTACGGCATCTTTTGTTCTGGATCGCCTACTATTTGTACGACGGCCCAATCTCCTCCATCATCGAGGCTGATCCGTTGTCGCGCATTGTGATCGCGGGCATTGCTATGCCGGTCAAGATCGCGGCTACCTACTTTACACTCTATCTGATGACGACCGCGTATCATGACAAAAGCAGGCCGGTCAGATTCTATGCCTATTTATTAGCGTCTATCATTTTCTTTGGATTCATGCAGCGGGTTGTCAGTTATCACCTTATTTACCCCAAATATTATCCGCAGGCGCTCGACGTGCCGGTTTGGTATCTGCCCAAAGTCATTATCGAAACGTTTGGCGTTTATTCGGTGGTGGCGATTGTGGTGGTATTGCATGTAGGAAAGCAGTGGTACAGCAGCCAGCAGGAAAAACAGCAGCTGAAAAACGATAAACTGGAAGCTGAATTGAAGCTTTTGAAGGCCCAGATCCATCCGCATTTTTTGTTTAATACACTTAACAACCTGTACTCATTAACGGTTACCAGGTCGGAAAAGGCGCCTGAAATTGTTCATAAGCTTTCAGAGCTGCTGAGCTATATGCTTCATGACAGCAACAAGACGATTGTGCCGCTGCAAAAGGAAATTGATTACATTGAAAACTACATTACACTGGAAAAGATCCGTTACGAAGACCGGCTGGACGTTTCGCTGAATGTTTTCAATGCTATCAGCCACATTCAGATTGCGCCTTTGCTGATCCTGCCTTTTGTAGAGAACAGTTTTAAACATGGTTTTAGCAACGATATTGGTAAGGTTTGGGTCAATATTGATATTCTTATAAGTGATAACCAGCTCATTATCAAAGTTGAAAATAGTAAAAGTCAATCCCCTTCGGCTTACACCACCGAAGCATTGGGCGGTATCGGGCTAGCGAATGTCAGGAAGCGGCTGGAATTAATATACAAGGATCGGTACGAACTGAATATCATCAACGAAGAGACTTATCTGGTCATTTTGAAAATAAAAATTAGCGAAAATGAACTGCCTGGTAATTGACGACGAGCCACTGGCGACTGAACTGATCTCCTCCTACATTGAGCGCGTCGACTGGCTCCACCTGGCAAAATGCTGTTCCAATGCCGTGGAGGCACTTACATATCTCCATAGCACGCCGGCTGACCTGCTTTTCCTGGACATTCAGATGCCCAAGATCACCGGTATAGATCTGATCAAGTCATTGCCGGTCAAAACGAAGGTCATTTTCACAACAGCTTACCGGGATTATGCCATCGAAGCTTTCGATCTGGATGTGGTTGACTATTTGTTGAAACCGATCACTTTTGAGCGGTTTTTCAAAGCCATCAGCAAAGTATATGGATTTAAAGAGCCTGCATTTCAGTCAGGAGCGGAATACAAATTGTTGCACGACTTCAACGAATCCTACATTTACCTGCGTGCGGAACGGGAAATGGTGAAGGTTTTTTTGAAAGACATTTTATATATCGAAAGCCTTCGTGATTATGTGCGGGTGAAAACGGTCAACGGCCAGATCATTTCTTACAATAAGATCAGCTATCTGGAACAAAAGCTTCCCGAAACCAAATTCAAGCGCGTTCACCGTTCCTTCATCGTCCCGCTCGATCAGATCGTGACCTTTACACCGCAAAGCATTAAAGTAAGTGAATTCACCATTCCGATCGGGCGAAACTACAAGAATGAAACCCTCAAAGCGCTGACAAAGCATGATATCATGCAATCCTGATCGGTTTTCGTGCCAAACCACCCCAGCCCGACAAACGCCTTTCGTCAGGCAAAGTAAGTTTCTGTCGCAGGAATTAAAACGCTAGTCCAATTGCCAGGTTTTAAATGCCTGTTTCGCATTGATTTGCATAAAACATGGCACGCCCGTGCATAAACATGGCAGATATGGCAACAGTAGAGCTACACATCAATACGCGTAAAGTCAACATCGACGTCGACCCGGATATGCCGCTCCTGTGGGCTATCCGTGATTTTGTGGGATTAACCGGGACCAAATATGGCTGTGGAATCGGTCAATGTGGTGCCTGCACAGTCCATTTGGATGGCAATGCAATCCGCTCGTGTTCGGTGCCGGTTTCGGTAGTAGGCAGCCAAAAGATCACGACCATAGAAGGTTTGTCCGAAAAAGGCGATCACCCGCTGCAACTTGCCTGGCAGCAGGAAGATGTTCCGCAATGCGGTTACTGTCAGGCCGGTCAGATCATGAACGCCGCTGCGCTGCTCCGCGGGAATGCCAGGCCGACCGACAGCGAAATTACCACGGCCATGTCGGGCAACCTTTGTCGCTGCGGGACTTACCAGCGCATTCACAAGGCCATTAAAACTGCATCAACTATGAATAGTAAATCCTGAAAGCCATGGAAAGAAGAGATTTTATCCGTTCGGCCGGCGTCGCCGGTGGATTGCTGTTATCATTCCAGGAATTAATAGCCGGGTCTTGGGAGACAAAGCTGGTTGCGCCCGGCGCGGCCAGCCCAGCCCTGGGTGATTTTGTACGAATCGACGCCAGTGGCGATATCCTGTTCCAATTTGTAAAGCACGAAATGGGACAGGGCGTCGCCACGGCTATGGCGCAGATCCTGGCTGAAGAACTTTGCGCAGATTGGGAAAAAGTCAGGATCGACTTCCCCAACGCCGATATGCAGCGCTATCAGAATGACCGGAATGGCGGGCATGACACCGGCGGAAGCTGCACGATCATTTATCAATGGGACCTGCTTCGCAAAGCGGGCGCGACGGTAAAGCAAATGCTCATCGCAGCCGCAGCAAAGCAATGGAACACAACTCCGGAGCAGTGTTATGCTGAAAAACATTATGTGTTTCAAAGGAACACTTCGAAGAAACTCGCTTTCGGAGCATTGGCCTTGTCAGCTGCCAGGTTGCCGGTCCCGGCTAGGGTCGAGCTAAAAAAAGCGAGCGATCATCAGATCATCGGAAAGTCAAAACCGGCGAAGCTTATACCCAAAATTGTTACTGGCGAACTCAAATATGGGATGGATATTAAGGTGCCTGGGATGCTTTATGCGGTTATTGCGCGTTGTCCGGTTTTTAAAGGGAAACTAAAATCTTTCGACGCTGCGGAAGCAATGAAAGTCGCAGGGGCCAGAAAAGTTTTCAGCACGCAGCGGATTGCGGGTTTGCAGCTGAATGCGCCATACATGCCGTACGATATCCGCGAAGGCGTCGCCGTGGTCGCAGATTCATTCTGGGCAGCCAGACAAATGCAGGCTAAACTCATCATTGAATGGGATGAAGGCGGGAACGGAAAGCTGAGTTCGGAGGATTTTGAAGAAATGGCATGGAATCGCGCCACCCACCGCACCGATCCCACCGGCTTCACGGGCAATGCAAATGCTGTGGCTAACCTCAGCCACGTTCGAAAAACACTGCGCGCTTCCTACGTTTTTCCGCAGCAGCTACATTCGTGCATGGAACCGCTCAACTGCACTGCGCATACGGGCGAAAATGGATGTGAAATCTGGATCGGGACGCAGGCGCCGCACCTGATTGACAGCGAAATACGCCGCGTTTTCGGGTTTTCTCAGGAAAAGATCAAGATGCACCTTTTTCCTTCCGGAGGCGGTTTTGGCAGACGGTATTATCCGGATATGGCGGTAGAAGCGGCATTTATTTCCAGGCAGGCGGGTAATTTGCCCGTGAAAATGATCTGGACGCGCGAGGACGATCATCAGGCGAATTTGGCGCATCTTTTTCAGCATATGGAGTATCAGGCTGCGTTGGATAAGGACAACAATTTGTATGCGTGGTACGAAAAGGAGATCAGGACCTACACCTGGTCGGCCAGATATATGGACCCAAAACTGCCGTCAATGGCCTATGCAATTCCCAATGTGCGCTATGATTTTGAAGACATGATCCAGCAGGAACTGGTGCATTCATCTGCCTGGCGAGGCGTAGACGGACATGGCCGGTTTTATGGAGAATGTTTCCTGGATGAAGTAGCTGCGGAATTGAAACGCGACCCGTTCGAATTCCGCGTGTCGCTTTTAAACGGTGGAAAAGATACTTATGTCGGGGACGCAATACCCGTTCATGGTTCGAGGATTCTTCGGGTATTGCAAATGGCTGCTGAGAAAGCGAAATGGGGCGAAACTTTGACGCCTGGCAGGGGAAAAGGCATTGCAGTAAGTACATTCGGATACAGCTATTGTGCAGTTATTGCAGACGTGACTATGCACGACAACAAGCTTGTGATCAACAAAATGACCATTGCTATCGACTGCGGAAAAGTCATTAATCCGTCGGGTGTCGAACAACAAATGATCGGTGGCATTGTATGGAGCCTTACGGCATTGTTATATGGTGGGCTGCCCATCAAAAATGGCCGGGCCATGCATACCAATTTCCACGAAAACAAGCTGCTGCGCATGAACGAATGCCCGCCAATGGAAGTGCATTTCGTTGATACGGATGAACAAACGCCGGGCGGTGTCGGCGAAGTGTCCAGTCCGCTGGGTGTACCGGCAGTGCTGAATGCGATCTTCGCTGCCAGCGGCAAAAGGATCCGGAAGATCCCGCTGGAAATGCAGGGGATTGGTACGACTTTAAGGGAACCCATTAAGTAAACTTTTAATCTCAACATATGGGTAAAGAACATCACTACGCAGCGACTATCATCTGGACAGGCAACAAGGGTACCGGAACATCCGGTTATCAGGCCTACGGACGCGATCATGTCATCGAAATTGAAAACAAGCCCGTGTTACACGCTTCTTCCGATCCGGCTTTCAGAGGGGACCGCACCAGGCATAACCCGGAAGATCTGCTGTTATCCTCATTGTCGTCCTGTCATATGTTATGGTACCTGCACCTTTGCTCGGACGCGTCTGTGAGGGTGACCGAGTACGTGGATAAGGCTACCGGAATTATGGTTGAAACGTCAAATGGCGGAGGGCGGTTTGCGGAAGTTACACTCAATCCCGTAGTGCGCGTATCTGATCCCTCCATGATTGAAAAGGCGATCGGCTTACATGAGAAGGCCAACGAATTGTGCTTTATCGCCAACTCGGTCAATTTCCCTGTTTTGCACCGTGCAGAGGTTCATGTGGCAGAGTAAATCGGCTGCTCATTTGTATTGTTACAATATACTTCGAGGAAGCCGGACAAATCCTGAATGATCAGAATATCGGTAATCAAGCCACGATCAAAAGTGACGATCATGGCGTAAGGGCTTCGGAAAGTCCGATCGTTTTTCTTTAAAGTAAAGGCATCGTCACCCAGTATGATCACTTTGTCTTTGTGCGCAACAAATTCGTTACCGGTTCGTTCGCGTTAGCATTTACATATGAAAGAAGCATTGCCATCATATAAATCCCACTTGTTTTCCGTAGCCTACAATATCCTTGGGCAGATTCAGGACGCCGAGGATGTAGTCCAGGATTGTTTCGAAGATATTTTAAGCACTCCCGACAGGGAAGTGCAGAATGAAAAAGCATATCTGACCCGCGTTGTTGCCAACAAGTCGATCGACCGTTTGAAGAAGCTCCAAAAAGAACGAGAACAGTATCCCGGAACATGGCTGCCTGAACCCTACCTGCAACCGGAAACGCCGGCCGTCGACGAAGAAAAAATCGATATACTTTCTTATGGCTTGATGAGCCTGATTGAACAGCTTAACCCGGTCGAAAGGGCCGTGTTTGTCCTCCGAGAGGCTTTTGACTACTCCTATGCTTCATTATCTGAAATTTTACAGACCAGTGAAACCAATTGTCGCAAGATCCTTTCAAGGGCACGCGGGAAACTCAGATCCGAGCCATTGAGGCAGACTGATGCAAAGTCATACCGTGAATTGCTCGATGCATTTCTGAGGGCGCATCAACACGGAGATATCAAATCACTGGCATCGCTGCTGAAAGAAGACATTATTGTTTATTCCGATGGTGGAGGCAAGGCTTCGGCAGCGTTAAAGCCGATAACAGGATCGGATAACGTGATGCAGCTCCTTGAAGCAATTTCGCGCATGGAAGCCGTTCAGGCGCAAACTGTGCAGATTGTGAGGATTAATGGGCACCACGGACTTGTATTTATTTCAAATCAGAAACCCGAGACGATTTTCTATTTTGATGCAGATGAAATGTGCTTCTCAAAAATGTACATCATACGAAACCCGGACAAGATAAAAATGGGTAGCATCTAGGAAAAAAGCCTGCCATTTTGCACCAGCTCCATGAATGCTTCCCGGTAAGTTTTGCTAAGCGGGATTTCTCTTTCTCCTATATAAATGGTGTTTCCCTGAATGGCATCCACTTTCGCAAAATTTACGATAAAGGAGCGGTGTACTCGCACAAACCCGGGCCCACGCAGCATTTGTTCCATTTTTCCTAATTGCCCCAAGGTCATGATCTTTTCCTTTCCACAGAAAATAAGTACATATTCTCCATATGCTTCGACGAAGTCAATGTTGGTATGCGCAACTTTATGGATTTTCGAATCGGCTTTAACAAACAGATATGCATTTTCTTGTCCATCGTTTTTCGTTAAAATAACATTGCAACCTGCTTCCGCGGGCACACTTTTGTTTAAAAGACTAATATACTCGGTCGCCCGGCTGGCTGCCTGGAAAAACCGCTCAAAGGAAATGGGTTTAAGCAAATAATCCAGCACAAAAAGCTCATAACCTTGCAATGCATATTCGGTGTAGGCGGTTGTGAAAATCGTTACCGCCTTGTTTTGCAAAGAACGGAGAAAAGAAAGCCCGGTAACATCCGGCATCTGAATGTCCAGAAATAATAAATCAATGCGTTGTTTCTGTAAATAACCTTGCGCTTCCATGGCCAATGCGCACGCAGCAACCAGGTTTAATTCCGGTATCTTAGAAACATAATCCGTCAGCAGCCGCCGGGCAAGCAGCTCATCATCGACGATCAGGCAGTTTACAGTCATAAATGAAATATTTTTAAGCTGACCAGAAATTCAGAATCTATGTCAACTATCTGCAATTCATGATTTTCAGGATATATCAACTGCAATCTTTTGCGCACATTGGCCAGCCCGATTCCTGCTGGTCGCTCTTCATTTGAGGGCTGTTTTTTTGTATTCCTGCATTCGAAATGCATTGTTCGTGCCGAATCCACGTGCAATGAAATATGGATATACCCGTCCGGATTCGTATCCAGGTCTGAAAATTTAAAGCTGTTTTCAATAAATACTAACAGGAGCAACGGCGCGATGAAATGGTTGGGCTGCACGCCGGAGGTTTCAAGCAAAACACGCGTTTGATAAACATCCGATTTAAGCTTTTGCATCGCAACAATGTTGTGCAAAAACCCACCTCTTTTTCAAGCTTAACGCGGTCGGCCTGGCAGTCATAAAGGGTGTAACGCAGCAGTTCCGAAAGCTTCATGATCATAGGCGCAGCATTGTCATCTTTCAGGTACGCCAGGGTGTAAACATTGTTCAATGTATTAAAAAGAAAATGGGGGTTGATCTGGTTTTTAAGGACTTGCAATTCCGTTTCCAATTGCTTTCGGTGCAGCTCCGACTGGCGTTGCAAGGCATAAAAGCGGTCGGAAGCAAACTTGTAAGCCGTACTGACAATGTGGACTACAAAAAGGAAAAAATACATCCTGCCAAACTGGAATGCCCGCGGAAATCTGATTTCACGTTTGCCTGTCAACAATTGCAAGCCGGGCTCCGTAAGCTTCATATAAAGCACCGCAAGCAGCAGAATCAGGATCGCAACCAGTGCCGCGTAAGCCAGATATTTTCTCTTTTCAAGATAATGCGGGATTAAGAAGCGGATGGTCGCGAAGGCAATAACCCCCTGAGCTGCTACATTGACGGAAGCAGCCAAAACCGCATTTCCAAACGGTTGAAAACTGGATAACAGGAATAGCCAGATCAGCCAATAACAAACCCAGAACAAATAGGGATTGGCCAGATGATAATTGCGCTCCGTACTGTCCATTGTCTTCATATTTTTTGCAAGTGTAAGACAAAAGCGATTTACATAAAAAATTGTCCGCTGAACTTACCAATTCCTCCTGTGAACTTCGCTTTTTTCCACACGAAGGTTGTGAATAACCGTTTCACGCTGCTTATCGGTCGTTTTTGTGAGTTCATGCCAGAAATCGCCGCGCCCGATGAATGTTTTTTCTTTTCCAAAATTTACAAAGTTGGTTTGAAACAGAAATAATCAAAATCTGTAAAACCATGGAAAAGAAACATGTGATCCTTACCGCGCTTTTTGGGATGCTACTCCTCTCAAATCCCTTATTCGCACAGAAGTTGCTGATGGAAAAGCCCGCTTCTGAACGAGCAAAAATGCAAACGCAACGCATGGCTACGACCCTCAAACTGGATTCTGCGGAAACGGGAAAAGTTGAAAAAATCAATTTAACGTATGCCCAAAAAATGGACCCGATCATGCTCGGCAACGCCAGCAAAATGGCTAAGCTGAAAGCGGTAAGGGCACTTCAAAACGAAAAAGAGGCCGAGCTGAAACAGGTTTTGAGTAAGGAACAATTCGACCAGTTTAAACAACAGCAACAGGAGCGAAAAGATGAAATCAGGAAAAACAGGAAGTCTTAACAAGTTCTTTGCGTGGAGCTTGCTGATGGCAGGATTGCTTGTGGCAGGCTGTAAAACCAGCGAACCGGGCGGATCGGAGATCCTGGATCCCGCATATGGCCCGGGCTGGTCGGCCGTGCATGCCGACAGCCGCAATTCCGATTACTCGACTTCGCAAGGTCCCCGCAAAGTGGAGCTTGCGTGGAATCGCAAGTTCGACGGGACCATTAACCTGGGCCCGACTATTGGCAGGCAGGGACAAGTTTACGTGACGACCAATGCCGGAGACTGCCACTTGTACGCATTGGATCCGCAGACGGGCAAAACAGTCTGGTGTACGGATAAAGTAAACAAATTCGCTGTCGCCTCGTCAGCGCTCCTTGATGAGCAGGGACGACTTTTTATCGCGGATAACGAAGCCATGCATGCGTTCGACGCGTTGGGAAACCTGCTTTGGGAAACGAAGATCAAGGGCTTTCCATTCTCCGCTCAATTCACGCAGACGGGCAGACTGATCTTCATTACGCACATCGGCATTATTTATGTGCTCGACAGAACGAATGGCGCCTTTGTTTTAGAACCGCATCTGCTTTCAGGCGAGCTACCGTCTGATCCGAACTTCGATCCGAGGGCTTGTATGCGTGGCACTGCGGACTGCCCCTGCGCAAACACACTTGCTATTGACCAGCAAACGGGCCGGTTCTTTTTTACTTACTGGGCACCAGGGGCGGCCCAGGCCGGCGTGCGGGCAATGTTGTACTCTGAAAAGAACGGGTCTTCGATCAAACCACTTTGGGAGCAAACCGCGCTTCCAGGTGGCAGCGCTTCCAGCCCGGATATTTCGGCAGACGGTTCGCGGATTTATGTGAATGATAATGCGGGCGGCCTCCATGCCATCGACGCGGCCACTGGCAATAGTTTATGGAAATACAACATTGGTTATGAGCCTGGCGGGAGCCAGTCCACTTCGCCAGAAGGCCTTATTATGCCTGCCGGTGGCGGTACAGCGCCACTAATGTGCATTCAGGATGTCGGCCGGGAAGCAAAACAGGTTTGGAAAAATGACAGCCTGAATCACCTGGGATTACCGATGCAGACAGCCGGAAACCTGGCTTTTGCTACCGTTGCAGGTTCTCAGGGCAAATCATATAAAGATCTCGTAGTGGTTGATACAAAAACAGGTGAAGTCCTCGATCGCGTGCAATTTCCCGGCAAAACGCTCTTTACTGTCGGCACTACCATTGGGCCAGAAGGTAATGTATACATACCTGCCTTTGACGGGACTCTGTTTGCTTTCGGGCCGAGGTGATTTTAGTTACATACATTGAATTTTTAGTCAGAAAAATAAAATAACATGAAAATAATGCGATTGATTTTTGAATTAATATTGCTTGTATCCATGGCTACCAGTTGCCAAAACAGCACGCCTGATCCCGGCAAACTCTTCCAGCCAGGGCAGCCGACGTCCGGTTATGGAGGCAGTTCGTACGAGCACGCCGAGGTGATCAAGAAAAATTATGATGACGGGCCTACCGGTTACTGGTTGTATTTGCCTGCTTCTCCCGCGCCAGCTTCGGCCCCGGTTATTGTGTTTAATCACGGTTACGGAGGCTGGAATCCGGCCAATTATGGTGCCTGGATAAAGCATTTGGTGCGGCAGGGCAACATTGTGATTTATCCCCGTTATCAAAAGGACGCACGGACGAAGCCGGTAGAATTTACGCCCAATGCGGCGGCTGGGATCAAAAGGGCTTTGCAGGTCCTGGCATCCGGTGAATTGAAAATCAAAGCCGAGACCGATCAACTTGTGATCATTGGCCATTCCTATGGGGGTGTGGTGACCGCGAATCTGGCACTCAACGCTGCCGAAATGGGCATACCGCAGCCCAAAGGCATCTTTTTGGCCGCTGCTGGTGTGGGTCCAGTGCCCTCCGGTCAGGCAAAATCCTATGCCGGGCTGCCTGCATCATTGAAATTACTAATGGTCATTGAGAAGCAGGATACGACGGTGGACAGCGTTTTTATGAAAAAAGTGTATGCTGAGTCGAGATTGGTACAAGCTGCCAGCAAAGCGATGCTGACGCATTATCCCGATGTCTACGGAAGCGACTCAATCACCGCCGGACACAATGAACCAACGTGCGCAGACCTGGATTTTGACAGCAAGGATGGCAAATTGGCCGCGTCTCCCGAAGTAGATGCCACCGACTATTATTGCTACTGGCGCCTAGCCGACGCGCTGATCGATTGCAGCAGAAACAATAAAGGATGTTCCACCGCCTTCACCGATTCAAAAGAACAGACGTTCATGGGCAAGTGGAGCGATGGCGTGGAGATAAGAAGGCTTACGGCCCGCTAGCTTGTCACAAAATGACCTGGTTCAAGACCTACAGCTACCATGCAGCTGGAAACTACGCTGCCCATCTTGCGAAAGATGGTTATCGCGATATGATTCGAGAACTAGGGGTTTTGCGAAGTGCACACGAAGCAGCCTTATACGAAAATCACGGGCTTAATGGCATGACAGCATCTTACCATTACCTAATTTGTTGATATATAACTAGCTGATTTCAAGAAAAATAAACTAGCTTGAAGTAAATCTCGCTACGATCGTCATGATCAGGTTTGCTATCCGGCTCTGGTTCGCTTCCTTACTCTTCTTTTATAGCGGAGCAAGTCTTTTTGCCCAAAAAACGATAGTAGAAACGGTCAGTATGCCTCCGGGTATCGATCCGCACGAGATCGCCGACATTCGTCAGGACAGCCGCGGATATCTCTGGCTCGCGACTGGCTCGGGGCTGCTCCGGTTTGATGGCTATAACTGGACGGTGTACCAGCACGACCCAAAAAACGCTAATTCGCTGGCTGGCGACCAGGTAAGAAGTATTTGTCCAACACGCGACGGGTTGATATGGATCGGTGGATGGAGCGCGGGACTGGATTGCCTGGACCCCCAAACCGGAAAGTTCACACATTATCAGGTTGTCAAACGAAAAGAATACGAGTACGAAGACAATGCAATCAGCGCGTTGGTGGAAGATCATCTGGGCAATCTCTGGGTTGGTACAGTAGGTGGACTATACCGTTTTGAGAAGTCCACGGGCACATTTGTAAGTTATAAATCCATTGCAAAAGACCCTAAGACGATAAGTCACCCGGAAGTCGCGAGTATTTTCGAGGATAAAGAGGGCACAATCTGGGTCGGAACAGGTCAACAGGGCAGCACGAAGCCAATGGAAGGCGGCCTCAACAAGCTTGACCGGAAAACATCCACATTCACGCGTTACCTCCACATCCCCGGAGATCCGAACAGCCTGGTTGAGAACCGGATATTCGCCATTTTTGAAGACAGCCGAGGTACATTCTGGGTGGGAACGGGTGGTGACGGCTTGCATACCTTTGATCGAAAAACCGGCAAATTCACCCGGCACCCGTTTCAGGATGCACATCCCGACAGGCTCAGCCGCCCGTTTCCCAAAGAAAAAAACCTGCGTTCATTTCCCACGACCGGAATCCGGTTTATTTTGGAAGACCCGGCTGGCGGCATCTGGATCGGGACGCTCGATGCCGGCGCAAACCGCTACGATCCAAAATCGGGGATGGTAACCACGTACAAAACCGCGGAAAACGGCATGCCCGATTTCAACCTTCTTTCGGCGTGCCGCACCCGGGACGGTACGCTTTGGGTGGGGAGCATACCGGGACATTTGATCAAAATCACAACGAAGGAGAGCCCGATCACGGAAGTAAAAATGCGATCGGGCATTCATTATTTTGAGGAAGATTCGACGAATACACTTTGGATCGGGTCGATTGTGGGCTTGCTAACCGGTGATTTTGTTTCAAAAAGTGCCTCTGAATGGCTCAGCGAGGCAAACCAAACCTCACTGATGAGCGATCATGTAACCCGGCTTAACCGCGACAGGCAAGGAAACCGCTGGATTTCTACCTGGAACAATGGGTTATATTGGTATGAACACACGAATGGCGGGCATTCCGCGGGAAAATTCACGCATTATTTACACGATTCAACTAATATGTCGAGCATCAGTCCAGGCGAGGCGGCTGGCTATTATCAGGACCGGGCGGGGACGAATTGGGTGCTCACAGCGGGAGGTCTGGACAAGCTGGACACTCGTTCCGGAAAATTCACACATTACCGGCACGACGAGCGTGACAGTACTTCAATTAGCAATAATTACATTCTGGCTGTCATTGAAGACCATACCGGAGCATTTTGGGTCGGGACAAACAGCGGCGGATTGAACCTGATGGACCGGAAATCGGGAAAGTTCAAACATTTTTTACCATGGACAATTGTTACCCAGCTGGTGGAAGATGCGGCGGGTACTTTGTGGGTAGCCTCCACCGCCGGGCTCCATTATTTCGATCGCAAACGTGGGAATTTTGTGGCGTTCAATGATCCGGGCACCGGCAAACCCTTTCCATTTATAAGAGCAATGATCGAGGATGATCAGAGAAACTTGTGGTTAGCTGTCACTAGAGGTATTGCTGTAATTGGTGCTGACAGGCGCTCGTTTCGGCTTTTTGGTACCAATTACGGCATCTCGCCCGGCGAAGATTTCTTTTTTGGCGGGAGCTACAAAAGGCGTGACGGCAGCATTTATTTCGGCAGCATGGACAGGTATTTCCATTTCCAGCCGGAAGAATTGTTAAAGCATCAACCGATCGCTCCAATACTTCATTTTGCCGCTTTTCGGGTACATAACCGTGTCATTACGCCCGGCAGCAGCTCCGTTGAGCTGGCTCATCATCAGAATGTGTTTTCCATCGATTTTGCGGCCATCGATTTCCGGCATCTGGAGCTGCATTTATATACCTATAAGCTTGAAAATTACGATCTGGAATGGCATCCGATCAGCGCGGCACGCACGGCAGATTATTCCAATGTGCCGCCGGGAAGCTATAAATTCCGCGTTCGGGCAGCCAATAGTGATGGAATCTGGGTTGAAAAATCCATGTCTATTCACATTTCGCCTCCGTGGTGGCGAACCGGCTGGGCTTATGCCATGTATGTCCTGATCCTGAGCGGATTTTTCTTTGGCGGCTGGCAAGCTTTGCTACGCCGGGAACGAGCAAAAAACGCATTGAAGATCCGGGAGATCAAAGCGCAGCAATTGCTGGAAATGGACCGGCTGAAGTCCGATTTCTTTACCAATGTAACCCACGAATTTCGCACGCCATTGACGCTCATTTTGAGCCCATTAGAACATTGGTTATCCAAAATTCCTGAAAATGATCCCTACGCTCCCCAGTTCCGAAGCATGCTGCGGAATGGCAAGAGTTTGTTGCATCTGGTGAATCAGTTACTTGACCTTTCCAGGCTGGAAGAAGGCAAAATGCCACTCGATACGCAGCCAGGCGATCTGATCCATTTCGTAAACCGGGTCGCAGGCTCGTTCCATTCTCTTGCTGAAAGTCGTGGGATTCAATTTCAGGTCGTGGCGCCGGAGGGAAATCTCTGGTTGAAATTCGATGCAGATAAGCTGGAAAAAGTGTTAAATAACCTGCTTTCTAATGCATTCAAGTTTACGCAGGACAATGGGCAGGTTTTGGTGTCGTTGCAATTATTGCCGGTTCAGGAGATTCGGCAAAAATATTCTGACAAACCAACCCTTTGGGCAGAAATAAAAATTAAGGACAATGGTACCGGGATTTCGGCTGACCAGCTCGACCGCGTTTTCGATCGGTTTTATCAAATTGATCATTCACCCGCTC
This sequence comes from Dyadobacter psychrophilus, assembly GCF_900167945.1. Classification (GTDB taxonomy): domain Bacteria; phylum Bacteroidota; class Bacteroidia; order Cytophagales; family Spirosomataceae; genus Dyadobacter; species Dyadobacter psychrophilus. Next base: position 1,568,505 of record NZ_FUZA01000002.1, read on the forward strand.
GCGAGCACGAGGGCTCAGGCATTGGTCTGGCGCTCGCACGCGAGCTGGTGGAATTGCATCAGGGAACGATTAAGGTATCCAGCACGCCGGGTCAGGGAAGTGAGTTTGTGGTATTGTTGCCGCTGGAAATGCTTCATGCTGCGCAAGCCGGGCAGCTAAGTACCTCGCCAGTCGTTGCAAAAACCAGTCAGTTCTCTGAAAATGTTGAGACGAGTATTTCGGAAAAAGAGATACTGGAAAGTTCATATCTAAATTCCGAAATTCCGCTGATTCTGGTCGTAGAAGATCATGCTGATCTTCGCGATTTCATAAAGCGCTCGTTGACGGAAAATGGAATTTACCGGGTTATAAAAGCCGTCAATGGTGCCGAAGGTTACAAACTCGCCCAGGAACAAATTCCGGATCTGATCATTTCGGATATCATGATGCCATCCCAGACGGGTATAAAAATGGATGGTTTGGACTTATGCCGGCGTTTAAAAAACGATCAGAATACGAGTCACATTCCGGTTATTTTACTTACCGCCAAAACTACGGTCGAGAACAAGTTGCAGGGATTGGGCACGGGCGCCGATGATTATCTGACCAAACCATTCGAAGTACGGGAGCTTCTCATCCGCGTCGCTAACCTGATCGAGGGCCGCCGCCAGCTTAAAGAAAGATACAGTCGCGAGGTTATTTTGCAGCCTGCCAACATTGCGATTTCCTCCGTTGACGAGCAGTTTTTAGGTCGGGCAATGGCCATCATCGAGCAGTATATGTCTGATGAAAATTTCAATGTTGAAACATTTGGCAAAGAAATCGGCATGAGCCGGATGCAGCTCTACCGTAAGCTGCAAGCATTAACGGGCCAATCTCCAAGCGATTTTATAAGAACCATCCGCCTCCAACGCGCCGCGCAGCTGTTATCTTCCAATGCAGGCACCGTATCTCAGATCGCCGATCAGGTCGGTTTTGCCTCGCACTCCTACTTCTCCAAATGCTTCCAGGAACAGTTTGGCAAGACGCCGTCCGCATTCGTCGCAGAACTCGACCGCACACTTTAAGCTGCGCCGACTTACTGACGTTTACACCTCACCGGTTACCAGTTTTACAGCTTTTGTAACAACTGTTACAGTCTTTTCAATCTCGAAAACCTGGGTTTTCTGCGTGTTACGAGCGTGTTACATTGAGGGCTGATCGTGCTAACTGAGGCTTTTCAAGGATAATTACCTTCACAAAAGCATTACAGCACGCTCCGTTTCGCATTTAACAGAAAGTAAGACTATGACCAGCAAAAAATTGCTACTCACCGCGATGATTGTCATTCAATTTGTGACGAATGCATTTACACAAGCCTTACCAGCAAAAACGATCACGCGAATCGACAGCTTATTCGCAAACTGGACTACCAACAGGAGCCCGGGCTGCTCGATCGGTATTGTGAGAAACGACACGCTCATTTATTCGAAAGGCTATGGTTTGGCGAACCTGGAATACCATGTTGCCAACACCCCTGAAACCATCTTTCATCACCTGCTCAACGAGAACTGGTGGATGAGCCACTTAACCATGCTACGGGATTCCAAAAGCCACATTACGGGCTTCGAAGTCAATGCATTCGGAGTGAAGCATTTGAAATTTAATAAGATAAACAACGAGCACGAATGACATCTGCAATCATCTCAACTCCCATGAAAACCAACTCAACCGACCAGGACAAAAAGCTGCTGCTCATCCTGATCATTGTCTACGCGATCGTGATCCTGATCATCTGCTTTCTTGCATTCGACAGCGTGCTGCAATTTTTCAGGTACATTCTTTCTCACACAAATCTCACTTCAAACAACGGCCATGATCAGTTTCTTTCAGGAAAATAAACAGTCAGAATCAGCAAAATTTTCATCCCAAAAGGCCCTGGAAGATACTTGTCCGTGGTAATGATGTGGCTGTTCTGCGCATTATTTCTAAAAATCTGCCGTCAAATTCACATTCACTCCTTTCGAACTCATCCAAACCTCTCACGCCAGCACCATGGAAATTGCACTAGAAAATACGAATCCCAAAAGCATTACCATTCGAAAAGGCCGGTACTTCTTTGTTTCAATGGCTATTCTTTTTCCAATTCTGACTGCACTTGGATTTGTACCGGATTACCAGATGTTCGCGCAGGAGAACATTCACTTGCATTGGTTTTTGCACGTTCATGGTCTCATTATGACTGCCTGGCTGGGAATCTTTCTGGCGCAAACGTTACTGATCGCAAAGGATAATGTGAAACTTCACCGGAAGCTCGGGCCAATCGGATTTGTATTTGGCATTCTGGTGTGGGCGTCGCTGGTAGGAATTACTGTTCGCGCCTTGATCGTCAACAATCCGCCGGAATCGGGCGGGCAGTTCGACATTTTGTTTATTCAGCTTTACTTACTGGTTCTTTTCGGGATTTTCTTTGCCTGGGGAATGCGCGTAAGAAAGCAGGCGGCCGCACACAAAAGACTACTTTTACTGGCAACGCTGATCGTCATTCAGGCCGGCATTGATCGGATAAGATTTCTGCCAGGTCTTGAAATAGCCGTTTTTATCCGATTTATCTATCTCGATATTTTGCTGATCCCTCTGTTCATCTACGACTGGCTCAGCCTCAGACGCATTCATTTTATTACCTGGTTTGGCACGTTGGTCATCGTCATTTTTCAAACCGGTATCACGCTGAGTTGGGGCTCTCCCGGCTGGCACCATTTCTGGTTTACTGCGATCACGCCATTTGTGGAGCGGTTACCTGAAATCAAGCTCACGGACGCGCAAGGTGACCTACTTGTAGGTAATTACGAAGATCAAAAATGGCATTTAACGGTCAGCCGTGAGGGCGGAATACTCTACTTGCAATTACCCGGAAATCCCAAATGGGAACTCGGTGCAACCTCCGAAACTGACCTATTCGTCAAAGGCGACAACTGGAAACTTCATTTTGTAAAAGGAACCGATGAGAATGTGACAAAGCTGGTAAACGATCAGGTCTTTAAGGTTTGGGAAGTGCCGAGAATGCCGTAACATGGCATGATTACTTTTCAAAATACCTCAATAAACAAGGCCAGATTAGAAAGTTTTGGCGGAATTTACCCTCTAAAATGTCGCATTTGCACAGGTTTAAATGCCGTAATAAATTCCACCTTTGCATTGTCAACACTAACAAACTACAAATCAGCTGTGTGCGGTATAGTGAGAAAACAGTTGTTAGCCTCATCACAGCGATTATGTGAAGGGAATTAACAAACACATTGACAACGGGAATGCAGGATTACGTCATAAATACATTCAAAATCTAACATATTATGAGAACAATCAATCCCTGGATCAACTTCAATGGAAATGCTGAAGAGGCATTCACATTTTACAAATCAGTTTTTGGCGGAGAATTCACAAAAATCATTCGTTTTAAAGACTTAGCAAGTGCCGAATTTCCCGTGCCGGAAAATGAGGCAGATAAAATAATGACCATTGCATTGCCTTTGGGAAGACACAATGTGTTGATAGCGAATGACGTCCCCGAATTTATGGGACCAGTAAACGAAAACGAAAACAGGTCTAAAATATCAATTAGTGCAGAAAGTCGTGAAGAAGCAGACAGAATTTTCAACGGACTATCAGCAGGTGGAAGTGTTGAAGGGCCAATGGACGAAAGCCCCTGGGGCACGTACGCCGCAATGTTCCGGGACAAATACGGCATTGAATGGATCGTGGAATTCGACCCGAATTTATAAGGGGTAAGTTTAACTAAAGAAAAAATGCCGTCTCGGATTTCCGGCGCGGCATTTTTCTGTTCAGCACTAGTTCGCTTCCAGCTCCAAACTGGCCATTGTGGTCAGCTCTACACGCGCTTGCTTTGGCAAACCTGCTACGGCTATGCAGGTGCGGGTTGGGTAGCGGTCGGTGAAATAGGTTTGGTATACTGCGTTCAGTTCGTCGAAATACCGCATATCTGTGAGATATACCGTAACGCTCACAATATGGCTGAATGTCAAATTGTGCTCGTTGAGTACTGTTTCAATATTTGTAAACACCTGCCTAACCTCGTCCTGGAAGGAAGTAGTTACCAGCTGTCCACCAGCGGAGCCGATCTGACCCGAAATAAAAAGGAATCCGTTGGACACCAAAGCTTTTGAAATTGGAACTGCCGGTGCAGCAGCATTTTCATTTGTACTCATAGGATAAATTGTTATTAAAATGTTTGCATCTCAGCACCAAGTTATGCCCTTTGCTCAAAAGAAATCGATCTTGCTCAAATTAAAAAATCAACAACTTCCGGATCTCAGGCAGACATCATAAGTATATTTTACCGCACTCTTCCTCTACAACAATACAGCAATCCAAGGCTCATGCGACTTAGAAAATGTGCCAATTCGCTTAATGTGAGCATCTTTGTAACAACCTGGGCACACAGATAACGGCCTGATGAATGAGACTTTAAAAAGAATAAATTATGACAGAAAATAAATTACTAAGGATGGACAATGTCGGCATCGTGGTGGAATCACTCGATGACGCTATTTCGTTTTTCTCGGAGATAGGTTTAAAACTCGAAGGACGGGGAAAAGTAGAAGGAGAATGGGCTGGCCGCGTTACAGGACTCGGTTCCCAGTCCGTCGAGATCGCCATGATGGTTACTCCGGATGGCCATAGTCGCCTCGAACTTTCGAGATTTGTCACACCTCCTACTATATCGGATCACCGGACCGCACCTGTGAACGCGCTTGGTTATCTGCGTGTCATGTTCACCGTTGAAGACATCGACGAAATGGTGTCCAGACTAACCAAGCACGGCGCCCAGGTGGTCGGAGAAATCGTTCAGTATGAGAATGCGTACCGGCTTTGCTACATTCGCGGAACCGAAGGACTGCTCATCGGATTGGCAGAAGAAATTGGTAAAAAATAAGCGAAACGTTGTCTTTATTTTACAACTTCGCTCACCAAAATGACAGGAACAACATTGGTATAGTTTGCAAAATCTGCGCGAATGGCATCCCTGTTTGGCGCCACAGCTGCCTGATATTCGCTCAGGCTTTTTACATAAAATGTCCCAATTGCCAGAAAAGGTAAAGGTTGGTTTGGAATTCCACTGGCCAGGCCTTTCTCAATGGTGTATTTAACCAAATTTGCTCCCAAGTAACCCGCTACCATGGGCATATGTTTCGTTTCGTAATACTCCATATTGAAGGTTTTACCCTCTGCAAAAGGATACATGATGGATATCTTGGTCAAACCTTTTTCTGCAACATTAACTTCATTATTTCCAGATTTCGAAGGTTGCTTTTCTTGACCAAATGAAACAAAAAAAGTGGCTAAAAGGAGAAACGATAAAATTAGTGTAAACTTCATGGCTAGTTGATTTTTAGTTATTTAACAGATAAATTATTCGTAATATATACATTAAATTGACCCAAATTATTGTCGCCCGTACGGAAAATTATCAACCCGAATGTTGTGGAAGCAACATCACCTGCGCCGACTCAAATGAATGGCTCTTTCTATTCGTGGCCGGTTATATCGTTGCAGAAAAACAGGATATAGGTTTAGCAAGATATTTAATATCAACAACCATAAAGACTGTATAATCCCAAACTCAATTGCCACAAAAATATTGAAACCCAAAACGATAATGAAGATAATCAAATGCCCTAATTCAGAGTGCTTGGTTCGGTAATGCAGATGTGTGAGGGCCTTTGTATTCTTTTCTATTGGATTGGATTTTTTGTTCAATTTTTCCCAGCCCGTCCAAACCAGTAATTTTCGATAGAAATTTACTCCAAAAGATTCATATATTTTTCCTTTGCACTCCCACTCTTTTTCGTTGAAATAGGGTGATGTAAGTGGGCTTTTTAAGGTTTCGGTAAAAGTGAGGGCGCATGCCATCAGCAGGAAATTGAGAGCCCAGGCAAATGCAAAGCCCTGCACACCAATAAAATGAATTAAGGCGTAGACTAAGGCAATGGTAACTATTGGAATAAGAATCAAAGTAAAGGCTCTTCTCATTGATTATTTTGTCTGGTAAATTCCTGCCGCAATTTTTTTGACAAACAGTTTTCGCAACCCGCCCTATGTCGGACAGCGTAAAGATAATGGTAAGAAATTCTTAAATTGTCTCTGACATTAAAACGCAAACCTTTGTTATGACAAAATCTTGTCTGCTGCTCTTACACCTCCTTCTTGCCTCCTATCTTTCCTTTTCACAGGCTGAGAAATCTCTTAATTTTCCGGATGGAACAAAAATACCGGCTTGGTTTTCAGACAGTTCAAAGATAAGGTTGGAAGATTTGGGCAAACAGTTTGTCATCACAAAACACGGGGCATCAAGCGATAGCAATTTGGTGCAAACCGCCGTTATCCAAAAAATCATCGATCTCGCCCATCAGCAAGGCGGCGGTGTGATTGTCATCCCGAAAGGCACATTTCTAAGCGGTGCATTATTTTTCAAACCAAAAACGCATTTATACGTTTCCGAAGGCGCAACATTAAAAGGGTCCGATAAGATAGCCGATTACCCAAGTATGCCGTCGAGAATGGAAGGGCAAAACCTGGATTACTTTCCTGCGCTCGTGAATGCATATGGCGTTGACGGTTTCACTATTTCCGGGAAAGGCGTCATTGACGGAAACGGGCTGAATTACTGGAAAGCATTTTGGCAAAGGAGAAAAGAAAACCCGAATTGCACCAACCTCGAAGTTTCCCGTCCACGACTGGTTTTCATTTGGAAAAGCAATGATGTGCAGGTCCAGGATGTAAGATTGCAAAATTCAGGTTTCTGGACAAGCCACTATTATCAATGCAACAACATTAAAATCCTGAACGTACGCATTACCGCGCCCCACGAACCCATAAAAGCACCCAGTACGGACGCGATCGACCTTGATGTTTGTAATAATGTGTTGATAAAAGGCTGCTATCTGGCCGTAAATGACGACGCAATTGCATTAAAAGGCGGAAAAGGTCCCTACGCGGACACGGACAAAGGAAATGGAGCAAATACAAATGTGATCATCGAAGACAGCGAATTCGGTTTTTGCCATGCCGCTTTGACCTGCGGCAGTGAAGCCATTCACAACAAAAACATTGTCATGCGTAATTGTCACATTACCAATGCAATGCGAGTGCTTTGGCTTAAAATGAGACCTGATACGCCGCAAAAATACGAGTTCGTCAGCGTGGAAAATATCGATGGTTATGCGTACAGTTTGATTTACGTAAAGCCCTGGAAGCAATTCTTTGATTTGAAAGGAAGAAAAGACGTGCCCCTGTCCTACTGCGACAATATTAGCCTGAAAAACATTAACCTGCGCTGCGAAGTGTTTTTCGACGTCAGTCCCGGTGACTATGATAAGCTGTCGAGATTCATTTTTGAGGATTTGAATATAACTGCTAAAAATGCCGCTTACGATAAGAGCGTGGTGCAGGACTTCAAGCTGACCAATGTTAAGGTAAATGAAAAGGTGATCAATTAGGCGATTTTCGATATTAGCAGCCGACGCCAGGACAATCAACCCTCAATTGGTCGCAAGTCGCTGAATGCCAGTAACAGTGAGATTACACCGATCACAAAAAAACTGACGTACGGAGCTCCCCGAATGCAGGTAGCATGATATCGATACCCAGAGCAGTAAGGGTCATGGCGCAGGCAGACAAAGCAATAAACTCGGCTGATTTCATTTTCATCATATCTTCAAAATTAAAGACTTAATGTTGATCAGACAGGGTGTAAATTAGACTTTATGAGGGGCCGATCCGGACAAGTTTTAGCATCGGCTACACCAAATCCCACTCCTTCCGCGGTTTCCTGGAAAGGAGCTTGTTTGCTTCTTTGTCCCCTACAAACTTCTCTTTCTCTGCATTCCAGGTTAGTTCTCTTTTGAGGCGGTAGGAAATGAGGCCGAGGTGCATTGGCATGGTGAGTTCGCGGGCATATGCAAGGTTGGATTCGGGCTGCGTTCTTGCTTTGACGGCGTCGACGAAGTTTTGCTGATGGCCCGGTGACCGTGGATTGGTGATGGGAACGCTTGCAATGTCGGTCATAGTTTCACCGTTAATGTTGATTTTGCGGGTGTTATAATCACACATCAGCGTTCCTTTATCTCCTTCAAAAAATGCCCCAATCCCCTGATCAGCAGCACCGGGAATATCGGGCGGCAGAGACGTCCAAAGGATTTTCAAACCATCAAATTCATAATCCACATTCAATGTTTTTGGCGCATCGGCAATGCCAGTGTAAGCCTCACCGGTCGCTTTTATTTTTTTCAAACCCTTTGGCTGGATGGACGAGTAAACGACATCGGCAATATGGCACCAGAAATCGGCAAACTCCCCTCCCGAATAATCGAGAAAATAGCGGTAGGTGAAATGGCATTTTTCCGGAATGTATTCCGTAAAAGGCGCCGGCCCAAGCCACATATCCCAGTTCAGGGTTTTCGGGACAGCCTGAACCGTGGGCGAACCCAGTTCTTTGGTCGTCGACTGCTTCCATAGGCGTACCGTATGCACATTTCCTATTGCGCCGGATTTGATAATTTCAACCACCCTGTGAAAGTTGTCACCGGCATGGATCTGGTTACCCATCTGAAAGATGCGGTTGTTCTTTTCCATGTTTTTCAACATCATTTTCCCTTCACGCTGACAGTAGGAAAGCGGTTTTTCACCATACACATCTTTCCCGGCCTGAAACGCCAGCGCCGCGATCTGTGCATGCCAGTGATCCGGCGTAGCGATGGTGATAGCGTCAATGTCCTTGCGGTCCAGTATTTTCCTGAAATCCCCGTAAGTGTCCACTTTAATGCCGGGCTTCATGCCTTCCAGCTTGGTTTTCGTTTCGCCCAGGTGCAATTCATCCACATCGCAAAGTGCTACAATTTCCACTTCCGGCAAATCAGCAAACCATTTCATGTGATTATTCCCCATTCCGCCGACACCGATATGGGCTATACGCAGGCGGTCGCTGGCTGGCGCTTTGCCATAAAGGGAAGGTAAAATGGTGAACCCAAGCGCGCCGAGACCCGCCATTTTTACAAAATCTCTCCTGTTGGTATGCACACTCATGGATGTGGGATTAAGGTTTTAGGTAGTTGTTATTTGAGTTAAAGGCCGTTAGGAAGCAGAAATTACTCTATTTTAATACTCCCGCGTTACGACGCAGGTTAACGGCGCATTTTCTCCCCTTTTTTGACTATTTTTCAAAGCAAAGCAGTCCTAACCTTATTTTTGTAACATATCGGATATGAAACATTCTTTTCTCCTGATTTTAAGTTTTTGTCTCACCATAAGCCAGATCAATGCGGCCGAAATCGGGAGAATACCTGAAAAAGCGCTTCCACGCATTGCTATTGCCGGATTAGGGATCGAGTCCAGCACATTTTCACCTGCATTAACCACCGAAGAAGCTTTCAAAGCGAAATATGGCGATGATATTTTCACTTCCTACCCGTTTTTAGCAAAGGATTCAGTTGACCGCGGACGCGCCAACTGGATCCCGGCCCTGATGGGCAAATCGCTTCCCGGCGGGGCGGTTACACGCGAAGCCTATGAGTCGCTGGTTAAGCAGACATTGGCATTGCTGAAAAAGAACGGACCTTATGACGGCCTTTTCTTCGACATTCATGGCGCGATGAGCGTAGTGGGGCTTGATGATCCGGAAGGTGATTTCATTGTTCGGATTCGTGCTGTTATTGGCACAAAAACCATTATTTCAACTTCCATGGACTTGCACGGAAACGTTTCCTGGCGGCTCGCGCAAAACACGGATTTGATCACTTGCTACCGGATGGCTCCGCATGAAGATGCTATGCAGTCTAAGAAAAGAGCAGTTGATAATCTGCTGGCCAGGCTCGAAAGTGGTAAAGGAAAACCTGCTTACAAAGCCTGGATCCCGGTTCCTATCCTCCTTCCAGGCGAAAAAACAAGCACCAGAATTGAGCCTGGAAAGACATTATATTCCAAAGTCGCGCCTGCTGCGGCGCAAGCTGGTGTGATAGACGCCGCGATCTGGATTGGGTATGCATGGGCGGACGAGCCTCGTAATCATGCCGTTGTAATGGTAACCGGCGACGATAAGGCTGTTGTTTCAAAAACGGCGGAACAACTGGCCGCGAGCTTTTGGAAAGTAAGGTCGGACTTCGAATTCGTTGCGCCGACTGGCACATTGAAAGAAGCATTGGACAAAGCAGTAAAAAGTCAGAAACACCCGTTCTTCATCAGCGATTCGGGCGACAACCCGACAGCCGGCGGTGCGGGAGACGTTACCTGGACATTGCAGGAAATATTGGCGCGACCAGAGTTTAAGAACGACAACGGCCCGGCCCTGATCTACGCTTCTATTCCTGGCCCGGACCTTGTAAAGGCGGCCATTGCAGCCGGTGTGGGTAATAAAGTAGATGGCTACGCAGGCGCAAAAGTAGATTTCCGTTTAGCGCCTCCCCTGCACCTTGTCGGCACGGTGGAAGCGATCGAGCACGGCGACCGCAATGCGGAAACCGAGGTTGTGGTAAAAGTGGGCAGCGTACACATTATCGTCACTGCCAAACGCAAGCCTTACCATAAGGAAGCAGACTTTACCAGATTGGGGCTTAATCCAAGAAAAGCGGACATTGTAGTTGTGAAAATTGGTTATCTGGAACCAGAACTTTACAATATGCGTGCAGACTGGATCCTGGCATTAACGCCCGGCGGCGTCGATCAAAATCTGGAAACATTGGGCTATAAACGCATCAAAAGACCCATGTTCCCGTTGGACAAGGACATGAAAGAGCCTGATTTGAAGGCGCAGTTTGTACCGTCATCGGACACGAAGTAGGACAAAAAAAGCGATCTCACATGTTTGTGAGATCGCTGCCTGTTTGTGTGTGTTTGCTCTTAATGTGTGTGTGTTAATTATATGTGTGTGCTGATTAGTTATTATTTCTTTTCTTCTTTTTTGAATTATCAACAATCGCACCGGTTCCAGCTCCTACGCCAGCACCGATCAAACTTCCGACCAGGGCTCCCTCACCGCGCTTTTTGTTAACGATTGCACCAGTGATTGCGCCAGTCCCGGCTCCAACGACTGCTCCTTTTGCCGTATGGTTCCATCCTTTTTTACGCGCCGCGGGTGCAGGGGCAGTTGAATTGGCTGCAACAGTCCTTTCGCTTTTTTCTTCCGCAACTTTTGCTTCCTCAGCTTTCTTTTCGGCTTCGCGGTTGGCCATTACCGTATTCATAGAGTCTACAATTGCTTTCTTCTCCATAACATGCTTCATGGAATCGATTGCAAACTGCTTTTCTTTCAATAATGTCGCTTCCTTATCAGCGCTGCTATTGCAGGATGCCATGAAGATTGCTGCACTGATTATCGAAATGGGTAATTTGTTCATTTTGATGTTAGGTTGGTTAACATCACGGATTAGTCCTAAAACCGTGCCAACCTCACAATGCACTGCAAACAATACATTTTGGGGCACCTTGGTCGGATAGAGCCATCCTGAGATTGTCCAAATTGACGACCTTATCCACAATTTCGTCTTGATTGCAAGAAAAAGTACTAAAACAAAGCAGGAAACAACAGGAATCAAAAGCGGTATCTCATCGGATATAAGTCATAAGTGCAACGCCTGATTTAGCTGTTTTCACTTCCTGCAATGTGAGCGGGACCCGATCCTGAATGTTGGAAAAAAGAGGCTTACCCGCGCCCAGAATGATCGGGTGCACCGCCAGCCTGAAAATATCGACAAGACCCAGGTTAATAAAAGTTGTGATAAGATTTGCGCCACCGTAAAGCCACAAATTTTTGCCAGGCGCTGCCTTTAACTTTTCAATCTCACCGAGAATGTCGGAATGAATGTAAGTGGCTTTGCTATCCGGCGTTGCAGTTCTGGAAAACACGTATTTCGCTTTGCTATGGACTGTTTCCCACAGCTTTTGCTCGGCGGGACCAGCATTTGGTTCCGGCTGATATTGGCCCCACATGTCGTAGCTGATGCGTCCGTAAAGAATGGTGTCAATGCTGTCCAGAAAATCGGTAAAACTTGTAGCCTGAACATCTTCATCCATGATACACCAGTCGATTTCACCATTTGGACCTTCAATAAAGCCGTCCAGGGTGACAGCGAGGTCAAGCACTACTTTTCTCATTTTATTTTTTGGCTAATGTGAATTTCAAAATTATAAAATCATCTGATAATCCGACCACACCCACCAAAATACTCGCCAACCTCAAAAGAAACGTAGTGCCAATCCCCGGGGTGAAACCCGGGGTCACCAAATCGGCCGGGCCTATGGCTCTCCATCTGGTAAGCTACTTCACAACTTCCACCGCCTTATCAATCTCCCCTGCAAAATTCTTCAAAGCCTCGGAAACTCTTGTGATCCCGTGCTCGGCCTCCGTCCAGTTTTTTTGTTCGATGGCTTCGCGGATCATGGGCAACGTTTTTACGCCGTAACCTGTGTAGAAGCCTGGGGCGTAGATCTGGTGTTTGTACCAGGGGCGTTTTGGCAGGCCTTCCTGGTTAATAAGGTAACGCTCTGTTTTGTATAGGATCTCATTTAATTGGACCAGCTTTTTGGCGGTTAAGTTTTCGGATTTTGCTGTTGCTGCCGTAAATGCGCTTGCACTTTCCTGCAATTTGGTCAGAGCATTGTCCAGCGGTGCGAAATTGAGGTAAGGCGCAACGGGCTGGGCTGTAATGTTTTGCTTGGGCTCTTTCGGGTCGGCTACGGCTTCGAAACGGCCTTCTGCTAGTAACTTATTGTGTTCTTCGGCGGCTGTGCGGGCTGTTTCCAGTTGCTTTTTTACGTCCGCAGCATACATCTGAACTGTGTTAGAAAAGTTACCAAACTCGAACGGCAGGATATCGGCGTTCGCAAAGCGCAACACGGAGCGACCTGCTGTTTTAGCCAATGCTACGCCGTAAGCAAAATCGCCGTCTTTGAAACGAATATAATCATCATACGAATCGAAAATGGAATGATAATCCCCTCCACTGTCTTCGCCGCCATAACCCAGGTTCAGTGAGGCAATACCCAAATGCTGGATAAACGGCGTATAGTCGGAACCGGAACCCAATGCGCCAATGCGCAGGTCGGAGCGGCTGCGGGCTTCCTGCTTGGCAGTTGGGCTGCCGCTGATGATCGTGCGGGAGCGCAGGCGTTCGAGAACGCTGGTTCCTTTTTCGGGATCCACCACATCGCGGCCAACCTGATTAATGAATTTTTCCAATGTATGCGAGCCGCCCATGCCCAAATAACCTCGACCGTTTCCATCGGAATTGATATAAATCACTGCTTTATCATTCAATAACGTCTTGTATTTTTCTACCCACTCGGTCGAACCAAGCAAACCCGGCTCTTCGCCATCCCACCAGCAATAAACGATCGATCTTTTTGGCTTCCAGCCTGTTTTGACCAACTCCCCCAATGCACGCGCCTCTTCCAACTCCGCCACCGCGCCACTCACGGGATCCGCCGCCCCGAAGACCCACGCATCATGGTGGTTTCCGCGGATGATCCATTGATCCGGAAATTCGCTTCCTTTTAATGTGGCGATCACATTATAGCAAGCCACAATGTCAAAATTGAATTCCAGTTTCAAATGCACTTTTGCCGGGCCGGGACCAATGTGGTAAGTGATTGGCAATGCACCGCGCCAGGCCGCAGGTGCAACTTGTCCGCCCAATGCTTTCAATAATGGCAATGCGTCGGCATAAGAAATCGGCAAAACCGGGATTTTCATCATGGCAGGCGCTTGCTCGACGGCGAGGCGCTTGTTTTGCGCATCGGCATAAAATCCATTGGTCAAAGGATCTCCGGGCGCTTGCGGCAGATCCACTACCGAGCCGCGCTGCGCTCCCGTTTCATTTTTATAAGGTCCTTTCGGATACACATCTCCCTGAAAATAACCATCTTCCTTGGGATCCGAATAAATAATGCAGCCAATAGCGCCGTGCTCGTAAGCAACTTTCGGCTTGATCCCCCGCCAGGAATTGCCATATTTGGCGATCACAATTTTGCCCTTAACATCAATTCCCATCTTTGCAAGCTCCTCATAATCATCAGGAATGCCATAATTTACAAACACAAGCTCGGCTGTCACATCGCCATTGGCCGAATAGGCATGATAAGGCGGTAGAACATCCTTAGTCTGCGCCGAAGTTGCATCTTCCTTAAATGGTTTTTCCATCAAAGACGCTTTGAACTTCGTAGGCTCAGTCAGTTCCAAAACCCTGAGTTTTGGCGTCGGGAATAGGACGTGAACTGTATCAATTTTTGTATCAAAACCCCAGGAAGTTAGTTTGTCTTTGATAAAAAGTGCATTTTTAAGGCCATAGGCCGAGCCTACCTGATGCGGATAGGCGGTCATGAGCTTCATCCAATCTTTCAAATTATTGGCTTGAAGTTGCTTGTCAAATGTGGCTTCAAGGTCTATTTCTTTTTTGGCTGCGTCCGACCCAAAACCCATGAGTTGCTGGGCATGCAAGTTGGTGGTCAATGTCAGGGTAAACAGGAAAATGCAGGTTGAGGCTTTTCTGAAAATCTTGTGCATCGGATGGGAGTGAATGGTTGAGTAACAGGATTGCCTAAGATAGTGATTTGTTCAATTTGCCGCCCAAACGCCGCAATAAAACCGCAACAAACCATTAAATTCAACCATTAAATTTGCTTCAAAACATCTTCACTATGAGCAAACTAACCATCTCTGACCAAATTCGTACGCTGCGGAAAAGCAAAGGCCTTTCGCAGGAAGCACTGGCCGAAAACGCGGGCATTAACCTCCGTACTTTGCAGCGCATTGAAACGGGAAATGCCATTCCGCGAGGAGAAACGTTGCGGCTGCTGGCGCGGGCACTGGATGTGTCGGTGCAGGAAATGTCGGCAATGATCGAAGCACCGGCTATGGTAACCGAGGACGATCCTGGATTTTTGAAATTAATGAGCCTTTCCGCACTGAGCTTTTGGTTTATCCCTTTCGGAAATATCCTGCTGCCGCTCGCGTTTTGGATTTTGAAAAAGAATAAAATCAATGGCGTCGCCGAGCTTGGCAAACGCATAGTAAACTTTCAGATCATCTGGTCACTCTTCACTTACGGATTGGCGGCATTTCTGATTCTACCCGTTTTATTTGGGCAAATTTTTGTCAATCCGCTCATTATGATGCCGGTTATGCTGCTGTTATACATCGCCAACACGGTTTATATCATTGTCGCCACCAAAAAAATTACCCGTAATGAAAGCGAGCTTTATGCTCAAATTTAGATCCGCGGGTTTCGCATAGCAGTAAACGTTTCCGTCCCAAGCCACTTCTGGCAAACTTTTTGTCAAAGGCCGGAAACTTCATTGCTATGCTTCATCAAAAAACGATTGACGACCTGCTTACTATCCATGAAATCTACATGGAACGCGACGTGCCCACGTATGAACGCGGACGGGAAATTTTAGCTAAATATCCTGATGCAAAGCGCATTGAAGTTGATTCACACTGGAAAATTCCTGAGCTTTTCGGGTTTGAAGGTTCTGTTGATGACTGGCTTTGGAATAAAAAGAATGTACTGATCCTGGGCACGAAAAAAGGCCTGACTTGCCGTGCAAACACGCGCAGTTCACATTGGGTAGCACCGTCGCAGTCCAACGGCTGCACCATGTCGTGTTCCTACTGCTATGTTCCGCGCAGGAAAGGGTATGCGAATCCGATTTCGATTTTTGTGAACATTGAACAGATCATGAAATATCTCCGGGGCCACGCCGGACGCCAGGGTATTAAAACCGAACCCGATGCCATAGACCCGGAATATTGGGTGTATGAAATTGGCGAAAATGGCGACTGCTCTGCGGACGCGGCGATTTGTGATAATGTCAAAAACCTGATCGACCTCTACAAAGAACTGCCTAATGCCAAGCTCACCTTCGCAACGAAATTTGTAAACCGCGGGATGCTGAGCTATGATCCGCAGCGTAAAACCCGTATCCGGTTCAGCCTCATGCCGCACCAAATGTCCAAGCTCGTCGACGTCCGCACAACGCCCATCAGCGAGCGCATTGCGGTGATGAATGAATTTCGGGAAGCGGGTTACGAGGTGAATGTCAGCTTTGCGCCTGTGATCTATTACGAAGGCTGGCTGGACGACTGGTATGCGCTCTTTGACGAGATGAACCAGGTTTTGGATGAAGCCACCAAAGCACAGCTGGCCACAGAAATCATTTTCCTGACCCATAACGACCGGCTGCACGAAGTGAACCTGGGCTGGCATCCCAAAGCCGAGGAAGTGCTTTGGAAGCCAGAAATCCAGCAAGTGAAATACAGCCAGACCGGCCAGAAAAATGTGCGTTACAAAAACAACATCAAACGCGAAATTGTCGGCGAACTTGTGAATGCGGTATCGTCACAACTTCCTTATTGCCAGATCCGCTACGCATTTTAAGCTGATTGTCTAATCATCCGCAGCATTGCCAGTCGGCACTTCGCCATTGGGTATGAATGTGGCGCAGATCACGCCCGTGGAAGACACAGCGCTTTTCGTCAATTTGAGGCCACTAGGAAGCGTCCCTCCGGCAAAAAGTTTTTTCCCTTTTCCCAACACCACGGGATAAATCCACAGGTTTATCTGGTCTATCAGCCCGTGCCGGAACAAGGACTGGATAAAATCAGCACTGCCCCACATGTGCAGATCGGGCCCGTCCCCGGCTTTCAGCGCTTTAACCTGTTCAATGGTGTCGCCATTAAGCAAAACGGTCCCCTCCCAATTGGCATCGGACAACGTTTGCGTAGCCACATATTTTTTGATTTTATTAAATTTCTCCGCGATCGGTCCGGACTGATTGGGCCAGTATGGCTCCCAAATATCAAAAGTAAAACGTCCCAGAAGCAAATCGTACTCCTCATTCAGTGCCGCAAAAAGCGTTTCCCTCGTAACGTCATCGGAATAAGTCGCCGACCACCCGCCCAGCTCAAAACCGCCCGTTGTATCCTCATCCGGCCCACCCGGTCCCTGAATTACTCCGTCCAAACTCAAATGTTCATTGATGATGATCCTTCTCATGTCGTTTCAAGATTAAATGTTTAAGATTCAATTGACATGTGCAAGTTCAGCAAACGCCGAGCAAGAAACGCGGTGTAAATCCGACGATTGCGAGGGGGGAATGCGACAGCAGAATCATTATTATCTTTTCCGCCTCCTAACCTGCGCTGGTTCGACTTCGGCAACGGGATTTAGCGTGATCTCCAATTTATTTTTAAAATACTTCACTGTCACTTCCTCTCCACAAGCAAAACCCAAATCTTGGAGCCACTTCCCGCAAAGGCGGATTTCAGGGAAGAAAACGGCGGGTGTGTTTTCGCGGCGCTGGTATTTTTGGTAGATTTTTAGCTGGCGTTCGCCCTCTTGTGCTATGTCTTTTTCGTGTGTCATACTTGTAGTTGTTACATTGCAATTATAGCAAGGAAAAAACTTAGAAGAAAACGAAAATAATATATAACAAACTAATTATAAGCTACTTATAACTGATGGATATTACTTTAAACGCCTATTTTTATACATGAAACGCCAAGTAATTATTGTTTGATGCTATGCATGTGCTTTTGCAAAATTTCTTTTTTTGCTAAAAAATCTTGATTGCTCGCTTAATTGATTTGCCGAAAGTGCATAGCTTTATCAGGTTTCTGTTTGGTGCAGGTCTTTGATTTAAACATTGAGTAGACGCCGCCCCTACATGACTTAACAACATAAAGTAGCCTCCTCAAACTGCATGGCAGACAAAGCATTTATCACACCTATAGTATTTAAATGGGCTCGCGAGTCCGCAAAAATGTCCGTTGAAACAGCGGCATCAAAAGTTAATGTTCCTGTCGAAAGATTACGAGATTGGGAAGCAGGCACAACTCAGCCAACAATTAAGCAAGCCCAAACATTAGCGAGAGCCTATAAAAGGCCATTTGCATTATTCTTCCTTCCCGACATTCCTCGCGATTTTCAACCATTGCAAGATTTTCGTCGAAGCGATTCCAAACCATTAAGTACAGGCTCCGTCTTTATTATTCGCGAAATTCAGCAGAAACAGGTCTGGATCAGCGAAACGAATGAAGGAAACAGCGAATCACGATTTGCATTTGTGGGACGATTTTCAATCAAAGACAATCCGGCCGATGTTGCGCACGATATCCTGAAAACGCTCGATATTTCTCCTGCCAAATACCTCAATGGGAATGCGATGAAGGAATGGATAGATAAAGCAGAGGCGAAAGGCATTTTTATCTCAAGAACAAGTTTCATAAACTCACACCTCACATTAGATCGTGACGAATTACAAGGCTTCGCGATTGCTGATCCTTATGCGCCATTTGTCTTCATCAATTCCGAGGACTGGAATGCCCCACAATTATTTACACTTGTTCACGAGCTCGCTCATATCTGGATTGCGGCTACGGGCATTTCTGCCGATGTAGAGCCAAGCCTTCAGAAAGCCGATCGAATGCACCCGATTGAGCTATTTTGTAACGAAGTAGCTGCAAATGCATTGATACCTGGTAATTTATTAGCAAGCTTGGGCAGTAACATTTACCATTCAGCACCTCAAATTTTCAGTGCAGCAAAAACATTCGGGGTAAGCTCATTTGCATTACTTGTCCGAGCATTGAATTTGAATTTGATTTCCTTAGATCAATACAAAAGCCTAAAAAGGGCAGCCGATGCCGAGTTCAAAGCTTTTCTTATCAAAGAAGCTGAGAAAAAAGCCAGACAAAAAGAAAGTGCTGGCGGGCCGAGCTACTATTTATTGCAAATTCAAAAAAACAGCCGACTATTTACTCAAACCGTTCTGGACGCTTTTCGTGGCGGCAGCCTTGAACCAACTCAGGCAAGTTCGCTACTCAACGTGAAAATCAATCACTTTCACAATTTAGAAGCCCAGTTATATAAATGAGTAATGACAATAAAAAGTACTGCCTGGACGCCAACGTGCTGATCCAGGCCTGGAACTTCTATTATTCTCCAAAATTCTGCCCAAGCTATTGGGATGTGCTGAATGAGTTAGGAAAGGCCGGGAAAATCTTTGTTCCAAATATGGTCTATGAAGAAATCGTCCGAACCGACGATGATTTATGTAAATGGCTCAAAAAAAGCAGCATAGCAATTAGAGACATCGATGAAAAGGTGATTCAATGCCTGCAAATGATTTGGGCTGCAAATCCTATTCACAAAACATTAGTTGACAATGTGAGAGGAAGATCTCTGGCCGATCCTTGGGTAATTGCCCATGCAATGTGTGAGGGTGCGGCTGTGGTTACGAAGGAGGAGAAGGTTACTGCATTGAATGCAAGTAGGGTCAAGATTCCGAATGTTTGTGAAAATATGGGGGTTGAGTGGATGAATGATTTTGGATTGGTTGAAGATATTGGTATTGCATTTGATTGCCTTAGATGCATCTAGGCATTGAAACATAATGTCATGCAAGATCAATCGGGTAAACAAAAAAGGATTCACATGATAAAGTCACGACATCATACAAGACAAATTTCGCATCCAACAGATTCGCCCCACTGTCTAACATTTTTGTACAGATTTGTCTTTTTGAAGTGCGCTAGTGAATAAGTTACACGAGATGTGATGCATAGAACTTTATCGCCAGAAATCAAGGCTTCCCCTGACTGATTTATATACGCAGACAGCGCCTTGAAAAAATCATGGCCATTCGTAACTTGATAATAGTCATTTCCTTTTTGCTTTTCCGTATCAATCATTTCGAGCAAGTCATCCAGGTTGAGGAATCTCGCATTCTCGGATTTTGCGAGAATACGCTGGAAAAATTTAGCAAGATCCAGGCTATTTGTTTGAAACGATAGAAGATCTTGAAATCCGACTTCAAATGAGAATTCAGCGTTGTGCTTATAATTAATCAATCTCAAGTAACTAACGTTTTCGATTATTTGAAAGATACTTAATCTGATGTTAGAATGCTCGCTTGGCGGCATATCTGTATTTTCAAACAACAATGAACTTAATATATCATCCTCATATATGAGGGACATCTCCATATCATGAAAATCAGTCAAAAACATGTTATTCTTTTCGTATGGAGCTTCCTCCAAATGTAAAAAGTCTGCATCCCTTATTCCAATAACAAGCTTGTGTTTATCAGATAGAGTGGCGACACATTCTTCTAATTTCACGTTCCCCCCTGGAACAGCTTCCACTCGACATTTTGTTAAATCAAACGTTTTACGAAACAACCGAATATCTGTGTCGCCTTCAACAAGTACATATGCAATCCCCCTATTATTGGGATGCGAAAGGTCAAGTCGTAGTTCGTTTAGCTTATCCTGATAGGTTATAAAGCCTCTTATCATGTTAAAACGTTGATTCTAGGTTATATACCAGATCCCATCTATCATTTATAACCGAAGGTGAGTGTGTGGCCACGATTACTTGGAATCTCTGAATTCGAATAATTCTCAATAAATCATTTAAAAATTGCTTTTGCCAGGTAATATGAAGTGATATCTCCGGTTCATCGATAAGAACTAGCACTCCGGGTCGCGCATTGAAAATCAATTCATATAGTAACACCACTTCATGCTGCTCACCGGAAGATAATTGCGAAAGCTCTAACTCCTTTCCTTTGTGCGGTTTAAAGTAAAACCCTTTTTCCTTATCGACTTCTATGGTTTTAAATGTAAATCTTCTATCATTTAATATGCCTGTGAACAATTCTAGTTTTTCAAGAAGGTCATCAAATACACCCAATTTTTGTTCAAAATCATTTATATATACTAAAAGTGCCTTCGCATCCTCCGGACTGTATCTAAGCATTTGTTGCTTTCTTTCATATAATCCATACTTTGCAAGTTTCTCCTGAGTTTCTTTCAAACTGGCAAATCGGTATAAATAATCAGCCTCAGAAAGCTTGTTTTTTTCTTTAATTAGGCGATCGGGATAACTACTGTCGAGTCTTTGAGAAATTACAAATGACTCCTGCGAATAATAAGAAATAAGTTGTTTCAATTCTTTGGCATATGTTTGAATGGTTTCAATCATGAGGGAATGATCCTTTTCATATCGTGGATTTCTATCATTATTTTTTACTTTTTTAAATAATCGCTGTTCTTTTATCAAATGTACATTCAGTGCATCAAGATATTTGTTAATCTCGTTGGATTTATATAGGCCGACAGAATCTAATATTTCAGGTGGCAGTTGATCGCCAAACTCGTTAATAATCTCCGTAATATTTAAAGTTTTATCAGTTCGAAGATCGATCCATTTGTCCTCGTCAATCCGACTGACTGGCAAATATCTATGAAGTGATGATACAAATTCTTTTTGTACTTTACTAGGATAGTTCATGGTAGCTACTACTTGCCCATACTGTGTTACCTCAAATCTAATCTTAACAGATTTAGAATCTTTGATCTTAGTTATAGAAATTAAAGTATAGTCATCTAGCCACACACCAACTCTTTCAAAAACTAAACTCTCAAAAAATGAAAAATTTTTATTAAATAAGTTGAAAATAATATTAAGTACCATCGTTTTCCCAAAACCATTTGGGCCAGTGATTATTAAAATATTTTCGTTATTTCTAAAGGATATGGAATAATTAAATATGTCAAAGAGTTTTTCTATTCTTATTGATGTTATTTTCATAATTAAAAGTATTATTAGTATCTGTAAGTTTATTTACCTGAATCCTGATTTAAACAGCAATTAAAATTATTACATTATTATTAAAGCCGCGAATACGGCATAGATTATTTAAGTTTCCTTCACTTCAAGAAGTTGGAAATAGGTGTTGTGTCTTCTACAAATGAGCCGAGCTTTTAGATAAGCCAGCCAGCTAGTTTACAAGAAGTGATACCACAACCTTAAGTACTCAAGGCATCCATTCTAATTACGCATGTGAAATGAAGCTGGTTATTAGGTTTATAAGCCAGTAAACTTCATAATATAATGCTTAAACATCACGGTGGCAAAGAAAAGGTAAAGTTTCTCAGCAGAAACAATTTCCATGTTAAAGGATATAAAAAATTGGGAGGCAGAATTTTTACTGTATTGATCTAGTGTAACTTCTTTAATTTTATAGAAATTGCACTATTCCAACAAACACCTTCCCTATCAGAAGAACTTCACCCACCCCACCCTTCCAAGTAAACTATTGACAACCAATCTACGTTTACACAATTGAAGGCAATAAAATGCATTTTGAAAACTGTAAATATTTCCCTCATTCCATAACTATTTTAATACCACAAAAAAAGCCCCTAACAGAAACCCGGGGCGATTGAAACAGACATTATCATGATACGATTACAAAAACACACGAAACAGAATAAGACAAAAGAGCAGCGCCAGGAGTCTTCGGCTAACCGTTACTCTGTACTTTATACGCTTAAGGGACAGTATCAGCACGTAGGATGTTCGTCGGAGGAAGAGGCGCAGTATGTACTGGGCATGCTGATGACAGATGGCAACCGCGTTCCGGTTGGGATTTATGATTCTAACACGGATTCTTTTGAATGGGAGATCATTGGCCAGTATTTTCACAGCCAGGATTCTATCAGTGACCAACAGGAACGTCTGCACGAAGTGCTTACCATATCCCGCACATTGCGTCGCCGCGATGCCAGCTGGCAGCCAGGTTACTTGCAAAAACCTAGCTTTTTCGCTTAAAAACAGATATTGCAATGCGGGCGTGCTTGGTTGCGCCCGCGTTGCTCATTTAACAGTGCGTACTACCGAAAATGCAAAACAACCAAAGCCACAATGGCCGGTAACGCCTGTACGTAAAATATTTTTTTGCTGGCTGTAACGGCTCCGTAAATGCCGGCGACGATTACGCAGGTCAGGAAGAAAATGGCGATGTGGAATGCCCAGTGACCTTCGAGAAAAAAATACCAGATCAGGCCAGCTGCCAGAAATCCGTTGTACAATCCCTGGTTGGCGGCAAGCGTTTTGGTAGGTTTAAACAGCTCCGGCGCCAGCGAGCCTTTGAATATTTCCTTGCCTTTTGTTTCCCAGGCAAACATTTCGATGTAGAGAATGTAAAGATGTTCAAGCGCCACGAGGCCGACGAGGATTTTGCCAAGGATTTCCATAAGTGGATTGGGCTAGGTTGACAAATGGGATGACTTATTAATATTACAAAAAAATAGCTGACCATTCTAATTCAGGAAATGGCCAGCTCTTTTGCTTATTTCAATATTCAATTTCTACTTCAAACCTTTCCCCGTAGCGGCCCAGTAAATGCCTCCGTACAGGTGATCGAGGAATGATTGATCTGAGTAAACCAATCCGATGTGGCCCAGCCCGGTGTAGAATGCGCGGCCGCCGTCGTAGTTGTGATACCAGGCCATTGGGTGTTCTGCGCCCATTCCGGTGCCTTGGTTGGTTTTTGGATCGTATGATTTTTCGTCGAGTGTTATCAGGATTTTGAGGTCGTCGGCGTTGTATGGCTTTTTGTATTCGTACCATTCATCCGTCCAGAGGAGGCGTTTTGGGAAGCGCTCCAAGCCTGGGAAATTGCTGTCTTTTACGTCCAGAAATGCGGTTTGCTGTGCCGGGTGAGTTTTGAAATACATCCCTACCAACTTGCCATACCACGCCCAATCGTATTCCGTATCGGCCGCGGAGTGGATCCCTACGAAGCCTTTTCCGCTTTTGATGTATTTTTCAAATGTTGCCTGTTGTGCATCATTGAGAATGTCGCCCGTCGTGTTCAGAAAAATGACGGCTGCATAATTGGCCAGTCCTTTTTCACTGAAAACATCTGCATTTTCCTGCCAGTCCACTGAGAAATTGTGGCGCGAAGCGAGGTTTCTGATTCCGGCAACGCCTTCGTGGATGGAAACGTGGTGAAAACCTGCTGTTTTGGTAAATAATAACACTTTAAACTGCTGCGCCTGGGCGTATGCCGCGCTCACAATGACAAGAAGCAGTGGCAGTAATTTTTTGAACATAATGTTTTGGGATTCGGTGTTTAAACGGGGAATTTCTGTTTACTATTAAAACAAGAGTGGCGTGAAATATACTTTTAGCGAGATGTCAATTCTTTCCAGACAATGCGCGTGTCGTAATCGGTATAATGCACATACTTGTGGTTTTGCATCCATAACAGAATGTTTTTGTCGCCCTTCTTTTTGTAACGCGGGATCACGGGGCGCACATTATCCAGCTTCGAATCCCTGGTAACGGGCGTTATTTTCCAGGTTTTGCCGAGATCTTTCGTTTCGCCTTTCGAGATCTCAAACACATTATTAACCTCATGTGAAAAATAGACAATGGAAGGTTCGAGCGGATCGATGGTAAGGCCGCCGGAATAGTTCTCTTCACGTTCTTTTTTGCCCTCGGGCGTTTGCGGAAACCATTTCCCGGAGTCGATCAGATGATGGTCATTCCATTTTTTACCATCAAAAACGGTGTAATAATATTGATGGTTTTCATTGGTCGGGTAACGCGTGTAAGCGACAACGGGTCTTCCTTTCTGGTCGATTACAATGTCAAATATCCAGGCCTTGCCGGTTTCAGGCGTGGCTTTGTAAACAACCGTGGCATCGGACGGGTGGAATGGCAGCTGGTCAATGTTCGCGATTTTTGTGCCGTCTGCGCGCCAGAAAGCGCCTTTTTCGTAATAGCAATAGTAAACAGAATTCAGCGGTTCGGCATTGGGATGACCGTCTGTAAAAATGAGATGGATTTTTGATTTGCCATCGGAATAATATTTAACATAAGGCCGGTTATTGGTATCCAAAGCCTTCGAAGTGATCACCACAACCGGATCAGACCATGTTTTGCCGTTGTCGGTAGATGTGATGAAATTTGGCTTGAAACCCACCCAACGGCCGAAACTGTACACCTTGTTATTTTCCGAACTTAATACAAACGGATTGGCGTAAGTGTAAGTCTCGCGCTTGAATTTGGCTAGCAACGCGGCTGTTTGTGGCTTAAAGACGATTGAATCAGAGAATGTTGTGATGTCCAGTGGTTTTAAAGTAGTATTCTGGATCACGCCCATTGCGTCTTTGCTTCCGCCGTGCCATGTGTATTGGGTTAAAATGGTTTTGTCCGGCAGTTGCAGAAAAGCCGGATTGTCGTGATCATCGATTTCCAGCTTGGTATAGAGCGTTTTCTGAACCGTTTTTCCGGATTTAAGATCCAGGGAAGCCGCAACGATATCGCCTGATTTGGTCACCCAGCCGGTGACGACTTGCCCGTTTTTATCGTTGGTATAAATGGCGCGCGGATCGCTGAACCAGCACCAGGCGCCGTCTTCGGTCAATGCAGACACATTTTGAGCTTGAATTTTGCCGGCTAAGCAAATCAATACCAACATCAAGACGCGGATTTTCATATTTTATCTGATTATAATTCAGTGATTCCGCCATCATTCGCGGCAAATGGGTGTTCCTCCTTTTTCTTAAAACGGGACATGAAAGACTCAAACCAGGTCTCTTTCTTCAATTCCGTTGGTTCGTAAGGCTTTATTGTCTTTTTACCAATTTGCTTGTGAAACGGCTTTTTGCGCAGTTGCTTTTCGAAAACGACAATAGAATCGTAGAATGCAATGCTGTTAATGTGATCGGTTATTTCATTGATAGTCACCTTACTTTTATCGATAACGTGACTGTCATAGAGCGAGTCAACCAGGTGTTTGGACTGTTCAATGAATGAGTTCGGATTTTTGAGGCCGCCATGAAATTCGGCCCAATAGGAAGTGTGCGTATCCTCAACCAGATACAAACCACCTTCTTTCACCTTCATATAAAGGGTTTCAAACGACACACGCTGCTGATTCATCGTATGCCCGCCATCGTCGATAATGAAGTCGAGCTCAGGCAATTGGCTGGCAACATTTTCTAAAAACGCCTTGTCACTCTGAGAGCCAATAAAGATCGTTGTGTTTTCTTCTTCTAACTTTTTACAATCGGGGTTAATGTCGATGGCATAGACATGCACATTTGCTCCGAAATATTTTTTCCAAAGCTGCATCGAACCGCCATGCGAAATGCCGATTTCCAGCATATTAACCTTCTGACCACGATATTTAGCGAAATATTTTTCATAAATATCAAAATAATGGTCCCACTTATGGATCAGATTTCCACGGTGGCTGTAAAAAAGATCTCTCAAAGATTCATTGTGCATGGCGTAGTCAAGTGGTTTTTACAAATGTAACCGCTTCCCATCTTTAAACAAATGCATGCCTTTTCATATCCTTAAAAGCCCATTCTGCCATGGCATTGATCACTGGTTCGAGATCCCGGCCCGAATCTGTAAGCGTGTAAGTCACATAAGGCGGCACAACCGGCTTGGCTTCGCGGATCAATAACTTGTCGCTTTCGAGCTGTTTCAAATGCTGAATGAGCATTTTCTCCGTAATGTGCGGCATAGCCTTCTTAATCTCCGAATAGCGCTTGCTGCCCGCCAGCAGGTGAAACAAAATAATGGGTTTCCAATGTCCGCCGATCTTATTCATCACATAAGTGACCGGGCATTCCTGCAACACGATCTCCCGGTTGGCATTGTACGTCGAGCTTTCTTTGACCTTTGTCATTGATACATACTTTGGGGTAAGTACTTGTCTAAAAGTAAGTACAAATATAGCTTTGCAACATCATTAAACAAAAAAAGAACATGAAATATATCATCACAGGGTCACTAGGAAATATCAGCAGACCTGTTACCAAAAACTTAGTCGCAGCAGGACACGACGTAACCGTTATCAGCAGCAGTGCAGATAAAAAATCAGAAATCGAATCGCTGGGCGCAACAGCCGCCATCGGCTCTGTAACCGACGCCGGATTTTTGAAAACCACATTTCAAAATGCAGACGTAGCTTATTTAATGATCCCAAGCAGCTTTGCACTCACTGACTACGCAGCATTCCAGCTGGAAGTTGCTGACAAATATTTAGACGCATTAAAAAGCAGCAACATCAAACACGTCGTGCTGCTCAGCAGCTTGGGCGCACAGATGCGGAAAGGTGCCGGGCCGATCGATGCATTGGGATATCTGGAAGAAAAATTACCCGAACTGCCTGATCTTAATGTCAATTTCCTCCGCCCCTCCTACTTCTTCTCAAACCTGTTCAGCCTCGCCGGAATGATCAAACACGCGGGCATTGCAGGAAACAATTTCGGCGATACAGATGAAAAACTGGTGTTAACACACACCGACCACATTGCCGAAGTGGCAACGGATGCACTACTGCATCTCTTCACAGGAAAAAACATCACAAACATTGCCAACGACGAACGCCACCCGAGCGAAATCGCAGCAGTCTTAGGTAACGCCGTTGCCAAACCAAACACGCCCTGGATCACGTTTTCCGACGATGATGCCTACAAAGGAATGCTAGGCGCAGGCCTGAATGAAAGCTTCGCCAAACTCTATCTGGCTATGGGACAAGCTCTCAGGAGTGGTAAAATGCAGGAGGAATATTGGAAAAACCGGCCGGAGAAGTTGGGTGATTATAAATTGGAAGATTTCGCTAAGGAGTTTGCCGGGGCGTACGCGGGAGCTTAATAAAACACAAAAGCGACCCATAAATTGCCAAGGGTCGCTTTTGCTTTAAACATTAATTAACTACTCGCCAATCACTTCCCCATCCGCAACCGCGTCTGCGCGCTGCCGTCTGCGTCTTTCAACTCGATCTTCAAACCGCCATCCTTTACCACGCCCCGATCAATAACCAGCGTAATCTGCTGGATTCCCGGGCTTAGTGGGGCCGTAATGTTCTCGCCGGACATTTTCACTGGTTTATTGGCGATGTAAGCACTTATTCCGTTTGAAATGTTTGACGTCAATGTCACATTGCCTTTTGTTAGCACTTCAATGTCAAATCGCACAATACTGAATGATTTTCCGGCTGTAGTTTCTACGACCGGCACTTCGTCTAGTGGTAATTCGCCGGAAACCTTGCTGTAAACCGGAGCGTAAGTGACTTTTGCGTTTTTGTTTACAGTAAACGCGCCTTCACTCATTTTGCTGGCTGTTTGCTTGTCGGCAGTAACGCTTTCCCATCGTCTTACGAACCTGGTATTGGGAACGCGGAAATCGCCTGACTCTCCCATTTTTGTCAGGAAGCCGACGAGATTGATAAACTCAGTCTGGTCGAGGCTGGCGGTAAGGCCGGGAGGCATCAGGGAGCCTGGGACTTTCTCCATTACCTGTAATTGGCTTTTGGCAATGGAAACTTCCTTACCCGTCACGTCACGTATAATCACCTCCGATGCACCGTCGCTAGCCAGGTAACCCAACATTTCTGAGCCATCTTTCTTCACCACCCGTTTCAGATCATAACCTTCTTTGATTGACAAATTAGGATACAAAATAGAACGAATGATCGTTTCCGGCGGCGAACTCGTTCCTAAGCTGCTCAAATCCGGCCCGATCAATCCGCCCGCTCCGCCAATGGCGTGACAAGTCGTGCAGCTAGCCTCTACGCGACGGAAAATTTGCTCTCCTTTTGCAGGATCACCTTTTTCTCTCACCAGTTTCGCAAGTCCGGCAATCTGATCATCATTCAAATCCTGTGGCATTTTCTGAGTCGGCATCGAACCACCTGAGGCTTCCAATGCTTTTTTCAGCGCAAGCATTTCGTCAATGTTCTGGCGCGTCCAGCCCGCGCGCGTTTGCACGAGTCGGCGACCGGCTTTTGCGGTGGCTTCCGGGATTTTCTTGGCGGCAATGGCGTCGGCTAATGCCGCTGCTCCCGGATTTGTGGAGATAAATGCCATGAAAAGGTCGCTCATATCCGTGTCTGCTGGCAATGTCCGCATAAGTTCTGTTCCTATGCGTGCCGCTTCTTTCGGGTCCAGTTTGGCCAGTTGCGCTGCTGCGATCATCCGCACTTCCGGTGCATTTTTAGCGCCCGTCATGTCAACCGTCAGTTTTGTTGCCTTATCCTTGTCAACGGCTGTCAGCGACGCCAATGCGGCTCTCTTTGTGTTCGGTGTTCCTGTCTGGATCAAACCGGTAAGGCGATCATTCAGCTGTGTCAGCTTCCAAAGTCCGATCAACCGGATTGCGCTCAGGCTTACGGCTTCATCGTCATTTCCAATAAAATTGGCGATGCGCTCCGGCGACTTGTCTGGCTTCACATTCCGCTGGCCAGCAGCATCTTCCAATGCGGCGAGCTGTGCAGCAACATTCTTATCTTTATTTGTTAATGCCAGATCCAGCAACATATTCAGGTCTGACGGCTGTCCTAACCTTGCAATGCTCGTTAGCACATCTTTTTGATAACCCTCAGGCACATCGCCTTTCTGGTAAAGCTGAACAAGCAGCGAAGCCGCCTCGGGACTTGTGGCCGACTTCAATGCATAAGCCGTTTTCTTGGCATCGCCCAACAGGTTCGGGTCCGTATTCAGTTTTGCAAGCCATATCGGCTCCAATTCACGCACAGTTTGCCACAATGCAAAATCCAGGAACTCATCCATTTGGCCATCCAGAACCGACAATGCATTCTTGGCAGCATCAGCCGTTTTGGTTTTCCGCAATGCAATGACTGCTTCCATTCTCACCTGCGCATGTTCGTCTTTTACAGCCTTAGCAAGCAAGGTGGGCACATTCTGCACTTTTGGAAACCACAATTCCAGCGCCCGCAACGCTGCTGCGCGTGCATTATGGCTTTTTGCATTCAACAATTCCAGTAAAATCGGCTGATTAAACGTTTCAAGCGTCTGATAAACCCAAAGCGCTTCCAGCAAATTATGCTCGTAATTCGCATCATTTTTGTCCAAACCCTGCACCCACTTTTCCAGAGCAGGGACCACTTCTTTTGCACCTTTTGCCTTCAAAACCTGCTTAGCCTGCAAGCGAGTCCATTCTTCCGGTAATTTCAATGATTCCAAAAGTTCGGCTGTGCTGGCTTTGGCCAGCTGTGGCTTGGTAACAAGCGGACGGTTCTTCGCCACGATCCGCCAGATACGACCATGCTGCTGGTCACGGCGCGGGTCGTGAAAATCCACTTCACCGTGCTGAATGATAGGGTTATACCAGTCGGCCACGTATATCGCGCCATCCGGGCCCACGTTGATATCCACAGGACGGAATGCAACATTGTCCGTCCACATGAGGTCGTCTGCTTGTTTTGAAGCGTAGCCTGCACCTTGTTCTTCGAGTTTGAAACTGTTGATGCGGTTGGCACGGAAGTCGTTCGTGATCATTCTGCCTTGCCATGCGTCGGGCAAATGTTTACCCGAAACCACGTCCAAGCCGCTGTGTTTGGGCTGGCCCGGATTGAGGCCCCGCATGATGCGCGCTGCACCCGGGGCGGTTACAAATGTTGCTCCCGGAAAACCGTAGTTAATACCCTCTCCGCCTGCTCCATCCGTCAGGAACGATTGTCCCCAGCGGTCAAATTGCAATCCCCACGGATTTACTAAGCCCTTCGCATACACTTCCATGTCCAGGTTACGCGTATTGAGCGCCCACACGCCGCCGCCTTCCAGCCGTTTTATGCCAAAAGGCGTCTCCACGTGACTGTAAATGTAAATTGACTGGTTGAAATACATTCTTCCTTCCGGCCCCCAGCGGAACGTATGGATCAAATGGTGCGTGTCACCCGTTCCGAAACCGTTGAGTACGCGGCGTTTTTTATCCGCTTTTCCATCGCCGTCCGTGTCCGAGAAATGGAGAATTTCGGTTGAATTGGCTACATATACGCCGCCATCACCCGGCAAAATTCCGGTTGGCTGAATAAGTCCTTCGGCAAAAACGGTTGACTTGTCGGCTTTACCGTCCCCGTCTGTATCTTCCAGAACAAAGATCTTGTCATTGGCGGATTCGCCCGTTTTTAAATGCGGATAAACTGTGCTGCTCACGACCCATAAGCGCCCTTCTGCGTCCCAGTTCATCTGGATCGGCTTGGCAACCATCGGGTCGGAGGCGAATAGTGTAACTTCAAATCCCTCGGCCACTTTGAAGGAAGCCAGTTCTTTCTGAACATCGGGATCGGGATCCTCCTTAATGTTCTGAACCTTGTTAGAAGAGGTGGTAAGCAGGATCGTCGCCATCAGCGTCGCTCCGTATAGTAACTTGGTTGCTTTCATATTTTTGGAGGCAGCTCGCAACTGCCTGTATAATTTTTGATAAATATCATTTGTAATGGGTTAATCCATCTTTCTCAACTCATAAACCACTTCCTTCGGCTCGCTGTTGAGAATGATCTGGCCTTCGAGCCATTTAATCAGAATATTCTGTTCTTCAAGCCCTTTCACGTGACGTCCTTGTTCGTAGCGGCGGAAGCCAATAATGTAAGTTTGGTTCAAAGGGCGATATTGAAAAAAGTGTAACTCGTTCTTCTTCAAAATCATATTGCGTATTTCAGCGACCTGTGCAAATTGTGGCCCCTGCTTTATTTCAACACCTTTTTCCCATTCCTTTGCAGATGCCGAGGCAACCTGGTTGTTTTCCGAAACCAATGTGTAGTAACCTTTTTTGAGTCCGGATATCCTCACTATCCGGGCGTTGTCAACTATCCAGCTGGCCGACTTTGGTGATGGCAACGGCAGATATTTATTATCGACCGCGAATTTTGCTAAAACGCCTTCCTCGTCAGGGGTCAGGGACCGGCCGTTGGAAACCTCGGCTTTGTTATTTGACATTGTAATGCCCGTCGTGGCTTTCGCTGCATCCAGGCCCAATGCTTTTTCAAGCGTTGTTGCGAGGTAATAGTAGCCCAGTTCGTTCAGATGCACAGTGTTTTCAATGATCGACTCCTTTTTGCTGGTGTTCAAAATCGGATTATAAATGTCGATAAATTGCTTGTTACGTTGTGAAGCGACTTCTGAAATGGCTTTGGAATACAATTCAAGATCGGCATTGCGCTGGTCGATGCGTTGCGCAGTGTCACTGGAAACAACTGGAATTGTAGATAGTAATACGGCTTTTGCTCCTAATTCTTCAATTTTGTCCAGAAGTTTGTTCAAACCTTCTTTAAAATGTGGAACTCCGGCCCGGCCATCCTGTGCTTCCACACCTCCATAACCCAGAAAAACAACCGTAGGCTGTGTTTTGGTGATGTCTTCCATCAAATGTTCGTAAGGTGTCGGCGGATTGGTGTAAGTGCTTCTCGCCTCTCCCCAAACATTGTCGCCCGTCCAGCCCAGGTTCCTGAACGTTACGCCTTTATCAGCAAAACGCGTGGTAAGGGCCAGTTCCAGATAACCATATTGGAAATCATTCTCGAAAATGGAATTCCCTAGAAATACGACGCGATCCCCGTCTTTCAGGGTGAAAGCTTCGTTGGATTTTGTTTGGGCGGAAGCGGAAGGGATTGGTAATGTACTGAATAAGAATAAAATATAGCCAAAAACAGCGGCTACTCGGGTCTTTCTCATGCATTCTGGGTTTAGGATTATTATTTATAATCTATAAAGGAGAATGCTGAGATAAGCTAACCGTTGAATATCATAAATTAAATGCCCACACAGCAGTTCTCAAACCGGCTAAGGCTAAGCTGTATGGGCATCGGATTGAAAATCAGTTGAATGACTGTCTGAATTCCAGGGGTGAGAGCGTTGTCTTACGTTTGAAAATCTTATTAAAAGACTGAGGATGCTCAAATCCTAATTGATAAGCAATTTCGGCAATGGATAGATTTGTGGTGCTTAAAATGCCTTTTGCTTTGTCAATGAGTTTATTATGAATGTGTTGCTGGGTGTTTTGTCCCGTATAAGTACGCAGCATATCACTGAGGTAATCGGGTGATACGTTCAGTTTCAACGCAACGTCCTTCACGGTTGGCAATGCGAGGTTTGCATTGTTGTTGAAATGTTCATCCAGCAATTCTTCGAGCTTAACAAGCACGTCGTTATGCGCTGTTTTGCGGGTTATAAATTGCCTGTGATAAAAGCGGTCGGCATAA
Source organism: Dyadobacter psychrophilus (assembly GCF_900167945.1). GTDB lineage: Bacteria > Bacteroidota > Bacteroidia > Cytophagales > Spirosomataceae > Dyadobacter > Dyadobacter psychrophilus. The sequence continues at coordinate 1,601,346 of NZ_FUZA01000002.1, forward strand.
TTGAGCAGCACTTCTATTTGTGAAATGATAACGCGCTGACTGAAATTATCGATGTTGGCCTTATATTCCTGCTCAATGTTTTCAAGAATGTTATAGATCACATTCTCTTCCTTTTTGGATAAATAAAGCGCCTCATTGACCGCATAGGAGAAATATTTATAGTTTTTGATCTCCTTCGCGAGCGGATAGCCCAGCAAGAAATCGGCATGAAACATCAGCATAAATCCAGAGCAAGGGCGGTCGTTACGCTCCTCCCAGCACAATTGGCCCGGAGAAATGAATGATAAAACGCCTTCGTCGAAATCATAGTAACTCTGCCCATAACGAACCTTACCCTGGAAATCCTTCTTGACAGCGATCATATAGAAATCCAGCACGCAGCCGTCGCTCATATCGACGGGAGAATTGTAGATTTCATCGAACCGCACCACGCTCACCATCGGGTGTTCTATCTCCTTGATCCCATACATGCGATGAATTTCAGCTATGGAACTGATTACCAAAGGATTGTTTCTATGCTTTTTCATATTTTATTCGTCAATCCAGCCCATTCCTGCTTCGTCGTAACGTGCTCCCGTAATGCCGAGCGGAACGATGCTTTCCAGGTTTTCGACTTCCGTTTCAGTTAATACAATGTTCGCGGCTGCAATGTTCTCTTCAATGTATTTTACCCGCTTGGTTCCTGGAATGGGAAGATGTCCTTTGGCAATGATCCACGCAATCGCGAGCTGGGATGAAGATACACCTTTTTCCAAAGCCAGCTTTTCAATGGCATCGGCCAGTTCAAGGTTTTTGTAAAACTGCTCGCCCTGAAAACGCGGGATCGAACGTCTGAAATCATTGGCAGGAAAATCGTCCGGGCTCTTGATCCTTTCACCGGAAATAAATCCGCGTCCCAGCGGTGAATAAGCAACAAAACCGATGCCCAGTTCCTGCAATGTATCCAGAATTCCGGCTTCCTCCACAGTTCTTTCAAACAACGAATATTCTGTTTGCAAAGCGGTGATCGGATGCGTTGCGTGCGCTTTTTGAAGCGTTTGCGATGAAACCTCAGACAGTCCGAGATAACCCACCTTTCCTTCTTTAACCAGTTCGGCCATCGCGCCAACAGTGTCTTCAATAGGCACTTCCGGATCCAGACGGTGGAGATAATATAAGTCAATGTAGTCCGTACCCAAATTTTTCAAAGACCGCTCAATGGCTTTTTTAACATAATCCACTTTACCATTGAATTTCCAGGTAAGTTGCTCGTTATCATCTATTTCGAAGCCAAATTTCGTGGCGAGGATGTAGCTGTCGCGGTTGCCTTTAATGGCTTTTGCAATGAGCCGTTCGTTCAATAACGGACCGTAAAGGTCGGCGGTGTCCAGAAAATTTCCGCCTAGTTCCAGAGAGCGATGAATGCTTCTGATGGCCTCGCCTTCATCCGCTTTTCCATAAATATCCGCACCGGCAATCTGCGTCATGCCCATGCAACCTAATCCTATGTTGGGCACTACAAGCCCCTGGTTTCCTAACTTAACTTTCTTAATGCTCATCTTTTTTGTGTTTTTATTACATAACAAAACTACCGTACGCTAAAAAATTTGGTGTATCCAAATCAGGGAAGGTTGTATCCAAAAGCCGGGACGACATTTTTCCGTGAATTTTCCGACATTCGTGCATTGTCAATCTATACACCGCATACATTATAAATCATGAAATTCCGCTATCTCCTCCTGTTCGTTTTTCTTGCCAAATGCAGCGCCGCCCTGGCGCAAAATGAGGCGCCCGTACAATCTCTGAACCATTATGTAACATTCCTCGACAAGTCTTCCGAAGTGCTGACCGGGCGTTTCAAAATGCTGGCAGGATATCAGGAAGCAGTAAGTCAATTCAGGGAAAAGCCTGTTTCCGACCTCAGATTGCCATCTTCCGGACCTTTGGAAGAATATTATTTCAAAAAAGCGATGACTGGAAATGGTTTGCCTGCTGCTGAAATGGACCGGTTGAACAAAACTGCGAGGGTAATTTGGGAGCTGTTTAATGATATAGATGTGATCTGCAAACAACTCGAAACACACGTGCGTTTGAAAGGATATCAGAATGACAATCTGAAACAATCAGACGAATTGGTGAAGAAAATCCAGAGAATGTTCGGCCGGTTTAGTGAGGAAAAAGATGCGTTTTATAAGGAGATTCAGCACGTTTACCGAAAGCATCAGCCCTACTCCGCTGCTGATCCGTATTTGCTTACCGAAAAGGCGATGGAGCAGGTTATCCTTAGCCAGAAAGCGTTACTCGATTCGCTGCCTTATTATTTAAATGTAGAAAGCCGTAACGACTGGCCGGTAGAAACCGTGCGGCGAAGCATGCTGGCGGACGAGAAATTTTTAGCAACCATTGACAACACAAAGCCCAGACTGGAATATCCGGCTGACGACATGTTGAGCGCTTTCAAAACGGCAATTGCCTCTTTGCAATCATTAAAGGGCCGGGCGATTGATAATTATACGTTTGCAGCGAAGCAGTCGGCGGCGCATGGGAACGAGTCTTACGTGCTATTGATGAACCAGTTCAATCAGGATTTGCTTGCGTTTCATGCTTCTTTTATCAATTATAGCCAAAGCAAACGCAGGCTGCTTTACTATCCTGCATTCAGCCCCGTTTTTGCAAAAGAAAAAACTGCAAAAGCAGCTAAAAATGCTGCTGAAACAGCGGCATTTGAAGACAAGGCCCTTTTGTCGTTCATCACAAAAAAGGCCGGCGCACCGGCTCCGGCAGCATTAATCCGGACGCTTAACGATCACATTGAATTTGTGAACGAGTCGTTACGACAAATGCATTCGTTGCAGTTGACGCTTCGCAATTATCAATTTTCTGCCGAACATTACCGGGATCCGGTTCGAAGCAATGCAAGGGCCAATCTGGAATATTCGCACGAAAACTTCAAAATTCCGGCATCTGCTTATGCGCTCGTCGTGACTGCCAGCGCGGCCGTTCCTGAACCATATCGTGCATCCATTAACCGACAAACCGAAGTGCTGATGAATGTGCTGAAAGAAATGGATAACCTTAGCATTGAGCTCATCGCATACACATCCGAAAAGCAGTATCTGAAAGATCAGTTACAGCGGTCGGACGCAATTTTGGATCGTTATCTGGTGCTTTTTGACACATTTGATAAAAAGAAAGAACAGCTCTATAACGATTTGAGGCGCATTTATGAAGCTTACCCAAATGCCGATCCAAGAAGCTCGTGGATCATATCTGGAAAGGCTTTGCAGAACGCAATGGACGATGACCGGGACGTTTTGTTTGGTGTAAAAGCATTGTTAAGGCAGGAAACTTCACAGATTCCGGCAACAGCAAAAATCGAAGAAAATGCGCAGCAACTGATTGCTGACGAATATCAGAATTTGAAGGGATTGCAGCGTTATGGCCGCAGTAATGGCTTGTGTCCGTATTCGCCGTATGAAGATCTGGCAGCAAATTCAGCCCGGTTTGCGGAGTTGACAAAAAAGGTAAAAAATGCTTCTTCCGGCTCAAACCGCCACCCGTTTGAAGCTTTCTATTACTTCTATAATAATGAGCTGGTCTATCAATACAACAAATTCGTTGAACTGTCGAAAGGAAGTTTACTCAAAGTTGTTAACCAGCCGGATTTGTTTGTTTTTGCAAGAACTGATAAATCAAAAACCTTAAACCCGGCTAAACCGGGGCAGTCTGCACCGGGCCAAAAACAAGAGGTTACCGATCCCGAGCCTGAAATTGTTGCCACGGGAAAGCCTAAAAACCCGGAAGTTCCGACCGAAAACCCGGGAGCTCCCGCTACGGCGCAAGTTACGCAGTCAAAAATCGACACCGTTTATGTCGAGCGTGTCCGTATCGACACTGTCTTTGTTGACCGCAGCATTACAAATCAGCAGGTTACCAGATCATTGGACGGCTTTGCGGCCAATAATATGGTGCTTTTGCTGGACGTTTCTTCTTCTATGAATTCGCCTTACAAAATGCCGCTGCTGAAACGTTCTATCAAATCCATGTTAACATTGCTGCGACCGGAAGACCAGATTTCGATTGTGCTATACTCCGGCAAAGCACGTGTTGTTTTGAAACCAACGTCTGGCTCCAAATCGGCTGAAATCGCGCGGATGATCGATTTACTGAAATCTGACGGGGATACTGACGGCAATGAGGGAATCCGACTGGCTTACAAAACGGCTAACAAGCAGTATATCCGCGGCGGGAACAACCGGATCATTCTCGCCACGGATGGTGAATTTCCAGTCAGTGATGAAGTTATGCAAATGATTGGCCAGAATGCAAAGCAGGATCTTTACCTGACTATTTTCACATTTGGCAGAAATGCGCACACCGGCCAAAAGCTTAAAAAGCTAAGCCAGATCGGCAAGGGATCATATGCACACGTCACAGAGGAAAGTGCTGATCTGCAACTGATTCTGGAAGCGCAGGGCAAAAAGCTCGCGACAGAGTGATATCGGATGGCTGCGGAATGTTGGTTCCGTTACTTCATAACTACTTTAAAAGTTTGTTCAGCGTCTTTTGAAATTACCTGAATGAGATACAAACCAGAGGCGATATCCATAGGTGAAAGCATTATTTCCCGCTTTTGCATGAGACCAGTTGCCTTTACCTGTTCGCTTTTGACCAGCCTGCCATTCAGGTCATGCACATGGAACTGCAAATTTTCTCCCTTATCAGCCTTAAATTCAATGTTGAATTTACCGTCGGAAGGATTAGGAAATACTCGCCAGGATTGCTGCTGCTCGAAGCTAACGGCGCGTACAGCGGAGTAACGGACGCTTTTGTCTGTATCGATCATGGCAAGGCGGTAATAGTAAGTAAGATTTCCCTTTAAAGAACGGTCCGTGAATGTATAATTGTTTTCCGCGGATGATTCACCTGTTCCTGACAATGTTCCAATCGTTGCAAATTCGTTTTTAAGCATTTTTTGATTACCCTCGGCCATTTGAATTTCAAAGTGACTGAATGATTTTTCGGACGCTGTTTTCCAATCGAGCCGGGCGTGGTCCGGGCCGTCCGCTGCATTTATCTTTTTAGCTGAAAATGCAATCAGGTCAACCGGCAATGGTGTTCCTGTTCCAGCATATTCCTTGCTGAACCAGAACTCAGAAAATGATTTTGTCATAAACTCCAAATAATAACCCTGCCCAAAAGGCACTTTTGTAATGGCAGATTTTGGATAAAAAGACCAGGTGAAATTGGCATTATTTAATAAATCCGCGTCCTCGTTTGCGCCGGAATATTTGGTTATCCCCAGGTCATACGCTGATTGTGGTTTCTCCACGCCGTTTACCGCAGGAGCTCCGATCAATTTCTCAACTTCCTTATCTGTGAAATAAAGCCGGACGCTCACAAAATCAGTCAGATTTTTATTAGTTGCTCTAATGATGAAATTCCGGTTCATATAATGTTGACCATTGTTATTTTTGGTCGCACCGTCGTTGAGATAACTCTGTAAGGAGACAACGCCCATATCTTGCGCGCGCGGATTGATGGCTGCCAGGAGGCGATTATCCTGTAAAAAGAAATTCCAGTTGTTTGGAATGAGTCCCGACTGCTCCACTTTTACGGATCCGGGAGCTTGCGCAAAAATTTCCTGGGGTAGGTCATAAATATGAATATCGTCAATGGCAATGCCTTCCCGGTTATTCTGTCCGTCTGTTTTTACCACAAACCGAAAGCGGATGGTCTGGTAACTATGTACCGGCAGCGGAATTGTGCTCACATGCCAGCGCGTATAATCCTGCACGCTCCATACGCCCGAACCTTCTGCTTCGGCAGTATACCAGTTGGTCTCAGCACCTCTCGAGCCGAGCCTTTGCCAGCCATTACCCACGTTATACTCTACATAGGCCATATCGCAAACGCCACTCTGACAACTCGCGAAGTCAATGGAAGTGCTGAAACTGAGCCTTGGATTTTCCATGAACGGAATGCTGAAACAAGGCGAGTAAAGATATGAAAGCTCATTGTTGTTGTAATTCCCTGTCAGGCTTGTCTTCCAGGCATTGGTCCCGCTGGCAGCGCTTTTGGTTTTGGGTGCACTGGGTGTGCCAAACTGCCATGAATTATTGGTTCCCCCACTATACCAGCCGCCCTCGCCATTTTCGAAGTTCTGATGATACGGAAATTGGCTGATCTGATCCGCCGTCTGCAACACAACGTGCACAGTGTCATTGTGATTATTGATGTCATTGGCTTTCTCCACCCAAACAGAGAAATTATGCGTGCCGCTCACAAAAATATCGTATGGGTAAGCATAACTGATATTAAGGCTTTCACCTTTCCGGATGACAGGAATCCAGCCGGCCTGATGGGCACTGTGGTTACCAGAATATCTGACGGGCACATTATAGCAATCGCTGTTACCATTATTTTTAACAACGAGGCTGAACTGGTTTTGCCCGCCGTAGTCACAGGGCGAAATGTTCGGAGCCGTAATGTCCGTGATCGCCAGATCGCTTACCGCTTTGAATAAGCTGATATCATCCAAAACCAGCCCTTCTCCGGGCGCGTTATAATTGGCTTCCAGCAACCATTTAACCTGAAAAGTAGCAGAGTATTGCTGATTGTTCTGTTTCAGTATTTCACTAAGTTCAATGGATGCTACGGAGAATCCCTTATCGGTCACCTCATCCTCCCGTACGTATAGGGTGTAAGCTGAAATCCAAATGTCATTTTCATTTCCCCTTACTTGAACACTGTAAGCTTTGTTGTAGTCCGGGCCATTGACCTTGTATCGGAAAGTTAATCTTAACTCGTCCGAATTGATCTGGTAACCGGATAAGTTGTAAGTGCCGGTGATAACGTTCTGATTGTATGTTACTGTGATATTTTGCGCGTCAACAGTGAGGGCTTTGGAACCGGAGTAGGCTGCAACAGGCTCGACAAACGTTCTTAGCCGCCCGTCCGCTGTTAATTTTGAAAACACATAAGCATCCGCCCCAACCACTTCCTCCTTGTCTGCGGTAATCTGCTGAGCCGGAACCGACTCAAAATTTTCGAAGTAAGGCAAAGTCAGCGCGGCATTCGGAAGCTGTTTGAATGTTTTGGTGAGCATGTTGTTCGTTTCAACCGGGTCGCCGCTGTATTTGACCAAAATCTTGATCGGGTAAGTCCCGGGAGTGCGCATATTGACTTCCTTCGTGAATGTGAAATCAAGATAGCTGCCACCGGGAACGGGAGAACCGAGCGTTTCCCAATGTACAGCCGGATCGCCGCTTCCGATGGCATAACCTACTTCCACAACGCCTGTGGTCGTCTGGTCATCTATATTTCTAATCCTTACGGTGATTTTTTGTGCGGCCGAAAGACTTGTTGAGGTAAACATTCTACCTGATTCGGCTGGCGAAACAATCGATTCTACTTTAAGATCTTTGTCCGAAATCGCTCCTGCGCAGGTTCCCGTATTGGGCCGGCGGCTGATGGCAATGGCCCGTCGTCCGTTGATCGTGTCTTTCCGTGCCCTTACCGAGAAAATGTACGTTGAGTCCGGGGCCAGCCCGCTGAAAAGATATTTGAGCTCAGTGGTTTTCGCGACAGATTTCATTTGTTCCCCATCCAGCACCATTACTTCGTATTCCGTTGCTCCCGGAACGGCCGTCCACTGAATGGCGGCATAACCTTCACACTGAGCAGGCGTTAAGCTGAGCGCCGGGGTTCCGAGAATCGTGAAAACATCGCTGTCGCGGGTGACGCCGGTTTCGTTTTGGACAATGCGAATTTTGGCCAGCCGGGTCGCTGCGTCGGGCACAGTCCAGGCCAGTTGCCGAAGGTTGGCGGCCACACTGGCATTAATCGAGGTCCACGATTCACCGCTGTTAAGGGAATAAAGTATGCTGAATGTGCTGGTTTTGTTACCATAGGAATCCCATGAGATATTCACCACATCTCCTTTTGAAAGTCGTTCTGCGCCAACGGGATATGTGAGCGTTGTGGAATTCTCGATGACGTCGTATACGAGATAATATTCCTGTGTGCCGTCCGGTATTTTCTCAGCCAGCACTTTTAGCGAATAATTACCCGCCGCAGGCTTTTCAATCACGATCTGCTCCACATTGTTAACAGAATCTATTCCCGTAACCGCAGCCGTTTCCGGGTTGGAAGACATCGGAAACTGCGGCAATTTCGCGGACGAGCCATTGGGTGTCAGTGTGAGGTTCAGGTTATTTACCAGGGTCTTGCCCCCTGCCAGGATCGAAGGTGCCGGATCGTTCCAATACAACATTACTTTCAGCTCGGCGGTGTTGGCAGGGATGTTTATCTGGTGAACTTCGCTCGCTTTATGTGCCAGTGTTCCCGTGAAATAATGTCTTTTGTCCAGCATCGTCACCGAGCGGAGCAAATTCATGTTACCAAACCCGTAGCTGAAATCCGGGCCGCCCGGCCCGTGGTCGGCCGCGCCATTGCAAAGCAGGGCTTTCATGAGCGCATTTTTGGGATTGCTCTGGTTATTAAGCTGCCTGTAACGCTGGTATAACAATGCCAGCCCGCCAACCACGGCTGGCGCTGCCATACTCGTACCCGTTCCTCCCTGGTAACTGTTCACAGGCACAGTGGAAACAATGGATGTGCCGGGAGCAGTTAGCTCGGGCTTAATGCGCCCGTCCTGCACAGGACCTTTGCTTGATGTCGGGTAAATCACGCCGTCGGTGTAGGTCTGGCCTACCGTAATGACATTTTTGGCAGACATATATTCGCCCAACACATTACCAAAACCACCTGGAAAACCATTGCAGGGCGCTGCTAAACCACTATTTCCCGCAGCGAATACATGTTGCAGAAACGGAAGCTCAAAGGCCTGCCTGTCCAGCACATAAGAGTAAAATGTATAGGAACCGAAACCCGGACAGCCGCCGCCACCTTCACCGGGCGCGTACGAATTGTTGGTGGCGACCATATTGAAATCCCTCACCAGCGCAGCAGCATTTTTCCATATCTCGCTATGCTCCCGCGAAACGACCAGTGCTTTTGGTGCATAACCTTTGTATTTCTCATTAATAATCCCTGCCCCCGCCGCAATGCCAGTCATATGCTGCCCGTGGGCGTTGCTGGCCATGGGCACGTCGCTGATAATCCTTTTCCTGACATCGGCATGAAGCCGTGGATTTCCGTAATCCCCGATCCCGATGACAACGCCTTCTCCCGTCAAACTGTAACCTGACAATTTCGATGAATGCAACGCATTGGCCCGGGTGGTGGTAGTGCTTTTATCCAGAAGCGGTTCTTCCGGTTGCGGGATCAATTCTATGTACTGGATCCATGGAAAACGTGTAAATGCCCGCAGGCTGTCCTTCGCTATCCTGACTTCCATAATCTGGTACGTTTTCAAGGCATCGGAAATAACCTCGATGCCATTCTGCGCCAGATTTTGGCTAATTTCTTCGAAGGAAAATGAATGTGGAAAACTGATATTGACATCCACTTTATCCGTGCCGTGGGTGGCGTAATCCGGAATGTTGCCGGTGAGCAGGATGGGCTGAATCTTTTGTTCGGGATTGAGGAAAACCACTGACCTTGCACTTGTGTTTTGCAGCGTCGCCATGTTGATCCCCTTGTTCGCAACGGCTGTGTATGCATTTTCAGGAATGTATTCTAAAAGCGTTATATCTGCATTTTGTAGCTTTTCCTTGTCTGTTTCAGACGGAATGCCGTTGAATTGAATGATGATAAAAACCCGCTCTTCCCCATCCGTTTTCCGGGCGTTCACACTTCGGGGATCAGCATTGATAATGTTGTTTTTGGGAACGATCGTACCGTTTCTCAGATACAGCTTGGGTGCGGCTTTTTCCTGGGCATAGACCTGTAAGCCAACCATTAACAGTAGAAGGGAAGTGTAAATTTTCATCATATTTGCGAGGAAGGAGTATAGTGCTTTGACCTGACGATCAAAGCCATACAAATAACGCAAATAGATTGGAATTGAAATAATACGGAGCCTACAACATATGGTTTTGTTCGCTATTCATTTCCAAGCGCCTCCACGGGGTTGCCGGTCGCAGCCTTGTAAGTTCTGGTACTGATAATCAACCCGCCGAGAAGAAGAAGCACGCCAAAACAAAGTCCCAATGTTTCAAAGCCAATGTTAATATGATATGCAAAATTCATCAAGAACGCATAACCAGCCAAATAACCGAGCGGTAGCGCAATAGCCCCCGCAATGCTAAGCAGTTTTACAAAATCCCGCGACAAAAGCCAGATGATCTGGGCAACCTCGGCGCCCATTACTTTGCGGATACCAACCTCCCTTATGCGAGTTTGGGTATTATAAGTCACCATTCCAAGCAGCCCTAGACAGGCGATTGAAAATGAAATACCCAGCAACAAAGCCATAAAGCTGATATCGTCAATATGGGCATGCCGTTCGTAGAGGAAGTCGTCGAACCATTTGCCTTCGAAAGTTTCGTAGGAATTAAGTTTTGTGTAAATCTTTTCTGTTTCTGCCAAAACCCTGTCCTCTGATCCTGATGCGACTGCCACGTGCATATAGCGGAGTCCCGGAATCTCTGGTCTGAGAATAAGCGGTTTGATTTCCCAATTGAAACTCTTGAAACGAAAGTCTTTTACAACCCCGGAAATCTCCACTTCCGTACTGTCATTCAACCAGATGGATTTACCCACGGCCGATTTGCTGTCGCCCAGACCAAATTTTTTAACGGCTTCTTCATTGATCAGGATCTGATGGCCCGCAGTGAATTTTTCTGGTAAATCTTTCCCGGCAACGAGCGTTAATTTCAATGTTTTCGTGAAATCCGGCGCTACATCGAAGATGAACGAAGTGACCGTGTTCTCGTCCGCTCGCTTGGTCTTAATGCGCTCCGTTGCTCCGTGGTGGCCAAATGGCTCGGATATACCCGAAACGTGCTCAACGCCAGCCAACTTGCCGATTTCGTTGGAAAGCCTTTCGTATGGAATGTTGTTTAGCGGGATATTCAGCACATTTTTGTTTTGAAACCCATAATCACCGGTTGCCATGTAATATTGCTGGCGCATCATGGTCACCAATGCGATCATCGCAAGCAGAGAAATACTGAACTGCAAGACAATGAGCGTTTTGCGTAAAGATATACCCCGTATGATTTTTAGGCCGTTTCGGCTGCGGAGCACCTCTGCCGGCTGAAAATTAGAAAGCACTTTTGCAGGGATCAAGCCCGCCAGCAATCCGGCTGCAATGCTGAATGTGACAAACGATGCCCACAATTTCCAGTCCCAAACCACCCCACCGATCAGCCATTGCTGCACAAAAGCCATCGGCTTGACGAGTTCAAGCATAATGTAAGCAAGGCCTAATGCAAGCAGCGACAAAATAACCGATTCAGCCATAAATTGTCCTAACAGCTGCCACCGAAGCGCTCCGGACGTTTTGCGTATCCCAACCTCACGGGCGCGGCTCATGGATCTGGCCAGTGTAAGATTAATGTAATTGAAAGCCGCCATGATCAATGTGACCAGCCCGACGCTCATTTCGACTGTTAATCCGCTGAGTTGCGCCTCATACGTGCTGTTCATTAACTCCTCCATCGCCGGAGAAATCCTTGTGAGCGGTTGTGCGCGGAAACCGAGCGATTTTATCCCGCCAGGAGCCAGGCCAGCGCTTTCTCTTTTGCTAATTGCGGGAAGAATGTTTTGTAACTGATATTCTAAAATCCCCTGTTTTACAAGCACATATGTATAACTTTTCCCATATTCATTCCAGCCCTTACCCTCATCAAAAAGATTCATTTTGTCTTTGGGCAACGCAAATAAAATGTCAAACCGAAGGTGGCTGCGGGAAGTTGTATCAGCTATCACACCGGTAATGATCGAAGGCGCGATGCCGTCCTGCTCCAAAACCTGGCCGATCGGATCCTTTTTGCCGAAAAGCTTTTCAGCCGTTTGCTGGCTTATAACAGCAGTTCCCGGCCTGGTCGGAACATGTCCCTGCGCAACCGGATAACCAAATATTTGAAAAAAGGAAGCGTCAACGGCGAATGTGAGAAAATCCAGGCGCTTCTCATTACCCAGCACTTCCCCGTAAGTCCTGACAATCCTTGCCGAATTTTCAACAAAGCCATAGTCTTTTTTGAGTGTTTCAGCCAAGGGTAATGGCGTCGTCGCAAAGGCCGTTTTGTCATCTTCCTTTGTATGGACATCCGTTATAATCCGGTAGATACGGTCGCGGTTTGTGTGAAAATTATCGTAGTCGAGTGCTCCTTTGATGTGAGCAATTGCGAGGAAACAGACCATCAGCCCGGAAGCCAGCCCAAAAATATTGATGATCGAAAAAAGCCTGTGTTTCCAAATGCTCCTTACAGCAATTTTGAAGTAGTTCTGTAACATAGAATCGGTTTAGGTCGCTATTCAATGCATTTGTAAAACTTTTATACCATTTTCAAAAAGGAGCATCACGTGCTGTGAGAGCTATTTCAACCTTTCGGACTGTACGATTCCGAACGGAAGATGTTCGTTTTCCGAAGCGTCAGAAAGGATGCTGATTTGACTTATTACCACTTACGAAGTCGCTTACAGATATCGACACATTATTGATTTAACATAAATATTTGATTATCAATATTTTATCCCGAATAAGGAAGCAAAAATCACGCGGACTATTGCTGTAAAAAACACTGTCAAATAAAGCCGATCAGTCATTGGGAGGCTCGGCATAATGACCTGGATGCCGTAAGGGACGATATTTGTCATAAATCATCCGGCAAACCGGCCGACCACTTTAAACGACATTACATTGGAGGATTTATTGAAAATCGGAGCCAACGCGCTTAGAAAAGCGGCCTTAAATGAAACCGCAAAAGAATATCTGCTGGAAAATGAGACATTGTTTCAAATTCTGAAAAAAGCGGCAAACCGATATATCGGTGGCGATACATTGACCGAGGCCGTCGAAAAGGTTAAAGTAGCTAGTGAGGATGGATTTAAATGCTCGCTGGAATTCATCGGAGAAAGCACCAGGAGCGAAGTAGAAGCATTATCGGCGACAGACGAATTTGTCAGCATATGCCGTGCTATCAGCCATATTGAACTCAATTCCACGATTTCGCTTGATCTGTCACACATTGGCCTGGCCATTTCCCCGGAGTTATGCCTGCATCATCTGGACCTGATCTGCACAGAAGCCGCCAAAGCCGGGACCGAAGTAATAATCAGCGCCGAAGGAACCGACCGGACCGATTCGGTTTTGAAAACCTATCAGGACATTGCCAAGAAACACCAGAATGTGGCCATTACATTGCAGGCATATTTGTACCGGACGCAGGAAGACATTCATGACCTTATGCAAAATAATGGCCGCATCAGGCTTGTAAAAGGTGCCTTTGAAACACCTAATGGCCTGTCGTTACCACGTGGAAAGGCACTTAATGATGCGTATCTGGGCTATTTGGATCTTCTTTTATCAAAAGATCACCTTTGCTCCATCGCCACACACGATCATGTGATCCAGCAAGAAGCCAAAAAACTGATCGAACTGCACAGATCTGACCGGACATTGTACGAGTTCGAAAGTCTATATGGCATCCGCAATGACCAATTGCAGCAGCTGAAAAGCGAAGGCTTCCCCACCAAGCACTATTTCGTTTACGGCAAAGAGTGGTATCTCTATTTATGCAACAGGATCGCGGAATATCCGCTGAATATTTTTCAGGCGCTGGATGATTTGGTGCAGTGAGGCCCGGGATGGGCATTCATCCATAATTTGAACCCATTCATCAATAAGTGATGCATTGCTGTCGGAGAAAATCTAACTTGTGATATCAAATGTTATTATTAGGATGGAAAGATTATGGAGCAAAAAGGTGGGACAACATTGGTTTTTCAGTTATAAGCTCCACCATATTCCTTTTTGGTGCCTGTATCATTATATCTGGCTCAGTGTGGCTTTCGGCAATCCTTATAAAGCTGCGGCCAACATTGCCTTCCTTCCATATGGACTCAAATATGCCTTTTACGTCGTATTTGAAGCACTTGCTGTGTATTTTAATTTTTATTTTTTAATACCAAAATACCTTGAAACAAGGCAACACACAGCCTACTTCGCCTACTTGTCGCTCACTATCGTTGCAACCGCATTATTTATCGTTTCCGGCTATTATTTCAGCTCAATGGCGACCGGCAGAACGCTTGGTGAACTGTACGGCGAAAATTCGAATTGCTTTTACTATTTCATGGGATATGCGCTGCCATCAGCATTTGCAAGTATGACCTTGGCTATGACTATTAAGTTGCTGAAAATCAATCAGCAGCGGGAGCTTGAAAAACGCAAGCCCAGTGAAGAGCAACTGACTGTCTCTTACCAAAATCACTTCCTGACAGCGAATAATGTTAGTGACTATCCCCTTTTGCCGGAACCAGCGCACAAACTGGACAATGAAAAGAAGGCCGTCACAGAAGATCATTTCTTTATCCGTTGCGGTACGAAATACGAAAAGGTAATTTTTGACGAAATACTATATGTGGAGAGTATGCAAAATTATGTCAACATTTTCACGGCAGGCAAACGCTACACTACTTTGAACAATCTTAAAAGTCTGGAAAAGTATCTGGATGCAACTTCCTTTCTGCGCGTACACAAATCATATATGGTTTCGATTAAAAAAATTGATATGATCGAAGGCAATGAGATCTTCATCCAATCGCACCGCATCCCGATCAGTCGCAGTTATCGGGATGCGGTGCTCGATCGGGTGGTGAACAATCGTCTTTTGGACAAAAAATAATATTCCTACCAAAGTCCGGGATCGAAAATATAAACCTTTCAAACATCACCCAGCTGAATTGGCAACTGCCTGACCCGTTTTCCGACAGCGGCAAAAAGTGCATTAGCTAATGCTGCTGCAATGGGTGCCACCCCTGGCTCACCAGCCCCGCCCATACGCTCTGCGCTTTCCGCAATGTGGACTTCGATAACGGGCATTTCGTTCATGCGCATCACGCGGTAATCATGAAAGTTGCTTTGCTGAACTTCGCCGTCTTTTATCGTAATTTCTCCAAAAAGAGCTGCTGTAAGCCCATATACGATGCCTCCTTCCATTTGCGCACGCACTCCGTCGGGGTTAACAGCTAATCCGCAATCAATTGCACAAACGACCTTATGGACAGTAATTTGCTTGTCTTCCACCGAAAGTTCAACGATCTGGCATACAAAGCTGGCCATTGCCTCACAAACAGCGACGCCCCTGAACCGTCCCAGCGGAAGCGGACTACCCCACCCTGCTTTCCCGGCCGCCAGATTTAATACGGATAGATGCCTCGGGGCGTTTCTGAGTAAGATCCGGCGATATTCCACGGGATCCATACCGGCCTTTGTGGCTAACTCGTCGATGAGCGTTTCAACAACGAATGTGGTATGCGTAGCGCCCACGGACCGCCAGGCCAGGACCGGAATATTGACTGACGTGGTATGCAGCTCGAAAGAATAGTCTTTGAACGCATTGGAATATGGAGCAGCACGCGTGACTGAACTATAATCGATGCCGTTTGGGGCGATAAGTGATTCCAGGGGAGTTCCGGTGAAAAGCGACTGCCCCACAATGCTATGGTGCCAGGCCGAAGGAAATCCCGCATTGTCAATCCCGATCTGGACATTATGAACATAAGCTGGCCTGTAATAACCGCCCCGGATGTCGTCCTCGCGCGACCAAACCAGCTTAATGAACTTGCCGCTGGCTTTGGCAATGTGAACAGCCTCCATAATCCAGTCGGAATTGAATGAGCCCCGCCTGCCAAAGCTGCCTCCCAAATATGGCGTGTGAAGCAAAACCTGCTCGGGCTTTAATCCCAGAAATGCGCCAATTTCGATTTGATGCTGTAAAGGTGATTGTGTACCAGTCCAGACTTCGCAGCTTTCGGCACCGATCCTGACTGTGCAGTTTAATGGCTCCATAGGCGCATGTGCCAGGTATGGAAAGCTGAATTCTGCTTCAATTTTAAATAATGATTCTGCCAAAGCCTGCATAACATTGCCTTTTGCAGCCACTAATGCACCCTTTGTCTTTGCCAACTCCCTGTATTCCTGCAATAATGTCTCGCTGTCCATCACCGATGCCTTACCCGGGTCCCATTCTATTGTCAGAGCGTCTCTTCCTTTTTTGGCACTCCAATAATGATCTGCGATCACTGCAATCCCACTGGGTATTTCTAAAACCTGACGTACACCATGAACCTGCGACGCTTTGACGGCGTCAAACGATTTAACCTTTGCACCAAAGACAGGAGGATGTGCTACAACGGCCGTCAGCAACCCAGGAAATTGAATATCCATTCCATAAACTGCTTTCCCGGTTATCTTTTCAGGCGTATCCAAGCGTTTTTTCGACTTGCCAATATATTTCCACTTTCTGGGATCTTTCAATAAAACCTCGGATGGAATTTTTAATGTTGCAGCTTCTCGGGCTAAGGCTCCATAACTGAGTCGTTGCGTTCCGGAAATCACATATCCGGCTTCGGTCTTGCAATGTTCCGGTAACACGCCGAAACGCTTTGCCGCTGCATTGATCAGCATTAGCCGTGCTGCTGCGCCCGCTTGCCGGCATTTATCAAATTCATTCACCGTAGATTCCGAACCGCCCGTTGACCTTTCTACGACAGAAGCCCGGAAATCTTCTTCCCTTCCCGGTTTGCTTGATTCCACCCTTATCTGGTCCCAGTCACAATCCAGCTCTTCCGCAATCAGCATTGGAATGGTGGTCCAAATGCCCTGGCCCATTTCAACTTTGGGAAGAACAATATGAACAACATTATCCTCGCTGATACGCAGATAGGCATGCAGCTGCGCCCCATCGGCAGACGCGGCTTGTACGCGGGAAGGCATTGCTTTGTTGGAAAAAGAAAAGCCGACAATGAGTCCGCCAATCCCTATCCCACTATTTTTAATAAAATTACGCCGGTTCAAAGTTGATTCATCTCTCATGCTGCGAAACAAAACAACACACGGAAAAAAACTTAACGGGATTGATCAACGACCGGAAAATATTGACGAAATGCACTATTATTGCTATAAGCTTAGCTTATAGCAATATGATGGTTCAGCTGTCAAAGCAATCAACCTTTCTCATTCGGGTGCTGTGGTCCCTGGCATTTTTGGCCAGCCGATGCTCGTTGATGGCCCAAAGTGATCCGTCACAGGCCAATGCCGACTACACAGTCACAAAAAGGTTGCTCTCTATTGAAGATGGCCTGGCTTCTCATGAAGTGTTCTGCGGAGTGCAGGATGCGGCTGGGTTTCTATGGTTTGGCACAAGGAATGGCTTAAACCGGTATGATGGGAAAAATTCACTGCTTTTCACAAGGCAACGAAACAGATTGCAGGATAACAAGGTGGTGCAACTGGCAAGGGACGATGCGAACCGCCTTTTTATCGAATATGGAAGCACTGGTTTCCAACTCACTACAAACGGGAAAGTGGATGTAATGGATGCCACGACCCATGAAGTGAAGACACTCACAGAGGCTTTCCCCAACCTGCCATTTAAGGAGCAGGATGTCTACTGGATTGCCAATGACGGCACCGGTGAAGTGAGTTTTCTGACCGCACTTCCCTTCCGGCTGTGGAAATTCTCCTCCAAAAAAGGTTTCCGGCTGCGCTACGAAATGAAGGATTGGGATCATGTCGTCAGCGCAAGCGACCGCCGCACGACGGGGCCATACAGCAGCTTTGCCGAAGGAAAAGCCCTGCTCAAACTGGTCAATCAGGAAAAGCAATATCTGTTGACCGGTGACACGGCCATTTCTTTCAGGCAGAACAATGTGCTACGCTCACTACCGATCGGTTTTACAGAGCAAAATGAGGCGCTGATCACTTACAACACATCTGATGACCCGGACCATTTTGCCGTTGATCTCCTCTCTCCAAAGGGTCGGCTTACACCCGTATCTGATTTGAACCAATATCAACTTAACCCTGTAAAAGGCCGATATTGGTATCAGGCTGGGACGGCAACCGATGGCAGCGCGTCTTTTTTTTACAATGCCAATGATGCATTGTTTGTATGGAATAAACAGGCATTTATCAAAGTGCTTGACAAAGCCGAGTTGAAAGGGTTTGAGAATTTGTTTATTTACCGCCTTTTTCCCGATGCACTGGGAAATCTCTGGGCATGCACTTCGTTGGGTGTGCTTCAAATAAGGCTCAAGAAGAACCGCTTCAAGCCTTACTTTTCTACCGGCCAGCAATCCATGGAACCCAACAGCCAGGCCCGCGGGATATACGCCGAAGGAAACGGGAATGTTTTTGCTAACATATGGGCACATACGTTCGGTCAGCAACGTGAGAAAATGCAGGCCATCCGGCATCCCGAGATAAATTATGCGCTGGTCAAACATCACGCAGCACTATACACCGGTGGATATAGTCTTTCCAGGTATGAACCGGGTGAAAACAAAATAATCAGCTTTCCTGCGGGGCTCGGTTCGGAGATATGGGCTATGCATTCGCTGAATGACAGCCTGTTACTGCTCGGAAGAACAAACGGTTTCTCATTGTTCAATTCCAAGACAAGCAGGTTTGACACATTATCTATATCCGATCCGTCCATGCCCAATGCCCGTTTTGTATATCGCTTTTTCAGAGACAAACAAGGCGCCGTTTGGGCAGTGGCTGAGAACGGGCTTTACAAATTGATCCTGAATAAAACCGTGAGAAACAATGGTCAACTAATTATCACAAAGTTGCAATCGCCTTTCCTCGACGCACTGACATTGATGGACGCCTACCAGAACGCGGATGGCTCGTTCTGGCTGGCTACAAACGGTGAAGGGCTCTATCACTGGAATCCGGGAAACAATGCAACAAGGCAATTTAACATTACGTCAGGTTTTCCCTCCGACGTCTTATACAGGATCGAGTCCGACGCATTCGGAAACCTGTGGATCAGCTCGGATTACGGGTTAATCCGTTTCAACCGGAAAGATTTTTCAGTCAAAACTTATACGACCATTGACGGCATTACCAATAATGAGTTCAACCGCACTTCGTCATTTAAAGGCAGCGACGGCAAATTATTTTTTGGTGGGTTAAATGGTGTGAATGCTTTTGATCCGAAGGATTTCAGGGCCGATATCACTGCGTTTCAGGTGCCGTTGCGCGTGATCGCATTTAATCAGTTTGCTGGATCCAAAAATGAGTTGATCAACAAAACCACAGCGCTTTTGCGTAAGCCGCAAATCATTCTTCAACCGGATGACAAGTTCTTCACGCTGGACTTTCAATTGCTGGATTTCACCAAAGATGAGGGGCACCGGTATGGATACAAGCTGGAAGGCCTGGATGAAACCTGGAATTATATTAGCGAAAATTCTGTGCGGATCAGCGGCTTGCCTTATGGCCACTATATTTTACGGATCAAAGCCCAGAATCGGGAAGGCGCCTGGAATACGCGTGAATTAAGCATTCCAATTACTGTTTTGAAGCCTGTTTACCTGCAATGGTGGTTTATCCTGATTGTCGCATTACTATTTTTGCTGGCCATTTATCTGGTCATCCAGCTGCGGCTGAAGCAATTGGCACGGGACAAAAAAAAGCTGGAAGAAACGGTGAACGAACGCACTGTCCAATTAAAAAAATCGCTGGCCGAACAGTCCGCTTTACTGCTCGAAAAGGATGTGCTGATGAAAGAGATCCACCATCGGGTAAAAAATAATTTACAGGTGATTTCGGGATTGCTCGAACTGCAAAGCAAGACATTAACCGACGAAACCGCCAAAGAAGCGTTGCGGGAAGGTCGAAACCGCGTCAGAAGCATCGCGCTTATTCACCAGAACCTTTACCAGTTCGAAAATCTCAGCAGCATTGATCTCCGACAATTTATCAATGACTTATGCAAGCAGGTGCAAAGTGTATTTCAAAGACAAAAAACGATAGCAGTTACAGTAAATGTCCCCGAGCTTAACCTTGATATTGACTCGGCCGTTCCGCTCGGTCTGATTTTAAATGAATTACTTTCCAATTCCTTTAAATATGCTTTCACGGAGGGCAAGTCAGGCAAGATTGACATTGTAATGCACACATTGGAAGAAGGAAAATATCAGTTGGCTTATGCTGATAACGGGCCCGGTCTACCGGTGGATTTTGATGTTTCAAAAGCCAAAACGCTTGGCCTGCAACTCATTAATGACCTTGCGCGGCAAATGGGCGGCAGGGTTCAATACGAGACCAGGAATGGTGCTGCTTTTACAATTAATTTTACCAACCGCGAAGTGCGTAAGAACCAAGACTAGACCCTCATGACAGTTTTAAAAATTGGTGTTGTAGAAGACGAACTCGTCATTGCCCGTACGATCCTGAACAGCCTGGAAGAACTCGGCTACTCGCATTGCGGGCCGGCCATTAATTACACCGAAGCTGTGGATATGCTCGATAATGACAAGCCGGACCTGGTGTTACTGGACATTCAGCTGGCTGGCCGGAAAGACGGGTTTGATGTAGCCGAAAAGATCAACGAGACTTATAAGATCCCCTTTATTTTCCTTACCGCGAATAGCGACTTTGAAACCATAGGCCGCGCCAAGCTGGTGAAACCGCACGCATACATTGTAAAACCTTTCACAAAAGAGGAATTATATGCGGCCATTGAAATCGCTTTCAACAACTTCACGGCCCATCGAAGCCACACGAAGCCCGAAAAGGGCGCTTCGCACCAGGGCCGCAATTTTATGTTTGTCAAGGACGGCTATGTTTTCAGAAAAATATTTTTTGATGAACTGCTTTATCTGGAAAGCGAGGCGAACTATGTGCTTCTCCACCTGAAATCACTCAAAAAAATAATGGTGCGTTCCACGATCAATGACTTCATGGAACATCTGGATCCCGACCGCTTCGTTCGTATACACCGCCGATTTTCGGTCAATGTACATTTCATCGAAGATATTTTTCCTGATGAAGTCTCGCTTCAAGGCCATAGGTTGCCCATCGGCAAGTCGTTCCGGGATGGACTGTTCAATGTTTTGGGCATCAAACATTCCTAGGTTTTCACCCTTGCCTGCGGACTATTTCATTGATCCATATCGGCGCGAAAGGCGAAGTACAGCCCTTGGAAACGGGATAATCCCGAAAAACGCCTAGCCGCTCCCCTATTGCAAGGGCGCGTTCCCGGTGCTCCGGAAATTTGATCCCAATATTAGCAAGTGCTGAATTCATGGTCCACTGGACTTCCGGCGCCGCACCTGGCATTTCTGATTCAATTCGATCAAGGATCGCGGGCAGGTCCAGCACCTCGGGGTTACGCGCCACACAGCCGCTTGTAAGGCTCCATCCGGCCCGGGCCGCCATAATATCATCGGAATTCATCCACTCCCTCCGCAAGAATTCATGTTCGGGATGATCTTTGATAACATAGGAATACAGCCAGTCCGCAACCTGGGTATATTTCTCCGATTTTACCATCCTGTCCAGCTCCTCCGCCGATAGCTTTTTGGGAACGATGATCAATGTTGCCAAAAGCCGGGCTTCCATGTTTTCGGTGTCCCAAAGTGCCATTGCCAATGCATGGTCCGTCTTAATTTTGTCTGCCACCTTTCGGATCTCGCCCAATTTTATGCCAAACTGGTTCTCGCCCGCACCACGCTTCCGGTAAAAATCCCGCATCTTCTCACTGCCGAGCGATTCGAGCTGGTCGAGTGTTTCTTTGAGCGTCATAATGCTATTTTTTTAAATTAAACCCTGATTGAGCCACGGAAACCTCTTGCTGCATAGTAAGAATCGGCGCCGTTGTGGTAAATAAAAACCCTGTCGAAGCGGCGGTCACCGAAAATGGCACCACCCAGTTTCCTTACATCCGCGCCGGTTTTCAGCCAACTTGATGTTTTCAAATCGAACTTCCCCAATGTCTGTAATTCCTGGTATTCCGCTTCCGTCAAAAGCTCAATGCCCATTTCGGCGGCCCTGTCCATCGCCGTGCCTTCCGGTTTGTTGGCTTTCCGCGATTCCCACGCAGCGCGGTCGTAACAAAGGCTTCTTCTATCCTTTGGAGTTTCCGCGGAGCAATCAAAAAAGATATACGCATCCGATTTCTCATCATAACCAACCACATCCGGCTCACCGCCTGTGATTTCCATTTCGTCCAGCACCCACAGCTTTTCCGGACCAGCTTCCAGCTTTGCTTGTATCTTACTCCATTCCAAACCCTTATGACGGGCCATATTTTTCTCAAAGCGGTTTTTCAATGTACTTAAAAGCTCCTTTGCCTGTTCTTCGGAAAGCTGTTTTTTGTTATTTTTCATATCTATTTAAATTAGTGTAAATCCGTGTATCCGTGGCGAAAAGAATTTAAAGAGCACTCCTTAACCGGCGCGATTCCGGCCTGAAATACCAGGACACAACCGTAAGAACGATTAATAAGACTGGCCCAAAAAACTCCTTAGCACCGTCACCAGCCGCAATGTGTGAGAAAACAGCTCCTGACATGGCAAAGAAAAAACCCGCATATGCCCATTCCTTTACCAATGGAAATTGAGGAATAAGCACGGCAATCACGCCCAGCATTTTCCAAACACCGATAATGGTCAGAAAATAAAGCGGATAGCCCAGATGCGTCATCATATCTACTTCCTCTTTCAGCTTGATTAGCTGCACAGCGCCGCTCGACACCATTCCCAATGAAAGCCAGAGAGTTGCAATCCAGTAAATGATCTTGTTTCGCTTCGTCATGATTATGTTATTTTAAATGGTTTACAACTTCCTGTAATCTGTTATGCGCCATGTTAATGCCCTGGGCAAAAGGCATTTTCAACATTTGATCTCTGAGCTCCACCGATTTATAAACAATTTGCATGGTGAGTTTACTGGTCTCGCTGGTGACTTTCTCAAAATCAAGGAATTCTAGTTGAATCTCGAACTGGAATGGCGAACCGGGTGTATTTTCCATTTCAAATGTCCTCGTAATGCGCTGCTCATGAATGAATTCGGGATAGACACCATTGATCCTTACCAGCACATTCCCCTGTGGGTCCGACGTTTCAAACTCGTAGGCGCCATGCTTTTTATTTTCGAGTTTCAGTACTTTTGTCCCCATCCATTGCGCCACGATCTCCGGCTCCATGTATGCCTTGAAAAGTAAATCCAAAGGCAGATCAAACTCCCTGGTAATGATAATTTCCTGTTTGCCTTCCTCGGCGTGCACTTTGGTTTTGCGCTCCATATTTATTTGTCGGATTTGTAATTTTTCATAATCGATTCCAGTTTGTTGAACCTGTCGTCCCACATATTGCGGAACGGTTCAATAAAATCGGCCACCTCTTTCATTTTCCTGGCATTAATGTGATAGTAAACCTCCCGGCCATTCTGATGTTGTTCCAGTAACTCACACTCGGTAAGTATCGACAAATGTTTCGAAACCGTCGGCCGCGCAGTATCAAAGTTGGCGGCTATTGCGCCGGCGGTCATCGTTTGCGTTGCAACCAACAGAAGTATTGCTCTTCGTGTCGGGTCTGCTATTGCCTGAAATACGTCTCGTCTTAAATTCATTATGTAGTTATTTGGCTACGAATATACATGTAGTCATTTAGCTACGCAAATTTTTCAGTAAATTTTTTTAAAGGCTGCTTTGTTGGTAGCATCCAATTGCTAAAACATATTCTACTAATGAGGAATTATTTCTATCAGCTCACACATTTGAACGAAGGCAGCATTATTTTTTTTTCGTTTGTTTTGATCTGGGGTTTTACAGGATGCCAAAAATCCAGGGAAATTGATCATAAAAACCAAATGAGCGTATGGATCGACAGCCTGGATCGCAATTCACGGAAAATCGGGATAAAGACCGCCATTCAATCCTTTGATTCGCTGACGTCTACACTTGGCAACCTAGGTTTGGGCGACAGGATGCGCTACTACAAGTTTATGAAAGTGCTCAGTCACAGGGATTCCACATTGTCCGAAGAGGCGCTGAGTTACACGGACAGTCTTTTACAACTATTCCCCACGGACCGCATTCGCGAGCAATATCCGATTGAATATTCAAAGGCCTTGCTATTGAAGGGAGATGATCTGCTGAAACAGAAAAGGTTTTACCAGGCATACCACAATTATTATCATGGAAAATCCTTTTTAAGTGCCGTCGGCCAAACGTGTGAATGTGCCCGTTACAGCAGCAGAATTGCAAATATTTCGTACCAGGAGGAAAACTATTATCAGGCAATTGAATATTGGAAACATGAAATGAAGGAATTGGCGGAATGTGGAAAGTCAGGAAGTTTTCAACTGGAATTTATTGAAATGCAGGGTGCATTACGGAACATTGGAATGTCCTATCTTTCGCTGAACAAACCTGACACGGCCTTAAATTACCTTCAACAGGCAAAGGCTTTCATCAACAATCATGCAGCAGAATTCCCCAAGGAAAAGAACTTTATCAAGTTCGCCCAAATCGTCATTTTAAAGAATCAGGCTGAGGCCTATGCGTTAAAAGGCGAATGGAGAACCGCGGAAAGACTTGTAAAGAGCTGCCTTCAGCATGATGACGAGATTGACTGGTCCATAGACGTGGAACGGGAGTCGCGGGAGTTGCTGGCAAAAATATACATTGAAACCAAACAATTTAACGAGGCTGATGCGCAGCTTAAAATCTTAAAAACGCTGCCTGGGGCATCAGATCAAGCTGCTAATACCAGCGCGTATCAAAAAATGCAGGCATCGGTCTTATTTGGGCAGGGCCGGTTCGAAGATGCCGGCAGGTTGCTGATCGCCAGCATGGAAGCGGACCGCGCTGCCAAATTTGCAAAAAATGCGGAGAACCGGATCGATGTCGGGCAGTTGCTGCAGCAAGTCCGGCGGCAGCACGAGATTGAGATGGAAAATGAAAAAGACGCCCGCGAGAAATTGTTTTTGTATTTCACCATTATCCTCTCTATCACTCTCGGCACCATTGCCTATCTGATCTGGCGGAATGCCCGAAAAAGTATTGTCAATTTAAGGGCTGTCACGGAGTTGAATAAAGTTATAACCCAGAGTAACATTGTTTTACAGGACACAGTCAACGCATTGGAACAGGCGGAAATGGAAAACGAGCATGTTCTGAAGATCGTAGCGCACGATCTTCGCAACCCGATTGCGTCCATCATTTCTGCTTCGCACATGCTTTTCTGGGACGAAGAGCCTTCGGAAGAACAGGGTGTACTTATATCCGGCATTCAGCTTTCGGCGGGAAAGGCAAACACACTGATCAGCCAGATCCTGGAATCAACGTCGGACCGCGAGCGCATTGTCAAGCATGAGGTTGCCTTACAGGAAATTGTGCAGTCCTGCATTGATATGCTGAGTCACAAAGCCAACGACAAACAGCAGAAAATTCACTATCATTATGATCCTGTCATAGTCCCGGTTGACCGCGAAAAAATCTGGCGGGTTTTCTGTAACCTGCTAAGCAATGCCATCAAATTTTCTCAATCCGGCGGCACAATCCGGATCACTCTGCAACGGCAAAGTGATATGGTCTTGCTGTCTTTGGAAGACAATGGGATTGGTATACCTGAAAATTTGAAGGACCAGATCTTTCTTCCTTTAAACAGTGCAAAAAGGTCGGGAACGGCTGGTGAGCAATCGTATGGAATTGGTCTTTCTATCTGTAAACAAATCGTGGAATCACACGGAGGCAATATCTGGTTTGAACCTGCTAAGGACGCCGGGACGGTGTTTTTTGTTGAGTTGCCTGTTTGATGCTGCAATTGCGTAAATTTTCCCGAATCTAAGCTGCAACCATTTGAAGAGATGGCATCATAGGGAGGTAAGTTTTCGATATGGACAACAGGTCAAACAATTTTTGGGAATCCATATACAGGCAGAACATTGCCAAAATGATCGGCGTTTGCTGGCGTTACACGCAAGACCGGCAAACAGCTGAGGATCTGGCACACGATGCATTTGTAGTCGCAATCAACAAAGCGTCGAGTTTTGAAAACAAGGGACCATTTGAGGCTTGGCTCCGACGCATTGTTGTGAACGTAGCCCTTCAATATCTCAGGGAGCGGAAAAAATCGGATAACCTGGATCGCCCAGCCGCCACAACCTTCATTTATAGCGACGTTGAGGATGAAAATAGCCATAACGATCTCCATACATTTTCCGAAGCCGAGCTTTTAGAGGTCATCGGATATCTGCCAGAGCACCACCGCCTGGTTTTTAATCTTTATGTAATCGATAATTTTTCGCATGCACAGATCGCCGCGAGGCTTAGCATCAGCGAAGGAACTTCTAAATCACATCTGGCACGTGCAAGAAAGAAGATACGCCAACTGCTTCAAGCTAAGCTTCAAGAAGATAAAAAACGAAGACGAACATTCCTATTGCTACTCTTTCCCTCCCGATTTTGGCATATTGACAGCTTGATTACAAAAGGATTGAACGGATTTGAAATAGAACCTCTGAAAAACCGTCCTGAAAACATTGCGCTTGATTTGCCACCAGTTTCAAATTCAAGGCCGTTCATGTCAAATAAAACCTATTTGAAGTACGGCATTTCATCCGTTGCCTCTGTAATGGTTTTGATAGCGATTTTAAAATATGATGTAATTTCTGAAAAGAAGAATTTGGTTCCGGTGATCACTTCGCGCACACTGGATTCCACGGCAAAGAAGTTATCTCAATTAAATGATTCCACAACTGCCACCATTCTGCAAAATCCCGTCATAGTTGAAAAAATCAAAAAATCAGAACCAATGAAAACTATGAACACGCTCGGGGGACTACTGATGGCAGGCCTGGCATTTGACACCTCAGCTTTACCGACAACATTGCCCGTCACATTCAAGAACCCACGCATTACGGCTAATAACGCACCGGCAATGCCGAAAATCCCCGAAAGCATCCAGCCGCTGACCGCACAAAAACTTCCAAAGCTGGCGGGCACCTTTCATGCGTCAGAGCTATTCTGGTCAGATGCAGATCGCGCGTTATATCTGAAAGGAAACGATGTGAAGGTTCACCTGACCAATCAGAAGTTCAAGGGAAGCGGCACCTTCTCATTTATCAAAGGAATCAATTACATGGTTATCAACGGCAATCCCATGAAATTGAATGAGACCATCGCACTAACGGAACAGGAATATTATATCAAGGTTCTTAATGAAGCGGAAGGTGCGAAAAAATATGGCGATGAGGGGAAATATGGAGTTGTAGAAATTATGCTTGCCGATAAACGTTCGGGAAAATAGTAAAAGGGGCATCTCACAATCGAGACGCCCCTTTTTGCAATGAACATTATGCTGGTCAAGCCAGATCGAATCTGTCCAGATTCATTACTTTCGTCCAGGCAGCGACGAAATCCTTCACAAATTTGCCTTGCGCGTCTGCGCTCGCGTACACTTCCGCAATAGCGCGCAACTCCGAATTCGAACCGAAAACCAGATCAGCGCGTGTGGCGGTCCATTTAGGCTGGCCGGTTGTGCGGTCACTTCCCAAATAAACCTCTTTGTCCTCGCCCATCGCTTTCCACGCCGTATTCATATCCAGCAGGTTAACAAAGAAATCATTGCTTAACTGACCTGGACGTGATGTGAACACACCATTTTTAGAACCATCGAAATTTGTACTTAATGCACGCATCCCGCCTACTAATACGGTCAATTCCGGTGCAGTAAGGGTCAGCAACTGCGCTTTGTCGATCAGCAATTCTTCCGTAGAGACCGAGTAAGTGCTGCCGCGGTAATTCCGGAAGCCATCAGCCGCCGGTTCCAGGTAACTAACCGATTCAATGTCTGTTTGCGCTGCGGACGCATCCATACGGCCAGGTGTAAACGGAACGCTGATCGAATGTCCGAAATCGCTCGCTGCTTTTTCGATGGCGGCACCACCTGCAAGAACGATCAGGTCAGCCAGTGAAACTTTTTTGCCTGCTGACTGGGTGCTATTGAATTCACCCTGAATGCTTTCCAGCGTACCAAGCACTTTTTGCAACTGAGCAGGATTATTTACTTTCCAATCTTTTTGAGGAGCCAGGCGAACACGTGCCCCATTTGCACCGCCGCGCTTATCAGAACCACGGAATGTCGAAGCCGAAGCCCAGGCCGCTGAAACCAGCTCAGACACGCTCAAACCAGACGCCAGAATATTTGATTTTAAAGCCGAAATATCGTTTTCATCGATCAGCGCATGGTCAACCGCCGGGATAGGATCTTGCCAGATAAGCACTTCCGCCGGCACTTCCGGACCCAGGTAACGCGCACGCGGGCCCATATCACGGTGTGTTAACTTGAACCATGCACGGGCAAATGCGTCCGCAAATGCATCCGGATTTTCCAGAAAATGCCTCGATATCTTTTCATAAGCGGGATCGAGCCTCAGCGCCAGATCCGTCGTTAACATCGTCGGCGCATGCTTTTTCGAGCTGTCGTATGCGTCCGGGATAATGTTACCTGCGTTTTTAGCAACCCACTGATGTGCCCCGCCCGGGCTCTTGGTTAATTCCCATTCAAAGGCGAAGAGGTTTTCGAAGAAATTGTTGCTCCACTGCGTTGGCGTCGTTGTCCAGATCACTTCCAATCCGCTGGTAATCGTATCTGCACCGCGTCCCGAACCAAAGCTATTGCTCCAACCCAATCCCTGCGACTCTACGTCAGCAGCCTCAGGCTCATTGCCTACGTGGTCCGAAGGCGCGGCTCCGTGGGTTTTACCAAAACTGTGTCCGCCCGCGATCAGGGCAACGGTCTCTTCATCATTCATGGCCATGCGGCCAAATGTATCGCGGATATCCTTTGCAGCGGCAACAGGATCGGGATTTCCGTCCGGCCCTTCGGGATTCACATAAATAAGACCCATATGTGCAGCACCGAGCGGCTTTTCGAGGGTGCGCGAGTGGATCCCTTCTCCCGGATCTTCGTCCGACGAAACCACACCATGGCCCGCAACGCCTGCCACGCCATTGGCATAACGCTCGTCATTACCCAACCAGGTGGTTTCCGCACCCCAGTAAACGTCTTCATCAGGTTCCCAGACGTCAGCGCGTCCGCCAGCGAAGCCGAACGTTTTAAAGCCCATCGATTCCAGCGCCACATTTCCTGTCAGGATCATTAAATCGGCCCAGGAAAGTTTCTGCCCATATTTTTGTTTGATAGGCCAAAGCAAACGGCGGGCCTTATCCAGACTCACATTGTCAGGCCAGCTATTCAGCGGCGCAAAACGCTGTTGTCCGGAACCACCACCGCCCCGACCGTCGAATACGCGGTAAGTTCCTGCGCTATGCCACGCCATGCGAATGAAAAGCGGTCCATAGTGTCCAAAATCGGCCGGCCACCAGTCCTGCGAATTGGTCATCAGCGCATGCAGATCAGCCTTAACGGCTTGCAAATCGAGACTTTTAAATGCTTCGGCATAATCAAATTCCGGTTCCAGCGGGTTCGTTTTGGACGAGTGCTGACGCAAAATGCTTAGTTTTAACTGGTTAGGCCACCAGTCACGGTTCCTGGTGCCGCCGCCGCCCACATTATGGCTCATCGTGCCGTTATGGAACGGGCATTTGCTAATGTCATTTGAGTCTTTTTCCATTGTTACAAGTTCATGATTTTAAAACTTTCTCCTGCGATAGATAAATTGCAGGATGGCAAGTTATAGTTTTGAACAAGATAATAACAATCGATTAATTCTATATTTTAATAGTTAAAATCTATTTATAAAAAAGACGACAGCGCATTTAATGGCTTTACACTTTGCCGTTGGCTTCGGTCTGACCCAACTTCACATGCATTATCCCTCAACAGTTTTCCAATTATTCTGATTTTAGACTTTTAACTGGGTTCATCAATGCAGCTTTGATACTTTGAAAACTAATTGTCAGGAATGCAACCACGACAGAGAGCATTCCAGCCATTGCAAAAATCCACCATTCAATGTCCGTTTTATAAGTATAGCCTTCTAAAAACCTGCTCATGGCATACCATGCAAGCGGGACGGCAATAATAAAAGCTACTAATACCAGCTTTAAGAAATCTTTGGATAGTAATTTCACAATGCTTGGAACAGTTGCTCCCAATACTTTTCGAACACCGATTTCCTTCGTGCGTTGTGTCACAACAAATGAGACAAGCCCAAACAAACCGAGAGAACCGATCAAAATTCCTATCCCCGCAAAAAGCTGGAGAAAATTTGAAAGCTTCTTTTCGTTATCATAAAACTTGGTGATATCGTCTTCTAAAAACTTCGCTTCAAAGTAGTGATTGGGATACATCGCTTTCCAGTATTTTTCAATGACGGCTAATGCGGCCGCTTTCTGCTGCGGATCAATTCGGATACTTGCTAATTGCAAGTTCCAGGTTGTGTAAAAGTAAATGTGTGGCATCAGCTTACTTTTCAAGTCTTCTGAAATATAGTTTCGTACAACACCCACTACCGTGCCCTTTGATCCCCATATTTCAAGTTTCTGACCGATCGCCTTTTCCGGATTTTTGAATCCCAGGTCAGTAGCCGCTTTTTCATTAATGATCACATCCGTATTCTCCTTGCTTGTTCCCAGTTCGGAAGTTGTATCGGTGGATGTTAATTTCCTGCCTGCGACCAACGGGATATGGAAGAAATCGAAGTAATTGGTATCAACATGCTGAATGCGAAAAGTCTCTTCACCATCGGCAAACGCATGATGCTTAATCCTACCCCACCAATGATTGCGGTGACTGGCCGGGGTGGTAAGTCCGAACGTTACATCCCGGATCTGGCCGTGTTGCATTATCTGGGATCTTAACCTTTCACAGTTGGCTGCATTACGATCGGGTATCGCAACGGTTATGATGCCGCTCTTTTCAAACCCAAGGTCTTTACTATAAAAATATTTCACTTGCTTCACGCCCAGGATTGTGCATATAACCAGGACCTGGGCTATCACAAATTGCAGGACGATCAATTTGGAACGCAATGAAACTCCACGGCCGGAAGGAACAGAAAGGCGACTTTGCAATGCTCTTATCGGTTCAAACTTGGAGAGCATCACGGCGGGATAAATGCCTGCAAGAAAGGTTACGGCAATTCCAAGGATCAATAAAAATACAATCGTGCTCCCTTGCCATATTTCCGACTGCGCTGCCTGCGTATTGAGCATTTCGGATGAATACCGGATCAGGTTTGCTGCAAGCAGGCTTCCAAAAACGATCGCAACGAAAACCAGAATGGCCGTTTCACCAAAAAACTGTCCGATCAGCTGACCTTTACCACTTCCCAATACTTTTCGCATGGCAATTTCCCTGCCTCGCTGGATAGACTGAACGGTAGCCAGATTGATAAAATTAATGCATGCGATCAATATGAGGAACATGCCAATGCAGGCCAGCGAATAAATAATCCACTTAGACATGGAGTAATTATATGCATCTTTTTCCGTGTCAAAATGCATTTCAGACAATGGTTGCAGCACGAACTTCGCTATACCGGTGTCATCCTGGTGTTTCAGCGCCAAGCTTGTCAGGCCTTTATTCACAGGTTCAGCAGAAGCGCCTTTTTTTAACAAAACAAATCCCTGATCCATCGAATCGCCGCCGCCCCAGGAATCTTCATTTTTGAATTCTGGCTGCAATTGCTTCAAGGTCTCCCAGGAAATGATCATTTGCAGAGGAAATTCGGAATTGACGGGAAGCTTGCGAATTATACCAGATACGGTAAGATCGGTAAGGTTATCGAATCGAAAGGTTTTGCCCATCGCGTTTCCACCAAACATTTTTAGGGCAGTTTCGTCATCGATTACCACATTTCCCCGAGCGTTCAAAGACTGTTTAGGCGATCCTTCAATCCATTCTGCATCAATGATATCAAACATATCCCCAGACGTGAAAAAGACATTGTTCTGGTTAAAAATTTTCGTCCCTGCTTTGACAGTCTTGGCGCCCCAGCCGTACAAGTTCGCCGCTTTTTCGATCTGGGGAAACTGCGTTTTTAATGTTTTTATAATGGTCTGATGAATGTGCGGCTGTTGCTCGCCAAACCTATCTATTGAATTGACGCGATAAATACGATCTGCTTTTGAGTGATAACGGTCAAAGCTATACTCGAAGCGGACAATCCAGAACAGCGTGATAGCAACACCAAGACCCAGTGTAAGTCCGGCAAGGTTGACAAACGAATAGAGTTTATTTTTCGATAGACTCCTGAATGCGGCTTTGAAATAATTTCGAATCATGGCTGGATGTATTAATAAGGGTTGGCGATAATTTTGACGGGTTTGACGACGACGGATAAAGGGTGGCATTACCGATACGATGCTAATCAGATAACGGATATTTGCATAAAGGCGGCCTCTTTCCTTATACCACCATCCATACAATTCTTCCATATCTCCCTGCACTTCCTCCAAGGTGTCGGAGGGATGAAGCCACGAGAGAAGTCGCTGAGCCCAGCGCGGGGGAGTTTGATTATGGGGTGCAGTTCCTGGCTTCATATTCAAGTAAGTTTCAAAAAGTGAGGAGGAACCATCTGCCAAAGCTCGTTTCGAAGTTGCTGAATGTCATTGATTGCGCGACTACCAAGTGCTGTTACAACAAAAATACGCTTGCGCCGGCCCCCTCTTTCCGTAGTAGCTCCACCAAGCTTTGATGTTAAACACCCTTTTTCTTCCAGGCGGATCAATGTATTATGGACGGTTCCAAAAGTTACCTTTCGTCCTGTATGACGCTCCAATTCGTGATTGATTGTGGCACCGTATGCATCTCCGTCCAGTATGGCTACAATAAGCAATACAATCTCTTCAAATTCACCTAAATTGGTTCTTTTCATTACTTAAATGATTAGTCTCTATTTTGTCATACAAATAGTTTGCCTGTTTTTTTCGCCAAGAAAAAAGCGTCCTCTGACGCTCCTGACTAATTAATTGAAATATCGCAATGTCCGATTCCGAACATAAGTTGTTCGGAATCGAGAGCAAAACTGGCTGGTCAGCTGCCGCTCGAACTTAGTTAGTGTTCATATATTTCTTTTCTGGCAGAACCCTTTGCAAGCAGTCATTTTTAGGCTTCGGAACACAAGTGGTCTGAGTGCACACTTTTTCCCAAAGAAATTTCATCGCCGAGCCCCTCAATGATGATACGGACATAGCTTGGCGTTTCGCCGTGTTTGGTCGCGTTAGCTTTGAAGCACCAGATACTCGGGGTGACGCATCGATTTCCTCAAAACAGCATCATACCAATTATTTTGGAAATCGGTTACCTAATTTGGATAATCAGACGAGTAACGGGATCGGTTGGTTTACTCTGATCACGAATGGTTTAATAATCTTCGGAAAGCTGATTTTCAGATTATTTTAAACGAGAAAAGCGCCCTTTGAGGCGCTTTCAGTGATCCCGCTGGGATCATATTTTTCAAGATAACAAATTGTTTATCAAGTTTTTACGTCCTGTCAAATCTGGTACTCACCTTGTCACTCACCAAATTGTGGTGGTCAGCTTGCAATTGATTCAAAGATAGGAAAATTTATAAAATTCTTCCGCCAGCGACTTCGGAGCGTTTGGGCGGGCCAGAGTCAATTGTATTACAATTGTACATCTGGCCATTACCTTCTACGGTAATTAATGTCCCCTAGCTGGTTGTAGGCTCAGCAGATTTTTAGTAACCTATTTTAGCGGGAAATAACCCATAAAAAGCACCAATGAAAATTAAATCAATAAAATTCTTTGCGCCAGAAGAAAACGTGCAGGTTCAGAAATCGGCACGCAAAGCGAAGCCATTGCCAACCGGCTATATCTCTGCCACTGGCAAACTAGTATTTCCGTCTGTTACCTTAGAGGAACTAGGTATCAATGCTGCGTCAACCCAGTTCAAGATCGGCACAGACATGGGTAAAAGGAAAATCAAGTCATTGTACCTGGTTCCATCAGGAAGTGTTGAGCAGGCTTTTTCATTTGAAAGAAGCGGACGTGGCGGATATGTTATTCCTTTGCACTGATATTAAAGAAGGGAGGAACTGATTTCGAAAGTGCGAAGGTGAACTTCTCTGTCAGAATGTTTCGTTATGAAGAAGGAGCTGTAGGATATCAGCTACCTTTGAAAATTCCGCACCAAAACCGGAATATACCGGAAAGCCGCGTGGAAGAAAACCTAAGACAGCCGCCGATTCAGAGTAGTTAGCTTCGCATTAGCTTGTCTGTGGTCAGCCAGCTGGTCCAACATTTATTGCTTCACAAAAACCTGACTGGATGTCCCCTCCCTGAGAATATACATTCCCGGCGACAGACCTTTGACATCAATATATGTCCTGGGCTTAACCATACGCTTTTCAAAAACAGTCCGGCCAAGCATGTCTGTGATCTGTATACGTCCACTGGCGCGCTCTGTTTCGATAAAAAGATCTCCCATCGTAGGGTTTGGATAAACGGACATACGGGAAACCTTGCCGATATTAACATTTGCGATTTTGCTGTACGCAGATTTTCCGTCATGATCCAGTTGTTTCAGGCGATAGTAGTTGGAACCTGACAAAGGATTTGTGTCCAGATACTGATAGCTGCGAATGGTGTCTGAGCTGTAACTGTATGGGTCTACAAAGCCAATCTTTTCGAAATGCTTCCCATCATCACTGCGTTCGATTTCGAAACCCTTGTTATTGGTTTCCTGACTGGTTTTCCAGGTTAGAACTGCGTTGTTATTTTCCTTGTGGGCCTCAAAAGAGACCAGGGTTACTGGAAGCGAGCCATCTTTGTTGAGGCGGGATGCAAATATGCTGTCACCAGTCCGCGAGACAACAACGAAACCTCCGTTATCGTCATTGGTAACTGCCACGAGGCCCTGACTTCCTCCAATGGCAACCGGGGCGCCATTGTTTCCCCAAAGTAAAGCTCCTGCGCCATTCAGGCGCTGGGCGTATGCATCTGCCTCGTCATAGAAAATGTCGTCAACCGGGTAGTCAGTCCAACCCACGACAGCCCCGCCTTCGCCGTCAGGGGTCATTTGTGGACCAACTTGATTGGAAGGTCGCGCACATACAAGTATTCCGTCAGCTGTCCATTGAGCCTGGCCGCTTGTATTGATCCGTTGCGCGTAGATGTCATGATCAGAAGAGCCATTTCTCGCATCTTGCCAAGCGATGATCGCGCCTCCTTGCGCATCACTGATGATCCTGGGATTAGTCTGATCTTCAGTCGCAGTACAAACGGGCAGTCCTCCAAGTGTCCATTGAGGTTGTCCGTCCGAATTGATCCTTTGCGCATACAGATTCCCGGAAGAATTACGGACGTCATACCAAACTGTTATTATTCCACCATTGCCATCAGCAATGGAACTAGGTTGATGTATGCCGGAACTAATAATACCCATAGGAACCCCATCAGCGTCCCAAAGTGCATTGCCATTCTGATCGATTCGTTGTGCGAGCATTGGATTAGGGCTATACTCCCAATCCGAGTTTTGCTTCCAGGTTAATATTGCGCCCCCGTTTCCATCACTAACTATATTTAAAAAATCATTACCAAACTCTTCGCTCTGAGTGACTTTAATAACCTCATTTTGCCATACGCCTACACCGTCACTATTGATTCGATTAATATAAACTTCTGATGGTTGACTAAAATCAGTACCCTTAATGCCTCTCCAGGCGATAATAGCTCCGCCATTTCCATCACCTACAATTTTAACTCTTTCCCCATGGCAATCGGTGCATATGTTAATTCCCCTAAATTGCCATTGTGTCTGACCAGTTCCATTAATCTTTTGAACATAAACATGGGAGCCATCCCGTGTATCTGACCATGCAATGATGGCATTGCCATTTCCATCACTTATCGATCCGATTTCATCGATAGTTGCAATCAGTTCATCGTTCCCTTGCATGGCACGCACGATGTGGCCCTCATTTTCGCCCCATTGAGGTAACCCCTCCGTTGTAATGCGTTGTGCGTAGATATTTGGCCCAAACGTTCTCCAATCTTCCCAGACAAGGAACGTTCCACCATTATTATCTGTGTGATGGGTAAATTCTCTTATCGTGTTCGTTCCCTGACGTATTAGATTGCTTTGCATCGGATCTGTGCTCCATTGTGCGTGGCCAGTCAGGTTCGCACAAATAAGTGCCAATATCAGTAGTATTGTTTTCACAGCGTAAAGGGTTATTTTGAAGTTAAATTTCGTGTCGTACTTTTCAGAAATTGTGGCTTATCCCAAAATTATAGCCATTCATAGTTAAGTATTAAGTAAATGTTTTATACTTATGCGTTAGTTGTCAGTACTTTATGACAGGCGGAATGGAATACCTTGCAGAATTTGCAGTAGGTTCTATCCTGTTCAAGAAATAGGTTGAATAGATCATTAACATAGCCAGGAGCGATTCTTCAGCACATCATTAGCCGAAGCATGAAAGCAAGGAAACTACTTTCGATATTCGCTAATCCCGTTGACTGATATTCACCTTCATTCCCCAAGGGCAGGCGAGCTAACGCCAAACGGTAGTATCGAGTATGTGTATATCTTCACTGGTATTGGATTGTTCATCTTACTGATCGCTGTTGTCAATTTCATTAATCTGACAACAGCCCGCTCCATCAAGCGAGCCAGGGAAATTGGAGTTCGGAGGGTATTAGGCTCTACCCGAAAAGGTTTGGTATCGCAATTCTTGTCCGAATCCATGTTGATAGCTTTCATATCCATGCTCTGTGCATTGGGGCTGGTCTTCTCTTTACTGCCTCTTTTTAACACATTGACTTCTCTAAGTCTATCATTATCTGAGCTCTTGAGTATCCCAAGTGCAATCGGGCTTTTTTCGTTCGCTGCTTCAATTGGCATAATGGCAGGTATTTAAAATGACGTTGCTTCAAGGCCGCTATTTTACAAAGGGTCAAGTGACCGATTCTGATCGTGTAGTGATCAACGAAAGTGCCGCCAAACAGCTTGGCTATAAACAGCCGGTTGGTAAAACCATTCACAAACAAGGTGGTGAACAATTAACAATTGTAGGGGTTGTGAAAGATTTCAATTACGAAACGCTACGGACTAAGATTGAACCGTTGTGCCTTATGCTTGATACGGATATCGTCGCAGGCAAAAATAGGGATGCGCTATCACTGAGACTAGAAACCGAAGATATGGTATCCTTACTATCCGTTTTGGAAAGCAGATGGAAGAAAGTTGCACCAGGTCAGCCTTTTGAATACTCTTTTTTAAATGAAAGTTTCGACAACATGTATCGCGCTGAACAACGTGTTCAGGTGCTTTTTACTGTATTTACTACAATTGCTATCCTCATTTCTTGTTTATGTTTATTTGGTCTGGCCACATTTACAGCCGAGCAACGCACCAAAGAAATTGGTGTTCGAAAGGTGCTGGGGGCCTCGGTGGCGAGCATTGTGACGCTACTGTCAACAGACTTTCTTAGACCTGTATTATTTGCAATTCTGATTGCCTTCCCAATTGCCTGGTATATGATGACTCGCTGGTTGCAAGACTTTAATTACCGGATTGATAGCGAATGGTGGGTATTTGCTGCGATGCTATCGATCGTTATTGCTCTGATTACGGTCAGTTTCCAAAGTATAGAAGCGGCATTAATGAACCCTGTAAGATCGTTAAAAAGTGATTAGCCTCACAATGAACAATGGTCACATGACTACTTTCTTGTTGGAATAACTTTTAAATGGTTACAATTACTATTAATGTCTGTCTGTGAATTTTAGAAATGTTTTGCACCGTTTTAACGGTGATTTTTAGCAGTGCTAGGTTTGTTTAACAGCGGTTGTCTCAGGTGATTCTAAATGATGTTGCCTGCGGTACGAGGTAACTGTTGATAGTTCCAGATCTGCATTGCGCCTAACGATAAAATTTTTATGTACAATAGAGTATACGAGGCTTAAACGTGCATCTTTTGTTTGATAGTCAAGAACTTATGCAAACAATAACAAGCGTATGATAAATGTTCTAATGTCCCTTTTGTTATTTGGATCACTAAAATATCCTGCTCCAACAAATGTGCCTAAGAGTGTCGATAGTGTATTTCATGCTTTTAGGTTTGAAAACTTCAGAGAAAGTGTCATTTACTTTCGAAATAAAACGTCTCGTAAAGTATTAGTGAATTATCACTTAGGATACGGTAAATTACAGTTTATCAATGGTCATGGTGACACACTTCTGCTCACTAATAAGTATTTAATAGATCGCATATTAGTAAGTGGATGCGAGTTTATACTCGCTCCCAAAGATGAAGATAATGACCTAGAAATTGTATCTGCTTTCTCACAGGGTAGAATTGGCATGATCACCAAGTATGTTGATAATACCAATCCGGCATCTACTTCGTCCCCAAAATATTTAGACAACCCATCTTCGTCAATACCTACCTCTCTCTATATTTCTAATGCCAACAGTGAATTTCACTGGCAAAACACTGTCTTACCATTGAAGCGCCATTTGAAAACAACATATCATTTCGTCGATTCTAACGGTATTATTTCATCAGTTTCACAAAAAAGCCTTTTTAAGCTTTATGCTAAAAAAAATAAGGATATAAAAAGATATCTGAGATCGACTGACATAGACTTTTCAAATTTACTTGATATTCAAAGGGTTGTTTCATACTTAGACGCAGATAACTAGACAGTAGCAACACGTCACAATATTGGTTTTCGCAAATAAAACCAACAGCGTTATTCGTTGGCAATAAAAATTATCCTGATGATCCGCTGAAAAAATCCTGCAAGGCTTGTTCAAATTTTCCTGAACGTTTAATCTGAAACAATAATGATGAAACAATACATCTTTACCGTGCTTGCTGCCTTGTTTTTGACACAAGAAGGAATTGCCCAATCTACTGGCACCTTCACTGACTCGCGCGATGGTCAAACGTATAAAACGATGAGCTTTAAGGAAGACTCAACCGGCAAAACCGTTACCTGGTTGGCACAAAACCTGAACTATAAAGTGGAAGGCAGCTATGCTTATGATGATAATGAAAATAATCGGAAGGAGCTGGGCTTGCTTTACACCTGGGAGGCAGCGAAAAAAGCCTGCCCCTGCGGCTGGCATTTAGCGACGGATAGCGAATGGGCTGTTCTTGTGAATCATTTTGGCGGCAAGGACAGCGCCGGTGAAGCGTTAAAAAGCACCAAAGGCTGGAATGAGGACGGTAACGGTACAAATAGCAGCGGGTTCGACGCGCCAGCAGGAGGTCACCGGAAACCTGATGGCAGTTATTTTGCCCAAGGTGTTTTAGGTATCTTTTGGACGTCCACACTTACTAATTCGGTTGATAAAGTCTGGGGGTGGAACTTTCACTATGGCGGCCCTCCAAGTAGCAATAAACGAAATTTAAAAAAAGCGTTCCGTTGGGATGTTCAAGTTCCTGTCGGAATCTCAGTTCGTTTGGTCCGGGATTAAGGCAAGCCATTAGCTTTTTGCAACGACTATGTCGAATTACGACACTTCCCTGAATATCACTCAAAAACACTTTCCTTTATTTACGCCATCTCATAGGCCCATAGAAAGGAAAGCAAAGTATAAATACGAGCCAGCTTACGATCTTGTTTTTCATGGTTCTACATCTAACGATTTATAAATGATCATGCGCCCGTTGGTTATACCAAATAACCGGAAAGGGTAGAATATAATTATGCGTATCCAGCGAAGTAGCTTTTTCATAGCCATGTAGTTTTCTAAAAGAAAGATACTGAGAATCAACCACTATTCCAACCTTGTCCCAACTGCTATGTAGTTGCCATTCAGTGAGACACCGATTGCTTTCCCATTCGTTCCGGATCGGCAGCTGCACCGGGTGAATCGCTTCTTCTTTTGCCTTCTGACTTAGCCCTCCATGGCAGCTTTACCGACGCGGGCCCAAACCGCATTGCAGTATTTTGCCTTGTCCTGGATTTCTTTTCCCTCCAATTGCAAGTCGTAAAGCCTATATCAGGGCAATTTAATTTTAAAATTTTCGTGCAAAAGAGTCCTGAAGTTTACACAGGTCAGCCAAACAACAACAGATGATTGCTTGTGTCTCAAATTGCCATCTTATATATCAACGTCTGATATTTTGCCCTCGCATGAGTTGTATGAGAATTTATAATTTGAATTTACTTAGACTGTGACCGGCGCAAACGAAAGTTACAAAGCAAAAAATGACGGCTGCAAGCCTGCACTCCGTCATCCGGCTTTTTAGCTAAACCCGCATTTGCCCGCCGCACCTTAAACCGCCGGATGGGCTTGCACCAAGGGGCTTCGCCCCGTCATTTCTTCTTTGAGTGGAAGGCAGCGATTGCCCTGAGCACGAAGCTGGGGCCTTAGCTACTTAAATGCCTTTCAATCATGAACGATTTCGAGAAAGCTCCACGAATCTACGTTGGTACTTATGGTCAATACAACAACGGTTCACTGTTTGGTAAATGGTTTGACCTTTCAGATTACGAAAACCTCAAAGACTATCTGCAAGACTGCTTCGAATTCCACCGGAATGAGCTGGATCCGGAATTGATGTTTCAAGACTGGGAGAACATCCCGGACTTCCTGATCTCTGAATGCAGCCTGCACCAGATTGCTTTCGCATACTTTGAAGCGATCAGCGAAATGGATGAAGATACCGCCGAAGCATTTGAGATCTATAGCAACCACATTAACAGCTGGCCCTCCAATGGATATGAGTTGGAAGATCAACTCGAATGTTTCAGGGAGAACTACCGCGGATACTTTGGAGGCGCGATGAAAGATGCCAAGCTCGATTACGCTTACCAATATGTTGAAGATGCCGGGATGCTATTCGGAGCACCAGCTGCTCTCGAGCGTTACTTTGATTATGAATCCTTCGCCAGGGACCTATTCCTGGATGGACATAGCGAGTACGGTGGACACATATTCATTGATTATTGAAGATTGTCTAAGCTGCACGATGCAGGCCAGCATCTTGCAGCTTTTTTCTTTTTATTCCATGAGAAAAATGGGAACAAAAATCTGGATTGTCGGCACTATTTTCAGCCAACGAGTATTGCGAAGGGCACTGACTGCCTTTGTGGTGCTTCAATTTGGTCAAATAAGAAAACGAAACAGGCAATGGTAAAAGAGGAAAAGAAAAGCGAAAAGAATGCCGCCGTTTACGCCAATCAGCTGGTCACACTGGCAGATCTGGAAAAGTGTAAAGATCAAATGCTCGAGCAGTTGCGGATAATGCTGAAACCGAGCAGCGCGGCCCAAACCAAGCAATGGCTCAAATCCAGGGAAGTAAGAAAGCTGCTGGATATATCGCCTGGCAAACTTCACCAGCTTCGGGCAAATCGTCAGCTGGGCTATATGCGCATTGGGGGGGGTGATCTATTATGACCGCGAGGATATCGAGAAGATGTTTGAACGTTTCAAAATACCCATGGGCAAATGAAAAATAAGCGCAACACGGCAGCGAATGGGTTCGGCAGCCAGGTCCCGCCCAGCTGGCGTCAAGTCAGCGTTTACTTCTCCCAACAATCATCTCCAAATAGACAGGCGATAGATTTCTTTATGCATTATCAGCAGCGCAAATGGCTAGACGATCATAGTAAGCCGCTGAGAAACTGGAAGAAGCTTGCCTGGACATGGATTTGGTACCGAGGTTAGGATGAATGACGAGTACATATTCAGCGTCTCTGGTATGAGCTGTATTGATAGGAAGCCGTGACCAAGCCTGGCCACGGCTTCGCTTATTTACGCAACACGCCGAAGGCTGCCCGTCTTTGAAAAGAGCTTTTGGCGGACTTTTGCCACATTTTCGCTGATCCTGGATTTTCTCACGCGACAGTACCGCATCGTCGTCCGGATGTTCTTATGGCCAAGCATCTTACTAACATCTTCCAAGGGGACGCCATTGTTTAGCATTATATCTGCAAAGAAATGCCGGGCATCATGGGTGTCAAGTTTTCGGATACTTCCTGTAATGTCTCGGATATCACACAGGTCTGCGATCTCCTTTAAATAGGTATTGTAGCGAAAATTGCTGTTTACAGGGATCAGTTTGTCAAAGGTGATACAGTAAGGATGGTCCCTGTATTTGTCGATCAGTTCATCAACGATCGGCAGGATAGGCACCATTTCGCCGACCTGGGTCTTTCCGCGTTTGCGCAACAGCCACCGTTCCCTGGTTGTGCCGACCAGCACAATACTGTCGCGGGTTAGGTTATAGATATCCTGATAGGCAAATCCAGTGAAACACTGGAAGATGAATGCATCCCGGACCTCGGCGAGCCTTTCTACGTGCATCTTCTTTCGGTAGATGCGCTCGACCTGCTCGAATTCCAGCGGGATAACCTCCACTTCCCCACCAGAGCACTTGAAACCTTCCATAGGGTTTCTGGTAATGAAATCCTTTTTGACACCGATCTTACTATTTGCCTGGTCGACTTGACATCTTTCCTGGCAGAAACCTCGGCAAGCGGTTTGGGTTTATGAAGGGTCAGGTAGTCATAGAGCTCTTCTGCAAAAAGGCCGGACAGCTGCGGAAATTTGAGGTCGGAGCATTTGTACTGATATTTAATAAAGGCAGTGACATGCCTTTTAAGCTTTCGCCAGTGCCGAAGCGTATTGTCGGAACGCATCCCGCGTCCGACCATCAGCTCAAACTTTTCGATGTGCTCATCAAATGCTTCGAGCAGCGTCTGTTCTTTCTTCAAAGCTTGCTTGCAGGCGTCAGGCTTGTCCTCTACCGGCTTTCCTTTGAAGACGTTTTTCAGCATGGTTGGTGTAATGCTTTCAAACTGGGATTGCAGCACCATGAATTGGGAAGTAAGCGCAGTCCGTGTCTGATCAATAGCAATATTGATCAATTTGCCTTCCATGCCAGGCGCGGTCACTTTTTTGGTTTTGGAGCACCAGTCGTCTGGGTGCATCTTTTTTCCTAGGGAGATTTCATCTTCGAGTCCCTCGATGGTAACCCGGACATAGATTGGCGCTTTGCCGTCTTTGGTCGCTTTGGCCTTGAAGAGACAGAACAGGATCGAAAGTTTCTGATTGCTTTTCATCCTTCACACTTTTAAGTGATCTAATGTTTCCCTATGGGGACATCCCGCAGGCGACGCATCGATTTCCTCAAAATCACATCACACAAGCTATTATCGGAAATTCGGTTACCTAATTTAGAAAATCAGATAGGTAACCGAAAAGGTAACCGAATCGGTTGGTTTACTTTGATCAGGAATGATTCACAAATCTTCAACAGGCTGATTTTCCGACCATTTTAAACAAGAAAAGCGCCCTTTGAGGCGCTTTCAGTGATCCCGCTGGGATTCGAACCCAGGACCCATACATTAAAAGTGTATTGCTCTACCAGCTGAGCTACGGAATCGTTTTGCTAATTAAACTGCTAGCCTCAGCTTTTTTACCTCGTGTCCCGTTCCTCAATCGTGGTGCAAAGGTACATTTTAAATATTTCCTTCCAAATCGAGGACAAAAGTTTTTGTGTCAGTAAATTTTCAGACGTGTCTAACCTTCTGTTTTAAAGACATATGGCTGGCCAAAAATTTTTCAAAAATTTTACAATTTCTTAATCCTTCCCAAAAAATAGCCTGCCGTGGGCGCTGACGCTGCTTTTGTATTGAAAATTATATTGAAGGCGGGGAACTTTTTATTTAACGGTTCATATACGCATTCATAATTTTTATTTTTCCCCGTTGTTACTAAATAAATTATTACTACATTTCGAGGGATTATTCTACTACAAACATATTCTATCTGTGACAAAATAAATTACCTAATAACATTACATACTCTTTGTCAAGGAGTTACACTCTTCAGTCAGAATTTTCAAATCAGGGCTCGCCCCTTTCACCTGAAAACGACAAACTTCGGCGGTTCCGGAGTCTTGTTACGCATTTTTTTTCCCATTAAAATTTAGTTCTTCAACATTTACCTGATTAAGATTGATGAAATTTTTACAGAAGTTAATTTTCGCGAGCGGGTTGCTGGGCCTCATGGCGGCAACCTCGGATGATGCGTTACGGAAAGAGCAAATGGCTGTGGCGTCGCAGGTAGTCTGCGGAACAAAACCTGGAACGTCTCAGCCAATGGTATGGACTCACGACGAGTTCCTGGGAAATGTAGGTGGAAAGCCT
Organism: Dyadobacter psychrophilus; assembly: GCF_900167945.1. Lineage (GTDB taxonomy): Bacteria > Bacteroidota > Bacteroidia > Cytophagales > Spirosomataceae > Dyadobacter > Dyadobacter psychrophilus. The sequence continues at coordinate 1,645,305 of NZ_FUZA01000002.1, forward strand.
GTATACACAATCATCCATCAGAACAGGATCTACATTAGATGGGACGGTAACCCTGATCAGAGCCGCAAATCGCAGGCATTTGATAACACGGCCATTCTGCTGCACATGGATAACAATAAGTTTCCTAACAACACGGACGGAAACCGGATTGTTAACTCATGTATCAACTCCATTGACCCAAGTACAATGGGTAACAATTACCTGGGAACACAGCAAGGCAACATGATCCCTTGTAACAACAAGCCTATTACAGATGGTTTGATGCTGGGTACATTCCGCGGAGGCGATGGTGTGAGAAC
>NZ_FUZA01000029.1 GCF_900167945.1 Dyadobacter psychrophilus
CGGAGTCCGTCACCATTGTTATTATCGAGATATGTAGTTTGATCCACTGCAACCCTTCCGATTTCCTCGTAACCTGATCCTGCCGGGATGCCTGTCAAACAGACATCCTCAGGAATATCTGCACAACCTTCTCTTCTGTAAATTACGATCCTGGCACCGGCAACCTGACATTTATAAGCAGTCCAATTGAGGCGGTAAGCAGGTCCCGCCGGGTCTGTTGCAGCCACTGCACGGAGGCCAAGCGGTTTTGGGCCATAAACCTTAATGTTAAGCGTGGTCATATCAACCAACTTACGGAACAGGTTCGGATTGGTGTTCGTTCCGGGGGCATCTTCCACTTTAAATAACACATCATAAGGCTCCAACCTAATGTGGTTACATGAAGTTTGCCAGGTAAATTGTCCGGTGATCGTGCCAATTCCAGGCTGTTGCGGAACAGTGAACCGGGCCAGTTCAGGGCTGATCAATGTTCGTTCATACACGCCGCCCGTAGAGGTAAGGTTTAGCTTGTCCCCATTTTTGTCCGTAGCCTTAATCTGCTGATTGATAAGCGTTCCTGCTTCCACGCAAATATCCGGAATCGGTTCTGCCAGCGGCCTGGCGTTGTTGGCATCCTCCACGATGATCTGCATATCCCGCACAATTTCGCCGATAAGCACTCCATCCCGCCATTCTTCCACCACGAACGCAACGTTATAATAACCTTTTGTAGTAGGCGAATCCCAAGTCAGGTCGCCCGTGAGGCGATTCATCCCAAAAGTTGCAGGCGATGCGCCGGTTTCAGTCTTTCCCGGAGCATTGATCTGGTTTGGGTTAACATATTGTAAATTAACTCCCGCACCGTTTGAAGTTCCTCTTTGCGGCGTATACAAGCGATATGCAAGACTATCCCCATCTGCATCAAATGCATTCGGGTTGTGAATGTAGCGTTGTCCAATGGCTGCGAGGTCGATGGGAGCGTTCAGGAGCACCGGAGTTTGGTTCAAGCCGAAACTGGCATTGATTTCCAGAATGGTGCTTACATAAAAGTTTAGATTTTGTGTAGGGGGAGGGCCAATGTTCAGGATCCCGTTGTTCCGGTTATCTTCTTCAAATGAAATCCGGAACTTCCCCGCCGAAGGAAACGTGTACCTTACAATGTAGATGTTCTGGGTTGTGTTGTTTCCAATGTTGATGATGGGCAAAATCCTGGGTGCTTCGATAGGGCCGTTGCTTCCTACATAAAACTGTACAAAGTTCTGTGCATTCGCCGCTCCTTCCCCATTTTGCATATCGAAATAGGCCGTCAGCTTGATCTCGTAAGTCAGGGCAGTTGCAGAAACCCGTTTTGCTGTAATCTCACCCGCACGAATGTGCGTTGCCATAGCCTCGAAGCCAGCGCCCAGCAAAGTCAGAAAAAAAGAGAATAATAATAACCGTAAAGCAGATCGCATAAATATATAAGGGTCGAGCTTTTTTAGATAGAGGTTCGGGCAGAAAATGCATCCGCCAAACTATTAATTCAACGAAAATTTAAATAAAAATGTGTACCGGTGAAGGTAATATAATAGGCGCTATTGTAAACTTACAAAACAAGTTTATAATTCATATATGTATTGCCATAAACTAGTGCTATGGCAATACGCAGTAAGGTTACTCAGGATTTGGACTATCTGATGATCTGCACCCAGCCTTTGATTGTGGTTGGTGTGCTTTCTCTTTTTGAAGACTCGAAGAAGATGGTTACTTCATAATAATATTGTCCTGCTGCTAGGTCCTTTCCACTGTTGGTTTTACCGTT
>NZ_FUZA01000006.1 GCF_900167945.1 Dyadobacter psychrophilus
CGAAGGATTTTGCAATTTGGTGTGCAGCTAGGAATATCGAAACTCGGTTTATCCAACCAGGAAAACCCACGCAGAATGGGTTCATTGAACGGTTTAATAGGCTTTACAGAGAAGCAGTATTGGACGCCTATTTATTTTTCGACCTTGACCAGGTCAGACAATTAACAGCGGAGTGGATCGAAGAGTATAACCAGCGAAGACCTCATGAAGGACTCGGCAATATGACCCCTTTTGAATGGAAAGAATTGCTGCTGAAAAAAGAAATACAACAACAAATGGCTGTCTGAAAAATGGGGTACATACATGACATTGATAAATATGCCTTCAACTGCATTCTGCCCACAGATCAGGTTGTTCTAAAAAGAAATGTTGTAACAACTCGGTACGCCTGTGAATCGGTTGCGTTAAATGCAATTGTCGCCAGTATAACACCACCAAAAGCCGCGCCAGTTTGGCAGAAGGCATCACAAGCTGGCTCTGGAGGCGCTAATCTGTCCGTTGGAAAAGCGAGTGTTAATCCATACTACGCATTTTACTATGCCGAAGACATGAAATGCTACAACACTACGAATTCTACCGCATCACTCTTGATATCGAAGGTTGATGCTCAGGTTTCTATAAAGCAATCGTCCATAACAAATAAGTGCCCCTATGCTTATGCTGAATTAATAAGCGCTGTAAACCTGGAAAACTCTCCCTATAATAGCTATAAAGAAGAAATTCGATGGTTTAATAATAATAGCCATCAAGGTTTGCCGGTAGATCTTTCCCAGGCAACGACTCCTGGAGATTACTATGCCTTCTTTTATAACTATATAGATAATTGCTATTCTGTTGATATTTCGACTGCAAAAGTCAATGTATCTTTTAAAAGCTGCCCAGCAGGCACTGCCCAGGTTGCTTTGTCAAGTACAACTGCCGTAAACACTTGCCCAGCTACGACAGTTAACCTAAATAACATACCAGTTACGAATCAGCCTCCACTTACGTCGCTTGTATGGTACACCGATACCGAGCACAAATACGAAGTTGCTGATCCAACGAAAGCAGGCGCGGGCACTTACTATGCTTTTTTCAAAGATAACGCAACAGGCGATTTCAACACCCATTTTTCCACGTCAGCATTAACCGTATCGATCAATCCGTGCGAGACCAAAGTCAATTTAAACCTGAAAGTCTTCCTCCAAGGCGCAACGACACAAGAAAACGGTGTGGCAACGATGCGGAATGATTTGCAGAAATTCCCAACAAGCCCTTCAACTTACGGGCTGCTTCCAACCCAAGATCCTTACGGCGGAGGGGAAGTGTTTGCAGATATCAACAGTCTTCCTGGCGAAAATAAGATTGTTGACTGGGTGAAAGTAGAGATTCGAAGCATGCAAAATCCATCATCGATCTTTGAATCTAAGAGTCTTTTGCTCAGATCAGACGGAAGTGTAGTAGATAAGGATGGTCTTGCTCCAAAGTTTAATCCACAGCTTGGAGGTGTACGAATAGCAGTCAAACATAGGAACCATTTGGCTGTCATTGGATTAGGGATAGTTTCCTTCAATGCTGGCACTATTAACTATGATTTTTCTGCGGATTTATCTAAGGCTTACCAAGTTGTAGCAAAACCACAAATGATTTTGAAAAGCGGCGTATGGTGTATGATTGGCGCTGACACTAACTCTGACTTCTTCGTAGACTCGGGAGATGTTCCTTTCTTCAAGAATGCCTTTAAAGCAAATCTAACGAAGACTTATCACAATACTGACTTGAATATGGATGGTGTCGTTGACAGCGCAGATGTAACCATCTTTAATAACAACTTCAAGACAGGCTACTATTCAAGCATGACAAAATATTTAACGAATTAACAACCTATAACACTATTAAGATATGAATTTGACTTTTAAAAGATCATCATTACTATTTGCACTGATCCTTTTTGCAAACATGCTCAGGGCTCAAACAATTGATCTTCAATTCCAAAATACGTCCTTGTCTCCTGATGGATTGACTTACAAATTCGATGTATGGGCATTTCAAGGTCAGGGATACAACACTGCCAACCCCGATGAAAGCAACTGGCAAGGAATGAACATTCGCGCAGATATCAATGTGCCCGCTGGCGTTACAATTACTACTGCGACAATTGCTAGAAATTTCACATACACTTCGTTAGGAGGAGTGTCTTTTCCTGCACCAGGTGACGTTGTGGTTGACAAAAACAGTTTCAGCATTAATCTTTTGCGAGACGAGGATCAAAGTGATATTCCAGCCGGGACTGGATGCATGCTGGGAACTGTAACCATAAATTTCTCTGGTGCAGTGCCTGCTTCAAATACGATAACGGTTCGTCCTTTTGACATTAGCGAGTTACAGGGTGCATATACTTCATTCTGGGCGAATCTTGATGGATCTGTAATTAGAAGAATTTTCCAAACATTCCCAGTCGGTCAAAGCCTCCCAGTTAATCTTACCTCATTTGACTTGAACACGGAAGGTTCAGCGGTTAATTTGATCTGGGCTACTACAACAGAGACGAATAGTGACCGATTTGATGTTCAGCGTAGTTCTGACGGCAAAGAATGGAGCATCATTCAAAGCGTTCTGGCAAAGGGTGAGAGCAATTCTAAAGCGGAGTATTCAGCTATTGATGCTAATCCGATTGATGGCGATAACTTATATCGCTTGCACATGATTGATAAGGATGGAACAAGTGCATACAGCCGCGTTAGGAGTGTAAAGTTTGAGGGTGTCGCTACATATATGTATCCTAACCCGGTTTCAGAAGAGTTAATTATCAAAGCGGCCGATTGGACCAAAGTTGCAAATGTTCAGATTATTGCGGCAAATGGCAAAGCTATTTACCAATCTTCTGGCAAGCCATCGCCAAATGTTAACGTCAAGAATTTACTGAATGGAATTTACTTGGTGCGTTTAACAAACACAAACGGTTCTGAAACAACTCATAAGATCGTGGTAAACAATTAGTAAATGAGCTAATGTTTACACTGGCCAGACTCGATGAATTTAACAACGAAACGAGTTTGGCCTTTATAAAGCTCTTAGAACCTGAGATTAGCGGAATTAACTATACTTGTAAACCAGATTGTTATGGTAAAGCGAATCCTGTTGTTTTGCATGGCACTCTTTGTCACTACATCTTGCGATAAAGACAAAGACCAGCTTTGCGTTGCTCCTGCTTTCAACAAAAATATAATTGGAACCTGGACAGGCAATTTTGAATCTAATCCAAAGATAAAGCAAGACGTTTCCTTTTCAAACACCGGCGTATTCGAAGATACGGGCGGATTGCTTTTTGGGAATCAGAATGAATCTGCACTAGCCTGGATATCCAAGGGAGATTCTCTTAAAATCACGGGTAAGTTTAAAAATAAGGGAACTAAGGTCTATTCTTTTTTATCTCTTACCAACACCTGCGACTCCATTGTGCTGGACGTCGAAGGAATCGACAAAATATTTCTTAAAAGGAAATAAGATAATGCAGGTTTTTCATTAAGTGTGTTGAAGTTAAAAGGAGGCGCCATTTTGGCGTCTCTTTTCTTTGTGTTATACCCGGTAACGCGAAAATTAGGAATTGTAACCATCCAATAATTAAAATAACTTTTTGCACTTCTCTCATTATGAACTGCCTTTTTCGGCAGGTAACAATAAATTAATTGTAAAATACTGTTATTCAGCAGAAAAAGTCCGTACATTTGCACCCTATTTGACAAAAAATCAGTCAAACTAAAAGCAAAACGGTTCACTGCCGGTTTTAAGCCACCGAAAAGAAAAGCCGTAAACAATTGATCTATAAAACAATGCAAGCCATTCGTAACATCGCAATCATTGCGCACGTTGACCACGGTAAAACTACATTGGTTGACAAAATCATTCACGCTTCAAAGTTATTTCGCGATAACCAGGAGTTTGATGACCTAATCCTTGATAATAATGATCTTGAAAGGGAGCGTGGAATCACTATCACTTCTAAGAACGTATCGGTGCGTTACAAAGACGTAAAAATCAATGTAATTGATACACCAGGTCACGCAGACTTTGGTGGTGAAGTGGAGCGCGTACTTAAAATGGCGGATGGCGTTTTGTTGCTTGTTGATGCATTCGAAGGCCCAATGCCACAAACACGTTTCGTATTGGGTAAGGCAATCGGCCTTGGTTTGAAGCCAATCGTGGTTGTAAATAAAGTAGATAAAGAAAACTGCCGCCCGGAAGAAGTTCAGGAGAATGTATTCGACCTGATGTTTAACCTCGGTGCAACCGAAGATCAGCTTGATTTCGTAACGGTTTATGGTTCGTCGAAACAAGGTTGGATGGGTCCGGATTGGCAAAAACCAACAGATAACATTACTTTCCTTCTTGATACGATTATCGAATCGATTCCCGCTCCGGTAATTGATGAAGGAAATGCACAAATGCAAATTACCTCTCTTGACTACAATGCATTCGTTGGTCGTATCGCAATCGGTCGTGTAAAACGCGGCACTTTGAAAGAAGGCGCGAACATGATGCTTTGCAAAGCTGATGGTGTTTTCAAGAAAGTTAAAATCAAAGAACTACAAATATTTGAAGGCCTTGGCCGTGTGAAAGTTGCGGAAGTTACTGCTGGTGATATTTGCGCAGTTACGGGTATTGAAGATTTCGAAATCGGTGATACGCTCGCAGACGCAGAAAATCCGGAGCCACTTCCAAGAATCGCGGTGGATGAGCCTACAATGAATATGCTTTTCACGATTAACAACTCTCCTTTCTTTGGTAAAGAAGGCAAGTTTGTAACATCACGTCACCTTCGTGATCGTCTGATGAAAGAGACTGAAAAGAACCTTGCACTTCGCGTGGAAGCAACAGATACAGAAGATAAATTCCTTGTTTTTGGACGCGGTATCCTTCACTTGTCTGTATTGATTGAAACAATGCGCCGCGAAGGTTATGAATTGCAACTTGGTCAGCCTCAGGTTCTTTTCAAAGAAGACGAAAAAGGCGAGCGCCTTGAACCAATCGAAACATTGGTTGTAGACGTGCCAGAATCAACAGCTGGTAAAGTGATCGAGTTGGCAACACAGCGTAAAGGTGAATTGCTGATCATGGAACCGAAAGGCGATTTACAACATCTTGAATTCGAAATTCCTTCAAGAGGTTTGATCGGTTTGCGCTCGAATGTCTTGACTGCAACGCAGGGTGAAGCTGTTATGACACACCGTTTTAAAGAATTCGGAACATTCCGAGGACCAATTCCAGGGCGTATCAGCGGTTCGATCATTTCTAAAAATACAGGTCCTGCAACAGGATATACCATTGATAAATTGCAGGATCGCGGACGTTTCTTCGTTGAGCCGGGTGATGAAATCTACGGTGGTCAGGTAATCGGTGAGCACAATCGTCCAAATGACATTGTTGTTAACTTGCAGGAAGCGAAAAAACTGACAAACATGCGTGCATCAGGAACAGATGATGGTTTGCGGATTGCTCCAAAAATCAATTTCTCTCTTGAAGAATCGATGGAATATATCCAGAAGGATGAGTATCTGGAAGTTACGCCTCAGAGCATGCGTATGCGCAAAATATATCTGGAAGAAAACGATCGTAAACGTAATTCCGGAAAGATGGAAATGGCTTAACAACCATTTAGCATTATATTGAAAGGAGGCATAAATTTTATGCCTCCTTTTTTATTTTTTGCGAATTCAGATTTTGAAGAAACCCTTTCAGGAAATTTGGAATAATCGGTGAAAGTAAGGCCATAATTTTAAAGATCGCTTTGTGCATAAAACATTCTACTTATTTGCATTTTTTATACTATTTCAAGATTAATTGGTTTTTTATTTTTATAAAATATAATCAATTATGTTTGTAGTAGCTAATAGATATTATTCATTAACATACTTAATATCAATACTTTAAATAAATAAAAATGTCATATATAGAACCGGCTCCAATTAAGGATAAGGAAAATCCATTGGAATCAATGATGCAAAGGTTTGATAAGGCTGTCGACCTTTTGGGAATTTCGGAAGAGATGTACCATATTTTAAAAGTCCCTCGTAAGCAAGTCATTGTAGGACTGCCAGTTATGATGGACTCAGGGCAAATCAAAACCTTTGAAGGTTACCGCGTTATACATTCAACGATCCTGGGCCCGAGCAAGGGCGGTATCCGTTTTGATCCGGACGTAAACCTGGATGAAGTACGCGCACTGGCAGCTTGGATGACCTGGAAATGTGCAGTTGTGGATATTCCTTATGGCGGCGCCAAAGGCGGGGTCGCGTGTAATCCGCGGGAAATGTCGGCAGGAGAGATTGAACGTTTGATGCGTGCTTATACTACTGCGCTTTTGGATGTATTTGGCCCAGATCAGGACATTCCTGCGCCGGACATGGGAACAGGCCCGAGAGAAATGGCGTGGTTAATGGATGAATATTCCAAATCAAAAGGAATGACCATCCCAGCGGTTGTAACGGGCAAACCGCTTGTATTGGGCGGCTCATTGGGCCGGACTGAGGCAACCGGGCGCGGCGTAATGGTTTCGGCATTAGCGGGAATGGAAAAATTGCGCATTAATCCTTACCGCGCAACGGCTGTGGTTCAGGGTTTTGGAAATGTGGGTTCACATGCAGCATTGCTCTTACGCGAAAGAGGCGTTGCCATCCATGCCATCAGTGATATTTCGGGTGCTTATTATAATGATAAAGGCATAGACATCGCGGCAGCAGTTGCATATCGCGATGCAAACAAAGGTTCGCTGGAAGGCTTCTCAGGTGCTGAGCCTATTCCCGGAGATGATCTCCTGACATTGCCTGTGGACGTACTCGTTCCTGCTGCAAAAGAAGACGTTATTACGCGGAAAAATGTTGCCGGAATCCAGGCTAAAATGATCGTTGAAGGTGCAAACGGCCCTACTTCGTTCAAAGCGGATGACATTATTAATGAAAAAGGCATTATGGTTGTGCCCGACATCCTTGCCAATGCAGGAGGCGTAACAGTTTCCTATTTCGAATGGGTTCAAAACCGGATTGGCTATAAATGGACATTAGAACGCATTAATCGCCGCACAGACCGCATTATGCAGGATTCGTTCGATAAAGTGTATGAAACTTCGTTGAAATACAAAGTTTCCCTACGCATTGCGGCTTACATCGTCGCGATAGATAAGGTGTCAAGCACATACAAGTTCCGCGGCGGATTTTAATATTAGTAAACTCGGTGAAGAGGCAGCTTTCTTAAATGAAGGCTGCCTTTTTTACATAAAAATCCCGGCATCCACATTAACGTAATATTATTAAAGCAAAGGCCCAGTCGCTCGATAGAGTTTTCTTGCAAACAGAATGTTAACTTTATAGCTAAAATCAAATGGTTGTAAGCTGAATGCTGACAGCCCTTTTCAAGAAAATCATGTCACTAAGTCCTCGTTTTATTGCCTTCATACTCGCGATCCTGATATCACTTATCACCACTTCTTTTTTGGCTTTTGTGGAAGGTGTATCGAGGGGAATGCTCTTCGTTTCGGCTATTTCTGCTTTCATCTCTTCATTTTTTCTGGTGTTGTATACCGTTGACATTTTGGTTTTCCGGGAAGTGAACAAGATGTACAGAACGATCCATAAGCTTAAAATGAAGGATTTTAACCTCGCTCCAAGGAAGAAATTGATTACAGAGTCGAATCCGTTGAAGACCATTAATGATGAAATTTTTGTTTACGTAACAAAAAAACAAAAGGAAATCGACGAGCTGAAAAAGTTGGAATTATTTCGTCGTGAGTTTCTTGCAGATGTCTCGCACGAGTTTAAAACACCGATTTTTGCAGCGCAGGGCTTCATTCACACATTGCTCGATGGTGCTATGGAAGATGAAAACGTAAGAGAGCGGTTTTTGATCAAAGCTGCAAAAAACCTGGATAGCCTGGATGTGCTGGTTAAAGATCTCCTCGTGCTCTCTCAAATGGAAACCGGCGACATTAAGATGAACATTGCGCCTATGGACATTCATTTGCTGGCCACAAACATTTTCAGCAGGCTGGAAAACATTGCAAAAGACAGGGACGTCACATTCAAAGTGAAGCCTGATGAGTTGGCTGAGGTCTGGGTTCTTGCAGATGCTGATCGTATGGAACAGGTCATGCTTAATCTGATTGAAAATGCTGTCAAGTATGGTAATGAGGGCGGAAAAGTGATCGTACATTTTAGTGAGGGCAGAAAATTTGTAGAAGTTTCTGTCCGGGACAACGGGCCGGGCATTCCGCACGAACATTTGAACCGCATTTTCGAGCGCTTCTATCGGATCGATAAAAGCCGTAGCAAAGAAATTGGCGGAACAGGCCTTGGATTGGCGATTGTTAAGCACATTCTGAATGCGCACGACACGAAAATTGCGGTCATGTCCAAGCCAGATAAGGGCACTACTTTTTCATTTAAGCTTGAAAAGGCATACATTAGTCCAATCACTGAAAATCTGCCCGAAGCGGCTGTTACACAAGCGAATCCTTAATATATTTTTAACTTATAAATGGTTACCCATGTTTGTTCACAACGTATTTTTTTGGCTAAAAGAAAAAGACAATGAAGAAGCCAGGCAGGCACTTCTCGCTGGCATCAAGTCCCTCGAAGCCATAGAATCCATCGAATCTGTATTCATAGGCCCTCCTGCTGCTACACGCCGCCCGGTTATTGACGCTACATACGATTTTGCTGAAATCCTGGTTTTTGCGGATGAAGCAGCGCATGATGTATACCAGGTTCACCCTTTGCACAAGAAATTTGTTGACGAATGCGCGCATCTGTGGGAGCGCGTTTTAATTTATGACGTGGAAGCTTAATTCCTAATGATTGTTAACAAGTTATCCACATGAGGCATGTGGATAACTTGTTAATAAATCTGTATTAACTGTATTTTGAGGCATTTAACGCTCATTTACGCCTAACTATATATGTGGATAACTTTTGTGGACAGGGTTTAAACAAGTCGCAAAATCTCGAAAACGCACTATTAAGCGGTGAAAATCGTTTTATATTTAGTACAAAACGACATAAAGCCGTGAGAACAAATAGAATCGTGCTGTCAGTTATCGTTACGATTATTGCAGCTATAAGCATATCTTCCTGTACATACAGGTCACATGGTCCGGGTTACGGGTATGATTACGGCTACGGCCCTGCATACGGTTATGGTTACAGATACCATCGCGTGCCGCCTCCGCCACCAAGAGTTGTGGTTGTAAGACCGTCTCATCCAAGAGTAGTTCACGCAGACCGTTACAGGTCAAGCCGTTATGATAATAAGGCCTACCGACGCCAACAAAATAATGGCAACCATTACGGTCAGCGAAACAGAACCCGCGGTCCCAGGTAATTTGATAATAAAATATTGAGAAGCAGTACGGTTAAGATCATTTCTTAGTCGTACTGCTTTTTTTATACCTTTGGTTTCATGGATCTATTTACGAGACTGGAACTATTTGCCGGACAATTTCCGGACAAGCTTGCTTATGGATTTGTTGAAAAAGAGGGAGGACTTTCAGAGGAGCTAAGCTACCAAACATTAATGGAGGCCATTTTGGGGGCTTCTGATCAATTACAGTGCATTTGCAAGCCCCATTCACGGGTCATCATCCTCTTACCAGCCGAGGCGGCTTTTATAAAAATTTTCCTGGGTTCATTACATGCCGGTCTGATTGCCGTGCCCTGTCCCATAGGTTATTCCGAACCTGCTATTCAAAGGATCCTGAATATCATTGAAGATTGTAAAGCGTCCATGATCATTACGAACAGGAAAACCCTTAAAATGCTTTCGCAAAGGCAAACGGAGGCGTCGAAACATCTTAGAGACTTGCCCATTGGTTGGTTCTTCACAGACGATCTTAACAATGAAATTTCCGGTCAGACTCCAAAACACACCACATTGCCGGACGAACCTGCCTATCTCCAATATACGTCAGGGTCTACGGGATCGCCGAAAGGTGTGATGGTAAGCCATGCTAATCTTACAGCTAACCTGAATGCCATCAACAATTGCTTTGGCAGAACTTCTTTGGACACTTCACTCACATGGCTTCCGCATTATCACGATATGGGACTTGTGGACGGGTTGCTCTCTCCCATATTCACAGGCGGAACGGGCCTTGTGATTTCGCCTATTTTATTCATTACAAAGCCAGTTTTGCTGCTCGAAACCATTTCGCGGCATAAGGCAGGATTTTGTGGTGGACCTGGTTTCGGGCTGGATCATTGCGTTGCCAGGATAAAGCCTGAGCAGTTACAGAGCTTGGACCTTAGCTCCTTGCGCGTCTTGTACGTGGGCGCAGAACCCATCCGGATTGCAAGTTTGGAACAATTCGCCGAAACAATGCAGGTTACAGGCTTTAAACCCGACAGCCTAGTGCCTGCTTACGGCTTGGCGGAAGCGACATTGGCGGTCAGTTTGCATTTGCATGCAACGCCAATGATTTTCAGGCCCATTTCAGAAACGAATCCCAAAATGGTTGTAGCGTGCGGCCCGCCGGTAGAATTTACAAATGTTGTCATTGCTGAACCAGAACAAGGGTTGATCTTGGAAGATGGCCAGATTGGAGAAATTTGGGTCAAGAATGATGGAGTTGCGTTGGGTTACTGGGAAAAGCCCGCTGCCACAGCCGCTACTTTCCAGGCATTTACTGTCTGCGGAAAAGGCCCGTTCCTCCGGACTGGCGACTTGGGATTTCTTGCCGATGGCCAACTGTTTATAACAGGCAGGAAAAAGGAACTGATCATTATCAGGGGAACCAACTATTACCCTCAGGATATCGAAGAGGTGGTTGTTTCGTGCCATGAACACATTCAGCCGCATGGCACGGCTGCGTTTTCAATAGAAACGGATCAGGGTGAGGAGCTTATGATCGTTAGCGAGGTTAAGAATAACGCCCTGAATGAAGCGGACGAGCATTCGATTAAGACCAATATTGCTAATAGTGTGGGATTAGCGTTCGGATTGGTGCCACATAAAATAGTGCTGGCGCCGGTTGGGAAGCTGCCGAAAACGTCGAGCGGGAAAATTCAAAGACTAAAAGCGCGATCGGTTTTTCATATTACTTGACATGATTTGTGCCCGCTGGATCATTTAAGCGACTGTTTTCTTTAAAAAGCAGATAAAATCCTTATTTTCACAGCACTAAACTGTACTAACGCTCCCTTTTCATAATAATGAATAAAACTTATACTGAAATCTCTGGCTGGATCATTGAACGCATAGCCCATCATGCGGAACTGGAATCCGAACAAATAAAACTGGATACCGAAATCGTTAATTTCCGCCTCGACTCCCTTTTAATGGTAAACATTACTTCCGAGCTGGAAGAATGGCTCGGAATGGAGCTTAGCCCGTCTATTTTTTGGGAAATGGGCACAATAGGAGCTACAACAAACTGGATTTTGGAAAATCAGGAAGCCTGATCCGTCCCGATTTTGCCATTTACTCAACTTTCACTTAACGAATTTTACATGTCAGCAGCGGCTATCTGGTCTTCTCAAAACAAAATCAGTCAAAATTATGCTGAACTGATAGACGATGTACGCAAAAACAACCCCGTTCATCTGAATGTTTTTGGCGACCTCGTTGTCATGGATTACAAGCATGTGAAGAAGATTTTTGCAGACTCTGATAATTTCCAGAATTTCGATTTTACTGAGCGGTTCAAAGTCGTTTCGGCCATAGCCAATAATGATCCTGCGCTGCTGGAGTTTGGTGAAAGCCTGCGGCACTGGCTGCTCTTTATGAATGGACAAGCACACGCTGAACATCGCAAAATGGTTAATCGGAAGTTTTATGAGGCTAATTATGAAACCATTACCATGGACGCGATCCGTGAAGTGATCCACAGCTATCAGGATAAGGACGAAGCAGATTTGGTTGAGATCACCAGGAAATTCAGCTTTCTGATCATTAGCAAAATCATCGGCTTGAAAAGTGAGGACTACGATTTTATTCAAAAATTCTCCTACGTAATCACACTTATTTTTGAAAAAACACTCAATGTTAAGGACTTGCTGGAATGCGCAAATATGTCAGGACAATTCCGGAGTTACCTGGGCGAGACGCTTTCAAGACAGGAAAAGCAAGCAACAAACAGCCTTCTGCTTGAAATGAAGGAGGTTATGGGAAGTCCAAGAGTAAACGAACTGATTGGAACCTGGGAATTTCTGGTAAATGCAGCCACAGAAACCACCACATTGCTGCTCACAAGAAGCATTGCCACATTGATTGAAAACAAGGAAAAACGCATTAACTGGGATTCACACGATGGCTGCGCAATTGCAGTTGAAGAGCTAATTCGCTATGTTAGCCCGGTTAACTGGATTCCCCGACAAGTGAGGGAGGACATGGAATTTGAAGGTTTGCAACTCAAAAAGGGAAAAACCGTCCTGCTTGGAATTGCTTCCGCCAACCGCGATCCGGAAATTTTTCAAAATCCTGAAACGTTTATACCCACACGTAAACCCAACCCACACATTGGTTTCGGTTTTGGCATCCACCATTGCATGGGTGCCCGGCTTTCCCGCTTTGAAATGCAGAAGTTTTTGCCCCGGTTCATGGCAGCATTTCCAAACATCCGCCTTCATCCTGAAAAACCCGGTGAATGGGATTCAAAAGTGTTTTTCAGAGGTCATAAGAATTTGCCTGTCCTTCTAAAATAAAGGCAAAATGGTCAAATTTACTGATTTTACATATTTTCTGCTCCTGTTCATCATCGTTGCGGCATACTACAACACGCCTCAAAGCCGAAAATGGATTTTGCTCCTTGTCCTCAGTGTACTTTTCAACATTAGTTGGAGCGGCTATTATGTGCTAGTCTGGTTTGCGCTCACAACGGTCTGTTTTTTCGGTGGCAGGTATTTAGCGAACCCGGAACATTCGAAAAAGCAGCGCAAAACACTTTTAGCATTTTTAGTAATCTTCTGCTTAGCTCCGTTGGTGTTTTTTAAATATCTTGTCCCCATCAATAATTCGTTTTCACCGGTCATTTTGAATTGGTTAGCGCCGATCGGGATCTCTTATTACACATTCCTGATCATCGGTTACCTGACGGACGTGCATCGGAAATATATTAAGCCAGAACCGCATTTCGGTTATCTCGCGCTATATCTCGGATTTTTCCCAACGATGCTCGCCGGTCCGCTGGAACGTGCGCGGCAGCTGATCCCGCAACTAAAAACGCCAGTTGGTTACGATCCGGAGAACATTAAAGCAGGCATTTTCTTCATTGTCTGGGGCCTGTTTAAGAAAATGGTCTTGGCAGCAAGATTTGCAGATCACGTCAATCCGGTATTTGATCAGCCTGAAAAATATACCGCATTTTCTGTAACATTGGCCATCTTGCTTTTCTCCATCCAACTGTATTGTGACTTTTCAGGATATTGCGATATTGCCACGGGATCGGCCCGGTTACTGGGCATCAGACTAAGCAAAAACTTCGCAAACCGGTACTATTTTACCCCTTCCCGAACCGAATCCTGGAACTCCTGGAACATTACCGTCACCTCCTGGTTCCGCGATTACGTATTTTTCAACATTAGCAAAGGCGTTACTAATAAAGCACGACTGGAATTTAACCGGCTGCTGACTTTCATCATCACGGGATTATGGCACGGGCCAAGCTTGTCGTTCGTGATCTGGGGATTTTTGCAATGGGCTTACATTAATTTTGAGATCAGGACTAAACGTTTCTGGGAGCGATTTTACGGAGGTTTGGGTCTCCGGATCGGCTCAAATTCACACACTGTTATGCGCATTATCGTGCGCCTGCTCACCGGAACGCTCATTATGGGCTGGTTCAGAGCAGCGGAGCTGGAAAACGGTCTGAGGTTGTACAGCGCAATGTTTGGTTTCCAATCCGGCGCACTGTCCATTTTAACATCCGGTTTCGGACTTACACTTGTTCTGTTCTTAATATTGGATTTGATTAATTATCAAATGGGTGAGAAAGAGGACATTGCCTCCTTTTTATTGAAAAAAAGTCCCTTACAACGAAACCTGTCATTTCTGATCTTAGCCCAACTGGTGCTGATATTCGGACAGATTACCGTCGCCAACTTTTATTACATCCAGTTTTAATATTCTAACCATTTATGTATATCCAGACACACAATGGTTAAAAAAATATTGCTTTGGATCGTACTGTTCCTTGCTTTCAAACTAACCCTCGTTTCGCTGGTTGGTTTGCTTGCCGTGGATCCCAGAAGGGACATTGCAACGCGGAAACAGCATTGTGACGCATTTCATCCCAATGCTGTTTTCATAGGAACCAGCCGGACGCTTTACGGAGTTGATCCTGAGGTTTTTGATTCGTTAAATGCTGGAAAAACCAACAGTTACAATATGGGATTGTTCAGCCTCTCATTCGCTAATTCGCTTCATATAGCAAGAGATTTCATTCAAAATAATCCTGAAACCAAGACAATTTTTGTAGAATTGAGCGCGCTGGATTACAGCACAATCCATCTAACCCCCGGCCAGGTCTTCAACGATGTTTATTTTAGAATGCGGGTTATGCAAGCGGCTGCAAATATCGATAAGCACGAAAAATGGAATGATTTTCTGACTGGATTGAATACGACAATCTTTCAAACATTCTCCATTGCCCCCCAGATTGCCGCTGTTAAGAAAACGTTTAAACCCGTAAATGATCCCATTGAAGGACCGCCAAACCTCGCTAAAAACGGCATGCAGCGCGTAGCATTAAGGATTTCGGGTTTAAATTCGGTGGTGATTAACAATCGTTTTTACACAAAAAAATTAATGTCATCCGAAGAAAAATCCCCGCCGAACATTTATTTTCTTTCCAGGATAAAAGAAGTCATTACAATTGCCAGGACAAGCGGGAAGCAAGTCATTTTTTATATGCCTAACAACATTACGAAGACTGAATTTGAAATTTTGTCACAAGTTGCACGTCACATTCCGCCGGCGAATTTCATCGCATTGCCAAAGGATTCAGGTTTGGACGCTATCTTCAAACCGGAGAATTTGTTTGATTCACACCATCTTAATGCAAAAGGATCAGCTATTTACACGCGCTATTTACAGGAGCAGTTTACCAAAAAATCTGACAATTTCTAACTGATTTTCAATGCTTGCTTTTTCTATTCTTGCATATTTGCTGGCTAACCTGGGCATTGGACTTTGGGCTTCCCGCAGGATTTCAACCACACAGGATTTCGTTTTAGCAGGGCGGAGACTGCCGCTCGTGTTGGCAGCATCTGCAACTTTTGCCACATGGTTTGGCTCAGAAACCATTATGGGCGCTCCCACAGAATTTGTTGAACATGGTATTCTTGGTGTCATAGAAGATCCTTTTGGAGCTTCTTTATGCCTTTTGCTGGTCGGATTATTTTTTGCGCGGCGGTTTTACAAGATGAACATTATCACATTCTGTGACTTTTTCAGGATCCGGTATGGGCGTCAGGCGGAGCTGCTCTCGGCGATTCTGATCATTCCATCCTATTTCAGCTGGATAGCAGCACAGTTGCTAGCGATGGGCATCGTGCTGAAAGTTGTGCTCGGATGGTCGTTAATGACCTGTATTTTAGGCAGTTCTGTCATCGTCGTTTTTTATACGATCTGGGGCGGCATGTGGTCGATCTCCATTACAGATTTCGTACAAACCATCATGATCATAGTCGGTCTGATCATTGTTGCCGCTGTGCTTTATGAAAAAGTAGGCGGGTTCACGCCGCTTATCGAAGCAGCACCAAAAGGTTTTTTTAGATTTTATCCTGATTTTACATTTAAGGCATCAGTCGAATACTTCGCCGCGTGGATCACCATCGGGCTTGGTTCCATTCCACAGCAGGACGTTTTTCAGCGGGTAATGTCGGCAAAATCTGCCAGTGTTTCTGTAAAAGCAACATTGCTGTCTTCGCTCATGTATCTCACTGTTGCGTTGTTACCGCTGTTTATTGGGTTATGCGGCCATCACCTTTACCCGGAAACAGATAAAGACGGCCAACTGATCATCCCCAATATGGTTTTGCAGCATATGAGCCTCCCGCTGCAAATTATATTTTTCGGCGCGCTGGTTTCCGCAATTTTAAGCACAACCAGCAGTGCCATTATGGCTCCGGCGGCTGTTTTGGGAGAAAATATTTTCAAATTTTTCAACCCGGCATTAACCGATCAGCAGTTGCTCCGGATCATCCGCTGGGGAGTCGTGGTCATCACAGGCATTTGCATTTTTATGGCTGTGAGAGGCGATAGCATCTTCGATCTCGTTGCAGAATCGTCCGCTTTCAGCCTTGTTTCACTATTTGTGCCGCTCGCCGCAGGGCTTTACTGGAAAGCCACCAATGAAATAGGATGCATCATTTCAATGATCGCTGGTTTGGTCGCATGGCTTCTCTGCGCTTACATTGAAACAGAATATCCACCGCTGGTTTATGGCCTTCTGGCGAGCCTTGGCGGCATGATCGTTGGCATACTCTGGGAGCGGATCTTCCTACAAAAAATAGTTTAAAGTGACTACGGAATCATAATGACAGACCCGACTGTTTCCCGGGATTCCATGTCTTTATGCGCCTTTGCAGCCTCTGAAAGCAGATATTTAGTAATATTAAGTTTTCCAAATATGCCCGACTGCAATGCGGCAAAAGTGTCCCTGGCGAATAAATGTAAACTATCGTAATCAGAAATATATGCATTTAAAACCGGTGTCAGCATGTTAATCGACTTCGCGCGCAAAGCCGCATGGTCAATGTGCTCGGGCTGGCCGGAAGACGAACCGTATAAAACGATTTTCCCACCTTTCTTGATCACGCCAATGGATTCAGTAAAAGTATCCTTCCCAACACCATCATAAACCACATCTACTCCACGGCCCCCGGTAATTTCCTGAACCGACTTGGCAAATCCTTCGCAATGTGTGAGAAAAACATGGTCCGCTCCGTTCTCAAAGGCGATCTGCTTCTTTCCCTCCGAACCAACTGTTCCGATCACCGTCGCACCCAGCGCTTTCGCCCATTTTGAAACAAGCGATCCGACACCGCCGGCCGCCGCATGGACAAGCACCACGTCACCCGGTTTAACCTTATACGTTTCCTTGACAAGCATTCTGGCAGTAAATCCCTTGACCATGATTGCAGCAGCTTCTTCCAGGCTTACATCGTCAGGGACGTGGACAAGCTGATGCGTCCCTACGATACGAGCTTCTGCGTAAGCACCCGGAATAAAATGATAAGCTACGCGGTCACCCACTTTGAAATCAGTAACCCAGGGACCTGTTGCTTCGATAACGCCGGCCGCCTCAATGCCAGGAACATATGGGAATGTTTTAACGGGGAACATTCCGCTTCGGAAATACGTATCCACAAAATTTAAGCCAATGGCCTCCTGCCTGATCTTCACTTCGCCCGGTCCCGGTTCGCCCAGCACTTCGTGGCTGTATGTGAGTACAGAAGAATCTCCTTGCCTGCTTATATTGATAGAGCTCGTTTTATATTGTATTTCTATTATTTTATCTAACATGGCTTTTGTATTCAAAAATTACAGAACAAACGTTCTACAATTTGTCATAACACTACTTTTTTATTGATCTGATCACGAAGTCGGCCTGCTGCTTTACCAGCTCCACATCTCCATATACAAGGAAGAGCTGCCAAAATCCTGTAAAGTTGGAAACAATGAAGTGGGCTAACATGGCCGGATCCCGCTTTGCACTGATTTCATCCGCCTTTTGCGCTTTTTTAATGAGGTCTTTGAGCACGGTAACAATGCTATCCGTATTCTCCTTCAAAATTGAATGCACTTCCTCGTCTTCCGAAGCCAGCTCAAAGGCCGATTTTACGCCCAGGCACGTCTTACCCTCTTCAATTGTCCGTGAAACAGCTCTTTTTATAATTTTTTCAATCGCCTTAACGGGTGACTTCGCGAGGTCAGTGGCTTGCACGTAGTCAATAAGCAATCCATCCGAATAACTTTTCAGGCACATTAAAAACAGACTGTGTTTGTCTCCATATGTGTCATAAATACTTCCTCGGTTCAGGCCCATTGTGTCAACCAGGTCCTGCATAGAGGTGCCCTGATATCCCTTTTGCCAAAAGACGTCTTTCGCCTTTTCCAGCTTTTCCCCCGGTTCGAATGCTTTGTTACGTGCCATGATTATCAGACAATTATTACAGAACGATTGTTCCAAAATAACCCATTTTCTTAATCAGCCGAGTCGACACAAGGGAGTCAAATGCTAAATTATAAATTTAGCAACCCCGCCGTCCACTTTCAATGCCGCACCATTCGTCCCGGATGATAAGGGACTTGATACGTAAGTAACCAGATTAGCAATTTCTTCAACCGATGTAAACCGTTGCAGCAACGACGTGGGCCTCGCATCTTTGAAGAAATCCTTTTCCGCCTGTTCCGATGAAACCTGATTTGCTGCTCCCAGCTGCTTCACAAATTCGGCCACACCTTCTGACTTTGTAGGGCCTGGCAAAACCGAATTCACAGTAACATTTGTGCCTTTCGTTAATTCCGACAATCCTCTGCTCACAGCCAACTGCGCTGTTTTAGTCATCCCGTAATGGATCATTTCTTCCGGAATATTTACCGCAGATTCACTCGAAATGAAGATGATCCTTCCCCAATCTTTGGCAATCATTTTAGGAAAATAATGTCTTGATAACCTCACGCCACTGAGCACATTCACCTCGAAAAACTTAAACCAGCTATCGTCTGTGATGTCTGTAAACGCCTGAGGTTCAAATATTCCCGCATTATTAATCAATATGTCAATGTGGGGAAGACTTTCCAGCAATGCGTTCACTTCCTCCACTTTCGAAAAATCTGCGGCTATGCCGGATACATTTCCACCCGGATTATCATTTTGGAGCCGCTGAACCGCGTCAGCTACTTTCGATTGCGTCCTGCCGTTGATCACGACGTCCGCGCCTTCTTTTAATAAATTTTGAGCAATTGCAAAACCTATACCCTGGGTAGAACCGCTGATAAATGCCGTTTTCCCTTTCAGTTGTAAATCCATATAATCTAAATGTTGTAAATTAACTTCATAACACGTCACTTTAAGAAAACGTCCGCATGAAAAACATTTATCTTCTCATTTTTTTCATCATCACATTTACTGTCCGGGCGCAAAGCCCTCGTGTATTGATCGTTACGGCACATCCCGACGATGAAACTACTTTTCCCGTGACTATTTTCAAAATCACCCACGAGTTAAAAGGATCGGCAGACCTTGCACTGCTTACCGATGCGTCCGGCGGGTATAACGGGCTGGTAGCGTCGTCCTATTATGGAATGAACCTCGTAGATTCTGTTATTGGGAGGAAACATTTGCCTTTGATCCGTAAAAAAGAAATCCTGGCTGCTGGTGAAGTCCTCGGCATTGGTAATTTCTTTTTTCTCGACCAACTTGATGATTATTATAACCGCAACGAAAAGCCTTATCTGGAAGGCAAAAACTGGAACATTAAGTATGTGGAAAGCCGGTTGGATGAGATTTTGGCAAAGGGAAACTACGATTTCGTTTTCTGCCTGGTTCCAGGCGAAGGGCAGCACGCACATCATAAAACCGCTTCTATCAGCACAATAAGGGCCGTTCAACGTTATAAAGGTGATAAAAAACCGATTGTTTTGGGAGGACAAACGCAAAATAAGGGCGCCATTTCAAAATTCACCAGACTGGATGGCTATCCCGAAACAGCGATCAGCTTAACAGCTCCAATCTTTGAGTTTGACAGGACCTATGGCTTTGGGGAAGACAAAAAACATAGCTATATGATTGTTGCGGATTGGGTGAAAGCGGCTCACAAGTCGCAGAGTGGTGATATGAACCAAGCCATGCATCGGGGCGATCTGGAAACATTTCTGTATTTTGAGATCAACGGCGCTGCCCGGATTGACGAAGTGAAGCAGTTATTTGAGAAGATCAATAATGCAGGATTTTCAAAAAAATAACTTTGTCCCCAGATCAATTTCCGGCAGTCATTGTCATAAACAGGGAACTGCCGAAAGGTGCTTTCGGGATAAGAAATTGTTCCGTTTTGGTGATGGCTTTTAATATTGAGTTAACTGCTTCCCCCGGGAATTTCACATCTGAATCCAAATGTTGAACATCGATCTTCTGCTTACGGATTTGATAATTTTGCCATTGACGGACGGCCAAAATAGGCAATGATAATGCGAATGGCCAGTAGGTGTTATGCGTAATGTTTAAACCAGCAGCCTTAGCGTAGTGTTTGAACTGGCCGAGCTCGAATCTCCTGAAACTGCCAACGGCGATATCGTGTGTCCCCGAAAATGCTTCAAACGCATGTATATTAATAATTATCAGTCCTTTGTTGCTTAGCTTTTTCTTAAATGCATTCAAAGCATGAATAATTTCTTCATCAGAAAGGAAATAAAGCGCATCGTTGCAGGATATCACGTCAAATGTTTCGCCTGGCCGAAATGCATCAACGTTTTTAAGATCACTGAAACCAACATTCAGGTTCCGCTCGCGGGAAAATTCGATAGCGTGTTGTGAATAATCAAATCCGGTAACATTGGCATAGCCGGCTTCCCGCAAAAACGACAGTAAACCGCCCGTTCCACAAGCTGCATCGAGAATACGAAGATCGGTATTCTCTTTTCCGAAATGCTGCTTTATTTTATCTAAGACCTTTCCATGCAGCACCTGATACCACCAGAGCGCACGCTCTGTTTCATACATGCGCTGATATTCCAGCCTGTTCCCGATCATACGACTTCCGCGCTATTATATTTTATAACATACTGTGGCTGACCACTCTGCGCCATAAAGCTCTTACCAATATATTCACCAAGAACGCTCAGTAATGTACATTGAATGCCTCCGATCGAGATTAATGTTGCGGTTACGACTTGCCAGCCTTTCGGGTCCGGCCCAATAACCCATTGCACTGTGAGATAGAAAAGCAAGACAAATCCAAAGAGGAACAAACCAAGGCCTATTGGCAAAAAAATACGGATAGGAAGAGATGAATAGCAGAATAATATGTTGAGAAACAGCGAAATAAGCTTCTGCCAAGTGTAATTTGAAATGCCCTCTTCGCGCTTCAAATGCGTAACCTGAACTGTCCCAATGTTTCTGGTTATCCTGAAAATGAGTCCGTCAATATAAGGATACGGGCCTTTATATTTTGTAATTTCCTGAACAACCTCCTGCCTTATCAGCTTGAAACTGGATAGATAAAGGTCCTTTGGTTTGTTCAGCAAATAACTTGTAAGCCAATTGACCAGCTTGCTTCCCAGGTTCCTCCCTACTGAATGTTCTTT
Source organism: Dyadobacter psychrophilus (assembly GCF_900167945.1). GTDB lineage: Bacteria > Bacteroidota > Bacteroidia > Cytophagales > Spirosomataceae > Dyadobacter > Dyadobacter psychrophilus. The sequence goes on from NZ_FUZA01000006.1 coordinate 21,274, forward strand.
TTTAGAATAATAAGTGTAAACCACATCATTATCACCACTTTCTGCGACTTTGATCAGTTTAAGGATTTCTTCGGGCGGATTTTGAAAATCGTCGTCGATCATGACGCAATAATCGCCGTATGCCCAGTTAAGCCCACACATTACAGCATTAAATTCGCCATAATTCCGTCGTAAAGAAATGAAGCGAACATTAGAATAAATTTCGGCAAGCTGCCTGCAAACTCTTTCCGAGCCGTCCCTGCTGCCATCATTCACCATCACGATCTCAAAACTCACTTCCGACAATGCTGATTGCAAGGTTTCGACGAGTGGCCTGATCGTTTTCTCGCTGTTGTATACCGGAATGACAACGGATAATTTCATTGCTGATAATCGAATTGATTAACGGTTTGAATGATGTAGATGACCTCCTCGTCCGTCAGCACGCCATTTAACGGCAAACTGATTACTTCTTCATGAATTCGTTCTGTAATTGGCAAGTGCATGTCATAAAATTCCCGAAAAGCCTGTTGCTTATGAATAGGCAGTGGATAGTGTACATTCGTCTGAATTCCATTGGCGTCCAGATAAGCAATTAAGCCCGAACGATTGGGATGCCTGATCACAAACAGATGCCAGGCGTCGTCGTTAATCCGGTCGGCTGGCGGCAAAATAAGATTTTCAAGTTGAATCTCACTGAGATAGCGCGCTGCAATTGCTCTTCTCCGATCATTTTCCAGGTCTAAAAAAGGAAGCTTCACATTCAGTATAGCAGCCTGAATTTCATCTAATCGGCTATTAACGCCTTGATAATCATTTTTATAGCGAACAAGCGATCCGTAATTTCGCAAATAACGAATTTTTTCGGCAAGCGCTTCGTCCGAAGTTGTGATGGCGCCTGCGTCACCAAGCGCGCCGAGATTTTTTGTAGGATAAAAACTAAATGCTGTCGCGTCAGCAATGCTGCCTGTCTTTTTGTTATTATAAATCGCCCCGTGTGCCTGCGCAGCATCGGTAATTACTTTCAGGCCGTGTTGCCTGGCCAGCTTCATAATGGGTTCCATTTCACAACTGCGCCCGTAAAGATCTACGGCAATGACGGCTCTGGTTTTTGAACTGATTTTTTCAGCAATCCTTTCCGGATCCAAAAGCATTGTAAAGGGATCGGGCTCGACGAAAATTGGCCTGAAACCCAGATAAGCAACGGGTAAAACCGAAGCAATGTAAGTATTTGCAGGAACGATCACCTCGCTGTCTTCGGGAAATTCGTAAGCCATCAGAATTAATGTAATTGCGTCGAGCCCATTGGCGACGCCTACACAATATGCTGCATTACAGTAATTTGCAAATGCATTCTCAAACGATTTCAATTCATTTCCCAGAATATACCATCCCGAACGGACAACCCGAAGCGAAGCTTCCTCAATGGCTTTGAGATACGGCGCATTAACTTCGTTTAAATCCAGGAAAGGGATCATTGAGATACGATCTGTTTCATCAGGTACGGCTCGTCGATGTAGTCGGCAATGTCATAGTATTCATTGGAAAGCACCAGCAGGATCGCGTCTTCAGAAAATGAATCCATGATGTGCCAGTCTTTCGGTTCAAGGATCAGGCAGGAAATGGGATTATCGAGAATAAAATATTCCTCGCTTTCCCCATCATTGGAATAAACCCGACAGCTTCCGTGAATACAGATTAATGCATTCCAGGTCTTGTGATGCCTGTGTCCGCCACGCTGGGTCTCACCGGCTCCATAAATATAAAACACACGTTTGATTGTGCCCGGGATAATCTTTTCGAATACGGTCAGATTGCCGGCACCGGTGTTAAAGGTGTTTAATTCAACTAATAGGGGCATATAGAAGTTTGCAAAAAAGCATATTTATGTTTTATATATCGTTGAGAAACCCTTAGCTGACAATCCGTTTAGTAAAGTACAGATATTTTTTTTTGAAAATACTAAAATACCATTCAGTAAAAACGACATATTTCAGTAAAAATATTCAAATAACTATTAGCCAAACTTTTACAATCATTGTCAAACACATTGGTCTTCTTTGATTAAAATTTATTATTCCTTTCGTCATGTATTCACCGCAATTTGTATCAACTGAACATATTCCAGGACATTATCTTATCCAGCAACATTAATGCTTTCACCGGAAGCGGTTCCAGCCACAAAATCTTGTTGTATCCCATATAAAAGACCTGCGGGTGCACCACGCAAATGATCATGGTAAAGAAAAGGATAAGCCTTAATGAGGACTCTGATGCGGTTTGATATAAAATAAAAAAAGCCGCCAGAATAAATGGGAACCCGTAAGACAGCGCTCGGTCGATATCATGCACATAAATACCGGTCGCGAGGAGCACCGCGAAACCGATAAAAAGCGCGGCAATCAGCCAGTAACGCCTGGTAAGAATAAGCGCAAGCAATGCACTTCCCATTAAAAGCCAGGTTCCTTCGAATGCCGACCAGATGCTGCTTCCCAGCCCATTCCTATGCGCATTGGCAAACAAAACAGGCGTTCCGATGGTGGAGTAACTATGGTTGGGAAAATAGGTTGCCAGAACATAGTTTCGCACACCGAAATAACATAGCCAGGCGATCCAAACCACAGCGCTTTCACCAAGTAATCCAGCTCTGATCATCCCCAGCAGGCTAAAATCCTGCCTTTCATAAGCTTTAACAACAATCCACCAAAGCAGTAAATACCCTCCTGCGACAACCGCGCGCTCATCCGTAAAAAAAGCGATTTGTAGCGAGATGAAGATGACGAATACATTGCGGCTCAGCAATGCGGTTAACAGGAAGAAATACGCGAAACCATCGCCATATCCGTGAATGTCCGCAAATGTCCATACGCTGACGAAAATGTTGGCGATGGCCAAAACGAAAAAACCAGTAATGACCTTATCCGCCGAAATGCGGTAAACGTATCTGCCAATATTATAAAGGAAAAATATACCGCACAAAGCCTGAGCAAGTAGAATCAGCACAACATTATGGTTCGTGATGAACGACAGGAACGGCAGTGTCCACCTAAGGATCATGTTTTCACGCCGGACATCGTAGTCCATGTCTTTTGGATGAAACAAATCCTGCGCCTGATTTTGAATAAAAACCCACGCATCCAGCTTAACCCCATTGGTTTTCAAGTGGTCAACGAGCAATGAATAGGGCGGAAATGCCAGAACAAGAGAAATTACTACCGCAAAAAATGTTAACTTCAATAACCAATTCCTGTCTGATAATTTATCTTCGGACCAGGAACAAAAAGACTCGTAGAAATTTTCTAAAAGCATAAACTTTGTAAAGAGCAAATTGTACCCAAATATACATTTTAATGTCACATTCAATGACAGGCTGCGTTTAGTGGGTATCGCGAGATTTTAATGGCCCCGCATACGGGTAAATTGGAAATACTATACTATTTTTGGAAAAAATTAGACTTTTTGAAAAGACTTTTATCCATAGCACTTCTAGGCCTGCTCTTGTACAACACGTTTGGACTTGCAGTTGCCGTGCTATGTTTTGAAAAGGAATTTGAAACCGCCCAAACGTCCGAAATCGCTTCCAAACGCAAAATTTTGGCCCTTCCTGCTCCTTCACTCCCTTACACAACCTCCTGGGAAAATGAAGATGGAACGGCCGGTCTTATCAAAAAAGATGGTGAGTTTTATAACGTTGTTCACCAGAAAATTGAGAACGATACACTCTTCGTAACAATCCAGTCCAACACTTCGGCGCGTGAACGGTTCTTTGAGCTAGCGGGCAGTATGAATGATTTGTCGGACAGCGAAAAAAGTAAAAAGTCCCCTTCAGAGCGTGCTTTAAAATTGCTTAACGACCTGGTGAAAAGTTATTTGCCTGTCGAAACCCGATCTGAACTAGCTTGCGAATTCTTTCCGCCAGCAAATCTGGTCACCTTTCGGGACCACGAAATTTCACTCAGCTCTTCTCCCCGTTCATTCGAATCTCCGCCACCCGAATTGTCTTAGTTTTTCAAGATCACTGACTAACTCTGGCTCAGCTTCCTTTACGGAAATGCTGCTGCCATGTTCCATTTTACAATCTGAAAAATCTAAGAACAATGAAAAACATATTTACGCTTCTATTTTTGGTGTGCCTTTGCATCACACAACTTACAGACAATGCTTTTGCACAAGGATGCGTGGCGATTCGCGGCATGAGCCACGCAGGCGCAACTTCGGCTGATTTCTTCAAACAACAAGACGGCAAATTCCAGGTTAATGCGGGATATCGTTTTTTCAGGTCATACAAACATTTTCGTGGCGATCATGAGGAAAAAGAACGCGTGGAACAAGGAACAGAAGTGATCAATGTGGCTCATGCGTTGGATCTGGGACTAACTTACCAGCCCAACATGCGCTGGTCCATTTCGGTAACATTACCCGTTCAGCACAATGACCGCTCGTCCCTATACGAACATTATGGCAACGCGATAACAGCCAATCCAGAGCAAAAACGCTTCCATACAAGCTCAAAAGGAATCGGTGATTTGCGCATTTCGACAAGTTACTGGTTAAGAGATCCGTTAAAAATGCCGAAATTCAACATTGCCATTGGCGGCGGCATTAAGCTTCCTACCGGCGATAAGGCTGTGGAAGGTGAATTTCACAAACTCGACAAAGAAGGCAATGATTATACCATCGTAAAACCAGTTGACCAGTCGATTCAGCTTGGCGACGGTGCAGTGGGATTTTTCCTGGAAACGCAGGGATATGTTTCTTTCACACCAAAAACGGCGCTTTATTTCAATGGTTTTTATTTGTCCAATCCAAAAGAGCATAATGGTGTAAACCGCAATCCGCAAGCGGCAACAATTGATCCTATTGTTGGCTATTTCGCTGCTGTGGATCAGTTTGCAGCCCGACTGGGTGTAAGCCAGGCACTTGGCGGCGGATTTTCCGTGCTGCTGGGAGGCCGCGCAGAAGGCGTTCCTTCTGACGATCTGATCGGCAGCAGCAAAGGTTATCGTCGTCCGGGATATGTAATTTCCGGTGAGCCTGGTGTGGCTTATATTAAAAATAAATTCTCTGCATCGCTTTCCGTTCCTGTCGCGCTGTATCGCAATCGGACGAAAAGCTATGCTGACAAGCAGGATGTTACAGGCAAATCGCACGGCGACGCCGCGTTTGCGGATTATTTGATATCGTTTAGTGTAAGTCGCTGGTTTTAAGAACAATGTTGTCACATTGAGCGGAGTCGAAATGTCGCTACAGACGTAGGATAACGTCCTACCTTCGCTTCGACTCCGCTCAGCGTGACAAGGCAGTTATCTCCCTCCTTACTTCCAACTCGGAATGATCCTACTGCCTTCTTCCGTTTCTTCAATGCTCAAGTATGTCTGGATTTCCTGTTGCAGATCCTCAACGTGGCTGATAATGCCGACTATGCGGTTCTCTTTTCGCAACGATTTCAATGTTTCGAACACAGTCTGCAATGCATTTTTGTCCAGTGAACCGAAACCTTCGTCAAGGAAAAAGAAGTTGTGTTTCGATCCGTTCCTGACGTGAATATGATCCGCCAGCGCCAATGCTAAGGACAATGCGGCCTGAAATTTCTGCCCGCCGGATAATGTTTTAAGCAAACGCAAATGCCCGCCGTTCAGCAAATCCCTCACCCAAAAACTGTTGCCCTCTCCCAATTCCAAATGCAGCTGTTGATGTGTCATTTGATGAAAACGATGATTGGCCGCCTGAATCAGGTTTTGCAGATAAATGCTCGAAGCGTAATCCACAAAACCACTGGAACGGAATAACTTGGCCAGATCGTCCAAATGTTCTTTTCGCAACTGCAAACGTGCCTTTTCCGTTAGTAATGCCGCTTTCTTCGCCAGATCTTCGGCCATTTTTTTCAATAACCGGTCTAATCCGCCTTCTTCCTTGCGAAATGCATTAAGGCTTTCCGTTAAAGTTTCTTTGGCTTTGATGGCCTTTTCGTGCTGCTCGGGATCGTATTGCTGTTCTGCATTTTCCTTCAAAAGATTTCCCAAATCCCGTGACGTCGTATCCAAAGCGTATTTGAACGTTTCAATCGCCTTTCTTTCGGCATCAATCGAAATGGAATTTTGGAGAATTTCCTTCACCTGCTCCTCAGACTTAAAATCGAATGCTTTTAACTGCGCTTCGACACTGATTTGAAGATTAGCAAGGTCGCGATGGTTCGAATCTAATGTTGTTTTCAATGTTCCCTGGGAACCGGAAAGCATGTCTTTCTCTTTCTGGACCGCGTCCAGATCCTTTTCCGATTGTTCAAAAAGCGTTGTAATTTCCTTATAGCTGGTTTTAAAAGCTGTGATTTTCTCCAAAATCGCTGCTTTGGGCTGATCTTCGAACTCAGTCAGATTTACTTTTTGTAATTGCCCCGCTAATGTCAAAACTGTATTCTCAAATCGCAGGACTTCATCTTTCAAGCTCTGCAAAGGCTTTTCGATCTTCTCTGTTTTTTCCAGATTTTCGGTCTCAATTTTCAAAGACAATGCTTTAATCTCCGCTTCTGCTTCCTTTATTTCCGACTGATTTTTTGTGATTTCTGCAAAATGCTTTTCAAAACCATTTCGGTCATTTTTATCAAATTTATTCCAAATGAAAGATTTCTCATGCGTTTCAAGTTGCGCTTTTGTCTCCATCCAACGCTGCTTAATGGTCGCTTTAAGCTTTTCAAGATTCTCTATCTGATTTAAAATCCTTTCAATTGGCGCTTGCGAAGCGCGGATGGCTTTTTCTTTTGCGGCCAATGTTGTAAGAGCGCTTTCCGCAACCTTAATGTGCTCACTAACAGCATTATCCGCATGTAAAACAGACGGATGATGTGCTGAACCGCATAATGGGCAAGGCTCTCCGTCCACAATTGCGCCCGCATATTGATGCAATGCGAGTTTTGTGTGAAGCGATAGAAGTTCGCGGTTTTTTTGTCTGGATTCCGCTTCTGATTTGGTTAGAAAAAGTTGAATAGCATTCGTAAAAGACTCTAACGAAGTATTTTCTGTTAATTCAAGCGCAAAGCCGGTATTCACAGCATTGATTTTCGCTGTAAGCAATTGTTGTTGCGCTGCAATGTCAGCTTGCAATGTTTCCGCTTCGATTTTTACAGACTGCCGCTTTTCAACCAATGCATCACAAGTTGTGAACCAAGCCTTGATCTCACTGATCTCCTGAATGTCGGAAAGCCCATTTTTGCGCTGCTCATTCTCAGATTCTTTCTCTTGCTTTTGCTTCGTTAAGCGTGCAATCGATGCCTCTTTTTCCTTTAACTGCTCATTTCCGCGTCCTAATGCATCTTTCCTTTTCGCAGCAGAAACTCTGTTATCAATGATTTGAATGATCTTTTCCAATTCATCCGCCGTATCGAGCAACTCTTCGCGCTTTTCATATTGCGGTTGCAGGCGGGTTAACAATTCAAGCTGCTTCTCGGACAGCTTCGTCAACTCATCCAGCCGGATCTTGTTGTTTTCAAATATTTTCTGATCTCGGGCAATGCTCGCATTCAGGGTATTTTTTTGATCTAAAATAGATTTAAAATGAATCGAGCAGGTTTCAAAAATCTTCAACATTGCTTCGCGTTCCTGCATTTGCGGACGCTCGGTTTCCAATGTTTGCAATTGCATTTGTAGTAACCTGACTTTTTCGGCTGTTAATTTCAATTTCTGAAATGCTGCTTCCAGTTCGGTTTGTATGCGCAATTCTTCGCTAACCTTCTTGATTTCAATTCTTACTTCTTCCCGCCGCTTTTCCTCTGCCGCCACCATTTCGCCAGTCACTTCACCTAAACCTGTTAACTGGCCGTCGACATTGGAAATGGCGAGATCATTTCGCTTGATTAATGATCCCACATTGCGGCTCAGATCATACTTTTCGAGCTGAAAAAGCTCTTTCATCATCCGCGTCCGCTCTGCGTCCCGCAGCTCAATGAACTCCTGAAACCGGCCCTGAGGAATGATGATCGTCCTGCGGAAATTGTCGTAACTCAGCCCTATAATGCTTTCGGCATTTTCAAATTCGGCCAGCGGCACCCAGTTTTCATCCTGCCATATATAACCACGACGGTCAAATGTCTTTACATCCTTGAAATTCTTGCTATTGCGCTTGCCCCGGACAGTGAATCTGTAACGGTCTCCGTTTTTCCCTGCAATGCATTCAAAATCAATGAGTAGTTCATCCGAACGCAGGTTCATCATGTTATAAGTACGATCATCGCCCTTGCTGTTGAGCCGCTCGGTGTCGCCGTATAATGCAAATGTAATTGCTTCTAGAATAGAAGATTTTCCGCTTCCTACCGCACCAAAGATTCCGAACAATGACGCATCCGTCAATGCATTGAAATGAATCTCCTGCTCGGTCTGGTAAGAATACAGACCTTTGATTTTAAGATAAATTGGGATCATGTGCTATAAACTTGCCAGCAGATCATCCAGATATTCCCGGCTGTTGCTTAGTCTTGGAACCTTGTTTTGTCCGCCCAGCTTGTGAAGTTTCCCCATCCAGGCGTAGAACGTGCCCGATGGGACGAAATGGACTTTGGGCATTAGCAGCGCCATATCTTTATAACGTTTGGCGTCGTAATCAGAATTCACTTCACGGAGTGCTTCATCCAGCAAAGCAATAAAATGTTCGCGATCGTCAGGCTCTTTGGTGAATTCTATGATCCACTCATGCCGTCCCCGCGAGCCATCACCCATATAAACGGGCCCGGCTGTATAATTCGCAACCAGCGAATCAGTTTTCTGTGTTGCAATTTTCACGGCATAATCCGCATTCTCCACAATCACTTCCTCTCCAAATGCATTGATAAAATGTTTCGTCCTGCCGCTTACTTTGAGCCTGAACGGATATTTCGAAGTGAACTTAACCGTGTCACCGATCAGATAACGCCATAGGCCGGCGTTTGTAGAAATGACCAGCGCATAATTTTTACCAATCTCAACTTCGTCCAAAAGCAATGCTTTCGGATGCGGCTTCCCCACTTCTTCAACGGGGACAAATTCATAAAAAATGCCGTAATCCAACATTAACAGCATTTCTCCCACCCTATTCACATCATCCTGAATGGCGAAAAACCCTTCGGAGGCGCTGTAAGTTTCGAGATACAAAACCTGGTCTGACGGGAAATATTTAGTCATGAACAGGTCCCGGTAAGGCTCGAAGGAAACTGCCCCATGCACAAAAACCTCAAAATCCGGCCAAACTTCCAGCATATTCTTTTTGCCGGTGAGTTCGAGGATTTGGTCCAGCAAAACAATAGTCCAGGTTGGCACGCCCAGAATGCTTGTTACATTCTCCTGCGAACAGATGGAAGCCATTTTTTCCAGCTTACTTTCCCAATGGTCCATTAATGCCACGTCCAGGGGCGGCGTGCGCATGAATTCTGCCCAGGAAGGCAGGTTTTGCATAATTACTGCTGAAACGTCGCCTATCTGGGTATAATCATCAAAAGGATTGGCATGTAAAGTTCCGCCTATGGACAAACCTTTGCCATCAAAGACCCGCGTATCCGGGCGGTTATTAATGAGCAGTGTCATCATATCTTTCCCGCCTTCATAATGACACTCTTCCAATGCTTCGGGAGAAACCGGTAAAAATTTGCTCCGCGCATTGGTCGTTCCCGACGATTTTGAAAACCAGTCGATCTGGGAAGGCCACATCACATTGGGTTCCCCGCGCAGTACGCGTTCGATGTATGGATAAATTTCTTCGTAGGTGGAAACAGGCACCTGATCCTGGAATTCCCTGATCGTCCGGATCTGGCCATAATTATATTTACTTCCCCATTCGGTATATCGCGCCGTCTCGATCAGTTCAGAAAAAATGCGCTCCTGGGTCTCAATAGGGTATTTCATAAACTGCTCTATCCTTTCGAAGCGCCGCTTCAAAAACCAGACAGTCATATCGTTAACCAGCTTCATGAGTAAATCAGTTAGGAACTTAGCATTGGAATTTGTAAAAATAGCAATAAAAAATGGTGAGAGAACAGTTTACACACGTTCCCTCACCATACATTTTAACATTGATCCGTTAAGACCTCGTACTAAACTTTCTATAAATAAAGAGCAGAATAACCGCTCCTAAAATGGCGATGAAAAGACTGCCGAAATTGAAACCATCAACCGTTCCGTAACCAAGCATTGAAGAAATCCAGCCACCAACGACGGCGCCCGCGATACCGATCAGAATTGTTACAATAAAGCCGCCCGGATCTTTTCCCGGATGAATGGCTTTGGCAATTGCGCCTGCGATCAGGCCGACGATGATCCATGTGATGATTCCCATAATGCTTAGTTTAGATTAATGTTCGTTTGAAACCATTAATTACAAAAACTATGCCCTTAAAAGCCTATTTGTCATAGAACATATTGCTGCGTCCCGCTTTCCGCTGAATCGTAGATGTAATTTCCTGACTATCTTCCTCTTGCAATGTGCGGGCATTTTTTATCTGCCGGGTAAGGCGTGTTCCCGTAATTTTAAAAAGTGCTTCGCTGAGTAAAGGATCTTTGGGATTTCCATATGGATAAAGAATGTTGCCTTCGCTGGCCGCGATATCCGGCGTGAACCCCACATTATAATCGGATTTTTTGTCTTTGTTCAAAGATTTTGAAACAATAGGCTGCAACCCCCACTTTACTTTCTTTTTGGAATCGGTTAATGTTACTGATCCGACGTTTTTGCCAACAGTTTTACCACCCACAAGCGTCACGTTCATGTAGGGTTTTAACCCATTAATCAGCAGCTCACTAGCCGAGGCCGAACGGGAAGAAACCAGGAAAACCACGTTGCTTAGCTGGGAACCAATGTTCTGACTTTTGCTGGCAAACTTGTCGTAAAAGTAGGTTTCGCCATATTTCTTCATGTTCGTCTCTGTTACTTCCGTGTTGTATTCTTTGTAATAAAAAATATCGTTAGAAGTCGCTTTGGCGATCAAGCTCGCAAGATTCGTCGCAGAACTTACATAACCACCCGGATTGTAACGCAAATCGACAATTAGTGCATTGACATTCGCATTCTTGAACGAGTTGAAAATGTCATCCAGCTTTTTGTCGTACTGCTTGTTGCTAGCTTGATAAGGCTCTGGAATAAACTGATGGTAAACCACATAGCCAATTTTATTCGCCCCAATGCTATAAAGTGTATCGAAGTAAACAGGATCTTCCTGCAAAACAACCGGCGTAATGTCCCGTGTCGTTGTGCCTTCCATTAATGCGCCTTCTGCATTGATTGTAGCAAGCGTGTAAGTTAGTTTTTCGTCCGAATTGAGTAATTGGCTGTAATTAGCGCCAGTCATTTTCTGGCCATTTACGCTGCTGAAAATGTCCCCTCTTGCAAATCCTGCTTTGGCCGCAGGCGAATCTGGAAGAACGTAGAGCACAACGCCGATCACATTACTGCTGCCCGTTGGGAAATAGGTAAGCTTATATTCCATCCCGGAAGCCTTCGACTGGCCTGCCAGCGATGCTTCCAGCTCCTCAGCACTTTCCTGGATCCAGGAAAACCGGTCGCCATCCGGCCGCAATGTGGCGTCATATCGATAAAGCAGTGATTCGAAAAACGACGCGGGATCTTTGGAATAATCCGGCGAAGTAGTCATGTTATCATTCCAGTAATACCAGTATTTCATGTTTTCGTAGATCCACTCGTTCGTCTCTCTTTCAGTTGCCGGATCTACATTTTTTTCTTTGCATGAAAGCACTGCCGCGCTGATGGAAAGAATGGCCAGTAATAGTTTTAATTTCATAAATGGCTACGCATTTGCTAAAAATACCTGCTCAATAATGTCACATGCCTGGTTCATTTGTTCTTCGTTAATGACCAAAGGAGGCGCAAACCGGATCTTATTTCCATGCGTTGGCTTACAAAGCAGTCCTTTTTCCATCATTTTATAACAAAGGTCCATTGCAGTGTGGCTGTCCTCCGTATCATTGATCACGATCGCGTTCAGCAAACCCTTTCCTCTAACGACTTCAATCAGAGAACATTGCTTTTGCAAATCAACAATTCTGCTTCTAAAAAGCTGACCCATTTTTTCGGCGTTTTCAGCCAGGTTTTCGTCGATAACAACCTGCAATGCAGGAACTGTGACCGCGCACGCCAGCGGATTTCCACCATAAGTCGAACCGTGCTCGCCCGGTGCGATCGTCAGCATCACCTCATCATCCGCAAATGCAGCCGAAACCGGCATCACGCCACCGGAAAGCGCTTTTCCCAAAACCAGAATGTCCGGTTTCACACCTTCCCAGTCGCACGCAAGACGTTTTCCTGTTCGTCCGATGCCTGTTTGCACTTCGTCGGCAATGAAGAGAACATTGTATTTGGTACAAAGCTCACGAACACCTTTGAGATAACCGTCACCGGGGACCACGACGCCCGCCTCGCCCTGGATCGGCTCTACCATAAAACCCGCAATATTCGGATCCGATCTGAATGCATTTTCCAATGCTTCCAGATCATCAAAAGGGATTATTTCAAAACCGGGCAAAAACGGCCCGTAATCATTCGTGCTGGAGGGATCGGTCGAGGCAGAGATCGCTGCCAATGTTCGTCCCCAAAAATTGCCCGATGCATAAATGGTTTTAGCTTTGTTCGGCTCGATTCCCTTTACTTTGTATGCCCATTTTCGTGTAAGTTTTAACGCCGTTTCGCCTCCTTCTACGCCGGAATTCATCATCAGCACTTTATCAAAACCGAAATACTCACAAAGGAATTTCTCACATTCCCCGAGCTTGTCATTGTAAAAAGCCCGCGAAGTCAATGTCAGTTTTTGTGCCTGCGCAACCATTGCATCGATAATCCGCGGATGACAGTGACCCTGACTCACAGCACTATATGCAGACAAAAAATCCAGATATTGCTTCCCTTCCACATCCCAGACATGCACGCCCAGCCCCCGTTCCAAAACCACCGGCATAGGCTTATAATTATGCGCTCCGTAACGATATTCAAGTTCCATCGCCTGCTGCGAAGCATTCATTTCAATTGTGTCTGTATAGCTCGCCATTATTGATTATTGAGTAAGTCAGGTTGATTTTATATGTTATGTAAAAATAAGGAAAAGAAGACGAATGTTTAGGATATTTAGCCAATCGCTCCTTCACTTTTAAATGTTTATATTTGTATAAGAGCAGAGTCTTTCTTCCGAACAAAAGATGATCCTTTTAAATAAAGCAATCTTATGAAACTTCAATATATCTCGGACAGTCAAGGTGTCACAACCGGTGTTTACATTCCGATTACCGAATGGAATGCGTTGAAAACCAAGTATGCAGAAATTGAGCAAGAGGAAACCGACAACATTCCGCAATGGCATAAAGACGTTGTATTAGACCGGTTAGCAAGCTTTAAAAAAAATCCTGAGCAAGCAATCGACTTTGATACAGCCATGAACGATATCGAAAAGGGCCTTTAATGTATAAAATTTCAATCCTCCCATTAGCTAAACAAGACATTCAGGAAGCTGCGATTTGGTATAATGAGCAGCAAGCAGACTTGGGAAAGCGATTCACTAAATTCATCAGAAGCAAAGTCAAACGAATTTCCGAAAATCCACAGCTCTATCCGGTTCGCTATCTTTCGGTGCGCACTGCAGTTGTTGATGTATTTCCATTCATGATACATTTTGTAGTGAACGAGTCTGATAGGACAATTTTGATAACTGCTGTACTTCATACAAGTCAGAGCCCGGAAAAGTGGCTTGAAAGACAACAATAAGTTAACAAAGCTTGAATCATCCGCTGTTCCGGCGTAGCTTTGCGTTATAATCTCAAGGGGTGCCCTACCGAACGGGCTGAGATCAAACCCATATGACCTGATCCGGGTAATGCCGGCGTAGGGAGAGAAAAGCAACCATTTGATAGGTGGCCCCTGCCTGTTGTAACCAAATCATCGCCATGCGAAACGTTACTACCTATCTGTTTATACTCATAATCAGCACATTATCATTCCGTTCTGCGTTTGCACAACGATCTATTTCCGGCCGTGTCACCGACGCCGAAGATGGAAAAGCATTGCCCGGAGCCACCATTAAAGCCAGCGACATTCGTGGCACGCAAACCGACGGCGCGGGAAATTTCAGTTTGCGGAACATTTCTGACAACATTTCAACATTGGAAGTCTCCTACATTGGTTACCAAACTCAAAAACTGCCCTTAACCACTGATAATCCACTGGAAATTAAGCTGAGTAAAAGCACTTATCAAGCCGATGAAGTGATCATTAATGCCACGCGCGCCAATGATAAATCGGCAATGGCTTATAGCACAGTCACAGCAGAAGCCATTGATAAACAAAACCTTGGACAAGATTTGCCTGTTCTGCTCAACTTCACGCCTTCGCTCGTGAGCACGAGTGATGCAGGCGCGGGCGTAGGTTACTCGGGCATTCGCATACGCGGCTCGGATGCGACGCGCATTAATGTGACGGTGAACGGAATTCCTTATAATGATGCCGAAAGCCAGGGCGTCTTTTGGGTCAATATGCCGGACTTTGCGTCTTCGGTGAGCAGTATTCAGATTCAACGTGGCGTGGGAACATCAACGAATGGCTCCGGGGCTTTTGGGGCGACGGTCAACATTAACACGAATGCATTTCAGGAAAAGCCTTATGCGGAACTGAACAATTCCTATGGTTCTTTTAACACGTTCAAAAACACATTGAAGGTTGGTTCCGGGCTGATTAAGGAGAAATTCACTTTTGATGCAAGGCTGTCGCGCGTTTCGTCAGATGGCTATGTGGACCGGGCTTCTTCGGAGCTGCATTCTTATTATTTGTCGGGTGGTTATTTTGGTAAAAAAAGTTTTGTGCGGGTGAATGTGTTTTCCGGAAACGAGCGGACTTACCAATCGTGGAACGGCGTCCCGGAAGCGAAGTTGCGCGGTGATCGGGAAGGGATTTTGAGCTATATTGATCGTAATGGTTTGAGCGAAAAAGATGCGCAGAATTTGCTGGAATCGGATAACCGGACTTACAATTCTTACACTTACAAAAACGAGGTCGATAACTATCGTCAGGATCATTACCAGATCGTTTCTTCGCACAATCTGAGCGATAAATTGATTTTTAACCTCAATGCATTCCTTGTACGCGGGCTGGGTTATTATGAGCAATCGCGGATTGGTGATGATTACAGTAATTATAATTTGCCCAATGTCGTAGTGGGCCAGGATACACTTACCAGCACAGATCTGATCCGTCGCCGTTGGCTGGACAATTACTTTTACGGCTCCACTTTTTCATTGGAATACAATAGTTTCAAAAAGCTGACTGCCAGCTTCGGCGGAGGATATAACTATTACGACGGCGACCATTACGGCCGCATTATATGGGCGCGCAATGCGGGTAACATTGAAAACGACCATCAATATTATTACAGCAAAGGCATTAAGAAGGATTTTAACATTTACGGAAAGGTTTATTACCAGCTGACGCCGAAACTGAATGCGTTTGCAGATTTGCAATTCAGAAGCGTTAATCATAACATTCAAGGCACTGACAATGATCAGATTGCGCTGGCATTTGATGAGTCTTATTCATTCTTTAATCCGAAAGCCGGACTTACTTACCAATTAGCTGATCAAAGCTCGGTTTACGCATCTTACAGTGTGGGAAATCGCGAGCCGAACCGTGATGACTTCACTTCATCGACGGCTGGTTTATTCCCAAAAAGCGAACAATTACAGAATGTGGAAGCTGGTTTTAAAACGCAGCGCGGCATCTGGGCTTTTTCGGCTAATTATTATCTGATGGCTTACAAAAATCAACTTGTTCTGACAGGCCAGATTAATGATGTCGGAAATTCCATACGCGTGAATGTTCCTAAAAGTTACCGCACCGGCGTTGAATTGGAAGGCGCGATTGCGCTCAGCAAATCCCTGAAATGGAATGTCAATGCAACTTTTAGCCAGAATAAGATCAATGATTTCACTGAGTATGTAATCAATTACGACACCGGCGATTATAACACGATCAGTCACGGAAAATCGGACATATCTTTCTCGCCTAACGCGATTGCCGGAAGCCAGTTGACTTACATTTTGAGAAAAGATCTCGAATTAGCATTACTCAGCAAATACGTTGGAAAGCAATATTTAGACAACACATCTTCCGAGACGCGCAAGCTGGACGCCTATTTCACCAACGACCTGCGACTTTCCTGGACGATCAGACCAAGCTGGGCAAGAGAAATTTCTTTCAATTTGCTGGTCAATAATGTGCTCGAAGAGCAATATGAATCAAACGGGTACACGTACGGATATTTCGCTGGCGGCGCATTGACGCAGGAGAATTTTTACTTCCCACAAGCAGGCAGGAATTTTTTGGTTGGGGTGAATTTTAGGTTTTGATATGCCGCTTTCTGCCTAACTTTGCCGCATGGAATTGAAAAATGATCTTTTGCTCCGGGCGGCGCGTGGTGAGAAAACAGAACGTACGCCGGTTTGGATGATGCGGCAGGCTGGCCGGATCTTGGCTGAATACAGGGCCGTTCGTGAGAAAGCGGGAAGCTTTATTAAGTTAGCTACAACGCCCGAAATGGCTGCCGAAGTCACATTACAACCCGTTGATTTGCTGGGTGTTGACGCGGCCATTATATTCTCCGACATTCTGGTGATTCCCGAAGCAATGGGTTTGCCCTATGAAATGGCTGAGCAACGCGGACCTGTTTTTCCCGCAACTGTTCACACCATTCAGGATCTGGAAAAACTGCATATTGCCGAGCCGGAAACGGATTTGAAATATGTGCTGGACGCGATTAAGCTGACGAAAGATGGCTTGGCGGGCCGTGTCCCGTTAATCGGTTTTGCAGGAGCGCCTTTCACGATTTTCTGTTACATGACAGAAGGTAAAGGCTCAAAGACATTTTCGGTTGCTAAAAAGCATCTTTACGCCGACCCTGAATTCTCGCATTTACTGCTTCAAAAAATAACGGATAGCACCATTGCTTACCTGAAAGCACAAATTGCGGCCGGCGCTAACCTCGTTCAAATATTCGATTCCTGGGCCGGAATCTTGTCTCCTGAGCAATACAGCACTTTTTCTTTGCCCTATATCAAACAGATCTGCGACGCCATTGATGAAGTTCCGGTGACCGTTTTTGCCAAAGGCGCATTCTTCGCGCGCAAAGCCATTAGCGAGCTTAGCTGCTCAGTAGTAGGCCTTGACTGGAACATGGACATTGCCGAATCGCGTGCGCTTATTCCTGATAAAACACTTCAGGGAAATCTTGATCCTTGCGTGCTGTATGCTTCCTATGATCAGATCAGAAAAGAAGTGAAGAACATGGTGCAACAATTTGGCACACAGCGCTATATTGCCAACCTGGGCCACGGCGTTTATCCCGACACAGATCCCGATAAAGTGCGTTGTTTCATCGAATCCGTTAAAGAATTTTCCTCCTAGCAACTCCTTTTTATGTCTTTACCCAAAACCAAATGCATCTTCCTCGACCGCGACGGAGTGCTGAATGAGGATTGCCCGGATTATTTATACGAGCTGGAAAAGCTGGTTATTCCCGAAGGCGTTGTAGAAGCACTGCAAGCTTTAAAAAAGGCTGGTTATTTGTTGGTTGTCATTACAAATCA
This sequence comes from Dyadobacter psychrophilus, assembly GCF_900167945.1. Taxonomy (GTDB): domain Bacteria; phylum Bacteroidota; class Bacteroidia; order Cytophagales; family Spirosomataceae; genus Dyadobacter; species Dyadobacter psychrophilus. The sequence continues at coordinate 38,844 of NZ_FUZA01000006.1, forward strand.
GGCTGGGATTGCGAAAGGGCTTTACACAGCGGACAATGTGTATGCCATTCATGAAGCGATGCAACGGGCATCGGGAAATGCGTTGGACGATCTTTATTTCTCGCCCTATCACCCTAATGTTTCAGGTGTTTCGCTTTCCAGAAAGCCTGGTTCGCTCATGCTCGAAAAGGCGATTGCAAAATATAATATAAATGTTAAACAATCCTGGATGATCGGCGATCGGGACCGTGATATGGAGGCAGGAAGAAATGCAGGGGTCAGAACAATTCAGATTGTTCCGGAAACAGAAACTTCAACAGGCGATTTTGCTGCGGCCAGTTTGTTCGAGGCAGCTAAAATTATCCTGGAAGGTGAAATTTAAACTCTCTCAGCGGGCGATGCCTGAGTTGCTTTTTGCGTAGAACCGTAAGCAGGACAAGCGTGCTTTGTGCAAGATGCAAATGCGAGCGAGCCGCAAATCGTAAGGAGAAGTAATAATTTTTTCATCTTCTTGTTCGTATAAATATTTGTCACCGCAAAAATATAAAAAATAATTCTTTGAATGAGCGTTTTAGTTTGACTAATAACGAACTCATTCAAAGAACTTTATATCAAAGGTCAGATTTTTGTTTCGACCAATTCTTCCTCTTCTTCAATCGGCTCCATTTCTGTTCCGACATTCTTTTCGGGAACGGTAAATGATTCCTCCTTGAAGCCTAAGATTTTAAGCATAGAATCGCTGTTCTGCTCTTCGGCAAAGACACGTGTAATGATCTTGCCGTCTTCGTCTTTGTCGACCAACACGTGTTTCGGTGCAGGGATAAGGCAATGCTGGATGCCGCCATATCCGCCGAGAGACTCCTGGTAAGCGCCCGTATGGAAAAATCCAATGTATTGTTTCTCCGAATCTTCTTCAAAAATCGGCATATACAGGTCGGCGCTGTGCATTTCGCTGTTATAAAAATCCTGCGAATCGCACGTTAATCCACCGAGATTCACTTTTTGATAAGGACTATCCCAGTTGTTAATCGGGAGCATGATATATTTCTGGTTCATGCCCCAGGAATCAGGAAGCTGCGTAATGAACGAGCCGTTGATCATGTACCAAAGCTCCTTGTCGTTTTGAAGCTTTTTATCAATGATCTCATAAATAACCGCTCCGCTCTCTCCCACCGTATAACTTCCGAATTCCGTAAAAATATGCGGAACCGGCACATTGTTCTTGTTGCAGATCCACTGGATGTTTTCAATGATCTCGTCGATCATTTGCTGGTAATCATATCCCGCCTGCAATGAGGTTTGGATTGGCAAACCGCCACCAATGTCGATAGAATCGAGTTCTGGACAAATTTTCTGCATTTCGCAGTATTTGAACATAAACCTTGTAAGCTCGCTCCAATAATAAGCACTGTCCTTAATCCCCGTATTAATGAAGAAATGCAGCATTTTCAGCTTAAACTTCGGATTAGACTCGATCTTTTCCTTATAAAGCTGCTGCACATCGTTATACCGGATTCCTAACCGCGACGTATAAAAAGCAAAATTTGGCTCTTCATCCGTCGCAATACGCATCCCGAAATTGACCGTATCTGCTGTAACCTGCTGTTCGTATGATTCAATTTCTTTGAGGTTATCCAGAATTGGAATAACATTGAACCCTTCGTTGATCAACTCGCTGAGATACTGCGTGTAGCGCGGCAGTTTGTAACCGTTTGCCAAAATAAAGGTGTTTTTGGTTACCTTGCCCCGGCGATACAATTCGCGGATAATGGGTATATCAAAAGACGAAGAAGTTTCAAGGTGTATATTATGCTTCAAAGCCTCTTCCAGCACAAAACTGAAATGGGAAGACTTTGTGCAATAACAATAGGTGTAGCTTCCTTTGTAATTATGTCTTTTGAAGGCATTCCGAAAAAACATATTTGCATTTTCGATATGCTCCCCTATTTTAGGCAAATAATTGATTTTTAACGGCGTACCATGTTCTTTGATGATATCCATCAGTGGTACATTGTTGAACAGCAATTCGTTATTATCGACGTTAAACTCCATCGTGGGAAATTCGAACGTCTGCTGAATCAGGTCAATGTAGCTTTTCATTGATTTGTTTGTCGCGATAGCAATTAGTGAATTGGAAGTTAATAACTAAGACAAAAGACCCGAAAATTGGTCAGAATATGTGTCATTTCCAAACACCAGTTGTATGTAAATCATTCCCGTAACAACGCATTTTATCTCCCGATTTGCCAAGTTCATACCCTAAATTATCCGTTTAATAAATTTTTGATTGATCTTAATGTCCGGGCCGACCTACTTTTGGCGCGTTAGTTTTCTAAACTTTCATCAACTTAAACCATCAGCCATGCAAATTTTGAAATTTCCCTACTTCCCTAACAAGCCGGACAGGCACGATATTTCCGAATCAAGTTGTCCCGCAGCCTTTCGTAATCGTGCCATTACTGTCTGAGCATCAGCGTTTATCTGACACCAGAAAACTTTAAACATTTTGAAAGTTTTCTTAGTTTATTTCAGTTGATTATTTCAAATTTGCTCTCGTGAAAGAGCGAATTATTAAATCAGCCCTAAATCTGTTCTGGCGCTATGGGATCAAGAGCGTTACCATGGATGATATTGCCAAAGACCTGGGGATTTCGAAGCGGACCATTTACCAGCATTATTCCGACAAAGAAGCTATCCTGGCACTGGTGATCCAGAACGAGATTATGGATCAAAAGTGCGAAATGGAGAAACTGGATGAGAAAGCAGCCAACCCCATTGAGCAAATGATGTATGCGTCGGCCCAAATGCGGGATACACTTTCCAACATGAATCCGGCATTGTTGTACGACCTGAAAAAATACTATCCGGCAGCCTGGGAGCAATTTGAAACGTATAAGCATGAATTTCTGCTCAAAAGCATTCGCGAAAACCTGGTTACCGGCATTGAACAAGGTCTTTACAGGCCAGATATTGACGTAGATGTTCTCGCGTTACTCCGCATAGAACAGATCGTTATGGCTTTTGACCCGACTATATTTCCGCAGAAAAAGTTCAGTATGATGCATACCCAAATGCAGTTCCTCCTACACTTTTTAAGAGGGGTTTTATCGGAAAAAGGATTTGAATATTACAACACCATAAAAGACAGATCAGCAATTGAAATCAATACCCATGAAAAATGAACAAATAATACGCCGCAGTCTGATGCTACTGGCGATCTTACTCAGCTTTGGTCCGCTTTACGCACAGGACGGGAATTTCTCGCTGGAACAGGCCGTGGATTATGCGATCAAGCATAACCTGAATATTAAAAATGCACAGTTGGATGCCACTTCTGCCGAAGCGCGCATTGGTGAGATCCGGGCAGCTGGGTTGCCGCAAGTAAGCGCAACGGTTTCAGTAACCAATAACATTATTATACCGCGGTTTTTCCTTCCCGGAGGCAGCCTGGATCCCAACACGCCGGCCGACGCACCACCCGCCGCGCTTGAATTCGGGATTCCGTGGCAGGGCGCAGCATCCGCTAATTTAAACCAGCTTATTTTCAACGGTTCCTATTTTATCGGGTTAAAAGCCGCTGCAACTTATCGTGAATTGGCCCAGAAAAGCACAACTTCATCGAAAGTATCCGTGGCGGAGGCGGTTACAAAAGCTTATTACTCTGCCCAAGTTGCAGAAGAACGAGCCAAACTACTCGATCTCAACATTTCCCGCGTAGACTCGCTCATGCGTGAGACTAAGGCAATGAATGCCAGCGGTTTCGTAGAGCTTTTGGATGTAAACCGTTTGGAAGTGCAGATCAACAACCTGCAAACGGAACGTCAAAAGGTTCAAAACCTCATTGAGCTTAGCTATGCCCTGCTAAAATTTCAGATGGGAATGCCTGCTAATGAAACTGTTAAGCTTACCGATGACATTAATGCAGTGAATGTGGATTCGCTGAGAACAGAATCGGCAAACGCAGACCTTAACTATGAAAACCGCATTGAATACTCGTTGCTGAATACACAGGAAAAATTGGCAGGCCTCGATCTGCGCAACGTAAGAAGCGGCTACCTGCCCAGTGTATCGGCTTCATTAGGCTACGGATACAATGCTGGTGCGGACAAGTTTTCGCAATTGTTTACCAACAACTGGTTTCCCAACATGGTGCTCGCCATCAACCTTAACATTCCGATTTTCGACGGTTTTTCCAAAAAATACCAGATTAACCAGAAAAAGATCGCTATTGATAAGGTTAAGAACAACCAGACATTGTTGAAACAGTCAATCGATCTGGAAAATAATCAGGCAAGCATTAATATCAAGAATGCATTTGCAACGCTTGAAACGCAAAAGCGCAACCTGACGCTCGCCGAAGAAATTGTTCGCGTATCGAAGATCAAATACAAGGAAGGAGTTGGTTCTAATATCGAGGTAATCAATGCAGAATCTTCACTGAAAGAGGCGCAAACGAACTATTTCACAGCATTATATGATCTGATGATCGCCAAGGTTGACCTCAGCCGCGCCAAAGGAGAACTTTATACAGAAAAATAAGCATCACATTAACACAAAAACAAAATTTGAAACCGCTATTTACCTATATCATGAAAAGACATATTTTAATACTAACAGCCATGACAATCCTGCTTGCAGCGTGCGGCGGGGGAGAAAAGAAAGAAGGCCTGGCCGGTAAAAAAGAAGAATTGGCCAAGCTGAAATCAGAGCGTGCAGAGAACGAGAAGAAAATCAAAGCGCTTGAAATTGAAATTACAAAACTGGATCCTAATAAAGCTGCGGAAGCAAAAGTAAAACCGGTAACTATCGATACGCTTGATGCTGCGACATTCCGCCATTATGTGGAATTGCAGGGAACAGTGGATGCCAAAAACAATGTCCTGGTAACGCCCAAATCAGCCGGGGTCATCGTTGCGATGAATGTGCGTGAAGGCGATTACGTGAATGCGGGAAGTGTGATCGGCAAAATTGATAACAGCATTCTGACAGAATCCATTGAGGAATTGAAAACGCAAATGTCGCTGGCTAACACCATTTATGAAAAGCAAAAAAACCTTTGGGACCAGAAGATCGGGACCGAAGTTCAATTTCTGCAGGCGAAGAACAACAAAGAGGCTTTGGATAGAAAGCTGAGCACCTTAAATGCACAATTATCTCAGACAAACATTGTGTCTCCGATGGCAGGTGTGGTCGATATGGTGAATGTAAAAGTAGGCGAAATGGCTTCTCCGGGTGTGGGCGTCGTACGGGTTGTTAACTTGAGCAACCTGAAAGTAACTGCAAAAGTATCTGATACTTATGCTGCCAGTGTGAAAAAAGGCGATGAAGTGATTGTCAAATTCCCGGACTTGAAAAAGGAATATAAAGCGAGAATTACATTCGTTAGCACAGCAGTGGATCCGTTGTCACGGACATTTACGATTGAAGCCAATCTTCCTACCAACAAAGACATCAAGCCTAATATGATGGCGCAGGTGCAGATCAATGATGCGATCAGCAAAAATGCCCTGGCCATTGATCAGAATTATGTTCAAAGCACAGAGAAAGGCAATGTTGTGTATGTGGCCGTAACTGAGGGCAATAAAAAAGTGGCCAAGGCAAAAGAAGTGAAAACCGGTTTGAGCTATAACGGAAAAGTAGAAATTCTTTCCGGCCTGGCAGCAGGCGACCAGCTGATCACATTGGGTTACCAGGAAGTTTCCGACGGCCAGCCGATTAGCTATTGAAAAAGAGAGTGATCCATTCAATCATTCACTCATTCACTCATTCAAAATTGCTCCCATGAAATTTAACGAATATAAAACCCTAGGCTTTACCAACTGGTGCGTAGAGAATCGGACGACGATTTACATCTTTACGTTCATCATTACGCTTGCCGGGTTTATGGTCTATAATAACCTGCCCAAAGAGCAGTTTCCCGATATCAAGATCCCGCAGATCTATATCAACACGATTTACTTCGGAACGGCGCCTGCGGATATTGAAAACACGATCAACAAACCCATTGAAAAGCAGCTTAAATCGCTGAATGGGGTTAAAAAGATTAAGTCCAATGCATTGCAGGACGTTTCGGTGATCCTGGTGGAATTTACGCCGGACGTGGCTGTGGAAGTTGCACTCCAGCGAGTCAGAGATGCGATTGACAAGGCAAAAACAGACTTGCCGCAAAACCTCGACTCAGGCCCCACGGCCCAGGATGTTAACTTCTCGGAATTTCCGATCATGAACGTGAACATTGCCGGTAACTTTTCCCTGAAACAGTTAAAGCAATATGCCGAAGACTTGCAGGATGGAATTGAAGCATTGCCGGAAATTACCCGTGTGGATATTTTGGGTGCCCTGAACCGCGAAATCCAGATTAATGTGAACCTGGACCGCATGAAATCAACAGGTTTGACATTCTATGATGTGCAAACGGCGATCCAGAGTGAAAACATCAACGTTTCGGGTGGCGAGCTCAATGTGGAAGGTGTGCGCAGAACGCTTCGTGTAAAAGGTGAGTATACCAATGTTGCAGACATGGCGAATATCCGCATTCGCACAGCAACTGGCGCAACCGTACGTTTGGGCGATGTGGCCGAAGTGTCTGATAATTTTGAAGAACAACAGGATTTTGCCCGTTTGGCCAATAAAACGGTAATCACGCTGAACGTAATCAAGCGTTCCGGTGAAAACCTTGTGGAAGCAGCCGACAAGATTGAAAACGTAATTGCTGACTTCAAAGAAAACCGTTTTCCTCCGGGATTGGACGTAAAAATCACTGCGGATCAATCGATTCAGACAAGAGCTGACTTGCATGACCTTATCAACACCGTTGTACTCGGCTTTATTTTCGTGGTAATGGTGCTTATGTTCTTCATGGGTGTGCGTGACGCGATTTTCGTAGGACTTTCCGTTCCGCTTTCGGCACTCGTTGCCTTTGTGATGATGCCTATTATCGGACCATTGGTAGGAACAGAATTTACATTAAACACCATTGTACTTTTTGCCTTCCTGCTGGGTATAGGGCTTGTGGTGGATGACGCGATTGTGGTAATCGAAAACACGCACCGGTTATTCAACCAGCACAAGGACTGGACGATCCAGCAAGCTGTAAAAGCGGCGGCAGGTGAAGTTTTCATTCCTGTACTTTCGGGAACATTAACGACCATTGCACCATTCTTCCCGTTGCTTTTCTGGACAGGTATAGTAGGGGAATTTATGAAGTTCATGCCGCTGACGCTCATTATCACGCTGGGAGCATCGCTTTTTGTGGCTTATGTAATGAACCCGGTGTTCGCGGTATCATTCATGGGACGTCATGATGACGAAAAAGAAGCGCACGACACGAGTTTTAAAGCCATCCGCAGACCATTAATTATTCTCGTTGTTGCAGCTGCAATCGGTTATCTGATCGATCGCGGTGTTGGTAACTTCTTCGTATTCATCTTGTTGCTTTGGATTTTTAACCATTACATTCTGACACCAAGAATTCTGGTCCCATTCCAGGACCGTTTATTACCATCCTTGAAAAACGGCTATCGCAAATTGATCGACTGGCTTTTGAGAGGCTGGAGACCTGTTGTTGCAATCATGATCGTATTTGGTTTACTGATTTTCACATTCGTGCTGACGGGCATTGTGCAACCCAAAGTGCTCTTCTTCCCAAGTGGTGATCCGGATTACGTGTACGTTTATAATAAACTGCCGATCGGGACAGATGCACGGGTGACAGACTCTGTGACCAAGATCATTGAGAAGCGTGTTTTTGATGTTTTGGAAAAAGAAAAGGCCATGGATATGGTGAATTCGGTGATTGCCAATGTTGGTAAAAACGCCGGTGACCCCTATAACCCAGACCGTTCCGCAACGCCGCACAAATCCAAGGTAACCGTAGCCTTTGTTTATGGAACAGAAAGAGGCGGCCGATCATCAGAAGCGATTCTCCGAAAGATCCGTGAGGCTGTGAAAGGCATTCCGGGAGCAGAGATTTCGGTTGAACGCGAAGCGGTAGGACCTCCCACTGGTAAGCCGATCTCCATTGAAATTTCCGGGGATGATTTTGAAGTGCTTCAAAAACTTGAAAAAAGTGTCTTGCAAAAAGTACAGCAATCAGGTATTGAAGGGATAGATCAGTTGCGTTCGGATTTGGTAACAAATAAGCCTGAGATCGTTATTGATATCGACCGTGAAAAAGCGCAGCGTGAAGGCATCAGTTCTCAACAAATTGCATTGGCTGTCAGAACAGCTTTGTTCGGTTTGGAAGTTTCCAAATTCAGAGACGACAAGGACGAGTATCCGATCATGGTAAGGCTTGAAAAAGATGACCGCGAGCAAATTGAGAAGCTGTTGAGCCTTAATGTGGTTTACCGCGACATGAATATGGGCGGTGCGCTGCGTCAGGTTCCGATCACTTCTGTTGCCAACATTCATTATTCAACGACTTTCAGCCAGATCAACCGTCAGGACCAAAGCCGGATCGTAACATTAGGCTCCGACGTGTTGCCGGGTTACAATGCCAACGAAATCGTGGCTCAGATCGAAGCATTGATTCAGGATATGGAAGTTCCTAATGGTTATATTATCAAAATGGGCGGTGAACAGGAAGAGCAGAATGAGTCCATGGCATTCCTTGGAACTGCATTTGGCGCTGCGATATTGCTGATTTATCTGATCCTGGCGACCCAGTTCAACTCGGTTGTGAAGCCATTCATTATCTTCTTTACCATCCTTTTGTCGTTGATTGGGGTATTACTTGGCTTCATCATCTTCAATAAAGATTTCTCAATTATCATGTCAGGTGTCGGAATTATCGCGCTTGCCGGTATTGTGGTAAAAAATGGTATCCTGCTCATTGAGTTCATTGAAGAGCTCCGGGGGCGCGGCTACCCAATGCGGGAAGCAATCATTGAAGGTGGTGCGATCAGGTTAACGCCTGTATTGCTGACAGCCTCAGCAGCCGTTCTTGGCCTTGTTCCGCTGGCTCTGGGTATAACCGTAGACTTCGTCGGGCTTTTCAGAAACCTGGAACCGCACTTGATTGTTGGCGGACCTAGCTCAATTTTCTGGAACATTCTCGCCTGGACCATCATTTTCGGATTAACATTCTCGACATTGCTTACATTGATCATGGTTCCGTGTATGTATTACGTCAACGAGCGTGTCCGCGACAAGTGGTTTAGAAAAGGAAAACAGGAAGTAGTCAACCCGAATTGGCAAAACGAAACCATCTAACAAATATAAAATACTGCCTGTCTCAATTTTTTTTAAATTGGAATAGGCAGTATTCCAAAAATTCCTAGATTTGCAACCCCAAAGAGTTCGGGATGTAGCGCAGCCCGGTAGCGCACTAGCATGGGGTGCTAGGGGTCGCAAGTTCGAATCTTGTCATCCCGACATTGATTATCAGACACTTATGACGAAAGCTGTAAGTGTCTTTTTTTGCGTCGAACATAGGTCGAACATTTTTTGTCACTAACATAGAGTTATTGTTGGTTTTGATTGAGACTGAGGTTATATCTGGGCTAAATTCAAAAAGCCCGCCGGCATGAACGCCGGAGGGCTTTTGTCGCAATAACCTTTCCCTAAGTTGGTGTAGCCCGCCCAGGGTTTCACCAGCGGTCAGCTCAGAACGGCATCCCGATGTTGGCTGTCACGTAGGCGTACGACTTGGTATCGACCAGGCTGCTACCAATCAGTTTGTACTGCTTCCGTTGGGTCACGTAGCCATCCGCGTCCAGTGTGTAATTGTAATAATCGCCATCGAGTGAACCCGGCTTGGTTACGAGCGTGACCAGGTGCTTACCCGGCTTACCGAAAATCCGCAGGTAAGCATCGTGTTCGTTCACTCCTATCACATTTAAAGGATATTTATCGTTCATGATCGGGTCGCCTCCTGCTGGAGTATAGCCAATATTCGTAACAATACTGTTTCCTATTCCGGTAATTTCACCCGCCGAGGTCACATCGCCGTCAGCATTGTACATGTACCCATATCCACCAACGCAGCTGTTTTTGTTTTGGAAATGCCATAACTGACCTTTCTGATTATAGTCATACTTCCACTCCCTAAGGTAAGTTAAAGGAACATTGTTGTTGACAACGGTAATCACTTCTGCTGATTCCTTGCAGCGCCCGCTGGCATCCAGCATAAAGGATTCATCCCGGAGCTTGACCTTTCCCTGATGCGTAAACGCTCTGATCTTACCGGGGCTGTAGGTATAATCGGTCTCGATAGCCAGACCGCCACGTGCGGGGGTGATCACTTTCAGGAGTCGGCCATCGTTGTCGTAAGACAGGGTTGCCTGACCATGTTTAGTGAGTTTGTGCACCTGGGGAAAGTTGGGTGAATCAATCTCACTTCCGAGCCGCGCTGCGGATACTGAGGCTGCGTCAGAAGGCATGGGATCCACCGGGTTGTCGTTCTGGCAGGCAAGTGAGCCAATCGCTAAGGAAAGAAAAAGGGTAGTTTTGAAAAAATGTGTTTTGTTTAACATGGCTTTGTTAGTTTAAAAAATTATTATTGACTTTTCATTTTTGCCTACTCTATTTCAGGTTTTCGGCGTACCCCTGCTTTTCTATGTTACAAAGGTGGGGGGAGTGTGGGAGGGCGTCAAAAGTTTCGTCCCGAGCGGCGGTAATCCGGGCGTTGAACCGTTGGTCAATGACGATGAGTCGTTTATGTGCTTCTCTTTACGACTGGTTCACGATGAAAACTTTAATAGATTTGGCGGTCAATTGGACGAGGAACTTCCGACCGACTTGACAACCATTTTAAAGCTTATGTTTAGCCCAAAGGTACCCTCCGATGAACGCGAGGATGAAGCCAATCGGGCCGAAAACAAAAGCGCTGGTCATGCTGGATTCGACACTCCGGTCGTGCACGTTGGAAGAAAACTTGCCCGTCAGGTAGTAGCTGAAAAACGCCGCCAGGACGTAGCCTGCCAAGCCTGTGAGGAATCCGATTCCGAAGTTTTTCATAAGAATAATTTTAGTTTGGACAAGGCGAGTTGGCGATAATTGCGTCGCGGGGAAACAGGCTTTCATTTGACTTATTAAATAGGTTGAGACGACGATCCCGCTCCAGTCTATACGTAAGACTCAACGAGTCACCAGTTATCTCCGTTTGTGCTGTTGTCATTGTCCCTGCTGAGCAGCCTCCAAATGCAAGAAAACTGGTTCGTAGTGCCATGATCCATAGTCGGGAAGATTGTAGGGACATTTTAGGAAGCCATCTGGTGCATAGGGCAGCCCGACGGAGGTAAAGACAGGTCAGACTTTTCAGCCTGTGCCGCGTACAGGTTAGCCTCGATGCCAATCATCAGAGTTGCTAATTGTGCGTAGGCGGCCGCCCAGGCATCCAAAAGCATTGGCGTGGCGGCTTCGCCCAGCACCTCGCTAATGGAAGCCAATAACTGCTCGCCCACAATGGGATAATGCTCGGGGCGAATGTTCAGGCTGGTGTGTTTATGACCGATGCGGGTCAGGGCCGGCTCCAGTACCAGCGGATTGTCGATGTGCTGGGCGTAGGCCAGTACGGCAGAGGCCAACGCTATGGGTTGACGACCGCTTTGCTGATGGTCCATATTGAACACGGCTGTCAGGTCGGGATAATGCGTGAACAGACGCTGATAGAAATGCGTCGTCAGCAACACCCCGTGTTCTTTAAGCACCGGAACGGTGTCTTTTATTAGTTGTTTTTGTTCGGAAGTCATCTGGATACGGAATTGATTAGAGAGTGGAGATTTTGAAAAACGACAAATAGTAAAATGCGGTAAAGCACTTACAAAGTCACCGGCAAAGGTGCAGGTAACATGAGCCTCGATTCAAAAATTTTGTCGCGAGTGGCTGTAATTCGGCTATGATTTACCGCTAATCAATCGTGAGTCGTTATGGCAGCCAAACATCCTCCCTTACCTCACTCCTGCGCCAGCATCAGATGCGCCAAACCATCATAGCAGGCTTCCCAAGCTTGTCCGACCGTCTCATTCCAGTCATTGCTCAGCCCCACTTCCAGCGTCCAGAGCAGGGCGGCTTTCACGTCCTCGTAATGGGAGGGCTGCACACCGTAGCCGCGATGGCTCCGGCCCAAGGCGGCAATTTCCGGCCCCAGGTTATCGGGCAGGTCTATGCGGGCAACGATGATGCTGAGCATGTCGAAGAATTTCCGGTACTGCTCATCCATTGGCCCTTTGAAAAGCGGGCGGAGAAAAGGATATTTAATAAAAAGCCGTCCGTAAAACACATCGCCAAGCACAATGGGGCTTATTTCGCGCAGCAATTTCCAGGATTGCTTGACGAGTCGGACTTGTTGTTGGGTCATTGGAACAGGCATAGCGAGTGTTAATGGATGATAGTATAGTAAAGTAAGCGGAAGTGGAGTCTTAAACCCAGTATTTTTGCATGAATCGTTAATTTTAAGCAATAAGTCGTTTTAAGGCAGGTTTCGACGCGACTGTTGAACAGGGGCATTACGACTTAAATCTAGTTAAGCGTCATTAATCGTCTGTTTTCGACGGCTCATACCCAAAAATGTGCAGGATTCTGCTGAAAATGGAAGATTTACAAGTACATTCAATTTCCTTTTCCAGCCTTTATCATGAATGCTCTGATTATTGAAGATGAAAAATTGGTAGCGCAGGAACTGGCGGCCAGTATTGCTGAGGTCGATGCAACTATTAACCTTGTTGGCACCGTCGGTAGTGTAAAAACGGCGTTGACTTGGTTTTCGGAGCACGCCGAACCAGATGTGATATTTGCCGATATTCAGCTGGCCGACGGCGTTAGCTTCACCATTTTCAGTAAATATCAGATTTCGTGTCCGGTCATTTTCACGACCGCATACAACGAATACGCCATTCAGGCCTTCAAAGTTAATGGCATCGATTATTTGCTTAAGCCAGTCGACCATGACGAACTGAAACAGGCCATTGGTAAAGCCCGTAAGTTCGCCAAACCAATGGCACATACAGGGCTCGACGTGCAAAAACTGATGGATGCACTTAACCTGCCTTCACCTTTCAAACCGACATTCAAAGAGCATTTCCTGGGCAGTGCCCGCAATAGCTGGGTACCCATTAAAATTAGTGAAATCGCCTATTTCGTCCGTGACCAGCTGATCTTTTTGGTGACCAACACCGGCGAACGCTACATTCTGGATTATGACTCTCTCGACGAGATCGAACAATTGCTCGACCCGTCCATATTCTATCGCGCCAGCCGACAATGCATCATTCACATCAATGCCGTACATACACTGAAAGGGTTGGCCAACCTCAAATTGCAACTCGTCCTGAAAGCACCCAATAAATCATTTGGCATCGACATTAGCCGGGATAAAGCACCCACCTTCCGGAAATGGCTGGAAAAATGAGTGCTTATATTCCTGGATATGTGTTTTTGCTGTTTAGCCTGCTGATTGGACTGGGCAGTCGCTCGGCGGCTCAGGAGCTCTCCCCACGCTTTGAATTTGGACATATTCAGGAGCAGGATAGGCTTTCGTCCTCCAAAATTCATTATCTGCTTCACGACAAGGACGGATACCTTTGGATTGCTACTAACACAGGCCTGAACCGCTTCGACGGCACTCATTTCGTCCAGTTCCGCCACCAGCGCAATAACCCTCACTCGCTGCTTAACAATCAGGTGTATGCCCTGTGTGAGGATCATCAGGGCCGTATCTGGGCAGCCTTCGAAAACGGGGTCAGTCGCTACGATAAAGCAACAGGTCTGTTTGAGCACATCACTACTGTGCGAAACAAGGCATTAGGTATTTGCAAGAATATCCGCTGCGACCGGGCGGGAAACATCTGGTTCACCAGCCGTAATCTAGGCCTGTTTGGCTACACCACTCAAACCGGGGTGGTTCAATACTACCCAGCCTACTCGTCCGACAGCACCGGGGGCGTGCGTACGCTGCCCAACGGGTTTGTGGAGGACCCTTACCGGGCGGGTTTTTGGATGGCGGAAGCACATGGCTTGCGCTATTTCGATACGGTCCGGCGACAGTTTACCACCCACAGTAATAACCCCAGGCATAGTCCGGTGCTGAACCCTAATGATGTGTCTGCCCTGGCCGTGGATGGGAATAACCTGCTGATTGCTGACCATACAGACAGTTGTATTGTGGTATATGACCTGCGCAGCCAGCAGATATTAAAGCGGATCAGGCCCGAGACCGCGCAGGACCGGGCCCGGTTTTTCGTAGCAACTATTTTCGTGGACCGGCGGCACAACCTCTGGGTGAGTACATGGGGGGCCAAAACGTTTTACATCGACTCTAAAACGGACCGGGTAACGCCACTTGGCCACGCCAAATCTCAACCCGCTTCGTTAGGTGGCGATTTTATCTTATCTGGCTGGCAGCAATCCGACGGGACCGTCTGGCTGGGTACGGCCAATGGACTTGCTTACACCAATCCGGAAAGAACACTGTACGATGTATATGACCTGGAAGCGTTGTTCCCAGCCCTAACCGATGAGCGGGGCATCATCTCCTTCGCAGAAGACGCGGACGGGTCGTGGTGGCTGGGCACATCTATACGGGGACTGCTGCACTATGTACCAGCTACTAACCGGCTCGATGTTTATCCTCTGCCTGACAAAACAAGTCAATATCCTTGGGGAATGCTCGTTGTGGGCATCGAGCAGCGTAAAAACGAATTGCTGATAGGAACTGGAAGAGCGGTTTATCGCTTCAATACGCTGACGCACCAATTCAAGACGTTAGAGCTGCCCCCAGCGGCCAAGTTGGTTGAGCTACGAACATTTCGCCTTGTTGGCAATCAGTATTGGGCTTTTGGCGATGGCAAACAGGCGTTCGCCTACGACCTGGCCCGGCAGGAGTGGAAAACTTACCCAATTCGATCGACAAGTACCGATCCTCGGTTTCTGGTACGTCAAACCCTGCTCGACAGGCGAGGCAATTTGTGGCTGGACATTTTTCCCGAAGGGTTTGCGCGGTTCTCTCAGCAGCGAAAAGAATTCATTGTGACCGATACCCACCAAGCTGATTACGAAAATACGATAAACTCACTAACGGAAGACCGGGACGGTTCCTTTTTGATGGCAACAGATATGAGTGGGTTGGTAACCTACGACCCGGTGCGCGGTCAGGATATAATTCGGGCCGAAAACGATGCCATGACGCTGAGTCAGAGCACTGCTGCCCGACCCGACCGGTTCGGTAATACCTGGGTGGCTAACCAGAATCTGATGTCGGTGATCAAAGCGGGCGAAAAACAACAGGTTCTCAACTTCCGGCTACCTATCAACGAGTACACGACAGTGTACAGCACATGGCTGTTTCCGATGCGGAATGGCCACCTGTTATCGGCCCAGAAAGGTCACCTCGTCGAGTTTAAGCCCGAAAATCTGCGCCCTGTCCGCCGACCTGAACCTGTACTGCTCAACCGGCTTCGGCTGAATGATACCACCCTGATGCTGCACGGCCGAATGTCCCCCATCCGGCTAAAATCCGACGATAACTCATTTATGATCGAGTTTAGTATGCTGGCGGTTTCGGTCAATCAACAGTACCGGTACAAACTCGAAGGCTACGACGATGACTGGAAGGAGTCAGGTAACCAAACCAACGCTGTTTACACCAAACTACCGGGCGGGGATTATATTTTTAGGGTTGAAGCCATAGCAGGCGACTTGAAAAGCCGGGAAACCACACTGCGCATTCATGTGGATACGGCTTTTTACAATACCCGCTGGTTTAAGGCCCTACTAATCGCCATCTCTCTGGTTCTACTGTATAGCTTATATCGGTATCGGCTCCGGCAATCGGCGAGGTTGCATCACTTCCAAATCCAGATGACAAGGCTGGAACGCGACAAAGCCGAAATCCAGTATCACAACCTGATCAACCACCTCAATCCTCACTTCCTGTTCAACAGCCTGACCTCGCTCAACAGCCTCATTCTTACCAAACCCAAAGAAGCTTCAACATTTCTGCGGAAACTGTCGGTGATTTACCGGTATATTCTGCAGAACAAAGACTCGGAACTCGTAAGCCTGGAGGCCGAGCTTGCGTTTGCCCAAAATTACATCGACCTGCAATCCACCCGGTTCGGCGACGGTTTGCGCATTAGCATCGACGTCACCCCCGATTCATTGACCCGGAAGATTGTACCCGTAACCCTGCAAAATCTGCTGGAAAACGCAATCAAGCACAACATCGTCAGCGACGATTGTCCCCTGACGATTCTGATTTACGCAAAAAACGATACGCTTTTCGTGCAGAATAGCCTACAGCGGAAAAGCTTCGTTGAAACGTCCAACAAGCAGGGATTAAACAGCCTGAAATCGCTGTACCGTTACCTAAGCTCCCGCGAAGTCAGCGTGGATGAAACGGCTACTGAGTTCAGGGTTTCGGTGCCGCTGCTTTGATTCGGTAGTGCTGGTGATGGTTCCATAGCTAGATCTGCCACAGTGTCACTCAATTCTAATTGGACACGCCTCAGATCCAAATAACTGCGCTTCATGCAGTTAAAATTTCAAACAGGAAAGGAGTGCCATACTTTTGAAGAAGCTCTCCAGGTGGTGCTAACAAAGACAAGTGATACGGATAAATGCTTTCCAATAGTAAACTAGAAGACCTTCAATGAAGCCAAATCCATATAACATTGCTTCTAGTTGCGACTGCTGAGAAGCCGATGTCCAAGAGTTACGTTTGCACACTACCGTTTGTTAAAATCAAAAAAGTTACCCCTATTTCGAAGTCGTTCGGGAAAACTACCTTACTGAATATCATGAAGTTTCACAAGAATTGGGGTTATGGCGGGGATAAAACCCTTGAAGCGGCGCGAGAAATTTTGCGTAAAACACATTAAGACTCCCTACCTCATAAATTGTTGCTGCCATTTTTCTCCCTTAGCTCTTAGTATGAAAGTTTTAATAAAATGCTCTCTCCTGTTAACTATCGTGCTTACTTCCTGCAACCAAACGGGCATCAATGTTCCATTC
The DNA here is from genome assembly GCF_900167945.1 of Dyadobacter psychrophilus. Classification (GTDB taxonomy): domain Bacteria; phylum Bacteroidota; class Bacteroidia; order Cytophagales; family Spirosomataceae; genus Dyadobacter; species Dyadobacter psychrophilus. The sequence continues at coordinate 55,773 of NZ_FUZA01000006.1, forward strand.
GGTCCGCTGGATGGGCAGGCTACCGATTTGCAGGAAATAGTTATGCCGGCCAGTCCCACTGATTGTGAACTGGCAAAGCATAACAGCCAGGAACATCCGCAATTGCAGGAAACCAAAAGCGGGAACGCACCCCTTACAGCGAACCAGTTTAGGGTAGTCCTATAACCAGCTGGTTCATTTCAAAAATCATTATACTTCGCCAGACGGCGAAACTTGGACAACACAACAGTCCGGCCTGGGCAGCACCGGCACTTTATACGGTATCGTTTTTGCCAACAATATGTTTATCGCAGTCGGCAGTCCGGGTGTGATTCTCACTTCGCAGGACGGGATCTCGTGGAGCAAAAAATCGCTGGGTACCACACAAAAACTTAAAAGTATTGCTCATGGTTACGGAACATTTGTAATCGTTGGCTCAGCAGGCGCATTACTGACATCCACAGACGGACAAAACTGGACACAACGGCCAAATGGCCTGGATGACCTGAACGATGTTGCTTATGTAAATTACGGCTTCATTGCTGTGGGATCGAACGGGGTGATCAAAACTTCTTCTGAAACTGGCATCGACTGGTCAGTGCGGGGATCGGGCACCATTAACGAGTTACGGTCTGTAAAGGGTGGCTTTAACGGAAGGTCTGTGATCGTAGGCAACCAGGGAACCATTTTGTCCTCAAAGGACAGTAAATACTGGTATCAAGCGCCATTCCAAGACCAAACATTGTCCCTGAGTAGTGTCGACTGCAATCTCTCAAATGGCCGGTTTGTGGCCGTTTGCTCCAATAAAAGCGTGGCACTGGTATCTCCCGACGGTGAGGGCTGGGTTGATGCAGCGAAGCCAACCGGATCGGCCTGGTTTTTCAACCGCATCCGATTTTTAGGAAATTCATTTCTGGCCGTCGGCGGAAAAGGAACGTTCCGTTCGTCGTACAACAATCCCGATGGCCCAAAAGCACAACGGAATGTATCTTCTTCGGGTTAACACCGCCACACACACTCAAACTTTGAAGATTTTAAAACAATCGTTTAAGTAAATGACCCCAATGTTGACCCACCTTTATGTAGGGCTGCCGCGCGGTTCGAATCTTGTCATCCTGACATTGGTTATCAGCAACTTGCAAATCAAACTGTACGTTGCATTTTTTTAAGGTCGAACATGGGTCGAACATTTTCGAGTTAATGATTGAATTTTTGTTCGTTCTGAATGAAGCCAATGCTGTTATACGTACTATCTTTTAACTAACGGCCTTTCATTAAATATTTCCAAAGAATTATGGCGACCGCAGCCATTATTGTTACTGCTACATTAATCCCAAGCTGCGAAACTTCACCTCTTGATACATGGAAAATAATTGCAGCGAGCATTAAAGAAATAATGCCATAGCAGGCATAAAGTGTTAAGACCGGCCGTATACGGAGTAACCTCGGAATGATTATACCTGTTCCGGCAAGCGTGTCTGCTACGCCCGCAATTTTAACTAATACAGCATTTTCAGCAGTCCACGGCCACATCCTAGCAAGCTCTTCCGTCGGCATAAAAAGTTTGACATATGCCCCCCATAAAAACGTTAAGGCCAAAAGGGCCTGCAGTAACCATAACGTCGTATTTACAGCATTAAATTTGACTAGCTTTTTTTCCATTTTGCTTTGCTTTAAATCCATAAGCAAAACTACCTACCTTTACTATCCACACGATAGCGCTTCCTGATCGGATAGCACTATCCAATCAGGAAGTAACGGATGTAAACAAAAATTAAGATGTTAACCAATGGCGGTTGCCCAAAAACGGCACTCTCAATCAAAGATGCATTAGAAGCCGTCGAGGGAAGATGGAAATTACTGATACTGTTCTCGTTATCAGGTGGAAGCAAGCGATTTAAGCAGCTTTCAAAGGAGGTGCCAGGCATCACAGATAAAACCTTATCCAAAGAGCTTAAAAATCTGGAAGGCAACAAGCTAATCACGCGGCGTGTTTACGATACCTTTCCGCCAACCGTTGAGTACACAATTACGGACCACGGCAAATCGTTAGAAAATGTACTTGAAGCACTACATTACTGGGGCTTAGCACATCGCGCAGTCGTGATAGAAAAGTAAAAGACTATGAATTGTATATTGGGAAGTTCAATTAATCCACACGCTACTAATTATTGTGTACAATGGGTTGGTAACATTATGTATTAATCCAGCTTTAGCGGTGGCCCTAATACCTTCATCCCGTTTGCTTCGAACAATTGCGCAATTTCCTGTTGTGAAGGCTCGTGCGTTAGCGCTGCCATTTGAACAAAAAAGTCTTCTAATTTTCCAGCCGGCTGTAAGGTTACCAGCATTTTTCCTTTGGGTGATGCCTGTGTCCAGGCATGAGGGACTTCGCGGGGCAAAAAGATGCTATCGCCAGCCGTAAGACTAAACCTTTGCCGATCGACAAGGAATTCGTAGGCCCCTTCGATCACGTAAAAAACTTCGTCCTGGGCCGGATGCACATGTAATGGGGTTCCACGGCCCTGACTTAATGAAGTTTGCTCGAAGATTGCAAAGCCGCCGTCTGTATCACTACCCGAAACCTTAACGTCCAATACATTCGCATTGACACCCTTTAGTTGGAGGTGCCCATATTTACGTCCTTCACCGTTTTTCGCCTTGAATACCTTTCCGATCTTTTTCGTCAAAGCAGCTGCCTTCGTAGATATAATCGAGGTAATTGAAGTGATGATAGCCATACTACCAATGAATGCATTTCTTTTCATATTGATCAATATATGTTGAAAGTTATTTCAGTCTGATGAAGGGCATTCAGAAGAGTGTCCAAATTTGCACATCTTGGGTAAACGATCGCGTAGGGTTTTCTTTGAGCCTAAACCGAGAGCATGTATGAACCGTGCAACCCAGCTGACATAAATATAAGGTTGCTAGACTTGCTAAGCGCTACCTCTAAATAATTTTATCCCTCTGACATGTAGAAACTCATTCAAGGAACTGCCTTTTCTACATACAATTTGATCGAGTCACTTTTTAGCCTGACCTGCAACCAGTTCTTTATTTTTGTAAAGTCCCTGCCGGTTTGCTTCACATTGCCAGAACCTAAAACAACAACTGTATAATTGCTTGTTTTACCCCCATTGGTAAAAAATGTTTGCCGATCAGCTGAGCAGTATTTGACGTCGGGGAATAGGGGTTTGATCTCATTTAACAAAAGACCGGTCGCTCTTTTAAGTGCGCCAATGCTGTCCTGCCTTTGAAGATTACGGCTGAGCTCGGTTTTTAGCTGATTAATTTCGGCCTGATACCGGTCGCTCTGTGTGAGCTCGCTTGAAACATCATTAATAGAAAACCCTTGCTGAACAATCAGCGTCGTTCTTGCAAGTCCATAAATTCCCTTTCGGCTGTTTAACCGTTTCTTTTCGGAGTCGTCGATCAGTTTTCCTCCATAAATAAGCTTGATCTGATTTTTAGCTGCATCCAGTTCGTGCTTTAAAAGGAAATCACCCTCGATATAGCTTTCATTGGTGATAAAATTGTTGGCATTTTGAATGAAATGCTCTTTTTGAACCAATAAGTAACCATAGTAAATACTGGGGATAGTAGTCAGGAGCACTAAGAAACTGACCCAGCGGTTTGCCATCTTCTTTTGGTACTGGTTGGCATAGTCACGGATGGGATATTGAAGCAGCCTTACAGTGATCAGGGTTGCACTTCCGATAAATACAGTGTTGATTGTAAGCAGATAAAACGCGCCAAAAAAAAAGCCCCAATTCGCCGTCGCGAGTCCATAACCTGCCGTACAAAGCGGCGGCATCAGTGCCGTTGCTATGGCAACTCCCGGAATTACATTCCCTTTATTTTTACTGGAAATCGCAACGATTCCGGCAAGTCCTCCCACCAACGCGATAATAACGTCATAAATATTGGGCTGCGTCCTGGCCAACAACTCAGAATGCGCCTGGTAAATGGGTGTAACATAGAAATACGTGGCAGACGTAAGCAGGCCGGCCACAATGGCAAATAAATAATTAACGAGTGCTTTTCTGAAAAGTGAAAAATCATAAGTCGCAATGCTATATCCCATGCCAAGGATCGGCCCCATTAATGGTGACACGAGCATAGCCCCAATGATTACGGCGGTCGAATTGACATTCAAACCGACCGATGCAATGAAGATGGCAAAAATAAGGATCCACAAATTTGTGCCTTTGAACTCAATCCCACTCTCGACTGTATCGTGAATCTTTATGTAGTCCTCCCGCTCAGAAGAAATGTCAAATCTTCTGAGTAACTTTTCAATGATCATAGCAGTGGCTTATAATGAGGTAATTGGCGACGGGCAGAATCACATGAAAAGATTCAATTTGCCCGATCATATCAGTTCCATTCTTCTGCATTTTTGACTCCCAACTCAGACGCCTTGTAGACCGGGTCCTTGCCTTGCTTTTTCTGCTGCTGGTAATCTTTAAGTGCGTCCAGCGCAGGTTTTCTCAGAAGCAAAATCGCTATGATATTCAGCCAAGCCATCATCCCAACACCAATATCCCCGATCGTCCAGGCCAGTTCCGCTGTTTTTACCGAACCATAAAATGTAGCAGCCATGATCAGGCCACGCAGGAGCCACAGCATAATTTTACTGTCGCCGTCTTTCATTAAATAACTTAGATTGGTTTCTGCAATGTAGTAGTAGGCCATAATGGTAGTAAATGCAAAGAAAAGCAGTGCTATGGAGACAAATCCGCTTCCCAGAGCAGGAAAGTGCGCATTGATGGCCTGTTGCGTAAATTCAGATCCGATTGCCATTCCTTTTACATTCTCGACCAAAAAGCCACCATTGGGATTGACCACATTGAACTTGCCTGTAAAAAGGATCATCAGCGCGGTAGCCGTGCATACAAACAAAGTGTCGACATAGACAGAGAATGCCTGAACCAGGCCTTGTTTAACGGGATGGCTGGCTTCTGCGGCTGCGGCAGCATGCGGCGCTGTGCCCTGCCCTGCCTCATTGGAATAAATTCCGCGTTTAACACCCCAGGAAACGGCCATACCAAAAATCCCGGCAAATGCAGGCTCCATATCGAACGCGGAACGGATAATCAGACTGAAAACGGCCGGAACTTGCGTGATATTGATGGCAATGATAACCAGGGCCATGAGAATGTACGCACCCGCCATAAACGGGACAACTAGTTCTGCCACCCTGCCAATCCGCTTTACCCCGCCAAAAATGATCAGCCCGAGCAGTATTGTAATGGCAGCTCCTGTCATTTCAACCGGAATGTCAAAAGCTGTTTTTGCGCTTGTGGCAATGCTGTTGCTCTGGACGCCAGGTAAAAACAATGCGGTGCTGGCAATGGTAGCAATCGCAAATAATGTCGCGTACCACTTCACACCCAGCCCTTTTTCAATGTAGAATGCCGGGCCTCCCCTGTATTGCCCATCTTTGACCTGCTTATAGATCTGTCCGAGTGTGGCTTCCACATAAGCAGATGCGGCGCCCAAAAAAGCAATGGCCCACATCCAGAATACGGCGCCGGGCCCTCCCATCGCAATTGCCGTTGCGACACCTGCAATGTTGCCGGTCCCTACCCTTCCAGAAATTGCAATCGCAAAAGCCTGAAATGATGAGACCCCTTTTTCGGATGCCTTGTTGCTAAAAAGCAGGCTAACCATATCCTTTAAAAACCTGACTTGTAAGAAGCGTGTAACGACCGAAAAATAGATCCCTGTTCCAAGGCAGAGTGCGATGAGCGCATTGCTCCAAATAACACCATTAATTGAATTGACGATTTGCTCCATGTATCGGGTTTAGAGAAGGTAGATTAAATGTTTCGGATCTGCTGCCTAAATAAAACTAAAATTTGTTGATTCCCGGCACCTTCCATCAAATACGATGCTGAACTTTACATTATACCAGGCGCATTTTGGCGATTATGTGTAATCATTTCACTGATCACTGCAAATTCGTATTCGGCAAATAAACATTTCTTTATCACTTGTCATCTTTTTCAATAAATCCCTACTAATGGTGCGGATTAACAGAAAAAAAGATGAACAGATTACAAATTTTTATACTCGTTGTTATTTGTGTACCAGGTCTTCCGACAAGATACATTGCCCAGACCCAGAAAGAACAGACTGACTTGATTGACCGTTATTTGAGCGTGCAGCAGCGATCAATTGGCTTTAACGGCACAGTAATGCTTGCCAGGAATGATCGAATTTGAAAAGATTCAGATGACACCATTAAAGGCCTCAAAGCCAATCTAAGGGGACAATCGATTCGTTTTTTAAAAAACAGATAGCATGGAAAAACAGTTTTTGGAGATGATCACTATGCATAAGGCCACCATTCATAAGGTGACACGACTTTACCGGGACAGTCCTGAGGATCGCGCGGATCTTTTTCAAGAGATCGTTTTACAGTTGTGGCAGTCTTTCTCAAAATTCGAGGGGAAGTCCAAGCAAAGTACTTGGATATACAGAATTGCCCTTAACACCGCAATGGCCTGCTATCGAAAGAAGAGCATAATATTATCATTCCCCGAACGATTACCTGACAAGGAAGATACCAACATTGATTATGAGAGTCGGGAGAGAGAAGAGCAGCTGTTTGTAATACTGAAAAAGCTAAATGAAGCAGACAGGGCTTTACTCGCATTGTATTTCGAAGACTTCGACTATCGCCAGATGGCAGAAATAACGGGGTTGAGCGAAAACCATATCGCCGTAAAAATGGGAAGAATTAGGTCCAGTTTAAAAAAAATATTAAATCCAGTAAAATGAATCTCGATGAACTTAAAAACGATTGGAAAAGCATTCAGCCAGAACATACCGGCATGAAAGAGCAGCCAATGCTAAAAAAAGGAACTAGCCAGTTAAATGCTATAAGGCTGCGGCTTGTGATAGAAATAGTGTCCTACATCCTATTTCTCGCCGTTTACTATACGATGTTTGATGGGGACAAAAAACCGTTGTACGCCAATTTCTTATTGGTAGGATCTTTTCTCCTGGTCATCATACATAGCTTGACGGGCTACCTGGCCGCAAAAAACATTGTATCAGGAGAAGATATTTTACAGTCGATGATTAAATATCACAAAAAGCTTAAAGGATATGCTATGGTTTCTTTGCTGACACGGACGGTCTCATTGATTTGCCTGTTAATTTTCTTTGTTTCTTCTGTAGAGCTTGATACTGAAAAAAACTGGATGCTAATTGGCCTTCTGTTGCTCGTCGCCTTTCAGGCTTATATAAATCATAAGATATGGTCTGCGAGAATAAACAGAATAGGGCATTGCATTGAAAATTGGCAGTCATAAACATAAGACATTAGGCTACCACAGCCACTAAGCCACCGTGGCGCGGCGGCGGCGCGGTTCGACTCTGTCATCCCGACAAAAACCTGGTCTTCGGACCGGGCTTTTTCGGTTTTAGTGCACTAGCGAAAAATATTGTAACTTGTTAAGTGTAACATAGCCAACGCAAAGCCCCAAAACGCTGGTGGCAGTGTAACAGAACGACAGTAACAACATAAAACAATGCAAGATTTATTATTTGACTTTATAGCAAAATACATTTCTCTGACAGATGATGAAAAGAACGCTATCGTTTCTTTAGACATATTCCGTTCTTTTAAAAAGGGAACAACTTTACTCAAAGAAGGACAAAGGTCTAATGATGGGTACTTTGTTCTTAAAGGTTGTATCCGGACCTATTATATAATAAGCGGAGAAGAAAAAACAACGGCATTCTACACAGAAATGGAAGCTTTGACGCCGCATTGTGTTATTAATAAAGCCCCTTCCGAATATTACATATCGTGTGTGGAAGATACAATCCTGATAATTTCAACCCCTGATATGGAAACTGAGATGTTTAGCAAGTTTCCAAAGTTTGAAAGCCTTTGCAGAATATTGGGAGAGGAACTTTTGGTTAAGCAACAAATTAATTTTGATGAGTTTAAGACCTCTTCTCCCGAACAACGATATTTGAATCTGTTACAAAAAAGACCTGACTTGATTCAACGTGTTCCGCAACACCAGTTAGCCAGTTATCTTGGTATAAAACCACAGTCATTAAGCAGGTTAAGGGCAAGGATTTTGGAAAAAGATAAAGGTTAAGAGTCATTTCTTAACTTAAGTGAACGTATTTAAGCAACCTGCTAATCTAATTTGCAGTATCATTTAACAGGAAAAGATATGCAAAAGAGATTTTTACGTTTCGCGTTAATTTTAATGATGGCAAGCACTCTACAAGTTAGAGCGCAATATGCCAAACAAGACAGCACCTATAAGAAGTTTTTTGTAGGGAGTACTTTATTCATGCTGGCTAATCTTATTCCTGATAACAATAAGCCTGAAATGGTTTATCTGAACTTAGGTTATCGCATTACAGGAAAAGATGTAATCTCACTTGAATTTAAAACCTGGAAATATGGCTGGCCAATTGGCATTCCTTTTGGAAAATCATATGAAGCAGAAGGTGAGGGGTTTCCAGGTTATATTCGAGAATACGGAGTTTCAGTTTCGTATTACAGGTTTTTATGGAAAGGTCTTTTTGCTCAAATTGACGTGATGCCTGCTTTGCAAACTTTTGCAAATGATAACGGTAATAAAATTGACAATGGCTTTCAAATCTTTAACACTTACTCCATTGGTTATCACGTTAAACTTTTCAAGGATAGGTTTTTTATACAACCTTCAATTGCAATAACGCATCGTCCCTATCAATCAAAAATGCCTGATTCGTTTAAACAGATTGATGACAGATGGTCAAGATTCTTCTTCGGGCAGCCGGGATTGCACTTTGGTTTTAATTTTTAAGACTGCAATGACAGGATGAAGGCAACTATTTTATTTCGATACCACAGCTCGGGGGCTGTTTTCATCGGGTAATCCAGGAATAAATTATAACCGCGCTATACTATTACCTCCGCCATTTCCGTTGTATCGATGGCATTGGCGATAGATAACTTGTAATTTAGTACTATCCAGTCATTTACCGGCATTCTTTCTTTGCAACTCAAACTGAAACAATTATTATTGTTTGACAGTTGCCTCCCTAGGAAAAACTGCTACACTCAACATCCTTTATTGGAATTGTGATCGTTCATATGGCGCTGATAACATAGCCGCCAAGATCTGACGCATCTAGCGAAATGTCCAAAATCCGATGCGACCAGCCGCAAAGAGTTTTAACGTTCGTAATTTTTGCACTAGCGCTGACGCTGTGCCAATATCGAGTATGAAGGCTGTGGCAATATATGTCCCACATTTCTCATAGAAAAACAGGAATTTATAATTAGTCAAATAAATCTAATTTAACTATGAAAACTGATCAGGAGAATTTCTGGAGTAAAAATTTCGGGCAAGAATACAGCGACAGGAATTCCTGGCAATCTGATGCAGAGTGGGATAAATTTTATCTGGACAATTGGGGCAAGTCAAAATTAGATATTAACAATATCGTGCTGGAAGGTTTGCCTAAGGATATCAGGATATTGGAAGTCGGCTGCAACATTGGTATGCAGCTAAGAGGTTTTCAGAGAATGGGTTTTGAAAATCTATATGGCATAGAGTTACAACATTATGCCGTGGAAAAAGCCAAGCAAATTAACAGCAAAATCAACATTATGCAGGGTTCTGGCTTTGACCTGCCTTTTAAAGATGCGTTTTTTGACCTGGTATGTACCAACGGGGTCTTAATCCATATAGCTCCCGCAGACCACAGCCGTATCATGAAGGAAATGTACCGCTGCAGCAATAAGTATATCATGGGATGGGAATACTATGCCGACGATATTCAAGATATCAACTACCGGGGAAATACCGGCTATCTCTGGAAAGCTGATTTCGCCGGCATTTTTATGAAAAACTTCCCCGATTTAAAGGAGGTCTCTCGTGCCAAAGTTCCTTATATCTCTGAAAAAGAAAAGGGGAATGTGGATGAGATCTATTTATTGACAAAATAACGAATACACATTTTCCTCTCACCGTTGGCTGGCATAAGAATTATATCGGGAAAGCAGAAGAAATCTTAATTCTGAGCACATGCGGTTCAACAAATGGTACATTATATCGCTATTAATATTGTTGCTGGCCGGAGCTGGGATCTGGTGGTGGAAATCGCCCAGTTCCGACCAGGCAAAAGAGAAAGCGGCCGATAAAGTAATGCCGACTATTGGCGTGGCATCGGCCAAGATCACCGATATCGATGCGGAGCGGATCAAGCTGGTTAGCCAGGTGACGCTCTATAACCCACTCCCGGTGGATATTAAAACAAGCCGGTTGAATTATATCATTTACATTGACTCGGTAAAGGTTATTGAGGATGCCTATGAAAAACCTATTAGTATCCAATCTTCGGACAGCTCCACAATAACACTTCCCATGCAAGTGCTGGCCAAACCCCTGGCACAGATTCTGACATATTTTGAAGATAAAAAGATTGATAGTGCTGACTATTCAATGAAGGCTTCTTTTGAAGTAGACGTCCCGATTGCCGGAGATCGGAAGTTTAACATGGATATCTCGAGACGGTTACCTGCATTAAGGTTTCCGAAAGTCAAGGTCAGACATGTTGACCTGAATGCGCTCAAATTGAAAAGCAAAGGGATGGACGTTGAAGTGGAAATCTTTAATCCAAATTTGTTCCCATTAAAATTAAGCGATGCCAAATTCCATTTTAGTGTTGAAAATGCATTGGAAATGGACGGTGTTTTAGAAAAAGTAATCCGGATTCCTGCAAAAGGGACTCAAAACGTTTCCATGCATGCGCTGATGACGGACGGGAATATGCTTAAAACCGGCTGGAAGATGCTGACAGACAAAAAGGATACGCAATTCGCTGGCAAATTTACCGGCAACATTGATTCGGAAAACAAAATGCTGAGCGGCAGCAAAATGAATGCCACCATCACAGGCACGCTTGACGAGATCGTAAACACCGTCAAGAAAGTGGACTAGGATTTGATAGATTATCAGCTAGTTTTGCATGACGAACAAGTATTTTTTGTGTCCAGGCTGATCTCCCCCAACCCTGCAATTCTTAATTTCTATTTTGTAGCGTTTCTAATCACGTTTTTTAGAGCCGGTGATTTGTCTGCACAATCGGCAGATACCTTACACCGGGAAATATCAATTGATTTTGAGTTAAGGCCCAGAGCTGAGTTCCTTGATAATTTTCGGTGGACAGCAGCCGATACGGCCAAGCCCAATTTATATATCACCCAGAGGAACCGGCTCAGCATTACTTACAAGACTAATCGCCTTAGTTTACACGTTTCGCCGCAGGAAATACATGTTTGGGGTGATGCAGGACGCTTTTCCCGCGTCGGCAGTGTTAATTTTTTTGAGCTGTACGCCGAACCCGTTCTTACTAAAAATTTTTCTGTCAGGATTGGCAGACAAGCTTTATCACTCGACAATGGCAGGATTTTCTCCGCTGCGCCCTGGGGACAGCAGAGCCGGGCGCACGAAGGTATCCGGCTGCTTTACAAAAAGAGATTAGAAACAGACCTGACATTGGCTTTCACCCGTCCATATGGACAGTATTTCGACCCCGCCTACTCACCGGTTGCTTCGCATACATATAAATATCTTTTTGTCCATCACCTGAAATACAGGTTCAGTAATAACATTACCCTCACAACGATCAATGCGATGGATGTATTCAGGAGAACGACCAACGACCGGCAGTACTATCAACGTATTAACAACGGCGGACGGCTTGAATACACTCAGGGCAGCATTTACGGAACAGTGAGCGCGTTTTATCAATATGGTGAAAACGCAGCATCGGAAAAATTACGGGCTTATTACATTCAACCCGAGATCAGCGCCAATACCGGAAAAACATTGTTCCGACTCGGTGCCGAAATATTGAGTGGCGAGAAAAATACTGCTTCGAAAGAAATATCCCGCTCGTTCGTACCGCTTTATGGGGTTGCCTGGAAATTTATGGGCAATATGAACCTGTTCACCAGGTTCCCGGCGGATGTTAATGAAAAAGGGCTGGTCAACCCTTACCTGTTTATCATTTTCCAGGCCGGTGAAAAGCTATCTTTGCGAAGCGATGCCCACCTATTTTACTCACAATATCCACTGCTGAATGAAGGCAATGAAATCGATGGAAAGTACCTGGGGTTTGAAAGTGACTTGTCTTTGAATTACAAGCCCCTCAAAGGAATAGAAATCACTTATGGGTTTTCGGTTACCGTTGCCAACAAGCGCATGGAACTACTCAACAAGATTCCGGATGCAGGAAAGACGCCGGTTTGGAGCTATCTGATGGTATCCCTCTCCCCTCGCCTGCTAAGCCGGAAATGGATTACGCTTTGAATTTGGATAGTTATTCTCTTTTTAACGATTCCGTTGGATTGGCTTTTGCCGCTTTAATTGTTTGCAGACTTACTGTAAGCACGCCCGTGAACAAAGCCAGCGCAGCTGCCAGAACAAAAGTCCACCATTGAATGTCTATGCGGTTTGCAAAATCCTGTAACCACCGATTCATTCCATACCACGCAACCGGGGAGGCGATCACGACCGCGATGAGAATCAGTATTATGAAATCCCGGGACAGCAACAAAGCGATTCCGGATACAGATGCACCCAGTACTTTTCTAATGCTGATTTCCTTTGTTCGCTGTTTAACAACTAATGCGGCCAGACTAAATAACCCCAAAGCGGATATTGAAATCGCCAGTAAGGCAAATGAAGTAAAAATGGAGGCCAGCCGGTTCTCTGACTCGTAGAGTTTTTGCAAATTGTCGTCAGCAAAGGAATAATGGAAATTTTCTGTTGGAAAAAATTCCTTCCAGGTCTGCTCAATGTAACGGATGCTTTCCGGAATATTTCGGTTATTCAGACGAATGTAAGTGGTTGTGCCAAACCATCCTTTTTTTGGCTTATAAACAAGCAATGGGCTTGTCTCTTTCAAAGTGGTAACCTGAAAATCATTTACGACGCCTATCACGGTCCCTTGCAATGCGCCGAGTTTTATCACTTCATTCACAGGCTGTTTTAATCGCAACGCTTTTGCCAGGCTTTCCGTGATAATAATTGGACTTTGATAAAGCAATTCATCGGCAAGCTTGGTGTCCGATTCCTTCCTCGCAGCTGTGTACAGCGAATCGTAATCCATGTAGTCACTTGGAGATTCGTGTGAAAAATCCCTGCCGCTTTTAACCTTTATGTCCATTGTTTTAAGAAAATCCTGATCGCCATAAACAAATCCAAAGTGTAAACTATGCGAACTATCGGCCGGATCGGTCATACTTGACGTGTTTCCTATGGAATTGCCTAAGTTAAGTTCTGCAAAACTGACGGAGCCAATATTTGGGCTGCTAAGCAATTTTGATTTGAATGCTTCCGGTTTACTACTGAGATGAATGGATGGTAAAATCAGCAAATGATCTTTATTGAACCCTAGCGGCCTGCTGTTGAACAAGTGAAGCTGCTGCCAAACAACGATAGTGGCAACAATGAGGACTAATGAAATGCTAAACTGCAATACAATTAATATTTTACGCAGACTGAAATTAATGTTCAGGCCACCACTCCTGTCTTTTAAGATGCTGGCGGGCTGCAATTTACTGAGGAAAAGAGCTGGATAAATTCCTGACAATGCCCCTGCCCCGAGTGAGATCAGGAGAAACAAAACCAGGTTTCGAAGGCAGAGAAGGTCACTTACCAGCAAATTGACCTGTAACAATTTGTTGAACACAGGCAACGCCAAAACTGAAACAATAGCTCCCAATCCAGTTGCAAGCACAAAAAACAAAAACGATTCTCCTATAAATTGAAAGGCAAGCTGAGCACGTCCGCTTCCCAATGTTTTCCGGATACCCACTTCCTTAACCCGCTGTAATGCCTGGGCGGTTGTCAAGTTCATGTAATTAATGCAACCGATCAATAATATGAGCACCGCGGCAATGCCAAAAATATATATGTAGCGGATGTCACTTAGATTTAGATTGGCACTTGAAATTTTACCAGTGCGTAAATGAATGTCGATTAATGGCAAAAGACGGATACTGGTGGTTTTATTCAGGTTGTACTTTGTCAAAACATTCTGCATTCTCGCTTCGACCCTGGCAATGTTGGCTTTGGGCTTAAAAAGTATATACTGCGGTAATCCTGAATAACCGCGAAAATTTAAAGTTTGGGTGCTAACAGGTTGAGATAAAATGACATCTGCACTGAAATGCGTATTTGCGGGGATATTTTCAGCGATGGCTGTAACCGTGTAATAGGTTAGAGCCCCATTGAACGATTTACGGGTCAGTGTTTTACCAACTGCGTCTGTGCCAGGAAAAAGCTTTTCAGCCGTTTCTCTGCTTAATACAATGCCAGATTTATCTTTCAAGGCAGTGGCTTTATCCCCTTGAGTGATTGGCAAATCAAAAATTTCCAGAAAATTGGGATTAACCATAATGGAATTCAACTGCACAGGCCTGTCGTCCACCAGATACGTTGTTTTGTAAGGGAGCAGGGAGGTGAATGTTTCAATCTCAAAAAATTCCGCAGCCAGTGTTTTTCCAAGTGCTTCGGGCGTTTGTACGGTCCTCTCGATTGGATCCGTGCTGTTCGACTCCATTACCAGATAATATATCCTGTCAGAATTGGAAAAATGTTTATCAAAAGACAGTTCATACCTAATGTAGGCGATGATCAGCATCACACTGGATAAGCCCACAACAAGTCCGAAAAGATTAGTGAAGGAATAAATACGCCCTTTCCTAAAATTCCGATAACCAATAGTCAAAAAGTTTCTGATCATAGCGCCGAAAATTTGAGAATCTAAGTCAGTTTTGAGCCTCCACCTCGCCGTTTTTCATCACCATTTTTACGTCAAAAAGAGCCTTCTTGAAGTCCATTTGCATATCCCCGTTAAAAACCGAGATATCTGCCTTGGCATTTTCTTTCAAAACGCCGATCTGACCCTGCATTCCCAATGCGATGGCAGCATTGTAAGTGGCCGTTTTTAATACATCAGCAGCCGACAACCCCGCATCGAAATAACCGGAAACACTATACTTCGCCAGCTCCCCTCTAGGTAGATTAAAGTCCATATAAGCATCCGAACCGGCTACGATCATGACGCCTGCCTTATGAGCGGCCTGTATTCTGTCCTGCAATGGTTTGAAATTTTTCTGTGCTTCCTGCTCATTAAATGCCATGTTCTGCCCCTTCATATAAATTCTCTGGAGATCTACAGAACCGTCTGTCGGAACCAGATAAATTCCCCTTTTTGCCATAGTATCAAGTGTAGCAGGCTTAAAACCGTAGCCATGTTCGAGTCCGTCAACGCCCGCTTCAATAGCCGCATGTACGGCCCAGTCCCGATCACAATGTGCAGTAACTTTGATTCTTTCGCTATGGGCAGCTTTTACGATTGCCTTCATTTCCTCCAATGTTAAGGTCAGGCGATTTCCGATGGCTGTGATCTTGATCACGTCGACACCCCGCGCAATATGCTCTTTCACCGCTTTTGTTGCCTCCTCTGCACCACTGACCATTGTGTACTCTTTGCTCGAATATTTATCAAATTCCTTAACCGGCATACCATACAGCTGCCCATCCATTGCGCTAATGATCGGGCCGGAAAAAATCATCCTGGGGCCTGGAAAATCACCTCTCTCAATTGCTTTATTAACTTCCAGATCCAGATATTGTTCGGAATTCCCCAAATCCCTTATCGAAGTAAAGCCTGCATTCAAATAGCTTTTTGCATAGCCAACAGCTCTCAGCACCCTTGTTTCGGGAGAGTTCATCATCCCGTCGAAAGCAAGATTTTCATTGACCCCCTGCCGAAAAAGCAAATGCGTGTGGGCGTCAATTAAACCCGGGGTAACGGTGGCATTGCTATAGTCCAGAACGGTTGTACCTGACGGCGCATCAAGTTTATCACCGATTTTCAAAATGATGTCGCCTTTGATCAGGATCTGTTTGTTTTTCAGAAATTGATTTTTTTCCGAATCATACATTTGCCCTGCTTTGATCAGATAATATTTCTCTGCGGGCTGGGCGGAAATTGTTTTTACAAAAAATAAAATGGTGAGGATACAAAGTGAAAGAGGTCTGGTAAAGTTTGTGAGCAGCATCAGGTTATATTTATTTTTAGTCTTCCAATAATAACAAATATTCTTAGTTCTGCAATAGGAAAATTCGCATTTGGTAGCAACTTGGTTACATCGGGCGATCCCATTGAAATCCTCCAGAAAAAGGACGTATCTCGGCACTTACATTCTTTTTTCGTATTATTATACAGCGAATTAGCGAAAATTTAGATTCGTAGCCATGGGACAAAAAGGAGATTTTTCCAGAAGAACTTTTCTGCAAAAGGCAGGTTTTTCTAGCATTGTACTGACACTCGGCTGGCAGTGGCCTGCATCAGGAGCAACCGCTTGTAATATTGTTCAGTTTGATAGTACAGCGCAGGCTGAAACCGAGCTGATGGCCTGGATATCCATAGATGGAGCTGGAAAAGTTACCATTTTTAACCACCGGTCGGAAATGGGACAGGGAACCTGGCAGGCAATTCCGCAAATCATTGCTGAGGAACTGGAAGTAAGCATGGACGATGTGCAGATCCGGTTTGCCCAGGCCAATCCTCAAAAATATGGGCCCCAGCCACAGGAAGGAAGCTTTTCCGTTCGAGGCTGGTATCAGCAGCTGCTAACCATCGGCGCATCTGCAAGGGAAATGCTCATTGCAGCGGCGGCAAACCAATGGAATGTTGATAAAGATCAGTGTTATGCGGAGAATGGTCATGTTCTCCACCGCGCCTCAGGAAAAAAGCTAGGCTACGGGATGCTCGTCAAAGATGCTGCGGCATTAAAGCCACCCCTGCTGGTTCAACTAAAAGCTAGAAAGGACTATAAAATCATCGGTAAGCCTCTTCGGCGCAATGATATTGTCTCCAAAGTGAATGGCTCCGCCGTATTCGGGCTCGACAAACAACTCCCCGGTATGCTGTACGCGGTTGTAGAGCGGAACCCCCGTTTTAGGGGAAAAGTTAAAAATTTCGACGACAAGGCTACCAAATCAGTGAAAGGGGTAACTCATGTGCTGAAAGTACAAAGGGTTGTGTTCGGCCTGGTGTACGAAGGCGTCGCTGTAGTTGCAGATTCGCTATGGTCGGCGATGAAAGGGCGTACATTGCTCAAAGTGGAATGGGACGACGAAGGTTTTGAGCACCTGGCTTCGGAACAGCTTTTTACAAGAATGAATGAGGATCTTGAAAAGCCCTTGCCATCTGATGATTTTGAAACAGCATTTAAAAATACTTCGAAAACCATTGACGCACACTATGAAATGCCCTATCAGTCGCACAGCTGCATGGAACCGCTCAATTGCATTGCCAATGTAAAAGACGACAGCATTGAAATTTGGGGTCCCATACAGGAAGCCAACTGGATCCAGGCCGATTTGAGCGACAGATTCAAAATTCCAATTGCAAATGTGAAGGTAAACATGACGTTTCTCGGTGGCGGTTTCGGGCGAAAAGCATTTCCTGACTATCCTTTGGAAGCCGCCCTTATTTCGAAAGAGATCAAGACGCCGGTGCAGGTCGTTTGGACGAGGGAAGATGACATGAGCATGGGCCCGTTCCGTCCGGGAGCCACATACAAATGCAGAGGCGGCGTGGATAACCAAAATAAGATCTTTTCATTCCAGATTATTTCTGCATCCCAGCCTATCGGACCCGGGCAGGACAAAGACGCCACTCCGGAGCTTGTAACCAAGAATACAGGCGGAATAGCCGGTCTTGTTGCTGATTATTACAAATCTATTCCGCATTATAGTTTTGGTGGTATGCCCACAAAATCTCCCATTCCTACTATGTGGTGGCGTGCACCTGGTGCCAATGTAGATACATTCGCCTGCGAAAGTTTTATTGATGAGCTAGCACATCTCGCCGCTCAAGATCCCCTGGAATTTAGAAAAGCACATTTCATCACTCCACGTTACCAGGCACTGATAACTAAACTCGCATCGGTCAGCGGCTGGCAGTCGAGGAATAAGAACGGTGGTTGGGGAATGGCTCTCACCGAATGTTTCGGCGGCATTGTTGGCCAGGCTGTGAAGGTTTCCCGCCAGCAGGACGGAAAGATCCGGATCGATAAAGTATATGCAGTTATGGATTGCGGCTGGTACGTTAATCCAGACATTATACGCGCCCAGGTCGAAGGCAGCATTGTAATGGCCATTGGCGCATCTGTTAACCACGCCACGCATTTCGAAGACGGAAGAGCCATTGAAAAAAATTTCCATACCTACCCTTTGCCGCGCATTGGCGAGATCCCGCAAATGGAGGTGCACATTATGGAAAATGATGAAAAGCCAGGCGGCGTAGGCGAACCCGGATTGCCCGCATTTGCACCCGCACTGTGCAACGCTATTTTTGATCTCACCGGCAAACGAATCAGGAAATTGCCTTTTAAACTGGATGAAGTTTAGATTTGACGCGGGTGACGCTTTTCCAAAATTTACCTCAGAATAACCCATATCGCACGGTTGCTAAATGGAGAAGTATTTAGTGGATTGTTCGCATTTCCTTGCAAGACAATGGCTTGAATCAGGCCGAGGTTTTTCGAGAAGCAATATGCGTTACCATAATCATACACTCATTAAATTAATATTTTTCTCAATTTGGCTATCTGCAAATGTGGCCAATGCGCAGTGGGGAGCGCCTTATGCCAACAACTGGATCGATTATACAAAGCCTTATGTGAAGATTGGGATTGAAAAAAAAGGACTCCATAAAATATCGCTTTCGGCCTTACCCAAAAGCTTTCCGACGAATTCCCCCGACAAGATTCAATTGTGGAGAAGGGGAAAACAAGTATCCATTATAAGCGCGTCCAATAAAGAAATCCTTTTCTATGCTGTACCCAATGACGGCGCAAGCGATTCGCTCCTGTACCGGCCGATGAGCTCCCGCGTCAATCCGTATTTTAGTATGTATTCCGATGAAGGTGCTTACTTTCTGACAGTCGGCGATTCGCCGGGCAACAGAGCTAAAATCATTGACGAGCCGATTGATAATAATGTGCCCTTATTGCCTTTTCACAAAGAAACATTAACAACGGTTTACCAGGATGATTATTCATTAAGTACGCTCAAAGCCATAAGCAAACCACCTTTTCTGAATAGCTATTTCGAGCTAGGTGCCAGCAGGACCGGAAAAGTGCAGGATAATGATGGTGCCGGCTTGATAACCGTAAATTTCAAGTTGCAAAATCATATAAATGCTTCTCAAAAACCCTTCATTAAGCTGCTGATCCATGGCAGAAGCGATAAGGAGCATAAAATTGAAGTCTATGTTGGTAAGAATCCAAAGTCGCTGCGGCATGTAACCGTGCTGACAAATTCACGATTTAGTCCCACAAAATATTCATTTGAATTAAAACAAGAGGATACGGATGCTGATAAAAATGGAGTGATCTCTCTTAAAACAGTTAATGCAGATAGATTGGACAGATTTTCGTTGACTTATTTCTCAGTTGAATTCCCACAGTCATTTTATATCGAAAAACAGGCAAGTAAGGAATTCAGGCTTTTTCCCGTCCAGGATGATCGGAGCAGGATCTCATTTAAAGGCGCTTCCGCAGACTTCACATTCACAGATATTTCTGATCCTGACAAACCCATTGTCATTAAAGCCAAAAATGAAAGCATTATAGTGCCTCGCCAGGCTGGAGAAGAACAAACCTTGTTTGCTACGAAAGAGGTTTTTAATGTTGATGTATCGAAAATAAAGGATATCAAGTTCCAGCCACTAATCCCAAAGGAACCGGACTACATTATCATTACCACAGACAGTTTGCTGGAAGGCGCCACACAATTTGCCAAATACCGGGCTTCACAATCTGGCGGTGGCTTCAAACCTCTGATTGTCAACATTCGGGAGATTTACAATCAATTCAATTACGGCGAGCCCAGCCCAGTTGCGGTCCGGAAGTTTATATCCTATATGCTTACTGAGGGAGGCAAGGATAAATATTTGTTCCTCATTGGCAAGTCTATTACACAAAATGAAGCAATGAAAAGGGAACTGCCAGACGAAGTGCCAACAATCGGGTACCCTGCTTCGGACATGCTGCTTGTAGAAGGACTAGCCGGAGCCCCACAGGATGTCCCGGCGATTCCGGTAGGTCGCCTATCTGCCGTTACAAATCAACATGTTATCGATTACCTGCAGAAAGTTAAGGATTACGAAAGCATGAAAGATTACAGCTGGCGAAAAAACGTGCTGCACTTGAATGGTGGAAAAACAGTCGAAGAAATCAGCCAGCTGAAAGGCCTTTTAAGCGCATTGGAGACCGATGTAGAAAATGGTGAACTGGGAGGAAAAGTGAAGCAATTTGCCAAACAACAGGCAATGCCGGAACCGGAGCCAGTTAATATAACGCCCGAAGTGAATGCGGGCGCCGGGCTGATCACTTTTTTTGGACATGGATCCTGGTATATTACCGATCTTGATATGGGCTACATAACCGATGCTGCACGCAGTTATAGCAATCTGCATAAATATCCAGTGTTGTATTTCAATGGCTGTGGTGTCGGGAACATTTTTGCTGACAAGTTTAATCAAAAACCAAAAACACCTAAATCAGCTGACCGGATCACGCTTTCGCTCGATTGGCTTCTGGCTCCTAATCGCGGAGCGATTGCCGTTATTGCCAACTCCTATGAAAGTTATGTAAGCCCTTCCGCAGCCTATCTGCAACGGTTGTATCATTATATGTTCATGGATTCCGCCACCGCCCATTTACCGATCGGAAAAATTCAAATGGCCGTGGCAAATGACATCCTGTCAAAGCATAAAGATGCGCACAGCATTGCCAATACACACCAGACTATACTACAAGGTGATCCTGCTTTGAAGCTCATCACGGTGGATAAACCCGACTATGCAGTTGATCCTGATGAAAGTATTGCACTGCAGGCGCAATCTCCGAATAAGTCGATAGAAGCCTCTGATTCCTTGAAAGTTCTGATCAAAATATCAAATAATGGCCGGTTTATTGCCAAACAACATGTGCCTGTTACTTTGACTTATTTTGGAAGAAAGGGCAACATTACTAAAACAGAGTCAATCAAATCATTCCCTTCTCAATTTGCATGTCAAGTCACCTTACTCAATTCCCGCGACATTCAGAAAATCCGTGTTGAAATCGATCCGAAACGTGCCATCAGTGAGCTGAATGTTGATAATAATGTTGCAGAACTGGACATTGACTGGGATTCAGTAAAGGATAAAAACGCATTCTCCTCAGAGCATGCAAAGGACATCGTCCCGCCGTTGTTGACCGTCAAATTTGACGATAGATTGTTGGAGCACAAAGAAACTATTGCCGCCAAGCCGCAGATAACAATCTATCTGTCAGATGACAAGCAGCTTTTAGCCGACACATCCCTGATTGAAATATTCATCAAGCATTGCGGAGATGATAAATGCGATTTTGAGAGGATCAGCTATTTAGAAAATAATATTAAAATAAACGCACTTGATTTAAAAGCGCTGAAACTAAATTTTGCCACGGACTTGAAAGCAGGCGCGTACGAAATTTTAGTTAATGCCAAAGATCGCGCCGGAAATGCAGTTGCTCAGCCTTACAGAATGCTTTTTGAGATAAGCGATGACGAAAATCCGCCTTCCGAACTCGTAGTAAGCCCAAATCCTGCCTCATCGTATTTACGTTTCGAGCTCAAAACTGCCGTTAACGCTGATCTGAAATCAATTAAATACATCATTTATAATCAAAGAGGCATTGTGGTTGAAGACAAAAGTCTTCAACCAGCCTCAGGAGCGCTCACAAATGAATGGTATTGGATGCCATCCGACCTGTCAGCCGGACTTTATATGTACAAGGTTTTGCTCGTGAATGCCCGGAACGAAACCTTCGTCACATTTCCGGGCAAAGTAATTATTTACGGAAAGTAAATCCTATTCTTTAATCCTCACCGCTGTCGCATCAAACATTCCGCTCATCACGGAGCCTTTCAAATGGTCATCATCCACTTTTGCAAGATCAAGCGAAACTTCCGTTCCCTGTGCTTCAAAATAGATGGTCATCTTATTTCCTTCCTCAATAATGTTCGAAATAGGCAAGGCATTCGGATTTTTGCCTGTCGGGTCTTTTAATTCGCCGGTCAGTTTACCCTCTTTTCTGGTGAGTTCCGTTACCAATTTCGAATCTCCGTCTGGCGTGCCCACGACAAGAATCTCCCATTTGCCCAAGAACAGGTCGTTGGGAGTTGCAGTTTGCGAAAAGCCATTCACGGCAATCCCTAAAAATAAAAATACGATAGCGATACAGGTTCTTTTCATTGCATAATTGATTTTAAGTGAGAATGATATATTGATAATTGTTATTGATTTTCAACAAGTTTGAATTCCGCTCCAAGAACGACCATTAGTGAATGTCCGTCTGCCGCCGGATTGGTAAAGACCAGATACACATCATGCAATTTGCCATCCGCCTTGTCCGAAACCTTAATCGGGACACTAAGCAGGTTCGGCTTAAAATCAAGCTTTTCAGAAGGTTCCAGAAATTCCGAGGAGCCTACCAAAGGACCTGTGGGGCTGTCCAGCCGGACTTCCACTTTTCCCCCAACAGCATTGAGCTGAGGTTTTGGTGCAACTGCCTGTAATTGCAACTCCGAAATTCCGTTCAAATCCGTTTGTTTCAGAACAATGTATGCGCCGGATTTGGAAGCAATTGCCAGGTTCATTCCACCATTGGAAATCTTCATAATGTCTTCGTACACATCAAAACTGTGCATATCCACCTTAGCATTTTTCAAAACAAGCGTTTTTTCGGATTTCAATGATGGCAATCCGCTCGCCCCGCCGTCTTCATATGCTGCCCTGACAATGTACACACCCTTGCCCTTATCGCCTGTTGGCACTTTGGCCACATAGCTGCCTTTCACCGGCATTGACTTCTCCTTCGGCTTCTCATTGGTAACATTCAAAATATATTTGACCATTTCCGACGCATCAGCCGCCGATAATTGCGGATGTGCCGCCATAGCCGTTTCACCCCAAACGCCTCCTCCCCCGGCAATCACTTTCTTCGTCAGTCTTTCAACGGCGGACTTATCGTCTTTATATTTTGTGGAAACCTCCCGGTAAGCCGGCCCGATGGACTTTTTATCCACACTATGACAAGCTTTGCAATCGCTGGCTTCAATTAGTTTTTTACCCGGGGCAAAAGCTGCGCTCGCGTCTGCCGATCGGTGTCCCTGGGCAATGGCAATTTTGTCAAAACCTTCTGCCAAGTAATCAATATTGACTGCAACACGCTCTGCATCAATGCCTTTTTCCAATGTCCCATCTTCCTTGTCCGAAACTTTGACGTCGTAGTTGAATGGTTTGTTAGCCGAATAGAACGACTTATTGCCCATCGGCATATTGAGGCTCAATACAGGCGGCTCATTCCCCACCGTAATGTCCATCGACTGCGTGTTAACGCCACCTTTGCCATCATTCACAGTCAATGTTGCTTTGTAAATTCCAAGTTTCGTAAGGGTTAAACCCGCTTCGGGTGTGTTGATCTGTTTGCTAAAACCATTTTTGGAGGTGATTTTCCATGAATAACTCAGCGGATCATTATCGGCATCGACAGTCCCTTTCGCATCCAGTTTCAATGCAAGCGGTGCGGCGCCTCCCATTTTATTGGCAGCCATTTGAATCTGCGGTTTGCGGTTGCCGCCGTTGTATTCAATGCGGATCAACCGGGCATCATCGTTCGCTGAAAACCAGCCTGTCCCGTATTCAAGCATATACAAATCACCATTTTCCGCAAATTCCATGTCCATTGGATTTGAGAATTTGTAGCTTGGCATAAACCGTTCCATCGCAGCAAAATTGCCTTCCTTATCCATGGTAACAGACATAATCCAGCCGCGCATCCAGTCGTAAGTGAGCAGCTTGCCGTTGTAATATGCTGGAAATGCATGAGGCGCATTTTTGAGACCATCCGAATAAAAGACCGGGCCCGCCATTGCGTTCCTTCCACCACTTCCCGTTAATGGAAACTCTTTGGACGTTCCATAAGGATACCAGATAAATGCTTTTTGAGCTGGTGGAAGCACTTTTAGGCCTGTATTACTTGGCGAATTATTCGTAGGAGCATCAACGTCCCACTTTTCCAGTGATTTACTTGCCGTGAAATCATACTTGTTATATGCCTTGTTGTCTCCTACAAAATGCGGCCAGCCAAAATTTCCGGCCTTACGCGCTTGCCCCACTTCATCATGGCCGGCCGGGCCTCTTAGCGAATCCGGTTTAGCCGCATCAGGGCCAACCTCTCCCCAATATACGTAACCGGTTTTCTGGTCAACCGAAATTCTGAACGGGTTTCTGTGGCCCATGGTAAAAATTTCGGGGCGGGTTTGTGGTGTGCCTTTGGCGAACAAGTTGCCGTCCGGAATGGTGTAGGTGCCATCCGGCTGTGGCTTAATGCGAATGATTTTCCCGCGCAGGTCATTGGTGTTGGCAGAAGATTTTTGCGCATCCCATGCCGATCTGCCCTCCCGCTCGTCGCTCGGACTGTAACCATTGGAGCCATGCGGATTGGTGTTGTCCCCTGTCGACAAATACAAGTTACCCGCTTTGTCCCAGGCAATTGAGCCTCCTGTATGACAGCATTCCTCGCGCTGTGTTTCAACTTCCAGCAACACTTTTTTAGAATCAAGATCCAGCTGGTCGCCTTTCATTTCAAACCTTGCAAGCACATTTTTCGGTGCTTCCGGGATAGAATAGTATAGGTAAATCCAATGATTCTGCGCAAAGTTGGGGTCTTTATTCAAACCTAAAAGGCCGTCCTCACCGGTTGATTCCTTGCCTTCCTTGTTTTTGTACTTTGTACTAACAGGAATGGTGGCAATGTTTTTCAATTCTTTGGTTTTAACATTATAAAGCCTGACTTCGCCCTTCCGCTGAATAAACAGGATACGGTCGTTATCCAGCACGCTCAGCTCCATGGGCTCATCCAATTTTTCTTCCAGAATAACCTTGGTAAATCGGTTCTCCTCTGGTCTGGATTTAGTAAAATCGACTGCCTTAGGTGCATCGCCTCCCGTTGTATATTTTATGCCGGCATAAAGGTGATTCAAGAAAAGAGGATCTGAGAATGTCTCATCTGTGTGTCCCATAGCGGTATAGAAAGAACGGCCTCCGTCAAATTCCTGGTACCAGCTCATAGGGTGAAAATCAGGGTTTTTACCGCCTATATAGCTTTTTTCATCGATTTTAAGCACGACATTGATCTTCGGGGAAATATCTTTGAAGCTGTAAAATTCATCTGTTTTCTCAAACTCATCGGGCATGCCTTGCGTAGCCCAATGGTTTTTTTCTGTTACAATAAACTTCCCCTTCTGCACATTGCTGGGCGTCATCGGATGATCCAGAAAATACGCTCCGGCCAGCTGTCCATACCAGGGCCACTCGTACTCCGTATCCGTGGCTGCGTGTATACCCGTGTAACCTCCGCCTGCCTGAATGTACCGCTCAAATGCAACTTGCTGCTCGTTTGTCAGCACATCCCCAGTTGTGTTCAGAAACACAACCGTATTGTATTTTTTCAGATTGGACTCGTTGAACTGGCTGGCGTCCTCAGTGAAACTGACACCAAAACCTTTCTCTTTCGCCATCTTTCCCAATGCTGTTTTGCCAGCACCAATGGATTCATGCCTGAAAGAAGCCGTTTTGCTAAAAACCAACACATTGACCTTCGCGGTTTGCGCAACAGCCGTCTTAAACACCATACAAAAACTCAAAGTGAGCACCTGCATTAGTAGAAATTTAACTTTCATCCGATATCTTGGTTTTTGATTAAGTGAAGCAAAGCTATAATTAATTTATTTATTGTCTAAAAATTAGACAATAAATATTTTTCTATTTTACATTTGTATTGTACTACACTCCCTAAACCTACATGATGCGTAATCCTAGTGAACAAAACTATATCCAACAGCTGTCTATCGACTGTGTGATATTCGGTTACCACGACAAGCAATTAAAAGTATTAGTGCCTAAGCTCAATTTCAATGGAGATTTCTGGGCTTTGCCAGGCGGGTTTGTTTCGCAGGATGAAGACATTGACACAGCGGCAAACCGCATTCTTCAGCAACGAACGGGAATCAGTGAAATTTATCTCGACCAGTTCTACATTTTTGGTAAAGCAGCCAGGAATAGCCTCTTGTTCATGAACAAGCTTATTGAGCTTAATCCTCAGCTTCTTAGTGAAAATGGTCAGCACGGGAAAGAATTTGACTGGTTTACGCGGAGGTTTGTTTCAATTGGCTATTACGCTCTTGTTGACCTGAATAAAGTCGTCCCCGAAAAAACGGATCTGGACTCGTCAATCGGTTGGTATAACATTAAAGAGCTGCCCGAAATGATCATTGATCACAACGAGATCGTAGAAAAAGCATTAACTGCACTGCGGTTCAATCTGGATGAAAAGCTGATCGCCTTTAACCTCCTGCCCGAAACATTTACAATGAAAGATGTGCAGGAGCTTTACGAAACCATTTACGATAAGCCTTTTGCGAGAAACAATTTTCAGAAAAAGATCCTGGATTTGAATGTGCTGGAACGTTTGGAAAAGAAATTTACCGGAGCCGCAAACAAGGCGCCTTATTTGTATCGGAGGAAGGGTTAGAGCATGAAAAAAGCCGTAACGATCGTTACGGCTTTTTTGGCAAATATTTATGTAAATTTTAAACCCCCAAGCTCCAACCGTCCCGATAGTTGCGGCGGACGAATTGGTTTACTTCATCGAAGTTGGTCACCTTCATATTTTGGGCATCCCAAAGCATTTTCATATTGCTTCCCGGATACGTGAAACCTTTTCCATCTTCCCTTGCCTTTGGCATATCTGCGCCGCGGATGGCCAGGTTGGCTCCCAGGATCGCTTCGGTCAATGGCCCGGCCAGCTCGAATGGTGAGCTTAACTCCATTTTACCATAACCTGCGATGCAGCCTTCCACCCATTGCGCATAGTGACCTTCGGCGCTGCCTGGCACGCGGGCAAATTTTTGTTTTACTTTCACTTCCTGCATTTTGCTTAGCGGCAGCAAACGTGGATTGGCTGCATATTCGCTGGCCATCATCTTGCCTTTTGAGCCCACAAACAAAATACCACTGTTACCGTCTCCAAACAATTCATTTGGGCCAAGCTCTTCCGGACGTTCCGGCTTGATGCCGCCGTCCATCCAGTGCATGGTTACCGGGCCTTTGGTTTTGGCCGTTTTTGGGAAAGTTAATGTCGCGTGGCTCGACGGCGGGCAGCTGTCCGGGAAAATGCCTCTTTTTCCAAATGCTGTGAAAACACTTCCCACACTTGCCTGCATATCAGTCGCATATTTAAGTCCAAGCACGCGGAACGGCGCCTCCATCAAGTGGCAGCCCAAATCGCCCAACGCGCCGGTTCCATAATCCCACCATCCTCTCCAGCTTCCCGGAATGAGGTTGTCTACGTAATCTTTCTTGGGAGCGGTTCCAAGCCAGAGATCCCAATCGAGTTCTTTGGGAACAGGCGGTTTTTCCGATGGCCAGGGAATGCCTTGTGGCCAGATCGGCCGGTTTGTCCAGATATATACGGTGTCGACGTCGCCAATGATGCCGGCGTCATACCATTCATGCAATGTCCTTACACCGTCGCCGGATGAACCCTGGTTTCCCATTTGGGTCACGACTTTGTATTTCGCGGCCGCTTCGGTGAGTTTTCTAGCTTCGTAAATATCATGCGTCATTGGTTTTTGCACATATACGTGCTTGCCCAGCTGCATCGCGGCCATAGCCACGACTGCGTGCGTGTGGTCGGGTGTTGAAACGGAAACCGCATCAAAGTTTTTGGATTCCTTTTCAAACATTTCCCGGAAGTCCTTATAATATTTGGCTTTGGGATAATTGGCAATACTTGTAGCCGCGCGGCGGTCGTCTACATCGCACAGGTATGCAATGTCAGCTTTGCCGCTTTTGGCAAAATTAGCAAGATCTGATGTGCCTTTTCCACCGACTCCAACACCGGCAACAGTCAGCTTATCACTGGGAGCTGTAAAGCCTTTTCCACCCAGCACGTGCCTTGGGACGATCATAAAACCGGCTGCGGTCACACCTGCCGCTTTGACAAAGTCTCTCCTGGAAGAGGTCGACTTTTCACTTGTTGTACTCTTTTTTTCCATCTGGGTTTTGGTTTAGTGCTTTTGCTAGCAGAAAATATAGCGTTTCAACATTCATTGCACACATATTAATTTGTTAAGCAGGTTATTTTCATAATTTACTCGAAAATAATTCATGGACGCTCCTGCCTCCTTAATGCTACTCCAAAACACCGCGATCGTACTATTTAATCGATCCTGCCTTTTTCCTCATCCGAGGCATTGTTATTGTGACGGCGTTTGCGCATAAAGGCTTCTTTACCAAAACGATAGGTCATTGCAAAACTGATACGCTGCGAGTCCGATTCACTGGTTTGAAAATACTCCGATTGTTTGAGGCTTAACGATTTGTTATTATATACCCAGGAGTGAAACAGGTCATCAAAAGCAACACGCAGACTGCCTTTTCCTTTCCAGATCTTTTTCTGTACCGCGCCATTCACCCGATACATTCCCTTGGTTAAAGTTTGTCCGGTCATATCGCGACTAGCATAATAACCGCCCAGTTCTGCACCCCAGTTTGGGCTGATCGTAAAGTAGTTGTTTATTTCCAGCCGCAGAATATTCACGTCAAAATGCAGGTTTTCAGTATAAACCCGCCCATTCATCCCAATTTTTGACAGACGCGCAGTATAATTTAAATACCACCATTTGGCAGGAGAAGTGGATACGGTTGTGTTCAGCAAAAGCATAAATCCGCCCGCAATGTTCTTGGGCCGCGTTGTAAAAACGTCATTAACCGCTTCCGTAGTCTGGAAAATAAGGTCTGAAAATGTATTGTAGCTCAAACCCATATTCAGAAACTGCTTATGCTGATATTTCAGCTCTATCCGGCTCTGGTACTGCGGATTAAGCATTGGATTTCCCGAAGTATATGAATATTGGTCACGATAAAAAAGAAAGGGATTCAACAACTGATAATTGGGGCGGGTAATCCTCCTTACGGCCATCAACCCCAAAGTGTTATTGCCCAGCGTGTCCAGTTTATAGCTGATATAAGCACTCGGAAACAGGCCTCTATAATTCTTATTAAAACTGCTGCCCTGCACTTCATCATTTCCCAATTGCCTGCCACGGACCATTGTATTTTCAGTGCGCAAGCCAATTTGTACTCCCAACCTTTTCCATGACTTCTGACCATTTAAATATACTGCATTGATATTTTCATGATATTTAAAATGATTGGACTTGCTGTTATCAATCGTTTGCTCCGCACCATTCACATCATAGAATCTGTTTACGTTATCATTATCCACAATGCTGGATTTGAAACCCGCCTCCAATCTGGCCTTGTTTTTCAATGGATGCACATAATCCGCTTTGGCTGTGTAGATGTCAATGCCGGCTGGAATGATGTACCGAAACTTTTCCTGTCCAATTAAGGCGCCTTTGGGTGCATACGTGAAGTTTTGCAAAGCCTGGTTTCCGTTGGATTTATAATTCAGATAATTAATGTCTGCTGAAAGCTCCTGGCCTTTTTTATCGAATTTATGCTGCAAATTGAAATTGAAACCCAGGTTCGTCCTGGTGTCTTTCGCTTTTGTATCACCTGCTCCGGTGCGTTCTAACTGATTTTTTGCATCAAAATCGCTGCTTTCATAATCAAACATCCCATTTCTGCTGCCCTTATTTACATTGAAGATAAAACCGTAAACCGTCTGCGCACTCGCCGTATAGTCCATTCCGACATTGGCATTGAAACCGCGGTCTTTATAAACTAAATTGTTTTGCAGATCAACTGTCGAGAGCAATGCGCCGCCTTCCTCGAAAAAGCGCCGGTCGAAATGATCTTTGCGGTAATTTTTTTCATAATTATAGCCGAGGTTTGCAAACAGGTTAAGCTTTTTATGATTGTAGTTCAAATTAACCGCATCATTGTTCCGGGCATATTTACCGATTGACGCGCCGAGGGAGACGCTGCCGGTAAGCCCACCTATCCTATTCTTTTTCAGCCTGATATTGATGATTGCATTGCCCGACGCGTCGTACTTTGCAGATGGATTGTCAATGAGCTCGATCTTATCCAGATTGCCGCCGGGTAAGGACCTCAGGTAAGCCGCCAGGTCTTGGCCAGACATGTAAGTGTTTTTCCCATCTATCAGCACCAGCACGCCGCTGCGGCCATTGAGGCTGATCTCGCCGTTGCTGTTGATAGAAATCCCGGGCGTTTTTTCCAGAACTTCCATTGTGTTGCTGGCAGCCGCGCTGATCATGGCCTCCACATTCACAACCGTTTTGTCAATTTCCTGGACGATCAATGGCTTTTTGGAAACAATGGTCACCTCAGTCAAATTGATATCTTTGGCTTTTTCAGGAGCTTTCACGGCAGACGGCGCAGTTTGGGTCGCCGGCGTTTGCGCTATCGTATGCATGGAAAGCAATGCGGCAAACAGGAACATGATGTACGTTTTCATTTTTTCAGGTTTTATGGCTAATCAATTTTGATGGGTCAAATATTGACGAAGCAGAAACCGGATGAAAACATGTGTGTCGGACTAGCGCATTTTACTGACGGAACGCATTTTTGGTGTGTCAAACCGATTCGGCCAAACGAAAGGGCATTTCGTCAGGAGCCAGGCTGTGTATGACAGGAATACTTTGTTAAATTGATGCGGTTACGAACATTTGCAACATATTTAATACACAGATGAGTGAGCCATGAAGCAGTTAGCAGAGAATGAAGCGGTGAAAATTGTGCGCGACAATATTTATTATGTGCTGGCGGCCATTGCGTCTGTGCCCATTTGGCTGGCTATTGATGCTTTTGCAAATGCTGTTGGAACCAATAATGACGAAGCCGTGGCAGCAGCGGCGACGGGCTGCCTGATTATTTGCATTTTCCTGGGCAGGCATTTCGGGCAATTGTGGGCGTTGAAACACACAACGATTTCCAACGAAGTGCTTACTACGCTCTCTGTTATCACATTTGGCAGTATCGTATTCCTGTTTGTGCATGCCGAATATCTTCATGACGACTACGGCCCGCTCAATTTGCTGTTGTATTGGGTCCCGTTTTTGCTGAGTGGCCTTACATTGGGAATGCTTATTAAGCTGGCGCGTAGCGTCACACAAAACCAGCTGAAAGAAGCACGTGCAGCGGCCGAACATAATAAAAGTGAGCTGCATTTGCTGCAATCGCAGCTTAGTCCGCATTTTTTGTTTAATACACTGAATAATTTATACGGCTTGTCGCTTACCCAGCATGAGCGGATTCCGCCTTTGCTTTTGAAACTCTCGGATCTGCTCAGATACTCCGTTTATGAAGCCAATGAGGTTTTTGTGCCGCTGAAAGACGAGCTGATTTACATTCATAACTACATTGAATTTGAAAAAATACGGATTGGCGACAGGCTCATTCTAACAACGAATTTTGAAGAGATAACCAGCCCTGACTTGAAGATCGCCCCGATGCTTTTGATTGTTTTTATTGAAAATGCATTTAAGCATTCCAAAAACACAGCCGATGAAAAAATCTATATTTCAATTGAATTAAAAACATGGGAAAATCTGATCCTGTTTTCCATAAAAAACTCCCATGATAAGCGTGAAAAAGAAATTTCAGTAGTTGAAAAACACAGCGGGTTTGGCCTTGCAAGCGTAAATAAGCGTTTGGAATTGCTTTATCCCAATGAACATGAGCTTACGATCAAAAACGAAGAAACTGTTTATCAGGTGGTTTTGAGGTTAAAAAACAAGTAAAATGCTTTTCACGAAATCCATTCAATGCAAAAATTCAATTGCCTGATCGTTGACGACGAGCCTATTGCGCGGGATATCCTGAAAACCTACTGCGGGCATCTGGATAACCTGGAAGTGGTGGGATTATGCGGCAATGCATTGCAAGCGAAGACGGTTATGCAGCAACAAAAAGTCGATATCCTTTTTCTGGACATTAATATGCCGGTTATGGACGGGATCGCATTTTTGAAAACACTCAAAAAACAGCCGGAAGTCATTTTTACAACAGCATATAAGGAACATGCCGTGGATGCTTTCGACCTGGCTGCCTGTGATTATTTGCTCAAACCATTTTCCCTGGAACGCTTCATTATTGCCGTAGACAAGGCGCTGGAACATTTGCAGGAACCGCCTGTGCAGGAGCTTTATAATGATAAGACAACGGACTATATTTTTATCAAAGCCGGTGATAAAATCTACAAAATCCAGCACGATGAGCTGCTATATGCCGAGGCAAATGGAAATTATACCAAAATCGTCACCACCCGGAACACGCTTTCTCCGGCCATGACTTTTTCAGGCTTTGAAGAGCTTCTGCCCGCAACATTGTTTCTTCGCATTCACCGCTCTTTCATCATCAATAAGGCAAAAATCAGCCATATCGAGGGAAACCGCGTTTTTATTAATGGCACAGAAATCCCGATCGGCCAAAATTACCGGGATAGCTTTTTGAAGAGCATTGGCTTGTAAAATGTAGAGGTTCCCCGGTTTTTTGAGACTTGCAATCTCAGCCCCGCAACCATCGATCAAACCAGTCAAATGCATCGGCCTGCATTTGCGCATCAAACTTATGAGGGCCGTCGTAAAAACCTGCTCGATACTTTTCAGATGAGCCCGCTTTGGCAAAAACCTGCTTTAACATGTCATCCGCCTGCTTCATTTCCAACAATGTAAACAATGCATCCTGGTTGTTGTTCTGTACAAAAGTGGGTAACGGAGCACGCAGACCCAGTATTTCAGGGAAATCCATATAATTTGCCAGCAACGGCGCAAAGGTCATCCAGGTGTGGTTGTAAGATCGGTTCATGACGAGATCTTTGAATGTGGTCATAAATCCAATGCAAACGGCGCATTTGATACGGTCGTCCAAACCGGCCAGATAAACAGTCCGCACCCCGCCGCCCGACAATCCGGCACAGCCAATCCGCTCACTGTCAACGTCTTTACGAGCACTCAAAACGGACAATGCAGCCTGATCCTCAGCCAGACAGACGCCCGGCCAGGTTGTTCCGGCACAAAACAGCGACTTGGACATGACATGCTCATGCTCTTTGGACCACTCATTATAAGCCAAAATATGCTCCTCGTTGTCCGGCTTTTCGTCTGTTTTATCCCCGGTTTTCAATGGCCCGTAATCCAGGCCTTTCACGTCTTCATAAAAAACCCTTCGACTTCCAAATGCGAATGTGTCATGCACCAGCACGGCATAACCGCGCTTTGCAATGTCGTTAGCCCAGGCATTGCCGCTGTAAACCGCAGTCTGATGTTTCGCAATCAGCGGATGCTGCGTATCAGAAGTTTTGACCAATTTGGGAAAGCCAAAGTATTTTTTCCCCGCATGATCATGCAGCGCGAGAATGGCTGGCAACGGCTTCGTGCTTCCCTGCGGTTTCAGAAAAATGGCCTTCGTGGGCTTCCCGTAAGGCAACTGCCACGAAAGTTCTTCTATGTCCAATCCATCGTAAACATATTTTTTTTCAATCTTAACCACGGTTGTCTTCCCCGTTTCAGGCGCTGAAAGAAGTTCGGTTGCCTTCGCCCTGGCTTTTGTTTTCCAATCAGCAACATTTTTCCAATTGGCATTTCGGAACGATAAGCTTGCGGGTTTGTCTGCCAAATTAGCGAAATAGGTTCCGTATTCACCGATGAGGCTTTTTTGGGGCGGGATGTCTGAGTCAGCCTGTTTCATCATTTATTCAATTGTCATCAGCGGCTCCACATTCCGCTCCGCGCCGTCATAACCCACATTCTGGTTGATCACCCCCTTCGTATTAGCAGTAATCACAAGCGAAGGGATGGGCCATAAAACGTGGAATGGGGCCATATTAGCAGTGTTACCGAGCAGCTGCACCTTCTTTTCGTAAGTATTATTGTAGTGCATCACCCGGTCGTAGAAAAAATTTTTCTCGCTGAAACTGGCCAGGTTATAACCGCCCAGGTTAGATTTTGCCATAATATAGGAAACTCTCACCAGTTCTGAGTGACGGGGTTCCTCGGCGAACAATTCCCTGGCGCGCTCATTCATGATAAAATCAATGGTCACCTCGCCGCCGGAAATGGGCAATGCTTTGGCGCGTTCGCGGACTTTGTTGATGTCGGCGGCTGCTAATGCCTGCTGATTTTTCCAATAATATGCCTCAGCCCTTAGCAAATAGGTTTCTGCCAGCCTGAAAATATACCAGTCACCATTGCCGCCTACAGTGCGCGCAAGCTTGTCGTCCATGGGGTTGTACATAATGTAATGCGGCATGGCGTACACGTGCTTGAATGTGTCGATCGGATTTGCCAGGAATGCGGTGTTGATCACTTTCCCATAATCCACAGACGCGGGATTATTGTAGCGCAACTCATGCTTGTCTACCCAGTTAATGTCGCTTCTGCGCAAATCGGTCGTATTCTTCCACGTCTGGCCTTTATAAGCCCAGATATCGTATTGATAGTAACCCGTCAGCCGCACATTTGCATTGCCAATACCCAGCGAATCGAGCATAGGGCCGCTCCTTACCATACCCGGCTTGCCCTGACTGTCCAGAACCTGCGGTTGAAAATACTGGCAATTGTACATTCGCATTGTATAAAGTCCTTCCGAGCGTGCTCCCGGAGGTGCTTCGTAGCGGTCGATGGAAGCCAGGATCGTTTCTGTGTTTTGCGCAATGCTGAAATTTTTAGAGCGGTGCAAATCCCAGATCAGGTTGCGGTAAGCTTTGTCGGCATCCAGGCCAAAACGCTGGTTCATTAAAGCATAAGGGCCGTTGATAACCTTTGTAGCTGCTTCAATGGCCTTGTCAAATTGCAGGTTGGCGAGGTAAATTTTTGTTAATAAATGATTGGCAGCGCCTTTTGTAATCACACCGGGTTTGGCGGCAATAGGCAACCATTCCGCCGCATATTCCACGTCCGACTGGATTTTATTCAGGATAGCCCAGCGGCTGTGCGTGCGGAAATCCAGCTTGGCACCCTGGATTTCCTCATTGATAAAAGGCACATCACCATAGGAATTGATCAAACGATAATACCAGTAAGCGCGGTGCCAGTAAGCCTCTGCCAATATTGCATTCCGCTCCTGATCAGACGCCCATTCAATGTCATCAATTCTGGAAATGAGAACATTGGCATTTTTTACGGACGAATAAATAACCGTAAACATCGATAAATAGCGATAATACATGTCGGTGTTGGGCGTAAGATTGTAAAAATCCAGCTGTGACCACGGCGAGGCGAGATCCGATGCTGCGAATTCCATCGTCAGGTTTGGCATGATCGTGGATTCGGACAATGTGCCTGTATTTTCTGTTTTGAGATCTTTGCGCATGGTTATGAGTAAAGATTCAAATCCTGCTTTGTCGGTAAATACATTTTCGGGGCTAAAAAAAGACAGCGGTTCCGGTTTAAGCCAATCTTTTTCGCAAGATGATTGAGTCAGAAGCAGCACAACCGACGCTAAGAATATGTTAATAAGACGTTTCATGATATTTTGGGGTTCTTGATTTTTACAATGACAGGTTCAAACCGAGCGTAAAATTCCGGGGCATGGCCACATTCACGGATTCTGGGTCCCAGCCAGGCCATTTGTCAAAACTGTATAAGTTTCGGCCAGACGCAAATACCCGTAAGCTGCTCAATTTCAATCGCTCAGCAATTGCTCCCGGCAATGCATAGGATAGGTTCACATCCTGAATGCGGACGAAAGAAAGCGGCTTGTAAATTTGAATTCCCCCTCCGAAAACGTTCGTGTTGGTGTTGAGCCGTGCGTATTCGTTATTGCCATTTTCAGGCGTCCAGTAAGGAAAATCATTGGTATTTCTCCGGTCGTAAGTGTCAGATCCGCCCGAACGCAGCCCTTCCTGAAACGGCGCCATATGGCCAAACTCGCCTCGCAAAAACACAGATGCCGAGAAATATTTAAGGAAAGTAAATTCATTTCTAAGCCCAACCCGGAAACGGGGCTGGCGATAACCGATGAACATTTTGTCTGCTAGGGCCTCATATTTGCCGTTTCCATCCACGTCCGTGGCCTTGAAATCGCCGGGTTGCAACTTGTAGGCTTCGGCTGCTTCTTTTTCATTCAATTGCCAGATTCCTGTCACATCGTAGTTCCAGACGCGATCCAATGCCTGACCGGGAAACCATTCATTAGAATAATCGGGCAATTCGGTGCTGACGGTTTTCCCATCCACCGTTTTCTCCTCGTAATCGCCAAAAAGCCGCTTGATTTTGTTTCTATTGAATGAAAAAACCACGCTCGACCGCCAGCTGAAATTCCGTTTCTCCGTATTAATGGTGTTTACGGTCATTTCAAAACCTTTGTTGCCTAATTCACCCAGGTTGGATGTAATGTTTTTGAAACCTGTAATTTCTGGCAGCAACCGGTTCATTAACAAATCCGTAGTGGTCATATCGTAATATTCCATACTCAGGTCCACACGGTTTTTGAGCAAACTCAAATCCATTCCCAGGTTAATGGAGCGCGTTTTTTCCCAGACAAGATCCGGATTTGCCAGCGAATTGTTGTAAACACCAACCTGCACATTGGAACCATCGTAATATTGGGTCGAAAGCAGTTGTGCAAGTGCCGAGTAAGCGCCTATATCCCGGTTACCATTCACACCCCAGGAAGCGCGGAGCTTCATTTGGCTAATAAAATCGAGGTGAAAAAACTTCTCTTCCGAAATTTTCCAGGCAATTGCTGCTGCCGGAAAAGTTGCTCTCGGTTGTTTCGTTCCAAAGGCCGAAAAACCATCTCTGCGAACGGAGGCCGTGATCAGGTATTTATCCAGCAATGTATAATTAAGCCTGGCCATGGCGGCGTCACCGGTAATCTGTGTGTCGTTGGTCAGTAATGCAGGATTGGTCCCATATTGCAGGCCATGAAATCCAAGATTCTGATTGGGTACAAAAGTCTGGTTGCTGATTGTTGAGGCCCAACCACGGTTACGCTCGGAGCTGTAAAGCAATGTAAGGTCAAACCGGTGTGGGCCGAATTCTTTGTTCCAATGCAGCAGGTTATCTAAAATCCATTCATAAGTGGAAGAATCGTCCCGCGTCCCGTAACCATTGCTGCGCGTAGAACCTCCGTCCAGCGTTTTCGAAGACCAGAAACTGTAATCTTTCAGCGTTTCGTAACGTGGCTGGAAGGAGATTTTATAGTCAAAACCAAACGGCAGTTTGATCTTCGCATAGATAGAAGCAAACAATGTGTTAATCTTTCTCATCTTCTCCTGCCCAAAGTAATTGATTAGCGGATTAGCCGTTGCAAAACTGTTTGGATACCAGGAAACGTCGCCATTATCTTCAAACATGGACCCATACGGGCTCATAATGAACATTTGGCCCAAATTTGCCGTCACAGCGCTCTCGTCCCGGTCGGCAAACTGCGTGTTTACGCCCACATTCAGGAAGTCGGCCACTTTGAAATCCACATTCAATCTTGACCGGATCGTGGAGAACTTGTCGCCGCGCAAAACGCCTTCATTGTTTTGATAACCTAATGACCAATAATAAGTTACTTTGTCCGAACCACCACCAATGCTTATATCGTAATTCTGTCGTTTTCCTTTCCGGATGACCTCATTATACCAATCCACCGAATTCCCTGCAAGGTAATTTTCTGTTTCAATGGGAAAAAATCGAAGACGTCCGAGCCATTCCTGGGTGTTGTCCGTTTGCGGATTATTGCTCGCATTCCGCCATTGCTCAATGGTGACGCCAGCCGGTAATTGGGCGGGGTTATCATAGTAAAACGGCGGATTGTTCGGGTTGGTGGCTTTGAGTAAATCCCTTCTGAATGTGAGATATCCGTCCTTATCGAAAGGCTTGAAATCATTGGTCGTTTCCGTAATCCCGACATTTACAGAAAAATTAATGACCGGCTTTCCGGTTGCGCCTTTTTTGGTTGTGATGAGAATTACTCCTCCCGCTGCCCTCGCTCCAAACACTGCCGCCGAACTGGCGTCTTTCAGAATGTCCATCGTTTCAATGTCAGCCGGATTAATGTCCGCGACGCTGCCATTGAAGATCACACCATCCATCACGACCATTGGATTCGTGGATGCATTCAGCGATTTTGGCCCTCTCACCTGCAACGAGCTCCCACCCGCGGCTGTTGGTCCCTGATTCGCATTGAACCCGGCAACTGTCCCGGTTAGCATGTCTGTAAGCTGGGTCATAGGCTGATTTTTGAATGTTTTGGCATCCACCCGGATCACTGCACCGGTTAAATCACTTTTTTTCATGGTGCCGTAACCGACCACAACCAGCTCGTCCAATGCATTCACGCTCGGTTGCAGCGTCGTTTCAATGACCGATTTTGTCCCCACGGGAATTTCTTTCAAATTGTAACCTACAAAACTGAAAGTGAGCACTTCCGCACTGCCCGCCTGGATCATGAAACGGCCTTCGGCATCCGTTGTGGTTCCGCGTTGCGTTCCTTTTACAATAACCGAAACGCCCGGTAACCCGACCGTGGTGACGCTATCGATTACATTGCCTGAAATGTTTTTCAGGTCCTGCGCATGAAGCCAGGCCGGTTGCAGCCACGCCGGGACTGTGAATAAGGCCAGCATCATACAGATTCTCAGGAATTTCTTCTGTCGTAATTTTGGTTTCATAAGAGTTTGGTTATCAAATTTTTTGCATAGCAATTCTGCTTCACAATTGAGTATTGTGAAATTTTAAACTTGCATTTCGCCGTTAGTCAGAATTTAATTTGGAGGCAGAACAATGTTACAATGAATTCATTCTGGTTCCATGATATTTGCAGAAAATAGTAGCGAGAACGTTACCGTTAACGTTCTCGAAATTTAAGAATGCGACTTTCAGCACTAAATAAGTGAAAACAGCTTCCCTTTAAGGCTTCAAAAATTTTGAGAATCCGGCAGTGGTTGTATCGGCAATGGAGCCGTCCGGTTTTTGGTAAATGAAATAAGCATGCAGGTTTTTATGCTTTTTCATCAATTTCATGGAATGCTTTAAACCCATGAGAAGCAATGCATTGTCATAACCATCCGCAGTGATGGCATCCTTTGCAATAACGGTCACGCTAATGATTTCCGTGGAGGCAGAATAGCCTGTTTTCGGATCGATAATATGCGAGATCCGTCGGGAACCGACTTTTCGAAAGTTACGGTAACTGCCCGATGTCGTGACTGCGCCCGCGGGAACCTGGATCACTTGCCGGATGCCTGTGGACGAAAAAGCATTTTCGGATGGCGTTTCGATTCCGATGGACATAGGCGTATTTTCAGGATGCTTTTTCCCCTTAACCCTGATTTCTCCTCCTATTTCTACCAAATAATCTGTTATCCCATTCGATTCCAGAAAGTCAGCCATTACATCCACGCTATAACCCTGTGCAATGCCATTTACATCGATTTTAACACACGGTAAACTTTTCTCAAGGCGGCTGTGGCTTAAACGGAGCTTTTCAGATCCAATACAAGGCATTAAGGATTGAATTTCCGCAGAGTCTGGAATGATGCTAACCCGCTCATTTCCAAAACCCCAGGCGCGAACAAGCGGATAAACCGTTATGTCAAATGCGCCGTCAGTTGCTTTGTGGATTTCCAGCGATTTCCTGACAACATTGTAGAAGTGCTTGTCAATTTCCACGCCAGCATCGGATTCATTAAACTGGCTAATGATAGAGTTTGGATTATAAATCGAAAGTGACTGATCGAGCTCACTGAAAATACTGTCGATCCGGGGCTTTTTCACTGATTCGGAATCGCTGTAATAAGTGATGCTATAAGTCGTTCCCTGAGCCAAGCCTTCAATTTGGAAGCGCTTGGTATTCTTGCTTTCAAAAGGGTTTTTAATGCAAAAAGCAGACAAAACCAAAATGGTTATGCCTGCAAACAAAGGGTTTATATAATGCAAAAGCCGCATGGCTCAGACCGAATATTCAGGTTTCCAGATCTGTACGGCTTCCGTATCCGCGGCTGCATTACCCATATGGATCGCTATGGAACCGTCGCGGCCGGTTTCGACATTGGAAATGGGCTGCTTTTTATCCTTAATGCATTTTACAAAATCCTGCAAAGCATAAACAGTTGGTTCCAGGCTTTCTTCACCGGCCTTGCCATAAGCCACTTCCACGCCTTTTCCCTGCGTGGTCACTGCCAATGTTGCCCCTGTAACGCCGTCCACTGTTCCTTTGGCATTATTCGTGCTTTCAGTGTAAATGTATGCTTTGTCCCTGAGGATTTCTACGGTTGCTTTATCGCCTAAGATCCTGATACTGTAACCATTATAAGCATTGGAAAGCACAGAAGTCACGCTTGCTTTTACGCCGCCGGGATAATCATAAACTGTCCTGATGTTGTCATAAGTGTCCCGGCCATCTTTCCAATAATTAATACCGCCCAGCCCGACTACTTTCAAAGGGTGGCTGTCGACCAGGTAATTCACTACATCAATTTCATGTGCGCAAAGCTCCGAAAGTGGCCCGCCGCAATACTCGCGATACATTCTCCAATTGATCTGGCGCTCCATTTTCGGA
Source organism: Dyadobacter psychrophilus (assembly GCF_900167945.1). Lineage (GTDB taxonomy): Bacteria > Bacteroidota > Bacteroidia > Cytophagales > Spirosomataceae > Dyadobacter > Dyadobacter psychrophilus. Next base: position 96,393 of record NZ_FUZA01000006.1, read on the forward strand.
TCCTTTACCGGGAAACGCCAGTTGGAATTGCGGTTGTACTGACATTCAAAATGGGTAATTTTTCCAAGCCAGTTTTCCTTGATAATTTCCTTAACCCGATGATACAAACCATAGTAACGATACTGGTATCCAATTTGAAAAACCAGCTTTGAAGCATTCACTTTTTTGACCAGATCAATGGCCTGCGGAATGTCGTAGGTCATTGACTTCTCCAAATAAATGTGCTTTCCTGCTTGTATCGCTGCAACAGCCATGGGATAGTGCAGGTAAAGCGGTGTTGCAATAATAACCGCGTCAAGACTTTTGTCGTCCAGTAATTTGCGATAATCGGAGTAACCTTTTGCTCCTTTTTCAGCCAGGCTTAAACCTTTTTGCAGATTCTCAGGAATGGTGTCGCAGCACGCAACCAGCGCAATGTCAGGCATTTCCTTGATCAATGTGCATAAGCCGGCTCCCCTGGAACCCGTGCCTATAATGCCCAGGCGTATCTTATCAGCAGCTTTCGGCCGCGCTGCAAAAAGCGGGTTACTGATGACCGACAAGCCTGCTGCAGTCAGGCCGGTTGCAATAAATTGTCTGCGGGAATTGGATTGAGCTGCCATGATTGATACAATTGGTTACGGGCACGTGCCCGTAAATGTAAACAATTTTTGCGATTTCCGTATATAATGATCAGGGTGCGAGATTTGGTAGTTTTTAATTCATTTAAGCCACTTATCAAACCAGTCAAATGCATCTTTTTGCATAGCGGCGTCAAACTTGTGTTGGCCGTCGTAAAATTTGGCCAGATATTTATCTTTGGCACCCGCTTTGGCATAAACATCTCCTAAAACTTTATCCGCCTTTTTCATCTCGGGCAGCGTGTAGAGCTCGTCCTGATTATTGTTCTGAACCAATGTCGGCAACGGAACACGCAGCCCCAGGATTTCCGGAAAATCAAGATATTTAGGTAAAAGCGGTGTGTAAGTCATCCATGTGTGGGTTACGGATTTGGTTAAAATCAAATCCGTCCAGGTTGTCATAAAGCCGACACATACTGCACATTTAACACGTGGGTCCATTCCGCCCAGATAAACCGTCCGCAGACCACCGCCCGACAAACCGCCACACCCTATACGTTGCGGATCCACGTCCTGACGCTGTTCTAAAATATCCAGCGCGATCTGATCCTCTGCCAGAAAAACGCCCGGCCAGGTTGTGCCCGCACTAAAAAGCGACTTGGACATTACATGTTCATGGGCGCCAGACCATTGGTTATAGGCTTCAATGTTCTCACTTTTCTCCGGGTCTTTGTCTGATTTACCAGCCGTGCTTACGTCGCCCCAATCCAACCCAGCTACGTCCTCATACATGACGCGCCTGCTCCCGAAGGTGAACGTGTCATGCACCAGCACCACATATCCGCGCTTGGCAACTTCATTAGCCCACGGAATTCCGCTATAATCGCTATTCCGGTGCTCCACAAGAAGCGGATGCTGGTCGTCGGATGTTTTGACGATTTTTCTATAACCAAAATACTTTTTCCCGCCATGATCATGCAAGCCCAGAATCGCCGGAAGCGGCTTGGTTGCGCCTTGAGGTTTCAACACAACTGCCTGCGTTTTGCGTCCATAAGGCAGCTGCCAGGAAATTTCCTCGATTTCCAGGCCGTCGTAAATGTATTTCTTATCCACCGTAACCTTCGGCAAGGGCGATTTTGGCGGGCTGGCGATCAGTTCCTGCGCCTTTTCGTACGCTTCTTTTTTCCAGGCGGTCAAATCCTTCCATTTGGGATCCCTGAACGACAGCGGCGGAACAGGTTTCAGTAAGGAGGCTGCCCAGCTTCCATAATCGCCAATAATGCTTTTGTCCGGTAATTGCGCGTTTTCAGAAACTATGTTTTCCATCGGGATAAAATTTGATATTGCATTCACATTAAAGCTAAAAGGAATTGCCATAGCAGTCAATGACGTTTTCAAAAATTCCCGCCTTTCGTTATTTTCCTCCGGATTTTCAGGTTTCATATTATATTCAGGTTAGGCAACTACTTTTTCTGGCAGCAGGGATGCAGAGCTTTTGTCGAGGAAAAAAGTGCAGTGCGCGTGATTTTGCAAAATGCTCGCCGGGTAAATGTTACTTACTTCCTGCAACAGACTATTCCTAACAGCCAGCGCCTTACGTTCATCCGGCACGGAGCAGACAATGTATCGGGACTTCATGATCTGCTTCACCGTCATGCTGATCGCCTGCAACGGAACTTCGTCCAGTGAGCCGAACCAGCCTTCGCCCATTTGTTGCATTCGGCAAGGTTCGTCCAGGTTGACAACGTGATAAGGGTTTACATTTTCAAAATCCGCCGGCGGATCATTAAATGCCAAGTGCCCGTTTTCGCCAATGCCCACCAAGGCCACGTCGATCGGGTGCTGACTGATAATGCTGTTCAAATTAGCGATTTCTTCCTTAATGTCGCCTTCGCCGTTGATAAGGTGAACGGCTTTTAATGCCGACACTTTATTTAAAAAGCGCTCTTTCAGATATTTCCTGAAACTTGCTGCATGTGCTAACGGCAGGTCAATGAATTCGTCGAGGTGGAACATGGTTACTTTTCCCCAATCGATATTTTCTTCTTTAATTAATTGTTCCAAAGTTTGAAACTGGCTGGTTCCTGTGGCAAGAATGATGTTTGCAAAACCTTTTTCTGCGATGGTTTTGCGCATCAGTTCTGCCGCAAGCTTTGCAGCCTTAATTCCCAACTCTTGCTTAGTATCCGAAATAACAACTTTCATTATAATCTGATCTTGATTAAGATTTTTATTAAAAAAATTACGATTTCACACCCGTATTTCCGCCTTGCGAAAGCGCAATGTCGACGGGCTTGTTGGATTTCCAGGCCCCGGCCGTGAAATCAGGAATATCTATGGAATTGGAACGATGAGCAACAGACCATTCGCTCAATGGCGAGATTACGCTCCATGAAGCGGCATCATAAACGTCCTGGTCAAGTGGTAAGCCGTTTCTCAGACAGTCGATCAGGCGCCAGTCCATCAGGAAATCCATGCCTCCGTGCCCGCCTACTTTCTTCGCCAGCTCGCCTATTCTTTTTACAATTTCAGGCTGGTATTTTTGTTCCAATGCCTTAAATTCCGCGTCTTTCAGCCATTCATGACCTTGTGCAATGCGTCCTTCCGGGCCTCCGGCAGGGCCTCCTTCCGGCAATGGATATTTTTGTGCGGATCCTTTTGTGCCACTGATCACATGCAACCGGGAGTAAACGCGGGGAGAGGTTACGTCGTGTTGCAGCATGATCGTTTTGCCTTTTGCAGTCCGGATCGTTGTCGTGTTCATATTTCCCCGGAATGTCTTTCCCTTGAATTGTTTGAATTCCGGATCTTCGGCAGCCAGCTTTTCGGCACGGGCCTGCAGCATGAAATCATTGCTGGCCATGCTTACGAGGTAATCCATTTTATCGCCGCGGTTAATGTCCATGATTTGTGCCACCGGGCCTAAACCGTGAGTTGGATACAAGTTACCGTTGCGCTGATTTTCTTTTAAACGCCAGAGATCAAAACGTTTGGACTTATCAAAAAATGAATCGTAAATATCGTGTATATATGCGCCCTCAGCATGAATAATTTCGCCGAAATAGCCTTGTCTGGCCATATTAAGGGTTAGCAATTCAAAAAAATCATAGCAGCAGTTTTCGAGCATCATGCAATGCTTCTTCGTTTTTTCCGAGGTTTCAACGAGTTTCCAGCAATCGTCAACCGTTGTTGCAGCCGGAATTTCTACGGCCGCATGTTTGCCGTGTTCCATGGCGTAATTAGCCATAGGCGCGTGCAGGTTCCAGGGCGTGCATATGTAAATCAGGTCGAGATTTTCCTGCTCACACATTTTTTTCCAGGCATCGGCTGTCCCGGAATAGACTTTGGGATTGTGGCCTGTGCCTTCAAAGGTTTTTTTCGCTTGCTCCGCTTTTTCTGTCCTGATGTCACAAAGGGCCGTTACCTGCACATTTTCGAGCTTTTTTATCCGTTGAATGGCTCCGCCTCCTCTGTTGCCAAGTCCAATGTAACCGATGCGAACGGTTTCTATTTTCGGTGCAGCATAACCACTCATGTTGAACTTAGGGGCTGCCGGGATAACCTTTGCAGGAAGATCGAGCGGGCTAGCATTTGCGTAACCGGAATTCAGCAATCCGATGCTGCTCAACCCGGTAAGTTTAAGGAAATCTCTTTTTTTCATGGGTTTAGTTTGATATACTTACAATTTTACAAGGATTCGATCAGCTATCTCGGACATTCCAGTTAATTATTAACGAGAACGTTATCGAAATCACCGTTCCTTTTTCCTGCTTTCAGCACCTGAACCCATGCGCAGATTCGCCACAATCAAGGACATTGCAAAAGCGCTCGGCATATCGGTCGCCACTGTTTCGAGGGCTTTGCGGGATGCCTATGACGTGAGCCCGCAGACGCGGAAGCTGGTGCTGGAAAAGGCTGAAGAAATGCACTATAAGCCCAATTTCAATGCCACGGGCCTGGTGAAAAGCAGCACGCATAAGATCGGTGTCATTATCCCTGCCATCACCAATTATTATTTTTCGACCGTGATCACCGGCATTCAGGAAGTGGCTCAGAGTAAGGGTTATAACATCATTTTATACATTACCAACGATTCGCCCGAGCTGGAAAAAAAGATTGTCTACGATCTTTCGCTGAGCAGCCTGGATGGTTTGCTGGCGTGTGTTTCTTCACCTTCGGACGCCTGCAAACATTTCCAGGAATTGATCGATGACGGGCTTCCCGTTGTATTTTTCGATCGGGTGCCTGAGGAGATTAATATTTCAAAAGTGATGCAGGACGATTATAACGGCGCATACCAGGCTGTGAAACACCTTATTGAAAAAGGGTACGAAAAAATAGCGCATATCACGGGCCCAAAAGGCGTTTTCCTGACTGAGAACCGGCTTCGCGGCTATCAGGATGCCTTACAAGACCATAACCTTGCACTTGACAACAAATGGGTCGTTTATTCCGGATTTTCCCAGAAAGATGGTGAATCGGATGTTGCGCAATTATTTACCGAAAACCTAAAAACGCCTGACGCGATTTTCGCTGTGAATGATCGGAAGGCGATTGGTGCAATGGTGGCTTTAAAACGTAAAAATATCCGTATCGGAGCCGAAGTAGGCGTTATTGGTTTTACCAATGATCCGATTTGTGAGATCATTTCCCCTACCTTATCGACTGTGGCCGAGCCTGCTTACGAAATTGGCCGCAAGAGCTGCGAATTGTTGCTGACCCACATTAAAAAGAGCACTTTCATCGGTGAAGAAGTCGTTCTTTCCGGTGAGCTGATCGTGCGGGAATCGACGTCACGCGTATAAAAAATGGCCTGCCTTTTGAGACAGACCATTTACCCAGAGTGTTATTGATAATTAATTTTCCTTCTTAGATGCTGATTTATCGTCTTTTTTCAGCGAAGCATCTCCTTTATTCATTTTTGTAGCATTGGGTTTGCCTTTGGCTTCATTCCCTTCTTTCCCCGTTCCACTGGTTGCATTGGAACCATTGACCTGTCCGGCTTTACCCGGTTGCGTGGCTTTATCATTTCCTATTTCATGGTTTGCGCCCTGGGTTGTTCCCTGCGTATCAGTCCCCTCATTTTTGCCACCCGCCTTACTGCTGTCTGCCGTTGCAGTCCCCTGCTGTTTAGGATTGGTCGATTGCGTGGTCGTTTGCGCATAAACTGCGGATGTGATGGCGAAAACGAATATGAAGCTTGCTATTAACTTTTTCATGATCTGAATGATTAGTTGATGAATTTAATGAGCCTCTCTTTAAAAATCATACCCGCAACGCCCGATCATTTCACTGGCATGGATATTTATCAATGGTTGGCGTTTAACAGATAGCACGCTTTACTATGAACATCACTACATCACGGCCAAAATTCGTATTGGCGCTTTTCAAGGACAGCTTTTCTGAGTTCATGGAAGATAACTGCCTCAAATTGAGCGCTGCATTATCTTATTATACCATATTTTCCCTTGCTCCCATGCTGCTGGTGATCATCTCCATCGTGAGCATTGTGTTTGGTAAGGAGGCATTCCAGGGAGAGCTGTTTGGGCAAATAAGCGGGCTCGTGGGCAAGGAGGCTGCCTCGCAATTGCAGGAACTGATTAAAAATGCAGAGCTTTCCAATAAGTCGGGCGTTGCAGCCACAGTCGGGATCATTACGCTGCTGATTGGTGCTACGGGGGTTTTTGCAGAAATCCAGGATTCGATCAATTATATATGGTCTATTAAATCAAAACCGAAGAAAGGTTGGCTACAATATCTTAAAAACAGGCTGCTTTCCTTTTCGATCATCATTACGCTGGGATTTCTGCTCATTGTTTCGCTCGGTGTGAACACATTGGTCGACCTTATGAGTACACGGCTGGAACGTTACTTTTCGGAAGTGTCTGTTATCTTTTTCTCCGTGTTGAATGTCGTCGTGGTGATGGTGATTATTACTGCGCTTTTTTCCGTCATATTTAAAATATTGCCCGATGGCCATGTGCGCTGGAAGGAATGCATTGTCGGTGCTGCTTTCACCGCCGTACTTTTTGCTATTGGTAAGTTTGCGATCAGCTTTTATCTGGGCAAACAGGATCTGGGCGCAACTTATGGTGCATCCGCTTCCATCGTGATCCTGCTGACCTGGGTCTATTATTCATCCATCATACTATACTTTGGAGCCGAATTCACAAAAGTCTATGCAAAGACGGACGGTGTTGGCATATCGCCCAATGAGCATGCAGTATTGATGGTAAGAAAGGAAATGGAACAGGACCACCCGGCAGATATGACAAAAGAAGCGGACTCGCAGACATTTAGTCCAAAGGAGGTCACACACAAAATGATGGACACTGTCACCCAATTTATTGATGACAAGTTGAATGCGATCAGGGCGGAGATCAAGGCGAAGATTGCAGAATTTACGGCGCCTTTTTCTTATTATGCTTTTGCAGCTGTCATTGTGTTTATGATCGTGATTACCGTGGTTGTTTTGATAGGTCATTTTTTAAATAACGCCTTTCATAGCGATTATCTTGGCTTTGTAGTCCTGCTTGGCTTTACATTAGTTCTATTTTCGCTCTGTTTTATCTTTCGGGAAAGACTGCTCGAATCCATCAGGAAAATCATCGCTAAAAAGGTGCAGGCGAAAAGCAAACCTTAAAGTTCACATGAAACTGGTCATAAATAAAGGGACCTGCAGAAGTCCCTTTATTAGTAACAGATGAAGTTGAGGTGCGGCATACTAATTGTCTCGTTTTTGAATTACCCACATCCAATTTGCAGGCCACGCATCTGAATTGATGCTGTCATGCCTCACGAGTTTTTCGTCTACCAGCTCGTAGCCAATCAGCCTTCCGCCCTGGCTTTCCACATCGGCGCGCGCGTAGTTGTGAAGTTGTATCCAAACTTCGGGGCCTATCAATTCTGTTGAAACAAAGCTCAGTCGTTTCCATTTGGGATCGGCCGAATCGTTTACATAACGAAGTAACAGATAATGTTTGAAGGTCTCATTACTTAAAGACAAAACTGTTTTTCTAATGTTTCCCTTTGTCATAATTCGCAGATTTAGATTATCCTAAAATATATTTAAATAATATTATCCATGCGCCAATATACGCTATAGGCAATGAAAAGGATTGTCGAGTATGTCCGATAAATAAATTCTACTTTAAAATTCTACGTTAAAAAAGCCTTGCCAGCTTTTTTTGTATAAATAATTCTACTTATTTGTACTACATTTTAAAATCTCATATTTACGGCACTTGGGAATTTAAATTTTGGCACAAAAATTTAAATCCGCCAAATAGTAAACACATAAACCTATGGTCACATTAAATTATATGAAGGACGACTGGGTGAAGGAAAAAAACGGATCCCGGATTATGCAAGTTGACGAATATCAAATTGTAGAGACTGTAACTTATGGCAACGGAAACTCAACGCCTACAACCAAAAGAGCTTACAACGGGAAAGTGTGGTGCACATGGGTCAATGAAAACAAAGCTGTTGTGACCCAACCATTTCCCGAATCGGAACTGGAACCGGCAATACCCGAAGTTGCACATTACTGAGCCTGCAGTGACATTCGTTTTCCGACCATAAAGCGATTGCGAAGTGAATTAAAATGCCCGGAATTTCTGTTCCGGGCATTTTGGCTTTAAGGAATGTTGATGGTTAAGGTTTCTTGTTAGGATCGGTGACAGTTTCTGTTGCGTTCGATTCCGCTTCATTTGCCGCTTTTTTATTTTTTTTACGGTTCATTTTTTCCGCTTTTTTGTCTGCGGGCATAAGTGAATCCTTTATTATGGCGCCGGAAGTCTGCTGGTCTTTAATCAGCGTATCTTCCGAAGGCGTGTTGGATGGCCTTACCGGCGATTGCGGCGAGTTGAATTCGGCTTTTTTCTCAGTTGTCGGATTGGTCGATGCCGGGTTCGTTGTTGTAGGATCCTGCGTCGGCACGCTCTGTGGCTGTGTCGGTGACGTTGGTGTCGTAGGGACTGTTTGCGCATAGCCCGCGGCGGAAGCCGTCAATGCTGCTACTATAATAAATGTTTTTAACGTTCTCATTTTCAGTTCAGTTTAGATGTTGATGGTCTGATACATTCAGTTACATCCAAAACTATTCCCAAAAACCAGAAATTTGTATTGCAAAACAGATTTCAGTGATTGCCTGTTTAAGGCTGAACAGGGCCATTTTTTAAGCATCCCAGTTAGTTAGACAGGCCGGTATCTTCTTAGTTATAAATTACTTATCCACAAAATGCGCATTGTCTTACCCAAAATTCCAATTATGAGCATGTTGGAACAAAAATTAAGTAATTTTCTAAGAGACGAAGTAATTCGACTGATAATTTACTAGCTATATATCCTTTTCATTCGGATTTTTTCACTTGGCGTAAGAACCAGTGGCACCTTCTCGACTTTAACCGCACTACTATCCAAGCCAAACCACTTGTCTTCCGACGTTGTAATGCTTTTAATGGCGAAATAGATTTTCATGATTACTTCTTCGGTAAAAGGCAGGTTATTTTCAAGTGACAGGTAACGCTCGAGAACAATGAAACGGAAGTCGCCGGTAATGTTCTGCCGGTTCAGCGATTCGTAACGGCTGGTAATGTCCACTTCTTTATTAACGACCATATCCTCAACCACTTTTCTGAAAAAAAGGTTAATACGCTGCTCGATCCGGAAACCTAATCTGAATGTCACTTTAATCACGTCGTCTTCTGCCATAATGTTAACGTGATAGTCCATCGTATAGGGCTCATCGGTTGTTTCAACATGTACAAACCAATAGATATCAGCTCGTTTAGGGCGCTTATAAAAAATGGAATAAATGATCTTATTTTCAATTTCCGATTCATGTGATGCGTTCGACATGAAAATCAGGTGTGTTGAATATTTTGGTATACTGATGTCATTGCTGAGCTCACGCAGCGGGCCAATGTATTTTTCCAAACTTTCAAATTCGGTGAGCCTCAATTTGATAAAATAAGCTTTCAACCAAACGGTTATCACCAATCCAATGACCGTCGCCAGCAGCAGTGAAACCCATCCGCCGTGTGTGAATTTGAGCAGGTTTGCAGCCAGAAAAGCACCTTCAATCGCCAAATAAACCACGATAAAGATTGCAAGCAACCATTTAGGAACCTTATGAACATACAAATACACCGACATTAATATGGTGGTCATGATCATGGTCATCGTAATGGCCAGCCCATATGCGGCTTCCATATGCGAAGATTCCTTGAAATAAAGGACAATCCCCACGCAGCCAGCCCACAAAAGCCAGTTGACACTTGGCACATATAGTTGTCCCTTTTGATCACTTGGGTAAACCAATCGCACTTTGGGCCAGAAATTGAGACGGATTGCTTCTGATATCAGTGTAAATGATCCGCTAATCAGCGCCTGACTGGCAATTACAGCAGCCATGGTTGCAATCGCAATCCCTGGCAGCAGCCACCAGTCGGGCATCATTTCGAAAAATGGCTTTTTGCCATTCAGATATGTTCCTGAATTGGCTATCAGCCATGCACCCTGACCAAAATAATTGAGTATCAGGCAGGTCTTTACGAAAACCCAGCTGATACGAATGTTACCACGCCCGCAATGTCCCAGATCGCTGTATAATGCTTCGGCACCGGTTGTGCAGAGAAAAACTCCTCCAAGCATCCAAAATCCGCCGGGATGATTTGCCAGTAACTGATAGCCATAATAGGGATTCAACGATTTGAGGATCTCCAAATGGCCACTCACCTGATACAGGCCTAATACGGCCAGCATTACGAACCAAATCATCATAACAGGTCCGAAAGCACGTCCCACTATGGTTGTACCAAATATCTGAATGATGAAAAGCAGTGTGAGAATGCCGATGACGATCGGGATGGTCTCAATATTAGGATAAAGGATTTTCAGACCTTCTACCGCAGACGATACGGAAATGGGCGGCGTAATAATCCCATCTGCCAGCAATGTACTGGCACCGATAATGGCAGGGACCGTGAGCCATGTCGCATTTTTACGCACTAAGGCGTATAATGCGAGAATTCCGCCTTCACCTTTGTTATCGGCGCGGAGAATGAGGATTACATATTTTAATGTAGTTTGAAGTGTCAGCGTCCAGAAAACACAGGAGACCGCTCCATAGACAACCTCGGCTGAAATTGCTTCTTTGCCAATAATGGCTTGCATCACATAAAGCGGCGAGGTGCCGATATCCCCAAAAATAATTCCTAATGCAACGAGAAGCCCCGCTGCCGACGCTTTATCCAGATGTTTATGCGATCCCATTTAATGTATCAATGAAGTGTGCGAAATTAAAGACCGGCTGGTTTAAAAAGTGTAGAACTCATAATTAATATTCCATTTTGTTTCTTCACCCGGCTTTGCACTTATTTGAATGTAAGGTTCCGGACACGAAGTGGTTGGGCAGGCCCAGTAAACCAGTTTTTCCAAAGGCTTATCACCCGTTATCCTAACACCGGCGGACGTTTTAATGTTCTCGATGCGAATGTCATAATCTTTCGCAGTCGGGCCAAAGCCTTTCAAACCGCTACTGAACACCTGATCGCCTTTTCCCATTGGCCTGGAATAGCTGAGTGTTTTGTCCTTTGCATTGATGATCGTTCCGAAACCAGCTCCTTCGCCACTGACATCAAAAGGGAATACGACCCTGATATTTTCGTTGGTTGGCTCCTTATCAATCATGAAAAAATTGTGATTGTAGGTGCTTGTTTTAATTTCTTTTGTGCCGGTATTTTTAAGGCTGTGCTCTAAAACCAGTTGCGGTTTTCCCTTTACCAGCTTCAATGTTTTTGTATAAACATAGCCGTATCCCGTCGCGTCTTTCAGCGTGTGCGTAAATGTTACCTGATCGCTCTTTTTGTCGACCGTCCATTTGCCTGCATCTTTCACTTCATAGTTTGTTGCAAACGCATATTTCTTGTCATCGGGTTTTACCAATGTGCCTACGCCAATTTTCACAAACGTTTCACCTGGTTTGACTGCATCAAAATCAAGGGCGACAAATTCCTCAACCGGTCCCATAATGGCATCATGCAATTTAGGATCATATGTGCTGTTCCATTGACCGAAATAGGAATGTCCTTTGTAATCCAGGCTTTCGACCTGGCCAGCCCAATCAAAACGGGTGCCGCGATAATATCCCGTATTACCGTCGGGTAAAAGCAGCTTTGCACTGATAATGCCGTTAGAAATTTTTGCCTCTGGAAAATCGGCCAGCCTGAATGCGGTGACAAACAAGCATATAGATGCAATGAGCAGTATGACTTTCTTCATGTGAATGGTTCAGGAATGATTAGGGACTAAATAAAAGACAGTAAGATAAAAAATGCCGCCGGACATTTTCTCTTACTGTCTGAATTATATTATAAATGCAGGTGCAATAAAAAAACTATGATATGCCTTTGAAGACCTCTTCATTCACAAATGGCTGATTACGCAGCCTTTGCTTTGTCGCTTTATAGAAAGCATTGGCCATTGCACCACCAGCAGGCGGTAAGGCCGGTTCGCCCAAACCCGTCGGAGAAATGCCATTATTAACAAAATGGACATCCACTTCCGGGATTTCGTTCATCCTGATCAGGCGGAAGCCATTAAAGTTGCTTTGATCCGGCGCACCGTCTTTGAATGTCATGTTACCATACATTGCATGGCCCAATCCGTCAACAACTCCGCCCCTAACCTGCTGCAATGAACCGCTTTGATTGATCACAATTCCGCAATCGACTGCTGCAATTACATTTTTCAATACAGGCTTGCCTTTTTGCATGACAATTTCCCCTACTTGCGCAACATATGACCTGTGTGAAAAGTAAACGCTGAATCCCTGGAAAACACCTTTCTTTTTGCCCCAGTTGCTTTTTTCAGCCGCCAGTTTGATCACCGCGATCATTCTATCGACATCATATTTGATGGCATTAACCGGCGATTTTTTGGCTTTTTCAAGTAGTTCAAGCCTGAATGCAACCGGATCTTTTCCTGCTGCTTCTGCCACTTCGTCCAGGAAAGACTGCTCTGCATAGGCCAGGAAGTTTGTGATCGGTGCACGCCAGGGACCTGTTGTAATGGGTGATTTATGCTCAACCGAGTCGATTAGCAGGTTATCAACCGATCCGGACGGGAAATTGTCTTCGCGTGTGGAGTTACCTGAGTTCATTCCAACGCCGCGCAATTTATAACCGATCATTGTGCCGTTTTTATCCAAAGCTGCTTCGAAGCGATAACGCACTGCGGGGCGGTAAGTGCCGCCAGTCATGTCGTCTTCGCGCGTCCAAACCACTTTTACAGGCGCTTTCACAAGTTTTGAAACGTGGGCTGCTTCAATAACAAAGTCTGCTGATAGCCTGCGACCAAATCCGCCTCCCTGACGTGTAATCTCAACGGTAATTATTTCTGGGGCAATGCCGGTAAGTTTGGCAACTTCGGTGCGTGCACGCTCGGGTGTTTGTGTAGGCCCAACGAGCTCAACGCCATCCTCTCGTACGTGTGCAAAGAAATTCATGGGTTCCAATGGGCTGTGCGGCAGAAAAGGACATTGATATTCGGCCTTAATGACCTTCGCAGCGCCTTTGAATGCAGCATCCACGTCTCCGTCTTTGCGCCTTACCGTTGCTTCGCCATTATCCATCAGCTGTGTGAATATGCGGTTATGATCGGCAGTGCTTTCAAGTTCAGCTGCTTTTTCATATTCAATTTTCAACGCGTCTTTGGCTTTTTTAACCTGCCAGGTTGATTTCCCAACCACGGCTACGCTGTTTTCGAATGTTACGACGTCCACAATCCCCGGCATTGCTTTCGCTGCTGCGGAATCGACGGATTTAAGTTTTAATCCAAATGCTTTTGGTCTCTGGATCAAGGCAAACAACATTCCTTCTTTATAAAAATCAAGTCCGAAAAGAGGCTTACCTGTTGCTATATTATGGTTATCAACATTGCGAACAGATTGTCCGATCAATTTGAAATCCTTTTCCTCCTTTAACTTAACCTCCGTTGGCGCAGTCAATTTGGAAGCTGCTTCTGCAAGCTCCCCGTAAGAAGCAGATTTCCCCGAAGTTTTATGTAAAACCTTGCCATTTTCAGTGGTAAGCTCAGTTGCGGGCACATTCCATTTTGCTGCGGCTGCTTCGACCAAGAGATGGCGTGCTGTTGCTCCTGCTTTGCGAAGTCGCTCCCATGAATGCGGAACGGCGCCGCTGCCGCCAGTAACTTGTCTTTCGAATATTCCGGTATCAAGATTTCCCTGAACCGTTTTCACTTGTTTCCAGTCCGCATCCAGTTCCTCGGCAACCACCATCGGGAATGCGGTCTTAATTCCTTGCCCGATTTCCGGGTTTGGAGAAACAATGGTTATAATGTTATCCGTGCCAATAGAAAGATAACTATTAAAATTGATCGATCCGGCAGCAATGCTTTTTGCATCAACAACAACTGGTAACGCAGATGAATTGGTCCAATTGAAACCCAAAAACAGCCCACCACTTGCCGCAGCTGCAATTTTCATAAAATTGCGCCTCGAAGTTTGTTCTAATGTCTGCATGGTCAGTTGGTTTTGGATGCTGCTACTTTCACTGCCTCACGAATACGGTGGTAAGTTCCGCAACGGCAAATGTTGCCGCTCATGGTGGAGACTATTTCTTCGTCAGTTGGCTTTGGTTTCTCTTTCAGCAATGCTGCGGCAGTCATTATCTGACCAGCCTGGCAATAGCCGCATTGCGCAACATCTACTTCATCCCAGGCTTTTTGAACCGGATGATCGCCTTTTTCTGACAGGCCTTCAATTGTTGTCACTTTTGCTTTTCCAACAGCCGAAACAGGAAGCACGCAAGAACGTACTGCTTTTCCGTCCAGGTGGACAGTGCACGCACCGCATTGGGCGATCCCGCAGCCGTATTTGGTGCCGACGAGTCCCAGATTGTCCCGGAGCACCCATAACAATGGAGTGTCCCGCTCGACATCTGCGTCATAGGCACGGTTGTTAATTGAAAGTTTGAATAACGCCATGGTGAAATTATTGGGTTCGGAAATGATTGCTACTTATGCAGATACCGAAGTTACAAAAAATGTCAAAAGTACGGTGACATTAAGCGACTTAAGTTAGATCGCCAATCAAAAGAGGTCAATAAATAAACTCCCGATAATGCTATGCTTCGCCGCCGGGCCCACCGAAACTGATCGGGAAATTGAACGTAGGCTCACTATCCTGAGAGTTCGGAATAGGTCCATACTGGTCTTCATACTTTTGAATATTGTCTTTTAATGCTGCTATCAGGCGTTTTGCGTGTTCCGGTGTAATGATAATGCGTGCTTTCACTTTCGCACGGGGAACTCCGGGCATTAAGCGAATAAAGTCGAGTATAAATTCGCTGTTTGAATGTGCGATCATGGCTAAATTGGAATAAACCCCTTCGGCCATTTCTTCTGATAATTCTACGTTGATCTGTTGTTCGTTTTCTTTGTTGTCGTCTTCCATCGGTTGGTTTTTATGAGCGCCGTGGCGCCTGGCAGCGATTAATTATCTCTGCGGAAATTACTAAAAATTAGCGTTAAAACAGCAAAGAGCCGGTCCCACTTGCGCAGAACCGGCTCTTTTATTTATTCAGATTGATCTAAACCAATTCCTTTTTCTTACGTGAAAGTTTTTCACGGGAATCAGTCAAGGCATCGAATTCTTCTTTTGATCCAACGATCAGGCTTTCGTATTGACGCATTCCTGTTCCGGCTGGGATCAAGTGACCTACGATCACGTTTTCTTTCAAGCCTTTCAGTTCGTCGCGTTTTCCACGAACAGCTGCTTCGCTCAATACTTTGGTTGTTTCCTGGAACGAAGCCGCAGAAACGAAACTTTCAGTACCCAATGAAGCTTGTGTGATACCCATCAAAGTAGGTTTCGCAACTGCTGCCTGCGCATCACGAGCAGTAACCAGTTTCAAGTCACGACGTTTCAAGCTTGAATTTTCATCACGCAAACGACGAACAGAAATGATCATACCCGGTTTCAGTGTTTCAGAGCTTCCTGCATCTTCAACCACTTTCATGTCAAGGATCTTATCATTTTCCTCACGGAACACAACACGGTCAACCGGTTGCATTTCAAGGAAGTTGGTATCACCTGCATCCAGGATCTCTACTTTCTGCATCATTTGGCGTACGATACATTCGATATGCTTATCGTTGATCTTCACACCTTGCAGACGGTATACTTCCTGAATTTCATTTACAAGATATTCCTGAACCGCTGTTGGTCCTTTGATAGAAAGGATATCAGCTGGCGTGATCGCACCGTCAGATAATGGATCCCCTGCTCTTACGAAGTCACCATCCTGAACCAGAATGTGTTTCGAAAGCGCAACCATGTAACGACGTTGTGTTCCGTCTCTTGATTCGATATGAATTTCACGGTTACCGCGTTTTACACCTCCATAAGAAACTACACCATCGATTTCAGAAACAGTTGCTGGGTTTGACGGGTTACGAGCTTCGAAAAGTTCAGTTACACGTGGCAAACCTCCCGTAATGTCGCGTGTTTTACCAACAACACGTGGGATTTTCGCCAATGGCTGACCTGCCTTAATGTTCGTTCCGGCTTTCACCACCAAACGTGCTCCAACAGGAAGGTTATAACCTTTTTCTGTCTGATCTTTCAACAACGTTGACTTACCTTTTACCACGATAGCCGGGTTTTTGGTTTTATCACGTGTTTCAATAATCACAGATTCCTGGAAACCAGTTTGTTCATCAAATTCTTCACGATATGTAATGCCTTCTTCAATTGCATCGAAAGATACTACTCCGGTGAATTCCGAAAGGATTACTGCGTGATATGGATCCCAAGTACAAAGTTCTTGTCCTTTTTGAACCTTCTCTCCATCTTTTACCAAAAGATGTGCTCCATAAGGAACGTTGTTTGAGATCAATAGCTGGCCAGTTTCTGGGTTAGTGATTTTAACTTCTCCTGAACGACCCATTACTACTGTCACGTCGTCGCCTTCTGAATTAACAGACTGAACAAGACGCAGATCTTCAAAACCAATCACACCGTCGAATTTCGCCTTGATGTTTGCTTCAACAGAAATGTTGGAAGCTGTACCACCGACGTGGAATGTACGAAGTGTCAACTGTGTTCCCGGCTCACCGATAGACTGCGATGCAATTACACCCACAGCTTCACCAATGTTCACCATATGAGCAGATGCCAATGAACGTCCGTAGCATTTCGCACAAACACCATTACGTGTTTCGCAAGTCAATACTGAACGGATTTCAACTGTTTCAATGCTCGTTTCATCAATGTAAGAAGCGATTTCTTCCGTAATTTCCTGACCAGAAGCCAGGATCATTTCGTTAGACAAAGGATCAAATACATCGTGAACACTTACACGTCCAAGGATACGCTCAGAAAGTGGTTCAACGATATCTTCGTTGTCTTTCAAAGCAGAGATTGCAATTCCACGAAGTGATCCGCAGTCTGTTTCGATAACAACAACATCTTGTGCAACGTCATGCAAACGACGTGTCAGGTAACCCGCATCAGCCGTTTTCAAGGCTGTATCGGCAAGACCTTTACGTGCACCGTGTGTTGAGATAAAGTATTCTAGAACGTCTAAACCTTCTTTAAAGTTGGAAAGGATCGGGTTCTCGATGATTTCACCTGCACCACCCGCGATGTTTTTCTGAGGCTTGGCCATAAGACCCCTCATTCCACCCAGCTGACGGATCTGCTCACGCGAACCACGTGCACCTGAGTGCATCATCATATAAATCGAGTTGAATCCGCCTTGGTCAGTTTCCAACTGCTTCATCAACGTCTCTGTGATGCGTGAGTTAACACGTGTCCAGATATCGATAACCTGGTTGTAACGCTCGTTTTCAGTGATAAGACCCATCAAGTAGTTGCTCCAAACGTTTTCCACGTCCAGTTTCGCTTGCTCGATCAGTTTCACTTTTTCGTCTGGCACCATTACGTCATTCAATCCCATTGACAAACCGCCTTTGAAAGCCATTTGGAAACCAAGTTCTTTGATTTCATCCAGGAATTGAGCTGTACGCGCAACACCAGCCAATTTGAACACCAAACCAATGATCTGCTGCAATTTCTTTTTAGTCAGCAATTCATTGATGTAACCTACTTCCTCAGGAACAGCCTGATTGAAAAGGATACGTCCGGCAACGGTATCAACCATTTTCGTTTCAAATGTTCCGTCGTCATTACGAACGCGCAGGCGGCATTTGATATTCGCATGTTTTGACAATTTGCCTTCGTTGATGGCAATGATTACTTCGTCCGGACCGTAGAAGATCATTCCTTCTCCGATAATCGGATAATGATCTGTGCTTACGCGGCCTTTTGTAACATAATACAGACCCAGAACCATGTCTTGTGATGGAACCGTAATCGGTGCACCGTTGGCAGGGTTAAGAATGTTATGCGACGAAAGCATTAACATTGAAGCTTCCAAAACGGCTTCCTGACCCAATGGCACGTGAACGGCCATCTGGTCACCGTCAAAGTCAGCGTTAAATGCAGTACAAACCAATGGGTGCAACTGAATCGCTTTTCCTTCGATCAGCTTAGGCTGGAATGCCTGTATACCCAAACGGTGCAATGTTGGAGCACGGTTTAGCAGAACAGGATGTCCTTTCAAAACGTTTTCCAAAATATCCCAGATCACAGGATCCTTACGGTCTACGATCTTCTTCGCTGATTTTACTGTTTTAACAATTCCACGTTCGATGAGCTTGCGGATAATGAACGGCTTGAATAATTCTGCCGCCATATCTTTTGGCAAACCGCATTCGTGCAATTTCAATTCAGGTCCAACGACGATTACCGAACGACCAGAATAATCGACACGCTTACCAAGCAAGTTTTGACGGAAACGTCCTTGCTTACCTTTCAGCATATCAGAAAGTGATTTCAATGCACGGTTACCTTCTGAACGCACCGCGTTTACTTTACGGCTGTTATCGAAAAGTGAATCTACCGCTTCCTGCAACATCCGTTTTTCGTTACGCAAGATCACCTCAGGTGCTTTGATCTCGATCAGACGTTTCAAACGGTTGTTCCGAATGATTACACGACGATAAAGGTCATTCAAATCGGAAGTCGCAAAACGACCACCGTCCAAAGGCACAAGCGGACGAAGTTCTGGTGGAATAACCGGAACCATCTTGATCACCATCCACTCAGGACGGTTTTCAATGCGTGTGTTTGCATCGCGGAATGCTTCTACAACTTTCAGGCGCTTTAATGCTTCTGCTTTACGTTGCTGCGAAGTGTCCGTTGCTGCCTGGTGACGAAGTTCGTATGAAAGCTCATCCAGTTTAATTCTGTTCAAAAGCATTTCAAGCGCATCCGCACCCATTTTCGCGATAAACTTGTTTGGATCCGTGTCCGGAAGCATTTGGTTTTCGCGTGGCAATTTGTCGATGATATCCAGGTATTCATCTTCTGTCAAAAAGTCAAGATAACCTACGCCATCTTCTTCTTTAACACCAGGCTGAACTACTGCATATCGCTCGTAATAAATGATCTGATCCAATTTCTTGGTCGATAATCCCAACAGATAACCGATTTTGTTCGGTAAGCTGCGGAAATACCAGATGTGCGCTACCGGAACCACCAATTCAATGTGGCCCATACGCTCGCGACGTACCTTTTTCTCAGTAACCTCTACACCGCAACGGTCGCAGATGATTCCCTTGTAACGGATACGTTTGTATTTACCACAATGACATTCCCAGTCCTTCACAGGACCGAAGATCCTTTCGCAGAATAATCCGCCCATCTCCGGCTTGTAAGTCCGGTAGTTGATGGTTTCAGGCTGGGTTACTTCACCAAATGAGCTCTCAAGGATAGACTCAGGTGAAGCCAGACTGATCGTCATTCTGGAAAAATCACTATTAAGTTTTTTGTTCTTTTTGAAAGACATAATTAAAAAGTCGTTTGTCTGTTAGTCGAAACTCAAATTGATTTCATTTCTAAGCAGCGCATCTTTCAATGCGCTGCTTACGACTAAAAATTAGTCCAGTGTAATCTCCAATGCTAGTCCACGAAGCTCGTGAACAAGTACGTTGAATGACTCCGGAATATTTGGTTTCGGAAGGTTTTCACCTTTCACGATTGCTTCGTATGCCTTGGCGCGGCCAACCACGTCATCGGATTTAACTGTCAGGATTTCTTGAAGAATGTGCGATGCACCGAATGCTTCAAGCGCCCACACTTCCATTTCTCCAAAACGCTGACCTCCGAATTGTGCTTTACCACCCAATGGTTGCTGTGTGATGAGTGAGTATGGCCCGATAGAACGCGCGTGCATTTTATCGTCAACCAAGTGACCCAGTTTCATCATGTACATCAAACCAACTGTAATTGGCTGATCGAAGCGATCTCCGCTCAAACCATTGTAAAGGAATGTACGTCCCCAATCCGGCAATCCAGCTTCTTTCAACTCTGCCGCAACTTCCGCTTCCGTTGCTCCATCGAAGATCGGAGTAGCATAGCGACGACCCAGTTTCAGACCTGCCCAAGCAAGAATGGTTTCATATATCTGACCAATGTTCATACGTGATGGCACCCCAAGTGGGTTCAACACGATATCCATCGGCGTTCCGTCTTCAAGGAATGGCATATCTTCATCACGAACGATACGGGCAACAACCCCTTTGTTACCGTGACGACCTGCCATTTTATCCCCAACTTTCAATTTGCGTTTCTTGGCAATGTATACTTTCGCCAATTTTACGATTCCAGCTGGAAGCTCATCACCAACTTCAAGCGCAAAACGATCGCGTTTGAAACGGCCCATCAATTCACTGCGGGCGTTCAGGTAATTTTTAAGAACCAATGAAACTTGTGCGTTGGTTGTAGCATCCTCAGTCCAGGAATCTGTCAATACGTCACCGATAAGGTTTACTTCTTCGGCCACTGCATATTGAGATTCATCGCGGTATGGGTTGTTTGCAGGGAAAAGGTTCTCCGAGATATTTCTCACATTGAACTTCATTCCTTTGCTGATCAACTCATCACCAAATTTATGTTTAACACCCTGGCTGGTTTTGCTATCAACAAGTTCAACCAACTTCTCAATGATACGTCCACGAAGCGCTGTAAGCTCGCGACCGTATTTTTTCATCAATAAACGAAGTTCGTCTTTGTGTTTAGCACGCTCTTCTTTGGTTGGGCGAGAGAAAAGTTTGGTATCGATAACCACACCTTTCATCGACGGTGGCGCTTTTTTCGAAGCATCCTTAACGTCACCAGCTTTATCACCAAAGATCGCACGAAGTAGTTTTTCTTCCGGAGTTGGATCGGACTCTCCTTTTGGAGTGATCTTACCGATTAAAATATCTCCTTCTTTTACTTCTGTACCAACCTGAACGATACCATTTTCGTCAAGGTTTTTAACTGTTTCCTCACTTACGTTTGGAATCTCAGCAGTAAGTTCTTCTTCTCCACGTTTTGTATCACGCACTTCCAATTCAAATTCTTCAATGTGAATAGAAGTAAAGATATCTTCACGAACCACTTTCTCCGAGATTACAATCGCATCCTCAAAGTTGTATCCTTGCCAAGGCATGAACGCAACCAAAAGGTTACGGCCCAATGCAAGTTCACCACCTTCTGTACCATATCCCTGGCAAAGCGCTTCTCCTTTTTTCACCTTTTGGCCTTTAAGAACCATTGGTTGAAGATTAAGGCAAGTATCCTGGTTGGTACGACGGAATTTAACAAGATCGTAAGAAACGCTGTCTTCAATGAAGCTTACCAGGCGCTCGTCGTCTGTTCTGTCGTATTTAACAACGATTTTCTTCGCATCAACAAATTCAATAACACCGTCACCTTCTGCGACAACCAATGCTCTTGAATCCATTGCAACACGCTTTTCAAGGCCTGTTCCTACGATTGGCGCTTGTGGACGCAACAATGGAACACCCTGGCGCTGCATGTTAGATCCCATCAAGGCACGGTTGGCATCATCATGTTCCAGGAATGGAATCAATGAAGCGGCAACCGAAACGATCTGGTTCGCAGCAACGTCCATAAATGAAGCTTGTGAAGGATCCACCATCGGGAAGTCACCTTCAAAACGCGTCTTGATTTTTTCTACCGTAAAGTTTCCTTCTTTATCCACCGAAGCATTAGCCTGGGCAATGTATTTGGAATCTTCTTCTTCGGCAGTCATATATATAAGCTCGTTCGTCAGCTTTCCGGCGCCGTCAATGACACGGTATGGCGTTTCGATAAAGCCCATTCCATTCACTTTCGCAAAAACGCAAAGTGATGAGATCAAACCAATGTTTGGTCCCTCAGGAGTTTCAATCGTACACAGACGACCATAGTGCGTGTAGTGAACGTCACGAACCTCGAAACCAGCTCTTTCACGAGAAAGACCACCTGGCCCAAGTGCCGACATTCTACGCTTATGCGTAATCTCAGCCAATGGATTGGTTTGATCCATAAACTGCGACAATTGGTTTGTACCAAAGAATGAGTTGATAACAGAAGACAATGTCCGCGCATTGATCAAATCAACAGGCTTGAAGTCCTCATTATCACGCACGTTCATACGTTCCTTAATGGTACGCGCCATACGTGCAAGACCTACACCAAACTGAGCATAAAGCTGCTCGCCTACTGTACGCACACGACGGTTTGACAAGTGGTCAATATCATCGACAACCGCTTTTGCATTGATCAATCCGATCAAATACTTTACGATGGAAACGATATCACCTGTTGTAAGAACGCGAACGTCCAAACTTGTGTCAGAACCTAATTTTTTGTTGATCCTGTAACGGCCAACATCACCAAGATCGTAACGTTTGTCACTGAAGAACAAGCTCTGAATTACATCGCGAGCAGTTTGTTCATCCGGTGCCTCAGCATTACGCAACTGGCGGTAAATCTGCTCAACTGCCTCTTTATCAGAGTTTGAGCTATCTTTTTGAAGCGTATTATAGATAATGTTATAATCCGCAACATTCATATCTTCTTTGTGCAGGATGACAGATTTCTGTCCTGATTCCACGATTACTTCGATGTCCTCAGCAGAAATAGTCGAATCGCGTTCAAGTAACACTTCGTTACGTTGAATAGAAACCACCTCGCCAGTATCCTCATCCACGAAATCTTCTGTCCAGGTTCTCAAAACCCTTGCAGCCAAGCGACGGCCAACAGCTTTTTTCAAGTTGGTTGGTGTTGCACTGATTTCTTCTGACAATCCGAAAAGGTCAAGGATATCTTTATCAGATCCGAAACCGATGGCACGAAGCAATGTTGTAACTGGGAATTTTTTCTTACGGTCGATGTACGCGTACATCACATTGTTAACGTCTGTCGAGAATTCAATCCAAGATCCCTTGAAAGGAATAATACGCGCAGAGTACAATTTAGAACCGTTGGTGTGCTTGCTCATGGAGAAGAACACACCTGGTGAGCGGTGAAGTTGTGAAACGATAACGCGCTCA
The DNA here is from genome assembly GCF_900167945.1 of Dyadobacter psychrophilus. Classification (GTDB taxonomy): domain Bacteria; phylum Bacteroidota; class Bacteroidia; order Cytophagales; family Spirosomataceae; genus Dyadobacter; species Dyadobacter psychrophilus. The sequence continues at coordinate 119,429 of NZ_FUZA01000006.1, forward strand.
GCACCATTGATTACGAAAGAACCTCTTTCGGTCATGTAAGGAATGTTTCCTAAGAAAACCTCCTGCTCAATGGTTTCAAATTCTTCATGATCAGCATCATTACAGATCAAACGTAATTTAGCTTTCAACGGCACTGCATAAGTCAGTCCGCGATCAATGGATTCATCGACAGAATATTTCGGCGGTTCAAGAAGATAATCAATGAACTCCAACACGAAATTGTCGCGTGAATCGGCAATAGGAAAGTTTTCTGCGAAAACTTTGTACAATCCTTCTCCCGAACGATCTTCAACCGATGTATCAAGACTAAAGAAATCCCGGAATGATTGAACCTGGATTCCTAGCAAATCTGGATAATCGATAATCTGATTAATCCTGGAAAAATTCTTTCTAGGTGTTGCTTTAATTGTAGCCAAGGCTATGTTTGATTTTGGTTAGTAGAAAAACTAATGCGTTGAAGTGACCTTTACGCAACGCAATCGTAATAATTAGTTTTAAACCTAATCTTTTGCCTCGTAGAGATAAATAACTGCCCCTATTCTCCTTTCCTACGAGTAAAGAAGTGTTTCGCGCAAATTATTTGAAAAGAAGAATGATAAACCCGGAATTAATGAAGGGCTATCTAAATACAAACGCAAAAAACAAGTTTTTCGTTTGGTATACACATAAATAGGAAAAAGACCTGACGCAAATCAGGCCTCATTCCTTAGAATTATAGGCTATTGGTATAAAGCAAATTACTTCACTTCAACTTCTGCACCTGCTTCTTCAAGTTGTTTTTTCAAAGCTTCTGCTTCGTCTTTTGCAACTCCTTCTTTAACAGGCTTAGGAGCGCCGTCAACTAGTTCTTTCGCTTCTTTCAAGCCAAGACCAGTAAGGTCTTTAACCAATTTCACAACAGCCAGTTTGCTTGCACCAGCTGCTTTCAAGATCACATCAAAAGATGTTTTCTCTTCAGCTGCAGGAGCATCTGAACCACCGCCAGCAGCAGGACCTGCTACCATAACTGCACCAGCAGCTGCAGGCTCAATACCGTACTCGTCTTTAAGAATTGTAGCCAATTCGTTCACTTCTTTAACCGTAAGGTTAACAAGCTGTTCTGCGAAAGCTTTCAAATCTGCCATTTTTATTTAGATTTTTTGATTATACAATAAGATGATTTTAAAAGCTCCATTTTTTGTCCCGGAGAGCTCAGCCTGGCTATTAAATATTAGTCTTCTTTCTCAGACAAGGTCTTCAAAATACCAGCCAATTTGTTTCCACCGCTTTGTAGGGCGCCGATAACATTTTTAGCAGGCGATTGCAACAATCCAATAATCTCTCCAATCATTTCTTGTTTTGATTTCAGAGAAATCAGAACGTCAAGCTGGCTTTCACCAACGAAAACAGATGAATCAACAGAAGCTCCTTTAAATTTAAGCTTGTCACTACCTGATTTCTTCTTGAATTCTTTAATCAATTGTGCAGGAACCTTACCTGACTCCGGGTGAAACATTACTCCGGACATTCCTTTCAAAACTTCGTCAAAAGAAGAATAATCCGTATCTAATGTTTCTAGTGCTTTCTTTATCAATGTATTCTTAACAACACGATACTCCACACCACGTTCGAAGCAAAGGCCTCTTAGTGTATTAACTTCGCCTACGGACATGCCGCTTGCATTGGTTATATAGAAGTATGGGGTGCTAGCGAATTTTTGACTTAATTCGTCTATAATTACTGCTTTCTCTTCCCGTGTCATATTATAATCCTGGAATCGTGTTTTTATCAATAGTAACACCCGGGCTCATCGTGCTTGACAAGTGAATGCTTTTAACGTAAGTACCTTTTGCCGAAGATGGTTTAAGGCGAACCAGAGTATTGATAACTTCTTGTGCGTTCTGTACAAGCTGGTCGTTTCCAAAAGAAACTTTACCTACGCTTGTATGAATGATTCCCGTTTTATCAACTTTGAAATCAATCTTACCCGCTTTCACTTCCTTCACAGCTTTCGCTACGTCCGGAGTTACCGTTCCTGATTTAGGGTTTGGCATCAATCCGCGAGGACCTAAAACCTTACCTAACCGTCCCACTTTTGCCATAACGCTCGGCATTGTGATAATTACGTCGATGTCAGTCCAGCCTTGTTCTATCTTTTGGATATACTCATCAAGACCAACGTAATCTGCTCCTGCTTCTTTCGCTTCTGCCTCCTTATCCGGAGTACACAAAACCAATACACGAACTTCTTTTCCGGTTCCGTGTGGCAATGTTACCACGCCACGTACCATTTGATCAGCTTTACGCGGATCTACGCCTAAACGAACGTCGATATCCACAGAAGAATCAAATTTGGTATAAGAAATCGTCTTAAGTACGTCCGCTGCCTGCTCAAGAGAGTAGACTTGATTTGCGTCGAATTTCGAAAGAGCTTCTTTTTGCTTTTTGGTCAGTTTTCCCATGTTCTTTGTTTCTTTCAGCGTATAAAAATTTCTACGCTCAGTTGTTTTCTTCCCACGGGGCTTTGCCTGCTACAGTAATACCCATACTACGAGCCGTTCCCGCAATCATTTTCATAGCAGAATCAATCGTAAAGCAGTTTAAGTCTGGCATCTTTGTCTCAGCGATCGTACGAACCTGATCCCATGATACCGAACCTACTTTCAAACGGTTTGGCTGAGCCGAACCTGTCTTTACTTTTGATGCTTCCAGAAGCAGAATCGCGGCCGGGGGGGTCTTAATGACGAAGTCAAAAGACTTATCCTTATAGTATGTAATAACTACCGGCAATACCACACCCATTTTATCCTGGGTACGGCCATTGAATTGCTTGCAAAACTCCATGATATTCAAACCTTTCGATCCTAATGCAGGACCGATTGGAGGTGAAGGGTTGGCTTGGCCACCTTTTACCTGTAGTTTGACGTATCCACCTATTTCTTTTGCCATTGTTTTGTAATTTGTCGGTTCATTGATTGTTTAACGGCTTAACATGCAAGTGGAAGCTTACCCTGCCCGTTACTCTTTCAACTATCCTTTTCTACTTGTGCGTAACTGAGTTCCACGGGTGTATTACGCCCGAATATTTTTACAACTACATTGAGTTTTTTCTTCTCATCAAATACTTCTTCGACTACTCCGATAAAGCCGCTAAAAGGACCATCAACAACTTTGACAGTTTCCCCTCTGATAAACGACATGCTCGGCGCTTCCTCATGCTGCTCAGCTTCATCTACTTTACCCAAAATCCTGTTGATTTCAGATTGACGAAGTGGTACAGGAACCTTTGAGTTACCTTCTGCATTTCCGAGGAAGCCAATAACACCAGGAATACTGGTAATTATGTGAAGAACTTCTCCTTTAGATAAATCAGCCGAAATGATTATGTATCCAGGAAAAAAGTTTTTTTCCCTAACACGTTTCTTTCCATTACGCATTTCGTATATCTTCTCAGAAGGTATCAGAATCTGCGGAACGAATTCATTAAGTTTCTGCCGTGTTATTTCATTTTCAATGTAGGACTTGATTTTTTTCTCTTGTCCAGACACTGCTCTCAATACAAACCAATTTAGACTACTCATACCATTCCGGGGGTTGCCACTATAATAAAAATAGCCTTAAAAAGACTGATAAAACAAGTTCAGTGCATTTTCAAAGACAAAATCCATCACGCCTACCACAAAGGCGAAAATAAGCGAACCGACAAGCACAAGTGTCGTATTGGCCTGAAGCTCGTTAAAAGGAGGCCATGTCACGTGCTGGGTGATTTCTTCCCAGGAAGCTTTCAAAAAAGAAGTAAATTTTTCCATTTTTCCTTTTATTATGCACGGGTGGAGAGATTCGAACTCCCATCAACGGTTTTGGAGACCGCTATTCTACCCTTGAACTACACCCGTTTATCACACGACCCGTACTTTCGGGCTGCAAAGATACGATTTATTTATAAAAAACAAGTGCATCCCAGAGGAAATGCACTTGTTTTAATATTACAATCTTGATTAGTCAAGAATTTCAGTTACCTGACCAGCACCTACGGTACGTCCACCTTCACGAATCGCGAAACGAAGACCTTTTTCCATAGCAATCTTGTTGATCAATTTCACATCAATTGTGATGTTATCACCAGGCATAACCATTTCAACACCGGCTGGTAGAGAAATTTCACCTGTTACGTCCGTGGTACGGAAGTAAAACTGAGGACGGTATTTGTTAAAGAATGGAGTGTGACGTCCACCTTCTTCTTTCGAAAGTACATAAACCTCGCCTTTGAATGCAGCGTGAGGCTTAACTGAACCTGGCTTGCAGATTACCATCCCACGACGGATATCTTCTTTGTTGATACCACGAAGCAAAAGACCTACGTTATCACCAGCTTCTCCACGGTCAAGGATCTTACGGAACATCTCAACACCAGTTACTACTGATTTAAGACCTTCTGCACCCATACCAAGGATATCAACTGCTTCACCAGAGTTGATTACTCCTCTTTCGATACGACCAGTTGCAACAGTTCCACGACCAGTGATCGAGAATACGTCTTCAACAGGCATAAGGAAAGGAAGATCAGTCATACGTGGAGGAATTGGAATGTAGCTGTCAACAGCGTCCATCAATTCTTCGATCGTTTTAACCCATTTTTCTTCGCCATTCAAACCACCCAAAGCAGAACCTTGGATTACAGGAATGTTGTCTCCATCGTAATCGTAGAAGCTCAAAAGCTCACGGATTTCCATTTCAACAAGTTCAAGAAGTTCTGGATCATCAACCATATCCACTTTGTTCATGAACACAACAAGCTGAGGAACACCAACCTGGCGAGCTAAAAGAATGTGCTCACGCGTTTGTGGCATTGGTCCATCAGTAGCAGCAACTACGATGATAGCGCCGTCCATCTGTGCAGCACCAGTTACCATGTTCTTTACATAATCCGCGTGACCTGGACAGTCAACGTGAGCATAGTGACGGTTTGCTGTCGAATACTCAACGTGGGATGTGTTAATCGTAATACCGCGCTCTTTCTCTTCAGGAGCATTATCAATTGATGAGAAATCGCGAAGTACTGCTAGACCCTTTTTCGCCAACACAGTTGTGATAGCTGCAGTAAGGGTAGTTTTACCGTGGTCAACGTGCCCGATAGTACCAATATTTACGTGGGGTTTCGAGCGGTCAAACGTCTCTTTTGCCATGACTTAAGTACGCTTAAAATTAAAAGTTACAACGAATTTATTAAACACTAATGATTGATCCTGTTTAGCTTACACTAGCCAAGCACTCCAAAATCAATTTAACTAAATACAAGGATCAAAATCTTGTCTTACTAACTGCCAATCTATATTAACAATTAAAAGCAAAAGAACGTTTAAAAACATCCTTCCGAGCTTTTGAGGGGATTTGAACGGCACCGGCCGCCCGGCCCTGACCTCTTCCTTACCAAGGAAGTGCTCTACTCAACTTCTCATCTTCCGAGCTTTTGAGGGGATTTGAACCCCTGACCTCTTCCTTACCAAGGAAGTGCTCTACCCCTGAGCTACAAAAGCAGAAAACCGATTACAGCCAAAAAGCGATTAGCGAAAAAGTATCTAATGAATGTTTTCGCTAATCGCTTCGATGGTGTTTTAAATGAGCGGAAGACGAGGTTCGAACTCGCGACCTATAGCTTGGAAGGCTATCGCTCTACCAGCTGAGCTACTTCCGCATTTGTTTTTGCCTTCTCCTGAAACTGGTAATTTCAGAAGCTCATTATGGCACAAACTGTGGGGGCGGATGGATTCGAACCACCGTAGGCATACACCAGCAGATTTACAGTCTGCCCCATTTGGCCGCTCTGGTACACCCCCAATCAACATTTCAACACAACCGTGAAAACCGCTTGTTTCACTTTTTGGAGTCGCAAAATTATACCCTTTTCTTAAATTCTCAAATTCTTTTGAAAAAAAAATAAAGAAAAATAGCGGCCCAAACAAAATACATTGTTTTAAACCGCTATTGCGCGCATTTGGGCATTTTAAAATAATCTTACTCCGAAGCTCAGCATCCTTACCGAAGGCCCCCTGCCTCCTTCGTAAAGGTTATTGAAATCATAATTTACAAAAAAGTCCGGAAAATTTCTGATGCCCAATTCGGCGGCTAAACCATAGCGCAAATCCTCGATATAAAAGTTTTGCCTCACGTGGTCCACATCCTTACTTCCTTCACGTCTCAATTTCGTATAGCTGCCTATTCGGTAACCTCCATAAACACCAGCGCTTATATATGAGATGAAAGATCGCGGGAAACTGAGTGTTGGCATAATGGAAATATTCACATATGGCACAACCAGCTTGCTCTTCTTCATGATAAGTTCGTTCCCATCTTCATCCTCGACCGGTGAGAAATCGACTTTGAGAGAATCTTTTGTAATCGTATTATTTCCGTCGAACATTAAGTTATACCAGGAAAAATCAACTCCAAAATCAAGATGCAGCCTTGCATTTTTCCCACGGACGACGGTTGTACTGGCTATGTAGCCTAAGCTCACAAATCGGGAACCGAATGGTTTGAGGTCATAAGTCGTCTTATCAAAGCCCGGGGTTGCTTCATTGGTTCCGTATGTATTTAGTCCCAATGCAATGTTAAAACCTTTTCTAGGACTTGAACCGCCTCCCGACTTGTAGAAGCGCTTTCCCGTGTGTCTGTAATTCGAATCGGTGGTAACTGTGTCTCCATCGTTATTCACTTCAACGCCCTTTGCATTGATCCGCACTTCCGTGTCTCCGCCCTTGATATGAATTCCGCGCAGACCGATCCGCACATAATCTTCGTCATTGGACTTGTCCTTCAAATATTTGTTACCATTAATCTCCTCCCTCAAATATGTAGTGTCCGCGCTGGAACTGTCGAGTTTGATTTTCAGATCTTTAAGCAATGTATTGAGGTCATACTGCATTATCTTATCCAGTTCCTTCCGGTTTTCTCCATAGATTATAAGCCTCGTTTTATCGCCAAAAGTTACTATGATAGAATCTTTTTCGAATTGATGAGCCGGGTAGGGGTTGTCGAAATCTCTTGCGTTAATGTTCATCGCAAAAAGCAGAATGAATGCAGCGGTATATAATTTCAGTTTCATGGCTGTGATTTTAAAGTTTTGTTTTCTCTTTGAGGTTATGATATTTTTCCGACACTTTTTCTTCTCCATTGCGCAATCGGTCGTCTACTTTTGCAACCAGGCTTTTTGGATTAAAACCTACTTCTTCCCAATCCACAGGCTCGCCCGCTCTCGCATTTTTTAGCTGACGAAATACTTTCGAAAATTTGGAAGACTTAGGCTTTTCCTCGTCCAGATCATTTGTTTCCACAGCCACCACAACAATCCTTGTCGGCTCAACCGGCGTTGGTGTAACTTTGGCTGCAAGAACTTCTTCTGTTTTTGGAGAAACCTTTTCAAGGATCGGCAACTCCGCAATTGGCTCTTCTTTGACTAGTGCATCATTGGTCGCCAGATTTTGCGGTTCAGCGGTTTGGTTTTGGCCTTCTGCATTGATCTGCTTCTCTGCTTTCGGCTTAACATTATTTGACGGTTTCAACGGTCGCCTATTTACATTAGCTGCAAGCTCACTAGAAGCAACCGGATTTTCCTTTACTTCAACTTGCACTTCCCGGACAATTTCTGGCTTTTGTTCCTCTGCAACATTTGTCGGCTTAGAAACTACGGCAAGTCGCTTTTCCTTGCCAATCGTTTCAATGTTGGAACGCTCGCTATTCCAGACGATATAACCGGCCACAAGCGTTATCACAATGCTCGCCGCGGCATACCAAACCCAACCCGCTAGCCGGCGCTCCTTTTTTGTCCTAGTTTTAATTTTTTCCCAGGCAGCGGATGAAGGAGTTTTTTCCAACTCCGAAAGCCTGCTTTTAAAAAGATCATCAACCGGATGCTTTTTCATATTCTACTTTTTTTTTAAACTCATTTTCCCAATCCGCCACCATTTTCTGCAGCATGGCCCTTGCCCGGTGCAATTGCGATTTTGATGTACTTTCTGCTATGCCGAGCATTTGCGCAATTTCAATGTGCGGATAACCTTCAATAGCATATAAATTGAAAACCGTTCTGTATCCGGTTGGCAGCGTTTCAATCAGATTTAGTAATTCCTGCGTTTCCAGATTCTGGTCGGCATGCGCGTAATCCGGAATGTTGTTTGCCTCGTCGGATAATGTATCTTCCAGGATGCGTTTTTGTTTTCTCAAATATCCCAGCGCTTCATTCACCATAATCCTGCGAATCCATCCTTCAAAGCTGCCTTCCTCATTGAACTGCTCTATTTTGGCAAATACTCTGATAAAACCCTCAACCATTACATCCTCGGCGGCCATATCATCACAGATATAACGAAAGCATAAAGCCAGCATGCGAGCGCTGTATTTATCGTACAACTGTCGCTGTGCCTTCGGATCTTCCTTCCTAAGCGCTTTGATCAGCTGTCCCTCGTTACTAAAAAGTGATAAAATTCGACCCATTAATTTGGCAGTTTCAATAGCAAGATGCGCATTCCTGATCGGGAGGTTGCATCAGTTCTCAAAAAATTTATGATTTGATTTAATTTTTAAAGTTTATTCCAACCGTTCCTTTAGTTTTGAACCAAATATCTGTTAACACAAAGATTCACCCCATCCAATATGTTTGATTCTTCTGCCCCAATCGGGATTTTTGATAGTGGCATTGGCGGAATGACCGTTGCCAGTGCAGTTACCAGGCTTCTTCCGCAGGAGAATACGATCTATTTCGGGGACACTGCGCATCTTCCTTACGGCGACAAATCCACGGCCGCAATCCAGGCATATTCTATTAAAATATGCAATATGCTTTTGCAGCAAAATTGTAAGCTGATCCTCATAGCGTGCAACTCGGCTTCTGCTGCTGCATATGAGCTGGTAAGGGAATATGTAGGAAGTAAGGCAAAGGTTTTGAATGTAATTGATCCTGTGGTGGATTACATTAAGGAACATTATGACGGAAAGACGATCGGTCTTATCGGAACAAAGCAAACTGTCCTTTCTAATGTTTACAAAAAGAAAGTGGATGCTTTGGGGAAAAATATTCAATTAAAATCGCTCGCAACGCCACTGCTGGCACCGATGATCGAGGAAGGTTTTTTTGATAATAACATTAGCGAAAGCATTATTACAAGTTATCTTTCCGATCCTTCTCTTTTAGACATTGAAGCATTGATCCTGGGCTGCACGCACTATCCGCTGATAAAAAACCAAATCGGACAATTCTATAATGGAAATGTTGAGATTCTTGACACTTCTGAAATCGTGGCTTTTTCGTTGAAATCGTGGCTCGAACAGCATTACCTGGTGAATGAAAAAGGCGAAGGCAAACGCGCATTTTATGTATCCGATTACACACTTTCTTTTGAGCAATCAACGAACATTTTCTTTGGCAGTCAGATCCAGCTTGCACATTATCCGCTTTGGGAGTGAGGTTTAATGGAAAAGGATCTTTACCGGCCCCAACAGGCCCGATGGCATAGGCTCCCATTTTGTCGCGTCAAACTTTTTGTAAGTGATGTCGACAATGTTAATGTCATGAAATTTCTTCCAATCCGGCTTTTGTGTATCCCGGAGCCGCATATAATTAGCTGAAAGATTTGTTACTTCAATTTCAAGCACATTACCCTTCGCTTTGAGCTGTTCTGAAATTTCTAAGTGAAAAGGAATGCTCCAAGCCGTTCCTATGGGCTTACCATTCAACTTAACGGCCGCCACTTCCCTTACATCACCCAGATCCAGGATTTTGATCCCGCTTTTCAGCAGGTTATCAGGACAATCGAATCGAACTTCATATCTGGCCGTTCCTGAAAAGTAAACTGCGGAGTCGGGCAAGCTTGTCCAGGTTTTCAGTTCATTCAACTTTGCTCCTGCTGGAATTGAAGGTCTGCCTTTTAGAAATTTCAGGTCCCATTTCCCCTTTATTTCAAATTCCTTGTCTGCAATGTTGACCTTTTCTTTGCTTGCATTTTTTGTTGTTTCTCTCAGAAAACATGACTGTCCTGGCAGAAGCTTCAAATAAATTGTATCTCCATCTCGTGGAATCGGTTTCCATGAAGCATTTTCATCCAGTGCATACAGCTGTTCTAATCCGCCGGCAATGCTAACCTTAATCCAGCCTTCCTTGAACTGGTTAGCCAAATTGCTAATAAAATAAAGTCGTTTGTTATCCTGTGTTTTCTTTCTAATAAATGTCAGGCCTTTGGCGGCGAACGATTCGCGGAATGCACCGCTAGTAATCAGCTCTTTTTCAAAATCACTGGAAACTCGGACAGTTTTCTCTTTTTTCAATTTACCTAAATCGTTCAAAAAGCTATTCTGCTTTTCAGGACCATTTGAATAACCCGTTGTTTTTTCAGGAAAATGATCCTGGAAAATGATTTTTGCTCCTGCCGCTGCGAGTCTTTGCAACTCTTCTAGTGTTTCTGCGGGCATGTAGGTGCTTGCAGGAATGATGAGGGATTTATAAACTGCATTTTCGCTTGTGAGGTCACCATTGCTGTCCAGCTTCAATCGGGTAAGTTGTAAATCCGAAACGTAGTCAAAACCGAAACCCTTTTTCCAAAGCTCCTGTGCCAGCTTACCAAAAGGCAAGTCCAGCAGCCAGCGATCCACATGATGCACTTCCAGTAAATGAGCATTACCGGATGACTTTGCTTTCGTTGCCCAAAGATCATGTATCGGAAAATAGACCAGCACATCATTGTCCGACTTGCTATTTTGCAGCAGCTCCTGACAGCGCTGTACGTATTTATTCAGTAAAGAAAAGTGCTCAGCGAAATGTGAAGTCGATCCAAAGTTCGTGGAAGCGTAAAATAACCATCCTGGAAATGGCTCCTGCGCAGGCGAATATGTGCTCCCGTGATAGAAAATGTGGTTAATGCCTGCTGTGAAAAGCTCGTCAATCTGCGGCTTAACCTGCGATAACGACACTTTAAAATGATTCGCTAGCCAGGTTCCTGTTTCCGAACTCACCAGTTTCTTACCAGAAAAATGTGCAGCCGAAGAAGCAAATTTCATAGCCAGTGGATCGGGTGTTCCAAACTGATCGATAGAATAATCCGGGTCAATGCGTAAGCCAGGAACGGAAAAGCGGCTGGTGCCAAAAGATTCCGTTTCGGGAATGTCCGCTGCGTCGTAGAGGTCCAGCAAATTTCCAGGCGAGCCGTGTGCCTGATATCTTGTCAGAAACCCATGATCTTTGCTCCAATCCGTCCACGGTTTTGCGTAGCGTTCCCGAAGCAATTCAGACAATGTTTGATGATAATCAACCCGAACCAATTCAGAGCCTGCTTTTCCAGTTGAATCTATTAGCAATGTCAGGTTTTTATCCAGATCATAACCTCGTCGTTTCTTAAATTCTTGCAGAAAATCATCCGTCCAGTTGGCGCCGTATGCCTCATAGGAATCATTATACATCGAACGGGGCAGATCTGTTTTGCCCGCAAAAGCCGAATCAAACCTCGTGAGATAACGCGACATGGCTGCTGAATGGAACGGATCAAGCACCAACCCCTCGCCACCCGGCGCAGCGCGTTTTACTTTTTGCTTAGTAGGCTGAATTATTAGTGCATTGTTTTTGACCGTCATATTCTTTGCTCCCAATTCCTGCGAAACATTCGGGCCGCCAAATGGCCAGCCGGTCCCTGTGGTTAGATCCACACCGAGGCCTAATCGCTTGCCTTCACGCACTGTATGCTGCACCAAATCCAGCCATTGTGGAGTCAGGAAAGGAACAGATTGCGACTCATACCCTTTCACTTCGTAGATGGGGATAATGTGAACGCCGCCTACTCCCGATTTTTGAAAGTATTCTAACTGGGTTGTGATGTCCTTTTTATTCACTGCACTACCCATCCACCACCAGAAAGTCCAGGGTTTGGAAGTTGAAATTGCCTGGGCATTCGCTAATGCGCCATTCAAAAGCAGGAGAAGAAAAAGTACCAGTCGCATAGATCTAAGTTTCTCATTAAAGGCTTCAAAATTCTTTTCTACGCCTTCAAACGATATTATTTATGTTTGAGATTAGCGCAAAAAAAAGCGAAGCAGATTGCTGCTTCGCTTTATATAGTAGTATCTTAAATCTTATCCTTGATATGCCTGCTTTACGCGGGAAGCAATGAACTGCCGCTCCTGCAAATTCTTTTTGCTATTGCGATACCACAGATATCCAATCACAGCAACCAATAAGTAAGGCATTACAAATAAGAACATGATCCCCGTATTAAGGCCCACGCCAACATTGTTCCTGCCATTTCCCATTGAGCTTTCCACTGATCCGCGGCACATGGCACATTGCGCCCAGGTGTCAACGCCTGAAAGCACGAACAACATTACAAAACCGAATATGATCTTAAAGTTTTTCATACGTAATAGGGACTAATCATCAGGTAAACTACAACGCCGCTGATACTCACATAAAGCCAGATCGGCAAAGCCCATTTCACCGCTTTTCTGTGCTCCATAATTTGATTGGTATAACCAAAATACACCGCACGCAATACAAACCAAACGACCACAATCGACAATGTAATGTGCGAAATCAGTAAAAAGTAATAAACTGGCCTCACAAAACCCTCACCACCGAAAGGTGTTGACTTGTTCGAAATGTGGTACAAAATATAACAAACCAAAAACACGGCGCCCAGTAAAAACGCGCCTGTCATCGCCTTGCGATGTGCACTAATGTTATTATTCTTAACAAAATAAAATCCTGCAATCAAGAAAACGGCTGTCAGCGTATTAATAACACCGATAACGTGAGGAAGCACTTTTGTCCATGCACCGAGTTCTACTTTCTGGCGAATTCCTAACAATGCCGCAACTGCAATCGGAATTACAATAGCCAGAATGTTGATAATGCGTTCGTATTTCGGTTTCTTTTCTAAGACTAATGTTGCCATAATTATGGATAAGCACTTGCTTTATTCTCGTAATTTAAAATTTTCACTTCCGCCATCAGGCGGTCAATCTCCTCGGAACTGGCTCCGTTGTAAAAACCTCTTGTATAGCCCTTGCTGTCTATTAACATTAACCTGCTTTCAACCTGATAAAGTTCGGGTTTTTCTTGCAAAGAAGCGGATTGCAAATTTAGAAGCTTGCCCGCCTCTGCGTTCGTAGCTCGAAATATATCCCAACCTTCCTTGCCCAACTCTTCAGGATATGCCGGGGACGCTAAGACACTATCCTCCGAGAGCGTTTTAATGGTTAAGCTATTCGTTTCACTGCGCATGTCATAAACCCTTTCCAGGTTGGATAGTACAAGCCTGCAAGTGTCTGAGCATGCTCCTGGCAAAAAACTGATTACCGAGATGTCATTCCCAAGCTTATATTCTCCCGAAGCCAGTTGTAATGCTTCACGCTTGTGAAAAACAGTATCCCCATTTACGATGACAATTTTTCCGTCGCTACCCACTTGCGGATTGAAATAAGGAAGATCGTAGTGATTGGTTGCGAAAAGCCTGAGCATCACAAAAATCAAAGCCGGTATTACTAATGTTACGATCAGCAATCCGGCCTTGGGAAAATTCTTCATGCGAACTATTTAATCGAATATAGCTTCAAAAATCGCGTTCCCTTCCAACATTAACGCCAATATTAACCAGGCGACAAATATAACAGGAACAAGGATCGACCAGATCAGCGACTTGGTCTCATGCTTTAAGTGCATGAACTCACCAACTATATAGAATGCCTTAACGATCGTCATCACGATGAAAATAGTGATTTTCAAAATTCCGTGGGGGACCGTAAAAGCAATAAGGAATTCGACTGCTGTTAATACAAGGAGAATCCAAAAAGTTTTCCAGATTGCTTTGCGTTGCTCGGCACCTGCGTTTGGATCCTGGTTGTGAATATGATGTACTTCCGACATTTGATTAGGAATTAATATTATTAGATGAATTAAACCAGATAAAAGAATGTAAATACGAATACCCACACCAAATCTACAAAGTGCCAGTAAAGTCCCACTTTCTCAACCATTTCATAGCTTCCTCTCTTATCATAAAAACCTGTTGCTGTGCGGAAGAAAATAAGAATGTTAAGGATAACACCGCTGAAAACGTGCGTTCCGTGAAAACCAGTGATGAAGAAAAAGAAGTCAGCAAATGCCGGAGGACCATATTGATTTTCCGTCAGGTTTGCCCCGAATATTGTTTTATCGACCCAAGTGCCGTTTTCAATCACTTTCATTACACTTCCCGTATCTGTGCCATGGATAAAGTGAGCCCATTCCCAAGCCTGACAGCCCAAGAATGTAAATCCTCCCAGGATTGTCCAAAGCATATATTTTTCAACGTTGGCACGGTCCATACGGTGGCCTGCTTCCACTGCAAGCACCATTGTCACGCTACTCGCGATCAAAATAAAGGTCATGATTCCCACAAAGACAAGGGGAAGAGAAATTCCATGAAGGAAAGGCACCGCCTCATAGACCTTCTCAGGAATCGGCCAATACATGTTTGAAAATGTAAAATCAGCTACATCGCCCGAATAAGCAGGGAAGCTGAACCGCGCTGTACCGTAGGCAACGAGTAGGGCTGAGAAAGTGAAGGTATCTGAGATAAGGAAAAACCACATCATCAGTTTACCATAACTTGCTTTCATAGGCTCAATTCCCCCCATCCACATTTTGGGTTCTACCGCGCCAGGTGTTGTTACATTTGCAGCCATTGAAAAAAGTATTAATTAAAAGTCAATAAAAAAACAAAAAGGTATAACCAAAGTAAATCTAGAAAATGCCAATAAGTGGCACAGATCTGAATGCGTCTTAAATTCTTTGCATGCACTTTTAACTTAAATGCAGCTGTCAGTGAATAAAGCAAAACAATTAATCCGCTGATAATGTGGAAACCGTGTAATCCGGTGAACACATAAAAAAACGAACCAGAAGGATTTCCAACGAAATAAACATTCATGGCAACCAGCTCTTTCCATCCCTCAAACTGCATCCAAAGGAAGGCCAGACCGAGTACAAAAGTAATAGAAATTGCTACTTTCAATTGTTTGAACTGATCTTTTTTTGCCGAAAAGAAAGCCCATTGCATAGCGGCACTGCTCATCAAAAGAACACCTGTGCTATACCAGAAAATCTTTGGCATCTCAAATTCAAGCCAGTTCCCTTCTGCTCTTCTCACTAGATATGCGCTGCATTGAGAAGCAAATAACATGATAATACTAACCAAAAATAACCACAGGATAAACTTCATTGGGTCCATAGCCAATGTTGCCTGAGGTTCTTTATCTACTTTATACTGCTGAACACTTTCCATTTTCACTGATTTTTCATTTTCACAATTTATCCAACAAAAACGCGATCTGCACAATTGGCAAATATATGAACGATCCGAACATCAATTGCTTTGCCGTTTTATCCGTGCAAGTGCGCATTAAGTGGAAAGTTTGAGCCAAGAACAAAACGCCAAATACCGTAGCGACAAAAGCTGAATTGATTCCCGTCATACCCAATTCGTATGGTAACCAGCCTATCGGCAGCAGGAACACGGTATAAATCATTATTTGCAAAGTCGTATTAACATCCTTTAAGCCGTTGGCCGGAAGCAATTTAAACCCTGCTCTCTTATAATCTTCGTCTAACACCCAGGCAATGGCCCAGAAGTGGGGAAATTGCCAGAAAAATTGAATCGCGAACAAAATGCCCGGCTCTAAACCAAAGTGATTTGTTGCTGCAACCCAGCCAATCATTGGAGGAAATGCGCCTGGGAAAGCTCCCACAAAGACCGCGATCGGGCCAACTCTTTTTAATGGTGTATAAACAAACCCGTATAAAACCAGCGATAACAGCGAAATTAAACCAGTGCTGAGATTGAATACGAGCACAAAAATCGCCATCGACATAACGCCTAAAAATGCGGCCCAGATTATCGCCTGATCTACTGTGATCCTTCCGCTAGGCAATGGTCGGTTGGCAGTTCTTTTCATTAATTTATCAAAGTCCTTTTCAAGAATTTGATTGATAATGTTGGCTGCGCCTGTTACGGCAATTGATGCGATAACAAAAAGAACCAATTTGCCTGTTTCAACTTCCTTAGCACCCAGGCAATAGCCCATTGCACCTGAAAAAGCAATCAGCGATGCCAGCCTGAATTTTAACAACTCAAATAAAACGCCTATTCTTTCCCTTATCCTCCCAACTACTCCTAAGCTCTCTTCAGCTGATATCATTACAACAATTATTTATTTCTAAATCGTACTTTTCTCTAACCGGATATCCGATGAATACTTCAAATACTTATTCCCGTTTACAACAAGCCAAATCACGAATTGTAATCCAATCAACAATATGGCAAACGTCAAATGTAACGGCTGAGCAAAGGGCGGAACACCGAAATAAGCCATCAAAATCCCGGTAACAATTTCGAGAATTAATATCCAGAAGCATGCAAATGCTATTTTTCCTGCTATCGATTCCCTGCCTTCCGCTTTAAAAATCCTATTGATCCAATACAGATTAACAATGAATACAAGAATCGAGAAAGACCTGTGTATGTAAAAATTCAATCCCAGTTCATCAATCCACTTGTTTCTTGCCTGATAACCCAATTTATGGATCACTTCATCCATCGCCTCCCTCACCTGTGTTCCCAGCAAGATCTGAATCAGCGATAATGTAATAACCAAAACGCCTATTCCACCAATTGCCTTCTTACTCGACTCTTTCAGCTGCAAAATGTTGCCCGCATAAGCTGACCACGTAAACAAAAATAAGAGTAGAAAGACGATCACAATGGCCAACAGCATATGAAGCGTTACAACAATTGGTAACAGTTCAAAGGACACAACTTTGGCGCCGAGCCACCCCTGAAATCCTACCAAAATGAACGCTGACAAACTGTAATAAAAAATACGCTTGTTGCCGGATCTGAGAAAAGGAATAGAGGCTAGCAGGGTCAGAAAAATCATTACTCCTGTAAATGCGCCCAGAAGTCTATTCACGTATTCAATCCACGTTTTAACGGGATTAAATTCTATCTCGCCTTTGAGCTTTGCGCCGTAAAGCTCCTTGTAATTGGCTGGTAACTGCGAAATTTCAGTTGGCGGAACCCATCTCCCGAAGCATCTGGGCCAATCCGGACAACCCATTCCAGCACCCGTGCTTCTCACTACCCCACCCGCTATAATCAGAAAATAGAGTACAATGACAGTATTCAAGGCCAACCGACGAAAACGTCGGTTGGCCTTGATATCAATGTGCGTTGAACTGGTCATTATAATTTTGTGACTCAATCGCCTTTTCTGTGGCTATCAGTTCATTCTCATGCGGGAAGTTAGATTCCAGAGTCTGAGAATATGGTATGTTTTGCGGAATGAAATCTTCCTTCGCTCCTGGCTTGCTATAATCGTAGGACCAACGATAAACTGCCGGGATTTCTCCAACCCAGTTCCCATGTCCAGGGTTGATTGGTGCAGTCCATTCCAAAGTATTTGAGTTCCAAGGATTTTGCGGCGCTCTTCTTCCTTTGAAAATACTGTAAAAGAAGTTCCATAGGAAGATAAACTGTGCAAGGAACGACAAGATCGCAGCGATAGAAATGAACATGTTCATGTCCATAAACTTATGCGTAAAGTCGTAGCTGGTGAACTGGTAATATCTACGCGGGAAACCTGCGATACCGACATAGTGCATTGGGATAAACACAAGATAAATACCAATGAATGTCAACCAGAAGTGAATCTGACCCAATGTCGTATTCATCATTCTACCAAACATCTTAGGGAACCAGTGGTAAACACCTGCAAAAAGTCCGAAAGCTGATGCCGCTCCCATCACAAGGTGGAAGTGAGCTACAACAAAGTAAGTATCATGAAGTTGAATATCAAGTGCACTGTTTCCAAGAATAATCCCGGTCAAACCACCTGATACGAACAATGAAACAAGACCGATTGAGAACAACATCCCTGGTGTGAAAACAATGTTTCCCTTCCAGAGTGTCGTAATGTAGTTAAAGCCTTTCACCGCAGATGGAACCGCAATGATCAATGTAAGGAACATAAATACAGATCCTAAGAACGGATTCATACCTGTTACAAACATATGGTGAGCCCAAACAATAAAGGCAAGGAATGCAATACCCAGCATGGACGCAATCATCGCACGGTAACCGAAAATCGGCTTACGAGAATTGGTTGCAATAACTTCCGAAGTGATTCCAAGTCCTGGCAACAATACAATGTAAACCTCAGGGTGTCCCAGGAACCAGAACAAGTGTTGGAACAAGATCGGGCTACCACCCACGTTTGGCAGCGCTTCACCATTAATATAAATGTCTGAAAGATAGAAGCTCGTTCCGAAATGGCGGTCAAAAATCAGTAACAATACGGATGACAAAAGAACCGGGAACGAAATCAGACCCAATACAGCCGTAATCAGGAAAGACCAGATCGTTAGCGGAAGGCGGTCGAACGACATTCCTCTTGTACGCAAGTTGATAACCGTCGTAATGTAGTTTATACCCCCTAAAAGTTGAGATACAATGAAAAGTGCCATACTCGCCAACCATAGCGTCATACCCATTCCTGAGCCTGGATGCGCTTGTGGCAAAGCACTTAATGGCGGATAAATTACCCAACCGCCGGCAGCTGGTCCTGCTTGCAAAAACAATGACGCGAACATGATAACACTGGCAAGGAAAAAGAACCAGTATGATAACATGTTCATGAACCCAGACGCCATATCACGCGCTCCAATTTGAAGCGGAATCAGGAAGTTACTGAATGTACCGCTCAATCCGGCCGTCAATACAAAGAACACCATAATAGTTCCGTGCATAGTAACCAAAGCGAGGTAGAAGTTGGGATCCAATTTGCCTGAGTCGCTAATCCAACCACCCAAAATAGGTTTAAGCCAGGAAAGATTCGAATCCGGCAAACCCAATTGAATACGGAAGATAACAGACATGGAAATCCCAATCACCGCCCACATAATCCCGGTGATCAGATATTGCTTCGCTATAACTTTGTGATCTTCACAAAATATATATTTCTGCCAAAAGTTTTGTGCTTCATGGTGGTGTTCATGCTCAGTTTCGTGGTGATGAGCTGTTTCCAATCCTTCAATAGCTGACATATACTTTTAATGTATTTAAATTAACAAATTAGCGTAGACTTGTACTTGATCCTGCTCCTCCTGTAGAAGTTGCTGAACTATCAGCAGGAGTAGCCGCTTCGGCTGGCACATATTTCATCGCCTTCGCTTTCAAATTCTCCGGAACTTTTGCAAGATACTCTGGATATGTCTGCAAGAAAGTAGCTTGCTCTGCACACCATTTTTTGTAAGAAGCTTCGTCTTCTACGATCAATCGAATCTTCATTGAAAAGTGTCCCTGACCACAAACCTCTGTACAAGCAATTTCATAATCAAAGTTTGGGTTACCTGTCTCAGCGCGCATGTCAGCAGTTGTTTTATCCGGAACGAACCAAAATTTAGTTGGCATCCCCGGAACTGCATCCATTTTCACACGCATGTGCGGAATGAATACACTGTGCAAAACATCTCTCGCGCGAATTTTCAATAGAACAGGGCGATTCACAGGAATGTGCATTTCGCTTGGATTTGTAAAATCGTCAAACGAATTTTCGTCGGAAAGATCAATACCAACCTCATTTTGGGAATCGATCAACTTGTAGTTGTAGTCACCTAACTTGTTGTCACTAACCCCTGCATAACGCACGATCCAGTTAAACTGCTTACCTGTGATTTCAATAACTTCTGCATCTCTCGGAGCGTCAGATGTAATGTCGGACCAGGCTTTCCATCCGGTAAAAACCAGAAGTGCCATAACAATGGCGGGAACGATCGTCCAGATAAGTTCCAGCTTATGGTTATCAGGGTAAAATGATGCACGATGGTTTTTCTTATGCTGATATTTCCAGGCAAAGAAGAATATAAGGAAATTGACAATGATAAAAGGAATCGTCAAAATCCCCATTGAGAACCAAAACAAATCATCCGTTCTGCGGCCGTGAATTGAAGATGCCTCGGGCAAAAAGAATTCGCGAGCATGAAGATAAGACCAGGTAATGCTCACCGCACCTACAATCAGAATGACGATAAACATCGCTCCATTCCATTTGTTACCCGATGGCTCCGCATCTGGTGAATCCGATTTATTTACACTTTTAAGGACATTCTGAAGCCTGGATATCACGACGCCTGTGAGAACCAGAAAAACAAGAGCAACTAATGCGATAATAATATACATGATGATAAACTGGTTTTGCAATTAGGCGATATCGTGATGCAATGATTCTTCCAACATTGGATGATTCCTTGGTATCAAGTTGGCCTTTTCTAACTGACTTGCAATTGAATAACCGAACGCACAAATAAACAGAAGGAAAAATCCCCATTCCAACGGACCGAACCCTGCACTTGACCCAAGTGTTCCGGGCATTATATTGGTATAAAAATCCATATAATGACCAATGATCACACTCCAGCAAGCCACTTTAAGAATTGAATGTGTATACTTCGCATCCCGTGTCATTAACACTAGGAAAGGGAAGAAGAAATTCAGGAACAATGTAATAAAGAACGGTGCTTTGAAAAATCCGTCATGTCCTCTGAAACGCTCTAAGAAATAAATCGTCTCTTCTGGTAAGTTGGCGTAGTAAATCAATAAAAATTGAGCAAACCATACGTAAGTCCAGAAAATGCTGAATGCGAATACAAATTTACCTAAATCGCGAAGGTGGCTTGAATTAACCGCTCTCAAATACCCACGCTCTCTCAGCATTACAATGGTCAGCGTTATCACAGCCAGACCAGCTACATGCCAGCTCGCTAATGTATACCAGCCGAACATTGTGCTAAACCAGTGTGTGTCAATCGACATTACAAAATCCCACGCTGATGTGGATGAGGTAACTCCAAAAACAACCAGGAATGCTGTTCCGAAACGGATTGACTTTTCGTAAAATTCAGTTCCTCCAATTTCATCTTCTTTCAACGACAAATTACGGATCACTCGCCACATTCCGTACCACACAACGAAGTAAAATACAAGTCTGAAAACAAAAAATGGAGTATTTAAGAATCCTCTCTTACCAGCTATAATTGGATCATATTCAGGACCACCAACTTCATAAAGACCTTCATGTGTCCAGTGGAACAAGTCGTGGCCACCGAAGAAAAATGTCAGCAACATTACTACTCCTGTGATTGGCAAGAATGCTGGAAGTGCTTCCGGAACTCTCTTAAACACTGCTGACCATCCAGCCTGTGCCAGATAATTGTAAGAAATGAAGAACATTCCGACAACCGCCATACCGGTGAAATAAACACCATTCACCCAAAGATTAGCCCAGATACGGGTTACCCAGTTTGCTTCATGATGTCCGGTTGCTGCTGCGGCCTCGTGACCGGCAGCTCCGTGTTCAGCTGCACCATGCCCAACTGCGGCAGCTGCTTCTGCACCATGTGCCGCGGCTTCGTGTCCGCCACCACCATTAGCCGCTAGATAAGCACCCAATACGATTAGCGCAACGCCTATACCGCCGCCTATGATTAAATTTCTTTTAGCCCCCGATGTAAATTCAAACCGTTCTTCAATAGAAGGAATCGAATGTGCTGATGCCATTATTTATTTATTTCTCTGTTATCAAAAAGTAATTAAGCTCCCTTCTGCAATTTTTGTACATAATGTACAATTTTCCAGCGCTCCTCAGGATTGATCTGAGATCCATGAGGCCACATACGTGCTTTTCCATGTGTGATGACGTGGAAAATATGACCCTCATTCAGATTCTTGTAGGCGTCGCTCGCGTAATTAGGAACCCCTTTATACATTGCAGCAACTTTCCCGTCTCCGGCTCCGGTTGCGCCATGGCAATGCTGGCAATATCTGTCGTAAAGCACTTTACCTTCCGCCAAAGTATTCTCATTCAATGGAATAGGGTTTTTCAAATCACGCTCTGCGATAGCAATACTGTCAGCCGGAATGTTATAAACCATCAAATCTGTGCTCGCTGAATCTGCTTGCCCGAAAGACGTTTGATAGTTACGTCTAGCAACTGTTCCTGCAACTGGTAATCTCATTGTCAAACCCATTGGATTAATAGGGTTGGCTTTTTCCTGCTTGTACGGTTCATAACCAACAGGGAGATACATATTCGGCGCATACTCTTTACCCGGATCATTAGGATCCCTTTTGCAACCAGCCGCGGCGGTAAGGATTACAGCAACAACTAACAGATATTTATATAAATTTTTAAATTTCATTTTCTCAAACTCCATTAAAATTGCTTAATGTTGACTTCTTCTGCTCCGCTGTCTTTTAACGCTCTTGATATTTCGTCTTCTGACATTGAATTTCTTCCCAGATCAATCGCCATTACAAATTTGTTATCTGTTGAGCGTACGTCGAATCTTGGATGAAAGTGAGTACCGGGTCCCAGGCCATTTGATATAAAGAATGTTGTTACCATTCCAAATGCTGTAAATAATACAGTAAGCTCAAAAGTGATGGGGATATAGTTAGGAATCGAAATCGGATCCTTACCACCGACGATCATCGGCCAGTCAATTCCCATTGTCCAGATCATTAGCGTCAATGCGACGCAGCATCCTGTTACACCAAACATGAATGCGGCAATCCCGATTCTTGTTCTTGGATGTCCCAAAGCTTCATCCAGTCCGTGAATTGGAAATGGAGAATACACTTCCTTAATTTTTACTCCTGCTTTTCTGAGCTTTGGCACTGCGTGAAGAACAGTATCGTCATCGTCGTAAACTCCGACCAAATATTTACCAGATAATTCTGCCATATCAATACTTATATTAAAATACCTGTCAGTCTATATTATTCTTTGTCCTTATCAAAAGCCGGTTCTGCTGTCCCGCGTTGTCTCACTTTGGCAACACCCGCAATTTTTGTCGGCAGATTAGCTGAAGTTGAACGGATCACCGCTTTTACTTCGGCCATATTCACCACTGGCAAATATTTCGAGAACAACAAGAATAAAGTAAAGAACAATCCGAATGAGAAAATGTAATCACCAATGTCATAGCGTGTTGGCGAGAACATTGCCCAGCTCGAAGGAATATAGTCACGGTGAAGTGATGTAACAATGATTACGAAACGCTCAAACCACATCCCGATGTTTACAACTACCGAAATGAAGAATGTGAAAGTGATGCTTCTGCGCAGTTTTCTAGACCAGAAAAGCTGTGGAGAAATTACGTTACAAGTCATCATCGCCCAGTATGCCCACCAGTAAGGACCAGTCATACGGTTAAAGAATGCATAATATTCATATTCTACACCTGAATACCAAGCGATAAAGAACTCAGTGATATAAGCCACACCAACCACAGAACCGGTCAATGTGATAACCTTGTTCATGGTTTCAATGTGCTCTAATGTAATATAATCTTCAAGCTTGTAAACAACCCTTGTGATCAACATCAGGTTTTGAACCATCGCAAATCCAGAGAAGATCGCACCTGCAACGAAGTAAGGAGGGAAAATCGTAGTATGCCATCCTGGAATCACCGACGTTGCAAAGTCCATACTTACAATCGTGTGAACCGAAAGTACAAGTGGTGTAGAAAGACCTGCAAGAATTAAGCTGATGTACTCATAACGAGCCCAGGTTTTTGCTGATCCGTCCCATCCCATTGCGAATGTTCCGTACATCAATTTTGAAATTTTGCTTGTAGCACGGTCACGGATTGTAGCAAGGTCAGGAATAAGACCGATGTACCAGAATACCAATGAAACCGAGAAATATGTACTGATCGCAAAAACGTCCCAAACAAGCGGAGAGTTGAAGTTAACCCAAAGTGATCCGAATGCGTTTGGAAGCGGAAGTGCCCAATATGCCATCCATGGACGGCCCATGTGCATTAGGATAAATGATGCAGCGCAGATAACGGCAAAAATGGTCATCGCTTCTGCCGCACGGTTAATAGATGTTCTCCATTTCTGACGGAACAAAAGCAGGATCGCTGAGATCAGGGTCCCGGCGTGACCGATACCCACCCACCAAACGAAGTTGGTAATATCCCACGCCCAGCCAACTGTCTTGTTAAGACCCCATACGCCAAGCCCTTCCCACCAAGTCCATGCAAGACAAACCGATCCATAAGCCAAAACAATCAGAGAAAGCCCAAAAGCAATTTTCCATTCCTTGGTTGGAGCTCCTTCAACATGCCGACATATGTCTTCCGTTACGTCTGCGTACGTTTTCCCGCCTTGAATCAGCGGTTCTCTTACAGGTGAAGTAACATGCATACTACTATAATTTATAATGATTTAATTCTTCTTTAAACTCTATTTTCAAATTAAGCGTGTTCCTTTTTTTCAGGAGCTTTCGAAGCAGCGTCTTTGTTACGAACCTTGGTCAGGTAAGAAATTTGAGGACGAACATTGATCTCTTCCAGCATGTGGAATGCACGGCCTTCTTTCTCAACTTCAAGCAATTTCGAAATTCTGCTTTCCGGATCATTCATATCTCCGAAAGTGATCGCATTGGTTGGGCAAGATGAAGCACAAGCAACATTTACTTCACCATCCACGATGCGTCTTCTTTCTTTCTTAGCAGTCAATTTAGCATCCTGGATTCTGTGAACGCACATTGAGCACTTTTCAATAACTCCCCTCGAACGCACAGTTACGTCAGGGTTGATCACCATTTTACCTAAATCATTATTGAAGTGGTAATCAAAGTTATCGTTATCAAAATATTTGAACCAGTTGAAACGGCGTACTTTATAAGGACAGTTATTTGCACAATATCTCGTACCAACGCAACGGTTGTAAGTCATTTGGTTAAGCCCTTCTGAACTGTGCGTAGTTGCCAAAACGGGACAAACTGTTTCGCAAGGCGCATTGTTACAGTGCTGGCAAAGCATCGGCTGGAATGTAACTTCCGGATTTTCAGAAGCGATTTCCAATCCTCTCAAATCTTCAACATCCGCATCAGAGCTGTAATAGCGGTCGATACGCAACCAGTGCATTTCGCGACTGTTGATTACTTCCTGACGTCCTACAACAGGAATGTTGTTTTCGGCCTGGCAGCTAATTACGCAGGAGCCGCATCCAAAACATGTGTTCAGGTCAATGACCATTCCCCATGAGTGGTTTTTATATTTATGTCCATTCCAAAGAGACAGATCAGTCGCATCTACTACGCCATCTGATGTCGGGATTTTCGGAACAAACCGGCCCGCCATCGGATCTTTCTGGAAATGAGCCAAAACTGTTTCTTGCAAAACTGACTTACGGTTCATCACCGTATTGTGCGTCTGAGTCTGAGCGATTTCCCTAGTTTCTCCTGTTTTTGAGACAGTTGCTTCACCTGGAGCAAATGTCAAATAGCCATCAGCAAATGCAGCCAGAGGATAAACATTCTTTCCAACACCATTAGCAGACTTACCCGCTTTTTCACGACCAAATCCAATTGCAATCGCAACCGTGCCATTAGCTAGACCTGGCTGAATGATCACCGGCACTTCAACCGCTTTTCCTTTAATATCTACCTTAACCACATCTCCTTGCTCGAAGCCAAGTTCCGCAGCTGTTTTTTGGGAAATACATGCATGGTTATCCCAGCACGCTTTCGTTATCGGCTCAGGCAATTCCTGCAGCCATGGGTTATTTGCGTGGAATCCGTTACCAAGACCGATGTTCTCAAATAAGGTGAGTTCGATTCCGGTAGAAGAAGCTTTATATTTTTTAGCAATTCCCGAAGCTGCTGCACTCAGATTTCCTGAGAACGTCGCACCGGAAGCTGCAGTAGTTGAAGGCGCATCGTAAACACCGTCGTGAAGGGACTTGATCCAGAATTTTTCGAAATCTCCCGTTCCTCCCTGCGTGTAGACATTTTTTCTCCAGTATGCCTTAATGTATTCGTGATAGTCAGATGCTAAACCTGCCCATTTCAATAAGCTTGCCTGTGCCTGCCTTGTACTGAAAATCTGGCTGATCGCTGGTTGTATCAGACTGTAAGATCCTGCAACCGGCTCTGCATCACCCCATGATTCCAGGTAATGTGGTGCAGGGCAAATGTATTTCAATAATGAAGAAGTTTCATCTGCCCGATCATTAAATGAAACGCTCAGCGAAACTTGTGGTAGAGCAGCCGCTAATTCTGCGCCGCGAGGATGATCGTAAACGGGATTAGCACCAAACAAAAGCAATGCTGCCACCTTTCCACCTTTCACCTCGTCAACCAAACTATTCATCGCCACATCATTTCCCTGGCGATAAT
The DNA here is from genome assembly GCF_900167945.1 of Dyadobacter psychrophilus. Classification (GTDB taxonomy): domain Bacteria; phylum Bacteroidota; class Bacteroidia; order Cytophagales; family Spirosomataceae; genus Dyadobacter; species Dyadobacter psychrophilus. The sequence goes on from NZ_FUZA01000006.1 coordinate 145,670, forward strand.
TGGCAGGCTTGTCAAGATTAATGGTCGCTCCATAGCTTCCTAGTAAGCTGTTCAAAGCATTTACAACTACCTGAACAGAAGCATCGTTGATGCCGCTAACAACCAGTGACTGACCTTTCGCTGCCACTAACTCCGTAGCTGCTTTGTCAAGGTTAGGAACATCTATCGCAGCAGCTGAGATCGGAGATCCACCTAATTTTGCTGCTACCTTATTATAAAGAGCGGCTGCAACCAGTCCCAGCTGTGACGGTTTTACCGCTGTGCGGTAATCAGCATTAGATCCGGTTACTGAAAGAATGGATTCGAACTGATAATGGCGCGACATTTCTTTTTTACCTTCCTTGTCGCTGCTAACCCGGCGTGTTTCTGCAAATTGAGCAGAGAATGTGTCAGGGGAAACCCAAGTTCCCAGGAAATCAGCGTCAATGCCAACGATAACCTTTGCTTTGCTGAAATCGTAAGTCGGGAAAACGGCTTTGCCAAATGAAAGTTCATTTCCTTTAACAATGGCAGAAGAAGAATTCGCATCGTACATGACGTGCGAAGTCGTCGGGTATTTTGTAGTAAAGTCAGCAATAACCGACTTTGTAGACGGGCTCAGAATAGTTGAAGAAAGAATTCTGATTGCTCCGCCCTGTGCTGCTATTTTGGTAAGTTGGTCAACGATTTCTTTGTCAACAACATCCCAGGTAACTTTTGTATCTGAACCCTTTTTAGGACCTTTTAATTTTTCGTTATCATATAGTCCCAAAAGCGAGGCATGAGCGCGGGCGCTAACACCAAATGATGTTTTGGAAAGTGAATTGCCTTCAATTTTAACAGGCCTTCCTTCGCGGGTTTTAACCAGGATACTTGCGTAATCACCACCTTCCGCGTATGTGGATGCGTACCAGTTGGCAATTGTTGGGAATTCCCCCTCAGGCTTATTAACGTATGGTATTGCTTTCTTTACAGGTGCTTCGCAAGCCGCCAGTGATACCGCAGCCATTCCAAAACCCAGCACTTTCAAAAAATCTCGGCGGTGGGTTCCAGCACCATCAACCAAACTTTCGTATTGGCCTTCGGTTGGTCCGTCGGAAAACTCAGAACGCGCTTCTTTTACAAACTTCTCGTCATTCCGCAGCTCTTCAAGTCCCCGCCAGTATCTTTTATTAGTATTTTCCATAAAACTATTCAATACAAATGAGTTGTATCAGGTATTATTTTTTTGATTAATAGTGGCATTTAGAACATTCTAATCCACCTATATCAGCAACTTTCAATGCTTCTTTGCTTTCGCCAGCGTGCAACTGTACCAACTTGTCGTAGTACTTATTGTCTTTTGTATTAACCTCCGTTTTACGGTGACAATCAATACACCATCCCATTGTCAGGGATGAGCGTTGCTGGATTACTTCCATTTTTTCAACTTCGCCGTGGCAATTCTGGCATTCCAGTCCGCCTACGTTAACGTGCTGGGCGTGATTGAAATAAGCCAGATCAGGCAAGTTGTGAACCCTCACCCATTCAATTGGCTGGTTGTTCTCAATAGAAGTATAAATTTTCTGAATTTCAGGAGATTCCTTTTTGATGACGCCATGGCAGTTCATACAAATGTTGGCAGAAGGAATGTGCGCTGATTTACCACGGTTAACACCTGTGTGGCAATAGTTACAATCAATCTTGTACTCTCCTGCGTGTAGTTTGTGCGAAAACGAAATTGGCTGTTTTGGCGCATAACCCTGTTGAACACCAACACTATACGCACCATCCAATGTCGCCTTCAAAACCAGTAAAACAAAGATCCAGATCGTTGCAGAACGAATCGCAGGATCGGAAGCAATTCTTTTTAGTGAGTTACCAAGGCGACCCATAAAGTCTCCTTTTTCAACCACTTCACCTTCACCGCTAACCGCCTTAGAAAGCAGTGAAACAATAACAAGCAGAACGCCTAGCACGAGGAGCATTACGACTACCAGCGCACCAAGGACAAGGACGAATAGATCAGAAGGGCCGCCACCTTGAGCAGAAGCACTTCCTCCTGCTGCCGCGCCACCCGCTGGTGCAGCCGCTGCAGGAGCAGCAGTTCCAGCTTGATCTACATATGCAAAGATTCCCTTAATATCATCATCTGATAAGTTCGGAAAGCTTGTCATCTGCGCTTTTGAATATTCATTATAAATTTTGACTGCATAGGGATCGCCGGAAGCGATTACAGCCTGGGAGTTACGGACCCACTTGGCAAGCCAGGCAAAGTCATGACGACCGCTGGCTCCTTTAAGACCTGGACCAACTACGCGCTCGTCTGTAACAGCATGACATTGCGCGCAATTGTTTTTGAATAACGTTTCACCTTTGGCGGCATCTCCTCCACCAGCTGGTGCTGCACCCGCGGCGGCTGTGCTGTCCTGCGCATATATTAAGCTAGGAACACTTAATAAAATAGCAAGAGCAATACTGGCTATAAATGTTTTTGAGTAACTTAAGAAGGAACAAAACTTAGCGTCCTTTCGGAATGGTATATTCATAATCAACTATTCATTATTCTTCAACAGACAAAACTAGTTCACGATTTTTTATCCACAAAAGTATTTGGGGGATATTTTGGGTGCCTATCTTATTTATAATTTGTCTAATTTATCCACACTTTTTACTCAGATCTTCGGTTGAAAATTTCGTTGATATTCAAGTACTTAACAATAAAAAATGCCATTTGGAAACCTATTCCCAGGTTTCAAACAAATGGCATTTTTTTACTATAAAATTGTGTGCCAATTTCATCATGACACTGGAGGTTCCGAGCGGATTCGAACCGCTGTACGAGGTTTTGCAGACCTCTGCCTAGCCACTCGGCCACGGAACCAAATTTGGATTAGCTGCTGCTCTCGCTGGCAGCTAATCCGGGTGCAAAAGTATCAAAAAAATTGGCTACTCCGCACTATTTATTACTTTTTTCCTTTCTTTTCGCTTTCTTCCATCTGCTCTTTCAATGCTGAAAGAACGCTCAAGTCTCCGAAAGTAGATTTCTCTCCTTCTTTGGTTGAGTCCGAAGCAGGCGCGCTTTTCGCAGGAGCAGAAGATTGTGCCTTCGCAGGACGGTCTTCTTTTTTCTCCTCAGGAGCAGGTGCTGCTTTCGTAACTTTGGAATGCGTAAGAACGATTTTCTTCTCGTCTTTCAGGAATTCAAGCACTGTGAAGTCAAGGCTTTCCCCTACTTCTGCCACTGTGCCATCTTCTTTCGTCAGGTTTTTAATAGCCGAAACGCCTTCGATTCCGTAAGGAAGTTCAAGTGTTGCGAACTTATCACCTTTTGCAACGATCGTAGATTTATGAACAGAACCCACTTCAAAGATGCTTTCGAAAGTATCCCATGGGTTTTCTTCAAGTTGTTTGTGACCAAGAGCCAGACGCCGGTTGTCAGCGTCCAGTTCAAGAACAACAACTTCAAGCTCGTCATTTACTTTAACGAAGTCAGAAGGATGTTTGATTTTCTTAGTCCATGAAAGGTCAGAAACGTGAACAAGGCCGTCGATTCCTTCTTCTAGCTCGATGAACAAGCCGAAGTTAGTAAGGTTACGAACAACTCCTTTGTGACGTGTTCCGATTGCATATTTGTCTTTCAACGAAGCCTGAGTCCAAGGGTCTTCAGTCAATTGCTTAATTCCAAGAGACATTTTACGCTCGTTACGATCCAGTGTCAAAACTACTGCACTGATTTCGTCATTTACGTTCATGAATTCCTGAGGATTGCGCAGGTGCTGAGACCATGACATTTCAGAAACGTGGATCAAACCTTCAACGCCTGGTTTGATTTCAAGGAATGCGCCGTAATCAGCAACATTTACGATACGACCTGTAACTTTCGAACCAACCTGGATTTCTTCTGCAAGAGAATCCCATGGGTGAGACTGAAGTTGTTTCAAGCCAAGAGAAATACGTTTTTTCTCTTCATCAAAGTCAAGAACAACCACGTTCAATTTCTGATCAAGCGCAAGCAGGTCAGATGGGTGGTTGATACGACCCCATGAAATATCCGTAATGTGAAGAAGACCATCTACACCACCCAGGTCAATGAACACACCGAAGTTTGTCATGTTCTTGATAACGCCTTCCAGAACCTGACCTTTTTCAAGGTTGTTCAAGATTTGCTGACGTTGTGCTTCAAGATCTTTTTCGATCAATATTTTGTGAGATACAACTACGTTATCATTTGCGTAGTTAATCTTAACAACTTTAACTTCCATACGCTTCCCAACAAAAATGTCGAAATCGCGGATTGGCTTAACATCGATTTGTGAACCTGGCAAGAAAGCCTCGATGCCGAATATATCAACAATAAGACCACCCTTAGTTCTTCTCTTCACGTTAGCATCGATAACCACATCCTCGTCAAACGATTTCTGAATGTTATCCCATGCAGTAATAACTTTTGCTTTTTTGCGTGAAAGAACAAGCTGACCTTGTGCGTCTTCCTGGTTTTCTACGTAAACTTCCACTTCGTCGCCAATTTTCATTCCTGGCAAATCGCGGAATTCATTTGAAGAAACGATACCATCAGATTTGAAACCGATGTTAAGGATAACTTCACGGTCAGTAATACCAACTACAATACCTTTTACTACTTCTTTTTCCTGAACAGGAGAAATGGTAGTCTCATACATTTGTTCTAGGCGATCACGGTCTGCAGTTGAGTAACCAGTACCGAAACCTTTGTCTGCTGCTTTATCCCAATCGAAATCAGGAAGAGTTTGATTTTGAGTTTCCTTAGACATAAATAGGAATTATTGCTCTGCATACATCAGCTTCCGAGCTAAATAGCTGAAAATTAGTTAAACAAGTATTTTTTGAAAAAATAGAGCGCAAAAGTACGCGTTTTCAAAATAAATTCCCAGAATGCCTGGATTTTTATTTGAAAATCAGAAGAAAAGGAATATTTAAACGAGATGAGCGTCGTGAAAAGAAGGGCAAATATCAGTAAGTCCGCTCTTTAACACCCAGATACGGAAGCCATTCGTCATCGGCCAGGCCCGAAAAATCGCGAATGAACATAAGGAACGAAGGGCGGAACGGGCGCTGGCGAAGCGGCATGCCAACTTCCTCTGGTGTATGGTCTCCTTTTCGTGAATTGCAGCGCTTGCAGGCGGTGGCCAGATTGTCCCAGGTTGTTTTGCCTCCTCTGGATTTGGGTATAACGTGATCGAGTGTGAGATTATCGTGTGTTCCGCAGTACTGACATCGGTTGCTATCCCGCTTGAAAAGATTCTGCCGGGTCATGACAACACCGCGATAAGGAATATGAATGTAGCGGTTGAGGCGGATGACAACGGGCATGGGAAATTTGTCATTGACCGTTCGGAGATAATGTCTGGGAGATTCGGCCAGCATTTCGGCCTTATTCATATAGACTAATAAAAACGCCTTTGGAACCGTGCAAACACTTAACGCACTATAATCTTGATTAAGAACCAGTACTTTACCCATGAGCCCTTGAGGTATTTAATTCCGACAATATAGGAATTTTTACCTTAAAAAACGCGCCAGGAAATCCAATATTATACTAGAAATTCATCCGGTCTGTCTCGCGCTTCACGTCCCTTTCTTTGATCGTATCGCGCTTGTCATAAAGTTTCTTTCCCTTGGCCAAAGCAATGTGCAACTTGGCCAGTCCCCGCTCACTCGTAAAAAGGCGAACCGGAATGATTGTTAGCCCCTGGTCTTTCAGGTTTTCAGTAAGCTTTTTCCTTTCACGTTTGGTGATCAGCAACTTACGATCGCGCATCGGGTCGTGATTGTAATGTGTGCCTTCGGTATATGGGGATATGTGCAAACTGCGGATATATAGCTCTCCGTCCATGAACAGGCAGTATGCATCCTGAAAATTAACTTTGCCTTGTCTGATCGATTTAATTTCAGTGCCTGTTAATGCCATTCCAGTCGTAAACTCCTCAATGAAGAAGTATTCGAATGATGCCTTGCGATTTTTAATATCTACTTTTTTAACTATTTTTTCAGACATATTGATTCTCAAATTCAAAAGGGGCTCAAAATTAAGCTTTTGTTAAAACTATACCAATTATGAAAAAACACACGCGTATGAGCCCTTTGAAATTTACCCTGTTGATTTCCTGCTGTCTGTTTTCTTTCACGAACGCTTTCAGCCAAGCATATGATCCTGAAATAATGCTGACTGTAAAGTTACTTTTCGATGGTATGCGTGCAGGAGATTCAACAAAAGTCCGGAATGCCTTTGCATTAGGCGCCGTTATGATGTCAGTCCCAAAAGATCCGAAAGATTCTCTCGCTGTCAAGAAGAGTTCGATTGATGGATTTGTCAAAGCAGTAGGCACACCGCATCCTGATAAGTGGGATGAGCAGATATATAATGTCGACATTTCCTGTGACTTACCGATGGCAATAGTTTGGGCTCCCTACAAATTCTATTTGGGAGATAAGTTTTCACATTGCGGTGTTAATGTCTTCACATTAATCAGAATGAGCAATGGTTGGAAAATTACTTCCGTTACAGATACACGCAGAAAAGAGAATTGCCTGGTGTCTGCAAATTAGAATTTCACCATCTGCTTCCAAGTCCCCTTAATGCGGTTATATTTAATCGTGCTTGGAAGCGCTTTCCACCAGTATTTATTCATTTCTACGGCAAATGAAGGCTGCATATAGCAGTTGATCGCACAGCTTTCGCATGCTGGCAGTTTCCCTTCCAGTGCGACAAGTTTTTGCACTTCGTCGGAATGATACAGGTCAAAGAGATTTCCTTCTATGGCAAAATCTTTCAACCCAAGGTGATAGCAAGGCAGAACAAGTTTATTTTCAGGAGAAATAACAATGGTTGTGCTGGCAGCTTTGCAAACCGGATCATCCACGTGATTTCCACCATCAAGGCGCAGTTGGACAAAAGCATCATTGAGGTAAATGTTCTTCTGTTTTCCCCACCAGGTAAGCTCATTCAATGTTTTTTTGGAAAGATTGGAGCCTACATTGTTATATTCAAAAACAGGATTTAAGATAAGGATGAGGTCATTAGGCAAACAAACTTCTTCCCATAATTGCCTGATTTTGCCAACATTGTCTTCAAAAACAGTAAAAATAATGTCCGGCCGTTCACCTAATGATTTAGCGATCGCTATGGATTCCATCACCTTGTCAAAACATTTGACATTTCTGGATCTATCATGCTCGTCGCGATCGGGGGAATCCAGCGAAAAATGAAGCATATCAATCAGGCCGCGAAGTTTTTCGGCTTGTTTGGGATAAAGCAGGCCGTTGCTGGTCACGGTCGTAATCATTCCGTGATCTTTGGCTTCTTTTAAGAGCACTTCCAATTGCCTGTGAAGCAATGGTTCGCCGCCTGTAAAGTCAATGACCTTAACACCGAGCTTTTTTAAATCCCTTAAATTTTCCCTTAAATTCTCAACCGTAATGTATGGCGAAGGCTTTTCCCAAATGTCGCAGAAACTACATGATGCATTGCAGCGATAAGTCACATAGTAATTGCAAAGGACCGGATGGGAAATCAAACGCATATCAACGAAGCATGGTAAGCAGACTGGTTAATTTATCTTTCAGGTCTTTGCGGTCAACGATGAAATCCAGGAATCCGTGTTCAAGCACAAACTCTGCACTTTGAAATCCTTTTGGCAAATCTTTTCCAATAGTTTCACGAATAACGCGTGGCCCTGCAAAGCCGATCAGAGCTTCCGGCTCAGAGATGTTAAAATCACCTAACATTGCGTAGGAAGCTGTAACGCCACCTGTTGTAGGATCGGTCAAAAGCGATATATAGGGGATTTTGGCCTCCGATAACTGCGCAAGGCGCGCAGATGTTTTTGCCATTTGCATCAATGAAAACCCTGCCTCCATCATCCGCGCTCCGCCCGATTTCGAGATCATCAAAAAAGGATGCTTGTGTTCCAATGAATAGCTGATCGCGCGTGCAATTTTCTCTCCTACAACCGACCCCATAGATCCGCCTATGAAATTAAAATCCATACAAGCGATTACAATGTCCAGCTCATTCATCTTGCCGTGCCCTGTCCTAACAGCGTCTTTCAACCCTGTTTTCTGCATTGTGGATTTAATGCGGTCGGGATAGGCCTTCGTGTCTACGAAATGAAGCGGGTCGCCGGACGTAAGATTTTCGTCGAGCTCGATAAATTCGTTATCATCAAACAAAAGGTTGAAATAAACATCAGAACCCACTTTTTCGTGGTAATTGCAATGTGGGCAAGTGAAGGCATTTTGCTTATGTTCTCTGGTAGGCGTAATCTTTTTGCAGTTAGAACACTGATACCACAAACCATCCGGAGCTTCACGCTTCATTTCGGTGGGTGTATTAATACCTTTCTCTTTCCGAATAAACCAGGACATATTATTACGTGAGTTAATATCTAAAAACCTGAATATCAGATTTTTAACTGCTTTTCATGATGATTATAGGGCTCAAATATAGCAATAAATGTTGTGTATAGTGAAACCAAGTACATCGTAACATTGACTCCGCAAACTGTTTAGTGCCGTAACTTGAACAATTTTGTTCTTAATTTGTTAATAAATCAGCCCATTATGACCGGCTTTACTGGCGCCGGATGTTTATACTTTTGCTTTTCTAATGACAACAACTTCATCCCCTATCGTGATTATCGTGGGTACCAACAGGCCCAACTCAATGTCGCGAAAAATAGCTGACTATTACCAGGAAATACTGAATAATCTGAACGCTCCGAGCACAATTCTGGATTTGGTAAACTTACCGCACGACTTTACGGTGTCTGCGATGTACGAAAATTCAGGAAAGAATGACGACTTTAATAACCTCAAATCCCTGCTGGAACAAACGGATAAGTTTGTTTTTATCGTTCCTGAATACAATGGCTCCTACCCCGGCGTTTTAAAAGCTTTTATTGACGGACTTCCCTATCCCAATAGTTTTACCAACAAAAAAGCTGCCCTGGTGGGTTTGTCATCCAATATGCATGGCGCTGCATTGGCATTAAGTCACTTGAATGACGTATTCAGCTATCTGGGAATGAATACGTTAGCTTTACGTGTAAAACTTGGCCAAATCCGTACGCATTATCATGAGCGCGTGATATCGAATGCTTTATACAAAGAACTTCTGGAACTGCAAGCGGGCCAGATGATTCACTTCTAAACAAAATAGGGAGCGTTTGCTCCCTATTTTGTTTATTTTATTTCAACCAATGCTGTTCCATTTCGGTGGCTGGCACTGCGGGGCGTTTCCAGAGCTCCACTCGGCTGCGGCGGAACGCCGGTCCTTCAAGATCTCCATATTTAACCAGGCCGTCTCTAAAGGACGCAACCATTACATCCAGTTTTTCAATTTCGTCATTATTCCAATCGTTATTGCCTTCGATGTCGGTGATCGGCAAATGAGCGAATCCGTCGGAGATTATATTGCGATCAATGACCAGATCAATCGGGCCGGTTGGCGTTGCATCTTCCAGCTCGCCGGTTACAACCAGATCAGCTTCAAATGCTGGCTCCTCGATTGGCTTTATTTCTTCAATAACAGGTTTTGCCTGAGGTGTTTTTGATTTAATTCCGTTTTTCAGTTCTATTCCCGGGATAGGCGACTCAATGCTGTCAAATCCTGCCGCAACAATGGTAACCCTCAATTTATCACCCAAAGAATCGTCCGTGATCGTTCCCAACTTGAACATCCGCGCTTCTCCGCCCACTTGTGAGAGCACATAACGCCAGATTTCACGCTGTTCCTTCATTGTGGCTTCTTTCTTCTTGCTCGTAGCCAGTGTTACCAGGATGCGTTTCGCTCCACGGATATCCCTGTCATTTAAAAGCGGCGAATCCAATGCTTCCCTGATGGCCGTCTGTGCACGGTCGGCTCCGGTTGACTCAGAGGTTCCCATTACGGATTGTCCTGCGTTTTTAAGGACTTTTTCAACGTCTTTAAAATCCGTATTAATATTTCCGTTCGTCGTAATGATCTCGGAAATACTTTTTACCGCATTAAGAAGAATTCCGTCTGCCTCGGCGAAAGCCTGCGTCAGGGTCATATCCTCGTAAAGCTCTTCCAGTTTATCATTCAGAACAACGAGCACCGTATCACTGAACTCTTTTAATTGCTCAATTCCTTCCAGTGCCTGCTCTTTCTTGTCGAGTCCTTCCCACGTATAAGGCGCGGTCACCACCGCAACGGTAAGCTTGCCCATTTCCTTCGCAAGCTGTGCAATGACAGGCGCTGCACCGGTTCCGGTTCCGCCACCCATACCGGCTGTGATAAACACCATTTGAGTAGATCCTCCGAGCAGTGCTTTGATCTCTTCAATGGTTTCCAGCGCGGCTTCCTTACCCTTTGTAGCATCTGTTCCGGCTCCCAAGCCCTGCGTTAATGTAGCACCAAGCTGGATTTTTACGGGCACAGGGCTGTTGGCAAGCGCCTGGCGGTCTGTATTACAAACTGCGAATTCTACATCTTTGATTTTCCTTTCAAACATGTAGTTTACAGCATTACTTCCCCCGCCCCCAACACCAATTACCTTGATAATGGCCGGTTCTTCCTGATGTTCGCCAGTGGGCTGGTCTTTGATGATTTCATTTACAATGTAGTCCTGGTCCAGAGATTGCAACAAGCTTTTATTCATATTATCGGAGATTGAATGCGTTTAATTGCTTTGTTTTCAATAGTCACTCAGACCATCATCTTTCTTACGGATAATACTATTAAAACTGTCCCAGAAAGTTCCGTTCTTCTTGCCTGGTTCGTCTTTTGTCACTTCTTTAACTTTTTCCCGCTGCACAACCGTCGCTGTATTCGAAGACGTAGCAGGCTTGCACACTGACTTCACCCTCGGGTCAATGTTTCTGAGTCCTGCCCAAGCTAAACCAATGGCTGTGCTATACGAAGAATTGCTTACCGCGTCTGCTTTTGCAGTTCTTTCAAGGTTTTCAGGATATCCAACCCGCACAGACATGTTTGTAACTTTTTCAAAAAGCTTTTCGATCTCGTCAATGTTGGCAGAGCCTCCCGTCAGCACCAGGCCGCCGATCAGCTTGTCGAGATATCCTGATTTAATTATCTCTGCATAAACCATTGCTGCGATCTCTTTCAGGCGCTCTTCAATGATCAGTGCAACGTTTTTCTTTAAAACCTGTTTTGGAGCACGACCTGCGAGAAAATTAACTAATATTTCGATATTCAGTGGAACGTCGGCAGATATGGCAACACCATACTCCTGCTTCAAACGTTCTGCATTTTCAACCTGAATTCCACAACCGGTCGCCAGGTCATTGGTAATGTGCCTGCCGCCTATCGGAAATGTAGCAATGTGTCGTACAATGCTGTCGTGATAGATAACAAGGTCAGTCGTATGGTCCCCGATGTCGACCAGCGCAATGCCGGCTTTTGTTTCATTTTCATTTAAAACCGCAAGACTGGTTGCCAACGGCGCAAAAACCATCTTATCACATTTCAGGTTTTGGTCAGCATCAGCCAAACTCTTCTTTGTGCGTAGAACAGACTGGCTGTTCGCTGAGATGATCAGGAAGTTGCCTCCCAGTTTGATGCCCGTTCTGCCCACCGGCTCGCGTACATTCATGGAGTTGTCCACCACGAACTCCATTGGTAACACATGCAATACGTCATAATTTGGCTCAATTTTAGCGCGATACATATCGTCTACCAATTGATCTACGTCCCTTTGTGTGACTTCCTCACCAGAAGATGCGGAAGGCCTGATGACACCATCATTATGCTGGCTTACTTTCACCTGTGTGCCGCCGAAACTAACATTCACCACAGCAATATCCAGGTCTGAGCGGGAAGACGCCTCTTGCAGTGCTTCACGAACCGCGCTTCCTACCTGCTTTATATTTTCAACTGCTCCGTTTACAACCGCGCCTTTGGGAACAGGAACTTCGCTAAAACCTAAAATTTCAATATTGTTTTGACGGGAACCCGATGCGGCTCCCTGTGCAGCAACCACGGTAATTTTCGTGCTCCCAATATCTACTCCTACTACAATCTTGTCGTGTGCCATGCTGATGGTGAATTATTATTCACAAACTATTTGATTCTGAAACTTAATACTAATTTTTTTATACCTGCTCCAGTCCTGGCTCAGTATCTCGTTGTAAAACATTTTAAGCTTGTTGAACTTGGCCTGGTAATTCTCTGCTGTCCCAAATTCAATGCGCTGATCGCCCATGACCGTCATGAAAGAGATTTCACCATCTTTATCTGCATTCAACTGTGCTACTTGTGCCTTCCAAAACGGATCGGTGTTCAAAAAACGCAAAAGCTCCATTAATGAAGCCCCTTTGGTCGTTTTCAATTTCCCCGCATCGCTGAAAAACGAACCGGAAACAAGCAACGCTCTTGCAGAATAACTATCCGATAACGGAAAAAAAACGCCTTCATCACTGATATAATAACCAGATGAATTGCGCATTTCGCCATTTTCAGAAGTGTTGATCCATCTGGCCAGCGGCCTTTCCTGTTCAACCTCCACCACCACATTTCCCTTCAAGTCACGATAAACCTGACATTTCCTGATCAGCTTGTTCCTGCGGACCCGATTTTCAAGATCATTGAGCGCAACGTCGCTTAACCTGCTGCCTAACAGTGGGTCTGCACCGTTTTCAGTAACCAGCATCCGCACATCCATCTGATTAAGGAACCGCGTACCGGAATCTCCTTCTATGGATATTACAAGATTCGTACAACGCTGATTACCAAGCTTATTTTCTGCCATACCTATCCCGGCTATTGGCAAAATGAGCCACAAACTGCGTTTTAACAAAAGCCATGGATAGTCAAATTTACGTAACATCTTAGTAATATTAAAAATGCTTTGACTAATTATTCACAATTGAATTTCTCAGCAAGTTCCTGATTGGTTCCACCAATGTATCAATGTCTCCGGCCCCAATTGTCACCACAATATCCGTATTTAAATCAGCTAAAACGCTCAAAACTTTATCTTTAGTGATAAGTTGTTTCTCCTTTGCCGTTATCTTTTCCATCAGCATTTCCGAATTTACCCCTGTAATCGGCAATTCTCGTGCGGGATAAATTTCAAGCAGCAGAACCCGGTCCGCGAGTGACAAACTTTCGGAAAAACCAGCTGCAAAATCACGGGTGCGGGTGAACAAATGCGGTTGAAAAACAGCCGTCACGTGCCGCCCCGGATACAATCCCTTCACGGATGAAAGAAATGCTTCAATTTCTGTCGGATGATGCGCGTAATCATCAATGTAAATCTGCCCCTCCTCTTCGAGCTGATATTCAAAGCGACGTTTCACACCTCCATAACTTTCCAGTGCCTCTTTAATTTTGTCGGGTTCCACACCCAAATGTAAAGCTACGGCGCTGGCTGCGACAGAATTTTCAATGTTATGATAACCCGGGATCTTCATCGCGATACCATCGATTTTTCCATTAGGATAAACCAGGTCGAAAACGAAACGTGCCTTTTCAATGTGAATGTTGTCTGAAAAATAATCTCCTGAATCCAGCGAATAAGTGAGGACCTTGGCATTGGTTGATAATGCCAGATCTAATCCTTCCCGCATAAAAAGCACGCCATCGTCGTCAATCTGGCTCACATAGTCACGAAAAGATTCTAAAACGGCCTCATGCTCGCCGTAAATATCCAGGTGATCTGCATCCGTAGAAGTGACGATTGCTATTTCCGGAAACAAGGTTAAAAACGAACGGTCAAATTCGTCTGCTTCAACTACACAGAAAACCTCTTCAAGATTATCTGTTGGCTCATTAAGGAGTAAATTTGTTCCATAATTCTGGGTTATCCCTCCTAAAAACGCCGTGCTGTTTACTTTCGCATGGCGGAGTATGTGCGCAACCAGCGAAGAAGTTGTTGTTTTTCCATGAGTTCCGGCAACGCCGATCGTCCTAAGATTCTTGGTCAGTAAACCTAAGACCTGTGAGCGCTTCAAAATCAGGAAGTTATTATCCCTGAAATAGATCATTTGTTTGTGCATAACCGGCACAGCGGGTGTGTAAATAACAAGCGTTTCCGAAGGTTCGGCAACGAATTCGGCGGGAATTGTGGCAATCTCATCTTCGAGCGTCACCTCAATGTTTTCATCCATTAATTTTTGGACCAATGTGGTCAGCGTTTTGTCATAACCTGCTACATTAAATCCATTGGCGTTAAACCATCGGGCCAAAGCGCTCATGCCTATTCCACCGATTCCAACAAAATATATGTATTTCCAATTTGTCATAGATGATGACATAAGATCGATTCCTGAGGTTTTTTACTTGATTAATTTGAAAACTTCTGCTGCAATATCATCGGCAGCATTGGGCCGGGCCAGCTTCCGGATATTCAATTTTAGCTCGTCCTGTTTCACAATATCCTTCAAAAGTTCAAGCGCCTTGGGAACGAGCTCCTGCATGGTTTTTGAATCCTTGATCATCAAAGCTGCATCCTGCTCAACCAATGTTAAGGCATTCTTGGTCTGATGGTCTTCGGCAGCGGCCGGAAAAGGGACCAGTATCGAAGGCTTGGCAGCCAGACATAATTCGGAAACGGATAATGCCCCGGCTCTTGAAATCACTACGTCGGCGACTGCATAGGCAAGGTCCATTGTATAAATAAAGTCAAATGCTTTTACTTTGTCTGTTCCCAGATCGGCGATGGTTTGTTTGGCTGTGTCAATGTAGGCTCGGCCTGTTTGCCACAAAATCTGATACCCAGCTTCTAGCAGTTGAGGCAAACCTGCATTGATACTCTCATTAATAGACCGTGCACCCAGGCTTCCACCCATGACAAAAAGTGTCTTATGCGCGCCATTTAACCCGAACTCAACAAGTGCTTCCTTATTTCTTGCCGATACATCCACGATATCGCTTCTGACCGGGTTTCCCAAAAGCGATATTTTATCCGCAGGAAAAAATGCTTCCATTCCCGGGTAAGCCACGCATATTTTCCTGGCTTTTTTTCCCAAAAACTTATTCGTAATCCCTGCATAGGAATTTTGTTCCTGAATTAATGTTGGAATTCCTGCCAAGGACGCCATCATTAGCAAAGGCCCGCTGGCAAAACCGCCCACTCCCACCGCAACGTCGGGTTTAAAATCCTCAATTATACCTTTGGCTTTCGACAAGCTATTAATGAGTTTAAAGGGGACAAGGAGATTATCGAGGGACAATGATCTTTTTAAGCCCGCGATGGGCAAGCCTACGATCTCAAAGCCTGCGCGAGGCACTTTTTCCATTTCCATTTTGCCCAAAGCGCCTACGAAAAGCACTTCGAGCTCAGGGTCTTTCTTTTGTAAAGCATTGGCTATCGCAATTGCAGGATAAATGTGCCCGCCAGTGCCGCCTCCGCTTATAATGACTCTTTTCGACATTTTAAATCTTTTTCTCTTCTACTGTTTCCCCGCGGCTCACACTCAGGATCATACCCATTGCGATGCCGGTAAAAAGCAAAGATGTTCCGCCCTGACTAAAAAATGGCAATGTTTGCCCTGTAACCGGCACAAGTCCCACTGTAACGGCCATAGCTGAAAAAGCCTGGCTTACGACGATGAATGTGAGCCCGGCTGAAAGCAGCCCGCCAAATGGGCGTTTCGTCGCTTCGATGGCTTTTAAGCCCCTATACAAAAGAATGAGATAAAGAACGATGAGAACAGTGCCGCCTAATGTGCCATACTCTTCTACGGCAACGGCAAAAATGAAGTCCTTCTGAGGCTCAGGCAGGAAACGGCGCTGACGGCTTTTAGCGACACCTTCTCCGTATAATCCGCCCCGCGCCATAGCCATATAGGATTGCTGGGATTGATATACTACAACATCTTTATCAAAAAAAGCAGAAATCCGGTTTTGTGCAGTTCCCGATCTTTGTGTTGAGTTGAGCAGGATGGCAATGGTTGCGAAAAACACGAGGCCCAATGCTGTGAAGAACAAATAATGCAGCGGAACTTTGCCTACAAACATTAAAAGAAAGCAAATGCCGGCCAACATAACGGCAGTGGAAACATTACTCGTAAATATCAGCCCGCAAACGATCCCTACCAATGCAAGCGGCTCGGTAAAGAGTTCCCGCGTGTTCCAGCCACCTTTAATGTGCCTTGCCAGGATTAGGGATAAATGTGCTATTAATGCGACTTTTGCCCACTCCGAAGGCTGAAAACGCTGGCCAATTACCGGAATCTCAATCCATCTCGCCGCATCATTTACGGATGTCCCGAAGAACATCGTGAAAATCAGCAACAATATCGAACTCCAGACCGCTAGCCGGGTAACGTAGACAAATTTGATATAGGGAATGCGATGGACGAAATACATGACCATCAATGACAGAAAGCATAACAGGACGTGCTTATAAAGATAATATTCTGTGTTCCCGTCCATTTGGCTGTAAGCGTCCTTCACACTGGCGCTATACACCACCACGATGCTCCACATTAGCATTACGATGCAAATTCCCCAAATCCAGGGATCGCCTTTAAGGTTTTTGCTGAACCATGCCTGTGTGTCTTCTCTTGATTTTAGCAAGAAATCCATATGGGTGACCGGTAATGCTTAATGATGATTTTGACTGGTAAGATTTCTGACCGCCGCTTTGAATTTATCACCCCTATCTTCGTAGTTCTTAAATAAATCAAAACTCGCGCAGGCAGGAGAAAGAAGTACAATATCACCCGGAACACTCCATTCCTGCGCCTTATTAACCGCATCCTGGACATCCTGGGTTATGTATATTTGAGGGACAATTCCGGAAAAGTAAGTTTCCAATTTCTCGAAATCTTTACTAAGAACTATCAAAGCCTTCACTTTATTACGCACGAGCGTTTCTATCTGGCTATAATCATTGCCTTTATCTACGCCGCCTGCGATTAAAACGACCGGTCGTTCGAAACTGCCTAAGGCGTAAAAAACCGAATCCACATTGGTTGCTTTGGAGTCGTTAATGTATGTCACGTTGTCGATAACTTCCACTTCTTCCAGCCTGTGTGGCGCATTGGTGAAAGATTTCAGGCCTTCGGCAATTTTCTCTGCACTTACGCCTACAAGCTGCGCAACCGCTATTGCTGCCAGTGCATTAATCGCATTATGCGGGCCTTTGATTGGTAATGCTGCAAATGTTTGCTCAAAAGTGCTGTTACCAACATTGGAAACCAGTTTCCCTTCATCCAGATAAGCACCTTCGGTTAATTTATTTGCCAGCGATATTTTTACTTTTTGAGCATTAATGATCCGTTTCAAAAGCTCAGCGGTGATCACTTCGCTGTCTTCAAAAAAGATGAAATGGTCTTCGGATGTCTGGTTCTGGACAATGTTGAATTTTGAATCGATATAATTCTGAAAATTATAGCCGTAGCGATCCAAATGATCGGGCGTAATGTTGAGCAAAACGGCGATTTTCGGGTGGAAGTCCTGAATGTTATCCAACTGGAAACTGCTGATTTCTAAGACATAATAGTCAAATTGCTTTTCGGCAACTTGCCACGCAAAACTATCCCCGATATTCCCTGCCAAACCAACATTCAGCCCGGCGTTTTTCAGCAAATGATAAGTAAGAAGCGTGGTGGTGGTTTTACCATTGCTCCCTGTTATGGCAATCAACTTGGCAGTTGTATATCGGGATGCAAATTCGATCTCCGAAATGACCGGAATCCCTTTTTCCTTCAATGCAACAATCAGCGCCACCGTGTCCGGAATGCCCGGGCTCTTAATAACGAGATCGCTTTCTAAAATCCTTGACTCTGAATGACTTCCCTGTTCAAACGGAATATTCTCGCTGTTAAGGACGTCAATGTATTTTTGGTTTAATAGTCCACGATCTGATAAAAACACACCAAAACCTTTGGATTTGGCCAGGATCGCGGCTCCGGTGCCACTTTCTCCTCCACCCAAAATAACGACCTTTTTTTGCACAAGACTACTTTTAAACATTGAACAAACAGCACTAAACACGAAGGTAAATCTTTTCCAGAAAAAAATTTTGCCTATTAAATTAATAACTTAATAAAAAACGAGGCACATCAAATGCACCTCGTTTTTACTGTTTTTGGAATAAAAACAATTATTCTTTCTTAACAAGCGACTCGGAAAACCGTAGTCTGTTGGCGAGTTTCACAATCATAAAAATGACCCATGCAATGATGATAAACTGTATCAGAACCTGAATAAAATTACCATATTTAATAGCGACCTCAGGCGTTTTACCTACTGCTTCCTTCAACACGATTTTCAACTGAGTAAAATCCACGCCGCCGATCAGCAGACCCAGAACGGGATTAATAATGTCTTCGACAAGTGAGGTTGTGATCTTTCCAAAAGCTGCACCGATAACAACACCGACAGCTAAATCGAGAACATTCCCCTTTGCAATAAAAATTTTAAATTCCTGCAGCATAACAAGTTGAGGTTAGTTGGAACAATTAGAATGAGTATAAAAATCCGATACTTAAAGCTTGCGCAAACTGCACTTTATTACTCTGGTCGTCATCATATACCATAATAGCTCCCAGATTTACATTCACATACTTGTTAATTTTCGCCGTCAGCATGGCATCCAGGCGGTTATCTATGTTCCCCGGATGCTTGAAACTTGCAAACATGAGATATCTGAACTTCAAATTTACATCTTTGGCGATGTCCTTATCAAAGTTGGCTACGATCTGCATCAATGCGGCCTCTGTCCTGATTCTTTTCCCAATGGGCACACCGTAGTTTTTCTGGTCTGGCGTGTTTACATAAAGCTCCTTATCCACAACAATGGTCTGCCTTAATGCGCCGGGTGCAAAGTCAATAAAGAAATAAGGCACAGGACGATATTCAATACCGATGGCCTCCGTCAGATATGCAGGAGAAAGTATTCCTGAAACTTTCTTTTTTAGATCAGCGGAATCCGGGTTGGAGGAATAATTATAACCCGCGCCAAATTGGGAGAGAAAGTTGACATTAGCAAAAAGGCTCCATTTAGCTGCGATGGATCTGTTGTATTTAGTATCAAAAAATATCCGGTCTACATTCTTGCGACTTTGTTGCCCTTTGTTCCGAACAATCCCGTATTGAGACTGGAAATCATTTCTCCAGGCATTTTTGCCCTTTATTTTTTCATTCAATGCATTAAAAAATAATCCCAATGCAACCGAATTTACACCTCCACCCGTCCAGTTAGAACTGAATGATCCCTGGTTTAGATTTGCTCCGAATTCAATTTTTTTCCATGTGGTGTCGCCGGGTGTTTTGAGCTTTCCGGCATTAAGAGAATTGCTTAAGTCTACTGTTTGCGCGAAACCTGGTAATGTTAATGCAAGCAACGCGATGATTAAGAGGTGACGCTGAAATTTTCCGCTCATTTCGAATGTTTTTCGTGAATAAAATAAGTGAAGTTCACTTTAACGCGTGAGGGAAGAGGGTTTCCGGGTGTAAGTAATTAATAGATTATCGAAATTCATAACTATTTGCAGAAATTCCCCAAATATTCAATTTCCATATATACGCGTCTGAGCTTCTCACGAGAGCGCATAAGGCGCATTTTAACTGCGCTTTCGGTTAATTGGGATGTTCCTGCTATATACCGTATGCTCCGGTCATCCATATACTTCATATAAAGAAGGGCCTTTTCGTCAGGCTGTAACTGGTCCAAAGCCTGTCGCAATATGTTTATATTAACCTCTTCAACCCCAAAAACTTTATCCAGATCCATGTGCTCAACAGAGTCGGCGCTGTCCTGACGTACGGTTATGACCCGTTTTTTGTTGGACCGCATCAGGTCCATGCAATGGTTATACGTGACGGTGTAAAGCCAGGTGGAGAATTTCGCGCCTTTTTTGAAAGTGTTCATTTTGAACACCAATTTAAGAAACACATCGTGGGTGAGATCTTCGGCGCGACCGGCGTCTCGTGTTAATGAAAGGCATCTCTGAAACACTTTGAGCGCGTATCGGTCGTATAGTTTTTCAAAATATCGGTCATTCCCGGATTCTAGAAAAAGCTTAACCAATTCCTCGTCTGTTACGTTATGCCATGCATAACCTGCGAATGTTTCAACCATCTTAAATCAATATCACTGAGAGTGTGTGTCCAAAAAATTAATGGATTAATCAATTTTTTGTAAATATTAAAAAACAACGCCTGGTATACAAATAGATACCAGGCGTTGTCAATATTATTTTATAAGAAGTGCTTTTTACGCTCCGATAGCGACTCTTTTGAAAGATTTCACCGTTAAACCCTTTGCAGTTTTCTCTAGTAACTGGCGGATAGTTAGCGAAGAATCCTTTACGAATTCCTGATTCAACAAGGTATTATCCTTATAGAATTTTTGAAGTTTTCCCTGAGCGATTTTTTCAAGCATTGCCTCAGGCTTACCTTCTGCTCTTGCTTGTTCTTTACCCACTTCGATTTCGCGCTCAACTGTTGCTGAATCCACTTCGTCTTTATCCAAAGCGATAGGCTTCATGGCAGCGATCTGCATGGCAACGTCTTTTCCAAGCTCAGCAACATCTGTTCCGTTAACACCTTCAAATGCTACCAAAACGCCCAATTTGCCATTGGAGTGAATATAAGGGACTACTTTGTCAGCTGTTACATTTTCGTAAGCAGTGATTTCAAGTTTTTCTCCCAATTTACCCACCAGGTCAACAATGTGCTCGCTAACAGGACGGCCGTCAGACAATGTAGCTGAAAGCAAAGCGTCTTTATCAGCAATGTTATCTGCTACTGCTTTGTCCAAAATGCTTTGTGCGAGATTTTTGAAATCTTCTACATTAGAAACCGGCTCAGTTTCGCAGGCAAATGCGATCAGTTTACCATTTGTTCCGTCAGCGCTGATCGCTACAACCACTGTTCCTTCTGAAACTGCGTTATCAGCACGTTTTGCTGCAACTTTTTGTCCTTGCTTACGAAGAATATCAACGGCTTTGTCAAAATCACCGTCAGCTTCCTGAAGTGCTTTTTTACAATCCATCATGCCCGCGCCAGTCATTTGGCGGAGTTTGTTTACATCTTGTGCGGTGATTGCCATGATCTATTTTTAATATTGGTTATTACTGATTTGAATGGAAACGGCTGTTAATGTTGTGTTAGAAAACAGTTAACAAATCCGCATCCGGTAGAATTTTAAAAAACTGTAGCCCATAGCAATAGGCTATGGGCTACTTTATCTGTTCAGACAGGAAAGGCGAAAACCTATTCCATATCGCCCTGATTACTCTTCATCACTTTCAGCAACACTTGTCTCCGCAGGAGCTTCGGCACGCGGAGCTGCTGCAGTTTCTTCGTTGCCTTTGTCAACCTGACGTTTCGCTTCTTCCTCTTCTACCATGCGCTGATCGTCTTTATCTTGTTTGCGTTCCATCAAACCTTCTTCAATCGCTTTACCAATTGCCAAAGTGATCAATGAGATAGCTTTGTAAGCATCATCATTGCTTGGGATTGGGAAGTCAACAAGATCTGGGTTTGAGTTCGTGTCGCAGATCGCAAAGATGGGTATGTTCAATCTTTTTGCTTCTGAAACTGCAATGTGCTCGCGTTTTACATCAACGATGAAAAGGGCAGCAGGAAGACGAGTTAAGTCAGCTACACCACCTAACACTCTTTCCAGTTTATCCTTTTCACGTGTAAGCATCAGGCGTTCTCTTTTCGCTATATTGCTAACCGTGGTTTCGTCTTTTAGCATCTTCTCAAGAGTCTGCATTTTTTTCAAAGACTTGCGAATTGTGCCGAAGTTTGTAAGCATACCACCCAACCAGCGATCAGTTACGTAAGGCATTTTAAGGCGTTTTGCCTCTTCCGTTACGATTTCCTGCGCTTGTTTTTTAGTAGCAACAAACATGATCTTACGTCCTGAACGAACGATCTGCTTCAAAGCGGCTTCCGCCTGATCGATGCAGCTCAAAGTTTTATTCAGGTCAATGATGTGGATCCCGTTTTTCTCCATGAAGATGTATGGAGCCATGCGTGGATCCCACTTGCGGGTAAGGTGACCAAAGTGTACACCTGCATCCAATAGTTCTTTATATTCTATTTGTGCCATTACAGATTAATGTTTTAAAAAATGTCTTAATAAAATTACGCAGCACAGCACATCGGGCACGATAAGTACTGTCTGGACATTTGAATATTAACGTTTCGAGAACTGGAATCTCTTACGAGCCTTAGCGCGTCCGTATTTCTTACGCTCAACCATACGAGGGTCACGGGTAAGGAATCCTTCTTTCTTCAACGCACCGCGGAATTCTCCGTTGTATTCGCAAAGCGCCCGGGAAATAGCCATACGGATTGCTTCCGCCTGTCCTGAAATCCCACCGCCTCTTACATTGACTTTAAGATCATAACCGTTGCCTCCACTGATCACAGCAAAAGGCTGCTGAACAACGATCTGGTGCACTTCAAAAGGAAAATATTCCTTGTAATCGCGTCCGTTAACCTTAATATCTCCTTTGCCGGGCGTCATATAAATACGGGCCACAGCTGTTTTTCTCCTACCTATTTTGTTGATCACTTCCATGAATTACAACTTGATTTCTTTTGGTTGCTGAGCGCTGTGCGGGTGTTCTGCATCAGCATAAACAAACAGATTTGTGAATAAACGACGTCCCAAACGATTCTTTGGAAGCATGCCTCTTACGGCTTTCTCGATTACACGACCTGGGTGTTTTTCGAGCAACTCACGGGGAGTTTGAAAACGCTGACCTCCCGGATAACCTGTATGGCGAACATAAATTTTGTCCGTCATTTTCTTTCCTGTCAACTTGATCTTATCGGCGTTGATAATGATAACATTATCACCACAGTCCACATGAGGAGTGTAACTTGCCTTGTGCTTGCCTCTGATAATTTTCGCAACTTCACTTGCCAAACGGCCTAAAATTGCATCCTGAGCATCCACAACAACCCACTCCTTGTTCACTGTGTTTTTGTTCGCCGAGATGGTTTTGTAGCTTAACGTATCCACGATTAACAAAAATTTTAATTGATTTTCAATAAATTACACTGTAACAAGACAGTCCCATCGCAAAATGGGAGTGCAAATATAGAGTTTAACAAATTGAATAACAAGTATGTTTGTGAAATTTCACCCGGCAGCAGGAATCAGGGCACATTGCAAGTTTCCGTAATGCCTAGTGAAGCAAAGGAAAACTTACCGCAGCATACGGCATGCCGTAGTTTTGCGAAACACGGCGTTGATTATTGTCCAGGAACACTTTGCCGTCTGCAACATTCTTTGTCCTATACGCAATATGCCCATACACATAGCCGATTTTGACACCAATGCGCCTTGTTAGATAAATGCGTGCATACGCCTCGGACTGTCCGTTATAGTTTTCCAGAAACAGTGGGGCAACATTAAAAATCACCGGCGAAGTTTTCAACCACATCTCGTTATTAGGAGATCCCGTTCCAGGCTCGGTTATATTTCTTTCATAGTAACCGCGTCGCTGAGAACCGAATGACGCCCCAATTAAGTCTGTATTTATCCCCAGATCAATTTTCCAGAACCTTAAATTGGCTCCAACTACAAAGCTCAGTCCGTTGGCGGAAACTTTGTCATATTCCAGATAATCCTGTGGAGAATCGGTTTTTGTATACAAATTCGTCCGGTTTGCATAATAGCCCCACGCCCTGATGCCCAGCCCAAACCTGAACCACGGGATTCTGTTCATGCTCACCTGTTCATAATAAAGGACGGAAGGCGCAAAAGAATTGTCGTCACTGAAACCCGTTCCGACATCAATAACAGCGCTTGCCTGCGATTGCGTTTGACCGTAAACATTCACGGCGCTTAGCGCCGCTATCAGAACTGCAAAAACGTAGAAAACTTTCATTCGAAACATTTCAATAAATTTTAGTGTGAGAAAATTAATTTAATCATCGTAACCTGAATCCAAATATAGGTCACAGCATTTGAAGAATTGCGATATTGCGTCATTCCTGATCCTAAACCTTGATGATTAAAATCATTAACATGAGAAACTCTATTTTTAAACATTATGTGATGGCAGCGCTGGCTTTTGCCGTGACGCTCCATGTAAGCTATGCTCAAACTCCTGAAAATCTTTCTTTCAGGCCGCTTTTTAACGGAAGAAATCTGAATGGCTGGGTGGATGTGAATACATCCAAAGACACCTGGAAAGTGAAAAACGGAACCCTGATCTGTTCTGGCAAACCTATCGGCGTGATGCGATCCGATCGCCAGTATGAAAATTTTATACTGGAAGTTGAATGGAAACATATGGAGGCTGGCGGCAATTCAGGCATTTTCGTATGGAGCGAAGGCACTCCGCAGGAAACTGACCCACTTACCAAAGCAATAGAAGTGCAAATGCTGGAACTCGATTATGCCAGACAACATAACGCAACGGATGATTATGTACATGGTGAGCTGTTCCCGACGATGGGCATGACGGCCGTTCCCGATAATCCAAGAGGCATCAGGAGCAAATCCCTTGAAAAAAGGTGTAAAGGAAAAGGGGAATGGAATAAATATGTGGTGGTTTGCGTGGACGGAACTGTGAAGCTTTCTGTGAACGGTAAATTTGTCAATGGTTTGAGAAACTCCGAGAGAAAACGCGGCTATATATGTCTCGAAGCAGAAGGCGCCGAAATCCATTTCCGAAACATGCGCATTATGGAACTGCCCGATGGCATAACCAGTGCTGCGCAGACGGCCCCACTGGTCAACTGATTTGCTAAATTAACTTTATGCCATAACTTAGGGCGGATATAACGCTTTTTGCATGAAAATCTCCTTCGTTGGTTCCGGAAACGTGGCCTGGCACCTTGCCCAGGCCTTTGAAGATGCCGGTCATTGGATTTGTGAAGTTTATAGCCGCGACACCCAAAAAGCCCGTCAACTGGCTTCCTATCTTTACGATACCAACATTCAACCGGATCTTAATTTTTCCGAAAGCGAAGCCGATTTGATCGTTATAGCCGTTTCTGATGATGCACTGGAAAGTGTTATCGAGCGCATTGTGCTACCCGAAGGCGTTATACTGGTTCACACTTCGGGAACCAGATCACTCGCGGAATTTCAAAATCTGGTGGAGATTTACAGTGACGTATATGTGCATACCGGTGTTTTTTATCCGCTTCAAACCTTCACAAAAGGATTGGAAATGGACTACAAGGAACTTCCTTTTTGTATTGAGTCAAAAAGTGAACTGATTGAAAATAAGCTTATTCTGCTTGCACAAAGCGTGAGTGACAATGTAAGCCGCATGGATTCTGATGAGCGCTTCATTCTGCATGTGGCGGCGGTGTTTGCCAGCAACTTTACCAATTATCTTCTTACGGTTTCGCAAAATATGCTGGAAAGGGAGCAATTGAACTTTGATCTCTTAAAGCCCCTGATCCAGACAACCATTCACAAAGCATTGCTTTCCAATGACCCTGCGCTTGGCCAAACGGGTCCTGCGCGCCGTGGCGACTGGAAAACGACCAACCGGCATTTGGAATATTTGCAGGAAACCAATGAAGATTGGACCGAGATTTACAGGCTCATGACCGACAAAATCAGGAACTTCTACATCTCAAAATAATAGGTCCCGGTGCTGTCTCCTCAAAAGTTAGGCTATATTTGCGGAATTCATTATCCTGATTTTTCATGAATGCAGCATTAACAGACCGCTTTAAACGCATTACAACCTTTATTTTCGACATTGACGGCGTCATGACAGACGGCAGCGTGATTGCGCTGGAAAGCGGCGAGCAGCCCCGGAGTTTTAATGTAAAGGACGGTTATGGCATCAATCGTGCGATCAGGATGGGTTATCGGGTGGCAATTATTTCTGCACAAAATCAAATGGGTGTCCGCAAACGACTTGAATATCTCGGCGTGACGGACATCTTCATCGGAACTTCACCGGATGGTAAATTACCGGTTTTTAAAAAATATCTTGCAGAAACCGGTCTCACCGAAGACGAAATCGTATTCATGGGCGACGACCTGCCCGATTATGAGGTAATGCGAACCAATGTGCTCAGTGCTTGTCCGGCTGATTCGGTGGACGAAATCCTCGCATTATCAGATTATATATCTCCCAAAAACGGTGGTCACGGCGCAGTCCGCGACCTGATCGAGCAAGTAATGAAGGTTCAGGGCAAATGGATGGCTTGGTTTCAATAATCAGTCAATGCAGAAATCAGGCTTAGCATAAGTGGAAAAAAAGCGTTACTTCCCAAATCTCAATGGTATCCGGTGCATTGCGGCCATGTTGGTCGTTTTCCATCATCTGGAACAGGCAAAACATGCCTTGGGAATTGCCAATATTTATGAGCTTCCGATCATCCAGCATGCCGGACGATTGGGCGTCGGGCTTTTCTTCGTCCTGAGCGGCTTCCTTATTACCTATTTATTGTTGGAAGAACGTGGCCGGTTTGGCGATGTCGATGCTAAGAAATTTTATCTGCGCAGGGTTTTCAGGATCTGGCCTATTTATTTTCTGATCATTGGTCTTTCCTTTTTTGTATTTCCACACATTGAGCTGCTCAATTTTCCGGGAACGGACGAGAAGCTTACTGTACACGCCGCTGAACGACTTACATTGCTCCTATTGGTTTTGCCCAATTTCGCCTTCGTGCTTTACGATCTGCCTTACTGGTGCGCTCAAACCTGGTCTATTGGCGTAGAAGAGCAGTTTTACTATCTCTGGCCCTGGCTGATCAAATATCCTAAGCGGCGCATTCCTATCATTCTGCTTTTTTTGGGCATAACGGCTGCTATTCTTTTCATTGGCTTACATTATGTAAATGTTGATGAAGAAACAAAGAGCACAATGATCTCCACTTTTTTAGGTCAATTCAGAATCCAGACCATGGCTTTGGGCGGGTTGTGCGCCTGGCTGGTTTACAATCAAAAATCGCAGATACTGCAAGTCGTTTTCCGCAAAGACCTGCAAATCGTTGTGTATACGCTCTTACTTGCACTTTTTCTCTCAGGTATTCACTTTTACGGCTTTCTGGAAGTTTACGCGCTTTTCTTCGCCTTCTTTATCCTGAATGTTTCGTGCAATCCAAATACAATTATTAGCCTGAACAATGCAGTAATGAGCCATCTGGGAAAAGTCTCCTATGGACTATACATTTACCACGTTTTTGTAATTGTATTGATTATCAATATCTTGACTAAATATCTCCCGGACTGGACTGGCACATCATATCATATTAGTTTGTATGTGATCACCTTTGTGGCATCCGTTGCAGTCGCTTCGTTCTCTTATTCCTATTTTGAAAAGCCCTTGCTGGCGTACAAAGACAAGCGATTCGGGAGATAATGATCACTTCGTTTGGGGAAGCTCCGACATGGTGTAGAATTTCAATTTCTGGCGGTCGGCTTCCTTTAATATTTTTTCAAGAAACGGCACATTAAAGCCATATTCACCGTTTCGAGGCTTGCTATACAGCGGTTCGTGACCAAACAACATTAAAGCTTTATTTGTGCTTTTCGCTTTTTCAAGCGCTTCGATCATTTCCGGCTCTGTTAATCCAGTGTCCTCATCGATCAGCAGCGCATCCACAATATCTTCATTATCAAATGAATAATAAATCCACGGCATGAGTCGTGGCGCCAATGCATACATTTGAAAACCCATTATTTTCCGTCGTGATATGGCTACGTCGCGAAGGATTTTAAATCCACTGGCCAGCAGCACAGAATCCACCCGATTGTTATGATCGCCGCCCGGATGCGCGTACGAGGTTGGTTTGAAGCCTGCCTTCGCCATATACGAAAGGCCGGGTGTTATTTCAATTTCTTTATATTTTTCAGGGCCTGCTGCAATCAATTCAGTTGATTTGCCATGAATCGTGCCATGAAAGCCGATTTCGTGACCATCGCTTTGCAGTAATTTCAGCTTAGCAACTTCATCATTTGTAAGGCTATCCGGACAGGTTACGAAGAAAGTGACCTTCGCATTATATTTTTGGAACATTGGCCTTAATGCAAACCATTCGTTGATAAAATGATCATCAAAAGAAATGGCTACACCCGCTTTTTCGTGCGTTTCCGCGCCATTTTGGCATTGGATCATACTCATGCCGATAAAAAGAATAATGCACTTAAACAGGCAATGACGCAAGAACGTAGCAGCTGAATATTTCAATACTTACCGGATGAAATGTTATTTTCGCTAAATTAATCACACAAAATGAAAATCCTCCACACGGCTGACTGGCACATTGGTAAAAAGCTCGATAATTACCCAAGACTGGAAGAACAACGCCAGGTGCTCGAAGAAATTTGCCAGATTGCTGAAAATGAGCAAGTCGATGCAGTAGTTGTTGCAGGTGACCTGTTTGATAATTTCAATCCTTCTTCCGAGGCCACAGAGTTATTATACAGCACATTACATCGCTTATCAGCCAATGGGAGCCGCGCCGTAATCGCCATTGCTGGAAACCACGATTCTCCTGAGCGCATTCAGGTGCCGGACGCATTAGCGAAAGTTTGCGGGATCATTTTCGTAGGTTTTCCAAATACAGAAATTTCGCAATTCTGCACGCAGGCAAAGGTCGATATTTTGCGCACGGCAAAAGGATTTATTGAAATAGGACTTCCCAATGCGAGCTTCCCGTTAAGAATTCTCCACACCCCTTATGCCAACGAGCAGCGTTTGAAGACTTTCTTAGGCGTTGAAGATTCGGAAGAAGCGCTTCGGGTTCATTTGCAGCAACATTGGCAGGAGCTGGCAGATCAATATCTGGATGACGCTGGTTTCAACTTGCTCATCACCCACTTGTTCGTCATGAAAAAAGGCGGCCCCATGCCCGAAGAGCCTGAGGAAGAACGTCCTATCTTGCACATTGGCGGCGCACAAGCCATTTACACAGAAAATTTCCCTGATAAAATACATTATATCGCGCTTGGACATTTGCACAGATATCAGGTTGTTGACAAAAATCCGGCACCGGCTATTTATTCCAGCAGCCCGCTCGCTTACAGTTTTTCAGAAGCCAATCAGACTAAGTACGTGGTTTTGATCGAAGCTGAACCCGGTAAGCTCGTCTCCTATCGCCCGATAGAACTGACAAAAGGAAAAAAATTACGCAGAAAAAGCTTCAACGACATTGATAAGGCAATTGAATGGCTAG
The DNA here is from genome assembly GCF_900167945.1 of Dyadobacter psychrophilus. Classification (GTDB taxonomy): domain Bacteria; phylum Bacteroidota; class Bacteroidia; order Cytophagales; family Spirosomataceae; genus Dyadobacter; species Dyadobacter psychrophilus. The sequence continues at coordinate 174,723 of NZ_FUZA01000006.1, forward strand.
GCGAGCACAGCGAAGATCTGATCGAGCTAACCATTATTTCCGATAATTACCTCGAAGCGTCCGACAAAAAACGCCTCAACGATGCACATTCCGGCATCATCCAGATCATCCCCCAAATCAAAAAAAGCGAGCTCTCCACCGCCAACGCAGAAATCGACCTTTCGCTAAGCATGGAAAAGCTATTTCAAGAATACTTCAAAACAAAAAACAAAGGCCAGGAACCTTCGGACGGATTAATGGAGGTTTTCAGGGAGGTTTTGGGGACTGAGGAGGAAGGGTAAACAACAAAAAAGCGACAGGCAATCCGTAGATCACTTGTCGCTCGATATGAAGGTTTTCAACCCTTAGCTAGCTCTTTTTAGCTTCGCTTCGATGGTCTGCTGTGTATGAGGGACGATTCTTAGTCTTTCTTTTGGGATTAATTTGCCGGTGTCGATGCAAATTCCGTATGTGCCGTTTTTGATGCGAACCAATGCATTTTCCAATTGAATGGAGTATTTCTGCAGTCTGGCTGCCAGCTGGCTCAGGTTTTCACGCTCGCTGGCGTCGGCTCCGTCTTCAACAAGTTTGGCCGAACCGGCTGTAATGTCGGTGCCGCTGTCGTTCTTCTTACTTAAACCTCCTTTGATGTAATTAAGCTCACTCATTGTTGCTTCCAATTTTCCGCGAATGAGTTCTTCAAATTCCCTCAGTTCTTCCTCTGAATATCTTGTGCGTTCTTCTTGCATAATCTTAATTGATTTGTAAATCGTTATTAAGGAGCGTTTCAAAGTACAAAAGTACTAGTATTCTGCCTATTTCGGAATTATTTAATAGAACAAAGCTGCCGACTAAAAAAATCTAACTTGAAGTGACATCAGGCACTTTAACTGACAAAGCCACAACCTGGAAGAGGAAATGGCTTTGTCATGTTTGTTATCTTATTACTTGTAAAGCACCGACTTTACAGCTTCCACCACTCGTTTCACGCTCGGCAGGATCTCTTCGATCAATGTCGGCGCATAAGGAAGCGGCACATCGCGGTTCGTTACGCGGATCACCGGGGCGTCCATATAATCAAACGCGTGGCGCTGAATGTGATAGGTGATTTCCGTTGAAATGGATGCAAGCGGCCAGGCCTCTTCTACAACCACACAACGATTTGTTTTCTTAACTGATTCGATGACAGCAGGATAGTCAATAGGACGAACTGTTCTCAAATCCACAACTTCTACATCAATTCCTTCTTTTTCCAATTGCAAAACGGCTGGCATAACAACCCGTGGGATCATTTTACCAAAAGAAACGATGGTAACATCTTTTCCCTGACGTTTTATGTCTGCTTTACCAAGGGGGATCAGATATTCTTCCTCAGGAACCTGCATTTTGTCTCCGTACATCACTTCTGATTCCATGAAAATAACCGGGTTATTGTCACGGATAGATGATTTCAAGAGCCCTTTTGCGTCATATGGGTTCGAAGGAACAACCACCTTCAACCCGGGGGTGTTAGCAAACCAGTTCTCGAAATTCTGAGAATGCTGTGCTCCCAATTGTCCCGCATTACCGGTTGGCCCGCGGAAAACGATAGGGCAGCCATATTGGCCGGCAGACATGGAAAGAATTTTCGCGGCACTGTTGATGATCTGATCAATTGCAACCAGAGAAAAGTTGAAAGTCATGAATTCAACAATGGGGCGAAGTCCGTTTCCGGCAGCTCCTACCGCAATCCCGGCAAAGCCAAGCTCTGCGATAGGCGTATCGATTACGCGCTCGGGACCGAATTCGTCCAACATTCCCTGACTTGCTTTATAGGCGCCGTTGTATTCTGCAACTTCCTCTCCCATTAAAAAAATACTCTTGTCAAGGCGCATCTCTTCCGACATGGCGTCGCGAATGGCATCTCTGAATGCTAATTCTTTCATTCGTAATTTTATAATTATTTAATTCTTAGAAGAAACCATTGCTAATCCATGCGATGTGTAGGATTTAATCTGCTCGGTTACATTAAAAGAGGTTTTGTATACTTATTTCAAAATGATCTGGTAAAATTAGAGAAACGAGGCCAATTCTCAAATTCTTTATATTAACTATTCTTTACACCGGAATTACATCCACTTCGACATTAAGCATGTGTTTTCCATAACTAAAAATGATCCCCTTCAAAGGCGGCACGTCGCTGTAATCCCGGCCCCACGCAGTTACAATATGCCGCTCGCCCGGAACAATGTTATTTGTCGGGTCAAAATCACACCAGCCGTAATCGGGAATGTAAACCGAGATCCACGCGTGCGACGCATCCGAGCCCTGCAATTTGGGCCTGCCGGGCGGTGGCAGCGTTTCCAGATATCCGCTTACGTAGCGCGCTGCAAACCCGTAGCTTCTTATACAGGCAATGGCCAAATGCGAAAAATCCTGACAAACGCCCTTTTTGGCAGCTAAAACATCCTTAATTGGCGTATGTACAGTTGTGAAATCAGGGACAAAATCGAATTCACTGTAAATTTTCCGGCAAAGCGCTTTTACACATTCATATAGCGGCACCCCCTCCTGGAAACAATCTTTGGCAAAATTCCTGACCTCTTGGTCCCATTTTACCATCGGACTTGGAAGCATGTATTCCAGCAAAGAAATTTTCAATGCACGGTCACCGAGCAGCCGCTGACGCGCTGTTTCACTGGATTCCTCCGAAGGCAAAAACAATGATCCGGTGGCATCCGTAATCCGCTCCACCATTGCCGTAGTGAGCACAGTGAGCGTTTTGTGCGGTGAATGCAGGGAAAAATAATGGGTTGTATTACCGTAAAAATCCTTGCGTGCAATAATGTGCGAGGGTTCCGGCGAAATATTAATTGTGAAATTCTGACATAACTGATCGGGCAATGACCGCGGCGCGAGACATACCAGACTATGATAATTATTGACCGCCTCTGCGTATTTATATTCCGTTTTATGAACCAGTTTATATTTCATCCGTATCGTATTCCTTGGGGTCGTAAAATGAATGATGCATGAGCGTATGGCTGAAATACATGTTGGTCAAATTCACAGAGACCGAACTGATCAGCCTGGAAACCTCCGAAAGCAGGTGAAACAATTCCTGCCTTTCATAACCTACATTGCTTTTGCTCAGCTCTGTAACATCCGCCAGTTTTACTAATGTTGACGCTTGCAAAACATATTTCTGGGCCTCATTCAGGCGCTCGCTCCGGGTTGTTACGGGTAACCTGCCAATGTTGTTTTTCAACTCATCGAGCATATAAACCAGCGAGTAAGGCAATGTTTTTTCCAACAAAACCATATCCAGCATCGCTTCCACACTTAAATGTGATTTATAGATCTGCCGGTAATTGACCAGCAAATGATGGTTGATCAATGTGGCCTCGATCAGTTCATTTTCCACGCCGGGTGCATTTTTAACACCAAAATTTGATTGTATCACACTCACCCGCGACAAAATCCGCTCGATCAATTTACCCGTTTCCAGCAATAAAAAGCTGTTGTCGCGCGGCATACTCTCGGCGATTACACCCAAAAAAGTGAACATATTGTTGAACAATCCATCCAATGTCTTCTGAATGTTGTTATTATGCATTGATGAAGCGTTCCGGATCTCGTGATAGCCATTATCAATCAAATCAACAATGCGCCATATTTCCTGGTCCCACTGGTTTCTTACGGCTCCTACGGCATTCAGAAATGAGCCTATATTAGCTGCAATGCTGCCTGGCCTGTTTGTATTTGAAATCAAATCAATGATCTCAGTATAAGGATCAGACATCAGATCTTCCTCTTCCAGAAAACCCGGATAAGTGGAAGAAAGATGGGTCAACGATTGCAGCAAGATCTTAATGTGCTCCTGTTTGGCCGAACCACCGAAATTCCTGTCCAGGTTAAGCACATTGATGGTAATGTTCATAAACTTGATCACAGCCATCGTCCGCTCGCAATAACGGCCGATCCAGAAAAGATTTTCCGCACTGCGGCTGGGGAGCGAGACGTGCTTGTTAACAGAAACAGGAGACGTAAAAACAATCTTTTCCTGAACTTCCTCGGTTTTATCAGATACAATCCAGGTGTCCTTCGACAATCCGCCGTATTGATTCGAAATCACAAACCGGTCCTTAACAGGCGAACTTCTCGTTAATCCGCCCTGCATAACGTGATAACCGTTTTCATCAGCAACCATGAATGCCCTCAATGCGGCATAGCGCGGCTCAATGTTGCCATTGATCAGCGACGGAGTTGTGGATAAGCTTACTTCCTGTTGGGCAATGAACTCGTGCGGCCGCTGAATGATCATCTTTTTCAGCTCTTCTTTTTCGGCATAGCTGAGCAGCCTGCCGTATCTGGACCTGAACTTAGTCTTGCGGTTTGCTTTCTTAATGATCAGTTCGTCAAAATGTTCGAGCACATAATTGAGCTCTTTCACATGGCCGCACCACCAGGTGGCAACGGAGGGCATAATGAGCTTTTCACCTAAAAAATAAGTGCAGATATTGCCCATAAATGCATGAAACGCATGATTTTCCAAAACACTTGTTCCCGGCGGGTTCAAAACCTGCACATTACCAAGCCTTATTGCCTGTAACAATCCAGGGACGCCTAATCTCGAATCTTCCCGCAGTTCCAGCGGATCGCACCAATCGTCGTCGATCCGGCGAATGATCACGTCCACTTTTTGCAGACCATCGATGGATTTAAGCCAGACACAACCGTTACGTACGAGCAGATCGTCGCCCTGCGCGAGCGTATAACCCAGGTAAGAGGCCAGATATGCGTGCTCGAAATAAGCTTCGTTATTAGGCCCTGGCGTCAGATAGACAATGTTGGGCGCATCTTTGCTTTTATCGGATAGTTTCAGAACTGTGTTTTGAAGACTATTGAAATAAGGCGATAACTTGCTCACATACATTCCCTCGGCGAGCTCAGGAAGCAGCTTACTCATTACCACGCGGTTTTCCAATGTATAGCCCGACCCCGAAGGCGCTTGCGTCCGGTTATCAACGATCCACATTTGCCCGTCCGGCCCACGTGCCATATCGGCGGCAAACATGGTCAGCTGGTTTTTAGCAGGTATTTTTATATCAATGCACGGGCGGAAAAAGCCGGTGTTATCAAAAACGAGTTCGGCGGGAATAATGCCATCTTTGACCAGATTTCTTGGGCCGTAAAGGTCTTTCAGGATCAGATCGAGCAGGATAGCGCGCTGTTGCAGGCCTTTTGCAATGCCGTTCCATTCTTTTTGTTCAATTAAAAAAGGGATCGGGTCCAGCTGCCAGGGACGGTTAAGGCCATCAGGCGTGCCGTAAACATTATAGGTTACCCCATTTTCCCTGAGCTTGCTAATGATCTCCTGATTCCTGCTTTTGAGCTCGTTTAAGCCCAGTTTTTCGAGTTTTGAGAAAAGCGCTTTCCAGTACGGCTTTATATTTCCGTTCATATCCAGCACTTCGTCGTAAGAACTAAGCCCGCTTTGATATGATTGTAAAAGATCCACGGGAGCCTCGGTAAGCATAATTCGATCAGTAGGGTTTGCCCTGAAAATCTATTTTGATTTCCAGTATTTACGTAAATCCAGTGTATTTGGATACTCCGGATTGATTAATTCTATCGGCGTATCGCTTTTCATTTCTTTTTTGGTCTCAGCAATAAACCGCGAAACACTGCCTGTACTTTTTTCCAGAATAGGCACTTCCTGTTTGGCAGACGGCGTATGTCCAAAACCCTGGAAAAGGCTGATTTTACGCGATTCTGCTTCAAAACTGTTAACGGGGTAAGTATCAAAACTGCGCCCGCCAGGATGGGAAACGAAATAGGTGCAACCGCCTAAGATACGGTTATTCCAAGTATCCACAATGTCAAAAACCAGCGGCGCATCCGCCCCGATGGTCGGATGTAATGCAGATGGCGGGTTCCACGCTTTATAGCGGATCCCGGATACAAATTCGCCCTTAATCCCCGAACTTCGAAGCGGAACGCGGCATCCATTACAAACCAGAATGTGCCTGCCTTCCACAAATCCGCTCACTTTTACCTGCAAGCGCTCCAAAGATGAATCCACAAAACGGGCTGTGCCGCTGTTCGATAATTCTTCTCCCAAAACATGCCACGGCTCAATGCCAAGGCGCAGGTCGAGCTGGATATTATCGACAGTGATTCCACCATAATGCGGGAAACGGAACTCGAAGAATGGATCAAACCACGAAATGTCGAAGTTATACCCCGCATCTTTCATATCCTTCACCACATCCACCATATCGAGATACGCAAAATGCGGGAGAAGGAAGCGGTCGTGCAGCTCGGTTCCCCAGCGTATCAGCTTGTGTTTATAAGGTTCTTTCCAAAATTTAGCGATTAACGCACGCACGAGCAGCGTCTGCACCAGGTTCATGTGCTTATGCGGCGGCATATCGAATGCACGGAATTCAAGAATCCCCAGTTGTCCCGTTGCGGAATCAGGCGAGTAAAGCTTATCCATGCAAAACTCGGAACGGTGCGTATTGCCCGTAATGTCCACCAGCAAATTCCTGAAAATTCGGTCAACCATCCAGAATGGCACTTCTTCACCTTCCGGGATTTGTTCAAATGCAATTTCAACCTCATAAAGGCGCTCGTCCCGGCCCTCATCAATGCGCGGCGCCTGGCTCGTAGGACCAATAAATGGCCCCGCAAAAAGGTAACTCAGCGCAGGATGATGTTGCCAGTAAGTCAGCAAGCTCCTAAGCAGGTCTGGACGCCGTAATATAGGGCTGTCGGCTGGTTTTGCACCGCCAATCGTCACATGGTTTCCGCCGCCGGTTCCGGTATGGCGACCATCGACCATAAACTTATCTGTGCCCAATCTCGAAAAGAAAGCCTCTTCGTAGAGCGCACTAATATTATCAACCAATTCCTGCCAGTTTTTTGCAGGATGAATGTTCACCTCGATAACCCCTGGATCGGGCGTCACAATTAGTTTCTGAACCCTGGAATCTGACGGCGCCGCATAACCTTCGATCCGTACGGGCATTTGGAGCTTTTCAGCTGTGGCCTCAATGGACGCCATCAAGTCCAGATAATGTTCCAGATAATCGGTTGGCGGTAAATAAACATAGATAATGCCGTCCCGCTCTTCCACACAAAGCGCCGTTTTGATAATCGGAATTTCAAACAGCAATTTATCCTCAGCCTCTTTTTCCGTTAATATTTTTTCATCTTCCTCATCCTCAAAAATCGCATTGACCGGCAGCTCGTAAGGCGGCGCAACCGAGCCATAGCGCGACTCCACAACCGGCTTGAAATCAATTAATGGTGGCAAATCCTCAAATGGACTGCGCTCCACCGGCTGCTCGCGATGCGCCTTGGCAACTTCCGGCAAAGATTTGAGTGGTAGCCTGAAACCAATAGCGGAGTTCCCGGGAATCAGGAAGCAATGATTACGCTTGAACTGCCATGCAGAACTCGACCAATGTTGTCCTTTTTCGTTCCACTTTATTGGTAAAACAAAGCCTGCAGGGTTATTAAGGCCTTTTTCAAGCAACTTCGCTAATGTTCTTCTTTCGATAGAATCTTTTAGATTTACCTTTAATGGATCAACATTAACCGGCAATTTCCCTTCTTCCATCGCCCAATAAATAGGGTCCTCGTAAGCAGGCGTAATGTTATTTGTATCTAAACCAAGATATTTGGTAAGCTCGGTTGTGAAAAGCTCGGCTTCACGGAATGTGTATTTTGTTTGTCCTTCCTTCGTCACCAGATCATCATTGCGCCACATCGGAACGCCATCGTTTCGCCAGTAAAGCGCATATTGCCATCTTGGAAAAGGTTCGCCGGGATACCATTTGCCTTGACCAAAATGTAGAAGTCCACCGTGCGCAAAGCGTTTTTTAAGTCTTAGCGACAAGTCGTAGGCCAATTGTCTTTTCAACGGCCCGTCCGCAGCAGTGTTCCATTCGGGCGACTCAAAATCATCGATGGAAATGAATGTTGGCTCGCCGCCCATGGTCAGACGCACGTCGCCTTCCTGCAAATCTTTTTCCACATCATGGCCAACCTGCATCACCGCAGCCCATTGTTCTTCCGTGTAAGGCTTGGTAACACGCGGATCTTCATGGATCCGGAAAACTTTGTTATCAAATTCAAATGTAACCTCGCAAATGTCCGTTGCACCCGAAACCGGCGCAGCGCTGGCATAATCAGGCGTGCAGCAAAGTGGAATATGGCCTTCGCTGGCGAATAAACCGGATGTAGGATCAAGCCCGATCCAGCCTGCGCCAGGCACATAGGCTTCCGTCCAGGCGTGCAGATCAGTAAAATCCGCTTCCGGGCCAGAGGGGCCATCAAGTGATTTAATGTCAGAAGTGAGCTGCACCAGGTAACCCGAAACAAACCGGGAAGCGATGCCCAAATGTCTCAATATCTGCACAAGCAGCCACGCGGAGTCACGGCAGGAACCGCTTTTGATATTTAATGTTTCCTCGCAAGTCTGGACGCCCACTTCCATGCGAATGTTGTAATGTATTGCATTGTAAATCTGCTGGTTAAGATGAACCAGAAAATCTACGATCTTAATGTCTTTGTCGACTTTTGCCTTTTCAACCCATTCCATAAGGGCAGGCCCGGCTTCCCTGGGTTCCAGATATGGCCCTAATTCCTTCTTTAATGTTGCTTCATAAGAGAACGGATACATTTCCGCGTATTCTTCTACAAAGAAATCAAAGGGGTTAATGACCTGCATTTTGGCAATCACCTCCACTTCCAGACTCAATTCAGTCGTTTTTTCGGGGAAGACGACCCTTGCCTGGTAGTTGCCAAAAGGGTCCTGCTGCCAGTTTATAAAATGATTTTCGGGAGTAATTTTTAATGAGTATCCTTCAATGGCCGTTCTGGAATGTGGGGCCGGGCGAAGCCGGAAAATGTGCGGTGAAAGTGAAACGCTCCGGTCAAACTGATATTTGGTTTTATGAGAAATAGCAACTTTTATAGCCATAATTGAAGTATTACAATAGTCTTAGGTTAATTCGGCACCAGGAAATTTCAGGACTTTAAAAAAATGTATTATACCAATTTTTCAAAACATTCCGCTTGATAAAAACAATTATACGAAATATTATTTTTCACCTTGCCTGAATTTCGGAATCCGCGATTTGAGCAATGCAATAACGGCATATGTTTTCTAACATGCCTCACGTCTGATTCATTCCTCCGGAAATTTTCTCAATTTGTTTTTCCAAAGCCGATAATTGTTTAAAAGTTACGTAATTCGCTCAAAACCTTACGATACAAATACATTATCCTTCAAATGAAAATTGCAATAATCGGCTGCGGAAATATGGGAATGGCCTTTGCCCGTGCCTTCCTGAAATTTGACCTGGTAAAAAAAGAAGACTTTTTACTGGTTGAAAAAAGCGAAGACCGCATGGAGAGCCTTAATGCATTCCAGCCAGGCGTTATTACGGGCGTCATAGGGCCGCAAATAAGCGAATATGATCTGATCATTTTATCGGTTAAGCCTCAGGATTTCACCTCTGTTTCAAATGCTTTGCGTGAAGTTGTGAAGCCAAATCAGGTTGTGCTGTCCATTATGGCAGGTGTAACCATTGAAATTATACAAAATTCACTGGATCATAAGGCAGTAATCCGTGCCATGCCAAATACGCCTGCCATGCTTGGAATGGGCATTACGGCTTATTCTGCGTCGCCGGAAGTGGACATTAACCAACTGCGAAAAATCGAAAACCTGATCAATGCAACCGGCCGTTCCGTGTTTTTGGAAGATGAGGACCAATTGAATGCCGTAACTGCTTTGAGTGGCAGCGGGCCGGCCTATTTTTTCTATGTCGTGAAAGCAATGATTGAAGCAGGTAAGCAAATGGGCTTTGAAGAGTCCGTGGCAGCATTATTGGTAAAACAAACCATGCTGGGCTCTTTTCATTTGATCAATACAGCGGATAAGTCTCTGGATGAGTTGATTAAGGCGGTTGCTTCAAAAGGAGGAACAACGGAGGCAGCATTGAGGCAATTTGAAGCCGGGCATTTAGATGAAACATTGAAAAATGGGATCATTGCCGCGCAGGTTAGGTCAACGGAATTATCGAAGGGATAAAGTTTGAGATATCAGCATACCTATAACCAACTGCTATGGGCCAATCAGATAAATTGAAAACGCTGGACACTGTGCTGAACGGATTGATGCGCAGATACAAAGAACGCGTCCCGGATGTGGGCATAATTCTGAATGCAATGGTCTCCAAAGACATTGTAAGTAATTCGGATAACATTGAAAATGACCACATTGCATTTCGGACAATGGGTGTCCCAAATCTTGGGGTCCAATCATTTGAGAAGATTTTCCTGCATTATGGATATGAGAAGCGGGACCATTATTATTTCGAAGGCAAAAAGCTCGACGCCTGGTGGTATAGTCCGCCCAGAGAAGCCGATCCGCGCATTTTCGTCAGCGAACTGCGGGTTAATGATCTCTCCGAAGAAAGTCAGCGCATTATCAAAAGCTACACCAATGAAGTGACGAGTGATCCGGTTGACTCACTGGACCTTGACAACGGCGAGGAAGTGGATGCATTCCTCCATCAGCCATTGTGGCGCACACCGACTGTGGCCGATTACAAATCGCTTTTGCAGGAAAGTGAATATGCCGCCTGGGTTATTTATAACAGATACTATCTTAATCACTTCACAATCAGCGTTCATAACCTGCCCGATGGCTATAATACAGTGGCAGCGTTCAATGAATTTTTGGAACAGAATGGCATCCGCTTAAACACTTCGGGCGGAAAAATAAAAATCAGCCCTGACGGCGGACTTCTCCAAAGCGCCACCGTCGCAGAAATGATCAACGCCGAATTTGCAAACGGTGAACATTTACAAATATCCGGTTCCTACGTTGAGTTTGCAGAGCGCAAGGTTTTGCCTCATTTCCTAAACATTCCCCCAGCAGAAATCCAAAGAAAACACCGCCGTGACGGCTTCGAAGCCGCGAATGCCGATAAGATTTTTGAAAGCACCTACACCACGCAGACCGGGAGGTGAGTTAGTCCGCAAGCACAGATTGTTCAAATAACACGTCCGGGCAAAAATCCAATGGTGCGGGGATAAGTTTGCCGTCGTAGTCGACCATTTCAGATACATCGTCCCAATAAATGGTTCTGCCGTCGGTTTTAGCTTCGAGAAAACGCTGTTCGTTCAGTATTTTATAATAATGACTTTGCTCCTTTTGAAAATAGTCCGAAAGGAAAGATCCAAAATCAATCTTCCTCACCTTATCATCGCTCCATAAAGCTTCAATAATGTACGGCTTAATCGATAATATTTCTTTCACTCTGGGATTCATTATTGCAAAGGTCTAATTTTTCGAAACTGCCCGTTGTCCTTTTGTGATTCCTGATAATTGATCGTAAGATCATCGCGATAAAGCTCAACCCAGGCTTGAATTAGCCGAATCTGCTTCCTCGGTAGATCTCCGACTATAATATTGCCGGTTTCAATGGAGAATTGCGCTTCATAATCGCCATATTCCGCGTGAAAATGGGGTGGAAGATGATCTTTGAAATACATGTAAATCACTATTCCGAAAAAACGGGAAATTTCAGGCATCGGTTCGTATTTAAGTGTGTGAAAATGAAAAATATGAAGCTTAACGCTCAGCCAAATTTATATAATCATTCATTCACTAAAAAATAAACGATCCGACAAGCATTTCCTGTGCTCTTTTCATTCTTGTCATTGGCGATGGTTAGGTGCAGTTTATGCTTCCCGGGGGAGAGTTCGTCGCCCAGCATGAGATACCAGGGTAAATGCAGCTGGTTGCTCCATGGGGTAAAGAGGTCAAGGGGCTGGGATTTTTTGCCGTCGATCGTGTAGGTGATTTTTCCTGCGTCTGGGCCTGAGATGATGGCTATGCCTACGCCGCGGCCTTTGAATTCAAGGTCCAGCGAGGCGTTTGGCTGCTCGCCTACCAGCATGGGAACATTGACAAACCCGGGCCTGGTGGGCGTTTTGTCCGCTGGTTTCCAATCGGGGTTGACAGAAAATCCTTTTAGATTTTTGGATTCCGTAATCTCATGATAGCTTCCTTTTTCGTAAGAAAATTTGTCCAGCGCTGCCGGAAGTGTGATCGCGTCTGTAACCGTGCCGCTATCCGTTTTGATCAATTCCTTAATGGTTTGAAAATACACTTCCTGACCATAAGGCGACGGATGCAGGTCTTTGAAATCGTATTTCCACGAAAATTCCCCTGCTGCGATACGATCGTAAACTTCTTTGGCTAAATTAATGTAAGCGGCTCCATAATGTTTTGCAACACGCTCATGCACTGCAACTTCCAGAGGCTCTTTTCCATTTTCATAATCTGTATTTTTCATTGGCTCGGCAAATGCCATTAACACAACATTGGCCTTTGGATTAGCTGCATATAGATGTCTCAAAATCCCTTCCAGGCCTCTAATCTGTGCTTTTTCGCTAAAACCATTCCCCCGGTCATTCACGGCAGCTTCCAGGAAAAGCAAATCGGGCGTGCCTTTTGCCAGCACGTCGCGGGTAAAACGAAATGCGTGCGGCGTACTTCCCAGTGACGGAATGCCTGCCGCAATAAAGGTAAAGTCGGTATCCGGAAAATGTTCTTTCAGATATTGCGCCGTTTTGTCGCGCCAGCCCGGATTATGCGTGATGGAGCCACCTAAGAATGCGACCGTGCCTTTTTTCTCTTTTTTGAATTTATCAAAAGCATTGCCCAAGCCCTTATTAACCTGAATATAAGGCTTGTGAGCCAATGGTTTTTGAACCGGAACGCTATGCTGTTCAATGAAATTGGCAAAATACTCAGGATGCTCGATGGGAAAATGATGCCCTTCCATTTCCTGCTCGCCGCGCGTCATCGGGTAAACGCTGATGGGACCGCCGAGTTGCATATAGTTTTTGACCAACAAATCACTGTTCTCCTCGGCGGGAACATGCTTGTCTTTCAGGCCGATAACATGAATGATCGGCACTTTAAATGCCGCTAACCCGGCCAGATCATTTAACGGAATGTCGGTAAACTTTGCGGCTTCTTCCTCCGATAAATTAAAGAGTTTCAGCCAGGCTGCCCAGTCTTTTTCAGATCCCGGCCCTTTTCCCTTTCCTCCCGGCCAACTTTTTGGATCGCAAACCGGGGCTTCGGCATAAATGCAGCTAACTTTGTCGGGATTACGTTTTGCCCAGCCATATACATACAATCCGCCCCGGCTTACACCTTCAAGCGCGACCTTGGGTGCGAAGTGCTTTTGATTTACCAGATAATCATAAAAAGCATCCCAAACTTGCATGGCTTTGGGGTGCGCAAACATATCATTGGTGTTGATATAGGCAATATGAAACCCTCGAGAAAGCAGAATACTGTCCATTTCTGTGTGCCAGGTTGGGAAATGTGCGCGCCACACCCAGGGGTTTCCGGCAATGGCCTTTTGCGGTTTTACAAACCAGGCATTTCTGTTTTCGAAAGTGAAATCTATCTTCTCAAATCCCTTCCAGGTTGACACTTTCTCGGCAGGCTGAGCTACGATAAATGGCCCTGAGACCATTAGAACGGCAAACCATATTCTAATTAAATTTCTCTTCATCATGCCGGATAAAGGAAAATGCAAACCGGATTTACCGGTAAAATTTCACGGTTGGTATGATATTTTAAGTGTTGGTACCAAACTATATAAGAAGACTTATGGATAAGATCGAAAAGTTTAAGACCATGGAGAAGATTCTCCGTGAAATCGAAGATTTAAAAAACAGTGAGACTGCGGTGATCAAAAAGATAGGTCAGATCGAAACGGAAAATATGAATGTGAACGTTCAGAACCTTGATAAATCGCTAAACGAGATTTATGACGGTGTTTATAAAAATCTTCAGCACGTGGAAGATCTGCAGACTTCGTTCACTGAAACAGTCGCTGACTTTAAGGAGAAGAATAATATAACTGATGAGATGTTACTTGAATTTAGTGAGAACAATTAATTGCTCACTAAATGGTGAAAAAGGCTGCATATGCAGCCTTTTTTTATGCCCCGGCGTCATCAGAAGCGCCCTGGGCCAGCGCGCTCCAGTCCAGGTTATCCCTCTTTTTTGCAAGTGCTGAAATAAACCGGTTACGAATGAGATCAGCCATAGGCATAGGAACATTGGCGTCCGACGCAGTTTGTAATGTAAGGTTAATGTCTTTGAGCCCTAGAGCAAGTTTAAACGCAACCGGTTCATAAACGTTATTAGCAACCAATTTTCCGTAATTCTGGAATATCGGCGCCGCAAACAATGTCTGGGTTAGCATTTCGTAAATGCTTTGTCTTGAAATCCCGTTCTTCTCTGCCATTGTGAATGCCTCTCCCATCATTTCCAAACTCGCCGCAATCATGAAATTTCCAGCCAGCTTTACCACATTGGCGGCGCCGGGATCTTCTCCGAAATCGTAAATTCCTTTTACAAAACCCTGTAAAATAGGCTTCACAATTTCCTTCGCGGCCGCCTTCCCTGAAATGGCAATGTTCCCTACTCCGGCGACAACCGCTTCCGGTCTTGCGAAAATTGGTGCGGCAATGTAAGTGGCTCCATACCAGTCGTGTATCTGGCTAAGTTGGCGCGAAGTTTCCGGTGAAATGGTGCTCATGGAAATGTGGATGCCGCCTTTGCCCAGCTTCTCAACCAGTTCCATGGAGAAAATTTCTTCAACAACTGCATCGTCGGCCAGCACTGAAATGACGATTCCCCCTGTCTCAATGGCATCAATAGCGTTCTCAACGACTTTTGCGCCTAATTTAGTCAAAGGTTCCGCTTTTGAAGCCGTTCTATTCCAAACGGTCAACTCGTAACCCGCATTTATCAAACTTTCTGCAATCGGTGTCCCGAGGTTACCTAAACCCAGGAATGCTATTTTTTCAGACATAATTATTAACGTTTAGTAGAATCAAACCTGCATGACCCCAACATTAAAAGGCTTCTCGATCGGAGCCTGATCTGCTGCTGCAATGCCAATAGAGATAATTTTCCGGGTTTCCACCGGATCAATGATGCCATCGACCCATAATCGTGCCGCGGCGTAATAAGGTGATAATTCCTGATTGTAACGATCTGTGATTTCGTCCAGCAATGCCTTTTCAGCTTCTGGTGTAATGGTTTCGCCTTTCGCTTTTAATGTTGCTGTTTGTACTTGCAGCAACGTTTTAGCCGCTGTTGCGCCGCTCATAACCGCCATTTGCGCTGTGGGCCACGCAAAGATCAGCCGCGGATCATATGCTTTTCCACACATGGCATAATTGCCGGCACCATAGGAATTCCCTACAATAAATGTGAATTTTGGAACAACCGAATTGGCAACCGCATTCACCATTTTGGCGCCGTCTTTAATGATCCCACCCTGCTCGGCGCGGCTTCCAACCATAAAGCCCGTCACATCGTGGAAGAAAATGAGCGGGATTTTTTTCTGGTTGCAGTTCATGATAAACCGCGCGGCCTTATCAGCCGATTCGCCATAAATGACACCGCCCATCTGCATTTCGCCTTTGCCGGATTTAACCATTTTACGCTGATTGGCCACAATTCCGACAGCCCAGCCATCCACACGCGCATAAGCGCAAATCAATGTCTTTCCATAGTCCGGCTTGTATTCATCCAGTTCCGAATCGTCCACGATGCATTCCAGAATGTGGCGCATGTCGTACGGTTTCAGTCGGTCGGTGGGTAAGAGTGTATAAATTTCTTCGGGAATGCGCTTGGGTTTTATAGGTGTTTTTTTATCAAAACCTGCGGAAGCGGGCCTTCCTATTTTATCAATGTGTCGCTTAATGGCATCCAGGCAAGATTTATCGTCTGGAAACTTGTTATCGGTCACGCCGGATATCTCACAATGCATCGAAGCACCGCCCAGCGATTCTGAATCCACATCTTCGCCAATAGAAGATTTCACCAAATAAGGCCCAGCGAGATAAACCGAACCGGTTCCTTCAACTATAAATGCTTCGTCCGACATGATAGGTAAATATGCCCCGCCGGCCACACAACTGCCCATAATAGCCGAAATCTGTACGATTCCCATGGCCGACATTTGCGCATTGTTCCTGAAAATTCTTCCAAAATGCTCCTTGTCCGCAAAAACTTCTGCTTGCATGGGCAGATAAACGCCCGCGCTATCCACCAGATAAATGACTGGTAAGCGGTTTTCCATAGCGATTTCCTGCGCACGGAGATTTTTCTTGGCGGCAATCGGAAACCAGGCACCCGCCTTCACAGTGGCGTCGTTAGCAACGATCATGCATTGTTTTCCTGACACATAACCTATTCCTGCGACCACTCCGCCAGACGGGCAGCCACCTTCCGCTTCGTACATGCGGTCGGCAGTGAAAGCGCCTATTTCAAGAAAATAAGACTCCGTATCGATCAGATAATCAATCCGTTCTCTGGCAGTAAGCTTTCCTTTTTTATGCTGCGCTTCAATTTTTTTCTGACCGCCGCCGAGTTTAACCTGCTCGTATTTTTGCTGAAGAACCTGGATCAATTGAGGAAGACTGTCTTGACTGGTCATATTGATGAAGTAATGTAATTCGTCGCTGACGGGAAGGTCAGGTTTATTTTCAAAAATAAAAAGTCGTTTACCCGTAAGCAAACGACTTCAATTTTATTTAGCAATACTTGAAACTGAAATTTCTATTTAATAACAGTGGTTGTGTCAAGCGGCGATTCTACTGGTCCTTTGTCTTTTTTACCAAAAACAGAAATGTTAATGTAACGTTTCGGATGTTCACGCAGGTTTGTCAAAAGCTTGTTAAGGCTTACCATTGTGCGGTCAATGTTGTTATAAAGCGTTTCGTCTTTAATAAGCTTTCCGGCGGTTCCTTTGCCCGATTCAACACTCGCCAGCAATGTGTGCAACTCTCCGATAGTCCTGTTTGCATTCTGGACCGTTTCCCCGAGCCGCAATGCATTCAGCGAATCTGCTAATGTGCCGGTTTTGGCGAGAAGCGGTTTCAATTCTTTCTCCGTTTCCACCAAAGAAGTGGAAAGTTTGTTCAAATTAGAGGTTAAGGCGACCAGATTCGTGCGGTTTTCATTCAGTAAACCCTGTAAATTGGTGCCTGTTTGATTATAATTTTTGAGAACCTGATTCAGAATCAGCCCTGTTTCCTTAAAGCCCATCACAACCACATCCAGATTTTTAATGAGCGAATCGGCATGATTAACCAAGGGTAAAGCCTGTTCCTGCAAAACAGCCGAAATACCCGCTTCCTTGCGAGAAATCAATGTATCACCTTCCTGCAACGCGGGCCCGGTGCCTACTGCCAGATTAATGACTTTTCCACCCAGCAAACCACCGTCGGCCAGGATAGCAGCCGTTCCGCCCGGAACGACAACTCCTTTTTGAACGTCGATGGTAACCAGTAACTGATTTTTCCGGCTCTGTAATAATTTGATTTCCTGCACGCGACCCACATTCAACCCATTCAGTAACACGGGATTGGACGCGGTAAGGCCGTCGATGTTGTCATAAACCACGTAATATTTATGGGTTCTGGAAAAAACGTCGGAGCCTTTTAGGATGTGAAAGCCGAAATATAACATGACGATAGCGACGACCGCCATGATTCCAACTTTTGTTTCTCTTGATATTTTCATGGGCTAATTAATTGAAATCGAAATTTAAGATATAACCTTACTTATCGGTCCATATCTTTTTTATAAGCCATAAATGCCTGGTGAATGGACTCGGCCACTTCCCTCTGGCCATCCTCGGATCCCAGATATCGCTCTTCATCGGGAGTGGATAAGAAGCCTGTTTCAATCAGCACGGCGGGCATAGCACATCTCCACAACACCAAAAACCCGGCTTGTTTCACGCCCCGGCTCTCGCGGTCAGACACGGATTGAAATTTTTTTTCGATCAGATCTGCCAGGCGGAGACTGCTGGAAATAAATGCACTCTGATAATTGGCAAGCATAATGTGCGCCAGCGGAGAATTGGGATCAAAGCCCTTGTATTTTTGCTTATAGTTGGTTTCCTGCAAAATAACAGAGTTTTCCCGCTTCGCAACGTCGAGGTTTCCTTGTGTTTTGTGCAAACCCATAACGAAAGTTTCAGTCCCTCTTACCGATCTGGAACTCGGCGTGGCATTGCAGTGGACAGAGATAAAAAGGTCTGCATTGTTGCGATTTGCAAAAGCGGAGCGCTCGCCTAACTCAATAAAAACGTCAGTTGACCTGGTATATAGTACTTTTACGTCAGGAGTTTCTTCTTTGATCATTCGCCCAAGTTCCAGAGCAACTGCTAACGCAACGTCTTTTTCCTTGGTAACACGCCCCCGGGTCCCAGGATCTTTTCCTCCATGGCCGGCATCAATTACGACCGTGTTAACTTTACTGGATTTTGCCGGAGCGGGATCATCTTGAATAACAAAAGCGAGACTTGCAAAAAGGGTGCTTGCGACAATTACTAATTTAAGAACTTTTAACATTATTTTTTAATTAGGGCGTTACTCGTTAGAGGTTTCTCTGCTAATTTTGAAATTCGTTATGCAAAAATACGCTATTTGTTAGAACTGAAAAGAAAGGCGATTATTATATCGTCAGTAGTTGCGGCGTTTCTTATATTCAGCACAGTGGCCTGTGTACAGCAACGCACCAAGAGGACCGGGAAAAATCAGGGCAAGCCGAACGTTACAACTTCTGCCAAACAGTCAGCGGATTCTCTTGTTGCTGCTAAAAAACAAGCTGGCATCGACACAACCGGTGCTGGGAAGAATGCTGCGTCCAAGAGTGGTTCGGTCACATTAGGCGATACTTCGCTCACTAATAAAGGATTAACAGACTCCACTGCGGTAGATTCGCTATCAAATCCCGACGATCTTCAAAACACCGTTCAATATACTGCGGAAGATTCAACGATTATGGACGCGGTGCTCAAACAGGTGCATTTGTACGGAAATGCCGAAGTTACGTATGGGACCATTAATCTGAAAGCCTCTTATATCCGCCTCAATTGGGTCACCAACGAGGTTTATGCTATCGGAACCACCGATCCTGCCGATTCCACTTCCAAAAAAACGGTGGGCGATCCGATATTTCAGGATGGGCCGGAAACTTACAACACCAAGGAAATCCGCTACAATTTCAAATCCAAAAAGGCTTTGATCCAGGGCATTGTAACGCAGGAAGGCGATGGTAACATTAGGGGTGAAAAGGTCAAGAAAGACGCTGAAGGGAATTTTTACATTCGCCATTCCATATATACAACCTGCAATCTGACGCACCCGCATTACTTCATTAATGCGCCGAAGATTAAGATGGTGAATAAAAAGCAGGTTATTTCCGGGCCTTTCAATTTGGTTATCAGTGATGTCCCGCTTCCAATTGCGCTTCCTTTCGGCTTTTTTCCTTTTCCAAAAAAGAAAGAAAATGGCACCTCGGGAATTCTCTTTCCTACATATGGAGAAGAACCTAATGGGCGTGGATTTTACCTGCGGGAAGGCGGTTATTATTTCGCGATCAGCGAATATATTAATGCATCAGTTACCGGCCAGATTTATTCAACAGGAAGCTGGGGATTGGGCGTTGCTTCCACTTATACCAGACGTTATCAATACAATGGTAATTTCGCTTTGCGCTTCAATAAAAATAAATCTAGCGATGAGGTTGACAGGGACCTGGGCCGGGGGCAAACCAATGATTTCAGCATTATCTGGTCCCACGCGCCGAGGCCGCGCGGAAACTCGCAATTTTCTGCGAATGTGAATGTTAGTAGTAACAGCTACAACCAGTTGCAGGAATTTGAAACCAACAAATATATCTCGAATGTGGCCAGTTCATCCGTGCAGTATAACCGCACTTTCGGACAATTTATGCGTGCCGCAGCGAGTTTACGGGTGAATCAGAACTTTGGACAGATTGATCCTGATCCTGCTGCTAATGGAAGAAAAAAGGACGGCAAAACGAACATATCAACGGATTTCAGCTTTGGCGTAAACCAGATCGCTCCCTTTGCGCTGAAAGGCGGACGCGGTAGATGGTATGAAAGCTTCCGTTTGGGACTTGATTTCAGTGGGAATTACGAATTGACCAACTCGCTGACCCCGATAGATACAAACTCTGCAAGTCTCGGTTTCTCAATCATTAACAATGTCGATCCTACGCGTCAGACGACAAAAATCGTCCCATTTAACCTCAACAACCTTCCTGAAATGTTGAAGGACGCGCAGTTTACAGGCCGTTACAGCTTGCCCATTTCGCTTCCCAACTTTAAGGTTCTAAGGTTTGTGAATGTTACGCCGAGCCTTTCGTTACAGGGTGAAGTTTTTACCAAACAATATGCGTATTCAGTTGAAAAAAACCAGGTCCGGATTGATACATTAAGGCAGGCCGGAACAGAATATTCTTACAATTTCGGTGCGGGCGTGAACACCCGTTTTTACGGGACATTCTTCGTCAAAGGCAAGCGGCTTGAAGCGATCCGGCATACTGTTATTCCTTCATTATCATTTACTTACACGCCGGATTTTACGGGTGATGCTTTTGGTTTTTATCAAAAAGTGAACATTAAAAACCGGGGATTGGACGAAGAATATTCGTTATCGCGGTTCAGAGGTGTAGGGACAGGCGTAAGCAACGGGCGCGCTTCGAGTGTCATTTCTTTTAGTTTGAACAACTCATTTGAAATGAAACTTAAAACCAAAAGTGACACTGCTGCACAGCAATTTGAGAAAGTGTCGTTGCTGGATAACCTGAGTTTGGGAGGAAATTATAACCTGCTGGCCGACTCGCTCAACTTGTCCAACATTACGGTGAATGCTAACGCGCGGATTGGAAAAAACCTGAATCTGAACTTCAATATGAACCTGGATCCTTATGCATATGAGGCAAATCCACGGATTTTAAGCAATCAGGTTGGGACTAAAGTTAACAAATATGCCATTACACAAGGACAAGGATTGGCAAATCTGCAAAATCTGGGCTTCACAGTTGGAACGAGCTTTGCGCCGAAAAGCTCGGATAAAACCAAACCGGTTACACCTGCAGCAAACGGAAACCCGACAGTTACCGAGGAGCAGCGCGAATTCATCGCCCAGAATCCAGAATTGTATGTGGATTTTAATATCCCCTGGAATGTTTCTTTGAACTATAACTTTGGCTTAACCAAACCCGGACTTTCGAAAGCGCAGCTTATCCAGGCTGTTCAGGTGACGGGTGACCTGAGCTTATCCAAGAATTTCAAAGTGAGTGTGAACACAGGTTTTGATTTTACCGCCTTTGAACCTACAATCACTTCCCTAACTCTTTACCGCGACCTGCATTGCTGGGACATGAGTTTCAGCTGGACGCCCTTTGCCGGAAGCGCCTCCCGGGTGAGCAATTATAACTTTACATTAAAAGTAAAATCAAGCATTCTGCAGGATTTGAAAGTGACGCGTCGCCGCTCATTCTACGACAGATCTGCTTATTAACATTGCGGTAAGGGCATAAAAAAATGGCCGCCCACTCAGGACCGCCATTTTCACCAAATACCGTCTCGGATTATTTGGAAGATTTTGCTGCTGCTTTCGGAACCACTTCACCGTTCAGGTACAAAGTAATTGAACCTCCTTCGGTGTTACTGAAAACCGTTACAGGCTTGTTAAAAGGACCTGCCGCAGCTGCATTGAATGTTGCTTTTACAGAACCCGTTTTACCTGGAAGTACCGGCTCTTTTGACCAAACTGGTGTTGTACATCCGCAAGACACAGTTACATTAGAAAGTACAACCGGATCAGATCCTGTGTTAGTAAACACGAATTCATGCGTTACAGGCGTTCCTTGTGGCACTTTACCAAATTTGTGCGTTTCTTCTTTGAATTTCAACACACCTTTTTGCGCAAAACTAACGGTGGACAAGCCTACCAATAAAACCAGCGCGGAAAAAAATACTTTCATGATACTAACTATACATTTAGTGGTGAAAAAAGTAACTAGCAAACAAGATTAAGTTATAAAAGTTAAATTTAATAATCATTAACCAATATTAACAATGCCCTCGAAAGTTATACGTGCCACTGCGGTGTTTATTATTTTCCTGCATAATTTTGGCTTGCATTCAAAAAAACGTAATTTAACTACGGATTCATTCCAAGTAAATTTTGCTTATGCTTCAAAATGATAGTTTGACCGGTTCCAGTGTGTTGAGTAAGGAGAGTATCACCAAAGATTATCGCCTTGCTTGCGAAAGTCGTCAGGTGAGTTTGCTGGGAAGGAAGGATACCATGGGCGGCCGTTCTAAATTTGGCATTTTCGGAGATGGTAAAGAGGTAGCGCAGATCGCATTGTCGAGAGCATTTAAGCTAGGAGATTTTCGCTCCGGATATTACCGGGACCAGACGATTGAAGCCGCTGTCGGTAACATTACCTGGCAACAATTTTTTGCGCAAATGTACGCCCACGCGGATCTCGAACACGAGCCAAGTACGGGCGGGAGATCCATGAACGGACATTTCTCCACCCGGTGGCTGGATGAAAACGGTCAGTGGCTGGATCAGACAAAACTTTATAATTCGGTTTGTGACATATCTTCTACGGCCGGGCAAATCCCCAGGGCTGTCGGCCTTGCCTATGCTTCAAAATTATTCCGGGAAAACCCGGATCTACACCATCTGACGAATTTTACACGGCAGGGAAATGAGATTGTTTTTGCAACGATTGGCGACGCGTCCACCTCTCAGGGCATGTTCCTGGAAGCGATGAATGCGGCCGGAGTTTTGCAAATTCCACTGCTGACGTCCGTTTGGGACGATGGTTATGGCATCTCCGTTCCTGTTGAATATCAGACTACAAAATCAAGTATTTCCAAGGCGCTGGCAGGTTTGCAACGCAATGAGGAAGAGCTTGGATTAGAAATATTTACAGTAAAAGGCTGGGACTATCCGGCTATTATTGAGACTTACCAAAGGGCTGCGAAGCTTTGCAGAGAAGAGCATGTTCCCGTTTTAATCCATGTTACTGAGCTTACGCAACCTCAGGGCCATTCCACTTCCGGGTCGCATGAGCGATACAAATCGAAGCAGCGATTGAAATGGGAAAACGATCGCGATTGCAATCTACGATTTCGCAACTGGATCCTGCAAAACGGCTACGCAACGGACGAGGAGCTCGAACAAATAGAGGTTGAGGCCAAAGAAACTGCCCATAATGCGCGTAACCTGGCTTGGCAGGCTTACCGCAAGGAACTCGATAAGGAATATCTCGAAACGATCCAACTCTTGCAGGACGCCATGCGGTCGAGTTCGCATTCCAACGAACTGAGCAATATTATCCTGGAACTCTCTAAAACTTATCTCCCGGTAAGAAGGGATATGGTTTCCAGCGTTCGAAAAGCTTTGCGACTGCTCGGAAGAGAAGATAATCCAATGAAAGATGCGCTGAAAGCATCGCTTCAAAGTAGCCTGAAAGACAACGCTCTGCGTTTTAGCACCCATCTTTACAGCGAATCTGCCGAATCTCCTTTAAATGTTGCAGAAGTAAAGCCTGTATTTACAGAAGACAGCCCAACCGTGGATGGCCGGGAAATTATTCGTTCGTATTTCAATGCACTTTTCGAAAGAGATCCTCGTGTAGTGACGTTGGGCGAAGACGTTGGTTTCATCGGTGACGTAAATCAGGGACTAGCAGGTTTGCAGGAGAAATTTGGTGAATTAAGAATTACAGACACGGGAATCCGGGAGACGACGATCGTGGGACAGGGCATCGGGATGTCCATGCGGGGATTAAGGCCGATCGTAGAAATCCAGTATTTTGATTATATCTACTATGCGCTGGCAACGCTTACGGACGATCTGGCAACATTACATTATAGAACTGCCGGTGGACAAAAAGCACCCTTAATCATTCGTACGCGCGGGCACAGGCTCGAAGGAATCTGGCATTCCGGTTCTCCGATGGGCACTATGTTGAGCAGCCTTCGCGGGATCCATGTTATTGTACCACGAAATTTTGTGCAAGCCGCCGGATTTTACAATACATTAATGAAAGGCGACGACCCCGCTTTAATCGTTGAGCCGCTTAATTCTTACCGCCAAAAAGAAATTTTACCAAACAATATCGGCGAAATCTGCGTCCCACTGGGTGAACCTGAAATAATTCGTGAAGGAAATGACATTACCATTGTGACCTATGGCTCCATGTGCCGTATAGTAATGGAAGCCGCAGCTCAATTGCAAAAATCAGGCATAGAAGCAGAGGTTATTGATGTGCAGACTTTGTTGCCTTTTGATATTAACAGCCGCATTGCCGAATCTGTTAAAAAAACCAACAGGGTTATTTTCGCTGACGAGGATTTGCCGGGAAGCGCTTCTGCTTATATGATGCAGCAGGTGGTGGAAAAGCAAAATGTTTATCGCTGGCTGGATTCTGCGCCCATAACCGTTTCGGCGAAAGATCACCGTCCTCCATACGGATCGGATGGCGATTATTTCTCTAAACCAAACGCAGATGACATTTTCGAAGCAGCCTACCGAATCATGCGAGAAGCCAACCCGGAACATTACCCGGAGCTTTTCTGACATTGTTAATGCTGTTTATTTCAAAATAGGAAAAAGAGTTTTAGATATATTTTTAGCGGCGACCGGACTAATCATCCTGTCGCCGCTTTTTGTTTTAATCTCTTTATTGATTTGGCTGGAAGCCAAAGGTAATGTGTTGTTCATTCAGTTGAGGCCTGGATTGAATGGGAAGGTTTTTGTTTTGATCAAATTCCGCACATTAACTGACGTTCAGGCTACACCAAGCACAAAGACACATGGCATGTCGCCATTCGGCAAATTCCTCCGCAGAACTTCACTGGACGAAATCCCGCAGCTTTGGAATGTTTTGAAAGGCGATATGAGCCTCGTAGGACCAAGACCGCTGCTTCCTGAGTATCTCGAACTGTACAATGCTGAACAACGCATGCGTCACGATGTTATGCCCGGCATCACAGGCTGGGCGCAGGTTAACGGACGCACCGCGATCGCTTGGGAAAAGAAATTTGAACTGGATGTCTGGTATGTAAAGAACAAATCTTTCAGACTGGATATGCAGATCTTGTATTTGACCTTCATAATGATATTCAAAAAACCAGGGAAACAAACACATGCCTCATTCGAAAAATTTAAGGGTTTATAAAAACATCATATTTCACACACATTTCAACAATTTATGCTCATATACGGTGCAGGCGGTCACGCCAAGGTTATTATTAGTTTACTGAGGAATTCAGGCACTTCTGTAAAAGCGATTTTTGATGATGATCCAGCAAAAAGGACATTTGAAGAAATCTCAGTTACAGGTTCCTACGATCCCGATTTGCATGTTCATGAAACATTGATCCTGGCAATAGGCGACAATGCTAAGCGCGCGCAGCTGGCCGCAAAAATCGTTCACCGCTTCGAAAACGTATTTCATTATTCCTCTCTGATTGACCGCGATGTTCGCTTCGGCTTGGGAAATGTGATCCTGCACTGCGCTGTTATTCAAACCGATGCGATCATTGGTAATCATTGCATTATTAACACGAGCGCAATAATCGAACATGAATGTAAAATTTCAGATTTTGTCCACATCGCTCCCGGCTCGGTGCTTTGCGGCAATGTTACGGTTGGCGAATGCACGCTGATCGGCGCAGGAAGCGTCGTCGTTCCCAATGTTGTCATTGGAAAAAATTGTCTGATCGGCGCGGGAAGCGTCGTCACGAAAAATATCCCCGACGGGGTCATTGTCCGCGGAAATCCTGCACGAATCATTACACAAACACACTATGGAAAAGAAAATCTGGCTCTCGCCACCGCATATGGGCGGCACGGAAATGACTTACATTCAGCAGGCATTTGAAACAAACTGGATCGCGCCTATTGGTGCCAATGTTGCTGCTTTCGAGAAGCAGATTGAAGAGTTTATCGGTTTTGGACATGTTGCAGCATTGTCATCGGGGACCGCGGCGTTGCATCTTGCACTGATCATGCTCGGTGTTGGGAAAGGCGACGTCGTGATTTGCCAGTCTCTCACATTTGCAGCTAGCGCCAATCCGATTATTTACCAAGGCGGCATTCCCATTTTTGTCGATAGTGAGCCAGTCACCTGGAATATTTGTCCGGATGCATTGGAACATGCCATCCGGCATTGTTTCAATAAAGGAAAAAGGCCCAAGGCCATCATTATCGTGCATCTGTACGGAATGCCCGCGCGTATGGATGAAATTCTTGCGTTATGCAATCGCTATGACATTCCACTGATAGAAGACGCTGCCGAGGCGCTTGGCTCCGAATACAATGGTCAAAAAGCCGGTTCATTTGGCGCGTTCGGTATATTCTCTTTTAATGGCAATAAGATCATCACGACATCGGGAGGCGGAGCGCTTTGGTCTGCCGATCGCAAGCTCATTGAAAAAACGAAGTTTCTGGCTGCCCAGGCAAGAGATCCCGCACCGTATTACGAGCATTCGGCAACGGGTTATAATTATGGCCTAAGCAATATTTGTGCGGGAATAGGAAGAGGGCAAATGCAGGTTTTAGAAACACGAATCGCCCAGAGAAGGGCTATCTATGATTTTTATCAAAAAGCATTACAAAATTTACCGGGACTAAGCTTTCAAAACGAGTTTGCGGAATGCTTCTCGAATCGTTGGCTAACTGCTTTATCAATCGATTTTCAACAATCAGAAATTTCGCCACAAATGCTGATTGCGGAGTTAGAAAGCAGGAACATTGAATCCAGGCACTTGTGGAAGCCAATGCACTTACAGCCTGTTTTTAAGGACGCTCTTTACTTTGGTGGCACCGTGGCTGAGCAATTGTTTCAAACGGGAATTTGTTTGCCCTCTGGTTCAAGCCTGTTACCGGGGGATCTGGAACGGGTTAGAGGCGCGATTAGTAACCTTTTTACATAAAAAATGTCCGCGAACAGGCTTCGCGGACATTCCGTAATTAACTGATATTATTATGGTTGCAGAACCTCAATTTCGAATTGCAAAGGTGTATAAGGCAAAATCGTATTGAATCCGGTTTTCCCATAGCCAAGAGCAGAAGGGAAAATGATAATCGCTTTTTCTTTAAAACGCAGTTTGCGGAGCGCCCGGTCAAATCCCGGGATTGTTCCAGCCGATCCGGTCGTGAAACTGCTCGTTCTTTCATCAAATTTTGTGTCATCGAGTAATCTGCCAACGTATTTGACACTCACCGCTCTTCCAACAGGTATCGTATCGCCGGTTACGGTATTTGTCCGGATGATCACGAGGTTATCAGAAGTTCTTTCAATGTTTGCGGGTTTATAACCTTTCGCTGCAATAAAATCATCAATTTGCTGCGACTCAGAGCGGGTTTTGATAAATTCAACTTCCAGACGGATCGGTGAATAGGCCGGGATATTTACTTTATCCACATTTCCGGAAGCCAGATAAAATGGCAAAAAGAATGTTGTTTTTTCGCCTGTTCTCATCAAAAATATGCCTCGTTCTATGCCACCCCAATATTGGTAACCCTCAACCGGAAAAGTAAATGTTGTTTTGCTGTCCACCGTGGATGACACAACCTTGGTTCCGTCGAGCAGGTAACCTGTGTATTTGATCGTTGCCGCATCGCCTCTTTTTGCTAACACGCCATTTGGATTGGCGACCCGGGTGATATAGTATAGTCCCGAGCTGTCTCTGATGGCTTTTGAACCTGAGCTGTCCGTTTTAAGATAGTTCTCGATAGCAACTTCGTTCTCTTTTACTTTCGCAGTATCATCCGTATTGTCCGAATCCATACAACCCGACAAACCGATAAGCAGGGCAAATACGATGATCAATGATAAATTAATTCGCTTCATTTCTTTTCCTTCTTCTTTAAATTAGTGGGAACTGTTGTTTTTAGACAGAGATGCTTGTAACCTTGAAATGGTTGTAATCAGGAATGAAAAAGAGGAACATTCACATTCTTTTCAAAATATCTACAACTCGGCGACAGCGGGCATTCCAGACATTTGGGATTGCGTGCAAGACAAATGTAACGGCCATGCAGAATGAGCCAGTGATGCGCTTTGTGAACGAGATTTCTGGGAATGTATTTCAAAAGTGCTTTTTCTACTGCTAATGGCGTGGTTGCAGTAAGCGGAACAAGTCCGATTCGCCTTGAAACACGAAAGACATGGGTATCAACAGCCATTGCAGGCTGATTGAAAATGACAGAAGCGATCACATTCGCCGTCTTTCTCCCTACGCCCGGCAACTTTTGTAAGTCTTCGATCGAAGCAGGAACTTCCGAATTGAACTGCCCAACAAGCATTCTTCCCATCCCAACCAAATGTTTTGCTTTGTTATTGGGGTAAGAAATGGAGCGGATGTACGTAAAAACTTCTTCAACATTAGACGCAGCCAATGCCTGCGGGTCGGGAAACCGCTCAAAAAGTGCAGGCGTGACCATATTCACGCGCTTGTCTGTGCATTGCGCAGAAAGGGCTACGGCAACGAGCAACTCGTATGGACTTCCGTAATGCAGCTCGGTCTCAGGTTCAGGAAAGTTATTGGTAAAATAATCAAGGAAGAACTTGAATCGGTCTTTTCTAAGCATACAGAAATCCTGGCCGCAAATGCATGCGGTCGGTTACAGATTGGAATAAAAAAAGACCCACCTCTTAAAATGAAAGAGCGGTGGGTCTTTTTTGTGAAAACTGTTGAGAATATTTGAAGACTTTTGAAACCGTGAGATCCGAAGGGGTCCGAACGATTTTGTCCATCTGGCTCTGAATATCGAGTGAGTCCAGATAAAAGCTCATCAAATCATTGTCAAGCGCTAGCGCCTCAACAATCAGGTCATTTTCAGTCTCTGTTGTTTCGGCATATAAATACCTTACAACGTCATCGTAGGTAAAAGTTTTTGTCATACTGTGGGGCACGTTGGTTGAATTGCTTACGCAAGTTTATCAACGCGTAACGCATCCTGCCCAATGCCGTATTAATACTCACTCCTGTCGCATCCGCAATTTCCTGAAAGCTCATGTCCTCGTAGTGGCGCATGATCAAAACTTGCTTCTGAACATCAGGTAACCGCTGGATCATCTCCCGCAGTTGCTCATGTGTTTCCTGCCGAATCTGGATTGACTCTACGGAATCTTCCGAAAAATCCAGCGTATTGAAAACACTGCTTCCATCTTCAAATACTACATTGGGGTAGCGTTTATCGCGTCTGAAATAATCAATGGCGAGGTTGTGTGCGATACGTATAATCCATGGCAGGAATTTGCCCTCATCATTATATCTACCACCTTTTATCGTGTCAACGGCCTTAATAAATGTATCCTGTAATAAATCTTCGGCTACATACTGGTCCTTAACAATTAGATAAATAGTGGTGTATATTCTTGATTTGTGGCGCTGAACAAGCTTTTCAAATGCCTTTTCATTACCGCGGATATACAATGTTACCAACTCACTGTCGCTAACTTGGACTTTCTCCATTTTTACTATTCGATTTAGTTAACGTAGAGCGGTTCGTCGATATTGTTTCTCCTTTCTGTTTAGTGAAATAATGAACTGTCTTTTCTGTATTTTGAATTATACATATCAAAGAAATGGATTTGAAAAATAATTTGCAAATCTTTAGGTTTCTTTTTTTTGTAAAATAAATTTCATTAACAACTGTTAACAACAAACCCTTCATTTGAAGAATATACGCGTGCTGACCAGGCACCGTGTTCTTATTGCAATAATTAATAGAACTTATCGAATGACTTACGTTACCGATATGGTGTTTGGATCACTTCTTATTTTTTATTTATGATTTTTACCGAATAAAAATTAAATTTCACTTTTCTAATAAAATTTGAATTTTTACCAGATATGAAATACCGGCATCTTTTCTTCGATCTGGACCATACACTTTGGGATTTTGAAAAAAATTCTTCCGAATCTCTGGAAGAAATTTTTCACACGCTTACCCTGATTCAGTACGGCGTATCGTCTCTGGACTCGTTTATCCAGTCTTTTTTGAAAATAAATACCGCATTATGGGACGCCTTTGACCGTGGGAAGGTGCACCATACCTATATACGCGAGAACAGGTTCAAGATGGTTTTTGAAGAACTTGGTGCGCAGCTGCCACCCAACCACTCGGAAATTGGCGAAGCCTACCTGCGCACACTTCCTGATAAAAAACATTTACTGGAAGGAGCACTTGATCTGCTCAACTACGCAAACTCCGCTGGCTATGCCATGCACATCATTACCAACGGTTTCAACGAAATCCAGGCGAGAAAGATAGCAAGCTCGGAAATCGGCCATTTTTTTGAAAACATCATCACTTTCGAGACCGCGAATGCGAAAAAGCCGGATCCTAAAATTTTCGCATATGCGCTTGAGACCGCGCGGGCTGTGCCTTCGGAAAGCATTATGATCGGGGACAACTGGATCGCGGACATTATGGGCGCGAAACAATTTGGAATAGACACGGCTTACTACAATCCTGCCGGACTGCGGTTTGATGAAAGCCCTACATATGATATCAGGCGCCTGGAAGAGTTGATGCTGATTCTCTAAACTTCTTCTTCGTAAAAAGTCACTTTCTTTTCACGCAAAAACTGCTTGATAACGTCCACATGCACGCATTGGCCTACATTGAGGAACGGATAATTTGAGACACGTTTCCGGTGACCTTCGGTGATCACTTCCCTGTTGACCTGATCAAAGCCCAGATGCAGGTGGCGCGTTGAGCTTTGCATGCCGTAAATAATCCCGTTTTTATCAAAAAGCGGCCCTCCGCTTTGTCCTCGTAAACCAGGCGTGCTCATTTCAATGCCAACCACACCGTTGCTTTCGCCAATGTGACGTGTAATAATGCCATCTATCGGAAAGCTGGGCGTGTTAATGCGGCCTGTGTTGAGCCACTCAATGTCACCTGTATTTTTGTTGTACTGATAATTTGTGAATTCTGGAAAAGGATAACCCAGGCGGCAAAGATATCTTCCCTGCTTTACCTGCCTGGAATCTTTCAAAAAACGCGCATAACCTTGATATTGCTTACTTTCAAATTCCCGGAAATGAATGATGGCGAGATCCTGGGTCGGGTGCAGATGGATCGCCATGCCTTTATAGGCTGTTACACAATTGATGAAATTGAAAAGTATCCTGATTGGATTGTCGCCATTGATCCTGTATTTATTTTCTAAAAAACCACGTTGCGTTTCAAAGCCGGGATCTTTTTCGAACTTCCTTAGCTCACTTTTGAATTTCAGGAAATTTTCATAAATGGAGCTTGCATATAAGATCTGCTGGGCAACGTGCCGGCAGGTGATAGCAAAGCCATTTTCATTTACAAAAAACAATGTAGCAGTGCCCGGCACGATGTCGCTGCCGGTGTAATAACGCAGTATAAAGTGAATGGGACGGGTGTACTGATCTACTTTTTCAATAGCTTCAACAAACATAGGGGCTGCAGGCGAGCGGTTTACTTAGTAATAGGGACCAATGCTTCTGTCTGGTCCCAACTCAAAATCATGTTTACACCGCCCGGTATATCTTCAAAGTAGATTGTAAATAATTCTTGCACAGTGGGCCGGATGCGAATAGGCACTTCCACATTCAGAATATCTTTGCCATCATTGTATTCGGTACCCCATTGACCGATCTCTGAATTCAAAATAATTTTCCAGGTGCTTTGTTCAGGGACTGAATAAAGGGAATAAGTGCCTGCCTTAACCGGTTTTCCGCCGATTGACAAACCTTCGCCAAGTTCGATAAGTGTGGCCTCATTAGCTCCCGTCCGCCAGACCTTTCCGTAGGGTGAAAGCGCTTTATCCTGCTCTCGTCCGAAAAGCAACCTTCCTTTTTTGCCCGGCTTACTATATGTGACTTTTACATGCACACCATTATTTGTCGTCTCGGCCACAGCTTCCGGGCTGAAAGATTTGGTATACTTTCTCATGCCAAAAAATCCGGCTAAACCAACAACAACCAAGACAGCAACAATAAGGAGAACTCTTTTCATAGGATCAGGGGCAAACGATTTTGTAAAATGTGTATGTGACAGATAGTCTCAAATAATAGTAATTGTCCTTTAAAGACGGATCGCCTTGCTGCAATTTATCCGTGTTCACCGCATCGCCCCCCAAATTATCAAGATAATCGGAATAGGTTTTTCGGGCGCCATATTCAATGCCAATGTTCCAGGGACGGCGCACCTGATACTTAATTCCTACCCCGTAAGGAAGAATAAATGTACTTGTCTTGTAATTACCAACCTGCGGACTAGGATTGAATGTGGAATAACCAATTCCGCCAAAAAGATAAGGACTCCAGTTCACGGCAAAACGGCGCTCCTGAAAATTAAGGAAATTATACTCCGCTACGGCGCTTCCCTCAAAGATGCGGGACGTAAAGGACATATTTCTCGCTCGTTGAAACGGGTCTTTACTATGCTTGTCATCAGCACCGATAATGCCCCCCATCAACTCAGCCCGGAGGGAAACTGCCTGGTTCGGGTTATAGCGAAAAAAAACGCTCCCTGCTGGTTTGAAAAACCGAAGCCTGAGCGATGGCGAAATGTCGCCTTTGTAATTTAAACCCCCTAACCCTGCTCCTATCTCGATTTTCTGCGCGCGGGCCTCATTTCCGATTGCCACAAAAAAATAAATACCTGCCGCCAGATTTAGCAGCAAGTATTTAGCATTTATAAATTTCAAAGAAGACTTCAATGGATGCCTTAGTTATTTTAATGGAGGACATTTGATCTGGGATGGCAACATATAATTGATATGGATCATACCAAATAAATAGTTGTCCGTATAGCTAGGGCTGTTTCCCCGGTCGGTTCCAGGAGCTCCGAATCCTGTGGTTGGTATCGCTGCCAAAGGATCATTTGTTTCAAGACTATAATTAACAACCAGGAACTTCTTCAATGCCTCTGTCCTGTCAGCGCCCTTTCTGGCTGCATAACGCTCGGTTGTTCTGTTGCTTAAAGCCAGCGCGGTTGGATTATCCGCGAACAGTGCCGGATCTGCATAAGCACCATGTGCATCATCCAGGTAATCGGTAAATGTCTTGCGGAAACCTAGCTCGGCGGAAATATCCAGCTTTGAATTGATCTTGTAACGAACGCCGATTCCGATGGGTATAGCGAATTGCACCAGTGAATATGGTTTAGCATAACCTTCATTTCCCTGGCCTTCTGTTCCAAGCGGTTGCAGTTTAATCCAGTCACCATTCAAGGAATCGAGCGCCTTGGGATTGTGCGCCGTAAGTGCTATCCCTGCAAATAAATAGGTGCCGAACTGCGGCCTTCTGTCGTAACTCCTGTTATCCGGGGTGAGTTTAAAAATCCCCTGCACAGAGAACTCTTTCAAATCGTTTCTGAAATGTAGGTTTCTCGCATAAAAAATGTTTGATTCGTGCTTCTCGCTGCGATTCATAATGTAGTCATCACCCGCAATCCGTGCATAAATAAAGCTTGCTCTGGCAGCCAGACGCGGGGTGAAATGGCGTGTGTAATTGCCTCCGATGCTCCACCGCATCATCTTAAAAGTGGAAGCAAGTGGCCTTCTGTAAGGTGCGAAATCTCCAAAATAGCTAGAAGTTCCGAGCCCAAATCCCGCTGTCGAATATGGAACAAAAATGCCCCTGCTTTGCGCCTGGACGTCCTCATTCATAAACAAAAGCCCAAAAGTCAAGATGAATACCAACGCTCCGGAAACTTTTTTTAATTCAGATTTTCTACGCATTTGTGAGATCAATTTTTTGCAAAAATAGAACAGTTGTTGGTTTTATTCAGGGTATATCACCATTTCAACGTATTTCCCATTGATTTATTTGTAAGAGTAATTTTTTTTAATGCTGTCGAAAACAAAACTTCCTTATCATTGCAAATGATAAATAGCCTTTGCAATGATTTCAAGCACTAATCTTCGCTTTTCCTATTCCCCCCAAAAGAAGTTCAGCTTTCCTGACATTCAGTGCAAGGATAAGGAAACGCTGCTTATTTTGGGACAATCCGGAAAGGGAAAGACCACATTGCTTCATTTGCTGGCATTGCTACTGCAACCGGAAACAGGGCAAATTTCGATTGCCGAAAGGCCTGTGACGAACCTTTCTCCGGAAGAGGTTACCAAAATCAGGGCTAAGAATATCGGCATTATCTATCAAAAACCACATTTTGTCAGCTCGCTTTCTGTCCTGGATAATATATTGTTATCCAATTACCTGGCGGATCGGAAGGAGAATATTCATAAAGCCAGGCTGCTGGCTGAAAAACTGGGATTTGCGGAACATTTGCCCAAGAAAACCAGTCAATTAAGCCAGGGCGAGCAGCAGCGTGTCAGTATTGCACGCGCTTTAATGAATGAGCCTAATGTAATCCTCGCGGACGAACCAACTTCCAGCCTGGACGACAGCAATACGCAAAATGTAATCACACTATTAAAGGAACAATCGGCTTCCATTGGCGCAAGCCTGATCGTGGTTACGCACGACCAGCGTTTGAAGGATGAATTTTCAAATCAGGTTCACCTTTAATCCGCCATTAACTAATCCCGAACGGAATGAATGTTGTTAAAATAAGCCTGGCCAATCTCAAAGAGAAAAAACTCAACAGTTTTCTGAGTGCGTTGCTCCTGACGCTCGGCATAGGCATGATCTCACTGCTTTTATTACTTAACAAACAACTAGACGAGCAATTCCGGCGAAACATCCGCGGCATTGATATGGTTGTGGGCGCTAAGGGAAGCCCGTTGCAACTGATCCTGTCAAGCATTTATCAGATTGACGCGCCTACGGGTAATGTTCTGCTGGCGGAAGTGGACGCATTGCGCAAAAACCCTTTTGTCAAAACAGTGATCCCGCTATCCATGGGCGACAGTTACCAGGGGTTTCGGATTGTAGGCACCACGCTAAAATATATCGAGCATTTTCAGGCAAAGATTTCACAGGGACAACTTTATAATGCATCTATGGAAGTAACCATAGGCAGTAAAGTGGCGGCTGTTTCACAACTTAAAATCGGCGACACATTTGCAAGCTCTCACGGTCTGGATGCTGAGGGAGAGGCGCATAAGGAAAAAAAATACAAGGTTACCGGCATTTTTGAAGCCAATGGATCTGTGGTTGATCAGCTAATCCTGACCCGGCTGTCAAGCGTTTGGGATGTTCATGCGCATGAAGATGAAGGAACTGGAAAACATGAGGAACACGACGACCATGAAGAATCCGAGGCAGGAAAACAGGTTACCAGCGCCTTGATCCAATTCAGGAACCCAATGGGCTTAATGACGATCCCACGGCAGATTAATGACAACACATCCATGCAAGCAGCGCTGCCTAGCATTGAAATAAACAGGCTTTTTTCCCTGCTCGGTGTCGGTATTGAAACGCTTCGTGCATTGGCCTTAATCATCATCAGCATTGCCGGGATCAGCGTTTTTATCTCACTCTACAATTCATTAAAAGAGAGAAAATACGAAATGGCGCTGATGCTTTCCATGGGCGCGACGCGTACGCGGCTTTTCCTGATGCTTTTGCTGGAAGGCTTAATGCTGGCGGTCATTGGTTATTTCGCCGGGATCATTCTGAGCCGCGCGGGTCTATGGTTATTTTCAAAAGCAGCTGAGCAGGATTTTCACTATTCGTTAAGGAAATTTACCATTCTGCCGGAAGAAATTTACCTGTTTTTTGTCGCCCTGTTCATCGGATTTTTAGCCTCAGCACTTCCTTCGTTAGGCATTTACAAGCTGAATATCTCCCGGACACTGGCGGAGGAATGATATTCTGTGTAAATTTGTTAACTTAGTTAAATCCTAACCAAGACAAAATCAGGCCCGATGAAATCTGTAAGAATCATAATATTGCTTTTTTGTTTCACCTCCTTATTTGCTTTTACCCCAGCTTCTAATCCGGTAAAAGTGACATGGGAAACATTGCGTGATGTGACTTTCAAGAAGAAATGGTACGCCGAAGAATCCATTTATATGCTGCACCCGACTTTCGGGCCAAGCGTTCAAAAGCTCAAAAATCAGCAGGTTACCATTACCGGATATATCCTTCCTGTGGACCTGGATGCTAATTTATATGTGCTATCAGCATTTCCTTTCAGCGCGTGTTTTTTCTGCGGAGGAGCTGGCCCTGAGACGGTTATGACATTGAATTTCAAGAAAAAAGATGGCCGCAAGTTCAAAACAGACGAGCGCCTGACTTTTGTAGGAACACTGAAATTGAATGCGGATGATATTTACCAGATGAATTATATTCTGGACGGCGCCGAAATCACTGAATAATTTTTAGATCCCTATCAACTTCCAAACGCCGGAGATAAAGAAAAGCACAAGTCCGACAGGCGTCAAAACTTTCCATCCCAGATACATTAGCTGATCTACGCGAAGGCGCGGAAGTGTCCAGCGTGCCCACATTTGGATTAATATGCCAAATATCGCTTTACCCAGCAGCCAGAAAATCCCGGTAAGATAGCCAAACCACGTTCCGGGCTCTCCGCTTGTCCAGTCTGCCAGTTTCAACGGGCCGATGTTAGGAAAAGGCGTGTTCCAACTTCCTAAGAATAAAATGGCGCCTAATAGACACACCAGCAGCATCATTCCATATTCCGAGAGCATAAAAAGCGCCCAGCGCATGCCCGAATATTCAGTGTGAAATCCCGCTACCAATTCCGATTCGCCTTCCGGCAAGTCAAATGGGGCCCGGTTACATTCAGCCAGAGATGCGATGAAGAAAACAATATATGCCAACAACAAAAAGGGATTTCGGACAATGTTCCAGGACAAAAATCCACCCACATTGGTCACATCAACCCCCAGGTCTTTTATCCCAAAAAGATAGACAGGCTCATTGGCATAAATGCCTTGCTGGAAGCTTATAATTTGAAGATCAAGCGTTTGCGTGAGCATTACCACGCACAGTATAGATAATCCCAGCGGAATTTCGTAGGAAATAATTTGCGCCACCGCACGCATGGCGCCAAACAATGCAAATTTATTATTGGAACCCCAGCCGGCCATTAAAAGCCCTATAACGTCCACAGAAACAATGGTCAGCAAGAAAAAAACGCCCACTGACGCACCCGAACCAGCCAGATCAGGAGCTAAGGGAACAACCGCAAATCCAGCAAAAACAGATACGAAAATGACGAATGGTGCAAGCAGAAAAAGGCGCTTATCTGCTGCTTTTGGAACAATATCTTCCTTTTGAAGCAATTTGAGCAAATCGGCAAAAAGCTGTAAAAGCCCCCATTTGCCCACTTCCATTGGCCCCATACGATCCTGGATAAATGCAGAAACCTTGCGTTCCAGATACACGCCGATTACCACAAAACCCGGCACAAGAAGGAGGAAAATGATGAGTGTAAACGGTATCAACGGCTTTTAGGAATCTTAGTGACAGCCGCAAAAGTAAACAAAAAACTTACTCCTCTTCGTCCGGCTCGCCGTTATATCCCGAATCCTGCAAAATCTGTGCAGCGTTCTCCATTTCCATTAATTCGGGCAGGGTTACTTGTGGATTTTCTGCGCGGAAACGGTTAACGATCCGCCAGCCCACCCAACGCGCAATGGCACCCGGCACTTTCTGCCCGATCTCCGTTGTAAAAGGCCTTTCTTCAATAAATTTTTTCTTTTTCAGATCAACGGATTCATAAAGCAGCTTTCCGGCAATGAAATAAGCCCATATATCATGCTGACTGGCATAGGTCCTACGCAAATTATCCGCAGAATAGCCAATAATGAGGCTATCCGGCGTGGTTGGCATCACTTGTTTTACAAACGCAAAACCCTTTCCATAACCCACTATGTCCGCCAGCAGCGTCTTGTCAGTTGGGTCCATTTTGTTGAACCGGTTGGATTCGAAAAAGACGATAGAGGGAACAATGTATTCTTTTCGAAAACGACGCAACTGATAATCAAACACATCCGGCCGATACATGGCTTCGGGTCCACCGAAATAATCTAATCCGATAATGATCAGCGAATCGGAAATGTATAGATCGTTGCCTGTAAATCCTGTAATCATGAATTGGATTTTGGGCGCTCTGAATGTCGGGTAATGATATTTTATTTGTTTGAATGCCTCCGCTAATGGATCCAAAATGTTCTTTTTACGGTCGCCGATCAGTTCATCAAGCTGCTTCCGAAAAGCCAGGAAATCAGGATTTTGTAGAATGTTGAATAAATGCGCTGCAAGCTGGTTGGGATTCATCTGCGAACTGGCAAAATATTCCCTGGCTAAATAAGGATGCTTATCGAGGAAAATTTGCACATCTTTAACGGATTTGCACGCAAATAATGCCTGGTCGAGATTTTCAGATTCCAGATTGACCACGGCATTGCTGGTATCCGTTTCTTGCCGGTTATCTTTTTCACATGAAACGAAGAAAATAGAAAGCAGAAAGCAAGCGAAAGCGATTCTAAAAAAGAACATAGCCTTGATATCAAATGTCGGATAAAGATTCAAAAGTAGAAAAAAAACAAATAAGCATTCTGGGATGCGGTTGGCTGGGATTCCCATTAGCTCAACGTTTGCGGAGCCGGCATAGTACATGGCAGATAAAAGGCAGCACAACATCTGTATCGAAGATTGACACATTCGTGGAAAAAGGGATTGAAGGCTATTTGCTTCCCCTTGACCCAGAATTTAATGTAGAAAATTCCTGGTTGCATTCGTTTTTCGATGTTGATACGCTGATCATTTCGCTGCCCCCACGCCTGTATAAGCATGAGCCGGGCTTTTACATAAAACAAATCGAATCGATTATTTCGGAGATTAAGACTTCGAAGATCAATGACATTATCTTCATCAGCTCCACTGGGATTTACCCTGAGCTGAACAGGACCGTTGTTGAGGATGACGTTAAAACGCCAAAGGAATCGGCTTCGCCTGAAATGGTCGCGGCAGAAAACCTTTTAACGGAATTACGTCCCGACCATAATGTTACCATCCTCAGGTTAGGCGGCTTACTGGGTTATAACCGCATTCCGGGAAAATATGTGCAGGGACAAAAAGATATGACAACCGGCTCAATCCCTGTTAATTACATTCACCGGGACGATGCGGCGGAAATTATCATAACAATTCTGGAAGCGGGTGTTTTCAATGAGACATTTAACATTGTGGCTCCCGGTCACACGACAAGACGGGAAGTTTACGAAAAATCCTGCACGCAATTTGGCTGGGAAACGCCAACATTCGCCAAAACTGACGAAAAGCCCGATTTTAAGGTTATTTCAGCTGAAAAATTCAATCAGCATTACAAATACGACTTCAAATTTGCTGATCCTTTGCAATTTTATTACAGTCTGGAAGACCATGAGGCATAAAAAATCCGCAAGACACGTCCTGCGGATTTTTGACTACATCTAATCTATTACTATTGAGCGCCCAGCAATTCGGTAAGCTTACTTTCCAAAGCTGGTCCGCGTAAGTTCTTGGCAATTATTTTCCCTTCTTTATCGATCAGGAATGTGGCTGGAATTGCATTTACACCATAAGTCTGTGCTACGCCGGAGTTCCATTTCTTCAATTCCGATCCGTGCAGCCATTTTAGTTTATCACGCTCAATGGCCGTTTTCCAGGCTTTTTCGTTGTCGTCCAGTGATACGCCGTAAATGTCAAACCCTTTGTCCTTAAACTTGTCATACATGCGCACAACATTCGGATTTTCCATCCGGCAAGGGCCGCACCAGGAAGCCCAGAAATCGATCAAAACGAATTTTCCGCGTAATGATGACAATGCAACCGGCTTACCGTCAGGACTGTTCAATGTGAAATCAGGCGCCTGCTGTCCAACCGAAACGCCCGCAATCCTTTTGATCTGACCAATAAAACCTTTTGCCAGTGTCGGCGTCGGTTCTACTTTTTCGTAGTCATCCGCCAGTTTTTTTAAGATTTCGATATCTGTATCCGGATTCAGAAAGTTATTTGCTGTAAATAACGCAACTAACGAAGTGCCCATTTCAGGGAGCAATTTCTTGATAACATCCAGCCTTTCTTTGTCCGCGCTTGCAAATGATTGCTGCACTTCCAGAATTTTCTTAGCGTCTTTTTTCTCTTCTGCCTTGGCATACTCTTCATTCCAAACGGTCACCTTGCCGGCAAAAGACCGCATTAGCTTGTCTATTTGGGCATAGTAATCCATATTTTTGGAACCTGTAATATCCGCGTTTCCGCCGTTTCCTTTGGCATCCCTTGTGGTCCCGTCCGCCAGCACATTGAATTTTTCTCCACCTTCCACAAGCAAGATCACTTTCTGACGATCCGCAATGTTCAATGAAAAGAAGCTTCCGCGGTCGTTTTCAGTGCCTTTTAATGCGAAAGAGCCGTCTGCCGAAAGTTGCGTGGAATCTAGCTTAACGGACGATCCGCCCGCAGTTGAGCGAAGCAATGTTATTTTTTCTCCTTTTGCACCATTTTTTACCTTACCATTGATGGAAAAATCTTTGGGCGGAAGCTGCTGTGCCTGAGATTGAAGGCTCAAAAAAGCAATGCTAGATATGAAAATACTTTGTCTTAATATTCCTTTCATGACCTTCATAATGGTTTTGTTAGGCGTAACGATCAGAGTTTAGCGCTCAGCAGTTGGCTTACCAGCTTTGGATCAGCAGTGTTATTTGATTTTTTCATGACTTCTCCCACAAAAAGACCGAGTAACCCTTTTTTTCCTTTTCTATAAGCCGCAACCTTGTCGGGCATTGCGCTAATAACCTCATCTACCAACGTTTCAAGCTCGTTTGTATTGCTATTTTGAATCCAGTTATTTGAAGACGCGATCTCTTTCGGGTCGCGTTGCGGCTCGGCCAAAAGCACCGGAAATATCTTTTGCGTAGCCACAGAATTGCTCACAATGTTTGACTCGCTCAGATCAATCAATGCTGCCAATCCTTCCGGGCTGATCGGAAAACGGTCAATGTTCCCTTCGTGATCATTCAGATATGATTTCACCGGGCCCATCAGCCAGTTTGAAGCGGCCTTAAATGCATTTGTTTTGGCACAAACTGCTTCAAAATAAGCTGCAATTTCTCTTGTGTCAGTCAGCACAGCCGCGTCATAAGCAGGAATTCCATACTGATTCGTAAATTTCTCGCGCAGCTCATGCGGCAATGCCGGCATATCCGCCTTAATGCTGTTCAGCCATTCATCTGACACGACAACCGGGCTTAAATCCGGATCGGGAAAATAGCGATAATCATTCATCGTTTCCTTCACCCGCATGCCGTAAGTCTGTCCGCTTTCTACGTCAAACATGCGCGTTTCCTGCTGGATCGTCTGCTCGTTCTCCAACATGGCCACTTGCCTTTTTTCTTCAAAACTAATGGCACGCATCATGTTTCGGATCGAGTTCATGTTCTTGATCTCCACTTTGGTGCCCAGTTTTTCTGCTCCTTTCTTTCTGAGCGAGACATTAACATCGCAACGCAGCGAGCCTTCTTCCATATTGCCGTCACTAATGTGCAGATAGCGCACCAAACGGCGGATCTCTGTAACAAATGCCCCTGTTTCCTCCGCAGACCGCAGATCGGGCTCTGAAACCATTTCAACCAAAGGTGTTCCGGCGCGGTTATAATCCAGCAATGTTTCGGTAACACTGCCGTCATGAACAGATTTGCCGGCGTCCTCTTCCAAATGTATATGATGGAACCGAATGATCTTTTCAATCATTTTCCCTTCCTCATTCTTTGTAGAAATAGTCACGCCACCGTTTTCGCAGATCGGTTTTTTGTCCTGCGAAATCTGGTAACCCTTTGGAAGGTCGGGATAAAAGTAATTTTTACGGTCAAAAATGGTTCTTCTGCTGATCGAGCAGCCACAAGCCAGTCCGAGCCGGATTGCATACTCAACCGCTTTTTTATTGATTTTGGGTAAAGTCCCTGGTAATGCAAGCGTAAGCGGACCAATGTTTGTATTAGGCTCAGCACCAAAAAGGTTTCTGTCCTGGGCAAAAAGTTTGGATTCCGTCAAAAGCTGACAATGTACTTCGAGCCCGATTACTGTTTCATACTGGGCCAAAAGTTCATCCGTGATATCAGCAGGTTGCAGTGCGTTTTGAGTCATATAAAATAAAAATGCTTTCGCAAAGATACGAATACGGGCCGTCCATAGCATGAACGGCCCGTATTTTCTAAAATTGACAACCTTATATTATAATGAGTTGATCCAGTTGGCGATCACCACAATGTCGGCTTTGGGAACATGCGCAAGTGGCGCCATTGGAGGATAACCTGGCCAATGTTCCGGTTTTGGATTGTGAACCAGCTCTACGATCTGATCCGCAGTATATTTTTTCTTAGCAACTTCCGAGTAAGCAGGCCCAATCACCTTATCATATGCCTGATGGCACGCAAAGCAAGCGTGTTTGTTAAGCAATGCTGAAACATCCGCAGGCACAGGCTTGCGTTTTGGTGGTGTTGCCGCAGCCGGAGCTGCCGGTGCTGCCGAAGCAACTGCCGCTGTATCACCAGAAGCCGTTTTTCCCG
The DNA here is from genome assembly GCF_900167945.1 of Dyadobacter psychrophilus. Lineage (GTDB taxonomy): Bacteria > Bacteroidota > Bacteroidia > Cytophagales > Spirosomataceae > Dyadobacter > Dyadobacter psychrophilus. The sequence goes on from NZ_FUZA01000006.1 coordinate 217,138, forward strand.
AATCTCCGGCCGCGGGAGCCGCAGCAGGCGCTGCCGCTTGCACAGGAGGTGTCGCAGGTTGATTTTTTCTTTCGTTTTGTAATGCTACAAGCGCCGTTTCCTCTCTTGATTTGCTTCCGGATCCATAGTAATGATCATATTTATCCTTGTCTTCCTGAGAGGAGCAGCCGATGAGTAAGAAAACCGCCAGAGCAACAAGCGCCAAAGGGGTACTTTTTTTAATAGTCATTGTTTTAAATTTAAGAATTTCCGCCAGATTATGGATTTGCAAATAAATCGCACACGAAGAAAGTAAGTTTGTGCTAGATTTCCTTCAAATTTAAGACAGAAATTGAAAGTGTGCAGATTATAACCTCAACTTATTTATTTGTCTAGCAAGATCTTAAAGTCATTGGGCTTAAATTATTTTTTTCAAAAAATACACTAAATTTAGTAGACAGCATTGTGTATAAAACTAAATGTTATTACTTTTGCAGTCCTATTTGTAAAAACGATGTAAAGCAATGGCTAAGAAAGGTAATAGAGTACAGGTTATATTGGAATGCACAGAACAAAAAGATAGTGGTGTTCCTGGAATGTCACGTTATGTGACTACAAAAAATCGGAAAAATACGCCTGGCCGTATGGAGTTGAAAAAATTCAATTCATTCCTGAGACGCTATACAGTCCACAAAGAAATTAAATAAGGTTTTACACTTTAAAAATATACAGACATGGCAAAGAAAGTAGTTGCTACCCTGAAAAAAGAAGGCGGAAAAGCATTCGCTAAGGTTATTAAGGCTGTAAAATCTCCAAAAACAGGAGCTTACACCTTCAAAGAAGAAATCGTTCCTTTAGACGGTGTTCAAGGTGCCCTGAAAAACTAGTCTTCGACCGCCGGGCGGCCCCGGACGCTCAGACTGACATTATTGATGGTTTTCTCATGAGCAAAGCCAACGGATTATATTCAGTTTTCTAAAAAGTCCCTTTTGGGACTTTTTTTGTTTTATTTTTGGGCACATATACACAGTTACAGATCTTACTACATTCACACCGTTATGAGCTTATTTGGTTTTTTTTCAAAAGAGAAAAAAGAAACATTGGATAAAGGCCTGGAAAAAACCAAAGACAGTTTCTTTGGCAAACTTTCCCGCGCCATCGTTGGTAAAACCACAATCGACGAAGATGTTCTGGATGAATTGGAAGACATTCTTGTAAGTTCAGATGTAGGCGTTGAAACCACAGTTAAGGTCATTAAACGCATTGAAGAAAGAGTCGCACGAGACAAATATGCAACCACAGCCGAACTGGATGGCATACTTCGGGAGGAAATTGCAGCATTGCTGACAGAAAATAAATCCGTTGATATCAAAGACAGCTACGAAACCGAGCATCTTCCTAAACCATTCGTAATCATGGTTGTGGGCGTGAATGGTGTCGGGAAAACGACCACGATCGGAAAGCTGGCACACCAGTTTCATCAACGCGGTCACAAAGTGGTGCTAGGCGCTGCCGACACATTCCGCGCGGCGGCAGTGGACCAGCTCAAACTCTGGGGAAAACGCGTTGACGTCCCGGTTATCGACCACGGCATGAACACCGACCCTTCCGCAGTGGCATACGATGCATTGAAAAAGGGGATGGAAACGGGCGCCGACGTGATCATTATCGACACAGCCGGACGTTTACACACGAAGGTCAATCTCATGAACGAGCTTTCAAAGATCAAACGCGTCATGCAGAAGATCATTCCCGATTCCCCGCACGAAGTATTACTGGTTCTCGATGGCAGCACAGGCCAAAATGCTGTAATTCAAGCCAGAGAATTTACCAAAGTCACGGAAATCACTGCATTAGCAATCACAAAACTGGACGGAACAGCGAAAGGCGGCGTTGTAATTGGCATATCCGATGAATTCAAAATCCCTGTAAAATATATAGGCGTCGGAGAAAAAATGGACGATCTCCAAGTTTTCGACCGGGATGAATTTGTAGATTCTTTATTTAAGAAGATTGGCTAAGCAATCAATTTTTCCGAACTTTGCACCCCGTTTCGCCGTTCATTATCAGTCACTTTCACATGAACGGCAACTGCATTTCAAAATTCACTTAAAGCTAAAAGCTTCTCGCAGATAGCTAAAACCAATGAAAACCAAAGGAATAGTTAAGAATAAAGTCAACATTGTTACGCTGGGATGTTCCAAAAACCTGGTGGATTCAGAAGTGCTTTACACGCAACTCAAAGGAAACGGATTTGCCGTTGCCCACGAATCAAAAAAGGACGATTCACAGATTGTTGTCATCAATACCTGCGGATTTATTGATAATGCAAAGGAGGAATCCATTAATACAATCTTGCGCTACGCTGATGCAAAAGCGGCGGGAATGGTTGATAAAGTTTACGTTACGGGCTGTTTATCACACAGATACAAAGACGAGCTTTCGATAGAAATTCCAACGGTTGACGCCTGGTTCGGAACCAATGAGCTGCCGCGCCTGCTCAAAACATTAAAAGCAGATTACAAGCACGAACTCGTTGGCGAACGCCTGCTAACCACACCGACGCATTACGCATATTTAAAAATCGCGGAAGGTTGCGATCGGCCTTGTAGCTTTTGCGCAATTCCCATTATGCGCGGCGGCCATGTTTCCCGCTCCATTGAAGAATTGATCAAAGAAGCTAAATCCTTGGCTAAACGTGGCACAAAAGAATTGATACTGATCGCGCAGGACCTGACTTATTATGGTCTTGATATTTATAAAAAAAGAAATCTATCCGATCTGCTGGCGCAGCTTTCCGATGTGGAAGGCATTGAGTGGATCAGGCTGCAATATGCTTATCCAGCCGGATTTCCGATGGATATATTGGATATCATGAACGATCGCAGCAACATTTGCAAATATCTGGACATGCCGCTGCAAACCGGCTCGACCGAGATTTTGAAATCCATGCGCCGCGGGATCACACGTGAGAAAACAGAGGCATTGATCGAGACTATACGCGCAAAAGTGCCTGATATTACATTAAGGACAACATTGATCGTCGGTCACCCCGGAGAAACGGAAGCGTTATTTGATGAGACCTATGATTTCGTAGAAAAAATGCGTTTCGACCGTTTGGGCGCATTTCAATATTCTCATGAAGACAACACGCATTCCTATACAATGCCGGACGACATTCCGGCAGAGATCAAACAGGAACGTGCAGATGCCATCATGGAGTTGCAACAGGGCATTTCCTATGAATTGAATCAGCAAAAAATTGGTAATACATATAAAGTCCTTTTCGACAGGAAAGAAGGCGGGCATTTTATAGGAAGGACTGAATTTGATTCACCAGAGGTTGATAATGAAGTACTTGTGCCTGCCAGCCAATATGTGCGCTTGGGTGATTTTGCCAATGTAAACATTACTTCGGCGGAGGAATTTGATCTATACGGCTCTGTTATTTCCTGATAATGCTTTCCATCTGGAAAAGTCTTTTATTAAATTCGCGGCTTCATGAAGCCAGTTCACAATATTTAGAAATATGTTACAAAGAATTCAGACCGTTTTTCTAGCCCTGACAGTCATTGGAATGGGTATTTTTCTCGCCTTCCCACTATGGACAAAAGTTGCTGTCGAAGGTGAGCAGCGTGCCGACCTTACAGCAATTAAGCTTACACATCAGGTAAATGCTGTGCAATCCAACGTTCAGCCGGTTTATTATCTGATCATTCTCGGCATTCTGGTTGCTGGAGTTGCAGCATATGCCATATTTCAATTCAAAAACAGGGTTTTACAGTCCGCACTTTGCGCCGTCAATTCCATTTTGATGACCATCATTATGGGACTCGTGATCTACTTCACTTTTTACAAAACAGCTAAGCTTTTTGATCCAAACTTACCTGGAAGCTATGAAATAGGGTTTTATGGCTTAGTAGGCGCAATGTTGGCCAATGTTTTCGCCAATCGATTTATTAGAAAAGACGAGCGGGAAGTACAGCAGTCGAAGCGGTTTAGGTAACACCCTCGTCAGCCTGAATGCATCTTGCTTGTCAGCCTGAGCGGAGTCTCTCACCTGTCAGCCTGAGCGGAGTCGAAGGCGCGCTACTCCTGGGTAACGTGCCTTCGTCTCCGCTCAGGCTGACAAGCTTGTAACGAGTCACACCAACCCTTCCCGCAAAAGATCGTGTAAATGCACGAAGCCCAGAATTTCATCCTGCTCCACAACAACAACCTGCGTAATGCTGCGGGACTGCATGAGTTCCAGGGCTTTAACAGCATATTCATCAGGCGAGACGGAGATAGGTGACTTCGTCATAATGTCGCGGGCTTTTAAGTGCAGAATTTCGCCTCCGTTATGTTGTTTGAGCATTCGCCTCAAATCTCCATCCGTGATAATGCCAGCCATTTTGCCGTCGGCATTATTGACGGCAGTGGCCCCCAGCCTTTTGGAAGTCATTTCCAAGATAATTTCCTGCAAACCAGCACTTTCAAGGACAACTGGCAATGCATTATGCGGGTAAATGTCACAGATTTTAAGATAGAGCCTTTTGCCCAAAGCGCCTCCCGGGTGGAACTTTGCAAAATCATCGTGTGTAAAACCTCTTGCTTCCAGTAAGCATATCGCTAATGCGTCACCCAATGCCATGGTCACGGAAGTGCTTGTAGTAGGCGCAAGATTGAGTGGATCAGCCTCTTCCGGCGCATAAGCATGCAGAATGTGATCCGCATTCTTGGCCAGGTACGAATCCCTATTGCTTACCATCGCGATCATTGTCACGCCGGTCCGTTTTAAGAGCGGAATAAGCACCTTAATTTCGGCAGTATCGCCGCTCCGGGAAATCACAATGGCCACATCATTGTCCTGGATCATGCCCAGGTCACCATGAATGGCGTCCGCGGCATGCATAAACAATGCGGGTGTACCGGTTGAGTTGAGCGTAGCAACTATTTTTTGCCCAACGATGGCGCTTTTACCCACACCAGACACAACTACTCGACCTCCGCAGTTAATAATGGCATATACGCAGTTTTCAAATTCTTCATCAATCAATCCGATCAGATTATGCAATGCTTCTGCCTCTTGCCGCAACACTTCTTTTGCTATTGACTGAATATTTTTTATTAATTTCAAATCTGAAACACAGTTTTATTGGGAACCAATGGGATTTTTAATTTCAAAAGCAAAGATATAGAAGTTTGGGATAACCATTTTGTTAACAGAGTATGGTAAAGAATGTTGATGCAGTCGTTTTAGACACGTTGAAAGAAAGGCTTAAAGAAATTTTTGGGTACAGTCAATTCCGGGGTGAGCAAGAAGTAATCATTCAAAACATCCTGCTTGGTAAGAATACTTTTGTGATCATGCCCACCGGTGCGGGAAAGTCACTTTGCTATCAACTGCCTGCTCTTGTCAGCGATGGTCTGACCATCGTCATCTCGCCGCTCATTGCATTGATGAAGAACCAGGTTGACCAGCTGACTGCTTTCGGTATTAATGCACAGTTCCTCAATTCAACGCTTACCAAATCTGAAATGACGCGGGTTAAAAGTGATGCGCTGGATGGCAGCTTAAAATTACTTTACATTGCTCCTGAGTCACTTACGAAAGAAGATAACCTCGATTTTCTTAAAAGAGTTAAAATATCCTTTGTTGCCATCGATGAGGCACATTGCATTTCCGAATGGGGACATGATTTCCGTCCGGAATACCGCCGCATTTACGGCATTATCGAAAATATAGGCAGGCTTCCTATTATCGCTCTTACGGCAACCGCAACGCCGAAAGTGCAACAGGACATCCGCAAAAACCTGCAAATGGAGGAAGCTGAGACCTTCAAATCTTCATTTAACAGAAAAAACCTTTACTACGAAATCCGTCCTAAAAAGGATGTTAAAAAACAACTGATCCGCTATGTCCGCAATAATAAGGGTAAGTCCGGAATTGTATATTGCCTGAGCAGAAAGACGGTTGAAGAAGTGGCTGAACTGCTTACTGTTAATGACGTTCGTGCATTACCGTATCATGCCGGATTGGACAGCAACACGCGTATGGCCAACCAGGATGCGTTCCTGAATGAAGAAGCAGATGTGATCGTTGCGACCATTGCATTCGGGATGGGAATTGACAAGCCGGATGTTCGTTTTGTGATCCATTATGACGTTCCGAAATCGTTGGAAGGTTATTATCAGGAAACGGGCAGGGCCGGACGGGATGGTTTGGAAGGAAATTGCCTGATGTTTTACAGCTATGAGGACATTCAGAAGCTGGAAAAATTCAATAAGGACAAAACGGTTACTGAACGCGATAATGCACGCCATTTGCTGAACGAAATGGTGGCCTATTCAACATTGGGCGTTTGCCGCCGCCGGCAATTGCTAAGCTATTTTGGGGAGTATCTTGAAAAGGATTGCGGGTTTTGCGACAACTGCATTAAGTCAACTGAGAAAACAAAGGTTCAGGACGGCGTTATACTCGTTCTGAGAGCTGTTCAGCTTACCGAACAACGATTCGACTGCGAACACATTGCGGACGTCCTGACGGCCACTGAAAACCAATATGTTAAAAGCTACGAGCATGATCAGCTGGATGTATATGGCAAAGGACTGGAAATCAATGAGTCACGCGACTACTGGATTTCGACCATTCGCCAGCTTGTGATCTTTAATTATCTTGAAAAAGACATTGAAAATTATGGAGTGATTAAATTGGGCGAAAAAGGTGCAAATTACCTGAACGATCCTTATCCGGTAACGCTTCATAAAGACCATAATTTCGATGAAGAAGAAGTAAAACCAGAAGATGACGACAAGGATGCAGCCACTGGCGGAAGCGCGCATGCTTATGACGAAGCACTTTTGGGAATACTTAAAGCGCTTCGTAAAAAAGTTGCAAAGGAGAAAAACCTGCCTCCTTATGTTATTTTCCAGGATCCGTCATTGGAAGAAATGGCAACGACCTACCCAACCACCCAGCAGGAAATGGCGCAGATTAATGGCGTCGGAATGGGTAAGGTTCAGAAGTTCGGTCGTCAGTTCATTGAGGTGATCACCCGATATGTTGAAGAAAACGAGATTGAGACAGCAAAGGATGTCGTTATAAAATCGACTGTCAATAAATCTAAAATCAAAATATTTATCATCCAGCAAGTCGACCGCAAGGTAAGCCTGGATGAAATCGCTGAAGTTAAAGATCTGGCCCTCGCCGACGTTATTGAGGAAGTTGAACATATCTGCTACTCGGGAACCAAGCTGAACCTCGATTACTATATCAATCAGGTAATTGACCGGGAAAGACAGCAGGATATATATGACTATTTCATGACCGCTGAAACAGATAATATAGCCGCAGCATTAGGGGAATTTGCCAATGACGAAATTAGTGAAGAAGAATTGCGGCTTATGCGAATCAAGTTTTTATCCGAACTGGCGAATTAATCGGCCGGGAAAACTTGTTATCAGTGTTTTTGTGAAACAATTAACCATTTATGAATATACTAATATTGGGATCAGGCGGAAGAGAACATGCCTTTGCCTGGAAAATAGCCCAAAGCCCTCTTTGTGACAGTTTATATGTAGCTCCCGGGAACGCGGGAACTGCGGCTGTTGCAACCAACCTCTCTATATCTTATAATGATTTTGATGCCATCGCAAATGCGGTGTTGGAAAACAGAATTGAGCTGGTGATCGTAGGTCCGGAAGAACCATTGGTCAACGGCATTGTCGATTATTTCGAATCGAGAGCAGATCTCTCAAAAGTAAAAATTATAGGCCCGAATAAAGCAGGGGCACAATTGGAAGGAAGCAAGGATTTTTCCAAACTGTTTATGCAGAAATACGGCATCCCAACTGCTTCTTCCAAAACATTTACTGTTGAAACATTAGAACAAGGACTGGAATATCTTGAAGCCCAGCCACTTCCTATTGTTTTAAAAGCTGACGGCCTGGCAGCCGGCAAAGGCGTTATCATTGCCGAGAAGCATTCGGAAGCAGAAACAGCTTTCAGAGAAATGCTTCTGGACCGGAAATTCGGGGATGCGGGTAACAAAGTTGTGGTAGAACAATTTTTGAAAGGGATAGAATTATCCGTATTTGTCCTTTCAGATGGAGAGCATTATAAAATTTTACCCGAAGCCAAAGATTACAAACGCATTGGCGAAAACGATACAGGCCTTAATACAGGCGGAATGGGCGCTGTATCGCCAGTGGCTTTTGCGGATGCCAATTTTTTGAAAAAAGTGGACGAAAAGGTGGTTAAACCCACTTTACACGGTCTGAAAAGTGAAGGGATCAAATATGTTGGCTTCATTTTTATTGGCTTAATGAACATAAAAGGCGAGCCTTTTGTGATCGAATACAATGTAAGGATGGGTGATCCGGAAACGGAGGTTGTGATCCCGCGCATACAGTCGGATTTTGCTATGCTCATGGCCTCAACGGCGAAGGGGACTTTGAACGATTTTGAACTACAAATCTCCCCGCAAGTGGCCGTGACGACCGTGGTTGTGTCAGGAGGTTACCCAGGAGATTATGAAAAAGGAAAGGTAATTTCCGGCAGCCAAAAAGTAGAAGATGTGTTTTTATACCACGCGGGCACTACTTTCAATGGAAACACCGAAGTTGTGACAAATGGAGGAAGGGTTATGGCACTTACAGGCCTGGCCAATTCCCTCGAAAATGCGGTTCATAAATCGCAGCGCGCAGCCCAGGCTGTGCAGTTCGAAGGCAAATATTTCCGGCATGACATCGGTGTGGATTTAATACGTTATAACGATTGAAGATATGAGTAATTATGGGATGTGGATCATGTTCATCCGGCGGATGCGGTTCTAGTGGATCGACTGTCTCGGGATGTGGAAGTAATGGAACCTGTGGAACAGGCGGATGCAATAAAATGAATGTCTACGATTGGCTCAGCCACATGGATGTGCCTGTTAGTCAACGTTTTGATGTTGTAGAAGTAAAGTTTAAAGGAGGAAGAAAAGAGTATTTCAGAAATATAAATCAGCTGGAATTCATCACAGGCGACTATGTGGTTTGTGAAATGGCTTCTGGCCAGCATATCGGGACTGTTTCTTTGCAAGGCGAGCTGGTGAGGCTTCAAATGAAGCGTAAAAATGTGGTTATCAACGATGATATGCACGTTCTTTACCGGATTGCGACGGAAAAAGACCTCGATAAACACACCCAGGCGATGGCGCGCGAGATGCCGACGCTTTATCGTACGCGTGAAATAATCCGTGAGATGAAGCTGAATATGAAGCTCTCAGACGTTGAATTTCAATCTGATAATACCAAAACAACATTCTATTATTCCTCCGAAGAACGCGTCGATTTCCGCGAGCTCATCAAATCATTGGCCTCGGAATTCAAGGTAAGGATTGAAATGCGCCAGATCAGCCTTCGCCAGGAAGCGAGCCGTTTAGGCGGACTTGGTTCTTGTGGGCGTGAACTATGCTGTTCAACCTGGCTTACAGATTTTAAAAATATATCAACCGCAGCAGCGCGTTACCAGAATTTATCGTTGAACCCTGCAAAACTTTCAGGACAATGCGGACGCCTGAAATGCTGTCTGAACTACGAGCTGGAAACGTACATTGATGCTTTGCGGGACATCCCGACTGTGGATGTGCCTTTGAAGACCAAAAAAGGTGTCGCTGTTTTGCAAAAGACAGATATTTTCAAGAAGATCATGTGGTTTGGTTTTGATAAAGACACAAACTGGTATCCGGTGGCAATCAGTAAAGTGCTCGAAATCATGGAACTGAACAAAAAGGATATCATTCCGGAATCATTGGAAATCCTGACGCCGCAAGCCGAAAAAACGGCGGTGGACAGAGCACCGGGAAAGATCAATAGTGATCTGGAAAACCTGGACAAAAAATACAGCGAAGAGCAGAAAAAGAAGAAAAAGAAGAAGAACAGGTCTGGTAAGAATAAGAACAATGCCAACAAACCACAGGCTTCTTCTCCTCAAAATGGCTTATGAAAAAGCATATTGAGAAACTCTGTCAACTTTCCGGCAAACCATCCCGCAGAATTATCGGACTAATGTCCGGTACTTCTTTGGATGGGCTGGATGTGGCTGTTTGCAATATTGAAGGAAGCGGTACGGAAACGGTTTTGGACCTGGAATTTTTCACAACAGTGCCATATTCCGACGAGTTCCGCAATGAAATCCTACAAATTTTCGCAAAAAGACAGATTGATTTTCAACAGCTTTGCCTCCTGAATCCTTTCATAGGCTCTACGCATGCAAAAATGATCCTGGATTGTCTGAAAAGCTGGGACATTGATATTGAACACATTGACCTTATTGCCAGTCACGGCCAGACCGTTTTTCACGCTCCTAAAAAACAGCATAAGCTTCCCGGATTCCCTAATGCAACATTGCAAATCGGTGACGGAGATCACATTGCAGCCAAAACTGGCGTTATTACATTGAGTGATTTTCGTCAAAAACACATAGCGGCAGGTGGAGAAGGTGCTCCGCTGGCGGTTTATGGGGATCATTTTCTGTTTTCCAAAGCAGGTGAAAACCGAATCCTGCTCAACATGGGCGGCATTGCTAACTTTACATTCCTGCCGGGAACCCTTGACACCACGAAGATATTTACCACCGACACGGGCCCGGGAAACACGCTTTTGGACGCCTATACCAAGCGATTTTATCATAAACCTTTTGACGAAAACGGCGCAATAGCAGCAAGCGGGAAAGTGAATGAGACATTACTGGCAGCATTAAAGTCTTTTCCATTCTTCAAAGCGCCTTTTCCGAAGACAACCGGCCCCGAAGTTTTCAACTTCGATTATGTGGAAACAGCCATTCAGCAGTCTAAACTGATCTCCGTTTCAAGGCAGGATATCATTGCAACATTGACACAGCTTAGCGCTGAGACCATTGCTGATGCGATTAAGAGCGTGATGAACGAAGATGACGCCTACACCATTTACGCAAGCGGCGGCGGCGCACATAACCCGGTGTTAATGTCCGGGATTTCACATGCATTGAATCGTCCGGTTTTGAAAATTGATAAGCTCGGCATTTCCGGCGATGCCAAGGAGGCGGTTTTGTTTGCCGTTTTGGCGAACGAAGCGGTGGCCGGTGAGCAAATGCATTTTGGGGAAAAAGAGGGAGTACCCGGCGTTTCAATGGGGAAAATCTCGTTTCCTGGCTGACTGGCACTTTGAATTTAGTAATTAAAAATCCATGTACGACATTACCATCATTGGCGGAGGCATTGTAGGTCTTGCCACAGCATTGCGACTAAAAGAGCAAAGGTCTTCACTGAAAATTTTGCTGCTGGAAAAGGAAAACGAAGTTGCCAAACACCAAACAGGCCATAACAGCGGCGTAATCCACTCCGGGTTATATTACAAGCCAGGCAGCCTCAAAGCCACAAACTGCATCCGCGGTTATCAAATGCTGATCGATTTTTGCAATCGGGAAGGCGTACATTATGATTTGTGCGGCAAGATAGTAGTCGCAACCAGCGAGGATCAGCGGCCGTTGCTACGGAATCTGTTCGAAAGAGGAAATCAGAACGGTCTTACTGACAACCGAATGATCTCGCAAGGAGAAATCCGCGAAATTGAGCCGCATGTAGTTGGTTTAGAAGGGATTTGGGTTCCTTATACCGGCATTATCGATTACAAAACAGTTTCAGAAAAATACGCAGAATGCTTTCAGAAGTTGGGCGGAGAGATCCGTTTTGGAGAAAAAGCAATTGATATAAAAGACCGCAATTCCTATTCAGAAGTCGTTTCGGCGACAGGAAAAGTATTTGAAACGAAACTAATCGTCAACTGTGCCGGGCTTTATTCTGACAAAGTGGCTCAATTAACTCAGGCTGAAAACATTAAGGTCAGGGTAATTCCTTTTCGAGGTGAATACTATAAGATCAGACCCGAAAGACATCATTTGGTCAAAAACCTGATTTACCCTGTTCCAGATCCTAACTTCCCTTTCCTGGGCGTACATTTCACGCGCATGATTGAGGGAGGAATTGAGGCGGGCCCTAATGCTGTGTTTGCATTTCGTCGCGAAGGTTACGATAAGCTGGACTTCAATTTTCCTGAATTGATGGAGTCATTGGCCTGGCCGGGTTTCAGAAAAGTGGCGATGAAATACTGGAAAACGGGCATGGGAGAATATTACCGCTCATTTTCCAAAGCTGCCTTCACAAAAGCATTACAAGGTTTAATTCCAGAGATCCAGAGCGATGATCTTGTGCCCGGTGGGGCGGGCGTGCGCGCGCAGGCTTGTGATTACGACGGCGGATTGCTTGATGATTTTTCTATTATCGAAAACAAAAACGCTATTAATGTTTGCAACGCCCCGTCCCCTGCTGCAACATCGTCCCTTTCAATAGGCCAGACAGTTTCGGAGCGGGTTTTAGCGAGAATCTGATAGGCCACATATAACTAAAAAGCCTCTGTTCTCAATTGAGAGCAGAGGCTTTTTTAGTTATATAAATAAACTATTCTTTTCCCAGCTTACTATGTTTCTTGCCATAACCGAAATAAACTGCAAGTCCGATCGCCAGCCAGATCGCGAGGCGATACCAGCTTTCAACAGGCAGAGAATACATCAGGTAAAGACAAACGACGATGCCCATAATTGGCACAAATGGAACCAAGGGTGTACGGAATGAGCGTTCCAGATCTGGTCTCTTCACACGTAGCATCCACACGCCCACGCATACCAGGCAGAATGCGAAAAGAGTCCCGATACTAACCATATGGCCCAAATCACTCACAGGAACCAGCCCCGCAAAGATGCTTACAAAGCCCATGAAGAAAATATTGGTTTTCCATGGCGTTGAGAATTTAGGATGCACATCGCTGAAAAACTTAGGCAAAAGTCCGTCCCTGCTCATAGAATAGAACACACGGCTCTGGCCTAAAAGCATCACTAACATTACAGACGTGTAACCAGCTAGAATTGCAATGATCAGGGCAGTTTGCAATGAGTCATAACCCGTTTTGGCAAAGGCAGTTGCAGCAGGCTTTGCATCGTTTGCGAATTCAGTATACTTTACCAAACCAGTCATTACGTGCGCAAAAAGCACATACAGAATCGTACATACAACCAATGATCCAAGGATCCCGATTGGCATTCCTTTTTGCGGGTTTTTCGCTTCCTGAGCGGCTGTTGAAACCGCATCGAAGCCAATAAACGCAAAGAATACAACCGCGGCTCCGGTTGCGATACCCGACCAGCCAAAGTTTTCGTATTTTCCCGTATTTTCAGGAATGTACGGCACATAATTTTGTGGATCGATATAGCTCCAACCCAGGGCAATGAAAATCAAAACGACTGCTACTTTCACCACAACCAGAACATTATTCAAAAAAGCTGATCCTTGCGTTCCTCTGATGAGTAACAACGAAAGCAGGCATACAATAATGATTGCAGGCAAATTGACAAGGCCATTGTCGATAACTGTCCCATCGCTCAATTTAACCACTTCAAACGGCGAACAAACAAGTTGTGCAGGAAGATGAATGCCAAATTTGTTTAAAAATTCAAGCAAATAACGCGACCAGCTTACAGAAACGGTTGCCGCTCCCAGAGCATATTCCAATACCAGGTCCCAGCCAATAATCCAGGCAACAAACTCTCCCATAGTGGCGTAGGAGTAAGTATATGCACTTCCAGCAATGGGTATCATGGAAGCAAATTCAGCGTAGCAAAGGCCGGCAAAGCCGCAACCCACAGCTGCAAGTATGAATGAGATTGTAACTGCTGGTCCTGAGTGTTCAGCAGCGGCAATTCCTGTTAAAGAAAAAAGCCCGGCTCCTATGATCGCGCCGATACCCAGTGCAACCAAACTGGTTGAGCTAAGTGACCGCTTTAATTGGTTTCCTTCCCCTGTTGATTCTAGTAATAATTTGTCAATAGGCTTTTTTACCCAAAGTTGATTTGCCATATAATGCGTTTGTTGTAGTTATATTAACATCTGTTAAAACTAAAAAGAAAATTTGCCATTTGCGTATATAGACAAAATAAAAAGGGGAAAGTATAAAACTTAACCCCTTTTTATTCTAAAATATCTTTATGCTTTAATCTTTTTGCCTCCGACCGGTGCGACAGGTTCCGCCACCGTTAACGCAGGCTCTTTTCTTTTTTCGCGTTGCAGCAAGTCAACTACGATTGGCGCCGCCACAAATAGAGATGAGTATGTTCCCACGATTACTCCAAGAAGCATACAGAACGTAAATCCGCGAATTACGGCTCCTCCAAAGATCATCAAAACGATCAGAACAAGGATTACCGAAATACCAGTTACGGCCGTGCGGCTCAATGTACTGTTCAATGCATTGTTAATAACTGTTGGCAGGCTTTGGTTACGCGCTTTGTCGTCTTTCAGATAGTCGCGGATACGGTCATAAATTACAACCGTGTCATTCATCGAATAACCGATCATAGTCAGGATTGCACCGATAAACGCCTGATCGATATCCAGTGACCATGGCAACCAGCCGTTGAATAACGAGAAGATGGCCAGGATGATGATCACGTCATGCCCAAGTGACACAACCGCTCCGTAACTGAAAGCAACTCTTTTGAAACGAATAAAGATGTAAACGAAGTTGGCAGCAAGTGCAAGCAAGATCGCGTAAACAGCTGACCAAAGCGTATCGCTTGCCATTGTAGGCCCTACTTTGTTAGAGCTTACGATCTTCGCCGGATTGTTAGGAATTTTCTTAACAGCTTCCATAACCTTAGTCTCAGCTTTTTGATCGGCGTCTGTTGAGGTTTCTTCAATCAGATAAGCAGTTGTGATTTTTACCTGATCCTGTCCACCGAATGTTTTCACCTCAGTAGTCGAGCCAAGTGTTTGGTCCATAATGCTTCTCAGCTTATCCGCATCAACGGATTCTTCAAAACGAACTACGTAAGAACGTCCGCCTTTGAAGTCGATTCCCAATCCAAATCCTTTGAAAATGAATGAACCAACTCCAATGACAATGATGATTGCAGAAATAATGTAAAAGCGACGACGCTGGGAGACAAAATCAAAATGGTTGTCTTTGAACCAGTTTTTGGTCAAACCAGAATAAAAATTGAAGACTTTGCCTTTTTTAATCTGCTGCTCAAGGAACAAACGTGTAATAAATATCGCGCAGAACAAAGAGGTTAGCAAACCAAGAACCAGAGTCGTTGCAAAACCAAGAACAAGCCCTGTTCCGAATGTATAAAGGATGATACCCGTAAGCAGCGTCGTAACGTTGGAGTCAATGATGGCTGTAAGCGAATGTTTGAAACCATCCCGAACAGCTTGTGCGAAAGGTTTGCCTTCTTCCAGCTCAACCTTTATACCCTCGTAAATAAGCACGTTCGCATCCACCGCCATACCAATGGAGAGTACGATACCAGCGATACCCGAAAGCGTCAGAACTGCTCCAAGAGAAGCCATAACCCCTAACAGGAAGAATAAATTGATCAGCAATGCGATATCGGCAATCCAACCGGCGCGGCTGTAATAAGCCACCATGAAGACCAAAACGATAAGCAAACCAACCGCGGATGAAATAAGTCCGTCATTGATCGCCTCAGCACCCAGCGAAGAACCCACAACGGCTTCTTCAACAATGTGCGTAGGAGCAGGCAATTTACCCGCTTTCAAGACGTTGGACATATCTTTTGTCTCTTCAACGGTAAAGCTTCCCGTAATGCTTGAGTTACCGTTTGGAATTTCGCCCTGTACGGTTGGAGCGGTATAAACAAGATTATCAATGATGATAGCAACCGGACGGCCTACGCTGCGGGCAGTTAATGTCCGCCATTTACGCGCCCCTTCACCATTCATACGCATGGTTACTTCCGGGCGGCCACGCTCATCGTAGTCGTGGGTTGCGTCCACGATCACGTCACCTTCCATAGCAGCCTCGCCATTTGATTTTTTGATGAAATACAATGGCAGGATCAATTGGTTGTTTACGCCTTCTGTTCCTTTACGGTCCCACATAAACACAAGGTCAGCAGGGAACAACGATTTCACTTCCGGGCGACTCAGGATCTCGCTTGCACGTGCTGTATCTTTCAGGAAAACGCCCAGGCCTTGTGGCATCGGAACAAATAAGTTGGTCAAAGCAGCGCTTTGGGCGGCCAGTGCGGATGAGTCAGTTGCAGTAGAATCAGCCGATTTTTGAGCTAACTGTGCAGCCAGACCTCCGTCTGTTTTCTTGGTAGTATCCGTTATAGCAGTGGTGGAAGCCGTTGGTTTTGCAGTTGCTTTTTTCAATTCTTCCTGCTTAGCAAGAT
This sequence comes from Dyadobacter psychrophilus, assembly GCF_900167945.1. Classification (GTDB taxonomy): domain Bacteria; phylum Bacteroidota; class Bacteroidia; order Cytophagales; family Spirosomataceae; genus Dyadobacter; species Dyadobacter psychrophilus. The sequence continues at coordinate 233,372 of NZ_FUZA01000006.1, forward strand.
ATTTTCCCAAACCGTCCAATCCTGAAGCCAGTTCGTTGGTTAGATAAACCTCAGAAAATTCAAGTTTCGCAGCACCTGAAAGCAAACGACGCACACGTTCAGGGTTATCAACACCAGGAAGCTCAACCAAAATACGGTTCTGACCTGGCAGACGCTGAATGTTTGGGTTGGTTACACCAAATTTGTCAATACGAGCCTGTGTGATCTGGAATGCGCGGTCGATAGAACCATTCACTTCAGTATTCAGCATTTTGATCACATCGCCGTCAGACGAGCTGCTGCTGATCTTGCCTCTGTTGGAACTTGTTGCAAAAATGCTGGCCAGACTTGAATTAGGCGCAGCTTCTTTATAAGCGGCTGCAAAGCGATTAATAAATGCGCTGTTGCTTGCCGTTTTGTCCTCGCCTGCTTTTTTCAATGCAGCCTGGAAAGCCGAGCTGCGTGCATTTCCGCCAGCCATTCCTTTCAAAATGTCAGCAGGAGCCACTTCCATTACCACGTGCATACCACCTTGCAAATCAAGACCAAGGTTCAGTTCACGTTCCATTACTTCCTGCAAGGTATGACCGATATACACGTCCTCGCGCCATAGCGAATCAATGTAACGTTGTTTTTTTGCCAGGTCCACTTCTCCTTTTGCATCCGTCGCAAAAGCCACAGATTTGGCTTTAATGTTGCGTGAAACGAATGTAAATGAGAGATAATAGACGCTAATCAGGGCGATCACGATGGTTAGCCCGATAATTCCGTTCTTATTAGTCATTATTATGTATTGAAAAAATTGAAATTATATTCCTGAAAGATTAAAAGAAGTAGTTCCGAATATTCCTGCGGCAAATTGGTCGACATTAAGAATACAACAGGCACTCAGCCCTTTAGTGAGATCCAATATCAGTGAAAAGAATAATGTCTGCCCGGAGAAAACGGCATTAAGGGGCGTTGGTGACTATAAACCGCCCGAAGATCCTGTGAAAGTAGGAAAAGAGAAAGACCGATTCCTTAACAACAACCGGGACAACCGATTCACTGGCTACGAAATGCCAGATAGGCTGGGGTAAAAAGTAGAAATAATGGGAAAAGTCGAATGATAATGCTGGCGTAATAACCGCATCCAGGGACAATGCACTAACTTTTGCCTGGCTTTGCTCCGTCGATTGGGAAGCATTTTTTGCAAGATCCTTGCCAATCTCTTTGGCGTGCGCAAAGTGCTTTTGTACCGAATCCGATTGATCAGACCATGAACGCATTCCTGCAACCATCAAAAGCATGATGGCAAGCATGAAGCTCATTGTCTGATTAATAACTCTTTGCGCTTTCACTTCGAATTCGGGTCTCTTATTAAACCGCAAATTTTAATCTAAAAAATTACAAACGCAAACTATTTTTTCAAACGCCGCCACCTGGCTGATCGGCGCGACATTATTTTAATCTACCATACTTCTTCATAATTTCAAGAAGCTGCTCTTTGGGAAGTTCTTCTACCTTATGCCCTTGCGTCCCTTCACTGGTTTGCGCCATCAGCAGTGAATTGATGATCGCTTCTTCCGTAGATTCTATCGCGGCCAAAAAAAGAGGGCTGATGGCATCATTATGCAGGTAAGTTCCACCATATGTCCGTTCCGGCATTTCGTGAAGCATGCGATTGGCCGTTGAAAAAGCAATAACATAGTCTCCACTGCCATTCGATGCAATCCCTCCGGTTTGCGCCAGCCCCATAATTGCTCTTTTTGCAAGCCTTTTCAAATTTCTTGCATCAAGCGGCGCGTCGGTAGCCAGCACCATCATGCACGAGCCGTCGGAAGTTTTGTCGAGCGATTCTTTAAATGCAAATTTTCCGAGCTCCTCTCCCACCGGAACGCCATTCACTTTTAGAACCCCTCCAAAATTGGTCTGCACCAGAACGCCAACTGTATAGCCGCCGAGATTGGCAGGAAGTTTTCTGGATGCGGTTCCGATACCGCCTTTGAAATTAAAACAAACTGTCCCCGTTCCTGCCCCTACATTGCCTTCCGCAACCGGGCCGTTCTGAGCTTGCGCCAATGCATTGAGCACATGCTCCTTACGTACGTGACGACCGCGAATGTCGTTCAAAAAACCATCATTGGTTTCGCCTACAACCGGGTTCAGCGATCTGACATTTTCGTTGCCCTGCTGCCCCAATGTCCAATCAATGATCGCATCGGCGACGGTGGGGACGCTTAATGTATTGGTGAGCAGAATGGGCGTTTCAATAGTGCCCAGCTCCTCGACCTGAGAATAACCCGTAAGTTTGCCAAAGCCGTTGCCTATATAAATAGCTGCCGGCACCTTCTGCTGAAACAAATTTCCGTCGTGCGGAATGATGGCCGTAACGCCTGTGCGCACGTCTGCGCCCTCCCGCAATGTTACCTGCCCTACTTTCACGCCCGCCACATCCGTAATCGCATTCAGCGAGCCGGCAGGCAGCACACCAATCTTGATGCCCAGTTCGCGCGCCCGTTTCTGAGCAAAGGAAGGCATTGCAAAAAGCACGAGGAGGATCAGCAAATTCCGTTTCATCATGATATTTTATAAAAATGAAATATAACAAAAAATCCACTGGCAAAACGGGGTTACCAGTGGATCAGCTATGTTCTTCGAGATTAATCCTCGTCCGGACGCGCCTTTTCAGGATCGATCACGGTTTCTTTGCGGCTTACAGCCGAAGTGCCGAATAAACCAAGCGCCTTGGGACCATTCGGGTCTGCATTAACAACATTGGACTTAATGTTCGAGATCGGGACGGCGAAAAGCCCGCCGTTAGCTGCCTGTTCACGAATTTGTTTTAGATATTCAAAGGTTTCGTTTGTGATGCTGTGTAATTCGACACCAACAGATGCCCCGGCAGAGTAAAGTGAATCCGTTGTGAGCGATTCGCGAATGGGCAGGATGAAAATCAGCCCGTCGGAAGGAGCGCCGGACCCGAATGCTGCGTCATATGCGATGGAAATGTTGACTGCTTTTTCAACCTTCGGTTTTCCATTGATAACAGGCTTGATCCAGTAAGTATCGCCTTCGCCAACAAAATCTCTCGCATAAAACTGCACAACATATCCTTCTTTTGGCCCCTTATCCGGCTCAAACGGCAGCTTTTCTTTACGGTAAACAATGGAATCCACTTGTGGAACGCGTTTTAATTCGCTGGACGCTGTGTAAGTGGCTGCCTCATTAACAATTTTCAAATTATAGGCCCTTCCGATGCGGGCCAATGTATCCGTGTTGGTTTTTCCCCAAACATACTGGCCGTTTCCAGCCAGATCTTTAAATTCATAAACCTTACCCTTGTCATCAGTAACAGTTACCACTGCGCCTAAAACCGGTTTTGCAGGGCCATTGTTGAAATAGCTCGCCGACCAGGAAAGTTTGATCGTCTGCGGGCCAGCCTCATTCGTGATCCAACCGTCCACAACGAGCTGATCCGGCCCTGTTTTCGTTTCCAGATCAATTACATCTTCACAGCTCGTAAGCACTACGAACATCATGAAAAACAGCGATAGCAACCCTAAGTGCTTGATATTTGGAATATTATTGGATCTTCTCATGGCAATTATTTTCATCAATCTGATGGATTTGATCTCTTTAAAACTTGAAATTGTAAGTAATAGCGGGAATAAAATTGCCGATCACCGAGTAGCGAACCGCCTCCGTTTTGAGCGGCGTATCCTCATTAGCGCGGGTGTAAACCGAGAATGGGTTACGGCGATTATATACATTATATACCGAGAACACATATTCCCCCTGGCCAACTTTAAACAACTTCTTCTTGGATTTTAATGTGGCTGCCAAATCCAGGCGATGGTATGCCGGAATGCGGTTGTTGTTTCTTGCGCCATCATAATTGTTGCCAATCGGCCAACCGCCCCACTCGTAGCGGTTCGTCGGGAACGTTGCTGGTGTTCCGGATGTGATGGTGAAGTTGGCAGAAAGTGACAATCGCTTGTTCATCTCGTAGATCGCAACGGATGTGAAATTATGGGGTTTGTCAAACCTTGCAGGGAACCAATCGCTGTTGTTGATGGTTTCAACCAGCCTTTCGGTCCTTGATAATGTATAACTTATCCAGCCTGTAAGCTTTCCTTTGTTCTTTTTTAAATAAAATTCAGCACCATATGCACGGCCTTTTCCGAAAAGCAGGTCGCCGGCCACGAATTCATTCAAAAGCAATTCCGAACCTGGAACGTAATCGATCTGGTTGTAGAGTTTTTTGTAATAAACCTCAACGGATGCTTCATACATGTTATTCTTGAAATTCTGGAACCAGCCTAATGCAACCTGATCGGCTTTTTCAGGAGCAATGTTGATAGAGCTTAGCGTCCATACATCCAATGGTGAGCTGGCAGCTGTGTTGGATAACAAATGCAGATATTGGGCCGTGCGGTTGTAGCTGGCTTTAATAGAAGCATCAGCAGTGATACCAATGTTCAATGATGCCCTCGGCTCCCAGTTTCCGTAACTTGTGATTACGTCGCCTTTCTTGTACGTTTTTCCCGGAAAGGCAGGGATTTTCCGCTGTCCTTTTTCAATTTCCAGATAATCGTATTCAGTTCCTGGCCCCAAGCTCCTGAAATAGGAATAACGCACACCGTATTGCAGCGAAATCCTATCCCCAAACTTCTGTTCGTTACCAATATATAATGCGGATTCGTCGGCATAGCGCGGTTCCAAACTGATATCCGTGTTTTCACCTTCCGAAACAGCGATGGCTTTTCCCGGACGCGTATCATAATAAATATACTGTCCGCCAAATGTAAGCTGATTGCTTGGTGTGATATAAAATGTAAAATCAGGCTTGATGCTGGTGCTGATAATTTTCGATTTCCAGTCAAACTTATCTTTCGCGTCCGGCTTGTTTTGGTTTTGCCCCAAATTGTAATCGTAATTGCTGTAATAACCAGTCAGGTTCATAAACAATTTATTGGAAAAAACGTGGTTCCAGCGCGCTGTGGCAGTTGCATTGCCCCATCCGAAACCAAAATCGCCCCCGCCAAAAACATCTTTCCCGAAATAACCCGATGCAAAGAATGTATCCTTCTCCCCGATTTTATAATTCACTTTGGCCGTGAGGTCATAGAAAAAGAACTTTGAATCTTTCAGGTCCGAATTTAAAAACGGTTTGGCTAAAACGTCAATGTAAGACCGGCGACCGGCAACAATGAATGAGCCTTTCCCTTTTGCAAATGGCTGTTCATAAGTCAATCTTGAAAAAATAGTCCCGATCCCACCATTAATCTCCCGTTTTTTGGCATTCCCTTCTTTCATCCTGACATCCAGAATAGAAGAAATACGACCGCCATAAAGCGAGGGAATTCCGCCTTTTATCAACTTCACATCTTTAACCGCATCCGGATTGAATACGGAGAAGAATCCGAATAAATGGGACGAGTTGTAAACCGGCGCTTCATCCAGGAGCACGAGATTTTGAGAAATATCTCCCCCACGCACATTAAAACCGGAGGCTCCTTCACCAACAGAAGTTACTCCGGGCAATAATTGGATGCTGCGGATAAGGTCCACCTCGCCCAACAGTGCGGGCATCTTACGGATCGTTTTCATTTCTACCTTATTCACAGACATTTCAATGCTCTTCACATTCTCATCTTCTTTTTGTGTAGAGATTGTAACTTCCTGCAAATCGGTGCTTTCGTCAGACATTTCAATGCTAACGGTTTTGTCTGCATCCAGATTTACCTGCTTTTCGACTTTCTGGTAACCTATATACGAGAACACAAGCGTATAATTCCCTTCTGGCAATGTTAGGGAATAAAAACCGTAAGGATTGGTCACGACGCCGGTTTCTGCTTCGCGAACGTAGACGGAAACCCCGATGAGGCCCTCCCCGTTTGACTGGTCTTTTACATAACCGCTAACAGTGTGCCGGTTTTGCGCAAACGCGCTGATACAGAAGAAGAGCGAAAGAATAAATGGAGCGAGTACTTTGTTTTTCATGGGCTTTAATTTCATTATTGAACTTTTCCTATTCTGATGACAACCTTAGAGACGTATACCCTTTGTAAATACTTCAAAAGTTTTTTTGAACTCAATTCTAGGAGTCGGCAAAGCACGTGTTAATCAACTTAATATGATAGAAAAAAGTGATGAACTTGCCAAAAAAGGGAATAAGTGGCTAGGAGTCAAAAACAGAGCGCGAAAAAAGAAATGGTATTTTTTTATGAAACTTTTGACACAACCCCATTGTCCGTGCAAGATTCCAGTAATTCCAATGATGTTTTTTTCAGAGAGGGATGAACGAAAGCCGGTGCTATTTCAGCAAGCGGGATTAGGTTAAAAAGGCGGTCTTGGAGGCGGGGATGCGGTAATGTAAGCCTGGCGCTATCAAGCACCAATGCATTGTAATACAGCAGATCGATATCAATAACACGGGCTCCCCAGCGCTCGTAACGGACACGGCCGAGTTCGTGCTCAATGTCCAGGATGATTCTCAAAACTTCTTCGGGAGCAAGTTCGGTTTCGACACGGATAACCTGGTTCAGGAATGCGGGCTGATCGGGCAGGCCCCAGGGTTCTGTTTCGTAAACGGAAGATTTGCTGGATATCAGACCAACTCTTTTCGCAATTTGTTCTCTTGCGGATTCCAGCACAACTTTCCTGTCGCCCAAGTTAGAGCCTAGCGAAAGGAAAATACTTTCAGAATTAGCCATGACCCTGCAATCGTTTTGAATGGTAAGCACGATGCATGAAAAAAGGACTTCCCGGATAGGAGAAGTCCTTTTTAAAACTCGTAAATATTTTTAGAACGTAAGCGTTCCTTTATCGTATGCTTTTTGAATCGTTGCTTCGATACCATTCTTGTTGATAGTACGAAGAGCAGATGTAGCTACTTTCAACGTAACCCACTCTCCTGTCGAAGGAAGGAAGAAACGTTTCTTTTGCAAATTCGGGAAGAATTTACGCTTTGTTTTATTGTTAGCGTGAGAAACGTTATTTCCAACGCGAGTTCTTTTACCTGTAATTTGACAAACCTTAGCCATAACCTTACTTTTTTTCCAAATGAGGGTGCAAAGATGCGTAATTAATTTTTTTTGAGCAAACTTCTGTAAAACAAATTTTGAAAAAAAACCGGCTTACCACCTCATTCTAAACCCTACGCCGTGAATATTGTCAATCTTAATGTCCGGATCTGCCGACAAATACTTTCTTAACCTCGAAATAAACACATCCAGGCTGCGGCCCATGAAATAATCGTCGTCACCCCAGATCGCTTTCAACAACTCATCCCGCCTAATCACCTGGTCGGGCCTTTCTGCCAAATATTTCAGCACTTCCGCTTCTCTGAATGTTAAGTTTTGGCTGCTGCCGTTAATGGCTAATGTCAGCTTCTGAAAGTCGAAAATATATGTTCCCACCTTGCTGGAATCTGCTTTTGTTACCAACGGCTGCTCGGATTTGCTACGCCTTAGGAAGACGTCGATGCGCAATTTGAGCTCTTCAATGCTGAATGGTTTTGTAATGTAATCATCGGCACCGAGTTTGAGGCCTTTGATCTTGTCCTCCTGTAAAGCCCGGGCAGTGAGAAAAAGGATAGGAACCTGGCTGTCGGAATTGCGGATCTTTTCGGCCAATGTAAAACCGTCCATTTTGGGCAGCATAATGTCCAGCACGCAGATATCGAAATGGTCTTTTCCGAAATATTCCAATGCTTTTACGCCATCCGATGCATGAACTACCTCATAATCATATTCTTCCAGATTATCCTTTGTCGCAAATGCCAGGTTCGGGTCGTCTTCGACGTACAATATTCGTTTTTTCATTTAGCCTTGTTTCTGAGGAATTGATATCTTAAATGTACTTCCTTTTCCCAGCTCGCTTTCAAGGTCCAGCTTCCAGTGATGCGCGCGGACGATCTGTTTGACATAGCTGAGGCCAATACCAAATCCTTTTGCATTGTGCACATCGCCATACGGAATGCGGAAAAACTGGTTGAAAATTTTCTTGCGATATTCCGGCGCTATGCCTATGCCATGATCCTGAACCGCGATAACCAAGCATTTACCTTTATTATACGTCTCGATTCTTACATCGGGGGTTTCATTGGAATATTTTAAGGCATTGTCTATCAGGTTATTGATCATGCATCGAAAATGAAACGGATCTGCGTCGATCAATGTATTTTCTGCATGGTTCAGGAAAGTAAGTTTATTTTCAAATGGCAGCAAAACCGATTCGATAATGTCCTCTGCGCGCATTACTTCTTTCTGTAATGTTAATGCATTGCGCTCTGCTTTTGCCATGGACAGCACCATTTCCACTTGTCCCTGTAACCTCAAAATCTCATCCTGCACAATCTGGACGTATCTTTTATGTCGCTTCGGCTGATTTACAATGTTATCGGAATTAAGAACATCCGCCGCAATGCGAATGGTTGAAATGGGCGTTTGCAGCTCGTGGGTCATGTTATTCACAAAATCCCGCTGCACCTCCGACAATTGTTTTTGTCTCAAAATCACAAAAAGCGCATAAGCAAAAAAGGAGACCGCCACTAAAACCAGAATAGACGACCAGATCGCACCATTAATCGTGCCCGCAAAATACGTGTCCTGCTCAGGAAAGCGCACGCCGAAATAGTAGGGATACTTATCTGTTTTGATCCAATTGGAAGTGGGTGTCGGGATTTTATCATTGTTTTTCGTGCTCAGCGACATCCCGTAGCGCATCCGGTTGGTGGTGCAATCGTAAATTCCAACTTCAAAATCAGTAATCAGGTTATTTTTTTGGAAACTGTCTTTGATGAAATTTTCGAGCAGATCCGGCTGTGTGGTTGCATTGGTGTTCACCAAAAAATATTGAGGCGAAAGTTGCTCCACCGGATTTACACTTTGCATTACGCCGTTCACTTTCGCCAGTTTAGTGGCCACATCTTGTAAAGCAACGTGTGCATTCTGGTTGAACTCCCTGTGCCTGAGATCCAACGCCTGCTTCACCCAATAGATCTGCGTGATTACCACACCAATGATGAGCAGGGCAGAAAAAACGGTGAGTGACTGAATGGTACGTCTTGACATTGCGCAGGATTAACGTTCGTTGCTTTTATTATTGTGAACAGATCAGGAATAATACTGCAAAAGTCCTTCCAGCGGCGAGCGCAGAATGCGTCCGGGTCGTAATCCTTTCTTTTCTAAAACCGTTTTTAAAATATCCTGATAATAAAAAGCGATAGAACCCGTAAAATGAACAGGAACCGTTTCTGCCTCCTTATGCTTGCAAATATATTTTTCTACAAAAAGCGTGAATGCATTTTCGATCAGGTTTTTCAAAAACGGATGTTCCCTATGCGCGGCAATAAATGTTGAAAAAGACGCGAAAAAGCGGTTAGGATAAGGTTTTTTGTAAGCGTTGTCCAAAACAGACAGGCGGTTCAGATGCGGATATTGGTTGGCAAAACTTTCGTGTAAATCTGCTGGCAGCTCATTTTGTAGAAAATGAACAACCAATGTCTTCCCCAGATAAGAACCACTTCCCTCATCGCCAAGCCAGAAACCCAGCGAGCCTATCGAGCGCACGATGTTTGCGCCGTCATAATAAGCATTATTCGCCCCCGTTCCCAAAATACAAGCCAAACCCGGCTCATGGCCACACAACCCACGCGCCGCGCCCAGCATATCCGATGCAACCTCGATAATGCTCGCGGAGGAAACACATTTGGTCAATGCATCAAAAACAGGCTTACTGGTCTTCTCATCCGCACAACCGGCTCCAAAAAAGTATATTTTGTCAACTTCTCCGATCAAATTAGGAACAACTTCTTTTTCCAAAACCGGAATGATTTCCTCAGCGGTTTGGTAAAAGGGATTAATGCCCGCCGATTGAAAAGAACATTCCCCGTTTGCGTTCGTTAAAACCCAATCTGTTTTTGTTGATCCGCTATCGGCTATTAAAAATGATTTTTGCATGGACTATTTTTCCTGTGACTGCAATTTTCCAATGGCGCTGAAACGCTCGAAAACCTTTTCCGTATGCGGCGCGTCGCCCAATTCCTTGGTAAGGTCCTGCCCTGCCCAGTGTTCGTAATGATGCCCGTTTCGCCAGAGTCTGGATGAACCTACATCATATATAATGCCTTTGTATGCGCACCAGATCTCTTCCCGGTCCTGCCCGTTTCTGAGCGCGAGCTGCGCTTTTGTATATTCTTTCATTACTGCTATTTAAGCCGCAATTTAGTGATTACGGTTTTTCGGTTCGAAATTAAAAATGATCTTGGATGAATATTTTGATAATAAGACTAAAATGTAAGAACTTGGCGTTCTGTTTAGGAAATTCAAGAAAACGAAATATGAAAAAAAGTTACTCTTTAATTTGGTGTACAATATTGGCACTTACCCTGATTGCAACCGGATGTAAGAAAAAAGTTAAACCCGTTTCAGAACGTATTGCGAAGGCCTGGACGGCAGAATCTGTAAAGCACGGGCCAACGGTTGTTTACACCAGAGGAGGATCTACCAACGCTGTTCCCGCATACTCGGCTTTCAGGCTAACATTAAATGATGCATCCGGCACCAAAACGGTTTCCTATACTGAGTTTGATGGCAGCACATTCAGTGGAACCTGGGAACTGGACGGAGACTCTAAGCTGATCCTTAAAGAGTTAACACCTCCACCAACCGGAAGCGGCGGAACAGTCGAATTTACAATCACATCTTTGGATGATGCCAGATTGGTCCTTACCAGATTGAAAACCAGCCCAAAAACAGGTGGAACAATTAACGAATACACATTAAGCAATCCATAATTTTCTCAATTAGCATGTTTACAATGCTTTGAGATAACCCAAACATATAGCGAAGCCATTTCTCACAAGAAGTGGCTTCGCTTTTTTTAGCTAATTTTGCACCATGGAAACAAGAACTGAAATAAGCAGCCTGGGCGAGTTCGGGCTCATAAAAAGAATAAACAGCGGAATAAAAACAGCGTTACCAGATACAATAAGGGGAATTGGTGACGACGCGGCGGTGATTGACACAGGTGAGGAGTATGGTCTGCTTTCATCCGACCTGCTGCTGGAAGGCGTGCATTTTGACCTTACTTTTTTTCCTTTGAAACATTTGGGTTACAAGGCCATTTCCGTCAATGTTTCAGACATTGCTGCCATGAACGGAATTCCACGCCAAGTCACTGTGAATCTGGCATTAAGCAATCGGTTTTCCTTGGAAGCGATAGATGAGTTGTATGAAGGAATGAAAGTGGCTTGCGCAGATTTTAATGTAGACCTGGTTGGCGGCGACACTTCTTCCTCGAGATCTGGCCTGCTGATCTCAGTAAGCGTTTTTGGGAAGGTTAATAAGGATAAAATCACTTATAGAAATACGGCGAAACCGAATGATCTGCTTTGTGTTACAGGCGATCTTGGCGGCGCTTACCTTGGTTTGCAGTTGCTGGAAAGAGAAAAGCAGGTTTTCCTGGCTAATCCAGATATGCAGCCCGAACTGGAAGGAAAGGATTACGTCATCCAACGCCAGCTTCGTCCGGAAGCACGTATGGACGTCGTATACGAGCTGGCAGAAGCAGGCGTGCTGCCCACTTCCATGATCGATGTTTCGGATGGACTTGCTTCCGATCTGCTTCATATATGTGCGCAATCAGGCGTAGGCGCAGTAGTTTTTGAAGAAAGAATTCCGATTGACGAGCAAACATACCTTGCGGCTTCGGAACTGAACATTGGCCCGATAACTGCGGCGATGAACGGCGGTGAAGATTATGAATTGCTTTTTACCGTTCCACAAGCTTCTTACGATCTGATCAAAAACAATCCTAAAATCAGCTTCATTGGCTACATTACGGCCAATAAAGAAGAAATAATGCTGCATACCAAAGGCGATAGCCGCGTGCCGATCACGGCGCAGGGTTGGAGCTGAAAACAATAATTGCGTGACGAAAAGCATAGCCATTGGTTATGCTTTTTTTGTTGCGCAACCATCGGAAGGCTTTGCTCGTATTCACGACAAACCAATTCATCTCTAACAATAAAAATTTGAATCCGATGAAAATCTTCAACCTTTCCCGCACGGTCTTTGTCCTGGGATTCGTCATGTCCGTCGTCATAGCTTGTTCGGACGACGATGACGCCGATCCCGATCCAACTCCTGTTGCTAATGATGTCCAGCTCAAAGACAACTCCACTCTGGGAAAAATCTTGACCGATAAGGACGGAAAAACATTGTATTTCTTTTCAAAAGATGCCAACGGAAATTCGGCGTGCTCCGGGAATTGCGAAGTGAACTGGCCGGTTTTTGCTGTTACTGACCTTTCTAAGCTTAAAATCGACGGCGACCTTACAGCCAGCGATTTTGCGAACATTACCCGTGCTGACGGCAAACCACAAACCACTTATAAAGGATGGCCCTTGTATTATTTCGCAAATGATGCAGCTGCCGGTGAGGTGAAAGGTGAGAATGTTGGTGGAATATGGTTTGTCGCCAAAACGGATTACACGGTGATGCTGGCCAATACCCAGCTTGTCGGGAATGATGGCAAATCCTACAAACCCGATCTGACCGAGGGAACCGGAGAAACGCAGTTTTTTGTGGATGGCATGGGAAGAACATTATATGCCTTTGCACGCGATTCGTCGGGAATCAACAACTGGACAACCAATGATCCGGTTAAGGATGCGACCTGGCCGATCTATGTTGCAGACGAGGTTAAGGGCATTCCAACAGGCGTAGACAAAGCATTGTTCTCGACTATTGACGTGTTTGGAAAAAAACAACTCACCTATAAAGGATGGCCCCTTTACTATTTCGGACCTGATGAAATGAAGCGAGGCATGACCAAGGGCGTCAGCGTTCCGAGACCGGGCGTTTGGCCGATCGTTAACAAAGATTCACCTAATGCGCCTAAATAAATTAGCTTATTACGAGAGTTAGAAAGTGGCGGCCATTGGCTTGCCACTTTTTTATTTACCCCAATCGGCAACCAGTTTCTCAAATAATTGCTGTAAAAAGAGCGTTCGCTTTCCAGCTTCTCCGTTTCCGACTGGCAAATCGCCAATTTGAACCACCGGCATAACCCACTTCGTTGTGCTGGTTGTAAAAACTTCGTCCGCCATAATCACTTCTTTATACATTACCGGCCTGATCTCTACTTCAAAATGAGGCTTGGCAAGCTCCATAACCACCTTTCTTGTTATGCCTTTGAGAATGTTACGATCAGAAGTAATGAGCTTATCACCCTGAAAAATGAAAATGTTGCTACGCGTCAGCTCACTGATTTCGCCTTCTTTGTGAAAAAGTAAGTCCGAAGCTTGCTGGCGGCGCAGTTCATCGGCCATTAAAACCATATGTACGTAATTCGTTGTTTTAACTTCCGGCAAGTCGCGTACATAGTCGTAAGGCAGGACTTTAATCCCTTTTAAACGGCCGGCAGGATTGTCCTGGGGTAATGCTTCTGTACGGATCAGAAAATTAGGCTGCACAACATTCACGCTGTCCGGCGCATAACCGCCGGTTAATACAAAGCGAAAAGCGACTTCCTGCTCGCCTGACAATGCATGCAGATCGGCCAGCACTTTTTCTGTTTCCTGTTGCGAAACGGGCAATATCAGTTTCAACAACCGAGCCGAATTTTCAAACCGCTGCCAGTAATCGTCCCACCGGAAAGGCACGCCGTTATACGTCCTGAAATAGTCAAAAAGCCCGAAACCGCGGAGCAATCCAAGATCATTGGTTTTGAAAACCGGACTGTCAATAGGTAGGATTTCTCCGTTGAAATATTGGTAAAAGGGCATGCCGAATGAATTAATATATGATGGGCGGAATCTCAAAGTTATTAATTTTCCCTACTTTGCATACATATCTGATCAAATCAAAACGTTACTAATTAACTCGTCGGATCTGTCTGAACGGATCTTTTTTACTCTGCGAATGATTAAACCCGAACAATTACTGCAGGCGCTGCAAATTGAATTTGAAAAACAATCTTACGGCGAACATCCCATTGAGCTTTATGAGCCTATCCGCTATATCATGTCGCTTGGCGGGAAGCGTTTTCGTCCGTTACTAACATTACTTGCCGCTTCTATATATTCCGATGATTGGGAAAATGCCATTAAACCAGCCATGGCGGTGGAGGTTTTCCACAATTTCACATTGATGCACGACGACATTATGGACCAGGCCCCGCTGCGAAGAGGTAAGCCCACCGTTCATGAAAAATGGAATGCGAATACGGCTATTTTGTCGGGGGACGTGATGCTAATAAAGGCCTACGATCTGCTGCTGGACATTCCGGCTGAGAAGTTCCGTCGAGTTTTGGAAAGATTTAATAAGACAGCCGCCGAAGTTTGTGAAGGGCAGCAGCTGGATATGAATTTTGAAACCCGCTGGGACGTTACCGAAGAAGAATATCTTGGAATGATCCGACTGAAAACGTCCGTTTTGCTGGGTTTTGCATTGGAACTGGGCGGAATTATCGGAGGAGCTGACGAAGAATCCATTCAGCTTCTGTATTCAGCCGGCGAAAATATGGGAATCGGTTTTCAATTAAAAGACGATCTTCTGGACGTCTACGGTGATCCCGACAAGTTTGGAAAGCAGGTTGGCGGTGACATTATTTCCAATAAAAAGACATTCTTACTAATTGAAGCATTGTCCAAGGCTGATAGCAATTCCAAAACCGAACTGGATAAATGGATCGGTCTGGAAAATTTTGATAAGCAGGAAAAAGTAGCAGGCGTAACGGCTATTTATGAAGAACTGGGCATCCGAGCGTTTACCGAGCAAAAAATTCAGGAATATTTTACCAAGGGACTTTCAAGCCTACACGCACTAAAAATAGATGAAAGAAGAAAAAAACCATTGCTGCAATTTGCTGAGCAATTGGTAGAGCGTGAAAAATAATAGCTATCCAAACATTTAAAATCGACCATGTCAATAACCCTCATACTCGTCATTATCACATCCGGCATCAGTTATTACGCGTTAAACAATTATAGTTTAATGGAAAAACTGATCCTTAACCCTTATAAAGTCACCCAGCGCAACGAATATTACCGCTTTGTAACATCCGGTTTTGTTCACGCAGACTTTGGGCATTTGATCTTCAATATGCTCAGTTTATGGTTTGTAGGAGAAGGAATTGAAAGGCTTTTCGCGATGCTTTTCGGGCCGAGCGGGACATTCTATTTCCTGTTCCTTTACATTGTCGGGATTATTGTTTCCGATATTCCAACATTTTTGAAACACCGGAATAACTCTAAATACAACTCCCTGGGTGCTTCCGGGGGCGTTTCAGCTGTACTATTCGCCGCAATCCTTTATTCTCCGCTAATGCAGGTTTGCCTGTATTTCTTTATCTGTATGCCCGGATTTATCTTCGGCTTGCTCTTTTTGGGATATTCGTTTTATGAATCCAAGCGCGGAACGAGTTATGTGAACCACAGCGCGCACATGGTTGGGGCGATTTTCGGCTTTGTATTTATGGCCGTGGTTTATCCAAGCGCGGTTCCCGGATTTATACAGCAAATTCTAAGCTGGCGTATTTTTTAATTCCGCAAGGACAGTTACGCTGCCCACGGTCTTATCCTGCAAATTCACCTTTATTTCTGCGTCCAGCGGTAAATAAATATCCACACGCGACCCAAACTTAATAAAGCCCATTTCCGTGCTTTGCTCAACCTGGTCGCCTTCTTTCACATACCAGCGTATGCGGCGGGCGGCTGCGCCTGCGATTTGACGAAAGAGAATTTCAATGCCTTCAATCGTCTTGATAACGACCGTTGTGCGCTCATTTGCCGTGCTGGACTTGGGATGCCAGGCCACCAGATAAAGTCCTGGATGGTATTTAAAATACTGGATCACCCCGCTGATCGGATTCCAGTTGATGTGCACATTAAGCGGCGACATAAAAATACTTATCTGTCTCCTTGGCCCTTGAAAATATTCAGTTTCAACAACTTCTTCGATTACAACCACTTTCCCGTCGCAAGGCGCAACGATCTGGCGATCGCTTTTATGAACGACGCGCTTTGGAACGCGAAAAAACTGTACTACGAGAAAGAAAACGATTACACTGCCAATCAACACCAGTCTCGGGATCCAATAACCGTCAGGCAGCAGGTAATGTATGCCTAAGTTTATCAGTATCAATATAATGGCTGTAATGGCCATAATGGTGTAACCTTCTTTGTGCAGTCTCATGCAGGGTAATGTTTCGTTAATGACAAGCTGTAAAATACAAATATCGTATAAATACTGATTTCCTTTCAATCAAAAGCCCTGCCAATCCATTCAGACGGGCAGGGCTTTACAATTTATTAATGTTTTGCAACTGGTTACTCGATCACAACGCAGTCGCCGTTTTTCACTTCCTGCTCCACTTTTTTGAATTTTACATCCCGTAAAATCCGGCCGTCGCGATATTGAACAGACACTTTCTGGTTTCTATCAGCGATTTTAATGGTGCGGACAGGCTGCGCTTTTGTGGTTGATTCCATATTACGGGCATACTCGTTAGGCCCACCGTCCAATTCAGCATCGAAGTCTTCCTCACGGTTGGTATGCAATGCCGGGGCCGGTGCCGGGCGACGAACGGTTTGTTGCACCGCAGTGGCCGGAACTGCCTCTTCCTGAGGAATGTCCGCCTTCATCAGGAAGGAGATCATATCAAAATTCACTTTGCTCAGGAAGCGTTTGAAAAGCTCAACCGATTCGAATTTATAGATCAACAACGGATCCTTTTGTTCAAATACCGCATTCTGAACAGATTGTTTCAAATCATCCATCTCGCGCAAATGCTCTTTCCACTCCTGGTCGATCAGCGAAAGCACGATGGCTTTTTCCATCTCATTTGTGATTTCCTTACCGCCGCTCTCAATCGCCTTTTTCAAGCCGACCACAACGCCAGTCTGACGGATCCCGTCACTGAAAGGAATCATGATCTCGGAAATCGTTGCGCCGCGCTCTGCATTAATTGAACTCAAAACCGGCAGTGCTTTTTCTGCTATGCCTGAATTTTTATCCTGATATTGCTTTTCAGCCGCATCGTAAAGTTTTTGCGAACGGTCTGCAGGTTTCAATGATCCGTATTCTGACTCGCTATAAGGAACTTCCATTCCCAGAGTCGTGATCACCGCCAGTTCAAGCTCTGCGTAAGAGTTAGCCGAACCAACAAGCTCATCGCACACATCATATAATGTATTCGCAATGTCAACAGCCAAACGTTCACCAAACAGTGCATTCCGACGACGTGTATAAATGGCGTCACGCTGATAATTCATGACATCATCATATTCCAGAAGACGCTTACGCATGCCAAAGTTGTTCTCTTCCACTTTCTTCTGCGCGCGTTCAATGGATTTGGTGATCATTCCGCTCTGAATCACTTCGCCTTCTTCCAGTCCCATTCTGTCCATCACCTTCGCCATACGGTCGGAACCGAACAGACGCATGAGGTTATCTTCCAGGGAAACAAAGAATTGCGATGAACCCGGGTCACCCTGACGACCGGAACGACCGCGCAACTGCCTGTCGACCCGACGGCTTTCGTGGCGTTCTGTACCGATGATCGCAAGTCCGCCTGCTTGTTTTGCTTCCGGCGTCAGCTTAATATCCGTACCACGACCAGCCATGTTGGTTGCAATGGTCACAGTCCCCGGCTTACCCGCTTCTGTAACAACTTCCGCTTCACGCTGATGTTGCTTGGCATTCAAAACCTGGTGCTGTATTTTTCTTAATGTAAGCATCCGGCTGATGATCTCGGAGTTTTCAACCGAAGTTGTACCCACCAAAACAGGACGTCCGGCTTCAACAAGCTCTACGATTTCATCCGTTACCGCATTATATTTTTCCCGAACAGAACGATACACTTTATCTTCATGATCCTTCCGGACCGCATTGACATTGGTAGGGATCGAAACAACATCCAGTTTATAGATTTCCCAGAACTCGCCCGCTTCCGTTTCCGCCGTTCCGGTCATACCGGCCAGCTTGTGATACATACGGAAGTAATTCTGCAAAGTAACCGTCGCGTAAGTTTGTGTTGCATCTTCGACGCGCACATTTTCTTTCGCTTCAATTGCCTGGTGCAGACCGTCAGAGTAACGACGGCCGTCCATGATACGACCGGTTTGCTCATCAACGATCTTAACCTTTCCGTCCATGATCACGTATTCCACGTCTTTTTCGAAAAGCGTAAAAGCTTTCAAAAGCTGGTTAACTGTGTGGATACGGGCTGTTTTGACAGAATAGTCGCGGATTAATGCTTCTTTTCTGATAATGCGTTCCTGTTCGTTCAGCGAAGCATCTTTTTCGATCGCGTCCAGATCGACCGCAATGTCAGGAAGAATAAAGAAATTGGTCTCTTCCGATTCGCCGGTCAGAAAGTCAATTCCTTTTTCTGTTAGTTCAATGCTGTTATGACGCTCGTCAATTGTGAAATAAAGCGGCTCATCAGCAACCGGCATGAGTTTCTGGTTTTCAGCCAAATAAATCGACTCTGATTCCTGCATAAGCGCCTTGATCCCCGATTCGCTCAGATATTTGATCAACGGCTTATACTTAGGCATCCCGCGGTGCGCCCGGAACAAGGATAATGCGCCTTCTTTTTTATCGCCGGCTGCAATTTTCTTTCTGGCATCATTCAGGAAATCCATGGCCAGTTTTTTCTGTGCCTCAACAATCCTCGAAACGCGTGGCTTTAATTCCAGATATTCCTGCTCATCTCCGCGTGGGACCGGTCCGCTGATAATCAATGGCGTACGCGCATCATCAATCAAAACGGAGTCAACCTCATCGACCATTGCGAAATGGTGCTTGCGCTGAACCAGTTCTTCCGGCGTACGTGACATGTTGTCACGGAGATAGTCGAAACCAAACTCGTTGTTGGTTCCGTATGTTAGTGAAGCCTTATATGCATTTCTGCGGGCAATGGTGTTAGGCTGATGCCGGTCAATACAATCGACGCTCATGCCGTGGAATTCGAAAAGAGGCGCATTCCATTCCGCATCACGCTTGGCCAGATAATCGTTCACAGTTACAATGTGAACGCCGTTTCCTGCCAATGCATTAAGAAATGCGGGAAGCGTTGCAACAAGCGTTTTACCTTCCCCGGTCGCCATTTCGGAAATTTTACCCTGGTGCAAAACCACACCACCGATCAACTGCACATCATAGTGCAGCATATTCCATTTGATAGGCTGGCCAATTACGTCCCAGGTTGTGTTCCAGTAAGCTTTGTCACCTTCAATGACAACATGCGATTTCTTGGAAGCCACTTCCCTGTCGAAAAACGAAGCGGTAACTTCCAGCTTGTCATTCTCTTTAAAACGGCGGGCTGTTTCTTTAACAATAGCAAAAGCTTTTGGCAAAATATCCAAAAGGATTCGCTCCAGTTCTTTATTACGATCCAGATCCAGCGCATCAATTTTCTTGAAAATCGCTTCTTTGCTATCCACATTCGGCTCATCAGCAGCCTGTTGTCTTAAAACAGCGATCTGATCATCAATGGATTTCAAATTGTCGGCAATATGTTGTTTCAGACCTTCGGATTTCGCCCGCAGATCGTCATTGGTTAAGGAAGCCAGGAGCGCATACTCGGCATTGACCTTATCAACGTACGGAGTTAACTCTTTTAAGTCCCGTTCTGATTTTGTGCCGAACAGCTTTGAAAATATTTTAAACATGATTTTAGTATATGTTTTTAACCGATCATTTACAGAAAAATATTGAGCCTGCCCGTTTAACCGTGTCAGATTGTCAGCAAAGCTATCATTTTCAATCTCAAAGGTAATTCATTGCAAATAGTATTGTATATCAATCATAAGAATCCTAATGTAACTCTAATGTTTTTTTACCGTTTGCTCAACCGAATTAAGCACCCATACTCACGTCAGAGAACCGCTTATACCAAATATTTTCAACTACTGGGTAATGCATAGTACCTTTAAATCATCAAACGAAAATAAATAGCCATAGCCATGAACAACAACAGATTATTCCGCAATACAAATAGCAAAGTTTTAGGCGGTGTAGCATCCGGGATCGCTGATTATCTGGACATAGATGTAACGATTGTCAGAGTGCTTTTCGTCCTCGGCGTCTTCATCCCAGTCACTTTCCCGATCATCCTTTTTTACATTGTCCTTTGGATTGTGATGCCTGACGGCGCCAGAAGGCCTAAACCATTGGAAGAAAACAGGTATTAAGCCTAAAACAGTAAAGATTCCATCAGCAAAGACTTGGTAGTTGCAAACCACCGGAAAACAAATTCCGGTGGTTTGTTGTTTTATGATTAATTGCTATTTTTACCAATGGTATGCAGGCATACTATTCCTTAATGCTTGTTATCTATATCAAATTAAACATCAGACATATGAATGCATACATAGTTGCCGGTTATCGTACTGCGGTTGGAAAAGCTTCCCGCGGAGGTTTCCGTTTTACCCGTCCTGATGACCTTGGAGCAACTGTTATTAAATATCTTCTGGAAAAAACCCCCGGCTTGGATCCGGCACGCGTGGACGACGTCATTGTTGGAAATGCCGTTCCTGAGGCGGAACAAGGCATGCAGATGGGTCGTTATGTGGCTTTGCTCGCGTTGCCAAAAAATGTTTCGGGAATTACGATTAACCGTTATTGCGGCAGTGGCGTGGAAGCAATTGCAATGGCTTCGGCAAAAATTCACGCCGGAATGGCCGATTGCATCATTGCAGGTGGCACCGAATCTATGTCGCTCGTTCCGACAATGGGCTGGAAAACAGCATTAAACTATGACATTGCACACACAAACCCAGATTATTATTTAAGTATGGGGCTCACGGCAGAACAAGTCGCCAAAGACTTCAATATCAGTCGAGAAAAGCAGGATGAATTTGCTTTCAGCTCACACCAGAAAGCACTAAGAGCGCAAAAAGAGGGATGGTTTGCGGATGGAATTGTGCCAGTAACTGTGAAAGAAACCTATTTCGACGCGGCTTCCGGGAAAAAGAAAACGAAGGAAACCGTGATTAGCCAGGACGAAGGCCCGCGCGCTGACACGACATTGGAAGCGCTCAATAAATTAAAACCCGTTTTTGCGGCCGGAGGAACGGTAACCGCAGGAAATTCGTCGCAAACTTCCGATGGAGCTGCATTTGTGATAGTGATGTCGGAAAAAATGGTGGAGGAGCTGAATTTGAAACCGATCGCCAAAATGCTATCCTATGCAACCGCTGGCGTTGACCCGCGTATTATGGGCATCGGACCCGTTGCTGCTATCCCCATTGCATTGAAACAAGCAGGGTTAAAATTGAACGATATTGAGCAAATAGAACTGAATGAGGCATTTGCGGCTCAATCGCTGGCCGTAATGCAGGAGCTGGACATTAACCCTGAAATTGTAAATCCGAATGGAGGCGCCATTGCACTGGGCCATGCACTCGGCTCAACCGGAGCCAGACTTTCTGTTCAATTATTCAACGAAATGGAGCGCAGGAACCAGAAATATGGCATGGTAACAGCTTGCGTTGGCGGCGGGCAGGGCGTTGCCGGAATTTTTGAGAGATTGAATTAAAGCCGTTCGGTCGACACAGAAGTTATTTTACGGTCTCCGTTGAAGAATTAACCATCTTCGGCGGAGATTCTTTATTTTTGCCCCAAAACATACACACCCCTTCATGGATGTATCCATTATCATTATCAATTACCGGACACCTCAACTCATAATCAATTGCTTAGACTCTATTTACAAGTTTACTTCGGGCATTTCTTTTGAGGTTGTCGTCGTTGATAATGATCCGGAAAACGGTGGCGGAGAACTCGTCAGAAAGTCCTATCCGGAAATTACATGGATTGATTCCCCGTCCAACGACGGTTTTGGCATTGCCAATAACCGGGGAATGGCAGTGGCGAAAGGAAAATATTTCCTGCTCCTCAATGCCGATACATTAATTACAGACAATGTCATTTACCGCTGCTTCGAACGCATGAATGTGCGAACGGATATTATTGCCTGCGGTGCGCTCCAATATTATGCTGATGGCTCGCCGATGCCGTTTTATCAAAGCTTCAATGATTTCAGGAGAACGTTTTTCATCTTACCGATTAGTAATGTCGTGGATAAGATTGTCAAAAAATTCTATCCCGAGCCTGAATATGCCGATCCGGACCAGCACGACTGGCTTGTAGGCGCTTTTATTTTTCTGCGCAGGGAAGGATTTGAGAAAACCGGCGGTTTCAGCGACGATTTCTTTATGTATGGCGAAGATGTGGAATGGTCCGGGCGACTGGGGAAGCTGGGCAAGCTTTGCTATTTCAAAGACTGCACATTCATTCACCTCGAGAACAACAATCCTTTTCGACGGACCAATATTTCCTGGATCAACCGTTTCAGCACACAAATGCAGATTTCCAACTTCCTGTGGGTCAGGAAACAATACGGAATATTTCAGTATTTACTGCTTATTGTTCATTACATTATGATGATCCCGGTTATTTATGGCTGGAAAATGGCTTTTAATCTGAAAAAAGACGGAAACCCCTTTACAGAACTCCGCACGCAACATATATATGTGCGCAAAACCCGGGTGATCCTGAAATATTTTTGGAAAACACTCCTGTTGAAAAAAGGGCTATATAAAATAAAGCCCGAAGAAAATATTGATCTGCTAACAGCTGTACATGAACAACGTTAAGAAAAAGATCCTCTTTTTTACTCCATATGCCACCCGGACGGGATCAGAAATGATGCTCCTCTACATCGTAAAAAAAATCGACAGGAGCCGGTTCGACATTGGAATAGTAAGCTTTGCAAATGGTGAATTATTGAAAGAATTTCCTGCGGATATTCCTGTTTTTATAGCGCCCAAAACTTTCAATATGGTAGAAAAGATTTCTTTTCACCTCGGGATCCATCCAACATTAAAATATTTAAGAAAGCTGGCAAAAGATTTCAAGGCGGATTTTTGGTACGTTAACACCACCATGATGCCTGAAACGATCGTCGTTGCAAAAGAATTTTCCATTCCGGTGATCACGCATTTTCATGAAATGCCATTGACCTACACCTATTTAAGTTCGCCCGACTTTAAAAGCATTATCGACTATTCAAGCTTGCTTATCGGTTGCTCGCAAACAACTTGTGAGCCCATCAAAGATGCGGGTGGAAAGAATGTGGAGCTGCTTTATTCTTTTATTGATCACACCCTCGTAAAAAAAGACGAAAAGCGAACAGCCGAGTTGAAACGTGCGCTGGGCATTCCTGCAGATGATTTTGTGTGGATTTTGTCGGGAATGACGTCAGAAAGAAAAGGTTTTGACATGTTACCTGATCTTGCACAAGAACTGAATGATCCGCACGTTCATCTGATATGGGTCGGCGCCAGCATTGACGACGGGCTGGTTTATTACACCGAACAGCGCTGCAAGAATTCGAAATCGGCAACGAAAATTCACCTCGTAGGGAAGCAAAAAGAAGATTATTATAATTACCTTAACATGGGAAATGGGTTTTTACTGACATCGCGCCAAGACCCTTTTCCATTGGTGATGATTGAAGCTGCGTTGCTCGGTAAACCGATTGTTTCCTTTCCCTCGGGCGGTGTTTCTGAATTTGTAAAAGAAGGAATGGGGATTGTAACCCAGGATATTAGTATAAAACAAATGGTAAAAGCGATCCGCTCCATCATGCGCGGCGAAACGGTTACCAGCAGTGAAAAAAGCATTGAGGTTGCGAGCCGGTTCAATATCGATAATGGCTACAATCATTGGATCACATTAATTGATAAAAATTATTAGCATGCACAATTCTACGTACGGGTCTAAACTGCTCACGAAGGTTTTCTTTGTGGTTTTGGCTTGGACTATCTCTTTTCAATCGCTTCACGCTCAGACCAGTCCGGCGCCTACTGAGGCGGACAACCAGCGTTATCTTGCATTAATGTTGCTCAATGTGCTGGACAAAGATGAGCAGGGACCCGAGCTCGATCTGATCAGATCAGCACATGCGTATGGAATGAATGCAGTTTATCTGACCATTCCCTGGGATAAAATTTATTACAACTCGCCCACCGACAAGCCACTTTGGGACAAATTCGACCAGCAGGTTAAAACGGCCACGGATCTTGGTATGAAAGTGGCACTCCGCATTCACCTCGGCAGGCATAGCACAAGAATTAAAGGATTTTGGGAGCCGTCGGACAGCCATCAGAGCTCTACCGGCAAGCCGGTTTTGAGCGGATATCAGGATACTTCATTCGGATTTGATAATCAGCCTGTTATAGCAAAAGCGCAGGCATTTGTAAAAGAAACGGTTACCCGTTACAAGCATCTTCAAACCAATAAACAACTACTTTTTGTCTCGATCACCACAACCGGCACGCAAGAAGGTGAATATCCCGCCGGATTGATTGAAAATGGCAAAGAAGGGCCTGCGGTCTATGATTATTCCAGATCCATGATTACCGGGTTCCGTGAATTTTTGAAAACACATTATAAAAAACTGCAACGGCTTAACTATCTCTGGGGCGTAGAACATAAGAGTTATGAAGACGTGCTGCCGCCCGCAACACCCTGGGAGCCAGGCGAAACGTTCCGCCAGCGCGCCGGAAAGGATTGGTACATTTACCGTCACCTGGTGCTGAAACGCTTTACGGAACAAATGATCACAACAGTTAAATCTGTCGATCCGAATGTGAAGTTCGTATCAGATTATGGCTCTGTTTTTGACAAGCCTTCGAATGTGCGCGGGACATTGGGTTTCAGAAGTCTGAACGAAAAAGCGGATGGAATTAAAATCAATGATGACCTCGCCAGCCATGATCACAGATGGTCCGTTGACATTATTAAAAGTGCGGCTCCGGCCAATTTTATCGCTGCAAATGAACTGTTTATCAACACTGCATTTGATAACAATGCTCATTTAAAACAAATCAACGAAAATTTCGAACACGGCGCGAATGTCGTTGCGGTTGTGGCTTCGCAGCAAGGAACGATGAACAGGGCTGAGCCATTTTTGCGGCAAGCAGCCCAAACGTGGGTAACCCAGGCGATGAAACCAATCGTTTACAGGGATTCTGTAAGTTACAGGCTCTCAGCTGCCGTGGAAAAAGGCGGGCCGATCAATGTTATTTTCGACGAATGGAGAAAACGCGCATATGCCGATCCCGCGAATCCAAAACCGGTCTACATTAGCATGAACGAGGACATTCTGGCACCCGAATATTGGAATGATGCCTCTAATTATCCTCCTTATGTGTTCCGCCCGGTGCCGATGCAGATCATTGCCGTTAACAAAGATTTCACTTTCAGACTGCCGACTGATACATTTTCAGATGTCGACGGAACAATCGTCAAAATGGAAGTTGGGGCATTGCCGGGCTGGTTGAGTTTTGAAAATGGCCAGCTAAGAGGCAGACCAACAACATTAGGCGATTACCGGATCCAGGTAAAAGGGATTGACGATGAAGGTGGCACAACGGAAGCATTTTTGACCATTCGTGTGGATACGCGCGAAAACGCCAACAAACCGCCGACAGTTGACGCTAATTTCTCAAACCAAACGATCGCGCTCAACAAGCCATTTTCCTTGCCCATTGCCGACGGTGCTTTTGAGGATGCGGATGGCGAGGTAACCAAAATTGAAGCGAGCGAACTTCCAAGCTGGCTTAAATTTGCGAATGGCGTTTTAACCGGAACACCTACAAAGCTGGGTGAATACAGGATCAGTTTCAAAGCTTATGACGACTTGAATGCGTTTGTGGAAACCTACTTTACGATTAAAGTCGTGGAGCCACAATTCCTGAATGCGCCACCATATGCAAGCAGCTCGCTTCCAGTGAAATATGCGCAGCTAAACATGCCATTTAATTACATCTTACCGACTGAAATTTTTGGTGATCCGGATGGCTATATTTCGTCCATTTCATTACAAAACCGGCCTTCATGGCTCAATTTTCAGCTGAATGTATTTTCCGGGACACCTACGGAAGAAGGTGAATACAGACTCATCATCAGGGCTTATGACAATGCTGGTGCGTATGTTGAAGTGCCTTTTATCTTAAAAGTCGAGATCCCGGAAGTGCGTTTCGAGCTTGTTCAAGGCGGTAACAAAGTCGATCAACGCGTGATCAGGAAGCTCTCGGGCGACGACGTTATTCCTTACAGCGAACTGCCGTCCTTACTGAACATTTTCGCCTACGGAAATTTTGAATATGACAAAGTTGATTTTGATCTATCCGGTCCATATAACAAGAAATCGCAAACCAAAACATTTCCATTTGCCCTTTACGAAAATGCAAGCGGGTTTGCGCCTTACATAGGCCGTTACACATTAACCGTTACTGCCACGAAAGAGGATTCCGTGATCGTTACTAATTCGATACAGTTCAGTATTTCGTTTGGCGACTCCATTAACATTACCAAAGACCTGGAAGACTGGCGCTTTTTCCCAAATCCGGTGGAAAGTGTTTTCAATGTAAAACTCCCGGCAGACCTCATCGCCAATGATATTTCTTACGAGCTGATCACGGTTTCTGGCAAGAGAATCGATTTCCCAAAGGAGTTTGTCACCGTCTCCGACGACCTGGCGAACATTGATTTATCCAAGTTGCACATTTCGTCAGGCATTTACTTTGTCCGCTTGCATGCCAACGGCGCGCTTTTAAAACAGTTTAAGATCTTCAAAAAATAAGTTTCAAAATCAGGAAACCTCCTCATTCGATTTTTGCGAAAGGTATGCTTGCATAATAATGCGAATGATTTATATTTGCAATACACAAAGTAGTATGCAAGCATACCTTAATTCAAACCTTAGTCATCAATAAAGATTAACGAACATGGCCGTTGCAGAAGCGAACAAGACGTCTATTAAGGGAGGGGAATTTTTGATTAAAGAAACCTCGTCTTCACAAATTTTTATTCCTGAGGAGTTTACAGAAGAACAGCGTATGATTGCAGACACTTGCCGGGAGTTTCTCGGCAAGGAAATCTGGCCCATCCTGGATGAAATCGATCATGCAAAAAGTCCTGCTCTGATCTCCGGTTTAATGGATAAGGCGGGTGAATTGGGTTTGCTGGGAACTGCGGTTCCGGAGGAATATGGCGGTTTTGGTATGAATTTCAACACTTCCATGCTGGTTGCAGAAGCCACTGGCGCAGGAAACTCTTTTTCCGTCGCACTTTCGGCACACACGGGCATTGGCACATTGCCTATCTTATATTACGGCAACGACGAACAAAAAAGCAAATATCTTCCCAAGCTCGCGACGGGCGAATGGAAAGCAGCATATTGCCTGACTGAGCCAGATTCTGGCTCGGATGCCAACTCCGGAAAAACCAAAGCGATCCTTACTTCCGACGGCCAGCATTATTCTATCACAGGCCAGAAAATGTGGATTACAAACGGCGGTTTCGCGGATATTTTTATTGTTTTTGCCAAAATTGAAGAAAATGGGCAGGCTGATAAAAACCTCAGCGCTTTCATCATTGAGAAATCCTTTGGCGGGATCACCATGAATGCGCCGGAGCATAAAATGGGCATTAAGGGCTCCGATACGCGCCAGATTTTCTTTAACGATTGCCTGGTTCCAATTGAAAATATGCTTTCGGAGCGTGGAAACGGGTTCAAGATTGCTGTGAACATTTTGAATATTGGCCGGATAAAACTGGCTGCTGCGGCGTTGGGCGGTGCCAAAAAGGTAACCCAACAAGCCATAGGATATGCCAACGAAAGAAAACAATTCGGAACGGCGATAGCGCAATTTGGTGCGATCAAGCACAAGCTGGCCGAAATGGCTACGCAAATGTTCGCAACGGAATCGGCGGCTTACCGGGTTGGACAAAATATCGATGACCTAATCTCTACTTTCCAGGAAAAAGGAATGTCGGATGCCGAATCCAAGCTGAAAGCCCTCGAAGAACTGGCCATTGAATGTGCCATTATGAAAGTGCATGGCTCGGAAGTGCTTGATTATGTGGTGGATGAGGGTGTGCAAATTTACGGCGGAATGGGCTTTTCAGCCGATGCACCCATGGACCGCGCTTACCGTGACAGCCGCATTAACCGGATTTTTGAGGGAACCAATGAAATTAACAGACTGCTTGTCGTGGATATGCTTTTGAAACGCGCGATGAAAGGCCAGATCGATCTGATGGGACCTGCGATGGCGGTTGGAAAAGAAATTATGTCCATTCCCGATTTTAGTATTAGTGAAGATGAAACGCTCTTTGCCCCCGAGAAAAAGGTGATCCAGAATCTCAAAAAAGCTGCATTAATGGTTGCCGGAGCGGCGGTGCAGAAGTTTATGATGAAGCTTTCGGAAGAACAGGAAATTATCATGAACCTGGCCGATATGGTCATTGAAATCTATGCAGCAGAATCAATTTTGTTGCGTGTTGAAAAGCGGATTGACTTGCTGGGAACGGAGGCCAATAAGCTGCATGAGGATATGGCCATCATTTATCTGCATCGGGCTGTTGAGAAAGTAAATAGTGCCGGCAGAGCCGCTATAACGAGTTTTGCAGAAAGCGAAGAGTTGCGTGTCATGCTCATGGGATTGAAACGATTCACGAAAATTGAACCGGTTAACCTCAAAGACGCCCGCCGCAGGGTCGCTGACGAATTGATTGCCAAAAACGACTATGTTTTTTAAATAGAAGATATCTCAGGCGGATAGTTCAGACGAAAAGTCATGTTCTTGAAGCCTGCGCAACTGAAAACCAAATGAATTAATGAAAGCCGTATCTGTATCAGGTCCGGCTTTTTTGTTGTGATGAACGGTTTTTTATTCTACCCCAAAATGCGCAATTTTGGGAAACCAAAGTCCTCCGTTTTCACGTTAGGATATCAGTTTGTTTGAATAAAATATCGCTAAATAATTTACGTTGGATTCTCTACTAGTTACTGAAAAACCACCTTTCATGACCCTGCATTCCCTGGATCTTCGTACAACGGGCCAATTTCCTGCATTACTCCTTGATTATCTCGATCAAAAACCTGCATTGAAACCGTTTTACAGTATTTATCCTACATTGGAAAACGCAAAAGAGGCGATCATCAGCAAACAGAATTTTGATACTGAAAAGCGCAAAACGCTTGTCGATGTTTTAGAAAAACAATATACGGGACTTCCCTATCTTCCTGATTTCTCCATCCTTTTAAAGGAAAATACATTCACCGTTACGACGGGCCACCAGCTTAATATTTTCACAGGGCCGCTTTACATTATTTACAAAATTGTAACGACGGTGAAGCTCGCACGAGCACTGAAAGAGGCCTATCCGGAGTACAACTTCGTGCCCATTTACTGGATGGCTTCGGAAGATCACGATTTTGAGGAGATTGCCGCTTTTCATCTGTTTGGACAAACGCATAAATGGACCGGCGAACATAAAGGAGCCGTTGGCCGCTTGAATCCGAAAGAACTGGAAAGCATTATCAAGCAAATGCCCGATAAGCCGCTTCTGTTTGCGAAGGCTTACCTGGAAAATACCACGCTTGCCAATGCCGTTCGATGTTATATGCACGAATTATTCGGGAAACAAGGCTTAATTACGCTTGATGCAGACAATGCAGATTTAAAACGCCACTTCCTTCCGGTAATTCAGGAAGAATTGACCGACTCTGTTTCGGAAAAACTGGTTACAGAAACCACCGGCAAACTCAATGCACTGGGTTACCACACACCGCTTCACGCAAGAGAAATCAACCTTTTTTACCTGGCCGACGGACTTCGCGAGCGCATTACGCGTGACGGCGATGCATTCCAGGTTTTAAATACGGATATCAAATTTACAAAATCCGAAATACTGGACCTGGCTTCAAAAAATCCTGAACTTTTCAGTCCTAATGTCGTTCTCAGACCATTATACGAAGAAGTTATTTTGCCAAATCTTGCGTATATAGGCGGACCGTCGGAAGTGCCGTATTGGATGCAGTTGAAAGGTGTTTTTGAGCATTTCAATGTTCCTTTCCCTATGTTGATGCCCCGTAACTTTGCATTGTATCTTAATAATTTACAAGGCAGAAAGGTGCAGAAATTAAGGATTGACTATAAGGACCTTTTTCTGGATGAGGTTGCCTTGAAAAAAACTTTCGTTGAGCGAAATACGGAGCATATACTAAGCCTCGAAGATCAGAAAAATGCCTTTGATAATATTTTTGAAGCAATTTTAGATAAAGCAACGGCCGTGGACCAAACCATGTATGGTGCCGTTAAAGCAGAGCAAACGCGATTGCTAAATTCCTTAAAACATCTGGAAAAGCGCATTATCAAAGCCGAAGAGCGCAATCACGAGTCTGAAATTGTGCAACTGATAAGCCTCAAAAACAAGCTGTTCCCGAACGGAATCGCCCAGGAACGCTATGATAATCTGCTGAATTTCTACATTAATGATCCGGAGTTTATCGAAAAGTTATTTGATGTTTTCGATCCGCTCGATTTCAGATACAATGTGTTAGTTGAAGATAAATAGCTTATTAAAAGCTGCTTAATCTTTCAACTTAACATCTCCAAACCGCGATACAACGGTAATTCTGGTTCCAGATCCGGTGCCGACTTTTCCCTGATATTGCTTCTGTTTGTAGGCCTTATCATCCTTAGATGGCTGCATGGAAAAATTGACGTTTGAAGAAGGATAACTGAAATTCCCGTAAGTAACCGTCACATTGAACTGGTTAGCATCTGCCGGCAAGATAATCGAGGAGTAAGATGCCTGAATATCAATGTTTTCCGCAGAATTGGTGAGCTGGTCGATCTTGAAATTGCCTGAGTAATTCAGCTTAATCTTTCCCGAACCGCGCATCGTGCCGATTTTTGCGCCGGAATAATCAATGTCCGCATCCAGATTGGTAACATCGCCAATGTTCAGTTCACCGAATTTATTGGTAATAAACACCTTTTTAGCCATATCCAGCTTCAAGTTCGAATACTGGCATTCCAGCTTTCCGCCATCCATTTTACCGATTTTAGCACTTCCATAGCGCACATCTATGATATTTTCGGCGTTGTCCAGCAAATTGGCAACAAAATTTCCATAGCGGGAATCAACAGTCAGCGGCGCGTGGAATGAAGGAATATCCGTGTCGCCAAACTTATTACGCACGATCAGCGCGTTTTCTTTTGGCATATAAACCGTATAATCGATCTGAATGAAATTCTTTTCGCCTTTTCTGTTATTCCAGCCATTATTCCCGAACTGGCTTCTGTCAATATGAGTGGTCAGATTGATCTGGTTTTTAATCCGCTTTTCGTCGATTTTAACGGCACCCAGATATTCAGAAGCCCGACCGTCCGTGGGCGCATTGGCTGTTACAATGATCTCAACCTTAATCTCTTCCTTATTCCACAGATTGATTTTTACCTGACCGAACTGGTTATCGACGACCAGCTGATCATCGTTTTTAACATCAAAAACCTTTACAATATTCCTTCTCTTTTCCACGAGCCCGTTTTGTTCCGGATCCGGGTTTACTGCCAGCAACATCTGTGGCAGCATGATCATCATGCTAAATAACAGGTGCGCTGTCGACTTGTTTATCGTCTTCATTTTTTACTTTGTTAATGCGTTGCAAAATTTCTAATTGTTGGTTGAGCAGGTCAACCTGCCATTGTAAGTTCTGGACCATCGCTTCCAGCAATGCTTCCTGGTTAGGAGCATTTGATAAGTTGGAACGCAGGTTTTGGTAACTCACCTCCAGACTCGCCAGATCAGCAGAAAAATCTTTGTACAACTCCGGATTATTCCTGGCGAGCTTAATGATCTCCTCTCTTTTCTGGTCTATTGCAACATTGTACGTATTGAATTCACGGGCATAGGTGGGGACTTTGAGAGCCACACGCGGATCGCGGGTTATGCCGTATTCATTATTGAGGTAAACTAAAAACCCAATTCCCAGGGCCAGAAACACACCGGCCGCTATGCGCCAGTCAAAATAAGGGCTGCTTAATCGCCTAATTTTTTTTTTGGACTGCTCTGGCACGATCGGAATTTCGCTATGTAATTTGCTATCGATCTGGCTCCATAAAGAATCCTGCGGTAAGAAAGTATCAAATCCATCCCTGTTATCTCGCACAAACCGCTCCAATCGATCTTTTTTATCAGAAGAATTTTTCATAGATTCATTAACTTGTCATGTGTAAATAATGTTCTCAAATCCGTAATCATTTAGATGAAAATGAACCAACTAAGTTTAACCAGCTTGCTATAACTATTTCGAAAGCATTTCCGTAAGCTTTCTTTTAGCCCTCATATATTGGGTCCGTGACGTGGTTTCGCTGATCCCCAACACCTCTCCTATTTCCTCATGATCGTAGCCTTCAAATAAGTAAAGGCTTAGCACCACTCTATAACCATCCGGCAGTTTCTGAACCGTGTTGCGCACCCGCTCCACTTCCAGATTTGTCTCATGCTCATCCATTCCGAAATAATTGTCATTCCGGTCGCTGTCTTCCATCGTTTCCTGCCATTCTTCAATCTCCACCCACTTCACTTTCCGGCTCCGCATGTGGTTAATCGCCTTGTTTACGACGATTTGTTTCAACCAAGCACCAAATGTCGACTGCTGCCTGAATTGGTGGAGGTTCGTAAAAGCATCCACAAATGCCTCCTGCAAAGCGTCCTCTGCTTCCCCCAAATGATTCAATATCCGCATGCAAATGTTGAACATGGCTTTGGAATACGACTTGTACAGCTCGTATTGCGCTTTGCGCTCACCGAGTTTACAACGTTCCACCAGTTCGACGTGCCGGTCAGGGTAAAATTGTGTTTTCAAGCAGCAGGCTAATATATATTTGAACGTTCTGTATAAAGGACAGTAGATGAGACTACATGTTGCATCAACAGGAAAAAAATTTTCCGGAAACGTCGTCCGAACAATGTTGGGTCAACCGTTGTTCTTAAAAAAGGCGCGTATATTTTTGATTATTGGTCATAATATAGCCTAATTTGTTAACTGCAATCTACCAATTTAGTCAATGAAAACGTTCAACATTCCTGATTTTTACCGGAGCAGGATTATTACGCCGATCAAGGAATTTCGTCGTAAAAATGATAAGCTGAAACGTGACTATGCGCCTACATTGCTGGATTTTGGCCCGGTGCAGTTCCTGATTGCACGCCATTTTGGGTTTTGTTATGGGGTAGAAAATGCGATTGACATTGCCTACAAAGCGATTGCCGAAAATCCGGATAAAAGGATTTTCCTGCTCAGTGAAATGATCCATAATCCGGACGTGAACCGTGACCTGGTGGATCGGGGCGTGCGTTTTATTATGGATACCAAAGGAAATCCACTCATTCCGTGGGAAGCGCTTACACCTGAGGACATTGTGATCGTTCCAGCGTTTGGCACAACGGTTGAAAACCAACGAAAACTAACGGAACTGGGCATTAACGCCTATGTTTATGATACAACTTGCCCTTTCGTAGAAAAAGTATGGAACCGCGCGGCACAGATCGGGGAGAAAAATTACACGATCATTGTCCACGGCAAACCCAATCACGAAGAAACACGCGCAACATTTTCGCACAGTAAAGAAAATGCCCCGACAGTCGTGGTCGAAAATATGACGCAGGCTGAACGTCTGGCTGACTATATGAAGGGAACGTTGCCAGCAGCGCAATTTTTTCAAGATTTTAAAGGTCAGTATTCCAGTGGCTTTGATCCCGAAAAAGATTTGCAGCGCATCGGCGTGGTGAACCAAACAACCATGCTGGCCTCTGATACACAAGGCATTGCCGATTTTTTGAAAAATGTGATGATCAAACATTACAGTCTTCGCCCGGAGCAGGTCGAAGATCGTTTCGCGAACACGCGCGACACATTATGTTACGCGACTAATGATAACCAGGATGCCACTTATGCCTTGCTTACGCATGAGGCAGATCTGGTGATCGTTGCAGGCGGTTATAACAGCTCCAATACCACGCATTTAGTAGAGCTTTGCGAACAAAAATTCCCGACCTATTTTATCGAATCTGTGAATAAAATCCTGGATAAACAGCTTATCCGGCATTTCAATATGCACTCCAAAGAGGAAATAGTCACAGAAAACTATCTTCCGCAACACACACCGGCCCGCATTATGCTCACATGCGGCGCTTCCTGCCCCGACGCGGTTGTAGAAGGCATTTTGACCCGGTTACTCTCCTTTTATGAGGGAGCAAAAGACATTAACGAGGTTATGAAGCAGTTCTGAATGTAAACCGAAAAAACATTTAACCTACCGTTTGCTCAATTAAATGGGCTTGCGGGTTTTACTAAAATTATATTCGTAGGATGGCTCAGAACGGCCGTCCTTTTTTCGTTTCTTACGTGTGTTCTCACCTACGTTTACTCCCTTCGTGATTATGAAAAAGACCTCTGCTATTGCAATCTTTTTGTGCCTTTTTACTTCAATAATCTTAAACAGTTGCTCCTCTCTTAACGAAATCCGCGTTGCCGGGACCAACTTTACAGATGAAATCAGTCAGTCCCAAAACCTCGTTTTTACATTCAATAAGGACATTGTCCCTGAAAGCGAACTAAATGATTGGGATTCAACACAATATGTGCAGTTCGAGCCCGCAGTCCGCGGAAAATTCAAATGGTCAGCACCGAACGAACTCGTTTTCTCACCCGTCTCCGGATTTGGTGCCGCTACTAAATATACAGCCAAACTAACCGATCAGCTGATTGAAAAGGTTGATAAAGAGACGAAATTATCGGTTTCAAAAGATCCGTTGGATTTCCATACGCCTTATCTTCAAATGGTTGAGACAGAAAGCTGGTGGGCACTCTCCCAGGAAAGCGGCAAGCAGGAAGCGCGATTAAGAATGATCTTCAATTATCCGGTAAACGGCCAGAATGTTGCTGAAAAACTGAAAGTAACGCTTGATAATAAGTCACTTGATTACAAAGTATTACCAACACCAAATGAGCATACTGTAACACTTGCCATCAGCAATCCCGGAAAGGTCGATAACAATCCGCTCCCCGTCAATATTACCATTGAAAAAGGCCTGAAAGTTCAAAACACCTCTTATATAAGCCAGGAAGCTATTACCAAAAGTGCCAGTTTGCCCTCGCCGCTTCACCTAGAAATCGTTGATATTAAAACAGGTTTTGAAAATAACTCAGGTTTTGCGCGTATTGTTACAACCCAGGAACTGGACAAGGAAAGCATTGCAAACGGCTTCAAGTTAAATCCTGAAATTACAGTTCAGACCGAGCCGACCGAAAATGGCTTCATTATCCGCGGTGAATTCAATGAGACAGAAACCTATAATTTGCTCATTAATAAAACATTGAAAGGTGTTCTGGGCTCATTGCTGGAAGATGAGACTTCCAAGGATCTGTTTTTTGGAAAAATGCCCGCTTCGATTGCATTTGCTAATAAAAAAGCACTTTACATGACGCCAAAAGGCTCTAAGAATCTCGGCGTTCAGATTGTGAACATTCCTAAAGTGCAGGTTAAAATTTCAAAATTATATGCCAATAACATTCTGAGCTACGTCCGCAACAATCGCTGGAACGAATACGGCTATTCGGGCGATGATTGGGTGGAAACCGGCGCATTTAATTACAGCGACGACCGGGAGAATGAGCTGAGCGACGTGATTGTGGATAAAACGGTGGAAACTGAAAACCTGCCTAAAAACAAAGGAATTGCCGCATTAAATGTTGCATTACCCGAAGATAATCAGCGGAAAGGTGTTTATCTCGTTTCCGTAAATTCAAAAGAAGAGGCTTATCTCGGCGCAACCAAACTCGTCTCCATCTCAGACATTGGCCTGATCGCGAAACAAGGCAAAGACGAAATGTGGATTTTTGCCAATTCGATTAAAACCAATGAACCGCTTGGCGATCTGGAAATCACGCTCATCAGCTACAACAATCAGACTGTTCACACGGCAAATACGAACGGCGAAGGCATTGCGCACATTGAAAAGCTCAGCGAAATAGCGCCCGGGTTTAAAATCGCAATGCTCACTGCCAGCATTAAGGAAGACTTCAATTATCTGATTTTAGAAGACACGCAAGTTGAAACTTCACGCTTCGAAGTGGAAGGTTTGAGGGATAACGTGTCCGGTTTGCAGGCTTTTATCTACGGACAAAGAGATATTTATCGTCCGGGTGAAACCATGCATTTCAACACCGTTATCCGCACAAAGAAATGGGATAGCGCCAAAGAAATTCCCCTTAAACTGCGCATAGTAACGCCAAATGGTCGGGAATATCGCACCTGGCGGAAAAATACGAACGAGCAAGGTGCAGTTGAAATTGAAGTTCCTCTTGACGCGGCCGGACTCACCGGAACATATGTGCTGGAAGTTTACAATGGTAATGATATTCTGCTTGCTTCGCATGCGGTAAGCGTCGAAGAATTTATGCCGGACCGGATAAAAGTCGATTTGAGCGGCGCTGGGAAGGAATATGTTTCAGGAAGCAATGTGTCGTTAACCGCAACGGCAACCAACTTGTTCGGCCCGCCAGCCAGCAGCCGCACTTACCAAATGGATGCCCAATTTAAAAGAAAAGGTTTTTCCGTAGCTGCTTTCCCCGAATTTGTGTTTGATATTCCAGGTGAAACGGCATTTGAAAAACAAAGCCGCCAGGGCGTTACCAACGAGAAAGGACAAGCAACAGAAAGTTTCCCTATTGCCGCTGGCTTGAAAGACATCGGCGTGCTGGAAGGGAAAATATTTGTGACCGTTTTTGATGAAAATGGCCGTCCGGTCAACCGTTTGCAGCGATTTGATGTTTTCACACAGCCAACATTCTACGGAATTCGCCTTCCTGATGCCTATGTAGGAACCAATGCACCGGTTCCGGTTGAAATTATTGGTGTAAATAGCAAAGGCACTTTGCAGAAAAGCAACGCCAAAATAGAAGTCGTACGGCTTGAATATCAAACAGTTGTCGAGAAACGATATGACGTATTGCAATACACTTCCAGAAAAAGTGAAAAGATCGTTTATTCCGCAACATTAGAACTGAAAACAGGTAAAGGAAGCATTCAATACGTGCCCACGGTTTCGGGAGAGTACGAGGTTCGCGTGCGCAGGCCGGGGGCGGAACATTACACGCTCGCACACTTCTATGCATATGGCTACGGTTACACGCAATATTCTTCATTTGAGGTGAGTAATGAGGGGCGGGTTTTGATGGAAACCGATAAGAGTAGTTATAAAGTCGGGGAAAAGGCTAAAATTTTGTTCAAGACACCATTTGATGGAAAACTTCTGGTCACGGTTGAGCGAAACAATGTGCTGGAACAACATATTTTGAAAACAGAAAAAAAGGCTGCGGAACTGCCATTAAATTTAAAGGAAGAGCATTTGCCGAATGTCTTTATCACCGCTACATTGATCCGGCCTTTCGACACGACGGACATGCCGCTTACAGTAGCGCATGGTTTCATTCCAATTCTTGTAGAAGACCCTGATCGGAAATTGCCAATGGCTATAACGGCAATTGAAAAATCCAGATCTAAAACGAAACAACAAATCAAAATTAAAACTGCTCCTAATGCACAAGTTACGCTTGCGGTTGTGGATGAAGGAATTTTACAAATCAAAAACTCGAAAACGCCCGATATCCACGGCCATTTTTACCAAAAATGTGCTCTGGAAGTAACCACGCATGATTTATATGCACAATTATTTCCTGAACTGACCATCAGCGGTTCATCCAGCTTCGGCGGTGATGGTTACGATCTGGAAAGAAGGATCAATCCTTTGAGCAATGGCCGGACGGAACTCGTATCGTTTTGGAGCGGCTTGTTGACGGCCAATGGCAGCGGCGAAGTTACATTCGATGTCAATTTGCCGCAGTTCAGCGGAGATCTCAGAATCATGGCTGTTGCTTATAAGGACAATGCTTTCGGTTCTGCAACAAAAAATATGAAAGTGGCAGATCCTGTGGTGATCAGCACGGGCTTACCGAGATTTTTGAGTCCTGGTGACGAGCTGACGCTTCCTGTTAACATTAGCAACACAGAAAGCAAATCGGCAAATGCAACTGTTTCTGTGCAGCTTAGCGGCCCGCTCTCATCCGGAGCGGCTCCATTAACTCAAAAAATGACCATCCTGCCCGGGAAAGAGGCACGTGCCATTTTCTCCGTGAAAGCCTTGCAATCCATCGGGCCTGCGAACATTACGGTTAAGGTTTCAGCATTTGGAGAAACCTTCACAAATCAAACCAACATTACGGTCCGGCCTGCATCACCTCTTTTGAAATCCAGCAGTTCTGGTCAAATTGCGGCTGGGAAACAGGGGTTGATTAACCTTGCCTCAACGTTTATTCCGTCAACCAGCAGAAGTCAGCTTGTTTTGAGCCGGTCGCCATTGGTACAAGGCGGCGGGAAGGCGCTTTCTACATTGCTTGGCTATCCGTATGGTTGTCTGGAACAGACTGTTTCCAAGGCATTCCCACAAATTTATTTCGCGGATCTTGCCAAAGCGATGGCTGCACCGGTTTACACTGTGAAAAGTGGCGCCAGCGATTTCAATCCTATGACGAATGTGCAACAAGCAATCAGGAAAGTGGAATCGCTGCAATTGTTTAATGGCGGCCTGGCGATGTGGCCCGGTTCAACGCAGGAAGACTGGTGGGCAACTGCCTATGCAGCACACTTCCTCGAGGAAGCAAGAAGAGCAGGCTTTGAAATCAATGCAAAAACGCTCAGCCGTGCACTGGATTATCTGAAAACACAAACCGGAAACACTGCTAACAAAGAAATTGTAACTGCAAGCACGGCTAACGGACTTAATTATAGAAATGAGCCTTCGTCAGGCTCTCAATCCCGCAAAACAGTGGCAAGGAGAGAAGCGATATACTCGCTTTACGTGCTGGCGTTAAACAGCCAGCCAAACCGGGCTTCTATGAATTACTATAAGCAGAATCCGCATTTGCTCACATTGGATTCGAAATATTTGCTTGCTGCGGCGTTTCAGCTGGCAGGTGACACGAGGAACTTCAATGGTTTATTGCCAAAAAAATATGTTCCGGAAAGCGGCACACAAGTTTTCGACAACAGCTATTCATCTCCGTTACGGAATATGTCATTGGTTTTGAATACACTTATAGAATCAGATCCTGACAATGCACAAATACCCGTTTTAGCTCGCCAATTGTCTAAAACGGTTCAATCAGCCGCTTCCCTGAATACGCAGGAAGCTGCGTTTTCGGTTTTGGCATTAGGGAAATTGGCTAAAAAAACAGCAGGATCAACGGTTACCGCAACGGTTTCGGCCAATGGAAAAAATCTGGCGACATTCAATGGAAAAGAGCTGAAAGTTTCCAAAGGAATTGACAATCAGAAAGTCACAATCCAGACACAAGGCTCGGGTGACCTGTATTGGTTCTCACAGTCGGAGGGAATGTCTGCAACCGGGGCTTATGCGGAAGAAGATCAGGGATTAAGCATTCGCAGACAATTTCTCACCCGCGACGGTGCACCAGCGCAAACTTTCAAACAAAACGATCTGATTGTTGTGAAGCTGACATTGACGAGCACAAATGGCTTGCCGATTGAGAACATTGTGGTAACCGATATGCTTCCATCGGGTTTTGAAATTGAAAACCCAAGAATTACTGAGCCACGCGATATGCCGTGGATAAAAAATGCTTCAAGCCCTGAATATCTGGACATTCGCGATGACCGGATTCATTTCTTTACCACTGCTAATAATGTGGCCAAGACCTTCTATTATCAAGTCCGTATTGTTTCCAAAGGAGAATTCACGGTAGGCCCGGCCGCTGCGGACGCGATGTATCAAGGCGAATATCGCAGTTATTCAGGTGGCGGAAAAATAACAGTGGAGTAATTAAAAGTAGAAAAACCGTAAAATCAAACCACCGGCGATGGCTCCTAAAACGGGGCCCGCAACCGGAATCCAGCCATAGGACCAGTCCGAGCTGCCTTTATCAGGAATAGGCAAA
The DNA here is from genome assembly GCF_900167945.1 of Dyadobacter psychrophilus. Lineage (GTDB taxonomy): Bacteria > Bacteroidota > Bacteroidia > Cytophagales > Spirosomataceae > Dyadobacter > Dyadobacter psychrophilus. The sequence continues at coordinate 273,236 of NZ_FUZA01000006.1, forward strand.
ATAGCGTGCGCAATCCGCGGCCCTAAATCCCGAACCGGATTAATGGCGTAACCCGTGGTGCCTCCCAACGACAATCCAATACTCCAAACAAGCATTCCGACCAGGTAAGGAGCCACGCCAGAAGGAATTCCGCCCCGGTCGGGATCAGAAGTTCCCGCATAACCTATGGCAACGACGCCCACAATAAGTATAATGGTGGCAATAAATTCACTGACAAAGTTGGAACCGGACGATCTGATCGCAGGGCCTGTTGCGAAACAAGCCAGTTTTGAACCTTGGTCCTCGGTTGCTTTCCAATGAGGCAAATATTGGAGCCAGACCAACACGGCACCCAGAAATGCTCCAATTAACTGGGCCGGAAGATAACTCGCCAGCAAACTATAATCCTGACGGAGGAATGCAAACGCAATCGTTACAGCAGGGTTCAAATGTGCGGCAGCGCTTCCAAAAGCGTTAGCCGTAAAAATCCCGATCATAACCGCAAATCCCCAGCCCGCTGTAATGACGATCCAGCCGGCACTTTCACCCTTGGTTTGTTTGAGAACGACATTGGCGACGACGCCGTTGCCTAATAAAATGAGGACCATCGTTCCGACTAATTCTCCAAGAAAGGGTGAAGGTTGCATAAGTTACAAGTAAGGTTGGATCAGCGAATATGCGAATAGTTTCATAATTTCTGACATCAATACCAAAAAGAATATTTCCTGAATTTTTTACCAATTTTCGACGCCGATTTCTACTAACTTTGCCTGATAATCAATTTGTGTATTGAAAATCATGTCATTAAACCAACTTACGGCTATCTCTCCCGTTGACGGCCGTTACTACAAGCAAGTATCCGAGCTTTCTGCTTATTTCTCCGAATATGCCCTAATTTATTACAGAGTTTATGTAGAGATCGAATACTTTATTGCTCTTTGTGAAATTCCATTGCCTCAATTAGCGGAATTTGACAAGAAACATTATGCTTCCCTGCGCAAAATTTATGAGGATTTTAGTGAGGATGACGCGCTGCACATCAAGGACATTGAAAAAGTTACCAACCACGACGTTAAGGCCGTTGAATATTTTATAAAGGAACAATTCGAGAAATTAGGCATCGAGTCCTGCCAGGAATTTATCCATTTTGGCCTTACATCGCAGGATATCAACAATACAGCTATCCCGCTTTCTCTCAAAGACGCGCTCGAACGTCAGATCAAACCATTGTTCCGCCAGGTTCTTTTTGTATTGAAAAGAATGTCGATCGAATGGAAAAATGTACCGATGTTGGCTTTCACGCACGGGCAACCGGCATCCCCTACACGTGTCGGAAAGGAGTTCCTTGTTTTTGTGGAAAGGCTTGAACGTCAGCTGGAAATGCTGGATAAAATTCCAAACTCCGCAAAATTTGGCGGCGCAACCGGAAACTTCAACGCGCACCACGTGGCTTACCCGAAACACGACTGGATGGCATTTGCCAATCATTTTGTGGAAGGTTTAGGCTTGAAAAGAAGCCGTCACACAACGCAGATCGAACATTACGACAATCTGGCTGCAACTTTTGATTGCCTGAAAAGACTAAACACAATTCTGACCGACTTGAACCGGGATATGTGGACGTACATTTCAATGGGTTATTTCAAGCAAAAGATAAAAGCAGGTGAAGTGGGTTCGTCCGCAATGCCGCATAAGGTCAACCCGATTGATTTTGAAAATTCAGAAGGAAACCTTGGCCTGGCAACTGCATTATTCGAACATTTTGCTGCCAAACTTCCCGTGTCCCGTTTGCAGCGTGACTTGACGGATTCGACCGTTTTAAGGAACATTGGTGTGCCACTTGCACATTTGGCAATCGCACTGAACTCGTTGCTGAAAGGCCTGGGTAAAGTAGAACTCAACGGAGAAATCCTGAAAGCCGAACTGGAAGAAAACTGGGCCGTAGTTTCAGAAGCAATCCAAACAATCCTGCGCCGCGAAAGTTACCCAAAACCCTACGAGGCTTTGAAGGAACTGACAAGAACCAACGAAAAGATAACCCACGACTCGATTTCCCGGTTTATTGAAACACTGGATGTTTCTGAGAAAATCAGGGAAGAGTTACGTGAACTGTCACCTTTCAATTATCTGGGCGTCGTAGAAGATACGCATTGATATTATATCAAGGCTATTACTTTGTTAGTCAAGAGGATAAATGCCCTTGTTGTCTAGCAAGGCTAAGGCCTTGTCAGCCTGAGCGGAGTCGAAGGCGCGCTACTCCTTGGTAACGTGCCTTCGACTCCGCTCAGGCTGACAAGTTGCTCTTAAATTAACATCACCCACACTTCGAAGAACCGCAATCCTTGCACGTCAGGCAGCCTTCCTGATATAGCAAGTTCGTAGAATTGCAATTCTGGCATTTTTGCTTTTTGGCTTCTGTTCCATCTGGAATGTATTGTTTCAATGCGCGCGCAACGCCATTTTTCCAGGTGTTGATTGACTCGTCCAATTGTAGGCTGCCGATTAGATCCACCACTTTTTCGATAGGCATTCCGTGACGCAATGTGCTGGAAATCAGCTTGGCGTAGTTCCAATATTCGGGATTGAATTTGTATGAAAGTCCTTCAATCGTTGTTTTATAACCTCTTGTATTCTTGTATTGGAAGTCATAACGTGAACTTCCGTCGGCTTCACGATTTTTAATGATCACTCCCTCGTTAACCCATCTTGGCAGCAAAATACCGTCTTCGTCATCAGCCAAACCTGTAAAGATTTCATAAGGCAGGTTGTCTACAAGTCCAACAAAGGCAATCCATTTATCTTTTTTGTTTTGAAAACGAACAACATCCGCTTCAAGCACTTGCGGACGGGTTGTCGGAAAAGGTGCATTCAATGTGGTGCTTTCCTCTTTTTTCTCCGTGTTTGCAATCAAGACACCGGATCTCGAACCGTCACGATAAACTGTAACTCCCTTACAACCAGCTTTCCAAGCCTCCATGTAACATTCGCCAACCAATTCCTCTGTTACGTCATTAGGCATATTAATGGTCACGCTGATCGAATGATCAACCCACTTCTGGATCGCGCCCTGCATTTTCACCTTTTTCAGATAATCCACATCATTAGAAGTGGCCTTGTAGTAAGGCGATTTCTTTACGAGGTCATCGAGCTCTTTCTGTGCGTAGTTCTTGCTGATATCAAAGCCGTTAACCTCCATCCATTCCTTAAAACGGTGGTGAAAAACAACATATTCTTCCCAGGAATCACCAACTTCATCCACAAAATCCACGCGGACGTCTTTGTCTCCCGGATTCACCTTTCTCCTTCTTTTATACACAGGCAGGAAAACCGGCTCAATACCCGACGTTGTTTGCGACATCAAGCTCGTTGTTCCCGTTGGCGCAATCGTAAGCATGGCAATGTTACGACGGCCGTATTCCAGCATTTCATAGTAGAGCTGCGCATCTGCCTCTTTAAGCCTCAGAATGAATGGGTTATTCTTCTCCCTTTCCAAATCAAATATAGAAAAAGCACCTCGTTCTTTGGCTGTATTAACTGAACCACGGTAAGCTTCGAGCGCGACGGTTTTGTGTATTTCAACGGCAAATTCAGTTCCCTCATCACTTCCGTAACGCAGGCCCAGCGCTGCAAGCATATCTCCCTCGGCGGTAATACCAATGCCCGTTCTTCTGCCCTCTCTTGCTTTGGTTTGAATGTTCAGCCACAAGTTGCGTTCCACTCTTTTAACCTCTTCGTCCTCCGGATCTTCGTCTATTTTTTGGAGTATTGCATCCACTTTTTCGAGTTCGAGGTCAATAATGTCGTCCATCATGCGCTGTGCAGCAGCGACGTGTTTTTTGAATAAACCCCAATTGAATGATGCCTCGCCGGTAAAAGGTTTATCGACATATGAAAATAAATTGATGGCCAGCAAGCGGCAGGAATCATACGGACACAACGGTATCTCGCCGCAAGGATTGGTAGAAACCGTTTCATAACCCAGATCGGCATAGCAATCGGGCACTGACTCGCGAATGATCGTGTCCCAAAACAAAATGCCAGGCTCAGCCGACTGCCACGCATTATGCACGATTTTCTTCCACAAAGCTGTCGCGTCGATGTCCTTAATGTGCGTTGGCGTTGTGCTTTTGATCGGATATTGCTGTTTATACGTTTCCCCGGATTCAACTGCACGCATGAATTCATCGTCGATACGGACAGAAACATTGGCGCCGGTCACTTTGCCTTGTTCTAGCTTCGCATTGATAAAATCCTCCGAATCCGGGTGCCTGATGGCAACAGAAAGCATTAATGCGCCTCTCCGGCCATCCTGAGCCACTTCACGGGTCGAGTTGGAAAATCTTTCCATAAAGGGCACAATGCCGGTGGAAGTAAGCGCGGAATTCTTAACAGGCGATCCTTTTGGACGGATATGCGACAGATCGTGACCTACTCCGCCGCGTCTCTTCATCAGCTGCACCTGCTCCTGATCAATTTTCATAATGCCGCCGTATGAGTCGGAAGCACCATTGTTGCCGATCACGAAACAGTTGGATAGCGACGCAATCTGATACGGGTTACCAATGCCGGTCATCGGACTTCCCTGTGGAATAATGTATTTGAAATCCTTGATCAGATCAAACACTTCGTCTTCGCTTAGTGGATTAGGATAAAGCTGTTCAATCCGGGCAATTTCCTTCGCAATGCGTCTGTGCATATCATTCGGCGTAGCCTCAAATATTGCGCCATACGAATCTTTAAGTGCATACTTATTTACCCAAACTCGCGCGGCCAGATCGTCGCCCTTAAAGTATTGAAGAGAAGCCTGATACGCCTCGTCGCTTGTGTAGGTTTGCGCAGTTTGCGAAGGTTTTGTTGTTTCCATGGATATTTTATATGAAGAACATTGGAGAAAAATCGAATGATAAATTTAACTCTTTTAAAACTTTGTTACTCATTAATATTTTAAATGTTTCCAGAAATAATCTGTATATAGTTGTTAATCAATATAATAAAATTTTATAATGGTGAGAATGTTTACAAATTTTTTCTTTTTGAAAATTTGTAATAAAATATCTGGCACAAAAAAAACCGGCTCAATTGAAACCGGAAATTTTTTAATTACTATGGCGAAATTTTATCTTAACTCAATTTTTTATGAATTCGATTCGAATCGTTATAACCGGCTAACCGATTTCTCAATCAGCGCTGGCCATTCGGGAAGCTCAGGAATTCCGGGCTTTCTTTTTCCAAAAAACTGATTGAACATTGTTCCTTCTTTGTCAATTAGCTCAATGCCTGTCACGACACCATCTTCCGTCGGTTTTCTCACAACCCATGCCTCATCAATGGCATCCTGCCGCAGGTGCAGGTTGAATTCGGGATCCATAATGTTCAACCAGGGCCCCATAACAAAGATTTTGTTGATCGGGCCTGTATGGATTTGAATGCAGTTTGGGTTGGAAACAAAAACCATTATCGGCAATTGTTCTTCCGAAGCGGCTTCGAAAACAGTCTTCATACTTTCCGGCGTGATCCTGTAAGCATAACCTTCCGGAGCATTGCGCAATGCTTGTTTGCGCGTCAGGTTGTATTTCCGAAGCAGCGTGAAAAAATCATGGGTGTCTTTCAAAGCCAGCCATTCTGCTTGAAATGCTGCCCTGTCAATCTCAGTAACCGTATCTGATTCAGCCGGTTTCGGCGTTTTCTCCGCGATTAGCAAGCTCATGCCCTGATCTGGCGCGCTATATTTGGCTACTAATGTCTCGTATGCCTCTTTATTGCTTTTCTCAGTAAGATAGATTTTGTGGGTTGCGTCTCCAAAACTGTTGAAAAATTGCAAGCTGTGGCGGTCGTTTTCAGAAACAGCGAAGCCAAATTTCCAGTCGCCCAGGAAAAGCCTGAGGTCAATGTCTTCTCCTAAAACCAGGCCCACATGGTTATTAAAGGATATTTTCTCATAAACACCTTTCCGCTCGTGCACAACGTGATCATTGCGTGTGAGCGCCATTACATGCCCGAGCGAGCCTATTTCCTTCATTAATTCGCGGAAATCTCCGGCCAGCAATGTCACATATTCACCAATCCCGGTGGCCACGAGCTCTGCTTCTGTGGTGTTCAGTTCCTTCGCAGCATCCCGGATCCGGGTTTTTGGGTTGATAACCTTGAATTCGGACCAGCGTTCTTTCAGCTCAGTTCTTTCTGGTGACAGGGTAGATTTCATTTTGATATTTTGTTATAATGATCTTTAATAATCCATGGAAACCATCGGCACATCAGGCACAATGACTGGATAACTCAAATTTTCGGACTGCACAATTTTCACCGGCAGCCCAAACACATCCTTTATAATACGCTCATTTAAAACCTCTTCCGGAGTTCCAATCGCATAACTTCGTCCGTTCTTCAACATTAAAACCTGGTCTGCATATTGCAACGCCTGATTGAGATCATGAACAACAGCCACAATCGAGAAACCCTTGGCCGCGAGTTCTTTGGCTAAGTGAAATGTTTCAAACTGGTGCAAAAGATCCATCCCCGTTGTAGGCTCATCCAATAGCAAAACCCCGTTTTTAATTTCCCAAATCTGCGCCAATGCCCTCGCCAGCTGCACCCGCTGCTGCTCTCCGCCTGACAGTGTTGGGTAAGACTGGTTTTTTAAAGCGCCGATCCCCACTTTTTTAAGGCATACTTCTACAATTTCCAGGTCTTTTTGCGTAGGCTCGACTTCATAAAACGGATACCGGCCCATTAACACAATTTCCTGCACCGTAAATGACAAGCTGATCACATTTTGCTGAGATAAAACTGCGCGCATTTTTGCCAGATCTCTCAATTTATGCTTTTTCAAATCTTTCCCATCAAGCAAAACAGAACCGGATGTTGGAGAAAGTTCGGCTGAAAGTATTTTTATTAATGTAGATTTTCCCGCACCATTAGCGCCAACAACCGCCCAAAACTGGCCAGGCTGGACATTAAAACTTATATCCTTTAAAAGGGATTTGTTACGCATCTCAAAACCGACATGACGAACCTCTATCATAACCTTTTCCGTTTTTGCTCCCAAAGAATGTAGAGGAAGAATGGCGTCCCCAATAATGCTGTGAGAATTCCAATGGGAAGTTCCGACGGCGCTACGATTGTTCTGGAAAGCGTGTCTGCCAATGTGAGCACAATCGAACCGGCTAATGCCGAGCCAATCAGTAGTGTTTTATGGTTTGGACCAAATGCCGTGCGTATAATGTGCGGGACAACAAGTCCCACGAAACCAATTGTGCCGGCAACCGCAACGGACGCACCAACGCCCAAAGTTGCCAGAATAATCACTTTTCGCTTCAAAACCTTCAAATTCACACCCAGACTTCCCGCCTGGCTTTCGCCTAGCACGAGCAAGTTCAACGCTTTGGAAAGGTAAGGCATGAAAAATACAGAAATGCCTACAAATGGTAAAACGGCCAGCACGGACGTCCAGTTGGCCCCGCCTAAACTTCCCAGGTTCCAGAATGTAATGGAACGGAGCTGCGCGTCATCGGCCAGATAGGTCATCAGCCCGGTCATAGCGCCTACGAAAGCATTGATAGCAATTCCGCAAAGAAGCAACGTTGTAACCCCGCCGTCGCCGGTGATTTTTGAAAGTTGGTAAACCAATAATGTGGTTAAAGCCGCGCCCACAAATGCCACAAATGAAATGCCGTACACGCCGACCCATTCATTTAATGCACTGAAATATTTGACATTAAGCATGATGACGAACACAGCAAATAGCGAGGCACCCGACGTCACACCGATTAATGTTGAATCCGCGATAGGATTGCGGAAAAGCCCCTGCAATGATGCCCCAGCAATGCCTAAGCCCGCTCCTATCAGCACTGCCAGGCAAACCCGCGGCAAACGGATCACCCAAAACACGATGGACTTCTGCTCCTCAACCCGCGTTTCCTGAATAAAGCCTAGTTTCAGCGCAATGATTTCCCAAAGTTCCGCCAGCGAAATGGACAATGCTCCGGTGCAGGCCGAAAAAACCACGCATGCAAACAAAAGCGAACCGAGGATCCACGACATCTTACCCGTCGAAGACGGAAGTTGCAGTCGTTTTACTGATGCTGCATTCGTTAATTGATCTGGTTCCTTTGCGATTTCAGCCAACATTCAATTCTATTTTACTTTTTGCGAAAGTTCCAACGCCGCTTTGCCAAGTCGCGGCCCGAAGCCGGTTAGCAACTGACCATCCATAGAAATCACTTTTCTGTTTTTACCTGCGTTCGTGTTCGCAACGCCCGGCACTTTCAGCAATCCGTCCATACCCTGCAAGCTTTCCAATCCACTTGAAAACAGCACCAGCACGTCAGGATTGGCGGTTATCAGTGACTCGGCGGTCAATGGTTTGTATTCTGTAAATTCGCTCACCGCATTTTTATGGCCTGCAAGCGAAATCATTTTATCAATCGATGTGTCTGTCCCCGAAACCATTAATGTGCCCGTCCCCCTTGCATATATAAAGAGCAATTTTTTGGGTGATGCAGAGGTTTTAACCTTCGTAAAATCAGCCTGAAGCGATTTCACAAGTTTTTCCGCTTGTGCTGTCGCATTGAAATAAGCGCCTACATCCCGGATCAGTTTAATAGCGCCTTCTCTGGAATATTCATGTTTAAACTCGACCACTTTTTTACCACTGCTTTTGAGCTGCCTTACCACTGCCGGCAACAATAAACTTTGGTCTGTATAAATGATAACATCCGGGTTTAATGTTAATATGCCTTCCGCCGCAATGGTCCTGTTATGGCCTATTTTAGGGATTTTTTCCAAAGAAGCGGGATAAGTGCTTGTTACATCCACGCCTATTAATTGTTTTTCCAAACCCAACCCACACAAAATCTCGCTCAGCGTCCCGTTTGCCGAAACAATGCGCTGTCCCGGACCCGCCACCGCATGGACCATTGCCGTGCAAAACAGCAAAAGGAAGGTCAGGGCCGGGCATAAACTATTCGATTGCATGGAGGTGTTCTCGTCTTTTAAGTATTTCGGTTGTGTGAGGCAAATATAAAATTATAATTTAGACCAAATATAAATAATTAAGAAAAATTTACTTTTCCATTCGGGAAACAATTCCTCCGACTTTTATTATCGTAACTTCAAAACTTACGCGAACCGCCCTGGCCTTAGACCCATAACGTATTGAAAAAGTTAGTCACGAATCTCACCTTCTGGGTTCTTACCGCCATCACGGCCGGTGCTTTAATGGGACATTATTTCCCAGAGCAGGCCGTAAAAATGGAAATCCTGGGAAAGGGTTTTATTTCAATTGTCAAAATCTTCATCAATCCCATCATTTTCCTGACCATTACATTGGGAATAATCGGGATGGGCGATTTGAAAAAAGTTGGGAAAGTCGGGGCCAAGGCGCTCATTTATTTTGAAATTGTGACAACATTGGCATTGATTGTGGGGATTTTGGTTGCTAATGTCATCCAGCCCGGCGACGGGGTCGTAACGAGCAATTTGCAAAAAGGCGACGCCTCGGTATATGCTAATAAGGTGCAGGATTTCAGCTGGTTGCAATTTTTCCTGGATAACATTACGCTGCAAGTGCTGCTGTTTTCATTGGTGTTAGGAACTGTTTTAAGCAAATATTCAGGCAAAGAAAAAGTCACGGAATGGCTGAATTTCGCTTCTAAATACGTTTTCCGTGCTTTGCACCTGGTTATGATCTTCGCGCCTATCGGAGCGTTCGGTGGGATGGCTTATACCATTGGGAAATATGGCATCGATACATTATTACCGCTTGCCAAGCTCATGGGAACGGTTTATGCCACGATGGCGATCTTCATTTTCGGCGTTTTGGGGCTTGTTTTGAGAACATATAAGATCAGCTTGTGGTCCTATTTGAAATACATCCGCGAGGAATTGCTGATTGTGTTGGGCACATCTTCCTCGGAGGCCGGTTTGCCTTCCTTAATGGTCAAACTGGAACGGATGGGCTGTTCCAAACCGGTTGTGGGACTTGTGGTCCCTGCTGGTTATTCCTTTAATCTGGACGGAACGACGATCTATCTTTCCATGGCCACCATTTTTCTTGCGCAGGTTTTCAATGTGCATCTTACATTCGGGCAGATCCTGTCGCTGATCGGCATCCTGATGGTGACTTCCAAAGGTGCGGCGGGTGTGACCGGAAGCGGATTTGTAGTGCTTGCATCCACATTAACGGCTATAAAAGTGATCCCTGTGGAAGGATTGGCCCTCCTTCTGGGCGTCGACCGATTCATGTCCGAAGCCCGTGCCATCACAAATTTCATAGGAAACGGCGTGGCTACGATCTGGCTGGCCAACAATGAAAAAGAATTCGACCGAAGCAAAATGGAATACGCCTTCGCAAACGTTCATCAGACGGAAAATGTTATCACCGATAATCTGACGGACACAACCCAACGGGCGGATTCGGTTTAGAAATTTAAACACATACACATGCCAAAAAACACTAAACTAATCGTTCAAAACATTGAAATTGGCCTATTAAGCATCAATTCCGAAGACTACATATGCTTAACGGACATGGTAAAGGCAAAGGATGGAGATTTCTTTGTGAGCGACTGGCTCAGAAATGTCAATACATTGGAATATCTGCATGCCTGGGAAGGAATGTACAATCCGGATTTTAATTATGGCGAATTCGCCGCAATTAGAAACCAGTCGGGCATTAATTCTTTTAAAGTCAGTGTTAAAGAGTGGGTTGCAAAAACAAATGCAATTGGGATAGTTGCTAAGGCAGGGCGATATGGAGGAACATATGCGCACAAGGATATCGCATTCAATTTTGGCATGTGGATTAGTCCGGTATTTCAATTATATATTGTTAAGGAACACCAGCGATTAAAAGAAGTTGAGTCTAATGAGTACAATTTAGAATGGAATGTGAAAAGAGTTCTTTGTAAGGCAAATTATAAAATCCATACGGATGCGATCAAAAACTATATTATCCCACACACAGGTTACACAAAAGCAAAGGAATGGTTGCTTTATGCCGATGAAGCTGATTTGTTAAACATTGCTATGTGGGGATGTACTGCACGCGACTGGAAACAAGCCAATCCCCAGCGGGTTTTACAAGGTGAGAACATTAGGGATATGGCAAGCATTAATGACTTGGCCATTTTATCGAATATAGAAAGCCTGAACTCGATTTTGATCAGCCAAAGGCTTTCAAAGGCCGAGAGACTCCGATTTCTTGCCAATACTGTGAAGCAGCAGCGTAAATCTCTAGAAGGAATTGATCTCATAAAAGGGATCAAAAAATTAAGTTATAGCACATTCCTGGATGCTAAAAAATTAACTTTAAAAAAAACAGTAATAAGCTTCTTAAAAATGACAACCGATAACATTGACGTTCTAACCCGGGGAAAACGGGCTTTTATAGGAGAGGAATTTGATTTGAAAAAATGGGAAGATGTAGAGCCGTTTTTTGAAAATCTGAAAACAAGGGAGATTAATTCTGCTGAGGATTTGCAGCAATGGTTTTTGGACCGCAGTGAAATTGAATCTTATTTGTCGGAAAACTTCGCCTGGCGATACATTCGGCAGACTTGCGACACGGCTAACACGAGCCTGATCAATGCATTGCAGTTTTTCATAACAGAAATCCAGCCGAAACTGGCTGAATATGGCAATGCTTTGGATAAAAAAGTGGTGGACAGCCCATATCTGAGCGAATTGACGGAGCCTGGCTTTGCCATCACATTGCGCGGTATGAAGAAAGCCATCGAGATCTTCCGCGACGAAAACATTCCACTCATTACCGAAATGCAGACCGAAGAGCGTCGTTACGGAGCCATCGCCGGTGCCATGACAGTGACATTGGACGGTGAGGAAATGACGTTGCAAAAAGCCGCAGACCGCCTTCAATCCACAGACAGAAACATTCGCGAAGAAGCCTGGCGCGCGATCAGTGGCAGACGCTATGACGACCACGAACAACTGGACGAATTGCTGGGCAAGCTGGTAACATTGCGCGATCAGGTTGGTAAAAATGCCGGTTTTGCTAATTACCGGGATTATATGTTTGCGGCCATGGGCCGCTTCGATTACACGCCTCAGGATTGTTTCAATTTCCACGGCTCGGTGAAAAAAGCGGTTGTGCCTATGCTGGACGAAATGGCTGCGAGCAGGAAGGCGGCTTTGAATGTGGATGAACTACGTCCGTGGGACACAAAAGTGGATCCGCAGGGCCTGGCGCCGTTAAAGCCGTTTTCAACGGGAGAAGAATTGCTGAATAAAACAATCCGCTGCTTTTCAAGGCTGGATCCGTTCCTGGGCGATTGCCTGACCACGATGAAAACCATGAAACATCTCGACCTGGAATCCAGGAAGGGAAAAGCGCCGGGCGGCTACAACTATCCGCTTGACGAAATTGGTGTGCCGTTTATTTTTATGAACGCAACGTCCAATCTGCGTGATATGGTCACATTGCTGCACGAGGGCGGCCATGCTGTTCATTCATTAGTTACGCGGAATTTGAAACTTAATTCTTTCAAACATACCCCGTCCGAAGTCGCAGAACTTGCATCTATGTCGATGGAATTGATCACAATGGATTATTGGGATGAGTTCTTTGAAAACGAGAATGACCTGAAAAGAGCTAAAATCCAGCATTTGGAATCTATTCTGGAAACGCTTCCCTGGGTTGCAACGGTGGACAAATTCCAGCATTGGATGTACGAAAATCCGCAACATTCGGCTGCTGAGCGCACAGAGGCGTGGGTTCGTATTTATGAAGAATTCACCGACAAAGTGATGGATTGGTCGGGGCTGGAGATTTATAAAAAATATCTGTGGCAGCGGCAGCTACACATTTATGAGGTTCCTTTCTATTATATTGAATACGGTATCGCACAGTTGGGAGCAATCGGCGTTTGGAAAAATTATCGCCAGGACCCTGCAAAAGGCCTTAAAGGATTTTTAGATGCATTGAAACTCGGCTATACAGCTACGATTGGTGAGATTTATCAGGCTGCCAACATTCCGTTCGACTTCTCGGAGCAGCATATCACTGATCTGATGCAATTTGTCCGGAACGAGCTGGCCCAGCTAAAAAAGTAATATTTCAGCCGGGTCGATTTGGTGGTTATGAAAATGACGGTTATTTTTGCCCATATTACTATGAACGATCAAAGAAATGAAATTCTATAAAATTGTTGCATTTGTTGCTTGTCTTGCGTTGCTTTCATCATGTGACTATCAGAAATACAATCATATAGAGCAAAAAGACCTGAATACTGGCAACGAACTTGTTTACGGCGTTAGCCCGGATTCATTGCCTCGTCAAATGTCTTTAAAATACGAAGCAAAACCGGAATTGGAAACGCGTGTTGCCGATATCCGCGCAAAATTGTACAGTGGCACAACGAGTGCAGTTGTAAAACAATAATATAATTCTGCCAACATATTGAAGATATCCTCACCGAAATGGGGATATCTTTTTTTTGAAACAGTGTTTATATCGTATTGAACAATTTTAATATTGATCTCAGCGTATAATCCTTTTGGCAAGCTCCTTTGAATCATTGACGTTGTGACAATTGAACAATTTTAATTTACTTTACGTATTCGAGGCAGGATACATTTGTATTTAATAAGCAAGAACAGGCAATTAAAAGTACACAAAAACATGAATATAGCTTTGGTAACCGGCTCAGCCGGACTAATAGGAAGTGAATCGGTTGCTTTTTTAGCGGATAAATTTGATCTGGTAATTGGTGTTGATAATAATCTTAGAGAATACTTTTTCGGCGCTGACGGAAATACGGAATGGAACCGGAACAGGATCCAGGACCAATTCAACAATTACAAGCATTACTCGGCTGATATTCGTGAAGTAAGTCAGCTGGAACCCATATTTAAAGAATACGGAACAGATATTAAGCTGATCATTCACGCAGCCGCACAGCCAAGCCACGACTGGGCAGCGAAAGAGCCGTTTACGGACTTTGGTGTGAATGCTGTCGGAACACTTAATATGCTGGAAATGACGCGCTTGCATACACCGGAAGCTGTATTCATCTTCACTTCTACCAACAAGGTTTATGGTGATAATCCAAATTATCTGCCATTAATCGAGCTGGAAACACGTTGGGAAATCGATCAGAACCATCCTTATTTCGAGAACGGGATCGATGAGCAACACAGCATTGATCATACGAAACATTCTGTTTTTGGCGCTTCCAAAGTGGCTGCGGACATTATGGTGCAGGAATATGGCCGTTATTTCGGTATGAAAACGGCGGTTTTCCGGGGCGGATGTCTTACCGGCCCAAACCATTCCGGCGCTCAGTTGCACGGATTTCTCGCTTACTTGATGAAATGCGCCATTACAGGCAACCATTACACGATTTTTGGTTACAAAGGAAAGCAGGTTCGTGACAACATTCACAGTCACGACCTTGTGAATATGTTCTGGCATTTTTATCAAAATCCACGTCCGGGCGAAGTCTATAATGCCGGCGGCGGACGTTTCGCAAACTGCTCAATGCTGGAAGCGATTGCGCTTTGCGAGCAAATTACTGGAAACAAGTTATCTTACTCATACTCAGAAACAAACAGGATCGGCGACCACATCTGGTATGTGAGCGACTTATCTAAATTCAAATCACATTACCCAGGCTGGAACTGGGAATATGGCCTGACTGAGACATTGACCCAAATTCACGACGGTATTTCTTCAAGATTAGGAGTAAAAACCGTTTAAATTCTTTCAGAAGCCTCCGAATGTTAACATTCGGAGGCTTTCAAATTCCTCCCCCATGCCAGAAAATTTTGTCATTATAATTCCTCAATTCAACGACTGGGAGGCGCTGAACCTGCTTATACAAAAAATTAACGCGGATCTGAATGCCCCGATCTTAAAAAATACAACGCTATTTATTGTAGATGACTGTTCGTCACGGGAAAGATCGCAGCCATTCGCAAATTTCGGAGGAAAAGAAATAAAAGTCCTTCGGTTGTATCGCAATCTCGGGCACCAAAAAGCCATAGCGATTGGCTTATCTTACGTAGCAGAACACATGGCGGCCGATAAAGTAATCGTAATGGACGCTGACGGCGAAGATGCACCGGCCGACATTAACCTGCTGGCAGCAAGATCATTACAGGAACCCGGCAAGATCATTTTTGCAGAACGCAACAAGCGCACGGAAAACCTGCTTTTCAGATCTTTTTATGTGATTTACAAATTGCTTTTCAAGTTACTTACAGGAAAAGTGATCACTTTTGGCAATTTCAGTCTTGTTCCGCAAAACCGACTTCAAAATCTGGTTCGCGTTTCGGAGATATGGAACAACTATCCGGGCGGCATCATCCGGTCACGGATTCCTTATGATTCGGTGTTGACGAACCGCGCGAAAAGGCTTGCCGGAGAAAGTAAAATGAACTTCGTTTCGCTCGTTTTGCACGGATTAAGCGCAATTTCAGTGTTGGTTGACACCACCGCAGTCCGCATTCTGATATTTTCCATCTTTATGTCCGGTGTGGCCATCGCATTCATCGTTTTTATCATTTTTCTGAAATTGATCGGCAACGCAACACCTGGCTGGGCGTCCACATTAGGGAGCACATTAATGATCCTGATGCTCCAATCCTTCCTGATTTCGCTGTTTTTGGTTTTCATGGTATTACAATATCGCTCTCAGCAGCATTTCATTCCCGCCGTTCACTATCGCGATTTTGTGGAAAAGGTAGACACTTTCAGTTAGGCCTATGCTCACTTTCGACAACTCCCCGCCAATCTATTGGTTTATAGGATATGCATTAGCGGCATTTGTTGTCTTCTCGGCTTTTTTCAGGCCCATTTCAACCAGAATTTACATTATCTCAGCCATTCTGCTGCTGATTTTCATGCGTTTACCAGTCATCGTTTTCAACCGGGAGCTCAATCCTGACGAAAGCCAGATGCTGAGCCACGCGATCACGTTGTTTAAAGATCCCGTTTACTGGCGATCAGTTGACGGCACCACCATCGGCCCGCTCGACAATTATTTATTGGTTATTCCAAGGTTACTAGGATTTCAGATCAACTACACATCCGGGCGTGCAATGGGCCTCATATGTGCTGGCGGGGCGTTACTAATGCTTTTTTATTCCCTTAAAAACTGGTTTGGAGCTTCTGTTGCTCGCAAAATCCTTTTGGTTCCTTTGCTGTTCCTGGCCTTTACGCAGGAGATCGACTTTGTACATTATTCGAGTGAGCAGCTTCCCGTCCTGTTGCTTTCCATTTGTGTTTGGCTGCTTTCCAGAGCGACGCAAAGTCTTGGTAATGAAAGAACTAACTTGTACCTACTCGGATTAGCTGCCGGCGCAATTCCGTTCGCTAAGTTACAAGCCGTTCCACAGGCGCTGGTTTTAGCAGCTGCCGGGTTATGGATTGGTTATCAATGTTTTAAAGCAAAAAAAGACTTCAAACCGATCCTTTTTCTGTTGCTGGGAGGACTTACATTCCCGGTCCTGACACTGATTTGTACATTGGTTTTCAATGTGTTCTCCGATTTGATTTACTTCTATATCCTGGGGAACGTAATCTATGCCGGAGGAAAAGGTTTTTTGGAAATCCCGGGTCAGTTTTTGAGAATATTTAAATTAACGCCTGATTTTCAAGTCTTTACATTAGCATTAATTGCTCCAATATTTATTGCATTTTATCAGATGTTCCGTAGGCCAAACGTTGGTAAAACGAACCTGATTGTGCCTGTGACCATTCTCCTGTTATTATTTTCAAGCATTTATGCGGTTACCAAGTCAGGAAACGATTTTATACATTATCTCAATTTCTGCATCATTCCCTGGACATTGATGGCGGGTTACGGGTTGTCAAGAGTTGAAAAATGGGCAGTTGCATTCCCCGCGATTATTCTGCTCTGGTTTGTTTCCAATGACGCATATCATTTTGTAAAAGAGCGGCGTCTGAATGCTTTTGATTCTGTAAATGCAAGAACACTGGCACAGAGCCCGGTTGTCTCAGCACTCAAAAAATACAGCAAAACCGACGATTATATGGCCGTATGGGGCTGGCAATGTGCTTATTATGTTGAAGCGCAACTATTGCAAGCCACCGCGGAGAACCATTCCGAACGTTCCATTTTCCTTCATCCAATGCAGGAGAAATACAAGAGCCGCTATTTGTCTGACATTGAGCGGACTAAGCCTGCAATTGTGCTGGATGCCGTGGGGAAAAATAGTATGTGGGTACAAAACAAAAAAGCCCAGGGAATTGAGAGTTACCCTGCGCTTTTTCAATATATCCGAAGCAATTATAAATTCATTGGCGACTTTGACGACACACGCTTGTATGTGCGCAATGACCGCCTATAATTGTGTTAAAACATCCGTTTGCTGAACATTCTCCGCTTGTTGCACATGCTCAGCCTTTTCGGCCTGAAGCAGATCATTTAATGTTGTCCTATCCAAAACAGCCAGGTTAGCATCACGCCATCTTTCCAAAACGGAGCGCAGACTGCACGTTTCTTCATCTTTGCAATCATCGCATCTCCCATAGAAAAACATGGAAACACAGAGAGCCGGGGCAATAGGGCCATCGATAATGCGCAACACCTTTGAAAAATTGACTTCGCCCGGAGGAATACGCAGCAGATAGCCACCACCTTTTCCCTTCTGACTTTGTAGAACACCATTATTACGCAAGTCAAGCAATATCGCTTCCAGAAATTTCTTTGGAATTTTCTCTTTTTCAGCAATATAGGAGATCAGGACAGGGCCTTTCCCATATTGTTCTGCTAAAACCTTTAAAGCTTTCAGCGCGTATTTTGCTTTTTTTGAAATCATTGTTCCTTAAATGTACTTTTTAGTCGATGTAGCATATAGGCGAATCGGCTCCATCCCGAATTCGGGATGATCAATTCTAAATATCGAACATTTCACCGAATATCCTGCTAACTGCAGAACATTAATTGGTCAAACAATAATTCCCTTGAAAATTTTCGAAGAAATTGAATTCGCTGTTTGAGTTAGTTTCGGGGCGGTTTGCCACCATTCAGCAAGCCTTGCATTCTTTCCAGCGTTTTCTTTTCGCCACAGAGCGAGAGAAAAGCTTCTCTTTCCAGATCTAGCAGATATTGCTCTGTCACATTCTGCGCGTAGCTCAAATCTCCGCCATTAATGACATAAGCAAGTTTGTTGGCGATTTTAGCGTCATGATCGGAAATATAATTTGCCAAACGCATTTGTGCGATGCCCGCCATAAACAATGCAATGCCTGTTTTTCCCTGCACTTTAATGTCGTTGCGCTGTTTAGGCTGCGTATATCCATTTTCCGCGAGATCCATCGCCGCCTGTTTGGCCTCCCCTATCAACCTCGACCGGTTCAGAACGATCTGGTCTTTATCTTGCAAGTAATTCATTTCGCGTGCTTCCTGTGCAGATGTTGAAACCTTGGCCTGCGCAATGTTCATAAATGCGGTCTGCAGAATATTCAGCTCTGTGTCGCCGGCATGATACATATCCGAACATCTCAGCGCCATTTCCTTTGTACCGCCACCCGCCGGAATAATCCCTACACCAAATTCCACAAGCCCAATATAAGTTTCAGCGTGTGCAACCACTTTGTCTGCATGTAAATTCAGCTCGCAACCACCGCCCAATGCCAGCGAATGTGGCGCCGTAACCACCGGAATGGAAGAATATCGGGCGCGCATCATCGTTTGCTGAAACTGCGCGATCACCATGTTGATCTCATCAAATTCCTGTTCAATAGCAAACATAAACAACATAGCCAGGTTCGCACCCGCAGAAAACGCCTCGCTCGACTCATTACCGATCACCAAACCAAGGAAATCCTTCTCGGCCAGACTGATGCCTTTATTGATTCCCTCGATCACCTCGGAACCCATCGTGTTCATTTTCGATTTAAATTCCAGGTTCAGAATTCCATCGCCAATGTCATACAAATTTGCCCCTGCATTTTTCCATACAATGTTGTTGGACAGGTTACTAAGCAGGATAAAGCTATCCTGACCAGGGATTTTCTTGTATGCTTTTGAAAGAATGTCATAATAGGAGCGCTTTCCGTTTTCCACTTTATAAAACGACTCATTACCGGCGCCAATCATTTCATAAACCCATTCTGCAGGTTTCATATCGAGGCTTTCCATGATAGAAAGCATATTTTTCACACCAATCGCATCCCAGGTTTCAAAAAGTCCATATTGCCAGCCGAAGCCTGCCGAAATGGCTTGATCGATCCGGAAAATTTCATCCGATATTTCAGGGATTCGAAAGGACGCATATCTGAAAATATCAGCGAATGTCTTTCTGTAAAACTCGCCCGCTTTGTCTTTGCCCGCAACCAGCACTGGAAAACGCTTCCAGACATCGCTAATTGCCTTAGTGCCTTCTAATGTTTCAAACTTAACTTTTTCGGAAGGTTTGTATTCCAGTGTGCTGAAATCCAGCGCAAGAATGACGGATTTGCCTTTATCATCCTTTATTTTTTTATAAAAACCCTGTCCAGTTTTGTCGCCTAACCATTTGTTATCATACAATTTCTGCATGACTTCCGGCACGATAAAAGCATCGCGGGACTCATCTTTTCCCTCTCCCGAAGAATATAAATTATTGGCAACATGAACAGTCGTATCCAGGCCTACAACATCCGAAAGGCGATATGTTCCTGATTTTGGACGTCCCGCAACCGGACCGGTAAGCTTGTCCACTTCATCCACGCTCAGACCCATTTCGGCAGCAACGCGAATGGTTTGGATCAATGCATAGATTCCCAGCCTGTTAGCAATAAAACCAGGCGTATCTTTTGCTAAAACAGTGGTTTTTCCCAAAAAAAGATCCCCGTAATGCATCAGAAAATCAACAATTCCCTGATCGGTTTCCGGCGTCGGGATGATTTCCAGTAAGCGCAAATATCTTGGGGGATTAAAAAAGTGCGTTCCGCAGAAATGCTTGCGAAAATCGTCGCTGCGACCTTCCGCCATCAAATGAATGGGAATTCCGGACGTGTTGGAAGTCACAAGCGTTCCGGGCTTGCGCAATGCATCCACTTTTTCAAAAAGATTTTTCTTAATATCAAGCCGCTCTACCACGACTTCCATCACCCAATCGTAATTCTTTATATCCGCCAGGTTATCATCGAAGTTTCCCGTTTTAATGCGTGAAGCAAAAGCCGGGCTATAAAGTGGGGCCGGGGACGCCTTTATCGTTTGCTGCAAGGAATCATTCACGATCCTGTTTCGGAATACAGGATGTTCGCTGGTAATTCCTTTGGCCTTTTCGGCATCGTTAAGCTCTTTTGGAACAATGTCGAGTAAAAGCACTTCCACACCAATATTGGCAAAGTGGCAAGCAATGCGTGATCCCATAATGCCCGAGCCCAAAACGGCTACTTTACGAATTGAACGATTCATTATTTAAAGGTTTGGTTTAAAGCTCTTCCTGTATTTCGCCAGCTTTGAGTTTTTGATTTTCCTCTTCCACTAGTTTGTTGATATCTTTAATTACATCGAAAAAAACGACCAGTTTATCCAATGGAATTTTATCCCGGATCATTGTATTGAAAGAGATCACGCCCTCGCGTGCCAATTCCCGTTTTTCTTTTCCTAAATCCGTCAGCACAATTCTTACGAATCGCTTATCCTTCGCGCTAATTTCGCGTTTGATCAATCCACGTTCTTCCAGGTTTTTGAGCATACGCACCAGGCTTCGTGGCTCCATCCCGAGCAAAGGCGCTATTTTCGTCGCAGGCGTGCCATTTTCAATGTCAATGTTGAGCAATACATAGCCCACAGCCATAGTCGTATCAAAACGTGCGGCATAAGCATTGTACATTCGGGAAATCGAGTGCCAGGCCCATTTTATCTGGAAATCAATCGTTTTTTCCTTACGCATCGTCGAAGAAAGCTTAATGGTGTCAGGAGTGCCCCTTGTCACAAATGTAAGAAATCAGCCCACTATTATGCAAGCATACTAATTTTAGTTTAATAAAAAACGCACCGCCCGGAGAGACGATGCGCTTTTATAAAAACAGCATTAAAATTATTTTTCTGCGATCAGCTTGTCCATCAAACCGTTGAAATCGGTCACAAATTCGTCAAAGTAAGCCCCCGTTCCCTGGCCTGAAAAACCAGTGTGGATCTCACGCACTTTACCTTTTTTATCGATGAAAATTGTTGTCGGATAAGACATCACTTTGTTTAGCATAGGCAGCGCTTTTGCAGTGGCCTCGTCAGTGTTGGTTCCTGCCAAAAGGATCGGATAATCGATCCCCATGCGCTCAATCATACGTTTAATCTTAGGATTGGAAACTTTTGGGTCATCCGATCTTTCAAAAGACAAACCAACAATTTCAACACCGCGGTCCTTGTTCTTTTTGTACCAGGGCGCCACAAAATTGGTCTCGTCCATACAATTCGGGCACCATGAACCCATGATCTGGATGATTACTACTTTGTCCTTAAATCTTGGATCTTTTAAGGATACTGGCTTGCCGTCGGAATCAGGGAATGTGAAGTCGACTGTTTCAAAACCCGGTTTCAAAAAGGTTAAGCTGTTCGCATCGGGTAGTTTAGCTTGCGGGTTCGGCTTTGCAGTAAAGCTTCTCAGACTTTTTACACCGGACCACATCGAACCTTTCAGCGAACCGTCGCTTTGAATAGCAGCTTTAAAAAGCTTTGCATTGGAACCATCAAACGTGGATAAAAACAAGCTGTCGCCATTGACATTACCAGTCAGGAAACGATAATCGCCCGTTGTGGTCAATATAGAACCTTTTACATCCGCTCCATTCTGGACGAATGTCCCTACGGATTGCGTCGTATCGCCCGTTGCTTCCGTAATAAATGTTGCATCCCACTTCCCGGCAACGGTTTTGGTGCTTTTTGCTTCGCCTGGTTTGAAGAATTTATAGTCTTTTCCAAATTCCGCCTCAAACGGAATTGAACCGGCAACTTTGCCCTTTGCATATCTGTAATAGGTGCCTTTAAGCTTTTCACCTTCCGCTTTTGCAATGATCTTCATGTCAAAAAGCTCCATAGGGATCACCAGCGAATCGTTTTGGAAAAATGCGGTATCCATCTTTAACCTTTCTGTATCATTAATGACCACAACGGAATAAGTTTTCCCATCCGGGTTTTTGGACACATCCATAATGAACGGAATCCGGTTCACATCCCGGCTCAATGTTGCACGCCAGGTCCCGCTTTTCAATTCAGTTTGTGCGGAAGAATTACAGCTTATCAATGCAAATAAAATCAGGATCGTAACAATCTGACTAATGAGTCTCATATCCAGTGGGTTGATATTAAATTAGCGGAAAGCTGCCGAAATTAAATCCATTGCCGGCAGCCACTCGTACGCGTGAAAATTGCTAAGTTTGTAACTGCCTCCTGGCAAGAATTAGTTCCTAAGTACGTTGCTTTTAACAAATGGATTTAAAAAGTACATATCACGAGCCTGTCATGTTGTCCGAATGCCTGGAAGGGCTTAACATTCAACCGGAGGGCGTTTACGCGGATGTGACTTTTGGCGGGGGAGGACATTCGCGGGCGATCCTCGAAAAGCTGACCACCGGCCGACTGCTCGTTTTCGATCAGGATCCGGATGCGGCAGCCAATGCCGCGGAATTTAAAGATGACAAGCGGTTTACATTCATTGCGGCCAATTTCAGGCATTTGAAACGTTACCTCAAATTGCATAAGGCCGACAAAGTGGACGGAATCCTGGGCGATCTTGGTGTATCGTCACACCAGATCAACACGCCGGAAAGAGGTTTTTCGACCCGGTTCGATGCCGACCTGGACATGCGCATGAACCCGAACATTGAAAAAACAGCGCGAGAAGTGATCAATTCACGTTCTTCGGCCGAATTGCAGAGGATTTTGGGCATGTATGGCGAGGTTACCAACGCCCGCACGGCTGCGGAAGCTATATTTACTTCCAGGCATAGCACACCCATTGACACGGTTGCCGATTTGAAAGGAATTTTGCTCAAATATGCCCCTAAGCACCGTGAAAACAAGTATTTTGCTCAGGTTTTCCAGGCATTAAGGATTGAAGTCAATGACGAGCTGGCCGTTCTGGAAGAGTTCCTGACGCAGGTTCCGGAAGTGCTCAATCCCGGCGGGCGATTGGTTGTGATGTCATATCATTCGCTTGAAGATCGGTTGGTTAAAAATTTTATTTTAAAGGGAAAATTTGACGGAGAATTAGAAAAGGACTTCTACGGAAATGCGATAAGGCCCCTCAGCAGCGTTACCAGAAAGCCGGTGGAAGCAACAGCCGAAGAAGTTGCGCGAAATCCAAGGGCACGAAGCGCAAAACTCAGGATTGCAGAGAAAGTATAATTTTTAAATATCCCACTTGAGAAATGTCGGAAAACAAAAGAAGACCTAAACCCATTCCGCCTAAGCCTCCAAAGCCTGCGAAGCGCAAGCGGGAATATCATTTGTTCAACTGGCTGAATAAGTTTTTGCCGCTGGACAAAGTTTTTGGCGAAAAAGCGCCTGGTAAGGAGGAACGCCTTCCGGTTAAATATTTCTATTATTTTGGCTGGATTGTGATTCTGCTCGTGGCTTATGAACGCATTGGTTTTCAATCGGAACAATATGTTCGGAACAGCATTAAGCTCAAAAAAGAAGTGGATGATTTGCGGGCCGAATACACGTCTATTCATGCCGAATACATGAAAAGCGGGTTGCAGTCGGTGATCATTGAAAAAGTAAAGGCCGAAGGTCTCGAAGAAAACCTTATCCCTCCCAAAAAGATCATTATCAAGTCGGAAGAAGACGATTAGTCGATGCTGACATTTGAAAAATACTCAATCATTATAAGCTCAATTTTCTTCTAAGAAGGTCATGAAGAACGACGTTGAAAGCGGTCAGAACAATAAGAAAGCGCTGATTGCCCGCGCCCGGACCGTGGGCTGGCTTTTGTTTTTACTGGCCATTGCGGTTTTTGGGAAACTGATCCGCGTACAGTATTATGATGAATTCAAAGGCAAAACCTGGGCGGAATATTCTGCCAAAAATGACCTTAAAATTGATACGATCCCGGCCATGCGCGGGAACATTTACTCCAATGACGACCGGTTGCTGGCGACTTCGCTGCCCTATTATTATGTAGGGCTCGATACCAAAGTGGCGGATTCGGCTTATTTCAAAAATAACATTGACGAGCTCGCTTCTTTGCTTGCTAAAAGCTTTGGAGAAAATACGGCGGCAGGTTACAAGAATAAGATCATGCGCTATCGGGTGAGTAAAAACAAAAGATATCTAAGGCTAAAATCGCGTCAGATCAGCCACCTGGATCGTGAAAAGGTTAAGAAATGGCCGTTTTTTGTAAAAAGCAGAAAAGGTGGCGGGGGTAAATTTGAAACGATTTACAAACGCTATAAACCATTCAGCCCGATGGCGGACAGGACCATTGGCGGCATTGATCCCAAAAGCGGACGCGGCTACATTGGTCTGGAATCGAGTTTTGACAAAAATCTGGAAGGAAAAGCGGGAATAGGCTGGGTCGAATTGGTAGAGGGTGGAATGAAAATTCCGGTAGGCGACGCGCTGAATGTGCAGCCCGAAGCGGGAAGGGATGTTTACACCACATTGGATATGAACTTTCAGGACAGAGCCGAAATTGCTTTGCGCAGAAAACTCATTGAAAGCAGAGCCAATTACGGCTGTGTGATCATTATGGAAGTGGCGACTGGTGAAATCAGGGCAATGGCCAATTTGACGAAACGCGGCGAGGGCAAATACGAAGAAGTTTTCAATTATGCCGTTGCCGGCGGGGCAGATCCAGGCTCAACATTCAAGCTGCCGACCATGATGGCGCTTTTGGAAGAGACCAAAATGAACCCCGACCAAATCACGGTCAATACAGGCGCAGGTTCGGTCCGGTTCCGCGGGACTTCTATTAATGATTCCAAAAGAGGCGGTCACGGTGTTCTGACGGCAACGCAGGTTTTTGAAAAGTCATCCAACATTGGCGTTCATTTGCTCATGCAGCGCTATTTCTTCTCAAAACCAGACGCATATCTTTCCTATCTGAAGAAATTTCACCTGACCACGCCGACTGGCATTCATATGAAGGGAGAAAAGCCTCCTTACATTAAAGACCGGACTTCCAAGCAATGGAGTGCCTATTCGCTAACATTTATGTCTTACGGCTACGAAATGTCGATGACGCCGCTGCAAACATTGGCGCTTTATAATGCTGTTGCAAATGACGGTTACTGGGTAAGGCCAATGATCGTTCGCGAGATCAGGAACGCGGAAGGCGTTGAAGATAAAATCCCGCCATATGTTGAAGATAAGCCGATTGCCTCTCCCGAAACAATTCAGAAAGTGAAGAAAATGCTGGAAGGCGTTGTGAAAGCCGGTTCTGCCAAAAACATCAGCTCCGAACTTTACCAGATCGCCGGAAAGACCGGAACGGCACAGAAACTGATCAATGGCATTTATACACCAGGAAAATATTATACTTCGTTTGCAGGCTATTTCCCTGCCGATAAGCCAAAATACAGCGCGATCGTGATCATCGACACGCCGCAGGGCGAGGGAGCTAATTACACATTATATGCAGGAAGTGTTGCGGCACCGGTTTTCAAAGAGGTGGCCGACCGGATTTATGCATATGACGTAAGCATTCAAAAACCGATCAAAGATTCATTGCCCGAAGTTTCGAAGGATGTAAAATGGGCCGGAAGATCTGCTGATCTGCAAATTATTAGTAAGGAATTGAAATTAACCCCCGTTCCCGGAAATGCAGAATATGCCGCAGGCTCGCTCCTTAAAAAGGGAAAAACCAACTGGCAATCGCGCAGTATGAGTTCGAAAGATGTGCCTGATCTGCAAGGATTAGCGATGCGTGATGCCTTGTATATTTTGGAAAATAAAGGATTCAATGTCACATTTAAAGGTTCCGGCAAAGTGGTGGAGCAGTCATTGCCGCCCGGGACCAATGCCGCGGGCAACAAAACGATCCTATTAACATTACAGTAATTCCTTCATGGAGAGCACCCCAGAAAAAATTTTAAGCGATATCCTGATTGGCGTTGCCGGAGCCAATGTTACCGGCTCTGATATAGTCACAATAAATAGCATTATTCTGGATTCCAGAAAAGTTCTGCCTGGAAGCTTGTTCGTAGCCCTCAGGGGAACGCAAACAGATGGGCATCAATACATTGGCACTGCAACAGAGCTTGGCGCAACAGCTATTCTTTGCGAAGAGCTGCCCGAAAAATTAAGTGACAATGTTACTTACATTCAGGTTGGGGATTCGGCGGAAGCGATGGGGCTTATCGCCGCTGCTTTTTATGAAAATCCTTCACAAAAACTCACATTGGTAGGTGTAACGGGCACCAATGGCAAAACGTCCGTCGCAACATTCCTATTCCAGCTTTTCCGGGCATTAGGTTATCGCTGCGGTTTAATTTCAACTGTTCAAAACCAGGTTGAAGACGAAGTGATCCCTTCCACTCACACCACGCCGGATGCAGTCGCATTGAACCAGTTATTGTCTCAAATGCAGAAAAAAAATTGCAGCCACGTGTTTATGGAAGTGAGCTCACATGCCGTTGCGCAACACCGTATTGCCGGCCTGCACTTCGCAGGAGGCATTTTTACCAACATTACCCACGATCATCTCGATTTCCACAAGACATTTGATAACTATATCAAGGCCAAAAAAGGTTTTTTCGACCAGCTTCCGAAAACGGCCTTCGCGCTCGTTAATTTAGACGATCGCCGTGGCGCTGTGATGGTCCAGAATACAAAAGCCAAAGTGGAAACCTATTCGCTGCAGACACTGGCCACTTTCAAAGGAAAAATTATTTCCGATACCCTCGCCGGCATGCATATGGACATCAATATGCAGGAAGTCTGGTTTCGGGTGATTGGGCGGTTTAATGCTTATAATTTGCTTTCGGTTTATGGTGCGGCGGTTTTGTTGGGCGAAAAACCGGAGTCAGTCCTTACCGAACTTTCCAACCTGAAAAGCCCTCCCGGACGTTTTGAACAATTTCATTCAGCTGATAATATTGTAGGCATTGTGGATTACGCGCATACGCCGGACGCGCTGGAGAATGTGTTGGAAACGATCAACCATTTACGAAGCGGCAATGAAAATGTGATCACGGTTGTGGGTTGCGGGGGAAATCGCGATGCCGAAAAACGCCCGAAGATGGCTGCAATTGCCTGCAAATACAGTAACCGGGTCATTCTTACGTCCGATAATCCGCGTTACGAAGATCCTATGGATATTTTGGAACAAATGCGAAAAGGAGTTCCGCCATTGGATTATAAAAAGACTTCCGTCATTGAAGATCGGCACGAGGCCATTAACAGGGCTTTTGAAGAAGCAAATCCGGATGACATTATTTTAATTGCAGGTAAAGGCCATGAAAATTATCAGGAAATAAAAGGCGTGAAGCATCATTTCGATGATAAGGAGGTTCTGCTTGAAGCTTTTGCAAAGCGTAATTCCTGATATCGGAGGTAAAAATCACAAATGCCTTTTTGCGTAGTCTTTGAAAAGAAGCAACTTTGCAAAGTCATCCCCAATACATTATTCATGCTCTATTACTTATTCGATTATCTCGACAAGCACTTCAATATCCCGGGAGCGGGTGTTTTTCAATACATTTCTTTCAGGGCACTAGGCTCCACGGTTTTGTCCCTGTTTATCGCAGCGACTTACGGAAAAACGATCATAAATTATCTGAGGAAAAAGCAAATGGGCGAGACGATCCGGGATTTGGGATTGGCTGGTCAGATGGAAAAGGCCGGAACGCCGACAATGGGCGGTTTCATTATTCTGGCGTCATTGCTCATTCCCGTGCTGCTTTTTGCAAAACTGAGTAATGTTTACATTGTCCTGCTCATTATTACAGCGCTTTGGACCGGACTGATCGGGTTTGTCGATGACTATTTGAAGAAATTTAAAAACAACAAAGACGGCCTTCACGGGCGCTTTAAGATTGTAGGACAAGTTGGACTAGGCGTGATTGTAGGCCTTACGCTTTCTTTTAACGATAATGTCAGAATCAGAATTTACGAGCAGCCATTATTGAGCTCTAATTTGGGAGAAATCCAGCGATACCGCGATATTATTCACCCGACAGTAACCACAATTCCGTTCATAAAAAACAACGAATTCGATTACAAGGCACTGTTATTCGGCTGGTTACCAGAAGAATACACCTGGGTTATTTACACAATCATTGCCATATTTATCATCACCGCCGTTTCCAACGGGGCTAACATTACCGACGGGATCGACGGCCTCGCAGCAGGTGTTTCGGGGATCATTGCGCTCACATTGGGCGTTTTGGCATATTTGTCGGGAAACACAAAGTTCTCGCAGTATCTGAACATCATGTATATCCCGAACTCAGGTGAGCTCGTGATATTCTGTGCGGCATTTATAGGCGCCTGCGTCGGATTTCTCTGGTATAATGCGTATCCCGCCCAGGTTTTCATGGGCGACACTGGAAGTTTAATGCTGGGCGGTGTAATTGCCGTCATCGCATTGGCTATCCGTAAAGAATGGCTTATTCCCTTTATGTGCGGGATTTTTATTGCCGAAAACCTCTCCGTAATCGTCCAGGTCAGCTATTTTAAATATACCAAACGTAAATACGGCGAAGGTCGAAGGGTCCTCCTAATGTCGCCATTGCACCACCATTACCAGAAAAAAGGAATCCACGAATCGAAGATTGTAACGAGATTCTGGATTGTAGGGATTATTTTGGCGATTCTGACGCTGGCGACGTTGAAGCTGCGATAGACAAGCTCTTCGCTTGTCACACTGAGCGGACTGGGCCGCCGGGCGGTCGAAGTGCTTGCACGATGTACTTGCACTTCGACCGCCCGGCGGCCCAGTCCGCTCAGTGTGACAAGGATGGTTAACGCCCTACTGCCTCACTATATCTCCTCGGGTCATAACCCTTCGCGAACAGCGGATATTGGTCAAAAATCCTTCTTACAACGCTCCTATAATGGTTATTGGAGTTTTCGACACCTTTGAAAATTCCGGAAGCGTAGCCTCTCCATACGACCTGGTCACTTTCAGCGTCGATGAGTGAAACGATGAGTGTTCCTTTATCTAAGGCGTATTTGATGGGTTCATAACGGAAACCGTCGTTTTCAGTATCAACCCAGTTTTTGATAACGGGCTGCATATATCCCTGATAACGCAGGTTATCGTAAAAAATACCGTAATTAACCAGTAATGTTGGCTTTTCAGCTGTGAGTTTGTAGCCTCTCACTTGCATTTGACGTCGAATCGCCTCGTAAATCTCGGTACAGAGATTATTGGTGTCACGCTCACATTCCAGAAAAGTATAGGAAGAATAGTCCTTGAAATTGGTTTCGTAACTGTAGTCGTGCTCCACAAACACTTTCCGACCACTGGAACAGCCCGCTATAATAATAACTAGGAGTAAAGCGGCATAAGTAAAAATTGACCTTAGCATAAGCATTTAATTTGTCAGGTTATGAATAATATATATCAAGAATGTATTTATACAAATCCATTAAAACCAATAACTTACGCCAGATATCTTTTAAAACTATCCCAAATAATAAGCTATTGATTTACGCATTTCAGAAGCAGAAACCACTATATCAAAATCACATTGCCCTGCTCCTTTTAGCAATGAAAACCGCACTTCCTTTCCTTTGTTTTTCTTGTCCTGACGTGTCAGGGCGATGATTTGCTCAATATCCTCTGCCTTAATGTTCACCTTCCCATATGTTGCGAACAGGAACTCTTCAACGTTTGTAAGCGTCTGCTGGTCAATCATTTTTCTTGAAAAAGAAAGATAACTTTCCATGATCATTCCAACTGCAATCGCTTCTCCGTGAAACAATCTTTGGTTGGCAGGCTTATTCAAAAAACAAGTTTCAACTGCATGCCCGAGTGTGTGTCCGAAATTCAAAATTTTACGCAATCCTTTTTCCGTAGGGTCCTGATATACAACTGCTTGCTTAATCTTTACTGAATGCGCAATCAGATCTGTCCAGTTTTGTTCTTCAAAATCCTTTTGTCTGATCTCCTCCCACTTTGCCGCATCCGCGATCAGGCAATGTTTGATAATTTCTGCAAATCCGGAACGTATTTCTCTTTCCGGCAAAGTCTGTAAAAAAACAGGGTCGATCAGCACGCTCTTGGGTAATGTAAAAACGCCCAAATGATTCTTAAAGCCCTGGAAATCAATACCCAACTTACCTCCAACACTCGCATCGACCTGCGAAAGCAACGTTGTCGGCACTTGTATAAAATCTATTCCACGTTTGTAAACTGCCGCACAAAAACCGCCCATATCGCCAATCACTCCACCGCCAATATTGATCACCAATGCATGTCGGTCCAGCGCTTCCTTTGTCATCGCATCCCATATTTTTTCACAGGTCGACAACAATTTATTCGATTCTCCGCTGGGGACATTTACAATGCTGTGTCCTGGCAAAATCGCCTTTAAATGAGGATAACAATGCTTTTTGGTATTATTATCCGTAATTAAAAATACTTTGGAATACTCGGACGAACTTAAAAATCCACTTAAACTTTCACCAATTGGGGCAATAACTACAGACTCGTTCATTCTACTATTTTGTGAGACAGCGCTCATAACACATACGATGAATGCACCATAATGGATGCGTTGATATCCAGGTTTTTAGAAATAATATTCTGGAAATCTCTTTTAAAGATATGAATTATTATGTTTCCCTAGTAATCATTTAAGTTTTGTATTCCAAGAAAATTTACGACAACTCCACATTTTCACCGCAATTGCGTGTTCCGCTGCCTCGTTTGCGTTTTATTTTGTAAAATTGCCGTCCGCTTAACCCCGGAATCTAAATGTCAAGCCTTTAACTAATCATAATTTTAACGCATGAGTGCTCCGCTGATTTCAGGAATTCAACAGGTAGGAATTGGTGTTCAAAATGTTCCCGACGCATGGAAATGGTATCGCAAGATGCTGGGTTTCGATGTTCCGGTGTTTGATGAAAAGGCCGAAGCGCCGCTGATGACGCCATATACGGGCGGGCAGGTGCATCAAAGACATGCCGTTCTGGCCATTAATCTGGCTGGCGGCGGCGGATTGGAAATCTGGTCATTTACGAGCAGAAAATCCCAACCCGCGAATTTCAAAGTTGAAATCGGAGACCTGGGCATCAATGCGATTCGCTTCAAAGCACCTGACGTTAGAAAAGCGCATGAATGGTTAAAAAGCCAGTCCAAAGAAGCCGTTGGACCGTTGGTTGCTTTGCCGGAAGGTGAAGGGTTTTGGGCTAATGATCCTTATGGAAACACATTTCAGATTACGAGTGACGAAACCTGGTTTCAGAAAACGGGAAAACCAGTTGGTGGCGTTGCAGGCGTTGTAGTGGGCGTCTCGAACATGGATGAATCGCTCGTTTTTTATGAAAATCTGCTTCAACCGCTGGAAGTTGTTTACGACGAATCAGGCGTTTTTGAAGACATTCCGGCTTCCATCAAAGGGCAGCGTTTCAGAAGAGTTTTATTAAGAAAGAAATTTACGCCGCACGGTGCATTCAGCCGGCTGCTTGGCAATGTTCAGATAGAGCTTGTGCAGGCACTCGATCGAACGCCTAAAAAGATATTTGAAAACCGGTTTTGGGGCGATTGCGGCTTTATCCATTTGTGCTTCGACACGATCGATATGGACACATTGAAATCCAAACTGCAATCACAGGGATATCCCTTCACAATAGACAGCGAAAGGTCATTCGGCATGGAGTCCGCTGCGGGTCGTTTTGCTTATCTGGAAGACCCGGACGGCACATTGATCGAACTGGTGGAAACGCACAAATTGCCTATTTTAAAGAAAATTGGCTGGTTCCTGGACATTCAGAAAAGGAAGCATCAAAAGCCGCTGCCAGATTGGATGCTGAAATTAATGGGTCTGAGCCGGGTTAAAGACTAATAACGGCTTCCAAACCAGGCCAAAATTGGCAATGCAAAAAATAATGCTAATCCTGCTTGCCAACCAGCAATGGCGCCGATAATAACCGACAGCAAAACAACGATTACAGGATACAAATACATTAACATTCCAAACAACACCGAGTCGTAAAAAACGGTTCTGGCGGTAAGTTTGGCTGTTTTTTCCTCAAAAAGATTATATATCGGCCTGTGAATTGTTCGGCCAAGCCACCCGATGGCTTTTTGAAATGCATTGCGCTTCAGAGGAACAGCACAATCACTAAACAATGCATTCAATCGCTGTGTGCGCTCTTCTTTTGAAATTTCTGCCGGTATGGACCAAACCTCGGCACTCATTTTCCGCTCCAAAATCTCATTGAACTCGCGTAGCCATTTTTCATATTCTTCCGGATCGGTTTTGATATCGTCAATTAAAATAGCCTCTCCAAAGCGCAAGGAAACCCTTTTTCCCGGTCCACGAAAATGTTCGTAGTTTACACCTGTGGGCACAACAGCCATATTTTTGAGCGGATCATTGCCATACCAGGTCTGGTAAGCCATTCTTGCCGTTCCCTTTCCCAATGGACGCAGCCGCCACTCATTCACGCAAATTCCTTCTGAAAAAACAACAACAGCACCACCACCTTTCATGGCATCATGGCTTTCCTGCACAGTAACATCATGGTTCTTGACATGCTGACGACCTTCCGAACCTCTGAAAACCGGGATCAGCTTAATCTGCCGAAGCCAAAACGCCGCGGTCTTTTTCTTGAAAACATCACCACGTGTGAGCGTATGAATAGGATGCCTTAAAATCGAACCTATTACAACAGCATCAAAAAAAGAGCCTGAATGATTGGAAGCAATGAGCAGCGGCCCCTTATGCAGCTTTTCGAAGCCTTGCACACACAGCTTTTTTAAATAAATGGGCAGCGCTAATCGGACCAGGAAACGGGAGAAGTAGAAAAACAAAATGTATAAGGTAAAATGGACCTGCAAAATTATTCAAAGTTTCGATATATGCCTCGTGTCCGCTTCCGCGAAGTTGCTAACTTTGACACCGAATTGAGCTTTTAAAGAGCCTAGCATCAACATTTTGCAGTGCCCAAATACATTATAAATGCGTTTAAAAGATTATCCTGAAATTATCCGGAAGGCCTGGGCAGGGTTTGATAATTCTATTGGAGTTAAGTTTGTAGAAGATATAAGTGCCAAAGTGTCAACGAACCACGTATTTCGTGTGACGCTGGATAATGATGATATTGTTGTTGCCAAGCTCTCCTATTTCGGCAAATACGAGCATTTCAAAGAGGATCACAGGATCATTCAGGCGCTTGCCAATAATTTGCTTTACCCGTTTGAAAATGTGCTTGCCAGGTCGCTCGTCAAGAATAACCAGGTTTATACATATCGTTATCAGGAAGATTTTGTGGATACGTGGGTCGTTTTCTATAACCCGATCCGGGCAATGAACCGGCTTCCAAAAAGACTTAATGAAGAACAGATCAAGAAGTTAGGCAACGAAACTGCTAAATTTCACCTGGCTTGTCTCCGTGCTGGAAAGTCTATTCCAAAATCGTCCAAAAACTTGCGTACGGACATTCAGCATTTACTGGAAATTCTGGATTCGGACACGGGACAATATGAACACCGCGGTTATATCCAGCTTTTAAAAAGACAATGTGATATTTTCATGAAGAATATCCAGCGCCTTAATGTAAGCTCATTCGATAAAATGCCCGTTTTCGTCGACTGGAACATTGGAAATTTCTCGGTTACGGATGATTTGAAGCTGTATTCCCGATGGGATTATGACTGGTTCCGCGTTTCTTCCAGGATTATGGATTTCTATTTTTTCGCCCGTGTTTGTTCCAATGTGGGTGACAGGACGGTTTTTAGCTATCTCCTGGGGCCATTGATGGAAGACCGGTTTATGATTTTCCTCAAAGAATACCACCAGGTCTATCCGCTCACTATCAACGAAGTCCGGTTTATGAAGGAAGCTTACCGGTTTTTTATTTTGAATTATGTTATCAAATACGGGAAATACTTCTTCCACCGGGCCTATTGTACCAAATTACAGAAGGAAGCATACGAACTTTATTTTCCTTCGATCGACGGCTTTGACGAAGACAAAATCCTGAGGGCGCTTAATTTATAGCCGAATTTCGCTCTCATTTTATTCACTCCTAAGACACCAGCAAGAATGATCCTCGACAATTTTAAGTCTGTAATATCAAAATATGAAGTAATCTTCTTCGACGCTTTTGGCGTTTTAAAAACATATAATGGCCTTATTCCAGGCATTGAGAACACATTTGCTTATCTGCGGGAAACTAACAAAGATTTTTATGTGGTTACCAACGACGCCTCCCGCAGCCCGGAACAGTTGGCCGAATCCTATGTGAAATTGGGAATAAACGACGTGACGCCTGACCGCATCATTTCTTCCGGAATGCTGGCAAGGGAATATCTCGAATTAAAAGTGAGAAAAGGCGTCGTGGCGTATCTTGGAACGGATAATTCCGCACATTATATTGGATCAACAGACCTTAAAACGCTTTCGATCAGGGAACTGGACCTTAATTCAGTGAATGATGTGAATGCATTGGTTTTCCTGGACGACGAAGGTTTTGACTGGAATACGGATTTGACAAAAACATTGAATTTGCTTCGCAAGCGCAACATTCCGGTTATCGTGGCCAATACAGACAAAACTTACCCGGCTTCCAAAAGCCGCTTGTCCATTGCAGTTGGCGCACTGGCAAAAATGATCGAAGACACGATCGGCAGACAGTTCATTCGCTTCGGAAAGCCTGATCCTCAAATGTTTATCTTTGCATATCAGCATATCAAAAATTATCCGGATGTCAGCAAGCAGAACATCTTGATGGTCGGCGACACATTGCATACGGATATATTGGGCGGTAATAAATTTGGTCTGGACACGGCACTTGTCTTAACAGGCAATACGCAGGCAGAAGACGCCGAGGTTCGTATAAGGGCGACCGGAATCATTCCAACGTACATTTGTGTTTCCGCAGTTGTTGAATAACAGCCAATTAACTATTTACGAAGCTTTACGTAATACTCTTCGACGCGTTGTGCTTCCTGACTTGCTTCCGTTTTTTTACCTTGTAACTCTAAGATTTTAGCGCGGTTTGCATGACATTGTGCCGCGACAGGAGAATCGGGAAATGACCGGGCAGATCTTGTAAAGAGATCATAAGCTGCACTTAATGATGCCGTATCGTTTTTGGTCATCAGGCGCTCAGCATCCAGATAATCCTGCTTCCAACGCTTTGCAATCGGCGTCATTCGCTCTGCTTCCTGAAATACAGAGAACGGCGGGATTGCTTGCACTTTGGAATTTTTTGCTGTAATGTTCGTGGCTGGACTAGCAAAAAATGCATCCAATGCTTCCGTGTAAGCTTTTGCTTCATTGCGGTTGTGCGTCTCCTGTTTCAACTTCTGCTCTTCGTTAGCATTTGTGAAAAACGAGGCCTCGGCGAGAATCGCTGGAATTCCATAAGTATTTCTCAAAACAGAAGCCCCCGATGTTGCAAAAACGGTAAAATCCGAAACCAGCGAAACAGGTGAATCCGGCTTGTGTAAATAGGTTAATAGGCGCGACGCAAGTTCCTTTCCCAAGTCGACACTGGCAACATTCTCCGATGCATTTCCATGGAAATAAATAATGGGAAAATTCACGGAGGAATCCGCTGTTGCATTATGATGTATGGACACAAAAACGTCGGCCTTATTATCAACAGCAAGTTTGGCCCTTTCGGGTAAAGTAACCACCTTATCCTCCGTTCGCGTCATAATCACCTTCGCACCTTTTTCTTCCAACATTTTTTGAAGAAGCAACCCTACCCTGAGATTAACCCACTCTTCACGCTCACCTGACGGGCCTACGCGGTAACTGTCTGTCAATGCCGTTCCTCCATGCCCCGGATCAATGCAGATGATCTTTCCTTTCAATGACTGAGTGGCTTTTTGCGGGAATCCCGGAGTCGTAATCGTAACCAGAAATAGCAATAACAGGAAGAAGTTTTTCATGGGAATAGGATTGAATTTGTCGATAAAATAGGCATTTTTGCTGAAATTAAAATTACACACACATGCTTGCTAAAACTTACGGAAGTGCCGTTTACGGCGTGGATGCGACAATCACTACGATTGAAGTAAATGTAGCCCAGGGAATGGGCTTTTATATGGTCGGGCTGGCCGATAGTTCTGTGAAGGAAAGCCAGCAGCGTGTTGAGGCCTCGCTCAAATATTACGGCTACAAAATGCCGCGGCAAAAATTGGTGGTTAATCTCGCCCCTGCCGACATTCGGAAAGAAGGCTCCGCGTATGACCTTCCCATTGCACTCTGCGTGCTCCAATCCTCAGAACAGCTGAATTGCCAACACAATCTCGAAGACTATATTATCCTCGGAGAACTTTCGCTGGACGGGATTTTACGACCGATTAAGGGCGTTTTACCCATCGCGATTGAAGCGCGCAAACAGGGTTACAAAGGTTTTGTGCTCCCTGCCGAAAATGCGCATGAAGCTGCAATTGTCAATAACATTGATGTTATTCCGGTAGAAACGCTCACGGACGCCATCGCTTTCTTCGAGGGCAAATCCGATGTTCAGCCCATCGTCGTGGATACACGCGATTTATTTTTCACTTCCCAGAATGAGTATGATGCTGATTTCGAGCATGTTCAGGGACAGGAAAATATCAAACGGGCTTTGGAGATCACTGCTGCTGGCGGGCACAATGCGATTATGATCGGTCCGCCGGGAGCTGGAAAAACAATGTTAGCAAAGCGCATTCCAAGTATTTTGCCACCATTAAGCCTGCCGGAAGCATTGGAAACTACAAAGATCCATTCTGTGGCGGGAAAGTTAGGCAAAAGGGCCACGCTTGTTTCGCGACGGCCATTTCGGGCACCGCATCATTCCATTAGCGATGTCGCGCTGGTGGGCGGCGGGAGCTTTCCGCAGCCCGGAGAAATTTCCCTCGCCCACAACGGTGTGCTTTTTCTGGATGAGCTGCCTGAGTTCAAACGTTCGGTGTTGGAAGTAATGCGGCAGCCGCTGGAAGAGCGAAGGGTAACCATTTCAAGGGCGAAAATGACCGTTGAATTCCCAGCCAATTTTATGCTCATTGCGAGCATGAATCCGTGCCCTTGTGGTTACTATAACCATCCCGAAAAGCAATGTGTTTGCGGTCAGGGAGTAGTGCAGAAGTATTTGAATAAGATTAGCGGGCCACTTTTGGATCGCATAGACCTGCATGTTGAAGTCACGCCTGTATCGTTTGACCAGATAGCTTCTACCCGAAAATCTGAAAGCAGCGAGCAGATCCGGACGCGTGTCATTAAAGCGCGGGATATGCAGACGGAGCGATTTAAGAACAGTAAAGAGATCTATTCCAACGCCATGATGTCGCCGGAAATGGTAAAGGAAATCTGCCAGATCAGCGATCCCGGAAAAGCTCTCCTACGCACCGCAATGGAACGCCTCGGCCTCTCCGCCCGCGCTTACGACCGCATCCTTAAAGTATCCCGAACCATCGCCGACCTCGCCGGAAGCGCCGACATTCAAGTACAACATCTGGCCGAGGCTATTCAATACCGGAGCCTGGATCGGGAGAATTGGGCTGGGTGAAACACCACTATTAAACCTTAAAAAATATGAACCAAACTTACAAGGAATTAAGAGAAGATGCACTTGCTACGCTGCTTGCGCAACCCGATGTCTATTTGCTCATCGAAAAAGTTACTAGTGTTTTAAGAGAAGAACAACTTTTGCTTTCTAACTTTTACATTAATAATCTAAGTGGAAAAAGGAGCGAATTCATCAATGGTTCTATTATACCTATTTCGTTATCCGCTTTGCAGGAAGAAGTTTGCTTGATGCTTGGCAGGTTGCTGGATGAATTCATAACTGATATTTCAACGAACTTCCTAGTGTTTAATACAATGGTTGCTTTTGGAAGAAATTGCTATCAGCCAAATATAAGCTTTTATCGTAAAGATAAGATATTTTCCATCGAGACATTACCAGTCCTCCCCCCTCCAAACTTAGTAGTTGAAGTACTTGGCCCTTCTACACAATTGTCGAATAGAATAATCAAATTCATCGATTACCAAGCCCACAAAGTCGAAGAATATTGGATAGTTGATCCTCAAAACCATACCATTGAACAATATCATCTTGTGGAAGGAGAGTATGTTCTTATATTAAAATCTTCACAAGGCTTTGTTGAAAGCTTTGTTATTAACGGGTTTAAAATTCCTGTCGTTGCTATCTTTAGTGAAGCAGAAAACTTGAAAGCACTTCAAAATCTATTATAAAACTCAAAGTTCCTCTACGCTTACCCCACCCAATTCCTGAAATAATGTTTGCCAGTAATGCGTTACATGCGGATTATTTTCTTTGGTGGATGCTGTGGCTTCGAATGGGGAAACAATGGTTACCTGTGGTGATCCGATTGCGTATTTTTCCAGCTGCTTAACATCTTCTTTCGCGTCTTTTTCCGCTTGTGAATCGTCTTGCGGAGGCCTAATGTGAAAATCCCGGCGATTCGCGCCTTTCACACTTTCAATCATATCACTGAAATAATACACTTTCACTTCCGAACCGCTTTCGCCAGCTTTGGCAATAACAGGCAAACTAGCCCAGATATCGGTTGAAAGATTAGAAGCGCCTGTGTTCTGCTGGTTTAGCTTAGCAAGCAATTGCCTTAGGTAAATGCTTTTTTCCTTTTGTAACGAAAGCTGAAACGCAGTTTCGATTCCTTCACGGTCCGTGGCGTTTGAACCTTCCATATTGTCCTTTTCACTTCTGACGGTCAGAGATAATGCGCGTGCTTTGGAAGTGTTTTCATGGATAAAGTAAACTTCCAGCTTATCGCCCTTATTCTTCATGTTAGTCTCGATAATGTCCGTTAACGTCTGGCGATATTTGTCGTTGACATATTGTTTGTCGACGTGCACACTTTGTGTTTTATCCAAAAAAACCAATGTATAAACCGGCGCATCGGCTACTGCGGGTTTTTCTTCTTCTTTGTCTCCTCCGCAAGATGCAAGCGAAAGCATTGTGATGGAAAGCATAATCAGCTTCCAGTGAAGCATTAAAGACTTTTTTACCTTAAAATCCATAGGGTCAATTTATTTAGCGAAACTAACTGGTTCACAAATATTACACAACGCGAAACGGAGGTTTGGTTGTATTATTTTATACAAAAACAGAAACCCTTCAAAACGTGTGCCTTGAAGGGTTTCAAAATTTTATTCCAGTAAATACTATTTGTGCTGATTCTGGATCATAGTAACCAGTTCCTCAGAGATCCCTGTTGAAGAATAACCACCGTCGTGATACAGGTTTTGCATTGTAACAAAGCGTGTCAGGTCGGAGAACAATGTGATCGCGTAATTAGCGCAATCGTCGGCTGTTGCATTGCCTAACGGGCTCATTTTCTCTGCAAAGTCATAAAAAGCGTCAAATCCTTCGATTCCTGAACCTGCTTTTGTCTTGGTAGGAGACTGGGAAATGGTGTTAACTCGCACATTTTTAGCTTTTCCGTAACGGTAACCATAGCTGCGCGCAATGCTTTCCAACATGGCTTTCGCTTCTGCCATATCGTTGTAAAAAGAGTATGTGCGCTGCGCTGCAATGTAGGATAATGCTACAACCGATCCCCAATCATTGATCGCGTCCAGTTTTTCGCCAACCTGAAGAAATTTATGCAGCGATATCGCCGAAATATCAATGCCTTTCTGAAACCATTCGTAGTTCAAATCACCATATGACTTACCCTTACGAACATTGACAGACATCCCGATCGAATGCAGGACGAAGTCAACTTTTCCGCCCAGGATCTCCATGGATTGTGTATAAAGATTTTCGATATCCTCGACAGAAGTGGCATCGGCGGGAATAATCTGTGCGTCGCATTGTTTGGCCAGATCATTAATAGCACCCATTCGCATGGCGATCGGCGCGTTTGTTAATGTAAATGTGGCTCCTTCTTCTTTTGCTTTCAGTGCTACTTTCCAGGCAATCGAATTTTCGTCCAATGCGCCTGAGATAATTCCCCTTTTTCCTTTTAATAAACCGTAAGCCATGTTTTCCTTTTATAATTGATTAATTAGGATAGTCCGTTTAAGGCGGCAAAGTAAAGCATTTTTGGCTTGCTAAACCAGATTCTTTGCTGCATCCGCATTTTCAAAGCCATGAAATCAAGGCTGTAAAACGCTATTTTCTACTGGTTTAAGGTGCAGCTTTTGTTGAAAAAACGAATCTGTGGCCTCATATACACTTTTTAAGTCTCTGGACCGTAACCGCGACGCAATCACGTGGTCGCCGCTTTCAGGAAATGCTTTCAAAACTTTCTGGTCATCGGGTGTGCCCAGCTCCGGAAACATTTTTTCAATGGCTTTTACAGAAACGACTTTGTCCTGCTCCTCTTCATTTTTGTAATAATAACCCACAAAAATGGGCATCTTAACCTGTGCGAAAACTTCCGGCCGCGCAATCGCATCCATCATTTGCTGTAATGTGATCAGGCCATTGGTATGATAACCTTGCAACCAAAATTGTGCGCGCTCAGGAATTGTATCTTTCGTCCGGTTGTATTCACCGATTGCCGAATGCAAAATCTGCTTGCCCCAGGGACGCGTTATCAGTTTCAATGTCGGATTTGCCACTTCAAAACATGGCGAATAAAGGACAACGCCTTTGATTTCAGGATGTGTAGCGGCTAAGTAAGTTGTTAACAGGGCACCTGCCGACGTCCCTATGACAATTACACTGTCGCCCAGCACTTTACCGATGGCTAATGCACGTTGTGCGCCTGCCATAAAATTGGCCGGAGTAAGGTCTTCCAAAGCGCTCGTATCGCTGATACCGGCATCGTGCATACGCGCCAGGTAAAGGTTAGCACCGTATTTTTTTGCAAGGTCTTTATGGATCGGATCGCCTTCCGCCCAGCTCGCCCCAAAGCCATGAATGTAAACGAAACTGTATGTTGTTTTTTGCTTTTTGGACGAATCAGCCCAGATAATGCGCGCTTCGTTGTCGGGTTTCAGACCCGGCGTTGCCTTCTCGGTGCTGATCACCTCCTTCTCCAATGCAGCTAAATCGGATGTTACCGAGGGTAAAACAGGCGTAAGATTTGCCTCCGGAACTCTCGGGCCGACCATGTAAATAATGCCCAGAACCGCGATGATTCCAATGATCCAAAATAGGAATTTTAACATTTTTTATGAGTTAAGAAGGTATATCAATATTATCTTGCAAACATAATTTAATTATCCTTTCCCATGCCTAATCTTTTACTCGTCGAGGACGATGCCAACCTGGGATCTTTACTTCAGGAATATTTGATAGATAAAGGCTTTCCTACCGATTTAGCTACTGATGGGCAAAAAGGCTGGCAATCATTTGTTGACAAAACATATGATCTCTGTATTTTCGACGTAATGATGCCGAAAAAGGACGGATTTTCACTTGCCAAAGAAGTGCGCATGAGCGGTCGCGATGTGCCGATCATCTTTCTGACTGCAAAATCCATGAAGGAAGACACCATGCAGGGTTTTCGGGTGGGCGCTGATGACTATGTTACCAAGCCTTTTGATCGCGAAGAACTGCTGCTTCGCATTGAAGCCATCCTTCGGCGCTATAAAAAACAGCCTGATAATCAAGAAGAAGCAAAAATATATCAGGTAGGTCAATATTCGTTTGATTACAGCCATCAGCAGCTTTCTGCCAACGATAAATCGGTGAGACTGACAAGCAAGGAATCCGAATTGCTCAAACTTTTTTGCCAAAACCTCAATCAGCCGATCAGCCGAAGCTTTGCCTTGAAAATGATTTGGGGTGATGATTCCTATTTCAATGCGCGCAGTATGGATGTTTACATTACCAAATTGCGAAAATATCTGCGTGAGGACACTTCTATTCAAATCATGAACCTGCACGGTGAAGGTTTTAAACTAATGGTTGGGTAAGGCTGTCATTGGATTTTGGGTGAAGAAATTTCAAAAAACGTTTTCGCAGGGAAACTCTAACATTTTCCGCGTGGTTCTTTACTTAGTACAACAGTAAAAAAGCCGACAGCAACCGCTGATCGCCGCAAGCCAATCATGATCAATTTAGCCCGTCGCCCACGACGCAATAGAAAATCTGCCGGAATCAGGGATTTGGTTCAGGAAACGACGCTTCAGGTTTCTGATTTTATTTATCCAATGTTCGTTCAGGAAGGTTCTAACCTCAAAATAGAGGTGAAATCCATGCCCGGAATTCATCGCTTTTCGCTGGATAATTTGCTTGAAGAGCTGAAAGAAGTCACAGATCTGGGCATCCGCGCCATTGATCTTTTCCCCAATTATGCGGAAAGTAAAAAGGACAGATTCGCCTCTGAAAGTTACCGTGAGCATACATTCTACCTCAAAGCGATCACCGCCGTTAAGGAAAAATTTCCTGAACTGGTGATCATGACGGACGTTGCCATGGATCCTTACAGTTCGGACGGCCACGACGGACTGGTTGAAAATGGGA
Organism: Dyadobacter psychrophilus; assembly: GCF_900167945.1. Classification (GTDB taxonomy): domain Bacteria; phylum Bacteroidota; class Bacteroidia; order Cytophagales; family Spirosomataceae; genus Dyadobacter; species Dyadobacter psychrophilus. Next base: position 315,706 of record NZ_FUZA01000006.1, read on the forward strand.
AGATCCTGAATGATGCCACGCTCGAAATCCTGGGTAATATGTCGCTGGCACAGGCAAAAGCTGGCGCCGACATCCTGGGGCCAAGTGATATGATGGACGGGCGCGTTGGATACATCCGCAAACATCTTGACGATCATGGATTTACAGATGTAAGCATTATGTCATATTCGGCTAAATATGCCAGCGCATTCTACGGTCCATTCCGTGATGCATTGGAATCCGCTCCTAAATTTGGGGACAAAAAAACCTATCAGATGAACCCCGCCAACAAGCGGGAAGCATTACTGGAAGCGCAGCTGGATTTTGAAGAAGGTGCTGATATGCTGATGGTTAAGCCCGCATTATCTTATCTCGATATTATCCGGCTTTTGGACGAAAATTTCGACATTCCCATCGCAGCCTACAACGTTTCCGGCGAATACGCCATGATCAAAGCCGCCGCCGCAAATGGCTGGCTCGACGGCGACCGCGCCATGATGGAAGTCCTAACCAGCATCCGCCGAGCCGGCGCCAAATGCATATTGACGTACTTTGCCAAGGAAGCCGCGGTGATTTTGAATGGATAATCACTATCTTCCAAGCTGATAAAACAATAAATCCCGCCCATGAAAAAAATAATTTTATACGCGCTCTGTCTGGGAAGTGCGGCGTCGCTGCCTGCCTTCTCCCAAAAGAAAACCAATTCCTTACCCGAATTCCAAATAAAAAAATCTGATACCGAGGCGCATATGCGGTTTTTGGCGGCGGATGAGTTGTTGGGCAGGCGGACCGGGGAGCAGGGAAATCTGGTTGCGGCCCGATACATTGCCGAGCAGTTTCGCAAGCTGGGTGTGGTTCCGGTTCCTGGAAACGGGACTAATAATGCTACTTATTTCCAGAGTGTTCCTTTCGAGAAAATGGGCTCGAATGGTAGCGGGGAGATTATTGCGGATGCCGAAATCATGAAAAGTGGAGAAGACTGGCTCCTGATGAATGGCGAAGCTATGAGCGTGAAAGCGCCGATCGTCTATGCTAGTTTTGGTCTGGAAAATGCGGCCAAAAACCAGGATGATTATAAGGGCCTGGATGTAAAAGGTAAGATCGTGCTCGTGGAAAGCGGCACGGCAGAGACGCAAACTCCACGCGAAATCATCAATACTTCCAATGAAAAGCGGAAAATAGCGATGGATAAGGGTGCCATTGCGATCATTGAACTTTTCAATGCGCCGATTCCATGGAATGTGGTTAGCAAATCATTTGGTGGAGAAAAACTGGCGTTGGTAGAAACGGATGGTGCCGCAGCTAAGTCTATTCCTCATGCCTGGGTTAATGGCAAAGAAGCCAGGTACGCACGTGCCTTGCGCGCTGTTAAGGAAGTGGAATTCAAAACGGCTGGGAGGAAATCGCAAATTGTCGGAAGTTATAATGTTGTAGGCTACATTCCTGGCTCAGATCCGAAATTGAAACAAGAATATGTGCTTTTAAGCGCTCATTATGACCACGTTGGCGTGGGCAAGCAGGGCGGACAACCATTTACGGCGGAGGATAGTATTTTCAATGGGGCGCGGGATAATGCATTTGGAACAGTTGCGCTGCTGACTGCGGCTGAGGCGTTGTCTAAAAATCCGCCAAAACGCTCTGTTTTAATCGTCGCTTTGACAGGCGAAGAAGTTGGCTTGCTGGGAAGCAAATATTACGCCGCTCACCCGCTGCTGCCATTAAACAAATGCATTTTTAATATGAATTCCGACGGCGCTGGCTATAATGACACCACCATTGTTTCGGTAATGGGACTGGAAAGAACGGGCGCCCGGGCTGAAATTGAAATGGCCTGTAAGGCATTCGGTTTCGGCGTTTTTGCCGATCCTTCACCAGAGCAAGGCTTATTTGACAGATCTGATAATGTAAATTTTGCCAAAGAAGGAATCCCCGCTCCAACATTCACGCCTGGTTTTAAGGAATTCAACGGCGATATCATGAAAAATTACCACCAGGTTTCCGATAATCCGGAGACGATTGATTTCAACTATCTGCTAAAATTTAGTCAGGCTTATACATATGCAACGCGACTGATCGCTGACAGGAAGCTGGCGCCGCAATGGAGCGTCGGCGACAAGTATGAAGCGGCTGGGAAGAAATTGTATGGGAAGTAGCATTGTCATGCTTACGTCATTCAACTTGTCATGCTGAGCGGAGCCGAAGCACGTTGCTGGGGAGTAGCGTGCTTCGACTCCGCTCAGCATGACAAGTTAGTTGACGGTCGAGTTCCTGTTATAAAAATCAAATACGTTTTTCAAAACAAGGTCGCTCTTCAAGGTGGCCTTGTTTTCTTTTAAGTAGCTTTCGATCTCCTTTCCTTTATCACCCATCAATGCTAAAAGCGACTTCTTACCAGCATTAAACTTCTCTGATTTGCCGTTTGAGATAACATAATAATCGCTATCCAACCGCACGATTGTGTTTTTCTGCCCGGTTCCGAAGCCTGGGTTGTAGTTCGGTTTGGTGATTTTTGGTTTGTAGTGTTTTACTAATGTGAGTTTTCCAGAACTGAGTACTTCGCACATGCCTTTAAGATCCGTATTTGGAATGAGAGACTTAATGCTAACAAAACGCTGCGCGTTTCCATTATTTTTGGCTTCAAAGCTCTTCAGATAGCTGGCTTTGATCACCCGCACGTCATTTTTGTTAGCCAGCACTTCCAGCTCGTCGTTCAGGACATTATAGCGAATGGTTATGCCTGAAAGACTGTCGGATTCCAGGCCCCCAAACTGAGTAACAGGCGCGTTGAGTTTTACAGACCCTTCATGCCACAACGAATCAATGTAAAAGTCGCCAACCACATTAGAGGACTCCGTCGGTGACGTCCAGAAAACACCGGACCTGTCGGCGTTAAGCCCTTTTCCTGTTGCTACGCCAACTTTTGTTCCTTCGCTCAATTGTGCGTTTACAGCGCCGACAGACAGTGTCAGCGCTGATATCATACAAAAAAAGTATTTCATCTGGCTAAACTTATATTTTACAGGTCAACATTATCTTGCTCCCGGAGGGCAATTCTTTTTAAGATAATCGGTGAATAAGCTTCTTAAATGCCGGGATGTTCCCTCGCCCTCCGAAATTCCGTGCGAACGGTTGGGATAAGGCATGAATTGAAATACTTTGTCATTTTTAATTAACTCATTCACAAGCATTTCGGCATTTTGATAATGCACATTGTCGTCGCCTGTTCCATGAATGTAAAGCAAATTTCCCCGAAGATTTTTAGCGTGGGTGATCGGCGAGCCTTTTACAAAATCTTCGCGGTTCTCCTGCGGAACGCCCATGTAACGCTCCTGGTAAATGTTATCATAAGTAAGCTGATTCGCCACAGCAGCAACGGCGATGCCTGTTTTGAAATGCTGCGGATATTGGAATAACAAATTCAATGTAGAAGAACCGCCCCCGCTCCATCCATGCACAGCAACACGACTGGTGTCAATGAATGCATATTGCTTGAACATGGCCGTCGCCGCGCCGTCGATATCCTTAATGTTGATTGTACCGATGTTCTTGTAAATGGCTTTGCGCCAGGCGGCTCCTTTCGGGGATGGCGTCCCGCGGTTATCGACAGATGCGTAAATGTAACCGTCATCCGCCATGCTTCCTGAATATAATCGGTTGCGCCCCGTTCCATAGGTGTCTTTCACCGTGCTTCCCGCAGGCTCGCCGTAAACCATGAACACAATCGGATATTTCTTGGCCGGATCAAAGTTCGTTGGCTTCACCATCCAGGCGTCGATTTCAATTCCTTCTTCTGTTTTAACCTTGAAAAATTCAATGTTCAGCTTGGCGGCATTGATCTTGTCGGCTGATTGGGCTATCGAGTTTGCCGGGTCTATTGAAACATGTTTAGGTAGAGATATCCACTCCTGCAATGGTGCGGTTTTAGCGTTGGAAAACTGATGTCTCGCAAATTTTCCTCCCGGCGAAATCTCATAACTGTGCGTTCCGGATTGATTTGCAGGCGTTAAACGCTCCGGCTTACCTTTACCATCCAACGAAATTCTGTACAGATAGGCCTGCGTAGCATTGTCTGGCGATGCCGTGAAATAGTATGCATTGCTTTTTTCATCGATCCGCACGGGGTTGATCATATCAAAATTTCCGATTGTGACTAATGTCTCCTTTTTTCCATCACGGCTTATGCGATAAGTGTGACGCCAGCCGTCTTTTTCGCTTACCCAAAGAAATTCCTTGCCATTGTTAATCCAGTCCCAGCCCATCGGATCGTTCTCCCAACGGCTTTTTATATCGATCCAGGCAGCGTCTTTTTCAGTGTAAAATGGTGTTGCGCTGCCGTCGGTTGTGTTGATGTATAGCAGCGTGCTTTCGTTTTGCTTGCGGTTCAATTGCTGGATAACCAGTTCATTAGGCATGCCCGACCATTCCATTCTGGGCACATAAGTATTTTGCGGATCTCCGGGAATGTTCATCCATTTGGTCTGCGCACTTGTAATGTCCACAACACCGATTTTGTACGGAGAAGGTGTTTCACCCACTTTTGGATATTCAACAGGAACATTAAATGAATAAATTGAATCTGTGGTGTTGATCATCAGGAAATTACGGATCTTCCGCGCATCCAGCTGCCAGTAAGCAATGGATTTGCTGTCTCCGCTCCAACGAAATCCATCGCGGCAATCGAATTCCTCTTCATAAGCCCAATCGAATGTGCCGTTAATGACGCGATCCGTTCCGTCGGTTGTAAGTTGTTTTATTTCACCACTTTGAATGTCCTCTGCATACACATTATGCTTGCTTACATAAGCTGCTTTCTTTCCGTCGGGAGAGAATTTAGCAAACATTAACGAAGATTCGGGCAATCCTTTTCCAAGTTGTTTCAGCGTCTTACCGGCAACATCAAAAACCCAGTAATCACCACGCGTCTGATAGCGCCATACACGCTTTGAGTTGGTGTATATCAACACTTTATCACCGGCCTGGCTAATGGTATAACTTCTGATTTCTATGGGCGACCCGTTCGCTTTTTTAAGCAAATCCTGCGCAACGATCACCTTTTCTTGTCGGGATGGCAGTGCAGTTTCAACAATTCCCTGCTCGGTTACGTCGCGATAGCCCGCTCCGTCGGGAAGCCATTGAAATGTATCAGGGATTTGGGAATAAAGTTGAAAAGAAAGAAATGTAAGGATTAATGTGTTGACAAAGTGCTTCATAAGAGCTATAAAATATTAGATAGTAAGACAACTAAGTTAGGCATTTTTGAAATAATGATTTGCAAAAATACCATTAGCTGCCTAATCTGCGTCCTCCGGCCTGGTGTCTTTTTGCTTTGCACGCTTTTGCTTTTTCAGCGCTTCGCTCAGCAGAAATTCGATCTGGCCGTTCAAACTGCGGAAATCCTGCTGTGCCCAAGCTTCGAGTTCTTTGAGCATATCAGGATTCACGCGTAAAACAAATGCTTTTTTTTCTGCCATATTATGGATACAAAGTGCCCGCGTTCAGGATTGGGGTCGCCGCTTTTTCGCCGCAAAGTACAACAAGCAAATTGCTTACCATAGCAGCTTTCCGCTCTTCATCCAGCTGGACAATTCCTTTTTCGGAAAGCATTGCCAGGGCCATATCCACCATTCCGACGGCTCCATTCACAATCTGCCGGCGTGCCGCTACAACGGCCGAGGCTTGCTGGCGCTGTAACATGGCTCCCGCAATTTCCGGCGCATATGCCAGGTGACTAATGCGTGATTCCAGCACGTCAATGCCTGCACGGCTCAAACGTTCGGTCAGTTCCGCTTCCAGCATTTCGTTGATTTTCCCACTTCCATCCCTTAATGTTACTTCCTGAATTTGTAAATCCTCTTCTTCCATCGTATCGTACGCATACACGCCGGCAAGGTGCCTTACAGCTGCTTCGGACTGGATTTCAACATATTTTACATAGTCATCCACTTCAAATGATGCTTTTGCCGTATCGCCAACGCGCCAGACTACAACCGCGGCGATTTCAATGGGGTTACCCAGTTTATCATTGACTTTTAATTTCTGTCCATTGAGGTTTCTGGCGCGCAAACTTATTTTTTTTCTGCGAAACAAAGGATTAACCCAACGCAGGCCGCTCTGCTTCATGGTGCCCATATAGTCGCCGAAGAAAGTGGTCACGACAGCTTCATTGGGGTTAATGACCGTCAGGCCGATCAGAATAATAAACCCTATTCCGAAGACAAGGCCGCCACCAAGCGCGCTGCCAGCTGCTGCAACCAGGCCGACGCCACCAAACATTAAAAGCAGGCCGAGCCCAAACAGCGCATAGCCTGATGATGATCGTAGTTCTTTCTCATTCATGGTCATATTTTTGATAGTAAAGTGATATCACAATATTATCAAAGCAAGATCACATTTCACTATTTTTTGGTATAAAAAAATTCCAAAGCTTTTTGACTGGCTTTGGAACCGGATAAGTGGCAGGATAAGTTCTATTGCAGCTGGAAATTAACAGGCAAATTGTATTTTACAGGCACTATCTTTCCACGTAAAACGCCCGGATCCCACATGCCGCTCATTTTCTTAACAACACGCAAAGCTTCTTCATCAATGCCGAATCCGACACCTTTCAAGACCTTGTAATCGCACATGCTTCCATCTTCGCAGACAACGAAAGATAAAAATACCCGCCCGCTCACACCTCTTCGCGACGCCTCCGAAGGATATACGATGTTTTCTCCTAAAAACCTGTAAAAATGATTGATACCGCCTTTGAACTGCGGCTGAATAACGGCCTGCTGATAAGTTCGCTTTTGCCCGTCCTCATAAGCTATCCCTTCCTTTAAAGTTCCATTATCGTAGGTTTCATCATAATGCACAGTGCCATCCTTCCATTTGCCTTGCCACTTTCCATCTTTCTTTCCCTTAACAACAGGTCCCTGTTCCCAAAGCAATTTTCCTTGGTACAGCCTCGTCACAGATTGCCAGTGACCTTCTCCGTCCTTCACCAGTTGCATTCCGTCACTGGTCCAAGCGTTCGCCAAAATCCTTTCTCTGTATTCATTCGGCCTCGGCACCGGATCTTCCGTCACAGATTTAATCTGCCCATTGTCAAACCAAGATAAATGCAGATCTGCGCTATCAGTCGGCACATGCAAATCCCTTACCATTCCGCTCAAATCGTATTTTTTGATCAAAGAAGCTTTGTTATTCGGACCATATTCTGTGTAGGAAATCAACTTTCCGTTCATCTGGAAGATTGCTTCCGACGAATGACTTGCTTCATTATCATCCCTGGCAAACACGAGATAAGCTTTTACAGAATCGGCCCCATTTTCCAGAAAATCCATATGATGCCAGATTTCTTTCTTCTTAAATGGCACCCGGGCGACTTCCTTCCACTTTGAACCTTTTAATTGTTCATAAATCACATCTTGTTTAATGTAACCCTGCTCATTCACAGGCATTACGCTCCTGAATTCATATTTCTTGGAGTCCGTCGTGAGCCTGTATTTACTGTCAAAATAATTGACCAATGCAAATTTTGAGCTGTCGAAACTGGTGTTTGCAGGTGTTTTGAAACTAATAGGATAAACGATCGATTGCCTCACTTTTTCGCCTTTTATTAAAGCCGGCTTCCATGCTTTATACAGCCTCAGCACACGGACTGCTTCCTTATTAGTAAGTGAATCCAGGCCCCTGGAAACTTCCAGCTGCGACATGCTTCCATCCGGCTCGACAACTCCTTTTACATAAACCCGGCCATTAATGCCTTTAACCGAACTCAAAAACGGAATCTGAATATTGGTAGCAATGAATTGCCCAAGCTGACTGTGACCGCCAGCCGGTTCCGCAGGTTTTTCCACTTCGTGCTGTAAGTAAATTTTTTGGCCAAAAACCGTTGCGCTGCAAAGGCAAAATAAGAGAAGAAGTCGCCGCATGATCTTTAAAAATGTTCAATCAAATATAAAAAAAGTATCCTTTCTAAGTTTCTATGTAACCGCAAAAAACACCTAAATACTTCTACAAGCACATTCTGAGGGTTTTGATTCATTTTCTTAACCATCTGATAACCTGTCAGTAACATCCAGGTAATGTTAAATAAGAATATTTGTAATATGGGAGACACAACTCACTTTCGGACAATCATCATTTCTGACTTACACCTGGGAGCAGGTGGTTCGAAGGCAGAAGAGGTTACTAATTTTTTGAAAAGCTATTCCTGCAAAAAGCTTATCCTCAACGGTGACATTATTGACGCCTGGCAGCTGAAAAAATATGGCGTCTGGAAACGGAAGCATACTATGTTTTTTAAGCGGGTGTTAAAAATGATTGAGGAAAATAAGACCAAAGTGATTTACATCCGCGGTAATCACGATGATTTTTTAGATCAAATCATCCCCCTAAGGCTCGGAAAGCATTTCCAGATCCGGAAAGATTACATTCTCAGTTCAGGTTCTCAACGATATTACATTACACACGGAGACGTTTTTGACTCCATAACCACCCATTTAAAATGGCTCGCTTACCTGGGCGATATGGGCTATACATTCCTTTTGTGGGTTAATAAGCTTTATAACAGATATCGGGCATGGCGCGGGCTATCGTATTATTCCCTTTCGCAGCGCATTAAACAGTCTGTAAAAATGGCTGTTAATTACATGACCGATTTTGAAGAAAAACTTACCGAGCTGGCCCGGTCCAGAGATTGCGATGGCGTGATCTGCGGGCACATTCACCACCCTGCGATCCGTGAAATTGACGGGATTATGTACATGAATTCCGGGGACTGGGTGGAAACACTGAGCGCATTGGTTGAAGATTTTGAAGGAAACTGGAGCCTGCTTTATTACGATCAGCACACCGTTCAGGAAAAGGGATTTTCGAAAAAAGCAGCTCCAAAAACGATCATTGAAGACTTCCCCGGCAGCATTCAAAAGCAGGTTGCATTCTCGAGCCTGCTTCCCGGGAAAAACCAGCGATTCCTATGAAAATTCTCTTTCTCGTTCAGGGAGAAGGACGGGGGCACCTCACTCAGGCCATTTCGATGAGCCAGATTTTGCGCAATGCGGGCCATGAAATTGCGGCGGCAATGGTGGGCGTATCGCCTGGGCGCGTTATTCCGGCTTTTTTTGAAGAGCAGGTTTCAGCGCCGGTTTTTCATTTTTCCGCGCCAAATATTGTGTATAACAGTCAGGTTGCCGGGATTAACTTGAAGGCCACTGTTTATAACTTGCTCAAAAACCACACTGAATATCTGGCTGGTTTGCGCCTGATAAACAACACGATAGAAAACATTAAGCCAGATTTGATCATCAGTTTTTATGAGACGTTCAGCGGCTTGTACAATGTCTTATATCGCTCCAAGATTCCGATGGTTTGCGTGGCGCACCAGTATCTTTTGCTGCACCCAAGATTCATTTTTCCAAAAGACAGCAAGATCAGCCAGCTCATCATTAACTTCAATTCAAAGCTTACTTCCTGGCTTTCTGCAAAACGTCTTGCGCTGTCATTTCGGGAGATTGAGTCCAGGAACGACCTGAAAATAACGGTTGTTCCGCCGTTGTTGCGTAAGGAAGTGATTAATATGCACGCGGTTAGTGAAGATTTTTTTCTGGTGTATATGACGCACCACAGTTTGAGCAAACAGATTATTGAATGGCATCTGTCGCATCCTGATGTGAAGTTGCATTGCTTCTGGGATAATGCCGAGGTTTCTGACGAGTTTGTCTTTGACGAAACATTAACATTTCATCGCATTAACAGCAAAAAATACCTGCATATGCTGGCGAGCTGCACCGCGCTTGTTACCACGGCAGGTTTTGAATCGGTTTGTGAGGCCATGTATCTCGGCAAACCGGTTATGATGGTGCCTGTTCCCAATCATTTTGAACAAGAATGCAATGCTATGGATGGCGTGATATCAGGCGCTGGGGTTACTTCCAAATCTTTCAACCTATCGATAATGCTTGACTATTTGCCTAAACATATAGATCAGTCTCAAAAATTCCGCTCTTGGTATCACCGTGGAGAAGCTATGTTTCTTAAAGAAATTGAGGCTTTTGGCAAGAAAAACGAGGCTACTGTTTCTTGAAAATCATGCGGTATTCGCCATTCTGAAAACCCAGAACCAGTTGATTGCCATTCCGCTTATAACTTCCTGTGGCTCCCGACGCGAGCCAGGCTTTACCGCTCCATCCGGGTTCACCCACTTTTGTCCCGCCAAATGTATCGATCGTCAATCCGCATGCTGATGAGATCGTGTAAGCTCCTTCAATTTCATTCGCAACGGTATGACCGTTAATCTTCCCATCTTTACCAGAGTCAGTAAATGTGAAAACAACGCCCCTGCCCTCAATATCGGGATCACTATCCAATATTCCGCTCACATTGTTCTGGTAAGCAACCAGCCGCCACGTGCCGCTGAGCGAAGCCACGTCGCTGCATGGCGGCATGGCGCAGCATAATCGCTGCTCACCTTCCGCATCCGAATCGGAACATTGAAATGCCGTTAGTCCAAACAGCAATGTGAACGAAATGAGTGAAATGACCTTTTTCATGGCTTTAAAAGCTAATTCCTAACCTTAATGCTAATCTGTTATACACCCTATCTTCCGACCGCTCTACCTGATCCCAGAGCGGAAACTTGTCTATGTGCGCTTCCTGTCTTTTGTAACTCACTGTAAATGTAACTGCGGGGCCGCCCGCTTTGCCCATTCTTAGGCCTAATCCGGGATTTAACATTAACCCGCCCTTTGTCCGGTAACCTTCAATATCATCCTGAAACCATGCAAACCCATATCCTACGTCTGCCGTTGTAAACAATCTGACACCGCCATTTTTGGTCAAATCATATCTTATTCCGCCGGAAATAGGCGCTAGCAAGGCTGTTTTGTACCAATCAATGCCGGCTGTCACGCCGGCGGAGAGGCGGTTGCTGAGCATTACGCCGTTGAATGTCTGCAATGTAACATTCAGCCGGTTTTCCAGGATCTCATCGCCCGGACTGCCGGGAAACTGATATTTTACCCTGCCAAACAGCCCGCCAAACTCCGTATGGTTCGTGTATTTGAGCGGGACATGGTTTTGTGCCTGCAAGCTGCCAGCCATAAGCCAACAGCCTATAATAATAAGAATTGCTGCTTTCATCGAGTGGTTTTTGAAAGTGAACTGGCCTAAATCGCTTTGCCAACCGGAATTTTGCCAAGCAGGCGCAGGTCCTTCGGATTGCTGGAATCGTATTGATAGAATCCGTCTTTCCCGATCAGCAGCAGTGTTTTTCCTAATGAAATCACGTCGTAGGCATCCACGTCTTTGAAGTGTGCGAGCAGATTTTTGTCAATTTTGAATTTGTCTTTTACATCAAAAACTTTGAGCCCGTGGGCACCCTCGCAGAGATATAATGTAGGAGAATCAATGCTTAATCCGTGCGGACTTTCCATCTGATAGCTTTTAATAAGCTGCGGTGAGGAAGGATTGCTCACATCAACAAGGTCAAGCTGATTTTGTGTTCCAGGACAAGCAGTTCCGCTCCTGATGGTCACATAAGCAATGTTATCCTGCACCACAACCGGGTCGCAGGCACGCCCATGCTGAAACGTGGAAAGTTGTTTGGGTTCGGCAGGATTGCTATTGTCAAAAATGAACATGCCTGTGGCAGAGCCTATGAAAAGCTTGTTCTCGTAAGGGAAAATGGTTTCTATGCCCCATCCAAAATTCACGGTCGCAAAATCCTTTGGCTTTGAAGGCGTTGCAACATTAAAAAGATGCAGGCTGCTTTGTGTAACCGTGTAAAGAAAATTCTGATGCAGTGCAAAGCGCGCCATGGACCCGGCCTGTCCTTTGCTTCCACCCGAACCAGGCGCAGATGCCGACGAGGCGGAAGACATAGCGGTCGCGAAAGCCCTCTCGGCTAGCCAGCCCCGTTCCCACCAGGAACTCGGGTTTACGCCATCCTCGCAATTCACAGTCACGGTTTCAGTTACAAAATCTACATTCTGGTCGTTAATAGCACCTGTGGTTTCGTTTAATGTCCAGATGCCGCCATCGAAATTTCCGTTTTTAAAAACATCCTTAATCCGCTCCATTTCCTTAGGATTCTGAGGATCGCTAATGTCAATCGCGACGAGATCCGAGAAGCTGTCAGCATACAAAATGTTGTCCCGAACGGCCATATCGCCGTTTCCCGGAATGCGTATGAAGGTGATAAATTCGGGGTGCGACTTGTCTTTGTTGTTGATGATGTGAATGCCTTCTTTTATCTCATTTACAAACAGATAGTCGCCCTTAATGTACATTTTTCCAGGACGTTCAAGTGATCTGGGCGACTCGGTTTTCAGCATGGTCCGCAGTTCCATCACGGAGCGCGTGACATTGGTGAAGCGCCTGGTGACACGCGTTTCCTTGCATTGATCGTTGCATGACCAGGATGTAACGGCGGCAAAGAGGATAAATAAATGTAGAAGTTTAGGTTTCATGACGGTTAGGTTTAGAGGATAGTAAAAATCACATTTATACTCGGTTTAATGCATGACACGGCTATTTTATAAATGGTTGTAACTCAAAACAAAATCGTCCGAAAGCAAGGCCTCCGGACGATAACGCACCCCGAAAATGCCAGGACTACCGGCATTTTTTATCTTTAATTTTTTGTGGCTAATAGATAATGCTACTTACTTTCAGGGTTCTTGATCCTACCCATGAAAAGGATTGTATTGGATGTATTTTCACTGATGATTAATGCAAAAGGACGGTCACAAACGATTGGCTGGTTAGGGCCGGCGGATGTGACACTGACACCTATCGAAGTTACTGCGGCAGCTTCTGTTCCTTTTTCATCTATGCCCAGATAGGTGTCTTGCTTTACGAAATCCACAAACAGGTCAGCGGTCGCATTAATTTTTCCTAGTTCCGCTGCCGAAGTGAATGCTTTCTGAATGCCCATCTTTTCCAAAGTTTGTTTCAGCTGAGCCGAATATTCCAATGTAAATCTGGGTAGGCCCACCTCAATATTAGCTTCCGGCCATCCTTTCCGCAAGTTTTCCCAGTCGCTCGCATTGAAGTTGGTGAGCATTTTATCCACCGTATTCTGACCCTTTGGAACGAGTAATGTCATATTAAACTGCCCATTCGCATAAGGCAGCTGGACTGCGGAATAGGCTTCGGTGCTGAGGGTCTTATATTTTGATTTGGCAAACATCATTTTAACCGGCTTGCCGCTTCCATTTTCTAGTTTAAAAGTTTCGTCCCTCGTGTTCTTGGCATCAAACTGATATTTCCAGTCTCCCTTGAAATACAAAGCGTTGAGCAGGAACATCACGTGATCAGGTTGGATCTCTTCGATGACTTGTTTGATCTTACCATTCGTTTTATCGCTCGCCCACTGATTAATCTTGTCTTTGGCAGCATTATCAAAGTGAAGGCCTGTCGCCTCAGCATTAAATGAATTTTTCAAAACTGATTGAAAATCCGGCTTCACCGTAAATCCGCTTTTGTACCAGAGTGAATTGGCCAGGCCAAGATTTACTTTTGAATCAGCAACCGGCAGGTCGTTGATCAATGTTTTGTAAGCATTGTTGAGGTCCGCAAGTGAAACGCCTTCCATTTCGAGGGCTTTAAGAATTTCATCCGCGGTTTCCTGTTCGGCGCCGTTCAACAGCATCCCTAATGCCATATGCAGGCTCAGCGGCGATACGAACAGGTTTTCTCCCGGAGCCTGTGTTTGCTGTAATGTGTGAAGGAAATTAAATGAAAATTCATTCGTTCCTTCCGAAATGCGGGCTGGAATCTGAACCGGGTAAATTGGGTCCGGCAAATTATCCGGACCGGGGTTGTCGTTTGTGCAGCCGAAAATTGCGCCTGCAACGACACCTGGGATTAATAATGATTTAAGGATCTTATTCATGGCTAATAGATTATCTGAATCTACATTATCCTAGAACCACCAAATCAAAAAATGGTTGGAAGCTAATCCGAATTATTTCAAAAAGAATAGCGCATTCCCCATGAAATACCATACAAATAAGGACGGGAATCCAGACTTTGGTTAGACCGGAAGCCGGACGTTACCGATTTTTGGTAAGATCCCGTCAGGTTAGCATTCCAGCGTGTAGAAAGCCTGTAATTGAATCGCAAGCCTGTGGTGGCGGCCCAATTCATGCTTCTGTATATTTCGTCGCTGGCTTTGGTGGTAATAATTTCACCTGATGCCGATTCCAATTCATTGCTGAGAAAGAAATTGGCCATCATTCCACCTAAAATCGAGGCATTGAATTTTTTCTCGGGATAAATTGTGAATCCGGCTTGAACGGGCAGTTGCAGATATTGATAGTTATTGCTTACCGTTTTGGCTACATCAATGTAAAGTGCCCCGTTATTGACAAAATCAGCTGTTTTGTCTCCGTTCATTCCTGCAAAACCCGGTGCTACGCCGGCGTAGGCATTCTCTAAAACATTTGCCGACTTATTACTGAATGCATTCATCACATAGCCACCGCCCTCGTAAGTTGAATTTCCTTTCAGGTAACTTACGCCCATTTCAACCGACCAATGTTTGGAAAGCTTCATTCCCCCCTGCGTTTGCACAGCGTACGAAGCGCCCGCCTCGCTGGTTCCTGAAACAGCCCTCCGCGTGGATAGTGATTGCCCTGAAAAGCCAACGGGAGCCTCTTTAACTTTAAGGTTTGGATTAAATGATGCTGGCATAAGGCTCAGCGCGGCATAGTATTCAGTGTTTTTCGCAGGCGCAACCGGCTCCTCTTTGGTAGTCACTTCGGGACGGAAGAAAACGTAGCGTTTCTGCATATGAATGTCCAGATCGCTGTAAGGCGTTGTCGGCAACAATGCGAGCGCCATCGTTGATTTTTCTGGTTCAGTTAACGTCGCGCCCTGTTCCTTAACGAACGCATTGCCATCTCTTTTTTCAGCCAACTCGCTTCCCGCAGCCGGGGCAGATTCTTTACCATCTGATCGTAATACACGGCTACTCACTCCATCTGCAGTGCTTTGTGCAGATTTTTCAAATGCCAATCCTTGATTTCTATCACCAATTTCCGGCTTAACAATCGTTCCTGGCTTAATGCCGGTTTCCGGCTTATTGACAGTTTCCGGCTTACTCAAAGTGTTTGACTTTTCAGCTTTATTTTCCTCTAATGCCAACTGTTCTCTGCCAGCATCCGCATTTATCTCAGCTTCTGCCGGCTCATTTTCAGGCGATACGGATTCTTTTGCGTTTTGCTTAGCAGCAGCGATTTCTGTGTTCACTTTATTTCCCTTCAAGCCTGAATTGGAATACCAAATCCCGCCCCCAACCAATAAAAGTGCCGCAATGGAAGCTGCTGCATACCATATTTTAGACGACTGCCACCAAAGCGGCAATATCGCTCCTCTGTCTTCCTGATCAAGCCGCGCCTCAATGCCCTCCCAAACTGATTGAGGAGGAGCTTCGGAGGCCTCTTTCAAAGCCTTTCGCCACTGATCTTCAAAGTTGTTTATCTCGGACGGATCCATCATTAAATCTTTTTTCTTTGTTCAATTTTTGTTGAAGAAGCCCTCTTGCACGCGCATATTGCGATTTTGAGGTTCCTTCTGATATGCCCAGCTTTTGGGCTATTTCATTGTGCTGATAACCTTCAATGGCATACAGGTTAAATATTGTCTGGCATCCAGGCGGCAACTCTTGTATTACTTCCAAAAGCTGTTTTAACTGAAAATCCCCCAATGTTACTTCCTTATCAGCAATGCCATTATGGTGTAAATCAATGTCATCCAGGTCTTTCAAATATTTTTGCTGCCTCAGATGGTTCAACGCTGTGTTTACTACAACAGAACGGAGCCAATACTCTAACGGGCTATCGTTTCTGAAAGAATCTATGTTTTCATATATCTTAATGAACGCATCTTGTAAAACATCCTCCGCATCCGTCCGGTTTTTAGTGTACCGCAGGCATATAGCAAACAGCTTGCCCCCGAAGACGTCATAAAGTTGTCTTTGGGCAGTCCGGTTGCGCTGCTTGCAGCCTTGCACTAATTCCTGTTCGTTAAAGGTCATCCGAAGTTTAGGGGTGCTTCGTTCGGTTTATTTTTATTAAAATCAGCACCGCTATCCCAAAGATAGTTGAATACTGCTTCATGGCTAACGCATTGCGCAATTCTGAACAAGGCAATTCGTAATAGGTTTGACACGATGGACATTGAAATGGTTGGAAAAAGTAAAAAAGGTTTTTTGAGAATGTTTACTACATTACACGCAGGAACTAATCATTGACGCATATCCTTTTAGTAAAAGTGAAGTAAACGCTAAGGTATTTCTGTACACCTAACTTCTATCACCTATGAGCCAATACATGGTTGAAATTCAACTTCCGGCCGTTATGTCGGAAGATTTTACAGCGAAAATACCTGCTCAGAGAAAAAAAATTAATGAAATGATGGAGCAGGGACGACTGATGTCCTATGCCCTTTCGGATGATTATTCCAGACTTTGGTGCGTGGTAAGGGCAGAAAGCGAGTTTGAAGTAATGTCGCTCGTTTCGGAATTTCCGCTGATTGATTATATGGATCCAAAAATATCCAAACTCATGTTCAACAATGTTGTTGCGCTGAGGCTGCCGATGTTCTCGCTGAACTAAGCATTTTAAAATAGAAAAAAGCCTCGTTATCTACGGATAGCGAGGCTTTTTTGCATTATTGACTATAATTTTCTCTCTATTAACCGGAGGACTTTTCCCAATTCCAAGGCGTCCACTTCGCTGAAATCATCGAGCTGGTCGCTGTCCACATCCAGCACCATTGCGACGGTGCCATTGCGATGGAAAACAGGAAGCACTATCTCGGACTTGGATGCAGAGTTGCAGGCAATATGTCCAGGAAATGCTTCCACATCGGGGACGATCAAGGTTTTTTTCTGACTATAACTTGCTCCACAAACGCCTTTGTCGAATGCGATGCGCGTGCACGCAATAGGCCCCTGAAATGGCCCCAACACTAACTGGCCTTCTTTCACAATATAAAAACCCACCCAAAAAAAGTCGAATGCTTCCTTCAATGCCGCAGCAACATTCGCCAGGTTAGCGATCAGGTCACTTTCCGTTCCGATTAATGCTTGTATTTGGGGGAACAATGCATTGTAAACCGTTGCTCTATCGGTGGTTGTGGGGACTAATAGTTCTTCTGCCATTGCGTAAAATATCGATGTCAATCTTGGAAACAGTCGTCAAAGGAGATAAGTTACCGCGACCTTTGAAAAAATATAGCTGGTTAAATATTAATTTTAAGTCCATTTAGTTTAAAACGAATGATCCAACGACATATCCTATTGATGGACGGGCCCGATCACAAAGGCTTGATTTACCAGGTTACCCGCATACTTTTTGCTCATAATCAGAACATTATACGCAATGATGAATATGTAAGCCCATCCAAATATTTCTTTATGCGGACGGAGTTTGAGGGTGAGACGGACATTGATAAATTGATGGAAGTGTTGAAGTCTGATCTGCCAGCCGGACTTAATCTGCGCATTAATCCCAAAAAGAAGAAGGATATCGTGCTCATGGTCACCAAGGAGCACCACTGTCTTGGTGAACTGTTGATAAGATATGCGTTTGATGAACTGGATGCGACAATTCTGGCTGTGATCAGCAATTATAACACATTACAGCCGCTGGTAGGAAAATTTGGCATTCCGTTTCACTTCATCTCGCACGAAAACCGATCGCGGGAGGAACATGAAGAGGCGATTTTAAGAACCCTGGACATTTACCGGCCGGAATATCTGGTTTTGGCGAAGTATATGCGCGTAATCACGCCCAATTTTGTCGATCACTTCCCGGATAAGATCATTAATATACACCATTCTTTCCTTCCAGCATTTATTGGTGCGAATCCTTATCGGCAGGCTTACGAGCGCGGTGTCAAAATTATTGGGGCCACAGCACATTTTGTAAACAACGATCTAGACGAGGGACCGATCATTGCTCAGGATGTAAAGTCTGTCGATCATAGACAAACTGCGTCCGATATGGCTACATTGGGAAGGGATACGGAAAAGGGTGTTTTGTCGAAGGCTTTGAAGCTGGTTTTCAATGATCGTGTGTTTATTCACGGCAATCGGACCATAATCCTGTAACAAGAAAAAAGCCCTTAGTCAGAATCACCGAGGGCTTTTTGCAATCTGATGGATGTTATTGAATATGTAATGTTACAAATAATTCTTTAAAACATCAAATTCAGATTCAATGGGTTATGCTTTTTAATGATTTTCTAATTATTCCACTGGGATCGCCGTTCTGGCCAAATCAACCAGATCTGCGTCGTTCACTTCCTTCTTCAAATCGGCCACTTCCAGGAATCTTGTGTATAATTCGTCCAATGCTGGCTTGTCGAAGCTGAATCCAAGTAATTCTAGGCGATGCTTCAAAGCATGTCTACCGCTGCGGGCCGTAAGCACAATGTCTGACTTATCCACGCCCACATCCTGCGGGTTCATGATTTCGTAAGTTAACTGATGTTTCAAGAAACCATCCTGGTGAATTCCGGATGAATGTGCAAACGCATTACGTCCCACAATCGCCTTGTTTGCCTGAACCGGCATCCGCATCATTTTAGAAACCAGCTGGCTCGTCGGATAAATGAATTGCGTATTAACGCCAGTCTCCAAACCAAGCTCCTTATGAACCGTTAAGGCCATCACAACCTCTTCCAAAGAAGTATTTCCAGCACGCTCGCCAATTCCGTTAATGGTAACCTCAACCTGGCGTGCGCCCTGGCTTATGCCTGCAATAGAATTCGCTGTTGCCAATCCAAGATCGTTGTGGCAATGGATGGAAATGACAGCCTTATGAATGTTTGAAACGTTCTCAAAAATGTATTTGATTTTTGATCCGTATTCTTCCGGAAGGCAATATCCGGTTGTATCAGGAATGTTCACAACCGTTGCACCCGCGCCAATCACTGCTTCGACCAACTGAGCAAGGAACACAAGGTCCGCCCGGCCAGCATCTTCACAGTAGAATTCCACGTCCTCAACTTTGGTTTTTGCATATTTAGTCGCAGAAATGGCTCTTTCAAGGATCTTTTCCCGCGTCGTGTTGAATTTGTGCTGAATATGAATATCCGAAGAACCGATGCCCGTATGGATCCTTCCGCGTTGCGCATATTGTAACGCATTGGCAGCCGCATCAATGTCGCCAGGCACCGCGCGTGAAAGCGCACAAATAATCGGCTCGCGCACGGCTTTGGATATTTCAACCACAGAATTAAAGTCGCCCGGACTTGACACCGGAAAGCCGGCCTCAATAATGTCTACACCGAGTTTTTCGAGCTGCTTGGCTACAACAATCTTTTCTTCTGTCGTTAATTGGCTGCCTGGAACTTGCTCGCCGTCTCGCAAAGTTGTGTCGAAGATCTGAACTCGATTACTCATTGGTGGGTATTAAAATTTTAATGGATACGAATTTAATAAATTTCAAACAATATAAAACCCTTTCCGGATTAGAGAAAGGGTTTTAAACGAATCAAAACATAACCTTTCCCGTGTTTACGGTATTAGCAAAATAAGGAGATTAAGGTTCAATTCGAGTGCGTTCATGATATCTGGTTGCGAAATTTCGCTAACAACATTTTGTTCTGCAAATAAAACATAAGTTTTCCTTCGAACAAATATTATTTGGTATTTCTTCTTTTAAATCAGATTCTTTTCAAAAGTTCTTCTCCCGCCGACTGCGTGTTTAAAAGCAGGTGTGCAGGCGTTGAAGCGTCCGCAATATCTTTGGTCCTGAAACCGTCTTTCAGCAACTTGTCAACAGCTGAAATGATGGCATCGGATTCTTCCTTCAAACCAAACGAAATGTCCAGCAGAAGCGCGGCAGAAAGAACAGATGCCAGCGGATTAGCAATTCCTTTTCCGGTAATGTCATGTGCAGAACCATGGATCGGCTCGTAAACGCCTGTGCTATCACCTACGGAAGCAGACGCCAACATGCCCATTGAACCCGCAATCTGGCTTGCTTCGTCCGTCAAAATATCACCGAACAAGTTAGCAGTTACCACAACATCGAAGCGCCTAGGATCTTTGATCAGCAACATTGCCGCTGAATCTACAAACTGATGCTCAACTGTAACATCTGGATATTCAGGAGCAATCGCTTGGATCACTTCTCTCCATAAACGGCTTGTTTCCAGCACATTGGCTTTATCAACAGACATTAATCTTTTGCCACGCGTACGAGCAGCTTCAAATGCCTTGCGGCCAATGCGCTCTACTTCGTATCTGCTATACTCCGCGATGTCATAAGCGGTGTTATTATCGTTTTTACGGCCTTTTTCTCCAAAATAAATGTCACCCGTAAGCTCGCGGAAGAACAAAATATCCGAACCTTTCAGGATTTCAGGCTTGATTGAAGAAGCCCCTAAAAGCTCGTCAAACAATTTGATCGGACGCAAATTTGCGTACAAACCAAGTTCTTTACGCATTTTCAGCAAGCCTTGTTCAGGGCGAACTTTTGCAGTTGGGTCGTTATCATATTTGGGATGGCCCACCGCTCCGAAAAGGATCGCGTCTGACTTGCGCATTTTTTCTAGCGTTTCATCAGGAAGCGGATTTCCGGTTGCTTCAATCGCAACGTGACCCATTAATGCTTCATCATAGATAAATTCATGTCCGAACTTCTCGGCAATTTTTACCAAAACATTTTTCCCAACTTCTGTAACTTCTTGTCCGATTCCATCTCCCGGAACGATTAGGATATTTTTCTTCATTAATTGTTCGAATTGATAATCAGTAATTAAATCATTTTAATCTTTGCCAATAATGGAGGCAAATCTTCTATTATCGTTGCAAAAACGGCTGTTGCGGAAATTCCGAAATATTCGTGAATCAGCTTATTACGCATTAACTTCATTAGTCTCCATTCAATCTCAGGAGGAGCATCTTTACATGCCTCCGAGACTTTCGCTGCCGCCTCGCCTATAATTTCGAATCTCCTATAAACTGCATCCTGCAATAGATTACTTTCTTCGAAATCCCTTTCCGATTTACCCGTTACATAATCATTTATAATCTCAATAGATTCGATAATGTCCCGAATGTAAACCCGATCGTCGCGTATCATATGAGCTCGACCGTATTTTCAAATACATATTTACGAATTGACGATTTAACAGCTTTAAATTCAACTAAATCAAATTTACGCTTGAATATAGATTGCAGCTCGTCCTCAATGCGCAAGATCTCGAACATAGTAAGCCCGCTTGCATCAATCATCAGGTCAATGTCACTTTCATCATTCTCCTCATTTCTCGCAAAAGAACCAAAGACGGCCGCCTTTGTCACCTTTTTTTGCAAGAGATAATTTTTTAGGTTTTGATAAAATTGAGACTTGTCCATTCGTAAAGATTTAGCTAGAAAATAATCAAAGAGCCGCAACCAAGGGAATTTCCGGCGTCAATTCGGTTGCTGATGGAATGCCGATTAAGTTTAGCATTTTCTGCGTGGCCATGATTGCTGAAACGGTTTGATCGGAATCCAGACCTCTTGTTTTCACATCCTTACCATTGATTTCCCAGGTGATTATGGTTTCGCAAAGGGCATCTGTTTTACCACCAGGCGGAATGCGCACGGCATAATCCGTCAGCATCGGCAAGCTGATTCCTTTTCGGCAATATATTTTTTTCAATGCATTCATAAAAGCGTCATACTGACCGTCGCCTTGCGCATTTTCTTCAAAAACCTCTTCGCCAAACTTGATCTGCAATGTTGCAGAAGGCTTCAAATTTTTTGAATGCGTGAGCACATAATTGACGATGACAACCTTTTCCTCGATCGCATTGCTGGCAAGAATATCAGAAATAATGTAGGGCAAATCCTCAGGCGTCACCGCTTCTTTACGATCGCCAAGCTCAATGATCCGCTGCGTAACTTTTTTAAGATCCGAGTCCGTAAGCGTAATTCCCAGATCTCTCAGATTATTCTCGATATTCGCTTTTCCGGAAGTTTTACCCAAAGCATAAAGCCGCTGACGACCAAAACGCTCAGGCATTAACTTGCTGAAATAAAGATTATTTTTCTTATCGCCATCTGCGTGAATACCAGCGGTTTGCGTAAAAACGCTCTCTCCTACAATAGGCTTGTTAGACGGAATTCTAACGCCGGAAAATGTCTCAACGAGCTTGCTAACCGTGTATAATGACCGCTCATTTACAGAGGTTTTGAACTCCGGCATAAGGTCATTAATAACCGCAATCGTGCTCGCCAAAGGCGCATTTCCGGTTCTTTCACCCATGCCGTTTACTGTCAGATGAAGCCCGTGCGCTCCTGCACGCAATGCTTCCATGACATTAGCAATGCTCAGGTCATAGTCGTTATGCGCGTGAAATTCGAAATGGCTGCTTGGATAACGGTCAACGATGGCTTTTACAAAATTGTAAGACTCAGAAGGTGTTAAAATGCCCAGTGTATCAGGCAACAAAATCCGTTTTACAGGCTGGGTAACCAAAAAATCAAGCGATTGGAAAACGTATTCCGGCGAATTTCGCATGCCATTGCTCCAATCTTCCAGATAGACATTGCAGTCAATCCCACTGGAATCAGCCAACTCAATGACCTTCCGAATGTCTTCGAAATGCTCTTGCGGCGACTTTTTTAGCTGGTGCTTCAAATGATTCAACGAACCTTTGGTCAAAAGATTCATCACCCTGGCGCCAGATTCCAGCATCCAGTTAATGGAAGCATCGCCGTCAACGAACGTCAGGACTTCAATTTTATCCAAAAAACCATTGGCCTTTGCCCATTCGGTGATCTTTTGAACGGCCTGGAATTCTCCTTCCGAAACCCGGGCAGAAGCGATTTCAATGCGGTCAACTTTCACTTCCTGCAACAGGATCTGCGCAATGGTTAACTTTTCTGATGCGGAAAACGACACGCCGCTGGTTTGCTCACCATCGCGAAGTGTCGTATCCATTATTTCAATATAGCGGCTGTTCATAGGGGGCGTGCGGCCGGCGGCTTAATAAATTCTTTCTGCTTCAAACTCCTTAATCTCTCCCTTCATGGCTTGCAGATAATCGATATCGTCAAAACCATTGATCATGTTATGCTTTTTATAGCCATTGATGTCGAAAGATTCCGATTCGCCAGAGCTAACGATTGTAATCGTCTGTTCTTCCAGATTTACCTCAAACTCAGCATTAGGATCTGCCTCAATGGCAAGGAAAATTTTATCCAAAAATTCAGCGCTCACCTGAACAGGCAAGATACCGATATTCAATGAGTTACCTTTAAAGATATCAGCAAAAAAGCTTGAAACAACGCAACGGAAACCGTAATCGTAAATCGCCCAGGCCGCATGCTCACGGCTGGATCCGCTTCCGAAATTATGTCCGCCTACCAGGATTTTACCTTTGTAGATTGGATTATTTAAAACGAAATCTGCTTTTGGCGTATCATCGCCATTGTAACGCCAGTCGCGGAAAAGGTTATCTCCAAATCCTTCGCGTTTGGTTGCTTTAAGAAAACGAGCCGGAATAATCTGGTCTGTATCAACGTTTTCAATCGGCAAAGGCACTGCCGTACTTCTTAATAATGTGAATTTATCGTAAGCCATTTGAATGTCGGGTTTTGAATTAAAGAAGATCTCTAGGGTCTGTAACTACTCCGGTTACCGCAGCCGCCGCAGCCACCAACGGACTAGCCAGAAGCGTTCTTGCGCCTGGGCCCTGGCGACCTTCAAAATTCCGGTTCGAGGTGCTTACAGCATATTTTCCAGCTGGAATCTTGTCATCATTCATCGCCAGACAAGCTGAGCATCCAGGCTGACGAAGCTCAAAACCAGCTTCCGTAAGAATATCCAAAATACCTTCTTCTTTAATCTGGGCCTCTACAATGTGTGAACCCGGAACAACCCAAGCCGTAACATTATCAGCCTTTTTACGACCTTTTACAATCGAAGCAAATGCACGGAAATCCTCAATACGACCATTTGTGCAGCTTCCAATGAAAACGTAATCTATTTTCTTGCCTAACATGGATTCATTTTCATGAAAGCCCATGTAAGCCAATGACTTATCATATGTCGACTTTCCACCTTCCACTTGTTCCGAAGTTGGTATGTTCCGCGAAATCCCCTGACCCATTCCCGGATTCGTTCCATAAGTGATCATTGGCTCAATGTCGGCGGCATCGAAAGTATATTCTTTATCAAATGTTGCGCCTTCGTCTGTTTTGAGCGTTTTCCAGTAAGCTAATGCTTCATCCCACTTTTCTCCTTTCGGAGCTTGGTCGCGGCCATTGATGTACGCAAAAGTTGTTTCGTCCGGAGCGATCATGCCACCGCGTGCGCCCATTTCAATGCTCATGTTGCAAACCGTCATACGGCCTTCCATGCTCATATTTCTAAAAACGTCTCCCGCGTATTCAACGAAATAACCCGTTGCTCCGGCAGTTGTCAGTTTCGAAATAATGTAAAGCGTAACGTCTTTTGGCGTCACTCCTTTGCCTAATGTTCCGTTAACATTTACACGCATTTTCTTAGGCTTAGGCTGCATGATGCATTGCGAAGAAAGCACCATTTCAACCTCGGAAGTACCTATACCAAAGGCAATTGCGCCAAAAGCACCGTGCGTGGATGTGTGCGAATCCCCGCAAACGATCGTCATACCTGGTAGCGTAATTCCGTTTTCAGGCCCAACGACATGGACAATTCCGTTTCTGGCATGGCCGAGGCCCCAGTGCGAAATGCCATATTTGGCTGAATTTGTTTCCAATGCTTTCAACTGATTCGCAGAAAGCGCATCCTGCACGGGTAGATGCTGATTAATGGTTGGTGTGTTGTGGTCGGCTGTGGCGAATGTTCTTTCAGGATACATTACGCCGATGTTTCTGCTTTCGAGCCCCAGAAATGCAACCGGGCTGGTTACTTCGTGGATAAAATGACGGTCGATGAAGAACACATCCGGACCATCTGCAATTTTGCGTACAACGTGTGCGTCCCACACTTTGTCGAAAAGGGTACTTGCTTGATTACTCATTTTTTATTTATTAAAATTTCGCCTCTTCAAGACTGACTTCTAAGAAATTGCGCTGTAAATCGCTGTTTTCTTAAAAGGAGAAATGAGATTACAAATTACCACAAATTCAAGGTAATAAGTATAACGTTAAAGGTTCAAAAAATAGTGATTTTGGTTTTTAAGAGAAGTTTGAGCGGAAATTGTTATTGGGGAGTTGTGGATTACTATAATAATGGTTCTTGCCTGTTATCCCAGAAGAATAGGATGCTTACCTCAAACACGGAAACTTGATAAAAGAAAGAGCAATTCTTATTAATATAGCCCTTTCTTACATCGGAATTTCCTTCAATGGATTTGAAGATATAAGGAGTTTTCGAAAGCGCTTTTAACGTTTGGAGAGTCTTTCGTTCGAATTTCTTAGCGGCAGCCACACCAAATTTTAAGACAATTTGATTAAAGATGTATTCGTATGTTTCTGTCGCTGTGTGTGTAAGTGTAACTTTTAGAATCATTTGCTTTCGGCTCGCCTCCTTTCGAACTCTTCCAGTGTGATGGTTCTGCCTGCTTTAATGTCATCCAAACCTTTTTGTATGCCTTGAATAACGTGGTCAGGTAAAATTTCTTCCTTTTCATAAGGCACATTTAGTGCCTCCAAAAACGCTTCTACCGCTTTCTGTTGGCTCTTTTTCGGATAAACATGCAATGCTTCCATACTAACAAATGCTAGGTGATCTATACAAATATAAAGATTAAAGCAGATTTACAAGCGCCAAATTTAACCCTGCTTCTTCGGCGTCCTCCCGTATTTCTCTTTATATGTTTTAATAAAATGCGAAACGCTCTCGTAACCAATCTCTGTACTGATTTCGGAGACATTTTTTGTGCTGTTTCTTAGCAAGAAATCTGCGTAATCGATTCTTTTGTTTTTAAGCCAAAGCGCGGGTGAGGTTTTGAATTCGTCATGAAAATCTCTTTTGAATGCTGACAAACTCCGGCCCGAAAGTCTTGCTAACTCATTTAATGTTAACGGTTTAAGATAGTAACTGTTCATCAAGAATGACAAATCAGCTTTTTCTCCTTTGTATAAACTGTAAAGAATAGCGCGAAGTTGTTTTGAATTGTCCAGTTCGAGCAAATGAAGTAGTAATTCCTGAAATTTAAGCCGGAGGAAATGATTTTTTAATTCTGTTCTTGATCTAAAATACGGAAATACGGATTGAATAAACTTCTCAAAATTCTCGTCTGACTTTAAAAGCAGGATCGGATTTTCCAGCACAGCTGTTGCTTTGGAAGGATTGAACAATTCAGGATGCAGGCTGACAAATTCTTTCAAAAGCTTTTCATCAAAGAAGAAAACCAGACTTTTATAAGACTCATTAATCGACTCTGACATTAGATAAAAACCGCGCTGGACAAACAGAATGTCACCTTTTTCAACATGCACTTCTTGGGTAGGACTTGTAAATTTCTTTTCCCCTTCCAAAACCACAATCACGGCATGTTCTTCAAAAAACACGTCATACTTGGACGGATAGACCTCGTTGCGATACGCAACAAAAGTCATATCCTGAATCTTTAAGGATTCAAATTCCTGAGAGCTGATATCGGAAGGGACGCGGAGCATTTGTTAAACCATAAATTGAAACAAATCCGGCTGGTCATTCAAATATTCGTAAACAACCCGGTTCGCGTCCATTCTTTCGATTAATGGTGCGAAATCTTCGCGGTTTTTCAGTTCGATGCCGACTAATGCAGGGCCTTGCTCGCGGTTGGTTTTCTTGACATATTCAAATCTAGCAATGTCGTCGTTGGGTCCGAGGACATTTAGAAATTCACGGAATGCGCCGGAGCGTTGAGGGAAGCGGATAATGAAGTAATGTTTTAAGCCTTCGTAAAGCAACGAGCGCTCTTTGATTTCTTCCGTTCTGGTAATGTCATTATTGCCTCCGCTGATGAGTGCGACGACATTTTTGCCTTTTATTTCATCTTTCATCAAATCCAATGCAGCAACAGTAAGCGCTCCGGCTGGTTCGGCAACAATGGCTTCTTCGTTATAAAGCTGCAAAATGGATGAGCAAACTTTGCCTTCCGGCACCAGGATTACTTTATCCAGACTTTTACTGCAAATCTCAAATGTAATATCACCCGCCCTGCGGACAGCCGCGCCGTCGACAAATTTGTCGATGTGCTCCAATGTTACCACGTGACCGTCTTGCATGGCCTGATACATGGTTGGCGAACCTTCCGGTTCAACGCCAATCAGCTTTGTTTTTGGCGAAAGCTGTTTGAAAACGGTAGAAATCCCCGAAGCTAAACCGCCGCCGCCAATCGCCATTAACAAGTAATCAATCTTGAAATCAGCATCTTTAAAAATCTCCAAACCAACAGTTCCCTGACCTTCAATGACTTGCAAATCGTCAAACGGATGCACAAAAACAGCATTAGTGATAGTCTGATATTCTTTCGATGCATAATATGCATCGTCATAAGTGTCTCCGACCAAATGCACTTCAATCCACTCTTTGCCAAATAACCTTACTTGTTTGATTTTCTGCGCTGGTGTAGTTGTGGGCATGAAAATCGCTCCTTTAACCTGCATTTTCCTGCATGCATAGGCAACGCCTTGTGCGTGGTTGCCTGCGCTCGCGCACACGATCCCGCCTGCAAGCGCTTCGGCTGACATGCTTGCCATTTTGTTATAAGCACCGCGAATTTTGTAGGAACGTACGGTTTGCAGATCTTCCCTTTTTAGATAAATGTTAGCCTGATATTGCTCGGAAAGATGCGCATTGTAAAAGATCGGTGTGTGATTAATGATGCCTCGGAGCCTTTCAGCGGCGAGGAAAATGTTGTCTAATGTCGGAGCGGAGTGAGCTGTATCCATTGCTGTTAATGAAAAAAGCCTTGCATGCTGCAAAGCTTCATATTTCTCTTTATTCTCAATTGCCGTTGGCTTAAGCCAACGGCAAAGAAAAAAAATCTAATTAATTATTTTCTGGGCGCAAGCTGCGAACAGTTTTGCCCGATTGCCACATTTCTGATTCGCGAAGCTCAGCCAATTCTTCTTCCAATTTCACGCGATAATCCGATTGTGAGTTACGCGTGATGGAGATTTTAGCTTGTTCGCCACTTTTTACAGAGTTGTAAAGTTGTTCGAAAACAGGCTTAGTAGCGTCACGGAAAGGTTTCCACCAATCCAATGCACCGCGTTGTGCTGTTGTAGAGCAGTTTGCATACATCCAGTCCATGCCGTTTTCAGCAACCAGTGGCATCAATGATTGCGTCAATTCTTCAACTGTTTCGTTGAATGCTTCTGACGGAGAGTGTCCGTTTGAGCGAAGCACTTCGTATTGTGCTGCAAAAATTCCCTGGATAGCGCCCATCAATGTTCCGCGCTCGCCTGTAAGGTCAGACGTAACTTCGCGGTAGAAATCAGTTTCGAACAAATATCCTGAACCAACACCGATTCCCATTGCGATGCATTTCTCACGCGCTTTGCCCGTTGCATCCTGGAATATTGCAAAAGAAGAGTTCAAGCCTTTTCCTTCTACGAACAAGCGGCGAAGTGAAGTTCCTGATCCTTTTGGAGCAACCAAATACACGTCTACATCAGCAGGAGGGATAATTCCAGTTTGATCTTTGTAAGTTACACCGAAACCGTGTGAGAAATACAACGATTTTCCGGCAGTAAGATTAGCCTTAACAGTTGGCCATAATTCAATTTGAGCGGCGTCGGAAAGCAGGTAACAAATGATTGTTCCTTTTGCCAATGCTTCTTCCAATTCGAAAAGTGTTTCGCCAGGAACCCATCCGTCAGCAACGGCTTTGTCCCACGACTTACCTCCTTTGCGCTGTCCAACGATCACATTGAATCCGTTGTCACGCATGTTCAAGCTTTGGCCTGGGCCTTGTACGCCGTAACCAATTACAGCTATGGTTTCATTAGAAAGTACTTCACGTGCCTTTTCAAGAGGAAATTCTTCACGGGTTACTACTTCTTCTTCGACCCCGCCGAAATTTAATTTTGCCATTGATTATTGATTGGATTATTGATTACTCGATTTAAAAACAATATTAGGTAAAGTTGAACGGTTACTGATAATACTCCCACTCAGCCTCAGGAAGATAATCGACAAGCGTTTGAGGCGATTTACTCACTGCGACACGTCCTGATCTTACAAATTCCAGGATCTCGTGGGGCTTGATATAGTCAAAGAATTCAAAAATTTCTTCTTCCGTGCCCGTTTTCTGGATAATTACATAAGTCAGATGCCAGTAAACGACCCAGGCCTTGTAAGTTTTGTTAATGGTCTCGATGTCAAGCGGTTTCGCACCAATTGGTGTTGAGATTTTGAACAATGCGATCTCATTGTAAGCGATATCGTCATTGAGATAACCAAAAACAGCCAGCACTTCAATCACTTTACGGATCTGGCGGACGAGCTTTTCAACTGCATCGCGCGACTCATGGCGAATGACGATGGTAAACCTTGAAATACCCTTACGTTCCGTTTCGGAAACCGTAAGACTATCAATATTAATGCGTCTGCGTGTCAGAATGGTGGTAATCTTGTTCAGAATACCAATCGTATTTTCTGTAAAAACACAAATGGTGTATGTTGTCATGATCAATTAATGTCTATTTTATTCCAATCTGATATCTGCCACGCAAGCTCCGGTTGGAACCATTGGGAACACATTTTCTTCTTTTTCTACCAAAACTTCCAACAAATAAGGCTTATCGGAAGCCAGCATTTTATCCAGCGAATCATTCAGATTCTCCCTCGCGCCGCAAGTGTGGCCGTCGATGCCAAAACCTTTTGCTATGGTGATGAAATCGGGGTTTTGCAGCTCTACAAATGAATAGCGTTTCTGGTGGAAAAGCTGTTGCCACTGGCGCACCATTCCAAGGAAGTTGTTATTCAAAATAATGATCTTAACCGGCAAACCGCTTTGTGCAATGGTCCCTAATTCCTGGATTGTCATCTGAAAACAGCCGTCACCAATGATCGCAACAACCTCACGATCAGGGGCTCCTACTTTTGCTCCAAACGAAGCAGGCAATGCAAAACCCATTGTTCCTAGTCCACCGGAAGTAATAAAAGAGTTTGCTTTTTTGAACTGATAATAACGCGCAGTCATCATCTGATGCTGACCCACATCGGCTACAATCACGGCTTCACCTTTTGTTTTATCGGAAAGCGTGCGAATCACCTCAGCCATTTTGATCTTTTCCGTTGTCGGAGCAAGCTCTGGCTGCGTAATTTTCTGATCCTCAATCGCATCGTATCTTTTGAATTCCTCGCGCCAAGATTCGTGGTTATTTTCCTTAACCAATGGAAGCAACATTTCAAGCGCCCTTTTGGCATCACCTACAACCGGTGCGTCCGCTTTAACGATCTTGTCAATTTCCGCCGGGTCAATTTCAATGTGAACGACCTTCGCCTGCTTCGCATAACGGCTCAAATCACCCGTAACGCGGTCATCGAAGCGCATTCCGACTGCAATAATGACGTCACATTGGTTGGTAAGGACATTAGTCCCATAATTCCCATGCATTCCAAGCCAGCCTACATAGTTAGGATGGTCACAAGAAACAGAAGAAAGTCCGAGCAATGTTGAAGCCGCAGGAATGTCTGTTTTTTCAATGAATTGGATCAATTCCGCTTCTGCATTAGCTATCTGCACGCCGTGTCCAAAGAACAGGAACGGACGTTTTGCCTGATTGATCAATTTTGCAGCTGCTGCAACCTGCTCGTCTTTTGGAGACAAGCGTGGGTGATAGCTAACCAGTTTTTCGCATTTTTTGTGAACAAATGGTCGCGTCATCAATTTCTGCTGCGCATCCTTTGTAATGTCGATCAGGACAGGGCCCGGACGACCCGATTTTGCTATATAAAATGCTTTTGCAATGATCTCAGGAACTTCATCCGCATTGGTAATCTGATAATTCCATTTCGTGATTGGAATAGTAACACCCATCACATCCGTTTCCTGGAATGCATCCGTTCCCAGCAAATGAGAAGCCACCTGACCAACAATGCAAACCATTGGTGTTGAGTCGATTATCGCATCAGCTATTCCAGTAACAAGGTTCGTTGCTCCCGGGCCGGATGTTACAAGGCACACGCCCACTTCACCCGTAATGCGCGCAAAACCTTCCGCCGCATGCGCTGCACCTTGCTCATGACGCACCAGAATGTGGTTAACCTGATCCTGATAATCATAAATCGCGTCATACACCGGCATGATCGCCCCACCCGGATAACCGAAAATGGTCTCAACCCCTTCCGCGATCAGCGACTGGATTACCGCGTGTGAACCATTGATCAACTCCGGCTTAGCAATCGAAGCCACCGGCTCGATCACCTGCATTGTTTGTGTTTGATTTTCATTAAATCCCATGACTCCTCTATTTATTTAGTCGGATGAATTTTCAAGATTTTCAATGTCATTTATATCTCGTGGCCTTCCGGCGGCCTTTTTCGCTGTAATCAGATCTTTATAATGGATCAATCTGATTATTAAATCATCTACAATGTGATCCGACGCATTTTGAAAGGCATAATCGAATTCCAGACCTTTCAAATTGGTAATAATGTCTATCGAAACCGGCGCTCTTCCAAAAGTGAAGACATCAAATTTTGGGTTTGATAAGAAATTGTCTTCGGTCATATCGAACATCGGCATTCCAAACTTCCCGAACGCCTTTGCTATTCTCAAATAGTTCTCTTTCGTTTTATTAACCCAAATATCCATATCACCAGTGGTTCTCGAATAACCGTGAAGGATTACCGAGTAACCTCCAACCAATATGTATTCGACCTCACTTTCATTTAATGATTTCAAAAAGTCCTGAAAATCATCATTGAAGATATTTGCCATTATAATGTGTGTTTCCGCATGGAGAAGGCTGTTCTGTCCATTCTCGGCGGATTGTTTATATCAAACTGAAAAGCGACACTATTCAGGTAATTCGCAGCTTGCAACCTCTCCCTCGACGTTTTTGGCTGATTTTTAGCATAATACTTTTCGGTTTCCTCGTGAGATCCCGCGTGAAATGCTGTCCTGTCTAATTTAAATTCGCTTTCCATAAACTAACTCTTTTACGCTTCGTCCGTTACGCAGCCTTCGGCGGCTGATTTTACGGTTCTGATGTATCTTCCTAACATTCCTTTTGTGAACTTCGGAGCGGGCTGAATCCAAGCCGCTTTGCGGGCTGCCATTTCTTCGTCTGAAATGTGCAAGGTTAGCTGGCGGGTGTTGGCGTCGATGGAGATGCGGTCGCCGTCTTTTACCAGGGCAATCGGGCCTCCGTCGAATGCTTCGGGTGTAATGTGTCCTACTACAAATCCGTGCGTTCCGCCTGAAAAACGGCCGTCAGTGATCAAGGCGATTTTGTCTCCTAGTCCTGCTCCCATTACAGCGGAAGTTGGTTTCAACATTTCCGACATGCCCGGACCGCCTTTTGGACCTGCATTACGGATTACCACAACGTGTCCTTCTTTAATTTCACCTTTTGAAAGCATGGTAATGATCTCCGATTCGTGCTCGCAAACCTTTGCTTCGCCGTCGAACGTCATCCCTTCTTTTCCCGTAATTTTCGCAACCGCGCCCGTTGGCGTCAGGTTACCATACATGATCTGAATGTGACCGCTTGATTTAATGGCTTGCTCCAAAGGAAAAACCATTTTCTGTGTGTCAAAATTAAGATCAGGAGCTTCTGCCAAGTTTTCAGCGACTGTTTTACCGGTTACTGTAATGCAATCACCGTGGATCAAACCTTTGGAATACAGATATTTTGTGATCGCAGGAACACCGCCGATTTCCAAAATATCTTCCATATAATACTTACCACTAGGCTTCAAATCCGCGATAAATGGTGTGCGATCTGAAATTGCCTGAATGTCATCCAATGTCAGCCAAAGTCCTGCTGAACGCGCGATTGCCAAGAAGTGCAATGCTGCATTTGTAGAACCGCCTAGCGCCATAACAACGGTTAATGCGTTTTCAAGGGACTTTTTGGTAATGATTTCTTTCGGAGTAATGTTCAGTTCCAAAAGTTTTTTCATCGCCGCGCCGATTTTCTTGCATTCTTCCTGCTTGCCTTCGTGCGTCGCTGGGTAAGAGCTGCTGAATGGCAAGCTCATTCCCATCGCCTCAATCGAAGCCGCCATGGTGTTTGCCGTGTACATGCCACCGCAAGCGCCCTGGCCAGGAATTGAATTTTGTATAACGCCTTTAAAATCTTCGTCTGAAATGTTGTTGGCAAATTTCTTCCCAAGCGCTTCAAATGCGGAAACGATATCCAGTTTTTGTCCTTTATAATGTCCTGAACGTATTGTTCCGCCATAAACCATAATTGCAGGCCGATCGATCCGGGCCATCGCCATTACTGCTCCCGGCATATTTTTATCACAACCTACAACCGCAATCACGCCGTCATACCATTGTGCGGAAACCACCGTTTCAATCGAATCCGCGATAATGTCGCGACTTGGCAATGAGTAACGCATTCCGTCATTTCCGTTGGTCATCCCGTCGGAAACACCGATTGTGTTAAAGATCAAGCCCACCATTTCATTGGCTGTCACACCTTGTTTCACGTAAACAGAAAGTCCGTTTAAGTGCATATTACAGGGGTTTCCCTCGTAACCTGTGCTGGCAATCCCAATTTGTGGTTTTGAAAAATCTTCTTCTTTCAAGCCAATGCCGTAAAGCATGGCCTGCGCTGCCGGATTGGTAACTTCTTGGGTCAGGGTTTTTGAAAATCTGTTAAGTTCTGTCGACATGGTGAATATGTTGTAAATAAAAACACCTCAATCAGCGGGTGAGTGAGGTGCCAGGTTTTATGCAATCGTCCTCACTCACGCAAATCGCGTGACTAGAATTAGAACTGGGACGATTAAAATGAATTTCATTAGCGTAACTTATAAATCTAGCGAAATTTCGCTAACTTTTTGTTTGTGTTACAAATTAGGAGGGTATCTTTCTATTTTCCAAACATTCACGCGATTTTTTGAGGATAATCTGAGATAAATACCAAATTAATGTTTGGTGAAGCGTGGTTTCAGGAAAATATTTAATTTTGACCAATCCAAAATCCAAATGCTATGCTAACCACAGAGTCATCTTCCCATTACAATAATCTTGAAAAAATGAGTGTTCAGGACATTTTGTCTTCCATCAATAAAGAAGATAAAACAGTCCCGAATGCAGTTGAAAAAGCCATCCCGCAAATAGAAGCGCTTGTATCGCAAATTGTTCCTCGGATGCAGAAAGGCGGGCGACTGTTTTATATCGGGGCTGGTACTAGCGGCCGGCTGGGTGTCGTGGATGCTTCGGAATGTCCCCCAACTTTTGGCGTTCCGTTTGATCTGGTGGTCGGGATTATTGCCGGCGGCGATACTGCGATCAGGAAAGCGGTTGAAAATGCGGAAGACGACTGGAACCAGGCCTGGATTGACCTGAAACCTTACGAACCTAACGAGAACGACACATTAATAGGCATAGCAGCATCGGGAAGAACGCCTTATGTGATCGGCGGATTGACTGTAGCGCAAAAAGCCGGTTTGCTGACCGGATGCGTGGTTTGCAATGATGGCTCGCCCGTTGCGAAAGCAGCAGCATTTCCCGTGGAAGTGGTTGTAGGACCTGAATTTTTAACAGGAAGCACTAGAATGAAGTCCGGAACCGCTCAGAAATTGGTCCTCAATATGATTTCAACGGCTGTAATGATCCGTTTGGGCAAAGTGAAGGGCAATAAAATGATCGATATGCAGCTTACCAATGAAAAACTGGTCAATCGGGCACAGCAAATGATTATCGACGAACTGAATGTGGATGCTGCCGAGGCTGAAAAATTGCTGAATCAATACGGAAGCGTTCGCGGCGCAATTGAATCTGTACAGAAATAAAGGCTAGATTTTCAAAACAATTTTCCCGAACTGCTGGCCCGAATCCATTAAGCGTAATGCTTTTTCGGCTTCGTCCAATGGGAAAACTGTGTCAATGATGGGCATAATCTCTTTTTCCTCAACAAATTTGATCATTTCCTGAAACTCAGCTTCGGTCCCCATCGTGGTTCCGATAATGTTGAGCTGTTTGAAGAATACTTTGGCCGGGACAATGTCGGTAATGTTGCCGGTTCCGCCGCCGTAAAAGCAAATTCTGGCACCAGGAGCTGCAATGTCAATCAATCTTGCAAAACCTGCGCCGCCAGCGCTATCAATGATGACATTGAAATAACCCAGCTTCGGTCCTCTTGCCTTAACAAGCAGATCGCGATACCAGGTTGGGATTTTATAATTGATGCCTCCCTTAGCACCCATTTCAATGGCTTTTTGGATTTTCTGATCGGAACCGGAAGTTACCCACACTTCCGCACCGGCCGCAATAGCAAATTGAATTGCAAACAAAGCGACGCCTCCGCCCGCACCCGTCACCAAAACCTTATCTCCCGGCTGCCATTTTGCTCGCGTATGCAATGCGCGCCAAGCGGTTAATGCGCCAAGAGGCAATGTAGCGGCCTGTTCAAATGATAGATAGGCAGGTTTTTGAACCAGATAACGGGCTTCTACTTTGACATATTCAGCAAAAGTCCCGTTATCCGGCAAACCTAATATTTTGTGTTCATCCCCGTAAAAAGCAGGATTATCGCCCCAGTTTTGCGAAGGATTAATGATCACTTCCTTGCCGAGCCATTCAGCATCCACACCTTCTCCCACTTCACTTACTGTTCCTGCTCCGTCGGATCCGGGAATAACGGGCGTCGTGATTTTCGGATAAAGGCCCTTTTGAATCCAAACGTCGCGGTGATTTAATGAAGCTGCTTTCAGTTGAACAACCACTTCATCGGGTCCGGCCTGTGGTTGTTCAACTTCTTCTATAACCAGGGGCTCGTGAAGATTTTTAATGACAGCAGCTTTCATTCAATTCGGGATTAGATATCTGAGTAGTCGGTTGGAGTCAAGAAGAAGCTTGTATTTTTTGATACATTATTCTGATACTCCGGGTTCACTTTCAATTTATTCCATTCCGCATCTGCGCTGAATGCTTTCCAATGTTCGTCGCGGGACGCTTTATTGTCGAAAGTGGTCATGTACATTAAGTTAGGCTGATGGCTGCCCGCAATCACTTCTGCATAGAACACTGCATTGAAGCCCAATCTTTCAAAAAGAGGAACCTCTCCGCCGTCATTGAACATCTTCACTTTATTTTGATAAATTTTTTCCGTGTGACCTTCGTAACTGCGCAACTCATAAACGCGGTCTGCTTTTGGTCCTGTTAATCCTGGCTTCTTGTGCATCGGCATGCCCGTAAATGCTTGCAAAACAATGGTTTCGTAGCGCGCATAAGGAGGATTTTTGTATTCGGCATCAATGTAATCTTTGCCCGCGGAAGCATATGCCGCGTCTTTTGCAAGTGTTTTGGGCATATCCAGCAATTGTTCCAGTGATTTCAATGGTGTGAAAACGTAAATCAGTTTTCCGGCCATTGTATCTGATGCAACAGGTTTGAAAACACCAACATTCTTGATCCCTGCGCGATGCATGGCCGGAATGTAGGCGTCTTTTAGGTAAGCTTCAATTCTCGCTTGCTGATCCGGGTTTTTTAATTGATAGATCTTGATTTCGTAAAATTCTCTTTTCGGGGGAGCTGCAACGGCTGCAAATGCAACAGCCATAAATACGAGTAGTAAGGTTTGGAATTTGGAACGGTGGTTCATGAAAACTTATAAAAATTAAAATGGTGATTATTGTGGTTAAAAAAGACGACAAATCCTTTGCTCTACCCTAAATCGCCATTATAAGATTTAATTTTCCCTGAAAGGCCGTATCAGAATTTAGGACAAGACAATTGTTTTTTGCTGCTCTTGCTGCGTCTCGGCTTGGATTCGATGGGATCAAAAATGTAGGATAACGATATTTCGTGCGCCCCGCCGCTGCTGGCACCGAGCGTTGATATCGTCAAGTCGTAGCTGTAACCAATTGAAAATTTATCCTGGCGATAACCAGCGAGGAAAATGAGCGCTTCGTGGTTATTGATGTTCTGTTCGTATTTTTTGAAAGGAATGCCCCGATACCAAACTCCCAAAACCAATGGTTCAATGGTTGCATACAAACCCGCATCAAACTGGTCGTATTTGCCTTGCTTTTTGTACATAATTGCAGGAGAAATCGTCTTTTCCTTATCAATTTCATCTCCCAAGAATGTATAACCTGCAAAAGGAATCCTTAATCCAGCCTGAAAACTGGTCTTAACCGGCAACCTTGCTTCCGAAACCGAAGAAAATGCCTGGTTAGGACGATTTAGATGATGTGCCGAAATTCCCGCCCAATACCAGTCAGAATAAAGCATTAAGCCAGATCCAAAATCCGCATAGTTTACATTCGGCCCGCCTTGCGCAAATGGATCCTCCGAAGGCTGTCCGGTAAGTCCACCATTATTATATTGATCACCAAATGTCAGTCCGAAATAATCCAGTTTCCGGGAAGCAAACCCACCCTGGATTCCGAGGCGGAGCGATGTCACTTCATTTAACCGGATCTGGTAAGAATACTGAAGTGCTACATCCGTTGATTTCAGGTTACCGAGGCCCTGGCTGTCCATGGTTACCAAAACACCAAGCCCGCTATTATAATTGGGCAGAAAAATATCGGCACCCACGGAAGTTGTTACAAAGTTCGCTGACAATGATGGCCACTGATTTCTGTAATTGATCGTAGCACGCGGTGCAAGCGCTCCACCGGCAAGTGCCGGATTCAGATACAGGGGATTCGCATAAAATTGCGAAAACTGCGGGTCCTGGCTCCAACCTTTCAGGCAAAGCAGTGTCAGTACAAAAAGGAGAAGTAAACGCTTTATCATAAATATTTCTTATTGCCGCACGTTAATGAGCGGAGGGAAAACAAGCTCAAAAAAAATACAAAATTAAATTCACAAAATATCATCAAATTGCGTATTAATATTCAAATTAGAGTGGTTTTTACGACATTACCGCACAAAATTTTAACATTTTATTTTCGTTAGTATTGTCAGGTAATCCGAATATTAATTGTGGTGGCGTGGGGTGTTTGAACTAGTAACGAAACATGGGGCGATTTTATAATAAGTACCAACAAATATTTTATTCAACATTCTTTCTCATACTGCTGACCACAGTGTTTGCAAACGCGCAGGACTTTAAAGTCGAAGGGCAGTGTATGCAGAACCCGGATTGCGAAGCCGATTCAACAACATTCAGTGATACGCTAAGTACGGCTATTGCGTGGCAATGGAGTTTTGGAGAAGGCGGCGCGACGGATAACCGGCGAATTGCGCAGCATTCCTACCTCGCACCCGGGCAGTATAATGTAACATTGACTCGTACGATCAGAGGCGGGACAACGCAAACGGTTTCAAAAGTTGTTCAGATTGGCGAGTTACCGCCCGCATTTCAGGAATGGAAAACGGATACGACGATTTGTCCTGGCGATACGTTAATCCTGGATCCTTATCCCCAAGGTGCACCGGATGGGGCACGATATGTCTGGTATCCCAAAGGCGACACGACGCAAACCTTAAATGTTGATAGCTCAGGCTGTTACTCCGTAGAAGTGATCTTGCCTAATGGTTGTAAAATCCAGGATCGGATCAATGTGAAGATCTGTATGGAACCTTCCAATCAGGAAGGAGCTAAGTGGTTTTTCGGTGGAAATGCAGGACTTGATTTCTCAAATAATCCGCCCACGCCGATTACCGACGGCAAGCTGAATACGCCCGAAGGAACCTCATCCATAGCCAATTCCAAAGGTCAATTACTGTTTTATTCTGATGGAATAACAGTCTGGAACAAGAACGGGGACGTCATGCCCTGTTTCGAGCAGCCCAATTGCCCGCCGCTAAAAGGAAGCCCGAATTCCACCCAATCCGTCCTTATTGTCCCGCAGCCCACTTGTAAGGGTTGTGAATATTTGTTCAATGTGTTTACAACTTCGGATATCAATGGTGAAAAGCTGTTAACCAAAAGCGTTGTGGACATGCGCCGGAACAATGGCCTGGGTGCGATCATTGAAACAAACACAGTATTACAACAACCTACAACCGAACGTATAGTGTCTGCACGTAATGACCGCGACAGCACTTATTGGGTTATTTCTCACGATTACGGAACGAACAAATTTCGCATTTTCCACGCTACAACCGGCGGTTTAATAGAAAGCAGCGCTCCTGAGCTCGGTATGAAGCATGATAGCCTGGGAAAAGCAGAAGGTTATATGAAATTTTCCTCGCCTGACAGCGCCACAGGGCAGCGCAGACTGGCGGTGATTATCCCCGGCCCACCAAAAAATTATGTTGAATTATTCAGTTTCAATGATTCAACAGGCACATTAACCTATGATAAAACCGTAGATCTGGGAGCCGCGCCGCCCACAGCTTATGGAATTGAGTTTTCGCCCAGCGGGGAGAAAATGTATATTTCATTCTCCGGCGAAAACGGCACCAGTTCTTATTTAAAACAGTACGATCTCACATTACCCGACAGCTTGCTGACAGAAACGGCGATAACCATTGACAGTTCTGCCAACCGAAAATTCGGTGCTTTGCAATTTGGCCCTGATGGAAGGATTTATATGGCGATTGAGGGCAGTGAATATCTCGCCGTTATCGGTGAGCCGGAAGGGAATTCTCTTACGGGCGTTGAGTATGAGCGTGATGCCGTAAGTTTGGGTGGTAAAAAAAGTCAGTTAGGTTTGCCAAATATGGTGCAGGATTTCACGCAGGAATCGTCCGGTCCTGGATTTGAAGCAAGCGGTTTTTGTACCAATGAACCCACAACCTTTGAAGCAAGCCCGATTTGCGACCCGATCGAAGATACTTACCAGTGGGATTTCCTGGGTGATGGAAGCTTTACAGCCCCTTCCAAAGAGCAAAAAGCAACCTATACTTATACAAAACCAGGCACTTATATGGTGCGTATGCGCGCGACCAATAAATGTAAAGACACCACCATTGTGCAGGAAGTCGTTATTTTCGAAACACCTCCTCCGATTAATCTGGGTGCTGACAAAGACACTTGCGGCGCTTTTGTTCCTTTGGATATGGGCGTTCAGGCAGAGGTGTACGCCTGGATTCACCGTGGCAGGGTGGTTGGCCGCCAGAAAACATATAATGCGGTTGCGACTGGCCGTTACATTGCTGTTGCCTTCAACGGTCCGCAAGGAGAATGTTTTTCTGCCGACACCATTGAAATTACATTACGACGCCCGCCAGCATTTTCGATCGGGCCTGACACGACGTTATGCCGCGACAGTTCTATAGTATTAACTGTTCAAAGTGACCGCTGGATTGAATACAATTGGAGCACCGGCGAAGACACAAAAGAAATCACTGTTGGTGAGGCCGGTTCTTACTTTGTGATTGTGAAAGACCGTAATGATTGCTACAACTCAGACACCATTCAGGTTGGCGAGCGGCCTTCACCGATCCTGAATCTATTGCCTGAATATGCGATTTGCATTCCAGATGGTCAATCGGTTATTCTGGATGCGAATGGACAAGGCGTGCAGTCCTACGAATGGCCACATTCCGGCGACACGACGCGTACGGTGACTGTTGGTGCTGAGGGAAGTTACACGGTGATCGCTGTGAATAAAGAGGGCTGTGTGGCGCAGCAAACGACCGAAGTTGTAGACCGGTGCGAGCCCAGGTTCTTTATTCCAGATGCATTTACACCGGACGGCGAGGGCCACAACGAAATTCTGGAAATTTTCGGGGCATATTATACCAATTTTTCAATTCGCATCTATAACCGCTGGGGTGAGGTAATTTATGCTTCTACAAACATTGAAGACCGCTGGGACGGGACATACAAAGGCCTGAAAGTGCAGCCCGGAGCCTATCCTTATGTGATCTCTTACGAGGCGCTTTACTATCCCGAACGCGCACCAAATGTGAAGCGTGGTTCGGTAATGATCATCCGGTAAGCTTCTTTTTGCAGATTAAAACGAGTATTTTTGGTTAAGTTTATTTAGCCGATTATTATGCGTCAGGATTATTTGTCCGGAGATAAAGAAAATCTTTCCAATACTGAAAAAGAAATTGAGCGCGCATTGCGACCGCTTACTTTTGATGACTTTACGGGTCAGGACAAAATTCTGGAAAACCTTAAAATTTTTGTGCAGGCCGCGCGCCAGCGTGGCGATGCGCTCGATCACGTCTTGTTGCACGGCCCCCCGGGATTGGGAAAAACGACTTTATCCAATATTGTGGCCAATGAGCTGGGCGCAGGAATAAAGATCACTTCCGGCCCTGTTTTAGACAAGCCCAGCGATCTTGCGGGTCTGCTAACCAACTTGCAGGAACACGACGTGTTGTTCATTGATGAAATCCACCGTTTAAATCCCATTGTTGAGGAATATCTGTATTCAGCGATGGAAGATTACAAAATCGACATTATGCTCGATAGTGGCCCCAATGCACGCAGCATTCAGATTGGATTGAATCCTTTTACATTAATCGGTGCCACAACGCGCGCGGGCATGCTTACGTCGCCTTTGCGTGCACGATTTGGTATTAATGCACGCCTGGAATATTACGACGCCCAATTATTATCCACAATCTTAAAACGCTCCGCCGCTATTCTCGGCACTCCGCTGGAAGAAGACGCAGCATTCGAAATTGCCCGCCGCAGCCGCGGAACCCCTCGTATTGCAAACAATCTTTTGCGTCGCACGCGTGACTTCGCGCAGGTGAAGGGCAATGGTAAAGTTACTGTTGAAATAGCTGAAATTGCTTTGCTGGCATTGGATGTAGATCAGAACGGGCTTGATGAAATGGACAATCGTATATTGTCAACGATCATTCAAAAATTTAAAGGCGGGCCGGTCGGGCTTTCAACGATTGCAACGGCATGCGGAGAAGAGGCGGAAACGATTGAGGAGGTTTATGAGCCATTCCTGATTAAGGAAGGATATATGAAGCGGACTTCAAGAGGTCGTGAGGTTACGGAGAAGGCTTACAAGCACTTAGGGATCCTGCCAACGTATCGTTCAGGAGAGCTTTTTTAAGATTATACTCCACGAAGTTTTAAGAATTAATCGCGAATTAACTTTGAAAGTAGTATTTTTGCGGTAAATTACTAACCGCCTCTATGATTGAAGTACTGGTTTCCGAAAAATTGGTTGTGAGAGTGCCCTGTGCTGTGATTGAACATAATGGAAAAGTACTGGCTGGACAACGTAGCGCTGCATTATCTTTCCCTTTGCAATGGGAGTTTCCCGGTGGTAAGCAAGAGAAAGGCGAAACGGACGAAGAAACACTCAAGCGCGAAATAATAGAAGAGCTGAATGTTGAAATTGAGATAATAGACAAGCTCCCCGAAACATCAAAAGATCAGGGCTGGCGGGAAATTATTCTCGTTCCCTTCGTTTGCAAACTCAAAACACTCGACATTACATTAACCGAGCACGAACAGATCCAATGGATGGACGCTTCGGAGTTGCCTTCTCTCGATTGGACAGAAGCCGATTTAAATGTGATCGAAAATTATTACAATTATTTAGCGATTGAAAAGTAATCGCTGCCCTTTCTGACTTTCGTTAAATTTCCCGTTTTCATAAACCAGGTTTCCCGACACGAATGTATGTGATACGCTGGACTGGAAATTAACTCCCTCAAACGGCGACCAGCCACATTTCGAATAAATATTCCCTGGTTCCACGGTTGTTTGCGCATTGGTGTCTACTAAAATCAAATCAGCCCAGTAACCTTCGCGTATATAACCCCGGTTGCTGATTTGGAATAAGTCGGCCACAGCGTGGCTCATTTTTTCAACAATTCTTTCAATAGAAATTTTGCCAGCTTTATTCAATTCCAGCATCACATTCAATGTATGTTGCACCAAAGGCAACCCCGAAGGTGCCTGCCAGTAACCCTGCGCTTTTTCTTCAATCGTGTGCGGCGCGTGATCCGTTGCAATGACATCAATGCGGTTGTCCAGCACAGCCTGCAAAATCGCCTCCTTATGGTGTGGCGCTTTGATTGCAGGATTGCATTTGATTTTATTCCCAAGTGTGTGATAATCTTCTGCATCAAACCACAAGTGATGCACACAAGCTTCGGCGGTCACTAACTTGGGTTGGCCATCACTTAATAAAATCTGTCCGTTGGTCCTGATTCCAGGCTCGAAAAGTACAACCTCATCGCCCGTTGAAATGTGGAGAATATGCAGTCTGGTGCCATGCTTATGTGCAAGCGAGCTCGCAAATGTGGACGATTTCAGACATGCCTCTTCGTTCCTGATCAATGCGTGAATATTGTAGGGAACATTCTCACCATATTTTTCCTTGAAATGCTCCATCCGCTGCCGAACTGTAGGCTCGTCCTCGCAGTGCGTGGCGATAATGCAAGGTGCGTTTGCAAATATTTTTTCCAAAACCTCCGGTGCATCCACGAGCATATTGCCCGTTGAGGAGCCCATGAAAATTTTGATCCCGCAAACTTTTGCCGGATTTGTCTTCATTACTTCCTCGTAATTGTCATTGGAAGCACCCATGAAGAAGGAATAGTTGGCCAATGAGGTCTCAGCACCAATCTTGTATTTATCTGCAAGTAATTCCTGCGTAAGCGTGTTAGGAACCGTATTTGGCATTTCCATGAACGACGTTACACCTCCTGCAACCGCAGCTTTGGCCTCCGTATAAATGTTCGCCTTATGGGTCAACCCCGGCTCACGAAAATGCACCTGGTCATCAATGACACCCGGCATCAGATACTGCCCTTTTGCATCAATAACACGGTCTGTCGCGACATGCTGTAAATCTTTTCCGATCCGTTGAATGTGACCATTTTCAATTATTACGTCAAACTCATTGATCTCATTCTCATTTACTACTTGTGCATTTACGATCAGCGTGGTCATTCGGGGTAAATTTTGATGTGATGCAAAGTTATTCAAAACCAGTAAAAATGAATCTGAAAAAAATTTTTAGTGATTTCAGCGATCTGATTTTCCCAAGATGCTGCGAAGCGTGCGATCGCTCACTAGTTGGTAACGAGGCCACCATATGCACTTCATGCATGATTTCACTCCCGAGAATACATGCTAATGGCCTGCATCAGGATGTGATTCGCTACAAGTTCGTAAATGTTCCCGAAGTGGCTCTGACGCATTCTTTTTTACTTTTTACCAAAAAAGGGAAAGTGCAGAGGCTCCTGCACGCATTGAAATACAAAGGGAATAAAGACGTCGGGCTCCTGCTAGGATTTATGTTTGGACAGGAAATGATAGCGACGGGAATGCTGCCGGAAGTTGGCATGATCATTAGCGTGCCGTTACATGCCAAGAAAAAGAAATTAAGAGGATACAATCAGAGTGATCTGCTGGCAGAAGGCTTTTCAAACGCAACCGGCATTCCGTGGTCGCCAACGGTGTTGGAAAGGATAAAACACACTGCAACCCAAACAGGGAAAAGTAAAATGGAACGCCGCGACAATGTAAAAGGTGTTTTTGCAGTAAAAGAGCGCATTGACTCTAAACGCGTGATCATTATAGACGATGTATTAACAACTGGCGCAACGCTCGAAGAATGCGTGCAAACATTGAAAATGGCCGGCTGCGAGTCATTTACGATTTTGACCATTGCATTGGCAGAACATTAAAAAGGCGTTGCTCAATGAGCAACGCCTTCGAATATCTGAAATGAATGTTTATTC
Source organism: Dyadobacter psychrophilus (assembly GCF_900167945.1). GTDB lineage: Bacteria > Bacteroidota > Bacteroidia > Cytophagales > Spirosomataceae > Dyadobacter > Dyadobacter psychrophilus. The sequence goes on from NZ_FUZA01000006.1 coordinate 360,361, forward strand.
TTTGTGACTTCCTGTGGCGATCATCGCGCAACGGAAACCAACCATTGCAGTCGCTGAATCCTGATCCATGTAGCGACGTGTTCCTGGTGAAAGCCAGTATGCAACGTCTGACCAAGAACCGCCTTTGAACACTCTCAGGTTATCATTTACAAGAGAGTTGCTGTTTTTGCTATCGTAATTTTTAGCCTCATCCTGATAACCATCACGACGGAAAGAGTTCAAGTCATTAACGTCACTGTTTGAAAGCGGGCGATAAACGTCATAAACCCACTCACTCACGTTTCCTGCCATGTCATACAACCCGTTGTCGTTTGCTGGATATGAACGAATTTCTTGTGTAATGATAGCTCCGTCATTGGATTTACCTGCAATACCCGCGTAGTCACCAGGACCGCGTTTAAAGTTTGCCAGCATTGTTCCCTGCTTACGGCCACGTGGCTGACGCATTGTGGAACCGTCCCATGGATAAATTCTCTGATTGGACTGGTTCTCATCAGAATATTGTGTTCCGATCATTGCCATAGCAGCGTATTCAAACTCTGCTTCTGTTGGAAGGCGGTATGGAGGCATTACGTAACCACTTTCAATTCTAAGCTGTGGTGCCGGTGCGTCCGTAGAAGCAACTGCTGCATCTGCTGCTGCTGCATCTTTCTTCTTTTTGCCAAAAGAGAAACCTTTTTTCTTCTTGCCTCCCGCTGCTGCTTGCCCTGCTGTATTGTTGGCCTGACTTACCGCTGCTGTTCTCCATGCGCAATAATCATTCGCCTGAACCCATGACACACCCACAACCGGATATAAACGGAAGCCCGGGTGACGCAAATACATGGTTACATATGAATCGTTGAATGATAATTCATTATACCATACGTTGGTATCAGGCAATGCTTTACTGTAAAATTCTTCAGATGAATCTCTTTGAACTGCGTTTAAATATTCAAGATAGTGGACGTTTGCCACCTCTGTCTGGTCCATATAAAAGGATTGGATACTGACAGTACGTTTTGGATTGTCCCGTCTGCTCATCACCTCTTCCTCCAACGAACCCATTGTAAACCGGCCACCTTCGATATAAACAAGGTCGGGGCCTGCTGGCAATGCTTTGTACTGTTTGACCTCAAATCCGTCTTTGCCATTGTAAGCCAAACCCGTTTTAGAGCTTGTTTTACCAGGTTTAAGACTGGTTGGTCGCTTCTTTTTACTACATGAAGTAGCGGCTAATAACACAATCAGAATCAACGCGATCGACCGGATACCCATCTTATGCATGCAAATCATTGCTTTAAAGTGACTTAAGTGTTTGGTATTTTTATAGTATGCGAAATCGCAAATGTAAGAAATGAAAAGAAATTATTTTTAAAAATCAATTATCAGGCCACATTGCATTAATCAAATAACCCGGTCATCGTGACCCCGTCATCGTGACCCGGTCAATGCGACCCAGTCATCGTGACCCGGTCATCTCCATAAGGACCTTCCTGGCTTGCTCTATGCTTTTGATGTCTTCACAAATGAGCATTAACTTACCTTTCTGGTCTTTTAAAGCAATTTTTCTTGGGTGTTGTTTAATATAATCAATCACCATTCCGAACTTCGGAGACTGAAAGAATTCATCGTTCTGCGAAGTAACGAAGTAGCCTTTCAATGTATTGCTTTTCAAAGTTAATTTTTCAAAGTGCAAAAGCTCCGCTTCCCATCGCAAACGCACCATTTTCAGCAAATCTTCTACTTCCGCAGGAATCGGGCCAAACCGGTCTAAAATCTCTTTCTCAAACCTGCCCAGTTCGTCCTCGGTCGAAATATTGTCAAGGCGGGTATATAACGACAATCTTTCTGAAATATTTTTGACATAATCGTCCGGAATCAATGTTGCAAAATCCGTCTCGATCTGACAATCCGGAACCAACTTTGAAGGCAAGCCTAATGCAGTCGAGAACAGATCTTTAAACTCATTATTTTTCAATTCAGAAACCGCTTCATCCAGCATTTTGTGATACAATTCATACCCCAGATCGTTCACAAAACCGCTTTGCTCCGCACCAAGCAAGTTCCCGGCGCCACGAATGTCCAAATCGCGCATAGCGACTTTGAAACCGTCACCTAACTCAGAAAATTCTTCCAATGTTTGCAAACGCTTCCGCGAATCGCTTGCCAGTGTAGAAACAGAAGGTGTCAGCAAATAACAAAAGGCCTTTCTATTGGAACGCCCTACACGCCCGCGCATCTGGTGCAGGTCAGACAAACCGAACATATGCGCCGAATTGATAATGATCGTGTTCGCATTCGCAATGTCAATTCCAGACTCAATAATGTTGGTTGAAACCAGCACATCATATTCGCCTTCGATAAAGTTGACCATTACTTTTTCGAGCTTATCACCGTCCATTTGGCCGTGCGCAACGCCTATGCGCACGTCAGGAACGAGCCTTAATATAATGTTTGCGATGGATTCAATGTCGTTCACGCGGTTATGGACGAAGAAAACTTGCCCGCCCCGCTGCACCTCAAAGCTGATCGCGTCGCGGATAAACTCTTCACTGAATGTATGCACTTCCGTCGTAACCGGCTGACGGTTAGGCGGCGGCGTTGCGATCACCGAAAGGTCGCGTGCACCCATGAGCGAGAAATGCAATGTTCTTGGAATAGGCGTCGCCGTTAATGTCAAAACGTCCACATTAACCCGCATTTCTTTGAGCCTGTCTTTGGCTTTCACACCGAATTTCTGCTCTTCATCCACGATCAGGAGCCCAAGATCTTTGAATTTCACATCCTTATTCAGAATGCGGTGTGTTCCTATTAATATGTCAATTTTGCCTTCCTCTGCTTCTTTCAGTGTCTCTTTAATCTCTTTTGGTGATTTGAAACGGTTGATATAACCCACTTTTGCAGGGAAATCGCCCAATCGCTCGCTGAATGTCTTGAAATGCTGCATTGCCAGAATGGTGGTAGGAACCAAAACGGCAACCTGTTTACTGTCACAAACGGCCTTAAATGCTGCCCGGATCGCAATTTCTGTTTTACCAAAACCCACATCCCCGCACACCAGCCTGTCCATCGGATGCGCTTTTTCCATATCCTCTTTTACATTCGCAGTCGCCGTGGCCTGATCGGGCGTGTCTTCATATATAAAGGACGATTCCAGCTCAGCCTGCATATAATTGTCAGGCGAGAACGGAAACCCGGGAGCTTGCCGACGCTTGGCATACAACGCAATAAGTTCGTGCGCGATGTCTTTGAGCTGCTTCTTAACCTTTGATTTTTTGGCTTCCCACTCACCCGAGCCCAGCTTGCTCATGGCAGGCGGTGTGCCTTCCTTGCCTGTATATTTCGCAATTTTGTGCAGGTTATGCACGCTTACGTAAAGCAGGTCATTATCTCTGTAAATAAGCCGGATCGCTTCCTGCTCTTTACCATTTACATCTTTCCGCTCCATGCCCGCAAATCGTCCAATCCCATAATCCACATGGGTTACAAAATCACCTGGATGCAGTGATTTGAGCTCTTTTAATGTGATCGCCTTTGATTTGCTGAACTTTTCTTTGAGCCTGTATTTATGAAAACGGGCAAAAATCTGGTGGTCCGTATAACAGGCAACCTTTAAATTGTCGTCCACAAATCCCTCTCGCAACGAAATGTGCATGGGCCGGAATTTGACAAATGGGTCCAGGTCTTCAAAAATCCTTTCGAGTCGGTCGAGCTGTTTAGGCTGCTCGGCGACGATAATGTTGACATAACCTTTCGATTGATTTTCAGAAAGGTCGTCAAGCAATCTTTTGAAGTCTTTATTAAATGAAGGCTGTGGCTTGGAAGAATAGGGAAGCTTGTTCTCTGTTTTGAAATAACCTTTTTTACCAAATTCTACGGTTTTAAACTTCTTAACCTGATTCAGAAATCCCCGGCGCGTTTCAAAAAGGTCCTGCGGATTGGAAACGATCTGAATGCCGCCGCCCGTGACTTCCTGCAGTGCTTTTTCCGCTTTTTCAAAACAATTTTCAATAATTTCCAATGTCAGCTCAGCATCCTTAAACCACAACACCGTTTCGGGAGCAAAGAAGTTAAGGAACGACTCGCGCGTTTCATGCGAAAGTTTCTGCTGAATGTCCGGCACAATGTTGATCTGCTTCGCCGTTTCAAGCGAGAGCTGCGTGTCCGGATCGAAGGAACGAATGCTTTCCACTTCATCCCCAAACAGCTCGATACGAAATGGATGTTCATTAGCGAAAGAAAAAACATCCAAAATCCCGCCACGGACTGAAAATTGACCTGCCTCAAAAACAAAGTCAGCAATCTCAAACCCATAACTGGTCAAAAACTCCGTCAGGAACGACGGATCGAGCTTTTCTCCAACCTTAACCGAGAATGTATTGGCTTTCAGTGAACGCTTGTTGATCACTTTTTCAAACAGAGCTTCGGGATAAGTGACAATTTGCGTTGGCACCGATTTGCTGGCGCTGAGCTTATTAAGAATTTCGCCGCGCATCAGCACATTGGCATTATCCACCTCTTCGTAATGATATGGGCGCTTATAAGAAGTTGGATAAAACAGGACCTCGGTTTTGCCGATCAGATTCTGCAAATCGTTCTGGAAATAAGCCGCTTCTTCTCGATCACTCAAAATGTAAACGGCGGGGCCCTTCTTTTTTTCCTGAATGGACGCAGCAACAACCGCATCGAGGCTCCCAACCAATCCTTTGATTTGAACATGCACCGCTTCGGGATCTTTCGAGGCAATTTGTGTGCTCAGGATGTCCAGATAACTATCTCCCTTGTACAGTGTTAGTAAGTCTTTAACTTCCAATTATATAAAGTAATAAAGCGGTGATTCGCTACGTGAATACAAATGCAAAAAGCCGTTTCAGGATTTTCCCTGACCGGCATTTTAAATAACAATGGATTGGTACAAAATGTTTGCCAATGTGGTCGGTTTGCAAACTGTTGCCAATTTATAAACCGCGTTTCCTGATACAAAAATAGCTCGAAACCCAGAACACGGCAAATTACAAAATTGTTAATCGGCCGGAGGCTAATATATTTAGCCTAATAATTTTTTAAAAACGTAAAATATGACCGATTGGCTCAATCAAACCATTTCATTGGCCGGCATTGCCACCACCTGGCTGGAAATATTGGGCTTTATCACCGGCGTGATCTGCGTTTACCTGAATACACAGCAAAATGTATGGGGATGGTTTTTCGGGATTATTAATGCTGTCCTATATGCCATTGTGTTCTGGCAGGTCAGACTTTATGCCGATACAGGCTTGCAAGGCTATTACTTCCTTACGAGCATTTATGGGTGGTGGATGTGGAAATTTGGTGGAAAAAATCATGACGGGATCAATGTAACGCGAACGCCAGCCCGGATGTATCCTATTTTCGGACTGGTTTTTATCGCTATAACCGCTTCCTGGGGATTTTTATTAGGAAAATTTACAGACGCCAGCCTCACTTATGCAGATTCCGCATTAACCGTCGCCAGCCTGATTGGCCAATGGATGATGGCACGTAAATATCTGGAAAACTGGATATTATGGATCATTGCGGATGCTTGCTATGTGGTTATGTATTTCTACAAAGACCTGCATCTTACCGCAATACTGTATGCTGTTTTTCTTGCCTTAGCTGTTGGCGGTTACGTGCAATGGAAGCGCGATTTATCGCGAAATGCGGCGGTTATCTAGCTTTTTTCAGCTCAAAACCCAATAAGGAATTTCCTGCTCTTCCAGCAATGTCCTGATCCGGTCCGAGTCGTGAAAAATGATTTGTAATTCTTTTCTGGGCGTGCCTTCTTCTTCCTCGTCCATCCATTTCCAATCCTCCGCAGTGGCATCCAGAATATCAATAACGGACAGCAGCTTTTCTTCGGATTTCTCCTTTGCGAGCCAGTCAGCCGAATTTTCAATATAAATGATGACTTTTTGCTCTTTGATCCATTCCAGATCATTCAGCATTTCGTCCAGCGCATCCAGGTTTTTCCCGTCATACTCCGGGAAGTGCATGGCTGTTGAAATTTCTTCGTAAAAATCTTTAAGCGAAGTGGCTTTACGGCCGTCAATTTGGGCGATGAAAGCGCCCAGGAACAAGGTCCGGACATCCGATTGCTCCCTGGCGATCAGGAAGTGTGTGTTCTTCATATTTTTCGGCGGATTACAAGGTTGCAAGTTAGAAAAAATAAGATTGCAACATTGCAATTAAGGTGCCTTTGATTTTGCCTTTATTGCGGTAGTATCGCCAGCTTTCAAAAATTCGGCGACCGCTGCTTCGTTAAAACCATTCACTACCATAAGATTGGAATTCTTTCTACTCACCTCACGCACAGCAGAGTCCGTTGCAGCAGACTGCCAAACGTAAATGGAACGAAGTCCTTTGAATGTTGCAGCCTCCTTGAGTCCGGCATCGCTAACTTTCGTATCCACCAGATTAATGTATTCGAGCAAAGGCAGGTTTTTCAAATTCGCAAGTCCTGCATCGGTAACAATGGTGTGCTCTAAATGCAGCTTATTCAAATTTTTAAACTTCTGCATTTCTTTCAAAGCTGCGTCTGTTATTTTGGTGTCACCCAGTTTCAGCCAGGCAATCTGCTGGGCAACCGGCGCGAGTAACGCCATATCTTTATCCGTAAAATCAGGCGCATTTACTGCACTTACTTCAAGCAAATTCTGATCCTGCGCCAATGCATTTACAATCAGCCCGGCTTTTTTTAACGCAGCCAGGTCTTTTTCATCGGCCGCCGGCACCTTTACATTTTGAATGGCTGAAACCGCACTTTTTGTCGCCGCATTGCCCGTTCCGCTCGTTCCCAACGCTGCCAAAGCGGGTTTTACCTGTTCCGAAATAGTGAGTTCTGCCACTTTTTTATCGGCAGGCGCTCCCTGATCGATCCACCAGGAAATTAACGTGATCTGATCGGCTGTTAGCTGCGGTTTGCCTTTTGGCGGCATATGGTCGTCGTCATTTTCGGGAAGGAGGCAGCGTTTGATCATATCGCTTTCCGCACTTTTGCCGGCAATAAAAGCAGGCCCGCCTTCGCCACCTTTTACCAGTAAAGCCAGCTGGTCCATTCGTAAATCGCCCTTTTGCTTGCTTTCGTTATGACATTGCACACATCGCATTTCCAGGATCGGCTGCACAACATCTTTATAAACCAGTGCCTGGTTGACGTCAGCCAGTGGTTTTATTTCTGTAATTGTCTCTTTGGCCGGCGACATTCCGGCCAGGCTTCGGAATGGTTCTGGTGTATATTGGGTCAAATATTCTTCCCCATGCGTAAGCGATCCACCATCATGCCCCGCAGAGAGCAATAACAATGTTGCTATTGCAAACGCAGGCAAATAAATCATTGAACTATAAGGAATTACCCGCTGAAAACGATCCGACTTGACGAGCCACGCAATCCATGCAAAAACAGCAACGCCTATGCCCTGCCACATATGGTCACTCAGCAAATCTGCATCATAACCGCCTCCTAGTGACAGTAAATAACCCGCTATGCACGCTATGGTGGCACTTATGGCAGACCAAAACAGAATAAAAGAAACTGTTCCTTCACTAACCGCAACCTTACCTGTGCGGCGCCCGATTTCGAGGAATGCTGCAATCAGCAAAAATCCAATGGGCAAGTGCACCAGCACCGGATGAAACCTTCCAATAAAAAGAGCCCAGGGCGATGCCTGTAAAATGATTTGCGACATGGAGGGTGAAGGATTAGAATAGCATTTTATAACCGGAAAACTTCTGGACAAGCAACGGTTTTAGGAGAATTATCGCCATTAACTTCCATTAAATCAGCCATATAGTCCCACCACTTTTTCATAATGGGTAAAGATGCCAAACTCGCTGTCTGATCATTCGTCCCTTTCTTTTGGAATGCGAAAAGCGCTAGTGTCACCTCATCCAGAAAAATATAATATTCCTTAATGCCTGCATTTTTCAGTAAATCGGCCAGCTCAGGCCAAATCTCGTCGTGGCGTTTTTTGTATTCCGTTTCATTGCCCGGTTTCAGTTGCATCCGGAATGCTGAAATTATATCCTGCTCCATAAAGTGCTTCGTTATGCTTTGTTGGTCTGAAAATGGCAACCGGCCACTCACAACGTTTAAGCATTCAAATGCCGATCCCTACCCGTTTTCAGTCGGATCTTTGTCAGAGGATCAATGGATTCAGTGGAGAATTTAATGGGCTGCCAGCTGGCAAGCCGCACATCCAGCGCTGCCGATCGGCTTCCTGGTGTTTGTTTTTGGGCTCAGTAACCTTTGCGCCATCGGCTATAAAAATGACCGTCATGACTTCGCGCATTGTTTCCGTGGATTTGTTTCCGGGAGCAGAATGCAAAGTCCAGCCATAATGCCAGGTCGCGTCGCCCGCCTTCATAGTTTGTGCGCGCGAAACTTTGAAACCTTTATCCTGAATGAATTTTTCGAGCATGGCTTCTGATTCATCAGAAATCGGCACATTTTCGACGAAGCCAGCTTGGTGCGACCCTGACGCAAATGTGAGCATGCCCATATCCACATCAATGTCAATTAGCGGCATCCACATGGTAATGGTGTTGCTGGTGTCAACTGGCCAGTAATATTGGTCCTGGTGCCACGGCGTAAACCCACCGCCAGGCTCCTTATACAGAGCCTGGTCGTGGTAAATTCTGACATTCTCTACTCCCAGCAAGTCAGCGGCAATTTTCCCGAAGCGTTTGGCAAGCGCATAAGCTTTCACATTGTCATCAACTTCCCACAGATTTGTAATCTGCAAAAAAGCCTTTCCATACGTGTCCCTGTCTTCCAATTTCCGCTTTTCCGTATTGAACTTTGTTGCAGCACTGTTGATAACGTCCCTATAATGAGACACTTCTGCTTCGTTCAACACACCTGGGATCAGCACATGACCATTCTCTCTAAAACTTTCGATCTGCGTTTCAGAAATCGCCTTAAAATCAGCCAGGTCGGGAGCAGTTAAGGTTGTCATAAAATTTTTAAGAGTTTAGAAATAATCAATTTCAAATTTCGGTTCTTTAGGGTTTGATGGTTAGGCTGATAATGGATATTTTGTGGTGAATATTATCTAATTTCATTTTCTCAAAACCATTCCGAATAAAATAGTCAATGATAAGAGCGTTATTTGAGACGATTAACTCAGGGTCTGACGCGTCATTTCTGGTTAATTCATTTAATCTTGAAAAGTTTGACGTGCCGTATCATTTTCATCCCGAATTTGAGCTGACATTGATCTTAAAAGGCAAAGGAAAGCGCTACGTAGGCAAGCAAATGGCCGATTTTGATTCGGGAGATCTTGTGTTACTGGGATCCGATTTGCCGCATTCCTGGAAATCTGAAAGCATTTCAACACCTGGCTTTCATGCCAGATCCATTGTGGCGCAGTTTGACAAAAACTTTCTTGGCAACGAATTTTTCGACCGTCCGGAATTATCAGACATTCGTAACATGCTAAAAATCAGCGCGCATGGAATTCATTATATAGGGCAAACTGCGAAAGAAATTGGCGAGAAGATGTGCGTCCTGGCACTTGAAGAAAACTCATTCCGGAAAATGTGGCTGCTGCTGGACATCCTGGAAGATCTCGCCGCGTCCAAAGAATTCGTGCTGTTGGACCAGGACGGGGTCGTCGCCACGCAAATCAACAGCAATAAAGATCGAATTAATGCTGCGCTGGGCTACATTGTGGATAATTTCAGAAACGACATTGTCCTGAATGAAGTTGCGGCGGTTGTAAATATGTCACCTAATGCTTTTTGTAAATATTTCAAAAGGGTCACTAACAAAACTTTCCTCGACACGGTGATCGATTACCGCATTAATTTCGCCGTGCAACAACTCCTTTCCACGGACAGGCCGGTGTCAGAAATTTCCTTTGACAGCGGGTTTGGTGATGTTTCTCATTTTTATAAACTTTTCAAAAGGCGTATGAAAATGAGTCCGCTGAATTACAGAAAAAACTTTCAGAAAGGACTTTAAGGGATTATTTAAACTGCATGAGATAACCCGTCAAATCGGCCAGATCCTGCTCATTTAGGCCTAATGTCGTTGGTTCTGGCATTAAAGATGACGCCATTTTCTCCCTGCTTTTAATCTGATCTGCTTTAATGGAATGTTGCTGTCCGGCAGCATCTTTCAAAACCACGTTAGCGCCATCACTCATCAGAAAACCAAAAAACGTGTCGCCGCCCTTCGTAACTATGGTATAGCTTTCATAACCGAAAACCATACTGGCCGAAGGATTTACAATTGCATCCAAAAGTCCCGTTTTATCAAACTTCTTATGAATTAATGTTAAATCCGGCCCGATTTCCGCGCCTTTTGCACCGTGCTTGTGACAAGCTTCACAGCTGTTGGCAAACAATTTTTCGCCCTGCGAGACATTAGGGCTCATTCGGGCAATGAAATCTGTTTTCAAAACCTTCCCATTCTTAGGGAAAAACTGACTGGCAACAATCCGCACATTCTGGTCTTGATTTTTGAAAATAATGTCGCTAACCGATCTCGCAATGCTGTCAGGCAACTGTCCCTGCACACGCATATCCACGAGCATATTGCCACCATTTTCATCCGCAGCCATCTTTTTCGCAGCGTCAATTCTGGTGGGTAAAGCCTGGTTTTTATCCGAGACAATCTTTTTATTTTCCAACATTTGCTTGTACGCAGGCGTCATTTCCTGTGCAACAGCCTCTTCCCAATTGATCAGGTCGGCCCAGTCGTTGGTCTTGCGAAAACCGACCCACCACGAAGCCAGCGAAGCAACCTCAGGAAGCGGAGACTTCGATAATGTGATCATAGCTTCCACCGCCTTTTTATTTTTGATAAAACCAATCGCCGTAAGTGCTTTGCGTCGCTCAGGAGCAGGCACTTTGGAAGATTCAGCCCGCATTTTCATTTCCTCTATAACCTCCGCAGGATGCAAACGCCAGGCCAAACTAGCACGCTGTAGCCCAAAATTCACGGGTTCGCCCGGATAGGCTTCACCAACCATTGCGTACACCTGCTGCTCCTTCCCATCTGCCGCCGTCCCGATTGCTTCCAGCATCCAGGGATCTTTGCCATCATACATTTTGATAAGGCTGGCAATGCTCTCCTTCGCTTCCGCAAACGGCACATCACGAAGCGCAATTCCTACTTCCCGCCGGATGGCAGGATCCTGATCCTTAGCCATTTGTGCCAAATAAGGTTTTTCTGAACCGATGGCTTTGAGTGCTCTGAAAGCCGTAAGTTTATGCGATACGTTCGTGGATTTTAAGAGATTAACCACTTCATTTTTGCCACTATTCCCCAGTTGCGCCATCAGCCAAATTGCCCTGGCCTGATGAAAAGTGTTTTCGGCATTTAGCAACTTTTTAACATCAGGCAATGCTGCATCGCCTTTGTTTTTCAAGCCCTCAAAACCCAATGCCCGCACATTGACTGCCGGGTTTTTCAACGCTGCTACCAAGCCATTTGTGGTCGACAAATCCAGTTTGGGGATAGTTAAGTTCTTCCCTTTCGGTGTAATGCGGTAAATGCGGCCATAACCTTTTTTATCCTTCATGCTATGCCCTCCTACAACAGGATCAAACCAATCCGCAATGTATAAGGCGCCGTCAGGGCCAACCGCAATGTCCGACGGGCGAAACCATTTGCGGCTATCGTTATCGGTTTCATACCATTCATATCTCTCAGAAGCTTGCGGGAATGAGCTGATCAGATCACGTCGTTTTAAGTCAAAACCTGCACCATTAACCTTTGGCTGGTAAGCAAAGATCACATTTCGGCCCGCTTCACAGCTTAGCAATGTTCCCCGGTAATTTTTGCCGAGCGCATCGCCTTCGTAATAAACAATGCCCGTCGGCGATCCCGCGCCCGAATTGTCGCCTGCAGGCATTACGCCCGGATCTTCCTGATGCCAGTGCGTTGTAAAAATATCCTGTCCCGGCCTGCGATCTGCCTGCCAGTAACGTGTGCCGTCGGCTGAGAAATAACCCGCATTACCGTTTTCCTGCAAAAACGAAACCCGGCACGTAATCACCTGATCATCATTATCGTTCTGCCACATATTGCCGTAGCTATCGAGGCAAACTTCGTAACTGTTTCTGAAATTATGTCCCATCACTTTCAATCCGGTCCCGTCCGGGTTCATACGCAATGCCAGCCCGCCTACCCAAATGCGGCCGTCGTCAGACTTTTGGTTTCCCTCGTTTGTCTTATTGTAAGGCGTTCCACCCGTATATAAGCTTCCGCTGCGAAGTGTCCAGCCGCTTTTGTCGGTTACTTTATGCGGTCCCGCATTTCCTGTGTTGAAATAATATTTCCCGTCGGGCCCTGTAACCAATGAATGCAGCGAATGATCGTGGTCAAAACCACCAAATCCGGTCAGCAGCACTTCGCGCTTGTCCGGCTTATCATCACCATTCGAATCGGTGTATATAATGAGGTTTGGAGCGCAGGAAACGATAATTTTATTGCCAATAACCGCTATTCCTAATGGCGCTGTGAGCAATGTGTCTTCTGTGAAAACTTTGGAAGACTCGGCTTTTCCATCGCCGTTCTTGTCTTCCAGGATCATAATGCGGTCGCCTTTTTGCTTGTGACTCAGCCGTTCCGCGGGTTTTGTGTTAAAATCCCGATAATTGACTGCTTCTGTAACCCATACCCGGCCCTTTGCATCAATGTCCATATTGGTTGGGTTATAGAGCATGGGTGCTTCTGCCCACAATGTTGCTTCGAGGTCATCAGGCACATAAAGACGGGAGGAATCGTCCTTCGACGCGATTGCTAATGTACTTTTTTGAGGCGGACGTGCGCTATTTTTACTTATGCGAATGGTCGCGAAAGTAAACATCATGCACAGACATCCTATTACTGTTAGTGCTCTTGGTAAAGTTTGGGTCAAAGCGGCCATGCTATTTGAATGAAAATAATCCTTCGAGATACTTCCTGTTGTCTGTATAACATTGAACAATGTCCGCTCCGGGAGGCGTCGCTCCTTCAATTTGCATCCAGCCTGCATAACCAATGTCTTTTACGGCTTTGGCGATTTTCGGCCAGTCCATCGTTCCCTGGCCGAGTTTTTGGCCATTTTCTTTCATGTGCAGCTCGCAAATCATCTCTTTACCCAGCATTGAAATTTCCTTAAAAACATCATTACCAGCATCCGCGGCATTTCGGAAATCGTAGTAGACCTTCACTGACTTGCTGCCGACTGCCTGAATAATATCCAAATGTTCCTGAGCCGTCAGATAAGATTCTATGCCTAATATGATCCCTTTTTTCTCTGCGTGGGGTGCCACTTTTCTAAGCTTTGCAATAACCGCTTTCTTGCCTTTTTCATCATTGCGAAGATCACCATCTGAGAAAAAAGCCAGCAATACAACATGCACACCCAATCCGGCAGCGGCATCCACGCTATTCCAAACCCATTCTTCTGAAACTTCGACCGATTTGTAAGGCGCGCGGTTCAGTTCGCCAATCGCCAGGCTCGAAACTTTCACCCCCGTCCGTTCTGACGCAGCCTTGATAGATTGCAAAGTATTGTCAACCGAAAGTCCTTCCGGATTTTTTGAATTATTATAGCTAACCTGGATTCCCTGCAAACCGATATCTTTCGCCCGGTCGAATGCTTCCGGATTAAGGCTCTTCCCCACTGACCAATCGCAAGCGCCCAACTGAAATTGCGGCACAGGCATCGACAAAATATCAGGAGAAGCCACTACCGCCATCAGCAAAGCGCTTTTCCGAATCATTTCCCTCCGATCCATTAATGCATTATGGTTCATTGTGTTATGATTTAGGGATTGTTAAACCATAATATTGTAAATGTTGGGTTTGGGTTTTTCTACTTAAACCGGTTATTGGATAGGTCATATATTCAATATCCCGTTTCATCCCTCCGGGATTTTACCCTTCGACTCCTATTTTTTTGCTACCCATATTTCATCGCTCTGCGATTGGTTGCGAGGTGGTATGATTATATCAATTTTTTGCAGGGTGATATCCCGCTTCTTTGGAATTCCAAAGCGGTTTTATAACACTTGTGTCGATCTTACTTTTCGCCTTAGCAAGATCAAAATTCTGCTGGACCTTCATCCAAAATTCAGCAGTTGTGTTAGGAAATCCAGCTGCCAGACGAACGGCCATTTCGGGACTTAGATTAGATTTCCCGTTAATGATAGCGGACAATGTCTTTCTGGTAGTTCCCAGACTCGACGCAACTTGCTCAATCGTAAATTGATATCCTTCTTCACGCAAACCATCTAATGTTTCACGAATCAACTCCCCTGGGTGCGCTGGATCAAATATTGCCATAGTTTCTGTTAGTGATAATCTATATAGTCTACGTCAACTGCATCATTCCCGTCAAAACGGAAAATGATCCGGTAGTTTCCAGACGCTTTTACCGAATAAAATCCACTTAAATTTCCTTTCAGTGCGTGAAAGGAGTAGCCAAGCTGATTCATTTGTTCTGGAAAAGTGGCTGCATCCAGACGTGTCAAAATTAACCTTATTTTAGCCACATGACCTTGGTGAAGCTTGGACCGATCTCCTTTTTTAGCATATAACTCCAAGCCCTTGTGTCTGTAACTTTTTATCATAACATAGGTGTGTAGTGAAACGTGTCAGGTGTCATGAATTTATTTTTTACTGCTGTCTGATTACGGCCAGATCGTGCTATTTACTTACAAAAAGCATCCTCAATATGATAGATCTCCGCCTGACCAGTGGGTTGAATTAAGATCGAGACAATGTCGAACCGAATGTCGAACATCCAGTCCTTATCAAATATGTAATGTTCTGCGGCGCGCATGATGAGCCGGGCCTTTGTGACATTTACAAATTCCTCGGGCATGCCAAAGCCAATTCCGCTCCGGGTTTTGACTTCAACGAAAATTAACATTTTGTCTTTTTTGACGATCAGGTCAATTTCTGAATGGCTTCTTCTGTAATTTTTCTCGACTATCTCAAATCCTTTCTGCGCTAAAAATGCTGCTGCCTGGTCTTCGCCCCAGTTTCCAAGGTCGTTGTGTGCTGCCATAAGAACAATTTGTATGTTAAAGTGTGTTAAATAATAAATGCCTCTTTTTACATTGAGACGTTGAAAAATAAATTGGTCACAAATTTTAAATGAATACCCTCATCAATAAACTTGTCCACTTTCAGGATCTGGGGCTGATTGATTATCAGGAGGCTTGGGATTATCAGGAAAAGATCTTTGCGGAAACGATTTCTGTGAAGACGGCAAACCGGAATCTCGGTACGGACGAGCAGCTTTTAACACCCAATTATTTGCTTTTTTGCCAGCATCCGCACGTTTACACGCTTGGGAAAAGTGGAAAAGCGGATCATTTGCTTCTAGGTGAGGATGATCTTGCTGCAAAACAGGCTAAGTATTACAAAATCAATCGCGGCGGCGATATTACCTATCATGGACCCGGCCAGATTGTGGGTTACCCGATTTTCGATCTGGACAATTTTTTTACTGATATTCACCGCTATATGAGGACTTTGGAGGAGGCGATTATCCTTACTTTGGCCGATTATGAATTACAAGCAGGTCGGATTAATGGTCTGACGGGTGTCTGGTTTGATTTTGAAGAACAAAAAAATCCCAGAAAAATCTGTGCATTAGGCGTGAAATCGAGCCGGTGGGTTACAATGCATGGATTTGCGTTGAATGTGAATACGGACCTTTCCTATTTTGGTAACATTGTGCCATGCGGCATTCAGGATAAGGCGGTGACTTCCATGGCGGCGGAACTGGGAAGGGACTTGGATATGCGGGAAGTTTCCGATAAATTAAAAAATCATTTAGCAGGGCTGTTCCAGATGGAACTGTAAGTTGAGAATTAATGAAAAAAGATATCATATTTCACCCCGTTCAGGGCATACAGGTTGCAATTGTTAGGAGTATCAATGAGTCGGGTGCGGACGAATGGAACGTGATTGTGATCAATAGAAATCAGGAGCCGATTACAAATGTTTTTGTTACCTCGAAAGGCTACGGCAACAGCGAATCAGGGACTAATTCGGATCAGCGGACTTCGACATTAAGACATTTTTTTCCTGAAATAAAAGCGGGCGAACATGTGGTTGTGGAGCCGATTATGCCGGATGTTTTTCATCTGAACAATGAATTTTGGGTCAGCTATTTCATTGGAAATCAGATATACGATAAAAAGTTTATCTTCGTGCCCGACAGCATTATCGAAGATAACCTGATCCCGATCAGCCCGCTGGGTCTGGAAGGCGTATTGCACGAGTAGCCGGATTTTATACAAAACACACATTATGACAGAAGAATTTAGAAAACGAGCCAAGAACTTCTTGCTGCTTGACATTGAAACCGTTTCCTCATTTGCATCCTACGACCAGCTTCCCGAACGGATGCAGAAGCTTTGGGACAAAAAAGCACTGACATTCCGAAAGGGAGACGACGAGACCTCCAATGCAGCGTATTTCTACGACCGTGGTGCGATTTACTCGGAATTTGGAAAGATCGTTTGCATCGCATTTGGCGCATTTTTCTGGAATGAAAACGATGAGATTTCGTTCAAAGTCACCAGCTTTTCCGGGGACAATGAAGTTGATATCCTGCTACAATTCAAAGCATTAATTGAAAAATATCCGGCAGATCAGCTCATTTTGTGTGCGCATAATGGCAAAGAATTTGACTTCCCGTTCCTATGCCGAAGAATGCTGATCCACTGTATTGAAATCCCAAAAGCGTTGCAGATTTCGGGTAAAAAACCATGGGAAATTTTGCATCAGGACACGATGGATCTTTGGAAATTCGGCGACTATAAAAGCTACACCTCACTGGATTTGCTCGCAGCCGTTTTTGACATTCCCGGCAGTAAAAATGAAATGAGTGGCGACCAGGTAACGAAGGTTTATTACGAAGAAAATGATCTGGCCAAAATTTGCCGATATTGCAGAGAAGATGTCGTCGTGCTGGCACAGCTTTATCTGAGATTACATTGTTTTAAGGCAGTGCAGCCCGAAAATATTATCAGAATAGAATAACCCGTCGGCTGGCGCCCGGCTAACGACGCCCGTGGGCAACCCGCTTTCACCCTTGTGAAGGCATTATATAAAAGAATAAATGAAAGACAAAAAAATAAAAATTAACAAAGGCAATGATAAAAAAGAGGTCAGAACGCCTCATCATATTGTTTCCTACATTGATAATCTGAAAGCTGATATTGCGGCTTTTTTCGATTTAAACAGCGAGCATACTTTCCGCCCTTTCGATGTCCATGATCACTTTGGAGTTCAGGATAAGAAGGTAAAACAGCTTATTAACGAAATTATTCATGAGCTTGAAGAGGCAGGAAGGCTTGTGCATCAAAATGGCGGTTATTCTGCCGGTCCGAATAAAGAGGTTAAGAAAGGCCTTACAGGACGCGTGGACCGGGTAAATAAATCATTTGCCTTCGTCATTATTGAGGGCCGCGAGGACGATATTTATATAGAATCCGAAATGCTGAATGGCGCTTGGGATGGTGACATTGTTACCGTTCAGCCGCTGACAAAAAACAGCCGTAATTCAAGGTCTGGCCGCAATGACTCTGGTAAGAGTCGCGTGGAGGGACGCGTTGCAGAAATTGTGGAGCGTTCGGGGACTGAGATTGTCGGGATTATTGAAATTACTTCGCGTTATGCAGTTGTCCAGCCAGATAACAAAAAGCTTTTTGACCCTATTTATATTGAACCAGAGGAGGTTAAGGAGGCGCAAGATGGTGATAAGGTGATTGTAAAAGTGACGCAATGGCCTACCAGAAGAAGCCAGGCAGAGGGTGAAATTGTTCAGGTATTGGGAAAAGCCGGTAACAATGATGTCGAAATGCATGCGATTCTTGCGGAATTTGGACTTCCTTATCATTTTCCTGAAACGGTGGAAGCCGAGGCGCAGCGGATTCCCGATAAAATTTCCGAAAAGGACATTAAAAAGCGCAGGGATATTCGGGATGTGCTGACTTTCACCATTGATCCGGTTGATGCGAAGGACTTCGATGACGCGCTTTCTGTGCGTTACCTGGATGAGGGTGTGGTTGAGGTGGGCGTTCATATTGCAGACGTTTCGCATTATGTTTTGCCGGGAACTGAATTGGAAAAGGAGGCTTACCGTCGCGCAACATCGGTTTATCTGGTGGATAGGACGGTTCCAATGCTTCCGGAAAAGTTGTCCAACAACCTTTGCTCGCTCCGACCGAATGAAGATAAACTTTCGTTTTCAGCCATTTTTGAAATAAGTCCAAAAGGCAAAGTCCTGAAAGAATGGTTTGGCAGGACGGTCATCCATTCGGACAGACGCTTTTCTTATGAAGAAGCACAAGCAGTTCTGGATTCGGGAGAAGGAGATTATCCGCGTGAGTTGCATACATTGAATACGCTGGCGAAGATTTTGCGTAAAGAGCGGTTTAAGAATGGTGCTATTAATTTTGAAACCCCGGAAGTCCGTTTCAGACTGGACGAGAACGGAAAGCCGCTTGGGATTTATCAAAAAGAGCGCCATGATTCCAATAAATTGATTGAAGAATTCATGCTGCTCGCTAATAAACGCGTTGCGGAATACGTGTATTCGCTTTCAAAAGGCGAGGCCAAAAATACGATGGTCTATCGCGTACACGAAGCGCCGGATACGGATCGGTTGCAGACATTTGCAAACTTCGTTGGCAAGTTGGGCTACAAATTAGAAGTGGAAGAGGAAAATAAGATTGCCAAATCCATGAACAACATGCTTTCCAAAGTGGAAGGAAAGCCCGAGCAAAACCTCATTGAATCACTTGCCGTGAGAACAATGGCAAAAGCGCGTTATAGCGTTGAGGATCTCGGACACTTCGGGCTGGCATTTCAGCGCTATTCACACTTCACCTCGCCAATCCGCCGTTATCCGGACGTGATGGCGCACAGACTTTTACAGCATTATCTGGACGGCGGTGCTTCGGTTCCAAGGGACAGTTATGAAGATGCGTCGAAGCATTCATCTGAAAGAGAAAGACTTGCTGCGGAGGCTGAAAGGGCTTCTATTAAATACAAGCAAGTGGAGTACATGAGTATGATGGATAAGGATCGTGAATTTGACGGGATCGTTACAGGTGTCACGGAATTCGGGATTTTTGTTGAAATAACAGAAACAGCATCCGAAGGACTTATCCGCATGACGGATCTTGGCGATGATTACTACGAGCTCGACAAAGAAAATTACCGCATCATCGGCCAGCGCACCAAGAAGATTTACACATTCGGAGAAAAGGTGAAGGTAAAAGTGAAAGATACGAACCTTGCACGCAGAAGCATGGATCTGTATTTGGCTGGAACAATTCCTTCACCGGTTCGGAATAACAATGGTTCTGGTGACAGGGACAGACGTCCCAGAGAGTCGCGTGAATCGAGATCGTCAGGAAAAAGCAGCCGTTCCTCAACGTCATCGTCCAGATCATCTTCATCCGCGAAGCCAAAAGAAAGGCGTAAGCGGCGATAGTTATACGGCCTGTTTCACTTTTTTCAAAAGCTCGTCAACACGATCAGATAAAGCTATCAGGCCTTTTTCAATTTCCATATCTAATGTTCCCGGGGCAAACTGATCTTTGTTCCGGGCCATTTCCTTCCAAAATTCTTTTTTTTCTTCCTCACTTTGCAATGCTGAAAATCTGGTGAATGCATTACGTAAGGACTTAGGGATAATCTGTTGGTTCATGCGTCTAGAATTGATTTGAGTTCAAGTAATCGATCCAAAATACCATTAATATGTGCTTCTAGCCTAGGCCCTTTCAAACTTGATAATTCGCCTTCCGATCCACTGTAAAAATCGAGAATATATTTCAGATAAATTATCTCTTCTTCGAGTTCTTTCCTTTCAACAGGTGACATTTCTCTTTATTCTAGTGTGTGTTCTACCTCAAGGAAATATATGCACCGCGTTTCGAAGAATAGCAAACAAATTACCCGCCGGTAAATATGTGCCGTTAAACTTTACGGATGAATGTTAGATTGATGTACTTAGAAGCTTTGATGTTAAAGGAAACTCCAATCCCCTGACATGCTTAGAACCCTGAAACTCGTAGCTTTTTTACTGATCCTCTCCCTCACTTCCCAAGCCCAAAAAGCTGCCGATAAGGAGGAATGGCAATCTCTGTTCAATGGTAAAGACCTTACGGGTTGGGACATTAAGATTGCAGGACATAAGGTGAATGATAATTATAAGAACACCTTCATTGTTGAGGATAATATGATTCGGGTGAATTATAAAGAATATGACAAATTCACCACCGAATACGGGCATATGTATTACAACAAGCCTTTTTCCCACTATAAAATCAGATTGCAATATCGCTTTACAGGCAATCAGGTTCCCGGTGGCGCTTCCTGGAATGTCAGGAACAGCGGCATAATGCTGCATTCGCAGTCGGCGGCTAGTTTAGGTTTGGATCAGGACTTCCCTATTTCTCTGGAAATGCAATATTTGGGAGGTTTGAATGCTGGCGAGCGGACAACCGGCAACCTTTGCACACCCGGGACCATTGTCGAGATCAATGGAAAAGTAGATCAGGCGCATTGCATTAACTCCACTTCAAAAACATACAACGGCGACCAATGGGTTACTGCTGAGGCGATTGTACTGGGCGACTCTATTGTTTATCATATGATCGAAGGCGATACAGTTCTGACATTTACCAATCCCAAAATCGGTGGCGGCTATGTTGGTAAAAATCATACGTTTAAAGACGGAAAAGTGGGCAGCGAAGCGGAATGGGTTCGTAAAGACAATACGCCGTTGGGAAGCGGCTACATTGCATTGCAGGCCGAAAGTCACCCTATCGATTTCCGGAACATCGAATTGCTGAATTTGAAGGGTTGCATGAATCCAAAAGCAACCAATTACAAGTCCTATTACAAATATCCTGATAACAACACGTGCACGTTTAATAAGTAGTTAGTAACGGTGACACATTTGCTCGGTCACCCGAAGTGGTTTTGATTATATTTGGTAAACGTCATTTTTCTCTAACCCATTCACTTATGAGCATTGTTCAGCGCGTCCTTCGCAAAGCCGAATCAATTAAAGATCATTATTTTCCGATTAAGGAATTTGATCAGGCGACGCTTCCCTGGATCGACAAATCTAACGCCGATATCGCAGGTTTTTTGAAAAAAAATCCGCCTCGCTACGATGTTCCCTATGACATGGCTGATAAGTTAAGGAGCTGGGAACAAAATGGTTACGTTGTGCTGGAAAAGATCATCCCGGAAGAAATGATAGATAATTTCTGGGGAGATTTTCAAAAGCTGGTGCAGAATCCCGATAAATATGACCTCTCGGTCCGTATTGACCTGGATGAATTCAAACCCAATCAGGAAAGGAACATTAAGGAATTTCCGAAAGAAGCGTTGCTAGGCAAATATGTGAAGATCAACGACTTCCATAACTCATCGGTGGCTGGGAAAAAGTTGATGACGCATCCTTACATTGTTTCATTCCTGGAAGCGATTTTCAATCAAAAGATTGTGGTCATGCAGAGTTTGGTTTTTATGTACGGAAGCCAGCAGCCTACACATCAGGATTTCCCTTGGGTTACAGCAAAAATTCCGAGTCATCTGGCCGCCGCGTGGATTGCGTTAGAGGACATTAAAATTGACTCCGGCCCGCTTTACTATTACATTGGTTCTCACAAAATGCCAAAATTTAACTTCGGAAGCGGTATTTTGTTCAAAAAAGACTCGACAAAATCTCCACTTGAATTTGCTCAATATCTCGATCAAACCTGTGCAGAACATCAATATCCGAAAGAAACATTGCTCATAAAAAAAGGCGATGTGCTGATCTGGCATGCAGCGCTGGCGCACGGCGGCTCGATGATCACCAATCCGGAGCAAACCAGGAAATCATTTGTCTGCCACTATTCGACTGAACAAGCATTGCCTTATCATAGAAATTTTGTGACGCAGGTGCCCGTTAAGCAAGATTATAACGGCGTTTTCATCTACAATAACCCTGTCTTTCCCCAATCTGAGGATGTATTGAAATAATTATTAACCAATTCATTTTTGGTTTTTTATATTTTTGCAAAAAATGGACGTTTATACTGGACACAGCATCGTCCATTTTTTGTTTATATCTAAATCTGCCCAAAGGCCGTATCTTCCTGAATGAAAAATACAACGCTCCGGTTTGTCTTGATTGTAGGTTTGCTCGCCGGAGTAAACTTTTTGGCCTCACAGTTCTTCTTCCGATGGGACCTGACACAGGACAAGCGATACAGCATTTCTGACGCTACAAAACAGCTTTTAGGCGATCTTGACAAGGATATTATTGTTAATGTTTACCTAAGTGGCGATTTACCTGCGGGATTTGAACGATTGGAAAGCGCCACACGGGAAACATTGGAAGAGTTTAAAACTTATTCTAATGGCCACCTGATCGTTAACTATTCTGATCCCTCCGAAGCAACCAGTGAAGAACAACGGCAAAAACAGTTTCTGAATTTGGTTGACAGAGGTCTTACCCCGACAAACATATTCGATAATGAAGACGGGAAGCGGACGGAAAAGATCGTTTTTCCAGGTGCAATTGTTCAGGCAGATACATTATCTGTTCCGGTTCAGCTTTTAAAAGGGAATAAGTTCAGCTCGCCGGAAGAGCAGCTTAACCAGTCTTATGAAGGAGTTGAATTTGAAATAGCGTCCGCTATCCGGCTGCTGGGCAACCAGGAACATAAAAAAGTCGGGCTCGTTGTTAGCCATACCAAAATATCCCCGGCAAGACTAAGCGACTTAATTGCAACGATCCAGCAGAATTATGACGTGTTCCTGGACATGAATAATCCGGAATCTTATGAAGGACTGGATGCATTGCTCGTTTTAAAACCCGACAGCGCCTTTTCGGATGATGAAAAATATAAGCTGGACCAATACATTATGGGCGGCGGCAATGCATTGTTTTTCGTGGATGGGGCACGTGTCGACAGCGTTAGTCTGGACGGGAATTATGCGCAGCCATTGGACCTGAATCTCAACGATCTCTTTTTCAAATGGGGCGCAAGGGTTAACACGAACCTGGTTAAGGATCTCAAAAGCAGCGCGGAAATCCTTTTAAATGTTGGCAACGTGGGTGACAAACCAGACATTAGACCCGTGCCATGGCGCTTTTTTCCCTTGTTGAACAATTTTGGCAGACATACGATTACAAGGAATGTTAATGCCGTTTATACAAGGTTTCTTAGCTCGATCGATACAGTTGGAGGCGCTGACAACATTAAGAAAACGCCTTTGCTGATGACGTCAGAAAATACGCAGATCGTCAACGCACCTGTGCTTGTAGGTTATAATGAGGCGCGCAAGGATCCTGATCCGGCAACTTACAATACGGGGCTAAAATTGGCCGGTGTTCTTTTAGAAGGAACCTTCAGTTCCCTTTTCGCCAACCGGATTTTGCCTGGTGACCCGAAAGCGGCAAAATTTAAATCAACCGGAAACCCTGCCAAAGTCATCATTTGTTCAGACGGGGATATCATTGTGAACGATTATGATTATAAAAGGAATGCGCCATTGCCATTGGGTTATGACAGGGTGACCAGACAAACCTTCGGAAACAAGGACTTCGTGATGCATGCGCTTGATTATATGACGGATGCAAATGGACTGATCAGTGCACGCAGCAAACAAATTGACATTCGGGCATTGGACAAAATCCAGATCCGGGAAAACAAGAAGTTTTGGCAGGCACTTAATTTACTGCTCCCCATAGCCTTGATAGGAGTTTTTGGCGCATTACGCTACTACATCCGAACCCGAAAATTCGCTTAGAGCACGGTGCTTCGTCGGTAATTTTTTATACTTTTGTTCTCTACAAAACGATTTTTCGAAATCCGCTATATATAATTTTATCATCTAAACACTTACGTCACGAATTATGAAGTTTGTCGTTTCGTCATCAGTTCTACTTAAACAGCTGTCTGCTATAAACGGTGTCGTTTCAACGAACCCAATTGTGCCCATTCTTGAGAACTTCCTTTTATCACTGGAAGGAAATACATTAACGGTTACGGCTTCTGACCTTCAAACGGTGATGATCACCGAGATTGAAGTGGAGTCATCCGAAAAAGGAGCCATTGCCATTCCGGCCAAATTGTTGCTGGATACGCTTAGGGGACTGCCTGAACAACCGATTACATTGCAAGTAAATGGCGAGACATTCGGGACCGAGATCATTTCTGATAACGGTCGTTACAAGCTTTCAGGTGAGAATCCAATTGATTTTCCGAAAACACCAGCTGTTAATCGCGGCCAGTCCGTTGACTTTTCTTCCTCGTCATTAGGTGCTGCTATTGCTAATACATTGTTCGCAACGAGCACGGATGATCTTCGTCCTGCTATGACAGGGGTTTTTGTTCAAATGGGAACAGAAAACGCAACTTTCGTGGCAACAGACGGTCACAGATTGGTAAGATATCGCCGCACAGACATTAAGTCTGAGGTAGATACTTCCATGATCATTCAGCGCAAAGCATTGAATTTGTTGAAATCATGTTTGCCATCAGAGGATCTGCCGGTTAAGGCCGAATTCACATCGAGCAATGCATTTTTCAGCTTTGGAAACATTCGAATGATCTGCCGTTTGATCGACGAGCGTTTCCCGGATTATGAGAATGCAATTCCTACAAATAATCAGAATACACTTACTATTAACAGAATGGAAATCCTTAGCTCGCTAAGACGTATTTCTATTTACTCAAACAGAACAACGCACCAGGTTCGCCTGAAAATGTCGTTAAATGACCTTGTTATTTCTGCCGAAGATCTTGATTATTCCAATGAAGCAAACGAGCGCTTAATGTGCGAATACAATGGTGATGATATGGAAATTGGCTTCAATGCTAAGTTCCTTATTGAAGTGTTAGGCAACCTTTCCAGTAAGACAATTACATTTGAATTATCGGCTCCAAATCGTGCTGGTTTAATAATTCCTGTCGATCAGGAAGAGAATGAAGACATCCTAATGCTGGTTATGCCAGTGATGCTAAACACTTACGTTTAAAAATATATTTTGTTTATTAAGGAAAATCCAGCTGAGCTCAGCTGGATTTTTGCGTTTTATATCCTTCCAAATCAGCACTTTAACTTCTTTTAACATTTAACTACGAAAAAAATCGTAGTTAAGGCTTGCATCTACGATTTTTTTCGTAGACATTTGATACGAAGATTATCGTATAACATTTCCGCCATGTATATCAAGCCAACAGACTCCGAGTTAGAAATTCTAAATTATCTATGGCAAGCCGGGCCAAGCACAGTGCGCGCGGTTCATGATGCACTGTCCGCAACCAAAGATGTCGGTTATACAACCACATTAAAGTTAATGCAGATCATGCACGACAAAGGGCTTTTGTATCGCACAGAACAAGGTCGCTCGCACATTTATGTAGCGCTGCTGGGGAAAGAGGAAACGCAGCAAAATTTGCTGGGGAAATTGGTGGAGACTGCCTTTCAAGGTTCGGCGGCGCAAATGGTTATGCAAGCGCTGGGGAATCACTCTACTTCCAAACAAGAATTAGACGAAATACGTGAGTTATTAAATAACCTGGAAAACAACCGTTAGCCATGAAACTTATCCAAAACCTTCTTTCTGACACTGCCATTGCATCCTTCGGCTGGACATTAATTCATTCGCTTTGGCAAGGCACCTTAATCGCAGTTATTGCTATTGCGAGTTTTTATCTGCTTCGCCGTAAATCTGCTAACCTGAAATACATCGTTGGCGTGGGATTTCTGTCCGCCCAGGTTTTGTTATCCGCACTCACATTTATTTATTATGATTTTAAAGCAACGTCAGCGGCTAAGGTTGGAGCGGCTGTTACGGATAATTCCGCCAAAATCTTTCATTACGCCAGCTCAACGGTAAGCCGCGCAATTGATTCAAAACTCCCTCTTTCCTTTAAAGTACAAATGTGGCTTTCTGCCCACATTAGCGAGCTTGTGGTCTGCTGGCTCATTGGAGCGGCATTTCTGCTTCTGCGTTTTGCAGGCGGATGGATTTTTACGGAAAGGCTTCGCGTGAAAGCAAACATTGTCATGGACAAAGAATGGCGCGCTCGATTCGGTGTGATGACGGCCAAAATGAACATTACACAATCCGTGGAATTCCGGGAGACGGCAAAAATCGTAACGCCTATGGTCATTGGAGCGCTGAGCCCCGTTGTATTGATCCCGATAGGATTGCTTTCTGGGTTTTCTACGGCGCAAGTGGAGGCGATTTTAGCCCACGAACTTGCACATATCAGGCGCAACGACTATTTGATCAACATGCTACAATCTTTTGTGGAAGTTGTTTTCTTCTTTCATCCTGCCATCTGGTGGTTATCAGATCGCATCCGCGCCGAGCGTGAACATTGCTGTGATGATATTGCATTAAGTGTTTGCGGAGACAAGATGTCGTTGGCGCACGCACTGGTGAAAGTAGCCGAATGGCAGCATACGCCTGGCTTGGCAATGGCCTTTGCTTCAAAAAAACCGTTGTTGCTGCAAAGGGTGCAAAGAGTTTTGGGTTTAAATCCAAAGCCTGCTAGAACGCTGGGAAATCTGCCGATCATGCTTTTTGCTTTAAGCCTTGTTATTGGGATTTCAGTTTATGCAGTGGCTCAGAAAAGTGAAAAGGAAAAGACAAAAAAATCGGTGCAACATGCCACCAAGAAAAAACAATCCCCTAATAAATATGCAGTAAGAGATGATTCTATTGTTGAATTCGACGGAATTGAACCAGTTGTAGAACTAGCCGACATTGAAATTCCCGAAGTATACGTCCCTGAATTCGACATTCCAGAATTCGAAATCCCTGATATCGATCTCTCCGGAATAGCAGCAGTTCCTTTCATGGACGACTCTACCCAAAAGAAAATGAATGAGATACACCGCAAATTGCAGGCGTTGCAAGCGGAGATGGAACCTTATAATCAGCGCATTGAGGAAATTGAACTTGAAATGGAAAAATACCGGTTCGATGTGGAGCGTATACAAAGGGACATGGAGAAGCTCGATTGGAAGAAAGACGGAGCTCGGGAGTTGAGGGAAGATCTGATGGAAAAAAGATCATCACTTTTGGAAAGGTCCCGCTCCAATGATGCCAAAACCAATGAATCGGAATTGGAAAAGCAATTGGCTGATTTTGAGCAACAAATCAAAGTGCAGGAGCAAGCGATCTCCGAATTGAATGCACAAATTGCCTCTACGAGAAAGGAAACATTGAAGGCAGAAGAACCTATCCGTAATCTTGAAAAAGAAGTTGAAAGCCTTCGCGAAAAAATGGAGGCTATCAGTGAGAAAATGGGAATCGAGTCACTTGGCCTTGCCAGATATGAAGCGAGATCAATGCCCAGGCCAAGAGTTGCACGGGTTCCCCGACCTGCAAAGGCCACGTCCATCCGGAACGGACAAGCGCCCCCGCCTCCGCCAGCTCCCGCAAAGCCGGCAAAAGCGCCAGCAGCACCGAAACCACCGGTTCCCAACAAATAATAAAAATAAAGCGGGCAATGTGAAGACATTGCCCGCTTTATTTTTGACTGCTTATCTTATTCTACTTCAATAATCACATCGTCGCTCATCGGGTGGCTCACGCAGGTTAAAATAAACCCTTCGTTCAATTCCGCCTCCGAAAGTGCATCTTCTTCATCCAAATGCACTTTCCCGGAAGTGCATCTGCCCAAGCAAGCCGTACACATGCCCGCCTGACAAGAATACGGCAAGTCAATATCCATATTCAATGCTGCTTCAAGAACTGTTTCGTGCGGTTTTACCGGCAGCTTGTATTCCGCGCCTTCGTAAAACAAAGTAATTTCGCGCGTTTTTAACGTATCATCTTCCTCTTCCAAAGTCACTTCGCCAGGTTGTGCGGCTGTTGCCGTCATAAAGCTCTCTTTCCGGATCTTGTTTTCTGGAACAGCCAGAATGGCTAATGCCCTGTGCGCCTCTTCCATCATATCTTCCGGCCCGCAAAGAAAAAATTCTGCTTCGGACTTATTCAATGTAGGCAGCTTTTCTATTATTTTGAGCAAATGGCTCTTATTCAAACGTCCTTTTTCTCCTTCCCAGGTTTCGGTAGGCTGGCTTAATGTATGCACCAAATTGAATCGCTCGCCATATTTCGCCTGCAAGGCTTCCAGCTTATTTTTGAAAATGATGCTCTCCTCATTTCTGCTGCCATAAATCAGGAAAACCTCACTTTCCGGCTCCACCATTAATATTGATTTCAAAATAGAAAACAATGGTGTTACGCCACTCCCCGCTCCTATGAAAACAACTTGCCGGGTCTGATCATCATTCTGTTTTGGAAAAAATGCGCCCATAGGCTCCATAACTTCCAATGTATCACCTACTTTAACTGAATCCAGCAGCAAATTAGATGCGTAGCCGCCGGGAACTCTTTTAATTGTAATAGCCAAAGAAACATCCGTGTAAGGCGAGCTTGACATGGAGTAGGACCGCCTGATTTTTTTATCGTCAACCGGTAGAAGCAAGGTCAGGAACTGGCCCGGCCTGTATGCGACAACCTCATTTAGCGGATGCCAAAAATGCAGCGTCGAAGCTTCCTCGGTCTCTTTCTCGATTTCCTTAACTTTCAAAAAATAATACTTACTCATTGATACAGATATTGCGATTAGCGGCCGGTTGCGTTTACCCGGGAATACAAAAGCCTCACAGGTAACACCTATGAGGCTTTTATGATTTCAATTTTTATTATTTTAAAGTTGCTACCGCGTCTTTAATGCGTTGAACAGCTTCCACCAGCGATTCGTCAGCAGCTGCCGTTGAAATACGGATACAATCCGGGGCTCCAAAACCTGAACCAGCCACTGTTGAAACGTATGAGTTGTTCAATAACCAGTTCGAGAAGTCGTCAGAGTCATTGATCTGTGTTGTTCCATCCGACTTTCCAAAGTAATAACTTACGTCCGGGAACGCGTAGAACGCTCCCTGAGGCATATTTACCTTAAATCCGGGAATTTCTCTTAGCAAACCAACAACAAGATCACGACGACGTGCATATGCTTTTGTCATCTCAATGGAAGGTTCCATAGGGCCGTTAAATGCAGCCGTTGCCGCCTTTTGGGCAATCGAGTTGGTTCCAGAAGTAACTTGTCCCTGCAATTTTTCAACACCATCGGCAATCCACTTCGCAGCAGCTGTAAACCCGATTCTCCATCCCGTCATAGCATAACCTTTTGCTACACCATTCACAGTAATAACACGGTCTTTTAATGCTGGAATGGAGCCAATGCTAAAATGGCCCTCCTCCGTGAAATTAATATATTCGTAGATCTCGTCAGCCAACACGTAAACATCTTCGTGCTTTTCAATCACTGCTGCGATCTCCCTAAGCTCATTTTCTGAGTAAACTGCTCCGGTTGGATTGTTTGGAGAAGCATACATTACAATTCTGGTGCGTGGCGTGATGGCAGCTTCCAATTGCGCAGCGGTCACTTTGAAATCATTATCAAAAGCACCATTGATCACAACCGACTTTCCCTCAGCCAGCTTCACCATTTCGGAATAACTAACCCAGTAAGGCGCGAAGATTACAACCTCATCGCCCGGATTAATCAAAACCTGGATTACATTAGCCAGAGAATGTTTCGCTCCCGTCGAAACCACGATATTTTCTGGTTTCCAATCTATATTATTGTCGCGCTTTAACTTATCAGCAATTGCCTTTCGCAGATCAGGATAACCTGCTACCGGTGAATAACCATGAAAACCATCATCAATGGCCTTCTTAGCAGCCTCGCAGATGTGTGCGGGCGTCTTGAAATCTGGCTCTCCAACGCTCAGACTGATTACTTTGTGACCTTGTGCGGCCAATTCACGTGCCATTTTAGTCATCGCAAGCGTCGAAGATTCTTCGAGTGCGTTGATCCGGTCGGCCAATAACCGTGGTGCAACCTGGGTTTGCTCTGCTACTGCGGACATTGCAACAATAATTTAGTTAAAGAAGATACTGCGATCTGTATGAACAAATTGCCCGCAAAGGTACGTGTTTTTTAGAAGTTGTATTGTGTAATGCAAAGAAAGATTTGTGAAAAAGTGGCGTTACCAAACGAAAAAATGTGCGTCTAAGGATAGATGATTTTTTCTAACTTAAAACAACATGGAAATGGATACGGAAATCAACATTGACGAGATAAAATTTTTGGCCAACATTCCCGACGAGCTGCATGCGCCTGTGCTGCGCGTTGCGAACGGTTTGCACCAACGTGCTAAATATCCCAAGGAAAAAGTATTTCTGCTGCTGGCCAAAATGATAAACAGCCCGAAAAAATTTGCTCTGTCCAGAAACAAAGTGACCAACCTAGCCAAAATCTTTTACGAATACAAAAGGAATGGAAAGGAAATAACACTCACGGACGACGGCAAGGAGCTGATATACAATGAAGAAGCTGTTTTAACATTAGAGGAAAAGGGTGGACAGTCAAAGCATAAGTTTGATCTGAGGGAAGAAAAACTGCATTATACGGTTTTTGGGAAAGAGCACATTGAAGAAGGCGCTTTATTGCAAATGGAAACGGCTGTAAGTTTGCCTATTTCAATTGCCGGCGCGCTGATGCCGGACGCACACCAGGGTTATGGCTTGCCTATAGGCGGCGTGCTGGCGACAGAAGCGGATAAAGTAATCCCGTTTGCTGTGGGCGTTGACATTGCCTGCCGCATGTGCATGTCTGTATTTGACTTGCCTGCCGATTATCTCAAACGCGAACCGCATTTGCTTAAAAAGATCCTGACTGAAAATACGAAATTCGGCATGGGCGGGGAAACAACGCGCAAATATGACGATAGCGTCATGGATCTTGCGGAATGGAATTCGGTCAAAATTGTTCGCAATCTTAAAGACAAAGCTTACCGGCAGTTGGGGACTTCTGGCACCGGGAATCATTTTGT
Organism: Dyadobacter psychrophilus; assembly: GCF_900167945.1. Classification (GTDB taxonomy): domain Bacteria; phylum Bacteroidota; class Bacteroidia; order Cytophagales; family Spirosomataceae; genus Dyadobacter; species Dyadobacter psychrophilus. The sequence continues at coordinate 391,259 of NZ_FUZA01000006.1, forward strand.
TGAATGGGGAATCGTGGAAGTTTTTGAGGATGATACATTACTGAAACTTCCCAAAGGCACTTATTTGTCGCTGCTTTCTCATTCCGGTTCTCGCGGATTTGGTGGTAATGTTGCAAATCATTATTCCAAACTGGCCATGCAAAAGACAGTTCTTCCCAAGCAGGCTGCGCATCTTGCCTGGCTCGATCTGAACACGCAGGAAGGCCAGGAATACTGGATCGCCATGAATCTGGCAGGAGAATATGCTTCCGCAAATCATCATGAAATTCATAATAAGATTGCCCGGGAGCTAGGACATAAGCCAATAAGAATGATCGAAAACCACCACAACTTCGCCTGGAAAGAGCAGTTAGCGGACGGCACCGATGTAATTGTCCATAGAAAAGGCGCGACCCCGGCTGGGGCCAATGAGTTGGGCATTATTCCCGGATCAATGAGCCAGCCCGGTTATGTAATTCGTGGAAAGGGCAGCGCTGAGGCAATAAATTCTGCTTCACACGGTGCCGGGCGCGTAATGTCACGCACGAAAGCATTTTCGACAACAACGAGAAGTGAAATGAATAATGTTTTGAAAGATGCGGGAATTCAGCTTATCGGCGGCGATCTCGATGAATCGCCAATGGTTTACAAAAACATTGACGACGTCATCGCCGCACAGCATGACCTTGTCACTGTGCTAGCCAAATTCTCACCGAAAATCGTCAGAATGGCGGATCCAAATCGGAAAGAAGGGAGGGAGGATTAGGTTAAATGCCTAATTCAGCTTTGACATCATCCAGCGTATGCCAGGTTTTGTTTTCTGATTTGATTTTAATTGCTCGTAGATAGTCCGCAAGATCTTCAATGCTGTCAAAGTCTGACAGTTCATTAAGCAAGGATTCATACTCAGCGATCGGGAGAACAGCAAATTTCGGTTTTCCCGATTCCTCTATAATTTGTGCATGTAGGTTCATTAATAAATGTGTTTTCTGTGTCCTATATCGATTATCTCGATAATTTTTAACGCATCCTCTTTGTCAAAAAGAACGCGATAGTCTCCTATTCTCAAACGAAAAACCGCTATCGGATGACTTTGCAATCGCTTTACATTTCGTGCTTCATTTGGATCTGCTGAAAGTTCCTCCAGCTTTTCCAAGATTTGCGAAGCGTCGCGCTTAGGGATCGCCTTTAAGCTTTTGAGAGCTTTATTAGTAAAAATCAATTTGTACATTAGAGTATAGTGTGCTTAGATAAAATTAAGCATCCTAACTCGAATTGTCAAACATTCAGTAACCAGAACTTCCTCTAAAAAACTTCCCCTAAATTCACAAACAAACCCCTCGAACCTTTCATACCAAAACCATAGTCAATAGCAACATTGGCTCTGGATTTTTTGTTGACTTTTATCCTTAGCCCGACTCCGCCGCCGGGTGCGACTTTGGTAAAGTTGTTGGCTGGCCAGTTTGATACGCTTTGGGCATTTCCGAAAACTACGGCGCCTAACAGGCCGTTTCGGGTAAGGGACATTCTGTATTCGGTCTCAAAATAAAGCAACTTTGGACTACGGAATCGGCCTTGAATGTAACCGCGACCCATGGCAGTGGCCGGGTCCCAGCCTGTACTCGGAAGATCCAGATAGGGCGCTTTTCCACTTACAACGAGCCAGTTATAGTTCCAGAACGCCAGTGTATTTCTGCTGCCCTGCGGAAGATTGAAGTATTTTCGGATATCAACAACGATTGAATTCCAGTTACTAGTGCTGTTAAGCTTTTTCAGGCTCGACCGATATTGCACGCTGGTATAAAAGCCCTTTTCAGGATTAATGGAGTTTGTGCGGTTGTCGTAAACCAATGTTGCAACCGGGCCCGCTGAAATTGATTTTGGGGTTAGACCATATCTGGTAACGTCGGCATTGCTATCTTCCTGGCTTATACGCCAACGGTAATCATAAAAGAACCCGATTCCGGCATAAAATGACTCGGTAACTTTTTTCAAAACCGTTTGGTGAAGTCGAACGTGCTTATAATCAATCCCGGAAGCATCACTCAGCTCACTATCAGGCCCGAGACCATAAGTGTCCTGGGGATATTTAAAGTAACGCCAATCCGTTAAAATGTTAAGATCATTATCCCGCGTCCAAATGCTGGCTTGGAGTGGAATGGTGATTTGCTTGTATTGGGTATAAATGAAGTTTGCAGTAATGCTCGACAACCTCGTTTTTTGCGGATTACTGGAATAAAATGCGGAATTTACATTCATTGAACCGATCAGACCCGAGGTCAATGTATAGCCAAAAGCGGGCACAATGGAAAAGAGCACTTTCCCCGTCTTCAAAACTGTATCCACCTTTACTGAATCTTGCCGGTGCTTTTTCCGCAAGCCTTTTAGCACATCAATAATATCCTTTTGCAAAACAATCTTTCTAACAGAGTCCGCCTTTTCGACGGGCTGATCATCAGATATTTGCATGGGCCGGCTGTATGATTCCACACCTGTGAACGACAGGTAAAGAAACAGCATCAATATGCGTAACAAATTTCGCTTCAACTTATTTATGGGGGTAACATTTGGAATATAATATACTATACCAAAATGATACCTAAACAAAAAGCCACCGACCCGTGAAGAATCAGTGGCTTTTGTAATGAATTCTCAGTGAGTTACGCCAATGCCGCTTTCAGATTGGTGTCAATCGCGTCAAGGAATTCCTCAGTATATAGGTAATGCTCGCCGTGTTTCACATCGTTTCCGTGAATGTTAACAGCAAGGTCCTTGGTCATTTTCCCACTTTCAACCGTTTCAATACACACTTTTTCAAGGGCAAGGCTGAAATCGATCAAAGGCTGGTTGTTATCCAGTTTACCACGGAATGCCAAACCACGTGTCCAGGCGAAGATCGACGCGATTGGGTTTGTAGAAGTTGGTTTTCCTTTTTGGTGCTCGCGATAGTGACGTGTTACCGTTCCGTGCGCAGCCTCAGCTTCCATGGTTTTGCCATCTGGTGTTACCAAAACAGAAGTCATCAAGCCCAATGAACCGAAACCTTGTGCAACTGTATCTGACTGAACGTCACCGTCATAGTTTTTACAAGCCCATACAAAGTTTCCTTCCCATTTTAATGCAGAAGCAACCATGTCATCGATCAAACGGTGCTCGTAATGCACTTTTCCTGCATAATCGCTTTCGTAAACTTCCTGGAAAATATCCTTGAAACGGCCATCGTATTTTTTAAGGATTGTATTTTTTGTCGAAAGGTAAAGGGGCCATCCTTTGTCCAATGCAACATTGAAACAAGCGTAAGCAAATCCGCGGATCGACTCATCAATGTTATACATTCCCATGGCAACGCCCGCACCTTTGAATTGGTAAACTTCGTGCTCGATCACTTGTCCGTCTTCGCCTTCAAATTTGATGGTAAGCTTTCCTTTTCCAGGCACAACGAAGTCTGTTGCTTTATATTGATCGCCAAAAGCGTGACGGCCAACGATGATAGGAGCTGTCCAGTTAGTAACCAAACGGGGAACATTGCTCATTACGATAGGCTCACGGAAAACAGTTCCGTCCAGAATGTTACGGATCGTTCCGTTTGGCGATTTCCACATTTGTTTCAGGTTGAATTCCTTCACGCGGTCTTCGTCAGGCGTAATCGTAGCGCATTTGATCCCCACACCATATTCTTTTATCGCATTCGCCGCATCTATGGTAACCTGGTCATTCGTTTCGTCGCGGTATTCCACGCCCAAATCGTAATATTTAATATCCAGATCCAGGTATGGCAGAATAAGTTTTTCTTTAATAAACTTCCAGATAATCCTGGTCATTTCGTCTCCGTCAAGCTCCACTACGGGATTTGCAACTTTAATTTTGCTCATGTCTTGTTTATAAACTATGGTTAAAGATTTTAAAATGCGAGCGTGAAAGTACAAACAATAGCGTAAAAAGGCGAAAAAAGGAGAACATTGTTAAGGAGTTAACTTTGGCAGCCTTAGTCTAATTTTCGATATTGCCAGTGAGTATAAAACAGAAAAATAATGGACAAGGCTTCGTTACGCAGGGATTTTCTACAAAAAAGACTCAATCTCCCCGACGATGAAGTTTCACTCAAGAATGATCTTATCGCCAGAAATCTCTTTGCGTCGCTCGCGATAAATGGCGGCGAGACAATCCATATTTTTTTACCGCAAATCAACAAAAAGGAAATCGACACCTGGAACATTATCAGGCGATTGCGGCTGATGTTTCCGGAACTCCGCATTGTGGTGCCATATGTAATTCCGAAAACAAAGGAAATGGAACATTATGTTTTAGATACCCAAACCCGCCTGGTTACTAATCAGTGGGGAATCCCCGAACCGGACCCGGCGACCTCTCAAATCGTTGATGTTCAGGGCATCGACCGCATTTGCATTCCTTTACTGGCGTTTGACGAGCGAGGTTACAGGGTTGGCTACGGTGGCGGATATTACGATCGGTTCTTAGCCAAATGTCGGCCCGATGCTGTCAAAACAGGGCTCTCTTTCTTCAAACCAATTGCTATAATCGAAGACATTAACCCATACGACATTCGCATGGACTCCTGCATAACGCCCGAAAAAACCTGGATTTGGTAACTCAATTCACCTTTTTGTCCTGAATTCCAGCGCATAAAATGTAAAAATCTACATTCATTCTAAAATTCCTCGTAAATTTGCGGCACTTTTCGCCTGCTCAGGCAGCCTGAAGTAAGATCATTTTCTATCCACTTTTATCTTAATGCAAGAATGAAAATCGCAGTAGTAGGCGCCACCGGCTTGGTAGGCGGCGAAATCCTCAAAGTGCTCGAAGAGCGTAATTTCCCGGTGACGGAATTATTAGCCGTTGCATCTGAAAGATCTGTTGGTAAGGAAGTTACATTCAAGGGTAAACAGATAAAGGTGATCGGATTTGAGGAAGCCATTGCAGCCAAACCTGAGATAGCGATATTTTCAGCAGGTGGCGGAACGTCATTAGAGCTTGCGCCAAGATTCGCGGAAGCTGGCATTACAGTGATTGATAATTCCTCGGCATGGAGAATGGACCCGACTAAAAAACTGGTTGTTCCTGAAATCAATGCAGGTGAATTAACGAGAGAAGATAAGATTATTGCAAATCCAAATTGCTCGACCATTCAAATGGTGGTGGTTTTGAATCCTTTACATCAAAAATATAAAATCAAACGTGTGGTGGTTTCCACTTACCAGTCTGTAACGGGAACGGGTAAGGCGGCAGTTGACCAGCTTTTCTCAGAACGCGCTGGCGATCACAGCAAAGGAAAAGTATATCCGCACCAGATCGACCTGAATGTATTGCCGCATATCGACGTGTTTTTGGATAACGGTTACACGAAGGAAGAGATGAAAATGACCAATGAAACGAAAAAGATCATGGGCGACGACAGCATTGCGGTTACGGCCACAACAGTTCGCATCCCAACCATCGGCGGTCACTCTGAGGCAGTTAACATTGAATTCGAGAATGAATTTGATCTGGACGAAGTTCGTCAGATTTTAAGCGAGGCGGAAGGTGTGATTTTGCAGGATGATCCTAAAAAAGCACTTTATCCAATGCCTTTAACAGCGCACGGAAAAGACGAAACTTTCGTAGGCCGCATCCGCCGCGACGAATCTCAGCCTAAAACACTGAATCTTTGGATTGTAGCTGATAACCTTCGCAAAGGCGCGGCCACCAATACAGTTCAGATTGCTGAGTTTTTGGCTAAGCATGATTTGGTAGGTGTAGCGCAGGCTGTTTAGGATTTTTTGGAATAAAATAAATGAGAAGGAGCTGCTGAAAGGTGGCTCCTTTTTTTGTTCCAGAGATTACCTATCTACTTCTCCCATCACCACATCAATAGATCCAATAACAGCCACCAAATCAGCGAGTAAAGATCCTTTTGTAATTTCGCCGATCACCGAAAGATTGTGAAAACAACAAGAGCGGGCTTTGCAGCGGAATGGGACATCAGATCGGCCATCTGTGCGGAAAAAGAAACCAAGCTCGCCCTTCGGACTCTCACCGCGAACGTAAAAATCCATCGCCTTAGGCCGGATTTTCTTCGGTACAATGGCTTGCGGATCAAAATCACGTGTCCGCTTGTAATTTCCGGTAAGTTGTTCAAGACTTTGCTCAATCATTTTCACGGATTCCCAGCATTCCACCACACGAACCCAGGTCCTGTCCCAGCAATCACCCGTGGTGCCCATTTTGCCTTCGCCAATAGGAATTTCAAAATCCAGTTCGGGGTAAACCGAGTAACCATCCACTTTCCGGAGATCGTAACGAAGTCCGGAACCACGCAACATTGGGCCAGTACAGCCATAATTGATGGCAACGGGCAATGGAAGAACGCCAACATTGGCTGTGCGCTGGATAAAAATTTTATTGTCGACCACAAGTTGCTGCAATTCTGTCAACTTGGGCTTCAAGTATTTAATAAATTCCAGACAGCGTTCTTCAAAACCAACCGGCAAATCGTAGAATAACCCGCCAATCCAAATGTAATTATAAAGCATTCTCGCACCGCAGGTCCATTCCAGCAAGCGCAGGATCTGTTCGCGGTCGCGCATCATCCATAGAAACGGCGTGTAAGCGCCAATATCCATGGCATAAGTTCCTAATGCTACAAAATGCGAAGCCAGCCGGTTCAGTTCGGCCACTACAACGCGTATGTATTCAATGCGTTTTGGGATGTCGTTCTCAATGCCCAGCATTCTCTCCACGCCCATTACATATGCATGCTCGGAATTCATTGCCGCGACGTAGTCCATACGGTCCACATATGGGATGATCTGATTGAAAGGCAATGACTCGGCGTGCTTTTCGAAGCAGCGGTGCAGATAACCCAAATGAGGGACCACATCTACAATGATTTCTCCGTCCGTAACCACTTCCAGCCGCAGAACTCCGTGTGTACTAGGATGTTGTGGCCCCATATTCAAAACCATTTCTTCTCTACGAAGATTTTCGGACTTGTATTTTGTAGGAACCGAAACGGCCAGATATTCGGGTTTGTATTCGTATTGAATAGAATTGCTCATAGTTAGAATCTCACAAGCTTTTGATCATGAACCTCCACTTTCAATGGCCCAATGGGCCGCCCCTCATTATGCAGCCTATCAACAGCCGTTACATAGTATATGTATCGCTTTCCTGATTCAGCGGTCAAATCAATAAATTTCTCACCTTCATAACACATGCCAAGAATGCGTCTGGGATCATGCGCGGAGGCTTTTTCATCGGGCGCAAAACGGTAAATTACATAATACCAGGCCCTGTCGCCATCCGATGCTGGATCTGGCCGTTCCCAGGTCAGTTCGATGCCCTTCGATAATAATGTCGCTTTCAGACTTCTGGGAGACAATGGTGCAATCCTGTCTTTCCAGGGCATAGTCGGGACAAGCGACGGATAACGGAAAAAATCTCTGCGGAGTGAATCTACAAACCCAAGGCTGTTTCCGCGCAACGAACGCGAACTGAAAAAAATCGCCCCGTCCGTTTCGCTTTCCCTTAAGTATCGAACCTGATTGGGAATTTCCAATGGATTAGACCAATGTTTGTCTTTGTCCTTATAACCGACGCGATAAGCGCCCATTCCTATATATAAATGTCGTTCGTAAGAATTCTCTGTCCACCAATCGACCAAATTTTTATAAGGGACGCGTGAAAATCCGGAAGAAAAATAGACTTGTGGCGCTATATAATCAATCCATCCTTCCTTAATCCAACGCCTGCTATCGGCGAAAAGATCATCATAGGACGCCAACGCACCATATGTTTTAGATCCTTCCGCATCACGGTCTTTATTTCTCCAGACACCAAAAGGACTGATCCCGAATTTCAGGCGTGGCTTAACCGCCTCCAGTCCATCATGAATTTGTTTTACTAATAAATCAATGTTATGTCTTCTCCAATCGGCCTTATTGGCAAATCCCTCTCCGTATTTCTGAAATGTTGCCTCATCCTGAATAACCTGTCCGGGAGCGGCATAAGGGTAAAAGTAATCGTCAAAATGAATGCCGTCCACGTCGTAGTTTTTAGCAACATTCACCGTCATATCTGTAATAAACTGCCTTACTTCGGGAATACCAAAATTAAAAAGCTTATAACCATCGTAACTCAGGATCCACTCAGGGTGTATTTTACTAATATTTTCAGCAGAAACGCTGGTTGAAGATTTGTGAACCAACCGGTTCAGATTTAGCCATGCATGAAATTCGAGGCCTCGCTTGTGCGCCTCATTAACCATAAAATCCAACGGGTCCCACATCGGGTCAGGTTGCCTCCCCTGCCGCCCCGTTAACCATTCGGACCAAGGCTCAGTGCTTTTGGCATAAAATGCATCTCCGGCCGCGCGGACCTGCACGAAAACGGCATTCATTCCTACTTTCTTATGGAAATCGAGCAGGGCTGAAAATTCCTCCTGCTGTTCCCCTGGTATAAGATTTTTGCTGCTAGGCCAATCAATATTATCAACAGTAGCGATCCAAACTGCCCTGAATTCCCTTTTTGGAGGGAGAATCTCTTCAGTTTCGGCACTTTGGGCAATACAACTTTCCATTATAAAAAGAAGGAATGTAAAGGAAAGCGCAACTATTTTAATTTTTTTCACTATCTAACCAATGCAAAATGTTAATCCAACCAAAGTAACGTAATTTGGAACAAAGTTAGCCGAGAACCGTCTTAAATTCATGTGATGACGGTTTGAAATGACTCTGTTTGTGAAGTGAACACCAAAACCTGCATTCTTGTCTTTGTTATATTTTAAGCATCTCAGCGCGTATTATGCTTTGTTTAAGGTCGAAGAAACAAACGGCGGATTGTTGTTATTGTGAATAATTTTTCTGCATATTTATTGTGTAATTACAAGGATTTTTGTGACTTAAAGAAAACAACACTCTTTGCGAATGCAGCTAGTAACGTTTAAACCTACATCCCGTATTGGAACCATTTGTCAAAACCACTAAGAAAAACGTCCTGTTTGAAATTGCATGGGAGGTTTGTAATCAAGTTGGAGGAATTTATACTGTAATACGGACCAAGGTCCCCGCAATGGTAGAAAAGTGGGAAGACAACTACTTTTTGCTAGGCCCATATTTCGAGAAAAAAGCGTCATCCGAATTTGAAATAATCACCGATCTGGAGGATTCTCCGGCTGGCCGTGTCGTAAAGCGATTGCGCGATATGGGTTACACCGTATATTATGGTTACTGGCTCGTTACCGGCAAGCCGCGAGTTATCCTATTTGATCTGGAAAGCATTGCGCATGAGCTCGATACTATCAAATTTAACCTGTGGGAACGCAGCCGTATTCCTACAATCAATGTTGAGCCGCTGGTCAATCAAACGCTTTGCTTCGGGGAATTTGTTCGGTTATTCTTGAAGGAATATGCTGAGGAAAATGCAAAACGTGAAGAAATTTATGCCCAGTTCCACGAGTGGATGGCCAGCAGCGGCCTACCCGACCTAAAACGCGATAATGTTAAAATTGCAACCACATTTACCACCCATGCAACCATGCTGGGGCGTTATCTGGCGCAGAATGTAAGTGGATTTTACAGCAAGCTCCCCTTCTTCGACTGGGAACAGGAAGCAAAAAATTACGGAATCCTGGCGCAATGTTCTGTTGAAAGGCAAGCAGCATTGAGTGCGCATGTGCTCACTACGGTGAGTGATGTTACGGCACGGGAATGTGAAGTTTTCCTGGGCCGGATGCCTGATCTGGTTACACCGAATGGCCTTAATGTTGTGCGTTTCCAGGCTGTCCACGAATTCCAAAATCTACATTTAAAACATAAGGAGCGTATTCATGAGTTTGTACTAGGGCATTTTTTCCCGAGCTATTCCTTTGATCTGGACAAAACGCTTTATTTCTTCACTTCTGGGCGTTATGAATATAGTAACAAAGGCTACGACCTCACGTTGGAAGCATTGGCCAGGCTGAACTGGAAAATGGTGCAGGCAAATATGGATATGACGGTTGTAATGTTCATTGTGACCAAACAGCCGTATTCTTCTGTTAATCCGGACGTTTTGCAATCGAGGGCAGTCTTAAACGAGTTGCAGGAAACCTGTACTGCCATTGAAAAAGAAGTGGGAGAAAAACTTTTCCTTGCAACGGCCTCAGGCGCGGATCATAAAATGCCCGATCTAAACAATTTTGTGGATGAATATTGGAGGTTAAGGCTTAGGAGGACCATTCAAAGCTGGAAAACGGACAAACTGCCTGCTTTCGTAACGCACGATTTGAAAGCGGAAGACGGCATTACAGAGTTTTGCAAAACGGCAAATCTGGTCAATAATGAGCGCGACCGGGTGAAAATCGTTTATCACCCGGATTTCATTTCCTCAACAAATCCGCTTTTCGGGCTTGATTACGGGCAATTTGTGAGAGGTTGCCACCTTGGCGTCTTCCCAAGTTATTACGAACCATGGGGTTACACGCCACTGGAATGCGTCGTCCGCGGCGTGCCAACAGTAACGAGTGACCTTTCAGGATTCGGAGATTACATCATGCAAATTATGCGGGATTATGAAAACCGCGGCATTTACGTAATCAACAGAAAATCACAGACATTCACCCAAGCCGCCGACCAGCTCGCCGATATCCTGTTCAAATTCGTAAGAATGCAGCGCCGCGACCGCATTATGCAGCGAAACCGCGTCGAAAACATCTCGGATGTATTCGACTGGATGAATCTGCGCTCTTATTACGACACCGCGCACGATCTGGCCGCGAAAAGGCGGAAGCCGTGATGATATTGCAGAATAAAGTAAAGCCCATTTCAAATGTAAAGTTTGAGTGGGCTTTTTTAGTTATTAAGTTTACCAGTAACAAATAACAATACAATGAATTACATAGAAGTAGATCTAAAAGTAGACCCGGATTTTTCGGAAATATTGATGGCGGAGCTGGGAGAGGCTGGTTTTGAGTCTTTTGTAGAGACGGATGAGGGGCTCTTGGCTTATATTCAGGAAAATGATTTTGATGAACAAAACTTGCACGATCTTACTGCCAAATACCTGGAATTAACGACAATAGCGGCCACATGGAAATCGTTAGAAAGAAGAAATTGGAATGAGGAGTGGGAAAAAAGCTACGAGCCAATAGAAGTTGGTGATCAAATCCGGGTGAGGGCCACCTTTCACGAGCCGGACCCCGCATTTAAATACGATTTGCTGATCCAACCAAAAATGTCTTTTGGCACAGGACATCACGAAACGACGTGGCTCGTCATGAACGAGCAGCTGGGTTTGCCGCACACCGGATTGGCAGTGATGGATGTAGGTTGCGGAACGGGGATTTTGTCCATTCTTGCTTCAAAACTGGGTGCGTCACATTTATTGGGTTTTGACATTGATGAATGGGCTGTTGAAAATACCAAGGAGAATTTTGCAATGAACAATTTGGTTTCCAAAGCGGAGGTTTTCCAGGGAACAATCACCGAAGTTCCTAAGGAGCAAATGTTTGGAGGCATTCTGGCGAACATTAACAGAAACATATTATTAAGTGAAATACCCGCTTATGTGAAGCATTTGCAGCCCGGCGGCTGGCTGGTCACAAGCGGATTTTATGAAACAGATCAGGCTGACATTGAGCAATGTGCGTTTGAAAACGGGTTAACGAAAATTAACTCGAACAAGCGCAATCAATGGGCCTGTGTGGTATTTAAAAGTTGAGGAACAAAACAAATGAGGATACTTCGTACTGCTTTACTTTTCTGCATATTGGCATTGGCAGGCAAAACTGTGTCTGCGCAAAACTTAAAACTTTCGGACGATCCGGGGCAGTTTATGGTACAACTGCGCAAGCTGATGGATGGCAGCCGCAACCCGCAATACATTCGCTCCGCCGCGCAGCTCGACAGCGTGTGGATGTCTGCGTTGAATACTTCCCAGCAAACGAAGTTTATCAACATTATTAAAACACAGATTTCGAAAGGGCAGAAAGCGGGGCCGGTCATGTTCCTCCTGATCCGCAACACGCATGCATTTGCGAAGCAATCGCCAGAAAACCTGGAAGGCTTTCTGGATCTGGCGACAAATTCGGGGCAGAAATATGATGGTAAGACATTGCAAAAAGTGCTGGAAACGGTCAGGACGATTAATGAAACCAATAAACTCTACGCGGCAAATTATAACTCACTTTACCTTTTAGAAGGAACATATAAATATCGTTTCGACACAACGAATGCTGTAACGGCTAATGCGGAAGCGACTGTTGCCGCTGCCAATGACAGCTGGGACACGCCTGTTGACTCGAATTACGTAATTACGCCCAAATCAAATCCCCTACCCGTCATTTCCGGCGCTATGCTGGACTTGCAGAATGCAACATTCGCCATGGTTACGGCGAGCGATTCGGTGGTTTTCGGACCAGCTAACGGCAGCGTTTCGCTTAAAGACGGTGTTTTTGTTGGAAAAAATGGGAAGTTCAACTGGCAGGCCGGCGGTGATTCATCCATTTATGCAGATCTGGACAGTTACTCCTTCAACATTTCCCAGCCCAAACTCGTAGCCGAAAATGTTACGCTGCACAGCGACGCGCAACTTGCGGCGCCAATTAAAGGGACATTGGAATACCGGGGCGTCAAGAAAATAAAGGGACAACCTGCGCCGTATCCCCGTTTTGTTTCCAATGGAATTGATGCCCGATTGAAAGAAACGCGTAAAAATATAGACTACAAAGGCGGTTTCGCGTTGATCGGGACCGAAATGTATAGTTCTTCGTTAAGCGATCTTCCATCGACGATTAAAGTAAAATATAAAGACAAGCTTGCGTTCACCGCCCAGAGTAAGAAGTTTGAATTGAAAGATTCGGTCATTGCTGCTTCGTTTGCGACCTATTCGATGCCGCTTGGCGGCGATTCGCTGTATCATCCGGGTGTGACATTTAAATACAACGATGACGAGGGATTGGTAAAATTAGGTCGCGTTGAAAGGACCGATTACGCGCCTTTGCCCTATAAAGACACTTATCACAAAATGAACATCTGGTCGCAGGCAATGCGGTGGAGATTTCCGAACGACAAGGTGGAATTCTTCCGCATTAATGGTAAGCAGGTTGCTCCTGTGAAGCTGGAATCGCTGGATTATTTCAAAAAAGAGCGTTTTAAGGACATTAGCAAGGAATACGGATTTCAGCCGCTGATTATGGCTGCGAATTATACCCAAACAGAAAAAAAATCGGCATTTCTGTCCGATGATTTGGCGCGGAAATTCAAACAAAAGCCTGAAATCATGCGGAATACACTGCAAAGGCTTACGCTGGAAGAATATTTCATTTATAACAAAGAAACCGATGAGTTCGCGTTAAGCAAAAAAGGGATCCTGTTTGTGTTGGCAAACCTGGATAAAGCGGATTACGACAACTTCCAGGTTACTTCTCAATATACGGCCAATGATGAAACCGCAAATGCGACGATCTATCTGCCGGATACAATGCTTACCGTCCTCGGCGTTTCGCGATTTGTGGTGAGTGATTCCCTGAAAATCTATGCTGTTCCTCAGGACAAAAAACTGATTATTGGTAAAAACAGGAATTTCACACTGAACGGCCAGATGGTCGCGTCCAACTATCAGTTCAGAGGGCAAAATATCAAGTTTGATTATAACCAGTTCTTCGTGAATGTTGCACCTTCGGATTCCATCACATTTACGCCGAGAGAAAAATTTGCAAAAGGACAAAAAGGCGAAGTCGGCGGTCACGTCAAATATGAAAAAGGGGGAACATTTTACCTGAGTGATCCAAAGAATAAATCCGGGCTTCAAAAAGGTGTAAAAAAGTCGCCCAGGCTGGTTGTTGAGGAAGGGATGATGGTTTATTTTGATCAGCCCGAGCGTGGAACCGTTATTTATCCAAGAGAAGTCAATTTCAAAATTCCCAAGATTGATATGGGCGGACTGGATGAACGCGACGTCATTTTTGAGGGAACATTCAACGCAAATGGCATTATCCCGAACATTCAGACGGTTTTGAAAAGCATGCCGGACAACTCCCTTGGATTTGAATATAAGCCGCCGGTAACGGATATGAAGCTTTATGAAGGCAAAGCGATGGCCCGTTTTACCGACACGCTTACGATGGACAACACCGGTTTGCATTCCAAAGCAATTTTGAAATATATGTCTGCCTCGATGACGGCCAAGGAAGTTTTGCTCACCGCCGATTCATTAATGGCTTCCGGCGAAGTAGCCAGCATTAAGGAAGCGACCATTGGAAAAGGCTATTTTCCGGCTGTTCAATTAAAAGATTATGCATTGAAATGGTATCCAAATGCGGATAGCATGTTCATTAATACGCAGGGAAAATCGTTTTCTTTTTATAACGGAACCACGAGCCTGGAAGGCGGGCTTTTGCTGCGTTCGTCCGGACTATATGGAAATGGAAAGCTGAAAAGAGCTGATTCTGAGCTGTCGTCGCCCGACATTAAGTTTAACAAAGACGGCTATCTGGCCAATCGCTCTGAATTTGCCATTAATAGTGTTGATCAAAAATCGACGAAAAAGCTGCTTACGGGCAAGAACGTTAACATTGATTTCAACTTTAAAACCGGAATTGCAAATTTTCTGACCGATGATACCGGTTTCGGCTCCGACTCTTCGGGAATGGAAATTCCTACTGCTTCATACAAAACATTGATCGGAAGCGCCAAGTGGGATATGGCCAAGAAAACGATCCTGATGAAAGGATTTGGTGAAACCTCATCCTACACGTCCACGGATCCCGACCAGGAAGGACTGACATTCAATGGTTCTGAGGCGATTTATGATGTGGAAAAAGTGACGTTGAACATTAAAGGTGTTCCATTTATACAAACTGCGGACGTGAAAATCATTCCGGATGGCGGTTTGGTAAGCGTGGACAGCAAAGGGAAAATCGCTCCTTTGAAGAAAGCACGCATCGAAATTGATACATTAAACACGTCTCACAGAATGCGTGACGCGGACATCCGCATCGATTCCCGCAACCACTTCGAAGGTTCTGCAACATATCAATACATTACAGCAAGAAAAGACACTTTCAATATCAAGATGCAGAATTTTGAATTGAGGGAAATCGGTGCGGCAGAAGAAGGGAAAAAACAGCGTAATGGTAATCAGGCTCCTGCTTCCGTCAAATATTACACAACTGCCCGCGCAGATATTAAGGAAACTGAAAACCTGCTTTTATCTCCCCGCATTCAGTATAAAGGCGGCATTAACCTGATTGCCTACGAGCCGTCGCTTCAATTGGATGGGTTTGTTAAGCCTGTTATCAAATTCAGGAAAGATTTCCAGAGCTCGTGGATTGTATATAAAGATGCTCCCGGCGAGACTGTTGCCATTAAAATTGATAAGGACCTGAAAAATGAGCATGAAATCCCACTTTCCGTGGGCTTACATTATAATGAGGCCAAAGGAATGTATATGTCATTCCTGTCGCCCAAAGATTCGGATGGTGATGAGGACATTTACACGGCGCAAGGCGAATTGAATTACAATGAAGATGAGAAAGCTTTCAAAGTAATGCCGCCTCCGGGAGCCGATGGCCTGATTGACGAAGCAAATGCATTGCGTTTTGACGATAAAACCGGACTTGCAACATTCTCCGGCCCGCTTAAACTGACCGGCGCCACCTGGCTGCAAGCCGTAGGAACCGGTGAAGCGCAGGTGGATAGTGCACGGTTTTCGTTCAATACGATGTTATTGATGAAATTGCCGGCGTTGGAACCGATTTCACAGCCATTAGCTGCAAAAATTGTTGAAGTTAATCTGGAAGAGCAAAACAGCACCGCGGCCGATGACGACGCGGAGCAGCTGAACAACAAATTATCTGCACTGATTGGCTCGAAGGCGACGGATGCCTATGCGAAGCTCACTGCCGCTGGTTACAAGCCATTATTTGAAGCATCGCCAGCTTTGGACGTTCCGATGCTGTTGTCTAATGTAAATTTGCATTGGTCTGCTTCGCACGGGGCATACTATTCACAGGGGCCGATTGGCGTGGCGAACTTGGGTCGCAACAACATTAACGCGCAGATGGAAGGTGTGCTGGAAATCAGGCGTTCCGTTGATGGCGACGAATTCAGTTTGTATTTACAGGCTTCCCCTGACGTTTGGTATTATTTTGATTACAAACTTGGAGAGCTGGGCGTCGTTTCATCTCAGGTTGATTTTAATGATCAGATCACGGCGAAGTCTAAAAATGTCAAATCGAAGGATATGTCGCTGGTGTCGATCGGTTCCGAGGAGAAGGATGCTTTTGTAAACCGGTTTGATGACTTTTACCAACCGGCAATCAAAAAGGCCAAGTTAGCAGCCAAAACAACTAAGAAAAAAGTGGTTCCGGCTGAGAAAAAGAAGAAAGTTGAGCCAACCGAAGGATTTTGATATGGATGTAGAATTCGCAACACTTTATGCTACAATTTGAAAAATTGCTTGTATAATGTTAGTTTTGTATCCGTTTTGCTTGTAAAATCCCTCAACTATCGTATTTTTGAACAAAACATTTTAACGTTTAAAATTTTCTGCGAATAGTACAATATGAGTATTGCCTTATTAATAACTACGATTATCGCTGCCTATTTGTTAGGATCAATCCCGAGTTCAGTTTGGTACGGAATAGGATATTTTGGAATTGACGTAAGAAAACATGGCAGCGGAAATGCTGGCGCTACCAACACCTTCAGGGTTTTAGGAAAGCGCGCTGGGACTGTCGTAATGTTAATTGATGTATTGAAAGGATGGACTGCGACATGTCTTGCTTCGATGCTGTTTTATATGAACGAAATCGGTGAGACGGAGTTATTAATGTACAAGATCTTATTCGGCATTATAGCGATCATCGGTCATATTTTCCCCGTTTTCGTTCGTTTCAAGGGCGGAAAGGGAATTGCAACATTGCTGGGTATGGTCCTGGCTATCCACCCCGAACTTGCTTCTGTTTGCATCACCATCTTTATTCTGACACTACTTGCTTCTCAATATGTTTCGCTGAGTTCTATACTCGCAACCCTGGCATTTCCTGTGCTTTCATGGGTTGGCGTCTTTGGTCATCCTGAGCCACTGTTAATTGTTTTTGGGTTTACAATGTTCGTATTGGTCGTTTTCACGCATCAAAAAAATATTGTTAGGCTTATGAAAGGCAATGAGAACAGGGTTAACCTTTTTGCCAGGAAGGCCAGCAAAGCATAAATAAGAAACTATAATTAAAAAAACAGCCTCTGAGGGACGACCTTAGGGGCTATTTTTTTATCTTGACGCGCCGTTTAGCGGCACTTTAAACCGAAAACACAATAAAAATGCTTAGCTATATCAATGCAAACCGTGACCGATTTCTGGATGAACTTTTAGATTTACTGCGAATTCCGTCCGTGAGCGCAGATTCCAAATTCAAGCCTGACATGCTCAAAGCCGCTCAATTTGTGCGCGACCGTATTTCGGAAGCTGGTGCGGACCGTGTCGAGATTTACGAAACGGCGGGACATCCGGTTGTATTTGGTGAAAAAATCGTTGATGAAAATCTTCCTACTGTCCTTATATACGGACATTACGATGTACAGCCAGCGGATCCTTATGAGCTATGGAATTCACCACCATTTGAGCCTGTGATCAAGAATGAGCGGATTTACGCGCGAGGATCTTGTGACGATAAGGGCCAGTTTTATATGCATATCAAAGCATTGGAAACCATGTTAGCCACGGATAATCTGACTTGCAATGTAAAGATTATGATTGAAGGTGAAGAAGAGATCGGCTCCTCTAACCTCGGCTCATTTGTAAGTGCGCATAAGGAAATGCTGAAATGTGATACGATTCTGATCTCCGACACAAGCATTATTGCCAATGACGTGCCTTCCATTGAAACCGGTCTTCGCGGCCTTACCTATGTAGAAGTTGAAGTTGTTGGCGCGAATCGCGATCTGCATTCCGGCGTTTACGGCGGCGGCGTTGCGAATCCCATTAATGTATTATGTGAAATGATCGCTTCTCTGAAAGATGAGAACGGGCACATTACCATTCCTGGTTTTTACGACAATGTTGAAGAGCTTACTGCGGACCAACGTGCAGCCTTAAACGCAGCTCCTTTTGATTTGGAAGAATATAAAAAAGACCTTCAAATTGACGATATCTCGGGCGAAGCGGGTTACTCTACAATAGAAAGAACTTCTGTGCGCCCAACATTGGATGTGAATGGAATCTGGGGAGGATATATTGGCGAAGGTGCTAAAACCGTGCTTCCTTCAAAGGCCAATGCCAAAATCTCCATGCGTCTGGTTCCGCACCAGACTGACGATGAGATTCTCGCATTATTTACCAGACATTTCGAATCGATTGCGCCGGCGTCAGTGAAAGTAAAAGTTACACCGCATCACGGCGGTTTGCCTTACGTGACGCCGACGGATTCTCTGGAATATAAAGCTGCGGAAATGGCAATGGAAGAATCTTTTGGGAAAAAACCGATTCCCACACGCGGTGGCGGCAGCATTCCGATCGTGGCGTTATTTGAACAGGAATTGGGCTGCAAAAGCATTCTCATGGGCTTTGGCCTTGACATTGATGCACTGCATTCACCCAACGAGAGCTACGGGCTTTTTAATTATTACAAAGGAATAGAGACAATTCCCCTGTTTTTCAAACATTATGCAGCATTAAAGAAATAGCAAAGCTTGCTAAATGCCAAAGAGATAGCATGTCAAAACCTGCTATCTCTTTCTTCGCTGATCCCGTTTCATCTTCTTCAAGTTGGCAATGGCCGTTTTTGCTTCCCTGTCCTGACTTGTTTTCTTATCGGCTTTTTCAGCCGCTTCCTTATAGTAGCGAAGGGCTTCATCATAATCTTTTTTGATCTCGGCTATTTTACCTAATCCAATCAATGATGAAACGTAGTAACCTGCGTTCAGAGAATTGGTTTGGGTTGAATAGTCGATCGCTTTCTGATAATACTTACCCGCCATATCATAATTCTTGTGGTAAGTCATGTTATAATAAGCGAGCACGTATGCCGCATTTCTTCCACTAACTCCTTCATAACCAGGCATCCCACTACTTATTTTTTCAATAATATTTTGGGCAGCTTTTTCCGCTTCCGCCATTTTGCCCGTTACAAATGCAGTCCTGCAAAAATACCGCTCGAAATATGGGTTGTTAGGAAAGGTTTGCCACATATATTTTGCCATTTCGTAAGCCTTGCCATATTCATTTTCCATACTGTAAATCTGCAATAGAAAATACCTGGCTTCCACGCGTGTATAAAATGCATTGTTTCCAACTTTTTCCAGCTGCTGCTCACCAAGCTTTTTGTTACCCTTTGGAAAAAGTGACATAACGGGCTTTAAAATAGGGTATTCTTTGGGGACCCACTCCGCATAGTAATTATAAAGACCGTCGCCAAAAAGCAATTCAGGTGTCAGATCACCGTTTCCTTTGCATTGCTCGAAATATTTCAAAGATTTTTTCCCTGCGAATGCTGCTTTCGTCCAGCTTTCTCTTTCTGCGTATAATCTTCCTTTGAATGCATAGGCGGCGGCCAGGAAAAATGCGGGTTCCACTTTGTTTTTTTCCTTGTCGTAAAGCTGTTCGGCCAGGTTAATAGTAGAATCCATTTGAGCTAAAAAAGCCTTGTCATGCGATTCATTTTCTGTGTTCGGAACAATTTTCCACCATTCGGCAAGTCCCATTAGAAAATGCGGCATGGGGTGTTTGGGATATCGGTATTTAAGCCAGCGAAATTCCGTGTCAGCTTCTGCAAACTTGTAATTATAAAGCATATTAATCGCTTCCGTGGACTCGATTTGCACGCTCGGGTTTTTCAGAATCATATCGTAATTCTTGTCCAATTCGGCAGAAGAATACAATTGAGCTGATGCAAATTGAAGAGAAGCAACGGTTAAGAAACAGTATGTGGTAGTATGGATTATTAAACTTTTCATATCAGGGGTAAATCTCCCTATTTAACGCGGGAATTATATTTTACGTTTGCCACAGGCTGGGTTTTTGAAAAAAGAGTTAATATTGATCCTCAGACCATTCCGCTGCCTGTGACAAAAATTATTTTTAAATTATCAATTTTCAGACGGGAATTTTGATAAGATGACACCTCAAATTATGATCAATATTCTTGATAAAAAATTCGTCCCGCTTATTTCCAGGGAAGTGATTGAAAACCGGATTGCAGCTATCGCCTCTGAGATTGAGAAGGATTACCAGAATCGCTGTCCGCTCTTTATAGTTGTATTAAACGGAGCATTTCTTTTCGCGAGTGAATTGGTCAAAAGAATTCCCCTTTCTTGTGAAATTACATTCATCAAGCTCGCTTCGTATAACAAAACACAGTCAACCGGTTCTGTAAGGGAGATTATAGGCCTTAATGATGACATTGCTGGCCGGGATATCATTATCATTGAGGATATCGTTGACACCGGTCTTACAATGGCTCAGTTATTAAGCCAAATCAATGATCTCGAGCCCGCCTCGGTTGCGATTGCAAGTCTACTCCACAAACCGGATGCGCTTCAGACGGAAGTCGACATCCGTTACACCGGGTTCAACATCGAGAATAAGTTCGTTGTAGGTTACGGACTTGATTATGATGGCATTGGCCGAAATCTGGACGCAATATATGTTTTAGCTTGATTTAGAATTACATTATGAACATACAATTTTTTGGAGCCGCAAGGACTGTTACGGGAAGTAAGCACCTTATTACAACAGAAAAAGGGACTAAGATCTTGCTGGATTGCGGACTGTTTCAAGGCATTCAGACGGACGAGCTGAACGAGAAGTTTGGCTTTAAACCTGCCGATGTCGATTATCTGGTTTTATCTCACGCGCATATAGATCATTCGGGCTTAATTCCGCGGCTCGTGAAACAAGGGTTCAGCGGACCTATTTACTGCACAGCAGCAACGGCTGATTTGTGTCGCGTTATGCTTTTGGATAGCGCCCACATTCAGGAAAAAGATTTGGGGAGAATAAATCGTCGCAGGGAAAAGCAAGGAAGACCGCTGCTTGACGAGCTGTATAACACGGAAGACGCTGTTCATGCATTGAGCTTATTTAAATCGGTTCAGTACGGTCAGACATTTTATTTGGGTGCAGATAATGAGGTTGCAGTTGTTCTGACAGATGCTGCTCATCTGCTTGGGAGTGCAGCCGTCCATTTGACCATTCCTGATGCCGGAACATTCAAGCAGGTAACCTTCACCGGCGATATCGGACGGCCAGAAGACAGGATTTTGCGGAAACCAGATGTTTTTCCGCAAGCAGATTACATTATATGCGAATCAACTTATGGTGATCGGTTACACGAGAAGCAAACCGACATGCAAGGGCACCTTCTGGAAATCGTTCACGAGACTTGTGTTGTAAGGAGAGGCAAGCTCATTATCCCTGCATTTGCTATTGACCGCACCCAGGAGCTTATTTATGCATTAGATCAGCTTTCCAGCTCAGGAAAGCTGCCTCAAATTCCCGTGTACATTGATAGTCCACTAGCGATCCGGGCAACCAAGATCATGAAGGAGCACGATGAATGCTTCAACCCGGAAATTCTGGCTTACATTGAAAAAGACGGCGATGCATTTGCATTTCCTTATCTTAAATACATTTCTGATGTAAATGAATCCATCGCGCTCAACGATAAAGCTGAACCTTGCATCATCATTTCAGCATCGGGAATGGCGGAAGCAGGCCGAATCAAGCATCATATCAAGAATAATATTGGAGACGCACGCGCTACCATTTTATTGGTTGGATATGCTTCTGGTAACACGCTTGCTGGTGCATTAAAAAGAGGAGATAAGAAGGTCAATATTTTTGGAGAGCAATTTGACGTGCTTTGCCAGGTCGCATCCATGGAATCGTTCTCAGGTCATGGCGACTATAACGAGATGCTTTCTTTTCTATCCTGCCAGACTCCGGAAAGGGTGAAGAAGGTTTTTCTCGTTCATGGTGAATATGAGACTCAGGTTGCTTTTAAGCTGAAATTGCAGGCAGCAGGCTTTAAAGACATTCTTATCCCGGCCCAGTTTGAAAATATCAAAGTATAAAAATTTTGATTTTTTGCTTTGCGCCATCAGGTAAAGCAGAAAACATTCTTATTTTTGCCAACCAGTTTTTATTGCCGAAGTGGTGAAATTGGTAGACACGCACGTTTCAGAGGCGTGTGGGGGTTGCCCTGTGTGGGTTCGAGTCCCATCTTCGGCACTACTCTAAGACCTCAATAAGCTAGATGATAGCAAGTTGAGGTTTTTTTGTGTCCAAACGTGAATAGAATAACGAAGTGCTGACAGATTTTTGTTGTTAATTTCCATAATTACCTAGGCACAAAAAAAGCCTTACATTTCTGCAAGGCTTTTGTAATGGTATTGTGGCGACTAGACTGCGCGGCCCGCCTACGCGGCCCGGTGTCATCGGCGGTTCTGGCCGGGCTTGCGTTCAAGCTGGGCGCCCCCGGCTTGGGCAGCCCGGCTTAGGTAGCCCCGCTTACGCAGCCCGGCTTAACTTCTCTGTTCCGGGACGCGTAGTCGGGATGGGAAGAGGTGAAGACCAGGCACAAAAAAAGCCTTACATTTCTGTAAGGCTTTTGGTTTAATGGTATTGTGGCGACTACCTACTTTACCAGGTTTGATCCAAGTATCATCGGCGGTTCTGGGCTTAACTTCTCTGTTCGGGATGGGAAGAGGTGAACACCAGGCCAATAGTCACCAACAAGCTCTTTGAGTAATTCAATGATTGAATTTCGAATGAGTGAATGAGTGAATATTTTCTATTCAGTCATTGAGGCATTCGCTCATTCAACATTAAATAATCAATGTCATATTGGAAGTAGAAGAGATCAAGATTGATAAGATATTAATGTGCAAGCTCTTGGGTAATTAGTACTGCTCAGCTGAATGTATTTCTACACGTACACCTGCAGCCTATCAACGTCGTAGTCTACAACGACCCTTATGTGGAAGATTCATCTTCGGGCTAGTTTCGCACTTAGATGCTTTCAGCGCTTATCTATTCCCCACATAGCTACCCGGCCATGCCACTGGCGTGACAACCGGTTCACCAGCGGTGGGTCCACCTCG
>NZ_FUZA01000017.1 GCF_900167945.1 Dyadobacter psychrophilus
TTGACGTGGTTCCCTTTTGGTTTACACTTTTGCGGGTTAGTAAATATTTAAAACTTCAATTCTTATCCCGTTTGTCGGTAATATTCGGCCTCAAATGCTGCGGGATTCAAATAGTTCAAAGACGAATGCAGTCTTCTTGTATTATAATATCCCTCGATGTATTCAAATAGAGCAGACTTCAATCTTTCAATGCTCTCATAACCACCTCTGGGCATATCTAATTCGGCCTTCAGCCTACTCCAGAACGACTCCGCCCATGCGTTGTCGTATGGGTCATCGGCACGGGACATGCTTTGTCTCAGTTTGAAAGTTTTTATTACTTTCTTCATTTCCCGTGATAAATATTGTCCGCCACGATCCGAGTGCACGATCATACCAGGTTTGGCCCTGCGCTTCAACAGTGCTCTCGACAACGGTTCCCTGACAAGACTTTCTTGCATATTGTCAGCCAATTGCCAGCTAACAATTTGCCGGGAATACAAATCCATCCAGGTGCAGAGATAAGCCCACTTCCCGCCTTTCAAAGGCATGTAAGTAATGTCCGATGTCCAAGCTGCATTGGGTCGATCTGGCTTTGACTGGTTAAGCAGAAGGTTTGGACAAACTCGTTTTCCGTGTTTACTATCAGTTGTCCTTGGAATAAACCTAGGTGGTTGAATAGCCCTTAAACCCTCTTTTCGCATGATTTCAGCGACTTTTCGGCGACTAATCTTGATGCCTTTTTGTTTCAAGGATTCTTTGATACGTCGACTGCCATATCGCTTCAAATTACGGATAAACTCGATCCGTATTTCATGCTTTGGGCGGTTGTATTTTTTGTCCGCATTATAACTTTCTCCTCGCCGGTACCGGTAATAAGCTGTGCGGCTTACTTCAAAAAGCGAACACAGATAACTTACCTTATTTGTCCTCGAAAGTGATATTATTAAGTCATAGACGTCTCTCAGTCGGACGTGCTGAAGAGACCCAACGCCTTTTTTAAGATTTCACGGTCGGTTTTCAGGCGTTCAACTTCCGCTCGTAGCCTAGCATTTTCAGCAGCAAGTTTTGCAGCCTTACTACCTTCACTCTCCACATTCTTTGTTTTTGTCTTCATAGTTGCCATTCTCTTCCAACGATATAGAAGATTTTCAGCAATTCCAAACGTCTCCGAGATTTCCTTCGCGCTTCTTCCAGAAGCCAACATTCTCGCTACTTCCTGCTTAAAATCAGCATCGTAACTCTTTCTGGTTTTGCTCCCCTTCTGAACTCCCATTTTGCATCAGGTTGTGCAAAAATGTGTGCCGCTTTTTGGAGCCACCTCATATGACTATTAAACCTTCTATTACAGGTTGTAGATAGTACTTGCTTAGCTCTTTCTTGAAAAGAGTTTCCTCGTCATAAATAACTACTCCGGGCCTAGCCTCGTCTTCATAGTCTATAGGAACCCATACATACTCCTTCTTTTTCTTGTTTTGCGGTTTCTGTGCCCTGTCCCACGCTGCCTTCCGTTTGTGATTTCGATCACTGGATGTTCTATCCAGTCACCTTTATAATTGTTTCGCATCATTGTTCTTGATTTAGGAACAACCCAAAGGTATTTCACTGTTAAAAATTTCGGTAGGACAGCATCGATCGATTAATAAGTATGCTGTTTTTCAGTGTTTTGCAGCCAACCTTTGAATTACAAGCAATGTAAAGGCGGTCAGACCGCAAAAAAAGGAAAGTTGCAGATGACTATCTACTTCACTGTCCTAGCATGTAGATTCCTATTGTTTAGATTTCAAGCAAAATTCAGTTTAATAGAAAATTTTCTTACATTATCGTGATTTATTAGAAAAATTTCCAGTAAAATGCTTATTTTGCATTAGTTAATGGAAAGAATTCTTATGATTAGATTACAAGAGATGCTTTTTGGATCCTCTAATAAAGCTGAATCTGCTAAAATTAGTGCATTAGAGAAAAAGGGTGTGATACTTAAGATAGCTCCACGTATCTACACATCAAACCTACAAGAGCATCCCGAGGTTATTATTAAAAGAAATTGGTTTAGGATTCTATCCAATCAGTTCCCAGGCGCAATTTTAAGTCACCGTAGTGCATTGGAGTTTAAGCCGGTGAACGGTGAGCATATCTTTGTTACATACAGCTACACAAGAAAAAACCACTTACCTGGTCTCACAATCCATTTCCAGCAAGGGCCGGTTCGACAAGAAAATGACAATGTATTTTTTGAAAACCTATATGCTTCACAGGAAGCACGAGCCTTTTTGGAAAATATGCAAGAGACCAGAACGAGAAACGATCTTTCTAAAACGCTTCCGATCTCTGACATTGAGGAAAGGCTCGATCTAATCATTAGATCCAGGGGCGAAGAAGCAGTTAATGCTATCCGGGACGAAGCTCGAAGACTGGCTCCCATTTTAGGCATGGAAAAGGAGTTTTCGAAACTTAACCTTGTGATAAGTACGCTTTTGAATACCGGCGATTCTAGGAGCCTCCATTCGCCTG
The DNA here is from genome assembly GCF_900167945.1 of Dyadobacter psychrophilus. GTDB lineage: Bacteria > Bacteroidota > Bacteroidia > Cytophagales > Spirosomataceae > Dyadobacter > Dyadobacter psychrophilus. The sequence goes on from NZ_FUZA01000017.1 coordinate 2,491, forward strand.
TTGCCATAGCACGATCGCTCGGAGAGCCATTTGACCCACAAAGAATCAAGCTATTCGAGATACTATATCAAGCTTTAAGCGGTAAAACATTTCCTGCTTATGCCGATAAAAACCTCTCGCTGATAGCATATCGAAATTTCGGGTTTTTCGAGAGTTACTTTTCTAACTACATTGAGGGAACCGAATTTGCTGTTAATGAAGCGCAACAAATTATTCAAACCGAAACGCCGCTGCCTGAACGGGACGAAGATTCTCACGATATATTAGGTACTTATCAAATCGTCTCAGACCGGAGGGAAATGTCGATAACTCCCAGTTCGCCTGATGAGCTATTACAGCTGTTAAGAAACAGACATGCTACATTACTACGAGCCCGCATCTCCAAAAAGCCAGGACAGTTCAAGGATAAAAATAACCGGGCAGGCAACACTGAATTTGTAGATTGGCAATTGGTCGCAGGCACCTTAAAAAAAGGATTTGACTGGTATTCCCTTCTTAAGGATCCCTTTGCCAAGGCAGCTTATATGATGTTTATGATCAGTGAAGTTCACCCCTTTCTTGATGGAAATGGTAGGATTGCAAGGGTGATGATGAATGCTGAACTCTCGTCAAAAAGTCTTTCAAAAATCATAATTCCTACTGTTTACCGAGAAGACTACATGGGTGCATTACGAAAGCTCACCCGTCAGTATGATCCCACTCCCTACATCCGCATGCTTCTAAGGACCTTTGAGTTCAGTTCGTATATCTATGGGGAAGATCAGCTCAATATGGAAAACGAATTAATCCAGTCCAACGCCTTCCAGGATCCAGAAGCTGCGAAGCTAGTAATTATCCCACGCTAAGCGCTAGGCTTTCAATAGATCGAGCAAACCTTACTTATGCCAGGAAACCCATCTAAGCTAGCATGAAGTGTTTCTGGAATATTTAACGCCTTCATTTTGGAATATTTTTTTTAAATATTTTGGAATATTTTTCATTTAATTTTTGGAAATTCGACTAGCTTTGTCCTAAACGAACTTATACCAAAATGAGAAAAATCTTAACTTATGCAGAAGCGCATGAAATCGTATCACCGATGTATGACGACTTGGCTGATTGCATCCAAAGTAGTTTTGCTGAACATCTGACTATGTGCGATTTGGCCAATCAATTTGGCAGGCCTGTCTCCTATGAAAATAGGACCAAGGCTAATATCATACATGACCACCTAAAATCTCATGTGACTGAAAAGTTTCTCAATAGTAATGTGTTTGAGGTTGACAAATGGAACAACATATTCGGCGTCAAGGTAAACGATGACATATTTATACGGTTCAACAAAATCAATGAGAGCCGCAAAATTAGCTGCCGTAAAACAAATCAGTATATCAGCTATATGAGGCAAGGGGAAATTCAAGGGTTTCCCGCAAGTCCAACATTACTTTTTGCTGGATACTTGCCTGACGAGAACTGGACTTCAATTAGGGGAATATATTTATTATGCCCTGATAATGAGAATGTTCTTCATTGGTCATATGAATTGGATCGTCGCAATAGCAGCGAACAACTATCAGTCTTTGAAAGAAACGAAGGGCGCAAAAGAAAGGTTAAGCTAAAACTCTCCGATGATGAAATCTACAAAACACTCAACATCAGGAAATCTGGCACGAATGACTAAGTATGAAATTCAATGAAAAAACATTAACCCTCGCCCGAGAATCTCGCGGGTATACTCAAAAGCAACTTTCTGAAAAATCAGGGGTTGCCCAAGGCACTATTTCCAAAATTGAACTAGGCCAGCTCTCTGCGCCTGAATATTTAATAGAACTATTTAGTAAGGCACTAAACTATCCAGTCGATTTTTTTGCTCAGGAGCCTTACTTCTATGTTCGAGGACATTACCGGTCAAAACAGTCCATATCAGATAAAGCATCAAAGATGTATTTGGCCAAAATGACCATTGTTGAACGCATTTTTACGACTTTACAGACTGCCGTCGAGCTGCCGGAGCCTAATGTGCCCAGTTGGGATATTGATGTAGATGGCGGCAATCCAGCTATGGCCGCTTTATTTGTTAGGGATAAATGGAAAATACCCAAAGGCCGCATCAACAACTTAACTGAATTGGTTGAAGACAATGGAATTTTAGTGATGCTACTTGATCTTGGTGAAAAGGATGGTTTTAGCACATACTCAGACATTAAGTACCCTGTCATATTCCTTAACAACAGACGAACCTCAGACCGGCTTAGATTTACACTTGCCCACGAGCTGGGGCACTTAGTGTTACACTGGGGCAAGAAGGATCATGGCCGTGACGAAGAGCAGGAAGCACACGAATTTGCAAGCGAACTACTAATGCCAAGCCAAGACATAAAGCCGTATTTGAACAAGCTCAATTCTAGCACATTGACTGATCTAAAAAGGTACTGGAAAACATCAATGGCTTCTATCGCCCGAAAAGCAAAAGATTTGGGTACAATAACCCAAGACCAATATTATTATATGATGAAGGGCTTTTCAGCCAATGGTTACCGTACTTTCGGTGAGCCGGAACTATTTGAGCCTGAAAAACCAACAATTTTGAGTGATATCGTTGAACTGTACCTCAATGATCTGAATTACACGAAACAAGAATTGGCAAGCCTTTTGCACCTTTCAATGGACGACCTCGACGAATTGCTTTTTAACAAGGCGAAACTCTTTCAGATATCAAGAAATTAAGCCCCTAAATGGGGCTTAATTAATATGGTAGGTAGTCATCATATGCCCACCAACATACCTTGAAGGTAACTAGCACTTCATCACGATTTTCATCTAGCATATAAAAACCCGGCTGATAATCTCCATCATCAATGCTATTGTAGGTTGCAGATGCCTGCTTTTCACCATCCTCTTTACTTGATAGCACTTGTAAAGGCCTATCATCTTGTGGCATAGAGTCGATAACGTTGTTCCAAACAACTGGTCTTATTACTCGCCTGTCATCTAATATCTCATCAACTTCAAACTTGGAAAGAAATTTAATCTTAGTAAAATATTCATCCCAGTACGCAGGACTAGACTGCGGGTTTGTCTTGTCTTCATAAAGAAAAAACCGCCATACTTCCCCACTTTCGTCCAAATGTTTCACCGAATTTTCCACCAAAATCGAAGCTGGTCTTTTTTGCAGGTAGTTATATAGGGGACACCTTAACGGAAAATTAATGCATCCCTGCATTTCTGAATAAAAAAGCAAAAAAAGCGGACTATAATCTAATTATAGCGACAGCAATAAGGCAAAGTAGTCAGAGATCTCACCAGCTAATCGAGTTTGAAAAGTAATCCTTAAATCGGTTTGGCCTCAAAGTATTTGCGGGCAAAGTAGTTATCCTGATTTTGAAGGTTTCAGATCGTGTTGTTTGGATATGTTATCCAGCCCTTATGATTGCTGCTTTTCATCAATCTCTTATTTCAAACTTTGGTCACCTAGTACCGTAAAAAGCAGATTGCTTAGAAATAAGGCTGTGTAGTCTTTCTGGCCCAACGCACCAACGTCTGTCAGCTTGGGAAGATAGTTGCTGAAAAACTGCTGAAAATGCGATGTCTCTATCAAGGTGCTGCTCAGGGACCTGGGATACTGATAGTCAGGATTATATTCTGTGACGACCTCGGCAATTTTAGCACACAAGTCTTTATAGGGTTTAAAAACCTCTGACTTATTGATCTCTTTAACTTCCTTTACCAGGTACACTTTACTGCTTTCCGAAATGATGATCTGGTTGAGGTACCTTTTATTGTAATCCATCATGCCACTACTTTCTGGAAGTTCCTGGGTGAGCAGCTCGATAATGGTCTTCAATTTTTCTTTCGGATCCGTCATATTCTGCAGTCTAAACATGACCAGAAACTCCATGTAGCTCCAATACCAGTTCAATATGTAAAGTAGTAAGCGGTGTTTGTTTTCAAAGTACCGGTAAATTGTCGCTTCGGTCGTATTGACCTCTAACGCAAGCTTTTTGAATGTAAAATGCTCAAAGCCAAGTTCATAAATCAGGTCTATCGCGCTTTTTATCAATCGTTTACCAAGCTCACTGCTTTCAGGGTCCCGCAGGTAGACTTTTTCGTTTAAGTGAAAGCTTAGATGAAAATTCATATCGAGCAAAATTTGAAATTAGTGTAACACAAGCTAAAAATAGCTTTTGTATTGCAAATAGTTAAATAAATATTTAAACAATAGTAATACTACTATTTAAATTAGTAACAGTATATTTGCATAAAATAGAATGATAAGACAATGGAGAAAATAAAGCCCTTTAAACGGCTATGGGACTTAATCTTAACAGACAGGTCCGATATTGGATCGATCTACTTCTATGCAATATTGAGCGGAGTAGTCAATTTAAGCCTACCACTTGGTATTCAAGCTATTATCAGCTTTGTCCTGGGGGCCTCGATGGTCACTTCCATTTATGTATTGATTACGTTAGTCGTAATCGGGGTGGCCGCTGTCGGCCTGATGCAGATCAATCAAATGAAGATCATTGAAAAAATACAGCAAAAGATTTTCACGCGTTATGCTTTTGAATTCGCTGACAAAATCCCCCGGTTCGACCTGATAAAAACGGACGGGTTCTATCTGCCGGAAAAAGTGAACCGGTTTTTCGATGTATTGAGCGTACATAAAGGTATCTCCAAACTATTACTTGAAGTCCCTATTGCCAGTATCCAGATCGTTTTCGGTCTGGCCTTACTGTCAATTTACCATCCTTTCTTCATTCTTTTTGGACTATCCCTGCTATTGGTGCTTTCGCTGATTTTCCGACTAACGGGCGCAAACGGTTTAAAGACTTCCCTGCAAGAGAGCGTCAATAAGTACAAGACCGTCGGCTGGCTTGAAGAAATGGCAAGAATTAACAATCCCTTTAAGCTTGCCTATGATGCCCATTTCAATTTGACTAGGACCGATACGAACGTAAGCAAGTACCTGCAATCGCGTACAGACCATTTCGGTGTGTTACTTTTTCAATATAAAACACTCATGATCACCAAAGTGGCCATCACCTTGGCGATGCTGGCAGGAGGCTCTTACCTTTTGCTCGAACAGGAAATCAATGTTGGTGAATTCATTGCGGCTGAAATCGTGGTGTTGACCGTGATCAATGCAGTTGAGAAATTGATCATCAATTTAGATAGTGTATACGATGTGGTCACTGGCCTGGAAAAGCTTGCGACCATTACTGAAAACCTCTCTGAACAAACGGGAAGCATTACTTTGGACTCAGTTGAAAAAGGCATCGGCATTGATCTGATTGATTTTTCTTTTGCATTCCCCAGCGGTAAGACAATATTCAGCGGTGTCAACATTCATATTCCATCAGGGAGCCTGGTAGGCGTATATGCAACCGGCATGTCAGGCAAATCCACTTTCTTAAAGATACTCGCCGGACACTTTCAGCAATTCTCCGGCTCTTTACTGATCAATAAGGTGCCCCTCAGAAATTACCGGTTGCCGTCGCTTCGCAAAAGACTAAGTCTGTACCTGAATGAAAAGGATATATTTATCGGATCGGTTCTGGAAAATATTCTTGTGGGCCGAAACCATATCAGCTCGCAGGAAATAGTAAATCTGGCCGAGAAGACCGGCCTTTCTGGATTTTTGGACGCATTGCCTGAAGGGTTTGAAACCCAGGTAGCCCCCAACGGCAAGAACCTGCCAAGTCAATATGTCAAACGCATTTCCCTGCTCAGGGCTTTGCTGGACAATCCGCTCCTTTTACTACTGGAAGATCCCTGGGAGGGCATGGGCGGACCTGAAAAGCAGAAAATGATGGGGTACTTGGCCAGTAAACGCGGCCAGTCCACGGTAGTTATTGCAAGCAGTGACCCCGGATTTCTAGCACAGTGCGACTACCATATTGTACTCAGTAACGCAACAGCCACTATAACACCAAACGTAGAAGATGGATCCGCTTTCTTATAAAATCCCGCTCAAATCCCTGGATACCATTTACCTGCAGGACCAGGAAAGCAAGGTCAGGTATTGGTTTTACGGCATCGTTATCCTGCTGGGACTGACGCTGTTTTTACCATGGACACAGAACATCAAGGCCCGGGGCGACATTACTTCGCTTTACCAGGAACAGCGCCCTCAAAACATTAACTCCCCTATTCCGGGTAAAATCGTCAGATGGGCTGTCAAGGAAGGGGACTTCGTAAAAAAAGGCGACACGATCTTGCAAATCTCGGAGATCAAAGAAGACTATCTGGACCCCAATCTGGTCAGCCGTACCCAGCAGCAGGTGGAAGCAAAAAAAGGTGCAATCAATTTCTATAAAGGAAAAGCGGCCACCTCCGTCTCGCAGATGGAAGCCCTCAGCTCCGCGCAAACTTTTAAGATCAGTCAACTTGAAAACAAGCTGGGCCAGCTTAACAACAAGCTCACAGGCGAGCAGGCTGAGCTGGAAGCCATCACCAATGAATTTAACCTGACCAAAGATCAGTACGAGCGCCAGCAGAAAATGTTCGAGCAGGGGCTGGTTTCACAGACTCAGCTCCAGCAGCGCAACACCACGTTTCAGAATGCGTTGGCTAAAAAAATAGCTGCCGAGAATAAGATAGCACAGACCAGGCAGGAGATGCTCATTGTAAAGATCGAACAAAACGGCGTGCAGCAGGAATATACCGAAAAGATCAGCAAGGCAGAAGGCGACCGGTTGCAGAGCCTGAGCAATATCGCATCCGGACAGGGGGAAATGGCCAAACTGGAAAACCAGGTTGCCAACTACACCATTCGAAATGGCATGTATGTTATCCTGGCCCCGCAGGATGGCCAGATCGTCCAGGCAAATAAGGCGGGTATTGGGGAGATACTCAAAGACGGGGAACGTATCACGGTGATCGTTCCGACACGGGTAAACTATGCGGTGGAAATGTATGTGCGCCCGGTAGACTTGCCGCTGGTCAGCACCGGGCAAAAAGTCAGGTTCATGTTTGATGGCTTCCCCGCTATCATATTCAGCGGCTGGCCCCAGAACAGTTACGGGACCTTTGGCGGAAAGGTGGTCGCATTCGAGCACACGATCAGCACCAATGGGATGTTCAGGGTGCTTGTGGCCGAAGATGCCACTGACCGGCCCTGGCCGCAGCAACTGAAACTGGGAACAGGGGCGCAAGGGATTGCCCTTCTGAAAGACGTCCCCCTTTGGTACGAGCTATGGCGTAACATCAACGGATTCCCACCGGATTATTACACTTTGAAGGAGCCCGGGTCCAAAGGTTCGGGTAAAGAAAAATAAAATGAGGCTGAATTATGAGAAGCTTGGCAATACAATTAGGCCTTCTGGTTGGGCTGACGGTTTTAACCCCGGCGAAATCGCAGGATTCTACCAAAACATTAAATGCGGCGCAAGTCATGGAGCTGGTGCGAAAGTTTCACCCAGTGGCCATACAGGCTGGTATCCATATTGATAAGGCCCAGGCCGACCTGTTGATCGCCCGCGGCGGGTTTGATCCCATCCTGGGTGCTTACGTATCGCGCAAGCGTTTTGAGGGAACTAATTATTACAACGCGACCTCGCCCGAAATCACCATTCCTACCTGGTATGGGATCGAAGTGCACAGCGGCGTAGATAACTACACCGGGGAGCGGCTCGACCCGACGATAACCAAAGGACAATCGGCTTTCCTGGGTGTGAGCGTTCCCCTGGCACGGGACCTGGTCATGGACAAGCGGCGGGCATTCTTGAAGCAAGCCCGCATTTTCAGGTCCCTGGCTGATACCGAGCAAAAACTGGTGCTGAATGATTTGTTGATGGATACCATGGATGCGTATTGGCAGTGGGTCGGTTACTACAATCAGTCTCTGATTGTTAAGGCTAATGTTGAAATCAACACGCAGCGGCTTGATTTTGTCCGCAAGTCGCTGCTCAATGGCGAGCGTGCTGCCATTGACACCATTGAAACATTGGCCCAGTTACAGAGCTTTCAATATCAACAAAATCAGTATCAGCTTGAATTTCGCAATGCAGGTCTGCGGCTTTCTGCGTTTCTATGGAATGATGCGGGCGAGCCATTTACGCTGCCTGAAGCGGTTGTACCTCCCGCCGACTGGGACAATGAACAAAACATAAAAGACTTCGAGCTAGACCTGTCCAGTCTGCTTTTGACGGCCGCACAAACACATCCTGAAATGCGTAGTTATGATTTTAAGCTACGTGCCCTGGACATTGAAAAAAAGCTCAAATTCCAACAACTTTTACCAAAAGCCGATTTCCGATACAACCACCTGAGCAAAGGGTATAATGCACTGGCAAGCGCCGGAGAGTACGCAATTTTTGATAACAACTACCAGTACGGATTCAAGTTTGAAATACCCCTGCGGCTTTCAGCAGGACGCGGGGAATACAAGAAGGCGCAGCTCAAAATCCAGGAGACCAGGCTGGGACGAATGCAAAAACAGCTGGAGCTGGAAGTGAAAGTCAGACAATACTACAATGAGTTTAATGCGCTTAGGCAGCAGATCAGCCTGCAAAATTTGAACTATGCAAACTACCAGCAACTGGTGAAGGCCGAAGAAGTTCGGTTTTCCAATGGTGAAAGCTCGTTATTCCTGATCAACAGCCGTGAAAATAAAGCGCTGGAAGCCCGGCAAAAACTCATCGAGCTGAAAACGAAATATTTTAAAATAGCATATGCTCTCCAATGGAGTGCGGGATTGCTGGACTAAACAATTCTAAAATCTAAACAAACATCAAGATTAAATACTGCCCGGTGGTTATTGCCCGGTAGCCCAGAGTCGAAGGATGTAATACAAAGTGCCGGTCAGCCACGGCTACCAATATATGCTTTGTAGCTGGCACATTTTAATTTTCTAGAATAATGGTGGTGATAATGGTGTGCGTTGTTGGCGTTTTGCACCCGTATGCCCTCTCCCAATCTGGAGATTCGGCCGGCCAAACGTTTCTTGTTTTGATCAGACCACATAAGACTGCCTACTAAACTGTGCTAAGTATACAATCAACTTAAAACGAAAGCCACTTACCTGATATGGTATACGAGTAAGGGCAGACGCGTTTCCACAACCAATCTTTTTGTCATACTTGGATTTGTGATATACTGTTCTAAAAAGCCTCTTTCACGGGTAGAAACAACTAATAAGTCAGCGCCTTCCTGGTAACAATACCTTCTAATACCCTCAATAAAATTTATATCCTGTGCGATAACAACGTCCATATCTGCTATATCGAGCTCCTGGATGTTTCTTAGCATATGCTCTTCATTTGTATGGCTCCCAAGCTGGTGGAACGGATTAATGTGAACCAGGATAAGTTTGGCACCAAGCTGCTTTGCCAGCGCCTTTATCTGATGCAAAATCTCAGTTTCTCGCGGGTCAAACCGCGTAGCATATACAATATTTTTAAACTCCTTTACTGTAGCCTGGGGCGGGATAACCAAGACAGGACAGAGCGCATCCAACGCAACACGGGCTGACAAACTGCCGATCAGTTTATCCATAAATGTCCCCTGCCCTGTCCGGCCAATGACAATCAGATCAGCATTGATCTCATCTGCCTGCCGCAATATCGCAGTCTGGACCGCATCCGACTCCCAAATACCGTGCACCTGATATCCTTCTGACTGAACGCCAGCTACATATTCGTCCAGTTGCTGCTTGTACGAGTTTTCCAATTCGTTGAAAATTACACGCGTACCCTCTGTGATTGGTATTGCAATGCCCTTATCCGCAGACTGGGAGGTATGCATAATGGCCAATTCAGCGCCTGTTTTATCCGAAATTACTTTGGCCGCTTTCAGTACTTTTTGTGAATTTTTTGAGAAATCAATAGGGACCAGTATTGTTTTCATAAAGTATTGGAAATGTTTGATATTGCACGTAAGATAAGCTTGTGGATTACTCGTACTTTTTACCAACTATGATAGCAGGCGATCTTCTGTTTGCTGGTAATGTTCATGGGTTTTTACCGGAGTGCTTTTTGATTTGTTCATGCGTATCTGAAACACATCAACCAGCAGCGAAAATGCCATAGAGAAGTAAATGTAACCCTTTGGGATTTCAAGCCCGAAACCCTCACTCACCAACGAAAAGCCAATTAGTAACAAAAATGACAAAGCGAGCATTTTAAATGCGGGATGCCGGTTTACAAAACTAATGATCGTTTCGGCAGCTACCAGCATCAGTATCACTGTCGCAATAACCGCCACATACATTACCCAAACTTCCCTTACCATACCAATGGCGGTAATTATCGAGTCGATGGAAAAAACCATATCCATGATTAGTATCTGCGTAAGGACTTCTACGAATGAGGAAGCTTTTATCTGTTTACTCTGGTCGCCTTCCTCCCCTTCCATTTTATGATAAATCTCAGTTGAACTCTTATAAAGCAGAAATAAACCTCCGGCAAGTAGCACCAGCTCTTTACCGGAAAACCCTTCGCCATAAACCACAAATAAGTCCTTATCAAGCCTCATAATGAGTGAGATGAGAAGCAAAAGCCCAATGCGCATCACACCAGCAAGTACCAGACCGTACTGCCTGGCTTTCATCTGTTGATCTGCCGGGAGCTTCGCTGCGATAATAGATATAAAAATGACGTTGTCAATGCCTAGAACCGCTTCCAAAGCGACCAGCGATAACAGTGAAATGATGATTTCGAATTCCACGGATAATGTTGTTTAAGTTTGCCCTTTAAATATGAGTGCGGTCTGAACTGCCTATCAAAGCGAATTTCATCATACTTATCATTGGAAAATCTAAATCGCGACAAAATGATTACTTCCTGGCCAAACTCGACCCATAAAAACAGGGTATAAGAAAGCTTTGGAACCTATCATGTCTACTTTGCTCTTGTCAAGATCCAGCAGACTACAAACCATATAAATGCTTGTAGCTTTGCTGATGTTAATGAGCAGAAAATAGCCCAGGAGCGCGTCACGCCATGGAGGTATTCATTGCAGAACATAAAAATCTGAAATGCCAACCTCAAAACTTTGTGCAAATATTAAATTCATAAAAAATAAACCGAAATCTTCGTTAGAAATACTAGTTAGTATTCTGAACATCTAGAACTCAAAATTTTATTTTAATTCCATAATTTTGATTCTGAATGTTTTGATGACTATCTGGACTTATTCTATTATCACGGATATATAGATATTTTAAATTTCTCAAACCCTTTATTTCAGCAGGTACAGAATTGAAGTCATTTTCGTTTAAGTAGAGCATTTCCAAATGCGCCAAGCTACCAATATTCTTAGGCAACCTTTTTAAATGGTCATTTTCTAAATGTAAAATTTTGAGACTTGGTAACAGGCTAAGCGTCCTTATCGCAGTAGCTACCTTGAAATGTTTTTCATCATTTAAAAATAGTTCCTCTAATTTAGTTAAATTACTCAATGACTTAGGTAGAATTTTAAAATCGTTGCCACTTAAATCAAGTACTTTCAAATTCCGTAAAAATGCAATTTCACCAGGTATTTCTTTTAAATGATCGTTTTTGAGACTTAAATATTGCAGATTTTCAAATTTAGCCCAATTAACATTTTGCATCATTGAATTTTTGTTGCTCAAATTTAAACGGTAAACTATTTCTGGATTTTTAAGAGCCTCATCCAAGGACGTATATTCTTTATTTATTAAAGTAGAATCTACATTACTTATTGACATTGATACTAGCTTTGACTGACCCAATACAATTTGCGAATAGGTACAAAGTATAATAATAAGGTGGCTGTATTTCATTTTCATTATTTTATTCCACGATTTTTTGACTGAGATTTTTCTCTATTTATTCCTATAAGATTGACGCTATCATAAAGTAAAGTAACATTGACCAACAAGCGATCAAGTTCCTGTTCAAAGAACTGCTCGGTGTAATCATTCCATTTACCTGGGTGGTTCATAAGCTCTTTAAAGCTACTAGCAAGTGTAGCAATATATTCCTTTTTTTGCGGAGTATCATTTATAAATATTGGGGGATATAACTCGTACATTAGCATCCAGTTTTTTGCAATTCTTGTCACTCTTCCATTTCCATCCACAAAAGGGTGAATTCTAATTAGCTCATGATGAAAATATATTGCCCTAATAACAGGATTTGAAATGAATTGAATTTTGTAAAAAAGTTCAGAAACCAATTGCGGAACGTCTGTTGGATCGGGACAAATATAGGCTCCAATTTGAACAAAGGTTTGTCTGTACCGGTTGGGATGGATAGCATTAGTTTCGGGAGAGGCTAAACGAAGAAGCTGAAATAACTGCATTTCCCTTTCAAAATTATAGTGCAAAATTATTTCTTCTATAACAAAATCAAGTGATACTTTTAAGTTTTGTAAATACTCCTTGGCTTCTTCTTCATTTTGAGCTTCCATTTGAGCATTTTTAATACTCAATAGTTCTTTTAGATTATTAACTCCTTCTAAATATATGTCCAATAGGTCATCGTCGAGGTGGTGCCGGCTGTAGATAATCAGTCTGTAAATTGACTTTATTGTGTTGTCAATTTCGTCTATCTTTTTTTGGTTCATCTTAATTACCTCTATTGGTAGTAGTTCCATTATCACTTGCATTTAATCGTTTTAATTTTATTATACCACTAAACAGGCGAAGGCAATTGAAAAATAATAGATCCCTTGGGGAATGTTAAACAGAAAGCTTTTTACAAGAAGCGAAACGCGTACCGTTATTAAAAAACACAAAATCTGATAAAAATCACCTTATCCAAATTACCCACTTTATCCCTTATTTTCATAAATTCAACGCCAAAGGCGGCGCACTTCAGTTGTCAATATAGGTTCCACCCCATAATGTTCAGTTCCAAAACAAGTCCCATAGGTTTAGGTGTATTGAGGTTTGGTATTTGCCAACCAGCACATATTTGCACTTTTTTACCTACATTATACATTCCTCCAATTACAGCAACAGCAGCATCATTACTTCCGCTTACCCAGTCACCCATTAAATACCACTTTTTTGAGAGTTTGATTTCATAGCCGACCATTGCCCCAAAGGTGTTTCCTTGCCCAACAAACATTTGATTGGTATGGTAAATCCCACCAACAATTCTACTTTTATTTTGCATGAAATGATAGATTCCGATACCATAGTTATAGTAATTTAATTCTTTCTTCTGTATTTTACTGCTTAAGTTATAGCCTATTTGTGTGCCAAAATTGATATCAAAATATTCATTAATAGCAAATTGTTTTTGAATAGTTCCCATCAAAACGGGATACAATGAACCTTTTTGTGAGTTGTCATTGTGTAATAACCGCCATTCTGGGTTAAAGTAAATTCCTTTTCCCACCAAGTTCACCCCTACATCCCAGCCCTTGCCAAGTCCATATACAAAATGAGCCTTAGACTCTAACTTATCCGAATAGATATTAAGTTGATGTTGATAGAAAACCTTTTTATCGATTGTTATATCTCCTGATGGTATATTGAATAAATTCTGTTGTCCGAATGAAGCTTTGGAAATAACAAGGAATAAAATTAATGTCTTATTTAAGTAATTCATAAAGTTTTATTTCTTGTTAAGTATTTTTGTTTAGTCGTACCCTTGTCAATAGTTAGGATTGTACCGGTCGTTTCAGGGCTTTGCGATGATGGAACATCCATCGATCATCGGACCACCCAACAACAAATACTTTTTTTGATAAACAAATGAACAATACCGCTAGTTGTACTTGATAATCTGTCAAAGCTCAAACTTAGGATACCATAGGTAGCGATGCACAAAGCAACTCGTTGAATATTACCAAAAGATTCCCAGTCGAACTTATACGAAAATTCCGGAGTCAAGGACATTATAGGTAGTGGTTAAATTGAGGATGGGCATCGGACCGTGATTGAGAAGAGAATGAAACGTAATAGACAAGGACGGATTATTTAGGCCTGTTAATTAGGTTTATCTTGTATCCTAAATTCAATTTTCACGAGTTAAATTTTTTGGCTTTCATTTGTTTCAATTTTGATTTCATTTTGGGTTAACATTTGACCGGATGCATAAGCTCCAATTATTACTCCGAAAGACGCGAGTAATTGGCTTTCAACAAAATTCTTAGTTGTGAAAGCCATTGTTATAATAGCCGTCATTAGCGTTAGGATCAAAGTAGCTTTTATCATATCTGAATTCATTCCAATTTTTGATTTGGGTGTTAAAACTATTCTACGCCAATAGCTGCTCTATAATCGATAGTTGTTCAATTGTTATTTCTATTGCAACCTGCTAATCTCACTCGGCTATCATTTTTCTGAAAGTAAGGTGTAGTGTACCTATTAAGGCTTTTACTATTCTAACGACGCTAGGGCAGTAACCGAATTCGTATAATGGAGTCCACGGATATCTTACACCCCAAAGATTTTGCCAATGACAGATTATCCTGGATCTCTAACCTGGCCTTTGACAATGCCGTGATTTGTCGTTCGCTTACACAATCACTGACACCAAAGCGTTCCTGCGCGCTGAAGCTTCTTAGTGTGTGGAAGTTAATATTGTTTGTAATCAGGCTTAATAAGATGTCCCGGGCATCTTCTGCTTCGAAGATACCGGACATCAATGTGATATTGTCTGTAATTTCCATAAGGCTTGCACTATTTGCTTATTGAGAGATAGTCAATTTCCCTGCCGCAGTTAAAAACTTTGCAGCGGACACAAAATTTTATGTCCGCTGCTGTATACATAAGGACAGGATGCTTTGAAAAATATAAAATTTTCTATTTTGGCATGTTCTGGGCAGCTACCGGATCTTACAGTGTTTGCCTGACCAAAATCTATCACCACATTTGCATTACACTGTTTTTTACATCGGTAATGACGTAGCTCTAAAAGATGATTCAAGGGTGGTGACCCGTATCATTTCTATAAATCAGGCAATCCTTGCGGATCATCCAGCATTTATATGCGATATAATTGCGATTTTATCCCCACCCTGTTGCATGTACTCCTTCATTTCGGAAAGCTCCCGCTGAAGATTTTTTATCTTTCCTTCACGGCTTTTAATATCTTCTTCGTTCATCTGGGAATGAATTTTACGTTCATGGTATTTGATTTTTATCTGGACCATTGTAGTAACCAGCTCAATGGCATCATCAACCTGAAACTCACCCTTTATTAATTGGATTGTCATTTTTCGTTGGCTGTTATGTTCCTGAATATATATTTACCATTAGGATTGACACGTTATTGGCCTTGACCCATTGAAAACCCGTCCTTGCCATCGAACATATAAAGGTTCTCTGTCTTGATAGTGTCTACGTTTTCTGATATAGACCTGGTAAGAAGGCGAGCTATAACTTCCTTATCTGTCAGCTTGCCATACTTTGCCTTGAAACGGCACCGCCAGTGGTCGGTCAAAAAAGTTTCCTCAAATCCATTGGGCCAAACTTTAATCCCCCTGTTCGTAATCATTGCAAGCTCAATACCGTCCACCTCTATACGTTTCATGGTAATCGCCAGCTCATCCGGGTCTTTGCCAACCCAGTCAACAAATAGATCAACTCCGACAAGCTCCTTGACTGCCCTGGCCTGGCGCTGATATTTTGGAAGTACCAGCGCTGAATTCCCGCTAAAAGATACCTCCTTCAAAGCGCGCGGTTTCTTCCCAAGATTTTCTATAACTGCCAAAGCAAATTCTTTCGTGCCCACTTTCAATCTGCTGGTCTGATCTCTAAATATATCATAGGTATGCGTTCCATCCTCTATGGTTTTGAGCCAGGCGTTGTGTACTCGTTCAGCTACTTTAGTTTGCCCGATGTGGTTTAACATCATTACAGCACCTTGCAGTAAACCTGATGGATTAGCCAGGTTTTGGCCCGCCCTTCTCGGCGCCGAGCCGTGGATAGCTTCAAACATGGCACATTCTTCCCCAATATTGGCTGAACCCGCTAAACCAACGGACCCTGCTATTTGAGCAGCCACATCACTTAGCACATCACCATACAGGTTGGGCATTACCAGTACATCGAAGAGCTCCGGGGTATCAGCCAGTTTTGCCGCGCCAATATCGATGATCCAGTGCTCATTCTCTATATCCGGATATTGCTTTGATATTTCATCGAAGACGCTATGAAACAAGCCATCAGTTTGTTTCATAATGTTATCTTTGGTGAAACAGGTAACCTTTTTTCTGCCTTGCTGCTTGGCATATTCGAAAGCATACCGAACAATTTTTTCACAGCCCGGCCGGCTAATTAATTTCAGGCATTGAACGACTTCGTCTGTCTGACGGTGTTCTATCCCGGCATATAAATCTTCCTCGTTTTCCCTGATGATAACAATGTCCATATCTGGATGCTTGGTATTGACAAAGGGATGAAGGCTCATGCAGGGCCGCACATTGGCGTAAAGCCCTAAAAACTTGCGGGTCGTTACGTTCAAACTTTTGTAACCGCCACCTTGCGGGGTGGTGATAGGCGCTTTTAGAAAAATCTTATTGCGGCGAATCGTATCCCAGGATTCTGGTGCTATACCAGCGGTGTTTCCTGCAAGATAAACTGTTTCACCAACTTTAATTTCTTCAATGTCAATCTTTGCACCCGCAGATAAAATAATCTTCAAAGTAGCATCCATGATTTCAGGGCCAATCCCATCGCCCTTGGCAATTGTAATTTTTGTCATATGATCTTGAACGGTTTGTGGCATCAAAAATAAGCGCTCTAAAACATATATTTTTATTTATATTTACAATACTATCCATAAAAAAAAATTATGAATTATACATTGAATCAGCTACGGATATTTTCAGCGGTTGTTAAAACTGAAAGTATTACGAAAGCTTCCGAGGAATTGCACTTATCCCAGCCCGCTGTTTCTATCCAGCTAAAAAATTTTCAATCACAATTTGACGTCCCCTTAACCGAAGTTGTTGGAAGGAAGATCTACATTACCGACTTCGGTCATGAGATTGCCGTGGCAGCAGAAAATATCCTGAACCAGGTATATGCAATCAATTATAAGACTTTGGCTTACAAAGGACAATTGATTGGTAGACTGAAGATCTCAGTAGTTTCTACCGGCAAATATGTCATGCCATTTTTTCTATCCGATTTTTTGCAGCAGCACCCAGGTATTGAGCTGCTGATGGATGTTACCAATAAAAACAAGGTAATAGAAAGCCTTGAAAACAATGATGTTGACTTTGCCCTTGTCTCCATCCTGCCATCGGCAATCAATATTGAATGCCTGGATCTTTTGCCCAATAGACTGTTTCTGGTTGGAAAAGCCAATCAGCAGTGTAAGCATTCAAATGATGTGAACGAGGTGTTCAAAGATCTTCCTCTCATCTTTAGGGAAAAAGGCTCTGGAACGCGTCAGGTCATGGAGGTCTTCATTGCCGAACATAAAATTTCTGCATTAAAAAAAATGGAACTTACTTCTAATGAGGCTGTTAAACAGGCAATCTTGGCTGGATTAGGATATTCAATTATGCCCTTGATAGGAATTAGAAACGAACTGCTTAATAACGAATTAAGAATAGTAATGGTTAAAGGGCTGCCCATAAACACGATGTGGAGCTTGATCTGGTTGAAGGGTAAGAAACAT
The DNA here is from genome assembly GCF_900167945.1 of Dyadobacter psychrophilus. Taxonomy (GTDB): domain Bacteria; phylum Bacteroidota; class Bacteroidia; order Cytophagales; family Spirosomataceae; genus Dyadobacter; species Dyadobacter psychrophilus. The sequence goes on from NZ_FUZA01000017.1 coordinate 20,019, forward strand.
TCCAATGCATCTTCCTCATTTTTAGAGCAAGTTAACCGGCATAAATCCACCATTATCCAAAATAATTTCAAATGGTGCGAGACATTTTAGAATATCCTGATTGAAATATAGTTACCTGAACATGAATTAGTTTACGCCTTACATTGTAACATAATTCCTCCATAAGTGTATTTAGGGTTTTTATGAGTAAGTGAAGATAATGCTGCCCACACGTAGGTCAGTTCGAGAAAAAAAAATGTTCTTATAGAAGATCTGGCGATTCAAACTCGCCAGTTGGCAATAGTTAAAAGTACATTACCATTTTACGGCAGGTGAATACGTAGCATTGGGCGGATTAGTCTCAACCGCAGATGAATCTGCCGCTTGCTCTGTATCCGGACCGGTGGGAACAGAAGGCTCAGGCGTATTGTCAGATTTCTGCTTGCATGAAATGAAAACAAGCATCGCCAGGCATATTGACAGGATATAGTTCATATTGCTATGTTTAATAGGAGATAGAAACGGCAAATTCAACATCTATGACAGACAGCGAGCTGCTGACTATTTTCCAACCCGGTTCTGCAACGCTTCGGGATAACGCGCCCCTTCAATTTTAATTTCCGAAGCTGCACTTTCAATTTCAGCCCGGTCCTGCTCGCTAAGTTGAACAGCTGCCCCGCCCAAGTTCTCTTCCAATCTATGCAGCTTTGTTGTCCCCGGAATAGGCACAATCCAGGGCTTTTGCGCGAGCAACCAGGCCAATGCAATTTGCGCGGCGGTGGCAGGCATTCCTGTGGCAGGCAATCCTGTTCCACCTTTTTGCTGCGCAATACGATTAAGCAAATCCACCATTACCTGGTTTGCTTTACGTGCTTCTGTGGTGAACCGGGGTACGATATTTCTGAAATCGTTTTTGTCAAAGGTTGTGTTCTCGTCGATCTTGCCGGTCAAAAACCCTTTGCCTAGCGGGCTGAATGGCACAAAGCCGATCCCGAGCTCTTCCAGCGTCGGCAAGATCTCATTCTCAGGCTCTCGAAACCAGAGTGAATATTCACTTTGAAGCGCGGCAACTGGCTGAACCGCATGCGCCCGGCGAATCGTCTGCGCGCCTGCTTCTGAAAGTCCGAAATGTTTGACTTTTCCAGCCTGGATCAACTCTTTTACTGCTCCGGCCACATCTTCAATTGGCACCTGTGGATCGACCCGGTGTTGATATAGCAAATCGATGCGGTCTGTTCTAAGGCGTTTGAGTGACGCTTCAACAAATGCCCGTATACTTTCAGGCTTGCTGTTAAGCCCGCCTTTCGAGTCGCCACCTTCAAAGCCAAATTTTGTCGCAATCACTACTTGATCCCGAAAAGGTTCAAGTGCTTCGCCCAGCAGCTCTTCATTTGTAAATGGCCCGTAAGCTTCGGCAGTGTCAAAAAAAGTTACACCACGCTCGAATGCAGCCCTGATCAGTGCAATACCATCATTTTTATCTGTTGCCGGGCCGTAGCCGAAGCTTAGTCCCATACAACCCAGGCCAAGTGCCGACACTTCAAGCCCGCTTTTTCCTAATTGTCTTTTTTCCATTGTGTTCCTACTTTTTCGTTGATGATCCTGAATTGAAAGCCTTACTTCTTGGGGGCGTAAGCGCCGCTTTGAAGCCAGGTAATCCAGGCTTTTTTAAATTCGGCATGTGTTACCGGTGGCAATGTCCTTCCTTCTCCCGGATCCCAGCCTGCCAGCACAAGCCCATCATCGGCATGCTCGATCAGCTTTTTGATATCCTTGTTCCCATTTTGCTTTTTGTCAACCAGCTGTTTAGCCAGCTCATGCGCACTTTTTCCTTGAAAAACCATTTTCATGGCAGCAGGCGGCAAATGCCACTCAGGGTTGCCGGGCGGCATATGAAGGCCAGCTATGTTGGTTTCCTGATGGCAATTCGAACATTTCATGGCATAGACGCCCTTTCCATCCAAGCCACGTTTGGGTCCCATCGCATGCAAATGGCTGTCATCCCCTTGCAGCGGCACATCCCCAGCCGGATGGCAGTTCATACAGCGCGGGCTCATCAGCGTTTTATAAACAATCTCAAAAGCTTGTACGGATTCTACGCTATCACGGTTAATGGTGCTGAATGTAATCTGTTTTACCGTCGCATCATTTCGGAATGCAGATGCCCCGACGGCGACGATAAAAATGAATATTGACAGCACGGTAGCGGCCTTTTTTGGAACAAATTGTTTTATTCCATTTTCTGGTTTTTGCTTCATAAGGTGAGTTTGAAAATGGATGTTGTTAACCCTTCGTACCTGTTTTTTTCTGCAACTCGGCAGCCGTGTGGATCGCCTCGCGAATCCGCAGGTAGGTGCCACAGCGGCAAATATTGCCCGACATCGCATCATCAATATCCTGGTCAGTTGGATTGGGCTTTTCGCGCAGCAGCACCGCAGCCGACATAATCTGCCCTGAATGACAATAACCGCATTGCGGCACGTCAAATTCCTGCCAGGCTTTCTGGACAGGGTGTGAATTTGTTTCAGACAACCCCTCGATCGTCACCACTTTTTTCCCAGCCGCACGGCTCACCTTGGTCACACAAGAGCGTACTGCTTCGCCATCTAAATGCACCACACAAGCCCCGCACTGCGCGACCCCACAACCATATTTAGTACCTTTTAGACCAGCCAGATCGCGGATCGCCCACAAGAGCGGCATTTGTGGATCAGCTTCCAAAGGGTAATCCTTCTTGTTGATATTCAATGTGATTTTGGCCATGGTGAAAAGGTTTAATTGATGGTGAGATTAGGCTTATATTTTTAGAAAAAAAAGCAGTTACAGCTGGTAACAACTACAATCCAAATATTTGACTTACAGAAACTTTGTATAGAACTCAGCGAGCTTGTCAACAGCCTGATCTACATACTCTGGCTTCCAATAGGTCTGGATGTGTGTTGCCCCATCGATAACAAACAGCTCCTTGCTTTTTGAATTAGTAGCTTTGGGGAATGCTTCATCGGTCATGTATTTTGTGTCCGCTTTGCTTCCAGCCATCATGAGTAAGGGCTGATCAATTAAATCCATGTTCTCGGTAGCGTCCCAGGTCATCAAATCCAGTAAGTTGCTCATAGGGTACAGAAAAGTGGAGTTGGGATGTGCATGCGTTCTATAATAGTAAATGTACCCTTCGCGATACAGATCTGTGGAAACCTTGGCAATTTCTTCATCAGTGATACTGGCCACTCCGGCGTAAATAATTTTGCCATCTGCGGCCTGCTGCGCGCGGGCATCGGAAGCCTGTTTTAAACGCTGTGAAATGGTTGCCAGGCCTGAATTCTGAAAGCCGTTGCGCCGGACTTCGCCCGAGTTAAACATGCTCAGGGTTGCAACCGCTTTTAGTCTTTTGTCAGATTGGGCAGCTTTTAACGTATATCCACCACCGCCACAAATCCCCAAAGCGCCAACACGGTTCACATCCACTCCCTTGTAGCGGGTGATAAAGTCGGCCATCCCACGAATGTCTTCGGTCCGAAAGGCAGGTCTATCGGTGTGACGGGGCTTGCCGCCACTAGCTCCCTGGTAGGCTGCATCCGCAGCAATGGTGATGTATCCTGCCCCTGCCAGCCGCTGCGCATACAGCCCGGCTGTCTGTTCTTTAATACCGCCATTGGGATGGGCAATGACTAATGCTGGATATTTTTTTGCAGGGTCATAATTCGTTGGAGTATATACGTTGGCGGCAATATCAATCCCATTCAACTTATATTTTACGGGGTGGATGTTGACTTTGCCTGCTATGTTTTCTGAAATAGCACCATCATAAACCAGCGTAAACGGGTTTTTAGCTGTTGTAGCCTGAGCGTTTGCTACCTGCACTTCTGACATCGATGCTAACAGGCTCATTGTTGCGATTGCTATATTTTTCATTCTATTTATTACTACTTAATACTTCGTTTAAAACTGTATCTGCCGCTGTGGTTTTCTGCTTGCCGATTGTTGGGGCAATGACAGTGACAAACTCTTTTAATTGGGCAGGCGACCAACCTGTACGTAGTGAAATGCTCAAATGGCTTTTTAGCATCGGCTCTGCCTGGCCAATGGCGCTGATTACCGAAATGGTCACCAGTTCCCTTTGGCCGTAAGTCAGCACATCTCTTTCAAAGATGTCTGCAAACAAATGTTCCTTTAAGAATGTATCTATGGCAGGCGCAAATGCGCCATAGCCCGAAGGCTGCTCGGGCTGTGGCGTTCCTGTCAGTTCACCTAGTATTTTTTTGCCGCGCTCATATTTGTTGCTATCAGCTGGGACAACAGATGCTTCTTTTCCCATGTTGTTATGGATGCCCCTGGCTTTCCTTTCTTCAATGACCTGCATAAATGTTTGCAAGCCGCGAATGCTCCGTGGAAAACCACAATAGGCATAGGTATGCACCAGGACTTCCTTAATCTCATTGACACTCAAACCTTGATCAAGGCCCGCGCCAAGCTGTTTTTTTAGCTCTGGGATCTCACCTTGTGCTGTCAGGGAAGAAATAATAATGATACTCTTCTCTTTGGGGGCTAATCCTTCTTTTGAGCTGGCCACGTTCTGTGCCTTTATACTGTTAACAGTCATTAAAACCACCGCTAATACCGTTATAAAGGCAGCTGGTTTTAACCTGATGGTTCTCAATTTGTTTTTGCTTAAATCCATAGTCTGATGATTACTTATCCAGGCGTTTTTCTTTTAACCATTTCTCCAACACGCCTGCAACTTGCTCACTGTTTAAATCCGACATCAGAAAATGGGTATTGCCTTTAATACCTATCTCTGGCAAATGGACAATAGTAGCATCGCCTCCGTGGCTGTTTACCACCTTTGCCCACTGGCGCGCCGTAGCCAATACATTTTTCCAAAAATTAAGTGAAGCTGCTTTCGTTTCGTCTTTCGGGATGAAATCACCGAAATAAACCACAATGGGTATCTTGGTCAGTTTCTTGAACTCATCAAGGGGGACTCCTTTACCGCCACGGTTGCCTTCGGGCTCCTGGCCTTCGGGAAAAGTAAACCCACCCGGCTCATAGGCCACAACAGCTTTAACATGCTGGTTTTTAATAGCAGTCTTCCATCCCGGCGAACCACCGGCCGAATGGGTAAACAATATCCCGTCGCCAGATTTATCCATCACTGCCGACATAGCATTTACAATCGTTGCTTCATCGACACTGCCCGTGTTGGGCGTCATCATCCGGAAAAAATTATCCAGCGATACGCTGTCTTTGGGAAACTGCACACCCTCATTAAAATCTGGATACAAGCCGATCCGGAACTGGGTGAACCAGGTCTGGTCATCGGGTGTGGCCGTGATCTGTCCTGGCTTTGATGTTTGCCCTGCGTGGCCACGCCCGGGTTGGTCTACCAGATAAACACCGTAGCCTTTTCTTAGAAAGATATTGGCAAAGCCTTCCCTTCCATCGGCCGTGGTTTGCCAGCTGCGGCGCGACTGCCCGTAGCCATGCAGAAAAACCATAGAAAGTCGCTTTGCCTTTGGCGGGATCTGGTAAAACACGTCGGCATGGTCCCCGTGGCGGGTTTGTCCGCCCTGCGCTACATTCCAGGGTTTGAGCGCGTCGAACGTGCCTTCACTTTTGGTTACGCTGCCACCAGCCGAAAAAGCGCCCTGCTCCTGGATGATTAAAGGTTTCTGACTTTTAGTTTTCTGTGCCTGGCCTTGCAAGCTTACTATGGAGCATACCACACATACAAGGCTTAGTATTGCTTTATTTCTCATATCTATTGCATTTAGTCTGCGACGCTTGAATCAAATTGTTCGCATTAAATCATTTTAAGCTTTTCAAGCCATTGCTTGATCTCATCCTCGGTCTGGCGCGCTTTCTCATCCTTGATCATCAGCAGCTGCCCGTCCCTTTCAAGACCGCCCCGGGTCGAATAAGCTTCCAGTATTTTACTGTTCGGGCATAGCTGCCTGACTGTTTCGAACGTGCTACCAATGCCGTAGCCACCGTTCGTATTGAAGGGAATGATGGTCTTTCCGCTCAAATCGTATTGTTTCAGAAAACTTTTCATCGGCGGTGGGAGCTGCATCCCCCAGGTCGGAAAACCGACAAAGACCACATCGTACTGGCCGATACTATCAATTTTAGTTTTCAAAGGCGGCAGATATCCCGACTGGTTTTCACTGGCTACCTGCGCGACAGTTGCCTGATAATTCTCAGGGTACGGCTTTTCCAGCTCAATCGCCACCAGTTTTCCACCTACGTTCTTCTGGATCATTTCCGCAACTGCCTTGGTATTCTTCGTGCGGGATAAATAGACGATCAGGATCTTGTCAGCTGCCACATCAGTGCCCGTTTCAGCATCGATCCGCTCAGTTTGAGTAGAAGAGCAAGCCGAAACCAAGAACAAAAAAGCCAGCAGCAGGTGTGCTAATGGAGCGGTTAGTTTCATGTTTTCTGATGTTTATTATCCTCCCACCTTGGTAAATGAGAGTGATCCCAGTTTCCAACCTTCTTTTTGCTGCACATACACTTCCGTTACTTCAAACTCGTTGGTGACTTCCCTGCCGCCAACGACCGCTAACAGTGTAATCCTGTTCAAAAGGATAGCCGTTGATCCAATGATGTTTACGGATACTTTATGGATATCTGCCTTTTTGTAATGAATGCCCCCGGACTTGATGATATTGACTTCCTGCTGTTTGCCCCATGATCCGCCCATGTGAACAAAGACGGCCTTTTCATCAAAGAGCGCAGCCAGTGAGTCTGCATTCTTGTCTGCCATCCACTGCCATTTAGTTTTAGAAAGGGCAATGATTTTCTGCTCGGCGCTATTTTCAGCTTGCGCGAATGCTCCCTGAGATCCTAGCATCAAGCCTGCTGCAAGTATCAGGCAGGTAAGGGTTCTGGTGATTGTTTTATTTACGTTCAATTTCATTGTATCTCCGGTTTAATGTTTGATAACATGCGTATCGCGCACACTGCTGAATGTAAGCGCCAGCAGTTTCCAGTCAGCGCCCCGTTTCTTATAAACTTCCGTAACTGTAAATTCAACTTTCGCCTCGCTACCCCGAACTGTTGATTCCAGCGTAATACGACTCCAAATGATAGCCGTATCGTCAAAAAGCTCCACCGCTACATCGTGCACGTCGGCTTTTCTGTACCAGATGCTTCCGGTCTTGATGATTTCGAGCTCTTCGTCTTTTTTCCAGGTACCGCTCATATGGACAAATTTTGCTTTGTCATCAAAGAGTTTGGCCAGCTCGTCCACGTTCTTATCAGCCATCCATTGCCACTTCTTTTTTGAAAGGTCAATGATTTGTTGCTCCTGGCCGGCTGCGCCTTGTGCTAGTGACGATTGAGTACCTGCCAGCACGAAGCATAGCCCCAAAAACGTAGCTGCCAGAACAGATTTGAAAAATGATTGAGAATGCAATTGCATGAGTAATAAGTTGATTTAAAGGTTAAATATTAATTTCTCGCCCTCTTATAGGCTATTTATCATCCAGCTTTCTTTCACCTAGCCATTTCACCATATTGGGATCACGGTGATCGAAAAAGCTACTCGCATTGGTATCCAGAGATTTGATCGCGTCCATATCTTGCGCGCTCAACTGGAAATCAAAAATGCTCAGGTTCTCTGCCATTCTTTCTTTACGGACCGATTTCGGAATTGCAATTACCCCCCGCTGCGTGAGCCAACGGACGACTACCTGCGCGATTGTTTTGTTATATTTTTGACCAATCGAGGCTAAGAGCTCATTTTGAAACAAGCCGTTTTTACCTTCTGCGAATGGCCCCCAGGACTGGATCTGCACATTGTTTTCTTCCAGGAATTGCTGCGTTTCAACCTGCTGGTGAAAAGGGTGCGTTTCAATCTGGTTGACTGCCGGGACAATTTCGTTATGGATGATCAGGTCAATGAGCCTGTCAGGTTGGAAGTTACTTACACCAATTGCCCTGATTTTACCTTCCTTATATAGTTCCTGCATTGCCCGCCACGCTCCATACACATCGCCGAATGGCTGGTGGATCAAATACAAGTCCAGGTAGTCCAGCTGTAACTTTTTCAGCGAAACCTCAAATGCCTTTTTGGTATCCTGGTATCCGTTGGATTGTATCCAGAGCTTTGTAGTAATAAAGAGCTCTTCCCTGGCAAGGCCACTTTTCTTTATTGCATTCCCTACGGCTTCTTCGTTCTGGTAGGCCGCTGCCGTATCAATCAGGCGGTAACCTGTATCGATCGCGTCCAATACACTTCTCTCACATTCTGCAAGGTCCGGCACTTGAAAAACCCCGAACCCCAGAATTGGCATTTCTACGCCGTTATTTAATTTTACTGTTTCCATAGTGGTCTTTGTTTTGATGATGCAAAGTTCCGCCTTTCCAGGGGCATGTTTGGTATATAGATTCCCGTTTTCTCTACCAATATTCCTGGTAGAAGATTGGGCCAGACCCTATCAGGAAAGCTATGCCAGAACCGCTTTCAGTCTATTTCTCCGTAGCCTTTTGCATCACATCCAGCCGTGCTTTTTTAGGGTCGGGTCCGCCCATAGCCGAGCCGTCAGAGCGGAACTCGATGATTTCGTTTTTCCTTGGATCATAAACCGGCCACTTTGGTAAACCCTTACCATTTGGGTCTGATGTCTTGGCGAAATTGGCCCAATACGCGTTCATCATCGTGGCAACCTGTTTGTCTGTTGGTGCAATTGTAGCTCCGCTGCGCTCCATCAGATTGTCAAAAACATAAGCGATTTCGGAAGCATGTCCTGCGCCAAAACGCATCCGCTGTTGCATGGAAGCTGCTACGTAGGAGAAAAGATAAACGTAGGCTTTGTCACCTTTGGCTGTGACCGCACTTGCAGTAAACCGGGCTGGCTCTGCCCAAACTTTATCGGTGTTGACCATCGAAAGCATTTGAGCGAAGTCTGTTTTACCATCCGGATCATAGGCAGCAGTCATTTCCTTACGTACAGGTTCAAACTGCGCCAGCAATTCGTCCTTTGACCTTGCATTCACAAAGCCAGCCGGTACTTCTGCACTATTCGAACCAATGATGATTGGAACACGGATCTGCCTGCCTGCCTTATATGCCTGCTCGAATGTCTCTACAACCAATTTGCCGTCCAGGATCGGCCCGGCGTAAATCAGCGCCCCGCCCTGGCCATTGCTTTCTTGTCCATTATCGACAATATCTTCCACAGAAAGTGAGCGCAGTTTGTCCAAGGCTGCTGCATCCTTACCCTGGATACCATGTTTAGCAGCAAAGTTTACACCTATTGTCTCGGCTGACACAGGATAATATTTGTCGGCATTTTCTTTACTGATCGGCCTGCTTGATAAAACGCCGTCACGGCCGCCGCCCGACTCGATAATTGCCTTTTGAAAAAGGCCTTTCGCAGACGGGATCGTCAGCAGTGAATGCACTGAAACGCCACCAGCCGATTCACCAAAAATCGTCACATTCTTTGGATCACCACCAAATGCGGCAATATTCTGCTGCACCCATTTAAGCGCCGCGATCTGATCCATATAGGCATAGCTCCCTTTTGGCTCATTGGGATGCTCAGCGCCTAATGCAGGGAACGCAAAATGCCCGAGCCGGCCCAAGCGGTAATTGAAATTCACCAGAATGACGCCTTGTTTGGCAAACTGAGTGCCGAAAGTTTCAGGATAGGAACTCCCACCGCCCACAAACCCGCCTCCGTAAATCCATACCATGACAGGTAGTTTGGCTCCCGGCTTGGCTGCACTAGGCTTCCATATATTTAGAAACAGACAATCCTCCGATGTGTTTTCCCGGATCTTACCCGCCTGGCGTGGCCAGCCAGCCTGGGCACAATCGGCGCAAAATTTAGTTGCATCCTTTACGCCCTGCCAAGCAGGATATGGCTGCGGGGCTCGCCATCGGAATTCTCCAATGGGTGCTGCCGCATAGGGGATTCCTTTAAAGACATCAGCGTCTGCTTCTGTGAGCCCCCGTAAAGTTCCAGCGCTTGTCTGGACCGTAGGACTTTCGCTGGCACCCGTATTGGTTGATGTTGGCTGGGCCTGCAAACCAAAACTTAAAATGAAAGTTAAACCTGTAAGTATGTTTCTCATTTTTTGGATATTTCCGCAGTTTAATTGGATTGTAAATTTCGGCTTTGCTTTGAGAGCAAATGGTATACAGATTCCCGATTTGTCTACCAATATTCCTGATTTGCCTTTCCGGATTTTTCAGCAGGTAATGAATTGGGTAACTTTGGGCATATAAAATTCTCAGACTATGGAAGACATCATTCGTTTCGAAACTGTAAATCAATACAATGCATTTAACCAGCAGGAAACACTGCACCCGCTGGTAACTGTGATTGATTTGTCAACCGCCAGTCCCAGAAAGAAGACAAGCCAATACATGGGCTGCTACGGGATTTTCTTAAAAGATGTCGTCTGCGGCGATCTTCGTTACGGGAAAGAATATTATGATTATCAGGAGGGCACTTTGGTCTTCATGTCTCCTGGACAGGTTTTCACTGTCGAAAATGACGGGGAGCTTTATCAACCCAAAGGCCACGCGCTCGTCTTTCATCCCGATCTGCTTTTGGGAACTTCACTGAACGGGAAGATGCAGGAATTTTCGTTTTTTGGTTACCAGGTCAATGAAGCGCTGCATTTGTCCCAGCGTGAAAGGCAGATTGTGATGGATTGTTTTGGCAAGATTAAGTATGAGCTTGAACACGCCATTGACAAGCACAGCAGAAAACTTATTGCCGCTAACCTTGAATTGTTCCTTGACTATTGCACACGCTTTTACGACAGGCAGTTTCTTACGCGTGATACCATACACAGGGGAATCCTGGCAAAATTTGAGGCCCTTTTGAGCAGTTATTTCAGCTCGGAGAAACCCCAGACCATTGGCCTGCCGTCTGTCTCGTATTGCGCCGAAGAGCTCAACTTGTCAGCAAAATACTTTGGTGACCTGGTTAAGAAAGAAACCGGCCAGACTGCCCAGGAATACATTCAAATGAAGGTGATTGAAGCCGCCAAGGAAAGGATATTTAGTAGCGACAAAACCGTTAACGAGATCGCCTTCGAACTGGGATTTAAATATCCCCAGCATTTTAGCCGCCTTTTCAAACAGCGGATCGGGCAAACTCCAAATGAATACAGGATTTTAAGCAATCTCAATTAATCTAAAACCCCGCGAAATGCAGCGATCAAAAGGACTGGACCGTTTGCTGTTAGCATTCCTGCTGACGCTGACCCACATCTTTGTAAGCGCCCAGGTAAAAGATGCCGGGTCGCCAAGCAGGTCGATTTTTCCAAAAGGACAGCTGGCCCCAGCTAGCAATTTCACTGGAAAAGCATGGGTTCACCCGTTGATCCAAGCTGATAGTGCTTTCAATATTCCAGTGTCTTCTGTGACCTTTGAGCCAGGTGCCAGGACATACTGGCATTCACATGGAGGCGGCCAGGGCATTATTGCCATCGACGGTGTAGGTTATTACCAGGAAAAGGGCAAACCCATTCAAGTCCTCCGAAAAGGCGATACCGTCAAATGTCCGCCCAACACGCCGCATTGGCACGGCGCTTCTCCCGAAACCGGCTTTGTTCAAATGGCAGTGACGCCTAACCATGCCAACGGAAGGGTCAAGTGGCTCCAACCGGTAACCGCTGCTGAATATACCAATACAAAGTGATTTTAATTTGACCTTAGTATACAGGCAAATCCGCAATCAGACGAAAACAATGCCTACCAACAAAGCCTAGTCAATATTTGGCCAGGCTTTGTTGGTACACCCATTTAAATCAGCCTTCAAGAACGACGGCTATGCTGTGCTTTGAAGTTGAATTACGTATTAAGGTGCACCCTAGATGTTTAGTGAACTGAAATACATAGTCTATTCACTTAGAAGGCAGGATTCAGTTGATCATTCAAATTACGCTTTAACCACCGTGGCCGTTGCAGAACTCAATGAAAAACAGCCTAAATCCTTTCCATAACTGCCTGGAATTTTGTAACTTCAGGAATGCAAGGAAGAAAAAACTACTCCGAAAAGCTGTTCATGAACTTCCAGTTATCCGAGCGGATTCCAAAGGATAATTTTTATCGGAAGTTGAGAGAATCTCTGGATTTGAACTCCATTTACAAAGAAACCAGAGATCTGTATGGAAGCACCGGGAACCCGTCCATTGACCCGGTTGTATTCTTCAAGCTTATGCTTACGGGTTACCTGGAAAACATAACCTCTGATCGTAAACTGGTCGATCACTGCTCGATGCGCATGG
>NZ_FUZA01000020.1 GCF_900167945.1 Dyadobacter psychrophilus
GGCTTTAAAGCTTTTTTTCGATGATTTCTCTTGCAAGTCTGTGATCAAGCGCTAATTCCGCATACATGTGTTTAAGCCGACGATTCTCCTCCTTCAGTGCTTTCAATTCAGAAAGCTCCGAAGCCCCCATACCGCTATACTTTTTGCGCCAATTGTACAATGTCGCTTTTGATACGCCATTTTCACGGGCCACGTCGGCCGCTAGTTTGCCCGAATCCAAATCTTTGAGGATTTTGACGATCTGTGTTTCTGTGAATGTTTTTCCCTTCATAGCGGATTAAAATTAGAAAATTAGTCTAATTCATCACTGCTCTATTTTTGGGGAAGCGTACAAAACCGCAAGGGAAGTTTTGCTTAGTAGCGTCGCCTTCGCAAAAGCAAAATATTATCATCGGTCTGCTTTATTATTACACTCAAAAAAGTATCTATGGCTACAGTTGGATATAGAACCATTGATCATGTCCATTTTGTCTCAAATGCCCCTTCTACATGTCAGATACGGGGGAGGTCAACGTAAAGTAGTTCTTTTAACTTTGTAAGAAACAAAGAGACAATCTAAACACTTAATTCAATGGCAAAGCAAATCTTTATTAATCTGGCAGTAAAAGACGTTAACAAGTCAATGGAATTTTACACCAAAATGGGATTCAGCAATAACCCGCAATTTTCTGACGAATCAGGAAAGTGTATGGTTTGGAGCGAGGATATATTTTTAATGTTATTGTCACACGAAAAATTTGAATCCTTTGCCACCAAACCAATTGCAGATACCAAATCAGGTGTTGCCGGCCTATTTTCCCTGTCGGTAGATAGTCTGGATGAAGTGAACAGGATTACCGAAGCAGCACTTAGTGCCGGAGGCATTGAACCCAACGAAATAAGGGATTACGGATTCATGCAACAGCGTACAATTGAAGATTTCGACGGGCATACCTGGGAAGTGTTTTATATGGATATGTCAAAATTTCCCACGGAGCAGCCGGCGGCACAAAACGAACAGAATTAACAAAGCGGATTGCACTTACAGATTTGACTGTTTTGCACTCATGGCTAAGTTTTCCTGTCACTAAAAAGACTAAACTAAAAATACTATGCAAAAGATAATTCCTAACCTCTGGTTTGATGGTAATGCTCAGGAAGCGGCAGAATACTATTTATCGATTTTCTCTGACGGTAAAATAATCAACACTACTTACTACCCTTTGACAGAAGCTGAGGGGCTTGCTGATTTTCAAAAAAACCTTGCGGGTGAGGTACTTACAGTTGAATTTGAGATTTTAGGAATGCGGTTTATTGGTATCAATGCCGGTCCGGAATTTAAGTTCGATGAAGCTGTTTCATTTATGATTCCCTGCAAGGACCAGGCAGAAATCGACTACTACTGGAATACGCTTACAGCTAATGGTGGAGAAGAGAGCGTCTGTGGATGGCTTAAAGACAAGTATGGACTAAGCTGGCAGGTATGCCCCGAAAACTGGGAAGAACTCAGCAAAAGGCCGGGAGCATTTAAAAAGATGATGGGCATGAAAAAGCTGATTATTGCTGAATTTTAAGAGGCAATTTATTATTGTGACTAAGACAGGCTCGTAAATTCACAGACCAGTATAGTATAGAAAAGTATTTTCCACTGAAAACATCGTTTAAAATGAAAGAGGCACCTTCGGGTACCTCTTTCATTTTATTTCTGATTAATCTTTGTCCTCCTCGTCCTCATCTTCTTTTTCCAGCCTTACAAAAGCGCCCCGGCGCGGCGCGGGCATAATGCTGTTTTCACCACGCACCGTTTGCCACACAATCCGGCTGAATATAAGGTCGTCGATGGCATCAGGCACGGAAAGGTCGAACTGATCGGATTCTCGCGAGTTGGAATTCACCGCCACATTTTTCTCTTCTAAGTCAACACCCGCTTCTTTGGAAATAAAACCTGCGGGGTTAGTTGTCTTGTTAAAGCACCTCCACATCGGCGTGGCAGCAGCGTCATATTGACTCATGGGTTTTATGCCCAGGATCAGCTCCATTGTACGGAGCATTCCCGAGGTGGAATACATGGTATGGTCTACAAAACCTCTTTTTACAAAACCTCCCGCAACAAAAGCAATGGAGCGGTGCGCATCAACATGGTCAGGTCCGTTTTGAGCGTCATCTTCCAGGATAAATACCACCGATTCGTTCCAGACCTTACTTTTGGAAAGGTGTTCAACAAAACGTCCTACGGCCAGGTCATTGTCAGCCACAGCCGCAAATGGCGTTGGTTTTCCGACGCTGGCGCCGGAAGTGTGGTCATTTCCAAACCGCAGTGTATTTAACCTCGGAAGTTTGCCAGCCGCCAGGAGTTCATCAAAGTCTTTTTCCCAGGCAGCTTCGCGGTCAATGTCCATATAACCAAGATTGTAGCCTTTGAATGTTGGGCAATAATTGCCTTCCAATGTTTTGATGTTTGCTTTTCCTTCGTCTGCAAACCAGCCATAGCTCCGGAAGGTCAGCCCCGCGCGCAGTGCATGGTCCCATATAAATCCGTCCCGTGGATGTGCGATATCCTTACTGCCTTCATAATCGTATGTTCCACCGCGACCGCCATAGCTTGTCACCCAGTTTTTTTCCACATAATCATTGGCGTATGCTGCGGACGACCAGTTATGTCCATCTGCGCTCACTTCGGCATCCACATAGAAATTGTCAAGCAAGACAAACTGGCGGGCCAGCGCGTGTTGGTTTGGCGTAACTTTTTCCGGAAACAGGCAAAGTGAAGCGTCGCCGTTTCCTTCTTTCATATCACCCAGGATCTGGTCATAAGTCCTGTTTTCCTTGATAATATAAAAAACATATTTAATCGGCGACTTGTCGCCTACTTTCATGGGGATTGGGTTTCCTATCTCACCTTCTGCATTCAATTCTTTGTTTTTGTTATACGGTGTATTGGTATAAACCACGCGTGAGTAAGCTGAAAGCGTCTCCGCCGACGGCGCATCAATAATCGACAAAGTGCCTTTGAACAAGCCACCGATGTACTGTTCTCTTCCTGTATAAGCCTGGGGGTTTGGCCCTATTTGCTGCGGGACTTTTGATAAGTTTGGGTTAGGGCCTTTTGGGTTTGCCTTGGAAGAAAAGCCTTTTCCATTGGTAACAAAAATCTTTGAACCGATCGTTTTTACAGCAGTCGGATACCAGCCGGTTGGTATAAAGCCAATGGAATGGCTGCGTCCTTTTGTTTCGACGTCAAATACAGCAAGGCAGTTATTGTCGGCATTGGCAATATAAAGTGTTTTCTCATCGTCACTCAGCGCCAAGCCATTTGGAGTAGTTCCAACTGGCGCGTCCGGGAATAGCGAAGTTGTTAAGGTTTCCGAAATCTGGCGTTTGGAAAGATCTATAAGCCCGACGGTATTGTCATTACCGTTGGCGACATATAAAAATTTGCCGTCTTTGGTCAAAAGCAGATCATTTGGATTCTTGTTCGTAGCGATTTCTGCCGTAAGTTTTTGTGTTTCTGTGTTTACGATCACTACCCGCGATCCGCCCCAAAGGGAAACATACAGTTCCTTTTTATCATTAGAAAGTAAACAGGTGTAAGCTGCTGCGCCAAGACTTAGTTTTCCGACGGTCTTTTTGGTTTGAGTATCACAAATGTAAAGTGAGCTATCTTCCTTGGTAACAACATATATCTTGTTCTGTGCGTCGTCGACAGAAATCCCGGTAGGCGAAATTTTAACCGGCCAGGGTTTGCCGAGGATGATCGGCTCTGCCGGAACCAGCTGCTGATTTTCAATTTTGAATACTAAAATCTTATTATCGTTTCCGCCAGAAGCATAGATGGTTTTTTCATCCTGACTGAATGCCAGACCCAGGTATGACTTTGCCACTCTGGCTGAATCCAGGATCTTTTCCGAAGCAGCATCAATTAAAATAATGCTCTGCGTGCTTTGCCCATTGTTGGTCACAGCCAGATATTTCTTTGACGGAGAAACCACCAGATTCAAAGGTAAGTCATCCAGATCCAAACTTCTGCCAACCGGCGTAAGTGACCACCCATTTGGTAAATTAATCCGCTTGGATGAAAGCGCTTTAACGATGGCCGACTCCTGGCGACCAGCCGACGAGCCGACATTTTTCTTACACCCGTAGGTGAGAACACCGCAGAGCAGCAAGTAAAGTCCAAGTTTCAAAAATTTTGTCATGGTGAGTTATTAGTATTGTTGGATAATGTATTATTAAAACTTTCCTGTTAATGTCAGCCAAAGGCTCCGGCCCACTCCATTAATTCCAGAGCCGTGCGTTCGGTAATCTTTATTGGTAAGATTCTGAGCGACAGCATTTACTGCAAAATGTTTTACCTCAAAACCAGCCATCACATTCATAACTGCCCAGCCAGGCGTGCCTCCCTTGGGAATGCGGTTGTCTCCCGCATCTCCGGCTGCCAGCCGCGTTTGCTTTTGGGCAAACCAGGCTTCCGGACGTAAATACCATTGGCTCCTACGATATTCAAGCCCGAATCTTCCATTCAAAGGAGGAATGCGGCGGACCGGCTCATTTTTGGTAATATTTTTACCAAAATTATAAGCGCCGGAGCCATAGATTTTCCAATATTCGCTGAACACATATTCCAAATCTATTTCTGCTCCCCGAATGTAGGCGCGCTCCACGTTTTCTTTCCTGTATACATCAATTCCATCGATTTTCTGTCCGGCAACCTGCACCCTTGTAATCAGGTTTCGCAGGTTGTTTTGAAATAATGCCGCGCTCATTGCGAAGCCTTCGGACCGAAATTTATAGCCTGCTTCAAAGTTGTAGGATGTCTCAGGTTTGAGATCGTAGGCGGGCAGTTCATACCTAAAATCAACGATCCCAAGCGTTCCCATGTCATCGATATTGGGTGCCCTGAAACCGGAGTGAAAAGATGTGTAAAAATTGGAATGGTTGTGAAGCAAATATGAAATCGAAGCATTTCCAACCAGAGCCGTTGGCTTAACGGACACATTACCCAGCACTTCATCTGCAACTTTTATACGAAAACCGTTAAAACGGCCACCGAACGAGAACCGCCAATCATCAATCTTTAATTGATGAAGCGAGTAAACCGCGTAATTGAGATATTTACTGTCATCAGGATAAAGACCGCGGCTAGCGACCGGGCCGGCACCGTCAACCTGATCAATCTTATCGCTTTCAACCTGATCGCTATAAATTTCAATTCCAGAACTAGCGTTCCAGAATTTGGCAATATTGGATTGAACATTGAATATCACGCCTGATGTCTGCACTTTGTCCGTTTCTGTTCGCAGGCTGCTGCTCCCCTTTTTCCGGCTGAGCCGACCTTCGTTGGTCGATTGCCACGATCCGGTCAGCGATATTTCCGAAGCCCATTTACTGGTGGTTTTACCATTTAATTTGAAATAGGTCAAAGAACGCTTTTGCGGATTAAACTCATTCAAAGCGAAATTTTCAAGCTTATAGCGATAATAAAGCGGTACGTGTTTTTGAGAAATCGCTTGATGGGCAAGCGTGAGCGTCCACGAATCGCTTAGGGCGAAAAGCAATTTTGCATCAAAAGACCGGTCCTTGTAGCCACTTGGAGATTGTTTGCCCGTAGTGTCCCCTCCTATCAAATCCCCAAAATTCCGGATACTTACGCCGGCAGAGAATGCAACACGCGATCGGGAGAGTTCCACGCCTGCCCGTAATGTTTTCTCCATATCGCCGGTCGCATACCGCGCAACTGCTTTGCCATGAACAGCCGGTTTTTCAGAAAATGCAGGATTTGAAGTAAATAACTGGAGTGTTCCGCCCAATGCATCAGAGCCGTATGTGACTGAACCGCCGCCGCGAAGGACTTCTATTTTATCGATCGTGAAGGGGTCAACCGTGTTCAGGTATTGATTTGGACCATAGCGGAATGTGCTGTTATTAAGCCGGATTCCGTCAATAAGCATTAATGTTTGGTTACCTGTCAGACCACGCAAAAACAGCGATCCGGCTCCATGCGTAGTCTTTTGAACAAACACACCGGTCGATCCCATTAAGGCCTCCGGGGTTGTTCGTGGCTGATAGGTCTGCAAAGTTCTGGCAGATATTACGGATACCGAGCCCGCTGTTTCCAGCGTCTTGTTTTGCGCCCTATTCGCAGTAACATTTACCTGATTGAGCAGTTCGGTACGAAGGGAATCACGCTCCTGAGCAAAGCCAGACAGCGTGGATGACAGCATGAAAAAGCAGCAGCAATAGAGTACCCTCATAGGTTAATGCGTTCAAAACACAGGATTCTTCCTGAAATAGGTGCTGCCTTCAAAACTCACAGAATAATCAGAATCGAAATGGGTGCTTTTCTGATAGTAATCTGTGGTAATAATCTGCGCGCCTGATTGGCAAGCCGCATTGAATGTAGATTTGTCGTTCCTTCTTGCTTCGCGTGTATCCGAGTCCGCGCGGGTACGGATGAGGTAGCATTTTTTTACCAGGCCCGGAATTTCGGAAGCTTTGGCATTATTTCTGATCAGAAAAGCGGCTTCCGGTGTTCCTGGCAATGCGTTGGCAAACATGGTCCTGCCGCGAAGCGAAGGATGCCCGGCGATGTACATATCTCGCTTGCTGCCCGAATCGTCCAGTACAAACAAAAATTTTCCTTTTGCTTCTTTCAATGTTGGCCAGTTATCATGTAACACAGCGCTTTCGAGGGATTCAAACTTGCCCCTTACCTGATCGGGTGTAAGGATGTGCCTTTCGCCCAGATGTTCTAGCAGGATTTCGTCTAGGTTGTCAAAATCTTTGGCGGTAATGCCTTCCGTCTTGCCATCGGTGGCAATTTTGCCTTTCACTTCAAGGGTAATGTATACCGGCGTGTGATCAGGATGCGCATCTGACCAGGCTTTCAGGCCTTGGAGACAATCGATTAGCGTAAAATAGTGAGTCCGGAAATCAAGGTCGGGCACATGCAGCACCTTGAAGCCGGGTTGTTTCATTTTACCATGCGGATCGTATGGTTTCTGACCGGCGACCATTTCAAGCCCTTTTGGGTTCGCGTATTTTCCGCCTTTCTCATCGGGATAAACATCGATTTCAAGGTTGCGCAGGCCAAGGTCAAGCTGCGCGGTAATGGGAATGTGCTCATAGTCGAGCGAGCTTGCCGCAGCGGAATCTTTTTTTGTAAATGCTTTAAACAGCAACGGGTCTATGGCTTGTTTATAGCTGTTATGAGAGCCGACTACCTGCGTTTTATTGATTTTTAAATGATCATCCGTTTGTGCAAAAACGGAAAAACAGCTGGCAAGCAACAGACCTAGTAGCGCTTTCATTGGTGATGGTTTTGTATGAGGCAAAGGTAGGGCGGACAGAAAAGACTACCGTATTAAGTTTTTGTTACCAGCAGAAGATGCATCCGAAGGTAACATTTTGTTAACGGAATGGTAACGCGAGTTAACGGCCATTCTACCTGCCCGAAAGTAATTTTGACCCTTGATCAAAAGTAAAAAACCAAATCTATGCTTTCAAAATTACGTCTATCAAAGCTCGCATGTCTCTGTGCATGTTTGCCTTGGGCTGTACTTAGTATTAACCCGGCCCAGGCACTCCCTGTGCGTATCAATACGAAGCTTTCGTTTCAGGCAGAGAAGTCTTTTTCAGATGCTGGGTCTGTTGCACAGTCCATTTCGGGTTCGGTTACAGATGAAGCCGGGGCGCCGCTGCCGGGTGCCACGGTTGTCGTTAAAGGAACAACAAGAGGCACATCGACCAACGCCGAAGGGAAATTTGTGATAGAGGCCGATGCCAATGCCGTTCTGGAAGTTTCTTTTATTGGCTATGCTGCAAAACAAGTTCCGCTTAACGGACAATCGTCAATCATTATCCAATTAGCCCAGGACCTGGCGCAATTGAATGAGGTTGTTGTGGTTGGTTACGGTACACAGAAAAGGTCGGACATTACCGGCGCTATTTCTTCCATTAGCAGTGAAAGTTTTAACAGGGGCGTCGTGACGAACCCGGGCGAACTGCTGCAAGGTAAACTGGCCGGTGTTTCCATTGCCGCCAATAGCGGTGAACCCGGTGCTGCGCAGGACATTATCATCAGGGGTATCGGTAGCTTGCGCTCCGGAACGCAGCCGCTGTATGTGGTCGACGGATTTTTGCTGGACAATTCCAACACCGGCGTTCCCACTAATCCACTCAACTTCATTAACCCTAATGACATCGAGAGCATTGATGTGTTGAAAGATGCCAGTGCGACAGCTGTTTATGGGTCCAGGGCATCCAACGGGGTTGTGGTAATTACTACAAAAAAAGGAAAAGGGAAACCGCAGCTGACATTGTCTGCATCCACGGCGATCTCGTCGATGGCTAATAAAATAAAAGTTTTCGATGCCGACGCTTTCCGCAGGGAGGTTGTAGCCACAGGCGGGACTTTGCAAGATTTTGGAGCAAATACGAACTGGCAGGATGAACTTTCGCAGACAGGTGTATCAAGCAACCTCAACTTATCGATGAGCGGAGCCAATAGCGAAAGTTTTTCTTATTTCACTTCCGTGGGTTATCAGGATCAGGAGGGGATTTTGAAAAACAGCAGGCTGAAACGCTATTCGGGAAAATTGAATTTAAACCAGAAGGCATTTGACGGCCGCTTAAATATTGATTACAATTTAACGGCTTCCCGCACGGAAAATTTACGCCCGGATATCACTTCTACCATGAGTGACATGCTTAGTTTGAATCCCACGATTCCTCCTTTAACAGATGGCGTCCCTACTTTGTTGAACACGAATGCATTAAACCCGCTTGCCCGGTATAATTTGTTCAGCGACAAGGCGATTAACCACCGTATTCTGGCAAATATTTCACCCTCAGTGGAAATTATCGAGGGCCTTACATACAAGTTGAATTTCGGTGTAGATTATTCTACGACAACCCGGAATCAGCAGTATAAGCCGTTTCCTGCGGTCATCAATGAATCCGATGTTTCCAATGGTGTGCTTGACAATGCAATAAGTGGAAATACGAATCAACTTGTTGAGAATACGCTGACATATAACTGGGTTCGTGAGAACCATAATGTTACGCTCCTGGCGGGTCACTCTTTCCAAAAGTTTTTGGATGAGACCAGAATAACGACTTACCGTGGCTTTGCAACCAACAATATCGAGCCTATTTATCAGGATCACACAAGCACAACAGCATTTCCGACGGCAGTCAACGCGGAAGCGCTGAAAAATGAGCTGCAATCTTTCTTTGGAAGGGTAAACTATATCTATGCTGATAAATACATGTTCACCGGTACGTTCCGCGCCGATGGATCTTCCAAGTTCGGACAGAACAACAAATACGGTTATTTCCCTTCATTCGCCTTGGGATGGAACATCAGCAAGGAAGATTTCATGAGTAGTTCTGCTTTTAACAACCTGAAATTACGGGCTAGCTGGGGAAGAACCGGTAACCAGGAAATTCCTTCCAAGATCACAAAGGCGAGCTATCTGGAGCAGCGTTTACAAACAGGAACCGGGAGCGTAAGCACTTATCCGATCGATACCGACGCTACTGCACTGGAAGGTTTTCCGTACGGGATTATTTTTACGAGATTGGCCAATCCTAATTTGAAATGGGAAGTATCCACACAGGTGGATTTAGGTATTGACTTTGCGCTGTTCAAATCCAGAGTGACTGGTACGCTGGATTATTTCAACAAACAATCTTCGAATATCCTTCTGGAAGTTGTTCCCTCCGATCCGGTCCAACCCACTTCAACTTACTGGAACAATATCCCGGATATGAAGATCCAGAACAACGGTGTCGAGCTTACATTGAATTACAGCAGCGATCAGAAGCGTGACTTCTCCTACAATATCGGAGGTAACTTCACCTACATTCAGAATAAAGTTAAGAAGTCTCCTTATGCTGTGTTAGCCACTGGCGCAGCGCAGGGCGCCGGCCAATCCGGGGCGACTATTAACGGCTACATTAATAATCAACCGCTGGGCGCATTTTATATGTATCAGTTTGACGGAATAAATCCGGATAATGGTCAAAACGCATTCAGAGATACAAACGGTGATGGGGCGATATTAGATAATGACCGTGTTGTGGTCGGCAGCGCTATTCCGAAAATCATTTATGGATATAACCTGAATCTAAAATACAAGTCTTTTGATCTGGGTTTGAATTTTAACGGTGTAGCCGGCAATAAGGTTTACAACCACACGACTATGACGTTGTTCAGCAGGGCATTATTGGCCAAATCCAACAATACAACTGATTTTGCCACGCAATACCCAAATGAGGCGTTGAGCAATGCCAATGTTGTATCTACCCGATATCTGGAAAATGGCTCTTTCATGCGATTGAATAATGCTACTCTTGCTTACAATCTGAACCTGACAGGAACCAAGCTGGCGAACGCCATTCAACGTGCCAGTCTTACATTAACCGGTCAGAATTTGTTTGTTGTCAGCAGTTATTCAGGTTTTGATCCCGAAGTGAATACGGGATCGGCTTCCGGCGGCATTCAGACATTTGGGATCGACCGCTTTACTTATCCAAGAGCAAGAACTTTCCTGCTTGGTTTGAATGTGACATTTTAATAAAACAAAAACGATTAGCTACGATTCGTTGAAAATCAAATCATAATGAAAAATACAGGATTTTATAGAGCGTTGACGGCAGTGGGATTTCTGCTGGCCTTTATTGGTTGTACCAATTTGGAGGAGGATATTCTTGACGAATCGCTTACAGGAACGGGCCAGGCCCAACTTGTAAGCGGCTCCATAGCCCCGGTTTACGGCCTTCTCCGCTCCGGTGTATGGCTGCATACAAACCAATTCGGACTGCAAGAGGTCGCTTCTGATGAAGGTATCCTTCCTTACCGAGGCGGCACCGACTGGTATGATGGTGGTAAGTTCATCGCAGTTCACCAGCACCTGATGACCCCAAGTAATGGGCTCGTAGGCGATACATGGACGCAAATTACGCTTACTTTGTCAAGAGCGGTTATTGCTGCGGAACGGTTAAACGAAGCAGGTAAAGCCGGTAATGCAGGTGCGCAGGCAGGTTACTATGAAATGGTTGCCATGAAGGCGTACCTCAATATGCTGGCACTGGACAACTGGGGCCTGGTTTTCAAAAAAGAGCTTTCCAGTGAGGTGTCTCAGGTCCTCAGAGGCCAGGAAGCAATTACTTATCTCGAAAGCGAGCTGTTAACGGTGGTTGACCTAATCCGTAAGGAAAATGATCCGGGCAGGTTAAACCAAAATGCAGTGAAGGCATTGCTGGCGCGTCTATATTTGAATGCGGCCGTCTATCGTAATCCGTATGGTAAGCCTGAGTTCAGTAAGGAGGATATGGATAAGGTGATTAAATATACCAATGAGATTATTGCCGGACCCTATGCCCTGTCTCCTGAATACTTCGATCTGTTCAGCGACGAGAACCATACTAATAAAGAGCTCATTTTTGCACTCGACCAGCGGGGGGTTTTGGAAACAGACCAACAGCGTTGGGCGTACTGGTCGATTTCCGGTGACCAGATCCCAAGACCGGAGTTCCCAAACACGCGCGGAACAGATGCAGTCGCAGCAACGCCCGACTTTTATCAAACCTGGGTGGATGCCAATGGCAATGTAGATCCAGCCGACGCTGATGCACGTTTTTTCAAGAAAAATACGATTGTTCCTGAAAACTTGAAAAATTTAACGGGCGTTACGCCTTTGAATGATGCCGAGCATTATTATTCCGTAGATGCCACGAAATTTGAAATGGACAGAGGGATTTTGCGCGGAATTATCTGGGGTCCCAGAAAAGACGGAAGCGGTAATATTTTAAAATCTGCCGACGGCAAAGTAAGGATATATCCGGTGATCAACAAAAGAACCAGCGGAGCCAACCTGACTTATGTAAACCATGTACTCAATGTAGATTTTACAGGCCCGGGCAGCTTGCATAACACCGGCTACCGGTTTTCAAAGTATCAGTTTAGCCATACCGGTAACAATTGCTGCAGTTACAGCAGTGTCGACCTGGTATTGATTCGGCTCGGAGAAATTTACCTGATGCGTGCCGAAGCGAAGCTGAGAAATGGCGACAATGCAGGTGCTCTGGCTGATATCAATACATTAAGGACTTCAAGAAATGCCCGGCCAGCCCAGACTCCAAAAGCGCTGACTAAAATTGACCTGGACATCCTATTCCGTGAGTCGGGATTTGAATTGTATTGGGAAGCTTTCAGAAGAAATTATCAGATCCGTTTTGGAAAATATGAAGGCACCTGGACAGGAAAAACGGATAAGAGCGTCGACAAGCGACTATTCCCAATCCCTCAGCGAGCCATCGACGGAGCTTCCGCCGACGAAGGATTTTTGGTACAAAATCAAGGATATTAATTCCACCCAAAATGAAAATGAGGCTGCTCCGAATCGGGCAGCCTCATTTTTTTTAACATTCAAAATTAATGTGTTGTTGAACCTTTTTTAAGCGCCTCATTTATTTTGTCATTCAATTCAATGAAAGCTTCTGGCCACAAAGGCTGGATTTGGAAAAAGCTTTGCTTTTTTACAACCAGAAGTTGACTATAAATGGCTACCAGCGACCCCCTCATTTTATCTGTAACTCCCGAATTTAAAAAGTAGCCCGGCCCTTCTTGCTCGCAGGTTTGCTCTTGCTCCTGTATCTGATCGTCCATAATGTTTTAGCTTTATATGTTTATAACAAGGCTGATGAAATTGTTATTTGCTTGAATTCTGAAACGGCCTGCTCAAATTGCTGATCAGATATGCCAATAGCCTGCATTGCGAAGATTTTCTCATAAATCATATCTGCCACTGTGTGGTGGCAAGGGCAAATTTACACAGAAGCTCCCAGGCAAACCACAGGTTAACAATATGATAAATTTGCATTTGTAGCATCGCGAGAATTAAGCGTTCAGGTAAGCGATTTATCACTGATCGTATGCAGGATATTCATTTATCATCAAAGGGTCAATCACGGCATTGGCAAAGAAACGCTACATGGATAACACTTTCTTCACATGCGCACCAACACCTTAACCTGACGTTAATACAAGCTCGATTATTTTTGCAGTATGTTTAAAATGTACACTTATTAAGCCTCAAATGAACAGAAGGGACTTTTTTACAAATGGTTCGGCCGGGCTTCTTGCCGGGCATATGACACTTTTTGGAGAGCGGCGTGATGAGAAAGCGTTTTCAAAACGAAAACAAAGTGCTAAAAACATCATTTTCATGGTCAGTGACGGCATGAGTACCGGAACTTTGAATATGGCAGACCTGCTCATGAACCGAAAAGAAGGGCGCATGTGCAGCTGGATGAAGCTTTATGCAGAACAAACCGGGCGCCGGGCGTTCATGGAAACATCTTCCTTCAATGCACTCGTAACAGATTCTGCAGCTGGAAGTTCGGCATGGGGAGGAGGCAAAAAAGTTCCAAATGGAAATTTGAATGTAAATGCTGACGGGAGTTTCAATAAACCGATTTTGCAAAAATTCAAGGAAGCTGGAAAATCCGTGGGCTGTGTTACCTCCGTAACGATCACACATGCCACTCCGGCTGGATTTTGCATCAATAATAAGTCTCGTGGAGATGAATCAGAAATTGCCTCCCAATATCTGGATTTGAAATTTGATGTGATGATGGGTGGCGGCGCCGAATTTTTTCTGGCAGAAAAACGCAAAGATAAGACGGACCTTTTTGCCGCTTACGAACAGGCAGGATACACTGTGGCACGCACCCGCGATGCGATGCTTGGCCTAGAAAATACGCAAAAACCCATCATGGGTGTGTATTGCGAAGGCGCCCTTCCTTACGCACTCGACACATTCCAAAATGCCAATCTTCAAGAAACAATCCCGACGCTAGCGGAAATGACGCGCAAAACGCTTGATCTGCTATCCAAAAATCAGAAGGGATTTGCGGTTCAGATCGAAGGAGGGAAAGTCGACTGGGCAGCACATTCAAATGACGCAGGCGGTTTGCTATATGACCAGATTGCATTTGACCAGGCCATTCAGGTAGCACTGGATTTTGCTGCGAGAGACAAGGAAACGCTCGTGATCATTACGACGGATCATGGAAATGCAAATCCCGGACTTTTTGGAGGGGACCGGCAGTTTGATTTGCTGCAAAACTTCAAGCATACCAACAATTGGATCCTGGGTGAGCTGGATACTAAACCAACAACGGCACAACTTATCGAGCGCATCGAATTCGCACAAGGTTATGCCATCAAACAATCCGAAGCCGAGAAAATCCTGGCCCGATTCGGAAACAAAAATGAAGCCGGCCTTTACATTGCCAATAAACCGCTCTTCCGGGAATTGGCCAGCATTCAGACGCATTATACAGGAATTGGCTGGGCCGGAATGGATCATTCAGCAGACTATGTGGAACTGGCGATGTTCGGGCCGGGTAGTGAAACGCTCAAACCGTTTGTCAAAAATACTGAGCTGCACAATTTTATGCTTGACATGACCGCAGTAGCAAAGGCGTGATCGGCTTCATGTAAAATTCACTGTTCTTACCTATGATCCCATTTATAGAAAGACTTTTAAACAGGCTTTTGCCGGAGAAGCAAAAAGCGGCCATTGCGCAGACAGCGCGTTTACCTTCGTAGAATTATCAAATAATGCACTAGTCATGGCAGCACCTGGGCCCAATAATTCTCGGAAACTCTTTGACTGGCCCGTATGCCTTACACTTCTGTTTTGCCTGTTGGCATTGGCCATTGCGTGTTATACTTTTCGGAGTTCAGGGATTTTTTCTTCCAAATCACTGTTCGCACAAACTGGTGATCTCTCTATTCATTTACCGAAAAGTCACGGTGGCATTTTAATTTTCAGTAAAACCAATGGCTTTCGACATCATTCAATTGAGCCGGCAATAGCGGCAATCACAAAGGAATGTGCCAACAAAGGCTGGCAAGTCTTCTCGACTGAAAATGCTGCTTATATAGACTCAACACATTTGCGCCGCTTCAAGGTTGTTGTCTTCCTTTCGACGACAGGAAAAATACTTAACAATCGCCAAAAGATTGCTTTTGAGAAATATATTGAAAATGGCGGCGGCTTTGCAGGAATCCATTCGGCTTCCGATACTGAGCACCATTGGCAATGGTATCGTTATTTGCTTGGAACCTTGTTTCGCGATCATACTTTTTTGCCTCATACGCCCCAAGCCGAGCTTGTAACGGAAAACATTGAGCATCCCATAAATCAAGGGCTGCCAAAAAAATGGCACAAAGCCGATGAATGGTATAGTTTTCAAAATAATATACGCGGCAAACCCGGGTTCCAGGTATTATTAAGTCTGAATGAAAACTCATACAACTCGATTTGGCGCAAAATGAGCGGTGATCACCCCATTTCATGGACGCATCAATTGCGTCATGGAAGAATGTTTTACACCGCGTTAGGTCATAACGCGCAAACTTTCAGTGACCCGAATGCAATGCGGCACATCCTTGGCGGGATCGGCTGGGCAGGACAATTGCCATGAGTAAATGCTTGGCAGGTGATTGAATATTCTCGATTTGATAACCCACCAATAATATAGGGTTCACATTTAAAAAACATATTTGCGAAGCACACATATAATGCTCCATGCAACGAAGAAACCTCTTGAAAACGCTTGGAATGGCCGTTGGCGGATATTCTATCTCTACCGGTTCCAGTGCTTTCTCCCCGACCCCAAAACGCGTATTGCGCATCGCTCATCTGACAGACATTCATGTTCAGCCCCATCTGTGGGCGGCCAGAGGATTTGCAAAATGTCTCCAACACCTCCAAAATTTAGAGGTCAAGCCTGACCTGATCCTCAATACCGGTGACTCAGTGATGGGGTCCAGCGGCATCTCAAAGGATAAGGCAGCCAGGGAATGGGAGCTTTACAACAAAGTGCTAACGTCTGAAAATAGCACACCTATGGTTTCCTGCATTGGCAACCACGATATATGGTGCCCACCGACAGCCTCATTTTCTGACGGGAAAAAGTGGGCGATGGATGAATCAAAAATAGCGAAATCTTACAGCAGCTTTGATAAAAACGGATGGCATATTATACTGCTGGATAGCATTCATTGCAGACCGGAGGGAAAAGGCTATTTTGCCAGGCTTGATGAAGCACAAATGGATTGGTTAAGAGAAGATTTAAATAACACACCCTCGAATACACCCATTTTGGTTGCCTCACACATTCCAATCTTATCTGCAAGTGTGTTCTTTGACGGCGATAATCTGAAAGATAACCAATGGGTCGTTCCCGGTAGTTGGATGCACACTGATTCCGCACAAATTGTCAAATTATTCAACCGTCATGATAACGTAAAACTAGCCGTAAGCGGCCACATCCATCTTTTGGACCGCGTTATGTATAATGACGTTGCCTACTGCTGCAATGGCGCGGTTTCCGGCAACTATTGGATGGGAAAATACAAGCAAACCAGTCCCGGATATGCCATCATTGATCTTTTTGATGATGGGTCTTTTTTAAATGAGTATGTCAAATATCATTAGTAAACAATGGCAGTTTACTACTTGATTGACTATCTATTAAATTATTGTTACTCTTAAAGATCCCTTCTCATTTTGATTCAAAAGCTACCATGATTCGTGCCATCGATGATTTTTTTTATTCCAAGTCAGAGCCTGTCAACGGTTGCCTTAATGCATTGCGCGCATTCATTTTAAAGTTCAGTCCGGATATAAATGAGGTCTGGCGATATAGTATGCCGTTTTATAACAATCATGGAAAAAGAGTTTGTTATATATGGATTAATAAAAAGACTGGCTGGCCCTATCTGGGAATCGTTCAAGGAAATCTAGTAAATCATCCTGATTTGATCGCCGAAAACCGTTCAAAAATGAAGATCCTGCCGATTGATCCTTGCATAGACCTACCGGTGAATACGATCACTGAAATATTGAATTTGGCTCTAAGTATTTAGGACCGGTGGGAACTGGCGGTTTAAGCGGCTTCGGGATGAAGCGTACGCGCCAAAGAATACCATACATACCGCTATGTTTGGATAAGTTTAATGCGGACCGGCCCTTTTATATCCTTAACGTTTCCATCCATTCCATCCTTAAAATGCATTTTGGCTGGGAAAGTAACTGCCTTCGTGATACCTTCAATGGTCATGTTCCCTGTAACTTTGGATATCACCAAACAGCATACGCAACCTTGGTAATGATCAGTTTATAATCAGCAATACACATTGTTTCTGAGTTTGGAGTTTTTCAACACCCTTTATTTGGCATGACATACATCACGTTGCCAGAAACAGATAAATTGAAGCCATAATTTTCTACGGCAGGAAGTAATAGTTTTTTCCATGTTTGGCCCATATCAGAAGACCGAAATATACCATCTGAGCGGCCACATATTAAATATTTACCCATTTGTTTGATTGATAAAATCTCCGGCAAAGATTTAAGTAGGCCTATTTCTTTCATTAATAAACTACTCCGGGAAGGTTGAAGCTCTTCGCCTATGGCATTCCAGGTTTTTCCACTATCCATTGAAATGTGTATGCTGTTTGTTTGAGTTGTCGGGTTGTTTACTATGGCAGCAAATCCTCCATCAATACGTTCCACAGCGATGCCAAGCCCCCCTTCACTAATCACACGGTCCCAATTTAGACCATCATCGGTCGATCTTAATATCCCATCTTTGCTGGTAGTCAGGAGTACACCGTTTGACTCTACCAATTTCATTCTGCCGTTTCCAACATGCAGTTGCTTCCACGTTTTTCCATTGTTAGTGGATCTAAAAAGACTGTTGTTGGAGCCAATGAGAACTGTGCCCCGGGCAGTTTCAAAAACGGTGCGTACTTCTCTCTCTTTATAAGTCTTGTACATCCAATCTATCGTGCTGTCTAAGCGTACGGCTTGCTCTTGAAAACTCGTATACATGGGCGACCAATCACTCGTTCCGTTTATTTTTTTTAGAAATTGCCCCCTGATATTATACGCAAGTATCCCATTCTTGCCAGGGACAATGTTACGTTGATCGCCAGGGAAAATCTCTTTCGTCCAGAAAGCTGTTGTTGCATTTGGCTCACTGTGATAAACCCCATTTCCAGCACGTAAATAAAGCCCACGGTCATTTGTAAAGAAACCATTTCCCCGTATACCTTCTCTATGCAATTTTTCAGGCAGCCCTTTGCTGATGTCCTGCCAGGTTTGTCCGCCATCAATAGATTTAAAGATGATGTTGACAATCTCCGCTGATTTGCCCTCTTTCACCGATTTCTTTTTTGCTTCCTTTTCTTTTGGCACAAAAGCATTCAGTAGAAATAATACCAGGACGATAGCTGGAATACACACAAATAATTTTTTCATGTTTTTTAATTTAAAGTAAAACCACATTAACAAGTAATTAGCGGAAAGCGGCATCGGGGTGAAAAATTATGGCCAGTAACGAAGTAGCTTCATAATTCGCTTTAAATAGCTATTATTTTTCAACGAGATCGCAATGTGTAACCAAGCCGTCGGAGGTCAGATGGGTTACTGACCACCCGTTGCCTAAATAGGTGTCAGTGCTACCCCATTAAAAAAAAATGTTCCATCAGGCAACCTTTTGTGCTCCCGGATTCTTCTTACCAAGAGAACATTCGCAAGCGACATTGATTACGCTCTCCATTATTCATCAAGCTCAGCAAAGAGACGTCTGTTCGCAGCGGAAGCTTTTTGATGCCTATGGGAAAGTACTGCACCGTACTGCAAGAAGATACCTTTCCGATAAGGGAAAAGTGGAAGACAGCGTATCGAATGCTATTTTTATTATGCTTGAAAAGATGGGTCGGTGCGAATTTGAATCGGTGGGAACCTTTGAAAGCTGGATAAAAAGGATCGTTGTTAACGAGTGCCTTGCTATCATAAAAAGGGGAAAACCTTTTAAAATGTTGGAGGAGCTTGAAGTGGAAAGTTACCAACTCGACGAAATTATCATTGATAACCTGACTGCGGAGAGTATCATGGAAGTTATCGCTGGGTTGCCCGTTGGATACCGAACAGTGTTTAACCTGTATGAGATTGAAGGTTACTCGCATTCTGAAATATCCGACATGTTAGGAATCAGCCTGGGCACATCAAAATCACAGCTTAGCAAAGCGAAAGTAATGCTGCAAAAAAGGATAATCGACTTAGATCCAAGTTATGAAAAGCGAAGACTTGTCTTATAAGATCAGAGAGCTAACCGATACTTCTGTTGAAGCCGACCTGGATTGGGATTCCGACAAGTTCTGGAATCTCTACCTGGCACGGAAACGAAGGAGGAAAAGATTGGTTTTGCTTTCTTATTCCATAGCAGCAATGGTAATTTTTGCGGTGGCATATATCGTTTTTACGGCCGATAGCATTAATCGATATAATGATATCAATTCCCGAGTAAGCAGTATTCCCAAAGTTAAAAAGCCTGTCCCCGTAAGCAAAAGTGAAGCATCCTACCTTGTATTCTCTAACTCAAAGCCACAAAAACCGATAGCAGCACAAGCAAGGGTTTTTATCAGGAAGCCTGTTAAGTTGTCACATAATAGATCTAATGACCATGAACGGTTTGTCCAACAAAGCACGCCTGTTATGGAAAAAGGAAATGATGAGCTTCCTTCCCTGCTACAAATGTTTGAGCAGGCCCAACAGGAAAGGGAACTACGCAACCTGCGTGTTCAACTGGAAAATCAAGCAAACTATAATAGTTTCTGGCTTACTGTAAATCAGCACTTAATAGCTAATAAGCTTAATAACGATCCGCTGCATTACGCGCGTTATTGATGCTTCAATTAATTAACCTGGTGATCCGAGACAGGCTTTAGTTCTAATAAAAATTCACTTATATGACCCATTTGACAAAGATAGGCCTACTTGCTGGGCTGATTTCCATCCATTTCCAAGCTTCAAGCCAAGTAACAGGGACTGCCAATTTTCCAAAAATAGGTTATACAAATGTCGATGTGGTAATGGCTAGGTTACCCGAAAGTAAAGCCATGCAGAATCAACTGGAAATTACTAAGAGCCAGCTTGAAAAAGCAATCGATGAATCCATAAAGGAATTTCAAGGAAAAGCTGATAATTATCAGAAAACAGCCAGTCAAATGACAGATCTTATTCGGGCAGATAAAGAAAAGGAATTGGAAAACTTACAAACACGTATTCAGGAAATGCGCAGTAAAGCGCAGTACTCACTACAAGATAAGCAGCAGCAGCTTATGGCCCCCATTCAAACAAAAGTTAACGCTGCTATTCAACAGGTTGGTAAAGAGAATGCTTACGCTTATATCATTAACATGGATGGCGGCGAAGGAACAGTGCCTTTCATATTATTTGCATCTGCTGAAGAAAATAATGTTACAAATTTGATATTGGAGAAACTGGGCGTGAATCCAGGCCAGCCAGAAGCACCTGTAAAATCCGAGCAGTCAGGTCCTATTCCTACCACAGCTAATCCCAAACCGCTTCCAGCAAATAAAAACAGTAAGCAGTAAGGCGTTTGCGGAATTGCCCTGATCTATAAAACATAAAGCGGACACTTGTATGTCCGCTTCTGAACATCAACTATTATGAAAGTAGCCCAAAGGAGGACATCAGGCTACTTTCTAATATCCGGTATGCTAATTGTAATTTTGTAAAATGCCATTAATGTTTACCTAGCCTTTCAGAGTGATCTACACCAGATTTTATTAAATTATGTTCTCAAATTATTTTAAGATTGCTTTTCGGGTACTTTGGAGGAATAAGATCTATGTGATGCTCAACGTCGCAGGATTAGGTTTTGCCATAGCTTGCTGCATTCTCGCTTACCTTAATTACAATTACCGCGAAAAGTATGATCAAAACCATACAAATGCAGGAAACATTTACCGGCTAAACAGCGAGCGGACGGTAGATGGATCAAAGCAGACCTGGGGCGTTGTGCCTTTGCCATTGGCGCAGAGTATGCAAAAAGACTTTGCCGGTCCAGAGCGACTTGCTCGGGTAAGCAGTGCTTCCGTTATTGTTAAGCATAATGATGCAAGTTTTGACGAACGCATTCATTATACCGACAAGGCGTTATTTGACTTCTTTAATTTCCCATTGAAATATGGAAACCTATCTGGCTTTGAGAAAGCGGACCAGGTAATAATAAGCCAATCCCTGGCAGAAAAATATTTCCCAAAAAGGATGCCTGTTGGCCAGTCCCTTACGCTGATAGGGGCCGATGGGAACAACAAAGTTTATAGGGTGGCCGCTGTAACACAGAAAATCCCTGAAAATTCAAGCATTCATTTCGATATAATTACCACATTTGAAAACGGTTTTGCCAATGGAAAGGTACAGGCTGATGATTGGTCTAATGCTACGCGTATTACAACATTTGTACAATTGGAAAATGAGCAAGCGGCCCGCCTGGTCATCTCCAATCTGATGCCGTTACTGGCGCCCCATAACAACAACCATAAAGATTGGCTGCTGGAAGGTTTTTCATTACAGCCGTTTTCGAGCTTGGCAACAAGTTCAGACATCGACATGCCGGGTTACGTATATGGAAGCCAGTTAAATTCCAACCCGCGGGGCGTTCTTGTGATCGTCCCTGTGATTATGTCCATCTTTATTCTGATTATAACTTGCTTCAATTTTACAAATGTTTCCATCGCATTCGCCAGCGGCAGGTTGAAAGAAATTGGCATTCGAAAAGTGATCGGGGGTTTAAGGAAGGAACTGATCTGGCAATTTTTAACAGAAAACATCATTCTTTGCCTTCTGGCGTCAACATTGGGCTTATTATTTGTTAGTCAGCTTACACCTACCATGATTGCGCTCACCGGGATTGACCTTTCGCCTGATCTCAGTAAAGATTTTGGGTTTTGGATCTTCCTGATCCTGGTTCCAGTTGTCAGTGCCATTTGTTCCGGGTTGTATCCGGCGCTGTATGTCAGTTCGTTTCAGCCTGTACGTATTCTCAAAGGGAAAACATCACTTGGTTCATCCAACCGTTTCACAAGATTTCTGCTCCTTGCCCAGTTTAGTTTGTCATGTTTTGCATTGGTAGTCGGCATTGTCATGACCCAGAATGCAGCTTTCCAGCAAAAGGCCGATTACGGATATGCGATCAACGAAGTTGCGGTTGTCCAAGTCAGCAATGCGCTGCAATACAGTGCGTTGAGCCAGGCGATTCAATCTAATCCTGAAATAAAAAGTGTGGGTGGTAGTACGCAGCAAATCAGTGACGGCACCTATACACAAACTGCAAAAACAAAGCTAGGCGAAGTCCAAGCTCAAATTGCGCAAGTGGGAGGACAACAATATTTAAAAACGATGGGAATAAGCTTAGTGGATGGACGTCAATTTCATGACGGTGAAGCCGATGCGGATGTGTCAATACTGGTTAATCAAACCTTCGTTGAACGGTCCGGACTCAGCCAGCCGCTCGGCCAGCAAGTTACTCTTGACAGTGCCCGTTACACCATTATTGGCGTGGTTAATGATTACAAGGAATTTGGGTTACACGACATTGTTCCGCCTTGTATATTGCGCCTGGCAAAACCAGAAGATTATAAATATGTGGTCGTGCGGGCAGATAAAGACAAATTACCCGGGGTCACTAAGTATCTGCAGTCAACCTGGCACAAAGTCGCTCCCAATGTGCCCTACCGTGCGTTTTTGCAATCCGATCTGATTGAAAAAGAGCTGCGGATGACGCAGGCCTTCAAATCCATATCGTTTTTCCTGGCCATTGTAACATTTCTTCTTTCCGCGTCCGGCTTGTTTGCCCAAATCTCCCTAAACATCGACAAACGCAGTAAAGAAATCGGAATGCGCAAGGTTCTGGGTGCTTCGGTGCTGCAAATAATCGGGTCCGTCAACCGTCGATTTGTGCGTATCTTATCACTTGCGTTTGTAGTTGGCTCTGTTTTCGGCTACTTGTTTACCAATAAATTTATCTTCCAATTTATTTTCAAATACCATCCCGATGCCGGTCCAGGGCCTTATGTGATCACATTTCTGAGCGTCATGCTTTGCTGCGCTCTGATTATCGGATCAAAAGTCTATAATGCTGCCACGGCAAATCCAATAGAAAGGCTGCGAGCTGACTAGTAGGGATTTTGAGCGGTTTTTTGACAGGCTGGTTATTTATTAGAAAAGGCAATATTGAGACGCCAAAATTCTAGTTTTATGTCATCATTAATCTTAACTTTATGACAATCCTATTGAATATCATAACTAAACTAAGAAGAACTGATGAAAAAAAATTTATCAAAATTATTGCCGCTACTGTTACTGCTGACAGTATTTTCAGGCTGTGAAGATCATAATTTACCAAGCGATGTGATCGAACAAAAGGGATTACTTTTGAGCCCTGAACAGGAATTCCCTGTAAAGGATAGCGAGGCTTATGGTTGGGCTGATGTGTCCTATAACAAGACTACGAAGCTTCTTAGTTATACGATTAGCTGGTATAACCTATCTGGTTTGCCCACAGGAGCGCACATGCATGGTACTGCATTGCGTGGCGCTAATGCAGGCATTAAACACGATTTCTTTGCATTAATCCCTAAGACAACAACAGGTACTTACTCTGGTAGTGTGCTGGTAGACGGCACTGCCATCAATGAGACGGATTTGTTGAATGGCCTATATTATTTCAATTTTCATACACCTCTTAACCCCGGGGGCGAGATCAGAGGCCAGATAGAGTTTTACAATCAGCCGCATATTATCAGCAAAAAAGGTTTGTCCATTGATGTAATGCAAGAAGTGCCTGCTAAAAATACCCTTGCAATGGGCACAGCAGATGTCTCTTACAATAAGAATACAAAAGTGCTCAGCTATTATCTCACCTGGAAAAACCTGACTAGCATCCCAACCGGAGCGCACATTCACGGAACAGCTGCCAGAGGCACAAATGCTCCTATTAAGCATGATTTTTTCTCTCTAATTCCGAAGAAACTTGAAGGGGAATATTCTGGGTCGGTTTTGGTTGACGGAACCGCCATTAATGAAACTGACTTACTGAATGGCATGTATTATTTCAATATCCATAACATCATCTATCCAGGTGGAGAAATCCGTGGACAAATTGAATTCTAAAAACGGATAATTTATGAAAGTCGAAGGTCACTGAATTCCTGGCATCGCTTTAAATATATGCATCAGAATATTCCAGTGCCCTTCGATCTACTTTGCCAGATCTGGAAAAGGATTTTTTTCTACAATGTGCTCAACGGCGATGGCGAAGCATTGACAGCATTTCGCCAATAGGAAGCTCTCGAGCTGTATAATGAAGGCTGAGCTCTTTACTGGCATTCGTCTTTTCTAAATCCAGAAGCTCTTTCACTGGTATTGTCATGTTTAAATCCGATCCGGTAGCATCTGCAAATGTCCATTTTTTAACGGCATTGCCTGTCTCATCTTTGATGATAATGCTTCTCGCAGTACCCGCGCCACCTTTTATGGTGCAATGTGTATAATTAATGTGCAACTGGTCGTCTTCCTTCGCCTCACTCAGTTGTAGTACCCTTAAATTTAAAGGTTGGTTAACCGATTGCTTTAAGACGAGTTTATCATTTAAATAGATTGCAAAACTGTCCAATCCGAACTTCATCGTGAAACTAAATGCGAAGGCGCATAGTGTAATCAGCGTAAATAGCTTTATAAACGTCTGATGGAATTTGATTTGTCTCATTGTACGCTTCCCCAAAAATAGAGCAGTGATGAATTAGACTAATTTTCTAATTTTAATCCGCTATGAAGGGAAAAACATTCACAGAAACACAGATCGTCAAAATCCTCAAAGATTTGGATTCGGGCAAACTAGCGGCCGACGTGGCCCGTGAAAATGGCGTATCAAAAGCGACATTGTACAATTGGCGC
Organism: Dyadobacter psychrophilus; assembly: GCF_900167945.1. GTDB lineage: Bacteria > Bacteroidota > Bacteroidia > Cytophagales > Spirosomataceae > Dyadobacter > Dyadobacter psychrophilus. The sequence goes on from NZ_FUZA01000020.1 coordinate 24,828, forward strand.
AAAAAGTATAGCGGTATGGGGGCTTCGGAGCTTTCTGAATTGAAAGCACTGAAGGAGGAGAATCGTCGGCTTAAACACATGTATGCGGAATTAGCGCTTGATCACAGACTTGCAAGAGAAATCATCGAAAAAAAGCTTTAAAGCC
>NZ_FUZA01000001.1 GCF_900167945.1 Dyadobacter psychrophilus
TCCATGCGCATCGAGCAGTGATCGACCAGTTTACGATCAGAGGTTATGTTTTCCAGGTAACCCGTAAGCATAAGCTTGAAGAATACAACCGGGTCAATGGACGGGTTCCCGGTGCTTCCATACAGATCTCTGGTTTCTTTGTAAATGGAGTTCAAATCCAGAGATTCTCTCAACTTCCGATAAAAATTATCCTTTGGAATCCGCTCGGATAACTGGAAGTTCATGAACAGCTTTTCGGAGTAGTTTTTTCTTCCTTGCATTCCTGAAGTTACAAAATTCCAGGCAGTTATGGAAAGGATTTAGGCTGTTTTTCATTGAGTTCTGCAACGGCCACCACCGTTTTCGTGAACACGGATACAAAGCACAATGGGAGAAAGAGACTGAACCTTTTGCTCCGTTGCCAGCCATACAAATCTGAAAGAGTAGGAATTACTTTAAAAGGGGAGACCCTTCTAGTTTGTACGTAACGAATCAAGCTAAGAGCTGTCTTACTACACTGAAAACTTTACATGTAGTATTCCAAACACCCAAAATCCTACTGACTTTAGGTATACGGCTACTGCTGCTGGACTAAAGGATTTAGAAATGCCCTCTGATATGCCGGATGCTGCCCCCCGATGTCGTACTATCAGGGATTTGGTAAACCAGCTGCGGAAGATCAAGCGTTGGACAGCAGGGAACGTGCGGCAGATTAAAAAGATAAGAAATAAAGGGTAATGTCGGATGAATATTAATTCAACTTGCTTTCACAATGTTCAAAATTTCTCCTGCGCTAGCTACCAGATAGTCTGGCCTAGCGGCAGCGGCTGTTTCTTTATTGTCATAACCCCATTCAACCCAGGCAATTTTGACACCCACTTTTTGACAAGCGATAATGTCCCTCGTTTCGTCTCCTACATAGAGGACTTGGTTAGCACAGAGGTCATACTTTTTAAGAAATTTGGCGATCAGTTTATCTTTCCCAAACAGGCTGGCCTTACAATAAATTTTGCTGATAGACTCGACATTATTAGATAAAAGAAAACGTGTAATATTTTGTTCAGTATTAGACGAGATGATTGCTGTCTGGCAGCCTAAATCGTTAAGCCCTACCAGCAACTCTTTGATCCCGTCAAAGAGTTTCACCTGCTGAAGCTCTGTTTTGTATAGCGACAAGAATTCCGATGCTATCAACGGAATTCTATACATGGGGACATTGAGATACTTGCAACGCTCCGGAATGGTAAGGCTTCGCAAGTATTGCAAGTTGCCAGATTCGATCTGCCGGTAAGCTTTTTTTGCAGCTATTTGGTTATAAACAGAGATAAAAACTTCATAGGAATCGGCCACGGTTCCATCGAAATCGAAAATAACGTATTTAAACATTGAATATTGACTATAAAAATGGAATTGATGATCACGGACAAATTTCAGAAAGCCGGGTCGTATCCAAATGTTTCTTTTTAAAAGATTCATGGATTGGGGTCAGCCTTATCATCAATTATTATTCAACGCTACATCCACCCTTTTTGGTTTGCCAACCAAAAGGCTTCCGTTAAATAAGCCTTGGAAGGCTGATCGACCTTTACCGATTACGCTAATTGGATGCAGCCCTTTGCCGGTCAAAGGGTAAATACCGGCCTGATGGACGCTTCTGTGTTAGCGGATAATCTTGACAAGTGAAAATTACGAAACCATACAAGCCGCTATTTACGATTACGAACAAAAGATGTTTGCCTATGCGTCCGAGGCCCAATGAGTATCTAGCGAAAAGATGTTAGAAATGCGTCATCCCGATTTCACGTTCCAACGATTTATACATTAAAAGCATTCTAATTTTAGGTTAAGACATCTTGCCTGAGTTGACTCCAAAAAACGCCACCCATTTTTACACATCATGATGCAGAATGGGAGTTCAGAAAGGGACCAAAACCCGAAAGGGTTAGGGCAGCTGTTAGGTTAAAGAGTATTAAAATGTTCAAAAAATGGAAGGCTCAATTATTATTTTTGAATTAGCAAGCCAATCGTCAATAGGAACCTGGCAGGCTAAGGTGCAGCGGCCATCTATTTGCACCATACAGGTTCCGCAGCTCCCCATGCCACAGCAAAGCCCGAATCCGGAAATACTCATACAATCCGAAATCAACGCCATCAAAGACAAATATTTCCTTTCCCGGGTCTGGACCTGATATTCTTCATTTCCGTAGATTAGCGTAAAGAGAATTGTGCTTTTTAGTTCTTCTTCCAAATTTATAAGTACTTGACTTTGATTTGTATTAACGCTTTTGTTGACTTCTCTCTGTGTTCAAAGACCTACCACAGGTAAACCACTCGGTACAGTTGCAGGGATTGTTTTGTCAAAGGAATCGTCGTTGAGCGTATTCAAAAATTCGACGATCCTTGAAATATCTTTGAAATTCACGTCCATGTGTGTCGCAAGCGAATCAATGCTGCCGGCCTTCACCTTCGGGTTCAGGATCTTGCCTCCTGCCACATCTTCATAAAACAACAACACCTGATCCAGGGTAGTAAACTTGCCACTGTGCATGTAAGGAGCAGTAAAGCGCAGGTTACGTAGTGTGGGTGTCCGGAAGGCATAATCCTGATTGATCCCCCAGTCACTTTCTGCCCGGTTATCAGTGTCTGGCACGCCCAGAGTATGTAGCTTATAATCAGAAAACATGGGCCCCGAGTGACATTTTGCGCAGCCTGTTACTAAAAACGCATTCAGCCCGTCCTTTTCGCCAGTTGACAGTGCATTGCTGTCACCACGCATGTACTGGTCAAACCTGGTATTGGTGGCAATCAGCGTCCTTTCGTAGGATGCTAATGCCTTCGCTAAATTTACCCGGGTGACTGGTTTAGGATCTGTGGGAAATGCTTTCGAAAATAGCTCATTATAGGCAGGGATCTTATTTATCCGCTCGATGATTTCCTCCAGGATCTGGTGATCCGCATAACCACTGCCCCGCATTTCTTCCAGTGTTTTAATCGGCTCCAATGCCTGCTCCTCTAAGCCTTTTGCTCTTAAATCCCAAAACATTGGGGCCAGTTCCGGCCTGTATGTTTCGTGATTGGTTATGCCGTTAAAAGCTGTGTTTAAAATGCTTTGAGAGTTTCTTTTGACAAACGGAATATCATTGGGATCCAGAAATCGTCGCTTGCTGCCAGTACCTCTCCCATTTACCCCGATGGAAGTTTCCAGGAACTCCGCATAATTGAACTCGGGCTGATGACAGGTGGCGCAGGAAACGTCTTTGCTCCCGGAAAGGATAGGGTCAAAAAACAAGAACCGGCCCAGGTTTACCTTTTCCCGGGTCGAAGGGTTGTCTTCCGGGTCTGTCACATACCGGGGTAATGCGCCCAGATCAGCAATTGTTTCGACCACCTTCGGCTTTCTTTGGCGCAATGTGTCCCGGTCCCTTCCGCAGGAGCTACAAAGAATTGTAAGTAAAAACACTAAACAAATGGGATGGATAATCATTGTCTTACCGGAATATCTTACTCATTGATGGTCTGCTTCAGAAATTTGTCCAGGAAACATTTCAACGCAATTGCGTTGTTGAACTGTTCATTTTGGGCAGCATACAAGAGGGATACTTTTTTGTGCTGCTTGATCAAAGCGATAAGTTGCCCGGCAATCTCCCTGTTTTTGTTGAGCTGAAAGTTGTAGTCTGCAACAAACTCCGGCCACCGTTCCGGATCGTGATTAAACCATTTTCGTAGTTCGGTGCTTGGGGCAATTTCTCTCAGCCAAATGTCGACGCCGGCCTGGCTTTTCTTTAATCCCCTGGGCCACAAACGGTCAACAAGTATGCGGAAGCCATCCGTTTTGCTGGCCGGTTCATATATCCGCTTTACGTTTATTACAAGATCTTGGTCAGTCGTTTCCATACTATCAGATCTCATAAAATCACACGGGATGGATCGCTTTGGTAGTACTTCATTTTGTATTCAAACATTTCTGCCATTTTCTCCGCCCTAAACTTTGCCTCCTGGGCTTTCTCGCCGACAAACAGTTCGTCAATGGTCCCGACAAATAAATCCATCCATTTTTCAAAATGCGTGTGGTCAACCTGTAACATGGCGTGCGGCGTAAACGGGCTTCCGTAATAAGTATGCTCCTTCAAAAGCACTGTCTGCCAGAACTTGTACATTTTTTCCATATGCTGCGGCCAGTTACCACCGATCCGCTCATTAAAAACCGGTGATAGCAATGTATCCGCCCTGACTTTTGCGTAAAAGGAATCGACCAGAAGCTTGATGTCCTCGATGCTGAGTATCTCTTGTTTTGTTTTCATTTCAAATGTTGACCAGGTTAATGTATCGGATAAGGTAATACATCGACCATCCTAAAAAGCCGATGAGCAGGATCCAGATCCAGGCCGGAATGCTCTGGGGTGTTTCACTTCCGGTAATCAGAAACCGCTTCTGGTCCCCTTTTCCGTATGCATTGATCATTAATGGGACAATCCCATCCACCACTGCATTCTCGGTGATACCTTCAACGGCAATGGCAGGCCCGTTCTTCACCTCAAAAGGAATGATGCGGATACCTTCTTTGCCTGTCGGGTCTTTACTGATAATTTTCAGCTCATGTTTGCCATCCACCATTTTACGGGTATCCAGCTCAAAATTCACAGGAGAGATAAACTCAGCGATTGGCGTTTGATCCTTATCCAGGAAAAGAAAAACTGTGCTTTTATCTTCCATAACATTAAATGTTTATAATAAGCCTTTTGATATGGTCGTCCGACTTTTCGCCAGGTTTGATCAACATCTTTGCCGAGAAAAAGAGTGTCAGTATCACAATGATGGCGGCAACCGAAACAATCAGATAGTCCCAGTTGCTTTCCGGGCCTGATCCATGCGCAATGCCTTGTAATAACTTCGGCTGACGCTGGTCACATACCGGGCACGCCGCAGCAAATAAGCCCATCAAGACAAAAACGGTTAACAAAAAGGCTTTTTTCATATCAAATCTGAATTCATTAAAGTTTAACAAATGCCGCCGTAGCATCTATTGCACAGGCATTTCCTTAATTTTCTGCACAATCTGCTCTACTTGTTGCACCGATACCTTGGGCGCATTGTTGCCCCAGCTGCTGCGCTCGTGGTTTATAATGGCGGCTATTTGCTCCGGACTTAAATCTGCATTCGCTCCCACAGCGGGCATCGCCCCGTATTCCTGGCGGGCATCATAGCCCCGCATAATAATGTTTACGATTAAGGAAGGATCTTTATCGACTACGACCATACTACCTTTCAAAGGTGGAAAAGCGCCTTTCAAACCTTCCCCGCTTTCCTGATGACATGCCTGACAATGCGTGGCGTAAAGCATCTGGCCATTTTCGGAAGTTTCAGTATCGGACAGCTTGGATTGATCCGTGCTTTCTGCTTTCTGTTCCTGCTTTGCGTATAAAAAGGCAGCAGGTCCCGCCGTGCCTGGGAGTTCCGTTTGTTTCAATGATTGTAAATAAGCGACCAGGTCCAGCGCATCCTGAGTAGCTACCAGAGTCATCCCTTGTCTTTGAAACGCATCGGGAACATTTACCACCACATCCTCTTTTGCCGGCTCAGCTTTACTTTCAAACAGCCAGGGATATGCCGGCATAATGGACTGCTTGATCACAATGCGCGGGTTATATAAATGCACCAGGTTCCATTCCCAGCTAGGCTGCCGGCTGCCGATCGAGGTCAGGTCAGGACCGGTCCGCTCAGTACCCATCAAGGTGGCCGTATTACGCCAGAAATCCGTGCGGCGGTTGGAAGCATAGTCTGCCGCAAGCCCGGGCCGTTGGCCCCAAACCTTGTCCATATCCACATTACGGACCTGCTGGGTATGGCAGGCCACGCACCCATTGGAAACATACAATGCCTTTCCCCTAATCGCCGCCTCACTGAGCGGCACTGCACCTGGCAGCGGTGCATTGTTCTGCTCATTATCAATGGCAGGCAATACGGCCACGAAAGCGGTTAAGCCGATAAAGAGCAGGAAGGCAGCGCCAAATAGTTTGTTATGATTATCGAAAAAATCCATGATGTCAAATTAAATGGGGGATAGATATTACTCGATTTCAGGGCACGCGATCAATAGATCTTAGCTTTTCAAATGCCGTTTCCTTAATATCAACCGTGCCCGGCGCCACCATCATCCGGTAAAGATTATAAGCGAAAAACAGGTGTGAGAGCCACATCAGGCTTCCTCCAATTGCCCGCCAAAGCCAAAACGGCGCCATGAAACTGACTGAGTCAATAAAAGGCTTGGCCTCCATCCACATCAGACCGCGCATGGTACTTCCATACATTAATGGTATCGTGTAAAACAATAGCCCGATCAATGCCAGCCAAAAGTGCGCACCAACCGTAATCTGCGGCGGCTCCTGCCCGGTGATACGTGGCATGAGTGCATAGATCCCTGCCCAGAGCAAAAAGCAAATAATGCCATACATCGTCAAATGGGAATGGGCGACAGTAAAATCAGTGAAATGCCAGAGCAGATTGGTAGACCGGAAGGCTTCGGCGGTTCCCTGCAGAGAACCGGTAAAGTAAAAAAGGATACCCGTTAAAAAGAATGGAAGTGTATAACTGTCGGTGATCTTATACCATGCGCCTTTAAAGGTCAGCAGAAAATTGGTAGTTCCAGCCACCACCGGGATGATCATGCCCACACTGCCGACGATGGCAACTGTTTGCAGCCACCAGGGGATTGCACTAAAAACAAAATGATGGGTACCAATAAGCGTATAAAAAAGGATCTGCGTCCAAAAAGCGAGTATACCCAGACTATACGAATAGATCGGTTTATTAAGCTGCTGGGGCAGGAAATAATAAACGATCCCGAGCGTGAAAAGCATGAACCACATTCCAACGCCCTGATGCATGTAATAGCCTTGAATAATCGTTTCACCCAGCCCATTTTGCCAAAGAGGTACATAAGCGACTATCGAGATCACAATTCCGAAAATCACCGAAGAGACAATGTACCAGTTTGAAATGTAGATCTCCTTTGTCGTGCGGCTGGCGACCGTCTTGAAGTAATTGATCAGTGTTAGCAGAAGTCCAATGCCAAATAGCAGCATCACCGGCCATATGTATTCCCGGTACTCCCCTCCCCCATTATTGATGCCGGCCATCAACGACAATGTACCCAGTACCACCGCCGTGTTAATCAGGATCAATGTGTACCAGCCAAGTTTTATACTGAATAGGCTTGTATTGCTCACTCTGGGCACGACATAGTTGCCCAACCCCAGCATCGCTAATGACGCCCAGCCCCAGAAAACGGCGTTGGTATGTACCGGCCGCAGCCGCCCAAAGCTTAGCCAGCTGAATTGGTCCGCGTCGGGCGCAACAAATTTTATTCCGAGATATTCTCCTACCGTTGTCCCAAAAACAAGCCAGAACGTCGCAGTGATGATGAACCAGGTGATCAGCCTGGAAAGCTCTGGGTCGACTTTCGGGCGAACGTGCGCCTTTCTTTTACGTGCCACGAAGGGAAGTGAAGCCTCATGTTCCACATTGTTGATCAAGCCTTTATGGTCGTTGGCCGGTAATGCGCCCGATAGTTCATTATGACTCAATGCAAAATCCAGCGCATCTTTTCTGCGTTGAAGTGTTGCTGCAAGATCCTTACCTTCTATTCCATCCAGATATGCTGCCACTCGCCCGGCTTCTGCCTCACGCTGCTGGTTTCTATACCTGTTTAATGTGTTGGTGATCTTGAAAAACAAGAAGATAACACCCGCCAGCACAGGGATTGAAATCAATACAATGGTAATTAAAATACCACCCTGGCTTAGTAGTGAACCCGCAGTTGGCTGACTCGACTGTGCCAGAGAGGGAAAATCCAGCAAAGTCAGCATGACCAACAAAATGGCTCCTACACGCCCTTTTTTAACCATCCGGTCGAGCAGCAATGAGATCTGCCTGCTGCTAAGGTTTTCAAGGTATTTTGGATAATCCTTTATCCCCTGGTTGACTTTACTGATCAGATAATTATGTACGACGTCTTTGATCAGGATTGCAACAAAAAGCAAACCCAGCGCCATCACCAATGCAACGACTCCTACCGAAAGTGCAACGGCCTGACCAAAGTGGATCTCAGCATAGGCAGGTATTGCCACCAGGTAAGCACCAAGGCATAAGCTACTCACGATCTTACATCTACCAACAATCATCATATTTTATATATTAAGACCCTAATATCTTTTATTTTCGAAAATTTTATCTCTCTTTAATATAGCTCAGCCCCAAATTCAAGTTCTCATTGAACTCCCCTATCGTGGCCGACTGTAGGGTGAGATGCATCTTATTTCGAATCTCTTTAAAATCGTTATGCAATGGACAAGGCTTTATTTCAGAACAGCTTTTTAACCCCAGGCCGCAGCCCTTGAATATTTTTTCACCGTCAATCGCCCTGACAATATCGGCCAGAGTATTGCTCTTGGCGCTGCTGTCAACATAAAAGCCACCATTTGGGCCCTTGCTGGATTGTATGAGCTCACGTTTGCTCAGGTCCTGAAGGATCTTGGCAATGAAGTGTTCAGGAGAATCAATGCCAGCCGCAACTTCCTTGATACCCACCTTCCTGCCTCCTTCTGACTTCTGGGCTATAAAAATAACGGCCCGGATCGCGTATTCACACGTTTTTGAAAAAAACATCTACTTCTGGTTTATGTGCAAATATACCTTCAAGACCCGGAAAATAAAATACTTTTTAGTCTTTTATTTAATTGTATCTTTGCCCCCGTCTGCGCTTATGCCTGTTGAGTGGTTAAACTACACATAAGGTGAGAACCAGGCGCTATCGATACACGACGCTCCCGCGTTGCGCCAGCATTACATCAATTCAATTGCTCTGAAAAGTCTAGAGAAAGGCCAAAAGAAGTTTGGATCACTTTGTTAACTTTTTGCCAGATCCAGAGTCCGGCTAGATCACACGAATCGAATGTGCCATCAATGTGAGGATCAATGCTTACTTTTTTTCAACCCTTGAAGATATTGTCAACAGAAATAAAGATTCTTCACTGGCAAAAACCTTGTGTGCAATTCCTGCATGAAGTGCAAGCATCTGGCCTGCACTACGAACTGCCGTTTTTTGCTCCGTAGTAAAGGTGATGTGCCCTTCAAGGACCTGCACACTGATAACGCCCGGTGCAGTATGGGTTTTCATTTCTGCACCTTTATGTAGCGCGATCAAAACAATGCGCATGCCCTCGGTCTTAAAAATAGTTATGGCATTGCGGTCGCCATTCTTGTAAGAAGCTTCTTCTTTGATCTGGGCTTTCAAAGAATTTAGGTCCATCGTTACCATTGGTGCGTCCAGTTCTCTTTCACCTTCCGGCCTTAGTGGAGTAGCTTCATTCGACTTAGTTGGGGTTGAATCTGACGCCTGTTCCAGATGCTTAACCGGCGGCGTTTCGTTCAGCGCTTTGATGAGATCATCCGCCATATTATCACTTGAGATACCATATCCGTTTACCAAAACACCTTTTATATTGTGTTTTGGAGAAGAGATCGCATATACAATAGCCTCATCGCTTGGGTCAGACATCCCTTCAAAGCGGTAATGCTTATCAACCACAAAGTCCTGGGGGTGTATTTTCAACGAATTTGAATGGCAGACCAGGCAGTTATCGTCCAGATTAAAGTCTACGGTATAACCTCTTAATTTAAGCTCATTTAAAACTTCTGAAACAGTAGTCATAGTATTCATGAGAAATATATTTATTTACGATCAAATAAAACAAATGTAATCAAAGCCACTTGTACCCGGACATCCGCGTCTTTAACAAAACATTTGTTTGCAATTGAGCAGATAACAGACTGCTAAGGATCTGCCAGCAATCGTCGCATTCGTCAGTTTTCCAACTGCAAAGCCGTTGCAGATTAAATTTGACATTGCCGTAACATCATTAGGTAGCCTGCTTATCTACCTCAGACACAAAGCTTGAAGCGCTTTTTTAGAAGGCTATGATGGTTATTCATTTCCATGGAGGATTGTTTATAAGTAGTCTTCAGGAGCTAGCAGAAAGATATACCGCTGTTCGCCTTTGCTGGTGCGCTGACCGGGACTACTTGTGTCAGTGATTAGGAAGAGTATTAGCCATTATGTGACCAGTTCGTCAATACAAAACTATGCTCGATGCATTATCGCGATGCATTGAACATAAAGAACAATTACAATTTGATATTGAAAACAGCACCGTTGTCGTTTAGAACGGAGATATTGCCACCATGGGCGGTCACGTAATTTTTTACGATGGCCAGGCCCAGGCCTGTTCCGTTGCTTTTGTTTTTGGTTACAAATGGTTCAAAAAGCGATTTCAGCAGGCTCAATGGTATGCCTGGGCCATTATCTCCGACCTGTATGGAAACGAAGTCAGTTTGCTGGCGGGCTATGATTTGAATTTGCGGCCCGCTGACTTTGTGATTAAGGAGTGCGTCAACAGCGTTATTAAGTAGGTTGATAAACACCCGTTTTAGTTTGCTTCGGTCACCCTGAACCGTCAGTTCATTGTCGGCATCGATTTCAATCTGCACTCTGTCAAGCGCGTCTTTTGGAGCTAACTGGGCCAGAGCGCTCTCAAGCAGCGGTTTAAGCAGTAGGGTTTCCTTTTCAACTGGCGTTCCCTGATAAAGTCCAGAAAGTCCTCAAATACTTCAGAAGCCTGCCGGGCTGATCTGTCGATCATATCCAGCCAATCGCTTTTGTAGCCTTCCTCACGGATTATATCGGTAAGAAGTTGTATGTTTCCAATTGCGGGCCGTAAATCGTGCATAACCATGCCGATCGCACTGCCCACAGCCGAAAGCTTCTCCTTACGAATGAGCTCTTCGTTCATTTCCGCATTGCGGATCGCCTGTGCAGCATTTTGCACAAACAACCGCAACAGGTACATCTTTTCAGTGTTTAGCCTGCCATTTTTTTTCAGCACGGCAAATACCGAATACCCGTTTAAGCGTGCCAGTACCAGCTCATCAAGCTGGACAACTTCCTCAGCAGAGATTTCTATATCCCTGATGCGACTTACCAGCTCTTCAAGATTAATCTTTTCTTCCATCGCCCCGATCGACAAGACCTTCTCATAAGAGAAGTCGTCCCGAAGCCTGCCCAAAAAGGCCATATCAGTTCCGATGGTCGTGGCCAGCTGATCTAATATGTTTTTCAATAAGGAATTAAGCTGCCGCTCGTTTAGTCCAATAGACGCAATAGATTCGATCAGGCTTTCCAGGTTGCGAAGGCGGCTGTAATCAGTTACTGCTTTGGTAGCCAGCTGTATGATTTCCTGGGAAGCATAAGGTTTGCAATGATAACCTACGTTCTGGCCTGCCTGCTCGATAATTTCCTCAATGGAACGGTCAGTAAAGGCAGTAACAAAGATGATCTCGGCTTTACTGTCAAATTTTCTGATCTCTATGGCAGTTTCCAGTCCATCCCAACCTGGCATGCGCATATCCAGGAAAATAACGGCATACGGGCTGTTGTTTTCAATGGAAGCTTTCACCTTTTCGACCCCTTCCATTCCATTTGATGCTTTGTCTACCTTAAAGATGGGAATATTGCTGGTAAGCGGTGCCAATATCGGCGTCGGTGCATCAAAAAGTATGCTGGCCGCATGGTTTATCTGCTGGCTTTCAATGGACTGATGTCGGGGTACAAGTATTTCTTCCATATTATCTCTGACCATTTCCTCATCATCGATAATTAATACAGAGGTATTAATTTCATTCATCTTTATCGTGGTTATTTATTAAATGAAATGGTCGTCTTGCTGCCCATACCTGCTCCATTGCTGGCCATGGAAATAGTACCTCCATGGCTCTCAATAATGGCTTTGCAGTTGTAAAGGCCCAGGCCCGTACCCGAACTTTTGGTGGTATATCCCCGATCAAAAAGGTGTTTTGCTGTTTGCTCATCAAATCCTTTTCCGGAATCCGAAACCACTAACTGAACACTGTCTTCAAAGCCACTTACTTCAATACTGATTGTTTTTACATTGGTGTCCGTATCGATGGCTTCAATACTGTTTTTAAGGATATTTAGTAGTACCTGCATGAGCTTTGTACGGTCACCTTTAATTACAATACGTTCCGGGGGTATGCTTAAAGACAGATTAACCCCCTTCTTTTCCATATTGGCAAAAACCATTGAACGGCAATCGCTGATAATGTCTTTCAGATTAACAGGTTTTCTTTCCTGGGATTCATGCCCGCTGATATACTGGCGCTGAATGTTTAAAATGTCCTGAATATGGGCAGTAAGGTGAAGCTGCTCGTTGACTGACCGCCGAAGTTCATCATGGCTATCGCCGAGCGACTTGCTGATAGCCTCCATCATATCAATCAGGGCAGCGGCCTTGGGTGCACCTATTGCGGCACTGATTGGCCCGTTTTGCTGCTTTAAGAACAATGAAACTTTTTGCAAGTTGCCCTGGCTGTACTGTTCCAGCATGCGGTTGATGCGGGTTAGATAAGAGTTAAAGCCAACTACCGCATTGCCGATATCATGGATCACTTCCGATGCTATTTCGTATTTACCCTGTGCAACGGCTTTATCTTGCTGTGCCTGTTTCAGGGCTTGTTCTTCCTGCATCTTTTCGGTCTTGTCTTCCGCACTTACTATCAGGCAGTCATCAAATATTTTGTATACGGTTAGCTGGAAATGCTTTTGGCCTCCTTCGACGCCGGCAGCTAAATAACTGTACTGCTGGTTCAGCATGATCAATCCAGAGGACTCAGTAAAATCACGGATGCGGGTTACTATTTCAGGATCCAGCGCTGACAGACATGGGTATAAGCTTGTCCCGGGCTTTAGGTTTTCGCCAGCCAAAGGATTAAGCAGTTTGCCACCCATCAAGTTAATGTCGACAATTTTCCCATTATTATCCATGTCGACCAACGCCACGGGGGCATGCAGCAAAATGGCCTTCATTTTTTGTTCAGCAGGATTTATCCCTCCCCACGTATCATACATAACGATAATGTCGAATTATTTCAATATCTGATTGATAAATATAGAAGAAATTGTATAACATCCCACCAGCATGAACAAACAACGACGTTAGGGCCATTTGTCAAACAATACTTGTAAGTAATGTAAACCGTTAAAAACAATTAAGGATGAGTTCAAGCGCCGGCTTGAACAGGTTAAGCTATTTATGGAAGAACCGGGTGAATGCAGCGCTGCCGAATCGCATGACTGGCTCACTAAGAGAAGCCGACCGAAATCAAGTGTCAATAACACTGGTTTCAGCAGGCACAATACTTTAAACATTGAAAGATGTATTCATTTTCCACGAAATTATTTTACATTCCGGAGATAGTGGGGTAATTAAATCTCTTATAGCAACAAAGATCCTGCTGAGTTTAGCATATATAAATACACCAAAAGTGAAGAGCGATCTGAAAATAGTGTACCTGGAAGGTTCAGAGGCGGGGGCAGTTACGGCGCGACAAGCCTTAAACAAAGCAGGGATAAACGCTGAGATACGTGTTGCCTGCAACAACCATCAATATATAGCGGCACTAGCGGGTTTTGCTCCAGATATTATCCTCTCTGAATATACTCTGGCCGCTATCCATTGCTCAGAGGCAGTTGCGAGTCTCCGGCAGAGCGGGCTGAAAATCCCTTTCATTATCGTTTCCAATGCAGTGTCCGATGAAATGGCAGAAGAGCTTCTGATGCTGGGGGTGGACGATTACATTATCAAGGACCAGCCCGGCCGCCTGCCGTTCGCAATACAGCAGAGCCTGGAAAAATACAAGCTTAAAAAAGAGCAGCAGGACATGCTCGAACAGTTAACCAACAGTGAAAAGCGTTTTCGCACGCTGGTTGAAAACAGCATGGAGGCCGTTGTCGTGCTCAATGCGCAGGCCCAGCCAACCTACGTTTCGCCGGCCGTTAAAAATGTATTGGGATACTCGCCGCAGGAGGTCCTTAATATGGACCTTTTTACTTTGCCACATCCTGACGATGCGGAAGAACACGCTAAGGTCCTGATGAAAGTTCTTGCCAGTCCGGGCGTACCTATACAGGGGCATACCGGGCGCATGCTGCACAAGGATGGCACCTGGCGCTGGATTGAGGCTACGGTCACCAACCTATTGCATGAACCCGCTATCAACGGGATAGTCGACAATTTCCGCGACGTGACCGACACGGTCCTGGCCGACCGGCAGCTTAAACACAAGGAAGGGCGTCTGAGCCAGGCCCAGGCCGTTGCCCACCTGGGCAGCTGGGAACTTGATTTAGCGACGCAAACCAATACGTTCTCCGATGAAGCCTGTCGGATTTGTGGTTTATCCCTAACAGACAATACCCAAAGTGCGGCTTCCTGGATATCGTTCATACATCCGGATGATGTAGAGTACGTACTGAAAAGGAACCGGGATGCGATAGATTCCCAACAGGCGGCGGATTACTACTTCCGGATTGTCAGGAAGGACGGACAGGTCAGGTACCTGCATGCGCAAACCCATGTTGAACTCAACAGCCAGGGGCAACCCGTCAGCTTGTACGGCGTGATGCATGATGTGACACAGATAAGAAAATCTGAGCAGGCCCTGAGAAGTTCGGAATCCAACCTGCGGGCAATCTTTGAAAATTCCATGGAAGGGTTTATCCTGGCCGACACCAAGGCTGTAATAAAGTACTTCAATAACAAGGCCAGCAATTTTTATAAGTTAAGCACCGGCAAAAAAATTCAGGTGGGGGGTAGTTTATTTGATGCGGTCAGTGAGGACAAAAGCGCTGATTACCAAATGATGATCACCAGTGTACTATCCGGTAAGACCCGGCAGTATGACCATATATATGAGCTAATCGATGGAGAGAGCAAATGGCTAAGCATTATGTTTGTCCCTGTGTATGAAAACGGTGAGATTACGGGGCTAAGCTTGTCTATGAGTGATATTACTGATCGGAAGCTGGCCCAGGAGCTGCTCGAACGCTCAGAATCGAACCTGAATGCGATCATCAACAATACGGATTCCCTCATCTACTCCCTTGACACTGACCTGAGATACATCACCTACAACCAGGCACTGAAAAGCATGATGAAGGAAAGGTATGGCATAGATGTTCAGCCAGGCAATGATATCCGCGAATCTCTGGGAAAGTTTGATCCCGGCTCGGCCCACGAATGGGAAGTGATCAATGCACGTACATTGAGCGGTGAAATTTTGAAATTCGAAAAGTTGTTCCTCTACAACGGATCTAACAGCTATCTGAGTTTTTCAATTCACCCCATCATCAAAGACAATACTGTTACGGGCCTATCCTGTTTTGTCAATGATGTTACCCGGGAAAAACACGCTGAACAAGAAGTGCTTAAAGCGCTTGAAGAAAAGAATGTCATCCTGGAAAGTATAGGGGATGGGTTTTATACACTGGATAAGAACTGGATTGTAACCTACTGGAATAAGCAGGCAGAGACCATGCTAAACTGCCCCAAAGATACAATATTGGGCCGGGTTGTATGGGATGTGTTTTCCGACATCGTGGGCACCGAATTCCATCATAACTACCATAAAGCTATAGAGCAAAATGCGATCCAGCATTTTGAATCCTATTACGAAAGGGACAAGGCGTGGTTCGAGGTGACCGCATACCCTTCTCCAAATGGGTTATCTGTCTATTTCAGGGATGTTACCGAACGCAAGCACTCGGAGTTTGAGCTTGATGAGCTCCACAAAAACCTTCAGAAATATACCGATGAGCTTTTGGCTTCAAACAAGGGCCTTGAACAGTTCTCCTACATTTTATCACACAACCTGCGTGCCCCGGTTGCTAATATCATAGGTTTAGCCGAGCTGGTAAACCAGGACACTTACCCTGCGCAAGTAAAGCAGCAGTTTGTGACCGAGATATTGGTGAATGTCAAACGTCTCGACGATGTCATTTCAGACCTTAACAGGATTCTGCAGGTTAAAAGGGGAGTCAGTGAAAATAGGGAACCGGTTTCTTTGCAGCAGCTAATAGACCAAATCAGCTCGAGCATCCAGAATATTATCGAAAAAGAACATGTCAGGATAGAAACCAATTTTAGTGCTGTAAATGAATTGTTCACCTTAAAAAGTTATTTGCACAGTATTTTCTTTAACCTGATCATGAACAGTATCAAATACCGTCAGAAGGACGTCGATCCTGTGATCAGGATAATAAGCAGCCGGGAGCAGGACATTGTAACGCTTTCCTTTCAGGATAATGGAATGGGGATTGACCTGGCCAGTAAAGGTGCGCAACTCTTTGGCCTCTACAAACGCTTCCACCACCACGTGGAAGGCAAAGGGATGGGGTTATTTATGGTCAAGACGCAGGTTGAAATGCTTGGCGGGAAAATTGCAGTAGAGAGTGTCGTTAATCAAGGCACCGAAGTTAGGGTTGCATTTCGTCCCCATGCTTACCAAATTCCAATTTCATGAAACTACCTTCTAAATTCATTGTCGTCGATGACGATCCCGGCAACAACCTGATCTGCAAATATATCATTGGCTCCATTGCACCTGATGCCAATATCCATCTGTTTACTGACCCTGAAAAGGCGTTGGAATGGATCAGGGAAGACTATCATAATAGCGCGCAGGATCAGCATGCTGCCCTCTTTCTTGATATCAATATGCCGGTGATAAACGGGTGGGAGTTTCTGGATAAATTTTCTTCGTTCCCCAGCCTGTTACACGAACAAATCACCATATTTATACTCTCCTCTTCCATCGATCCGGAAGATACCCAAAAGGCAGAAATACACCCACTTGTTAATGGTTATTATTCGAAACCCTTAAGCAGGGAAACGATAAAACAGATATTTAGCACATAAGCGACAACCTTGAATTTCAACGATTAGCAAAGGGTAATTCATCCGAAGCAGTGGCTGGCAGCAAGTAAAAAAAGTGGCTCGCACACTTATTTTGTTAACAATCGATTCCTGCTTTCACAGTCTCGGCGGCAACTTGTGCCAAAGCTTCTACCAATGCTTCATATGGACGATAAAACCAGAGGTAATCCAAACCGTTTTTCTTTGCTTATCAAGAGAAAATATCCAAGATACTGTTAATTAATAAAGTTGAGCTCCTCATGAGATTGCATAGACTGCTGCTACTAATTATTCTTCAATCTTTGGCAAAACAAGTCTTCGCTCAAAAGCAAATCGCCATCACCATTGACGACTTGCCAACGGTTAGCAGAATCATGAATACCGATGCCTTGAGAGCGGAATTGACAGATCAGCTGTTAGGTCATTTGAAACAACATAAAGTCCAGGCGACGGGATATGTCATCGGGGAGAAACTTGTCAAAGACGGAAAAATTATTCCCGCCCAATACGGTTTACTAAGAAAATGGCTGAAAGCCGGCCATTCACTCGGAAACCACACTTTTGGACACTTAGGCATCAACGATATTTCGGCAGCCGCCTATGAAGCGGATGTGCTCGGTGCCGATACACTGCTTCGAGGTTTTCTCCACAGAGAAGGCGCTGAACTCAAATATTTCCGGCACCCTTATCTCCACAGAGGAAATACGGCTGAGAAACGGGATTCGCTGGAAATAATACTGGCCAAACACAAATACATCCAGGCACCGGTAACGGTCGATAACGACGAATACCTTTTTGCCGCTGCCTTTGACAAGGCGATGGGCAGCAAAAACCAGTCCCTGCCCGATTCGATATCGAAGACATATGTCAAATATATGATGGATTATGTCCATTACTATGAGTCCCAGGCCGACTCGCTGTTCCACCGGCCCATTCCACACATTCTGCTTATCCATGCCAACCTGCTCAATAGCAAAGCACTTGGCCTGTTTCTTTCCAGACTAAAAGAGGATGGCTATCAGTTTGTCACGCTTCAAAAAGCGCTGGAAGATCCTTGTTACCTCACGGAGGATCGATATATCGGAAAGAGAGGGATCTCCTGGATCCACCGCTGGGCAATTACCAAAGATAAGAAAGGGGCATTCTTCAAAGGCGAGCCGGCAGTTCCAAAATTCATCTCTGATCTGACACAATAGCAATTTGAACTTCCGTATATATTAATTTTTTTAAAGACAGGCGTAATTTCAGCCCATCTCCGATTTCCAATTTCATTTTTCTATCAGCCCCTTGGAGAATTTTTTAATCTTCTATCCAAAAAATGGGATAGATTCAAAAGAGCAGGGCATGAAACTTAAACCCGGATGAGTTTACCAGCTCATATCCAACGATATCGTGAAATCAAGCTCAACGGACAAGTTTTAAGACAGTCACTATTCTTATGAGTGGCATAAACTTTTTAATCTGAGGTACTTCACTTATAGATTATAACATGACTTTAAGATTAATTACAATTTGCCTGCTCTTATCTGCATTTCAACAGCTAAGAGCCCAATTTAAATTGGACCTAGAAGGAGGCTTAGTGTTTGGCACCAATTATAACGATATCCGCATACCAGGCACCGGTGGAACGCTCATCGATGTGAGTGATCAACTTTCTGTAAAGCCCCAGGTTTTCTACCGGCTCCGGGCAGGTTACGCCATTGCAAACAGGCACACAATTTCAGCATTGTATGCGCCCCTTACCGTAAATTATGACGGATCATTCGACCAGGACGTCAACTTCAACAATGCCATCTACCGCAGAAGTGAAGATGTAAGCGTGAATTATAAGTTCAATTCATATCGATTAACCTATCGGTATGATTTCGTTGCAAATGAGCGTTGGAAGGTTGGCGCTGGTCTGACCGGTAAGATCCGGGACGCAGATGTCCGGTACCGAAATGCTTCAAATGACCAACATTTCAGTAATGTTGGCTTTGTTCCACTTGTGAATTTTTACGTTGGCTACAAACCTGGTGAGCATTGGACAGCCATTCTAGAAGGAGATGCCCTGGCTTCCAAATTTGGCAGGGCGGAAGATATTTTTGCTGGTATATCCTACCATATAAACCCAAATTTAGATATAAAATTGGGTTACCGGGTTGTTGAAGGCGGAGCTGATAACGACCAGATATATAACTTCACCTGGATCAATTACGCTTCGGCGGGTTTATTGATTTCATTTTAAGAACAAACACACAGTTTATTTTGGCTTTGATAAAGCAGTCATCTTTATAAGGATAGGTGGCTGCTTTTTGTTGCTCAATAAACAAACCATATTTCTGGCACAATGAGAAATTTTTATACTTAAATACCACTCACCTTTATTTTTTACTCCTTCACGCTCTACCATTGACCATTGGCTCCTGTTCGGGAACAGAATTAGCTTTTCATGGGGTTGATTTGACAAGTGTTTGATAATCTTTCACAACTTCAACATTTTAAAATCATGAAAACAATGCTAAGACAGCAAACTTTAAAAACCTGCCTGATCGCCGCTGTGATGGCCTTTTCGCTTTCAGCTTGAAATGACGACGATGATGACCAGACCGTGGATCCAGTTACAGGAAATATTCCGGCGGTTGCTTCGGCCAATCCCCAATTCTCAACACTTGTGGCTGCGCTCACCAAAGCAGAATTGGTCACAACGCTTCAAGGTACCGGCCCGTTTACTGTTTTTGCGCCTGCCCACATCCTACCCACCTGTTATGACAGTGCTTATTTTAGAAGACGAAATACTTTCTGCCAAAAGGGCCTCGCAGCTCCTGACCGAATATAATCCGGGTATCCAGGTAACCGATATCCTGGACTTGGTCGAAGAAGCGATTACCTGGCTTAGTCAAACTCCCGAGCCCGACTTGTTGCTACTTGATATTCATCTGGCTGATGGGCTGTGTTTTGATCTTTTTGAGCACGTTACCCTGAAAAGTCCTGTCATTTTTACTACTGTCTACGACCAGTATGCATTGCAGGCCTTCAAGTTGAATAGTATTAATTACCTGCTCAATCCCCTGGACAAAGGTGATTTGACAAGAGCTTTGGACAAATACCACAGCTTGAACCATGACAATAGAAACTTCTCTGCATCAGATATTGAAAAGCTCAGATCAACTTTGCAGCAACTTACAAAAAAATACAAGTCCAGGTTTCTGGTCAGGTTTGCTGATACCATTCATTATAAAAATGTAGACGAAGTGGCCTACTTCTATACCGACGATAAGGTTGTATTTATGGTGAGTACTGACGGAAAAAAATACCTGATGGACAGCAATCTGGAAAGCCTTGAAGAAGCCCTTGACCCGGCCCTGTTTTTCAGGATCAACCGCAAAGTCATTGCCCGGATCGAGTCAATACAAAAAGTCAAAACGTTGCTGAGCTATCGCTTGCAGGTTTTCCTCAAACCCGCTTTTGATCAGGAAATTTTTGTAAGTAAATATAAAAGCCAGGAGTTCAAAAACTGGCTTGACAATTAAAAAAACCAATCCTTCACATCATGAGATTATTCTCTACTTTTTAATGGTCTTGCTGGCAGCTGTCACCTTGCAAGCATTTGGTCAAGAAGCAAAACACGTAAGTATGCACTTGAAAAACGGCTCGGTGATTCGCGGCCGGCTGCTTGAAGCAAATCCTGTCTATCGTTTAGAAACTTACGACAAAAGTGTCTGGTCTTTCAAAAGAAAGATGTCGATACGCTTTTTATGGAAAAGCGCGTCAATCCCAATATTCAATATAAGAAAAAAGGATTTGTCCATAACACCGAGCTTGGGCCTTTGGCGATGAGTAACCGGGCGTCGAACGGCGTAACAACATCCGCTTTCTCCTTTCAAACCACGAACGGCTATAAATTCAATCAGTGGGTTTACACTGGTCTAGGCATCGGGGCCGACTTGTATGCAGTGCAGACGTTTGTACCAGTCGTATTAAGCATGCGTGGTGATTTTTCTAGCAAAGGCTCGAAGATCCCTTTCTATTTTCTTGAAGGCGGTTATGGTTTCAATGCCACTTCCAATGATGTGGACAATGTTCGGTTTGGCGGCGGGGCAACGTTTTCAGCAGGTCTGGGACTAAAATTGCTGTTCAATGACAACACGGGTTTCGTGATCGGTGCAGGATACCGCTTCCAGAGATCATCCGTTGCCAGGCTTGCATTAGAAGAACTGGAAGATTTTAACCGGCTAACACTAAGAACAGGTTTTTCCTTTTGAACCAAATATAGGTTAGCAACCTAAAACCAAATGCTATGAAGGCTTTGTATGATCAATTGTCGGTCTGTTCAGCAAGAAAACCACACAGCTGTACAGCACTTCTTTCTCACTCGGGATCCACTTTTTACAAAATAAATTTTACGCCCAATTTACAGCATCTACGGGTTTGTCCGCCTGGCCGACGAGATTGTCGATAGCTTTCAACACGTTGTAAACCAATATGGCATTGAGTGGTCACTGATTGTACATTTCTAAAAAGTATGGAAATGGATCTTTGACAGAAGCAGCATAGCCCCGATAGTTTTGAGGAATATGTACTGGGCTCAGCCGAAGTGGTTGGGCTGATGTGTCTGCATGTATTCACCGAAGGTGACGCAGCGCAATATGAAGATCTAATTATGCTATTTTTCCTTCGGATCAGTCAGACGCCGGCCGAAAAAGTAATGGATGCCAGGATCAGGATCCCTAACCACAACAACATCGGGCTTATGCTGCGCTCATTGATAAGGCATCAATTTGACTTGCTATGATCCTCAATAGAAGCCATCTGTGAAGTGCCTCTTTCTTCAAGATTGCGAATCTGCACTTGCTCATTTTAGTAGCAGATCCGTAACACCGCCACGCCTACTGAAGACAATAAAGTGACCGGATCTCAAATTATCAATTGATTGATCTTTATATGCTTGTTATGACATAGATACTTTCGAACTAATTTCTTCTTTTCTCTTCTATCAATATCCATAATATGTTAGAGGGTTTCAACGATATTTATAAATCGAACAACTTCATCATAAGCGGTTTTCCCAAAATTTCTAAAATTCTTAAAATGACTTAGTCCATATTTATTTTTTGCTTCTATCAAGTCTTTCACAGTTGTTATATTAGCACTTTTCAAACATAAGGAAGTCCGCGTTGAAAGTGGGGTTAAGACAATTTCTGTATCTAAGTAATTGCCTTTATAATCGGAGTTCCCCGAAAGAGATTTCCTAGCATCCTCAATAAGCATCTTTTGATTCTTTACAAATTCATTCAGCACTTGTATATCCTGTTTAATACTATCACTAGGCTCATAAATTAGAGCTGTTTGTATCTGCTTCTCCAATTTCCTAATAAACAGTTCAACTCTATAAGACGCTTTCAAAATTTCCTCCGTTTCAATATTATTTTTTGCCATGCTTATTTAAGTTACTTACGACTCAACTATTTAATCATTGAATATTTAGACCGTCAGTTATGTTACAATCGCAAAATCCGGAAGGAGAGGTTTAGACCAGCAACTTAAACATGCTATGCGATGATGTTCGCCTTTCGGAAATGTCGGAACAACATTGTACTTTAGAAGAAGCATTTATCACTAATTATACTTCAAACGCGTGACAATTAATTCGATAGACTGCATTGCTAAATAAAACTGCTAAAAATTTATAAGGTTCTCCGAGCGGATCCTAAGAATTCACTCCAGCAGTAACTTAATAGCGATTTGAACATAATTTCAATTTTAATCTTATAGGTAAAAACATGAAAAATTTCGAAAACAAGACTATTATCATTACCGGTGCCGCAATGGGGCTTGGTCTAGCAGTCGCAAAGGAACTTGCTTTGAGAGGAGCTAATCTTACACTTGTTGACTACAATCAGCAAAGTCTTTCCCAGGCTAAGGATGAGATCAGCAGAGATTTCCCGGATAACAAAATCATTACTGTTGTGGCGGATGTCTCCCAGGAAGCCGCCGTAAAAGGTTACGTTGATGAAACAATTAATCAGTTTGACCGTATTGATGGGCTGTACAACAATGCAGGAATTGAAGGCAAGCAAGCCAGTATCACAGAATATGACCTAGACACCTTTAAAAAAGTAATTGATATAAATCTTATGGGAGTATACTACGCTATGCGCTATGTTATTCCTTTCATGCAAAAACAAAAGTACGGCAGGATCGTAAATGTCGCGTCCGTAGGAGGCATCAGGGGTGTTTTAAATCAAACTCCGTATGTAGCAACAAAACATGCAGTGTCAGGCATGACAAAAAATGCAGCGCTTGAATATGCGAAAGACGGCATCAATACAAACGCAATTGCTCCGGGAGCCATACTTACACCTATGGTTGCGGAAGCTTTTAAACAGGTAAATCCTGAGGATCCGAAAGCTGCTGAATCAGAATATGCTAAGGCCAACCCTACAAAACGGCTTGGCCTGCCCGAAGAGGTGGCGAAGGTAGTGGCGTTTCTTTTAAGCGACGAATGTTCTTATGTAAATGGACAGATTCTTGCTATTGATGGCGGGCAGTCAAACAGTTATGGCAATGTTTGACAAGTTCAATGTAAAGCTGCAAACGATTATGAGCAAATCAGCAAACTCAAACAGCAAGGGCCTCGTTAAGCTCATTCCGCTTCTGATACTTATTTACGTTTCATTGACTGCCAGCGGGCAAACTACTAAGCCAACCAAGGCAAATTCATCAGCTCTCTCTGCAATTGAAAGCAAGATCCGCGACAAGACCATATCCATCGAGTCCAAATTGATCGGCTGGCGCCGGGATATACATCAAAATCCAGAACTGGGAGATCAGGAAGAACGCACTTCAAAACTGGTTGCAGAACACCTCCGCACTCTGGGAATTGAAGTGCAGACAGGAGTGGGCGGCACAGGGGTCATAGGCATATTGAAAGGCGGAAAGCCGGGAAAGTTAGTTGCCCTGCGGGCTGACATGGACGCTTTGGCCGTTAAGGAACCCGCCGGATTACCATTTGCTTCAAAGGCCACAGCCCAAATAAACGGAAAGACTGAATACCTTATGCATGCTTGTGGGCACGACGCACATACGGCTATGCTAATGGCCGCAGCCGAAGTTCTTGCGAGCGTGAAAAGTGAGCTATCAGGTTCAGTAATGTTCATATTCCAGCCTGCCGAAGAAGGTTCAAGCGTTGTGGAGCCAGGGTCGGGTAAAAGCTGGGGAGCCAAACGGATGCTTGAAGACGGCATATTTAAGAAAAACAAACCAGATGCAGTATTCGCGCTACACGTTCATCCCGGCAAGTCAGGGCAGATTGATTACAAGAGTGGACCAGCCACAGCCAGCAGCGACGTGCTGAATATTACTATCAGTGGGCAGCAGGGCCATGGAGGCATGCCATGGAACACAGTTGACCCGGTAGTAGCCTCGGCATACGTAATTGCTGGCTTACAATCCGTTGTCAGTCGACGCGCTGACCTGACAAAGTCGCCAGCCGTTGTTTCAGTCGGGATGATCCATGGCGGGTCAAGCCAGAATGTGATCCCGGACACAGTAAAAATGGTGGGCACCATCCGTTCATATGACCCTGCGGCACGCAAGCAACTTCATACTGATATTAAGCAGGCTGCCGAGCACATTGCGGAAGGAACCTATGCGAAGGCGCAGGTTGACATTTTGCCTATGTATGATGTGACAGATAATAATGATGCCCTGGCTCAACAGATGCTGCCTGTACTGAAGCGCGCTGCCGAAGCGGGCGTGATACCCGGGTCGTTGCAGGGGGCTTCGGAGGATTTTTCTTACTTCGCCAAAGAAGTGCCGGGTCTGTATATTTTTCTTGGTGTTACGCCCGATGGTGAGGATCCTGCCAAAGCTGCCCCAAACCATAATCCCAAATTCTTTGTCGATGAAAAAGCATTGGTGGTAGGTACAAGGGCAATGGCGGCAATGGCCGTTAACTTTTTAATGAGCGGATCGCCCAACTAACGGCTGGCAAATTTTAGAGCCTGAACCACAGCGAATTATCTTTTTAGCTTCGTATGTCTAGCTTACGCAGCATTTCGTCCGTTATTGATTCGCTGTAAATACCATAGCCGTT
Source organism: Dyadobacter psychrophilus (assembly GCF_900167945.1). GTDB lineage: Bacteria > Bacteroidota > Bacteroidia > Cytophagales > Spirosomataceae > Dyadobacter > Dyadobacter psychrophilus. The sequence continues at coordinate 24,877 of NZ_FUZA01000001.1, forward strand.
TACCAGCACACCTTTTATTTGATGAACATCGGAAGATATCGCATACAGTACGGCTGCATCCGAAGGGTTACTGTCCCCTTCAAACCGAATGAATTTATCCACTTTAAAGTCATCAGTAAATATTTTGAATTGCCCGTTACGGCACTCAAGGCAGTTTTGGCGAAGATTGAAGTCCTCAGAATATCCTTGCTTGCGCAAGTCATTCAAACTTTCAGTTAGCGTTACGTATGGCTCCATATTATTTAGATATATTAGTGAAAGGTGTTGATTCTTGTAATCTAAGACAAGTATTAGTCTTAATAATTATTTACTAATCCCGCCGCGCTAAAAGCCGCTGAAACGCTCTGCTACAGACGTCAGTCAATTTGGTAACGTAGGGATTTTATTTCTTATTCATAAGCTTAACCAACTCAATTAAGATAATACAAACAACAGTTGTAATGATCACTATTAGCATAATATGCCAGCTTAATGGTGTTGTTTTAAAAACGGTATCCAAAAACGGGACATACACAATCAGCATTTGAAGCATTATGGTAAGGATTATTGCTCCCCACATGCCCCGGTTAGCAAATATGTCCCTGGAAAATATAGAATGATATGTAGAGCGCACAGAAAGCGCATTACCCAGTTGCACAAAACATAGGGTTGTAAATACTGCGGTCTGTTGTGTCATTACATCGTAATTATTGCTAACGCACCACCACTGAATGAAGAGTGCAGCAAATGTCATAATGATTCCTATGAGTACGATACGAAGGACTAAACCACCTGCAAATAAATTTTCCTTAGGTGGACGGGGCGGATGGTTCATAATATCCTTTTCCGCTGGTTCTGCCACTAGCGCAATACCGGGCAAGCCATCCGTCACCAGATTTATCCAGAGAATGTGTATGGGGAGCAGTGGAATAGCAAAGCCAATGATTGGGGCAAAAAAGATGACCAGGATCTCACCCAGGTTACACGAAAGCACATAAACAATAAACTTTTTGATATTCTCGTAAATACGCCTGCCTTCCCGAACGGCTTTCACAATGGTGGCAAAATTATCATCCAATAGGATCATATCAGATGCTTCCTTCGATACATCAGTGCCAGTAATGCCCATTGCAATCCCGATATCTGACTGTTTTAAGGATGGTGCATCATTTACGCCATCGCCAGTCATGGCAACAAACTCACCGTTGTTCTGTAAGGCTTTTACAATATTCAATTTCTGCTCTGGCGATACACGTGCATATACAGCAACATGTTTCGTCACACTCTTAAATTCTTCTTCTGTCAGCTTCTCTAAATCAGAGCCTGCCCTGACTTCCTGGGATCCTTCTTTAATCATCCCCAGGCGTTGGGCAATGGCTGTGGCAGTAAGTGGCTGGTCACCGGTTATCATTACCGTTTTTATACCCGCGGTTTTACATTCTTTAATGGCATCTATGACTTCTTCGCGAGGCGGATCAATCATGGCTGCCATCCCTAAAAATTCAAGTTCATTCTCTTCATCTGAGGTTATCCTGCCAGGATCTTCTTCAAAAATTTTGTAAGCAAAAAATAGAACCCGAAGGCCATCTGCCGCCCACTTACGGTTCTGTGCGAGCCACCCGTCAGTCTCATTTTTATATTTTTCAGATACCGATTCCAGCATCTTTATTGGGGCACCTTTTACAAACAAAATCCATTTGTCCCCATATGTATGTAAGGTGCCCATCCGCATGCGCTCTGAATCGAATGGCAGCTTCTCCAACAGCGGGAATTTTTGATCTGCTTCTTCTTTTGTTTTGCCCTTATCTATGGCATACTTTACCAATGCTGTTTCTGTGGAATCGCCCAACAGTTCTTTGTCTGCGGAAAATCGCACATCATTATTGAGCATCATGGCATAGCCCAAAAGTTCTTCCTTTCCCTCCATGGCAAGGATACTTTCTACCGTCATGATGTTTTGGGTAAGCGTCCCGGTTTTATCGCTGCATATATAGGTGACTGACCCTAACGTTTCAACCGCCGGCAATTTTCTCATCAATGCATTTTGGCTCACCATTCGGCGGGCCCCCAGGGCAAGAGCAATTGTTATAACGGCAGGCAATGCCTCTGGCAACGCAGCAACAGCCAGCGACAATGCGGTAAGAAACATGGCAAATGGTGGCTCGCCACGGAGCAAGCCAAGACCAAAAACGGTTAGGCAAATCACTAGAACTATAACCGCCAGTTGCTTACTAAAAACAGCTAGCCTTTTCTGGAGGGGCGTTTTTTGAGAACTTGCCTCCATCATACCTGCAATTTTACCGATTTCGGTATTCATACCAATGGCAGTGACCACCGCTTGGGCCGAACCATTACTCACAACCGTTCCTTTGAAAACCATATTGAGCTGGTCACCAGGTACTATGTTCCCTTCTTTTATTGGCTCGGTTATTTTTTCTATCGAATGGCTTTCGCCGGTAAGCGATGCTTCGTCTGTTTTAAGAGAACTCACCTGAATCAGCCTTGCATCGGCAGGAACAATATCACCGGCTTCCAGTAGAATTAAATCACCTGGGACCAATTGACTTGCTTCAATTTTTAAAGGGTTATTGTCGCGGATCACGATCGCAAACTGTGCCGACATTTTCTGTAACATCTTTACTGATTGCTCTGCATTATATTCCTGCGAGTAACCCATCCAGGCATTACCGAGAATGATGGCCAGAATAACGTATGCATCTGTATGCTCGCCAACTATAAATGAAATGGCGGCAGCGACAATCAGTATCAAAATCATAACATCTTTAAACTGACCAATAAGGATAGACAGTTTACTTTTTCGTTTGGCCTCCTGCAATACATTCTCCCCAAATTCATTTCGAAGGTTTACAACTGTATCACTTTTTAAACCAGAAGCGGAAGTCTTTAAAGAACTTATGACGTCTGCTGCACTAAGCTGGAAAAAAGTCTGCATGATGGTAAACAATTTAATATGCGTTAGCACTGATCCATTATACACCCAAAGAAAAATTAACCGCAGTCCACGAACTTTTAGTACTATGTACTTTCGCGTTGGACGGCTACTGATGCCTCTCCTCTATTTGCGGTATTTGTTATCATTTTACAGGTTATGTTAGCTATAAAAGGACCCAGAATTATAGAAGGTTGGAAAAAGACTACTAATACTATTTTTTCCCTACGCCCACGACTATTCCCCAATGATACCCTTGTGCAGTTCATTCTAAAATATAATCTGACTTAAAGCAAAAAATACGAAAATTTCTATAAATTGATGAAAATATCTGCTAATTCCTATGAATGATTATATAGCTATTCAATCACTCGGTGCGCAACAGGATATAACTCTCCGGCTGCTCGCTGCGATTCAATAAACTGCGCGTTTCACTGCCTGCTTCATCGTCTGCGTTTTACTTAAACCATACATCATACTTTAGCAAATGAAATAATGAAAAATTTTAACATTGCAGTTATTGTGGGAAGCCTTCGCAAAGAATCCTACAATTTAAAAACTGCGAACGCCCTAATTTCCCTTGCGCCGGAATCTCTCAGTCTTGAAATATTAAATATTTCAAATCTTCCAATGTTTAATGAGGACCTGGAAGCAACACCGCCAAACGAATGGGAAGAATTTCGGCGGCAAATCAGGTCTGCCGATGGCCTTTTATTTCTTACGCCAGAATATAATCGTTCGGTACCTGCTGTTTTAAAAAATGCTATTGATGTAGGCTCGCGTCCATATGGGCAAAATTCCTGGAATGGAAAACCGGGAGCGGTAGTAAGCGTTTCTATTGGAAATATTAGTGGTTTCGGCGCTAACCATCATTTACGCCAGTCACTTGTTTTTGTTAATGTACCCACCATGGCACAGCCCGAAGCATATATAGCTGAAGCGACAGGGTTATTTGATGAAAGCGGAAGTCTAATCAATGATTCTACAAAGGGCTTTCTGACTGATTTTATGGTAGCCTTTGAGCAATGGGTGATTACACATGCCACGAAGTATTAGAAAGAAATTGTAGTTAAACAGACATACTCATCTATGGATAGAGCCCTTAATCAATATATACCTCCCTTTTTCGCTATACTCCGGATCGTGGCAGGTTTGCTATTTGCCATGCATGGCAGCCAGAAACTTTTTGGTATACCGGGTGGTAGTGATCCGGTTCCGTTAATATCGTTAATGGGGTTTGCAGGTTTTATCGAATTTGCAGGCGGGCTTTTCATAGTTGTTGGCTTTTTTACACGCCTTGCTGCTTTTTTAGCCTCCGGACAGATGGCTGTCGCCTATTTTATGGCTCATTTTCCAAATGGGCCGGTACCACTCTTAAATAAAGGCGAGTTATGCATTTTGTATTGCTTTCTCTTTTTATATATAGTCGTGCATGGTGCTGGCATTTGGAGTCTGGATGCACGTCGCCAGAAACTAAATCTAAATTCGAAACGCTAAATTTTAACTATGAACCAACATAAAATTTCTTAATCCAGTTAAATCAAGCTTGATCTCACTGAATTTATGGATAGCAAAATTCAAAACCGTGATTGCAAACAAACACTTCTTGTATCCTTTCTTTTTTCTGCTCGTAGCACTTCACTGCACGCCCTGTCTGGGTCAGAAAAAATATGAACGGGAATACACTGTCAAAGCTGATTCCGTTCCGGACAGCGCCGCTTTATTTGTGTCCCGTCTTTTTAACAACTCCAAGGCTCATTGGTATATGGAGGAAAGCGATACCACTAAGTCTATCGAAGCGAAACTGAAGCATTCGGGAAAACATTACAGCATCGAGTTTGATGAATCCGGACAAATACAAGATATCGAAATCCTCATTAACATTCGTGATTTGGAAAAAAATACCCGTTCAAAAATAAAAGATAACCTCAATGCTACATTTAAGCGTCAAAAAATCATTAAAACACAACTGCAATGGGTTGGTAGCGAGAATAGCCTGGAACGCGCTGTTCTCGCTAACATGCCGCTTGAAGGGATTATAGTTAAATATGAGATAGTCGTCAGAGGGCAGACAGAAAACGTGGAAGCGTATTTTGAAGTGCTATTTGATAGTACCGGAAGGATTGAAAGCACTATGGAAATAGCATTAGCAAATGACGATAATCTTATTTACTGATGTGCAGACTTATCTTCTTTTGTTTATTATCCTGTACAGCACTATGCCAAACATATCGGGCGGGAACAACTAATCAAATTAACCTAAACTTTAAGGTTGGCAAAAGTTTAAAGTTTAATACAAAATTGGAGTCTCGTCAAATCCTATCGCAGAAAGAAATTGATAAGTTTCCTAGCCATAGATTTCAATATGAGCGAACCGATTTGACCTTGCTGCTTACTACCAAACTGTCTGTTAATAATACCATTGGGGGTGGTTATATGATAAGGTTAGAAGATAATACGTATTATCACCGGATCATTCAGCAATTTAATAATGTGAGGAAGTTTGAATGGTTCAGTGTAGCACACCGGGTCTTGGCCGACGAAACTTTTACCAACCATGGACTTAATAACTTCCGGATAAGCTATAGGATCGGGATACAGAAACCGCTTAACGGTCAATACATCGATCCGAAGGAATTTTATGCAAAGGTAAACAATGACTTTCTTGGTACCTGGTCACGTGGTGAATCCGACTTTGAGATCGGCATTTTACCTGCCCTCGGATATACCGCTACTGCTAATAATAAAATAGAGCTGGGGGTAGATTATCGGGTAAATGAGCTTAAAAAAAATGGCATAGCCCAGCAATTCTGGGTAACGCTTGGATGGTTCATTAGTATATGAGCTCATTTACCTGCGATAGGGTTCAATCATTTGCCACAATAAATATAATGCTATTCGAATCCTTATTTCGGTCCCGTCAAACCAGCATCTGGAATCGCAAAAAAGCTAATGCTGGTTGCCGGAAGCGTCAGCTCACCACTCTTTATCGGCTTGCCTTTTAAAACTGGCAACTCACTATTGTCTTCGAGTTTCAGCTCTGTCCCGTTAAGCTGTACGGTTTGTCCTTCCAATTGAGAGGAAGTCAGCAAATAGTGCTCGGAGTCTATATCGATATGGATTGGAGCTTCTTTCTTATTTGTATTGATCACCAGCAGCGTTACACCTCCCTTGCGCCCTTTCATGTTGTGAGCAAATACATAAACGCCCTCTGTCCCCTGCCCTGCTTCGTAAACCTGGGTGCCCATAAGTTTGACCCACAGATACGCTGCCCAGTAATTTGGTTTAGGCAAATGTGTATCCTGGTCGATCAGACTGTACTCGCTGGCAACAAGGGTATTATGCATGATAACCTTTACCCCTTTCTTGGCCAAGGATCCCATTTGGTACAGGTAGCGGAAAGTGTCAAGGAAAGTCGCTGAGAATGGGTCGCCTCCACCCGCAGCCTGCGCCGTTTCTGTGATCCACAAAGGAATGCCAGGGTTATACTTATCCCTTAAACCCGCATAATAATGTGCGACCGTATCTGTTTTCAGCAACCAACCTGCGTCCAGCGCATTTTCAGCTTTTACCGAAAAAGGCCCACTGCGAATCATGCGCATGGAAGCCGCTCCGTAATAATGATAGGAGAAAACATCGAATTTAGGATTGGGTTTAGCAGCTAACATATCCTCGGTTGGCAAAATACTCATTCCCATCCCCTGAAGAGAAACGTTGGGCGACCCTTCGCCTACCGAACCGGGCCCTAGCACCAGCATATCGGGAACTGCCTTTTCGGCCCAGGCATTAAATGCAGCCATGTCCTTGGCGAAGTTTTCCGCATTATACGACTTACTGATTTCACCGCCAGCCGTCGGCATTGTTGGTTCATTAAACAGCTCGGCCGCTGCAATCTGGCCGCCAACACTCTTGGCAAAGTCTGCCAGTTTTTGTGCTTGCACCGGGGTCCATACCCCTTGCGCATCCCGTACGCCATTGGATACTGCAAACGATGTAACCAGTTTAGAATCGGTTGCCTTTATGAAATCCAGTAACCCTCCAAATTCCTTCTTGGACAGCACATTGACAAACCCGGTAGGTGCTTTCGCCATTTTAGGTTTGTCGTCGTCCTGAAAATAAATACCATTTGTCCATGTGCCGCTCATCCTCACATAAGCAGGGGCTAACCCTTTAGCCAGGATTAGCAACCTTTTGTCTGTGAGATCAATGGGTTTCAATTGTCGGTACAGCTGATCATTGGTTTGTGAGACGTCGTAAGTTGAATTTGCAGCCAGGTCAGGCAAGCTGTCCATCAAGTGATAAGGTTTCCAGAACTGCCCGCCTGCGACCTCCACTGTTTCCACATTATAAGACTGATAACGTTCATCTACCGCTGCTATCTGTCTCATCGTCTTAGGTGAAAGGCTGATGAGCTTGCTATTCTTTCCTTGATCCGACTGTTCAGAAGTGTTGCAGGCAGAGACAACTAATGCCGTCATGACTACTAGGTTGAGCGACTTGTTCATTACATTATTTAGTTTAGTTGCTTTGTATTGAAGAACAACATTACATGACAAAACTGCCTTACTACCCGCTCGTTTGCTGTGCGGTCAAATACTTTCTGGCGGCCTGGGCCATCGTAGCAATCCCTGCACCAAGCATGATGATATCTTTGATCACAAGTCGCCCTGCGGCACTTAGATAAGGGAACCCATACTCGGCGTCACCAAGTGATGGCACCCAGGTTTCAGGTGTGGTAATCAGAAATGACAATGTGACAATTGACATAATAATGACAAGAAAACTTCCAAATGCCGAGACTGCGGGAAATACCGGATACAGCGCTACCAAAAAGCCAATCAGAATGATTACTGTGCCCAACCCATAAGAAAAAATATAAGTATGGTTGGCTTGATGCCATGCGACATTATCGGGCTTTAATTCACCTTCCTTATTCATATGCTGCTTATATTCTGGCGCATCGTATTTATAAAAGAAGTTCATAAATGGACTATTGGCTACAAACGGCACGATGCCAGCTGCTTCATATTGAAAAGCTTTCAAACCGCCAATCCATAACATTACAATCACAATACCCCATCGGGCAGCATTAATCCCGGTGGCTTGTAACCCGGCCGCATAGGAAAATAGTTTATTTATCATTGTTTCAATTTTAAGATTATAGAGCTATTTACCAAACAATATCAGGGACTAGCCCAACCTCCTCCCAAAGACCTGTATAAGTTAACTACTGATTGCAACCGTTGCAATTGGTCATTAATGCTTCCAAGCTCCGCTTGCAACAAACTTTGTCGGGCCGTAATGACCTCGTTGTAATTGGCAAAACCGTTTTGGAGCAGCTCGCCTGAATAGCTTACCGATTTCTGCAATGCTTCCAACTGATAGCTGCGGATCGCTATTTTATCAAGGGCAGTGTTGTGTAGCGACATCGCATCCGACACTTGCTGTCCGGCTGTAAGCAGCACATTCTCAAAATTGAGCAGCGCCTCCTTCTGCTGGGCCTTGGCAACTTCCAGGCGGGTAATGTTGGCTCTTCTGTTGAATATCGGCTGGGTTAGTCCCGCGCCGATGCTTGCCGCAAGTGAGATTGGTTTAAGAAAGTTTTCCAGTTGCAGAGCCGAATAACCTGCCGAGCCAGATATCGTCAAAGCTGGATAGAAAAAAGTCCGAGCCACATTAGTCAATTCAAAATAATATCTCAGATTAAGTTCTGCCTGTTGCACATCCGGCCGATTTGCCAGTAGCAGCGCGGGAACACCCGTTTGCAATACATCAAGGGTATCCTGATCCCGAAGCGTGCCGCGTCTGACGAACGTGGCTGGAACGGCAAGCAGAATGCTTAGCGCGTTTTCTGTTTCCCTTGTACTCTGGATCAGGTCAGGAATTGTTACTTCTGCTACATAACGCTGCGCTTCACTTTGCACCACAGCCGCCTCGGTAACTACGGCTGCTATTTTCAGTTCACGCATGGTCTGCACCGTCGTATCCCAATTGGACACAGTCTGCCTTGTAATGGCTAGCTGCTGATCCAAGGCCAGCAGTGCATAATAATAATTGGCAATATCGGCCACCAGGTTTGTTTGTACAGCTTTCGCACCTGCTTCCGATTGCAATAAAAGTGCTAGGTTTGCGCGTTTTGTGCTTCGTAGTTTCCCCCAAATGTCCGCCTCCCAGCCGGAAGATAATCCCAGCTGATACTGGGTTGCACTGTTTCTAATACCAAAGCCCTGAGCTTCCGAAAGCTTTGAACGCGTCACGCCAAGATCTCCGATAACGGTTGGAAATAATGCTGCTCTACTCTGTTCATAATAGGCCCTGGACTGCTCAATACGTGTATAAGCGATTTGCAGGTTCAGGTTGTTTTTAATTCCCTGACTTATTAGGCTTTGCAAAGTCGTATCGGTAAAGAGCCGGTTCCAGGGAAGCTGGCCGAGCCCGCTTGTGTCGGCCGTGACCACATCTCGGTAAAGGTTACCGGGTGCTGTTAGCGGTTTCTGGTAGGGTCTGACAATGTTACAACAGCAAAGCAGCAAACCCATCATGCAAAACAGAACTAGTCGCTTTAAATGTCTTTTATACATAATATTGCTATTAAAACGCGTCAATGATCGTCCTGAACTTGTTCTGTAATTGGCTTGGCAGGACCGCTGATCATTTCTTGTAAAGACTGGAATACGATATAAAGCACAGGTATCACAAAAACCCCAATGAGCGTTCCTACCAGCATTCCTCCTACGGCACCAGTGCCAATGGAGCGGTTTCCAATTGCACCTGCCCCGGTTGAAAGCATGAGTGGAACCAAACCCAGGATAAAAGCAAAAGAGGTCATCAGGATCGGACGCAACCGCGCCTGTGCACCTTCAACGGCCGCATCCACCAACGACATCCCGTGACGCCTGCGTTCCACTGCAAACTCTACGATCAGGATCGCATTTTTCGCCAAAAGTCCGATTAGCATTACCAGCGTAATTTGGAGGTAGATGTTGTTGGTAATGCCAAACATGCTGGCAAAAATGAATGTACCAGCCAGGCCGATCGGGAGTGACAGCAGGACTGCAAATGGCAATATATAGCTTCCGTACTGTGCGCTCAGCAGCAGATAAACAAAAACGACAACCAACATAAAAATAAAAACTGTTTGCCCGCCAGCAGAAATTTCCTCCCTCGTCATCCCTGAAAATTCATACCCATATCCGGCTGGAAGCGCCTGTTCAGCAACCTGTTGGATGGCAGCAATCGCGTCACCCGAACTGTAACCCGCATTAGGAGAGCCGGTAACGCCGATAGAAGTGAAGAGATTGAACCGGGAAATTGACTGAGGCCCGTATACTCTTTTAATGGTAATAAATCCTGTGATGGGCGCCATCTGACCACTTGCATTTCGAACGTAAATATTACTCAATCCCTCGGGATTTGCCCGTGAAGCAGCCTCGGCCTGGTACATGACCCGGAATTGTTTCCCGAACTGATTGAAATTAGATGCATACACACCGCCGTAATAGCCTTGCATTGTGCTCATGATATCGTTGACGGTGATGCCTGCCACTTTTGCTTTTGCCACATCCACATCGATCTGGTATTGCGGGAAATTTACATTAAAGGGAGTAGACGCATATTGAATTTCAGGACGCTTGCTTAATGCCGTAAGGAAGTCAGTACCTATTTTGGAAAATATGGCAATGTCACTTCCGCTTTTATCTTGAAGCTGAAACTCAAAACCTCCTGAGGAGCCAAATCCCTGAATGGTTGGCGGGGCAAAAAATATGATCTTGGCATCTCTTATCCCACCTGTTTTTGCAAATAACTTCCCGATCAAAGCCTGGACATCCTGCCCGGCTCCTCCCCGCTCCGCCCACGGTTGAAGTCTCATGACAAGCATTCCATAATTGCTTCCAACGCCGCTAATCATGCCTCTTCCGGTGATTTTTAGAATGTTTTGAATTTCCGGGATTGAGCGCGCAATGGCCTCAACCTCCTTCATGATAATCTCTGTCCTTTCCGTGGATGCGGACGGTGGCAGGGCAACATCAGCCATAATCGAGCCGGTATCTTCATTAGGTACAAACGTGGAAGGCGTAGTCTGCAATAGAAAATAAAACAGCCCGGCGAACACTGCAATGATCAATCCCGCCAGCCATTTTTTGGCGATCAGAAATAATACGGCTTGCTTGTATCGCTGTATTGTCTTTTCAAATGTCCGGTTAAACCAGCCATAGAACCTTTGCAAAATGCTCTTCTTATGCCCCGCGTCCTCTTTATGGGGTTTCAGGAAAATCGCGCACAATGCCGGGCTGAGCGTAAGTGCATTAACAGCCGAGAGCATAATGGCAATGGCAAGCGTTAGGCCAAATTGCTTGTAGAACACCCCGGATGATCCTTCAATGAAACTGACCGGCAGAAATACCGCCGCCATCACAAGCGTGATAGAGATAATGGCCCCTGAAATTTCACCCATGGCGTCTTTTGTGGCTTTGAGTGCGGATGTGTATCCTTCGTCCAGTTTGGCATGAACGGCTTCCACTACAACTATGGCATCATCAACGACAATGCCAATGGCCAGAACCAATGCAAACAATGTCAAAAGGTTAATCGTGAACCCAAAAAGCAGCAGGAAGAAAAACGTGCCCAGAATAGCCACCGGAACAGCAATAGCGGGAATAAGCGTGGAGCGAAAATCTTGCAGGAAAATAAAAACCACTAAAAACACCAGAATGAATGCTTCAATGAGCGTATGGATCACCTTTTCAATGGATGCATCCAGAAAATCATTTGCGTTGATAAGCGTGATATACTTAATGCCCGAGGGGAATGATTTGGATGCATTATCCAGCACCTGCAAACTACCTTCAATCACTTCTTTGGCGTTGGAGCCTGCCGTTTGGCTGATCGATACACCAACCGACGGATTGCCATTGGTTGTTGTACTGCTGGCATAGCTCATAGCGCCCAGCTCCACGCGGGCAATGTCTTTGAGCCGTAATACCTGACCATTTGGCGTGGCCTTGATGACCACTTCTTCAAACTCGCCTGCATCTTTGAGCCGGCCCGAATACTTGATCACGTACTGAAAGGATTGCAAGCCCTGTTCACCGAATTGACCGGGGGCAGCCTCTATATTTTGCTCTGCCAGTGCAATGCTGACATCAGAAGGGACAAGCCCGTAAGTTGCCATCACATCCGGTTTCAACCAGATCCGCATGGAATAATCCATACGTCCGAACGCATTCGCCTCCCCAACTCCTGATACCCGCTTAATTAAGGGCACCAGATTTATCTCCGCATAGTTTTGCAAAAATGTCTGGTCATAGGCGGGATTATCGCTGTATAAGGAAAAGATCACAAGGTTACTGCTTTGGCTTTTGGCCGTCGTTACGCCGGAGCGCGTAACTTCCTGCGGCAAGAGAGCGGTTGCTCGTGCCACGCGGTTCTGGACATTTACAGACGCAAGATCAGGATTGGTGCCCAGCTTGAAGTTGATCGTAATCCGCGCGGTGCCGTCGTTTCCTGCTGCGGACGTCATATAGGTCATGCCTTCGACACCATTAATCTGTTCTTCCAATGGCACAATTACACTATTGAGCACCACATCGGCATTGGCGCCCTGATATGAGGTGGAGACAACGACAGTAGGCGGGGCGATCTCAGGATATTGCGCAATAGGCAGGGAAATTAGCCCCAACACACCAAGGATGACAATAAGAACGGAGATGACTGTAGACAGTACGGGCTGGTCAATGAATCGATTGAACATAACCTACAAGTTTTTGGCGTAAACACTGTCCGCTTTTACTGGTCTGGAAATAACCTTTGCCCCTTCCCTTAACGACGCTACCCCTTCCAGGATAATCTTGTCTCCTACGGCAAGGCCGGTTTGGGCAACAAAGAACTGTCCGTCATTATTGTCCAGCACGCCAACTTCCGCACTCTTAACGGTGCCGTCTGCCGAAACACGGTAGACAAACTTTTTCCCCTGTATTTCGTAGGTCGACTTTTGCGGAATGACAATGGCCGAATCAAGCCGGGAAGGGATGCGGACAGTCGCGCTGCTTCCGCTGCGTATAATGCTGCCAGGATTAGGAAAAGTCGCACGAACCCTGATGGAGCCTGTTTGGGTATTGATAGATCCGCTTGTTGTGGTAATCCGGCCTTTTTCATAAAAAACGGTTCCATTGGCTAAAACCAGGGAGACAGATGGCATTGTTGCGATCCGGGCTTTCGTTGTATTGCCCTTCGTGTTTTTTGAGAATGCCAAAACCTGTTTTTCATTGATGGAAAAATAGGCGTAAATATTCCCAATGTTTGAAACTGTGGTTAATGGTTCGGGTGTATTACTATTAACAAGGCTGCCAATTTTATAAGGAATTAAGCCCACAATGCCATTTGCAGGGCTTGCAATGGTGGTGTAACCCAAATTGGTACGTGCATTGGAAAGCGCAGCAAAAGCCTGTGCCAGCGCCGCTTGTTTTGCTTGCAAGGTAAACTGCGCAGATTCTAGCTCGTATTTACTGATAATGTTCTTTTCGACCAATGGCTTCACCTTATTGACACCCATTTGTGCGGCATTGACGTCTGCTTCTGCGATTCTAATATTCGCCTGTGCAGTCCTTACTTCCTGCTCATATTGAGGAGCATTAATTTTAAACAGCGCTTGCCCGTTTTTCACAGTAGCACCTTCATCAACGAAAATCTTTTCTATAAATCCATCAATTTTCGGACGGATCTCAATATCCTGCTGCCCTTCAATGGTGGCCGGGAATTCACTATTTAATGTGATCGTTCTTTGTGTAATCGTCAGGACCGGATAGTCCTTGATTTGCTCCGCCACATTCCCACTGTACTGCTTTTTGTCCTGACAGGACAAGAAAAGGACGAACATTAACGACAAACCAGTTAGTGAGAGCTGTATCCTTTGATTCATAAATATGGAATTTTGGAAACTCGATCATGAACAGATGATTGCAGATAATAAACTTAGGGATTGCAGGTTAACAGGGGATGTGAACTGGGGAGCCTGTTGCACGGATACTGGTTGAAGCTATAATTCATAACCATGCAAAGGATTAGGTGAATGTTATCTCAATGTATAGAATTTTTAGAAAAGTCTGATGCCGGCAAGAATTTAATTAAATTTTGTCACTCCTACGACTACCCAATTTTAACAGACGTCATCGTCAGCGAACCGCCAACGGCCTGGTCGTTGAAAAAGGAAACAGGTTCCTTTCCCGCCTTTAAGCCCAATGTATACATCAGAGGAAGGTAATGCTCCGGTGTTGGTATGGCTAGTGCGGCCTCCCTTCCCAACTGACTGTAATTGATCAGTGGCTTGTGGTCATTTTCCTGGATCAGGGTTTTAAATTGCTCATTGATTTGCAACGCCCAGTCGTATCCATAACCCTGCACGCTAAGCTTGTCCCAGGCTACCATTCTCAGATTGTGCACCATATTTCCGCTGCCAATGATCAGCACTCCTTTTTTTCGCAGCGCCATTAGTTCCCTTGCCAGATCGTAATGGTATTGAGGCCCTTTGGTGTAATCAATGCTCAGCTGAAGCACTGGAATTTCGGCCTCCGGATACATATGTCTTACCACCGTCCAGGTGCCATGGTCAAGTCCCCAGTCATGATTAAGCTCCACTTTTGCGGAACGAATGAGCCCGGCAGTTTCTTTGGCTAATGCAGGATTGCCCGGCGCAGGATATTGTACGGCAAAAAGTGCCGGCGGAAATCCACCAAAATCATGGATTGTTTCAGGAAAATCCATTGCTGTGATCTTGGTGCCATTGGTAAACCAGTGCGCCGATACCACCAGCACGGCAGCTGGCGTAGGGATTTCTTTGGCCATTTGTGCCCACCTTCTGCTAAACGCAGTGTCTTCAATGCCGTTCATCGGTGAGCCGTGGCCTATAAACAGGACCGGCATCAATCTCTGCTGGTCTGGAAGCTCATTTGTAAAATGTTTGAATGCTGTTAATGTTGTCATACTAATTGCGCCTGTAACGGCAGTTTTTATGAATTGCTTTCTTTTAATCATTGCTGATAATATTTCTGCCTGGTGATGTAGGATTTTTCACCCGGCCAGCCAGTTATGATTTTATTTTATATTGAGTTGGGTCAACAGTGGGGACATCATTTGTATTGTCCGGCTTACGCCCAGGCCGCCTGCAACAATGGGGTTTAAAGCAGCAGTTTCGACAAGCTCACCCACAGTTTGCAAATCCTCTTGATCATTTCAGGAAATGAATGAATTAGCCTTCTTACCTACAAGGATAGGCTTGGCAAAGGCAGCCGGAAATACGATATTGAAGGCTTTAACAACTTTCGAATTGGGCAGCAATTTTTGCAGCTCTTCTGCGGCACTCATATTAGAGACGGTCGCCAAACTGTCGTAGGGTTCGTTTAGCGGGTTAGCAATGCTTATGACCATTTTCTGATTGGCAACTTCCCGGATTTTCTCCGCAATTTCCTGTTGAGAGCCATAAGGAACAGCTAGGATAATGATGTCGGCCTCCCAGGATGCATCTGTCGGACATCCATGAATTTCGATATCAGCCTCAGGACTCGCGTTTCTTATCTCCTCATATAAAGCTTCCAGTTCATCTGGTTGGTTACCTAGCAGCAATAAGCGATAGTTACCTTTTGACAGGCTTTTAGAAATGAAGGTGCCCACATTCCCGGTGGCACCTATGATCGCAATGGTCTGTTTCGTGTTCATTTTGTCTCATTTTTGATACACAAAATTACCTCAATGAGCCTGCATGGGGCGATGATTCTGATCAAGAACTTCCATTGATTTTGGTCAAGATAAACCATCAGGGGAAAGCAAAGGGAAGCTATTGACTTTTGCCGATCCTGCTGCGGATCCTACTTAATGTTTCGGGGGAAAGTCCCATGTGAGAGGCAATCATATGCTGGGGGACACGCTGGACAATGTCAGGATATTGGTCAATAAAAGATTTATATCGATCATCCAGAGACATACTGATAATGCTCAGCGTTCTTTTCTGGAGTGCAATGTAGGCCTCGGTCATCAATATCCTGAAAAATGTTGCGTACTTGGGCACCGAAATCAGCATCTGGTCATGTGCATACTTACTGATCAAAACTAGCTCGCAGTCTTCCAGGGCATCTATATTCTGTGTTGAGATCTGCTCCGTCAAAAAACTGGATAGATCGCCGATCGCCCAACCTTCCAGCGCAAACGAAAAAATGTGCTCTTGTCCATCAGAATCCACAATGTAACTGCGCATGGCTCCCTTTTCTATAAATGCCACAGTCTTGCAGATATCTCCTTCCTGTAGCAGGTATTGACGCTTCCGCAATTTTTTCGGCGTCAGAAATTGTTTCACGGCATACTCTTCCGATTCGCTCAGTTGTACCTTCTCGTTGAATTTGCTGAAAAACACATCATACATAAGCTATCAGATTCGGACAAACAATTAGTTAATATGCAAGGATATAATCTTTACAAAGCTAAATTCTCCTCATTAATGCACCAACAATATCAGTAATTATCAGAATCTGAATATGCCAGATAGAAAGAATGACGTAAAAACCATAATTTTAAATAACTACAAAAAGAATCTACATTGAGCAATCAACAAACGATAGCCAGAAGTACAAATGCGTTTCCCTGGCTGATCATGATTTTGATGTCGTCTGTAACATTTGTCGGGATTCTTTCTGAGTTAATGCCATCCGGTGTGATGCCGCAGATAAATTCTGATTTAAATATCAGTGAGCTACAAGGAGGTAATCTGGTAGGCTACTACGCAATTGCGTCTGCTATCTTTGCCATCCCACTTGTTTCGGTAACCCTGAAATTTAACCGCAAAATCTTGATATTGATTTTGCTCGCCGGATTTGCTGCTTCCAATATCGTGGTCGGCATTTTAGCCAATTATACTATCATCATTATCCTAAGGATCATAGGCGGTATTTGTGCCGGCGTGATGTGGCCCATGATAGCGGCCTACGGGATGCGCCTGGTCAACCATGAGCATCATGGAAAAGCGATTGCCGTGATTATGGCTGGAAATACCTTGGGTATTAGTGCAGGAATGCCTTCTATAACATTTTTTGGCAACCGATACGGGTGGCGGGCAGCATTTATCGCACTTGGAATAATGATTATCGCCATTGCTGTGACATGTGCTGTTGCATTACCATCTACACCCGGCGAAAAACTTACGAGAAGTTCATCGCCTTTTTCTCTGTTTAAAATTCCCTCGGTATTGACCGTCCTGCTGCTCACCCTTCTTGGCGTAATGGCCCACTATGGTGCATATGTGTATCTTACCAGGCTTGTTGATGAAATTGAATTGCTCGGTGGAATAGAAAGTGCCTTACTACTTTTTGGATCAGGGTCTTTGATTTCAGTATTGCTGGCCATAAAATACACCGACAAACATCTGAGGCTGCTTACCACAGTGATGTTTGCACTCGTAGTCATTTCTATGCTTGTCCTATTACTATTTGGTAGAAAGACAATAGTAGCTCATGTTGCTTTCTTTTTATGGGGACTTTCTTTTGGACCATTAGTGACCTTAATGCAAACAGCGGTAAGCAGACAGGTAGAAAGTGGAAAAGACGTTGCCACTTCGGTTCAATCTTCTGCATTTAACTTATCTATTATGATCGCAACTTCCGCAGCAGGTATATTGCTCGGAAGTTATTCTCCCATTAGCTTGCCATATTTTGCAACCGTCTTAGCAATTCCTGGTATGATCATTTCCATTTTTGCTAAAAAGGCACTAGGTTAATTTCCGAATGGACTAGGTTTGGTATTTAACCCAGTCGCAGCCGTCACAAAATATACTCATGGCCTCTTATGACACCTTTCTCTAAGGTGCCTAACTGTTCGGTTATACTAGCCTTAAGTAAATGGTTAATACTCAAAATTATCAATTTCTTACAGCAGGCTTACATGGATGAAGCGCGTAGTATTTGAATAAATCATCTCTTTATCTCCCATCTAAGCGACACCTCTGGCTGGCTGAAAAAATCGAGTTCAAGTAGTTTTTAATATTGACTAGGGGTAACTATAAATGTCTTTAAGGAAATACGATTGTAAAGATATACATCATCAGATTGACCAAAAGCACGATAGCATATAAACTGTTCGTTTGTCCCTTATTAAGCGAAAGCATTACCGTAAAAATTGAAAGAACTAGCAGGACCATGGATTTCATGGTCAGACCGAGGATAAGTGGCAAATCCATTATCGTACAAACAATGACCACAGTAGGAATACTTAGCCCTATACTTGCTAATGCGGAACCTAATGCAAGATTGATGCTCGTCTGATATTGGCCACGTCTTGCCGCACGGATAGCAGCTATGCCTTCTGGTAGTAAAATAACAGCTGCAATAGCCACACCCACTAGTGCCGTGGGTAAGCCGGCTGCTACAATTCCGCTTTCAATTACCGGAGAAAGGTTTTTGGCCAGGAAAATAACTACGCCTAAACATATGATTAAAAAAGCTAAGCTTATCAGGGCTTCGCTTCTGGAAACATCTTTTTCTTGGCCTGAGACTTCTGTAAGGAAATACTTACGGTGCCTGACGGTTTGCGTAAATATAAACGACCCGTAAATGACCAGGCAGCAAACGCCAATGGCGATTAGCTGTGGCGTGCTGTAAGAAGGTCCGGCGATACTGGTGGTAAAATTAGGCAATACCAGGGTAAGTACTAAAATAGACACCAGGCTGACCAATGCAATTGTAACGCTTTTCGTTTCAAAGCTCTGTTCCCTAAATTTCAATGCACCCAAAAACATACTAATACCCAGAATGCCATTTAAGATAAGCATAACGGCAGCAAACAGAGTGTCACGCGCATAAGTATCTGCACCGGCTCCTCCTGTCAACATGAGTGATACGATAATCGAAGCTTCCAAAAGCGTTACCGCTACTGCAAGTATAATTGTTCCATAAGGTTCGCCCACTTTGTGTGCGACTACCTCAGCATGGTGCACGGCTGAAAATACACCTGCAATCAAAGCAACTACGGCTAACGAGTTGACCAGAAAGCCTGAGCCAATAGGCAGCATCAGGTAAAAAATCCAGGCAATAATAGGTGCAATATAACTCCACTGAAATATTTTTTTCATACGAAAAGGTTAAGTATAAATTATGCTGAATAGTCTTTCAACTCGAATACGAAAGTCACTTACCTGATATGGTATACGAGTAAAGGAAGATGCGTTTCTACAACCAGCCTTTTAGTCATACTTGGATTCGTCAAATACTGCTGTAAAAAGTGTCTTTCACGGTTTGAAACAATCAATAAGTCAGCGCCCTGCCGATCACAAAATTTATTTATCCCTTCAATAAAACTTACATCCTCAACAATGACCACATCCACATCTGCCATATCCAGCTCCTGAATGGTTCTGAACATGTGCGCTTGATTTGCATGGCTCTCAGGCTCGTGGAACGAATTGACTTTTACCAGGATTAGCTTGGCACCAAGCTGCTCTGTCAACACTTTTATCTGATGTAAGATATCAGTTTCCTGTGGATCAAATTGCGTCGCATAAATAATATTCTTAAACCCGCTCAGCGTTGCCTGTGGCGGAACAACCAACACAGGACAAGACGCCTCCAATGCAACGCCGGTTGAAGAGCTACCGAGCAATTTGTCTATAAATGTCCCCTGCCCCGTCCGGCCGACAACAATCAGATCGGCACTAATATTAGTTGCCTGCCGCAATATCGAAGTTTGAATTGCATTGGACTCCCAAATGCCCTTTACCTGATAACCTTCGGACTGAGCGCCGGCCACATACTCGTCGAGTTGTTGCTTGTATGAGTTCTCCAATTCGTCGAACATCACAAGCATACTTTCTGTCATCGGCATTGCAACGCCGGTGTTTTCAGACTGGGAGGTATGCATAATGTCTAGTTCCGCGCCAGTTTTAACTGCAATTGTTTTGGCGGCCTTTAGGGCCTTTTGCGAGTTTTCAGAGAAATCAATAGGGATCAGTATTTTTTTCATAAGCGCATTGTAATGTCTATTTGCACGAGCCAAATTAGCAGAAGCTTGTGCCTTTTATATTTTTTAAAAAACTATGGTAGAAGCCGATCTTCACCTTGCTGGTAATGTTCATGGGTTTTCACAGGCGCACTTTTAGATTTGTTCATGCGCATCTGGAATACATCCACCAGCAGTGAAAATGCCATAGAGAAGTAAATGTAGCCCTTCGGAATTTCGAGCCCAAAGCCCTCACTGACCAACGAAAAGCCGATCAGCAATAAAAATGACAAAGCCAGCATTTTGAATGCAGGGTGCCGGTTTACAAAATTACTGATCGTTTCAGCTGCCACCAGCATTAGTATTACGGTTGCTATAACTGCCACATACATTACCCAAACTTCTTTGACCATACCAATAGCAGTAATGATTGAATCGATGGAAAAAACCATATCCATGATCAGTATTTGGGTAAGGACCTGCCCGAAAGACGAAGCTTTGATCTGTTTACTCTGGTCTCCCTCTTCCCCTTCCATTTTATGATAAATCTCAGTCGAGCTCTTGTAGAGCAGAAATAACCCTCCTGCAAGTAGAACAAGCTCTTTTCCTGAGAACCCTTCACCAAAAACCACAAACAGATCTTTATCCAGCTTCATAATGAGAGAAATCAAGAGCAAAAGCCCGATCCGCATCACACCCGCGAGTATCAGGCCATATTGCCGGGCTTTCTTCTGCTGATTTGCAGGAAGTTTTGCCGCGATGATTGATATAAAAATGACGTTGTCGATCCCAAGAACCGCCTCCAAAGCGACCAACGACAAGAGTGAAACGATGACTTCGAATTCCATGAGTATTTGTTGATTAGAATTTCAATATGAGGACTAGTATGCTGTTAACTCCCTGTTATATACGGATTTGATTTTGCCATGCCAAGACATTTTCTCAATATTATTTTCTTTCTAAAATTTTTTTAAGTAAATTTACAACTGTAAAAATAAAAAACAAGAAAAATGACTTATCTCAGTGCTCAGCCGCAGTTCACTACTTCATGGGATGAAATCTGCTACCCTGTAAATCCAGTGTGGCTGGCCGACCTATTACCAGACTATGAAATCATGGCCACTGATAAGCAACAACTTATCGTTGGTCAGCCTTTTCGCGGGACTAAAACGATTTTCGGCATTCAAAGCGCTGACTATGCCATCATACCCAACATATTAATTAGAGAAGTGGTCGATAAGCTCTTTTCAGACTATAAACTGGAAATAAAATATACTTCTACGGGTGAATTTAGCATTAATATAATTTTTCCTGAGCAGCTCTCCATTGGCGGAGAGCAGTTGCAGCGGAGCATGATTTTGACGAATAGTTATAATGGAAAAACCCCATTTAGCGTACAAGGCAAAACATTGACGGCCATGCTTGATGGTTCCAGCCTTCCGGGCACGAGCATGTACCGGGCAGTTTGCCAAAATGGGCTTATGGGATGGGCGGATTCCTTTTCAGAACTCTCAAAATACCGATCCTGGTTGAAGGAACGCGGGCAGGGAAAAGAAAAAAAGCAGAAGCCCAACAGCAGCGCCATCGCGAAAAAAGATGCAGCGAGTCGAAAAATCCACCACAGCAGGCAAACGCCTGAACTGTTTCAGGAGCAGCTGTACGGATTGCTAGCTGGTCAGAATTACAAAAATCCTACCCTGACGACCACTGTATATGAACATTTTCAACAAAAATCCTTTGGTAGAGCGGATGAAAAACTGCTAAAAACACTGCCGATTCCCGTTCAACTGGCCAAGCAGGCTTATGAGCGGCTCAAACAAGAGCAGCGGCTTCTTGACCAGGATTCATCTTGCTGGCTGATGTACAATGCTGTTAATCACGCCCTTTTCAATGCGCGAAGCAGTCTTACATTAAATGACCGCTACAAGCTTGATGAAAAGGTTTTCCATCAGCTCGCAGCCAGTTCCTTAATATAACACGGGCCGTCACGCCCCCGTTGCTGTAGGCCGTTGCAAGGTAAGAACCTGGCAGCGGCTTCGGCGTAAACCTATATATCCATATGAAAAATCAAAAAAACACAGTCATACTTAGCGAAGACGATTTTCGCATGTTAAAACAGTTTGCAGAAAATTTCCCGACCAACCCGAACGAAATGACGCTATCCTACGAATTAAACCGGGCCATCGTCGTCGAAAATGATCAGCTGCCGGAAGACAGCGTCCGCCTGAATTCACAAGTGCGCGTTAAGGAACTGGCTTCTAACAGAGAAATGGAATTTTGCATCGTCATGCCGGCCCAGGCAGATATCAAACAGAAGAAAATCTCTGTGCTTACACCTATGGGCGCAGCCTTGATCGGACTTTGTAAAGGCGAGACCATTGAGTGGAAAATGCCTGCAGGCATGAAGAAATTTGAAGTAATAGAAGTTACTCAGATTGTCATGTAAAATAGCGAATGTCTATCTAAAGGTTTTTTTGTAACTTAAATAGACAAACTGAAATGATCATGGAAAACGAAAAAATCAGACCGGATAAGGAAATGTTAACGGCAATGTTCTACGCATTTACGATCATGCTTATATATATCACCATTTGCATATTGATGGCAAACATCAAATAAAAAACACTAATAATGGAATTTTTTAACCAAATCTTGGATGTCTTTTTCCACTTGGACGCACATTTGGGGCATATCATTGAGCAGTATGGCGCATGGACTTATGCAGTCCTCTTTCTGATCATTTTTATTGAAACCGGAGTTGTGTTTATGCCATTTCTCCCTGGCGATTCATTACTGTTTGCGGCAGGAATGATGGCTGCAAAATATCCCGATTCGCTCAACATCTGGCTTATTGTTGCATTGCTTGTACTAGCGGCCATACTTGGCGATAGTTGCAACTACTTGATCGGACGCCGTTTTGGGACTAAAATCCAGCATACCCCCCTTTTCGGAAAGAGAATGATCAAGCCTGAACATCTTGCTCATACCCATGGTTTTTATGAAAAATACGGAGCGTCCACAGTTGTAATAGCGCGGTTTGTGCCGATAGTCAGGACTTTGGCACCATTTGTAGGTGGTGTTGCGGCAATGAATTACAAGGTCTTTTTTAAATTCAATATCATCGGGGCAATTCTTTGGGTTGTGAGCCTTGCTTTTGCCGGCTACTTTCTGGGCAGCATTCCACTAGTCAGGGACAATTTTGAGAAAGTAGTGCTAGGAATCGTTGCGTTATCCGTATTGCCGATTTTTTGGCAGTTGGTTAAAGCTAAATTCCGGTCCAGCCGGCCGGAGGTTATAGTTTAGGCTTAGCTTCTAGGAATACCCCTGGCAATCCTATTATTATTTCCAAGTCAGCGAATGTTAGTCGCATGCTGCCCGGCCGACTGCCAGGTCACAGGCAGAAACAACCGACGTAAACAGCAACAAACATTTTCAAAAAGGCTTTACAAACAAGCAGACGAAATTATGCATTTATCTTATTCAAAAATTGGCGCTGCTTCGGTAGCGATGGTACTCGCTGAAATAGAAGATATCTTCCAAAAGAGAGAGGCTCATGAAATAGATGGTATGCCTGCTACCAGGCAGCAAGCTGATTTTGATGTATATGCCAATTTTCTGGCTGAAAATGCAGTTGTGCTTGATGGTACAGGTACTGTACACGATCAGCAGACATGTGTCAATACACCAGTCAAAATCAACCAGTCGGCAAAAAACCGGTTTTTGTCTATCCTAAGCCGTGTAACAAAGGCACATGAAGGCGTTTCACGTCAGGAGCGCCTTTTTGTTCATTGGTATTGGTCACAAATACAAAACAGTCTTCTACACCGGCCATAATTTCACCTTCCTCTAAGTATACCCATTAAACGTGGACAACCACCAAAACCTGGTGGTTGTCTAGGTTATATTGAAAGCACTAATTAACTTAAAAGAAATGCACGGTAAAACTCCCATCATACTTGGAAAGAGCGATTTCCGTATCCTAAAACGATATATGGCGGATTTGTCTGAAAATGAATCGCTGAGCTCTCGGTTATTGTCATGGGAGCTTCGGTCAGCCATAGTGGTGGAAGATGATCTCTTACCCGAAAACTGTGTGCGGTTAAACTCTACTATTAAAATTAGGGAGTGGCCAAGTAATAGCGTACGGGAATTTGTACGCTTCCCATTTTTAGAGTGGCGGCGAGTTAGACTTGGTTGTTGATTGTAACAGTTAATTCTTCTTTTTTCACGGCATTTTCTTTCAATAGTATGTGCTTCTGATTTGGCGTTAGTCCCTTCATTGACCTGTGCGGGTGCTTACTGTTGTAATTGTCAAGCCATTTGTCCGATAAAATGCGTAGCTGTTCCAGAGAATCAAAAAAGTATGCATCCAGGACGTCTTCCCGGTAAGTTCTGTTTAATCTTTCGTTATAGCCATTTTGCATCGGCTTGCCGGGCTGAATAAACTTTTGCTCAATTTGCTTTTCCTCGCACCATTTAGCTAGTTTCTTACTTATGAACTCAGGGCCATTGTCCGTTCTTATTGATAGTGGCAACCCTCGTTCGCATTCTAACTGCTGCAAGACTTGTATGACTTTACCGGCACAAAGGGAGTAGTCCGCATGCGCTGCAAGTGCTTCTCTGCTAGCGTCATCCATGACAACTAATGTTCGCACACGTCGGCCAGAACTAAGAGCATCACTGACAAAATCCATGCTCCAGGTTTCATTCAAAACCTTCGCCTCAATTAAAGGCTGTTTCGGCCTTTTCAGAATGCGCCTTTTTCGCTTACGCCTTAATTTGAGATCCATACTTCGATAGATTCGAAGCACTCGTTTGCGATTCCAAGGCAGGCCTCTATTCCGCAAATTGCCGTAATACCAATCGAAACCTCGGGTCGGATGTTCTTCTGCCAGCTCATTAAGCATGTCTATAACAGGCAAGTCGTTCTTGACCGTTTTGTAATAAAAAACACCCGTGCTCAACTGCAAAACTCTACATGCCCGCTCAATGCTAAATCCAGCTTCCTGAGAAATATCGGAAGCAATTAGCCGCTTCTGAGCAGGCCTTAAAGCTTTTTTTCAATGATCTCTTTTGCAAGTCTGTGATCAAGAGCTAATTCCGCATACATGTGTTTCAGACGGCGGTTCTCCTCCTTGAGTGCCTTCAATTCAGAAAGTTCCGAAGCACCCATGCCGCTGTACTTTTTGCGCCAATTGTACAATGTAGCCTTGGAAACGCCATTTTCTCGAGCGACGTCATTTGCCTGTTTGCCAGAATCCAAGTCTTTGAGGATTTTGACGATGTGAGTTTCTGTGAATGTGTTTCGTTTCATAGCAGATTAAAATTAGAAAATTTGTCTAATTCATCACCACTCTGTTTTTAGGGAAGCTTACAGTTCGTTAGAAAGCCTTCTCTGGTTTATTTGATATTCTAAGTTACTGGTACTTTCAGTCAATTTACTAATCATCAACCTGAAATTAGAAATGATAATCCTTTTATCGTGAAAGTAAGAATTTGTTCAGAAGAAGAAAAGGGAACTTAGTATCCCATATCACTACTCTTTCGGAACTGTTCTTTCAATTATATTTTGCCCGGTATCGAAATCTGTACCATAAAAAAGGGCATAATCGAGCTTCACTTTGATACCAGATGTACCCTCCTTGATTTTAAGAAAAATCCTATCTAAAAACATCTTCCTATTGTTGACCGTCACATGGACCTTGGGCATTCCAGATTTGACCAAATTGAGGTAGAAGGTCACTTTCTTGGAAGCTGCCAGTTGCATCTCGTAAACATTAGCAGACAAACGCTTGGATTTTATTCCAAACGCAAACTTTCTTTGAATAAGGGTGAGCGGTGTGAGTTTGCCTTTTTCGGTGTAGGCGATCTTATAGACATTGACAGGCTTGTCTGCTTGGATGTTGCCATCTTGAATAAATGCATCATAGACAAAAGTGTTATGGTTTTTGCTATGCTGAATATAGAACAACCGGTTTTTGTTAAATGGCGGTACAGGATAGCCTTCCTGTGCGTAACCTGGTAAAACATAGGTTGTCAGAAACAAGATTAAAAGATATTCCACAACTTTATTCGTTGGATGGGATTTCATATTCAAGAATTTAAATTCAATCCTTATGAATGCGCTTTTGACATTTACAAGATACGGACGATTGGTAGAAAATGTGGTAGGAAGGTGAAAGTAACTATACTAGACTACCAAGCCTCAAGCTTTTCATTTCCCATTGCATCAAACCATGTTGTGGATCACAAGGCATTGAACGGCAGGGCAATGTTATTTTTTAATCCTTCGCCAAAAGTCGCTTTCAGATCGTTAAATAAAACAGTTAGGACTGTATCTGCTGTCCACTGCGAAACGTCTTCCCAGTTACCGACTACCCTCCGGTTGAAGAACTGCCTATGATGTTATTCTATAAACCTTCCATATCTTGAGCGGCAAAGCACAGTCAGCTCACCGTTAATCTCATTGCCTGCCATAATTACCGAAGTTTGAATCACATCCGATTCCCAAATACCCTGCACTTGATATCGTCGAGAGCAATTCTTTTAGATTGTGAGCCTACCTTTTGCTAGCCACTTTCTGGGCAGCATTCCATTTGAAAAGTACAGTTTAACGTCATGTAAAACACCAATCTGTACTATATGGAACCTTGTGGCGTATATTTTGATACTTTCTGAATATTATCAAAGTTCATAAAAACCACCGTGGCCGTTGCAGAACTGCCCTGACAAATTGAATTTGAAGAATTCTTAAATCTGACTTGTGAGATTTTCAAAATTTCAATGTAAAAGCAATCAAGGGCCTTAAAAATGCGCTGACTAAATGCTCCACAGTCTCCATTGCTGCACTATTTACCAGTTTCCTTTTGAATGTTTTGATGTATTTTTTGAGATTGAAGCAGGTCGCTGCCATTAGCATCACCTTATGTGCCGCGTCTTTTCCCAGAACATTAATTTTACTTAATCCGTAATAATTGACCAAGCTTCCAAAGACCGGCTCTACCGTACTTTGTCTGGTTTGCTTCATCCGCTTCCCTCGCCTGCTTAGTTGTCTTTCATAGGCTCGGCGGTAATAGTCTTCATAAGCTGTCGTAGAAATTCTTTTAAATTGAGACTTAGGCGTACAGGATTCTTTTAGAACACAGGGGATGCAATCCTTTTTTGAAGCCCGGTAGTTTTTGATAAGCTTCCCGTCAGATGTCAGATCGAAGCCTTTAAAAGGAATTGTCTTACCCATGGTGCAGGTAAAGACATCTTCTTTCCGGTCATAGGTAACCCATTCCCTTTCTGGTTTGTACTTTCCAAAAACAGGAATCCATGGTGTGATATTTCTCAGTTCGAGAAACTCATAGTTAAACCCATTTGAGTACCCTGCGTCTGCTAATAGCTCTGTCATCCGAAGATCATTAGCCTTTAATCGTTTTTGGACTTGCACCGTCATTGCTGGCAGATACTGACTGTCTCTGCCATCGGCGAAGTCTGCCTGTATATGACTAATTACGCCCTGACCTGAATCTACCGCCATACTGCAGTGGTAGTTAAGTTTTCTTGCCTTGCCAGGCTTTACTGAAATACGAGCATCCGGATCATGCGGATTATAATGTGTTTTATTACTGAATAACTGAGCTTTTTCATGAGAAGCGCCGCTGGCGCCGACTGGATTTTTACGCAGTTTATCGTGGACATGTTTCACACGGTTCAAATGATGCTGTGGAGCAGTGATCAACCCCACTGTCGAAGGTGTAGCAGTGATGACTGGCTCTTGGTTCTCGGTATTCACTGCTGCAAAGTGCCTTTCAATAGATTGAAAAGGCTTTTTCAGTTCAAGACTTTCCATTGAAGCATTGGCCTTAATCGGTGCCGAATCCAGGGCTTGGGTATGTCCACTAACCATGCCCTTGTCAACACACAGAGCAAACACCTTGTTGAATAGAGATTCAAAAACAGTAGCTGGATATAATTGCCTGGTCCGGCTAATAGTCGAATGCCAAGGTAGCTGCTCGTCAATATCATAGCCCAAAAAGTAAAGAATGTCCATGCGCATTGAGCAGTGATCTACCAACTTGCGGTCAGACGTTACATTTTCGAGGTAGCCGACAAGCATTAGCTTAAAAAACACGACCGGGTCTATGGAAGGGTTTCCAGTGCTTCCATAAAGCGCTTTGGTTTCTTTGTGGATGGAGTTCAAATCCAGCGATTCTCTCAGCCTTCGATAAAAATTAGCCTTCGGAATCCGCTCGGATAACTGGAAGCTCATGAACAGTTTTTCCGTGTAGTTTTTTCTTCCTTGCATTCCTGAAGTTACAAAAAATTCAGGGTAGTAATAAATAAATTAGGCGTTTTCTGGCGTGATTTTCAAATTATTATCGTCGTTTAAGGATGTGAACAGGCCAGCCGCTCGAAGAACGACATTGCATGTCTTTCTAATTTCAGTTGGTCAGTTACAGAAAACGATTCGTATTTTCTACAAATTTTAATATTCAGTTGGACACAACTATTTGTTTCTGAAAATGAATTCATTGCATCGCTTTGCGAAGTGTTTGGGATTACTAAACCAGGGATCATGGCCAGCAACGGGAAAGGTTTGTAATTCAACTTTTGGAAATAGCTCCATATACTCGTCTACCCAATCATACCTATTGCTGCGCTCTCCATTAAACATTAGAATAGGTACACGGATTTTAGCCAGGCTGTCAGCAATCGGCGCCGAGATTAAACTTGCCATGGCCTCGTGAAGTTGTATCCCTGATTCTACCTCTAGCATCTTTGAAATTTCTATGGTATCTAGTTCAATTGTTCCATCAGATCGAAGAGATTCTGCCAGCGCCTTTTCATGCATTGGCTGCTTGTGCGGTTTGTTATAGTTAAATTCACTATCTCTAATGTAAGTTGTTCCTTCACCCATCCATCTGACCGTTCCACTTAAAATAAGGCCTTTAACACTTTTGGGATAAGTATAGACATACAGTATTGCAAGTAAGCTTCCCCATGATGACCCCGCCAAAAATATTTTTTTTCTGGGAGCCAGAGCCGTGATAAGCCGTTGTAAGTCCTTCACATGATCCTGCCATGTGTAGCTGTTGCTTCGTTCACTTTTACCACAACCTCTTTGATCGTAGTAAATGATTGTAGCACTCTCGCTTAGTAGATCAAGCTCCGGTCGAAGGTACTCGTGATGACTTGCAGGCCCGCCATGTAGCACTATCACCACTTCTGATTTATTGCCGAGTTTCCAATAAGCTAATTGCGGGTGGCCCTTTACGAGCCCCTGCTGGCCAAATGCTGTATAGAAACTGGCTGAAAGTATTGCAATAAGCAATTGTGACTGCATAATAAAAAAGGCTGTTCGTATTCTAATATAAAGCCAATCTCTCACTTTTGCTATTCGCCTTTGTATACATAAATCAAAGCAAGTCAGGGGACTATTTAACAGGACAGTTCTGCAACGGCCACGACCGATTAATTGACAGGTCTACGATATCGACAATATCTATAACGTTGCCTTAAACAAGGATTGCCGCTGCCTTTCGGTAGTATCCCCCAAGTAAGAAATATCAGAACCAAAGTAAGAGCCGTGAAGATCAGGCTCAAATGATTACCGGTCAATAAAAAGCCGCCCGCTAATGCGCCAAATGCGGACCCAGCATCCGGAAAGTGGCATTAATTGAGACTGCGTGTGTCACATCGTCTTTCCCGGCGGATGCCGCGCCAGCTGCTAGTGATGCATTTACATTATAAAAACGTAAATACAAGGATCAATCCGGGCATTACCCAGCCGCTCGTTGCCAGCAGCAAACCCAGGCAGATCAAGAGAATTGAACCTGAGTAGATGTTAGCACGCCCATACCGGTCAGCAAAGCAACCCGCAAAAGGCGAAATTAAAAGGGAACATATCCTCCGAAAGATAAGAGACCCGGCAACAGCGGCAGTGATTTCAACTGCCGACCAATTAGGCTGCGCGCTCATCAACAGGGCCCCAATCAAAACTACCAGCATTCCTTCCACTGCAAAAGCACCTAAAAACGCTAACCGGTTAAAGACTGATGGAAAGGATACTTTGAAGCTAAACTGGCGAGCCAGCAACCGGTCTCTTTCTTTAAGTTTGAGGGCAAAGTATATTCCTGGAATCGAAAGCAGTGCGATCACCAAAAAGATCAGCTAGAACTCATTACTTCAAAAAGCATCGAGCCGATCAATAACGCTAGTAGCGGCCCAAACTCTATTATACTTTGGCTAACCCCAATGCCAAGCCTTTATAAAAGAGGCCAGCCTCGACTGGCCCGGTAAATAACGTTGAGCATATCCTAATTGCAAGTTACAAAATTACTGTGTTTAAAAGGATCTATCTGCCGAAGTAGTTTTAGAAAATTGTGTTTCTGGCATTTGTTCCTCAAACATGCGGCTGAAATAGTCTGTACGTCCACTTCTGATATTTTCTTCATTGAGGTATTTGAGAGATTTGCTCCTTATTTTAAATTTATATCACAAGTAGCGTCAGTGATCGAATGGATCACCTGATCGAGATCATTGGCCGACGCGACCAGGTAGTCATAGATTAGCTGTTGCTCGGTATTGCGTTCAGCTGGCAGTTCAAGCATTGGAAGTAATGCCATAATACGAGCTAATGGCGCGCGGACCACATGCGATTGCATCCAGGAGATTTCACGCAATTTTTCGTTCTGCGCCTCGATCGCCTTAATATACTGCAAACGCTCGGTTACATCATTGGCCAGCACCACCTTCGCCTTTATGCCTTGGTAAGTAATCACATTACTTTGTATATCGACGTTGATCAGTTCGCCATTTTTTTTCCGGTGCCGGAAAATCCCATGCAGAATTACCTTCTCTTGGTACTGGTGCAGATCAACCGTCTGTTGTACAAGCGGGATATCTTCAGCAGGCCGTATATCCAGTATCGTCATGGCCAAAAACTCCTTGTGACTATAGCCATAATGGGCAATAGCAGCCTCGTTCACATCCAGGTACTTCAACGTGTCCATAGCGTAAACAAACATAGGCTGCGGGCTTAGATGAAACAGGTCACTGTAACGCTTTTCAGATTCGGCCAGTGCCTGCATCGTCCTTTTACTTTCCGAAATATCCCTAAAAAATACGGACAAGCCATTCTCTGAAGGATACGCGCTTACGGCGAACCATGCCTGCATGGCTGGGTAATAATCCTCGAAGTGGACCGCCGTTGCTTCACGCATGGCATGCTGGTAGGATCTGTAGAATTCCAAATCCAACACATCCTTATAGATGTCCCAAAAATATTTACCAAGCATGGTTTCACGTGGCTTGCCCGTGTTTTTTTCGGCAGTAGCGTTCCAGTAGGTAACGATCCAATTACTGTCGACGGCAAAGAAGCCATCGCCGATGCTCTCAAGGATCGCATTTCGTTCGGCAAGCGCAGCGGTTGCGGCCAGTTCCGCCCTTTTACGTTGATCAATGTCCTGGAAGCTGCCGTATACCCGGACGCATTCGCCATCCCTGAATTCGGCTTCCGCCATTGCCCTGACCCAGCGAAGATTGCCCAATGCTGTAACCAGCACCACTTCGGCATCGCAGGGCTTTCCGGTCGCAATCGTATTGGCCATCTTTCCGG
Organism: Dyadobacter psychrophilus; assembly: GCF_900167945.1. Classification (GTDB taxonomy): domain Bacteria; phylum Bacteroidota; class Bacteroidia; order Cytophagales; family Spirosomataceae; genus Dyadobacter; species Dyadobacter psychrophilus. Next base: position 56,382 of record NZ_FUZA01000001.1, read on the forward strand.
CGATATAATCTCTGTCAGCGCCCTGGCGGTAAAACGATAACCAGTTATTAGCGCTGGGCACAAAAGACTCAGGCACTTCATAGATTTCACGGGTAATAGGTGACCAGTAAGCCGTTCCGTTCACCCGGTCAACTTCCCAGCTCCCAATGCGGGCGAGTTGATTGGCTTTATGCAACAGGTTTTCAATCTCCTTTTTGTCGGAAATATCTTTACCGACGCAAAACAATTGTTTTTCATTGGCAGACCGGGTAACTGTCCAGGATAGCCAGATCGCTTTACCGCTTTTGGTCAAAAAACGATTCTCAAAGTACATGGTCTGGTTATCACTGGCAATAAAAGCCTCAGTCCGGTCGCGACTGACTTCCACGTCATCCGGGTGTACCAAATGATCTAGTGAGGTGTCCAATAGCTGCTTTTCGGCATATTCTAACTGGCTGCACATGGCAGGATTAACCCTTTTAAAGTAGCGGTCGAGCCCAAGGATCCCGATCATATCAGGCGCTCTGTCGAAAAGCAAACGGAGCTGCTCATCGGCCTTTTTACGATTTGTAATGTCCTGGATAAACATAGAAAAGCCATCTGCGCCGGGATAGACCCGGTTCTCCTGCCATAGGTCGAGCGGCGCGTAATAATCTTCGCTGCGGACAAAATGCTTTTCATGAAGTGCTTCCTGAATAGAGTCATAGGTAGTAGAGCCGACCGCGTCGGGGAAAACGTCCCAAACCTGCCGTCCGATCATTTCCTGAGCTGTCAAGCCAACCATTTGGCAAAGCCGTTTGTTCACATACGTATAGCGCTGGTCAGCGTCCGCCGTGAAAAAACCGTCCGTAATGCTGTCCAATATACCTTCCAGCTTTGCTGACGTCTGGCTAGCCTCGCTTTCAGCTTTCCGGCTTTGCTGCTGCTGGGCTTCCCGTTCAACTTGCTTGGTCACATCCACGAAATTGAAGACGATCGCTTCAACCTCTGGTTCGTCCAGCAGGTTGGTTAGTGTGCAATCAATTGTGATATAGTGCCCGGCATAATGCCGGGTCCGAAAGCGCGTAGTAACCGGCTCACCGGGTTGTGCATAAACCCTTAATAATATTTGATGCAATACTAGGGCGTCATCAGGGTGTACCAGTGAGGTTACAGCTTGTCCTGTCCGGTTAATTAGGCTCCAGCCGGTAATACGTTCGGCTGACGGGCTCCTGTAAACCACCTTCAGCTCATGGTCCAGAAGTGTAATGCCAGCATAACTATGCTCGATGAGTTTGCGAAAGCGCAATTCCCGAGGATTGGTTTGGTCTGTGTGTGAAGCATTATCCATACATCTTTAAAACTTAAGGTGACGGAGCGTATTTTAATACAAAAATTTTGCCGCAATGCATTGGCTCGCAAAGAGCAGTTACAATTAACATTGAAACAGCCTAGTTGTCGTTACCGACCAAAGCATTAAGCGCTTGCCACCCACCAGATTAATATTAACTATTTTTTTCACTCTCATCCATTTCAACCAGTCCAGCCGAGACATGCAGCAATGGCTCTCTTCTTTTGCTCAGCAGTTCCGATCCTTCCCCATATCATTCATAACAATACCATCCAATTACTTCGATATCTAATTGATAAATATAGAATGAATTGGACAAAACGACACTACTTATACACGATGATTGTCAAGGCTGTTTAGCATTGTTTAAGAGGCCAAAAGGTGATCAACAAATGGAAAAGAAAAAGATTATATCACGTGGACTGTCGCGCTGCGAGATTCAGAAAAAAAGTTATCGTGCTTCGAGGATATCATTTGCCCGGGATTGATAGTGGACAGTGTTTACAGCAGCTGTAAAAGTTAAGAAATTTGAGAGTCCCTGCTGCGACCATACAGATCTTGGGTATCGCTGTAAATGGATTATATTTCTAGAATCCCTCTTTGCCTCCTATAAAAATCCTTAGGGAGATCGGCCGAGATAACTGGAGTCCATTAACAGCTTTTCGGAATAATTCTATCTTCCTTGAATTACTAAAATTCCGACACCTGCGGCAACGGCCACCACCGTTTCTTGCACACTGATAAACGACGAATTGGAGACACCTTTCGAACCTTAGCTCGTTGCTAGCGACGCAAAATCCAAAGGAATATCTTCAAATCCAAGTGCCGAGGGCTTTTCTGGTTATCTCTGGGAGGGTTATCATAATTACACTGACGACCTTACATGTAGCATTCCCGACAACCTAAAATACGGTTTTAGCTGTAGGATTACCTGGCAAGCACTCTCTGATTGAAGGAAGGCTTTATTTTTATGCCCTGAAATGTCGAGGCATTCTCTCCGACCAATAGGATTTCCAATCAAATCAAAAGGGCGGGTTACTTGACAGGCATTAATAAGAGCTCTCTGCAACAGGACTAATGTTATCTTGTAAGATAACGACGATACCTATCACTAAAATCAAAGCCGCGACGACCAGAGCCTGCGGCATACCGCTGATGTAGTGATCTGATAAAGAACCTATACCCTGTAAAAGGAGAAAAAATTCATTGAAGACGATCCCTGAAACGAAAATGATAATTCCAAAGGCTGTGACCGGAGTTGTCTTCAAGGCTTTGTTCATGAAAAGCCAGCAGATCAGAAAAAGACTGATAATGCCTAATAAAACCAAATGAAGGTAGGCAATAACAACAGGCCGCAAACCAAAGGCAAAGTGGGCAATATTGGGTAGGGACGATGCTGTTTGTAGTCCAAATTTGATACCACAAGCTATTGCAACGGCTGACAAAACGTATCGCATAACAGACGGAAGGCCCCCAGCTATATTATCCTTTCGTTTCCATAAAGCGCTTACAAAAATGCCGAATACAACAAACTGCATCAAGGCTGTCAGAATAGTCAGCACATGCAAGGCCGCAGGAAATGACATCCAGTTAATTGAAAGAAGGTAGGTTGGCACACACGAAATTACAAACAGGCGGAATTGGATCGAAGCATTAGGCAGGCTGATCTTTTGCAGATAAAGCCATTGGTGGAACAAACCCATGATGCCAAAAAAGAACCACCCGTTGTATTGAAAATGAAGGTAAAAATATACAGATGCCAGTCTAAGTACTGTATTTCCCGGCTGAGTAGCCATGGTCCAGGCAAGCAAGAAGGTTCCCAAGCTGGATATCATATTGAAAATAAGTGCTGCATGGATATACCTGTACCAAACCTGCTTTTGCCCGTAAACGCTAATGTCTGTTTGACAGAGTCTGTAGAAAATAAAACCGACCAGTATAGATAAGGTTGAAAAAGTAATTGAAACAGCGGCATATCCCTGAATCAGGAAACTGACCAGCATACCGTAGGAACAAAAAAGATTGAATGCCAGCAAACGGTTATACCGAATAGGAAGTACTCCATCAAAATTGCGGCCCAATATCAGCACCGCAATAGATAGCATTAGTACATGGGATATCCATCCGGAAAAGGCGAAATGAGAATGCGCATGCAACGTGAATCGCTGGTCAAGCCAGGGTAATAATGGCAATAATATCTTCAGTCGCATCAAAAGTCCCAGGCACGCCACTATGAACAAATTGAACAAAGCGATACGGGTCCATCCTCGAATTGTCATCTGCTTCACAAACTTGAATAACTGTGTCCGTGAATAGTTTCGGTTTCAATGCGTGCAGGTAGAAATATCTTGCCTCTGACTATCTTTAACTTACCCTTATTCTCGAGAATTTTCGTGGCTCTTATGATAGTCTCTACCCGCATACCCGTCAGATTGGCAACCTGCTGTCTTGTCAACATCAACTTGTTGCATTCGCCGCATACGTTATTGGTATGCAGGTGAAGGTACTTAAATACCTCATCGACAATCCGCTCGGGCGAGTGGCAGGCAAGTTGATGTGCCAGAAATAACTTGAAGCGCAATTTTTGAGCAAACAATCGGTTGAGTGTCTGCCTTACCTCGGAATGCTCGGACAATAACCTGTTGAAGTCAGGCAGCGCAAGTCTGATAATCAGACATTCGGTCAGAGCGGTAGCCGTACACGCGTACGGCTGCTGATCGAACAGTGGCAGTTCACCGAAACATTCAGCCGGCCAGACAACCCCTTGCAGGATCTCGCTTCCATCTTCATTGAAGTTGGACCAGCCCACCTTTCCTTCTACCAGTTGATGATAAAAAAGGCAATTTTCTCCTTCCCTGAAAATGACCTCGTCCTCGTAAACTTTCTTATAAACAGCTCCGTAAATAAGTAATAGATCAGTCTCAATCATAATTACGGGAAATGAATTTGATACCAAACTTACAGTCATCTGTGGGCCAAAGACCTGACCATCACCATGAATAAATATGACATATATCAACAATCACAATGCAGCAGCTAACTAATTGAATAAAAGCACCTTGCAACAGATGTATACTCTTATGAGAGTTCGCAATGACTGTTTATGCGTGAACGCATAAAATGAGGGATTTTAGACATTTACATTTGAGTCGTAGTCAGTTCCTAATTTTCTGAAATGCTCATTAACAGTTGTGTTTTCACCAAACGTTATAAAAAATGAAAAAATCGTTGCTCCTGCTGCTCCCTGTTCTAATGTTATATGGATGCAGCCAGAATACTGAAAAAACCGGCGAAACGGCGAGTACTGAAGAAATGCCTAAGACCTCTGATTATGACCCTGAACGTGGTGAAGGCAAGTTTGACAAGGTCGAAATAGCAGAAAAGCTGGATACGAAAATGGCGGCAGGCGGCAAGGAGGTATTTGACCTTAAATGTTCCAGTTGTCATAAACTAACGGATGAGAAACTGGTTGGACCTGGCTGGAAAGGAGTAAGTACCAGGCATAAGCCAGAATGGATCATGAACTTTATAACCAGCCCCGATGCGATGATCGACAAAGATCCCAAGGTGCAGGCACAACTTGAACTATGTCTGGTGCGGATGCCCAATCAGAATTTGTCCGACGATGACGCTCGGAATATTCTCGAATTCATGCGCCAGAACGACGGCGTCCAATAACCCCTCATTTTCCGATTAAACACAATTTTATGAAAACGTTAAAATATTTAATGGGCGCTGTCTCAGTCGCTTTGCTGGCAGGTGGCATACAATCCTGCAAACCTAAAAGTGCTGACACTGCCATTAGTGGCGATGCTGCTGCGAAAACCTATGTTGCACCAGGCAAGTACGATGAATTCTACAATTTTGTTTCAGGCGGTTTTAGCGGGCAGCTTTCCGTATATGGTATACCGTCAGGTCGTTTATTACGGGTAATCCCGGTATTTTCCCAGGATCCTGAGAAGGGCTGGGGATTCAGTGAGGAAACCAAGCCGATGCTCAATACCTCTCATGGCAGTGTTCCCTGGGATGATCTGCACCATGTTCAGCTGTCCAAAACCAATGGCGAAAATGATGGACGGTGGGTATTTGTGAACGGCAACAATACGCCCCGGCTCGCCCGCATTGACCTTAAAACTTTCCGTACTGCTGAGATACTGGAATTGCCTAACAGCGGCGGGAACCACTCTTCTCCATTCATCACCGAAAATACAGAATACGTGGTAGCCGGAACCCGCTTTAGTGTGCCGCTCGACGACGCAGACGGGGACGTACCCATTAATACCTACAAGAAAAACTTCAAGGGAACACTGAGCTTTGTGCGTGTAGACCAGAAGGATGGAAATATGGATATTGCTTTCCAGATCGAAACACCGGGTGTGAATTTTGATTTAAGCAGAGCGGGAAAAGGCCCTTCACACGGATGGTTTTTCTTTTCATGTTATAATACCGAACAGGCCAACACCCTGCTGGAAGTAAACGCCTCGAAAAACGATAAAGATTTTATCATGGCGGTGAACTGGAAAAAAGCAGAAGAATACCTGAAAGCCGGAAAAGGCAAAAAAGTGAAGGTAAAATATGCCCACAACAAATACAGCGAAGTGAGCCACACTTCGAGCTCGGAATTCAAGAACGAAGTGATTGTATTGAACTCGAAAGAATTGAAAGATCTGTGCTATTTCATTCCTTGTCCAAAATCTCCTCACGGCATTGATATAGACCCGACAGGAGAATACATGGTAAGTAGCGGAAAACTCGCCGCGCTGATTCCTGTTTTCTCATTCAGTAAAATGATCAAGGCGATTGAAAGCAAATCCTTCGAGGGTGATTACAGCGGAATACCTGTCATCAAATATGAAGCCGCCTTATACGGCGAGGTGCAGAAACCGGGACTGGGACCCTTGCATACGGAATTTGACGGGAGAGGAAATGCGGTCACTACGATGTTCGTATCTTCTGAAATTGTTAAATGGAATATTAAAGATCTGAAAGTGATTGACCGTCAACCAGTTTACTATTCTCCTGGTCACCTGATGATCCCTGGTGGGGATTCAAAAAAACCAGACGGAAAATATTTGATCGCTTACAATAAAATCACCAAAGACCGCTACTTACCTACCGGACCTGAACTGGCGCAAAGTGCCCAGCTATTTGATATTTCCGGAGATAAAATGAAGTTGATCCTGGATTTCCCTACCATAGGTGAGCCGCATTATGCCCAGGCGATCCGAGCCGATAAAATAAAGGATCAATCGATCAAGATATTTAAACTGGAGGAAAACAAGCATCCATATGCTAGCAAAGGAGAGGCTCAAACCAAGGTAATGCGCGATAAAAACAAAGTGCATGTGTACATGACGGCGATCCGTTCCCACCTGACGCCGGACAACATCGAGGGGATACGCATCGGTGATGAGGTTTATTTTCACCTCACTAACCTGGAACAGGACTGGGATGTGCCGCATGGATTTGCTGTAAAAGGTGCTAATAACGGTGAACTGCTGGTAATGCCCGGGGAGACCCAAACCCTGAAATGGGTGCCGGACCGTGTGGGCATTTTCCCGATCTATTGTACAGACTTCTGCAGCGCGCTGCACCAGGAAATGTCCGGATATGTAAGAGTGTCGCCAGCAGGAAGCAAGGTGGCTTTAATAGGCAACACCGGCACTAACATGCCCGCAGAATAGAGACAAGGTTCACAGCAGCCCCGGAAGCGGCAGGACAAGTTTATTTAACATAAAACTTACAAGTTAATGTTAAATGATCCCGGGCTAAGGGGCTGCAATCAACTGAACATCAACCGCGGCAATTATGAAAAATAACAGTATGCTTGGCATTAACCGTCTGCTGCTCATCTTATGTGGCATTGCATTGTTACTCGTCAATTACTTTCCTATCTGGCTCATACAACTTACTGCACCCCAGTATCCGGAGGGTCTGGAACTATTAATTTATAGCGATAAGCTGGCGGGTAATGTGGATATCATCAATGGATTAAACCATTATATTGGTATGAAAACGCTGCATACCGATGATTTTGTCGAGTTCACTATCCTGCCCTATCTTATCATCTTTTTTGCGTTTGCATTTATCGGTGCCGGGATATGGGGAAAACGATTTGCTGGCTATACTGTACTGGGCCTGTTTGCTCTTTTCGGTATTCTTGCGATGGTCGATTTCTGGAAATGGGAGTATGATTACGGCCATAATTTGAACCCGGAAGCTGCCATTATTGTGCCCGGCATGTCCTACCAGCCACCGCTGATCGGTTTTAAGCAGTTATTAAACTTTGGCGCCTATTCCATCCCCGCAGTAGGTGGCTGGATATTTATCCTGGCAGGTATAGTAGCAGCCTGCTGCATGTTCCGTGAATGGCAGACCAGCAGAAGGAGAATTTCAGTAACAGCATCCAGCCGGCTCATGGTTACACTGGCCCTACTTTCTGTTGGAATTGCGGCAGCCCAGTCGTGCGGTGTCAAGGGAGCACAGCCAATTCAGATTGGCGTAGACGCTTGTAGCCACTGCAAAATGACGATCAGCGATGCTCGGTTCGGGTGCGAGCTTGTTACCAATAAAGGGAGGGCTTATAAATTCGATGATCTTAAATGCATGCTATCCTATCTGGAAGATGGTACCGTCAGCAAGACGGATGTAGAGGCTTTTTATCTTGCCGACTTTCATAACAACGGACAACTATTGGTGGCAAAAGACTTGTACATTCTACACAGCGAAGCCTTCCGGAGCCCCATGGGAGGAAATTTAGCGGGTTTTAAAACCCAGGCTGATCTTAGCCTGGCACAGGAAAAATTTCCTGGGACGCAACTAAAATGGGAGGAGCTTCTAAAATAATGTCGCCCGACAACCATGCCAAAAATGCTTAAAATTATAACCTTACTTGCCTGTCTCTGGCTGCTTGCCGCAACTGTGATGGAGCTCTCTGCCCGGACGATCCGGGTTGGAAAAACACAGTCTGTAACGAGCATCCGGCAGGCGATCCGCGTGGCGTTGGCAGGAGATACAATACTGGTCGACAAAGGATTATATCAGGAAGGGAATATCATCATCGACAAACCGCTGGTGTTGAAAGGCATAGAAACGCCGGTACTGAGCGGGCAGAAAAAATACGAGATCATATCGGTAAAATCCCCCCATGTTGTTATTGAGGGATTTGTGATAAAAGCATCGGGCCAGTCGTCCATGCAAGACATCGCCGGTATCCGGATTTACAACACCCATCATGTAAGTGTAACCGGGAATGTTCTGGAAGACAACTTTTTTGGAATTTACCTGCAGCAGTCAAAGCATTGCTTGATAAAAAATAACCGGCTCAAAGCGTATGGAAAAGCTGAGCATCTGATTGGCAACGGCATTCATAGCTGGAAAAGCGATAGCCTGACCATTTATGGCAACCACATTCAGGGTCATCGCGATGGCATGTATCTCGAATTTACAACCAACAGCAATGTAGAGCATAACACCAGCCACGGAAACCTGCGTTATGGGCTTCATTTCATGTTTGCCCACCATAACAACTACACGCACAACACATTTAGCAGCAATGGCGCCGGGGTGGCTGTGATGTACACCAATCATGTCAATATGAAAAGCAATAATTTCAAAGACAACTGGGGGGATTCGGCCTACGGTATTTTGTTAAAAGAAATCTCTGACAGCCATATTGAAGATAATCTATTTTCAGGCAACACAACCGCGATCTTTATGGAAGGCGCTTCCCGTATCCGCATTAATAACAATCGGTTCAACGCCAACGGCTGGGCTTTGAAAATACAGGCCAGCTGTATGGACAACCGTATCGAAAGGAACAATTTCCGGGCAAACACATTTGACGTTGCTACAAACAGTTCATTGGTACTCAACAACTTTGACAACAATTATTGGGACAAATATGAAGGATATGACCTGAACAAAGACGGAGTCGGAGATGTGCCTTACCGCCCCGTCAGCCTTTTTTCAATGATCGTCGAGCGGTATCCTCCGGCTATGATATTGTTCAGAAGTTTTATGGTAAGCCTGCTGGACCGTACAGAAAAAATGATCCCCGGCATGACACCTGAGCAGCTCAAAGATACCATGCCTGTTATGAAACCGCTGAACTTATGATCTCCCTACAAAATATATCCAAGCAATTTGGCAGATTTAAAGTGCTCACCGACGTTTCTTTTTCCTGCAACAAAGGCGAGTGTATTGCGCTCATCGGCCCTAACGGAAGCGGCAAAACAACCATCATCAAGTCGATACTTGGGATGGTAATTCCCGACAGTGGCACAATTACGTTTAGGGGCAAGAGCATAGCTAATGACTACAACTACCGCAGCGACATTGGTTACATGCCACAAATGGGCCGCTATCCCGAGAATATGAGCATCGGGCAAGTTCTTGGCATGATGAAGGACATTCGCAAAATACCGGAAAACCTTCTGGACGAAGACCTCATAAAATCATTTGGAATAAATAAGCTGCTCGACAAACGGATGGGGACATTATCTGGTGGAACACGCCAGAAAGTAAGTGCCTGCCTGGCCTTTATGTTCGGTTCGCAGGCGCTTATTATGGATGAACCTTCTGCCGGTCTGGATCCGGTCTCGTCAGAAATACTGCGGGAAAAAATCCTTATTGAAAAAGAAAAAAGCAAGCTGGTCATTATCACCTCCCACGTTCTGAGCGAGCTGGACGATCTGATCACCGAGGTGATCTACATGCAGGACGGCCGCATGCTGTTTCAAAAAAGTTTGCACGCGCTCCGAAAAGATACTGGGGAAGAAAAGCTCTCAAGGGCAATTGCCCGGGTGATGCGCCAACAAGACGAAAGTGACGGTTTGCAGGAGGCGAGAGTTAATACATCCGAATTAAGGAACTGATGAAGAAGCTTGTAAAATATATCATTGCAGACATCCTCCGCAGCCGGATCATGATCGCCTATACAGTGGTGCTGCTGGTGATTTCATTCTCCGTTTTCAGTATAGAAGACAATCCGGCCAAAGGGATTCTCAGCCTTTTGAACATCATCCTGTTTATCGTTCCACTGGTCAGCATTATATTTTCTACTATCTATATATACAACAGCAACGAATTTATAGAATTGCTGGTGAGCCAGCCGCTTCAAAGAAAATCAATATGGCTGAGCATGTTCACCGGACTGGCCGTTTCGCTGAGCCTGGCATTTTTTGCCGGGGCCGGTATCGTAATCCTGCTCTATGCCTGGTCGATGACAGGCGCGATCATGCTTGGTTGTGGCGTATTGCTTTCCATTGTGTTTGCAGCCATTGCCATGCTGGCCTCAGTCAAAATTAGGGACAAAGCAAAAGGTATTGGTACCGCAATATTGCTATGGCTTTATTTTTCGATGCTATTTGATACCCTTGTCTTGTTCTTACTTTTCCAATTTTCTGACTACCCCATTGAAAAAGGAATGATTGCACTTTCGTTCCTGAATCCGATCGACCTGAGCAGAGTGCTCATTCTACTTAGAATTGATGTATCGGCCATGATGGGTTACACCGGAGCTGTTTTCCAAAGCTTTTTCGGTAGTGAAGTTGGTATGGTGATCGCCCTGGCAATTATGATGACTTGGATCGCTGTACCATTGAGTATTTCCACCATCAGGTTCAACAACAAAGACTTATGAGGTTTCAATAGCCTTGCAGTTAATTACCCCAAATAGATAATATACACTTTAATTAAAAAACAATGGAAACGATTCAAACCATAGATGTAACTGTTATAGAACCACGCCTTAAACATTCCACGATTTTCCAGCATTTTGATATATTGAATCCGGGCGAGACATTTATTATTTTTAATGACCACGATCCAAAACCGCTGTATTATCAGCTGCTTGGTGAGAGAGGTGATATTTTCACCTGGAGTTATCTGCAAGAAGGCCCAAAACACTGGCAGGTTAAAATCACAAAAAAAGGATCGCTGCCTGCGGATGAAACCGTCGGGCAAATTGCTTCAAAAGACATTCGCAAAGCAGAAGCCTTCAAAAAGTTGGGAATAGATTTCTGCTGCGGCGGTAAAAGGACACTAAAACAGGCGATGCATGCCGCCAACATCAGCGAGAAGCAATTGGAAGCCGCCCTGGCAGATACTGCTCAGCTGCCAGCCGCTCAGCAGCCCTTGAATTTTGCAGCGTGGCAACCCGGTTTTCTGGCCGACTATATCACCAATGTACATCATAACTATATCCGCGAAAACGGCCCTGTGATTGAAGGGCTTGCCAACAAAGTAGCCGACCGCCACGGGGACCGCCAACCGGAACTCTATGCACTTTCAGAGCAGGTACAATTACTTCTTGCAGATCTTTACCAGCATTTAGACAAAGAAGAAAACATTTTGTTTCCGGCAATAAAACATCTGGCTTCTGCTATAAATACCGGAGAAATAGGCGACAACACTGTGGTTGCTTCTGCGATAGCGCTTATGGAGCAGGAACACGAATCAGCTGGAGAGGATCTGCGGAGCCTGCGGAAAATAACCAATCAGTATCAGCTGCCGCAGGGCGCATGTAATTCGTACACCTATCTTTTTGAAAAACTAAAAGAATTTGAAAACGATTTATTTAACCATATCCATTTGGAAAACAATATTCTGTTTCCAAAAGCCCTGCAAATGCAGCAGCTGACTGGCACTGGGGTATAAATCTCAAACGGACAATATCATGGTCACAATCACAAATCATACCAAGCTATCGGAGATTATCCTGGCTAATTCTGACAGCATTGACGCAATAGCTGCAATTGCAAAGCCATTGGAAAAGCTTAAAAATCCGCTACTTAGAAAGTTAATGGCTTCACGCATTACATTGTCAGAAGCTGCGCATATAAGTGGTTGTGACCTTGATATGTTCATGCAGGCATTAATACCGCTGGGGTTCAGCTTTGATCAAGAGGGCGCTGCCAACGAAAAAGAAGAAATCGAAAAAAAACCGCAGTGGCTGCTTACTATTCCAGACGACAAAATTTCCGATTTTGACGTTCGTCCGGTTATGGATTCCGGTGACGATCCGCTTAAAGCGATTGTGAAAGAATTCGGCGCGATCACAGACGGCGAAGTCCTGTGTATCATCAACTCATTTGTCCCCTATCCACTGATCAGCCTGCTTGCTGGCAAGTCGCTCACATTCACGGCACAGATCGGCCCCTCAGAACATCACACCTGGTTTCTGAAACGCTTTTGTGAGGTAAACCCTTCTGTCGAAAAAACCCTTGGCAAAGCGCTAATCATGGATGACGAAACGTCCTTTGCGGCCGCGCTGGCAAACTTCCCCGAACCCGCGGTGAAACGCATCGACGTAAGGCATCTTCTGATGCCCGCTCCCATGCAGACAATTCTTGATGCCCTGACCGGCCTCGGCGATAGCGATGCGCTGTATGTATATCACAAAAAGGTGCCGGTTTACCTGTTGGAAGAACTCAATGAGACGCAGTTTGCCGTACATGTTCTTAACCTGGCGGAAGGTGACGTGCGGCTTTTGATTTATAAAAACGGCTGAGAGAAATGAACGACATTCACATCGGGAAAGCGCCTCCGGCCTGGATCGTGCTGCCTTTCTACGCAACAGGTGCCGTCTTTTTTCTGGTGCTGACTATACTGTTATTCTTGTCAGCAGAGGATTTGACCCGGCATTATTTCAGCCCGCATCTGCTGGCTGTTGTCCATACGGCTGCATTGGGCTGGGGCACGATGATCATCTTCGGTGCTGCGTACGAGCTTCTGCCTGTTTTCTGCGAGCGCGATCTGTACAGCAAACGCCTTGCTATCCTTTCGTACATTCTGCTTACTGCGGGTATCGCACATCTGATTCCGGCTTTCTGGTGGTTCAAGGCAGGAGGGCTTATGATCACCGGCGGCTCACTGGTATTTATGGCAACCTTCTGCTATGTATTAAACGTACTGTTTACCGCACAAAGCACTAACAATCATTTGATCCATCAAAGATTTTTGACCAGTTCGGCGCTCTGGCTGCTGGTAACAGTTACATTAGGGCTTTGCCTGGCTGTTAACCTAAGGTATCCTTTCATGAGCCGAAATCACCTTGATGTCATGAAACTTCATGCACATGCCGGACTTGCGGGGTGGTTTTTGCAGCTTATCACAGGTGTCAGCGTCAAGCTCGTGCCGATGTTTTTAATTTCCAAACCCGGGAAAACCAAATGGGTGCAGGCTGCATGGATATTACAGAATACAGGTTTGATCCTGTTTCTTTTTGATAACCACCTCAACAACAATGCAGGCCGGGATATGCTTTACGCTTTTGTCTGCGGCCTGGGCATCATCGCCTGGCTTTACTTCCTGTATGATGTGTTTAGAAACAGGCTCCGAAAACGAATAGATTTACCAATGAAACACACGCTGGTATCCTTCATTTTTCTGATTGCCGCACTTATGACCATCCCGGTTGCACATCACAGTATTAGCGCGAAATGGACATTGATATACGGATTGTTATTGCTATTGGGCTGGATCACTTCCATCATTCTTGGACAAACCTTTAAAACGCTGCCCTTTATTGTCTGGAATGAGCATTACAAAAAACTAACAGGCAGGAGCTCAGTACCGCTTCCCAGTGATCTATATAATTTACGGATTCTCAAATGCCAGTTTTACATATATTTATTTGCTCTCGCAAGTCTGGTTGCGGGCATGATCGTCAATAATTTACTCATCATAAGATTGGCTTCGATTCTGTGGATATTGCTTGCAGGACTATATGCTGCCAACATCGTTAAGATAATGTTTCATCAACCAAATACCACCAACGAAAATGGAGCACGATAGTATCTATTACGGACAGGCCATAGAGGCGCTGAGAGGCGTTATTGACCCAGAACTCTTTGTTAATATTATCGATTTAGGTCTGGTGTATAATATTGATTTCTCGGAGCCGGAAACAATTAAAATCAAAATGACACTTTCTACACCTCACTGTCCATTAGGTGAGGCAATCACTAACGGAGTTGAAAATGTATTGCAAGATCAGTTTCCGCAAAGAAAACCGATTGTAATTCTGATATGGGATCCCCAGTGGAGCTTTGAAATGGTGACAGAGAGTGGCAAACAGCAACTAGGCATTAATTAGGTCATCAGTCGGCTTATTCCTATCCAAAACGTTGAAAAGCAAATTGGTTAAGAAAGGGACGTAAAATTAGGCTGCCCCAGCTCGCGGACATCCGTCAACTTTGGAAGATGGCTGCGGAAAAACTGCTAAAAATGCATGGCTTCGATCAATGTGCTGCTGATGGACCGCGGATATTTGTATGTTGGGTTATACCCCATTACCACAGCAGATCGGCTTGCAAATTCAAATTATGCGAATTACCAACAGCTGGTCAAAGCCGAAAAAATGCGGTTTTCCAATGGTGAAAGCTCATTATTTTTGATCAATAGTCGGGAAAACAAAGCCTTGGAGGCTCGCCAAAAGCTCATCGACCTCAAAGCGAAGTATTTTCAAAATTGCTTACGCCCTTCAATGAAGTGCCGGATTGCTGATTAAGACGTCACCTCCATAACCTGATATAGCGCCTTTTAGCAGCCAGGACACCCGGGATCTCTTAAACAATACTCTCCTATGGCAGGTTTTCTTAAAAAACTGAAGTATTTTTTGCTCTCTTATATCAGGTGTTAGTAACGCATTCTAAGTTACAGTCACCTTCCCTCTATTTTCAGACTGTCGACAGGATATTCACTTTGTAGCATCGTCATTTGCTGGCGGGCCCAACTGGTTAGTACCTGTCGCTGGTGATCAGATAGATTTGCCTCCTTATGCAATCCAAAAAACGTATACGATTTTAGCGGCATTTCCTTTTCTTGGATCATTTTAATGATCTCATCGAATTTATGGTTTTGAACGGCTACTGGAAGTTTGGTGAATGTAGAGAAGTTAAGCTCTCTTTTTCCTTCCTGCACGTGATTGTCCAAAAACCAGGCAACCGGCTGAACATTGACATACCATGGGTAGGCCGTTTTATTACTATGACAGTCGTTGCAAGCAACTCTAAGTAATTCTTTCACTTCACCCGAAACCGGATATTTCATTGTAATGCTGTGCGTCTGATCATCGGACAGGTTTTTCTCAGGTCTGATAAATTGGATGATGACCAGGGCAACTACCACACCAATCAAGATTCTCTTAAACATGATTGCAATTTGTTATAGTGAAGAATGGAAGCTACTTAACCAGCTACTGAAACACCAATTAGTTTTCCAATGCCAAAAGTGATCGCAGCGGCTGAAAGCCCAAAAAGAACTTGTCTGAACCCTGAAAACCAAACACTTTTACCCGTGAACAAAGTAATGGCTGCGCCAATCAGAAATAAGCCAACCGCACTAAAAACCGTGCTTGCCAGAATCGCCAGCGTTCCGCTTAAAAAGAAAAACGGTATTACCGGGATGATTGCGCCCACAGAAAACAGCAGAAATGAAGTGATGGCCGCTTCCATGGCAGAGCCTTTCAAATCTTCCACATTGATACCGAGCTCTTCCTTGATCAGGATTGCTATTGCATTGTCCTTGTTTGACATGATATCCTGGGCCATTTTTCTGGCCTGTTTCTGTGGGATTCCTTTGGCCTGATAAATAAGTGCTATTTCCCTTTCTTCGCCTTCAGGATTGGTTTCAAGCTCATCCATTTCCAACTGCATTTGATTTTCACTGAGCTCCTGTGAGCTTTTGACCGAAATCCATTCTCCCAAAGCCATCGATAAAGCTCCTGCAAGCAGGCCTGCAAGTCCAGTTAGCAGGATTTCTTTCTGCCCGATCGCTGCACCTGCAATGCCCATCACCAGGCTAAAATTTGAAACCAACCCGTCGTTTCCACCCAGTACCGCTGCTCGCAGCGCATTGCCACCCACAGATCGGTGTCTTTTCTCGAACCGTGTAAGCGTTGAACCGGAAACTTCTGGATGATTGTCCAGTATACTCTTCAATATCGCCACGTGCGCCGTATCTGAAATTGAACTGATCGACTTGTGTTTATTTCTGGAATTAACAACAGAAGCAGAAATGCCCTTTTCCGTATCCAGCATGACACCCAGAATGTAATCGTAGCCAAAAACTTTTCCAATCAATTTCAGGGTCTTTGCTCTGCTAGAAGGGCCGGGCAACTTGGACAAATGCAGCTCATGCTTAGCCATGAATGCCAATGCGTGCCCATGCTCTATCTCGCTCATCTGCCGAAAAACACTGGCCACATTTTCATCATCCTCGTTATCAGCAAGGATCCCATAAAGAAAGCTTGCATCAATTTCGGTTTGAATGTTTTTAAGATTTACCATGATCAGGATGACTTGTTAGTTTGGTTTTAATGCGGGCTTATTTCATCTGCCTTACTCTTCCGATTTATTCTTCAAAGACATTAAAAGCGAATAAGCACCTTTAACAACACATAATTGATTTTCCAGCTGTTCGCCAACAATTTCAGTAAAGCCGTTTTCAGATGTTCCGGATTTTACTTGTTTCATTTCAAAGCTGTTTTTCCCTTTTGCAGTAAAGATAAACTGCTTGTCCTCATAACTAACAATGGCATCATCGGGCAGTACCAGCACGAAGCGGCTGTCGAGCTGAATGTCACCATTCATGAACATACCAGGAAGGAGCCCGGGCTCGTATTTTTCAAAATGCGAATGTACTTCGGCGGTCCGTTCCGGCGATAAATCCTTGCTGACCAGAATAATTTCGCATGGATATTTTTTGTCAGGCGCATTGTTGGTGTAGGCCATGATCTGCTGGCCGATTTTGATCTTGTCCAGATCTTTTTCAAACACTTTTAGCGCCAGGTGGATGTCCGTGGGATTGATCAATTCAAAAAGCACATCGGTCGGAGAGACATACCGGCCAATGTTGACATTGACTTTGGAAACATACCCATTGATAGGAGAATGAATGCTGACGCTTCTTGAAATATTATCTTTTGTCAGTTTCTCGGGAATGATACCGGCCAGTTTTAACTTTTCATATAACGATTTCATCATCACCTGCTGGCCCTGGTAATCCGATTCGGCCTGCTGAAAGATCTTATCACTGCTCGATTTATTCTTATTGAGATCTTTTTGGCGCAAATAATCATTTTCCAGGTAGGCTACACGCGCTTGTCCGGTCAGGTAATCCTGCTGCAAATGAATGTACTGCTGGTCTTCCATCACCGCCAGGACCTCCCCTCTTTTCACCCTTGTTCCTGGCAATAGCTTTGTGGTTTTAAGGTACCCACCCAAGGGTACGCTGATGGAAACAATGTTTTGGGGCGGCACATCAATTTTTCCATTCAGTTTCAAAACAGAGGAGATCTGCTTTTTCTCTGGTAAAGCCGTGACAATCCCCGCATTCTGGATCTGCTTTTCGCTCAGCGATGCAACGTTGGTTGCTGTTGCGTCTGCTGTTGTTTCCGGTTCTTTTTCAGCCTTTTTTGAGCAAGAAACAAAAAGGCCAAGAAGCACACTATATATCAGATATTTCATCTTACCATATTAATTTTGAAGGTAAAAATCGAGCTCGATTGCCTTGCTGTTCAGCTTCATCACCGCATCCAGATACTGGCTTCGGACGGAAGTGGCGTGGTTGATCAGCTGGGCCCATTGCAGGTAATTAATGCTACCGCCCGCCAGTTGCTGGTTTGCCGTTGAAGTGATCAGATCAGCGTTTTTGAGGCCCGAATTTTCATAGTAACGCACTGTTGTCAGCAGCTTGCGATATGCTGCTAATGCAGACAGATATTGCGATTGAAGGACCTGCAAGTCAGCCTGATAACCCTGTTTGCTGATGTCGTGACTGATCCGGGCACTGTTGATGCGGGCCTTCTGAGCGCCGGCAAAAATCGGAATGCCTAAGCCCAGCTGCGCCGATTGAAACCTTTGGGAAGCATTGTAGGACTTATCGTCGGCGCCCATGCCCCGCATGCTCATGTTGTTATAACCCAAATTCAGCTGTGGCAAGAGCTTAGCCTTTTCCACATCGATACCCGCTGCCGCAATCTGTTGCTGCTGCATCAGTAATCGCATTTGAGGATGGTTACTAGCATGAATTGAATCTGAAATAACAGCTGGAATGTATAACTTATCAGTCGGCTCGGGCTCCGGGTTGCCGCCTGTATTGAGCAGAAGCTGAAATTGGAGCCTGGACAAACTTAGATCTGATTCCAGCTGCTGGGATTGCATTTGAATTTCTGCGAGCTGGGTTTCCGCCGTTGTTTTTTCAAGCACATCACTCTCCCCTTTCTCAAACCGCTGCTGCGCCCGCTTGTAAAAGCCCGTGTAAAGACTGTCGAGCGAAATCAGTAAGGCTTCTTTCTGCTTTTGGTACAAAAACAAATAAAATACCTGTGCGACGTTTCTCTTCAATTCACTTTCCCTTACCGCCACGTTGAGAACACTGGCCGAAAGCTCACGCTGTAAAAGCGTTTTTTGCCTGGCATAAACTACTGGCAGACTCAGTGACTGTGTAATATTAAACCGCGTATCCGTATAAAAACTATTGATCTGGCCAGCCTCGATCTGAATTCCGGTTTGTGGCAATACTACCGCCGTTTTGATCAGCGATTTCTGATATTCCGCTCTAAGCCTTTCTGTTTTCAGGTTCTGATTGTTTGCCAAAGCAATGTTTGTGGCCGTTTTCAAGTCCACTTTATTTTGGGCAAAACAATTGATACTACCCAGCAAGATCAAAGCAGGAATAAACCACGAAGCCAGGTTTGACACGCGCCTGTGTCTGAACTTAAAACCATTTTCAAAAAAGAGATATAGAACGGGAAGTACGAAAAGCGTTAGAAAAGTAGCGACCAGCAATCCGCCGATCACAACAGTAGCGAGTGGCCGCTGCACTTCTGCACCTGCGCCATTGCTAATTGCCATCGGAAAGAACCCCAGTGACGCTACAAAAGCGGTCATCAATACAGGCCGGAGCCGATGCTGCGTTCCTTCCAGGACCGCTTGTTTAATGTCTTTTTGTTCTTCTTTTCTGATCCGGTTGAATTCGGCTACCAGCACAATGCCATTTAAAACCGCCACGCCAAAAAGCGCTATGAAACCAATTCCGGCGCTGATGCTGAACGGCATACCGCGTATTGCCAGAAAAAATATGCCGCCAATCGCAGACAGTGGTATGGCCGAATAAATCAATAATCCATCCTTCACTGACTTGAAGGCAAAAAACAAAAGCACAAAAATAAGGACTAACGAAACCGGCACCGCGATCATAAGCCGCTGCTTGGCCACATTCAGGTTTTCAAAAGAGCCGCCGTAGGTGATATAATACCCAGTCGGAAGTTTCAAGTTCTGATTCACTGTCATTTGCAGCTCTTTTACAATGGTTTGCACGTCCCGGCCGGCTATATTGAAGCCAACTACAATGCGTCTTTTTGCATCTTCCCGCTGGATCTGGTTGGGGCCATTCCGGATCTTTACTTCGGCTAACTGATATAATGCAATCTGCCCTCCATCAGCAGCAGCAACCAGCAGGTTACGGATATCTTCCAGGTTTTTCTTGCGTTCGCCGCTAAGCCTGACCACAAGATCGAAGCGCTTTTCACCTTCGAAGACCATTCCAGCACTTTGCCCTGCCAGTGCTGCGTTAACGGTTTTGTTAACTGCCGAAATATCCAGCCCGTATTGTGCCAGCGCATTGCGGTTGTAGCGGATTGTGATCTGCGGCATACCTGAGACTGCTTCTACGTATAAATTTCTGGTTCCTTCCACACGGCTGGCCAGCGCGCCAAGTTTTTTGGCATATAGCGCCAGCGTATCCAGGTCTTCCCCGAAAATTTTACAGACCACATCCTGACGCGCGCCGGTCATTAGTTCGTTAAAACGCATTTGAACGGGAAACTGGAACCCGGCCGTGATGCCCGGAACTTCCTTGAGAGCCTCTCCCATCTTTTCAGACAGTTCCGGGAATGTTTTGGCAGACGTCCAGTCTTTTTTGTCTTTTAAAATCACCATCATATCACTGGCCTCCATGGGCATCGGATCGGTAGGGACTTCACCACTCCCGATTTTGGTAACCACTTTTAAAACTTCCGGAAACTGTGTTTTTAAAATATGCGCTGCCTTCTGCGTGTTTTCAATCGTTGTTGTCAGGCTGCTACCGGTGAGCACACGAGTATCCACGGCAAAATCACCTTCTTCTAGTGCCGGGATAAATTCTCCACCCAACGTGGTCAACACGTAAACAGCGGATGCAAAAAGGATCAGCACAGAGAGCAGGATCATTTTTGGGTGCCGGATGACGCCTTCCAGGCCATAACGGTATTTGCTGGCTAGCTTGTCCATAACCCGGTCGGACCATCCGGGTTGGGTTTTTACTTTTTTGCTTAGAAAAACCGCGCTCATCATCGGAATGTAGGTCAGTGACAGAATGAATGCGCCTAGCAATGCAAATGCAACAGTTTGCGCCATAGGCTTGAACATTTTGCCCTCAATTCCTTCCAGCGTGAAAATAGGCAGATACACAATCAGGATGATGACCTGGCCAAAAACTGCGCTGTTCATCATCCGATCAGCGGATTCATTCACTTCGTCGTCCATTTGTTGCTGACTGATCCGGGCCAGCCCCGCGAACTTTTTATTACGGGTGATCTGATGCATGACCGCTTCCACGATAATGACCGCGCCATCCACGATTAACCCAAAATCCAGCGCGCCCAGGCTCATCAGATTTCCGCTCACGCCAAATGTGTTCATCATAATAACGGCAAACAGCATTGCAAGCGGGATCACAGAAGCTACCAGCAAACCCGCCCGCACATTTCCTAAGAATAGCACAAGCACAAAAACCACGATCAATGCGCCTTCCAGCAGGTTTTTCTCAACGGTCCCAATGGCATTGTTAACCATCTTTGTCCTGTCCAGAAACGGCTCGATAACCAAACCCTCAGGCAGCGTCTTGCGGATCTGGTCAACCCGCTCCTTCACATTCTTAATTACTTCACTGCTGTTAGCACCTTTCAGCATCATGACCACCGCACCGGAAACTTCCCCCTTGTCATTGTAGGTCATTGCGCCGTACCGCGTTGCATAACTTGTTTTTACATTGGCCACGTCCCTGATAAACAAAGGTTGGCCGTCTGCAAGTGATTTGACGGATATGTTCTTGATGTCTTCCAGGTTTTCCACCAGGCCTTCACTACGGATATAAAGCACAGTTGGGCCCTTTTCAATGTAGGCCCCTCCGGTATTTTGATTGTTGTTCTCTAATGCCGTAAAGACGTCATTGATCGTAATCCCATAGGATAAAAGTTTTTGCGGGTCAATTTCGATGGAAAATTGTTTGAGCTTTCCACCGAAGCTGCTTACTTCCGCAACGCCTATAACGCCCAGTAACTGCCTGCGCACAATCCAATCCTGAATTGTACGCAGATCGGTTGCATTGTACCGATGTTCATAGCCTTCTTTTGGCCGGACCACATATTGATAAATCTCTCCCAGTCCCGTACTGATAGGCCCTAATTCCGGCGTACCGATTCCCTTTGGGATTTCATTCTGCACTTTCAAAAGACGCTCAGAAACCTGCTGCCTGGCCCAATAGATGTCCACATTGTCCTGAAAAACAATTGTGACGAGCGATAATCCAAACCGTGAAAAGCTGCGGATTTCCTTTAAACCAGAGATGTTGCTATTGGCCTGCTCAATGGGGAAAGTTACCAGCCTTTCAATATCGGTAGCGCCAAAGGAAGGTGCAATGGTAATCACCTGCACCTGATTATCGGTTATATCCGGTACGGCATCAATCGGCAGCCGGGTTAGCTCATAGCTTCCGTAGCCAATTAATGCCAATACAAACAAGCCCACAATGAGCTTGTTACCGACAGAGAACGCGATGATTTTATTGAGCATAATAATTCATTTCGAACCTATTTTCAGAGTTAAATTCCGCATCAGGGTTTTTTTGGCACCAATACAAACTTGTTTTTAACGGCAATGGCTTCTGCGATCTTGGTAATAACCAGGGTTGGCACCTCTATTTTATGGTCGGCCAGTTTTATATCGAAATCCGACGTGAGCGTGATTTGTCTTCCATTAATTACCATCTGACCTTTCAGGCTACGATTTTGCTTTATGCCGTGCATGTCCAGCACGCCATCCGCATGGACAGGATATGTTCCGTCTTTGCCATAGTCAATGGGTTCCATGATTTTTCCGGCAAATACAGCGGCGGGATACTTCTCTGTTTCCATGTAATTTTCATTGAAGTGTTCTTCCATGAGTTTATTGGGGAAATGAAAACTTCGCTGCTGCATTTTGATAGCAATCTCACCATTGGCCGTATTAAGGATTACCAAAACCTGTTTGTTGACTGCGACAATATTTTCTAGCGGCGTTTCCGAGAAAAAGCTGGTTTCGCCTGTCTTGGTCATATACAATTGTCCGTAACAGGCGATGGCGACAAACTGACTGATCATCAGCACCAGCATTAATTTAAATGTTTTAGTATCCACTGGTTTTGCCTTTTTTGCTCTTGTCAAAACTGAATGTTCTCGATACATTGAAGCCGTAAAAAATATCCCCGCTACTCCATTTGCCTGTTGTTTGTCCGATAAACTGTTTTTCGATCATACCTCTTGAATTGGTCAGGTGAAGCTGGAATACGTGGCCGCCGGTTTCGATATCAAAGCCCAGCGAAAGTGTGTTGGTGAACCTTGGATCTCTCTGGGGCGTGCCTGCAAAGGTTTTCGGGGTGTACCAGTATTCGACATTGAATGAGGTCCGTTTGGTTAGTTTGTAGCGCCCGCCCATTGCTAATGCGTACAGGTTGTTTGCATCGGTCTGGTTCTCAGCCAAATTGCGGTGCATAACGGTGGGCGTCAATTGCAAAGAAAGTTTCTCGCTGAATTTCCTTGCGATCAAAACCTGAAAAGTGTAGGTCTGGCGCTGGGCGATTGTGTAGAAGGGAAGGTCCGTTGATGACGTGCTGGAATTATTGGCATCGCTGGCAAATAGCGTAACGGATACGGGCATATTCCGATAGCCCGACGACTGTCTTAGCAATCGGTATTTGGCAAATACATCAATCGTTTTCTGGTAACTGCTTCTGCCGATCCCCACCATTAAGCGATCTGTTAACCCATATTCCAAAGCCAGCCTGATCTGTGATTCGTCCAGGCCGAAGAAATTATTTGCTCCCGAATTAACTGCGCCGAACCGGTGGGAAATGATAAAGTCCATATTGCTTTTCCCGACCGTTTCCACCGAATGTCCGTTGATGATGCGCGTGCCTTTGAAAGTGGCAGCGCTGTAAGTTGCTACGGAATCCTGGACCTTGTCCAGTTCTTTCAGCAGGTCGTCTTGTGCAAAGGCGCATGAGCTGATCATGGCCATCGCAATCGCTAAACTAATTTTCATCAGGCAGTAATGGTTAAAATGTTCTCTGCCAGACTTGCGGTGTATGTCCTGATTCCCTTTTTCCCTTCACTGTTCAGTCCTTTTCCGGCATTATCATATTTGGCCCCATGTGCGGTGCAGTAAAAATGATCGGTCTGGTAAGTAATCTCGTTTTTCCCCTCGTGGCTGCATGTAAGGGTTGCAGCAATGTATGCGCCGGTGTTGCTTCGGGCGATCACCACACCATCCTTAATCACATATCCTCCATTGGTTTTCAGGGCAGCATTGGCCTGATCTGTTAGATCCAATGTCAGGTTAGTTGGCTGGGGGCTTACCCGATCGTTGGTGCAGGATTGCAGATGGCCTGCAAAATAAACCGCTGCCAGCGCTGAACCGGCAAAGCCCAGTTGTCTCAAAAAATCGTGGCGGTTGATATTGGCATCATTTTTCTCAAAACTCATAAGATGTATTGTTTAAAATTGCTTTTGTCTCAAAGACTATTCAAAAGTAAACCTGCCGTTCTTAGGGTATTCTCAAGGAAATCTTAAGGTTTGCTTAAGATTCAAAAATCAGCTTGGCCTTCGTTCCTGCACCGGGCTGGCTTTCAATTTCGAACTGAATCGCCAACAGTTCACACATTCTTTTTACAATCGAAAGTCCCAGGCCGTTTCCTGTGATGTGTGGGTGCTGTAAAGGATTTGAGCGGTAAAAGGGTTCTTGAAGTTTCGGGATCTCATCGGCGGCTATGCCAATTCCTTTATCGATAACAGTATAAGTGATTTCGGAATTTAGCTTGTTGATCCCAATTCGAATGCTTTCGTTAGGATCGGAATATTTAATGGCATTGGAAATCAGGTTTTCAATAATTATTTCCACCATGTACGGATCACTATAAACGTCGTACTGATCACCTATTTCGAGCTCAACGGAAAGTCCTTTATTAAGAATATGATCTTGCTGCCTTTGGAGGATCATAGCTGTCAATTCGGCAAGGTCAGTGCTCCGGCTGTCTAGCGCTTTTTTCTGGCTTTCAAACCTGGCCAAAAGCAGCAATTGATCAACCAAATAGCTGATCCTGTCAATCTCTGTGATACAATAAGCTGCCTTCTCGACATACTCCTGCGCGGACCGCGGTTTACGGATCAAAACTTCCAGCGTTCCTTTGATAACTGCAAGAGGCGTTCTTAACTCGTGAGATGCGTCGGAGGTAAATTGCTTTTCACGCTCTACGGCATTTGCTATTCGGTCCAGCAGATCATTGATAGTAACCACTAATCTGCCAAGCTCGTCTTTACCCAGCGGCAATGGTATTCGGGCAGTCAGGTTTTCATTGGTGATCTTGCTGGCGGTATCAATCACGCTCAATACGGGTTGAATACTTTTGCCTGCAATGAACCTTGTCACAAAAAACAACACCAGGAGAACAATAGGAAAAGCGATCAGCAACACATTTTTCAGCGTGTCCAAAACCCGCTCTGACTCAGCAATAGGGATAGCAACGACCAGATACCCCGCGAGTTTGTCCTTTTCTTTCAATGCCACCTGGATCTGGGCAATGGATAGCCCTTTTAGTTTGCTCCGGAAAAATACCTTGTCTTTTTTGGAAAGATCCGTGCTCAACGCATCCTGTTTCAGATTGGGGGATTTTTCAATGGCAATACCGTTTTGATCCGTAATCTGCACAAATACCGGATTCACTTCCAGCTCTCTATGCTCTCTTTCAAACCATTCGGCTTTGTCAGCAATGTAAGGCGCCCCATCTTTTACGCCCACTTCGTAAAAATGCTTGTCGGCTTCAAAAATGATATCTTTTTGCAAACCATTGAAAACTGCCAGGCTTACCACATAGTAGATCACAAAAAATATGACCGTCACCAAAAGTGCGGTGCTCAGCGTAAAGTCGGCAGCAATTTTATTTTTGTAGGAAGTAATCATGATGTGGGCTGGCCGATCTCTTTTGCAATGTAGCCCATGCCCCGGACAGTCTGAATATAATCTTCTTCTTTGGCCAATTTAAGCTTTTTTCTCAACGAATTGATATACACATCAATCACGCCGGTGTTATACTCAAAATGAATGTCCCAGACACTTTCAATAATCCGGGTTCTCCGGCACACCTTACCCTTATTACGCAACAGAAATTCAAGCAATCCAAATTCCTTTTGGGTGAGCTTTATTTCTTCATCCCCTTTAAACACCTGGTGAGAGTGCGTGTCAATGCGAATGGGCCCGAGCGTGAATTCGGCCTGCTCACCCGTGGCAGGACGCAGCTGCACTTTGATCCTTTCCAGAAGCTCGTCAAAACTGAACGGCTTCTTAATGTAATCATTGGCGCCAGCCTGCAGCCCAAAAATAGTGTCCTGCACCGTGTCACGGGCGGTGAGAAAGATCACCGGCGTCTTTGCAAAACGTTTTCTAAATTCCCGACAGATCTCCACGCCGCTTTTGCCAGGAAGCATCCAGTCCACAAGTAGCAGGTCATAATTGCCAGAAAGTGCCATATCCAGGCCTACCGTCCCTTCACAGGCCGTATCCACTGCATATGATTCTTCTTCTAAGCCTTGTCTGAGAAAGTTCAGAATACCTTTTTCATCTTCTATTATCAGGATTCTCATAGGTCTTACTTTTCGGATTGTGCTGTATGAAGGCCGAATTCGTAATTGCCAACGCCAATTGCTAAGTAACTATCTCTGACCTATAAAGACTCTTAAAGTTTTCTTAAGATATTCTTAAAATATCTTTTTACCGCATATATAGGATCTCCTGTAAAGAACCAATGTGATTGTTGTGCCCTGAACTTACAAGTAAGATGAGATCATACGTGCTGACTGGGAGAGTAGGAGCGGTAGTATGGCCCCTATCAGTACTAGTATAAAAGATTGTATGTCGAGCGTATGCAGGGAAAGTACTTGTTTCAGCAATGGAATAAAATAGGTACTCAGCAGGATCAGAATGCACAAACCTTGCGCCTGCCAGATGAACTTGTTGCGGGTAATTTCATTGTAAAAAAAACTGCCTTTACTAGAATAAAGATTAAACACGTGCAGTAACTGGGCCAATGACAATGTATAAAAAGTCACCGTATTGCCTTCCATCTGGTTCAGTCCCAGCTGACTGGTTCCATACCAGAAAACACCAAGGACACAGACAGTTATCACCAGTGCATAATAAACAATCCTGCGCCAGTCTTTCATTTCAAGGACGGGCTTCTTGGGATCTCTTGGTGGCGAATGCATGAGCTTGTTATTTTCTTTTCCAACACCGAGCGCAAGCGCAGGAAATACGTCGGTAATGATGTTGATAAATAGGATTTGCAGTGGCAGCAATGGGTTACCGACGCCCAGAAAGCCTGCAAAGGTTACCACGAAAATCTCGCTCATGTTACAGGAAAGCAGGAAAACGATGAATTTTCGTATGTTCTCAAATATCACTCTCCCCTGCCCGATCGCTTTCACGATGGAGCTGAAAGAATCGTCTTTCAAGATCATATCGGCCGCTTCTGCGGCTACGGCCGTACCACGCAGTCCCATCGCAATGCCAATATCTGATTTCTTCAATGCTGGCGCATCGTTTACACCGTCACCAGTCATGCCGACAATGTCTCCACGTTTTTGGTAAAAATCAATCATGTCCAGTTTCTGAGCCGGATTGACCCGCGCAAAAACCTGGCATCTCAGGATTTTATCCCGATCTGTTTCGGATGAAAAATCAAATGCTTGAAGGTCTTTCCCGGTCAGAACAAGTTGCTCATCGGGCCCGACCAGCTCGACCTGTCTGGCAATGTTCAATGAAGTAGCAGGATGATCCCCTGTTACCATAATCACTTTGATACCGGCATTACTGCAAGCCTGCAGGGCTGGTGTAACTTCTGTAAGCGGCGGGTCCAGAAAGCCGATTAGCCCCAGGTAAGCGAGCTTTTCTTCTCTTGTAAAATCCTCAGCAGGTATTTGCCCTGATTCGCGGTAAGCAAAGGCAAGTGTACGAAGTCCCTGGGCTGCCATAAGTTCCGAAATTGCAAGGTCCTCTTGTCTTTTACTATCGCTTTCCCAATGGCAAAGCTCACATACTTCCTCGACGGCTCCTTTCACAGAAACATAGTATGTACCTTCCGACTCGTGCAGTGTCCCCATAATGCGCGTGTCCGAACTGAACGCCTGCTCTGCCTTTCTGATGTATTTCGAACTAAAAGCGTGCAGATCAATGCCCGCGCCCTCAGCGAAACGTAGCAGCGCAATTTCCACCGGATCGCCGATCTGCTTACTATCGGGCTCCCCCGAATTCAGCTGCGCATTGTTAGCCAATGCCCCTACCCGCGCCAGCAGTTCAAATTCCTTTGAGCTGGAAAGGTTTAAATCCTCGCCAGCCAGTTCCATCTCTTCTCTTCCATTTTTTCCTGGGCGCAGGGTAACCAACAAATCACCTGCCGGAAAATGCAGTTGCTGTACTTCGATCTTGTTCTGGGTCAGTGTGCCGGTTTTATCTGTAAAAATCACATTAGTGCCGCCGAGCGTTTCCACCGCCGAAAGTCTTTTTACGATCACCTTCTTTTCAGCAAGTCTGAGCATCCCGTATGCAAGTGCGACGGTTGCCACAACCGACATTCCTTCCGGTATCGCGGCAATGGCCAGCGCAACCGCAGTTTCTATTAGCTGCTTGGTCTGCTCTCCCCGCAGCAAGCCTACTACCAAAAACAGCATCGCCAAACCAATAGTGATCCAGATCAGTACTTTGGCCAGCGAATCGAGTTTAGCTTCAAGCGGTGTCGCAGTGCGTTTTGCCTGGTGCACCATGGTCGCGATTTTGCCCAATTCCGTCGCCTGACCAATGCCGGTAACGATGGCTTTGGCATTCCCGCTAGTTACAGCTGTACCTTTAAACAACCGGTTGTGCTGGTCACCCAGTGGCGCATCAGCAGCCGAGGGTTCAACACGTTTTGCCGATGGGAGCGATTCGCCCGTTAAAGCAGATTCATCCACTTCAAGTTGGTTGGACTGCACGATGTTGGCGTCCGCTGGCACCAGATCCCCGGCTTCCAGCACGAGTATATCCCCTTCGGTGACGTTTTCAGAATGTATCTCCATGATTAGCCCGTCCCTTTGAACCCGGGCCGGCGTCGTATCCAGCTTGCGAAGCGCTTCCATGGATTCGCGCGCGTTGTATTCGAGTATGAATCCGGTTGCCGCATTGATGACAATAACAGCCAGGACGGCAAAGCCTTCGACGGTGTCCCCCATTAAAAATGAGACTACCGATGCTGTTGCCAGTATCCACACAATCAAGCTGTTGATTTGCCGGAGCAGTATCGCCCAGAGGCTCTCAGGCTTCTCGCGGCTCAGCTCATTGCGTCCCAAACGCTGATTCCTGGATTCGGCTTCGGCACTGGAAAGACCCTTTTCAATGTCCGTTTGAAGGGTCTGGGCCAATTGCTGCGGACTGACTTCTTGAAAGGTTTTGGTCATATGTTTTAAAAGGGCTAGTCTGCGGCTATATCCTTGATAATCTTACTGCGTTTTTCTTCGTCCAGATATTTGACCCTGCCAATGCGGGTAACCTTTACAGGTTTGATCCCGCAAAATTCCAGTGTTGCTTTCTTGATGGCTTTGATATCACTGTTGGAGTATTGCCACCATAACCAGATCGCCGGTGCGTCCGAGGTAGTAATAACGTGAGCTGACCTTTTGCCCAGGAATTTGTCCCAGAATGGATCTTTTTCATGGTATTTAAAACCAAATCCTGGCAGTAATGCCCTGTCTAAAAGACCTTTGAAAATTGCCGGGACCGAGCCCCACCAGACGGGGTATATGATCACCCATTTTTGGCACCACAAGATATTCTCCTGCGTCTGCTGCAAATCCGGTTCGAGCTGCTGAATAACGGAATACCCTTTCCACAGAACCGGGTCAAACTGCATTTCACCTATATTCTGTCTGCGGACCTGATGCCCGGCCAGTAGCATTTTTTGCTCATAAGCATCCGCCAGCCGTCCATTGAAACTATTTTTGTCGGGGTGAGCTAGCAAAATGTAGATATTCATGAAATATAATGTTTAATGATTGACAGCCTGTTTACACCAAAACAATAGAATTATTCTCTGGCTTCTGCCCGCAAGCAAGGTCATTGATGCTCTTCAAAGTAATCTGAGCTATTTCCGAGAGTGCTTCCTGAGTAAAAAATGCCTGATGCGCGGTGATCAAAACATTGGGAAAACTAATCAGGCGCTGGATCACATCATCATCGATTATGCTGCCTGAAAGATCCCTGAAAAACAGCTTTTCTTCCTGTTCGTAAACGTCAATCCCCAGATAAGCTACCCGCTTGCTTTTCAGCGCTTCAATTATGTCAGCAGTATTAATCAGCCCGCCGCGGCTGGTGTTGATCAATGCGACGCCGGTTCTCATGGTGGCTATCGTCTTTTCATTAATTATATAATGGGTATCCTCATTAAGGGGGCAGTGCAGGGAGATGATATCACTACTTACCAGCACGTCCTCCAATGCTGTGTACACGACGCCCGAACTTTCAAGCTCTTTATTTGGGTACAAATCGTAAGCCTTAACTTTGCAGCCAAAACCCAGCATAATCCGGCAGAAAGCGCCTCCAATTTTACCGGTCCCAATTACGCCAACCGTTTTTCCATACAAGTTAAAACCCATTAACCCATTCAATGAAAAGTCCTGCTCGCGTACCCTGTTATAGGCTTTATGTGTTTTTCTGTTCAAGGTCAAAAGCATCGCCACCGTATGTTCGGCGACAGCCTGAGGCGAGTATTCAGGCACACGGCACACCCGGATGCCATGAGCACGCGCGGCATCAAGATCCACATTGTTAAAGCCAGCACACCGTAGCGCAATGATCTTCACCCCTTTCTTGGCCAAAATCGAAATTACTTCCGCATTGACTTTATCATTGACGAAGACACAAACCGCCTGCTGGTCCTGAACTGTGTTTACAATGTGTGGGCCGAGATGGGTTTCAAGATACTCTATTTCGAATCCATAATCTTCATTATACAGGTCAAAAAACTGCTTATCATAAGGTTTAGCAGAAAAAAACAGGATCTTCATCAGCTTGGGTCGTTTCAATTATTCATTTCTTTGTTCATTCGTAATACAGATCGCTTCAAATAAAAAAGAGATTATTAAGGTATATTTTGACAAGCATCTTGCCGAAGTTTCGTGGCACTTTTCGCACAACCTAAATTCATCTAATACAATCAAAAATGCAAAAGTCAAAGTCGATTGCGCGTATCGTCGGGCCTACCCTGATTGTAATGGTATCATCAGAAATGAAATTTTGGAATCCGACCCTATATGACTCTCAGATTCTGCCTCTTGTTTACTTTTCGGGTGTCCTATTTTTTGTTGCTGGTCTTTCAATTGTCAGCACGCATAATACTTGGGTCCGAGATTGGCGTCTTTGCCTAACAGGTATAGGGTGGCTTGGAATGCTGCTAGGGATAATCCGCATGCTTTTCCCGCAATATTGTATGAACAGTTTTGAAAATGGCCTGCCGGCCTTGATAACCGAGATTATACTTATCTTTACCGGCATCTTTCTAACGTTTAAGGCCTACAGCCCACTGAACAGGCTGTGATCAACCTGCCAGGTACCCTCCGTCGACTGGATAATATGAACCTGTAACAAATGACGATTTTGAGCTGCTTAACCATAACACTAATTCAGCAACTTCCTCAGGTTCTCCCAGCCTGCCAATAGGGTGCTTGGTCACCAGCCAGTCGAGCGTACCAGCATCCATGTCCTTGAGCAGCGGCGTTTTAATAAAGGCAGGCCCTACTGCATTGGCCCGGATACCTTTTGCGCCATATTCCAATGCTATATTCTTTGTTAATCCAACAACCCCGTGCTTGGCAGCAACATAAGCCGGACTGTTTGCGAATCCTACGTTTCCCAGAATCGAGGCCATATTTACAATCGCGCCCCCACCGGTATTGAGCATCGCAGGAATCTGGTAATGCATTCCATAAAAGACACCGGAGAGATTGATACCGATCACCTTGTTCCAGGCCTCGATCGGGTATTCTCCCACTGGTGCTGAAGCACCACCGATTCCGGCATTGTTGCAAGCGATATGTAATGCGCCGTAAGTCGCAACTGCCGCATCGACAAGTGCCGCATTGTCACTTGGGGAAGAGACATCTGCCTTGAAAAAGAAAGATTCTCCTCCTGCCTGCTTTATCATATCCACGGTTTCCAGCCCTTCCTTCTGCTGAACATCTGAAACGACCACCTTGGCACCCTCAGCGGCATAGGCTAATGCTACACTTCTGCCAATTCCGGAACCAGCTCCGGTAACGATTGCAACTTTGTTTAGTAACTGCATGATGCCTTCATATTAAGTAAAAAGATTGGCGAAGGTATTCAGACTCGTAGCTGGATTAATTGACGTGCGCGGCAATCCATTATGATATTCGTCAGGTTTAACTCGCTTTTTAAGAATCTAGGATCTTAGTGTTACCATAACCCTGATTCATATCATACCAAAAGCAGATAGCAATCATCAGGGGTTAGCATTTTCAATAAGAAATTACATGTCCTTTCACGACTTGGTGCTGCATCTTTTAGAAGAGATCCGGCAGCATGAATCAATATTACTCCTTATGAAAAAAGCATTGTCAGTCCAGTCTGTGGTGGATCGCATATCCGCTATGATCGCCTACTGGGATAAGAATTTAGTTTGCAGATATGCAAACGCATCTTACCTGGAATGGTTTGGCAAGAAAAGTGAAGACATGATCGACAAAATTACGCTTCCCCAGCTACTAGG
Source organism: Dyadobacter psychrophilus (assembly GCF_900167945.1). Taxonomy (GTDB): domain Bacteria; phylum Bacteroidota; class Bacteroidia; order Cytophagales; family Spirosomataceae; genus Dyadobacter; species Dyadobacter psychrophilus. Next base: position 88,801 of record NZ_FUZA01000001.1, read on the forward strand.
CCCACTTTATGAGAAAAATCTACCATACATCCAGGGTGTTCTCGGTGGCAATGCCCAAACTTTCGAGCGGGAGATTATGCTTCCGAATGGCAAGACAAGATACACACTTGCCAACTATTACCCGGACCTAGTAGATGGAAAAGTACTTGGGTTCTTTGTGCACGTAGCTGACATCAATGATGTTAAATTACTGCAACAAGAGCTGGCAAAGTCCAATAATGTGATCAATCAACAAAACAAACGTCTGGCAAATTTCGCGAATGTCGTCGCACATGTCCTGCGGTCATATGCAGGTAATCTGCGCTCGCTGATGACGTTGTACGAGCTAGCCGAAGATGACGCAGAAGAAACGGCAGTGATCCAAATGCTGAAAGACCTGTCCGAGGGGTTTTCATCCATGGTCGAACATTTATCGGAGATGGTCAAAATTCAAAATCATGATAAAAATAAATATCAGCCCTGCAATTTGCTCGCACACCTTTCAACGACGATCAATTCTTTAAGCCTGCAAATTAAATCATTGAATGCCTCGGTATTAACCAATGTTGACCCGGGGCTGCACGTCCTGGCACATCCGGCCTATCTGGAAAGCATTATTTTAAATCTTCTTAGTAATGCTTTGAAGTACCGACATCCCGTCAGGGCCCCGAAAATCAATATTGACACGTTTTGCACCGACACCCACCTACAATTTCGCATTAAGGATAACGGGATTGGAATTGACCTGCAAAAACACGGCAAGGATCTATTTGGAATGTATAAGACTTTTCATGGAAATGCGGATGCCAAGGGGATCGGGTTATTTATTACAAAATTTCAGATTGAAGCCTTGGGGGGACATATCCAGGTCGACAGTGAAATAGGTCAGGGATCTTGTTTCAAAGTGTCTTTACAACCTGCTTAGCCGAGATATTCATTTTTCACAACCAGTGAAAGCTGACATAAATCATATCGTCACCTATTCATCGTCAGCCTGTTCGAGCCTTGCATACCGTTACTTTGACACAGAAATCAATAGTTAACTATGCGCTTCCTTGCACTGATATCGACATTATTGCTAGCCAGTTGGATCAATCAAAACCTGATTGCGCAATCGCATTTGAGTTGGAAATATGCCAGGCTTACAGCTGGAATGGACACGGTTGGCAGACTATCCGATAGTGCGGAATTAAGCAGGACACTATATACGATCGCATACGGATCGACCGATAAACGCTTTCCTAATCAGCTGCTGAAAACGATAGATTCTGCCAAGATAGGCCAGGCGGTTGGGCGCATTTTAAAGGATACTTCGCAATGGAAATTGCAGGTTCTTGCTATTGAACCTTTGGCAGAACCTTACAGGGAACTTCGCAAAACCGTTGATTCGATCTCATTAGCTGGAAGTGATTCCTTGCTCCAATGGCAAACAATCGCGCATGCTTTGAACGAATACCGGATTATCAACCGGTTGGCCGGCCAAATGATTGTATTGGTCAACCTTCCGTCGGCTACACTCAGGGTTCTTGATCCAGCTGGGCGCGTGATTTTAAAGTGCAAAGTTATCGTGGGAAGCCCGCGCACACCCACACCTATTTTTGCCGCAAACCTGACCAGGGTTATAACCTATCCTTATTGGAATGTGCCCCGATCGATAGCGGTGAAGGAATTTCTACCGAAAATAAAGAAGGATCCCACCGGATTTCTGGATGATATGAAAATGCAGGTGATTTCGCCACAAGGTAAACTGATTAGTCCGGAAATGATCGATTGGAAAAGTTTGTCAGCGAAAAATTTCCCATTCCGTTTAAGACAATCTACAGGATGTGACAACGCATTAGGAGTGATCAAATTTGATCTGGACAGCCCTTATGACGTGTACCTGCATGATACCAACCATCGGGAGTTATTCAGCAAAAAATACCGCTTTCTTAGTCATGGTTGCATCCGGGTCGCCGAGCCCGTTAAACTTGCCAACTTGTTAATGGGAAAAGAATGGCTCTCCGATGCGTTTATAGAAGCCCGTTACAACAACTTGCCTTCAAAATCATATCCTCTACCTCACACCGTCCCGGTTGTTATCACCTACATGCTGGTGGAAGCAGATGCCGGATTAGTCTATTACCAGGATATCTATAAAGCACTTGCCAATAAACCCATCACTTTCACCCGATAAACAATGGAAACATACGGAATATCACCGCTCGCATTCTGGGGTGCATATGCTGCCAGCAATCTGGTTGCCATAACCCTAATCTGGACTGCTAAAAAGCATCCTGGATTTACCAGGGCCGCTTTTTTTATGATTTTTATTGGGGCTGCGGCAGCGAATACCTACATGGCCATTGACTCCCCTTGGGCTTATCAGGATTATGCCGATACCGCTGTTCCTCTTTACAAACAATTTATTCTGGGCGCCTTTGAAGCTATCATTACGCCGATGATCCTGCTCATTGCACTCGCACAACTTTTGATTGCATTGTCAATGCTATTCAGAGGCCAGCCTCTCATTACCGGGTGCTGGGCTGGCATTATTTTCGGGATCAGCATCGCCCCACTGGGTTTATATGCTGCTTTCCCCGCAACCCTTTTGATGGCAGTAGCCTTATTTGTATTGCAGAAGAATGATGGTGTGGAGGCTAAAAAGAAAAAACCGTCCAAGCTGTCACGGATCGCTGCTCACGCATTAAAATAAAATCATGAAACAGGACTTATCACGGATCGCCAATACGGGCTTGATCTCAAAGATCACAAATGAAAACGATGCCGCTTCCTTGATCCAAGATGGAATGGTTGTTGCTTCCAGCGGCTTTACAAAGTCAGGCGACAGCAAGGCCGTACTTTTGGCTTTATCACAAAGGGCCGAATTTGATCCCCTAAAAATCACATTGATTACAGGCGCCTCGCTCGGTCAGCAAACCGACGCCCGTCTAGCCACCCTGGGAGCTATATCACTACGATTGCCCTTTCAGGCTGACGCTGTTATGAGGACGCTGATCAATGAAGGGCAGCTGATGTACATCGATGAAAACCTGGGGGAAACGGCGATGCACCTTAAAACGGGGGTCTTTGGCGATATCGACATAGCAGTCATTGAAGCATCATCCATCAAGGAGGACGGAAGTATTGTACCGACCACCTCCGTGGGTAATTCTGCGATTTTCGCAGCGCTGGCCAAGCAGATCATTGTCGAAATTAACCTATCCGTTCCAGCTGATATAGAAGGCATCCACGATATTTTTCTGACTGGAAAATACCCCGACAAGGCAGTGATACCTATCACCAGCGCTGGGCAACGCGTTGGTCGCAGCAGCATTCCCTGCAACCCGGAAAAGATAGCAGGTATCGTGTTCACGGATAAAAAAGACAGCCCTGCCGATATTCTTGCGCCTGATAAAACAACCGAAAAAATAGCCTCCTGTATTCTGGAATTTCTTGGTAATGAAGTGCGTGCGGGGCGTTTGACGAAAGCGCTTTTGCCGCTGCAAGCAGGTATTGGGAAAGTTGCCAATGCAGTTTTGCAGGGTTTTGCCGCCAGTGATTTCGAGCATTTAACCATCTATTCAGAAGTGTTGCAGGACAGCACCTTCGATCTTTTCGACGCCGGTAAAGTTGATTTCGCATCGGGGTCTTCTATCACTGTTTCTGAATCATGCTATCAGCACATTTTTAACAATTGGGAGAAATATAAAGACAAAATCCTGCTTCGCCCCCAGGATGTTACAAACGCCGCTGAGGTGATCAGCAGGCTGGGCGTCATAGCCATCAATACTGCACTGGAGTGTGATCTGTATGGCAACGTTAATTCTTCCCATATCGCGGGCACACATATCATGAATGGGATTGGAGGTTCGGCTGATTTCGCTCAGAACAGCTATCTGAGCATTTTTGTGACCGAGTCGACTTGTAAGGGAAACACCATATCCCGAATTGTGCCGATGGTATCGCACGTAGACCATTCTGAGCACGATGTCGATATTTTGGTTACAGAACAGGGTTTAGCTGACCTACGAGGCCTTGCGCCACGCCAAAAAGCGAAGGCCATCTTGCAAAACTGTGTCCACCCTGCATACCGAGACATGCTAGAAGAATATTTTATGGAAGCCTGCAAACGAGGTGGCCAAACGCCTCATGTTATTGAAAAAGCCTTCGACTGGTATAAGGATCTGCGACTGACCGGGTCGATGAAACGGCAACACAGTATTCAAGAGTCTTCTCTAGATAAGCTTTAAGTGACTTCTAACCAATAAAACATGAAAGCTCTACCGATTGCTATCCTATCGTTGATACTGTTGACATTTTCATGCGATGACCACGTCATCCCTAATGGCAATCTATTGCTTAAAACGCTGCCATTCGAGCACGTTAATACAACCACGATTTTTAAAATTCAGGTTGATCATCAAGGTAAAAAGCCTGTGATCGAATACGGAATTGTTTACACTGCCTACTTCCGGGGTGCCGGCAATCACAAGCTGGACCCAACCGTTGATGATATCAAAATCATATTTGACACTCCGTTCATGTTGGGAATCAACCAGTTTGATTATACAAAGGATTTTATCAACGGAAAAACATTTTTTTACTACCGGGCTTACGCGATCCTTGACGATGGGTCGGTCATTTATGGCAACCGAATTAGTTTCACGATTTAATCAAAAGGCTCATCCAAATCGAAGCAATAATGAAAAATATTCTTTTAGCAATCAATCCGGAAAAACCCAGCATTCCGTGTATGCAGTTTGGATGCTACCTGGCGCAGCTGACACAATCCAGACTTACCGCCGTTTTTGTAGAAAAGCACCTGGCAGATAAATCGCCCGCTTTGAAAACAGTTTTTGGCGTACCTTACGTGGAGACGATCCTTGCCAGTGACCTGCCCGGTTATGCTGAGCATGAAGAAATGCGTGCCATATACCAGGAGACATTCACGAAAATTTGTGAAGACAGGGGCGTGCGCCACAGCATAAACCAGGATCTAACCTCCCCACTAGACGGACTCATCCAGGAAAGTAGGTTCGCGGATCTGCTGGTAATAGCCAGGGATACCAGTTTAGAACACAAAACCGGACAGTCACCCTCGGATTTTGTAAAAGATATTATTGCCAAAGCCGAATGCCCTGTGATAGTGGCCCCCATTACATTTACCGAAATTGATGAAATCCTGCTGGCCTATGATGAAAGCCGTTCCTCGGCATTTGCCGTCAAACAGTTCAGCTATCTCTTTCCGGAAATGGACGAATTAAAACTAACGATGCTACATGTAAATGAAAGTGGGCATGAGAATGAAGTACAAAGAGAAAAGCTTTCGCACTGGCTAAGCGCACACTTCAATTATGCCGCCTTCAAAATTACGACTGGTAAAGCAGGTTCTGAACTCTACAAACACTTGTATAATAAAAAAAGAACATTGGTCATCATGGGTTCTTATGGCCGAACTTCATTTTCTACGCTGCTATTGCCGAGCACAGCCGATTCGCTGCTGGAAAACCTGGACTTGCCATTCTTTTTTGCTCACCATTAAACCAGAAACTTATGAAAAAGATCATTGCGGCCATCGACGGCCTTAAATACGCAGAAAGTACTGTACAATTTGCCATTCAGATTGCCCGTGAAACTCAGTCCCATCTGGTCGGGGTGTTTCTTGAAGATTTCAGCTATCATAGTTATTCCATTTATGAGCTGGCGCCCCGGCTCGAACCCTGGGAGCAGCAACTCCGCAAGCTTAATGAGCAAGACCTTGTTTCAAGGGCAGAATCGGTTGAGAAATTTACCGCGCTTTGCCATAAAGCCGACATTGAATTTAACATCCACCACGACCGGAATTTTGCATTGCCAGAATTATTGCACGAAACGGTTTACGCCGATCTTTTGATCATTGGAAAAAATGAAACCTTGTCCCCTTTTCCGCACGTGCCACCCACCGGATTTCTGCGTGATCTATTGGGTGATATCCAGTGCCCGGTGCTGGTAGTACCCGAAGATTTCGAGCTAGTTGATAAGATTGTACTTTTATACGACGGGCAGCCTTCTTCCATGTTTGCCATCAAGATGTTTAGCTATTTGTTACCGTTCATGAAAATGCTTCCAGTGGAAATACTAACCGTTAAACCACAGGATGAGAACCTGCACGTGCCGGACAACCGCCTTATGAAGGAGTTTTCCAGGAGACACTTTCACAATGCCAGTTATCATGTGCTACATGGAGCTGCGGAACAAGAAATTGTGAAGTATTTAAAAGAAAGTGAGCGGCCACCGCTGGTTGTATTAGGGGCTTATCAGCGAAGCCTGGTGTCGCGGTGGTTTCGTCAAAGTATGGCAGACGTGCTTATGGAAAAATTGGATAGCCCACTTTTTATAGCACATACATAAAGGCAAAATGACCGGGCTACATGCCCGGTCATTTTGCCTTTATTAAGCTCGATGCCTGAGATTGCTGCACGCAGGTCCAGGTTAGTAAGTGTGCGTGATTGGCCACGTCAGCCGAAACGCTAAACCGGTACATATGTGCAGCATCCATTGACCCATGAGTGGTCATAGCGATCATATCCGCATTGATCTCTTTGGCAAAGTGAAGGATACCATCTTTTTCGTCGGTGTCTTTGACGATGTTAATGGTAAAGTTTGTCAGACCGTGAAACGCTGCATAGTCCTTCAATTCTTGCATTAAGATCAATTTATTTATCCCGAGGGTAGTATCAACCCGCAGCAAATGCAGCCGCGCATTCAGCAAAGCCTGCAGCTTTTTAAGCTGGCCCGTTCCATAGTTATTTCCCAGAACCAGATCGCAGGGAAAAACTATATTTCTGAGATTTTTCAAATGCGACTGCTGATTGACAGCAAAAACTGGCACAGGAGAGCGTCGGAGAATCTTTTCAACATTTGAACCGATAAATGTACTCTCCCACCCGCGGGAGCCGCGCGTGCCCATCACAATCAGATCCACTGACTCTTCAGTAATCAGGTCCAAGACCGCTGGCAATAGCCTACCAATTCGAATCGTGTGAATAATATTAATCGGTTGGCTGATCTTTACCACGAAGTTTTCAAACTCGGCTTTATAACGCTCCGAAACGATCGGATTTTCGTCTACTTGCTGTTGACTAATTGCCGACAGCACAATAACGACTCCGGATGTTGCCTGAGCTAATTCGACAGCAAATTCAAGCCCACGTCGCGCTGAAACGGAAAAATCGCAAGGCACAAGTATTTTTTGCATTTCCCCAGAGAGTATTAATTGGAGTGAAGTCGGGAAAAGGTTAGATTGTTCGTAATGCCATAAACGCCCAGGACACTCTCGACACTTTCCTGGACAAGTTGTCTGTCGGACTCTTGATCTACTTTTCCTTCCAGAGATACCCATCCCTCTTTGACAGATACCCGTATATCTTCATCATGAAGACGAGAGTTCTGGTGCAGGGTGCTGACGATATGCTTCATAAGCAAGGCGTCACTTATCCATGTTTTCATGTTAGATGACCTTTCTATGGGCTCGTAAAGCATCAATTCTGCGGGTTAGCGTAAGTAAAAACAGTTCCGGTGGTATGATTAACCACACCTTCGGCAACGCTTCCTTTTAGCAAATGCTCAAATCCCTTGTATCCATGTGTGGACATGGCGATAATCGAACCCGGCATCTTAGAAGCAAAATCTAAAATTCCTTTTTCCAAATTTGCACCCCGGCGCACATTCAGTGTATACCGTTCAAGGTTGTAGAAGTTGGCATAGCTCTGCAAGCTGGCTGTGGCCTGCTGATCATGGACCAAGCTCATTGGATAATTATTGATGTAAAGCACGTGCAGAATTGCACCAAAGAATGCTTGCAGTTTTTTGACCTCTGTCAAAAACTCATTTTCAGTCAAGTCCATTGATGTAGGCACGATAATATCCCGTATATCGTTTACATGCTGCGTTTGGTGGGTCACAAATACGGGAATTGGCGCGCGCCGCACGATTCTTTCGGAATTTGATCCGATAAAAAATTCCCGTAAGCCCTTCGCGCCAGTACTTGACATAACGATCAGGTCAGCATTTTCGCGCTCAGCCACATTGAGGACTGTTTCAATCAAAGGACCGCGTTCGACAACAAGAGTGATCTTCACCGTCGCATCACCTAATGCCGTTTTCATATTTTCAAATTCATGCTCAGCATCCTGAATGAATACACTGATCGGCAATACAGGGTCGTTGAAGACATACGGTTGACCGGCCATGCCGTTACCATACAAGTATTCAGGTTCAACGACATGGAGCACTTTTATCTCCCCAGGGCTAACCAGGGCAATTTCTTTGGCAAACTCCACTGCCTGGCGGGCAGCTTTTGAAAAATCGCAAGGTACTAATATCGTTTTCATGTGCAGGAATAGTAAGGTGAGCTATTTTTTCTGCCAAATTATCCTGATATGGAGCTATTTCCGATGACCCAGCCTACTCTCCTAACTGACATTAGTCAGTTTTACAGCAGTCGACTTACGGTTAGGTAATACTCAGGCTTTATTGAATTGAAAGAACCACACCTTTAACCAGTCGGCGGTAATCATATACGCAGTCAGGATGCCTAGTAACACTAACACCTGCGCGAAGGGAACACCTGTTAAGCCCAAAGAAAGTGCAAAAGGCGACCAGGGCAGGTAAATTGCTAATATCAGTGCAAAAACAGTGATGAGCAGCAGCAACTTACCGGGCTTGCTTCTAAAAAACGATACTTTGGTACGGATTACCAGCAAGATCAACAGCTCGGTAATCACCGATTCAAGAAACCAGCCTGTACGAAAAGCAGCCCCGGTCAAATGAAAGTAAAAATAGAGCACGTAGAACGTCAAAAAATCAAACACAGAACTATGAAGCCCGAAGACGATCATAAAATTCCTAATCAGTTTCATGTTCCAACGGCCGGGCGAAGCAAGTTGCTGCTGATCCACATTATCGGACGCGATGGCCAGAGCGGGCAAATCGGTGATAAAGTTTGTAAGTAGTATTTGTTTGGGCAGCATTGGAAGAAAAGGAAGAAATAGCGATGCGGCAGCCACACTGAACATATTACCGAATGTGGCACCTGTGGTAATAAAAATGTATTTCATAGAATTCGCAAATGACTTTCTTCCCTCCTGGATCCCATCGGCCAGTACAGAAAGGTCCTTTTCCAGCAGGACAAAATCAGCTGCCTGTTTAGCTGCGTCCACCGCGTTACTAGTCGAGATACCTGCGTCGGCAGCATTGATGGCAGCGACATCGTTAATACCGTCACCCATGTAGGCGACGACTCGTTTTGCCGTTTGAAGGGCCTTCACAATTCGGACCTTCTGATGGGGCTCAATCTCTGAAAACACATCCGTTTTGAGTGCCCTGTTCAGCAATGCTTCAGGTGACATTTTGTTCAACTCGTCACCAGTAAGGATCTGAGGCTGGCTGACACCCAGTTTCTGCGCGATATGTGCCGCTGCATAACGGTTGTCTCCTGTGATGATCTTGAACTGGACCTGCATATCCCTGAGCCTTCCGATAGAGGCCATGCTCGACTCTTTCAATGGATCTTCCAATAGCAGATAACCCATGAATGTCATTTCCTTCTCATCTTCGCGGATCATCTTGCCAGAAGAAAATAATTTTGACGCAATACCTAATACCCGGAAGCCTTCTTTTGAAAAAGCTTCAAACCGAGCATTAATATGACTTCGCATCTGTTTGTCCAGCGGCTGTAATTCTCCTGTTTCCGACTTCACAAATTCGCAAACTTCCAAAATGTTGGCCAAAGCCCCTTTGCTGATAATGGTTATTTTATCTTCAAAGCCGACAAGAACGCTCAGCCTTTTTCTAATAAAATCGTATGGTATTTCTCCAAGCTTGACAAAACCGCAAGTATCAAGATCCAGGGCGCAGATCGCCTGATCTACCGGATTAGCGAAGCCTTTCTGCATGGATGCATTCAAAAATGCAATGAGCCGGACCTGATCATCCGGCTTTCCATATACGTCAACAAAATCTTTCGCTACGACAGTGCCTTCTGTAATGGTCCCTGTTTTGTCGGAGCACAAAACATTTACCTCCCCCAAGTTGAAAATGGAAGAAAGCTTTTTAACGATCACCTTCTTTTTCATCATCCTTGTCGCCCCAGATGACATGGCGACAGTCATAATGGCGGGCAGCAGCTCAGGCGCCATCCCGACAGCCAGCGCCAGGGAAAATAGTAGCGAATCCAAAAGGGGTTTGTGGAAATAAATATTTATCGCAAAAATGATCAGCGTTAAGGCGGCGGTAATCTGCAGCAAGAAGTAACCAAATTGTTTGATGCCCTTCTCGAATGCTGTTTCATGCGTATCTGAAAGGCTGGCGGCTATTTTACCAAAAAGGGTGTCATTTCCCGTGTACACTGCCACAACCGTTGCTGTTCCGCTGACAACATTGGTGCCCTCCCAGAGACAGTTGAATGTTTTTGCAAGTGGGGCCGATTCATCGGTTATACCCGCCATTTTCTCTGCTGGATAACTTTCGCCGGTAAGGCTGCTTTCATTCACATGCAGCTCATTGCTTTCAATAATCCGGCAGTCGGCAGCAATAATATCACCGGCTTTGAGACGCAGGATATCCCCCGGAACAATTTTGGTTGTATTGACCAATTCCTCCTTACCATCACGAACCACAAGACTTTTGATTTCAATCATCTCCCGTAGTTTTTCTACTGCTTTACCGGCGTGTAGCTCCTGCCAAAAGCTTAGCAGGCCAGTGACTACAAGAATAGAAAAAATGATCAGTGTGTCCGAAATCTCTCCAAGAATGGCTGAGAGTAATACGGCGATCACAAGTAAGAGGACCAGTGGGCTGGTGAATTGTCTGATGAATATTTTCAGGCCTTTTTTGAGTTCTGAATCTCCGATATTCTCCTTCAGGTTTTGCTTTTGTCGGTCCCTGACAATGTCTTCATTTAAACCATGTAGATTGCTGTCAAGCAGGTCAAAAACAGTGCTTATCGGCAGGCTGCGGATATTCTTTACGAACATGACTTTTAAAACATTTAAATATTGATAGGCAAGATCCAAATGCAAAGGTCATCAAGGTATAGGCGCCCATTTATGATGTTGATCAGCGGAGAATATGAGTTAGGGCGCTAAGTCAGAATCCCTCGTTATAGGTGAGCTCCTGTATGGCGAAGCGGGCGTAAGGCAGGTATTTTTTTTCAATTTCCCATCCGGCTTCAAGGACTGTAGGAATCAAAACACCATTCCAACTTTTGTAATGGCTTACCTTAGTAACCCATGGTTGTCTTGGGCCATCGCCCATATGACGTAATGTGCGTAATTCTGCGATCTGATGCTGCGCGTCAAAGATAACAGTGAAAGAAACGGCCAAATCCCCATAATCGAATTCAAGTTTAGCAGAGTTGTCATCGATAGGCAACCATCTCAAATGTTGACTTGGCAGTAAATTGGTTGGAAAGCAAACGCTTTCCCCAAGCCAACGCATTAGCTCCCCTTTATCAAACTTCTCACCAGTTTGGTTTTGAATGGTAAACAGTGAAAACAAGGAGACTACCAGCCTCCCATTGCCGTTAATGAACATATCCCTCGCAGTAAAGGCTGTCGTTTTTCCTTTCCAGACAAACCCTGGCTTATCAGCGGTAAAATATTCCTCGCCTGAAATTTTGATCCAATCCTTCTTTAAATCGGTTTTGAACAAACCATTATGGACCAGGTGGACATTGCTAATATACGGCTGCCCTTCATTAAGCACGTGCCGAAAATACTTCTGGACAGGATCCGGAAGCCCGTCGAGCTGCTTGGCTGTAAACTTCTGGGATGATATGTCTTTTGAGTCACTAAATAGCTGTGCTACCTCGTCGGTGAATTTAAGGTAAAGGTTTAAGCGGCCCATCAAAAAAATCAAGCAAAGTAGTGCAGCAATTGCAATCATGACTTTAAACGAAGCGGAAAAGGCCGCCTTGTCTCGTAGGGTGGACGCGACCTGAGCGTAGATATTTGTCGTTCCCATTTGTTATGATCTAATGCTATGGCTATTTGCTTTAATCCGGGAAAGGAACACTTCAAAGCCGTCAGCTTTGGCTGGGAAAACTTTTTCGGGTTCTTGCTTGGCGCTGACAAAAAGTCCGGTAAGGACTTTGATGAAACTGGTTTGAAATGTGCTCATAGGGCAGCTGGTTAAGGTCTTGTGATGGATTTTAGTCGAAACTTCCTTTTAACGATTTGAAATCAAAATATATCGATAAAATTATCCCCTGTAACTCTCCAAAAACATGATCCGAGCCAGCCTTCCTTATGAGAATAATCAGGCTAGGCTTCTAGTTGATTGATGTAACTGCTGATAAGGCGAAGATAGTTTTCTGCCGCGTCCAGGTGTCCCTGAGAATCTGCGGTACCTTCTGACTCCATAGCGCTCAATGCATTTACTTTCGCCCGGATGTTTGCGCGCAGGCATTTATAATAAAGGAAGATGCGGTTATCAACAGCAGTTTGAAAGGCTGGAAAGCGGTCGCAATAAACAGAAAGGAAAATTTCACAGAGCGCATCATGGCCAAAATATTCCAGGTCTATGCACAAAAAAGCGATATCGCTCAGCACATCGATCTGCCTGAAAGCATCATTGTACTCAATGCAGTCGAAGAGGATCGGTTTATCATCAATGAAGATATTGCCACTATGCAAATCGCCATGAATGTCCCTTATAAATCCAAGCCTTCCCCGCTCTCTGATCCTGCCCGCATATTGAGTAATGAATGCGTCACTAAATGCAATAGCATGATCAATGATTTCCTGGTAGCACGCGCTGGAATGCTCTAAAATAAATGGCCGTATGCCAGCGATGTCGTTGAATGTGGCCATCTGTGCCAACAGATCAAACGGTTGATAGACAACCGGAGCGTCACGATGCATTTGGGCAATTTTCTCAGCTAATGCTATCATTTCATTGCTGCCTATTTTCTCTTTGGAAAGCAAGTGATCCATTCTCTTTTCAGTTGGTAACCGCTTCATCATCAACGCATAGTCAACTGGTTTGCCGTGTAAGCCACCGATCTCAAATCCATTCTCATGACTAGTAACTGGAAGTACTTTCAGGTAAATTGGTGAGAAGCGTTTATTCAGGTCCAATTCCTTTTCGCAGAGTGCTTTTCTTGTAGACAATTCGGAAAAATCCAGAAAGGAAAGCTTAACCGGCTTTTTGATTTTGAACGCCAGAGTATCGGTCAGCAGGATCCAGGATATGTGCGTTTCTTGCAATTGCGCGCAAAGTGGTTTCCCGTTATAAATACCTTTTTCGGCTAGTACGTGAATCTCGCCCTCATTCATATCTCCTCAGGTAACTGGTTGCCAGTGTGAGCATCTCTGAGATATTGTCAGTACCAGAACGAAGTACCAGGTGCTCATCAAGATAAGGTTCAAAAAGCTCTTTCATGCTCTCGTATACACCCAAATCTGCTTCGCTGTCCGCTCTTAGCTCAGCTAACCGCTCGCGCACCAGCTCCTCGCTGGCTATAACCAATATAAAAGCAATCTTGGAATTACGCTTTGAGGCAATGCCAGAGAACAAGTCTCGCATGGCGTGGTGATAAAAAGTTGCGTCTGCTACGACCGTTTCCCCCCTGCTCAAATGCTTATCCGTCAGCTTAGCCATAGTCCGGTATATATACATTTTGTCGTCTAATGTATACTTCCCCTTGGCTTGAAGCGAAATTCTAATCCTATCGCTACTCAAATAAACCGCTTTAAGCGTCACGGCCAGTTTCTGGGCAAAGTAGCTCTTACCTGAGCCTGGTAGTCCCGAGACAATGATGACCAAACCAGATTTTGCATTTCCCATTTTGAAGATTTTATAAGTTACATGTCAACCAAATAATAAGCTATCGTAAACGGTTAGCTTTTGTTAGTTAGGACAACAAATTGGCCGGGTTCCAGTTTCAGCTTGATAAAATGCTTATTACCCTCTTCATTCAAAAGGACATTCACGCTGCCTTGCTGTCCGTAAATAAACCTAAGTGAGCTCCCTTGCGGGTTCAGTAGCGGATCTACCCGGACGTACTCTTCATCGTTCTCATCTTGAGAGCTGTTGTAAGCAACCACAATTTCTTCATCATAAAGGACCCTGGAAAACGCCAGAAGGCACTTTTCAAATGTGGGAAGCATGAAATCCTTTCCGTCAACCGAAAGTTTTCGCATATACATACGCCCGAACCTGAGCGCCGCATTTCCCTTTCTGAGTTTGGCCAGAGCAGCGATCTGCTGGTAGATCCGGCAGGATTTATTTAAAGCATTTACTTTGGGATCCTCTAAGCTGAACATCGCTTCGCGAACATTGAAATCCTTTTCACCTGAGCCGTCAAAGCCCTGCTCAGTGCCATAGTAAATGCAGGGCGTACCCAGTGCGCACAGCAAAAATCCGATGCCTGCAATAATTTGGTTTTCAGAAGCTTCCTTACCAAAACGCCGCTTTATCAGCTGCCCCAGCTGATCGTGGTTATCGATAAAGGTTACCAGGAACTCACCAAACTCACCTCTGCCCATCGCTCCCTGGCGGAGTGATTCATAACGCTCGACCAGCTTTTGCGGTTTAGAGACACCACGGATCACATCAGCCAGAATATGGTAGAGCGGAAAATCCAGCACAGAATTAAGCCCAAAATAAATGGCCTTATCTTCTATCACCACAGAAGTTTTCGGGCCGATATACCGGTTGTACATCTCTTCGGGACCGACAAACTCTCCAAAAAAGAAGAAATTACGCTTTCCTAACTTGTAAGCGTACTCACGTACGTGTGAACAAAATTGGCTGACGGTCTCCTCACCCATATGCTTGACGGCATCAATCCGGAAACCGTCGACGTCTGTTTCCCTGATCCAGTAACAATGTATCTTCGTCAGGATCTGCTGAACCAGCAAAGCCTCCGGAGAAGCATCATTTTTATAGCTCTTAAGATTCTCAAAATCGCCTTCTCGCGTTTCGGGGTAGGCATCAAAATTTCGGATTTGCCCTTTTCGCCAGTAAAGCTCGGGATTTCTCAGCTCAATCGGGACAGGGAGATCCTGGGAGCGCCAAGACTCAAATGGAAATACTGCTCCCTGATAATAGTAATATTTTTCATCGCCCGGATAAGTCCAGTTGTCCCCGGAATGATGCAAGACGATATCCAAAAAGACTTTGATATCATAACTATGTGCCTTTTCGACAAGGTCTTCAAGATCCTTTTTTGTTCCAAATCTCTGGTCTACTTCCAGGTAATTTTCCACCGCGTAACCGTGGTAAGAAAAGGCGTTATTCTGAAAAACAGGGCTCAGCCATAATGCAGTGCAGCCCAGGTCCCGGATATAGTCCAGGTGACGGGTAATCCCGCTGAGTGTCCCGCCACAAATTCTTTGAAGCTGATCTGCATTCCCAAAACCCGTTTGTCTGTTTGGTTTGTCCTCAGGCGCTCTTTCAAGATCATCATGAAAGCGGTCTATTAAAAGAAAGTAGATAAACTCCTCACGCCACTCCCGGTTACCATCAGCCCAGTAGGTCTTACCTGGCTTAGGTGACAGATCAATATCAAAGATAGAATTCACTGTGTTGCTTCCGCTCATATTCATAAGGTTATGCCTATGTAAGCAAAGCTATTGGCCAACAAGATATAGCTGACTGACTACGCTTCTGAAACGATATGACCTTCGTCATTCTCTTGCAAGCCTGCTCCCGCGAACTTTGCAATACACTGATTCAAAGCATTCCTCTCAAACCAATACATCCTATGAAAACGATCTTAGTACCCTTAGACTTTTCCGAAAATGCTGATAAGGCACTAGAGGCAGCCAAGCAAATCGCAGCTAAAACCGGTGCAAAGTTACTGATCATGTATGCCTACCAGCCTTATGTAGGCGACTTTATGATCCCCGAATCCATCGTTACTGCGCCCATCTATCAGCAGTTGGAAGACGATTACCGCACAAAACTAAACGAGCGAGTGTCCCAGGCTCAACGGGAAGGCTACCTGGCGGATGCCATATGGGAAACCGGCGGCGTAGAAACGGCTGTACTCAAACAAGCAAAAGAAACCTCCGCCGATCTGATCGTTGTCGGAAGAACTGGTCACGCAGCGTTTCTCGACAGATTGATAGGCAGCGCTGCGACCGGTATAGCACTGCATGCGCATTGCCCAGTTCTCATTATACCACCAAGCAATGAGGTGATTCAGTTCGATCAGTTTGTTTATGCTACTCAACTGGAATTTGATGAGAAGGAAATACTCGTTGATGTCATCGCTTTGACTAAACAGTTAAAAAGTAAGCTTCGACTGGTAAAAGTGAATTCGGATGAGCAGCTCGACATCCAACCGGATGGGCAGTATATTGATGAAATAGAGCATGAGCTTGGCATTGGTCGCGGCGAGATTACTATTCTAAATAGTGACCATGTGATGGACCGGCTCGAGAATTACTGCGGTCAAATAAAGGCGGACCTGCTGATCGTTTCTAACCGCCGTAGAGGCTTTCTTGAAAAGCTCCTTAACTCCTCGATGACAAAAAAGTTGACGGTGGATACCCAGGTTCCACTATTGGTCTATCACAAAGAGTCTGTTAAAGACGGACTTAAAGCACCAATGGTGATCCTGGGCTGATCGTCGGACTTGACCCACCAGATGACAATCATTGAAGGAGCTGATTAGCAACATTCCGTTACAAGCTTAAAGAAAATAATTTTGAAACAAGGCGAGTGCTATAGCCGATGTTAAACTTAGACAAATTCAACAATGAAAACGGACCTGGAAATTCAAAAAAATGTAATAGATCAATTACGCTGGCAGCCAAGCCTGGACGCTGCTGAAATAGGCGTTTCTGTCAAGAATGGGATCGTAACGCTGTCTGGACTAGTTAACTCATATCCTAAAAAACTGGCTGCTGAGAAAGCTGCAAAAAAGGTGTCCGGAGTGAAAGCTATTGCAGAAGACATCATCGTACATGTTTATCCGGAGAAACAAAAAACGGATACAGAACTGGCAGAGGCCGTAGCCAATGCGCTTGAATGGCATTCGGCTGTGGCAACCGAAAAAATCAAGATCAAAGTGGAAGACGGATTTGTGACCTTATCTGGTGAAGTTGACTGGTCCTATGAACGGACCATGGCGGTCCATGCGATCGAGAATCTGGCTGGTGTCCGCATGGTTGTCAATACGATTACTATAAAAGCCAGACCTATCACAGAGGATATTATCAAAAAGATCGGATCTGCCTTCCAGCGTCATGCCTCTATTGATTCAGAAAAGGTAAAGGTCTCTGTGTCCGGAAATAAAGTCACTTTATCAGGAACAGTCCGCTCCTGGAGTGAAAGAGAAGATGCGGAAGATGCTGCCTGGGCCGCCTCGGGTGTAAGCCAGGTCATCAACAATCTGGTGGTAGAAGAGGAAGAGTATGCATTGTAAAAAGTTGAGGTGCAGTTTAAAAAATAAGCCGGCAAATCGCGGGCTTATTTTTTTCCTGGCTCCTGCTACCATTAAATATTCCTGTGCAAACTGAAAATACTATTGAAAGCCCGGGCTTAAATGATGCGCAAGTTCTGGCATCAAGGGATAGGTTTGGCCGGAATTGTCTGAAAGAGAAATCGCGAAGCGAATTTTTTGAAGCACTGATATCGCTAGTGAAAGAGCCTATGCTGATACTGCTCATGATCGCTGCCAGTATTTATTTTTTGACAGGCTCTGTCCAGGAAGGTCTTATGATGGTTGGCGCAATTGTGCTGATCTCCATTATTTCGCTTTATCAGGATACGAAAAGCAGAAGCGCGCTGGAAAAGCTCAGGCAATTTACCCAGCCCAAAAGCCTTGTTATCAGAAATGGTATCGAATCTCAGATTCCAGTTGAAGACATTGTTGTAGGGGATCTGTTAATCCTGGAAGAGGGCGTGCGGATCGCCTCGGACGGCACAGTTAAAAAGGCGCACGATTTCTCAGTCGACGAATCGATTTTAACCGGCGAATCATTGTCTGTTTTTAGATATGTTTCCCAGCCCGTTTACCAGGGTACCCTCGTTGCCAGCGGCCGTGCAGTCTGCAAGGTGACAGCTATTGGAAATAAAACACGCCTGGCCCAGATTGGCGAAAGTCTTGACTCAATTGAAGTAGGGAAAACGCCACTGCAAATTCAGATCAATCAGCTGGTAAGAAATATGGCATTCATTGGGGCTGTCGTGTTTGTATTTGTCTGGGCCATCAACTACGGCAGATCACAAAACGTGCTGGATAGTTTAATGAAGGCACTTACTCTGGCAATGAGTATCTTGCCCGAGGAAATACCGGTTGCCTTTACCACGTTTATGGCCCTCGGCGCATTTCGCCTGATGAAAAGGGGCGTGATTGTCAAAGATGCAAAGACTATTGAGGCGCTGGGAAGCGCAAGCGTGGTCTGCACGGACAAAACAGGCACGATCACTGAAAACCGGATGTCGCTGGCCGGGATCTATCTCCCTACCGAAAATGCAATCGTTTCGATCGCTGATAAACCAGGCAAGGAAACCATTCACCTCTTGTCAACAGCCATGTGGGCAAGTGAGCCCGAACCGTTCGATCCTATGGAAATCGCACTGCATCAGGCATATCAAGAGCTGCCTGGCAAAGATGAGCGAGATGACTTCCAGATGGTACATGAATACCCGCTGAGTGGCTTGCCGCCGATGATGACACACATATTTGAGAACGGAGCTGGAATAAGGATCGTGGCGGCTAAAGGCGCGCCAGAGGCTATCTCATCGGTATGCAGGTTGAGCGGCGAAGAGAACAGGCGCGTTTTAAATGCAGTCAATGAATTCACCAAAAAAGGGTACCGGGTATTAGGTGTGGGCCAGAGTGGCTTTTCCAGGAAGCAGTTTCCGGAACAACAGCAGCAAATCGAATTCCGTTTTGCAGGACTGGTTGCATTTTACGATCCTCCTAAGAAGAACATCCAATCCGTACTCGAATCATTTTACAGAGCTGGTATACAGATAAAGATAATTACCGGCGACAATGCCGCCACAACCCAGAACATTGCATCCCAAATCGGTTTTCGTGGCACGGAAAATGTCCTGCTTGGCCAGAGCCTTATCGGAGAGGATGATCAGGATCTTCGAAAAACGGTAACAGGTACCTGGATTTTTGCACGTATGTTTCCCGAGGCCAAACTTCGGGTCATCAATGCGCTGAAAGCCAACGGAGAAATTGTGGCCATGATCGGCGATGGCGTAAATGATGGCCCGGCGCTCAAAGCGGCGAACATTGGCATAGCCATGGGCAAAAAAGGAAGTGAGATTGCCAAACAAGCGTCTGCACTCATTCTGCAAAATGATGATTTGTCCGGAATGGTGGACGCCATTGCTGCCGGGAGAAGAATTTATACCAACCTGAAAAAAGCGATCCGGTACATCATTTCCATTCACATACCCGTTATCCTGACCATATTTGTACCACTGCTGCTAGGATGGAAGTATGCTCAGATTTTCACTCCGGTGCACGTGATCTTTTTTGAACTGATTATGGGACCTACATGCTCGATCGTTTACGAAAATGAGCCTGCCGACAAAGATGTTTTATCGCAGCCGCCGCGCCCTTTCACCAGCAGCCTATTTAGTGCAAATGAACTGCTGCTTAGCTTCGTTCAGGGCCTGATCATTACGGCAGGTTTATTTGGCGTTTACTGGTATGGGCTTAACACCGGCTGCTCAGAGGCTATGACCAGATCGCTGGTCTTTATCAGTCTTATTTCGGCTAATTTCTTTCTGACGCTATCCAACCGCTCATTTCATAAATCACTCTTTACGACCTTGAAATACAAAAATACCCTCATTGGATGGGTCCTAACCATTTCGGTCTCCCTATGCTTTCTAATCCTTTTTAACCCAACCCTGAGAACCTTGTTTAAGCTCGACGCTGTGAATATAGCCCAGGCTTTGCTTTGCATTTTGGTTGGCTTTATTTCCGTTAGCTGGCATGAGATATATAAGTACTGGAAGGAGGATGGGACTAAAGATAGTTATTGATCAAAATCATAATCTGGGCTAAGCCTTATCAAGGCATTAAAGTCCACGATCCCCTTATTTTATCTTGGAAATGGACTAGCTCTGCAACTAACCAATAACTTAATCTCATGAAAAATATTCTGGTTCCTTGTGACTTTTCGAAGGCCTCTGAGCAGGCGCTTCGATTTGCTATTGAAATTGCGGCTCTAAGCCAAGGAGAAGTAACTGTTTTACATGTCATTAACCTGACCCCCGACTACATCCAGACCCTTGAAACAAATCCATATTATGTAGACTCAATGTCTATTCTTGCTGAATTGAAACGACAAGCCGCTTCCGATTTTAATGAATTAAAGCAAAAGGTAGATACGGGTAACGTCCCGGTGAAACTCGCTATTGAACAAGGTCTGATTAGTCATGCAATTTTAAAGTCTATTCACCAGCATAATGCTGATGTTGTGGTGATGGCAACAAACGGTGCCAGCGGGCTCAGCGAAATCCTCGTTGGCTCCAATACTGAAAAAATAGTCCGAAGCTCCCCTGTTCCTGTTTTCGCCATTCACAAACACCAGAAAGCCGAGCAAATAAAGAATATTATTTTCCCTACTACGATTGAATTGAATAAGGGTGCGTTGATCGAAAAAGTGAAAGCATTGCAAGCTTTTTTTAATGCGAGGCTTTATTTGCTACATGTGAAAACCCCGGAATCCAGGCAGAAAGATCACGAATTGAAGATGGCTTTGGAAAACTTTGCGCGCTTTTATGATCTAGAAAACTACTTGGCAGTAATCAAGCAAGCCAAAACAGAGGAAGAAGGAATTATCAGATTCGCGCGGCAACTCGAATTCTCAATCATTGCGATGTCTACCCACGGACATACCGGTTTAACACATTTCATGCTGGGCAGTATTGCCGAAAACGTTGTAAACCATTGCCCGGAAGCCGTCTGGACTTACTCGGCACCGGAGGCATAAATTATCATGTACTTACCATTATGTAAACCACCTATGAATTAAATGAATGATATTATGAAAAAGACCAGTGTGTTATTAAGTGTTTTAGTTGCCGCAGGAGCAGGGATCATTGTTGGTATATTAATAGCTCCCAACAGCGGGGCGAGAACCCGAAGAAAAATTCAGTATTTAGGCCAGGACGCCCTGGAAGAACTTGAGCAAACAATTGAAGATTCATTTGACGATTTAAAACGTCAGACGCAGAAGAAGTGCACGGAATTAAGAAATAAGCTGATGTGTAATCCGCAGCAGCACTTTAACCATGGGGAGTCAAAGGATCAACCCACACAAAGCAAGCAACCCGGTATCATGAGATAAGAACGCTATGAGTATAGCTGGTTACCAGGATTTGCCGATCGTGAAACTGTGCCGGGTAATCTAGCTCTTGAAATAATCTCATATTGATTTAATTTTAGATCTAACCAGCTACCGTTTAAAATGACTATATCGCTAAAACAATTTATTGATGTGCTTCCTGCCGACAGACAACTAGCATTTACCAGGCTTCGTGACTGTGTAGTAAATAGTATTCCGGAAGGGTTTGAGGAATCATTTAGTGAAAACAGCCTGAATTATACGGTTCCTCACAGCTTATATCCCGGTGGCTACCATTGCAATTCCGCACTTCCCTTGCCATTTGTCAGCATCACCTCGCAAAAAAACGTGATCACTTTACATCACATGGGTCTTTACGCCGATCCTGATCTGTTCCAACGGTTTAGCTCACAATATGCTAAGCAAGTTTCAACAAAATTGGATATGGGTAAGGGCTGTATACGTTTTAAGAAGCCTGATCTGATACCTTATGAGCTGATATCTGACTTGATGTCAAAAATTTCCGCCCCTCAATGGATAACCCTTTACGAGGGCCGCATCAAAAGATAAAAATGTTTGGCTGCGCCCTCGATGGCATTATGATGCTTTTGTTAATCGCTTGCCTAATTCACCTCCTTAACCTATATTGTCCATGTTTAGTGACATTTTGATACAAACCAAGGCAATTTCACGACATATTGAGATGCTGGACGCTCTATTTAAACATGCTACGGAGGGCATTGTGGTGGTTAAAAAATCAGGTGAAATTGTCATGATTAATCCAAAAGCAAAAGAGCTTTTTGGTTACACTGACCAGGGTCTGATTGGCAAGCAAATCGAAACACTCATACCCCAGCGTTTTGCAAAAAACCATGTACGTTACCGAGACGAGTACCTTCAATATCCCAAAGCAAGGAGTATGGGCCATTCACTCGATCTTTTTGCTAAAAGATCAGATGGAAGCGAATTTCCCGTAGAAGTAAGCCTGAGTCCATTTACAACCAGTGACGGTGAATTTGTGGTCAGCTTTATTATTGACATTACTGAGCGAAAAAACCAAGAAGACAAGATCAAGGAGGCCAATCTGGAAATACAAAACCTAAATGCCGAATTGGAAGCTCGCGTCGAGCAGCGAACCAGAGAATTAGCAAAAGCTGTTAAAAAAATAGAAGAATCTCAGCAAGAAGTTATACGCGCGTTGAAAAAGGAAAAAGAGCTTAATACGATGAAGAGCCAGTTCGTCAATATTGCCTCTCATGAATTCCGCACCCCGCTGGCAACCATTCTCTCATCGGCTTCTCTGATTGGGCGCTACGCAACTACTGAGGAGCAGGATAAAAGACAAAAACACGTCGACAGGATTAAATCAGCGGTCACCAACCTTACTGAAATCCTCAATGATTTTCTTTCCATTGGAAAACTGGAAGAAGGCCGTATCCAGTGTGTCCCGGTCCTTGTCGAACTGCCTTACTTTTGTACAAATCTTATTGAACAAGCACAGGGTTTATGTAAAGAAGGTCAAAAAATTCACTTCAGTTATTCAGGGACGTCCCAGGTTTGGCTAGACAAACAGCTGCTTAGGAACATTTTATTCAACCTGCTTTCCAATGCGATCAAGTATTCTGAAAACAGCAAACCTGTCTTTCTTAATGTGCTTGCCCAGGAAGAAATGATCAGTATAGAGATTTGCGATCAGGGCATTGGCATCCCGATTGCAGACCAGGTGCATGTTTTTGACCGCTTTTATAGGGCAACTAATGCAGGAACGGTCCAGGGCACAGGTTTAGGTCTCAACATCGTAAGCAGCTATGTCGAGCTGATGGGAGGATCCATTTCACTGTCTAGTGAAGTAGGAAAAGGAACGAAATTCTATGTAAATCTTCCTAATATGATCCTGGAAACCCAAAATCCAGAGTAAATGTTTTCAACTTCGACTTTTGCTTGAGAGTTGAACCTAAAATAAAGAATAATTTGGAACAAAAGAAGATTTTGCTCATTGAGGACAATCCAGAAATGCGCGAGAATACGGCCGAAATTTTGGAATTAGCTAACTATAAGGTCCAAACTGCTCAAAACGGGAAAGAGGGCGTCCGGCTTGCCACGCAATTCAAGCCCGATATCATTATATGCGATATTATGATGCCTGAGCTTGATGGCTATGGAGTGCTGCACCTTTTGAGTAAGGACGAGAATACAGCCCATGTTCCATTTCTTTTCTTGACTGCAAAAGCGGAAAAAGAAGATTATCGCAAAGGCATGACCATGGGAGCAGATGACTATCTTACCAAACCTTACGATGACCTTGAGCTTCTTCATATTGTTGAAGTGCGTTTAAAGAAAAATCAAAATTTACGTAAGCGATTCGAACGCTCATCGGCTGGATTTGATCAGTTCATTCAAGAGGCTAGATCTTTTGATTTGCTATCCAAACTTGGACAGGACAGGAAGGTAAAAGCCTTTCGCAAAAAAGAAACTATTTATACAGAGGGCAGCTTTCCGTCCCATATCTTCTTTCTTCTGAAAGGGAAAGTGAAAGCATACAAGTCCAGTGATACAGGTAAAGAATACATCACCGAGCTATATAAAATAGGCGATTTCTTTGGGTATCTTGACTTGTTGCAGGGCGAACCCTACCAGGAAACTGCTATTGCACTTGAAGAGGTCGAAGTGTCAATCATTCCAAAAGATGACTTTTTCAATTTGTTACAAGGCAACCGGGAGGTGTCTTCAAAATTCATCAAGATGCTTTCTAATGAAATAAAAGAAAGGGAACAACGGTTGCTGAACCTTGCGTATAACTCCGTGCGTAAGAGGGTAGCCCAAGCATTGGTGATGCTTGCGCAGCGCTACCAGGATGATCATACCAAGCCTTTTTCAATGGCTATCGCCCGTGAAGACATCGCCTCAATAGTCGGCACGGCGACTGAAACTGTAATACGTACATTATCAGATTTTAAAGAAGAACACCTTATCGACATGAAAGGCAGTCTAATTACCGTTCTGGAATATGATAAGTTAGTCCGTATTAGAAATTAGCCTTGCCTATCAGAAAAGCTGACAAAAGTCAGTCTTTCTTCTGACCACACTCCTGACAACAAAACTATTAAGAACTGAAATTTACCATCTCAAAGTAAATCAGATTCTAAACTTTGTTGTGATGCTCCCAAAAACAATGAAAGCCGCGGTTGTTCGACAGTTCGGAAAACCCCTTCAAATCGAAGAAATGCTAGTTAAAAGACCAGGAAATCACCAAATCCTGGTTAAAGTTGTTGCCAGTGGCGTTTGTCATACGGACCTGCATGCTGCCGATGGTGATTGGCCTGTCAAACCCAAGCTCCCCCTGATCCCTGGCCATGAAGGCATCGGTTATGTTGCAGCAGTTGGCCCGGAAGTTACCAATGTAAAAGAAGGTGATATCGTAGGCGTGCCCTGGTTATACAGCGCATGTGGATGCTGCGATTACTGCACCACTGGCTGGGAAACGTTATGCGAAACCCAGCAAAACGGCGGATACAGTGTCGACGGCGGCTATGCCGAATACGTTGTGGCCGATGCCCGGTATGTTGCGCATTTACCAGCCGGAACGGATATGATCGAGATGGCGCCAATTCTCTGCGCAGGTGTGACCGTTTACAAAGGGATTAAGGAAACAGAAACCAAAGCGGGAGAATGGATTGCGATCTCAGGTGTAGGAGGCCTTGGGCACCTTGCAATACAATACGCCAAAGCAATGGGCATGCAGGTAGCAGCCATTGATATTGCAAATGATAAATTAGAGCTTGCAAAAAGTCTGGGAGCAGATTTGACCGTTAATGCATTGGAAGACGACCCGGGCGAGTATTTGAAAAAAGAAACTGGTGGAATGCATGGCGTATTGGTTACCGCAGTATCGCCGACCGCGTTCAAACAAGGCATTTCCGTGATGAGAAGAAAAGGAACCCTTGCATTGAACGGTTTGCCCCCTGGCGGATTTGATCTGCCTATTTTCGAAACAGTACTCAACCGCTTTACTATTCGCGGCTCCATTGTAGGCACCAGAAAAGATATGCACGAGGCAATAGAATTTGCCCTAGACGGTAAAGTGAAAGCCACTGTCTCTACGGCTCGTTTGGAGGACATTAATGACGTTTTTACTCATATGAAGGCAGGTGAAATTCAGGGACGGGTTGTGATGAAAATTGCCGATGCCTAATTTATTTAAGGTAGTTAGCCTCTCCTATCGCAATGCGCCTTTGCATGTCAGAGGGCTGTTCACGCTCAATGACACCGAAGCTAAACAGCTCATGCTGCGGATAAAGGAGTATTTTCTGGTCAGCGAAGTGCTGGTGCTTTCGACCTGCAACAGGACAGAGATCTATTATTCATCACCCAAAGATCTTAACGAGGGCATCATCAAACTCTTGTTAATTGAAAAACAGATAAATCACACGGAGAAGTATTTGAGCTATTTTAAACAACTTGTCTGCGAAGAAGATACAGTACGGCACTTGTTTGAAGTTTCTTTGGGCTTACACTCCCAGGTGATTGGTGATATGCAGATTATAAACCAGGTCAAGCAGGCATACCAATGCAGTATCGACCTTGATCTGGCTGGCCCTTTCCTTCACCGGCTTCTACACACGATATTTTTCGCCAATAAGAGAGTGGTCCAACAGACAGCATTCCGGGACGGAGCCTGCTCTGCGTCCTACGCAACCGTAGAGCTTCTGAAAAATCTGGTGCAGAATCCAAAAATCCTGGTTGTGGGCTTGGGGGAAATTGGTACCGATGTGGTCAAGAACCTTCCACCAGTCACCCAGGTAACATTAGTTAACCGGACAAAAAGCAAGGCCGAAGAGCTCGGCTCAAAATATGGCCACAGGACTGCGGATTTTGATGACATGGAAAGCGAGATTGCTGCTGCCGATGTGATCATTTCCTCTATCGTAATGGATAAGCCATTTTTCACAAAAGATATGTTGGTCCGCTCTGGCAGCTACACTTTCAAATACCTGATCGACCTGTCGGTACCAATCAGTGTAAGCCCGGATGTAGAGGACATCCCCGGCGTTTTAATTTATAACATTGATGGGATACGCGCCAGGACTGACGAAAGCCTGGCACAAAGAATGCAGGCGATCCCAATGGTAAATCAGATCATCTCAGAGGCCATTTCCGATTTTGATGATTGGTCAAAGCAGATGGTCATGCAACCGGTGGTTCAACAATTAAAGCAGGCCCTCGAGCAAATCCGGAGCCAGGAAATTGCCCGAGCTACAAAGGGCTTGTCACCGCAAGAACTTGAAAATGTGGAACGAATCACCAGCAGTATCATTCAGAAGATCATCAAACAACCCGTTCTTCAACTCAAACAGGCGTGCAAACAAGGCGCGCCAGAAATATTAGTAGAGGCCTTACAAGACCTGTTCAACCTCGAAAAAAAGAACTTACACCATTCCATTGATGACTATTAGCGTATTTTGATCGTCATATCTACACCTTGTCTTTTTACCGATTCTGGAAAGTCCTTGAGAATTTTAGCTATGGCAGACCGGATCGCCACCTCCACGTCACGGCTTTCATAAACTACAACTTCCAGCACTCCCACCGCCCACCCACGCCATAGCAGGTGCCCGTCCGGTGCCTTTAATACATCCAGTGTCAAAGTGGCTTCCCGATAGTTAAATACATCGGGTCTTGGCCGCATATAGTAATCCCAATACATATACCCATAAGGATCCGGCAGGAATACCGATCGTTCTTCAACAGTGATCGTGTAATCCAGTGTAAACTCAGCGCTGCTATCGGTCAACACGTAACCCCGTATAGCAAGCAAGTCATTTACCGCTGATCTGATCCTTTGGTCGGTTATTTCATTATAGTATAAAGGATACCGTTCCCGGTCGGCCTGCAAAGGTTTTGACCAATTATAGGTACGAAACTGCGACACATCAAATTCTTTGTCATAATCAGAGTAGGTCCGGATTTCCGGGCTGCATGCTGTTGCAAGGATTGCCAAAAGATATACCAGTTTTTTCATGTGCTAGCGGGATCAGATAAATGATCTACCAAAGTACCATTAGAACAGCAACTGGATTATGACAATAGCTTGCCTTTTAATTGACCACAATCATGCTTTGCAAAACATTTGATAAAGCTTTAACTATATCCGAATTTCATGAGAAATATCATATCTAACTGCCACCTCGATCATGGTATTTTAGTAAGAACTGCTATAATATTGTCTTGCTGATAACAAGGGCTCCAACTCAATTTCTGTTCCACATTTACTACTCCGTGATATGACTTACCAACCTAACTCCCAGCAGGTAACATTCGTTTTACCGATGTACTTCACGAAAGCTGAAATCGTATTCTCTAAATCTTCTAAAAGTCTTGAGAACTTCTCTTTCAAGATCGTCCCGACCAGTAAACCGGTTCACGCCATTTCTACTGAGATTTTAGAAAAAGGCCAATGGCTGGCACAATTGATCTGGTCGCAAGGTAAATCGCAATTTTGTAGTGAGCAGGTAATTGACATCAATTGAAATTCTGAACCCGGCTATTTCGCGCCGTCTGCATATTTGAGGATAATGGCCAGTTGCCCACCATGGTGTGCAGTATGAGATATGATCCTTCCAAGCGATTCCGCTTTCGTTTTCACCCCAAACTCCTGGGTTACAATATCAGTATCCCAATCCTGATCACTTTGCAGACCAATAGCGATTTCCAACGCTTCGGCTGAATGAGACACATATTCAAGCAGGCTGGGCAGATCGGTCCATTCTCCTGTATCGTGTTGGGCAATTAATGTTTTTGCGCTCACAGAGATTTTGCTGCCAAAGACGTTCTTGGCAAACAACAACTCCACATCTCCGATATGCCGGATCAGGAATCCCACGGTATTCTGTGTGAGAGGCAGTTTTCGAATCAGGTCCTGGGATTGAAGGTTAATTAATTGAGTAGAAAAACGTGTCCTTGCTTCCTTCCAGAGAGAAAGAAGCGTCTGTGTTTTTAGTTGTCGTTCCATTTTTTGATATGTGATTTTTTGAACGCAAGTCTACCATTTCCACAAGCGCCGGGGTATGAGCCTGATCATTTTACGAAGTGATATATATCCCAGTTGATAAAACATTGATCAAACTATTAATCGCATATTATCATTATGACTTGTGACCTAAGTCATAATACAACCTAAATTAACCATCTACTTTTATCGCATTGTTGCCATCCAGAATATCCTGAGCCAAACTTTAACGACCCGTTAATGAAAACGATCCTTGTTCCCATTGATTTCTCGGCATCCTCAGAAAAGGCTCTTTCTGTTGCAAAAGGTATTGCAGCAAAAACAGGCTCACAGCTCATACTAATGTATGTCTATCCCGCTTATGTATCCGACATTGCTATTTCAGAAACGATTTATTCGTTACCTGCATATCAACAATTGGAAGAAGATCACCGCAAACAACTCCATAATCATGTAGATCAACTTAATAGGGAAGAATTTAGCGCCGAAGCCATCTGGCTAGGGGGAACCATTGGGGAAGAGATTATTAAGCAAGCTAGGAAATCGAAGGCAGACCTGATCGTGATGGGCAGGACCGGAAAAGGAAGTTTTCTGGATAAGTTGGTCGGAAGTTCTACCACTTCCATAGCTAGGGATGCACCCTGCGCGGTATTGATTGTGCCAGCACAAACAACTAAGTTTTCATTTAAAAAGGTCGTGTATGCCACCCAACTCGAGTATGAGGAAAACGATATTATTGCGCAGGTCAAAAATTTGGTAAAGCACCTTGGAGCCACATTGACATTCTTAAAAGTGGATGCCTGGACACAGCCCGACATCCAGCCTGATGGGCAATTCATAGATCAGATTGGAGCACAATTTAACGTGGCCGCTGATGATATAGTTGTTATGAAAAATCAGAAGGTAATAAACGGAATCGAGGCGTACTGCGATCAGGTGCAAGCGGATTTGATTGTTGTCTCCGCAAGGGAGAGAGGGTTGATCGAAGAGTATTTGATCAATCCAAGTCTAACTAAAAAATTGGTATTGGATACGCACTTGCCATTGCTAGTCTATCATTTGAAACCAGACTAATAAGCCAATTCCGAAAATCGATTTTCATAAACCGCTAAAATCCGTACAAACATTTATACTACAGAAGTCATGGAAGACACACTATTGGCACCATTTATTTTCTGGGCCATTTATATTGGTAGCAACCTTACCACCCTTCTCTTGCTTTGGATAACAATAAAACATCCTGACGCTGGTCGCGCAATGCTTTCATTTTTCTTTGCGGCTTGTTGCCTAATCAATATATCAAAGGCTATGGAAATGTCCTGGCTCTATGCCAAAGGTGCAGAAATCATCACCCTGCCCTATCACTTCTTTCTCGGCAAAGCCTTGGGAGATCTGAGTAAACCTATACTCTGGATAACTGCCGGTTGCCAGGGATTAGCCTCAATTGCATTGACACGCAAAGGCTTGATTTTCGTTCTGGGTTGCTGGTGCGGAATGATCCTGTTAATAGCGCTATTTCCACTAGGATTGAGAGCTGCTTTTCCAGCGTCAGCATTCGCTGCCCTTGCACTTTATTATCTACAAAAGTCGCCAAGCCATACTGTTCTTACCGGAAAGACTCGGTAACGCGCTAGATGTTCAAAAGCCTTCGCGCTATTTTAAGTGTACAATTATGATGGTGAATTTTCTATTTCCCAGGTTGGAATACAGTCGATTGGGAATTGTATTGATGCTTTATCTGATCCTGGCCGGGTGTCAAAGAAATGCACAGGAAATGCCCCAAAATAGAAGCGATCCTTTCGCTTCACAACAAAAATCCGGGCATCGAAAAACTGTCGCGGGGGTGAGCTCTTCTAATGTCCTGAGTTTCCGGCACGCAGCGCGCATGTCTACATTGGCGACCGTAAAAGTAAAGTCTATCTTCCCAGAAGTAGCACCCCTGCCCGTACCCGATTTCTACTATGAATTTTTCAATAAAGACTATGTCGGTCCCTATAGGATGCCTTCTGGTGACGGCCGCCAAGACAATACCGGCAGCGCATCGGGTGTGCTGATCAGTGAGGACGGATATATAGTTACTAATTATCATGTCATTAACACTGCGAAAAGTATTGAAGTTATCCTTGCAGACAGGCACAGTTATCCTGCGACAGTAGTCGGCACCGACAAAGCAACCGATCTGGCTTTACTTAAAATCGAGGCAGAAAACCTTCCCTTCATTGAGTTTGGCAATTCAGATTCCGCCGCTGTGGGGGACATTGTTTTAATCGTAGGCAATCCGCTAAACTTTACATCTACTGTAACTCAGGGCATTATCAGCTACAAAGCACGCAACATTGCGCATAGCTCAGAGCAATGGACGCTGCAATCCTATCTCCAAACTGATGGGGTCGTCAATATTGGCAACAGTGGGGGTGCATTACTGGATTTATCGGGAAAACTCCTTGGGATTGTAACAGCAATAGCCTCACCTAATGGGGTATACGCCGGTTATTCATTTGCTATTCCGGTTAAAGTAGTCAAAAAAACCACTGCTGATTTACACAACTATGGCCACGTGCGACGCGGCAGCTTTGGCATGACAGCGGTTGAAATGGATGCGGAAACGGCGGCTAAGTTGAAAACCAGTGTGGTCGCAGGTATTTTAATAGGCAGCATCGAAAACGGAGGCGCAGCTGATAAGGCTGGTTTGGCCCGCGGTGATATTATCACCAGTATTTGCGGGGTACCGGTGGAATCGTTGGCCGAGCTCAGCGAGGTAGTTGCCTGCTCCTACCCAGGCCAGCGGCTGCTGTTGAAGGTGGTCAGAAACGAAAGGCATATCCAAAACGCTATTATATTATTGGGCGGCTCGGGCATTGCTAAATAGTAAGCGCGTATCGGACTTCGTGACTGTAAGTTACTGTGGATCAATTAATATTTCAGTCTCGAAAAATGACGTTTATCTCTCTAGTGAGAATATCTGTTAACAAGCCAAGGGCAATAATGATGTTGAAAATTGTTCCAAATCTTGCGTCCTGCCAAGCCATTAATATCACTGTCTGAGAGACCAATATGGAAAGAATTGCCCCCCAAAGCCAATTTTCATTTCTTAGTAAAAAGAAAACTGTAGTCAGGGTTAATGATATAGTAGCAATTAACGACAACACGCCGCCAGCGCGGGTTATCTCACTAGCAATAGGGCCAATTTTGCCATAACCGAATGCTGCTGCAAATCCTGCCAAATGTATCAAACCGTGGATTAACATTACGAAAACAAACAAATACCTGATCATGGCTTCCCGGTGTAAAATTGATGAACCTGTTTACTGTAGAATCACAAATAGAGTAGAACGGCGGCTCATTAAGAATGACCCGCCTCAATATTGTGTGTGACTTTTGTCGTACGCCTGATTAACCTAATACTTACCCATCATCTACTCATGAACAAAAAATTGAATCTTCCAGAAATACCAGTGCCCGCCAAAGTACCTGAGTTCATTCCTATACCTGCAGAACCAGTTAACCCAGGATTCCCCGAGATCGATCCCGAAAGTCTTCCAATACAGCCGCCAGCACCGAGAGAAATGCCCCTCATACAATTTCCTGATTCTATTTAGTGCTCGAAAAAAAGCCCTGGCCGCTCCCGGTTGCTTCTTATGACATATCTCATTTTTAAAGGTGATCAATAGACTTAGCGCGTCGAAGGGATTAATATAGTTTTAAAGAAATAAATCTTACATCTGCATAATGAAACCAAATCAGCAGCAGGTTCAAGGTTTAGGTCTTAAACTCTGAATACCATGAGAACGATTAGCGAACTTTCAATCGCCAGAAAAGCTACGCCTTTAAAACCTAAGCAGCCTTCATCGGCAACAATGACCGCTTTATTGTTGCTTTTTATCATCGCGGTGATCGTCCCTGCAGCCGGTGAGTTCTATGGATCCGTACAGTTTGAAAATGCTGTAAAGCAGCTTTATAAAAACCCTGCGAAACAGCATCCAAAGCCATTTTCATACCATCAACTCAGCGGGCTACCCTCTCCTGTTCAGGGTTACCTTAAACATGTTTTGAAGGAAGGCCAAATGCCTGTGCGATCAGTCCGGATGCTTATGAACGGGCAGTTTAAGGCTGGCATCAAAAAAGATTGGATAGTGATTAATGCCCAGCAATACATTACTAATTGGCAACCCGGCTTTGTTTGGCATGGCAAAGGTTACATGCTGTCTTCCAGGGATTCGTATTTGGCGGGCAGCGGAAACTCTGTTGTATATCGGTTTGGTTTCTTTCCAGCGCGTAAATCTCGAAGCGATGAAGGGGAGCTTTTGCGCTGGATAGCAGAAAGTACGTTTCATCCTACCACCTTGCTGCCCAGTGGCAACATTCAATGGTCACCAATTGATCCCGCATCGGCCCTGGTGACCTTCAGTAATAAAGGTGCACTGAACACTTGTAGGGCTTTCTTTAACAGTAAGCAGGAAATTTCCAGAATGGAAGCCTACCGGCAGTGGAATGGCAAAAAAGAAAAGTGGGTGGTTAGATTTAGTGATTATCAATCCAGGAACGGAATGCTCATACCAAATGAGTTGGAAGCGGGATGGCAGCTGACTGATGGATATTTTCCATATCTAAAGCTTACAATAAACCGAGTTGAATTCAATAAAACTGAAGTTTTCTAATGTACTTAAATTGGTCTATACCGGTTATAAAGCTGGCCCTTTTCAGCGCCATTGTTGCATTGATGATCTGCTGTCACAGAAAGCCTGAAACGACTCAGCCCGCTATGGAAAATATCATGGAGTCTGTTTACGCTTCGGGCATTATAAAAGGTGCGAATCAGTACCGGGTTTATTCAACTGTAAACGGCCTGATCGATAAGGTGCTTGTCTCGGAAGGCGAGCTGGTCCGGAAAGGCACGCCGGTCATGAGCCTGGTTGGTAATGTGGCCCGGCTTAATGCAGAAAATGCCGAATTAGCAGTCGCCTACGCCTCTACCACCGCAAATACCGAGCGTCTGGATGAGTTAAAGAACGCACTTTCGCTGGCCAAACTTAAGTTGGGAAATGAGCAGTCTCTTTGGTCCAGGCAAAAAAACCTTTGGGCGCAAAAAATCGGTACGCGCAACGAGTTTGAGCAACGCGAACTCAGTTACAACAACGCACTTAACGCTTACGAGACGGCTAAACTCCGGTATACGGAGACATTAAAACAACTCAACTTTCAGGAGCAGCAATCCCGAAAAAACCTGCAGATCGCCAAAACAACAGCAAAAGAGTACATAGTAACAAGCCAGCAGGATGGCCAAGTTTATAGTATTCTTAAAAAACCAGGCGAAATGGTCACACCTCAAAGCGCTGTCGCAATCATCGGCGCAGGTGATGATTTTTTGATCGAGATGCAGATCGATGAATATGACATCATCAAGGTGAAAACCGGCCAGAGGATAGCCATCACGATGGATAGTTACAGAGGCCAGGTCTTTGAGGGGGAAGTAGGCAAAATTGTGCCGTATATGAATGAGGGTTCAAAATCATTTACCGTGGAAGGACATTTTTTGAAAAAGCCGGAGACGCTTTATGCTAACCTGACATGCGAGGCAAACATTATTATTAGCCAGAAGCCTAAAACCCTTACTATCCCAAGAGATTATTTGCTTGATGGCGGGTACGTGCTTGTGGAGCATAATAAAAAACGAAAGGTAAGAACCGGGCTAATGGACTATGAACGGGTTGAGATTGTGGCCGGATTACAGCAGAATGAGCACATTTTTAACCCAGAGCCATGAAATTGAAACTGATCATGGACATTTCCTGGGCACTTCTGCTTGCCAGATGGAAACAGACTTTGGTTGCGGCCGCAGGTGTCACATTCAGCATCGCCATGTTTATTTCTTTGCTGGGCTTTATGACAGGGTTAAATGTGTTGCTAGATGGACTAATCCTGAACAGGGTACCGCATGTGCGTTTATACAAGTCCATTCGGCCAAGCCAGAAGCAACCCGTCATGCAGGTCCCAGGATTTAGAAAACACTATCATTTTATCAGCTCTGTGAAGGCAGTCAATGCAAGTCAGCAGATCCGCAATAGTCAGGCAATCCTGACCTATCTCAGAAATGATCATCTTGTTATCGGTGCCACGCCCAGGATCACAACGCAGGTATTTTTCAATGACGGCAATATCGATCTCACCGGAATAGTACAGGGCATTGATCCAGCACTGGAAAACAAATTATTCAACTTTGATGAATACATGATCTCTGGCTCGGCAGCTGATCTGTCCAAAATGCCGAACAGCATCATTCTCGGAAAGACCTTAGCCGACCTTTTATTAGCAGATGTAGGAGAAGTGATCCAGTTAACAACCACCCAGGGACAAGTTTTTCAACTTAAGGTTGTTGGCCTTTTTCAATCGGGTATACAAGAGTATGATAAGACACAAAGCTACGCTTCTGTGAATGTGGTGCAAAAGCTACTGGGAAAAACGGCTAGTTATGTGACGGACATTCAAATCAAATTGACAGATATAACCCAGGCTCCGGCAGTAGCGAAAAAATTTGCCCAAATTTTCGAAACGGATGCCGAAGATATTCAGACAGCTAATGCTCAATTTGAAACCGGCAGCTTTATCAGGACCCTTATTTCTTATGCAGTTGGCATTACCGTTCTGATTGTAGCGGGTTTTGGTATTTACAATATTCTCAACATGATGATCTACGAGAAAATGGATACGATTGCCATATTGAAGGCGACGGGTTTTTCGGGCAAAGATGTGAAGACTGTGTTTCTGCTCATTGCACTCGTCATCGGGCTATTTGGGGGGTTACTCGGATTGCTTGCCGGTTTTGGTATCTCGGTCATTGTTGATCAAATTCCCTTCGTGACACCTTCATTGCCAACCATCACGACTTACCCTGTGAATTATGACCCCTGGTTTTACGGCATCGGGATTGTATTTTCACTGGCTACCACCCTGCTTGCCGGGTGGCTCCCATCTCGTAAGGCAAGTAAAGTCGACCCGGTTGTTATTATAAGAGGGAAATGATGGAAAAAATTGTACTTGCGGCCCGACATATCTCTAAGGAATTCGCAGATCCTCTCCGGGTCAAAGTGCTTTCAGATGTCTGCTTTGAGATCAAGGCGGGAGAGTTTGTGTCTGTGACCGGCAAATCCGGATGCGGAAAGTCTACTTTGCTCTATATCCTGTCGACCATGGATACTGTTTATGAAGGCGAGCTTTGGATTGACGGCCAGTTGATGAAAAACAGAAAAGAAGAACAGCTAGCCCAGGTCCGAAATGAGAAAATCGGCTTTGTATTCCAGTTTCATTATTTGTTAAAAGAATTTACGGTCCTTCAAAATGTAATGCTTCCCGGATTAAAGCTCAATAAATATTCTAAACAAGAAGTGGAGCACCGCGCCATGGAGAAACTGACAATGCTTGGCATCGGCGATCTTGCGCTCAAAAATGCCAACCATGTATCGGGAGGTGAAAAGCAGCGGATAGCTATTGCCAGAGCCCTGATCAACGATCCGATGATCATTATGGGCGATGAACCTACCGGTAACCTTGATAAAAAAAACAGCGAACTTGTATTTGAGATATTTAAACGTCTTGCCGAAGAGTATAACCAGACGATGCTCATTGTTACCCATGACACCAGTTTCGCAAGGAAAACGAGCAGGAATATCGAAATGGAGGATGGTCAGATTATAAATGACATAGCAGTTACAGATTTGGTCTAACGGTTGATTCTGAACCCTGATCACGATCACTTCCAGTGCTACCAATGATCATTAATAAGAAGCTCTACCTCCCCTACTTTTATGACGACGATAAATTATTGTTCAACCTTAACAAACAAAAATTATGTCACTCGTAAAAAGAAATGGGAGCCTGTTCCCCAAACTGCTTTTAAATGATTTTTTTGATAACAACACGGTGGATATTTCAGCTATGTTTGATTTCGACAGTGACTTTTCCAGGTATGGACTCTCAGCAAAAATCCCCTCGGTTAACATCACCGAAAATAACGAGAATTACTCCATTCAGCTGGCGGCCCCAGGGTTGGAGAAAAAGGATTTTAAGATCGAAGTAGAAAATGATATGCTGACTATCAGTTCTAAAAAAGAACAAGAAAGCGACGAAGAAAAAGACAATTACAGAAGAAGAGAGTTTTCTTATCAAAGCTTTTCGAGATCGTTCCAGCTTCCCGAAAATTCGCAAACCGATAAAATAGAAGCCCAATATCAGGACGGCATTCTAAAGCTGACACTGCCAAAAAAAGAGATCACTTTGCCTGCGCCTAAAAAGGAAATTGCCATCGCCTAGCTAAAAGTCGTTTAACGAGACGCCAGAAGGCGCACCGGTTTTCCAATATTGTAGACTGGTGCGCCTTCCGCTATTTAAAGGATACCCAATAATTTTCAATAAAAGAACAATCATGAAAAGTGGAGCGGTGGTATACAAAGGCAAGTATGGTGCAACAAAGCAGTATGCGCAGTGGCTTAGCGACGATTTAGAATTGCCATGCTTAGACGCGGACCTGGTCGCTGGTCAAACCCTGAATGATTTTGATTATATCATTCTGGGAAGTTCGGTCTACTATGGTAAGATGTTATTGAGCCCATTTCTTGTCAAACATCTGGAAGTACTAAAACACAAGAAAGTCTTCATTTTTATTTCTTGTGCAACTCCGGATTCCGACCAAAGGGAACAGAAGAGAATTTTAAAGGAGAATATTCCTAAGACGATTATGAAGGAAGAACAAATCTTTTTTCTACCTGGGAAACTGGACATAAGAGCACTTACAGTATTCGACCGCCTAATGCTAGGAATAGCTGCCTTTTTTGAAAAAAACCCGGAACGGAAAAGGGTAATGACCAATGGGATCGATGCAGTTTCAGAAGACAATCTGATTGATCTTGATATCGCAGTACGAGCATTTGCCGTTACGGCGCACTAATTACTTGCTTTTTGCAAATCTACACCGTTTAACCAATGAAATAAGATGAAGATCAACCAAGTGATTAAACTACTTCCATCCATTACAGTTTTAACAATTGCTCTCGCGATTTCATGTACGGACCACGATATTCCAGACCCGGAAAAGCATTGCGAAAGATTGGATGGAACCCCTCGCTTCTATCCATGCGAGTTTGAAATTGCAAAAGCAGAGTTCGCCAAAGGATTAACAATCAATGACATTTTTGCTACTATCACCCCGCAAAATCCGGATGTGGTACTGCCTATGCAATTCGCCTGGCACCGTTTCAGCCAGAACCCCAATACGATAGACGTCACTTTCAAAATCAAACTGCACGTAAAACGCATTGCAAATGCCTCAGTCCAGGCCAGTTCAGGCTACATTTTAGACAAGCCAACCGGCAAGCCAGCTACGATTGCTTCACTTTATTCTACCACCGTCTTTCCGCCGCTTCACCCGCAGGTGCCGATAGAACTTCAATTGCTGCCTCTGGGCCAGACCGCAGTAGTTATTTCGGATGCTGCTTACCCATATCTCAGTCGAATATTTGCCGCCGCTTAACACGCCGGTCTATACAAATTTCACCGGTAATGTGCTCTATGCCTTCCACAACATTGAAACAACAAAAACTTTAATTGCCGCACCACATAACTACCACTTGGGGGTAGATGCATCCGAAGCACATATCGTAATCAATCCGACATTTACCAATTAAGTATTCAGTTGATAAAGGAGGTACTGTTGTTTGCGGTGGAATCCATATGAGCGATATTCCATCCTTTCCCTATCAAATTTTATGGGAAGAAAGAAGGATATTGTCTGTAGGCAATCTGACCAGAGATGATGCTAAGGAATTTATAGGATTGCTCGGTCAGGTGCCTGTGACAACTCAGGTAACGTTTTTCCCATTGAATAAGGCTAATACTGCATTGAACGCTCTTCGCGAAGGGTCTATTACAGGTGCGGCCGTTCTGTTAATCATTAAGGGTTCATTATGAAGCCAATAAAAGACTGAATTGGCAGATATGGTTTCACTATTTCATCTTAGAAGGGAACACAATAACGGGCAGGGTTTGCTGGTCAAGAATGTTCTTTGTTGTGCTTGATTTAAGCATTCTTATTAATAACGCATCTTGATGGTGTAACAAAGCAAGCATGTCAATCCCTTGCCTGGAACATAACCGCTTCAAACTTTGAACCACATTCTTTCCATGAATTTCTAAATGGGTCAAATTCGGATGGTTAATATCTTCAAGCATATTTAAAAAAACCTGTTTGGATACATTCTCTTCACTTTGCTTGTCTTCGATATCCTCAACATGGACGAGTTCAAGGTCAAAATGGAGTGCTTCCGCGTATTTAGCAAGAAGATTTACTGCCTTCAGATCGGAAACGCTGAAATCAGTTGCGAACAACACTTTTTGAACGTCTTTAAATTCAAACTTACCAGGAAGTATGAGCACTGGTCTTGTCGCATTTGAAACCACTAAATTGGTATTCTTTCCAAATAAAAAGTGCTTGAAACCGCTCTGTTTACTGGCGCCCATCACGATCATTTCAATATTCTCACTTTCGAGGACATTTTTTAGGTTATCTGACAAATCACCTGCTTCGCAGTGAAACGTAACTTCTGGCCGCCACCTCTCACCAGGCAGAGAGAGTAGAATGAATGCTCGTAATTCAAATGCTATTACACTAAGCTTATCGTTGCTTTCCTGCTGCCAAGATGCGTCATTGCCGTTAATCCATGGGCTGGCCCCATAAAAGGTGGTCATCGGTATAGACTGATAGACAGAGAATAAAAGAACGTCACAATGCAGCTCATTGGCAAGTTTAGCCGCTGCCTGAGTCAGGTCAGGAGCGTTTTCGGAAGGATCGGTGAGAACCAGGATTTTTTTCATAGACATTGAGAAGGGTTGATCTTGTCCGTTTAGCATTCCAGATCTTAACTTCACTGGCTCATCTGGCCAGAGGCATTTTGCCAGACAATATCCTAGTAGCAGCTGCGATCCTCATTTCCCGTTTTTGCCGCTTCAATTCTTCATCGAAGAGCTTCAGCTCCTTTTTAATTTTGTTTTCTTCGACTTTGCTAACGTCGTTTATCAGATTCTTGGCTATTTTTCTAATTTCCTTTTCCAGCTTTCTGGTCTGCTGAGTTTCTGCATCAATTTTCAATTTCCGGTTAAGTGCGGTGACGATCTCGTCAACTCTCTGGAGTTTTTCAGCTTTCATTACCTTCTAGGTTTAAGTTCAAATCGGTAAGCCGCAAAAATAATTTCAATGCAAGCTTTTAATGATGACTTGCGCGCATCCCCTATATGATCTTAATCATAGACGAACCTAACTCCCCTAAACTAGGGAGTGCCAAATTATGTTGCAGTGAGTAATGGCCGTACAATCTGTACATGTCTACTACGATGCTTTTTAAAGCCAGGCAATGTGGCTGCGAAAGAGCTGTATCTTTTTATCCTGCTCCATTTTTTTCAGCAACCTGGAAACCACCTCCCTGGATGTATTCAGGTCATTGGCTATCTCCGAATGGGTCATGGCAAGTTCTCTGGTACCGCGGCTTTTCACCTGGTTTTTCAGGTAAAATTCAAGCCGCTGGTCCATGCCTTTGAAAATTACGCTGTCCAAGACCGTCAGCAACTCTTCAAATCTCGACCGGTAATTGTCTATCACAAAATAGTACCAGCTTTTGTATTGCTGCATCAAATTATCCATGAGCTGGATGGGAACCATGATGGCGGTAGTATCTTCCAGAGCAATGGCCGTGATCTCGCTGGTCTGCTGCCTGGTGTTGCAGATCATTGAAAGCGCACAGGCATTCCCAGCTTGCAAGGTATAAATGTAAGCTTCCTCGCCATCGTCGCCTTCCCGGTACAACTTCACTTTTCCCCTCGCAATCAATAAAGTATACTTAAAATACTGCCCGGTGCGCATGATCACCTCCCCTGCCGGGATCAGTTTCAGCGTTGATTCCTGTGCGAGCCTTGATTTTAATTCTGGTTCAAAAGCTGGAAAAACCTTATCCAGGTACTCCCCTATTTCCTCATTCATATTACCTCATTTTAGACTCAAATATAGAATCAAATCATCTTCTTAAATGTGACATTTATCACTGACCAGCAAAATTCGGTCTGTCAAATTTGTGCTCGAAAAAGCACATTTACATGGAAACACTTGCTTACCTGGCTTCGATCTTCATTGGCATATCGCTCAGCCTGATCGGTGGTGGTGGCTCCATTCTGACAGTCCCGGTATTGGTATATCTGTTCGGGATCAGCCCATTGGTTTCCACATCCTATTCGCTTTTTATCGTGGGGTCGACCAGCCTGGTTGGCGCGTTTACAAACTACCGCAAGGGTCTGGTCAACGTTAAAACAGCCACGCTTTTTGGACTAACCTCAATCACGACCGTGTTCCTGACAAGAAAATTGCTGATACCCTTGATCCCCAACAGCCTTTTTCACTTAGGCAATTTTACGATTACCGAGCCTTTGCTTACCATGATCCTCTTTGCGATACTGATGGTGGCTGCTTCAGTAGGTATGATTAGGGACAAAACAAAAAAGCCGGGATGCCTTACATGCAATTTGAAGGGTAATCTCATCAGATTGCTGCTGAGCGGCATTGGAATTGGTCTGACTACCGGCCTCTTGGGCGCAGGAGGTGGCTTTCTGTTGATCCCGACGCTAGTATTGTTCCTGGGTATGCCGATGCGCGAAGCTGTCGGCACTTCACTTTTGATTATTGCACTTAACTCTCTGATCGGCTTTTTGGGA
Source organism: Dyadobacter psychrophilus (assembly GCF_900167945.1). GTDB lineage: Bacteria > Bacteroidota > Bacteroidia > Cytophagales > Spirosomataceae > Dyadobacter > Dyadobacter psychrophilus. The sequence goes on from NZ_FUZA01000001.1 coordinate 129,826, forward strand.
GACCTCGGACATTTTACAATTGACTGGTTATTCCTTTCCAAAGTGACCACGGTGGCAATCAGTGGGATTGTGCTTGGCACATGGCTCAGCAAACGGATAAAATCCAATCAATTGAAAGAAGGTTTTGGCTGGTTTGTTCTTGCGATGGGCGTTTTCATTATTACCAAAGAGCTGTTCTCGGCCCTTTGAGCAAAGTCTTTCCTTTTGATATAAGATTTATTGTTGGGTGACAAATGTCACCGATTTCGCTGATCCGATTCCTGAAATTTGTACACATCAAGAACAAAATAAAAATCATATGAAAATTGAACAAATTTATACCGGGTGTCTTGCACAAGGTGCCTACTATATTGAAAGCAATGGAGAGGCCCTCGTGATAGACCCGCTCCGAGAAGTAGATCCCTACATAACGCGTGCGGAGAAGAGCGGCGCGAAAATTAAATATGTATTGGAAACACACTTTCATGCCGACTTTGTCTCGGGCCACATTGACCTGGCTGAAAAAACAGGGGCACAGATCGTATTTGGACCAACAGCCAGGCCCGGGTTTACAGCTCATGTGGCAAATGACGGCGAAGTACTGCGACTCGGAGATGTGACAATTAAAGTATTGCACACGCCCGGCCATACAATGGAAAGCACGTGTTTTCTACTCAGCGATGCAACTGGCAAAGACATCGCCATTTTCACCGGCGATACGTTGTTTATCGGAGATGTTGGCCGTCCCGACCTTGCACAAAAAGTCGTGGCTGATCTCACTCAGGATAAATTGGCCAGACATTTATTCACATCATTACGGACAAAGATCCTGCCGCTGTCAGATGATATTATGGTGTATCCTGCACATGGTTCGGGCAGTGCTTGTGGTAAAAATATGAGTAAAGAAACGAGCGACACACTAGGTAATCAGAAACTATTCAACTACGCTTTGCGTGCAGACATGACGGAGGAGGAATTTGTGAAAGAGGTTACCGATGGATTGATGCCGCCGCCCGCCTATTTCCCTGAAAACGTCATGATGAATATCAAAGGATACGACAGTATTGATACAGTGCTGCGGCGCGGAAATCATGGGCTTGATCCCGATGCTTTTGAAGCGGCAGCCAATGAAACCGACGCCATCTTGCTCGATACGCGCGCAGCTCAGGTTTTTGCCAGGGGCTTTATTCCCAATTCAATCAACATCGGCATTGACGGAAGTTTCGCACCGTGGGTCGGTGCGATGATTCCCGATATCAAACATCAAATACTGGTGATCGCTGATGACGGCAGAGAAGAAGAAGTGGTAACGCGGCTCGCCCGTGTCGGTTATGATTATACGATCGGCTATTTAAATGGCGGCTTCGAGGCGTGGAAAAAAGCAGGTAAAGAAGTAGATCATATAGAGTCCGTTACTGCGGTCGAAATGGCACGGCGACTTACAAGCAACCATGACTTAACCGTGCTGGATGTAAGAAAAGCCAGCGAGCATTTCTCTGAGCATGTAATCGGCGCTGAGAATATTCCATTAGACTACCTCAATGACCACCTGGCTGAAATCAGTAAAGACAAAACCTATCTGGTTCACTGCGCGGGCGGGTACCGTTCAATGATTTTTAATTCGATCCTCAAAGCCCGGGGTTACGATAATCTGATTGATGTCCAAGGAGGCTTTACAGCAATTAAAGAATCTGGCCTTTTTCAGATAAGCAATTACGTCTGCCCAAGTACTATGCTGTAAATCAAAGTATTTACCATGTCCGACAAGATTTTTCACCATTTAAATGTCATCATTATGAAATCAAATATGGGATCTGCTGACAAAATAATCCGTGCGTTACTCGCCATTGCGGCTGTCATGTTATACTTCACAGGCATCACATCTGGAACTCTAGGGATGGCGTTGATGGCGATCGGGGCCGTATTGCTGATAACGTCCTTTCTGAATTTTTGCCCTCTCTACACGATTTTCAGTATCTCCACCAGAAATAAAAAATAAACCTATGGGACTCTTATCTTCATTATTCACAGCAAAGAGCACGGATTACAAGGCTATGATTGAGCGAGGTGCAATTGTTGTCGATGTCCGCTCCCCGCAGGAATATGCCGGCGGACATATTCAGGGAAGCATTAATATTCCCCTGGATCAAATCAGTACAAAAACAGACATGCTGCTCAAAAAGGGAAAACCGGTTATCACCTGCTGCCGTAGCGGATCCCGAAGCGGCATGGCTGTCGAGAAACTCAAATCTGCCGGTATCGACGCATACAATGCCGGTGCCTGGGACAGTCTTAAACAAAAAATCTAAAACATAAAGCGCCATTATGCTGGAACTAATCAAACAACCGTGGCCCTGGTATATCGCAGGGCCACTGATCGGGTTTACTGTTCCTGCCCTGCTCATTTTAGGGAACAAATCTTTTGGGATCTCATCATCCATGCGTCATATTTGCGCAGCATGTCTTCCCGCCAAGGTACCTTTTTTTCAATATGACTGGAAAAAAGAGATCTGGAACCTGGTTTTTGTGCTTGGTATTTTTTTGGGAGGAATATTTGCTGCCGTTTTTATTGGGAATCCTTCGACAATAAAAGTTGATGAAACTCTTTTGCAAGAACTTGCCGTATATGGTATAACGGACTTTTCTTCCCTAGTACCCGTGGATATTGTGAGCTGGGAAAACCTCGTTACCGTTCGTGGCCTTATCATAATGGTTGGCGGTGGCTTTCTGGTAGGCTTCGGGGCACGTTATGCCGGAGGCTGCACGAGCGGTCATGCTATCATGGGCCTTTCAACTTTACAGTGGCCTTCGTTAGTCGCAACAATCTCCTTTATGATTGGAGGATTTATCATGGTCAACTGGATTTTACCGATGATCTTGAGTTTATAGCTGCACCAAAATCCAAATTAAAAATTCGATTCGCCGAGAGGAAATTTGCATTAGGCAGACAACAGTAGTTTTTTCTAGTATTACAGCTCATCCTATGAGAAACACAATCAGAATAGAAGAGGAACACGCAATTCGAGCGACAGATGCCATGTGCATCAACGAAAGTAAGCAAAGTCACCGGTGGTATTACAACATCAAATATCTGATTGTTGGCATTTTGTTTGGGATTGTATTTGTCAAAGCCGAAGTGGTCAGCTGGTTCAGGATACAGGAAATGTTTCGTATGCAGTCATTTCATATGTACGGGACCATTGGAAGCGCAGTGCTGGTGGGAGCATTCGCTGTATGGCTGATCAAAGCCTTCAAAATAAGAACGGTACATGGAGAACACATTACCTTTGTTAAAAAGGAATTTAACAAAGGGCAAATTTATGGGGGCTTGCTCTTCGGGTTAGGCTGGGGCTTGACAGGCGCTTGCCCTGGCCCATTATTTGCGCAGATAGGCTTTGGAGCAACAGTGGTTGTAATACCACTACTCAGTGCAATAGCGGGTACCTGGGTTTACGGACGCTTTCGAAAGCTGCTTCCGCATTAATCTTTCAATCTCACCAAACGTCATTTTTTTCCCATACTTACGACCTTGATTGTGGTTCTGCAGCCCTAGAGTTAAAGTACATTTTAAGGTGCTTGATAGGAGTTTTATCGTAAAATTTGCTTCATTCACGGTGAATAGGTCGGGATTTATGTCAATCGCCTCTTTACATCAACCACGGTTAGTTTCTATTTCGAATTCACCGACTTACGAAAAGCAGCGGGTGACATGCCGGTATTCTGTTTGAATAATTTGTTGAAAGACGTTGGACGTTCAGAGCCCAACGTATAAGCCACGTTTCCCGTAGCAAGTGAATTGCTGCGCACCATTTCCTTGGCTTTCTCAACCGTCCTCAAATATATATGCTGATGGGTGGCGCGACCGGTGATGGCTTTTAGCGCAAATGCCATCCAATGCTGGGAGCTTCAAATTTTGTACATTGGTAGAACTTCCTTCATGTGAGTTGATACTGGCTGACAAATATGGAATGTGTCTTGCAGATTTCCGCGATCAGTAAATTCCTGCCGATATGAGCAAACATTCATTTCAGATAACAATTCCGACCGACGATGAGGGTTTTGTTGGTCGAGAATGCTTAGAATGTAAAAAGTACTTCAAAATTAAGCCAGGGACAGGCTTGCCTACACAGTATTGCCACTGTCCTTACTGTGACTACGAGGGCGACCAAAATACGTTTTGGACACAGGATCAAATCGATTATTCCCAAAGTGTCGGGAAACAAGTGGCTTATGAAAAGTTGATCGAGCCTTTGTTAGACGATTTTGCAAAATCTTTAAAAAGGTTAGAAACATCGACAAGAGGAAGTCTCTTTCAGGTGAAAATAAAAACAAAAAGAAGTAAACCCTTTTTTCCAATAAAGTATTACGATGAAGCTGAGCTTGAAACCCATCTAACATGCAACAATTGTCAGCTTGAGTTTGCGATATACGGGGTATTCTCAAGATGTCCGGATTGTAAACACCTAAATGCTTTTGCTGTATTCGAGAAGTCACTGGAGGTCTGCAAAAAACAAATCGATTTGTTTAGCCAATTTCAAAATGATAGAGATGTAGAACTAGCAAATCTTAAATTTATTTTGAGCAATGCGATATCGTCATTCGATGGCCTTGGTAAAGAACTCAGGAAAAAATTGGTTAATAAGTTTCCCGCAAGGCCAAAAAACCTATTTCAAAATATTGATGAATTGGAGAAGGTGTTGGCTCAAAATTTCGACCTGGACATACAGACAAAAGTTTCTGATTACCGATTTCTAAGACAAATGTTTCAGGTAAGACATATTTTCGAACACAATATGGGAGTCGTTGACGTAGACTTCGTGACCAAAGTGCCAGACCTAAACCATCTAATAGATAGAAAGTATCCTCTTTCTTTGAGCGAAGTGCAGAAATTTTTGACCCTTCTAAGCGATTTAGGAAGAATAATTGAAGGCGAGGCCATCAAATACTACATATGACACAAAATTATCTTAACGCGGATAACTTAGGTAACACGGTAAATAGCTAGAACCGTCAAATGTGGCCGATAATTGCGACTAAATCTCAACCATTACCGAGATTGGAAAAGTAAGACAGGATGTAGTTTTGGGATCTTAAACCAACAATGTTATGGATTATCAAACTCTCCTCCGTCAGCTTTACCAGGACTTCAATGCACGCAAGATCGATTCAGTACTAGCACATTTGCATACGGACGTATGCTGGCCCAATGGCTGGGAGGGCGGATATGTATCCGGGCACGAGGAAGTGCGTGCTTACTGGTTACGGCAATGGCAAGAGATTGAACCTGTGGTCGAGCCGGTGTCATTTGACGCGAAGCCGGATGGTCGGATTGCGATCAAAGTCCATCAAGTCGTAAAAGATATGGACGGTCAAGTATTAAACGACACACTATTATTTCACGTCTACACTTTTGAAAATGGAAAAGTGAGGATGATGGCAATTGAACATTAGGGTTCGCCATTAATGATTTTTGAAATTTTGTATCTTACCAAAATTTCAAAACCTCCACACACGAATGAAGACCTCCCTCTCTCATCTACCAAAAAACAAACAAGACCAGTTAACAGCGCTAACCCAAATTGTACTCGACAAAGTCGCGGCTGAAATGATCATTCTATTCGGCAGCTATGCGCGTGGTGACTGGGTCGAGGATTATCAGGAGAAATACGAGTATGTAAGCGACTTCGATATTCTGATTGTCACCAAAGACAAAAATTCAGCGGAGCAAGTCAAGAAATCGCGGGAGCTGGAAGAGGAGCTGATGGCCAATGAAGAAATCACGAGAACGAGCATCATATATCACAGCGTTGGTTTTGTAAACGACAAGATCGAGCGGAATTACTACTTCTTTGTCGATATTCTGAAAGAAGGTGTCATGCTTTTCGATTCTGGAAAATTCACCTTATCTCAGCCAAAAGATCTTAATCCGACTCAACGGGTAGAGAAATCGACTGAGGAATTTGAGCATTGGTTTGAGGGAGCTAGCCGGTTTTTGGAAACTGCGTATATCCAGATTGAAAAAACCTGGTACAAGGAAGCGGCCTTTTTACTTCACCAAGCTACGGAAAGATACTATGCGGCAATACTCCTTGTTTTCACAGACTACAAGCCAAGAATCCATGACATTGAGATTCTTGGAAATCAAGTTATTAAACAGCACGCAGAATTTGCTACTGTTTTTCCGATGAAGACTGAGGAGGAAAAGCGGCTGTTGTGCTTCTTAAAAAGGCGTATATCGATGCGAGGTATAACAGGAATTACAAGATTGATAAGGTGGAGTTGGAGTATTTGGGGAGTCGGGTCATGTTGTTGGATTTGACGGAGCGGATTTGTCGGGAGCGGATTGCGCAGTTTGTTGATAGTCAAATTCGTTGAGACAAAATTACACTACCAGCAGTTCATTGTACGCTATTCAAAAGACAAATTGAAATAGTTAGGCTATGAGTATTAATTTTATCGAATTAAGCTTCTTTAAACAATTTACATGCATCGAAGCTATATACCGCCAATTCGGGATTATTTACCATGCTAAAATTGAGTTTACAAAATTATTGACAATCACAATTATATGGTAGAAAGCACTTATATACAGGGTTACGGAATTCACTATGTTGGAGCTCTTTCAAAAATTCCAAAATCAAATGAGAAATTGCAACCTTTATATGAAGCCCTGACGAACTCATTAGAAGCAATAAGGTTATTGTCAACTAAATCTGAGCAAGGCGTAATAAAGATCAAACTACACTATACAAAAGGTCTTTTCGATACTTATGAATTTTATTCCATTTCTATTGAGGATTCGGGAATAGGTTTTAATAATGACGAATATGAGCGCTTGATCAACCTAAATGACACTCGAAAGGGATTTAATAATAAGGGATCCGGACGTGTTCAGTTTTTGCATTTTTTCGACAAAACTGAATACACAAGCATCTTCGAAGACAAATCATCTAGTACTGGCTTCAGACAGCGAAAGTTCACGCTATCGAAATCCCCTGCTTTTTTAAGGTATAATGCAATAATTAGGCATGATAGCTTAATTGAGACCAATGCAAAATCACCGACTACAACAATAGTGCTGTCTTCAATTCTTAACGACAAGGATCGCAAATTTTACAACGAATTATCGATATCTGAGTTGAAGGATAACATCATCAATAGATATCTGCCATTTTTTTGCGAAAATCGAGATGCACTGCCAAGAATAATTATTGAAAAGCTTTCGCAACTTGAAACGCTAGAATCGCGTGAAATTTTGCCATCTGATATTCCCACCATCGATAAGCAGGACGATATAATTGTCCACTATTGTAAATCGTCCAACGATGGGAAATCTATCGAAAGGATACAAAAGTCCGAAAAGCTTAACATCAAAGGCTTTAAAATAGATAAGTCAAGGCTGCAAAAAAATAGTCTTAAGCTTACCAGCAAAGGTGAGATTGCAAAAGAAATTAAGTTAGATAGTATGCTTGTGGATGATGAGATAGACGGCAATCGGTATCTTTTCCTCATTTCTGGCAGTTATATTGATGAGCGTGATTCGGATAATCGCGGGGCACTAAAAATTCCCACAATTGAAGAGTTTAGGAGTAAGAGTAGCGAAGTCAGTTGGCTATTTGGTGAAGAAGAAATTGTTCTTGACGATATAAGAGAAAAGGCGAATGAAAAAGTTCTTGCAATGTATGAGGAAATCGCAAAGAGGTCTACTCAAAAATTAGAAGAAGTAGAGAAGTTGCAAAAAATGTTTTTGCTTGACCCAAACTCAATCAAGGAGGTAAAGATTAAACTGACTGACACTGACGAGGATATCTTAGAAAAAGTTTATAGAGCCGATGCAAAGCTTATAGCTAGACGTGATGCCGAAATCAAGAAGCGTGTCGATCTACTTGATAATCTTGACCCTAATTCTCCTAATTTTAGAGACCGATTTCTTGAAGAAGTCAATGAACTTACCCGAGCTATTCCTCAGCAAAATCGTACTCAACTAACACACTATGTTGCTAGGCGGAAATTGGTTCTCGACCTGTTTGGAAAAATACTTGATCGCAAACTTCTAATCCAGAATTCTGATGGTCGAAACTTAGATGAAGCACTAATTCATAATGTTCTATTTCAGAAAGGATCGGATAAGCCGGAAAGTAGCGACTTATGGATAATAAATGAGGATTTCATTTATTTTAGTGGAAGTTCAGAAAGGCAACTAAGTAAATTGAAAGTGAATGGAAAACCGGTATTCAAAAGCGAATTTACCATTGAAGAAGACAAATATCTACTCTCACTAGGTGAAAATAGGAAGATTAAAAGACCCGATGTACTCCTATTTCCTGAGGAGGGTAAGTGCATTATACTGGAATTTAAATCCCCAGAAGTCAATGTCTCGGATCATTTGACCCAGATCGATTTGTATGCTAATTTAATAAGAAACTACACACAGGAATATTTTCAGATAATGACATTCTACGGCTATCTTATTGGCGAAAGTATTGAACCGAGAGATGTGCTTGGACGTGTAAGTAGCTACGAACATTCATACCATTTCGATTATCTATTTCGCCCTGCCGAGAAGGTTAACGGATTTGATGGAAGACCTAATGGTTCGATCTATACAGAAGTTATAAAATATTCAACACTATTGAAGAGGGCCAAGAGGAGAAATAGTATCTTCATTGACAAGCTCTAAGATTCATGGAGCAGTGCCCAGTTTAACGATGACGCGATTCGCGTTAAGCGGTGAACTCATGCAATTAGCTTCCTACACGGATAGGCAATACAACATATGCATCAAGCAGCCCTTCGAACCGGCTGCCCGTAAGGATCCAACACCTGAGGCAAATTAGTATCTATCTGGTTGCTGTAAACTCCATCAATAACTCTGTAAGCCGAAAGTTTGCCATCGGGATACTGAAAATAAGTCAAATCCATAATCTCATTTTCATTCAGGCCTGGAATCATCCAGGACAGTGCTGCATCTCCTTTCAATATCAGTGGCTGTCGCTTCCCATCATTATGTATCGCACCGAGCAACGGACTCGCGTCCTGAGTCACAATGGCAAAAGTGTTCATTCCCTTCCAGGTCGAATATATCGCGCCCATTGCAAAGAATTTCTTCTCCAATGGTTTGATATACCAGGATTCATAATTCTTCTTGTTGTTCAAATCGGGATAGTGAGGCTCGAAAAATCCAGTGCAAAGAACCAGGCATCGATTATGCTTCGCATACTTCCACCACATCTTGTCTCGGTTGAACAAATCATAATGGGTCGCATTCAACGTATTAAACCTGAAAGCTTTTTCGTCAGTAACATTCGGTGGAACGAGTCGCCACCTGTACAGATCAAGTGATCTCGGTGAGGTCATTACAGGCAGAAACGGCTTTTCAAAGCCATTGAAATCGTATCTCTTCTTGAACTGTTCGAGCTTGTCAACAGGCAGTTTAAATTCAGCTTTCAAAGTTTCAACATCACTTTCATTCGACACATGATAACACATAACCTCATTATTTTAAGTCAGAAACATTGGATTGATCCACCTTTACACCGTAAAGATCATCAAAGATAATAAAAATGGAATAAATCCACAATAGTGGAATAATTCCATAAAAGATCTTGATTTCTTGCTTCGCTGGTGCAACCTTTGTAAAAAGTGAAAGGTGATGGAGGAGATTTACAGCGTTCAATCATTAAGTATTTATCGACAGGTTACCAGCAAGAACTGGCTCGCAGCACTCATTCCAGCGATCAGTGCTGGTTTTCCTTCCCCTGCGGCCGACTTCATCGACCTGGAAATTGATCTGCAAAAGGAGATTGTGAAAAATCCGGCAAGTACTTTTTACGGGCGGGTTAAGGGCACCAGTATGAGTGATGTCCACATCGATGACGGCGATATTCTGGTAATCGACAAAAGCCTTCCGTGCAAAGACAATTGCATTGCTGTTTGTTTTTTGAATGGCGAATTCCTGGTAAAAAGGGTACGATACGATGAAGGTGGATGCTGGCTGGTAGCCGAAAGCGATCAATACGCACCGATCTGGGTCGCCGCGGACACCGAATTTTTGGTTTGGGGAATTGTTGTAAGCGTTATCAAATTCTTCTAAAATGTTCGCTCTGGTCGATTGTAACAACTTTTATGCAAGCTGCGAACGGATGTTCCGGCCAGAATTGAACGGAAAACCTGTGGTTGTGCTAAGTAACAATGATGGTTGTGTCATTGCCAGATCAAATGAAGCAAAGGCGCTGGGTATTACGATGGGAGCTCCTGCATTCCTGTTTGAAAAGAAGTTCAAAGAACAGGATATCCATGTTTTCAGTAGTAACTATGCCCTTTACGGCGATATGAGTAATCGGGTGATGACGCTCCTCGGCCGCTACTCACCTGCAATGGAAGTTTACAGCATCGATGAAGCTTTCCTTCGCTTCGACGGTAATAAGCATTGGGATCTCCGGAAGATTGGGGAGGACATGCGGAAAACAGTGACGCAAAGCACTGGCATCCCGATCAGCGTAGGCATGGCACCGACAAAGGCACTTGCAAAGTTGGCCAACAAAATCGCCAAGAAGTTTTCCGATAAAACCGGGGGAGTGCATGTCATTGACACGCAAGATAAGCTTCTTAAAGCAATTGCATTTTTTCGAATCGGCGACGTTTGGGGAATTGGCCGCCAACACGAGAAGCGGTTAAAAGCTATTGGCGTAGAAACAGTCCTGGACTTCACTCTGCTACCGGAAGAATGGGTGAAGAAAAATATGAGCATTCTTGGCCTGAGGCTTCAACAAGAGCTTGCAGGCATCAAGACGCTCGATCTTGAATTGCCTCAACTAAAAAAGAACATTGCCGTAACCAGGTCTTTCAATCAAAACTTCACCGTTTTTGAAGATGTGAAAGAAAGGGTTATCACATTCGCTTCAATTTGTAGCGAGCGCCTTCGCGAGCAGGATAGTTGCTGTAACGTCTTGCAACTTTTTGTCCATACAAATACCTTCCGGCCCGATCAGCCGCAGTACAATAAATCAATAACCATTGACCTCCCTTTTCCGACAAATTCTGCCATTGAACTTGCCCATTTTGCATTGGGTGCATTGAAACAAATATTTAAAGAAGGTTATGGCTACAAAAAGGCAGGAGTAATTGTAATGGATCTGACTCCTGCAAATGCCAAGCAGCAGCAGATCTTTGAAAACACGGATCCCCGTCACGGCCACTTGATGGCGGTAGTCGATAAGCTTAATAAATCCATGGGTCAAAACAAGGTGCTGCTAGCAAGTCAGGACTTGAACACGCGTTGGAAAATGAAGCAGGACAAACTTTCTCCCCGTTATAGCACCCGGATGCAAGAGATCATCACGATTCACGCTAAATAAAGTGACAAACTGATTCATTTCTAGAACTGCTTCCAGGACAAACAAAAGGCTAGAAATGATCCTAGCCTAATTATAGTTACTTGCGATATTCGCCAAGCTGTAAAAAAGCTAGTCGCCTTTTTTATGCTTGTGCGGTTTTAAGGAAGGCGTATTGCCTGGGGATTCCTTATTGTCCCGTTGCCGCTTGTCTGGCTCGTCGGTCGACTTGGCAACTTTTTTAGGTCCTGTTTTGATTCCCATTTCGATGATTGCGTTGTGTTATAAATAGATAGGATAAAAAAGCTATGCCATCAATTGCGCCCTTACTCGGATTACCTGAGCTTTGCGATCAGCCACAACGAATCACAATCAACTTTACAGATCCTTGATTTGCTCGGTTAACTTGGTCATTATCTCTATCAGTAAGATCTTATCTCGTTCCTCAACCGAATAGCTTTTCACCCGGAGGCTACTATGGGAAATGTTGGTGCGATGTGGCGTAGATAAATATGGGGCCACTGAATGAAAGATTGCCGATAATGAACGCGCTGATATAATGTTCGACAGATCGGCAGCTTTGAAAAACAGCGAGAGTTGATCTACGGTAAGATTGCACAAGATCTTATCGGAAGTCTTTCTTTCATATTTCTTTCCGGATTTTTGCGGCCGCTCGCCAGGTTCACTTAATGCAATGCTGATTCTTTTCGATTGGAAAGCGATCTCCTGAATGAACCAGGCATTTATGGTAAGGCTCAAATCATCAAACTCTTTATTAAAAATCATATCCTTCATGACCGGAATTTGATTGAATATTTTTTGCAGAAAGGTAAGGTCTTGTGCCGCTAGATCTGGATCGGTAGAATCGGCGATTATCTTAGAAAATTTCGAAGTTAAATATTTCACGAACATTGGAGAATTGAAATTGCGCTCTATCATGATCAGTTCCAATCGATCCAATGTTTCTGTCACCTGTAAGGAGCCATCAGCGTAGGTAACAGCATGACTAACACTTACCCAATAATCAAGCTTCCGCATCGTGATATCACCATCTCGATGATCAACGAAGATATCACTGAATGCTTTAATCACGAGCTCGGATAGTCCAGGATTACATTTCATGACATCACTGTTTCCAAGGCTCTGTAGGTCATGTGCTCCTTGATCAAAATCGATCATGCCCAAAGATAGATCCGGATCGACCAGATTCTTGTAACGGAATGCTATAAACGCAGAGACTTTGCGAAGACAGGAAAGTACGCTTTCTAGTGCAACGCGACAATTGTCCGCGCTGGTAGGGATCTGATTCAGATTTTTGACAGCAACTTTCATCAAACTTACTGCCGCAGAAAGATAGTGGTTAATTGAATTTCTGATCTGCTTGGTTTTCGGTTCTTGAAAAACGAACTGTTTAAACATTTGGATAAGCCGCTTCTCTTCCTTCGCGGCTTTATCAACAATTTCCATGGATTGACAATCGTCGAAATTTTCTGGTTCTGTTCTTTCCGGATCTAGCTCGTTAACCATCTGGTCTAGCCAGTCCAAGGCATACTCTTGTCCCATACCATATAAGTTAAATGCACATCACATAGAAGTGAATGTCTGGGACAAAACTCAGTGATTTAGGAGAGTAAGTAAATACGAGAAAACAACTATTTGAATGCTGAAGACCTACGCAAAAAGACGCAAATCATCTACGCATAAACACGTATTTTGTGATTTGGTGCGCAAATTAGCCACTTTCCCAAATGTTCAACCGGTTGAGTAGCTCAACCCGATTTGATACGCCAAGTTTCTCAAAAATATTTTGAACATGCTTGCTCACAGTCCGCTCGGAGATGAAAAGTTCATCGGCAATGACCCTGTAAGTCTTACCAACCTTTATCAATCGCACAATTTCTTTCTCCCTTGTGGTGAGCCCTACTGTATTCAAGTTAATCTCGAAACGCTGTGAAGGAGAAATTTCGCTGGACTGCAACTGCTTTACCATTTGATCGATCAAATCAAGTTTCGATAATGAGATTTCCCCGTCTCCGCCTGCCAGCTTACTCAGCCGATCATATTCTTCCCGACTTTCCTGAATGGACCGTCTAATGAACAAAACAGTAATCACTATAAAACCTATGTTTGTTAATAGTGCCTCTGGTACCTGGTGAATCCGAAAGAATGCGAAGAACGGAAGCGATGCCCAAGGAATTACAGCCATGTACTATTTGAAGGAGCTTGAGATGCTTGGCTACATCAAATACGTGCCTTCATACCATCCTAGACAAGGAAGTAAGATCTGGCTAGTTGAATGAAATTCCGTGCAGGCCTGTATCAGATCTTGATCATTCTGCCAGCAATCTTCAAATTTGCCTAAATTATTCATTAATAAATATTAAGGCTATGATTCTAGCATTTGGCATCACGTCGGTGACGATCTATGGAGCGGTTTTGATTATTGTTGGCGTGGGACTGCGATTCTTTGTGGGGCAACGCAGGTTTAGCCGAAGAGGCATTGGAGGGACACAACAATATAGTAGCTACTGGTCGGCAGTCATAACGTCGACTATGGAAGGTCTGCTGATGATTATCTCAGCGTTGGCAATAGTATCAGGGATATTTTTAACCATTATTGAACTTTTCAACAGTCGACAGTAAACTAAACTACTGTTATCTTAAACAGTTAACCGCCGCGGATGTGGAGCTGATTTAAGCTTCGCATCCGCGGCGGTCCGCTTTGATGATAAAAGAAGGGAGACAAGCTCCCCCAACTAATTTAGACTAAAAGCTGCTGACCCAACACGTGCAAACTCAGCACAAATGTTGAAGGCAGCTTGTGTACGAAGCTGTGCAGTGCCGCCGAGCATTATCGATTTTAATTTTGCTTCGTCATCTTGAAACTTTCTGACATTCTGAAAATAGCCGGTAACAGCATTGTATGCACCGAACACCGTGCCCATCGTTGTCGGTAATTGCTGTGTTGGATTAGCAAGGGCATATTCATAAACATCCTCGACAATGTTTATAAATTGGGTCGAGAGAGCATGTACTTTTCCATCTTTCAAATTTCCCAACACTTCTTTATTAGGTGCCATAGCAATCTCGATCAGCTTTTTTAGTTGTGGATCTGTGATTGGCTTCTTTGACCATTGGTTAAATGTTGATCCAATTTCGTCACTAAACCGGCTCGCTACCCCCATCACTTTATGTGCTGTTCTTAACCTTTCAGCAGCGTTGCTGGTGTGCCGGATCTTCACAACGTTGGTCATATTTTTCATAGCTGCATTTAATGTGTTGGCGCAGACAATGCGGACAGGTGTAAATGCAGCCGTAATACTTCCGCTCCCATCATGGGAAGTAGTGAGGAATAAATATTTTTCAATTAGGTCATCATTCCCGACCTCAATGTATCCCGGCAGTTTAGCCGTAATGAAAATTCGCTCACCTTTGCCCAACGCTCCGGCTGTTTCATACCTGATGCCATCGCTACCAAGAATGCTATCGAAAAAAGTGAATGCGTCGCGGTTTTGTACGATTTGATAATCTTTTCCAACCACTCCAAAAACAGCGTTAGTGTCTGTCCGCATGGTCGCAAAGAAGCCGGGGACTGAAATTGCAGGCATAATTTGTCCTTCATTTTTAAGGTGCCCTTCGGTAAAAAGCTTGGTTTTTTCAACTTGGTAATCTAATCCAGCATGGACGATTGCCTCTTGGCTGGTTGGGTACTGATCGACAATTTGTCCGAGCCCGTGCCAGGCTTTTTCTCTGACAGAAAAAAAGCTATAACTGTCGATTTTTTCATTGAAACTAATGTTGTGAGCCATGATTTTACATATTAGAAGTTAGAAATAATTCTCTTTCTTCTTCTTCTCGCTCCCTTTAAAATGAATGTTTGACAAAGAAAAAACGAGAAAAAAGAAAGCCCTTCTAACAGTGGCCCTCAATAAGCCAAAAGGAAACGGAATAAGTGCCGCGGGGGCTGGTGGCTCAAGCTTGAAGTATATCAAACAATAAAAAAGCCGCCATTATGCCGTAAGCTTTTGGCGGCTTTTAATAATCTGCGGAACATAGGGCCACTAGTTTAGCTGCGCTTTTCCGAGTTTGGTTGTCAAATAATAATCTTTATAATTAGAATGCTAAGAATATAGATTTTCTATTTTCTTCATATCCTCTCCTATTTTCTTGTCGACAATTTTAGCGTAAAGTTGAGTTGTCCTGATGTTTCGATGCCCCAACATCTTGGAAACGCTCTCGATAGGAACACCATTTGTCAATGTCACTGTGGTTGCGAATGTATGCCTTGCTAAGTGAAAAGTGATGTTTTTGTTTATCTGACACACGTCCGCAATCTCTTTTAAATAAGAGTTCATTTTTTGATTTGAAAGTACCGGTAAAAGCTGACCCTTCACAGAACATTGCGGATGATTTTCGTACTTCTGTAATATTTTGCGAGCCGCTGGTAATATTGGCACCCGTGATGCTGTGTCTGTTTTCTGTCTTTTAATAGTTACCCAAAGCTCAGTTCCATGCCCTTCAATAACCTCCGAACGTTGCAGCTTGAAGACGTCAACATATGACAAGCCTGTGAAGCAGCAAAATAGAAAAATGTCTCTTACTTGATCTAATCTCGCACTATCAAAACCTTTCTTCATAATTTTCTCGAGTTCGCTCTCTGACAATGCAGACCGATCCACTTCACGTTTGGCAAATTTGAATCCGTAGAAGGGATCTCTACTTAGCCAGCCTTTTTTTACACAGCTTAATACAATCTTCTTGAAGTTTGCAAGGTATTTCATCGTAGCATTGTGCCCGCATCTTCGTTGGCTTTTAAGCCAAAACTCATACTGTGCAATGAAGTCGTAATCCAGGCTTTGAATGCTTAAATCACTCAAATTGTATTTCCATTTTATGAAATTTCGAGTATGTTCCAGTGAGGTTTTATATCTAACCAAAGTCACCTTTGAGTATTCGGAACCTACCAAACAAGCCATATCACGATTATGCTTCTCAAAAATTTCCAGGATCATTTTCTTTTGCTCATCATCATTAACTAACTTATTTTTAAACAATTCTGCGGTTATAGTAATTTCCGATGCAATAAGTTTTCTATGAAGCTCATAAACTTTGGATTGGAGCACATCCAAATATGAATTTGTACTTCTTACCTCTTCCTTATTGCCCGATACCCTTCCGGCAGACGAATTCCACTTTGCAGGTTCGCATTCTCGCTTTGTAGCGATTTCCACACGTTTTCCATCTACCGTAACTCGCATGTAGATTGGGAGTTTCCCTTTTAAGTAATTGCTGCGTTTTTTCAAATAGAAGAGCAGCGTGAAGCTTTTTGTTAGCATAACTTAGCAATTTAAGATTGATAAAAATAAAATTGCAGCTATTTAAAATCAAGATGTACATGCGGTGAACATCTTATTAATCAATATGTTAAGCTAATTCTGGTGAGCACTTTTCAGTGTAAAAATTTGCTCACCGAAACGCTCACCACATAATTGAGAATTATTGAACGTTTTGAGCTAGCATTAACAAAGAAAAAGCCCACAAATCATTGATTTGCAGGCTTTTGATACTTTTTGTAATTGGTACTAGTGGAGATGCAGGGAGTCGAACCCTGGTCCAGAACAGGGAAACCCTGCGCCTTCTACATGCTTATCCTCGATTAGGTTGTCGGGCCAGACAAGGTTCGCGGCGGACCCGCGTCATGACCTTAGATACTGGTGTCTCGTTGAATTTCCGTATCACTATTTCAACCAGCGCTGATTTGCGACACCCCCGAGCCCAACCATCAGCACGTAGGTTGGAGGGATGATGGCATTAGCTAAATCCTCCGGATTAGGCTGCCATGGCGTAAGTAGATTCGCCAGTTATTGTTTGAGACCATTATTTACGGGAGGTAATCTCAACTCCCGACATGCTTACACACAGACTTCCAACCCGCTGTCAATTCCAGTCACCCCCATTATTAAGTTGGCATTCGGACTTCACAATAGCAGCTAAACGCTGCCAGGTTAAAGTTTCATTGCATAGAAAGTTACACTTTTTAAATCCAAAAAGTTCAGCAGATATTTTAACAGGCATCAAAAATTCAAGTAACAATTCCTAAAACACTGAACAACAACCCACTGCAACCACAAATTATTTAACCCAAATCCTTCACACATTCATTCACACATTCAACCATCAACTCATTATTTCAAAACTCCCACCGATAACTCAGAACCGGAATCAGACCAAGCTGATATTGTGTTACAACTGCATCCTTTCGCTTGTCAAAATAACGATATGCCTCATTTTTTGTCCCGGAAACATTCTGCAGGTCGATCGCCAAAGTTCTGCTGAATTTTGCTTTGCTTTTTTTCCAGTAAATCCGGAGATCGGGCCGGAAATAGTCTTTCATTTTGACAGAGTAATGACTTTGCGCCTCGTAAAGCGTGGTTTTTAGCGTTTCGGAATATTTCACATCAATGGGCTTATCCCGAAATCCGCCCAGCCATAGTACTTTCACATTAACACCCCACAAATTTTCACTGCCCGACTTGAATTCTTTCCCACCTGTAAAGCTGAATGTATGCCTTCCATTAAAGCGCGCTTCATGCCTTTCACCGAACAAATCGACGTAAGTGGCATCATACAGTGAAGCGGAAACCAGCATATAATAGTCATTGGTCAGGAGTTTTTGAAAACTTGCCTCGACACCATAATTCCTGGCAGTTCCGCTGTTTTTCAAAAATTCATAAGGAACCTCCTCAACCAAATTGACCCCCGAGTAATTATCTCGCAACCCCTGTCCTATCAGCACGTCAAACAAATGCTGATAGTAGGCCTCTATTTTCAGGCTGCTGTTTTTTGGAAGTGATTTTTGATACCCCAAAACAATTTGTTGTGAACGTGTCGGAGAAAGGTTTCTGTTATTGTAATAATCTGTATCATAAATATGTGTGGCATACAAACCGGCCGTTTGCATTTGACTGTAAAGGCCAAAAGATGCATTGAGCTGATCCGTCTCATTAAACTGCCATTTGACCGCAGCGCGCGGCTCCGGCAATGCACTTAATTTATCGGTTCTTTCCACCTGGCTGAGCATTGCGTGAAGTCCAACTTCCGCTGAAATTCTGGGTGCAATCTGGAATGACCATTTCACAAATGGCTGAATAACCAGGCTTTTCAGGTCAGTATTCGCGGACCAGACATCTGTCTTATAGTGATTCAATGTTACAAAAAGTCCTCCCTGAAATCTGAATCGCGGGTTGTAGCGATAAGTTAATGTCGTGTTCAGCGAAACTTTACCGTTAATAAGTTGCTGATCATCCAGAAGCTCGTTTTTTTCAAAATTCCTGCTGTTGACGGCATATGCGACCCTGGAACTATATAATGTCGAGCCTACCAGTGCTGCGCGGAACGACAATTTGTTGCCGAGCGGTTGCTCGAATGTTAATCCACTGGCGAACATTCTGTTTTTGTATAAAATACTTTGTCCATCCTTCGCAAACTCCCAGGTTGTGGTATCCTTCTCAGGCTCGAAAGTGTTGCTGCTCACTCCGCCCATTCCAAAAACTGTAAGCTTCCCCCCTTTGACCGTCGGGAAATTGAGATTGAATGACAAATCCTGAAACCGAATATCTTCTCCGCCAAACTTGACACCCATGGCTCCGAGCAAACCGGTAAATGAATAGCGATAATTGATGAGATAGGATGCCTTTGATTTTTTGGAAAATGGCCCTTCCGCCGCAAAATCGAGCCCTAGCAAGCTGGCTTGTGCGGTAAATTCTGTTTTCTCATCGTTCCCGGTTCGCAAATGCATATCCAGGATCCCGCCGTTCACGTTGCCGTACTGTGCCGGAAAGGCTCCCGATAAAAACTGGGACGTCCCCAAAAGTTGGGTGCTTAAAATGTTTACACCGCCGCCTGTTGACGTCGGGCGATCGCTGAAAGTGCCTGCATTGGACAAGTGGTTAGGGTTCACGATCTCAACACCTTCCAGTCTCCATTGCATACTATTGGGCGAATTTCCCCTGATTACCAGTCCGTTTGCTTGATCATTAGCGGCAGCAACTCCCGGAAAAGACGTAGCCACCCGTGCGGGATCCATGTAAGTGGCTGCGTACCTGAATGTTTGCTCTATTGTAATTTCCTGAATGCTGTTATACGAAACCGGCCGGGTCGCAGTCACGGTTGTCTCGTTCAATTGCTTTCCGGACGGGAGCAGTCTTATCTGCTGCACATTTTCCTTTCCTGACTCCAAAAGCAATTCCGAAATCAGAGCGGTTGTGTAACCCAGGTAAGAAACGTTCAACTGGTAACGGCCCACATTAATGTTCTCAAACCTGAATGCGCCTTGGGAGTCTGTGATCGCACCTGTTTGGGTGGGAGAAAGTAAAACCGTAGCGCCTGGTAATGGCATGCCAGTATCGGCATCTTTAATTGTCCCGCGAATGGTGGAAGTGAAACTTTGGGCGAGCCCTGGTGTGGCAAAAACAAGCAGGCAGAGTAAAATTCTGAGCATTTGAGAACGAGTAAAGTAATGTCCACAAAAATAGTGTCTTCCTGTTTACTAACTGTCCTGCTCAAAAAAATTCAAAAAACATGCAAACTGCGTAGGGGGATCTTGTTTTTGAGTTGTCAAAAGGCGAAGTAATGTTTCAATTTAACCAATTATAAAATAATGAAAGCGCTCTCAATTTACTTCTTACTGATCCTTTTGGCCGTGTCGGGCTGTGATAATGAGAAAGTTGTAGACGAAACCAACTTGCCGCCACAAGCCTCCGAGTTCATTGAAGCTCATTTTCCGAATGCCCGCATTGCCCGTGTCGTGCGCGACCGCGACGACCTGCTTACCAGTTTTGACGTGATCCTCGACAATCAGGTTGAGCTGGAATTTGATAAGCAGGGAGAATGTTTCAGTGTGGATGGCAATGCAAATGACAAATTACCAGACAGCGTGATCCCACTGAAAATCCTGGAATATGTTCAGAAAAACCATTCTGATAAATTCATTACCGACTGGGAGAAAAATAAAACAACGCAGGAAGTAAGTTTGTCGGATAATAAAGAGCTTGTCTTCAATTTGAGCGGCACATTCCTTCGAATTGACGATTAATTCATATTATTTGGTGGGTGTAATAACAAAACGAGGGCGACCAATTGGCCGCCCTCGTTTGTTATTTTAAGCAGATCAATAACCTGGGTTCTGCGTCAATGTAGGCTTGCCATCCAGCTGGCTGTTCAGGATCTCATCCTGTGGAAGTGGATAGTAATTGTTTTTCTCAGTAAAGGTCTTTCCGGCCATGTAGCCTCTTTTGCTAAATGTGCGACCAGATGGTTCCTTGCCCGGAACGGCTTCTTCGGCAGCATATTTGTTAAGCACTTTGGCTGCAATGCCCCAGCGAACCAGGTCAAAGAAACGGTGGCCTTCCATCGCAAATTCAAGTCTCTGCTCCATGCGGACAGCATTTCTTGCATATTCAGCTCCCTTGCTTGCGAATGTTCCTGCCGGATATGGCTCCACTTTGTAAGTTACCGAAGCATCCTGAACTGAACCTGTTTTGGCGCGCAGACGGATTTGGTTTACATAACCTTCTGCAACCGCCAGATTTCCAAGTTCAACTTCGCATTCTGCCAGCCATAACAACACGTGTGAAAGCTTGATCATACGGAAGTTGTTGTTTACGTTACGCTTGCTGGTTGAATGCGTTGTGCTGTTTTCCTCGGCCAGGTAATACATCCATTTTTTACCAGTAAACGGACCTGCATAAACCTGATCACGAATCCAGGCTGAGCCAGGCATAGGGCCCCAATCCAGGAAATTAACGCCACGACGGCCAACTGTCCAGTCAAGACGCGGATCTACGGGAACTGTTTTGTCCAGTGTAAATGCAGCTGAGCTTACTATTCCCTGATCATTTGGCAGATCCACTTTGTTATAAGTGTCAAGCGAACCATCGCCTGCTGCACCGATCATTGGTAAACCGTTTTCGGTCTTGAAAGCATTTACAAGGTTGTGTGAGGCCTGGTAAAAACCGCAGCAGCCACGTCCCGGAGCACCGGCAGAGTATGGCCAGTTCAGGTTGTCACCTGCGTTACCATTATTACCATTCGTTCCGTCGTTCACAGAGAACTGAACTTCGAAGATAGATTCGGTATTGTTGTTTCCGGTTGTTCTGTAATTGTCATGATAATTGGCAACCAGTTTTTTACCTGAATTTTTCACAACGTCATCCAGCAAAGTTTTTGCTGCGGCCCATTTCTTTTGGAATAATAATGATTTGGCCAGGAAGGATTTGGCAGCCCACTGTGTTGCTCTTCCTTTTTGCGCCTGGACCGTTGGCAAATTGTCTGCTGCAAATTTGAAATCTTCTTCAATTTTAGGCCAAATATCCGTTGTATTAGGAATTTTGGTAGAATTGGGATCAGCAGACACATATACCGTTTCATCGATATACGGAATGTTGTTCCACATTTTCTTAGCCTCAAAATGGAAGTAACCTCTTAAAAAACGCGCCTCTGCAACAACCTGATTGATCTCTGCCTCGGTCATATCCTTTATCAATTCCCCCCTTGCGATCTGGATCACTTCGTTACATCTTGCAACGCCGTCATACTGATGCCACCATTTGCCCAGGAAATAGGTGTTATCCGAAAGCCAGTTGTATTGTTCAATGAAAGACTGTTCAGGCTGGTCACCCGCATCTGTTCCTTTCACGGCATCGTCACTCGCAATCCCGCCAAACACATAGTTTGAAACCGTAGACTGGCGGCCTGTATTTCCGGACCCAACACCGTCAACAAGCGAATAAGCGCCTATTAGCAAGGCGTTTACGCCATTCTTGTTGCTTAATTGTTCCAGGGAAGCGCGCCCTTGTGGTTTTAGATCGAAAAAGCTGTCAGAGCAGGAAAAGCTCAGTCCAATTAAAACGATTAATATGGTTATTTTTTTCATTGTAATGATATGATATTTCGTGAATGTCAGAGGATTAGAAACCAAAACGTAAGCCTACCAGATAGGATTTAGATACAGGATAAGCACCTTCATCCACACCCATATGCTTGTCTTCGTTGTTGTTACCAGATCTTCTCAGGTTAATGTCCGGATCAAGTCCTGTGTATTTGGTGAATGTCAGCAGGTTCTGGCCTTGCAGATAAACCTGCGCCGAAGCGATTTTCACCCTTTTCAGCAATTTAACCGGCAAAGTGTAAGTCAACTGAACGTTTTTCACACGGAAATAAGAACCATCTTCCAGGAAGTAGGAAGAAACCTGCTGGCTTGTTGCATCACCTGAGTTCAGGCGCGGCAATTTGGCGTCATCACCTGATTTTTTCCAGGAATTGTATAGCATATCTTTCGACCTGTTACCCTGGAAAACATTGAAATCTGTCCAGTATCTCACATAATTGAAGATCTCATTGCCTTGAACTCCCTGACCGAACACAGTCAGGTCAAATGCTTTGTAACCCACATTCAGGTTCACACCGTAGTTGAAATCCGGGTGCGGGCTGCCAATGATGGTACGGTCAGCAGCAGTAATGATACCGTCACCGTTCACGTCGCGGAATTTGAAAGTTCCTTCACGTGTATATGAACCGAATTTTGGCGCGGCATCCGCTTCTGCCTGGTCTTTGATTACACCATCAACAAAATAGCCATAATAGCTCGCGATCGGATAACCTGCCTTGGAGGCCGACATAGCCGGAAGACGTGTTGTGAAACCGAAGATCGTTGCATTAGGGTCGTTGTTCAGCTTAATCACTTCATTTTTGTAGTGACCGAAGTTCACGCCTGCTGCATAGTAGAAATCTCCTTTTTTATCACGGAAATTAAGTCCGATGTCAAATCCTTTATTGCTTACTTCACCAATGTTCGTGTAAGGGATCGTTCCTGTTCCGGCTGTTCTTGGAATGGCAATCTGCGTCAACATATCCGTTGTTTTACGGTTGTATAAGTCAAGCACAAATTCCAGTTTACCGTTCAGCAACACGGCGTCGAGACCAATGTTGGTAGAAGTGTTGGTTTCCCATTTACCATTGTTGTTACCAAACTGCACAAGGTCAAATCCACCCACGATAGATGTTCCTGTTCCGTTGATATCATAAGCATTGTTTTGAGGGTCCGGCGCATACAGTGTGTAAGCATTGTAAACGTTCGGGATCAGCTGGTTACCTGTTTTACCCCAGCCAAAACGTAGTTTCAGATCATCCAAAACCTTTTTGGTTGGCTTCATGAATTCCAGCTCCGTCAACCTTAAACCCACAGAGAATGCAGGGAAAATACCGTAACGATTGGCTTCCGAGAAACGGGAAGAACCATCTCGGCGCAATGTAAAGTCAGCCAGCAACAGCTCTTTGAAACCGTAGTTGATTTTACCAAATTGCGAGAAAAGCGCAGTTCTTTCCGCACCTGCCCCTGCATTGGCCAAACCTGCCGCCGAACCTGCATCCAGGTAACGGTAGTCCAGGTCATCGAATGCAAAACCACTCCTGCTAGCCTGGAAGGCGGCAAAATAGGTTTTAACAGCTTCTGTTCCCAGCAAAATATTGAAGTTGTGTACACCAAAAGTTTTGGCATAATTCAATGTGTTGAACCACGTAATCGAACGGTCCAGGTTATTGATTACGTTCATGCTGTTGGCATTTCTGGATTCCGCTGCTTCAATGTCCCGGTGGAAATACTCCGAGCGGTTTGTCTGGTTGTATTCAAGACCAAAGCTTGTGCGCGCTACCAGTCCAGGCAAGATGTCCACTTGCGCAAACATGTTTCCGAACACGTGCGTACCTCTTGTAATGTTGTCTTTTTCGCGATAGAGACGTGCCAGCGGGTTTGGCGCATTACCCAGGTTACTACCGCGGCTTCCTGCAAATCCGTTGTAAGCAGAGGTGTTGGTTCCACCCAAAGCAGTCGGGCCGCCTGTAATGTCAAACACAGGAATGATCGGGTGAACACGGATCGCAAACATGATCGGGTTACCCTCATCATTATTGGTAATGCCTTGTCTTTCATCATAAGAGAATGTAAGGTTCTCTCCCACAGTGATCTTACCTTTTGTAAACTCGGTGTTGGCACGCACAGAATACCTTTTGTATTTGGTATATCTCAAAATACCGTCCTGCTTGAAATGGTTAGCAGAAATCGCATATTTTGCAGATTTTGAACCGCCACTCGCGCCGATCTGATAATTGGAAATCGGAGCGGGATCGAAGATCACGTCCTGCCAGTCAGTTCCTTCTTTGTTGGCTTTCGTAATATTGAAGGCAGTTTTACCAAGCGCCGGATCTGCAATGTCGTTGGTGTAAGTAGTGCCGGCAGGCAACTCACCATACACGTTTGGATAAATGTAATCCGCGATGGTTTGGTTGCCGTTTTCATCAAATTTGTACTGAACAGAGGGTGAAGTCGCAGAAGGATTTTTACCAGCGCCGAGATCAGACTGATACAAATACTGACCCAACTCCTGCGTATTCAACAAATCAAGCATTTTGCCTGGTCGCTGCGTGCCGGTGTAGAAGTCAAATGTAATGCTTGGATCGCCTTGCTTTCCTTTTTTGGTGGTAATGATCACAACCCCGTTTGCCGCACGCGCACCATAGATAGAAGCAGCAGAAGCATCTTTCAAAACCTGCATGGACTCTATGTCATTCGGGTTCAGCTGGTTAAGTGTTCCCTGCGTAGGCACACCGTCGATTACATACAGCGGGCTGTTGTTGTTGATAGACCCGAAACCACGGATACGGACCATTGTTCCTCCGCCCGGCGAGTTATCGTTTCCAACGGTCACACCTGCCGCACGCCCTTGCAGCATTTGTGTAACACTCGCAGAAGGCACAGCAGTCAGTTCTTTCGTATTAATTACCGTTACAGCACCGGTAATGTCCTTTTTGCGCTGTGCGGCATAACCCGTTACAACCACTTCCGTAAGTGATTTCACATCCGCGCTCATGGCAATGTCAACTGTGCTGCGGTTTCCGATTTCAACTTCCTGGGTAAAGTAACCGATGTAGGAGACAACAAGTGTTCCTGAGGAGGATGGAGTAGCAAGCGAGAAACGACCGTCTGCATCCGTAGTTGTTCCGGTTGTCGTTCCTTTTAACAGGACGCTTACCCCGGGTAAAGGCACATTTTCGGCTGCATCAGTAATGCGTCCGCTTAGCTGGTTTTGTGCCCAGACGTGCAGGACAGAGAAACACAGTAAGATAGTCAGGTAGAGATTTTTTTTCATTAACTGTTCGGGTTTGTTTAAAATATTAATAAAAAAAGAAGAATTTGTAACCTACTGTCACATAACAGGGCTGGGCTGAAAACGGGCGTCTGATGGAAAATAGGCTATTACTGGCAAATTATAGAAAAAATCATAGATATCAAGAAAATCGCATCGGATTTGACAACAATATCTTTCAAACGACGTTGTGAGCATTTTTTCGGTCATAAGTCACCATTTGTATACTTTTTTATAACGATTCAACTGTAAAATTTACTTAATCCAATTTTATAAGCATATACGCAAATTGCTTTGATGATTGACGTTGCCGGTTTCAAACATTCACACGAGGCGTTTTGAGATTTATCGTAATTTTGCCTGCTACGATAACGGTTAAGTATGAAGGTTGACGAGATAGAAGGATTTTTTAAAGAATTGCAGGACAACATTTGCCGCGCGATTGAGGAGACGGACGGGACAGGAAAATTCAAAGAAGATCTTTGGGAACACCATTCAGGAGGAGGCGGCAGGACGCGGCTGATCCAGCATGGAAGCGTGCTGGAAAAAGGCGGCGTTAATTTTTCCAAGGTGCAGGGAGAAGTACACCCGCGACTTCGCCAGCAAATGAACCTGGGTGAAAACGACGACTTTCATTTCACGGCGACCGGCGTTTCGATCGTGATGCATCCTTATAATCCGCACGTGCCCATTATCCATATGAATGTGCGCTATTTTGAGCTGAGCAACGGAACCTGCTGGTTTGGCGGAGGCATTGATTTAACTCCTCATTATATTAATGAAGCTGATGCAGCATTTTTTCACAATTACCTGAAACAATCCTGTGACAGGCACCACATTGATTTTTATCCTAAGTTTAAAACGTGGGCCGACGATTATTTTTTTATCCAGCACAGAAATGAAACCCGCGGCATAGGCGGCATCTTCTTTGATTATTTGAAACCGGATGATGCGGGAAACGGAAACAATTTGTCTAAGGAAGCGTTGTTTGCATTTGTGAAGGAAATCGGCGAGTCGTTTGCTCCGATATACACGGCATTGATGCAAAAGCACCGCGACGAACCCTATACGGAAGAGCAAAAACAATGGCAATTCCTGCGACGCGGCCGTTATGTAGAGTTCAATTTGGTTTGGGACCGTGGGACGAAGTTTGGGTTGGAAACCAATGGCCGCACGGAATCTATATTAATGAGCTTGCCGCCTCAGGCTAATTGGGAATATAATTTCGAGCCGGTAGCTGGCTCGCCGGAAGCCAAAACCTTGGAAGCATTAAAAAAAGGGCTGAATTGGGCTTCCTGATTTGTCGTAGATCAGATAACCGTTTTCGACACTCAGCGGCGATTCGAAATTGTTGGTATAAAGCTGGCCGGTTCCCAAACCCTGTGGAAGCGGGTTATTGTAAGATGCCGTGAACTGGGCAATTGCGCTGAGGCCAATGTTGGATTCCAAAGCAGAAGTGATCCACCAGCCAATGTTGAGCCGGTTCGCGATTTCGATCCATTCTGCCGTATGCCGGAAACCACCCAGTAATGTGGGTTTTAAAATAATAAAAGGAGGCATCAGCTTTTTGAGCATGGCGAATTTTTCACGGTAATCGAAAATGCCGATCAGCTCTTCATCCAGGGCAACGGGAATCGGCGATGAAACGCACAACTCCTGCATGAGCTGATGTTGTCCCGGCTTCACAGGCTGCTCAATCGAATGCAGGTCAAATTCCGCCAGCCTTTTCAGCTTATCGTCCACATTATCCGCTTCGAATGCGCCGTTGGCATCCACTCTTAATGTAATGTTCTCTTTGTCAAAACGCTTACGGATTGATTCCAGAATGCGGCATTCCTGGTCAAAATTGATCGCGCCGACTTTCATTTTTAATGTAGAAAAACCCTGCTCCAACTTGTCCTGCACTTGCTCTGACATATTTTCATAGGAGCCCATCCAGATCAGTCCATTCATTAGGATGCCGCTTTCACCTCTTGAAAAAGCATTTTTGAACTGAACCCTTTCGCCTCCGTTCATAATGTCCAGCAAAGCCATTTCAACACCAAACCGCACGGAAGGCAAATGCTGTGGGATAACCTGGTCGAGAATGATGCCAAGATTGAAAGGAAAAACGTCCAGATCCATATCATTGAAAAGATCACAGACTGCTGCCAATTGCGGTTCATAATCGGGCATATCGTCCACGCTCAAACCTGGCAGCGGGCCGCATTCGCCATAACCTTCCACGCCCGGCTTATCGGAATCGGTTATTTTGAGCAGCCACGAAGTCTTTTGTGTAAGGACCCCTCGGGAGGTGCGCGCTTCATTGCGAAAATGCAGCGTGTAGGGTTTATACACAATTTTTAGAGGCATGTTTTTGAGGTGTCAGATTTTTTCGGGGCACAATATTAGCCAAAAAATACGTAATTATGCACCAGTTATGAAAGAACATAATTGGATAAAAATCGCATTGACACCGTTTTCGTGGGTATATGGTTTGATTACCAACCTTCGCAATCTGGGTTATGATCACCAGTTATTCGCCTCAAAAAAAGCCTCCCAATTTGTCATTTCCATCGGCAACCTGACCGTCGGCGGAACGGGCAAAACGCCTGTTACTGAATATCTCACAAGTCTTTTCTCTGGCAATGCCCCCACAGCAATACTAAGCCGCGGATATGGACGGCAAACACGCGGTTTCATCGAAGCCGGTTCAGCTTCAACGCCTGCTGAGATCGGCGATGAGCCAATGCAGTATTTTCTGAAATTCAATCCGGATGTGCTGGTGGCTGTTTGTGAAAACCGCTTCGTAGGTGCTGAAAACATTGCGCTGAGTGCCCCGGAAAGAAAGCTGCTGCTGCTGGACGACGCCTTTCAGCACAGAGCCATTGCAAGGGATGTCAATTTATTGTTGAATGATTTTCAAAGGCCGTTCTATCAGGATCTTCCCTTCCCTGCCGGACGTTTGCGCGAAACCAGAAACGGCGCCAAACGAGCCGATGCCATCATTGTTACGAAAGCGCCACTCACGCTCGCAGGCCATTTGCGGGAAGACATTACCCGGGCCATTCGCCAGTTCAGCAAACCTGAAACACCCATTTTTTTTTCATCTCTTGAATATGGAGCCCCAAAAAGCTACGCGGGAGGTGACATTTCGTTAAAGAAAGTTAAAATGGCCGCCGGCATAGCAAATCCCTTGCCCTTCGCTGCATATCTGCGGGCACGGTTTGACGTTACAGATGAAGTTGTTTTTCGGGATCATCATAATTACACGCCCGCAGACGTGGAAGAACTGATTAAGAACTTAAAAAACGATACTTTTGTGGTAACAACCGAAAAGGATATGGTCAAGTTAAAACCTTTGGTTGAAGCGTCGGGCGCGGCAGGAAAGTTTGCCTATATTCCTGTTAAAGTGAGTTTCGGCAGTGATACCGGACGCTTCCATGAATGGATTTTCAAACAAACCGGTCACCTTTTTCAGGCAGAACGATAGTTTCCTCTATGAGAATTGCTTTTTATATAACACTGTGTTTTTTAGGCAGCTTCATTTTATTCACCCCGACCATACAGGCGCAGGTAAGGATGCCAGGCGGCATGCAGATGCCGGGTAACACGGGCAGCAGCGGGTCCCGTGGCCAGCAGGGCAACACAGGCACCACCGGCGGTTCGCAAACCGGAGGCGTGATCCTCGATGACAGTACGAAGAACATTTACGGCCCGGCCACAACCCACCATTATTTCGAAAACGACATCCTTAATAACCGGGATTCAACGCGTTACCGAGTGGATACCAACTTGACAAACTTCCATCGCTGGACGCCCGTGGACCGTTCGTGGGGAAAGCTTACGGATCTGGGCAACACAGTTACCGCGACCCGAAACCTGCTTTTTCAGCCACGTGAAGATATTGGAACACAACTAGGGTTCAGATCTTACGACGCCTATGCGATCAAACCAGAGGAAGTGCAATATATGGATACAAAATCGCAGCATACGGAACTGAATTTCATTTCCGGTGCGCGTAAGACATCCTTAGGAAGCTTTTCTTACACCCAGAATGTACATTCCCGTTTCAATTTTGGGCTGGGTTTTCGAAGGCTTACTTCCAATAAACAATATGGATTTGTCAACACATTAAATTCAGGAGCATTTCTCGGTCAAAACTGGACGCTGCTCATGCACACTAGTTTTTTTTCCAAAAACAAAAAATACCTGATCCTCGCACATTACAGACACATGAACACGAAAGTGCGCGAGCAGGGCGGCGTGATCCCGAATGTGGGAGAAGATGGCGTTGTGGACAAATATTCTTATGACGGCGCGGCCCGGATCAGCGACGATGCCAATTCGTGGGAACGGCGCCAGGGACTTCACATTTATCAGCAATATCGGCTTGCCAATGGTTTCCAGGTGTTCCAGCAAGCGGATTACTCCACTGTCATTGATCGTTACACCGATCTTGCAATTGCGCGTGGGCTGGAAAAAGAAGTATATCCGGCTGCAAAATACGATTCCGCAAAAACGCGGCAGGACATTTATTATAAGCTTTTTGATAACAAAATCGGGATCAAGGGCTTTTATTCGGGCTTTAATTATCGCGCCTACATTCGCCAGCGTTTTTACGGCATGCGTGCGGCCACGCAGTTGGGCAACGAGATCGGTGAAACTTACACGACTTACCGGACCGGTTTGAAATTTGACAACATTATCGGCGCCTGGCTGGGCTATTATTTAAAAGATTCTGTTAACTATCTAACCGCGGAAGCCGACCTTAACCTGGCTGCCAATGTAGAATACCGCCTGAAAGCAGAACTGAGCACGCGATGGGGAAAAGCTGGTTTCCAAAGCATTCAAACGGCTCCTGATCTGCTCGCTCAGCGTTATTTGAGTAATCATTTTGACTGGCGGAATAATTTCGACCCCACCAAAGTGCAGACCATTTATGCGTCATTGCCTTTGAAAACAAACAAAATATCATTCGTTCCCGAAATCCAGATCCATCAGGTCAATGACTATATTTATTATGATACGCTGGCGCTGCCCAAACAGCTGAACTCCGGTTTTCGATTGCTAAGGATTGGATTTAATTCGGGTATCAACCTCAAAAAATGGAATTTCACAACCATGGGCTTCCTGACATTGAATGATAACAGCGATGTAATCCGCATTCCGGCGTTGTTTGCCAGCGGAGAGGTTACCTATGATTTTGTGTATGCCAAAGTGCTTTTTATCCAGTTGGGTTTAGCGGCACGCTATCGCTCGGGTTACCTCGCAGACAGCTATATGCCTGTTACCCAGCAGTTCCACATCCAAAATGATTACCGCTTAGGTGATAATCTTATCGTGGATGGTTTTGCCAATGTGCGGATCAAACGGGTAAGGCTGTTTTTCAAAATGCAATATTTAAACCAGGGCGGAAACTTCGGGCTTTTTCCAAAAGGCTATTATATCGCTCCCAATTATCTCGGGCTTGCAAGATCATTTTCTTTCGGCGTCAACTGGCCCTTATTTGACTAATCATTCTTGAACATTATGGCTGTATCGCTCACCACACTGGGACTTGAACTGCCAACCGATCCGCGTTGGACTGACATCGTGGCTATGCAGCTGGATGAAATTTTAATTGATCACGCGTATTGTGAGCAAAAAGCAGCTTCCACCTGCATTTCCATGATCGTGCATTATCCGGAGAAAACAGAACTGGTAGAAACGCTAACGCCGATCGTGGCGGAGGAATGGGGCCATTTTCAGCGTGTTTTGAAGGAGTTGAAAAAACGAAACATTCCGTTGGGACGGCAACGCAAAGATGAGTATGTAGGCCAACTCATGAAACTGGTGCGTAATAAGGGTGACTATGAAGGCGCTTTACTGGACCGTCTGCTCATCAGCGGACTAATCGAAGCACGGAGCTGTGAACGCTTCAAGTTGCTATCCGAATCCCTCGAAGACGAATCGCTTCAAAAATTTTACCGGGAACTAATGATCTCGGAAGCAGGTCATTACCGCACGTTTATTGAACTCGCAGAAAAATACACACCGGTTGAAGAAGTGAGGTTGCGGTGGAAAGAATTGCTCCACCAGGAAGCCGAAATCATGCGGTCGCTGACACCCAGAGGCGACAGGATACATTAACTTTTTACGAATATATTCCTATGCAATCCTTTCTTAATCTCGTTGCAAAACACATTCTCGGCAACCATGCAACATTGGAAAGGGTAAATATCATTGTGCCCACACGGAGGGCTGCTTTTTTCCTGATGCAGGAACTGGCAAAGGAAACAACAGAGGCCATTATGAGCCCGAATGTGGTGGCTGTGGATGATTTCGTAGAAAGCATGTCCACATTGGAAATCGAAGATCCGGTGCATTTGCTGTTTGACCTCTATGAAACATTCAAGGAGATTGACCCCGACGTGCAGTTTGACCGTTTCATGGGCTGGGCTTCGGTGCTGCTCAATGACCTCGACCGAATCGATCAATATCTTGTAAAAACCTCCTATCTGTTTGAATATCTGACAGAAGCGCACGCCATAACGCGCTGGCAGGAAAGCATGCCGGCTGGCAAAACGCTTCAAACCGAGGGCGGAACAAAGCAATATTTCTCGCTTTTTGAAAATATCAATAAAGTTTACATTTCATTTCGCAACCGCTTACTCGGCAAGGGCAAGGCTTACCGGGGCATGGCTTACCGTGAAGTTGCAGAAGATGTTGAAGGACTTTTGCTGGGGAAAGGCGATTTCGAAAAACTATATTTTGCAGGATTCAATGCTTTTACAGAATCCGAAAAAGTGATCGTTAGCGCCTTGATCAAAGCCCACAAAGCGGAGGTGCTTTGGGACACGGACCGCTATTATATGTCTGAAAATGTGGGCGTGGAAGCTGGAAAGAGCCTGCGGGAATATCAAAAAAGCAAAGCATTTGGCACATGGAGCTGGACGACGGATCATTTAATGTCGTCGGAAAAACAGATTTCAATTTACGGCGTGCCCAACGCGACATTGCAGACAAAAGTGGCTGGGCAGCTTTATCAGCAAATGCGGGAGCTGGACGCGCAGGGTGAGGCCATCCCTACCGCCATCGTGCTTGCGGATGAAAATTTACTGTCGCCCATGTTGTATTCGCTGGACGAAAGCGTCCGGGACCTGAATGTCACTATGGGACTTTCCATGCGGAATTCGCTGCTTTACACTTTGATAGACAGCATTTTCGAATTGCAGCAGAATGTGGTTGAATTTAAAAACAAAAAAGGTCAATTAGTCCGCATTCCCAAATTCGGGTACAAATCTATAAATAAAGTCCTTAACCACCCGTTTATACGACATTACGAGCATGTTGCGTTACGCCCGCTCAATGATGGACAAACGATCATTCAGAAAACGCTTTGGGCTATAACGAGCGGCAACCAGGTGTTTCTGAGCCCGGTAGACCTGATGGCGCTTAGCGACAATCATCCGTTGTTCAAAATCCTTTTTACACATTGGCAAAAAAACAACTCGCGACAGGTTATTCAGACATTTTACCAGCTTATTGAGTTGCTCAGGGAAGTGTACAAAGATTACAAGAATGCGCTGGAAACGGAATATCTCTATCTTTTTTACACGCTACTGAAACAGTTTGAACAGACGATCGAGGAAAAATCGGAGCTGATTACCTTGCGGACATTGCGGTCGTTTATGTTTGAACTGATCCGGCAAACGAAAATCCCGTTCAGCGGTGAGCCGGTGAGTAATCTGCAAATTATGGGAATGCTCGAAACCCGGGCGCTTGATTTTGAGCGGATTATCATTCTTTCGGTGAATGAAGGAATGATCCCACAGTCCAAACGCCAGAACTCGCTCATTCCGTATGACGCGGCACAGGCAGTTGGACTGCCCACGCATCAGCACCAGGAAGCGGTTATGTCCTACCATTTTTATAGGTTGCTGCAACGCGCAAAAGAAGTGCATATGCTTTATACAAGCACAAATGATGCGCCCGGTGGCGGCGAAAAAAGTCGCTTTATCAGACAGGTGGAATATGAACTGGCGCAATACAATCCGCTTATCAAAATTCAGAACAGAACGGTTGTTTTAGAAAACCGCAAGCAGGACGAGCTGGAAGAAGTAGTATATAAGGATGAAGCAATGCTCGCTGTGATCAGACATTATCTGGCCGGTAAGGGCATTTTTCCAACGCATTTAAATGAGTTCATCCGCTGTTCCATGCAGTTTTATCTCAAACACATTGTGGGTGTGAAGGAGAAGGAAGAGGTGGAAGAAGAGCTGGGAATGGACGAGATCGGAACCTGGCTGCACGCGGCGCTGGAAAGATTGGATAAAGAATTTTTTCTCCAAAAGACAGACCCGTCCGAGGAACAGATCAAAACAGTTTTAAGGGAAGAATTTGATGATCAATTCAAGGGCTACGTGACGGATATGGGGTTGAACAGGATTTATTATCAGGTAGGTGAAAACCAGATCCTTGTTTTTCTGAAACACCAGATGTCGCAGCGGCCGAGAAGGGAAATCCTGGCGGCTGAACAACCATTAAGCACAAAAATCCAGCTGATCCTCCAAGGCGCTTACACGCCGGTGCGCATCGGCGGGAAAATCGACCGTATTGAACAAAGCGAAGACGGGACATTGTATGTGATGGATTACAAAACCGGAAGTGTGGAACTGACCGGAAAGCAAAAGCTTGCCGATCCCGTAAGGCGCGAAGAAGTTCTCCGCAGTGATCCCGACCGCAAAATGGGTTACGTCAGACAGCTTTGGATGTACGAATATCTGATGTACCGGAAGATGCTGGATGAGCAGGGCTTGAAAATCGGTGATAAAAATTACGCTTTCGGAGACTATGCTGTAAAGTCCGGTTTTTATTCATTTCGCGACCCCAAAAATCTGATTTCAAATCCGCTGGACCTGACCGAAGAGCTCGCTCCCGGGGAGTTTATCGAGAAGTCCGAAGTGATTTTAACCGACATTTTAAATGTGCTGCTGGACCCGGATGTTCCTTTCCGGAAAACGCCGGATCTCAGCAGTTGCCAATATTGTGATTTCGTTGGAATCTGCGGCAGATAGCGGCTTTTTATTAACAAAAAATAACATTTTCAGCTTGCAACCAAATGCCATTCAGAGCGATCTTTAGAGAAATAAAATTCAATTAAATATGGTCGTTCTTGCTAAATTAACCCTCTTTATTTTGTGGCTAGTGGCCTTTGCATTGACCTGCCTGGTGATGGGCACGGTATTTCCTTTGATCGTAATATATGAAAAGCTGAGGACGGTGATAGACGGGACTTCGGTTTGATAAAATCAAAGAGACGTGGCGATTGAAAACGAAAAAAGCGATTGGAGAACCAATCGCTTTTTTCATTTATTGAGGCCCTATTATTTCTTTTTGAATTCCAGATAACCTTCATAGGAGGACTTCCCGTTGGACGGATCAGCCAGCTTAATGTTTGTATTTAGCTGTGGCTCACCTGATGCGCCAGCGACTTTTGTCGCAAGCCCGGTTACCAAGTGGCGTAGCGGCTTTCCAGTACTCTGTATAACATCCACAGTCTCATTTATTGTAAATGAGTCTTTGGTGGATTTAACATCAACCAGATTGTACTCCTGTACTACATCGACCTCTGCTCCGGCTATTTCGACATGAATGTTCCTTGTGTAAACAATTTTCAATTGATTTTTTCCAGTAGCCGTGATCACCCAGTCATTCTGAACCGACGTTGGCCCGTCCACAACAAGCGTTCCGTAGCTTCCCACATATTCCGGTGCGTAGTCTACTTCCGGTTCCGGATCATCATTTTTATCTTTGCAGGAACCCATCAAAACAACCAGGCAGCAAAAAATCAGCTTTTTCATACATTAACATTAAGAGTAAATAACATCTAAATTCAATAAGCCGGAGTGCGGCAATTTTCTACTAATAACGGCAATGCAGTGTTAACCGCATATTCAGCCGCAACTAAATTACATTTTATTACAAAAGTCGATCCCGAAAGGGCCTAAAACGGCAATTTCCCGAGGTCCACATTCCCTCCGGTAAGTATTATGCCTACCTTCCTGCCCTTGAAATGATCCTTATTCTTGATGAAGGCGGCCAAAGAAACAGCCCCGGAAGGCTCCACAACCAGCTTCATCCGCTCCCACAAATAACGCATCGACTGAATGATCTCCTCGTCTGAAACAGTTAAAACGTCTGTAATATGCTGCTTGATGATCGGGAATGTCTTATCGCCGAGATACGTCAGCAAACCATCCGCGATTGTCTTGACATACGGCGCTTTTTCGATCCTGTCACTTCTGAATGAAAGCACTGCGTCGGCCGCGCCTTCCGGCTCGCCTGCGTAAACTTTCGTGTCCGGCGAAAAATAATGTGCAGATAAGGCAGTGCCGCTCAACAGCCCGCCTCCGCCGACCGGCGCAAAAATCATGTCCAGCTTTTCCTGGCAATCTTCGATGAGTTCCTTTGCCGCCGTTGCCTGCCCGGCTATCACCGCATAATTGTTGAATGGATGGATAAAAGCAGCGCCGGTCTTTTTTATAATTTCCTGAACTGTATGCTCACGTTCCTCGGGTGTGTTTTTACAAAAAGTAATTTCTCCTCCGTAACCTTCCACCGCTTTGATCTTAACCAACGGCGAATTATCGGGCATGACAATGTACGCCTTCGCTCCTACTTTGGCAGCCGAAAACGCGATGGCCTGCGCATGGTTTCCGCTTGAATGTGTGGTAACGCCGTTTTTCAGCTGCTCTTCCGTGAGTGTAAGGATTGCATTAAGCCCTCCCCTTGCCTTAAATGCACCAATTTTTTGCAGGTTCTCACATTTGAAAAATATTTCCGCTTCACACAGGTCATTCAAAAAACTGGAAGTAAGAACCGGCGTGTGGTGAATGTATGGCGCGATCAGCTTATGCGCTTTCTCGATGGTTTCGCGATTTGGTACAGTGTCAGACATTGGATTTGTGTTTTGATTTTCTCAAAAAAAGAGCCCGTCGTACCGGACGGGCTCTGGAAATAATGCAATCAAACTGTTACTTGCCAGCGTTTGGCGTGTACAGGTTAAAGAATTGATCCAATTTCGGCGTAATGATAATTTCAGTACGACGGTTCAAGCTGCGGTTAGGCGCTGAATCATTTGCCACTTTGGGTAAATATTCGCCACGACCACCAGCAATCATACGAACAGGCTCAACACCATATTTCTTTTGAAGCGTACGTGCAACCGATGTAGCACGCAAAACGCTAAGATCCCAGTTGTCAGATACTTTATCCGTAGCGATAGGCACATTATCCGTGTGTCCTTCGATCAGGATTTCGATTTCTTTGTAGTCGTTCAAGATCTTGGCAACTTTGCTCAACACCGATTCAGCCTGTGTATTAATTACCGAGCTTCCGGATTTAAACAACATTTTGTCAGAAAGTGAAACGTAAACTACACCTTTCTTCACCTCGATCTGAACATCTTCGTCGCTAACATCAGCTAATGAACGTTTCAGGTTCAATACCAACGCCATGTTCAAAGAATCTTTTTTCTGAATGCTGGAATTCAGATCACGGATCTGAGTGCCCTGCGCATCCATCATAGCAAGCGATTTTTTGATACTTTCAGATCCTTCCTTGCTGATAACAGAAAGGTCAGACATACGGTCCAGCAGGTTGTTATTGTTCTTTTTCAAGAATTCAACTTGTTCTTCCAGCTCTTTCAATTTTGCATTTTTGCTGGTAAGCTCGTCATTTTTCGCCTTCAAATCATTATTAAGTCCGGCAGTTCTGCTATCGCAATCATTCAGATCAGCGCGCGCCTTATCTAGTTGGATCTGGATTTCACTGGCTTGTTTTTGTGCAGTAAGCAACTTTTTCTTGCTCGCACAAGAGCCAAGAATAAAGAGCATAGCAACGGCCAAAAGCGTTTTTTTCATAATAAAGGGTGGTTAATTAAAGCTATTGAGTTAAGTATAAAAAAATTGGTACGTGAACGGTTTCTAAAAATATCGAGCCAAACCACTGTGGGTCACGGCCGCTTTCAAGTCGCAAAGGTACAAAAAAAGGAAAGATTGTCCGGAACAATCTTTCCTTTTTCAGGTTTTAGAATAATTCTAATGAAAAACTAATAAGGTATTGACCAGAAAGGATTTCGGTGAGCTTTAATGCTGTCCCGGATATGCGTGCTCATTAATTCCTGGTATTTTGCATGATTAATTTTCCTGCCCTTCAACTTTTTTGGAATGGCAAGCTCTTCCTCGGTTACCGGCCGGAATTTCACTTCTTTTGCAGTCGTCACAATGTCGCCGTCATTCACATCCAGTTCAAGGATCATTCCCGGCAAACCTCCGAATAATTGCGGCCCTCCCGACACCGGAATATTGTCTGCAAACCAGGCTGTTATTTTTTGACCTTTCACGGTGTCTTCCGTAACTGCCATCATACACATGTAACCTGCCACTTCCTTAATCTTGTTCATCACTTTCCAATTAAATGTTTGCAATGAATCCTCAATAAGGTAGGTTTTTCCTAACATGGCGATCAAATCCGTCATTTTACCATTTTCATAATCGCGATAACTTTTAAATTCTTCCTTGGTCCAGGAATAACCACCCTCTGACAGTGTTTCCACTTTGGGATAGCTATAATAACTTTGCTTATCATTAAAAATCAGCAGCATTTCCTGCTTTGATTCGTCATCATTGCCCCAGGTGAGTTTCATCCTGTCCTTCTCTTCCTGGCTCATATAACTTAGCCGTGAATACACCCGCGTCCAGTGGAAAACCCTCTCGTACGTGATTTCCCCCTCCGTCTTTTGCGCATCGGCGTAAAACACGACAGTAACAAGCAACAATATTGATATTAAAACGGCTTTCATAGGTTTTGTTTCAGTGTTTAATAGTTGTTACTGCGACGTACAGAAGCAGTTACACCCCGCATGTTATACGTAAAGCTCAGCATAAAATATCTGGATAAGGTCGCCACGCGTCTCTCTGTGTAATAATTTTGGTTCACGTTTTGCGTAATGCCCAGGTTTTTCTTGAACACGTCATTGGCAGTAAGGCGGATTTCCCCTTTTTTACTTTTTAGGACAATTTTGTAGACAGAAAGATTCAGGATCGGCAGTTTCTGATCAAAGCCGAACTGATCGTTTTTATAGATCCTGTAATTGAACTTTGCATTAAAGTAAATGTCTTTCGGCCCCTTCGCATTCACATCCGCTCCATAAGTTGCATTGAAGATCTTCTGGTTTTGATTCGTATTAATTGAATATTCCGAATTGCTGAAACCCCAGTTGGCATTACCATAAAAAGTAAAAGCATCGCTTGGCGTCAGGTCAAGGCGGGTCCCGAAATTGTAGCTGTTTGTATTGGTCTCATTTTCAACATCATTAATGTAAGTGATGTTGTTGTTATAATTAATGCTCGCATTAAGGTTCATTGTCGCTTTGGTTTTCTTCAACGGAAAGCCAAATCCACCATAACTCCCGTAACTGTATCCGCCGGAAACATTGATCGGCCTCGTAGTCGTGATCAGGTTCTCGACATTCACAGTCCGGTTGTAGACGATCTGATTTACATTATAATTATATGAAAGGCCAATGTAAAGGTTGATAAAATTCGCAGGATTGAACATGTTATAGCCTGCATACACGCTGTGTGTGGATGACGGGATCAGATCCGGATTTCCCTCCGTGATGAAAAGCGGGTTACTGTTATCCACAATAGGCTGCAAGTCGGTGATCGATGGTTCGCGGACATTCAGACCATATTCTGCGTACAGATAGCGGTTATTTTTCAGATCGTAGTTCACAGAAACGTTTGGTACGAGTGTGAAATAGCTTTTGGTCACCCGCATAAAGTCAGAAGCGGCTTTATCCGCGGCGAACTTTCCTCTCAGTTCAAACTGGACACCAGCGAGCCCGGCCGACAGATTGAGTCCTTTGTTTGAGTAACGCACGCTGGTTCCTACGCGGTTGTAAGTAAAATCATTGGAATAAAACCGCGTCAGCAGCGGATTAACCTCCCGTCCCGCATCTGAGACATCAAACACATCACGGTCCACTTTGTCCTTGCGCATGCTGTAATTGTAGAATGTCTCCCAGAAAAATTTCTTAGCAAAAGGCTCGATGTATGATAAACTGCCTTTCAAATTGCCCCTGGTGCTTTCCGTTTCATTGAGCTGGTTAATGATGCTGTTTCTCGCAGAATCCTGGAAAAAGACATTGTTTGAGCTTAGGTCCTTATTCTCATCCGCATTATTGATGTTGTACCCGATACTTGCTGCGAAATTCCTGCCCTTTTTCTTAAACTTATGCCGGTAAAGGAGCAGATTAGCCATTGCGAATGAACTGTATTCGCTGAAATTCTTCACAGTCGACTGGTTGGTGACCACGCCTTCGTTACGGAAGGACCGCTGATAACTGTCGAAATGATCATCACCTGCATTGATCCTTGAATTGCTGATCAGGATGATTGTATTAAGCGAGTCAATATTTTTTTCAAAACGGAAGCTTGGGCGATGGTTTCCTGTAAATCCGATTGTTTTGGAGTTGGCTAACGAGCTGTACGAATCGTTTGTCAGGAAATTTTCTGTGCTTGAACGCACGTCCATGATCGCCTTGGTCTGGTTGTAAAAGTAGCTCGTGCTCAGCTTCGTTTTCTTGTTATCATAATTATAATTGGCCCCGCCTGCGAAATTTTTGGTAAAGCCTTCTGATCCCCCTCCACCCCAGTTGGGCTGAATAGTAATGTCATCGCCTCCATAATAACGACCGCTGTTGAAACCAAAATCACCGTCATCACCCCAGTTGAACGACTGGCTTCCTTTGAAGTCCTGGTAATCGTTCCGGGCAATACCCGACTGGTTCGTATTATTTCCAAATCCCAGCAGGGCAAATTGCTGCTTATCATCGAACCGGTTGTAGCTCACTTTCCCTTCCAGTC
Organism: Dyadobacter psychrophilus; assembly: GCF_900167945.1. Classification (GTDB taxonomy): domain Bacteria; phylum Bacteroidota; class Bacteroidia; order Cytophagales; family Spirosomataceae; genus Dyadobacter; species Dyadobacter psychrophilus. Next base: position 170,233 of record NZ_FUZA01000001.1, read on the forward strand.
GCTTATCCGTTCCTACTCCCGCAATCGCCTTTCCGAAACCGCCTTTCTTATGGCTGTCTTTCAATTCCAGATTGACCGTCTTTTCACGTTTTCCATCATCCACACCGGTCACTTTGGACTGCTCCGTTTTGCCATTGAAAACCTGAACTTTATTAATAGCCTCTGCGGGAAGATTTTTCGTTGCCATCTTCGGATCATCGCCAAAGAACCGCTTACCGTCTACCGTTACACGTTTGACCTCTTCTCCCTGGGCTTTAATGTTTCCGTCTGCATCAACCTGCATACCCGGCAATTTCCGGAGCAGGTCTTCCACCGTTGATCCTGGCGGAACTTTGAATGCACGGGCGTCAAACTCCACTGTGTCGCCCCGTATGCTTAGCGGCGCCCTCGCGGTTTTAATAACGACCTCGTAAAGCTCCTTTTGAAGCACTTTCATTTTCATTCTGCCTAAATCGGTCACATCGCCATCTTTTGGATTAACCGTTTCCTGATAAGGAACAAAGCCTACATAGGAAACTTTGAAAATGTATTGTGCACGTTTCAGGTTTTTTAATTCAAATACACCTTCTTTGTTCGTTCTTCCAAAGTTGACCAGCGATGAATCTTTGGGTAGCAGCAGCATTACCGTGGCTTCGGGTAACACCGCGCCCGAGGTATCCGTGACCACGCCTTTAAGCGTGAAGCGTCCTCCGGTTTGTGCGTGCACAACCATTAGTTGAAGACATAAGTAGAACAGAAGTAGGATTTTTTTCAAGGCTGGTTTTGGTGGTTATGTGAGTAGTAGATGTAACTGATAAATTACAATACGCAATAATATACAAACTGCTGCAACTTTACAACTAACTAATTAGTTTGACGGCTGTTTTATAAGATGTTAATAAAAAATTAACTTAAATTAAGATTCAATGCCCCAATATATAAAAACGTTATATATAAGTTACTTAAATCTCAAAGAAAAATAAATTAATTTATTTTGCGGTTACAAAATGCGGATGCTATCCGCCATGACACCAAATATTTTTTGAACAAATGAAAACAATTGGCCTTATATCAGACACGCACGGTTATCTGGATGAGCGAATGTTCGACCATTTTGCAAACTGCGATGAGATATGGCATGCGGGGGATATCGGATCAGTCAAAATTATTGATCAGCTCGAAGCATTCAAACCCTGCCGGATTGTCTTCGGGAATATCGACAATAATGATATCCGGGCCAGGACGGTGGAAAATCTGCATTTTGAACTGGAAGGGTTCCGGGTGTGGATCACGCACATTGGCGGCGCGCCACCACGCTACAACCCGCTGGTGATGCCGGAACTGAAATCCCGGACACCGGACATTTTTGTGTGCGGGCATTCACACATTCTGCGCGTGATCCGCGACAAATCGTTAAATAATATGCTCTACATTAACCCCGGCGCGGCTGGTCGCGAAGGCTTTCACAAATTCCGGACATTGCTGCGTTTCAATCTGCACGAAGGGCTTATCAGCCAGATGGAGGCGATTGAACTGGGAAAACGCGGGGCGATCGTTGATTAAAAAGTTACAGACACCTTTTTGGTTTCGGAACCACGCAGGAATTCTGCTTCTACTTTCTCGCCCTTCTCATGCTTTGCGAGCACTTCCATATAATCATAAATGGATGTGATTTCTTTTCCGGCCAGTTTGGTAATGATATCACCGGCTTGTATTCCCGCTTTTTCGGCCGGGCGCGCTTTTGAAACGCCGTCTATTTTGAGACCTTTTCCGGAATAGCTGTAATCGGGCATTACGCCTAATGTGACTTTGAAATCTGTAGTTCTGTTGCCTGTGTGCGGGTTTGCGGCCGTCACAAATTGCGGATCAGTGGTTTCTTTATCAATATTTTCGAGCAGGCCGGTTATAATGGTGAGGATTTTAGCCTCGCCGTCAAAATTAATGCGTTCAATGTCATCGCTCACTTTATGATAATCTCCATGTCCGCCCGTAAAGAATTGGACAACAGGAATATTTTTCAAATAGAATGATGTGTGGTCTGATGCTCCTACGCCCGAGGAATCAACGGTATATTTCAGGTTCTGCGCTTTGGCAAGTTCAGGAATCAATTTCCCCCAAACCGGGCTTGTCCCCCAGCCCGAAACGATAATGCCTTTTTCATCGCTCAGCCGGCCAATCATGTCCATGTTGATCATGCAGGAAATGGACGCAAGTGGAATGGTTGGATTATCAGTGAAATGTTTGGATCCCAGCAGGCCAAGTTCCTCACCCGAAAAGGCTAAGAAAAGATAATTATGCTTTTCAGTAATATTGTTTTTGGCAAAATATCCGGCCAGTTCCAGCAGCCCCGTTGTTCCCGAAGCATTATCGTCCGCACCATTATGGATTTTATTACGACTATCCGGTGAAAGTGAGCTTCCCTGAAAACCTTTCCCCAAATGATCATAATGCGCGCCGATCACGATCGTCTTTTTAGCACCATTGTCCAAAAAACCAGCCACATTTCTTCCTGTTACCTGGTGGAGATTGCCTTCAATTGAGTATTTAACCTGAAACGGCTGGAAAAAGCCAGCGTCAATTCCGGCAGGTTTCAAGCCCAGTTCACCAAAGATCGTAGCAATGTAATTAGCCGACCTGATCTCTCCCAGACTTCCCGTTCCACGTCCTTCCATTTCATCGGAAGCAAGAAATTCAATGTGTTTACGGATGGACGCCGCTTGAAATTTTTGTGCATAGGACGACAAAGAAGTGCAGGCAAAGACGAACCAAAGGATATATTTCATGGAAAAACTCAGGGTTAGGCAAGTAATAATTTATAATGTCTCCTGCAATTCGACCAGGAATTTACGGACGCGCATCAGGCGCTGGATCAGCAGCTGCGATTCTTCTTTTCTACGCATTTGCTCGCGCGCTCCCTTGATTGTACGCCCCTGCTTGTCACGCTGGTGCATGATTTTTCGAATGATCTCGATATCCCGTTCTGTATATCTCCGCCTGTTACGCGCATCCCGTTTGGGATTCAACTGCGGAAATTTTTTCTCCCAAAAACGCAGGGCAGATGGTTCGCAGCCAACTATTTCGGCTACTTCGTTGGTGTCGTAATATAGTTTGGTGTTCGCTGGCATAACTTTCGGCGGTGATCAATACAAATATACTCACGGCCACAATTAAAGTCTGTTTTCCGCCAGATTTTTGATTTTTTCCAAAGCAGTTTTTGCAAACTCGATGGAGGAATCAAAATAAGCCTGTCCATCCTCCAAAACGCCAAAATCACCTATTTCCAGTTGCAGCAAAACGCCTTCTGCTTCTTCCGAAAGCCTGTAAGTGTATGCAATGTCATATGCAGCGGGTGGCTGCTCCCATTTGTCCACATATAACGAAAGCCGCAGAAGCGCATTCGGTTCGCTTTCTGTAACGGTCAGCTTGGTTATGCCCGTCCATTCAATAACCCTGCCGGGTTCCAGATAGTAATCGTCAAATCCCGACGGCAGGTCATCCCATTGCCGGATGTATTTCGGGGCCACCAACACTTCCCAGACTTTACTTAACGGGGCTTCTATATGTATCTGATCTTTTACTATCAACGTCTGATCCATTGTTACGAATTTTACTTTTTGCAATATACGTTTACCTTCGGTAACTAAAACTGTGCCGCATTGCCCTGTAACCGGCAGTAAACCGAAAATCACATGCAGCTCACGACAAATTACAACATGAAGCAAACTTTAACTTACTTTACGCCCGGATCCCAAACCGCAAATTTTATTTAACAGAATGAATCAGGAGACAAAGCCGGTAAGCAATCCTTTTGAGTCCAAGATAAACAGTATACAGGTTCTTAGAGCTGCTGCGGCACTTACTGTCACAATTTATCACCTCAAAGACGTTATCGGAAAGAACGAGCCTTTCAAGCAGGAACTCGATTATTTTTTCAATTCAGGCCCATCGGGGGTGGCCTTGTTTTTTGTGATCAGCGGGTTTATTATGGTGTACATTACCAAACATTCCACATTCTCGCTGCTATCGGTTTACAAGTTTATGGCACGCAGGTTTATCAGGATCTGGCCTACATATGCAATCATTACGCTGATTTATTTCCTGTTTCAAAGCAGGATCGGCCTGCAACCAGGTGCAGTTAAAAGTGTGATTCTGAGCCTGCTATTCATCCCAGTAACCCACACCGATCCTCCTTTTTACGGGTATGCCTTCCTGCCTGTTGGCTGGACGCTTAATTATGAGATATACTTCTATGGGCTGGTTGCGATCTCCATGTTTTTTTCCAGGTTCCGGTGGTACGCGTTCTTCGTGATCATTATCATTACCCTGATAATCCTTCCTCTCACGCTGGGCTACTTTACCCTGGAAACGCAGCGCACCGCCGATTATGGCAATGGTTATCTCAACATGATCACGAACCCAATCATCTGGAACTTCGTATACGGCGTCATCATCGGGTTGATTTATACCAACGAGAAACTCTTCCCTATTTTCGCATCTGTTTTTGCAAAAGTCTGGCTCGTATTCATGTTTGTCACGCTAGCGCTATGGCAATATTGGTCGGGATTTTTTGGTGGATTAGGGCCCTCGCAGTGGGGCTTGGGTTCTAGCTTGTTGTTCACCGCATTTATTTTTTACAATGCACGACGTCCGATTAATTTCCCGGACTGGCTTGTGAAAATCGGCGATATGTCATTTTCGGTTTACCTCGCCCACTTGCCGATTGTGGTAATTTTAGGGCATTTTTTCAAAAGGCTGGGTTACCCGGTTTATAGCACGGGGACGTCGATGTTCTTCTTATCGCTGTTCATGACAATGGTCGTTTCTTATCTTTCCTACCAATTTCTCGAACTAAAATTATCGAGTTATCTGAAACAATTGCTGCCTTTTATGAAAAAGCGCTAAGGCGCTATGGAAGTTTGAGATCTTCCAGCGTTTTGAAATTTTCAATAGTTGTTTGCCGAAAGTCGCCTGACCAGAAACGTTTCATAAACTGTGCGTATCGGTTTGCAACATGCTCTTCCGTGTAGGAAAGAATGTGTCCTTTTTCAGGCTGATAATTGAGCTCGTATGGCATTTTTAATGTTTTCAGCCTGTCAGATGCCGGTTTGGCGCCCTGCATCCAGAAATAATTTCCGCACGAAAACAAATTTCCCTGGGTGTAAGGCAGCACCGTATCGCCTGTTCTTTGAAAAAATACCGTTGGCTTTGCATTGGACTTTTTCACATAGCCCGTTCTGAAAATGGAGTAGCCTAAGTACGATAGTAAAGCCCGGACGCGGAATTCGGTTCCTGTCTTAACAGGATCCAAAGGCCCGAGTGTTTTCACAATTCCTGGCTGTAATGCTTCAAAATCAGCTTCATCCATGTAAACAAGCGCTGAAATAATGATCGCGCCGGCACTGCTTCCCGCAAGCATCATTTGACCCGGATCAATACCAAATTCATTAGACTTATCGGCAAAATAATGTAATGCCGTATATGTGTCCTGAACGCCTCGATAAATAGCCATGATGACCTCCGCGTTGTTCCCGCCGCAAGTGTTAGCTTCCGTGCCGCCGTTGAAACCAAGCCTGTAATTGATAGCCGCAGTGGCGTAACCTTTTCTCGCCATCCATTTCGCTTTACCCATTTCATTGGCCAGGTCGCCAAAAATGAATGCGCCTTCGTGCACCATCAGAATGAAAGGCCGAAATTCCAGCGTATCATTTTGTTTCGCAAGAAATGAATAATTGAGGTTGACCGTACGGCCAATGTAGTCCCGGGCTTGCTTATATGTGCCAGTCCGGATGCCGAGCTGTGCTTCACTGTAAATGTTGGCGGTGCCAAAACCTTTGGACAACGCAAGGAACTGGTTGCTGTTCCTGGGCCTTAATGTATCAATGATAATGGTGTCGGGATCCGAATGTCCCGTTGTGTCATTCCCAGTGGAATCAATGGGTTCCTCTCCGTTACCCGGTTCCTCAATAGGCTTTTTTGGAGGTGGAGGAGGGATTGTGCCCTCCCCGCACGATGTGAACAGTCCTGCCAGAATAAAAAAAACAACTTGTAAACAGACTGCTCGCCACATTATCTCAACAAATATTAAACTTGATTTACCCGGTCGGGGTCGCCTAGACAGATCGCCTAGAAGGGGTTGCTCCGGCCGGATCGTTAGTTGTTAATGTTCTTTACCAGTTCGCCGGCAGTATTATCTGTCGCCAGCTCGCTCTGATGGTAAAAATACCCTTCTGTTTTGTTATTCCCGGCAATTTCATCCTGTTTTTTTTCCAGACCGAAGTTTCTTTCCATTTGTCTGAAAAATTTGTTGAAGAAAACGTACAACACAACGCCTGAAACTGCTCCTACTGCCAATATCTTTTTCATGATTGAATCGGTTTGATGAATTTTTGGTCACTTATGATTCATTACACAGGCAAAAAGGATACCAATGCAGTGTCAAGTAGCAAATGTAGCACAGTTTTACGGCTGGTATGATTTTAACATATCAGTCTGTAAACACTCACTAAACACATAAGGACATGGACGCAATCATTTTTTTAAAGGCAATCGGCAACTTACTTTTTGCTGCAATACTTTTCCTTGCAATCTTCATAACGGCGGGCTTCTCCATTGTGCTCAACTTATTGAAAGAGTTTAGCTTAGCACAATTGAACAAAAGGACGTTCAGTTTCAAAAGAAAATGAATGTATCCGGGGTTTTCTAGGAAAGCAGATTTTGCCTGAGCAGGAATTCGAGTTGACCGTTAACTTCGATCAGCTTTTCAATAAGCTCCTTATTTTTTTCACGTAAGTAGAAGATCTCGTGGGCATTTTTAATGATGATCCGCAACTGAGCTTCGTCCCAGGGCTTATTGAGATAGTAATAAATGTGCCCCTTATTCACGGCATCGATCACCGCCGAGACGTCTGTATAACCCGTTAACAAGATTCGCACGGGTTCGGCATAGTCCTTCAAAACCTCAATCAAAAAGTCAACTCCCGTCATTTCAGGCATGCGCTGATCGGTAATGATCACATGCACGACATTGTGTTTCAGCAATTCGAGGCCCTCACGGCCGGAAGTCGCGATTAATATATTAAAATCTCTTCTAAACGCTGCCTTAAACGAATTGAGATTGTTTATTTCATCATCCACATAAAGGACACTTATCTTTTCTTTGGTTTCCATTATTGCAAAAATCTTTCTCTCGGAGGTTTTGACTGTTTAGTTTGATCAATTATTCTAAACTAATTGATAATATTATAATATTAATTCTATATTAACATAAATTCGGCAAGCGCTTTTTACAATTTAAGTTTTTGTGTTTCGGTTAAATGACTCCGTGTCAATGAATTTTGGGCCATTTCAACCAAATATTTTGTACGCGAGTGAAGCAGTGGTAGTTTTACAAAAATAAATTAAGCAATTTGTGTAACTATTGATCGACATAAGACTACCTGGTATTTCATAAACCTATTCATTCACCAGGGAATTTATACGAAGATCAATACATTTTATCAAATATTAAATTTAAAGTGAGTTCTTCTGGGAACCGTCCTCCTAATAGTTAAAAAATGTATCCAGATTCAACAAACAATACGATATATAAGCCGGTTTTTATCTTTAAAGAGCAAAGTGCTGACAAGCAAAAGTTTAACTCAGTTATCTCCGACTATCAAAACAAAATCGTATTGGACCTGTTTCCTTCTCAAATGAAGGAACTGATTAAGATTAAGAGTCCTGCGATACGTTTGACGAATGCTGAGATTGACGAAAAATACAACGAGTGGGTCGCTGACAAAGATCCTGACTTGCTGGGTTCCTGGATCTATTACCCATGGTCCAACCGGTTACTTCACATTCTGAACGAGTCGGACTTCGTTACGTTGAGAACGAGCAGAAACCACTACAAAATTACTCCACAGGAACAAGCGGCATTGTCTAAACGCAAGATTGGCATAATCGGGCTATCGGTAGGACATGCAGTTGCTGTCAGCGTTGCCACTGAGCGCATTTGCGGAACATTGAAACTTGCTGATTTTGATACTATCGAACTCAGTAACCTGAACAGGATAAAGACAGGCCTGCACAATCTGGGGATCAACAAATGCATTGTCACCGCCCGGGAAATCGCTGAGATCGACCCTTATCTGGACATTCAATGTTATCCGGAAGGGATTACTGATGGCAACATTGCAGCATTTCTGACAGAGCACGGAAAGCTCGACATTCTGGTTGACGAATGTGACGATCTGGAAGTAAAAATCAGTGCTCGCCAGATGGCCCAAAAACTTCAAATTCCCGTTGTTATGGAAACGAGCGACCGCGGAATGTTGGATGTTGAAAGATTTGACCGGGAAGCAGACAGACCGATTTTGCACGGTATGCTGGCCGGTATCCCTCCTGAAAAATTGAAAAACATTGCCCCCGCCGATCGGTTTCCACTGGTAATGCGCATTATAGACGCTATGAACACATCTATGCGTGGCCGTGCCTCTCTGCTTGAGATCGGGCAGACGATCAGCACGTGGCCTCAGCTGGCGAGTGCGGTGACATTAGGAGGAGGCGTTGTAACCGACGTTTGCAGGCGCATTTTGCTCGATCAGTTTACAGATTCAGGTAGATATTATGTGGACCTGGAAACCATTATTGGTAATAAACCGGACGGAATTCCTGAAACCGTTTATAGTAATCCGAACGCTCCATTTGATCTTGGTGAATCCACAAAGATCATTGATACCTTACCAAAAATCCATACGAATGTCATTCCCGGGGACGATGAGATCAGACAGATCGTCACTGCGGGAACGCGTGCGCACTCGGCTGGGAATGATCAGCCCTGGAAATGGGTCTATCGAAATGGAAATCTGCATTTGTTTCATGATGCATTTCGTTCACATTCCTTCGCCAATGTCAATAATATGGCTGCGCATCTGGCGCTGGGCGCAGCATATGAAAACGCAGTACTAAAAGCCAATCAGCTTGGTTACCAGACTGATGCAAAATTATTTCCTGCACAATCTCTTCCTTATTTAGTTGCAAGCATACAATTCACAAAAGAAGGCCAGACGGAGAATGAGTTTACCGGACTGGCAGAGTTCATAGCTTCCAGGTCTACAAATCGCGGTTCAGGTGTGCCATATAACCTCACAGAACCGGAGGTAAATGCATTGCGGAGCGCCGCAGAAAGCATATCCGGGGCGAATGTTCAATTTATCACAGAAAAAAGCCATCTTGCCGATCTGGGTAAAATTGTTGCAGCCTGCGATCTGGTGATCATGCTGAATGAAGAAGCGCACCGCGACTTTTTTGATCGTGATATAAGATGGCCCGGAGAAGAAAATGCCGGAACAGGCGACGGAATCCCGATCCAGACACTGGTGTCGGCACCAGCGCAAATGGCTGCATTGTCCATCGTCAGGAACAAAAAAATTGCCGGAACGTTGAGAGCAATCGGAGGCGGTAATGCCTTGACAGAAGGCACCCGGGCCGGTGTCGCCAGCGCTTCCTGTGTTGCCGTTATCACATTGCCCGAGTCACCGGATCAACATTTCCTGGCTGGAATGGCTGCACAAAAGCTTTGGCTAACTGCCGAAAAACTAGGCCTGGCCGCCCAACCATTATTATCGCCGCTTTTTCTTTTTGAAAGGCTTGGTTCCGCGACGGGACTAAGTGAAGGCGAAAGAGACAAATTGCAAGGTTTACGATATGACTTTCAAAATATCATATATTCAAAAAATAACACAAGAGCGGTTTTCCTCTTAAAAATCATCAAACCCGAAATGTCCGCCATTCAATCACAACGCCTTCCATTGAATGAAACCTTGTTTATTGTAAACGACGCAATTTGATGGTAGCAAAAATTAAAGCATACAAGGCAACGGAGGATATCGAAACCTCCTACAGGTATATTGACGAACACCGAAAAGTATTGGAGGCTTATGGCGTAAAACAGGTAACTTCCGCAAGCCACGACTGGCTTAACGACGAAAACACCTACGTTATCATTGTAGAATCGGAGGACGGTGAAAAGATATATGGCGGAGGTAGAATCCAGGTTCGTAATGAAAAAATGAAAATGCCGATGGAAGGCGCTATTGCAAAGAAAGATGAGCGTATTTACGGATATGTTGATAATATGAAGGGAAAAAAACTGGCGGAATTCTGCGGGTTGTTCAACTCCAAAGAAGTTGCCGGTTTTGGCATTGGAAGCATCTTTCTAGGCAGGATTGGCGTCGCGATTACTTCGCAGATCGGTGTCGATCATTTGCTGGCATTGTGCTCCCCTCCTACCTTGCGGCAGTGCCTTAGGATCGGTTTTGAGATCATTCGCGACCTGGGAAACAACGGAACATTCTACTATCCCAAAGAGGGCCTTATCGCAACCGCCATCATCGTCAATGACCTGCATGATTTGCCGCATGCGCATGAGGAGGAAAGAGAACGGATCATGAATTTGAGGGAACACCCCGTTCAATATGCCGTGGAAAAAGGACCAAAGGGAGAAATTGCTTTACATTACAATCTGGATATGAAGATTTAAGTTTATGAATCTGTTGAAGCACATATTTGCAATTCTATTTCTATTCTCTGCGCAGCTTGTTTACGCTATTCCTGTGAACTTTTACCAGGGTTCACAAATCATTGGCCGGCACGTTGAAATATTTGAAGATGCTACCAATACGCGTAGTTTTGAACAAGTGCTAAAAGAGAAGAACTTCGTCCAAAGCACGGACGATACCCCTAATATGGGCCTCAGCCAGTCTACATTCTGGATCCGGTTTTCAATTGCAAATAAGTCGGCCAGCTCATTACTTTACCTCGAACTGGCTCATCCGCTGATTCATACGTGTGAACTTTTTGAAATTAGCGACGGAAAGATCAACACTGAAAAATATCTTGAAAACGCCGATTTTGGCGATCGGAATATCAAGCATCAAAACCTTATTTTTGACCTGGATATCAGGCCCGGACAGCAGAAAAACTATTATCTGAAGGTTAAGGGTTTCAATCAGGTAATTCTTCCGCTCATTATCCGCGACCAGGAAAACTTCTTCGAAGCTGCGCAAATCGGCGAAACCATCAACGGGATCTTTTCAGGGATCATTATCGTGATGGTGCTTTATAATATATTTATCTACTTTTCTACCCGCGATAAAAGTTACCTTTTTTATGTACTTTACGTCCTTTCCGTGGGACTGGCACAGACCGCATTGACCGGTTATGGATTTAAATACATATGGCCTTATGCGCCAAAGTTTAATTCTATTGCAACGATCTACTTCTCAGGTTTCGCAGGCATTTTCGCAATGCTCTTTGTCAAAAACTTTCTCCAGTTAAAAGAAAAATGGCCACCTGGCATCATTATTCTTAATGTTATTATCGCACTTTATTCATCCACCGGGCTGCTGAATCTCCTCGGTTTTGAACTTTTGAGCTTCCGGGCAGTGGATGTTTCAGGAGGAATCGGGGCTATCGGTCTTTTCATAATAGGTTTCAAGCTTTCCAAAGAGAATTACCGGCCCGCCAAGTTGTTTTTAACGGCCTGGACCATTTTCCTTTTTGGTCTTTTTCTCTTGGTTCTTCGTAATATCAACATTCTGCCGTATAATTTCCTTACAACTTATACCATGCAGTTTGGCTCAATTGCAGAAGTAGTATTACTTTCTATTGCACTAGCCGATAAGATTAATATATTTAAAAAGGAAAGAGAGGAATCGCAGGCCGAGGCGCTGAAAGTGTCGTTGGAAAATGAAAAAATCATTATGGAGCAAAACACATTTCTGGAAAAAAGCGTCAACGAGCGAACCGCTGAGTTGCAATACGCTAATACCGAACTCAATGTTACGCTCACCAAGCTAAAAGATACACAAACACAGCTCCTGGATTCCGAAAAAATGGCATCTCTTGGTCAGCTTACCGCCGGTATAGCCCATGAGATCAATAACCCGATCAACTTTGTAAGCTCCAACATCAGGCCGCTTCGCCGTGATATTGACGACGTGCTGGAAATACTTGACTCTTACGACAGCATTCAGGATGTAGATTCCCTTGACGGATTACAGACGAAGATCAGGGAAATTGAAAAACTGAAAGAAGAACTGGACCTTGATTATATTAAAACCGAGCTGGGAACGCTGTTAAAAGGCATGGAAGATGGCGCCAGCAGGACGGTCGAGATTGTAAAAGGCTTAAAAATATTTTCCCGTGTGGACGAGTCTGACCTTAATGTTGTCAACATTAATGATGGCATTGAGTCAACGTTGATTATTTTGAATTATCAAATGGGTAATTCGATAAATTTGGTGAAGGAATTAGGAAATATCCCTAGTATTGAATGTTTCGCCGGTAAGCTTAACCAGGTGTTTATGAACATTCTAAACAATTCTATTTACGCCCTGTTAAAACAAAAGAGCGAAAATAAGACGCCGACGATCTGGGTCAGGTCCTGGCTTAAAGACCCTGAAAATATTGCCATTTCCATTCGGGACAACGGACCGGGAATGCCGCCGGAGGTTCGGGCCAAGATCTTTGAGCCATTCTTCACTACCAAGCAGGTCGGTGACGGAACGGGCCTTGGCTTGTCGATTGTATTCAAAATTATCGAAGTGCATAGCGGAAATATTCAGGTCAATACGGAGGTCGGTCAGGGAACAGAATTTTTAATCACCCTGCCAGTAAAACAAAAAGCACGCCCTATCCAGGAATTCAATGAGTGAAAAACCGATAACCATCTTGTACATTGACGATGAGGAACATAACCTTCACTCGTTCAAGGCTTCTTTCCGGAAGCAGTACGACATTACAGTCGCCTCGTCAGTTGTAGAAGCGGAGGAAATACTTGAAAATAATGACTTCTGCATCATTCTCGCCGATCAGCGCATGCCGATCATGACAGGTGTGCAATTTTTTGAAAAAATCAGGACTAAATATCCCAAACCCATACGCATTCTCATTACCGGTCACACGGACATCGGTGCAGCGATCGACGCTATTAACAAGGGCGAGGTTTTCAGGTTTATCGACAAACCCTGGGACTACAATTACGTCGAAAACGCGATTTCACATGCTTACGATATTTACAAAACCCGTGAGGACCTGAAACAGCGTAATGTGGAATTACAGAAGGCAAATGAAGAACTTGACAAATTCGTTTACAGCGCTTCCCACGATTTGCGGGCACCATTAATGTCCGTGCTTGGCATCGTGAACCTGGCTTTGCTTGAAGACGATATCAAATCGCAAAACGAATATCTCGAACTGATCCGGCAATCGGTAAAAAAGCTGGATACATTCATTATCAATATCATCGATTATTATAAGAATGCGCGCGGCGTTCCGGTGGTGACCGATATCAGCTTCGAAGAGCTCGTTACGGAAGTGCAGGCAACGATTCAGTATCTGCCCGAATATGGCAATCTCAAAATGACAACGGACATTGACCAGGACGGCGTATTCCAGTCGGACGTGATGAAACTCAGGATCATTTTCAATAACCTGATCAATAATGCGATAAAATTCCAGGACAAAACAAAGCCAAATCAATTCGTACATTTAAAGATCAAATCTACGCCTAAGGCGGCCAAAATTATCGTTGAAGACAATGGTTATGGCATTAAAGAGTCGGATCAGGATAAAATATTCAAGATGTTTTACCGGGCCGGGGCAACAAACAGCGGTTCCGGCATAGGATTATATATTGTTCATGAGGCGATAGCCAAACTTGGAGGCGAAATCAGCGTTTCCTCGAAAGTAGGCGAAGGAAGTATTTTCGAGGTCAACATCCCTTCTATTCATAAATAACCAGACATGAAGCCACTTTTACACTTTTTTCTTATAGATGATAGTGCTTTTGATCTGTTCATATATGAGAAATTGCTGATTAAAAGCGGCATAACAAACTCGGTAAAGACCTTCAATTCCGCGCGCGACGCATTGAAACACCTTATAACGCAAGCTGATATCCTGCCCGAAAGCATTATCCTCCTGGATCTGCAAATGCCAGACATGAACGGCTTTGAATTCATCGATGAGTTCGATCATCTTCCTGTGATGTTGCAGGAAAAGATCCGCATCTTCATGCTATCTTCAACAATAGACACCCGAGATATTGACAAGGCAAAAGCAAGCCAGCATATCATCGACCTTCTTCCCAAACCTTTGGAAATTTCAACATTAAAGAAAAAGCTGGGAATTTGAGTTTCTGGTTCTTTATTCTGCTTCCTTACTCTTCCCGTTAACCGCAAATTTCAGATTTCAATTTAATTCTATGCCGTATCGAATTAATTCTCTCTGGCACAGCTTTTTAGCATTTAAACTTATTGAGGGTCAAACAGACGAATAAAGAGATGCTGGCGGGTATATCGCAATAGCGATACCCAGTTTGTCCAAAAATGTTACAGAAATTGTACGAAGGAGTCCCCAGTTTTGGAATTCATGGGAAAATTATGCCCCATGGTATGACATTTCAGATTATTAATATAAATTTTTAAATAATTTCAAGAACTGGGCATGTTCAGGAACAGCTTTGGTACGCTCAAATCCAAACGTATCGTAACCTTTAACATCCCTTAATAAATGAAAACTGATAGCAAAACCCTGTCTGAGATCTTAAAATTGCATGCGGAATATGTTAAGGAGGTAGAGTACAGTGGTATCAAGCCGCTTTCAATAGAAATTTACAAAACCAATTCAAACAATTTCGTTCGCTGGATCCAGGACGATTTTAACCCTGGAAGTAAATTACGCAGAGGCGCGTAAATCATTTAGCCAAAGAAAAAAGACATTCATACTCAACGTTTAGCCAAGCTAACCACTACCGGAAGACTCGTTCTCCGGTAGTTTTTTTTTATACCAAACTTTTCTATGTTTGATGTACGTTTAGTATGATAATTAAATTTTAAAATAGCTCCTTATGTTATTTGCCCTTTTTAACCTTTTCAAAGGTCGCTTCTCCAAAGAATCTATTAACGAAGCGAAAGCGAGCGAAAAACGCATGACCCGCCAGGAAGCGCTTCAACAAATGCGCAGCATTGCCAGCAAACGTGTTGAGAAAAAAGGTTAATCAGCATCCTTGCCCATAGTAAGCATCTTTGCCGTGTTTGCGGAAGTAATGTTTGTCGATAAGACCCTGCTTAATGGTCTGGGCGGAAGGATTGATATGGAGTGTGAGATAGGCCATCTTGGCAATTTCTTCCAGCACAACCGAATTATAAACCGCCTTAGCCGGATCTTTTCCCCAGGTAAATGGCCCATGGCAGGCAACCAGCACCATTTCTGTTTCTTCATAATTCAGCTTTCCTCCTGCAAATAAATCCAGGATCTGATTGCCCGTTTCGAGCTCATAATCGCGCTGGATCATCTCATCGGACATTACTTCTGTAACGGGCACTGCGGAGGTTAAATGATCCGCATGGGTGGTGCCCAGGTTCGGGATCGCGCGGATTGCCTGCGCCCAGGCCACTGCGTATGTGGAGTGAGTATGACAAACGCCACCGATCGAAGGAAAATGCTTGTAAAGCAATGTATGGGTTTTTGTGTCCGAAGAAGGCCGCATATTGCCCTCTACAACCTGATTTTCAAGATCAAGTAAAACAATGTCCTCCACACGGAGCTTATGATAAGGCACGCCGCTGGGTTTGATAGCAATTACGCCAGCCTCACGGTCAATTCCGCTTACATTACCAAAAGTTACGATCGCCAGGTTTTCCCTGGGAATCTCCATATTGGCTTCGTAAACCTGCTCTTTTAAATAGGTGTATTTGGACATGTTTTTTTCTGAAATATCATTTGTACGAAGCGTCGCTCCATCTCAATTCATTTTTTAATTGCCTTAATGAAGTGTTCTTATCGATCACAACCAACTCAACACCAGTCATCTCGGCAAACATTTCAATATGATCGGTAGTCAGATTCTGACTGTAAACCGTATGGTGCGCGCCGCCGGCATAGATCCAGGCTGCACAGCCAGTAGCCATATCAGGCGCTGGTTTCCATAATACCCTGGCAACGGGAAGTTTTGGAAGTGATTCGGTTACTTCTACGGCCTCAACCTCGTTCACCAAAATCCGGAAGCGGTTTCCCATATCAACCAACGAAACGTTGATCGCAGGACCAGCTTCTGCGTTAAAGACCAGCCGGACGGGATCTTCTTTGCCACCAATACCCAATGGATGGATCTCACAGGAAGGCCTTCCCTCAGCAATGCTAGGGCAAATTTCGAGCATATGCGAACCCAAAACCAGGTTATTGTTCGGATCGAAATGGTAAGTGTAATCTTCCATGAACGAATTTCCGCCAGGCAAACCACTTCCCATTACTTTGAGCGCCCGCACCATCGCTGAGGTCTTCCAGTCTCCCTCACCCGCGTAACCGTATCCGGCTGCCATCATGCGCTGCGATCCGATGCCCGGAAGTTGTTTCATTCCATGCAGGTCCTCAAATGTGTTGGTATAACCCTTGAAATTCCCGTCTTCCAGGAAATATTTCAGCCCCAGTTCAATTCTCGCTGCATCCCAAAGCGCACTATGCCTCCCCTCTCCTTTTCTGATCCCACTTGCCAGGTCATACAGCGACTCGTATTCATCGATCAAAAGCCCCACTTCTTGCTCGGAAACCTGATTGATCACAGTAACCAGATCACCAACCGCATAAGTATTTACCGAAAAGCCGAAAGCCATTTCTGCTGCAACCTTATCACCATCTGTGACAGCAACTTGCCGCATATTATCCCCGAAACGGACAAATTTGGCACCTTTCATGTCGTGACGGGCAGCCGCTACGCGTGTCCATTGAGCAAGATCTGCAATAACATGAGCCTGTTGCCAATGTCCCACGATCACTTTCCGGTTCAGGCGCATCCGGGTCATCATAAAACCAAACTCCCTGTCGCCATGTGCGGACTGGTTGAGGTTCATGAAGTCCATATCAATGTTAGCCCAGGGAATGTCACGGTTGAATTGCGTATGCAAATGCAGCAGCGGCTTTTGCATGATCTGCAAACCACGGATCCACATTTTAGCAGGCGAAAATGTATGCATCCATGCCACAATGCCAATGCAATTTTTGGCAACATTCGCGTCCTGCATGATATTGAAAATCTCTTCCGAAGACTTTACCACAGGCTTAAAAACCGTCCTGACCGGAATTTCGGTAGAATCGTCAAAATGCTTGCTGATAATCTTGGCATGTTCTGCAACCTGTCGAAGCGTATCCTCTCCGTACAAATCCTGACTGCCCGTAATGAACCAAATTTCAAATTGTTTTAAATCAACCATTGGGATTGTGAAGGCGAGATTAGGATAAAGAAGTTGACAATGCACTTTCCGGGGCAACCTGTACTTTTTGTAAAAAGTCGTTTTCCAAAAATGCTCCGGACTGTGTATATTTTTGATATAATGATTGGTAAACAGCCACTTGCGCAGGTCTGGGTGTGTAAACAGCATCAAAACCCGAACTCATGGCTTCCTGCGCTTCTGGTAAGGTTTCATAAATCCCTGAGGCAACCGCAGCGAACATGGCTGCCCCTAGTGCGCATGCCTGCTCGGAAGCAGCAACTTTTATGGGCATATTAAGGACATCCGCCAATGTCTGCATCACAAATGCCGATTTTTTTGCAACTCCACCGATCGCAATCACTTCATGAATAGGAACGCCTTCCTTCCGGAACCGCTCCACAATGCTCTTCGAACCGTAAGCCGTCGCTTCTACCAAAGCTTTGAAAATCCGGACGTGATCGCTCGCCAGATTCAAGCCGAGTATCGCCCCTTTTAATGTATGTTTTGCATCAGGCGTTCTCCGGCCGTTCAGCCAGTCGATGGCGATGATGTCGTTTTCAGTAACAGCGAGTTTGGCGGCTTGTTCGGCCAGGTGGGGAATGAGGTTTTTAGATAGTTCCTGCGCAGCGGCCTCGCCCAATAATGCACGTACAGGCTCGACAACGAGCTTCGCAAACCATGCGTAAATATCACCAAATGCAGATTGCCCCGCTTCCATGCCCAGCATTCCGGGGATAATGGAGCCGTCAACCTGCCCGCAAATACCCTTAATCAGCAAATGTCCTGCCTCCTCATTCGGAGCAATAAGCATATCACAAGTTGAAGTCCCAATCACTTTGCATAGCGAATAAGGCTCAATTAATGCTCCTACCGCGCCCATATGCGCGTCAAAAGCGCCGACACCAATGATCGTATCGGTTGGAATGCCCAGTTTTTCAGCCCATTTCGGAGATATGGTCCCCATCGCTTCATCCGATGTTTCCGTGTTCACGAAAAGCCTGTCCCTGATCCCGTCCAGGAGCGGATCCAGCTTTATTAAAAAATCATTCGGTGGCAACCCGTCGAAATCACTGTGCCACAAGGCCTTATGCCCCGCTGCGCATCTCGACCTTTTTAATGTCAGCGGATCCGTGTTGCCGGTTAGCTCGGCGGAAATCCAGTCGCAATGTTCTACCCAGGAAAATGCGCTTTCCCTGACCTTTTCGTCCACTCTCAGCGTCCTCAGGATTTTAGCCCAAAACCATTCTGATGAATAGATCCCGCCTACATATTTGGTATAATCTGTTTCTAAACTGTGTGCTAGTGTATTAATTTCTTCTGCTTCTGCATTGGCCGTGTGATCTTTCCAAAGGATAAACATTCCATTTGGATTTTCAGCGAATTCTGGCAAAAGTGATAAAGGTGTCCCGTTCCGGTCCACAGCCACGGGCGTAGAACCGGTTGTATCAACCGAAATTCCCCGGACATTCTGACGCGCACTTCCCGGCGATTTTTCCAGTGCTTCCAGCACCGCGCCTTCCAATGCTTCCAGGTAATCCGACGGGTGTTGTCTGAATTGCGACGAAGCAGCATCACAATATCTTCCCTGCTTCCAACGGCTATATTCCCGAACAGCGGTTCCTGCCTGCTCGCCCGTCTGCGCATTCACTACCAGCGCCCTGACAGAGTCGGTGCCAAAATCAATTCCTATAACGTAGCTTTCTTTCATGGTCCTTTTTATTTCACTTATCACGTAACAAATATAAATAAATTTGTTTATGGTGTTATTTTGACACAATTAATATTATCCCAACACCCTATGCTTGGGCCCTATGACTGCTTCATGCTATCCGGCATAAAATTCCAGAAAGAGTGGAATTTCTCTTTGTATCTCACTTCGTCCAGTTTATACAATGTTGCCTTTTTAGTTGTGCTGTTGCTGTTTTTGCTGCCTGTATCGATGAGCAGGCCGGTTGACAAAAGCTTCCTGCTGAAATTGCGCCTGTCGAGTGGAATGTTATAAATCGCTTCGTAGAGCTTCTGTAATTGCGGAATGGTAAAAAGCTCGGGCAAGAGCTCGAAACCAATGGGGTGCAAGGCTGCCTTATATTTTAAATGTTCAATCGCTTTACAAACCATATGTTCATGGTCAAATATGAGCGCAGGCCGATTTTCCAGTGTGATCCAGAAAGCATTATGGCTTCTTACGGCTTCTGAATCATGGTCATCAATTTGGATAAGTGCAAAAAACACGACCGAAACGGTTCTTTCAGCCGGGTCGCGGTTTATCTTTCCGTAGGTTTCAAGCTGCTCTACGTAGATATTTTTCAATCCCGTAAGGTTATATAAAATCCGCGCTGCGCCGTCGGCAAGGTCTTCGTCCGCATTGAGGAACCCGCCCATTAATGACCATTTCCCCTTTTCAGGCTCAAAATTCCGCTTAATCAGCAAAAGCTTGATATCCCTCCCGTCAAACCCGAAAATAATACAGTCTATTGCCAGCAGAATGCGCGAAGCCTGCGGATAATTATTCATTTGGTCAATATTGTAGAGGTATCTAATAGTAAGCAATTTAAAGAACCGCCGGTTACAAAGAACATTCCCGATCCGACTTTTTATATAATGCTAAGAAAGTAAAAAAAAGAGCGTGGTTACTTAATCTGTTAAAAGATTCAAAGTTATGCTTTCAGACAGACGATCGTTCCTTGAAAAAATGTCGCAGATCGGGGCGCTGAGCCTGTTGCCTTTTTCTGTTGCGCAAGCCAGCGATTCCGTTGAAGAAAAAAACCACTTTGTTGCCGGTCCGTATTTACAAAATATGGGCACCAATGAGGTGACAATCATGTGGATCACCCATAAAAATTGTTTCAGTTGGGTTGAGTACGGCGCCGGAACTTACACCAGCAAGCGTGAATTTGGCTATCATAATGGCCTTATTGAAGCCAATAACCGCATTAACAAGATCACATTGACCGGGTTAACTGCGGGAACAGCGCACAAATACAAAATCGTATCCACAGAAATCACCGGTTACAAAGGATCGAAAGTAGAGTTTGGAGAGACGATTGCAAGCGCCATGTTCGGCTTCAAAACACCTGCCGAAAACGAAGAAGAATTTAAAATGGTGATCTTCAACGACATTCACGACCGGCCTCAAATCATCCCGCAATTGCTTTATCGCCACGGCTACACAGGCAACACCCGCGATTACGACTTTGTAGTTTTCAACGGCGATTGTTTTGATTGGGTAACCGAGGAGATTCAAATGGTGGATAATTTGATCAAACCTGCAACGGACATTTTTGCATCCGAAATCCCGTTCATTCTGACGCAGGGAAATCATGAGTGCCGGGGGAGTTTTTCCAGACAAATCCCTGCCTACTATGCCTATCCCGAAAACAAATATTATTATGCTTTCACGCGCGGGCCCGTTCGGTTCGTCATCCTGGATTCCGGCGAAGATAAAACCGACGACAGCGTGGAGTATGGCGGTCTTTCCGCTTTCGACCGATATCGGGAGGTTCAGAAAAAGTGGCTGGAAAAAGAGGTGGAGTCTGCCGAATTTAAAAAAGCGGATTTCCGGATCGTTCTTATCCACATATCTCCCTATCATTCAGGAGACTGGCACGGAACATTGCATTGCCGGGAGCAATTTGGCCCGATCCTGAACAAGGCTAAAATTGATCTACAAATCTCCGGTCACACCCACCGCTACGCCACGCACGAGCCCGATACAATGCATAACTATCCGATCGTTATCGGCGGCGGTCCTTTGGAAGGCAACCGGACATTGATCAAACTGCATGCGACCAAAAAGCAACTCGATCTGAAAATGATCCGGGACGATGGCGAAGTCGTTGGCAAATTCCTGCTCGCAAAAAAGGGCAAATGATCATACTGACACAATATTAGTAACCAACCCGCTTGTTAACTTTGCCTCATATTCACAAATAAATTGCATTAAATGAAAAAAATTGCCTTAGCCCTTTCCCTCTTCTTAGCATTGTCGCAAAGCACATTTGCGCAGAAAAACACAATCAATGTTGCTTCCTACAATCTTCGGTACAACACGCCGAATGACGGCGTGAATGCGTGGCCCAACCGCAAAGAGAATGTAAAAGGCCTTATCCGGTTCCATGAGTTCGACATTTTCGGCGTGCAGGAAGCATTGATAGGCCAACTGAAAGATGTGGCTGAACTTACCGAATTTACTTTTTACGGAAAAGGGCGCGACGACGGTAAGGAAGGCGGGGAACATTCTGCCATCTTTTACAAAAAGGACAGGTTCAAAGCGTTGCAATCGGGCGACTTTTGGCTGAGCGAAACACCTGATAAACCTGGCAAAGGCTGGGACGCAACTTGCTGTAACAGAATTGCTTCGTGGGTAAAATTCCAGGATTTACTTAGCAAGAAAGAATTTTATTTCTTCAATGTACACTTTGATCACCAGGGCGTTGAAGCGCGCAGGCAATCGGGACATTTGATGGTAAAAAAGATCAGCGAGATCGCTGGTAAATCGACCGTCATCCTTACCGGGGATTTCAATTCAACGCCCGAAACAGAGCAGATCAAAACCATTCAGGGACTATTGAACGATTCGCATAACGTAACAAAGCAGCCCGCATACGGCCCAGAGGGAACATTCAACAGTTTTAAGTTCGACGCGCCGATGGACAAACGAATCGATTATATTTTTGTCAGCAAGAATATCGATGTCCTGAAATACGGCGTTTTAACGGATGCCAGAGAACAACGTTATCCATCTGATCACCAGCCTGTTTTGATCAAGATTGAGATAAAATAAAAGCGGCTTTGTGACGGTCGGCCTTTGGCAATTGGTTTTGAAATTTTTTTCCTAATTTACTTGTCAAAAGCCGGCTGTTGATAGCAGGCTGCATCAATATCCTTCTAAAAATGATCAAATTGCTGCCCAGGGTTTTTGCTCTTTTCTTCCTTTTCACCCCCGCCTCTGGTCAGCTCATCAAGATAAAAATTGTTAACCCCGACGGACTCAAAGGTCGTAAGGCCATTTTATTGACCCGGGAAAAAGGTTTCGCTGCAACTGTCCATTCGCTTAAACTCGGCTCTGACAGCATTAATTTACTCATGGAGAATGATTTGGTGCCTAATTTGTATCAAATGCAAGTTTCTCAATTAAAAGGCTCACTCTTCTTTTTCCTGGAAAACGGCATCAGAATCCAGCTCGACACCACGGATTTGTCAAAATCCATAGTCAGCAATTCGAAAAGCAATGAAGAGTGGCGGCTGTTTTGGAATAACATTCAAAAGCCTTCGGACGACCGGTTACAGGTTTATTCAGCAGGAGAAGCCCGGGCCAGAAAGAAAGTTCAGGCCGATAGTATTGACTACTGGCGGGGCCTGCAAGCCGTGGAACGCCTGGATCTCCAAACGAAAACCAGCACATTCATTCTCGAACATCTAGGCTCATTTGTAAGTCTTTACCTCCTCAAAATCAATTGGTACGCCTTCAAAAGCCTGGGCATCTTCGAAAAGCTCGACCCATCACTGGCACGTCACCGGACTTATAAGTTTTTGAAAGAGAAAAGCCGGGGGAATAGCTGAAATAGCACAACGACCATGCGAATAGTTATTTCAGAAGCGTGATCTTCAAATTTGTTGCTTCCTGAATTGACTTAAAATCGTCTTGATTGAAAGTATACAGCTCATCGCAGTGAACTTCCGCAATCGCTGTATGAATACAATCATTAATATTTTGATATCCGATTATCTCAGCTAAATCGCAGGCTCTTTTAAAGGCAGTTAAGTCATAACCAACAGGACTTGTTTGAAGAAAAACGCCAAGTTTCTCTGTGATAATTTCGCTACTTAATTTTAGCTTGGAAAGGACAAAGGAAACTTCCTGTAAAGACAACAAGGATATGAAAAACACTTGATTCTAGCAGCTTCCTGATAAAGATTAGTAGCAAGCTTATGTTTTTCTTCATTCTGAACTATCAGATAATTGATTAGAACATCGGAATCGAAATAAATCATAGGTTGACTTCATTTGCCAAGCCTGAAAGATCAATATCACTACTGATATGAATTGGAGGAAACTTCTTTTGCAGTGCCTCAGATTTTAAAAATAACTCGTATTGATCTTGTTCTTTGAGCTTTTCCAACTGAACTGTTAATGTAACCGGATCATTCTCCCGAAACATTTTCTTGATAGATTCGAGAAGACTTAGGTTGATCTCGCCAGCTTTTATATGATAGGTAGTCTGCATAGGTGTGTCGTTTTCGGAGTCTGGTTCAACAAATTTTGTCAAATATAGTTCTTTTTACAAATCCGCAATGTACTTCTGACCGCCCAGATAACGCATTTGTCTTACAATTTGTCCGGTGCGTTTTTGGACATATCCTGATGGATTTTTAATAGAGAATCGTACGGGATTCGGTAACACTGCTGCAATGCGTGCGGCTTCGTATCGCGAGAGTTTTTTGGCAGATTTGTTATAGTATCTCAATGATGCGGCTTCCACGCCAAATGTCATTTTCCCCATTTCCGCTACATTCAAATACACTTCGAGAATGCGCTCCTTATCCCAGATCACCTCAATTAAAACAGTGAAATAAGCTTCTAAACCTTTTCTGATAAAGCTCCTTCCATGCCATAGGAACACGTTTTTGGCGACTTGCTGCGAAATTGTACTAGCCCCGCGGGCGCGTTTCCGCTTCTCAGTTACCGCATTATAGATCTGATCAAAGTCGAATCCCCAGTGATTAGGAAAATTCTGGTCCTCGGATGCCACGACTGCCAGCGCGACTTCCTTTGAAATATTTTCGTAAGGTTCCCAATCGTGGTGAATTTCCGTATCCTCATCCGCCCTGAAAGCTTCGATTTTCCTCGATAACATAAATGGTGTAACCCAAACGGGTAAGAACTTCAAAACCAGCACCCAAACGATTGAAACAACGAAAAAAAGAATGAGAATTCTAAGCGCAATAAATTGCAAACGGCGGAGCATAAAACTTTTTTACTTCAAAAACCTGTGACCAAACCAAAATATCAGCGTACAAAGAACAGAAACTAATCAGGTTTAGACAAAGAAAATAAAGACCATTCATTTAAATATTTCTACACGCACTATTTCCAAATGCTATGAATGAAGATATCCTGAGTTTTATATGGCGATTCCAATATTTCGCTTCGGAAGCATTACGCACCGACGAAGGCTGCAACCTTTCCGTTCTCAGAACTGGCCATAGAAACGGTGATGCCGGCCCTGACTTTTCAGAAGCACGGGTCATTATTGAGGATTTTCAATGGATAGGAAGCATTGAAATCCATGTAAGATCGTCGGATTGGTATGTGCACAATCATGAGACGGATTCGGCTTATGAAACGGTGATCCTGCACGTGGTTTGGGAAAACGATCGGCCGGTCATACGGCGGGACGGCACATTATTGCCAACCTTAACATTGAAAGACATTGTAACAAAGTCCGTTTTGGAACGATATGCGCAGTTACAGGACGAAACGGAGGCCATCCCTTGCGCCGGGATGTTTACACAGGTTGAAAACATTCAAAAGTACGCAATGCTAGACCGGGTCCTGCTGGAAAGGCTGGATAGGAAAGCAAGCGTGGTAATGGATTTATTAACAAAGAACAACAACGATTGGGAAGAAACGGCCTATCAATGGCTGGGAAGGCATTTTGGATTTAAACTAAATGATGCACCGTTCACTCGTCTGACTGAAATTGTGTCCTGGAAGATCATTCGAAAACACCGCGACAAACTGATCCAGATTGAAGCACTGCTTTTTGGCAGTGCAGGACTTATCCCCACGGAATCCAATGATTTTTACATCCGCCAACTGCGAACGGAACATCAGTTTTTAAGTGCAAAATACGGACTGAAAAGTCAGCAAATGAATGGGCATGAATGGAAAAACCTGCGCATGAGACCCGCCGGATTTCCTACGGTGCGGCTTGCTCAGTTTGCGCAACTTTTGAACAAGAATGGCAGCCTTTTTCCTGAAATTATATTGGCCCCAACGTTTTCTGCTTTACAAACCATGTTTCACATTGAGCAGTCGGAATATTGGAAGGACCATTATCTTTTTGAGAAAAAATCGAAAGCAAAGGTCCCGGTTCTGGGCAAGGACTCTGCTAATTTGCTCATTGTCAACGGTGCTGTGACACTTTTAGTTGCATATGCCAAGCACCGGCAGCAACCGGAATTGTTGGAAAAAGCGATTTACTGGCTGTCAGAAATCGGAGCAGAGAAAAATCGCATTACAAGAGAATGGGAAACGCTTGGAATGAAGGTTAACACTGCCGCTGATTCACAGGCGCTTATAGAATGGTATAACAATTACTGTACATTCCGGAAATGTCTGGAATGCACAGTTGGCGCCGCGCTTATACGCCCTGTCAACCCTTGACCAGATTTACGCCTGTGAGGAGGAAAACCGTCCCTACTAAAAATGGAACAACAGATTCCCATTTGGAAACAGTAAGCCCCAGAACGGGTTTGTCAGACAAAAATGCAATGCAGGCAAACAGCAGGACTGAAATGCCTAAAATCGTGAGAAGTGCGCCAAAGAAGCGTTTAAACTGCGTATTGTTTTCCATCTAAAATGTAATGAGGAGTCAGATTTATGATTGTAAAGTTAAGCCCATTTTCTCGCCCTCTTGCACCATATATGCGTATGCGGGATCAAATTCGTTCGGTATAATGCCTTCCAGGATAGCTTCCCGTATTATTTCTTTAATGATGCCCACTTCCTTTGCCGGTTTTAAACCAAAAGCCTGCATGATCATTTCACCAGTGATGACGGGTTGGAAGTTGCGCAGTTTGTCGCGTTCTTCGAGGTCTTTCAACTTCTGTTCCACCAGGTCGAAGTTGTGCAGGAAACGCTTTACTTTGTCCGGATTTTTGGAAGTAATGTCAGCCCTGCAAAGTTTCATCAATGCTTCAATGTCCTCTCCTGCTTCCACCAGCAAACGCCGCATGGCCGAGTCGGTAATTTCTTCTTTTGACAGGACAATGGGTCTTAAATGCAGTCGCACAAGCTTTTTCACAAACCGCATTTTCTCATTCAAAGGCAATTTCATCCGACGAAAAATGACGGGAACCATTCTCGCTCCAACTTCCTCATGGTTATGGAATGACCAGCCAATGCGTTTATCAAATTTCTTGGTGGCAGGTTTCGCAATGTCATGTAGGATAGCTGCCCAGCGGAGCCAAAGGTCATCGGTGTTTTGGGACACATTGTCCAGCACTTGCAATGTATGGTAAAAATTATCCTTATGTCCCTTACCATCAATCGTTTGCACGCCCAGCAACTCGATCATTTCCGGAAAAATAATCTGCAAAATGCCCGCGTGGTAAAGCAATTTAAAACCGTAAGAGGGCGTCGGTGAAAGGATTATTTTGTTCAGTTCATCCGAAATACGCTCCATCGAAACGATTTCGATGCGATCTTTCATTTTAATGATCGCGTCAAATGTATTGGGTTCAATGTCGAAGTTGAGCTGGCTTGCAAAACGGATCGCCCGCATCATGCGCAACGGATCATCGGAGAATGTAATTTCTGGTTCGAGCGGCGTGCGGATGATTTTTCTTTTAAGATCCCGCAACCCGTCAAATGGATCCACAAGCTCGCCTAGTGTTCCTTTATTCAGACTTATCCCCATCGCATTGATCGTAAAATCACGCCGGTTCTGGTCGTCACTGAGCGTTCCGTCTTCGACTGCGGGTTTCCTGGAATCAGAGCGGTACGATTCCTTGCGAGCGCCCACAAATTCTATTTCCAGATCGCCTTGTCTGATTTGGGCTGTCCCGAAAGTTTTGTAAATGCTTACAAAAACATCAGGTCCAAGCTGGCTGGCGACCATTTCCGCTAGTTCGATACCACTTCCGATCGAAACAATATCAATGTCCTTACTATTCCGTTTGAGTATCAGGTCTCTTACAAATCCACCAATGACATATGCCTCCACACCCAGCTCCGCCGCAGCCTTCGCTACAATTTCAAGAATCGGATACTGGATTAACTGCTCTTTAAAATTCATGCGGCAAAGGTAAAGAACTTAACTAATGTCTGATAAAACTTGTTTAACCTTTCGGAATATTTAAATTTGTTAGAAACCGGCAACAAAAATATTATGCTTACGCTGACGAAAAAACAAATCGGCAATTGGGTTTTGTTGGATTATCTGGCTCAAAGGCAACAATTTCAGGATAAAATTAATTTTCTTGAAAAGAAATATAATGCTGATCTTCAAGCTTTCGAAACCAAGCTTGAAACTGCAACGTCTGAGGATTTCCAAGCCTGGGACGATCTTATCGAATGGAAAGCCTATACTCAGTTCCTGTCAGAAATAGATTCAAAAATAGCTGATATCAGGAATGGAGATTTTCAAATGGCTGGATGACGAAAAATTTGTCTTCTCCTATACTATCAATGACTTCCGTGAGTTTCCTGAAAGCTATTATTTAAATCTGGAAATCAGATTTAATAAAAACACAGTGCTCTACGTAAGAGAATATGTAGAGGCAAGCCGAAGGAAATATGCGTTTCATTGGCAACAAGAGAATGGAGAATTGCTCGTCCGCTGGGATAACGCACCGCACTTTCCAAATCTCCCGACTTTCCCCCATCACAAACATAGAGCCGACGGCACTGTTCAGGAAAGCACTGATATTTCATTGGACGACGTTTTTGAATATATCAAAAAGGAGCTGGACAATTAATTAACCGCTCACAACTCACCGGTTCACCATAAAAAACGCCGTCCTGGGAAACCGATCGAACAGTTCATCCTTCAACTCCTTGCTGATCGGAAGTTCTCCAACGGCTTGCGACATGCATTGCAGCCACGCTACGGCGTCGTCCTCCGTGATAACGTGGGGCATGTGGCGGGCGCGCATCATGGGGTGGCCATGAATGTCGGAGTAGAGTTGCGGGCCGCCGAGAAATTGGGTCAGGAAAAGTCGTTGCTTTTCTTTGATTTCGTCTTTATCACTTTTGAAAAGCCTGGAAATCAGCTCGTGTGCGAAGACCAGGTCGTAAAATCTATCGGTCAGTTGTCTTAGCGCCGCGTCACCGCCGATGCGCTCGTATAGGGAAGCTTCACTCATTTTTCAATTAATTTTCAAACCGCAAATGTTTCACCGACGCACCCGACCTGGCCAGTTCCGTTAAGGATTCAATCCCAATCTCAAGGTGCATTTTGACGTAATTTGTGGTCACTTTTTTATCACTTTCTTCAGTTTTAACACCTTCCGGCACCAGTGGATTGTCAGATACCAAAAGCAATGCGCCGTGCGGAATGGAATTGGCAAACCCGACAATAAAAATCGTGGCCGTTTCCATGTCAATGGCCATCGCGCGGATATCCCGGAGATATTCCTTGAAACTGTCGTCGTGCTCCCAGATCCTCCGGTTCGTAGTGTAAACTGTTCCGGTCCAGTAATCCATTTTATGTTTGGCAATGCTGGCGGAAACCGTGCTTTGCAAGCGGAATGAAGGCAACGCAGGGATTTCGGAAGGCATATAGTCGTCACTCGTTCCCTCACCGCGAATGGCTGCGATAGGTAAAATAAGGTCGCCTACCTGCGTTTTCTTCAAGCCGCCACATTTACCCAAAAACAAAACGGCCTTCGGATTAATGGCCGACAAAAGATCCATAACTGTGGCCGCCATTGGGCTGCCCATCCCAAAATTAATAATAGTAATGTCCTTAGCAGTAGCCGTTTGCATGGCCCTGCCCTGCCCTTTTACCTCCACATTGAACTTCTCCGCAAACATGGTCACATAGTTTCCGAAGTTGGTTAGCAAAATATAATTGCCGAAATCTTCAACGGCCGTGCCTGTATAGCGCGGCAACCAGTTTTCGACGATTTGTTCCTTTGTAGTCATGAATTCATTCAGTTTATTGCCAGCATTTTGTTGTGATGTGTATCTTCGCTCATGGAATCTTTGAACCTCCCTGCGTTTGCTTACAAAGTTAAGCACGTTAACGGGAAACCGCATATCTTCGACATTATACGCAGGAAATTCGTTTCACTTACGCCGGAGGAGTGGGTAAGGCAGCATTTTATTCATTTGCTGATCAAAGAATATGGTTATCCCAAATCGCTTTTTGCCGTAGAAACCGGCTTGCAATACAACACGTTAGCCAAGAGGACCGACATTATGATCCTGTCCGGCGAGTCACTTCCGTTTCTCCTGGTGGAATGCAAAGCTCCTTTTATTGCTGTCACCGACGCCACCTTTGCGCAGATCAGCCGCTATAATTTTACATTACAACCTCAATATCTGGCTGTTACCAACGGCATGAGCCATTATTGTTTCAAAGCGGTGAATGGACAGATCCACTTTATGGATGATTTCCCAAAATACAGGGAGTTTAACAATTGATTTTTTTGGCATAAAAAAGACAAAAACCTGCCCAACCAAAAGGTCGGACAGGTTAACAATCTTAGCCATGAAAATTCTAAATGTCAGTCGATTATTTTGAAGCAACCAATTTCACATCAATGCTGAAATCGTCGTTGATCATTTTGTCACCAAGGTTTTCGAAGAAAGACTTGGAGTTGTATTTAATGTCGTATTTCGAACGGTCAACCACGATCTTACCAGTCGCCTCTGCGCCAGTTGCGGTTGTTTTCACAGTTACAGGGAAAGTCACAGGTTTTGTGATGCCTTTAATAGTAAGGTCGCCGGTAACTTCGTAAACCCCGGTTGACTTCGGTGTTGCTTTTGTCACTACAAATGTTGCAGTAGGGTGTTTTTCAACAGCAAAGAAATCATCTGACTTCAAGTGACCTATCAGTTTACCATTGTATTCTTTGTCCGTAAGGTCTGTGTTTGTGATAGTTGTCAAGTCAGCAACAAACTTACCACCGGTCAATTTAGCACCGTCCATGGTGATCGTTCCTTCTTTCAAGGCGATTTTGCCAGTATGTTCGCCGGTTACTTTTTTGCCAACCCATGTCAGCTCACTTTTAGAGGTGTTTACTTTCAAATTTGTCGCCTTTTTTACTTTGTCATCTGCTGATGCAGCACCTGAAACGAAAAGAGCCACTGCAACAGAAGCAAGGAAAAATTTAACGGATTTCATTGTAGTTTTCATTTTTTGAATTAATTGATTGTTTTAAAATTATTGGGTTATTCACTTTTTTGGTAATTCATTTTAAATACTAATGGTCGGCTTCACGAAGCTTATCCAGCATTGCATTGATCTGATCCGCTTCTTCGATCGAAATCACATTGAAGCGGTTTTCCCACTCGTCCACATGCGGATCAAGCTCTTCAAGTAATTTCAGCCCCTCTTCCGTTATCAAGACGTCCACTGCCCTCCTGTCATTAGGGCAAGACGACCGTTTTGCCAGATTCTTGGCCAACAATTTGTCGACAAGCCGCGAAGTGTTAGAATTCTTATCCAACATTCTTTCGGTAATATCACTTACCTTGATCGGGTTAAGCTGTTGCCCGCGCAGGATCCGCAACACATTATATTGCTGACTTGTGATATCATATTCTTTGAAAAATTCAAGCTGCTTGTATTCCAGCCAATTGCTCGTATAAATCAGGTTCAATGCGAGCCGCTGATAAGCGCTTCGAAATTTTTTTTGTTTTATATCAGTTTCAATAGACATAGCTGACGGTAAATGTATTTATGATGTATATACATTTAATGTTATAACATCTATTCATAAACGAATGGTTCATCCTAGGGAAAAATATTTTTGTTCTACATGATTTCTTTACAAAAACCGCTCATCCTCGCATCCAATTCTCCACGCCGAAAACAATTGCTCGCAGACGCAGGGTTCGATTTTACCGTTGAAGTGTTGCCTACCGACGAGACTTTTCCGGCAACATTGCCCGCTGAACAGGTCGCAGATTATATCTCAAAAGAAAAAGCCGAGCAGTTTCGAGGCATCAGACCGGAAGCCATTGTCCTCACCGCAGACACAATCGTAGTTGCAAACCATGAAATCCTGGGAAAACCAAAAGACTTTAAGGAAGCATTTACTATGCTGAAAATGTTGTCAGGCCAAATGCATACAGTGATAACTTCGGTAAGTTTACTGTCCGGGGATAAAATTCAAACGGTCTCTGATGTTGCGAAAGTGACGCTTAGTGCGCTGGAAGAGTGGGAAATAACACATTACATTGAGCGTTACCAACCTTTCGACAAAGCAGGTTCCTACGGCATACAGGAATGGATCGGAATGATTGGCGTTGAAAAAATTGAGGGATCATTTTACACGATTATGGGCTTACCGGTGCATATTGTTTATAAATTGCTGAAACCTTATTTCATCAGCTAAGCCCGCCAGATTCAGGCGACATTAATATGATTGCAGATAAGTCAAGATTTATTCCAAGGGTTTGTTACGAGATTTTTGTCCGTTCGTTTTGTGATTCAAATGGCGATGGGATTGGTGACTTAAATGGCATTATTTCAAAACTCGATTATCTCGCCGACCTGGGCATTGAGGCGATCTGGCTTACGCCGATCCA
The DNA here is from genome assembly GCF_900167945.1 of Dyadobacter psychrophilus. Lineage (GTDB taxonomy): Bacteria > Bacteroidota > Bacteroidia > Cytophagales > Spirosomataceae > Dyadobacter > Dyadobacter psychrophilus. The sequence goes on from NZ_FUZA01000001.1 coordinate 201,952, forward strand.
CCCGTCGCCAAGCTATCACAAATATGATGTAACGGATTATTACGCCATTGAACCGGAATATGGAACAATGGACGACTTTAAAAAGCTGCTCGAAAGTGCCCGCCAGCGAGGCATTGAAATTTACCTGGACCTGATCATCAACCACACCAGCACGCTTCATCCGTGGTTTTCGGAAGCGCGAAAGAGCAATGCGAATGCATATCGTGAATTTTACTGGTGGATGACGCCGCCGCAAATTGAAGCATTAGGGATTTCAAAACGCGAAACTTCGGACGATTCGCAGGTCGTTTATCCCTGGCACGAAAACCCGGAAGATCCGGAAAAATATTATGGCCTGTTTTTCAAAGGCATGCCCGACCTCAATTATCACTCCGAGGCGCTCCGTGCAGAGTTGGAGAAAATAGTCCGGTTTTGGCTTGTTGAAATTGGCGTGGACGGCTTTCGGCTGGATGCGGCCAGGCACGTTTATCCGGAATGGGAGAAACATTTAAGCGTAGAATTCTGGCAGTATTTTTCAAAAGTGGTGCAGGACATCAAGCCTGACGCATTCACAGTTGGCGAGGTCTGGGCAGAAACAGAGGAAGTTGCGCCCTATTTCCGGTATCTGGACGCCACATTTCATTTCGACCTCAGCTTCGCGCTGCAACGCATGCTGATCGGTGAAAAAGATGAAGACATTGTTGAAAAGTTACAGGCCAGTTATGCGGTTTTTGAAAAATATAACCCGCTGTTTGTTGACGCGATCATGCTCACAAACCATGACCAGGACCGCATTGCGAGCGTCACGGGCAATCACAAAGCGAAAATTAAAATGGCGGCAAGCATTCTGCTGACATTGCCCGGGCAGCCTTACATTTATTATGGTGAAGAAATTGGCATGCTCGGTACAAAACCCGATCCTTACATCAGGGAGCCGTTTATCTGGTCAGAAGATTCAGAAAACAGCGGAACACCCAGCTGGATTGACGCCCAATTTTCGCAAATAGGAACAGTAGCGCCATTGTCTTCGCAAACCGGAGATCCCGATTCGGTTTTTCATCATTATAAAACATTAATAAACCTTCGAAAATCCGAACCCGCGCTGAGCCAGATTTTCGCGCCAAATTTGCATCGGGTGTGCCTGCAAGACGATCAGATGCTCGCGTATTTCCGGCCACATGTGGATAAGTCGCTGGTTATCATTCACAATTTGAGCAGTTATCACAAGCCCATTCTGATGCCCGAAGACAAATCAGATTTCACTCACATTCTTTTTTCTACCGACCCGCAGCATTCAGGCACGTTACAAACCATGCAGCTCGCGCCACATTCAAGTCTGATCCTCGCTTCTCATTCCTGAGACTTAGACAGTAGGTTGGAGTGCATCCGCTTCTTTATTCCATAATCATGTTTTAAATCCAAATAAACTTCGGAATCATGAAGCGTTGCAGGTCATTTCTGTGTTTTTTCCTGACCATATCGTCAATCGGTTTTGCCCAAAAATCTTATCCCACCATGGGAAAGATTATATATGAGGATCCCGCATTTGAAAAATTGCTCGCCAAGGACGCTAAAATTGAGGTTTTAGCGTCGGGTTTTGAATGGTCAGAGGGGCCGGTTTGGGTGAAAGACAGCAGTTTTCTTCTATTTTCTGATGTTCCAAAAAACAGAATTTACCGATGGGATGAAAAAAGCGGACTGTCCGTTTTTCTGGAACCGTCCGGTTATACGGGCCGCGGCCTTTACAGCGATGAGCCGGGCAGCAATGGCCTGATCATTGACAGCAAAGGCAGGCTCGTCTCTTGCGAACACGGCGACCGGCGTATTTCGGCTGTACCCTTAAAAGTAGGTGGAAAAGTAACGCTTGCGGATAATTTTGAAGGCAAAAGGTTCAACAGTCCGAATGACGTTACCGAGCATGCCAACGGCAGCTATTATTTCACCGATCCGCCTTATGGAATGGCTAAAAAGCACGAGGATCCTAGCCGGGAAACAAAGCAATTCGGTGTTTACCGCATTGCAAAAGACGGAAAAATCACCTTGCAGATTCCGGATCTCACCCGGCCTAACGGACTGGCATTTTCACCGGACGGAAAGGTCCTTTATGTAGCCCAATCCGATCCTGAAAAAGCTATAATCATGGCCTATAATGTAGATGAAAGCGGAAATATTGTTGGGAAGGGAAAACTCATCCACGATGCAACAGCGATGTTAAAAGCTGGAAAACAAGGCTTACCCGACGGCTTAAAGATCGATAAGGACGGAAATTTATGGTCATCCGGCCCCGGCGGAATGCTTATTCTCACTCCGGCCGGAAAGTTATTAGGCAGAATCGAAATGGGCGAACTAACGTCAAATTGCGCCTGGGGAAATGATGGCTCTACATTATATATGACCGTGGACGGTTATGTGTGCAGGGTCAGAACCAACACGAAAGGCGCAGGATGGTAACTTAGCGATCCGCAACCCTCCTAACCGATCTCAAATCATTTTCGACATCCCTTTTTACAGACGCCCAATTGGTTTTGCCGTTGCGATAAATGTTCGTATATGCCCGATAAAGAACCAGTTGATCTGCGCTCACCTTGTCCAGCTGATCTGCCAAGACGCCTTTTTGTGAAGACTTGGCCGTTCTGTATTCGTTGATGAGCACATTATAGCGGCTTTCCAGGTTGTCCAGTTCATATAAAACCACCTCGCCAAGCTTATCCATTTCCTGATATTGAGAAATGAGCTGCTGATTGTAATCCGCGCTTCCGGGCGAACCGGCATTCTGGGCATCATTACGTTGGGAATCATTCAACACACGGTCGTAATCCCGTTTGTACGTGCCACTATTTGAGCGGTAATCGCTGTCATAAGTCCTTTCGGAATCGTCTCGGCTGCTTGAAGATGTGCCGTGACGCTGATCATAACGCCTTTGTAATTGCTGCGAACACGACGAGCCGATCACCGCCAAAGCGGACATACAACAGATCAGATAAATCTTTTTCACGGTTTTAGTTGTTAAAAGTTGTGTCTTAGCCCAATGCTCAGATTGGGATTGAAGTAAAAGAATTTTGGTATCAATTCCAGATAGCCTCCGCCTTCGATGAAGAATGACGCGGGTTTCTGCGAGAAAAAGAATTCAAGCCCTGCTGTTGCCGACGGTCCCGTTGAAATGTTGGTTGTGTAAACAGATTTTACATTACGGTCTGGGTAATATCGTCTCGAATTTACCTGCACACCGGGACCCGCATACGCAATCATCCGCTCATTGAACAAAGGCGCATACCAAAGATAAGTCCCATTGAACATAACTCCTACACCACCCAGGTCGTCGTTACTGACTTTGTAATTATCCTTGCTTTTAAATAAGCCGATGTATGTTCCAATGCTGATGTCCAGCGCATTGCGCTCACCGTATTTCCTGATACTGACTGCAATGGGCTCTCCAACTTCAAATCCAACGGCCCATTTTTGAGTTTGTGCAAAGGCAGGAATAATGCCAAATAAAAGAGAAATCAGAAGAATAAACTTTTTCATAATCACTAATCAAAATTGTAAAGAGGGCAAAAATAATGCCATACCCGTGACCTTAACCTCCAATTCCACTTGCTCAAATTCCGAATCCCGTTTTGTTTCAGGATCAATTTATTTCTAATATTGGGTCCTAGTTGTTCCCGGCAGTCCATTAACCAACTCTCAAGTGGCCCAAGTAAAGCAGGATAAAATTCTCAATGCCAAAGATTTAATAGCGTATTTTCTTGTTGCGGGCACCGGGGCAGTAATACAACTTGTATCAAGCAGTTTAATCCAGGATTGGTTTGATGTCACCTGGAGTGAATCAATTACCCTCTCTTATTTAGTTGGATTTGTTGTAGGTTTTATCCTTACCAAATTGTTCGCATTCGACGCCCGCCGCAGCAATCAGACGCGCCGGGAGATGGTGAAGTTCTTGATCGTTGCGCTGATTTCCCTGGGTGTTACCAAAATATTCACATTAGGGTCATTCAAGCTGGCAACCGAAGTTTTGGGCATGGACATTTACATTGTGAAGCTTCCATTCGGAAAAAAACAGGTTAATCTCACCGAAATGGGTTCCTACGTAACAGGAATGGGTTTTAGTTTTGTAAGTAATTATATTTTGCACAAAACATTCACATTCAAAAGCACCGGATTTTACAATCGCCTCAAAGTTCTGATCCGCTAAATTCCTTACAATCTTTCAATAATTACCGCAGAAGCGCCGCCGCCTCCGTTACATATGGAAGCCAGACCGTAACGCCCGTTATTTTGTTCCAAAACGGATATCAACGTGGTGATAATACGTGAGCCCGAAGATCCCAGCGGATGGCCCAAGGAAACAGCTCCTCCAAAGACATTCACCTTATCTATGTCGAGGTCCAGCATCTTTATGTAAGCCAGCGCCACGACGGCAAATGCCTCATTCACTTCAAAATAGTCTATCTGAGAAAGTGACATGCCGGCCTTTGTCAAAACTTTTTGCGTCGCTAAAACTGGCGTTGTCGTAAACCATGCCGGTTCCTGTTCCGCATCTGCATAAGCCACTATTCTGGCGATGGGTTTAATACCATTGTTTTTTACAAAATCACGTCCGGCGATAACCAGCGCCGAGGCACCGTCATTAATGGTGGAAGCATTAGCCGCAGTGACCGTTCCGTCTTTGGAAAAAGCTGGCTTTAAGAAAGGAATTTTCTCAAATTTTACTTTTTTAAACTCCTCATCCTCTGATACAATCGTCGACTCGCCCCCTTTTGGCGAAGGCACTTCCACAGCCTTGATTTCCCTTTGAAAAAATCCATTTGCGGTTGATTCCGCGCTTTTTGTATAAGATCGGATGGCGAATGCGTCCTGCTCTTCTCTCGAAATATCATATTTTTCAGCCGTCCTGTCGCCGCATAAGCCCATTCCGATCTGGTCATAAACGTCCACCAAACCGTCTTTCAGCAAACCGTCGATAATCTCGCCGTTGCCATAACCATATCCGTTTCTTGCTTTTGGTAAATAATAAGGCACTTGTGACATGCTTTCCATCCCGCCTGCCACAATCAGGTCTGCATCTCCGAGCTGAATAGATTGCGCTCCAAAAACCACAGCCTTCATCCCCGAAGCGCATACTTTGTTGATGGTTGTACAAATTACGCCGGAAGGCAGACCTGCGTAAAGCGCTGCCTGACGCGCAGGAGCTTGTCCGAGATTCGCGGAAATAACATTCCCCATAATCACTTCCTGGACCTGCTCGGAAGCAACGCCCGCCTTTTCAATTGCACCCTGAATGGCCGTTGCACCCAGTTTTGCGGCATGAACTGATGACAAACTTCCGCCAAAACTTCCTATGGGCGTCCTTGCTGCGGACAAAATAAAAACTTCTTCTTTCATGGTTACCGGCTCGTCTGATGAGATCGTCAAAAATAGAAACTATCCTGACAAATCTATGTTAACAAGCGCCAAATCCACAAAAGAAGAAGTTTGTCTGATTGTTCGGCCTACAAATCAGCGGAAGTTCGCGGCAATTTATCGTACTCGCCTTTCCAGCCATAATAGCCAAAAATCACCAGTCCGGCGCAGATCGGAATGAAAATCAGAATAATGATCGACCATTGTAAAGTTGTATTAGTCCTGGCAATTCCTTCCGCGGCCAGCCCGATTTTCTCACTGGCTTGCATGAACAAAAATATAATGATAACTGGCCCCAGCAACATCCAAAGAATTCCAAGAAATTTCTTTAAAGCATTCATAATGATCTGTTTTGAAATATTTTTTAACAATAATAAGCGTTAGTCCGCCACATTTTCATCCCCTTTATTATCAATGTAAACCGCACCGATCACAAACGAAAGCGCCGCGATCCCGATCGGATACCATAGGCCTGATAATGGTGTTGAACCGCTGAAAGAAGCGACTAATGTTGCGATAAATGGCACTAAGCCTCCAAAAACGCCATTTCCGATGTGATATGGAAGCGACATGGATGTGTAGCGGATCTTGGTAGGAAATAATTCAACCAAAAATGCAGCAATAGGGCCATAAACCATGGTTACCAGCAAAACCTGAAAGAAAACCAGAGCAATAATGATGATATAGGTCGGGCCAGAAAGTGTAACATCCTTAATCACCGTTTGCTCCTCAGGGAATGTAGCCGGCGCATCGGGAATGGTCACAATCTTCGCTTCCTTAAATGTCATTCCGTTATTCAGCGTTTTTAATGTTGTGGTCGTGACCAGCGAATCCTTTGTATCCTTCACCAGAGTCCTTTCTACAACCGGAGCCGAAGCACTTTTGAGCTCCGTTTTCTGAAACTCTTTCACATTGGTTGCATCAATAAAATATTGATAAATAGGGCGATAACAAATTACGCCGAGCAACATACCCATGAGCATGATCCATTTCCTTCCCACCTTATCACTCCATGAACCAAACACAACAAAAAATGGCGTCGCGAATAAGATCGCCCAAAGCAGTATATATCGCGATTCGTTAAAGTCGAGCTTACAGGTATTTTCCAAAAATGATTGCGCATAAAACTGCCCGGTATACCAGATCACGCCTTGCCCCATAGTGGCCCCGAACAACGCCAGCAGCACCATTTTAAAATTGGCCTTCTTTTGAAAGCTTTCTTTCAATGGATTTGTGGAAACTTTGCCTTCGGCTTTCAGCTTCGTAAAAACCGGCGATTCGTGCATTTTCATCCGGATATAAATGGAAACGCCCACCAGCAATATCGAAACCAGGAATGGAATCCGCCAGCCCCAGTCGGCAAACGCTTCCGCGCCTAACATGTTCTTGGTAAGCACAATAACACCCAGGGAAAGGAACAACCCCAATGTCGCCGTGGTTTGGATCCAGCTTGTAAAAAAGCCTCTTTTCCCGACCGGCGCGTGCTCCGCTACATAAGTGGCCGCACCACCATATTCGCCCCCTAATGCGAGCCCCTGAACCAATCTCAGTATCAAAACCAAAATCGGCGCCGCATAACCAATGCTCGAATAAGAAGGAATTAATCCAATAAGGAAAGTCGAGCCGCCCATCAAAACGAGGGTTAGCAGAAATGTATATTTTCTGCCAATCAAATCTCCTAACCGGCCAAAAACCAATGCGCCGAATGGTCGCACGATGAAGCCGGCAGCGAAAATGGCGAGGGTGTTGATTAATGCTGACGCTCCCGCGTCGCTGGGGAAAAGTTGTTGCCCGATGATAACGGCCAGACTGCCAAAAATGTAGAAATCATACCATTCGATTAAAGTACCAAGAGAAGAAGCAGCGATTACCTGGGTAATGCTTTGGGAAACATTTTTGTCTGTGGACTGCATGGGTTAGGTAAAGGTGTGGATAAGAATAATCTTCCTTATTAAGCTGGAAAAGCGGCAATAGGGATATCATTACTCATTATATCAATAAAAAAGCCCCTGGACGAATCCAGGAGCTAGCTAATATATTTCCAATTTGCTGGACTGATATTACAAAATATCGTCGTCCTCATCGTCATCTTCACGGTCGATAATCTCGTCGCCGTCAATGATAACAGGCTCTTCATCGTCTAGCAGGCTGTCGTCATCGTCATCCAGGACGTCCTGAGGCAGCACATCATCTGCATCGTCATCTCCGTCCAGATCGTCATCGTCACCGCCAACCAGGTCCGGATCATCGGCTACTGAGCGTGTTTTTTGCGTGTTCGTCGGGAAATCCGGAACCACGGGTGCTTCCAGAATTGGTTTGCTTGTATCAGCTATTGCGGGTTCTCCTCGTTCGCGTATCATAATTTTAAAAGTTAAATGGTTTCCAGTTGATTTGTTAAGAGCTTCTCTTTAAATAATCATTCCAAAGGAAGTCAGGAAAGGGAAAAGCTGGCGCGCTTGGAGCCTTGGGAAGAAATAATCATTTGGTAATATCTAAAAACCTAATGAAATTGCCGAAGCCAGCCTCCCGGCCGGAACTGTTCCCATCCTAAACCTTAAAATAATGTTGAAAAAATTCGTCCTCCTTTCACTATGGGCGGGAATTTTGACGGGCGCCGTAGCGTCGAGCCTCGCTGCATCAGGCGGTGTTACCCGCGCCGCAGTCCCGGACTCATCCATGGTCATCAGGAAAACCACTGATTTCAAGATAGACGGAGAAGGAAGTGCCGCTAACTGGGCCACCGCCAAAGCATTTGACATTACCGTTCAAAAAGGCCCCAACCAGCCTGCGCCTGGAAAACAATTTCCCACGAAAGTGAAAATTCTCTACTCTGACAAGGGTTTATATTTCCTTTTTGATTGCACAGATACAAAACTGACAGCAACCATTATGGAGGATTTTGGCTTGCTGTTCAAAGAAGACGTGGTTGAAGTTTTTCTCTGGCCCGACACTTCGGTGCCTATCTATCTGGAATACGAACTCTCGCCACTGGATTACGAGCTGCCGATCATAATTCCAAACATCAAAGGAAAAACCGAGGGTTGGAAGGCCTGGCATTACAACGATCGAAACCGCGTGCACCACGCTACGAGCGCGCAAGGCGGGCAAAAGAAAAGCATGGCGTCGGTGGAGGGCTGGAAAGCAGAATTTTTTATTCCCTACACATTAATGAGCCCCATGGTCACGGGCGCACCAAAGTCCGGAACCAAATGGCGGGGCAATTTCTACCGCATTGATTACGACGCAGATACAGCTTACTACTCCTGGCAAAAAACAGGCGGAAGCTTCCACGAATTCAATAAATTCGGCACATTGATTTTTGAATAGAACCACAAATTTCCTAACCCATGCGCAATACCTTTTTAACATTCATTTGCTTAATCTCCGCGATCATGACATTTGCACAAAAATCCGGAAAAGAGATCCTTTACGTAGGCACTTACACCCAGAAGGGCGAAGGCATTTATGTATACGAGTTTGACAGGAGTAACCTCTCCTACAAAGAATTACAGGTTTTGGTAAATAAAAACAGCCCTTCCTTTCTGGAATTCCACCCCAACAAAAAATTCATGTATTCCGCCAACGAAGGCAACAGCACCGTGTCTTCCTATGCCATCGACGCCACCGGGAAACTAACGACATTGAATTCGAAATCATCGCTCGGAAAAGGCCCTTGCCATGTAAGCGTGGATCCAAAAGGCCGGTTTCTGTATGTATCCAATTATGGAAGCGGACAGTTGGGCGTTTATCTGCTCAATGGAGACGGGACCATCGGCGCGGCGGCAGATAGCATTCAGGATAAAGGCGCAGCGTCGCAAAAACCGCATATGCATTCGGTAATCCCCTCAGCAGACGGCAAATACATTTATGCTTCCGACCTGGGAATTGATAAAATAATGATTTACTTAGTTGACCCCAAAACCGGAAAGCTTACGCCGGGCGCTGTGCCATACGTTGAAGTAAAAGCAGGTGACGGCCCCCGCCACTTCGCTATTCACCCTAACGGAAATTTTGCTTATTCCGCCGGTGAGCTGGGTTCTGTTGTTAATTCTTTCAAAATCGTTAAAAATTCCGGCGCGCTGGTTCCAATGGAGCGTGTTACCATGCTGCCGGCTGATTTTACAGGTAAAAATTCCGCGGCAGATATTCACTTCTCGCCCGACGGCAAATTTCTATACGCTTCCAACCGCGGCCACGAAAGTCTGGCCATTTATGCTGTCGACGCGCAGACAGGCAAGTTGACGGTTGCCGGACACGCAGAGACCCACGGAAAACATCCCCGCAATTTTCTGATAGACCAGAAAGGAGATTTCGCCATCGTGACCAACCGTGACAATGACAATGTTGTGTTTTTCAAAAGAAATCCGCAGAACGGGCAGCTCACTTACACCAGCAAGGAAATCAGCGTGCCTACGCCTGTGTGTGTGAAGCAATTTTTTATTGACTAGACATTTGATCAGAATAATAAGGCGTTAAAATTCATAATCACCAAAGTTTATTTTCTGGATTTGATTTATCAAAAAAAATAATCTTACAAAAAAGAGTATCAGCATGCATTTCCTGCATCATTAAAATGTTGATCCTGTCAATATAGATTTTAACGCCCTTATCACCTTTTTCAAGTCCTTTCCAATATCATGATAAACCGTAGAGATTTAATCAAGCACCTGTCCGCTGTGCCGTTGTTAGGCGGATTTTTGGGACAAGGCAGTGCAGAAGCTGCAACTTTCGCCGCCAAGCTCCCTGCAAGAAATCTGGCTAAGGAGCTGGGCATAAGAACATTCATTAATGCCGCGGGTACCTACACGGCTATGACTGGATCGCTGATGCAGGATGAAGTTGTTGAAACAATCCAGGGTGCAGCCCAAAATTTCATGATGCTGGACGAGGTTCAGACCAAGGTTGGGGAAAAGATAGCCGCATTAACACACGCCGAATCCGCAGTGGTGACTGCTGGCTGTTTCTCCGCATTAACATTAGGACTGGCCGGTGTATTAACCGGAATGGATCCCAAAAAAGTAGAAGCATTGCCGCACCTGGAAGGAACCGGCATGAAATCCGAAGTGATCATCCAGAAAGGCCATAACATTGGCTATTCTCATGCATTGACCAACACAGGTTGCACAATCATTCAGGTGGAGACAGTTGAGGAACTGGAAAAGGCCATTAATGAGAAAACAGCATTGCTTTGGTTCCTGCATATCCAATCCGACAAAGGCCAGATCAAGCACGAACAATGGGTGGAGATTGCCAAGAAACACGGCATCGCAACCATGATAGACATGGCTGCGGACGTTCCGCCGGTTGAAAATCTCTGGCGATTCAATGATATGGGCTTTGACCTGGTATGCGTTTCGGGCGGAAAAGCAATGCGCGGCCCCCAAAGTGCAGGGATCCTGATGGGTAAAAAACACCTGATAGATGCTGCCAGACTAAGCATGCCTCCACGCGGATCGACAATAGGACGCGGCATGAAAGTGAACAAGGAAGAGATCCTGGGCATGTATGTGGCGCTGGAAAAATTTGTCAAAATGGACCACAAGAAAGAGTGGAAAATGTGGGAAGACCGCGCTGCGACCATTGGTAATGCTGCAAAAAGTGTTGCCGGAGTGAATGTGGAAACATTTGCACCTGAACTCGGTAACCACACGCCCACCCTCAGAATCTCCTGGGATGCTGCAAAAGTAAGTCTGCCGGTAAAACTGTTGCAGGAAAACCTTCGCAAAGGCGATCCGTCCATCGAGATCATGCCTGGCGAAAACAATACATTGACCATCACAACCTGGTGCCTGAAACCCGGTGAAGAGAAAATAGTAGCAACCCGCCTCAAAGAAGAATTGTCGAAAGCGGTTGTTTAAGATTTTGCATTACCAGAATACCTATTCCTAAGCCCTATAAAAAATGAAACACAGCTCCCTGCTTATCCTTATGCTGATATGCAGTGTAAGCTTCGCCGTTAACGCGCAGACTTACAGCATATTGATCAAAGGCGGAACGGTCATTGACCCAAAAAATAGCCTCAACCAGATCATGGACGTGGGGATATTTGAAGGAAAGATCAGGAAGGTTGCCAAGGATATCGATCCGAAGGAAGCCAGACAGGTCGTTGATGCCACAGGCATGTATGTCACGCCCGGACTCATTGATATTCACGGACATGTGTTTTTTGGAACCGAACCAAACCATTATTTAAGTAATGGTTTGGTTGCGTTACCACCCGATGGTTTCACTTTCCGCGTAGGCGTGACCACGATCGTGGATGCTGGCGGCGCGGGCTGGGATTCTTTCTCCGAATTCAAAAAGAATGTGATTTTCAATTCCAGAACGCGGGTGCTTTCCTTTTTGAACATTGTGGGTGAAGGCATGCGCGGCGGAAATTGGGAACAGGACACGAGTGACATGAACCCGGAACTTGCTGCGGGAGTCGCACTTAAAAATAAGAATGATGTGGTCGGCTTCAAGGTGGCGCATTTTATGGGCAAAGACTGGAAACCTGTTGATAATGCTGTTAAAGCCGGGAAGCTGGCTAATATGCCGGTCATGGTGGATTTTGGCGGAAGCACACCGCCGTTGCCATTGGAAGACCTGTTTCTGAAACACCTTCGTCCGGGAGACATTTTTACACACGCATACACCTTGCTGGAAGGCAATGTAAGAGAGACAATCGTAGATGAAAAAGCACAGAAGGTGCGTCCATTTGTACTTGAAGCCCGTAAGCGCGGCATTATTTTCGACGTGGGCTACGGCGGCGCAAGCTTCAACTACTCGCAGGCTATTCCAGCCATTAAGCAGGGTTTTTATCCCAATACAATCAGCACCGACTTACACACAGGCAGCATGAACGGCTCCATGAAGGACATGCTGAGCATTATGTCCAAGTTTTATGTAATGGGGATGGATCTCCCAACGATCATCAAAACCAGCACCTGGGCTCCGGCACAAGTTATTCATAGAGAAAACCTGGGACACATTTCTGAAAACGCCATAGCCGATGTTGCGGTTTTTTCCATGCGCAAAGGCAATTTTGGCTTTTATGACAAAACCGGTTTTAAAATGGAGGGCAAGGAAAAGCTGGAATGTGAAATGACGATCATGGGCGGTAAAATCGTCTATGACCTTAACGGCATTGCCAAACCCATTTATTTGAAATAACAGACCGCAATCCTAAACTCCTCTTTACATAAACAATGCGCTATCATTCTTTCAAACTTTCAGCTTCCTTTCTGCTGCTCTTCGCATTGGGCTTTACCCAGCGCGGCGATGAGCAGGACGTGCCTGTTAATACGAAAAACGGGGGATTATTCTTGCCCGACGGCTTTGAAGCGACCGTTGTAGTGGACAGCCTGCCCGGCAGGGCGCGCCACATTGCGGTCAATGATAATGGTGATATATATGTAAAAGCCCGGTTTGCGGACAAAGGTGAGTCGGTAATTGCATTGCGTGATACAAATGGCGATGGACGTGCGGACATTATCAAGCGTTTTGGCGGACAGGCGAAGGAAAGAGCATACGGAACCGCCATGCGGATTTACAAAGGATATCTTTATTTCAGTTCTGAACTGATTGTTTATCGTTACAAATTAAATCCGGGCGAACTCGTTCCGACGAGTGAGGAAGAAGTGATCCTGACCGACGACCATGCGCACGGCATGCACGAGCACATTGCGAAACCCGTGACTTTTGACGATAAAGGATTCATGTATGTGCCTTTTGGTGCCAATTCCAATGCTTGCCAGGGTGATAACCGCATCCCGTCATCCAGTGGAATGGACCCCTGCCCTATTCTCGAAGATCATGGCGGCATATGGCGTTTTGATGCCAATAAAAAAGGCCAGCTACAAAAAGACGGCGTAAAATTTGCAACCGGATTGCGCAGCGTAGTGGCGTTGGACTGGAACTTTGCGGATAACAACTTGTATGCATTGCAACACGGCCGCGACGATCTGCTGCGCTTGTTCCCACAGCTTTTTTCTCCCTGGCAAAGCGCAATGCTTCCTTCCGAGGAATTTTTGCGGATAAAAGAAGGCACGCACGCAGGCTGGCCATATTGCTATTGGGACCAAATGCAAGGCAAAAAAGTCCTCAACCCCGAATACGGCGGCGATGGAAATGAGGTTGGGCGCTGCGGTGAATATGAAAAACCGTTGATTGGATTTCCGGGCCATTGGGCGCCTAATGACATTCTTTTTTATCAGGGAAACCATTTTCCTGAGCGTTACAAAAACGGATCATTCATAGCATTTCACGGTTCCACAAACCGCGCGCCTTATCCGCAATCGAGTTATTTTATTGGCTTTGTTCCTTTTAAGGCAGGCCAGCCTTCCGGCGATTATGAAGTTTTTGCCGACGGTTTTGCGGGCGTGGATCCGATTGTAAACGTCAGCGACGCCGTTTATCGTCCGATGGGACTTGCTATGGGGCCGGACGGCGCACTTTACATTGCCGAAACGGAGAAAGGGAAAATCTGGAAAGTCGTTTACAAAGGCAATAAGCAGAAATTTGCTAAAACCGCTTTGGTAAAAATGGAAAAGAGAAAATCCATGTCAAACATCCGTACGCCCGATATTATTAACGATAATCTCGATAAAGATAAGCCTGTTGCCGGTGGAAAGGTGTACAGCGTGTATTGCTCGGCTTGTCACCAGCGAAACGGAATGGGCGATTCGCAGCGATTTCCACCGCTTGGAGGCGCCGAATGGGTAACAGGCGATAAAGAACGCCTTATAAAAGTATTGCTGAAAGGGCTGGAAGGGCCGCTGGAAGTAAAAGGGCAGTCTTACAACAATGTCATGCCGCAGCACAGCTTTTTAAAGGATGATGAGATTGCAGAAGTTCTGACGCATATCAGGAGCAATTTCGGAAACAGTGCCAGTGCGGTTACAGTCGATGAAGTGACTAAAACAAGATCTTCCCTGGATAGCTTGAAATAACGTTTTTCTCCTTCCAACCTCGTTTAAGCGGATATTACTCTCCGGCAATTGAGTGTTCCTTTAAGGGGTTGGAGGGAGAAAGGCAAAAAATATAAACCACGTTTCTCTGATAATTTAATGTTCAAAAATAAGATTTTAGCCGCAAGTTTTATACTTTTTACTGGAATTATATTGGCAGGATTTTCCTCCACAAACTCTAATCCGCACGTTGCCCAGGATCCCTGGAAAGCACCCGCATGGGCCGACACACTCAAAAGTCCTTATCACGAAGAACCGCTTACACTGGCACAGGGTGAAGAACTTTTCACGCTTTACTGCGCAACCTGCCACGGTGACGCAGGTTATGGTGACGGTGCAGCCGGTGGTGCTCTGGGACAAAAACCGGCCAACTTTCACGACACATTGGTTAAAGCCCAGAGCGACGGCTCCATTTTCTGGAAAATCGCAACAGGCCGTGGTAATATGCCCCCTTTTAAAGATGTGTTTACCGACGAACAAAGATGGCAGCTCGTGGCATACATCCGGCATTTAGGCAAAACTGAATAAATCCTGAACTTTAACTATAACATGTTGACTATTAGCCGCTTTATCAAACCAAAATTCACCGCCCTGCTTGTTGCAGCGGTTGCCTTCAATGCCTGGGCGCAACCCAAAGAAACGGTGACGAACACCCCCAAATCGCTCCGGGAAGACATTACCATTGAGCATTACATGAAGATCGAGCCGGAAGCGGTCCGTATTATTCAGAATCCTGTGACGGGTGACATCTATTACACAACCTTTTTTGGGGATGTTTTTAAGATAGTAACCACAAATAATCAGCCTGAAAGCAAGAAAATTCTCAGCGCTGAGGATCACGGCATTACGCGTTTGCAAGGCGCTGCATTCAAAGGAAACACATTATTCCTTGCCGGGAACATTAATGTCAATAACAACAAAGGAAATAAAGGCCGAATGGTGCGCTATGAGCTGAAAAATAGCGATGCCAAGCCGGAAATGACGGTCGTTTTCAATACGGTGGAATATGGCGCGAACAAAACAACATTCGACCACGGCTGGAATGCACTGGAGATCAGTCCGGATGGAAAATATATTTTCGTGAACACCGGCGCCAGAACGGATCACGGCGAGGTGCAGGACAATGGTGGCGAATATCCAAATGCCCGCGATAATGCATTGACCGCCAATATTTTCCGCTTTCCGATTGACGCCAAAGAGCTCCTGCTTTCTACTGACACACAGAAATTGAAAGCAGATGGTTATCTCTATGCCGAAGGCATTCGAAACGCATATGACATGGCATTCGACCCGAAAGGAAATCTGTTCGCAGTCTCCAATTCAGGCGATTACGACCATTCTGAGGATATGTTTTGGGTAAGACAAGGCCATCATTACGGTTTTCCATGGGTAATGGGCGGCATTGATAACCCGCAACAATTCCCGGATTACCAACCCAATCCTGATACGGACCCATTCCTCAGCAAATTTGCTTTTGCATGGCTCATGAAGTATTTTCACCATGATCCCGATTTCCCGAAAAGGCCGGCGGGAGTCAAATTCAGTCCGGGCGTACAAAATATGGGACCAGACGCCAACGAATACCGCGACCGGAAAACGGGCTTGATTGTTGACGGAGATTCTACCGGCGTTGGGGTAAGCACATTCAATGCGCATTCTTCCCCACTGGGTTTGTTTTTCGATAATAAAAATGAGCTGGGCAAAGACCTTACCGGGGATGGTTTCGTAATCCGTTACACCGGCGGACCAAGAAATGGCGTCGCCAATCCGAGTCCGCTAAGAAAGCAGGGAAGAGACCTGCTGCACCTGGAAATGGCCTATGACAAAGCGACTGACAATTATAAAGTAAAAACAACGCGCATTATCGATGGCTTCACGTCGCCTACGGACGCGTTGCTGGTTGGAAACAATTTGTACATCATTGAGTATGGTGGCAAGCAGGGAGGTAACAAATCCGGAGGAAGCATTTGGAAAGTGACATTACCTGCCAACGAGAAAATGGCGAAGAGAAACAAGAAAAAAAGATCGTAATTATATCCGTTTAATAACCTTAATTATACAATCATGTCCGAAAGAAGATCCATTCTTAAAAAATTATTCGCTTCTGTTGCCGGAGTAGCTGGAATTGGAGTCGCTTCCAAAGCAATCGCAGAAACGCCCGCGGCGGCGCCCGAAAAGGAAGTCGGTGATGTCGTTATGTATCAGGATGTACCCTTGTTTTCAGGTCATACCAAGTTCAATAATATGGTGTTCATCGCCGGAAAAGGCGCGCACTTTGAAGGTGACATCACAGCCCACACCAAGCACGTGCTGGACGAGCTGGAAAAAGAGCTTATCAAAGCCGGTTCTTCAATGGAAAAAGTGTTGAAATGCAGCGTTTTCCTTCACGACCTGAACGACTACAAAGCCATGAACGAAGCCTACAAAGGCCGTTTCGGCTCAAAACCCCCATGCCGGACAACAGTTGCCGTGTACGGCGGCGTTCCGGGCGATTCGTTGGTTGAAATCGATTGTATTGCTTATATATAGCGGTTTTGGTTGTTTGTTTGCTGTACGGTTGCCAGCAGCCGTACAGCAAACAAACAACCAAAAAGCAAACTTATATTTTGATATAATGCAATTAAGCCGAATCTAATTTTAAAATAAAAAATAAAGTCGTTCTTATATTTTAAATTTTACTGATTTAACAGTTACTTTGTTATCTGACCCCAATAAGATTTGAACAAACGAGAACGCATCGCTGAGGAGAACGTCTATCTTCTGAATCTCTGGCAACAATCCCAGGCCGGGGACAGTCTTGCATTTTGTCAACTCGCAGACAAGCAGTATCGGACACTCTTCAATTACGCTACTAATTTCACGTCGGACAGGGAGTTTATCAAAGACTCTATTCAGGAGTTGCTGATCCATATCTGGGAAAAGCGTCAGACCATTAACATTCAATACGTTTCCATTTATTTTCTGAAAGCGCTTCGCAATCAGCTGCTTCAGGAGTTTCGCAGAAACAATCCGGCCAATTCGCTGCTGGATATTGACGAAATCGGTCAGATCTCGGATTATCAAACTGTGGAAACGGAGATTGAACAAAGTGAGATTTATTCTGAAAATCAGATTAAGGTGCGGTCTGCTATCAATGAACTTCCACGCCGCCAAAAAGAAGCCGTTTTCCTCAAATATTTCGAAGGAATGGATAACGAACAGATTGCCGACCTCATGCAAGTCAACCGCCAATCCGTTGCTAATCTGCTCTTTAAAGCAATTTCGTTCCTAAAATCCCACATTCAGGTTCTCAGTCACATGCTGGCGTTGATCTGCACGTTTAATTGCTAACTGTTATTTCGAAGGAATATTCCGTGTAAAGATTTAGAGCATCATTGATGTTTCTATGACCTCGTTAATGGTAACACCTTGCGTCATGACCGGTGGAATTTCTTCAATGTGACCGATCAGGAATTCACTCCATTTGCTACTTAAATATATCACTCCGGGACTGGCATAATGCTTGAATTTTGGCGGCGCTAACAATCACACTCTCATTCGTTAACCGGCGCTGCGATTTCTTCCAAAAAATAATTTCTATAAAAAGAGTATTGGCCGCATGAATGTGCATCCTTAGATAAATTAGCCATACTATTATTTGCCTGATATGCACAATTACCGCAATTTTCTTCCGGAGGAACTCGCAGCTGATCCATCATTCCGACGCTGGACGTTGTATAATGATCCTGAGGAGGGTACTATCTGGGCTGAATGGCTGGAACTTAATCCTGACAAGCGCGAATTGGTCGAAAAAGCAAGATATTTTCTCATTAATACAGAAGCTGCTTTTGATCAAATTACGGAGGATGAAATTGCCAATGAAATCTACCGGCTATCTCATTCGATTGGTGAAAATAAAGCGAAGAAATCAGGCATCTGGAGGCGTTTCCGGCCAAACTGGTACAATATGGCGGCTTCTATTTTGCTGCTTATGTTTGCGGGCTGGTGGTTTAACAAACAAACGCCATCTCAACAGCAACAGGATCAGTACAAGGTGATTTTAAGCCAGATCACGGAGCCGTTGGTAAAAGAAGAAAATGTAACCGATAAAGCGCGTCTGATTGTTCTGGCCGATGGAAGTACAGTGCTCTTGCAGCCGAAAAGCCGCATTACTTACCCTACGAATTTTGAAGGGAATAAAAGAGAAGTGTTCCTGAGTGGTGAAGCATTTTTTGAAGTCGCCAAAAACCCGGACAAACCCTTCTATGTATACGCACACACGCTGGCAACCAAAGTGCTGGGAACCAGTTTCAAAGTGAGCGCATTTGAAGGTGATAAAGAAGTGAAAGTGGTCGTTAAAACAGGACGAGTTTCTGTTTTTCCAATGACAAAAGAAGCGATTGCGACGCAACAGGCTGATGATAAGCTCGGAGGAATGGTGCTAACCCCAAACCAGCAGATCGTTTTCGCCCCCAAGGAGTTACGTCTCACACGCAGCCTCGTTCCGGACCCGAAGTTGCTGGAATTACCGATACAAAGTCAGTCATTTGAGTTTAAAGGCACGCCCATTACCGAAGTTTTTGCCACGCTGGAGAAATCTTACGGTGTCAAGATCATCCACGATGCCGATGTGATGAAAAATTGTTTTCTGACCGCCTCCTTATCGGACGAGCCGCTGTTTGAGAAAATAAACCTGATCTGCAAAACGATTGGTGCACAATACGAGCAGTTGGATGCCAGCATTATCATTACCAGCACCGGCTGCTACTAACGATCCTCATTAACCCTGTAAAATTCACCGAATGCCTATGACTAGAATCTATTATCCATTGCCTAAAAATTGAGCCGATGATGCTGCAACACCACCGGCTCCGCTAATCCCCTTTTTGCTTCTTCTTACGGTCTTCGCCTCGCAGCGGCCGTGGGAATCATTTATGCCGAATTTTAACCCGACAAAAATCAAAATTATGTCAAAAACAGTACAATTTCACCATGCTTTACAGAAAATCATGCGCATTACGCTGTATCAAGCCATACTCTCTATCGCCGTCAGCACGTTTGTGCACGCCAATGACGTACGCGGTCAGCGGGTTTTAGAACAAAAAGTGACGTTGCGTTTAGCCAATGCCGAAATCGATAAGGCACTGGAAAGAATTGAGAGTGTGACCAAGGTTAAGTTTATGTATAACCCGCAGATTTTCAATAGCCAAAAATATACATTCAAATTTCAGGAGGAAGCGTTATCGGAAGTGTTAGGAAAAATCCTCGCGCCGCACAAAGTAACCTATGAAGTGGTGCAGGACCGCATCATTTTAAAACGCGAAACAGGAGCACCTGAAACCGGCTCTTCATCAAAAGACGCGCCTAAACGCAATGTTACAGGCGTCGTAACGGATGAAACCGGTGCAGGACTTCCCGGAGTGAGCGTTTTGGTAAAAGGCACACAACGCGGAACCTCTTCGGATGCAAGCGGAAATTATACAATGGAAATTCCGGATGCAGAAGTAGCCTCGGCCGTCCTGATTTTCAGTTTTGTAGGTTACACTTCCCAGGAGGTGCCGGTAGGAACGCAGACGACGATTTCCGTGAAACTGGAACCGGAAGCCAAAGCATTGAATGAAGTCGTTGTAACAGCCCTTGGTATTTCAAAAGAGAAAAAAGCGCTTGCTTATGCGGTGACGGAAGTGAAAGGTTCTGAATTTACACAAGCCCGTGAAAATAATGTTGCCAATGCGCTGACAGGTAAAATTGCCGGTGTGAATGCAACCGGTATGTCCACAGGTCCCGGCGGATCGAGCCGCATTATTATCCGCGGTAACGGATCTTTGAGCGGCAATAATCAGCCATTGTATGTGATCAATGGTATGCCAATGGACAACAGCGTTCCGGGCGGTGGCAATGCTTCTGACGGAAATGGTAACAACACTGACCGCGGTGACGGGATCGGTGGTATCAACCCGGACGACATTGAGTCCATCAGCGTTTTGAAAGGCGGCCCGGCTGCGGCGTTATACGGTGCACGTGCGGGTAATGGTGTTATTTTGATCACCACTAAAAAAGGCCGTGCGCAAAAAGGCATTGGTGTGGAGTTCAACAGCAACTTTACGACGGAAAACCTTTCTATCATTCCCGACTGGCAATATGAATACGGACAGGGTGTGGATGGTGTAAAACCTATGACCCAAACGCAGGCAAAAAGCTCAGGCCGCTTGTCTTATGGCGCAAGAATGGACGGCACGGACGTGATCCAGTTTGACGGCCAGATGCGTCCCTATTCGCCTCAGAAAGATAATCTTAAAAACTTTTACAGAACCGGAACAAACTATATCAACTCCATCGCTTTCACGGGCGGTAATGATAAGATCAATTTTCGTTTTGGCTTAAATAATACAAAATCAAACAGCATCGTCCCTAATTCCGACTTCACCAGAAGGATTGCTAACTTGAACGTGAATGCTTTTTTGGGTAAAAAACTGAGCATCGAAACGGTTGTGCAATACAACATTGAAGACGGCCATAACCGTCCGAAAGTGGGTTATGCGGATTACAACCTGCACTGGGCAACGCATTTGGTTGCCAATACAGTAGATATCAGAAGCCTTTCTCCCGGCTTCGATCCGACAACAGGCAAGGAAGTGGAATGGAACCCGGTTCCAGCCGCACCAAACCCTTATTTTGTTATCAATAAATTCAAAAACGACGACCGCAAAAACCGTTTCCTGGGCCAGGCCAACATTCGCTACGACATTCTGGATAACCTGTTTATCAAAGGAAGCGTGAGCCAGGATTACTACAATTTCAAATACGAATTCGTAGTACCAACGGCCAATGCATACGAACCGCTTGGAAAGTACGAGTCAAACCGCACGACTTCGTCTGAGACGAACGGAATGTTGACATTAAACTACAATAAGGAGTTCGAAAATTTCAGTTTTTCGGCATTGCTGGGCGGTAACACGCAGCGCAGCATTTACGACGAAATGGCTTACAGAGGCGCAGAATTCACGATCCCGGGATTTTACAGCTTTACCAATCTCGCTACTACTACTACCACACCAAATTATCGCAAAAGCGGTATCAATTCGGTGTTTGGATCTGTGGATTTGGGTTACAAAGGATTGGCTTACCTGACGATGTCCGGCAGACAGGATTGGTTTTCTGTTTTGAACAAATCCAAGAACAGCATCTTTTATCCTGCAATCGGTGGAACAGTGATCCTTTCTGAGGCCATTGACATGCCATCTGCAATCAGCTTTGCAAAACTGCGCGCTTCGTGGGCTCAGGTGGGTGCTGTGAATGTTGATCCTTACAGAATTTACCAGAGTTACCAAATGGCGCAAGGCGGCCACAATGGTCGTCCCGTGCAGCAGCTTGCTTCTGCGCTCGTTCCTAACCCGGATCTGCGTCCCCTTACTTCAACCACTTATGAAGCGGGTTTAGAGGCGCGGTTTTTGAACAACCGTTTTGGTCTTGACCTTACTTTTTACAACCGTAAGACGACCAACGACATTGTACAGAGCAACATTGCCGCGTCGTCGGGATACACCCAGGCACTTTTGAATGTAGGGGAATTGAGTAACAAAGGCGTAGAGCTTTTGCTTACAGCAACACCGTTTCGTAAGAATGATTTTGCCTGGGATATCAGCTACAACATGGCATACAACCAAAGCAAGATTGTGAAACTGGCGGATAACCTGCCCAGTCTCAGCATCGGAACCGGCGTTGGCGGTGGTTTGATCAACAACGTGGTGGGTGGCACCTACGGTGAAGTTTGGGGTTATAACAAAAAGACTGATGACAACGGAAACATCGTTTACAACACAGCCAGCGGTTACGCGGTAAGAGGCAATCTTGAAAAACTGGGAAATGGTATCCCTCCGTTGACGATGGGTATCACCAATAATTTCAAATACAAAAACTTCTCGCTGAATATACTCGTCGATGGGAAATTCGGTAGCGTGGTTTACTCCAACATGTATCAGTATGCCTATCGTTTTGGTTTGCCGAAAGAAACACTTCCGGGACGCGAAACAGGCGTGACTGTAACGGGTGTAACGCCTGAGGGAGCTCCTTTTACGAAATTATGGGAGAAAAAGGATGTGGATACTTACTACGACAATGACAAAAACTACACGGGCATTTTCACTTTCAACAATGACTTCATCAAGTTGCGCCAGGTGATCCTGAGCTACAATTTGAATGTTAGCAAGCTTTCATTCCTGAAACTGCAGGCTGCATCCGTGTCACTTGTGGGCCGTAACCTGCTGCTGCTTTACAAAGACAAGCGCAACAATTATTTCGATCCCGAATCGAGCTACACCAATGGCAATGCGCAGGGTCTGGAAGCTTTCGGGGTTCCAAGAACGAGAAGTTTGGGTGTGAACCTCACAGTGAAGTTTTAATCATTAAAAAAAGATTTTAGTGAATATGAAAAAGTTATTTAAAGTCCTATATCTGGCTCCGGCCCTGTTTATTGCCTCCTGCGACAATGGTTTTGAAGAAATGAATGTAAATCCCAATGCCTCAACCGAGGTGGTGCCGGGTTTTCTCTTCACGCGTGCGCAGCTGGTGACGGTTAGCAACAATTTCACAGGTGCTGCCTATCTCACAATCGGTGGTTCCATGCAGCATTTCGCCACTTACAAAGAAGTACCTGGTGCAGGTGATAAGTATTTCAATTTCGGTTACAGCCAGGGAAGCTGGCAACTTTACGGAGGCGATCCGGTGAGCCAGGGCGCTGTGATTGACATTACACAGGTGATTGAAGCGGTTTCGGAAAATCCGGCGGACGTTAACAAGCTGTCGGCATCCCGCATCTGGAAAGCCTATCTGTTTCACAGACTGACTGATTTGTATGGTGATATCCCCTATTTTGACGCTGGAAAAGCGCTTTCGAGCCAAAACTTCACGCCCAAATACGATACGCAACAGGCTATCTACGCAGATCTGCTGAAAGAGCTGGAAGAGTCAATCAATGCATTTGATGCAGCTCAGCCTACATTTGGCACTTCCGACCTTATTTATGGTGGTGACATTGCCAAGTGGAAAAAGTTTGCTTATTCATTAATGTTGCGCCTGGGAATGCGCCTTACCGAAGTGGACGCCGCTTCGGCACAAACCTGGGTGAAGAAAGCCATCGCCGGCGGTGTCATCACCTCCGATTCGGACATTGCAACAATCGCATACGTGGACGGTTCCATCACGGCGAGCAGAAACTTTATTGCCGCTGGCTTAATGTCCACAGATTACGTTTCTCCTGGTGGCGATAATGTGGAAGGTGGAAAACTGGCCAAAACATTGGTTGACCATCTGAAAACAACAAAAGATCCACGTTTGAATGTGATTTCCGTTGTTTGGACAAAAGCTTCCGCAACTGCACCTTACGTCGCTGACACAGCCACTGCTTTGCAAAAAGGAATGCCCAACGCCGCATTCAACTCCTTGCCTGCCGACTTTGATTCTTATTCAGAACCAAATCCAAACACGATCCTGAAATACAATGCGCCATTATTGGTCTTCACGCCGGCAGAAGTTCACTTGCTTCTGGCTGAGGCTGGGCTAAGAGGCTGGTATACAGCTACAACACCGGCTGCCGAATATGAAAGTGCAGTGATATCAGGCATGAAGCAATGGGCGGCGTTCGGAGCAGGCGGTGTCATTTCCGATGCTAAAATTGCGGCTTACCTGAAAGCAAATCCGTTCAAAGCTGCCGGAACGCTGGCTGACAAAATGGAGCAGATCGGCACGCAGAAGTGGGTAACGCTATTTTTGGAAGATGAATACGAAATCTGGTCTAACTGGAGACGCACCGGATATCCAAAGCTGACCCCTACCAACTATCCCGGAAACCTTACCGGCGGAAAAATTCCAACACGCTTCGTGATCCCGGATTCGGAAGAACAGTATAACAAAGTGAATTTTTACGAAGCAAGAGACAGACAAGGCGGCGTAAATACACTTTCGAGCCTGGTTTGGTGGGATAAATAAAGTGATGTAAAACAAACACAATCAGACTTCACGGCCATAAACCGGGGAGTCTGATTTATTCATACCAAACCCTCAACATTAAACACACAAACAGCATTAAAAACAACCCTTCAATTCCTTTTGATTATCGAGTGCCATATTCCTAAAACCTAAAATCATGACCAAAAAATTACGCTTAACCTGTTTTGCGCTTCTCTTCGCATTCACCTCCGTAAAAGCTCAGCAATATTCTGTGGTAATAAAAGGAGGACACGTCATTGACCCAAAAAATAATGTGAACGCGATCATGGACGTTGCCTTGAAAGGCGACACCGTTATGCTCGTTGCCAAAAACATTGATGCCAAAGAAGGAAAGCAAGTTGTTAATGCCAAGGGCCTGTTCGTAACGCCCGGGCTGATCGACATCCATTCCCATAATTTCTACGGCACCAGAATGGACCAGACTTACAGCAATGGTCCCAATGCATTGCCACCGGATGGTTTTACGTTCCGCACAGGCGTTACCACGGTTGTGGACGCTGGCTGCGCAGGATGGAAATCGTTTCCGGATTTCAAAAAACAAACCATTGATATATCCAAAACACGCGTGCTTGCATTCCTGAACATTGTAGGAGAAGGCATGAGAGGCGGCACTTACGAGCAGAATGTAGAGGATATGGACGCCGCTGCGACTGCGAAAGTGGTAAAGGAAAATCCTGATTACATTGTCGGCATAAAACTGGCGCATTATAACGGTTACAACTGGACACCAACAGACCGCGCTGTTGAGGCCGGCAAGCTGGCGAACGTGCCGGTAATGGTCGATTTCGGCGGAAGCAAGCCTGTTTTGCCCATTGAAGAATTGTTCATGAAGCATTTGCGTCCCGGTGATATTTTCACACATTGCTTCGGGCAGCTGAGCAGCAGGGAACCAATTTTAGATGTGGAAACGGGCAAGATCAAGCCTTTCGTTATGGAAGCCCGAAAAAAAGGAATTCTTTTTGACGTGGGTTATGGCGGGATCAGCTTTGCATTTTCACAGGCCATTCCAGCGGTTAAAAGTGGTTTTTATCCAAATACTATCAGCACCGACATTCACACCGGCAGTATGAACAATGCTATGAAAGATATGCTGAATGTTATGTCGAAATTCCTTGCAATGGGCATGGATTTACCGGCGGTAATCAAAGCCAGCACCTGGGCGCCTGCACAGGCGATACACAGGGAGGAGCTTGGTAACCTTTCAGTCGGTTCGCGTGCAGACGTGACCGTGTTAAGGGTGCTGGACGGCAAATTTCAATTGAACGACACAGGGACATTCGGTTTCTGGGATTATACAGGGACAAAAATCCAGGGCAAGCAAAAGCTTGAAGCTGAGGTTACTATCCGTGCCGGGAAAGTGGTTTACGATTTAAACGGACTAACGCAGCCACTTGTGCTTACCAAAAGATAGTTTGAATGATTAAGCCATTCGATGCATCTTTGGCTTATAAATCCTTGCCGCAAATTTTATATTGAATTATGAGAGTACAATTTTTTGGTTTAACAGCCCTTTTAGCCCTCAATTTTGGCAGCCTGCAATCCGCTCAGGCGCAAACGATGCCCAAAGAAGAATTGATCTTCCTAACCTCCGAATGGAAAGGCGAACGCTTCCCGGACGGTCGCCCGAAGGTCCCGGACGAGCTCATCAACCGTGCAAAAAATATCTCGATTGAAGAGGCCTGGGTGGTGCTGCAGAATGAAGGCTATAACTGTCAGTTCGATGGAAATTGGAAGATTTTAAAAGACGATATAGTCATCACTGGCCGAGCTTTGACAGCCCAGTTCATGCCTTCGCGCCCGGATGTTGAGAAATTGGTAAAAGACCGTGGTAACAAGAATGGAGTGTTGGGAAACACCAATTCATGGCCCATCGACAAGCTTTCGAAGGGAGATGTTTACGTTGCCGACGGTTTTGGAAAAATCGCGAGCGGGACACTGATCGGCGACAATTTAGGGACTTCTATTTTTGCAAAATCAGGCAACGGCGTTGTTTTTGACGCTTCTGTACGTGATTTGGAAGGACTTTCTAAAATTGAGGGTTTCAATGCTTTTGTGAGAGATTTTGACCCCTCTTTCCTGAAAGATGTTTTCCTGACCGGCATCAACACACCCATCCGCATCGGCCGCGCTATTGTGCTTCCTGGTGATGTGGTTTTGGCCAAAAAGGAAGGCGTAATTTTCATTCCTGCGCATATGGCCGAAAAAGTGATCCTCACCGCCGAGTTCCTCACATTAAGGGACAAATTTGCACTTCAAATGCTCCGTGAAGGCAAATTCACGCCGGGTCAGATCGACAATCAATGGACGGACCAGCTCAAAGAAGCGTTCCTGAAATGGCTTGACGGTAATCCGAAAGAAATCCCGATGAAGCGCGCCGAATTAGACGAATACATGAAGAAAAGAACCTGGTAACCTCATCTTTTGAAGTGCCAGGGCACTTTTGCGTTCTTTTTTAAATAGCATTATAACCATAATTATATGAATGTTTACAAGCTACTTGCCGGTATCGCCGGGCTATGCCTTCTTGTAGCGCTGTTTCTGGCGTTGTCTGGAAACCTGCCGCAAGCCGGTCCCTTCTTTATCGCATTTTTTCTGGCACTGGCCGTTAGTTTCAGGGGTTTCGAGAAACTCAAAGGTTTCACTTATACAACAGTAATTTTTGCTGCCGTCACCACAGCCCTTTACTATCCGCAGCATTTCCAAACTGTTAATGGTTTCAAACTGGCCGCATTGATTACCCCGCTTATCCAGATCATTATGTTTGGAATGGGCACATCCATGAGCTTCGGCGATTTTGTGGGCGTCGTAAAAATGCCAAAAGGAGTGTTAATCGGCGTCGTAAGCCATTTTATTATTATGCCAACCATTGGTTTTACATTGGCAAACCTGAGCGGCTTCCCACCAGAGATAGCGGCAGGGATTATCCTCATTGGCTGTTCACCAAATGGAATGGCATCAAATGTAATTTCGTATCTGGCGAAGGCAAATCTTGCATTGTCCATCACCATCACAGCAATCTCCACAATGCTTGCTCCGATTGTTACACCTCTGCTCATGAGCGCATTAGCAGGAGCTTTTGTTCAGATTGACACATTGCACATGATGTGGGACATTATCAAAATGGTCATTATTCCAATCGGCGCGGGTCTGCTGTTTAACAAATTTTTTAGCGGCAAAGCGAAGTGGCTGGACGACGCCATGCCGATCGTGTCCATGGCCGGAATCGCATTTATCATCGTCATCATTACCGCTGCCGGCCGCGACAGCCTACTCACAATCGGGCCAACATTGCTCCTGCTTGTGCTGATCCATAATTTATCGGGTTACACATTAGGCTACTGGTCGGGCCGCTTATTCAAAATGAGCGAAAGGGATTGCCGCACTATCGCCATAGAAGTAGGCATGCAAAACGGCGGTCTCGCATCAGGCATAGCAAAAGAAATGGGGAAAATGGCAACCGTCGGGCTTGCACCAGCCATATTCGGGCCACTAATGAACATTACCGGCTCTATTTTGGCGTCCTGGTGGCAAGGCAAACCAACGGGAGATGAAGAGACGTACGTCGAAACGGGAAGGGCACATTGAAAAATGTTGCTGAGTTGAACATTTCTTTGTCAGCCTGAGCGGAATCGAAGGCGCGTTACTGGCTTGGTAACGCGCCTTCGATTCCGCTCAGGCTGACAACCTTCAATCCTCTTCCAACAACAACTGCATAAAAACCAGATCAAGCCACTGGTCAAACTTATACCCTACTTCCTTTAAATAACCTTTTTCCACGAAACCATATCGCTTGTGGAATTCGATGCTGCCCCGGTTGGCGGCGTCGATGCCGGCGATCATGCTGTGCAGGCCTGATTCCCTTGCCCGCTGGATCAAGCTTCCTAAAAGCTTGCCCCCCACGCCAATTCCCCGCGATTTTTCATCAAGGTAAATGGAATGCTCGACGCTGAATTTATAGCCGATTTTAGGGCGGAAGATATTATAAGAGCCATAACCAATTACCTCGCCCTGTCTTTCTGCCACTATCACAGGCATCCCATCATTGAACATCTGCTCAAACCAGGCTTTTTGCTGATCCATCGTACGCGGCTCATAATCGTAAATGGCAGTGGTGTTAAGAATGGCGTGATTAATAATTTCTAAAAGGGATGGCAAATCCTTTGGAGCAGCGCTTCTGATAATAAGATCCATCAAGTAACGTAGTTCGATATAATTGGTAAATACAACCTTAAAGTTACCCGATAATTCTTAAAATAAAATAGTTCCCAATCCGTCAGTTGCAGCTCTTTTGTATGGTTGATTTTTGAAAATACATTTTTTAGAATAGCTTTGCTTAAACTTTAGGGGTGTCCCGATATGCGGACTGAGATAATACCCTTTGAACCTGATGCAGTTAGTACTGCCGAAGGGAAAAGTAAGAGATACTGCTATTGTATCTCAATGTATCTTTCCCCAAAAGGTCCATTCCTGAAGTTTTTCTCGAAAACATGATTCAGAATGGAAATTATCATCAACGGTCAACTGCGCGAATTCCCTGAGCCTCTCTCGGTCCAGCAATTATTATCTGCTCTTTTTCCTGAACAGGCGAAAGGGATAGCAGTCGCTGTCAATCAGTCTGTTGTCCCCAAATCGTCCTGGGCTTTTCATGCATTGCAACAGCATGACCGTGTGATGCTAATCACCGCCACGCAAGGCGGCTAGGCTCCATTCTCCCCATTTGTTTATCCTTAATCCAACATTTTATGAAAACTGAGAAAACGCCACAAAGCGGCAGTGTGACCACAGACCCGTTTCCCAATTCGCGGAAGATTTACGTAAAAGGCAACCTGCATAATGTGTCCGTTGCGATGCGGGAAATTGCATTGACAGATACGCGTTTGCATGGAAGAGCTGGTCAGGTTGAAAAAAACGCGCCTGTGACCGTCTACGATACGAGCGGCCCGTTTACTGATCCCAATGTGGAAATTGATGTCAAAAAAGGTTTGCCGGTATTGCGGTCGGAATGGATTAAAGCACGGCAGGATGTGGAGCAACTGGAAGGCATCAGTTCCAATTACGGACAACAGCGGCTTTCGGATCCGTCACTGGACACATTGCGTTTTGCACACATTACCAAGCCGTTCAGGGCGAAGGCGGGTGCTAATGTATCCCAGCTCCATTATGCAAAAAAAGGCATTATTACTGCCGAAATGGAATACATTGCGATCCGTGAAAATCAGCGGATCCAGGAAAATTTGTTGGAATTAAATGGTAAGGCTGGCTCGCTTTCGCATCAGCACCGCGGCCATAGTTTTGGCGCAAATACGCCGGTTAATTTTATCACGCCCGAGTTTGTGCGGTCGGAAGTTGCCGCAGGCCGCGCGGTAATTCCGGTAAACATTAATCACCCTGAAAGTGAGCCGATGATCATTGGACGTAACTTTTTGGTTAAAATCAATGCAAACATCGGAAACTCGGCCGTGTCATCCACGATTGAAGAAGAAGTTGAAAAGGCCGTTTGGGCTTGTCGATGGGGCGCTGACACAATTATGGACCTTTCAACGGGAAAAAACATTCACGAAACCCGCGAATGGATTATCCGCAATTCACCCGTTCCCATCGGAACAGTTCCGATCTATCAGGCTTTGGAAAAAGTAAATGGAAAAGCGGAAGATCTGACGTGGGAGCTGTTCCGCGATACACTGATAGAGCAAGCTGAGCAAGGCGTCGATTATTTTACCATACACGCCGGGGTTTTGCTTCGTTATATTCCGCTTACGGCCAAAAGGCTGACCGGAATTGTCTCCCGGGGTGGTTCTATCATGGCTAAATGGTGTTTGGCGCATCACAAGGAAAATTTCCTATACACGCATTTTGAGGAAATTTGCGAGATTATGAAAGCCTATGATGTCGCATTTTCACTCGGCGATGGCTTACGCCCCGGCTGCATTGCAGATGCAAACGATGCCGCACAATTTTCCGAACTGGAAACATTGGGCGAGCTGACCAAAATTGCCTGGAAACACGATGTGCAGACCATTATTGAGGGTCCTGGCCACGTCCCTATGCACTTGATCAAAGAGAATATGGAGAAGCAATTGGAACATTGCCAGGAAGCTCCATTTTATACATTGGGACCCTTAACAACCGACATTGCACCTGGCTATGACCACATTACATCAGCGATCGGCGCGGCCATGATCGGTTGGTTCGGGACGGCGATGCTTTGTTACGTTACACCAAAGGAACATTTGGGATTACCCAATAAAAAGGATGTAAAAGACGGCGTGATCACTTACAAAATCGCAGCTCACGCAGCGGATTTGGCCAAAGGGCATCCCGGGGCACAATATCGCGACAATGCATTGAGCAAAGCCCGCTTCGAATTCCGCTGGGAAGACCAGTTTAATCTTTCGCTCGATCCCGAAACAGCCAAATCATTCCATGACGAAACGCTTCCTGCAGAAGGCGCCAAAATTGCGCATTTCTGTTCAATGTGCGGCCCCAATTTCTGCTCGATGAAGATCACTCAGGATGTGCGCGATTATGCGGAAGAGCATGATCTCAATGCAGAAGCAATTGCAGAGGGTATGGAAGAAAAATCACGCGAATTTGCCAGTCTGGGCAGTCAGATTTACTTATAAATGGAAATAATCGCCATTTCGCATCCCGAATTTATCCCCCATGAAGCGCACCGGATTAACGCGCTTTTCAGGGAAGGAATGCTGCGCCTGCACCTCCGGAAACCCGACGGCAATGTTGCAGATTTGAATCGGTTATTAGGAGAAATCGACCCTGAATTTTATCCCAAAATTGCACTGCATACGCATCATGAACTCGCAGCGCAATTCGGGATCAACAGACTGCATTTCCCAGAAAACCTGAGAAAAGGCACGCCTGAATTTATGTTGGAAAAATTGAAAAATGCCGGTTTTAAGCTTAGCACATCCGTTCATGACATTAGCGAGCTCAATGCGCTTTCTACCGCGTTTGAGTATACATTTTTCGGGCCGGTTTTCAATAGTATTTCCAAAAAAGGCTATCAGCGCGTTATCCACGATGATTTTTATTTGAAAAATGAGCAAAAAAACGTCAAAGTGATCGCTATCGGAGGAATTGCTCATTCGAATATTGAAAAAATCAAAGAAATGAATTTCGACGGCGCCGCCATGCTAGGGGCGATCTGGCATTCTTCCAATTTTCAATTTTTAAACATTGCCGGGGGCCTAGGCCCCCGGCAATTGAAATCAGATCTCAAGAAAATTGAAAAGCTGCAATTCATTTCAAGTCAATCAGCTGAAATGAGCCATCTGGAAAGTATAAGGCTTGCATTGGAAGCAGGTTGCCGATGGATTCAGTTACGGGTCAAAAATCAGGAGGAAGCGCAGATTTTGGAGATAGCGACAGCAGCTAAATCACTGTGTGACAGTTACACTGCGAAGCTGATCATCAACGACTTCCCGAACATTGCAAGATCGGTGAATGCGCATGGATTACATCTGGGCTTGAACGATATGCCCATTTCCGAAGCCCGGAAAATTGTTGGTCACAATATGATTATTGGCGGCACGGCCAACACATTTGAAGACATTCTTTTGCGGGTAAATGAAGGTGCGGATTACATTGGATTAGGGCCATTTCGCTTTACCGGAACGAAACAGAATCTCAGTCCGATCCTGGGATTGGGAGGTTATGACGAGTTGATGCAAAGGCTGGTCAAAACGAACATTGAGATCCCGATCATTGCTATTGGCGGCATCTTGCCTGATGACATTCCCGGATTATTGGCAACAGGTTTACACGGCGTTGCCATGTCCTCTGCATTGATTCAATCAAAAGAACCAAAGGAAACAGTCCAAAAACTTGACGAAATATTATGTTGAAAATCGCAGATAAATCATTTGAATCGCGGCTTTTTACAGGGACTGGAAAGTTCAGTTCCGCTGCGTTAATGGAAAAATCGCTGCTGGCTTCGGGTTCTGAACTGGTTACCGTCGCACTGCGCCGCGTGGATGTGAATGATGCCGGGGACGACATGCTGCTGCATTTGAAACACCCGCATATCAATCTTTTACCCAACACATCCGGTGTAAGAACTGCGAAAGAAGCAATTTTTGCAGCGCAACTGGCCAGGGAAGCATTGGAAACCAACTGGCTCAAACTCGAAATCCATCCGGACCCAAAATATCTCCTGCCCGATCCTATCGAAACGCTCAAAGCTGCGGAAGAATTGGTAAAATTAGGTTTTGTAATCCTGCCCTACATTCATGCCGACCCGGTTTTGTGCAAAAGACTTGAAGAAGTGGGCGTAGCAGCAGTAATGCCCCTCGGCTCCCCCATTGGCAGTAATAAGGGTTTGAAAACAATCGATTTTCTGGAAATTATCATTGAGCAAAGCAATGTTCCTGTCATTATAGATGCTGGAATTGGCTCCCCGTCGGACGCTGCAAAAGCGATGGAAATAGGTGCTGATGCCGTTTTGGTCAATACGGCCATTGCGGTCGCAGGTGATCCGGTGGCGATGGCCGATGCTTTCAAATTGGCTGTGAAAGCTGGGCGCATGGCTTTTGAAGCACGTTTGGGAAATCAGGAACATTATGCTGTGGCCAGCAGTCCCTTAACCGCGTTTTTGGATTATGAGCTTTAAAAACAAATTTGAGGCGTACGATTGGGAGGAGGTTAAGGCCAGCATTTATTCCAAAACGGATGATGATGTTCGAAAAGCGCTTTTGGCTTCAAAGAGAACATTAGAAGACTTCAAAGCGCTCATTTCTCCTGCGGCAGCTAATTTCCTGGAACCAATGGCTCAACTCAGCCACAAACTGACCCAAAAGCGTTTTGGCAAAACCATGCAAATGTACATTCCGCTTTATTTGTCAAATGAATGCACGAACATTTGCACTTACTGCGGATTTAGCCTGGATAACAAAGTGCGGCGAAAAACCCTTTCGCAGGATGAAATTCTGCGTGAGGTAAATGTGATCAAATCGCTGGGCTATGACCACGTCTTGCTTGTGACCGGTGAGGCAAATCAGACAGTCCATACGGCTTATTTCAAAGAAGTGATCCAATTGATCCGGCCTTATTTTTCACAGATTTCGATGGAAGTACAACCATTGGAAACAGCTGAATACGAGGAATTGATAGCGCTGGGGCTATATTCGGTTTTGATTTATCAGGAAACCTATCACAAGGAAGATTACAAAAAGCACCATCCAAAGGGCAAAAAATCCAACTTCAATTATCGCCTGGAAACGCCGGACAGACTTGGACAAGCAGGAATACATAAAATGGGACTTGGTGTACTGATCGGGCTGGAAGATTGGCGGACAGACAGTTTTTTTACCGCCGCACATCTGCAATATCTCGAACGAACCTATTGGCAAACGCGTTATAGTTTATCGTTTCCCCGTTTGCGGCCATTCTCCGGCGGGCTTGAACCGAAGGTAGAAATGACCGATCGGGAGCTTGTACAGCTGATTTGTGCGTACCGGATTATGAACGAGGAAGTGGAAATCTCTCTTTCGACACGTGAATCTGAGCAATTTCGGGATCATTGCATTCGACTTGGCGTTACGTCTATCAGTGCGGGTTCCAAAACAAATCCGGGCGGCTACGCAGTTGAACCAGGGTCGCTGGAACAGTTTGAGATTTCAGACGAACGCACTCCGGCCCAAATTGCCGAGATGATCCGGGCAAGTGGTTATGAACCGGTTTGGAAGGATTGGGACCAGATTTTTGTTCAATAAATTTCAATTAATATGTTTGAGCAACAGGAACGCAAGCGTTATAGCAGACAGATATTGCTGCCCGAAATGGGGCTTATTGGCCAGGAAAGGCTGAAAGCCGCCAAGGTGCTGGTCGTTGGAGCAGGTGGTCTGGGTTGTCCGGTGCTGCAATATCTGGTTGCTGCGGGTGTCGGGAACATTGGAATTGTGGACGATGACGTTGTGGATATGACGAACCTGCACCGGCAAATTCTTTATTCCGCAGCCGACGTTGGAAAGAGTAAAGTCCTTGCTGCCGTCGAAAAATTAGAAGCTCAAAATCCTTTCGTAACACTCATTCCCCACCAAGTCCGCCTGCAGGAGGATAATGTGAACCAAATCATTGCAAACTATGACCTCGTTATCGATGGCTCGGACAATTTCCCTACCCGCTATCTGGTCAATGACGCTTGCGTAGAACTTGACAAACCATTGATTTTCGGCTCCATACTTCGTTTTGAAGGGCAGGTTTCCGTTTTTAATTATAAGGGCGGCCCTACTTACCGTTGTCTTTTCCCCGATGCAGAAGAAGGAGATAACTGTGCGGAAGCTGGCGTGATCGGCATTTTGCCTGGCATAATCGGCACTTACATGGCAAATGAAGCGATCAAGATCATTTGTGAAATCGGCAACGCATTATCCGGCAGGCTGCTCGTCATGAATGCTTTGACCAATACTACAAATATTTTCGAATTTTCGCGATCTGAACAAACCAGTCCTCCAACCCCCAGGACTAAGGAATCTGCCAATTTAAAAAACGATCCGCTAGCAGAACCCAGCGAAATGACTTATGAAGAATTTGAGCGTATAGAAACTTCCTATCCCGGTCAAATTCATTTGGTAGATGTACGCGAGTACAATGAATTTGAGGCAGACAATTTCGGCGGAGTGAACATTCCCCTATCCGAAATCCCCGACATTATTTCAACATTGCCGCCCAACAAAACGATCGTGTTTTACTGCCAAACAGGAAAAAGAAGCACCCTGGCAGCAAAACTCCTCATGCAAAGCGGATTTAACGGAGCAAGTTTCTGGGCTGGAAATTGGTGAATTCTATGTCAGCGCTAGTAGTTTTTTAAGTGGATATCCTTACCAATGCGAATCACCACTTCTGGGTATTAGCTATAACGCGCAGCTCTATGTCATTTAAAAAATTACTTGTTTCATTTCTTTTACTACTCGGCTCTCATCTTATCAATGCGCAGGAAACAAAGCAAAAACCAGTCACGATTGAAGTCAACCTAAATGTCGAAAAGGGTTCGGCGAAGCCGATTTGGGCGTGGTTTGGTTATGATGAGCCGAATTATACATATATGAAAGATGGCAAGAAATTGCTAACAGAAATCTCGCAGCTCAGTAAAATCCCGGTTTATGTACGCGCACACAGCATGCTCGTGACAGGTGATGGCGTAGCGGCATTGAAATGGGGTTCGACCAATGTTTATACTGAAGACAAAAAAGGAAATCCGGTGTATGACTGGACGGTAGTTGACAAAATCTTTGACACTTATATTGAAAGGGGCATGCGGCCAATCGCGCAGATTGGCTTTATGCCGGAAGCGTTATCATGTAAACCGCAGCCTTACAGGCATTTTTGGAAGCCAGGCGATAATTATAATGACATTTATACGGGCTGGGCTTATCCCCCTAATGATTACAAAAAATTCGCCGAGCTTGTGTTCCAATGGGTGAAACATTCAATCGAGCGGTATGGAAAAGAGGAGGTCGAAACCTGGTATTGGGAGCTCTGGAACGAACCCAATATCGGCTACTGGAAAGGCACAACTGAGGAATACATTAAATTATACGATTATTCCGCCGACGCTGTAAAACGTGCATTGCCTACCGCAAAAATAGGTGGACCGGAAGTTACCGGACCCAATTGGGATGTTTCGGCCAAATTTTTCAAGACTTTCCTGGATCACGTCGTTGGCGGGAAAAATTACGTGACTGGCAAAACAGGTTCACCACTTGACTTTATAACCTTTCACGCAAAAGGCAATCCCAAAGTTGTAGACGGCATTGTAAGAATGGACATGGGGACACAATTGAGAGACATTGACAAAGGCTTCGAAATCGTCGCTTCCTATCCTGCCCTCAAAAACCTGCCCATTATCATCGGCGAATCGGATCCAGAGGGTTGCGCCGCCTGCTCAGAAGACCTTCATCCGCAAAACGCTTACCGCAACGGGACCATGTATTCCGCCTACACGGCAGCATCATTTGCCCGGAAGCATGAGCTGGCCGACGCGCGGGGCGTCAACTTACTCGGTGCAGTGACCTGGGCATTTGAGTTTGAGGATCAGCCCTGGTTCAGGGGGTTCCGGGATTTGACGACTAATGGTGTTGACAAGCCCGTTTTAAATGTATTCAGAATGTTTGGAATGATGGATGGAAATCGCGTCGAGGTAAAACAAGATCTTGCCTATAACTTTGAAAAACTGAAAAAGGAAAGTGTGCGGGGAGAACGGGACATTAACGCATTTGCCACAAAAAATGTGGAGGAGGCGGCTATTATGGTTTGGAATTATCACGATGACAATAAAATTGTTGCGCCATCTCCAGTCAATCTTCAACTCAACGGACTGAGTGCAAAACGCGTCCAGGTGCACCATTACCGGATCGATCAGGAACATAGCAACGCATATGAAGTCTGGAAAAAAATGGGTTCTCCGCAGAAGCCGACCGAAGAGCAAATAGCGGTTCTGGAAAGCGCAGGGCAATTACAAACATTGACTTCTCCGCGATGGATGAACGTTGAGAATGGTCAAATCCAGCTGAATTTCGCATTGCCTGCACAGGGCGTTTCTCTTTTAAAAATCATTTGGTAAAACAAACCTTTGCTAAAATTTTAATAATCTATTAATTACGTAGATTAAATAGTTTTACTACTTTTGTAACTTCCTGTTCAACGGCGATACTAAATAACCCAACAGTAATGCTTACAAAAGTGCTCTCGCTTAAACTCCCCACAATATCAGGCTGGTATTTTGTTCCCGCTATTATTGTGATTCTACTATCCACACTATTTTTCGTACATGGCTCATTATCAGTTAGTCAGGAAGATGTAAATACTTTTATCGGGAGCGACTTTGCGTTGTATCTTTTGGTTGGATTGGCTGCACAGCTTGTAGATGGCGCATTGGGCATGGCCTACGGAGTAACTTCCACTTCTTTTCTGCTCAGTTTGGGCGTCCCACCCGCGATCAGCAGCACAAGCGTGCACGTAGCTGAAATGTTCACGACCGGTGCTTCTGCTATTTCCCACTTTCGCTATAAAAATATCAACAAAAAGCTCTTCAAAAGCCTTTTAATTCCGGGTGTAATCGGGGCAATTGTAGGTGCGTATCTCCTTTCCGATGTTATTGATGGCGACATTGTGAAACCGTACATTGCAGCATATATGCTCATTCTCGGTCTGATTATCATCAGAAAAGCGCTGCAAAAAAACCTGGTTAAAAATAAAACCAAGAAAATTGGCATCCTCGCGGCTGCGGGAGGTTTTCTGGATTCCATAGGTGGCGGTGGCTGGGGTCCGATTGTTACTTCCACTTTGCTCGGTCAGGGTCGTGATCCCCGTTACACGATTGGTTCTGTAAATGCTGCTGAATTCGTTATTGCGTTTGCAAGCGGTGTTACCTTCCTCATCTTCACGGGTGTAAGCAGCTGGCAGGTTGTTTCAGGGCTGATTATCGGAGGTGTTATTGCTGCTCCCTTCGGTGCGATGCTTGTTGGAAAGATCAAACGCAAGCCTTTAATGCTCATCATTGGTGTATTGGTAATCGGGCTAAGCGTTAGGACCATTTGGCTCAGTTTCTAAGAAACAACCGGTTCGTCTTCAAACAAATCTTGTTTCATTTCTTAATGGTCAGCCTCAATATTTTTGTTTTATCTCCAAGGTTTTCATTTCAAAAACGCCGTCAAGACGCTAAAATCAGTAGCTTTGTGCAAACGAGTCCCGAATTATGATCTCTGATTTTGGCTACATATTACTCTTTATACTTGCAGCAATTGCCCTGTTAGGCCTGATGCTGACCATTGCAAAATTCCTGCGCCCCCACCAGCCAAACGAAGAAAAACTAACAACATATGAATCCGGCGAAGACCCGCTCGGCAATGCAAACATTCAATTCAATGTTCGCTTCTACGTGATCGCTCTGATCTTTGTGTTATTTGAAGTCGAGCTTTTATTCCTGTTTCCCTGGGCCGTCGTTTTTGGAAACGAAGATCTCATTGCGCAGACAAACGGCCAATGGGGTTGGTTCGCCCTTGCGGAAATGACCGTTTTCATCGGAATTCTCATTCTCGGCCTGGCCTACGCCTGGGGTAAAGGTTACCTCGACTGGGTAAGGCCAAAGCCCCAAGTCCCCGCAATTAACTCACCGGTTCCCGCAGATCTTTACAGTCAGGTGAATGAAAAGTATGGGAAGAAGTAGACTCGTCAAATTTTGTAGATCAGATCTCCTGACACCATAATTGACTCATCTGAATTTTTTTGTCGGTTCGTATATGTAACGAAGCGTGTCAAGTTCCGGTTTATAGGTTTCACTTTTCATGATGTTGCTTAATCTCAATTTGGTTGTAATGCCTGCGGTGATATCTTGGTCTAGGACCGCCAAAAAGCCGACCGATTCGTTCATTCGGTAATAGAAAGCACTCTGCTTGGTCTTTTTGTTGAAATCGTAATTGTATAGCACACCAAGAAACCTGTCTGTGCTATCAATTGCAGCATTATAAAATGAAAACACCCGATAATCGATTCCCTTCCGATAGAAGTAAACTCTTGCACTATCATGATCCATGTATCCCCTTTCCGTGACCAAAAACTGCTTCCCAGAAGCGTCAGATACGCTAGCCGACTTTCCCCTGACCTCATATTTCGACAGCTTCCAATAGCCAGTTATTCCATCACCACCATTTCCAATAACATCCCCCCGTGGACCAAGATTTTTTGAATAGCAACCGATCATCAGGTTGATATAAAACATTAGTATGAAAGTTCTCATCTTTTAATTGCTAAGGTTGAACGACATATGCTCTCATATTAGAACTATTGTATAAAATTCCTCCACCTGCAATGCCTGTGTAGGCAAACCAGGTGTTGTTCTCCGCAGTGTTTCCCCAACCCCAGTTCATTTGATAGTAAATCGCATGATTTTCGTAACAAAAACCGTTTTGATCGTTGAAAATTGCGTACAGATCCTTGATGCCATCCATAACCCAAATATGCTGATTTGGTGCACAAGCAGTGCAATTCGAACCGAAGACTATGACCGGTCTGCTGGCTCGCAATTCTGAATTTATGATGCCGGAATTTGTAAAAAACTCTTTATCGAACGAGGTATATCCACGATTTGAAAAAAAATTATCAATGTGGCCGGGAATATTCCAAGTTTGACAGCCAGCTCCTGACAAAGGAATTCCTAACGCTGGGACAATCGTGTTATAAACAGCGTCCAAATCCTTCCCAACATCACGTAAGAGTTGTGCTAAATTTATGTGATTTGCGTTAACAGGTACACATAGTTCAGGTGCGGCCATTGGCATAGCAGTAAACATATTTGATGAGTATGCATGCCCGTTTGCAGTCACGGGTTTGTGATGATATCGTAAAACCTGGCTAACAGCAACTGGGCCACAACCAGTTGGCGCCTTACTGCATGAATAATCTCCTTTACAATTTATTACTGACAAACCTGCTGGACAAAATGCATTATACCCGGTGCCTTGTCGCCATCTGGATATGTTGTGCGTCAAATGCTGGATCGTCAGATTGGCTGGTATCGGGTGCGTTACGAACCACTCGCAGCTTTCTTCCGCAGTGTAAATTGGCTCGTCGGTTGTTCTTCCGCCGTCTGGCATTTGTTCGAGTTGTTTCCAATAGTTGACGATATCAATATGCGCTTCTGATTGCCGCTGAGCTCCTTTGTAAGTCTCCTTTACGATATCAAACCACAGTTGAATGCCGGGATTGTCCGTTTTCTCATCGAACGCACCTTTATCGGAAAATGCCAATATTGGCTTCATCCTTCTGTCGGCAGACAGCAATGTAAATCCCTTGTCATCCTCATAGTCTAAAATGTAAAAGACAATTGCTCCATCTTCGTTATAAAAGCTCCTGACATCTTTGATGATTTTCTCATCACCCTCTGATGTTCTGGCATTTTTGTTGAGCAATGTGAGCGCATCGCTGGTAATAAGGCTAACGGCCTCCCGCTGTGTTAGGAAAAATTGATTTTTGGTGACTTGTGATTTTTTAAATCGGGGGTCTGCAACTTCATGGTTCAAGCAGCCATTCAGAAACGCCAGAGTCATTAATCCTAGAAATGTGACGATCGACATTGCAATTTTTAAAAGCATAAGCATGTGTTTGGAACCCTTGTACTTTTTTGACCGCTTTTCCAGATATCATTTAAAGCGGCATGACCTGTGTATAGAAAAACTTTACAGAATCGCGGGCTGTTCCTATTTCCGGCAGATAGTCGGACGCTTCCAAAATTGAAGGTTTCCCACTCTGCTTTGTGATCTTGAAGAATCGTTTTAATCCGCCTCTGTAAGACATTAAAACTGTTTTATTTTTTTTGTTGGATATTGGAGCTGGATTTCTTGCCCAAATATATTTAGCAAACAAAGTATCATTTCGGTAGATACGTTCTACATCATCATCACCTTCATGCTGATCCACTCTTTTTTCCCTATATCCAATCTGAGCCCCTGTTAGAGTTCGTGTTGGCGTTACAATTTTCTCTAAAATCCAGGTTCCTCCAAGGTGGATAGCGAGCGGTCCTACTGCAAAGAGATCATCCTTACGGTCACAGCTTCCAGTAAACGCAACAACAAAAACGATAACTACGAATTTCTCCAAATATTTCATATCGCAAATCCGGTTTAGATTAATATTTTAAACCACGGATATTAAGGCCTGATACCAGTTATCACATGCAAATTCCCATTATAATCTTCCCCCTTAGGATTGTACTGACCGAAAGCATAGTCGCCATTCGCCTTTCCACCCCATCCCCAGTTCATCCTTAAATAAGTGTATGACCATTCTTTGCATGTCTTTGTTGCACAATCAAATTCGCTGTATTCACTAAGTTGATAACCTTCGCACGCCCAAATATGATAATCATTGAAGCAGCTTAAACAGGTGGATCCCCAAAAGAGCAAAGGATGGTTCGTATTTAGCTCGCTCTCAATTAATGCGAGGTTATAAGCTTCATTCGCAGACCCACCACTCGAAAATCCGAAGCTTTTTAATCCGCTTTTTACATCAGCCGGCCAAGTGAATGTATTGCATGAACCCATATAATTATAACTGGCTTTTGCCTTATCGCCCATGGTTTTCATGAGGGTACCTAAGCTATGTTCTCCCGCATTACTGGCAGCACACTTGCCTTCTGAAACACGTGGACGGGAAAGGTTAGGGTGGTAATATTCTTCTAACTGTGCCATAGCAACAGGGCCGCAACCTGCCACACGTCTCCCGCAACCATCACAATCTCCGGCTGTGCTAAGCTTGGTCGTGGATAGCTGCGTCTGCCCCCAAATAGTCGATATCAACGGCCCCTTAATGGTCATTTTATTCTTACATTGAAACTGCCCGTATTGATACCATTCAATGCAATTCGAATCTTCGATCCTAAGTTTTCGAGAAAGGTATTTCTGCCCTTCTTTCCTGACGATCGGATGTGGTTCGCCTCCTTTGTTTCTGGCTTCGCGCACCTTTGTTTTGGCCATGTCCAGCCAAAGTGACACGCCATTAGGGATATTATTGACGTCAATGTCGGATGATTCCGAAAAGGCCAGGATCGGCATTACACGAAGATCTGCCGATATGATTGCGAAGCCCTTCTCCTTCTTGAAAATGTAAAGTAATGGCGAACCATCCGCAGAGTCCGTTATTGCAAGCTGATCGGTGATTTCATCCACACGGCTAAGCGTTGCGGCAGAAGAGTCTGCGTTAATGCGGGATGAGGCTTTCGCAGGGAAGGACGCCACTTCCCTGGCTTCATTAAGTGAGATTGTGAGCGGATCATGGATGGTTTCAGGTTCGGGATCAGAATTTTTTACCGGTTCATCCCTTTTGCATTGAACGAAAATCAACACGGCCATACAACAAAAGAAGAGCAGCCTAACTAATAACAAAACGTTTTTCATAGCATTAGCATGTGTTTATCCCTCTCCCGCCTGCCGCACTAATTTGAACGGCTCTGAGAGGTAATGCAAAGATGCTTTGTAACGATACTTCAATCCAACAGGCTGTGCTTATAACCTAATAACCAGCGCTTATAAGTTTATAACCAGTGCTTATAATTAAATTTCTCGGCTTGGTTGAAATAGAAAAATTCTTGATTTTGCGCCTCAAATACCTTCCGGCTTACATATACTTTCAACACACTATCATGAATATCATTGCCAGTAACCTCCTCACGAAACGTGAAGAAAAACGACTTACCCAAGCTTATATGGCATTTTTGAGCGGAATGTCACAACCTAATTACTCCGATATTGAAAGGGGCAAGACCCGGCCGTCCATTGATCAGCTCAAAAGGTTTTCGGAAATCCTGGACGTCTCTGTGGACGAGCTGATTTCGGAAGTTAAAAAACAAAAAATCCCCCAGGGCCGCGAGTCGTTCAACGTTCCTAAGGGAAGACAATCTGCTCTGCTTAAAGCGATTGAAGAAAGAGATAAGTACATTAAACTGCTTGAAGGACAGCTGGCGGATTTGAAGAAAAAGTAGAACCAGAATTATCTGTGCATTCCCATTCCTTTCCACATTTTAGCATCTTTTTTCGGAA
Organism: Dyadobacter psychrophilus; assembly: GCF_900167945.1. Taxonomy (GTDB): domain Bacteria; phylum Bacteroidota; class Bacteroidia; order Cytophagales; family Spirosomataceae; genus Dyadobacter; species Dyadobacter psychrophilus. Next base: position 244,814 of record NZ_FUZA01000001.1, read on the forward strand.
AGAACACGAGGCCCAGCTGGACATAGATCTGGTTCAGTTTGAGGGAAGAAAGATCGCTTACTGTAACATCCTCTCCTTTCCACTTCCGTCGGCCAAGAACGGGCAAATGATAGGATGCTTTTCCGCTCAGATACACCTGATCATGCCATTTTGGTAACAAATTCATTTTATAATCCGCCCCGATGCCGGCGTGAAAGTTAATGTTGCCGGTGCGTAGTCTTACAGGTTGGTAGGATTGCGGATTTTGGGTGACCTGGCCAATGGTTGCGGTTTGGTTGCTTTTGATTTTGAGCTGATACAGCATCAGGTCGAAACCAATGGGAATCAGTACGTTCCAGCGACGGTTATTAACAATTTTCGGCCCGCCGTCCGTTCCTATGCCGATGCCGTTGAGATAAGCCTTTCTTGAATCCTTATCCGTTGTATAATTGGTGCTGTTCATAATAATGATCCTTCCCTCGGAAAACCAGCGTTCAGACTCCGTCCTTTTTGCGAGGACGATGGAACCCATGAAAGATGTGAATGGCTTAATTTGCAGTCTGTCAAGCTGCTGCCTCATTGTTTTATTGTTGGGAAGCAGTCCGAACTCGGCGTAAATGGCCATACCGCTCTTGAACATACGCACGGTGCTGTCAGTTTGCGCACTTGCAAAACTGAAAATCGACATGGCTAAAATGGTGCTGAAAAGTAATTTGTTGATCATACAGTTGTGTTGTTGAATTGCTCCCTGATCAAAGCAGGAAACAGTTTTTTACTAAATATGGTTACTTTTGTATACATTGATATGGCTTAGCAAGCAATATCTGTACCACTGGATTTTTGGAAGGAAAATAACAGAATGAGTGATAAAATAAAAACGGGAGACGGAGGCATTATACTTACAAATGCAGAGGATCTGATGAATTGGGCAAGATTGTCTTCCCTGTGGCCAATGGGCTTTGGGCTGGCTTGCTGTGCAATTGAAATGATGGCCGCATATGCTTCTAATTATGATTTGGAGCGTTTCGGCATACTTCCCAGGCCCTCTCCGCGCCAGTCGGATGTGATGATCGTGGCAGGGACTGTGACATTCAAAATGGCGGACAGGATCAGGAGATTGTATGAACAAATGCCAGAGCCGCGCTATGTGATCTCAATGGGCAGCTGCTCAAACTGTGGCGGACCGTATTGGGAACATGGCTATCATGTGGTTAAAGGTGTGGACCGGATCATACCGGTAGATGTATACGTTCCCGGCTGTCCACCGAGACCGGAGGCGTTAATCGGCGGTTTTATGAAATTGCAGGAAAAGATCAAAGGCGAACATCCGCTGGCTCCGGCACTTTTTCTGGAAATGGAAGCCAAGGAAACCGTCAGTGCTTAATCTTAAATTTTCAAAAACAATGACCTTCCAGGAAATTTCGGAGCTGGTTAGCACTAACTTTTCAGACAAAATAATCGAGACGGATCTTAAAGGGCCGCAGCCAATTTTAATCGTTCCCGTTAACGACATTGCTGAAATCTGTGGTTTTTTATATCGGGACAGCCGTTTGTATTTCGACTATCTGGGTTGTCTGACTGCAATTGATAACGGTGCGGCAGTGGGAACAATGGAAGTAATTTATAATCTTACCTCCATTCCCTATGGTCACGATCTAATGATTAAAACAGTTTTCGCCAGAAACACGGAAGGTGCTGCATTGCCGACTGTCCCTTCTGTTGCAAGCATCTGGCGAACAGCCGATTGGCATGAAAGAGAAGCTTACGATCTGGCGGGTATCCATTTTGAGGGCCATCCGGATTTGCGTCGGATTTTGTTGCCCGAAGATTGGGAAGGTCATCCGTTGAGAAAAGATTATAGTGTCCAGGATCGTTATCATGGCATTTATGTACGTTACGAGGATGGCGTTTCCGAGCAACTGCCTGCTAATGAAGACAGGGCTTAATGTTTTAGTTATAATAAATTTATTAATGTATGGTCACGCGCTTCCTCTGTCTGGCAATCGTTTTTTCAGGCTTCTTTACTTTTTCTTTTGCTTCCACTGATTCCCTGATCGTTAAAGGGCGCATATTAAATCTCAACGGCAGGCTTTACAGGCAGGCTCCCTCCATTACATTTTCAAGAAACAATATTTTACAACCCCAATCCGAGCTTAGCAAACAAACGCCTCTGGAGGCTGACGGAAGTTTCAGGGTCTCGCTTCCTATCTTGTTTCCACAGGAAGAATTTTATCTCGATTATGGTGGAAAAGCATTTACAACTTTCCTGGGTTCACCGGGAACTGTTGAAATTACATTTGATGGAGACTCCCTAGCAAAGGCTTCCAAGCTTTTTTATTTCTCGGGTGTGAATGCGGATGCTAACAATCAATATGCGCAATATCTGGCCGAAGAAAATAAGGCGCTGAGCTTGAACAGGACATTGGGCGCTGATTTTTTCAAAAACTTTTGGACAAACAGTGCTTCCGGAGCACGTGAAATGGCCCAGCAACGTGCGTTACTAAGACTTTCGGCTGCGAAGCAGGCAGCAAAAAATACGGTCCCCTCCCCTGCTTTATTGCAATGGGTAAAATCAATTGCGGACGACGAACAAATGCAGATTCTGTATGAACATGCATTAAGCAATCAAACAGACGTCAGTAAAGTGTTGCTGGACAGCCTCAAACGACTTTCACAGCCCCCATTAACCGCACAACGTGTCATTTGGGCCAACCGCTTCGGGAACTACGCCGACCTGAAAGTGGAGGAACGCAAATATACAAGCCCAAGCAAAACTAACTCCTTGCCTGTTAGGCTTATGGCAACATTGATCCGCAACAACGCTGCTAGTCTGACGTCCGAAGAAAAGCAGCATTTGGATAACATCACCGCCAATGGTTTGGCCGAAAAAACGGAGCTGGATTTCCTGAATAAGCTTTTTGCAAAAAACGAAATGGTGCTCAATCTGCTATTTAATTATGAGCGGGAAAGCAGGATTTATTCAGATCTTTTTGATAGCACTGCAACTGAATTCCTTAAAATCCGCTATCTCGCAAAAAATCTTTTCAGATTTACCTACACACAACAACTGCTTCTGAATCAACACATTCAATCAAGAAGCGGATTGCCGGTTTTCCGTGAATCGCTGGACGAAATTGTGCGCCTTGAAGTGAAAGACAGCAGCGACATCCGCAAAATAGTTGAATATAAAAGCGTAAAAACGGATCCAACGGAGGCGCTACCCGGCTATTTTCTGGCCGCTTCGAATGATCGCGGAACGAGCTGGTTTAATCGGGTTTTGGATCAATACAAAGGCAAGACGGTCTATTTAACGAAATGGAATCTGGACGATCCGAAAAGCCGGGAGGAATTAGACTACATTCCGACGTTGCAGGCAAGTGTTCCTGAGGATGTTGTGTTTCTTTTTGTGCATCTTCCCGGCGACGATTACTCCGCTTCGGAAGCGCTTTTGAGACAATACATTGTCCGTCACCGGCTTAAAGGAACACATTTGTTTATGAATGGCGACCAGATGATGGACTTGCTCTTTCGCCTGAATCCTTTGGACACGGCCACTTTTTCGGTGATCAGGCCCAATGGTAAGTTTGCTGCTAAAAATGCATCTGCTCCGAGCGCGACAGAAAAGACGGCCAAGGCCATTCTGGATGCCGGCAATTAACATTTTCCCCTTCATTTAAATTTAAAAAATCGTTTACAGCATCTTATTATATCTATCATCCGTACGTTATCGTTAAGTCTGTTGGTTTGGAATTAAAAGTGCACATGTTTAGATATGTCCTGCTGTTTTTGCTGCTATCCACCTATGCATCGGCCCAGAAAAATCCCGATAGCCTGGAAGTATACAGCAGAGACAGCCTTCGATACACAAACCTGAAAGCACGGATGTCGAAGACCAAGTTTTCGCGCGCGGTATACAGGCTGCTGTTCAGAGATGTTTATAACCAGGGAAAAGTGACGGAGGTGAAAGAGATTGAAACCAACCCGTTCACGCCCTATGAAGGAATGGTGATCCGGAAAATCTACATCCGGCAGCTCGATATCCTGGGAGAGTCGGTTTACGACACGACACGCGAAGGGAAGCGACTCGAAAAATTCCTTAGTAAAAATCTGCACACCAACACGCGCGAGGGCATTATACGGCGTTCATTTTTATTATTCTCCGAAGGGGATGACATTCAGGCTCAAATGTTAAAGGATAATGAGCGTCTGCTGAGGACCAACAGGACAATCACCGATGCACGTATTATCGTCGTTCCCCGAAAAGATGTGACGTGGATGGCAGACGTAGTGGTGCTTATTCAGGACTCCTGGTCGCTCAATTTCAGGGGCGGATTTAACTCATTTAATAAATTCAATATTGGCGTTGAAGATATCAATGTAAGAGGAACAACACATTCCCAACTCACCCGGATACGATGGGACGGAAATGACAGCCTTCGCAAAAAATTCCAGTTTCGGACGATTTATACGGTTCCATATATTGGCAAAACCTTCATTACCGGACAAGCAAGCTTCATATATGAACGAGATCTTGAAGAAAGGTCAATCCGCTTTTACAGGCGATTTTTGACCAATGAAACAAAATATGCGGGAGCTGTTGAAACTGGTCAGACGATGATCCGGCAAATTAAGAGAAACCCCAGCGACACAGAGGAACCAATCATATTTCCCACAAAATTCAATTATTACGATGTCTGGCTGGGCCGTTCATTCAAATTCCCCTTTCCTGCGAGCCGCCTGGCTGAGAATTCAAGGATCGTAATCGCGGCCCGGCATAACAAATATCATTATACGGAACGTCCGGAGGTTTCACCCTACATTAATAAAGTGTATTGGAACAAAAGCGCGACGTTACTCAGCCTGGGTTATTCCAACCGTAATTATAAGCGGGACGTTTTGATCTACGGTTTCGGACGGACTGAGGACGTTCCCGTCGGTAACCTATTTGCACTGACAGCTGGCCGGGAAGATACCGAGTTTGGCGCGAGAGGTTATGCAGGCTTGCAATATGCGCGGGGAAAATACCTGCCGCATAACCTCGGCTATATGTATGGTTTGATCAACATTGGTTCATACATTAAAGAAGCCAAAGCGCAGCAGGGCGTGATCAGCGCACAACTGAATTACATCAGCAACCTGATCCCATTCAGATACAGTTTTTTCCGCCAGTTTTTTACGGGACGTTACACACGCGGTGTTAACCGGGACCCGCTGGATTATCTGAACATTAGCGGCAATGAGGGTATACGGGGCATTAATAGCGAACAACTTATCGGCACAACGAGGCTTACGCTGGGCACTGAAACGGTTTTCTTTTCAGATAAGAGTTTATTAGGATTTCGTATCGCTTATTTTGTTTTTGCAGACATCGGCCTGGTAAATGGGGCCGAATCTATCTGGAAAAGTCCATTGTACCAGGGCTACGGACTGGGTTTGCGGTTAAGGAATGAAAACCTGACATTTAATACATTACAACTCCGGATCGGCTATTATCCGAATATTCCGGGAAATTCTTCGGTGTTCAGGTTTGGTGCCGACGGCAATGTTCCGCTGAGATTGAGGGATTTTGACATTTCTGCTCCCTCCATAGCGCCACTTCAATAATTGCATTTAACTGATAATAAGTCCGTTAAAATACACCCGTCAAAAAATAACAGTAATTTCCGCTATCCTTCCGCTCTTTTTCGGATATGTGAATTAACTTTGTGGAATTTTTGGACGTACCCCTGCTGAGATTAACAGGCAATTCTGACAAAAGTTGTTAAAAAAGTTTTCCTCATTTCTACAAATTACCAATTACTGTGCCCAAAAATACGAATATCAATTCCGTTCTAATTATCGGTTCAGGTCCAATTATCATCGGTCAGGCATGCGAGTTTGACTATGCCGGCACTCAGGCTGCACGTTCGTTGCGTGAGGAAGGAATAGAAGTTGTGTTGATCAACTCTAATCCCGCCACGATCATGACTGACCCGATCAGTGCAGATCATGTTTATCTGCTTCCGTTGGAAAAGAAATATATCGTTGAAATCCTGGAAAAACACAAAGCGATGGGCAAGCCTATCGACGCCGTGCTTCCTACCATGGGCGGACAAACGGCGCTGAACCTCGCTATCGATTGTGATAAAGCCGGGATTTGGAAAAAGTATAATGTGGATATTATCGGTGTCGACATTAAAGCCATTGAAACCACGGAGGACCGTGAGAAATTCAGGTTAAAAATGCTTGAACTCAATGTGAATGTTTGCAAAGGACGCACGGCGAGATCGTTTTTGGAAGGAAAAGAAATTGCACAGGAAATTGGCTTCCCGCTTGTAATCCGCCCTTCCTACACGCTTGGAGGAACAGGAGGAGGTTTTGTTGAAAGAGAAGAGGATTTCGACAAAGCTTTGAATAATGGATTGCATGCTTCGCCAGTTCATGAAGTTTTGGTTGAACAAAGCGCAATGGGCTGGAAAGAATACGAATTGGAGCTTCTGCGTGATAATAAAGGCAATTTCATCATCATTTGTTCTATCGAGAACTTTGATCCCATGGGCGTGCATACTGGCGACAGCATTACCGTCGCGCCTGCAATGACGCTTCCGGATACGCTTTACCAGCAAATGCGGGATCTGGCAATCAAGATGATGGATGGGATTGGTAAATTTGCGGGAGGCTGTAATGTTCAGTTTTCGGTAAATCCTGCTGATGATCAAATCATTGCGATTGAAATCAATCCCCGCGTTTCTAGATCTTCTGCCCTTGCCTCCAAAGCAACCGGTTATCCTATCGCGAAAATCGCTGCGAAAATGGCGATCGGTTATAATCTTGACGAGCTGATCAACCCGATCACGGGAAGCACATCTGCGTTCTTCGAGCCTTCGATCGACTATGTGATCGTAAAAGTTCCACGCTGGAATTTTGATAAATTTAAAGGTGCTGACCGCTCACTGGGACTTCAAATGAAATCGGTTGGAGAAGCCATGGGCATCGGCCGGAATTTCCAGGAAGCATTGCAAAAAGCATGTCAGTCCCTGGAAATCAGAAGAAACGGTTTGGGAGCGGATGGTCGCGAATTGCGCGATCAGGAAGCGATCAAACATAGCCTGAAACATCCGAGCTGGGATCGTCTGTTCCATATATATGATGCATTCAAAATCGGTTTATCATTCAAAACCATTCAAAGCCTTACCCAGATTGATTCGTGGTTCCTGCGCCAGATTGAGGAATTGATCGAGCTTGAACATGAAATTGAGAAGTTTGATCTGAACGATATTCCAAAAGAATTACTCCTTAATGCGAAGCAGAAAGGTTACGCAGACAGGCAGATAGCTCATTTGATCGGCACGAAAGAGAGCAAGGTCTACGACAAGCGTAAGGAAATGGGAATCAAGCGTGTATACAAATGCGTTGACACTTGCGCAGCCGAATTTGAGGCAAAAACGCCTTACTACTACTCTACTTTTAACACTTCCCAGGAATATCCGGACAACGAATCCATCGTGAGCGACCGTAAAAAAGTAGTTGTACTGGGTTCTGGTCCAAACCGCATCGGACAGGGGATTGAGTTTGATTACTCTTGTGTTCATGGCGTTTTGGCTGCCAAAGAAGAAGGTTACGAAACGATTATGATCAACTGTAACCCTGAAACGGTGTCAACCGATCCGGATATTGCTGATAAGCTCTACTTCGAGCCTGTTTTCTGGGAGCACGTTTTCGACATCATCGAGCATGAAAAACCGGAAGGTGTAATTGTGCAGCTTGGTGGCCAAACCGCCCTCAAAATGGCAGAAAAGCTTGAAAAATATGGTATCAAGATCATTGGAACCAGTTATCAGTCACTCGACTGGGCTGAGGACCGCGGACGCTTCTCTTCGCTTTTGGAAGACCTCGAAATTCCGTTCCCAAAATTCGGAACAGTAAGGACTTCGGATGCTGCGGTAGAATTGTCCAGGACGCTGGGTTTCCCGCTGCTGGTTCGTCCAAGCTATGTTTTGGGTGGGCAGAGCATGAAAATTGTGATCAACGAAAAGGAAATGGAACAGCATGTGGTGAAGATCCTGCATGACATTCCGGATAACAACATTTTGCTTGACCATTTTCTGGAAGGCGCTTTGGAAGCAGAAGCGGATGCAATCTGTGACGGTGAAGACGCTTACATTATCGGGGTTATGGAGCACATTGAACCAGCAGGGATCCACTCCGGTGACTCACACGCTGCACTTCCGCCATTCGACCTTACCGCTGACGAAATTCGCCAGATTGAAGAGCACACGCGGAAAATTGCGTTGGCAATGAATGTGATTGGATTGATTAATGTGCAGTTTGCAGTGAAAGACGGCATTGTTTACGTGATCGAGGCAAATCCAAGAGCTTCTCGGACTGTTCCGTTTATTTGCAAAGCTTACAAAGAGCCTTATGTCAATTACGCTACAAAGCTGATGTTGGGCACCAAGAAATTGAAGGACTTCACATTTAATCCTGTGAAAAAAGGCTGGGCGATCAAAATTCCGGTTTTCTCTTTCAACAAATTCCCGAATGTAAATAAGGAACTTGGGCCGGAAATGAAATCAACCGGCGAAGCGATTTATTTCATTGATGACTTGCAGGATGATTTCTTCCAAAAGATTTACAGCGAGCGCAATCTTTACCTGAGCCGCTAGTTTGATCTCCATATAAAAGTAAAAGCCGACACAAACGTGCCGGCTTTTACTTTTATATCTGAACAAAAATTATTTTACTTCTTCATAGTCTACATACTCACCGCCTCTGAAACGGGAAGATTGGTTTGGGTCTGGCGGCACATTATCCACCTTAACTCCTGCATTCGCACGCTGGCGCTGTTGCTGCGCCTTATACTGCCTTTCCTGCTCCTTAATAAGCTGGCGGCCTACAAGCAAGTGGAAAACAAACCTCCTGAAAAACGGCACAAACGCAATCAGAAGCAAGAATATGAGGATTATATTAAATAACAGTTTCATTTGTCAAATGTTTATTACATTAATTAATAACGTAAAGCTGGCTTAAATAGCACACGAATATAACGAAAACCTAATGAATGATCCAATCCGGCTTGGGAATGGCACTATGAATTTATAGTCGGTAGGCATTCTGTTGGATGCTAAGCTTCCTGCTTTACCGCTTCTTCGTTCTTCTCATTCTTGTTGGCTATCTGTTCAATCGTCTTTGGTCTTAATATCAAGCGCAGCGACTGATCGTATGTTGCGTAGTTCCAGACCCAGTTAATCAATATCAGCACCCTGTTTTTCACGCCTACTATTGAAATTAAATGGACAAACATCCAGGTTAGCCAAGCCAGAAAACCCTGAAATTTGATAAAAGGCAAATCCACAACCGCCCTATTCCGTCCTACCGTCGCCATCGAACCTAAATCCTTATATTTAAAAGGCACTGCTTTTTTCCCGTCCATCACGCGCCAGACATTCTTGGCGAGCGCCTTACCCTGCTGGATAGCCGGCTGTGCCAATTGTGGATGGCCATTTTCCCACTCGCCTTCCTGCATGGCTGCCACATCTCCCAACGCGAAAATGTTGTCGTATCCCTGCACGCGGTTATACTGATCTACTTTGATGCGTCCGCCTCGTACAATTACATCCGGACTCAAACCATTCAAAGGATTTGCTTTAATTCCTGCCGCCCAAACCAGGTTATCGGCCCTGATGCGCATTCCTTGCTTGGTAGTGACAAATTTTCCATCGAAACCGGTCACAACTTGCTCGGTATGAATGTGGACGCCCATTTTTTCAAGATATTCCCTCGATCTTTGAGAGGATTCATCCGACATTGCGCCCAGTAGTTCCTTTGAACCTTCCAGCAAATGAATTTCCATTGCTTTGAAATCCATTTCAGGATAATCTTTTGGCAAAATAAAATGTTTCATTTCTGCCAGAGTGCCCGACAATTCTACTCCTGTCGGTCCGCCGCCAACAACCACGACGCTCATTAACGCGGCACGTTCTTCTTCGGAATCGACAGAAAGTGCATCCTCAAAGTTCTGTAAAATCCGGTTACGTAAAGCCAATGCCTCGGAAACCGTCTTCATGGGGATCGCACGTTCCTCAATCTCTTTCATACCAAAATAATTGGTAACTGCCCCCGTCGCGATCACCAGATAATCGTAGGTAATCTCGCCCAGGTCTGTACTGATAGACTTGCGGTCGGTATTTACGCTTTGCACTTCGGTAATGCGTATATGTACGTTTTTCTTGGATTGAAAGATTTTCCGTAGCGGAAAAGAAATGGAGCTGGGTTCGAGCCCGGCCATAGCCACCTGATAGAACAGCGGCTGAAACTGATGATAATTATTGCGGTCAATCAGCACAACTTGGAGATCCTCGCGCTTGGCAATCTCCCTCGCCAAAGCAAGTCCGCCAAAACCGGCGCCTACAATTACGACCCGCTTATATTGTGTATATGGAATGTTTGGTAACATGGTCTGGTCTTTTTTAAATAAAGGACCAGACCTAAAAATACCATACCTATATCGCTACTGCTTTACTATTTTCGACAACCTTCTCATAATAAGACTCATAATGAGGAAGGATCTTGGCAATGTCAAATTCTTTTGCGCGTGCCAGCGCATTGGCCTTGAACGTCGGCAGATTGGCGTCATCCAGGATGTAAGCAGCGTGCCTCACCATATCATCCACATCACCTACGTCACTCAAAAATCCGGTAACACCGTGTAGGTTCAGTTCAGGAAGACCGCCAGCATTTGAAGTGATCAGCGGAACTTCGCAAGCGAGGGCCTCCAATGCCGCAAGTCCAAAACTTTCTGATTCAGAAGGCATTAAGAACAGATCAGCAACAGAAAGCACTTCTTCAATCGCATCCAGTTTACCCAAAAACCTTACATCAGAAAGCATATCCAGATCTTTGCACATCCGTTCGATACGCTGTCTGTCGGGGCCGTCACCTACCAATAACAACTTACTGGGCAGCAACTTGCGCAATTTTTCAAAAATCATGATCACATCATCGATCCGTTTCACTTTTCTGAAATTGGATGTATGAACAATCAGTTTCTCATTATTAGGGCAAATGGCCAATTTGAAATGTTCCTTTTTCTGACGGTTAAAGCGGTCCAGATCAATAAAATTCGGAATTACTTCAATGTCCTTTGTAATCGCAAAGTGGGCGTAAGTATCTTTTTTCAACGACTCCGAAACCGCTGTTATGCCATCGGACTGGTTAATGCTGAATGTTACCACCGGCTCATAGGATTCATCTTTCCCAACCAGCGTGATATCCGTTCCGTGCAATGTTGTGATCACGGGAATGTGGATGCCTTGCTGTGCCAGAATCTGTTTTGCAAGATATGCGGACGATGCGTGCGGAATAGCATAATGCACGTGCAGCAGATCCAGATTGGCGCTGGCAGCCACATGAACCATTTCACTGGACAATGCGGATTCGTAAGGCGGATATTGAAACAGCGGGTAAGCCGGGATATTTACTTCGTGATAGTAAAGATTTTCATTGAAGAAGTCGAGTCTCTGGGGCTGTGAATATGTAATGAAATGAACCTGATGACCTACTTTCGCGAGTGCTTTTCCAAGTTCGGTAGCTACCACACCGCTTCCTCCGAAGGTAGGATAGCATACAATACCAATTTTCATAATTCTATTTAAAAAGTTGAAAGTCGCATTTTGGCGAGCTGTTATGACAACAGATCTTTTAGGCTAACAACAAATGCTCCATTTTTTATCCCCAAAATGGATAAAGATGTTGAGATTTGTCGTTAATGGGATAAAATGAATAATTTTATTGTCTAAACCTTCTGTTTCCAGAGTTAGCCTTCATGAATGTGTCTGCAAGACCAAAAATTACTTTATGGGATTACATTACCGGAAGCGCCCGACTGGTCCGTATGACCAACCTGGTTATTGTGGTTTTAACCCAGTATTTGACGCGTATTTTACTAATTGGTCCCCGGCACGAATGGCGCAGCATTATCGCGAACCCGGATATGTTCTTTTTAACGCTTTCAACGGTTTGCATCGCGGCGGCAGGTTATATTATCAACGATTATTTTGATATAAAAATTGACATTGTAAACAAGCCGGAACGCGTGGTTGTCGGGCGCTATCTGAAACGCCGCTGGGCAATGGGCGCGCACCAGGTGCTGAATGTGATGGGGGCGGTTTTCGGGTTGGTGGTGAGTCCATATATATTTGTGATCAATGTTTTTTCAATCACTCTGTTGTGGTTCTATTCTGAGCGGTACAAAAGGCTGCCTTTTATTGGCAACTTTATCGTCTCGCTGCTCACCGGTTTTTCCCTGCTCATCCTCACCGTACATTTCCCCGTTAACAGGCATCTGGTGTTCATTTACGCGGTTTTTTCCTTTTTCATTTCGCTTGTCCGGGAAATCGTGAAGGATATGGAGGACATTAAGGGCGACGAGGCTCATGGCTGCCGGACCCTGCCGATCATTTGGGGCATCCGGAGGACTAAAAATTTCTTATACCTGATTCTTCTCATGTTCGTGGCCACCTTATTTGTAATGGCACGCGCGCTTGATAATAACATCCTGATTATCTTGTTCTTCCTCCTCCTTATACCCATTGCCTGGCTATCTGCGAGCCTGGCACGGGCTGATACACGGCGTGACTTTAAACAGATCAGCAGCCTCTGCAAGATCATTATGCTCCTCGGCCTGGTTACGATGATCTGGGCATAAAATTTCTACCGTAAAATCAATATTTTAGACAACAGAAGTTATTCTGGTCAGGGAAGGTATCTTTGCTTTTACCAAACTAACCGATGTTTTCACATTATTTATCATGAAAAAAACACTGCTTTGGAGCATTCTGATGCTCTTTTTCATTCATATAGAATCTTTTGCACAGGAATGCGGTGGCATTACAATCAAGCAGGACAGCGGTTTTGAGATGACCAATTTTGACGCAAAGGGAAAGGAAACCGGAAAAATCATCTACAAAATTGTGAATGTCTCGACGGAAGGCTCCGCAACAGTTTTCAGTGTGGATATGGAAGCGCTGAATGCTAAGGGAAAGTCTGAACTAAAAAACACATATCAAATGAAGTGCGACGGCAATGTGACCACCGTCGATGCCAAATCGCTGATCAGCCAGGAACAGCTTAAATCGTTCAAGGATATGGAAATGAAATTTACTTATGATAACATTGAATATCCGACTAAATATGTCGTTGGTGATAAATTAAAGGATGCTTCTGTCAAAGGGACCGGGCAATCTGGGCCGATGGCTATCACTTTTGATATGCTTATCAGAAACAGGAGCGTGGAAGGACAGGAAAAAATTACGGTCCCCAGTGGAACATATGATGCTTATAAGATCAAATCTGAAATGGCTTTTGAAATGAAAATGGGCTTTCCCGTAAGAATGGAAATGGAAAGCATCTCATACCGTGCACCCGGCGTTTTATGGGACCTCAAAACTGAAACCTACCGAAAAGGAAAGCTGATAGGTTACAGCGAACTCACAAAAATCTACTGATTTTCAGTTAACCAGATTAAGTTTCGCTTAAAACGGCTTTCGGCGTTTACCGTAAGCCGTTCTTTTTATTAGATTTGTCAAACAAATTTGACAAACACCATTAGAACAAATTGAAACTCTTAACGATAACTTATGAAACGATTGGCCATCTTCGCTTCCGGCTCAGGATCAAATGCTGAAAAAATCTGTGAATATTTTGCCGCCCGGGAAGATGTGGAAGTGTCACTTATTTTTACCAACAATCCACAGGCAGGCGTCATAAAGCGGGCTTGCAAAATGCAGATCCCGGTTGTGTTTTTTGATAAAAAGACTTTGTACCAAACACGCAAAGTGCTTCAAATCCTGCAAAATGAGGGCATTGACCTGGTTGTACTCGCGGGCTTCATGTTGTTAGTGCCGCCATTTCTGGTTGAAGCATTTCCAAACAGGATCATAAACATCCATCCTGCCCTGCTTCCGAAATACGGTGGAAAAGGCATGTATGGACAGTTTGTGCATGAAGCGGTTGTAAATGCAAAGGAAAAAGAGTCGGGTATTACTATACATTATGTAAACGAACATTATGATGAAGGCGACGTGATTTTTCAGGCAACCTGCGAAGTGGTCCCTACTGATACATCCGACGACGTGGCCACGAAAATCCATGCATTGGAACACGAAAACTATCCGCGGGTGATTGACGAGATCCTCTATCAAAAGCGCTAGAAAACGCCTATGCTTTACTTCTCATTGTCGGTCCTCTTCACGGTCGCCCTTTACCTGATCATGCGGGCGTTTCCACGCTATAAAGTGGATTCTTTTCATGCAGTCGTTTTTAACTATTATGCGTGCGTGCTCACCGGACTGTTGCTTACGCCGGATCTGCATTTGTTCGAAAAGGTCAGCTGGCATTCGGAAGGAACATTGATCACACTGGCGCTGGGGGGAATGTTTGTTGTGACATTCATGCTGATTGGCCTTACGGCACAGAAAGTGAGCGTCACGGCTACGTCGCTGGCAGGGAATATGTCGCTGGTAATCCCTGTACTTTTTGGGTTATTTGTTTTCAAAAACAATAACAAGGAATTTACGGCCATTAACTATGCCGGTCTGGTGACCGCACTTGTGGCTTTGGCACTCGGTGCTATCCAAAACACCAAAAAAGAGACAACAGCCGGTTCAGTGGCCAATGCTCCTGCGCGCGGAAATTTGCTGTTAACTCTTCCCCTACTCACGTTTCTGGCAGCCGGGACCAACAACACGCTGATCAATTATTTGTCGGTTAAATATTATGCACCCGGCGAAACGACACTGTTTATGATCATTGCCTGTTCCGGTGCTATTTTGATCGGTTCAGCTATTTTGTTGTTCCGGGTCTTGATAAAGGGAGAAAAATTATACTGGCGCAGCATTGTCGGCGGACTTATTCTGGGTGTTCCAAACTTCCTTTCCCTGTACTTTTTACTCCTTGCCCTTGCCTCCTTCGGTAACAGCGCTGCTTTCGTTTTCCCGATCTACAACATTCTTACGATGTTGGTCTCCGCGTGCGCCGCCTGGCTCATTTACCGCGAACGGCTGAACCATCTTAACAAATTTGGACTTCTATTGGCAGTCATTGCGATTATCATGATATCTTATCAGGAATTGAGTTTATGATTGCGAGGCTTTCACTTAAAACCATAACATGCCCGAAACTGCTATTTTACATATTAATGAGCGGAAAAATGTCTTAAATAAAAGGCAAAAGGAATTTAACCAACTATCCGAAAAGATTGAGGAACTGGATCGCCTGATCCCCGAGCTCGAAAGCGCCTATGATCAAATGATCCAGCGCATCCCGACCGACCTCGATCCGCTGGTAAAAGAGTATCAGGAATTCCGCGCGGAAATCGTCCATATTATGGACAGAACTTATTCTGCGGACCTTTTCCGGAAAATTTACCAGGACAAACTGGCTTACCTCATCACCGAAAGTGCCTACGACCTTATCTCGCATTATGGATTTGATGATTTGAAACCTGTTTTTAATAAATACAGCCAGGTTGACATTGAAACCTTACTTGCAGAGGAAAGAGCGAAAGCCGAAAAGATCACAGACCCCGCATTTTTGTTGGAAAGCGAAAGCGTAAAGGAGCCAGTTCAATATGAAAATTTCCACGATCTGCCGGAAGAAGAACAGCAACGCATTAAAGCGGAGCAGCGTGAGGAGAGGCTTAATAAACGCATTCAGGAAGCAAAAGAACTTGCCGAGCAGCAGAAAACCACGAAGTCTGTCAGGACGGTTTATATGGATCTGGTGAAGGCTTTTCACCCCGATCTGGAAAAGGACGAAGCGGAGAAACTGCGCAGGACAGACATTATGCAGCAGGTAACACAGGCCTATCAGGAAAATAACCTCCTTAAACTGTTGAAATTACAGATTGAGCTGGACCGGATCGATCAGGACCAGCTCGAAAATTTGAGCAAGAATCAGCTGAATTATTATAATAAGGTTTTAAAGCAGCAGGTCGAAGAGCTTGAAATTGTAAAAGAAAACATTCAGAAGAAGATTTCGGCCGTCTGCGGGTTGCCGTTCCAGCATGCGAATTCACTTACGACGGTAATAGTGAAATTCAATACCAATGTGAATGAAATGAAAGCGGAAATAAAAAATATCCGCAACGTGATTAAAAGCTGGAAGGTGCCATCTCAACTGAAAGCATATCTGAAAACCTACCAAATCCCGGGTCAATCGTTCCTCGACGAAGACGAGGACTAAATTGCATTTAGCCGATTTTTGAGGTTTACGTATACAGTTGTAGAGTTAATTCCCCGCTGACAGGTTTAGACTAAATATAAATATATAAATATTCGGCTTGCTGTGAGGCCTTTGGCTTTCCAGCAATTTTCCTTCTGACGTGGTACATGATTTGTTCATTTCCGGCAAATCTATATTTAACCTACTAAGATGAAAAATTGCATTATTCTATTACTTGCGGTTACATTGTTTGTAACGCAGGCAAAAGCTCAGGAAAATGTTTCCATTGGGCCGATCGTCGGAGTTTCCATCGCCAATTTCAGGGGAGACGTCGCCAATAACGACTGGAAACCGGGATTGACCATCGGTGGATTCTATAATTACAGCTCGGAAAGCGGATTCGGGTTCAGCGGGCAGTTGTTGTTTACGCAAATGGGCGCGCAGACCAACAACAAGACCGGGGAAATTAACCTAAATTACATCCAGGCTCCATTGCTGGCAACGTTCTTTTTTGGACAGTATGGCGACAAAATCCGTCCAAAAATCTTCCTTGGACCGAGCCTCAATTTTCTTGTAGGCGCACGGGATAAGGATGGCAACAATCTGAACGGCGATTCTAACAACCGCGTTTACACGCCATTCGACCTTGGTCTGACCTTTGGTGCGGGTATTAACATTCGTCTGCAGGAAAAAATCTGGCTGAATCTGGACGCACGTTACGGCCTTGGCCTCATTGATGTAACGAAGGCTGGCAACAGCAATGTGAAGAACAATAATTTCGGAATCAATGCAGGTCTCAGCTTCCCGTTAGGCACCTACAACCGAAATACCGGAAGGCTCAGAACTCGGTAAACAACCATTATGGTGTTACAGGCACATTTGAAAAAAATAACAACCTGGGGCTTAGTAGCATCCCTGGTTGTTATTTTTTTAGGGTGGTCCATCGACATTCCCGAGCACGACATAGCGGAATACATGCAATCCAAAGGGCTGTTTAAACCTTCGGTTCCCATCATTTATCGCCTTGTGGATTTCAGTACGCTGCTATTTGGGAAGAACAATTTTGGTTACCGGCTTCCCTCTTTCTTCTTTACCCTGGTCACGCTTCACACACTTTACCGCTTTGCGCTGCTCAGCTTCAACCGCGACGTAGCATTGCTTACGATCTTGATATTTGCGACACTGCAAGCCACGTTTCTGATTAATCTGACTGCATTGCCGGAAACCAGCTTGATGGCATTTTACTCGGCCGCAATCTGGCAGCTTACTAAATATTACAAGGAACGTCGGGTTGTAAATCTTACAGAGGGAATTGCGGCCGCGCTCCTGGCAGCAGTTTCCAGGAATACCCTACCCGAAATGGCAGCGGATTACAATCCGTTTCACATGATCACAGATTTGGGCTGGGGCTTTTTTCCATGGGGCTTATTTTTATTGCTGGGGGTGATTGATAAGGTGAGAGACCCGCGATCAGGAACTGTTCCATTCATTGCGCAGATAAGTTTCTATGCATTCCTGTTCACGTTGCTTCTGCTTTCTCTCAATCCATACTATTCTCATTTTGATGTAGTTATCCTATGCCCCATGGGTGCACTTGTTGCTGGCGAATACATCTATAAGAAATTTTACAGCGTTAAAGATGCTAAACCGGAATGGTTGTATAAGGTATCGATCGCCCTTTGGTTTATCCTTATAGGTTTACTTTTCGCCATAGTATGGTTTCCTTTTCCTGAGGCCAATTATTACGGAATGATCCACTTTATGGCATTACTAAGCGCATTTACCTGGCTCATTTTCTTTTCCTCAATTGGCAATAAGCTGATCATTGCAGGCACTGTTCTGTCCGTTGGAACGAATCTGGTTTTGAACACCTATTTTTTTCCAAATCTCTTAAATTATCAGGCGG
This sequence comes from Dyadobacter psychrophilus, assembly GCF_900167945.1. Taxonomy (GTDB): domain Bacteria; phylum Bacteroidota; class Bacteroidia; order Cytophagales; family Spirosomataceae; genus Dyadobacter; species Dyadobacter psychrophilus. The sequence goes on from NZ_FUZA01000001.1 coordinate 262,899, forward strand.
GATCTAAACTTGGCAGAATCGCTGCTGACAATGGCGGCATAGATTACAAATTGCATAGTTTCAAAGCAGAACCTTCGTCGAGCCTTGCCTTCTACGCGGGCGTTCCAGTAATTTATGACATGTCCTTTAAACAACTGGTTTCCCAGAAGAACTGCTGGATATACACGTCCCACGAAATGCTGGATGAGTTTAAAGCCGCCCGGCCGGATCTGCAAGTAATTGCCAGCAACCCCAATTTTCAGTTTGAAAAACTCAACTTACATTTTCTTGATCCCGCTTCACGGCCAAAGATGACTTCCTCCAAAATCCTCATTAAATTGTAACACGGGCAGATTAGGCGTAACTTTGCGCTTTATTAATCATTGTTATGACTTTTGAAGAATTAAATCTTACCAAACCTCTCCTGCAGGCCTTAGCTGATCTGAACTACGAAACGCCTACGACGATTCAGCATAAGGTGTTTTCAGTAATGATGTCTGGGAAAGATGTTTGCGGCATTGCGCAAACCGGAACGGGAAAAACATTTGCATACCTACTTCCAACACTTCGTCAGCTTGAATTTTCGAAAGACCGGCTGCCGCAATTGCTGATCCTGGTCCCTACGCGCGAGTTGGTGGTGCAGGTTGTGGAAGAAGTGCGGAAACTGAGCGCTTACCTCACATTGCAGGTGGTAGGCGCATATGGTGGTGGCAACATCAAAGTGCAGATGGCCGAACTGAAAAACGGCGCGGATGTGGTTGTGGCAACGCCTGGGAGGCTATTCGATCTGGCATTGAACGGTTCGCTAAAAACGAAAGGGATCAAAAAGCTGGTTATCGACGAAGTGGACGAAATGCTGAACCTTGGCTTTCGCACGCAATTGAAAAATATATTAGACCTCCTTCCGCAGAAGCGTCAGAATCTGCTGTTTTCCGCCACATTAACGCCGGAAGTGGAAGCATTGATGCAGACTTACTTTAACAACCCTGTAAGGATAGAAGCGGCGCCGGTGGGCACTCCGTTGGAGAACATTGAGCAGAAGGCCTACTATGTTCCTAATTTTTATACCAAAGTCAATCTGCTGGACTTGCTATTAGAAGAGAACGAGGATATGACCAAAGTGCTGGTCTTTGTTGCAACAAAAAAACTGGCGGATCAACTCTTTGGACAGCTGGAATTGGGTTACCTGAATAAGATTGGTGTCATACATTCCAACAAAGAGCAAAATCACAGGTTTAACACCGTTAAGCAATTTCACGAAGGAAATTACCGCGTCCTGATCGCCACAGACATCATTGCGCGTGGATTGGATGTTGCAGAGGTTTCTCACGTTTTCAATTTTGACATCCCGGAAGTTCCTGAAAATTACATTCACCGCATAGGGCGAACTGGTCGCGCGGATAAAAAAGGCGTGGCGATTTCATTCATTACAGAAAGTGAAAAAGAGCGCCAGGAACAGATCGAAGATCTGATGAATTACCAGATTCCCATCGAGCAGCTTCCGGAGAATCTTAAAATTTCCGAGATCCTCACGCCCGATGAAGAACCTCAGATCTACATGAAAAGCATTGATGTAAAACTGCCCAAAAGGGAAGCAGGCGGCGGCGCATTTCACGAGAAGATCGACAAGAACAAAAAAGTAAATGTAAGAAGAAACCACGCGCAGGAAAAAATGCAGAAATATGGCCGGCCTATCAAACGGTCAGGCAAAAAATAGGGCACAGTTATTGGGGCAGATACTGAAACGCATTTCTAAGATTTTCTCAACACATTATATTATATATGAGTATCTGGCAAATATTCCAGCGTCTGCAACCCTACGTCAAGCCCTATTACAAGCAAATCATTTTTGCGCTTTTTCTAACCTTACTTGGCGCCGTTACAGCCCAGGTGAACCCGTGGGTATTGCGTTACACCGTGGATTCGGTACAGGCGATGCTGGATAAAAAATGGGGGATCATTCAAGGCAAAGAACTGCTGATCCAGATTTCCCTGATCCTTTTTGTGAAGGAGATCGTCAACTCGCTCATTGTATTCGGACAGCGCTATTTTGGTGAAAAGATCAGGATAAAGGTTTCGAGCGATCTTGCCCAGGAGGCAGTGAGCCGCATTTTAACTTACAATCTCGCATTTTACAGCGATAATGAAAATCAAAAAGGCAAGCTGCAGACCCGCATTGATCGCGGCGTGGAAAGTCTTACCAAGCTGATACAAAATTTCTTCATTGACATTCTGCCGCTTTTTGCGAACTCCATTGTCGCGCTCGCGATCATGTTTTCGGCCAACTTTTATGTAGGTAGCATTGCCCTCGCGATTCTACCGATCTACTTCTGGATCAGTTACAAGCAAGCCGGGGAATTGCAGGGAGTCCGGCGCAAACTGAAAAGACAACGGGAAAATAAAAGCAGCGGGCTGATCAACCTGATCGAGTCTATCATCGTCATCAAATCATTCGTAAGGGAGCTATTTGAAGGCGAAAAGCAATATCAGACCCAAATGGAGCTGATGGAAACGCAATTAAAAACCCGGCGCACCAACTTCGCTTATGACGGGATCAAGAGTTTTATAGAACAAATTGGCGTCGTACTGATAATCATTCTTACCGCGTATCTGGTTCTGGATCAGCAAATGTCGATCGGCGCCATTATGTTCCATATCCTGCTTTTTAACAATGTCTCCGCCCCTATCCGCCAGCTGCACAGAATTTACGATGAGATGAACGACGCATTGACCTATTCGGAAGGATTTTTCGACATTCTGGATGCGGACAATGCCGTTGAACAAAGCGGAAAAGTTGTTCCCGACACGATCAAAGGTGATTACGTGCTCAAAGATGTGTCGTTCATGTATCCCAACGGCACAAAAGCATTGTTTAACATTGACGTCAACATTAAAGCCGGGCAAACCACAGCTCTTGTGGGCCTGTCGGGTGCCGGAAAAAGCACATTAATCAACCTTCTGATCGGATTTTACGCCCCTGATTCCGGAACACTAACACTGGACGGCCTTCCGCTGAAAGACTTTGACCTGCCGGCACTCCGCAATTCGATCGGAATGGTTTTGCAGAAAAATCATATTTTCAAAGGCTCTATCGCCGAAAACATCCGTTACGGACAAATGAACGCTTCTCAGGATGAGCTGATTGAAGCCGCCAGAAAAGCTTATCTACATGATCAGATCATGGAGCTGCCAGCGCAATATGAAACTGATGCGCAAATGTTATCCGGCGGGCAGCAGCAGCGCATTGCCATCGCAAGACTTTTCCTCAAAAATCCGCCAGTGATCTTCCTCGACGAGCCTACCGCCAGTCTCGACGCGATTGCAACCGAGCAAATTAAGAACAGTCTGGACGCGATCAAAAAAGGCAGAACGGTTGTCATTATTTCTCACAGCCTTTCCCAGATCCTCGACTCAGACCAGATCTATGTGATGAAAAAAGGACGAATTGCCGAGTTCGGCACGCATGCAGAACTTTACGAAAAAGAAGGTGTATATCGTGAAATTTTCGATGCCTCCGCCAGGAGCCTTAATCTCGATAAGATGATTGAGATGATCACAAAAGACTGATCATCAATTAATAACGAGATTAAAAATGCATTAAAAACCGGCATTTACAGATTAAAATATAATTAAACGGGATTGATCTAAAAGCAGGGATTCAGCGTATGTGGTGTGTCAAATTACTTGTCACACTCAACTCAAATGTTATGAAAATCTCTAAAATTTTGCGATCGGTCTCCGGGAGTTCGCTGCTTCTTGCAGGTCTGGTCTTTGTGAATCAGGCATGTACGGAACAAACACAGGTGGATAACCAACCAGTGCCGTTAGTAAGCCAGCCCAACCAAATTTTTTACGCATTAACAAGCGACAACAAGATTTATGAATTAAATGTACAAAACCCAGGCACACCTATCCGCACGCTCACGATCTCCGCAGGATTAGAGCCAGATGAAAAATTACTAGGGATCGATTTTCGCCCAGCAACAGGCCAGCTTTATGCAGTTGGAAACAAAAACCATATTTACACGGTCAATCTTCGTGCGGACATTAATCCCGGAAAAGTTACGGTGGTAAGTCCCGTTCCATTTAATCCAGGCATCTCCGGACCCGAGGTCGTTGGATTCGATTTTAATCCTACTGTTGACCGCATCCGACTTGTTACCAACACTGCCCAGAACCTACGCCTCCATCCTGAAACCAATGCATTGGTTGCGCTCGATGGCTATTTAAAAGGCTATAATGATGTAAAAGTTGCCGCTGCTGCCTACACAAACAATGTTGCCGGCGCTACGACAACACAACTTTATGACATTGATCCGGACGTTGACAAGCTTTTCCTGCAAATGCCTCCTAATGATGGTGTTTTGAAAGAGGTAGGGCCGCTAGGAATGGACATTCAGGACATTGGCGGATTTGACATTGCCTCAGGGACCAACTTTGCGATTGCATCGGTAAAAGTTAACAACATCTGGGAGCTTGCAGAAGTTAACCTGACGACCGGCTCATTGTTAAAAATCGGTAATCTTCCGGCTGGAAAAATAATTGGTATTGCAATGCCTACAACTCCCGTTGCCTACGCCGTTGACGCTTCGAACAAGCTGTTAATTTTCAACCCAATGAGCGCAGGAACACGCATTGAAAAGCAAATTACGGGCTTGCCAATGGGCGTTAATATCGAAGGAATTGACTTCCGCCCGACCGACGGCAAATTACATGCGTTAGGATCTGACGGAAAACTTTACGGCCTTGACCTTGCCAGCGCTGCAGCAAGAGCACTTGCACCATTACATTATCTGGATGACCCCAACTTCAAGGTGATGGGCACCAGTTTCGGATTCGATTTTAATCCGGTGGCTGACAGGCTGCGCATTGTTAGCAATATGGGCCAAAACCTGAGAATTAATGTATCCAGCGGCATTACGCTTGTAGATGGTGCTTTGAAACTAGTAGCGGGCCCTGGAACCCCGTTTGTGAATGCAGCCGCATATACAAACAGCTTTGCAGGCACAACCAGCACAGTATTGTATGACATTGACAGCGAATCCAACTCGCTATTCAAGCAGAATCCGCCTAATGACGGAGGACTTGAAAAAATTGGTGCATTAGGCGTGGACGTTGATGCGGCCAATGGCTTTGATATCGGCGGAACCACCGGCATGGCTTATGCTTTGCTTACCGTAGGTGGAAACACGGGCCTATATTCAATCAATCTGACGAACGGAAGCGCAACCAAAGTTTCTGATTTTGCCGGATCTGTGAAAGGATTTGCATTAGGATTTGGTCTATAATTAGCCAAGAAAAAAGTGGCGCTATTTAATTATAGCGCCACTTTTTTTATTATTTCTCATTACTATAAAAATACTTTCAACTGAATAGTGCAACGATTTTGCCAAATATCCTTCTTCTGGATTGGATAAATACAAAATTAAAAAATAGTATTCCTAAAAGTTGCAAGATATTTTTTAAAGGATTAATCCAGAGAGAATAATCCACCGTAAGTCTGCCAGGACCAGGTGGGAAATTAACAATGGTTCACAATAAACTTCAAACATTTTCTTGATATGAAAAAAACATTAACTCAACCTTCTGAACCTTCGGACAGCGCAATGCTTGCCAGAGTGGACAGACGTTATTTCCTAAGATCCGCAGGTGTTGCTGCTGCGACGGGAGCTTTCATTCTTGGTGCCTGCACAGAGCAAGATCTGATGTCAGATGACACAGTGGATCTTGGAGAAGGCGATTTCGGTATTTTGAACTACGCTTACGCACTGGAACAACTTGAAGCTGCATTTTACACACAAGTAATGATGACTCCGTATCTGAACATGACAGATATGGAAAAATGGATCCTTACCGATATTCGTGATCACGAAATCGTCCACAGAGAATTTTTCAAAACTGCACTTGGCAGCAAAGCAATCAAAGGACTTACTCCAAATTTTTCGGCTATCGACTTCGCTGATCGCAAGAGCGTTCTTGGTGCTGCAAAATTGTTTGAAGACACAGGCGTTGCCGCTTACAATGGTGCAGGTAAACTGATCAAGGATGTTAACTATTTGTTAGTTGCAGGAAAAATCGTTTCGGTAGAAGCAAGACACGCTTCTGCGATCGCTGATTTGATCAACCCGAACGCATTAGAGTTTGCTGGTGGCCAGATTAACAATATGGGATTGGAAAATGCATTTTCTCCTTCCGTAATATTGAGCGGCGTACAGCCATTTGTAATGGATAAAATTAGTGGAAAAAACCTGCCACGCTAACTCTTAAAAAACTACTGACATGAATATTTTTAGAATATTAGATAGCATTCAACAAGTTGACGGTGACGCTGCGGGCCGCCTTGCGCACACAACCCGTCGCATGTTTATGAACCGCATCGGAAGCTCCCTGGCAACAGTTGCTGTCCCTACTGCATTTGCTGCGGTTGTTAACAAAGCCTACGGCGCAACTCCTTCTGTTACAGAGGTCCTTAATTTCGCACTAACATTAGAATACCTAGAAGAAACATTTTACTTTCAGGCAAACAGAATGACCAACTTTATTCCTGCGGAATATACTTTGGTGTTCTCACAAATTGAAAGACACGAAACGCAACACGTTGACTTTCTGAAAGGCGCTTTGGGCAGCGCAGCCGTTGATCGCCCGCAGTTTGACTTCACTTATGGTGGGGCTTTCCCGGATGCATGGACTAATTTCATGACATTCATCACCATCTCAGCAGCTTTGGAAGACACTGGCGTTCGCGCTTACAAAGGACAAGCTGGTAACCTTATCACTGCTCCTGCAATTCTGGAATACGCATTGCAAGTGCATTCAGTGGAAGCGCGTCACGCTTCATTGGTTAGAAGAATTATCGGTCACTTGAAAAAGGATCCGATGATGAAAGGATGGATCACGCAGGATCAGGGTTTCCCACCAGCAGTTTACAAAGGAGCTACTCCTGAGTCTAACACGGTTCACGCTGGATTGGACGCCGCAACACTTTCCGGAATCGGATCGATCACAAGAGACAACGTTACAGAAGCATTTGACGAACCTTTGACAATGGAAGAGGTTTTGGCAATAGCAGGACCATTTATTAAGAAAATGGGAATGTAAAAGAAACAATTAATTATTGTGGAGGGTAAGGTAATACAAAAGAAAGGATGGCGATTGCCATCCTTTCTTTTTGCTTGATATAAATTCTAAATTAATGTTTCTCTGGTTGTTTTTCTAAATTAAATAGATCATTCAACACGTCGATTAGAGTTTCTGCCTCACCCCTTTTACAAGCCGCTTTCAATTGCAGCACCGGAAGCTTGAGGATCTTTTGCATCATGCTTGTGGTAATGCGCTCTACTTTTTCAAGCTCTGAATCGGAAAGGTTTTTGGTAAAACGTGTCAGCTCTTCTTTTCTGATCTGTTCCAACGCACCTTTCAATTTCTGGATGGTCGGTGAAACGATCATTTCTTTTGACCAGTCATTGAATTCAAGGACTGCTTCGTCGATGATCTCGCGCACATGCGGCACGGCATCAAGACGGCGGTGCAATGCCTCATCCGCTTTGGAACGGATAGAATCAATGGTATAAAGCATTACGCCCGGGATTTCTTCAACTTCCGGTGAAACGCTCCGGGGAACAGAAAGGTCAATAAAATATTTGAATGACATTCCACGCAAGCGAACCATCATTTCTTTGGTAAAGAAAGGCTCGTCACGCACAATGGAGGAAACGATAATGTCAGCTCTGGAAATTTCCGATTCAATATCAGAAAAATCAGCAACGCGGAAACCAAGTTCCTCTGCCAGCTTATCCGATTTATCTCTTGAACGGTTAACGATCGTAACCTCAGCCGTTGCTTTTTGAGCCAGGTTCCGGCACACATCTGCACCAATTTCTCCTAATCCTACGATCAATACTTTTGGATTTGGCATTAGGCCTTCCAGCAATTCTACGGCTGCGTAAGAAATAGAAGCCGCTCCATCCCGGAAAAATGTTTCCTGCGCTACGCGCTTATTGGCAAAGAAAATTGTATGTAAAAGTCTGTGTAAGAAAGGCCCGGCCATATTAAGATCGGCTGACCATTGATATGCATGCTTGATTTGGTTGGGAATCTGCATATCTCCTACAACCTGTGATTGCAAGCCGGTAGCAACCTGAAATAAATGCTGAACGGCACTTTCTCCCTCTGAAAAACGCTCAAAATATGCTTTAAAAGATTCCAGATCAGACACGCCTTTCTGAATTAAGAGCATTTTGATAATCTCCTCATTCAGATCTGTTGTGGCAGAATAATATATTTCGGTACGGTTGCAGGTGGAAACAACAAGGACATCAGAAACATCAAAGAAATCTTTCAGCCTGAGCATCATGCCTTTCGCCTCCGCCTCATTCAATGCAAGCTGTTCCCTGATCGCCAGAGTAGCATTCCGATGTGATAAACTTATTGATTTGAACTGATTATACATCACTGGTTCTTATTCGGTTCACAAAAGTACGGCACAAAACTTACAATAGAAAAGTGTAGAAAGCACCGGAAGTTTATTTAGAAATTTTATAAATAATATTCTTCAAACAGACTCGAATTCTTTCATTGTAGCCTACTAAGCACGAATATTTTACGTTATTTACAGGATATAACATTAACACCGGGAAATGCGTGCCCGGCCATTGAATGATTAGCGAAACTCAAAAGCAAAAGCCTCGTTTCCGTCTGCATCCCGTAGCCATTTTGAACAGTCAGCGCCTGCGCCGTTCGCTGATGGACACGTATGATCAGAAGAGCTTTTACAAATACATTATTGGCATTATCCTGCTTCTATTAAGCATCGGTTCGCTGTTTTATACCGATAAGCTGGTTGAGGAGCTGGAACAACGCGAAGAGCGGGAAGTGCAGCTGTATGCGGAGGGAATGCGATATGTCTTTAACAGTCCGTTCGACGAGAATTTTAATGTGGTTTTTCAGGTAATACAGGATGCGGTCAATTTTTATCAGATCCCTGTGATTTACGTAAATGAAAATAATATCCCAAATCCAAACAAGAACATTGAATTTCCTGCCAACGCCGGTCCTGCCGAGAAAGAAAGGATCATTCAGGACAAACTGGCCGACATGAAGCTTGAACATCCGCCGATTCCGGTTGATCTGGGAAGAGGGCGCACCGGCAATATTTATTACAGCAACTCATTCTTACTCACCCAATTACGATATTATCCATTTTTGCAGCTTTCGGTGATGCTTCTGATCGGTTATCTGGCTTATCTGGCATTCAGTTCGGCACGTAAAGCGGAGCAAAACCGCGTATGGGTTGGTCTCGCCAAAGAAACTGCGCACCAGCTTGGGACACCGCTTTCCTCATTAATGGCCTGGGTGGAGTATTTCAGGAGCGACCCGACCATTGACCCATCCATTGCGGAAGAAATTGAAAAGGATGTGATACGGCTTGAAATGATCACCACGCGGTTTTCAAACATTGGTTCTGTTCCGACATTAAAGGAAGAACCTGTCACCGAAATTGTAACGAACTTTATCAGTTACCTTGAAAAACGTGTTTCGTCCAAGGTTAAGTTTTCTGTCTTCAATGAGCTTGCAGACGAACAGACGGCACTGATCAATAAAAACCTGTTTGAATGGGTAATTGAAAACGTTTGTAAGAACGCTGTCGATGCGATGGGTGGGATAGGTGAAATTAACGTAACGCTTCAAGCGCCGCCCAACACGAAGGAAATCTGGATTGACATTGCCGATACAGGAAAAGGAATGAGTAAGGCCAACATGAACAAAATATTCAATCCGGGATTCAGCACCAAAAAACGCGGCTGGGGATTGGGCTTAACATTGGCCAAAAGGATTATTGAAAACTACCACTCAGGAAAACTTTTTGTTAAAAGCTCCGAAATTGGCAAGGGAACAACTTTCAGGATTTCGCTGAATGCGAATATCATTGAATAGGGAGTTTGCTATCTGTAACCGGGAACTGTAATAATATCTGTTTCAACCTGGTTGCTGTAATGCAATGCCCTGTCCCGAATCCTGACCTTGAATTTCTGTTCAACGTCCACGGAAGTATTTCCATAAGGCCGGTAAACCTTTAAATCAAGCTTCCCTTTTATTGCTCCGGGCTTGCCATCCGGTTTCAAGATCGGCATCCACATTACGGAATCAATAGATAAAATTCGCTCATCCCAGGATCCATTCGGCTGTTTCGTCAGCGTAACGAGTTCATAATTGCCTGTTTTTCCGTAAGGTGCTTTAAAATCATCATTGGAACGCTCATCAGCCGTTGCACCAAGATCGCCTTCCTTATCCTCAAATGTCACGGTAATGGTCACAGTCTCCCGCAGTTTCTTATTAGTTGCCAGATCTGTTTCAGTCAATTGGTCAATGGACGCATACTCAATCCTGGGAACAGAATCAAAATCAGGCGTTGGAAGACAACCCGATAAAGAAGCACAAAATGCGATTAGTAAAGCACTGCCACCTTTCATAGTCAATCGATTGAATGTCCGAAATGTTAACGGTAACCTGGCACCTGAATGCTGTCCGTCTGGATCTGATCGCTCACATGCAAAGCCCTGTCACGGATACGCACTTTAAACCTCACGTAAACCGGAACTGTGCTGTTACCATACAAAAAGCTGGTATTGAGGTCTATCTTACCCCTGATCGGACCTGGCTTGCCATCTGGCTTCAAAATGGGCATCCATTTATACTGGTCTTCTGCCAGAATCGACTCCGTCCATTTGCCGTCAGCTCCTTTCCTGGCAGTAACCAGCTCATAATTGCCCCAATTTCCATATGGCCTTACAAATGAAGAATCTGAACGCTCATCGGCAGAAACGCCGAGGTCCCCGTCACCGTCCTCGAAATCGATGGTGATGATCACATTTTCACGGACCTTTTTTCCGTCGGAATCGAACTCGGGCTCTTGGTCAATGCCGTTGTAGTATATTTTAGGTGTATCGCTGAAGTCTGGGATATCCACACAGCTAAATGCTCCTGCTGCTAAAATGATGAATAGGGAAACTTTCAATTGCATATTAACTTTGTATTTATATTTCTACGAAAGTAACTGTATTGGAACTTCAAAACAACAAATTACAAACCGAAAAACGGCAGGCTCTACGCAAGCGTATCCTGAGTTTGAAACCGTCTGATTTTGAGCACCTTGCATTGGACATTTTCCGTTATCAAGCGCTTAATAATCCGGTTTATCACCATTATATCAACAACCTGAACATTAATCCGGATCAAGTAACCCGCCTGACCGACATTCCCTTTCTGCCCGTTCAGTTTTTCAAGAACCACATTATTAAGAGTGTCGGACCGCCGGGCGGCGAGCCGCCCGCAGCCTCTGCTATTTTTCAAAGCAGCGGCACAACAGGACAACAAACAAGTCAGCACCATTTGTTCGATGAGACATTATATAAAACTGTCTCAGCGCGCATTTTTCAGCAAAATTTTGGTGATCTCAATCAGTTCCATATTCTGGCACTGCTTCCGTCATATCTTGAACGAAACAACTCTTCGCTCGTGTATATGATGCAACATTTTATTGATGAAAGCCAGTCAGAATTGTCAGGTTTTTATCTTAAAAATGTGGAAGAACTGCTCCAAACGCTCACTTTTCTGGCTGGCAATCCGGATGGCCGGAAGGTGCTTTTGCTGGGGGTAACATTTGCGCTGCTTGACCTTGCCGAAAGCGACCATGATCTGTCCTTTTTGAGAAAAATAAAAAACCTTACGGTCATGGATACTGGCGGCATGAAAGGCCGGCGGCAGGAGCTTTTGCGAGAGGAAGTGCATGACATTCTTACCAGCCGGCTTTATGTCGACAAGATCCACTCGGAATACGGCATGACAGAAATGCTTTCTCAGGGCTATTCACACGGTTCCGGATTGCTCGTTCCGGGTTTTTCCATGCGGATTTTGTTGCGGGATATCAATGATCCGTTCGCTATTTACGATCATAATATCACGAGTTCCAAAACAGGCGGCATCAATGTGATCGACCTCGCTAATCTCGACAGCTGCTCATTTATAGAAACACAGGACCTTGGAAGATTCGGCGAAAACGAGGGCTCATTTTACGTCATGGGGCGCTTTGATAATTCTGACATCCGCGGTTGCAATTTAATGGTAATCTAAGTCGTTCACTCTTGCGGCATGGAGTTGAGGATCATGCTAAAAAAGTACACATTAATGCTTTTTTAATAATTCACAGCATATTGATTGTGAATTACATAGCAGATTTAAACATTATATAGAATTGTTCTAAGAGCCCGTGAATAGAGAATATTTCATAAATTAGCAGGCTTTTAAAAATTGCATTAATCAAATGTATTATTACACTTTGGATTGTTAACCTATCATATAAAGTATATCAAATGAAAAGACGTGATGCCCTTGGTCGTGTGGCACTTTTAATGGGCGGTGCACTTTCTGCCCCCACCATGCTGGCTTTTCTGGAAAGCTGCAAGAAAGCTTCGGATACTGCCACCGGAATTACATTTCCGTTTACCCCGGAAAGGCAGGCGCTGATTGCAGAGGTTACCGAAATTATTATTCCAAAGACAGATACGCCGGGAGCAAAAGAAGCGAAGGTCGGTGAGTTTATTGAAAAAATGATGAAGGATTGCTATTCCGAACCCGAGCAGAAAAGTTTCAATAGTGGATTGGAAGAGTTGGAAAAGAAGGATTTTATGAAAGCAACGCCGCAGGAACAAACAGCTATCCTGACAGAGATGGAAAAAGCGTCGAAAACGGATCTTGCCAAAGCGGACACCGAAAAGAAAAAATACACCGAAGCCGGAAAAGAATATACAGACGCACCTGTGCCGTTTTTCCGTCTTTTGAAAGAACTAACCTTGTTAGGCTATTTCACATCGGAGCAAGGAGCTACGCAAGCACTTGAATACGTGGCAGTTCCAGGCCGTTATGATGGTTGCATTGACTATAAGCCGGGACAAAAAGCCTGGGCGTTGTAAGCGGCGCCCGCTGAAATTTCTTTTCATAAGGCCGCTAACTGGCCAAGTCATTAAAATCGAAAAATATTCATCATGAATTTGAACATAAAAGCAGCGAAACAAACCACATACGACGCAATCGTGGTTGGATCGGGAATCAGCGGCGGCTGGGCAGCAAAAGAATTAACTGAAAAAGGCTTAAAAGTGGTGATGCTGGAAAGAGGTCGCGACATTAAGCACATTACCGATTACAAAACGGCAACCCTGGCCCCCTGGGAATTTGAGCACAGGGGCCGCGTTACCACGATTGCGAAAGAGCAATACTGGGCAGGGATGAGGACAGGTTATACGGCCAATGAAGAATGGGCGTATCTATTTGAGAACGACAAAGAAAACCAATACGAAGAAACCCGCAAGTTTGACTGGATCCGTGCCTATCACGTAGGCGGACGTTCGCTGCTGTGGGGACGCCAAAGCTATCGCTTGAACCCGATGGATTTCGAAGCGAATGCAAAAGATGGCATCGCGGTCGACTGGCCGATCCGTTATAAAGACATCGCGCCGTGGTATGATTACGTGGAAAAATTTGCAGGGATCAGCGGTGCAAAAGACGGTCTGGATGTATTACCAGATGGAAATTACCTGCCTCCTATGCAGATGAACTGCGTGGAAAAGCACGTAAAAGGCGAAGTGGAGAAGAAATTCGCAGGCCGTCATATCATTATGGGACGTGCTGCGCACCTTACGCAACCACAAGCTTTCCATACAGAGCTGGGACGCGCTGCTTGTCAGTTCCGTAACATGTGTATGCGCGGATGCCCTTATGGAGCATATTTCAGCACGCAATCCGCCACGCTTCCTGCTGCGCAAAAAACGGGTAACCTTACATTGGTGCCTGATTCTATCGTTTCAGAGGTGATTTACGACGATAAATTGGGCAAAGTAACCGGTGTACGCGTGATCAACCAGAACACGCTGGAAACCAAAGAATATTATGCGAAGATCATTTTCATGAATGCTTCTGCAATCGCTTCTGCTTCTATATTAATGAACTCCAAGTCGAAACGCTTTCCGAATGGTTTGGGTAATGACAGCGATCAGCTGGGACGTAACATTATGGACCACCATTTGGCAGTTGGCGCGAGAGGTGATGTGGATGGTTTTGAAGACAAATATTATTTTGGAAGACGCGCAAACGGGATCTACATTCCACGTTACCGCAACTGGGGCGACGACAAACGTGATTACATCCGTGGATTTGGTTACCAGGGAGGCGCAAGCCGCGAAAGCTGGGGACGCGGCGTAGGAACGGATGGTTTTGGTGCCGATTTCAAAAAATCACTTTCTGAGCCGGGCGGATGGAATATGAACATCCAGGGCTTTGGTGAAATGATCGCTGATGAAAAGAACCGGTTCACGTTGCACCCGACTAAAAAAGACAAATGGGGACTTCCTCTTGTCGTTTTCGATGCGGCCTATGGTGAAAACGAAAGAAAAATGCGTGTAGACATGATGAATGACGCAGCGGAAATGCTGGAAGCAGCAGGCTTGAAAAACGTAACACCATACATTGACGATTCGAAGCACCCAGGCATTGGTATCCACGAAATGGGAACAGCCAGAATGGGTAATGATCCAAAAACATCTGTTTTGAACAAAAACAATCAGGTTTGGGGCGCGGAGAATGTATATGTAACTGACGGCGCATTCATGACTTCTGCATCTTGCGTAAATCCATCGCTTACTTATATGGCAATGACAGCCCGTGCAGCCGACCACGCAGTAAAGGAGCTTAAAAAGATGAATGTTTAGTTAAACGATATTTTGGAATCAAAAACCTCGCTGGGTAAATCCGGCGAGGTTTTTTCTTTTATGCTCTGACTAAACCCTTCGAAATTTGAAAGAGTATATACCCGCTCCGAAACGTGTTTCATCCATTGACGCTTACCGCGGATTTGTAATGTTCCTGATGATGGCCGAAGTGCTGCGATTGGGCAAAGTTGCGGAAGCCTTTCCCGGCAGTGCTTTCTGGGCATTCCTGGATTTTCACCAAAGCCACGTAGAATGGGTAGGCTGTTCGCTGCACGACATGATACAACCATCTTTTTCATTCTTGGTTGGCGTGGCCCTTCCCTACTCCATTGCCAGCCGCGCCAGCAAAGAGCAAAGCACAACGGTGATGTGGCTGCACACATTCAGAAGATCGCTGACATTGATTTTGCTAGGTATTTTTCTGCGGTCCATGCACAGCGAACAGACCAATTTCACCTTTGAAGATACATTGACACAGATCGGTTTGGGTTATCCCATCCTCTTCGCGCTCGGCTTCACGGGCGAACGCACGCAGTGGGGCGCATTGGCGGGAATATTGTTCGCTTACGGGTTAGCATTTGCCTTATACAGCCTGCCGGGCCCCTACTTCGACTGGTCTGAAACGGGCAATGTGGCTAACTGGGAGCATAATTTGAAGGGTTTCGCTGCGCATTGGAATAAGAATACAAACATCGCATGGGCTTTTGACCGCTGGTTTCTCAATTTATTCCCACGCCCTGAGCCATTCAGATTTAACGGAGGTGGATATAGTACATTGAGTTTTATCCCGACATTGGGAACAATGATCCTGGGCCTCATCGCCGGCAAATGGCTGAAATCTGCAACTTCCTCCTCTACGTGGCTGCTCAAACGCCTCGCCATATCAGCAGCAATCCTTCTCGCACTTGCCCTGATCCTGAATTTCACTGGCCTGAATCCAATCGTAAAAAGGATCTGGACGCCTGCATGGACATTGTTTAGCGGCGGAATATGTATGCTTTTTCTAGCTGGGTTCTATTTTCTTGTGGATGTTAACCAAAGACAAAAGTTCTTTTTCCCGCTCATTGTCATTGGCACGAACTCCATTGTGGCATACGTGATGGCGGAAACTATCGTCAGTTTCATAGACAGCTCATTCCGTATCAATGTAAGCCAGCATTACGACCTGGTTTTTGGCCAGAATTATCAGCCTCTTGTTCGCGGCGCTATAATTTTGCTTGTAGAATGGGCGATCCTTTACTGGCTTTATGTAAGAAAGATATTTATCAGGATTTAGAATTTACGGCCTATATTTGGACTTCACAGTCAAGCATTATGCAATTACTGAAAGCCGTTCACCACATTGCCATCATTTGTTCGGATTACGACAAATCGAAGCGCTTTTATACCGAAATTTTAGGGTTTGAGATTGAAAGGGAAGTTTTTCGGGAAGAAAGAAGCTCGTACAAGCTGGACCTGTCACTGAACGGCCAGTATATTATTGAGCTGTTTTCTTTTCCCGATCCACCTAAACGACCGTCAAGGCCGGAGTCGACCGGGTTAAGGCATATTGCTTTTCAGGTGGATGACATTGAACTGGCGATTGCGCAGTTACGACGAAAGCATATTGAAACGGAAGCAATAAGGATTGATGAGTTTACCGGTAAGAAATTTACGTTTTTCTCCGATCCGGACGATCTTCCGATTGAGTTATATGAAATCTGAAATTGAAGGTTACGCTGCCGCGATGTAGCCAATCCGGCTTCTGGTTCCTAATTCGAGCTTGCTTAAAGCCTCATAAAACTCAGAAATTCTTACCAGATGTTCGTCTAGCATTATCCTCGCCTCAGAATCTTTGTCAACGTAAGTGCGGAGCATTTTATAAAGCTGCAAGGTTGCTGCTTCAATCTTTTTGAGGCATGTTGCAATTTGTTCTTTCTCCTCAACATCTTCCAGCATTTTTAATGCTGTCCTGGCAGCTATGTGATTGGTATCACCTAACTCTTTGTCGGTAAGGAAACATTTAAAATAATCGTAGATCCACCTGATCTCTTTCTGGAACAATAAGGCACTTACATGGCCCTGACTGAGGATGCGCCGGCAAGGGCCCATGCTATCTTTTTTCAATGCCTCCAAATAAAGAAGTTCCCTGGTTTTCTGTTCGATCCACAATGCTCTGATTGCCTGAACGAAGTCGCGTTTTCTACTATCTTCCATAACCAATATTTTAAGAACTACTTTTGCCCCCTTTTGACAAAAAAATTGTGCCTGTAATGTAGAAAAACGACGTTTATCGTTATTGAAACAAATATTCACCAAGGAGTACAAAAAAAGATGTATCGCAACCGAATTCGCATTTGCGGATACATTTTGAAATTCCTCAGTGTGGCGATCACACCATACCCGGTTCCCATACGCTGTGGAATGTAGCAGAACAAATCGCGTGCCGGAACGTTATATTTTTGATCTGTTGGGAAAGCGTCTAACTTTGCCGGCTTTACCAGCGTCCATCCGGCAGCTATTTGGTGCCGAAAGCTCCTTAAAAAATTCGATTCATAAACATGCTTAAGATAAAATACAACATTGCCCTGCTTGCACTTCTGGCTGTAAGCTCCTGTAAAACAACCGCACCTCCTCAACAAATAGTAGTAACTGAAACGCCTGCATTACTGGAAATAGGCAATGAGAAATTTTCAATAGAGGATTACCAGGATTCGTATAACAAAAACAAAAATGCTTCTGATTCGACGCGTGAATTAACCCCGGAAGAATATTTTAACTTATATAAAGACTTAAAAATAAAGGTCCTGCACGCCAAAAACGAAGGAAAGGATACAACTCAGGATTACAAGGAAGAAATCACATCTTATCGCGAGCAACTCGCAAAAAATCATCTGGTTGATAAGTCGCTGGTCGAAAAACTATCCAATGAGGCTTATAACAGACTAAAACAGGAAGTTAGGGCCTCGCATATTTTGATAGGCGTTTCCGAAGACGCTTCACCGGCCGACACATTGGAAGCTTACCGTGCAGCCATTGCTTTACGCGGAAGATTGGAGGAAGGCAACGATTTCGGAGACCTGGCCGCCAAGTTTTCGAAGGACCCGGTTGCTTCGAAAACCAAAGGCGATCTTGGCTATTTCACCGCTTTTCAAACCCTTTATCCGATTGAAACAGCTGCATATACATTGCCGGTCGGCAGGGTTTCCCAGCCCGTGCGCACGAAAGCGGGTTATCATTTGGTAAAAGTAATGGATCGCCGATCAAACCGCGGAATGGTGCGGATCGCGCACATTATGGTTCAGCAGGACACTGCCGGAACTGCTGCTCAAAAAGAATCGGCAAAAGCGCGGATTGATGAAGCATATGGTTTACTGGAAAGTGGCGAGGACTGGGAAGCCGTGGTAGAAAGTTTTTCGGATGACAAACAATCCAGAAAGAACAGAGGACTGCTGCCGATGTTCGGTATAGGCCAGATGGTGCCGGAAATAGAAGACGCTGCTTTCGCTTTGACAAAAGTGAACGGATATTCCAAGCCCGTACTCACAATGTACGGCTGGCACATTGTAAGACTCGTTGAAAAACGCTCGCTGGAACCTTACAACGTCATGGCGCCATCGCTGAGAAAGAAAGTGGTAACGGATTCCAGAGGAAAAATCCTGGAACAGGCCAATGCAAAAAGGTTGAGAGAAAAATATAAGGTCCAGGAATTTGCAGATCAATGGAATGCGGTTGCAACACTGGGTGACAGTACTATTAAGACAGGAAACTGGGATTATCTGAGAGCCGTCTCAACAGATTGGGCTTCCGTTGCGTTATTTAAAATTGAGGATCAGTCGTATGACGCACTGGGTTTTTTGAATTATGTAAAAAGAAAGCAGCAGGTGAAAGCAAAAGATGCCTCGCCAGCTGTTGTTTTCCGCAAATATTACAACGATTATCTGACAGAAAGCCTTGCAGAGTACGAGAAACAGCATTTGGAAGAAACCAACGCTGAATTTCGCAGTTTAATGAATGAGATCAAGGAAGGCGTGTTACTTTCACAGGTTATGGAAGAGAATGTGTGGGGTCGCTCGTTAACCGATTCAACAGGCCAGAAAGCGTTTTACGACCGGAATAAAGATCGTTACCAGTTCCCCGAGCGCGCTTTGGCCACGATCGTTTCCGCAAAAGACACGCAAACCGTTAATGCAATAAAAAGGACACTGACACAAAGCCCTTACAAGCTGGAAAGAAGGTCGAAGGAGATTCTATTTGGAGCCAATGCAACAGAAGTTGAAAATGAGCAACTTGATGCGCTAACGGACGTTTATATTGTAATGGAAAAGAATCCTGATTACATTGTAGAAATTGCCGGTTACAGATCAGCGGATGAAAATGAGATGACTTCTGCGAACCGGATCAGGAATGTTGTGAAATATTTAAATGGAAGGAACATTCCGATTTTAAGGATCATTGAAAAAGACTATGGGTCGTTCAGGCAGGCTGCCGAGGCGGATCGCAACCGGCGCGTCAGCTTCCAGTTTTACAGCCAGTCGAAAAGCGACGTTGAAAAACTGTACAATGCCGGTAAGCCCGAGGCCGTTATGATCAGGGATGGTTATTTCACAAAGGAAAATCCATTATTTACAAAATTTAAATGGCAGACAGGTGAGCAGACTGTCACGGATAACAACATGGTTATCTGGACTTCCGTACAAAAAATAGAGCCTTCACGGGGCAAGACATTTGCTGAAGCGCGGGGCAGCGTGATCAACGATTACCAGAAAGAACTGGAAAAGCAATTGGTAAACCGGTTGCAGGAAAAATTCCCTGTGAAAGTGAATGCACAAGAATTAGAAAAAATTAAGCGTTAACCGTATTTTAGCATTTCGTAAGCCGTTTTGTTACCAAAACCACATTAACCCGAACAGATCAAGGAGAATCAAATAAACGTATGAAAATAAATAAAGTAATGGCGCCCGGTCTGATAGCAGTATTCTCGCTGTTTTTCAGTCTCATCAGTTTCGGACAGGGCCAGCAGGGTGTGAGCATTGATAAGATCATTGCAAGGGTTGACAATCACTACATTTTGAACTCCGAATTGGAGGAAATGTACACGCAATACAAAGCCGAAGGACGCGCAGCTCCTGAAAAATGCCAGCTTCTGGAATCCCTTATCATCAATAAAATGCTTCTTGCCAAAGCTGAGATCGACTCGGTTGTTGTGGAAGACAAAGAAGTAGACGGCGAGCTGGATGCCAAAATGGGCTACATGGTGCAGCGTTTCGGTTCCGAAAAGAACATTGTGGAAGCCTACGGCAAGAGCATTGAAAACCTGAAAAGCGAATTGCGCACGCAGGTTAAGGAGCAAAAGATCGTTGAAAAAATGCAGCGGACCATTTCCGGTAATGTTAAAATAACGCCGAGCGAAGTGCGCAAGTTTTTTAATTCCATTCCAAAAGACAGTCTTCCGTACATTCCCTCCGAGGTGGAAATTGGCCACATTGTGAAATTGGGAACGGTTACGCGTGAGCAAAAGGATAAATTAAGACAGCAATTGCTCGAACTGAAGCAACGCGCAGAAAAAGGAGAAGACTTTGCGACATTGGCACAGATCTATTCAGAAGACCTTGGATCGGCGAAAAACGGCGGTGATTTGAACTTCGCGAAACGCGGTGCAATGGTCCCGGAGTTTGAAGGAGCAGCGTTATCGCTGAAACCAGGTGAAATGTCGGACATTGTTGAATCGCAATTTGGTTTTCACTTGATCAAGCTCATCGAAACACGCGGTGCGGAATATCACGCAAGACACATCCTGCTTCGCCCGGATTACAACAAGGGAACGGACATGACCTCTGCAATCCGGTCACTGGACAGCCTGAGGAACCTGATCGAAATTGACACATTGAAATTCGCGAAAGCCGCTTTGGATAACTCAGAAGACAAAGAAACGGCCGAATCGGGCGGTTTGATCATGGATAGGAACACCGGCCTTGCACGCCTTACACTGGATGCTTCCATGGACCCGGCACTGTATTTTGCTATTGATACTATGAAAGTTGGCGACCTGAGCAAGCCGGTTGCTTATCGTACAGAAGACGGAAGAAGCGCAATGCGTATCCTTTGGTACAAAAGCAAATCTGAACCGCATACGGCCAACCTGCGTGACGATTACGAAAAACTCGCCCAGATCGTGCTGAGTAACAAACGGAATAATGCATTGGAAGAATGGTTTAAAAAAGCACAGGGTGATGTTTTCATCAGCATCGAACCCGAATATAAAGATTGCAAGGTGCTCGGTTTAGAAGCTCTGGCAAATGATATTTAGCTTTTTTAAGTAAGCATTGCGGTTAAAGGACTTGAAAATCTAATCTGACAAATTGTGAAGTATTCATCGGACGTTGAAGCTGCCGAAGCTATGAAAATAGCTTATGATAAAATCCGGAGTGAAATTGGAAACGTAATAATCGGACAGGATGAGGTTGTTAAAGGATTGCTTACCGCCATTTTCTGTCAGGGCCATTGCCTCCTGGTAGGCGTTCCCGGCTTAGCGAAGACACTTCTTATCCAGACGATTGCATCTTCACTCGATCTCAATTTCAACCGGATCCAGTTCACGCCTGATTTAATGCCTTCCGACATTCTGGGTTCGGAGACATTGGACCAGAACCGCAATTTCAAGTTCATTAAAGGGCCTGTTTTTGCCAACATTATCCTGGCCGATGAGATCAACCGGACGCCGCCCAAAACGCAATCCGCACTTTTGGAAGCAATGCAGGAATATTCGGTGACCATTGCCGGTGCAAAACATGCATTAGAGCGTCCATTCTTTGTTTTGGCCACCCAAAACCCGATTGAACAGGAAGGAACTTATCCGTTGCCGGAAGCCCAGCTTGACCGCTTTATGTTCATGATCCAGCTGGATTATCCGTCTTATGCTGAGGAGGTGAATATCGTTAAAAATACTACGAACGACGTTCGCTACCAGGTTCAGAAGGTGGTTTCTGCCGAGGAGATCATGGATTTCCAACATTTGGTAAGACGCGTGCCGGTAACCGATCATGTTATTGAATACGCAGTAAAACTGGTTCACAAAACCAGACCAGCTGCCGGACTTGCGGTAAAAGATACAAACGACTATCTCGACTGGGGCGCGGGCCCGCGCGCTTCTCAGGCGCTTATCCTGGCTGCAAAATGTAATGCATTGCTTTCCGGAAAATATTCGCCAGATATTGAAGATGTAAAGGCAGTTGCATTGCCCGTTTTACGTCACAGAATTATCCGGAATTTCAAGGCCGAGGCCGAAGGAATTTCTGTGGATGACCTCATTGCACGTCTCGTCTGACACAATCTTAACTTATGGAAATCAAAGGTAAAAACTACATTGGCTATTCACTTTCTAGCCAGGGCGAACGTACATTTCAATCCTATGTGCCCGCCAAAGACACATTTCTCCCTGAAAATTTTCATAAAGCTACGGCCGAGGAAGTAGAGCAGACAATGTTGCTTGCTAACAAGGCATTTGGTGAATACGCAAAAACTCCTGCTGCAAAAAGAGCAGATTTCCTGATTGCTATAACCGAAGAAATCATGGCAGTCGGCGATATTTTGCTGGAAAGGGCCAATCTGGAAACCGGCCTGCCCGTCGCGCGCCTCCAGGGTGAACGCGCCCGCACGATCAACCAGCTTACACAATTTGCTGAACTGCTTCGTGAAGGTTCGTGGGTGGATGCATCCATCGACACCGCCCTACCCGATCGCTCCCCGGTTCCAAAACCCGACATTCGCAAAATGCTCGTTCCCATCGGGCCGGTCATCGTTTTCGGTTCCAGCAATTTTCCTTTTGCCTATTCTGTGGCTGGTGTGGATACAGGCCCGGCTTTGGCAGCTGGAAATCCGGTTATTGTGAAGGCCCACGCCGCACATCCGGGCGTAAGCGATCTCACGGCGCAGGCAATTGTGAAAGCCGCGCAGAGGACGGGTATGCCTGATGGTGTTTTTTCCATGCTATATGATGATGGTTTTGAAGTCGGAAGTGCATTGGTGAAACATCCTGCGAGCAAGGCCGTTGGTTTCACAGGCTCGATGAAAGGTGGAATGGCGTTGTTCAAAATGGCGCAGGAACGCGAAGAACCCATTGCCGTTTTTGCCGAAATGGGCAGCGTTAACCCAATTGTTGTGCTGCCAAAATATCTGGAACACAATGCATTGGAGCTAGGAAAAACCCTCGCCGGTTCGGTAAGCCTTGGCGCAGGTCAGTTCTGCACCAATCCCGGACTTGTTTTTGTAACCAAAACGCAGGGTTTGATCGCATTTATCGATTCTTATAAAACTGAGATCTTGAAAACCACCTCTGCTACAATGTTAACAGCGGGCATTTGTAAAAATTACTACAAGCTTCGCGATCATGCATTCGAACAGCAAGACGTCAATGTACTAGCCGTTTCCGAGCAGATGTCTGACGGAGAAAATCAGGCTCAGGCATCCATAGCAACGGTTTCGGGTGAAAGTTTCATTGCCAATCCAAAATTACACGAAGAAATTTTCGGGCCGTTTTCACTGCTTGTCATTTGTGAGAATACACAGGAGATGCTGGAAGCGATCTCCAGCCTGAAAGGGCAACTTACCTGCTCGCTAATGGCAGAAGAAAGTGAAGTGGAGGCATATGCCGGGATCGTTAATAAACTTGCTAAAATCTCAGGTCGCTTCATCCTCAATGGTGTTCCAACGGGTGTTGAGGTTTGTCCTTCCATGCATCACGGTGGCCCTTTTCCAGCGACAGCGGATGCAAGGTTCACTTCGGTTGGCCGGGATTCCATTCTGCGTTTTGTCCGCCCGCAATCCTTCCAGGGATGGCCGGATGCGCTTTTACCTGATGAATTGAAAAATGGTAATCCGCTTGGTATTTTCCGTTTGGTTAATAATCAATTTAGTAATGATGCGATTTAGATAAAATCATAGCCCACTTCAACCAGGAAAAGACCGTCCGCAGGAGCCTGAGCACCAGCTACTTTTCTGTTTTTTGCCAGAATAATTTCTTCAAATTCCGCCACAGTTCGCTTGCCTTTCCCTACGTCCAGCAACGTCCCTACCAATGCGCGGACCATCCCGCGCAGGAAACGATTGGCACGAATGTGAAAGATCAGCATGTCCTCGGAATCAATCCAGATCGCTTCAGTAATGGTGCACCTGAAATTGTTGACCTGGGTGTGAATCTTGCTAAAGCTCTCGAAATCATTGTGTTTCAAAAGTAATGCAGCGGCCTCATTCATGAGATCAACATTTAGCTCAGCTCTTAGCATATAGCTCAAATCGGTCAAAAAAGGGTTTTTGCGCTTTGTTATTCGGTATTCGTACTTCCTGTGTGTTGCTGCGAAACGAGAGTTGATATCGACAGGCACTTCAATGATCCGCCTCACCGCAATATCCCTGGGAATGAGCCCGTTGAGCTTGTAGATCAACAACTCCGCATCTTCTATTCGATTTTCTAAATCAAAATGCGCAAATTGTTGTTCTGCATGTACGCCGGTGTCAGTCCTGCTACTGCCTGTGATTTCAATGGGTAAACGAAGGACTTTTGCGAGCGCTTCTTCCAGGACCTGTTGGACGCCCAATGCATTGTTTTGTTTTTGCCAGCCGTTGTAGGCAGTTCCTTTATAGCTGAATTCGAGAAAATAGCGCATTTTGCAAAAGTAAAGGAAACGGCCCGTATTTGCGATTTGCAACTGTTCATTGCTGGTTTTGTTGGGAAGAAGGTTAACTTTGAAAATCGAAAAATATTTCCAGTTTAGTATGATTACGGAAGAGAAAAAAGAAGAAAAAAGCCTGAATTTTATAGAGGAAATTGTGGAGGCGGATTTGCAGGCAGGAAAATACACCCAGATCATAACAAGATTTCCACCCGAACCAAACGGGTATTTACATATCGGCCATGCATCCAGCATTTGCCTCAACTTTGGATTGACTAAAAAATTCCCCGGCTACACAAACCTTCGCTTCGACGACACCAACCCGGTTACCGAAGATACTGAATACGTGGAAAGCATAAAGAACGACATCCGCTGGATGGGTTTTGAATGGGAGCACGAGCTGTACGCTTCCGATTATTTCGATACATTATATCAATATGCAATAGAGCTGATCAACAAAGGATTGGCTTACGTGGATGATTCAACCTCCGAGGAAATTGCGTTGCTCAAAGGCACGCCTACGGAACCTGGCAAAGACAACATTTACAGAAGCCGCTCGGTTGAAGAAAACCTGACGCTTTTTGAAAAAATGAGAAATGGCGAATTTCCTGATGGAAGTCGCACGCTTCGCGCCAAAATTGATATGGGGCATATCAATATGCTGATGCGTGACCCGATTCTTTACAGGATAAAACACGCCCATCACCATCGCACCGGCAACAAATGGTGTATTTATCCGATGTACGACTTTGCACACGGACAAAGCGATTCCATTGAAACGGTTACACATTCCATTTGCACATTGGAATTTGTGCCCCACCGCGAGTTGTACGACTGGATCATCGAAAAGCTGGGGATCTATCCTTCGCATCAATATGAATTCGCACGCCGTAACCTGAACTATACGGTTACGAGCAAACGAAAATTGCTGCAACTTGTTCAGGAAAAGCATGTGAATGGCTGGGACGATCCAAGAATGCCCACGATCAGCGGCTTACGCCGAAGAGGTTATACACCAGAAAGCATCCGCGACTTTTGCGAGCGGATCGGTGTGGCGCGTCGTGAAAATATGATCGATGTAGGTTTACTGGAATTTTGCGTTCGCGAAG
The DNA here is from genome assembly GCF_900167945.1 of Dyadobacter psychrophilus. Classification (GTDB taxonomy): domain Bacteria; phylum Bacteroidota; class Bacteroidia; order Cytophagales; family Spirosomataceae; genus Dyadobacter; species Dyadobacter psychrophilus. The sequence continues at coordinate 288,396 of NZ_FUZA01000001.1, forward strand.
ATTTGAATAAAAAGGCGCTGCGCAGAATGGTTGTTCTGGATCCATTGAAAGTGGTCATTACAAACTTCCCGGAGGGCGTTACCGAAATGTGCCACAGCGAAAATAATCCGGAGGACATTGCGACGGGGAACCGTGAAATTCCTTTTTCAAGAGAAATATACATTGAAAAAGAGGACTTTATGGAAACGCCGTCCAAAAAATACTTCCGCCTGGCACCAGGGAAAATGGTCCGTTTGAAAAGCGCGTACATTATCCAGTGCGATGATTTTGTAAAAGACGAGAATGGCGAAATAACAGAGGTCCGTTGCTCTTACATTGAAAACAGTAAAAGCGGGCAGGACACAACCGGCATTAATGTGAAAGGAACATTACACTGGGTTTCAGTTCCGCATGCACACGAAATTGAAGTGCGGCTTTATGACCGGCTTTTCTCGGTGGAGGACCCTTCATCTGAAGAAGGCGACTTCAAAGACTATATCAATCCCAACTCACTGGAAGTTATAACCGGCTACGCCGAGCCAGCGCTCAGTGAAGCCAAAGAAGGAGAATCATTCCAATTTTTAAGAAAAGGCTATTTCGCCAAAGACCCTGACAGCAGCACGGAAAAGCTCGTTTTCAATAGAACAGTCACATTAAGGGATAACTGGGCCAGGGCTGGGAACTGATAGCAGCAATTCAATGCAATCTAATTACGGCAGATAAAAAGAATTCTCTTCCCTGTAATTAGATTGCTTACAAATAAACTTGCTTGACAATTACTTTGCGGTTATATTTGTGCAACAATTTCCACGATTCAAATAGATTGCTGTCAGTGAATACCCCAAATGAATTGTTTAGTACTGCAAAAGGATTCAGTCTTCAGTGCGATTTAACATCTAAGATCATTCTTCATTTTGGTGAAATGCAGGCTTCGTTCAGAATTCAGGATTTCCTGAATTTCCGCCGCTTCATTAACAACATTGACATCCATAGCAAGATTTTTGACCTCTCCGATGACTCTGACTATGAGTTTGTTGAAGCACCTCAGCTCAACATTAATCACAAACTTACCCTCTGCGAGCTGATCCAGCTAAGAGAACTCGTGAACGGCACGCACTTCGCTATCGAGCTCAACTCACTTTTACATCAACTACTATTTAATGAAGCAGAATTAGTCTAAATAGCTCATTCCGATCATATTAGACCAATTCCAAATTTCGGGGTTCGTTTGTAATGCTGAACTTTCGCATGATATTTGTACTTGTTAGTACAAATAAAAAGAAAGTAAACCATGAGAGATCTATTAAGACAACGGACTTCCCTGAAAGAGGAAATAGAAATACTTTTGAACAATCAGGTGAAAATGGAAGCGGAAGCTTCTGCCAAATATCTGGCCATGGCTTCATGGTGTGACCGTAACGGATTCAAAAACAGTGCAAAATATTTCCTTAAGCAGTCTGACGAAGAGCGCGGACATATGCTTAAAATATTCAACTACATTATGACAGTAGGCGGAACGGCCGTTTCTCCTGAAGTGGCTGCTGTAAAACAAGAGTTTGCAACATTCAGAAGCGTTTTCGAAGCAGCGCTCCAAAGTGAAATTGCTGTTACGCAATCCATTAACCGCATTGTTACACAGAGCCGCAGAGAAGAAGATTATGGCACTGAAAACTTCCTGCAATGGTTTGTGAATGAGCAGATTGAAGAAGAAGATAATGCTCGCCGTGCGATTGAATTGTTCGATGTGATCGGCGAAGAAGGAACAGGTCAGTATTTTATAGACAAAGCAATTGTTAAAATTGGCTCTGAGCACTGATCAATAAGATATTAGGAAAAAAGCTGCGCCGTTCGGTGCAGCTTTTTTTATGCAGTTTTGTGACGCTCCCCCGGCTTGTTTAGCAAAGAATAAATTTCCGTATCCAGAAAACGGCCGTTTTCATGGAAACTTTCCTTAAAATATGCTTCCTTCTCAAACCCATGTTTCAGCAGAATCTTTCTTGAAGCGTCATTCTCAGGACTGATCTTCGCCTCAATGCTGTGAAAGTACATTTCTTTAAAGCCATAATCGACAATCCGTTTCAAAGCCTCACTCATGATTCCCTTAAACCAATGATCCGGATGGATCATATAACCGATTTCAGCGCGATAGTTATAAAGATCCATTTTATGGAATCCAATTGTACCGATTAAAGCGCCTTCGCTCTCATTAACCCGGATATCCTTCAATGCAATGCCCCAGGTGATCCCGATTTTATCCCTAAGATTTCTGCTATAAGCGTCTATCAGATCCCTGGCCTCATTCCTGGAAGCCAGCAACGGCTTCCCAATATATTGCATAGCTTGCGGATTACTCCGCAGTTTGAACATATCCTCCACGTGGCTTTCCGACATGGCATGCAACAGCAGCCGCTCGGTTTCTAGTATCGGAAATGGGTCAAAGTTTACGAACAGCATTGTCTTGCTAACTCAATTTAAATGGTTGCCAAAATGCGAACCTGATCTGGAATTTCTCAAAAATACAAAAACAACACAATTATCAGCCATGAACAGGACGCTGCAAATAATCCGGAATTTTGGAACGCGTTTTGTTGCTTGTGGATTATAAATAGTAGTATTGCGTTAGCTACCGATTGCCCGTTTCATGAATTACCTCGACGAATTCAAAAAGTTTATTTCCAGTCATTACCTTTCGACAGGCGTACGTTTAACCCTTGGCGCGGTTATTCCGAGCCTTATATTTCAGCATTACGGAATACTTGGCGATATGATTGCGTTTCCGCTTGGCACATTGCTGATCGGCGGAACGGACAATCCAGGACCTTATCACAGAAGGCGTAACTCGCTGATTATCGCCATCTTCACTTGTTTCGCAGTCGCTTGTATAACCGGCTATCTCCGGCACATTCACTTTGTTATCTTCCTCGAAATCATCGTTTTCGGGATGTTTTTTTCACTGGTCGGCGTGTACGGCAATAGGGTTAATAGCATCGGTCTTATTTCGCTGCTTGTTTTTGTATTTAATATCGATGATCATTTAAGCGGTGATCTGGTGTTCAGGACAGCTGCAATCTTTGCGGCCGGCGGGATCTGGTATTTTGTCCTGTTCATGATTTTGCAAAAACTATTGCCCTATAAACTTATCCAACAGCTTCTGGGCGAGAACTTTGCCGAATTGGGAAAGCTTCTTTCGATAAAGGCTGGATACTATTTTGCAAATCCGGATTATGATGAACTGTTTAATAAGATGATCCACCAACAGGTTATCCTCCGCGAAAATCACGAAAACCTTCGGGAAATCCTGTTCAAAACCCGCGAGATTGTTACTGAGTCCACCAATAAAAGCCGGGTATTGATGCTAATGTTCCTGGATAGCATAGACCTTTTTGAGCGGATACTCAACTCACAGCAAAATTACACCAACCTGCACCGGGCTTTTGACCACACCAAAGTGTTGAGGCTTTTTGGCACCTACATTACCTGGCTATCGGATGAAATCAAGCAAATTGGATTAGCCATTCAAAGCGGCTTTCCCTCCCACTCCAGACACGACCTGGACGAGGCGTTCAACAAGTGCCAGCGGGCATTTGAGACAATGCGCGAGCACAAAATGACGCACGATAACATGGAAGATTTTATCATGCTGCGCCAAATTCTTAACAGCCTGCAGGATGTTACCGAACGCATTAAAAAATTGCATCGCGCAACCACGTATGACGCAGATGTTAGTAAGGGATATAAATTGAATGTTGAGGCCGAAAGCTTTATACCAAAACAGGAATATCACCCGCGCATTCTCCTGGATAACCTTTCACTGAAATCAAGTCATTTCAGACATGCCGTGCGGGTAACGATCGGGCTTTTGATCGGATACATTATTTCACTTTTCCTGGAAGTAGGCCACGGTTACTGGATACTCCTCACCATTGTTGTGATCCTGAAACCAGCTTTCAGCATCACCAAACAGCGAAATGTTCAGCGGATCGGCGGGACGCTAGTCGGGGTCTTTTCGGGATTTTTGTTGCTGTATCTGATTAATGACGGCACCGCCCTCTTTATCATTATGATGCTTGCTATGATCCTGGCTTACAGTTTTTTAAAGATCAATTATTTCGTCGCTTCAACGACCATTACACTATATGTGATCCTTTCCTTCAATTTCCTGAACCCACAGCAAATTACGGCGGTTTTGCAGGATCGCGTGGTGGATACCGTTGTTGGCTCCATGATCGCATATGTGATTTCTTCCTACGTCCTGCCGGTTTGGGAGCATACCCAGATTAATCAGTATATCCGGGACGCGCTGAATGCCAACCGTAAATATTTTGATGTCGTAGCAGCCAAGTTTACAGGAAAACAATTGGATATCAACGAGTTAAAAATGCTTCGCAAAGATGCGATCATTGCGATGGCCAACCTCTCCGACAATTTTCAGAAGATGCTTTCCGAGCCAAAACGGCAGCAGCTCAACATGGAAGAATATCATCAGTTCGTAGCAACGAGCCATATGCTTACATCCTACATTGCCTCGCTTTCCACATACGCGCAAACATTGGAATATTCAGAGTTTTCGGTGGAATTTGAAGTAATGATCCGACAGATCGACCGGCAGATAAAAGCCGCAACAGACATTATAGAAGGAAAGTCAGAAAACAGCTTCGAAATTGCGCGCGAATCTCTGCCTCAGAATATGAAACTGGTGGAATTGCTGGCAAAGCGAAAAAAGGAAATTAAAGAAATGGGCATTGAAAAGGCAGATCAGTCACCAGCACGAAAAATGTTGTCCGATTTGAAAACGATCAACGGATTGTTTGAGCTGATCAGCACGATAACCATTGATGAAATCAAAATTCTGCAAAAAATTAAACCGGCAAAAACCTAACATTCAACACAATGTCATCCCGATTATTCACTCCGCTTACAATTAAAAGCATCACGTTCAAAAACAGGATCGTCGTTTCTCCCATGTGCCAGTATTCCTCTGTGGACGGTTTTGCCAATGACTGGCATCTTGTTCACCTCGGAAGCCGGGCAGTAGGCGGCGCGGCCTTGCTCATTGCCGAAGCCACTGCGGTTTCCCCAGAGGGCAGGATTTCGCCAGAGGATCTCGGCATTTGGAAAGATGAGCATATCGATAAATTAAAACAGATCACTACTTTCATAGAGACCCAGGGCGCGATTCCAGGCATTCAACTAGCGCACGCAGGCAGGAAAGCAAGCACATTTCCTGCCTGGAAGGGGCGCGGACAAGTGCCTCTGTACCAGGGTGGCTGGCAAACGCTGAGCGCTTCGGCAATTCCGTTTCATGAAAGAGAGGACGCTCCCCTGTCATTGGACACAGCAGGCATTCAGAAAGTGGTTTCCGACTTTGCAAAAGCAGCAGAGCGGGCACTTAAAGCCGGTTTCAAAGTCATTGAACTTCACGCCGCGCACGGTTACCTGATCCATCAGTTCCTTTCACCGCTTAGCAATGTACGCACGGACGAATATGGCGGCAACCTGGAAAACCGCGCCCGTTTCTTAATCGAAATTATTGATGCTGTTCAAAAAGTTTGGCCTGCCGACTTACCATTGTTTGTGCGCCTGTCCGCAACGGATTGGGCTGAAAATGGATGGGATGAAGAGCAGTCAGTCGCGTTGGTTAAGCTACTTAAAAACAAGGGTGTAGATCTGATCGACGTGTCAAGCGGCGGACTGGTTGCTCACCAAAAAATCACGATCGGACCTTCCTATCAAGTTCCTTTTTCCGCAAAAATCAAAAAGGAAACAGGCGCATTGACTGGGACCGTGGGCTTGATCACCGAGGCCAGACAATCAGAGGAAATTTTGCAAAATGAAGACGCCGATCTGATCATTATGGCGAGAGAAATGCTGCGTGACCCTTATTTCCCGCTGCATGCAGCGCATGAGTTGGGCGAAGACATCTCCTGGCCCATCCAGTACGACCGCGCAAAGCCAACTAACTAAGTCTTTGCCTGAATTTATGTGAATTATGGTGAATCCCCGCGTCGCTCTGCTGATTGGGCTTCTTAGCATCAGTATTTTTCCTGTTTTGGTGAAATGGGCACCGGTTTCGGGGATATCGTCCGCATTTTACAGGATGTTCTTTGGCTTCCTGTTTTTGCTGCCTGTCGTCATCTTGAAACGCAAATTTATATGGCCAGAAAAGGATCTTTGGGTCCCTATTACCATATGCGGGATTATTTTTGCAACGGATATTGCCGTTTGGAATTTATCCATTCATTATTCGAATGCAACGCAAGCCACGCTTTTGACCAATCTCGCGCCCGCATGGGTGGGGATTGGGTCCTTTCTTTTTTTGAATGATAAACCAAAAGCCAGCTTCTGGATCGGGACCTTTGTTGCTGTGGCAGGAATGGTGGTTTTAATAGGGCCTGAGGCTTTTTTGGAGATGAAACTGGACAAAGGCTTCGCATTGGCTGTCCTGTCCGGAATGTTGTATGCCTCCTATATGCTGGTTAGCAAATCCATTTTGAACCGCGTGAACATCATGAGTTTTATGACGATCAACATGGCCGTTTCCAGTATTTACCTGCTTGTAATATGTGTCGTGTTGGGTGAACCTTTATGGCATTTCACTCCTGTGGTATGGAGCGTATTTATCATTCAAGGATTAATTTGCCAGTTAGTCGGCTGGCTGGCCATTAATTATGCAGTCAAGAAAATGGACGCGATGCGTGTATCGCTCAGCCTGTTAAGTCAGGCTGTTGTAACAGGGCTGTTAGCCTTGGTTTTTATTGATGAACACATTACCTGGCAAATGATCATTGGCGGGATCATTATCCTTACAGGCATTGCCATTACTTTCCAGAAATCTCACAATCGCTCCGCAAAGAAAACATAGGCCCAAACTGCCGTAAGCGCAAACACGAAATGGGCCAGGAATAATGTCAGAAGATACGATTTAAGGTCGACATCGGGTGGGAATGGATGCACCGCGAAAAAAGTTGACCAGAATATGACAGCTAAAATTCCGCTCGCAAAACCCAGAATCAGGCCGTTGAGAAAATCGGGATGGCCTACTCCGAGAAACCACAGGATATGGTAGCACAACACAAATCCGATCCCAATGATATAATGTGCCACAATGCCTGTAAAAATAGCCGTTTTGCTTTCCGACAAGCCCCGGTCGTCCGTGGTTTGGCAAGTGATCATTGTGCCTAATATTTTGGTCACTTTCATTACTTTATCTGTAATGAAAGTCATTCCATACATAACGAGCGTCATCACGGCTGTGCCGATAATTCCGGACGCAGCAATGACAGCAAGCCATTCAGCCTTGGGTAATATCTGATCGTTCATGGAGGATATAATTTCGTCTTACAATTTTCCGCTATAAGAATTATACCAACTCAATCAGACTGGCAGGTAAATGATGAAGGTTGAGCCAATTCCCGGTTTGCCTATTGCATCAATAAGCCCTTTGTGGTTTTCAACAATTTTTTTGCAAATCGCCAGACCAATACCGGTGCCCTCATACGTACTTCGATTGTGCAGCCGCTGAAAAACCTGGAAAATCCGGTCCTTGAACTGTGGATCGAAGCCAATCCCGTTATCCGAAAAAGAAAGATACTGATAAGTCAAATGTGCTTCGGCACCATTCAGAGGAATCAGTTCTCCCGATATCAGTCCTGAGCGGATGGTGATAACAGGGTCCGTTTCCTGTTTGGTAAATTTAACCGCATTAGCGATCAGATTTGTGAAAAGCTGTTCAAACTGATACTCAATAACATTCCAGACCGGAAGATCGTCTCTAATGATCCGGGCATTAGTTTGCTGGATCGTATCACCCAGCTGTTCTTTCACATTTTGCAGAACAACATTTAAATCAACTTTTTCAAAATGCTTTTCAACTGCATTGGCACGGGAAAATGCCAGCAAATCCACAATTAGCTGTTGCATACGCGTAGACGAAGCCTGCATACGCCTGAAATAATCTTTACCGCGATCGGAGAGATTTTCGTTTTCAGTTTCCAGGATCCTCGTCGCAAAAGTCTGGATCTTGCGCAATGGCTCTTGCAGATCATGACTGGCCACATAGGCAAATTGCGCAAGCTCCATATTCGTTTTGACAAGTTCGCTATTGGCAATGGTCAGTTCCTTGGTGCGAAGCTGAACCTGAGATTCGAGTTCATCAGCTAATGTCCTGTATTTATCCTCACTGATTTTTAATGCAAGCTCATCTTCTTTCCGGTCCGTAATGTCCATCATTGTCCCCAGCATCCTGTGTGGGCGATGGTTCTCGTCATACAAGATCTTTCCCTGCGTCCTGATCCAATGGATAGTATTATCCGGATGAATAATGCGCGCTTCGTAGTAGTATGTGCCTGTTTGAAGCGCCATTTCGAAAGCTTTTTCCACCACAGTTTTTCTATCCTCAGGATGGACCAGATCGCGCATTTGCTGGTGAGTGAGAAGCTTCGTTTCTTCAAAACCAAAAATGGCGGCCAGGCGACCTGAGTAAATAATATGCTTCGTGTTCAGATCCAGGTCCCAGGTTGCCAGCTGCGTTCCATCTGTTGCAAGGGATAATCTTTCCGCAGCCTCCGAAATCTGCTTACGGAATGTCACTTTGTCCGTAACATCATTCAGGGACACCATAATGCCCGAAACTTCGTCCTCTGTTTCGAATATGGGCGCATATTGGAAATCTACATAATGCTCTTTCAGCCCATCGTTTCCATTGATGAGGATAGAGGCCTCGTTATCACGATACAACTTACCGCTTTGGTAAGCATCGTGAAGGATTTTTCCTAAATTCTGACTTTCAAGCTCGGGAAAAACATCAAACAACCGTTGCCCCACCACTTCATATAATTCCCTTCCCCATAAATTTTTCAGCATACTTTCATTTGCAATGCTGATCACAAAGTCGGGGCCTTTTAATATGGCTTTTGCAAATTGCGACTGCGTAACCAATGTCCGGAACTGGTTTTCGCTGCGTTCGAGGCGATGCTTGGCCAGAACCTGCTGGGTTACTTCAGTAGCAACCACAAAAATCCCGGAAATTTCTCCGGAATCTTCTATAAGGGGCTGATATACAAAGTTAAAGTAACACTGCTCACGCTTGCCGAAGCGCTTAATGGTTACTTCAAACTCATTGCCATTATAGGGGATCGCCGTTGTAAGCACCCTGTTAAGGATGTCCTCAATGGAATTCCGGACTTCGGGAAGAGACTCAAACAGCGGCTTGTTGACAAATTCATCCTCTCGTTTGTCCACGATACTGAGATACGTATCGTTGGCCATTTCAACAAAAAAATCAGGTCCGCGCAGGATTGTGATCCCTACCGGCGCCTGCCTCATTGTGTTTCTGAACTTGCTTTCGCTATCGTTTACGCTGGTTTGCGTATTTTGAGAATTTGTGTTGATAACACTTTTACCTGAACCCGTTTCCTGCTGTAAATTGTCCACTAGCTTTCTTATGGAAGATCTTTGCAAATTTAGGAGGTGAACATTCAGGATTAATATTGGTAATAAAAATTTTCGGCAACCGGCTTCCAGCTGTGCTTTGTCCAGTCTATATCGAGAATTTGCTTGATCGCCTGCTTCAATTTCGGAAAAGAACCCGGTTTTCTGATAAAATAGTTGGCACCTTGCTCATGCACTTTCCTCACCATTTCTTCCTGGCCTGTTGTCGAGAATATTACCACAGGAATGCGTTCCCACGCTTTTGTGCTCCTGATCAGTTCAAGACATTCAAATCCGTTCTTTCTTGGCATGTTAAGATCGAGAAAAATAACGTCGGGCGGAGGGGGAACGGTCGTTTCCATCAAATTGATCAGTTCGACCCCATCATTCGCCGTAGTAAGTTCCGTTGATGTGCTCACCTCTCTCAATGCATCTTCGAACAGCATGCAGTCATCCGCATCGTCGTCAGCAAGGAAAATCGTTTTATTTGGTTTTGCGCTCATAATCCGGTTTTAAATTCTCTGATTAACATTATTTACTGGCTTACGACAGACTTAGAGGATTTTTTTCGTTTATTGCTAGCCGAATAGTAAGACAAGTTATAGAAAAATTACCGTTTAATAAAATTTCCAAAATTAAAATTCGCCCTCGACACCCTCTTTTGGTTTCTTTTTAGCCTGGTGCAACCTGTAATTCAAAGTCAGGTTAATCTGCCTTCTGCGGCCTTGAGAATTGTTCACTGTGTAAAAATTGGCTCCCTCGATCACGGACCTGAATTTGCGCGAATTGAAAACGTCAATCACGCTTAATGTTAGCGTACCATTGTTTTTGAGGATGTCACGACTAGCCGCCAGATCCAGTGTTGCCATGGCTTTCCGCTTACCCTGTGGCGTTTGCTGCGGTGCTTCATAATTGCCCCTCAACTGAACATCTGTGTTCTTCCATAATGTAAAGCGCGACATCATCCGGACAAACCAGCTGTAAGTATCGCTCTGGAAATCCTCATCCAAACCAGTTCCATCCGTGATAGCCCGGAAAAAATTGACGCTGCCATCCAGTTTCCACCACTGATACGGCGTAAAAGAGCTTGTGAATTCCGCTCCGTAAGCATCTTCTGTTCCCAGGTTTTCGGGACGCGTGTAAGAACTTCCGTCCTCCTGAACCCTCCTGATGCTTGTGATCTTCCCATTTGTGTGGCGGTAATAAAGCGAGGAGGTCAGCGAACCTTTGGCCATGTATTTAATGTGTCCGAGTTCAAATGCATTTGTGAATTCAGGATTGAGGTCCGGATTTCCGCTCCAATAGTTACGGTTATCACTATAAGTTGCGAACGGGCTCAGATCATTATATTGCGGCCGGCGAACGCGGCGGCTGAAACTCAGCTGGAATGCATTCTGTTTGGCAAAATCATAAGTGACATGGACGCTGGGGAAAAGGTTGGCATAATTGCGTTCATTCACCTCTTTCGTTTGTTTCAACTCCGTGGTAACACCCGTCCATTCTGCGCGCAAACCTGCCTGATAAGAAAATTTACCGGTCTTATTTCCGACAATCCCATAAGCTGCGTTGATGTTTTCTTCGTACAAAAAGTCATTGGTAAGGTTTGGCAAAGTGACCCATCCTTCGCTTGTTTCCTGCGTTACGGTGTAGTCATTGGTCATATCACGCGAACTGCTTCTTGCTCCTGCTTCAAATTTGCCATCCTTGCCAAACGGATGCACATAATCCACCTGAAAAAGCAACTGTTTCTCGGTTTCGTAATTTACAGCACGCTGCAGCAATGGCGGAATATCCGAAGGGCTTCCGTCAGGCCTGAAAACATTCTCGCGATAATACTGGTCCGAGTTTTCCCAATTGTCGAGATAGCGAACGTCCGCTGTAAACTCCTGCCCTTTTTTGTTGAATGTCTTTTTATATGTGATCGAATATTCGGAATTTGGTTCCGTTTCCGTCTCATCCTGCGTCCGGTTTGTATAGCTCGTCAGGTTGTTGACACTTGTCAGATAATCCCTGTATTTTAATGTTGAAAACCGCTTTCCCTTGCTTGTACGCCATGTATACGAGCCAGTCAGAATATTTTTTGGATTAAAATAATAATCAATTCCGCCGCGGGCGCTGTTGTTCATCCCTTTCAGATTAGAAGTCATATCCCGCTCCATAATAAAGGTTGAATCGTTGCGGTAGAGCTCCTGATAGAGATAATTTTTGCCTGGTGTATTCCGGTAAGACAATGTGTAATTGATAAAGAAATTCAGGTTTTTCCGGCGGTAGTTTACATTTGCAGCCGCTCCGTAGTTCGTGGGATAACCTGTGATAATGTCAAATGAGCCGTTAATGCCCTCTTTTCTTTCTTTTTTCAAAACAATATTAATAACCCCGCCCATTCCCTCAGCTTCGTAGCGGGCCGAAGGATTGGTAATGATCTCCACGCGTTCGATCATGCTTCCCTGCAATTGCTGCAATCCGCTTGCGCCCTTGATACTAACCAAACCTGAGGGTTTACCGTCTATTAATATACGTACATTTCCACTTCCCCGGAGGCTGACATTGCCTTCCACGTCCACAGCAACTGACGGAATGTTGGTGAGGATATCCACCCCGGTCCCACCCGCATTAGCAAGATCTTTTCCGACATTAAAAATCTTTTTGTCAAGTGATAATTCCATCGAGCTTTTTTCCGCCTGGACAGTAACCTCATCCAGTGTTTTTGCCGAACCCGAAACTTTGATCGTGCCAATGTTCAATGGCGAAGTGCCTGAGGTGACTTTGATATTTTGTGTGATCTGCGGTTTATAGCCGATAAATTCAGACAAAGCATAATAGGAGCCTGCCACAATATCAACCACAAATCCGCCGGTTTCGTCCGTGATCGCACCCGCTGTGAACGTGCTGTCAGCAGTCCTGAAAAGCCTTATACTCGCATAACCAAGCGGGCTATCGTTCTGACTGTCAACGATTTTACCAACAACCGACAATTTATTCGCAGTTTGCGCAAGCAATGGCTGACAGCCGCAAATAGTCATGAATAACAAACCCAATCCGGCAAATGTATACGTTACCGCTGCCCTACCGAGCCCTCTTGCTGCAATGCTGCTTTTAATAGCCATTATAAATTTTTGTAAGCGTTTTGTCGATATTCCTTTTTTTGTACAAATATAGAAACCTATTTTCTCATTGTTTTACTCTACTAAGTTACTGGACAGACGAATAATTGCGGCACTCACCAGGACGGGCGGAAGCATATCAAAAGGAGTTGAGTTTAAAGCGAATCAAAGTTATTCCGGATGGGTTATCTAACTTTGCAGTCTTTTTTAGCATCTGTTAGCAAGTCCATGAAAAACGAGGCATCACAAACATTAAAACTAGCTTTACCCATCATTATCGGAGAACTCGCCCAAATGGCGCTCCACCTTATCGACAGCGCTATGGTTGGCGCGATTAGCTATAAACAACTTGCTGCGGCAGCGTTGGTCATTAATGCCATGAACATTCCTTTTGTGATCGGCATAGGAATGACGATTTCAGTTTCTCAAATGGTTTCCCTGGCCAACGGCCGCCGCGATTCGCAACTGGTCTCCCATTATTTGTTCAACGGATTTTGCCTTTGTGCATTAACCGCCTTGGCCATTTCACTCACACTGGTTTTTGGAAAGGACCTGCTGCATAATCTTGGTCAGGATCCCGAAGTGGTAACGCTGGCGATCCCGTTTATGAAGTTAATGGGCCTGTCGATCATTCCCATGCTGCTTTTCATGACGTTGAAACAATTCGCCGACGGTTTGGAATATACCAGAACGGCCATGATCCTGTCGCTGGCGGGAATGCCGCTGAATATCCTGCTCAACTGGCTGCTCATTTACGGAAACTGGGGTTTTCCGCGCCTGGAACTGGAAGGGGCGGGCTGGGCAACCTTGATCACCCGTTCTTGTATGTTTCTGGCATTGGCAGCCGTCGTTCTGAAACACAAAACATTCTCCCGGTACATTGCCGTGAGCAGCAGCCAATGGAAGCTCAAAGCGCAAACCTGGCGCGAACTGCTGCATATTGGCATTCCCAGCAGCTTACAAATCGGTATGGAAGCAGGTGCTTTTGCAGTTTCGGGAATCATAATTGGAACATTGGGAGCTGTGGCGCAGGCAGCACACCAGATTGCGCTGAGCAGCGCCTCACTCACATTTATGGTGTCGATGGGCCTTGCTCAGGCGGGTTCTATACGGGTGAGCAACGCACTGGGCAGGAAGGATTGGTTCAAGATTTTTGTCATTGGAAAAAGCACCATTCTGACAGCATTAATCTACGGAACAATCTGCGCGATCCTGTTTGCTGCTTTCAGGCACCAGATCCCAACATTATTTAATAAAAACACAGAAGTTTTAGCACTATCCGCCCTCCTGTTGCTCTTTGCAGCCGTATTCCAGATTTCCGACAGCACCCAGGCCATCGGCGCGGGACTGCTGCGCGGGATTAAGGATGTAAAAACGCCAACGATCCTCATTGGCATCGCCTATTGGGTGATCGGCATTCCGGTTGGCTATTTGTTCGCCTTTCACTTTAAAATGGGTGCCGTAGGCATGTGGCTGGGTTTGATTCTCGGGCTGACCATGGCCTCGATCTTTTTAATCACCCGGTTCTTCAAAATGACCAGGCATAGCAATATTTGATAATTTTAAGTCATTTTAGGTCGATATCAATCCATTAAAGAATATTAAAGTCCGCTAAGTTTGTTTTCGTATTAGGGATCAAATGGCTAAATCTCGTCATCATCCCAGTGTGTTTAAAAATGTTCCGGTTCCACAATAAAAAATGATTCAATGGATTTCAATTCCACGTTAAAAAACATCTTTGTTGAAGAAAAAGACATTCCTGCGGAGTTTTTGCTGCCCTCATTGATTCACCAGCGCGAATATCTGAGCGATGGAGAAATGAAGACCTGGGATGGCCCTGTACACGAGGTTTTTTCACCCGTATGCATTAAAACTGAAAATGGTCTTGAACGAAAACTGATCGGCAGTTACCCGATCTGTACCGCCGAAGAAGCCGCTGCTTCGCTGGATGCCGCTGTTGCTGCCTACAACAATGGCCGCGGCGAATGGCCTACGATGAGCGTGGCAGAAAGGATTCACTGCGTTGAGCAGTTTACGGGCAAAATGATCGAGCAAAAAGACATTATCGTGAAACTCATCATGTGGGAGATCGGAAAGTCATTTGCGGATTCAGCCAAGGAATTTGACCGCACCATCGAATACATTTATGCAACCATTGATTCCCTCAAAAACCTGGACCGCGATTCGTCCGGATTTGACATTGTAGACGGCATTGCGGCGCAAGTGAGGCGCTCTCCGCTGGGCGTTGTGCTTTGTATGGGCCCATTCAATTATCCTTTAAACGAAACCTTCACGACCCTGATCCCCGCTCTGATCATGGGCAACACCATACTTTTCAAACCTCCGAAATTTGGGACGCTGCTGCATTATCCTTTGCAGGAAGCATTTATGAATAGTTTTCCAAAAGGCGTGGTGAATGTAATTTACGGACGTGGTAATGCCATCGTACCAGGCCTCATGCAATCCGGAAAGATCAATGTGCTGACGCTGATCGGTTCAAGTAAAGTAGCGAACGAGCTTAAAAAATCCCACCCCAAAGTAAACCGGTTACGCGCAGTTTTGGGTTTGGATGCAAAGAATGCTGCAATTGTTACACCCCATGCAGATATTAATCTTGCTGTAAAAGAGATTATTACGGGCTCGCTTTCTTTCAATGGTCAGCGATGCACGGCTTTGAAGATCATCTGGGTGCACAGGAGCATTGCGGATCAGTTCCTCAAAGAGTTGAGCGCTGCGGTAGGTGAACTCAAATTTGGAATGCCCTGGGAAAAGGGCGTGGCGCTTACTCCCCTTCCCGAAACCAATAAGATCGAGTATCTCAATGGCTGCATTACCGATGCCCTAGAACATGGCGCGCAGATCATCAATGAAAATGGTGGAACTTCGGAAGGGTCGTTCTTCTATCCTGCGGTGGTTTATCCGGTAAACAATAAAATGAAGCTTTACTATGACGAACAATTTGGCCCGATCGTGCCGGTTGTGCCGTTCGACGACCTGGAAGAAACCATTGAATATCTGATCGAATCAACACACGGTCAGCAGGTTAGTATTTTTAGCAACAATGCGGACGAAGTGGCTGCGCTGATCGATCCATTGGTAAACCAGGTGAGCCGCGTAAATGTGAACAGCCAATGCCAGCGCGGGCCGGATGTTTTCCCTTTCACAGGCCGCAAGGATAGCGCAGAAGGCACATTATCTGTTGCAGATGC
This sequence comes from Dyadobacter psychrophilus, assembly GCF_900167945.1. GTDB lineage: Bacteria > Bacteroidota > Bacteroidia > Cytophagales > Spirosomataceae > Dyadobacter > Dyadobacter psychrophilus. The sequence continues at coordinate 304,117 of NZ_FUZA01000001.1, forward strand.
CATCCGCGCGTTCTCGATCCGTTCACTCGTAGCATTCAAAATGAACGAAGCAAACAAGCAACTGATCAACGAAATTGTGCACGAGGACACTTCTAATTTCCTCAGCACGAAATTTATTTTTTAACCAACCCACAGTGCTATTTTTCAGGCCGGTAACCACAGATAATGTCAACACAAACTATTCTGACGTTAACTGGGGTTATCGGTTTTTTATGGACATGACGATCAACCATTCACTGGATATTTACCAAACTAGTTTTACAAAATCAATTTAGGAACAGTATTAAACATTATAAATTAGCTTAATTTTAAATGAAAAATGGAAAGGGATAGCTAATGAGTTCAGAGTTTACAATCGAGTCGTTGGAAATGGTGATTTCCGGTATAAACGCCGGAATATGGGATTGGGATTTTGATACAGATGAGCAAATCTGGTCGGACCGTTTTTTTGAACTACTTGAATATCAACCAAATGAATTTACACCGGGATACGAAAACTTCACAGAACTCCTCGTTCACCCGGACGATAAGGAAATTGTTGCCCTTGCAGTAAAAGCGCAGCTCGAACAAAATATCCCTTATAATGTTCAGGTCAGGCTGCGCACCAAACACAGCGGCTACCGGTACTTTGAATGCCGGGGAAATGCCAAGTTCATTGACGGAAAGCCGGCAAGAATGGTGGGTTCCATCACCGACATTCACGAGCGTTATTCATTGCGTGAAAAGCTGAGCGTTGTATTCGAGCATTCAACCGACGCGCATTTGCTTATCGATGAAAGCGGCATTCTGGATTGCAATGAAGCTGCCGTTAAAATGCTGCGCTGCAAGGATAAAAGCGAACTGCTCCTTATCCATCCCGCCAAGTTTTCACCCGAATTTCAGCCTGACGGACGACGCTCAGATGAAAAATCACTTGAAATGGACCGGAATGCATACGAAACCGGTTATAACCGCTTCGAATGGACTCACAAGCGCCTGGACGGGGAAGAATTCCCTGTTGAAGTGACCTTGAACCCGGTGCATATTGAGAATAAAAAAGTATTGCTGGTGGTTTGGCATGACATCAGCCACAGAAAAAATGCAGAGGAAGTGATCCGCAGGAATGAAGCAATGCTTGCTGAATCACAGCAACTTACGCATAGCGGAAGCTGGGAAGCAGACCTGAGAACCGGGCAGAATTATTGGTCCGATGAGGCGTTCCGGATTTTCGGGCTCGAACCCGACAGCACCGGCCCTAATACCGAGCTGTTTTCCAAAATGATCCACCCAGATGATATGCATTTGTATATCTCACATATTAAGGATGCGGTCAATAACCTGAATCCAGCCAGTTTTGACCTCAGGATCGTGCTTCCGGACGGGAAGATCAAATTCATTCATGCCATCGGGAAGCCTTTTGTAGATCAAACCGGACGCGTGGTAAAGCTTTACGGCGCTATTATGGACATTGATGCCCAGAAAAAGAATGAACAGGAGTTGATCAAAGCGAAAGAGGAAGCAGAAATGGCAGGCGTAGCGAAGTCGCAATTCCTTTCCACGATGAGCCATGAGATACGTACGCCCATGAATGCGGTGATCGGGTTTACGCACTTGCTCCTGCAACAGGACCCGAGGCCGGAACAAATGGAATATCTCAATATTCTGAAATTTTCAGCTGAAAATCTTCTGGTGCTTATTAATGATATTCTGGATTTCAGCAAAATCGAAGCGGGAAAAATAGAATTCGAGGAAGTAGATTTCAATATCTTTTCCTTGCTTGAAAACATCCGCTCCGGCAATATTCAAAAAGCGAACGAAAAAGGAATTTCATTAAAACTCAATATCGGTAAAGCACTTGACCTGACGGTTGTAGGCGATCCCGTAAGACTCGGCCAAATCCTGACAAACCTTGTCAGCAACGCAGTCAAATTTACGGAAGTGGGTGAAGTAACAGTCTCAGCCTCCGTGGCCAACCGCGATAAAGAGTTTGTGACCGTTGATTTTGAAATTGCGGATACTGGCATTGGTATTCCCGCTGAAAAAATCGGCAACATTTTCGAGAGCTTCACGCAGGCCACATCGGATACAACCAGAAAATATGGCGGCTCCGGCCTTGGGCTTACCATTACCAAGCGATTACTGGAATTGCAGAACAGCACGATTAATGTGCGCAGCAGACAGGGAGAAGGCTCTGTTTTTCATTTCAGCCTTACATTCAAACTCAGCAAGACCCAGATTGCAAGTAAGGAAAACGGTTTGATCCCTAGTAACCAAAGCTTGAAAGGCATGAAAGTGCTGATTGTTGAGGATAACGCGGTGAATATTTTCCTGATGAAAAACTTCATGAAACAATGGGAAATCGAATATGATGTTGCTGAAAACGGGCTTATTGCTTACGAAATCGTGCAGCAAAACGATTATGACCTTGTTTTGATGGATTTGCAGATGCCGGAAATGGATGGCTATGAAGCCACTGCAAAAATCCGTTATCTCCCTGATCCCAAATATACTTCCCTGCCCATCATTGCGCTCACTGCCTCTGCAATGCTTGATATTAAGGACATTGCATTTCAGGTCGGGATGAACGATTATGTCAGCAAACCATTTACACCCAACGAGTTATATACAAAAATTGCGGCTTACAGAAAAAAATAAGGCAATCGCCGCGTGAGCAGCAATTGCCTTGAAATGACCGCAATAAATTGCGAATAGGTGTGTGAATTGATAGGTGTGTAGTAATTTGATATCAGGCAGTTTGCAAAAAGATAACCCTTTTGTAATATTCCGGGTCGTACTTCACAAGCACCTGACTGCCTTGCTTCATTGAATCATATTTTGAGTAAGACAGTGTCTCGGTTACTTCTGCTACAAAATCCGTGCCTTTCGGGTGTTGGATTTTGACTTTCATCTGATATTCCGGAAGATTATTTAAATACTCTCCTGTTGGTTTAATGTTCAGGACGGTTGCATTTGCCTCAATCCCTTCACGCATTATTTTTAGCTTCTGTTTTGCCTTATGGTTTTTCCTGATTGTTGAAAAAACCCAAAAGAATATCATTCCAAATAATATAATCGTTGCGCCGATTTCCCTATTGCTTTCCACGGTGTTTGCTAGTTATGAGTGACGTTCAAAATAAGCCAAATTGAGCCACAAATGAAGTATTGCTGTTATTGAACGGTCGTTTAAATTATTAAGTGGCAGGCTATTACGTAAATATACGCAGTCATTCCGGGAACATTTACTTGTAGAAATTACAAAGCACAATCCGCCCCCGAAAAATGACATTTTCTGAAACGGATCTATATGTTCTTTAAGACTCTTAGCGGCTGACATCTTATTCTTCCAGATCTAGTTCGGCTGGCTTTTGTTCCGGCTGTGACTGGGTCAAGGCGGGCAGTTTATTATAGTCTAACCAATAATGGCAAATAGTCTCAAGCATAAATCTAAGCTCCTCAAATTCAACCGGTTTTATGAAAAAGGAATTTGCGCCGGAGAGGTAACACCTGTTGATTATTTCATTTGAGTTGTTGTTGCTTAAAATGACTATCGGAATCGTTTTCCACTGCGTTTCTGTGTTATCGGGTGTCCGGCGAAGTAATTTCAAAAGTTCTAAACCGTTGATAGCGGGCATTTTAAGATCAAGAATAATTAAACCCGGACGTCTGCCGGTGTATTCGGGGGAGGATTGCAGGATAAGAAATTGGTACAATTCATTTCCTCCCTGAAAAAAACGTACATGATAATTGGGCAAGAATTTTTTGAAAATTGTTCTAACCAGATATCTGTGGTCAGCAGAATCATCTACCAGGTAAATCTCCTTTTTGTCCATCTTACTTTAATTTTTAGGTTGCCTTTTGTTTTATAAAAATTTCTAGAAGACAACTCTCATATTCAAAAACCATTCCAAAAATGGCTTCTGGCTACTAAAAATGCATTTGGCATGGTTTTTCTGACGCTTAATATCTAGGATAACACATATAAATTCCGTCATTCATGGATATCAAATCAAATCAATCAACCGAAAATCGTCCGGAAGGAGATCGCATCCTGGACGCGCCATATGTGTTCACGGACATTCCAATGTACCTGGAACAGCTCAAAACCGAGCATTCGTGGGTAAAAAATGACCGCAATGCGATTACGGTGTATAAATCCGAGAAGATTACCATCGTATTGTCTATCCTGAAAACCGGAGCGGTTGTGAGCGACCACTCCATTGATGAATGTCTCAGCTTCCAGGTGTTGTCGGGAGAATTAAAAGTAGAAACGCAGGGCAGGGTTTTCTACACAACGCCAGGTCAGATGATGACTTTTCATGCTGGCATAGCGCACAGCATTCAAGCCATTTCTGACGCTGACATTCTGATTACAACTTATAAGGGCTAAAATCTAAGGATCAGATTTCGCCTAGTAACTTTTACGCATCTTGTATTTGGCAAACAGCGCCCAGCCCAGCGCAGTCAATGCAGCTACTGCGCCAACGGTCAAAAGCATTTGATAAGGCTCAGCCGTTTCCTTTGGAACGGACACAATCCCTTCACTATCTGTAATAGCAGGACTCATTACGTAACGTCCCGTTTTGGGGACCGCCTTTTCCTCGAAATAATAAGCCAATTCCAGCAATTGCTGCTGCATTTCGGTTCCGTACATCGGTAATCCATGACCAGCAGCCAATACAGATGGCATCAGCGAAGTTAGCTGATCGACGGAATCTTCGGCTTTTAACCAATTGCAGGTGAAATACTTCGGAGGCCCACTAATCATTTTTTTGTGTAGAAACACGGAGATTGCAGACTCTGCTTTTGTTGTTACAACGGCATCGCCCGCTATCAGCACCTTGTCGCTTTCCCGCCAAAAACTGACATGGCCAGGTGAATGCCCCGGCGTATGGATGTATTTCCACTCTGGCATAAAAGGAATATCTGGCGTGATTCCAGGGAATTCGTTTACCCGATCCTGCAAGTCGATTGGCGTCGTTTTATAAAGATCTGCCATATAGGACATCATTCCTCCACCTACGCTTGAATCAGGTGGCGGGTAGCTGGATTTCCCTGTCAGGTAGGCCATTTCCAAGTGGTGCGCATAAATGGGAACGTCCCACTCCTCGGCCAATTTTTTCAACGATCCAACGTGATCAAAATGTCCATGTGTAAGAACAATGGCTTTGGGCCGTGCGCCTTCGCCAAAGAGTTCAGTTACCATTTTTTTGATCTTCGGATAAGCCGTTTTCAGACCAGCGTCGATCAGCACCCAGGAACCGTCTTCCTTATTCTTAACAATGTACACATTTACAAATATGTCCGTCAACCCCCAAACGCCCTCCGCAACCTTGAAGAAAGCATTATTTTTCTGTTTCGTTATTTGCTCCATTTTAAGTTTAACTTTTGGTTAACAGAATTTGTCAAAAAACTGGCTGTTTAAAAACTATGCCATCCACATATAACCGATGCAGAATATTATGGTTATAATGCAATTTTTAATGTCAGCTATATGAAGGCTTTCACGCTAATCGGCTGACTGTCTTCCAGCGTATAATATATACACGCCAGGGCCATGACAAGTAATGTTATTGTGCCTTTCCAGAGTTTTCTGGTGCTGTTCAACGGATTGCGAATGTTCATCCCATCGCTCGTCTCTGGAATTGAGGATGCATGTCCACGCCCGCTGGTGGGCTGGCAGTTCAAATGTGGTCGGCTGTTCGGTCAGGCTGAAAAGGCATAGCAACTCCTCTTTTTGATCTGCGCTGCGGCGGTGCAGTGTAAAGGCGCCTTCGTTGACGAGAGTGGCCCTGATGTCGTTTTTATCAAAATTGCGTAAAGCGGGATTTGTCTTGCGCAACGTGATCAGCGCTTTATGCCAATCATGCATGATCTTATACTTGCCGCCAGCTTGTTTTTCCCAAACAATTTTTGATCTGTTGAATGTATCTTCTTGTTGTGGATTAAGCGGCTCCGAGTCCCAATCGAAACTTTCAAACTCTTTTTTCCTGCCTTCAACAACCAACTGAATGAGCTCTTCATCCGAATGACTCACGAAATAGAAAAATGGTGCATCCTCGCCATATTCTTCGCCCATAAACAGCATAGGAACGTAAGGGGAAAGCATGATGACCGCAGCAGCTAATTTTTGCCTTTCAAAATCCACCAGCATGCTTAGCCGCTCCCCGCCTACCCTGTTGCCGATCTGGTCATGGTTTTGATTAAAAACCACAAACTTAGTTCCCGATATTCCCACCGAAGATGCTCCGTGTCGTCTTTTCCGAAACTTCACATATTCTCCGCTATGTACAAAACCATCCGTATAGGCTTTCAACAGCTGTGATGTCTGCCCAAAATCTTCATATCTCTTCCGACCCTGATTATCGAGAAGCACGTAAGAAGCATGGTGAAAGTCATCCAGCCATTGTGCCGTGAACCCCAGCCCTCCCACTTCCGGCGATTTTACAACGTGTGGGCTGTTGAGGTCACTTTCCGCAATCATGTGAAACGAGCGACCATTTTGCTGCCTGGCCCGGTTGAGCTTCTGGTAAACAACTTCCCAGAAATGCTTCGCGCTATTGTCGTAAATCGTGTGGATTGCGTCCAGCCTTAATCCATCCAAGTGATATTTTTCATACCAAAACACAGGATTCTCCGAAAAATATTCCCGGACACCGTCCGAATATTCTCCATCCAAATTGATGGCCCGGCCCCACGGCGTTTTATAACTATCCGTAAAATATGGCCCGAACTCACCGAAATAATTGCCTTCCGGCCCCAAATGATTGTAAACCATATCTAAAATAACTGCTATGCCCGCCTTATGCGCGGCATTGACCAGGGATTTCAGCTTATCCGGACCGCCATAAGCACTGTGTACGGCATACGGATAAACGCCGTCGTAACCCCAGTTCCGGTTTCCGGGAAACTCATTGACAGGCATTAGTTCAATCGCATTAATCCCGGTGGCTGCGAGTTTTTCCAATCTTGGAATAATGGCTTCGAATGTTCCTTCGGGCGTAAATGTCCCAACGTGCAGCTCGTAAATTATCAGGTCCTCGAATGGTAAACCTTTCCAGTCCTGATCTTCCCAGCGGAATGCACTGTGATCCACCACTTCCGATGCGCCATGCACGCCTTCCGGCTGATACTGGGAAGCCGGGTCAGGAAAGCGATTGTTGCCATTAGGTGAAAAAAAATACTGAAAACCGGCTCCTGCTTCGTCTAGAACGAATTCGAAATAACCATCTTCCTGTTTTATCATCTCAAAAGCCTGCTTTCGGGGTGAGGTAAGTTGGAGTTGCATGCGCTCTTTTTCTGGTGCCCAAACGGTAAACTTTACTCGGTTTCCCAAACATTGCACACCTATTTTTTGCATTATCATGAAGGTAAAGGTTCGTGAATCGGATAAAGTAAAATCAAAAAACTATTGCTCTTATTCCTAAAAATTATGCCATTTGGCAGTATCTGTTACTTGCCTAACGAATGAGAAAGACCGGGTTTGAACATTCTTTCAGGCTCGATTTTTTACGATGAAAGGTTTTGGATCAAAAAACACTACAATTATGGAGCAAGTAATGGCACAACCGTCGGTGCTGTCACAGCATCTTTGGTGGCAGCATGGCGTGATATATCAGATTTATCCAAGATCTTTTCAGGATTCCAATGGCGATGGTGTCGGGGATCTGCAGGGGATAATAAAAAGGCTCGACTACCTGCAATGGCTGGGAGTAGATTGCGTTTGGCTTTCCCCGATCTTTTCTTCTCCGATGGCGGATTTCGGTTACGATATTTCTGACTATCAAGGCATTCACCCACTTTTCGGAACAATGGATGACTTCGATCAACTGCTCGACGAAGTGCATAACCGGGGCATGAAACTGTTGCTTGACCTCGTTCCCAACCACACTTCCGACCAGCATCCCTGGTTCCTCGAAAGCAAATCTTCACGCGACAATCCCAAACGTGACTGGTACATATGGCATGATGGAAAAAAGGATGGCGGTCTTCCCAACAACTGGCTTAGCGTATTCGGCGGCCATGCCTGGGAATGGGACGATACCACACAACAATATTATTACCACGCTTTCCTGAAAGAGCAGCCCGACCTCAACTGGCGCAATCCGGAAGTGCAGGCTGCCATGATGGATGTAATGCGTTTCTGGCTGGATAAAGGGATCGACGGTTTCCGTGTTGACGTAATGTGGCACATGGTGAAGGACGCTCAATTGCGTGATAACCCGCCGTTCCCGGGCTCAACTTACGATGCAAACGATCTTATATACGACCATTACACGCCGGTTTACTCAACGGACCAACCTGAGGTTCATGACATTGTTCGCATGATGCGTGCGGTAACTGACGAGTATGACGAGCGTGTACTCATTGGGGAGATTTATCTTCCTATCCATAAACTCGTTACATATTATGGACAGGACAATAAAGGCGCGCATTTGCCTTTTAATTTCCAGCTATTAACATTGCCCTGGGATGCGCCACAAATTGCAATGGCCATAGACGAATACGAGGGAGCACTGCCAGCGGATGGCTGGCCGAACTGGGTTTTGGGAAATCATGATAAGCCAAGGATATCGAGCCGTGTTGGTCGCGCGCAGGCGAAAGTGGCTGCATTAATGTTGCTTACGCTACGTGGGACGCCCACCATTTACTATGGAGACGAGATCGGGATGCGCGATGTGCCGATTCCGATGAACGAAATTGTAGATCCACAGGGTCTAAACATGCCCGATCTGAACGTTAGCCGCGATCCAGCGCGTACACCTATGCAATGGAGCAGTGATATCAACGCAGGTTTTTCCAACCATAAACCCTGGCTGAGGTTGCCATTCAATTCGGGGCGTGTGAATGTGGACAAGCAGAAAGAGGATGAATATTCCAAACTTTCGTTTTATCGCAAGCTTATCCAGTTGCGGAAGAAACATGCCGCGCTGAATATTGGCACTTACCGGCCTGTATACGCCGATCCGCAATTGATTTCCTACATCCGCGAGCGCGGAGACGAAAAATTCCTTATAATCCTGAATCTCAGCCACAGGCCTGCCTACTTCAAGCCTAGACAAGAATCCTTTACCGGAACCATTTTACTGGGAACAGAAGTGGAGAGAATCGGTATGGTGGTGGAGGACATCATTACTTTGGGTGGTGATGAAGGGTTACTCGTACAGCTTTCCAATTCAAAATAACACGCTTATGCCTTCACAAATTATAATGGATTGCAGCAGCGCCCTTGCAGCAAAAGGACTTACAGTAGCTTTTGCGGAGAGTGCCACCGCGGGCCGGCTTTCGGCGGAGTTTTCCCTATGCTCGGAATCCGGAAGCGTTTTGAAAGGTGGGTTGGTCTGCTATGACGCATCATTAAAAATCGGCATTTTGCGTGTCCCCAAAAAGATGATCGAGCGTTTTACGCCTGAAAGTGCGGAGGTTACCAGGGAGATGGCCGAGCGTTTGCAAAGGTTTATTCCCGCCGATATCCACATTGCAATAACAGGCCTGACAACACCGGGTGGAAGCGAAACGGCCGAAAAGCCTGTGGGAACAATATTTGTCCACGCATTTTTAAAAGGAAAATCTGTGGCAGCCCGGGATATTTTCTCAGGCAGCCAGGAAGAAATTGTATTAAAGTCCATTGATCGGGTTGCAAAGCTGATCCTGGACGAGATTCCCAATTAACTACATTAACAAACCAAATAATCGTTATGAAACCATTGAAATCAATATGCGCGATGTTTGCGCTGGCCTTATGTGTCACGCTATTCTCTTGCGGAACAGTAAATGATTCGGAAAAAGGAAGCGAAGGTTCGGGCAGCAAGTCAGAAACAACACCGAACGACAGCAGTGGCGCAGAAAGCAGGGCTGCTACGGGTGTTGGAGAGGACAACCAGGACGACAGCCTGGGTTATCCAACCAATCAATCTAACCTGAATGCAGACTCGACCAGTCGCAAGCACGACGACAGTTTGACAAAAAAACCCCAGCGAAAGGATTAATCAGGTAAATGATATAAATGCCAGATACCCGATGATAATCACCGGAAATCCACTGGTTACCAATGCCCAGGTCTCGTGCCCGTTGTTCATCAGAAAATAGGAAGCGACAGCACAGCCTAATAGCAATAGAATGGGCAGGAACACCATCGCTTTCCCGGCAGAGTCCTGGCCGCTGCTGAAAATTGAAAACAGCAAAAATACGGCAGCGCCGACATTGATCGCCATACAGGCGTAGATGAGGGTTTTCATATTGAACATTGAATTATGTTCCAAAAAATTATCCAGCTTCCAAATCAAAAGAATCGGAAGCTGGATAACTAATATTTATCCCACCAATTCTTAGCCGACTTAGTATTCGTGCCGCCAATCTTGTCAAGCGCTGTACGATAATGCGCGCCATTCAGTGACGCTTCGGTAAGCGGGTAGCTCATCCGCGTGGGAACTTCCGTAACATCATCGTCCAACGAGCCGTCTGCGGGCGCAGTAAAGATGGCTTTGCCGGTGTAAGGGTCCTTAAAATCAAGGCGCAAGCGTTCGAGCCAGGCCTGCATTCCCTGCGTATACATGGCGATCCATTTTTGTGATCCAATGCAATCCTTCCATTTAGCAGGCTGGTAAGGCACTTTCTTGAGGTAATCATTAATGGGCCCGTCCATGACGCCCGCAAAACGCATTGATGCAGTGATCCCTTCCTTATAATATTGCTCGGCTGTCCCTTTTAGGCCAACATTCAACCCTCTCGCGAGGATTTCCGCCTGAATAAATTTGACTTCTGCCAAATCCATCCACACAGTCGGAGCCTGGGCGCCAGTGGCATAAGTGGAAGGCAGGCTTACCAATGTACGGTTGCCATTGGAACTTCCATTGCCGTTTTCGAGCCCGTATACTTCACCGACAAAGTTGTTGGAATTTATTAACGGCAATGCGAATACGGGGAGCCGCGGATCGCTGTATAATTTCAAATAATCAATGAAAGTTTTTGACATTGAAAAATCAACACGGTTCTTGAAACTCTCGTTGATAGGGTTGTTATTTGGTGTAGCAGGCAGCCAGTTAAAAAGCGCGCTTTCTTCCTGTGTTGCGATGATGCCGCCATTTGCAGGATCCAATGCACTTTTAATGGCTGTCGTTGCCTCTGCGGTTTTCACATCGGCCATTCTTAAGGCGATGCGTAACCGCAGCGAATTAGCAAATTTCTTCCATAAAGCGACATCCCCATGATAAATGATTTCCCCCGAAGCATATCCCGGTTTTGACACGTCCAAAACTTTGACCTGTGCTTCCAAAGTGTTGAGTAACCCGGCGTAAACCGCTTCACCCGTGTCATACTGCGGCGTTACGTCCCCAGGATCAAGCGCTTCTTTATAAGGGATCGGGCCTCCATAAATGTCGGACAGAAAATGATAAGCATAAGCCTTAATAATCTCCGAGATCGCGATACGGTTTTCAAAACCGGGCTTTTTGGCTTCCTGCTCCAGTCTTTGCGCTTGCTTTAACTGGCTTAAAACATCCGCATAGAAACCGTCCCACATATTCTGGTTACTCGATTCACGGATTTGGTAACGACTCTCCTCTGCGTAGTAAGTCGCCGACCAATACTGCGCGTAATACATACCGAACCTTGCTCCATTCCACTCATCGGCAATGTTGGTGGCCATATTATATTGTGCATTGGTCAACAGCTGCGAAGGTGTTGCGACTTCTGCGCCGTTAGGGTCCTTATTCATTTCTTCAAATCCATCTGTGCAGGAAAAAGCAGCAGATATAATACAGGTCAAGATTATATTTTTAAATATTTTCATGGTCTCTAATCAGTTTAAAATCCGAAGGTTACATTAACACCCATTGATCGTATCGAGGGAAGCGCTCCGCCTTCAAGCCCCTGCCAGTTGCTCACGGAATTGGTAATGTTACTGGGATCGACATGCTTGGAATTTGATTTCATCAGCCAGAGATTTCGTCCAACCAAAGCAAGCCTGACCCTGCTGAACGGTGTTTTTGAAATAAGGCCAGCAGGCAGATTGTAACCGAAATTAACTTCGCGCAGATAAACGAAACTGGCGTCGATGACGTCGATCGCATTGATATTATAGCCCCCGTTGCCATTGCTGCTGAAATGGTCACGCGCCGGGATCGCCATCGTATTGGGCGTTCCATCCGCTCGGACTCCCTCTGCCACGATGCCCTCTTCCCGAATGTTGCCAGCCGCGGTTTCTTCCAGAATGCCCGTTTCCCGTCCAAACATCTGCGTTGTTGAGAAGAAGCTCCCTCCTTTTTGGAAATCAACCAGCGCAGACAAGCTGAATGCTTTGTAACGAAATGCATTGATCACACCGCCCGTAAAGGAGGGCAATACAGATCCCAGAACTTCCTGATCTTGTGAGCGCAGATAAATTCCCTTTTCATCCACCACCTTCCTGCCTTTGTCGTCATACACAAAATCATATCCCACAATGGAACCGAATGATTCTCCTTCCCTCGCCTGCAACTGCACCGCGAAGGAAGCGCTGGTCAAAAGCATAATTTTCTGATCGGGCATCAGTTTTACAATTTTGTTGTTGTTTTTGGCCCAGTTTAATGTAATGTCCCAATTGAAGTTTTCCGAGGTTACAGGCGTTGCATTAAGGCTCAGTTCCACGCCCTTGTTAGCCACAAGTCCGGCATTGATGTATTTAAATGTGGCACCGGTCGCTGCGGATTGGCTTAATGGAATGATTTGGTTCTTTGTTCTTCTGTTGTAGTAGGAAGCATTCAGACCGAGACGGTTGTTGAAAACTTTAAATTCTGCACCAAACTCATACTCAGACGTAATTTCCGGCTTCAAGTCGGGATTCGGCAATGTGTTGGGGTAAGAAACTTTCGAATCTGAACCAAAAGGCTGGCTCAGCTCGTACGCGAGCATGGTGTTATACGGGTCCGTATCGTTACCCACCTGGGCAAGCGCAGCACGGAATTTCAGGAAATTGAGCCAGCTGGCATCAACCAGTTGCGAGGCAACCCAGGATAACGAGCCAGACGGATAGAAATAGGAATTATTGTTGATCGGCAATGTGGAAGACCAGTCATTTCTCGCGCCAAGATCCAGATAGAGTTGATCTTTATAACCTAATGACGAACTGGCAAAAATAGAGTTAATTCGTTTTTTAGTCTTCCTGTCCAAAATATCCGGACGCCCTACGGAAGCCTGGAGATTGAAAACATCTGAACTCAGCCCGTCAATGGTTTTGGAAATAAGCGTCGTTCCGTTCCTGGTCATTTGATTTACACCCAAATTGGCTGTCAGCGAAAACTGTTTGCCCAGCGTTTTGTTGTAAGAAATCAATCCCTGAATGTTGTTTTCGAGGTGGCTGTATTTGCTCAGCCAATACAAAGGAATGATTTGAGAGCCGATGGCAATACGCTCTTCCTGGCTTTCAAAATAGGTATCGGTCATATATTTTACCTCCGCACTCAACGCATCGGAAAATTTGTACGACGCGGTCATATTTCCAAAAAAGCGCGTACGTCCATCATTCTGATAGTTTTTGTGTCTCACCCAATATGGATTGTTTGAATATTTTGGTGTCGGGTCCGACCACGAAGTGCGGTTCCAGGTGAGCTGTGTGCCGTCTGATAAAGCATACTGTTTTGCCTTTTCAAAATCCACTTGTCGCTGCCCCCATTGTGTAAACTGCATCATTACATTGGAACCGTCGTCGGTATAACCAGTGCCGGGCCTGCCTTTGGCACTATGTGTTACAAAATTGGCAGAGCCTGAAATGGTCAGGTTTTTAATGGCTTCGAACGACCCGTTAATGCTTGCATTATGCCTGTTAAGCCTGGCGTTAGGCAGGATATATTTTTGATCCAGATTGGAATACGAGATCCGGTAAGAGCCTTTTTCATAAGCGCCGTCGAGCGAAACATTATGATTGAATGTTGCTCCGGTCTCGAAGAAATTTCTGATGTTGTCGGGCTTTGCCGTCCAGGGCACAACTTTTCCGAAATCAGGATTTTCTTTATCCTTATCCCAGCTCCAATAGGGCCGGTAAAGCTGCCCTTCAAACTTTGGCCCCCATGACTCATCTGTTGCATACTCAGGCAAGAGGTCATACCTTCCTTTTCCGTCCCCGTCGTCATAACTTCCCTTCCGATCGTCAGGGAAAGCCTCGGGATGTTCGGCATAATAGAGCTTTTCAAATTTGTAACCGCCCCCGTATTTATTCTGATATTTTGGAAGGATGTACACTTTATCAACATTGTAACCAAATGCGTAAGTAAGGGTCGGCTTTTTGGTCTTGCCTCCTTTTTTTGTTGTGATCACAATGACACCATTTGAGCCCCTACTTCCATAAAGCGCAGTGGCGGCAGCGCCTTTCAGCACAGTAACATTCTCAATATCCGACGGATTAAGATCTTGTATTGAATTTCCATAGTCATAGCCGCCCGCTCCCCGCTGCTGCTCCAGCGAATTGGTGTTCCGGTTTTCCATGGGCATCCCGTCTACAATAAATAAGGGATTATTGTTTCCAAAAAGCGAGGTTGCACCGCGAATATTAATTTTCGCAGAACCACCCATAGCGCCCGAACTGCCCGAAACCTGGACACCCGCGAGCTTCCCCGAAAGCGAATTGACTAGGTTTGTCTCCCGAACGCTGCTCAACTCCGAGCCATCGATTTTTTGGGAGGCAAATCCAATAGAACGTTCCTCGCGCTTGATCCCGAGCGCGGTAACCACCACTTCACCCAGTTGCCTCGTGTCTTGAACCAGTGCAATGTTAACCTGAGACCGCCTGCCGATCACAACCTCCTGCGTTTCAAAACCAATGTAACTGAGCACAAGCACGGTAGAGTCGGCTTGTACTGGAATGGCGAAAGAGCCGTTCACATCGGTTTGCGTTCCGGTGTTTGCGCCGCGGATTTTAATGTTCACACCTGCCAGTGTTGTTCCGTCCTCGGAAGCTGTGACTGTGCCGGTTACAGTCCGCTGTGAAAATACGAGAGAGACCGGCAGCAGTAGCATGCACAATAATGCGTAGATGTTTTTCATGCTAATAGGATTGAAAGTGTCTTTCAACAATATTAAAGCATCTGAAAGGCTGGAAAAAGATGACCAGGGCGGATACAGATCAATAACCGCAATGATCGACAAAGTGCGTTTGTAGACAGGCAGTAACATAAAATCGGCCATGAATGCGCTTCATGGCCGATTTTATGCCGAAACAAAAATAAAGGGCCGACGAATGCCAGCCCTTTACCTTAGTTCATTGATGATGAATAACTTAATGTGCTACTCTTGCAGAGTCACGTAAACGTTTGATCGTATCGTGGCCTTCCCTTAATGTAGCTTTTTGTTTTGTAATTAATGATCTCAAATCCGCGGTCAGCTCATCCGACTGCAAAGCTGTCTCATATGCTTTTTGCGCAGCGTCTTCACCAAACTCGGAATTTTCAAGCGATGTTTTTCTGCCATCACTGCTGAATGCTGACTTCACGTCCATCCAGGTTCTATATAATTTTCCTGACACCATTGTGCCAGTTGCCGGCTCTCCGCCTAGCGCTGATACTTCACTGCTCAGTTCTGAAACGATGCTTCGGCTGTGGTCTGCCAGATTTGAGTATAGCGATCTCAGATCTGTATCTGAACCATCCGTTTCGTCACTTGCCTTTTTATATCCTTCAATACGGTCGTTATTAATAAGGATCAAATCATTAAGTATGTCTACTACTTCTGAATTACTTGCCATGATTCTTATTTATTTGGTTATGAAAGTGTTACAAAAATTATTGTTCCAACGTGCCACGTATGCCTAAAACAAGAATTTATATAAAATTTGTGGATGTTTTTACGCCGTATAGGCGCCAGCACCCGTGTACAGGTGCAACAGCAGGTTATTTTTCACTCAGCTTTTTGCGCACTTTACTAAGAAATTCGGGCGAGAAACCCAGATATGAGGCGATGTAATGCTGAGCAACACGTTGTGGAATGGCGGGGTAACGGTTAAGAAAATCCAGATATTTTTCTACGGCCGTTGTGGAAATGGTGCGAAAAAGCCTTTCCTGCAATTGGGCAAGGTTTCGCTGCACCATTAACCGGAACATTCGTTCGAAGCCCGGTACTTTTACCAATAGTTTTTCTTTGGTTTCCGGTGTAAGAATAAGGAGCTCACAATCTTCCAGTGTTTCGATGTAAACCAGTCCCGGGGTTTGGTTCTGAAAGCTGGTAATGTCGCTGACCCACCAGTCTTCCACTGCAAACTGCAATGTAACTTCCGCTCCCGAATGGTCGATGTGATATGTTCTGATACAGCCTTTCAGGATGTAAGCTTCAAACTGACAAATCTCGCCTTCCTGCAACAAGAAGCTCTTTTTAGGGTATTTTTTAAATTGAAGCAGTGAATCAAAATATTCCAGATCCTCAGGAGCGAACATCATGCACCGTAATGCATAATTATTAATTTTTTCAAACATGCTTCAATATGTTCAGGTTACCGTTGCGCGAGCGCATGCTGGATTTCCGAGGAAAGCAGACCACTTCCTCCTCCATAATGTCGCATGCAGACCGTTTTAGGTGCAATTGACTCGCACAAGCGCAAAATCTGCGACTCTGCTTCATCATCGACGCCAACGCCTAAAAGTACTAAATCAAATTTATTTATCTTCAAAGCTTCCCGCGCTTCGTCATAACTGGCCGCTCCCGTGCCGTTCCATCCCTCGTTTTTATTGATCAGCCGAATGATGGTTTCCAGGATTTCCGCATGATCGGCCAGAACGAGAATATTTACATTTGCCATATTACTGGGGTTTAGCTTCTATCATCCGCCGATTGGCTTCATATACTTTACCACTTTTCAGGAACTTCCATCAAAAGCACTTCTGCATCACTGGTGGCTGCAAATTTCACATCTGAATCGGGCCAAAAACCATAGCCATCTCTCTGCCCCAATGCCTGATCATTGACAATGATATTCCCTTTTACTACAAACACATAAAGTCCGTTACCTGCCCGTTTCAGGGAATGATTGGTGTCAAAATCCTTGTCCAATTTCCCAATATGAAACCACGCCTGTTGCTGAATCCATACGCCTTCATCTTTCGGGTCCGGTGAAAGGATTTGCAGGAATTTGTTGTGCATGTCGCCTTTACTATAGTCGAGCTGGTCGTAGCGGGGTGTAACATTCAATTTATCCGGATAAAGCCAGATCTGCAGAAAAGTTACAGGCTGATCAGGATCTTTGTTAAATTCCGTATGGTAAATGCCTGTCCCGGCACTCATAGCCTGTATTTCGCCCGGCTCAATAACCGCAACATTGCCCATGCTATCCTGATGTTCCAGTGTGCCTTCCAACGGAATTGAAATAATTTCCATATTGTCGTGAGGATGTCGGCCGAAACCTTTTCCACCATGCACGATATCATCATTCAAAACGCGCAAAGCCCCAAACTGAATTCTTTGCGGGTCGTAATGATCATGAAAGCTGAATGTCTGGGCGCTTTTCAGCCAGCCATGATCCGCCACGAAACGGGAGTCGGCTGTATGCAAAATATTGTTTTTCATGACTTCCTTATTTAGTTTCTGCTGAAACTTATGCGCTTAAAATATTCTTGTTGGCCAACTGAATTTCCGGCGATGAAATTGTATGCTGACGTCCGGGATAAACCGCGAATGTTACAAAAGCATTCATCCGTTCCAGAATTGCAATGCTTTCCTTCACCCTCGAAACCGGAACATGCGGATCCGGATCACCCGTGGCAATAAATATAGGGGTCTCGTCAAAATCGCCGCCATAATTTTCCTCCGCAATCTCCTCTCCGATTAGTCCACCTGTAAATGCAATGATCCCGCCATAGCGCTTCGCATTTCTGGCAGTGTATTCCAATGTAAGACATGCACCCTGCGAAAACCCTGCAAAATATATGTTTTCGGCTAGTATGCCCGCTGCTTCAATATCCTTAACCACCTGACCAACAATGTCCAATGCAGAATTCAGTGCAGGCTGGTTTTGATTTGCAGGGGCCATAAAGCTGTAAGGATACCAACTGTTATTGCTTGCTTTCGGTGCATAAATGGCCATATCATTGATATTAAGGACACGTTTCAACGAAATAATATCTTCCGCTGACCCGCCCCGGCCATGCAACATGACAATGGCTTTTTTGGCTTCTCCAATCGCCGCTCCGTCTTTTACAATTTGTTTGCTATGCGTATACATAATATTTGAATTAGAAAGTTTGAAAATTAGCCGGCTGTGAACAAGCTGCCACAAACCGGCTAATGAGCATGGTTTCCCTTAAACCAATTTAGGGAGCACACTTTCGATTTGAGCCCTGCGGGGTTCATATTGAGGTGGAAGTTGCAGGCCTGTTCCCAGCTCCTCAACCGTTTCATCTGTCGCAAATCCAGGATTATCGCTCGCAATTTCAAACAATACGCCGCCCGGTTCACGGAAATAGAGTGAATAGAAATAATTTCTGTCAATTTTATCCGTGATCTGATGTCCGGCTTCAATGACTTTTTTGCGGAATTCCATCAAAATGTCATCATTAGCAACCCGGAAAGCAACGTGGTGAACAGATCCGCCCGCTACATGACCGGCTCTTTCGCCAGGCACTTCAACCAGGTCAACGATCGCTGCATTTTCAACCGCATCGGTCACAAAGCGGAAGCGGTTCACGTGTTGTTCCAGTAATTTGTATCCGAAAATGTCCGTCAGGATTTTGGCAGTTTCTTCAATTTTATTGCTGGTAATCGTAATGCTGTGAAACCCGCGTGTGGCGTTTTCGGCAGTCACTTCCGAAGTTTCATAAGGCGTTCTGTTATCAACTGTTTTGGGAACAGTAAGCTCGAATTTCAGACCATCAGGATCCAGGAATGTCAGATATTGCTCACCGAATTTTTCAGCCACCTTGTTATAAGTTACGTGATTGGCATCCAATCTTTTTAACCAAAAATCAAGACTGCCTTCGGGAACAGAATAGCCTATCTCAGTAACCTGGCGGGTTCCCCTGCGTCCGGCAGGAATTTGGCTGCCCCATGGAAAGAATGTCAGGATTGTACCAGGCGTTCCCTCTCTGTCGCCGTAATAAAAGTGATATGTATTCGGGTCGTCAAAATTGACGGTTTTTTTCACCATCCTCAAACCGAGAACCCTTGTATAGAAGTCGTAATTTTTTTTAGGGTCGCTAGCAATGGCAGTTATGTGGTGTATCCCGTTGATTTTATTTTCCATGTTTTCCAAAAGTTTAGTTGTCTTTGTTTTTTGTTGATACAAAGATACCACCACCTCAAAGGCCAAAACATTGAACTAGGACAAGAAAAACTGGAGTGGAGGGAGATCTTACAATGAAAGTTTGCGAGTAGCCGCTTTTAGCAACGCTTCATCCTCGGTCACCCGCTTATTCAATTTGGCGGCTTCCAGATATACACTCATTGGATATTTGCCGTCGAAGGCGGGATCGATTTCTACCATGGGGACTTTCAGCCGTGCATGCCTGATGCTTTCGAGATCGGTGATGGAAACGTAACTTAGTTCGGGCTTCTCCTGACCCAGATCACATAGCCCGAACGCAATATTGTTGGTCGCGTCCAGTTCCGAAAGCAGCCAGATCGCCCTGCCATACTTCGAATGTAATTTAACAACGGGTGCATGGTCCTTCGCCAGGTCGTTTTGCACTTCCTGGAAGTTATGGACCATAATTTCTCTCAAATTCTGCGGGATCATGTTTGCCATTCAACAAAAGTAGCGGATTATGATTTAATTCGGCAACCAGAAAAAAGCCTCGTAAACTACAACCCGATAAATAAATAATATTACAGATCGCGCAGAATTACATGATCATTCAGTAATTTCCGTCCAGATATTTTTTCATTCCAAATAGGTTATAACCCTTATAGACTGGCAAAAATCATCCCGGCGAGTTAATTCACATTAGCCCAGTCGATTATAAAATTTTGTGATTATTAACAGTAAACCCCAAACAACAATTACTCTATGAATAAAAATCTACTTCAAGTTTTTTTCCTCCTTCTTCTATTTATTTCCAAATTATGCTTCGCACAGGTTACCGTAACTTTTCCTACCGAAAGGGCTGTTTTTCAGCGAAACAATGCTAACCAGGCCAACGTATATATAGGAGGGTTTATCACAGAACCTTTTCAGCAGATTGAGGCTCGCTTTATTCCGCGTGTTTCAGGTGAAGGAGAAGCTGCACCTATCGGTGGTGGCTGGACAATTATTGACGCAACTCCAAACGGAGGGCACTTCTATGGCATGATGACAATCAAAGGCGGCTGGTACAAACTGGAAGTGCGCGGGATCAAAAATGGAAGCGAACCCAAACTTGCCAGCGTGGAACGTGTGGGCGTCGGCGAAATCTTCGTTGTTGCCGGCCAGTCCAATGCGACGGGTGGCGATGCAAATCCCAACGGTCCCGGTGCTGCGAATGATCAGATCAATAGCGTAAATTTTCAAAATGTCAGTGGCGGATTGATCGCGGAATACAACAATGTGCAGCTGCCGTGCCCTGAATTTGTACATCTCGATGCGGGCACCAAAACAGCTCCATTCGGAAACTACGCCTGGTGCTGGGGCTCATTTGGGGACAAAATCTATGAAAAATACCGTGTACCGGTGATGATTTTCAACGCAGGATGGTCGAGCACGGGCATTGAAGAATGGCGGCAAACCATTGATCCGAACGCTGTGACAACAGGGCCTTTCGGCTACACCTTTCCGAGAGGCCTACCCTTCGGGCATCTCAGACTTGCGTTAAATAATTACATAGCCCAGCTTGGCATTCGCGCCGTGCTCTGGCATCAGGGCGAAACCGATAATTTCATTGAAAGCTCACTGACAGTCAACCCCAAAGACCGCTATCGGGATAAGCTTTGGGAAGTGATCAATGCGAGCCGTAACCTTTCGGGCAAAAGCAATTTGGCGTGGGTTGTGGCCAGGGCATCGCGGTTCACTTTTGATGGTGCAACCAGAACTTCGGCCAATGTCATAGCAGCTCAGAATGAGTTAATTAACAACGACGGAACCTATGCCCATGTTTATCAGGGTCCTGAAACTGATCCTTATTACAGCATTCAGTATCGCAGCGACGAGGTCCATTTCCGCGGCGACGGCGTAACGCCGTCGCCTGATGGCAATGTTTATTCCGGCCTCATTTCCCTGGCTGGCTTCTGGAATGACAGGATTACCAGCGACTTCATGAGTCAATCCACACCTTACCCCGCCTTGCCGCCAGCAGAAGTAACCGCGACACAGGCACCAGGAAGCACAGACCTTACATTTACTGGGCCAAGCATTCCGGGCGGATCTGTTTACAACTGGCTGAATGCAGACAATTGCAGTCAGGTGCAAAACACGTCGCAGCAGTGGACAGTGGGCACAGGTTTTTACAAATTGAAAATCGTAGATTCCAACAAGAACACCATTTTCTCGCCTCGACTTTACGTATCCGGTTCATCGCTTCCGGTTATATGGAAGTATTTCAATGTCCGCAACACTGGAAACAGTCGTCCTTTGATCCAATGGGCAACTTCGGAGGAAATGAACGCGTCGCATTTCGAGTTGGAGCGCAGCAACAATGCTGTTTATTTTACCAACATTAAAACGATTGAAGCGGCAGGCAATTCGAAAAATACGAACGCATACGAATATCAGGAAGAATTTTTGCCCTCCGGCACGTACTACTACCGCATCAGGCAGGTGGATCTGGATGGCAAGTTCACTTACAGTCGCTCAGTAAGCACAAAAATTGCTGAAAATGAATCGATCAAGGCCTACCCTAATCCGGTAACCGATGTCCTAAGTATTGAATCGGAAAAAGTGCTGGGGCTGGTCGAAGTGACTAGTGTTGCAGGAGTAAGGTTGCATATTTCCAGACAAAACTCGAATGCTATGACGCTTGATATGACCAAATTCCCAACTGGCCTGTACACGATTACCGCCAACGGGAAAAGTTACAAAGTGGTTAAAAAGTAGTTGAAGTTTATATTCTTCTTTTCACTTACTATTTAGACGTCGATTTTTTCAATTAGTCACAATGTTTCAAAACAAAAAACGGACAGCTGGGTGGCTGTCCGTTTTACTAATATATTGAAGTGCTAAATGCTAACTCATTTCCTGCAATGCGCTGACAAATAGCTTCATTTCATCCTTTGTTCCTATGCTGACACGGCACCAGGGTTTCTCCTGGATGTCCATGGCTTTCACCACAATGCCTTTGTCAACCATCTTTTTAAGAAATTCCTTTCCGGGCATATTGATGGGGAAGATGACGAAATTGGTATAAGACGGCACATATTTGTAGCCCATCGTTGTCAGGTTTTCGTATAAATACGTTTTCGCTTCTGTGTTCAGCTTTCTGGTGCTGTTTTGAAACTCCACATCGTCCATAGCCGCAGAAGCGGCGTAAACGGATGTACACGCAATGCCTGAACCACCTCCTTTTGCCGTCTTTTTAATCATATCCAATGTAGCCGGCATCGCCGTAATGTAACCTACACGCAGTCCTGCCATTCCCATGATCTTTGAAAAAGTCCTGGCGATAATGACGTTTCTATTTTCCTTTAAAAGCGAAACCATGCTTTTGTTATCCGCCCCCTCCACAAGTTCAATGTAAGCCTCATCAATAAAAATGGGCACTTTCTCTGAAACGCGGCTACAAAAATCAGTCAGGGCTTTCGTGGAAGTTACTGCACCGACCGGGTTGTTTGGATTACAGATATAAACCAGCTTCGTATCTTTATCAATGGCCTTTTCCATCGCGTCCAGGTCGTGCGACCAATCCGCTTTGCAAGGAATAGGTTTCCAGGTTGCGCCAATGGATTCGGCCACGCGGATCAGCGACATATAAGTCGGGTCGGCCGACACCAGGTTACCGCCATCTTTGAAAACGGCGAGCGCTGTCTTTTCCAGCAGGTCGCCTGATCCGTTTCCCAACATGATGTAATCGCCACCAACGCCTTCCTTGGCAGCAATTTTATCCGTAAGCGCTTTCAATTCGGTGCGGGCATAACGGTTTCCTTTTTCAATGGATTCCGCAATTGCTTTCCTGGCCATTGGAGGCGGGCCATAAGGGTTTTCATTGGAGCCGATCCTGGCAACCATCTTCGCAAGGTCAGGCTCTTTGTCCAAAAAATGTCCCCTTACCATTGGACTGTAAAAGATACGGTTCGACTTGTCGAGCCGCATAGGTGTGCTGGCAAAGGCGCCCTCAGCTAAAAATGGCGCAACTGCCAATGCACCCATTGACGCAAAACCGGATTTCAGCAAACTGCGGCGGTTGATTTTCTGTACCATAGAAAAATGTGTTAGTGGTTGAAATGAGACATTCGGTTACAGGATTTAATGCAACTATGACAGAAAATCATAGCGATTGCTTGAAGGCAGTGCGGCTACCGGGAAATTTTGCTTGCGGCGAGGAATACAAAGAATCTTTTGTTCTTATGCAACATTTAAATATAATCAATTGCCGTATTGAAGAAAAGCAATAGACAGAACTAATGTCTTTACAGGGGCAGATTAATGTTTAAATAAATATTATTATAAAATAAATACAACAACCCCAGCGAGTTAGGCTGCTTTTTTTGAAGTTCGGGAATGAAAATTGGTGTGAATGTTGTTGTTAATACATTGCCGGAATAAAAGTTAAAATTTCATTGCAGCTTTATGAATTGGATTACAATCAATAGCACGGAAGAGGTCGAGCAGATTTACAAATCATCTGAGTACGCCATTATATACAAACACAGCCCGCGCTGTATGACCAGCCTGATGGCCTATCGTCAGTTAAAATCGGATGTCAATACGGTTCCCCATGTAGATGTACCGCTTTATATTGTGGACGTCGTGAATAACCGCAGCGAATCGATGTCGATTGCGAACAGCTTTAATGTGCAGCACGAGTCGCCACAATTACTGGTAGTGAAAAATGGAGAATGTGTGTTTGATGCTTCACATGAAGACATTTCATTGCATGATACGCTTTCCTATTTTCAGTAAAGCATTGTTCCAAATATAAAAAGAGACCGTTCAGAAGGATTACCTTAACTGAACGGTCTCTTTTGTGCTAAAAATGCTTTCCTATGTTGCCAGCGGCGGACCCGACGGGATCATGATCTTTTCGCGCTTCATTTTGAATTTGAGCTTTTTGGCAGTGAATTTTGCTGTCATGTACTCGCCCATGTAAATGGAGCCTGTCATCACATCATCTTTCACAGTCCCGGAGAACATGAATGTGATTGCGTCACCCGGCTGGCGGTCGGTGCTGCGCATTTTGAACTCATTTCCTTCAACGGTTCCCTGCAATTCACGTACACTGAACTCGCCTTTGTGAGAACCTTCCAGCCAGTTGCCGTCCTGCTCAATGATGAGCGTTTGTTTGCTGGTTGAAGAGAAAAATTCAACATTAGCCTCCCAATGACCTTTGAGGGAAACTGATGCGGCAGCCATATCGGTTTTTTGCGGAGCTCTTTTTTGAGATAAAACTTCAAATAAACGATCCGAAACGACCTTATCGTCACCCGGCTGCATTTGTCCTGTTGTGATGGATATAAATGTGGCCCCATCCCGGCTTCCTCCACCCAAAGCAATCCGGGGTTTAGTACGTCCAAACAGTTCCGCGATTTCCTCTCCTGTAATGTTCAGTTTAGCAGGATCCCAGGAAACCCGTAACTGCGGCGTCCGGTTTGAAAGTTGCTTGGGTTCAACCACCGTTGTCTTAACGGATTCAATTGTGGACACTTTTTTGGAAATATTATCCAGCCATGAAAGCCATCTTTTCCATTCGCCGGCATGGTCCCTTTTAGTCCAGGCTTCTACCGCTGCGACCATTCCCATGGTTTCTTCCCTACCCACTTTATTATCACGTCCAGGGCCATGATGCGGGGCGCTTGCCTGCCAGGCCGACATAAGAAGGTCTTTTCTGCCTAAGACCAATCCGGCACATTGTGGTCCGCACAACGCTTTTCCACCGCTGTAAATCACAACATCCGCGCCCATTTTCAAATGGACATTGGGAATAGTAAGATCTTCTGCCGCCGCATCCACCATGACCGGAATATTTTTCGGCTTCGCTAATTTAGATATCGCTTCGAGGGACATAGGTCCGCTCATGGATTCGTCCCCGGCCATGAGATAGATCATCGCCGTGCGCGAGCTGATCGCATTGGAAAGCTCTTCAATGGAATCGACCGTGATCAATGTTACGCCGACATTACGTAGCGCGTGGTCGTAAACGTTACGCGAATATCTTGGAATGATAACTTCTGTTTTATCAAAACCGGCCAAATTCGGAACTCGGATCAGCTTCTCCGGATTTCCGCCCGTTACACACGCAACTGTCACGTGTTTCATACCAGCTGCACAACCGGCAGAAACCAGCCCCCACTCCGCCCCGGTGAGCTCAGCCAGTCGTTTTCCGGCGCCGAAGGCAAGCTCATCATATTGCACAAAAACCTGTGCTGCAGCATCCATAGCAGCACGCACTTCCGGCCGCTCAATGGAACCGCCAATAATGGTAAATGTTCCCCGGCAGTTGATGATCGGCTCTACCCCAATGGCCTGGTAAATCTCCTTGCTGGCGGCTATCTCAGCGCTTCTTGAGACAGTTTCGGCTGCTTTCCTTTGAGGAAGCATGATACTTCCAGCGAGCGGGAGCATAGATAAATCTTTGATTGCATCTCTACGTTTCATTACTTTTTCTTACAAGAGGTTAAGGAATATTAAAAGGTTTTAGCGGACAAAAACACGGTAAAGTATAAGATTTCGCATAAATGAAGTGTGGCGAGTCATTATATGGCATTAAGCCTGAATAACGGGACGAGTTTAATACTAAAACGAATCTTAACCAAATATTAAACCTTCTCAAACGGGTAGGTTACCGTAGATAAAATCTAATCAAATGGCCTGGCCTTATTTGGAATTTCGATAAACATATGATTTTTCTTAACTGATTTAATCGAACGTTCCATTATTTCGCGATCTTTACAATGAGTTCCTAACCTTCCATTAGACCTAAAACATAGAGACTGTTTTGCGTTTCAAAACCACGCTTTACAATTTTTGGATTAAATTATCTGGGCCGCCTACCGAATTCCCTCTGAATGCCCGGATATTTCATTCGGTATGCCTAATCTCATTCGCTGCCCTGAGTTACAATGTGCCATTTAACTACTTTATAGGGTTACCTAAAATAGCTTTGATCAGCCTGATCGTGCTGCTGGTAACTGCATCCTTATATTACACTTCCCGCTTCCGCAACCAGTTTGGCACCTCGATTCTGATTGCCAATATTGTGGGACTTATATTGTTCATATTCAATTATTTCCTGAATTCCGGGCTGCGCGGCCCTACGGACCTCTTTTTCCTGCTATTTTTATTGTTAAGCATTGGAATAAGTCCGGCAAACCAATACAAAATCTGGATCCCGGTCAATATCCTGGTGGTTGTGACATTGAATGCAGTTGAGTATTTCTGTCCTGAAACTGTTCCTTACACATATATAGACAGGTATAGCGCATTCATTGACCACATGTCCGCATACGTTGTCGTGTCTATCCTGGCCTACATTTGCACCGATTACATCCGGCGGAGCTATGAAAGTGAAAAGAGGTCTGCGTTAGAAAAATCACAGTTTATAGTCGAGAAAAATCAACAGATCCTGAAACAAAATGTTGAGTTGGAAAGGATTAATGCTGAAAAGAACAAGCTAATGTCCATCGTCGCGCATGACGTGCGGGCGCCATTGGCCAGCATCCAGAACTTCCTCGAACTACTGACCGAGTACGACCTGGACGAAGCCGAAAGACAGGATATCAAGAGGGAGCTGCTAAATGCCACAAACGATACAATGGCTTTGCTGTCGAAGTTATTGAACTGGTCAAAATCCCAGCTTAATGGTGTTTCGGCGCACAAGGAACGGCTCAACCTGGATGAGCTGCTGAACACCACACTCGCGCTCGAAAAAAGCAGCGCCGTGCGGAAAAACATTAAACTCATTTACGACACAGACCCGACGATCGAGATTTTTGCAGACCGGGAAATGATGCAGGTTGTGTTTCGAAACCTCATTGGTAATGCGATAAAATTCACTCCTGAAGGCGGCAGGGTGCGGATCGGATCTCAACTGTCGGGTAGTGAATGCATTATTACGGTTAGCGACAACGGAATCGGGATCTCGGCAGAACGGCAGGCCGTCATTTTTTCTCTGAATGTTGAGTCCACCTACGGCACCAAAAATGAGAAAGGCGTAGGTCTGGGCTTGCTGTTAACCCAGGAATTTGTGGCAGCGCAAGATGGGAAGATCTGGTTTGAATCAGTCCCTTCGGATGGAACGACGTTTTTTATTGCTATACCGAGGCCGCCCAAATCTTCCCAGGTTACAGAGTCCGATCAATTGCAGTTGGGAACTTCCGACAAGTTGTAAAAAATCCGCAGCCCACGTTCACGGCCAATACGCACATCTTCATCTGCGCCCTTGGAAGCGCCTTCCAGACGCAGGATCGCATCGCATTTGTGCAGCAAACGCTCAGCAACCGGATAGAGGATCTCTTCATAAGGAGCGTCGCCGGGCGCTTTTGAACCAGCCAAATGCAGCAGGGGCAACGCCACCCATTCTCCAATAACCGGCAAATGACCAGCCCGAAACAAATCGAGCGTCACTGATTCTAATTTGGATAAATTCTGCTGCATGAGCGCAGGATCATCATTCGTTCCGGAACGATATGGGCCGGCCACAAGGATCATTAAACCTTTCATGATAATATTTGATTGAATTGAAATTGATTAAGCACAATTGCGTTTCATTTGATTAATATTGGATCTTTAAGAATGAAAACGCATACGCGATCAATCATTTTTGATTAAAATTGATTATTTTTGATCAAAAGTAAATCTTTACAATGAATTTCCAAGAGCGAAAGAAAAAAATCCTGACAGCGGTTGAAGAATCCGGCAGCCTGTCCGTGTTTGAATTGTCGGACAAACTGGGAATGTCGCCTGCTACCATCCGTCGTGACCTGCACGACATTGCCGAGGAAGGATTGCTCCTCCGAACGCACGGAGGTGCGATGAAGATTGAGAATCCGGTTTTGACCAGTTTCGTGGCAAAAGCAGGCTCAAATGAAGAGAACAAAGAAAAAATTGCGCAACTCGCCGCCGAATATGTGGCAGATGGCGACATCATCTTTCTTGACTGCGGCAGTACGGTTTTCAAAATGTGCAGGCATTTGAAAAAACGGAATGGCATTAAGGTTATTACCAATTCCCTGCCCATTATGGCCGAGTTGATCGATGTCCCTTCAATAAGCCTGAACCTGATCGGAGGCGAAATTGACAAGCAGCGCAAAGCAGTCCACGGCCACAAGGCCATCGAGCACATAGGTGGTTATCACGCGCATAAGGCATTTATTGGAATAGATGGAATTTCAGCACAAAATGGCCTCACCGCGCACAGCGAGCACGAATCTTCGATCACGTCTGCTTTTATTAAGAACGCTTCACAGGTTTTTGTACTGTGCGACTCGTCCAAGATTGGCAAGGACAGCCACATCAAATTTGGCAGCTTGTCACAGGTTAACAGCCTCTTTACGGATCAGGACCTGGATTCGTCCAGAAAAAAGCAGCTTGTCGAAAAAGGATTGGATGTTGTTATCGCCAAGTGACTCGCATTTTCCTAAAAAAATATCCCACCGACAAAGTCGGAAGGATATTTGTGTTACTCAACGTTAATTAATGTCCAAATCTACTGCTTAATTTTCAAATACGTATCAAGCACACCGTTATGCTCATTATCAGGCAAATACAAAAAATGAGGTTTAAAAATTAAGAATAAATTCTACAAATATTCTATAATAATAACGACATTGATGTCCTATCTTATTAAATTTGCTATTGATAAGGGATGCAAACTCATGCCTCGAAAAAGACCTGACGCCAAGAATGAAACAAATATTACTTGTCGAAGACCACTCCATTGTCAGACTGGCGACCCGTTTTCTAATCAATGACCTGATCGATTCGGCTAGCGTTTTGGAGGCATCAAATTTTCACGAGACGCTCACACACGTAGCATCATCGCACTTTGACCTGATCATTCTGGACATTGACATTCCGGGCGGCGAAGGTTTCAATATGATCCCAAAAATCAGAAAATTGCAGCCCAAAGTGTGTATTCTGATCTTCTCAGGAATGGATGAGGCACTTTATGCGATGCATTACCTCAAAGCTGGAGCGAACGGGTTTCTTGCCAAAAATGCCCCACAGCAAATGGTGAAAACAGCTATCCTGGCTGTTCTGGAAAACGGCCGATTCGTAAGCGACATTGTGCAACAGCAGCTCATGCGGCACACTTTTGAAGCCAATGCCATCAGTGAAAACCCCTTGGAAAATCTATCCCAAAGAGAGCTCGAGGTCATGGACTTGCTGCTGGAAGGTAAATGGACCAAGGAAATAGCAACGCGGCTTAATATCACAGGGAGCTCGGTGAGCACGTACAAATCCAGGATCTTCGAAAAACTCGGAGTTTCCACCATTATTGAAATGTTTGTAAAAGTCGAGCTTTACAAAAATCGCAGGCCTGGCAAATGAAATTGCCTGTAATTTCATTTGATTTATCGAAATAGCGGTTCAAAAAATGTGCAATGTGCAATTTCAAATTATATTTGCGATTCACAATCTTTAAATGAAGGAACCCAAAACCATCTATCTGGCGGATGATGACCAGGACGACCGCTTCTTCCTGCGACAGGCTATTGAAGCTGCCGATTCTTCCACCGAAATTATTGAAGTGGAAAACGGTCTCGAACTGATTTCCGTGATGAAAAAACAACCCGGGCTTCAGGCATCCCTGATCCTGATGGACATGAATATGCCTAAAATGAACGGTCTTGAAACCATTGCGGCGATCCGCGCAGATGCCGAGCTTTCGGCGGTCCCTGTTGTAATGATCTCTACGTCGTCCAATTCTTCACTTATTGAAATGGCTTATGAAGCGGGTGCGGATAGTTTCATTACAAAACCAAGCACATTTGAGGAATTCAATCAGCTTGGAATTCAATTAACCGAAAGATTCCTTTCCTAATTTACTCACTTTGGGTGTGGATTACCATCTTAAAAACTTCAATTTTCTGCTTTAACGTGGTTTCAAGTGAATTGGTACGGTATTTGTAAACCAGACAGCAACACGTTAACTCAAGGCGAATCAGAACAGCATAATTTCAATGAACACCAAATCCTCTGACTCACAGACCAGCCTGCCGTACCTGCGGAAGTCTCGCACCGGCATCAAAGGTTTAGATGAAATCACTATTGGAGGCTTTCCGCAGGGAAGACCGACCTTAATTTGCGGCTCTGCGGGATGCGGCAAGACACTTTTCTCCATTGAATTTTTAGTACATGGTGCGCTGGAATATGGCGAACCGGGCGTCTTCGTTGCTTTCGAAGAAAAGACCGAAGAGTTGACTGTTAATGTCGCCTCGCTTGGGTTTGACCTTGCCCAAATGCAAAAAGACAAGCTGATCAAGCTTGATCATATTCATATCGAAAGAAGTGAAATAGAAGAAACAGGCGAATACGATTTGAATGGTCTGTTTATTAGGCTTGGCCATGCGATTGATAGCATTGGTGCGAAACGGGTTGTACTGGACACCATAGAAAGTCTTTTTTCAGGGCTTAATAATGAAGCAATCATACGTGCGGAACTGAGAAGACTGTTTGAATGGCTCAAAGACAGAAATGTTACGACAATCATCACCGGTGAAAAAGGAGAAGGAACGCTTACGCGCCAGGGACTTGAAGAATACGTTTCAGATTGCGTGATTTTGCTTGATCACCGCGTTGAAAACAAGATTTCGACGCGACTTTTAAGAATTGTTAAATACCGGGGCTCCGTGCATGGAACCAACGAATATCCCTTCCTGATCGATGAAGACGGCATTTCTGTATTGCCAGTGACATCCCTCACACTATCGCATGACGCCTCCTCCGACCGAATTTCTTCTGGTATACCTGCATTGAATAAAATGCTGGGCGGCGAAGGATTTTTCAGGGGCAGCAGCATTCTTGTATCCGGGACCGCAGGGACAGGTAAAACCAGCATTGCAGGTTCATTTGCTAATGAAACATGCGTCAACGGCGAACGGTGCATATACTTTGCTTTTGAAGAATCCCCCAGGCAGATCGTGCGCAACATGCGCTCCATAGGCATTGATTTACAAACACATATAGATAATGAACTGCTAATGTTTCACGCTTCCAGGCCCACATTAAACGGACTGGAAATGCATTTGCTTGCTATAAACAAGCTGATCGGGCAATTCAAACCCACCACCGTTGTGGTTGACCCGATCACTAACCTGATCACCGTTGGCTCGGTCAGTGAAGTGAAGAGCGTGTTGATCCGACTCATCGATTTTCTTCAATCTCAGGGCATTACAGTGTTATTTACCGCTCTTTCTCTGAACGACAACATTTCAGAACAAACAGATGAAAGCGTTTCTTCGCTCGTGGATGCCTGGCTGCTCGTACGCGATATTGAATTTAATGGTGAACGCAACAGAGGACTTTACGTGATGAAATCACGGGGTATGAAGCATTCCAACCAAGTGAGAGAATTTGTGATCAGTGATAACGGCCTGGACCTTGTGGATGTGTTCCTGGGACCGGATGGCGTGCTCACAGGTTCGGCGAGAGAAGCGCAGCAGTTGCTTGAACAAACGGGCGTGGCGCTGAGAGATCACGCAGTTTCCCGGAAGGACAGGGAAATTGAGCGTAAAAGAATGGTGCTGGAATCCAAAATCAGCGGCCTGAAAGAAGAATTCGAATCCTTGCAGGAAGAACTAAATAAAACCTTCATTGAAGAGGATCTCAAAAAAGAAGTATATGAAAAGAACCGGCAGGAAATTTCCCGAATCCGGGACAATGGCAAAACAACGGAGTAATAAAGTGCACCAAACCAATATAAATGGAAGATAAAGAAGAAATATGGGAGTTAAGATTGTATGTGGCCGGCAAAACCGCGAAGTCGGTTACAGCGCTCACAAATCTTAAAAGATATTGTGAAGAACATTTAAAAGACAAATACGTCATCGAAGTAATTGATCTCCTTTTACAGCCCCAGTTGGCAGAGGGCGATCAGATTCTTGCGATCCCCACACTTGTAAAGAAAGTGCCGGAACCAATCCGTAAGATTATTGGTGACCTTTCCAACGAAGAAAAAGTATTGGTTGGATTAAACATACGCCCTGCAAAAAGAACAGAATGAACGGAAACACAGATACTGAGCCGATTGACCTAACTGACGATAACGATCACTACGTGCTTCGGCTGTTTGTAACAGGCGCATCCCTTAATTCAAGACGAGCGGTTGTCAACATAAAAGAAATCTGTGAAACCTATATGAAGGATAAATATTCATTGGAGATCATTGACGTTTACCAACAAAAAACTATTGCTGAAAAAGAACAGATCATTGCTTTACCCCTACTAATCAAAAGTGCACCGCTTCCGGCCAGAAGATTAATCGGCGATATGTCCGACACAAAAAAAGTACTAAAAGGTCTGGGAATTTCGATTGGAACATGAATAAGCAGAAGACATACGAGGAGCTATTACAGGAAAACGACGAGTTGCACCAACAACTGGAAGAAGCGACGGATACGATCCATGCAATCCGGTCGGGTCAGGTGGATGCGCTCGTTGTGAAAAATCCGGATGGCGGGCACCAGTTGTTTACACTCAAAACGGCTGACCAGACTTATCGTGTGTTCATCGAAAAAATGAATGAAGGAGCTGTAACGCTCAATCATGAGGGCCTGATACTTTATTGCAATTCGATGTTCGCCTCCATGATCAATATGCCATTGTCAAGGGTCCTGGGCTTACATTTCAGTGATTTTATTGCCGAGGGTTTTCACGCCATATATCGGGATCTGTTCGATAACGGCTGGAAAGAAGATAGTAAAACAGAACTTTGCATTGCCAGAGGCGGAGAACTGGTTCCCTGCCAGCTTTCGGTAACCATGCTTCAATTGGACGAAGGCCCTGCGCTAAGTATTATTCTCACAGATCTTTCATTCCAAAAAGAAATTCAACAACTGCTCAAACTCAACAATTTACGCCTCGCTGAGATTAATACAGAGCTGGAAATGAGTAATCACGATTTGCAGCAGTTCGCATCCATCGCCTCGCACGACCTTCAGGAGCCTTTGCGTAAAATATTGATTTTCTCTACCATGCTCAGGAACAAACTGATCCATGAGCTTTCGGATGAGAATGTCATGTACCTGGATAAAATTATCGGGTCTTCGCAAAGAATGCGAAACATGATCATGGATATCCTGAGCTATTCAAGGCTTTCGACCAATCTCAACAATTTCGCTGTCACCAGCCTAAACGATGTTATTGACGAAGTGCTTGAAGATTACGAGATCTTGATCTTAGAAAAAAAGGCCGAGATTATTGTGGATAAATTACCTGATGTTGAAGTCAACCGGGGACAAATAAAACAGGTTTTCCAAAATCTGATCAGCAATTCCATCAAATTCTCAAAACCGGGACTAGCCCCTGTTATCCGCATTTCCGGAGGCTTACATGAAGATTCAGAAGCATCTCTCAAAGATTCTACCGAAGCAACAAACTGTTTTATCACGGTTTCTGACAACGGAATCGGTTTTGATGAATTATACTATGAAAAGATTTTCTCGCTGTTCGAAAGACTGAACACAAAAGACAAATATGAGGGATCAGGCATAGGACTGGCCATTACCAAAAAAATCATCGATAAGCACAATGGCAGCATTTCCGTCACAAGCAAAGAAGGCGAAGGCGCCGTTTTTGAGCTAACCTTGCCCGTTACGCAGCGCGGTTAGGATTTACCGTAAGCAGCTATAATTTTCGCTCAATCCAAACAGCGAGAAAACAGCCCATTAACAGCGCGAACCACATCCAATCTGAAAGTTCCCTTCTAGTTCCTTTTCCGTTCTGATATGAAACTATCGGTCCGCTTTCCGATTGTTGTTGAAGAGTATGATAAGATTTCACAAAATCCGTTAGCCCAGCCGTATTGTGGAGATCGCTCGCAACCGCCTCGTTTTCCACGTACATTTCAATTTTCAGCGAGTCATTGGAGCGGACCCAGCCAGATTCCGTGGGTTTGAAACGGGCTTTTGCCGACTTCGTATTTAATGATGAAACATTTGTAAAAAGTGTATCTGAACCGATTTTGACGAACTTAGGTGTGGTTGAAAAACCATTCAAAGCAATTTCTGCATTAACGCCCGTAAAAAGTGGCGCTTTGACTTCGACATTATTTCCAACCGCTGGCAGAACAGGCGAAAAAACCTCGTCCCATACTTTTTGATAACTTACGCTATCCCCTGATAATTGAAGTGGAAACGTTTCGTTGAGCAAACTCACACCAACCTTCCCCCGAGTTTTTTCAACCGCGACGGGCAATGCGTGGGAAATAAGATATCGATTGCTTTGTACAAATCGGAAAGGCAATGCGGTGAGTCCGGGCTTTATAGAAACCGTTTCCTTCGCTGTGATCCTGCTTACATGCAACCGGGTCCCCAAAGCGACATTAATTGCCTTTATCTCCGCGACAGGATCCGTAAGATTGACAAAAAGAATACTTTTCCCATTTGCTAATCCCTTCCTAACCAGACTGTTGCCAGCACTGCCGGCGTCCGTTATGATTACATCCGGTTCTTTCGCCTTGTTGATCGTTTGCTGGCTCCTGATGTCTTTCGATAATGTGGTTGCATAAATCACAGAGTGCCCGGATTTTCCCAGCCAATTTGCCAGCGCACGGCTTTCAAAGTCCGGACTGTCAAGAATAAATTGGAAAGTCAGCTTCTCCGATGGTCTTGCAAAAAAACGAAGAGTGTCCTTCACATTTTCGCCCATAGCAAGTTCCACCGCCATCCTACCCTGTGCAAAAACGGGAAATTGAACTTTGAATTGATTAAAGCCCGTTTCTAGAACAGTGCTATCAAGAGTTTCATTTCCGTAGCGGATTCTCAAAACCTGCCTTCTGGAAGAATTCACACTGCCTCGCACAACTTGCAATTCGCCCTTTCGCAAAACCCCTCTCCAATGCAAACTTTGCAACTGATCTTCCGCGAAGTATGGAATCCATTGAAGCTGGTTGGGCAATGTTTTCGCGCGCATGATAGCCTGGAACATTTCCGGCTGAAAATCCTGCCCTACCAGAATCAATGTGTCGAAGCCTGCATTTTTGAAATCACCGACAACCGCATTTTTCGAACCGGTAATGCTATCTCTCAATGCATTAGCCCTCGCAGCAGGGACATCTTTTCCAACAAAAAGACCAGTAACAGAATCGGCATCCCGGAGCAAATACGGCTGAATGATAAATGCGATTACTGCCAGCCATAGCAGCACATTTAAGCAAAGCCTGATCCAATGTCTCGACGAAAAAACATTATCATTATTTCTAAACAAGACCAGCCACAGCTGCAATGGAAGCAACGCAATGGCAAGAGTCAAAATGAGGAGGTTTATGGGCTCTGACCAGTTAAAGTCGAATTGCATCTTGCGTATTTTTAAACGGGCAGGCCGTTTTTATGGTTATTGTAACTTTTTCCAAAATGCCGCTTCCAGCTTTTTGTCGCTGGAATAACCGCGCCTGCTTTGTTCCGAACGATTCGCATATTGGAATAAATCCTTTTTCAAATGCTGTCTTTCTTTCAATGACAATGCTTTTCCACTAACCAGTTTCTGCAACGACCCTATCATTTCCCAGTTTTGCAATCCGCCATTGAATGGTCCGCTGTTAATGAGCCGGTCGGATAATGTTCCACCGGCCAGGCGCAATCTGGATTGTTGTTCATTATCAAGTTTTTGGTAGCCCAAAAAGCCTGAAACTTCGGCGGCAAGCTGAGCAATTGTCTTCTCCCTGTAAAACTTTTCAGCATTGAGGTCATTGCTAATGTCCTTAAATTCACCAGATAACCGCTTCTCCTGTTCCTTGATCGGTGGCGGATCGTAACCGCTTTTCTTCACATAAGTCCGCGCCTTATGCTGGGCAGATTTAAGGAATTCTAACGCCTTATGCTCAAAAGGAAGTGCCTTTTCCGGCTCATATAAGCGCAAATGCAACTCTGACTGCCACATTTGCTCCAATGCCATTTTCAGCAAACTTCGTGTCGATTGCTCATAAAAGGTGTTCGTTTCCGCATCATCGTGCGCATGTACATATTGCTCCATTAATGCCGCCAACTGATCTTTTTCGCCCGCTTCCCCCTGCCCTTTTCCGTGGTCGTGCCCGTCATGATCATCCTTATGTGCAGGCCCTTCGGCCGAGCGCGGCGCGGCCGCGCCACGTTCGGCCACGCCACGTTCGGAAGCTTCGCCTTCACCATCGGACTTGTGCGTGAAAGCGTCCAGCATATTTTCACCGGATGGAATCGCCGCTTCCGGTGCCCCGCCGCCCCCAATGCTTGTTTCAAATTCCTCTCCCAAATATTGCCCGTAACGCAGCCTCAGCACCTTTTGGTCAAAACCAATCTCGTTTGAGACCGAAGCAAATTCCTTTTGCGGCAACTTTTTACGCCTTGCAATGAGCTTCTCCGTGTCAATGATAATCTGCCGCTGACTTCTGAAATATTCCGGCATAATGTTCACCGCCATCGTCGCCAACTCCGCCTCCTCAACATTCGAGGTGTCCTTATATACAAGAAAGTAAGTGTCTGATTTACTGAAATTTGCTTGCGGTGATTTGTTGTCGACTGCTGCCCAGTAATAATATAATTCGTCGCCGGGCGTAAAATTCAGATCGTTAAGATTGATCTCTTTTTGTAAGTTGGCTTCTTTGAAATCTGTTGGCGCTAGTGGAAATTTCACTTCCCGAAACTTGACATTCTCCCCGGATCCTCTTGCCAGTGTTGCTACGATAAATGCCTGCCTGACAAGAAAGTCATCCGCGATTTTGGCAGAGATCTTAATCGTTTTAGCATCTTTTAAGAAGTGATATTTATACAAATCCTTTGACGCTGGTTGAATTTTCGGCGCCAGATCGGGTAATGCTTCCAACCTGTAAAAATCGGATTGGTAAACCAGTGAATCCTTCCAATAACCCTTCATCGCATACAACCCCGATCCCGTAATCCTGTCCGAATGAATAAATAACCCGTTCTGTTTTCGAAATGGAATTTCCTCGCCACGGTTATTGGTAAGCCGAAGCACCAGATTTTCTGAGTGATTAAACTTAACCTTCCAGGTTAATGCAGAACCTGCTATTGTGCTAACATTCAAATCCTTGGATTCCCGCATTGGCAACTTGGTATAAGCTGGCGGGGTGATGTGGATGCGTGCAGACTCAAATTCAGGAGCGAGCAACATATTTGCTTTCTGAGATCTTGCCTCCTCTGTTCGAACGCTATCCGGCGATTTTTTATCAAAAGAAATTGCTGGATAAATGAAATGGAATGTCAGCGCCACCAAAAATATGCCCAGGTAAGCTGTCAGGCCACTATAAAGTTTGGCAAAAGGAAAATTGTAATCACGACTTGTAATGCGCTCCAATTGCAATTGTTCTGCAATGTTCAAGTCAGGCTTTTCCAAAAGGTGCAAACTGTATTCCGTTTCGCCCACGTGATTATGAATCAGCGAAATCGCCTTTTCTCTCCTGTTCTTGTAAATTTCGGTAAGCAAAATGCCCGTGCATAACCCCGCAAATGCTGCAAAAATGCTGGCAACGTGATAAGGCCCGGCAAATGTCGAAGTGAAAAGATAGGCCGCACTGGCAAGCAGCAAGCAACGCAATAAAGCGCTCGCGTAAAGCTGGCTGGTTACCGAACCGATCATTTTTCTTAATTCATGCATGAATTCGCACCGTCTTTTGATTGAGTGAAATCCAACGTTCCAGCATTAATGTTAATACAAAAAGCAGCAGTAACCATTTTTGCAAACTATTTGCCGACTGTCCTTTTTCCGGCTTAACACGCTCAAATCCTGCATATAACTGCTTCTGGCTTAACGCATTTCTATTTTTATCCAGATCATAATGTTTTATCAACAATTCTCCCAGCCACTCAGGCAATTGACCGTTCTGCACAATAGGAGAAGTTGCCAACCGCAACGAATCGTCAATCTGGACGACATTTGCAGATACATTGTCAGCATTATTTCCCACGGGCACAACATATAATGTTTGCGCATTTCGGTTCATTATGGGCTTGTCTGTGAAGATCCAGTCATATTGAGTTTGTGAGGCGGTTTTCAAATCAATATCAAACGGTATTTCAAAAACCTCCGCCAATGCCTCCACACCAGCCTGCACAGTTTCCGCTTCATCCGGATTGCGATAATCGATCAGGACGCTTATGTTGTCTTTACCAAGTTTCGCAGCCAATCCAATCAACGGATTCTCCGATTTCCGCGCTGAATCTTTAATAGCATGCAATTTGTAGGTTCCGGGAATGAAAATTTTGGGTAAATAGCTTACTATCTGATTGTTATTAAGGTATAAATTCAAATGCGTTTCGTCATTTGCAATGTGATTAATGCTCTGCTGTAACAAAGCCAAACCGCTTTTTTCTTCCGGGATCAATCCAGTGTCTGTCACAAGCTTTAAATCAGCACCAAGCCAGACCAGTTTTTCTTTCTTTTTCAGCGCAGTTTCAAGCTCAAACCGGAAGTTGCTGACAACTTTTGAATCAGCCTGCACCAAATGAACTTCCTCTTTTTTATTGTCTTTGCCAAACCAGCTTAAAATCGGCTGGCTCAGTAACATAGTAAGCAGTATAACGAGCAAGCAGCGGATCAAAAGCAGAGGAATTTCGTCCAGCCTTATGCCCCGGTGCTGCAGCGAAGTTTTATCAATAAGCCATTGTGAAGCCGCCCAGGCAATTTGTTTGCCCTTTTTTTGATACCAAAAATGAATGATCACCGGCAAGGCCACCGCCAATATTCCCCACAGCATATATGGATTCAAAAACTCCATTTACCCTTTCCGTTTTGTTAAAAAAGCCTTCAAAACCATTCCGATCGGATCGCTCATGCGTGCACGGACAAGGCTCACATGCGGAATTTGCAACGCCTCTTTCAATTGCTGCAAATACAAATCTGCCGATTCCCGAAACCTTTCCCGCACCGATCCGGCATCCAATTCCACTTCTCTGCCCGTTTCGAGGTCCTTAAACCGGTAAAAACCTTCGAGATTAAAATCCACTTCCTGATCCCCCAGGATCTGGAAGACAACGATTTCACGGTAAGGACTCGCCAGCGACCTGATCAGGTTCAGCCATTCGTCCTGCGCCTGCAAAAAGTCACTGACAAAGATCAGCTGCTCTTTTTTCTTAGATTGCAGCTCAGGAAATTTTATTTTCCCATCACTTTCAGCATTCCGTAGCCAGGGTCCGTCTGCAACCGTTTTCTCCAAACCCACCAGGATTTTCTGAAATGCCTGCTTGCCGGAAGACGCCGCGCCAGTTGCGGAAACGGTTTGTATAGCGCTGTCCCTCAATGTATACAAACTCATCTGATCATTCTGAATATAGCAAAGATAACTCAGGGAGGCGAGCAGTATTTGGGCATATTGAAGCCTGCTGACACCATTTTCAGTGTAATTCATGGAACCGGAAAGGTCAAGGAGAAAGCGGACTTGCTTATCGCTTTCTGTTGATGATTCCCGGATCAAATGTTTGTCTGTCCTTGCAAAAAGCTTCCAATCAATGCGTTTCGGATCATCGCCCGGCTCATAATGTCGATACTGCTCAAATTCTACGCCTATCCCTGACCGCTTACTCACATGGATGCCCAGCATCAGTTCCTCACTCACCAGCTTCCCGGTCAGTTGCAAATTTTTTAGCTTGATCAGCTGGGAGGCTAGCAGGCCGGTGCTACCTTTCATAAAATTATATGTGAATTTGATGTTTCATGCCTCCGCGTTCAACGCTCCTAAACCTTCACCGTTTGCAGCAATTGCTCAATCACCTGATCCGTGTTAATGTTTTCGGCTTCGGCGCGGAAATTCATAGCGATTCTGTGGCGAAGCACGGGATAAGCCAATGTTTGAATGTCTTCCGGAATTACAGAAAAGCGCTCATTCAGGACTGCACGGGCTTTGGCACATAATACGAGCGCTTGCCCGGCGCGAGGCCCGGCCCCCCAATCGCACCATTCTTTGACAAATTCGGATGGGCTGCCCTCCGGTCTGGTCGCCCGAACGAGGCGATTGATCCATTGGATAAGGTCATCGCTGATGTGCACTTGGCGTGTCAATTTTTGCAAATCGACGATTTCGGAATCCGCCAAAACGCGCTCAATGTTGGCTTTGAACGATCCTGTTGTGCCTTTAAGAACGTCCAGTTCCTCTTGCTCATTGGGATAATTCAATTTGATATAAAGCAAAAAACGGTCGAGCTGAGCTTCTGGCAACGGATATGTCCCGGCTTGTTCTATTGGATTTTGCGTGGCAATGATCAGGAATGGATTGGGCAGCTCGTAATTTGTCCCGCCATAAGTGACCGATTTCTCCTGCATGGCTTCCAGTAGAGCGGCCTGCGTTTTAGGAGGCGTCCGGTTAATTTCGTCAGCCAGAACAACATTGGCGAAAACCGGCCCGCGGTTGAATTTGAAAAACTTCTTGCCGGTTTCGTGGTCTTCTTCCAAAATCTCCGTTCCCACTATATCGCCCGGCATCAGGTCCGGCGTGAACTGGATCCGTTTGAAGCTCATATGCAGCGCTTCTGACATGGTTTTCACCATTAATGTTTTCGCAAGGCCAGGCACGCCTTCCAGCAAACAATGTCCCGAAGCAAGCAGGGAAATCAGTATTTCATCAATGGCTTCCTGCTGCCCGACAATCACTTTTGCAATTTCCTTTTTCAGCAGTGGCAGCTTGGCTACAAGCGTTTTATAATGGGTTAGGTTGTTTGTTTCCAATAGAAAATTGAGTTAGCTGGCATTCAATGCATAAACCACGATATTCACACCGAAACGCGTATTATCGACGGCCAAAAAGCGTTTGTTCCTAAAATCATAATCCCATTCGCAGCCGTAATCTTTATTGCTGTATAACACGCCGATCCGTCCGTTGACTGTTATCGCTTTGAGATAATCGTGCACAAGATCATCGCCCCAGCCATTCAACTCGAATGAAGTTGTCGGTGGGCCTTCTTCAAATTTGAAAAAACTGTGGTATAGCGGATGGTTATTGGGGATTTTCTGCAAGGCTTTGGGACCAAATGTCCGTTCCATTTCCTGTTCGAAAGATTTGGCAAAAAGTCCGTCGATATCGTGGTTGCAATCGTCCACAAAAACGAAGCCGCCATTTTGCACATATCGCCGGAAATGATCCCGTTCCTGCGTCGAAAATTCAACGAGCTTGTGCCCGCTCAGATAGCAAAAGGGACTTTTGAAAATTTCATTGCTATTGAGTTGCACCACTTTTTCCTTCTCATCAATGGGAATTGTGGTGTATTCAACCAGCGAATGCAGCAAATTGGAAGGCATTCGCTGGTCGGTGTCCCAGTTTCCGGACGTGTATTGAATTCGTGTAAAGAAAAAAGGCTTCAAACTGCGTCGGAAAGTGAAGAAAATGTAAACTCCCTGATTTTCATGGGTGGAACCATATAATTTCTGTCCGACTCCGTGCTCACAACCCTTTCTGATTTACCCAATGTTTCCAGATTGTTCAGCATGATAACCGGACTTTCGTTGAAACGGAAATTCTTGACCGGATGCTTAATGACACCGTTTTCAATGTAAAAAGTCCCGTCACGGGTAAGTCCTGTAAGCAGCAACGTTTGCGGATCCACTTCTCGGATATACCAAAGTTTGGTTACTAAAATCCCTTGTTTCGTGGATTTGATCAACTCTTCCATCGTAGCAGTTCCGCCGTCCATAATCACATTGCTGGGAGAAGGAACGGCCTTCACATTATTCTTTTGTGCCCAATAGCGCGAATAGATCATGTTTTTAACAACACCTTTCTCTATCCAGGTTATTTTATCCAAAGGCTGACCATCCCCTGCCCACGGCGATGCGGGCAAATCCGGGTGCGTTGGATCAGAGTAAATGTTAACGCGCTCGTCCACGATTTTTTCTCCCAACTTCGTCTTTCCGCCCGGCTTGCTCAGGAATGAACGGCCTTCGTCTGCGCTTCTTGCATCAAAGTTGAAATAGATATTTTCTAATAAAACCGCTGCTGCCGTTGGTTCCAGGATGACGGTATATTTTCCGGGCTCCAATGCTTTTGCATTCATGGAACCCATCGCTTTTTGGATGGCAATGGTTGTTGCAGCAGCCGTATCCAGTTTATTTACATCACTATAACCCCTTGCAATGTAACCCGAACCGGTCCCGTCCGGCGTGCGGACAGTGAGCGAAAAGTTGACGCTCGTGCTAGGGTAATACGCGAATAATCCTTTCGAGTTCATCATGGCAGAATAACCTTTCTGATTGTCCAGGAAACCTGCCGCTGTTAAATTTTTTGCTCTCGATAATTCAAGGCTTTTTGCAACCGCATCCGCGCGTTTATCTGCATTAATACCTGCTGTCGATTCAAAGAATCCGGACGATTTCAGATAAGTCTGCGGTTCCAGAATACTCACATATTCGGGGTTTTCCGGCGCCAGCTGTGCAAGTTCTTCGGACCTTCTCACCACCTTCTCCAACGATTCCTCGCTGAATTCATCAATAGTTGCAACGCCTACCTTTTTACCAAAAGACGATTGAACCGACAAATTCTGATTAATCAGCGATCCGCTTGTGGACACTTCGTTTCTTGCGTAACGCAGGTTGCCGCGCTCCTCGCCCAGCAGGTTTATTTCGCATTCATCCGCTTTGGAGTAAGCCAGCACTTTTTGCAACAATGCTTTCGCTTCTGATTCAGTTAATATGATTGACATGGTTTACAATTTTGAATGAGTGAATGAGCGAATGACTGAATGACTGGATGTGAGAAAGCTATTCACTCATTCACTCATTCAGTCATTCAACATTAAATCTTCCTGGCTGTGTTGATAACATTTACTCCATTAAACCGGGCGGTTGAACTTCCGTGCGAAACCGCGCTGGATTGAGAAGGCTGGCCTTTCCCGTCGAAAAACGAACCACCAAGACGATAATCCTTTTCATCGCAAACCTGCACACACGAATTCCAAAATTCCTGTGTATTGGATTGATAAGCCACATCTTTCAACATTCCCGCAATTTTCCCGTCTTTAATCTCATAAAATAACTGACCGCCAAACTGGAAATTGTAACGCTGCTGGTCAATCGAGAATGAACCGTCACCGATTATGTAAATGCCTTTTTTCACATCCTTAATCATGTCGTCCACGGACAATGGCGTCTTGCCGGCTGCCAGGGAAACATTCGGCATTCTTTGGAACTGGACAGACGACCAGCTATCCGCATAGCAGCAGCCGTGCGATTCTTTTTCGCCGATAATATGTGCCTGATCGCGAATGGCCTGGTAATTAACCAAAACACCCTCCTTCACAAGGTCCCACTTCTTTGTATTCACGCCTTCATCGTCCCAACCAACGGCGCCCAGCGATCCTTCCTGTAATTTATCGGCGATCAGGTTTACTTGCTTGCTGCCATACTGGAAGTTTTTGGATTGCCATTTATCCAATGTTGCAAAGGAAGTCCCCGCAAAATTGGCCTCATAACCCAGCACACGATCCAATTCAAGCGGATGGCCCACAGATTCGTGAATGGTCAGCCAAAGGTGCGATGGGTCCAGAATAAGATCATATTTTCCCGCCTCGACCGATTTCGCCGTTAGTTTTTCCTTGGCTTGTTTGGCTGCGGCAGTGGCATCTTCCAGCATATCATAACCTTTATTATAACGCGTGGTTACGCCGGTGATTTTGTCCGATGGATTGGCCTGCAGATAGTCGTAGCCCATGCCCATTGGTGCGCTTAATGCATTCCTCGTTTCAAATTTTCCACTTTTTGGATCAATGGCCGTCACATTGAATATTGGCCAGATACGGTGAACGTCCTGGTCAATGTAGGAGCCGTCTGTGGAAGCAAAATATTTTTGTTCATTAACCAAAAAAAGCACTGAATTGACATAATTAGCGCCGTTTTTCATCGCTGCGTCATTGACAGAAAGCAGCAAGTCAACTTTCTCCTTAATAGGCACTTCGAATGCATTTTTCTTGATCGGCGCTTTCCAGCTTACTTCGCCAAAACCTTTTTGCGGAGCCAACTGCACCGGCTCTTTCATCAGCTTTGCATTCGCTTTCGCAATCGCAACGGCATCTTCTGCGGCTTTTGCCATTTGGGCTTCATTATTTACGTCCACCACTGCGGCAAATCCCCAGCATCCGTTTGCGATCACACGCACGCCTACGCCGTAAGACTCGGTGTTAACAATGTTCTGGACTTTGTCTTCCCGGGTAACCACGAATTGATTCAAATAGCGGCCAATCCGCACATCCGCATAGGAAGCTCCTTTGGATTTCGCGGCGTTCAGTGCGGCGTCTGCCAGTCTCTTGTTGACGGCAGCATCTACGCTTTTTTCAAGAAATGCTTCGGGGGAAACATTCCTGCCCATGGCAAAAGCGGGCATCATGAACGCTCCGGTTCCGAGTCCAGCCAGTTGTATAAAGTCTCTGCGTTTCAAAGTATATATGTTTGCTAATAGTGACGAATTTTGGCTTCAGAAAATAGAAAGTGCAAAGCATAAGCTAGCGAAAAGAGCCGATAGAATCAATGCACTTTTTACGTAAGGAAATTAAGCTATTTGAGCGGTAATGACCTCTCAAACAGCGTCCGAAAGACTAGTAAATGTGAAATCGCGGATTTTAAGCGGCGGCACCAGATTGCCGCTTGCGCGCACCGGCTTGCCTA
Organism: Dyadobacter psychrophilus; assembly: GCF_900167945.1. GTDB lineage: Bacteria > Bacteroidota > Bacteroidia > Cytophagales > Spirosomataceae > Dyadobacter > Dyadobacter psychrophilus. The sequence goes on from NZ_FUZA01000001.1 coordinate 348,905, forward strand.
TTGCCTCTACATTATTCAGCATGATAACCGGACTCTCGTTAAAGCGGAAATTCTTGACCGGATATTTGATCTGCCCATTTTCAATGTAGAATGTTCCGTCCCTTGTAAGACCTGTGTAGAGCAGGGTCTGCGGGTCCACAGCACGGATATACCAAAGCCTTGTAACCAAAATTCCCTTTTCTGTCCCTTTGATTAAATCGGCAAGCGATTCGTTGCCGCCTTGAAAAATGAAGCCAGACGGCGGTGGAACGGCCTTAACACCCTGCTTTTCAGCCCAAAAGCGCGAGTAAGTCATATTTTTCACAACTCCGCTTTCCACCCACATTACTTTTTCCTGCGGCCTTCCGTCACCGCTGAATGGCGATCCGGGAATTTCAAGGTTTTGAGGATCCGAATAAATGTTCACACGCTCGTCGAAAAGCTTTTCGCCTAACCGTGTCCCACCTCCTTTTTTACCTAAAAAACTCCTGCCTTCGTCCGCATTCCGCGCGTCCATGCTGCGCATCATATTTTGCAAAAGATCCACACCGGCTGTGGGTTCGAGAATCACTGTATATTTTCCAGGTTCTAATGCCTTCGCAGTTGAAGAGGCCAACGCTTTTTGCATCGCAACTTCCGTGGCCGAAGCGGTGCTCAGTTTGGAAGCGTCGTTATAATCGCGTGCCGCATAACCGGAACCTTTGCCATCGGCTGTGCGGACAGTGATAGAAAAATCAATAGACGTTGCCTTATTATATCCAAAAAGTCCCTTACTGTTCCCCATTGCCGAAAACCCAGCGGAATCTTCGAGATAACCCGCTGCTGTCAGGTTCTTTTTAATGCAAGGATCAATGCTATCGAATGCGGCTTTTGCACGATAATCAGGGTTGATGGCTGCCGTGCTCTCGGAAAAAGAATTTGTTTCCGCATATTGCTGTGCGCCGAGCATAGGAACATATTCCGGATTATCGGGTGCCAGTTTTGCGATTTCTTCTGCCCTTCTCACCGTTTTTTCCAAAGAGGCATCATCAAACTCGTTGATCGTGGATGTCCCTGATTTTTTCCCAAAAACAGATGTAACAGATAATGAAAGATCCGACGTTTCCCCACTCGTGGAAACCGAGTTTCTTGCATAGCGAATATTGCCTGTCCGGTCGCCCGAAAGTCCGACGCTAATTTCATCGGCTTTGGAAAATGCAAGAACTTTGTCAATGATTTTCTTCGCTTCTTCTTTGGATAAAATGGCCATTTCTAGAAAATAATATGCTTTAAAAATGTGGCTACTAAGCTAAATTGCGACTGGGGATGGAAATTTAGATCGATTTTGGAATCAGATTTTCCGTCCTGTATTGATAACATTAACACCATCGAAACGGGAAGTTGCGCTGCCGTGAGAAACGGCGCTTACTTGCGCAGGCTGGCCTTTTCCATCGAAAAACGAGCCGAATGTGCGGTAATCGTCTTTGTCACAAAGCTGCGAACAGGAATTCCAGAATTCCTGTGTGTTGGATTGGTAAGCGACGTCGTCTAACATGCCTGTGATCTGCCCGTTTTTTATCTCATAAAAGACCTGACCGCCAAACTGGAAGTTATAACGCTGCTGATCAATAGAATACGAACCTCTTCCAATGATATAAATGCCCTTTTCCACCCCTTTGATCATGTCCATCACGCTGCGCTTCTCTGTGCCCGGTTTCAGTGAAATGTTCGGCATCCGCTGAAATTGAACCGAATTCCAGTTATCCGCATAGCAGCAACCGTGCGACTCTTTTTCGCCAATGATCTTGACCTGATCGCGGATCGCCTGGTAATTGACCAAAACTCCGTCTTTAATAATGTCCCATTCCTTGCATGGAACACCCTCGTCGTCATAACCCACGGCTCCCAGCGTATTCAGCTGCGTTTTGTCCGCAACAATGTTCACGAGTTTGCTGCCATATGCAAAGTTTTTGGATTCCCATTTATCCAATGTCGCAAAGCTTGTCCCCGCATAATTGGCCTCATAACCCAGCACGCGATCGAGCTCAGTGGGGTGTCCAACAGATTCATGGATCGTAAGTCCCAGGTGATTAGGATCCAAAACAAGGTCATATTTACCCGGAAGCACTGATTTCGCACTCATTTTCTCCTTTGCTTGCTTGGCCGCGGTGATCGCGTCTTCCACCATATCGTAAGAATTCCGGTAACCGACCAGGCCATTCGGGCCAGCGATTTTCTCCGAAGTCAGACCGTCCAGATACTCATAACCCATGCCCATAGGTGAGCTGATGGCGTCGCGCGTTTTGAATTTCCCTGCTGCTTTATCGGTGACAGTTACGGTGAATGTGGGCCAGATCCGGTGCACGTCCTGGTCAATAAACGATCCGTCGGACGAAGCGAAATATTTTTGTTCGTTTACAAAAAACAAATTGGAAGTCACGAAGCCAGCTCCATTTTTCATGGCCTCGCCGTTGACATTCATTAAAAGATCTATTTTTTCCTGGATGGGTATTTCAAATGCATTTTTCTTAATGGGCGTTTTCCAGGTTTTATCGCCAACTCCCTTCTGCTCAGCCAAAACAACCGGCTCGGTTTGAAATTTGGAGTTAGCTTTGGCAATCTCAACGGCCGTAGCTGCGCATTTCGCAATGCCTTCCGCAGTTACATCGCTCGTCGCCGAAAAGCCCCATGTCCCATTGGCTATAACCCGTATTCCTACGCCATAGGATTCCGCATTGACAATATTCTGGACCTGTTTTTCGCGTGTAAAAAGATATTGCTGCAAATAGCGCCCGATCCTGACATCCGTGTAAGTTGCGCCTTTGCTTTTGGCAGCATTCAGGGCGATTTCTGCGAATTTTTTCTTGGCAGCGACGTCTATCCACGGTTCGAGCAGATGTGCAGCGCTCACAGGATTTCCTATGACAGGCACGGCGGAAAGCAGCATGGCTCCCGCGCCCATCCCCGTCATTTGCATAAAATCTCTTCTTTTCATCGAATGTTCAGGAAGTAAAATTGAAAACACAATGTAAAAAATATTTCCAACAAATATTGCTGTGGCAATATTTTTAGAGATCAATGCCGCCGCCCTGAACAAAAATGAGCGTGCCCTTTGCCAGAACACGCTCAACATTATAGTTTAAATAATTTCACATCAGGTTGGTGATGATTAACCGCCTCAAATCCTGTTCATCCCAGGGCTTGGTGACAAAATTATGGAGATATCCCTTGACTTCCGCCTGTTTGAATTCGGCGCTGTAAGCCTGCCCGGTAAGTAGGACCCGGATACTTTCCGGATATTGTTTGGATGCGATTTTTAGAAACTCCAGGCCCGTCATATCGGGCATTTGCTGGTCGACGAAAATGACGTCGATCTGTTTTTCTTCTAAAACTTTGAGGCCTTTGTCTGTCGATTCCGCGAGATAAATAGTCGCGTCTCTTCTGAATGAAGCTTTAAAGGAGTTGAGATTATTGACCTCGTGATCAATGTAGAGTATGCTCATAAAATTCTGATAGTGGGTTACGGTTGCTGCTAAAATACAACTTTTTACTTTTCTCAAATAGTTTTCCAAACAATACTTTACTCTCCTGCTTTAAGAGGCCTCAAAAACCTTCTATTATTCGTTACCAGCCACTTACAACGAGGTTATTATCAGACTCATAATACTCCTGCCACACATCCAGCAAATTGGGGTCACCCTGCCATGCCGAACCATCAAAATTGGTGATCTGATTATTGTCCAAATCCTGCCTGAATATCACATGGTGAATGTTTCCATCCTTGGTTCGCATGAATGCCTTCACTGCATACTTTCTGACATAGGTGGTTTGCCACTTACGCGGATTAGGCATAGGCTCGGCCACTGGCGTTTCATCATGAAAACGACGATAAAAATCGGCTATGGCCGCATCGTAATTATATTCAAAAGGCTGGTCAACCTGAAAAAAATTCGACTTAAAAAAGTCCCTTAACTGCTCTGGAGTTGGTTTCATTGCTAATTGTCGTAAAGCATGCGCCGGACATTCGGTTGCCCATCTTGTAAGATACGCTAATTAATACTGAAAAGCTAAACAAGCGGGGCAAACGGGACAATTGTTCTTAAAGTCCTCATTAACCGCAGAATAAATGATCACAGGCCGCTGGGTAAACGACAGCAGCTGTTCGTCCTTAATACGAAAAATCCCAAACCTGCTTTCGCCTTATTGCGCCATCTATTTACGAAAACAGTAATATCCTTATGACTAGAAAACGGTCCCCATTTAGTTTGCCCGCGCAGATGTTCCTGCTGTTGTCAGCCACCTTTTTGTCCTGCGGAAAAGACGACTTACCGCCCAATCAGGATGCTCCTGTAATTGCTGAGGCCCATTCGAATGCTTTCGTCGTGACGCAACTTCTCTCACAAACGAACATGCCCGGCTATGAAATTACGGACATACAGTACAACGCGGATCATTCACTTAAGAGTTATCGGACAGAAAGTGGCGCCTACACGACCCATGTCGCATATGCGCCGAACAAAGTAATTTACACTACCATTTTTGGGGGCAAAAAAAGTTCTGATATAGTTTATGATCTTGTAAATCAATATGCTGTCAAGAAGCTTGAAACATTTTATACCAGCAGTGGCAATGTTTCTGACATGATCCAGACGGAGTACATATATCAGTCCGGCAAAGTTATCAAGGAATATTATCGCGAAAATAACCTTCCCGATGGTCATTTGGTATATCATTATGACGATCACAATGTTACGTTCCAGGAGCGTTACGATGCGGACGGAGTAATAGTGAACAAAACCAGCTACGAGTATTATTTGAAACACACGGATAAGTCCGTCTATTTCAGCCAGTTCAATTTCAAAATGGACGCGAAGTTATTCCCTCAAAAGTCGCTTAATCTTATAGAAACCAGATATTTGAAAAAGCCCGGCAAAAACCCTGTTTCCACACATTACACATACATATTAAACGGCTCCGGCTATCCTTCAAGCGGAACGGTTTCTGGCCCTGATCCTTACAACTGGACCAGCGTTTGGCTATAAATCGATTGCTTTTGAACGATCAGCTTTTGCGAAAACAGACGATAGCCTGACTGGTCTCTATCTGTAAAAATGTAAAGATCTTCTGGTAAGCCAAAAGTTTCAAGACGGGTGATTTCATGTGGTTTGATGTCGAAGTTTCGGAGGATTATTCCGCGCCTGTCGATAAGCTCACCCGTCAACGGACTTTCCTTTCTCAGACTCTTGGTGTGTATTTCATACATGTTTTGCTGCTTTTGCAAAACATGTATTTCTATTCCCTTACAAGGATCTGGCACGTGAATGCAGGCTATCCGGAATGTTGTTACCGCCTTCGGAAATGTTATAATAATTGTCAGGGAATTTTTGAGAATATAATTCCAAAGCCGTAAACAAAATAAACAACGCGCTCGCCGCCTTATAAACATAACGACCATAATCGCCCGCATCCAGCCAGCCTTTTGTCCTCGGAATATTAGTCCCAACCGGGAAATTAGAAGCATCTTTTAGCGACGACGGAGCATGGGAGGCGTGAATTTCCGCAGTCGTCGCCAGCAAACCGCCCCGTTGGCAGCTTTCCGCATGCGGCGCTTCCAGTTTCCCTGATCTCTGAAAATACAACGCCCAGGCAGTCTGCTTGTACAAATGATTGTAGACATGAATTATTTGTCGTTGCACAAAAAAAGCACCTAACAAATAAATGCTAAGTGCTTATTGTGATCCGGATGTGATTCGAACACATGACCTGCTGCTTAGAAGGCAGCTGCTCTATCCAGCTGAGCTACCGGACCGTAATCAAAAAAATAGGCAGTCAGCGATTCGCAGTTTAATCTGCTACGGCCTAACTGCCTAAACCTTGTGTCGGGGAGACAGGATTCGAACCTGCGACCCTCTGGTCCCAAACCAGATGCGCTACCGGGCTGCGCCACTCCCCGAGTTATTTTACTTGCTAAGCTGAGTCTCGATTTCGTTAATTGTCAGCTCCTCTTTTTACTCTTTTTAGATCGGTGTAGAGGAAGCGGGATTCGAACCCGCGGTACCCTTGCGAGTACGGCAGTTTAGCAAACTACTGGTTTCAGCCACTCACCCATCCCTCCTTCTTTCCGTTCTGGGTTGCAAATATAGAAGGTTGCCTCTCAGAAAAACAAACATTTCCCTAAAAAAACTTTATCAGAAGCCACAATTGCCTATTTTTGAAAAATTTTAAATTACCCAAAGCGTTCATTATGAACTGGAATTACCCCTTTGAGACCACTGAATATTTTTTTATATTTTTTTTCATTTTAATCTACACAGCCTACATAATCCGCACAGTCCGCATTGCCCGGCAGCTGCAAACCACCGCGAGAACACTCATCCTAAAACTCTTTTTACGCACCATTTCTTTTTCGCTATTGATCATCAGCTTGCTCGGACCTTCATTCGGCGAGACCGATCGGCAGGTGCAGTCGAAAGGAAAGGATATTTTTATGATTGTCGATCTCTCAAAATCGATGGACGCGGCGGATGTGACGCCTTCCCGACTTGAAAAAGTTAAATTTGAAATGAACAGGTTTGTTCAAAATGAACGTGCAAACCGGATTGGGATCATTATTTTTTCCAATGAAGCATTTATCCACGTCCCGCTGACTTATGACGGCGCAGCTTTGGAATTATTTATCCAATCACTGCAAACGGACCTGCTGGCAACTGGCGGGACTAATATTTGCGATGCAACAGAGCTCGCTTATAGCAAATTAATGAATGCCGCGGATCCCGACGGACGTTCTAAAATGATGATCTTGTTCACAGACGGCGAGAATAATGCATCTTGCAGCGGCGCACTTTATAATAATCTGCGTCGGTTTGGAATAGGCGTTTACACGGTTGCGGTGGGAACGAAAGTAGGTATCAGCATTCAGCAAAACGGCAAGCCTTTGATGGATAAAAATGACAAACTGGTGATCAGCAAACTGGACGAAAACTTCCTCAGAACAATGGCCACTGCTGCGAGAGGCACCTATTACGAACTGAATAACGCCAAAAATGAGATGCCAAAACTTACCAATGACGTCAACCAGGCAGAGGGCACATTGGTGGATTCGCGGACCATCACGGTGGTAAGTAACAAATACTACTATTTCCTGGGCGCCGCCCTCGTACTCATCCTGCTGGACGTTTTAATTACCATCGGAACGTTCCGACTATAAGGATCAATGCTTATTTTTGCGTCTCAATGTGACTGCATATGACCGCCATTATTCTTTATATTCTGCTTTGGCTCTGGGATAATCGGACTTTCGATTCCATTACCAAGGCAAACGAGCGGAAACTGGGGGCTGAGCAGGCTTATAACAATAAACAGTTTAAACAATCAGCCGATCTGTATTACCAGATAACGTACGGATCTATATTTTCGGACCCGGCTGCAAGGCTAAATCTGGCGCACTCCTATTACCAGATGGGCGAATATAAGCTTGCACTGAAACATTACGAGTTGCTGGACCACATTGATAATAACACCATTGCGTCTATTGCAAACAGCCAGATCGCATTGATCAGGGTTAGCCAGAAAGACACGGTGAATGCACTTGACCATTTAAAAACTGCGCTTCGTCTCGAACCTGGCAATGGTTTGGCAAGAAGCAACTACATTGTTTTGAAAAAAGCATTTTCCGGAAATGAACAGCCTTCCAACCTGAATAACAAAAAGAAAAAATCAGAACGGGACGCTATTGCCGAGACGAGCCAGCAAACTCCGCCGGAGCCCAAACCAGAAACGAGAGAAGTGGCCGAAGACATTCAAAAAGAGGAATTGCTTAAAAGTTTGAGAGAAATGAATATGTCTGAGGAACAGGCACGTGCGATATTGGATGCCATGAAATCAAACGAATCGCAATATATTTACCAGCTCAGAAAGAAGCAATACAAGCAAAAAACAGCAAAACAAAACGAAATAGAGTGGTAATTTTTACTATAAAAAGATGAATAGCATCCCAGAAACCAATTTTCAATTTCCCGGCCAGACAGGGTTTTACAAAGGCAAAGTACGCGACGTTTACTCCTTTGAAAAAAAGCTTGTGATGGTTGCCAGCGATCGCATCTCTGCTTTCGACGTCATTTTGCCTCGGGCAATTCCCTATAAAGGACAGGTTTTGAATCAGATTGCGGCACATTTCCTGAATGCAACATCTGGCATTGTCCCTAACTGGCTCGAAGAAGTGCCGGATCCGAACGTCAGCATTGGTCTGAAATGCCAGGCTTACCCGGTTGAAATGGTTGTGAGGGGATATCTGGCGGGGCACGCCTGGCGTGAATATTCGCTTGGAAAGCGCTCAGTATGTGGCGTTTCTCTGCCTGATGGATTAAAGGAAAATGACAAACTTCCCGAGCCGATCATTACGCCAACGACGAAAGCGCATGAGGGACACGACGAGGACATCTCGCGTGAAGAAATCCTTGCGCAAGGGCTTGTGAGCGAAGATGACTACGAGCATTTGGAAAAATACACGCTCGCTTTATTTGCCAAAGGAACAGAAATGGCCGCTGATCAGGGCCTGATTTTGGTGGATACAAAATATGAATTCGGCCAATTGGATGGTGTCATTTATCTAATCGATGAAATTCACACGCCGGACTCGTCACGCTATTTTTACGCCGACGTATATGCGGAAAATCAGCGGGCCGGACTTCCCCAAAAACAGCTTAGCAAGGAATTTGTAAGAGAATGGCTCATTCAGAATGGTTTCCAGGGAAAAGAAGGCCAGACTGTTCCGATGATGGACGATGAGCGCATTCAGCTAATCTCCGACCGTTACATTGAGTTATTTGAAAAAGTAACCGGCAATAAATTCCAAAAGAACAATCTGGACGATCCTTTGAAAAGAATAGAAAACGCCATTTTAAGGACCCTGTAACAAAACCGGTCTGTGATATTTTATTAAAAATATTGTTTTGACAAAACAAAAATTGCAATGAACTATAAACTGGAAAAGAAGGAGCAATTTGTATATATCGAGCTGGAAGAGCCAGCATTTGCAGGTGAAGTCCCGGTAGCATTTGAGGAAACTGCACGTGAAATATTCCGCGAAGGATATCACAACCTTATTGTAAATATGCAGCCCGTGAAATCGGTGGATACAGCTGGGATAGCGATCCTGAAAAAAATCAACTGGCTTTGTGCCAATGACCTTGGCCTGCTGGTAATCGTGACGCGTGATGATGATTTTATGGACTTGCTGGAAGATCTCAAAATCCCGGGCATGGAAGTCTTGCCGTCAAAAGAAGAAGCCATTGACGCCGTTTTTATGCATAGTCTTGAAAATGAATTCGGCGCTGGTGACGATGGTTATGACGACGAGGACTACGACAATGTAAGCGAGTCCAAGGAACCGTAAAGATCTGTTTTTGACTTAGAAATTTGCGAATATCAAACGTCCGGCTTTCACAAGCCGGACGTTTTTTTTGGGCGTTTAAGTAACTTTTATTAATTTAACAAGACGGTATTTGTATTCCGGTAAGATGGCTAAACACATCATTTTGATTACGATTTTTACAACTAATAGCAGAAAGCGCTGATCATTTTATCAATATTTCTATATTATTTGTGACGAAAAAATCAAAAATCTATGGAGATAGAAAATTTTGCCATTTCGGTATTCGGCCAAATATCTTTTATGGTTATCTTGCGTGGCTTTACCCAATTCATAACGGGATGGCGGTTTCTTAAAAATTTTTAATTGCTTATTTAAACAAATTCTATTTACGAATTTGTCAACTCTAGAATCTTCGATTAATGTCGCAAATGTCTGAACCAATGGTAGAAAATCAGGGACTGTACCGTCCGGAATTTGAGCATGATGCATGTGGTATAGGTTTCCGGGCTAACATTAAGGGCCGCAAGTCACACCAGATCGTGGCTGACGCCATTCACATGCTCGAACGCATGGAGCATAGGGGTGCTACCGGTTTCGATCCGAACACGGGTGATGGCGCAGGCATTTTGATTCAGATTCCACACGAGTTCTTTGTTGAAGAATGTTCAAAGCTTGGTTTCCAATTGCCGCCGGCGGGTGAGTATGGCGTGGGGATGATCTTTTTCCCTGGCAACGAAATCATGCGTGAAGAGTGCCGCGACATTCTGAGCCGTAAAGCCAAAAAGCTTGGATTGCATATATTAGGTTACAGAAAAGTGCCAACATTGAACAACACATTGGGCGAAGGTTCATTGTCTGTTGAACCGCATGTTGAGCAATTGTTTATCAAACGTCCGGACGAAGTAACGGACGATCTTGGTTTTGAAAGAAAACTCTACATCCTGCGCCAGGTTTCTGCGCGGATTATCAGAGACACGGTTAAGGGCGTTGAAAGAAGCTTTTACTATTCTTCCCTATCCTGCCGCACGATCTCATACAAAGGCCAGCTTACAACTGCCCAGCTAAAATATTACTTCCCGGATCTGGAAAACGAATCGGTGGTTTCGGCCCTTGCGGTTGTTCACTCGCGTTTTTCTACCAACACATTCCCGTCGTGGGAGCTTGCTCAGCCGTTCCGCTACATTGCGCACAATGGTGAGATCAATACCGTAAAAGGAAATGTAAACTGGATCCGCGCCGGGGAAAAATCATTTGCTTCTGAGTTTTTCACAAAAGAGGAAATGGACATGATCGTCCCGATCTGCGACAGAAACCAATCTGACTCCGCAAACCTGGACAATGCCATTGAATTGCTGCACCTTTCGGGCCGCTCGTTGCCGCACGTAATGATGATGCTGATTCCTGAGGCCTGGGATGGAAATGAGCAAATGGACCCGGAACGCAAAGCTTTTTACGAATACAATGCTGCGATGATGGAGCCCTGGGATGGTCCGGCTTCTATCTCGTTCACGGACGGTAAAATGGTGGGCGCAACGCTTGACCGTAATGGATTACGTCCTTCTCGTTACTGGGTTTTGGACGACGATACGATCATTATGGCTTCTGAGGCTGGGGTTTTGGATGTGGATCAGTCAAGAGTTGTTACAAAAGGCCGTTTGCAGCCGGGACGCATGTTCGTCGTGGATATGGAGCAAGGCCGCATTATCCCGGATGAAGAAATTAAAGCAGCAGTTTGCTCTGGTCAGCCTTATCAGAAATGGCTGGATGACAATAAGTTGCACGTTGATCAGCTAGATCACCCAATCCGGACTTACCGCGCTTACGACGACAATGCATTGCTGAAACGTCAGGTTGCATTTGGTTATACTTCGGAAGATTTGCGCATGATCCTGGCTCCTATGGGGCAGACAGGTCAGGAAGCAATCGGTTCGATGGGAACGGACGTGCCTTTGGCGGTGCTTTCTGAGCAAAGCCAGCATTTGTCTAATTATTTCAAACAGCTTTTTGCACAGGTTACCAACCCACCGATTGACTCGATCCGCGAACGTTCGATCATGTCGCTGATTTCTTTTGTGGGCGGAACAGAAAATATATTAACCGAGACGCCGAAACATTGTCGCCAGATCGCGCTGCCGCATCCGATTTTATCGGTGCAGGAGTTTGATAAACTGCGTTTTGTAGATAAAGATGGTTTCCAGGCGAAAACAATCAACACCTATTTCCGCGCTGACGAAGGAGGAAAAGCGTTGGAAAGAGCATTAGAGCGCATTTGCCGCTACGCAACGGACGCGATTGATGACGGATTCGAGATCCTGATCCTTTCCGACCGTGCGATTGACTCGGATCACGCGCCAATTCCTTCCCTATTAGCCACTGCAACCATTCACCACCATTTGATCCGTGAAGGATTGAGAGGAAAAGTGGGGTTATTGGTTGAAGCGGGAGACGTTTGGGAAACACACCATGTTGCCGCATTGATCGGTTATGGTGCTGCGGGAATTTGCCCTTACATGGCATTTGAAACACTTTCTTTCATGAATCGCAAGAAGATGATCGAAGGTGAGTTTACAGACGAAAAACTGCATTACAACTACATTAAGGCTGTTAATAAGGAGCTTTTGAAGATTTTCTCCAAAATGGGAATTTCCACATTGCAGTCTTATCAAGGCGCTCAGATCTTCGAATGCGTTGGTTTGAACAAAGATGTGGTTGACAAATATTTCACAGGAACCATTTCCCGCATCAGTGGAATGGGCATTTCTGAGATTGCGCGTGAAATCCTGGTGCGTCACAAAGTGGCTTACCACGAAACGCCGGATTCGAAACCCAAGCTGGAAGTGGGTGGATTTTACCAATGGAAACAACGCGGCGAAGCGCACATTTTCAATCCTGCTTCTGTGCATTTGTTGCAGCAATCTACGAAAACAAACAGTTACGAAACATTTAAGAAATACTCTAAACTGATTGATGATCAGAGCCATAAGGCGTTAACACTTCGCGGTTTACTTCGTTTCAAGAAAGGAACGAGCATTCCAATTGAAGAAGTGGAGCCGGTGGAAAGTATTTTCAAACGCTTTGCTACGGGAGCCATGTCATTTGGTTCTATTTCGTGGGAAGCGCATACTACATTGGCCATTGCCATGAACCGGATAGGCGGAAAATCCAACTCCGGTGAAGGCGGCGAGGACGAATTGCGTTACACGCCTCTGGCGAATGGCGACAGCATGAATTCGCAGATTAAGCAGGTTGCTTCCGGACGTTTCGGGGTTACCAGCCATTATCTGAGCAATGCTGGCGAATTACAGATTAAAACAGCACAAGGTGCAAAACCAGGTGAAGGCGGACAGCTTCCAGGTTTCAAAGTGGATGACTGGATCGGCCGCACGCGTCACTCGACGCCGGGCGTAGGCTTGATCTCTCCCCCGCCCCACCATGATATTTACTCGATTGAGGATTTGGCTCAGTTGATTTTTGACCTTAAAAATGCAAACCGTCAGGCACGGATCAGTGTGAAACTGGTTTCGGAGGCTGGTGTTGGAACGGTTGCTTCGGGTGTTGCGAAAGCGCATGCGGACCACATTCTGATCTCGGGTTATGATGGCGGAACGGGTGCTTCCCCATTGAGCTCGATTCGTCACGCAGGTTTGCCCTGGGAGCTTGGTCTTGCGGAAACGCACCAGACTTTGGTTAAAAATAAATTGCGCGGACGTGTTACCGTTCAGGCTGACGGTCAGCTTCGTACGGGTCGCGACCTTGCGATTGCGGCGATGCTGGGAGCAGAAGAATGGGGCGTGGCGACGGCTGCATTGGTTGCGGCAGGTTGCATTATGATGCGCAAATGCCATTTGAACACTTGCCCAGTCGGCGTAGCAACCCAAAATAAAGAATTGCGCGCATTGTTCTCGGGTAAGCCTGAGCACGTGGTGAACATGTTCCATTTTATGGCCGAAGAGTTGCGCGAAATTATGGCACAACTTGGTTTCCGGACTGTAAATGAAATGGTTGGGCAGGCTCAATATCTTGAACTGCGTAACGATATCAAACATTGGAAATACAAAAACCTGAATTTCGATGCCATCCTTTATAAAGAAGGCGATCTTTCAGTGGCGCAATTCAAACAGGAAGAGCAGGATCACGGCATCGACAGCATTATCGACTGGGATCTGATCAAAGCGGCACAGCCTGCGCTGGATAGCCAGGAAGAAATTTATGCAGAGTTTGCATTGAACAACCTGAACCGTTCGGTGGGAACAATGCTTTCAAATGAGATTTCTAAAAAATACGGCGGTGCTGGTCTTGCAAAAGGCAACATTCATTTCAAATTCCGCGGAACTGCCGGACAAAGCTTTGGTGCATTCAACACAGCCGGACTTCGTCTGGAACTGGAAGGTGACGCCAATGACTATTTCGGAAAAGGACTCTGTGGCGCTGAACTGATCGTTTATCCAGACCGCGACTCGAAATTCAAGCCGGAAGAGAACATTATCATTGGTAACGTTGCTTTCTACGGCGCAACCTCAGGCGACGCTTATATCAGAGGAACATCCGGAGAGCGTTTCTGCGTGCGTAACTCAGGTGCGAAAGTGGTTGTGGAAGGCGTGGGTGACCACGGTTTGGAATACATGACGGGCGGTTTGGCTGTGATTCTTGGTGAAACAGGAAGAAACTTCGCTGCCGGGATGTCGGGCGGTGTGGCTTATGTTTTGGATAAGAACGGCACATTCAAAGAGAAAGTGAACATGGAAATGGTTTCACTGGATCCGCTTAACGAAGAAGATCAAGGCATTTTGCGTGAATATCTGGATAAACATTTCCAGTATACAACCAGCAACATTGCCTTCCAACTGATCCAGAACTGGGAACAATCTGTGAAGCAATTCGTGAAAGTGTTGCCTGCGGATTTCAAGAAAGCGCTGGAAGGACGCAACATTACATTGGCGCAGCAGATTGCCGATAAGAATGTGGTTTACAAAGACATCGTTGTGGATGTAGTTCATCAATAAGCGGTTACCACGTTTTCAGGAGTTGTTTTAATTAGAATAACGATTTAATAAGAAATATAAGAATGGGAAAACCAACCGGATTTTTAGAGTTTGAAAGGGAGTTGCCAAAGAAAAGAAGTGTTGACGAACGTCTTTCGGATTACCGCGAGATTGAAACTGCCCCAACTGACTCTCATTCCAAACAGCAGGCAGCCCGTTGCATGGACTGCGGAATCCCTTTTTGCCACAATGGCTGCCCGCTAGGCAACATTATCCCCGAGTTCAACGATGCGGTGTATGATGAAAACTGGGCGCTGGCTTACGAAATTTTATCTTCGACCAATAATTTCCCTGAATTTACGGGAAGGATTTGCCCTGCGCCGTGCGAGTCATCTTGCGTGCTGGGCATTAACAAGCCACCCGTGGCTATTGAATACATTGAAAAAGCGATCATTGAGAAAGCTTTTGAACTAGGTCTTGTAAAACCAAGAATCCCAAAATTCCGCACCGGCAGAAAAGTCGCTGTTATTGGTTCAGGACCTGCGGGAATGGCCGCTGCTTACCAGCTTAACCAGGCCGGACATTCGGTGGTTTTGATGGAACGTGCTGATAAAATCGGTGGACTTGTTCGTTACGGAATTCCTGATTTCAAGCTGGATAAAGGCGTTATTGACCGTCGTTTGGCGGTTATGGAAGCCGAAGGCGTTGAATTCCGCACGAATGTGAATGTGGGTGTGACTGTGAAAGCAAACGAATTGCTGGATGAGTTCGATGCAGTTTTATTGACAATGGGATCAACCGTTCCAAGAGATGTAAAAATCGAAGGACGTCATTTGAAAGGCGTTCACTTTGCGATGGAATTCCTAAGCCAGCAAAACAAACGCGTGGCGGGTATTAACCCGGAAGTGGATCACCGCGGAGCGCCTTATACAAACGGACAGATCATTGCGAAAGACAAGCACGTGGTGGTAATTGGTGGCGGTGACACGGGTTCTGACTGTGTGGGAACATCCGGCCGTCATGGTGCAGCTTCCGTTACACAAATTGAATTAATGCCGATTCCACCGAAAGAACGCGATGCGAGCACGCCTTGGCCAAACTGGCCGATGATGTTGCGGACTTCAACTTCGCACGAGGAAGGCTGCGACAGACATTGGTCTATCAATACAAAAGAATTTGTTGGCGACGAAAACGGCAATTTGAAAGAGTTGAAAATCGTTGACCTCGACTGGCAAAAAGATCCTGAAACGGGCCGTATGCAAATGAAAGAAGTGGCAGGAAGCGAAAGAAACATTCCTTGCGACCTTGCATTTTTGGCAGCCGGATTTTTGCATCCACAACAAGAAGGCCTTCTGAACGACCTGGAAGTGGAATTTGACGAGCGCGGCAACATTAAAACAAACGGTTATCAATCAACTTCCAACGAAAAAATCTTTGCAGCAGGTGACTGCCGCCGCGGGCAATCATTGGTTGTGTGGGCGATAAGCGAAGGTCGTGAAGCCGCGAGAGCAGTGGATGAATATTTGATGGGGCAGTCGTTTTTGGAAGCAAAAGCGGTTTCCATGTTCAATCCAGCATTTGCGCATGCATGATAAAAAGTAATGGTTTGATAAAAACCACTTCATATTCCTGACAAGAAGCTGCTCTAAACGGGCAGCTTCTTATTTTATATCCCTTTATATTTGAACATTATTTGCGCCTGACATCATCTTAATAATGTTTTTACATAATTCGCCTTTCTGGCTGAAAGCATTCTTTCCGGGCTTCATATGGCATATTCCGACGCGGGAAAAGAAAATTTTCCTGACATTTGACGACGGCCCGATCCCAGACATTACAGAGTCGGTTTTGGAAACATTGAATCTATATGGTGCGAAAGCGACATTTTTTTGCATCGGAAATAATGTGCAGAAACACCCGGAAATTTATCAAAAATTGCTGGACAATAACCACGCGATTGGAAACCACACATTTAATCACATGAATGGCTGGAAAACAGATGACGGTTTATATTTGGAAAACATTAAACAATGTGATGCCGAATTAAACCTACCGACAAAACTTTTCAGACCGCCTTACGGACGGATCAAAAAAAGCCAGGCGCGCGTTGTAAAAAAAGAGCGCCAGATCATTATGTGGGATGTTTTGAGTGGCGATTTTTCCAAAGAGATCACGCAGGAAATTTGTTTGCGGAAGTCAATTCAGCATGCACGGCCTGGCTCAATTGTTTTGTTCCACGACAGCATCAAAGCCGCAACCAACATGCAATATGCGCTTCCGAGGTTCCTGGAACATTTCAGTAACCTGGGTTTTTCGTTCGAAGCAATGGCTATGCAATAGAGCTCGGCAATTATGATAAACACTTTACAAACAAACATTTGCATTAGTACATGCTTCCAACAGGCAACCGCATCCAAGTAAGCATACTCGTCGCCGCACGGAACGAAGAAGAAAATATTGAAAGGTGTTTACAATCACTTCACGAGCTAAATTTTCCGAAAGAAAATATCGAAATAATCATCGGCGACGACGATTCAGATGACCGGACTTACGAGCTGGTTTCTCAATTTATCATTGATAAACCAGCATTTAAGCTTATTAAAATCACCTCGCAGGTTGCCGGTTTGAAGGGGAAAGCGAACGTATTGGCGCAACTTGCTCATGAGGCGAAAGGAGAATATTTTTTCTATTGTGATGCCGACATTGTCGTTCAGCCCATTTGGATCTCCCAAATGCTCGGTCATTTCAAGCCGGAAACTGGCGTGGTGATCGGGATAACGCGGATGAAGCACATTCACATGTTAGCCGATCTGCTTTCAATGGAATGGCTTTTCGCCTTAACGGCAACCCGCTTTTTTTCTTTGCTAAAAATCCCGATTACGGGCATGGGCAACAACATGGCGGTGACGAGGGAAGCGTATTTTGCCATTGGTGGTTACGAAAAAATCGGCTTTTCCATTGTCGAAGATTACACGCTTTTCATGAGCATTGTAAAGGAAGGTTACGGCTTTACAATGGCTTATAAACCCGAAGTAATCAGCATTTCGGAACCGATGAACACATTTCCCGAGTTGTTAAGACAGCGAAAACGATGGATGCATGGCGTTATGCAATCTTACTGGCTCACTCGGTTAAGCCTGTTTGTCTCCTCGCTTATTGTGCCCATTTTGCTCGTTATTTCTATCTGGTTCCCAATTAATGTGCTTTCGAGCATTATTCAGTATTATGTGCTGGTAACGGGAATTTCTTTAACAGCTGTTTTTATGCTCAAACAATACGACCTCTGGAAAGCCGCATTGCTTTTCTGGTTTTATATGGTCAGCATTGGATTAATCATGCTGGTCAACTATTATCTGCCAAGCAAAACGATCTGGAAAGGAAGAGAATATTAAAAAGTTAAATAAATGATTGAGACGCACGCCCATATATATAGTGACGATTACGCGGAAGACCGCGCTGCCATGCTCGAACGCGCCTGGAATGCGGGCATAGAACAGATATGGATGCCCAATTGTGACCATACGACCATTCCCGGTATGATGAAACTCGCGGCGCAATTTCCAGGCAAATGTTTGCCCATGATCGGCCTGCATCCGACTTATGTGAAGGAAGATTTTGAGCAAGAACTGGTCATTATGGAAGATTGGCTGGAAAAATATCCTTTCATAGCGGTCGGAGAAATCGGAATGGACCTTTTTTGGGACAAAACTTTCAAGGAACAACAAGAAAAGGCCTTTCTATACCAATGTAAGCTTGCCCGCAAGCATAACCTTTGGATTGACATTCACAGCAGAAATGCATTTTGGGAAACAGTAAAACTGATTGAAGAATTTGGTGACCCTGCTTTGAAAGGCATCTTTCACTGCTTCACAGGAACGTTGGAAGAAGCAAACAAAGCAATTGAACTTGGGTTTAAGCTCGGCATAGGCGGTGTAGCTACATTCAAAAACGGAGGTTTGGACCAAGTCATTCCTTTTGTAGACATCGAACATCTGGTCCTTGAAACCGACGCCCCTTATCTGGCACCTGTCCCCTATCGTGGCAAAAGAAATGAGGTTGCTTACATTGATCTCGTGGCGCAGCGTGTGGCTGATTTGAAACACCTTCCAAAGCAGGAAGTTATCAACGCAACGAGCGATAATGCTAAAAAAATGCTTCAAAAAGCGTCCTAGTATCCTTAAAAAGCAATTTGAATGTCTTACAGCAAAATTCATATCAACCCCATTTCTCCCGAACCCACCGTTGGTTCTGTCCTCGTCATTTACACCGGCGGAACATTGGGAATGGTTTACGAAGCGAAAGGAAAACAGCTTGTCCCTTTTAATTTTAACCAGATCATTGACCGCGTTCCGGAAATCAGCAGGCTTAACTTCGACATCACATTCCTTTCCCTCTCGGAACCGATAGATTCCTCAAACGTAAACCCCGACATATGGATTGAGCTGGCAACGATTATTGAGCAGGAATATGCGGGTTATGATAGTTTTGTGATCCTCCACGGCACCGACACTATGGCCTATACAGCGTCTGCGCTTAGCTTTTTGCTCGAAAACCTGAACAAGCCCGTCATTCTTACGGGCGCCCAATTGCCCATCGGCGTCGCGCGTTCAGATGCACGTGAGAATGTGATTACCGCATTGGAACTGGCGGCCGCCAAGAACGAGGAAGGCCAGCCCATCATTTCAGAGGTCTGTATCTACTTCAATTCCTTATTGTTACGTGGCAACCGCAGTAAAAAGCGAGAAAGTTCGGATTTCAATGCATTTCATTCCGAGAATTATCCGGCCCTGGCGAACGCAGGCGTGCGCATAGAGTATAACTTGCCTTACATTAAACCTCATGACTCAGATCAACGTTTGACCATCCATAAAAACATGGATAACCGCGTAGCATTCCTGAAAATGTTTCCCGGCATAAGTCAACTCGTCGTCGATTCGATACTGAATATCAGTGGATTAAGAGGCATTGTTCTTGAAACTTACGGAGCAGGCAACGCCACCACAGCCCAATGGTTCCTCGACGCGATCAGCAATGCAATCGAAAAAAACATCATCATTTTCAACGTATCCCAATGCGACGGCGGCCGTGTGGCACAAGGCCATTACGAAACCAGCCGTTTTCTCAAACAAGCCGGCGTAGTAAGCGGCTCTGATATTACAGCCGAAGCGGCAATTACCAAAATGATGTATGTTTTCGGCAAAGAAACAGATCCGCATAAATGCGCAGAAATGCTATCCCAGCCGCTGCGCGGCGAAATGAGTGTTTAATAAATAAGCGGTTATCGACACAAATTTGGTCAAAGCCCTTTTTTTGATTTGCAAGTAAAGCGATAAAAGCTATCTTTGCACCCCATAACCACAAACAGAGAGGTGTCCGAGTGGTTGAAGGAGCTACCCTGGAAAGGTAGTATATGGGTAACTGTATCGAGAGTTCGAATCTCTTCCTCTCTGCAAGTAAGAATACCAAAAAGCATCGAAAGCCTGTAAATCATACATTTACAGGCTTTTTTGTTTTTCAGATTTAGTCATAATTTGCAAATATTCGTAATATCTAGGTGAGCATCGGATGAGCAGTTTGAAATAATTAAAAAGGTGCTCACCTGAACCGCTCTAACAATCTGAATAACAACCTGTTCATCAGATAAACATCTTGATTTTTTGGAAGCATCGATGGTAGTTTTGTTTCCCTAAATATCAAATGTTATGTTATCACGAAATCTGACTATGTTTTTTTATTAAAAAAAAACGCAGCAACAACATTACTGGTTAGGCACAGCATTCAATACTTTACCGTAAAGAAAATCCCTAATATCTGGTTCAATGCCGACAACCAATTTCGTGGAAACTTTTTTTATTATAATAATTTCCTGCACCTTTACTGGAAATTATTAATTCATTAATAGTTTCCAGTAAACTTCTTTTATAGCATGTCTACCAAGCTCCAATAATCTTTACTTTAAACACAATGTACTATGAAAATTACATCTGTCATTTTTGTCTTATTACTAACATCCTGTATAACATGCTTTTCTCAGACTACTGATTTTTTTGCTGGAAAATGGGAAGTTACTGTGTTAAATTCTCCAAAAGGCGACGTATCATTTTTGACCGACCTGATCCGAAAAGATGGAAAACTGACGGGAGAGCTCGTTGAAAAGGCGGACGCTGCGAGCATTCGCAAGATTATAAAGGTTGAAGAAAGTCCGGAAAAGCTGGTGGTCTACTTCGAATCCTCACAAGGTGGTGAATCTATTCTGGATCTAAAAAAAGTTGATCAGGATAATTTGAAGGGCACTATGCACGACTTTGAAGCGACGGCGAAAAGACTGAAATAATAAGATTATCAGCAACGTGACATGCTGCCCGTCAAAAGGAGTTAGCATACAATAGCAACCATGAAGGAAGATATATTACAAAAATCGCTGACACTGTTTTTAAAACATGGCATTAAAGAAATGTCCAATCAGAAGCTAGTTGACTGGCTGGGCATCTCTACGAAAACCATTTATAAATACTTCCAAAACAAAGAAGGGCTGCTGGAAGAAGCCTTGTATTTGTATCACAATACACAATACGAAAAGCTCTTAAATCTTTCAAATGGCCAAAATGCAGCTTGTCATTTTTTAGAGATCTGGCAGATCGCCGTTGAAATGGAGTATCAGATCAACCAATCTTTTTACAAAGAACTTGAATATTATTATCCTGACCTGGCAAGGAAAGTTGAAAAAGTGATTGCCCCAAAGTTCGAACAGCATTTTCTGTCCGTCATAAACCGGGGAGTTGCCCAAGGTAGTTTTCGTAGCGACATCCTGCCCGACGTTGCCTTACGAAGTGTCTTGGCGCTGCACCGTGCTTCCGTGGCAAGCGAAAGTTTTACAAAGTTCGGCTTATCCGCCATGGACCTGCTTCTGCAAACAACCGCAAATTATATCCGCGGACTATGTACGACCGAAGGCCTGAAAGCGCTGGAAAAGCACATTCAAACCCTAACATTATCCGAATCGAGAGAAAACCGGATCGTTACGATGAACCACTAAACATACAAAGATGCCTGCCAATACTTTTCGCAACCTGTGGGTTTGTCTCCTGCTTACCCATGCCGTGATGACTCATGCGCAAACCAGTTTACTGCCAATGAGCAGCGAACTTGCCCATAAATTCACAACCCAAGACACTTTGTTTGAAAACCCGTATGTAGATGTCGATGAGTGGCGGGACAAACCTGTCCGCCACCGATATGTGCATGGTGGTTTTAAAGGCACCGGCGCACGTTTCTCCTTGTATTTCCCGCCGAAGGACAATTATCAGGGGCGCTTTTTCCAGTACATTACGCCTTTCCCCGATAGTGAAAACCTTTCACAGGGAGCTTCCGGTGAAGAAGATAAAATAGGTTTTGCTATCACACACGGCTCTTATTTCATTGAAACAAATGGCGGCGGGCGCGTCGATTTCGCTAAGCCAGAGTCGAATGACCCAACCTTGGGTGCTTTTCGCGTTAACGCCGCTACTGCGCAATTTTCCAGGGTAGTAGCCACCCAAATATATGGCGGCAAACGTCCGTATGGCTATGCATTTGGAGGAAGTGGTGGCGCATACCGCACGGTGGGCAGCATTGAAAATACGAATGGCGTTTGGGATGGCGTGGTCCCGTACGTGCTGGGCTCGCCTATGGCTATCCCCAACGTTTTCACTGTCCGCATGCACGCCATGCGAATTTTGAAAGATAAATTTCCTGCAATCATTGATGCATTGGAACCCGGTGGAAGCGGTGATATGTATGCAGGCTTAAATTCAGAAGAAAAAGATGCGCTTCTGGAAGTAACCAAAATGGGATTCCCCCCACAATCGTGGTTTGGTTATCAAAAAATGGGTATTCATGGGTTTTTAGTGTTGTACCAAGGTGTTGTCCGGGCAGATAAAAGCTATTTTGAAAAAGACTTCTGGAATACGCCTGGCTATTTAGGGGCTAACCCAACAGCCTCCTTAACCAAAGCCCGTATCCAGCAACCTAGCCTTATAAAAGCAGGGATTACGATTGATGAAGCGGTAAGCCTGGGATTAACACAAGCTATGTCGCCCAGCGAGCGCGGAACAGCAGATGCAGCCTGGAAAGCCATTGGTGGTGTGGAGAAAGCAATGCCTGTCGCTTTTCAGTTGACAGATGTGCTACCTGACATTGATTTTTTGGGAGGTGATTTGCTAATATTAAGCGGTGCAGGTGCTGGCAAAACTTTGCAGCTAACCAAGATCGCGGGAGACAAAGTAGTGCTGGGTCCTGCCGATGCGGCCGTGCTTGCTCTGTTAAAGCCAGGTGATAGGGTTCAGGTTGACAATTCCAATTTTCTGGCTGTCCAAACATTCCATCGTCATCAGATACCTGATAAGGAATATTATGTCTATGACCAATTCCGTGACAAAGAGGGCAAACCGCTTTATCCACAGCGCCCAATGCTTCTCGGGCCCCTGTTTACGCGTGGAGCTGCCGGCGTGCTGCCAACAGGTAAGTTTACAGGTAAAATGATATTGTTAGAGTCACTTTGGGACAGGGAAGCTTTCCCATGGCAGGCGGACTGGTACCGCTCGAAAGTAAAATCCAATCTCGGTGACAAGTTGGATGATCATTTTAGGCTTTGGTACACCGACCACGCGCTTCACGGAGATATCGCAGTTGAAGATGACCCGACCCGGACGGTCGGTTACCTGGGTGTATTGCAGCAGGCCCTGCTTGATCTGAGTACCTGGGTAGAAAAGGACATTGCTCCTGCTACGACCACAAACTATAAAATTCAAGAAGGCCAGGTAATTGTACCGCAGATGGCAAACGAACGTAAAGGCATTCAACCCGTGGTTACTTTAATGGCCAACGGAGGCAAGCGGGCGGAAATCAATGCGGGTCAGTCCGTCACCTTTACAGCGGAAGTTGAAGTCCCTGAAAAGATGGGTAAGATCGTTGCCGCGGCCTGGAATTTCGAAGGCTTGTCAAAAGAAGTCGAAAAACGATCTGGATGGAGCTTTGAAAATTCTGATGAATTCCCGGTTGCGGCCAAGGTCTCCCCAACAAATAAGTCCGGTTCGAAGGTCACTATCAGGACAACCCATCAATTTTCAAAACCCGGCACCTATTTCCCTACACTCAGGGTTGCCTCTCAGCGTCATGGAAACGCCAAGACCCCGTTTACCCGAATTCAAAATCTAGATCGTGTGCGGGTAGTGGTTAAGTAGGATTACAAACCTGATGGGCCTGAATCAAATCTCCTATGTAAACGTCAGGACTCTGAATCATTTTATTCCACAATACATCAAGGCAATGCAAATGCCATCAGATATCCAGAAGGATTTTCAGTAGTCCCTCCAACGGAAAGTGCAAGAAATTGTTTCCCGTTGACCTGGTAGCTGCATGCGGTAGCGTTAGCCAGGGCAGGCAATGTCGTCTGCCAAAGTAGTTTACCGGTTGATTTGTCAAAAGCACGCAGCCTTTTATCGTCCGTCCCACTAATGAATACCAAACCACCAGCTGTTACAATGGGGCCGGCTTTACCTTCCTGACCGGTTTCGGGGGCTCCTTTTGCCTGACGTGCTTCGTCGTTACCCAATGGGATTTGCCACTCATATTCACCTGTGGATAGGTTCAGCGCATGCAGTGTTCCCCATGGCGGGATGATTGCGGGATTTCCGCTTGGATCTTTCCAGGTTTTATAACCTGTTGAATTCAGATACTGGTCAGCATGTGCATTTCGCTCTGTTGTCCCCAGTTGACTTGACACGCTGGATCTGGCCGGTGACTCGCTGCTTGCTTTCGTTTGATCTCCTTTAATGATCGTTATGATATCGGGGGCATCGTTTGATTTTATGTATAAAAAATTCGTTGCCGGATCAAACGCCGCACCGCCCCATTCTCCCACCGCGTGTCCCTGGCAATTGCAGGGTTCCTTTCAGATCAGGCGGGGTATAGAGCCCTTCGTATCGCATAGACCTGAATTTAGCTACGAGCGAATCATGATCGGCAGGTGAATAACTTGTCAGGTCTGCCTCGGTGACCGACTGGCGCGCAAACGGTTTTGGCTTAACCGGGAAGGGCTGTGTGGGTGATGCACTTTCCCCGGGAAGATTGGAGGCAGGAACTTTTCTTTCTTCAATTTCAAATAAAGGCTTCCCGGTTTCTCTGTCAAACACGAATACAAATCCCTGTTTGGTAATCTGTGCGACCGCATCTATGTTTCGGGGCCGACCGTCGGGTCCGTCACGTTTAATGGTAACAAGGTTTGGTGGCGCGGGAAGATCATAGTCCCAAAGGTCGTGATGCACAGTCTGAAAATGCCATACATGTTTTCCACTTGCCGCGTCCAGCGCAAGCACGCAATTGCCATACAGGTTTTCCCCTTTCCGGTCGGTTCCATAAAAATCATAGGAAGGCGAACCCAGCGCAAGAAAAACCATCCCTCTATTTTGATCCAGGCTCATGCCTGCC
Source organism: Dyadobacter psychrophilus (assembly GCF_900167945.1). GTDB lineage: Bacteria > Bacteroidota > Bacteroidia > Cytophagales > Spirosomataceae > Dyadobacter > Dyadobacter psychrophilus. The sequence goes on from NZ_FUZA01000001.1 coordinate 373,685, forward strand.
CAGTTATTGACTCCACCCACTACTTTATACGCATCTTTCGACCAGGTTTCATAGCCGGGTTCGCCAGGCAGTGGAACGGTATGAAACGTCCACACAAGCTTTCCTGTCAGGCAGCTGTATGCTCTTATATAACCGGGTTGTGCGCCATACACATCTGGCACGCGGCAGCCCATGATGATCAGATCCTTATAAATAATCCCAGGGGATGTTGACGAAACATAGATGTCTTTGCTATTATCCCTCAATCCGATCCTCATATCAACTTTGCCCGCTTTGCCAAATGAGGTGACTGGTTTGCCGGTAGCAGCATCCAATGCAAAAAGCTGGTTGTTAGCTGTAAACAGGATACGCCTATCCGCGTCCTTTTCCCAGTAAGTTAGCCCACGGTTTACTTCACCGCCACTCTCTTTGCCATTGAAAGGATCAAAAGACCACAATTGCTTTCCCGTTGCAGCATCAACAGCGTAAGCGCGCTGGCTGGCAGAAGTTGCATACATAATACCGTCAACAATAATGGGGTTACATTGACTGGGCCGGGTCCCTTCTGCATTGTCTTTAATGGCCAATGTCCAGGCGGGTTTTAACTGGCCCACATTTGAAACATTGATCTGATCCAAAGGTGAGTAGTTGGAGCTGCCTGCATCTGCTTTGTACACTGACCAGCTCCTGTCTTTCTGTTGTTGGCCAAAGGTGGTTTCTGATAAAAAAACAGACGTTACTACCAGCAGGACCTGAAAAGTCCACCTGCTCGATTTCATTTCATTGATTTGTAATAAATTCATTTTAAGATAGATTGGCAATTTCTGTTTAACCTTAAACATTGTTTTTCAATAACTTATCCAGTGTAATCGGATAGTCACGCACCCTTATCCCAGTCGCATTGTAGACAGCGTTGGCAACCGCAGATGCCACGCCACATAAACCCAACTCGCCAATGCCTTTGGCTTTCATGGGTGACATAGTGGGGTCGATATCTTCCAACAGAATGACTTCCTGGTAAGGAATATCAGCATGGACTGGAACCTCGTAGCCTGCCAGGTCATGATTTACAAAGAAGCCTATGTTTTTGTCAACCACCATTTCTTCCATTAGCGCCGCGCCAACGCCCATGGTCATCGCGCCGATCACCTGGCTGCGTGCTGCTTTTGGGTTCAAAATCCTTCCGGCATGACAAACAGCCAGCATGCGTCTTACGCGGATTTCGAAGGTATATGCATGCACTGCCACTTCAACAAAATGGGCTCCAAATGTGGTCTGGGCGTACTCTTTTGAAAGCTCACCATAAGTCATCTCATCCTGGGCGACTAATTCTGCGTTTTTTGCTGCATCGCCCAATGCAAAACTGCGATCACCCGCTCTTACCCTACCGTCAGCAAACTGCGCTTTATCCGCGTCCAATCCAAGCCGGTTTGCTACTGCTTCCCTGAGTTTAACGCAGGCTGCATAAACACCCGACGTGGATGAAGCTGCGCCCCACTGACCACCCGAACCTGCGGATTCCGGAAAGGAGGAATCGCCGAGTTTTACCACAACTTTATCCAGCCCGACGCCCATCATCTCGGCCGCTGTCTGGGCGATAATGGTGTATGTGCCTGTTCCCAAATCCGTCATATCGGTTTCCACGGTAATGATGCCACTGCTGTTAAGCCGTACCCGAGCAGCCGATTTAGTCACCGGCGCGCCCCGGACTGCCGAAGCAACCCCCATTCCAATGAGCCATTGGCCTTCTTTTATACTTCCGGGCTTTGCATTCCTGCTGTTCCAGCCAAACTTTTCAGCGCCTGTCTGCAAACATTCGACAAGCTTACGGGTCGAGAATTTTCGCCCTGGCTTTTCGGGATCTTCCTGGCTATCGTTCTTGATCCGGAATGCAACCGGGTCCATACTGAGCTTCTCAGCCATTTCGTCCATAGCAATTTCCAGGGCCATCATCCCAGGCGCTTCGCCCGGGGCCCGCATGGCGTTCCCTTCTGCCAAATCCAAAACGGCCAGTTTCAACCGGGTCAAACGGTTTGCACCTGCATATAATATCCTGGTTGATGCCGTAGCTGGTTCGGTCCTGCCTCCTTGCAGGTTGCCCGACCAGCTTTCATGACCAATAGCTGTGATCTTGCCATCCGGGTCAGCACCAATCCGGATACGCTGAATGGTTTTGGGACGGTGAATGGTGTTATTGAACATCAAAGGCCGTTGCAGCGCGAGCTTCACAGGCCGCCCTGCTACCCGCGCCGCCAGGCTGGCTGCAACCAGATCTGCCAGCACGGTTCCCTTTCCGCCGAAACCACCACCTATATAAGAAGCGATCAGCCGGATATTTTCTTTGGGTATCCCAAGGATAATGGCCAGATCCCGCACCCCCCAGTTCATCTGCTGGATCGAGCACCAGCAGGTCAGTTTATCCCCTTCCCACTTGGCAATGGTCGCATGCGGCTCCATCATCGCATGCGCCTGATCTGGTGTAGAGTAAGTTTCATCCATTTTAACCTGTGCTGTTTTGAAAGCACCTTCAAAATCACCAATCATGGTTTGTGCTGGCGGGCCAAACTGAGCCGGCGGCGGAGTTTGAGCAGAATCTTTGAGGGCGTCAAGGTCAAAAGAGCCTTTTGACTTTTTGTAATCAATTTTCAAAAGGGAACCTGCATAGCGCGCCTGTTCAAAGGTTTCTGCGACCACAACAGCAACCGCCTGATGGTAATGATCGATCTGTGGCCCGGCCAAAAAACGGCTTACATAGAATTTGCCTGCTTGCAGCGGCCCTGCGTTAGCGGCAGTGACGATAGCCAGTACACCAGGTGCTGCCTTCGCTGCCGACTGGTCAATCCGGGTAATCATTCCTTTGGCAATGGCGGAACCTACAATATATCCGTAGGCTGGATTAGTCACTTCCTGGTTATGTTCGTAAGCATATTTTGCCGTGCCTGTTGTTTTCAAGGGACCTTCAATACGATCTGTGGGTTTACCAATAACTTTAAGCTGGTCAATCGGGTTAATGCCCGCAGGTTTGTCAAATTTCATATCAGCTCCTGTTTTCTGTTAAGATCCCTTCAATGGTACGCTCCACAAGTGCCAGCTTGAATGCATTTTCCTGGGTTGGTCTGGCACCTTCCAATAACCTGGAGGCAAATTCCTTTGCACCGATCGGGATCAATTTTTCAGCAGAAGCATTGCGCCAGGGCCTTGGGGCAACTCCGCCCACGGCGATCCTTCCACTGCCGTCCTTAAAGAGGATTGCACCTACCGAAACAAGTGCAAAGGCATACGAAGCTCTGTCGCGCACTTTATGATAGACATGGATTCCACCCACCGGTGCTGGCAGTATGACCGAAGTGATCAGCTCATTTTTTTCCAGGGTAGTTTCCAAATGCGGGGTCTTACCGGGAAGCCGGTAGAACTGCGAGATTGGGATTTGCCTGGTCTTGCCGTCTGGCTTAACGGTTTCGATCACCGCATCAAGGGCCATCATGGCAACAGCCATATCACTGGGGTGCGTGGCAATGCAGGCATCACTGCTTCCGATAACAGCAAGCTGGCGGCTAAACCCGGCAATCGCCGAGCATCCACTGCCAGGCGAACGCTTGTTACAAGGCTGGTTGGTATCGTAAAAGTATGGGCAGCGTGTGCGCTGTAAAAGGTTACCAGATGTAGTGGCTTTATTGCGAAGCTGCCCGGACGCACCAGCAAGCAGCGCTCTGGATAAAATAGCGTAGTCTGTTCTCACCCGCGCATCAGCTGCCAGGTCAGTATTACGCACCAGCGCACCGATCCGAAGGCCACCATCTGGCGTAGGTTCAATTTTATCAAGCCCGATCCTGCCGATATCGATCAGGTGGGTGGGCGTCTCGATCTGCAATTTCATCAGGTCAAGCAGGTTGGTACCACCGGCCAGGAATTTAGCGCCTGGTTTGCTCGCCGCAGCAGCTGCCTGGGCTAGTGTTTCAGCGCGTTCGTATGTGAATGGTTTCATCTTATTACAGTTCAGGTGTGAAATGAATTGGCTGGGGAGCCTTTTAGCCCGTTACCCCAGCGACTTCTGCGGCAGCCTGGGCAATGTTAGAATAGGCCCCGCAGCGGCAAAGGTTCCCGCTCATCCTTTCACGGAACTCAGCATTACTAAAAGCCATTGGCCCCATTAGCTCGGTGCTCACATGGCTGGGCACCCCTGCTTTTATTTCTTCCAGTACGGCTACCGCTGAGCAGATCTGGCCGGGCGTACAATACCCGCACTGGAATCCATCGTGTTTGATGAATGCCGACTGCATCGGATGAAGGTTTTCTGGTGTGCCGATCCCTTCGATTGTGGTGATGGAATCGTCCTGGTGTTGCAGTGCAAGTGACAAACAGGAATTAATGCGCCTTCCGTTTACAAGTACGGTGCACGCCCCGCACTGACCATGGTCACAGCCCTTTTTTGTGCCCGTTAAATGCAGGTGTTCGCGGAGCACGTCCAGCAATGTGGTGCGAGTGTCCATTTCCAAATTAACCGCTTTGCCGTTGACATTGAAAGACACGCCTGCCGATTCAACAGGGGTAACAATCGGGGAAGCCGGGGCCGCTTCTAAGCCTGTTACACTGGTAATGGCCAGTGCGGTAACGGCTACTGCGGTGCCCGCAAGCATTTCGCGCCGGGTGATGCTGCCGGATCCATTTTCATTTTCCATATGCTTATTTTTTATTTCGCGTTCAACAGATATGTTACTGGCTCATTTAATAAAAAACTTACCGATCATGCTCTGCCTGCGTCTATGTGGCCTAATAATTCAGCATCACTTTCTCAGGCTTTGGTACTCCTGATCTGTTACTGCTTCTTTCCAAATGACTATCCCTTTCTCTGTATTTGTATTTAAAGAGATGTGGGACATTGGTTTATCTGCCGATGCCCCATGCCAATGGTCGATGTTAGGAAGGCATTTGACCACATCACCCTTACTTATTACTTGCAATTGCTTTCCTTTTTCCTGGTAGTATCCGACTCCATCCGTTACAAGCAATACTTGGCCGGCCGGGTGCGCGTGCCAATTAGACCTTGCCCCCGCCTCAAAGGTTACATTGCCCATCATGCTGGTAAAAATGCTGTCATTGGCTACCAATACTTTAAGCCAAACCCTCCCGGTAAAATTCTCTGCTGGTGCTGGGTCGCCTTTGGGAAAAATGTCACTCTGCGCAGCACTATTGAGATAGAAAAAACTGGACAATACCAGTGTCAAAATATGCTTTTTCATAATCATTGTGAATAGATAATGTTTACCTTCTTCTAGGCGTGCCCCCAGGAAAAAACCAATGCTCCATTGCCTTCCCGTTAGTATACCTGGTCATCTCGATACCCTCAATGACCATGGATGAATCACTTCCAACATATCTGATCCAATCACTGAAATACTCCCCATCCATTAACTGCCTTTTTATTTCCATTCTATCTGGCTTGAAACGGGCATGAAACCTGACAATGCCCACCTTTAAACTATCAACGCCTACTCTTTCTCCTGCATGGTTCACAAAGTCAGGTGCAATAATACCGTCCAGTGCACTGACGTCCCCTGTCTGAAATGCTTTCAGCAAAGTCTCATTAGCACTTTTATTTCTTTCTGCTGTCGCACTGCTAAGCCTGACGGCGCTGCTGCCCTTATATTCAGAAACACACGAGGCGACCGCTGAAAACACAAGTAGTGCAGCGGAAATCCACAAAAGCTTGTTCATGTGCAGTATTTAGTTATCTGAAATTAAATAGTAACTCTGTATATACTAATCCCGCTATTATTTCCTGAGTTTGCGGAGTGAATAGGGCTGACCAGGAGCCAAAACAATGATCCGTTTCGGGTTTACAACTTTATCATAAAGGCTTTTGGGGTCGCCGTTAAATGGTGAGAAGTCGGGAGCGTCCACCGAGCCCCAGTGAGAAAGCAGCAGCGGAGTATCAGGATAGGCATTTGCCAGTTTAATTGCGCCGGCAAGTGTAAAGTGCCACTCGCTGTCAGAAAAATCAAACAGGATGGCATCGGGCGTAGGAAGATGCAGGTGCTCATCCAATAAACGGGAATCGCCCGGGGCCCAGATTGTGCCATCTGGCGTCTGGATCATAAAGCCGCACGCATCCTCATTTTTAAAATGACGCTGGCCTGGCCTTGGGTAGGCATTTTGGTAAGCATGATCGGCTGGTGTAAGCTTCACGCTTATGTCGTTTACCTTGAAAACAGCCCCGATGTCATGCCCAAAAGATGGCCATGACATATTTTTCATCAGCGAATCCACATAGATTGTGGAATGAAAGGCTTTGGTTACTCCCACCAGGTCTTTATTGGTAGGCACACTGAAATGATCATTATCTGCATGGGTTACCAGGACTGCATCCAAACTTGGTACATCTTTGGGTTTGATAGGAAATTCAATCAAAATCGGCATATCAAAACCTTGCAGCAGCGGGTCAACCATTAAAGTAGTGCCCCGGCTATTGATTAGAAACCCTGCCATTCCCAGCCAGCGGAGTGTCGTGGATTTAGACGCCCCGAATGCTTCTTTACCAAAAGGCTGCGTTTTAGGAGGCGTGGCCTGGTACTTCTTTTCTGTCTTTTTTGACAAACTATCCGTTTTTTGCTGCGCCTGGATGTCGCATGTCAGCAACGTGAGGATCAATGCAATGGCAAGCTGTTTTGCTTTCATGTTTGCTGGTTAAATAGTATAAGGCAAATTTCCGCCCATTTGCCGGATGCAAGCTTATATGAATCACTGCATTGTTTACCATTTTTACTGATCGCCAGCTTGGTATGCGATTGGTATAAAAACCATCAGGTACTTTTGGGATAGCTAAACAAAAAAGCAATGAACGAAATCTTCAAGCTGGAAAGCGTTTCCCAGTTCAACACCCAGAGAGGCCAGCGGACCCTGCATCCACTGGTAAGCGTACTGGACCAATCCAAATCAAGCCCTATAAAAGGGGCCCGTTTTGTCTCGGAGCTTTACATTATCTTTCTTAAGGAAGTGAAATGTGAGGAGCTTAAATACGGCCGCAGCCATTACGACTATTATGATGGGACATTGCTGTTTATAGCGCCGGGGCAAGTATTTGGTTTTGATGATGATGAAAAAATGTTCCAGCCAACCGGGTGGGTTTTGCTGTTTCATCCCGACCTGATACGCGGCACTTCGCTGGGTCGATCGATTAAAGATTACGGGTTTTTCTCCTACGATGTCAATGAAGCCCTTCACCTCTCAGACAGCGAACGGGCCATTATTTTGGAAAGCTTTTCAAAGATCCGCTATGAATTAGAGCATGCCATTGATAAACACAGCAAAACACTGTTGATCAGCAACATTGAGCTGTTTTTAAATTACTGTGTCCGGTTTTACGACCGCCAGTTTATTACACGTGACAATATCCATAAAGATATCCTGGCCAGGTTTGAAAGCGCGCTGGATGAGTTTTTCACTTCGGATGCACCGCAAATTGTAGGGCTGCCGTCCGTGCGTTTTTTTGCAGAAAAATTCAGCTTGTCAGCTAATTATTTTGGGGATCTGGTCAAAAAGGAAACTGGAAAATCCGCGCACGAACACATCCAGGAAAAACTTATTACAGTAGCCAAAGAGCGCGTCCTAAGTAGCAACAGAACCATTAGTGAAATTGCTTATGAAATCGGCTTCAAATACCCTTCCCATTTCACCCGGCTCTTCAAAGCACAGGTAGGAAAATCGCCTGTGGATTTCAGGCTATCTGATAATTGATCACAAACCAAGGCCACTATGAAACACATCATTTTCATGTGCACATTTCTTGCACTCTCCTTATCACCGGTAGTTGCACAAACCCCGGCATCAACTCAAAATAAAAAGACGATGGAAAACAGCAGAACCCAGAGAGCAGCTAAAAAATACAAAGAACTTTTCGCACAGGATATCACCGCCAGCAAAACCGACCCAGAGCTATTGACTATTCTACAAAGTGTTATTTTTGGCGAAGTATTTTACATTGGCAACCTGGATGACAAAACGCGTGAGCTGATCACCATTACCGCCCTTGCAACCAATCAAACTTTGCCCCAACTGACACCGCACACCAATGCCGCACTCAACGTCGGCGTGAAACCGATTGAAATCCGGGAGGTAATTTATCAATGTGCACCATTCATTGGTTTTCCCAAGGTGCTAAATGCATTGGAAGTGATAAACAAAGTTTTTGAACAAAGAGGAATAAAAGTTCCATTGGAAACCCAGCGTACAATCACAGAAGCAGACCGGCTCGAAAAGGGTTTGGAAAAACAGGGCCCGCTTTATGGGGATGGTATCAAACGCAGCATGCAGGACTTACCCGGCAATCTGGGAACTGCCATTCCAACGCTTTTGACCGAGTCGTGCTTCGGTGATTTTTACACCAGAAAAGGTCTTGACATTAAAACCCGGGAACTGATGATATTCTGTGCGCTGGCCACATTAGGCGGCACAGAAAGGCAGATGTCCTCCCATGTGTCTGGCAATATGAAAGTGGGAAATGATAAAGAGACCCTTATCTCTGCTATGGTGCAGCTGTATCCTTATGTCGGCTTTCCACGCGCCGCCAATGCCATGTATACTATAAAAGAGGTAAAAGCCGACTAAGGGTAAGTTTTGAAAGATGAAAACATTACTAAAAAGTGTAAAGTTGATTCTCAGGCATCAGCCCGGAAAGGGTGCCTGGACGTATCATCTGGTAATACCTGGAACGAAAGACATTCAGGGAAGCTGGGGCGAAATGAAAGTATCGGGTACAATCGACGGCTACGAATTCAAAGATATCAACCTGGCACCTGTTACCAATGCTGATAAAATGATTTCTGTTAATAGCGCCATCAGAAAAGCCATTAACAAAGGTGGCGGAGATGAAGTGATTGTAACGATGTACATGACCTCTGACAATAAGCTCAGCTCAAAAGATCAGCTGCTTGATTGTTTTAATGATGCTGGAATTTTGAAAGAATTCAAAGCGCTTCCAAATGATGAGCGCGAAGAGATAATTACTACGATTCTGTCGCAACCGAATGAAAGCAGGCTTGAACAAAAGATCATGGACGTTGTCAGAAAGCTCCTTTACCGAGGCGATAACCGAGGAATGTAAACCATACAATATTCAGGTAATGCTGTTTGCGCCGGGACTGACAAAACCAATCATTCATCAAAGGTCATCTGTAAAATGCCGTCTTGATTTTTCCTGGTCGAATTTCCGTGTATTGTAATCACCAGATTTATTCCTGGAAATTGAAAGGCTTTCCCAATTTTCATTGGCAGCCATTTTCGCGATGTAAACGATTTGACCGATATGGTAAGGATAATGTGCAAGCTGCCGGTTGATCGCCTCTGTTACCGTGTGTCCGTCATTTCGAATGTAGACCACAGTTTCCAGTTGCTCAGTATGAAGGTCGCGCAATGTGGTTAGCAAACATTCCCAGCCTTTGTCCCAATGCGCAATGATTTCTTCGCGGCTTTTAAAACGGTCTTCAAATTCCGCATCACGGTTTCGCCACGGTTTTTCACCATCGGTTGTTAAAAAATCAGTAAAACGTGAAAGCATATTTCCAGCCATGTGATTGACTATCACCGCTATACTGTTACTCTCCGCATTGTATTGCCAGAAAAGCGCCTCATCGGGCAATTGCGCGATCGCCTTTTCACCGAGCATTTTATAATACTCAAACTGTTTGATCGCGCTGGCTAAATAACTTGTATCCATCATTTCAATGTTCTGTTTTGCAAAATATTTAAAGATTGGTATCCAGATTGATCTCCGCTTTAAGTCTTACCAACTCGCCCAGCAGCTTTGTTTCCTGCACCGACTGAATTAACCCCAGCTCCCCTGCCATGCTTGCGATCTCAAAATTTAATGTATCAATTTCCGTTCTCCTGCCTGCGCGGATATCCTGCAAGGTAGAAATAAGCTGGCCGTCTGACGCGCGACTGATTTGTAAAAGACTTTCTTCCAGGTCATTTGAAATGAGCATTATCCCTTTTGCATGTGCGATACCAATGCATTCCGCAATCACGCGACGCGCAATTTGCATTGCCGTTTCGCTTCTGTAAAATATGCCGTTGTCCGTTTCCAGCAGCGGACATACCGAATTAAAAACGCAATTGATGATCGCCTTTTTCCAGATCGTATGCTGGATGTGTTCCTCGTTCTTAAATCCCAATTGTGGTGTGGTCAGCTGCCTGACTATATGCTGCAAGTTATCGCTATTTCCTCGCTCAACACCAATCGGACAAGGCGCCACCGGTTTGAAACGGACCGTGGTTTCGTCGATGATCTGGCTTGTCACAAACAATACGCAGCGGTATATTTCCGAAAATCCGTGTGCAAAGAATGGCCGCTCAATGCCCAGCCCATTTTGCAGTAAAACAAGAGGTGAGCTGCCGGTTTTGTCCTTCAATACAACCGCCAGCTGCTCATTTCCAAATGATTTGTTAGCAAGAACAATGATTCCGTTGAGCGTGGGAAATGCATTTAAGGTTGAAATCTCGATCTCAGCCTCATGCAAAGTTCCGTCGGGCATTTGCACCCTGATATGCTCGGTTTTCCGGCTGCCGTCGTTCACACTCCCCCTGATGAGCGTAACTTTTCTTCCCGAAAGCCTCAGAAAGACCGCCAGCGCCTTTCCGATCGCGCCGCTCCCGATGATGTAGATATGTCCTGAATTTAGCTCCATGATATTTTCAAACTGATCAGGGCAAATTTGAATAAAAGGAAATTACGATAGCAGATACAGTTTTACTATTTTTACCGATAGCAGTTTTTTTAAGCAAAGAAAGACACCAATCAATCATTCAAAATGCCGCACCCATCTGCCTTGCATCAGGAGACCGAGCTATTGCTCTCAGTTTCGCAGGGGGACGAAAGGGCATTTACAGCAATTTACAACCATTATCATCAAAGACTGGGCACCCACATTTACAGGATCACGAAATCAACCGAACTGGCCGAGGAAGTTGTGCATGATGTGTTTTTAAAGATCTGGCTCAACCGGGAGACACTCGTGAATGTTGAAAATTTCCCGGTTTACCTCTACGTGATTTCAAAAAACGCTGCATTGAACTGCCTCAAAAGAGCGGCGCGTGAAAAAGCGCTCACGACGGAGCTGGATGCGGACTTTGATCAAATTTCCCTGCCTGGAACACCGGAAGATGATTACCGGTACATTTTAATAGACGAAGCCATTGACCGGTTGCCTCCTCAGCAGCGGCAGGCTTATCTCCTTGCACGGCACGAGCGGCTCTCTTATATGGAAGTTGCGCAAAGGATGAATTTATCCAAAGAAACAGTTAAAAAGTACCTGCAAATCGCGACCGGATTTATATCAGAATACATTATTAAAAGACTTATAATCAGCACTTTAATTGTGCTTCAATATTCTTTTTAAATTTTTACAAAAGCGATAGCCCCTTTTTGTTAACGCCAGTTGTCCTTTAAGCAGAGATCGAAAAGCAATGCTGCGTATTTATGGATAATTCGGAACACCGATTGGAGGAGTTGTTTAACCGCTATTACCAGGGGCTGGCGACCGCTTCGGAAAAAGAGGAATTGATGGCGTTTATCCGGTCAGCCAAACATGATGCACATTTGGAAAAACTCCTCAAAAACAGCTGGGTAAATCTGGATGCGGATGAGAATATATTCACTGCGGAAAAAAGCAATGCAATGCTGAGCTCCATTTTCGATTCAGCACCGAAAGAACAAACAACAACAAAGGTTTTACATATAGGCTGGCTTCGGTACGCGTCCGCTGCTGCCATTTTTATCCTGGTCGGTTTGGGAATCTGGTGGAAACTTACCTCCGATCCTGCAACCGGGATTGCACATAACACACAGCCCAAAACCGAAGATGTGAGGCCCGGCGGCGCCAAGGCGCTGCTGACACTGTCAGACGGTTCGGCCATTGAACTTGCCACGGCAAAAAGCGGCTTTTTAACCCGTCAGGGCGCTGCGGAGGTCAGCAAGTCACAGGATGGCGTACTGGTTTACAATGCAACACCCGGAAATGCAAACGCAAAAGTCAGCATGAACACCCTTACCACACCGAAGGGCGGCCAGTATGAAATGCTCCTGCCCGACGGAAGTAAAGTGTGGCTCAATGCTTCGTCATCCATTCGCTTTCCTTCTGTTTTTCCTGCATCGGAACGGAAGGTGGAGATCACGGGCGAGGCCTATTTCGAGGTTGCCAGGGATAAAAGCAGGCCATTCAGTGTGAAATTCAACAAGTCCGAAGTGCAGGTTTTGGGTACAAGTTTCAATATCATGGCTTACCCTGAAGAAGGGCCGTCGAAAACCACTTTGGTGGAAGGTTCAGTATTTATCAAAAATGTGAATCAAAACACCAAACTAAAACCGGGGCAACAGGCGGCTGTGCTCCCGACCGGGAAGATCAAGACGCAGTATATTGCTCTTGATGAAGCAATTGCGTGGAAAAACGGCATGTTTTATTTCAAAGATGCGGGCATAGAAGAAGTAATGCGGCAGCTTTCGCGGTGGTATGACGTGGAAGTTTCCTACTCTGGTAAAATTCCGGTCCGGCAGTTTACCGGGCGCGTTTCCCGGAATGTGAACCTGTCCGAAGTTTCCGGAATGCTTCGCTATGCAGGTGTAAACTGCCGCATCGAAGGTTCCAAAATGATCATTGACCCATAAGGCGTATATAGCGTAACGTTTAAGTTTATATAAATCCAAACCTTTCACCATGATGACACCGATCCGAAATTTTTCTCCGTGAGCGTTGTGCCATTTAAACAAAAAGGGAAAATGCGCTAACATTTTCCCCGTATGTCCAGGCGCATCACCGAGCTTCTCTTCAAAAGTCAATTTGCTATTCCTAAACTTTTACAAATTTATGAAAATAAACTTGTTGTCCGACCTATGCGGGTACCAGCAGGCAAGCCTTCCTGCTAAAATAGTAACCATTATGACTCGAATTCTCTTTTTGCTTGTCGTCACGCTCACGCAGGTAACTGCGGACGGATACAGTCAGAAAATATCGTTTCATGCCAATAACCTGCCCGTCGAAAATGTTTTAAAAACCATTGAAAAACAGAGCGGTTACCTCTTTTTATACGACAAACTCGACCTGCCCGAAACACAGAAAGTGTCGGTGCGCGTAAAAAATGTGAACATTGATCAGGCACTTACAACCCTTTTTCAGGACCTGCCGCTGACTTACAAAATTTTCAATCAGAACATTGTGGTCAAAAAAGTGGTAAAAACTGGGCCGAAAGAAAATGTGCAGCCATTGAAAATTCCTGGCATCCGGCAGGATATCAATCTCAACTTCAAAAGCATCGAACCCACGCCCCAGCCCATTGACCGGCGGATCAAAGGAAAAGTCACCGATGAAAACGGCAATGCATTTCCAGGTGTGAGTGTTTTGGTAAAAAATTCACAAATGGGCACCACGTCTGACGGCAACGGCGAGTATCAGCTGATCATTCCCGACGGCGTGACGCAAGCCGGAGAGTTGACATTGATCGTCAGTTTTGTGGGCTATAAAAGTCAGGAGATCAATGCGGGCAGCCGGACAGAAATCAATTTCGGCATGTCTGTCGATACCAAATCATTGAATGATGTGGTGGTGGTAGGATATGGCACGCAAAACAAGAGCAGCATTACAGGTTCCGTGGCCTCGGTTCCGATGAAAAGCATTGCTAATCAGCCGCTAACGAGCCTGGATCAGGCTATGGCCGGACAAATCGCGGGGGTGAGCGTGTCTCAATCCAAAGGTGCGCCTGGCGGCGGGGTTTCGGTGCGCGTGCGCGGAACAGGTTCTATCGGCGCTGGTAACGAGCCATTGTATGTGATCGACGGCTTTCCGGTTTCCGGGGACTTTAATAGCAGTTTCAACCCGCTTTCGACCATTAACCCGAATGACATTGAATCCATTGAAATACTAAAAGATGCCTCATCAGCAGCTATTTACGGATCACGCGGAAGCAATGGCGTTGTGCTGGTAACAACCAAACATGGCAAAATGGGCAAGTCGACGATCCAGCTCGACACTTATTTTGGCGTGCAGCAGGTGGCCAATAAAATTGACATGCTAAATGCCAGGGAATATGCCGAATTCAACACCGAGGCAAGGAATAATGCATGGGTGGACCGCGGCGGCAAAGCCTCCGACCCGAACGATTTACGGCCGGCGACGCTGCAAATCCCCGAAATGTTCATGAACCCCGAATTGCTCGGAAAAGGAACCGACTGGCAGGACGAGATTTTCAGGACTGCACCCATTCAAAACCACCAGCTTTCAGTTTCTGCGGGAAGCGAGAAAACGCAGCTGTTTCTGTCAGGTGCTTATTTTAAACAAGACGGCGTGGTGATGAACACCGGGTTCGACAGATATTCAGCGCGCATTAACCTGGATCATTCAGTTTCAAAGGCAATAAAAGTGGGCGTTAACTTAGCTCCCTCATTTTCTTCAAACAGGTTACTACCGGTTGAAGACCAAGTTTTTACAAGCGGAATTCTGGCATCAGCACTGTCCATGCCTCCCACTGTGCCGGTTTACAATCCCGACGGATCATTTACCACCTTACTGGGCACATCGCCTTACAACCTGGGCATAATTGACAATCCGGTGGCGATTGCGAGTAAGATTAAGGACAAAAAAACGGTTTTCAGGACATTAGGGAACATTTATGCAGAAATCAATATTCTTGAAAGCCTGAAATTCAGGACTTCATTCGGGATCGATTATTCGGATGCCCGCCAGAACGCTTTTTACCCTTCGGATCTCGGGAGTAACGGCGTCCCCGCTCCCGTACAAGCAAGAGCAACCGCGAGCAACGGGAGGGAAATAAATTGGCTGAACGAAAACGTGCTGAGTTATAAGAAAACATTCAATGGTAAACACGAGCTGGACGTGCTTGCTGGCTTCACTTCCCAAAAGGCGAAATACGAATCCACATCGCTGGCAGCCACCAATTTCCCGACAGATCTGGTGCCTACATTGAATGCGGGACAGGTTACCAGCGGCGGAACGGGTATATCGGAATGGTCGCTGCTTTCCTATCTCGGCCGGGTCAACTACACATTTGCGAGTAAATACCTGCTGTCGGCCACAGTTCGCCGGGATGGATCGTCACGGTTTGGCGCAAAGAATAAATGGGGAACATTTCCGTCTGCTTCGGTAGGCTGGTATCTATCGGAAGAGCCGTTTTTGAAAACGCAGCACCTGGTTACCGACCTGAAACTGCGCGCCAGTTACGGACTTGCAGGGAATAACACCATCGGAAATTACAGCCAGATCGGCCTTTTGTCGAACCGCCGGTATAGTTTCGGGGCAGGCACCGGCAATGTCGTTTACGGCCTCTACCCTTCTTCGATCACGAACGAGCAGCTTGGCTGGGAAGTAATGCATCAGATGGACATTGGACTTGATTTTGGTATACTAAAAAACAGGATCATGTTTACGGTCGACTATTACACCAAAAACACGACCGACCTGCTGCTCAATGTGCCTGTGCCTGCCTCAACGGGTTATGAAACCGCTTTACAGAACATTGGCAAGCTCAATAACAAAGGCTGGGAATTCAGTGTGAGCACCAAAAATTTTGTAAAAGCATTCAAATGGTCGACCAATTTCAACATTTCATTTAACAGGAATAAAGTCGTTGCATTAGGACCCGAAGGCAACCCGATCATTTCAAAAAGCCCCTCATTTAGTCCAAATACCCACATTACTAAAATCGGCGAGCCAATCGGAAGTTACTGGGGATATGAGACGATTGGCATTTACCAGTCGCAGGAAGAAGTTGATAATACGCCTTCCGTAAAAGGCAGCTCTCGTCCGGGCGATTTGAAATACAAAGACGTGGACGGCGATGGCACCATTACCCCCAATGATGTGACCATTATCGGAAACAACCATCCCGACTTCTTTTACGGCATTACCAACAATTTCAGTCTTGGCAGGTTCAACCTGAGCATTCTCGCAGACGGTGTGCAGGGGCTTGAACTTTTGAATGGTTCGCGGAGAAACCTGGGGCTGGTGAATGGCAGTTACAGCCGACGGGATGTTTTGGGCAGATGGCAATCGGCCGAGAAGCCAGGCGACGGACGCACACCCCGCGCCAACACGGTCGCTACCGGCGGCAATGTGAGTTACGTATCGAGTCTGCTGGTGGAGGACGCGTCGTTTTTCAGGATACGGAACATCAACCTGCGTTATGCGCTGCCCGAAAAGATCGGTAAAGTGGCTTATGTGCGCGCTGCGAGCATTAATCTGTCTGTTCAGAATGCATTCACATTCACCAAATACCTGGGTTACAATCCAGAACAAAGCCTGAACGGCAGCAGCTCGCTCACACCTGGTGTGGACTTCAATGGCTATCCGCTCGCGCGGACATTCACGCTTGGATTGAACCTGACATTTTAATTAGCAGCCCTTAAAATTGATATGAATATGAAATTTAATACATATATCCTGAGTGCTTTAAGCATGCTCGCCGCCGGCTGTTCGGACTTTCTGGAACTGGCGCCCAGGGATGCGACCAATGTGAGTAATTTTTACAGAAATGCAGCCGATATGCAGGCTGCGGTAAATGCGGCTTATGGAATGCTGGCTTCGCCCGGCGAATATGGTTATGCTTATTACAATGTTTCCGAGGTCCGCTCCGACAACACGATGAACTTCGAAGTCGGCGGAAACCTGCCCGACGCTGAGCTGGACCAATTTAAAATGGCTTCGACGAACGAGATTATCCGGCTCATGTGGATCGACACTTACCGCGGAATCCTGGCTTGCAACACAGTTCTGGATCACATTAATGGCGCCTCCATGGACCAGGCACTCCGCGAGCGCTTCGTAGCTGAAGTGAAGTTTCTGAGGGCTCTGAAATATTTCAATCTCGTGCGCACATTCGGTGACGTGCCGTTGGTTTTGTCCGAAACCAGGTCCGTTTCAGAGGGTTATAATCAGTCGAGGGTTGCGAAGGCAGAAGTTTACAACCAGATCATCGCCGACCTTGCCGAAGCTGAGCAAAAGCTTCCGCTCGCTTACACCGGAGCTGAAATTGGCAAAGCGACAAAAGGTGCGGCAAAGGCACTTTTGGGTAAAGTTTATCTGACAATTGGAGATTTTACAAAAGCGAAGGACAAGCTGAAGGAGGTGATCGACCAGGGAAATTACAAATTGCTGGACGACTATGCAACCCTTTGGCCTGTTGCGAATGCCAATCACCAGGAATCGATTTTTGAAGTGCAGTTTAAAAAAGGAGGAACGGGCACGGGGAGCAGTTTTTACAACAATTTCGCGCCCCGGAATTCAGGAACAAATGTCATTAAGGTCGGTTTTGCGGGAGGCAGAAATAACCCTACGGCTGATATGGTGGCTGCCTACGAACCGGGGGACGCGCGGAAAGCCGCATCACTGGCGACCGGCTATACCGATGCGGCGACGGGCAAATTTGTAGCCGATCCCTACACATTAAAATACCAGGATACGCCATTTTCAGAAGGCGACGCGGATAACAACTGGACGGTGCTGCGCTACGCAGACGTGTTGCTGATGTACGCGGAAGCCATCAACGAGGCAGGAAACGGCCCGACCGCCGAAGCATATGGCGCGATCAATGCAGTGAGAAAGCGGGCGAAACTGGCGTCGCTTCCCGCTAACATGTCGAAAGCCGCATTTGCGCTGGCGATCGAGCATGAGCGGCAGGTCGAGCTCGCTTTTGAAGGCCACCGGTGGTTTGATCTCGTGCGCACAGGCAGAGAAGTCACGGTTATGAACCAGCATTTCAAAGCCCCTGCTGTGGCCGAATTCAATGCCGTTTTCCCGATCCCGCAGACACAGATCGATGTGAACCCTCAGGGGATCAAGCAAAATCCTGGTTATACTTTTTAAAACAGTTTCTATATGTTTGGTAAAAATGCTTTCAAGTCGCTGGCGGTTTTCATTTTTTGTTTTTTCAAAATAATGAGCTCTGCCAGCGCGCAAACGCCGAAGGATGCCACTCCGGCACCCGACGTTTTCATCCATACCGGTTTCGAAAATGCCTCTCCGCTCAACTGGGAAGCCGATTCTGCCGGCAGAATTATCATTAGCCTGGTTTACGATCACGAGCGGTTTTCCCAGAACCGGGCTAATAACCACTGGCACTTCAAAGTGGAGGCTCCGGTGGGAAAAGAGGTGACATTGATCCTGCAAAATTTTGATAATATCTGGAACAACATCCACGCCAGCCCGATCTCCAAACAATCGCCCATTGTGCTTTCCACCGATGGCAAAACCTGGGAAAGCCGCCCTACTGAGTATATTGAGGGAAACCGTATGCAGATTAAGCTTAAAATGCCTGCGGCGAGCGTGTTTATCGCGAGCATTGAACCTTACCGGATCAGCGACCTGGACAAGCTTTTGGCAAGAATCAAAAACCATAAACTGGTGACCATCACGCCTATTGGCAAAACAGCAGAGGGCCGGTCATTAGAAATCATCAAGATAGGGAATGAAAAAGCACCGAAGCGGATTTTCCTGCGAGGCCGTGCGCATGCATTCGAAGCCGGTGGTAACTGGACGCTGGAAGGATTGATAGACCGTTTGCTGAAAGACGATGCAGAAATGAAGCTGTATCTCAAACGATATTGCGTTTACATTCTGCCGATGACCAATAAGGATGGCGTTGCACGTGGGAAAACGCGGTTCAATGCTAATGGTTATGACCTGAACAGGAAATGGGACAAGGCGGCGGATTCGCTCATTGCGCCTGAAAATTATTACCTGGAAAAATGGTTGACTAAAATGGGCGCCTCGGGTAAAAAGCCTGATCTCGGTATTGACGTTCATAATGATGCGGGCGGAAACCTGCACATTAGCCGGCCCGACGGCGACATTACGGCTTACCGCGCCAATATGGCAAAACTGGATAGTCTTTTGAGGAAATACACCTGGTATACCGAAGGCTCCACCAAGCCAGGATTTCGTAATCCGGGCACATTAGGAGAGGGATTTATGGAAAGATTCGGCATAGAGGCGTTGGTTTACGAGCTCAATTATGAGTGGGTGGAGGGGCTAAAAAAGGCACCGCTCGCCGCAGACTGGCTTTCGCTGGGCAGCAAACTGCCGGAAGTTTTTTACCATTATTTTGAAGAGTAGCCGGATGAGAAAAACGTTATATATGATGGCCACGCTTTCGGGCGTGGCTGCCTTGTTGATCGCTTCGTTTGCCTACCGGCCGCAGCAGTTTCCTGGTTTCAAAACAGAAAAGTTAGAGCTGGATTCCACGATTCTGGACATTACAACCATTGCTAAAAACTTGAATGTGCCTTGGGAAATGGTCTGGGGGCCTGATAATATGATATGGTTTACCGACCACGACGGCAAGGTCAGCAGGCTCAATCCCAAGACCGGCCAGACTACGGAACTATTGCAGATCAAGGATTATTACAGAAAACGGCTCGGACTGATGAGCATGGTCCTGCATCCGGATTGGAAAACGAACCCGCATGTTTTTATCAACTACACCCATATTCAGCCCGATTCTGTTATCGTTTCGAAACTTGTTCGGTACACTTATAATGGCAAGGCGCTGATTGAACCTGTTTTATTAAAGCAAATTCCGGGCTATCTCGGCCATAACGGTTCCAGATTGGTGATCTCAAAAGACCGTAAATTACTTTGGGCGACTGGCGATTTGAAACAAAAGGAAACTATTCATAATCCAGCATTTACCAATGGAAAAGTGCTTCGGTTGAACCTGGACGGCACTATTCCCGCTGATAATCCGCATCCCGGAAGCCCGGCCTGGGCCATGGGTTTTCGTGTTCCGCAAGGACTGACCTACACAAAAAACGGCAACCTGTTCATCGCTGAGCATGGTGACGCAACGGATGATGAAGTGAACTTAGTTGCAAAAGGTGGAGACTATGGCTGGCCTAACCTGGCCGGATTCAGTGATATGCCGGAAGAAAAGAAACATTCCGAAACCCGTGAAACGATATTCCCCGTGAAAGCCTGGACTCCCACCATTGCTCCCGCCGGAATGGACTTTTATGACGGCAACATTCCAGAATGGAAAAATGCTTTACTGTTAAGCACTTTGAAAGGCCAAAGTTTGCGTGTGCTCAAGCTGGATGCAAAACAGGAAAAGATATTAAGCGAGGACATTATATTCAGTCAAAAGTTTGGCAGGTTGCGCGATGTTTGTGGTTCTCCCGCAGGTGATATTTACATTTCCACCAGCAACCGGGACTGGAACCCGCCCGCCAACTTTCCGGTCACAACCGATGACCGGATCATTCGAATCAGCAAAAGCGGTGTAATTCCAAAAAACAGACGCATGGTGAAGACAGCGAAGCAAGCCGACAAACAATCTACGGCTTCCTTATTTGCCAACTTCTGTGAATCCTGCCACAAAGCGGATGGGCGGGGTGTTCCGGGCTCTTTTCCTTCACTGGTAACCTCATCCAGATTGTCAGGCGAGAACACTGTACTCATCCCGTTCCTGCTCAAAGGTTCGCAGTCTGCATCTGGCGAAGGAATGCCTGGATTTGGCTTTTTAACGGATGAGCAACTTTCTGACATCGTTTTTTACGCGAGATCAAAATTTTCCAGCAATACAAATGTTGTTTCAGCCAGAGAAATCGGCGCAATTCGGGCTAAAAACTAGGTGTGTGGCTTTGAGGCAAGGAGTCCTGCCGGCACTTTCAGCGCGCCGGTTTCGAAATCAATCAATCCGTTACGTTCATTCTCGATGTTTGTTGCCTGGGTATACACATCTCCGGCAACAGACCTTTTCCCCAGTTCTTTCTTGAAAAGGGTGATCTGGTTAGCGCGATCTGTGTCGTCTACCGGCCCGCCGTAGTTTTCGAAGCCAAAGCCTCCCCATTCACTTACGATCAGCGGCACCTGCTTCCGGTAAAAAAACGGATCACCTACAACAAGCGGAAAAGCCGCAACGGTGTCCAGGTTTCCCTTGGTCAGCTCATCGAGCATCCATTGCCAGTGTGCCAGGTCCGGGGTGTATAAATGTGCGGTAAGGAGGTCAGATTTAAGCCTTCCTTCAAACGAAATATGCTGCCAACCATCATTATCGACAACCAAAAACTGGGGAAAAGCGAGTTGCATATAATGGTACATATTGACAATGTACTTGCGCGTGTCCTGGTTGTAGGCAATGTCCTGTGCGCCCCAGTCTTCATTGTACAAGCTCCAGATAACAACAGACGGATGCGTGCCGATCAAAGCCAGCATCCGCATAAGTTCGGCTTGATGGTTTTCCCGGCTTTTTAATGTAGACTGATGCGGGCTGGGCACTTCAACCCATAGGAGCATCCCAATTTTATCGGCAAGCTTATAAATACGCGGATCGACCCCGGCAATGTGTATCCTGACCAGGTTGCAACCCAGCTCCTTCATCGCCAGCAAATGCCTTTTGATCTGGTCATAACTGGCGTTACCAGGTTGGTATAGAATGCCATCCAGATAAATCGGCTGATTGTTCAGATAGAGATGACTGCCTCTTGCCTCAAACTTCCTGAGACCGAACTTTGTCTCAATTTCGGAGATAGCGCCCTGTTCATTCACGAGCTGTGCCACCAACCGGTATTGATGCGGTTCATTCGGTGACCATAGCAGTGCGCCTGGAACATCCAGTACGAGCCGCTGCGATTTTTGCCCGGCTTCCAGCATGAGCGGAAATTCATCCTCAGCCACCAGACCCTCCTCTCCCCCTGTGTCCGGCAGGAAAACAGACAATTTTATTTTATACAAACCAGGGTCATGAATACGGGTAGTGAGTGTAAACCTTACCAGGTTATCTTCAATGATACTCACAACGCCTACTCTGGAACGCAGCCGGTTTCTCTCTACATTTTCCAGCCAAATGCTTCTTACTGCGCCTGTAAAGGTCTGGTACCAGATGCCGCCACGTTTGTAAACATGCGATTCCTGCTTTCCTCGTGGAATATCAGCGTCCATACTGCTCGCAACCCGCACTGTAAGCCGGTTAACCGGTCGCAGCGTTTCCAGTTCGTAAGAAAAAGAAGTGTATTCGCCAACATGGATCTGCTCACCTTCAATGGTTAATAATGGGTTACCATTCAGCCAAACCTGCGTTTCATATCCGCAAGCCCCAAAAGTGAGCTGCGGAATGGTGTCGTCTTCCTCACCCGAAGATGCATATTCAGGCCTTTGAAAATCTCTTTCGTACCAAACTACGATCTTGTCCTTCCAGGGAGAACCTTCATGCTGCGACGCTGCCAGATGCTGTTCTACACTGCCGGGCCAGTGCGCGGTTTGCGTAAAAGTGTGCTGAACAAACCAGTTTTCGGCAACTCCCCTGTCGTTCGGATCTACGGCAAATTTCCACTCTCCATCGAGCAGCAAATACTCGTTCGGTCTGATAACGGCCCTTGGCAGATCGTCCTGGAAAATTTCCAAAGGCAAAGGCGCTTCCCGGCTTTTGGAGGATCCGTAATTAGTATGATTTCGCATGCTTTAAATTATATTACATAAGGTTCCTATGCTTTCCAAGAACTATTCCAAGGTCGGCATCACCATATCTGCACCTAATTTTCCTTTTATTGATATATCCAATGATTTCGCGGGCCTGTATGCTGGGGAAGCTGTTCCCGAAATCGTGAACACGATGCATGTGAAAGTTGCAGGCCGCCGCCTACCATCGGCGCAACCTCGGTATGGTCCTTGAAGACTAATTTTTGAGCGCCTTTATTTCATCCTCAAGCTGTTGGATATATTCATTTTGTGCTTTCAACATAGGTTGCATTTCCTGCTCCGTATACCTTGGGGTAATGTGCTGCGGACAGTTCCAGTCGTAGGCTTTGATATGAAAAACCATCATTCTTTCGGGCCGGAATTTGTAATCTTCCGGTTTGAGCAGATCATAGAGATCAGGATTATCCCCGATCTCTATGATTTCTGCTTCCGCATAAATTTTCAGTCGCGCCTGCATCGGGTATGAGACCAGGATCAGCGAAACCTTTGGATTTTTCCCTATATTTCCAACCGAAATGTATTGCCGGTTCCCGCTGAAATCAACGATTCCAATGGTGTTGCTATCAATAATTTTGATAAACCCCTGCGGCCCGCCGCGATGCTGGATATACGGGAAGTCGTTCTCTCCATAAGTTGCCATGTAAAAGCTGTCCATCTGAGCGATAAAATTGGCTTCTACGGCTGTAAGACCTTCTTTGAAACTCATTTTTTCTACGCGCTCATAAGTATTGCGGCTACCCATTCTTTGTTGGATGGCTTTAATCCCGTCGGTAAATGCAAGCTTGGAGTAGTTCATGGCAGTCCTGTTCGAATCAGCTTTAACCCGGCCACTTTATAGTGACTGAATTTGTCTGATCATTTGATTTGTAAATCCCCATTCGTTGTCGTACCAGGCCATCACTTTCACCAGATCTCCATCAACAACCCGTGTCATTTCCAGGTCGACGATGGCCGCAAAAGGGCTTTTGGCAATGTCGCTTGAAACAAGTGGCTCATCGGTTACCGCAACGACTTTTTCATACCGCTCAGTTGCAGCTTCTTCTGTAAGGATCTGGTTGATCTCTTCAACCGTCGTCGGACGCTCCGCTATGAATGTAATGTCGGAAATCGAGCCTACCGGCACTGGCACACGCACTGCGATACCGTCGAACTTGCCTGCATACTGAGGGAGGGCCTTGGTGGTTGCGATGGCCGCACCAGTGGCAGCCGGAGCCAGGTTAATGCCAGCGGCACGTCCCATACGCGGCTCTCTTTTGGAAGGCGCATCCACCAGCGTTTGCGAAGCGGTATATGCATGGGTTGTGTTCAGAATGGCTTTTTTAATACCGAGCCTGCGGCCAAGTATTTCAATTACCGGGCTGATACTATTGGTTGTACAACTTGCGCAGGAGAAAATGGACACTTTGCCTTCTTCTGTATTTACGCCGTGTACGACTGTGGGCGTATCTTTGGTCGGTCCCGAAATAACCACAAATTTGGCGCCGGAGTGAATGTGCTTTTCGGCATCTGCATTATTGGTAAAAAAGCCTGTACTTTCTATTACCACATCTACCCCAAGCGATTTCCAAGGGAGGTTCTCAATTTCCCGTATGCTGTGATATTTGACAGGTTTTCCACCAATTATCAGGGAATCGCCCTCGACCTTAACCTCTTTTTCGTATTTACCGTAGTTACTATCATATTTGAGGAGATAGGCTGCGTTTTCAATGCTCATAAGGTCATTGACACCTACCAGTTCCAGGTCATTATTTTCAAAGATTATCTTCAATGCGGCACGTCCGATGCGGCCAAAACCATTAATTGCTATTTTTTTCATGATGCTGTTTTTGAGTGAAGAAATCGCATTGATTTCATGGCTTAAAGATGCATCATTTAAAAATGGTTTTGTTAGGTAAAAATTCCCGTTCAGTTGGCAATTTTTCCCTATTGCAGCATGGGCTGCTCCAATTTCTCCCGATAATGGCCCGGCGATACGCCTTCCTTGCTTTTAAAGAACCTACTGAAAGTTTGAATATTATCGTAGCCAAGCTCGTAAGCAATCTCCTTGATCGACAGATTGCTGTAATTAATCTGCCGTCTGGCGTGGATCATAATGCGGTCGTGGATAATGTTCAATGGGGTTCGTGTGGAGACCAGAGAAAACAGGTTCGAAAGTGTTTTAGGGGATTTGTTAAGCTGAGCAGCGTAAAAAGCCACATCGTGATGCACAGCGAAATGTTTGTCTACCAGATAGTTGAATTCCCTCACAATCTCACCCTGGGTTTTGTCGAGCTTACTGAGATTATTAGACTGCCGTAATATCCGTACGGACAGAATGAGCATCCTTTTCAACAGCGCTTGCAGCATGTCTTGTTGCAAAATATCGGTTTTACGCATTTCAGACCAGAATATTTCCCACGACAACTCAAAGTCCCGCACCCTGGCATCGTCTATAGTGATAATGGGAACGCCTGTTGCGCCAAAAAACAGCAGTCCTTTACTGCCTACTTCGTTGTCATGATTTACAACACAATAGAAAGGCTGGTTGAACCTGACCATCCTGGCAGATTCGATTGCTATGCTGTCTATCCTGTGAAATTCTGTCAGAAAGATGATCTGGTTTTTGCTGAGGTGAAAGGGGACTTTATCAATGGTGATGTCCATGCGTTCGGCCACATTCCAGATGAATGTCATATCCGTTTCACGCACATCTTTAATAATATGACTATTGACCGGATCAAGCTCGTAAAGACTCAGGATTTCATTCGAATTTTCAAAGACCATCTTACCCGTTTTTTGTTTCAAAAATAGATCAGAAGATTGAAAATTAAACAAAAAAAAACCGCCCTTAAAAAAGGACGGTTTCGAAAATTTTTTCATTACTTATGCTTTTGCAGCATCACGAAGCATTTTAATCTTGTCATGTGCAGAGTTAATTCCTTGCGCCTGAGTCCTGATCGTGTCTACTGCGTTATAAGGCAGGTCGCTGGAACTCAATGCATCCTGGTAAGCCTTCTTGATTGCATCTTCGCCACGTTCCGCTTCCGAAAGGATGCTTGCGCGATCGCTTCCACCAAATAACGATTTCACGTCGATCCATACGCGGTGCAATGTCCCGCTCACGCTGTTGCCAGTTTCTACTTCATCAACTGTTCCAACTGAACCAACGATTGCAGCCAGCTCCTGTCCGTATTTCCGGCTTTGTTCCGCGTATTCTTGAAAAAGTGCTTTCAGGTCAATATTTTCATCATTAATATCCGCAATCACTTTCTCAAATCCTGCTACTCGGTCATTATTAATTTCAATCAGATCATTTATTACGCTTGTTCCACTTGTTGTAGTTGCCATGATAGTTTTTTATTTGTTGAAAAACCTAAGCAATTACGAATACCGTGCCAGCAAGCCCATTGGATTTATAATTCCCGGTTTTTTTGGTTACATACCATATATTCATATTGCCTTGTCCATTTCGCCCATGAAGGGCTGGTTGTAGAAACGTTTGCCCTTGTTCTTGTACAACGCATTCGCCACAGCGCCAAATACCGGTGGGAATGGAGGCTCTCCTAAACCCGTCGGATCCAAATCGTTTTGCACAAAATGCACTTCGATGCTTTTGGGCGCTTCGTTGATGCGGATCATTCGGTAGTTGCTGAAATTCGTCTGTTGGGCAGCTCCGTCTTTGTGGGTTAATGCTCCGTAAAAAGCATTTCCTATGCCATCCACAACTGCTCCCTGCACCATATTAGTTGCGGCATCGGGGTTGATAACAATCCCGCAATCCATTGCACTGTACACCCGTTCCACATAAGGCTGGCCATCCCGGGTTACCATATCCACAACGTGGGCCGCATAGGAATTGTGACAAAAATAGGCGGCCACACCGCGGTTATATTTCTCATTACCAGGCTTATTCCAGTTCGATTTATCACGCACCAGTTTCAAAACCCCTGCATACCGGTCAGCGTCATATTCATTGTTTTTTCCCACCGGATTTTCTTTCGCCCTTTTCAAAAGCTCCAACCTGAATTCGATCGGATCTTTGCCGGCGGCCTCGGCCACCTCATCCAGGAAAGACTGCTCGGCAGCCGCATTGAAATTGGAGCGTGGCGCCCGGAATGCTCCGATCGTAATGTTGGATGGGATCTGCCAACCCTCAGCCAGATAATGATCCACAGCTCCCGCTGGAAAACGGTTGGCATGTATCGCATGTTCAGGGATCCCGCCACCTCTTACATGGAATGCGATCAGATTTTTATTGGTATCCAAAGCTGCACGGTAAGTCGCTGTGTACATGGGACGGTAAATCCCGTAGGTCATATCATCCTCGCGGGTGTACATCAATTTGACTGGTGCTTTAACTTTCCTCGAAATCAGGGCAGCTTCATAGAGATAATGTCCATAAGCCCTGCGTCCAAATCCGCCGCCCATGCGGGTCATCTGTATTTCTATTTTATCAGCAGGCAAGTTCAGCAGTTTAGAAAGTGTAGGCTCTGTCCAGCCAGGGGCTTGCAGAGGACCTGCCAGCAGCGCTTTTTCATCGGTCACATGGGCAAAGAAATTCATAGGCTCCATGCAGTTATGCGCCAGAAACGGCCCATTATAAGTCCTTTCGATCACCTGGGCTGCATTATTGAATGCCGATTCCGGGTCGCCGTCTTTTCTTAATTGCTGGGCTGGTTTTGCTGCATATTCCTGCATCTGCTGCATTTGCGAGGTTGTACTTTCCAAGGCACCCGGCACGATAACCTCCCTTTTTCCACCCCTGCCTCCTATCGTATCTTTGATATCACCAGCAGCCTCCCAGTCGACGACCAGTTTTTTACGGCCATTCATTACCGCCCAGGTATTTTCGCCCACTACTACCAGTAACTCATTGAATGTACGGGTATCAAAACCTCCTTGCTCGAAGCCGTCTTCATACAATTTCACGCTAAAAACATCTTTTATGCCCGGCATTTTCATCGTTTCTGCGGCATCAAAAGATTTCAGTTTCATACCAAAAGCAGGTGGATGCTGGATCATCGCGATCAGCATACCGTCAACGCTGTAATCCAATCCAAAGAGCGGCTTGCCAGATGTGATCTTCTGTATTTCTACATTCTTTTTGGACTTTCTGACAATTGTAAAATCCTTTGGCGCTTTCAGTTGCAACTCTTTAGGCACAGAAACTTTGGCTGCTTTGCTGGCCATCTCTCCATATTTTGCAGATTTTCCACTCGGATGTGACAACACACCAGCTTTGGTAGTTACCTCTCCGACCGGGACATTCCAGGTCTGGGCAGCCGCTTCCCGCAACATTTGTCTTGCAGCTGCACCGGCTTCCCGAAGCGGTTTCCAATACATTCTCACGGAATTGCTTCCACCGGTAAATTGCGCACCCAGTTTTGCGGGATCATGCGGCCCCATTTCCACCGTCACATTTTTCCAGTCCGCATCCAGTTCTTCCGCCAGCATCATTGGCAAAGATGTCATCACATTTTGCCCAAATTCGGGATTGGGACAAATGAGTTTTACCTTATTATCCGGCATAATGTGGATATATCCATTCAATCGCGCCCACTGCTCCGGAACGTTTAGCGCCTCCGCTTCATCAGCGGATTTAAAACCGGATAACCAACTAACAGTCAGCAGCATCCCTCCACCAGACAAGATGGAAGCTTTCAGAAACGAGCGCCTATTTAAGGCAGTATTATCTTTGTTCATGATGACAATTTGTTTTAAAGGTCAGTTTCCAACTTTCTTCTGCAACGCATGAGGAATTACGGCCCTTAGTCATGCCGGTCGTTTTAAGAAATTTCTTCGGGATACGGTCTGGTTTTCCATGTTGATGATGTTTTCTAGTGTATGGACGTTACTTTTTAGGTGCATATGCGCCCGTTTTAAGCCAGGTTATCCAGGCTTTTTTAAATTCGGCGTGGGTAACTGGCGGCAAAGTCCTGCCTTCTCCTGGATTCCACCCGGCAAGGACAAGTCCGTCATCGGCGTGCTCGATCAGCTTTTTAATATCCTTGTTACCGTTTTTCTTTTTATCAACCAATTGTTCGGCTAGCTCGTGAGCGCTTTTGCCCTCGAAAACCATTTTCATGGCGGCTGGCGGCAAATGCCAATCCGGGTTTCCGGGAGGCGTATGGAGCCCAGGTGTATTGGTTTCCTGGTGACAGTTGGAACATTTCATTGCGTAGACGCCTTTGCCGTCAACCCCTCGTTTGGGTCCCATGGTATGCAGATGACTGTCGTCACCTAGCAGCGGTACATCTCCAGCCGGGTGGCAGTTCATGCAACGCGGGCTCATGAGTGTTTTATAAACCGTTTCAAAAGCCTTGACAGATTCGATACTATCCCGGTCTATCATGCTAATCTTGACTTCTTCTGGCGGCACATTGTCATTCCTGAACGCGGATGCTCCCGCGGCGATAAGGAATATGGACAACACCACGGCCGTCTTTATGGATAGGAAAGAGCCCCTTCGGGTTTCCGGATCTTGCTTCATGACGTAAAATTGAGGTGGATGGAATTAGCTTTTCGCAGCAGTCTTCTTCTGCATTTCAGCAGCTGTATGAATGGCTTTGCGAATGCGCAGATACGTGCCGCAACGGCAAATGTTACCTGCCATGGCATCGTCGATATCCTGGTCGGTTGGATTAGGCTTTTCGCGCAGCAACACGGCGGCTGACATGATCTGGCCTGAGTGGCAGTAGCCACATTGCGGCACATCAATTTCCTGCCAGGCTTTTTGCACCGGATGCGAATTGGTTTCCGACAACCCTTCAATCGTCACGACTTTTTTGCCTGCTGCGCGGCTTACCTTAGTCACACATGACCGGACTGCTTCTCCATCTAAGTGCACCACACAGGCGCCGCACTGGGCAACGCCGCATCCATACTTGGTGCCTTTCAAACCGGCCAGATCCCGGATCGCCCAGAGAAGTGGCATTTGCGGATCAGCCTCCATTGGATAATCCTTGTTGTTGATGTTTAATGTGACCTTCGCCATGGTGAGTTAGTTTTTGTTTTTTTTGCTCCGGATGCTTTCTCTAGAATCTGCTTTATATCCAGACTATCACTTTCAAGGTTTTACTATCAGCCAATGCTTTATTAAATATAACTAATAAAACAATAGTTAGGATCTTACATAGCCTCCCGCATTTGGTTTAATTAAAAAAGCGCTTCATGGACGGCGGCGGCAGGCAGATAAACGCCAGCAGCGATTGCAGCATAACCGTGGTTATACAAAGTTCCGGCCTCAGCCCTGCATCCCTGTTATACAGATTACCGAAATATCTACCAATATTCCTGTTTTGCCCGGCCCTTTGATCGACGCCGTTCCGAAATCCGTAATTTAGCATCACTCAAATTTACCTGCCCATGGAAGACTTAATTCGGTTTGATTCTGTCACTCAATACAATGCATACAATCAGCAGGAAACGTTGCACCCGCTGGTCACTGTGATCGATCTGTCAACAGCAAATCCCAGACGGAAGTCAAGCCAATACATGGGATGCTACGGTGTCTTTTTGAAAGATGTTGTATGCGGCGACTTGCGATATGGGAAGGAATATTACGATTACCAGGAAGGAACGCTCGTTTTCATGTCCCCTGGCCAGGTGTTCACTGTTGAAAATGACGGCGAACTTTATCAGCCGAAAGGACATGCGCTGGTTTTTCACCCTGATTTGCTGCACGGAACTTCGCTCAATACTAAAATGAACGAATTTTCATTCTTTGGCTATCAAGTCAATGAAGCACTTCATTTGTCGCAACGTGAGCGACAGATTGTAATGGATTGTTTTGGTAAAATAAAATATGAACTGGAACACGCTATTGACAAGCACAGCAGAAAGCTTATTGTGGCTAATATTGAATTATTCCTGGACTACTGCATACGCTTCTACGACCGCCAATTCCTTACCCGCGACACAGTTCACAGGGGTGTGCTGGCAAAATTCGAAAGCGTCCTGAACAGTTATTTCACATCGGACAAACCTCACACCATTGGACTGCCGTCCGTCGCATATTGTGCCAGTGAGCTAAACCTGTCACCAAAATATTTTGGTGATTTGATTAAAAAAGAAACCGGTCAGACTGCGCAGGAATACATTCAGGCCAAAGTGATTGAGGCTGCGAAAGAGAAAATTTTCGATGGCAGTAAATCGGTGAATGAGATAGCATTTGAACTAGGTTTTAAATATCCCCAGCATTTCAGCCGGTTGTTTAAGCAGCGCGTCGGTCAATCTCCGAACGAATACCGGATGCTAAAAGATTTGAATTGATTTGAAAAAGTAAGTGGAAATGGAAAATTAAGCTGCTATGCCTTCTTAATCGATCTCCACATCGCAAGCTCTTCTCCGAAACGGTTATTAATGACTTCACAGTTCGTATCAATGCGCATGGTCGGGCGATCTTTCAAGTTGTAGGCAGGCCATGTCGGCACATCTTTGGCGGCCGGTTTTCCTGTTCGCGCAAAGGTTGTCCATAATTCTGCAAAATGGTGAGAAGCCACAAACCTTTCAGGCTTTTTCCCTCCGAAAAAGCTTTCGCTTGGTTGTGACGGGTTTTTCGGTGGAACTTCATTGTTGAATTTGAAACTAATGTCCATGGCATGTGGCGTGCCCATGGGATAGTCTGTATTCAGGATCTTTTTTTCTGACTTGTACCCGAAATTGTATAGATAAACCGGTGCTCCGTTCTGTTTAACTTTTTTCTCAGCAATATCTATTGAACCCAGTCCCATCATTGCAATGGATGAAATAGCTACGAAAATGTCAATTGCTGAGGCATCCGGGCGGGTTTTCCGATATGTTTCGATCATTTTCCCTGTGTCCGCACCATGGAAGGGTTCAAGTTTTTTATGCAAACCATCAAAGTCCATTTTTACCAGATCGGTTTCTTTTCGTTGCCATATGAAGAAATTATACTCATCTTCATTCCACCCCACAAGCAGCGGTTTGTCCTTTGATATTTCCGGTGCCGCAGGATCAAATGGATGATGAGGCAGAACATTTCCGTCAACAACCGGACCAAAGCCGCCTGCACCTGGCTGCGCGGTTTTATTCGTTTCTTTATCTATAAATGGGGGGACAAATGGCAGCTTGGCTTGTATGGCCAGCAAATCGGTTGCGGGCACATCCAGCAACTTTCTCCAATCCTTAGATGGTATGTTCAGCTCCCGTAAAAGCATTGCCGTTGTTTGGGCCGCCGCTTCCTTGGTGGTCATCCGCACGCCCGGGCCGCTTTCAATGGAAGCTTTGTTAAAGTAGGGCGCTGCCGTTGGCATTGCGTACAGGCAGGACGTTTTCGCTCCCCCACCGGACTCTCCAAAAATCATCACGTTATCAGGATCTCCGCCAAACCGGGCAATGTTTTCGTGCACCCATTTCAAACCGTCGACGATGTCCAGCATCCCCATATTACCCGAACCTGCATAGTCTGCGCCTGCGATTTCGTCCAGATAGAGAAATCCGAGCAGGCCTAGCCTGTGATTGGTTTGGACTACGACTACATCAAAATTCCGCGCAAGATTGGATCCGTCCTGGCTCTGCGACGCGCCGGAACCGATCACAAACCCGCCGCCGTGGCTGTAAAACATGACCGGACGCTTTTTATCATCATTTCCCGGTGTCCAGACATTTAAAAACAAACAATCCTCTGCCGGGGCAGGCTCATTATGCCTTGGAGGCTGCATTGCCGGCGCACCGAAAACGGAGCTGCGAACACCCGTCCAGGGCTCTACGGGAGCGGGCCTGCGAAATCTCCTGTCGCCTGAAACTTTGCCACCGTAGGGGATGCCCCTGAATATGTTCACCCCCTCGTAGCGCACGCCCCGCAATTTCCCCGGCGCGATTTCGACTTCAACAAATCCGTCCCGCTTGACATGCGATGTAAATCCAAATCCGCTTGTGGCAAGAGCAGCAGCAGCGAACGAAACCTGTGACAAAAAGTGCCTTCTGTTAGTAAAAGTCATGTGAATGGGCCGATAAGGAATAGCAGGAATACAAGATAATGCTGTAAAAGTCTAATTGCAATTTCTTGCCCTATAAAAACTAAAATGATACAACCTGTTTTTGGAAGACCGTAAAATAAGAATGTCAATCATTAGCCACGAGGATCTTTGTTTCACTATAAAGAGTTGACTATCATTATCATAACGTTTCTTAACTAAAAACAAAACAGAGCAGTTATGAAAGCATTCCCGACCATCAGCAAAGCATTTTCTTTAAGTAGCATTTGCCTTTTAGGCATTGCGCTCGCCTGTACAGACCATGAAATACCGGAAGTTCCAAATTTCCCCGAATCTGAATGTATGCTGGCAACCAATGCTGCAATACCACGCGCTTATCCCTGCGAGTTTAAGATTGAAAAGCTGACCTTTTACGACAAGAATGGTGCCGTCATCGGCGACGTTACCCCTACTTCCAGCGAGATTACCTTAACAAGATCAGCTGCGAAGGAGGACACCAATCCAACGGCTGTGGCAGTAGACCAGATCGGTTTATTGAAATATGATGTGAAAGCTACGATCAAGCGGATTGCGACACCTTCATTTCCGGTTGTTGCGGGTTACCAGTTGCGTTATACGCAACACGTCTCAGGCGTTCTCGCGCTGACCACACCTGGTGAAAGCTTTCAGGTTGGCAGCTCTGTTCCCCTTGCTATCCCGGTTGGCGGAACTGCGGAACATACTTTCGAGCTATCTTACCTGTACCAGATCGTTGATACCGGGTCTGGATTAAAACCTGCTGCTTTTCGTGGCTTAACTGCCTTTTTGATCTATAATGATGCGACTGCGGAGGAACTTGACGGACATCCCAGCGCTATTGGCAATGTTGCAGAAGCTTATGTAAAAATTATTACAAAATCCGGGATATAGCTGATCTATGACCGATCAACAACTGCCAGGAAGTTTATCAAAGACATTATATTATTGATTGTCTCGTAAACTTCCTGGCAGCCTAACGACTGTTTTACTTACCCTGCCGATTGCCTGATTGGCAAAACAATAGTTATGCAGGCCCCTTTCCCTGGTTCAGCCTGCGCCTTAATGGTGCCGTAATGATTTGATATCACCTGTTTGCATAAAGCCAATCCAAGGCCAGCTCCGCCCGATCGCGCATCGATCTTATTAAAGAGCCCAAAAACATACGAATCGTACTGCCCCTCGAAACCGGAACCATTGTCCTTAATTTCCATTTGTATATGGTCGGTATATCTGTATTTATCCGTTTGGTGCTGGTAAACGTTTTCCTGAACCATAACCGCGGTAACCTGAATATTCAATGGCCTATCGGCAAGCGTGTTTTGCAACGCATTTTTTATTAATTCAATAAAAACTCTTTTAATCTGCGATTCCCTGCCTTCAAAGTGGGGCAAATCACCAATATCGATGCTGAAATTTGATGCTGAGGCTTCTTTCTCTAGTTCCTCCTTTGCTTCAATAATAAGCCGTTTGGGATCCAGAAATGTTACGCTTTCTTCGGGGGCACTGATCTGCACAAAATCGAGTAATGACCTGGTCATGTGCCGCAAACGCAGAATTGATTTGCGGATAATCGAAATCTTTCGCTGGTCATCGTAAGCAACTTCGCCCCTGTCCTTACCAAACAATGCATCAAGGAAAAGACTGATCTTGCGCAACGGCTCCTGCATATCGTGCATGAAGACTTTGCTCATCTGCAAATACGCATTGTTGCGTTCCCGCAGAATGGATATCTTCCTGTCGAGCTGGTACTGGTTCATTTCGAGCTGTGCTTTGAGCCCGTTCAATATCGTGTTTTCTTCGATTGCCTTTTGCTGCGCTTTTTTGGCGGATAAGAGCTGCTCTTCATATTTCTGTCTTTCCCAAACTGGCGCAAAAACACATATATAAACAGTTTCTCCATTTTCAGTACTCACTTTTGCATTCACCATCACAGGAACATGTGTGCCGTTTGCGGTTTTGAGCGTCATAAAAATTTCACTGACCTCTCCTTTTAAATTCAATAAGGGAAAGAAATGTGTCTGATAAAAAATGCGGCTGGCGACTGTCAGAATGCTTTCAATACTTGTTCCCCGGACTGCATCCTCCGATGAGCCAAGAAGCTGGCATAATGTTGGGTTTGTGTACGCAAGAGAGCCCGAAATGTCAAGGACTGCGCAGCCACAAGGCAATTCTTGTAAAATATGTTTAGCCTGCTCCAAAGGATTGTTTTTCAAGACAGAAACTCGCGTATTAATCTAACCGTTTCGTCGGGTGCGCTCAGGTGAGGACAATGTCCTGTTGCCTGCATTAGACGGTAAACACTTTCCGGCATTTGTTTATGGATATATTCCCCAACCTCAACCGGTGCGATAAGGTCGTTGGAGCATTGTAAAATGAGCGCACGGTGCTTCACATTCGCCAGGTCCGTCCTGTTATCTGACAAAAAAGTAGCTTGTGCAAACTGACGGGCGATGATGGGATCGGTGGAACAGAAACTATCCGTAAGCTCCCCGGCCAACTCGGGCCGTTCATCGTTTTTCATGATTGCGGGTCCAAGAAAATTGGCCCAACCGATATAGTTTTTATCCATCGTATCCAGAAGCTCCTCGATGTCTGCCTGTGAGAATCCCCCGAAATAACCTGCTTCATCAATATATCTTGCGGAAGGCCCTACCATAACCAGGCTGTCGAACCGCTCGGGCTCCTTGACAGATGCAAGCAACCCAATGACGCTACTGACCGAATGTCCGACAAAAACACAATCTCTCAAATCGAGCGCATTGCAAATGTCCAGCACGTCCTGTGCATAGCCATTCAGGTTTCCGTAACGCTCCGGATTATATGCAGTATTGTCCGATCCCCCACTTCCTACATAGTCAAAAAGCACAATTTTATGCGTTTTTTCAAAAGCCGGCCAAATATATCGCCACATCTGTTGCCCGCATCCAAAGCCATGGGCAAAGATCATTGGCTGTACACCCTGGCCTAAAATCGTAACATTATTGCGCTTGTAAATATCCATAGCAATCAAAACCCTTTAAAGCGTTAAATATAACGTTATGGAGGGGATTAAAGCTACAAGTGTCTAAAAGTTCATGACGATCATCCCTATTAGGACGTGTTGATCCCAAGTTTTGATCCAACATTAGTTTGCGGCTATTTTTTGGCTATGTAGCCTGCTGACCGATCACATCGCAGTGATGGCGCTTCGGGATTTGGGTTAAATTGAATGATGGCTTATTACATCGCACAAACTTTTGATGGGGTCATCAAGAAAGTGTCGTTTTGTCGAAAATTGCTTGCAAAACAGCTTCTTACAAGTTAAGGCAACAATAATTTCCTCGTTACGAGACCATTTTTCGTCTTTACGTTTATCACCAAAATCCCCGGCGGAACATGTGCAAGATCCACACTCGAAGAAGCTGAACTGGCCACTAACCTGCCTGAAAGATTGATCACCGTGACCTGCTCAATCGCATCTTTACTGACCACATATGCCGTGCGCCCAGTATCTGCCCAAACGTATAAGTCGGTGTCCGCAAGATTAATGGTAACTGCTTTAACCCGCGAGTGCGCTATGCTGCCATCAAAATCCGTTTGCCTAAGGCGATAATAATTGGTGCCCGGGAACGGATTTTCATCCCCGAACAGATAGTCGTTCGTTTTCTTCGTGGTTCCGTTCCCAGCCACAAAACCAATGTCCTGCCAGCTGAAACCATTCACACTCCGCTCGATGTAAAAGCCAGCGTTGTCGGTTTCGGTAGCAGTGCGCCAGCTTAGCCGTACACCATTGCCAGCAGCCTTTGCATTAAATTCAGCGAGATTGACGGGCAGGGTTGAGTCGTAAATCAATTTCAGCATGTTACCGGACGAATTGTCTATTCGCCAGCGACTGATGCCCGTTACGACACTGAATTCACCCGAAATGGAAGTCGCATTCAGGATTACAATTTCATCGCCGTCCATTGGCGTGTAATTGACGATCACTTTCAGTGTGCCGCCTAGCCTGGCGTTGCCTAGAACGGCTATCTGATCGTAATCCACACCAGCAGCGCCACGACCGTTGATCTCAATCAGCATAGTGCTGTTACTGAAATCCTGATTGCCCAGGAAAGTGATTTTGCCCGGAGAATAACCTGGCGACAATGTGCCCCCTGCGTGCGTAAAGGACGATGCCGCAATTTGGCCGGTCCCTTTCAAGACGCCGTCATTATCGTTGCTGAAATTGCCTGTCGCTTGCTTCGAGATCAAGGTTGGGACAGCGGTTATGCCTCCAATAGTAACATTGCCTGCATTGGTAAATGTATTATTCTCAACCAAAATGCCTTCATCAGCATTGTCAACGGCAATGTTTCCTCCTGCACCGTTTTCAAAAGCTGACTGATTGCGGATTCCGTAAGTTCCGACGCTGGCATTTGCACCAATGGCAATCACTGCGGTGTTGGCAAAAGTACCCGCAAAATTACGAAGGCCTGCCGCTGTGGTGCGATCAATGTGAATGCTGGCTTCCTCGCTATTGATGAATGCAGCTTCATTAAAAATTCCGTGAACGCCAACATCCTCAGAACCACCGATTGTGATTTTCGCTTTGTTCGTGAAAGTGCCGCCGGATGCATACAAACCTGTATCCGTACTGCGATCGATGCGAATATGGCCTGCGTTGTTGTTAAATGCTGCGCGATTTACCAGTCCGTAGCGTCCTACCGCAGTTGCCGCGCCGATGGTGATATTTCCTTCATTGGTGAATGTGCCCAATGCATTGGACAAAGCAATATCAGCAGCGTTATCAATGCGGACGTGGCCGCCAGTAAGGTTATCAAAAGTGGAATTGGTTTCCAAACCCACTTGCCCTACGGTGGATATTGCCCCAATTGAGACATTGCCCGCATTGGAAAAGTCTGCATCGTTTCGCAATGCCATGCGGAATGTACGATCAACGGAAACCGTTCCACCTGACAGATTCCGGAAGGTTGCCTTATTGATAAAGCCCGAAGGACCAACGGCCTCGTTGCCACCGATAGACAAAGTGCCTGCATTTTCAAAGGTTCCGGTTGCGTGTGTGAGCCCTACAACGGTTGACCGATCTATCTGAATGTTGCCGCCGGCATTGTTTCGGACGACCCCCCGGCTTTCCATGCCGGATGTGCCCACGGTTGCCGCAACCCCGATGTGGATATCGGCGTTATTCACCAGCGTATTTGTAAGATAAAGCGCGCAAACTTCCGAATTAGAAATCTCGACTTCGCCCCTAGACCCGTCAGTACCCGTATTGTTGGTAAATGTTCCGGTGATATAGAGTCCATAATTTCCAACATTTGCCAAAGACCCGATCTGCAAACGACCAGCATTGTTGAAAAATCCTTTAACCTCAACTGAAACAGCACTACTGCGGTCGGCTGTGAGCAGGGCGCCGGTGTTGTTATTAAAGGTTGCATTTCCACTGATAAAAATGGTCGTCGAGCCACTCGTCCCATTCGCACCCAAACGGATTTCTCCCGAATTAGTGAAAAGACCATCAATGTGGTTCAGACTTAATCCACCATATGCCTTCGTCTTGTCAATATGGATTTTCCCCGTTGCCGAATTGTTAAAATTAGTTTCTGTCCATAAGCCATGCGTGCCGATAGTTCCTATGCCGCCCATGTAAATCGCTCCCTCGTTCGTGAAGCTTCCGGAGAGGTGGTGAATCGCCGCGCTAAGCGTATGATTAATATGGATCTCGCCGTTACTTGAATTGTTTAAGACAGCATGATTTTCTATGCCTGTATCACCGCCGGAAGTTGCTTCGCCAATGATTATATCCCCCTCGTTGTTGAGTGTACCCGCGGCATTGTATAATCCAAATTTGCCAACCTGGTCAATATGAATGCTTCCGGTGGCATTATTGGTGAAATTGGCCCAGTTCGCAAGTCCGTTGCTACCGGCTCCTGGCGTGACGCCGATGAAAATTTTTGCGTCATTGATAAAATCTCCTGATGCATTATAAAGGCCGCTTCCGGTTGATCGCTGGATCTTAATTTCCGCACTGCCCGAATTATGAAAATTCGCAAGATTCTCTATGCCCGTTGCACCGACGCTGAAATTATCGCCAATCGTGATTGCCGCTGCGTTGTTGAATGTCGCACTGATGGATTTTAGCGGATCAGCATTGTTCATCAGCGCCCTGAGCACTGAACGGTCTATTTTTATGTGTCCGGCGCCCTGGTTAATAAATGTCGCGTCGTTCCAGATTCCGTGGTTGCCCACATTACCCAGACTGCCAATTGTAATGCTGGCCTCGTTCCTGAAAGTCCCGTTTGCATTGAAGATTCCTGTGTCTTCGGAGCGGTCCACATGGATATTCCCGCCCGCATTATTAGTGAGGCTTCCCTGATTAACGATGCCAAAAATGCCCGCACCGCTTTGTGAACCTATACTAAGTATTCCGTTGTTCGTTACAGTGCCCAGATTGTTTAGCGCCGCTGTGAAGCTGAATGTTTCGGCACCGGAAGCAAGCGATTGATAGGGTAAACTGCCATAAAGTGTAAGGCTTGCCTCATTTTCAATGGTTAATATTGCACTGGCATCCACTTTTACAGCCAGCGCAACAGCTGTTGTGCTTCCGCTGATAACCGGCAAGTTTGCCACAAGCGGGATTATTACAGCATTGGAAGCAGCCGGCACACTTTTGTCCCGCCAGTTCTCACCATTTGCCCAATCAGATGAAACGGCTCCGGTCCAGATATCTGTTTCATCCACAACAACTTCCAGTCTTAATTTAACCGGGTTATTTGCATAAACAACTTCACATGTGGTGGTGGTTTTGGAACGAATTTTAATTTGATAATCCCCGTCCGGAAGACCGGTAAAGGTGGGACCATCAGACCAGGAACTTCCGTCATTTACACTATATTCCAGCTCGCCGCTGCCCTCGGTATTAATGGTAATGGTTCCTGTAGGCAATACTTGGCTTGGTTGAACAACCGTTGGTTCACTGATAATGACTCGTATAATGCCATCGGGTACGGTCAGTTGCCACGGGACAACAACCGTACATCCAAGTGCTGATCTGATTTTGACATATAATGTGTGCACACCTGCACCGATTGATTCACTTGGTTCGAAGGAATTTGATCCTGCGTGATATGTCCCGGCCGAAATGGTTGCCTCTGCGTCTGTGTAAACCCCTTCTGTAAAAAAGCCTTCGGTGCTTCCCAACGTCAACAGGTTGACGGCACCTCCGCAAGCCGGAATCGTGTTGCTTGACACTATTATTCCGCTATTCAAAATAGCCCTGATTGTTTGGCTGCTGGCTGAATATGCGAGGATACCACTGTTTTGCATGCTTGTTGTAAATGGATGAGCCCTTTGCGATTGTATATAGAGCAGCCCGGAATTGCTGAAAGTCCGGTTGTTGTCCAACGCCGAAAAGATAGAAAGTTCTGCACAGGAAACATTAAAGAAGTCGCCCTGATTCTTGATTGCTTTTTCAAGGGAACGCCCCGGGTCGCTCGTCCCCACTACCATCTTACCCTTATTATAAAAGTCGCCGGAGGCTGTTTGATATATTCCGCTGATAGCGCGGTCAATTGCAATGTTACCTCCAACTTCATTTGTAAAATCCCCCATATTTTCGATCCCTGCGTCGCCTACGTTTTCCAGTGCGCCAATTCGGATCATTCCCTCATTGGTAAATGTTCCCCGTAAACCTGTTTCCGTATTTTCATAGTTTACAATTCCCCTCAGACGGCTGCGGTTGATCTCAATGTTTCCGCTTTGCTTATTGTTAAATATGTGTTCATTCCAAATCCCGTGAACACCTACCGCTATTTCTGCACCGATGAAAATACCCGCTTCGTTGTTGAATGTGCCGGTTGCAGTATTGTAAATCCCGGTATCCTTCAGTGCGTCAATGTGAATTCTTGCACCGGATTTATTATCAAATGTGCCCTGATTGACTACGGCATACTCAGGAATCGGGAAGAGTACGGTGCCTAACTGAAGGCCTCCTTCATTGACAACATTACCCAGATTGTTCAGCGCAGCCCTGAATGTGAACGTTGTAGTGTATTCGTAGGAACCACTGACGATCAGTATGGCCCCTGCTCCGATTGTAAGCTTCGCGTCAGGCTTTATCAGCACAGATTTTGCACGCCGCACCGCGTTGCCTCCCATCACGGGCGCCGTTGCGGATGCAGCGATCACCACATCGGAATTTGTGTCCGGCACGCCGCCCGACCAGTTTTCTGCATTGTCCCAATCCGAGCTCACGCTTCCATTCCAGGTTGTCTGGGCCCATACCCGGGTTATTGTAAGAAGCAATAACGTTAATATCAGCAGTGAAATCCGCAACTTCCGGATGTCACTGCTGTCGGTAGTAAGTAAATTTTGTTTCATTAGTTCTGATTTTGTCATTCCGTTGCATACTGCGCCACATCTTCCACACGGAATTTGTTTAGCTCGACAATCTGCGCGCTGGGACGCATCAGCGGGGGAATGGACTGCATTACCTGTTCTTTATTATCAAAATCGTAGATAAACCACATCTTATGCACGCCGTCTTTACAGCCCCAGTGTGCCTGGGAAATGATATGTGACCCGGAGCTGAGAAATACGTTAATCACGTGCATGCAATCCGACACTTTTTCGGAATGAGGGATTTCAACCAGATACTTAGGCATATTTTTGAGGTTTGAAAGTTGTGTCAAAATCTGTTTTCTTACAAAAATCTTATATACCGAACCAGCGGCTCACCCTGCTTGAACCAAAATGTTCCTTATCAGCCACAAGCTCGTCCGAGGCCTTGGTATATGTTCCAAATGGTGATGGCCCTGAGAAAAAATCCACGTTTACCTGCCCTACCCGGCCATCACCGAATTCAATATAGCAGATCCCGTTGCCTTTATAGGCTTCCGGTTCTTCACCACGCTCGTAATCCGCGATGATCGACGCTGCCGCAACTTTGGCAGCGCCTTCTGCAAACACGCCAGCTTTGGGTGTGCCTACGCTGTTGACATCACCGATTGCATAAACGCCCGGATATTTTGTTTTCAAATTATCTTTGGAAACAGGGATCCAACCTTTCTCGGTCATACCGCTATCTTCCACCACTTTTGGAACACGGTGTTTGGGAATGCCCAGGAACAGGTCGAAAGGCATTTCTTCCCCGTCTTCAAGCATTGCAACTTTCCTTGAGGGGTCAATTGCTTTTACCACATGTTTTGGAATAAAACGAATTTCGCGCTCTGCAAAAGCGTCCATCAAAGCGAGGGAAGTGTCCGGTGACGGCGGGATAGGAAGCCCAAATGGCATGACAATGCTGATCGTGCAGTTTTTCCGGATGCCACGTTTTTCCAGATAATCGTGCATCAGCAGTGCTGCTTCGCTGGGTGCGGGCGGACATTTGAACGGAGCAGCGCATACGCCGACAATCACGTTGCCTTTTGAAAAAGATGGAAGGACTTCACGCAGCTTTTCGGCACCGGCAAAGGAATAGAATTCGTTTCCACCTTCCGCCAGGCCGGGTGTTGCCGCCACGTCGTAGTCCGCGCCAAGCGCGATCACCAGAATGTCTGCTTCGTAAGTGGCGCCGCTCTGTGTTTCAACCTTTTTTGATACCGGATCAATAGTGGTTACCGTATCCTGAATGAATCTGACCCCCGATTTCACAATGTGCTTGTAATAAACGCGCACCTGCCCGGCTGTCTTACGTCCGAACATGACATCGAACTTTGAAAATCCGAAAAAAAACGAATCGCTTTTGTCAATCAATGTCAAATCAAGCTGGGTGCCGATCTTCTCCGAAAGGATGGTTGTCAGTTCTAATCCGCCAAAACCTGCGCCGAGCACAACTACACGTAATTTTGCAGCCATGGTGCTTAAATGCTAGCGGGTTGTGGAATGATACGCAGGTACGGTTTGATCGTTTTCCAGCCTTCCGGATATTTCTCCTTCGCTTCTGCATCCGAAACGGCCGGAACGATAATCACCTCGTCGCCATTATTCCAATTTACCGGCGTGGCAACCCTGTGACGGGCAGTAAGTTGCATGGAATCCAACACGCGCAATATTTCGTAAAAATTGCGTCCTGTTGTCATCGGATAGGTCAGGTTAAGCTTGATTTTTTTGTCGGGCCCCACGATAAACACTGAGCGCACAGCCTGGTTGGTCATTGCCGTTCTGCCCTCGGAAGTCCCCGGCTCCTCTGCCGGAAGCATATCATAAAGCTTGGCAACAGCCAGATCCGGGTCTCCGATCATAGGATAATTCACCGCATATCCCTGCGTTTCTTCAATGTCCTTTTCCCATTTCAGGTGGCTCTCAACAGGATCAATGCTGAGCCCGATCACCTTGCAATTTCTTTTCTGAAACTCGGGCGCAAGCTTCGCCATATAACCAAGCTCGGTCGTGCAAACAGGTGTGAAGTCTTTGGGATGAGAAAAAAGAATCGCCCAACTGTCCCCTATCCATTCGTGAAACTGGATTGGGCCTTGTGTCGTGTCAGCATGAAAATCAGGAGCAATGTCATTTAATCGGAGGCTCATAATGATTAGGGATTAATGGTTTATGGATAAAGAAATTCAAATGAGTCGCTTACAAAAGCATATACCACTTTTTGCAAGTCTCACATTGGTAGTTTTCAGGTCTGATCGTGCCCAGAAAAATGATTCTGGCCAGCTTGTTGGCGAAAGACCTTTTTGGAGAAACAACCAGGTTTCCTCCGCACACCGTGCAGCGAATTCCCAGGATAGTCCGTTTAATAATGATTTTGTCCAGATCGATCAGCGCCATAGCATTACCAAAGGTGGCTTTGGTTGATCATATGGTCAAAAAAAAGGGATGAACGTGTCTCTTACGGGACGAACGAACGGAACTTTGGGAAAGCGCATTTTCCAAAATACGTCAAATGACGTATTGCGACTGCCTGGCTACGATTTTACCTTTATTAACAGAACCTGGGACCTTACTGCTGGTTTGTGTGTGAGGGTAAAATGATATTCCGATGATAAAGGCATTTACCTTATTGATTTTCCTGACGTTTTTACTTTCTTGTCACAAAGAAGTTGAGTTTCCAGAAGCAGGTTTCGAAGTGCCGACGGGAACGATCAAGGCTGGCGTTCCCGCGACATTCAGAAACACTTCCCGCAATGCAAGCGCCTACGAATGGGACTTTGGAGATAGCTCCACCATTGTAACGAGCAGTGAGGTTGAGATTTCACATAATTTCAAGATCGGCGGCGACTTCACTGTGAGACTTATCGCTAAAAGTGGCGGCGGATCAAATGGTATTTCCAAAAGTGTTAAAGTTGACGATCCCGACCAGCCGCTGCCTAAGGCAATTTTCGAACTTAATCCGGCCGCTGAATGCCCTGCTCCGTGCACAGTAGCCATCACTAACTCTTCTATTAATTCCACTTCTTATACCTGGTTTTTTGGCGACAATACGCCTGTTGACACGCGTGAACTTAAACTTAGCCGCACATTCAATGACGTTCGCAGTTATGCTATCACATTAATTGCAAAGGCAAACGGCCTTCCCAATGACACGCTGACCAAAACCTTACGCGTAACCGCGCCGCAGGCTGAACAACCGACCGCGGAATTTGATATCTCAGGAGAAAACTGCACGTACAATTGCGACGTCACATTTACGAACCGGTCCGTCAAAGGAATCACGTATCTATGGAACTTCGGAGATGGAAGTTTATCAACAGATCTTTCACCAAAACACAATTACAAGCGGGCAGGAGCATATAATGTCATACTTGTTACCAGGAATGGAAGCTTGACCAGCATGAAAAAGAAGGTCGTTCAGATCTACGCCAAGTGTAAGTTTACCAAACAGACAAGACAGCATCCGATCAGCGGAAATTACGAAGCTCTTTTCAGCTACGACACAAATGATTTCCCACTCCGAAGTACGGAAATAGAAAACGAAGTTTCGGGTGCGCCGGTCTCCCGCATCATCAACGATTATACTTACGCCGACGGCTTTCTGAACGGTCGACAATATTCCTTGTCAGTAAGAAATAATAGCCAGGTTGTGGTGGAGGTCAGCTCGGGAAGGTTTACTCATAAATATAATGCTGACGGATTACTGTCTTCCACCGAAATTTTGAGAACAACCGTCAAGGACCGGAACAATCCTGCCGGGGGAAGTACGATTAGCAAATCTGCCTTTCAGTACGAATATCATGCAAATTATAATGTCTCAAAAGTCACTGTTGACGGCACTGTTTACAGCTATTCTGAAACCGGCCTGCTCACCTCTGTTAACCCGAGCAGTGAAAATACAGGGGAGGTTTATACATTCAAACACCAGAACTTTACCAAAACATACAGGGTCACCAAATATATTATTGCCAATAACAGAATTTCCGAGATCGAGTTTACAGACAATGCAAAGCAAAAATTGGAATATGACAACGAGGGTCAACTGATCAGGAAAACTTTCAGAGATCCGGCTTT
The DNA here is from genome assembly GCF_900167945.1 of Dyadobacter psychrophilus. GTDB lineage: Bacteria > Bacteroidota > Bacteroidia > Cytophagales > Spirosomataceae > Dyadobacter > Dyadobacter psychrophilus. Next base: position 418,518 of record NZ_FUZA01000001.1, read on the forward strand.
GCCTTTCGAAACGAGTTGTGTAGAGGAATGGAAATACGACAATCAAAAAAATATTGATCTGCTCACGCGTGTATATCTGGGTCATCCGTCTTATCTGGCACCGGAAGGGGTTACAGTTCATAATGTAACCAGTTATACCAAGACGATTGTCCGGGCCGGATCGGTGGACGAAACACAGGCAAACGAAGTAACCGCTTTCACGCAGTATAACAGCGAAGGTCTGCCGTTGAAATCGAACCGCTTCGGCGGGGACAACACCTACGTTTACGAATGTAATCGTTAAACGAGCGAGCCGATTTCAGCCGCTTACCGCATCATCCAGAATATATTTCAACAGTGCAGCATCCTGGCGGTCCACAAACAATTGCCCTTGCCAAAGTGAAAAAAGAATGCAAAAAGCCGGATCCTCGTCTTCCATAATGAACTGGTTGACAGGCCCAAAGAACTCCATCAGTTGCTCATGATCGCAAGTAGGAAGGAAAATCCGCAGAACCCGCGGGTCGTAAAACCGGAAGTACAGCTCCTGTCCATCTTCCGTCTGCACCATCAGGAAACGGCGAAAATGCTTGTAAAGCTCTTCAAACTCGGCATTGCTCTCGACCCAAAGGCCCCAGGAATTACCCCATCCTTCGCCCATCACAAACTCCTCAAAATCGGCCGCATACGGATATGTAAACAAGAAAGGCGCCACAGCAGGAAGAATTTCATCCTGCCCTTCCCTGTTACGGTAAAGCGACGAGTGCAACGGATTAAGTTCCCGTGCCCGATCCATGGCATCTTCCATGCGAGCAGCGTCTAGGAGGAGGTGGGTTGGCATATGTTAGTAGCTCTTCGGTTTTTCCCGGAAGTCGTTTGGATATTGAAGTTGGTAATGCTTGGTGGTGCGGTGCGCCTTACTGTTATCCTGGGAAGGGTGCAATTTGAAATATTGTCCAAAGAGAGACAGCTTACACCTGAATTTCATTTCACCAGCATTGTTAACTCTCGCATAAATAAAGAGCGAAACTTCATCGCCATAAACATAAGTAATATACCCTGACGAAATATCCGGATCGAGGCCACATTCGCGGTTCAATTTTTCGTCGAGGACTTTGATTTTATCGCCGATGTTGAGGGGGGTGATGGGTTGCATGGGTTTTAATTGTTTGAGTAGCCAATCATTCAAGCTGTACATACAGCTCGTTTTACATAAATGATATGCCCTGGTCGTCTTATACTTTTAGATTGCGTCCATCACGGTTACAAAATTAGCCTTCGACGTTTTACTAGATCAACAATCTCTTCAACTTCATATAGAACATTCGCAAACTCCATATCCCCAGGCTCAAATTCTCTCAAAGCATATTGGCCGACAATAATGTTATTTAGACCTCCATTATCCGAAAGCTTACCCGAAATTATAGCTTTTAAAAAATCAAGTTGTGCTTCAATCGAAATCAAGATTGTGGATTCCGGCTCAACTAACCTTCTAGAAATACATAGGTTAATTGCATGTTGAATAATTTCATTAGCAGATTTGATGTCCATTTTTAGATATTTATAGGATCAATAATAAAAAATTGTGTCCCACCTCCTTCAGTTATGACCACTTTTCCAGGAGATGACCACACATCCTTTATCGAACTTGTTGATGACTTTAATACTTCAACATCTTTTGTTGTGACAAACACTTTTATTACCTTATTAGTGGGATCAATACCTAATTTATTTGCTGGCGTTCCAGGAATTGCAAAGTAGTTTCCTATGGGATCCCCGAGCTTCTGGTACTGAATTAATGTAGTTCCCTTTGGAATAATTACAACTTCTACTTTTTGGGAAAAGTCAATGCCAGCAACATGATTCTTGATTCGATTCTTACCCCACTTCCTGCTCGATTCAGCTGCCTTAAAATAGTAACGAATCGCATTAATACGACGAATTCTTTGAACTTTGCTCAAAAACAGTCCAGCTTTACTAGTTAAAGACTCAAATTGATATTTTGAATGCTTCGCCAAGGAGGCTATCGGCAATTTCCATTTATTCGGCAAGATGCGAGTAGCTTTTACAAATACCTTTCCTACTGGACCTAAAACTAACCCAAGAGCAGCGCCTGTCTTAGCAGCATTTGCTGCACATTCCCAACAAACCTCTTTGCCTTCTAATTTATCCTTTACAATTGATTCAACTAGCCCCGCAACTGCACCAGACAGTGCGCCAACAACAGCCAGAGCTGCGAGTGACCCTGCCGCAATCGCAATTGCCGGAGCGGAAATGCCAATTGCTGAGGCGATTGCAGCTCCCGCAGCCACAGCAGACCCGCCAGCAATAGCTCCTGCAATAATCCCTGCTCCGATAGACGCTATATTTGCCGTGTTCACCCATTCAGGCAAATTTCCGTCCGTATCTATTTTATTATAAGGGTCGTTAGCTGCGTAACTGTAATTGGTGGCTCCAAAAAGCAACCATTTTGGATCAAGAGATAAATATGAACGCAGAGTCACTGAATAATATCTGGCGACGTTATAATGAAGACCGGTTTCATCATCAAAATAGTGTCCGTTCAGTCGCCATGGCTGTCTGATTTGCGATTTTATGATAACTGCCTCGCCAAAAGCGGTGTAAGAAGCAGTCCAGACTAAATGACCATTCGAATCGGAAACATTTGTAATTGCCCCGCGAATATCCCTATGCATCCAATAAGTTTTCCCATTCTCTACAAAAGCAACGGGGATGTTACTCTCTGCATAAACATAATCGCGAATTATTGTTTCGTTATGGTTTTTGTACTCTTCACTCAGCAGCTTTTCGCCAGACCAGGAATATCGGAATTGTTCTCGTCTGTTAGATTTCCCCACTCTTCTACCAAGGCCATCATAGAAGTATTCCCAAACTTCATTACCAACCTGAGCGGTGGCTAATGTGCCATCATCGCCATAAGTGAAATTTAGTTCACCCCTGCTTTTATCGAAATAGCCTAATAAATTACCTGCAAGATCATAAGGAAGTGAAATACCGTTGAAAGATCTGATCTCGTCCGTATCACCGTAAGCAATCTCGTCTGAAATAGAACGGACGATATTGCCTTTTTTGTCATAGCTGAAATTCTCAGAATAACTGGAATTTACATCATCTGCATGGGTCAGCCTATCCGCATGATCGTAGTTGAGGCGTAAATCCTGATTGACTCCCTCTGCATAATTATTGTATCTAATTAGTCGGCCAAGAAAGTCATACGAATAGATTTGAGAAGTTATATGATCACCATTTGCGTTCGTTATTCTCGATTCTTGAATTCCAGAAAAAGAAAGGTTCTTTTGATATTCAACCAATCCATTGGGATAAATTATCTTATCCAGATTTCCCAAAGAATCATAGTCATATCTTAATGTATCACTATTGACTTTAACGAGGCTTAACTCCTCATTTTCAGAATATTCATATGTAACCGCTAGCTCAGATGGATATTTTACAACTTGAAGTAAATCATCATCATAAGTATATGTGATCTCAGAATCATTGAAGGACTCAGACGACAATTTGTCATTTGAATACTTGTAAGCTATTTCACCGGAAGGGTTGCCTATACCTTCAATTTGGTTTGAATCATTTACATCAACACTTCTATAATTTCCGTCTTGCCACTCAATCCTTTCAATGTGAATGCCATCACTATAAACGCGTTTTTCCTTACCATTTCTTAACTTAATTATCTCGACATCGAATTCGTCATCGTATCTGGAATCTATGGTACTACCGTCTGGAAAAATAAGGTTTTCGATACCTCCATAAGTGTCCATTTTCAGCTGAGTAACCCGCCCCAAAGGATCTACGAGTTCGTGAACCAATTTTCCATCTTCAATGCTGGTCGAATATCTTCGTACTTCACCAGCACGATTTGTTAGTGCTATGAGCTTCTGATTATCGTCATATTCAAATTTGAAACCCCGCTGATCGGGAAATATGACGCGGGAGATCTGTTGATCCTTATTATAGAATATTTCTAGATTTTGTCCATTAACGCCTACTATTGTCGGTAAGTCATCTTTGTAACCAAGTGTGACCGATTCTTGGTTAGCCAGCTCAAATCCAATAGGTCTATCATCATCGTCAAAACGAAAATGACATTTGGCCCCTGATGATCTCTCGGCGCTTGCTAACTGAAAATTCTCTGAAAAGTTTAACTTGAATAGTGCTCCTCTTTTATTTTCAATGATAATGTTCCGCCCTTCCTCGGAGATCTTTTCCGTGTTCCTGGCGGCCAATGCATTCAGGATTTCTTCCCTCTTTTTTTTACGAAAGGGAATTCTAAAAGCATCTAATTGAGAAGACTTTATTGTAAACACGACGTCATGAATTACAGATCTTCATGGCTGGGGCTCCTGCCTTGGCAGCCGCGCCGGCCTGTCCTCCGCCCCCGGCCGTCTCTCCAATCAAAACCGTAGGCAACCCTACCACAATAGTCCCGCCATGCGCGCACATATCGCCCATCCTTGCCGCCGGTTTCCCGCCGATGAAAACGCCGGTTGATCCAAGGATAATGGTGTCCGGCGGGCCGGTGCATACGCACATGTCACCTGATACTGCAGCGGGCATTCCGCCTATGAGGACGGTTGGGACGCCTGGGCCTACGACCGGGCCACCTACGTGGGGTACGAGGCCAGTTACCATCGGGCAGACGTGCATATCACCTATTCTTGCAGCTGGTTTTCCCATGTTTTGTTAGTATTTGTATTTCACAATGTATGTATTTCGCGATCCGGTCGTAGAAAGCTCCTTACCGTTGAATGTTGCCGTTCCAGAAAAAAATCCTGTACTGTACACATGACCGTCGGGCGACACGCAAATTTTAATTCCCTGGTCTTCGCCTCGCCCTCCACCTGTGATCTGGAATTTGTTTGTTGCCAGGCCGTCGCCCAAGCCAACCTCTGCGATGATCATGTCGGTGCTCCCTTGCGACTCGTAAGAAACGCGGGTATCAAAGGGAAAACTGCCTGTGCCGGGATAGGATCCGGATATTAAGATATTTCCGCCTGGACTAATGGCAATGCCACCAGGATGATCATTGTTACCATTATTGAAACCACTTCGGCCCCAGGGAATTTTGTCATTTGTACTTCCGTCGGCATTCCATCTGCCCAAGAAAACATTAACATCTCCTCTACTGCCTACACCCAGCGGAGTTAGGGGCCCAATATATTTGCCTGTTACATATACATTTCTCCCGTTATCAATTACAACATCGTATCCGGAGTCTTCATTTGGAGATCCTGCTCGTCTGGACCAATCGAAGCGGCCTGGGTGTAATATCCATTTCGCTACAAAAGCATCAGTCTGACCGAGCGACTCGAGTGGTGGGTCGGACCCGGGAAAGATAATCACATCTTCAAATGTTCCTGCTAAGTAAGCATTTCCATCGCCATCCACTTTCAAGGCATTTACTCGCTGGTTACCGACATGTGTCAAAATAGTAGGCTGCCTGATCATTCCACTATTTGCGTCTAAGAAAACAAAAACGATATCCTCATTGAAAGCAGAGGCCGCCGGCTCTCCATTGAAAAAGTTAATGTTGTTTCTTCTGGGATCCCCGGTGATGTTCCCGGCTAAATAAACTCGTGGTCCTTCTGGTGTATTGTAAAATGCCAATGCTGCACCATCATCCTTGTCTGGGCCTCCATAAAGTGTGAACCATTGCCGCATACCTGCGGAATTGAACTTGGCGACGAAGCCATCAGAGTTCCCCTGAGGTTTTACATTGTTAATTTGTACTGCACCACCAACGAAACCAGTAAGATATACATTCCCTTGGTCATCCAGGGCCATGCCATTCGCAGCGTCATCTTCGACACTTCCATCCACGTATGCCCAAATCATCTCTCCGGAGATGTTATATTTTGCGATGTAAAAATCGTTTTTCCCTTTTGAGCTGGATGAAAATACTCTTCCATCCCCAAATCTAGTGTCTCCTCTTGTAATACCACACACGTATATATTTCCAACCGCATCAGCAATGATGTCACGAGGCTCATTCCATTCACTTGAAATACTAACCGCATTAGATTCGCTTTTCTTTACAATAACCGTATCCGTCTTAACATTGCTTTGGCCTCCATCGCCAAAAGCAGTAAGGGTTACTATATAGGATTTGGCTTCTTTAAATATATGTTTGGGTGAAATCTCTGCGCTCTTCGCACCCTCATCGCCAAAATCCCAACTATACGTTTTCGCACCGGTTGATTTATTCGTAAAAGCAATTTCACAGGGCGCAAAGCATTCACTCTCAGGAAAAGTAAAGTTGGCGATAGGTTTCACTGACTTGACCTCAACCACGATAACCTTTGGTTCGGAAGCAACATTTTCTTCATTATAAGATGTCAACGATACGCTATATTTTCCCGGCTTTTCATATCGGTGTTTCGGATTCTGTTCTTTACTGGTATCTGGATTAGACGGGGTGCTATTTTCTTCATCGTCGAAATTCCATAGATAGGTTTTAGCATTTTTAGATAGATTGCTGAATGTCGCCGTAGCTGGGGCAATGCTATCATGGTCGAGCACAACTGAAAAAATAGCTTCTGGTTTTGAGGCCGGTTTCGCATCCACCACAACTTTCTGTGTGATTCCATGACTGCCTCCGTCCGCACTTTTAGCAATCAGCTTAACGTAGTAATCTTTTCCATCCTCGAAATTATATTCAATTGGCCCGCTGCCTGTTTTGATGCCTTTTCCATCATCAAAATCCCATTCGAGGCTATTCGCATTTTCAGATCTGCTGGTAAATGTTACCTTACAAGGTGCAATGCAGGTTTCTGGCACGAAAGAAAATATGGCTACCGGCTGCGGGGGCAGCTCTTTATGACAGCCGAAAACGATTGCTAATAACAACAACTGAATTAAAATTCTTCTCATAAGTTCGGCTTGCTATTTCTTTTTGACAGTAAGGGTTTTCGTTTTTTTATTCACCTGACTACCCGATATGGCGGAAAGTGAGATGGTGTAGGTAACGTCTTTGGCGGTGCGTGGAAATGCGTGTGTTGGTGAAGCGGTCGCTATTTGGGTTTTATCACCGAAGTCCCATAAATAACTGGTCGCATTCTTTGATTTATTGATGAACGAATAAATGGTTGAGTCGGCGCGGGTTGTGTCCTTCGGAACAATGTCAAAATCGGCTTCAAGCGCTTTGGAAACTGCCAGAATGGTCACAATTTTCACAGCGGTGTCGCTTACTGTTTCGTTTAATGCGGTTAATATGACTTTATATGCCCCGGCTTTATTGAATGTGTGCTTGGGAGATTGTTCTGTATTCACTGCGCTGCTGTCCCCAAACTCCCACTTGAAGGTTTTTGCATTTGTAGAAAGGTTTGTAAAGCTTATCTCGCAAGGTGCCTGACAATTGTTGCCGGTGACATTAAATTCTGCTACCGGAGCGATGGGTGCTGTAATAGTAATCGTTTTTTCGGCGCTGTCGCTGCCATACTTTGCATTACTAATGGTCAGAACAACCTGGTATTTACCTGCTTTAACAAAGGTGAATACGGGATCCTGTTCTGATGAGAAGCTCGTGCTGTCCTTAAAAGCCCAGTCGTATTTCCAGTTGTAGACACCTTTATTGATTGATAAATCCTTGAATTTGATCTGACAAGGTGCCTGGCAGTCGCCGCCGGACGTTTCGAAATCGGCCTTTGGAGCACCTGGCTCCTGCATTGAGCAGGCCGCGGTTACCAATGCAATAAGTATGAAGGGTATTTTGGAAATCATTTCCGTCGGATTTAGAAAATCAGTTAAAACTGGTACGTCAAATGAAACCCTGCATATCGTTGTGTGCCATTCCACTGGGGGGAAACTACAATCTGCTTTCTTTTTTGTTCGAGCAATTTATTGTAGCGCTTGGCTTCCTTGGCACTTTTACTGCCAACAAACCAAAGCACGCCCCCTGCAATAATGCCAGCGCCTGCCACGAATATCCCCGGACTTGCAAAAGAGATAAGACTGCTGGGTTTGGCGTGATAGCTCGCCCGGGAATTGAATCGCTCACCGTTTCTCACTCCTCCGACTTCCGTATCATACCACCTGTCGAAAGCGGCGTTATTTTTATCAATCTCGGATTTGTAATCGTTGTAAGCGCCGTACAGGATCACCCCGGTGGCTATTGAAGCCACCACCGCAATGCCTGCACCTGCCCTGATGAGCGTGCTTTCCCGCTTATATTTTGCTGCTTTTTTTTCAAGAGAAGCCAGTTCGGCGTTCAATGTTGCTGTTCGCCTGTCTTTGGGAGCCGTTGGAACCATTTCTGGCGATTTTTCGGCAGGCTTTATCGTGGCGGGTGCTTCCTTTTTGGGCTCTGTATTAGGCACTTCTTTCTTTTCCGAAACATCTGGCTTTTGCAGCTCGGCCACCGGGACCTCTTCCTTGATTGTGCTTTTTGCAGGAACTTCTTTTTTCGTCGCATTGTCCGGTTCTTTGTTTGCAACTGTCGTTACCGGCGTCTTTTCCGGCACCGCAGATGCCTGCTTTTTAGGTTCTTCGGGCTTCTTTGCATCCTCCATCTTTTTGGTTTCCTCCGGTTTTTTGACCACAACAGGCGCTGATGCAACGACCGGTGCTGTTGCTACGGGTGCGGCCGCAACTGTGCTTGCTGATGGCTTATAGTAGCCGATCCTGGTTATGAGCACGATCCACTGCTTGTCGGGCTTGTCCGCACGTAATTCCGCTACCCTATATACGTTTTCGTATTTGGTTGCTTTTTGCCGGTGCGTGTTGGTAAAATGTGTTTTGAATGTTACCTGCACATAGGGATACTCCTTTTGTTGCACCTGCCCCACCGCAACCTCCGAAATTTTGATACTGTATTTGGGGCTTTTATTGTAGTACAATTTAAGATCGTCCAGATACTTGCGGATCGGCAGGTCCGGCCCCGACTTTTTTACAGTATTATCCGGATTGACATCATCTTCGACCATTGCCTTATCTCCATAAAAAACCTGATTCTGGCTTGGCAGATAACTGTCGTAAATCAGAAGCTGTTTATTGCTTTCGGTAATGTTGTCCAGGGCAACGGTGTTCAGCAGATCATTGAGCTGCACTTCTACGACCTTCCTGGCCTCTGCCCTTATCTCTTTAATGTCGGCAGGTGAAAGTTCCTGGGTTTGCGCGAATGCCAAAGCCTGGACAAGTAAACAAAAGCAGGTGGTAAAAATCAATCGCATAAGCTATATCGGTTAATGATTTTGGTCTTGTTTTTTAAGGGAGCATGGAAATTTCGACTCTCCTGTTCAATCGTTTGTTTTCTTCGGTATCGTTTTTTTGGGCCGGATACTTTCCTCCCACCCCCGCCCACAAAACTTGCTTCTCGCTCACCTTTCTGGACAACAGATAATGACGAATGACCTTGGCCCGGAATTCGGAAAGCGTAATGTTCAGCTTTGTACTGCCCACGTTATCCGTATGCCCTACTACACGCACTTTCTTATTGTTATTTACTTTCAGCCATTCTGCGAGCGCATCGAGCTTTGCCTTTTCGTCCGGTTTGAATGTGTAGTCGCTTTGATTGAAATAAATAGTGAGCGTTTCCAAAGAATCCAGCCCCTCCGCCTTTACAGGTTCTATTTCCACTTTTGCAGCCGGCGTTTCCTGAACCCGAATGGGCTTATTCCCTACGACCAGGCCTATAAAATTCAATCCTTTTGTCACCGAAACCTTTTCAGAATGTATCAATGCCATTTTCCTGTCAAATACATTGAGGCGATAGTTTCCCGCGCGTACCAAGCCAGAATAGGCCATTTTATCCAAAGCAGGCAACACGATCTCACCTCCCGCATCCGCAGTGAGTTTACACGAAGCAACCATTGGATTTCCGCTTACATTCAATGAAAGCATGGTAATTTCCGGCGTAAGTTTAATGTCATATTTGCCAGGTTTTTCATCCATTTTTTCAAGAATAAGGTTGCCGGTATATTCCTGATATCCTTCGGCGGAAACGGTAAAACCCACTATGTCTGATTCGCCAAATGACATAACCGGTTCTTCATTAAGCGCCTTACATTCTTTCTTGGCATTCCTTGTGAACTCAAAACACAATGTTCCGTTTTTCACGGGAGATCCGTTTATGGCATCGGACACAAAAAATTTCCGCACGATGGAAGTCTTCTTCTTTTGCTCATTTTCAACCGTATACTGCGTTTGCTGGCTCTGCATATAAGGTGTATCATTCGCTTGTTCATCGAGTGGTATAAGTGGTATTCTGACAAAAAAATCAACTCTCTTTCCCGCGTTTTTATATGCTGAAATACCCGTGCTGATCAGGCGGTAACCTTTTTTTTCAACAATGATCTTTGTCGCATCCGAAAGCAGGTCGAGACTAAATCGTCCCTGGTTGTCTGTGGATGAAAGTAAAGTGCGCCGGTTTTCCTTTTCAATGTAAAATGACACACCCGACACGCTTGCTCCGGAGCGTACGTCATTGGCCTGTCCAATAATACGCAGTGCCTGAGGTGACGCATTCATGTCCCACACCACCATACTTAGCAACAAAAGCAGCAAAACCTTTTTCATTAAATAATAGAATAACTATTCGTCAGCCACCACGCCAATATTTCCGAGCAGCACCGTCCAATTGGTTTTGCTCTGCCCGTCAATTTCCTTTTGATATGCTTCAAGTTTTACCCGAACGCTCTTTTTCGTGATGTCGCTGTAAAGAATGTTCTGGTTTTTTTCGCCATAACCGGTGAATGTCTGGTTACCGACGATGGTCCCGTAGTAGTTGCCATCCTGCTCCTGTTTCAGCTCGCTCACATATTCAATCTGGCTCCACTTGATCTGAACATTTCCGTATGGCAGCATTTTCAGGCGTTTGAGATACATTTCCAACGGCAGCTTTGTTACCCCTTTTCTGTTTTTAGAAGAAACCTCGATTTGTGTTTCAGGCAGAAAAAGCTGTAATGCATTTTTAATCGCCAGATCCCTTTCATTCATAGAAAAACTCCTGTCGACGATCACTTGCAGGTAGTCACTGAATTGCTCCACCTTGGTGATTGATTTTTGTCTGTACTCCTTATATTCCTGTTCTGACAACACGGGCTGCTTCGTTTTTTCAGGAACCGGCTGAGGTGCGGTGACCACCTTCGTTGGCGGTGCATTGTTCCTTTTAGATGCGGGTTTGCTGTATTTCAGCACCTTATCAGCAGCGGCCGTCAGTAAATTCTCGGCTTCTTCGGGATCTTTTAATAAAAGATGCCTGCCGTCCTGATAAATAATGGCCACCAGGTCATTTTTATTAATGGACGCAGGTTTGTTATCTTCCGTGAGATAATTGATCGCATCATTCTCCATCCTGATCGTTGCCGGAATAACCTCAATAGGCGTCGACTTGATCAGCAAATCAGTGGATGGGCCAGTAGCATTATAGAACTTTTCAAGAGACTTTCTGGAAGTTTCCGGATCGGCACTGAGATCTTTTATCACAATAAACAAGCCATGCGCATTAAAAGCGACAACCACATTCTCCCGGTCAATGCCGCGCCTGATGGTTGCGTCACCTTTTGGCTCCAAAAATTTGATCTCCTTATCATTCGCTTCCACAATTCGATGCGGAAAAGTATTTCCGTTCCGGAAGTAGAAGCGCTCCTGAGCATACAATGCGCCGGAACCAACAAGCAGGGCCAGAAATAGAATGATCGTTCCAGAATTAATTTTCATATCAGATCTTTGATCAGTGCTTGCCCGGAAAATGGAGCAGCACTCCTGCACTTAACAAACCCAAATGCGTATTGACACTGGTTTCCCCAGGCCTGTAATCCTTATTTTCTCCGAGGTTGTAATACCAGTCTGCGTTGATAAAAACAGCGTGGCGCGGGCCTTCCAGTATCGTTAGACCTATTCCGCCAGTCACGCCGAACCCAAGTCCCTTATCCGAGCAAGTATCGCAATTCTTCATTGTTGAACTGCCACTTGCATCGCTGATTTTTAAGCCGCCGGCGCCCGCCTGCATAACTCCGAATGCGCCCACCGAAACACCAATTCGGATCGGGCCTGCTTTTTGGGAGGTTATAACAGTCAATGGTACAAGGAGCTGCGATTGCATGCCCTTTATACTGGTTACCTCATCCGTTGAACCAACCGGCACCGACACGCCAAATCCTACTTGTGTGTATAGTGCCTGAACTTGAATTCCCAATGCTTTCTTATGTAAACCAACAGCAATGCCGCCACTGTAAGCCAGTTCAGTTCCTTCAATCAATCCATTTGACTTGGGCATAAAGGATAAACCTGCACCTATTCTGGCACCGGCATACAAGCCGCTTTTTTCCCAGAACTTCTCCTCCTCCTTCTTTTTGCTGACGATCAGATCGGTTGGTTTCCTTGCCTTCGCAGTTGCGGTAACAGGCGGGGTTATTTCTTCTATATCGCCATTATTCCAAACGATTTTCCACACATCCTTTTTTGGAATGGCATACAATGGTCCCTTCGGGTCGCTTAGTTTTTTGTAGGCAATGTCTGTTTTATTCACCTCTTCGATCAGCACTTCTATAGTGGTTTGGTCGATTTTAAAAATCTTGTCGGGCTTGCGTACCGGTGTTTGCGCAATTGAATTACCACAGATTAGTATTAACAACAACAGGATAATATGCCGTGGTAAGCGATTGTGCATGGCTGCGTAAAGTTTAGGTAGAAGGGAACTTTGCACTTTTGATAAGCCAAAAATAGTTTGGTCAAAACTGGCAATCAATACGTCAATTGACGTATATTTTAGCAGCGCTAACCGTAAAATAACTTTAAAATTTCTGGGTGGATAATAGAAAACAAAATCGTATTTTTAAACAATAATCAGGTGCTTAAGTCGTATCGCAGCAGTACAAAATACTATTTCATATGGCAAAATATACCTTTACTTATCATCAGGAAATTGGTCACCAGGGACAGAGTTTAGTGCCCCATTTTCCAGGAGGCAGATCGGGTGTTACCATTGGACCAGGTTACGACATGGGGCACCGCACTCCTCAGGAAATTTATACAGACCTTACTAATGCGGGTATCGATCCTGAGACTGCATATGCACTCATTGATGCAGCTGACAAGACGGGCCCGGAAGCTGCGAGCTGGGTGGCGGAGCGAGGCGGGATCTTTATTACAGAACAACAGCAACGGAGTCTTTTCGAGAATGTCCTTGTGCCCGAATATGAACAGCGCACAATTGACCAGATCGCAAGTTTCGTGAGTTCGCATGCTGATTCCGTTCCGGAAAACGTGGATTGGGACAGCCTTTCTGGCAGGCAAAAGCAAATCTTGTTCGACTATGTTTATAATACGGGTTCCTTAGCCAGATTTCCTGAGCTGACCACGGCTGTGTTAAATGAGGATTGGGACACAGTTTCAATTCATTATGAGCGCTTTTCTGATGACCAGCCACTGGTTTACCGAAATGAAATGTTCTACCGCGAATTTCTTGATCCCGAGTATGTTCATAAAAAAGAAGAAGAAGCTGAAATTGGGAATGCTAATAACCAGCCGGTTGCAGAAGATCAGCTCCTCGACCAGCAGATAGATGAATTGTATTCGGAAGACGAACTTGCAGAGAATACGGACGATGTGCAAGCGAAGGATTCCGACGAATGGTATGAGCACATTTAAAACGTGCAAATCCGGCGTTAGATGAGGCGATACACGGTCAAAAAATTAATCAGTTCCATTGTATCAGCCATGTCTAACTTTTTGAGCATGTTTTGCCTGTGCGTATTTACGGTGTGTGTACTGATGAACAGTTTTTTTGCAATCTCTTCGCTTGTGAGCTTTTTACCTGTTAACCGGGCGATTTCCAGCTCACGATCACTGAGGCTTTCCAGTTTCCTGCAAAAACCTGTTTCGTTATTTACCTCATAGATGAGATTTTCCGAGCCGTTGGTAAGGCGCAAATGTTGCCAACCTTCGCGTTTGACGTGAGTAATATCAGAGATGGATGCCAGCATGAACGATATATTGCCCTCAGGGTCACGCTTTAAAGCAACTCCCTGGTGCATTATCCTGGTAAGACTTCCGTCCGGCCGGACCATTCTGAAATCAAAAAACGATCTAAACGAAGCGATCTGATGATCATCCAGCTTACACACATAATCGGTCATAATGGCCGACAGGATTTCAAATCCGACATAATCAGTGGGCAATATCTGGGAAAGAAAAAACCTGACGCCTTCCCGCATCAGAATGTCGCTGCTCCATCCGATGACTTGTTCAACATCGCCCAGGCAGCACAGATAGCGCATCTCCTGAATATCAATGATGGCTACGGATGTGTTTTGAAGATTCAGGGTATCAATGAGGAGTGGAGTCTCCCGTAAATATCCTTCTATTTCTTTAACTTCTGATTTGAGCAAGTCTGACCTCCATATTTTCCGGATGGTAGTCAAATCAAAAGCAATCGGTTGAGCAGAGTTCATCGCATTTAGTGAGGGTTTATCCCAAATTACTGAATGATCAGTATTGTAGCTATTAAATAGTTAAAAGAAATTTGATATATGTAATTTTTGCACCCCCGACCTCATGACTAACGTTTCCTCATTTAATGATTACCCAGTCCTTACCGTCACAAAAACCAGCGCTTCGAGTAACGAGAAGCATGGTGACCATGGTAAAGACACAAAGAAAAGAGCCGTCAAATTCCTCTCGCAGGAAAGCGCGTTGCTGCATTCTCAACTAAAAAATCAACGCGAACGCATTGCCCGGGACCTGCATGATGGGATCGGATCGCAGCTAACACACATTATCTCGCGACTCGACATCATGGCTTTCAATAACCAGGCGAACCCAACGCAACTGGCAGACCTGCGCGATTTTACCAGTGAAACTTTTCAGCAACTGCGGGAGACGATCTGGGTTCTCAATCAGCCTGAGATTCCGTATGGTCAATTGACGGAACGCGTGCGCGGGCTGCTTACCCGAATTTCATGCGAATCGGAATATCCGAAAATAAACATTGTCGCTTATGGAGATAGCGAAGTCTTGCTTTCACCGCACGTTGCCTCTTCTATTTTCAGGATCGTCCAGGAATCTGTGAACAATGCGATGAAATATGCCGAAGCAACCCTGATTTCGGTTTGTCTGGCCATTGACGAAACCAGCTTTACTGTGCTTATCAATGACAATGGCAAGGGCTTTTGCCAACAAGAAATCTGTCCCGGGTATGGTTTGGAAAATATCAAAAAAAGGGCTGAGGAACTGAGCGGAAAGCTGGACCTGGATTCTTCTAACGAAGGCACAAAAGTGCTGGTAGAATTCCCGCTTTGATATACAAAATACGTCAAACGACGTATTTTTTGCACGATTTCTGATTCGTTACTTTGTGAAAGGGCTATTGCCATCTTGCGGCGTTTTTCTCTTTCTCTACAAAGTTAACCCTCCATTCTATGCCTAAAATCAGTATCGGACTAGTAGAAGACAATCCCACAATTGCCTCGGATTTATGGGAAAAATTGTCTCTGAGCGAAGACATTGAACTTACGCTGAAGGCAATTAACGGGAAAGACCTTTTTAAGAAATTGGCCCATACTGCACTGCCCGAAGTTTTCCTGATGGACATTGAAATGGCTGAAATGGACGGGATCACCACCACGCGTTTGCTGAAAGAAAAATATCCGTCCGTAAAAATCCTCATCCTGACAATGTTTGATGATGATGCCAAACTTTTCGAAGCAATCAAAGCGGGTGCATCGGGCTATCTCCTGAAAGACGAAAAGCCCCATAAGATCATCAATGCCATATCAGAAGTGCTGGAAGGTGGTGCACCGATGTCGCCTTTAATGGCCGCCAAAACGTTGGATCTGCTTCGCCAGGGATCCAATGACATTCAGATCCAGTCAGTTTCAAAATCGGCGGAACTTACTTTGCGTGAAAACGAAATACTTGAATGGCTGGTGCGCGGGCTTAATGTGCGGCAGATCAGCGAAAAACTTTTTGTTTCCGACAAGACCATCCGCAAACACCTCGAACACATTTATCAGAAGCTTCAAGTAAGGGGAAGCCGCGAGGCGGTCGCGAAGGTGATCGGAAGAACTTATTAGTCAAATGTTATCGCAGCGATCGTTCTCACCCGTACGCTGCTTCCGGCTGTTCTGCCCGGGATCCAGCGGGGCATTGCTTTTATAAGCCGGACTGCTTCTTCGTCGCAGCCATAGCCCAGGCCTCTCACCACCTGTACATCTTCTCTGGTCCCGTCGGCATTTACCACAAATGAAACGCGCACGGCACCGGAAATAAATGAGCGCGATGCGGCTTCCGGCATCTGCATATTATTGGAAACCCAGCTTTCCATTGCCAATGATCCTCCCGGGAATCTCGGACTTTCTTCTACTACGTGGTATACCGCTCTGCTATCGGTTTTAGGCTTCTTTACCGTGACTGCAGCATTCTTAACCGGAAGTTTTTTCCTGGGTTTTTCAACAGGTTTAACAACAGTTGGGGCAGGATCTTCTTTTACAACAGGCTTAGCCGCAACAACCGGTATCGATGGCGGCGCTTTCACTATCGCTGGCTTGGGATCTCTGGTTATCAAAACCCATGAAAGTCCGCCAATGACTGCGGCAGATGCGAGTGCAATCGGTATAGCATAGCTCTTCTTTTTTTGCGGAACGGGTTCAGGCTGTGGCTTTGGCTCCTCTTTGATGACTTCCTTCACAGGCTCTGGTATTTGTGGCAGGATCTTGGTCTTTTCATCCAGTGCCACAGGCTTTGGTTTCGGTGCTTCTGGCTTCGGCATAACCTTCGTTTGCTCGTCCATTACAGCAGGCTCGCCGCCCCGCAGGATCGTGTAAAGCTGATCTACGGTTTTCACCCTGTTTTGTGGACTTATAACCAGGCACGCATCAATCATCTTCTGATACATTTCCGGCAGCCCTTTCAGATCAGGGATAAAATCGAGCGCCATTACTCTTTTCATATATTCAATCCTTCCCGATTCCGTGGCAATGCTGATGTCGTCCGAGCGGAATGGGAGTTTTTTACCATTAAACCAAACATAAATGGCAAGGATACCGAAGCTCCACAAGTCTGCATTGGGTCGCAGTTCTTTTGCTTCCCATTGTTCGGGCGCCGCGTATGCATACGTGCCTGCGCCGGTGACATTGGTAACATAGGATTTATCATCAACTGTTGCCCTGCGGCTTATGCCAAAATCGGTGATTAACGGAATAAAAAAACCCCGTCTTTCCACAACCAGGATGTTCGACGGTTTCAGGTCGCTGTGAATGATCAGCGGTTTCAGTTTGTGCAAATAGGAAATACCATCCAGAAGCCCTTCAATAAGCTTGTTTTTTTGCCCGGTGGTCAGGGTGTGGTTTTTTAGTAATTGTGCAAGATTTCCATGCTCGTAATATTTCATCAATGCAATGTCGTGTGTCCCTATGCCGGGCAATTTGATCCGGCGACAATCCATATATCGGGCAATATTCGGATGTTCCAATTGCTTAACCCTTTCATACTCACTCAAAAGGCTAAATTCCTCCATACCCGGCACAACCTTGGACATTTTGAGGGCAATGAACTCGTTACGCACATTGTCCCAGGCTTTAAATATTTTCCCAAAACCACCCTCGCCGAGCAAGTCGTTGTCGGCATCATAGTCGAAGCGGTCATTGAAATCGGTAGCATCCATATTGATCGATACTTAATTCACTTCACATTCAAACTTAATTTTCGGTTTCCGGCTCGTCAATCGCCCTTACCGGAATCTCAACCTGCAAAGTATCACGCTCATTAGCATCTGCTTTTGACTCAAAGAGCGCTTTCTCAGCTTGTTTCTCTGATTTGACAAAATGAAATATTAATCCGCTGCAAAAAATAACGGCAAATGTGATCAGGCCAAACAAAACTCCCCTGGGCTTTTTCACCCTTTGCTGCGTAACCACGGGCTCCGGGGTGACTGCCTCCACCACCTTTTCATTCACCTTCCCCTCTGCCGTATTCTGCTCAACTGACTCTATTTTAATGAGATAAGCAGAAAAATTATCATTTGTTTTATGCGCACATTCATTTTTTATTGCTTCCAGTATTTCAATGGGTTCGGGATGGTTATCCGGATTGTCCCGTAAGTGATATTCCAAAAGATCATCGTAAAGCTGTTCGAGCACGCCGTCGGAACACAAGAAAAAAAAGTCGCCTGCCTGAATGTCGACTATCTGCGTATACTCTGCTTCATCTGAACGCGAAGCGGTAATTACTTTTGTAATCACATTTCGCTGCGGATGCTGCGTGGCCTGCTCTTCCGTGATCACCCCGCTTTCTACCAGCTCATTCACCCATTTATGATCTCTTGTTTGGAAAGTGACCTTCCCATTTCGGATATGGTAAATTCTGCTGTCACCCAGATGCGCCAGCACTGCGCCTGCATTATCAAAGTAAAGTAATGTCAGAGTTGTGGCCATCCCCGCTGTATCGGGATCATTCTTTTCCGTTTCAATAAATGCTGCCCTCGCTGCATCAACGGCTTCTTGAACAAATGATTTGGAAGCCTCCGCTTCGCCTATCCTGGAAAAACATTCGCTGATATGCTTACATGCCAGAAAACTCGCCACCTCTCCCTTATGTTCACCGCCAACGCCATCACAAACCATGAAAAGCCGGTCCGAAACTGTGGCGGTTCCGGGAATGGGATAAATGCTATCCTCATTGTTGGAGCGTCCACCCGTCTCGTTAAAACCGGCTGGCTGATGAATCGATATTTTCATTCCGGAAAAAGGCTTTAAAATCCTGAAATATCTGGTGTTGCTATTTAATGATCACGGTCGGCGCATAGTCCATATCTTGCACAATTCTGGATGCATCCTGGGCGCTGGCAACGGTGATCAGTGTTTTAATTACCACTTTGGTTTTACCCATTTGAATAGTGTCCCCGTCTTTGAGATAAACCATGTCCTTCGGCCTCAACGGAGCGGGCTGTGAATTAACGAATGTTCCGTTCGTGCTCATTTGCTCGGGAATACCATTGGTCATTTTAACATCCGACAGAAAAAACTCATAACTACCGGTCCTGCTTGGCTTTACTTCCAGAATGCAATGATTACGGCCCATGTAAGGATCGTCCGTCTCTATCATAATGTCGCAGGGGCGGCTAACGCTTTTCCTGCCGATAACCTGTTTTCCAATTCGTAAAGGGTGTGTCTGCTGGTCAGCATTCTCATCATGTACAACCAGCCAGCCTAGTTCAGATGCGCTGGCTTGCGGCCTGCCTACCACGGGCCTCGGCGGCTGAGACATAGAGGGTGGCGGTGGCGCGGCCATTTGTTGCGCTGGTGCAGCCGGGGCGGGCATTTGCGGTCTTGCGGGGGCTGGTTGTGCGCCTGCGATCACGGGATTAGGATACCCGCAATTGGTGCATTTCACGATTGGTATGGCGGTGCTGGCTACGGATAGCACGGCGCCGCACTTTCTGCATGCTATTTCCATTTTATGGCCATGTTAGACATTTCACTCAGGCATTTTGATAATCATCCGACTGATCCTGGTCATTTTTATAATAGGAATCAAAATCGTCGTTAACGTCTTCGTCTTCATTCATCGAAAGTTCCTCGTTACCGGAAAGGTCCGGTGTATCCTGCGCTTCCTGGTGTTCTGCTTCCGAAAATAATTGGTATTCCGGTGGACCTACGGTCATCTCCTCCATTGGCGCGGTTTCCTGGAAGTTGATCGTTCCGCTCTCCGAATCATATACATAACCGGTCTCGATCTGCCCGTCATTATCGTGATCGATACCAACAATTGGTCCCCTATCATCCGTTAAATAAGTTATTGCATCAACTGTATTGTCATTATTACTGTCCAGGCTTACTACATAGCTGTCTCCATATTCCACGATCGAAACCGGCAGCGATTCGGAGGAATGCCCTGCCGTTGACTGATTGAAAAAGCCCATATCAGGCCCTACCGGCACAATTTCAAGCTGGGCTATCTCTGCCGCACTCATAGAGATCGGATCAATCACCGACGCATACGTCCTGCCGCTGGATGCTTCGTAATCATATCGTGTATCCAGCAGCCCGTCGCCGTCCGTGTCCATCAGCACCATTGGAGATTGCCCGTTGATGCGTGCCATCAGAATTTCTGCCTGCCCGTCTTCATCCTTGTCAATCCCTGTCCAGGTGACCGCGCCTCTTTCGGCTACGATCACATTCTGCTGTTCAGCAATCGGCTCGGCTACTTGCACAACATTTTCCACATGAGGATCAATGATCGGCTGGGCACCGTCAAGCCACAATGCTTTCTTGTCCTCCGCTACGGATTCCCACTCTTTATCGGTAAATGTGCTGTAATAGGTGTCCCGCCAGGCGAAAAGTCCCGCAGGGCCAACTTCCTTTCTGGCTGCGTTGAACGCATCAATAAAAGTCTGCTCATCCTTGGGCGTCGTCGCAACTTCCGGCGTCTCCGGAATGTCGATCAGTGCGTGCAAGCCATCGGGTTTGGAATGTTCACGCGCTGGCTCATGAGGCCTTGAAGGCGGCCTTGGAGGTGGCGTCGTGTGGTGCGCCGGTTCAGGAGCATCGGGTTTTACAACCGGCTCCGGTGAGTCAAGATCCAGCTTTGGTGCATTCAGGTTTGCGATGGACGGCGCGATGGGCGCAGCATCTACTTTTTCTTCATCAGACAAACTTGTAATAACAATAGCTCCCAGGCCGATTGCCAATGCGCCACCTGCTGCCAGGGTAATTTTCTCCTCTTTTGTTAAAGGCCTGAGCACCGGTTTCTTGATATTGAAAGCTGGCTTTTGAAAATTCAAGGATGGTTTCGGGATGGAGGCCGCAGGTGGGACCGGGTTAGCAGCCAGGTTTTTTGCCCAGATCTGGGTTTTTTCAAAATCTAGATTGTTCATAATATATCAATATGAAATTAAGGAATCAGGGGCTTTTTGCATGCCCTGCAATTCTTTGTTTTTTCAAGCAGCTCAAAAGGTTGCTGGATGAAAGTGTGACAATGCGGGCACACATAGTTGATCTTATACCAATCGTCCAGTCCCGTATATTTCTTCTTTTCCTTGCTCAGTTTCTTCGAACTAATCAAGGCGCTCACCGCGAATCCGAGCGAGATAACACCACCCGCATATCCGAAAATCTTGTAGTCCGGCGGCAGCGCCTGCGCTAATGAACCGATCACCGCGCCCATTGGAAAACCCAAACCCTGAATCCGGGAGTTGATGGATTCCTGCGCTTGTATTTCTGCAATCCTGTTCCGTTTTTCCCGGAAGTCGTCACTTACTTTTTTGAGGTTCCAGGCAATCTCGCGTATCTCTTCCTGTTCGGCAGAAGGTTCTTCCGGTTCAGGGACTTTGGCTGTTTGCATAACCGGGACCACCGGCGGCAATGGTCGCGGATCGAGTATAAGCTCCCACGACAGCAATGTTTGCCCCAGCTTAATCTGATTTGCAGGGGTAATTTCCTTCCTGTACACGCGCATACCATCCACAAAAGTGCCATTTGCTGATCCCAGATCCTGAATTTCCCAGGTGTTCGTCACGGGCGTCACGAGTGTGAGCGAAGCGTGCGTGCCGCTTACATCGTGCGTATTCAGGACAATGGTGTTACCTGGTTTACGGCCAATGGTAATACGCTTTGCAGATGGATTCATGAAGTTCAAAAGCCGGTTTCAAGACCAATGCAAGTAGCAAAAAGTGGTAATGCTAAAAAATACGTCAAATGACGTATTTCGCCCGCCCTTTATCTTTAATAACATTGCATCGGTAATTTATTACACCTTTAAGCGGGTCTTCATGCTGACTTCAAATCTCACCGACGAATTGATACGTGCATTGCAGGTTGCCCAGGCAACGGCCAGGGAATATCGCCATGCAACATTCTCACCGTCGCATTTACTGACCGGCCTTTTGCACAATGATGTGGGCATAGGAAGCACACTGGTGGCGTGGGGAACAGATATTCAGTTTATCCGCGACTGGGCCGATTACAAGATTGAAAAATACCCGAAATCGGCGCGGGCGATTGAAGAACCGGCTGGCGACGAAAAGGTAATGAAAACCATGGAAGTCGCGGATGTGATCCGGCTCAAACTGGGAGAACAGGAAGTTTCGCCGTTTGCCGTCCTCATTGCCCTAACGCGTCCCGAAGTTGCTTTTACCAAAAACGAATTAAAAGCTTTTCCGCTGACTGAATCCTTCCTCCTGACCAAAACGCTGGAAGAAGTCCAGTCCATGGATTCCGGCAACAACGGGACCACTTCCCCACACGGATCTGCGCAGGCGGCCACCATTGCGCCGCCAACAAATCCGCAAGCCAAGGCAATAGCGAAATTTTGCATAGACAAGATCGCTATGGCCAAAGCCGGCAAGCTGGACCCGATCGTAGGCCGGGAGAAGGAAACCCGCATGATGGTGGAGACATTGGGAAGAAGAACAAAACCAAATGTGATCATTGTTGGTGAGCCGGGCGTTGGAAAAACGGCGCTTGTTGAAGGTTTAACCCATTTAATTATCAATGGTAATGTCCCTGCACATTTGCTGAATTCGCAGCTTTTTCAGCTGGATATGGGATCATTAATAGCTGGTGCTTCCTACAAAGGCGAGGTTGAAGACCGTTTGAAAAATATCATTGCAGAAATAAAACAATACGAAAGAGCACTGCTCTTTATCGATGAGATACATGTTTTGATGGATCCGCAGGGTGGTGTGCCGGGGCTTGCTAACCTCCTAAAACCAGAACTGGCCAGAGGCGAGTTGACGGTGATCGGTGCCACAACGCTCGACGAATACCGAAAATACATGGAACGGGACGAGGCTTTCAGCAGACGTTTCGAAATTGTAAAAGTTGATGAGCCCGATGATGTGCGTGCACGCAGAATGATTGAAAAAGTTGTGCCGCAATTTGAAAAACACCATGGTTTAAATCTGGATACTGATGCTGTAAAAGAAGCTGTTACATTGTCCAGGCGATATATTAAAGACCGACGCCTGCCCGATGCAGCATTGGATTTGATCGACCGCACCATGGCCGCGCGCAAGCTGATGACCGAAACAACTCCGGGAGAGATTGAATATCTGAACCTGGAATTTGCCAGGCTGAAAGAAGAATACACAGAAGCTGAACCTGCATTATTTCTGGAAGAACTGCGGTGGTTTGAACAACAATTGCATGATCGGTTAAGTCCGGTTTTGTTGGGACAAATTGAGGAGCTTAATGACATCAAGAACATTGAAGACCCGGAAACAGCCATTGAATTGCTCACATTACTGCTCGAAAAAGTCGCATTCCAGGGACAGCAACATAAAGAATTGGTTGATAAAACGGATATCGCGGCCGTAGTGGCTTACAAAACGGGAATTCCGCTGGGCAAAATCCAGGTGAACGAGCAGGAGAAGCTTATGCAGCTGGAAGACCATTTAAGAAAGCGGGTTGTGGGGCAGGATACTGCTATAAAGATCATTTCCAATGCAATCAGACAAAGCCGTTCAGGTGTTGGAGAAACAGGAAAACCTGCCTCATTCTTTTTGCTGGGACCGACGGGAACGGGAAAGACAGAACTGGCAAAAGCGGTTTCTGAATTGTTGTTTAATGATGAAAAAGCATTGATCCGCTTCGACATGTCGGAGTATGCGGAGGAACATACGGTCTCCCTTTTGAAAGGTTCGCCTCCCGGATACGTAGGTTATGAAGAAGGTGGTTTGCTTGTGACCCGGATCCGGCAGCAACCTTTTGCCGTGCTGCTTTTTGACGAAGTTGAAAAAGCGCACCCCAAAGTTTATGATATTTTTCTTCAAATCCTGGACGAAGGACGGTTACATGATACACTGGACCGCGAAGGCGATTTCACAAATGCAATTCTGCTGTTCACGTCCAACATTGGTTCCCAGTTTATTGTAAAAGAATTCAACGAAGGACGCGTGCCTTCACAGACAGATCTTATCCAGAATATGGAGGGCTATTTCCGTCCGGAATTTCTGGGACGACTTACGGGCCTGACTCCTTTCCGGCCGATCACGGAAGATACCATCCGCAAGATTTTCAATTTTCAACTGCGGCCTTTGCGAAAGAGTCTGGACAAGCTGGGCATTACATTGAGCATCACCGAAGAAGCAGAAAAGGCATTAGCACTGGAAGGCTACAATCCGCAGTTCGGAGCGCGGCCGGTGCGGGCAGTGATCAGCAACCGCCTGCGACAGCCGCTTTCTCAAATGATAATCTCGGGGGAAATAGGAAAAGGAAGCGACGTGAAGCTTAGCCTTGGGGATGACGATGCTTATGTCTGGCAGCACTAATTCACTCTACGTATACATATAGACGTTATTTGATCTGATATATAAAATTTTACCAATAAAATTTAAAATATAAGCTTATGGCTGGCCAATTTGACTTCATTCGCCCGGGCGGAAATGTGGACCCCGACGCTAACAAAGGTTATGAGAAAATAGAGGCCTTGCCTCCATCAAGGACATTGTATGTCTCGGCATTTAACAGTAACCCTGAAAAAGAAAAAGTAACCGGACTGGAAACGATGGAAGCTGTTTTCGAACATTTCAAGCCCGAAGTGGAAGCAGAATTCGAGGACGAGAATGGTGCGCCGGTTTTTGAAACGATGTCTTTTACGAAAATGAAAGATTTCTCTCCGGAGGGAATGTTGGAACAAAGCCCGTTTCTGAAAGAACTTTCGGGAAAGGAATATAACTACGACCGGTTTTACAAAAACCTGAAAAACAACCGCCAATTGCAGAAAGCATTAAGCGACCCTGCTACGCGTGCCACGTATCTGAGCGCCTTGCAAACCCTGATCGGCGAGCTGAAAGAAAGCTTGTAGTCCCTGTTATCTATTCAAAAACATTTCTTAACCAGTCATACAGACATGGCAAAACAACAGGAAGAAACCCAACCATTAGGATCAGAAGCTGCGTTTAAAGAGCCGTTAGCAGCGCAAACCGCAGGGCAGCAGCTTTCACTGAATGATAGCCTGGAACTGCTGAAATCATTGGGCGGATTCAAATTCATCGAAACAACCGTGGAGGGAGTGCGCGATCTTAACCCCCAGAAAGCTGGTGCAAAAGCCAACTACCTTTCGGATGAAGACACTGAGCAGGAGCGCAAAGATCTGCTGCAACGCCTGGAACTTTGGGCCGAGCTCATCAGCGAGAGCGCTTCCGTGGATGAAATGCAGTCCAAAGCCAGAGCGGGACAAGAACTGAATGAGACCTTACTGAAGAAGAACCAGTCATCCATTCTCGAAGCTTCCCGCGACCTGGAAGTTGCTTATCAGGGACTTTCAACATTCATGCTTAACACGGAACAACGTTCTATTCCGAAGCTCACACTGGTGAATGCTTCCATGGATCAGGTGGCGGACATAAAAGATGGCGAAGTGCTGCAAACCATTGACGAGGAGCTACATAACAACTATCAGGTCTATGATTTGAGCGACAACTATTCGCTGATGGTGATTCCCGGTTATATGGGTAAAAACACGGTAATCGATTCATTTGCGAGGGTGGCGAGCAAGCATAAAGTAATGATGATAACCGATTATGAAGATTTTGTAGATGTAAAAGAGGCCATTTCATCGTTTGAAAAAAACAAACTTTCAGACGCAAGTAATCACAAGGCTAACTTGCTGATGGCCTGCAACTGGCTTGTGGGTAGAAAAGCCTATAACGATTTGGGAGAAGAGGAAGCATTGCACATTCCGCCTTCAACTGCACTGGCTGGCCGAATGCACTCCGTACTGATGTCCCAACCGGTGGCTGGCGCTACATACGGAATGCTGATGGGCGCGGAAGGAACGAGATTTAACATTGATAGAAACCAGGCTGGAGATATGAACCGGATGGGCCTGATCCCGATGTTGTCGGCATACGGAAAAGTGCAGGCATTCTCGGACCGGACGATGTTCAATGGCGATAATGTGGGCCTGCAAACCTATTCCGTTGTACGCGTTTTTGACTGGATCAACAAAGTGCTGGTCGACTTCCTGGACCGTTACGCATTTCAAAACTGGACCTACGATACGGACGACAATCTACGGAAACAGATCTCCAAATTTTTAAACAGCATTACCGGATCGAAAAAACTGATTAAAGACTATACTGTAAAGGATATACGCCGCGACCCGAATGATATCAAAAACATTATCCTCGACATTTCCATTACCCCGCATTTCTCTGCCCGGAGCTTCCTCGTAAGCCTTTCCGGCATGGACGGCGGCGACGAGTGGAACACTGAGATCAAGTAAATATTCATTTTGTAACTATTTTCTACCTTAAAATTCTTTTCAACCATGGCTTTCGAAGCAACAGTATCCATTGACGGCGGCGCTGCTCGCAAACTTCACCATTGCTCTTATTCAGTATCGCAAAGTGCTGATTATGTTACCGGAAAAACTACTTCTGAGGTTTTCGCAGGAAATGTTTCCCTGGTTGTAGAAGGTATAAAAGAATCTGAATTCTGGAAACTGGCCATCCACCCGACCAAGCGCAGCAAAGGAAAAGTGGTATTCAAAGATCCTTCCGATATCGATAAAGATTTCAAAACCGTAGAATTCGAAGACGGCGCAGTCGTAGGTTACAGCGAATCCATGGACGCGGGAACAACCGGAACCATGACCGAAAATATCACAATTTCCTGCAAAAAGCTGACTGTTGACGGGGTTGCTTTTGAGAAGAAGTGGTGATAAAAATGCTTATTTTGAAATTCAAGGCTACAATTTAAAGTTACTATGGCTGACGTAATGGAAATCTTCGAGAAGAAGAGCGCTGAGTTTTGCACTTATCTTCAGAATGAAATAGACAACAACCGCTATTTGTCTGATCAAAGAAAACAGCAGTTTCGAGATATGCTGCAAGAATGTGCTGATCAGTCTAAGAAATACCAAGATAAGGAGCTGGCATTTAACCAAGGTTTGCAGGAAATCAATCAAAAGTTTTTTATGACTACCGGAAGCAATCTCATAAGAAAGCCTTTCGAAGTAAGAAGCATTGCCTGATATTCATAATGTTTTTAAGGCATTTCGAAAATTGTAAAAAAGAGAACACGGTATTTTCAATTCAATGCGCGAAGAGGACATTCATCTATTTCAACAGGCTGCCGTGCATACAAAATCTTGGGTTTTGTTGCGACAGACGAATGTTCATTCGCTGCAATTTATAGGCCGAAACGATTGCACGCCAAAACCTATGATTTGCAAGTTCAAAACGGCAAACCGTAATAGCAATAACAGGCAGATAGCAGGGCTGGTAGTCAGTTACGAGATGCATCCAAATGCTTTTGAAAAACCCGAAAGTGCAGAAAAGCAATGGATCAAATATGCTTCAAAGTATTTTCTGACTCTCAGACAGATGCCCCTTCACAAACCTAGCTATGGCTTTGGGCTTGACCTTGATAAGGCATCGGACCGATATGGCTGTATCACTTTGGACGGAAAATACTTGTTTGGTGATTATGATCTTTATGATGTAATCCGCCGTGGAGATGAGCGTCGCAATATGGGTGTAGTAATTGAAACAGATGGTGGACTATCCGTAAACGGGATTCATCACTACAAGGTTATGGAGTACGTAAATACGGCAATGGGAGTTGACATGATTCAACATTCTAATGCTGCTCTGTTTGAGAGAAAATTTGAAAATGTATATGTTTTCTCACCGTCCGGCGGATTTGAGGAATGGTCGGCATTCAAGCTAAGGGAGCAATATCGCATATGGAAGCGAAGGCTTATAGACACCTTTGGACAAGAACCATTGGTGAAACCGCCACCCGTTGACCCGGCTGGCCCTTCATTGAAATTGGTAAAATAAATCTATTCCAGAAAACGATATGTCAATGATAAACCGGATAGATGTAAACCTTGGCGGGCTGACACTTAAAAAGTTTAGCTTTTTAAGCCTGTCACAACCTTTTGATTCTCAGCACAGCTTGGAGATCCACGTTACTTTCGAGGATATCAACGACTTACTGGGCAAAAGCCTTGACAGCCAGGTAAGCCTGAAAGAGCTAACCCAGAAATGGGCCGGTGAAAAAGTGACAGCGACGATCATGCAGGGCGAGGCCGACACTTCCAATAATTTGAAGGAAAAAACCAAACACACATTCATTGGGATCGTCAAAGGTGTGCAAATTCAAATGAATGATGCCGTTGACAATACATTGGTCATTTACGGTGTTTGTCCGACTGTTTTGTTTAAAACAGGAAGCAATACCCGGGCATTCTCCGAAAAAACGCTGGCAGACATTGTGGAGGAGGTTGTAAATCCATTCAAGGGTTTGCTGAAAGCCAAAATCTCACCCGAATATCGCGAACAGATTCCCTATATCACGCAATATCAGGAAGACAATTATCAGTTCCTGCAGCGCCTCGCCGAAACATATGGAGAGTGGTTTTACTATGACGGAGAAGAACTGCTGTTCGGGAAATCGGCACGTACAAAAACCAAAACCGCAAGCCTGGAATACCGGGTGAACCTTTCGCAAATGGAGTATGAATTGAAACTGACTCCGCTGACCTTCAAAGGCCAGTATTACAGTTATTTAAAGGACGAAAAGTTCGAGGTTTCGTCAAAAAATGAGAATATAGACTTGCAGGATTTTGCGCAGCTCGCATTATCCAAGTCTGAGAGCATGTTCAGTGAAGAGGTTATTAATATTGAACTTTCGGGTCACGATGAAGAATCAACGATCCGGAAATCTGTCAAAAACAATAAAAGCAAATCGTCTAACAGCCTGGCAATCCTCAAAGGCTCGTCGACCAGCCTGGAAATCAGCATTGGAGGGCCGATTAAGGTTAAAGATGACGTTAAGGAAAATGGCAAAGTCATCCGCACCGATGATTATGGCTCATTCATCATCACAAACATCAGACATTATGTAGATTCCCGGGGTTTCTATCAAAACAGCTTTGAGGCGATCCCGCAAGACACGGATTATCCGCCTATCTCCTACCCGATTTTTCAGCCCAAAGCAGAATCCCAGCCAGCCAAAGTGATTGATACAAATGATCCCGAGCAAATGGGTAGGGTGAAAGTGCAGTTTTACTGGCAAAAAGATGGTGACTCGACGCCGTGGGCGAGAGTTGCGAACCTGATGAGCGGCGATGAGCGCGGCGTTTATTTTGTGCCTGAAATTGACGAGGTGGTTTTTGTCGATTTTGAGTTAGGTAACCCCGATCTGCCGTTTGTGCGTGGTTCGATGTTTACAGGCTCGGCCATGCCCGGAGGTAACCTTTTTGAAAAGGATAATATGATCAAAGGGATCATTACCAAAGGCGGTAATCATATCATTATTGACGATTCTAATGGAAAAGAGGCGATCAGGATTTACAACAAGGAAAACCAAAATGAAGTAATCCTGACCCTGGACGGCGAGCCGGTGATCAGCGTAAAAAGTGAGGGGAAGATTAAGCTGGAAGCCAAAGAAATTGAATTGAAAGCGGACAAGATCAGTATGAATGCCAAACAAGACTGGACCGTTGAAACAAATAAAGGCAGCATTGAAGCCAAGGCAAAAATGCAGATAGGAGGCGCAACTGTGAATATCGAGGGCAAGTCTCAGACCAGCATTAAAGGCAACGCGCAACTCGCCCTTGAAGGCGGCGCTCAGGCAAGCCTGAAAGCAGCTATGGTGATGATAAACTAAAACAATGGCAAAGCATCATCACATTCCGGTTGATTTTGGTGCGCTTCTCAAAAAAAAGCCTTTGCCACAGGTAACGATAAAAGCATCGGTGCGGGAATACATTTACCTGCTGCTGCTTACCCAGCACGGGGAGTGGCGCTATGACAATGGTTTTCAATGCTTGTTGTGGGAAAAAGATTTTGAACAAACAGACAATCTGAATATCTGGTTGGACCAGGTCAGGGACGACATCAGGTTTTCTGTCCATAAATATGAGACGCGTCTTAAAATCCAGGATGTGGACGTACAAAGAGACGAACTGCAAGAATTGAGCAGAGAAAATAAAGTTACCCGAATCAGAAATCGTCTCAATATACGGGTCAAAGGCACTGTGATCCAGTCCGGTGAAAACTTTGACGAAACATTCTTAATGTTCTTCGGGCCAATAACGGTGGTCTGAATTACAAATGTCGAAAATCAACATTATGCCGATTTTAGAAACCAAAGAGTCGATAAAAAGCCGCTTGCATAAGGAAGCTGCCCGGCAATGGGGCGTGGATGAAATTGACCTGAAAAATGGTTCATTCGACCCGCTCGTTGACCTGCTATTTGGTGCGTTTGCAACTGAAACCGAGAAAATCTGGCAAGAGATCGAGTCTTCCCAATCGCATACCGTGAAGCGCATGGCTGAGGCGGTGCTACCCGAAACGATAACCGGCATTATTCCCGCACACTCTGTATTATTAGTTAAAACCAACTCGGGACCGACTGACATTATTCCTTCGGATCAGTTTACGACCCAGGGAAACAACCAGATCACGATGAGTCCCGCCGGGTCCTTCCGGCTTTCCGGCGCCACTGTACGCTTTATAGCAACAGGCTCACGGATTGATAAGGTCAGCGCCACTTTTCAAAGGGAAACTGCATTCCGGATTCCCGGCAGACCTATCGATCAGCAAATCTGCTGGGTGGCCATCGAAATTCCGGAAAAAGATGTGCCCGACCAGATAACACTGTTCTTCAATTGGAGCGCGATCGCCGATCAGTCAAAAAATCTGGCCTATATCCCCTTAATCAAATTTTCCAACAGCGCACCGGGCACATTTACCGATCCTTCCCAGCATTACGGTTCGCTGGATGGCATAATCCCTATTGAGAACACTGAAAAGAACGGAGTTTTTTTTAAACCCATCGAAGAGCGTGTAAGGGAATTCTATAATGGGCACTTTATGACCGTTACGGGACTTAAAGCAGGGTCAGAGCTTGAAAACTATCCCAAAGAATGGGCAGGAATAATGCCGGAAGCAACTGCCAAAACGCTTTTCTCCGACAAATTAGTCTGGATAAAAATGCAGTGCCCGGCATCGATCACGCACGACGCGCTGGACAAAATGGAGGTTTTCACAAACTGTGTTCCCGTACTGAACCGCAAGTTGGTCCATCAAAGAGGCAGATTGCAGCCGCTTTTCAATGTATATGGCCTGAAAGACGATGATGGTTTTATGGCCATTGAAAAAGTCGTCAACGGAGATGGGGAAACACTTTTATCAACCGAAAAAAATAAGTTTGCCAGCGGCCAGAATGTATATGCGCTTCGCAACCGCGGCGTAGCCCGCTTTGACAAGCGAGATGCATTTCAAAGCCTGAATGATGTTACGGCCAAAATGCGCGACGACCTCGCTGCGTTTAATGCCCTCGACATTTCCATTGTCTCCAATCATCTGGATAAGATTAATCAGAGTGTAAGTAAATTAAAGGAACACCTTGATACATTCGATTTTGCTTTGCCGCAGGTTTACATTATGGTGAAAACCCGGTCCGCAGGAACCATTCTCGACGTGTATTTCTGGACCTCCGAAGGTGAAAAAGCAAATGACCTCCGCGCATTAACCAAACTAACCGCCGCTCCAACCAACCAGTTTAAGGCCGAAGCATCCTTTTTGATGCTTCCAACCAATGGAGGCAGGGCTCCCATGGACGATGGTCAAATGCAGCAAGCACTTAAAGAAACATTGCTTACCCGCGGACGGGCCGTTACGCTCGAAGATTACCGCACAATTGCACAGAATTATCTGGGTGATACAGCATCAAAAGTTGAAGTAAAAAAGGGGTTGGGTATTGGAGAAGGTCAAAAAGAAGGGCTGCGGTTTGCATTGGACGTCCTGATATTTCCCAATACGGAAGATGAGAATGATGAATACTGGATGCGGCAGGCCAGACTGATAAAAAACAGCTTGTCACAAAAATCCGTCGGGATGATGCCCTTATATGTTTCTGTCCATGGATTTAACTGGAAAATTTGATGGAGATATACGAAGTTGCGGAAAAACTGCTCGAATTAAAGACCGACCTGCGGGCAGAGACCGTAGCGCGCGAGATAGCAGAAGCGTCGATTCACGCTCCTGAAAACATTTTACTAACGCCTGGCGGGGCCTTCAACCGGTCCGGATCGAGGGATGTTACGGCCATAACGAACGAGAACCGGGATTCTGAATTGCAAACGCCGTATGCCAAAGTCCGCATGGCGAGGGAGGGGATTTCGGATATGCTGCCTCCGGGGATCATATTCCAGCCGACGATCAGCCGGAGCGAACGTTCTACGGAAATTGTGCTGGAAGACATCGATTATTATGAAACCGGAATTAATCAGGCACGGACATTCTTTTCACCTTTTGATATAGAATTTGGAAGGCAGCGGATTGCCTTGGAAATGCATGAGCATCATTCCGTAGTGAATCCATTCGCCTACTATCATGATACGCTTTTCAATTACTTATGGCCTGATCTCGACCTGGAACTCTCGCCGACGCAAAAAGAAGCAATTTTGGAGCTGACCATTCACGCACATCTGATCGTGGGCAACATGCAGGCCTGCCAGGTTTATTTTGAAAAAGTGCTGGAACAAAATGTGGCTTTTGAAACCAATGAATTGAAATCGGACGATAGCATTGGAATTGATTTTCTGCAACCGCTGGGCAAAGCTAAGGTAGGCGTTGACTGGATCCTGCATGGAAAATATCAGGATCAAAATCACATCAACATCCGTATCGGCCCTGTTTCAGACAACGAGCTTTATCATTTCAGAAGTCATGAGCCACAAGGGAAACATTACCGCACGCTGGATTTTCTGTGCGGCTTACTGTTGCCAGCTGAAATATCCTGGGACATGTTGCTGATCGCTGAAAAAGGCTTTTTTACCATTAACAAAACCAGGGAAACGGGTATCCTTGGCTATTCGACAATTTTGTGATTTTCGCACGTATGGAATTGTTTTATAAGATATTACCAGCATTGCTAGCACTGTTATCCGGGCTGGCCTTTACCGGTATTTTAATATATGAAAAAGGAAGTGCGATTTCGATTTTGAGGTGGGCCATCTGGTTGATCTGGGTGTGCCTTTTGTTTGCTATTTTAGGATTTATCAATTCAAAAACAGATTCGATCACAACCGGTTTTATCGTATTGCTCGCTATGTCATTTTTAATGGGAATTCTATATCTCATACTGGCGCCGATGACCTTGCCTTGGTGGAGCGACGATTCGTTACTGGATATTTTCATTGCCGGCCTTTCACTTTATTTTGTTGGAATTGCAGGATATATCCTCACATACAACCTGTTGGAACACGAAAACCCTTTTCAGTATTTATTACTCTCCGGGTCTCCTGCTTTCCTCCTCCCGGCACTGATTTATGTTTCCTACGCACTTTGGATGAAGATCCCTGCATTGCAATACAAGACCTGGTCTTATCCGGTGAATGAGCCGGTGCCAAGGCTGGTACCCGTTGAAACTGTCAGGGTAATGATGAATTTCACACCTGTGCCGGGCAAGAACGAGCCATTCGAGGGTTATGAAGTGGAATACCCGGGAAATACAACTTTGGGGCAGCTTTTCCATTATTTCATTTCTTTCCATAATAAGCACAGGGAATACCGAAAGAAACCCATCCAGTTCCTGTCCGATAACCAACTTCCGCTGGAATGGATGCTGTTCAAATATTCGCCCCAAAGGAAAAAGATCATTTTGGACACCGAGAAAACCCTTTTTGAGAATGATGTAAAGGGAAATGACATTATTTACGCAATCAGCACTAATCCAGTCCGGTCATGACACTTCCAGAAATTACTTACCCTTTTCTGAACTGGCGGGATGGTATGAAAATCACCCAGCGACATCTCGTCGCACACGACCACGCGATCCGCGACGCGGTGCGCGATGCCACCGCCATTTTTTTAAATGCGCATAACTATGGCCTGCTGCCGGCCTCCGATAATTCAGGTGCGGGAATTCAGCTTCGGGTCCTGGGCGACACCATCCAGATGTTGTCCTGCCGCGCCGTTACACCCGGCGGCATACGCGTCGAATGGGATGCAGGAACGGATCCCGACAGCGTAAGCCTGTCATTGATGGATTACAAAAACAGGCTTGGCAATGCGGGCATTTTTTACGTTGTCCTGCGCATTGCTCTTTCCAACTTAACCGAAACGGGTGAGTATGATATGGAAGAGCAACCGCTCCGTAAGCCTTTTGTGACATTAAAACCCATGCTGGAACTGCTTTCCGTGCATGAAAAGCTTTCGGACGCCCATAGTATGCCTATTTTCAGGATACGGTTTGAAGGGCAAATGTTTTCTCCCGATTACGATTACATTCCTCCCTCGGCTGGTGTTTACGGTGAGAACTTGCTCTGGTATTACGAAACCTGCGGAAAACAGATCAACAGCATTCACCAGACCGCAATACTGATCCTGAAAAAGATAAACGGCATGCAAAACCAGTCCCCTGTTGCCAGGGACATTTACCAGATCTCGGAAAAACTGGTTTTCGCCGGCCTCGAAATTATAGATCATTACCGGCTTATTTCCAAAGATCTTCCCCCTGTCCATTTCATTCAGGAGCTGGTCCGGTATGCCCGCACGATGCGCACCGCCATTGATTGTCTGTCGGAAAGCAGTGCCAGTCGTTTTTATCAGTATTTGCGGAATAATGTGGCCGGGACAACCAAATTCAACACGCATTACGGAGAAGTTACAAAGTCGGTAATGGACTCAATGATCGACTCCGTACTGACCAGCCCTTATAATCACAACGATTGCAGCCTTCTGCTCGACAATGTGAAGGGCTATCTGGACTTTATCGATTTCGTCCTCCAAAACCTGCTGGCACTTCCATATGTGGATGCCGGGAAGTGGGACATTGCTTAACATGCACGAAATATGAGCCGATCTCAATGGTATATACTGATCAATGTGGCGCTACTGCTTTTCGGGAGCATCGCTTTTTATTATGCTACGCCCAAATTTCGGAAGAGCAATCAAACAAAGCTTATCAGCCAGGAAAAGGAAAGTGAGTTCAGAAAGGAAGTGATCATTCTCGATAGTTTATACAAACAACATGTTGAAGCACTGGCTACCAATGATCAGATCGCGATTGCAAGTACTGACGCCGTTTTAGAGAGACAATTTGCATTAATGAAAAAAGAATATGCAGGGCAAACCTCCCCTGCCCTGCTGGCGTCTAAGCTCATACGTAATTACCAGGTGAGAGTTTTGCTGAATAAGCATTTATTAAGCAAACGAAGCGAGCAGGCAGGTGAAATGAAACGGGTTAGTACGCTGGTTTCCAAACTGGAAGAACAGAATGCGGAGTTGAAATCTCAAAATCAAATGATCAAGCAGGTTCTTTTGGGCCTGCCTTAACCGACTCTCCATGAAGCCAATAAATGCCGCACAGCGCAATACAACCATTCTTCAATTCTCGCTATGCTATTTTCTGATGATTTTGCTGGTTGTTTTTTTGCTCTATTTTTCCCTGATTGAAATACCAAAAAAACAAAGCGAGCTGACTGCGATCACGAATGAGCAGGTCGAAAAACTGATACGTCACACCAATGACGCGGACACATTGGTTATTCAAATCCAAAGGGCAGCGGATGTAAAGGCAGAGGCGCTGGCGCCGCTTTTTAAATGGACAGGTGATCTTCAAAATGCGTATCAACAGCCATTTTACACGAGCATTATCACCAGTTACGTGGATCTGTTCAATGAAATCGTGAAAAGCAAAGCCGGTGACACAACATTATCTGCCATGAAAACAAAGATGACCTCGCTTCAAAAAGAAAACCTTGTCCTGATGCAGCAGCACGATGACCTGAACAGCGAACTGACGGAGGCTAAGATGAAAAAGCCTTGACCGGACTTTTACTCGCTGCGCAAGCTTTTTACGGGGTCCATTAATGCGGCCTTAACGCTTTGGAAAGAGATCGTCAGCAAGGCAATCGCCAAAGCAAGCAGCCCCGCAAAACCGAAAACCCACCACGGCATGTCCATCCGGTAAGCAAAGCCCTGCAACCACTTATTCATCACATACCAGGCAATCGGAACGGCGATAATGATCCCGACAAAGACCAGCTTGACAAAGTCCTTCGCCAGGAGTTGGACAATCCCGGCCAGGCTTGATCCAAGAACTTTGCGAACGCCGATTTCCTTGGTCCTGATTTGTGCCGTATAAGTAGCCAGCCCAAACAAACCCAGGCAGGAAATAAGAATGGCTATGGAAGCAAAAATATTAAACAACAGGCCAGTCTGCTCTTCCGACTTGTACAAGCTGTTGAACGCCTCGTCCAGAAACGCATATTGAAACGGAGAGTCTGCATTGAATTTTTTCCATACACTCTCTGCCGCCGCAATCGCCTTTTTAGCATCATTACCCGTAGTTTTAATGTAAATGCGGCTCATGTTGCCGGGATCATAAAGAAAAACCGCCGGCTCGATCTTCTGCTTCATGGATGCAAAATGAAAGTCCTTCACCACCCCGATGATCGTCCCTTCTGTGTCCCACAACTTGAAACGCTTGCCAATTGGATCTTTTATCCGGGCGGTTTTGACAGCGGTTTCGTTTAATATGAAATGTTTGGAATCCGCCGGTGCGTCTGTAAAATTTGCGCCCTCTTTCAGCTGCATTTTGAAAAATGGAATAAAGGATTTGTCCGCACTCATGAAACGGATCATCATTGTTTCGCCCGGCTCTTTTCCGTCCCAGTTGCTGCTGCCTGTCTGGCCGCCGATCAGGACTACATTGAAATTGGACCTGCTGACATCCGTGACGCCTGGCTGGTTCATTAATTCGGATTTAATCACATCATAATGCTTTGTCAAATCGCGCATATAGAATGACAAAACGTGTGCTTTGTCATAACCAAGACTTTTTGACCGGATATATTTAAGCTGATTACTGATGATCAACGTGCCTGCGATCAGAATTACCGAAACTGTAAACTGGATCACAACGAGCGTTTTCCGGAACATTGCCTCATTCAATCCAGCCGAAACCTTTCCTTTGAGCGATTTGAGCGGTTCAAAAGAGGATAACAGCATTGCAGGGTAAATGCTCGAAGCAACCAATGTTCCCATGATTGTTGCCCCCAAAACCTGCCAGATATGAGGTTGTGTGAAATCCAGTACCAACTTTTTACCGGAGATCTGATTAAAGAACGGCATCAGCACATACATAAACAAAACCGCCAGCGATGTTGCAATCGAAAACAGCAAAACAGTTTCGACTAAAAATTGAATAAAAAGCTGAATGCGCGCAGCACCGACGATTTTACGCATGCTTACTTCTTTGGATCGCAGCAAAGAGCGGGCAGTGGAAAGGTTAACGTAATTAATGCAGGCGATGATCAGGATCAGCAAAGCTATTATCGAGAACATCCTGACCGTTTCAATGCCTTGCTCCTTGCCGTCTGATTTATATAAATGCACATTCGGCAAAGCTTGTAAGAGGTAGGTAAGATCCGTATCGTCGGGCTTGTTGCGCAAATGAATGTTACGGAGTGCTGTCGCGATATCCTGTATTGGCCGGCCTGGCTGCAAAAGTAAATAAGTGGTGTAATCGAATTCAGTAAAATCGCTGTCCATCGTTTTCCCGTCCGCACGTCCAGTATACACATCTCTGAAACGGAGGGAAATGGGGAAAACCATGTCACATTTAATACTCGAATTTTCAGGAAAATCTTCAACCACGCCACTTACTGTGAAAGTCGCTTTATCGGAAGTAATGGCCTTCCCTATGGCGCCGGTGGTACCAAAATAGCGCTTCGCAGTTGTTTCCGTGAGTATAACTGAATGATTATCAAGAAACGGCTTCCTTTTGTCACCTTGAATGAGCTTGTAATCAAACATCGTAAACAGAGTCGGATCAGCGAAAAAAGTGTTTTCTTCATTGAAAACCTTATCCTTATATCTGAACAATGTGTAAGCACCATTATAGGTCATCCGGACAGCATCTTTCACCTCGGGCACTTCCCTTTTTGCAAACCCGGCGATCGGAGCCACAGTGCCGGTCCATATTTGCTGGCTGGCGCCCGTACCCACGCGGTTTTCGAGCTTATAAATGCTGTTGGATTGCGTATTAAACCTGTCAAAACTCAGTTCATCCCGGACCCAGAGTAAAATGAGAATGCCCACAGCCAGACCGATGGATAATCCTAAGCAATTGATCAGTGAGTAGAAACTGTTATTCAGCAGGTTACGCCAGGCGATCTTGAAATAATTTGCGATCATATTGTAGTTTGGAATGGTGCAGAACGCTCTTAGATAGATTGAAAAAATATCTTGCCAGTCAACGGATCAGCTTTCAAATGCTTGTAAATGAGTATTCTACCAAATACAAACATCACATACGTTGTCCGATATTGAACAGGATTTGTACGGTAATGCGACCGGTAGAAAAATCGGTTCTTGTAACTCATTGTGCATTAATTTTATATTAATAACTTGCCTAGAATTAGTTTTATCTTTTGTAGCTATGAAGAAATTACTTTACATTTTTTTGATTCTCGTTTTCATTTCCTGTGACAAGGATAAGGACCCGGATCCGGCAGGGGAAAATGTCCTAGATAAGCAGCAGGCACCTTTTGGAAATAGTGAAGTGGCGGTTGAGCTCAAAAAAGTGCTGTTCAATGGGATTCTGGAAGCCGAATATCATTACGAGGGAAAGTTCCTGACGGAAGAACGCCGTTTCGGATCATCTTCCGGGGCCGACCTTTCGCAGCGCGTCCTTTTCAAAAGGGCTGAGGGCAAGATACAGACGGTCGAGATCATGACCAAATCCCAGGGCGATTCGCTGGAACCGTCATTTCTGGTCACTTATGAGAACCCGATCAACGACTCTTTACGATATGTAACGCGAAAAGATCTTCGAAATACGGACGTGTCCACAAGAATTTACGCTTTTGATAATAAAGGTTTTATAACGCGCCAAGAAATTTGGGCTGACGTTAAAGCAAATGAAAGCACAAATGTGTATTACGTTCGCAATGAACAGAGTAATGTTGCCAAAAGCTGGATGAAAAAACCATCGGAAGCAAAGGGCAATGATGTTGAATATATGTATGACAACCACCCGAACCCGTTTTTCAAAATGGGCCTGGACAGTTATGGCGAGATTTCGATCCGGTCGCTCAGCCCCAATAACCCCGTGCGGGAAATTTACTACGCAGGTTCCAAAATCATTTCAAATACCTATTACACATACGAGTATTTGCCAAACGGCTATCCATCCAAAGTCACCGTACGGGTAGAAAGCGTGAATTTCCCACCCTACACCTATAACATTGAATTCGGATATTAATCGCTGGGAGCGAGTTTCATAGTAATTTTCTGAAAATAGGAAGCGGCCTCGGTGCCGCTTTTTTTATTTGACTTGATTGTAGATTCGTTGATGAAAAGTTGTGTTTGCTTGAAAATGCCCGATTCATCCCGCCAGTCCGACGCATTGACCAGCAACGGTTTTAAGGGCCTGAAAAAATATTCAAACAACACCCAGTTGACATACAGATCATGGTTATACCTCACGTAATAGACCGGCTCAAACTTTTCCAGCTTTTCCAAAACGATCTGCATCGGCGTTTTTCCCGACTTCGGGCTCTTCCTGAGCTGCGGCATAACCGGGTGTAAAACTTTTGCCTCGAGGAGCAAATTGATATAATCATTCAAATTATACAGAACTGTTTCATTTTGAACGATGTAACGGATCAGTGTCATAGTGAGCGTAAGGGTGGATTGGGATTGTTCAGAAACCAAAAATATCAGAAGGAATCCATTTCAACCAGTGTCAAAGCTAATTTAGAGCGGTTAAAAACACCGCATAAAAAAAGAGGATGAGTTAAAAACCCATCCTCTCATTAAAACCTTTACAGAAGGTAAGACCGTTACTTAACCAACGGAATGGCCCAGAAAATGCTGGCCTGAATAACACTGTTCTTAAAATCGGGATCAATGTCCTGTCCCGTAAAATCACCCACTTTGGAAAGGCCCGCAACATAGCGAACGCCTACGCCTAATCCGATCGGGGAATGATAACCAATCCCCGCAGCTGCTGCCAGATCCAGGTTCTTCGCAAAGTTGTTTATCGTTTGGTCAGGAATGTCCGTTGACGTCCTGAATCCCGCCTGGGGGCCAAACTCAACATAAAATCCGCCATTGGTTTTAAATTTAAACATCACAGGCACTGTAACGTAACTGATTTTGAAATCAGATTTGTTTCCTGCATTGTTCACTTTCGCTCCCTGTGTTGAGAATAAAACCTCCGGCTGCAATGAAAACACTTTTCCAAATCCGTAGTTAATGATCCCACCCAAATGATAGCCGACCAATGCATCCGATTCAATGTCGCCGCCAGTATAGTTACTGATGTTCAGACCTGCTTTCGGTCCAATGCTAAACTTTTGTGCAAATGCTGACTGCACTGAGATGAGCAGGGCGGCAGCCAATAATAATTTTTTCATAGTTGAGATAAATGTTTAATGTTTTACAAATCCGTTTTTGATTTGCCTTTGCAGTCCCGGCACCAACCGGGCCTCAACATTCACCAGTTCAAATCTTGTGCCATGACAATCATTAGTATATAGGCGTTTTATCTGCCCCCGAATTTCCCCACTTCCCTGGATGATAGTGCCGAATCCCTGACAAGGTTGTAAAACGTGCGTTCCAAACCGAACGAACCCTGTTCGGTAATGAACATTAAAAACGCGGAAATTAAATATATATAATTGAATATCAGCACATTAAATACTTGGCAGGTTTTTTGAAATACGCGGGTTACTCCCTTGTCAATATTCAAACTTAGCCACTCAGAAGATGCTTAAGAATTATCTCAAAATCGCTTTCCGGAATTTGCTGCGGAATAAAGGGTTTTCAGCGATTAACATATTAGGGCTTTCCGTAGGAATGGCCAGCGCACTGCTCATTCTGCTTTGGATGTACAATGAAATCAGTTTTGACCGGTTTCATAAAAATGGCCAAAATCTATACAGCGCCTGGAACCGCGGCGTATTTGATGGCAAACTGCAATGCTGGAACAGCACCCCGAAAATACTGGGACCCACATTGAAGGAAGAATTTCCCGAAATCGAAAACGTGTCCCGCAATTATTCGCGCTGGTATGTGACGCGGGTGGGTGAAAAAAAGATCTCCTGCGAGTCAATGACTACAGACCCCGCGTTCCTGGAGATGTTTGATTTCCCATTGTTACAGGGTAATGTCAAAACGGCGCTCAGCAACATCGGCTCCATTGTCGTAACCCAAAAAATGGCAAAGAAGATGTTCGGAACGGAGGACGCTATGGGTAAGACCATCATCATTGACCAGGATAATTTTACGGTTAGCGGCATATTAAAGGATCTTCCCACCAACACCTCATTTACATTTGAGTTTCTGCTCAACTGGCAATACATGAAGAAAACCGGCCAGGACGACGATTCCTGGGGCAATAATTCTGTAAGGACCTACGTGCAGCTGAAACCGGAAACGAAGCTGGATCAGTTTGCTGAAAAGATGAAAGGAATTACGATCAGGCATTCGAATAAGACGGAGGAGCATGAAGTTTTCCTCCATCCGATCAGCAAATGGCATTTATATTCCAATTTTGAAAATGGGAAAGTTTCCGGCGGGCGCATTGCCATCGTCAGGCTTTTTGGCATTATAGCGGCAATAATTCTGCTTATTGCCTGCATTAATTTCATGAATCTTAGTACAGCACGAAGTGAAAAGCGTGCGAAGGAAGTGGGAATTAGAAAAACGGCTGGCGCAAACAAAGGCTTACTGGTCGGTCAGTTTCTGGGTGAATCCATTTTGATCGCCTTCATTGCCGGGATCCTTGCTTTGGTGACAGTTCTCGGCGTTTTGCCCGCATTTAATACACTGATAGGCAAGTCCCTGCAAATGCCCTATTCCAACGGTTATTTCTGGCTAAGCATTCTCCTATTCATTGTTTTTACAGGAATAATTGCAGGCAGTTATCCTGCATTTTTCCTGTCATCATTCAAACCGATAGCCATTCTGAA
Organism: Dyadobacter psychrophilus; assembly: GCF_900167945.1. Classification (GTDB taxonomy): domain Bacteria; phylum Bacteroidota; class Bacteroidia; order Cytophagales; family Spirosomataceae; genus Dyadobacter; species Dyadobacter psychrophilus. Next base: position 460,413 of record NZ_FUZA01000001.1, read on the forward strand.
AGGCACATTCAAGAGGACCAATTCGGCGGTTAGCCCTAGAAAAGTGCTCGTGGTGATTCAGTTTAGTTTTGCTATAATCCTCATTATTTCAACACTTATTGTTGTGCAACAGATCCGGTTTGCGCAGAACCGGGATGCAGGTTATGAGCGCGGGCAAATTGCATATCACTGGATTACAGGGAATCTCGAAAAAAATTACAGGCAAATCAAAAGCGAACTGATCAATTCCGGCATTGCCACTTCCGTTACTAAAACCGCCTCGCCGTTGAGTTATGTATCCAGCGACACCTGGGGCGTGGAATGGAAAGGTAAAAACCCAAAGGACAAAATTGATTTTGAGCGCTTTACCGAAGATGAAGATTTGGTAAAAACCGCTGGTCTTCGCCTCTTGCAAGGCAGAGATATGGATCTTACCAAATTCCCCTCCGACTCGGCAGCAATGCTCCTTAATGAAACTGCTGTGAAGGCTATGGGTTTCAAAGAGCCAATCGGTCAGCTCGTCAAAGACGGTGATACCGAATATCATGTCATTGGAGTGGTCAAAGATTTCGTAATCGGCTCACCTTATGACCATTTCAAACCAATGATTATCGAAGGCGCGCAGAGTTATTTCAATGTGATCAACATGAAGTTGAGCACGGGCAAATCCACGACGGAACAGATGAAAGCTATTGAATCCATATTCCGCCGCTATAACCCCGAGTATCCGTTTGAATATCACTTCGTGGACGAGGATTTTGCCAGAAAATTTGAAGATACACAACGCATTGCAACATTAACCGGCCTTTTCGCCGGCCTCACTATCTTCATTTCCTGTCTTGGATTGTTTGGATTAGCCGCCTATATGGCCGAGAACCGGGTGAAAGAGATCGGCGTGAGAAAAGTACTGGGCGCATCTGTCATGAGCATTGCTACATTGCTTTCAGGAGAGTTTATGATTCTGGTTGGCATATCCATTTTCATCGCTATCCCCACCGCCTGGTACGTTATGAATCTGTGGTTGAGCGACTTCTCCTACCGCATTGGAATTCAATGGTGGGTTTTCGCATTGGCAGGCGTTCTGGCCATTGTAGTTTCACTGCTGACCGTAAGTTACCAGGCCATCAAGGCCGCGCTGCTTGACCCGATGAAGAGTTTGAGGAGCGAGTGATTGCCCTTTTGCAAAAGCAAAAAATGGAAATTGAGCATACAAAAAAGCCCTGCAAACCGGATTTGCAGGGCTTTATCATTTCCTAAAAGATTATTTGATAGCAACAGGCACTTCGGTGTTTTCCCAGCGCAGAACAAATCCTGCCGGCGTTACCTCGTAGGCCATTGTTTCGGTCATGGAAGCGCTTTTAGCAGGCTTCGCTTTCACTGTTAACACGTCTTTGGAAGCATCCTTAGAGGTTTCTCCGCCTCTTTTAATGCCCCATTGACCAGTTTCAGAGTTAAAAATGAACGACCATTCGCTCGCACCCGGAAGCGCGTAAAGGCTGTATTTCCCGGCTGGCAGTTTTTGTCCTTCTACCATAATGTCTTTATCTGTTTCAAAAATCGTCGCTTCGTTGGCGCCTGCACGCCAAACTTTGTCAAAAGGAACCAGTTCACCAAAAACCTTCCGTCCCTTGGCCGAAGGCGCCGAATAATTGATCGTAATGTTTGCGGCACCCGCCTTTCCGGTCGCTGTCTTAGCCGGACTTGGTTTGGGTTTGTCCTGCGCCTGGCTTACAACAGCCGTCAGCATACACGCAAACATCATGACAAAACCTTTCAAGATCATTTTCTTTTTCATGTCGATGCTTTTTTAGTTTTTAATATCATTAAAAATTTCACTAAATATCGACAATTTGTACAATAAATGACAGAGATCTTTCAGATTAAGCCGTCCGGATATTCACCATCCAGTCAATCCCGAACCTATCCTGAAATGAGCCGAAAATATCGCCCCACATCTGCCTGTCGATAGGAACCACTATGGTGCCGCCTTCACTAAGTCCGTCGTATTGCTGACGCAATGCAGCTTCATCGAAACCACTGAGCGACAAATTGATTTTCCCTGCGCCTAACGGCATTCCTTCCGGCGCGTCTCCGCCCATAAATTCCACTGAGCCGCCCATTAAAGTGCCGTGCATAATCTGGTCGCGGATGCCCGCAGGGCAGCTTCCGTCCATATCTCCATATGTCATAAAATTCAGCTCTCCGCCGAAAATGCCTTGATAAAACTCAAATGCCTCACGGCAGTTGCCGTCGAACATTAAATAAGGATGCAAATCAATGGTTGCCATGGTTGTCAAGTTTGTGGCCGTAAGCCGGTTAAAGTGTTTTACCTAACAAAAGTATATCACTCAGACCGCACACGAGATGTGAAAACACGACAAAGTAAGGGGGAGATTGGGACAAGTAAGAGTTGTCAAAATCATTCATCAGCTTTCAGGATCCGGCACTTCATTAGCTGGAAAACGCATTATTGCAAAGCTGGTAACCGGGAGACGACCCATTCATTCTCTTGGTATAATTATTGAAGTGTCGTAACCTATGCTAATTGGTGAAGACACTTAGTTTTTGGCGTGCCGGCATCCATCCCATCTGAGTCTAGAACTTAATACAATAATTTCTTTCCGAAACCACCATGAACGAAGATGACCAATCACCGCAGCTTACGGAAGATGAACGGAAGCTGTTTGAAGACCTTATGCCTGAGGATCTGGCCGAAATTATGGATGCTGGTGTTAACAGGAGGCATTTTTTGAAGTTAATGACATTGGCCGGTGGCGGAATGCTCGCCTGGCAATCTGCCGTTGCCGAGCAGGTGCTTACCCGTCCGCTGACGACCGTACAACCGGCTGCCTTCAATCCCGAAACGATAGAAAATGGGGTTAATGTTGCTTTGAAGGTTAATGGTGCCGCTCAAAAAGTGACGGTTGATTCACGAATGACATTATTAGACACACTACGCGAAAAACTGGACCTGACAGGTTCGAAAAAAGGATGTGACCATGGCCAGTGCGGTGCCTGCACGGTAATCGTGGATGGAAGGCGGGTATTAAGTTGTCTTACGCTGGCTGCAAGTTGTGAAGGAAAATCAGTAAAGACGATCGAAGGCATTGCGCAGGGCGGTGAATTGCATCCGATACAAAAAGCATTCATTAAGCATGACGGGTTCCAATGCGGCTTCTGCACACCAGGACAAATCTGCTCGGCAGTGGCATTGCTGGACGAAGCGAAAAATGGTGACGCAAGTTATGTGACAGAGAATTTGCGTAAAAAGCCGGTGCCAGTTAAGCTATCTAACGAAGAGATTCAGGAACGAATGTCGGGCAATATTTGCCGGTGTGGCGCATATCCGAATATTGTCGCGGCAATTCAGGAAGTACATGGTGGTAAGGCTATTGAACAAAACTGGCTACTTATATGAGACCATTTAAATATACGAATGCCAAAGACGTCTCCTCGGCGATCAAGCTGGCAACCGGCAATCCAAATGCGAAGTTTCTGGCCGGAGGGACCAATTTGCTGGATTTGATGAAGGAGGATGTGGAGCGACCGGACGAAGTGATCGATATTACGAGGCTGGGACTTGCTCAGATCAAAACAACGGATGCAGGCGGGATTTCTATTGGAGGACTGGGCCGTAATACGGATGCGGCAAACCATCCGCTTATCCGGCAACATCATCCTGTGCTGACACAGGCGATATTGGCTGGTGCCTCGGGACAGATCCGGAATATGGCGACCAATGGCGGAAACTTGCTGCAAAGGACACGCTGCCCCTATTTTTATGACATAGCAATGCCTTGTAACAAACGTGAACCGGGTTCTGGCTGCGGGGCACTGGAGGGCATCAACCGGATGCATGCCATTTTTGGCTGGTCTGAAAAATGCATTGCCGTTTATCCTTCCGATATGGCGGTTGCACTGGCTGCGCTCGACGCCGTTGTGAAGATAAAAGGTCCGAATGGAGAGGAGCGGTCTGTTGCAATTACTGATTTTCACCGTTTGCCGGGCGATATGCCTGAAAAAGATACAAACCTTAGCCACGGAGAATTGATTACTGCCATTGAAATACCAAAAAGCAATTTCGCCGATCATTCCTATTATCTGAAAGTGCGCGATAGGGCTTCCTATGCTTTTGCATTGGTATCTGTAGCGGCGGCTTTGGAATTGACGGGAAATGTGATTTTGCAGGCCCGTATAGCGATTGGTGGCGTAGCGCATAAGCCCTGGCGGGCGACGAAAGCGGAGCAAATGCTCGTTGGGAAAGAGGCTACGGAAGCCAATTTCAAGCTGGCAGCGGATGCGGAAATGGCGGATGCCAAACCATTGGAACATAATAAATTCAAGGTCGAACTTGGCAACCGCAGCATTGTGCGGGCATTGCAGATGGCACTGGATGGCGGCAAATCCTGATCAAATCATCAACTTCATGAAAGACAAAGAAATCAATATTGGCTCACCCGTCAGCCGCATCGACGGAATCCTGAAAGTGACCGGGAAAGCCGATTATTCCACCGATCATCCGGTTAAGAATGCAGCATATGCAGTGATCTTTAAAAGCACAATCGCGGCGGGGACGATTACGAACATTGATAGTGTGACGGCTGAGAAATCCCCGGGCGTGCTGGCCGTGATCACGCATAAAAATGCGCCAAAGTTGAATGCAAAAGGCGGGATTCGCGGTGGAGCCATGCTGCAAAGTCCGGAAGTGCTCTTTTTTGGGCAGCACATCGGCGTTGTTGTGGCGGAGACTTTCGAGCAAGCCCGACATGCAGCAGATTTGGTAAAAGTGGATTATGACAAAAAAGAAGCAAAAACCGATTTCGAAAAGCTGCATCAAAATGGCGTAAAACCAAAGGATAAGGAAGACGAAAAGCGCGGGGATGTAAAAGCTGCGCTGGAAAATGCTGAATTTAAAGTAGAAGAAACATACGCAACGCCGATTTATCACCATCACCCACTGGAACCCCACGCGACGATTGCAGAATGGCAGGGGGAAAATTTGATCCTTTATAACAGCGCGCAGATTGTAAATGGTGCGCAAAACGCGGCAGCTTCAACCTTTAATCTCAAACCCGAAAACGTGCGCATTGTGTCGCCCTACATTGGCGGTGGGTTTGGCTCAAAAGGTGGGCAGTGGGGAAATCTGGTTTTGGCAGCAGTGGCGGCAAAAATGGTGAATCGCCCTGTAAAGCTGGCTTTGACCCGTCAGCAAATGTTCAATTCGGTGGGGCTGCGGCAACGGAATTATCAGAAAGTAAGCCTGGCTGCAACGAAGGACGGAAAACTGACGGCACTGGCACATGAAACGGCCACGCACGCGGCAATAGAGGACGAATTTGTAGAGCCATGCGGCGACTGCTCGAAAATCATGTACGACACGCCTAACTCGCTCATTACGTATAGGGTTACGCCGATGAACCTGATCCTGCCTACTTACACGCGCGGGCCAGGAAAATCGACCGGAAGCTTTGCATTGGAATCGGCAATGGATGAATTGGCATACAAGCTAAAAATGGATCCCGTTGAATTTCGTCTCAAAAACGAACCCGAAAAAGATCCTTCAAACGGCAAGCCCTGGTCTTCCCGGAAAGTCGTGGAATGTTTGAAAGAAGGTGCAAAGGCATTTGGGTGGGATAATCGTAAAATGGAGCCAATGCAGAACATTCAGGGAAATTATTGGGTGGGCTATGGCGTCGCCTGCGGCACTTATCCCGCGCATCAGCGCGACAGTTCGGCCATAGTGAAACTGAAACGGGAAGGAAGCAATGTAACGGCAATTATTGAACTCGCCGCTGCCGATCTCGGGACGGGGACTTACACCATTCTTGCGCAGACTGCCGCCGATGCCCTTGGTTTGTCAATGAATAATATTACAGTTAAAATCGGTGATTCTGACCTCCCGCCTGCTGCCGGCTCAGTTGGTTCCGTGGGGGCAACGAGCTATGCCAATGTGGTTAATGATGTGTGTATGAAGGTCACCGACGAGCTTATTGCCAGATCGGGCAAACAGTTTTTCGTCCGCCCTACCGCACTGCAGTTGATGATTTCCGAAAAAGTGGCTGACATTCAGACGCGTGCCGATTCCAAGCCATTGGAAAGTGCGGAGCAGTATTCTTCACATAGTTTCAATGCCAATTTCGCCGAAGTTTGGGTGAATCAGTCCACAGGAATGGTGCGCGTTAAGCGTTTCCTGGCTGTGACCGGAGCCGGAAAAATACTTAATCCAAAAACGGCGCGGTCGCAAATTATTGGCGGTAATGTTTGGGGAATTGGTATGGCGCTCACGGAGGAGTCAGTAGTCGATCCGCGCTTTGGAAACTTCGTTACCCGCTCGCTTGCCGACTATCATGTTCCTTCAAATCTGGATATAGGCGAAATGGAGGCCATTTTTATTAAGGAAGACGATAAGCTCGCAAACAAACTCGGCGTGAAAGGATTGGGAGAAGTAGGGATTGTAGGCGTCTCAGCCGCAGTTGCAAATGCTGTTTTTAACGCGACAGGAAAACGGATCAGAGAGTTGCCGATCCTGCCTGATAAATTGCTGTGAGCTCTGCTTTGGTATAGAATTGGTAAAATTTGAGCTTAATCAAATTCATTAGCCATGCATATTATATTAGGAGCAACAGGACACGTTGGTTCCGCCGTTGCCGAGACATTATTAAACCAGGGAGAGCCCGTTACAATCGTTACAAGAGACGCCGGTAAGTCAGAAAAATGGAAACAGAAAGGCGCAGAAGTCGCAATTGCCGATGTCCATGATGTGGAAACATTGCGACGCGTTTTCCGCAGGGGTAAGCGTTTGTTCTTGCTAAATCCGCCCGCTTCACCAGATACAGACACCGTCGCCGAAGAGAAGAAGAGTCTGGCTTGCATTATAGCAGCAGTGGAAGGTTCTGACCTTGAAAAAATTGTTGCAGAATCCACATATGGGGCACATGACGGAGAAGGCGTCGGCGACTTGGGCGTGCTGTATGAAATGGAACAAAAACTCGCAGAAACGCGGATTCCGTTCAGCGTCATCAGGGGTGCGTATTACATGAGCAACTGGGACTGGTTTCTGGAAACGGCTGAGCAAGAAGGCAAAATTTATTCATTATATCCTGCTGATTTCAAAATCCCAATGGTCGCGCCAGAGGATTTGGGGCAATTCGCAGCGCAATTACTCACCGAGCCAATTGACAGAACGGGGCTGTACTATGTAGAAGGTCCTGAAATATATGGCCCTGCCGATGTCGCAGATGCCTTTGCCGAAGCGCTGGGAAAACCGGTGGGAACAGTGGTAATTCCAAGAACCGAATGGATCCCCTATCTCAAAAAGTCGGGCTTTTCACAAGAAGCAGCAGAATCCATGGCAGCGATGACGGATGTGACGTTGGAGAAAAAATTCGAAGTAAGTGATTCTCCTTTCCGCGGGGACGTGAGTTTACGCGCGTATGTCGCGGGGCTTGTCAAGGCGAAGGTTTAAGTATTTTGTAAATAACAACCAGCATCAACAGAACAAAATGATTTCAATGTCGTCGCGGTATGTCCGGGGCGACATTTGCTTTTAAAGTCGAGTTAACTTTTTAACCTGACTAAAATGAAGAAAAGCAGTTCAATTATCGCGCTCGTTTTCGCGTGTTTCATTTCCATGGCCACATTCGGACAGGAAACGCTTTTGGGCTCTGTCGAACGCATAAAAGTCCATGGAAAAGGGCTTGAAGGAAATTTAGAGGGCAATTCTGCTGACCCCGACGTTTCAATCTACTTGCCGCCTAGCTATAAAAAAGATGCGAAAAGACGGTATCCGGTTGTGTACTTGCTCCACGGATTCACGGATACAGACGCACAATGGTATGGATTGGTGAAACATTGGATCAATATGCCCTCTGTTGTGGACAAAGTTTTTGCTGCTGGCAAACTGACTGAAATGATAATTGTTACGCCTAATGCTTATACGCGCAGCGGCGGTAGTTTTTATTCCAACTCTATTACTGTCGGGAACTGGGAGGATTATGTTGCGAAAGAGCTGGTGACTTACATTGACCAGCATTACCGGACAATTGCGAAAGCTGCCAGCCGCGGGCTTGCAGGCCATTCCATGGGCGGTTATGGAACAATGCGCATAGGCGAACGTTACCCCGAAGTTTTTTCCAGCATTTACGCTTTAAGCCCGTGTTGCATGGCACCGGGTGGAAACCGGTCACCAGAATCGCTGGCCAAAATAGAGACGATCAAAGATCCGGCTGACTTCAACAAAGCCGATTTTGGAACAAAGGCCGCCATCGCTTCTGCGGCTGCGTGGTCCCCAAACCCCACCAAGCCTCCATTTTTCACAGACCAGATTGTAGAAAATGGGCAAGTGCAAAAAATGACTGAACTAAAATGGGCTGCCAACTCCGGTTTGGCGACTATTGATCAGTATGTCACAAACCTGAAACAGCTGAAAGGCATCGCATTTGACGCGGGAAATAAGGATCAGCCGATTGCAGCCAACATTAAGCTTTTGCATGAATTGCTTGATAATTATAAAATCGAGCACACTTATGAAGAATATGAAGGCGACCATTTGAACAAAATCGCTGAGCGGATTGAACATAAAATGCTGCCATTCTTTTCGGGTAAGCTGCAAAGTAAATAATATGCCCATCTGGGAATGATTTTATCTGTGTACTGAGATCTTATCCCGGTTTCTATGACAGATAGTAAAATTCCTTTATTTTTTGCAGGCAGCAGTGGCTTAATGCTGCCGGTGCCCAACAAGCAGTTTTATCCCGAAGAATTTAAGGATAAAAGCAGGCTTACTTATTACGCGTCGTTATTCAACAGCATTGAGATCAACAGCTCGTTTTACAAAATTCCGCTTGCGTCCACTGTCCGGAACTGGTCAGCGCAGGTGCCGGAAGATTTCAAGTTCACATTCAAATTGTGGCGGGAAATTTCACATAATAAAGGCCTCGTGTTTAATCCGGATGATGTGCACCGGTTTTTGCAGGTCATCAGCCACATAGGCGATAAAAAAGGCGCGCTGCTGGTCCAGTTCCCTCCCAGCCTGAAAGTCATCATGCGACCGCAACTTGAAAACCTGCTCGTTGCGATCTCCGAAGCTGATCCGGAAAAACATTGGAATGTGGCCCTGGAATTCAGGCACAGCTCGTGGTATAATGAGGATATTTTTGAGCTAACCGACCATTTTGGTTTTGAAATTGTGTCACATGATAAGCCAGGTTCCGCCCCGGGGTTGCCGGTTTCCGACACAAAATTCAAATATCTGCGCTTTCATGGGCCCAAAGGCGATTATCGCGGCACATATGAAGACGACTTTTTGTACGAAACCGCAGAGCAAATTCAGGATTGGATCGCGGATGGAAAGACGGTTTACGCCTATTTTAACAACACAATGGGTGAAGCGATCAAAAATCTGAACCTACTTAATGCGATCGTTGATCCGGTTGAATAATGCGGGCTTAGCCTTATTTCGCATCCAGACCTGCAATTTGAGCCTTGTATTTTTCAGGCAAAATCAAATCCCGAACGAACTTATGTACATGAAGGATCCGGCTAAGTTTATAAGCAGGGAGAATAACATTCAACGCTGACCAATGGCCTAATGCGAGGAGCTGCTTAACCTGCGTTGGCGCAAGCTGCAACTGCACTTCTTTGAGCATTACATAACGAGGTAAGCCTAGATGCTTTCTGTATTGTTTGTATAAATCAATTGAAAAAGCGCTTTTCATAAAATTTTCATCAAGCTGCTGGTTTCTGAGCTTTAACCAACCGTCATAGTTTTCGGGTAAGCCGTGGATTCCCATTCTTGCTCCTACCTGGTAAAAAACTTCAAAAATCTCTGCCTTTTCTTCCACGAGTAATCTCCTTTCCAGCAATTCGAACGAACGGATCGAATAGTCAATCAACATAAACAACACGTCGCGATATGCCCAGTCAGGGATTTTTGCACCGCGATTGCTTTCAACTTCCTTATGGATTGCGGTAATCTGGTCAATCGCTTTCAGCGCGGCGTCATATTCAGAAAATACGATCCGGCGTGCGTAAGAAACCGTCGAAAAGAGCCTTCCCAGCGGATCAGCAGGGAGCTTTCCTGTAAAATATAGCCAGTCTACCGATTTATTTACAGCAAATTCGGCAGAGGCTCCCGCGAAAATAAACAGGATTGTATCGGCATTCCCCCAAATCTCGCGCACAATAGAACCTTCCTTTACAAACCATTTCATATTCCTGGCACCGGATATAAATAATAAAAGTACTTTGTAATGCAAAGTAAGTGGTTGAGAGCCGTAAATCCAAACTTATTTTTGGATAATATAGCTGATGTTTGGAATGAATTTTGCCCCTTAACCTTGCATTCCCAGGAATTTTGTCAGGATGTTTCTTGCAATGTCAAGCAATGCTTTAAAGGTGTTCGGCTTCACGATGAAATCGTTCGCACCTGCCGCCAGGGCTTTCTTTTTTAGCTCAGGATTACTGGAAGTGGACATCATTACAGCTGGCAAATCTTCAAGCCCGGGTTCCGACCTGATCTCCTTGATCGCTTCGATCCCGTTCATTTTAGGCATGTTCATATCCACCAGCACGACGGACTGGGAGAGGTCGTCGGACTCCTTAACATTTTCGAGCAATTCCTTCCCGTTTTCAGCTTCGATAACCGTCAAATTTGGGTTGGCTTCCTCCAAAGCATCCTTTATAAGCATTCTATCGTCCTCGTCGTCATCTGCGAGGTGTACTGTCTGTCCTTCTTCCATTTGCTATTGCTGCTTGAAGAACAAATATATTAATGATTACCGTCTAAGACAATACGTTGTCCAGAATCCCGAATTCACCAACAAATGCTCCTACTTCATCCGGCGTTATGATAATGTTTTTACCTTTTATTGTTTTGATCAAAACAGCATTCTTTCTCCTTGTTGCATACCAGGTCATGTTCCCTATTTTGAAATTATAAAACTTGCCAAAGTATCCAAAAAGCCCGCCCACGCCGAATGTGCGGAAACTCCACCTTAACTGGTCTGTTTCGAGTGCCTCTACTTTCGCAATGTTGCTGCGCTCAATTACGACCTCGTTCAGTGGCCTTCGAATGATCAATTTGTCGCGAGTAACCTGATAATCCACCGGCCTGAACGCATACGTAATGCCATAACTCAAAACCAGAATGGCAGCGATCACATAAGTTGAACCCTGTGAAAGCTCACTTTCCCGGATGAAAATTTGGATGAAAATCCCGATATACAAGACTGTCACACCCGCCGTCACAAGCTTGGTAAGGTTGTCCCAGGAAGTTTTATAAGTCATTTTATAAAGGGTTTGTTTATGTTAAGATAGGGAATTTTGTCCAATAATTTAGAACGTCATTCCCCTTTTACCAAAGAAGCTGCCATCAGCTGTTGATACAGCACATTTGTCCCAACCGCCCCCTTCGATTGTCCTCATTGCGGACTTTAAAGTAATTCCAGACATGCTAATTTTGAATTATCAGATCAATCGTCAATTAACCTTTTCAACAATAATTAATTAGTCATGCCCAAATTAAACACTTACCTCAACTTCGATGGGAAATCGGAAGAGGCTTTTAATTTTTATAAATCTGTTTTCGGAGGAGAATTTTTATCCGTACACCGCATGTCCGATATGCCTGGTGCAGAGCAGCTCGCAGAAAATGAGAAAGGCCGCCTTATGCACATTTCACTCCCAATCGGAAAAGACGATGTACTGATGGCATCCGATACAGTGCCTTCAATGGGACACAAACTGGATATTGGTAACCATGCTTATATTTCAGTTTTCACGGACAGCCGAGAAGAAGCAGACCGCCTTTTCGCGGGATTATCTGCGGGTGGTGAGATCGAAATGGCTTTGGAAGACACATTCTGGGGCGATTACTACGGCAGTTTTCATGACAAATTCGGCATCGGCTGGATGATCAATTATCCGCAACAGCAACATAACTGATTTCAGGTTCGAAGGTCCACTTACGCAAAAAAAGTGGACCTTCGCATTTCAAAACACGATTACATTCCGCGCTTCTTTTCCTGAAATGATGTTCCCGATAGTCTGCGCAATGACATCCGGACTGATCCATTTGGAGAAGTCGGCATCTGGCATGACTTCCCGGTTTGTTGCCGTGTCAATGATTCCCGGGAGTAAAATATGTGGAGTGATCCCAGCGCTTTTTTCGCTTTCGTTGATAAGCTCTGAGAAGTTGTAAAGCAGCTGCTTGGATAATGAATATGCGAGACTATTACCCGCAATCTTAAAGTCCATGGCTGCTTTTGCACCAATGAAAATAAGCTTTCCGCCGCCCACGGTTTTATAATGCGCAATCAGTTTTTGCGCAACATTGAATGCAGTCGCGAAATTTATGTTGATCATCCTGGTAATGTCATCCATGGAAGCCTTCGCCAGATTCCCGGGCTCAAATCCTCCGGCTAGGAAAACGCCCGCATTGATCGCAACATTCCCCGAAAGAATTTTCTGTACAAATGCCTCTGCCTGCCCGTCATCGGAAATATTCGTTTGATAGTAAGACACATTTGCCGCATTCGCACCGACATCTTTTCTTACCGCAAGATGCAAATGATAGCCTTGATCCGATAATGTTTTTACCACGGTTTGACCTAAATTTCCCGTGCCGCCTGTGATCAGTATATTTTCCATAAAACAAATCTACGATCCAGATCACAACCATCAAAAGCTATTCCGATCTTAAACTCTGAACCGGATTTCTCAATGCTGCTTTAATGCTTTGAAAACTCACTGTAAGCAATGCGACAATGACAGAAAGTGAACCTGCAAATAAAAACATCCACCATTCAAGTTTCGTTTGATATGCAAAATTTCGTAACCAGACCTTCATAATGTATCCGCCCACAGGTGCAGCAATCAATATTGAAATAGACACTAATTTTAAGAAATCCAGGGAAAGCAGTGAAATAACACTTGCAACCGAAGCACCAAGCACTTTTCGCACACCTATTTCCTTTGTGCGTTTTTCAGCCGTAAATGTGGCCAGGCCAAAAAGTCCCATGCACGCAACGAAAATCGCAATGCCGGAAAAAGACAGAAACATGCTGCCCTTGCGCTCATCGGATTGATATTGTTTGGCAAAAGTCTGATCCAGAAACGCGTATTCGAACGGTTGTCCCGGGTTTGTCTTTTCAAAAACATTTTGCACATATTGTAAAGCCGCCCGTGTATTCTGGCCCGATATGCGGATGTACAGATTACCACTATTGTTCTTTTTCAAAACCAGCACCAAGGGTTCGATCTGATTATGCAGTGAGCGCAGGTGAAAATCACTGATTACGCCCGTGATCGGGACGCGCTTTGTGTCCACTTCAATCAGACCGGTTGTCTTGTCCTTCCATCCTAGTCGCTTGATCATGGCCTGATTAACAACAACCGAGAATGAAGAATCGCTCACAATGTCTCCGGAAAAGCCTGTTCCGTCCTTCATTTTAATCTTCATTACATCCAGAAAATCGGCATCCACATGAAAATATTCTGTCCCAATGGGTATTTCGGCCCCTTTCGCATAGAAGCTGAAAGTTGTTTTGTTATTCAAACCATCCCCCACATTGCCATCCGCCCGGCTCACTTTCTGGATCAGGGGATTTTCGAGCAACCTGTTTTTCAATACTTCCGCCGACTTTTGCGCTGCCGGGCCTTTTAAGGATAATGTGATGACCTGTTGCTGGTCAAAACCCAGCTCAGCATTACGCATGTATTGCAATTGCCTGTAAACCACAATCGTCCCTAAAATCATTACGATTGAAATAGAGAATTGCAGCACGACAAGTGATTTTCGTAAAAAATAACCATTTCCAGCGCCCGATAATGTGCCTTTCAAAACCAGGGCGGGTTTGAATTTTGACAAAACAAATGCCGGATAGATTCCGCTTAGTAAGCCCGTGGCGACAGCAAAACCAACCAAAATGCCAATCATCTTTATATCAGAGACACTGAAAGTCAATGACTTGCCTGAAACAGTATTGAATACGGGAAGCAGTGAAATGATCAACACAACGCTCAGTATAAGCGCCAAGAATGACATGAGCATGGATTCGGTCAGGAACTGTTTAACCAGCTGGGACTTCTGGGAACCGACTGCTTTACGAACGCCAATCTCTTTGGCGCGGCTTAATGACCTGGCTGTGGCGAGATTTACATAATTGACGATCGCAATCAGCAGGATGAATATGGCAATGGTCGCAAAGGTGTATACGTAAGCCATCGAGCTGCCATTCTCTTCTCCCAAGAGATGTGAGGACTTCAAATGAATGTCCTTCAAAGGCTGTAAGGCAATCTTGAAACTCACTTTTGTGCCGGTTTCGTCGCCTATTACTTTGGCAATGTATTTCTTATAAAAGGCAGGCATTTTAGCTTCAAAATGCGAAACATTGGCCTGATGGTCTAAAAGCAGATAGGTCCAGGAATTGAAATTATCCCACTTGCGCTGGTTCGTATCATTGACCTGCTTGTTCTCATACGGTAACACCGCGTCAAACTTCAAATGATGATTAGCAGGCGCGTTTTGCATGACTGCGGAAATGGTCATGGGAATACTGTCTTTCACAATCACCACCTTCCCGATCAGGCCCGACGTTTTCCCAAACAAGATGAGCGCCAGTTTTTCGGTCAGAACCACGCTATTCTGGCTTTTTAAAGCATTTTCACCATTTCCCTCGATAAATGTGTATTCAAAAAACCGAAACAGCGACGGATCGGAAAACACGATTTGCTTTACATATGCAGCCTTTTCACCCATCCTGAAAGTCAAGTCTCTCGGCTTTACCCTGAGCATGTCCTTCACCTCGGCATAATCCTGCTTCATCGTGGGGCCGAACGGTGCCGACGAATGACCCATATTATATTCATTATCAGCCCATTTTACATTCAGATTAAGCCTGTAAATATCATCTGCCTGCGCGTGATAGCCGTCAAAACTGAGTTCATCATGAACATAAAGCCCAAGCATTACCGCACAGGTCATGCCAGTCGCCAAGCCGCAGAGGATCAGGAAGCTATAAGTTTTACTTCTGACAAGGTTACGCCAGGCGATTTTGAAGTAGTTCTGAAACATAGAAGGAACATTTATCGGTCGTCAGCTAGTTGAAAACAATTATACCATTTTCAAAAACAGGCCTTAACGACTCAGAAACAGCCATTTTTATTCATTTTATTGTTCGTTTACGAACACGTCCGTCCGGTAACACAGATTATACCGTTTCCGAACTTTGCACATGTTTAATTACCTACTTTTACCGACTTAAAATATACTCCTCCTCTATGATAATCAAGATTTTATGGACCATAATTGGTCTTAATGTTACCGCCTTTGTCATCGTTTTCATTTATTTTCTGCTCAGCACGGATGGCAGGAACGTAGACACGATGGAAAAGGGCTGGATGGCAGTTCTGGCTATCGTTGGCATTGTCATCATTCTGTTGGCCGCCATCCCTTTACGTGTGAGCCAGTCCCAGTTCAGTATTATTTTCTCGGCATTTTTTGCGGCGCTTCCTTTGGTGCTTGCCTTATCATTCTGGATTTCCAATCATATGCCGTCGTTTGGCAAAAAAGAGACATTGGCAGAAGTGTATTATAAAGATAAAATACAACGCCGGATTGCGAGCGCTATCGAAACTTGCGATACGGTCATGCTTCCCATTTACATTAAGGGGCAAAATATGAATATTCAGGGTAACCGGGTTTGGGATGCGGATGGGATCAATTATCTCCAATTTGCGATTCGCTTACGCAGTCACCGGAATCCAGTTTTCACGGAAAGTGCGAATTTGGCCATTATTAAAATGCTGATTGACGCAGGTTCCCCAACCACCAGAGCACTTGCAGAGGGCATCCTGGATCTGCCTGTTGAAACCATTGAAGCCATTTTGAATGCAGGCGCGGATCCAAACACGTATGGCTTTGTAAGTCCTGACCCGCTTTTATTTGCGGCCATACGCTCATCGAAAAGGGAAACGGACATTGCCATTTTATTGGCGAAACGGGGAGCCAATGTGAATGCAAAGAACAGCGAGAACATTACGCCACTCATGGCTGCTGCAAATAACGCAGGAACCAGCAAAAACTGGGTTGAAACATGGCGCTTTGTGCTTTATTTATTAAAAGAAGCAAAAGCAGATTATCATTACAAACGCTTCGACGGAGCAAGTTTTACCTCAAACATTGCTGCAATTAAAGAGAAAGCAGCGGCTGAAAATGTCGTTATGCCCGATGATTTTTCAGGCGTCGATGAATGGTTGAAACAGCATCCATAAACAGATCACCGTTTTGCTGGCTCAGTTTTTTTATTCTTACCAAAAAAAAGACATAAAAATGGCTGATATAAATAACGAGTCGGACGAGCCTAAGAACTTGACAGACGAAAACGAACAAATAAAAGGATCAAATGCTGTAAAAGATCCAGACGAATGGACCACTGGCGACGAGCCTATGACCGGCGCCCAGCAATCCTATCTAAAAACACTTTCTGACGAAGCGGGCGAAGAATTCGACGAAACGCTGAGCAAAGCCGAAGCTTCCAAAAGAATCGACGAGTTGCAACATAAGACAGGTCGCGGCTTAAAGTAAAGCTAGCCCGGCCACCTTTCCCCAACTATAATAAGCAGTCTGCAATGAGGACAGTGTTATTGTGGTTGGGGATTTTTTTGTCAGGCATATTAATCAAATCCCCATCACTTCCCACAACATTCAACCACGCCTGTATTAAGCCGATTATCGAATTTTATAATTAAATTGGCGATCCTTAACTTTTATTTAAATCATGAGAAAATTAGTACAAACCTGCCTTTTTGCATTTGCTTTGCTGACAACTGCTTTTGCAACCAATCCAAAACCTAACCCAACCCAGCCAGCACCGTCTCCGCTCGAAGGCCGCTGGGACATTACTGTGGATATGGCTGGTAAAATGGCCCCTTCATGGCTGGAAGTGCGCCATTCCGGGAACCATACCCTGATCGGACAGTTCACAAGCGTTTCGGGAAGCGCGCGGCCGATTTCAGAAGTAATCTTAAAAGATGGCAAGTTTAGTTTTGAAATTCCGCCGCAATGGGAAAAGGGCGACGGCAAATTCAAGCTGGAAGGAACGCTTACCGGCGAAAAAATCGCGGGATCTGTCACAACGCCCGAAGGCAAAACTTTCACTTACACAGGTGTGCGCGCACCATCATTGCGCAGGACGGCAGCACCAGTATGGGGCGCGCCGATTAAATTGACAGACGGAAATGTGATCAAAGGATGGCATGCAATGGGCGAAAATCAGTGGATTGCGGAAAACGGCATTCTGCGCAGTCCAAAATCCGGTGCTAACCTCATTACTGACCAAAAATTCAACGATTTCAAACTGCATGTGGAGTTTCGCATTCCAAAAGGAAGCAATAGCGGCGTGTACCTGAGAGGTCGTTATGAAGTGCAGGTTACCGATAGCAAAGGAATGGAACCATCTCTGGACCAACTTGGTGCGATTTATGGATTCCTTGTTCCAAGCGAAATGATGGCCAAAGATCCGGGAGAATGGCAATCGTTTGACATTACACTGGTAGGCCGGATGCTGACCCTGGTAACCAATGGAAAGACGGTTATCACTAACCAGGAAATCCCCGGAATTACAGGCGGAGCGCTGGATAGCAACGAAGGGGAACCAGGCCCACTTTACATCCAGGGTGACCACGGTCCTGTGGAATACAGGAACATTGTGATCACTCCTGCCAAATAAACTGAAAATCGGGCATCGCAATTTTTAAGAGACAAAAAAATGGCCGGGAAATTCCCGGCCATTTTAATTAACACACACTGTTATGACTTTACGTCACTACTTTTAGACGCGGTTTAATGCATCTGGTCACTCGATCTATTAGCTAGGTTTGATAAAACTTTTCCAAAAGCATTGAATATGCCATTTACGGCCGCTTAATTTCCTCATCATCTTTAAAAAAATATCTTCCCTGAAAGTCAGGGAAGATATCTGCATTATTTACTCAACGTTCCTCTATTACTTAACCTTTAACCTTGCCCGCCAGATCAAAGGGATCTGACGGATTGCCTAAGCCTTTGGTTCATAATATTAAACAAATATGGCACGGGCAGGCCGATGGAACCAAATGCGATGATTCTCCGGTAGACTTCAATGAATTTACGGAAAATTATAGCCCATAATGGCAAAAATTCTGGACAGGTTGTTATATTTAAAGGTTAATTTTAACTAATTCCATTCCGACTTAAATTCTTAACTAATGAACCGTAGAGAAGCTGTTCAAAAAATAACCTTCCTGCTTGGAGGCACCATTTCTGCCCCATTAATGGCTGGCATAATGGGAGAAAAACTGAACTTCGGCCCTTCCCTTGATCTTTCCGCCGAACAGGAGGCCCTTTTGGCCGACGTGGCAGACGTGATCATCCCGACAACCGGAACGCCTGGTGCCAAAGCCGCGGGCGCAGACAAGTTCATCACCCGGATTATGCGCGACTGCTTCGAAATGGCGGATCAGAAGAAATTCTATTCCGGACTGGAAAAAATAGACGCGCAAAGCAAAGAAGTGTACGGAAAGGGATTTTCAGCCCTGGATACAACACAAAAGAACGACATTGTCAAACGCACAACGGTTTCCGACAAACCATTTTTCCTGCAAATGAAAGGTTTGACGGTGACCGGATACTTCACGTCTGAAATTGGTGCTACGCAGGCACTTGACTACCTGCCTATCCCCGGAAGATTTGACGGAAGCTGGCCGATGCCAAAAGGCCAGAAAAGCTGGGCGATCTGATCACGACTATTCCCTGACCAATCATTAATAATATCCTCATAATGGCGAATTTAAATATTGATGCAGTAAAAGAAGTTACCTACGACGCAATCGTGATCGGTTCCGGCGTATCAGGCGGCTGGGCAGCAAAGGAGCTTACGGAGAAAGGCCTGAAAGTGTTAATGCTTGAAAAAGGCAAAAACCTGGAACACGTTACCGGCTACGAAAACGCCCTGAAAGCGCCCTGGGAAACGCAATACAACGGCCGTCTGACGGTAAAACAAAAAGAAACACACCCATTCCTCTCCCGAGATTATCCGTACAACGAGTTGACGGAGAAATACTGGATGAATGATATGGACCAGCCTTACGAAGAGAAAAAACGATTCGACTGGTTCCGACCGAACATTGTAGGCGGCAAATCGATCATGTGGGGAAGGCAGTCGTACAGGTTAAGCGACATTGATTTTGAGGCGAATTTGAAAGACGGCGTCGCAGTTGACTGGCCGATCCGTTATAAAGACATTGCGCCCTGGTATTCTTACGTAGAAAAACACGTGGGAATTTCCGGAGAGAAATTGGGCCTTCCTCAGTTGCCCGACAGCGATTTCATTCCACCAATGGATATGTATTTTGTTGAAAAAGAGGTTAGAAAAAGACTCGAAAAGCAATTCCCAGGCCGTAACATGACCATTGGTCGCGTGGCTAACCTTTCGCAACCAACCAAAATCCAGCTCGAAGGCGGCCGTTCTCCATGTCAGTATCGTAATAAATGCTCATTAGGTTGTCCTTATGGCGCTTATTTCAGCACGCAGTCGAGCACGCTTCCGCCTGCTGTTAAGACTGGGTTGCTGACATTGCGGCCTGACACGGTGGTGAGGGAGATCATTTATGATGCCAAATCAAGCAAGGCAACTGGTGTGCGGGTTGTGGATTCGGTAACATTGCAGGAAAAGGAATATTTTGCAGGGCTGATCTTTGTTTGTGCCAGTGCCCTTGCGTCCACTGCTTTGCTCCTCAATTCAACCTCAGACCGTTTCCCGAATGGAATGGGCAATGATTCTGGTGAACTTGGCCATAATTTAATGGATCACCATTTCAGAACAGGCGCGAGCGGTGTTTGGGAAGGTGATCTGGACAAATATTACTTTGGCCGCCGCGCAAACGGCATTTACATTCCGCGTTACCGCAACATTGGTTCTGACAAACGTGATTATTTGCGTGGATTTGGTTACCAGGGTGGCGGAGGCCGCCAGGGGTGGCAGCGCAATGTTGCCGAACTTTCATTTGGTGCGGATTTCAAAGAAGAACTGACTACTCCGGGTAACTGGACGATGGGCTTTGGTGGATTTGGCGAAACATTGCCTTACCACGAAAACTACATGTATCTCAATAAGGATAAGAAGGATAAATTTGGCATCCCAGCGGTTGTTTTCGACGCAGACCTTCGTGAAAACGAAAAGAAAATGCGTGTCGATATGATGAACGACGCGGCTGAAATGCTCGAAAAATCAGGTCTCAAAAACGTCAAAACGCATGACAACGGGTCTTATCTCGGTATGGCCATTCACGAGATGGGCACTGCCAGAATGGGCCGCGACCCTAAAACTTCGGTTTTGAACGGCAATAACCAGTTGCATTCTGTTAAAAATGTGTTCGTAACGGATGGTGCGGCAATGACTTCGGCTTCCTGCGTGAACCCATCATTGACCTACATGGCACTAACCGCCCGCGCGGTTGATTTTGCTGTGAAAGAGTCCAAGAAGAAGAATATTTAACAAGCAACAAACATTAGCGTGCTTAAAAACTATCCGGGCTGTCAAACGCCGGATAGTTTTTTTTTAACCTGCAAGTTGGTCGACGAACTTTTTGCAGCTTTTTGCAACATTAGATTTAGTAATCTCATAAATCTTGCATAATATTGCACAACATTCCGTTTTAATACTCCTTTTATGCAAGAAAAAGCAAAAATCAGCGCTGCCCGAAGAGCCGTTCTACTTATTTTCCTGGTCTGTGGAATCGGACTATCCAGTTGGGCGCCTATGGTTCCGTTTGCAAAACTTGCATTAAGGCTCAGCGAGGCTGACTTGGGCGTTGTGCTCTTATCGTTAGGAGCAGGAGCGATTTTGACAATGCCGGTAACCGGGATTTTGATCAATAAATATGGCAGCCGGCGGATTTCGCTATTTTCCGCCATTATAATTGCCACAATGCTCCCCTTACTCCTGCTTGCCCGAACGCCTTATGAGCTTGCAGCAGCATTATTCGTCTTTGGCGCAGGCATAGGGTCCGTCGATGTAGCCATGAATGCGCAGGCTGTTTTGGTTCAGGAAAAGCATGGAAGCCACATTATGTCGTCTTTTCATGGCATGTTCAGCGTAGGCGGCTTGCTTGGTTCCATTGGACTTGGCTTTTTGATCAAAGCGGGATTATCGCCCACAGTTGCCGCGGTAAGCATATCGGCATTGCTTATCATTATCACTGCAACGCAATTCAAATATCTTCTCCCGCGTTCCGAAGAAGCGAAAATTGACAGCGCAAGTTTTATTCTTCCAAAAGGCCCGGTGCTCGTGCTGGGACTCATGTGTTTTATCCTTTTCCTCGCGGAAGGTTCGCTACTCGACTGGAGTGCGGTGTTTTTGCAGTTTTCAAGAAACTTCGACCCGTCGCTTTCCGGCGTTGGTTATGCGGCATTTTCTGTCGCGATGGCCATTATGCGCTTAACCGGCGATGGCATTATTCATAAACTTGGGCCTTCCAAAGTCGTGTTTTACGGAACATTTTTGGCCGGAGCGGGCTTTTTAATCGCGGTTGCTTTACCCTGGCCTCCGGCTGCATTAGTCGGATTTGTGCTGGTTGGACTGGGTGCTGCCAACGTAGTTCCTATTTTTTTCACAGCTGCCGGGCGCTTTCCCAATGTCCCGCCATCCGTCTCACTTCCTGCCGTGACAACATTAGGCTATGCGGGGCAATTGGCAGGTCCGGCACTCATTGGTTTTATCGCAGAATTCACTTCCCTGTCTATCGCATTGGGCTTCGTCGGGGTGCTGCTATTTATCGTGGCTTTCACATACAAGCACAGGGAATGATCAGGTAAAAACATCAAAAAGCTTCTCCTGTAAACAAATAAAACCCGGGGCCATCTTTGGTAAACCCTACATCCAATCTCAGGTAAATATCTTTTTTGGGAAATAGCAAATAACGCAATCCTACACCTCCGGATGGACGGATGTGCTTAAACGTGAATGCACTGAGCTTGGGAGCGACAACCGCCGTTCCCGCAAACGCCACTGCCCCGAACCGCTTACTAAACCCGAACGGCAACCAGCGATGCTCTACCTGGCCCGCGATCATATTTTTGTCGCGGTAACGGCCATAGTAATAACCCCGCATGATCATTTCCCCACCCATTAATGCAAGCTGGTTGAAAGGCACATTACCAGAATAAAAGTTACCTAAAAGCTGCCACGCAAGCACATTTCGGGCACTTACCGGGTGCGATGAGCGCACATCCAGGTTGACTCCCTGAAAATTAAAATCGCTTCCCAGACCCGAGCTGTATTTCAAAAACGAAATTTCTCCAAAAAACCCTTTCCTCACATTCAGCACATTGTGCCGGTTATCATAAACCAATGCCGCGCCTAACCCTATATTCCGCGTACCGTCACTTCCCAGTGGCTTGTCGTAAGTGTGGTTGTCGGGCTGCTCAAAGTTTGTGTTATATAATTGCTGATAATCCACTTCCGGTCCTGCGAAAAAATTGGGCTTGATTTTCCTTAAAACGCGTTGTTTGAAAAGAATATAATTGGCATCGATCAACGCAGGATCTTCTCCAACAGTTTCAGGGCCTATGCCATAATAAAGCAGCGGAAATCGCTGAAAACGTGTCCTTCCGAGAAAAAACCATTTGTCCTTATCCCCATAAATAGCATTGTCAAGCCAGATGCCATACTGCGCTTCCAGGGTGACGAACGTAAAAGCCTGCACTTCGCTCAAACGGTTCAGGGTATCCTTATTAGCCTGAAAAATCAGTAATGAAGAGAGCCCGAATTCAAAACTCGTTTCCGGTGAATAGCCTAATGTGGGATAAATCCTGAAACTGGATTCGCCCGGGGCAGTTGTATCGGAAATAGTTTTTTGTACAAATCTCTTAAACCAGCCCTCCTGCGCGTGTACGCGGCAACTGGCCGCAATGATGATAGCAGAGACAAGCAACAAGGCTTTGATCTTCTTCAATTGATGTAACTTTTGATGAGAAAGCATTTACAAAGCAGAAGTTATAAAAACTGAGCCAAAATGCGTGAATGTATTAGTAGATCATAAATAAATGGCCGCTTTCCCCAGTTAAACGACTTGATCTCCATAATGAAAAAATTGTACACGCTTCTTTCTCTGGTATTTTTTACAAATTCCGTTTTTGCCCAAAACACAACGTTTGAAGACTTTTGGTGGAAAAGAAATAATCTTCGGGTCATACAAATGAACCTGCCATCTTACGAAGCCGCGACGATCAATGCGGATTCAATCGTGGCTGACTTGATCACTTATTCGGCCAACACACTGTTGATCAATGCGGGCGGTATCATGGCTTTCTATCCAACCAAGCTCGATTTTCATTACATTAATCCATTCATGAAGGAGAATGTGTTGGGTGATGTGATCAAGAAATGCCATCAAAACAACATTAAGGTCATTGTCCGCTTCGATTTCAGCCGCGTCCACGAAAGCATTTACAAAGCGCATCCCGACTGGTGCTACATTTCCCCCAAAGGCGAACGTATCATCAACACGGATATGTATGTTGTCTCCATAAATGCCCCTTACGTGCAGGAAAAGGCCTTTAAGATTGTTGAAGAAGTGATCGATATGTTTCCTATCGATGGGATTTTCCTGAATATGCCTGGTTATCAGGTTAATAATCCATACGAAGCAAAGTATCATGGCATTGATCAGAATGATTTTGATAAAAAAGCTTTTGCAAAGTATTCAAATGGAAAAGTGCTTCCTACCGAGGAAAATAAAGCGGACTCGCTTTATCAAAAATATCTGGAATTTAAAAAACATACGGTTGAAGACTGGTCGGAAAGACTGCACAAGTTGGTTAAGTCTAAAAACGAGCAGATTGCCATTTGCACTTACTCAGACAAATTCGTGGACATTATCCGGCATGAGTCGCAGAGCATGACCACCCTGCCCTACTGGCCTTATACGGCTTCTGATAATGTGGGTAATGCAGTAAATTCTTTCCCAGATCACATTATCAGCAACGCCAGCATTCAGCAGATTTCGTTCCAGTCGCGATACAATGCGGTTGAACCCCAGGAAGTTCAGATCCGGCTTTATGAGAACATCGCAAATGGTTCGGGGCTGGACCTCAGCATGATGGGCGACATGCGGGGATATGAAGACGAACGCAATTACGGGGTAATTAAGAAGGTTTACGCTTTCCACAAAAAGCATGAGCCGTATTTTGGTAAATATAAATCGCTCGCCAAAATCGCGATCGTAGCACCGGGAGCATGGCCCAGTGGCGAGCCAATGCAGGAATATCGCGGCATCCAGCTGATGCTCCGGGAGGCACACATTCCCTTTGATATTATTGAAGATGGCCAGATTGGAAATTTGAGGGAAAAAGTAAAAAGTTACCAGCTCATTATCCTCCCGGAAATCACTTATTTAAAACCGGAAGCCATACAAGTCCTGAAAGACGCGAGTAAAGTAGGCACGAACCTGATTGCCACAAACCGCACATTGTTTGATAGTCCTGAGACTTTGCAGCAATTATTTGGTGCCAAAATGGAGAAAAAAGACAATGATGGGGCTGGGAATTATCTTGTTCCCGACAACCGAAACATTTTCAAAAGCTTCCCTGGACAAAAAATGCTTTTCTGGAAGTTTAATCTTGGGCTTTATGACCTTTCCGGTGCTGATCAAACACTGCTTCCGGTTTTGTCCAAAGGCCGCCCCGGCCCGCCGGAAATTATCGGAGGCCACGAGCCGACCGGGTACCATGCATTGGGAATCAAAAACCATGAGAAAAGTAAAGCACTCATTTTTCCGGTTAGCCTTGGTCGGATCTATTATATGCACGGTTATCAGGAGCATAAAAATCTGCTTTTGGATGCGATCCGTTACGTTTTGCCGGAAGCCGGTAAAGACATTCAAACCAATGCGCCTCAAAGAGTTGAAGTTATTTTAAAGGAATTTGTGAAGAATAACGTCAGTAACAAAGAGAAGGTGATGGCCGACGGTTTGATCCTGCATCTGGTCAATTTAACAGGGTTTAGCGGCAACTCCTATTTTGAGCCATTACCGGTTTATAATCTGAGTTTTAAAATCAAATCAGCCAAAAAACCAGCTAAGATCTTCTCATTAAGCAGTGGACAACCAATCAAATTTTCATACGCTAATACACTTATTAATTTACAAATAAGCAAGTTGGAAGGGTTTGACGGGATTGTGATGGAATATTAAAGAACGCGTATTTCTCATCGATTTCCGTTGGCTAAAACATAGTTACCGGAGAATAATTTAAAATTGATTTTGTATTTGGTTTATGAAGCTTAGTAGGAACGCTATTAAACTTCTTCAAAATGAAATACATTTTTGGGATCCTGTTTCTTATTATTATCGTCTGGATTTGTTCAAAGTTTGTCGGTTGCTCGTTTAAAAAGGGAGTTTTCAAGCCAGGATTTCTTACGCCAAGCGGCTATCATGTCAGGGATCACAGAGTATATTATTATGGCGGCTTAATGAACGCCTATATTACCGAGCTAGCTGGTGTCGACGCTTCGGCATTTGAAATCGTGCCACTGGAAAAAGACATTTTGGATCAGATAAGCCAATCTGACTATGCAAGGGATAAGCATCACGTCTATTGGAGAGGTCTGATGATCACAGGTGCCGACCCTGCTTCTTTCAAAGCTTTGGGCATGGAAAGAAGCAGGGATAAGCATCATTTGTATTTCAAAACAGGGGCGTTTTCAGATGACCCTGAACACTATAGGCATTTGATTGGCGATTTGTATATTGACACAAATTACATCTATTGGGAAACAGAAATAATTTCCAATGAGCCTCACAATCTTAAATTTAAGGTTGCCGCTGATTCCAGCTCTATGACCTATTTAGCGGATAGCAAGGGCGTTTTTGCAAGTAATGGCATGCGCATGGACAGCGTCGACGCGTCGACATTCAAGCCCCTACCCGGCCAATATTCTGCGGATAAAAATTATGTATATGTGTTTGATGTATATGAGCTTAAGATTGTAGATGGCGCTGATCCTACCACTTTCAAATTGCTGAGTGGCCAATATGCAATTGATAAAAAGCAAGCATATTGGCATTATAGTGCAATCCCGGATTCTAACCCTAATACTTTTAGGAAACTAAATAGCCTATATGCCAAAGACAGCGAACAAGCATATTACAAAGAGAAACCAATTTTGGGTTCTGATCCGCAAACGTTTGCTATTTTTCGCGATGAATTGAGCTGCTCTTATGACAAGCGCCATGTGTATTCGGGAAGCAAAATCATTCCGAATACAAGCCCAGCAGATATCCCGAAGGGTAAAAGATGCAAGTTTTGTGATGAGGAAAGAATTGTATTCGATGAATGAAAAAGGATCAAATTGAAGAAATTACATTAGTCACTATGGAACAAAAAGCAATTCCTACATTATACGAATGGGCTGGTGGAATGCCGGTTTTTGAGAAATTGACGGAGCTTTTTTATAGAAAAGTCCTGACAGATCCGCTTTTGGAGCCGGTTTTCAAACATATGTCAACCGAGCACCAGCTGCATGTTGCGCATTTTATCGCGGAGGTTTTTGGCGGGCCTGAAATGTACAGCAAGCAGGAAGGAAGCCATTTCAAAATGATCCAAAAACATCTATCCAAGCACCTGACCGAAGCACACAGAAAACGCTGGGTTTCACTTCTCCTCGAAACTTCCGACGAAATGAATCTCCCCGACGATCCCGAATTCCGTTCTGCATTTGTCGCTTACATTGAATGGGGCACGCGCATCGCAGTGCTCAATTCCAATGTCGACGACCTAACTATGAACCCCGAAGAACCAATGCCCAAATGGGGCTGGGGAGTTCCGGGAGGGCCTTTTATAACTTAGGTGCGTCCGGTTTGTTGGGCATATCCCAGCCATTAGCTCCTTTCACATTCAATTTCCGACGGTAAATCTTTTCATTGGCGGTGACGTACATTGTATCGAGATCTTTGCCGCCGAATGCCATGTTAGACGCCGCGCCATTTGGGGTTGGCAGGATGGCATTGACACGACCGGTTTGATCCAAAACCTGGATTCCTGAACGTGTTGCTACATATATGCGACCATCACGGTCACAAGCGATGCCATCGGCCCAGGCGTTTTCTTCACTGTCGCGGACATGCAGCCAGCCGAATTTCTGTTTGTGGCTCAATGTTCCGTCCGGCTGAATCTGATAGGCCCAAATCCAATGTGAAGCTGATTCGGTTGCATATAATAAAGTTTGGTCGGCAGATAATGCAACGCCATTTGCAAATAGCAAGCCCTTATCTGCGACAACTTTTTCACCATTTGGCCTGATCAGATAAATTGTGCTGGGCTTTTCCCGGCCATCCGGCGCGGTAACATACACATTGCCGTTATGCGCAACGGTCAGGTCATTTCCTGCAATGTCTTTTGCAATCTCCTGCTTGGTATTTTTAGCATCGTACCGAACAATGGACAAGCTTTTCTTCGCCACCTCGTAACGATTTCCTTCTTTGTCAAACTCTGCGCCGCTGGCATTTTGTGAGTCTTCATTAATGGTCACAACCTTTCCATCCAGCCCGATTTTGTATGTTTTGGAATTAGGAATATCCTGAAAGAAAATCTCACCGGACTGATTTGCGGCGATGCCTTCGGTAAACTTATAACCTTCGGAAACCAGTTCCCATTCCTGGCCGGGAATCAGTATAGCGTCCAACATTTGATTTTGGGAAGTGCCTGCTTTAACCGGTTTAGGCCAGTCTTTCCATAGATAACGCATGGCCTCCGGGAATAATGCTGTGCCTTGTTTGCCATTGTGGCCGCCTTCGCCCCATTGATGTTTAACCTCATAACCTGCGAACGTTAAAGCGCGAAGCATGGTTTGGTTTGCCATCCACCAGTCACCCGCGTAAATGTTCAGATCGTTTGCCCCGTCCTGCAAAAAGATCCGGATCGGTTTCGGTTCATATTTTCTGACCAATGTGTGATACCGGTCGGCACCACGGAGCCCTACATACGTTCCGATTGCGCTGTAAACCCTGGTAAACGCATCTGGTCGCTCCCAAGCCGCCGTGAATGCGCAAACCGCTCCGCTGCTTGATCCGCCTATCGCCCTGTCGTTCCCGTTTTTTGACAAACGGATCTGGCGTCCGTCGCTGGCCTTTTGCTTTTCAACCTCTGGTAAAATTTCTTCCAGGATAAAGCGGGCATAAGCGTCACCTAAACCATCGTACTCGAAACTTCTGTTAAACCGATCGTTAGCCTCACTGGCATTGGCCGCTTTCACCTTCCCGTGCATCACAAAAACACCGATTGTAACAGGCATTTCACCCTTATGAATGAGATTATCAAATACAACCGGCGCCTTCCACTGCACCCCGTCCTGATTGATATAAACACAAGCCGGTTTGTCTGCTTTATACTGGGCAGGAATATAAACCCAGTATTCCCGCCAGGTTCCGGGAAAAACCTTGGACTGATCAAAAGTGAATTTCAAAACCTCACCCTTTGGAACGCCAGCCTGCTCCTCTGAGGCCGGATCTTCGGGATAGTTTTCGGTGGGCGCTTGTGCGTGAAGCGTTTTAATTGAGATACAAAAAACAAAAATAAGCGTGCGTAAAAAGTGCATTTTAGATTCAGGTTAAGGTAAAAATCAATGTCAATTGTAACTTTCAAATCCTATAAATAGCTTAGCCACCATTTTTTATTTCGCTCGCGGTAATTACCAAACCACTTGCAGGGAAAGTAAAGCGCCAGGACAATTGTAATCCAGATCACATACACCATGCCCAGGCTATACCCGAAGTCCGTAGGGCGAAATTTAAAGAAGAGCTCGGGCGCTGTGGCTTGTTGCCAAGTGTAACCCGACGACAGCACAGCGATCATTGTCAGAATGTGAATAAGATAGAAATGCAGCATAAAGTAGAAGAACGGCACTTTTCCATAGACCGTAAAAAAACGCGTCAGGCCTGTATTGAGATGCTCGGTTACTGCAAGTAAAATCAGAATGGGTCCAAGGGTCATCAGCGTAAAAATCAGCGATGGCGGATATTTGGATGCATTCATGAAGGAAAAGAATGTTCTTAACCCTTCAGATTGCACAGTCCAGGGAGCCTGATCACCGTAATAATTAATAAAACGCAGGACCAGGAACAGCACAATGGCCGCAACACCCGATTGCAAAAGCAGCCTCCGGCGCTTCTGTTCAGGAAAAGCCCGGTTATAAATCACCCCAAGCCCGTATCCAGACATCATAATGCCTGCCCAAGGCAATATAACATAGAGAAATGCAATGTTACCACCATCGCCTCTTGGCACAAAACGGCCTGCGCCTGTCAGGAAAATGCCAAGGAAAATGTCGAGCCCGGAACCCGGTGCAGGCTTTAAAAGATCGAAAAGATTATGACCGAAAATTAGTATCAACCCGGAAATCAAAATCACTTTGGGAGAGAAAAAACGTACAAACAAGCCTAGAACGAGCATGCTGGTTCCTAATGCCCAAAGCACGGCAAGGAAAATGGTCTTGAATGTAACATCAAACGAAAAGGCAAATGTCATGAAAGTGAGTTCCACACAAATAAGCCATAAGCCACGTTTTAAAAGGAAAGCGGAAGTTTCGGCGGTTGTCTTATTTTGGCCGGATAAATAGGCAGAAATCCCGGAAAGGAGCATGAAAGACGGCGCGCAAAAATGCGTGACCCATCTCGTAAAAAACAATGCTGCGGTGGTTGTGCGGGGATCCAGCGGATCGGCGGAGAATGCGGTGATGTGAAAATAATCCCGGGTATGGTCCAACGCCATAATGACCATAATGAGCCCGCGGATCGTATCAATGGACTTTATACGCAAGGAGATTCCGTTCGTTGACATACAACCAATGTTTCCGATAAGAGTGATTAATTCACTAAGAAGTTCCGGAAAGTGCTGGTTTACTGCTTTATAACATTCGGAATCGCCTTGCTAAGCGCATTTTACAAAAGAGCGGCCCCGAAAACCCCTGCGCTGTCGCCCAGCTTAGGTTTGAGGATCGGAGTTGTCACAACGCCTTTGTTGAAAATGTATTTTTTTATCTTTTCAAAACCTGCCGTGTAAAGTAACTCAACGTTGCCTACGCCGCCGCCGATCACGATCAGACCCGGATCCAGCACATTGATCAATGTAGAAATGGCGCGGCCGTAGAATTCAAGCAAACGTTCAATGGTTGCTTTGGCAAATTCGTCCTTCCCTTCGTGATATCTTTCCAAAATCACCTTCATCGTCAGCTTTTCACCGCTAACCTGCTCGTAAAAGCGTTCCAGAGCAGGCCCGGAAATAACCTGCTCCACGCAGCCGGCTTTACCGCAATAGCAAGGTTCACCATTCTCTTCCAGAATGTTATGGCCCCATTCGCCGCCAATTCCATGATGTCCGGCAACAATTTTATTGTTAACCACCAATCCACCGCCTACGCCCGTGCCCATGATCACACCGAAAACGACCTCTGCTTTTGGGTAATCTTTCCCGGCACCGATCAATGCTTCCGCCAATGCAAAGCAATTGGCATCATTGGCAAGCTGAACCGGAATTCCCAGTATTTTTTCAAGATCTGCCTTCAATGGCATTCCGTTCAGGCAGATCGTGTTGGAATTTTTCATCAACTGAGAATCTGGCTCCAAAACACCTGGCGTGGCAAATCCGATTTTAGTTGGCTGCTCTCCTACTTGCTCAGACACCTGATCGATCAGCCTTTTGATCTGCGACAATATATGTTCGTAACCTTTGGCCGATTCAGTCGGAAGCCGCATGCGGACAACCACTTCCAGGTTCCGGTCCGGATCCAGAACGGCACATTCTATCTTTGTTCCTCCTAAGTCTATTCCCCAGAGTTTCATAATTGTAAGGCTGTCGGCCATCGGCTTCCAGCAGTCATTTATATTTAATAATTGATTTAATACATTAACAGTCAGCCCGCAAAGGGCATTAAAGCACTTTATAAAATTTGTAACCGAACAGGAAGATCACTAAATAGCAAATGATCGGCAGATAGTAAGCATGCGCCACGTCAGATTCTGCAACGGCCCCCATTGCGAACGGGAAAAATGCGCCGCCGACGACACCCATTGAAATAAAGGAAGAAGCCTGCTGCGTATGTTTTCCCAGATTTTTAAGTCCCAAACTAAAAATTGTCGGGAACATAATGCTGAAAAAGAAGTTGAGCATCAACAATGCAATGAATGAGGGCCAGCCCCAGCTTTGCGCAATGATCAGACACATGACAATGTTGCATGCAGCGAAAATAGCCAGCAAGGAATGCGGTGCGATGAAACGCATCAAGAAGGTCCCAACAAATCGCCCCGTAAGCATCAGCACAAAGAACAGGATCATATAATTACCAGCGACTGCATCCGTGAAACCCATTTTCTCGTGGCCATAATTGATAAAAAACGCCCACGTTCCTGCTTGTGCTGCCACATTGAAAAATTGTGCAATAACCGACCATTTAAAATGTCTGTGCTGGAAAAGTCCGCGTTCCGGATGTGTATCTACATTTGCCGCAGCCGGATCAGCAGCAACGTGCGGATCAGTAAGCGCTGGCACTTTTACGAAAGAAAATAGAATGGCGATCGTGGCAATGACGCTTCCGATCACGATATATAATGTTTTTACAGAAGTAAGGTCCGTGCTTCCTTCAACATTGTTTCTCAACAAAAAATAAGAACCAACAGCCGGTCCGATGATCGTGCCTAATGCGTTGAATGCCTGTGCAAAATTGATCCGCATATCGCTTGTACGCTGGTCGCCGAGGGACGCCACGAAAGGGTGCGCAACGGTTTCCAGTGTTGAAATCCCGCATCCGAGGATAAACAATGCGCCACCGAAGTAAGGAAAGGAAGCTGCCGCTGCGGCTGGGACAAAAAGGAAAGAGCCGAGTGCAAAAAGTGACAATCCGAAAAGTACGCCGTTTTTATATCCAAAGCGCTTCATAAAAAGCCCCGCAGGAATCCCCATCACGCCATAAGCGCCGAAAATCGCAAATTGTACGAATGCTGATTGTGTTTTGGTAAGACTTAAAACGTGTTGAAAATGTTTGTTCAGAACGTCTCCCATCGTGATCGCAATACCCCAGAACATGAAGAGCGACGTAACAAAAATGAGGGTTATTAGATATCTGTTTTCAGTGAATCGGGCTTTTGTGGGCTCCACAGTTGAGGAATAGTTGCTCATCTAGCTGAATAGTAAAATTTAATGTTAGGTAGATTCTATTTTTTCGAAATGTAAATTAGAGAAATTTAATTGGAAGGATTTGGCTTTCTACTGAAATAGTTGTTCATAAAAAGCAGCTGATATTGTATCGCATTGGTCCAGTAAGGCCAGTTATGGGCACCCGGGCGCACGAGATAGTCGTGTGGAATATTCCTGTAAATGAGCTGCTCATGCAACTTTTGATTCACCCCATAGAAGAAGTCATCTACCCCGCAATCGATCATGATTGACAGCGAATTTGGCGTAAGTAAATGCAGCATATTGATTACAGTATTTTTCTCCCATCTTTCCGGCTGCTCGGCATATGTTCCCAATTTTTTTGCCATGTCCCAATTGTTTGGAAAAGGACGGATATCCACGCCTCCGCTCATGCTTCCAGCGGCCCCAAAAACATCCT
This sequence comes from Dyadobacter psychrophilus, assembly GCF_900167945.1. Taxonomy (GTDB): domain Bacteria; phylum Bacteroidota; class Bacteroidia; order Cytophagales; family Spirosomataceae; genus Dyadobacter; species Dyadobacter psychrophilus. The sequence goes on from NZ_FUZA01000001.1 coordinate 493,034, forward strand.
GATGTTTCAATGCAAGATAAAGTGCACCATGTCCACCCATGCTCAAACCCGTGATTGCCCGCCCCGTGCGGTCCCTAATGGTTTTGTATTTTGAATCAATAAAGAAAACCAGTTCTTTGGAAACATAAGTCTCAAACTGCGATTGCGGATCCACAGGACTATCCCAATACCAGCTTCCATAACCGCCATCGGGGCACACAATGATCATATTATAAGTATCCGCTGCCTTTTCAAAACCTTTGGCCTTTGAGACCCAGTCTGCATAATTTCCGCTATAACCGTGCAGCAGATAAACAACGGGAAATGTTTTTCCGGAATCGTACTGGGATGGTGTTACCACCACCGTTTTAAGATTTTTTTTCATTATGGCACTGTATACTTGAATGGTGTCCACAGTGGCTGCCGAAACAAAGCGGCAGATAAAAGCGCAAATCAAAAAAATAAGCAGGGTCTTTCTTTTCATAAACTTTTGAGAAAATTTTCTACAACTTCATGCTATAACCAATGTCTGATATTCAAATATTGTAGAATTCGGGGAATAATAACGCCTTATTTCGGGTCAAGATGTCTTGGCACTCTAATTGATACAAGTTTCTATATCACAAATAACTCTAACTCAAAAAATTAAGACAATGGGAAATCTTCTTTATACAATAGCTGTGATTTTGGTCATTATTTGGCTGATCGGCTATTTTGGCTTTGCCAGCTTTGGAATGGGTAACATCATTCACATTCTTTTGGTGATTGCAGTTGTTGCAATAATTCTCCGTTTGATTCGTGGCGACAGGGTTGTGTAAGGAAAACACCTAATAAATGAAAAGGCCCGGAATGGATGTTTCTGACATTATTCCGGGCTTTTATTTGTTTCACCTTTTCTAAAAACCACGAATCTTTACAGCAGGTCTTTAATGCGGACCCAGACATTCTCGGCCAGGATTTTGTGTCCTTCCTCCGTCGGGTGAATGCCGTCGGGCAGGTTCAGCTTGCTTTCACCGCCGACGCCTTCGAGCAAGAATGGAATGAGTGTGAGATTATTGGCTTTGGCTATTTCAGCATAAACAGCTTTAAATTCCGACGCATATTTTTGCCCCATATTGGGCGGAATCTGCATGCCGGCCAGCACCAGTTTAGCATCCGGATACTTCGCATGAACCTTGTCCAGAATGGCTTGCAGATTTTTCTTTGTTTCAGAAACCGGAATGCCCCTCAAACCATCATTACCACCCAATTCCAGCACAAAAACGTCCAAAGGTTGCTTCAACAGCCAATCGATCCGGCTGTTTCCGCCAGATGTTGTTTCCCCGCTCACCCCTGCATTGATTACTTTGTAATTCAAACCCAAAGAATCGATGCGCTTTTGGATTAAACCTGCAAAACCTTTCGACGGATCATCCAGCCCGTAAGCGGCAGTAAGGCTGTTTCCAAAAAAAACGATCGTTTTCCTGGTGCTCGCCGGGCTTTTTGAAACGGTTGTCACCGAGTCGGCTTGCCCGGCAGCTTCTTTTTTTTCACTGTTACACGAGGTCAAAGCCGCCATGAAAAGCAGCAATTTGGCCATTAAAACAAAGCGGTTCATCATAAATCGTTACTGGACAATGTATTATTAGGCAATTATCTTAAAACCATTTTTGGCCTGGACGCTGCAACAAAGCCACTCATTTAGTTTTAAACGCCGTTTAAACTATATTTATATGCAACCTAAATCCAAAATAACCAAATTGGAGTAAATCAAGTTGCGTGGTTCAGCACCACGAAAAACATAAAATTAAAAACAATTGATGGATACCATACTCGATCTGCAACAGGTAAGTAAAATATATAAAAATGGCGACCGTTCCTTGACCGTTTTAGACAATATCAATTTTTCGATCACAGCTGGTTCCACCATGTCGATTGTGGGACCTTCCGGAAGCGGGAAAACGACGCTTTTGGGCCTGTGCGCGGGTTTAGACCGGTCCACTTCCGGCACGGTCGAGCTTCACGGAACCAGGTTGAATGGCCTGAACGAAGATCAACTGGCAGCAGTGCGAAACCTATATGTAGGGTTTATTTTTCAAAACTTCCAGTTACTCCCCACCCTTACCGCGCTTGAAAATGTAATGGTGCCCCTGGAATTGCGGGGCGAAAAGAACATTAAGCCGCGCGCCCTGGATCTGCTCGATAAGGTTGGTCTGGCAGAAAGAAGCCATCATTACCCTACCCAACTGTCTGGAGGAGAGCAGCAACGCGTCTCGCTGGCGAGGGCATTTTCCAACAAACCACAAATCCTTTTTGCCGACGAACCGACCGGAAACCTGGATGCAGAAACGAGCGAAAAAGTAGTGAAGCTGCTTTTTGATCTCAACCGGGAAGCGGGAACAACGCTTGTGCTGGTGACGCATGACCTGGAACTTGCAGCAAAAACACAACGCATTATTCGCATTAAAGGCGGCAAACTGGTTGAATGAACATGAATCAAGATAAAATTAATTTCCCCTGGTTACTGCAAATGGCATGGCGCGACAGCCGGAAAAATCGCTCGCGATTGCTACTATTTATTTCCTCGATCATACTTGGGATTGCCGCACTTGTGGCGATTTATTCCCTGGGCGATAATCTAAGACAAAATATTGATAATCAAGCCGCAACATTAATTGGCGCCGATCTGGCGCTGAATACAGGAAAGTCGGTTGAAGGAAAAGCCAAAGCGCTTGTTGATTCGTTGGGAAAAATCCGTTCGGAAGAGCGCAGTTTTGCTTCCATGATTTATTTTCCCAAAAACGGAGGAAACAGGCTGGCCCAGGTGAAAGCGCTGGAAGGGGATTTTCCTTACTACGGGAAATTTGAAACTGTTCCCGTGACTGCTGAGGAAACGTTCAGAAATGGCCAGCAAGCACTTGTAGATCAAACGCTTATGCTGCAATATCAGGCCAAAGTCGGCGATTCTATCAAGATCGGCAATGTTACTTTTGCCATTGCAGGGATTTTGGAAAAAGCACCCGGCTCCACGGGACTTACCAGCACCGTTGCGCCCTCGGTTTACATTCCCATGCGTTATTTGAAGCAAACCGGTTTAATGCAGAAAGGAAGCCGCGTTGCTTATCGTTACTACTACAAATTTGCACCCAACACAGACGTCGAAAAGCTTGCAAAACAGCTCGAACCACGGTTCGAAGCGGGCGATCTGGATTACAAAACCATTCAATCCCAGAAAGAAGATACGGGCAGATCGTTCAAAGACCTGACTCGTTTTTTAGCATTGGTAGGTTTCGTTGCGTTGCTTTTAGGCTGCATTGGTGTGGCGAGCGCCATTCACATTTACATTCGCGAGAAGCTCAATTCAATTGCCATTCTGCGCTGTCTGGGCGTTAAAGGTTCCCAGGCTTTCTTAATTTACCTGATTCAAATTGCAGGAATCGGCATCATTGGATCCATATTAGGCGCCCTCCTGGGCACTACGATACAGCAGTTTTTACCCGTTGTGATCAAGGATTTTCTACCGTTTGAACTCACCACAGACATTTCCTGGCTAGCTATCGGACAAGGCCTAGCGATTGGCGTGCTTATCTCCATTCTTTTTGCTTTGCCGCCGCTTGTCTCAATCCGCAAAGTTTCACCGTTGAATGTGTTGCGTGTTTCCCTGGACGCTATGAAAATGGAAAGAGATCCCTGGGCATGGCTGTTATACGGGTTGATCGTTGTCTTTATTTACGGTTTCGCGTTTTTGCAAATGCAAACCTGGATCGAAGCATTGGTGTTTACGGCCAGTATTTTGGCTTCATTTGTAGTTCTTTATGCCATAGCAAGTCTGCTTATGTGGCTTGTCCGCAAGTTTTTCCCAACATCATGGAGTTACTTATGGCGGCAGGGATTAGCCAATTTATACCGTCCTAATAATCAAACTTCCATCCTGGTTGTTTCCATCGGGCTTGGCACGTGCCTGGTCTGCACATTGTTTTTTGTTCAAACGATTTTACTCAATCGGGTAAAAATGTCGTCCAGCGGAAACCAGCCCAACATTGTCCTTTTCGACATTCAGGGAAGCCAGAAAGAAGCTGTGCTGGCTATTGCAAAAGCGCAGAATGTACCGGTTAACCAGAATGTTGCAATCGTTAATATGCGCCTGGAAGAGGTGAATGGAAAAACGGCTTCCGACTTTGAAGGTGACACCACGGCGGAGCAATCACGCCGGATTTTCGGGCGGGAATACCGCGTAACATTCAGGGATTCATTGAGTTCTACCGAAAAACTCACCAAAGGTAATTGGAAGGGAACCTACAAAAGTACCGACGGCCTGATCCCCATTTCAATCGAGCAGGGCTTCGCGGACCGAAGCAGGCTCAAACTCGGCGACACGCTCATTTTTAACGTGCAGGGAACGATGATGTCTACCACGATTTCCAGTTTCCGAGAAGTAAACTGGGGTGAGGTTCAGACCAACTTTCTTGTTATTTTCCCAACCGGCGTATTGGAAGATGCGCCGCAATTCCATGTAATGCTCACGCATGTGCCCAATCCGCAGGCGTCGGCCGTTTTTCAGCAAGCCATCGTCCGTCAATTCCCCAACATTTCAATTATCGATCTCGCGCTGGTACTTCGGGTTCTGGATGACATTTTTAATAAAATCGGCTTTGTGATCCGGTTCATGGCTGGTTTCAGCATCCTTACCGGGTTAATCGTGCTTATCGCTTCTGTGTTGATCAGTAAATATCAACGCTTACAGGAAAGTGTGCTGCTGAGAACATTGGGTGCAAGCCGCAAACAGATTTTCGCGATCACGGCATTGGAATACTTTTTCCTGGGCTCCCTGGCTGCATTGACAGGCATTCTGCTATCTCTGGCAGGCAGCTGGTTGCTGGCGAAATTCAGTTTCGAAGCTGAATTCAAACCCGAGCTGCTGCCAGTGCTCATTGTATTTTTATTCGTTTCTCTGATGACCGTTTTCATCGGCTTGGTCAACAGCCGCGGGATTCTTTCACGCCCACCGCTGGAAGTCTTGCGTCAGGACGTTTAGCCGCTTTCACGCTGACTTAACAATTCGTCAAAATCCTTTTGTTTCCATTAGAAGCATTAACACCGTCATTTGCGCGCAAAAGTCGGTGTTAATGCTTGGATTCATCCTATTTATTCTTCTTATTTTTTCAAACGTTTGCATAAAATTTCAAACGTTTGCATTAGCTATTGTCTAATTTCTATTAAATATATTAAAAATACAATCTGTAATCTTGTGTGACAAGAACCCTAAATTTCACGATATGCCTCTCTTCACACCCTCATCCCACCATTCATTAACAATTCAACCCAATAATTTGATCTTATGAAAAAAACTTTGACTCTATTAGTCAAAACCGGGACACTTGGTGTCTGTCTCATGCAAGCTGCGGCCATATGCGGCCCGCATGCAAAGGCAGCAGCCACATTGCCGGTTTCGGAAAGCCTATCGGAGCATGTCGGAAAAAATATGCGCACAATACAGGAAGTTACGCTCTCAGGAAAAGTACTCGCGGAAGGAACAACAGAAGGATTGCCCGGAGTTACGGTGGTAGTTACCCCTGTGTCCGGCGGAACGAAGCAAGGCGCCACAACGGACGAAAATGGCGTTTTTACCATTCCAAACCTGCAAACAGGAGCACGTTATGATCTGGAATTCAGCTATATCGGCTTTGAAAAACAATCCTTAAATGATTTTCTGCTTACTGAATCCAATGTCAATTCTATTGAAATCAGACTAAAAGAATCCGCATCCAACCTGAGTGAAGTGGTGGTTGTAGGTTATGGAACAACTGTAAAAAAGGACATTACCGGATCTGTAAAGTCTTTGAAAAGCAGCGACTTCAATACGGGCATCATTAACTCACCCGAACAACTGCTGCAAGGAAAGGTGTCCGGTGTGAATGTAACCTCCGCAACAGGTGAGCCTGGCGCAAAAACCAGCATTACCGTTCGTGGACCGGGTGGCGTTCGCACGGGAAGTACGCCGCTTTTTGTGGTAGACGGAATGGCGCTCGACAACAGCGGAACAGGCGGCGATACCAACCCGCTGAATTTCATTAACCCCCAGGACATTGAATCGATGGATGTTCTGAAAGATGCTTCTGCGACTGCTATCTACGGTGCAAGGGGCGCGAATGGTGTAATTTTGATCACAACTAAAAAAGGTAAATCAGGGCAGGCGAGCGTAACTTATTCAGGATCACTGGGCATTTCCACGATGGCGCGTCCGCTGGATGTGCTATCAGGTCCAGAATTTTTGACGGAAGCTGCGAAACTGGGCGGCACGGTGATTAATGGCGGAGCGGACACGGATTGGCAAAAAGAGATTTCCCGCAGTGCAACTACGCATAACCACAACATTTCTGTGGGTGGCGGAACCGATAAAATGACTTACTACGGTTCATTTGGAGCGCAAAAGCAACAGGGAATTCTGAAAGGAAGTCAGCAGGACCGCTACACCGGACGCATTAACCTTTCACAAAAACTGCTGAATGACCGCGTGACACTGGATATCAACCTGAATGCAACCAATACGAAAAATAAAAAACCGAATGTACAAGGCATGATCGGTGGCGCCATTACTGCCAACCCGACCTATGCGCCTTACGATGCGGACGGCAACCCATTCCAATATCAGGATGGAACCAACCCATTGATCCCGTTGAGGTTATATAAAGAACTACTTAATACAACGCGGATTTTGGCTTCAATTTCGCCGTCCGTGACGATCGTTAAAGGTTTGGTTTACAAACTAAACTTCGGTCTCGATCATTCAACCGCCACACAGGATAAGCAGACATTGCCGAACACGATTCCGTTTGAAATTGGCAGGTTGGAAAACTTTCAGTTCAAAAACAGTAACCGCCTGATCGAGAACTATCTGACTTACACGGCTGGTAATAAGGTGCACAGTTTCAGTGCCCTTGTGGGTCATTCCTACCAGTATATTTTCTTACAGGACAAAAGGTTTAGCATTAACAAATTCCCTATCTCGGACATTGAACCGATTTATAACCCGGGTCTGGGACAGGATTTGTCACTGATCCTGAATGCGCCGGATGGTCACGCGACGATCAATGAATTACAATCGTTTTTTGGAAGAGTAAATTACGGCTTTAAAGACAAATACCTGGCCACTGCAACGCTGCGTGTGGATGGTTCCTCGAAATTCGGTGCGAACAACAAATATGGTTATTTCCCTTCATTCTCCCTGGGATGGAGAATTTCGGAAGAGCCGTTTATGAAGTCGTCACCGTTCTCGGACCTGAAACTCCGCGCTGGATGGGGATCAACGGGCAACCAGGAAATTCCTTCTAAAATTACACAGGCACGTTTTACCTCAGTTGTCTCACCAACAGCAAGTTACCCGCTGGGAACAGGCGCTTATCCTGCCGGAACTACCAACACAAGACTGGCGAATCCCGACATTCAATGGGAAGTTTCCAAGCAAACCGACATTGGTCTTGATTTCTCTTTGTTCAAGGGTGCTTTGAGCGGTGAAGTGGATTATTTTACCAAAACCTCTGAAAAAATCCTGCTTGAAGTGATCCCTGCCGATCCAATTCAGCCTGCCGGAACATTCTGGACCAATGTGCCCAATATGAAAATCAAAAACCAGGGGCTTGAAATTGATCTGAATTACCGCGAAACACTTGACAACGGACTGCGGTATGGATTTGGCGGTAACATTACTTTTATTAAGAACGATGTTACGGGTTCTCCTTACTCCGTAATTCCATCGGGTTCAGCGCAAGGCTCAGGCCTTACTTCTGCAACGATCAACGGATACATTAACAATCAGCCGATCGGAACATTTTTCCTGAAAGAATTCACCGGCTTTGACGATAAGGGCATCAGCACATTCAGAGATGTGGATGGTGACGGCATAGTAACGGACAAGGACCGTGTTGCTGCCGGAACCGCATTGCCGACCCGGATGTATAATTTCAATGGTAATGTGTCTTTCAAAGGTTTTGATCTGACGGCCAACTTCAACGGCGTTGCAGGAAATAAGGTTTACGACAACACGGCAAACTCCAATTTCTTTAAGCTAAGGTTGCAAAAAGGGCTGAATGTAACGCGCGAATCTTTCACCGAAGAAGCAGAGTCTATCAACAATTCAGCGCCCGTTTCTACCCGATATCTCAAAAGCGGAGCTTATCTGAGACTGAACAATCTTGTGTTGGGATACAACCTGAACACGGCGAAACTTGGCATTAACAAATGGGTGCAGACAGTACGCGTTTCGGTAACGGGCCAAAACCTGGCGCTATGGACCAAATACACCGGTTACGATCCTGAGGTCAATAACGACCGGTCGATCAATGGCATCACTTCCTACGGCGTTGACTATCTGAGTTATCCAAAGGCCAAAACGATTCTGTTTGGTCTTAATGTTGGCTTTTAAAAAATAAACGATGAAAAAGAAATTCTCACTCATATTTGCAGTGGCCGGCTTGCTCTTCATGGCGCCTGGCTGCACCGATCTCGAAGAACAAGTGCTGGACGAAACGCTTAAAGCGAATCTGTCCCCCGACGAAGCCGCAAATGGCCTTTTGGCACCAGTTTATGCATTGCTTCCTAATTTATTTCAGCATACAACCTATTTTGCACTGAATGAAATCACTACGGACGAGGCCATTTTGCCTTACCGGGGTGGCACAGACTGGGGCGATAACGGGATTTATCTTGCATTGCACCAGCACAACACCACCGCAACGGATCCGAATGTGAACAGCACCTGGGGCACATTATCCCAATCCATTTCGCGATCTATCACGGCTATTAATGGTTTAAAAAACTCAACGTCCGCAACCGCCGCTCTATATGCTGCGGAAGCGCGTGGAATGAGAGCTTATTATAATATGATCATGCTCGATATGTTCGGAGTCGCTTTCCTTAAGGATGATCCGAATGCCGCGTCTGTGATCATCAGAGGCGAAGAAGCGTTAAAATACATTGAAAGCGAATTGCTTGCTATTGAGCCGGTTGTGCAGCCTAAATCCGTTGTCGGCCCGGGAAGACTTAACCAGGTGGCAGTTTGGGGATTGCTCGCGCGATTGAATTTGAACGCAGCGGTTTACCGCAACATTTACGCACCGACATTCGAATTCCGCGCTGAGGATATGGATAAAGTGATTCAGTATACGGATAAGATTATTGCATCCGGACAGGCAAAATTGTCACCAGACTACTTTTCTATTTTCGGCAACCAGAACCACTCGAATCAGGAGCTGATCTTCGCAGTGGACCAGCGTGCCGACCTGAACGGACACAACCGCCTGGCTTACTTTTCGATCTCAGGCGATCAATTCCCGCTCGCTGCATTCCCGGCCGCAAACGGAACCGATGGCCCCGGCATTACATCTGATTTTTACCAGTCATGGGTGCAGGCTTACGGCGCTGTTGACCCGAAGCGTGATCCCCGCTTTTATCAGGAAAATATGTCCGTTTATTCCAATGCGGCCGATACTTGCGTGAAAGATTCAGATTATAAAATAAACCGCGGGATCTTGCGTGGTCAGCAATTTGGTGCATTGCGAGTGAACGGAGCATTTTTGAGATGTCCTGATGGAAGACTGAAAGTTGGGAAGTTGAGCTACGTAACCCGTAACAGGGCCGATCTGCCTGTCAGTTTCGGTGAACTGGTAGATTTCACAACTGCTGGAAGCAATTACAACACAGGTTACCGGGTTGCCAAATACGAGTTCGGCAGCGAATCAAACACCGGCCGGAACAAAGGAGACGCTGACATTGTGATCCTGCGCCTTGCAGACATTTACATGATGCGTGCCGAAGCCAAGTTGCGCAAAAGTAACGATGCGGCCGGTGCATTAGCGGACGTAAATCTTGTAAGGGCGTCCAGAACAGCCACAACGCCTCCCCCAGCATTAACTGCCATGAACCTCGACTTACTTTTCCGTGAAAGAGGTTTTGAATTCTACTGGGAAATGCTTCGCCGCAGCGACATGATCCGTTTCGGCAAATACGAAGGAAAATGGACAGAAAAATCCAACGCCGATGTAAAAAAACGAATCTTCCCTATTCCACAGACTGCTATTGATGGTGCATCAAATGTGCCAGGGTATTTGAAGCAGAATGATGGGTATTGATCGGGCCTATAATAACTATTTATCGAACAACCCGGGGTTTAGGCTCTGGGTTGTTTTGGTTTCTAGAATTCAAGTTCAATCTTAACTTTCCCTCCCAATCCTTTTTCTACGATATCGTAAAGCGTTTTAAGGGTCAGATTGCTCCCATCATTTTCTACTCTAGAAATGTACTCCCTTTTTTTATTAATGATTTCACCAAGCTGTTTCTGCGTAAGTGCTTTGTCTTCACGGGCTTTCCTAAGCAGCAATCCGATTTTGAAGCTTTCAAATTCTCTTTCTAAACTATCCCTTTCCTCAGTCCCAATTACACCGTAAACATCATCTTTTACCTGATCCCAAGTTCTAATGTCCATGATTGTTCCGTTTAGTTTCATAGTATTCATTCATAAGTCGCAATGCGCGTTCAATTTCGTTCTTAGGCGTCTTTTCCGTCTTCTTTTGGAATCCGTTAAGCAGGACAACCAGGCTGTCGCTGTCAAAGAAGCAAAAAACTCTCCAAATGTTTGATCCCAGCATTATTCTCGCTTCATATAATCCCTTAGTACCACTTAAATGTTTGATAAAAGAAGATGGAATTCTCTGGTACGTTTCTATTCCCTGAATTATTCTAAATATCTTCCGCCTAACAGCTAGTGACTGCTCTGCAACAAACTGGTCAAAATAGTGTTTATAAACGACAACTTTCCTAATCTTCGTCATTGTAAAGGTAACTTTTAAGTTACGATGATGCAATAGCGCATCCCTTTTTTAGACGTAAGACTTTTCTATCGGTCACAAAAAATTTGAATAAAATTAAATCCGTAACGTACTTTCCCGAATGATCAGCTCCGAGGGCAGCACGGTGCTTTCGTGCTTGAAGTCTTCTGCGCCATTTACCTGGTTCAAAAATAGCCGGGCAGCCTCCATTCCGATTTTGCGACCCGGCCTGTTTACTGTGGTCAATGAGGGGAACGTGTAAGCGGAAATGGGCGAATTGTCAAATCCTATCAAGCCCACATCTTGCGGAATGCGGAGGCCTTTCGCCTTCACGACCCGCATAGCTCCGATCGCAACCTGATCATTCACACCGAAGATTGCGTCTGGCGGTGTTGCCATCTCCAAAAGCCGTTTGGTAGGAAGAATAGCACTTTCTACATTGAAATTGGTGTTGATGATAAACTCTTCGCGGACGGCCATATCATACTTTTTCAGGCAATCCGCATAACCTTTAAAACGCTGCTCACTGACAGTCAGACCATTAGGCCCTTTCAAATGTGCAATGTGTCTGTATCCGATGTTGATCAAATGCTCAACGGCTGCAAATGCTCCGTGGTAATCATCAACCGTAGCGCGACTGGTTTCGAAATCTTCGTATTCGCGATCGATGAAGATAAGGGGCGTTTTTCGCTGGATTACGCTTTCCAAATGCTCATAATATCCTGAGTTATAGGTTTCGTGAGAAACGGACAGGAAAATGCCTTCGGTCCTGTTAGAAAGTAATTTGGCCAAATACTCTTTCTCCAACGCGTAATTCTCGTTGGTAACACAAATGTTGAGCGTATAACCAATCGGCTGCAATGCGGTGTGAAGCCCTTCAATAACAGCTGTTTCGTAGTAATTGCTAATGGTTGGAACGACAACTCCGAGCGACGCGGTCTTTTTATTCAACAAGCTGAGCGAGACCTCATTTCGCTGGTAACCCACTTCCCGGGCATATTCCTGAATGTTTTTGCGTGTGTCTTCATTGATGGCCGGATGGTCGTTCAGCGCACGGGAAACGGTGGATGGCGAGCAGCGGAAACGGCGCGCAATGTCTTTTATAGTAACGGGTCGGGAGGAATTCATTTGTATAATTATGGCAATTAAAACTTAGAAATTTTTTCAAACGTTTGCATTCAATATAAACATATTTACATTTTGTGTTTAATTTATACAACGCTATCATTGTGTACAAATGTAACGAATAACCACAATGAGTGACCTGCTTATCAAACCTGCGCCTGACCAAAAGACCTATCATTCTCTCACAAGCGATCAAGCCGGTTGGACCTACCTGAACTTCGAGGCTAAAATACTGGATGTTAATGAACAAATTTCAGGAAACACGGGTGAATACGAGTATTGCTTCGTTTTGCTGGGCGGCAATTTTAAAGTGGAAGCCGCCGGCCAGACCTGGGAAACAAGAAATGGTCGCAAAGATGTATTTAGTGGAATAGGGCATGCGATGTACTTATCGAGAAATACAGACTATACTTTAACTGCACAATCTCCCCAAACAGACATTGCGATTTGCCGGGTTGCTTCCGACGAAGATCATCCGCCGCGCATGAAGCGCCCGGAAGAAGCTGCGATTGAATATCGCGGCGGGGATAATGCTAACCGCCAGATCAATAGTCTGTTAGAGCCAGGTTTTGATTGCCATAAAATTGTTTGTGTGGAAGTTTACACGCCTTCCGGAAATTGGAGCTCCTTCCCCGCCCACAAGCATGATGTGCGTACGGAAGACGAAAACGGCAAGCTGATCGAAGCGAATTTAGAAGAAATTTATTTTTACAAAATCGATAAACCGCAGGGTTACGCCATTCAGCAGGTTTACACCGAGGACAGATCATTGGACGAGATAATACGAGTGCATCATAATGAAGCTGTGCTTGTCCCAAAAGGTTATCACCCTGTCGTTGCCGGACATGGCTACAATGTTTATTATCTCAATTTCCTGGCTGGAAGCGACCAGTCTCTGGCTAACACATCAGACCCCGATCACGACTGGATTTACGGAACCTGGAAGGGCTCTGATCCCAGATTACCCATTGTTACAGCAGAAATGAATGGATAATCGGCTTTCGGCCGACTGCCGAAGAAATTACAAATCTCCACAATGAAAAAATACGACTTACTGACCCTCGGACGCTCGTCTATCGACTTGTATTCGGCGAATGTGGGCAGCCCATTCGAAAAAATCGAAGCATTCAATGCTTTTGTGGGCGGCTGTCCGCTGAATATTGCCACAGGAGCCCGCAGGCTCGGGCTGGAAACCGCAATCCTGACTGGAATCGGCAATGATCAGGTTGGGAATTTTATCAAACACTTCCTCAATGAAGAAGGCATCATCACCGAGTGGGTGCCGACCATTGAAGGCACCAGAAGTTCAGCCGTTGTGCTGGGTATTGAGCCGCCGGATCGTTTCCCGCTCGTTTATTACCGCGAAAACTGCGCCGATATCAACCTGAACCTGGATCACGTAGATGCCATTCCATTTGGAGATTTCAGAGCAGCTGCTTTTTCAGGAACCGCATTCAGCAAAGATCCGAGCCGCACTGCGATGTTCTACGCCTTGGAAATGGCTAAGAAAAACAATGTTACCCGCTTGCTGGACATTGATTTCCGTGCAGATCAATGGTTTGATCCAAGGGCATTTGGCGTCACAATCCGTGCAGCATTAGGCAGTTTCAACATTGTGGTCGGAACGGAGGAGGAAATCCTGGCAACATTCCTGACCGATAAGGAGCAATTACTCATCAAACACCAGCAAATTTCAGCTCCTGAGATCCGTGGCAACATTGACAATGCCATTCAGGAAATCCTGCTTTCAGGGGTGGAAACACTGGTCGTAAAGCGGGGAAAAGACGGCGCATCCATATTTCAGCCTGGAAAAGAGGAAGTTAAGGTGCCAGGCTTCCCTGTTGAAGTGCTGAATGTGCTGGGAGCCGGCGACGCATTTTGTGCCGGATTTTCTTTCGGATTGCTTAGCGGCTGGGACCTTTATCAAAGTGTGAGAATGGGTAATGCTTGCGGGGCAATCATTGTCACAAGAGAAGGTTGCGCCAATTTCATGCCTACAAGAGCTGAGGTTGACGAATTTGTTGCCGGTTATGGCGGACTGTGACCACCTGCTTTAAACATTGAATAAATACTATTTATATAAAATGGAAAAATTACAGAATTACATCAATGGACAGTGGGTGGACAGTCATTCCGATCATTTCGAGAATGTACTGAACCCTGCTAACCAGGAAGTGCTTGCACAGGTGCCCTATGGCAATGCAAAGGACGTTGAAGATGCTGCGGAAGCAGCCGTAAAAGGGTTTCAGGAATGGAGAAGCACGCCTGTTTCAAAGCGCGTTCAGTATTTATTTAAATTAAAAACCTTGCTGGAAGATAACCTGGACGACATTGCAAAAACGATCGTGCTGGAATCAGGCAAAACATTCATCGAAGCCAAAGCCGAGATGGTGCGCGCTATCGAGAATGTCGAAAATGCCTGCGGAATGCCTGCGATGATGCAAGGTGAATTTTCAGAAGACATTGCCAAAGGCATCGACGAATACATGATCCGTCAGCCGCTGGGCGTTTGCGCGTGTATTGCGCCATTCAATTTTCCCGGAATGATCACATTCTGGTTCCTCCCTTACGCGCTGGCTTGCGGCAATAGCTACATTATCAAACCGTCCGAAAAAGTGCCGTTGACCATGACCAAAATTGTGGCATTGATGGAAAAACTTGACTTGCCGAAAGGTGTCCTTAACCTTGTGCAGGGCGCACGTGAAGTCGTGGATGGAATCCTTGAACACCCTGCCATTAAAGGCATTAGCTTCGTGGGATCATCCAATGTCGCTAAATATGTGTATGCAAAAGGCGCTGCGAACGGAAAACGTGTGCAGGCACAGGGTGGCGCTAAAAATCCGGTGATCGTACTGCCGGATGCGGACATTGATATGACTTCTCAAATCGTCATCGACAGCGTTTACGGTTGCGCAGGACAGCGTTGCCTGGCTGCTTCCACCATTATTACAGTAGGTGAGCATAAAGACATTACAGAAAGCCTCGTTGAATCAGCCAAAAACAGAAAAACCGGTTTCGGACTGGATAGCGACGTATTAATGGGCCCTGTAATCACCGCTGACAGCAAATCCAGAGTGCAAACATTGATCGACAAAGGGTTAAGCGAAGGTGGACGATTGCTAGTGGACGGTCGTAATGCCAAAGTGGATGGATATGAGCAAGGTAACTTTATCAATCCTACCATTATTGAAGACATCCCGCTGGATGGTGAGCTTGCCACAACCGAAATTTTTGGGCCGGTTTTGAGCCTAGTCCATATTAACACCATTGACGAAGCCATCCGGTTCATCAATGCGGGCAGATACGGAAATATGGCTTGTATATTCACGAGCAGCGGTTTGAATGCCCGTAAATTCCGTCACGAAGCAGAGGCCGGAAACATTGGGATCAACATTGGTGTAGCCGCGCCTGTTGCTCAATTCCCCTTCTCAGGCTGGAAAGAGAGCTTTTACGGCGACTTGCACGGACAAGGCAAACACGCGGTGGAGTTCTTCACGCAAACAAAAGTCGTGATTGAGCGCTGGCTGAAAGAATGGAATAGGAAATTTTAATGGCATATCGCCAATTCATACGATATCAACCTTTTAGCATAAACTTAAAATGACTAGAAAATTAAAGACCGGCGTAATTGGCTTAGGTCGGATCGGGCAAATACACCTTAGTAACCTGGTGCATCATATGCCGGACGCGGAAGTGATTATTGCCTCGGACCTGTCACCGGCTTCGCATGAATTTGCGCGTAACCTGGGCGTTGCCGAAATTACAACGGACGCTTATGATGTGATCAACCATCCTGATGTTGAAGCTGTTATCATTTGCTCCCCTACTCCATTCCACGTGCCGTACACGGTTGCTGCGGCCGAAAAAGGAAAGCATGTATTTTGCGAAAAGCCATTAGACGTAACATTGGAAGCGATTCAGGCTGCCGAGAAGGCGGTTAGCGATAACAATGTCAAATTAATGCTCGGCTTTAACCGGCGCTTCGACGCCAATTTCAGCAATGTCCGCAGCCTGGTGGAAGCCAACAAAATCGGCGATCCGCATATCCTGCGCATTACCAGCCGCGATCCAGCGCCTCCGCCCGTGGAATATCTGAAAATTTCAGGCGGCATTTTCCTCGATATGTCAATTCACGACTTCGATATGGCGCGTTACATTGTCGGCAGCGAGGTGAAGGAGGTATTTGTAAAAGGCGATGCATTGATCCATCCGGAAATCAAAGACTTTGGAGATATAGACACAGCCGTTATCGTGCTAACCTTTGAAAATGGGGCAATCGGCGTGATCGATAACAGCAGAAAAGCCGTTTACGGTTATGATCAGCGCCTTGAAATTTTCGGATCAAAAGGCATGGCTAAGGCTGAAAACAACACTTCCGATACGCTGGTGCATTTCGATAGCAATGGCGGACATATTTCATTACCACTGCATTTCTTCCTGGAAAGATACGAAACCGCCTATCGTGTTTGCCTTAAATCGTTCATCGACTGCGTGTTGCAGGATAAACCTTCACCCGTAGACGCACACGATGGATTAATGGCAACAGCTATTGGAATCGCTGCAATGAAATCCTTGACAGAAGGCCGGAGCGTAAGATTGGATGAGGTTTTGCAGTATGCGGCGGTTTAAGTTACTTCGTAGAGAAATTTCAAAAGCACTTTTACCTAACCCTTTACCCGAATGTCCAATACCGGTTTGCAATCGCTGGATTATGTTGTATTCTTTATTTATTTGATAGGCGTTTCTGCTTATGGTTTTTGGATTTACAAAAAGAAAAGTTCGAAGGAAGTTAGCTCGACTGACTATTTTTTAGCAGAGGGATCACTGACATTCTGGGCCATTGGCGCGTCTATTATCGCTTCCAACATTTCGGCTGAGCACTTTATTGGGATGTCCGGTTCGGGTTTTGCGATCGGCTTGGCGATTTCTTCGTATGAATGGATGGCGGCGGCTTCGCTGATTGTGGTTGCGCTTTTTATCCTGCCGGTTTATCTCAAAAACAAGATCTATACCATGCCGCAATTTCTGCGCGAGCGGTATAATCCTACGGTGGCGACGATTATGGCTGTTTTCTGGCTGCTGCTTTATGTTTTTGTGAACCTGACTTCCATCCTTTATTTAGGAGCGCTTGCCTTAGAAGTGACTGCTGGTCTGGACTTTACTTGGGGAATCATCGGACTTGGCATTTTTGCGGTTGTGATTACAATAGGCGGGATGAAAGTGATTGGTTATACGGATGTTGTCCAGGTTATTGTGCTGGTCCTGGGCGGATTAGCGACTACTTATCTGGCTTTGGATCTGGTTTCCACGCATTTCAACAGACCCGGAATTTTTAATGCGCTGGGGTTGCTCAAAGAACAAGCCGACTCGCATTTTCACATGATTTTGCCCAAAGAAAATCCATTTTACAAGGATCTTCCCGGATTATCTGTGATCATTGGCGCGATGTGGATCAATAACCTGGCCTATTTTGGCTGTAACCAATACATTATCCAAAGGAGCTTAGGTGCCGATTTGAAAACAGCTCGAAAAGGAATTCTCTTTGCAGCCGTGCTGAAATTGCTCATTCCGATCATTGTCGTTATTCCGGGCATTGCGGCTTATGTTTTGTACCAAAATGGCATGTTTCAAAAGGAAATGCTGGACGGCGTTGGTGTTGTAAAACCGGATCATGCTTATCCAGTTTTGCTCAATTTGCTTCCCGGTGGACTGAAAGGAATGGCTTTCGCAGCTTTAACGGCGGCAATTGTCGCTTCTCTTGCCGGAAAAGCAAACAGTATCTCAACCATTTTTACGCTGGACATTTACAAACAATACATCAACCCCAGCGCAAGCGAAAAGCAACTCGTAAAAATCGGTCGCTACACCATTTATGTAGCGATGGCAATCGGCGTCATCATCGCGCCGCAGCTTCGCGTGCTGGATCAGGCTTATCAGTTTATTCAGGAATACAGCAGCTTTATTACGCCAGGTGTTTTTGCAATTTTCATATTGGGAATGTTCTGGAAAAGAACCACTTCCGCGGCGGCGCTTACGGCTGCATTGCTAACTATTCCGCTATCGACAGCAGGCAAGTTCATGGCCCCCGAAATCCCGTTCCTGGATCGTATGGGCATCATATTCCTGATCCTATGCGCAGTAATCGTGGTAATGACATTGGCTGATCCCAAAAGCAAGAATAATCCGAAAGGACTGGAGATCGACCGCACGATGTTCGAACCGGGCAGAAGTTTTGTGGTTGGTTCCATCGTGATCTGCGGGGTTTTGGCGGCATTGTACACCGTGTTCTGGTAAAAAAATTATGCTTTTAACAACCAAACAACTTTTCCAGAAATGCTATGGCCGCTACGCAATTCCTGCGGTGAATGTGTTTTTTATGGAAGAAATTCATGGGCTATTTGCAGCCGCTCAGGAAGCAAATGCACCCTTTATTGTGCAGACAACGCCTTTTGCAAGGGATTACGCACATCCGGATATGCTTTTATCGATGATCTCCGCGGCGTCAAGAATTTATCCCGATGTAACCTTCGCCATCCACATGGATCACGGTTTTGAAGAACATATTTTTGAGGCCATTGAAAGAGGCGGTTACACGTCGGTGATGATCGATGCGTCTCATGATGATTTCGATCAGAATGTTGCGCGGACCAAGGAAGTCGTGGCGCGGGCCCATGCGCAAAACATTAGTGTGGAAGCGGAATTGGGCGTTCTTGCTGGCGTTGAAGACGATCTTACAGTGGATGCCGCACATTCATTTTATACCAATCCGCAGCAGGTTGAGGATTTTGTAAAAGCCACGGATTGCGACAGTCTGGCCATTGCGGTCGGCACGAGCCACGGCGCATACAAGTTTTCGGGCGGACAAGGTTTGCAGTTTCATATTTTGAAAGAAATCCAGGAACGGCTTCCCGGCTTTCCATTGGTGCTCCACGGCGGCTCTAATGTGATTCCGGAGGTTGTGGAACGCATTAATGCGGCTGGCGGAAATCTGAAAACAGATGCAAAGGGCGTTCAGGAAGACGAAATCAAGAAAGCCATTCCGCTGGGTGTTTGCAAGATCAACATTGCGACCGATACAAGGTTGCTCTGGACAATGGTCAACCGCGAATTTTTCCGCGACCGGCCCGACGAATTTGCGCCTACCACACCGGGGAAGATCTTTATGGAAGAATATAAGAAATTTATGCTGAAAAAGTTTGACCTCTTCGGTTGCACCGACAAGGCGGGCGATTTCGCTTTGGTTAACGCCTGATATTCAGGCAAAATCATTCACAAAATGACCAGAAGACTTACAGTAGCGCAGGCTACGATCACATTTTTAAAGAACCAGTTCATCGAGCGCGACGGCATTGAGCAGCCTTACTTTGGCGGCTGTTTCGGGATTTTCGGGCATGGTAATGTGGCAGGATTAGGCCAGGCATTGCAGGAAAACCCCGATTTTCGTTACTACCAATGTCGCAATGAGCAATCGATGGTGCATACGGCTGTGGCTTATGCAAAAGTCAAAAACCGCCTCGGCGCGTTCGTTTGCACCACTTCCATCGGTCCGGGGGCAACCAATATGATTACCGGCGCAGCATTGGCGACCATAAACCGGTTGCCTGTTTTGCTTTTGCCTGGCGATATTTTCTCAACCCGGGAGCCTAACCCGGTTTTGCAGCAATTGGAAAGCGCCTCGACGCAGGATATTTCTGTGAATGATTGTTTCAAACCCGTTTCCAAATATTGGGACCGCATTAACCGTCCCGAACAGCTCATCTATTCGCTCCCCGAAGTAATGCGCGTGCTGACCTCGCAAGCGGAAATGGGCGCGGTAACATTATCTATGCCGCAGGATGTGCAAACGCATGCTTACGATTTCCCAGAAGAGCTTTTTCAAAAAAAAGTTTGGCATATTGGCCGGCCAAGGCCAGATTTGACAACATTACAAAAAGCTGCGGAATGGATCAAAGGCGCAAAAAATCCAGTCATTGTGGCTGGCGGCGGAGCCATTTATAGCGACGCTTGCCCGGTTCTGGAAGATTTCGCAAGCAAAACCGGTATTCCTGTCGGTGAAACATTTGCTGGAAAAGGGGCTGTCCGTTACGACGCGCCTTACGGCATCGGCGGCCTTGGCGCAACAGGAACCAAATATGCCATTGAGATTGCCAACGAAGCGGACATTGTGATCGGCATAGGAACGCGTTACAGTGATTTCACGACGGCTTCCAAATCGATTTTCAAGAATCCTGACGTCAAATTTATTAACATTAACATCAGCGAATTCGATGCTTTCAAGCACGCCGCATTGCCCGTGATCGGAGATGCGAAAGCGGTTTTAGAAGAGCTAGCAGCTCTTTTAGGTGATTTTGAAGTGGATCAAAATTATCGCCAGCGGATCGCTGACATGAATAAAGCATGGGATAACGAAGTGACGCAAATCTATGCGGAGGGAAACAGCACTGTTTCACCTATTGATCAGGCAGTTGTGATCGGCACATTGAACAGCTTCATGGACGACCGCGACGTGATGATTAATGCATCGGGCAGTGCGCCGGGTGATTTGCACAAATTATGGCGTGCGACCGATCCGAAAAACTTCCATCTGGAATATGGTTTCTCTTGCATGGGTTACGAGATAGCAGCGGGGTTGGGAGCCAAAATGGCCGATCCGACGCGTGAAATCTATGTAATCTGCGGAGATGGCGGTTATCTGATGAACAATCACGAAATCGTGACGTCGATCCAGGAAGGTGTGAAATTCACCATTCTGCTGTTGAATAACAATGGATATGCCAGCATTGGCGGACTTTCGGAAAGCATTGGCAGTGAACGTTTTGGGACGATGTATAAATATCGGGAGGAAAATTCGGGCCAACTTTCAGGTGGATTTCTTCCGGTTGATCTTGCGAAGAATGCGGAAAGTTTGGGCGCCATTGTGATCAAAGCGACGGATAAAGCTTCTCTGGAAGCTGCATTAACACAATCCAAAACCAGCGAACGCACCACGGTCATTTACATTGAAACAAGTCTTTACAGGACCGTGAAAGGTTATAATGCCTGGTGGGAAGTCCCTATCGCGGAAGTTTCCACTTCTCCCAGCGTGCAAAAAGCATTTGAAAACTATAAAACAAACAAAAAAGAACAGCGCATTTTCCTGTAAGCCATGAACTTCGAAAACATTAAACTGGGCGTTGCGCCTATCAACTGGACCAATGACGATATGCCCGAGCTGGGCGGTGAAAATACTTTTGAGCAATGTATCAGCGAAATGGCGTTGGCTGGATTCACGGGTTGTGAGGTCGGCAACAAGTTTCCACGCGATACCAATGTTTTGAAAAAAGCGCTGGAATTGAGAGGGTTGCAAATCTGCAATCAATGGAACAGTTACGAGCTTACGACTAAAACGTTTGCAGAAAACCGCGAAAACTTCACAGCATTGCTTGATTTCCTCGACACAATGGGCGCCAAAGTGATCGGCGGCGGTGAGACTGGAAACAGCTGCCAGGGACAAATGAATGTGCCTGTTTTTGAGGGAAAAGGAATGTTGAAGACCAAGGAAGAATGGGATAGCTTCACTTTTGGCCTGAATGAACTCGGTAAAATCGCACGCGATCGGGGAATGAAACTGGCTTTTCACCACCATATGGGAACATGCATTCAAACCATTGAAGAAACAGATCGCTTACTTAATGAAACCGATCCCGACAATGTATTCCTGAATTACGACTGCGGACATTTCCATTTTGCAGGCGAAGATCCGGCTGTTGCGCTCCAAAAATACATCGGCCGTACGGCGCATATCCATTTGAAAGACGTTCGCCAGAATGTCCTTCAACGCGTTCACGACGAAAAGCTTAGCTTTTTAACAGCTGTAAAAAGCGGCGTTTTCACAGTTCCGGGAGATTCCGAAGGCTGCATCGATTTCCCATCGCTTTTTGCCATCATCAAAGAAAGTGACTATAACGGCTGGATCGTTTTAGAAGCAGAACAGGATCCGGCAAAAGCGAATCCATTGGAATACGCTATCATCGCCCGCAAGTTCTTCAAAGGACTAACTGGGATTTAAGTAACAAACATTACATTATCGCCACTGGACCTCGGGGAAGTCTCGATTTTTTGAGATAACTCTTAACTAGTGGCGATAGTTTTGTTAGCTCCGTATAGGAATTGAATTTAGTAGTCAAAACAAAAACGGTCACTGGGTAAGCCTTGAAGTTTTGCTGGTAACGCATGTTTTTGTCAAACGTGAGCATTGCGTCAAAACAATCCGATCGCCTGTTCCCTACTAACCGTTGGAAAATCATCCAGAAATTCATCCAGTGAAACGCCTGCTTCCAAATGATCAAACAATGACTCGATCGGCACGCGGGTTCCACTGAAAACGGGCTGACCGTTCAGAATTTCATTATCGATTGTCACGATTTGTTTGATGTCCATAGGTTTCCTGCATTAACACTTGCTGTAAATTTAAACAAAATTTACACTTATTAAATCTCAATTAAATTTCACCAATTTCCTCCATTTAAACGCTTCGCGACGCCACAGACCGCGTGCTACATACGTATTAGCTGTATAGTTCGTTAAACAACTTAATTTCAACAAACCTACTAATATGTTATATCTTAAAAAGTTAAACCTTCTTTTTGCGCTTGCTTTTGCGGTGTTGGTGGTGGGGTGCAAGGAAAAAGATGTTCAGCCTGACATTTTAACCGCCACAGATTCAACCTCTGTTTCAGACAGGCAGGCGATCAATGCCTGGCTCTATGAAGTGATGGACGATGCTTACTTCTGGTACAAAGAGCTTCCCGCCGAATCCAGTCTGGATGCTACAATCAGTCCGTTGGATTATTTTGAAAAACTTGTTTACCAAAGAGAAACCGTTGACCGTTTTTCGGCTGTAACCGATGATATTGACGCGTTGCAAAACGAATTCAACGGAATCAGTAAGATTTTCGGGATCAGCTATTCGCTTTCTTACATTGATGACGGCAAATCCAACATTGCTGCTTTCCTGAACTATGTTGTGAAAGACAGTCCTGCGGCGGTCGCCGGTTTGAAAAGGGGCGATATAATCCTCAAAGTGAATGGAACACAGCTTACACAAGGCAATTATGCAACATTACTGAGCAGTAATGAGACTGTTGCTGTTACATTAGGCGCATTGCAGGACAGCAAAATTGTGGCGACAAACACCACCTATTCCATTACTAAGGCCGAGGTCACCGAAGACCCTGTTGCATTTTCAACCGTCATTTCAAAACCTGCTTTGGGTAAAACAATCGGTTATCTTGTTTACACACAATTTGTGCCTGGTAATGCTGCCGATCAAGATAAATATGACAACGAGCTGCGTCAGATTTTCGCAGACTTTAAAGCAAAGGGCGTGAACGAACTTGTGCTCGACCTTCGCCTGAATTCCGGCGGATACATTAGTTCTGCAAATACATTGGCCTCTTTAATTGGAAAGAACATTTCGGCTTCAAAGACCTTTTACAAAGAGCAGTGGAATGATAAATACATTGCTTACTGGCAAAAACAAAACGGTGCAAATGCGCTTAACTATAATTTTCAGGCTGAGGCTAACAACATTGGCAGCAATCTCAACCGGGTTTTTGTCCTTACCTCAAATGGAACCGCATCTGCCAGCGAGTTGGTAATCAATGGCTTGAAGCCGTATATGAATGTGGTGACGATTGGAGAGAATACAGCTGGTAAAAATCTTTTCGGTTCTTTGATCGATGATGATCAGGAGCGTTGGAAATGGGGCGTTTATGTAATGCTAGGGCAGACTGCCAATGCGAATGGCGAATCCGATTACGGGACAGTTGACGGAATGACTCCCAACTACATTGTGGAGGACTCAAAAGTGCCATATAGCGCTTTTGGAGATGAAAACGAGACGCTGTTGCGTAAGGCGCTGGAAGTGATGGGCATACCAGCAGCTACAACGGGAAGAACCGCTGCTGTCAAAACAGTGGAACCGTTCCGTAAACTGCTTCGGGATGATCTTCAACTAAGAAAAAACCTGATGATTAAGGACGGCATTCTCAAAGCCCTTAATCAGTAAATCCGCCTGAAAACAGTGCAGTCAGAGAGGTTCCGGTTCGGGGCCTCTCTTGTTTTATACACTTCTTGATGCGAAATAAACCCGATCGAACATCTATTATGCCGGATTTGACGTAATTTTATTTCAAACTCACGTCCTTTACTTCCGGCCTCGGCTGAATATGAAAATACGGTTACTCTTACTTTTTCTTTGCGCATTCTTTTATCTCCCCGATTCTTTTGGGCAGACTGTCAAGCATACTTATCGTTTTTACAACACATTCGAAGTGGCAGCACCTGAGTGCGGGCCTTTGCTCACACCCGTGAAAGCATTAGGCAATTGCCCTGCTCCCGCAACAGACGGCGCTTTTGTCAATGATGTGTTACCCTGCGGCGTGCAGCGGACCGTTTATCAGAATAACCTCAACTGGGGCTTGATGTATCCCAATACAGAAGGCGCGATCACGGATAATTATACGATCCAAATGTACATTAAGCCCACCAATTGGGGCAAAACCTGGGCCCGGATCATCGATTTTTCAAATGGCGGCTCGGATCAGGGGATTTACTTTAAAGACCGTAATGGCTCTGCTGACCGGTGCATTGATTTTTATCCTTATGGCATTGCAGGCGCTTGTCCGTTTTTTAATACAAATACTTATTATCTCATGACATTCACGCGGAATGGCCAAACGGGCATTATGGATGTTTATGTAGATAACACGTTGTTTGCGTCTTATGACGATTCCCAGGAGCCAAAAAGATATGTCGGCAAAGCCGGAACGCCCATTTATATTTTCAGGGATGATCAGTCTGTCTCCTGCGAATCTGGGCAAGCCAACTTTGGTTATTTATCATTTACGGATCAGTATTATACCAAAACGGATGTTGACAGAACATTCAATGAGATCTGCTTCACGGCCAATATCAACCCCAATGCAGATTTTTCCATTGCACCGCAGGCAATTTGTAAAGCAGATCAGAACGTTGAGATCAAATATACCGGCACGATCCAGGTGCCCGGCTCAGATTATACTTTCGAATGGGATTTTGACGGGGCGCAGGTCATTTCGGGCACTGGAATGGGTCCTTTTGTTGTAAAATGGAATGACACAGGGGAGAAAGACGTGGCACTGAGCATCACAAACATTAAATGCGGAAACAAGATCGTCAATATTAAACAGGCGACCGTCAGCGACCTTAGCTTAACCACTACATTAGAGCCCGGAACCTGCGATAAAACAAGCGAGGGAACGCTTACGGTGACCGGAAAAGGTGGCATGATGCCATATCAATATTCAATCGATTCGGTTAATTACCAGGCAGATGCATCTTTCAAACTCTTCCCCGCAGATTACAAAGTATTTATGAAAGACAGCGATGGTTGTGTGGTAAAGGAACCCGTGAAAGTTGAGTTTTCGAGCAACATTAATGTTCAAACCATTGCCGACACGGTCATTTGCGCAGGCGGATCGGTGCAGCTTACGACTATGAGTAACGCGCAGAATTTCGCCTGGGAAGCGCAAGCCAGCCTCGATAATCCAAATGCAAAAGATCCGATTGCAAGTCCCTTAATAACAACGCAATATGTGGTCAATGCATCGCTGGGCGTTTGTAATTTGCGCGACACCGTGACAATCCAGGTTGCGCCTGCCATTGAGGTAAAGGCAACACAGGACGCACTGATCGATATCAACGTTCCCTATCAGCTTGTGGCTTCGTCTCCGCAAGTAATGAACCTGAACGACGCCATATTCACCTGGTCGCCTCCGAACGGGTTGAATAATCCTTCCAGCCCCAGCCCTATCGCAACCTTGCAGGCCGACCAGAGTTACACCGTTGAAATCACTTCCGGAATGGGTTGCACAGGAAAGGCAACAGTAAATCTGCGGGTCAGGCGACGGGAAAACCTGACTGTCCCAACGGCATTCACACCCAATGGTGATGGAAGAAATGAAATATTGATGCCCGTTATTAATGATATTACCAGCCTCAATTTTTTCAAAATTTACAACCGCTGGGGAGAACTGATGTTTTATACCAAAGACTTAGATAAAGGCTGGGACGGCACTTTTGATGGAAAGCAAGCTTTGTCAGGCACTTATGTGTGGATGATCGAAGGGATATCCAATGAAGGAAAAGTGATGAGGAAGAATGGTTCCGTAATGCTGATAAAGTAAAAATGTCAGCCTCTGTGGCTGACATTTCGTTATTTGATCCAACTAAATTCATATTGCAATTCCGGAATTCTTGTCCGGTCTGCGATCCTTTTTAATCTGTCCGGCAGCGCCATCAAATAATCTCTGGCTTTCTCTGCTTTTTCGTTAATATTCCTAACCGCCCCGATCTCCCATTCAACCAGAAGGCTGTCCAGAATTTCGATGTAGTCGTTTGTTGTGTAAACGCCAAGTCGCTGTGCCGCGTCGGAGAAATGGGAAAAAGTATCACCCATTTTCACACCCGATTCACGCAGAAAATGCGCAGGCATTACGATTTTTTTGCGCATCATATCTTCCAGTGCCAGCAGCAGTTCCGAAGGGTCAACTTCTAAAATTCTTCTTACGAAATCTTTATAAGCCTTCGCATGGCGCATTTCGTCTGACGCGATCACACCGCAAATTTTGGATAAATGCGGGTTCCCGAATTTCTTAGCCAATGTCGCCGTTCTTCTGTGCGAAACATTGGTCGCCAACTCCTGAAAGGATGTGTAAATAAAGTTACGGTAAGGGTCACGATCTGTCCCAATGTCGAAGCCATCGGCGATCAGAAACTGCGTTGAAACCTCCATAGCACGCATATTCACACGTCCCGACAAATATAAATACTTGTTCAAAAGGTCACCGTGACGGTTTTCCTCAGCCGTCCAGCTACGCACCCACGAGGCCCAGCCCGAAGGCTCATTCACCTGATCAACGCCAATAACGTCCATAAGCCACGATTCATAAGTAGGCAATGCTTCCTCAGTAATGGTGTCGCCTATGAGCACTGCTATGTAATCGTAAGGCAATTCGCGGCAGCTTTCCTGCAATAGTTTCACCTCGCTGAAAAAATTTTCATCACTGGAATCTGGCAGGAAATCCGAGGGCTGCCAATTTTCTTCGATCGGCTTCAAATATTCGGCCATTAGCACATTCAGGTCCTTTCCTACATGTTGCATGACTTCAAGTCTTTCTGCTGAAAGTGCGGTATCCATTATATTTCTTTTTTAAGCTCTGTTTGTTAATTTACAAATTACGTGAATTAAATGTAAGTATCGAATGACTTTTATCAATTCACGGTTCACAAATTATGACAATCAACGCAGTTTTAAACTATTTTTGCAGAAAAAATCCGAATGAAAAAAATCGTTGACTACGTATTAAGTATTATTTACCTGATTCATTTTGGCTTAACCCTGCTTCTCTTTCACGTTTTCCAGGTTATTGCATTTAATGTTTTTGGTAAAAAAGTACACAAAGTAGTTGTCGACTATCTGAACTTCTTTCTCACCTACGGATTATATCTCACAGGTGCCCGGATCACGCTTAAAAACCTCGCGCAGTTGCCTGAGAACCGCACCATTATTTTTGTCGCCAATCACCAGAGCACATTCGATATCCCGGCGGTTATCTGGTTTCTCAGAAAATATCACCCGCGATTTGTTTCCAAGATAGAACTCTCAAAAGGCGTTCCAAGCATTTCCTATAATTTGAGAAAAAGCGGCGCAGCCTTAATTAACAGAAAGGACGGCAAACAAGCAGTCACTGAAATTGCGAGGCTCGGGAAGTTAATTCATGAGGAAAAAACGTCCGCCATCATTTTTCCGGAAGGCACGCGCACGGCCAGCGGCATTATGAAACCATTTGTTCCGGGAGGCGTGGCCACATTGCTTAAACGTGCCCCGGACGCGCTGATCGTTCCCGTTGCGATTAACGGAACAGGAACATTTAACCCAAAAGGAATTTTCCCGCTCAGGTCGTTTTCACATCTTTCCTGGACCGTGCTTCCCGGCATTGAACCGGCCGGAAGAAAGGCAGAAGAAATTCTTGCGGAAGCGCAGGAAGCCATCCAAAGTTCCATTTCCGGAAGATAAATCCCTCAAAATCAAATCGTCCTGCACAGCTTTTAAACAGCTGTTTTTCCCTTAACAATCATTAACAAGGGCATTTTAAACCTATGTCTTTTGCGGCCCTCTAACCCATGAACTTTAAAATTTATTGGTTATGAAAAAGATATTTTTTGCCGCAATGCTCGCACTAGGATTCACAAGCGCATTTGCCCAATATGGTGCTACACCACATTCAGAACGCGGTGACCGCCGTTACGATGACCGCCGTCATAATGAATATCGTCAGAGAGGCGGATCGGAGATCAATTACTTACAGCGTGAAGCGCGCCAGCAGATTTCGGCCGGAATCAACCGCGGAACACTTTCACGCCGTGAAGCCAATGCGCTGATGAACCGTTATGAACGAATTGAAGCCCGCGAAAGGGATTACAGCCACCGCGGCAGGTTGTCGCCACGCGAAACCCGGATCCTTCGCGAAGACCTGCAAAGATTAATGGCAGACACGCGTAGAATGAGCGATCGCAGAGGCGACGGCTGGGCCCGCGATAACAGAGGCAGATATTAAGTATTAAATGGCAGTTGAAGGTTTAGGGTAATTTGGAAACGATCCGGTCGGTTGACCGGATCGTTTTTTATAGGTCATTTTTGAAATAGCGAACCAGCTTAACGTGTGATTTCTCGAATCCTTCGCGCTGGTAAAAGCGGTGCGCCTGTTCGCGAACATTGCGCGAAGTCACTTCGATCTGAATAGCTCCTTTTGATTTTGCAAAGTTGGTAACCTGCAACATTAATGCTTTTCCAACCTGCTGAGAGCGAAATTCCGGCTCTACATACATTTCCTGAATTTCGGCAACGAGCGCAGCGTGATGTAACAAGGGCTGAATGTGGCAGCTCACCATTCCAACGGGATTGGTGCCCAGCTCTGCAATGAAATAGCTGACGTTGGGATTTTTTATGTTTATATCAAAAGCAAAATCAAAGCCCGCGACATCCATCACCATGTTTTCCAGGCGGCATATCATGTCGTAAAGGATCGTTCTATCGGATTCTCCGGCTTGCCTGATCGTCAATTTCTCTATTTCCATACAATTTTTATACAAAAGCGCTTTCACCTGTAATTGCGCGTCCGACGATCAGTGAGTTGATTTCTTTGGTTCCTTCGTAAGAATAAATCGCTTCTGCATCCGCCACGAAACGCGCAATGTCGTATTCAAGCAAAATTCCGTTACCACCGAAAAGCTCACGTGCATGATCCACAATTGAGCGCATACGCAAGGTGCTGAAAACTTTTGCGAGCGATGCATGTTCGTCGGTAAGCACGCCGCCGTCCTGCAATTGGGAAAGCCTGTAAACCAATGTTTGCATGGCCGTAAGGTCGCCCAGCATTGTAACTAACAGATCCTGAACCAGCTGGAACCCTGCGATCGGACGTCCGAATTGTTTTCTTTCCAAAGTGTATTTCAAAGCGAGCTCATAAGCGCCTCGCCCGCAACCCACCGCCTGCCAGGCAACGCCAGCGCGCGTCATGCGTAGCACATTGGCTGTGTCTTTGAAGGAATTTGCATTTTGAAGGCGGTCCGTTTCCGGCACGCGGCAATCTGTTAATGTAATCAAAGCATTCTGAACAGTTCGCAGCGCCATTTTGTCCTGCATTTTTTCAGCTACAAAACCCGGATTTTCTTTTCGTACGATGAAACCTTTGACCTGATTATCGGCAAGGTCTCTCGCCCAGATTATAGTAATATCAGAAAACGTAGCATTGCCTATCCACTTTTTTTGACCATTAATAACCCATTCATCGCCAACACGTTCACAAGTTGTGGTAAGCCCTCCTGCCACGCCGGAACCCACTTCCGGCTCCGTTAAGCCAAACGCACCGATCAGCTCCATTCGCTGCATAACGGGCAGCCAATATTGCTTTTGCTCCTCGGAGCCGCATAAGTAAATCGATCCCATCGCAAGTCCGCTGTGCACCCCGAAAAACGTGGAGATCGAAGAGTCCACCCGCGCCATTTCCATCGCTACAAAGCCTTCCAGCAATGCAGACTTTCCTGCACAGCCGTAACCTTTGTAAGTAAGTCCGCAGATGTTCAGCTTAGCCATCAATGGAATGATATGCATCGGAAAATGTGCCTTATTCCAATATTCATTGGCAATCGGTCGGATTTCGGTTTCCATAAAATCACGGACTTTCAGCTGAATCTCACGGTCCTCGCCGGTTAGCGTTGCGCTGAGTTCGTAGAAATCACCATTTACGACCGGTGGCGCCTTCTTTTTCCCCGATCCCGCTTCCATGAATTTCAGCATTTTCCCAAGATCCTCCTCACTCATTTTAGACACCACGCCCATCATCCTGTTCAGATCCACTTTTTTTGAAAGCTTGCCAAGGGCATCCAGATCAATGTTTTTGAGCAATGTTCTTATTTGAGAAAACGATTCAAGAAAACTCATAATGCTGATTTTTGGTTGATTGCAATTTAGCTTTTTAAATAAAGTCCCGTTGCTTCCGAATCTATTCCGCTGGAAAGGAATCGTTTTCTTACAGCCAATGTGTAGAATTTAATAATCATCAAAAACGTATACGCTCCGGGAACGGAAATTGAGCATTGATTGGAAAATCATACAAATATGGCAACGCAATCAAATAAGGAAAATGTAGAAGGCGGCTCACCCACGCATGGCGGCCCGAAAGGCAAAGAAAAGCAAAAAGATGACAGTGCAAAACCTTCAAAAACACTTTCGAAAGAAGCAGTGAAAGAGTCTGAGCAAGAAAATATGACAGGCAAGAAAGGCTATAATGAAACGCCTCCGACCGTGCCGGTCAAATCAACAAAACAGTAAGCGGCTATTTCATTTCAGATAATGCTTCCAATGCTGCTGAAAGGTAAACCATGGGCGCGTTCCAGTTAATCGCGATCTCATTGGAAGCATAAGAACAGTCGTCATCCGTAAAGGATTCATCCGCAAATTTGCTGGTGTAAGTCGTGCATTTGTCTTGCTGGGCCGGATTAGGGCCGCCGGATAAAAGTCCGGGAACCGGGTCAACAATCCCATCGGCGACAGATGGCCGGTGGTGCGGATGCATGACGCGTTTTGAGCCAAATCCGGTCAGAAAGCAGTAACCTGTTGCATTTCTGCCCAGCAAATAATCCAGATTACCTTGCGCCGCTTGTGCATATTTCGGATTTTTTGTCAGTTTAAAAGCATAGAGCAATGCAATGCCCTGATTGGCGGCCACGGAGCTGCTTCCCCAGGAATAATCCTTCGCAGTTTTGCCCATAACCGTGTGGTAAGGTTGTTTTTCGAGGTCAATCAGCAAGTTATCGGCAAAGGAAATGATGTTCTTTTTCAGGCTGTTCGTCAACGATGGATCCGTTTTCAGCTCTTCCGCAAAGCGGATCATGGTGTAGTAGCCCAATGTTTTTACCTGGCTCCAAGTTGGCAAAGGCATTGGCTGGTCAGCACTAAAGTTAATGTCTTTCAGATAATCCGCCTTTTTGGTCAGTGCATACATTTCCGCGCCGGCCCAAACCCATTCATCTTTCGCATCCCGGTCGCCATAGGCGCCAGTCACGACGTCCGGATCAAACTTTTTGTTCATCTCATCCTGACTATATAGCACCACAGGGTTCTTTTTCGCCCATTCCCAACCCTTCACCGCCGCCGTGACGCAGGAATCGGCAAGTCCGGGAAATTTATTCTCAAAATTTTTGAAAATACGCGCGGACTGTGCCATAACCGCGACAAAGTCTAATGTTGCAGCGGTGCCTTTCTGGACAACGTAGCGCGGATTTTTAGCGGCATGGGGCATGATCATTCCATCAAACCTTGGATTGGTCAGTTTGTGATAAACGCCGCCGTCGGCAGGATCCTGCATGGTTAGCATCCAGCGCAAATTCCAAAGCGCTTCGTCCAGAACATCAGGAACGCCGTTGTTGCTTTCAGGAATATTGGTGATGAAATTTTCGCAGAAGGATGGATAATCTTCATACAAAGACAGCATTGTGCCCATTGTTATGCCGGAGTTGACAATGTATTTGTTATAATCACCGGCATCATACCAGCCTCTTGGTGAGCTAATTACCGAATTTTCCGGCCGCGATTCCGAAGCAGCGGATGCGTGTATCAGAACCTTATCATCCGGATGCCCAGCCGGTCGCGCCCATTTTCCGGCAAACTTTTCGGGCAGATCAATGGACACTCTTTGATAATAAAATCCTTTCAATGAGGCCGCAGCTACATCTTTAAAAACCTTTTCTTTTATTTCAAATGCCGCCGATTTCCCCAGAGCAGGAACTTCAACGAAATACTTACCGGCTTTACGAACGCTTGAAAAGTCGGCAATGCGGCTTGTTTTACCGGAATGCTGATTAATCCGCGGCTCGCTGAGCTTTCCTTTAAGAACCGTTTTGCCTGATGAAGCATCTTTCAGTTCAAATGCAGTCTGCTTTTCTCCCAGGACAATGGCTATTTTCTGTCCATTGGGATAAAACCCGACCTGGTTCACCCGGATAGGCTCCGCGGCATTTTGCGCAGAAATCAAATGTGAAAAGCCCACGAAAAGTGAACCAATAAAAGCGATTGTGATCTGCTTTCGGGAAAGGGAAAAGGGCATTAGCTGCATTTCGGATCAATAGGTTTAATAGTAAAAGCAAAATAGCACGCGCTTTACCGCTAAATCATTAATGATCCTATCCTACTTTTTTCGGCCCTACTGAATCATACACAACCACTTTCTCCCACAAATGAGAATATTCCTTGATAAATTCGAGATGGATCGGGTGTGTTTGATAGATCTCCTCTTCGATTATATTTTTGAAAAAGCACATCCATGAATATGAGTAATCCCTTACGATCACAGATCTGTTTGTTTCGGCAGGCTTACCAATGTGCACATATTGTATGGTCGGAACCTTTGCCAGCTTGTTTAAGCCTTCCAGCAATTTGGCCTCATCCTGCGCATTATGAGGATCTTTCAAATAAAAATAAACGTGATGAATGAACAGCTCCTTCACTTTTTCCGGCTCGGCGGCCAGCGGAGAGATTGAAGCGATTGTGGCCAGTCCAGCATTTTGTAAAAACTTCCGTCTTGATTTGTCTTCCATGTTTTGAGTTAGTGAATGTCCCAGTTCTGATAGAAAAGGATTTATAAGAATTTTCAGATCTCAATGTCAATCAACATCAAGAATACGACTTCTTTCCAATCTTTTCAAACGGATCACTAATGGTAAGACTCAAAAAATAAGGTCTTTGTGTTAAATACCACTAAACCTGTTGATTCAATGTACATTACAAAAAGAGATTTGGGCGTCGCCACGGTTACGGCATGTCTGACATTTACCTGCATTTTCGCCGGCTCGCCCAAGGCAATCCTCGACTCATCCATTTTCGACTGGAACGACATGAAGGCGAAAGAAACTAAAACCGGTGCGGTACGAACTGTTTTCAGGTCGCAAACTGCTACGCTGGATGAGTTAGAATGTCACATCACCACATTGAACCCCGGTGACAGCTCGCACCCACCGCACAAACATCCTGAGGAAGAGATCATTATTATCAAAGAGGGAACCGTAGAAGCGCTGGTAAACGGACAGATGAAGCAAGTTGGCCCAGGCTCCGTCATCTTCCAGGCTTCCAACCAAATGCATTCAATCAAAAACGTAGGAACGACGCCAACAACTTATCACGTGTTCAGCTGGCATTCGGCTGGGATGAAGAAGTAGAGGGGTTAATTTTGCTTTTTTCGAAATTCCTCTGGAACAGGGTAAGCTTTTAAAAGAGCCCTCATTTTGTCCGACTTTTTATCGAAATAGACCCTTATCTTTTCGATATCCTGAGCTGAAAATTTCTCCGACTTATTTTTATCACTTTCTATTATAGTGTCCATAGTGTAATATTTTTGATTGAGGTAAACATACAAATCATTTTTATCGGTGTCGCCATTCCTTATTTCAACGGAATCATCGACTTCTTCCAGTATTTCATTCCAAACACCAAAACCTAAATTATATGTATTATTCCCATGAGGGCTATATATTATAAACATTTCAAAACTTCCACGAACTCCGTTGCTATAAAATTGATAGATATTTGCACTCAGATATTCGACTGTGTATTTTTCGGCATTCATAAAATTATAGTGTGTAATGATGTGCAATTATAGCAAAAAAGAGCCACAGTCTCCTGCGGCTCTTTTGGCAATGTTTTCTTAAACTTTATCCCTATTTCGTCTTCGCATACTCAGCCGCCATGGCGTTGATGGCTTCGTCTTTCAAATGTTCAGATGCGATTACAAGCCGGTAGCGGAATGTGGTGGATTCCCCTTTTTTCAGTTTGAAGTTGAGCGTTTCCTTTCCATCGCTAAGCGCCTTCATTCCCAATGGATTTACGGCAAAAAGACCATAACCGCGGGCGTGCCAATATGCTGGGTAACCAACGTTTTTCGGGTGATCGATCATGGCGACGCTGATGTTCTCGTCTTTGATCTTTCCTGTAAGATTACACCAGATTGCGCGCTTACCCCAGACAGCTTCCCCTTCTACACCATTGCTGTTGCGGTAATTGCCGGTAATTCCTTCATTGTTCATGACCGGAACTTTGGTCGCTATGCCGCTTGCATCGGTGAAAATTTCAGGCTTATTCGAAGGCAATTCCAGCTCGCGGGCTACGCGAATCGCGAACATTCCGTCCTTAATGTCGGGCATGGCCACTTCGTCCAGCACGGCGGTTAAGGTTGTAGAACGGTCAATTATGCGCTGATCCGCTTTTCCGCTGAAATGATATGTGGTGGTTTCCTGCAACGTCAGAACGCCGTTTTTATCTTTCCAGTCAGCCGTTACGGTCAGCTCGCCTTTATCTTTTCCACTTTTCATGGATTTGATGCCGGTGTGAATGATGGTTCCGTAAGCACGTTTGGCATGGTCGACGGCGTCGGAATTATTCCAGTAGTCGTTACCGTTAACGTCCTCATAATTGAGCCAAATCCCTACGTGGTGCGGGTGGTCCACGCGCTCGCCCGGCCTTGGATCAAGCGGCCATCCTCTGGTTATGAGCGTTCCTCTGGCCGTTTGGACCGGATAGAGCACGGCCTTTTTCAATTTATCTTCACCTGGATAGAAATAGGATGTAAAAGCTTTGCCGTCGATTTTAACTTCAACCTTTTTTTCCTTCTCGTTGTTAACCAGATCCACTTTTTGAGCTTGAACCATTCCTCCTGCTGCGAAAACAGAAAGTGCCGTTGCTGCTATGCCCTTTGTTATAACATTCACGTTCCTGTCGGTTAGCTTAAAACAATTTCTTTTTTCTTCGGATCCCAGCTCACGCGCTTGCCTGTATGCAGCGCCTGCGTAGCCATAATGTTCGCTACGGAGTGGTTGAAACCAACGCGCGCCGGCGCATTGCTTTCCTTGCGGCTGCGGATACATTCCATCCAGTTGCGCATGTGCAGCGAAGTCATTGGATCCGCTCCTGTATTGGCGTCAGTCGCAATTTTATCACCAGTTTTAAGCGCCATTTCAGGAAGGAGATTTGCCTGAAGACCCATTCCTTTGGCATCTTTTTCCTTTAATCCGCCCTCCGGAGTAATTTTGTTCGTATCCAGGTTGATCATTCCACCATTTGAATAGTAGTATTCCTTCACGCCGCCCGCCTCATTATTGAAACGCGACGAATAAATTACCTGAAAGCCTTTTTCTTTGTTGTCAAACGGCCCGTATTCGAAAGCGGCACTGAATGTATCCACATTTGTCCGGCCATCTTTCCAGGTATAGATTCCACCATTAGCCACAACATTTCTTGGCGCGTCAAGACCTGAGAACCAATGCACTGTATCGATCTGGTGTGCCATCCATTGTCCCGGGATTCCGGAAGAATACGGGTAGAACAAGCGGAATTCCAGATAGTAACGCGGGTTCCATTCCACTTTCGGGCGGTTCATCAGGAAGCGGTCCCAATCGGTATCTTCTTTTCTAATCTGAGAAACCAGTTCTTTGCGTCTCCAGCGACCCGGCTGATTCACATTCCAAGTCATTTCTACCGTGGTAATGTCACCGAATTTGCCTGATTTGATGTATTCATAAGCTGCCCAGTAATTCGGTGCGCTGCGGCGCTGAGAGCCTACCTGTACAATTTGTTTTGATGCTTCAACAGCTTTCAAGGCAACTTTGGCATCTTCCAATGTTTCGGCAAATGGCTTTTCAACATACACATCACGGCCGGATTTCACAGCTTCCGCGCAATGCAATGCATGCTGGAAGTCTGCCGTGCTGATAATGACTGCATCCACATCTTTGCGTCCCAGCAACTCTTCGTTGTTTCTGGCTTTGGCGAATTCGGCGGACGCATAAGGTTTTCCTTTCATAAATGCCTCTGCCTCGTCACGGCGGCGGTTCCAAAGATCGGAAACGCCCATAAACTCAAAGTTCAGTTCTTTCGCATGATCAGAAAAGCTTGGGGCCAGCGAGCTGCGGAAACGATCGGAAAAACCAATGATCCCCACACGTACGCGGTCATTTGCACCCAAAATTTTCCGGTAACTAGCTGCGCTAAAAGCATTTGAACCAACAGCAACACCCGCCGAGGCCAGCGCTGCATTTTTTATAAAATCCCTTCTGCTTGTCATGATATTGATCTTAAAAAGTTAATTTTCAGTTAATGGGCCGCGAGTCTGGCGGGCAATCAGTTGTAAAAAACCAGTGGGCTTTTATCTACTCTAAAAAAAGATTTTTTTTAAACCGAGCGTGTTATTTTATTTCCTTCACTTTCAAACTACGGAATGAAACATTGTCGCCGTGGTCTTGCAAAAGCAGGTTACCTTGTTGTGATAGTCCAAAACCTTCAAAGCCTTTGAATTTCGACTCTGCTACAAAATCCTTAAACTGCTGCGAACCGCGCACATATTCAACCACTTTGTAACCATTCAGGAAGTGCTGAACCGTTCCATCTTTCTGGACCACAATGCGGCCCTGGTTCCACTCGCCAATCTTCTTTACAGCGTTTTTGGGCCTGTCGGCAGGGATTACGTCATAAAAAGAAGCAATGGTGCGGTTTCCGTTTTTACCAAGTTTTGCATCGGGATGTTTTTCATCGTCCAGCACCTGATACTCGCATCCAATGCCCGATTTTCCTCCCGAATTGAATTTTTGATCTACAAAATATTTTACACCGCTATTAGCACCTTCGGTCAGTTTAAAATCAAATTCGAATTCAAAAGCAGGGCCATACAATTTCTTTGTAACAATGTCATTTCCTGTTTCAGATCCATCCGATTTTGAGATAGTGATAGTTCCGTCGGCGTAGTTCCAGCGTTTCGAAGGGAATTCTGTTCCGCCGTATGAGCGCCATTGATCAACAGTTTTACCATCATATAGCAATGCGTATCCCTGCGCTTTTTCTGCATCATTGAGAGAATTCGGGATCAGGTTCACAATGCGGATGTTAGCTGCCGGACTCGGTTTAAGGTCTGTGGTTTTGATCCTTACATTTTTCCAGCTTACCTGTGTTCCTTCCAGATCTTTGCTCCCAATGGCGTGCACTTGCAGACATATAAATCCGCTTGGAGTCATGTCGTCGATCACGTGCGCAACCGGAACACCATTCAGGAATGTGCGGATGGAGGTGCCGATCGCCTCGATGCGGTATTTATTCCAGGCGTCTTTTTTGAAGGCTTTTTTCGCTTCAGGGTTCAGGTCCAGCGGATAAAGCCAGCCGCGGCGTGCTTCGTCGTAAAGTCCGGCAGAGTAAGCGCGGTCGCTGGGGTCAATTTCAACCTGGTAACCATGTACACGGCCATTCTGATACTCGGGTGTTGATAAGCTTCTGATCTGAATGCCTGAATTCAGCTTGTTATCGACTTTTACATCACATTCAAAAATAAAATCACCGTAATTTTTCTCAGTAGTCAGGAAGGAATTAGGCGTGTCGGTGACAGAAGTTCCTACAATGGCACCGTCTTTTACTTCATATTTAGCCTTTCCATTCAATTGTTTCCATCCGGTAAGGTCTTTCCCGTTGAAAAGATTTTCCCATCCGTCCTTCGATTTTTGCGCGTTCGCCAATGTTAGGGTGACCAAAAGCAGCAGAATGGTCAGCGGTAATCTTTGTTTTTTCATTTTAATAGGAACTCTGTTTGATAAATGACTATGTAACGGATTAAATGGACTACCGTATATGATGGATATAACGATATTTTGCATACGTTACCCCTACGTAATGAAGATTCCCGTCACGCAAAAGACACTTAAATCTTCTGTCATGACGGGAATGCTGTTTACTTAATTAGATGATCAATAACCCGGATTTTGCGGGAATGCGGCCGCACCGC
Organism: Dyadobacter psychrophilus; assembly: GCF_900167945.1. Lineage (GTDB taxonomy): Bacteria > Bacteroidota > Bacteroidia > Cytophagales > Spirosomataceae > Dyadobacter > Dyadobacter psychrophilus. The sequence goes on from NZ_FUZA01000001.1 coordinate 531,336, forward strand.
CCTCCGTTCTGTCGATCTGCGTTTGCGGAATCGGGCGCAATAAGTGAATAGGTTTCACATTAGGCGCTGCTTGCGGGTTGTATTTTTGAACCCTTTCAACCAGGTTACCCCAGCGTTTCAGGTCCATCCAGCGGATCTGCTCTCCCAGGAGCTCACGTCCGCGCTCTTCCATCAACATTTCCATGTTCATATTCGCTTGCTTGATCTCCATAGCAGCGGCTTTCCCAGGAAAAGCTGCACGGCGACGCACCATATTGATCGCATCTGTGGCTTCCTTCACTTTGCCGGTCAGTAATTGCGCCTCGGCAAGCAATAAATAAGTATCCGCCAATCTGAAACACATATAATCCCTGCTTCCCGGCTCGTAAGTGCGGTCCGGGCGCAGCGGATCGAGGAATTTTCTGTTTGTCGGGAATAAAGCTTCGTCGTAACGGCTTGGTACTAACACCTGATATGGCTTCTTAGCACGCTCTGCCAAAGGCATTTCGTAACCTGGAATAAATATCGTTGTGTCACCTGCTTTGAATGTAACCTCTGATTTTGAGTTATCAAAAACGTTGGTAAACTTGCCCGGGTTGTTGCATATCCATGTGTCTTTAAACGTCTTTTTATAACGTGAATCATTCACACGATCTGCAAAAACGGTTTCCAGACAGTATTTTGTTGGACGCATGCGTTTGAAAGGACGACCATTCAAAATATCACGGACCATTCCGGCCTGCACGTCGTATTGCATCCCGAAATAAAGGTGCAAGCTGTTTCCGGTGCCGTTTGTCAATGGATCCATGGTATACTGAACCGCGAAAACAACCTCATCGTGCATCTGATTTGCCTGGTCAAAAACACTCGCAAAATCAGGTAACAGCTTGAATGTGTAATTGTTGATCACACTGGAAGCATAAGTGGCAGCTTTGGAATAATCATCCGCAGCTTTGGAAGTGGAATTGCCTTTTGCCAAATAAACCATGGCCAGCAAATGCTCTGCCGCTGGCTTTGTAGCACGACCGTAATCCGTTGCTTTTGATTTAGCTTCAAGGTCGGGCAAAGCCGATTCCAGGTCGGAAATAATCTGTTTGTAAATTTCCGATTCGGGCGCACGGGAAGTTTTTTTGGTAGGTAAAATGGTTTCTGTCAATCTCAGATCGACCCCGCCATATTGCTGCATCAAAAGGAAATAATAATGCGCTCGTAAAAACTTCATTTCGGCGACACGCAACTTTTTGATTGCATCGCTTACCGTGGCCGCGGGAGCACGTTCAATGACCGCATTACAGACATTGATCCCACGATAAGTCTCATCCCAGATCGTTGCCAGGTAATCCACGGTTGGCTGCAATTGTGCGTCATAAAAGTGGAACCCTTTGTAACCGCCATCAGCACCCGTTGCATAAAGGTCTGTGCCAAACTCAGTCATGGTAATGCCTTGCTGCGTTCCGTAATAGTTACGCAGGGACGAATAGGCCGACTTTGCTGCATCCTCAAAACCTTTCGGCGTATTCATATAGTCGTTACCAATGCTGGAAATCACTTTTTCATCCAGCAGGTCGCTGCACGACTGGCCCATGAGCATGAATGCCATTAAGCCAATGTATTTGTATGATTTTTTGATGTATTTAAATTTCATTTTTGTCAATATTAAATGTTGTTACCAAACCTTTCAGATTGCTCAGAACTTCACATTAAGTCCGATCGTGGATACACGTGTTGCTGGCGTTACACCGGATCCGATTGTTGTGTCCGAAGTTTCAGGATCCACACCATTGTATTTTGAGCGGTATTTCGACCAGATTTTAGGCTGCTGGATACTTGCAAACAAGCGAAGCGATTCCAGGCCGAGCTTCTTGGTAAGGTTGTTACTGAAAGTGTAACCGAAGTTGACGTTACGGATTTTCACAAATGAGCCATCATAGTAGATGATCGCAGAGTTGTTAACAGGGAATTCTTGGTCCTTGTTAGGCTGCGGAAATTCATTGGTAGGATTATTTGGCGTCCAGTAATCCACATACATTTGCTGATAACGGCCAGCCAATGCATTGTTATCCCTGTGGAAACCGCTGATGATCATTTGCCCTTGTCTTGCATAAATAAAGAAAGAAAGGTCAAATCCTTTGAAATTGAAACGGTTTGTGATACCACCACTCCAATCCGGCACATCTGATCCCAGTTTCTGACGGTCATCTGCATTGATTTTGCCATCAGGCTGTCCTGTCAGTTTTCCATCCGCGCTGCGTCCGTTTACGTCAGCCACTTTAATCTGGCCTACCCGGCTTCCATAAGATTTAGCTGCATCTGCTTCGTTGGTCTGCCAGATCCCAGCTTTTTTGTAATCAAAATATTCAGACAAAGGATATCCGATAAACCATTTGTTACCCAAATCATCCACTGCACCATTGTAAAGGGAGATGATGGCTTCCGTGTTTTTGGTAAACTGGAAATCTGTGGTCCATTTGAAACCGTTCTTTGCGTTCACGTTAATGGTAGAAACACCCAGCTCAATTCCGCGGTTACGCGTTTCACCAACATTACGAGTCACTGCATTGAAACCGATTGAAGCTGGCAGCTGATCAGAAAGCAGCAAGTCCGTTGTATTTGTTTCATAAAGTTCAAGAGAACCCTGCACACGGCCTTTGATAAAACTAAAATCAATACCCACGTTTTTGGTAGCAGAAGATTCCCATCTCAGATCCGGGTTACCGATTGTATTGGGGCGATAACCGTATGCCGGCGTATTATCCCATGCATAAATTGTCCTGCCCAGCAAACCTTGTGTCTGGTAAGGTGCCACACCCTGGTTACCCACAGAACCGTAGCTCACCCGAAGCTTTAAAAGGTCAAGCCATGACACACCTTTCATGAAAGGTTCATTGGAGATATTCCATCCCAAAGCTACCCCTGGAAATGTTCCGTACTTTGTATTTTCCCCAAAACGGCTCGATCCATCTCGGCGGGCTGTTACGGTTAAAAGATATTTGTCGGCATAATCATAGTTAATACGCGCCATATAGGAATTTAAAGTCCAGGGAATCAACACGCTACCAACTCCAAGAACTGCATTTGCATTACCAACATTGTAAAATTGCTGCGTTTCAGCCGGCACACCCTGAACAGAAATTGTGTTTGCCTCAAAGTTTTCGCGCTGCACCGAGTGAAGGGCAGTAATGCCCAGGTTGTGTTTCGCTGCAAAAGTTTTGTTGTACGTAACAATGTTTTCCAAGGTCCAGTTGAAACCGTATTGGTTGTAAATCGCAGCTTGCGGATCACCGCCTTTTCGGGCATTGGTTTGTGCCCCTATAAAACGTCCGCCGCGTTCAACTGCAAAGTCTGGGCCGAAATTGATCCGGTATTTCAAACCTTCAATGATCTTAACTTCGGTGTAAATGCTGTTGAAAATGCGGTACTTTTTACGTTCGTCAACCTGTGCGCCCGGAACTATTTCAGCAAGCGGGTTGGTCAGAAGTGCATCATTTGTGGGAGCAAAAATAAGTTTACCGGCATCGTCAAATGCTCTTCCAAGCGGGTTTTGGTTCAATGTAAATGAGTATGGGTTCAAATCCTTGCCATTTCTCACGGAGTACATGAGGTAGGAAGAAATCCCTACTTTCACACGACTGTTAATGTTATGATCAATGTTTGCACGCAGGGAAGTTCTTGTGTAATCCAATCCTTCCGAAATCCCTTTATCCCTGAAAAAGCCCCCGGAAATGTAGAATTGCGTTTTTTCATTGCCACCCTGCACACCCACGGAATGATTTTGCTGAAAACCCTGACGCAGGATCATATCCTGGTAGTCTGTCGTGCGGTTCTTTGCAATCCCGTCCAATTCTACTGCTTCAAATAGTTTTGAATCCGCAAATGCATCGACCTGGCCGGTTGGCACCGGGTTTCCGTTTGCATCTTTATAAAGGCTTCCCGCAGCGATGCCTCGACGCGACTCGCGTAAATATTCAGCAAATTCAGGTCCTGAGAATAAGCGGATTTTGTCCAGCGCATCCGTCACGCCCACATATGTGTCATAACTGATCGTTGTTTTACCCTTGGTAGACTCTCCTCTTTTCGTCGTAATAAGGACAACACCGTTAGCACCTCTTGCACCATAAATAGCGGTTGCTGTTGCATCTTTCAGGATTTCCATGGACGCCACATCATTCGGGTTCATGTCTTCATAACCTCCGGAAACGAAGTCAAACGGGCGCGTGGCCGACGACATGAGCTCATTACGGTCACCCGCCAGCGGAATACCATCCACAACATATAATGGATTGTTACCGGCATTGAATGAACGTCGGCCGCGAATAAGGATTTTCGGTGTAGACCCCGGCTTACTTCCCGACTGGGAAACGTCGACTCCCGCCACACGGCCCTGCATGGCCTGGCCTATGTTCGTAATCGGCATTTCGCTGATCTGCTTCGCAGACACGGATGAGATCGCACCTGTTGTCTGGCTCTTTTTCTGACTACCATAACCCACGACTACGACCTCTGTGAGCGCTTTCATATCAGCATCCATTTTAATATCAATGATGCTTTTTGCGCCAACCGGCACTTCCTGGGTTATAAATCCTACTGATGAGAACACCAGCACCGCGCCATTATCCGGCACTTCGATTTTAAACTGTCCTTCGACATCTGTGTTTGTCCCGCTTCTGCTTCCTTTCAACACTACCGACACCCCTGGAATAGGTGTGTTATCTTCTGATGAGGTGATTTTCCCAGACACGGTTTTGTCAATAGAAAAAACATGGGTTACGTTGGGCCGGTTCAGTGAAAATGCCTCGGCGGTGAAGCCCGACACGATCATCGCTGCCATGGTCAGACGCAAAGCGCTTTGACCAGTACTAGTAAATTTTCTTTTCATACGCATTGATTGGTGATTGATAAAGTTCTGACTGCTTACTGCTGGACGAGATTTTTCTGGACTACCCTTAAAAATTATTATATTAATTCTAAAAAAAATTAAACTGTAAATTACCGGTTACACATCAATGGTTACAAAACGCACCAAAAAAGTGTCTTGTTGAGAAAAGGGGGAAGCGAGAAGTTTTAAGAGGTTCAGTTTGAATAATTCCAATAACTACATTAATTGTACAAATAGTACAATTTGGAATTAATGGTTGAGAATAGATATAAGTGCGTTAATCTGGAAATGAAAGCGGTATTTTATTTATGCAAACGTTATCGGGAACGTTGCCAGGATAGGCTTGATCAAATAAATTATTGTAAGATATTAACAAAATTAGCTTTTGACGCTTCGAATAACGCCGCAATATGCTTAGTCGTTATTGCACTATACCAATATTTTTTAAAATAATATTTCCCGCCTGAGAACAGGTCAGTTGATGATGGAGAAGAAAAAGAAAGCGAGGAGGATGATAACAGCCATGGATATCACACCCAGTACAATGCTGTTGGAAGTAACTGTTTTCTTAAATGCTGTCATGCCGGGCTGGGCGTGATCGCGCTCCGTAATAATTTCCAATGAGTTCCGGATTCTTCCCCATATGGAGTTAACCTCCTGATTTGAAAGGGAGTCTGGCTTCCAGTCGGACGCAAGCAATACGAGTTCCCTGGCTCTGGCAACTGTATCTTTCATCGCAGGATATTTCACGATCCAGCCTTCCCAAAAAGAGCGGATTGGAGGATCATCGGGAAACCGGACCCATCTAATGAACAGGTTTTCCATCGCTAACTCTTCCGCCGATAACTCCGAAAACGGTTTCATTTCAAGCACTTAATAATTTACAAAAGGCACATTCCTTTTGCCGCAAATCCCACAAACCACATTATTAAAAACCCCACCGCACAGCAAGCCCCACCATTCTGTGATTTTTACAAATAAGGAAATCCGTGCGGGTTTATACTCAAAGTGGGTGTAGTAATCGGAGCTGTAGTTGGAATGAAAGGTAATGCACTTGGCGTAAACCGAACCTAAGCCTACCGCACCTTCGCAACCATACTAGAATCGTCCAACCGTTAAAAAATCGCATGAAGGCCGATCAGTAAACGGATTCACATCAGAGTTACTTTGGATATAGTATTGTTACTTAAAAGTTGTAGCCTAGTCATAACATGAAGTTGATTGCTCATGAGACAAAGGCATCTTGTTTCCAATCATCAATCTATTAAAATGGCAACGAACATACAGATTTTTAGCATTTACAGCGTGACTTCGGGTGTTAACACGAATTTCTATTTAATACGAACGATGCAACCTGGATACTCAAATAGCTCTTACACCCAGCAAGAGATGACCGAATCGATAGAAACCAAAAAACGAAACAAGATTTTGCAGCTGGTCGCCGGAAACTATGAAAATGGAGTGAGCCAGGAATTTCAGTTTGTAGGTGAATTTCAGGAGTTTCCCGTCGGAGATAAGCTTTACAGTAAGTATGGCATTGATCAAATGCACATTTGGTACATCGAGACAAAATTCGGGCATCCCTGGGTTATTATTGGTGAAGCTACCTCGGAAGATCAATTTCTGAATGATATAAACTCGGACGAGGATTTGTTGGACTTACATCCAACCGGAAGGCCCAAAAACCTTCGCGTGAGATTCGTCACGGAAAACGATTTTAATCTGTCCGCAATCACAGGATATAACTTAGAACACATCCCCTATTAGGCCCAGTAATGGGGTAATTTATGATAAATCTGCAAAAAACGACATTGACCATTAACGAGATTGAAAAGATACTGTCTTTCGGACTTCTATCCATTTTGAAATCTTTGCCCAAGACTCATCAAGAGCAGATTTCCGTGCTAGACATTAAATCTTCTAAGACTCTTTATGACAACTTTCACAAATCTGAGATGATTCGAGGATGTGATACTTTTCGCTATGACGGACTTACTTGGTCACCATTTCCGAAGGATCATTTTAGTGAATTTCGGAATTACAAACTTTCCAGCAAAACACAGCTAAAAAAATGGTTATTCAACTGCGGAATTCCTTTTAAAAATAGTGTCTTTCTTCTTTCTGACGGCGACCGAAACGCTATTGTAACTACATGGAAGATCGTCGTCAAACATTCAGATACAATATTCTGGGCAGATGATTCGGTTGTTTTTGACGAATCTCATAGTTGGTGCTTATTTTATCACCATGAGGGGGATATATACTTTGGACGAACGTTCCATAGAAAATAATACAATGAGAATACAGTGATCTATCCAGCGCTACACTTATTTAACCTATATCTTTTTTCCTTACATTTGCCCCTTGTTTTGTAGCATATAAGGACCAAAATATATACAATGACCTCGCATCAAATACGTCAGGCTTTTCTTGATTTTTTTCGGAGTAAAGAACATTTAATTGTGCCTTCGGCTCCCCTGGTGGCCAAAAATGACCCTACCCTTATGTTTAACAACTCGGGGATGGCGCAGTTTAAAGACTTCTTTCTGGGCAATGGCACCCCTCCTTCCCGTCGCATTGCGGATACACAGAAATGTTTGCGGGTTTCAGGAAAACACAATGATTTAGAGGACGTTGGTTTTGATACTTACCATCATACGATGTTCGAAATGCTGGGAAACTGGTCTTTTGGCGATTACTTCAAAAAAGAGGCGATCACCTGGGCCTGGGAGCTTTTAACGGAAGTTTACCAACTTCCAAAAGACCGGCTATATGTGTCAGTTTTTGAAGGCGATTCCAAAGATGGCGTTCCTTTTGATCAGGAGGCGTGGGACCTTTGGAAGCCGATCGTTGGTGAAGACCGCATTATTTTAGGAAATAAAAAAGATAATTTCTGGGAAATGGGCGATACAGGCCCTTGCGGCCCTTGCTCCGAGATCCATATCGACCTGCGCCCTGCATCCGAAGTGGCAGAAATCTCAGGAAAATCGCTGGTTAACAATGATCATCCGCAGGTTGTCGAAATATGGAACCTGGTTTTTATGCAGTTTGAGCGCAAGGCTGATAGCTCGCTCGTGCCGCTACCAGCCACGCATGTGGATACGGGAATGGGCTTCGAACGGTTGTGTATGGCTGTTCAGAATAAAACTTCTAATTATGATACCGATGTTTTCCAAAACACAATTCAGGTTTTGGAAACATTATCAGGCAAAAAATACGGTGCTAATAGTGAGTCATTTGCAGACATTGCAATGCGTGTGATTGCGGACCATATCCGGGCGGTTGCATTTGCGATCACGGATGGTCAATTGCCTTCTAATAATAAGGCTGGTTACGTAATTCGCCGGATTTTGCGTCGTGCGGTTCGTTATGGATATTCTTATTTAGGCTTCCAGGAACCATTTTTCTATAAACTGGTCGCGGTTCTGGCCGATCAGTTCAAAGATGTTTTCAATGAATTAAAATCGCAGGAAGAATTTGTTACGCGGGTTATTCTGGAAGAGGAAAAGAGCTTTTTGAGAACACTGGAATCCGGGTTGAAACGGCTCGACGTCATTGTCAATTCATTAAAAGAAAAAGGCATAAGCGTTATTGCCGGAGATGAAGTTTTTGAATTGAGCGACACATTTGGCTTTCCGGTTGACCTTACTGCACTGATCGCGCGCGAAAAGGGCTTTCAGATTGACGAACTTGGTTTTCAGGATGCATTAACGGAGCAGAAAAACAGATCCCGCCAGGACGCTGCAAAAGAGGCAACGGACTGGATTGAACTGCGTGAGGCGGACGGCGTTGAGTTCCTGGGCTATGATTTTGAAGAAACGCATAGCCAAATCGTTAAATACCGCAAGGTTAAGACCAAAACGGGCGAAGAATATCACATTGTGCTGGACCGCACGCCTTTCTACGCAGAAATGGGTGGACAGGTTGGCGACACAGGCATCCTGCTCCTTGATAACGGATTGGCAGATGGCAAAAAGACGATCAGGATCGTTGATACCAAGAAGGAAAACGACCTTTTTGTTCATATTTCCCAGGATAAAGATCTGGATGATGCACTGCAAAATGCAAGAATCATTGTAGCGAAAATCGATAGCGATCGCCGTGAAAAGATCAAAGCCAATCACTCGGCTACGCACTTAATGCTATCAGCCATGCGGGAAGTGTTGGGAACGCATATTGGTCAGAAAGGCTCTTTCCTGAATGATGAGGTGCTTCGTTTTGACTTTTCTCACTTTGCAAAAGTCACGGATGAGGAACTGCGCAAAATTGAGGATCGGGTTAATGAAAAAATTCGCGAAGACATTGCTTTAGACGAAAGAAGAAACGTGCCGATCAAGCAGGCGTTAGACCAGGGTGCAACGGCAACATTCGGTGAAAAATACGGTGATTTTGTTCGTCTGATCATTTTTGATCCAACCTACTCTTTCGAACTTTGCGGAGGAACGCACATTCCGTCCACTGGCCAGATCGGTGTTTTCAAGTTTATTTCCGAAGGATCTGTTTCCGCAGGTGTGCGTCGGGTGGAAGCAGTAACGGGTGCGAAAGCACTTGAAATTATGCGCCAGCAGGAGGAAGTTTTGAATAAAATAAAAGACTTACTGAAAAACCCTACGGATCTTGTTAAGGCCGTGGAAAGCTTGCTGGACGAGCGTAATGGCTTGCAGAAAAGAATTGTTTCGCTGGAAAACGAAAAGATCCAGACGTTGAAATCGACATTGATCGACAACATGAAAAAGCACAGCACTTTTAATTTGATCGTTGAAAAAGTGGATGTGCCAAATGCCGATTCGCTGAAACAATTGTCTTACGAACTGCGCGATCAGATAGAAAACCTGATTGCTGTTTTTGGGACAGAAATTGGTGGTAAGCCGCAACTTTCCGTGTTTATTGCGGAGAACATTGTTCAGGAAACGGGTTTGAATGCTGGTAAAATTGTAAAGGATCTTGCAAAGGAGATCCGTGGCGGCGGCGGCGGTCAGCCATTCTTTGCAACGGCCGGCGGTTCGGATGCGAGCGGACTCGAGGCTGCATTAGATAAGGCAAAAGGGCTTTTTTAAGAGATCAAAAATCTCCGGGCGTTTTTCAATGTCAGGAAAAGCTTTTGAATAATATCTAAACACAAAAACAGCGATGCCAAAATTGGCGTCGCTGTTTTGATTTAAGGACTATACTAGAATCTTGATTACTCTTCGGTTTTCAATTGGCCACGGATCTCGCCCTGCGGATATTTCGCCGAATGAATGTTTACATAATACAACCCAGCTTTCAGGTCTGCAACCTGTGCTTCGGTTAATGTGTCTTTAAATGCAAAGGGTGAGGTAAAAGTTGTTCCCAAATCGATCACCACTGCTCCTGCCGAGTCAGCCGGGGCCTTGTGAATGTGCCATGCTGTTGGTGTAAAAGTCGAGTCTGTCGAAGTTGAGTCTGACGAAGCGGAGTCGCTGTACATAATGTTCAAGCTTAAAACCCTGCTTTCCTGATCTAACGTACCATCTACTGAACCGGTCGCGGTTGATGGATTAGCTGGGACTTCGTTTGCTCCGGAAAGTGTCGTGCTAACTTTCAGTTCGGGCAATACGGGAGTCGGATCTGTTGTTTCATCGTCATCACTACATCCTACCATCGCGGCGATAAAAAACACACCCAAAAATGCTAATTTTCTCATAATGCTTTGTTTTAGTAAATAATTGGTTTGACCGCTAACAGTAAAAAACCTGCTCCTGCCAAAACATTTGCCTTCAAACAACTGACTATGAAAAGATTACAATTTTATCTTAAAAAGCGGGAATTGGGGACGAACTCACACCATTTGCTGAATTATACAACATTTATAGCCGTTTTAGGCGGTTAAGTTGGAGAAAAACCAAATTTCCATCGGTTATGAGACCAGAGCCACAACTCCGGCTGGCGCTTAATATTCTTTTCCAACTCTGTATAATACAATTTCATTATTTCCGTTTCACCCAGTTTCTCCGCCTCCTCAGCCAGTAAAGTAAATCTGAAATTGTATCTGTTCGCACCTCGTTTTTGTACATCCAGATACACTACGGCGCTGTTTCTCCGGATCGCAATGCGCGCCGCACCTGACTGAATATACGTATCGCAGTTGAAGAATTTGATAATGTTTTTCCCGGCGGCGGGCGGCCTTTGATCGGCAATACTGACAAAAATCGCAGGCTTCTTATCCCGCCAGTTTACAGCAGATCGATACCAGTTTGCTTTTGGGACTAGTTTAATACCGAAACGACTTCTCAGCTTCTTCAACTTTTCGTTCAACATTGCGTTCGAAACCGGCGAGTATGCTGCCAAAACATTGCTATCGGTTAGCAGGGGCATTGAAAAAAGATATTCCCAATTTCCATAATGTGACACCATTAACACAATGTCCTTCTTTTCCGAGAGTAACCGATGAATAACGGATGGATTACCGTAGCTGACAAATTTAGCAAGATCCTTTTCAGCAATGTTACGAACCATAAAGGGCTCTACGATCAAATTGGCGAGGTGCCGGTAATATTTATTCGTCAATTCCGCTTTCTCGTTTTCAGAAAGCGCTGGAAAGCAGACCGTCAGATTTTTCAGGATAACCTTTTTACGATAAGGCCATATATGGGCGAAAATCATATAAATGAAATGGGAAACCAATCGCCAGATCATAACAGAAAAGCTGGTTGTGCCAATCCGGGAGAGAGAAGCAGTGAGCCACCGCCTCTCCCTCCATGGCATAGATTGAGCAGCGCGCATCACAATATGAGCTGGATTCCCGTGTTGAATCCGAAATGAACACCCTGGAAATTCTCGGAGCTATTATTTTTCCAAATGAATTTTTTAACAAAATCGTAGTCCTTATCGCGATCGTAGCTTACGTAGTTGACGGTAGGGCCTGCGAAGATTTCGAGCTTGTTTCCGATCTTGTATGCGGGAATAATGCGAAGTGAACTTTTGGAATAATTGCCTTTTTTGAAATTAGACAATGTTTGACTTACAGCTTCCAGATTGAGCCTGAAATCATTTGCCAATTTGATATGTGCGCCTAACCCGCCTTCCATCGCGTACAAATCGCGCTTATCGCCTTTAAAATTGTATCCTATACCCGCAATTCCATACAAAACGCGGCCTCCCGAACGAAATGAAGCAATGGTTGTCATGGTTTCGTCCAGGGTAATTGCGATGGACTTTTCACCACTTTTGATAAAATTAAAGATAGCGATGGGATAGTCACTGGTGTCGGCAATGTTGATTAGGCCGGCAAGTTGAATGCCTTTTACGTTTCCGGCAATGTTGGCAAAACCCGCAACCTGAGCGTTTACATTTTTGCCTTTATTTAAAAAGCCGCTTAACTGCAATCCTTTCGCATCATTGCGTGTAATGTTGGCGAAACCAGCCATCTGCACCGATTGCGAACTGCCAGCCAAGTTCATGAATCCGGCGATCTGTCCTCCCTTTGCTTCATTTTTTATAATGTTTGAAAAACCAGCCATCTGAATCCCATTGGCATTGTTTCCAATAATATTGGCTGCTCCGGCAAGCTGAATTCCTTTTGCATCATGGGAAATAAGGTTAACCGCGCCAGCCATTTGTAATCCAGAAGCGTCTTGTTTGATCATATTGGCTGCACCGGCGATAGCGACACCGGTTTCAGATTTGGAAAGTCCTGCAATGGCGTGCAGAGAAAAACGGTTTGTATAGGAAGCCGCCTGTTTACCATTGGTGCTGAGGGGATAAATGAATCCGAAGTGCACGGCCGATGTGCTATCGTTTTGACCAAAAGAAACAAGGGACAGGCCGAATAGGAATATGCTAACAAAAACTGCCTTAGCTGTGCAAAATCTCAAATTTTTCATGGGAATGTATTTAAAAAGAAATCATTTAAACACACACAGTCCGCAGGAGCTCGAAATTGCAGGCCTTCAATCCGGTCCAATTGCTGTGTGCAAAGTACCGACAACGTGATTTGGCTTTACCCTAAAAAATTGGGAGAAAAAAGTAGAAATCATTAAAGCCCTCTCCCATAGCGCCAGCTCAATCCGCCTTGCCAGCCGATCCATGAGGCCATGTCTTTGTTGCCCATTTGAAAGTCGGGATAGCCTTTTGGGGGAAATGATTTGTAGCCTTTCTCGGTCTGGACGCCATCGCTGTCGTAGACGGAGAATGATGGACCCGCAAATAGCATCAGGCGCTTGTTCAGCTTGTAGGTAACCGCCGCCTGAAATCGGTAAACGAATGGTATATTTTCCCAGCTTTTGGAAAAAATGTTCTGGTTAAATATCTCTGTAAAGAAGCCGAATTTTTTGAAGGGGAAAAACTCCCTTCCTATGCCTGCACCAAATGTAACGACCTTATTTTGCCCGCCCGTCGTGCTTCCTGCCATAAGAATGCTGTAAAATTTATGTGTCCCCATCTTCCAGGCAACATTGACGGGTGCAATTTCCGTGGCATATACAGAAATATTGGAAGTGCTTCTCCTGATGATATTGATCAGCCCCAGGCTTAGCCCGGACGAACTGTCGGCAAAATTGATAATGCCAAGCTGGGTTCCTTGCAGCTTTCGGGCAGCATTTAATACACCCAACTGGAAACCTCGGACTTTGCCTCCACCTATATTAACGCCGCCGGTAATCTGCCCGCCAGAAATGTCTTTTTTGGCAATATTAAGCCCGCCCGCGATCTGCACGCCGCTATAATCCCCGGAAGCATGATTATAGGCACCCGAAACCTGAACGCCGTCAACATCTCCGCGTACAGAACTCCATGCGCCGGAAACCTGAACTCCATGCAGCGCTGCCCCCGCCCTGCCCGCAAAACCGCTGACTTGCACGCCCTGAATATTTTGCCTTACAATCCCCCCAAAACCTGACACCTGAACGCCGCCGAGCGAGTCGAGAATATGATTCAGGAAACCCGCCACTTGCACACCTTTCACGTCGCCCGAAACCACATTGAACATCCCGGCAATCTGCGCATAACGCACGTCCTGCTTTGAAATGTTGAAGCCTCCCGCAATTTCGGCACCATTAACACCTGCCGTATAGCCGCCTAGTAAATTGAGCGAAAACTTATTGACAACCTGTGAACTCATCCTGCCGTGCGTTCCCAATCCTGGCGTTAAAGATGCCTGATAGGGCAATGCCACGAAAAAACGGCCAATGTTACGGCTTTGCGCACGCAACTTTGCAGAAAGGAAAAAACGCCCGAGCCAGGTGGATTCACCTTCCGAATAGCGAACGATCAACGGATCCAGGTCAACGGCTTTTTGCGAAATATTAACGCGCATATCCGCGTCTTCCTGACTTATTACAATTGTCGTGTCTCCATATCCAACCTTGCTGATTGTGAGGCTTAACGGTAAACTTCTATCCTTAATGCGAAGCCGGAAATGTCCCGCATCGTCGGTCAGTGTGGAAACCAGTAATTGCCTGGAATAAATACTGGCGTAGTCGACGGGGACATTGGCTTCCTGGTCGAAAATGTGTCCGCTGATATAAAATACTTTTTCTCTTGCAGCGGGAAGGATAATCAGGTAATCGCCTTTTTCCCTGTATTGATATTTGCTGCTGAACAACTGGTCCAAAACCTGCTTAACCGATTGCTGCGCAACATTGATAGTGACCAGACTGTCGCCGGAGATAATGTTGCTATTATAGGAAAAATAGAATTTCCCCTGATCGCTGATTGATTTTAAAACTGCTGAAACCGGTTCTTTCTGTGCAGAAACGGTAACTGTCTTATTCAGAATGCCCTGCGCGTAAGCTGCGCAGGGCATAATTAGCATTACTACAACAAATTTGATCGTGGTGAGTAGCGTAAAAGTCCGATTCATTCCGAAAGATAAGTCCTATTTCAAAATGATCTGCTCTCCGCTGCGCTCAACTTTTATTGTTAATGTTTCACTGATGAGGCTTAATGTACTATCCAGCGATTTTTTATCAAATGTTGTATTGATAGGCAAATTGTTCAGGCGTTCGTTTCCTATTATGATGTTGGCGTCGTACGTTTCGTTCAGGATTTCAACCAGCCTCCACAAAGGCGTGTCGTTGCAGACCAGCTTGTTGGTCCTGTAATATTTGTAAAAATCATCTGCCGTTTCATCTTTTACCAGCGCAGGACTGGATTTGATGACCGTTGCTTTTTGTTTTGGGCTAATGCGGACAAACTCATTGTTTTTGGCCACTTCCACCAAACCCGTTTCGACGATGACTTCCGTCTTCTTCGCATTGTCCTTAACATTGAAACTCGTCCCCAAAACCTTCACAGTCATATCATTCACTGAGATAATGAAGGGTTTGGCTTTATCTTTGGTAACCTCAAAGAATGCTTCACCGGTCAATGCAACTTCCCTTTTTCCTCCGCTGAACTCGGCCGGATAGGAAATGCTCGATTTTTTATTCAAAGTTACAATTGACCCATCTGGTAATGTATCAACCACCGTTTGGGCTCCCGAGCGAACGGTCAGCATTTGGCTTTCTGCATTTTGACCTAAAAACATATACGCAAGCCAGCCCGCGCACAATGTTGCAGCGATGAGTGCGGCAACTCTGACGAAAGAAAAGGATCTTTTCGGTTCATAAAGAGGGATTACCGGTGTTTCTTCCCTGCCCTTCTGCGTACGCTTCCGGAATCGCTCCCAGGCTGCGTCTTCATCAACCAGATTTTGCGCTGCCAGTTGTTTGCTCTGGTTCCAGATCATTTCGAAATGCTCGAAATAACGTTGGTTATCATCACTATCGGACAACCATTGGTTGATCTCGATCTGTTCTGCGACACTCGCCTCGTCCAGTAAAGCCTTGACAAGCAGGTCGTCTATGTTATAATTCAGTTCTTTATGCATGACTGACACGGATTAGCTGAGGAAAAATAGGAGGATAGATGCGGGCAGGAAATCAACCAGTTTCAGGCGCAAAAGACGCAGCGCCTTGCCCATTTGATTTTCTACTGTTTTTAATGGCAATTGGAGGCGATCGGCGATTTCCTGGTATTTCAATTCTTCAAAGCGGCTCATCTGGAAAATCGTTCTGCACTTTTCGGGTAATTCTTTCAGGGCCTTATCCAGGCGCTGTTCAAGCTCTTTAAGTTCCAGGTGATGAGCTGTGTTATTACTGTGTTCCATTTGGTTGATTGCGTACGTTTGGTAGGCGTCCCTGACTTTTAAATGTTTGATATAATTAAGGCTCTCGTGGTAAACCGAGCGGTACAGATAACCGCTGACGGATTCCTTTATCTCGATGTGATCTGTCTTTTCCCACAGTCGGCAAAAAACATTCTGCACCATTTCCTCGGCCATAATATCGTCCCTCAAAATAGTGCAGGCGTAGGCATGGAGACCTTTAAAATGCGCTTTAAAAACCCTTTCAAACTCCGCTTCCCGATCCCTGCTTAAAAATGTCACGTGATCCGCGATGGCTACGTTCATTGCAATGGTAGATTACTGGTAAAAAATAAGCGCCCGACTCAGGCTGTTCATTGGAATGACAACCAGTCGGGCGCTTACCCTAATTTTTCCGGGAAATATTTCCGGTATTATTTTGATCTATTGCTTTTTAGCAGCTTTCAGCGAGTCGGCTTTGCTTGTTTTGAAACGTTTGTCCGGCGTGCCGTCTTTTTTCAAGTTCTTGTTTTCACTGTAACGTTTATCCGGAGTTCCGTCGGCTTTGAGTTTTTTGTTCTCTGAATATCGCTTATCGGGCGTTCCATCCGCTTTTACTTTAATGCTTGTTTTGTCTTTTCCAGTCTGCTTTGTGGCTACGGTTGTTTTGTTTGTAGCAGGTTTAGCCGGTGTTGCAGTTTGTGCAAATGCGGGAGCCGCAAAGGCCATGAAGGCTAGCAAAATAAATGCTCTCAAATTTTTCATTTTTTTCGGATTAATGTGAGCGATAGCTGTTTGTAATGATCTAATGTACAATTAAGAACCAAATATCATGCCGCTTCTCATCGCAAAAGGAAAATTAATAACAATTTAATACAAAAAAACAATCGGCAGTAATCACTTCTGCATGCTTCGACCAACTATGCATTATAAGCGAAACTAATAATTTATATCTTTGCATCAATACAATCTATCAACACTCCTCGTACCTTATGAATATCCAACAGCTGGAATACATTGTAGCCGTGGATAATTACCGGCATTTTGTGCAGGCAGCGGAACATTGCAACGTGACTCAGCCTACCCTTTCCATGATGATCCGGAAGCTGGAAGAAGAATTGTCAGTCAAAATTTTCGACAGGACTAAGCAACCCATTGTCCCCACCGGCATAGGCCGCGAAATTATCGATCAGGCCAAAACAATTCTGCGCGAAGCATCCAGGATGAATGAGATCGCGAAGCATTTCAATGGTGATTTGTCGGGCGAATTGCGGATCGGGATAATCCCCACCATTGCGCCGTATTTGCTGCCACATTTTGTTAATCCCTTTATTACTAATTACCCGGATATCAAGCTTCATGTTTCCGAGATGATTACGGAGCGCATTATTACCGAATTGAAACAGGGCAATCTGGATGTTGGGATCATTGCGTCGCTGTCCGAAGAAAGCAGTTTGCAGG
The DNA here is from genome assembly GCF_900167945.1 of Dyadobacter psychrophilus. GTDB lineage: Bacteria > Bacteroidota > Bacteroidia > Cytophagales > Spirosomataceae > Dyadobacter > Dyadobacter psychrophilus. Next base: position 548,735 of record NZ_FUZA01000001.1, read on the forward strand.
AAATTCCGTTATATAGAGAGCGCTTTTACGCCTATGTTTCTGAAAACACCGATTTGTATGCCAAAAAATACATCTTACCGGCGGATATTGAGCCTAATGAGCTGTGGCTTTTGGAAGAAGGACATTGCTTTCGCACACAGATCCAGCGTTTGTGTGAACTAAGCAGGAACAGTCAGTTTGGCAGCAGTTTCAGTTACCGGTCGGGCAGCATTGAAACATTGATCCGGATGGTTGAGAAGAATGGCGGCATCACGATACTGCCTGAAATGGCCGTTATGGAGCTTTCAGATGAGCGGAAAAAGCACATTCGAAACTTCCAGTTCCCGGAACCGGCGCGAGAAGTTTGCCTGCTTGTGAATCGCGAGCAAATGAAATCGAGACTGATCGATGCGTTGAAAACAGGGATTACTGCATATTTGCCACAGGAAATTTTTGAAACAAATACCGAATTAAGGATTTTATAAAAAGCCATGAGCATTGATAATACGCAAAAAGCTTACGACAAATGGTCGGAGCAATATGACACAAATGTGAACAAAACACGTGATCTGGAAGCGGTCGCACTTCGCCGGATCTTCGTTGATCAGACTTTTGAAAATATCCTGGAAATCGGCTGCGGCACGGGAAAGAATTCGCAATGGCTGATCACCAAAACAAAAAAACTCGTCGGTGCAGATCTTTCAGCGGAAATGCTCGCAAAAGCCAAGGAAAAATTGTCCGGCTCCGATGCCACATTCATCCAGGCCGACATTACGAAGGACTGGAATTTCACAAATGACAAATTCGACCTGATCACATTCAGCCTCGTCTTAGAACACATCGAAAATCTCGACTTCGTTTTCAGCGAAGTGAGCCAAAAGCTCTCTGACAATGGAAAAGTCTATCTGGGCGAACTTCACCCATTCAAACAATATTCCGGCTCCAAAGCCCGCTTCGAAACCGAAGAAGGTCAAACCGTAGTGCCTTGCTACATTCACAATGTCTCAGATTTCACTGAAGCCGCATCAAAACACGGCCTTAAAATTGTAGAAATCCATGAGTTTTTCGATGAAGACGATCGGACAAGGATTCCCAGAATTCTGGCTTTGGTGTTTGGGAAGAGTTGATTACGTCTCAATAAATTGGGGAGGTTTTAGCGAATAAAACCTCCCCAAATGAACCCTTCGAATTTTTTAACAGGATGTCTTCCTATCACAAATGATTTAGTGATTTCCAGATTTTTGGCAAGGGATTGAACATTTTTCAAATCAGCTTCTGTTGCTGTTTCTTTCACTTCGAATGAATATTCTTTATCGACTATAAAGTCGATTTCCCGACCCGTTTTGAGCTGATAATAAGCCACTTCACCTTTATGAAGCAATTGATTAAACACCGCATTTTCGAATTTAGACCCGCTTCCCAGTTCGCCGGATAATGACGCAATGCCGTTATCCAGAAAATAAACTTTCTTTGCTTTGACAATCTCGCGATCGGGGCTTCTGGAGAGAACCGGAATCGTTCTGATGAGGTAACTCTTTTCAAGAAGATCTAAATAATTTTCGACAAGATTGCGGGATAGGCTCGTCATACTGGCCAGCTTTGAAATATCGAGCTTCGTCCCTACCCGGATTGACAGTAATTTAATCAGGGTAAAAATATCGATTGGACTTCTAATGTCTGCTAAAACGCTCAAATCGTAATTGATATAAGAGCTAAGTATGTCCTTTACAAGATCCTTTTTTTCATCCTCAGATTTTGCAAGAACGACTTCCGGAAAGCCACCAAAATTAATGTATTCATCATAAAGAACTCTGAGGCGCTCATATTCCGAGGGTACATATGTAGCAGCTTGATCGAAATTTAACGGTATTGCATTCACATCTTTGAATGCCAGTAACTCACCAAAGTCCAGCGGAAAAAGCTCAAAGATTTTCTTACGACCCGCCAGCGATTCCGAAAACTGATTTTTCATGTAATAGGCACTGGAACCTGTTACGATGAATTTTATATCATAATGGTCATAAAGATATTTAATTACGCTCGGCAAATTTCGCAGCAACTGAATCTCATCAATCGCTATCAAAACTTTTTTGCTAAAATCTACTCCCTGCAATTTCAAAGCAGCGATGATTCCCTCATAATTAGGCTGAGCGAAAAACGCTCTGTTATCAATCCGTTCGAGGTCGTAATAAAGCTTCTGAGAAATATCTGATTCGGCAAGAAGCTGTTTTAGCAGCGACGTTTTTCCTGTCCTTCGCATTCCCGTCAACACAGTTATCTGTCTTCGGGATAAATGTTCTAGTAGTTCTGGGTAAATTTTTCGAGGTAAAAACATTCGGCGCTAAAATAGTATTACTATAAGAGGTTTAAAACACAAAAATAGCAATACTATTTTACTCATTCACAACTAAAAAAGTATTATTTATAGGTAATAATAATATTATGCGAATGATTTATTATACTTTGCTAATTTTATGCTGTAAATACGCCTCCATCCTGCTCAAATCAAACGCATTAAACGTCATGTCCTTCGTCAGACCGCCTTTCCTGGCAACGGCAACGCCGTAATGCATGTCAAAATAGCCTTCTTTGGAGTGGGCGTCGGGGTTGATGCTGAGTAGGACGCCTTTTTCCATGCAGTAGGAAATCCAGCGCCAGTCGAGGTCGAGGCGCCAGGGTGAGGCGTTGATTTCTACGACCACCTGGTGTTCGGCACAGGCATCGATAATGGCTTTGTGATCTATCGGATAGCCTTCGCGGGAGAGCAGTAAGCGGCCGGTTGGGTGGCCCAAAATCGTTGTATACGGGTTTTCAATGGCTCTAAGCAAGCGCGTAGTGGCTTTTTCTAGCGACATTGTAAGGTTACTATGCACCGATGCAACAATGTAATCGAATGAAGCGAGAATTTCAGTCGGGTAATCCAGTGAGCCGTCTCCCAAAATGTCGGATTCAATCCCTTTTAAAATCTTGAATGGCTTTTCGGGATTTTCCGTCGCGAACCGTGCATTCAGTTTTGCAATTTCCTCATGCTGACGAATGACGTCTTCAATTTTTAACCCTTGCGCATATGTGGCAGTCTGCGAGTGATCGGCGATTCCGAGATACTCAAAGCCCAGTTCCCGGCAGTAAAGCGCCATTTGTTCCAATGTGTGCTGACCGTCCGAATATGTACTGTGATTATGCAAAATCCCTTTCAGGTCGTCCCATGTAATGAGCTGATCCGTTGAATGTGTTTCGGCCCAGGTGAATTCATTCGCTCCCTCCCGCATTTCCGGGACAATGTATGGCAAGCCTGCCTTTTGATAAATAACTTCCTCATTCTCTGCCTCTTCATAATAAGCCTGGCGCCAGATCGTGCTGCCTGATGGTGTGGGATAACCCAGGTGCAAAGCATCGGAAGTCTCAATAAACAATTCATTTACAACGCGTTCAGGTTTCGCAGCAACTATTTCAATGTCAACCGCCACATCCTGCACATTACCGCGCCACACAAAAGGCGACGACCGTTTTTCATCCTGAACAAGGATTTCAATGTCACCAATGAATGTTTGCAGCAAAGCCGGGGAATCCGTTCCGACGAGGATTTTGATCGTATCCACAATCTCCGCCCTGCGTCGGATATCGCCAGCGACTTCAACCTGTTCAAAGCTTTTTTTCAGCTCTCTGATGATCATTTCAGCAATCACTTCCGCCTTGTCCATCCGCAGTTTACCAGCCTGATCTTTCAGAAATGCCAGCGAATCAATGATCTTTTGCTGAATGCTTCCGCCGAAACCTTTAAGTTTGGCAACGGTGCCATTCAGACAAGCCAGTTCGAGTTCGTGCAGGTTATCAATGCCGAGTTCCTGCCACAGCACCGCGATTTTTTTAGGTCCTATACCCTTGATATTGAACATTTCCATCACACCCAACGGCGTGTTACGAAGCAGTTCTTCGAGCTCTGGAAATGTTCCCGTTTTTGCAATCTGAACGATCTTACCCGCAGTGCTTTTACCGATTCCCTGCAATTTTGTAAGCTCCTGCTCCGTCATATGTTGGAGCTCTCCTTCCTTATATTTATCCAGGTAAAAAGCCGCAATAGAATATCCCTTGATCTTGAAAGGGTCTGCGCCGTGCAGTTCCATCAATTTGGCGGTTAATTCCAGGATCTCTACAATTTCAGGATTGCTCATGTTATTTCAGGTTAAAGAATTCTTTGCGAATTACGATTTATGTCTCAGCATTTGCAAATATCGGGTAAGTAGTCCATTTTTTCCTTTAAGTAGTTATAGTATTAGCTTGTCTTAAATAGAAAAAACTTTAAACAAAACAGCCCTGTCCGGGACATAAATAGGATTACCAAATGAGCATTGACCAATTAAAAAATTACCGCAGCGAGATCCATAACCATTTAACAACCGAGCTGCTCCCTTTTTGGGAAAGCAGATGTGTAGACAAAGAAAATGGCGGCTTCATCACCCATTTCGACAATGCAGGAAATGATTCCGGCGAAGATGAAAAATCACTCATTGCGCAAACACGGACCGTTTTTACATTCTCCTCCGCGCACAGGGCGGGCTATGGCGACGGCCGTTATGCCGCAGTTGCAAGCCATGGTGTCGATTTCCTCATAAACAAAATGTGGGATGAGGAAAACGGCGGCTTTTACTGGTTAATGGACCGCAAGGGCAATGTTAAGATTGATGAAAAGATTGTTTACGGACACAGTTTCGCGATTTACAGTCTGGCCGAATACACATTGGCAACAGGTGATCCACGCGGTTTGGAATATGCTGAAAAGGTTTTTGATTTATTACAAATACACGGCGCAGACACATATTATGGCGGTTATTTTGAAATGTTCCACCGCAACTGGGAGCTGAAAGGCAATGGCCCGGCGGGAGGTGACCGCAAAACTTTGGATGCGCATATGCATTTGATGGAAGCATTCACCACATTATATGAAGCGAGCCAGAAGCAGGTGCATAAGCGCAAGCTGATGGAAATTATTGAGCTGCTTTTGCATAAAATCATGCATCCCCAATACAAAACGGGCATTCCGCAATTCTGGGCAGACTGGACGGTGGCGCCGCAGATCAAGTTTGACATTATCTGGGGCTGGGACCGGTTTTCGGAAGACGGCATGAAAAGCTCTGCCGAAGACAACACGAGTTACGGCCATAATGTGGAATTTGCATGGCTTCTCATGCACGCGCTTGACATTGCAGGCGTACCCTATGACGCATATCAGGAACAACTTTTGGCTTCCTATGATCACGCAGTGGAGCACGGCATCGACTGGGAATTTGGCGGCGTGTATGTGGAAGGCTCGCATGCGGGTGAAGTTTACGACCGCGAAAAGGAATTCTGGCAGCAGGCGGAAGTGATCATTGGTATGTTGGATGCTTACCGCGTTTATGGAGATGAAAAATATCTGAAAGCCTATAATGCAACCCACCGCTTTGTCTTTGATCACATGATCCATCATGAAGTGGGCGAATGGTTACCTCTGCTCACACGCCAGGGCGAGCCGATCTGGAAGCATATGAGCCATTCCTGGAAGGTAAATTACCATTCTGTACGTTCCATGGTGCAGGGCATAGTGCGGTTGGATAAGCTCATTGCACAGGCTAATTAAGGTTTTGCAAGTAAATATTTGGACACCTTCGGGAAAATTCTTACTCACAACCGTCCAGAACCTAATGGAATGCCATTGGAATGATTGTTGCCCATGTTTCATCAGTCGCATGCTTTTAACCAAGCATATTTTTTAATTTAAATTGACGAAATCATGAGTGCTTTCACACAACAAGTAAAAGGAAACTGGAATGAGCTGAAAGGCAAGTTCAAGCAACAATATGCGGATTTGACTGACGATGACCTGTTATATGAAGATGGAAAAGAAGACGAGCTTCTTGGAAAACTTCAAAAGAAACTAGGTAAGACCCGCGAAGAAGTGGAAAGTGAAGTAGATAGATGGTCGAGATAGATCCAGTTTTTAGATTGAGTAAATAATAGGTTGAGAGCCCCGGGATTACGTTCCGGGGCTCTTTTTTGTAGTAGGAAGCGCTCGCATCGCCCTTTTAAATTTATCTTTCACATAAAAATTTCTTCTCCGCATGAATCCAAATGAAATACCGGTCGGCATAGTTGGTTTGGGATTAATGGGCTGTAGCATTGTTACCTGCCTGCTGATTGCTGGACATCCGGTGGTTGCGGTCGCTCCTATCAGTGCCGATTTGCTTCATGCGGAAAAACGGATTCGCGAACATCTCGAAAATGCAAGGGAAAAAGGGCTCATTACCAACGATCCGGATTTTTATTTCCAAAATCTGGTGATTACGGAGGATTACAATGAGCTGAAAGCTTGCAAAATCGTCAATGAATGCACGATTGAGAACATTGATATTAAAGAGTCTGTCTATAAAAAAGTAGAGGCCGTTATCGCGCCTGATGCACTGCTGTCCAGCAACACTTCCGCTATTCCGATAAGTCAGTTACAAAAATTAACGCTTCATCCTGAGCGATTTCTGGGGTTACATTGGACAGAGCCTGCGCATACCACGCGGTTTCTTGAGATAATCTGTGGGGACGACACGGACATTAAGAACGGCGAATATTTGTATGAGCTTTCCCACAAATGGGGAAAAGAACCGATCCTTGTAAGGAAAGACATTGCTGGATTTATCACCAACCGGCTTATGTACGCCATGTATCGCGAAGCCATCAGCCTGGTTGAAAACGGTTACGCAACTATTGAGGACGTTGACCGCTCCTGTCGAAACAATGCTGGTTATTTTATGACGCTCGTGGGCGTATTCCGCTGGATGGACCTCACGGGCGTTCCTGCCTACCACACGGTTATGAAAAACCTGCTTCCGACATTGAACAACAGCACCGAAGTCCCTGAACTCATCGACAAAGTGGTCCGCGAAGGCGGCCGCGGCGTTTCCAACTCCCACGGTTTCTACGACTACGAACCCGGCGAAGCCGAAGTCTGGGAAGAAACATTTAAAGAATTCACTTACGAAATCAGGCAACTTGCGCTAAAATATCCTGCGGATGTGGTGAAGAAGCGTTTGGCGGAAAAGCGTTAACCTTGTATTCTATTTGGCAGGGAATTTCTTGTAGATATCACCTCTTGACTGGATGGTAATGATGGAAACGATTTTAAGCTTTCCTTTCCATCCCCCGATCCTTTTTACTGAAAAACTGGTTCTTCATATAAGACTTCGTTAGCTTTGGACGGCTGGCTTTCAGGCTGCCAGGGGCTTTGAATGCTTCCTATTTTTTAGTAAAATAATTCCACAATGGATGATTTTATAGCTGCCCGATCTCAGATGGCCCTTTCGCTGGGCTTTCACATTATATTTTCCTGCATTGGCATGGTTATGCCGTTTTTTATGGCCGTAGCACATTATTACTGGCTCAGGACCGATAACATTGTTTACAAAAACGTCACGAAAGCATGGAGCAAAGGCGTCGCTATCTTTTTTGCGACGGGTGCCGTATCCGGAACGGTCCTTTCCTTTGAACTCGGGCTCTTATGGCCGGAATTTATGAAACATGCAGGGCCTATCTTTGGAATGCCGTTCTCGCTGGAAGGAACGGCATTTTTTATTGAAGCGATCGCGCTGGGATTCTTCCTTTACGGCTGGGACCGGTTCAACAAATGGTTCCACTGGTTTACGGGCGTTATCGTCGGCGTGAGCGGGCTGGCTTCGGGGATCCTGGTTGTGGCCGCCAACGCCTGGATGAACAGCCCTGCCGGTTTCGATTTTGTGAACGGCCAGTATATCAATATTGATCCGATTGAGGCTATGTTCAACGACGCGTGGTTTTCACAAGCGCTCCATATGACCATCGCCGCCTTTGTAGCGACCGGCTTTGCGGTGGCGGGTGTTCATGCATTGATGATCCTGAGGGGCCAAAATGTGCTTTTTCATACCAAATCATTCACCATAGCGGCGATTTTCGGATGTGTTGCGGCGATTTTGCAACCATTAAGCGGCGACATTTCAGCCAAAGACGTTGCCCTCCGTCAGCCGGCCAAGCTTGCCGCAATGGAAGCGCATTTCCACACAGAAAAATCTGCGCCGTTAATTGTGGGCGGCATTCCCGACGAAAAGAACAAGAAGGTTGACTATGCGATAAAACTGCCTGGTTTCCTTAGCTTTCTGGCGCATGGCGATTTTGAATCGGAAGTGACCGGTCTGGACAAAATTCCGGACGAAAACCAACCGCCCGTGGCGATCACACATTATGCGTTTCAAATTATGGTTGGCATGGGCATGGCGATGATGCTGGTGGCGATCCTTTATTTTCTGGCGCTTTGGAAGAAGAAAAACTGGCTCACAAGTCCCTGGCTTTTGAAATTATTTGTGGCAGCAACGCCATTGGGTTTCATTGCCGTGGAAGCAGGGTGGACAGTAACAGAAGTTGGCCGGCAACCCTGGATCATTCATAATGTAATGCGGACCGCCGACGCGGTGACGCCTATGCCAGGCATTGCTTACTCATTTTATCTTTTCAGCGCCGTTTACGTGTCACTCGCCATCATCGTTATATTCATGCTCTACCGTCAGATCAAGATGGTAGGAACGCTGTACGACAAACCCGAATAATATGTTATACGTAGTCATAACCTTCCTATGGGCGTCCATCCTCCTCTATCTTCTGCTGGGAGGAGCTGATTTCGGTGCGGGGATCATCGAACTTTTCACGTCGCGCAAAAATAAAGCGGTCACGCGCAAAACATTATACGGTGCGATCGGGCCCATTTGGGAAGCCAATCACATGTGGCTGATCATTGCCATCGTGATCCTGTTTGTGGGATTTCCGGTTATTTATTCAACCATGTCCATTCACCTGCATATCCCGCTTACGATCATGCTTTTGGGTATTATTGCGCGCGGAACAGCCTTTACTTTCCGGCATTACGACGCTGTGGTGGATGATATGCAGCATTTGTACAACACCATTTTTGCCATTTCCAGCTTCCTAACGCCATTGTTTCTGGGCATCATTGCGGGTAGCGCCGTTTCCGGCCACATTGATCCGCAGGCCGACACATTTCTTTCGGCTTACATTTTCAGCTGGCTGCATTGGTTTTCGGTTTCGGTCGGTTTATTTACGGTGGCTATTTGCGGGTTTCTGGCGTCGGTGTACCTGATCGGTGAGACGAACAATGACCAGGACAGGCTCCGTTTTGCGCATAAAGCGCAGTTTTTCAACATTGCGGCGGTAATATGCGGCACGCTCGTATTTATTGCTGCTTACATTGAACACATTCCATTGATCGACTGGGTTTTTGGTAACTGGGTGGGAAGGATTGCGATTATTTCTGCGACGCTTTCGCTCGTCTGGATGTGGTCGCTGCTTTACCAGGGTAAGCTTGCGTTACTGCGGCCACTTGCCGGTTTTCAAGTGACAATGATCTTACTCACAACAACTTACAAGCATTTTCCAAACATTGTGATTCTGAAAGGCGGTGGTTACCTATCGCTGCTTGAACACAGCGGACAGGAGAAAACGATGGAAGCACTCGCTCTCGCATTGCTGATCGGAAGCGTCTTTATCCTGCCTGCTCTCTTCTACTTAATTTATAGTTTTCAGAAAAAACCTTTGGAACACGCGGCTAAACATTAGCCTCAGAATCATCCATAGCGGCCGGTGGCACATCCGACAGGCGCAAATCTCTCAAATACCAATATTTTGGAATGCGAGAGAAATGCAAAGGGCTTCGCATTAAAAGTGCCCGCTCCCTGTTATGATCAAAGTTTTAATTGTTGATGACGAAATGACCGCGCGGAATTTTCTGCACCGCCTGATTATCGATTTTGTCCCGGAAATTTCCGAGGTCCGCATTGCACGGTCCGCCGCGGACGCCCGCAATATTTTGCATGACTTTGAGCCGGATATTGCATTTGTGGACATTGAAATGCCCTATCAAAATGGTTTTGAACTCCTGATTAAACTGAAAAATCCGCAGTTCGACGTCATATTTACCACCGCACACAACCGGTACGCCATCCAGGCGCTTCGTTTCAGCGCGTTGGATTATTTGCTAAAACCCATCGACCCAAAAGAGCTTATCGGGGCTATGCAACGCTATCTTATCAAGCGCTCCGCTTCACCTAAGAAGCGAAAAGTTTATGAAAATTTTATCCAAAATGCGGAAACAAAAGACCCAAAAGGATTCCGGTTGGCGGTAACGTCCTCAAAAGGCGCTTTCTTTTTTCCACTTTGTGAAGTCCTTCGCATTGAATCCGACCGGAATTATTCCGTCATTCACCTTACCGACCGGAAAAAACCTTTTGTGGCTACCAAGACGCTCAAACACTATGAAGAGGTTCTGGCACATTTAAAATTTATCCGTGTGCACAAATCCCACCTGGTTAACTCTGAACACGTTATGCGCATTTCCAATAGCTTTGATTATCTGGTGCTTTCCGACGGAACAAGAATCGCCATTTCGCGCAGAAAAAGACAAGCCGTTTTAAATTTGCTGAATGTTCCTTAGGGTTATAACTTGGCAGAGAAATTCTGTTATGACAAAGTAGATACGCGGGAAAACAGCGTTACTATATCTTGTTACCAAATTCTTAACTACGGACCTCTATGACCGATCGTAAAACGCGGCTGGCTATCATTCTGATCACTTCTTTGTTTTTTCTCTGGGGTTTCGCCCTCAATCTAAACCCAATCCTTATCCCGCATTTAAAGAAAGCCTGTCAGCTAAGTGACTTTCAATCAGCCCTTATCGACTCCGCATCTTACATCGCTTACTTTCTGATCGCATTGCCCGCCGGGCTATTCATGAAAAGGTTCGGTTATAAAGCCGGGATCACATTAGGCTTGCTTCTTTTTGCGTTTGGCACGTTCCTGTTCTATCCGGCAGCTGAATTAAGGCATTTTGGCTTTTTCTTGTTCGCATTATTCGTCATTGCCAGCGGCTTAACATTGCTAGAAACAGCCGCAAATCCCTACATTACTGTTTTGGGCGACAGCGATTCAGCCACGCAACGGTTGAATTTCGCCCAGTCATTCAATGGTCTCGCCGCTTTTTTAGCGCCGCTTATGGGCGGGACATTTATTCTTTCGGGGAAAACGCTTTCTGAACAAGAGCAACAATCAATGTCCGCCGAACAGCTTAACAGCTATCTCAATGCCGAAGCGTCGTCCGTGCAAATGCCTTTTTTGGTTATCGGAATAGTCGTTTTGTTTGTCGCCGTGATGATCTGGCGGACTACATTGCCTGAAATTAAGGAAGAAGAAGACACAACAGGGAAAGTTAGCGGCTCGATTTGGACAGAAAAGAACCTGATTTTGGGTGTTATAGCGCAGTTTTTTTATGTCGGTGCGCAAGTTTGCATCAGCAGCTTTTTCATTCGTTTCTCCGATAAAGTCGCTGGAATTGATGAAAAGACAGCCGCATATGTGTTGTCAGGCGCTTTTCTGAGCTTTATGATCGGCCGGTTTATAGGCACTTATCTCATGCGTTTTGTAGCTCCACCGCGTCTGTTGGCACTTTACAGCATTATTAATGTCGCATTACTGATCCTCGCGGTTCTTACCGAAGGCATGATTGCAGTTTACGCATTGGTAGGCGTGCAGTTTTTCATGTCCATCATGTTTCCCACGATTTTTGCGCTCAGCATCCGTGGTTTGGGTGAAAAAACCAAAATCGGCTCTTCACTAGTTATTATGTCTATCGTCGGTGGAGCAATTTTTCCGGTTATTATGGGTCAGGTTTCAGATATTTCGTCCATTCAAACGGCTTACATTGTTCCGGCGGTTTGTTTTCTCGTGGTTCTTTATTTTGCAATCAAAAACAATTCAATTAAGCATGTGACGCTGGGTGCTTCGCATTAAAAGTCGTCCGCATTTTTAGCTAATATTATTCAATCATGGATTTACAATTGAAAGATAAAGTCGTTATCGTGACCGGTGGCGCAAAAGGAATTGGTGAAGGCATTGTGCATGTGCTTGCGAATGAAGGGGCAATTCCCGTGATCGTAGGCCGCAATGCCGAAGACAACCAAAAAGTGGTTGACGCGCTTTCAGCCAAAGGAATCTCCTCCTTCCAGGTGGTGGCAGAACTTACCGGGCCCGAAGCCTGCGAGCAGGCAGTGGCGGCTGTCTTAGAAAAGTTCGGCCGCATTGACGGGCTTGTCAACAATGCGGGTGTTAATGATGGCGTTGGGTTGGAAAATGGCAATTATGAGGCTTTTATGGCTTCATTGCATAAGAATGTCGTGCATTATTATCTGATGGCACATTATGCACTGCCTGCGCTCAAAGCTTCCAAAGGTTCTATCGTCAATATTAGTTCAAAAACGGCGGATACGGGCCAGGGTGGCACATCTGCTTATGCCGCATCCAATGGCGGCCGCAATGCGCTGACGCGTGAATGGGCCGTCGAGCTTTTGAAATATGGCATCCGTGTAAATTCGGTGATCGTGGCGGAATGCTGGACGCCCCTTTATGAAAAATGGATTGAAACATTGCCCAATCCACAGGAAAAACTGGCATCCATCACCGCGCATATTCCATTGGAAAACCGGATGACAACAGCCGAAGAAATTGCCAATATGACCGTTTTTCTGTTATCTCAGCGTTCGAGCCACACCACGGGACAGCTGATTTATGTGGACGGCGGATATGTGCATCTGGATCGTGCGCTAGCCAATTCTTAATATTTTCAACAAAAAATCTAAGTTAATTCCATTCAATTATGGAAGTTTTGGTTTGTACAACACCCGGTGAATTTGCTTATCAGCAAGCCGAAAAACCTGCATTAACCCCGGGAAATACCATTCTGAAAATCAAACGGATCGGCATTTGCGGAACGGACCTGCATGCATTCGAGGGAACGCAACCTTTCTTTAATTATCCGCGCATTCTAGGTCATGAACTGGCAGGGGAAATTGTGGAAACCGACGGCGCACCGGGATTTTCCGTTGGTGAAGCAGTAACATTTATTCCTTATTTCAATTGCGGAAAATGCATTGCCTGCCGGAACAATAAACCCAATTGCTGCACCAGTATTCGCGTTTCCGGCGTGCATATTGATGGCGGAATGTCTGAATATCTGTCGGTTCCCTCCTACTCGCTTGTGCACGGAAACGGTTTGAGTTTTGATGAACTGGCACTTGTGGAAATGCTTTCGATTGGCGCACACGGCATCAGGCGGGCGAATGTGGAACAAAATGAAACGGTTTTAGTCGTTGGTGCCGGGCCTATTGGACTCGGAACTATGGAATTTGCACGCATTGCCGGAGCAAATGTGATCGCGCTGGACATTAATGATGGCCGATTGGCGTTTTGTCGCGAAAAGCTGGGCGTCGCACACACGGTCAACGCATTGACCGACAATGTTTTGGAAAAACTAAATGAAATTACGAACGGTGATATGCCAACCGTAATTGTAGATGCGACCGGTAATTTGAGAGCCATTAACACTGCTTTCGGTTACCTTGCGCACGGCGGCAGATATGTGCTCGTGGGCCTGCAAAAAGGAGAAATCAGTTTCAGTCACCCGGAATTTCACAAGCGCGAAGCCACATTAATGAGCAGCCGCAATGCAACCCGCGCGGATTTTGAGCATGTGATCAGCAGCATGAAAAACGGGCACATTGATCCTACTACTTACATTACCCACCGCGTGGTTTTTGGTAAGGTAAAGGATGAATTTGAAGGCTGGCTGGACCCGGCCAACGGAGTGATCAAAGCAATGGTTTCGTTGGATTGATCAGTTTGTTTTCTTATAATTCAAAATCGCCCAGCCATTTAAAATAACGGCCATCAGCGAAACTACGCCCATTTGCGGCAACACATCCTGAAATCCACTGCCTTTCAAGATCACCATCCGCATCACTTCGATCATATACCGGACCGGATTGATGCGGGTGATCAGTTTGGCCCAGTAAGGCATGCTGTCGATAGATGTAAATAGGCCGCCCAGCAGGATAAAAAGCATCATAAAAAAGAACATGATGAACATCGCCTGCTGTTGTGTGTCACAAAAAGTAGAAACCAAAAGCCCGAAACCAAGCACGGTAAGCAGGTAAATGGCAATAAAAACGTACAGTACAAGCAGGTTGCCGATGGGAATGATCCCATAAATCACGCGTGCTAAAATCAGTCCGATTGTAAAAACGATCATCGCTAAAATCCAGAATGGAATTAGTTTTCCAAGGATAAAAATGTGCTTCTTAATGGGTGTAACATTGATTTGTTCAATCGTGCCGACCTCTTTTTCCTTGACAATGTTCAGGGCTGTGAGAAATCCTCCGATCATGGTCACCAGGATGGCCAGAATACCCGGTACGATGAAAACTTTGTAGTTCAGCGCCGGGTTAAACCAATTGGAAGCGACCACATCAATCACCGGAAACTGGCTGAATCTGGGCTGCTGAACCAGTTGCATGCGAATGTCTGCATTAAAATTGCCAATAATGCTGCTCAGATAGGCTCCGCCCAGATTGGCCTTTGTACCGTTAATTGCATTCACCGCCACGAACAGCTTTTGCTTATCCTCCCGGATCAGATTCCGCTCGAAGCCCTGTGGGATTTCCAGGATCAAATCGGCCTTATCGGACTCAATTAACTGAAATGCCTCCTTAAATGAGCTGTTGTATCCTTGCAATTTGAAGTAACCCGAAGCAATCACTTTTGAAACCAGCTTTTGGGAATAAGTGGATTTATCATTGTCAACCACCGCCAAGTTGACATTCCGGACTTCGTAATCCGCTGCCAGCGGCATGACAATGAACTGAATAACAGGCATTACAAATATGAGCGTGAGGATGGCCTTATCCCGAAAAATCTGCCGGAACTCTTTGCGTAATAAAAATCGAAGTGTCCTCATTGCAAGCGGATTTTAAAGCTTTTTAAACTTACTGTGAGTAAAAACAACGTCATTCCAGCCAGGATTAACGTTTCTTTCCAAAGCGAACCAATGCCCAACCCCTTGATCATGATGGATTTGACAATAATGTAAAACCATTTCGAAGGAATAATGTTGGAAATGACCTGCAACGGCACCGGCATGTTTTCAATGGGAAATAGGAAACCGCTGAACATCATGGTTGGCAGTAGCATGCCCATCAGGGAAATCAACATGGCGATTTGCTGCGAATCGGTTTTGATGGATATAAAAATCCCCAGCGCTAAACAGGTGATAATGAACAAAGTGCTTTCTAAAAACAGCAAAAGTAAGCTTCCTTTCACCGGAAGGTCAAGCGCAAAAACACTCAGAAAAAGGATCGCAGTAACATTAATCAGTGAAAGGATCAGATAGGGAAATGCTTTTGCAAAAATTACTAAAACCGGCTTAAATGGCGATACAAGGAGGATTTCCATCGTTCCCATCTCCTTTTCCCTGACAATGGAGATAGCAGTCATCATCACCGAAACCAGCATTAATACAAGCGCCATTACGCCGGGCACAAAACCATGCGCGCCTTTGAGTTGCGGATTGTAAAGCATGCGTGTTTCAGGAATAATCTGATAAGGAACCAAAAGATTTTCATTGATTTTGGCCTGGTAATCTTTAATGATCGCGGTCAGATAATTGGTGATCATATTGGCTGTATTAATGTCCGTAGCATCCGTAATGACCTGTATCTGAGCCTGATTATTATGTAAAAGATAACGATTAAAGCTCGCCGGAAAGACAATAACGGCTTTGATTTTGCCTTTTTGAAAAGTTGATAACATCTCCTTATGCGTCAAAGCGGCATTTCGAATGTTAAAATAACGGCTCGCCGCAATCTCAGTAATGATCTGTTGTGAAGCATCGTCTTTTGCATAATCCACAACAAGGATTTCGGAGTCCTTCACCTCATTGGTTAATGCAAAACCAAAGATCAGGATCTGGGCGATTGGCATCCCGAAAAGGATAAGCAATGTTCTCCTGTCGCGCAAAACGTGGAAAAATTCTTTTCTGACAAATGCGATAAATTGTTTCATGAATCTGCTCTTTTTGCGCTTCTCGCTAATTGATAAAACACTTCGTCCATCGAGTTGGCTTGAAATTGCTTTTTCAGATTTGCCGGCGTGTCCAAAACCTCTATTCTGCCGTCCACCATGATGGATATACGATTGCAATATTCGGCTTCGTCCATATAATGAGTTGTCACGAAAACCGTAATTCTGCGATCCGCGGCCTCATAAATCAAATCCCAGAACTGACGTCTCGTTACCGGATCAACGCCTCCCGTCGGCTCGTCCAGGAAAACGATTTTCGGTTCGTGCAGTACAGCAACTGAAAATGATAATTTTTGTTTCCAGCCCAAAGGAAGCGAACCAACGAGTTTTTTCATCTCACTTTTTAACCCCAGCTTGCTGGCCAGCTCTTCTGTCTTTTCTTTAATTTCCTGATCCGTCAGCCCGTAAATACCACCAAAAAACTCGACGTTTTCCAGCACTGTCAGGTTTTCGTAAAGTGAAAATTTCTGACTCATATAGCCGATGTTCCGTTTGATCTTTTCGGTTTCGCTATAAACATCATAGCCTGCAATGGTTGCTGAGCCGGATGTCGGGGCTGATAAACCGCAGAGCATGCGCATAGCAGTGGTTTTGCCCGCGCCGTTTGCGCCCAGGAAGCCGAAAATTTCACCTTTGTTCACTTCAAAAGAAATCTCATTCGTAGCAATAAAATAGCCAAAACGCTTCGTCAGCTTGTCACATACAATGACTTTTTCCTCCATAACCGTCAGCAGCGCTGGATTTTAGTTTAATAGTTTAATAAATGAATCCTCAATGGTTGCAGGAATGCGCTTGATCTCAATTCCCGAAAGCCCCTTATCCGTCAGGAAATGCTCCAAATGCGCTGTATCTAATTTCTCAGACCTGAAAGTCGCATGGGCATATTCTCCAAAAGCATAGCTGTTTAGCCTGTCCGGGAAAGTTTCCAGACTTTTCAGCAAGCGGTACATTTCATTCGCCTTAATGGCGTAAAGATTTGCAGGATAGGATCTTGTGACATTATCGGGCGTGTCAATAGATAAAATCTTTCCGTTTTGAATTAATGCGATCCGGTCGCAAAGGGCGGCTTCGTCCATGTAAGGGGTTGACACAATGATGGTTATGCCTTGTTTTTTCAATCTTCGCAGCATTTCCCAAAATTCTTTCCGCGAAACAGGGTCAACACCGGTGGTCGGCTCGTCCAGAAACAATGTGGTCGGTTTATGGATCAATGCACAGCATAGCGCGAGTTTTTGCTTCATTCCTCCCGAGAGTTTTCCCGCGCGACGCTTTTTAAATGGCTCTATCTGAACATAAATGTCCTGGATCAAATGATAATTTTCAGTCACCGTTGTGCCAAAAACCGTTGCAAAAAAATTCAGGTTTTCTTCGATGGTAAGATCCTGGTAAAGCGAAAATTTTCCTGGCATATAGCCCACGGAACTCCTGATCTGTTTGAAATCCGTGACAACATTGAACCCGTCCACAGTTGCGGAGCCTTCGTCAGGCAGTAACAATGTCGTCAGCATTCTGAAAATACTCGTCTTACCTGCTCCATCCGGGCCAATCAATCCGAAAAGCTCGCCTTTGTTTACGGAAAAGGAAACATTATCCACAGCCAGGACTTTACCCTTGCCATAAGTCTTCGTGATATTTTCGACAACAACCGCTTCCATATCAAAGGATTACTTCACCATACATGCCTATTTTCAAAAATCCGTCATTCTTCAACCTGATCTTAACCGCATAAACCAGATTGGCGCGCTCGTCTTTCGTCTGAATCGTTTTGGGCGTAAATTCCGCCTTGTCACTGATCCACTCAATGGTGCCGGGCAGTTCTTTGTATTTTCCTTCCTTCTCGTCCACCAGCACTTTCACCGTTTGGTTAAGCTTTACGCTTGTCAACTGATCGCCAGTCACATAAGCACGCAAAATGATCGTAGTCAGGTCTGCAATTTTATAAAGTGGCTTGCCTGCAACGGCCATTTCATTTTCCTCCGCATATTTCGAAAGCACGGTGCCGCCAACCTCATTCATGATTTTGGATTTTGCCAGCTGATCATTAACCTGCTCAATCTGAACATATAACGGAACCACGTCCGCCCTTAACCCCGAAGTTTGCGTCCTCAGCACAGACGCTTGCGCAGCATCCTGGCGATTGATGACTTCCAGTTGTTTTTGCAACTCACTGATCTGCGCGTTAATGTCATCCAATTGTTTTGGCGTGGCCGCATCGGCTTTGAGCAGGTTCTGAATGCGTTTTTGTTCATGGAGCAAATTATCCAGTCTCGTCTGGGAAACAGCCAGTTGCTGTTTGTACACATTGGTTTGCGCCACAATGTCGGGTAACTTACTGCCTGTTGCCTTTATCTGCGCTTCGAGTTGTTTCTTCTTCAAATACAGGGGCAGACTGTCGATATAACCCACTTTTTCACCCGCTTTCAGCAATTGTCCTTCTTCCAGCTTGAATTCGATAATCCGGCCGGTTGCTTCTGCCGAAACAATTGTTTCGATGGCTTCAAACGTGCCCGAAGCATCATATACGTTCTCTTTGCCCTTGCAGCCGACAACGGCCATGGCTATCATTAAAATAAATCCGGTTGTCTTCATTATTTCTGAATATTTACTGCTAATAATTTTTGTAAATGTTTATTGATCAATATTTTGTCCTAGTGTTGTACGCACATTGTAAGTTGACATCAACAGTTGTATTTCATGCAAAATGCGGCTCAACCTCGCCTGATCCTCCGCGTTGACCTCCCTCAAATAATCATTCGTGTTGATCACGCCGTTTTCCAACTGCGCAGCCGCGGTCGTCTTCACACTTTCGCGCAATGCAATGATCTCATTATCAGATTCCAATAATTTTTCCAGTTTGATCAAATCCGCATTTTGCTGTTTCAGGCTCAGATTTGTGTTGTATACAAAGACCGCCTGCTGCACTTGAATGGACTCCCGGTTATTTGCGATGAGCGCACGGTCATTTTTTGCCGTATATAACCCTGACAGCGACCAATTCAGGCGGATCCCGGTAATGTAATAGGGGTCGAATCCGTTGTTGAGAATGTTGAGCGCAGGCCGTCCATAACCGCCCTGAAAAAAGAAATTCAGCTTGGGACGATTTTTCACTTTTAATAATTTGTCTTGAATGTCAAGATTTTGACGCTGATAATCGAAAAGTCGCAATTCGGGTCGGCTCATATCACCCTCCAGTGAAACCGTTTCAGGCTTCGCTAAAACTGTCGATCCAGCTAAATCCTGGCCTATTAGCAAGCCCAGCATATCGAGATACGCTTTGCGGTTAGACGCAAGTTCCGTGGCGCGCTGTTCGGTTTTCAGCAATTCGGCTTTGAGCGTGTTTCCATTGCTTTTGAATGCTGTTCCGTTGTCAATGAAGGCTTGTATCTTCTTAACTCCCAGCTCAATGTCCTTTTTTAAAAGCGCATTTTGTTTCAATTGTTCGTCCAGCATTAGTATTCCGAAAAAGATCTGGTTTACGCGCTCATTCAACTTATAAATTTCCACTTCCACTTTTAGGGTTTCCATGATCGCGTTCTGCTTATGCGACTCAATCTGCGTGCGCACCGCTCCCCCATCATAAATGGTCTGACTAACCTCTGCGTAAACCTTATATTGATCCTTACTGATGCTGGGAAACTCTGCGCCCGGAATCGCGATGGGAAGCTTAAATTCCGTTACCGCGGATTGATAAGTTGCCTGCCCCAAGACAGAAATTTGCGGCAAATAACCCTTCGCAGCATTTTCTACCGAGAAATTTTCTGTTTTGCGGATCAGTTCATATTGCTTGATCAGCGGATAATTCTTCCGTGCGAGCATGTAGGAATCGTTGATCGTCAAGACTTTATCTTGCGCAAAGGCAGCGACAATGGTTAGCCGACTAAGCAGTATAAACAAACAGATTCGAAATGGGTTAATCATTTTATTTATTCGTTTTATTTAATCATTTGATTAATTATAAACCAAAAAAATTTACGCTTTCGCCAGCATCATTTTGAGCCACTCCGGGATCAGCTTTTTACGCTGTTCCATCAACGCCAGGTAATTTTCTTCTCCGCCGGTAACGGTTTGCAGAACGGGTTTCCCCACGAAAGGAAAGATGATCATTCCGAGCAAATTCATCAGGAAATGAAACGGGTGGATTTCGGTCCCTTTTTCCTGTAACTGCTTCACAAAAACCGATTGCGTCAAATGCGTTTTCGCCTGCAACCTATCTGCGAAACGCTCGGGATCATTCCTTAACTCGCTCAAAACGAAGATCGGAAGGTCCGGATGTTCGATCAGCATGTTGATATAGTTTTCCGTTATTTTTTCAAATTTCTCTTCCAATGTTGTTGCCGTATCATTCAATATAGGGGTTAAAATCCCAAAGAGCTTCTGGATCCGCTCCGCCATAACAATGTCAAACAACTTTTCCTTACTCCTGAAATAGTAATTCAGCAACGCCAGATTGATCCCAGCTTCTTCCGCAATGTCCCTTGTCCGCGCGTTACCATATCCTTTTTTGGTAAAAACTTTGCTGGCAGCTTCCTTAATTTTCTCCTCCGTCGACAGGTCAATTTCTGCCTTCACAACTTTCGCCATTTGTAATTGAATGAATTAGTGCCTCAAAACTAGGAGAAAGAATTTAGTTATACAAATTATTTAATCAAATGATTAAATAATTTACTTTAAGTGATTGCGCCGAGCTGACCTGGATATTTACATCAATTGAAAAGACAACCTGCAACGGTTTCTGCGGAAGTATTTGCTTTAAGTTTGAAGTTCAATGAGAAAAGCTGTTGAAATATTAATTACCCTCGTAATTTTGCAGATGCTTTGCATCAGACTTTTACGTGCAGGGCGTTGGAACAGTAACTACTTTCATGAAGAAAATTCGTAATTTTTGCATTATTGCCCATATTGACCACGGGAAAAGCACACTGGCAGATCGTTTGCTGGAATTCACAAATACTGTAAGCAAGCGCGACATGCAGGCGCAGTTACTCGATAACATGGATTTGGAACGTGAACGAGGCATCACGATCAAGAGCCATGCGATCCAAATGACTTATCCCTACAAAGGAGAAGAATATACTTTTAACCTGATTGACACCCCGGGCCACGTTGATTTTTCATACGAAGTTTCCCGTTCTATTGCGGCTTGCGAAGGTGCATTGCTGCTCGTAGACGCTTCTCAGGGAACAGAAGCCCAAACGATCTCCAACCTGTATCTGGCGATCAATCATGACCTTGTTATTATTCCTGTTTTAAATAAAATAGATTTACCAGGCGCAATGCCGGAGGAAATCAAAGACGAAATGGTGGACCTGCTCGGCTGCGAGCGGGAGGACATTATTCCGGCAAGCGGAAAAGAAGGAATCGGCATTGAGGCCATCCTGAATGCGATTGTTGAAAGAATTCCAGCGCCGGTTGGCGATCCGGCTGCACCATTGCAAGCACTTATTTTTGACTCCGTTTTCAATTCATATCGCGGAATCGAAGTTATTTTCCGGGTTAAAAACGGGACGATCAGAAAAGGTGACCGCGTTAAATTTATGGCGACGGGCAAGGAATACATTGCCGATGAGATCGGGACACTTGGATTACAACAGATTCCAAAGCAAGTGGTGGAATGCGGCGACGTTGGTTATTTGATCTCGGGGATTAAAGTCGCTAAGGAAGTTAAAGTAGGCGACACATTTACGCACATTGACAGGCCTGCAAGTGAAGGAATTGTGGGCTTTTCAGAAGTTAAGCCAATGGTTTTCGCTGGTATTTATCCGGTTGACACGAGCGAGTTCGAAGAACTCCGCGAGGCAATGGAAAAGCTCCAACTGAATGATGCAGCGCTTGTGTGGGAACCGGAAACATCTGCGGCATTGGGCTTCGGGTTCCGTTGCGGTTTCCTTGGGATGCTGCATATGGAAATCGTTCAGGAACGTCTGGAACGGGAATTTGATATGACTGTCATCACTACGGTCCCTTCGGTGCAGTTCCGCGTCTTGAATACGAAGAACCAGTTACTAAATATCAGCGCTCCATCGGAAATGCCTGATCCTAATCACATTAATTCGATTGAGGAACCATATATCAATGCACAGATCATTACGAAGTCGGATTATATTGGTCCTATCCTGAACCTTTGTATGGATAAGCGGGGAATTCTGAAAAACCAGGTTTACCTTACTTCCGAGCGCGTTGAGCTACAATTTTTGATTCCGCTTGCAGAGGTTGTTTTTGACTTTTTTGATAAGTTGAAGACCATTTCAAGAGGTTATGCATCGCTGGATTACGAACTATCCGGCTATCAGGAATCCGATATGGTGAAACTGGACGTCATGTTGAATGGCGAGCCGGTTGATGCGCTTTCAGCCATAGTTCACCGAACGAAGTCTTATGAATGGGGTAAAAAACTCTGCGAAAAGTTAAGAGAACTGATCCCTCGTCAAATGTTCGAAATTGCGATCCAGGCGGCTATTGGCCAGAAGATCATTGCTCGTGAAACCGTGAAAGCGATGCGGAAAGACGTTTTGGCGAAGTGTTATGGCGGTGATATTTCCCGTAAAAGAAAGCTGCTTGAAAAGCAGAAAAAGGGTAAAAAACGCATGCGCCAGGTTGGTAATGTGGAAATCCCGCAAGAGGCGTTTATGGCCGTGTTGAAAATCAATTGATTAAATCACAAAAGTTCAGCCAAGCGTTGTTTTGGTCAATTTTATGAAGTGAAAGGTCACACCTATTCGCGTTTTATTGTAATTTTGACTGAATTCTAATTTTTTGACCAAGAAACTAAAATACCTTAACAAGCGATATGGCAGAAGTAATTCGTATGCCCAAGATGAGCGACACCATGGAAGAAGGTGTTATCGCAGAATGGCACAAAAAAGTTGGCGATAAAATAAAATCAGGTGAGATCATTGCTGAGGTTGAAACCGACAAAGCGACGATGGATCTTGAATCCTATTATGACGGCACTCTTCTTTACATTGGCGTTAATAAGGGCGATGCGGTTCCGATAGACGGCATTATGGCTGTTGTTGGTGCCGAAGGCGAAGACTATAAATCATTGCTAGAAGGTGGTTCGGCTAATGGCGCTTCTAATGGAGCAAGCGTTGAAGAACCCGCTAAGGAAGAGTCAAAATCTGCTCCTGCGGCAGCCGCTCCGGCTGTTGAAACAGCTACACCAGAACCTGCAAAAAAACCTGCTCCTGCTGCTTCGGCTGAAAAAATCAATGCAGTCGTTGTCAGAATGCCGAAGATGAGCGACACGATGGAGGAAGGAACATTGGTAGGATGGCAGAAAAAAGTTGGAGACAAAGTAAAATCAGGTGACATCCTGGCCGAAGTTGAGACTGACAAGGCTACCATGGAGCTGGAAGCATACGAGGACGGAACGCTTCTATATATCGGTATTAAAGATGGCGAATCTGTTCCTGTTGACGGCATTATTGCTGTGATCGGTGAAGAGGGCGCGAATGTGGAAGCATTGCTTGCCCGTGAAAATGGCGAAGGTGGTGCGGAAGTTGAGAACATTGAAGCTAGTGACGAAGGAAAAGCGGCTCCTGCTGCTGATTCTAGCTCAAATGGGGCTGACAAAACGGTTTCTGTTGCCGACTCGGGTGACAGGATCAAGGCTTCACCATTGGCAAAACGTCTTGCAGACGAAAAAGGAATTGATCTGAGCCAGGTTGGCGGCAGTGGCGACAATGGCCGCATCGTAAAACGTGATGTGGATGAATTCAAGCCAGCTGCGGCAGCGGCTGCTGCAAAAACAGAAGCGCCTGCTCAGGCGGCATCTGCGCCAGCTCCTGCGAAAGCCGAACAGCCCGCCGCTCCTGCGACTGGCGACTTTACAGACTCGCCGATCTCACAAATGCGTAAAACCATTGCGCGCAGGTTGAGCGACAGCTTATTTACAGCGCCGCACTTCTATGTGACCATGGAAATTAACATGGACAAGGCAATGGCATTGCGACCGCAGCTTAACGAGGTGAGCCCAGCGAAGATTTCATTCAACGACATGGTCATCAAGGCTTGTGCAGTTGCTTTGAAACAACATCCTGCGGTTAACTCTGCCTGGTTAGGAGACAAAATCAGAAGATATAATTACGTGAATATTGGTGTTGCCGTGGCAGTGGACGAAGGTTTGCTGGTTCCGGTAATCCGCGATGCTGACAAGAAAACATTGTCTACGATTTCAGGCGAAGTGAAGGATCTTGCCGGAAAAGCGAAAGACAAAAAATTGCAGCCAAAGGACTGGGAAGGAAACACGTTCTCGATCTCAAACCTGGGCATGTTTGGCGTAGATGAATTCACCGCGATCATTAACCCGCCAGATTCCTGTATTCTGGCCATCGGTGCGATAAAGAAAGTGGCAGCTTTCAAAGAAGATGGAACGGTTTACCCGCAAAACATCATGAAAGTAACGCTTTCCGCAGATCACCGCGTAGTAGACGGAGCACTAGGCGCTCAATTCCTGCTAGCAGTTAAGAAGTTGCTTGAAGAGCCGATGAGCATGTTGGTTTAACAGAAAACAATTAATCATATCAAAACACAAACACACTATGAACGCAGACAAAAGGTTAGATCAATTAGAACCTGTGATTTCCGAATTGCTAGTGAAACAGGATAAGCTTAGTGAATTGACGTTAAAAATTAGTCGGGTTCTTGATAAGCAAAATGACAATGTTACATTTTTGCTTAAAAATCAGCTTAAAATGTCTGGAAGGATTGATAACATTGAAATCAAGCTAGATGGAATGGACTCGCAATTTAAAGACGTGCTCGCAAACCAGGACTCTATAAAAGCGATTCAAAGTTTACTCTCCGAAAAACAGGAAACAATGTTTGTCACGCAGGAAGCAATGTCGGCCAAGCAGGATTTTTTGTCTAGAATGCAAGAGTCAATGTTGACTGAACAACAGAAAATGTCTGCAAAGCAGGATTTGATCCTTGACATTATCAAAAAGTAGTAGATTTCAATTGCAATGATTTAATAAATGTACAAAGTGTCAGGTTTCTCGACCTGGCACTTTTGTTTTGTTAGGGTTTAAAAGAATTAGTATAAAATCAATTTATGGAAAAAATACATTCGACCACCGTCCTGGGGGTGCTTCATAACGGAACGGTTTCCCTGGGCGCAGATGGCCAGGCTACAATGGGTAATACAGTTGCAAAAAGCAATGTGAAAAAGATCCGGACGCTGATGGGCGGAAAAATCCTTGTGGGGTTTGCAGGATCAACAGCAGATGCCTTTACGCTTCTTGAAAAATTTGAAGAGAAACTGAATGCTTACGGCGGCAATATGAAGCGCGCTGCTATTGAACTCGCAAAAGATTGGCGGACAGACCGTTACCTGCGAAAATTAGAGGCCATGATGATCACCGCCAATAAGGAAGAAATCCTCGTGATTTCAGGAACGGGCGATGTGCTTGAACCTGAAAACGGCATTGCGGCCATTGGATCGGGCGGAAATTATGCACTGTCAGCAGCGCAGGCTTTGAAAAAACATGCAGGACACCTTACTGCGGAAGAAATGGTGCGTGAGGGGTTAACTGTTGCTGCTGATCTTTGCATTTATACTAACCATAACCTGGTGATCGAGAAAGTCCAGTAAGAATTATAAATCAGCCATAAGTGTCATGATCCTTACGAGCGAATCGGTGATGACACGGTTGCTGCCCGGCATGTATTTGTGGGCAATGATTGAAAAGCTGAGTAACGAGCCCGATTTCGACGTAACATAGCCTGCATAAGCGCGGGTTCCTTCGATGGACCCGCTCTTAACATGCATATTACCAGCTGCTTTGGTGCCTTTTCCCAAGTTTCGCACCGTGCCGTTTAGTCCGAGCACGGCAATGCTTTTGTAAAAATCATTGAAACTGGCATCCTTATTCGCAACATTCAAAATGTCCGTGAGGCTATTGGTCGTGATGGAGCCGGATGGTGAAAGGCCACTGCCATCTTTGATATAAAATCCCCTCAAATCTGCATTCTTGCCTGACCAATAAGCAGTTATCGCTTTGGAAGCGTCGTCAAATGCTGATTTACCTGCAAGTCGCTTTCCTGCTTGTTTGAAAAACGCATCTGCATAAAGGTTGATGCTCCAGAAATTTGTCTGCTGACATAAATCGCGCAGTGGCGGCGAATCGTATTTGTCCAGGATTGTTTTCGGATTGGCTGTCGCAACAGGCATTCCGGGTTGTGGCATGCTGGTTTCCCCCACCCCTATTGCTGCACTGATGAGACTGGTTTTCAAAGCATAAGCTGCATATTCTGCCGGATTTGGGATTGAACCTTTGACAGAAAAAACGGGCGAACCCGTCGGAATGGTGCCAGTAAGCACAACTGCATTTCCCAACGGGCTGCTATAAACAATAGTCTGGTCGCCGGAGCCTCTTTCACCCGTAGTAACCTGGTTTACAAATGTAAGATATGGAATCGCTGGTTCGATGCCCAGAAAGGTTGTCGGATCACCAAAGTCGGCACCTGGGTTAAATTTTATTTTGTATAGATTTTCATTGAAATTTAATCCTGAGACACCGGCGCCGTAATAATTTCCTATATCACCCCAAATCCAGGTGCTGGCGATAGTTTCGGTATCAAAGAAAGAAGCGTCGGCGATGACCTTTCCTTTGATGTAGCGGATTCCAGTTTTTTTGACGGCTGCAGTCCATCGGCTAAGCATTTCAATTCCTGTTGGATAACCCTTGAAGCGCTCGCTTCCCAGGGACGGATCGCCGGTTCCGTGAATGTACAAATTGCCGATTAATGTATCGTTTCTGATCACGCCGTCGTGTTCCAGGAATGTTTGGAATTTGAAATCACCACCAAACACAGCCAACGCGGTTGCTGTCGAGACCAATTTCAATGTGGACGCAGATGGCAAGGAGCGTTCTGTGTTCAATGCAAAGACATTCGAAGCTTCTTTTACTTTTTTTACACTGACAGACAGGGAACCGCTTCGCATCAATTCGCTGTTTTCGAGTTCCAGCACGGCATCGCGGAGGTTATTGAGCGCGATACTGTCTATATTTTGGGCATTAACATTAAAACAGAAAAAAAGAAAAAACAAAAACAGGCCGGATTTCATATTAGTTTAGCAGGGTGACTTTCACACAGAAAGAGAAGATACCAAATCTAAACTAGTAAGTAATCTCCAAATCTCAGCCGGTTTTTGGTACTTTTGTAAGATACACCCCATTTCCAACGTATGAAATTGACATTTTGGGGAGCTGCGCAGCAGGTGACAGGTAGCATGTTTCTTTTAGAGACAGATGATTACCGAATTTTAATTGACTGCGGCTCTGACTTTGACTTAGACGAGATAGGTAGAAAAACCAGATATGAGGAGCAAAAAAGTGTATTCCCATTTGATGCGAGTTTAATCAATACAGTCCTTTTAACACACGCTCACATTGACCACTCGGGCAACATTCCAAATTTGTATAAATATGGATTTGAGGGAAGGGTTGTTTGTACTGAACCCACATTAGCGCTCACTTCACTCCTTTTAAAAGACGCTGCCAATTTGCACCAGAAGCGCCTGAATGCGCGCATGAATGGTTCTGCTAAGAAGAGAAGCAAGAAAAAGCGGGAAGTTCCGATGGATTATTTCGTTGAAAAGAACGTAAATGAGGCGTTGGACAACTTTGTGCCGGTTGCTTTTGGCCAGCGCTACCGCATAGCGGATAATGTTACGATTGTTTTTTACGCGGCCGGACATTTGCTGGGAGCCGCTCATATTGTCCTGGAAGTTTATGAAGACGGACAGAAAAAGCGCATTTGCTTCTCGGGAGACATTGGCCGGAGCAACTATCCATTGCTGATTGATCCGCAGGAAATTCCTCAGGTTGACTATCTGATCTGTGAATCAACTTACGGAAACCGCCTGCATGAAGACCAGGGCTCTCCAGTGGAAGCGTTGGCTGACGTCATCAAAAGAACTTGCATTGACATTCCGGGCAGATTAATAATCCCTTCATTCAGTGTGGGACGCACGCAGGCGCTCCTTTATACATTGAACAAGATCTACATGGATCATTCTTTTCCATATTTAAAAGTCTTTTCCGACAGTCCGCTGGCGCATAGCAGCACGAAAGTGTACCAGCGTCACGTGAGAATGCTCAACAAGGAAGCGCGGACTTTTCAGGATGACAATGATATGCTTTTTGATTTCGACAACCTTATTTATCTCGAAAGTTCAGATGCCAGCAAGGCCGTTTCCAATTACAACGAGCCCTGCATTATCATTTCATCGTCAGGCATGGTCCAGGGCGGCCGCGTGGAACAGCATGTGGAGGCCAACATTGGTAATCCTTATGCTACGATCCTGATGATTGGCTATGCTTCCGAGGGCACGCTGGGATGGCGGCTTCTGAATGGGCAGGACACGATTTCAATTCGCGGAAAGCAGTTGCCGGTCTTGGCTAATATTGAAAAAATTGACGTATTTAGCGGCCACGGAGATCAGAACGATCTTTTGAAATTCATTAAAATACAAGATCCGGAAAAGCTCAAAGGCATTTTTCTGGTGCATGGAGAGCAGCAAAGCATGGCTGATTTTCAAAGTAAAATTCAAGAAAACGGCTATAAATCGGTAGAAATACCATTAAGGGGACGCACTTACGAACTTTAAGCTGCCCCATTGCCAACCAAATAAGAACCTGAATATGAGAACATACCTGGATTTCGAAAAACCTATGGCCGAGCTCGAACGCAAGCTCGAAGAAATGAAAACACTGGCGCAAAATAATAATGTGGATTTTTCTGGCGCCATTTCCTTATTGGAAAACAATATAACAGATCTTCGAAAGGAAATATTTGAGAATCTTACGCGCTGGCAGCGTGTGCAGCTCTCGCGCCATCCGGACCGTCCATATACGCTTGACTATATTGAGCTGATCTGCGATGAGTTTATCGAATTGCACGGTGACCGCCAGGTTCGGGATGATCCGGCTATTATTGGCGGACTTGCCAATGTAGGTGGACAGTCTTTCATGCTTATAGGACAACAAAAAGGCCGCAACACGAAGCAAAGGCAGCACCGGAATTTTGGTATGCCTAATCCGGAAGGTTATCGCAAGGCATTGCGCCTGATGAAGCTGGCTGAAAAATTCAATAAACCCATTGTTACCCTCATCGATACGCCGGGTGCATTTCCTGGAATGGAAGCAGAAGAACGCGGTCAGGGTGAGGCTATTGCACGCAACCTGAAAGAAATGTTCATGTTGAAAGTGCCGGTAATATGTATTGTGATCGGCGAAGGAGCTTCGGGCGGTGCGCTGGGAATTGCGATCGGCGACCGCGTTTTAATGCTGGAAAACACCTGGTATTCTGTGATTTCTCCTGAAAACTGTTCGGCGATCCTTTGGAGAAGCTGGGATTTCAAAGAGCAGGCAGCCGAAGCGATGAAAATTACCGCTAAGGATATGAAAAAGAATAACCTGATCGACGGCATTATTTCGGAACCGCTCGGCGGGGCTCATTTGGATCATAACTGGATGGCTGAGGAGCTAAAAAGGGTGATTCTGGAAAACATCAATGAGCTGGCGGCGATCGAGCATCAGGACAGGATTGACCAGCGCATTGAGAAGTTCTGTGCAATGGGTGTAGTTGTTGAATAACCGGAACGATGAAGAATAGCAAAATAAAGAATATCATTTTTGACCTTGGCGACGTAATTCTGAATATTGATGTGCCAGTTGCGTCGAAGTCATTTGCGGAATTAAGCGGCAGGGAACAAGCAGAAATTCTTGAACTATTTAGTAAAAATGCGCTTTTCCGGCAATTTGAAACCGGTGAGCTGGATGAAGCCGGGTTTCGCAATTACGTCAGAAAAATCCTCGACTTCTCTGACCTTTCCGACGAAGCTATTGATACAGCCTGGAACAGCCTGCTGCTGGATCTTCCTCCCGAGCGCGTGGAGCTGCTTCAAAATCTTGCCAAAAATTATCGTCTTTTTCTCCTCAGTAACACCAGTTCGATCCACATTACGCAAGTCAATAAAATCCTTGAAGCGTCAACGGGAATCGAAAAACTGGAAGATCTTTTCGAAACCGTTTTCCTTTCTTATGAAATGGGCTTAATGAAGCCTGATCCACGGATTTATCAAAAAGTGTTGGAGCAGGCAGGCCTCAAAGCAGAGGAAACATTGTTTCTGGACGATAATCTGGCCAACATTGAAGCTGCGTCAAAATTGGGCATTGACACTATCCACGTCCAGAAACCTGTAACCATTTTGGAATATCTCAAAGACTATGCAGTCTAGCACACGCACCTACATCATCCAGGCCGTTCTTTTTGTATTGACGATCATTACCACCACCATGGCTGGGGCGGAATGGATGTATGGCAACATTTTTTCTTTTGTATACGATTTCGCCTATCTGCTGATGGGCAAGGGTGCCGAGAAACCGGTCACCGATGAAACAGTCAAATTATTAGGATGGCCTGAGTTTCAGCACGGTTTTCAATTCTCAATTCCTTTCCTGGCGATTTTGACCATTCATGAATTCGGGCATTATTTTGTCGCCAGGATGCATCAGGTAAAGGTCACGCTTCCTTACTACATTCCTCTTTGGTTTGGTATTTCAAACAGCATAGGCACAATGGGCGCGTTTATTCGCATTAAATCCGTGGTCCGTTCGCGTTTGAAATTCTTTGATATCGGCATTGCGGGCCCGCTGGCAGGCTTTATTGCTGCCTTGGTTGTGCTTTGGTATGGCTTTACCCATTTGCCTCCGCCCGAATATATCTTTTCCATACATCCCGAATATGCTCGTTTTGGTTTGAGTTACCCGCAATTTGCGTATGAAAATGCGTCAGGTAACATCGCCTTGGGAGACAACATTCTTTTTTGGTTATTCAAAACTTACATTGCAGATCCGGCCAGATTGCCGCACGCTTACGAAATGATCCACTATCCATACATTTTCGCAGGATATCTGGCGCTTTTCTTCACATCGCTCAATCTTATTCCAATTGGCCAACTGGATGGCGGACACATTCTTTATGGCTTAATAGGCAAGAAAAGGTTTGATATTGTAGCGCCAATCCTGTTCGGATTTTTCGCGTTTTATGCAGGTTTAGGGCTTTTCACCGCTGAGTCGTTTGCAACAGGAAATAATGCTGTTTTCTACGAGCGCTTTTTCTATCTGGCGATCTACATTTATTTCCTCTATATCTGTTTCAAAAGGGCCAGTGACAGTCCGATGACGGGCTTAATGTTAAGTTTAATCGTTGTAGTAGGCCAATTCGCCGTTTCTTATATCCGCCCGGATTGGCAGGGTTCCACAGGATTTTTGCCATTTATATTTATTTTGGGACGCTTCCTGGGCATCCGCCATCCTGAAACAGATGAAAACGAGCCACTCGACGCCCCCCGCATCATCCTCGGCATCTGCGCATTGATTATCTTTATCATTTCATTCAGCCCCACACCGTTTATCCTGATTGAGTAGAGTTGCGTTGCTGATGAAGTAAGTTTGTGGTTCTTGTGAGGTGAATCAATAATCATTTTAAAATGTGATGGAAGCAAACAATAAACCATCAAAACAAACTTTATCAAGAAGGCATTTTATTACTGCTTGTGCTGGCCTGCCGTTTTTGACCGAGTTTTCTTTTGAAGAGCCATTTACCAATAGTGTTAATGGGAAAATTAATGTCTCCAATCTGGGCGTGACGCTTATTCATGAGCATGTTCTTGTTGATTTTATCGGGGGGGACAAGATTTCGGCGGATAGGTGGAAACATGATGAAGTTATAGCAAAGGCGCTTCCCCATTTATCGGAGATCAAAAAGCGTGGCATTCAGAGTTTCGTGGAATGTACACCGGCGTACATTGGCAGGGACGTTTTGTTGCTTCAAAAGTTATCAGAAAAATCCGGGTTAAATATCTTGACGAATACAGGCTACTATGGTGCCTCGGATAACAAATATTTACCTGCATTCGCATTCAAAGAAACCGCAGAACAGCTAGCCAACCGCTGGATTGCTGAATTTGAAAATGGCATTGAGGGAACAAGAATTAAGCCGGGCTTCATTAAAACAGGTGTCAATAGCGGACCACTTTCTGAAATCCATCAAAAACTCATTAAAGCAGCGGCACTTACCCATTTAAAAACAGGCCTTACAATTTGTTCACACACCGGACCCGCAACTCCGGCCCAAGAGGAACTTGACATTTTGCTAAAATCTGGCGTTAGTGCTACTGCATTCGTTTGGGTACATGCCAGCGGAAGCAATGATGATTTTCAAAGTATCGGGAAAAGTGGTTGCTGGATCAGCCTGGACGGTGTTAATGAAGACAATGTTGAAAAAAGCGCCGAACTAATTTCATTTCTGAAACAACAAGGTTTCATCAAACAAATACTCGTTTCTCATGATGCAGGCTGGTATCGCCCCGGCGAACCAAACGGTGGCGATTTCCGAGGCTACACCACAATCTCAGACAAGCTGCTGCCCTTGCTGAAAACGAAAGGTTTCACAGACGCAGATATCCGGCAAATGATGGTCGGCAATCCAGCAAACGCGTTCGCAATCCGGGTTCGCAAGGTTTGATTGTGTGTTAGCTATTTAACTTATCTTTTATTAAATTCCAATCGTGGCCAATCAGGCTTTCCATGTAAATTTGCCCTTTTTCATCATTTCTTCTCACATACTTTCTGGCTTTACGAAGCAGAAACGGCTCCCTTACAACCGGCACATAGAATGGATCAGAATCCAGCTTTCTTTTAGTTAACAGATGTGTTGTCCTCCTATTAGTATAAAGATTTCTACCGAAATACAGGGCTAGATATTTTAAAGATTCCAGGCTGTAAAAAGATATGTGCTGCCCTGTCTCAGCAGATAAATAGTACCAATTTTTGAAGGATTCCAGATCATCAGGAAGAAGCTCAGTCGTGAAGAGCACGTTATCGGACAATTGAAGAATCTCACCTATTTCTTCGAGTGGATTGGCCAGGTGCTCAAACACCTCAAATGCGGTTACCAGCTCGAAATAAGTTCCCGTGGAAAACTGCTTCAAATCAAAATATTCCGCAAACAGGTTTTGGCAAAACTTGTCTGTATTGTAAAACTTGAAGCCTTTGTCTCGCATAATGCGCGTGAACAGCCCATATCCACCAGCATAATCTAGGAAATTCTGTTTGTAATTGAAAAATTTGATAAGAATCTTCTCTGTTTGAGTTGCAAGGTTAACATTCCTATTCACAAGGCCTACGTCAAGCTTTGTTATAGCCGATTCGTAAGCTTCCGAAAGCCAGAAGGGATTCTCAGTTTGGATAAAACCTGTTTCCTTACATTTAAAATATTTGACATCATACTTTTGGAGAAGTTTAGTTGCAAATAAAAATTCAGTTTCTCCGCCTGTTATCTTACTTCTCATGATCCGCGTGCGCTTGCTGTTTGTGATCAAGAAACACATTTGCAATTACAAATTCAGTTTCGTTTATCAGAAGTCAGATATCAATTATTCTTCGGTAAAAAGCCTACCAATCCCCTACATTTCAATCCGAAAAACTGTCCAGCCGTCTGCGTTGG
This sequence comes from Dyadobacter psychrophilus, assembly GCF_900167945.1. Lineage (GTDB taxonomy): Bacteria > Bacteroidota > Bacteroidia > Cytophagales > Spirosomataceae > Dyadobacter > Dyadobacter psychrophilus. The sequence continues at coordinate 582,203 of NZ_FUZA01000001.1, forward strand.
TTTGCAAGGAAAATGTGAAGCCGTGGTTGATCAGGATTTCGCGGGTTAATGTCAGGCCGATGCCTTGCCCGTCGTGTTTGGTACTGAAAAATGGGTTGAATAGTTGGGCTCCAACTTCGGCTTCGATGGGATTGCCGTTATTCCTGATTGTAAGATCGCTTTGTGAAATTTCGATCCTGATCTCGTTGCCCTGTTTGCATGCTTCGATGGCATTTTTAACAACATTGACAAGCACATGTTCCATTTGACCGATATCCAGGTTTTTGAACACCACTTCCTCTGGTAGGAATGTCTGGATGGAAACCCCATGGCTGGCGGCGGCTGGCTCCATGAAAACGGCAATATCCCTTATAAATTTGTTCAGATCCGTGCGAAGGGGCACCGGCGCTGGCAGCCGAACCACATCTGCAAAATTTCGCATGAATTTTGTCAGCCGCTGATTGCGTTCCGAGGCAATTACCAGAGCTTCCCTGAGATCCTGATAGGAATCGTCCGAAAGAATAGTTGTTGTTGTCTGCAAAATAGAGTCCGTGGCGCCTAATGTATTGTTGACCTCGTGCGCCATCATGCGGATCACCTTTCCATAAGCATTTTTTTCTGATTCAAGCAGTTCATTCGTAAGCTCTTCGATCATCAGGAATGAACGCCGAAAACCCTGATCCATAAAATGCGACCGCTGCACTTTGAAAGTAACCACGCCATTGGTCTTCACAATTTTCGACTCACCATCCTGAATACCTGCGAGTTCGATCAGCAATGCATTGTTTGTTTCCTCTAACAAAAGCCCTTTTAAACCCGCTGCTTCATCTTTGAAATATTCCTCTGCTTTCACATTAAAGGAACTGATTCTCTCATCAAAATCAAGGATAATAATGGAAATCGGTGACGCCGCAATGAGTTTTTCAAGAAAAAAATGCTGCTCGTGCAAGCGTGTGCGCTCCTCGCGAAGCTGGTCTATCATTAGATTGTAAACTTCAATTAATGTGTCGACCTCACCCTTGCCGGTCGGGACGAATTTTATGGAAAAATCTTTGTCCTTAATGGCCTCGATCCCGGATTTCACAAATTGGATAGGTTGCATAAAATTTCGGTAAATCTGAATGGAAACGATCGCAGAAAGCAGCAAAAACACCTCAGAACCCAATGAAAAGCACTTTATCCTGATACAGAATTTTGTAAACCAAGAAGACCAGAACAATGTGCAATGCCAAAATATAAAGGATGTATTTGGCCTTTGTTGATAATCTCATGCGTCCTCCGATTCGTAGGAAATACCATATTTTTCAAGCCGGCGGTAAAGTGCAAACCGGGTAATCCCTAGCGATCGGGCCACTTTACTGACCTTATTCTGATGAAACTGCATGGCTTTTGCGATCATTTGGTATTCCATTTCCTCCAAAGTGATCGCGCCTACTTCCGGAAGATTTTTTTGGGCAGATGGCTGCGCACCTCCGCTCAGATTTCGTTGCAGATCTGCAATATCAAGCGTTTCCGAGCTGGAAAGTAATACCGTGCGCTCGACCAGGTTTTTTAACTGACGGATATTTCCCTGCAACTGCAATGTTTTCAGCCATTTCATTGCGGCCGGGCTAAGCCGTAAATTGGGGCGTTGGTAGATGATTTTTAGATTGTTAACAAAAAATTCGGAAAGCAATGGAATGTCGTCCGGCCGTTCCCGAAGCGCCGGCAGTTTAACTGTTATGAGGTTGATACGGTAATAAAGATCTTCTCTGAATGTTCCCTGGGCGACCATTTCTTCCAAATTCCGGTTTGTGGCGCAAATCACACGCACATCAACCGTACGGCTCTTACTACTTCCTAATGGCTCAAAAGTCCGCTCCTGCAGCACACGCAGCAATTTCACCTGGCTCGATAAGTCTAACTCCCCTATTTCATCCAAAAAAATAGAACCCTTATGCGCCATTTCGAAGCGGCCTACCCTATCCGTTTTGGCATCTGTAAAAGCACCGCGAACGTGCCCAAAGAGCTCGCTTTCAAACAATGTTGAAGAAATCCCACCAAGATTTACCTTTACAAACGGCCTGGATTTTCTTTTGCTATTCATATGAATCGCCTCAGCAATGAGCTCTTTCCCCGTGCCGCTTTCACCCGTAATGAGCACCGCCGCATCGGTGGAAGCAACCCTGCCGACGGTTTCCAGGATTTCCAGCAGTTTAGGATCCTGTCCTACAATGTTTTGGAAATGATACTGCTGTTCAAGCTTTTTCCTGCTGCCGGAAAGCGGCAATGTCTGTGACAGATTTAGAATTGTCCTGACCGATTGCAGCACATGATCGTTTTGCCAGGGCTTCGTAATAAAATCAATGGCACCCTCTTTCATTCCCCTCACTGCCAGGTCGATAGTCCCCCAGCCCGTGATCAGGATCACCGGAATGGCCGGATAACGCTTCTTGATCTGCTGCAAAAGCTGCATTCCCTCCTTTCCCGAAGTTTCGATAGAGAAATTCAGATCCAGCAGGATCAGCTCCGGCGTTACCGATTTTAAAATATCAAAAGTTTCATCAGGCGAACCCACACCTCTCACCTCAAATCCCTCTTTTTTTAACAGCAGGATCAAAGAAGTACGAATCGCTAAATCGTCGTCAACTATCAGTAGCATTTCAGGAGGCGTTCAATCAATCATTCATTACACAAACATCCGCTCATCGCATCGGCGACCTAAACTTGTTTCACCTACTCCTCGTGCAACGCCAACGCCGGATGAATCCTGGACGCTTGTTTGCTCGGGAGCCACGCGCAGAGCGTAACGATCATGTAAATTACGGCAATGGATGCGAAAATTGAAGTGATGTAAATTTCACTATCCAGATCAAACACATTCATCAGCGGAAACTGAATGGCAAAAAGCAACCCGATAATCAGACTAAAGGTCGCTATCACCCATATTTCTCCTAGAAACTGAATGATAACCTTGCCCTCCGTTGCCCCCATTGCCCGACGAAGTCCGATCTCATTTTTTCTGCGCGAAATATTGAGATTGAGGATTCCGAATAAGCCCAGCGCAACATTGGTTAGCAAAAACGCGCTTACAATGAGAAATATAATTACCGGAACAAGTGTCAGATTATGCCGGTTGTGACGTGATTCCTTCAAATAACTAACTTCAATTCCCCAACCGGGAAGCATCACTGCCATGTCTTTAACCAGTTGTGCCTCAAAATTCGCATCGGTGCCACGTTTTGTCTTAATGAGGACATTGGAATTCCAGCTATCATCCTTGGCAATCATTTCAAACAGCGCCGGACTGTCCGACATGAACTCTCCTTTGGCTTTAAAACTCTCCACAACGCCCACAACCTTATAAGAGCGCTTATCGTCAACTTTAATGATCTTATTCAATGAGGTCTCATTTAAAAACAGCTTTTCTTCCGTCTTTTTATTAATGACGATGGGAATGAATTTTGCAACCCTGTCACCCTCCCTATACCAACGCCCTTTCAACAATGGCAGGTCGAGCACCTTGTTAAAATCCTGATCTGTTGCGTAAAAATCTGCTCCGACGGATACTTTATTATAAGTGATCGAGCTGCTCACCTGGTTTGCCGAAAATGGCGCGTTGCTGCTCATTCTTGAGGCCGTTTCGACTTCTTTATAAGACCTGATCCGCTGCATTACATTCGTTAATTTCCGGGACACATCCACTGTATCCTGGTTGCTGGCCAGATCCAGGTTCCAGACCTGTTCATATTCAAAACCAATAGGTTGCAGAAAATTCCTAACATTGAAAACAATTAATGACAGCACTCCGAAAAGCACCAGAAAAGACGCGAGAATTTCGATAATAAGCAGGGAATGCGTCCCCTTTTTATTCCAGATGAGTTTGAAAAGGTGTTGAAGCATGATGTTTAATTTTGAATGAGCGGGCGCAGCAGCGCTATATGACTGAATGGAGAATTACACCTTCAAAGCGTCTACGATCTTTAACCTCGACATTCGGAAAGCGGGTAGGACGCCGGAAAGGAGCCCGAAAAACAGGCATACTGAAAGGCTTATTACAAAGACGGGAATGTTGATCGTGAGGTCTGCGTACGCGATCCAGCCGCTGGAATTGATCAGGTAAATGATCAGGCTGGACAGTGCCAGTGCAAATGCGCCTCCAATGAAGGTGATGAAAATGTTTTCAATGATGAATTGCCAAAGCAGCGCAGACGAAGGCGCACCAAATGCTTTTCTGACGCCAATCTCAGAAGCGCGTTCCAAGATCCGGCTGACATTGACATTCACGAGATTAATGGCGGGCAACCCCATAAACATGAGTATTACAAAGCTAACCACCGTGTAAAACAAAAATCGTTGCGTGCTGCTTCTGGCAAAAGTATTGACGAAGTGATCAAAATACTTATCCGCTTTAACTTCTAAAACAGTCAGATTCTTTTCAGTATGTATTTCTGAATAAGGTATCCTGGAAATATTGCTGTCAAATTCTGATTGTATAGCGGGCATATCAGCGGTTTCTTTGGCGGTGGCGATCGCAATGTAGCGGCCTCTCAGTCCTTTGTTTTCATAATTGCTTTTAGGCGCGGTATAGGGAAAATAAATGTCAGAATAACTGTAAATACGCGTTGGAGGACTTCCTTTTACCACACCAATAACCCGGTAATGTATATTTTCAATTTCAATGTCTTTTCCTAAAACAGATTTGCCGCCAGTTTCAAAATACTGGTCACGCAGCGCATCAGTAATAACGGCCACATGATCGGAATTTTTAATATTATTGTCATTGTAAGGTTTTCCCTCCAAAAACTCAAAACCCATTACATCCCAAAACTCAGAATCCGTGTATTTCGTGTTCAGCTTAATCCTCTTCCCATTAATATAAGTGTTGGAAAAACTGAAATTTGACATGATAGCCACCTTATCCGCCGATTTGAGTGACTTGACGTGTTTGGTCAAAAAATCAAAAGTCGCGGGCCCGGACGACATGGAAGTCTTTGCAGAATCGGTCTGGATAACCGTGGCTACATAAAGCGAGCGATCGCGGTTAACCTCAGGGTAATGTGTTCCAAACAAATGGTCCAGAAACGAAGTAAGCACCATCAGCACCGTAAGCGTGAGACTAATGCCGAAGAGCGTAATAAATGTATAGAAAGGATGCCGCAGCAAAACTTTCCAGGCGATTTTGATATAGTTTAGAAGCATAATACTGAGCGTGATTCAAAATTAAAATACCTGCGTTCCGTCAAACAGCCTGATAAGCCTGTGCGTGCGTTTGGCCATGGCGTCGTCGTGGGTTACCATGACGATGGTGGCGCCTCCTTCGTTCAGCTGTTGCAGAATGCTCAGAATTTCGTTGCCCATTGCACTATCCAGATTTCCGGTTGGCTCATCCGCGAGGATGATTTCCGGTTTGCCTACAATTGCCCGTGCGATGGCTACACGCTGCTTTTGTCCTCCCGAAAGCTGTTTCGGAAAATGCTTCATCCGGTTGCTCAATCCCACTTTTTCCAACGCTTCCTGTGCCAGTTCGCGTCGGTCTTTGGAGGAACTCGTGCGATACAGCAGCGGAATTTCAACATTGTCTATCACAGAAAGATCATTGATCAGGTGAAAGCTTTGAAAAATGAAACCCAGCTTTTGGTTTCGCAAATGTGCTAACGATTTGTCGGTGTACTTTTCAACTTTGCTTCCATCGATCTCAATGTGTCCTTTGCTGGGCGTGTCCAACAGGCCCATAATGTTAAGCAATGTGCTTTTCCCGCATCCGGAAGGTCCCATAATGGAGACGAATTCACCTTTTCTGACATTAATATTAATGTTGTTGAGCGCTAATGTTTCAATTGCGCTGGTGCGGTAGACTTTTTCAACGTTTTCGAGTTTAATCATGGCTTAGTATGTAATTTTTTTATTTTGTTCAAAATCGTATAATGTCAAAATTCTCAGGCTATAATAGGATTGCCAGTAATCCCTTAATGCTATAATATAGTCGCGACGGGCAATGTCTTTTTCCTGGGTCGCTATGCCCAGGTCCGTTACGCTGAGGTCACTAAGGATAAATCTCTCTTTGGCGATCTGATAGCGGTCTGCGGCGATATTATCGGCCAATTTGGTGAGTTTTACCTGCTTTTGTAACATTTGCAAAAGGGTGACCTGCGTAAAAATCTCCTGCTCAAATGTCAGCTTGTCCTGCTCTACGGACTGTTGCGCAAACTCCTGGTTCGCCTTGGCCACTTCTGTCCGTGCTTTGTTACGTCCCCAAGTCATGATCGGCAAGGTAAATTGCAGCTCCACAAATTCACGATCCTGCGGGTTCATATACACGTCCGATGGCCGGGCGCCCTGGTTGGATAACCCAAATGTTGCATTCAGCGAAGCGTTAAGGCCATTTTCTTTCTTTGCAAACTGCACTTCACGCTCAGCTTCGAGTAGCTTTCGCCGGAAACCAACAGCCGCCGATCGATTTGCAAAAGCCTCATCCAATGCAAGTTGTGTATTAATGGCAAATTCCGCAGCCTCCAATGGAATTTCAAGTTCCAGCTCTCTTTCGTCCCGCGAGCCCATGTACATTTTTAGTTTCAGAGATGCAACAGCAGCGGCTTGCTGTGCAGATGCAAGGTCTTTTTGAGCAGTCAAAAGTCCCATTTGAAGCTGTAACAGGTCATTTTGAGAAATTTTACCCAATTCCAATTTGTGCTGCGCGATCTTGTAAAGTGTATCATTATTACTCCGGTTTTTTTCCGCAATCTGTAAATTAACCTGTGCTACAAGCAGTTCGAAATAATAACCTGTCGCGTCCAGGGCAACCTGTTCCAAAGACTGGATAAACTGCTGATTTCCTTCCTGGTATTTTAATGGCTGGATTTTCCGGTCCCATTTCAATGTGTTCAACCGGAAAAGCGGCTGGCTAATGCCGATTTCAAAAGGAATACCATTATAGCGCGTATTGTTTCTGGCAAAATCATCAAATCGCTGCGTCTGCTGTTGCACATAAACAGTGCCTCCGGTAAGCGCAATACTCTGACTGAGAGACAGATTCAATAAAGAGTTGTTATTTGAAACTTGCTCAAAAGAGATCGTTCCGTCAGGTTGCGTAACCTGAATGTAAGATCTGGTGAAACCCGGAATTGTTCCCTTTAAGCTAAGTTGTGGCTTATAATCCGCCTGAAATGAGCGGAACTGCCAGTAATTCGTTTTCCGGGCCGTGACGGCCTGTTTTGATGCTATCGACTGATCCTTCGCCATTGAAACCACATCCTGCAAAGACAAACTCCGAAGTTGGGCAAAGACAGGAATAGTGATAAAAAACGCAAGAAGGAATAGAAAGAAGAAGTTTTTCATAGCATTTATTGAATTGAAATTTCTTCTAAATGCTCATAAACATTCAAGTCCGTCAGGATCACCTTCTCTCCTACTTCCAAACCGCTCTTGATTTCAATAAAATCAAAATTGGAAAGACCGGTTTCCACTTCGCGGCGCAGCGCTTTGTTATCCTTTAAAACATATACAAACTGCTTTTTCTTTCCCGTAAATGCCGGGCCATTCGCTACACGCAAAGTATTGGAACTGCTGCTCGTCACCACGTAAACTTCGACCTTCATATTAGGCCTAAGCGACTCACTTTTAGCATTATCCAGCTGAATCACAAACCCGATCACGCCATCTTTTACCGCCGGTTTCACCTGCGTAATCACGCCCCTTAATGTCACCTCATTTAGTTTGATAATCACATTAAGCCCCGCTTTCACCTGGTCTGCATAAATGTCCGAGCAACTTCCTTCCACCCGGAAACTGCCCAGATCCGCCACTTTTGCAAGCATCTCGCCTTCGTTCACGGACGAGCCGATATTTTCGTTGACCCACGTCAAAACTCCTTTCCGGTCTGCAACGATATCGGCCATTCTCAGCTTGTGCTGCAATTCCTTCAAGTTTTTGCTTTCTATCTGCGCACCGAGTTCAGTCTCTTTCAGACTTGCACCCATAGATTCGCGATTGTATTTTAAATCGTTTTCCAGCTGCTGTTTTTCCAGTTCAGCGATTTTCAAAGCGTTCTCTGCTCTGGTAATGTCTTCGGCGGTGCCTCCTCCTACTTTTTGAAGTCTTTTGGCATCCTCAAAATCAGCCCGCAACTTGTTAATGTTCAGCAATTTGATCCTGTCGTTGATCTCTGCATCGTAGAGATCCTTGTTCAATTTCATCCGCAGCTGTTCAATGCTGTTTTGCTTCAATTTCAGCTGATCTTCATAGCGTTCTGATTCAATTTCGGTAAGCGATTTGTCTAGCTCAACAATGGCTTGTCCCGGTTTCACCTGCGTTCCGGGCGTGAGCAAAATACGCTTGATGCTGGCACGGATCGGGCTCGTGAAAATCTGCTCGTAAGCCGGGATCACTTCTCCTGACGCAGTTAATGTGTTTTCAACATTCCCGTTTTCAACCGTCGCCGTGCGGATACGAGCGCTTTCCAATGTGCTGCCAAGCGATTTACGGAAAAAGTAAAGCAATGTTGCTGTTACGGTAATCCCCAGCGCGATGAACAGCCATCGTCGGTTCCTAGTAGTTCTAATGTAGTCCGGCGCAACTTCCCGATCCATTGTTTTTTTGTTTGGAGGTTGAATGTGGTTTCATGGCTAATCTGCTTATAATAATCCATTATTATGCCAATAAGTAACCTACTTAAAATCAATACCTTACCAAAAATATAAAAACAAAAAACCGTGCGATAGCGCACGGTTTGTGTGATTTGAAACAGGAAAAAGAGTTTTAGAAACCTAGGTTTTAAGTTTCTTCTTTTTCGCTGCCGGAAACAGAATATTGTTAAGAATCAGCCTGTAACCCGCTGAATTTGGGTGCAGGTTCAGGTCGGTAGGTTCTTCGCCTACCCTATGCTGGTAATCTTCCGGATCATGACCGCCATAAAAGGTAAAAAAGCCCTTCCCATGCGTGCTATGAATGTAACGAGCCTCTTTTGCCGTTTTGTTTTCCGCTAATATGATTACCTCAGGCTTGATAAGGCGGTTTTTGAAAGCAGTTGTCTGACCTAAAAACCCTTTGATAATAGTCTGATGGTTCTGTGTAAGCATACTGGGAACAGGATCCCATTTGGCCGAAAACTGAAATAGAGAAAAGAAGTCATTAGGCTCCGTCAGACCGCGCTCTTCGGGCTGGTTATCGATGTCAGAAAATTCCACTTCGTAGGGATAAGAAATGGTTTTGAAGTCCTTGAAAGCAAACGTGTTATCATAATTGAGCTTGCCATTCGCAGTCGGGTCCACCGGCGTGCCGTCATACATAGCCTCCACGATGTCCAGTCCGTCTGCCGCCAGCGTAATGTCGAATGTATCTGTTGCATTGCACATAGCGAACATATAACCGCCGCCCGTTACAAACTCTGCAATTCGCTTCGCAACCGCCAGTTTCATCTGCGGAACATTGCCAAACTGGTATTTATTCGCTGTTTCTTCGGCTTCACGCTTTTGCTCGCGATACCATGGAAAATCTTTGTATTGATAAAATTTACCAAACTGGCCCGTAAAATCTTCGTGGTGCAAATGCAGCCAGTCATATTCCGGCAGCTTGTTGTTCAGCACTTCATCATCATAAATCACATCATAAGGAATCTCCGCATAAGTAAGCACGAGGGTTACGGCGTCATCCCAGGGAAGCTTCGATTTTGGAGAGTAAACCGCTATTTTTGGCGCTTTTTGTAACTTCACCGCGTCCATATTAACATCCGGCGCGCTAATCTGGCTCAGGATTTGTCCGGCCTGTCCTTCCGATATCACTTCGAAACTTACGCCGCGTACGGTCATTTCAGAGGCAAATTGTTGATTATATGCGATCATGAAGCTGCCTCCGCGATAATTCAGCAGCCAGTCCATCTCCATTTCAAAGTTTTTCAGAATCCAGTAGGATATTCCATAAGCCTTTAAATGGTTCTTTTGCCCCTCATCCATCGGGATAAGCAGCCTGTTGGACATGCTGTTAAATGATAAGGTTAAAAAAGTGATAAGCGGGATAAACAAGCGTATCACTGGTTTGATTCTTTCATGTTTCATGCGCAGCTTTACAATCGGATTGATTTTTAAATATAAAAAGAAAACGACAGAATCCACATTATGGTGCACAAGCTCTAAAACCATGAACATCCGGGAAAATATTGACGAAGGTCTCCGCTCCATCCAAAGTAATCTGCTCAGGACTGTGCTAACTGCGCTCATCATTGCCATTGGAATTACCTCCTTAGTCGGCATCCTGACCGCGATTGAGGGCATTCAAAACTCTGTAAACAGCAGTTTCGCAGATCTGGGCGCCAACACATTTACGGTCAAAAACAAAGAAGACGATGAATTCCGAAATGGAGGGCGCCGAAGCAAGCAATATCCGCCCGTAACTTATCGCCAGGCACTCGCCTTTGCCGATAAATTCAAAACATCATATACTGCAACCGCCTCACTTTCAGCCGATATCGGAGGCGCGGTTCAGGTTAATTATCTTTCCAAAAAAACCAATCCAAACAGCAGCGTCGTCGGTTCGGACGAACAATATTTAGGCATTAACGGCTACAAAATCGATCTGGGTCGTAACCTCGACAAGAATGATATGGAAAATGCGCTGAATGTTGCAGTGATAGGCCAGGAAATTGCTAAAAAGATCTTTGAACGCGTCGACCCGCTGAATAAGGACATTACTTTCATGGGCAGCCGTTATAAGGTAGTTGGTGTATTGCAAAAGAAAGGGTCGCTTGGCGGGCAAAATGACGCAGACCGCATCATTCTCATTCCGCTTGAAAATGGCCGGGGACTTGCCGCAAACCGAGCATTGACGTACAACATTACCGCCTCGGCCCCTAACATTTCAGACGGCGATTTCATTGTCGAGGAAGCACGCGGGATTATGCGCCGCATCCGGAACGACGTTTTGGGCAAAGAAGATTCCTTCACCATTGACCGTGCAGATGCCATTGCAAAAGACTTCGAAAATGTCACGGGTTATTTGCGCATCGGTGGATTTGGCATTGGCATTATCACCTTATTGGGCGCTTCCATCGCGCTGATGAACATTATGCTCGTTTCCGTTACCGAGCGGACGCGTGAGATCGGCATCCGCAAATCGCTGGGCGCGACGCCAGGTGTGATCCGCTTCCAATTTCTGATCGAAGCCATCGTGGTTTGCATATTGGGAGGAATCGCCGGTCTTATTTTGGGCATTATCATCGGCAATGTCATTTCCGGTCTTATCAGTTCCGACAGCTCGTTTGTCGTTCCCTGGATTTGGATGGCGATGGGGATTCTGGTTTGTGTGGTCGTAGGCGTTCTTTCAGGAATTTATCCGGCCATCAAAGCCTCCCGCCTTGACCCCATCGAAGCATTACGTTATGAATAAGGAAGTTACGATTGCGGAATCTGCGGCAGCAATTTTTTCCGGCGATTTTTTCAATATTACGCTTGCTTAATATATTTTTCTACATACTTTTGCACTCCCAACAAGAGAGATCAATGCCCAGATGGCGGAATTGGTAGACGCGTTGGTCTCAAACACCAATGAGGTTACACTCGTGCCGGTTCGACTCCGGCTCTGGGTACGAAAGCCCTTCAACGAAAGTTGATGGGCTTTTTGCTTTTAGAGCTTACCAAGCCCCATTTCCATCGCATTTCAGAAAATTCGCGTTCGACGTTGGTAATGGAAAGGGAACCGGATTTTATACATCGCGCTAAATAATAAGGCGAAGACTACACGACATACAAATCTGGATATCAGTTAGACAGGTAGTGCGGGAAAACTTTCAGGTCAAGGGCCGCCTTGGTTAGTTAAAGCTCGCTCTGAATTCCAGGGGCGAAAAGTTGGTCTTTGATTTAAATAACTTACTAAAAGACTGCGGATGCTCAAAACCGAGCTGATAGGCGATTTCCCCTACCGTCAGATCACTGAATGTCAGCACTTCCTTTGCTTTTTCGATGAGCTTATTGTGAATGTGCTGCTGCGTATTCTGGCCGGTCAGTGCGCGGAGCATGTCGCCCAGGTAGCGGGGGGAAACGTGTAGTTCGTCCGAAAGATACTGAACGCTCGGCAGCCCTTTCAGCAGGGCGGTTTCGTCGTTGAAATAATTATTCAGCAATTGGTCCAGCTTTTCCAGCAATGCATTGTTGATCGGTTTGCGGGTAATAAACTGGCGTTTGTAGAACCGCTGACTGTAATTCAGCATCAACTCCAACTGCGAAATCAACACGTCCTGGCTCAGGTCGTCGATCGCCGTTTCGAGCTCGTCGCCGATGTTGCCGGCAATGCCCTCGATGATCAACTTTTCTTTGTCCGATAAATGCAGCGACTCGGTCACCGAGTAAGAGAAAAAGCCATAATGCTTGATTTTAGCGTCCAGTGGATAGTTTCGTAGAAAGTCAGGGTGGACGAGCAACGTAAATCCCAGGGTTTCTTCGGCCACTTGAATGCCCGTCAGGGGCTGGCCCGGCGAGGTAAAAAACATCCCGCCTTCCTGAAAGTCGTAGGTTGTTTGCCCATATCGCATCCGGCAGCCCGCCGACTCGTTGTAAGTGATGTTATAAAAATCCATGGCAAAAGTTTCTGCCAGCATTTCGGCCGTGATCCGCACCTTATTGAAGTCGAGCAAACTGATCAGCGGGTGCAAAGGTTGCGGCAGGCCGAATTCACGCTGCATTTCTCCTATGGAGTGGTACACGCGCGGTTTGAGATGTTCCCTTTTCATAGTCACATAATGGGCTGCCGGCGCAAATCGTTCCAGCCGCGCCGGCAGACCGTTTGATTTTAAACAGCGGCTAACAATTGTTTGATCCCCTCCCGAAAAACCTCGTCGCCCTGAGCCAGGCGCTTAGCATACCATTCTTTGGCATCGTCGCCACAGACGTATCTTAATGTGTTGGTACCATCGGTAGCTGCGCCGTACACCACTTCCGCGATTTGTTCGGAAGTCGTCGCGGCCTGGTCAGGTGCAAGCATCGCCATGAATTTGTTTATCAATGCTTCATAAGCCGGGTGCGAGGCAAACACCGACTTCGCACCAATTTCCGTCGCCACCAATCCGGGCTCAATGGTTTTAATCCCGATCCCAAACTCATTCAGCTCATAAGACAAGCTTTCAGCCCATCCTTCCAGCGCAAATTTACTGGCATCGTACATCGAGCTTACCGGGAAAGCCATCAGTCCTGCCGATGAGCCGGTCGTGATAAAGAGTCCCGCTTTTCGTTCACGGAAATAGGAAATAAAAGCCTGCGTCACCCGCACGACACCGAAAAAATTGGTTTCCATTTGCTGTACCAGCTGCTCATCGGTCATCGCTTCCAATGCTCCGAACAAACCATAACCCGCATTGTTAAATACCACATCAATATCACCCAAAGCCAGAGCCTGCTGTGTGATTTCGCGGATTTGCGCCGGGTTGGTCACATCGAGGGGCAGCACGGTTACATTATCGAGCGCATGGAGTTCCGTTTCATTTTCAGGCTTCCGCATGGTCGCGATCACCTTCCAGCCTTTTGCAGCAAACAATTTGGCCGTAGCCCTTCCGATACCCGTTGAAGAACCGGTAATAAAAATCGTATTTGTCATTTGTCTTATTTGTTATTTTCCGGAGACAAATTTCTGCGTCGCGTGGCTGGCGCTTGTAGCGGATGTGGACATTGTTGTAGCCAAAATGGCTGCGCTGCGGAAAATGACCAGAAAATAAATGCAGTTCGGTGCTTGCTAATCAATCGTATGGGTTGTCGTATCAAATTCACCTAGCCTAAAATATCCCAATACTTCTTCGTTAGGATCATTGACATTAGTACAGTTTCCTTTTAACGGAACGGGAATAGTTGGAAAAGGCCCGCCTTCATCACTTCCAGATTGTTGAATCAATATGTTTAGATAGTCATAATATCGTTGTGAAATACCATACACATTAATTCCTACAGTTACTCCAGCAACATTGTTTTCATTATCGTTCTCAATATAATTTTCGTTTCCATCTGAAAATTTATCGCTAATAACTGCAAGAGACGGCAGTGGTAAATTAGACGGAGTAAATTCGCCTAAATAATAATTTTTAACAGCACCCGGGTCGTCGAAAAATACCTGAAGCACAATTTCTATATCACCATCAGAACCTTCGATGGCCTGCTCAACCCGATTAACGACAGGAGCTGCAATTAAGGTTTCGGTTGCTGTGTACGAGTTGCCGTTGTAAAGGATTTTTAAAGTATATGATGCGTTTAACTCCGGAACAAAATCGGTTGCAGTGTAACTACCATCATTCTTGTCGGCAAACACAAATACAGACCCGTCGTTCTCTTTGGTTACTGTTACCGAAGCACCCGTAACAGGGACATTCGGATTCTTATCAAAATAAGCAGTTGATTTTCTTAGATTAATGGTTTGTGTTTTTCCAGTAGTACCTTTTTGCCACTTAATAGACGCATCAACCACCAATCGTGCGCCGCCGTTCGGGACTTTAACATCTATGACATCAGTACAAGAATTTAAAAATCCTATTAATAGAAGGAGCGCCCCCAATTTGCCGTTTATATTTATGTTTTTCATTGTTTTAGAAATTAAAATTGTATGTTACTGATGGGACAATACCAAATATGGAAGTGCGAGTGGCTTCGGATACACCTGTCTGGTGATTTTGACCAAAAGAAATAGAGGCTGCATTACTTCGGTTATAAGCGTTGTATATGCCAAATACCCATTCGCCTTGCCATTTTCTATCTTTATTTTTTCGAGGTGTTAAGGTTGCAGAAAGGTCTAGTCTGTGATAGGCCGGCAATCGGTCTGCATTCCTTTCGGAATAAGTCGCCACGGATAATCCATTGTATACAAACTGTCCGTTAGGATAGGTAACAGGTCGTCCTGTCTGGAACACCATATTAGCCCCAAATCGCCATTTTTCGTTGAGTTTGTAACTTCCGGTAAGCTCAAAGTCGTGGGTTCTGTCCCAGTTAGAGTTATACCATTTCCCATTGTTAATACCTGCTCCGCCAGCTGCTCCTCCGGGAGTGCGTTGCTGCGATTTTGACATCGTATACGCGACCCATCCTGTAAAATCGCCATGGTTTTTCCGCAATAGAAACTCTAATCCATAAGCTCGGGCTTCACCTGTTAAAATTTCGGTTTCAATGGTGTTTTGTGCTATAAGCTCTGCGCCATTAATATAATCTATTCTGTTGTCGATCGTTTTGTAATACGCTTCGGCCTCGATCGAAAACATATTTTCCTTTAAATTTCTGAAATAGCCAACAGCATATTGGTCTGCAATCTGTGGCTCAATGAACTTTCCGCTAGGTGCCCAAACATCTAATGGCGTGGCTGATGTGGTGTTGGAAATTAAATGCAGGTATTGAGCAATTCGGTTGTAACTTGCTTTAAAAGAAGAGTTCTCGTTAAGCTGATATGAAAGTGAAAACCTAGGTTCTAAATTATTGAATGTAGCTATGCTTTTTCCCTTGTCATAATTAGTAGTCGAAGTGGGTTCGGCACGCTCATAAATGCCTAATTCTTCGTTGTAAATGACTGGTAAATTATTGGCGTAATTGTTTAAGGTTTGCTTTCCAAGTCGATTAAAGTAACTGAGACGCAAGCCATATTCAGCGGTGAGTTTTCCAGAAATTTTATGTTCTAAACTTGCATAAACGCCGGCTTCAAAAGCAAACTTGTCGTCTAATTTCTCCGGATTAACACCTGAATCTGCATTTAATGGATTGAGTTTTCCTGGATTAAAGTTGTAATAAATACCATTTACTCCAAAGTCGAATTTCAATTTATCGCTTGCATAATATCCAAAGTCATAGCGCATGTTATAATTGCTTATATCCGACTTCCAATCAATTCCTTCAATAGGAATTTCCAGATTATAATTATATCGACTGTATATTAAGGATACATTGGAGAATAACTTGTTACTAAAAATATGATTCCATCGTAAGTTTCCTGAGAGGTTTCCGTATGAATTAGTGAACAATCCTGCCAGGTTAAAGTTATCATTCCCTAGATAACCAGATAGATATAGCTTATTCTTCTCATCAATTTCATAATTTGTTTTCAGGTTCAAATCGTAAAATCCGGCTCTGCTACTTTCGTTGGCCAAGGCTAAAAATATATTTACATAAGAGGCTCTACCGGCTATCAAAAACGAACCTTTGTCCTTAAACATAGGCCCTTCCGCTGCCAAACGACTGGAAATAGCACCGATACCGCCAGTGAGTTCGAACTTCTTACTATTTCCGTCTTTTTGACGGATATCCAGTACCGAAGAAGCCCGCCCTCCAAAACGTGCAGGAATGCCCCCCTTATAAAGTTTAACGTCCTTAATGGCGTCAGCATTAAATACTGAGAAGAAACCAAACAAATGTGAGGCGTTGTAAATAATCGCTTCATCCAAAAGAATCAGGTTTTGGTCTTCCGCACCACCGCGTACATTGAAGCCCGATGCGCCTTCGCCGGCGTTGGTAACACCTGGCAGCAATTGAATGGATTTGATCAAATCTACCTCGCCCAAAACTACAGGTATCTGTTTGATATCCTTAGTTGAGAGTCTTGCCACACTCATTTGTGGTGTCCCAATGTCTACTTGCTTTGCTTCTTCTGCTGTGATGACTACTTCATTTAATTGAGCGTCATCGCCTTTGAGCTCAATGTTGAACTTTTGATTAGAACGCAGGTCTATTGCTCTTTCAAAAGTTGTAAATCCTAAATAGGAAATGTTTAAGGTATAATTACCTTCAGGTGCTGTGATAGAATAAAAACCATATTCATTGGTCGTGCTTCCAATGGAAGTACCTTTTAGAAGGACAGTTGCGCCCAAGAGCGTTTCGCCGTTACCAACATCCTTAACTACTCCACTAATTGTATATTTTGTTTGTGCAAAAAGGAACATTGGACACAACATTATTAGCACGAATAAGGCGTACCTTTTCCTTGACCCAAAGGGTTTTAATTGACTCGTTTTTCTCATAATATTTTAAAAAAGTTATTTATGTGTTCTTCAAAATCTTCCATGAAGGGTTATGCGACGGAACCTTTATGATGCGAATAGGTAGGCACACTGTAACCAACGGAATTAACTATACGCAACGTAGAGACTAAACAGGAATACACTGTTTTCAAAGGCCATTACGAGTTGTCAGGAAGAATAGTGGGGTGAATGCAAAAAATCTTTCCTCCCTAAAAAAATATATAGAATCGCACCCCACCTTTTCATATTACCTTCCGTAAGGAGAAGATGATGTCTAATCTGATTACCATTGCTATTTAGAAGGAAAGCTCTCTTTGATGAAAAGGATCTGTCAAGCATATTGGATGCTTGTATGGATGGTAATGCTCAGGCCCAACGATGTCTGATCCGGCAATTTGCAGGATATGCCAAAAGCATTTCACTTCGATATGCCGCTACCTTTGAGGAAGCGGAGGAGATTGTCAATGACTGCTTTTTAAAAGTGTTTAATAATTTACATGGCTATGACAAGGCTCAACCTTTCAAAGCCTGGTTTCGAACAATTGCTATTAATACGGCCATTGACTATTACCGGAAGAATCTTAAATGGCAGGGACAGCTTAGTCTGGATGATCTGGAAGTTGCGGACTGGAGTGACGACATTTTAAGCGAAATATCTGCGAAAGAAATATTGATAATGGTTCAACGCCTCCCACCGACTTATAGAATGGTTTTCACACTGTTTGTAATTGATGGATATTCACATAAGGAAATAGCTAACATGCTTGGTATCCAGGAAGGAACATCAAAATCCAACCTGAGGGATGCCAGACGAAAGCTGCAGACCATGATAAAACTAAACTTTCCGCATTTGTATCAACTTTATAACTGGCCTAATAAGGGATTTAATGAAAACTGAGCAATTTGACGACGAATTCCGGAAAAAGTTATTGAGCCTGGATCCAAGCGATGAAGAAGTCGATCGGATATATAATTATGTCTCTTCGAATGGCAATACCAAGCCCCATTTTCCATGGACCAAAATCCTGTTTTATGGGTTGGCCGCTTCGTTATTGATCGGCTCTTTACGCTTCAATTACGTTCAAAATATTACCAATAAAAAACTCTTATCCTCCCTGGATTCTCTAAAAAGCAGAATCACTTTTATTGAACTAAATTCTACTCAAAAATCAAGTCTACGTGTTGACACGGTATACATTGACCGATATATTGAAAAAACCATTGCAGCTCAAAATAGTCAGGAATCGCTTTATACCAGGCAGAGTCCCCACAATGAAAGTCAGCAGCCAATTAATAATCTTCTTACGAACGAATCAGTAAAGAATCCGAATATCAGTCCAGCAGATTCATCTGGCATAATACCGAATGAAACGCTTGGTACTGTCGCGAGATCCATTGCTCAGAATAATGCTTCTGGCGCAGAATTGAATACCAGCAGAGCAGATAATACCCTGGGTAAAAAAGGATCTTCCGAAATAACGGGCAACGACAATAATCCGGCTAACAAGGCAGCGTATACAAATAAAGACGATTTCCCCAAAGCTGGTAAGACAATAATAAATAGCCGCATTGGCAATATTCATCTTTCATTTACATCTTTAAAATTACCGGTCTTAAAGGCGCCGGAGAAGTTATCTGCTGCTAGCAAAGACAAACCGAAATATTACTCAGAATCAATAAAGTCGGTTCTTAAAAAGATGGATTATTATGTGGGTGGAAGCCTCGGCGCAGGTAACAGACAGGTGGCAGGCTCACTCCTTGGGGAGCTGCGGATCACTCCAAAATGGAGTTTCCAAACCGGTGTTGGCTGGACAGAGATCACCGGAGACAGTTACGACACTGCCGAGCAATTTGGTCAAAAAACCGGCCAGGATTTCCGGGCTCTGTATGCGCCTTTTGTAACTCAAAATGTCGATCTGTTAAATATTGAACAAAATTACCGGCTCGTTCAAATTCCCTTAACAATTGCCTATCATTACGAAATACGTCCGAATTGGGCCCTGCGTTTCGGAATAGGAACCGATCTTTCCATTAACGCCCAAAAAGACATTCATTTCGATTATAAGAGAGACAGCCAATCCTTTGATAAAGGAGAATATAATGCGAAATTGTCAATAAAGCCTATTAACGATATTACAATAAACCTGGGTCTGGAGCGTCGCTCGAACAAGTTCTTATTTAGGGTAAGTCCTTACATTAGTCCTCAATTACGTAAAACAGAATTTTCCAACAAAGGTCTTTTGTGGGGTGCCCGGGTGCAGGCTTTGTATAAATTTAATAGATGACTTTTAACGACGTCGGCAGTTATTTTGCCGGAATAAGTAATGGTCAAAAGTTATGCGCCCAGTTCTTCCGGAAAGAGATATAGCTCACGCAAGAACCTGGACGTACCAAACCCCAACATCCGTTGATCAGCCTTGCCCATTTCAACGAGCGCAACCCGTTTAATACAAGCATGGCGCCTATCTACGACGTTCTTAGCTTTTATAAGATCAACTTCATCACCGACAACAACGGGAGGCTAAAGTATGGAAGGGATTAGTAAGATCAGGCAATATGGCTATTTCGCATATTCAGCTAATGAAGCACTTCACTTATCCGACACCGTTCAATTTCTTTCCGAAAAACTGAACCTTTCTCCCGGTTACCTAAGCGACATGCTCCGTTCGTCGATCGGGCAGAATGCCCAGCAATATATTCATGAAAAATTAATCGAGAAAGCAAAAGAGCGGCTGACCACGACGCAGTTAAGCATGTCCGAAATTGCCTATGAGCTCGGATTTGAACATTCGCAAAGTTTCAGCAAGCTATTTAAAAATAAAACCAATCAATCTCCGATGGAGTTTAGGGCTTCGTTTACCTGAAAACATTCGCTCAAAGGCAAATCAATTTAAGAATAGCAAAGGATTGATTTTATTAACTTTGCCCTATGCTAAACGAAGAAAAGACCGGAATCCCCGGACTGAATGAAGTGGACCTTCGACTCAAAGGTTTTAAAGTTCACGCCCTTCCGGAATCAACAGAAGTCCCGGTCAAAGCTGGGCGGCGCGACTTTTACAAAATGGGTTTGGTCAACGGCGACATGACCATAAATTATGGTGGCCAGCTATTGGACATCAAAGGGACCGCACTCTTTTTCGTCAACCCGCAAGTGCCGCACGCGCTCGTTCGTCGCATCAACCGTACCAGTGGTTACGCCTGTATCTTTACCGAAACCTTCCTCAAATGGCGGGACTTACAGGGCTCCCCGCTTTTCAGGGTCGGCGAAAATCCAGTTGTAACCCTTAATGCAGAACAAGCCGTATTTATGACTGGCCTTTTTGAGAAAATGCTGGCGGTTTACGACGGCGACTATCTTTACAAGGGCGATCTGGTCAAAAACTACATCGCGCTGATCATCCACGAGGCCCTTCGAATACAACCCGCGCAGTATGTTTCTAACTTCAAAAATGGCGAAAGCCGTCTTGCACAGCTTTTCATTGACCTGCTCGAAAAGCAGTTCCCCATAGAACGCAGCGACGAACCGCTCCGCTTACGCAGCCCGCAAGATTATGCCAGACATTTAAGTGTACATGTCAATTACCTGAACCGCTCGGTCAGGGAAACGACGGGCAAAACCACATCGGCACATGTATCTGCACGGATTATTGCCGAAGCAAAAGCACTGTTGCAACATAGTGACTGGACTGTGGCCGAGATCGCTTACGCGCTTGGGTTTGAGTATCCTGCCTATTTTAATAACTATTTCAAACGCTTGACAGGCAGCACACCCAACACCTTCCGCAAGGTTTGAAAATCATAATTATTGGTTTGATATTGATTGGCTGTCCGCACAGCTGCGGCCTAATTTTGCCGTATCATTATTAAATCATTCGACAATGAAAATTTTAGTAACAGGAGCGACAGGAAAAGTAGGCAGCCGTTTGGTTCCACGCCTAATAGCCAAAGGCTATAACGTATCGATATTGGTCAGGGACGTGGCAAAGGCCGGCGGTCTGATAGAACTCGGCGCGACACCCATAACCGGTGACCTATTTGAACCAGCGACCTTGCCAGCGGCGGTAGCTGGCATGGATGCCGTGATCCACCTTGCCGCCCTCTTCCGCACCTTTACAGATAACGAAGGTATCATCAAAACCAACCGCGAGGGAAGTATCGCATTAGCGCAGGCTGCACACGAAGCCGGAGTCAAGCGATTTATTTTTACCAGCACCTCTAATGTCTACGGTTCGGGCTACCACCGCCCGGCAAAAGAAGACGAACAGGTCGATATCAACGATCCCCGCGCCTACTCGTCCAGCAAGATCGCCGCAGAAAGAGAACTAATCGAGATGCAGCAAAACCAGAGATTTGATGTCCGTATCTTGCGGCTTGGCTTTGTTTACGGAGATAAGGACCCGCACATCGCCGAAATTATCCCATATATTAAAAAGCTGAACATGCATTCAGGTTCGCGGATGCACATGGTACATCACCTGGATGTTGCGCAGGCGCTGATTCTGCTGCTCACCATAGAAGGGTTGGATGGAGAGATCTTTAACGTAGCTGACGATGCACCAATCACTTTGTATGAACTGGCTGATTCTGTCGGAAAAGCGGACGATACCTTTAATGGAATAGAAGGCCCCCTTAACGACCCTTTCCAAGGCATCCAGGATATTTCCAAACTACGCAAAAAAACGGGCTTCCGGCCGTTGGTGCCAACCTACAATGTGGCCCGCGATCTTGATATTTTGTAGCCATAAACCGATAAGAGTGGCGAAGACCAAATCATCGGTTTTTACCCGGAAAATTGGTGGACCGTAATCATAGACCCTTGGCTACTCGCTTTTTAATCCAACCCATAAGATTGCCGCTCGCTCCTTAATTTTTCCTGTAACTCCGTAATCGCTTTCTTTTTATTCTGCCTGACCTGGGTAAGCAATGGTTTGGGGCCGCCGTTTGGGTTGTACTTTGATCCCCAGTCAAGAACCTCTACCATGACCGGCACCAGCTCGATGCCTTTGTCTGTGATCAGATACAGGAATTTCGATGCGTTTTTGGGTGATACCACCTTCGAAACAATTCCTTCGTCCACCAGCATGTTCAACTTCTCAGTCAGTACAGCAGAAGATATTTTTTCGGCTGATGCCCGAAACTCCAGAAAAGAATTTTTGCCATTAAACATCAAGTCCCGTAAGATCAACAGCATCCATTTATCCCCGAAAATTTCCACCGAAAAATTAATGGGACATGTCGATCTTCTCTCCATTGTTTTCATAATATTACAGTTAAAAGCAGTTTGTTTTTCAAACTGCTTTTCAATAAATTTGCAGTTTATAAAACAGACTGCAAAAATAGACAAAATTTAATTATGGACTTCACAGGCAAAAACGTCATTATCACAGGCGGAACATCAGGAATAGGGCTGGCAACAGCAAAAGCATTCATCAACGCAGGTGCAAACGTGTGGATTACAGGGAGAAGCGCGGACAATCTACAAAAGGCAAGCACCGACATAAACAGCCCCAAACTGACTACTGTTATATCGGATACCTCAAAACTCACAGACATATCGGTGCTGGAACAAGCATTTGCGGAAAGCGGAAGTAAATTGGATGTGCTCTTCCTGAATGCAGCGATCGGAGTTTTTGAGCCGATAGAAAAAGTTACAGAGGCAAATTTTGACGCACAGTTTACAACCAATGTAAAAGGGCATTTTTTTACGCTTCAAAAATTACTTCCGCATTTGGCAGACGGAGCATCCGTCATATTCACTTCTTCATCGGCTGCGACTGCTGCAACCCTGGGAACGAGCATATATTCTGCAACCAAGGGAGCATTGAATAAAATTGCTCAAATCGCTGCTAATGAGCTGGCAGCCCGGAAAATCCGCGTAAACCTCATAAGTCCGGGGCCAATTGCGACACCGGGTTTGGACAGCGTCTTACCTCCGGAAGCACAAGCTTTCCTGGCTACCACCACCGCATTGCAAAGGCTCGGCCATCCCGAGGAAATTGCAAAAACAGTATTGTTCCTGGCCTCAGATGCCGCAAGCTATATCTCCGGAACAGAGGTTGTCGCTGATGGTGGCTACCACACCTATGCATTGAAATAACGGTCAGGCTGAATGCGAGCTTCAAGATCTCTTACTAGTTGTAGGCTTGATTTCATCTTGACATAGTTAAAGAAGCTGTTTTCTGTAAATCAGCCAGCATTTAATTCGAAATTTGTACGGCTCTGGTAACAAAAGCTCCTTAGCGAAAGCTGAGGGGCTTTTCTGCGTTCAGAGGATTTTAAAAAAGCGTTTTCCAAAGTATTTAGAACATTGCTGGTGCGACACCGTTTTGATTAAACTGTTACGAAGACCCATATTTGTAATACATTTATAATAAGCTAAACGCTGATTTAAATACAAGAAAACATTGAAATACTTTAACCTCATTATTCTGGTTTGTTTTATTGCATCTGCGTGTTCCAGGAAAGAATCGAAGCAGTATACAATTGGCTTTTCACAGTGCACGGGCAGTGATAACTGGCGAAGAACCATGCAGGAGAGTATGTATCGCGAGCTGTCTTTCAATCCGGAGATCAACTTTGTTATGAAAGATGCGGGCGGACAAAGTCAGAAACAAATCACGCAAATTGAAGAACTGCTTCAACAAAAAATTGATCTGCTGATTGTATCTCCTAATGAGGCCGAGCCCATTACACCTGTTGTAGAGAAGGCATATCAGAATGGAATTCCTGTTATTATTCTGGATCGCCGCACCAACTCTGATCAATATACAGCCTACGTCGGTGCAAATAATGTGGAAGTTGGGCAGATAGCCGGGGCCTATACCAATACGCTTTTGAAAGGAACCGGAAAGGTGATCGAGATCAGTGAAAAACCGGGCTCGTCCGCGGACATTGATCGCCACAAGGGTTTTATGGAGATCATTAATCGGTTTCCCGGCATCGAACTGGTTGCCAAACTGGATGGTGATTGGGACAAATATTCCTTTGAAGCTCCCCTCACCAAACTGCTGAAAGCGCATACGGACATTGATGTTATTTTCTGTCAGAATGATCGCCGTGCGCTGACCGCTTTCAAGGTTTGTAAAAATTTAGGTCTTGAAAAAAAGATCCGTTTAATTGGTGTAGATGGGCTTACAGGGCCAAATGGCGGCATTGACCTGGTTGACAAAGACGTTTTGAATGCTACCATTTTATATCCTACCGGAGGAGAAGAAGCTATTCGAACCGCCATTTCAATCCTGCGAAAACAACCATTCAAAAGAGAAAACCGGCTGCAAATCACCATGATAGATTCTACCAACGTCAGGATCATGAAATTGCAGAGCGAAAAATTGGTGGCGCAGCAACAGGACATTGAGCGTCGTCAGGAAAAAATTGAGGAGCAGCGCGCGATCTCCGAAAACCAGAGCATTGTCATTTACACCGTTTCCATCACACTTGCCCTGGCGCTCATTTTTGGAGCCATTTCCTTTTATTCTCTACGCGAAAACCGAAAAATCAACAAGCGGCTGGAAGTGCAGAATCACGAAATATCAGATCAAAAAAACCAGATCGAACAGCTAGCCCAAAGCGCTGAAATTGAAAATGAGGCCAAACTCAAATTCTTTACCAACATTTCACACGAATTCCGTACGCCGCTTACGCTGATATTGGCACCTATTGAGGATGTTTTGGCCAGTGAAAAAATTCGCGATCCACTGATTAAACAGGAACTTTCACTGATCCGGAAAAACACATTAAGGTTGCTCCGGCTGGTGAGCCAACTAATGGATTTCCGCAAATTGGGGAGTCACCGCATGCAGGTGCGCGCTGCCGAGCATAATCTTGTAGCATTTGTGAAAGACATTATGGTGGCGTTTGAACGCATTGCTTCCAAACGGAAGATTGATTTTCAACTGATCGCTTCCGATCCCGAAGTGATGGTCTGGTTTGATGCCACGATGCTCGATAAGGTGATTTTTAATCTACTTTCCAATGCATTTAAGTTTACGCCGGATAAAGGAAGGGTTTATTTGTATATCAAATCAATATCCAATAGTCAAGCTCAGATTACGGTGGAAGACAATGGAATAGGCATGACGGAATCGGAAGTTGCGCACGTTTTCGAGGTTTTTTATCAAGCCGAAAGCGGTTATAAAGCATTGGGAACCGGACTCGGATTGGCGCTTTCCAAGGAGCTGATCTCGTTGCACAAAGGAACCATTTCTGTCCGTAGCCAGCCTAATAAGGAAACAGCATTTACCATTGAATTGCCGCTAGGCAACAAGCATTTTCAGCCAGAAGAACTGCAAGCTGAGCAGATTGAGGACCTTTCTATGGTCAGGAACTTTGAACCTCAGGAGGATGACGCGGCTATAAGCAGTGTTCCTACTAATGCAGTTTCGATCCACGAACAATCCGTGCTGCTCATTGAAGACAACAATGATCTCGTGCGGCTTTTGGAACAAAAACTGAATGCCAATTACCAAATATTGGTGGCCAATGACGGCGAAGAAGGTTTGAGATTGGCATTCGAGCACATTCCAGATCTGATCGTGTGTGACGTGACATTGCCCAAAAAGGACGGATTAGGCGTTAGTTCGATACTCAAATCAGATTTCAAGACTTCGCACATTCCAGTGATTTTGCTTACTGCCAGAACTACCATCGAACAGCAGATCGAAGGCATTCAAACGGGGGTGGATGCTTACATTACCAAACCATTTAACCTGCAATATGTGCAGGAAAGCATTAAAACTTTGCTGAAAAACCGGTCGGTGCTTCGCGAACATTATACGAGTGAGCTGCCCATTGAAACCTCGTCGGGAACGAATCCCAACAAACTGGATAAGAAATTTATCACGCAGTTCACTGCATATATTGAGGAGCGTTACGATAACTCCGAGCTCAGCGTGGAAGACATTGGCAGAGACCTCGGCATGTCGCGGGTGCAACTTTACAGGAAAGTGAAGGCGTTGCTGGGCATGAGCGTGAATGAGTACATTCAGCAGGTAAGGCTCAACAAAGCCAAATTCCTGTTGCGCCGCGACGATCTGACCATTGCCGACATTGCCTATAAGGTCGGATTTTCCTCCCCTACCTACTTCTCCACGGCCTTTAAGGGGAAATATAACCAAACGCCGATGGAATATAAGAAATCATAAGCAGCCGGATTTTTATTCTAGATTTTCAACCAATCATCCAATTCTGCTTTCCATCAATTCATAAGAAATGATACAATTTTGAAACAAGGTGTATCAAAATTGAAAGGTTACGGATGTATCAAATTTTAAATCGCAAGTTAATTCACTGATTATCATCATTATAACCTTCTAAAATACCACTGTATCAAAGTTTAACTTTATTGAGATATTATTTAGTTATTCCGGGTAGCAAGTGGCGGTAGTTTTGACAAAAAATCAGAACTACCAATGAAAAACAGCAAGGTATTAGTTTGGTCGATCGTCGTTGCGCTCGGCGGATTCCTTTTCGGATTTGATACGGCCGTAATCTCGGGGGCGGAAAAAGCCATTCAGCATTTATGGGATCTGTCCGCCGTCGAACACGGGTTTACCGTTTCCATCGCACTCATCGGAACCGTGCTCGGCGCTATGTTAGGAGGCATTCCGGCGGACAGACTCGGAAGAAAAACAACCTTATTCTGGATCGCCATCTTATATCTGGTTTCTTCGCTAGGTTCGGCGCTCGCAACAGATTGGTATGTTTTCATATTCTTCCGATTCCTTGGCGGACTCGGTGTCGGCGCTTCTTCCGTTGCTGCGCCCATGTACATTTCCGAAATCTCTCCTGCCAAGTCGCGCGGGAAAATGGTTGGGCTGTTCCAGTTCAATGTCGTTTTCGGAATTCTCATTGCCTACTTCTCCAATTACTTCATGCAGGATATGGGCGACAATGCGTGGCGCTGGATGCTTGGCGTGCAGGCTTTGCCTTCGTTGATTTTCTTACTGGCAATCCTTTACGTTCCTGAAAGTCCGCGCTGGCTGATCATGAAAAAAGGCGACGTGCAGCAGGCAAAAGAAATCCTGAATATTATCGATCCCCAAACCAGCGAAGAAACATTGTTTGCGATCATGAACGCGAGCGAAGAAACGAAGGACAAACCTTCTGCCCGGCTGTTTTCTGCCAAATACAAAACACCCGTCATGCTCGCCATTCTGTTCGCGGTTTTCAATCAGGTGTCAGGCATTAATGCCATCATTTATTACAGTCCGCGCATTTTCGAAATGACGGGTTTGGGAGCAAAAGCTGCGTTTCTTTCTTCGGCGGGAATCGGTTTTGTCAACTTTGCTTTTACACTTTTAGCCATCAACTTTATCGATCGTTTTGGCAGGCGCACATTGATGGCGATTGGCTCCGTGGGCGTTATAATCACGCTTGGATTGGTTGCCAGGGCATTTTTTATTCAGGATTTTACGGGCGTTCCGGTTTTCCTGTTCGTCTACATTGCTTTTTTCGCATTCTCACAAGGTGCAGTTATCTGGGTTTTTATCTCTGAAATCTTTCCCAACGAAGTGCGGGCAAACGGTCAGGCGCTGGGAAGCTTTACCCACTGGTTTATGGCGGCTGTTATCGCCTTTTCTTTCCCGATCATTTCCGAATATCTGGGCGGCGGAATCACATTTTCCTTCTTCGCGATCATGATGATTTTGCAACTCATTTTCGTGTGGCGCATCATGCCGGAAACCAAAGGAACCTCGCTGGAAAGGACTGACAAAACAATGATTCTACATTAATATCTCCACTTATATGACACCAAAAATAACCGTTTTCGGAGAAATGCTTTGGGACATGCTGCCTTCTGGCAAGCAACCCGGCGGAGCGCCTATGAATGTGGCCATTCACCTGAAAAACTTCGGCATGAATCCGGCATTTATCAGCCGCGTCGGCGACGACGACCTGGGGGCTGAACTCATGGACTACCTTGACAACCAGGATTTTAATACAGAATTTATCCAAACCGGCATAACACATCTTACCGGCATTGTAAAAGTTAACCTGACGGACAAAACCGAAGTAACCTACAAAATCGTGCAGCCGGTTGCCTGGGATTACATCATGACAACACCCGAAAACAAAGAGCTGGTAAAGGACTCAGATGTGTTTATCTACGGCACACTTTCCGTTCGCAGCCAGCAATCACGAGACACACTCTTTGAATTGCTGAAAGATGCAAAACTGAAAGTGTTCGACGTCAACATTCGCCCTCCGCATCTGGACCGAGCCACCACCGAATATCTGCTGCAACAGGCCGACATTGTTAAAGTTAATGAGCACGAGCTGAACACCGTTTGCACGTGGTTTGGCATACAGCCGGAAGTGGAAACGCAAATGAAGTTCCTATACGAACGCTTCAACCTGAAACTGGTTTGTGTAACGCTCGGTGCCGATGGCGCAATCGTTCTTTCCGATGATGGATTTCATTCGCAGGGCGGATATGAAGTGGACGTGCAGGACACCATTGGCAGCGGAGATTCCTTTCTGGCGATGTTTCTAAAAGAATATGTCTGCGGCTCGTCCATTTCCCCAGCTCTCAAAAAAGCCTGTGCCGTTGGCGCATTGGTTGCCTCCTATTCCGGCGCTACACCCCGGATTTCTGAATCAGAACTTGATCATTTTCTTACCGTTAACCAATAATTCCATGAACAAAAGATTACTAATGATGGCATTTGCCATCCTATGCAGTATGCAGCTGGCATGGGCGCAAAACAGGGTTTCGATCTCCGGAACCGTGAAAGCAGCGGACGGAGAAATCCTTCCGGGCGTGAGTATCCTGGAAAAAGGAACCACCAACGGGGCCGTTACGGATGCAGCAGGAAAATACACAATTTCGGTAACCGCATCTGCGACATTGGTTTTTTCCTATGTCGGTATGGTTGCAAAGGAACTGCCGGTGGGCAATCAATCCGTTGTGGATGCTACGTTGGAATATGATCAGAAAAGTCTGGACGAAGTGGTCGTGGTCGGTTATACGAGTTCCAAAAAGGAAGATCTTACCGGCGCAATTGCCATTGTGGACATGGCTCCGCTTAAAAACATCAGTTCAGGAAACCCGATGCAGGCGCTGCAAGGGCGCGTTCCGGGGCTTTACATTGAAAAAACAGGTTCGCCCAACGGAGCAAATTCACGCATCCTGATACGCGGAGCCAACACGCTCGGCAACACCGATCCGCTGTACATCATCGACGGCGTTCCTACCAAAAGGCCGGAAGTTTTTCAGGGCCTGAACCCGAATTCCATTGAGTCCGTACAGGTCTTGAAAGATGCCTCTGCTTCTTCTATTTACGGTTCAAGGGCTTCAAACGGGGTGATTATTGTCACGACCAAAAACGGAGCGAATGCAGATGGAAAGATCAGCATTGATTTCAACACCAGCATTTCAGCGCAATCGGAAAAATACGCAAGATTTAAAATGCTCAATTCCGTGGACCGCGGACGTGCACTTTGGCAAGCATCGGTGAATGACGGCGTAAATCCCGAAGATGGTTACGGCGCACTTTACCAGTTTGATTGGAACAAAGACTTCAAAAACCCGGTACTAAATGGCGTAACAGTTCAGCCGCTGGTTGGTGGCAATGCGAATATGCCCGCAGGCAACACCGATTGGCAAAAAGAGTTGTACAAAACCGGAATTGTAACCAACAATGAACTGACGATTTCGGGCGGAAACAAAACTTCTTCGCTGCAAATCAACCTGGGTTATTTCAAAAACACGGGAATGCTCAGATATACCGATTATGACAAACTAAGCGGCCGCATCAATGCCCTGACCAGCGCGTTCAATGGCAAACTCAAAATCGGGGCCAATGTGCAAATCGCTTCTTCCAACGAGACCCTTGCTTCCACGGACATTGGCGGTGCCGCAACCACGGGCCTTGCCGTTACGCTTGCGCCTACGATACCCGTTTATGCCAAAGATGGCACCTGGGGTGGTGCAATTGGCTCAGGGTATTCGGACCGGAACAATCCGCTGCACATGCAGGAGATCAATAAATGGGATAATACAAACCGTGTGACCTTGTTTGGAAACGTATTTGCTGAAATTGAGCCGGTTAAGAACCTTTTCCTGCGAACAAGTCTGGGCATGGATAATGCGCGGTATTATTTCAAAAACATCGAGCAATCATTTGAAGAAGGCTCATTCGGACGGACCAATAACAGTCTGACCATTGATCAGAACCGCTATCTGAGCGCAACCTGGTCGAACACGATCCGGTATAATTTTGATCTGGGTGAGCATCATTTCAAATTGCTTGGCGGAATTGAAGCCATCAAAAATGACCTGGATTTTGAGACGGCGCGTAAAGAAGGATTTGCGCAGCAGTCGGAGGATTATTTTGTACTGAACGCAGGAACCGGAAATGCCAACATTACCGGAACAGGATCGGGAAGCAGACTGCTTTCCCAGTTTGCAAGAGTTGATTACGGGTTTTCTGACCGCTATCTGGCGGCTGTAACGATCCGCCGCGACGGTTCATCCCGGTTTGGAAAAGAGAATGCTTACGGAATTTTTCCGGCTGCGTCCGTAGGCTGGCGCATTGATCGCGAGGCCTTTATGCAAAACCTGAAATCCGTGAGTAACCTGAAACTTCGTGCCGGCGTGGGCCGCGTGGGAAATCAGGAAATTGGTGATCTGGCAAGATTTGGTCTGTACGACACGCGTTACGGTTCCCGACGTTCTCAGTTCCCCGACGGGCATAACAGTTTCTTTGATCAGTTTTATAACATTGGAACGGCTTACGATTTGAATGGCGCCAATACTGGCAACCTTCCTTCCGGCATTGTTTCGATACAAGGCGCTAACCCGAATCTGAAATGGGAAACAACGGACGAGGCCAATTTCGGGGTCGATTTCGGGTTTTTCAACGGAAGCATTCAGGGATCGCTGGATTATTTTACCCGCAAAACCAGCGACATATTAATTACTCCGCCAATTGCATCCGCCGTGGGTGAAGGCCAGCTGAAAGTCGTGAACGGTGCGCAGAAATCCAATAACGGTTTCGAGTTTTCTGTCGGCTATTATGCCAAACCAAAAGGCGATTTCACTTACAACATTATGGCAGGCGTGAGCCGTTTCCGGGATAAAATCACCGTGCTGCCGGAAGAAGTTAGAGCGGCCTATCCGGGCAATGTTACGCAGACGATTTTAGGACATTCGCAGTTTGATTTATTTGGTTACAAAACAGACGGACTGTTCCAAAGTCAGCAGGAAGTGGATGCTGCTCCGACGCAGGTTGGCGCCGGTCCGGGCCGCATCCGGTATGTGGACACCAACGGCGATGGCCGGATTGATGATCTGGACCGTGTATTTTTTGGAACGACCTTGCCCGCATTCGAATACAACCTGAAAGTGGAGGCATTTTATAAAAACTTCGACCTGTCCATATTCGGCTCAGGCGTTGCCGGTCGCGCGGGTTTTGATGCGTACACATTCTATAACAACTTTATAAGAGGTCGTGAAAACTCCGGCCCGGGCGTATTCGATGCGTGGACACCACAAAATACTGGCTCAAAAATTCCTGCCTTGTCACTTTCCGACGCCAACAATGAAACCCGCGCTTCTGATTATTTCAATGTGAATACTTCTTATTTCAAATTGAGGAATGTACAGCTGGGTTATGCGATTGATTCCAAAGCGATTGAAAAAATCAAACTGCAAAGGCTGCGTGTGTATGTTATGGCTGAAAACCTGTTCCTGATCAAATCAAAGCAGTTTGCCGGCCCTGACCCCGAGCGTGTGGATGTGAACGCCATCCCGATTCCGAGGACGATTACAGTTGGCTTAAATGTTTCATTCTAACTTTTTGACAGAACTCCAATGAGAACCAAAATCATATACAGCCTTTTACTGGCAGGCGGCTTACTTACCGCCACATCCTGCAAAG
This sequence comes from Dyadobacter psychrophilus, assembly GCF_900167945.1. GTDB lineage: Bacteria > Bacteroidota > Bacteroidia > Cytophagales > Spirosomataceae > Dyadobacter > Dyadobacter psychrophilus. Next base: position 614,006 of record NZ_FUZA01000001.1, read on the forward strand.
ATTACCTGGATTACGAACCGAAAGGCCTTTTGTCTTCGGATGCTGTAAAATCCGCTTCCAATGCAGAAGCGCTGGCCACTGCGGCTTATGCAGCGATTGGAAATGATGAAATGATCGGGCCGATGACGAGCATGTGGGTGTACGGCAGCGTGCGTTCCGACGATGCCTATAAAGGCGGTGGTGGCGTTTCCGATGTTGCGGAAATCGATTTTTACGAGCATTATAATCTGACCCGCCCCGATCTGGGTTCCATGCATCCATTTACGTGGGAGAATTTTTACAAGGCAATCAGCCGCGCTAATGCCGCGCTTTCGAGTATGAATGCGCTGAGCGATGCGGAGTTTCCCTTGAAGCAAACGCGGATCGCGGAAATGCGCTTTTTACGTGCGCATTCGCATTTTATGCTGAAAATGCTTTTCAAAAACATTCCCTACATCACCGAAAACCTGACCAGCGAGGAAATCCTGAAAACATCCAATGTCGAATTTACCAATGATCAGCTATGGGATAAAATAGGAGAAGATTTCCAGTTCGCGGTTGACAACTTGCCTGCCAAACAAACGCAGATCGGAAGGGCCAGCAAAATCGCGGCGGCTGCCTATCTTGCCAAATTACGCTTGTATCAGGCTTATGAACAGGATGATACGCATAAAGTTACGAGCATTAATAAAACACGGTTGCAGCAGGTGGTGACGCTTACGCAACAGGTGATCGCTTCGGGACAATATAGTTTGCAGCCGGATTTTGCCGAGAATTTTATCGCCGAAACCGAGAACGGCCCGGAATCGATTTTTGCTATTCAATATTCGATCAATGACGGAACGGCGGTTGGCCGACTGAGTTATGTAACCGGCTTGAATTATCCGCACGGCGCGCCGCAATACGGCTGCTGTGGTTTTCACCAGCCGAGCCAGAGCCTTGCCAATGCATACAAAACAGGAGCCGACGGCTTGCCGCTTTTTGATACTTACAATGATAAAAATGTTGATTTCAAAACCGAAACCGTCGATCCACGCGTAGATCACACCATCGGAATTGATGGGCATCCATACAAATACGATGCAACCAAACCATTCAGCAACAGCTGGATACGTGACCCGGGAGTTTATGGTTTTTTCCATACCATGAAAGAACAGCAACTAGCCACCAGCGCTTCCTACCACAAAGAAGGCCCGTTTATAGGCTCGTCCAAAAACATTGACGTGCTGCGTTACGACGACGTTTTACTCATGCAGGCAGAAGCTTACATTGAACTGGGCCAGCAGGCAATGGCACTTCCGCTGATCAATCAGATCCGGAAACGCGCAGCAAACAGCACCGGCAGGTTGAAAAAGACAGACGGAACATTTGCTTCCAAATACAATGTCAAAGAATATTCGGCAACAAGCTGGACGCAGGATTATGCGCGCAAAGCATTGCAATGGGAACGCCGCCTGGAATTCGCGACAGAAAGTCCGCGCTTTTTCGACCTGGTTCGCTGGGGAATCGCTGAAAAGACGCTGAATGCGTATATTGAAAAGGAAAAAACGAGAAGACCATTTCTGGCAACCGCCAAATTCACGGCAGGCCGGGACGAGTATCTTCCCATTCCACAACGTGAGATTAGTTTCACAAAAGGCTTATACAAGCAGAATCCGGGATTTTAAGTTTAGCTGTTAGCGATTAGCTTTTGGCCGTTAGCGAGTTTACTTGCTGAAGGCCTTAACAAAACCACCTTATTTATTTATGAAAAAAATCAGCATTGCATTCGTCCTTATTTGCGCCTTGATCAGCTCAACCGCGATTGCGCAGGCGTTTAAGGAAAAATACCGTCCGCAATTTCACTTTACGCCCAAAGCCAACTGGATGAATGATCCGAATGGCATGGTGTATCACAATGGGACTTATCATTTGTTTTATCAATACTATCCCGACGACAAGATCTGGGGGCCAATGCACTGGGGACATGCTACCAGCAAGGATATGATCGCGTGGAAAGAGCAGCCGATCGCATTGTATCCGGATAGCTTGGGTTATATCTTTTCGGGAAGCGCGGTTGTGGACAAAAACAATACAGCTGGATTCGGCAAAGACGCATTGGTTGCCATTTTCACACATCATGACCCGGTTCAGGAAAAACAGAAAACCGGCAAACATGAAACGCAGAGCATCGCATACAGTCTGGATGACGGTAAAACGTGGACGAAATACAAAGAGAATCCGGTGATCCAGAATCCGGGCATAACCGATTTTCGTGATCCGAAAGTGAGATGGTTTGAGCCTCAGAAAAAATGGGTGCTGACTTTGGCAACCAAGGATCGCATTACCTTTTATTCTTCTCCTGATCTGAAATCCTGGACGCGTGAAAGTGAATTTGGTGCGAATGAAGGCGGCCACGGAGGCGTTTGGGAATGTCCTGATCTTTTCCCGATCAAACATGAAGGAAAAGACATTTGGGTGCTGATCGTGAACATTAATCCAGGTGGTCCAAACAAGGGCTCGGCAGGCCAGTATTTTCTGGGTGATTTTGACGGAAAAACATTCACTTCCAACTCCAAAGAAACCAAATGGCTGGATTTTGGAACAGATAATTACGCAGCGGTAACATTCTCCAATACGGGCGACCGCAACATTCTGATGGGCTGGATGAGCAACTGGCAATACGCCAATCAGGTTCCGACAGATCCTTGGAGAAGTGCCAATACAATCGCTCGCGAGTTGGCTTTGAAAACAGTTGGAAAAGAAACTTACCTGACGTCGGTTCCTGTGAAAGAACTGGATATGTTGAACACCACAGGTTTTTCACTCAAAAATGTTAAGGTGAAAGCTCAACTGGATCTGACGGATAAGGCAAAGAATAAAACCGGACTTTTCCGCCTGGATTTTACCACCAAAAACACAGCCGATTTTTCCATAGTGTTGGCCAATGAAGCAGGCAACGAACTCATAGTTGGTTATGACAAGGCCAAAAATCAATATTACATTGATCGTTCGAAGTCTGGTAAAATCGATTTTGAAAAAGGTTTTGGCGAAAAACACATTGCGCCCAGGTTTGCAACAGAAAGCAACATTCCGCTGACATTGATTGCAGATGTTGCCTCCGTCGAGCTCTTCGCTGACAATGGGCTAACGGTGATGACGGATATTTTCTTTCCGGAAAGCCCCATGTCCAAGCTTTCTATCAAATCCGTTTCAGGGATTAATGTCGATGATTTGAAATATACCGTTTTGAAGCCTTCAATGGAATAATCCTATAACCCGAGGAGCTTGTCTGGTGTGATTGGCAAATGGCGCACCCGTTTGCCAGTCGCATTAAACACTGCGTTTGCAATCGCGGGAGCCACACCAATGATGGCGATTTCACCAAGCCCTTTACTCCCCACCGGATCGGCCAGCAGATCCGGTTTATTTACAAAATAGACATCGATATCGGGCACGTCCGCGTGTACAGGCACGTGATAATCACCAAAATCCTTGGTCACATAACGACCAAAGCGGTGATCCATCACCGCATCTTCGGTCAATGCCATACCGATGCCGCCCGTCGCCCCGCCGATCATCTGGCTTTCAGCCGTTTTAGGGCTGACAATGGTTCCTGCATCTGCACAGCAAACAATTTTTTTGACCCGCACTTGCCCGGTAAACGGATGCACATGAACCATCGCAAAATGCATGGAAAAGGCGTTCATCGAATATTTCTTGCCATTTTCGCTGGGCTTTGATTCCTGTGTGGCCTCTATTTTTTGAATGTTATTTTGTTTAAACAAATCACTGAGTTTCAACTTCGCAGATGATTTTCCACTAAGCTGTATTTCCCCTTTCTCAAACATGATGTCGTCCGGTTTGGCAGCGCCGAAATCCGGGCCACTTTTTGCAGCTGCCATCGTAATCAATTGTTCTTTTAATGCATTACAGGCTGCCTGCACGGCAGGGCCCACGCTATTAACCGTTGAAGATCCGCCTTGCAATCCCGCGTTCGGGAACTCAGAACTTCCGAGGTGAAAAGTTATTTTCTCCGGGGCAATCCCTGTTGTATTGGACGCAACCTGTACCATGGCAGTCGCAGTCCCAGGGCCGATATCCGTAATGGCGCAATGCATCACCAGATTTCCTTCCAGATCCAATTCTGCCTTCACAGTTGCCGGGCCGCGGTTTGCTCCGAATGTTCCGGTTCCCATGCCATAGCCAACAAGCCATTCTCCATCCCTTACCGAACCCGGTTTCAGTTTTCTGTTCTCCCACCCGATCCTTTTTTTGCCTTCCTCATAACATTCCCGCATGTATTTGGTAGACCAGGGCATGTTTTTATCCGGATCGGTTTCGGTATAATTGGCAAGCCTGAATTCTATCGGATCCATTCCGATAGCGTGTGCCATTTCGTCCATGGCCGATTCCAATGCAAAAGCCCCGGTCGCTTCGCCCGGCCCGCGCATCCAGATCGGCGTTGCTACATTCAGTGGCAGAAGCCGGTAACGCGTGCTGACATTAGGCGAAGCGTACATCATCCGCGTTTGCATCAAAGTTGTTTCCGTAAATTCTTCGTAAGTCGAAGTCTGGCCAATAGAATGATGATTGATGGCAACCAGTTTTCCATCTTTGGCCGCTCCCATTTGTATTTTTTGCCAGGTTCGCGGGCGGTAACCCACCATGGTAAACATCTGCTCGCGGGTCAATACCACTTTCACCGGTCTTTTCACCTGTTTGGCTGCAATGATGGCAGCCGATTCATGCGGCCAACTATGCAGCCCGTTTCCAAAAGCACCGCCTACAAATGTTGCGATCACTTTCACATTCTGCTCGGGAACATCCCATTCTTTGGCAAAAGTTTTCTGAGTCGTTTTTGTCCCCTGCACCTTGTCGTAGATTGTCAGCCGGTCATCCGCCTCCCAATGCGCGGTTATGGCCTGCAATTCCATTGGATTATGCATTTCGGTAGGCAGTACATATTCTGCTTCTATCCTAAACGGAGCCGTTTCAAAAGCGTCAGTCTGGCCCCGGTCATAGTCCGCTGTGGGAGATTTGGGGTTCTTTTTTGCTGCTGCGGCGATTACAGCATTCTTTGCATTTGCTTCGAAATCTGTTTGATGTTCCTGCTGATCGTACTGGACTTTTACTAACGATGCTCCGTATTGCGCTTTTTCAAGACTGGTTGCGACTACAATAGCAATAGGCTGATCATTTGAATAGACTTTATTGTCGTAAAAAACACGTAATGGCTGCCCACCGGTTGGCGGCTCCGAAGGATGCACGCCTCTGGCTGCATATCCCGGAATTTTGATCACATTCAAATGTGAAATAACCGCCAGAACACCCGGCGCCCGTTCTGCTGCTTTGGAATCAATACTCTTAATCGTCCCTTTCGCAATCCGGCTTCCGACAAGCACGCCATAGGCCATATTGGGAAGCGCGTATTCTGCCGAGTATTTGGCTGCGCCTGTTACTTTCAGGCGGCCATCGACCCTATCAAGCGGCTTGTATTCTTTTTTATCAAAAAATGCTTCATTCATGATCTTTCTCTTTCAAGGATTTATGATTTGTCTACACAAGGCCCGCAGCATTTTTTAATGCTTCTACAATCACATTCGGACCTAGTTTTAACTTAAAGGCATTGTGTTTGAACGCCTTCGCACCTTGCATGGCGATTTCAGCCGCCTGTCTGAAAGTTTCTTCCGTGGCCGGTTTTCCAGCCAATGCCTTTTCAGCCTCTTTCAATCGCCAGGGCTTGTGCGCTACCCCACCCATGGCAAGCCTGGCTTCCTTGATGTTTTTACCATCCAAATCCAATGCCGCCGCCACCGAAACCAGCGCAAAAGCGTAGGATGTCCGGTCTCGAACCTTGAAATAGTGGCAGTTTTTGCTGAATGTGTTATCCGGAATTTCAACTGAAATAATCAGCTCGTCTTTTTGCAAAGTATTATCCTTCTCGGGCTGGCTGCCCGGCAAGCGGTGGAAATCATCAAACGGGATGCGCCTTTCTCCTTTCGGCCCTGATACCACAACAATGGCATCCAATGCAACCAATGCCACACACATGTCGCTCGGGTGCACAGCAATGCATTTGTCGCTTGTGCCGAAAATCGCATGCATCCGGTTGACTCCCTCCAAAGCACCGCAACCGCTGCCTGGCTCCCGTTTGTTGCAGGGAAGTGCAGTGTCATAAAAATACGAGCACCGGGTGCGCTGCATCATATTGCCTCCGACCGTCGCCATATTCCTGATTTGTGCAGAAGCGCCCGCATTCAAAGCCTTTGAAAGCAACGGATGTTTTTCCAGGACCAGCTTGTCATCGGCAACCTGGCTGTTGAGCGCGAGTGCACCGATGATCATCTTGCCGTTTTGCTGCTCGATACTTCGGAGCGGAAGGGAATTAATGTCAATCAGTTTTGCAGGAGCCATTACATTCCGTTTCATGAGGTCGACCAGGTTCGTGCCTCCGGCAATGATCTTGGCATTATTGGCCAGCGCACTTACCGCGGCTTTCGCTGTTGATGCGCGTTCATATTGAAATTGTATCATGATCTTTGCCCCCCGTTTTTAACTTCCTGAATCGCTTTTACAATGTTGGGATATGCCCCGCAGCGGCAAATGTTACCACTCATAAATTCTTTGATATCCTCTTTACTATCCGCATGTCCTTCATTAATGCAGGCAATCCCGGACATGATTTGCCCGGGGGTGCAGTAACCGCATTGGAAACCGTCATGTTTGATGAAAGCCTTTTGCATCGGGTGAAGCTCATCTCCTTTCGCGAGCCCTTCAATGGTGGTAACCTGTTTGCCTTCCTGCATTACCGCCAAGCTCAGGCAGGATAACACGCGCTGGCCGTTCACATGCACCGTACATGCTCCGCATTGCCCGTAATCACAACCTTTTTTGGTTCCCGTCAAGTCTAGCTGCTCACGCAGCACGTCCAAAAGCGTGGAACGCGGTTCGACCGCCAATTGCTTTTTTACTCCATTGACAGTCAGGTTGACAGGCGTAGTTTCAAATGCAGCGCTAATTTTTTCTCCCAAATTATACTCTGCGGCTTTGGCGACTGTGGCGGGCGCAACGGCGATGGCTGTAAGGATTGAAGACGTTTTCAAAAAGTCCCGCCGGGACTCATGATGATCTTCCTTTTCAGGTTTAATGTCCGATTTATATTTGTCCATGGTGATCTTATTTAAGAAATGTGATAGTGCTTAGTTATCTAAAAACGCTTTACAACTTTTGCAGGAATGCCCGCAACGACAGTATTGGGCGGCACATCGCGGTTCACAACGGCACCCGCTGCAACCACCGCATTCTCTCCAATGGTAACACCCGGGAATATCGTCGCCCCTGCTCCGATCCACACATTTCTTTTGATAAGAATCGAGCCAAGCAGCAGTGTTTTCCTGTCTTCGGGGTCTAGCGGATGATTTTCAGAAGTAAGGTTGACCCTCGGACCAATTTGTACATCATCTTCAATGGTAATCCCGCCAATGTCCAGAAATGAGCAGGCATGATTGATAAATACGTTTTTACCAAGAGATATTGAGCGGCCGAAATTGGTATAAAATGGAGGAAATATGATTGTGGTTTCGTCTATTTCAATCCCGATTATCTCCCCCAGCTTGTTTCGCACATCATCCAGATTAGTTGCCTGGGCATTCATTTCAACACAAAGCCGAATCGTCCGGGAAACAACTTCGCTAAACTTTCCGTATTCGGGATCATCTTTCCGGATCGGCCCACCCGCCTTCATCCGATCAAAAATATCTGCTTCTGCCAATTGATCATTCATAGTTTGTTTTTTTACTCCAGTTCAAACGTTACCGTCACATCACCGGAACCGGCAGCCGATGCTGCTAATGCCGCTTCAAGTCCAGCAGGATTTGCAATTCGCCCCAGCCTGGTGTACGAGTACGATGTTGAAAAGCTTTTATAAAACAATACCAGCACATTTGAACTGTAGATCATTAAATCCCCAGTATTAATGGTTCTTGGGTTTGATGGATTTATTGGCAGGTTTGAAGGAAAATTATAAAGCTTTTCATTTCCGTTTAATTCGCTCATAGAAACCGTCAGCGGCAGCTTTGCCTTGAATGCAGTCACCGTTGGATTATCAACAAGCGTAGCCATGAATGTTTTAGAACCAATGTTGATTTTCAGCTGGTTGCTGGTTGTGTCACTCATCATTTCATTGTCGTTCTCCATATTCGTGTCAGGGATTGTCGGATCATCTGTTTTACAGGCCATATTTGCTGTCAGAAACAAGAATCCTAAAAGGACTATCATAACGTTTTTCATTTTTTGGCTAAGCACATTCATATCCGTCATATCGATGTTTACATTTTAATAAAAGCAAAGGTCGATTCAGAGCAGCTTCCGTTTTTATATAGATTACTGTATTATTTACCACTTTTACGGATTTGGCCATTCATAAGAATATACCCATTGCAGCATTACTATATTTGAAACCTAATTCGCTGGTATATGGAAAAAGTCGAAAGGATAGACACGGTAAAGCAGTACAACAATTGGATCGGTGCCGACACGCTGCACCCGCTGGTAAGTGTGATCAATTTCAATGAAATACCAACCGTGCAGCATTTCAGACGCTATATGGGCGTTTATGCTGTTTTCCTGAAAAATATCAAATGCGGTGATATGACCTATGGTTGCCAGCCATACGATTATGAGGACGGCACATTGGTTTTCGTGGCACCAGGACAAGTATATGGCATTGACAGCAAGGGAGTTGCAACCAAGCCATCAGGATACGCACTCATTTTCCACCCCGATCTGATCGCAGGCACGCATTTGGGAAAAATCATTAAAGATTATACATTCTTTTCCTATGAGGTCAGTGAAGCCTTGCATTTATCCAAAAAGGAAAGGGAGACAATTGTAGATTCTTTTGAAAAAATAAAAACTGAAATAGACCAGAACATTGACAAACACAGCAAAACACTGATTGTTTCCAATATCGAATTGTTTCTCAATTACTGCATGCGATTTTATGACAGGCAGTTCATCACACGCATTAATGCGAATAAGGACATCTTGGTACGGTTTGAGGAGATGCTGAATGAATATTTCAAGTCAGGAAAAACGCAAACATTAGGCCTTCCCAACGTGGCTTACTGCGCTGAAAGGCTAAATTTATCCCCAAACTATTTTGGCGACCTCATTAAAAAGGAGACTGGTAACACGGCTTTGGATTTTATTCAGTCGAGAGTGATCGAGGAGGCCAAGGTTAAAATTTTTGATCCCAATACATCGCTGGGAGAAATTGCTTACCAGCTTGGTTTTAAATATCAACAGCATTTTACAAGGTTATTTAAACAAAAGACCGGTGTCACTCCTAATGAATACCGGAGTTTAAATTGATAGGTCCCCGAGTCTAAATGCCCTACGGCTCTTACATATAGCAACTTAGGGACGCAAGGATAGCAATTATTTGCTATTGTGCAGTGTGCGTAGTTTACGGTTTTTTGTATAAAAGACCTTAACTACGTCCGGATGAAAATCATAAACTTCTACTCAACATTCCTTTTAATCCTTTTGTGCGTTGCTGGCAGTCGGTTTGCTCATGCACAAACCTATTGCGCCTCCGGGGGGAGCGGTGGCCAGGATATCGTGAACGTGCAGATAGGCACAATAAACAATTCCTCAACATGTAATCAAACAGCTGGCGCTGGATCTGTGCCGGGTAGTTATTCGAATTACGTCGATCTTGCTGCCCCGGATCTTATGCAGTTTAAAACTGTTCCTTTTTCGATCGGCGTTGCCTATTGCACTGGTTTCCAATCCGTAACAACTTCAATTTGGATCGACTTCAACCATGACGGAAGTTTCGGTGAAGGTGAACTTGCGTATCGCTCGGGGTCAGTCTTCGAACCAAATCATACTGTAACGGGTACAATCACCATTCCGGGAGGTGCCTTGTTAGGCCCAACACGCATGCGGGTTATCACCGCAGCAACTGGATTTGCAGATCCTTGCGGAAGTTACAATGGTGGTGAAACAGAAGATTATACGGTGACCATTGTATCACCACCCTTTTGTAATGGTGCACCTGCACCGGGAAATACCTTAGCGAGTCAAACAACTACTTGCCTCAATGGAACCATTGATCTCTCGTTCTCTTCATCTTCCGCACTGAACAGTGGTGATGCTGTCGGGTTTACTTACCAATGGTTCAATAATGCCGGCCCCATTGCAGGCGCTACCAACCCTACCTACACAGCAACCATTACAACGGCAGACAATTTTTATTGTCAAGTCACATGCAGCCAAAGTGGCCAAACGGGGCAATCAGCTCCGATTGCGATTAGTTTGACACCGTTTTATGCATGCTATTGCGCTTCTGCTGCTACAAATACCACAGGTGCGGACATTTTCAATGTAACAGCAGGGACACTAAACAATACTTCTGACCTTTCTCAAACCGGAGGGCCCGGGTCCATTTTAAATAGATATTCCAATTACACAACCCTGGTGGCGGCTCCGGTCTTTAATCAGCAGGCCACGATACCATTTTCAATACAAGTTTCGGGAAACAGCGGAAATGCCTCAACTTCCATCTGGATTGATTACAATCAGAATGGCATTTTCGAAAATCCAGCTGAAAGAGTATATCAAACATCCCAGCCAAATTCTGGTAACCATACAGTTAGCGGTTCTTTCACAATTCCTTTAAGCGCTGCAACGGGCGTCACAGGAATGAGAGTCGTTACCAATGCCGGTCAAAATCCGGTAGGCTCTGCTTGTGATAATTATGGTGAGGGAGAAACCGAAGATTATGTAGTCAACATCGGCGAAGTTCCGGCATGCAGCGGTGACCCGATCCAAACCAAAACAATCGCTACACAACTTCCCGTTTGCCCGGAGGCGAGGTATACCTTCTCTCTCACTCCTGCGATTATTACTGTCGGCAACACGTATCAATGGTATAATGACGGCGGATTGATTGCAGGTGCAACAGAGGAAACATATACGGCAACCATTACAAGCGCGGACAATTTTTATTGCGAGGTGACCTGTTCCAATGGCTCAAAGACGACAAGATCAATTCCCGTTTCTGTCCTGACATGCTATTGCACTTCTACCGCTCTTAGCGGGCCAACATTAGATGTTACCAATGTAACCGCTGGAACATTAAACCATTCAACCAGCTTTTCTCAAACAGGCGGACCTGGATCAGCATTGGGTGCTTATTCCGACTTTACTACTGTGGTGGACGCGCCCGTATTTAATCAATTGGCAACGATCCCGTTTTCAGTATCCGCAGGCGGGACTGCCTCTTATTTCTACATTGCTATCTGGATAGACTATAACCGCAATGGCACCTTTGAAAGTCCCGGTGAATTTATACATCAGGTAAGAGGTTTTCAGAATTTGACCACTACCGGCTCATTTATCATTCCTAAAACCGCATCAACAGGAATCACCCGTATGCGGGTCATTACCAGTATTGGCCTGAATCCGCTTAATTCCGCCTGTGAAAATTACGGTCAGGGGGAAACCGAAGATTATCTGATCAACATTGCGCCCCCTCCTGCTTGCAGCGACAGCCCGTTACAACTCAATGCAATAGCTACGCAAAACCCGGTTTGCCCGGAAGTGAGTTTTACTTTTTCGCTCAGTCCTACTATACTTACCTCCAATAACACATATCAATGGTATAATAATGCTGGTCCGATTGCAGGTGCTACGAATGAAACGTATACTGCGACAATCACAGGTCCTGACAATTTTTATTGCGAGGTAACCTGTCCAACCGGCCAAAACACAACCATATCGACACCGGTTGCTGTCCATGGGACATTTCTTTATTGCCCTTGTACTTCTGCATCAGATAATAATTCAGGTTCTGACATATTCAATGTATCGATTGCTGAAATAAATAATTCTTCTGATTGTGGTCAAACCGGAGGTCCGGGCTCTATACATAATAGATATTCAGATTACACGAGGCTGGTAGCTGCGCCTAACCTTACAATTGCGAATGCTATTCCGATCTCTGTTCGCACGGCTGCTTGTAATTCTTTTGGTCTCAGTTCAACATCTGTCTGGATCGATTACAACCATAATGGAAGTTTTGATGCGCCTGGGGAAAGAGTGTTCTTCTCATCGAATAATTTTTCACCGGACTATACGCTAACGGGTTCCATTTCAATTCCGGAAACTGCTTTGCCAGGTTTAACGCGCATGAGAGTCATATCCGGTAACGGAGGAGTTGGTGAATCTGCCTGCGGAGGTTATAGCAGTGGTGAAACGGAAGATTACTTTGTGAATATTGTCGTTCCAATTTGTGATGGTAACGTCTCTCTCCCTACTTCGGCAACAACAAATACACAAAATGTAGCCACAAAGCCTCTGGTATCCAATGGTTGTGAATATGTAGCCAAAGTAGTGCCTACAGAAGGCTTTACGGATGCTACGATCAAAAGCTGGCTTGAAACAATCCCGCCATTTAATTATGTGCCGAGGCATTATGAAATTACACCCGCCACCAACGCAAACACAGCAACCGGCACGGTAACATTGTACTTCTCACAAGCTGATTTTAATGCTTATAATGCAACGATCAGTAGTGGTCTTTTGCCAACCGGCCCGAATGATGTCTCAGGTATCCCCAACTTCCAGATCATTAAATTTTCAGGAACCAGCCCGACAGGCCTTAACTATCCCGGGCAGCCGGCATCTATCCCGAGCGAAGAGAATTCCTGGAATACAGGAGATTATACTTTTGTCTGGAATTCAATCAATTCCATTTGGGAAGTAACATTCCCTGTGTCCGGATTCAGCGGCTTTATAGCCAAATCCAATGCACAACCTTTACCGGTTACATTGATTTCTTTCACAGGGAAAGTCGTAGAGAAAAGCAATGAGCTCAACTGGAAAACAAGTTCTGAAGTTAATTTCAGTCATTTCGAGATCCAGAGAAGCTTGAATGCAAAAACATTTGAGAAAATAGGTGAACTGGCATCTGATGAACAGCGGATTTACACTTTCCTTGATCCCAATACACCTCGTGGAAAAGCATATTACCGGCTGAAAATGATCGATCTGGATACGAAATACAGCTATTCTAAAATGATTGCAATAGGAGGCGATTCAGAAAAATCCGTAGTCGGCAATTTTTACCCTAACCCAAGTAATGGTAAAGTCTATATTGAAATTAATGCACTAAAAAAAGGCACCTGGCATATAACCCACTATAATGTGGCAGGAAGAGTGTTATCGCATAAGGTTAAGATTCTACAAGCTGGGTTGAACATTATTGCGATAGACAAGCTGTCTACTGGTGTAAACATTTTGAAGTTTGACAACGGAAGTATTTCCGAAACCAGGAAAGTAGTAAGAGACTAGCGAAAGAATAACGATTTGTTGCCATGGAATACCCTTATGTCGGCGAAATCAAAATGTTCGCCGGAAAATTCGCTCCTGAGGGCTGGCATTTCTGCGATGGGACGCTGCTTCCTATCGCAGAAAACCATTTCCTTTTTCACGTGCTGGGAACCACTTACGGCGGCGACGGACGGGTAACATTTGGCCTTCCGGATCTCAGAGGTGAGATGCCAGTGCATCAGGACGAGGGGCCCGGCGGCGGGGACCGGCCTTTTCAGGAAGGCGAGCCCTATCTGTATGTCAACTATATCATTTCACTATATGGGATATACGCTCCAAAAAACTGAGCTTAACATTCATCCCTTTCTTACCCGAAACTTACAGTCATGGGAGAACCTTTTCTGGCAGAAATAAAATTTATTCCCGCCCCTGCCGTACCCGAAGGCTGGGCCAGGTGTGACGGCCGGGAAATGTGCATTGCGGAACATCCGGCTTTATTTGAACTGCTTGGCACATCTTTCGGCGGCGACGGGCGGTCGACTTTCGCGCTGCCTAACCTTGTGGGCCGCAGGCCCGTGCAGATTGAATTGCATGCAGAAATGCTTTCAATTGCTAATCAGTCATCGCGTCCGCTGGGTCTGGAAAGAAGGGTTCAGCCGCAGTCCGCAGCGCCAACTTATGAATCGACTGATTTTTGCATTGCTTTAAAGGGCGTTTTTCCATTAAGCAACAAACCCTAACAGGTCAGACCAGCCTTTCCCTGATCGCCAGACTTACCGCCTCGGTGGCGCTGTTTACGTAAAGTTTGTCATAAATATTGCGGATGTGGTTATTGACCGTATTATAAGCAATATCACATTCTGCGGCGATTAATTTGTAGCTGTAACCTTTGACCAAAAAGCCTAAGATGTGTTTCTCGCGCTCGGTCAGGTGGTAATCTTTTTTGGTTGTCGCCTCAGAAGAAAAGTAACGCAGGACTTTGGTAGCAATGCTGCCAGTCATAGGCGCCCCCCCTTCAAGTGCCTCTCTCAAACTCTCAATAAATCTCTCAGGGCTCGTTTTTTTTAACAAATATCCGTTGGCGCCAGCTTGGAGACTACCGAAAATCCGCTCGTCTTCTTCGAAGTTGGTTTGGATCAGCACAGGTAATGCACCAAAATGCCTTCTTATCAGGATAGTTGCATCTATGCCGTTTGTTCCGGGCATGTCGATATCCATGAGCACAAGGTCGGGCTTCGATTCGGTAATGTTGGCCAATAGGTTATTAGCATTGGGAAAAGTCCCCGAGCACACGAAGCCATCAGAGAGATTGAGCAGCATGGACACACTGCTCAATCTTTCCTGATTATCGTCGAAAATAATGATCCTTGATGCCATAAGGTGCCTTAACAGCATTTAATATGATCTTGAAATAATTTGCTGCAAAATTAACAACCGAATATCTTCAACAATATAGCAAATACTAGTCATCTTTATTTGGCTAGAATACCAATGTAATAGTAGTCCCCTCATCAAGGGCAGAGTGGATCGTGAGCTTGCCGTTCATCTGTGATGCGCGCTGATACATATTAACTAAACCATTGCCTTTTCGAATAAAATCGGGGTCAAAACCGCGGCCATTGTCTTTGATACTCAGCTTTGTATGGCCTCCCTCCCGCGTCGTATTTACTTCCACAGCGTCGGCACTGGAATATTTGGCTGCATTGTTCATTGCTTCTTTGAAAATTAAATACAGGTTCTTTCGTGTCTGCATATCCAGTTTCAGGTTTTGGATCTGGGTATCCGTTTCGAAACGGAAAACAAATCCTTTGGAATCTGCCAATGTGCTGCCAAACTGGAACATTCGTGCAAACACGTCCTCGATCTGGTCGCTGCCTGCTTTCACGCTCCATACGATATCACTGAGCCCTTCCTGCACCTGTTGCGCGTTTTCCTTTATTTTCCGAACCACCTGCTGATGTTCGGTTTTCTCCATCTGCATCAGCAATGCCTGGCTGTAAAAAGTAATGCTGCTCAGCGTGCTCCCGATCTCATCGTGCATATCTGCGCTGATCCCGTTTCGGATTTTTTGAATATCCATAAGCTGCCGGAGCCGGTTTTGATAAAAGAGATAAATAAAGAAGCCAACGGCCAGCAAACTGGTTATGTAAAACCAAACTGATCTATACCAGGGCGTAAGCACTCGAATGGGAGACCGCCATTCCTGGCTACTCCAGTCGGCACCTCCCACAGAAACCTGCACTTTAAGCATGTAATTACCGGGTGGCAGGCTGTTGAAGAGTAGTTTATTCCCGTTTTCAAACATTTGCCAGCGATCGTCCCCCCATCCTTCCAGCTTATAACGAAACCGGTTCAATAAGGTGTTTTGGTAATCCGGACTCATAAATGAAAAAGCAAAAAGACGGTCACCAGGACTGAAAGTGATCTGCTGACCCGGCTGATGGGTAATGATGGTGTCGGCCTTGTTTCGGTTGGCGTCAAATTTAGAATAGGAAATAAGCTGCAATGCGCTTTCCTTATTTGAAGTTAAATCAAGCTGCTCCGGATTGAATGCTGCAACGCCATTCAGCCCACCGAAATAAAGTGTTCCATCCTTCGACTTAAGATAAGACCCGTGATTAAATTCCAGGTGAGGTAAGCCGTCTGAAATGCCGTAGTTATGGAATTTGCTGGTCTGTGTATTAAAACGCGATAAACCCTTGTTGGTACTCAGCCAAAGATTTCCCCGTTCGTCCGGCAGGGCGGCATATATGTTGTTGTCGGGCAGGCCGTCGTGTACGGTAAACAGCTGCGTTTTTTTGTTATCCACGTCGATGCGGATCAACCCTTGCCCGGTTGCCGCCCATAATGCATTTTTATACCATGTTGTGTGGAAGATTTGTAAAGCCGGAAGTTTGATTTTGTCTCCTGCGGACTGGCCGTAATGTTCATGAATGCTGGCATCCTTGTTCAGCACATATAAGCCATTCGTTGTGCTGACCAAAATACGATTTTCCTTCCACGGCATGAAGTTGTTGACGCGTTCATTCTTGATATAGCGGCCGGGTTTATCATTTAAAAGAACGGGCCTGAGGTCCCGCGTACCGATTATGCCCATTCCACCCCACGTTCCTGTCCAGAAGGTAGAGTCATTGAGCTTGTAGAAAGAAGTAAATCCGCGCCCGCTTACAAACGGAAACTCGACCGCCTGATAAGCTTCGGACTCCGGATCAATCTTCAGGAACTGTGTGCCATCCGTAACCGCATAAACCTCGTCTTTGGTAAAAAGAACCTTATACGGGATCACCATTTCATCTGAAATTTTGGTCTGGCTGTGCAGCTGCATGTGCCTGCTCAGATGTCTCGCGGGATCAATCTGATGAAGAAGATATTGCAGACCATCCCGGTTATACCCATAAGAACATGCCCAAATCATTCCGGAATTATCCTCGGTGATGCCTCTGACGCTGCTGCCGATATCGCCCGTTTTTTCCAATGGGACGCTCATGTATCTTCTGAAAATTTCTTCTGTGAGCGTAACTTTAATAAGACCGTCGACACCTGCAACCCAAAAACTGCCGTCTGTGCTTAAACAGGCGCCAAAGAAGAAAATATCGGCACCCGATTTTTGCAAAAGACGAGTGGTCAGATTGGTAAACTGACCGGTTTTTTGATTTAATAAACCAATCCCCTTAGAAGATTTGTACCATTTGTAACTTTCCTTGTGTGCATAAATTACATCGGGCGCTATCGGGGTGTCCATATCGCTAAGCGGGCCAAAAAGTCCTGTCCCGATAGCGTATTGCCTCATCCGGAATTTCTTACCTATTTTTTGATTGTAATAGATCAGCAATGTATCAGCACCGGACTGCACAACATTGAAGACGCTGAAATGCCGGGAATCCATATCTTTTGGCAAAAGCTTAGTCCGGATAACCAGGTTTCCTTTTTCATCAACTTCGTCCAAAAAAGTACTGTCGCTAAACGCATACCGCCTGTTTTTCCCGTCTATGAATAATTTAGTGACCTGACTCCCGATAGCAACAGATTGTCCTGCGTTGGTTGGTGGCGTATACAGTGCCACAGGGGCAAAAGCCTGATTGATCTTAATAAGCTTACCACGGGGTATCGAAACCCAGCCATTTTGATCGCTGTCAAAAAAAATATCCAGATGCTGTTTCGAATCAACACTTTTGAAAGGAGTGGAAGGATTAATGGTCTTGCAGGTCAGATCAAGGGGATTGACGATGCTGACGCCGATATTATGCGCTACCCAGATATCGCCATTCGGCCCGGTCTTGATTTGGTTGATAAGGGTTCCGCCGCCAATGGAACGGGTTAGCATGGCAGTAAAATTTTGAAAACTATAACCATCATATCGCCAAAGCTCCTGACCAGTGGCCACCCACATGAACCCGCGGCCATCCTGGGCCAAAGAACGTGTATTCCGGCTGGGCAAACCTTGCTCAGGACCAAGCAACTGAATATTTACACGTGTTTGCGGCGCCTGCCCAAGGCAGATGTTTGTGAAAAACAGGAATATGAATGGTAGCAGGCCGTACGAGTGGATTTTCATACAAGACAAATTCAACTGGAACTGTAAAAGCCTGCGCAGCATGAAGAGAAAGAAGTGTTTAGGGACGTATGTAACTGTATACTCTTAAAGTAGGACTTTGGATTAAGAGAAATACAGATTTTTTTCTGATTACCCGCCAAAATGGCGATTTACAGGTTTAAATCGCCCGATATAGCAACAATTTGCTATTGCGCAATGGTGCGCTCCTATCGTCTTTTGCAGTAAGATTTTACTCAACGTTTTTTTTCCCAAATCAACATGGCAAATTCCAAGTCAATTTACTCACTTTCAACATTACTGATTTTCCTTTTCGTCCTGGCTTGCACAGATCACGATATTTTCGAACCTGAGCCGGAAACGTTGTCTTCGGAAATATTTGTAAGCGGACTAAAATATCCGATCGGACTGGCAGCAGACGACATGGGAAACCTATGGGTGACCGAAGCAGGATCAGGTAAGGGCAATGATGGCAGTGTCTCCATGATTACACCATCCGGCGTAAAGACAACATTGGTAACCGGTCTTCAGTCCCTGATGCGGGAAGGTTCCATTGAGGGAATAGCCCATTTGGGTTATCGCGCAGGGAAATTGTATTTTTTGCACGGCTCCAACGGAATACTTTACTCAGCGGACGTCTCGTCTTTCAAATCCGGCGATAGCCCCGTAGAGCTTGCTGATATCGATTCAGCAGATATTGGAAGCTACGTAGAAAGTCTGGGCCTGACTGACCCCGTTAATTCAAACACTTACGATTTTACATTTGGTCCGGACGATCACATGTACATCATTGATGCCGGAAGCAATGCCGTTATCAAAAGGGATAAGGTAACTGGCTCATTAAGCTTGTTTGCTAAATTACCAAATGTTGCAATAGGTGTGGAGGCTGTACCAACCGGCATCGTGTATGATGGAAGCAAATTCCTCATTAGTACATTAACCGGCTTCCCGTTTACACCAGGTGCTGCTAAAATCTTTGAGGTGAAAACCTCAGGCGAAGTAGCCGTGTACAAGTCTAATTTTACGACGCTGACCGGTATTACACTTTCAGGCAACCAAAAGCCTATCGTCATTCAGCATGGTGTTTTTGGAGCAATGGGCTTTGCTGCCAAGTCTGGTAAAGTCCTCAATGAAGACGGAAAGATACTGCTCGACAGCCTTTCACGACCTACGGACATTATCCGGGGAAGCGGCCCAATCTACTATTTGCTGAGCTATCAGGACGGTACAATCAGCAAGCTGACTTATTAAATTGTTTCCCCTTATTTCATACTTAACATTCAAGTGAAAGCAATTAAAATCATTGGTAAAATACTTGCTGGCCTGGTTGTCATTGTTCTCGCGGGCATTATTTATGTAAAAACAGCGCTTCCCGATACCGGCGCTGCACCGGAAATCAAAATAGAACGTACTGCGGCCCGGGTGGCGCGCGGAGAGTATCTGGCTAATCACGTGACGGTTTGTATGGACTGCCACAGCACCCGCGACTGGTCACGTTATGCCGGACCGCCTTCCGGGGGGTTTGGAGCGGGCGGTGAAGCCTTTACACAGGACATGGGTTTTCCAGGTAAATTTTATGCGCCCAACATCACACCCTATACACTAGCCGGATGGACGGACGGAGAAATTTTTCGTGCCGTCACAACCGGTGTTAACAAAGAAGGAAAAGCATTATTTCCGGTGATGGCCTACCACCGTTTTGGCCAGCTTGACCAGGAGGATATTTACTCGGTTATCGCCTACATTCGTCAGCTGCCGGCAGTTAAAAAGGACATTCCTGAGTCGGAACCGGACTTTCCCGTTAACATCCTGATCAACACAATGCCCAAACAGGCGTCTTTAACCAAGCGGCCCTCAGAAGCGGATCAGGTGGCTTACGGGAAGTATCTGATCACTGCGACCGGTTGCGTGGATTGTCATAGCAAAACGGAGAAAGGAAGTGTAATTCCCGGAACTGAATTTGGAGGAGGAATGGAATTTGCCGGCCCAAACGGCATTATGCGCTCACCAAACATTACCATGCATAAGCAAACCGGAATAGGTAACTGGACAAAAGAAGCTTTTTTAGCCCGCTTTAAGGCGTTCGTTGACAGCAATTACGTTTCTCCTAAAATGGCGGCGGATGCTATTAACACGCCAATGCCCTGGACTATGTACGCAGGCATGAAAGAAGGGGATCTCAATGCGATCTATGCTTATCTCAACACGGTGAAACCGATCGATAATCTGGTAGTAAGGATGGAAAAGAAGGTAGCTAATTAAAATGATGCTGCACCTTTATACGATCCGCATTGCCGGCATGATCGGCTCGGAATGGGCGGGGATTGGCCGGAAAACAGCGATTATCTGATCAGATATACATTTACAGACTTCTTGACCTCTTCCAGAGTCCGCTTAGGCGGTTCAAAACCTGCGGGAATGGGTTGCCTGGCAAAAGTTTGTAAATACAACACCCACGCATCCCGCCACCAGATTGCCTCCCTGCGCTGGACCTTCAAGCGTTCGGCTACGTCTGTATAAATCTGAGGATCCAGACTTCCTTTCGCCAGATCCCACTGTTGCTGCATCCACACCACAGAATCTGCGCCGGTGTAAAAGCGCGTGCAAAGTTCTGCCCAAAGCGACCGTCCGGTGCTCAGCTTTTTATCCCAGCGCACATGGTGAAACCATAGCAAGTAAGGCAGAGGTGTTTGGTCCGAATGATTCCATTGCTGCTGGACCTGCGGCCGGTATTGGGCCAGCGCATTGCTTCCGGATGCTGTTCTGTCAAAGCCGAGCCCTACCGAATCAGCGCGGTGGTAATATATAGCAGTCCAATCGGGGCGGGAGCCTTTATTTTCCCAGGGTTCGGGAGCAAAGTGTACACCCATCCAGGGGCGGGAAAGCCCAAGCGGGGTGTTGTAATCGACGTAAATTTCCCTTGACCGAAGCATTAATTTTACAATATGCCCGCTTGCTTTTTGATTTTCGGTCAAGGTTAGTGCAACCCATTCGTGTGCGATATGTTCCGAACTGAGCTGATGGTCCCAGCTTAATCTTCCGAATGCATACCAGTTGGCCTGCGCCAGCGGATGGCCCGTCCAATTGCGGCTGTTGCCTGTGTTGGCTACACCTGCCATAAGTGTACGTGCATAACCATGCAAGCTTCCATCGACAACTTTCGCCACCGTCGATCCTTCACCATTTACATAAGTGTCCGAGTCCAGACATTCTTTGAAAATCGGTGCTTCATAAACGGCGTGCGTGGCAAAGCCCAGATATTCCTGCGTGATCTGAAATTCCATTCCCAGCGGCGTCTTTGGCATATTTCCGAAAAGAGGCGAAAAAGGTTCGCGCGGCTGAAAATCAATGGGACCATTTTTCACCTGAACAATGACTTTTGGATCAAATTTTCCATCCAGCGGCACAAATTCCTCGTAAGCGGCTTTGAAACGATCCGCATTGGGATCGGCCTTGTAAACGAAAGCCCGCCAAACCACAATGCCGTCATAAGGCTTGAATGCTTCGGCCAACATGTTCGCACCATCGGCATGCGTGCGGCCGTAATCCTGCGGTCCCGGCTCTCCCTCTGAATTGGCCTTTACCAGAAAACCACCGAAATCGGGGATTTCTTTATAAATCTCGGCGACCTTTTCTTTCCACCAGGCACGCACCTGCGGGTCAAGCGGATCAGAAGTTGTCAGCCCGCCCAGTGTTTTCGGCGCTGCAAAATACACCGATAGGTAAGTTTTGATCCCATACTTTCGCATCACGTTCGCCACCGCCGCCACTTTCACGATGTATTCCTGCGACATAAACCGCGCGCTGGCATTGACATTGTTGAGCACAGTTCCATTAATTCCAACTGACGCATTTGCGCGGGCATAGTCTGTATATCGCGGATCCACACGCTCTGGCAGTTCATACCATTTCCAAAGTGATTGTCCTGCATAACCACGCTCGATCGTCCCATCCGGATTATCCCAGTGGTTTAGCATCCGAAAACGCACTTTCGGGCTGCTTGCAAGGCTTAACCCCTTGACAGGCAGCCGCATTTGCATGTGCCGCAGCAGGACGAATGTTCCGTAAAGAATACCATTTTCTGATTTCGAACTAACCACAATGTTGCCGCCCGCAAGCTGGATACGGTAACCTTCCGCCTGTTGCGTCGGATCTGGGCCGGATTCAAGTTTCAAAACAATTCCGCCTGATTTGCCTTCAAATGAATTTGTTACATGAACAGATTTACCCAGAAGTTTACTTAATCCCATATGCAACTCGCGGGACGCGCTTTGAACAATGTCTCCTTCCGCCGTCTGGGCAATGAATGTTGCGTATTTGAGATACTCGGCTTTTAAAGAAGCATTCTTGACCAGCTCATATTTAAGCCACAACCGATATCCGTCATCACCATCCGACGCTGCCGTGCCAGCTGCAGATATTTTTGAGCCATACAAAAGGCAGCTGAAAATGAGGATTATAAAACTTCTGGTCATGATCTTTTTTTTACAAAAATTATTTCTTCCCACACAAAAATTTGCCCTCTAATCAATGTCCGTCCGAAATGGCGAAGCGGGAAGTCCGGCTGAATTATAAAAGTTAATTCCCGCAGGATTGTCCTGCCAGGCATATCGGATGTATTTGGGCGTCTCCACCAATTCACTGCTCAGTTCAATCTGATCTTTTCCCACTATTTTTGCATCCGCCCATACGAATTTCTTATCATTGCCCGCAATCGAAAACCAGCGCAATGCTTCACTATCGATCGATTTGATGCCATCAGCCACATTATCAAAAGTGAGGATGATCTTGTTGCCGGTAATGCTTTGTGTTTTCAATGTCGGGCCGCTGTAAACGACATTCTTTTCGCCATAAGCCAGGTTTCTGGCAGAGAGCGCCAGCCTTTTTCCAATGTCTTTTTTGTTCAGAGGATGAATATCGTTCCACTCGCCCAGGTCCAGCGTCACCGTTACAGCCGTATTTTTTAATGTTAATGCCTGATTCTGCGCTTCGCGGAGCAGTGCCATATTGCTTTCAGCCGGCGCGAAATCAATGTCTTGAAAATTCGGAAGTTGCACCACCAGAAAGGGTAAATTCTGATTATTCCAAAGCC
Organism: Dyadobacter psychrophilus; assembly: GCF_900167945.1. Lineage (GTDB taxonomy): Bacteria > Bacteroidota > Bacteroidia > Cytophagales > Spirosomataceae > Dyadobacter > Dyadobacter psychrophilus. The sequence goes on from NZ_FUZA01000001.1 coordinate 636,949, forward strand.
TGCGCCGGTCGTTGATCAGTGCTGGCAAAAGTGCATTATAAGGTTTGGGATCACCCACATTCGTCTCGCCCTGATACCAAAGGCACCCTTTCAGTTTCATAGGCAGCACCGGTGCGATCATGGCATTGAAAAGTGCGGCAGGCTGGTTTTGAGCGACAAAAGCAGTTTGTTTATTCTCAGACACTTGCATTGGTCCAAAAACCTGTCCAACCTTGTATTCCCACGTTCCTTTCAGATCGACTTGCTGATCACTATATGTCATGAAATACGGCTTGTCCGGCACAAAACCGCCTTTTCCAGCCGAATTCGTAACCCGGATCACAAATGTATTTTTGCCCGGTTTCAACAAACCAGCCGGAACCTCGTAACGCCGTGGCGGATATTGATAAGTCACATTGCCAATTTTTTTGCCGTTGACGAACATTTCATCCGCATCCACAATGCGCCCCATATAAAGCTTCACCGACTTACCGATCCAGCTTTCGGGCACTTCGAATTCCCTGCGAAACCACACCACACCATCCAGATCTTTCAGTCCCTGATCTTCCCAGTAACCCGGAATGTTGAAATTCCGCCAGCCTTTGGGTTGATATGCTTCGCTTTCCCAATGTTCTTTGCGACCCTGATCGGTTGACTCAGGCTGTTTAGGAGCACTGTTTACGGCGCTTTGCTTCCTTATATGCACATAGGCAGTGTCCTTATTTTTACTGATAATATTTTGAATTTCAGCGAAATCCTTATAACCTTCTGCACTGATCCAGGCTTCAATCGGCGTCCCGCCTACCGAGCTGTTAATGATGCCGATCGGCACTTTATACCGATCATAAATATCTCTGGCAAAAAAATAAGAAACCGCGCCAAAGCCGAGCACTTCTTTGGGATTCGCTGCTTTCCATTCCGCATTCGGGAAGTCCTCCTGTGGACCGTTCAGATTTGTTAGTGTTGGGATAAAGAAATTGCGGATGTCGGGATAATTGGCAGAAGCGATATCATCAGGATAGCGTTCTTTCACACGTTCCATGTTAATCACCATATTGCTTTGTCCGTTGCAAAGCCACACATCTCCGAAGGCAATATTGTGGATCCGGATCTCATTTTTCCCCTTCACCAACATTTCAAAACCCGTACCCACAGGCTGCGCGGGCAGCGTAATCGCCCATTTTCCGTCCGCTCCGGTAACCGCGCCTTTACTCTTGTTTTTGAATGTTACAGTTACCTTTTCTTTTGGCGCCGCCCACCCCCAAATTGTAATCGGCTGGTCGCGCTGCAAAACCATGTTATCCGAAACCAGCTTAGGCAGGCGAACCTGGGCAAATACAGGGCTCGAAAGGGATATTAACAAAAATAAAAACAGGATGAGGTGCATTCCTTACAAAAAAATGATCAACGCTTTTTTTAAAAATTCACTACACCTTCAAATGCCTTCTTAGGTTTGAAATTTTCATCAAAAAGCAGCGGATAGTCCTTGCGGCCAGGCACCGGGAAGTTGTCCAGCCAAGTCGTTTTATCTGATACATTCCAGAATGTGACGCCGGTAATGGTGCCTTTGTGTTTTCTGAATGTGTCAAAGATCATTTTGTAATGTGCTGCCTGCTTCTGCTCTATTTCCGGCGTAAAAACGCTTTTTTCATCGCCAGCTTTTCGTTGCCTGCGTTCATGCTCTTTGGGATGTACGGACACGTCGAGCTCGGTGATCTGAACCGCTAGCCCCAGGCTCGCAAACTGCGTGATCGACTTTTCCAGCTCGGCCTGGGTAGGTTCATAAACAGACCAATGTGCCTGCAACCCTACCCCGTGGATCGGGACGTTTTTCTCTTTCAATTTCTTCACCAGCTGATAGATTTTCTCTCTTTTAACAGCATTTTCGGTGTTGTAATCATTGTAAAAAAGCTTGGCATCCGGGTCGACAGCATGCGCATATTCAAATGCTTTTTGAATGTAATCTTCGCCTATGATCTGGTAAAATTTGGATTCCCGGTAAATGCCCTTCCCTGTGTCAGGAACTGCCTCGTTCACCACATCCCATGCGTAAATTTTGCCTTTGTAACGCGTCATCACATCAGTAATATGCTGCTTTAAGCGCGACAACAATTCTTCGCGTGAAACCTGCGCGCCGAGTGAATCCGTGAAAAACCATTTGGGCGTCTGGTTATGCCAGCAAAGTGTATGGCCGCGGACTTTAATGGCGTTTGTTTGTCCAAATTCAACGATTGCATCCGCATCCTTCCAGTTGTAGCGATCTTTCTCCGGATGGATCGGCCCCATTTTCATCGCATTTTCGGGCGTAATGCTGTTGAATTGCTGCTTAATGAGTTCCGCTTCCGGGCCGGCCACACTTCTAGGAGAAACTGCTACGCCGATTGGAAAATAGGTCGTATATGCTTCCTTAAGCGACTTTTGAGCCAAAAGACTTTCTGAGGGAAACAGTGCCGCCAAAACAGCCCCAATTTTTAACCAACTGCTTAATGATGATCGTTTTGCCATGACCAATGCTGATGAATGATTACTTAAATAAAAGCTGCGTAAACCCATGCAGGTCATGCCGCCAGACCGGCCACGTGTGTCCACCCGGATATTCGCTGTATTGATATTTGATGCCGAGTTCGTCGTATTTTGAGAGCATGATCTTGCAGTTTTTATAAGCGATATCCTGCTCACCACCCATTGAGATCCAGAAGTTCTTCAGATTGCTGTTGATCGTCTTTGCATTGTCTTTGGCAAATGCATAATGCGGGCCGGACAATGCGTCGTTATTGGCAAACCAGCCGGAACTGAAAACGCCCAGGGACGAGAACATATCCGTGTTTTTAACCCCCGCATACAATGTCTGGATTCCACCCATGGAAAGGCCTGCAAGTGCGCGGTGCGCAGCATCGGCCTGTACGCGAAAAGTGCTTTCGACGAATGGAACTGCGCCTTGTTTCAACTCATTTTCAAATAATTTGAGAAAACCGTCACCGGCAGTGGCCATACTGCCCGGGCCCATTGGGCTGCCGAGGTTTCCATCCATCATCACCACGATCATTGGTTTTGCCTTTCCTTCTGCAATGAGGTTATCAAGGATCAGGTTTGTTTTTCCTTGCGTTGCCCAGCCGCGCTGATCCTCGCCGCCGCCATGTAACAGATAAAGCGCGGGATATTTTTCGGTGGATTGGTCGTAGCCGGGAGGCGTATACACATACATTTCCCGCCACGAGTTGCTGGCTTTGGACAAGTATTTTTTGATACGAATATCACCGTGCGGCACGTCGCGCATGGCATAGTAACCCCCATTCCGGAATGGAATTTCAATGCCGCTCGCCATCCGCCCCATTCCATAAAACGATTCGCTTGCAGGGTCAGCCAGTGCAACGCCGTCGATCAGCAGAGAGTAATAGTGAAAGCCTTCACCAATGGAATCCGTCGTCACCGACCAGACGCCCGCGGTGTCTTTGACCATATCATACTTTTTACCCAGATCCACCTGCACTTTTTGAGCATTAGGCGCTTTGGTTCGGAACACGACCCGGTTGTCCGGCAGAATTTGTGGATATTTTGCGTTGCGAATGTTCGTTGCTGCAGGTGTTCCGAGAATGGTATATTTGTTTAAAGAAGGAACATCAACGGGCTTAAATAAGAATTGAGAAAACATGTACAAACCATTTTTCCAAACCTTAAAATCATGCACGCCCGGCTCGATGTAAAAAACGTGCGGAATATTATGTTCAAACAGATAATCATGCGTTCGCTTGCTGAATGTAATGAGCCTGTCCTCGTCGCCACAGGAAATAAATAGCAACTTCAACTTATTTTTCGCATCCTCCGGATTGGGCATCAGCTCGGCCGGAGCCTTCGTATTGGGTGCTGATGAAAACCCTCCTACCCACGCAAACTGATCCAGATTTCCTAAACCAAAATTCAGCGACTGGCCACCGCCCATTGAAAGTCCGGCAATAGCGCGGTGCTCCCTGTCTTTCAAAACCGGATATTTGCTTTCCACAAACGGGATCAGATCTTTGAGTAAGTCCTGCTCGAATGCTGCGAAGGCGGCCACTTTATCAGCTGCCATAATGTTGCCCGTTGCGCGGTCATCTTTCATGGCGCGGCCGTTCGGCATCACCACGATCATCGGCTCAATTTTCTTTTCTGCATACAAATTATCCAGGATCAGCTGCGGGTTCCCGCCCCTTAGCCATTCCTTTTCATCCCCGCCAATGCCGTGCAGCAGATACAACACGGGGTATTTTTTCTTTTTATTGAAACCAGGAGGCGTGTAAACCAGCATCTTACGCTTGTTCCCCACGGTTTTGGAATTATACTGGACCGTATCAATTTTCCCCGCAGCAACACCAGGCTGCTCGGTGTCGTAACCTTTGGGCATTTCTTTCAAAATCTCCTGCGCCCGGCTGAAAGGAGTAAGCAGCGCGAGGCACATTACAACAGGTAAAAATCGTTTCATCGGTTATAGAAGGATATTGGTTTAGTGATGATTGATCATATCTCTTACACTACGGCATTTTGAACGAATCTTCCGGCCGCAGACTCCGGGTATGGGCTGTCGGAAAATTAGCAGGCACGGGGATCGTCACTTTACCTGTCGCGAGCCACTCTGCTGCTCTGATCACAGTGGTCTGATAACCAATGCAGCGATAAGCAGGCGGGTAAATTTCTCCTTTCCAAAGGTGTCCCAGACTTGAATTGTAAACCCGCCCGTTGCCATATTGTACAACCCATTCTACCGGCCAGGTCCTGTTTGTGCTCGTACTATCAAAAGCGCAGGAAAGCACACTGATTTTTTCGGCTGGTCCTCGTGGAAAATAGTAAACTTCTGTATTAGCCGTCTGCCACTGATTGGGGTATCCTTTATTGATAGGATGGGGTGTCAGCACCTGGATCAACGCATTGAACCTGTCTCCATGACCTGTTCCCTTTCCCTCGTTGGGTGCGATCCGCGTAATTTTTTTTAGCGAGTCAATTTCCAAAGCATATCCTTCCGAGGCACGCCTCCAACCCAGTCCTATCATTTTGTCATATTCTTTCCAATGAGGAAATGCATTGTTGGCTGAATGAAGAATATACAAACCACCGCCATTCTTAACGTATTTCTCCAATTGTTGTTCGGCTTGTCTCGGCCAGCGTAGATTGGGATTTTGAATGTTGTTCGTGTTCTGAATAATCAATGCGTACTTGGTGAAATCGGGGTTCCACGCACTTCGTTCCAGACTATCCGCAGGAACAGTACTAACCTCCACCAGAAAACGCCCACTTTCTTCCAGTATCCATTTGGTTACGGCCGTGGTTTGTTTCCAGTCATGGTTACTGAACCCATCCACGATCAAAACGCGTATCGGTTTTGATTTTTGAGCCAGGACACTCAGGGAGATACAAGCAGACAGCATCAAGACAAGACAATTTCTAAGCATAATCGTATCATTAAATTCATCCACAAAGCACCTGAGACCCGTATTGACCGTCTGGCTCAAAGCGAGGAACCGCCTTCCCTATTCAAGAGCTCCGATCAGCTCCACAAATGTTCCGTCCGGATCCTGAACGAGCACGAAATGTGAATCTTTCGTCAGCGGTGTAGGCGTACTGCCCAGGAAGGCCACATTTTGCTCTTTCAGCCTTTCAATGATGGGCTTCAAGGATTTAACCTGAATGGTGATATACTGTGGACCTGTATCATCCTGGATGAACTTCGACTTAGGGTGATTTGCTTTTTTGCCAAAACTCATCAGTTTCCAATCGGTACCTTCCGGGCCGTTTTCGAGTTTCAAAATATTGACTTCGACGGCTTCTCCGCCTGTTAATCCGCCTCTTTTCCCAAACTCTGCATTAATGGTGAAGTTGCCGGTCTTGACCATGCCGATTCCTTTGACATAGAAATCGAGAGAACGTTGCATATCCGCTACCACGACGCCGACGCCGATAGACTTACTTTTAAAATTGGATTGCGCGTGAACAAGGCTGCCAAACAGCAGTGCACTAATCATCAACAGATTCTTAAATGTGGACATTTTCATAGGTTATTTGATTGTTTTAAAAACTGGGTCATTGCCGCTGTATTTCAGAAATTTGAAAGAAGCCGAATTGGTTGAAGACTCGCCGGATGAAGTGGCGTACATGCCGAACAGACAGCCAATAAAGCCGCCTGCAACCTCTGTACTCAGGAATTTGGCGTCAACTTTGTCTTTCAGCAATTCCCAGGAATTGCCCTTTGAGAAGTAAAAACTGTAAGTATCGCCTTGCGCCACAATGCGCAACTTGACAGGCTTCGAAGCATCCGAAACAGGCATTTCTGATAGCAGCTCCATTTCCTTTCCTTTTGCACCACTTTTGAAAAGCTGAATCATGGGCTTACCAACTTTGCTGGATTTGCTCAAAAAGTAAAAGTGCGACTCATCCTGAAAAATGGTCAGGCCTGCTTTTTCTTTTTCTGATCTGGGTGAAAAATCGACTTCTGTTTCAGTTGTGCAGAATAAATGCTGCTGGCGTTTTCCGATAAATGAAGGGTTGCCCAACTCCATAATGGTTTCGGGTTTCAGCTTCATTGTAAGTCCGTTCTGTTTGGATAATGCAAATGAGCTGCTATCGATCGTCCGCATGAAAAGCAACGCAGGATCGAGCTTGTTTTCGAATTTTAATGTATATGCAAAATTGCCAGCCTGCGGAATCGCATCTTTTTGCTTCACTTCCTTGTAATTGACAGTATATGCGTAATCTACATTCTTAGTAGGCGGGTTAATGATTGGCCAGTCGTTTTTCCATTCCACAGGCGCGATGAATGTTTCCCGACCGGTGTTGTAATAATTGCCTTCATAAGGGCGTACTGCCAGGAAAATGGCGTAGGTCTTTCCATCCGGCCCATCCACAAACTGCGCGTGACCGGCTGAGGTGATGGGATCTTTTCGGTCTTCGGGAAGTCCTTTCTGTGTTAAGATCGGGTTATTCTCATACGGGACAAATGGCCCCCAAACCGACTTACTGCGAAAAACGACTTCCGTATGATTTACCGAAGTGCCGCCCTCGGCCGCGTACAAATAATACCAGTCATTCCGCTTCATAATATGCGGCGCTTCGATCCAAACGGGCTTTTTGCTCAGATCCACACCGCCATTAACGAGCTGTTTTCCCTCACCCACAACCTTCAACGTTGCCGGATCCAGTTCATAAATGCGGATCGTTCTGTGCCCGGAATAAAGCGGTTTTCTGTCGGGCGCATCGCTGTTGTAAATGATGTAGGCCTTATTATCATTATCAAAAAACAGCGACGGATCGATGCCGCGGGCTTGTGGAATGCGGATAGGGTCGCTCCACGGGCCAGCCGGATTTTTGGCAGTCACCACGAAATTTCCATCATGGTCAATGTCCGTACAGGTCACGTAAAATGTGCCGTTATGGAAGCTGATCGCAGGCGCGAAAAGCCCTCTGGTCAGCTTCTCGCCCATAAAATCCATTTGCGAAGACCGGTCGATCACATTGCCGATCTGCTTCCAGTTTTTCAGATCTTTACTATGAAAAACTGGAATGCCGGGAAAATAGGAGAACGTAGAGTTCACCAGATAATAATCCGCCCCTACCTGCACCACGCTCGGATCGGGATAAAAACCGGTCAGAATCGGGTTAACCAAGGTCGTTTGCGCGGTTACGAGCTGCCCGATAAGGAGCCAAGCAACACAGGCAGCGGAAATAAATCTTTTGATCATTACAATGTGATCTTAATCATTGAGATGAATAACTTATTGATTGACAAACACATAGGATTTACCAACCTCTGTCGGAATGTCGTAAAGGAATGTAGGCTGAATCGTCGGCGCAGACAAGTTGGCCTTGGGCGACAAAACAGCATTTGCCACCGGTTCAACCTGATAAAACGCATTACTATTCTGTCCCGAGGCTTCGCTTAATGCCTTGCCATTCGCCATTATCAATGCATTTGGCACACGCAGCCGCAGGTTTCCGCCCAGCCTCGATTTTACCTCAACCTTCGTGAGCTTTCCTTCTTTCCATTCCATATTGACAAGTTCAAAACCGCCTTGCGCGAGCAATCCGCTAATATTTCCAGCTTGCCAAACATCTGGCAATGCGGGAAGTAAATGAACCGCTCCGTCCGCGCTTTGCATCAGCATTTCGGTAATGCCCGACGTGCAGCCGAAGTTGCCGTCGATCTGGAATGGCGGGTGTGCATCGAAGAGGTTGTTGTAAGTTCCGCCTCCTTCTTTGGAAGTTCCTAAGGGTGAAAGCTGGCTTTTGATCAATGCAAATGCGTGGTTTCCGTCCTGCAATCTGGCCCACCAGTTCACTTTCCAGCCCATACTCCATCCCGTGGAAACGTCGCCGCGGTGCAGCAATGTAGTGCGGGCAGCGGAGAATAGTTCGGGTGTGCGGTAAGCAGAAACTTGGTCGGACGGGAACAGGCCGTATAAATGCGAAACATGGCGGTGGTGATCGTTTGAATCATCCACATCGTCGAGCCATTCCTGCAATTGTCCGTGTTGTCCCACGTGCATGGGCGGCAGGCGTTTGCGCATTTGTTTAAGTGAATCCGTGAATGCGGCGTCCTTCTTCAGGATTTCTGCCGCACGTATTGTGCTGCTGAAAACATCAAATGCAATCTGGTTATCCATCGTTGTCCCGGCGTCAAGCGAGGAGCCTTCGTGTGCGGCGGGAGCATTTTCGGGAGAGCTTCCCGGATTGACGACGAGCCATTTGTATTTGGGATGCTCAATCAAAAAATCCGCATAGAATGTGGCTGCGCCTTTCAGGATTGGATAAATTTTGGCCAGATAGGCTTTGTCGCCATGATAAAGATAATGCTGCCACAAATGCTGGCTCGTCCAGCCGCCGCCTGCAATCCACATGCCCCAGAATGCGCCATCGATCGCGCCAGTTGCGCGCCAGATGTCGGTGTTATGATGCGCCATCCAACCTCTTGCGCCATACATGGTTTTGGCCGTTTCCTTTCCGGTTTGCGAAAGTTCCTCGACCATTTTCAGAAAAGGCTCATGCAGCTCGCTCAAATTGGTGCGTTCTGCCGGCCAGTAATTCATCTGTGCATTGATGTTAATGGTGTATTTGCTATCCCAGGGCGGCATCATTTTGTTGTTCCAAATCCCCTGCAAATTAGCGGGTTGCCCGCCCGGTTGCGAACTGGAAATCAGCAGATAGCGGCCATATTGATAGTAAAGCGTAACCAGCTCGGGATCATTGACATTGCGAAAGTTTTTGAGCCTTTCATCCGTTGGCAAATTGCCAAGGTCCGTTGTGCCAAGATCAAATTTTACGCGTTTGAAATATTTCTGGTAAGCCGCAATGTGCGGATTCAGGATGGCTGAGTAAGATTTGGACGCTGCTTTGTCGAGGTAGGAAGCGGCTAATGTATTCTCATCCCCGCTTACATCATTATAGTTTTTGAAATTCGTAGCAATGGAAACAAAAATCGTGGCCGCATCAGCGCCTTTCACCATTAACAAAGTGTCATTGGACGTCACCGTGCCGCCTTCTGTTTTTATTCTTGTAATGCCTTTGAAACGAACTTCGCCCTTCACGCCCTCATGATCCTGCGTTGTTCCGGCAATGGTAAGGTCTTTCGTGGTTGTTGTTTTGATTGATTTGGTTTTGTGCAAAGAGGCATAGGAAGCATCGAATGTCAGCTTACCCGGCTTGTCGGCAGTCAGCCGGATCACGATCACCCGATCAGGAAATGAAGCGAGGACTTCGCGGGTGTAGTTGATGCCGCCGACTTGGTAAGTGGTTTTGGCAACAGCGCGTTCAATGTCGAGTTCGCGGTAATAATTCGTGAAGGTTTCGTGACCTGGAAAAGTCAGCCGCAAATCGCCAAGCGGCTGGAACATTTGCCCGTGCGATTTTTTGGTAATAATGGCTTTGTTAGCCAGCTTTTCGGCTTCCTTTTGTTTTCCGTCAAAGATCAATTTCCGGATCTCTGGCAATGCCGCCAGCGCATCCGGATTGTCGTTGCGGTTCGGCCCACCCGACCATAATGTATGCTCATTCAGCTGGATCGTTTCATTCACCACATTGCCATACACCATCCCGCCCAGCCTGCCGTTGCCAACGGGCAGTGCATTTTCCCAGGTTTTACCCGAGGGCGTGTTATACCAAAGTTTTTGCACCCGCGAAGTCTGAGCATGACCCGCAAATGTTACTGTCAGAAATAACAGGTAAAAACATTTCCTCATATAAAATGTCAAATTTGAAAATTTTTTAATATGTCAATATGACACTTTAATTAAAGACAATGGTATGAGGTATTTTAGAAAAAACAAAATTATTTCTTGATTAAAACAGAAAAACCGGCGTTGCAGCAAGCGAGTGTAAATGCTATAACGCCAGTTTTTTTAAGGATTAATGGTTTTAATATCGCCATTGTTATCCCGGAGCAACTCCCTGACCTTCACATTGCGTAAGTGCGTCTTCCCGGAAAGGGCTGCATCGTGATAGAAAATATACCATTTGCCCTGCACCTCCACGATGGAATGATGGGTCGTCCAGCCTTCGACCGGGTTCATAATCACACCTTTGTAAGTAAATGGACCGTAAGGGGTCGTCCCTTCGGCATAGCATAGCAAGTGCGTATCACCGGTCGAATACGAGAAATAATATTTACCATTAAACTTGTGCATCCAGGCGCCTTCAAAAAACCGGCGTTTGTTATCGGATGCCAGAAGTGGCTTGCCATTTTCATCCAGGATCTGCACATCTTTTAAAGGCTCGGAAAACGACAGCATATCACCACTCATGGCGGCCACTTTTGCGCTTAGTGCCGGTTCATTCTCATGTCCCTTGCCCAGGTCGGTCATCAGCGACTTTTCGTATTTTCCTGTGTGCCAGCGTTGCAGCTGACCACCCCAGATGCCTCCCAGATACATATAGCTTTTGCCGTCTGTATCCGTAAAAACTGCGGGGTCGATGCTGTAACTGCCCTCCATTGGCTTGGGCTCGGCTTTGAATGGTCCGGTTGGTGATTTGCTTGTTGCCACTCCCATGCGGAAGACGCCTTCTTTGTCTTTGACCGGAAAATAAAGATAGTAAGTGCCGTTTTTGAATGCTGCGTCGGGCGCCCACATTTGCTTATCGGCCCACGGCACATCTTTCACATCCAGCGCCACGCCGTGATCAGTAACCTTTCCCCCGATTTTATCCATTGAATAAACATGGTAATCACGCATCTGAAAATGCCCGCCTTCATCGTCCTGGGGCACGTCCGCTTCAATGTCGTGCGACGGATAGATGTAAATTTTCCCGTTGAATACATGGGCCGAGGGATCAGCGGTGTACAAGTCTGTCACCAATGGTTTAATGCTGGTTCCCTGGCAAAAGCCGGTTTGAACACCCAGGCCGCCCAACGCGAGCAAGGACGCCGATACGCCTAGTAATAAGCTGCGATTTATCATCATTTAAATTTTTTTTATCAATATCCGGAATTTTGCGGAAACTTGGGTCCGTCTACCACCCGATCGATCTGCGATTGTGGGATGGGGCGGAGCATGTTGAAATCTTTTACGTAAGGCGCAGCCTCCTGATTCCACTCCTGCACCCGACGCACAAGCGAGCGAGTCCGGACAAGGTCGTGCCAGCGCTGCCACTCTCCAAAGAATTCGCGGCTGCGTTCGTCAAGGATAAAATCAAGCGTTACTTGTGCCGGGGTGATTGTCAGAGCTGTTGCTGCGGCGGCGTTTTCGGCGGTTGAATTGGTTTTTTTAAAGGCAGCGCGTTGCCTTACGACATTGATCAGCGCGGCTGCCTTTGCATTGTTTCCAGCTTTGAAATAGGCCTCAGCTCCCGTCATATACACATCCGAGAAGCGATATAGAACAGCTGGGCGCGTCGAAGGATCATTAAAATTGGCGCCACGACTTGGGTCCATGAATTTTTTCAAAGCCGGGAAAATGCCATTGTTCCAAAGACTTGGCGGCACCACAATTCCTTTGAATGGCCGGTTGCCTACAAACTGCGGTGCGCCCGGCACTTCGTAATCCGGCAACCAAACGGCCGTATCCACGCCCGGAACTGTGGTATAGGAAATCCCACGCAGGTTATTGGCTGCATTCGCCTCATTTCTTACAGCAGTATTTGAAATATAAACTGTGTAAAATGAATTGGCGTAACGCGAATCCACCTTGCGGTTGGTAAATGCCTGATCCAGGAAATAATTTTTGCCAGCCCGCGGCCCGGTTGCGATTTTATCGGAATTGGGACGCATCCGCACATACGGACGGCCGTAATACGAGTCGCGCAACATGCCGGAAGTTCCGTTATTTACAAATGCACCGGCTGCATTTTTGATCGAGTTAATGCCGCTGTTGTTGGGATAATTCCAGTTGGTAAACCACGGGCTCAGGTTTTGCGCCGCTCCTCCCCCAGCCTGTCCGCCCACCTGATAGTAACCATATTTCGGGTCGAGCACGTGGTCGCTTACAAACATGGTTTCCTTGCCATAATCGTTTGCGGGCACAAATGCATCTCCGTAATCCTGCCATAAATCCAGGTTATAATCTGCTTTTTTTGCAATAATATCGTCGCAAATGGTTGCTGCCTGAGTGAAATCGGAGGCTGTGTTATTCAGCCAGCCGCGTGTCAGATATGCTTTGGCGAGCAGCAGTTGCGCGACAGGTTTGGTTGCCGCTTTGCCCAAAAATGGCGCAGTGGGTTGGTTAGGCAAATCAGCTGCGGCTTCGGTTAAGTCTTTAATAATGAGCTCATACACGTCCGCTGCTGGCTGGCGTGATGCGGCTTGCGAAGGCACGGTAATGAATTCCGTGTGCAGCGGCACATCGCCCCAGGTCTGCACGAGATAGAAATACCAGAATGCCCTCAGAAACTTGGCCTGCGCCAGATATTGCTTCCGCGTAGCTTCCGGCAAATCAATGGTTGCACCGTATTGCAGCACCCCATTCAATGTGTTAATGTCCTGAAAAGCAACGCCCCAGGCGGCTCCGAAGTTGCTGCTATTGAGACCATTGTACGTGTAAGCCGGACCTCCGCCGCCATTTACACCCTGAATGAATTCGTCGGTTCCGGCCTGCATTTCAACTGTAAAACCTTCCGTTCCCCACTGGCCGCGGATGTCGTTGTAAACGCCGGCGATTCCCCCCAGCACACCTGCGGGACTGTTGAAGTAAGTTGGAACGATCTGGGATTGCGGATGTTCTTCGAGCACTTTCTCGCAACCCGTACTGAGTGAAGCGATTAAGGCTGCTGTGATCAGATGTTTTATGGATTTCATAGTCGGATTAGAATTTAAGGTTTACGCCCACAGTGAATTGTCTTACCGGCGGAGAGTTCAGGTTAACCGAGATCTGACGCTCCGGCGCGCCACGGTCGCTGGCGCCTTGCGGGTTTAGTGTAGACTGGCCCGTGGCGTAGCTGTTTCCTTCGGGATCGATCGCCAGATCGTCTTTCACCAATGGCGAGTAAATAATAAATGGATTGGTGAGGTTGACGTAAATTCTCGCCGAAGTCGCGCCGATTTTTTTGATTAAATCGCTTTCAAATGTGTAACCCAGGTTAATGCTGCGGCATTTGATGAATGATCCATCATAGTAACCCAATGTGGAACCAAAGTTAGCCACAGCGCCGCTGGCATCGGGAGCCGGGAATGCGTTGGTTGGGTTGGTGTCGGTCCAGTAATCCGTTTTAACCTGATTTACACGGCTTTGATTAAAGAATGCAAAGCCTCCTGAACCCGTGGAGTTACCTGTTAAATACGGCACCAGCACTTTCATGCCCATTCTTGCATAAGTAACAACAGACGCATCGAAATTCCTGAAACTAAAACGGCTTGTAAGTCCTCCCTCCCATTTCGGCTGGAAATTGCCCAGGATCTGGCGGTCGTTTGCGTCGATCTTATTGTCCCCATTCAAATCTTCCACGCGGATTTGTCCTGCGAACTGGACCGGTGAAGTTTGCTGCGCCAATGTTCCGTTTTCGGCATCTGCCGTCTGCCAGATGCCCAACTTTTTGTAATCAAAAATTACGGAAAGTGGCTGTCCTACAAACCATCCTGCGCCCAGGTTCGATTTCTCTTCCGGCGTGGTCAGCTGCGTGATTTTTTCCCGGTTAAAGAAATAAGTCGCGTCAATGCTCCAATTGAAGCCTTTTGGTTTTCTGACGATTTCAAAAGTAGCGGCCACTTCTAATCCCTTACCTTCTGTTCTACCCAAATTTTTCAAAGTTGAACCAGCACCATTGCTTGGCGGCAGCGGCACGGATAGCAGAATGTCCTTGGTTTTTTGGTGATACCAGTCCACCGAACCTGTAATGCGGTTATTGAACAAACCAAAATCAATTCCAATGTCCACCTGCGCGGTCGATTGCCAGCTCAAATCGCTGGAAGGCAAGCTAGTTACGGTGTAAGCCAGTTGTTGCCCGGCTGTACCCAATCCAAAGTTGTAATAACCCGCGGATAATGCACCCAATGTTGAATAAGCGCCTACATTCCTGTTCCCCGAAATCCCCCATCCACCGCGCAGTTTCAGGTTAGAAATGAAAGTGGCCGATTTCATAAAACCTTCTTCCACCACATTCCAGCCTACACCGATCGCCGGATAATTGAAATATTGATTGGCCGGAGACAATGTTGAAGAACCATCGCGGCGCAATGTTAACGTCAGCAAATATTTGTCGGCAAAGCTATAATTAAGCCTTCCCATGTAGGATAGCAAGCCGGTTTCCGAGAACGAGTTACCAAAGTCCGACGGAGCAACGGGCTGGCCTGCTGCGAGTGAGAAATTCGAAGTTTTGATGTAATCCGCCGGCACACCTGTTACAGTAAAGCGGCTTCCCAGCGAGTGGTTTTTGGTGTATTCGTAAAGTGCCGTAAAACCCAGTTTGTGCTTGTCTGCAAATGTTTTATCGAAATAAAGCAAATGCTGCAAGTTCACGTCCCAATATTCGGTGTTGCTGATTTCGGCTGTGGATCCGGCTTGTGTTGTGGCCGTGTTGAAATAGGTCAGCGGGCCGTTGTAGTTATTCAGATTGGACTGACTGAAATTCAAACCTGCATTGAAACGGTATTTCAGTCCCGGCAAAATATTCACTTCCGCATAAAGGCTGTTGAATGTCCGTATCGCCCGCGTGCGGCCCAATGCCGATTCCTTTTTGGACATAATCGTCAGCGGACTCACGATGGCTGCATCAATGGAACCCTCGGCTGGGAATGTATTCACCGTTCCGTCTGCATTATAAGGCGATGCCAATGGTGTCAATCGCACAAGACCGCCCGGCACGCCTCCGCCACCCGGCGTATTCGTGTAAGTCAGCGTATTTAATGTATTCAGACCGATTTTGATGTTTTTACCAATCTTCTGATCAATGGTTGCTCGCAGGTTGAAACGCTGAAAACTCTGGTTTGGAATAATCCCGGTTTCATTGAAATAACCCAGGCCCAGCGAGTATTGGGTGTTTTCAACGCCGCCTTGCAAGCCCAATTGGTGATTGGTCATAAAACCCGGTTTGTAAATCAGATCCTGCCAATCTGTGGAAACGCCATTGTCGAGTGCTTCCTGCTCTTTTTGAGTTAACAAATAACCCGATGTGCCCGGCGCTGTGCGGTTGTATTTGGCTGCATCGGCTTTGAACTGCGCATATTCCTGGCCATTCATGACATTGAATTTGCCCATCACCTGTGTTTGTCCATGATAGCCGTCGTAACTGAAAACGGGTTTGCCGATCTTTCCTCTCTTGGTGGTTACCAGGATCACACCGCCCGCGCCGCGAGAACCGTAAATGGCTGTTGCAGAAGCATCTTTCAAAACTTCCAGACTTAAAATATCATCCGGGTTAATGTCATTCAAACCGCCAAAAGGAATCCCGTCCACCACCACGAGCGGACCATCCAGACCGTCGCTCGATCCTGAACTGGTTGTTAATGTGCGGTTTCCGCGGATCCTGATCTGTCCTTGCGAGCCCGGCGTGCTTCCGTTACTGATTATTGAAACGCCAGCCGCGCGACCTTTCAGCTGGTTCACCAGGTTTGGCGCGGGCACTTCTTTCAATGTACTTTCACTGACCGAAACGACCGAACCCGTCACGTCCCGCTTCCGCTGAACGCCATAGCCAACAACGACGACTTCTTCCAGTGTTTTGTTGTCAACGGTTAGCGTTACATTGATGATCTGCTGCGTGCCTACGACCACTTCCTTTGGTGCGTAACCGACCAGTGAGAAAACCAAAACTGCATTTGCATCCTGAACCGCAAGCCGGAAATTACCATCCTGGTCCGCGCTGGTTCCCCTTGTAGTTGATTTGACGAGCACACTGGCGCCGGGGAGCGGTTCGCCGTCCGGGCCCGTAACTTTTCCGGAAACCTCAATGTCAGCAGCGGGTGCTGACCTGTGCCTGGTTCCATAATCGGCCCATGCTGCGCTGCTGGCAACCGCATCCATCGAAGCGCCTCCGAGCAGCAGGATCGGAAGACCAGAAAGTCCGAGCATTCTGGCCAGCGTTTTACTGGTTAATAAACGTTCATGCATTTTGTGTATGATTTGATGTTTAAATTAGATTGAATCATGTGGCTTAATTGTTGTTGGTTCGGAAGTGTCAATTTGACAATACTAAATTTGAGTGTAACTTAGCTTTTGATCAGCCTCGCAACTGCATCACTTTTTCCAGATATTATTTAATTTATTGTCGACAAAAGTAGCTTACCGAGGCAGCCTGCTGTGAGCACATTTGTTCATATTAAGGATACAATTGTTCAAATGCGCCTAAAAAATGCCCGATTCTGAGACAAACTTGCATTTTTAGGATAACTTTCATCTTAGGCTCAATATTTAACCCACGCTTTTCAATGCGCTTGAAGATTTTGCTCACACTCCGTTTGACCGGCCTGATCGTTGCCTGCTATGCAGCGATGATCAATGCATGGGCTCAGCCTGCCGAACCGAAATTCACATCGCTGACTTCGACCGACGGATTGTCGTCCAACACGGTTACCGCCATCCTGAAAGATCGCTACGGCTTTATGTGGTTCGGGACCGACGACGGCTTGAACCGGTTTGACGGCACGAATGTGATGGTATACCGGCACGATAAAAAGGATTCGACATCGCTCAAATCCAGTGACATTTCGTGTTTGCACCAGGATCGCAAAGGGCGGATCTGGGTTGGGACGATCGAAGGCGGGCTGCATTTGTATGATCGACGAAAAGACGCATTTGTGAGCATTCCATCCCCCCACAGCGTTATTAGCATGGCCAGTGATGCATCTGGCAAGCTTTGGGTAGGAACAACGGCTGGCTTAATCCAGGTGGATCCGGAGAATTATCAGATCCGCACATTCACCTCAGTTGCTAACATGCCTGATCAGATTTCAAAAGGAATGGTCCTCAGCATCGCGGTCGACAGTAAAAAACGGGTTTGGGTCGGAACGCGGACTGGTTTGTACAAAATTGACCCTTCTGATAAAACTGGGGAATACATTAATTACCTGCAATCATTGCCGGATGAGGTCGGCGCTCGTCCGGTTAAGTCCATCGTTGAAGACCTTGAAGGGAACATTTGGGCGGGGACATTCAGCGGTGTTTTCAAGCTTAATTCAAACGGGCAGATCATCGAGCACTTCAAATTTGAACCTGATAACAAAAATTCGCTGAGTACAAATATGGTCTTTGCCGTGACCTGGGAAAATACGCAGCGGCTTTGGATCTGCACGGATGCAGGGCTGAATATGCTCGACACGCGCACGGGCATTATCACGCGTTATGGCCCGGATGCACGGACGGAGTTCAGCCTTAGCAACAAATCGGTCCGGAATATATTATTTGATAATGAGGGCATTTGCTGGCTGGGCACTTACAAGGGCGGCGTGAATAAGTATGATAAGAACCTCGCTATTTTTGGATTAAAGCGTTCGGATGTAAATGACCCGTATGGTTTGAGCGGCCCGTTTGTCACGGCATTTGCTGAAACAGGATCGGGTGAGCTGTTTGTGGGCACAGACGGCGGCGGACTGAACTTGTACAACCGCCAGACCAACCTTTTCAAGAAATTCCCCATTAACCCCAAAAACAAAAACGCCGCTTCTGGCCTGGCCATTTTAACATTGGAGCTGACGGCGAGCAATGAACTCTGGATCGGGACATTTGGGGATGGGTTATTTCAATTTAACCCAAAAACAGGAGGTTATACGCAGTTTTTAAAAGAAAAAGACCCCATTAGCCTGAGTAACAACGAGATATTTTGTCTGGAAAAAGATACCTCGGGCAAATTGTGGGTGGGCACCAATGGCGGCGGTGTGCATTTGTACGATCCTGCCACCAAAAGTTTCAAAAGAATGTACGATCCGGGCATTCCGGTTACCCAGCGGAGCATTCCGTTGAATGGTTATATCAGGGACTTGCTCCTGGATCGGAGCGGGAAACTCTGGATCGCTTCACACGGCACGGGGATCGCCGTTTTTGACCCGATAACACAAAAATCAATGCTGCTAGACAAACAAAGCAGTGAACTGGCCAGCAACATTGTTTTTTCGCTTCTGGAAGATAGCAAAGGGAATATCTGGGCGGGCACGTCGGGTGAAGGATTAGCGCTATATGATCCAAGCTCCAAGAAATTTACGACTTACGGAGCAAAGGAAGGACTGGCCAGCAACATTGTCAATAAAGTACTGGAGGATGCGCAGGGCCGGATTTGGGTGAGTACGAACCAGGGAATCAGCTATTTTGATCTGAAAAACAAAAAATTCATCAACTACACCTCTTATAATGGCATTCAGGACAGGACATTTGTCCTCGGTTCCGGCATCCGTGCCAGCGATAACACCCTCTTTTTTGGTGGCATTGCAGGATTTAATTACATCGACACGCGCAGCCTGCCCAACAGCAAACGCATTCCGCCGATCATATTAAAAGATCTAAAAATCGGTAACCGCAGCATTACACCCGCCGATTCCAATTTTATTGACGCGGACATTACCGTTGCGAAAACCATCAGCCTGGATTACAAGCAGAATTTTTCAATTGGTTATGCGGCGCTGGATTACACCAATCCCAAGCAAATGCATTACCGGCACAGACTGGTAGGCATGCAATCGGAATGGAATGAGACTGGCCTTAACAACGTCGCGAGTTATACCAATCTGAGTCCGGGTGAGTATGTTTTTGAAGTACAGGCCAGTGGCGACGGCATCAACTGGAGTCCGCGAACAAAGTCGGTAGCCGTGATTGTCAAGCCGCCATTTTACCTGACGATTTATGCATACATTTTTTATATCATCGCACCATTTGCGATTGTGTATTGGATGAGGCGGCGTGGGATTCAGAAGCTGCAAAGGCAGTTCAGAGAGCAGCAGCAACGGGCCGAAGTGGAACGGGCTTTGGAACTGGACCGTATGAAGATCAAGTTCCTGACCAATTTGAGCCACGAGTTCAGGACGCCGATCTCGCTCATTCTGGCTCCGGTTGATAACCTGCTCGTTAAGACCAAATCTACTGAACTCCATCCGCCCGTGACCGCCATCAAACGGAATGCGAAACGACTGCTTAACCTCGTGGATCAGCTACTGGATTTTAAAAATATGCAAGAGCAGGAAGTAAAGCTGGACCTTAGACGCCGCGACATCATCTTGTTTATCAAAGACACCTGCGACCAGTTCAGCGACCTTTCGATTCGAAAAGGGATTCAGTTTAAAATTGAGAGTGCCTTGGATCAGCTGAACATGGATTTTGACGCGGAAAAGCTCGAACGTGTTTTGTTCAACCTGCTTTCCAATGCATTCAAATTCACACCAAAAGGCGGCGAAGTAGCTTTGCATGTGCAACCGCAGATGGATTCTGAGGGAAAGCATTGGCTGCAAATCGAAATTGCGGATAATGGAATAGGCATTGCGGAAGATCAGCACGACAGGATCTTCGACCGGTTTTTCCAAACCGATACAGACCTGACAGTGCTGAACCAGGGAAGCGGCATTGGCTTGTCGATCGTGCGGGAATTTGTGCAGCTGCATCAGGGAAGGATCAATGTGGCCAGCCAGCCCGGCGCTGGGAGCACATTTACGGTGGAGCTGCCTGTTGCGGATGAACTTCTTGCAATGGCTGAACAGCCGGCTGCAGCGGCAAAAATGCGCTCCGGCGAAACAGAAAATGGATTTAATAAGCCGGATAAAGCCAATACGGAAGATCCGTCGAATGTGCTGATCATTGAGGATAATGATGAGTTCAGACATTATCTGAAAGAAAGCCTGATGCCATTTTATCACGTAATAGAAGCGAGCAACGGCAAGGAAGGCTGGCAAAAAACACTGAGCCATCACCCTGAACTGATCGTCAGCGACGTGGCAATGCCCGAAATGGACGGCATTGCGTTGAGCCAGAAAATCAAGTCGGACAAGCGCACGAAGCACATTCCGATCATTCTCCTGACCGCCAGCACCGGCGAGCAGCAGCAACTTGAAGGCCTCAGCTCAGGCGCTAACGATTATCTGACCAAACCATTCAATTTCGATATTCTGAATGCAAAAATCAACAATCTAATTTTGCTTAACCGGCTGCTAAAAGGCGTTTATTCCCGACAAATCCAGGTTTCGGGAAATGCGCCGCAAATGGAATCGAGCCAGGAAAAGTTGCTGAAAGATATTTTGTCTTACATCGAAGAAAACCTGCACACTTCCCAACTCAGCGTCGAAAATCTGAGCAAACACGTGGGCATGAGCCGGGGAACATTGTACAGCAAAGTGCTGGAAATGAGCGGCCAGACGCCCATTGAATTCATTCGTTCCATCAAACTGGAAAAGGCTGCGTTACTACTTGAAAACAGTGATTTGAGCGTTTCGCAAATCTCTTATATGACCGGATTTACGGCGCCGAACTATTTTGCGAAGTCATTCAAAGCTAAATTCAACATGTTACCGACGGAATACAAGTCCGGGAAGCGGAGCAGCCATCGCCAAATGCATTCCCATAAGCAGTGATTGATTTTTCAAATCGCGTCCATATACGACTTGTGCGACTTATACATTGCAATGCCTTCCTTAAAAGTCATCAACCGCTGCTCGCCGCTGCGCATATTCATCATACTGATGCGGTAAACGATTTCCCAGTGCCGGTAAATCTCTTTCCATGCGCGGAAAAGTGAATGTCGGGGATCGTAAATGTGCGTGGGCTCGCTGCCGGTCCCGTTTAATTCAATGATTGAAAAGTGCCGCCCTGCGGTTAAATCTTCCCAGCTTTTGAAACGGATATCGAGACGGCCGAAATAGAAACCCCGAACTTGTGTGCATGCATGGTCGATCACGCTGGTCAGTTCAGGGGTAATATGGTTTTGTAGGTCAATAAACTTGCAGCCCCGGCTGTGGTTGCCGTAAGGAACAAGGTTCAACGTTTCTCCGCCAGCCAGAATTTGATCGAACTGATTACCATAAATCTCGGACAAAGCAGGGAGTTGCAGGATGGCCCGGTCGCTTTGTGTGAGCAGCGATAATAAACTGCTTTTCCCATCTCCCTTTACACTCAAAAATTCCTTTCCTACAATTCCGGAAATGTGCCCGTGATCCTCTCCGGGAAACCGGAAATAAAAGACGCCTATCTCATGAGGATAATCAATATATTCCTGCACCAGAAAATTGAACTTACTCGCTAGCCGGTAGTCTTCCAGGTCATCGGAGGTCCGCAAAAGCTTCACCTGTAATCCACGCTCGCCGATGTCGGGTTTGGCGATCAGAGGAAATGTAAGTGCCGATTCACACAGTAAAGATTTGATCGCATCAGCGCGCATTCCAGCGTGGCAGAGGACAGTTTTGGGATAAAAACCAACCGGTAACAGCGGATAAATGTCACTTTTGCGTTCATGAATAAAGCCCGAATTCTCGATACCCGGATTAGCGGCGCTAAAAAACAAAAATGATCGGGCGCGTATACTAAGCCATAGCCACAATGGAACCAGCGGCAAGTAAACGCATTCGAACGGCCAGTATTCCCAATGGCGCAGGCGGATCAGGAACCTTCTTGCTTTCCAGTACAAACTATCAAACCGATGTTTTGCGGGTTTTGCATAAGGTCGGACCGATGTATCAAAGGTTTTTCCAGAAGAAAGATCATGATAGCGAATCCTGCTCTCACCGGCAACCGGAATTTCCAGCGAGGTGACGCTCACCGTCCGCACATTCTGCGCGTCACCAGACCCGCAGGTTTCGTATCTCAGGTCGTCGCTCATATGATAGGAAAGCACTTCTTCGGATGTTGGCAACTGGATTTTTGTCAGCCATTCTTGCAGGTTCTTCTCCCGTTGACCATGCACATGGCGGTCGTACAATGTCGCCGATGACCAGATATGCGACTTGTTCGGGTCGAGGTGTTTCACATGTTTTTCCTGGCCATCCCAAGTGCAGCGACGCAATTCTTCTTCAACAAAAAGAATCAGCGTAAAAGGCTCAATACCATACAGTTCAATGGAATAAAATTTTTCGACAGGTTCTTGCGAGCCAATAATTTCCAGCATTACCATCCCGCGACTTTGCTGATAATGGCTTTGGCGTATGTGTTTTTCAAAACCACCATTGAGCAAAACGGCAGCAGAATGTCCGTTCCGCAACGCTATCCATGTGCCGCCTGCCTGCACATCTTTGGGGTAAATAACAGACTGTCCCCCTGATAGATACGTCTGTGGAAAGATTGCCACGGGTCGGTCTTTATGTTCATCCCGGTTCGAAGTAAGGAGAACGCCGCTGGCTGTTGGAATAAACGTTACTGTGCACATTGCGCCTGGCGGTATTCAATGGTCGACTTGGCAACACCAAAATGGTCGGCAAGCGGAATGCCGGCAACGAGCTGCACACCGATTCTCATTAACGCCATGTGGTGCACGGTGTGTTCGAGATTGTAAATCAGCTCGCGTTCATAATTGGTCACGATTTCGCATTCAACACCCGAAGATTTGTCTGCATAGGCGAGCCGAAGCGGCTTATTGTCGGTTTTCAAACTAGCCGCCACTTCCCTTAATTTTATGATCGCATAGGTTCGCTGCGTTTCAATGGCTTTATCACGGCGCCTGGCGTCATAATCAATACAGCCTGTCTGATAACCCCGGCTAAGCTCCTGGAAAAATTCGATCACATGCCGCACATGTTCGCCCAGCGAAGCACCCGACAGCACATCCAGTTTGAATGAAAATTGCTCTTCATTCAGCTCGTCGAGCATAGCGCTGATCTGGTCCAGCACTGCGGTAACTGATTCTGCTATTTTTCTGTTCATATCCCTTTTTGGATCGTTCGGTAAAAACCATGCCGCGCCACGTTGGCCGGGCCACGCTGGCCGGGCAACGCTGGCCGCGCCACGCTGGCCGCGCCGCGCCCGGCATATTTCACTATTTTTCCTGTACGCTGATTCCCGAAAGGCTGCCTCGATACCAATAGGCCAATGTCAGACAACTGCCTAGCACCAGCAAAGCATAGATAAAAAGCTGCCCCGAGTCGCCCTGCACTTCGATTCCCAGCCGCGTAATGTGCATGAACAGCGCGCCGGTCATGACGCCGGTCCCGACCAATGCGCCGTAAGGAGTAGTCCGCGGAATTACAATCAATATCGATGCGATCAATTCAAAAACTCCTACCAAGATGCGCCCCCAGGGCTCCATGCCGACTTTTGAGAAAATATAGACTGATTCGGGCGAAGCTGTAAACTTGAAGTACAGCGTTTGAAACATGATCCCTGCGGCAACCAGCCTCAGCACCCACGACCATCTGTTGCGGTTCCGGGAGGTCATGGCTGTGAATTTTTAATCAATGGCCATTGTACATCTGCCTTATCAATGCGCTCTTTCTGATTTTTAGACCAGCTATTTTTGACCTTCATATTGTAATTGAAATACAACTTGTCGTCAACAATGGTCCACGTTTCGGCCTGGGTGGGCGCTTTGTGGCCTTCGGAAGTGCCATAGGCGCAGTAGCCGCCATATTGGGGAACAAACTTTTCAGGCTCGGCTTTGAATGCTTCCAGGTTTGAGCGGCTGGCGAAAAGCCAGTCCGTTTCCTTGTATTTATAAACAAGGCTGTCAACTCCTTCAACCGGTTTGCCTTCTTTGAAAAACGCTACCACATCGTATCCTTTAATGGCCTTTCCGCCGGGTGCGAAAATTTCTGAATGCTGGGCGTAGCTGCCCAATGCGGATAATATGAATGCCGCTATTAGAATGAATCTTTTCATTGTGATCTGGAAAATTTAAGGTATGAAACGCGCCCAATTCTGATCAGCCCGGCCTTTCAGGCGGGTCTCGTCCTGATTCCAGCTTTTGAGCGTATTATTGAAGTATTTGTTATAAAAAAGATAAAGCTTGCCGTCCAGGATTTTGAAAGTTTCCGGATCTACTTCTACTTTTTCGCCCTGCTTGCCCATCGCATAAGCGCACCAGCCTCCATACTGCGGCTCATAGCGGGCAGGGTTCTTTACAAACTCGTCGCGGTTTTGCCGGGAGGTAAACCGATAAGTCGTTCCGTTGTAAGTGGTAGTAATCTCCTTTTTTCCCTCGATCGCCTTTTGGCTGGTGAAGTAGGCAACCGGGTCGTAGCCCTGGATGGCAAGGTTCTCTTTTTCGAGATTGAATTGCTTTTTGCGTACTTCTGTGCTTTGGGCAAAAGCTTGACCCGTAAGGAGAAAGAGCAACAGCAGTATGCCAATTTGTTTTTTCATAAGATAATAAGGATAAAAAGTGCCCCGGCCCATTGCCGGAGCTGATCGGATTATTGAATTGTTACCTTGATAATATTGCTGATCGCAGGAAGCGTGGTGAATGGGTTAGGATTTGGAACAGGCGCAATTACTTTACTCTCGGTCAGGGGAGTTCCTGCGAGGTTGAACTGGGTAATGCCCGCTCCCGGGAACTGGTCGATGGCCGTTCCGTTGTCATAAAGGGCCATTGAGGTTGAGAAGTCGCCGGTTGCATTGGCATCGATATCATTGCCGTGGGTCGAGAAGAACCAGTCATTCGAAAATCCGTACATGGTTGCTACTGCAATGCGGTCACCGGGTGCCAGCGTCAGCTGCTGCGAAACCTTGCCTCCTGCATTGCCGCCGATCATTGGAAGGAGCACTGTGCTGGTGGGTTCCTTCAATACATACACATTTTTGATCCCACTTTTGGTTTTTAATGCTGCTGCTAAAACGTCGGCATTGCCTTTCTGGGCCAGTTCCTTCAATCCTTCGCCCCGGTCATTTTCACCCACTTGGAAAAATGGATTTTCACTGCCGCTGTAAACCACCACCAATATCGGCGAGAGCGGTGTAAAAATGCCTGTCTGCGAGGTCAATACCGTGCTCATCGGCGCATTGTCGCCTACTTCTGCAATGCGCGTCAGCCCTTCTGTGGTGGCTTTGCCGCTGGAATAGATCGGTTCGGGCAAAAGAAAATCGGTGCCGGCGGTGTAAGAGATCGCCCAAACGCCCGGACTGAACGGCGTTTCATTAGTGGTGCCGCCCGACTCGTTTTTGATCGTCACAGTGAACCTTGAACTTCCGTCATATTTCAGCGAAACATTCATCAGCTGCGCAGCAGGAAGGAATGCGTGCCCGTAGTCGTCAATTCCCATTACTTCCTTGATATTTTTCGGGGCGGACTCGGCAGTTCCGGGATGGACAAGCGTGGCGCCCGGAGCGGCGTTCATCCGGCTGCCATTGTCCCACAATTTGATCTGCGCCGACACGTCGCCGGTAACAGGCGTACCGTCGTCCCCATAAAGCCTGATGCCGGGATTTTCGGGAGCAAAAAAGAGGTCGTTGCTCCATCCGTACATGGTGGCGAAAGTAAGTCTCTGGTTCTTAGCGGCTGAAAATGAGAATGACACCGACTGCCCCGGCAGGATAACCGGCGGAGTTCCCGTTCCCTGGAATGTACCCGACTGAACGAGTGGCCGGCTGTCGAGCACATTTTCAATGGTGATTGTTTTAGCCGTCGGCTGGGGCTCGTGGTCTTTGATGCAGGAAGTAAAAATAAGGGCTGTAATAGAAAGCCCGAGCAGTGATTTGATCATGTCGATGTCCGTTTTGCGTGTTTGAATGATGCAAAGCAAAAAAGACGATATCCCACCGCAGTCACGGAAATATAACAAAAGTATCACAGCGAACTATCGCGCTGTTTTATTTATATACTTTGCAAAAAAAGGCAGGGAATGGATTCAAAAAATGTATTGATCATCGAGGATGACGGCGCTATTACCGAGCTGCTGACGATCCATCTGGCCGACCTGGGGTGCAGGATCACTGCCGAAAAAAACGGCCAGAACGGGCTTACCAGGGCACTGTCCGAAAGTTTTGAGCTGATCATTCTCGACGTAATGCTTCCGGGCCTTAATGGAATGGAAGTGTGCAGGAAGATCAGGCAGAGTGACCGGCAGACGCCGATCCTCATGCTGACCGCGCGATCCGAGGAAATCGACAAAGTAATGGGGCTGGAAACCGGTGCGGACGATTACCTTACCAAACCTTTCAGCGTCCGGGAATTCATCGCCCGGGTGCGGGTGATCTTCCGCCGCAACGAAGAAAAGGCAAGATACAGCTCGCCGCAATCGGCACAGATTATCATTGCTGGCCTGGAAATCGATGTCGATAAACGCAAGGTGATGCTGCGGGGCGAGCGCATTGAACTCTCGCCCAGGGAATTTGAACTGATCGTACTGCTGGCTTCCAATCCGGGACGGAGTTACAGCCGCAAACAACTGCTCAGTCTGGTTTGGGGTTACGATTTTGAAGGATATGAACACACGGTGAACACGCACATCAACCGGCTGAGGGGGAAAATAGAAACCGACGTTTCGAACCCGACATTTATACTTACTACCTGGGGCATTGGCTACCGGTTTAACGAAGAATTGTGATATGTCTGTAAAAACCATCAGCGGTAACCTGCTATTCTGGAAGATCAGCGCCGTTTTTGCCAGTCTTTTGCTGGTACTCGCGCTTGTGTTCGTGCTAATTGGCTCACGGTTTTCCAAAACATATTATATGGCGGCGCACCAGCAGCTTTATGGTGACATTGCGGGTCACCTGGCCACTTTTACCCAGCCGATCAAAAACGGACGTCCCGATACGACCGTCACACACGACATTATCCATTCCACGATGGTGGCTAATCCGAGCGTGGAGGTGTATCTGCTTGATACACTTGGAAATATCACCGATTATGTGGTGCCCGAAGCGACTGTTCACATGAAAAAAGTGGATATGGACAAAGTGCACGAGTGGCTGGCTGCCGACGATAACCATCGGCCGTTGGGGGACAATCCCAAATATCCCGGCGAGACGAGTATCTTTTCGGCTGCGCCGGTTCTCGAAAATGGAAAGCTGGCCGGTTATGTCTATGCCGTGCTTGCCAGTGAAAAGCAACAAGAGATCCTGGGCTCGCTCAATAGCGATCTCAATTTCCGCCTGGCTGTATACATCTTTTTCGCTGCATTGCTGGGTGCGTTTGTTGTCGGTGTGGTGACTTTTTTTCTGATCACCGACAGCATTTGCAGCATCGCGGGCGTGGTAAAACGATTTCAGGAAGGCGATCATACGGCGCGGATACGTGGGTATGCGAAAGGAAACCTGGGTGTTTTGACCTCCACATTCAATGAAATGGCTGATGCAATTGTCGAGAATTTCGAGAAAATCACCGCTACTGACCGCTTTCGGCAGGAACTGATCGCCAATGTGTCGCACGACCTCCGAACACCGCTTTCCATCATGCAGGGATATGCCGAAACGCTGGCAATCAAACGCGAAACGCTATCCGGCCCGGAAACCGAGCGGTATCTTTCCATTGTTCTGGAAGGGACCAAAAAACTTTCGGTGCTGGTCGACCAGTTGTTTCAATATTCAAAACTGGAATCCAATGTTGTCGAGCCGCAAAAAGAGCTTTTTCCGATCGGTGAGCTGGCTTCTGACATTCTCAGTGCATACCAATTAAAAGCTGAGGAGCGGAATATTCGTTTGAAACTCGATGCTCCTGGCACGCTGCCTGCTGTTTTCGCAGATATTGGCTTAACGGAACGGATCTTTCAGAACCTGCTGGATAATGCATTCAAATTCACACCCGACGGCGGACAGATTTCAATTGCCTTGTCGGAAGCGGGCGACGGCGTCAGGATCAGGGTGGAAGATACCGGGGTGGGCATTGCCAAAGAGTATCAGGAGCAGATATTTGAACGCTACAAACAAGCCGACCTGCAAGCGGCTTCCGCGAAAGGCGTCGGGCTGGGTCTGGCGATCGTCCGGAAAATACTGGAATTGCACCAAAGCTCGATCCGTGTTTTCAGCGAGCAGGGAAAAGGCGCGGCATTTGAATTTGTACTATCCCGCAGTGATGCAGCTCCTCCGTATTCTTGATCCCAAGCTCCTGCACCAGGGCAAGCCGCCAGTAACAATCTGCCCGTTCGCTTTCCGGTAAACTTTTGAGGCCTATATTTGCCGTTGAGCAAAACCTTTACTTGTCAAAACAATGGCCAAAACCCCGATCGATAGAGTCATCAAGCCGGTAAGCAAATTCATTCATCAGGAATATACCAGCGGCATTGTCCTTTTTCTCTGCGTAATAGCAGCCCTTATTTGGGTCAACTCCCCTTTTGCGGAATCTTATCACCACGTTTGGGAAACCAGTTTGTCCGTCGGTTTCGCGGGAAGTACATTCGATCATCCGCTGCATATCTGGATCAACGACGGACTTATGGCGGTCTTTTTTTTCGTGATCGGGCTCGAACTGAAGCGTGAGTTTATGGCTGGCGAACTGTCCAGTGTCAAGAAAGCGTCACTACCAATGGTTGCGGCGCTCGGCGGAATGCTTGTTCCCGCGTTTATTTATTTCCTTTTCAACAAAGG
Organism: Dyadobacter psychrophilus; assembly: GCF_900167945.1. GTDB lineage: Bacteria > Bacteroidota > Bacteroidia > Cytophagales > Spirosomataceae > Dyadobacter > Dyadobacter psychrophilus. The sequence continues at coordinate 665,730 of NZ_FUZA01000001.1, forward strand.
CCTGGACTCTGCCTCTGGTTGGGGGATCCCGATGGCGACGGACATTGCATTTGCATTGGGGCTGCTTTCGCTTTCAGGAAAAAATATCCCTACCTCCGTCAAAGTTTTCCTTTCAGCACTTGCGGTTGCGGATGACCTTGGAGCTGTGCTGGTAATCGCATTTTTTTATACCGCACATATCGAATACAGCTATTTACTGTTTGGCGCGGGATTTTTGATTTTGCTTGTAGGCGGCAACTTGCTTGGGATCAGGCACACATTATTCTACCTTCTGATCGGGATTGCTGTTTGGGCCTGTTTCCTTTTTTCGGGTGTCCACGCAACCATAGCGGGCGTTTTGGTCGCATTCACAATCCCTGCCAGGACGAAGATCAATGAAAAGGAATATTTGCAAGAAATCCACGCAAATGCAAAGGAGTTTGAAGTCGCGATCCCTTTGCACGGCCCGCTCATGACCTCGGATCAGCACCACATTATAGAAGAAATCAAACGTGTGAGTATCGACGCGCAGACGCCTCTGCAAAAAATTGAATATGGCTTGCATCCCTGGGTCGCTTTCCTGATCATGCCTTTGTTCGCCATTGCGAATTCGGGCATGCACATTGGCAGCGATTTTTTCTCGGCGCTTATTAATCCGGTCAGTGCAGGCGTAATGGTCGGGCTGGTAGTGGGCAAGCTGGTTGGCGTTTTTGGCTTTACCTGGGTAATGGTCAAGATCGGGATTGCCGATTTGCCGCGACTGGTTAGCTGGAAGCATATTTTTGGCGTGGCGTTATTAGCTGGTGTTGGGTTTACCATGTCTTTGTTTGTTACCAACCTGGCATTTGTGGACGCGCAGCACATTGATGCAGCGAAATATGGCATTTTGCTGGCTTCCCTGGTTTCCGGTGCGGCAGGAATTGTTTATCTCCGCTCTATTTCGAGAACGTGAACAGGCCACTTCCGCAGCCAATTGACAGCTGGTTGAAGTAATTAAAGACCGATTCTGTAAAGGTATTTATAGAGAAAGCGAACTTCCGGAGGGGATATCAGACGTGTAAATTGATTGTGAATGAATGAAAAAGTAAGATACCTGAGAAAATGGCTTGATCGCATCCTTCTGGGAATGAGCCTGCTGTGTTCTGTCGTGATCCTTTTTCATTTGGGGTACAATAGTGATCCCGGCATTGAAAAGCTTACCAACCGCATCCTGGAATGGTGCTTCCTGTTCTTTGCGGTGGCGCTAGCGGCGAAAACTTTTACTGCATTTCAAAGCAACTCCTCCGTGATCGCCCGGATCGGCGAGGCTGTATTGCTTTTCTATTTTGTGGCTGTCATCGTAGCGGATAGTTATCATTTTTCTGCCAAAGACGGAACCGAACTCGTCAAACCGGAATGGATGTACATCGGCATTTTCGCCATTTTTATTATTGAAATATCAAAACAAACGCTGTTTTTCGACCAGTTTTACTTTAACCCGACGCTTCTTTTTGTACTCAGTTTCCTGCTGCTGATCCTGATCGGCACGGCGCTCTTACTATTGCCAAAATCGACTTATGACGGTCAGCTCAACTTTATCGACGCACTGTTTCTGGCAACCAGTGCAGTCTGTATCACAGGGTTGTCTGTTGTCGACATTGCCGCTGAGTTTACGGGTTTCGGGCAAACTGTGCTGCTTGTGCTGGTGCAGATCGGTGGGTTGGGGATTATGACATTTACCGGATTTTTCGGCTATTTTTTTTCGGGAGGGTTTTCATACAAAAATCAGCTGATGTTTACAGAATTAATCGGCGAAAATAAGGTCAGCTCGGTTATTTCCACTTTGTACAAAATCATTCTGGTCACCTTCTCTTTTGAGATCGCGGGCGGCATCCTGATCTACCTCAGCCTCGACGCCGACGATTTTTCAAGTTCAGGCGACCGGCTATATTTTACTGTTTTTCATGCAGTTACAGCTTTCTGCAATGCCGGTTTCTCCAACTTATCCAACGGACTGAACGATGCAGCGCTGCGGTTCAATTATCCATTGCAGCTGTCCGTGATCCTGCTTTACGTCATGGGCGGGCTTGGGTTTGGGATAGTTTTCAATACCTACGAATGGACCAGGCGCTGGATTTTTAATGTTTACCACAAGCTCAGGTTCGGAAAACAGTATATGTACCGCGCCGGCATGATTTCCTTCAATTCGAAAATCATCGCTTATACCACTTTCTTCCTGATCATTTTTGGATTTCTGGCGGTGCTGATTCTGGAACGCCACCACACGCTTCGCGAGCATGAAAGCTATTTCGGTAAAATTGTCACAGCTTTGTTCATCGGCACCAGTCCCCGTTCGGCTGGTTTCAACACGGTGATTATGAGCGAACTGGCCTTCCCGACGGTTATGCTCATTTTATTACTCATGTGGATCGGCGCGGCTCCCGGCTCTACCGGCGGCGGGATTAAGGTGACTACTTTTGCATTGGCAACGCTCAACATTTTTAGCATTACTAAAGGCAAGGACCGGATTGAAGTTTTTGGAAGAAATGTATCGGACGATTCCATATCGCGCGCCTTTGCGATTATCTCCCTTTCGCTGATTTTCCTGGGCGCAGCCGTTTTTACGCTGGCAGTCACAGATCCGGAAAAAACCTTGTTGTCGCTCGCATTCGAAACGTTTTCAGCTTACAGCACTACAGGGCTTAGTCTGGGTGTGACGCCGAACCTCAGCCAGGCGGGGCGGCTGGTAATTATCGTTACCATGTTTGTGGGCCGGGTGGGATCGCTCACGCTTCTGATCGCGCTTGTCCGCAACGCAAAGCCCAAAGATTACCGGCTCCCTACCGAGCAAATGAACTTTTAAAACCAACGACCATGAAATATATCATATTCGGACTCGGCAGTTTCGGAAAATCGCTCGCCGTGCGCCTGACGGAACTTGGCCACGAGACCATAGGCGTGGACAACAATATGCAAAAAGTGGAGCAGTTGAAAGACCGGATCACGCATACTGTCTGCATGGACTGCACAGACGTCAATGCGGTCAGCTCGCTGCCCCTGCGCGATGCCGATGCAGTGATTGTTGCCATTGGCGAAGACGAACGGTCCTCGCTGCTGGCAACGGCGTTGCTTAAACAGCTTAAAGTGAAAAAAATCATCGGAAGGGTGGTTTCGGACCTGCAAAAGACGGTCCTGGAAGCCATGCAGATCGAAGAGTACATTCTGCCCGAAGAAGAATCAGCCGAAAGGCTCGCCATGCGGCTCGATAATTCAGGCATTGTCGATTCCTTCAAAGTGTCAGAAAAGTACAGCATTATCGAAACGAAGGTCCCGGAACGCTACATCGGCATGACACTCGCCCAAGCAGACCTGACAAACCGCTATAATGTCATCGTACTGACGGTCCTTACATTGTCCAAGGAGTCGGAAAACGGTTTAGTAAGATTGTTCAAACGCGCCTCCGGAATCGCCACGCCACATACCGTGCTGCAGGAAAATGAAGTGCTTGTCTTGTTTGGTGAGTTGAAGGATATTGAGAAGCTGATGCATTGATAACCGCCTGGCGTCTAAGCTTCGCGGTCGTCCACGGCAGCGTTAGGAAGCTGCTCGTCGAGTGATTGCCGGTATTTAATGCAACCGCGCATAAATTGGGGCCACGGCGGAACTGCTATGTTCCCATCAACGTCCTCCGGCAACAATGCCCACATTTTCGGGTGATGCCAGCACAATTCATGACCCGAAGCATCCCGATGCTCGCGGATTGCTCCGCGCAACTTGATGATTTCGGCCACCAGCCATTCCCTGTCTTTATCGTCCAGATCGATATCCATATGCAATTTTTATCTAAACATTAACCCGATTGTTTAAATCAATATAGCAAACATTGGCGCCCAACGAATTGATAAATTTGTTGAGCTTTTGAAATGGATTTCGCTAACAACAACTTGAACCGAAAACATATTTCATAAAATGTCAACCTCAATTAAATGGCAACGATTTCGAGGCTGACATTCGGGTAGACGATGACGGATTAGTTGTTGATTATCCGGGGTTGTTTTTACGGGTGGTTTAGGTCAGCTGACAGGCAATACCACTGAGATTGTTGTGCCCTGATTCACCTTGGACTGGGCTTTGATATAGCCCTGATGATTGCGAATGATCTTCCGGCAGAAGGTCAGGCCAAATCCCTCGCCATGACGTGCTGGCATTGTTGGAAGTTGTGAAAACATATCAAATATTCTTTCTAGCTGTGTATCATCAATGCCAATACCATTATCCTTTATCAGTATCTCAATGTAATTCCTCCCTGGTATTTGTTGATCTGAATATTCTGATGAATCAAGCACACGGCAGGAAATAGAGATAACCGGCTTTTCATTTCGCGTAGAGAATTTTATCGCATTGTGCAGCAGGTGATAGAAGAGCTGTTCAATCTGGGTAGGAAAGGCGTGGATCACGGGAAGCTTTTCCGCATCGATGCGGACTTCCTTATCTTGTATCTGAACACTCAGTTGAGACATAGCAACTGCCAATGCAGCATCCAAATTCGTATCTTCCAATGTTTCCTCACCCACTTTCAGCGAAGAAAATTCAGAGAGATCTCTGATCATGCCGGAAAACCTCTCGGCATTGCTTTCAATCCGTGAAGCCAGATACTCGGCCTTTTCGTGATCTCTCTCTTTAATGGCTTGCACCACCATGTTGCTGAACACCCTGAGTTTGCGAAGCGGTTCCTGCAAACTGTGTTGGGAAATGTGCTGGTATTGCCTGTTCTCATCAATGGTGTTGGAAAGCTGGCGGCTAAGGTTCCTTACCGCCTTATCACTTTCTTCCAGCAGCGTGATCTGTTGGAGGTGAAACGAAATCAGGTCAGCAAAGGCCGAGAACATACCCTTGATTTTTGCGTTTTCCAGGTCGGCCGGTCTGGGATCGATTGCGCATAGCGTCCCGAAAAATGCACCTGACTTTAATATAATCGGAAATGAAATATAACTTTGAAAACCATACATTAAAGGCGTATGGTGGCCACAGAACTCTTCACTTTTTTCGACGTGATTGATTACAACGGGCTGATGCGACTGACTGATTTCATGACAGATCGTTGTTTCCAATTTTAATTCACTGCCAGGGGCGAGGCCAAATTGAATGTCATCCCGAACACTGCATGTGATCCATTTGGTATCGGTGACCCGGGCAACAGCAGCAAAACCCATTCCGGTCGTCTCGCATATCACATTTAGAAGCGTCGGGACTATTGCGATCGCCTGAATGCGTGCAATATCGTCAATCAATCTATCGTCTAAAAAATCCATAGCATTTGCTCAAATCCTAAATATAGTGATTAATGTTTCAGCCATGGCAGATTTTTTGTAATAGAATATTTCGAATTTAAAATCAATGAGTACTAAACAAATTTCCGTACTAACAATCGTCAAGTCCCGGCAGGAGGCGCTTCAAAACCTGGTTGCAGGTCTGGAACAATCGGATCATTATCCGGCTGAGCTTGTGATTATCAATATGAATGAGCCCGCCAGCGAGCTTGCCTCTAAAAATTTCCCTATCCGTTCTTTCCGGTTCAATGCTGACGAAAGATTACCACTTGCTGCCACCCGCAACTTCGCTGCAGAACAGGCAGCCTACCCTTTCATGATTTTTCTTGACGTGGATTGCATTCCTTCGTCACAATTGGTAAGCAGATATTTCGATGCCTGTAAAAAAGCCGATCATTTGTGGATAGGACCCGTCAGATACTTACGGGAGGGAGCAACCTCGGAACCTGATTTTTTGCAAAAAATGTGGGAATTGAGCACGCCCGACCCGGTTAGAGCTGATTTGCGTGAGATCAATTATGCGCTTTTCTGGTCGCTTAACTTTGCATGCAGCAAAAAAACATACGAGCGCATTGGTGGTTTCGACACCCGATTTACGGGGTATGGAGCCGAAGATACCGATTTCGGGTTCACAGCCAGGGAAAAGAATGTTCCGCTCAGTGTTGTTGACGCGCTTGCTTACCATCAATATCACGCAAGTTATGACCCGCCGCTCAACCATTTCGAAGATATCCTTTTGAATGCCAAAACATTCTCCGACAAATGGCAAACATGGCCGATGGAAGGCTGGTTGAAAAAATTTGCGAATGCGGGATTGATAGAATGGACCGATACCAAGCTTAAAATTTTGCGCAAACCCAATGAAACAGAAATCAGGGCAGCGCTAAAGGCCTAGTGCCTTTTGAGAATTTATGACCTTTGAGGGAAATTCCTGTCCCATAACTCGTGGAGCCTTAGCGCAATATCCGCCAATGCTTCGGTATTGATTACACCTTGCCAGCCGTCCGCCGGCAAATTTTCTACCTTGCGAATGACCATCTCCCAGTTAATGTGCTTTAATTGCGATGGCTGGATTACCACAGCCATCCCGTTTTTTTCCAACAGCTCTGCTTTAAGCAATTGCTCCTGAAACGGGCGATCTTCTGGTATGCAGACGAATTTTTTCCCCAGATCGGCCATTTCCATCACCGTGTTGTGCCCTGCATTGCCTATCACCACATCGCATTGGGATAGCACAGTAGCCGGATCGGTAAGTTGCCCATGAAAAATTACATTCTTTACCGCTGCTTGTTTTGTTTCTAAAATATCTCCGATCACATGGATCAACTTGTCCGGGCATTGTGCTGCCAAAGCATTCACAACGGCGCCATCCAATGAAGTGCCACCCGAACCGACAATGACACCAACTGCCCTATGATCGACCTCTGCGGTATAATTTTCTTTCCCTGAATATTTGGAGAAACCTCCTGAAAAAAAAGTTTTGGCATTTACCCAATCGTATGGCGAAGGGTTCATAAGCCGCTCCGGGGATGGCGCAACCAGCAGCTGTGCACATTCATAGGCATGCAAATGAGCGGCATCGTCGCGGTTCCCATTCTGGCGGATCACTACCGTAGGAATTCCGCACAAAGTGGCCAGCATCGTGACTTCAACAGAAACATCGACAATAAGTATCACCGGAAACAATGCGTGCAATGCTGCCGAAATTTCCGTGGCCCGTCTGGCAACTTTTTCAACATTGATTGGCGCATAATGCAGGAAACTCAGCTGCATTAAGGAAGCATAGGTATCTTCCTGCCCAGCTACATCGCCTGGCAGGTGAATACAATGTATTGTTTTTGGGATAATATGCTCAAACCGCGACAGGCCGCTTCCCAGAAACGTTACCCGCGCGTCTTTCAGCTGTGAAGCAATCGATAGCGCGCGCATCAAATGTCCCGAGCCGTGGTGGTGGATATAGAAAGCGAAGTTAGCTGACATCCGCCTTAATCTTCATTTCCATTTTCTCTAAGGCTATTTTTTCAAACAGCGCTTCATACGAATCAACCATCTTTTCTACATCAAACAACTGTTCTGCGCGCTGCCGGCATTCGGCGCGGTTGAGCTTTCCGGTTACCAGGATGCATTCTGCCAATTCCTGCACATCATCTCTACTGCATAACATTCCCGTGCGCTCGTCCAGTAAATGCGGCAATGCACCTTTTGCAATGCCTGCCACAGGCGTTCCGCAAGCCAGTGACTCAGCCACTACCAGCCCGAAAGGCTCGTCCCAGCACGGCGTAATCAAAGAAACCGCCGCCTTACCGATCAGTTCGTTCAGCATTTTATGGTCACAAGATCCCAGCAGTTCAATAGAGTCATCAAGACGCGGTAAAATTTCTGTTTCGTAATAATGCTGATCGCTGATTGCGCCTGCTACTTTCATTTTTTTACCGGACAGCCTGGCTGCCTCAATAGCCAGGTGCAAGCCTTTATCCGGGTGTATCCGTCCAAACCACATGATATAACCGTGGTCATTTTCGGGATAAAATTCCCAGGCCGACAAATCAATACCGTTATGGATCACCTCACAATCAGGAGCATAGGCACTCCAATTATCCGCATTCGTTTTTGAAACAGATACATATTTAACACGCCCATAATCCTGTTCACGGCGAATGGCGTTTTTCAGCTCAAAGATTGGCGGCGTGTGCAGTACTGTGACCATCGGGGCATTTACCAGCGCCGACATCATAATGGGCACATAATTCAGACTGTTATTGAAAATAATATCAAGCTCGTCCTTGTCTATTTCCTGCATCATTTCGACGTAAGCGTGGTGTGTAGATATATATTCGGTGCTCAGCTGACGAGAGGTAAACTGCGAAGATGTAATGGGATGATAGTCTTCTTCGCAAAGTATAGGCCTGACATTTAGAATCGGGTCTGAGCCAGCGCAGGCATACAACAGCACGTCATGTCCGCGTGCGAGTAATCGCTGGCAAATATCATAGGTAAAGGCTTCCAGCCCTCCCATGAAAGGTTTGGAAATTGGATATTTCAGGTGAGCAATGACGCCAATTTTCATGTTGCGTTTGGTAAAATTTGTTGATGATACTGGTTTGATAAAGTGCTTTTTGGATACTAACGCAACCTCGGTTGCGTTGTGGGCACATAGAAAATCGTGCCGGTGCCGTAAACCAGCTTTCTCAGGCTGGTATGAATTTTAAACTGCCCCGGTGTTATCTAACATGAAGCGTTGTGATATTTACACCGAAAGAAACCCTTACCGAGCAAGAGGTGAAGGACGGCCTGAACACCGTTCTTAAGGAAGGAATGACCACCGAAGCGATGGTTACCCTTGCGGGAGGCACTTTTATGGTTGCATTCGCAATTATACTAGGGGCAAGCAATTTCCAGATCGGACTGCTTGCGTCTTTGCCAACATTCACCAATATTTTCCAGCTGCTTTCTGTGTTTCTCATCCGCAAATACAACAACCGGAGAGCTGTTTCTGTAATTTGCTGTGTATTGGCGCGCATTCCCATGGTTTTACTGGGTGCAATGCCATTTTTCTTTGGCGATAATGCCCCGGTGAGCTTGCTGCTTTTTTTCCTGTTTTTCTATTACTTCTTCGGTTCTGTTGCAGGCCCCAGCTGGAATGCCTGGATGAAAGACCTGGTGCCTGGTGACATGCTGGGTGCATTTTTTTCGAAGCGAAGCCGCTACGCACAAACACTTAATGTCGTACTCAGCATCATTCTCGCAATTTCTATCGATTACCTGCGCAGGCACGCGCCACAATATGAGCTGTATGTTTATGCAACCATGTTTATGATGGCCGGGATCGCCGGCCTGGCAGCGGTGGTCTTACTGGCAAGAGTGCCCGAACCCAGGTCCTATCTGCCAAATGAAAATATCCTGAAGATGTTTGTGAAGCCACTCCGGGACAAAAATTTCCAGCGACTACTGGTTTTCAACTCGTTTTGGCTGTTTGCCGTCAACATTGCCACACCGTTTTTTACTGTCTATATGTTAAAAACGCTCGGGCTTACCCTGACCTACATTATTCCCCTCACCATTCTGAGCCAGTTATCCAGCATATTTACCATCGGCTACTGGGGAAAATTCGCCGATCGTTATAGTAATAAAACGATCATTTCTATTTGCGCACCTCTTTACGTAGCCTGCGTGATCGCCTGGTGTTTTGTCGGGATTTATACCAATCTCATTTCCAATCTGGCGCTTCTTGCAGTGATCCATATCGTAAGCGGGTCGAGCAACGCTGGCACCAACCTTGCCCTGACCAACATAGGCCTGAAACTCGCCCCTTCCCGGGAAGCGATTGTTTATCTTTCTGTTAAAAATATCATCACCTCCGTCTTCTCTTCCCTTGCGCCGCTGATCGGTGGCTATCTGGCGGATTATTATACATTGAGACAGCTCCGGGTAATCGCCGAGTGGAGCGGGCCCAACCTGCAAAAAACCTTCCGTCTGTTACTGCTGCATGAATGGAACTTCCTTTTTCTGATCGGCGCCGTGCTGACAGTGGTTGCACTGCAATTCCTGCCACGTGTGCGCGAGGCCGGGGAAGTACACAAAAGTGTGGTGAAAAGGATTATGCGAACAAGCTTGCGCAGTAACCTGCGGGATTACTTCGTGATAGATGTACTGATCAACTGGCATTCGTCGCTGAACAATATGCTCAAAAGCAGCCGCGTCAGCTCCGATAGCGGTCAACAAGACAACTAGCTATTCATAGTGCTGCTGCGTGATATTTCCGGCTAAATTTTCCTGCTGAAACTTAGTCCCAAACCCGTCTGATTATTGCCGGCAGGGAAGCTGTAAATGTTCCAGGATGTCCGCTTTTGTTCCATTTTTTTCTGCTTCAGAAGATTCCAGCTGCTAAGGAGAATGGTGGTGGTGCCTATCCCGATGTTAAATAAGGATAGTTTTCCCTGGCTGGTAAACATCGGCCGGTCGTCATATTGCGTTAAACGTCTATCACGCGAAAAACCAAAGGCCCCTATCGCTATCTGGCTCGTTCCCGCAAGAAATCCAAAAACAGGCGCCGTTTTAGAATTGCCGCCTTTTGCCAGGTCTATGATATTAACAGCATTGAAAGTAGCATTTGCACCCATCAGCACCGCTGAGCTGATGGCGTACATTGGTTTTACACGGTTTGAAACGGGATCTCCGTTCGGATAGGAGCCGTATGTGGGCTGGATCATTGCACATTCATCCTTTGTTAACCCGCTGGCTGCTATCCATTTATCAACCGTCTGACCCTCCATATCGAAGATATCAGCATATTTATAATCCGCATTAATCGCTTCCGCTGTTCGCCTGCCCGCAGTTTGCTCAACGAGATAACCAACAGCGCATATGTTCTGGTCCTTATCAATAAAACACGGTTTGCGTTCCCCTTTATAGTCGTAGTTTTTTGGATATTTTCCAGCATTGGCATAGCTCCGGAGCAGGTTTAGCACCTGCGTACGCTTGCTTTTGTACTCGTCGGAAAGGTGAGAAATGTCCTTTTTACGTAAAAGACGCTCCACATAAAGGAGGTGTGTTTTGATCCGAAGCTCATTGTCGGTGGCCTCATCGGGCTCAAATCCGAACTTCTCGACAAAACTAATGTTGCCAATGACCGGGTTGACCAAGTCGGCCTTTTGATGGTTACATCCGGCAAATACTGCCACGATAAACAGGCAAATTAACAGGGAAACAGCACGCATAGGTCATTGATGGTTAGGTTGATAGATCACATTAAATACTCTTCTGGTTACTAAGAAATAAACCAAAGTCAAATGGTTGGAACCTTCCAAACATTATCTCCGGGCGGCACTACATTGCTCCCGCGCCATGACAACCTCTGAGAATGTTTTCTGTAAATGGTACCATCTAGTTGATTCATATCGAAAAAAAAATTTTATTCTTTTTCATACCGTTTACTAAGTTTTTTTTCAGCGTAGAATAGTCTGTTTGAGAATCTCCAAATGATAAATCGAGCCAGACATTTTCGAGGGCAAGGCAATTTGATAGACATATAGTATTCAATTAGTTACAGATAAGCATATCAATTAAAGCCATTTTATGGCCTTAAAAATACAATTTGCAAAATTTCTTGTAGTAGAAAACAGATACATTGGATTAATCCTTTATAGGGTCGTAGTAATATTAAAGTGAGGCGATCGAAATGTGAACTAAAAATAGTTATTGAAGGCAGCATTTTATTCGACAATGAATTCTATTTCTGCACTTACAAGTATTTTGTCTAATAACCAGAAAAACTTATTTATCGAACAAAATTTTAATGCAAAATTGAGCACGTTTTCAAAAGTATATTTGTCAAATAATTCTTTAACCTAATTTTAATTTCGAAAACTTTATTTTAACTTAGTCCTGGATTAAAACTCAACCCTCTTTATTATTTGAATTAACCTTTATGAACACACGCCCTCAGTTACTGAAACTGATCTGTCTTTATTGTGCAGGATTGCTATTGGTATGTAGTTTCGACTCATGCGTATCGCCCCAGAAAATTGTATATTTCCAAGGAGACTCGCTGCGGTATTCTTCCGGAGAGGTAGGACAGGCATACACACCTACGATCCAGAAAGGGGATATGCTTTCTATTATTGTGGGAAGCCTGAGCTCGGAAGCAAATGAGATCTTCAATGCTGCCAATCAGCGCAGCTCTTCAAGTATGAGTTATGGGAGCAGTGGAGCGCCATCCGTACAGCCATTTGGCTACCTTGTACGCAACGACGGTTGTGTTGAATTGCCGATGATCGGCAAGATCACCGTGGAAGGCCTCGAAACCGAAGCCGCCGCCGACCTGGTGCGGAAGAAGCTCAACCGCTATCTTAAAGAGCCGTCGGTCATCATTCACAACCTCAATTTCAAAGTGTCGGTGCTCGGCGAAGTAAACCGCCCCGCCGTATACAACATTCCCAACGAAAAAATCACCCTGCCGGAAGTTTTGAGCCTTGCCGGTGACCTTACCATTTATGGGAGGCGCGAGAACATTATGATCATAAGGGAGGAAAACGGGAAACGGGAATACGTCCGCGTAGACCTTACGTCCAGGGATATTTTCACCTCCCCTTTTTACTATATGCACAAGAACGACCTGGTTTACATTGAACCTACCAAGGCCAAGATGAGTGCCAATAACCGGGGTTTTCAGATCGTGCCTATTGTGTTGGGCGTCGTCACCGCGCTTAGCGTTGTATTGTTCCGTTTCATTTAAAGAATACTATTCAGGCAGCCGCACTTTATAATCTTTATGATATGAATTACAAAAACTCTACACATCTTGCCCAGAATCACGAGGGGCTTCACGAAAAATTTGATCTTAAGGCTTATCTCCGCCGCTATCTTCACTATTGGTATTTGTTTTTCCTGACCATTCCCTTATGCCTCGGCGCGGCATATCTATACCTGATCATCACACAGCCGACTTATATTTCACAGACAACCCTCCTGATCAAAGACAATAAAACTCAGGTCGGTCCGGAAGAGACGATTATGAAGGAAATGGCTCAGTTCAATGGCAATAAGGTCCTTGAAAATGAGATTGGTATCCTTAAATCACAGTTACTCATGGGCATGGTCGTGAAGCAGCTCAACCTGGACATTTCCTTCCGGGCAAAGGAAGGGCTGAAAACGATCGACCTCTATGGACAAAGCCCGATTAAGATTGACGCACAAATTGTTACGGAATATGCTTACGCGCATCCGCTGATCATTAACACAGACAGCGCAGGATTTTTCCGCGTCAATAATGGCTCCGAATACTATCGCTTAGGTTCGCAGATACGCACTGCCTGGGGGCTTTTCTTTGTGGCCAAAGGATTGCCTTCGGCTTACCCCGAAGTGGAAGTCCAGTTTCATAACCCTCAGGCACTGACCAGGGGCATGTTGGGCAGGCTCACAGTGGGTGTGCTTTATCCGCAGAGCACATTGTTGGAACTGAGTTTTGAGGATACATCGGTCCAAAAGTCAAAGGATATTCTTAACAAGCTGCTGGACGTTTATGTGCAGTCATCTTTGAATGATAAAAATAGTGAGGCTTCCAACACGCTGAAATTTATCGAAAGTCGCCTGGGACTGATCACCGGAGAGCTTAGTGAGGTGGAGAAAGATGTGGAAGTTTACAAAAAATCAAAAGGCTTAACTGACATTAGTGCTGAATCTCAGTTGTTTCTGGAAAATATCAAAGAAAATGACAGCAAGCTCAACGAGATCGAAACGAAAATAAAAGTGCTGGAAAGCGTAGACCATTATATCCAGAATGCCGGAGATGGCGCTCCCGCCCCGGCAACTTATATGATCGACGACCCGATCCTGGTTTCCCTTCTCACGAAGTTCAATGACCTGAGCCTGCAACGTGAACGCTATGCGCGGATTACACAGGTTGAAAACCCTCTTTTTGAAACGGTTAACACCCAAATGGACCAAACGCGCCAGGCTATTCAGGAAAACGTTCAGAACCTTAAACGCGGGATGGCCGCTACCAAGCAAAACCTGAGCGGCATCAACACAAAATTTTCATCGGGACTGAGCAGCATTCCGAAAAAAGAAAGGGAATATGTTGGGATCAAAAGACAACAGACCATCAAAGAAAACCTTTACCTGTATCTGCTCCAGAAAAGGGAAGAAACCGCTTTGGCTTATGCTTCTACGGTGACTGACAGCAGGTTAATCGATGCACCGATCTCTTCCTACATGCCCGTGAAACCAAAACGCTCGGTTATCTGGCTCGGCGCAGGGCTTGCTGGCCTGGTGATCCCGCTGATCCTGATCAACCTGATATTCATGCTGAACAGCACAGTGCAAAACCGGGAAGAAGTGGAACGCATCACGCATACTTCCATACTTGCTGAGATCGGAATGATGAAAGGAAGGGGAAGAAACCCGGCTGAGTCCATCATCAAAGTAACCAGCAGAAGCGCTGTAGCTGAGCAATTCAGGGCGCTGCGCACCAACCTACAATATATGGGGGACGGGAGCTGCCGCACCATCATGCTCACCTCTTCGATCAGCAGCGAAGGAAAGAGTTTTATCAGTATTAATCTTGCTGTAAGTCTTGCATCATCGGATAAACGGGTGATCCTCATAGGGTTGGATCTGCGCAAGCCTTCCCTGCACAACCGGCTGGAAATTACGAATAAGAAGGGCGCATCCAATTATCTGGTAGGACAGAAAAACCTTGACGAGCTTATCCAGCCATCCGGCCTGCATCCACAGTTTGATGTATTGTCGTGCGGGCCGCTTCCTCCTAATCCCTCGGAATTGCTTAGCAATGGCCGTCTGCCCGAACTCATTGCTGAGCTCCGCCAGCGATATGATTACATTTTAATAGATTCTCCGCCTTACGGATTGGTGACCGACGCCGCGCTGATCTCGGAACATGTCGACGCCACTTTGTATGTGGTAAGGTTCAATCACACACTTTTGGATCACCTGAAACACATCAAAGAGTTACAGCGCACCAAACGGTTTGCTAATCTAAGCCTGATCTATAATGGTGTTGACTACGCCTTCGGTTACGGTTATGTGTATGGCTCGGGTGGAAATGCATACGGATATCACACGGAAGATGTTCAGGACACTGGTTTCGGGTTCAAAACACTGAAGAAGCTGACCGGCATGTTCTGATAAATCATAAAGACTTTGATAAACGTATAAATATGTACGTTATCAATTCAAGTGGATGTTTATGACGATGTGCAGCACAACTGGGGGGTTGTGCCAAGATTACAAGCGAGAATATGCAGGAATCGTCCGCTTTGGAAAAAGAGCGGCGTCTGGAACCGTTTTGAATACAGCTTTTAGAGGTAAATCTACAAGTAAATGGGGATTTGTCTTGTCGTATTAACCATTAACCGGCTTGAAAAAAATTTCAGAACAAATGCAGACGTACGCTGTTTATGACAAAGCAGTGAAATGGGGTAAGCTTATTGCGATTACCGGAGGAACGCAGGCGGCTGTTCAGGCAATGGGGCTGATAACAGGCATACTGATAATCCGGCTGTTGCCTATGAAAGAATATGCTTACTATACCATTGCCAACACGGTTTTAGGAACGATGATGGTGCTTTCCGACAGTGGGATCAACAATGCGATCATGTCACAGGGCGGACCGGTATGGAAGGACAAGCAGCAATTGGGTACGGTTTTGTCGACGGGACTTTACCTCAGACGCAGATTTGCGGTGCTAAGCTTGTGTGTTTCGCTTCCCATACTGTTGTTTTTTCTGATCCATCAGGGAGCAGGATGGCCTACGAGTTTATTGATCGCGGCGGCATTGGTCCCGGCATTTACTGCGGGGCTATCGGATTCGATCCTGGAAATTCCATCCAGACTGCACCAGGACATCAAGTCGTTACAGGTGAACCAGTTATTGGTAGGGATCGGGCGCTTTGTGCTGAGCATTCTCTCATTGTCCATTTTCCCCTGGACATTCATTTCGTTGCTAGCCAATGGAATACCCAGGATTTGGGGCAATGTTAAGCTGAAACAAAATGCAGGTCGGTTCGCTGATTTCAGCAAACCGGTGGATGCAGCTGTGAATGCAGAAATGCTCAAAATGGTAAAACGGATTTTTCCGTTGACTGTCTACTATGCTTATTCCGGCCAGATTGTGATCTGGTTGGTTTCGCTTTCCGGTACCGCATTTGCGGTGGCACAGATTGGGGCCTTGGGCAGGATATCGATGATTTTGAATTTTTTCAATGTCATGTTCGCGATCATGGTCATTCCCAGATTTGCGCGGTTAAATGCGGACCGGAATAAGCTTCTGAAAAGCTTTTTGATGATTATGGGCGGCCTTCTAACGTTTTCGGTTCTGATTGTGCTCATTTCCTGGTTGTTTTCTCCCGTAATCCTGTCGGTTCTGGGCAGGGAATATGCGGATCTGGAAACGGCGCTGGTGCTGAATATGGCAGGGAGTTCGCTGGCAATGATCAGTGGGGCAGTTTACGGGATTTATTCCAGCAGAGGATGGACTATACAGCCTTTCTTTTCAATTGGAATAAACCTGCTTACGGTGGTGGCAGGCATTACGCTGCTGGATGTATCCAACCTGAAAGGCGTTTTGATATTCAACATTATTGTAGCATTCGCCCAATTCCTGGTCAACACAGCGTTTTGCGGCTTTAAAATTTTTAAAACGAAGCATTTGGCATCGGCATCATGATAACCCTCAGCCTGATAACGATTTTATCATTAACCCTAATTGGCCTGTTTATAACTTATAATGTGGGCTTACGCATGTTTCCAAAGGTTCGTTACAAATCTTACGATCCTATCGAGCGCTGCGAGGAATATGTATATCAGGGAAGTTATGATAAAGTATTTGTAGGCTCGGGATTGATTGGCGAGCTGGACCATTATCTGTCAGAAGGGGCATTTAATTTATGTTTCCCTTATTTCGGGAGCTGCACGGGCCTGGAAATCATTGCATTGTCAGGTAAAGTGCCGGAAGTAGTTTTTATTGAGACAAACTATATTTTCAAAGGCTCTGATAAAGAGCTTGTTACCCGCATTTTTGAAAAGCAATGGAGAAAGCTGAGGCAAGTTGCACCTTCTTTTCTGAAAAAAAACCGTCCCGACTCGCTGATCAAATCGGCGGTTAGGCAACTATCTAATGCAAGGAGACCTGAAATAACAAGCCCGGATTTTGGACGGCTGAATACGGAAGAGCTCGACCGATTTTATCGGATTTACAACGAACAGATTGACACACACCACTTTGGTTATATTCTGGAAGAACTGGAAAAGCATTTGGAATACATCCGGGCACAAGGATGCCAGATCGTATTTTTTGAAATGCCGGTGCATAAGGACTTGTACCACAGCAAATTGCTGGAATATCAAAGAAGCACATTAAAAGCATTGTTTAACGATAAAAATTACCATTGGATCGAATCAGGCCAGCTGCATGACTACCAGACCATCGACGGCATTCACCTGACGAAGGAAAGCATGTATCGCTACGCCAATTTTTTGATGCAAAATAAAAGGACCTTACTCACGTAACCCGTTAAAAATGAATATAGTTGTATGCACCCTTTTTGAAGGTCACTACCATTATGGTGTGGCCGCTCTGGTCAATTCGCTGTCTAAAAACGGGTTTTCCGGACACATCTATGCGGGCTATAAAGGAAGCATTCCGGAATGGGCAAACGGCAAAAAGGAGCAGGTGTTACAATGGGAAAATTGCAGTACGATTACCCCTGTGGAAGGCATTACCGTGCATTTCCTTCCCGTAAAAACCGACTTTCATCTTACCAATTATAAACCTGGCTTCGTCATTGAACTAATGGAGCAGGTTGAAGACGACGTTGCGGGCGTTTTTTATTTTGACCCGGATATCGTGATCAAATGCAGGTGGTCCTTTTACGAACAATGGCTGACGCTGGGCGTCCCGCTCGTGCACGAGATTACCAACAACGACATGCCTGCTACCCACCCGGTGCGGGTGCTATGGCGCGATTTGATCCGGAAAAATGATCTGGAAGTTACCAATCACATTCATTCATATATCAATGCGGGTTTCTGGGGAATACGCCGGGAGCACGTGGAGTTTGCGCATTTATATAAAAAGTTCGTGGAGATATCCGTGACAGATTACAACATGGATCTCAACGATTTCACCTTTGATCTGGACCGCACCAATCCGTTTTTCGCCAAGGACCAGGACGCGTTGAACATTGCGGCCATGTGCAGCAGGGTCCCGCTGAGCGAATACGGCCCGGAAGCTATGGATTTTGTTCACGGCGGAAAGGTGATGTCGCATGCAACGGGCAGCCCGAAACCGTGGAAAAAGAACTATATGCTGAGTTTTCTGAAGGGAAACCCGCCATCGCTTTCAGACAGGGCATATTGGAATAACACCAATGATGCTGTCCGGCTTTATCCCGGTTATTATGTCGGATTAAAACAGCTGGAAATGAAAGTGGCGACTTTCCTGGGGAGATTTTACAAACGGTATTAACGGAAAAGTGATGAAAGGATTACTGTCAGAATTCAGATTGTACCTGTGCAACCACTGGATCAAACATATTCCGAGCAACCGGATCAGGCTGTGGTATTACCGAAATGTAATGCAGTTCAGCATCGAGAACGGAAGTCACATTTTCATGGGTTGCACTTTCGACTCGGCCAAAAACCTGACCATAGGACGCAATTCCGTGGTGAATGCCAATTGCAGGATTGATAACCGTGGAAGCATTGTAATCGGCGAGAATGTTTCGATTTCCAACGAAGTATGCATCCTGACAGGAGATCACGATATGGATTCAGACGATTTCCTCGGGCGGGATTATCCGGTACGCATCGGCAGTTACGTCTGGATCGGGACGCGGGCGATGATTTTACCGGGTGTAAATGTCGGGGACGCCGCGGTTGTAGCGGCTGGCGCAGTGGTAACAAGGCCCGTGCAGCCATATGATGTTGTAGCAGGAGTTCCTGCCAGAAAAATACGCGAACGCGCTTTTGACAAGGCTTTTAAATATTCAAACGATTACAAAAGACTATTTCAGTAAGCAGTTTCTAAATTAAAATGTCTATGCTGATTTCCATTTGTATACCAACATATTCACGACTGGACTACCTGAAACAATCGGTGCAGAGCTGCTTGGACCAGACGTATCCGAACATTGAGATATGCGTGTCCCAGGACCCCAAAAAGGACGGACCCGATCGTGAAATCATGGAATGGTGCCAGCAGCAAATGTTGCAGGTCCCGCTTTTCACTTACAACCTGAATACCGAAAATCTGGGACTGGCAGGCAACTGGAACGAATGCGTGCAGATCGCTTCCGGTAAATACATGATCATTATCGGGGACGACGACATTCTTTTGCCCGATTTTATCCAGTCGCTTGTAACCGAGCTGGAAGCCGGGCAAGCGGATGTGGCATTCAGCAATCAGTATTTTATTGATGAAAAAGGAGAAGTCCTGCATGCATATACCGATGAGGCCAATGCTACTTACCACCGCAATGACCTTCCTCACGGACGCGTTGCAGATGCGGTAGCCACTGTTTTGAACAACAGCGTGCCGATGTCGGCAGCATTGATCAGACGTGACCTGCTCTTGAAATACAATTTTGATACGAGCCTTAACACGCCGGAATTTGAAGTTTTCCTGAGAATTGCCGTCAATGGAGGCAGCTTCATTTATCATTCCGAAAAGCTCGCCTGTTACCGGGTTCACCCGCTCGCGGCCACATCGGGCGGCCTTACCATTGACAAGTTGCTCCGCAATGTGATCAGTATTGAAGTTCCGTCCCGGTATCAAAAGCAAAAATATGATTTCGTATCATCCAAACTGATCCCGGGCATTAACATGAGCTTGCGCAGGGGTGATAAAACACTGGCGATGGCATTCATGAAGAGCCCATATTATCCGAAAAACAAAATGCATATCCGACTGGCGCAAGCAATGATTTCGACATTGCCTGCGTGGGCCATACAAAAAATTTTATAACTGCCTGAAATGAAGATACTGTTCATTTGCCCATCCCTTGAAGAAGGATCTGACGGCGTCGGAGACTATGCACGTCGCATGTCGTCCGAGATGATCAGGGCAGGCCACCAGGCATCCATCATTGCACTGAACGACATGCACCTGGCCGCGCAGCAGCAAGAGCGTATCCAATATGACCGCGGGCTGGCTATCAGGGTTTTGAGGCTTTCCAGCCGCCTTTCCTGGTCCGAACGGATCACATTGGCAGGTAACTTCATCCGTTTGGCCAGGCCCGATTGGATCAGTTTACAATATGTGCCTTATGGGTTTCAAAAAAAGGGATTACCATTTGGTCTGGGCGGATCACTTAAAAAAATTACTGCCGGCATTCCCACGCACATTATGTTTCACGAAATGTGGGTGGGCATCACCAGGCTTTCACCATTGAAACACAAGCTTTACGGATTTTTTCAGATCAGGATCGCAAGAGAAATGGTAAGGAAGCTCAATCCGCGCATGATCACAACCAGCAACAGGCTTTACCAGCTTGTGCTCGAAAATAAGCAGATCAGCGCGCGCGTTCTGCCGCTTTTCAGCAACATTTCATTCATGCCAAAAGATGCACAGTTCGCGGATTCGGTTTATAAGCAGCTTGGCATATTACCGCACGAGCGCCAACATTATGTGGTCATCGGACTGTTTGGAAGCCTTTATCCGGGCTGTGATCTGGAGAGCACGATCCGGGATCAATATTTAGCCGCATTGGCTGTGGGCAAGAAGCTCGCTTTTATTGCATTCGGACGCATTGGAGCGAAGGAAACATACGAAAAGCTGAAAGCTGAATTTGAGAACCAGGTAACATTTGCCAACCTGGGCGAGTTGCCGGAAGCCCGGGTTTCCACCGTGATGCAGTTACTCGACAAAGCCATATCCGGCACACCGCGCCAGCATTATGGCAAAAGCGGAGTATATGCAGCCATGAAATTGCACAGGCTCGAAGTGCTGACCTCTTCATGGAGCTCTATTCCCGAATATGACAGTCAGATCAGCGATTACAACGATTTTCTGGAAGAAAGAGACCCCGAAGAATGGAGCACACAGTACGTTTCAAATGAATTCCTGAACATGTTAGTCAATAGCAACTCAAAAGCAACAGTGCCAAAATTAACGTAATTGATATGGATCGTTTTCTTACAATTGACTCAAAGAAGGGCGGTAACGGGGATATTTGGATGCGGCTGGTAGGCTTTTACGCCGTCGCCGATCTGCTGCCCGGTTTCAAACTCCGGATATGCATCCCCTCCTATTTTGGAACACTGGCCGAATTTGCTTTCGGCGACAAGCTCACCATTGTAACGGACAATTCCTGCAAGTCAGACCTCGAATACACCAACCTGGGAATCAGGCATTTATACAAAGATTTACTAAAAGGAAAACGGTTTATTTCACCTTATCAGCGGTCTGTTATCCATGATAAGAAAAAGAAAGCATTTAAAGATTATGTCAACACCTGGATCTTCAATGCAGCCGACCAGCTGGGGATTGTTCAAATTCCGGCCGCAAAGTGGATTTCCGGCTATCAGGGTTATTTAGACATTATAGGGATCAAAAAGCTGAGACATATTTCATATGATGATTTTACCAATCAGGTGGAAAAGAACCATCCGCGGCTGGTAGAGAAATTCCTGACGCCGGTTCCGGCTTCCAACGATCTCAACATTCCTGAGGACTTGAGTGAGCACATTGTCATTTTCCCAAATGGAACAGGCAGACAGTTCGTCCCGCTCTGGTGGGCCAAGAAACATATGCCGGACGCTTACTACGCCTTTTTTGCAAATGATAATTATGCTGAAACATTCAAGAACGCAGGCTTAAAAACCATACGGTTTTTCCGATCCGAAGACATTGTCAGGCTAGCCCAGGAAGCAAGATGGACGATCAGCACGGACAGCTTTCCTTCGCACTTGCTGCAAACGGCTATGGACAAATGCACTATTCTGGTTACCGGAACTTTGAAAGGCAGGATCGTATCGCCCGCATTCAAAGGGAAAGTGGTTGACGCGGATGCAACCTGCCATCCTTGTCTGCACCTGGCCAGAGACCTGCATCCACTTTGTGCTGCCGGTCACAGTGAATGTATCAACTGGCATATGCACACCTACACGTCCAATATTCTGAAATCTGTATACGAGCTCGCTGGCCATTCCTAACCAATTTGAAAATGAAAATTTCCGTTTGCATTCCCACCTACAACCAAGCGGCCTACATCGGGCTTACCATACGTAGCGTAATGGTGCAAACTTTATTGCCCGATGAGATCATTGTATCGGACGATTGCAGCACGGACAACACCCTTGAAATACTGGAAAAACTAGCCGCTGAAATCAGTATCCTGACCATTATCCGCCAACAAAGCAACAAAGGCATCGCGGGCAACACCGATGCTTGCCTGCGTGCCGCGACGGGCGATTACATTGTAAAGCTTGATTCGGACGACGCACTTTTGCCCGACTACATCAAAACACTTTCAGCATTGCTGACGGAGCATCCGCAGGCAGGTTACGCACATGCGGCCGTTCGCGAGATAGATCACAATGGCCACGCCGGTGAACCCAGAAGGCTTCTGCGGGGCGCAGGATTCGTCACCAGCGAAGATGCGTTGAGATCGGCATTGAAAGGATATCGGGTTGCCGCAAACATTCTGATGTTTAGAAAAGAGGCGCTTGAAAAAGTAGATTACATTCAATGCACACAGGATTTTGCCGAGGATTATTTCCTTTCGGTATGCATTGCAAAAGCCGGATATGGCAATGTTTATAGTCCCAAAATCCTTTCCGCCTACCGGGTCTGGACGGATCAGGGCAATGTACGTAAGCGACGTAAGCTGGCAGAGATCAATGGCCTGAATGCTGTTTTGAGCAATGCGATTACGCCCGCTTTCGAGCAGCGCGCCTGGGATTTAAATCCTGTTCTGCGCGCAAAGCAGCATTTTGCTATCACACATTCGGGGTGCCTTTCGTGGAAAGTTTATAACAAAGAAGAAAAGCGAGAGCTGGAAAATGCGATTCTGAAACTATCGTCGGCACCCGCCACGAAATTTTTTATCTGGAGCCACAAAAACGGCTTTGGGAAAGTGCTCGAAGTGTACCAGAATTCCGCTGCGACAATCAAACGACACATTAAAAAACTGATTTTAACCAGGCCACAGACCCGATGAAAGTGCTTGTCTCACATCCTACCGGTAATGCAAATGTACGTGCAATTGCGAAGGGTTTTGCCGAAGCTGGCAACCTCCATAGCTTTTACACGACCATTGCTACATTTCCGGATACGACATTGGATAAGCTCGCGCGTCTGCCGGGATTATCGGAGCTGAAAAGAAGAAATTTCGATGCCGTGCTGCATGCCCGTACCCGCACCTATCCCTGGTTTGAAGTGGGCCGGATGATCAGCAATAAAGCGGGTATCAGATCACTGACGGCCCACGAATCCGGTGTGTTTTGTGTTGATAAAGTATATCACAGCCTGGATAAATACGTTGCTTCGCAATTGCCCGGCCTTCAAAAAAGTGGCCTGACTGTGGTTTATGCCTATGAGGACGGTGCGCTGGAAACATTCAGGCAGGCCAAAAAGCTGGGGATCACATGCGTATACGAACTGCCGATCGCCTTCTGGGAAACCAGTCGAAAATTGCTGCTCGAAGAAGCCGTGAGACTTCCTGACTGGTCCGAAACGCTCGCAGGGGGCATCAGCGATTCGGAAAAAAAGCTACACCGCAAAAGCATGGAGCTGGAACTGGCCGACATTATAGTTACGCCCGGAAGCTTTGTCGCTGATTCGCTTGGGTCACTTATAAGTGATAAAAAACTAATCGTATCGCCTTTTGGCTCGCCCGAAAACAATTTATCAACAAAAAAAACAACACGTAACAACCGCCCGCTACGCGTGCTGTTCGCGGGGAGCATGGGACAGCGAAAAGGGTTAGCGGACCTTTTTGAAGCAATTAAAATACTGAACACCAAAGAAATAGAACTGGTCGTATTAGGAAGCTTATTGCGCGAATTGCCCTTTTACCGGAAGCAGCTCCCAAATTTCACTTACGAGCCCACGCGTCCTCATGCGGAAGTGCTGAGCCTGATGCGCAGCTGTGATGTTTTTTGTTTGCCGTCCATTGTCGAAGGACGCGCGCTGGTGATCCAGGAGGCCATGAGTCAGGGTTTACCCGTCATCATTACATCCAATACAGGCGGAAAAGATCTTGTTATAGAAGGTGAAACCGGATTTGAAGTCCCTATCCGAAGCCCGGATGCCATTGCTGAAAAGCTCAGATGGTTCCTGGATAATCCTAATCAACTTGACCAAATGAGTGCCAATGCACAGCGGCATTCGGCCAGTTATTCATGGGCCGGCTACACGAACAAGATCATACTTGAAATAGAAAAATATCTGAAAAAAAACTGCGTAGCAAATGATACGAGCCAATACCTGGGATAGCTATATTGAAATGGAAGAGGAAATGAACCCGGAAATTCTTCGACAGCAAAAGGTTTTGTCCAACATTAAAAAAGGGATATGGCTCTATTTCTGGCTGTTGATCCTGGAAGGAGCATTGCGCAAGTGGGTGTTTCCGAGCCTGGCCACACCCCTTCTGATCGTTCGCGATCCTGTCGCGATCGGGGTGCTGTTCCTGGCATTCAGGGAAGGCATTTTCACAAGTAATGCGTACACCATTATCGCCTTGCTGGTAACTTTCGTATCGTTTCTGCTCACGCTCTTTGTTGGCCATGGCGATGTTACTGTGGCTGTTTACGGTGCAAGGATCATGCTCATCCAATTTCCGCTCCTGTTTGTGATCGGGACCGTTTTTACGTACGAAGATGCAATAAAAATAGGCCGTGTGCTGCTCATAATCAGCCCTTTTATGACCATTCTCATGGCCATGCAATTTTATAGTCCGCAGTCCGCCTGGGTTAACCGGGGGATTGGCGGTGACGTCGCGGGAGGAGGTTTTAGCGGAGCGATGGGCTTTTTTCGGCCGCCTGGCACATTTTCGTTCATAACAGGCCTGGCGTCCTTTTATGGGTTTGTTGCCATTTATGTGGTGTTCTTCTGGCTCGATAAATCCAGGCAGGTCAACCGCTGGTTGCTGGTTGTTGCCACTGGCTGTATGCTTGCTGCTATCCCGATGTCGATCAGTCGTACGCTACTTTTCGAGGTCGTTCTGGCTTTCTTGTTTGGTTTGCTGGCAGCATCCCGTCAGCCTAGCTATATTCCGCGCATGGCGGGGACGCTGGTTGCCGGCATTATCCTGTTTGTTCTGCTTTCCAACTTTGGTTTTTTCCAGACTGCCACCGAAGCATTCATCTCGCGCTTCGAGTCCGCAGACCGCGTCGAAGGCGGGCTTAAAGGAACATTGGGTGACCGGTTTTTGGGAGGAATGATTACCGCCGTAACAGAAACTACTGAACAGTCGCTTTTCGTAGGGAAAGGGCTTGGTATGGGCACAAATGCGGGCGCTAAGCTAATGACAGGAACCAACCGTTTTCTGATATCGGAAGGAGAATGGGGCCGCATCATCGGTGAAATGGGCCTTGTGCTGGGTCTGGCAACAATCCTGCTTCGCGTCCACTTAATTGCCAGCATGACGATCAACTCCATTCGCGCATTGCGTTCAGAAAATTTTTTACCCTGGATGCTGATCGGCTTTTCGCTCGTCAACATTCTGCAGGGGCAGTGGGCGCAGCCCGCGTCGCTGGGCTTTGCGGTGCTTTCCGGCGGACTGATACTTGCCGCTTTGAAAGGCCCGGAATACGATGACGACTTTGAAACAGAGCATATAGAAACCGAAGAAGTTCCCTTTTGAAACCCACTACTCATCGTTCACCTAGTTGCTGTTATGAACATTGTATTTTTTTCGCACCCGGTTTTTTTGGGCTCCATCAGTACGCAGCGCTATGCCAAGTGGCTTGTGGATGGAATGAGGCAGCGCGGCCACCAGGTGCAGCTATGGGTTCCCGAACCCAGGTGCTTTAACATTCCGGGTTCACCGAATTTCAAAAAGTGGCTGGGTTATATCGATCAATACGTCCTGTTTCCTTACCAGGTAAAGACGCTGATAAAAAGACAGCCAAAAGATACGCTTTACGTCCTTACAGACCATTCATTGGGTCTTTGGGCACCACTGATCCGAAACCATAACCACATTGTGCACTGCCATGATTTCCTGGCCCAGTTTTCGGCCATGGGGCTGATTCCCGAAAATAAGATCGGATGGAGTGGCAGAAAGTATCAGGAATTAATCCGCAAAGGCTTTTTAAAGGCAAAGAATTTTATCTCAATTTCTGAAAAAACGCGGAACGACCTTCATAATCTGCTTGGCGGCCGACCGGCCGTTTCGGAAATGGTTTACAACGGCCTTGTGCAGTCTTATACGCCTTCTGACGATCCGGCAGGCGCATTGCTGTCCCTGGAAACTGAAACGGGGATCGGGCTGAAAGACGGTTACCTGCTTCATGTGGGCGGCAATCAGTGGAACAAGAACCGTAAGGGTGTTATAGAGATTTATTCCAAATGGAGGGTGAAATTCAGGAACCAAAAACCGCTCCTGATGATCGGGCCTGAACCGGACGAAGTGATCAAAAAAGCACATGCGTCGTCGGCATACAGGGATGATATCCATTTTTTGGTAGATAAGGCAGACTCATTTGTGGCGCTTGCCTACCAGGCTGCAAGTGCGTTTCTTTTTCCTTCTCTGGCGGAAGGATTTGGCTGGCCAATTGCAGAAGCAATGTCCAGCGGCACGCCGGTGCTCACAACCGATGAAGCACCTATGACGGAAGTAGCGGGTGACGCCGCATTGTTTATCGACAGGCGGCCAGCTGACGAACGAAAGGCCGAAGCCTGGGCCACCGACGCTGCGAAAGTGCTTGAAAAATTACTTTCATACGACCTCGACGAGCGGACAAAACTGGTGACCGAAGGATTACAAAATGTGAAGCGCTTCAATAGTGAGATTACGATTGAAAAGATCGAAAAGATTTATCTGTCTGTGGCAGGAAATGCTGCTAAACATGTTTCACTTAACTACAACTCTGATGTTTCAGCATAATATCAACGATTCAGACCCTTACAAACGTCCGGTGTTTTCAGTAGGCAACAAGATCACGAGGTTGCTCTGGAAGGCCTCCTGGCTGCTGCTGTGCTCATGGACCCCTGCTCCATTTCATGCATGGCGGGCACTGGTCCTGCGTATGTTCGGTGCAAAACTTGGTAAAGCCAATTTTATTTATCCTGATTGCAAAATATGGGCTCCCTGGCTGCTCGAAACGGAAGATGTGGTCACCATAGGCCCTAATGTCGAGATATACAATCCGGGAGGCGTATACCTGGGACATCATTCGATCCTGTCGCAACACGCTTTTCTTTGTGGTGCCACGCACGATTACAATCACCTTGATTTTACATACATAAAAAAGAAGATCTACATCTCCTCCTATGCCTGGATCTGCTCAAAAGCCATTGTGCTGCCGGGTGTACGCTGTGGAGAGGGAAGTGTCCTGGGCGCGGGTTCTATTACTTCCAAGAACCTCGAACCATGGATGGTTTATACCGGAAACCCTGCCCAATGTATCAGACAACGCAATAATTTCCTCCTAGAAAATGAACTTGACCCATCCGTTTAACATGCTCTACGATCTCTGCATTGCCGGCAGCGGCCCGGCTGGTATCATAACGGGACTGGAATATAGCCGGCTTAATCCCGGCAAAAAAATCCTGATCGTTGAATACGGCCACGCTGGTAAAAATGACCGGAATTCACTGGACGATTCCATTAAAGTCCATAATAATGTAAACCATTACGGCCCTTATGAATGCACCAACAAAGGACTGGGCGGCACTTCTGCAACCTGGGGCGGAAGGTGCGTCATGTACGATGAAATTGACTTCATGGAACGCGGAGTTACGGGCGATGATTGCACCTGGGGAATGGATATATTAAAAGACCTGACCCCGTATCTACCCAAAACTGCTGAATACTTCGAATGCGGCGAGCCGGTGTTCAACCTGAATGAGATCAAGGAATTTAAGAACACGCACATTGCGGAAGGATTTGAAGAGGGATTTGTCACCGATTCGGTGATCGAGCGATGGAGCATGCCCACGCGGTTCGGGAAGCGTTATGCCGAGCAGTTGAAGGCTTCAAGGGACATTCACATTCTGGAAGGTTACGAGTTCAGGGATTTTAAAGCACCGGACGAAAAGGGCAATGTAACTTCCGCCACAATCCGGAACGTGCTTACCAGGCAGCGACTGGAAATTACGGCGATGAAGTTTGTGCTGGCATCGGGGGCACAGGAAACGACTCGGAT
The DNA here is from genome assembly GCF_900167945.1 of Dyadobacter psychrophilus. Taxonomy (GTDB): domain Bacteria; phylum Bacteroidota; class Bacteroidia; order Cytophagales; family Spirosomataceae; genus Dyadobacter; species Dyadobacter psychrophilus. The sequence continues at coordinate 693,848 of NZ_FUZA01000001.1, forward strand.
ATTACTCCGCAACAAACAGCTTTTCCGCAATCTGGATGCGGTTCCTGCTGCTTTGGGACATTACTATCAGGGCCACATTTCAGGAAAAATCGCTTCGGTTGTTTTCAACGGGAATCCTAACAAAACGGATTACGGATTTATGAAGAGCCGCGATAATACATACATCCGGCGGCGATTTCAGTTTACGCCGGACTTTTTGAAAGAGAACAATTTGCTAAATACAGCGATATGGCTGGATAATCCGCTCTATTACAACCCGTTGCACCGAAGCGGCGCAATGTCATTTATGTATCTGGCGATGATCACGCCGATTTTAGGCAAAAAGCTTGCGCCTCCTGCGATCGCCCAGTCTATCACCAAAGGAAAAAGAACAGGAATCAACGAACATATCCGGAATATCCTGCGTGAGCTACCGCATTCGCTGCTGACGCCTGCTGCGATTTTTTACAAAAGATACTTACTCAAAAGAAAGCTCCCGGGCGTGTTCCTGTTTTCGCCGGAGAACAAGTATGCGCTTCATTTCCACTCCGAGCAGGTGCCGCACTACGAAAACCGGCTGTACCTGGACGAAGACCAGGAAACGCTGCACATTGATTATACATTGACAGATGATGATATCAATTCGGTTATCAAAACACACAAGGCCCTGGACAGCTGGCTCCAAAAATGCGGATGCGGCAAGCTCACTTACTGGTACGAAGAAGATGAATTGTATGAAGCGATAAAAAATATGTCCAGGGACGGCATGCACCAGTCCGGAACCACGAGAATGGCGGATAGCCCCCGAAAAGGAGTGGTGGATAGCAACCTGAAACTGTGGGGAACGAGCAATGTTTACGTTTGCAGCAGCTCGGTCTGCCCCACCTCGGGACAGGCCAATCCGACTTTCCTGCTTGGGGCATTTGCATGTCGCCTTGCTAAACACTTAATGATGAACTGATGAGAAAAATTGAATTGGTTAAAGGAATCCATTCTTCGGTACTTGGATTGGGATGTGCGCCGGTACTTGGATCCATTGACTCCAAAACATGCCGCAGGGCTCTCAGCCTGGCCTTTGAACACGGCATAACACACTATGATCTGGCGCGGTCTTATGGCTTTGGCGATGCAGAAGGACTGGTGGGCGGGGTGTTTAAAAATAATCGGGACAAGGTTGTGCTGGCCAGCAAGTTTGGCATCAAAGCAGACTGGAAGGCAAGCCTCCTCAGGCCGATAAAGCCGATTGTGCGGGTTTTGAGAGGTTCAGAAAAAAAGCAGGACGCCAGCTTGCCCCCCAAGCAACCCAGCGGGAAAAATCCCTCTGATATGCTCTTTAAAAGAGTTGAAATAAATAGCATGGAGATGCAAAAAAGCCTGGAAGAGAGTCTGAAAGCATTGAAAACAGATTATCTCGATTACTTTCTGGTCCATGAGCCTTTACAAAGCATTACCAACATTGACGAACTATGTGAAATGGCCATGCGGCTTAAAGCAAGTGGAAAAATACGCGCATTCGGGCTTGCGTACATGCAATCCCAGAGACATTTGCACGAATCGTATTTTGACCGTTTCGACATTTTGCAATTCAACAGTCCGCCCGGCGTTGCGGCTTATCGCAAGCTAGCGGAAGAGCGCTCGGGAAAAGCCGACATCATCTTTTCACCGCTGCGGGGCGGCACGTGGGATATGAGCCCCGGCGAAAAGATCAAAAAGCTGATCCGGGATTTTCCCAAAAGTGTCGTTTTATGTTCCATGTTCAGCGAAGCCCACCTGATAGAAAACGTGAAATTGGTAGAAGAATCGCAGTTTCAACCTCCTTGCAATTACTAATTAAAATAAAGTAAACTTATGATCTCAGTCGTAATTCTCACCAAAAACGAGGAAAAGGACCTTCCTCTTTGCCTGGCATCATTGAGATGGTCTAATGATGTTCACATATTGGACTCAGGAAGCACCGACCGGACGGTTGAAATCGGTATCGCGCATTACGCAAAAATCTGGTATAACGACTTTGAAAGCTTTGGCAAACAACGAAATTATGCGCTTGACAACATTCATTTTCGATACGACTGGATCCTTTTTCTGGACGCGGATGAAATCGTAACCGATGATTTCCTGATCGAAATGAGGCTGGCAATTCTCACAGCGAATAGCGATGTGGCTGGTTTTTACTGCTGCTGGAAAATGATATATGAAAATCGCTGGCTCAAAAACTGCGACAATTTCCCCAAATGGCAGTTCAGATTAATGAGAAAAGAACACGCACGTTTCAAGGATTTTGGGCACGGCCAAAAGGAAGACCAGGTTATTGGCAAAATAGAATATCTGAGAGAACCGTATCTGCACTACGGGTTTTCCAAAGGCTGGGCACATTGGATCAGCCGCCATAACCGCTACTCCGACGAGGAAGCTTTCAGCAGGATCAATGAATGCCCCCCGTTTAAAAACATATTTTCCAATCATTCCAGTGAAAGAAATCCGGCATTGAAATCATGGTTAAGCCGCTTGCATTTATGGCCCGCGATCCGGTTCGCACAGGCATATCTGCTGAACCTGGGCTTCCTGGAAGGCAGGCCGGGATTGATTTATTGCGTCAATATCGCCTACTACGAGTTTTTGATCCAGATTAAAATGCGGGAGTTAAAAAATAAAAGGCCGCCAAAACCGGAAGAGTTCAAGATGGCCGACGCGATGATTTTTTGAACCAGGGCTGAAAGCTTAACAAACTGTCTCTCAATGAGATACTAGGTGCTTCAATGGTTTTGTAAAATGCCAGTCCAACCAGCAGCATTGCCGTCACGCAAATGGGTACAGCGAGGATAGTGAAAGCAGGATATTTATGAAATATTTTATCAAAAACATTCAATATAAGGGCATGCGTAAGATAAAGAGAATACGCCATCAGGGCGATCTGCTTTACAAACAATGTTTTGCTCAGCAAAAAATCAGGTGAATAATAAAAAGAAACCAGCAGCATTCCAGCAGAAAAAACAAGGAACAGATAACCGGTGCAATACTTAAACTGAGAATCAACATCAGCCAGCCAATACGAAATACCCGCAAAAACGGCTGCAAATAATAAACTTATATAACCATTTGACCTCAGCGAAAACGAATAATGATTGATAAAATAAGAAATCGTGCACCCTAGCGCAATCCCGTCAAACCTGAAAATCGTTGCGGTTGTGTAATAGCCGAATTCCTTCATCTGAAAATCCCCCGCAAAATACCGTAGTATGAAGGATGGAGTTATTGTAATAGCGATCCACATGGCGAGACGAACATGTTTTGAGGAAGTGGCCCGGGAAGTGAGCAGGACCACAAGTGGAAACATGAGGTAAAAATGTTCTTCAATGCACAGCGACCAGGAAATTTTGAAAAATGGAATAACCTGATAAAAGTTTTGGAAAAAGAAGAGAAATCCCGGATCGAAGTCCTGGCCCCGGCCGAAAAACACGGCAGAATAGGAAATAAGTAAAGCAGCCAGATAAGGCGGATATGTTCTGAGAAACCGTTGCAGCCAAAACCTGAGCAGATTTGAACCCTCACTTTTCTTGTAATAGATGTTGGTGATCAAAAATCCGCTTAGCACAAAAAACATTTCAACGCCATATTTGCCAATGGCAATGGTCTTGTCCAAAGTAAAACGCTCTCCAATGTGATAGTAAATGACAAGGGCGATGGCAAGAAAACGGAACAGGTCGAGATTGGCAATTCTTTTAGAAGTGTTCATTATTAATTAAATAGAGCCTTTATGAATTTTTTTTCTGATTGCGTTGACGATGGAGCCGGGGATTATACGCCGGGCGAATGAAAATGCCAGGCCTTTTACAGCCTTTGGAAGAATGTCTTTTTGCAACGAAACGATATCGTTCGGCAACATAGTGGACACCGAAGTTTCGGGAAAAGCAGGATATTCAGCCTTGCTTCCAAAACCAAGATAAGTGAGGATTTCGGGACTGGTTTCGCTCACAAATGCAGGATTAAGCAAGATTTTTTCACCGTGCCCTTCATGCTGGGTGGAGATTTCATCGATCTGGAAAAGGTAAGTTAGTCGTTTAAAACCCGGCCGGTTAAATGGTTCCGCCCTGTGGATCAGGTGCGTATTGCAGATAATCAATGATCCTTTTGGCGCCCGGACGGTCACAATGTCATCTTTGTAGTTTTGTTCAATGAACTTATCCGAAAAAAAACGCTCAGTATTTTGTTCCGACCATTTATATGAATCGGCGATCAATTGAAAAGGATTGGTATCCGAGACATCGGAAAGGTAAAACAGGAACATGATACCAGGCAGGTCGTGCTTTCCATTATAAGCATTTCCGGCTTGCAGGTTATTGTCGGTGTGCCAGGGAAGATGAGATCGCGTATGCGTTTCGTAGATTCTTTGATTACTGATTTTGAATGGGCTATCAAAAAAATCACGACAAATTCCCCGGATCCGTTCCGATGTAATGATATCGTAACATTCTTTTGAAAGCGCAAGGGTGTGCGAAAGATATTTTGTCCAGTAAGCTCTCACATATCCCAGGTTATTACTATTAACAAGCAGCGAATCGCGTGAAACAATGTTGGTAAGGGCAGTGACAGCTTCCGGAGAAAGTGCTTTTTCAAAAATATGGTAACCCGATCCGTATTTCAGTTCATGCGCAATTGTTTCAGCTTCAAGCCTAGTGAAAGCATCATTAAATAAGAGTGAATCCATACATTGAAATTTAGGATAAATGCAAATTCGATAACTCACCAGATTGACTATATCATATTGATATTCAGATAAATATAATAAAATAATTTGGAATACTTTACAGGAAATACCCTATTTTTTATTCAAAATAAGCCATACAAAAAATGCTCGTTTGTTTTTCGTTTTTTCACCCCTAAAATCAAGCATTTCACCCCATTTTCCTTTAAAACTGACCAATAATCACTAAATTAGATATTGAATTCCGGGCCTGATCCCCCTTATTATTTTGCCTGTCTCTAATCCCCCGGCAGCAATTTGATTTTCTCAGGCCAAAGAAAATATTTAGTCTTTTATCCCATTTACAAAGTCTGATCCTGATTGTCAATTTCCTGACAGGTTACTAAGCCTGTTCTGGAAATTTCATTAAAAATTTTCTCAGAAACTTAAAACGCTTCTGGGTATACGTTATCATCGTATGCGCTGATTTCCCCGATCAGCTGCTATGGAACCGCTTTGTCAAAAATGAAAATTATCCATGTTGTATCCGGAATGGATCCGAAAGCCGGAGGCATAAGCCAGGCCATAAGGACGATGATCGGGGGACTTACCGACCAGGGTATTTACAGCGAGGTTGTGAGCGTCGGTGCGGAGTTGGGCAACCATGAAACGAACGATCCGTTCCCTATCCACTTTACAGGCCCTGGAAAAAGTGCGTGGCAGTTCAGTGCAGGGTTGCAAAGCTGGCTGAACAAGAACCTGGCGCATTACGACGCGGTGCTTGTTCATGGGCTATGGCAACATCATACTTATGCTGTTTATCAAGCAATTAACACTATCAATGGTCAGCGCCCGAAGGTTTATGTAATGCCACACGGAATGCTTGACCCATGGTTCCAACAGGCGAAAGGCAGAGAGATTAAAAGCCTGCGGAACTGGTTGATCTGGAAATTTTTAGAACACCGGATCATCCACCTAGCGGATGGAATTTTTTTCACCTGCGAAACAGAGAGAAAACTCGCCCGGCAGACATTCAGCCCTTATTTCCCAAAATCTGAAATGGTTGTCGGACTTGGCGTGCATCGGCCGCCACCATACACCCTGGAAATGCAGGAAGCTTTTAACAAAGCCTGCAACATTAAGAATCGTGGATATCTGCTATTTCTGGGCAGGATCGACGAAAAAAAAGGAGTCAATCTACTTGTTGACGCCTATCTGTCACTGAAATCCGAAGGTTATGATCTCCCCCCGCTGGTCATAGCCGGACCCGGAATGGATACTCCATTCGGTATAAGTATAAAAAAACAAGCGCTGTATGATAAGGAAATTTACTTCCCCGGTATGCTTTCCGGTCCCGCAAAATGGGGCGCATTTTATGGTTGCGAAGCATTTTTATTGCCGAGTCACCAGGAAAATTTTGGGATTGCGGTTGTAGAAGCCATGGCATGCAGCAGGCCGGTCCTGATTTCCGATCAGGTGAATATTTGGCGTGAAATAAAGAATAACGGCGGAGGTCTGGTAGAAAAAGATACCTCCGACGGTGTCAGGAATTTACTTGTCAGCTGGTTGTCGCTTTCGCAAACAGAAAGAGCCCTTATGTCTTCCAAAGCCAGGAAGGCGTTTTTGGGGGATTTTTCGGTGGAAAAAGCGGCAGGCAAACTGGGCAAAGTACTCGCCTGAAAACATCCCCAAAGATTGCTATTGCCTTACGCAAACTCTTCTAACTATACCAGACATTGAAAAAGCCAATGAACGCTAATGGAAAAAAGCGTATTTTGATCTATGGCATCAACTACGCGCCGGAATTGACAGGCATAGGAAAGTATACTGCAGAGCTCGCTGCCTGGCTCGCCTCACACGAACATGATGTAAATGTGATCACCGCCCATCCTTACTATCCGGATTGGGAAGTGCATCCATCGCATAAAGGAAAATGGTGGACCAGGGAGGTGCTGGATGGCGTAAAAGTTTTCCGATGTCCGTTGTATGTCCCTAAAAATGTGACCTCTATAAAAAGGATACTGCACGAATTCTCGTTTCTGCTGGGCATTTTGCCCTGGTGGTTTATGACCCTTTTTCAAAAGAAATTTGATGTGGTGCTTTGCATCAGCCCGCCGTTCCACATTGGCATCCTACCGCTTTTGTATGCCAAAATTCGTGGCGTAAGGTTTATTAACCACATACAGGATTTGCAGGTGGATGTGGCAAAAGATCTTGGAATGATCAAAAACAGACATTTTCTAAAACTAATGTTCGCACTTGAAAAGGCCATTTTTGACTGGGGCGGGCAGGTTTCAACCATTAGCGAAGGCATGCAGCGTAAAATCCAGGCCAAAGGCATCGCCACTTCGAAGGTGATCCTTTTTCCCAATTGGGTTGACTCCGGGCTTATTTGCCCGCTGAGCCGTGAACTTTCTTTGCGGAAAGAGTTCGGTATCAATAACGACGATAAAGTGGTTTTGTACTCGGGTAACCTCGGTGAAAAGCAAGGTTTGGAAATTATTATTGAAGTTGCGAAACTGTATAAAGAACAGTCTAACATTCATTTTGTGATTTGTGGTTCGGGTGGCGGAAGAGACAAATTGATCAAAAGCGCGAAGGAACTGGGATTGAGCAATGTTAAATTCTATCCATTGCAACCGTATGAAAACCTTTCAGCTTTGCTCGCAATGGCTGATATTCACCTGGTTCTGCAAAAAAAATCTGCTTCGGACCTGGTTATGCCATCCAAACTTACGGGTATACTCGCAGCTGCCGGGTGTGTGATCGTATCGGCGGTGCCGGGCACTACTTTGCACGACGTGATCACTAACCACAGAATGGGCATTCTGATTGAACCCGAAAATGTGGCGGCACTGGCGCAGGGAATAGAAACGGCTTTACACGAGGATTTAAATATTCTAAGAAACAATGCACGGGCATATGCCCAGAAATACCTGACTAAAAACACCATCATCGGTAATTTTGAAACAAACCTTCTGGCAACAGCCTGAAAATGCAATGCTTGTCATCAAGATTTAGATATGAACATTAAAATAATGAGAAATTAGTTTTATACACTTGATAGTTAATTATTTAAAAAGTATATTTGGTGTAACAGTTGATGCCAGGGCTCCCCCACCCAATCAATTTTTTGTCATTATTTAAACCTTCCAAAACACCTGACTTATGATATTTTCTACATATATCTTTGTCCCGGCATGCCATTCCGATATTGCGGGAACCGATCTTCTATTTTGTACTAAACAAAGTTAATTCTATAAAAGCTACGTCAGGTTAATAACTATTTTGACAACGATTTTATGAAAAATCGCTACACAGGGCTTTTGCCAAAAATACATTTATGGACGGACCTGCTGATGTTCAACGTATCCTTTGCAGTCGCTTATTACATCCGATTTGAAATTCAGGTTCCCGACCATTTGTACACCAATTTGTTACTGATCGGGAATTTATTATGGATCCTTACGACGTATGTTTTCAGGACGTATCAGTTTAATCGCATATCGTATATACCATACCGTCAGGGAATAATTTTGATGAAAGCCTGCGTTATCCACGTCTCATTTATCCTCGGTTTTCTATACTTCAGTCAACAGGGAGGCGCTGTTTCCAGGACACAGTTTTTACTCACCTACGCCATATTTGTTTCGAGTGCTTTGATCGCCAGGGCGCTGATCTGGGCATTTATTTTATTTTGCCGGCAGGCTGGATACAACATGAGAACCTACGCCGTGATCGGCAAAGGTGAAGTGGCTGGGCTGATCGAAGGCTTCTATAATGATAGAAAAGAGCTTGGTTATAAAAAGTGCGGCAATTACGAGGTTGGGGAAGACAAAGATGAAGTTGCGGTTTTAGAACGTTTTCTTCAAAAAACCCAGCCTGACTTTATCTATTGCTGTCTTTCGGATATGAATGAGATGCTGGTAAAAGGCGTGATCCGCTTCGCACAGCATCAAAAAGCGCAGGTTCGTCTGGTTCCGGATTTTGGCGGATTTATTAACAATCTCGCGACCATCGAATACCACGATCAATACCCTATTATCCAGCTGAATACAAAACCATTTTCGGGCTTGCAGGACGAAACCGTCAAGCGCACATTTGATCTGATATTTTCAACCTTGGTCATGATCTTTGGCGCACCGATATTCGTGTTGCTGATGGGATTGGTGGCCATTTCCTCGCCAGGACCCGTATTTTTCCTGCAGGAACGCTCAGGGCGCTGGGGAAAGATTTTTAAAGTGATCAAATTCAGGACAATGTACCAGGATGCCGACAAGTTTGGCCTGAAACATTCCCAGGGCGATCACGATCCACGCATTACCCCGCTTGGCAGATTGCTGCGCCGCAGCCGCCTCGATGAGCTTCCCCAATTCCTGAATGTTTTCAAGGGCGATATGTCCATCGTGGGCCCCAGGCCCCTTTTCAGATATGATGTAGATATGCTTATGCAGGAAGTGCCGCAGGAGTTCATGACTTTGCTCACTGTAAAACCAGGCATCACTTCGATCGGGCAGATCAAGGTCGGATATGCTTCCAATATTGCGGAAAATGTCGAAAGGCTCCGCCACGATCTGAATTACCTGACCAAATACAGCATGGTTACCGATGTGATGCTGATTATGCAAACGATCCAGGTAATGCTGATGGGACGTGGCAGATAAAAATTAAACTTAAAAAACAGTTCAACTATTTAAATAAAAACGATGATCAAAAGAACTTTTACCCTGATGGTATGTATACTGGTGCTGACGCTGGTAATGTACAGATGTAAGAACAAAGATGCTGAACCGCTCACACCGGATCAGGGACTGGTGGACGAACTTGCCAAAATTGACGTAGAACAGGTTAAGCTAACCGATCCTGCGCCCGTTGCCTCCACCGATGCCGCCATTACGCTGTCACCTGCCGTTACCACGCTCGGAACCGAGATCGCTGGCATGGGAGCGGGTGGGGCTGAACCTGCGAATGTCAAGGCATCCGCAAACAAGTTCGCTACGTTTTTTACCAAAGCAGAAATATCCGCACTGGTATCCATAAAGAAGGAAGTTCTTGACGCCGCAGGCACAACGGGAAAACTCCCCGCAGACCTCACAGCGATACTTGCGCGCGCCAGCGCCAGCCCTGAAATGGCTATTTACTTCCCCAAGGTAACATTGCCGACTGTTGCTGGTAAAGAAATCAAGGGTCTTCGGACGGGAGCTGTTGAAGGTGGCCCGGCTAAGAAATTCGAAGGCACCCTCGCTGATGATGCCTGCCTGATCGCTGCGGAAGCCGAATTTGAGAAGTCCAAAGCGAAGCTGGACGCTTCCCGCCTGAAATTACTTGCCTCTGCAAAAGAAAAATATGACACCGAAGTAAAGCTGATCGGTGACGCGCAAGCCGCATGTACGGCCAGCGAACCAGCAAAATACGCTGCAATTATCAAAACAGCAGAAACGCTTGCCGACCAGTTGAATGCTGCGCTGGATGCAAACAAAGACTTGCTAGGCGATGATTATCTGCCGCTTAAAGGTATAGTGGGGTTACAGCTCATTGCCTACCTGACATCGCTGGACGAGCTTTCCAAAGCCGACCTTCAGGCCTGCGTAGCGAAAGGAACTGCTGGCACAGAAAGCGCATCAGATGCACATGATGCCAACAAACTTTTAATTGAAAACGCATACGGAACTGCGCTTGAAGCAGCAGAAAAATCAAAAGCTAAACTTGTCGAAAGCTGTCATAATCAAGGTGGAGGAAATTAGGAATCAATATTTCGGTTTATTGAGTAGGGTTGGTATTTTATCAACCCTTCTCCTTTTTATTTGCGGTGAAGTCATTGCGCAGTCAAATATTTCCGGCAAACCCGGACTAATTTACATCCCTACTGCCCGCTATGTCCCTGATGGCAATATGGAAGTCGGGCTGCACTTTTTTCCCGGTAATTACGGTTTTAATTCAGACAATCAAAATCCGGGAAGGGTCCTATCCATGAACCTGACGGTTTTGCCCCGGTTCGATATCAATATCAATGTGTTACAATTATTTTCCACCGCTGCAAATCCGGTGAAACTCGGCCTGGGAGACCGGCAGCTCGACTTTCGGTATCTGTTGATGAAAGAAAGCAAGAGCCGCCCATCTTTGGCTTTTATTACCTCTACGCCTACCAGCATCAGCCCCACCCTTTTAACCCATGCCCTGGTCGCGACGAAACATTTTAGCGTGGCAAAACAATGGGAAGCAGAAGTAACCGCTGGTTATGGAAGCCCTTATCACGTATACAGAAAAGGAAGCACACTCGATAATTACGGCCTTTTTGCCAATATGGCATTTGAGAAAAAAGAAGATTACGCCTATCACAAACGTTATCTTGAAGGCCCGTTTGGGGGCATTTCATTTACATTCAGGTCCAAGGTAGGGTTCATGCTTGAGTATGATTCGCAGAATATCAATGCGGGTGTTTATGTAAGGGCATTGAAAAACTGGGTAATACAAGCCGCCGTTTTAAATGGTGAACAAATCACTTTTGGCAGCGCCTACAACTTATCGCTTTTGAAGCAATCCAAGCGAATGCTTTCTTTGGGCAAAAAACAAAATCAGGATAATGTCCAAACACCTGATAAATCCGAAGCAGCTATCATTGATCCCGGTTACCGCAAGCTACGGGGGAATTTCGAGAATGTAGCCTTGGACAGCGCAGGGATCATTTCCTACGAACAAAGACTAAACCGAAACCCCTTTCCTGCCCTTTACCAGCTCAAACAACTTTTTGCGGATTCGGCGAATATGCGTTTTGTGCCAATGTTCCAGGGTATACCTATGGGGCAGTACAAGCTGAATGAGAAACTTGAATTCAGTCCGGTTAGCAATGCGGTGAGAGAAAGGCAAAAACAAAGAAGTAAATTCCCGCTGCACAGAAACGGTTATAGCCTGCACTTTTGGATCCAGCCTTATTTCAATGCAATTTTTGGAAACTTTGATAAGCCTATTCAAAGCAATACGAGCGTTGCGATCCAAAGCCAGATATTCCTGCTGCCAGGAATGTCGCTGGATTTTGGAATACTTTTCCCGATTGTTAATGATCTTGATAACCGTCCTAAAAAGATCCGCCCTTCACCGGTTTTTGTAAACCAGTTTTATTCAAAAAACCACAACCATATCAGTGCATCGGCCGGCTTTTTTCAGAATGATCAATATGGAGTCAACATTCAATATCGCCGCGCCAATCTGCAGCGTCCCTGGTCATTCGGTGTGGAAGCGGGTTTGACCGGCGATTACTACTATCCCAATAAAGGAATTTATTACGGAAATATGGAAAAATTGCTGCTCATCCTGGATGCTGCTTACCTGCTTTCCAATCCCGATATAACATTCAAAGTGTCAGGCGGCCGCTATCTGGCAGGTGACACAGGTGTGCGCCTCGATATGCTCCGGCAGTTTACCAATATCGAAATTGGCTTTTACGCCATGACAACCAGCAATGGCTCCACAATCGGGTTCAACTTCGCAATCCCCTTATTCCCGGGCAAACTGCTGAACGGCAAACACGTCAGGCTGAGAACCACCAGTGAATTTCCATGGGAATACAATTATACAAGAGGCTACCGCATAGGCGAACGTTACCGGACCGGCTACCAACTCGATCAAAAGCTGAGGCAATACCACAGTCAGTATCTGAACCGGCAGTATGGGAAGAAGTGAACAGCCCCTAGCGCCCCAACTCCGAATTATACGACTGCAGCCTTAGGCTGTCCTTATAATCGTATGTGCAATTCCACAATTTCATGTATTCGTCCGCTGGCAGAAACTGGTCCTTGTTTTCTTAACCTTTCGGAAAGCTTGGCTTCGAGGCCGGCTTGTAAATCTTTGTACGCGGCTTATTTACCAGATTATTAAGTTGGTAAGGGTATGTTTTGAAGATGACATTAAGCTTGAAAGGTTTTTGGGCATGCGGAGTAAATGTTGCCGAACTTCCGCCAAGAACAAATATCATGCAGAAAGCCATAAAGAGCTGATTTTGGATGCCTAATGCCGCAATATTATATTTAATAAAAATCTTCCAACAAAATTTTCGACATTGGACCACCATTAGCCATCAATAAGTTTGACAGTGAACAAGACTTATCATAAAATCATTGACTCGCCAGTCGGAAAATTACTGCTGGTGGCCAGAGACAAAGGTTTATCGTCTGTAATTTGGGATCGGGAAGAACGGGAAAAGCCTGGTATTGAAGATAATAACAACCCTATCCTGCTCGAAACGGAGCAGCAGCTCAATGAGTATTTTGGCAAGAAACGGCAAACATTCTCACTTCCTCTCGATTTTGAGGGAACAGCCTTTCAGAAAAAAGTTTGGGAAGCATTACTCACCATCCCGTTCGGCGAAACCAGAACTTACGGCGACATTGCCAGGCAGATAGGCAACCCGCAAGCGGTGCGCGCAGTAGGCGGAGCTGCCAACAAAAATCCGATCTGCATTATTGCACCTTGCCACAGGGTGATCGGCGCCACCGGAAACTTGGTGGGTTTTGGAGGAGGATTATCGAACAAAACGCTTTTACTGGAAATCGAACGACCACAGGCTCAACTTAGTTTGTGGGACTAAATCTGCTCTTGATATGACACGAAACTACGCGAAAATCGCTTTCCGGGGACTTGCCAGAAATAAGGCTTATTCCTTCATTAACATTGCAGGTTTAGCCATTGGAATGGCTGTTGCATTGCTCATTTCCATGTGGGTTTGGGATGAATGGAATTTCAACAAAAACATTGAAAGCAGTGATCGCATTGCGCGGGTGATGTGGAATTCTACACAAAACGGGAAGGTCATTACTTCGCCCAATATGCCTTTTCCGCTCGCTGCGGAGCTTCGGAATAGTCACGAACAGGATCTGGAACGAGTAGCAATATCTTGGAGCAGCGACGATTACGATATTTTGTCTGGTGAAAGCAAGTTTCGCCGCAAAGGTCGTTTCATGGAACCGGAAGGCGCACACATTCTATCTCCTAAAATGCTCAAAGGCAGCAGAGCAGCATTGGAAAATCCTGCATCCGTCATTATATCTGAATCTGCGGCAAAGTCTATTTTTGGCAACGATAGCGCCGTGGGCAATATAATCCTGATTGACAATGAGCTGAGCGCTGAAGTAGCGGGCGTGTATCAGGATTTTCCGGATAATTCCGAGTATAAGGATCTTGACTTCATTGCGCCGTGGAAACTGTTTATAAGCGCCAAAAGGAGGCAGTGGGTTGGTGAAGCGAAAGACAACTGGGGCATCAAAACATTTGAAATACTCGTTAAAGTTGCGCCCAAAACAACCATTAAGTCGGTATCTGAACGAATTAGCGGGCTAATGCTGAAACGCGTGAAAGATAACAAGCTGGAAGCGAGCCTGAAACCAGTTTTGTTACTGCATCCGATGGAACGCTGGCACCTTTTTGGTGATTGGGAAAATGGCTTTAACACAGGCGGCCACATCACTTATGTAACCATATTCAGCGTCGTAGGCATTGCCATTTTATTATTGGCCTGCATTAATTTCATGAACCTGAGCACGGCTCGTTCCGAAAAAAGGGCCCGTGAAGTAGGCGTTCGGAAAGCAGTTGGTTCCATGCGTTCACAACTGATTTATCAATTTTTGTTTGAATCCTTTATAACTGTTACCATTGCATTGCTTATTTCTTTTTTCCTGGTAGAAATAGCATTGCCTTATTTCAATACTGTTTCTGATAAAAATCTGCAATTTGTAAAAGATAGCGGCTTGCTGACCAAGCCGGTTGTCTGGCTGATGATCCTTGCTTTTTGTGGAGCTGTGTCCGTCATTTCAGGAAGCTATCCTGCATTTTATTTGTCCTCCTTCAAACCGGCAAAAATATTGAAATCCGGGAATGTGCCTTTTGGCAACATTACCTCACTACCCAGAAAAGTTCTGGTCATTTTACAATTTACGGTGTCTGTTTCTCTGATTATCGGCACAATCGTTGTTTTCCGCCAGCTCCAGTTCGGACAAAACAGAAGCGTGGGCTATGAACGCCACGGGCTTATCAATGTGCAGATGCCTCGGGGAAGCGGCCCGCTTGAAGCATTGAAAAATGATCTGTTACAATGTGGTTATGTCTCGGACGTCGCCCAGTCTTCCGGCCCCATGACGGATGTGCTGTCCAATGCAAGCGGATTTTTCTGGGCTGGGAAACCTGCGGATTTGCAGGAAAATTTCGCTGTCATAGCCGCTTCTCACAGCTATGGAAACACGGTAGGTTGGCATGTGAGGGAAGGGCGAGACTTTTCAAAAGATGCTCCCGCAGACTCTATGGCAGTAATCCTGAATAAATCGGCTGTAAAATACATGGGATTGAAAGATCCGATTGGCAAAACGATCCGATGGAAAGATGCTACATTCAACGATGATGAGTACCATATTGTGGGCGTAATTGATGATATGGTCATGCAGTCGCCCTTCGCGCAGGTCAAGCAAACGATTTATTTCATGACTTACGCGCCCAATTTCCTCTATCTCAAAATAAAATCAGGCGCTGAAACTGCCGCCGCGATGGAAAAGATCCAGTCCGTTTTCAAAAAGCATCTGCCGGACGCCATTTTCGATTTCAAGTTTGCGGATCAGGAATACGGATTAAAATTTGCTGTGGAACAACGGGTTGCAAAGCTGGTAACCTTTTTTGCCGTGCTGGCCATTCTAATCTCCTGCCTGGGCCTATTTGGTTTGGCAGCATTCACCGCTGAGCGGCGCACCAAGGAAATCGGTATCCGCAAAGTCCTTGGCGCGACGATCATGAACATTTGGATCATGATATCAAAAGAATTCGTGTATCTCATCGCCGCCTCATTACTTGTTGCTACACCCCTAACCTACTACTTCCTGACGAATTGGCTCGCTAAATATCAATATCACACAACATTACCCTGGTGGATATTCACCGTTTCCGGATTGGCAGCGTTGGGTTTAACCGTGCTGACAGTGAGTTATCAAGCCATCAAAGCAGCCACATTAAATCCGGTAAAATCGCTCAAATCAGACTGATCACTTTTTCTCAAATAACTTGATCGTGTAATCCAATAAGGCTGTGTCACCCGATTTTCCGTGGCCTGGAATTACGACCTGCACGTCCGGATATGTTTGTTTCAACTTGGTTACCGTAGCGGACCAGGCGCTTTCGTTCGCGTCTTCCAGGTTACCCTTACCAGCACCGATTTCCTTGATCAGGCATCCTCCGAACATTACTTTTTCGCTTGGAAAATAACCGACAACATTGTCCCTGGTGTGTCCTTCGCCAAAAAACTCTGTCACAACGTCCCTGTCGCCCACTTTGAGCGCAAGTTTGTTATCAAAACCTTTTTCAGGCGTCGGGAAGTTTTTTAGTTTGGCAGAAGCAATGGTCCTGTTTTCAGCATACGACGGGATTCCGAGACGGTGAAACTCTTTCAGGCCACCCACACAGTCTTCGTGGAAATGCGTTGCAATGATAGCGATCACCTTACAATCAAGGCTATCCTGTACCCAACTGATCAATTGTGAAGAAGTAGAATCATTGACAGGCGTATCAAAAATAATGGCTTCCCCTTTATCAAAAACGACCATTCCATTGCAAGGCACTTTCCCAAATGTCTCACTTTGAAAATAAGTAATATGCCGGTAAACATTCGGTTTGACCTGCTCCACAATGATGTCTTCCCTGCTAAAACTTTTGTCAGAAATTTTTGCTGATTTGCAGCAAAAGAGAAATAATGCAAGGCTTAAAAATAGGAGTTGTCTCATCGTTGCGTGTCGTTTTTTTGGTTTTGGTAAAACAAAATGAATTCATTTGCTTAACCAAATTAAACGCGACAAAAAAGATGTTTTAACAACGAAAGATTATTTTGAAGCGGCAGAATCCCGGTTTGCTGAAGCGAGGCTATCCAAATCCTTTTCGCGGTTCCCTGCTTGCGTGCTGTCGGCTGATCCCTTTTTAGTCCGGTGGTCCGATGGTGCTGACGTTTTGGTTTGCATCATTCCTTCTTTGCTGCTGTTTCCCACTCCGCTCATTTCCCAGCCTGTAAGCGGCTGAGGACCATCCGTCGGCTTATATAAGTCTGTTTTAATTTCCCTGCGAATGTAAAGCCGCACCGGATTGGAATGTCTGCTCCGTAAAGCAAGCTGACTGGAATGCATATTTTCGTTCAAGAAGAAGACACCTGCTGCCAGAAGTAACAGCGAAGCGAGCAGACCCAGCAATTGGCAGTTTTTATTCATAACTATGCTCAGTATACGTCCATTGGAATTTGCACTTCTTTGCAGAGATATTTATCACCCTTTACAACCGTTTGAATACATTTCACGAGTTCATCGGGATGGTTTCTCTTTAATAGATAGCCACTAACGCCTTCGTTCATGAGCGAAACAGCTAGTTCCTGCTGCAACTTTCCTGCATATACGACGAAAGACGACTCAGGATTTTCACGCATAATGCGCTTTAAGGCGACATTATCAATACCATTGGCTTCCTCGGTCATCCCGATAATGATGATATCAAAAGAATCGTCGTCATCGCCCTGGCTGAAACTCTGCAGGCACGATGTTTGAAGCATTGTGAGGTTCTGGAAATGACTCCTGAGGAATATGCGCATCCCAGAACGAAGGACGGGATGCTGGTCTATTAACGCAATTTTCATGGCGCAAAACTATTGCGTATAGCGTTTAGCGACACAAGAAAAAATTGAATTGATTATTGAAAAATGTTATTTGAGGATTAAAAAAATTAAACAGCCCACCAAATTAATTCTATGACTGATTTTTCATAATATTGTTAAACAAACAGCCTTATTTTCATCAATACTGACGTTCCCAATGAGCATCGAGATTATCGTGGCCGAGGATCATCCCCTGATTTTAATGGGAATTCAGCATTTGTTGATGGAACATATGCCTGCGGCCGTCGTAACCACAACCGGCGATTTCAATAAAGCGCTGACGTTGCTGGAAAAGCAGAAATACAACCTGCTGATCATGGACATTAATCTGCCCGGCGGCGACAAAGTGGGCATGATCAGCTCCGTGCGGATGAAGCAGCCTCAGATCCCGATCCTGGTTTGTTCCAGCTACGACGAGCAACTCTATGCATTGCCATTCCTGAAAGCCGGTGCGAACGGATACATTTCCAAAACGGCGATGAACGATGAATTTAAGCAGGCCATTGACAGCGTAATCAGCGGAAAAATTTACGCAAGCCCTTCGGTTATGGAACAGGTTTTCGGGCAGCTTTTCAATACCAAAGGGCCCCAGGAATCCATCGCTGACAAACTTACCGACAAAGAGCTGGAAGTAGCCAGATTATTGTCCAAAGGACTCTCTACCAAAGCGATAAGCGAGCACATTCACCTCTCGTCGTCGTCGGTAAGCAGTTATAAAGCCAAGATCTTCGAGAAACTGGGGGTCAGCAATATTATCGAACTCACGAGATATTTTGAATTAAACGGGTAACTTCCGAGAGCCGGATTCTCTTAATTTGAAATGGCCATTACTGACGCCCGAATGAGAATCTCCCCGGTCATGGTTTTGCGGTGCTTTCTCTGTCTGATGCTCCTTGCTTTCCGCACCGACGCGCAGCAGCAGGAACTTCCGGCGTATCGCCTGCAACATTTTACCGATGAAAATGGCCTTCCTCAAAACAGCGTAAAAGCGGTTATGGAAGACAAAAACGGCTTTTACTGGCTTACAACGGAAGCAGGCGTGGTGCGATTCGATGGGCAGAAATTTTTGACTTTTGACCGGTCTAACCTGCCGATTTCAAGTAACCGGATACGTGGCTTCGTTCCAGCGCTCCCCGGCCGGAATGCCAACCCAGCTTACGAGTTTTACGGACTGACAGAGGACAATCAATACATTGGCGTTATGAATAATGGCCTTGTTACATCGAATACTACTTTTTATGGAAAATACCGGCTTACTGATCCTTTTGCCGGCAAAAACGTGCGGCATAACAGCATGCTGGGAAGCGTGCCCGAGCAATATCCCAGCAACCCCATGTTTGAGCATTACTTCGCCGTTTCAGACAGCCAGACATTTTTTATATGGAAACAAAAAACCGTTTCCTGTTACCAAAACGGGAAACTTATTTATTCATCTGCGGGATCGTTCAAGAATTTTTTCCTCATAGGATCTCATCCTTACGCGCTTGATTCGGCAGGAACGATCCTTAAAATTACCAAAAACGCAACCAGTGAAGCACAATTTCCGGACGGGGACATTATTTATAACAAGTTGTATACCAATGGAAAACCAAACTTTAAGCTCTATTGGAATAATGTGGCCAAAAGTGCATTTCTTTACTTAAACAAATGTTTTTACACCCTCGAAGAAACTCTCGGCGGACGCTTGACCACCAGGCTCATACTGGAGGGTTACGATTTCCCGGACCTCGATATCGTCGCGGCACATTACAACAGAACGAGCGGAGCGCTGCTGTTGGGGAGCAGCACAAAAGGGTTGTTCTTAATAAAAAACAAAAATTTTCAAACCTTGAAACTGGCTTCCAAAGACGCCGATAATGCTTTTTATGCCCAAAAGCCTGCCGGAATGCACTCCGTGATTACCGGGCAGGGCTATCAGCTTGGGCTTGATTCCAAAGGTTCGCAGACCGTTGCGGAAAGGGTTTCAACGTTCATGGAAGCTTTTGGTTACAAGTTTTCCATCGCCATGAATCCGGACAGCTCCTTTTGGTTTGGGATCGGATATAATCTTTTTAAGTTAGACAAAACGGCAAAAAAAGTGCTTCTGCAACTTAAATTGAAAGACAATGCCAAAGCATTTTTTATCGACAAGCAGCACAGGCTCTGGATAGGCAGCGAAAATAATGCGCTTTACAAAATGGAAGAATCAGGCGGGCAATACCACGCAAAATTGATTCTGAGAGCGCCATTCGGCGGCGTGTCTATCATGGGACAGGGAGCCGGGGAAATTCTTTTCATTGGTGGAACAAAAGGAGTTTTCACGTTTAACGTGCGAACCAAGAAGGTTCAGAAACTGCCGAATTTCAATAAAATGACTATCCGCAGTTTTTACACAACCACCCATGGAACCTGGATTACGACTTATGGCAACGGGATTTTTTTATTAAAAGACAATAGACTGATCCAGTTCCCGCTGGATAAGGACCGCTTTTTAGCCACTGCACATTGCATAACCGAAGACGCAAAAGGGTTTTTCTGGATCAATACGAATCGGGGATTGTTTCAGGTTGCAAAGCAACAGTTATTGGATTATGCCAGGAATAGCAAGAATCTGGTTTACTATCTCTACTACGACAAAAGTCAGGGTTTTGCGACAAATGAGTTCAATGGCGGCTGCCAGCCCTGTTCCGTCCGGTTGGCGAACGGCGTATTGTCCCTTCCTTCCATGGACGGCCTCGTGTGGTTTTATCCAGACAAAATAAAAGCGGAACTTCCCTCAAAACGCATTTTTATTACGTCAGCCAATCTCGACGGCAAAGATATCCAGGTTACGGATACACTCAGAATCCCGCGTGATTTCGAGCAACTGCGATTGCAGGTGACAACGCCCTATCTGGGACATGTTAACAACATTCAAATGCATTATTCCTTGTCGCGCTCAGGAAGGAGTGAGAAATGGTTTCCTGTAAATGCAGATTTTACGATTCCAATACCCAAAATGTCGTATGGAAATTACCGGCTCACTATCCGTAAGGTAAATGGCTTTAAAACGAATGATTACACTTACAAAACCATCACCTTGCATATTCCGCCAGCGTGGTTTGAAACCTGGTGGTTTCGGTCGCTGCTCGCACTTCTTGTCCTCGGGCTATTCTTCATGGCAGTGAAATGGCGAACGGGTTACCTTGTCAAAAAAGAGCGAAAGGACAATCTGGTCAGACATTATCGGGTTATCAGCCAGATCGTGGCGGCTGTCAATCATGATATTCAAACCCCTTTGCATTATATAGGCTATTCATTAAAGCAAATTAACGCTTATTTGCACAAACAGGAAGATAGTAATTCGCTGATTACGAGACTAAGTGATGAGTCCCTGAACACGTCTGAGCGAATCGGGACGTTAACCAAAAACTTGCTGGATTACATCAAAATTCAAAACAAAAACAGCTCCTCACGGACACAGATGGGCCGCGTGGAAGCGCAGAAAATGGTCCAGGGAATTTGTGAACTGTTTGCAGCAATAGCCAGATCCAGGGGTGTAACCGTCAAAAACGAGGTGGAACCAGGCTTTGAAGTGTGGAGCGATCCGAACCTACTATCCATTGTGATCCATAACCTTTTGGATAATGCATTGAAAATAAGTGCATCCGAAATCATCATTTCCTCGAACATTATAGCAGGCAAAAAACAGATCATCATCGAAGACAGCGGCACTGGCATGCCCGAGGATCTGATGAAATGGCTCAATAAATCCTACCGATCATACGAGGAATGGCTCAAAATTTCCCTTTATCCCGAACAAAAAGGCATTGGACTTGTCATCGTTAAAGATTTATGCGTACTGCTCCGTATCAACATTGTTGCGTCGATAAACGAAAGTAATCATACTACCGTCCGGCTGATATTTAATCAGGGAAAAGGCTGATCATCCGGTCTGTCGTGTGCCTGATATCCGGCAGCAACCCGACGTTCGCAAGCGCACAAAAATGTTCAGTTTCGGACACAAAACAAATCATAATATACTGTTTTACAGTACATTATATACATGGCACAGAAGTTGCGCTAGCCGTCTGTAACCTCATATTTCCCTCTCAGCCATGCTAAAAAACTACTTGATTCTCGCATTCCGTAATCTTGTAAAAGATAAGTTTTACAGCCTTATCAACATTCTCGGTCTTACCATTGGTGTGACTTGTGGCATGTTGCTGCTTTTATATGTTACCGACGAATTAAGTTACGACCGCCACCACGAGAAATCAGCGCAGATTTATCGCATCGTTTCCTATATCACTGAGCCAGACAAGATTAACAATTGGGTAAGCACGCAACCGCCACTTGTGAAAACGCTTAAACAAGACTATCCATTTGTTGAAAGTTACGTGCGGTTTTTCGGAAATGGCCGGGTAATGTTCAGGCAAGGTGAAAAACGTTTTTATGAGGAAGACATTTACGCAACTGACTCCACGGTTTTTGATGTTTTTACGCACAAATTCATTGAAGGAGACCCAAAAATCGCACTCGACGAGCCCGGAAGCATTGTGCTGACCCAAAAAGTTGCAGCCCGCTTTTTTGGAAAAAACAGCGCTCTCGGCCAGGTCCTGCGCACCGACGACACGACTTCTTACAAAGTCACCGGCGTGATTACAGACGTTCCAAAGAATTCGCATTTCACATTCAACGCATTGATGTCACTCAATTCTGATCAGCGCAATGCAGATGGCTGGGGTGGTTTTTATATCAACAGCTATCTTTTACTCAAAAAGAATGCCGATATCAAGCAATTAGAAGCCGGTTTTCCGCAGTTATACGAAAAATATATGTCGAGCCTGTTCAAACGCATGGGCATTCACATTACTTACAGGCTGCAGCCGTTGACGAGCATTCACCTGCATTCCAAGCTGGATGGCGAAACGAACGGTGATATTGGTTATGTATACACATTCAGCGCCGTCGCATTTTTCATGTTGCTTATTGCGAGCATTAATTATATGAACCTTGCTACTGCTCAGTCTGCCAAACGCGCAAAGGAAGTGGGTTTGCGGAAAGTGATGGGGTCTCTGAAAGGTGCGTTAATCGCTCAGTTTCTGACGGAATCAGTTTTGATCACAATGATCTCCCTGGTTTCGAGTCTCATTTTAGTGGCCGCATTGCTTTCGTTTTTCAACACGGTTTCTGGCAAGGAGATTGGTTATATTCAGCTGATAAGTCCTCAGTTTTTATTGATTGGTTTTTCTATTGTGGTTTTCACCGGCCTGGTCAGCGGCAGTTATCCCGCATTTTATTTGTCAGCATTTGAGCCGGCAGAAGTTTTGAAGGGTTCATTCAAAGCGAGGGGAAATAGTTTTTTCAGGAAAGCATTGGTAGTCGCCCAATTCTCGATTTCACTGGTCATGCTGATCTGCACCTGGATTGTTTATCAACAACTTAACTACATGCGCGACAAAGACATGGGCTATGACCGTGATCAGGTTTTAACAATTGATTATCAGGGAAACCAGTCAAAAGATAAATACAATGCGCTCCGAAAACTGCTTGTTGATAACCCCAACATTCAAAGCGCCGCATCGGCCTCTTCACCTGTGAGCAACATTGGCGGAAGGGTCATTTTTACGGTTGAATCCAGCACCGGAATGAAGGAAATGGCATTTAAACCCACAGTCATCGATCATGATTATGTCAAAACAATGGGCATGAAAGTGGTTCAGGGCAGAGATTTTTCGGAAGATTTTCCAGCAGACACATCCAATGGTGTGCTGATTAACGAAGCTGCGGTAAAAAGGATGAACTGGAAAGAACCGATTGGAAAGAAAATTATGCTGGGAACTGTTCCGCCCGACGGTAAAAATCCACCACCGACGGCTCAGGTTGTGGGAGTTATCAAAGACTTCCATCAGCAATCGCTGTACAATCCTATCGAACCGCTGATTATGATCTATCGCCGCGCTAACCCGGTTATCCATGTCAAAATTAAGACTCAAAATACGGCCGGCACGCTCGCTTTTATTGGTCAAAAATGGTCGGAGATATACCCGGATCGGCTGTTTGAGTATCGCTTTCTGGATCAGGATTTCGAGTCAGCCTACCA
The DNA here is from genome assembly GCF_900167945.1 of Dyadobacter psychrophilus. GTDB lineage: Bacteria > Bacteroidota > Bacteroidia > Cytophagales > Spirosomataceae > Dyadobacter > Dyadobacter psychrophilus. Next base: position 717,236 of record NZ_FUZA01000001.1, read on the forward strand.
TGCCGACGAGTTGAGAGGCAAGATTTTCACTTCCTTTTCAGCATTAACCATCTTGATCGCCTGTCTGGGTTTGTTCGGATTGGCCACATTTACCACCGAGCAGCGCGTAAAGGAGATTGGCGTAAGGAAAGTGTTGGGAGGCTCTGTTTCCAGCGTTGTCCTGCTCCTATCCAAAGATTTCACGCGCCTCGTACTTTTCTCATTCCCCATTGCCATCCCAATCGCCTGGTATTCAATGCATCGCTGGCTGGAAAGCTTCCCTTACAAAACCGGCATCCAACCCTGGGTCTTCATCGCCGCCTGCATCCTGACACTAGTAATCTGCTGGCTAACGGTAATTTACCAATCACTAAAAGCCGCGCTGGCAAATCCGGTAAAGTCGTTGAGGTCGGAATGATCCTGGTGAAAATAGAGCAAATCTTCAGGCTTTATGACCTTTGTCTTTCTCCTCAAGAATCACCCTAATATTTAGCCGCTCTATCGTTTTCAACAGATCACCATATTTAGCGAATGATGCTTCCTCTGCAGTTGCGTAAATCCCTGCCTCTATTTCAGCAGGTTTCGCTTTATTTGATTTAGTTGCAATTGCCATATTGATGTGATTTATACAATGTTAGTATTTTTTGAAGAAATAACAAAAGCTCGATACCGCTGATTCGCGCGGAAGAATTCGAAACCCTCATTTGAAACTCCATAAACTTTAAAACGCCCATTTAGCAGCACTAGTTCTTTTGAAATAGCTATTTGATATAGCCGGGTACGAGAATCCGAACTGCCAGAAAACACGATGATGGCAGAAGGTTCACTAGACAAAAAGATCTCGATTGCTTTATAAACAGTAACAAGGATTTTCCTCATATCACCATTATTACTGACAGTTTTTATATCTAAAGAGCCATTGGGCAGCACATTAGCAAGTATAAGTGTGTAAATATGTGGGTCATCTGATAAAAAGGTTTGTCCATAGGTGTGTTTAAATTTACATACCCATTTAGACGCAGCGCCCAAATAAAGTCACGTTGGATCGCAAACTTATTTTGACCATATTCAACTGCGCAAACGCCCTTATGCCATGGCTATGTCGAAGGATGAGCAGTTTTACTCGAGATTACCCGAGAACCATATTTCCCTCAATGACCTTTTAACCGAGGAACACCTGTTTTACAAGGTTCCGGAGAGCTGGTTTGTGTTAATTACCGACATTCAAAACTCAACGCTTGCGGTAGTCAATGGAAGTCATGAAACCGTAAATCTGGTTGCTACGGGCAGCATTGTTACAGTTTTGAACATTGCATTTAAAGCCAACATTGTCGTTCCTTTCTTTTTTGGTGGAGATGGCGCCACTTTCCTGCTTCCGGCCGCTATTGTGGATCGGGTGATGCCTGCATTGCGGCTGTATAAAGCAAATACATGGGCGAATTTCGAGCTGAAACTAAGAATTGGCCTGGTTGCTGTCCGTGACATTTACGCGCAGGGACATGAATTGAAGCTGAGCAAATTCCGTCGTTCCCACATTTTTGCAATTCCAATCATTCTCGGAAATGGCCTTAATTACGCCGAACAGGTCATTAAGGGGGAAGGATATTTACTAAGCGGGCCAGATTCATCCGAAGGCGACCTTGACCTGAGCGGAATGCAATGCCGCTGGGACCGGATCGAGCCGCCTGAGCAAAGCAATGAGATCGTTACATTGCTCGTAATTGCAGTAAAAGTAGAAGAACAGCCGCAGGTTTTCAGTAAAGTTCTGCATCAAATTGATGCCATATACGGAAGCCCCGAAGCGCGTCAGCCGATTTCTGTTCCTAAATTAAAATGGAAAACAACATTCAACCGGCTTGAAGTAAAAGTCAAAACAGGACATGCGAACATTTTCAATATCATAGGAAACTGGTTTGCCGCAATTACGGGCTATTTTTATTTTCGCACTGCAAAAGGCAAAAATTACCTGAAAAGCCTTGTGGAAATGGCTGATACACTTGTTATCGACGGTAAGATTAACACTGTGATTTCAGGCACAGAACGCCAGCGCATAGCCCTGCAAAAAGTGCTTGACGACATGGAAAGTAACAACGAAATCCGATACGGACTTTATGTAAGCACGGAATCCGTCATGTCGTGCTACGTCCGCGACCTGAAAGATGGCCACATTCATTTCGTAGACGGATCCGACGGCGGGTACACAAAAGCCGCGGGTGTTTTGAAGCCCAAATTGCGCAAGTTCTAGTTTGTAAAGTTTGGCTCGTTTTCTAGCTCAAATCAGCTTTTCCACCGTAATCGGCAGCTCCCTGACGCGCTTACCGGTCGCATGGAAAACTGCATTTGCAACAGCTGCCGCTACACCTACAATGGCTATTTCCCCCAATCCCTTTGAACCGATGGGATTAACCAGCATGTCGGGCTTATCCACGTAAACGACGTCAATTTGCGGGATATCCTTGTGAACAGGGATATGATAATTCGCAAAATCCCTGGTAATGTAGCGACCATAACGATGATCCATGACAGACGCTTCCATCAGCGCCATGCCAATGCCGCCCACGACGCCGCCAATCGATTGGCTGCGGGCCGTTTTGAAGTTAATAATTTTGCCAACATCCGCGCAAGTGACCACACGCTTTACGCGCACTTCGCCCGTTACGGAATTCACGTGCACTTCCACAAAATGGCAGCCAAAAGAATACATCGAATACTGATCGCGTTCCGGCCCGGATTTGGATTCCTCAGTGACCTCAACTTGCGGTAAATTATGATATTTCAATATATCGGGATACGTTATGTTTTTTGACCCCGAACCACCAGGCATTCGGGCAGCCAAATCCGACAGCTTCTTTTTTAGCGCTTCGCAAGCGACATGTACCGCGGAACCAACACTTGGAATGGTCGAAGAGCCGTTCTGGCCGGGAGCGTCCGGCAGGCTGGAATCACCCAGGTCGAAACGGATCTTTTTCGGACTGACTCCGAGCACTTTTGCCGCGATTCTGGTCATGGCAGTTCCGGTTCCGGGGCCAATATCCATCGTGGCACTTTGCACAATTACGGAGCCGTTTGCAAGCATAATGGCCCTTGCTTTACTCGGGTGCCGGTGGAAACCATATAAGCTGGAAGCCATTCCGTAACCGATGAGCATGTTGTCTTTTTGCATGGAACGGGTTTCGAATGTCCGGTTTTTCCAGCCAAATTTCTCCGCGCCCAGCTCATAACATTCTCTGAGCCCCTTGGCCGACCATGGTAAATTTCGTTCCGGATCACTTTCCGCATAATTGCGCAACCGCATTTCCAGCGGATCTATTTTCATTGCGTATGCCAGCTCATCCAATGCCGATTCCAATGCAAACATGCCCGTGGCATCACCAGGGCCGCGCATCCACGTAGGCGTATTTACGTCCAGACTAAGCAGCTTATATTTTGTGGACATATTCGGGCAGGCATACATGGCCCGGGAAGCGAGGATTGTGCGTTCCAAATGCTCTTCATAAGCAGAAGTTTGTCCGATACCTTCATGTGAAATGGCTGAGAGCAACCCGTTTTCATCGGCACCAATGGCGACTTTTTGAATTGTATAAGGCCGGTAGCCGACTGACGTAAACATTAAATCACGTCCTAAAATCAGCTTGACTGGCCGGTTCAATTTTTTGGCTGCCAGCACAGCCGCCACTGTATGCGGCCACACGCGAATGCCAGAGCCAAATGCTCCGCCAATGAACTGCGCATTCACTTTGACGTTTTCCCGCGGCAGTTTGAATGCCTGTGCCAGATTTCCCTGCGCCGACTTAACACCTTGATTCTTATCATAAACCGTCAATCTATCCGCCCCTTCCCAAACCGCAACGATTGCATGCGGCTCCATTGGCTGATGATGCTGGGTCGGGATTGTATACGTGGCTTCGATCTTTACTTTCGCATCGTCGAAGGCGGCGGGATTTCCTCTTGTATAATCCTGAAATGGAGAATTCTTATTTTTTTGAACACCTTGCGCAATAGCAGCGTGCTGGATATTCTCTTCAAAATTGGTCTGATGCCTTTCAATCTTATACTCAATTTTCACCAGCGAAGCCGCATAATTGGCTTGCTCCCAGGTTTCGGCAACCACCATAGCAACGGGTTGACCATTGAAATAAATAAGGTTGTCAAAGAACACTCGGAATGCTGTGCCCATGCTCGCTCGCTCAGCGGGTTGTTTGGCTTCTCCATATCCAGGCGCTCCGGGAGAATTCAAATGGCTGATCACGGTAAGCACGCCGGGAGTGGCTTCCGCATCTTTTGCATCAATGCTTAAAATAGTCCCTTTTGCTATTGTGCTCGTTACAAGCACCGCATGGGCCAGGTTTTCGAAAGCATATTCGGCAGAATATTTCGCAGTTCCGTCCACCTTAACCCGTCCATCCACGCGATCAAGAGACATTTCCGAGTCAGTAACATCATTAACCGACTTCTGATTGCCGTTTTTAACCTCCACGATTGCGTTCACGATATTTGGGTAGGCGCCGCAGCGACACAGGTTACCGCTCATGTATTCCTGGATTTCTGCTTCCGACCCTGCCTGGCCGTCGCGGATGCAAGCAACAGCCGACATGATCTGGCCGGGTGTGCAGTAACCGCATTGGAAACCATCGTGTTTGATAAACGCTTCCTGCATCGGGTGAAGCTGGCTTTCTTTGCCCAGACCTTCAATCGTTGTGATCTTCTTGCCGTGTTGCATAACCGCAAGGCTCAGACAAGAAAGTCCACGCTGGCCATCAACGTGAATGGTGCAGGCACCGCATTGGCCAAAATCGCAGCCCTTTTTTGTGCCGGTAAGACCCAGTTTTTCGCGAAGCAGGTCGAGTGTGGTCATGCGCGGATCCACGGTCAAGCGCCTCTTTTTGCCGTTAACATGCAAGGTGAGTTTGACTTTTTCAGCATCACCGGCAGGCAATTCCTGTCCCGTAGCTGCTCGCAATAAAGAAGCGGGTGCTAATGTCAGTCCGGCAAAGGCTATGGATTTTTTGAGGAAAAGGCGGCGGTCTTCCTGCGGAAGATTGAAAAAATAATCATCGTTCGATTTCTCGCCGTCCCCTTTCTTGTTTGTCATATCATTTCGAAATAATATAACTCCAATAAGCGCTTCTGACCTGGAAGTCTACCCATCCAAGTTGTCTGCGGATACAATGCTTAATGTTTCGTTGCCAGCACCTCGCGCACCAGCGTCCAGCGGATTTCGGGATAACGGTCGTTCTCGAGCGGACTGAGTTTTGGCTTGCCGCTCAACATGTTGTGAAGATATTGCATGCCCTGCCAAGGCGGAAATACTTCGTCGTTTTTTGGGGATAAAGCGCGGGTAATTTTAATCATTGAGCCAAGAAATCCCAGGCTGCCAGCACGCAATGTCCCGAACTCTTCGCCTGTCGCTTTGGTGGCGGCTGTCTGGATATCGCGGATTGTTGCAACCTCACCGGCAATGCGCAGAAATCGCGGCGTTGTTGTATCGAGTGCCGCCGCAGCCGTGTAAGCAGCTGTGTCCCTTGTCGTTGTAAAATCCATGGGTTGATCTGCATCTCCCCAGTAAAGCACACGTTTGATCTTGAACAAAACCACTGGCGCCTGGCCCGTCAGCAAATCGGTGAACATGCCATTGAGAATGGACGTGGGTGCTATGGGTGCATTATTGAGCCTCGTGCTGAATTCGCGGCGCAGGTCCAGGTTGCGGTTGCTGCCTTCCGGCAATTTGGTGTAGTCGATGCAATAATCTGATGGAATAAAGCGGGGAACACCTGCTTCAACGGCCGCATTGAGTAACCGGGTTTGCGTTTCTACGATCACATCCCGAAGCCCCGACAAAGCAGAAACTACGCAGGTTCCACCAGAACAGGCTTTCACCAATTCGGCGACATTATTAAAATCCACCTCAATGATCTCAGCACCAAGACGGCGCAGCTCAGGAATACGCGCATTGTCACTTCCTTTCCTGACCAACGATTTTAAACTGCCACCGCGCCGGACCACAAAGCCAGCAATAAGAAAACCCAATTCGCCTGTAGCGCCCGCCAGAATAATTGTACCGGATTTGGGAAACTGCGTAAAGTCTGTCATGATGAAGATTTAAATGTGCGGGAGAAAGTACAACAATTGTACCCGCACAATCTCATCCTTCGAAAGGGTTGACGCATTGCATCAATTCCCGACCGGAAAGTTCTTTCACATTGGTATCTAAACGGACCGCGCCCTTGAATTCCAGCGCCGATAAATTATTTCCGCCCCTGCTTTCGAAGGAAACTGTTGCGCGGGGGCGGCCTATGTTAAATGCTTTGGAGCCCTTCTCGGGATAGGCTGCGGCAAGCCTTTCCAACTCTTCCTCACTACTGAATTCGAGCGATTTTAATGTAAAGCGGTCATAATCTCCATCCCAGCTGAGATAGAGCAGAAAACGTTGTTGCGGGGCGATTTCAAAGTAGAAATTGAAGCGCCGGTGATTAGCAAAAGCGCTTGAAAGTTGCAATTCGCTGGATTCAGGGAAATATGCTTTAATCTCGTCTCGCAAATAATTGAGTACGTCCATACTTATTTCGGAGTTACAGTTTTTGATTTGCGGCTAAAACAAATATATCAACTGGTTATTAAAATACAAATCAGGCCTTCCCTTTGCTTGCATTTAAGACTGAATGCTTTTTCTTTGTAAAAAAAACTGAACGCCTCTGTTCCCTATTATCTTTAAAAGGCTGATTTCCACGCCTGGAATTGCATAACAATTGCCTCCTTACACAGGCGGCCTGAATTTCAATTGTCACAATTGAACCAGTTTCTTATTGTTATCAAAACCAAACAAATCCAATGTTCTATATTGAATCTACGCGGTTAAAGCTTATCCCTTTAACGCATCAGCTGTTGCAGCAATATCATACCAGCAGGCCCCAAATGGAGGCTGCATTAGGCCTTAATCATTCAGAAATCAAGATCGATCCATTGTATGTGACTGAGATTGAGGATGCATTAGTAAACTTCTGGTTACCTAAAACATTACAGTTCCCGGAAAGCTATCAATGGTTTACAAGCTGGGAAATTGTCCTAAAAAGCGACAATATATCCGTGGGTGGCATGGGTTTCAATGGTCTCCCCAACGAAAACCGGGAGGCGGAGATCGGATATATGATCCACGAAAACCAGCAGGGCAAAGGTTACGCCACGGAGGCTTTACAAGTCATGTCCCAATGGGCCCTGGCGCACGAAAATGTTGAAAATGTGATCGTTCATACGTATTCTGACAATTTGCCATCGAGAAGGATTTTAGAGAAAAACGGTTTCACACTAATCGGCGATGCGGATCGTATTCTTACTTACAAATTGTGTAAATCCTAGGTAATACTGGCAGGAGCGGTGCGAATTGGCTGCTCCTGCTTTTTACATTAATTCTAATAAGTCTCGTTTTTATCTGGAATAGTTTTAAATAAGCTGCTATATTTGCGACGATCCAATCGCGAGAGTATCCAGCGCATGCCTGAAAATTTACCCGATATTATTCCTTTCAGAATTGATGAAAAGACATTCAAGCAGATCTATTTGCTGCATTGGGAAAAGGTTTATGCCGTTTGTTATAATAATATCCGCGAAGTAGAACCTGCCAAGGGAATGGTCCAGGAGATTTTCAAATCGCTCTGGGAAAGAAAAGATGAGCTGGAAATCAACACCTCTATCGAGCGCTATCTGCTGCGCTCGGCCAAATTCAAGGTTTTTGAATATATCCGAAATACAAAATCCAGAAGGGAACATACGGAAGTTGCGTTATCCAATTATTGCAATTCGGCACATTGCACAGAAAATGAAGTAATGTTCAATGTATTGAAAAACAAGGTGGATAACCTGGTTGATACATTACCCTGTCAATGTCGCAACGTATTCAAAATGAGCCGCGAACAAGGATTGAGCAATAAGGAAATTGCCTCTTCTCTGCTGATCTCCGAACGAGCTGTTGAATATCACATCACCAGAGCGCTTAACACCCTGCGAACCAATCTTACCGAGTATATCCACTAGTTTTTGCCTAAGCGGCTTACGGTAAATGCAGATTTATGCTACTTTTACCATAAAGGAAGTCAAACCAATTCCTGAACGGCCTGCATGCAAATAAGCAAAGAGCTTCTTGAAAAATACCACGACGGAATGTGTTCTGCTGAGGAAAAGAAGGCGGTCGAAGACTGGCTTTTCAGCGACGAAAGCACCGACGAACTGGCATTGCCTGCGGGCGGGGATAAGCTTGCTATACAACATGAAATGTGGGCGGAAATTGCTTCTGTTTTACCGCAGAAGGGTCAAAATAAGATTCGGCCACTCTGGCGTCAGGTTGCAGCGTCGGCAGCGGTTTTTGTTATGGTCGGGTCGGGGTGGTATTTTTTGCAGAAATCGGGTTCTCAGGACATTATCAAACTGAACAACACTTCCGAAACGGTCAATAAAAATGTTCAGTCCAATGACTTTACGATTTCTGTGGGGCCTAAAAGCAATGTGGAGATCAACAGCGAAACCGGTGTGATTGACTTTTGCGGGGCTATGATGATCAACCCGAAAGAAGACATTGAGTTCACCATTCAGGGCACCTGTGAAAACCCAACAGATAACAAAGAGAAAGTGATTTTAAAAAAAGGCTTAAACTATTATGCCTTGAATTATAGCAGCAACGCAAACAGCAACGAGGTGATTGTGCTCGAAGAGGGCGCTGTGATGAGCCTTCCTCCGCTGGTTATGAAACAACTTTTGCACCAATTCGATATCTGACAATCCCCCCATGAATCCTGCCAAAAGGGGTGCTTCCCGACTATTTATAGCAATCCTAATATCTTTTTTCGGCTGCAACACAGAAAAGCCTGGCAAACAAGGCGATACTGATAAAAAATACAGCATTTATGCAATGATGAAAGATGGGAAGGAATACATTTCACAAGTGGATTCCATTGCTTCGGGCACGCTTGACCCTTCCGAAGGCGCGAAAGTCGCTCCGGCTCCCCTCTATTACGACCTCATCGTCCGCGACGGACATTATTACCGTGTCGATTGGAAAACGGGGCGATTTATCAAGATCGCAATCATTAATAATGTGTTCACGGAGGAGGCTTCACTGCAACTGGACGGTTTCAAAAATCTTGAAAATTACAATTGGATTTCGGCGGACACCATTCTCCTGATCGGCTGCGATGCGACCATGCAAAAGGTGCGCTTTGCGAAGGTGCACGTAAAGGAAATGCAGGCGGTGCAAGGCTCAGTGCCTATTCCCTCGCCTTTCGGCACATTTAATTCCATGTCTGTTGGTTTTTCAAAACTTGAAAATGACCGGCTGCTAATCGGGTACACTTATCATACAACCCATGCACTAAAAGGTTATACAACGAGCGATACGGTGTACACAGAAGTGCTGCATTATCCTGATATGCGCTCTGTCGGGCGCATGAAAGATATCCGTTCGGCTTATCCGGGCGGGATTAATACCAATCAGTCGCATGACTTCACGGATGAAAAAGGCGATTTTTATTTTATAGCCTGCCCAGGCATTGCGCTCGGGAATAATCCTGATAAACCTACGGCCATATTCCGCATTAAGAAGGGTCAGGGACAAATTGATCCGGAATATTTTTTCAACATTTCTGCTTCACCCATCCGCAATCACGGTTACGGATTGTGGTACATCGGCAATGGAAAAGCCATTGTCAGAACAGAGCGTAAAGGGCTTTTTACGGGCATGAAGGACCATTACCGCGTTCCGCATATGGATTTTTTTGTGTTGGACCTGGCTTCAAAATCAACTACCCGACTAAACCTACCTCTCGATAAGGGCACGGCTCGACAGTGTGTGCTGGTAGAAAACGGATTGGTTTATATTACGGTCAATTCCGATGCTGAGGGAAGTTATGTCTGGATTTATAACCCAAAATCAAACGAGCTACGTAAAGGATTGAAATTTGAAGGCGACGTCGACTATATTCTGAGGCTTGAAAGACTGAACTGATCTGCCCCCAAAATGTAGTTATGAAAAAATCTTAAATTTTTTTTTCCAGGAACTTCGGGAAATCATGTGATGCGCTACTTAGGATATAAACATATCCTCTAAAATGCATTCCCGTAAATCCTTGCGCTCAGGGCTTCTACTATTTATAATAGCGCTGTCGTGCTGGGCAAATGCCCAAAACTCCCCTTCTATCTCCGGATATATTACAACCGGACCAAATGCTGCATTGCCGGGCAGCTCTGTTTCAATCAAAAATTCGACCATTGGCACAACCAGTGATGCGCAGGGATTCTTCGAAATCCGTGACCTGAAAAACGGTAATTATACTGTTGAAATTTCTGCACTGGGTTACCTGAAAGTCTCACAGACGGTTAATGTAAAAGCCGGAAAGACAGCAACTTTAAATGTTGTTTTGAAAGAAAATCAGACGAACCTGAATGAAGTGCAGGTTTTTGGAAAAACAGAAACTCAGGTCGTAAAAGAGCAGGCATTCGCAGCTAATGCCATTGAAACAAAACAATTCGCGAACACAACTGCCGATCTGAACCAGGTGCTGAACCGCAGCGCAGGTGTACGTATACGGGAGCAAGGTGGATTGGGTTCTAATTTTAATTTCTCAATCAATGGCCTATCCGGTAAGGCGGTCAAATATTTTATTGACGGCGTTCCCATGGAGATTTTGGGCAGCGCAATGTCGCTGAACAACATTCCTGTGAACATTGCCGAGCGCATTGAAGTCTACAAGGGCGTGGTTCCGGTGCAACTTGGATCGGATGCAATGGGCGGCGCGGTTAATGTGATTACCAATCAAAAACAGAGCAACTTCCTTGATATCAGCCACAGCTACGGTTCTTTTAACACCCATAGATCTTCCCTGACTGGACAATACGTCCACAAGCCAACTGGCTTGATCTTGAAAGGAACGGCTTTCTTCAATTATTCGGACAATAATTATAAAATGAAGGGCGTCGAGATCCTGCAAGGCGGCACCCGAAGGGGCGATCAGATCACGGACCTTACCGGCGCATCGTTCGTAGTGACCGATGCCCGCCGTTTTCATGACAAATATCGCTCTGCCATGGGGCAGATTGAAGTGGGTGTAACCAACAAAAAATGGGCCGATGTGCTCTTTGCAGGTTTTGGTTACACAGGCGGCACGCAGGACCTGCAAACCGGATTTGAGCAAACGATTGTTTACGGAAATGTTACCCGCGAAAGCAAGGCGTTCAGCGGAAATCTGCGATACAAAAAGACCGATTTACTGACTCAGGGCCTTGATTTGAGTCTTTTTGCCTCCGTTACCAAAGACAGCTACATTACTGCCGACACATTGCTGCGTCAATATTACTGGGATGGTTCCTGGACAGCCAAAGGTGCGTCGGAAATGGGTTCTATCAAATCCGTTTCGCACATTAACCGTCCCAGAAGCTTCGCCAGAGCGAACCTCAGCTACACATTAAATGAGCGCCATTCCTTTAACATTAACTACATCATCGATCACCTGAAAAACGAAAGTTACAATGCATTGATCAGTCCGGATGATGATATGCCGGGCGTGATGAACAAACAAATCCTGGGCGTTGCCTACCAGCAGGAACTGCTTGATAAAAAGTGGGTTAACACATTCTTTGCCAAATATTACGGACTCGGCCTGGAAAGGAAAAAATATATTGAACAGGCTTACCGGACAGTTGATACAACGTTCAACAACTTCGGTTACGGCATCGCTTCCCGATACAAAATCCTGCCTGATCTGGGTGTAAAAATCTCATTGGAACATGCCTACCGCTTGCAGGAAGTGGAGGAAATGTTTGGCGACGGCTTGAACATTCAGCCTAACCCGGACCTGAAACCGGAAAGCAGCGATAACGTGAACGTGGGCGCTTACTATGGCTTCCGGAACAATAAACACCGCTTTTTCTTCGAAGCGGCCGGATTTTATCGGAACGCCGTTGATTTCATTTATCCTGTTCCCGACCAGCGATCCAAAGCGCTTAAAAATGAAAACAAATCCAGCGTCAGGGTGACAGGTTTTGAAGCCGAATTTCGATACGATTATGCAGATCTGCTTGCTTTCAACATCAATGCAACTTATCAGAATGCGGTGAATATGACCAAGTTCGGAAATACTGCTTCCACAACTTACGAGGCTACTTATAAGAACAAAATTCCTAATCAGCCCTGGCTTTTCGGTAATGCAAACCTGACGATTGGCAAGAGCAATGTTTTTGGCACGGGTAACCGGTTGCAGTTCAACTGGTTTACACAATATGTGCATTGGTTTTACCTGACCTGGGAAGCATTTGGCAATGTGAATGGCAAATCCACGATTCCTAACCAGCTCATTCACAACGCATCGCTCAGCTATTCTCTGCATGATGGCCGCTACAATATTTCCGCCGAATGCCGCAACCTGACGGACGACCTCGCGTTTGACAATTTCCGCTTACAAAAGCCGGGACGCGCCTTCTCATTGAAACTACGGTATTTCCTCAAATAATAATTCAATCAAAATCCATATAACTAAAATGAACAATATTTTTAATCTGACCACAAAAATCGCATTCGTCGCACTTCTGGGACTTGCCCTCAACGGCTGTTCAAGCGAAGATGACATTGAAAAAACGGACCCGACCGTTGAAGGCAAATACTCGGCCGTGCTTTGCGTCGGCAGCTGGCCCAACACGGCTTACTATATTGCCGACGTGCCTTCACTAACGGAGGGAACGATCAGCTTACAAGGCAATGGCGCCGAAATGACGGGCAAAGTTTACGCCCAGGACATTATTCAGAAAGACGGATTTTACTATCATGCCAACTTCAACAGCGGACGTTTGGGAAAATATCATGTTGAAAACGGGGCCCTGCTGGTGGACAAAGAAGTGCCTTTTACGTGGCTTAACTGGAGTTCCTACGCATGGGCCGACAACGAAACGCTGGTTATTTTCGGAACCGGCGAAAGCGAAGGGCGCTATGCAATTGTGAAGGTGGCGGATATGACCGTAACAACGGGAAAACTGAATCTTGAAGCATTGCCCAAAGGATTTGACGAATACAGCATTGGTTTTGCTGAATATCGTGCTAACAAACTATTTGTAGGATACGGATTTGGGTCGAGCGATTTTACAAATTATCCGAATATGCCCGTTTACTCCAAGTTCAATGTGGCGGTCATCAACTACCCTGCTATGACCACGGAAAGCAACATTTCGGACACGCGCACGACCACGCCGGGCGGGCCGATTGTATACGCACCAGCTTCGTTCATCGACGAGAACAATGATATTTATTTCATCAGCGACCCTGTCAGCGGTTACGATTACAAATCGCCATCTTCTGTTTACCGGATCAAAAGCGGCTCTACACAATTGGATACGGGTTACTACTTCGATTTTTCTGCGAAAGTGAACAAAGAAATGGGTGCAGCGATGTGGTACATCGGCAACGGAAAAGCCATTATCCGCACGAGAACGGCCGGACAATCCATCGACGCTGACCACTCTTTCTCTGTTATCGATGTAAAATCGGGTGCATTCATCAAGAAACTTGATTTGCCTGCTGATAAAGGCGAAAGGATGGTTCAGGCCGTGGTTGTGGAAGATGGCAAGGCTTACATTGCCGTTAATGCCACCGATAAAGATTACATCTGGCAATATGATCCAGCCAGCGACAAGTTGACAAAAGGCGCTGAATTCGTGGGCGGCATCGACTACATTCTCCGTTTGGAAAAAACAAAATAAGACCTCGTCATTTGGTTCTGCTCCGATTCTTCGGGCAGAACCTATCTTTTCTGACTACAATTTTAATATGGAAATTCTGAAAAAAATAAATGCCTGGCTTCATCTCTGGCTTGGACTTGCTTCCGGAATCGTTGTGGTCATTGTGAGTTTGACGGGTTGCATCCTGGTTTTCGAAAGCGAACTGGAAGATATGACCATGCAGCATTTGCACGCAGAAAATCCAAAAAACCTGCCTATGCTGCCTCCGTCCAAGCTTTTGCCGGCTGTTCAGGATGCTATGCCTGGTAAAGAAATTAACAGTGTTTGGTATCATGGAGCTAACCACACAGCGCATTTTAGTTTGAATTCCGATTCGGCTGTCTACATTAATCCATACACCGCAGAAGTGGTTGCGTTGGTGGACCATGAAGATTTCTTCCATTTTATCCTAGATGGGCACACTGGCCTCTGGCTGGAAAGTGATCTGGGACATGCCATTGTCAGTTACGCAACGCTTATGTTTTTGATCATAACCATTTCCGGGTTAATCCTTTGGTGGCCGAAAAAGTGGACGAAGTCAGCCCGTGACAAAAGCTTTAAAATCAAATGGTATGCAAAGTTCAAACGCGTAAATTATGACCTGCATAATGTGCTCGGTTTCTACTCCATGACCATTGCGATCATTCTGGCGGTAACGGGCCTGATCATGGGTTTTGCATGGTTTAACAAAGGATTTTATTGGCTCAGCACAGGCGGCGAACAGGTCCCAAAATACACCAGAGCATTCTCCGACACAACGGTTATCCGCCCGCTTGTTGCCATGGACATGGTGGACAAAGCCTGGAAAAAAGGCGTTGAGGAAATTGGTGTTTATGAAAAAGATGCTATCATTGTTTCCTTTCCGGAAAAGCCCTCCGACCCGATTTCCCTCTGCACCGATATGTACAACGGATCGTGGCGCTACGTTTATCTGGATCAGAATACGTTAGAAGAATTACCTGGATCCGAGACGCAAATTTCAAAACTAAAAATCGGCCAGTGGCTCCGGCGCACGAATTATGCGTTGCACGTAGGCGCAATTGGCGGCATTACCACAAAAATCCTTTACTTCATAGCGAGCTTAATCTGCACCAGTCTTCCTATTACAGGTTTCTACATTTGGTTGGGCCGCACACGGTGGGGCCGCCAACGGTTGGGCTCCAAAAAATCTGCTTCTCCGGCGTTTGCAAGCTGGTCGTCATCTTCATAGCCATGAAAAATAAAATACGAATAAACATTCTCTTTACTACATTGATTTTAAGTGCCTTAATTTCCAATGCCTCTTTTTCTCAAACCAAGCCAGCTTATTTAATTAAAGGCTACGTGATAGACTCTGTTTCCAAAAAGCCTGTTGAGTATGCCACCATCAGCATTCTTGATGCGGAGAAAAAAGTTGTGGCCCTCACCTATTCGGATGAAAACGGTTTGTTTAAATCTGCGGACATTTCCACCGGAACATATTTCCTTAATCTGAGTTTCGTCGGTTACAGTCAGAAAATGGTTGCGTTCAAAATACAATCCGCACAAGTCCTTGATCTTGGGACGATTAACCTTTCCCCTGAAACCAATCAACTCAAAGCGGTTACCATCACCGGGCAAAAGCAACTGGTTGAGCAACAGCCTGGAATGCTGATTTATAATGCTGAAAAAGACATTAGTAACCAGGGCGGAACGGCGGCGGATGTTTTACGTAAAGCGCCGATCCTGAATGTAGATGCGGCAGGCAATGTGAGCATGCGCGGAAGTTCCAATCTACGTATTTTAATTAATGGAAAATATTCAGGGCAAATGGCGCGAAGCCCGGGCGATGCGCTGAATATGATGCCTGCGGGGTCCATCAAATCCGTGGAAGTGATCACGAGCCCATCCGCCAGATATGACGCAGAAGGTGCCGCCGGGGTCATTAATATCATTACAAAAAAAGGAACAAAAAGTGCCAGTGGGACCATTGAGGCAGTGGCGGGCAACCTGGAACAAGCTATTAACCCACGTTTGTCGGGAAACCGGGATAAGTGGAACATTACCAGCGCCTTCCATATGCACAGATTGAGGACAAAGGAGCTTGTCAACACTGACCGGACGACACTGGAAAACGGGATTGCGAAGGGAAAGGTGAATCAAAACATTGAAAGCGACAACATTAAACCGCACGGCTCGGGCGACATTCAGGTTGAATTCGCTCCCGATTCTGCAAATGTCTTCAATTTTTCGGCTAACGGCTGGCTGGGTAACTGGCCGCAAAATAGCGAGCAATCCAACCGCCGTTCGCTTCCTGACGGCACTTTATTGGAGTCCTATAAACAATCAGTCAGCACAAAAGCGCCTAATAAAGGCATGGATCTTAATTTAGGATACACACATAAATTTGCCAAACCCGGTGAGGAATTGTATTTAATGGCGCAGCATAACCGGGCGGTGGATAGTTATGACTACAATGCATTTCAGCGGGATAACGAGCAAACATTAATGTATAGGGAAACCAATGATAACCGCACCAAAAACAGCGAATGGACAATACAAGGGGACTATATCCTGCCGTTTTCACCTTCCGGGAAGCATGCGCTGGAAAGCGGAGTAAAGGCCATTTTCAGAAATGTCAGCAGCGTTTATCACGTGGAAGCAAGCAATGAAGAGAATCCGGATGTGCTTCTGCCCGTTGCCGAACGATCCGACCAATTTGATTATCGCCAGGACGTTTTTGCTGCTTACAGTCAGGTTAAATTGAAATGGAACAGCGGATGGGCGCTGCATGCGGGCGCGCGGGTGGAAGGCACTTTTCTGGAAGGAAATCAGGTCCGGAACGGGTCACGTTTTACCAATGATTTCTGGAATTTTGTTCCCAGCGCAACGCTTTTCAAAAAGCTTAATGCTAACAATAACCTGACATTAAGTTACACCAAACGCATTTCCCGGCCGTCGATCTGGGATCTGAACCCGAATCGCGACAGCCAGGACCCGAACAACATTATAGTTGGGAACCCCGCAATCCGGCCTGAGGAATTGAACCAGGTTGAGTTCACTTATGCCCTGCAAAGCAATTCCGACCTGTTTGTAAATGTTTCGCTGTTTGGCAGGAAAACGAACAATTCGATCGAAAGCATCGTGACCATTGATAACGTTGGAATTGCAACCACAACCAAGCAAAACTTGGCTTCCAACGGTCAGTATGGTGTTAATTTCTCAACCGCTTTTTCTGTTTTGGAAGGTTGGAAAATCAACGGTAATGCCAATGTTCGCTACGCTAAATTTGAAAGCGGCGCACTAAACATTAGCAACGACGGAAATGCCTGGGGATTAAATTTAAACAGCAGCTGGAAACTAAAAAACAATTACAGCTTGCAGCTTTACGGCGATTATGACGCAAAGAAAGTGACGCTCCAGGGAAGCGAAAGCGCTTGGTTTTATTACAGCTTCTCGGCAAAAAAAGAGATTCCGGACCACAAACTGACCGTTAATCTCGTCGTTGCAAACCCATTCAGTAATTATACAGAACAGACCGAAATTTTCAGATCATCCGAATTTTCGTCAGCGCGTCGCACGCAATATATGTTGCGGTCGGTCCGGCTTTCGTTTAGCTGGGAATTTGGAGGCATGTTCAAAAGCGGCAGCGGCAGAAAGATCAACAACGACGATTTGAAAAATACGAAACAGGGAGGTTAATGTGCCTCCCCGCTGTTGACAAGCGCATTTTGGCTCTACTTTTTAAGTGATTTGATGTACAAAATCACCGACTCAATGTCTGGATCAGTAAGAATGCCTACGAACGAAGGCATTTCTTCATTGTAACCTTTCACGATGTGATCGCCTGGTTTCAAAATGGATTCGCGGATATATTTCTCATCGGCGGTTGCCGTTGTTCCATCCTCGAAAACGCGTTTGGAGCCATACAAATTCTGGAACGGCGGGCCGTACATCCCGTCCGTTTTCAAACCTTCCGAATGGCAACCGGCGCAAGCCATTTTTTGGAAAATTTCCCTGCCATGATCCGCTGAAACCACGACTGCTTTTTCGGGAGCCGTCGTGGTTTCCGGTTTTTTAACATTCAAGAGCGCCAGATCAACATTGGCAAATCCAGAAAGTTTCAAATCCATATCTTCCGCTTTATTGACTGTAAACCAGAAGCTATCATTTATTTTTTTACCATCGGCGGCAGCCAGCTTGTACGAAACTTCCATTTGCATTACTTCGGCCATTTCCGGCACCAGTAACAGTACTTTTTTACGATCTGCTGACAAGTAAGAGGCAACGGCCGACATTGTTTCCTCACCAAAAGTGCCGTCCATTTTAAAATGACCCGAGCCATATTCTTCGGTGCGCTGATAATTCCATCTTTTTACTGCAAAATTGGCCGGGTCAGTGGCCATCTTCGGATCAAGCTCTGCGTCAAAACCCAGCACAATGCCCTGCTTTCCAGCTCTAAACTGATTTGGCAGATAACTTGGCTTACCCGTGTAGCGCAGGCGCAGCAACGCGCTAATGCCGGTCGAAGTCGAGCCCCATAAATTGAACCCTGCTACATATAGCTGCCCATCCACCGGATTTACAATGCCTTTGGAAGTCGGCGCCGGGTAGTCGGCATGAATAGCCGAAACACCACCTTGAATCACCTTTGAAGAACTATCTATTAAAACCCTGAACAAACCTGGTCTGCCAAAGGAGAAATGGATCAGGCTGCCATTCAGCGGGCCCATTTTATTTCCGGTAATCCACGCCTGGCTGATAGCCGAACGATCCACTCTATGCGGAATCCAAGTCAAAGGAGGCGCTATTTCCGGGTTATCCGAACGGTGCGCAGTCGGCTGAACACCGTAATAGTCTCCTTTTTTGATCATATAAATAGGCGTAGAAGGAACAAAGTTTCCCTGCTGATCGGAAGACGTGAGAATGCCTTTTTCGGGATGAATGCCCAGGTAAGGTCCTCGCAAACCTGTTGCAATTACTTCCGATTTCAGGCCGTCCCGGCTAATTTTCAAAATGGCGCCGTTCTGGCTGGATCCCGAACGGAAACCTTTTCCTGTTTTCGATGTCATGCCTGGCCCATTGTCCAGGCTGCCGCCTTTTGCAATGTAAAAACTGCCATCCGGCGCCGTCACCATATCCGCAGCCCATTCCCTGGATTCCGCTGACTGCTCCATAACATTGGAAAAGTTTTCATAAAAATCCGCAACACCATCTTTATTAAGATCGTGCAACTTCACAATGCCTTCTCTTCCAAAAACAAAAACCTCATCATTAACGACCTCAATGCTCATCGGCTCGTGAAAACCAGACGCAAACCGCGTCCATTTCAGATTTTGTAAGTTTTTATCAATTCCTTCTATCATCCAAACGTCCCCTTCAAATGTTACTACGCTAGCTCTTTCGTCTTTGAAAAACCCAATATCTGCCACACGCACATTACGTTTCCAGGGATTCGGCAAAGGCAATGTCAACTGATCCGTCACAAACGCAGCCGTGTCTGGCGCGAGTTTTCCTTTGGTTACCACCGTTTCTTTCCATAGCGCAGGGCCTCCTTTCTTATAATCGGGAATGGTCACTTTCGCTTTTTTGCAATAATTTTCAAACGCTTTCCTAAGGCGGGAAGGGCCTTTCCAGATAACAACCGTTTCGTTAACCGCCTTTTGAGAAGCCGAAACTTTCACGGTTAAAAACTGGTTACCAGCAATTTCGGGCTGCATTAACCCGCCTTTACCCAAAACACCAACTGCCGTAACCGTATCCTTGTTTGTCCCGTGATATAAGTAGGCAATTTTGCCCTTCACCTCCGAACCCGTTGCATTACGCACTTCGGCCGCGGTCAGGAAAATTTCTTTGGCATTGTTTTCAAACTGAAATGCTCTCGTGAAAACGGTTTGATCTTCAAACTTCGCGCTCCCCGGCAACTCGGCAACATCAGAATTGCCCACAGAATAGTTGAGAATAGCCTGATTCCCATACACATAAACACCCTTCCACCGGCCTTTGTCAGCCGGCATAGGCGCCCAGGTAGGCTGTTTTATCTCATTTATATTGGATAAATCTCCTAAAAAAGGTTTTTCCAAAGTCCAGCCCGGATACAGGCCTGTGGCCATTTTGGCATCGCCTGTAAGCGAGGCTATTTTGTTATTTTTATTAAAAAAGTCCTTATAAGAAATCTGCGCCATCAAAACCATCGGCAAATATTTCCCTGTCCATGCCACCGACCAACGCAGAAGATCTGTATCAAAACAAACATAAGCGTCGCCTCCGAGCTGCAAAGCCAATGTCCGCGCCGCCATATTATCCTGCGGATACGCCGGGCCAAGCTTTCGCGCGTCGACCGACGTGGAGATGTAGGGAAACCCGGCTTCTATAAATGACCCTAGTTCCAGGGAATCTTTGTAATTCGAAACAACCGTTTTATTATCTGTATAACCGGTCAAAAAAATGGATCCTAGTGTCAAAATGCACATCCAGACTGCTCCCAGATGCTTACGGCAATGTTTCAAAATAATGAGCATGATAAATCGGATAATAAAAGAACATGTTCAAAAGTCCGTTGCACTTTAAAAGTTACTTGAAAAAACTTCCGAAAAATGGAAGCACCCTATGTAAAATCCATAGGTAAAGACAGGCCTTTCCGTACATTATGACATTTGTCTCAAATTCAATAAATTGAGCATTCATCAGCATTGCAAATCACTAAACTAATAAGGATATGAAAAAGATGTATTTTCTGTTGGCTGCTGCCTTTGCAGGGCTCATATTTCTCGCAGGAACCAGCCGCCTGTCGCGTGGAAACTATGGTTTGGTGAAAGGAACCCCTGAAATTAAATCGATCAGCGGCCTGGCATTCGGGCCGGACGGCATTTTGCTTGTTGGAGATTCAAAAAGCGCGACGGTTTTCGCAATCGACACTGAAGATGCCGTCAGCAATGCGCAGGCTCCCGCCATTGAAATTAAGAACATTGACCAGAAAATTGCAGCCTTACTAGGCACCGAGGCACAAAATATAACGATCCAGGACATTGCCGTTAACCCTGTTTCGAAAAATGTTTACTGCGCCGTACAATCCGGCGATGGAACGCCGGTTTTGTTTAAAATTTCGGGTGATAAAATTGAAGCTGTGAGCACCAAAGGCGTTATGTTTTCAAGTCTGACATTGAATGGTGCGCCGTCAGAAGAAGCCAAAGATAAAAGAGGGAATTCCTTACGCGTTTCTGCCATTTCAGACATTGGTTTTGCCGAAGGGAAAGTCCTTGTAAGCGGGCTTTCGGGCCAGGAATTCGCATCAACTTTCCGCAGCATTCCTTTTCCGTTTACCGACAAGCAGGATCAGGCCACGCTTGAAATTTATCACGCCGCACACGGAAAATACGAAACATTGTCCCCTATCCGCACTTTTACAACCGCTGAGATCAGCGGCAAAAAATATCTGGTGGCTAGTTACACCTGCACGCCGCTCGTGCTTTTCCCTCTGGACGAGCTCAAACCAGGCTCGCACGTAAAAGGCCGGACCGTTGCTGAAATGGGCAGTGGAAATTCCCCTATTGACATGGTAACGATGAAAAAAGGCGGTGAATCATTCCTGATGATGTCCAATTCCAGTCGCCCGGTTTTTAAAGTAAAATATAAGAGCATTGAAACCTTCCAGGGATCGCTTACAACCCCGGTTGAGGAAAGTTTTGCTACGGCAGGCGTTGATTTTGTATCGCTGCCGGTAACCAATGTCATTCAGCTGGACAAGCTTGACGACACGAGGATGGTCCTGCTGCAACGCAGATCCAACGGAAGCTTAGACCTTTGGACGTCCAGTGAGCGTTATTTATAAGGATTTGATTTTAAGGAAGGTCAGGTTAAGCGTTATGTTTAGCCTGACCTTTTTTGTGTTGATATCAATGGTAGCATGTCAAAAGAAGGAGCACGACGATCATATTACCATCCACTGGAAAGACAAAAAGGCGTCGAGCATTTCAATTTTTAATCAAAATCTGGGATCCATATCCGGCGATTCGATCTCAGATTTAGTTAAAATCTCGCTCAAAAACGGCGAGAATAAAGTTGCTATCCTGGGTAATTTTTCAAAACAAGGCGATTCATTGATTTTTGAACCTTTGGTCCCATTCACCCGCGGACTTGATTATGAGCTCATTATCCGTAACCAAAGTTCAGGAGCATTTACTATCCCTGATGCGGCCGATAAGGATGCGCCCGAGCTGACCGGGTTCTTTCCATCCGGCGACACGCTTCCTGAAAACCTTCTGAAAGTGTTTTTGCACTTTTCCCATCCCATGCGTGAAGGCCAATCGGGCAAGTTTGTAGCATTGGTAAAGGGCAATTCCGACACCATACAAGGAGCATTTCTCGATCTCCAGCCAGAACTCTGGAACGAAAACCGCACAATACTTACGCTATGGTTGGATCCCGGAAGGGTCAAACGCGATTTGCAACCTAATAAAAAGCTGGGTGCTCCCCTGCAAAGTAACGCTTCCTATCACATTACCGTCTCACCCGAATGGCAAGGCAGCAACGGAGGGAAACTAAAAACAGCATTCAAAAAAACCTTCCTTACCACATCCCGTGACAGCATTTCTCCCGCGCCAGCAAGCTGGAAAATTTCTTTCCCTAAAACAGACACAAAACAGCCTTTGAATGTAGATTTCCTGGAATCCCTGGACCACAGCTTACTAAACGAAACCTTTTCCGTAACCACACGTAAAGGAGAAACACTACCCGGCCAATGGCATATTGGCCCAAAAGAGAAATCTGCCCAATTCAAGCCCAACACACCCTGGAAGCAGGAGAATTACATCCTGAAAGTCGAAACCAGGCTGGAAGATCTGGCTGGAAACAATGTAAACCGGGCGTTTGACGGGGACGTTTCGAAAGGCAATAAGTCACCATCCTCGGCCGAGATAATAACCGTTCCGTTTAACACGGTCGAATAAAAGGGAGGGTTTTGCCGATTAATAATTCAAACCAACACCTGGCACATTAGATAGTGTAACAACGTAAGCGCTGCGCAATTTTTATCTAACGCATTAGGAAAATGCGTCATTTCAACTTTGTAAACCTTGCTTATGTTATGAAGAAAATCCTACTACTTTTTGCCCTACTCTGGTTCCAGCAAAAGCTCTTCGCACAGACGATCGGGAATGTCGGGATTAACACTTACTACCCGGATCCCAGCGCAGTATTGGACGTTCAGGCTACGAATAAGGGCGTGTTGCTGCCGCGTGTCTTTTTGCAGTCAACAACGGATGCTGGGACTGTTTCAAACCCTGCGCATGGTTTGTTGCTTTATAATACGAATGATGGATTGCTAGAAAAGAAGGGGTTTTATTTTAATATTGGGACGGCAGCGAGTCCTTTTTGGAAGAACGTGGAAGAGAATCTAATTCTGCCCTTTAATCAGGTTGAGTCAAGCCCTGTGTCACTTTTTTCAGTTGAAAATACATCGTTAATTGCCACTGCTGCGGCAATTGGAGGATTTGCTGCTACGGGCCAAGCCATTTCTGGCATTTCTTCAAACGGGACAGCGGTCTCGGGAATTAGCTCAGGAACCGGGACAGGCGTTTTCGCAACTTCCTTAAACGCATTAGCGCTCAATGTCAATGGAAAAATGAAGATCAGTGGTGGCAATACGCAGCCAGGATCTGGGAAAGTACTTACTTCTGACAGCAACGGCAACGCTTCCTGGCAGGTTCCTGTTAATGAGTTCGATAATATTTTCAATGGATTTCTTGCGGACGGTGTTTTAGGAGGAGGTAATCAAAATATGTCCGAAAGTACCTACACTAAAATAGCTTTCGCAAATCAAAAATACGATGTAGGGACTAATTATAATGATGCAAATATGGCCCCCCACAGTTCATTACTTGTGCCAAAAAACGGAATCTATCATTTTGACGTAATGGTGCGATGGAAGATAGCTGACCCTGACGATTCTTTTGGGCCAACAATAAAGCTTGTAAGGATAAGAAACGGGATCACGACGGATTTGTCAGAGGATCGGGCATGGACTACAAAGACTTATCACACTTCTCATATTGCTATCGACTGCGAATTACAAACTGGTGATTTGATTAGTGTAATCGCCCGTTCCTATGGCCCTCAGGTAGCACTTGATACATATGAGATGGACTCGCACTTCAATGGACATCTCGCAATTGAAAATTAAAGATTATACTTCCTAAAATTAAAATGATGAAATCCACAGTTACAATAATAATTATCCTGTTGCTCTGGCAACAGTCCAATGCACAAAGTGTCGGTATTAACACAAATTCCCCGGATGCAAGTGCTGTGCTTGATATCAATGGCGGGAACAAGGGAATTTTGCTACCAAAAGTCTCCCTAGAGTCTATCACTGATAAGACTACAATTCCAAATCCTGCGAACACATTATTACTTTACAATACCAATACTCAAATGGGGGCCGAAGGTTTCTATTATAACTCTGGCGATAAAAATAATCCTTTATGGCGGCTTGTGGGTACAAGGTTGAATCTTCCATTCAGCCAGAGCGGAAGTAGCGGTGGTGCATTATTCTTTATTGAAAATTCAAGTAATGAAGCAAATGCAATAGGCATTTCCGGACTGTCCGAGAAAATAGGAGTAAGAGGCTCATCTGAAACAGGCACCGGTGTGTCAGGAAACAGTACTAACGGTGTTGGTGTACAAGCAACCAGTGCTAACGGATTAGCACTGAATGTTAATGGAAAGCTGAAAATTTCAGGTAACGGGCAAGCACCTGGTCAAGGCAAACTTTTAACCTCGGACGCAAATGGTAACGCCTCATGGCAAACGCCTGCTGTGAATCTCATTGCGTTTTCCGAAATCGGGATTAACGGAGGTGGCAATATTAATTCCACGAAGGGGCTAACATTAGTTAAAGTTAATTTTGGGACTTTGCAATACAATTTAGGTGGGGCATATGATGTAGCAAGCAACAATTTTACTGCACCCGTTAACGGCATTTACCATTTTGATGCGATGGTTGAATGGGTACATTCAGATCCCGATTTATTGTATCAACCGTCTCTTAAGCTAATCAGATCACGTAATGGCGATGAGACAGTTCTGGCCTTTGACTTTGAGTCATTTGTTAGTTTACATCATACTTCAATTTTGACAATAGACTGCCAACTAGAACAAGGAGATATAGTGTTTGTGGCTGGTATGTCTGCAACAAACGGTATTGAACTCGAAACTTCCGCTTCCGCTGCTCATTTCAATGGCAGGTTGTTACAAAAGCTTTAATGCTTGGCTTGTTTATCAATTAGTTAATTATTCGTTTATGAAAACAAAACACGTTCTAATAGCGCTACTCGGATGTGCGTCCGCTTCATTTCCAGCACGGGCACAACTTAAAACTGGCGATAATAGCTTTTTCATTTCTCCCGGTACGATAGTTACCGTCAGTTCGCTGTCACTGACAGCCACTGAGGCTACTAACCTAAATAATAATGAGATCACACATTCCAGTGAGCCGGTTGTGGGTAAACCAACGGGTAGTATAAATCGGGTTTATAAGCTTACGAATCCACTTTCGTTTAAGGGTAAAGTGCTGATAACGTACTTGGAATCAGAGTTGAATGGAAATTCTGAGGATATGCTGCAACTGGCGACTGCCGGTGCCAATGAGATTTATCAAATCCCAACCAATAAAAGCACGCCTGATCCGATATTGAACAATGTGTCTGAATCCGGCGATTGGACGAATATTAATTTCATCACCGCAACATCGTCCGGTAGCGTACTGCCTGTTACACTTGTGGATTTTGTGGCTGCTCAAAAGGAAAATGATGTCGTGCTGACTTGGAGCACTTCGTTTGAGGCAAACAGTGATTTTTTTGAAGTTCAACATAGCACGGACGGCAAAACCTGGACGGCATTAGGACAGGTGAAGTCAAATGGTGACAGCAAAATAGAGCGCACTTATTCGTACGTACATGAGCGACCGTTAGCAGCAGAACACTACTACCGCTTACGAATGGTTGACAATGATGGAAGTTTTGCGTTCAGCCGGATCAGGAACATTCAAGTAGAAAACGATCTTTCTATTGCGTTCCATCCAAATCCCGTGGCCGACTGGCTGACTATCGAGATGCCGAACGTGCAGCAATTAGACCATGTTAAAATTGTTAGTAAATCAGGACGAGTTGTTTATGAAGCGAATAAAAGTCAGTTTCAACAGCTTCCTGATAGTGCAATTAATCTAAAACAGCTAGCCGCAGGCATTTATGTGATACAGGTTCGGGAGCAGGACGGAACGTTGCATTCATCTAAGTTGATAAAAAACTAAACTTTCAAACATTTAACTTAGATCGAATCCCCCCGGAATGTTAATGGTCTGAATTTGAAGATTAATCCCCAACTCACAGCGCAGCATGGTTATAAAAACACCATGGCTGCGCTATTTTTTGGCCACCTCTTAGCAAATTCGGCATTAATGGGTAGCCGTTTGTTTGTATTTTCCTGTGCTCAACTCCCTTTTCATCGCCGTGAAACTGATAATCGGCCCCTGGCAAGCGAAAGAATTGACCACCCAAGCTGGGAGCAAGCCGCCAGGATCAACTTGGAGAGTATAGTCCAGCTTTACGCGTTCTCTGTCAAGCGGAATGATCTTCCAGACATTGGATGAATGGTTAATGCGAACCTTGCCTTTTTTCATATTAACAAAGCCTGGCACTGCAGGTGCATTAACGGTCACAATCTTCGTTACCGGGTCTTGGAAAACTTCCATATGCGTGACAAAATCCCGGTTCTCCATGGGCCAGGGCAACGACACTTCTGTATAGTAATAAAGTTCTGTTGAGGACACTTTTCGGACCAGCGAGCAGAGTTTGGTGTGGCATACCCACTTTTCTGCTGCCTTCACATCAAGCAACAATGCAACTACTTCCTGCACAGTGGCTTTCATAATACATTCTGCCTTTAAAGCTTTAATTTTCGAGTCGGCCACTGTTCTGGCATACACCTTTATCCCGTCCTTTTCAGCGGTTAACCTCCAGTCCGACTGGCCAAAGACCGGAAAATAAAACAACAGAAAAATGACGATCGCCTTGCTCATAACAATGCAAAAATCACACTTCTGACCTCCCCTCCTCAACCATAAAATGACCAATCGTTATAAAGCGCGGATCAACTGACAGAAAACTGGTTTTGAATGACGAATGTGCATCAACCCATCACCACTTATCCAGCCCCAGCAGCTTCCTTCCCAGCTCCGAAAGTTGTGCGGTTTCGTATTTGGTTTTCTCCCAGTTTCTAGGGTCGCCCGGGAATGCATAACCAGTTGGCGCTTCTCTTTCCCGCCAGGAGTTAATGCGCCATTGACGCAATGCCTCATCATCTTCCTGAGCCGGCATCATGGAAATATATTGTGCAAGACGCACTTTGTCCTGACTGCGATTTGCTCTGATGCCATGGGGCTGCGAGCTGTTAAAAATCAGCAGATCGCCCGCGTTCATCTTTACTTTTACGAGATCAAAACCTGTCGTATCCGGCTGAAAATGATTGCGATCTTCGGGTTGCGTTAATTTCCAGGTGTCGTAAGTCCGGAAAAGCTCGGGTATGCATTGAAAACCACCCATATTTTCATCGTCCTGATCGGCCAGCGCCAACACACCTTGCACATTTTGTGGTTTTGTTTCCGGATCATAATCCCAGTGAATGAAGCCTTTATAGTCAAACCCAGGCCGCAAGGGCAAATTCAGATTGGCACGGTCGATCGTTACCCACAACTTTTCTGTCCCCCATATATCCGTAAATGCCTGATGAACCTTCGGAAACTGGCGGTTATCCCACAAATACTGGTGGTTATAAACTTCGACCATTCCCGTGTTGGTCAACTCCTTCATTTTCATCTCTGCACGTGGAGGCGCATACCAGGTTTCGGGATTATTCGGATCCTTTTCTTCAAACTCCCAAAGAAAGTCTGCAAGCTTTTTAACCTGGTCTTTCGGAACCGCATCCTTAATAACGATGTAGCCATTTGTGATCCAAAAATCCCAATCCTCCTCCGTCATTAACCCCAGCGGCCTGCCATTACTTCGGTCATTAAGTTTCACATTGCTTGATTTTGCGGTCGATGGATTTCCGGGAATGTCGGTATGCGCGTTGCCCGGCACCATTGTTGCCGTCATTGTTTGCTGTTCCATGCTATAATATTATTACGTGAATTAATATAACAAAGCTAGCATACAAAGATCCGCTACGCCACCTTTCCAGCAACCAAAATTTGCTCTCTATTGACATTAATGTCTGGAACTTTACGTATTTTAGTCAATAGCAATACATAAACATGGACTTGAAACAATGAAGATTATCCGGGAAGAAATTATTCCAAGCGCGGGAAGTTCTTTTAAAGTGTTGCTGACTCCCGGACTAAACGATACATTTCTATGGCATTTACATCCTGAGTATGAGATCGTTTACGTAGAAGGGACCAGCGGCACACGCCATGTGGGCGACCATACATCGGTTTATGAAGGCAGCGACCTTGTTTTTATTGGTCCAAACATCCCACACCTCAATTTCGATTATGGTGTGCGAACTGAATGTGAGCAGGTTATTATTCAGATGAAAGAAAATTTTTTAGGCAAAGACTTTTTGAACCTTCCCGAGTTTGCTCCTATTAAAACACTTTTCGAAAGATCGCATCACGGACTTTCATTTTCTGGCCAAACAAAGAAAGCGATTGGCGCACAGTTAAAGCAACTCCCTGATCTTGATCATTTTGACCAACTTATATTACTGTTGCAAATCCTCAGAATACTGGCTGCTTCCGAGGAAGTCATAACACTGAATACATTGCCAGCGGGTAATAAATCCTTGCAAAAGGAGCAACATCGCATGGATTCGATTTACAAATACGTTGAGCTGCATTATGACCAAAATCCCGATGTGAATGTTATTGCAGAGCACGTTAACCTTACTACGCCCGCATTTTGCAGGTTTTTCAGGAAAAATGCCAAGATGACTTTTACAGATTTTGTTAATGTATATCGTATCAATCAGGCCAAAAATTTACTGTTACAAAACAAAACTGTCTCGGAAACCTGTTTTGCCGTCGGTTTTGAAAGTCTCTCCTACTTCAATAAGCTTTTCAAGAAAATCGTGAACGAAAATCCTTCTGATTTCAGGAAAAAATACCTCAGCTAAATTTCTCTAAAACGCGTCAAATTCGCGCTTGCACGTTCCAAAACGAGCCCTGTCAATGTTTTATGAAAAATATTTCAGATATTTTTAGTGTCAAATGTTTGATATTTAAAATAACATTAATATTTTTACATCAGGATTACACTTCATCATTATTAATTATGAAACGGGTTCACATCAACAACAACCATTGGAATACACTGGCCAGCATCAGGCACCACATGTATGAATATCTGTTGGTATTTTCATGTGATAAGGTTACAGAAGCTTTGCTTCATAATGTCAAGCGGTATTTCGAAGAGAACTATGGCTGTGCATATGCTGCTAACCTCGTGCCTCACCTGACGCTCTTTAAATGCACCATCCATGAAAATAAAGTGGATCGCATTATCCAGGGTTTCGAGAAAGTGGCCCGTCATGCATCCCCATTATCTATTTCGCTCACCCAGTTTAGAAAGTACGAGTACGGCACATTTTACGTTGATCTGGAAACCAGCGCGTCGGACCAGATTATCGATCTGGCGAAAAGGCTGAAAATGGAAGTGGGGAATCACGTGCGGCAATGGGCACCGGGAGAAAATCATTTCTGCGATCATCCGCATTTTACCATTGCCAGAAATATGAGCGCTTTGCAAACTGCGAAGGCTGCGATAGACTGGCTTTACCGCGAGTTTCTTGCCACCTTTCAGGCCAGCGAAATGATCCTGCTCAGGAGATCACTGATCACAGGCTCTAAGTACGAGCAAATTGCTACATTTCCCCTTCTTGGGATTCCAGGAGGCAGTTATACACAAGGTTCGTTGTTTTAACATGTTTGTTTCATGGCGCGCAGGGTGTCGCGTCATGAACAACATTGAATGTCGACGTTTCAAACAATGTTGATGGTGAAAACAATGTTAATGGTGCAACCATTGCGGACGTTTCAAACAATGTCGACAGTTCAAACAAAAATATAAAAGGGCGCGGCTCAGCAAGGGGTAAATGTTTAAATTGCGTAGAGGATGATGTGGGGATTGCAGATCACCCGTCGCCAAGACCTGAACCAGCTACCTTTATGAAAATAAATTTCCTTTTCAATTCCCTCATCCTGGCCATCGCCACTTTTACAGCGAATGGACAGTCTTTTAATAATTTCCCCGTCACCACGCAAAAACCGCCTCTGCACGCAAAACATTGGATCGGTATCACCGGCAAACCAATGGCAGCGACCGCGGGAGCGATGATTTTTAGTAAGGGAGGAAATGCGATCGATGCTTCCTGTGCTATGTTGGCGGCCACCTGCACCATGTGGGATGTATTGAGCTGGGGCGGTGAAACGCAGGCTCTGATCTATAACCCGAAAACGAAGAAAGTGATCGCAATTAATGCGATGGGCGTAGCTCCAACTGGTGCGACGGCCGGGTTTTTCAAGAACAAAGGGATGAAATATCCCCCGGAATACGGTCCTTTGGCTGCAACGACACCTGGAACCGCGGGTGGATTAATGACAATGCTTGCTGAATACGGCTCAATGTCCCTGAAAGAAGTGCTTGCACCAGCCATGCAACTTGCGGAAGGGTATCCGATCGAAGCTCAGACCGCCAATGCCATTGAACGGGATAAAGGCGAAATCAAAAAATGGCCTTACTCTACCAAAGTGTTCCTGCCCCACCTCGGATCGAAGCGCGAAGCGCCGGACGCTGGTGAAATTTTTGTTCAAAAGGATCTGCTGGCCACGCTTCAAAAATTGGTCGATACTGAGCAGGAAGCTTTAAAAAAAGGCAAAAACAGGAAAGAAGCTATTTACGCCGCTTATGACCGCTTTTACAAAGGGGATATTGCCAAAGAAATTGCCAGGGGAACCCAGGAACAGGGCGGGCTGATCACCGAACAGGATATGGCGAACTGGAAAGTTAAAATCGAGGAGCCGCTAATGACTTCTTACCGGGGCATTGATGTGTATAAAATGCAGCAATGGACACAAGGACCGGTTTTGCTCCAGACATTAAATATGCTGGAAAACTTCGACCTGAAAAGTATGGGTTACAATTCATCGCGTTATGTGCACACGTTGTACCAAACAATGAACCTAGCTTTTGCTGACCGTGATTTTTATTATGGCGACCCGGCTTTTGCTCCCGAGGAACCAATGAAGGGTTTGCTTTCTAAAGAATATGCAAAGGAAAGAATCAAGCAGATCAATTGGGAAACAAATGATGCCAAGGCGCTTCCGGGAGATCCATATCCATTTGAAGGCAAGAAAAACCCTTATGCCGATCAGATCAAATCCTGGGGAAATTTCCATGCTTCACTCAACCGCAATGCGAATGGACTGAATGAGAAATACATGGAAGAATTCACAGCCGGAACCACCTCCGTAGAAGCGGCAGACGAAGAAGGTTGGGTTGTGAGTATTACGCCGAGTGGCGGCTGGGTGCCTGCGTGCATTGCAGGTAACACGGGTGTGGGACTGAGCCAACGTATGCAGTCCTTCGTTCTTGATGCGAAAGAAAATCCATTTAATGTTGTAGAGCCAGGAAAGCGCCCGCGCGTAACGTTAACGCCAAGTCTTGCACTGAAAGACGGAAGGCCGTTTCTCTCCTTTGCTAAACAGGCTGGTGATGAACAGGATCAACTGCTCCTTCAATTCTTTTTGAATGTTGTGGAATTCGGAATGACAGTTCAGGAAGCAACGGAGGCGCCGAGTTTTAAAACTTTGCAAATGTATGCGAGCTTTGGTGCACACGAAAAGCAACCAGGCGGACTGATCCTGAACCAGGTGATGCCCGATTGGTCGAGGAAGGAACTTTCGAGAATGGGCTATAAGCTTTATTATCAGCCAAGGACCAGCGGCCCAATCAACGCTATTTACTTTGACTGGCAGCATAAAAGTTTCTGGGGCGGATCCAGCAACCATGGCGAGGATTACGGCATAGGCTGGTGATCACGGTCGATAATCCGCATCATTCCAAATGTAGGCGTAAAATGGACCTGCTGATAGAAGGGAGCCAGGTGTTCGGAAGAGAATAACCCTACCATTGCTTTGTTTGTAGCGTTCTGATCAAGCCAGCGCGTGAGTTCCTGCATAATTGCCGTGCCAACGCGTTTTCCTTGCCAGTCGGGGTGGACCATGACGTCTTTTACATAATAAAAACTGAATCCGTCGCCGAGCAACAATGCGCAGCCGATTACATCGCCATTGTCCGAATTTTCTGCTGTCACGGTCGTTTGCATGAAGTCAAGCTGTGCCTGTAACATTTCGTCAGTTGCTGTATTAGCCCAACCCACGGCTTCGAACAAGTTGCGATACTGGGCCACCGTTGGCTTTTTTATTGAAATTTTAATGTTGGCAGGCAGTTGCTCCGAATGGCCCTTTTTGTAGTTTGTCGGAGCAGCGAAAGTAATGTAGTAACCATTAATGTCCTTAATAACATACTCATTAAGTCCATAAACCTGCTTTGAGAGCGGCATTGTGATTTCCGCCTTGTTATCCTGATGTATTTGATACAGCAATTCGATGTTCCGCACACGGATCCATACGGAATGCCCGTGCTGGGCGGCAGCCAAGGCTGGATTATGTGAAAACTGGATAGAGGCCCCGTGCCATGAAACCCCCCCGTGCCTCGGCGGCTCGCCCCAGGTCCACTGGTTAGGAAAACCGAGGACTTCCTGCCAGTATTTTATCGTTTCAGCCACATTATGGACTGAAAGAACCGGTTCTGCATGAGAGAAAGAAGGTTGTTGGCTATCATCCATGTTCTTTGAATAAGTTACACTGATACGCTGTATCGGAAATTTCGGGACAGTAATAATGTTTGTTAAATATTATTATATTTATTAAAACTATGACTATCACAATGAAACAACTATACAGCCGACTCCTCATTTGCCTTATTTATATCACAATAATAGCGTTTTCCGCAGCATTCCTGAACAAGGAAGCCAAAGAAAAGGAATGGTTTCCTTATTACGATTTTGATCCCGGAGTATTTCAGAGCGCACCGCGTGCTTACGGGCCTTTAACCCGCTGGTGGCTTCCTGGCAATGACATTTCAAGTGAAGAACTGCAACGCGAGATCCGTATGTTTGCCGACAATGGTTTTGCAGGTGTGGAAGTGCAGCCGCTTACGCAGGGGTTGAATCCAAAAGCGCCAAAGGGACAGCACGACCGTGTTTATAGCTGGGATACACCCTCTTACTATGCCCACATCGCTGCACTCATGGAGCAGGCGAAAAAGTCTAAGGTAATTGTTGACATGAACGGCGGCAGCGGATGGCCGCTGGGCGGATCCTTTTTTGACCCGAAGGAAAGTATGAAAACGCTGGCCGTGTCTGATACCATACTCAATGCGGGCCAGAGTTTCCAGGGTGCCCTTCCTAAGCCTGGCAATCACGCACCAAAAGCCACTGGCATGATGGCGGCTATGATGACCAAGAATTTTGTCGATGATAAATGGGCCGTTCCGTTGAGCATTATCGCTGCCAGAGTTGAAAAAGTAAATGATCATCAGACCGTTCTCGAACCTAAAACGATTGTTGATCTCAGTAAAAACATTCACAACGGAACACTTGACTGGAAGGCGCCGGATGACGGAAAGTGGCAGATCGTGGTAACATGGAAAATCCCTTCCGGTGAAAAGCCATCGCTCATCGCCTCCGAGAAAAACAACTACGTGATCGATCATCTGGACCCGGCCGTTGTAGCAAAAACATATGAATATCTGCTTGGTCGCAGAACCGGATTGAATAAATATCATGGCAAGCCGATGCGTGCCATTTTTAATGATAGCTACGAATTCCATACAGACAGGATCATTTCAGCCGATTTCCTGAATAAATTCAAGACGATGAATGGTTATGACATCACGCCGTATCTCGCTTCCGTTTTTCAAAAAGGTTATGATCATCCCGTTTATCTCGCGAGCATGTACGCAGGTGCGAAACCACCGGTAGTTTTTAATGAAAAAGAAAATTGGCGGATGATGTATGATTATGATAGAACCGTTAACGAGGTGTTTAAGAAAAATTTCATAGGCGCTTCCAACAGCTGGCTTGGCAGTCGCGGAATGCTACACCGCACGCAGGCCTATGGATTCCCTATTGATGTGATCGGGGCTGCTGGCTCAGCCGACATTCCGGAAGCTGAACAACTATTTGCAGAAGGCTCGGAGGGTTATTTAAAACTTGTGACATCCGGCGCGCATTTGAACAACAAGCCGGTCATTACGCAGGAATCATTCGTGTCGATCCTGAGAGCGGAAATGACCACGCCTCAGAAAATTAAAATGTGGGCAGACAAGTCGCTGGCTTGTGGCATTAACCAGCTTATTTACCACGGTACACCCTACAAATACAACAATGGAGAATACGGGGCTGAGGGCTGGAACACCTGGTCATCACCTTTCCTGCCTTTTGTCAATTTCTCAACCGGGATGAACGAAACCGATCCTTTTTGGAAGGACGTAAAGCAGATCAATGCTTACCTGGCGCGGTGCCAATATGCATTACGGGCGGGCAAACCAAAGACCGACGTGCTTATTTACATGCCTTTCGTCGATTTTACGGAAGATCAGCTTGCCACGAATCCGGAAGAAATTCTGGAACGCGGTTACCTGAAAGGCATAGAGCCCGACATTCAAGGGTTTGGTGTTTTCAAAGCGCCGGATACGCGCATTAACCGCTGGTACAAAAAGCTTTGGCCAATTATCAATGAGCTTGAAGCCAATGGCATAACCTGGGAATTCGTTAATGAAGAATCATTGCAAAAGGCCACGAGCGTTGGGAAGGACTTCACCATTGCCGGCAACAATTACCAAGCGCTGATTGTCGCCAATTTGCCATTCATCGGCCTTCGTGCGGCGCAAAAAATCAACACCATGACCAAGGCCGGTGCAGCAGTGTGGATGGACGGTGCATTACCCGAAGTCCAGCCATCCTATCGCGATTTTGAAGCAAATGATAAGCTTGTGAAACAAATGATGGAGGAGACCGCCAGCCAGAAAACCGCAGTGAAATGGGATTCAAAACCATATAAAAGTATTGAGCAAAAGATAAATTTTACTGGAAAAATGGACTTTTCACGGCAAATCGTCCGGCAGATGGAGGATGGAAGCGAGGTTCGTTTTTTCTGGAATAAATCGGACAAGTGGCAAACTTTGGAATTAAAAATCGGCTCAGAGTTTAAGGATCATTATTGGATGAACGCAGAAAATGGTCAGGTAACAAAAGGACAGGCGACAGCTGCGTATGACCTTGCCCCTTACGGATCTGTAATTTTGTATGCTACTTCAAAGAATATATCAGAAAGCATTCTTTCTCCACCCGTTGCATCTTCCCGAAAAGCTACTGAAATGTTGAAAGTTAATAACTGGACGTTGGGAGTTGGCAAAACCGTACTGAGTGATCAGAGTTTGAAAGACTGGCGGCAGATTGATGACTTGAAATTCACAAGCGGTGATGGCATTTACCGTTCCAAATTTAATGTTCAGAATGTTGAGTCGAATGCCAATTATTTCCTCGATCTCGGTCAGGTTTATTACACTGCCGAAGTGATGATTAATGGCAAACCTGCTGGCAAAAGACTGTTTACACCTTTTGAATTAAACATTACCAAACTTTTGAAATCAGGTGAAAATGAGATCGAGGTGAAAGTGACAACCTCCCGCCGCAATGGTTTTATTGGTGAAGCTGTGAAAGAAAACCCGTTGTATCTGCAATTTAAAGGACAGGAAAAAACCACGGTCCCCGCAGGACTGGTCGGGCCGGTCATTATCAAAAAACTATAAAATTTCAAATAGACTTTTTGGCCTCAAGTATCAATACAATTTCATGCTGTCCCCGGCTTTTTGCCCAGGATATCCAGGTAAGCGCCATTTGCAATAAGAATCAAACTCGCCTCGCGCCAGAGAATCGTCTTTTTCCAACAAGGCCTTCAGCGTTTCGAAGTCACTTTTTTGGCTGCACAGAACATCTCCCAGACGTCAGTCGCTAATCCGGTCGACCAGAGTATCGGTTCATTCCTGCTGAGCGCATCGGGCTGGTTCATAGTGGTTTGTCTTTTGTTCAAAGATATTTAAGCCATTTCATTTCAGGATGATTGCGTTTGTAAGTTGCATACCACCTGCATATCAAATAAAGCAATGCGATCTCGGCGACGAATACCGCATACAAAAGCGGCAAACCCCAACGGAACTGTTCCGGGATCTGTGTATAAGGGGCAACCTCGTACCATTCCTGGTGGATGTTGCCATAAAGGGTAAGGTTTACCACCAATGCAGAAAGATGGATCAGCAGGATATGCATTAAATAGAAAAATAATGGAACTTGGCCAAAAACCTTTAAAAAGCTTGATAGCCAGCCTTTTGCGTTCTCTGCGAGTGGAATCAGTGCGACCAGTGGCCCTAATGTCATGAGCAGATAAAGTTGCGACGCGGGATATTTTCTTTGATTTAACAATTGTAACACAAACGGAAGTTCGTCCGGATCACCGACCTTTTGGGAAATGATTATGCTGCCAATGACGATGAATAAAACAATTGCCGACAAACCCAATGCGAGACATAAGCGCCTGCGCCGGGCCGGATCCATCAACAAAATCTCCCCAAAACCATAACCAGCCGCCATAACGCCGCACCAGGGCACGATCACATACAAAACGTTCATGTCCGGCCAGGTTTCAAAGCCTGATTTGTAAATAAATTCCCAAAACTTGCCAAAAGAGGCTTGCGATGGCCCCGGCAAGACAGCTGGCACCTTTGCAAAAAAATCCTGGAAGGCAACGATCAAAAGACCGACAATTCCTGCAATGGCAGGACGAAGCCATATAAAAGCAGCCATCAGCACCATACACCAGCCCAACATCCAGATCACGCCAAACAAGATGAATCCTGAATAATCCAGACTGAAAGTCCAGAAGAAGCGAATCACCGTGACTTCCAAAACCACCAACAATAATCCCCGGGTAAGCAGATAACGCACCAACTCAGCCTTGCTTCCCAATTTCAGGCCGTAGAGGAAAATGCTCGTCCCGGCGAAAAAGGTAAAACCTGAGGCGCAAAAATGAGTGATCCAGCGGGTAAAGAAAATGCCGGGAGAAGGTCCGCCCGGTGGCAAGCCAGAATAAACGCGCACATGGTCAATTACCATCAGGACCATAATGAGACCGCGTATTATATCAACTGATTGAATTCTTGCCGATCCGGTCAGCTTTGGCTCCGGGACCGGCGCAAGGCCGATTGCTGCCATTAGAGTAAGATTTAATACCCTGTTAAAGAACAATTTACGACCGTAGTTTAATAAATTTTCAGATAATATAAAAGCACAAAAAAAACCAATTTTACATGACGATAGACATTATACGAACTAGGTTGTAACTGACACAGGAACTTCCACTGTGAAATTCTTGATGCTTAATCCCGTGTCCTTCCATTCACTGTTCAAGAATTCAGCGTAATGCAGGTTATAATTCACCAAAGCCTCCTGCCAGGGTCGCATAGGAGCAGCGCAGCACCAGAATTGCATCACTAGGGCATTGCCGTGCAGAAGCAGGTTGGGCAGCAATTGATGTAAATACAATGTTCCTGCCGCGTGGCTTACTTTTAGTTTGCGGTCAAGCTGGTGAATGTCGTAGTCTTCCAGTTTTTGCTCAAAGCCAATTTCCGCGAAATTGAACAGCAGATCTACTTCGTAATGCATATTGATATGGTCACAAACGGCAATAATATCCTGGGTTACGGCATCGTCCGTTATAAAATGCCGCACGTGGACGTCAGCATGCCTTTTTATTTTTTGACTCAATGATTCCAGTGCGGGAAGCTCGTTCCCCAGCAGGATCAAATGTCTTTTTTGCATAGCCAATTCCATAGCCGCAGCGCTTCCCCAAAGCGTATCCGCG
The DNA here is from genome assembly GCF_900167945.1 of Dyadobacter psychrophilus. GTDB lineage: Bacteria > Bacteroidota > Bacteroidia > Cytophagales > Spirosomataceae > Dyadobacter > Dyadobacter psychrophilus. Next base: position 754,959 of record NZ_FUZA01000001.1, read on the forward strand.
CTTCTGATGACAGAAAAATTCATATTTTCTTTCTAAAAAAATCCGATCTGTTTAAGGTAAACACGGTTGAAGTTGTCATACCGCTGCAAACCGGCGCCATCCAATGCTTCCAAACCTTTTGCAAATAACGACAGCTTCAAAATGAAACGAAATACTGATTTATCATTACACCAAAACGCAATGAACAGCTTTTCCCTGCATACAAATCCGGCTGACGATGCAGCGAAAAAACCCTTTAAGTTTGACGGAAAGGAACATAATTTGCTGGAAAAGCAACTTGCTATGATCCGCACAATGGCCCAGCTGAGCAGCAGCGGTGTTACGGTCTACGACATGCAGAACGATATTCATATTTTCACTTCCAACCGGTTTTACAAGATTTACGGATACGAAATTGGCGAGCTGCAAACCAACATCAACAACGAAGTCTACGACAGCAAGATCCATCCCGATGATCTGGAAGAATTGAAAAAGAATGGTTTTGAAGCCATGAAGTTCATTATGAAAGTGCCGCGGGAAGCCAGGAAGCAGTACAAAATGGTGAGTGAATACCGAATCCTTACCGGCCCTAAAAAATACATACAAGTTATTGAGCAGCAGCAGATTTTGGAGCAGGATGCGTTAGGGAATATCTGGCTTTCACTGGGCATAATCGACATATCCCCGGATCAGACAGATATTCAGGGCGTGAAATATCAGATCAGTAATTTTCACACAGGCGAGCTTATTCAACTCGCCGAAACAAACGTAACGCAAAGCCTTACAGACCGCGAAAAAGAAGTCCTGCAAATGATAAGCGCTGGAAAATTGAGCAAGGAAATTGGCTGGTTGCTGGAAATCAGTGTGCATACGGTAAACACCCACAGGCAACGCATTCTTGAAAAGCTTCGCGTCGATAATTCCATAGAGGCTGTGAACATTGCCAAACGCAATGGCCTGATATGATAAAGCTATGAATTAGTCCGAAGTCCGATTTTTTAAAACAGAGCGTAATCAATATCTTTGAAATAAACCGATACGCCATGTTTTCCGCTGCTGAATTAAAGAAAAACAACACTTCGTTCTCAACTGAAATTCTTGCGGGGATCTCCTCATTTCTGGCAACAGCCTACATTATCGTTGTCAATCCGTCGATTTTAAGTCAAACAGGCATGCCGTTTTCGGCGGTGCTTACCGCCACGATCCTGGTTGCATTTTTCAGCAGCTTAATGATGGGCTTGTATGCAAACAACCCAATCCTTGTCGCGCCTGGAATGGGGCTGAATGCTTTTTTTACTTTCACAGCAGTTTTTACCGAAAAATTGAGTTGGCAGGTTGCGTTGGGAACCGTGTTCTGGTCCGGTGTTTTTTTCCTGTTATTGTCATTTTTTAATGTCAGGGCCTACATTGTAAAGGCTATTCCAAAATCTTTGCGGTTCGCGATAGCTGCGGGAATTGGCCTGTTTATCACATTGATAGGCTTTGCAAATGCAAAATTCATCGTGGCTCATCCCGCGACAATGGTTGGTTTGGGAAAATTAAATGCATCCTCCCTGACATTTGCGGCGGGACTGCTGATCACCGTGGTTCTATTGATCAGAAACGTAAAAGGAAGCATTCTCATCGGTATCGTGCTTACAAGCCTGATGGCCTGGCCAATCGGCAGATGGTGGGGCGGAACGGAGACGATCATCGACATTACCAATATTATTTCGAAGCCGGATTTCAGCCTACTTTTTCAACTCGACTTTGTCAATTCACTTAAATGGAGCCTTGCGCCGATCATCCTCGCATTTGTTTTCACCGATATGTTCGACAGCTTGTCCACATTCGTAGGACTTGCCGAAGCAGCCGATTTGCTGGACGAAAACGGTGAACCAAAAAATATCAAACGGTCCCTCATAACCGACGCATTTTCGACAACCGTTGCCGGATTGGTAGGCAGCAGCCCTGGCACAGCATACATTGAATCCGCTGTGGGCATTGAGCAAGGCGGAAAAACGGGCCTTACCGCTGTTGCAGGAGCCATTTTGTTCCTGCCATTTTTGTTTTTATCACCATTACTAAGCGCAATTCCGGCCATTGCGACTGCCCCGGCCCTCGTTCTCGTCGGCGTTTTTATGATGAAACCGGTTGTGAAAATAAACTGGGGAAACCTAAGTGAGGCCTTTCCTGCGTTTTTCGCTATGGTGCTCATTCCGTTCACCTACTCTATCACACAAGGAATTATCTGGGGATTTCTGAGCTGGACTGCATTGCACATTGCCACAGGCAAGATCCGCGAGATTAGTCTTGCGTTGTGGATTATCGATATTTTTGCCATTCTGGCACTCATTCTTTAACTTTTTATGAAAAAATCACTCCTGCTTTTCCCCTTTTTGTTTGTACAAATAATCAGCCTTTGTGCCCAAAATGTGACCGGTGTGCTTGGCGCTTTTCCACCTGAACTGGTTTTACTCCAGAGTAAAATGGAAGATAAAAAAGACACTGTCATACAACATATCCATTTTACAAAAGGAAAATTAAATGGTCGCCGGATCGTCCTGGCGCAAACGGGGATTGGTAAAGTGAATGCTGCGATTACCACCACGATCATGATCGAACATTTCAAGCCATCGGAGATCATCTTTTCAGGCATTGCAGGCGGCATTGACCCAACCCTTAACCCGGGCGACATTGTGATTGGCACGCACGTAACTTACCACGACTATGGCATGGCAGAAGACAGCGGAATGCAATATTGGTCTACCAAAAACCCTGCTACCATGCTGGAAAACCCACGATCATTTATTTGCGACAGCTCATTGGTGCAAAAGGCATTATCAGTTTCAAATGGTTTAACATTCTCCAAAATCAAGCGTGCAAATGGCAGCTTCGAACCAGCAGTTAAGAAAGGCATTATTGTTACCGGAGACGTGTTCGTATCTTCTGAGATCATTACCCAGCGGCTTCGCAAGGAGCTGAATGCCGCAGCCACCGAAATGGAAGGCGCAGCCATCGCACAAACATGTTACCAGCAGAATACGCCGTTCCTGATCATCCGCAGCCTCAGCGATAACGCGAACGACAAGGCTCAAAATGACATCATGACATTTTACGACATTGCTGCACACAATGCTGCGACGCTGGTTATGGCGGTGGTTGGGGAAATGTGACCTGCCCAGGTGCGAAAAATAAAAAAAGCACTTTTACGCATCGAACGATTGAAGGAAAAAGCCAAATCAAGTAGCATTATATTTCTTTATAATTAGAATATTCTGTTATTTGAGCAGCACATTTCTTTTGATCCAATCATGACGACTTCCAGGAGAAAATTTATCAGCTCGGCTTCGGCGATTATGGCCGGTGCAGGGCTCTCGACGGCGTTGCCTTCGTCCCTGTCCGCATTTCCAACGCTTTTTTCTCCCGCCGACACCATTCGTGTGGCGGCCATCGGGATCAATGGAATGGGCTGGGCTGACCTGAATGCCGTCCTCAAAAATCCTGGCGTTACCTGCGTCGCGTTGTGTGATGTGGACAAGAATGTGTTGGATAAGCGCGCTGCGGAACTTGCTGCGAAGGGCATGAAAGTCAAAACTTACGGAGATTACCGTAAAATGCTCGAAGACAAGGACATTGATGCTGTTGTGATCGGATCGCCGGATCATTGGCATTGCCTGATGATGGTTGAGGCCTGCGAGGCAGGGAAAGATGTGTACGTTGAAAAACCGATCGGCAACTCGATTGAAGAATGCAGGAGTATGGTGGCCGCACAGGAGCGATACAAGCGTGTGGTGCAAGTGGGACAATGGCAAAGAAGCCAAAAGCACTTCCGGGATGCCATCGAATTTGTGCACTCAGGAAAATTGGGTAAAATCGGGTTGGTCAAAGTCTGGGGATATTTTAATTATGGTGCGCCCTTATCAGCCATTCCCGATAGTACTGCTCCCGCTGGCGTTGACTACGATATGTGGCTGGGGCCTGCTCCAAAACGGCCCTTTAATACAAACCGTTTTCACGGCACATTCCGATGGTTTTGGGATTATGCAGGCGGCATTATGACCGATTGGGGCGTTCATTTATTGGATTATGCCTTGCTGGGAATGAAGGCTGGTGCGCCAAAAAGCATTTCCGCCGCAGGTGGCATGGTTCTCAATTTCGGCGTGGATGCACCGGATACACTCACCACAATTTACGAATTCGACGGCTTTAACATTCAGTGGGAACACGCGATTGGTTATGGGGCCGGCATTTATAACCGCGAGCACGGCATTGCATTCATGGGTGGAAACGGCACGCTCATTCTGGACCGACGAGGCTGGGAAGTGGTGCCGCAGGGAATGCCGCAAGCACAAAAAATGGAAGCAGTGCCATTCCAAAAAGCATCCGACAATGGCCTGGACCTTCATGCTAAAAACTTTGTTGACGTCATCCAATCCAGGAAAATGGAGGACTTAAACGCGCCTATCCGGGTTGGTGCAGATGTTGCGATCTTGTCGCAAATGGGCAACATTGCTTATCGCACCGGAAAGAAAATTGATTGGAATGCAGAAAAAGGAAAGTTCGACGATTCCGCTGCTAACAAGCTAATTGAAAAGGACTACCACAACGGCTACAAAGTGCCGAATGGATAGTCCGTCCCCCCTTTCATTATGCCCAGATATCATTGTTATGGGTAAGAATGATCGGCGCACCATCGGTTACCACAATCGTATGCTCATGCTGCGCCATGAAACCACCTTTATCCCCGACCGTTGTCCAGCCGTCCCCCGAACCTACGGCAAGCGATGAGCGTGTTGAAATAAATGTCTCAATTGCTACAACTGAGTTTTTCTTGAAGCGTCTTGTGTTATTACGGTCGCGATAATTGGCAATTTCCGAGGGTTCCTCGTGCAGGCTTCTCCCGATTCCGTGACCATTCAGGTTTTTGATCACCTTATAGCCCCGTTTTTTCGCTTCGGTTTCAATTAAAAAACCAATATCTGAGATCCTTACGCCTCCCTTAATGTTGCTGATAGCCTTCTTTAAAATTTGTTTGGAGGCGTCAATAAGCTGCTGATGCCCGTTACTATCCGGTCCCAAAACAAACGATCCCCCGTTATCGGACCAGTAACCATCCACTTCTGCTGAAACATCGATATTGACCAGGTCTCCATCGCGAAGGATTGTTTTGGATGAAGGTATGCCGTGACAAAACTCATTATTGACGCTAATGCAAGTCCAGCCCGGAAACCCGTATGCCAGGTTAGGCGCCGACCTCGCCCCAAAATCTTTGAAAAGCCCCGCCCCAAAATTATCAAGCTCCTTGGTGGTTATTCCCGGTTTCGCAAAACGCGTCATTTCTTTGAGAATCAATGCAACAACTTCGCTGGCGCGCTGCATTCCCTGCAATTCTTCCTCTTTGGTAATCGACATATTCCAAACTTTAAATTAATTCCTGGCTTACATTCCGCCCTTAACATAGGCAGACAAATTGGTTACTCAAATACAAATATGAAAAAATCAGCTGAGATAAGGCTAAATGGCAGACAGGTGCAAGGGATTTTCGAACGTTTTGAGCAATTGTTTCTGCTCCTCGATTGTAGGAACAGGTATTTTTAGTTTTTTGAGGTCATCGATGGTCATGTAGGAAACATGGCCCCGTTGTTTGGCAATGCTGCGAAACCTGCCCTCAGAACGTAACTTATTCAGCATTAACAGCAGAAATTTACCGCTCAAATGCTCATTGGCGACCATGCGCAGATATTTTGTATGCAACACAAATTCAGGAAGATCGAACAGGACACATTTGCCAAGCTGTACCGGGCTGCTGTTATGAATAAAGATAATATCGCCATGCCTGAATCCAAACTTCCGTTTATCGCGCTCCGAAATACGCATAAACCTGGGTTCTCCCAGCATAATGTTACCACCTATGATCTTTTCAATAAGCGGGAAGGGCTGCAAATCTTCATCCGCCCACTCAAATTGCGGATATTGGCATCCCGTGGTAATGTTAGCCACAGCGCCCAGTTCCACCGCTTCGCAGTCTTGGAGGTCAAAATACCTTGTGGATTCAAATAATTGCACGCTCATTTCGGTCTTCAAATGTATCCGCTCGTTTATTAAAGCAATACATAAGATAGCCGGATGAGCTAAAAAAGCGACGCAGGGCGGCCACCGAATGCCTGGAATTTTGGTTTAAATGGCCGATTTTTCGATCCGAAAAATCCAGGTCGACATTATTTGCCTAACCATTCTTTGAAAGCGGGGATCCTGTCAATACTCACGGAAACCTCATTACGCGGATTTGGCTCTATTTCCACAACCATTTTGCCCATCGGATACTGGTTTATTGAGCGGATAGCCGACATTGCAATGACATACGTCCGGTTGACCCGGAAAAATTGTCTGGGATCCACCATTTCTAAAAGCTTGTCCAAACTGTAATCCAGACTGTAAAATTTTCCGTCCGCCGTGTTAACCAGTGTTGTTTTCCGTTCGTAGGAGAAATAGGCAATCTGCGCAACCGAAATGCTTTGCAATCTGGTGCCAGAAGTAACCATGAACCTGTCCTTATAAGTGGATTGCCTGTAATTTTCCAAAAACTGGTCAAACCGGTCTGTTGGCGGCGTTGATTTTATTATCGTCTTAAATTTATCGATGGCATCTGAAAGCTCTTGATAATCAATTGGTTTTAATAAATAATCAATACTGAAAGTTTTGAAAGCCCGCAAAGCATATTCATTGAAAGCCGTAGTGAAAATGACAGGAATAGTCTGTTTCAACTCTTCCAGAATCCGGAAACCGAGGTCGTCCTCGAGGTGAATATCCATGAAAATTAAATCAGGAAGTTCAGCATCATTTTTTGCAAAGTATGCCAATGTTTTCTCCACAGACGGAATTTTGTCGATCACACGAATTGTTTTGTCATACCTGTAAATGAGGTTTTCCAGGCGCTCGGCGGTTTGCCCTTCGTCTTCTATGATCAATACTTTCATGTTAGCAAGGGAATTTTTACAATAAACAAATCATCCGCTTCTGTTACCGTTACAGGTTCGCTGGTAAGCAGGCCATATCGGCGGATAATGTTGGGCAATCCGATTTCCGCAGAAGCCCCTACCCCGTTCCTTCTCCTGACCGGATTAGTCACAACGATCTGGTAACCAATCATTTCGATAGTTATTAACAGCGGATTTTCCAACGACATCCGATTATGTTTTACAGCATTTTCAATCAGCAATTGTAAGGTTAGCGGAGCTATTTTATATTGATATTGAGCTGCTTGCGGGATGTCAATGTTAACTTGCATTTTCTCCTCAAACCTCGATTTCAGCAAAAAAACATATGCATCAATAAAATCAAGTTCCGTTTTCAATATTACCGATTCCAGATCCGAATGATCCAGGATATAGCGGTAAGATTTAGATAACCGGTTGACATATAACACCGACTGTTGCGGGTTCTTTTCGATTAAGGAAGTAAGGATGCTTAAACTGTTGAAAAGAAAATGTGGGCTCAATTGGTTTTTCAGCGCCAGAAAACGCGTTTGCAAATTCTCCTTTTCGAGCCGTTCCGCATGCAGGCTTACCTGTTCCAGCTGTTCATTGCTGCGTTTGACAGAAACCATATAAATTGTGGCAAGCATGGCCATCACCGTCAATGCCGTGTTAGCCTTGGCTTTTTGCTGGCGACTGAAAGGCTGCATCTCCTGTTCCGTTCTCTTGATGGTGATATGCAGCTGCCTCGCCAGTAATTTCTCCATATTCAACCATAAGAATATAAAGGCAAAATTGAAAAGTACAGCCAGAGACAAGCCAGTTACATAGATAAACAAGCGTCTCAGCAACCTGGACCGGGATAATTTAAGCCTGCCGGAGGAATATTGGATAGCGCCGATGATGAAAATCCAGAGCCTGAAAAAAAGGAGGTTAACCAAAAATTCTGCAAGCCAGAGTGGAGCTTTACTTAAAAACACTTCGCCGGAAAGGACTGTATTACTCACAAAAATCCGCACAGGAAGGTAAATGCACACAATCCCGGCTGCAAGTTGCCATTCTTGTTTTGAAAATAAATTTAAGCTTGAAATCAATCGCATCATGAACCGGGATCGCGAAGGTTATACACTCCGCAATTCCGAAATTCGTAAATCTTTGGAACATTCAATGTGCTTCTTCATTTCAGCTGCATTAAAATGTGGCGCTATCAGTACGTACGGCAATTTATACCCGCGCAGAAAAATCCGATACATCCATTTTCAGCATTCTGCTTTTAAAAAGATCGGCTTTGTATTTAAAAATAAAATTGCGCAGCGACATTCCCGTGTGGTTCAGCATGCATAGATTGGCGGCTTCTTCGGAAACATTGAATTTGATCAGCAATTCCCCTATACGGACGCTCTTATTTTGCTGCATCTGACTTTTAAGATAGCCGATCATGGATTCCGTCAGATTTTGCTGCAGGGGCTCATCGGCCTTCTTGGATTCAAAATTGTTCCTGACCAGGATTGTCACGATCAGGTCAATGCTGCTTTTGATGAGTTTGATAAACGAAGGTGATTGCTGAGAAAGCTCAAATGATATCTGACCAACTAAATAGCTGACAGTTTGTGCGTCCCTATCATTTTTCACACGCATTCCTTGGCTGAGCCGGATGTTTTTGCATAGATTTTCGACTTGTTTGTAAGTATCCGCAAAATCGGGGCTGTATGCTTTCTTTTGCTGAAAATCGTGTGCCAAATGCGTATCAAAAGCGATCATCAGAATCTCGGTTCCCTTATCCTCCTGAAAAGTTGGCTGCTGGTCCGGTTCCAGAAAAATGACGCCACCGCTGACGTAAGAATGAATTTCACGATTTAGAATAAACTTCCCTTCCCCCGCTAGCACAAAAATGAGGCGGTAATGCGCAAGATGTTCCTGCCCGGAATCCAACCTGCGGGTTTTGCATTGAAGCAAATGGAATCGCTTGCGAACTGTAAACTTAACGGGCGACATGATACAAAATGGAGTAATGCTAATCCAATTTTGTTAATCAAAATTTATCGCGAAAATTTTTGTGTCCGTAGGTCAATTATTGCTTCCCGAAAAGCCATTTCTACATGCGGAAGCATTTGGAGCATTATCTTCCGAGCCAGTTTTTGAACCCTGTGATGCGGTCGGGGCTTACATGCACTTCTTGCGACGAAGCCGGATTCAGTTCCAGTTTCAGTCGGCCCGCAGAAATCGTGTGAATGTCGCGGATAGCCTCGATTGAGATCAATAAAGTGCGGTTAATGCGAAAAAACAGGCTTGGATCGAGGATTTGGGACAATTTTTCCAAACTATACTCCACCGCAAAATGTCTGCCATCGAAAAGCCTCAGAAAAGTGGCCCGCTCCTCAATGGTAAAATAAGCGATCTCCGAGGTTTTGAAAGTGAAGATCCGCGGACCGGCCGTGCATAGAAAGCGATCTTTATAAGGCTCGTTAACAACCACTTCCGCAGGCAAAAACGCTTGACCAGAAGGGGGAATGGCAGATAATTTTTTGAACTTCACAAGTGCAGCCTGTAATTCGAGCGGATTGACGGGTTTCAAAAGATAATCAATGCTGTTGGCCTTGAATGCTTTCAGCAGATATTCTTCAAAAGCGGTGGTGAAAATAACCGGAATTAACAGGTTAAGGCTTTCAATGATACGGAAACCGTTGTCATCTTCGAGGTGAATGTCCAGAAAAATGAGGTCAGGCTTGGTTTTTGCGTCATTTTCCAGATAGGCGATCGTTTCCAAAACCGACGGAATAATGGCCAGCACACGAATGCCGGCGTCTATCCCTACTATCAGTTTTTGCAAGCGCTCCGCACTAAGTTCCTCGTCTTCAACAATGAGCACATTCATACCAGCAATGGAATTTTTACAATAAAATTAGCGTCCGTTTTTTCAACAATAACCTGTTTGTTTTGTAAAAGCTTATATCTGCTTTCAATATTTTGCAAACCAAGCTTTGTCGAAGATCCATTCAATTTCCTGAGCTGCAAAGGATTGCACACCACCAGCATTTCATTTTGTATAAAAATCCGGATCGTGAGCGGGTTGCTGGCAGACATCGTGTTGTGTTTTACTGCGTTTTCGATCAGCGGCTGTAATGTAAGCGGAATGATGGAGAACCTATCGAGATCCTCCGGCGCAATGTTCACGTCCATGCGCACCTTGTCCTTAAAACGCGTCCGCAGCAAAAATGTGTAGGTCTCCAAAAACTTGATCTCCTCCTTCAAACTGATCTGGTGCAGTTCGGCCTGGCTGAGAATGTAGCGGTAAGCAAGCGAAAGCTGCTGGATAAATTCGCTCGATTTTTCGGGCTGTGATTCCACAAGCGATGCCAGAACACTGAGATTATTGAACAAAAAATGCGGGCTGATCTGGTTTTTAAGTGCCTGGAAGCGTGCTGCCATATTTTCCTTCGCCAGCTTCTCTGAATCTACCAACAACCTTTTCAACTTTTCCTGCACCTGATTACTCAGACACAAATAGTAGCCCGCAAGTAAAGCCAGTATGGTTAATGCCTGGTTCGATCGCCATTTGACAATTCCTATTTCAGACCAGGAAGTGCCGCGTAGGATCGGCCTCGGCACATGGGTCCAGTAAGAGTTCATAAAGCCCCAGGTATAAATCAGTATCAGATTGAAAAGCAGCGCGAGGGCAACAGCCGGCAGCAGCGTCATCAGCTGATGGGAAATTTTGAATTCCGAAGACCTGTCGCTGCCGGTGAGCAATGCCAGTTTTTGCAAAAACCAGTCGATGAGATAGATCCAGGTTGTGTAAAAGATTGTGCTGATGAGGATTTCAATGCAAAAGAGCGGCAATTTGGTTAATATGGTATTCCAAAAATCCTGCTGGACATTAATGAATGTTCGTAAGGGGATGTAGACAATTGCGAGAGCGAAGCCGAGCAACCATTTTTTACCAAAAATGTAAGGCCGCATATTGATTTGAATAGCTTTTTTCAAAAGTAAGTATAAATCTTTATTAGCTTAAAATCTCCTGGTGAACCGACATTAATGTGCCGGGGGTTGTGCTGTCTGAACATTAAAAAAAATCCTTAATCAGTTCCGTTACTTCCGATCGTATCCAACGTCTAAACTACAAGAGCGACCCACGCTTGTTTCCTGATTAAGAAACTTTTACTTTTAGACGTTGGAGAAAAAATTTAAAGTTGAATTGTTACCGGACGCTGTTAAATTTTTGGAAGAGCTCGGCATGGAGGCGCGCGAGAAGATCTACTATAATATCACGAAAGCGCAATATATAACTGATGCTGAGCTATTTAAAAAACTCAATAAGCACATTTGGGAGTTCAGGACAATGTATCAAAGCAGGGCTTACAGACTTTTTGCCTTCTGGGGCGAGGGTGCCGATGACACTATTGTGATTGCAACTCATGGAATTATGAAAAAGAGTAACAAAACTCCGGTTAAGGAAATCGAAAAAGCGGAGAACCTAAGACGGCAATACTTAAACGAAAGACGATGAAAGATTCAGGTAAAGCACTCAAAACCGTGTCGCTGGACACAATGATTGATAAGCATATTGGTGTGGTCGGCACTGAGAAGCGTGATGCTTTTGAAAATGAACTACGAATTGATCTGCTTGGAAATGCGATAAAAACAGCAAGGATTGAGCGACAGCTTACACAGGAACAGCTAGGTGAATTGGTTGGCGTACAGAAAGCACAGATCTCGAAGCTGGAAAACAGCGTCACCAATGCGCGCCTCGAAACTGTTCTCAAAGTGTTTGCTGCGTTGGGGGCCAGGGTGAATTTTAGGGTGGAGATGAATACGTGATCTGTTCTTAAACCAGTTTAAGTTTTTTCAAAACGCTGCTTGCGATCTTTGTCTTGTTGAAAAAATAATTCATTATAAATACAAGATCATGGAAAATCGATTGAATATGCAGGCAGTGCAGCCGGAAGCTTATAAAGCAATGTTTGCGCTGGAAGGATTTCTGAAAAACAGCCAGTTAACCAAAGTCCATAAAGAACTGATTAAAATGCGGGCGTCGCAGATCAATGGCTGTGCGTTTTGTCTGGATATGCATAGCAAAGAGGCGCTTAAAACGGGCGAAACCATAGAACGCCTCATATTGCTGAATGCCTGGAAAGAGACAACACTTTTTACAAAGGAAGAAAAGATCATTCTAGCATTGACAGAGGCGGTTACATTGATCCATCACGAAGGCATCCCTGCCGAACTCTACCGCCAGGCAGAAGAAACTTTTGGCCAGCAATATCTGGCGCAGCTCATCATGGCTATTGTGACGATCAACGGCTGGAACCGCATTGCGATCAGCACGCATATGCAACCGGCCGGTTAAAAATCACGATTGGATGCAACGTTAGGAAAGCGGAATGGTGTCTCATGGAGTAACGCCGCACCGTTACCTTACCTTTCAATGCTATCCAGAAAATTCTACCTCTCATTAACCCTGTTTGCGCTGCTGTTTATCTTTTCGGAGCTTGTTTTCAGGCTGGCCCTTGTATTTTTCGGCTACCCTTTCTTACAGCCCGCGCGTTATCTCGAAAAAAAATATTATCCCTACATTCAGCCCATGCAGCAGGCAAAAACTGAACGTGGGGATAATTCACGTAATATCCTTATCCTGGGCGGATCGGTCGTCAACACGCATTGGTCCCGGCTGGAAATGAGACTGGACACATTGTTTCAGAAGGCCTATCCCGATATCAAGAAATTCAACTTCTTCAATGTCGCAATGCCCGGACATAATTCCCGGGATAATGTGGTGAAATACCAGCTGCTGAAAGACCAGCATTACGATCTGGTGATCTACTATGAAGCGATTAATGAGAACCGTGCCAACAACATTTCTCCGCAAATGTTCTATGCCGATTACAGCCATATCAAATGGTACGACGAGATAAACCTGCTCTTGCTCCACCCGGAAATGAACATTACCGTGATGCCCTACGCCGTGCATTTACTCTATAAAAACGTTAAGGATAAGCTCAGGCACCGGAATTACATCAGCAACGACGAGGTGGACCCGAACTATGCCGCCTATGGCAAAGATATTAAGACCGCAGCTTCCTATTATGACAACATCAGCGCCATTGCCCGCCTGGCCAGGGAAAAGCAAGATCCGCTGCTGCTGGTGAAGTATGCATCATATTTCCCCACCGGCGTGAAGCTGACGGGTAAGGCCACCGACAAAAAGTATTTCACTCCCTGCTATATGGTATCGCCCGTTACCACATGGGGCAAACCCGAAAATGTGCTCAAAGGCATTCGGACACATAACGAAATGCTGGAAAAAGTCCATCGCGAACAGCAAACCTACTTTTTCGACATGTCGGCGGTTATGCCAAAAGATTCAGCAACCTTTTGCGACGTTTGCCACCTCAGCGAGCAGGGTGCGCAGAGATTCGCAAAAGAGCTTTCGAAGTATGTTGTTTCAAGCGGGGTATTAAGATGACTTGTCTTTTTACCATTTAATTCATCTCAAAAACTTCATTTAAATCCATATTTAGACCAATTATCGTTTAACTTTGTGCACCTTGACTCTCAAAACAGGGAAAACGCATCAGGTTAACCCAGTATCTACTAATTCGTCTTTGTATGAAAAAACTTCTTATTGCCGCTTGCGCATTCTTCTCATTTGCTGCTCAGGCTCAGCAAAATGTGCTTCTTGAACAGTCGTTCTGGAAAACCTCCCCGGATATAAATGCAGTAAAAGCGGAAATTGAAAAAGGAAGCAATCCGTCTCAATTTAATAACAATATGTTTGATCCGGTCGTGTTGGCGATCAACGCCGGTGCCCCCAATCCTACCATTGAATATCTGCTTACCCAGCCGGGCAACACAGTCGACAAGGCAACCCACGATGGCCGCATTTACCTGCACTGGGCAGCCATGCGCGGCAATGTGGAGCTGATGGAATATCTTGTTGCAAAAGGCGCGAAAGGAAATTATGTGGATGGCCACGGTGCTACCCCGATCAATTTTGCAGCGGGTGGCGGTCAGCAGAACACTAAGGTTTACGACATCTGCCTGGCGCACGGTGCCGATCTGAAAAAAGACTTGAACAATGATGGTGCCAATGCATTGCTGATTGGTGTTGCCAATGATAAGGACCTGGCTTTGACCAATTACTTTATCTCAAAAGGCCTGGACCTTAAAAGCACCGATGCCGCCGGTAATAACGCATTCAGTTATGCTGCACGGGCGGGCAAAATCGAGGTGCTGAAAGCGCTTCTGGCCAAAGGAGTTCCAGCAAATTCGAATGCTATCCTAATGGCGGCACAGGGCTCACGCGGAGGTGCTAACCCGATAGAAGTTTATCAATATCTGGAAAGCCTGAAACTGAAACCAACGGTCATCGGCAAGAACGGAGAAAACGCATTGCATGCCATTGTTCGCAAGCCTAAGCAGGAAGAAATCATCAAATATTTCCTAAGCAAAGGTGTGGACGTCAACAAAGCGGATGAAGATGGCAACACCGTTTTCATGAATGCCGCCGCCAGCAATCGCGACACAGCAACCATTGGAATATTACTTTCCACTGTTAAAAACATTAACCAAGGCAACGAAAAGGGCGTTAGCGCGCTTGCAATGGCGGTTCGCAGCAATTCTCCGGAAGTGATCGGGTATCTGATTGGCAAGGGTGCCGACATTAATATGATTGACAAAAACGGCGATAACCTGGCATTTTACCTTGCACAATCCTACAATGCGAGGACGGCAAATGAATTTGCGCCGAAACTGAAGGTTTTGCAGGATAAAGGTTTCAAAGTTGCAGCACCCGCCAAAAATGGCAACACATTATATCACGTAGCAGTAGCGAAAAATGACCTTGCGCTGGTAAAACTTTTGGAACCTTATCAGATTGATGTGAATGCAAAAAACACGGAGGGGATTACAGCGTTGCACAAAGCGGCGATGGTTTCCAAGGATGATGCAATGCTCAAATATCTGCTTTCGATCGGCGCCAAAAAGGAGATTGAAACCAACTTCAAAGAAACTGCTTTTGACCTTGCCGGCGAGAACGAATCGCTGTCTAAAAACAATGTAACTGTTAATTTCCTGAAATAATTTTCATGTCTGATTTACTTAAAATAACACTCCTTTTCTTCACGTTGACCATTGCCCGACCTCATGCGGCTGTTGCACAAACAACGGGCACCAGCAAATACAAATGCATGATCCAGATGACCAATTACATGGGTGAAGGCGCATACATTGTAATCTCGCTCATTAATGGCAAAGGTGCTTACGAAAAAACCTTGTACGTACTTGGGCCGGATAAAAAGTGGTATAACAGCATGAAGGAATGGCATAAATTCCAATCAAAACAAAAAACCAATATCAGCGCCATCACTGGAGCATCCGTCACAGGTGGCGACCGCAGCGTGAATGTGTTCGAGATTGATAATGCTAAAATCAATGCGGGTTACAAAATCCGTTTTGAGAGCGCAGTGGAAGACCAGAAATACCATGTAAAAGATCTCGAAATACCATTAACCACCGAGGCGCTTTCTGCCAAAAACGAAGGCACCGGATATATCCGCTACGTCCGGTTCAGCCCAAATTAATGCAATGAGTGCCCTATGACCATTTCAATATGGAGATACAGCCACCTCGCGTTGGCTGTGTCTTCTTTTCTTTTACTGACCCTCGCTTCCGTAACCGGCATCATCCTGGCATTCCAGCCATTATCGGAAAAAGTCCTACCCTACCGCACCGACAATTTTAATGAAACGACGCTCGCGCAGACCCTTCCGGTTTTAAGAAAATTATATCCGGAAATCAGCGAGTTGACGGTTGACAAAAATCAGTTTGTTCAGATCAAAGGCTCCGATGCCGAAGGAAAAAAGCTGCAAGCTTACATTGATCCGCAAACTGGCAGGATACTGGGTTATCCCGCACCAAAAAGTGAATTTTTTGAATGGGTTACCGCTTTACACCGCTCTCTTTTTATTCACGAAACCGGCCGTTTCCTGATCGGCCTTACGGCTTTCTTGCTGCTGCTCATCACCATTTCGGGCACAATGCTGATCATTCAGCGGCAGCGTGGCCTCAGACGATTTTTTACGCGCATTGTCAGGGATAATTTCGCCCAGTATTACCATGTGGTGCTTGGCAGGTTATCACTCATCCCGATCTTTATCATTGCATTAAGCGGCACTTATTTGTCCCTCGCCCGTTTTGGAATTATTGAATCCCCTAAGGTGTCGGCGGAAGTGGATTTTGATGCAATAAAATCGGAGCCTGTTAAAAACCCGGCCGATTTTGAGATTTTTAAAAAGGTAACATTGTCAGAAATCCAAACCGTAGAATTCCCGTTTTCAGAAGATCCCGAGGATTATTATACATTAAAACTCAACGATCGCGAAGTAACTGTGAACCAGATCACCGGGGACATTTTAAGTGAGGTCAATTACCCGACTGCCGCAATGCTTACCGAACTGAACCTGGACCTGCACACTGGCCGTACAAACGCGATCTGGGCAGTTATTCTGGCGGTTGCATCAGGGAACATCCTGTTTTTTATTTACTCTGGCTTTGCCATGACATTCAAGCGCAGGGCCAACCGGGTAAAAAACAAGTACACTGCCCGTGAAAGCGAGTTTATCATTCTCGTGGGCTCCGAAAACGGAAGCACTTTTGGCTTTGCCAATGCCGTTCATAAACAGCTTATTGCGGGCGGAAAATCGGCTTTTGTTACGGAATTAAATAATTATCAGGTTTTTCCAAAAGCCTCGAACATGATCGTGATGGCGGCGACATACGGGCTAGGTAACCCGCCCACCAATGCTGTACGGTTCGCAGCGCAATTGGAAAAGCATCAGCAGCCCAATCCTATCCGTTTCTCCGTAGTGGGCTTCGGTTCGCACGGGTATCCTGATTTTTGCAAGTTCGCTTTTGAGGTTGATAACCTTTTTGCAAAGCAGAAATGGGCCATTCCTTCGCTCGAAATCCATACCGTTAATGACAAATCCCCGGATGAATTCGGGCAGTGGGCAGCCAGCTGGGCGCAACAGGCAGGTGTAGAGCTCGCAGTTTCAGCTGATTCACTGGCAGCCCGGCAAGAACCCCTGCAAGAGCTGACAGTGGTTCGTAAAACAACCGTTTCCGCCGCAGGAGAGTCATTTTTAATCAGCTTTCGGGCAAATGAACGAACTAACTTCACTTCGGGTGATTTGCTGGCTATTTATCCGGCCAACGATCATCGCGAGCGCCTTTATTCCATTGGTAAGGTTGGGAACAACATTCAATTGAGCGTGAAATTGCACGAAGGAGGCTTGGGTTCTGATTATTTGTACCGCCTTAATGCAGAAAGCGTGATCAGCACACGGATCGTTGGGAACGAGCATTTTCATTTTCCGGAAAAAGCAACTTCCGTCATCATGATCTCCAATGGAACAGGCATTGCACCATTCCTGGGCATGATCGATCAGCGAAATTTGAATGCTAACTGCCGGTTATACTGTGGGTTCCGGGACCAGGCTTCTTTTTCGATTTATAAATCGGCGATTGATAATAATTTGAATGACAAAAAGTTAGCAAGTCTGCACATTGCCTATTCCCGCGAGGGAGAGCGACAATATGTTCGGGACTTATTGGCCAGGGACGAAGTTTTTGTAGCGGACACACTGCAAAATAATGGCGTGATCATGCTTTGCGGGTCGTTGTCGATGCAAAACAATGTGATAGCATTGCTGGATGATATTTGCCAGGCTCGTTTAGGAAAAAATATCAGCTATTATCAGTCTCACGGCCAGGTGCTGATGGATTGTTATTGAGCTTGATATTTGGAAATATCAAAATTCCGGGAGGTGAGCACTTTACCCTCGTCCGTAATCATGATGCAGCTGAATTCCGGAAAATCATTGATCAATTCCATTCCGGCATGTTTTCCCATCACCATTAACGAAGTACTGAAACCGTTCGCCTGCTCAGCACTGGGGCCGAAAACCGTTACGCTGGTAAGTCCGCTTGCCGGGTAACCCGTTGCGGGATTGATAATGTGCGAATAGCGCTTGCCGTTGAGTACAACAAATTTTTCATAACTGCCCGAAGTCACAACTGCTCCCTGACGAAGCGGCACCACGGCAAAAAGTTCTCCCTGGCGGTTCGGGTCCGTAATGCCGATCACCCAATCGCTGCCGTCCGGTTGCTTTCCCCAGGCACTCATATCGCCCGAGCCATTCACAATCCCGGCTTTAATGCCTTTTTTTAACATCATATCCCGGCATTGATCCGCTGCGTAACCTTCTCCCAATGCTCCAAAACCGATCTTCATTCCCTTCTTTTTCAGAAAAATAGTCGTGTGCTTTTTATCGAGGATAATGTTTTGATAACCAACCTTTTCAACGGATTTCGCAATCTTCCCGGCAGATGGCATTTCGGTCATAGAGCCGTCGAATTTCCAGATGCGGTCCATGGCTGCGAAGCTGATATCGAATGCGCCGCGGGTTAACTTTGAAAGTGCAAGTGCCCTTTCTGTCAATTCAAAAACCTCTAGATCGACTTTTACGGGACGAATGCCCGCATTGGCATTCACTTCTGAAACCTGGGACGTGGGTTTCCAATCAGAGATCAGGTTCTCTATCCGCGTGATTTCAGCGATCACCGCATCAATATTCTTTTCTGCTCCCGCTGAATCTTTGGCGACGATTGTAATGTCAAAACGGCCTCCCATGAGCATGGTGGTCCTTTTCCGCAAAACCTGGGCATGCGCTCCGAATGAAAAAAACAGGGCAAGAAACGTAAGGAAATATTTCATCTCAGATCACCTCAACCATGGAAGTTTCACCCACATATTCCGAAAAAAGCTGTACGATATATTCTGAAAAGTGAATCAGATTGAACATGCCAATGCGGATTTTGTTTGGCAGAATTCCAAAATATTTTTTAAATGCTGCGGTGAAATGCGTGGGATTTTTGTATCCTGTTTTTTGAGAAATCTCTCCGATCTTACTTCCCGGTTGCTGCAACATCAACATTGAATTTTCCATCCGCAGATCGTGCAGATAACCAAAAACAGGTTTGCCGAAAACTTCTTTGAAATACTTTTTGAGATTAAATTCATTTGTCCCGATCTGATGAGCAAGATCTTTCAGCGACCACGTTTTATCCAGATTCTCAGACAGGATTTTTCTTGCCAGATGCATTTTTTCCTTGTCCGCTTCTTTCAATGAGGATGTGATGTCCGGCAAAGGAAGTTGCTCATATTGTTCAAATTGCAAAGCCATTAGCTCAATCACTTTGGCTTTGATAAATAAGCTTTTGTAATACCCGCTGTAAGTACAATTCAGGATCTCGAACAGGGAGGAAATCATTCGGGAAGTAAGCGGCAGGTTCCGCATGCTCATAAATGCTGGCAAAAGTGCGTCTATTCCCGTCTGGAAGTGTTTGCAAAGCGGATGTGACGCCGGCAGGTTGTTGAAGAAAAATTCCGTGCTCATATTGACCGCAAAGACCTCCACCTGCTCATTGGGCTTCCATTGCACCAAAAGATTTCTTTCAGGCAAGAGGAACAAGTTATGCTGCTGCGTCTTGAACCTGACAAATGGTTTGGTAGCCGTTTCGGAAAAATACGTCGTGCTGCTTTGCAAGCTGAAATTCATCTGGATATGGGAGCCCGACGACCTCACAAGAAGCGGTTTGTCGGAAAGCACCTGAAAATGTCCGTACCAAACAAATAAGCCTTCGGTAATCAGCTCCTTTCCAATTCCTTTTGTCCTTTCGTCGTCGTAAATCAGATCACGTTCGGTAACTTCTTCTCTGGCATGTCCTGTAAAATCTGGAAACTGCCAAAAATGGTTTTTCTTTATTTCGTCCAGGACCGGATCACAACTCATTTCTCCCTGATGCGTCATTTTTTTACCTTAATTCACTCATGATGGCTCCTACTCAAAGGCAGCCTTACAAAAGTAACCCGTATTTAGACTGCTTTTAAACAATATTGTAAAAAAATGCGGACGGCAACTGACAATGACCATCCGCATTAACATTAACTACCGCTAAATCAATATCTCATGAATTTGGTTAGTGTGATTTTCTTTTTTTATAGATTATACCAGGAGTGCAATCAAACTAAGCTGGTAACATGAAGCGCCTTTCCGTTTCGGTGCCTGGCCATTATATACTCATGTATGGACATCGTTACCGACCTCGCCTCGCAAGCCATTTCGTTCCTGACGCTGCTGCAGGATATTTCAAAGGATAAGAACATTTTGACACGGGGCATGCGCGATGCAGAATACATGCCTGCCGTACGCCGAGAGTTATCCTTCTTTAAGCAACATGTGGCCGATATTGAATTGTCGTCGGCAGAACCTGATGCCGATGATAAATATAGCCTGGACGAAAAGCGGGTTAACCGGATCAAAGAAATCCTTTTTTGTTCCCTGCCATCTGCTGACGTAGATCAGGCATTACTCACCGCATTTTTTGATATTACAAAAGGATTACTTGATTGGCTCGACGGCTGGCGTGTGCAAGACGAAGCTGTGTTTTCCCAAAATTTGTTCGGAAACACGCCTATTCTATTGATGGCACCCGATGAATGGAGGCGAAATATCAGGCATATTTTGTACAGCAAGCCCGGGGAGCGTTTGATCCTGGCCAAAACCATTCATTATATGCCAGCATTGCTGATTTCGGCATTGGGTGAAAAAAATAAGGAACACCAGCGTATCTATCAGGTTTTCAATGACGGAAAACCTGACCCTTTGCTCTCGGACAAACACAACGAGGACGCATTGAAATGGTGGTCAGGCCTTCCTGCCGGGCCGGAGGGCTGGACTATTTCTGCCTATTTTGAAAGACGAAATGCTTCCGAAGCAGCTGATTATGACGCGGTTGCAATCAGCGAAGCAACTTCTTTGACCGGCAACAGGCTGGAAGTAGGTGCCGTTTTATTAAGTGATGACAGCGAGCTTTTCGATTGGGTAGTGAGGGAAAATCCTGTTTCGTTTGACATGACATTCAACCGCGAATTGGACCTGATTGCAAAAGCGCGGGAAAAGCGCCAGCAAGACCCGGGAAGCGAAAAAGCGGAATCTTACAAGTTTGATTCAGCCGGTCCGGATGGCAGCGAGTTTTTGCACCATTTTCCTCAATCGCCACCGCCGGGACATACAAAGGATCCCCTTAAAAGGGCCGAAGAGATGCAACTTACAGCGCTGGCGTTTTCCGGTGGCGGGATTCGCTCCGCAACTTTTAATTTGGGTATCATTCAAAAATTGGCAGAAAAAGGCGTTTTACATCATATTGATTATTTGTCAACTGTGTCGGGCGGCGGTTATATTGGTTCCTGGCTGCTCTCGTGGATCTACCGATCAGGCTCCATTTCAAAAGTTATCAGTCGCCTCGATACCCGCAAGTCTTCCGATCCGATGGCAGACGAGGTGCATCCACTCCGCTGGTTACGCATGTACAGCAACTATCTTTCGCCTAATGCGAGCATTATGTCCACCGACGCCTGGACGATAGGCATTACATGGATCAGGAACACGCTCATTAACCAGAGCATTCTCCTGATATTGCTCTGCGCTGTATTATCGGGCATTGAAACGGTGTATAAATGTTGGGATTGGCTCGCGGAGGACGTAGAATATGTCCAGTTCCCCACAACCGCTGCTGCTTGCGTCATGCTGATTATAGGGACTCTTCTCGCCGGCTACGGAATGCGGACCTTCGATAAAGAATTACCGCAAGAAGGCATTTTAAAATATGGAAGGAATAGTTTGCTGGCCGTTTATCTGGTTGGATGGGCGCTTGTGTCGGCGTTTTTCTTATCAACCTGGCTTTACAAGGTCGCGAAAGATACTTATCTGCTCACAGACAAGCTTCTGATTTTTGGGGCGCCGGCTGCGGTTGCTCTCATTTGCATTGTGGCCATTGCCTACGCCGGCAATTATCAGAGACATGAGCGTTTTGGCAATAAATACATTGCATTTGCCTTGATTGTCGTTTCCTCAGCGGTGGCAGTAGCGGCGACATTCCTGCTCATGGCGGGCGTTTGGAAATTCTATGAAAGCCTGCGGGAATCGTCCCCTTCCACACAGATCGTATATAGTTCAACGGAAGGCTGGCTCTCTCAGCTGACACGTATCATTGGTATCAAAACCCAGGCATTTACATTCGGACTACCTATTGTTCTTGAAGTTATGAGCGTTGCCGTGGTCATCAGAATGTTCATTATGGGCATTTTCTTTTCTGACGAACGGCGCGAATGGTGGGGACGGACCGGCGCGGTGCTGCATCGTTTCATAGTGATCTGGATTGTGATGACTATTTCAGTTTTTATCTTACCAAAACTTGTGAGCCGGATCGGGCAGGCGGAAATTCAATCATTTGTCGGGTTACTCGGCGGCTGGATGGCGCTTGTAGGGGCTGGCGTCCGCCTGGCTTTCAGCTCTACAACATCCGGAGAAAACCAGGACAAGAGCGGTTTAAGTGTAAAAGAAATATTCGTGCGTGCCGTGCCTTATCTTTTCATGATCGGTTTTGTCCTGATCGGCTCGGCAACATTAAATTATTTTCAAAGAATTGCTTTATGGCATGCGGAAACACGGTTTGGCGAGTTCTGTCTTGCAATTTTGAACACCATCATTCTGGGTTTGCTGACCGCTTTACTGAGCTGGCGGGCAGGCGTAAACGAATTCACGCTGCATCACTTTTACCGCAACAGGCTCATCCGCGCCTATTTGGGCGCAACACGTCGCCGCACCGATCGCATGCAAACCGCCAACAGTTTCACCGGTTTTGACAGCAAGGACGACATTCCGCTCGAAGATTTTGTCAAGAAAAGTTACTATGGCCCCTACCCGCTCATTAATACCGCCCTCAATGCAACAGTGGTCTCTGAGCTGGACAGGCAGGACCGCAAAGCGGAATCATTCCTTTTTTCTCCACTTTTTTGTGGCTTCGATTTCAGCGCGACGCGTGCGGCTGCCTATGATAAAAATGGCGTCTCAAATTACGGCTATCGTCCAACGTCCGAATTTGGAGGCGGCCCGACACTGGGAACTGCCATGGCCATTTCGGGTGCGGCCGTCAATCCGAACATGGGTTACCATTCCGCGACCGCAACCGCATTTCTCCTGAGTGTATTTAATGTCAAATTAGGATGGTGGATCGGCAATCCGCGGACAAAAAAATGGAAAAATCCGGAGCCCTTTTTCGGTCTGGCCTACCTGGTTTCCGATCTCATCGGCAAATCCGATATAAGCTCCGAATATGTAAGCTTGTCAGACGGAGGACATTTTGACAATATGGGCCTTTACGAGCTGGTCCGGCGCAGGTGCAGCCTGATCATCCTGTCAGACGCCGAAGAAGACGACAAATCGCTTTGTGAAGGTCTTGCCATGGCAGTAAGACGCTGCCGGATCGATTTCGGCGTTGAAATAGTCATTAACACAGACAGCATTACATCCAATGACGAAAAGACCAGATTTTGCAAATCACATATAGCCGAAGGAACAATTAAATACCCCGGAAACGCAAAGCCCGGAAAGCTCATCTACATCAAAACCGCCATCACCGGCGACGAACCAACCGACATCCGGGAATACAAAATGCAAAACCCCCTATTCCCCCAGCAGCCAACATCAGACCAGTTCTTCACCGAAGAGCAGTTTGAGAGTTATAGGAAATTGGGGTATCATAGTTTGGTTTGAGGGGATTGGGGCAAGAGAGAGGGCTTTGAAAATCGCCCTTCCTTGCCTTTAAATGCGGTTTGGTATCCAATATGGTAACCAACCCTTAGAATTTGAGCCCTTTTTAAGGTGTGCCTTCCTTACCGGAAAGGTCCGATAAGGAAGGCACTTTTACTTCAGGGATACAAACCGATATAGATTTTGAATTGCGTTTTCCTCTTAAAGACTTCATGGTATATTTAAACTGGTGTTTACGCGTTTCTCTTTCTCCATCTGGGCAAAGGATCGCACCCTTAGGCTTTCCCATCAGCTCCGCGCGGCACAGAGCTTTGATCGCTTTGTTTTCTGCAATAATGCTGTCAGCCTCTTCTTTCGATAATACAGAGGTTTTCAGCATAGGGCCTTCTCCACGCATCCACCATTCAGCTGACATCTCTGGAAAACCATTAAGGATGGCAACGGTTGTTTTAAAATCCGGCTTAGAATAGCCTTTTAAATATTAAAATAAGTCGCTCTACTTCCACCGATTTTCTCAAGCAATCCCTTAACACCTATGCCATAGTTATCCATTAAAGACCACAATCGATCTTTTAAAATTGATTCTGGAGGAGGCTAATAAGCTTGAAACCCAGCATATCGAACAAGCAGCGAAGCCGATGAACTGAAAGCGAAAGAGGACAAGATCAAAGGAGACCGCGAAAAGCTTGAAGCGGGTAAAGCAGAGCTCGAAGCCAAGAAAATACCCGTTCCGACAGTTGTAACAATAATAAGCGAGCTTGTTGCGTTTTCAGCCAATGAGCCAGGGCCTACCAAAAAAGTTTTAAAGGGAGCCGCCGCTGCTGGAAATCAAGTCAGAAGCCAGGATTTAAATGTGTTCAATGACATGGCTGCTGACTTGGAGATCTGGATCGAGAAATATGCCTTCAATACAACAGACGGCAAAAAAGCTCACGAAGATTTTAAAGCCGGACTCGACCTTCTTTCCAGGCAACCAGTTTAACCAAGGCTGAATAATGCGCGCCGCGATCATCCTCATGCTGCTGCTTTGTGTGGCTTCAATGGCCGACTCATTCATTGAGTCTGTTATTGATCGCCTGAACTGGACTGACCTGATTACAATGGGAATTGTAGTGTTTGCCGCGCTTCTCATTTACACTGTCAACAACGCTCAAACACGTGGACGATGAAAGAACCGAACAACCATTGGATCATGATAGTGTACCTGTACTGGCTGTTCCAATTCATCCTGATCGTAGCCGCTGCATGTGTGGCAATCCTTATTGCAACTGCGGTTTTTGGCCCGACGACGATCACGAGCGTAATCCAAACCGTGCTGCACTTGATCAACGTATAATCATAACCGCACTTTAGCAATTAGGTCCGAGGGTTACAGTGCCTGTCTCCCTATTGCCTAGTCAACCAATTCTAAATCTATCAAAATGACAACTCCTATTTTTCAGGAAGTACAGGATGATCTTCGCGTCAAACTGGAAAACTTCACCAAACGATTAAACAACCCTCCGAAGCCGGAAGAACTTCAAAAGACGCCCAATGGCAAGGCCTGGCACTAACCCATCTCTTTTGTCGAAATGTCGCTGGACGAGATGTTTTTGGTCTATGGAGCACTGAGAACTTCCGCTGGTCAGCCCTTCAAAACGAGGTTCAAGGATCGATTGACCTGGTTGTGCTTGAACCGGTTACAGGCTTTACAATTCGTCGCACAGGATCGGCCAGCATTCAGATCATGGTGGACGCTGTACCCGAAGAATTGAAGCACGAGAAAAACTGCTGGTCGATCGATGTCGGCAACAAAAAGCCGAATGCCCTTTATCAGGGATTTCCGAAGCTGAAAGCTGAATGTATCAAAATACAGCTCTTTCCCTTGGCAAATCGTTTGGCCGTGATATCAACCGGAAAATTGCCGACGAATAGAAATACCAACCAAAGCATTAAAGATCAGATTTAGAAAAAGGGTTTAGCAATGTGCCGCCCGACATACCAATTCGAGCCCCGTCTCGCGGGTTACTTTGAGACAGTTTAAAACCATAACAGATTCGAACCTATACCAAAATTGTCAAGGCTAAATGCTCACAGTTTTAATAGCTGGGACTTTGTGGAAACCTCTGAAATGACCCCTTATTTCAGTAATGTTAGCACTAAAAGACCGACAAAGGCCCATGTTATAAATCCTCGAACTGGTAAGGCATATTGCGGTTTTGACCATCCTTTTGCAGAATATGCTTTGAGCCTGAAACAGTCAGAATGGTTGCCGATATGTGCGCAAAGTGTTTGAGCTCATGCCCTCATTGAAAACAGTTAAAATTTGACAGAGCCAAACCAATTAACATAGATATCAGAATTGAGTGCAGTGATTATTATGAAATGTTGACGCACTTATCTGTTATACGCTCAGAAATTAAAGAAAGCGTAACCAAATTGAGGTCGAGTCAGACGAGCTTACAGCCATTAAAATTGAGGACTCAAATTGCTACGGGTATCACTCGGTAGAAATTACTAATTTTTAACAGCATTGAACCCATGTGGTCTGTGGTTAATAGCTTAATGTCGAGCCTTTCTACTGTAATGAATAAGAGTATCATTTTTAAAAATCAAAAGCAAATGTTCATCTCCGTAGCTGATCCAATTGTGAGGAAAGCGCAAAATGAGAGTGTCAGAGGTAAGGTCAATAGATTTGGACATGCTCTCTGGCAAGACTTCGCGAAAGACCTGATTTTTTGTAAGTCCAGTTGTCAACGATCTGTTATTTAGACAAAGTAGGCAACGGCAACGGCTAAGACAGTCAAAATGACTGCGGGTAAAATAATTTTCTTCATGAGGGAGTTTACGGTCTTGCAAAATAATAATCATAGCAACATAATACAATAATTCACCTATTTAGTATTATTTATCCCTTAACTATTGCGTGTAAGTAAATCCGCAGTTAACTCAATACTTAACTAAGGCAAGTTTTTATTTCCAGCGGCACTCAAATATTCCACCCTATCTAGGAAATTGATATTTCCCCGGCTAGTGCGACAACACAACTCGATAATAATCTTTGACATGCTCGAACAAATATGATCATCACATTTCGAACCCTTTTCGCCTGCGCCCAATTGGCCGGGCTCGCGCTGACAATTATTATAATGCAGCTCTTTCTGCTCTGATATCACACGCTCAAAGCATTCAATTTCAGACTCTAAATCATATCTATGGCTACCTGGTATCTCTGCAAAATCCGCTATCAAAACGAGACGAAGCGGGCTCTCTGCAAACAGTCAATGAAGTGTATTTGATCGATTCGGTCTCGTTCACCGAAGCAGAAGCGAAATGTTGCAAGCTCATTGACCGATGCAGGTGAATTTCAGTTGAAAGCATCACCCGCATGCACCTTGCTGATCGGTTCAACTACCAAGAATGCGAACAATGGTTCAAAGCAAAGGTGATTTACTTCTCTGTTGACAAAAAAAGCGGCAAGGAAAAGAAAATCGTTAATTACATGCTGGTCAATGCCGATGGAATTCAATAGCCCATCGACCGTATAAACGAACAAATGAAAGGCTTCCTGATTCCGTACGAAATGACCCCCAATCTTACTTTTATAAGTTAACGTTATACAAAATCAAAGAAGCCTAGGAAAGATCCATCCAATCAGATGGAGCCCTATTTCACACGACACATGCTTAGCTGACGCTTACACCTGTAATCGATCAGCATGGTAGCCTTTTTAATCCGATTACACCCGTGGTTTTTTTCTTGACTAACCCAACGAAAAAAGCCGGCACCAAAAGCACCGGCTTTACAACTACAATACAAATCTTTTACCAGTGGGTCATTCATTCTCACATGATTTCTGAGCATGTAAGGATTGGTCTGATTGCCGAAAGATATAATCCGCATTTCAAAAAATCAATAGAATAATAATATAAGAATAAAAATATGGACAATTCAACTAGCGGCGACATTACCAAGAGGTGGAGGTCGTGTATGAATACGGCGCAATGAGCAGCAAGTTTAAGCTGAAAGCAAAGCACAAGAACGGCCTACGCAACAATGGTGCTTCATTATGACCGGTCTGCGCACCTGATGGTAATTTATTCCCATCAAAGTATAAAAGAGGATAGATGGGCAAATATTACGGGCCGAATTTCGGAGCGCCTAGACGCGATTTTCGGAGGTCCGCACGCTTTCGACAAATAAGTTGATGTGCACATCGAGGATATCAGGACTTGCTACAAATCCATTGAAAGATTAGTATGAAGCCATTTCCGGAATCCCAGTAGTTGATTGGTGAAAATTTATTAGCCTAAATTGAGCAATGATCACATTGCTGTGGGGAAAAGTCCTATTTGCTCCAATAATCGAAGTAAATCACAAGGATCCTCTGTTCTCCGTTTTGAGTACAAGTGAACAAACGAATTTTGTTATTCACTAACTACTATTTTGTGTGACAAGACCTTCCCATTCACATGTTTTAATTTTATGATGTACACTCCTTGGGCAAGGCTCTTAATCTCAACTATTCCATTGCCCTGTGAAAATGATTTGGAATGATAAAGCGGGCGGCCATTCAGGTCACTTATGATCAGTTCCTTTACATTAGCATAATCCCTAATACTGATTTTGTCCTCGGAAGGATTGGGATATATAAAAACATCTGGTGAATTACCATCAAATTCGATAATGACAATATGGCTGTATGCAAAAATTCCATCCTTATCAACCATACGCAGCCTATACAGATTCTCTCCTCTATCAGGTGTGCAGTCAGCATATCGGTAATCCCTTAAAACCCTACTTTCGTTGTAAGCTTTTACCATTCCAATCTTGTTCCAGGTTCTGCCATTATGACTGCGTTCAATTTCAAAGCGGTTACTATTGGTTTCATCAGTAGTAGACCATTTTAAGTGGGCGGTCTGCCCTTCTTTCGACACTTCAAATTTAACCAAGGTAACTGACAGCGGAACGTTGTATTCGTACGCACCCATATTCACAGTTCCTTCAATAATGCGTTCCTGACCGTCCAGGTCCGTGATCACACCAGATTTGCTCCCTTGTTAATGCAAGGGCTTGTTGCTTTGAGCCTGTAATTTCCGCTTGCCGTCGGCCCAAAGTTGCCAGTCAACGGAATTTCGAATCGAGGGTCGACAGTTCCATCTAAATTCTGGTTTCCACCACCGATAAATCCTTGGACGAGGCTGTGATTGAATATAAATACAGGGGCAGGGTACCAGGAATCAATTGAACTTATATCAATCGTCTGTCCCCTTAATGAGATGTTATTAGCAATGATACAAATGTTCGCAGTGAGCTTAATAGAATATGCAAGGGCAAAGGCAACACCTCTATCCGCTATTTCCAACAATGGTAACATTGTTGAATTCTGCACTACCTGCATAATAGCTATTGAATGCTTGAGCCCAAGCTCCACCCTCATAACTATAATTTCCCTGCATGAGAACATTTGTAAAAACGGAATTCCCACCCATGCTAAAAAATGCTCCTCCCGTGCCTCGAGGTGAAGTATTGTTATTATTGATAAAAGCTACGTTTAAAAACTCAGGGCCCCATCGTTAAAAAACGCCGCACCATAACCTGTAAAGTAGGTGTTTCCAATAACGGCGAGTCCAATAACATTGCCTGTAAAAACCGTATTGCGAATCGTAGGGCTACCTCCGAGATTGCACCATCCCGCCCCTTGAGTTTCAAAGATGATAACATTATTAACGTACATACCATTTCCGACATCACCAAATCCGTCAATTATATTAAATCCATCCACTAAAAAATCCCTAGTTATTGCTGTCCCGACAGTAATAACCACATGGTAAACATTATCGGATAAAACACCTGCTTCGCCAATGTTCCCACTGAGCGTTGTTTTATAGACAACTGGGTTTCTTTCTATAAATGTCGGATTGCCACTGGAAGCAAAACCACCAAAAACCTGAATATTTCTAGTGAAAGTAAAGGCATTGTTTCGGTTTGTTGCATCGAGAGTATTAAGGTCATCCGCTGGACGGCTGGGGACATACGTGCCTTCGGCAACATAAATAGTGTCCAGCACAAGGCTCGACGATTGGTTTATCATCAATTGGAGGTCTCCCGATGCATTGGCCCAGCTGTCACCGGTTTGTAGGCCGCCGCCGCCGACTCTGACGTAGCGTATGACAGCAAAACAGTTTAAATGCCTTGATAAGACGAGAAAGATGAGTATAAGTTGCTTCATGGGAAAGATTGATATGTCAAATAAGGAATAACTCACCCGAATTGAGGGTATTGGGAGTAAATAATCAGCGTACTATTTAATACACAAAGCAGCTAACCTGTTAATCTAGTGTAAAAACGACCTCTTTATAATCTTCCGATAGATTCGCAAAATCATCTCATTTACATTTGGATCGAATAACTATATAAGATTGGGATGGTATCATAAAACTTAATTGAGATCTTATCTCCTGATTTGAAGCCCATAGCCTTATACTGCCGTTCATAATAGCCTAATCCTCCTGATCCTTTTTTCATGAAACAGGCTACATAATTTTGAGGTGAGTTGGTGCAGCATGTCCGATTAATGCGACGAAGTATTGATCAGGAAGAATTCCATAACCGCGGCCCCCAATGGCATCGTCCCCTACCGTAAAAATCACCGCTTTTAAGACAACTTGAGTCGTCTTTTTGTACAGCGGTATGACATCGCTGTACGGCACGGTAGCAAGGCTACTCCAACATGAGGAGTTCTCAAAATTTTGTATGTGGAAAAGCCCTCCTTGGATAGTATGATATCGTATGTTCCGGCAGGCACGTCCTTGAATGACCAATCGCCATCTTTGTCAGTCAATGTCTCTCTCGTAGCATCGCCACCCTCCAATCGAACCTTAACATTGGACGGATAGCCAGCGGCAGATGCATACTCATCAAATACGGCAACATTTCCTTTCGCTATGGGAGGAATGTGGTCGGCCGCGCAACTATAAAGGAAAATGCAAAAGGATAAGGCAGATAGAATTTGTGTTTCATTTTAATAAGATTGAGTGACGTATAAATATAGTTACAAAAAAGCTTTCCTAATAAAAAAGAGCAGCCGAAGGGGACTACTCTTTACGCACCATATACACTGACTCTATTTATTTCCGTCCCACATACAAGATCTACCTTATGTTTTTCGCTGAAAATGAACCATGAACCCAATCCGGATTCCGCTGGTCGCCATACGCTCAAATAAGCTGGTCAAAGGGAAGCTTCACATTCGTAATTGTCTCCAATAACTGACGGTTTTCCATTTGACCAATTGATTGCAAATCTGCCGCTTCGCCGGTTAAATGCTGGCTATCCGCACACTCCCACAGCCGTATTAGGCCGCAAGCAACGATATCCAGGGCTGACAAATGTCGGCATCTTGATATACTCCTGAGCGGCTGTAAAATGTTTGTGCAAAGTCCTTGCAAATTGCTAACGATTTCAGCACCAGGATTAAATTGTTCCTTGAAGCCTCACGGCTGGCCGTCGATGATCTGATCATCTCTTCCAGCGTAAAGTTCCTTGTGAGCTTCATGATCAGGGAAGCTTTGTTTCTTCTTCCTCTTTGGCAAACGATAACAGATCTTTAATCGCCTGACTGCAGGGATTTCCGGAATGGGGCGCTGAACCAGGCAGGGAGCGGCTTTGGTAGTATCTAATCAATCAGTTCACAGCTCTTGACAAAATAATAGGTAAACATCACGCCGTACCCTGGAAAATGAAATACAAAGGCATGCCCGGCACCGGGTTGGCGCCTGCAACTGCCTGCGTTACGATCTTGAAGACAACGGCAATAATGATGGATGCTATGTAGCCCGAAAGGACAACCGACACCATCACAACAAACTGCTCAATTGTTTTCCTTACAAATATTTCCGCTTTGGCTTTTATAATGCTTCACCGGTCCGAGAAATGTCATGGTAGTAAGGCAGATAGCAGTTGCAACCAGCAGATCGATCGTCAAATCTTTGCGGTAATTGAAGACCTGTATGAACCCCACAGTCGAAGAAGAGAGCAAAGGGAATGCGGGATTTGTGACCATTCATTTGATTGTCAAACTGATAGAGGCGAGCATTGACGTAAGATTAAAATGCTCGAAAAGTTTCATTTGCTTGAAGGCTGTCAGCGCCGAGAGCTCGCTTCCATAAGATCGCGTGTGACCTTTCCCGGCCAGCAGAATCAGGATTGAGAAAATGAGTGTAGCTATCTTCATACGGCTTATGACATTGATCGGAGGTAGCAGATCTTTCTTTGCAAGGCTTTTGTAATAGGCCAAGCTGTCAATAACCCACGCGCTCGTTTCGACCGTTTCGCGGTTATAAGTCTTTGATAACCAGATGACGCCAAGGATCGATACGGTGATGGTGAATGAGAAAAGCCACGTGGATGCACTTTTTCATATTTTCTTGATCACGGTTTGATGTCTATACCCGACCAAGGTTGTAGACAGTTCCATTGTAACGGATCCTGACATTGTGTTCGTAGTTGTGAACCTACAGATGATCATTCTGATAAATCAACACAGCTCCTTCCGTCCCTTCACCGACTATGCTAATTGCATTCTTTTGCTCAGAAGCATCGCGCACGTTGAACGAGTTGAAGTTTGGCGGGCCAAATCCGTTTAGGTGATGTTTGGTCGTACCTAGCTTAACAATGAAGCTACCGAGCGAACTACACAAGTATTGCTTGATTGAGTAGACATCATGAGGCAACCGGATATTTTGAAATCCTTAGAAAGAATCGCATGCGAGTACGATTTGCGTTGATGGATAGGTACTATAATTACTAACCGGCATTCACCGTATTCTTAATTTTGGATACCAAATTTTCTATGGTATCCAAAACGGTTCGTGCGACATTTCATATAGAAATAGTTGCTAAACCTTCATTGCAGCTCAAAAAGAAAGCCCGCTGGCGGACGGACTGCTCAATTTCAATGGTTTTAACATTTCCTGCAGAAGAAAGAGAGGGATTCGAACGATTAACTTAATGGGTTGAAAGTCAATGAAATATAGAATTCTCTTAAATGCGTTCCATGATGCGCGAACCAAACAAATCCCGGTTGACACTGTTTTTGCAACTAGCTGAATATCAACAAATAAAAATTCTTGCTTCTGTAAATTTAGCTCTATGTTTTTGACTTCAAAAGGACAATGCGTAAATCATGGAAATTTGTTTAAAAGATGTCGCTGATTTGATATTCGAGGTAGCATCAGATTTTAACTGGCGCACTGCCATATTCTTCCACATGAATGCGAAGCAAAAAAATCGTATGATAGACTGAAACCAAAGTCTGTAAGTACAGATCGCATTGCTTCTGATTCCATTTAACATGAAACTACTGGGTAAAGCTAGCCATTCGGAATAAGCATTCCACTTAATAGGAACATCATCTCACGGTTTGTCATTGAACGTGGAATACCGAATAATAAGTTTATTTCTAATTAATGATTTACCCTTTGTCAGTATTATTTTTTTATCGACATTTAAAACAAGTAAACCTTACTCACCAACATCCCGCAAATAACGATGAAAAATACTCTACGGCCTTGTGTAACACGTTCTTTTAAGTGTCCCCAGAACAAGAAATGCTCTCTTACTTATAATTCAAAGATTACCTAATACGAGCGGCTAATTCCAAATAGCCTCTAATTCCTTGCTAATAAAAGTTGAGTAATGCCATCGGCAACGGCAGAGCTTTACCTACCTAAGAATATTTGACTGTCGTATTTAGGGCCTGTAAGCCAGAACACAGAAGACTGAAACCTTCGAGATCTGCTTAATATCTAAATATCGGTACTGTTTTACGGGGAATCTGCTCACCGATCATTGGATTGTTATTCTACAGTAAGTAACACATTGTGTTGAACAGTTGTGTAGAAAGTCAGCAAAAAAAGATCTCACAACGCGGAACACGCAAAATAATTTTTTAAATATATTTTAATACCCACCTACACTTGCATTTTTTCTAATTTTAAAAATGATTATTAGACCCTTGGAATGCCGGTTGAGTAATATCCATTCTGGGGATCATTCTTGTAAATTTATTACCAGTGAACTATTCTTCGTAGTGACCCGAACAATTTTTGCTATTTGGCACCAAGCCAATAATTCCAGTTTCCGACACAATTACCCCATCAAACAACATGGAGCAATCTAAGAAATATCTAATGCAACTATTTATGTTTTCAAGATTAAGATCAGTTTCTAAGCTATGCTTTCTCTTCTATCTAACTTTTACCTGTTCTAACCCGTCAATGGCGCAAATAGAACTAACGCTTGGTGGGGAGAAAGTCAAGCTTAATAAAGCCACAGATAAGGCAGGGTTAATTTTCAAGGACAAGGACATATCAATTATATCCGAATTAGGTAGTAAAGGGATTCAACGTGATCTTGAAGTGAGTAATGAATCGAAAAATGAAAGTAGCGGTGAATATGCACTATTTAAATTGGGCGGGAATTCGAAGAAAAGAAGATTTAAACGTACTGTTAAGGATTACAATAAACGGAATCTTGGAGAAGTTCAAATAGCAACAGTGTATGAATACGATAATTCACAAAATATATTGACTGGAGAATTCATAATCAAATTTAAGAAAAATGTAACGTCGGAGACGATTACTAAATACTTGAAGGATCACAATATGATAGTAGTTCAAGTCTATGAATCCTCTGATAGTCACTTTGTAATTCGTTTCAGTAATTTGACTCCAGACCAGGCAATAGAACAAATCAACAATTTTCAAGATGAATTTATTCAATACATTGAACCAAATTTTGTTCAAATAGTCGACAATAAATTATCTATGAGTCAGAGTAAAAATAGTAATAACATAAAAGGCCCAAATTCCACAAACATCCAAAGCCCAAACGACCCTCTTTTAAGTTCCCAATGGTTTCATTACAACAATGGACAACCCCGTGGAAAAGAGTTTGCCGATATTAAGACAATATCAGCGTGGAATGTCTCTCGTGGTGATGCGAGAATTGTAATCGCTATTCTTGATGAAGGTGTAGATACTAAACACCCTGACCTAAAGGACAAAATAGTAAATGCCTATGATGCGGTTGAGCAAGACTTCTCGCAAGACCCCCAACCAGAAGCCGGGCATGGTACCGCCTGTGCCGGGATTGCTGGCGCTTCTACGGACAATATTCTTGGAGTTTCTGGAATTGCATGGAATTGCAAAATAATGCCAGTCAGAATTGCGAAAGTCAATCAGGAAAGGAAATGGATTACAAGCACGAGTACAATCGCAAGAGGCATAAGGTATGCCGCGGAGAGGGGCGCGAGAGTAATAAATTGTAGTTGGCGGTATGCAATACCAAGTTGGCATATAAACGATGCAATAGATTTTGCGATTAGCAAAAATGCAGTCATGGTTTTCGCTGCTGGAAATGAAAATCGATCCGTGAATTATCCAGCAAAGCTGTCAAAAACAAAGAGTGTTGTTGCCGTAGGTGCTACTAATGAATGGGATGAATTTAAATCCCCTTCAAGTATGGACAATGAAAGATGGGGTTCAAATTTTGGGCCCGAGATCACACTAACGGCTCCGGGTGTTCACATTTGTACAACAGACAATTCTGGAATTGGGAATGGATACGACAAAAATTCCGACTACATTTTTGATTTCAATGGTACATCGGCATCAGCACCTATGGTCTCCGGTGCAGTAGCTATTTTACTGTCAATTAGGCCGGATCTGACCCCATCTCAGGTTATTCGATTGCTGGTAAACAGTTGTGATGACAAAGGAACTCCTAATTTTGATGACTATTATGGCCATGGGAGGTTGAATATTCTCTCCTTACTGACAAACCCTTTCTAAAACCTAAAAACTCAGCAAATTCTATGAAAAACTACTACCATCATTTAAAATGTGTTTTTTGTTGTATAGCGATTTTAGTATTTAAAACTCAATTTTCCATTGCTCAAAAAGACGATATTTTTCGACGACTTAGCGCAGAGAAAATTAAATCAAACATCTATTTACACATTGTCAAAGATGATGTCTACTACTTACATGACGTAACTGAGAATGATCGCAATTCAGCAGGATTTATTATGCCTGACAAAGATGCTCCTCTCTGGACATCGAACTCTAATAAGCTACGGGTGTCAATTGGCTTCTTTAATCCGTACAAGTACAATGTCACGTTCAAGTCGGAAATTTCGGAGGATCCAATCGCAGAGACTACAGAACAATTCTTTACGGCGCTCATTGGTATGCTTGGTACCGTTACAACTGGTATACCATCTTCTGACCTATCGTCAGCTGTGAGCAGTGCCGCTACGATGGCAAAAGGAGATGCCTCGACGACTGCTGTAACACACGCTCTGAATGAAGATCATTTGAAATTGATTAGGAGTACATCCATGATAGAATGGAGTCTTTGGATACAATCTCAGCAGTCAGCGGTCTGTATAGCTAAAACTGACGAGATCAACGCCATTGTTGAAAATGTTGCAATATTGGAAACGTTATTTTTCCAGACCTTTAACGCGAACGGCCAAACAGACTCATTCGAAGGTCACGTAAAAGCAATAGTAAATGCATTGTATCAACCGACAGAAATTGATGAGTTAATTTTAGGTCTTAAAACATCAAAATTATTAATTGCGGATCTGCAAGAAGAAATAAAAGCTGCGAAAAGTAGCGCTACAAAGATTAAAGATACTAATAGCAGACTACCAATAACTGGAACAGGATTCTGTAATGCTTTGGCCCTATATCACCAAATGACATTTGCGGAATATTTAGGAGCCACTGAAGAAAAAATAAAAAAATTAGAAGCGATAATTATAATCTTGAACGACCTTGTCAAAATCGGGGACAATTTCTGCTTAGACAATAAGGTTTTATTATTTAACGGCAAGCAGAAAGAAATAATCTATAATAGAGAAATATTAATTGATCATGATATGATTAATACTGTATCTCTTGAAATAAAGCAACAGGAAATAGACCATACATCCTCCAACTTTTTAAAAGTAAAGAAGGAATTCACAAGATCATTTCAGATAACTAGGTATAGAAAATCTTGGCCCGAATTAAGTAGTGGAGTCTTCTTTGCAGGAATTAATTACGACACATATTCTGTGGGATCAACTACCATAGGATCTGGTGCGTCAGTCGCGTCTTCTATCGTTGAAAAAACATCCACTAAGAAGCGTTTCCTAGCTGCAGTCTTTTATAATCAAATCTTCGATCTAAAACTACATCCAATTTATCCATTTCTCCAAATTGGCATTGGTACTGGAAAAGACTACCCCAGTCTACTGACTGGTGGCGGGTTTCGAATATTAAATAAAAAAATGCAGCGACTTTCAATATCAGGTGGGACTGTCTTTCCATTTTTAAGAGAACTGGATAAATTAAAAGAGGGTGACATTATTACAGGTGGACAAGCAGAGATTGACAAAGATATTAAATACCGCCTGAGTGACAAAATAGGTTTTTACATCGGCCTGGCCTGGAAATTAAACTGATTTTTATGAGATTCCTTCTTTCATCAATATTATTGTTGTCTTATTTTGAGTCTTCACCGGGCACCATGTTTGATGCGAGAAATCGCGAAACCAAAAATGCGCTCCATGCGATTCGAATAGATACTCGAGCACTAAAAAAGCTAGGATATTCTAAAGACCATGTTGAGTGTGCACTGTCAAGTTGTTCCGCAACTGGATATTTGCCCCAAGGAGAAAGCGCAATTTCTAACATCTTCCTTAATCGACTTTGCGTTAATTTAAACATTGTTTATGAAAACCTACCATATGCCAAGTTAAACAAAAAGAAAGTTTTAAGGATCGCTAGAAAATATAAAAAGTTAAAGTAATCCGCAATCTTAAAAGTTTTTGGCGCGAAGCGAATGGGAAAACATTCTGCATCTGTTACTTACCAAGTGGTTGACTAAAATTATATGGTTCTAAGTTGCCCTTAACCATAAATTTAGAACCCTATTTATATAGTTTTAAATTAGTTCCCTTTAAGATAATCGAATATATAAAATGCGCATAGGAATGGAATCGTGAATTCTATAAGATAATAAAAGTGGTCATGGTGTAAATTGTATATAGGTTGACAATTCAGGCTTTTGTTGGAAAGAAGTATGCCTGAGATTAAAACGATAGTTTCGCTTCGATGTTTCTCTAAATATAATTATATCTAGCAGCATCAAATTTAATCTTGAAATTACATGGCTTCCCAATTGAAAATTTCGCTCATAGTATTGTAACTCTAAATTTTCTCACTGAAGTATTCTTTTCAGAATTTAAAACATTTTTTACACGCATTATGATAAATTGTAGAAATTTCGAAATAGTTGTTCACTGATTCACATAACCTAAACGAAAGAATATTTATCATAAACAAATATAGAGAATAAACTACAACCATTTTAATTGTCGCTTCACTATTATGAATAGGTACTTCTCGAATAATTATCAGGAGTAATGAAAATACCTGCAGTGACCTGCGGCATAAAAGTTCAACTAATCTAGCTTTGAACGCCATCTAAGCAGTTAAGGCATTAATATTGGAGACATAACGTTTTTGGGAGTTAATCCACAATAGGGTCTTAAAATGCTAGCAATAAAACTATTATGACTAGCACTACTACCAGCTACCAAGTCCTTCATTTAATATCCATACCTCTTTTGACACTATCTCAAGTGAAAATTTAATAGCTAAAAAGTTATGCAAAATCGCCGTAGGTTCATAAAAAACGCTTCGTTAGGTTTTATCCTATCAGATTCTATATTGAGTCAGTCGTTACTACCAACATTTTTGAAAATAACAAAAAATGATATATTGACCAGTTTGAACGAAGTCCATATTATTAGAGATTCCGTTATCCTGAACAAATTATTCGTTAGCCAAATATTAAATAGGACCCTCCAGTCATCCATAGAAAAGCTAGTCATATCAGGGCGCCAGATAATTGTAACAGAAGAGGTAACGTTTAACAACTTGGATTTAGTTTTTGTTGCAGATGATTTTCAAGGCAATAATAACTGTATCACAATTTTGCCAGCGCTAAGGGCAGAATCAGAATTTGGCCAATCTGGACATGATGGTAATAATGTATCAATTTTTGCTCAAAAAGCGACTGGTATTTCTGTCAGATTGAACGGTGGTGACGGTGCAAAAGGGCAGGCAGGGAAAAACGGAGCCGATGCTAAACCACCTCCGTCACATCCACTCACCGCCAAACTAATTCCCGGGGTTAAAGGTGAGAAAGGCCTTAAAGGAGGTAAGGCAGGAAATGGTGGAAATCTAGTCCTAACATCACTGTCATCAATATATCTTGAATCTGAAAATATCAAACTTGACCCTGGTAACCCAGGTAAGGGTGGAGATGGCGGAGATGGCGGCGCCTCTCGAAAGTGTCGCGTGGAAAAAATTACAGACGATTGCACGGGAACAAAAGAGCAGTGCTATGTCACCGAAAGTGAGTTACAGCCATCGATAAGGGCGGCAATTGGAGAAGTAGGGGAAACAGGCGATAGCTCATCTCCGGGTTCGATTAGAGAAGAGATTCGAGATCTAGAAGAATGGTGGTTAATGGCGGCAAAAATTTCCCCGAACTGGAGTAATTATAGAACGTTGATTGGTGAATATTATTTCAGAGCCGTAAACAGCCCCGACCTAATTTCTATCTCGGGTCTTGAATCTAGTACCAAAATTATTTCTCTCTCGCTGTCCGAACTGAACAGTGCAAATAAACTAGACTCTTCCAATACTTTGGCTAAAACACTTAGCCAGCGAATTATACTACTTCACACACCATTAGGACAGCCCAGGTTTATAGATCTGACACCTGAATTTGAAAAATACAGAAACAATTACACTAGTTTTTTTAACATCGTATCCCAAGTTAGGACAATAGCTCAGGACTATGCAAATCTTGCTATACATAGAAATGGAATGAAGTCTATTCTCGGCTCAGAAATCACTACGATTGGCGCACTCAAGCAAAATATCGAACATAACCTTAACAAAAAAATAAGAGTAGTCAAGCAACATAAACTAAATGACATTAATGAACGAATCAAAGAAGACAAGAAAATCACTGAACTTATAAATATTAAAAAAAAGGAAATCGAAAATAGACCGTTTGGGATCGGCGAATTCTTTTCAACTGTCGGCGTTGTTGTTGGTGTAATTGGCGCAGCGTTCACTGCCGGAACTTCATTAATTGCATCAGCACAAGGCCTTATGGCTATCCTGAAAACTAGCAACAGCATGATCGGGGCTTTCGATGAAATTAAATCGCTAACAGATGTCAAGACAGTGATAGGAGAATTTATTGATGTAAGTAAAGGGAAAATAAAGGCAGATCATACAAATCATCAAAAGCTGATTAACAGCGCCCTAGATTTAAAGGGAGCAATTAAGAATTTTAATTCTGAGACAGGTACTTTTAAAGAAAATGTTGACATTGTAATCAATATCGGGAGGGCTATAAGCCAAATTAGCAGCTCAACAACTGGGAATCAAGAATTGGACAGCCTATTAGTGCAAAAAGCTGAAAATATGCGTGAATTACTGAATACGAAGAGAGATCTTGAACTGTTAGCCCTTGACGAAGAAGTAGCCATAGCACAAATAGAAACTTTTACAGCTGCCGCTATTCAAATAGATGATCAGATTAAAATTCTACAATCAGATGAAGTGAAATTTTACGTAGAATTCTCGATTATGGTAAGAAGGACACAGCTATATATGAATTTTCTTAGTGAGCAAATATTTTATGCAATAAGAAGTTTGGAAATATTAAAATTCGAAGATTACTCCGACCTTATACGATACGATATTGGCTATGTCAACCCAGACTTAGAGGCAGATTTATTAGATTTCAGGGATGAGGCCAGTGCTATTCAACTCTTAATAGCATTTAATAATTCATTTACAAACTTTTCAAACATAATATATCTTCAAAGTCAATACAATAGTTTTATTGCACCGAGTTATTGGAATGGCTATATTTTGAGAAAAGAGTTTACATCAAGTGCGATAAGCAGCTTTATTGAGGACCCCAATAATGCAAAATTGAAGTTTTTAATAAATTTCGATGAGACTGGAATTTCGAATAAGAAATATGTTATGATTCAAAATGTAAAAATCAGCTTTATAGGGGCTATAACGAAGAAATCGGGAAATGAATTTAATGCTATCTTATATCAATCAGGATCAGTAACTCAACGTACTGACGATATAACTCCGGCCGAAACGGTTTTAGAAGGACGTAGTGTAAATATTAGTGATGTCCGAACCACCAAATTATCAGGAGATAGTCTGTCAGTGAAGGTCGATCATATTGGTTATGATGTTAACTTTGGGCTGAGCTACAGACCGATTTTCGGATACTATGAACTCAGTATTCCGATTACAGAAATTAACGCAACAGGTCTCAATTTCTCTCAATTGAAGAAAATACAGATTTGGTTGAAAGTAATTTATAGAAGTTGATGTTATGCGGATAGGTGGAGAGCAAGAAATCAAATTGGCCATTCACATATTATTATAATTAATTCCAGCCCTGGATACCTAATCGTAAAAATGCGAACTTCTCTCGGTCTTATCCTATTTGCTATCATAGTCACTTCCAGTGTAGTGGTTCAATAGTTTCGCTACATCTTATAACCCTGAAAATCTAGCACAAAACTATGTTTTGCTGTTCTTGGTCAGTTTCTTCATCCGCTGATCTCGCCAGTAAGCCTGTTCTCTGATTCGTTCCTCTTATTGGTCATAGGAACCTCCTCTCTCATCTCAGAAAGGGGCTTTGGCGCAATGTCTGGTAGCAAATTCTATCGGGGTCTTTCCGCCCAACGAACTCTGAGGATGAAAGTAGTTGTAGCGAAATTGCCATTGAGCCAGCTTGTCGTCCAGGTCGGGATCGCAGCGATCAACTGTTGAATAAAACTCTTGAAGGTCCGTCTGTCGGCTTCTTTCCACTTTGCCAATAAGATGTGCAGATCGCGGCTTTATTGGGCGAAATTTAATACTGTAGTCCATCAGCTTCTTCTGAAATGCCACTGCAACGAACTCTTGCCTCTATCTGTTTGAACACGTTACACTGGGTAATGTGTAATGGAACTCTTCAATAAGTTTGTCTAAAAAATCAATTGAATTGGCTGCCGACTGACGTTTATAAAGTTTGAGTACTTTAAGTCGCTGACCTCCCCCCAGCAATCGAGACAGCTGAAAACTAGAGATTTTCGGTGGCAAAAACGGATCAAAAACGTAATTTGTCACTATGAAAAAGTCGAAATTCACGGAAGCGCAGATCGCTTTTGCGCTTAGACA
This sequence comes from Dyadobacter psychrophilus, assembly GCF_900167945.1. Taxonomy (GTDB): domain Bacteria; phylum Bacteroidota; class Bacteroidia; order Cytophagales; family Spirosomataceae; genus Dyadobacter; species Dyadobacter psychrophilus. The sequence goes on from NZ_FUZA01000001.1 coordinate 796,881, forward strand.
ATCGGAGACCGGCACACGTGTCGAGGAGATATGCCGTCAATTAGGGGTTTCCCAGGCCACTTTTTTCAACTGGAAGAAAAAGTACGGCGGCATGGGCGTTGCCGAACTGCGAAAGCTGCGTCAGTTGGAGGAGGAAAACGCCCAGTTGAAAAAGCTTGTCGCAGATCTGAGCCTGGACAAGCAAATGCTTCAGGATGTTATTAAAAAAAAGCTGTGAGGCCTCCTTACAAAAAAGAAATGGCCAATTGGCTTATTTCGAATTATCGCGTCTCAATCCAAAGAGCATGCCGGTGTGTGAAATTGGTTCGGGCAATGTATTACTACAAATCGCACCGTCGTGACGATACATTGCTAATGATGCGCATGAAAGAAATCGCAAATACGAGGGTTCGATATGGGTTCAGACGCATTTTTGTGCTGTTGAAAAGAGAAGGGTTTAGTGACAATCATAAACGTGTTTACCGCATTTATAAGACCTGCGGGCTGAATTTGCGAACTAAGAGGCCAAGAAGAAGCCGAAGCGCAGAGCACCGATTGGAACGTCTGGACACTCAAGGAATAAATAAGGTGTGGAGTATAGATTTCGTGCAAGATGCGCTCTACAACGGCGAACAATTCCGGGTGTTAACTGTAGTGGATAATTGCAGTAAAATCTGCCACGGATTGCTGCTTGGCAAATCTCTGAAAGGGACAGATGTCGCAGCTGAACTGACCAGGATCTGCTTAATCGAAGGATGTTTTCCAGAACGTATGCAGTGCGACAATGGCAGTGAATTTATCTCGAAGGAAATGGATTTGTGGGCTTATACAAATAGGGTTACTTTAGACTTTTCAAGACCCGGGAAACCAAGCGATAATCCGTATGTTGAATCATTTAACGGAAAATTCCGAGACGAATGCCTTTCAGTCAATTGGTTCTTATCGCTGGACGACGCCCGAGAAAAAATCGAGGACTTTCGGTGGGAATACAACCACTTCAGGCCTCACAGCTCGCTGAATGATTTAACCCCAAAGGAATTTGTTAATTTACATCAAGAAACACCGGAAACTCTACTTTCAACCGTCTGAAAACCTGGGAGCGGCTCAGTTACGAAAGTATCGAGAAATTAAGTCTGTTTTATTTGAATACATTAATGGATATTGAAATACCAGGAGGCTGCATTCGTCATTAAACTGTCTAAATCCAGTAGCTTTTGCGGCCCAATACTATCGGCAAACCGAATGAGAATTGAAGTTTTTAATAATTACTAACCCGCAAAAATGCAAACCAAAACGGAACCACGTCAGACAGAGATGCGTACAACAACTACATTTAATTTTTCTTTTGCTCCAAGTCAACTAGGTAAATTATTGGAATTGTGAAATACCTTCATATGTTAGCAACCTTTTGAATTCAGTTCATTTCATACGGAGATATAATAGCGCCAGAGATGCGCAGTTTTAGGAGACAGATTCGTGCAACTCGTGATTTTAATTTGTTAAACCAAAATTGTCCCGACATTGTATAGAAATGATCAGGGATATGCTGGTCATTCGCCTTCAGCGACAGCCTAAAAATGATGTTTGTTGCCACAATTTAAATATTCGTGATCTTCTTTGATTTTACTTAACATTGGAACGGCTTGCTATTTGGTTGAATAGATTTAAAAATCTATTCAACCAAATAGCAAGCTTCCGAAAGATCGGTTTACACCTGCTAGTACGGCTGCTGAATTTTAAGTGCAACCTCAGTGCAAGTTAAAGACAGTTACAAAACTTCACCAAAGTACATAGCTACTAGTCGCATTATTATAATTATTGACGCACAATAAAAATCGCATTAATTGTATATCTTTGCATGCAAAAACGAACCGTTCAAAATTATGAAAAAGGTTAAACATGTGTTAGCTGTCGTTCTCGTTTCCTTTACAGGTTTGGCAAATGCCCAGGACGGCAATGGTGTTGGCAATGGCAAAAGCTCACACCAAGCAAATGTTCATGCGGCTAAAAGCAAAGAGTCTACCTACACGACGTCCGGAAGGAAGGTTCAAAACGATAACCCTAATAAAAAGAAAGGGCTTATTGCGAATGAGGGTGAGAAAGGAGGTAATGGAAAAACATCAGATGGAAAGGGCAACGGTAGACAGAATGGTGAAAAGGGAAATGGAAGAAATAATACTAGACTTGCGGATAAAGAAAATAAGGCAAAAGATGCTGACATTGCAGGCCATGGCGTTAGCACTGAAAAAGTAGTAGCAGTTGTACAGCGAGGCAAGAAGTTGCGAAAAGAGGCAAATGGCTCACATGAAATTACTGATGGCGGTGGCCCAGGAAATGGCAAAAGCAATAATCTTGCGGCAGTTAAGAAGTGAATTATGATAATCTAGAAACATAAGCATGTAGTTGTTATTTAGAACAGCTACATGCTTACGCGTTAAAGTTGAGACGCTATTTTTTGGAAAACTGGTCGAATGCCAGTTTAAGATCGTCTTTCGTGGAATTATACATAATTCGTAATCCTTCCTGCCACCTGGACCCTAAGTTATTTTTTGATTCGAATTCATCTTTTGTCAGCAGGCTACTCTTGTAAAGCGCATATTTAATTACTTCATTTCTGTACACTTCGGGGGGATACTTTAAGGTTTTATATCTTTCAGAGATATCGATCGAGCTTAAAATTAATTTATGAAAATCAATTGTTGCTGTATTTTCGTTTAGCTGTTTAAGATTTGCAGAAAATCGGCTAATATCTTCGTCAGGTGCCCAACTCTCCCCTCCCACTTTAATAGTCTGAATTTTATTATATAATTGCCTATTACTCATTAGTATAGACGGGCTCCATTTCGCAAGTTTATTTGATGTTAAACTTTTGGGTTTCCCCTTAAGGTACTCCGCAAAGACCATTGCTCCAAAATAATCTGCCTCCAATTCTTCCGCCCAACTGAATAATTTTGTATTTAAATTTATTAATGTGTCTGCATATTTCGATATTGCTTGCATAGGGGTATTTGTTCCTATGTGCCCACGAAAGATGTGTGCAAGTTCATGGGCTATGACAAAATGCTCCATTGACGAGGTAACAATCGCCATGAAAGCTTTTTGATGATCGACGAGGGTATCATCTTCAACCCACGACGAAGCGTCTAAATGGTTCATCACTATTGAAGCGAATCTCATTTTATTTTTTGAATCAACAGCATTTGACAACAAACTAATTGAGTCTGCAAATTCAACATCTAAATCAAGCGACTTACTTCTACCGCTATTAAATGCATCATAGTCATCTTTATTTTTTGCAAAAAATTTTACATCATATAGATAATAAAGATTTCGCGGGAGCTCATGGCAAAAAATTGCAAAAATATCATTCACAAGTATCAGTTTCTTGTAACAGCCTGCAATTTCAAATGTCCGAGCATTCACATCGCGGGTATGGTTGCTCAAAATAATAAAATCACTTGTATCAATACCTTGATTCACTAGTCTTGACGTTTGAACTAGGCTCTCAGAATAAATTCGAAACAAGTTAGTAAATGGGCCTGGGTTTTTGTACAACGATTTATTAGATAAAATTTTTCGAATTAGAGCAGCGGCGCCTGAATCTACTAGATTACCTTTTGATCTTTTGGAATAAGCCAAGATGGAGTCGCCTGGCAAATATTGATCAACAACAAAACTTGAGTTTTGAAGAGCATTAACTATGGAAGTGGATACAGTCTCGTCACAAACGCGTTGCTTAGTTTGCGCAGTAACGTTTTTCGTTTCAGAAATGCTTTTTAGTTGTCGGGGCGAGCACATCCATATCGAGAACGAAAAACAAATTATAAATATTCCTGTTTTCATTTTTCCACTATTTTAGACTATTAACGACACTTGAAGACAATACTGTTTTGATAAGGGCATCAGTCGATAGTGATTTTAGATATGATATTGACTCTAATTTGCTTTTATCATCATTTCCATCAAAAGCATTTTTCGTTTTAGTATATTTTAACGCCTTATCTATGTCATAGCACCAGTAGGATAGCCGGTAATCTTTGGAATTCAAGCTATTCTGTGAATTGTATTTAACTCCATCGGCAGCAAACACCTCGCCCACTCCAATTTTTAGTTTATTATCTATTTCGGTAAATTGTTTGTAATTAATATTTGTCAAAATAGAATTCATTATAAGACATCGGCATTTAGTATCAGAAGGTTTTGGAACATTAAGAGCAATGTCAAAAACTTTATCCCATTTCAAACTATCCTGCGATATTTTAGTGGAAGCTATGTCCTGGATAATTACTGAGTACCCACGTTTTCCAGATGAATTCAGTTCTGAACTGAACAACTGTTTCAATAGAGCCAGTTTGACGTCCGCTTCCCAATCGCTGGTAAGCTTAGATTCGTAAACGACCTGATCGCTTAGGGGAACAGTAGTCGCTGGCCGGCCGCTTGCACGAAGTAGAGAGGGTGGATATACAATTTGGGCATTCCCTGCGGTGTCGACATACACAATTGATCCCACAAAAGATGCTAAGTCTTCCCTAACTATTGAGGTATTCTTAAATAAAAGCCTATTTGTGTAATCGTCTGGTAATACTTTATTGACTGGAACGGCATCTATTATTTGCGTCAACGCCGATTTATTTGTACAAGCCAAAAGGTTTAGAAAGAGGAACACAAATAATCCTATGTAAAATTTGCCCATCGCTTGGTATATTTAGGGTGACATAATTAACTTTTATCAATAGCAATATACAAACAATAAATTGAGAACGTCTTTCGTGGCAATTAGTTTATTGATAGTGTATTGCGTTTAATCAGAAAGGAAGCATCGTAAATTAATATTTTATTTGAACCCTCCCTAGTTTTTAAATGTCTTGCCTACCAGAGGGAGGTTACTTCACCATAAGAGTATAAAAGAAGTGTTCTAGATATATTGATTTTTCATATGACTATCATATGGAAAGAATTTAGAAAATTAAACATGCATATCAAACCTGATTATTAAAAAATTATTAAACGGTCAAAGAGTTTATAAAGTCGTATATCATCAAAGATCTATGATGATTAAGTTGGGTACACATGCCCGAATGTTCAGTGCTCTTTACATTGTAGCTAGCCCGACAGTGATACCCTCGGATGAGAGCTGAATGAAGTCGGAGGATTACCTTTCCAAAGATACCAAATACTCCGATGTCTGGACGAAATGGTGTGATGCTACCGATGAAGAACTGACCGATAAATCCAGGGGCATGGCTGATCTGAGACTGCTGGCTGGTCAGATCATAAGTAACGACGCAGATGATTGTGATGCCTATCGTAACTGACCAGTTACTTCAACGCAAAGGCCGGGCATTCGAAACAATGCCCGGTCTAATATTCTGAAAACCGATGACCAAGAAGGTTTCTGCTTCGATCGAGAAATGGCTGAAAAATATTCCACAATGCCTTGCTATTTGGGAAGCTTTCAATCGGCACTCCATTATTCGAAGTCACATTGGTCGCTGGAATAAGTTTGTAAGCGAGGGATTGGAACGAGCAAATCAATCAGCTGCTTGTCAACCAGTTCAAGTCCCGAACAAGTTGTAATCCATGATTCACGTCTTGAGCCCGTTTTTCCTACCTGACAGGGCCGAAAGATATTAGTTCAATGCGATATAACCGGTCATAGCCGGTTATATCGCATTGAAAACTCAGTAGTCTGCAAACACATACCCATCCACCTCTGTATATCCTTCTAGGAATAAATCCCTAGCGAAAGCTTTATAATCACAATATCGTTCAAGTGCCGAAGCTGCATCAGCCAACATTCCAGTTTCATCCACGTACTGGTAAACATACTCTATTTTCGTATCCATCATCGATCCACCAAAATCCCGGCGATAGCTCTCCTGAAAACTCTCGAGTTGTTCGTCTAGTGCTTTAGCATTCCCGGGCCAGCTGCTTATCTGTTCGCAATAAGCCTTGAACGCATCACCCATCTCTTCCAGCGCTTCGAAGTACAGAAAGGCATAATCATCCAGATTACATTCTGAAATCAAGAAATCCGGAATGTTTTCACAGTCTCGAAACATGAGCTCTGGATCAAATTCATTCTTATGGTATTCATAACAATCATGGTAAAACTCTTTTGCATCAGTGTAGTCTGTGTCAGGTCAAACCATTTCCCGAAGAGTGAACCGCTGTTGTAGATTCCTTAAGTGCCTACATAAATCCTTGGAGCATTTCCTAATGATCTCATGCTTGAAAGTCTTTAAAGTTGCAAGAGCCCGGCTTTGTGCTCAGGGCAATCGCTTGTTCCACTCGAAGAAAAAGTAACGGAGCTTGCCTCATGGATGCAAAGTGGGGGGAAGGCGGCCATTGCGCGGTGTAAGGATCGTTGAAAACCGCAGTAAATAGCCGTGGGCGACCAGCCGGAGACTTTACAGCCGTCACTTTTACTTCGTAACTTTCGATACACTGTTGCCAGCTAATTCATCGGAAAGCATAGGGAATTGCCGGAAACTAAAAACATTTTCCCACAACAAGATTCGAAACTTGCCTCCCAGTAACTAAATCATTTTTGCAGATGTTCAACACTTGGCCGGTATGATCCACCGCCACCAATTACGATATGAAATATCGCTTCGGCAACAACTTCCTTGCACCACTCCTCGAAATCTAGGTCACGCGAAATAAAGGCACCCAACCTTAACGATATGAATAATATCATCCCGGCAACTAACACTGCGAATCATCCAAAGATGGAATAGAGATAATGAAGTACAATTGCCTATAAGACGATAAATTGAATTGGGAACAGGTTGTAAGTTAAGCTTTGAAAACTACTTGTCTCTGACAAGAGACGAAAGTATTTGTTTCAACGCTCAATCTTTGATCAAATATTGATAAAGGCCGCCTAATCAACAATAACTACAATTCCGGGGCTAACTTCAATCAGGAAACTATCAAAGGTCTCTCAAATAGCCGGTAAATCGGGCCGTGCTTCCAATTTTCGCGAAATCAAATTGAAAACATACTTGGCAACCACTTAACGAATCATTAAGGTTTTCGTCTGCATATCCCGGGGCGTAGCCACATGCTGCGACTGACAAAGTTTTCAAAACCATTACTTGGACACCCGGCGTTAGTCAGAAGCAGGCTATACTTGGCCGGTTCAATTCTTGAATGGATCAGGCCTTTCAGAAAAATTCTACGGGCTTCTCACCACTCATGCCAGCAGCTTGCAAGAGTCCCAAATTCTCCGAAACAGCATTGATTTCCTACGGCAGGATGGCATTTACCTATTCCGGTATCGACTTCATCCCCCATTTTCCGTTGATCCTGAATGATAATTCAAGGCCAATCGTCCAAATGTGTCGCTGCATGCCTTCAAAAGGGTTCACATCCGTCTTGGAGATCCGGTACATCTGCGATTTATTCCAGTCGCTCAGCTGATACCAAAAGAACAGATCAAGCCTCAGACGACCTCCTTCAATGCCAATCTCTGCGGTTGGTTTTTGAACAAAACCAGCCGTGCCACTAGCCTTATTAACGAGATTGCCTCTGTATCCGCTATAACTGAATTCGTAGTCGATGTCCTTTTGATAGCCGAGGGTATAACCTAAACCAAAATATCCGGTGGAATGCACCTTCCGGCTAAAAACAAATTCAGCGAATATCGGGACATCGACATTGTACCAGCTGAATTTCTTAGCCTGAAAGCCGATCGGGGAAGACGAAGTCACGTTTTTCCCCGGTTTGATTTCGGTGAAGAGCGCCCTGGGTTTGATGGCGAACCTAACCCGGCCTGCGTCGGGATTGGTGATCAGGTTTACGCCCAGCGCATAGCCTTTTGCCCCTGATGTTGAGTTCCCGGCATTGTCCTCATATGTGGCCGAAAGACCTACCGATACTACAGGGGCGATCGCTATCGCACGCATTCTATTGTCACGTTGGATTCTTGCTTTCAATTGCTTGTCTTTTTGAGCAAGCTGCCGTTCGGTGTCACATCTGTTGGCCGGTTGACCAAATTCCACTAGTTGAAAGTATTTGCAGTCCGAGGCCGATATTAGTTCATCAGCAATCTGGCCGATGTCAATCATGGTGGTTAGCGGTGTAGACTCTTCTCCCGCCATTGAGCTTGAAATGATTCCGACGATTGAATTGAAATTATCAATAACCGGCATTCCCTGCGCATAAACGTTCCCTCTGACCGTAGCAAGTTGTATTTCTGCTTTACTCAGCAATTGATTTTTGGTGAATTCACGGCTGTTGGGATACCATGTCGACTTTTGTTTGGAATCACCGATATAAGAATAAAACGGTGCCGATGCTTTGGAATAGGACTGGTAATAAGCCTTACGCCAATCAACGGCTATATTCGCTTTCACGGCATACAAATACAGTCTTGATCCTTTGAAATTGAAAGTACGAACCTGCATCGCGAGGTAGGTCGTATTATTTTTATAGAAATAGGTATTCAAATTATTTGGCAGCTCCTCGGGTTTCGATTGATCTGCTGTCATGACATAATAGGTATTCCCTTCCTGGCCAACTATTAATCCGTAGATTTCACCTTCCAGATATACGATATTGGGCAGATAAACTTCATGGTTGACGGATTGCGCCAGTGAGCATGTTGAAACAAGTATGAAGATGAGGCAGGGTAGAAATTGTTTCATGAGGTTCAATTATTGTTAGGGCCACGGAATTGTATTTCATAAAAAGTGAATGGAAAGACTTTTCCATCCGAATATTGGGCAAGCGCAAATTCGAGGTGTACTTTTTCTTCAAAGAAGACCTGGCGAAGATTGAAAATAATCCAATGACCATGGATATTACTTTCTATAACCGGTGCTTTGTAAGACTTCAACTTGATCCGCTTGTTGCTTCCAGGAAAAAACAGGGTAGCAAATGAAGGTAAATCTTCGTCAATGTGCGCAGGGTAATACAAGCGAACCTGATCTATCATACGTTTCTCGCCGAAAGAAATGATGTACGAGTAAGCACCGCCATCCACGATTTTCTTTTCGGACGAGCCGTCGTTGTCATACAGCGGGGTGATCAGTTCCTGCGTTTTGGAGTCCCGGATCGAGCGGATCGGAATGATCGGAACCTTCGTTGTCGGTGGTTGTGGCTTAGTTGGATGTAAATCGGGCGACGCCTCCGGTAAGCCCCATGGAATCCCCCAGTTTTCAAGCATACTTTTCAGCATCATGGCCGGGCGTGCCAGGCCCGGGCTTTTAAAAACCATTCCTACCATTGCATCCCCGGAAAACAAGGGAGTACCCGAGTCGCCATGCTGGGCACCGACCTTCGACATTAGCTGCTCCTTGTCCACGCTGGTTAGTATAGCGGCTCCCCCGAGGTCAACCGCGCTCCGCTCGCTCCTTACGGACAAAATATAAACCGCTTTTCCGCCTTTTGGCTCCCGAACATATAGAAACGGCCTCCAAGAGCGGCCCGGGCAGACAATGCGTAAAACCGCGACATCTAAAAATATGTTTTGTTTTAACACATCAGCCTCGCCGTCGTATCGGTTCTGAGAAAAACGAACTTTTACTTCACTGGATTTTTCAACCACATGCGCTGCCGTGATGATAAAAATGGTATCGCCGCTGCGACCCGCCACGAATCCACTGCCTACTTCATTGAATGTACGATCCGCATTGTTGGCCCGGATCTCAACCACATTGTCGCTCAGCAGATCGCGGGCAGATGCGCTGATTGTTTGGGCAAAGGAATAAGTTAATCCCAGATATAAATAGACGGCGATGGAGATGACCGATTTCATAATTGTCGTTTTGAGCGGACTAAATAGGGTATCACAAATGTCAATGCGCCCCAGAGAATGGTAAGTATCCACGAGTTGGTATCAAGCATAACACGGAAACGCGACGGCCTTTTGTCATTGGTAGCACTACTTTCCTCAATGCCCACTTCTAAAGTGGAGACCTTTCCATGAAAATTAATTTCGAAGCCTTCCGGATCGGACTCAATGTCGATTCGCAGGGTGTCGGTAGGCCCGAGGTTCACCACATCTCCGGCCCTTACCGGCACGGAGTCCTCCTTAATCTCCACCATCCTTACCAAACCTCCTGTAACCGCAGTATGCGCCTCTCTGTTTAATAGGGGATTTGGACTCAAAGGCCAGCCGGGTAACTTTTAAATTCCGGATGCGGAATTTCTCAACTTTGTGCAGATCAATTTTGATAGGCATCGTATTGGCCTGATTGACAAAGTTCAAAGGTTCTCCCCTTAAATTCTCAACCGTACTATCGACAGACGAGAATTCACGCAAAATTCCGTTTCCGGTTGAACCTACTTTTATCCCGGAAGTCAAATCGGGGTGTGACTGCCTGATTTCCAGTCCGATATTGTCTGGGCGCTGCTGATACACGTCGATCAGGCTGTTTTCGGGCAGGTACATAGACTTGAAATTCAGAATCGAGTCCTTTTCGGAGGTAAGCAGAAAATTCCCGTTTTTTCGCCTCTGTTCGGGTCTTACGTTCTCGAATATCGCCGCTCCGCGCCAGGAAACACCTGTATTTTCCGACCTATCGCTTTTCAACAACTCTTCATCCACATTTACAAATGAGAGTGCGGAGGTATGTATGGTCCCTGTTACCGCGGTGCTTGATGCTCCTTGCATGAGCCATATCGAAAGCCCGGCGACACACAGTATAATAACCAGTCGCGCAAACCAATATACGTGTTCAAGAAAGTGATCCTTCAAGTCCCGTAGCGCATTTAGCCGCGCCATGTTGCTTTCAACCCTTGGAAGGTTAAGGGCAGTCTGTTCAAGCATTTGATTGTACCGTTTATTGACGCGCCGGTACTGGCGTATACGACGATAGGCGGTTGCAAAACCGAACCCGCCACGAACAACTTCCCTGATTGACGGCGGAAATTTTTTATAAAAATGGCTCATCCGGGGAGTTCGATCATCTTGGCTGGCAACTCTGACTTATACCCGTCAAACGACTCGACCGTTACTTCTAATTTATACAGGCCTTTACCGATTGACCTGATGATGTCTATTTCGATAAGACGAGGACCCAACACCCGGGCTTGCCCCGCGTTAGACGCATTCATAGCATTTCCGTCGCTTTGTCCATTTTTAACCCTCAGGAGTTTATAGGTCGCAGACTTTATCGAAACATTACCAGCCAAGCGCAACTTATAATTTCGATCAGCAGGCCTATTAGTAATTCGAAAAGAAGACATTGCAACAGGAAAAAAATACTGCTCGCCGCCGAAAGTGTACTGAGCATAAAATCCTAGATTTTCCTTTTTGATATGCCTTTTGGCAATAACATTCCTGGCTGCTATCTGAATAACACTTCCAGCAGTAGTGTTAACATCAAGGCGATATTCATCAGAAAGATTATAGGATACACCAACAATTTTAACAGGAGTCTTTATATTTAGAGATGTTCCTAGTGATATTATCTCATCTTCTGCATCAAAAAAATTAACTGGTCCGCTGGTAAAAGAAGCTATGTCAAATAAGGCTCCATTTACTTTGCTTTCGGTAATCAATCCCTCGCAGTAGCTGCCGCGAGATTTATAACCCAGATCACCTGCTAATGCAACGCTTCCACGCGGCAAATCGGTACACAATTGTGCATAGCATGTAGCGGTAAACAGTATTAGCCCAAAAGTCCAAATTAGTTTCATGAGTGAGGATGGTCGTAGTGCACTAATTGTTACCAATATATTATCTAGGAATTAAAATATCAAACAATCGCTTTCTCTTATTTAAATGTTATAAAAATCTTGGCATATTATAGAGAAGTTTGCAGTTCGGTTCTAACAGGAATTGAATTGTAATTGTCCCCGCGTTAGGGCTATGGGATTTAACCCGTTTATAACATCGGAAATTCTACTTTCAACAGTCTCAATATCTGGGAGCAGTTCGTACCAGGTTGGAAAATTTGAGTAACTATTTAGATATTAGGGAGCATTAAACTTTTCCACTGTCGTAGTGAATTTGATGAACTTGCACACGATTAATTGCAGCTTCATCGAAATGTTTCGATATCTTGTCCTGTATAGAAGTGGGAGATTATAAGCAGTTTTCAATTGGTTTTTCGCCAGAATCCGAGTTCTAAACAAGTAATCATCCATGATTCAGGACTTGTTTAGATTTTGCTAAGCAAAGTTTATTCAAGATAAGAATTACAAGGATATAACAAGCAGTAGCCTGTTATATCCTTGTAATTACTCAGTAGTCAGCAAACACATAACCATCCACTTCGGCATATCCTTCTAAAAACAAATCCCGAGCATAAGCTTCATAATCAAAATACCGTTCAAGTAGAGAAGGCGCGTCAGCCAACATTCCAGTTTCATCAACGTACTGATAAGCATATTCTACCTTCGCGTCTCTCATCGATCCGCCGAAGTGGCCGCGGTAGCTCTCCTGAAAACTCTCGACTTGTTCGTCTAGTGCTTTTCCATTCCCAGGCCAGCTACTGATCTGTTCGCAGTAAATTTTGAAAGCTTCCGCTGTATCATCATCCATCTCGTCCGATGCTTGAAAGTATTGAAATACGCTATCATCCAAGCTGCATTCCGAAATCAAAAAGTCCGGAATGTTTTCCCAGTCCTGAAACATAAGCTCTGGATCAAATTCATTCCTATGGTATTCATAACAATCCTGGTAAAACTCTTTTGTCTCAGCGTAGTCAGTCAAATCAAACCATTTCCCGAAGAGTGAACCGCTGTTGTACATTCCATAGGTGCCTACATAAATCTTTGGAGCATTTTCTACTGATTTCATGATTGAAAGTCTTTAAAGTTACGAGCCTGGCTTTGTGCTCAGGGCAATCGCCTCCTTCAATCGAAGAAAAAGTGACGGGCTTGCCCCTGGGTGCAAAGTCGGGAGGCGGTTTAAGGAGCGGCGATGGCCGCGGTAAATAGCCGTAGACTTTACAGCCGTCACTTTTTACTTCGTATCTTTCGTTGCACTGACTGACAAGTGTGCGTGTGGTTTTGAACTCTGGAAAACATATTGTCGGCTGTTTCTCTATTTGACGTTCATCAGATGCTCAATCCTTGTCGTTTCCGCCGAGACTTTTTCTTCCGTTTTACAGGCACAAAAGCTTGCGACATCTCCATCCCCATTCGCTTTTCAAGATTTTGCAATGAATAGTCTTTCCCCAGGTCAGAACCTTTCACTTTCATCCGATTTTGCATATTGAAAAAAGCTACACCTCTTCCTATATACGTCTTGAATCCGTGCGTTTGCATTTGCCTTCCGAGCTCATCGATTGAAGATGCTTTTGCTAAAACCTGATCTACCAAAGTCCGGAGGTTGATGATTGCTGTATCCTGCCTTGGTGCTTGCTGCTTTCCTTTTTGATTCAAGGTCATATCAGAAGTTATAGTTAGTCCAAGTTCCAATTCCATTCGTCTTGAGAATTCGCCCGTCCGCGCATAGTTCTTAAAATGATCGGCGGTGTTTTTGCCGTTGTAGTTGATCCGGTTTGCGACAATATGAATGTGCTTATGCTTCGTGTCGTTGTGCTTGAAGGCAAGCATTTGATTTTCCGCAAAACCAAATTCCTTTGCAAACTCTACGACCAAGCTGGTGAGCTTCTCTGTGGACGGATCTTCCCCTGGGGGAAAGCTGAACGATTGATGCCAAACATATTTATTGAGATTTCTGTTTTTGTCCCTGTTATCCAGCATTTGTTTGGCTAGATAATCCAAGTCCAGCCTTCCGTCCTGCATTGTATTTATGCCAAGATGCTGAATGTAAATAAGCTCTCCCCGAACGTCGTCAATCGTAACTTCTTTCAATTGTTTTGCTGTCAACTCTTTTTCGTAATAACAGTAGCTCAATATTCCCTTCGCAAAGTTTCCCAAACCCACTTTCCCTATCATAAGTCGAAACGTTTAAGCATTGCCCTGACCTTCTCTTCAATCATCTTATGCACTTGATCGGGATGATCCGACACCTCCGATTTCCATATCCGAAGCTGTCCGGCCAGTTCACCCGGCTGATAGTAGCTCTCATATTTTGCCAATAGCTCTTGGGCATTGCGAAAAATGTTTTCAGTTGTTTCAAGAATGCTGGTCTTGTTTTGAGATTCAGGCAGGATCTGCTGAATGTATAGCGTTAACTGGTGCATCCACTCCTGTACATTGTTGAGCGTCTTATGAAATATCCTGATCTCAAAATCTTCAAATATCCAGAGCGTGATGATCTGTGAAAGTAAGCGCAGGTGCTGACTGCTCTGCATCCATTGCCGACTTTGCATTTGGTGGTCCTTTGTTTTCAAAACCGCAAGCGACAGAATACCGCTAAGTTGTTCGAGAGTCCGGATCATCTCCGCCGTTCGGGCGGGCAATGTTTTCTTTTGCGGCCGTTTGATGGGTGTATCCAATGCCAGTGTTAAAAAGAATTGGCTTGCTGAGAGTCCGCTCTTCTCAACCAGCTGGTTAATCTCGACTTTTTCATCTTTGGTAACCCATACAGAAAAGTGGTCCCTTCGCACAACCTTCTCCTCTTTCGGTGGTCTTCCTTTTCTTTTGCTTTTCATAATGTCTACGGTTTAAGCTATGAGCCGCGAGGCGAATAGCAGGGGTCCAGGGGTTTTCCCATGGCCAGCCGCCGGGGAGTCGCTTTTTTGCGACGTACCGGCGATAGCTGGCTGTGGAAAAACCACCGTGGTTCCCGAAAATGTTTGAGTTTGTTTGTCTTTGTTTGAAAATGTTTGAAGCTTGATTTCAGACTTATGGGATGTTACTTCCGCCCAAGTGGAATGAGCATCTCCTTGCTTTTTTTGTCAAAAATGTACTCTTGACCGATCAACACATCTCCTTTCTTCTCCTGAGGTCGAAGCTTCAAAAAATTACCGCGCTCATCCTGCACAATCTCGCCATTTTGCATTAGAAGACGGTAGGCTGGTGCATTTTCATAAGCTTCAACAATCCTGAGACGCTCTCGATACTCCTCGTCTGTTGAGATCAGCCAAGAAAATAAAATCGAGCAAATTATCGCAACAACAGACCATGGAAGACTCTGCGCCAAGCCATAATAGAAAGCTTGCTTTCTGTCGGAAAAATGAACTGGTCGCTGGTTGCTTTTAATTGCAGCTGCCGCTTTGTCGATTGTGTCTACGGATTGATCGACCTCGGCCTTAATGCGGTCAAAGTGTTCTTCAACCTCGGCTAGCAACAAAGCAGACCAGTCATCGATTTCCTGGGCGTATTCATATTGTGATATGAATTCGTAGTCAAGTTTCTTGATTTCGAAATCGTCTGCTTGATATTTCCATTTAATGAAATCACGGGTATGTTTAAGGCAGGTCTCATACCGCTCCAAGGTGCCTGGTGCAAAATCCGCTCCGATTAATGCAGCGATCTGATCGTTGTGCTCTCGAAAAATGGGCAGGATAGTCTTCCCGCTTTCCGTCCTGCCTAAAAGAATATTCTTGATAGCTTCTGACGTGACCTCTTTGTTTGCCTCAATTAATGATCGCTTTGCCTCGTAAATCTTCGAAGTCAACGTATCAAGGTACGCATTCAATGTTTTAGTATCCTCCTTGTTCCCGGTCGCCCGACCAGCACCCACGCTCCACTTGGACGGATGCCAGATACGTTTGGTGGAGATGTCTTTTGGAACACCATTGACGGTGACACGGCAGTACACATAGCGCATTCCGTCTGCTAATTCTGGATTGGGTCTTTTCAAAAAGAAAATCAACCCGAAGCTTGTTTCTAACATAGTACATAATGTTTAAGATGAACAAAAATCGAATTGTTACCATTGAAACGCAAGATGTTTACGGGGTGAACATCTTGCTAACCAGCTAGTTATGCACCTAATCGTGGAAGTTTTTTTGAGACTTTCTTACTTCCACGAATCGCTACATTTTTATTGGGAATTTTTGAATATTTTGGTGTAGCACAAAAACGCAAAAACCCCGTTTAAAGCGTTTAAACGGGGTTTTTGAATGTTTTGACATCATGTCCTGCAGAGAGAGAGGGATTCGAACCCCCGGACCTGTTACAGTCAACGGTTTTCAAGACCGTCGCAATCGACCACTCTGCCATCTCTCTAAAATATTTCGCCGTGTGCGAAACGTGGTGCAAAGGTAAAAACAAAATCCTTATCCGCAATAGTTCAGTTAAAAAATTATGGCCTTTGACATTATCTGTTATCCACAAATGTCACTTGCAAAATGTGCGTCACGCCCTGATGAATCTTATATCGCTCGTCCAGCCTCACTCCTACCACCCACATAATCTCTCCATTACCATTTAAGAGAACCAAGGTTTGTTTCTTTGTAAACTGGTCCATTTTTGAATCAATAAAAAGGTCGCTCAACTTCTTCTGCTTGCCATTCATTCCCAACGGTTGAAAAACGTCGCCCGGTTTCCATTTTCTGATTGTCAAGGGAAAAATGACTTTGTCTAAATTTATGGAAACCGAACTACGGCTTTTGAGGAAACCCTCGTCTGTATTTTGGATTTTCTTGCTTAGGATGATGTGTCGTCCGACGAGATCTACTTCATGCTGCTCTTCAACAATCTGAATGTCACCATTTGATTCATCCACGGCTGTCTTTTTCAGAATCAAGTTTTCCCGATCTATCAACAATTCGTGACTTGCAGAATGAAAAAATTTACCCGAAACCCCTGTCAAACTATTAATTATCTTCTCCACTTGTGAATATGCAAAACCATAATCCTGCAAAATATGCCAAAGCCGATATGCGGGCTCAGTTGCAAGAATAAGCATTGTCTTGCTTATCCGGATCTGATCCTCCGCTTTTACGACAACGCCTGCTGCCCAATCATCAAGCATTTCCTTTAAAAGCTGATCTGCGCTTCGGAGCTTCGCCGAAGAATGATTGAATGTCGACTCCAATGATGGGTTAAGCTCCTTCAAAACAGGAATAACCTTGTGCCTGACCAGGTTTCGTTTGTAATCGTCGGAATCATTGGACCGATCCTCTCTCCATTGCAGTCCATTTTCTTGCGCGTATGCGAGAATTTGCTCTTTTGTAGCGAACAACAATGGACGTAGAAGATGATTGTTAATGCCCGATATGCCGTGCAGACCTGCTAAACCGGTTCCCCGCGTGAGATTCAGGAGCGTCGTTTCAAGCGAATCATTTGCGTGATGCGCAGTTGCGATATATGAGTAGTTGTTGCCTGCCCTGAGTTCTTCAAACCATCCGTAGCGCAAATCCCTGGCAGCCATTTGAGTAGAAATACCTTTTTCCTTTGCGAATGATTTAACATTAAATCGTTTGGAATAAAAAGGAAAACCGGATGCATTTGCAAGCGTTTTGACGAACTGTTCGTCGCCTTCGGACTCTTCCTCTCTTAAACCGAAATTACAATGCGCAACTCCTGCCGGGAAACCGGCTTTTTGAAACAAATGAAGCATTACAACCGAATCTACACCTCCGCTTACGGTCAGAAGACAAGGCTGCTTTTTGAGATCCAGCTTGTGTTGGTTAATAAAAGTTAAAAAAGGATCCAACATGAACCTAAGAAACGTAATTGATGTAGTTTTGGCGTATATAGGATTAAATAAGTCTTTTACCAGGCTTTTTTTAAAGCGCTTATTTCAAAGGTAAAGGAAAGAACGGCAACATGAAGAAAAAAAAATACATCGCAAACTGCAACCCTTTTAAACTTTTGCGCGTCATCAATATCAAAAGCAATATATTCCGATTGACGTTCTTTGTCTTGATGTTTTTTTCACCTTATCTGTTGGCACAGAAAGCTTTACCGCAATCTCAGCCTGTTCAAAGTGAGGATCTTGTTGAAATTATAAAATCTGACGAGCTGGAAATTATCAACGAAAATGGGGTCGACTCCAGACGAGTGACAAATGGTATTTTCAAGCATAAGGGAGCACTGTTATATAGCAAACTGGCCATCCAGAACATTAATACGAATGTGATTGAGGCCTTTGGAAATGTAAAAATCGTTCAGGGTGACACGGTTACGGTTACTGGCGACACGCTTTATTATTATGGAAACACTCGTCTCGCGATCGTTAGCGGCAAAAAGACGGTTTTGAAAGATAGCAAACGCACATTAACCACCCGAAAAATTGAATACGACATGGCGAACGGCATTGCCAATTACAAAACGCCAGGCCGGACCGTGGATGAAGAGAATGTGCTGACGAGTAAAGAAGGTTTTTATAATACGCGGACCAAAGAGTTTACTTATTATAAAAGTGTAAAGCTGGTCAACAAAAAATATGTGCTTACCACCGACACGCTGCTTTACAATTCGATTACAAAATGGTCGGACTTTAATGGTGTTACGAAAATCACCAACAAAGACGGCACGGTAAATGGAACGAAAGGTCGGTATAATACGGAATCTGCGGAGTCGTCATTTCAGAGGCGGACAATGGTTGACAATGAAACGTATACGCTTACCGCAGACTCGCTGGAAGTGGATGGAAAGAGTAACAACGGTCGTGGAAAAGGTAATGTTGTGATTGTTGCTAAGAAGGACAAAACGGTTCTGAACGGCGACGAAGGTTATTACTGGAAAAAAGAAGGTTATTCCAAAATTTTCGGTCATGCCTACGTTAGAAATGTAGTATCAGACGACACACTTTACATCCGCGCTGACACATTGTACTCTTATGAAAATCAGCGAGATAGCACCAGGAAATTGGTTGGAAATAAGAATGTCTTTATATACAAAGCGGATTTCCAGGGCAAATGCGATTCGATCACATATAACACAGCTGATTCGATCATTCGTTTTTTCCGCAAGCCGATTTTATGGAGCGATCAGCATTATCAGATGGAGGCGGATTCGATCACTGCTTTTTTAGTGAATAATGAGATCAACCGGATGCTGCTGAAAGGAAAATCTTTTGTAATTACCGAAGACACATTGGTAAGGCAGTTCAATCAGGTAAAGGGTCGCACGATCAATGCTTATTTTGAAACGGGAAACAAGTTAAAACAGGTTCTCGTGGACGGAAACGGCGAAAGCGCTTACTATGCAGTGGATGATGAGCAAAAAAACATCGGGCTCAACCGGGTCGAGTGTGGAAGGATGAACCTGCTGTTTACCGACAACCGTGTACAAAAAATCTCATTTGTGGGGAAACCGGACGGGAAGTTAATTCCGCCTTCAAAAATCAAGGCTCCGGAGCGACAACTGGAAGGATTTAACTGGCGAATTTCAGAAAAACCAACTAAGAACAAGACAATTTGGAAAGAGTTGTAAAAAATATATCAGGACACGCTTAAAATTTTAAAAACCGGCATGGTTTTTTAGTCTAAAAATAAAGATGGCCATTCACACAATATATTTTGAATATACAATTATTTCTCTATATTTTTGTAATGTACTTTTTAACTAAAATAGTCGAACATATTAGTCAAAAGTATCCCAACATGACGCTATGAAAAGAAATATACTTTACTTAATGATTTTACTAACGTTGGCCTTACAGGGTTTAAACGCACAATCCGTCTCGAACGGTAGTCGTTTGAACATGGTCAGCAAAAAGAAACCAGCCTCCGGAGAAAACATCAAATTTTCAGGCCTTGCAACAGGTTCAAGCTATAAATTGTTGTCTTTACAAAATCCAAAAGCGCTCAATAGCTTTTACCGTTCATTCCTGTTTTCTTCTCCAAATGCTTCTGAAAGCACTGGCGTCGCGACCACCGAAGTTGTAGAAAAGTCTGCTGACAGGAGACAGCCAGCGATGGAAGCACAGATGAGGGCAGAAGAGCAATTATATGTAAATGACAAAATTTCGGTTTCGAATATTTACCCAAACCCTGCCAGTGAATATGCAGATTTGGATTATAGCATTACAGCAAGCGTCCGTGATGCCAGATTGATTATCTACAACGTGCTTGGTTCTCAAATGGCCGAGCTGCCCCTAAACAGAAACGACAGAAAGCTGCGTGTGAATACGAAGGATATGCCAACAGGGCTGTATTTCTATCAATTGTCACTTGACGGTAAAAAAGTAGCCACCAAAAAAATGCTTGTACGTCATCAGCAATAGGCTAATTTTTAACACTATATCAGCTACGCATTCGTTATGAATGGTGTAGCTTTTTTTATTACCTTTGCACCTAATATGCGAAAAAACAGTCCAGCAAGCTATTTCTTGCTTTTTATTGCGGTCCTTGTAATTACTTCCTGTAGTAAATTCTCGAAGTTACAAAAGACTGGTACGGATCAGGAAAAGTATGATGCCGCGATGTCTTACTACAAAAAAGGGGATTTTTACCGATCAGGTTTACTCTTTGAAGAGCTTATTCCGCTATTGAAAGGAAGTACGGAATCTGAGTTGGCGCAGTTCTATTACGCTTACACCCAATATCAACAAGGGCAGTATAATACGAGCCAGTTTTTATTTAAAAAGTTCTTTGATACATACGCACGCAGCGATTACGCACAGGAAGCACTATACATGCATGCTTTTTCCCTGTACAAGGATTCGTCTCCGTTCAATCTTGACCAGACCAGCACATTTACGGCTATTTCGGCCATGCAGGATTTTATTAATACTTATCCTGAAAGTCCTTTCCGGGAAGAATGTACGCGTTACATTTTAGAGCTGCGTTCGAAGCTGGAAAGGAAAGCATATGAGAGGGCACGCTTGTATCACAAGATCAGCGACTTCAATGCAATGTCGATGAAATCGGCTGTGATCTCGATCGAGAACTTCCGCAAAGATTTTCCGGATTCTAAATACAACGAGGAACTTGCATTCCTTAAAGTTGAGTCGCAATACAATCTTGCTGCGAACAGTTTCAGCGTTAAGCAAAAAGAAAGATATCAGGATGTTTTGAAGTTCTATCAGGAATTGATAGACAAATACCCGACCGGAAAGTATAACAGGGATGCGGAGGATATGTTCGAGAACAGCCAGAAGCAGCTTGAAGTCATTGCAAAAGCAGAAGTGGAGCGGCAGAAACAACTTGAAACACAGCCAGATCCAGCTAATAAGCCGACGAAAGTAACAACGCCGGCCATTTCGGAACCAAAAGGACAGTAGTTCTTTTATTAAATTAAATTTAAACTAATATCACCATAAGCATGGCAACCAATCCATCAATCATTACCCGGGATACGGACAAGATCGCAGACGTAACTGGTAACTTGTACGAGTCAGTATCAGTGATTTCTAAAAGAGCCCGTCAGATTTCGAGCAAAATGAAGGAAGAGCTTAATAATAAGCTTGCTGAATTTGCTTCTGGCGTAGATAACCTGGAAGAGGTGTTTGAAAACAGGGAACAGATTGAAATTTCTAAGTTTTACGAGCGTATGCCGAAAGCCGGAAGCATTTCAATCGATGAATTCATTGAAGGAAAAACATATCACGCTTACCGCGATACGACGGAAGAATAAAATTTGATTTTAGAAAAAGCCAGCCGCAAAACTCCTTTGCGGCTGGCTTTTCATTTATAGGCGTCAAAGATTTTAAATTGTTACACTTATCTCTGTAACTTTATGCCTGACAGGAATCCTTCCAAACTGACCACCCAAAGCAATTGAAGATTGAATCTCAAAGGTAAAAAGATACTGGTTGCCGTTTCAGGCAGCATTGCTGCATATAAATCTGCACTTCTTGTCCGACTTTTGGTTAAGGCTGCTGCTGAGGTTCAAGTTGTTATGACAGAATCAGCGAAGGAATTTATTACACCGCTTACTTTGTCCGTCTTATCCAAAAAGCCTGTATTAAGCACATTCACATTCGAAGAAGAGGGAACCTGGAATAATCATGTCGAGCTGGGACTCTGGGCGGACGCCATCATTGTGGCCCCCGCAACTGCGCGCACGCTTTCCAAATGCGCAACCGGAAACTGTGATGATTTGCTGACAGCCGTCTATTTATCTGCGCGATGCCCGGTTTTCTTTGCTCCTGCCATGGATGTTGACATGTACCAGCATCCGTCGACGCAGCACAACATCGACACATTAATAAGTTTTGGTAACCATTTGATTGAACCGGAACATGGCGAATTGGCCAGCGGACTGATCGGCGACGGACGTCTCGCAGAGCCAGAGACAATCATCCAGACATTGCATGCTTTTTTTGCTAAAAAATCTGTTGCTTCCGGAAAAAGAGTGCTTATTACAGCCGGGCCAACCGTGGAATCCATTGATCCGGTGCGTTATATCAGCAACCGATCCTCCGGTAAAATGGGCTATGCGATTGCCGAAGCATTTGCTTCCGCAGGCGCAATGGTAACGCTCGTCAGCGGCCCTACAAGCTTGGCGACTCCCGAACCAACCATACAGCGCATTAGCGTGCAAAGTGCCGATGAAATGTTTGAGGCAACCCAGGAACGTTTTGCCAAAAGCGATGTGGTAATATTTGCTGCCGCCGTTGCTGATTACACTTCAAAATTTGTGGCAGGGCATAAGATCAAGAAACAAGGCCAGGCAATGTCGCTTGATCTGGTAAAGACGCGCGACATTGCGGGAACATTGGGAAAGACGAAATCCGAAAACCAGTTACTGATCGGTTTTGCTTTGGAAACGGAGAATGAAATGGAGTATGCGATGGACAAATTACTGCGCAAAAATTTCGACTTCATCATTTTGAATTCACTCAATGATCCGGGCGCGGGCTTTGCACACGATACGAACAAAATAACCGTTATTGACAAAAGGAAAAATGTGAAACATTTCGATCTTAAACATAAGGAAGAAGTGGCACAGGACATCCTGAACATTGTCCTAGATAAATGGAGTGAAGCATGAAAAAAATAGGGGTTTGGTTGTTTTTACTGGTTACCTGCACAATTTCCGGACATTCTTTTGCCCAGGAATTTCAATTCTCGGTAAATCTCAACTATGAACAGCTTGTTGCACAACAAAAGACTGATCCGCAGTCAATGGCGCAGCTTCAAACTTATATGAATGATTTTCTGAACAACACGCGCTGGACCAATGACGAATTTGGCAAGGAAGAAAAAATCAAATGTAAATTGAATGTCAACCTGACCCGCTCACTGAATCAGGGGAATTATGAAGGAAATGCGCAGCTGGTTGTTTCAAGGCCCGTTTATAATTCCAATTATGAGACGGTTCTGTTTACTTATGTAGACAAAAACTTCACATTCACCTACTTACCCAACACGCCGCTTTATTTTAACGAAAATAATTACACCGAAGAGCTTCCGTATATCCTGGCTTTTTACGCAAATATCGCGTTGATTTTCGACTATGATTCTTTCAGCAAATTAGGCGGGTCACCGTATGTTCAAAAGGCATTCAATCTTGTGAACCAGGCGCGTAATTCTTCGCCTAACAAGCGTGGCTGGGATTCAAACGGCGATTCCCGCAACCGTTATTGGCTGGTAGAAAACCTGATGAGCCAGCAGTTTACACCGTTCCGTGAGGGAATGTATAAATATTACCGGCTCGGACTGGATGTAGCAACTCAAAACCCTGCTGAAACGCGCGCGAAGGTGATGGAAGTGCTGAATACTGCCAAAGAAGTAAATCAGCTCCGCCCGGCCAGTGTGGTTATCAACTCATTTTTTGATTCCAAATCGGATGAGCTTTACAGGATATTGATCGAAGCCCAACCGGAGGATCGCGCCAAAGCTTACACATTGTTAGTAGGGCTGGATCCTACAAAAACGCAATTATATCAACGTCTTTCCTTATAAAATCTGCATTCCCACCACTAAAACCTCCGTTTGAAGCTTTTGATTATGAGTAAAAGACTAATTCGCATTTCTGCCAAAGACATTTATTCTTCACTCGAAAAGCTGCTCAAAATAGAGATTAATGCTGTTATGGATAACGGGAACACGCACTTTGGTAAACTGGAATCATTCACCAAAGAACACCTGCTGATCCGTGACACGCGAAATCATGCGCATCTTATCCCATTGCCATCGCTTTATGAAATCGTATATGATGCCGGTTCAAGGTAAGCGAGCAATGTTGGGTTGCGAATGGTTATATTTCCTATTTGTTGATATGATAACTATATTCGTATAGATATGCTTTCGAATTTACTTATAAAGAATTACGCGCTTATAAAGCAGTTGGAGATGTCCCCGGATCCAGGGTTAAACATCATTACGGGTGAAACGGGTGCAGGAAAGTCCATCATGCTTGGCGCAATCGGGTTGCTTCTCGGTAATCGCGCAGACGTGAAATCCTTATATGATTCCAGTGAAAAATGCGTGATTGAAGGCAGTTTCAGCCTTTCAGGATATGACCTGGCACCCAATTTTGAGGATGAAAATCTCGATTACTCTGATGAATGTATTATCCGCCGCGAAATTTCTGTGGCCGGCAAATCGCGTGCTTTTATCAATGATACACCAGTAAATCTGGATGCTTTGAAGCGTATAGGAAGTCAGCTGCTGGACATTCACTCGCAGCATGATTCTGTTATGCTTGGCAACAACGAGTTTCAGTTGCAGGTTGTGGACTCCTTCGCGGATAATTCACAGCTTCTCAAATCCTATCAGCAGGATTTTACCACATATAAGGAAGCGACAAAAGCATTTGAAAACCTTCAACAGGAGGCAGTCAAACTAAGAAAAGAGTTTGATTATGATCAGTTTCTGTTTCAGGAATTGGACAACGCCAAGCTTGCCGGTGATGAGCAGGAAAAGCTGGAAGTAGAATTAAACATTCTCGAAAATGCAGTCGAAATCAGGGAAAAGCTGCAACTGGCCCACACGCTGCTCGATAATCCGGATAACTCGATTCTTGAATTACTTAAAAATGCCGCGAATGCATTAAGCCAGGCCGCGCGCCTCGTTCCCGTGTACGACGCGATACGTGAGCGTGTGCAAAGCACATTGATAGAGTTACGCGATGTTGCGGACGAAATTGACCAGGCTAATAGTTCGGTAGACATTGATCAGGGCCGTGCAGAACTGGTTCAGGAGCGTCTGGATTTAATTTATACTTTGCTCAAAAAACACCAGGCGACGAACATAGAGCAATTGCTGAAGATCGAGGCGGATTTGCAGCATAAGCTGAGCATTGTATTGAACTTGGATGACGACCTCATTAAAGCAGAAAAAACGGCGATACAAGCAAAAGAACGAATGCTGAAAAGTGCGAACGTGCTTTCTGAAAAACGCCGTAAAGTGACCAAGGCAATTGAAAAATTGATTTTGGAAAGGCTTTCGGAACTGGGAATACCAAATGCCAGTTTATCTATTCAAGTCACGGAAACATTACCCACAGTGAACGGACTGGATTCGGTCGCGTTTTTATTTAGCGGTAACAAAGGGATTGTTCCGCAAGAACTGAAACAGGTTGCTTCCGGTGGGGAATTTTCGAGGTTAATGATGGTGATTAAATATATTTTGGCAGATAAAAGAAAACTTCCGACCATTATCTTTGACGAGATTGACACAGGGGTTTCTGGCGAAATTGCCAGAAAAATGGGCAAAATGATGCTTAATATGGCTCATAACCACCAGATTATCGCCATCACCCATTTGCACCAGATCGCTAGCAGCGGCAATGCACATTACTTCGTTTACAAAGACCATTCTTCGGACAAAACTGTGAGTAAGATCAAGAAACTGACAGTGGATGAGCGAGTTCAGGAAATTGCGCAGATGATCGGCGGGCATAATCCCTCAGAAACTGTGCTGGTGAACGCACGCGAAATGATCCTGAAAGAGCAGACTTAATAAAGCGTTTTTATAGTTAACACCTTACCTCTCAATGATATGAAATATCCAATACTCTCTTTACTAGCAATGGTACTTTTGGCAAGTTGTGGCCAGGAAGCCAAAAAAGACAAGGTTACCGAGCTGGAAGCCGAAGTAATGACCATTCACGACGAAGTGATGCCGCAAATGGATCAGATCATGACGTTAAAATCCCAGCTATCTAAGAAAATACAGCATATGGATAGCCTGCAAAATGAGGGAATAAGCAGCAACACCATTGCCGAAGAACGCATTAAAGCAGTTGACCTCAATCAAAAACTCAACGAATCTGACAAGCTGATGATGAGCTGGATGCACTCATACCGTGGCGACTCTGCCAAGAAATTGGCTCCGGAAGGTGCTGTGGCGTATTTTGAAAAGGAAAAGGAGAAAATCCTTGAAGTGAAACAATTAACATTGAAATCGATTCAGGAAGCGCAAACATTTTTGGAATAACAGGTTATGAGACAAGTAAAAAAAGCCGTTCATATATACACATTCGTTCTAACAGCATTGATTTCCAGCTTGATCGGCTGCAAGGATGAGCGCAAGCTGCCTATTTTAGGAGAACGCGACGTGGTAAAGAAAACAGTGGACGGCAAGGAAGTTGTCGATACGGTTTATAATGCAATTCCTGATTTCACTTTTGTTAATCAGCAAGGCGATACGGTTTCCGAAAAAATTGTAGAGGGCAAAATATATGTAGCCGACTTTTTCTTCACAACCTGCCCCACCATTTGCCCGATAATGAAGCGTCAAATGGTTAAAGTTTATAATCAGTACAAAGGCAATCCGGATGTGATGATCCTTTCCCACTCCATCGATCCCGATCATGATACGCCCCAGGTTTTGAAGAAATTTGCGACGGATCTGGGTGTTGAAGGCAATCAATGGCAGTTCCTAACGGGAGAAAAAGAGAAGATTTACGAGATCGGACAACAGCATTATATGACCACCGTTAAAGAAGACAAAACTGCGGACGGCGGCTATCTTCACAGTGGTGCGTTTGTTTTGATTGACAAGGAAAAGCACGTAAGAGGCATGTACGACGGCACAACCGAAGAAGGAACTCAGAAATTAATTGCTGACATTAAAATCCTGCTAGACGAATACAAGCAGTAAGTTACCGCCTAATTGCATGACCAAGCCAGCGATTCTTCTTTTGTTTATTACCACAATGTTTGCCTGCAAAAGCGCCTCCGAATTAAAGAGCGAGCAATATTTTGTTGAAGGATATCAACTCTACACCACCTATTGCGCCAATTGCCATCAGGCCGATGGCAAAGGAATGTCCAACCTCTATCCTCCGCTGGTAAACTCGTCCATTCTAAAAGATAAATCTGCGGTTGCCTGCATTATCAGGAACGGGATGAAAGGCACAATCCTCGTGAATGGCAAAGAATTTAATCGCCCTATGCCCGCAAATCCGAAGCTTACTGAAATTGAGATTGCCGAGCTGGTCAGCTTTGTAAGTATGAAATGGGGGAAAGACAGCCTATATACGCCTATTGAAGCCGTTCAAACTGCTTTAAAGAACTGCAAAGCATATTAAGGCGCTCCGCTAAATTTATAGATCCCGGTCGCCTTTCGAAACTTGATCCTGGTGAAATCCTGTTCGGCATCCATTCCAATCGCATTGGTGATTTCCGAAGTCCGCTTATTAATAACTGAGAGTGGCTTTTCGGTGAAAACTTTACGAGTCCTGGGGCTCCAATTGAGCTCTGTTGTTTTGAGCAACTCCTCCGTTTCCGACTTTACTACGCGCACATTGCCTTTTACAATGTAAACATCCGCAGCTTTGTCGTAATGTCCTGAGTCAGAACGCAATCGGGTAACGATTGTGCCGGTTGTATCGTAGAAGTTAATGTTGATCGTATCCGGAAAAACTTGCGCTTCATTTTGATAAGCGAGCCTTCTCGGCGTTTTCATTACCACTTTGAGCTTTCCCTGCTCACTATATTTTACCTCAACATCGTTCACCACTTCAAGCGGACCTGTGTATAAGGCACCGACTTTATTTTGTTTGCCTTCGCAGGCCGTCAAAAGCCATGCAGTTAGCGCAATAATGCAAAAAGGAGATAAAAACATATCTCCTTTTAATATATACTTGAAGATCAATGCAATACGCATATCAACTTTTAATCAATTTTTTGTTTAACAAACCATCTTTCCAAAAGGGTTACGCCCAACACAACGCGTCCGTATCGTTCGCGTATCATCCCACCGCCTGTGCTCCCTCTCTGACCACCAACGAGCGCAACGGATAGAAAGTTCTGATAACCACGACCCATTGGGAATGTGAAGCCTAAACTAACATTTGTATCATTCACATCTTTGTTTCCAATTGAATAAGGTGTTTTGCCATAGCTGAAACCAACGCGGTATCTAACAAGGTCAAAGTAGTTCAGGGATGTAAATCTTGGAAGATATTCAGCACCCACATTAATGCGTCCCACATCATTCAGGCCGTCATTTGAATTGGCAAAACTCCTGTATTTAGACCATTGCTGGTAGCTGAAATCGGCTGAGAGGATCAGTTTGAACGGCCATTCCAAACTTCCTCCTACTTGAAGCTGATTAGGCGTTTTGAGTCCGCCGCCCACGGCGTTGTCCAGCGTGTCCGGGTTAATGATGTTGATCGCGTTCGAGGTCACTTCGAAAGTCGTCGTCCGGTCTGCATTAATAGTCGTCCCGAAACTGTAAGAAGCGCCAAGGTTCAGATTCAGCTTATTTTCTTTTTTGATAGGGATTCTTAATGCAGCACCAGCACGAAATGCGATGTCATTGTAAGTTGTCCTGTCATTCAAGCTTACTACTGGCTCGTCTGAAAAATCCAGACCATTGTCGTATGTAAACTTATCAATTAAAGAAACCTCCGTGGCTTTGCGCACATTGCCGAAGAAATAGGAGCTTTCAAGTCCGAGGCTCAGGTACTTTGTAACCTGGTAAGAAGTGGTAACAGAAGCCTTATTAATGCCGCCTTTACCAGTTGTGTTGTAAATTCCTACGAACTGCGTTCCCGTTACTTCACGGACTGATTCATTGCTGTAATCAACAAAAGTATACGGTTTGAGACTAACCCCCAGGACCCATCGCGGGCTGATCGGGAATGCCAGCGATACATAAGCAAGGTTCCCTCCGGCATTGGTTTGTTTTTTTGAGCCGGAAACAACATCCTTATACTGACCTATCAAGCCGATATCCAGCGTTGTGAAACGGTTGCGGACCCAAAGTGCAGGATTGAGATTGTTAATTTGAAACCCGGTGCTGGTACTAACACCCGATTGCCCCATTCCTGTATTGTCAGAATAAGCATCTCCGTAAAATTCGCCCATTCCCAGTGAAGAGTATGGAGAATTGCCCAGGCCTTGCGCTTTCAGCGCTGTATTTAGGTATGTACAATTCCAAATGAGTGCAATTGCAAAAGTGAGTATTCTGAATCTACTGTAACGAGACATTATATGTTAAAATTCTGTTCAATCCTATTAAAACCAATTCCGGCACCGCAAAGATGGGTGGTTTCAGGCTACTTTCAAAAAAAGCAGCATCTCCTCCACATAATAGTACGCGCAAATCCGGTGAATTGTGACGGTACTGTTCAATAATTCCATGCATTTCTGCAAGAACGCCATTCATGACACCACTTTGCATGGCACTGCGTGTGCTTTTTCCGATTAATGGCGGGTCAGATTCAGGTTCCACCAGCGGAAGCCGTTTAGTGAACGAATGCATGGCATTAAATCGCATCTTCACGCCCGGGGAAATCAATCCGCCCTGAAACACTGCATTTTTATCGATCAGGTCGTACGTAATGCATGTGCCCATATCGATCACAACCAGATCTTCGCCGGGATAGAGAAAATTAGCGCCTGCCGAGGCAGCAATCCGGTCCGCGCCCAGTGTTTGCGGAGTGTCATAATTTTTTGTGATCGGCAATGGCGTTTCCGGTGATAAGTTGAATATTTTCAATGACTTACCTAACGCATTCTCAAAATCAGCTGCGGTGTAACCTACCGATGAAAACAAAATACAATCCGGAACTTCCGAGAGCACCGCTTCAATCAACTCGTCAAATGTAAGGCGCGTCGTATATCGTATGAGTTTATCTTCCTGGAACCACCCTACTTTCGAATAAGTGTTCCCCGAATCAATGACAATGTTCATAATTTTGCAAAAGTCCTACATTTGGGGCACAAAAACTAACGCTTATCAATAGGCCTGGCAGTGTTTTATACATTCATTATCAAGCCTTAATGATTGATATCAGCGCGTGGAGGTTCCGTAGTCATTATTTTTTCAAATTGCGAGGTTATTTGTTTTGAAAATAAAATAATTTTCTTTACCTTCGTCGCTATAAGTCCAGTATCGACTTCTAAATCCAAATTCCATCACGCGATAACTCTCAACGTTGTCGAGGTTTTAAAAATCTTGCAGATTTACTGTCTTTACTTCCTTTATTTAATTGCTAACTTTCAGAGTAGATCCATCAAAGTTTTTCAGTTTGTAAAGTCATCACCCGGACTTATACAGAAGACATTTTTTCAATATTAATGACCATCACGTCACTTCGAGATATGCTTCTCGGCTTTTGTCCAAAAAAATTCAAAACCTTAATATCCATTTGGTAAAGTGTTACTTTACTTTCCCTTGTCTGTATGCCTACAATTGATGAATTAAACATTAAGCTTTTATCAGAGCTTAAAGAAATAGCTGGCAACCTTGGCGTTGCAGATTATGCTAAACTCCCTAAGAAAGAATTGATAAACAGGATTCTGCTTAAACAGCAGCCTGCAACGGTTAATGAAGCTCCCACAGCTTCTGAGCCTGTTACCAGTACACCCGAGGCTGCTCCCCTTGCCCCGACGGCATCAGATGCGGATGATTTTAATTCCGATGAGCCAAAGAAGAAAAGAGCACGCAGGCCAGCTGAGAATGCTGCCGATACAATGAAACCTGCAAACAACAGGGCGGCTAATGCAAACAACAGACCTGCCAGGTTGAAAAAAGATGCATCCGTTCCTTCGCCTGCTCCCCTATTTGATACTTCCCTGAGAAATCAGCGTCCCGATATAAATGACCGACCAAAAAATTTAGACATTCGTGAAGAAGCGGATTCTGACAGCGATACGCTGAATGATTTGGGCAAAGAAGAAATAGTTAACCAACCAGAAGCAGAAACACCTGCTAATCAAGAAGTTGTTTCAGAGAAATCTGAAATTAATCTGGAAGAAGCAGCTGCGGCGGCCAAAGAAGAAAAGCAGAACCGCCAGCCCAATCAACCTAATCAGCCGAATCAGTCTAGCGATTCAAACGACCGCCAGGCGCAACAGCAGCAACCTGCTCACCGCGACGATCCTTCTTCAAAAATCAAACGCAATTACAATAATTACGTAAGAGAATTTGACGGACTGATCGTTAATGAAGGTGTTCTTGAAATCATGCAGGATGGCGGCTATGGTTTCCTTCGTTCCGCAGATTACAATTACCTGGCTAGTCCGGATGATATATATGTGTCACCTTCTCAGATCAAGCTTTTTGGTTTGAAAACCGGTGATACGGTAAGAGGGCAGATCCGCCCGCCGAAAGAAGGTGAAAAATACTTCGCTTTGCTTCGTGTTGAAACCGTTAATGGAAAAACAACAGAGGAAATCAGGGACCGGATTCCTTTCGAATATCTCACACCACTTTTCCCAGAAGAATGTTTGAAGCTGAGCTCTCGTCCTGACCAGTATTCTACCAGGATCCTCGATCTTTTCGCTCCGATTGGAAAAGGACAGCGTGGGATGATCGTTGCGCAGCCAAAAACGGGTAAAACTGTTTTGCTTAAAGAAATTGCAAACGCCATCACGCGTAACCACCCGGAAGTTTTCCTTTTGATCCTACTGATCGACGAACGCCCGGAAGAGGTAACGGATATGCAGCGCAGCGTAAGAGCTGAGGTTATTGCATCTACATTTGATGAGCAGGCCGATCGTCACGTAAAAGTGGCCAGCATTGTTTTGGAAAAAGCCAAAAGAATGGTTGAATGCGGTCACGATGTGGTTATCCTGCTGGATTCTATCACCCGTCTTGCACGTGCCTATAACACGGTGGTTCCTTCATCCGGTAAAATACTTTCAGGTGGTGTGGATGCGAATGCATTGCACAAACCAAAAAGATTCTTCGGAGCGGCAAGAAATGTTGAAAACGGCGGTTCGCTGACCATCATTGCAACTGCATTGATCGACACAGGTTCAAAAATGGACGAGGTTATCTTTGAAGAATTCAAAGGAACCGGTAACATGGAATTGCAACTGGATCGTAAATTATCCAACAAGCGCGTGTTCCCTGCTATTGATGTGATGGCGTCGGGTACGCGGCGTGAGGATTTGCTTTTGGATAAAGAAACATTGAAAAAAGTGTGGATCCTCAGAAAACACATGTCCGACATGAATGCAATGGAATCCATGGACTTCCTGCTTGAACATATGAAAGGCACCAGAAGCAACGAGGAATTCCTGATCTCCATGAACCGATAAGCATTCAGGCTCATGGAAGATTTGAAGATTATTGAAGGGATCGGGCCGAAGATTGAGGAACTGCTCAATCGGGAAGGCATTCATACCATTGAACAGCTCGCCGACACCTCCATTATCAGGCTGGCGGCCGTTTTGAAAAAAGCAGGCCCAAGGTTTCAGATTCAAAATCCTACTTCCTGGCCGAAACAAGCATTGTTGGCCAAAGAACAGAAATGGGATGAATTGGACCAACTGAAAAAACTGATCATTTCAGGAAAAGAATCCTGACAACATATAAATACAAAAAAGCCCGCTCCTGAAAATCAGCAGCGGGCTTTTTCTTGATTCTATTTGTATTACAATGTCGAAACGGTTCTTTGGATAAACTGCGTCAAATCGCTTCCTGAAAGTAATCCCTGCGAAAGCAATGCGAGATCAAAAACCTGCTTTGCCAGCGATTTCTGCGCTTCCTCATTTTCACTTTGCAGCACACGGCTTATTACCGGGTGATTAGAATTCAGTGAAACCGTATACATCAACGGCATATCACCAAACATCGAGCGTTGTCCTGAGGTCGCCTGCATATCCGTCATACGACGCATAAATTCAGGGAATGTGATTACAACCGGCAATTCATCAACCGGCATCGCTTCCACTTGAACGTGCGCGCTTTTGCTTCCTGCCACTTCTTCAAAGATCTTTTTCACTTTTTCCTGATCGTCCGACGAAAGAATGCTTTCCAATGTCACATCCTTTTCAACCAGCTTGTCAAGCGTATCAGCGTCCACACGCTTCACATTCACTTTTTCGAGTTTTTGTTCAAGCGCATTGATGAAATGTGAATCAATGATCGTAGTAAATGTAAGGACATCATAACTGCGTTTCTTGGCCGACTGGATAAATGCATCCTGCTTTTTCTCATCTGTCGTGTAAAGCCAAACCTGTGTGTCGTTTTTGTCCGTCTGGTTGCCTTTCACGTGTTCGCGATATTCTTCGAAAGTGAAGAACTTACCTTCTGTGTTTTTCAACAAGCAGAAATCCTTCGCTTTTTCATAAAACTTATCGTCGCTGATGATCCCGTATTTCACAAAAAGGCCGATATCATCAAATTTCTTTTCAAAACCTTCACGGTCGTTTTTGAAGATCTCAGAAAGTTTATCCGCTACTTTACGAGTGATATAGCCATTGATTTTCTTAACATTACCATCCGCTTGCAGATAACTTCTCGACACGTTCAAAGGAATGTCCGGCGAATCAATCACACCGTGCAATAGTTGAAGGAAATCGGGGACAATGTCTTTTACTTCGTCGGTAATGAACACCTGGCGACTGTAAAGCTGGATTTTTTCGCGTTGTCCCTGGAAATCATTTTTCAATTTCGGGAAATACAACACCCCTGTCAGGTTGAACGGATAATCCACATTTAAATGGATCCAGAAAAGCGGATCCTCGCTGAACGGGTAAAGCTCTTTATAAAAAGCCAAATAATCTTCGTCTTTCAGGTCAGCCGGATTTTTCGTCCAGATCGGATTCGGATTGTTAATGACTTTTTCTTCAAACTCAATTTCGATAGGCAGGAATTTGCCATATTTTTCAAGAATGCCGCGCAAACGGTGCTCATCCAGAAACTCCTCAGAATCAGCAGCAATGTGCAGGATAATGTCCGAACCACGCTCTGCTTTCTCAGCCGGGCCAAGCTCAAATTCCGTAGAACCGTCGCATTCCCAGCGAACCGCTTCCGCACCTTCCTTGTAAGATTTTGTAATGATCTCTACATTTTCTGCAACCATGTAAGCAGAGTAGAAACCTAGTCCAAAATGACCAATTATGCCTTTATCACCTTTCCCGTCTTCGCCCTTGTCTTTGTATTTCTCAACAAATTCAGTCGCTCCTGAGAATGCAATCTGGTTGATATATTTTTTGATCTCATCCGCAGTCATACCAATCCCATTATCGCTGATTGTAATGGTCTTGGCCTCCTTATCTAGCTTCACAACCACTTTAAGGTCGCCCAGCTCGCCATTGAATTCGCCGTAAGAAGCAAGTTTTTTGATTTTCTGAGACGCGTCGACTGCGTTGGATACTAATTCACGTAAAAAGATTTCGTGGTCCGAATAAAGGAATTTTTTGATAATCGGAAATATGTTCTCGGTATGAATGCTTAGGTTTCCTTTTTCCTGAATCACTGATTCCATAGTTATGCCGTTTTTGTTAATATTATTGAAGAAATTGTTTTTTCTGTCCTGCAATACCGAATACAAATATGCGTTCCAAATACAATTAAAATGCAAGCCGGCTGACAGATTGTCAGGAAAGCTGAAATCAACGACATATAATCAATGGGTTGGTAACTGACTGGCTTTTTTGTTAATATTGCGATCTGTAAACAACTCAACTAAAATCATCCAAACAGTTCATTCAGAACACCAATTAGTAACATGAATCTTATTAAAAAACTCTTCGCAGGCGTATTCTTATTGAGCGCAGTATCAGCTTGCACCACAATGAATTCTGTCCCTCTATCTAATTATACTGTCTTTACGGAAGATTTGCGCCGCGACCTGGAAGCAGCAAATATTGAGATAGCCAAAGTTCAGTTTTTCAATGACAAAGCGATCAATATCCGCCGAGAGGTTTCGGATCCGAACGACATTAAGGTAAACCCGGAAGGACAGATCACGATGAGCAATGGCAAAAGCATTCAGACCATTAATGTGCTTCCATTTACGCCAGGCGTTGCACTAAGCTCCGACAACGGTGTTATCCACGTTTCATGGGATGATACGCAGCAGGATACAAAAGGAATGAAGTTCAATTTGAGCGGTCAGAATTATTTCCTGGATGTGCTTCCAAACAACAAGTTCGACTATAAGGAACGGACATTTGACCTGCAAGGCGGAAACGGCGCCCGTTTATTCGTGAAGAAAGACCTTTTGAAGCAGGTTAAAAATTCAAGAGAAACATTGAAAGGCCGTAAAGTAGGCCAGTAAATCATATTAAAGTTTGTAATGCAAAAAGGTCAGGATATCCTGACCTTTTTGCATTACAAACTTTTAGTTAAGATTAAAATATTGATTTTTCTCACCTGTGATCTTTGGCTTGTTAATAATGGCCGAGTTCTGGATAAGGACCAGCAACATTAATCCGATAACAACCGCTAGCCCAATCTGCAGAAAAGAAATTATTCCAAAACTTGCAATATCACTTTTAGACTCTTTCATCAGATCCTTACCAATGCTCGACTGAATGTTTGTCAGCTCATTCAGATTGGTAATCGTGTTTTTAAATGTGTTCGATCCGGCACCGGCAAACAATTTCCTGCCTTCTTCCTGTGCGCCGGAACTGCATAAGTTGAGCACCGACTTTTCCAATGCCTCATACCGGAGCACTTCGGTTTTAAATGCAGTGAGGCTTTTTGCCTCTTCATCCACAAGATATGTCTTTTCGAATGCCCCTATCAGCGAATCGATGTTCTGATTATGTGCGCTTAATTGTGCCTTTATTTCACTTTTATTTCCTGCACCCTTCGTCAGTAAATATTCTTCCAATGAAAGCCGCTTCCCATACAGATTTTCGGTTAAGTAAATGATGGTTGTCGCCGGTATCAGCCGGTCCTGGTAAATAGACGAAAATGACTTGTCAATCCCCTCCATATTGCGTCTGGACAGCAGTGTGGCCAATATGATCAGCGCCATAATGCCTCCCAGAAGCAATGCTGCTTTCATTTTCTGTTGAATTACAAAAGACCATTTCATGTAACAGTGATTAAAAAATGGAAACTGCTCAATCAATATTCCACATTAAAAAAATACTAAAACTCCTCTGTATAATAACGTTTTATTCGCTACAAATATATCGTCAATATAAGCAAATATGGAAGATAATCCGGGAAATGGGGTATCATTTCCAAATCGTGGTATAATTTTGTTACATTAAATATCTAAAACACTCATCCGTTCATGAATGAAGTTGCCATTGATTTCAGTAAGGTTCACCAGATTCAGCTTTTTGGAATTACCATTTTGGAACCTTCGACTGTAATCTCCAGTCTGATGATGACAGTGATATGCATCTACGCCTTTGTCCATTTAGGTAAGCTGGGACGGGCACACAGGATGTATAGACAAATCCAGTTTTTCTTTCTTTTTATGGGAATTGCCACGGCAATTGGTGGCGTCCTCGGGCACGGTTTCTTATATTTGACCGGTCAGCCAGGAAAAATCCCGGGATGGTTTGCCAGTATGATCGCAGTGGCGCTGTTTGAACGTGCGGCAATCTGGCACATCAAACCGCTGTTACAAGAGCGTAATGGACTTATTTTGGGATGGTTAAATTACGTAGAGCTTGCTGTGTTCTTCATACTGACCTTTATTACGCTCAACTTCGTAGTAGTGGAAATACACGCCTTTTACGGTCTTTTCCTCATGCTCTTCTTAATAGAAATTTATGTTTACAAAAAACGTAAGGATCCGGGGAGCGTCAATATATTCATTGCCACAGGCTTGGGAGCCGTTTCGGCGGGATTGCATGCCTTAAAGTTCAGTTTCGGACCGTGGTTCAACTATAATGATATCAGTCACATTAGTATGGGCGCTTCGATATGGTTTTATTACCAGGGAGCACGGCATATGACCTATTATGGTGAAGAAATGATCAAGCCGGAAGAAGTGCTTGAAAGCGAAAGTGAAAATTGATCTGACAAATTAAAAAAGAGGATGCCTGACAACAGACATCCTCTTTTTTATGGCCGGGCCATCCTACCGGATTACCGATTATTTATTTGGCTGTGGCGTGTAACGCAGGTAAGGCTTCACAATGTTAAGACCTTTTGTAAATTTCTTTTGTGCATCTTCGGTACTTACTGCCGGCACAACAATCACATCCTCGCCATCCTTCCAGTCGGCAGGCGTTGCGACAGAATAATTTGCAGTCAATTGAAGTGAATCAACAACACGCAGAATTTCATTGAAGTTACGTCCAGTGGAAGCAGGATAAGTCAATGTAAGCTTGATCTTTTTATCCGGCCCAACGATAAAGACAGATCTAACTGTCGCTTTCTCGCTTGCATTCGGGTGGATCATATCATAAAGCTCTGCGATCTTGCGGCCTTCGTCTGCGATGATCGGGAAGTTAACTTCCGTATTGTTCACCTCATTAATGTCCGGAATCCAGCGATTGTGCGAATCAATGTCATCAACACTCACAGCGAGCACCTTGACATTCCGTTTCTCAAATTCTCCTTTCAAAAGAGCCGTCTTACCGAGCTCTGTTGTGCAAACCGGTGTAAAGTCGGCAGGGTGAGAAAATAGCAGTCCCCAGCTATCTCCCAACCATTCGTGAAACTTGATCTGGCCTTGGGTGGTGTTTGCCTCGAAATCAGGGGCAATATCTCCTAGTCGAAGTGACATAATGATTATGTTTTAAATGAAAATCTAATCTACTAACATTATAGAGTTTAACACAAAAATAAATAATAAGTTTCAAAAATGCGTTTCTCACATTAAGATGCTTTTTTGCTTAATTTGAACTATAAAGAAGGTTTTTGTTTTCTCAATAAACATCCGCTTTTGTTGCCATGAATTTAAAATTGCCTGTTTATCTGGATAATAATGCGACCACTCCAATGGACCCAATGGTTTTGGAGGAAATGCTGCCTTATTTTTCAGACAAATTCGGCAACGCTGCCAGCCGCACACATTCCTATGGCTGGGAAGCCGAGGAGGCCGTTGACATGGCCCGCGAAAATATCGCCAGTCTGATCGGTGCGCATCCACAGGAAATTGTCTTCACATCAGGTGCAACTGAGGCGGTCAACCTGGCAATTAAGGGCCTTTGGGAAAATAATCGGGAGGAAAAAGGACACATTATCACGGTTATTACCGAGCATAAAGCGGTTCTGGATACTTGTAAGCACATTGAAAATCTGGGCGGTTCAGTCACTTATTTGCCCGTCGAGTCCAATGGATTAATCGATTTGAAAGCGTTGCAACAAGCGATTACGCCGGACACATTCCTGATTGCTGTGATGTATGCCAACAACGAAACGGGTGTTGTCCAGCCGATCAAAGAGATAAGCGACATTGCCAAAGCGAACAGCATTCTGTTCTTGACCGACGCGACACAGGCTGTGGGTAAAATTCCGGTAAATGTGCAGGCAGACGGCATTGACCTGCTGACTTTCAGCGCACACAAACTTTACGGCCCCAAAGGCGTGGGCGCGCTTTATGTAAGAAAGAAAAACCCGGCCGTAATGCTCACCGCTCAAATCGATGGAGGTGGTCACGAGCGCAACATGCGAAGCGGCACGCTTAACGTCCCGGGCATCGTTGCTTTTGGTAAGGCATGCGAAATTTGCGCGCAAAAGATTGCCTCGGAGGGTGAGCGACTGAGTGCGCTGCGTGACAGTTTTGAAAAGCAGCTTTTGGAATTGCACCATATTGATATCAATGCGGGTAATGCCCCTCGTTTGCCGCATGCAACCAATATTTCATTTCATGATATTGATGGTGAAAAAATGATCTTTGAGGCGGCCAGTGACATTGCTTTTTCCAGAAGCTCAGCATGCACTTCTGCCACACTTGAACCCAGTTATGTGTTAAAAGCGATGGGCCTTTCCAATGAATTGATCCACAACACATTCAGGTTTAGCTTTGGCAGATTTTCTACGGAACAACAAGTAGATCACGCTGTTAAAGTAATTTCTAAAATTGTAAAAGAGCATAGGAGTGAAAGAAATCACGGACATCATAAAGTCGTATGACGTGGCGGTTGCGAAGGGAAAAAAAACTGCCTTGGCAACGGTTGTACATGTGGAAGGATCGTCCTACCGGCGTCCCGGAGCACGCATGCTCGTTACGGACGATGGCCAGCTGACAGGCGCTATTAGTGGCGGTTGCCTGGAAGGAGATGCGCTCAGGAAAGCTTTGCTGGCTATCTCTCAACAAAAAAACAAACTCGTAACCTACGACACAACGGACGATAACGACACCACACTAGGCGTTCAGCTTGGCTGTAACGGCATTGTCCATATCCTTTTCGAGCCCATTCATCATAATGATCCTGCCAATCCGATTGTACTTTTAAAAAAGGTGCTGGAAAAGCGGCAAAACGCAGTGGTTATCACACTTTTCTCCCTTAATTCAAGAACCGGAAATCAACCTGGAACTTGCTTTCTGGATTTAGAAACGGACAAGGTCACCATTAACAATTTGACGGAGCCCGAGCTTTTGGAACGCCTGCTTCCACATTCTGAGCTGGTAAAGGAACGTCAGGAATCATTTTTCAAGGAGTTTGCCTTTAATGGTCAGAAGCTGACTGGCTTTGTGGAATATCTACGACCGGCTCCCGCGCTGATCATCGCCGGTGCTGGAAATGACACCATTCCCCTGTCTGAAATGGCGCACATTCTGGGCTGGGACATTACGATTGTTGATGGTCGCAATGGCCATGCAACGAGGCAGCGCTTTCCCAAGGCAAATAATGTTATTGTTGCAAGGCCCTCAGATGTTTTGTCTAAAATTGAAACTGACGCGCAGACATTTTTCGTGCTTATGACGCACAATTACAACTATGATCTGGCGCTGTTAAAAGAGCTGATCAATTTGGAAGAATGCATTTACATTGGTGCACTTGGACCCAAAAAAAAGCTCGAAAGAATGTATAATGACCTTCGAAATGAAGGAGTTGAGGTCACTGATGAACAAAAGTCAAAGATTTTTGGCCCGGTTGGATTGGATGTTGGCGCAGAAACTTCGGAAGAAATAGCATTGTCCGTTCTCGCGGAAATCAAGGCTGTTATGAATGGCCGAACCGGCATTTCGCTGCGTGAAAAACCCGAACCTATCCACAGCAGGTCCGACCAGAAAGTGGATTACCACAAATCCACGCGGGAAGATTTTTTGTGTGAAATACAAACTACTCAATCATAAATTATGTCGGAGCTGTCGGGATATGCGATCATTATTCTTGCTGCGGGCAATTCTTCTAGGCTTGGTGAGCCAAAGCAATTGCTTGTATATCAAAACAAAACGCTTATCAGACACATTGCAGAAGCAGCCATTGAAGCGAAAAGTGCAGCCGTGATTGTAGTAACCGGCTCCAATGCGCCATCGATCGAAAAAGAATTGCATTCACTCTCCTGTCATTCCGTTCACAATCCGGATTGGGAAAGTGGGATGGCTTCTTCTATTGTGGTAGGCACTGATGAACTCATGAGAACGCATCCGAACATTGCCGGGGCCATCTATGCGGTGAGCGATCAGCCTTTTGTTAGTGTTGCGCTTTTTGATGCATTAATTAATAAAGCGTTGGAAAAGAATTCCGGTATTGTTGCATCGGAATACGACAATACATTTGGAACGCCCGTTCTATTTTCCAACAAGTATTTTCCTGCCCTGCTAACCCTTAGCGGTGCGGAAGGAGCTAAAAAACTCGTGAAGAAATTTGCCGACGAGGCCACCTCCATCCCATTCCCACTGGGCAGCGTGGATATTGATACACCCGATGATTATCAGAAGCTGCTGCGTAACAGCTAATTGATACGTAACCAACTTCGCCGGGCCACTTGTCCCCTTTCATGCTATTAAAAATTTTCCCGTAAAACCTTGCTTATTAATTTCAGATATTTACCTTTACAGTGTACTACTTAACTAGAACACTAAACGATTCTGAAATGATCCACCTAGACCGTGTAACCTTTGGATATAGTAAGAAGAAAAAACTGTTTGAGGATTTGTCGCTTCATTTGGAAAGCGGGCACATTTACGGCTTGCTAGGCACAAATGGTGCAGGCAAATCGAGCTTGCTGCGAAATATGGTGGGGCTCCTTTTTCCACAAACCGGCAAGATTCATGTTGGAGGATACGAACCAAAAAAACGACTTCCGGCATTCTTACAAGATGTTTTTTTCTTGCCGGAAGAGATTTACCTGCCGTCGGTAACCATCAGGAAATACCTGGAAATAATGGCGCCCTTCTATCCGAAATTTGATGAAGCGCAATTTGAAAATTACATTTCCCAAATGGACCTGCCCGCAGGCAACAAACTCACAGATATGTCCTACGGCCAGCGCAAAAAGTTTTTGATCGCATTTGCGCTGTCCACCAACACCAAAGTGCTGATCATGGACGAGCCGACGAACGGGCTGGACATTCCTTCAAAAAGTCAGTTCAGAAAACTGGTTTCAACAAGTCTGGATAAAAACAGGCTCATCCTCATCTCAACACACCAGGTGCGTGACCTTGATAATCTTATCGACTCAATCATTATTTTGGAAAACAGCAAGATATTGATTCAGCACAGCCTGGATACGGTGGCTGAAAAGTTATGCTTCGGAACATTAGCCAGCATTGATTACGACAGCCGTGTGCTTTATTCCGAGCCTTCAATCAAAGGTTACAAGGCGGTTTTTGAAAATTCTGACCTCGAAGAAAGCCGTGTAGACCTTGAATATTTATTCAATGCCGTGCTTGAAAATCCGGAACGAATCAAACAAATTTTTAGCAAAAACTAGCAGATTATGAATCAGACATTTAACATTCACAGGTTCGCACTCGTTATCAAGCTTGACTTTTCCGAGCGGGCCAAAAATTACCTGATGATCGCCGCTATCCTGCTGGTATTATTGCTCTCAATGATGCTTCCCATTACAACGTCAAATAAACCAGTTGGTTTTTACGAAGCTTTGCATTACATGGCACTTTTCGTCGTCATGATTTTCGCAACTTCTCTTTACACGGGCAGTGCAATGACACATTATACCGCTTTCCCAACTTCCATCAGCAGTTTGATGCTGCCTGCCTCAAATTTGGAGAAATTTCTAAGTGCTCTTTTCTTCAACCTCGTGTTCATTGTGCCGTTCCTGATCCTTTTTTTCCAATTGCATTACAGAACAATTGATGTTGCCAATGCCCAATTCCCGGCTAACAGCTACAAATACCCATATATAAAACCAGATTTGGCAGTTTACTTTTGCTTTACCTATTTTATGCTGCACAGCATTGTCTTTTTAGGATCAATCTATTTTTCAAAGCGGTCATATGTCAAAACTGCGGCATTTATAATCATTGCAGTGACTGTTGTCTTCACCATCCACATTGTGCTCGCCGGATATCTGGCTCACTATCCATCCCATATTAACACTTTACCCCTTGCCGGATGGGAAATTTGGTATTTCGAGGGGCAAAATATCGCTTCGGGCGTTAATGAGTTGCATGTTATACATTCATTAACAAATTATCGTGTGATACAAGGTTTTACGGCACTATTTATCCTGAGCTTTTGGTACATGGCCTATCTACGACTTAAAGAAAAGGAAGTTTAAAAAGCGCATTCATGGAATTTAAAGATAAACAGTCTATTTACCTTCAAATTGCGGATTATATCTGCGAGCAGATATTGTTGGGTAAATGGCCTCCAAACGAGCGCATTCCATCTGTTAGGGATCTCGGCGGAATGCTGGAAGTTAATCCGAACACAATTATGCGGACCTATGATTTTTTGCAGAATAAGGAAATTATTTTTAATAAAAGAGGCATTGGCTATTCTGTGAGCGAAGATGCGCAACAACGCATTTTGCTTTATAAAAAAGAGCGTTTCCTTGAATCGGAGTTGCCGGAAGTTTTCAAAACGCTCTATCTGCTCAATATCACCATGGACGAGGTAGAAACGCTATATAAGCAGTTTGTCGTAGATACATTTCCTCTAAACAATTAATCTAATAGCTATGAAAGCCAGCAATATATTACTCGTAATAATGGTCTCCATGTTCCTGACAGCGGTCATCGGATCCAATTTGATCCTGAAAAAAGGTTTTGATTCGCTTAACAGAAAAGATCCATATACAGGTTATAAGGGCCACAGCGTTGCACCATTTCGTTATGTAAAATTACAGGGCAAACACTTTGGCGTTAGTGAGATTAGTTATGGTGAAGACTATGAGATCAAGTCTATTTTGGATCAAAAAAACATTAACTGGAAAGTTGTAAATGACACATTGATAGTTAGCTACAATAAGGAAATACCGCAAGGATGGCAACTTTCGGAACACTTACTTTATTCAAGGCCTGTCGTGTACATTTTGGCTCCACGGCTGGACGGACTGGAATCCCAAAACATCATTTGTAAGATCAAAGGCTTCAAGGGAGAAAAGT
Source organism: Dyadobacter psychrophilus (assembly GCF_900167945.1). Lineage (GTDB taxonomy): Bacteria > Bacteroidota > Bacteroidia > Cytophagales > Spirosomataceae > Dyadobacter > Dyadobacter psychrophilus. The sequence continues at coordinate 840,144 of NZ_FUZA01000001.1, forward strand.
TGCAAGTCATGCAACATGGAAGTGCAATTCTTCTGTCAGACAATCAGGTAACCAACCTGGATGCACAATTTGGCGCTGGCGCAATCGCCAAATTGAATGGTAAGAACCAGTTTGGAGAGAGCAAGATCGTAGTAACGGACAGCAGCAGTTTTCAAGTTGACGCTGATATTTTCGAGTCCTTAGACCTCAAAGTCGGAAACAGCGCTCACGCAAATCTGCCCGGAAGCTTGCTGAGGAAACTATGATTTTTTTGATCTCCGGGTGAACCCGGAGATCAAAAAAGAATAAATCTATTTTATCCCAAGCATTAAACTGGTGCTGCCGCCAGCATTAGTAGTGGGCAGCACACCGTTCCATTTGGAAACCCATTCCTGCTGAATCAGCAATGGCGTCAATGTTTTTTGCCGGAGTTGGTTGGCTTCTGCTTCGGCCCGGGCTTTGATCAATGTTGCCTTAGCCTGACCTTCCGCACGCGCTATAATTACTTTTGCCTCCGCCTCTGCTTGCTTCGCCATATTTTCAGCCTTCAACCGTGCTTGAATAGACGTATTTTTCTCGTCGATCATCTGGCGCAAAGAAGGCGGAGGTGTGATGGCAGAGGTCAGCTGGTCATATATAAAGCCGTCTTTTCCCAGTGTCTTGGTCAATACATTCTGAACACGGTCCTCGAACGCTTCCCGGTTCGACATCACGCTGTCCGAGCTGAATGAATTGGCAACGATCCGATAGGCGTCATAAATTGTGTTCTTCATAAAACCTTGTTGAATTTCTCCTAACGGTCGTCTGTATTGGCGGTAAATCTGCGGGACTTTATCCGGGTTAATGTGGTAATTTAGCTTCGGGTCCACCTTAAATTCTGCGGCATCTTTTGTTGTAATTACAAAAGAATCGTAATCAACGCTTTGCGTAAAAGTAGGAAACTCAATGATCTTGGTTGTCCAGGCGTTGTACCAAACGCGGCCGGTCACCAATGTAATGTTATCAACCCCTTTGTCTGTTCCGTAAAGGTTGATTCGAATGCCTACATTACCAGCATCGATGTTTTCAAACGTAAAAGGCTGGACGAACAGCAACATTACGGCCAGGAAAAAACTTACAGAAGCAATAACAATTTTTCTACCTAGGGTCATTATATTTTAGATTTAGAAGAGCTGAAAAACTGATTGAGATCCGCAACAAGAAAATAGATGGCACTACCAATGATCGCCAAACCGCCAAATACAAGCAGGTCGGATTGCGCATTAATAAGCTTAAGGGAGTAAGTGATGACGATGATAACCGCCACGATTTTGAGAAAGTATTTCATGTCTGTGAGGTTTGTTTGAAGTAAATTTAATGCTATCAAACCCAGACATGTAATAAATTTATCCAGTGGTGTCTTTGGAACGTTAAACGTATCAAAAAGCATTACAAACAAAAAAGACGCATCCTTTTCAGACGCGTCTTTTTGACATCATAATCTTTTCAATTTCAGAGATTTCCCGCCGCAGCCTGATCAACAAACCAATGAAGTTGTCCTTTTACCGGCTTTATGATCTGAGATGGGTAAAGATCAATGTTAGGCTCGCCCTTTAAAACGTGTTTCAAAGTTTCTGCTTTTCCCGCGCCTGCTGCCAGAAAAGCAACACAGGCTGCACTATTGACAACCGGAGCCGTCAGCGTAATCCTGAACATCTCCTGAGCTGGCAGATAAAATGCTTTAACCCAGGCTCTTTCTTCGTGGATGACCTCTGTACCAGGAAATAAGGACAATGTATGTCCGTCATCTCCCATACCCAACAACACGAAATCGAATGTAACTTCCGGGTCATTGAAATATTCCTTCAAGACCTTTTCGTATTCAATGGCAGATTCTTCAGGCCCGATATCGGTGCGCATGATATGAATGTGAGCGGGGTTAACCGGCACTTTATTCAATAATTCGTCATAGCACATTTTTGCATTGTTCCGCGAATCTTCAAAAGGAACAGCCCGCTCATCTCCCCAGAAAAAATGGATCTTTTGCCAGTCAATTGCCTCTTTATAAGGTGATTCTGCCAGCAATGCATAAAGTTGCTTGGGTGTGCTGCCACCGGACAATACGAATGTAAATCGGTCCTGTTTTGACAGCACGTCTTTGATATAATCACTTAACCAGGCAGCCAGATCATGACTGAGCCGTCCGGTATCGTTTGCAATGTGCATTTCCATAATTAAGGCGCTGGTGGAAGGTTGATCCAGGTGTGCCCGTCGCGTGCAAGAAGTGCGTCCGAGCCGTCCGGGCCCCAGGAATCTGGTGCGTAATTGGGGAAATCCTGCGGTGTTCTGGCCTCCCAGGTTTCCAGGATCGGCATAATCACTTTCCAGGCTGCATCCACCTGATCGTTGCGCATGAACAATGTTGCATCGCCCTCCATTACATCCAGAAGCAATGTTTCATAGGCTTCGGGAGCATGTTCGCCAGCAACTGCGTCATAATCAAACGTCATGTCAACAGGATCCAATGTCATGGTTTGTCCCGGACGTTTCGCCTGAAAACGAATGCTAATGTCCATGTTCGGCTGAATACTGATCGTCAACCGGTTAGAACGCCATGTTTCGGCAGCTTCTGCCGGGAATGCGTAATGCGGGGCCGGCTTGAACTGCAATGTAATGTGCGTTGCTTTTTGATTCAAAAACTTGCCTGTGCGTACATAAAAAGGAACACCCTGCCAACGCCAGTTATCAATATAAAACTTCGCAGCGGCAAATGTATCAATGTTGGACTGCGGGTTCACCCCTTCTTCCTGACGATATCCAACCACTTTTTCACCCTTTTTCCAACCTCCCGAATACTGCCCGCGGACAGCATAATCGTGAACCTGATCTTTTGTGATGCGACGGATCGCATTCAGAACATCCACTTTTTTGTTACGGATTTCATTGGCATCAAAAGAAACAGGAGGCTCCATTGCGATCATACAAAGAATCTGCAGAATGTGGTTTTGAACCATATCGCGCAAAGCTCCGGCATGCTCAAAATAGCCTCCCCTGCCCTCTAATCCAACACTCTCCGCAGCTGTGATCTGAATGTGATCAATATAATGGCGGTTCCAAAGCGGTTCGAAAAGTGCATTTGCAAAACGCAAAGCCAGGATATTCTGAACCGTTTCTTTCCCTAAATAATGGTCAATGCGGAAAATTTGCTCCTCAGCAAACATGCTGGAAAGCAACTCATTAAGCTCGTGCGCACTTTCCAGATCATGCCCAAACGGCTTTTCAACCACAATCCTGGTCGTGCCTTTTTCTGAACAGATTTTCAATGCGCCTAATTTCTGGGCGATCGAAGGAACAAGCTGAGGTGCAACAGCCAGGTAAAATATAACATTAGGATGTACGCCCCATTCCTCTTCTTTTTGTTTTACCAAATCGGTGATTAAATGGTAAGCAGCTGCATCGTCACCATCCATTTGCAGATAGGAAACGTGCTCAGCGAACTCTGTCCAGTGACCGTTCTGTTTTCCTTTACGGCGCGAAAACTTGGTTACGCCATCCAGCAGATGCTCGTGATATTTCTCGTTTGAGTAAGCACTGCGGCCAATGCCCGCTATGGCAAACTTCTCTGGCATCCAGTTATCTAAAAACAGATTATAAAGTGCCGGAGTCAGTTTCCTGTAATTAAGGTCCCCGCTTCCTCCGAAAATAAATAACACTGAGGCAGGTGGACGTTTATTGGTTTGCATAAAATTTCTAATTTATTGTTGACCCCACTCTGTATGAAAAGTACCGGGGATATCGATACGTTGATAAGTATGCGCTCCAAAATAATCACGCTGTGCCTGGATCAGGTTGGTAGGCATGCGCTTGGATTTATAGGCGTCAAAGTAAGCCAGAGACGACATTAACCCTGCTGCAGCCACTCCTGCCTTGGCTGCAAACGCGATCAGCGAACGCGTATTATCTTCTACCGACTTAACGACTGAGGCGACCTCTTGGTTCAGCAGAATGTTGGATAATTCCGGTGTTTGCGTATATGCATGCGTAAATATTTCCAATAAGGAAGAACGGATAATACAGCCGCCCCGCCACACGCTCACCACTTTTGGAAGCGGGATGTCCATTGCCAGATCTTTTGAAGCCTGGAACAACATCGCAAGTCCTTGTGCGTAGGCCAAAATCGTCCCGAAATACAATGCATCATGCACTTCCTGAACTAGTTCGTCAGACGGCGCAGATGATCCGTAACCTTCTTTCGCATAAATTTCAGCGGCCTGCACACGCTCATCCTTATAGCCAGACAATGTACGCATTGCTACCGCTGTATCGATAACTGGCACAGCAACAGGCAGTTCCATAGAATCCTGCGAAGTCCATTTACCAGTTCCTTTGGAACCTGCTTTATCAGAAATCACGTCAACAAGATGGGCGTCGCTTTGATCGTCCATTTGCAAGAATATATCCGCGGTAATTTCAACTAAAAACGATTGCAACTTACCTTCATTCCAGGTTTTAAAAACTTCGTGCAACTGCTGGTTAGTCAGTCCGGCGTGTTTCAGGATTGCATATGATTCACTGATCAATTGCATGATCGCGTATTCAATACCGTTATGCACCATTTTAACGTAGTGACCGGCTCCTTCTTTGCCAAGGTAATCTACACAGGGAGTTCCATCCACTTTGGCAGCAATGGCTTCCAGCATAGGCCTGACATGCTCATAAGCAGCCTGATCACCTCCAGGCATAATGCTCGGTCCCGTGCGTGCACCTTGCTCGCCGCCGGAAACACCAATGCCCATAAAATGTATTTCCTTCTCACGCAGGTATTTAACCCGTCTCAATGTATCTGTATAATGTGAGTTTCCACCGTCGATGATCACATCGCCTTTTTCCAGCAAAGGAAGCAAAGAAGCGATCACGTCGTCAACAGGCTGACCGGCTGGAACAAGCATCATTACTTTGCGAGGGCGCTGCAAAAGCTGGATCATTTGTGCAAGCTCGGCAACCCCTTTAACAGTGGTTCCGGGTGTTGCAGCAGATTCCAAAGCCGCGTTTTTGGCCCCATCTTTATCGAAACCGATAACAGAGAAGCCATGATCGGCCATGTTGAGCAACAGGTTCCTACCCATCACCCCAAGTCCGATCATTCCAAAATCGAATACGTTATTTGACATAATTTAAGCGTCTTGAATAAAGAAGTTGCAATAATAAAGGAATTTACGCTATGGGATTCGCTTTGTAGCTAATTTTATCTACTATCAACTTTTGATATAGTTATTAGTAACTATTCCGAAAGATTACTCCGTCAAATAGTAGTTAATACAACATGATCAAATGGGATCACTCTGTTAATCAGGAATAATTCACGCTGTCAGTATGCCGGCAATGTTGAAACGAACGACCTTGATTGTGCATCTTACAATGCCACATGATAATTGGGATCATCAATAATGTTCACCTCGATCACATCTTGTGCATTGTCCAGCAGCCTCCGGCAATCGGGGCTAAGATGCGTGAGGTGGATCTTTTTACCCGCTTTTCGATATTTTTCAGTGATTTTGTTCAGCGCTTCAATGCCAGACATGTCGGCGACGCGGCTTTCGGAAAAATCGATTACCACTCTTTCCGGATCGGTGGCAATGTCGAATTTATCGGCGAAAGCGGTTACTGAACCAAAAAATAACGGGCCGTAAATTTTGTAATGCTTGACGCCATTTTTATCAATCGTTTTGTGCGCGCGGATTCTTTTAGCACTTTCCCATGCGAAAACCAATGCCGATATAATTACGCCGATCAGAACAGCCAATGCCAGATTATGCAGGTAAATGGTGATCGCTGCAACCAGAATACCGACAAAAACATCCTGCTTCGGCATTTTGTTAATAATCCTGAAACTGACCCATTCAAAAGTGCCAATCGCAACCATGAACATCACGCCGGTTAACGCAGCCATAGGCACTACTTCAATAATTGGAGCGCCGAAGAGGATAATCATTAATATGGTCAGCGATGCGATAATGCCCGAAAGCCTGGCTCTCGCACCTGCGGAAAGGTTAACCAGCGTTTGCGCGATCATGGGACAGCCGCCCATTCCAGTGAAAAATCCGTTGAGAATGTTGGCACCTCCCTGCGCAATGCACTCCCTGTTCCCATCTCCTCTGGTGCCGGTTATTTCATCCACCAAATTCAATGTTAAAAGGCCTTCAGTCAAGCCGACTGCCCCCATTACTAGCGCATAGGGGAAGATAATTTGTAATGTCGAGAAATCAAAAGGAACAATTGGAATATGGAAGGGAGGAAATCCGCCGCTTACCGAGGCAATGTCCCGAACCGTTTTGGTTTCAATTCCGAAACCCAGCACGATCAAAGAAACAACGATAATTGCGACGAGTGAAGGCGGGACCGCCTTGGTAACTTTTGGTAAGAGCACAACAACTGCTATGGTTAAAGCAACTAATCCGGCCATAATCATTAGTTCGGAGCCGGCAAGCCAAACCTGCTCACCATTTACAACGGTTTTGAATTGTTCCAGCTGAGATAAGAAAATCACAACAGCTAAGCCGTTCACAAAGCCATACATCACAGGTTGCGGCACCAGACGCACAAATTTGCCGAATTTGAAAACCCCCACCAGAATTTGGAAAAGGCCCGCTAGTGCCACCGCAGCAAACACATATTCGACACCATGCGATTGCATTAACGCGATCAAAACGATTACCGTCGCCCCAGCTCCTCCCGAGATTAAACCAGGCCTCCCCCCGAAAACGGAAGTGATCAACCCCATAATGAATGCCGCATAAAGGCCAACCAATGGCGAAAAACCCGCAAGAATGGCGAATGAAAGCGATTCGGGCATCATTGTCATCGCGACGGTGAGCCCGGCAAGAATCTCATTCTTATAGTTTATTTTTTGTGTAAAATCGAACAGGTTAATATAACCTTTCATGGGAATTGTGGGTAATGATGCGAACCAGGCTCAAAGTTGAGGGTAAAGTTCGAAAAATGCACAATTTGGATGTAAAGCTTGCCGAAAAAGGTATCCAGAGATAAGTATGTGCCCTTAAAAACGGAATCCGCGGCTCACTGTCCACACCCCTCTCGGAAGGCGGTAGATAGCGCACTTATCCGCTCCAAACTGGCGGTTTTCTTCAAATTCTAAACCAATCCGCTCATAAAATTTCCAGGCCTGACATTTGATTCCAGCAATGAACGAATATGTCTTTTAAATGGTAATAAAAAAACGATGAAGTATGCATAACCTGATTACCATCCGATCAAATTTTACCATTATGAAGTATCAAAGAAAAATCAGCCAGGATCTCGAATGCGGAATTACGGTGGCAATGCGTGTTTTTTGTAATAAATGGAAACCCTGCATTATTGACGCAATTTATAAAGGCTTTCGAAGACCAAGTGAAATTCATCGTTTCATACCTGAGGCAAAACCACGTGTGCTTGATATTCAGCTCAGTGAACTACTAAAACTTGGCGTGCTTACGCGCGAGTCGGGAAGCGGATTTCCACTTTACACCATATATACGCTTACTGAACTGGGCAAAAGCATCGTTCCGATAGTGACCCAGCTGGATGAATGGGGTAATAGCCACAAGCACAAGCTAAAAGATGTACTAACAGAGGCCGTTTAGTAAAATAACACATCATTTCTTGGCCCTGCCGCTTAAAATAATTTGATAAATATAAAGTGGAACCGACCAGCCCATCCAGAAAAGTGACGGTGAGATCTCGGCGAAGCTACCCAAACTTTGGATAACAGGAAGTTTAACGGCCAACCCCGATAAAATAAATGCCAAAGTGACCAGATAACTTCTTACCATCCATTCCTGATGAAGCTGAAATTTTCTTGTCAGGGCAGCATAGTAAGCAATGGCAGTGGAACTGATCCAAACTCCAACCCAAATCTGTAAAGAAAATGCATACGCCCAATTGACCTCGTATGCCGTACTGAATGCCAGTATTACAGCGCATAAACTACTCAAAAGGATCGCCGCCAAATACAAAAACCCCACAATGCGGTGCAGTTTCCAGCTATACTTTCTAAGTTTTGGCCAGAATTGAATTAAGCCCATGATGAGCGCACCACCCCCGGCGGTAATGTGTGCGATCAAAACCCAACGTAGTTCGAAATATTTCCCCAGCGCTGCCGGTGTAAGTGCAAGGAAATGATCGGCCCCATGCATGAACAGCCAGGTCAGAAATACGATGAGGGCCCACAAAAGCAGCGGGACAATGTCAGTTCGGTCGAGTGATAAAACTGTTTTGTTGTTAAATTGATTATCCATAAATTTTTGCTAAACGTTGAAAGCAAAAATCGACAGGATCCATTCATAAGGAAATAACCGAAAAAAGATTCGGTACATAAATTTCAGGACGGACGCCATGTTTGACCGCAAGAAAAAAGCCACTCACAAAGTACTTGTAAGTGGCTAATCGAGGCACCACCATCATTTCGACTCTCGTTCGAAAGGCTTTGTTATCTCGGCAGCAGTGCTATTGCTCACAACTGGTATAAGCGTTGCAGTGGCGATCAGCAATTACAACGAAAGCAACCGACTAGGAGACACCGATCTCAAATTCCGGATTGCCAGGCAGCTCAGCCCAGCACTTACGCTGCTGGTCGAATTAACAACCGTTTCTCGGCTAGCTCACTCTTGCTTCAAGTAAAAGAGACAATTGAAGAAAAGCTTTGGCAATCTATTCGTAGTCTCGATGAATGGATCATGCTGCTTAACTTAACCGCTAATAACTTGACCAAGGCTGGGAATGAGCCAGCAGCAGCCAATTTTCGATCGAAAGCTGTCAAGGCGACAAATAGCTCAAATGTCCTTCGGAGACACATTTACGAGCACATGATGCCCCAAAACCAATACCACAAATGCCGATGTAGAAAGGTGAATATGCAGAAACTTCGGTATAAACCTTCAAAGGTCACACAATGGCCAAACTAACGGAATGTGGATGGTTCTGTCTGAATAAGGTTACCTTAGCATATGAAAATTAAGATACTAGGAAAAAAGGATCTCCCGCCGTCGAATTCAACATTGAAGTTCCGAATCAAAAATACAACCAACTGGCGCGTTGGCTTTACAGATGGCGAAACCGGTGACTTTGTCCAGGAAGTAGGAGGGATAACTTACAGCTATTCCTGGAACCAGATTGAAGAATATTATTTAACTACACCTGTCTTGCCATAGCATATTGTGGCCTTAAACCTGTCCGTGTAACCTCATTGATAAGATCAAATAACTCTTTCGGCTCAAAAGGTTTACCTAGCACTCCGTTCATCCCAGCGTCAAGGATTTGACCTTTAATGCTAGGAACCGCAGACGCTGTTAGGCCAAGAATTGGTAAACTACAATACTTGTCCCCAACCAATTGCCTAATAGTCTTAGTGGCCTAATAGCCGTCCATATTTTATACCAGGGCTTGATTTCCCACTGTATCCAGTCAGTATTTCCATACCGGTCCAAGAAACTGTCTTCCTCCATTTTTATATGTTCACCTTCCATCGCTCGCCGGTGATATTGCTTCCAGATTTTTGGGGTACCAGGAAACATATTATAATGGCTCTCTCCTGCAACCTCGGTGTGTTCGAGATTAAAGTGGACTTTCCAGACGTTGCTTGCGGCAATGTACTTTTGATTATCATCTATGATTGCAATCGCCACCGGCAATTGTTGTATGAAAGACGCGAGCTGCCGATTGGCAAGCCATAAAACTTCCTTTTCAGATTTATAGTCAGTGATGTCCTCAATAGTACCTTCAATCCTTATATGTCCGGCTTGCGACATTCTAGCCCTGCCGATCACTGCAAGGTAAATCAGGGACCCATTCTTGTGCTTTAAATCTAAATTTTGCTTAAATGGGGATGTCCCAGCAGTTAGAAATGATCTTTTCAATCTAAACAATTGTGTCGGATCAATCACAAGCTTTAAAAATGACCATCCACCAGCACACTCGGTGATCTGATAACCTAGTAAAACGGCCAATTCGGGAAAGTCAAATGTAAGTTGCTTTGCTAAATCCACCTCCCAAAACCCCAAAAAAGGCTTTTTTGTCACATCAGTCATATGAAATAAATCATGTATAAGCATATTGGTAACACACCTAATGTTTTAGGAAAGCGCTGAGTAAATTAAAGGCTTGTTAGCGGGATTAACTCTCTTTTATAACCGATTCATTTGTATACTCTGTCGTTACTGCTACCGACCAATTACACTTTAAAAATTATTTGGAGAGGCGCACCGCTTCCAGTATTCGATGATGAATTTCAAAGTTTGCTTGATTTCATTGAAGTTTGAGGGTTTTACAAAGAAACCTTGCGCTGATGCGCTGTAAGCTTCAATGACCACATCCTGGTTGAGTGCAGTCGTAAAGTACAGATAAGGGATGCACTTTAAGTTTAGCGATGCATTCTCTTTCAACCGTCTTCTTAATTGCAACCCGTCTAACCTGGGGAGGTTGATATCAGATAAAAATAATAAATGGCAACGGTGTTTGACCATTTAAATACGTTAATGCCTCGAGCCCATCCGCGAAGTATATTCGCTTATTAGCATAACCAAACTCTTGGAAGGCTTGCTCGATTAGTAGTTGGTCATCTGAATCATCTTCAATGATGATGATATCGCCATCTTTGTTCATTTTTGGCAGACATTAGATTTGATAGCGGGTTAAAAAACAACTTATTAGTCTGTTTCGCCCTGCTAGGATGCCTGCGATTTTGTATCCCTCTTCTCTTTTTTATCGGCCCTTTTCTCTTTCAGGTTTTTCTCCGCCTTTTTTTTGTCACCCTTCTGCGCACCCTTTTCTTTTGACATGATCTGTTTCGGTTTTATGTAAGGTAACCCTTAATAATGGACATTCAACCTCGCTGTTTTAAGGCTAGCATTATTAAGGTAGAGTGAATCAATCCACAGGAAAATAAGCGAATAATGCGGGATAATAGGGTTAACTTAGAAGAAATCAACTCCGCACTTCATGAAAATTTCGTTTATAGGAACATTCCCGCCACGGGAATGCGGAATTGGTACATTTACTAGAAATCTTATCGATTCGGTGGTTGCTGCACCGGGCAATGATGGCCCCAATAAGGTGATGGTAGTCGCTATTGATGATCACGGCCAGCGTTATGATTATCCAAAAGAAGTAAAACTGACCATTCGTCAGGAAGAGCAGGCCGACTATCTGGAAGCTGCAAGCTTTATCAATATCAGCGGCGCCGACATTTGCGTACTGCAACATGAGTTTGGGATTTTTGGCGGACAGAACGGCATTTACATTCTCCCACTGCTTCACCGGCTGAAAATCCCGTTGATCGTCACTTTGCACACGGTTTTGAAAACCCCTTCTTACAATGAGAGGGCGGTCATGATAGAGATCTGCAAAATTGCGCATACCGTTGTCGTGATGAGCCGGACGGCTGTGGAAATGCTGATAGAGGAATATGGCGTCGCCGAAAGCAAGATCGCGCAGATTGCGCACGGCGTTCCCGACATTCAGTTCGACCAGCTGGCGGCTAAAAAGGAATTTAAGCTTTCGACTAAACACGTTTTGCTTACTTTCGGGTTTATAGGCCGCAATAAGGGCATTGAAGTTGTTTTGAAAGCGCTTCCCGCTGTGGTTGCCAAATATCCGCAGCTGGTTTACATTGTTTTGGGAAAAACACACCCAAATGTGATCAGGCATTCGGGCGAGGAATACCGGATTTTTTTAATGGGATTGGTCAAGAAACTCGGCATTGAAAAGCATGTCATTTTCATGAACGAGTTCGTGGACCAGACCGAGCTTTTCAAATATCTTTCAGCTTCTGACATTTACATTACACCTTATACCAATGAGGCTCAGATCACCAGCGGAACATTGTCCTACGCCATCGGTGCAGGCTCTGCGGTGATTTCGACACCCTACTGGCATGCGGCGGAGCTGCTTTCAGAAGATCGGGGAAGGTTGTTTCCGTTTAATGATGTGCAGGCTCTGAGTGATATTTTTCTGGATTTGCTTGATAATCCCGAAACGATGAAAACGCTTCGCGGCAACGCCTATGACTATGGCCGGGAAATCACCTGGCCGAAAATAGGTGAGAAGTACGCGCAGCTTGCCGAAAAAATCGTAGCCGAGCAGCCCGATGTCGTGGGCGAAACGGAAACGATCTTGGATCTGCTGGCGCTTCCACCGTTTTTGCTCGACCATATCCAGCGGCTCACGGACGACACCGGGATCATTCAACATGCCAAATACGGCATTCCAAATCTGAAAGAAGGATATTGTCTTGACGATAATGCGCGGGCACTTTTAATGGTGCTGATGACTTACAAGCGAAACAAGCATCCGCTCGCGTTGCGGTTATCGCCGACCTATCTGAGCTACATCAATTATATGCAGAACCCGGATGGTGCATTTAGGAACTTCCTTAGTTTCAACCGTAACTTTTTGGATAAAATTGGTTCGGAAGATTCCTTTGGCCGCACGATCTGGTCACTGGGTTACTTGCTCGGAAATGCCCCGAATGACGCTTATTACCAAACTGGCAGGGAAATCTTCTTTGACGCAATGCCCAATTTCGCAAAGCTCAAATCCATCAGGAGCATAGCGAATACCATTGTAGGAATTTGCCATTATCTGAAAAGCAATCCTACCGATGAGGGAATGATCGAAGTCCTCAGGCAACTTACCAATCGTCTTATGGCGGATTACGAGCTTAACCGGACTGACGACTGGCATTGGTATGAATCCCTGCTGGCATACGACAATGCGTTTTTGCCGCTGGCGATGTTGCACGCCGCAGAGTTTTTAAACAATGAAGAAGTGAACCGCATTGCGCTGGAAAGTATGGATTTTCTTTGCGACATCACTTTGAAGAACGGTTATCTATCCATTGTCGGCAATGAAAAATGGTACAAAAAGGATGGCGAAAGCTCGATGTTTGCCCAGCAGCCACTTGATGCGCTGGCTATGGTCCTTATGTTCCATCAGGCGTTCCGGCTAACGGGTGACCAGGCTTATGTCCAGCAGCTTAATACTTGTTTTATGTGGTTTTTAGGTGAAAATGACCTTAGGATCAGTCTTTATGATTTTGAAACAAAAGGCTGCTGTGATGGCTTGGAAAGTTATGGAGTAAACCGCAACCAGGGAGCTGAGAGCACATTGGCTTATCTGATATCACACCTGAGCGTGCTGGAAGCATTTGAAGAGCTGACCAAGTTGAAGGCAGCCAAATCATGAGAATAGCTATCTTATCTTCCATTGCGTGGCGCACGCCGCCACGCAATTACGGGCCATGGGAGCAGGTCACTTCCGACCTGGCCGAGGGGCTGGTGGCAAGAGGAATCGATGTGACGCTTTTTGCCACTTCTGACTCTGTCACCCATGCAAAATTGGACGCGACCTGTGCGGTTCCCTACGCAGAAAATCCGGACGTCGATCCCAAAGTTGTTGAATGTCTGCACATTAGTAACGTGATGGAAAAGGCGAACCAGTTTGATCTGATTCACAATCATTTCGATTTTCTGCCTTTAACTTATTCCAGGCTCATCCAAACGCCCGTTTTGACAACCATTCACGGGTTTTCTTCAAACAAAATCAAAGAAGTTTACCGGAAGTACAATGCCAGTTCACATTATGTTTCTATCAGCAATGCGGATCGGGATCCAGATTTAGATTATGCGGCTACGGTTTATAATGGGATAAATTCCGCTGCATTTCATTTTACCAATGAACCAGACGATTACTTGTTATTCTTTGGAAGGATACATCCCGACAAAGGGACCAGCCATGCGATTGAAATTGCGCACAAAAGTGGTCGCAGGTTGCTGATTGCGGGGTTAATCCAGGACGAAGCTTATTTCAAACAGGAAATTGAACCGCACATTGACTCCGAAAATGTGATCTATTGCGGAAACGTGGGTCCAAAAAAACGTAGCACATTGCTAGGAAGGGCTTATGCGATGCTGCACCCGATTGACTTTGAGGAACCGTTTGGGCTGAGTGTTGCCGAATCGATGTTTTGTGGCACACCCGTCATTGCATTCAACCGCGGGTCGATGCCGGAACTGATAAAAGATGGAAAGACAGGCTTTCTGGTGAAATCTGTTGATGAGGCCGTGGAGGCTGTAAAGCTCGTTCATACCATTAATAGAAAAGACTGCGCCGATTGGGCACAGTCTATGTTTTCAAGGGAAAAGATGGTCGATGATTACCTCGCAGTTTATAAGACCATTTTAGGAAGGTAGAACACCAGCATTTTGGGTCAATTCTGTCAATAACTCTTTCATATTAACAACTGCATAAGTCGAGGCGTAGTCCGACATGGCATAAGGGATAATGAGACTGTCATGATGGATAATTGCGCCGCAGGAATAAACCACATTAGGCACATAACCCTCGCGTTCCTTCCGGTTTGGGATCAAAAGCGGCTGGCTTAACCGGCCAATTTCTTTCGCAGGATTGTCAATCTCGAACAAAGAAGCGCCCAGCACATACTCGCGCATCGGGCCAACGCCATGCGTGAGTACCAGCCAGCCCGCCTCAGTTTCCAATGGCGATCCGCAATTGCCGATCTGAACAAATTCCCACGGGTATTTAGGTGACTGGATCATTTCAGCGTTACGCCAGATGCTGATGTTGTCGGAAAAGGCGATATAGTTATTAACGCCGTCAATCCTGCAAAGCATTGCGTATTTACCGTTTATTTTTCTTGGAAAAAGTGCCATTCCCTTGTTCTGGGCTATTTCTCCGTGAATTGGCAATACCTGAAAATGCTGGAAGTCATCGGTCATCAAAAGCTTCGGCAGGATGGAAATTCCGTCGTAAGCGGTGTAAGTGGCATAGTAAACAGAGCTTCCATCGTCCTGACTAAACTTCACAAACCGGGCGTCTTCAATTCCCTTTTTTTCCGTATCCGCGATAGGGAAAATGACCCGCTCGGAAATGTCAGTGTCCAGGGAAAAATCCATTTCATAATGTGAAGACGCAAGCCACATGGTCTCGCGAAGGAAAACGCGGCTTGGCTGATCTATCTCAATGGACTTATTCGTCTCATCTACGTAGCGTTTAAGCTCCTCATAAGTAAAGGTTTCAGTCAGCTTTTGTTCAATGATCGGGTAAGCGGCATTTTCCAAATTTTGCATTTCACCCAGCTTGATCAGGAACAAACGCTTGTCGTAGACATGGTTACGGACATGTTCAGGCGAATCCAGCATTCTGCCCGGCGGCTCCACTGTGATCGTGTTATTATTGTCGATAATGGCCGAGCGGAAAACAATGGAAGAGATGTGTCCTTCGCCTGTGGCCCTGAAACTGATGATGACCCGTCGCTCATTAAAGCCGACGCGGGATTGGTCGGGATCCTCGATAATGGACGGATTGAAAAAAGCTGCTGCTTCAATCGAATATTCCATTGTAAAGTAGGAACCGATGAGCATCTTTTGCGGTATCCCAATTGTTTCAGGATCAATTCCCAGCGAATCAAGAATGTGGTGCAGCCTGTTAAAATGTCGTTCAAATATTTTGAGAATATTCCGGTGGCGCTTGGCGTATTTACGGAAAACGTTACTAAGCTCCTGTTTTTGCTGCTGCTCTGAAAGATTTAGAATCAGTGTGATTAACTGTCTGGCCCTATCTTCACTGCTGAACAAAAAACGGGCAATTACGCGACTGGAATCGGGCTGAAATACAATATCCTTCCGGACTATGTTTATTGACATGTTCTATTTTTAACCAAGATGGTCTATTAAACTGGCATAGTTGTCATGCATGCTTAAATATCCTTGGTTAATTCAGATCAATGCCTGTAATACTTGGGCTGTGTTTGTACCGAATGGAAAAAATAATGGTTAGAATAGAACATGCAACGACGGCTCAGATTAGTTAAATCCACAACGGTTTACTAGAGTATTGTAGTGGATTGCAGAAGATGGCCTAATCCCTTAAATAAAGTCAACTTTGTAGTCGATTAGAGTATATAGGATATTAGAAAAAATTTAAACAAAGAATTTCTGGAAATCAGATAGCTATAAAAGCTAGAAAACCTGAGGCAATGTGATAAAAAATGTTCGACCTATGTTCGACCTAAAAAAAAGCCACTTACAAAACATTTGTAAGTGGCTGGTTATCACGTGGAGAATATCGGATTCGAACCGACGACCTCTTGCATGCCATGCAAGCGCTCTAGCCAACTGAGCTAATCCCCCATTTCAAGTCTGTAATGCCCCCTCCTTTGAAGGGAGTGCAAAGATGAAACGGAGAATCCTTATAAGCAAGCATGTGGCAAATTTTATCTTGATTACCTTCGTCCGCCTCCAAATGCTCTGGATAATGCCCAGATCACGATCGCAATGACCGCAACCACTAATATCACACCTGTCCAAACGCCACCTTTAAAAATGCCGCCTACGACCTCACAGCTTGTAAGTGTTACTGTTAATAGCAAAACGACGAGGAAGTTGATGTATGCTTTCATGTGCAGGTAAATTTAAGTTGATACTTTAATGCTTTACCTAAATAATCGTTCCACTTCCGGAAATCGCATTTATCTCAACATGAAATCCATTGGAATAAGGCTCTGACGGTCATTAACGAGCAGTTTTTCAAACAATTGGACCGTTGCAGCTGCGTCTCCATGCGCGCGGTGACGGTTCTCAATGCAAATTTCGAGACTCTGGCATAAGTTGCCGAGGCTGTAAGATTTTAACCCCGGGAATATTTTTCTGCTTAACTGAACGGTGCACAGTAAGTCCCGCTGAAAATATTCGTCCATAGCGCCAAACTCCCTTTTGATAAACCCGTAATCAAACTTGGCATTATGGGCGACGAACCAGGCGTCCTTGGTTAGCGCACGAACGGAGTCTTGCACGTCGTAAAATGTAGGTGAATCGCGCACCATTGCATTATCTATTCCCGTGAGGCGGGTAATAAATGGCGGAATATATATTTCCGGATTAATTAGGGAATGAAATATATCGACGATCTGCTGGCCATCGTGCCTGAACACGGCTATTTCGGTAATGCGCGCTCCCCCTCCTCCGCCTGTTGTTTCAATATCTACTATCGCGTACATTAACCTTTCTGCTCTTTCTTTTTTATTTACATACAAAAAAACAAAAAAATCCCCGGCAAAGCGAGGATTTTTTCAATAATAGGGAGGCATTTACACAATGCCATAAGCAATCCTTAATTCAGCTGGAAAACGATTGGTAACGTGAAGCGAACTTTCACAGGCACGCCGGCTTGTTTGCCAGGAATCCAGTTTTTCATCAGCTTAACCACGCGTACTGCCTCTTCGTCGCAGCCAAAACCAATTCCCTTGATTGCAGTCACATTTTCAATTTTTCCATCAGATGCAACAGTGAATTCGACAAACACCTTTCCTTGAACCTCAGCTTGCGCCGCGCTGGAAGGGTATCTCAGGTTTTTTTGCAGGAAAGCACCCATTTCCGCTAATCCACCTTTATATTGAGGCGCTTGTTCAACGCTCCTGAATATTTCTTCTTTCCTGGGCTCCAATCCTGCCGTCGCGGGTTTGGATGAAGCGGCTTCCGGGGCCGGCGGAATAATGATGGTAATCTCCTCCATACCGTCCAGTGTTTTTTCTGCGGGCTGAGCGTTTTCGAGCTCTTCGATAGCCGGCGGCAGATTTTCAATGGTAACCTCCTCGTCCGGCAGCACAACTGGCGGTAGCGAGCGCACTGTTTTAGGTGCTGGCGCAACTTCATCCTCCACAGGTGGCTTCGGGAGCATTTCCGGCGTAATATTCAATGGGTTCGCTTCAACGATATACGCAATATCCTCCGGCTTGGACTCCGGCACCAGACGTGCATAAAGATTGGGAAACATGACCAAAAGCAGAAAAAGCGTAACGCCCATCAACACCGAGCGCTGAATGGTTTGCCCGTAGCTTTTACGCAGATCATACGCTCCATACAACTTGTTACGGCCTTCAAAAACAATGTCATTTAATGATTTTTTCATGGCTAACAGATTTTTGTGATCGACACTCAGATTCAGGAGCGATTGCGGATCAGCAGTTTCCAGGATATTATCATAGATTTGCTCAAACGGTTTCCCATCCCAAAGACGCTCTTCTGCTTCACAAGCAAGGTGGTCCAGGATTTCGGGTAGTAAATCCGGGTCCAACTTGCTTGATTGCAAATATTTGTTAATCAAATCGATGCGATTTTCCTGAAGGCGTTTCATCGGATTATCTGTTTTAGATATGAGCCATGTAACAAGGTTTTACTCAGTTGCCAAACTCTTAGGAGCAAGTAATAATCTTACTGCATCTATAAAACGTTCAAGATCATTGGTTTTATTACGGGCAGCCTCATTTCCAGGGGTTGTCAATGAATAATATTTTCTCAAACGGCCATCCACCTCAACCGACTCGGTTATCAGCATTCCTTCTTGTTCCAATTTATGCAAAACAGGATACAATGCACCGAATGTTAATGCGATGGCGCCTCCTGTTCTGTCTTTTACCTCCTGGGTGATCTCATATCCGTACATCCGGTCATGTTCTGCCAATAAGTTTAATACTATGGTTTTCAATGTACCGCGTACGTACTCGTTGCTCGTTGCGTTATTCTCCATGAGTGATTTTGTTTCTGACCAAATATATATAAGTTTTTTATATATACAATACAAAATTATTGGATTTATTTTTCCTTACAAATGTTTGCTTCAAAATTTTAACTTTCTGCCAAAGGAATAGAGCGATTAATCCTTTCTTCGAGGGAAATAAAGGTTTCCGTTCGCTGGATGCCATTTACCTTCTGAATCTTGTCGTGCAGGATCTCGCGCAAATGGCCCGTATCACGGCAAACTATTTTCAAAAATATGCTGTAAATGCCTGTGGTATAATGGATATTCACAACCTCCGGAATGCCTTCCAGCTCTGTGGCGACTTGTTCGTACAGCGAACTCTTATCCAGGTAAATTCCTAAAAATGCGCTGATGTCCCAACCTAATTTTGCGGGATCAATGACGAGTTGCGAGCCTTTCACAATGCCCATCTGTTCCAGCTTTTTCATGCGAACGTGTACGGTACCGCCGGACACAAACACTCTTTTCCCGATTTCCGTATAAGGCAGTGCCGCATTCTCGATTAACAAAGAAAGTATGCGTAAATCGGTGCTGTCAATATCTGAATATTTCTGCATTTACCCCTGAATGTTTGAATTTTTCATAATAATCCTATCTAAATTATGAAACAATTGTAAATTTTAACAATTTTAAATGAAAATATTTTATATTTAAGTTCAGAATTTTTAGTTTTGCAGAACCAAAGTATGAGGCATCACAAAAAAATGCCTCTTGCAATGAGAAATGTCACATTGTAGGGTGATGAAATTGGCAGCCATGCCCTCCTGTCTCGGGGGTGGTGAATTAGGGATAAACGCGGCATAATGCCGACGCAAGTCGACTGGGGTGGACCACCAACAGTATTTGTACCGTAGCTAACCGCACCGTGGGTGGTTCGAATCCCCCTCCTACAGCAAAAAAAACTTGACAAGCGAATTTTTTCGTATTAGTTTTATTTGGTTTTTAGTTTGTTGATGAAGTGTAATTTGACACGCGGGTTCATTTTGAAACCTGCGTGTTTTTTTATGCAATAGTCTGAAAATGAACGAGGCCCGGAACATTCCGGGCCTCGTTCATTTTCGACCATATCAAAACCTACTTTTCATCCAGTACTTTTCCGATCAGCATTTGGCTTTCATGATTTTCATGCGAGCCGCTTTGTCCCAGTTTTTGGTTGAGATCCTTTAAAACCTTTTTAGAATCTTCGGTTCCAATCGCAGCCACACGTTGAATTGTGTAAGGCAGAATTTTTGGCAACTTTGCTTTCTCAGCCATTTGAAGTGCCCGCTTCATATCCAATGCTGCTAGCGGTTCAGCGGCATACCAAACCATTAACGGCAGGTTATGGTCATCCTTGTCCTGTTCTTTTTGCATCAATGCATCCACCACATCCCAGCGCTGCGCCGGATCCAGCCTAAGCATTCCGGATGCCAGATAAAGCCTAACCATGGCCGATTGGTCGGTTTGTGCCATTTCTGCAAATTTTTTCAATGCTTCCGGGGAAACCTGCTTGTCTTCTGTCAGCAGTTGAACGGACCAGCTTCTCATGTATTCGTTTTCGTTTGCCAGGAGGTCCATCAAATCTTTGTCCTCCAAACCTTTCGTAACATGCAATGTCCACAATGCACGGAGCTTGCGGGTTACGTCGGGATTTTTTACCAGGATCTCTTTCAAGGCTTTGTGCACTTTTTTGTTCGCGCCGCGCTCCTGCAAAATCGTGCGCGCTTGTCTTACGTAGTAATCATTGTCATTCAACTGATAATTAACCAGTTCCATATCAGACGCCTTAGTCAGGTCCACCTTCACCCACTTATCGTTTTCGTGTGTGATTTTGAAAATGCGGCCCATGGTTTTGTCGTGCACGTCAGGGTTAGGGCTGTGACATTGGTTTTTATCATACCAGTCAATAGCCCAAACAGAACCACTTGCATCATATTTGAAATTCAGCCACTGCGACCACGAATCGTTCATAGCCATGAAATCCGGCCGGTGCTGCGCCACATAACCTGATCCTTTTTTCTCGAAATGGTCAATGTTCATGCGGGCGCCATTGATGTTGTTCATGAAAATCTCATTGCGATATTCTTTTGGCCAGCTGTTGCCCAGATAAATCATCGCCCCTGCATGTGCGTGCCCGCCACCTGCTGCCGCTGACCGGAAATTGCCAGCGTGTGGGCCACGTTCACCAAGCCAATGCACATGGTCGCCGATGGTCTTGATGTCGTCGTAAGTGTAAGGATTAAAATGCTTGCCTGCCTGGCGCTGGTAACGCGCACCCTGGATCACGTGATACATGTGCGGGATCACGCAAACGGTGATAAACGGATGCCCGTAATCATTGAAGTCGATGCCCCAGGGATTGCTCGAACCTTCTGCATACACCTCAAATTTGTGCAGCGTAGGATGATAGCGCCAAACACCGCCGTTGATTTTTGCCCTGTCCGCTGCCGGTGTCCCTGGTTTGCCAACCTCAGAATTGGTAAAAACACCGTGCGTCCCGTAAAGCCAGCCATCCGGCCCCCACCTGAAACTATTCAGCACCTCATGCGTGTCGTGCAAGCCCCAGCCGTCGAGCAATATTTGCTCAGGGCCGGCCGGTTTATCCGTTTTTGGATCAATCGGAATAAATAATAAATTGGGTGCAGAACCCAGCCAAACGCCTCCCATTCCCACTTCTATCCCGCTGATCAGGTTCAGGTTTTCGGTAAAAATCTTCTTGCTGTCCAAGGTTCCGTCACCATTTGTATCTTCCAAAATCAGTATCCTGTCCCTGCCCTGGCCTTCCGGGGCGCGAACTGGATAAGTATGTCCCTCAACAACCCAAAGTCTGCCCTTGGCGTCGATCGTAAATGCAATGGGTTTGACAATATCGGGTTCCGACGCCGCCAATGTCACTTTGAAACCTTTTGGGGGCGTCATTGCAGCAGCCGCTTTTTCACCCGAAAGCCCGGCATTGAGTACTGGATCCAATGGCGGGAGAATGATGATATCTTTCTGTTTCAACTCATTGGCGAACTCCGGACGGCTTGGATAGAAAAGGAATTCATCAAAATTAATGTGCGCCCATTTGTCGTTCGCTATGTAAGGGATTTGCGATATACCCGTCTCATTATCAATGATCCTGATGAAAATTTCCTGGTTCAGGTATTTCTGCAAATCCACAACCGCAGGCTGTAATGTTGCCCGGCCCTGTCCGGTAATGTGGTAAATGACGTTATCCGTGCCCGCCAAAACCAGCTCAACGCGCGTATCCAGCAATGCACCGCCGGAAACTTTAAATGCGGCAAAAGGCTGCGTTACTTTGAACGGCGCCGACGTTAATGTTCCCGTCAGCTTGTAATTCGTGTTTCCTCCGCTGCTTAGGAAATATTTTCCGTCAAAACCAATCTTCATTTCCTTTTCATGCACGGGCGAGGGGTCGTCGCTAAACAATGGGTTTGCAAAAGCATCGCCCGTTGCAGTCCAGTCCTTCAATGTGCCTGTTTCAAAATTCAGGTTCAGGGGTTGGCCGTCTTTCATCGGCAGTTGTCCGGCAACCGTTTTCTCGGTAACATTCCCTTCCACAACTTCAAAACTGCCTACCATACCCGCAGCGCGGTGCCCGGGCACGGAACAGAAATAGGTATCGCTTTGCTCTGCCACAAAATTAATGCTGGTGCTCGATCCTTTTTCCAGGATTACTTTGCTCTTGATGCCCAACTTTTCCAAAGCAATGTCGTGCGTCATCAGCTCTCCATTGGTGATCTTGATGCGGACCTTGTCACCTTTATTGGCTTTTAATGTCGGGTTACGCGCACCGTCCGGGCCAAAAAAACCGAGCATTGTTGCTTCCAGTGCATAATCGCGGTCGTACTTTGCCGTATCTGTCTTTGCCAAGGCAGCTTTGGGCTTTTGTTGTGCCGCAATCTGGTTTTGCAATCCCATCAAACCAACGAAAAGCAGCAGGATCAAAGATTTTCGGAATGTGGACATAAAAATTATAAAGATTGTGTTATGATTATTCGGTTTAAAATTAGGAAAAAAAGTATTATATATAGTAGAGTGCAGTTGAGTTTACAGCAACCGAAATTTGCAACTATCTAAAATTTCAAACGGAGAGGTTTTGAAAAAAGGAAGTGACGCGAATGATATACTTATGTATTGCGCCGATGGAAGTGCGGATTCAACTAGGCCCGAGATTTCTATTTTCTTTCAGCCGCCAGCTGACTTTTTTACCTTATATTCAGAATCTGCCCATATTTTTCACTTGCTCCACCATTATTCATCGTCACATATGCTTCATACTGACCGTCAGGGATTTCTTTGCTGATTTCGAAATTGTTGAAGCAAAAGGCCCCATCCATAATGCAAGTGAGGTCGCGCATCTGTGTTAACGAATATTCTTTTTTTGTCGTAATGTTTCGGAGTATTAATGTTGGTACCGCGTTATTTGACGAAAATTTCTGAACATATGTCATCACTGGTTCATTCCGGGAGATATCCGTTGCCGCAGCATAATATTCAGTGCGGGTTGCTTCTAAAAATGCTTTTTTTGACCGCTGTGAAATCAGGCCCAAAATAGGTTGCGTCTCATCTTCCCGAATATGAAAATTCCCATAATAGAGATATTTGTAAGTCCTGACCGCCACCGGTTTTGAGTCAACCAAAAGCGATGCTTTATAACTTCCTTTCGGCAATCCGGCTGGAATATTAAGTTCGAGATTGCTGTAATCTTTCCTGTCAAGAAGCAATTTTCTCGGTTTTACAAAATCGTTTTCAATGATCACTTCGTAACGCTTTCCTGGTAAAAAATTATATCCCTGAACTTGATACCTGGCTGATCGGGCGTCTACCCAGGGCATCGCTGCAACGTCAATTGCACCAGGTTTCAAGATGAAATTGTCGGGCAAAACTGCCTTTTTGCTTCCCCATTCTACTGTGCCTTCAAATTCTCCCACCTGCATATTCCAGGGAAAATTAACACGAAGAACATTCTCACCAGAAGCATCAATTCCCATATTCGCCGGAATCCGTACAGACGTTTGATCTGATTTGTTTTTTAGTATCAATGCAGGTAAATCAACAACCGAGCCGCTATCTGTAATTGTATAAGCTGTCCCTCGGATTTGAAGTGGAATATCAATTTCCAGCCCCTCCTGAACGATCAATTCATAGTCCTTGTCATGATCAACTGCCTGAATTGGATTGGCAGGAATTACGTAAATCTCATAAGAGACAGGTGAATAAGTTGCACTTTTTAAATCAAATTTGATTGATTTCCCTTCAAAACTAAACCCATTTGAGATATCGGGAGATGGTTTGTAATCATTTGAAGCTTTTAAAACAGGTTTTATAAAATCACCCGCACTATAATTTGCAGGCAGATGAATCACGATCCTGCCGTCGGTGATCTTGATATTTTTTTGGCCAACCCCAGGCACTGAGAAATCCTCTAAACCGCCAACAGGAATAAAAGAAACGGGGTTAAGCTCATTGCTTTCTTTGCAACCCACAAAAATTGCGATCAACGACAAGAGGATAATTTTTTTCATGGCTTGATAGTTGGAGATGGTCAAGTGAAATTACTTTTTTACATTGAAAAAAGAAAATTTAAAGAAACAAGGGTTACAAATTTAAAGCGCTGAATAACAGTGTATAATTAAGGATTATAGAGCATATATTACATGATCAGAAAATCACTCCGTTTACTGTGCGCGTTAATTACCGCAATTTTCATTATTACATTATTAGCCTGGAAACGGCAAGAAACTAATGTTGGTCAGAAAGCAAAACGACCAAACATCATTGTCATCCTTGCTGATGATCTCGGCTATTCGGATCTGGGATGCTACGGAGGGGAAATCCAAACCCCAAATATTGATTTCCTGGCCCAAAATGGCATTCGTTACCGGCAATTTTATAACACATCCCGCTGCTGCCCTACCCGCGCCTCGCTGTTGACAGGGCTATATAATCAGCAGGCGGGCATTGGAAAAATGACCGAGCCAGAGAATCAGCCCGGTTATCAAGGACATTTGACGCCGAATGCTGTTACATTGGCCGAGGTTTTGAAAGCGGCTGGTTACCAAACCGGAATGACGGGTAAATGGCACGTCTCCAATACAATTGTTCAGAAAGATCCGAAAGAGCAATTGGCCTGGCTAAACCATCAGAAGGATTTCGGCAATTTCTCTCCCATCGAACAATATCCAACCAATCATGGTTTTGATAAATTTTTTGGCACAATATGGGGTGTTATTGATTTCTTTGATCCTTTCAGTCTTGTGAATGGAACAGAACCGGTCAAAACAGTTCCGAAAGACTACTACCATACCGACGCTATTAATGATACGACCGTTTCATACATCAATAGTTTTGCCAAAACTGATAAACCATTTTTCATTTATGTGGCTCAAAATGCACCTCACTGGCCGCTAATGGCCAAACCAGAGGACATTGAAAAATACAGAGACACTTACAAAAAAGGCTGGAATGCCATCAGGCAAGCGCGCTATGAAAAAATGGTCAGGCAGGGACTGATTGATCCCGCAAAAACAAAATTGGAACCCGATCAAAATTTGCAGCAATGGGAAGACAATCCTACCAAAGATTGGGATGCAAAGGCCATGGCAGTACACGCCGCAATGGTGGATCGCATGGATCAGGGGATAGGACGTATTATTAATGCATTGAAACAGAATGGCCAGCTAGACAACACGTTGATCATGTTTCTTTCCGACAATGGTGCCAGTCCGGAAGACTGCGCCAAATATGGCAAGGGATTTGATCGTCCGA
Source organism: Dyadobacter psychrophilus (assembly GCF_900167945.1). GTDB lineage: Bacteria > Bacteroidota > Bacteroidia > Cytophagales > Spirosomataceae > Dyadobacter > Dyadobacter psychrophilus. The sequence goes on from NZ_FUZA01000001.1 coordinate 865,467, forward strand.
GCGAAACCCGCGGCGGAGCAGAAATCGTCTACGCAACAGAAAAACAAGCATTACCAGGGCCTCAAACCAGTTATGCATCTATCGGCCCGCACTGGGCAGCTGTTTCCAATACGCCTTACCGATACTGGAAAGCCGAATCGCTGGAAGGCGGCATCAACACGCCAATGATTGCGTTCTGGCCCAAAGGCATCACGGCAAAGAAAGGTAGTTTTAGTGACCACGTAGGCCATGTTATGGATTTCATGAGCACGTTTTGTGAACTAGCTGGTGCAACCTATCCTACCAAACACAATGGACGGAAAATCACGCCAACCACGGGATCCAGCCTGACAGCAACGTTCTCGGGAACGTCGTCAAAAGGCCATGAAGAACTTTATAATGAACACTTTGGAGCAAGATATGCAAGAAAAGGAGATTGGAAATTGGTGTCGCTGGCGCGCGACACAACCTGGCAACTATATGATTTACAAGCCGATAAAACGGAAACAAAAAATCTGGCAGCAAAACATCCTGAAAAGGTAAAAGAGCTTTCGGGCTTATGGCAAGAATGGGCCGCTACGCATCAGGTCTTCCCGAAACCCAGCAAAAAGTAAATCCGACATTCGTGCAAATCCGTGCATTCGTGGCCCTAAAAACGAAAAAAGCCCAGATTTCTCTGAGCTTTCTGCGGTCTGGACGGGACTCGAACCCGCGACCCCATGCGTGACAGGCATGTATTCTAACCAACTGAACTACCAAACCATTAAATAAAGAACTTCAAAACTTAACTTAAACTTTTCCGGCCGTCTGGACGGGACTCGAACCGGGCTGCGGAAGTCCGCGACCCCATGCGTGACACTCAACGTGAGCCGGGCATGTATTCTAACCAACTGAACTACCAAACCAGAATAATTTCACAGCACTTTTCTGTAAAACGTGGTGCAAAACTAGTATTATTATTTTCCATTGCAATACTTAGGACACCAATTTAGTTATTTTATTTGCAAAATAATAGTGCCAAAATGAAGAAGAATCTGAAAGTGAAACAGTTGTAGCCCACATAAAATGACATTAATAAAAGAAGTTATTCAGGTTCTCGAGCAACTCGCTCCCTCAGCCTACCAGGAAAGCTACGATAACGCCGGACTTATTGTAGGATCAGGAGTGACAGAGGTTTCTGGCGTGCTATTGACATTGGATGTGACTGAGGAAGTGATAGCAGAGGCCATTGAGCGCAATTGTAATCTTGTCGTCGCCCACCATCCGATTGTGTTTAAAGGCCTGAAAAAATTGAATGGCAGGAATTATGTAGAGCGCACTGTTCTAAAAGCCATCAAAAATGATATCGCCATCTATGCCACCCATACGAACCTCGACCACGTTATCAATGGAGTAAACTGGCAAATTGCCAATTTGATAAACCTTCAAAACATTCAAGTACTTGCCCCTAAAAAGCAAGTACTTTCCAAACTCACTTTTTTCTCCCCTGTCGAAAACACGCAATCCATCCTTGATGCGCTTCATGAGGCCGGGGCGGGAAACATTGGCAATTATTCCAATTGCAGCTTCCAGACGGAAGGTTCGGGAACATTCCGCCCCAACAGTTCGGCCAACCCGGTGATTGGTGAAAGCGGGAAGCAGGAAGTGGTGACTGAGCATCGTGCAGAACTGATTTTCCCCTCACACCTTGAAGCCGCCATTATCAGCACTTTGAAAAGGGCACATCCATATGAAGAAGTCGCTTATTATCTTCAATCCCTCGAAAATGAAAATCAGGAAGTGGGTGCGGGTGCTTTTGGTGCATTACACGAGCCGTTGGACACGGAGGCATTTCTGCGCTTACTAAAAGAAAAAATGCAGCTAAATGTGATCAGACATACCAGACCCGTCAAAGAAACGATTCAGCGTGTTGCCGTTTGCGGCGGTGCAGGAAGTTTTCTATTGCCCAATGCGATTCGCGCTGAGGCGGACGTTTTCGTTACAGCTGACTACAAATACCACGAGTTTTTTGATGCCGAAAACGACATTATGATATGCGATATCGGGCATTATGAAAGCGAAGTGTTTACGAAAAATTTACTCTATAACTATTTATCGGGAAAATTCCCTAATTTTGCACTCTGTTTGTCAGAAGTCAATACCAATCCGGTACGATATTTTGTTTAAACCTTCACTTATTACGCATTGAAACAAGTCCATTAAAGACATACATGGAAAACACAATCGCACAAAAATTAGACGCTCTCCTGAAATTGCAGGAAATTGATTCAAGCCTTGACGAAATACTAAAAACGCGTGGTGATCTTCCTGAGGAAGTCCGGGATCTGGAAGATGAGATTATTGGCTTTGAAACACGTTTAGGCAAGTTCAGAAGTGAGATCGCCAACCTGAACACCGAGATTGAGAATTTCAAAAATGCTCAGAAAGAAGGTGAAAAACTGATCAAAAAATACAAGGATCAGCAAATGAATGTTCGCAACAACCGCGAGTATGATGCGATCACCAAGGAAATTGAATTGCAAGAGCTTGATATGCAATTGGCAGATAAGAAAATTAATGAAGCCAAAGCACGTATCCGCCTGATCGAAGATGATGCAAACCGTGCAGAATCCGTTTTGAATGAAAGAAACGAAGATCTTAAAGCGAAAAAAGGTGAACTGAATGTTATTACCAGCGAAAGTGAAGCTGAGGAAAAAGGGCTGATTGCAGAAAGAGAAAAGCATATCAAGAAAATTGAGGATCGTTTGCTGAAATCTTATCAGAAGATCCGCGACAACTCAATGAATGGTCTGGCAGTTGTTCACGTATCACGCGGCGCTTGCGGAGGCTGTTTCAGCATTGTTCCGCCACAACGTCAGGCTGACATTCGTGAGCGCAAGAAACTGATCGTTTGCGAACATTGCGGACGTATCCTTGCAGACGTTGAAAGTGTTGAGCCTGTTCATCAGCGCAGATAACTTTCCATATAAAAGATTAAGAGGTTGTCTTACCCGGACAACCTTTTTTTATGGGCTTAAATATGAATTGGAAAAGTAACTGGCATATTCCTGCGTCCGGATTTCTCAGATCGGCTATGCTGGTTTTCTTCCTGGTGTATCCTTTTTCTGTAAACGCGGAAGAGTTACAGTATGACGTCATCTTCACACCGAAGCTGCAAAAAGCTTATTTCGAGATTCAGAAACTACGTTTGCCGTCCGCTCGTGCGTTAATAAATACGGAGCGCACTTCTGAAAAAGACAATGCACTTATTCCCTATCTGGATAACTACGCTGATCTGCATTATCTTTTGATCTCGGAGGATAAAAAAGCTTACAAAACGTTATCTCAAAAAGAAAATCTGCGCCTCGACGCCCTGGGTAAGTTACCTGATAATTCTCCTTACAAACGTTTCCTTCAAGCGGAAATACGTATGCACTGGGCATTTGCCAAACTTAAATTCGGGAATGAGATCAGTGGATCGTGGGAGATCATTAAGGCCTACAAACTCCTCGAGGAAAACAAAAAAATATTCCCCGATTTTCTGCCAACACTTAAATCTCTTGGCCTGTTACACGTTTTAATAGGTTCCATTCCTGAAAATTACGGCTGGGTCGCAAAGATACTTGGCCTGAAAGGAAATATCCAGAATGGCATCAGCGAGCTGCGGATTGTTGAAAAAGAACTGCCATTTTTCCGGCAAGAGGCAGAGTTAATTGATCTTTTGTTGCACGCCTACACATTGCAGCTTTCGCCTGCGCAACAATCCCGCATTCGCGATTGGCCCAAAGAGCAGCCTGACAATTTGCTTCTGCATTTTTTTGCAACAACCATTTTAATGAAAGAAGGGCGCAGCGAAGATGCGGCATATTATCTGGCTGAGGCACCTTCCGGCCCGGCTTACGTCTCTTTCCCGTTCCTCGACTATTTAAAGGGAGAAATAAACCTTCAAAAGGGCAATTACGCCCAAGCGGAAGGTCATTACAAGGTGTTTTTGAAAATTTACCCGGGATTTAATTACATCAAGGATAGCAACTTGAAGCTTTTTATGTGCAACTGGCTCGTTGATCAGGATCGGGAGGCGAATATATTCATACAAAAAGTAAAAGGATCCGGCAGCACGATTATCGAAGCGGATCAGCTCGCGGAAAGGATAGCTGCGGAGTTCATTTCCGGAAAAATAAGTCCGAACCAAAAAATTCTTTACAAAGCCCGATATGCAACGGACGGCGGATATCTGGAAACTGCGTCCGCTTTGATGGAAACCGTCACCGAAAAATCATTCATTTCGACCGAAGAAAAAGCAGAATTCAATTATAGAAAAGGCAGGATCCTTCAAAAATCAGGTCATCCGGCACTTTCTGTTCCCTATTATAACCGCGCGCTGAATTTGACCAAACAGGAGGCAGCTGGCTTTGGAGCGGCCTCTGCGTTACAACTAGGCTATATTTCCTTAGAAAAAAATGACAAGCCCAACGCAATTGCATACTTCAAAAAGGCAATGTCATTCAAAAAACACGAATACAAAAACAGCATCGACAACAAAGCGCGCGCTGCACTTACAACATTGGGCCAATAAACGGATGTGACCATTTCTGGATCGTAACGTCAAAAGGGAAAAATCACCAATTCTCTTTATGTCGAAAAACGGATACGAAAATCCTCTGAAAATATTAAGCTGGTCCGAAGAGGACCGCCCTCGCGAAAAATTCATGTTCAAAGGCCGGGCGGCATTGTCGGATGCAGAACTGATTGCAATCCTGATCGGGTCGGGAACCCGTGATATGTCCGCTGTTGACCTCGCAAAGATCATTATGCAATCGTGCAAGGACAACATTAATGAACTCGCGAAGGTCACGGTGAACGACCTCAAAAAACATCCGGGCATTGGGGAAGCAAAGGCGGTTACCATTTTGGCAGCGCTCGAACTCGGACGCCGCCGAAACGACCTGATAGGGACGCAGAAACGGAAGATCACCAACTCAAAAACCGCTTATGAGGAAATGAAGCCATATTTGCTTGACAAACCCAACGAAGAATTCTGGATAATCCTTCTGAACAGGGCTAATCAGGTTATGCGATCAGTTCAGATCAGCGTTGGAGGGGTTTCCAGCACCGCAGTGGATATCAAAGTGATTTTCAAGCTGGCGGTCGACAACCTTGCGAGCTCCGTGATTTTGGTGCATAATCATCCCTCCGGCCAGCTTACGCCCAGTGCGGCCGACTGCGCGCTCACATTACAAATAAAAGAGGCAGGCCGATTGCTCGACATGCCTGTTCTGGATCATATGATCTTTACCGATAATGGTTATTATAGTTTCAAGGATGAAGGTGAAATGTGATCAGAAAACCTTATCTCTATCAATCACATCGTCCAGCTCGGCGTAAGGAATAGTAAACTGAATGGCGCCCCGGGCATATGCAGCGATTTCGTACGGATTATAGTAAAACAAAATGCCCTCAGGCGTGAAAACATAAGCGACGGGCAGCACAAATTTATGGTTGACCAAAAAATAACCTGCTTCCTCCAAATCGGTTTCTGCGCTCAGTTTCTCTGTTTTTCGAAATGCTTTGTCCACCAGGCTCAGCAGTGCGGTAGAATCGGAAATAAAGTCTTTCATTTCTATTTCGCTCCCTGTTCTGGCATCAAAAGCATGATATGAACGAAATGTATTGGGGTGTGCTCCGCCCGTGAAGGCATAATGATCAAGCTGATAAAACAGCACTTTTGGTGACGAAAAGACTGTATCGCCTTTCAACTCCACTTCCCAGCAGCCTGGAGCGTCCGGAAAGTCCTTTTTGAAGTCATTGTAATTTTTTTCAAAAACATCAAAAGCACCTTTTACGCTTTTACCCGCCTGCGGATTCGCTGCAATGCTGGCAGAATCTCCGTAGGAATTGATTCTTTGAATAGATTTCTGTGTTAAGGCAGCCCGGATCGCTTTCGAAGACTGACTGGAATCGGATGGCTCCCAGAGATTAACGATGATAGAAATGCCTTTGTTACTGACCGTGTCGCAGCCACCAAATTGCTTATTCTTCTTAATGCCCGTGAACTTCTCCCTACTTCCCGAATTTTCCTTATCACCCGAACCTTTGCAAGCCGCAAGAAAAGATATGACGAAAAGAAAAAAACAGATTTTGTTTAAATGCATATTATTGCTGATGAAATGGAGACCAATTATAAACTCATCAGCTCTTTAAACCTGATGGCCTGACGACGAGAAATTTCAATTTTGTCGCCGCCTTGTAGCGTAACGAGCAATCCGCCGCTAAACCAGGGTTCAATTTTCTCAATCCAGTGCAAATTTATAATGTGCTTGCGATTGGCCCGGAAGTAAGTGTTAGGTTCCAGCCGTTCTTCCAGATTATTCAGGGATTTTAGGACCAAAGGTTTTTGATCGTCAAAATGCAGTCGTACGTAGTTGCCCATTGATTCAAAAAGACGGATTTTGCCCAATTTCACAAACCAGCATTTTTCTCCATCCTTAACAAAAACCTGATCATTTTCACCAAGCACTTTTTCAGCGCGTTCGTGCGCGTGAGCCGGCGTTTCGGGTTGTGCCTGATTCTCTTCGATGCGATGGATCGTGTCTTTTAAACGCTCTGAATCAATTGGCTTTAAGAGATAATCAAGCGCATTAAATTCAAATGCCTTGATCGCATACTCATCATAAGCCGTGGTAAAAATCACTTCCGGGGTTTTTCCTTCAATGGAAGAAAGTAATTCGAAACCGTTTTTACCAGGCATTTGAATGTCGAGAAAAAGCAGTTCCGGCTGTAATTCTTCAATCATCACCAATGCTTCTTCCGCATTGGCCGCTTCGCCCACAATGTCAATCCTGGTATAAGGTTCCAGTAACCTTTTTAATTCGTTTCTTGCAAGGCGTTCGTCGTCGACAATAAGAGTCCTCATAACAGGTCAGTTAGGAATAAAATGAAGTTTTAAAATTGATGTAAAGCCGTCAGTTGCTTTTTCCCGTCTCCTCTCCTACCATCATCACGCCTTCCGACAGCATTGGGATCCGCACTTCCGAGCAAACTACATCTGGTTTCTCCTGAAAAATGCGGAAAGTCGCCCCCTTACCATATAAAATTGATAGCCGCTCGGCTGTATTTTTTAATCCGACACCACCCGAATCCGTATTTCCCAGGTTACCGGAATTCAGAATGGTGATGATGAGAAGTTCGTTCGCAATTTCCGATTTTACATCGATAAATCCACCACCCATTTCTTTGGAAACTCCATGCTTGATGCCGTTTTCTACCAGAGTTTGCAGCATCATCGGCGGAACCTGCCAGTAAATCGCCTGCGGATTTGTGGCGATGGAGTAGCGTAAACGATCTTCGTAACGCACTTTTTCCAGTTCCAGATAATCCTCGACGGTTCTCAATTCTTCCTGCAAATCAACCGTTTTCCGTCTGTCGGCCAGTAACGAATTTCGCAAAATATTGGATAACTGCGTGATGCTGAGCTGCGCTTTTTTAGGATCTTCATATACCAGCGCCCTAATGCTGTTCAGTGCGTTGAATGTAAAATGTGGGTTGAGCTGCGAACGTAAAACCTTCGCTTCTGCTTCCCGCATAGACATTTTCAGCATGATCTTCTCGTAACTGGCAAGCCTTGTCTGTTCTATATAATGATAAACTGTGTAAGACAAAATCCAGGCAAGTAAGTTTTTGCACCAGGTTGCATAGTAACCCCAGAAAACGAGTGGCTGGTTAAGCAAATTCTCTTCAAGCACTTTCCGGTCCATAGGCTGATTGACCAGCGCCATGATCAACCCTAATAATAAGACCGACCCAATAACCCGCAAAGCAAGCCGTGGGAGTGGTAATGATGACCAGTTCCATTTTTGGATCACCAGCCTGTATACGTGCGTAAGGCAAATAACAAACAGAATATTGGCTAATGCTGTGTAAAAGACGCCGGCTTCAAAACCAAATTCGAGCGCATAAGGAATGTACTCGAACATGATCAGCAACGTCCAGCCGAGAATTTGTAACGTCCAATAAGTACGTTTTTTGGACATGAAGATTTTCTGTTGTGCTGTTTGAACTTCGGCAAATGTATCTATGTGACCTGCACTTCAGTTCACAAATACACCAAAGGAAACGAATCTACACAAGCGGTTTTTACAAGGTTTGGGGTATTTCCAGAGACAATAAGTGGGTAATGTCGTTGGAAACTTCGAGCTCAAATTTAGCCGTGTCGTAAGAATAATTGATTTTGTACAAACAGAGGTTACTGTGCTCATAATCGTCCATTTTCACCAATGGTTGACTAAAAAGCGTGGTGAGCAGCACCCGCATTGCACGGCCGTGCATAGCAATAAGGATGTTTCTTTCGTGTGGACGGGAAAGGATTGTCTCAATAACCGGGATCTGGCGCTCCCTGACCTGCAACGGACTTTCGCCCTCTTCTGCTGCTAATTCAACCTGTCCGTTTTTCCAGGCAGTTACCAGCTCGCGGTAATAGTTATTATCGCCCGTATTGGGCTCACGGCCTTCGCGGTTCCCCCAGGAGATTTCGTTGAGGCCTGCGTAACTTTCGTGCGGTATGCCCAGCTTGATGAACCCGCGAACAGTTTGCTGTGTTCGTTTTAAATCGGAAGTATAAATTTTGTCAAAAGGGACATGTTGGTAAGCATTAAAAAAAGCGGCAGCCTGGGCTTCGCCCCATTCATTCAGCAAGGAATCAACACCACTTCCCTGAACCACTCCCCTGCGGTTAAAATCTGTTTCACCGTGGCGAATGAGGTAGATAGACTTTCTTTTCAAAATAATAGGATAATTTAAATATTAATTTTGCAAATACCTTGTTTTTAACCTTTATAGCCGTTACAAATTTATACATTTTTTAGATATGTTCACTAGATCCATCACGCTTGATGCACTTCATTCTTTTAGCCAGAATACAATCGCGAATCATCTTGGAATTGAATTCACCGAGATCGGAACGGATTATATAACTGCAAGAATGCCAGTGGACAAGCGGACGCATCAGCCGTTTGGAATTTTACACGGCGGCGCATCGGTTGTTTTGGCCGAGACGCTGGGCAGCATTGCATCTTTCCTTTGCCTGCCGGACCCGGAGAAACAACACGCGGTGGGACTCGAGATCAATGCTAATCACCTGCGTCCGGTGAAGCACGGGTTTGTATATGGAACCGTAAGATCGATCCATCTGGGTCGGACGACCCATATCTGGGATATCAGAATTACGAATGAGGAAAATAAGCTGGTATGTATCAGCCGGTTGACAGTTGCTATTGTGAATGCGGAGCGCTGACCTTATTTTGCAGAAAAATAACCTAACTATTAGATTCTAAGTATAAATGCTTTCAGTACAAACCGACACACGACTTTCCATATTTGAGGGATTACAGGTCGAGGAACTCTGGACGGCATCCAGACAATTGGGATTTCCGTCGGCATTATGGAGGTTACCACATAAAAATGAAATCCAGCTGCTGATCTCCATCCAGGAAGGGATCAGAAAATGCCAACCCGAGCTAGAAAAACTATCTCCCGGATTTGTGATGAGCAATTTCCATTGGGATACAAATGAAGAAGTGCTGTTTTTAGAGGGCGATATCATTCTGACGTTTTCAGAGGAAAGCAACATTCAAGACATTCAACACAATGTTGGCGAAGAACACCCGGACGTTGCGCTGCTGGTAAGCCTGGCTAATGAAATAGCGAAGCAGGACCATGAAGTAGCTAATAGTGATGCCATCGCAATCCCGGATTTGCCTGATTTGGATTCCCGTGCCCGTTTTCAGCGCACTGTTGAACTTGCCGTTTCAGCAATCCGGCAGAACCAGTTCAAAAAAGTGGTTTTATCCAGAACCAAAGACCTGCCTTATTGCGAAAAATTTCAACCCGCGAAAGCATTCTGCAAACTGGCCAAAGTGTATCCTCATGCTTTTGTTTCATTGGTAAATCTCCCCGATCGCAACGAAATGTGGCTTGGTGCAAGCCCGGAAGCGCTGGTTCGTCAGGATTCCAGCGGAACATTCAGGACAATGTCGCTGGCTGGAACACAAAATGCGCGTAGCGAGGCGGGTGAACTGATCCCAAAATTTGATATACGCTGGGGAGAAAAGGAAATTGAGGAACAAGCATTGGTGAGCCGCTATATCGTTGAATGTTTCAAGAAAATCCGGTTGCGTGAATACACCGAAACAGGCCCTAAAACGGTGCTGGCGGGCAACTTATACCATTTAAGAACTGATTTTGAAGTCGACACTGTTGCGCTGAACTTCCCGGAACTGGCTTCGGTGATGTTAAAATTGCTGCACCCTACATCCGCAGTTTGCGGCGTCCCCAAATTACCGAGCCTCCAATTTCTGACAGAAATTGAAGGTTATGACCGCTCATTTTACAGTGGCTTTCTGGGGCCAGCGCAGGTTGGGGGGGATACAAATTTGTTTGTTAACCTTCGGACAGTCAGATTTAAAGAGGGAAAAGCAACATTTTTTGCCGGTGCCGGAATTACCGAAGAATCCATCCCAGAGCGTGAATGGGAGGAAACGGAGATGAAATGTGATACGCTTTTGAAGGTAATTGCCCAGGAATTCTAAAAATATATTTTCTGCTTTTAAACTTTTATAGTAGAAAAAAGTCCAATAGGTTTTAGATTAATATATAATTTTGGGAAAGACCCGAAACTCAATATTAATCTTAACAACGGCCCCTAAACCATAAGCTCTGGAATTATCATTTTTATGAATTCAAACGCAAAGTCTGTATTTTCAAAAATACCGAATCTGAATAAAACCCTCTCATTTGTAATTATCTCGGGTACGCTCCTCTCCACATTTTCTTGTAAAGAAAAAAAAGACACCTTCCAGGCTCGCGGCGGTGGCGGTCCCACCATTGTGGACGTCATTATTGTCAAGTCTGAAAAAGTTAGTGATAAAGTTGAGGTTAACGGAACAATTGTTGCCAATGAATTCGCCGAACTGAGACCGGAAGTAAGCGGATTGCTTACTTTCCTCTATGTTCCTGAGGGACAGACGGTTTCGAAAGGGACGGTAATAGCAAGAATCAATAACGCCGATTTGCAAGCGCAATTAAGCAGATCGAAAGTGCAGCTTGATCTTGCAGAAACAACTGAGAAACGATTAAAACAACTTGTGGCCGTAAACGGCATTAACCAGGCAGACTACGATCTGGCTGTAAATCAGGTTAATACATTGAAGGCGGATATGGTTTATACGCAGGCTTTGATTGACAAAACAATTGTTAGGGCGCCATTTACCGGTGTTATAGGATTAAGAAAGGTTAGTGAAGGTTCTTTTGTGACGCCTACGAGCATTATTTCAACCATGCAGCAGTTGTCGAACCTGAGAATTGACTTTACAATTCCTGAAACCTATCAGAAATATGTGCAGAAAGGCCGGAATGTAGAAGTGCTTCTGGACCAAAATTCAGGCAAAAGAGAAACTGCGCGGATTATAGCCCTGGAACCGCAGGTTAACCAAACGACGAGGAACATTACGGTGAGAGCCGTCCTGAACTCGGGATCTACCAGTCCGGGCTCATTTGCCAAAGTATATTTGAATGCGAGTACGAATAAAAACAGTATTATGATCCCTACCAACTGCATTATCCCGGAGGCAATGGGTAAAAAGGCAGTTACTGTAAAAGGTGGTAAGGCAGTGTTCGTCGAGATCCAGACTGGCGACAGACGGGAAGATGTAGTGGAAGTAACGAGCGGCCTGAGTGTTGGCGATACCGTGGTTGTTTCGGGCGTGTTATTTGCCCGTCCTGATGCTCCTGTGAAAGTGAGAAGCGTAAAAAGCTTGAATGTTGCGAAGTAAGTACGGCGGTACGATGACTATTCCCTTGAAACCTGACCTATGAACATTTCCGAATTATCCCTGAAACGGCCCGTACTGGCCGTAGTCATGAACCTGCTCATCATCTTGTTTGGTGTGGTAGGCTATAATTTCCTTTCCCTCCGCGATTATCCCGCCATTGACCCGCCGGTCGTCAACGTCCGCACGAGCTACACCGGTGCGAATGCCGATATCATTGAAAGCCAGATTACTGAGCCACTCGAAAAAAGTATTAATGGTATTCCCGGCATTAAAAGTATTAGCTCATCGAGCCAGATCGGTTCCAGTAATATTACCGTAGAATTCAACCTGGAAGCAGATCTTGAAGGCGCTGCCAATGATGTGCGTGACAAAGTAAGCCAGGCACAGCGGAACCTTCCGCAGGACGTGGACGCGCCGCCGGTGGTGAGTAAAGCTGATGCAAACAGTGATTTTATTCTGCTTCTGGCAGTGCAAAGTCCGTCCAAAGGGTTATTGGAATTGAGCGAATATGCAGAGAATGTGTTGCAGCAAAGTTTGCAAACCATTGACGGCGTAAGCGCCATTAATATTTTCGGGCAAAAGCGTTATGCCATGCGCATATGGCTTGATCCTGATAAAATGAGCGCCTACGGAATCTCCTTCAATGACATTTCAACCGTATTAAGCTCCGAAAACGTTGAGTTGCCCGCCGGTAAAATTTATGGCGACAACACCGAGCTGACCATCAGAACAATGGGCCGGCTTACGAGTGAAAAAGAATTCAGCGATCTCGTCATCAGAAATGACACGGCCGGGATTGTGCGCCTCGCTAATGTGGCAAAAGTGGAATTAGGGCCTGAAAATGAAGAGCAAAGCTGGAAATACAATGGCATGTATGCAGTTGGTCTGGCAGTAATCCCACAACCGGGTGCTAACTATGTAGAAATTTCCGATGAGTTTAATAAAAGGCTTGCAGAGATTCAGAAATCGAATAAATCAGACATTACATTCAACGTTTTACTGGATAACACCCGGCTTGTCCGCCAATCCATCCTGGAAGTTGAAGAAACGCTGCTCATTGCGTTTTCGCTGGTTGTGATCGTAATCCTTTTCTTTTTCAGAAGCTTCGTAGTCGCCATCCGCCCGCTTATCGACATTCCGATCTCACTGGTCGCCACGTTTTTCATTATGTATTTGTTTGGGTTTTCAATCAATATATTAACCCTGCTGGGCATTGTACTGGCAACCGGGCTTGTGGTGGATGATGGGATTGTGGTCACGGAAAACATTTTCCGAAAGCTCGAAAGCGGCCTTCCAATCCGGCAGGCGGCACTGGAAGGAAGCCGTGAAATCTTCTTTGCCGTTATTTCTACTTCGCTTACGCTTGCTGTTGTGTTTCTTCCGGTGATTTTCCTGGAAGGTTTCGTTGGAAGCTTGTTCAGGGAATTTGGGATTGTAGTTGCCTCTGCGGTTTTGATCTCGGCATTTGTTTCATTGACAATCACCCCGGTGCTTAATGTATTTTTAAATCGTAAAAGCGCAGGCCACGGATGGTTTTACAACAAAACAGAACCATTCTTCACAGGTATGGAAGATGGATATAACAGGTCTTTGCGCGGTTTTATGAAGGCCAGGTGGATTGCCTGGGTTTTGGTGGCAGCATGTGGTGTAGTAATATATTTTACCTATACCAATCTCCAAAGTGAACTTGCTCCCATGGAAGACCGGAACAGCATTCGCTTTAACCTGTCGGCACCTGAGGGAACCAGCTTTAACCAGATGCAGCAGGTTTCGGATCAGCTATCCAATTTCCTTAACGACTCTATTCCGGAAATGGCATTTACATTCTCCGCTACGCCGGGCTTCGGTGGTGGCGGCGTAAATAGCGGTACGGCGCGTATAGGCCTTGTTCCGGCAGGTGATCGTAAAAAGAGCCAGAATGATCTTGCACAAGAGATCAATAAAAAACTATCCCGTTTCAATGATGCCCGGATTTTTGCAACACAGGAACAAACCATTTCGGTAGGACAAGGTTCAAGGGGCGGATTACCGGTTCAGTTTGTTTTGCAAAACCTCGATTTCAATAAGATTTTTGACGTTTTACCGAAGTTTCTGGAAGAAGCCAGGCAAGATCCTACGTTCCAGAATGTGGACGTCAATCTTAAATTCAACAAGCCTGAGATCCGGCTAACTATTGATCGCTTAAAGGCAAGAGATCTTGGATTATCAACGACTGATGTTGCCGGCGCCATCCAATCGGCATTTAGCGGGCGAAGGCTTGCCTATTTTATCATGAATGGTCAGCAATATCAGGTAATCGGACAAGTGGAGCGCGATGAACGCAACAAACCAGCCGATATTTCCAAATTATATGTTCGAAATACCCGCGGTGAAAACATTCCTTTAACTGCCGTGGTCCAGATGAAAGAAGAGAGCGGCCCGCCTACGATCTATCACTATAATCGTTACAAAAGTGCGACAGTCTCCGCTTCGTTAGTAGAAGGAAAAACCATTGGCGATGGCGTTGCTGCAATGAGAAGAATCGCTGCGAAACTGTTGGATGAATCATTCCAGACATCATTAACAGGCTCATCGCGTGACTTTGAAGAAAGCTCTTCCAACACCAGCTTTGCTTTTGGACTGGCATTACTCCTGGTGTATCTGGTGCTTGCCGGACAGTTTGAAAGCTTCACCGATCCATTCATCATCATGATCACTGTGCCGCTTGCACTAGCAGGAGCATTATTAAGCCTTTATCTTTTCGGTTTAACCATTAATATTTTCTCCCAGATCGGGATGATCATGCTCATTGGACTTGTGACGAAAAACGGGATCCTGATCGTGGAATTTGCAAATCAGAAACGAGAGCAAGGCATGGGACGAACAGCGGCAGCGGTGGAATCGGCCACACAACGTTTACGACCCATTTTGATGACAAGTCTTGCAACCGCGTTTGGTGCATTGCCAATTGCATTGAGTTTGGGAGCCGCCGCTACAAGCCGGGTTCCGTTGGGTGTCGTGATCGTGGGTGGCCTCATGTTCTCGCTGATCCTTACATTATTCGTAATCCCAGCAGTTTACACCTTCATTTCACCGAAAAATCATAAAATGACCGAGGAACAGAAAATGGCAGAAGAACTTACTGTTCAACATTAATTGCCATTTTTCTCAAATAATTATAAATCAACTTTTGTTTTTGCATGAACCCGCTCCTGATTTTGAAATGTAAGAAGAACCTTTTATTAATGCTTTTACTGGTCAGTAGCAGCGCATTTTCAATGCAGGCAGACAGCCTGACTATCACGTTGGAGGATGCCATTGCAACGGCTTTAAAAAACAACTACGAAATAGAAATAGCTAAAAACAATGTTGAAGCCAATACGCTGCTCAATAATTACGGGGTTGCTGGAGGTTTGCCGCTGGTAACGGCTGCCGCATCAAATACGGAGCAGATCACGCAGATCACGCAAAAATTAACCGACGGAACGGAAATCAACCGGAATGCAGCCGCGGGTAACAACACCCAAGCTAGTTTGAATGTCGGGATTTTGTTATATAATGGAAAAAGGGTTGTTTCCACAAAAAAGCGTTTAGCTGAACTGCAAAATCAAAGCGCTGAGCTGCTTAACTCTCAGATTCAGAACACGATCGCGCTGGTCATGACGAGTTACTATGATGTGGTTCGCCAATTGAGCTACGTAAATACGGTCAGGACATCTATTCAGGCGTCCGAAAAACGGCTGGAAATTTTGAAAGTGAGAAAAGAGGCCGGTATGGCCAATAATGCAGATCTTTTTCAGGCACAAATTGATTTAAATACATTAAATCAAACATTGCTGGACCAGCAGATGGTGGCCCAGGTCGCAAAAACTGAGTTACTACGCATCCTGACCCTGGACCCGAAAGTGGCGGTGAGCATCAGGGATACGATTATGGTTGATAATAATTTGAAGCTTGAAACAGTTCTGGACCGCATTGCCGTAAATGCTGATGTTAAGGCCGCGGATCACCAAATCCGCATTAATGAGCTCATTGTCAGAGAAACGGCTGCATTAAGATATCCTACTGTTCGATTCAACACCGCTTATAATTACTCACGAAACCAAAATGCCGCAGGTTTTACGCTGCTCAACCGGGCAGTTGGGCCCAACGCAGGCCTTTCATTGGGTATTCCGATTTATAATGGATCGGCATTTAAAAGGCAACAGCAGGTGGCAGAAATCAATACAGAAAGTGCAAAGTTACAGCGCAGCTCCATCGTGCGCGATTACAATGCAGGAGCCGTTAAAATGTATCAAACTTATCTTTCCTCGCTCCAGCAGCTGGAAACCCAGAAACTCAATTACAATCTTAGCAAGCAATTACTTGATCTGACATTGCAGCGTTTTGAGTTGATACAGGCGACGATCATTGATGTGCGGGAAGCGCAACGCAGTTTTGAAGACGCCGGTTATCGGATGATTAACCTTAATTATGCCGCCAAAGCAGCCGAAATTGAACTGAAAAGACTTAGTAACACATTGCAATAGCATATTTCTTATGCAATTAAAGGGCTGGCTATCAAATAGTCAGCCCTTTCTTTTTGTCCCATACGGAGCGTTGTTGGCATAGGTTTTTCTCCAATTTGTTTAGAAAGATTAAAAAGACATTAAACCTTTCACATCATTCTTCATCTAACAGACTTATTTCCTTCAACTTAACATTATGAAAAATTTCCGGCTGCCTTTTTTCCTTTTGCTTTTGATCACGTTTCGAGCTTATGCGCAGGAAGAGCCGGCGGAGACATTCTCTGTTAAAGGCAAATTGGAGGATGGGGATAAGAATCCGGTTTTGTTTGCCAATGTTGCCTTGTATTCTGCCAAGGATTCAACCCTTACCGGCGGCATCGCTTCTGACGACAAAGGTGTTTTTGAATTCCCCGCAGCACCGGGAAATTATTTTCTCAAAATAACGTATCTCACTTTGGATGAGAAGATTGTCCCCAATGTGACCGTTGCAGCCCAGAATGTTGATCTCGGAACAATTTCTCTCAAATCCAATGCAAAAGTTTTGGAAGAATTGCTCGTCAGGGGCGAAAAGAGCCAGATGGAATTGCAGCTCGACAAGCGCGTTTTCAACGTGGGAAAAGACCTGAGCAACATCGGGAGCAATGCTTCGGATATTCTCAATAACATGCCGTCGGTGACCGTGGATGTGGAGGGAAATGTGGCATTGCGAGGAAGCCAGAATGTCCGGATCCTGATCGATGGGAAGCAATCGGGGATGGTTGGACTTAATCCGGCAGAAGCATTACGGCAAATTCCAGGCGATTTGATCGAGAGCATTGAGATCATTACAAATCCTTCTTCTCGCTACGACGCCGAGGGCGAAGTAGGGATTTTGAATATAGTAATGAAAAAAAATATCCGTTATGGCCTGAATGGGTCTTTCACCGCAACAGGTGGTTATCCGGCTAACTTCGGCGGCTCATTTAACCTCAATTACCGCAGAAAGAAGGTAAACCTGATCGCTAATTACGGCTTAATGTATCGTGAAGGGCCTGGACGTGGCAATTCGCGTCAGGAATATAACAGCGCCGACACAAGCTTTGTATACGAGCAAAAGACTGCGCGGACGCGTTCCGGAACCTCAAACAATTTCATGGTCGGGCTGGATTATTTTCTGAATAACTTCAATACGGTTACGGCAACTGTTTCTTATCGTAAGTCAATGAACAAGAACAAGTCGCATCTGGATTACATGGATTATGATTTCAACAATGTGCTGACTCAAACCGTCACACGTGCGGAAAGGGAAACAGAGCCGAGAACCAACATTGAGGCGGCGCTCAACTATGAAAAGAAGTTTGACAAAAAAGGCCAGAGCCTGACATTCAATTCCAAATATATTATCAGTGACGAGACGGAATCTTCACGCTATCACGAATTTTCGAATCTGGATCCGGCTGGGATCATGCAGCGTGCATTCAATACAGAAGATGAAAAAACTTTCCTGGCGCAACTCGATTACATTCAGCCCGTTGGGAAAGATGGGAAAATAGAAGCGGGACTTAAAAGCTCAATCAGGTTGCTGGATAACGACTTTTCCGTGCATCAGCAAGACGAGCAAATGGACTGGATCATTCTGGAACAGTACGACAACCGGTTTGCTTATGATGAAAAAATACATGCAGGCTATGTAATGGCCAGCAATCAATTTGGGAAAGTATTCTTGCAAGCTGGTTTAAGGGGCGAATATTCGGACATTACAACCGAACTAAAAAAGACGAATGAGCGCAACCACCGGGGATATTTCAATTTATTCCCAAGCGTTCACATGTCCTATAAAGTTAAAGATGCCCAAACCGTGCAGCTAAGTTACAGTTACCGCCTCAGCCGCCCCAATTTCCGTGACCTTCTGCCTTTCTCCAATTTCAGCGATTCGCGCGTTTTCAGAGCTGGTAACCCGCTGCTGAATCCTGAATTCACACATTCTTTTGAAGCAGGCCACTTGCTGAATATGCCGAAAGGATCACTGCTTTCCAGCATTTATTATCGTCATCGGCTTGGTGTTGTTGAAAACATTACTTTCGTTGACTCAACGGGTTTCACCACAGTCACGCCTGTAAACCTTTCAACTGGAGATTCCTACGGTTTTGAATTCAACCTTACTTATGATCCTGCGCCCTGGTGGAAACTGACTGGAAACGCCAACATTTTCCGTGCGATCAATGAGGGTTTTTACAATGACAAGGTTTTAAAAAGCGACACCTATTCGTGGACGAGCCGCTTTTCTTCGCGGGTTACGCTTTTCAAATCCGTTGATTTTCAATCGTCATTCAATTATCGCGCACCGAGAAAAACGACTCAGGGACGTGATTTGGCCATTTATTTTATAGATCTTGGATTTTCAAAGGACATCTTAAAAGGAAAAGCAACCGTAACGGCGAGTGTGCGAGACCTGCTCAATTCTCAGAAAAGACGCAGCATTGTCGAAAACTCGGGTTACTATTCGCGCTCCGAATTCCAATGGAGAGCGAGACAATTTCTGGTTACATTCGCTTACAGGCTCAACCGCTCAAAGGAAAAGGAAAGGATGGATAACAAAGGCGGAGAAAATGAGGAAGACTGATTCTACGGTTGAAAGCGTTACATTTGCGCAAACTTTTGTACAATAGCGAATGCTTTTTATAGGAAAATACAATCACCTCACCATTGAACGCCTTACCAGCGTAGGCATGTTTCTGAGCGACATCGAGGGCGAGGAAGTGCTGCTGCCCAATCAATATCTTACCGATGAAATGCAGATCGGCGATAACATTAAAGTGTTCGTCTATCTTGATTCCGAGGACCGGCCGGTTGCAACCACAGAAACGCCAAAAATCATCCGTAATGAATTCGCATTCCTCGAAGTGACAGATGTTACCGAGCACGGCGCTTTCATGGATTGGGGGTTAATCAAAGATCTTTTCGTGCCGTTCAGGGAACAAAGCACGCCCATGCAGGTCGGAGAATGGCACGTCGTTTTTCTTTATCTCGATCAAAAATCGTCCCGCTTAATTGCTTCTACCAAAATAGATCGCTTCCTGGAAAATGAAAGGCTTACCGTAGCCGAAGGTGATCAGGTGGATCTGTTGATCTTTTCTAAATCGGATCTGGGTTATAATGCCATTGTTAATCAATATCACAAAGGATTGATATATGCCAATGAAGTTTTCCGCGAGATAAAAATCGGCGATTCTTTAAAAGGTTACGTCAAGAAAATAAGAGAAGAAAACAAGCTCGATTTGAGTCTGCAAAAGACAGGTTATGAAGTAGTTGAGCCGACTGCGCAGTTTATTCTGGATGAATTGAAAAAGGCCGATGGCTTCCTAAACTTATCGGATAGCAGCTCACCGGAGGATATTTATAAAAAATTACAAATCAGCAAGAAAGTGTTTAAAAAGGCAATCGGTGGGCTTTACAAACAGGGACTGATCAAGATCGGTGATGACGGGATCCGGCTGGTTGTTGAAGATTAAATTAAAAATGCCGGTGCTGAGCCGGCATTTTTGTTAACATTATTTCTTTCCGTATTTCACTTTATACTTCTCATAAAGGCGCTTCTGCTTATCATCCAGACTCACTTTTCCACCTTTGATAAAGGCCATTTGGATCACATTGCCGCGCATATCGAGCATATCGCCCGCAGTAACTAAGAAAGAAGCGTGTTTGCCTTTCTCTAATGTTCCAACCAGCTTATCCGCACCAATAATTTCAGCCGCATTCTTAGTAACAAACTGCAATGCTTCTTCCGGTGTCACATTGCCAAAACCTGACGAAGTTCCCGCCAGAAACGCAAGATTCCGCGTCCGCCACCATTCATCCGCGTAAGTGATGGCCACTTTTACACCCGCTTTGTGCAATATTCCTGGCAACTCATAGGGCAAATAAACGTTCTCATCAACACGCCCGGGTAGCCGGTGCGTTGGGTTCAGAATTACAGCAATTTGGTTTTCTTTCAAAAAAGAAACCACTTTATAGGACTCATCCCCGCCTACTATTACCACTTTTTTCACACCATTCTCCTTTGCAAAATTAACTGCTTCAATAATATCCTTACCATATTCAGCCCTAATGTACAAGTTAGCAGAACCATCAAAAAGCGGCTTCATGGCTGCAAGGCGCAGGTTTACCGGATTCGGTGAGCTCGTTTCAGCATAAGCCTTCGCATCCGAGAATGTTGACCGAAACAAATTGATCACCTCCTGACGCTTTTCGTTTCTTTTGACTGAAACGGTGAAATCCTCATAATTGAAAGTGCTTGCCAAAAAGGGAGGCCAGCTCAGCCAGATCCCGTCGTCTTTGGCCAGCACGGCATCTTCCCAATTCCATCCATCCGAATAAAAAACAGAAGAAGAACCCGAAATAATCCCGCCCTGCGGAACTGCCTGCGACAGTAAAATACCATTGCCGCGCAATGTCGGGATCACTTCCGAATCCGTGTTATACGCGACCAGCGCCCTTACGTGCGGGTTGATCTGTCCTACTTCATTGTAATCCAAAGTCGCCCTTACCGAAGCAATTTCTTGCAAACCAACTGTTGTATTAAGAGAAATGATCCCGGGATAAATGTGCTTACCTTTTGCGTCAATAATTTCGGCGCCATTTGCACTGGTAATTGATCCTGAGGCTCCTACTTGCGTAATGATGCCTTTATCAAACGCTATGACACCGTTTTCAATCACTTGCCCGTTCCCGACGTGAATGGTCGAGCCGGTGATAAGAATCGATTTGGATTGTGCAACTGCGGGAGCCGGGTTTTGCGCCTGACTTGCAGGAATGAGCATCAACAAGCTCAGTGCCAGGCTGGTCAGCGGAATAATGAATTTATATTTTATCATAACAATGAATTGAATCTGATGGATTAATGTGCTGTCTCATGTTCCGTGTGAACGCCAACAATGTCTTCGCAATGCCACATTTTTGGCTGCGATGCCTGTGGTTTTTGCGTTGGCTTACCTTCCGCTTTATCGCCCAGCATTTTCTGGATCAGCCGCTCACGTTCAACAGCCATTGTTTTTTGCTTTTCCTCATCCTTTTTCCTGTCAAAATACACAGCGCCTTCAACCATCGTAAACTCTGGCCTTGCATAAATAGACAATGGATGTGCATTCCAGAGCACCAGATCGGCATCTTTGCCTGCTTTAACACTTCCCAGGCGATTGTCTATATGCAGCAATTTTGCAGGATTCAGCGTCACCATTTTCCAAGCTTCTTCTTCCGGCACACCGCCATACTCAACCGTTTTTGCGGCTTCCTGATTCAATCTGCGCGCCATTTCGGCATCGTCGGAGTTAATTGCCACGGTGACGCCTTCGTGATACATTAATGCCGCATTGTACGGAATTGCCTCTTTCACCTCCATTTTATACGCCCACCAGTCGCCGAATGTCGAGCCGCCTATGCCGCGCTTGGCCATTTTGTCGGCCAACTTGTAACCTTCCAGAATGTGGGTGAATGTATTGATCTTAAAATTGAGAGAATCAGCCACATGCATCAGCATATTAATCTCCGACTGCACATACGAATGGCAAGTAATGAAGCGCTCGCTGGCCAGGATTTCCGCCAATGCATCCAGTTCAATGTCTCGTCGGGGTGCATTACCAGTTTGTTTTTTGGAATTTGCGTTGTAGGTTTTCCATTGCGCAGCGTAATCTTTTGCCCGTAGAAAATGATCAAAAAATACTTGTTCCACGCCCATTCTGGTCTGGGGAAAACGCGTTCTGACAACATCGCCCCAGTTAGACTGTTTCACATTTTCTCCCAAAGCAAATTTGATCGTTTTCACCTCGGGAATCAGCATTTGCGATTGGCTGGCACCCCATTTCAGCTTAATTAATGCACTTTGTCCGCCAATAGAGTTGGCAGAACCGTGAAGCAAATGTGAGGTCGTTACACCGCCTGCAAGTTGCCTGTAAATGTTAACGTCATCCGGGTTGATCACGTCACTCATTCTCACCTCCGCAGAACTGGTCTGACCGCCTTCGTTAATGGTGAACAGCGCAATGTGTGAATGTTCGTCAATTATGCCGCTGGTCAAATGCTTGCCGGTTCCGTCGATGGTTTTTGCTCCCGAAGGCGAGGATAATGCTTTCCCAACCTTGGTTATCTTGCCGTTTTGAACCAGCACATCCGCATTTTGCAAAATCCCTTCTTTCTCATTCGTCCAGATGGTTGCATTTTTGATCAGAACGGTTTCAGCCACAGGTAATGTTTCGTTTCCAAAACCCACAAAAGGATAATAAACGGGTCCGGTTTCCTTCACTTTTGCAACAGCCGTGTCTTTGGCAATTGCCTGCTGATATTTCTCTGATAATGTTGCGACCCAGGGGACAACATTTCCATTTGGCAAAACGCCTTCCCCTGCCAGGCCATTTCCAGCTATCCAACCCGTCAGGCGCGTTGTTCCCGCATTTTTATCAGGCTGGTAAGTAATGGTCAGCAATTTGTCCGAAAGAATGACCTTAGGCGTTATTTTCACCGAATCCTGAACAGTTATCTTATATTCCGGCTTATCCGGTGCACCTGTAACTTGCAGTTTGCCCGCAGGCTGATTGTTCACGGACAGCGCATAAGTCCCGCGCACATCCGGCGCATTCATCGCTGACAAAACAAACTGCTTTCCCTGGATCCAGTTTTCATAAATCACATTATCCTTCCCAAACAGATCACCGGAAGTAATGATAAAGTTGGCAAGTAACCCGCTTTTCAAGCTCCCAACCTGCCCTTCCGCCTTGATCAGACTTGCAGGAATGGTTGTTAATGCTTCAAGTGCCTTTTCTTTTGGAAGGCCGTATTCAATGGCCGTTTTTATATTTTTCCAAAAATCAGCCTTGTTCTTCATGCCTGAAACCGTGAATGCAAACGGAATCTCTGCCTTAGCCACTTCGGATGGATTCTTAGGAGCTAATTCCCAATGTTTTAACTGGGCTACGCTTACCAAATCCGCATCCCATGGATCCGCGACATCGTAGGCTTCGGGAAATTGGAGTGGTAAAATCAATGTGGCTTTCGTGGCTTTTATCTCTTTCAAGCGCTGGTATTCATCGCCGCCACCTTTGATAATATATTGTATCCCAAATTCATCACCAACTTTGTCAGCACGGATAATGCTGTATTT
Organism: Dyadobacter psychrophilus; assembly: GCF_900167945.1. Classification (GTDB taxonomy): domain Bacteria; phylum Bacteroidota; class Bacteroidia; order Cytophagales; family Spirosomataceae; genus Dyadobacter; species Dyadobacter psychrophilus. The sequence continues at coordinate 888,869 of NZ_FUZA01000001.1, forward strand.
ATCATTGGTTTCAAAAAAGGAAGGAAGTGTTTTGATCTGGTTGAAGGCTTCGAGCGAAAGGTTGGTTTCCTTGGCTTTTTCTGTTTTAGCATACCAATCGGCATCATAATAATTTTGTCTTAACAGCGCCACAACACCCATTGTAGACGAAGGATATGTTTGGGAGGAAGAGCCTTTGCTGAATGAAAAATGGGCAGAAGCCTTTCTTTTCAATAATGCTTTGTTGGCCGCCTCGTCGGTTAATGTTACTACTGCGCCATTTCCACGTACAATTCCGTCATGCGGATGGATCAGCACAGTTCCAAAACCGATTTTGCGAAGCTCCTCCGCTTTTTTCGCATCAGGTGTAAATATCAAACTGGCATCATTTTCAGGTTGGATAGCCTGATTCCAGCCAAATGCGCCCTTTTTACTGGATTCCAGTTGCGGCGTTTGCCTGCCGCCTGCGGGACGTTCTCTCCTCACTTCCGGCATTCCATAATCGGAGTCCAGGTCTATAAGCGAAGGATAAATGTATTTTTCTTTCAAATTCATCACCACTGTGCCGGCGGGGATTTTTACTTGTTTACCCACCTCACGGATGATCCCGTTTTCAATGAGCATGGTTCCTTTAAGGATCGTGGTTTTGGAATCGACGACGATGTTTGCGTTCGTAAATGCGTAGCGCCCCGGCCGGTCGTCGTAAGCTCCGTTTTGGGGGAAAGTTTCCTGCGCATGGGCGATCACGCTGATCGTAAGACAGGTCAGCAGGGCTGATAATTGTTTAAACATATGGTGTTATTTGATTGCAGTTCGGAACTACAATATACAAGTAAAAATGAAAATTCAGCTTGGAAAGGGCATTTTCACTGGAAGTTACAATTGCCGCGGGGAATTGTTATGTTGCCTATTTTTTGCATCTTGGTATTAGTTTTCTAGATGTTTATTTAGCCTTTATAAAATGGATTACAATCAATTTAAAGAATCACTTTCGCAAAACGTCCCGCCAGAAACGGTCTCAGAACCATTAAAAGCCCTTTGGTATGCTGCAAAAGACGATTGGGAAGCAGCACACAACATTGCCCAAAGCAAAGAAGGAATGCCTGTTTACGATCATTTGCATGCTTACCTTCATCGCGTCGAAGGGGACACCTGGAATGCTGGATATTGGTACAAACGGGCTGGAAAACCGGTTTTTAAGGGGTCATTGCAAGAAGAATTGGAAGCATTAACCACATCCTTACTATAAAAAATATAAGGCTTTTACCTTATATTCGGTCAATATAAGGTTTTTGCCTTATATTTGTATGATATAAGGCTTTTACCTTATATTTACTCATTATAAGGCTAAAAGCTTATATCCAATGAAGAAGTATCATGCCGTAATCACCGCTGATATGGTTAATTCAACGTTTTTCACACGAGAAGAGACCACAGAATGGCTTAGCGAAATGATTGGCCTCTTACGGGAGAATCCGGCTTTCGACTGGGCATTGAAACCCGAAATTTATCGGGGAGACAGCTTTCAGGGTGTATTAAAAAACACCAATGAAGCCATGCACGCTGCCATTCTCGCACGTGCCTCCATGCGCACGCACGCCAAAAACACTGATCTGCGCATCGCCATTGGCATAGGAAAAACGGAACAGCTCACCGATCGCGCAGGCACCTCAGACGGTGAAGCATTTCGTTTGTCGGGGCATTTGGCTGATAATATCAGGAAACAAAAAGCGCGGATCGGGATTGCATTACCGAATCCTTCCGAGCCACTTAATGCTACATTAGATCTTTTGGAGACGCTTATTGAGAACTGGACCACTTCCCAAAGCGAGGTGATTGTAGCGTTGCTCCTGAAAAAGAACATTAACCAGATTTCCGAGCAACTCGGGATCAGCCAGCCTGCCGCCAGCCAGCGCGTTGCTTCTTCGAAATGGTGGGCAATTGAAAATTTTCTCGCTACCTTTCCCAAACATTTATCACTATACACAAAAACTAAATTATGATCGAGTTTCTGCAACTATTGCTCGCACACATTCTGGTTGATTTCTACTGGCAGCCTACAAAATGGGTCATTGAAAAAAGAGAAAAATCATTCCGCTCCAAATACTTTTACCTCCACATTACGCTTGTTATCGTTGTTTCTTACGTCGTGCTGGGTTATTGGACCAATCCTGTTCCTGCTATTGCATTAGGCGCGGCGCATGGCATTATTGATATTATGAAAATCGCATTGGATAAAAAGGGAACATTGATCTGGTTTGTGGCCGATCAGGCAGCCCATGTGATCAGCATTGCCCTTACGGCGCTTATTATTACCAGTGCTTTACCGGCTGGCGTGGAAGTTTTCAAAACCTGGCTGTTCACCACAAAAACGCTTGCCATTTTCACTGGCGCGCTGGTCTCGCTCTCCCCTATTTCGTTTTTTGTCGGCATCCTTACAAAACCCTGGCGCGAAGAACTTGCACGGCTGGCACCTAATGCGGATGATAACCTAGCCAATGCCGGACGCTGGATCGGGATGTCGGAAAGGCTGCTCATCTTTGTTTTTGTGCTGGTAAGCCAGTTTTCGGCCATTGGATTTCTGATTGCTGCAAAATCCTTACTTCGTTATAATGATAAATCTGCCAGCAGCGAAATTTCAGCGGCTTACATCAGCAAAAAGTCTGAATATGTGCTTGTAGGCACGTTAATGAGCTACACATGCGCGATCGCGGTGGCGCTGGTTGTGAAAACATTGTATTAAAAAGGCGATGTGATTAAACCTTGCTGCAACAAATTGCTCTAATATGAGTATCTAAACTTGATAACCATGAAAAAGACAATGTTGGCCATGATAATGGCTCTTTTTAGCATAGCAGCCTTTGCCCAACGCCAGGATTCTGATGTAACTCCGGAAAAACGAGCAGAAAATCAGACAAAACAGATGACCGAAAAGCTGAACCTTTCGGAAGACCAGCAAAAGCAAATTTATAATTTAAGCCTGGCAAGAGCCCAGAAAGTGAAGGAAATGAGGGAAGCGCAAACCATTGATCGCGAGCAGATGCGGGCATCGATGGAAACTTTCAACAACGAGGTTGCGAAATTACTGACTGTCGAACAACAGGAAAAATATAAAACCATGCTCGAAGACCGCCGCGGTGGCGACCGCCGCGGTGGCGACCGACGCGGAGACAATGGCGGCGGCGGAGGCCCGCGAGGAAACTAAGCTCTCTTTTATCAGGAAATGAAAAGGGTTGGTATCGCAAGATATCCAACCCTTTTTCTATGAATGCTATTACAAACCTAAATAACCATTTCCATATTAAATCGCCATTTCAGTCTTGAATTCCGACGTAAAGTGGAAATGTATCGCTGGATTATTCTCCCTGTTCATGCGGATCATCCATTCGGATTCCGCCAGGAAAACCGGGTTTCTGTCTTTATCGTAGGCAATTTGGTTTCCTTTTAGGCGGATAAACTGATCCATGGCAGGTTTTTCGTCGGCGGTAAGCCAGCAAGCGCGTGTAATGCCCATAGGAACCCAGCGGCATTTTGCGCCATATTCGTGTTCCAAACGATATTGGATTACATCAAATTGAAGTTCACCAACTGTTCCTACAATTTTACGGTTACCCAGATCCAATGTAAAAAGCTGCGCAACGCCTTCGTCTGTAAGCTGTTGAATGCCTTTTTCCAATTGCTTGGATTTCATCGGATCAAGGTTGATCAATTCTTTAAAGATCTCGGGCGAAAAGCTTGGAATCCCTGAAAATTGGAGGTTTTCGCCTTCCGTCAATGTATCGCCGATCTTGAAACTTCCTGTGTCGTAAAGCCCAACCACATCGCCCGGGAAGCCTTCGTCCATTACACTTTTAGCCGAAGCCATGAATGTAAACGGACTTGAAAAACGGACATCCTTACCCATTCTGACATGTTTATAAAACTTTCCACGCTCAAATTTCCCTGAACAAATCCGCAGAAACGCAATGCGGTCACGGTGCCTTGGATCCAGGTTAGCGTGTATTTTGAATACAAAACCTGTGAATTTAGGCTCCATAGGCGACACTTCACGCACATCCGTTGGCCGTGGCTGAGGGATGGGTGAAATTTCACAGAATGTATCCAGCAATTCTTTGATACCAAAGTTATTAATGGCACTTCCGAAGAAAACCGGCGCTAACTGGCCTTTTTGATAAGCTTCTTCCGAAAACACATCATAAACACCTTCAACAAGCTCTACATCCTCAGTAAGTTGCAATGCGTCTCTTTCTCCAAGCAAGTCAACCAGTTTGTCATCTTCCAAACTCACCTTGGCAACGTCGCTTTCAATTTTTGTCTTATTGATTTTAAAGAAATACAACATTTGCTCGTACAAGCTGTAAACGCCTTTGAAATTGGCTCCCATGTTGATCGGCCACGTCAGCGGGCGAACGCGGATGCTCAATTTCGTTTCAAGTTCGTCCAGCAGTTCGAATGGATTTTGCCCTTCCCTATCCAGCTTATTAATGAAAACAATAACAGGCGTGTTACGCATCCGGCACACTTCCATAAGCCGTTCCGTCTGTTCCTCAACGCCCTTTACGCAGTCAATCACCAGGATTACACTATCCACAGCCGTCAATGTACGGTAAGTATCTTCCGCAAAATCCTTGTGACCGGGCGTATCCAGAATGTTGATCAGCAGATCTTTATATTCAAAAGTCATTACCGAAGTAGCGACCGAAATTCCCCTTTGCTTCTCAATTTCCATGAAATCGGAAGTAGCGGTCTTTTTAATTTTATTGGATTTTACCGCGCCCGCAGTCTGGATCGCACCTCCAAAAAGGAGCAGCTTTTCAGTAAGTGTCGTTTTACCAGCATCTGGGTGACTGATAATTGCGAATGTGCGCCGCTTCTTGATTTCTTCTAAATTACTCATATCTAAAATTTGCACAAAGATAAGAATAAACAAAAGCCGCCCCTAACCGGGACGGCTCTAAATTATCTTGCAAAGAAACGATCAGTGTTTAAATCCGATCTCAGTAAAAAGAATGCTTGTAATCTTCAACAGAAGTCATGATCACTTCATGTGCTTCTTCTCTGCCATAAACATTGGTAATTTCAATGTGTGCTTTTTCGCCTGGCAAGTTCTTGTAAGTCAGGAAGTAATGTTTCAAACGCTCTACGATCCCTTCCGGAAGCTCGCTCAGATCTGAAAAACCGCCATAAACTTCGTCGCCTTTCAAAACCGCAATGATCTTGTCATCCGCTTCGCCGCCGTCGATCAGGCGAATCCCGCCGATTGGCTTCGCTGTGCAAAGAATGTCTCCGTGTGAAATGATCTTTTCGCAAAGAACCAAAATATCCAGCGGGTCACCGTCACCTTCGGTCACATCTCTTCCTGAACGCTCGCGGGCAAGCGCTGCGATTTTTTCTGAGCAGTAAGTTTTTGGGATAAAACCGTAAAGTGCCGGAACAATGTTCGAATATTTCTGCGGCCGGTCGATCATCAGATAGCCGGTTGCTTTATCTATTTCGTATTTTACTGTATCAGTCGGAACAATTTCAATAAAGGCGGTTACGAGATTAGGTGCATTGTCTCCCATCGGGATCCCGTGCCAGGGATGTGCTTTGTGTACGTTGGCGATCATTATCTGTGTAATAGTATTAACTTTAAATGGATAATATTTTAATTAACGAGTGGTCCTGGGTTATCCGACCTTTTCAGAAATATTATAATCCCCTGTTTTGGAGATGGATTGTTTTACAAATAATTCCCCCAGAAATCCTGCAAGGAACAGTTGAGAACCAACCATTATGGCAACCAATGCGAGAAAGAACAACGGGTTTTCCGTCACGTTCCGATAGGGCTGCAAATTGTAAATATTGTAAATCTTCTTCCCTAGCAACCAGAAAGCTATAATGCTTCCCAGAAAAAACATAAGTGTTCCCAGACTGCCAAACAAATGCATGGGTCTGCGCCCAAACTTATTCACAAAGGCAATCGAAAGCAAATCCAGAAAGCCAAAAATGAAACGTTCAAGCCCGAATTTTGTCGTGCCGTATTTTCTCGGACGATGCTGCACAACCTTTTCACCGATCTTGGCAAAACCATTCCACTTGGCAATAACGGGAATGTAACGGTGCATTTCTCCGTAAATAGTAATGTTTTTGACGACTTCTTTTCGGTAAGCTTTCAGGCCGCAATTGAAATCATGCAGCGAAACTCCTGAAATGCTGCGCGTGGCTGCATTGAAAATTTTGGTAGGAACTGTCTTGGTAATCGGATCGTAGCGTTTCTTTTTCCAGCCTGAAACCAGGTCATAACGATCCTCTTTGATCATTTTATAAAGCTCCGGAATTTCGTCGGGGCTATCTTGCAGGTCCGCGTCCATGGTAATGATCACATCACCTTTGGCAGCCTGAAAAGCAGTTTGCAAAGCAGCCGTTTTGCCGTAATTCCTCACAAATCTCAGCCCGCGAATGTTCGGATTTTCCTGAGAAATGTTTGAAATAACGTCCCAGGAGCTGTCTTTACTGCCATCATCGACAAAAATCACTTCATAGGAGAAGCCATTTTCATTCATTACCCGCGCAATCCATTCACTGAGTTCTGGCAATGATTCTTCCTCATTGTAAAGCGGAACGACAACGGAAATCTGGATAGCTGAATAAGTCATGAATGTATAATAGCAAAGCCCAAAACCGGGATCACCGGGCAAAGTTCGTGTTTTTCCCGATCAAAATATCATATAAAAATCTTTCAGTAAAGCCTTAAACGATTGGGTGTAGGTTGTCCCGTCCGGCTCGTAAATGTAAAGTTCTTCTGTAATATCCAGACTATGAACAGGTTCGGTGCGCTGAAACGTCATTAGCTGGCGAAATGCCTTTTTTCCTTCCTGGTGAAACAATGTCATTTTACGGCTCAAAATCCATCCGGATTCCAATGCTTTGGTCAAAAACTGCTTTCCTTCATCCACCGGGAAAAGAATGTTGAACTTCCCAGTATCCGATAAAAGTGTGTCGATAGCAGTCAGTAATTCTGCAAAATCCAGTGATTTAGCGTGGTGCGCAATGTTCTTTTTGTCAAGCGGGGAAAGCAGGTCGGATTGAAAAAACGGCGGATTGGTGATGATCACATCATATTTATGCTCGGAAGTAAATTCCTGAACCGCAGAATGAAAAAGCCTGATCCGGTCATGAAACGGGCTGTTTTCCACATTCTCGCCAGCCTGGTAAAATGCCTCCGCGTCAATTTCAACTGCGTCAATGATGCCATAAGAATTTCTTTGGGCAACCATTAAAGACAGCAAACCCGTTCCTGCACCGATGTCCAGAATGTAATCAGCGTCTGCAATGTCGGCCCAGGCGCCCAGCACGCAGGCATCCGTGCATACTTTCATGGCGCATTTATCCTGCTGCACCGTAAAATTCTTGAAGCGAAAAGAGGAATTTCTAGCCATAACCGTTTTATTTTCTTCCAAAGTCAGCCGGGTTTTCGCCCCAGTATTCGGTTTCCCATTTCAGGATTTTGTTCGGAAACTTATTGGCCGCAAGCCAGCGCTCAGCGCGTTGCAGCATTTCAAAAACAGGTTTATTCCTTGGCGTCAATGCCAATTTCGTATTCGCATGCTTTTTCTTGATCCATGCAATCGCCGTTCTGGAATCGCTGTAAATGGGTAGATCGCTTTCTTTTTTTTGAAGATAGGCCAATGCGTGTACAATCGCCAGAAACTCGCCAATGTTGTTTGTCGCGTCCTTGAATGGTCCCTGTAAAAAGATTCGCTCGCCGGTTTGGTAATAAATGCCCTGATATTCCATGTCTCCGGAAGCTGTGTTCCAGGCTGCATCCACAGCAATGCTGTTTTTAATCGGCTTTCCAATGTTAGCCGGAATGTCCTTCGCTACGGCTGGCTTGTTCTCTTTTTTGGCTACAAATTCCCAATAATTGCGCTGAATGGCTGCTTCAGCCTCCTGTATGGATTCAAAAGACTTGTAACGAGCGTCTTCAAAACCCTTTATTTGTGCCTCACACTCCTTCCAATCCGTAAAAACGCCCGTTTTTCTTCCCTGCCAGACGACGTAGTATTTGGTCTTTTTTGCCAAAATTAATTTTGAATGAGTGAATGAGTGAATGAGCGGGCGCCGCTGCGCTGAATGGTTTTTAGGCTTTTTCTTCCCAGATCTGGGCTATGTTAACAATCACTTCTACTGCCTTTTCCATGTCTTGAACTGAAACCCATTCTAACTTTGAGTGGAATGCGTGTTCTCCTGCGAAAATATTCGGGCAGGGAAGGCCCATGAATGATAGTCTTGAACCGTCTGTTCCGCCTCTTATGCTTCTTTGAATCGGGTTTAGACCTGCTTTTTTCATGGCTAGTAATGCATTTTCGAGCACTTCGGGATGCTGGTCCAGGATTTCCTTCATATTGCGATATTGCTCCGTTACCTTGAATTCCATGCTCGAATTAGGATAACCTGCCAGCACATTGTCTGCAATTTCTTTCAACTTCGCTTCCTTTTCATGCAGACCTTCAACTGTAAAATCGCGGATAATGAAGCCTAATGTTACTTTTTCTTGGATTCCTTCGATTTGAGTCGGGTGGATAAAACCTTCTTTTCCTTCGGTTGTTTCGGGCGATAAAGAATCTTTGGGCAACGCAGCCAGGATTTCTCCGGCAATTTTCAATGCGTTCTCCAGCTTGCCTAATGCGTAACCCGGATGCGTGCTGACACCGTGAATGGTTATTTTAACACCGTCCGCTGAAAATGTTTCGTCCTCCAATGTGCCTACTGCCTCACCATCAACTGTGTAACCGAAGTCGGCGCCTAATTTGGCAATGTCCACTTTTTCTGTTCCGCGTCCAACTTCTTCATCCGGCGTAAACAAAATCCGGATTGCTCCGTGCCTGATTTCCGGATGATTTACCAGATATTCTGCGGCTGCCATGATTTCGGCAACGCCTGCTTTGTTGTCCGCGCCCAAGAGCGTGGTTCCGCTGGCGGTAACGATATCATTTCCAATCTGTTGATCCAGATCGTGCAGTTCACTAATGCGTAAAACCTGAGTTGTATCATCAGGCAAAACAATGTCAGATCCATCCCAGTTTTCATGCACAATCGGCTTTACGTGCGCACCTGAAACGTCCGGGGATGTGTCTACATGCGAGCAAAAACAAATGACCGGAATGTCTGTTTTGTCAGAATTGGAAGGAATGGTCGCATAAACATATCCATGTTCATCCAGATGCGCATCTTCGATCCCAAGTTCCTGTAATTCAACGACCAGCTGATTACTCAGATCTCGCTGTTTGGCCGTGCTGGGAAAACTTTCCGAATTCGGGTCCGACTGCGTATCGATCTTCACATACCGAAGAAAACGTTCCAGAACAGATGTCATAAAAGCAGCATTTAATGTATACGAATTCTTGTGTGATCAGTTCAGGATTGAAGCCAGATCAGCAGGTGAATAGTTGATATTTTTCAATGTTTTGTCATCTGCTTTTCTGTAAACCAGATATTTACCATTGTCTTCCTTATAATAACAATCTGTTCCTTTGGCTTCATAATGTGCCACGGTTGCTTCGGCTTCTTCCACGGTAAGGCACGCTTTCGACATATTCGAACGCTGCACTTCATCAAACAAAGCCCTGAATTTTTCCCCTAATCCAAATTCCAGCACCGCGCCCGACAACACATATTGCAGGTCACAAAGCGCATCGGCAATTTCCACAATGTCCTTTTCCAGAATGGCGACTTCCAATTCTTTCAATTCCTCTGCCAGCAAAGCCACGCGCAATCTGCTGCGTTCTTCAGAAGGGATCGTAGGTGTTTCCAGAATAGGGTGTTTAAATGTCTTGTGAAATTCAGCGACCTGGTTTAGGCTGTCCAATTGTTGCATTTTTATATTGTGTTAAATTAATTCAATAAACTTTCATAAAACCCTCACATGGAAAGGTTTGTCTTAAATAACTTGATCGCAATAGCAAGTAGAATGATCCCGAAAACCTTTCGAAGAATGTCCGTACCGCCCTGTCCGAGTTTCCTTTCCAGCCAGGTTGACGATTTTAAAACCAGGTATACAAAGAATAAATTGAGCAGAATGCCGACCAGGATGTTCTCGATCTGGTAAGCAGAACGAAGTGACAGCAATGTGGTCATGGTGGCGGCTCCGGCAATGAGTGGAAACGCAATGGGGACAATGGAAGCGACGCCAACATCCAGATTATCATGCTTGAAAATGTTTCTTCCCAAAATCATTTCCATACCCAGCAAAAACAGGATAATAGCGCCGGCAATCGCAAATGAGGCCACATCAACGCCAAATAAGCTCAGCAATCTTTCTCCCAAAAACAGGAAAAGAATCATAATGAACCCAGCTGCCAGGGTGGCTTTTTCAGATTCAATTTTACCCAGCTTCCTGCGGAAATCCACAATCACGGGCAGCGAACCCAGGATATCAATAACCGAGAAAAGAATGAGTGTTACGGAAACGATTTCCTTAAAATTAAACATGGGGCCGGGCCTGGTGATCTGTCCGCAAAGTTGCTTAAAACCCACTGCTTACACAACCCTTCATGCCATTCGGACCAAAATTTAAGCCCTATGAAGTGCTTCCAGGTAGGAAATTCAGGAATGTATTGAACTGCTTTTTATACTTTTCCTCATCAATTTTATAAAAGAAAGCGCCCTTTTTGGAAAAACCCTTTTGCTTCTCATCCAGCTTCACTAACAGGTTTGTGGAAAGCAGTTTACGTGAAAAATTACGTTTATCCAGCTCTGTCCCGAAAATGGCTTCATACAACTTCTGCAACTGCGGGATCGTGAATTTTTCCGGAAGCAATTCAAAGCCAATCGGATGCTGCGAAGCCTTATAACGCAAATGCTGAATGGCCATTTCGACCATTGCACCGTGGTCAAATAGCAATTTGGGCAATTCCTGGATCGGGAACCATTGCGCTTCGAAGTTTTTGGAAAGCTTGTGATCGTAATCTTCCACATTAATCAGTGCGAAATAAGCCACAGAAACCGTCCTTTCGACGGGATCTCGCTGCGGGCTTCCGAATGTATGAAGCTGTTCTAAGTAAATGTCGGTGAGGTTGGTAAGTTCAAAAAGAATGCGGGACGATGCACCTTCAAGGCTCTCGTCCGGCTGCACCCAGCCGCCCATTAAGGACCACGTGTGATGTTCGTCCTCAATGCCCCTTTTTACCAGCAATAATTTTAATTCTTCGCCGTCAAAACCGAAAATAATGGAGTCCAGAGCGACCAGACACTTGGTTTGGGCCTGATATTGTTTTAATATATCTAATCGCACAACTTGATACTGCGGGAGTGAGTAAGTTAATATTTAGTTAATAAAGCAAATCGCCCCTATTACTACTCATTCGCTATTTTGATGAAAAGAAAACCAGAAAATCCTTCAATGTTTGGATCTCCATGTCGGTAATAGCCGGGAAGTTTGCGATGCGGAAACTGGTTTCCTTGTCCTTACCGTAACCATTTCCCAGCACGATGCCTTCCTGCAAAGCTGCCTTTTTGATCGACGCAATCCGCTCTTTCGTATCCCTCAATGCAACCACCGTTTTTGAGCGAACCGCCTCGTTCTCAACCAAAAGTTGGTAACCATGTTTTGGTAAAAATGAATACCAATCCTGTGCCCTTTCAAGCGTTTTTTGGGCAACAGTTTCAATAGACGCAACTTGTTGCATAACCTTGCCCATCAGGTAAATGCCCAATGTGTTCGGCGTATAAGGTGTCTGGAATTTCAGGAAATTATCACGGATAAAAAGCAAACTGTTATAATGTGCCCGGTTTCCGATTGCTATGGCCCGTTCCACCGCTTTTGGAGAAACAATCATGACACCCATTCCGGAGGGCAGGCCAAAACACTTCTGCACCGATCCATACCAAACATCCGCGCTTAGCCAGGGAAGCTCGACGCCAGCCATGGAAGATGTCGCGTCGACGGCGATAATGTTGTCTGACTGATCGTGTATTGTGTTTAGGAATTCAGCAGTTAGCGCGGTTCCGTTGGAAGTTTCATTGTGCGTAACGCAAATGATTTCGTTGCGTGCTGGTTGGATTTCGTCCTTCAAAAGCGGCTCGTTGTTGGTCTCAAAAGAATATGGTCTGGCAGAACCCGTCAGCTTTTGGGTATATTCCATCCATTTTTCACCAAACGCACCATTATAAATGTGCAGGCTCCCGTCCGAAATAAGGCTTTCAGCAATGATCTCCCAGCATTCTGTCGCCGACGAAACGAAGTAAACCTCGTATGCATCGGGCACATTCAGCTTCGTTTTCAGGTTACGGATTGCGTCTTCCAGCATTTGCATAAAAGCTGCGCTCCGATGATTGGCGCTAATAACACCGCTATCGACCGCTTCCTGCAAATACTGGCCAACCTCATCGTAAACTTTGGAAGGACCGGGATAAAAGGTTATCATTTTTGATCAAATAAATCCTTCGCGAACCATTGCCTTTTCTAATTTCTCACCCAATCCCCGGGAAGCTTTCAGCAATGGTAAACGCACGGCCGAACTGCAAATTCCTTTGATTTCGAGACATTTCTTAATGCCCACAGGATTGGACTCAACGTATAGCAAAGTATCGAATTCAAGAAATGCAAGCTGCAATCTGGCCGCTTCTTTGAAACGCCCTTCCAGTGCGTGCCAGGTCAATTCACCAAATTCTTTTGGGAAAGCATTGGCAATCACGGAGATAACGCCATGCCAGCCCACACTTACCATAGTTGTTACTAGGTTATCATCGCCTGAAAGCAGCAAGAAATCGTCCGGCACGCGGGAAGCAAGCTCCATACTTTGCTCGATTGACCCGCCAGCGTCTTTAATGCCTATAATATTGGCATGCGCAGCGAGCGTAACGATCGTATCCGGCTTCATATTGATCACCGTGCGGCCCGGAACATTATATAGCAATACCGGGACAGGAGAAGCGTCCGCAATCGCCGTAAAATGCGCGATTATGCCTTCCTGAGTAGGTTTATTATAGTAAGGACAAACCGAAAGAATGGCATCAACGCCTGTAAAGTCTGTCTCTTTAATACAATCCAGAACCGACTGCGTATCATTGCCGCCCATCCCATAGACGATGGGAAGCGATTTGGAGTTATTCTTTATTGTAAATGCCAGGATTTCACGCTTTTCACGGGAGTTCACCGTAGGCGATTCGCCGGTTGTTCCCTGCACCACAAGGTAATCCGATCCGCCTTCCGTGACCAGGTCGATCAATCTTTTCAAACCCGGATAATCAATTGCATTCTGCTCATCAAAAGGTGTAATCAGCGCCGCTCCTACCCCTTTGAAACGTTGGTCCAATGGCATTATTTACTTATATAATTGGTTGAAATTTAAAACACAAAGTTAGCTTTCTGAGCCATTTTTCTTTACTTATTCTCGATCATCGCTAAAAATTCTTCCTCACTAAGAATGGTAACGCCCAGTTTCCGGGCTTTTTCCAGCTTGGAAGGGCCCATATTCGCGCCTGCGAGCAAGTAATTAAGCTTACCTGAGACGCCACTAAGCACCCGACCTCCGTTGACTTCGATTTTTAGTTTGAGATCATCCCTTTCAAAATTTTCAAAAACACCGGATATCACAAAAGTTTTTCCTTCCAGCATATCGCTTTCCAGCTCAACGGGCTTTTCGTCACTTTCCATTTGAATGCCGGCAGCCTGCAAACGCGCCACCAACTGCTGGTTTTCGGGCACAGAAAAATAAGAAGCAATGCTCTCGGCAATCCTTCCGCCAATTTCCGGAACCGCAATTAACTGATCATAAGTGGCCAGGCGCAGTGCGTTCATAGATTTGAAATAAGCTGCCAGTTTTTCAGCAACCGTCGCGCCCACAAACCGTATTCCAAGCGCGAAAAGCACATTTTTGAAAGGAACAGTTTTCGAAAGCGCAATGCCATTCAGAATATTTTCAACCGTTTTTTCGCGAAAACTGATCTTCTTAACCTTTCCTGTTTCTTCATTCAGGATATTTTTTTCAAGACCAAGAAGCGTTTCAGGCGTTAAATCATACAGGTCGGCTGGCGTGCGCACGAGGTCGAGATCGAACAGCAGTTCTATTTTTCCCTCGCCCAGACTTTCAATGTTCATCGCTTTTCTGTGAATAAAATGCTCTATCCGGCCTTTCAGCTGGGGTGGGCAATGGCTGTCATTGGGACAGAAAAACGCGACCTCACCTTCATTTCGCTGCAATTCAGAGCTGCATTCCGGGCAATGTGTTGGGAAAATAAGTGGTTCAGTCGGATATTTTTCGCGCTGGGATATGTCTACCCCGGTGATTTTAGGAATGATCTCGCCGCTTTTTTCAACAAAAACGGTGTCGCCGATTTCCAGTCCCAGCCTGAGCACTTCATTGGCATTATGCAATGTGGCCCGCTTCACGCGCGTACCCGAAAGGTGAACGCCTTTTACCTGGTTATAAGGCAAAGCGCGTTCGCTAATGTCGCAAAGGTTGGCAACCGGGGTAACGGCGCCAGTCCTGCCAACCTGATAAGTCACCATGCGGAGCACAGCCGGTTTATTTTCAGCCTTATATTTGAATGAAATGGCCCAGCGGGGACTTTTGGCTGTGAAACCTAGCTCGCGCTGCTGTTCAAAAGAATTGATTTTGACCACAATCCCATCCGTAGCCAGCGGAAGGGTAAGTCGTTTTTCTTCCCATTCATGGATAAATTCCAGAACTTCATCAATGGTCTGTACTTTTTTCCAGCCGGGCGACACATTAAAACCCCATGCTTTAAGGCCTAGCAAGCTTTCCTCGTGGCTTTTGAAAAATTCTGTATCGGTTAAAAAAGAGTAGAGATAGCAATCAAGTCCGCGCCGCGCAGTTTCGCCAGAATCCTGCAATTTGAAAGATCCGGAAGCTGCATTTCTTGGGTTAGCATATTGATTTTCACCCAAAGTATCCATTTCCTCATTCAATTTTTGAAAAGATGTGATCGGCATGAAACCTTCACCACGAATCTCAAAAACAGGCGGAACATTCTCAGCCTTAACTCTTAACGGCAGTGAACGAATGGTTTTGACATTGTTGGTGATCTCATCCCCGCGCGTGCCATCGCCACGCGTAACGCCACGCACGAGCACGCCGTTTTCGTATGTAAAGCTGAGCGAAATCCCGTCAAATTTCAGCTCGCAAATGTATTCATAAGGTTCACCATCCAGTCCACGGCGCACGCGGTCGTCGAAATTCCGTAACTCTTGTTCATTATACGTGTTGTCAAGCGACAGCATCGGATAGCGATGGTAAACTGTGTTGAAGTTTTTAGTGATTGTCCCGCCCACCCGAAGCGTCGGAGAATCCTCCTGCCGCAAGTCAGGATATTGATCTTCAAGCTCTTTCAACTGTTTCAGCAGCTGATCAAATTCAAAATCCGAGACCTCAGAAACATTGTCCTGATAATATCTATAATTCAAATGCTGCAGTTTGTCTACAAGCTCCTGGATTTGCTGTTCTGGGTTCATGTTAAGGCGGCTAAAAAGGATAGTGCCCAAATTTAAGAAGCGTTCGCGCCGATTTCAAATGCAGCCGGCATTCACGTTACTTTTTCTGAGATCTCCGTATCAATAGAAAAAGTGCCGAATTGAACGTCTCATTTAACCAAAACACCACTAAATGAATCTCTTAAAAAATTTGATTATTTTCGTAAAAACGAACTATGCACATGAAAAACACCGAAACAATCGTCTGGCAAGACTGGGATCTCTCACAGATCATCAATGGGGAGGAAATTATGTCTCCTAGCCCGAAAAAGCCTCACCAGAAAACCTCCCGCAAATTGCAAAGGATTTTGGAAGATCATGTTGATGACCATGATTTGGGCGAGATTTGGAACGCTCCTATGGACGTAATTTTTGAAGAAGATTATAATCGTTTGCAGCCGGATCTTATTTTTATTTCAAAAGAAAACGAGGATATCTCGCAGGATTGGATCAGAGGTGTTCCCGATATGGTGGTTGAAATCGTCTCCAAAAGCACTATGAAGATGGATACGGTTATCAAAAAAGAGATCTATGAGCGCTATGGCGTGCAGGAATACTGGCTTTTGAAACCCGAGAAGCGGATTTTAGAAATTTACACACTTGTTGATGGCCGCTATGAACTTCAAGCTTTGTTTGGCGAAAATGATGTCGTGAGCTCACCATTATTTCACGATTTGGCATTCAAGTTGCACATTATATTCTAATTTCGGCCCGTACTAATATTAAAATTCATGGCTGAAATTGCCCCTTCCATACTTGCTGCTGACTTTGCCAATATTCAACGGGATGTAGAAATGCTGAATGCCAGTCAGGCGGATTATATACATGTTGATATCATGGACGGCATGTTTGTACCCAACATTTCGTTCGGGCTCCCGGTTTGCGAAGCCGTTTATAAGCATGCAAAAAAACCGCTGGATGTCCATTTAATGATTGAGCAGCCGGACCGCTATCTCGAAGCATTCAAAAAAGCAGGCGCGGCAGGATTGACTGTGCATTACGAAGCGTGCCCGCATTTGCACCGGACTATTCAGCACATTAAGGAACTAGGCGCATTGCCGGGCGTTGCATTGAACCCGCATACGCCGGTAGAAGTGCTTTCTGAAATTCTGGGTGATGTTTCTTTGGTTTTAATCATGTCAGTGAACCCCGGATTTGGTGGCCAGAAATTCATTCAAAACACTTATCAGAAAATAGCGAAGTTACAGGCTTTGAAAGAAAAATTTGGCTATACATTCAAGATTGAGGTGGATGGCGGCGTTAATCTTGACAATGCGCCGTTACTGGTTAAAGAAGGCGTGAATATTTTGGTTGCAGGAAGCTTTGTTTTCAGTTCGGACAATCCGCTGAAAACCATTGCCGACTTGAAAACCAGCTGATTTTCAACGTTCCGAAACACCCCGATATGTTAGAATATTATTTCCGACCAAGACTATGAAGTGGTTCAGATACTTCATTTTCAGCATTTTGGCAGCGTCTGGTTTGGCAGCTGTCAATGTTTCTCAAAAATCTGAACAGGCCATCCCTAAATTTCCTTTGCGCATCAGCCCCAACGGTCGCCACATAACGGATAACAATGGTGTTCCTTTTTTGATGGTCGCCGATGTGGCATGGCAGATGCTCCGGAAGCTGGGTTATAATGATGCCGTTCATTATATGGACACGCGCAAGTCGCAGTCGTTCAACACGTTTCTGGTTCAGCTTTTACCCGCGCTTCCCAATCAGCGGAATTTCAACAAGACGCTGCCGTTTCAGGACAACGATATCTCGAAGCCTAATAAGCTTTATTTTGATTATTTTGACAAGATCATTGCGGCTGCAAAAGAACGTAATCTGGTAGTGGGCATCGTCGTTTCGCGCAAAAGCTGGAATGCTATTTTTGATGCGCAAAACGTCGAAGTCTGGAAAGATTACGGCACATATGTTGGTAAACATTTCGCCAAATACAGCAATGTGATATGGATCGTGAGTGAGGAAGAATATCAGACAGCCGCTCAATTTGAAGCGATTGCAGACGGAATCCGCTCTGTTTCCGAAGGCCAGATCCTTGCTTCACTGAGCACTTGCTCGCCTACAAGTGTGAACGACAGCTCCAAAGTTCGTTCGGACCTGAAATTCATCATTCCGGATTCAACCGTTACCCCCGCTGAATACGCGGCATTGGCAAATTGGCAGAAAAACTCAGCGGAAGCAGCATTAAGGCCATTTTTGATCGCAAATTCCGAGTTTCCAAAAGAGATTACTGATCAATCCGTTTTGATCCGGAACCAGGCTTATCAGTCGATTATGAGTGCAGCTGCGGGTTTTTGTCACATGAGCACAATCAAAAATTTTAACCCCACATGGAAGGTTAACATTGATAAAGACGGTGCCGAATACATTCACGAACTGGTCAAAATCCTGAAAGGCATTCCCTGGGAATATATGCAGCCCGAAAATGTCTCGGAATTGCTTCCCGATTCGGCAGATAAGGCCGAGATTGGCATTGTTTCGCTTTCCAATAAGAAAATGTCGATGCTATATCTGCCCGAATCGCGGCCGGTGCGTTTGAATCTGAACTACCTGAACGGAAAAGATTTTGGGGCTGTATGGTATAGCCCCCGCACGGGCCGAAGGTGGACCGGCGGTGATTTTAAAGCGACGCCCGAAGCTGTTGTACAGCCACCCGACTCACAGCCAGGCTGGGATTGGATCTTGCTGATCGGTGCAAAAAGATGATGCTGGTAAGGGAGATTCCGGGCCTTTCAGTCCTTTTGTAGCCGGATAGATTCGTTTGACTTTCATCCATTTTATTAATAATATTACTATAGTGATGCTGCCTCTATTGCGCTCAAAATGAATAAAGGAATACTCATCAATGCTTTTTTTCTGCTTTCGGCAGTTTTTATAAATCAAGGATACTGTCAGCAGATTTTGTGGGCCAATAAAGTGCTGGGTTATTCGTCCGAGAACAGGCCCGCGCAATACGGACATGCTTTTCGTGCCAAACAAATCCTTGGCATTCCTAACAAGCTTCCTGATTTCGGCAACAGCCCCTGCGCATGGATGCCCGCTGACCCGGATGGGCGGAATGAAGAATGGATTAAAGTGGGTTTTGAAAAAACAATTCCGCTGAAACAAGTTGCTATCGCCGAAAATTTCAATCCTGGTGCCGTTGCGCGCGTGTATGCATATGATGAGTCGGGTAAAGAATTTCTGATTTCCGACGCACCGGCAGGCCAGCTGACGGTCAAAGGGAGAATGTTGAGGATCTTTCCAAAACAGCAAAATATTCTTGCAAATGCAATTAAAATCGTAATGCAACCCTCGAAAGTTTCGGGGGCAAATCAAATCGATGCCATCGGAATTTCGGATGGTGTTCTGCCCGTCGAGGCTGTTATCAACATTGCAAAAGGCCCGTTGTTGAAAACCAAGCGGGAAAATATGGGCTCTGCTATCAACAGCATAGGACAGGAAGTTGCACCTATTATTTCCCCGGACGGTAAAACGCTCTTTTTTACCAGAGGAAATTTTTTGGGTAATGTCGGCACTTCTGAAACCCAGGACATCTGGTATTCCAAACTAAACGAAAAGAATGTGTGGGGACAGGCTGTGAATATGGGCCCGCCACTCAACAATGCAGCAGATAATGCTGTAACGAGCATTTCCGCGGACGGTAAAACAATTTACGTCATTAATGTATACAGTCCCGACGGCTCCATGGCATTGGGATTGTCGCGCTGTTTCCAGACAAAAACCGGTTGGACTTTTCCCAAAGAATACAAGATCAATAATCTTCGCGAGAGCATTACAGCGAGTAACAAGGGCAAGCAGGTTGAGAGTATGGAAACTACGGTTTCGCCATACGGCAATGTGATGATCATTTCTGTCGAACGCAGTGATACGGAGGGCAAAAAGGATCTTTATGTTTCCTTTCTTCAACCGGATGACAGCTGGTCGGAACCGCTGCATTTAGGAAATGTGGTCAACACGGCCGACTATGAAGGCACACCCTTCCTGGCACTGGACAACAAAACCCTATATTTTTCGTCCCACGGCCACAGCGGTTACGGAGCGGGCGACCTTTTCCTGACCAGACGGCTTGACGATACCTGGGTCAACTGGTCGAAACCCGAAAACCTGGGCCCTGTGATCAATACGCCGCTTTGGGATGCGTATTTTAATGTTCCGGCCACGGGCGATTATGCCTATTTCAGTGCCAGCGAGAAGGTTTCGGGACAAGAGGACATTTTCAGGGTCAGGCTTACGCCTGAAATGCGCCCTGATCCCGTTGCTATTGTGACAGGCACGATCCTGGAAGCGGAAACAGATAAAGCGGTGCGCTCGGACCTTATTGCCGAGATCAAGAAAAATAATGAAGTCTTTACCAAAGCCACATTTGACCCTGAAACCGGCGAGTATCGGCTTATTTTGCCATTAAAAGAAATTTACCGAATTACGGCTTCCGAAAAAGGCTATTTTCCTTTCACCGAGGAAATTGATTTGTCAAAAGACACTACGCTCCGGAATATTCGTAAAAATCTATATTTGCGGCCGATCAAAGCTGGTCAGCAGATCAGGCTCAGCAGCACCATGTTTGCACAAAGCAGCGCGGAAGTGATCCGCTCTTCGTATGCCGAACTGGACAGGATCGTCGCTGCTATGACCGATTATCCTGCCATGGAGATTTTGCTGGAAGGACATACCGACAATCAGGGTGAGGTTCAGAAAAATGTGAAGCTCGCAGAAGACCGTGTCCAGCAGGTGAAAAAATATCTTTTATCCAAAGGAATCGGGGCCAAAAGGATCCAGACAAAGGCCTGGGGACCAGCCAAACCCATTGCCAGCAACCTCACCGAACAGACGCGCCAGAAGAACCGCAGGGTTGAGTTTACGATTCTTAAAATCTAAAAAATATCCTATAAAGGGAAATTTGCTTAATTTCGCGGCAAGTCTATCCGAAATATCCGCGCACGTCAACTTTCTTCAATGTTTTCAAACCGTACGAACGAAACCCCGAAAACCTGGCTCATTTTTGCCGTCATTTTAATCGCGGGAATCGCTTTAAGGCTTCATAATCTGGATCGTTACAGTATTTTCTTTGATGAAAGAAGCACAATGGTTATCAGCCAGGGTGTTGTTTTGGAGGGGGCCAATCAGAAGGAGGTTTTTTCAAAACTAACGGTGTCCAATTCTGGTTTCTGGAAAACACCGGAATTTAGTCTGAGGCCGCCAAGAGTGCTTCGCTCTTTCACTTATAACGAACATTATGCGCCCCGCGCTTTTACACCCGCAGAATTCTGGGCACCGAAAACATTAGAAGATTACTACGAAGCCAATAACCGGAGCGATATCGGGAACAGTCCCTTTTATTATCTGCTGCTACATTTCTGGATGGAAGTTTTCGGCATTTCAGATTTTTCAGCGCGTTCTCTTTCCGTGTTTTTCAGCGTACTGATCATTGGACTGACCTATCTTTTTGGCAGGCGTTTTTTTAGCGTCAATACGGGGTTGATTGCTTCTGCTATCGTGGCTATTGAGCCCTTTTTCATTGGTTACAGCCAGCAGGCCCGCAGTTATTCCTTAATGTTCTTTTTGACGTTGCTAGCCACATATTTTTTCTTACAAATCATTGAAAATGAGGCCAAAAAGAGACATTCAACCAAACTTTACGTTGGCTACGTTGTAACAGCAGGGTTAAGTATATTATCCCATTTCCTTTCCATTGCGGTGTTGCTGGGACATGCCTTGTATGCTTTACTCTTCCTGCGGACTATTAAAGGTTGGATAAAGATGGCCGTTTCAGCCGTGTTGGCATTGTCAGGCGTAGCGTGGTGGATGATTTATGGCGGCGGGACTTATACGTTATACACATTGAGTTACCAAGCCGATCTTTACAAAAGAATGGCCGACACGCGGCCTTACGACAATCCTTTTGGCGTTATTTTGCCGGCCACCATTGGTAATGTGTTCACAAAAGCCCTGCCGCTTTTCTCGGATCTTGTGATTTTCACAAACGGTATGACCGATGCGCTGGCGGGAAAGAAAAACGTTTTTGTCGCCATATCTATTGGTGTGATCCTCATCATCTGGTATCGGTTCAGGAACCACATTAAAATGAATGACAAGCTGAAAGCGGCAGTTCCGTTTATTCTGACTATTTCCGGCGCAGCTTTTTATTCCAATCACAAACTCCAATTTATTATCTTGTCCATCAGCATTTTCGCACTTTCGTTCATCCCAGATGTGCATATGCAGGCGGATAAGCAGCAAAGAAGACGGCTTTTGATGGTGTACATTATGGCGCTGTTTCCAACCTTCTTTTTAATCATTATGTCATTCAAAAACGGGCATACTTATGGATTAATGCAGCGTTATTCGGGGTTTTCGTTTCCATATGTGATCATTTTCCTGAGTCTTTTGCTGCAATATTACAATACGATTAAATTGGAATTCAGGGCATTGATCTTTATTGGCCTGGCTTGTCAGCTGTATTTCGTCTCACTGAGATTAGGAGAATTTTATGCAGACCGCTCCCCGAAATACGGCTATTTTTCAACACCAAGAGAGCCTAACCCTTATTATGAGGCGGCGCAGAAGATAAAGGAATTATATCAAAAAGGCGATACGATCTTATATCCGGCTTCCCGCTATCAGATCCTGTCAGAAATGGACCGTACATTCCTGCCTTATTCTGTTCAGGATGCGCAGGTTACGAATTTGTATTTACCCAAAGATGCGCAATATGTGCAGGTGATGGATACGACGCAGACCACACATATCTTGCTCAAAAAAGCGGGAAAGCCAGAGCCGGTGGTGATCAAGAAATTGAAAGGGCTGCGTTACGGATTAGAGTAAGCAATGTGCGCCATTTACAAAAGCCGACAAATAAGATTTTGTATATTGCACTCTTAAAACCGAAGATTTGACCTTTATTTTGTGAGATTTTCTTAATATCGACATATACACAGGCATGACCGCAGAAGAGATATTGAATGACCCAAGGCAGATAAGCGGAGAACTTCGGCTTAAAATTTTGGGCCTTTACCATAAAGCAAACGCCGGCCACATTGGCTGCTCACTAAGCTGCATTGATCTGATGATCGCCGTTCTTTTTCTGCAAAAATCAGAAGAAGATACCTTTATATTATCCAAAGGACATGCGGCTGCGGCACTATACGCCTGCCTGAATGTTACTGGCGAAATCACTGACGAAGAACTGGACACATTTTACCTGGACGGAACTTCACTCCCCGCCCACCCTGCTCCGAGACAATACAAAGGCATTCCTTTCGCAACAGGCTCATTGGGCCACGGCTTGCCCATTGCGACCGGGATTGCCCACGCAGCCAAAGTAAGTGGTGAGGAAACTTATTCCTTTGCATTGCTTTCGGATGGTGAAACAAATGAAGGGACCACCTGGGAAGCAGCACATTATGCCATTCAAAATCAGCTGGACAACCTGTTTATGATCGTAGATAAAAACGGTTTGCAAGGTTTCGGTTCTACGGATAAAGTTTTGGGAGAAACCGCTTCTATTGAAAAATGGAATGCGATTGGTTTCGAAACGATAGAGGTTGACGGTCATGACATCAGTGCTGTTAGTCAGGCTATTGACGAATTGAAAACACACAAAAACGGACTTCCAAAGGCGATTATCGCGAACACTGTGAAGGGCAAAGGAGTGTCCTACATGGAGAATAAATTAGAGTGGCATTATTTACCAATGAACAAAGACCAATACGAGCAAGCCACGCTGGAAGTAAAGGAACGCTACTTTAATGAATTGACGAATGCTTGACCAATTGCCGGTTTTCCGCGACAAAATAGAAAGTTTAAAAGGGCCAGTTTTTGTTTTTGGTGCAAGCGGCTTCATCGGTGCCAATCTTTTCAACGAAATTTTTAAGATCCGCAAAGACTGTTACGCGCTCACACACGACGCGACGAAGGCATGGAGGCTGAAATTGCTTAATGTTCCTTTCGAAAACATTGTCCATTGTGATATCCTTTCGAACAACTCTGTCCAGGAAGTTTTTGAAAAATACAAGCCGCAAACGATCTTCAATCTGGCGGCTTACGGCGCTTACAGCAAGCAAAATAATGTTAACCTGACGTATGAAACCAATGTCATCGGAACCGTTAACATTCTGCAAAACTGCACGACCGAGATGGTTTATATCCATGCGGGAAGCAGCTCCGAGTATGGTTTTAACTGCACTTCTCCAAAAGAGACCGATCGTGTAGAACCAAACAGCCATTATGCGGTTTCAAAAGTTTCAGCAGCCTATTTGTTGGAATATTATGCCAAGGTTTTTAATCTGAAAACACTAAATCTCCGGCTTTACTCTATTTACGGATACTGGGAAGAACCGGACAGGCTAATCCCAAAACTGATTGAAAACGCGAGAAAAAAACAGCTTCCTTCGCTGGTTTCACCGGATATCAGCCGGGATTTTGTGTTTATAGAAGATTGTGTGGAAGCGTTTCTGGATGCTGCATTAAAGATCAGCAAGGAAACTTCCGGTAAGTCATATAACATTGCAACGGGGCGCAAAACAACGATGGGCAACCTTGTTGACACCTCCCGGAGAACATTCAACATTACGCAGGAGCCACAATGGGGCAGCATGTCCAACCGGAAATGGGACCTTGCAGAATGGTTTGGCGATCCTAGCGCATTTGAAACCGACTTTGGCTGGAAAGCCAGGACGCCTCTCGAAACCGGACTTTCAAAATACAGTGAATGGCAGGCTCAGATCAAATACGAAGATCGTGTAATCCCAGCATTCGAAAATCCAAAACTGAACCCGATCATTACAGCGATCATCGCTTGTTATAAGGACGCGCAGGCCATTCCGTTCATGTACGAGCGGCTGGTAAAGACTTTCAATGATCTTAAAGTGCGCTATGAGATTATTTTTGTTAATGACAATTCGCCTGATAATCAGGAAGAAGTGATCAGCGCAATTTGTGATAAAGACCCCAATGTGGTAGGAATCAGTCACTCTCGCAATTTCGGTTCACAATCCGCTTTTTTGAGCGGGATGGAAATTGCGACAGGTGATTGTGTTGTGTTGATGGATGGTGATTTGCAGGATCCGCCGGAAATTATTCCTGCTTTTTATGAAAAATGGATGGAAGGGTTTGATGTCGTTTACGGCGTCCGCGTCCAGCGTGAAATGAAACCGCACATTCACTTTTTCTATAAATCGTTTTATAAAGTATTTCAAGGACTTAGCTATATTCCAATTCCCCGCGACGCCGGCGATTTTTCAATGATAGATCGCAAGGTTGTGAAAGAATTGGTGGATTTACCTGAAACGGAGCAGTTTTTACGCGGACTACGCGCCTGGGTCGGTTTCAAGCAGACCGGCGTTCCCTATGTAAGACCTGAAAGAATGTTTGGCGTATCCACAAATAACTGGACAAAGAATATCTGGTGGGCAAAAAAGGCGATCTTCTCGTTCAGCTTCGCGCCTTTGGAATTGATGAGTTATGCAGGCTTTGCATTAACCGGATTTTCAATTTTAGGGATTATCTGGCAAATCTTAGCGAAATTCGTGTTTTTCAGGGATACGCCGCAAGGGATTAGCACCGTTATCGTTCTGGTCGTGTTCTTCGGCGGATTGACCATTTTGGGCATTTCATTCCTGGGCGAGTACATTGCCAAGATCTTTGAAGAAACCAAAAAACGACCGAAATACATCCGAACCAGAATCCGCCGCGGCTCCAAATCATACAAAACCGCCGACGAGATCAGGACGTTAGTGAAGCAATTGCGGAAATAGTAACAATAAATTAGTTAAGCTCAACAACTTTGAAATCTCAAATTATATTGGATAAATTCAAATTAATGTTGTCGCTTGATGGTTATTATCAAACAAAAGACGCTTCACGAATATTATATTAAGTACCCGGAGGCAAAGATTGCGATTGCCGAATGGGCGAGTAAAACAGAGTCCTCGAACTGGGCAAATTTCATGGAAGTGAAATCTGTTTTTAATAGCGTCGACTACGTGGGAGACAATAGGTTTGTCTTTAATATCAAAGGCAACCATTATCGAATGGTTGCGATGATATTTTTCAGTGTCCGAACCGTGTATATACGTTGGTTTGGAGCGCATAGCGAATATGAGAAGATCAATGTTTCAAAGATTTAAAGGACATTGCTATGAAACTTTCGACTGAACAAGAATATAATGAGGCTTTCAGGATCATTGATAACCTGATTGCCGAGAATTTTGAGGAAGACGTTAACAAACAGCAGAAGTTTTTGGAGGTTGCCAAAGCAATCCAGGAATACGAAAAGAAAATGTATCCGCTTCCAAAACTTGAAACTGCTGTCAGAATAAAAAGTGCGTAAAAGCATCATCATACAAACCGAATGAGAAAAGAATTTTCGAACGCTATGGAGCAGTTGGCATTGGAAGATGATTCCATTGTTTTCATTACAGGCGATCTTGGCTATAATGCATTAGAAAATTTGCAGGCCAAAATGGGTAAGAGATTTATAAATGCTGGTGTCGCTGAACAAAATATGGTCGGCGTTGCGGCAGGATTTGCACATAAAGGCTACAAAGTTTTCTGCTACAGCATTGCACCATTTATCGTTTACCGCTGCCTGGAACAATTCCGCAATGACGTATGCTTCAATAACTTACCTGTTTTCCTGGTAGGAAACGGCGGTGGTTATGGCTACGGAATTATGGGAAGCAGCCACCATACAATTGAAGACCTGGCTTGCCTGAGCGGACAGCAGAATGCAAATGTTTGGGTGCCTGCTTTTTCCGATGAAGTTGAACCCGTTATACGCCAGATCGTGGCCGATGGACGTCCCGCTTACCTGCGGTTAGGTGCTGGAAAAACTACACCGGACAACAGCTACATTTCTGGATCGTTCAAGGTAATACATGCACCGGAAACGGCTGAAATCACCGTTTTTGCACTTGGACCGATTGCTAACAATGTCATGACGGCACTGTCGCTTTCAGAAGATCTTGCGCCAAAAGTGAATGTGGTAACAGCATTGCATTTTCCTTTACAGATTACCAGTGAAGTGGAATCTTTGATTAGAAAAGCCCCGTCAATTCTCGTTGCAGAAGAACATATCAGCATAGGCGGGCTTGCCCAACAGCTTTCCGTTCAACTTTTGGAGAGCGGCATTTTCCCACGCAGTTTCAAAAGCCTGAAAGCGGAAGGTTATCCCAACGGCCGCTACGGAAGTCAGACTTATCATCAAAAACTTTCCGGCCTGGATCCCGATTCCATCATTGCCCATATTGAACAACTAATGATTCCGGCATGACGAAAAAGGCTTTAACCATCATTCTGAGCCTGATCTTGCTGCTACCGGTCCTGATATACTTTACGGTCTGGAATTATTATGCTATCAATATCCCGAAATGGGATGACCACGCTTTAAAGGAATTTGTTCTTTATTATTCGCAGGCATCGACCTGGAAAGAAAAGATCTGGCTGCTTTTTAAACAGCACAATGAACACCGGATCTCATTAACCCGTCTCATTGCCTGGTGGGATTATTCCTTATTCGGTTCACTGAATTACCGCCACCTGATGACGGCAGGAAATTTGCTGCTCATCGCCGTTATTCCGCTTTGGTACGAACTTCTGAAAAAGAACAAGAAGCCGCTTTCGGCATTGCTACCAATCCCTTTTCTCTGGCTTACACTCGCTTTTTGGGAAAATATGTATTGGGGAATGGCCGCGATCCAGAATTTCGGCGTTGTCACTCTTACGGTCTGGACATTATATCTGTGCATTAATTTTAAAACATTTCCTTATATCATTTCGCTGTTTCTGGCAGCGCTTACAATCCTTACGAGCGGAAACGGCCTGCTTGTTCTGCCGTTAGGCGCACTCTTGTTGTTCCTGACTGGCAACAGGAAACGCTTTGCATTGTGGCTGATCGTCAGCGCAGTTGAGATTTTCTGTTATTTTAATTGGTATACCAAACCGGAATCCAATCCTGAGTCAAAAGCATCCATTTTCCAGCTTATTAAGGGCTACATGGCGTTTTTGGGCTCTTTTGCAGAATCATTCCCTGTTGCAGACCATATCAAGGTTTGCTTTTTTATGGGGATTGTGCTGTTCCTGGTTGCCGTTTCAATTGCTTCAACGACTTTGTTCCGCATTGTCAGAAATAAATATGCGCACAAGTTTGAGCGAATAACCGATCTTTTTTGCCTTGGGACCATCCTTTTTATCCTGGGCACCGCATTGATAGTCGTTTATGGACGTGCAGGTTTTGGAATGGATACGCTGATAACCAGCCGTTACAAGATTTATTCCGTGCTTCTGCTGATTGTAGCCTATTTATATGTGGTTATTCCCATTCGCGGAAGCTTTCTTTCGCCATATATTACGACTATTGTCTTCCTGGGCATTGTTTTTAATGTTTTTAGCTATCATTATCACCTGGTGGAAGCATACAATCTCCGTAAAGACCTGACCACATATCAGTTCAACTGGACTTTTACAGATAAAAAACTTACTTATCCGACCGACACTTCATTAGCTGCGAACATTGTTGAAAAGACGCCTGTATTCTACGAAAAACTGCTTCCGCTCATTTCCTTGGCAGACCGGCAAACCTACGCAGGCAACTCACGGGGTTTAACAGATTTGTACGATCGTACTACATTTACACCCGGAAACGAAAACCTGATCATTGAAAACAGCACATTCACCAGTCAGCGATTGCAGGATAGCGGCATCTACATTTTACTCAGTTCAAAAGATCGCTTTTATCTGTTCCCGGCAAAAAGAACGCGGAACACGAGCCGAAAAGAGCTGTTTTTAAAACAATATTATTTTGCACCCGGATTCAGGGCAGACATTCCTTTTTCTGAAATGGACAAAGGACTTTATGATGTTGCATTGATCCGTCAGCAAGGCGACCAAACGGGCATTCTCTTTCAGAATCAGAGGGTGAAGGTGAATGAAATAAAGAAAAACAAAGTGAAGGTAAACTGGTAAATATGCGCACCACATCACAGGGACACATTATTCAACTTGATGGAATCCGCTTTATTGCCATTGCGCTGGTTCTTATTGAACATCTTTTTGTAGAAGTTAACACAGTTCCGGTAGGCGCTACAGGTGTGACGATCTTCTTTGTATTGAGTGGTTTTCTGATTTCAAGAATTCTCTTAAAGAGCAAAGAAAAGAACTATGGAACGGAAGGTGGATTCAAAAAATATCTCAGCAAATTCCTGATACGCAGGACAATAAGGATCTTCCCGGTCTATTATCTCACTATTCTGTTGCTCTACATTTTCAATGTGCCTCCGGTGCGGGAAAAGCTGGGCTGGCTGGCATTATACGGAACCAATATTTACATGGCCTGGAACAAAACCTGGATGGGTTCCATGGATCATTTATGGTCGCTGGCGGTTGAAGAGCAGGTTTATCTGTTCTTCCCTTTTCTGATCTTTTTTATTCCAAAAGGCAAGTTGGTCCCGGTTTTAGGCGTGATGGGCTTGCTCAGTCTCGGATTTAGGTTTTACTACTATTATGCAAACCCGGATTTTGCTATTGACGATTGGATCGTTACTTATGTGAGTACGCCTGCATGCCTTGACTCATTCGCGCTGGGTGGTCTCCTTGCCTGGTTGCAGGTCTACAAAACTGATTTTTTCGAAAACCTTTTTAGCAAATCATGGCCGGTTGTGCTGGCATTTCTGGCGTGGGTCCTGCTCCAATTCTGGTCCAAATCCTTTGAGAACCGCTTCAATGTTTCTTTCGTTGTAATGGACAGAACTGTGTCTTCGATCTTTGGCTTTTTCCTTATCGGGCGCGCAGTAATGGGTTATACGGGGATTATGGCGGCCTTTCTGGAAAATCCGGTGAGCATTTATCTGGGTAAAATCAGTTACGGTTTGTATTTGTATCACAATTTTGTCTATAACCACTTTCATAGTGGCCCTATGCACCCAACCGTCCGGATTTTCCGAAAAATCTACCAGTATGCACCCGATCTGAAGGGCTCTGTCGCGTTCGAAGCGCTGGTTGTGATCACATTAACGATTGCCGTTGCGGCTTTCTCCTGGCATTTTTTCGAGAAGCCTATTAACGCCTTGAAGGACAAGTACGCTTAGTAATTTTCATTACCCATAGCCCGGTTACAGGCTTTATTTATTAATTTCGCGCAACCATACCAAATACGTTTCTGCATGTCGTACCTTCTTAGTATAGTAATGCCCGCATACAATGAACAGGATTGTATCGAAAAGGTAGTATATAATTGGACTAATTTTCTTAAAAATAAATTTCCCAACGACAACACCACACTGATTGTAATCAACGACGGCTCAAAAGACAACACCAAAGTTCTTTTAGACAAATTACAGCGGGAGGTGACCAATCTTACCGTCATCAACCAGAAAAATGGCGGCCACGGCAATGCGGTCGTGAACGGCTATCGCAAAGCGCTGGAACTCAATTCTGAATACGTTTTTCAGACAGACAGCGATGACCAGTTTGTATCGGACGATTTTGATAAACTTTGGAATAAACGCAGCCAATCGCAGTTTATCCTGGGTTACAGGGAAGTGAGACATGATGCCGGCGTGCGTTTATTTATCACAAAATTCCTTCGCGGAACGATCTCAACCGTTTACGGCACATTCATCATGGACAGCAATATTCCTTTCCGGCTTATCAAAGGAACATTCCTGCAAAAATTAATGAATCAGTTGCCAGATCCTGAGCCGTTTGCGCCTAATATTTTCTTGTCTGTAATGGCTAAAAAATCGGGTCAGGAGTTATTTGACATTCCTATTACACATAAAGATCGTGAGACCGGCACGGTTTCGATCGTAAAATGGAACCTCTGGAAGGTTTGTATACGCAGCTTTAAAGAACTGTTGCGGTTTCGACTTGAACTCAATAAAAAGGTAAAAGCGATCCGTGCTTAACAACTAGGCTTGTGTCGAAAAAATACATTATTGCTATCCTGCTTGCTGCTGTCCTTGCGGCAGCAGGATATTTTCTGTTCCAATATTCACGGGGTTCTGCTGCTGCGTGGAAATTCATCCCGTCCAGCGCCCTCGTAGTCATTACCAGCGAGCACCTTCAGGATTCTCTTTATGTAGCCACGGATGCGAACCTGGATGTAAAAAGGCTGCCCTTACTGGACGTCGCGAGTGACAATTTATCGCTCCTGAATCTTTTCACCAAAGACCAGAAAAGATTAAACAACTTCCTCAAAAACAAAGCATTATCCTACTCGTATCACCCGCGGACCAGTACAGAATGGGGTGTTATTGTGTATATTCCTATTGCCAACGAGGAAGAAGCAAAATGGCTGAGCACGCCGCAAAACCCTAACATTCGCGCACTACATCATAACTTTCAGGATCACCGGATCACAGACATCATTGACGCCAATTCCCGTCCACTTTTCTCCTATCTCATTGAGGACCACTATCTGATCGTTAGTTATTATGGAGATTTGATTGAAGATGCGGTACGGGCATCGTCTATTAACATTGAATCGTTCCGGCTGAAATCCAACTTTTCCCGAATTAATGACTCCGATTATGGAACGAGCATTTATTTACGGAATGACGCATGGAAATCGGTCATTTCAGGTGATAATATCAACAGCAACTTTTACGAATTTGGCCGTAATTTTCCCAATTTTCAGGATTTCCACATTGAGGAAACAAAAGTAAAAGGCAGCCTTTCCTTAAAATCAACGGGGACAAGCGCCCCTGATTATTACCTCACAGACATTGTTAAGGATATCCCGGGAGCGCCATTTGTCGGTCATAAGCACATTTCGCAGCAGACTTCCTTTCTTTACCGTTCAGCGGTGGTTGACCGGGCAGCATTTCAAAAGGAGTTTCAGCAGTGGCACAAAAAATACAAGTCAGAAGCCTGGAATAAGCTCAATTATTACATCGGAAAAGAAAGCAATCAGCTGATTGATAATCTCGGTGCAGAATTGATTTTATGTCAATTGGAAGAAAACAACAGCATTAGCGACGGCAAAATTCTTCTGGCCGAATTTTCTAATTATGAAAAATTACGCCCTGTGCTGCAAAAATTGTCGCGATTGGCCAATGAAGAAACCAATGTTTCCATTGACCAATATCAGGGTTATGACATTTATTCTGTCCCCATTCCTGAGCTCCCAACGGGGCTTTACGGGCCTATGTTTTCGGGTTTTCCTCGCAGTTACATTACGTACATTGCACCATATCTGGTGATCAGCAACAATTCTCAGGTTTTGCAAAATTACATTGTTGATTACGAAAACCAGATCACCTGGAAGCAGTCGCCGGAGTATGACAGCGTGCTTATTTCCGCGAAATCGGAGGCGCAACTTTCCCTCATTGTCAATTTGCGGAAAGCGCAAACGCGTGCCGGAAACGGAGGGATCAAGAAATATACCGATCTCGTTTCCAAAATGGAATCGCTTGTATTTCAATGTAAATACGAAGACGGTGACGCCTTTCCGGAAATTACGCTTATTCCCAAAAAACGACAGACTGCCAGCAAAGTGCTGAACCGCACATTCCTGAACATTGACATTGAATGGCCGGATATTTACGATACGGAACTGGCCGCATTACAAAATCCAATCGACGGAAGTTCTGAAATTCTTTTGACTGATAAACAGAATAACCTACTCAGGACCAATAATTTACGAGAAGGAAAAACGGAAACCATCGCGAAGCTCAATGGTCCTATTATAACCTCCGCTTATAAAGTCGATTTCCTGAACATTGGCAGGCAGCAACGCATATTCGCGACAAAAAGCACTGTTTATGCGTTGGACGAAGACGATTCTACAACTGTGACAACATTTACGGGTTCTTTGCCATCCGGACAGGACATTGCGGCGTTGTATGCCATCGATGGCGGGGATGATGGCAGTAACCGGTTCATCGTCAAAAACACTGCGGAAGAGCTCTTTCTGTGGGAAAGTGTGACCAGGCCTATTCGACGCCTCAATCATTCAGTACAATTCGAGAACATTCAAAGCCCCGTTGTTGCATTGAACCAGATCGGGAACCGTGGTTTTATCGTTACTCAGAAAAATGGTAAAATATTCCTGCTGAAAGAAAACGGGACCGTCCGCCAGGGCTTTCCAGTCGACATCCTTACTCGGACTGAAAGTGCATTTACCTGGACCCAGGATCCTGCAACAGGCCAGCCGGAGCTTGTGGGCGTAAGCGTTTCGGGAGAGCTGATCCGCATCAGCCTGGATGGAAAGATTACCTCGCGGAAGCAATTATTAAGACCTGAACCCGGTTCCAAATTCAAGACATTATTTGACCGCAATTCCCTGGACTGGATCCTGATCAGATCATTGAATTCCAAAACAGCCATTATTACCAAGGATGGAAAAGATCTTTTTGAGATAAAAGACATTTTACCCAACTCGATTATCCAATATCACTTCTTCGGCGTTGACAACCGTTTTATCACCATTAAGTCGGGAAGTTACACGACGGTTTTCGATATGACGGGTAAGAGATTGGGCGACAAGGCGATTCCTTCGGAAATGCCCGTTCAGCTCACTTATCAACCCGGATACTATAAATTGCTTATATTCAGCCGGTCCGAGAAAAAGATTCAGGTTTGGTCCGTTAAGCTTCGTTAAAAAGTATGAAGTTTTTAAAATACACGATTTTAGTTTTAGGATGCATTATTTGGGCTTGCGGGCTCAATCCTACCTTGTTAGGTATGGTCGGAAAATATGGATTGATCCGGGATGGCTATCAGTACGGCGATCTTTACCGCATGGCTAACCTTTCTGCATTTAAGGATCCACGAAAAGAATGCCCGGATTACACGCCGCCATCCCGACAAAATACTTCTCAAAAAGTCCATTTATACATTATCGGCGATAGCTTTACGGAAGCCCAGCGCGTTGGTAAAAGTGATTTTAACGTTGCCGGTTATACATATGTAAAGTGGTCGGATATGCTGCATATAAAACTGGACACCTCAGCGACCAACATTCTGCTGCTCGAATCTGTGGAAAGACATTTCCGGCAACATCTGGCGACACCTGTTTCGTTGCTTTTGCCGGATTCAGCCACTTTCGTCCAAAAAGTGGTTGATCCTAAATTCATGCACAAATTGGATGATGCATTCAACGGAAAGCAGGCACAGGATAGGTTTGAGGCGCTTTTATTTCAAAATGAAGCGTTTTTGAAAGTGAAAGAATGGAAAGCCGATTTCACTTACCATCTGTTTCATCGCGTCAATACAAGCGTTACACTGGTTGATAACGACCGGAGCGTGGTCTCTTATATGGATACGGACACACCTAATGTGACCTCTTCCTTCTCAAAAATCCGCCAATCCGAGCTTGATTCGCTTGTTATGAATTTACAGCTTACCAAAGATTCGGCACTGGCAATGGGCTTTGATCTGGTGGCCTTGTCGATCATTCCTAACAAAGTGTCTGTTGTGCAGCCCGATTACGATGCCTATAATCAGTTGATTGAGCACATTTACCAACATCCCAAATTGCCTGTTCCTTACATTGACGTTCTTTCTGATTTTAGAAAAATGGGAACGGCTTCTTACTTAAAGGGCGATTCTCATTGGACCTGCGAAGGGCAAAACTTGTGGCTTAACAAAGTCAATACATTGATTAACAGCTTCGTTGATCAGGAAAATATTTAATTGAACTGCCTGCTTATCTGCCGGGATTTCCTACATTTAAGTGATTTACAATGTCGGATATTCGCTTTTCAGATTTGACTGTATGAATTATTATCAATCGTTTGGCATGCAATGCATAGCCTGCAGGTTTAGCAATGTCCTTTTTGCAGCCATTATTCTGCTCGGTTCTATTTCAGTTAAAGCTCAGAAAAGCGAGCTGAAACCCGGTTTTGATAAAGAAGAATATCTAGAACAATTGCGGATACACGTCCTTTTATATGACACAGCGAGAAGAGATCCGGCTAAGCCAAAATCCGCAATCACCAAGCCGCAGCAATTTAAACAAGCCTATGAGTCGCCTATAATGGGTTTGGACAACAAATGGGCCTTATGGACTCACAAAACGCGCCCTGTCGCTGCGATCAATGTCAGGGGAACAACCGTTGAACCTGTGGGCTGGCTGGAAAATTTCTATGCGGCGATGGTTCCCGCAATAGGCGAATTGAAGCTTACCAATGCATATACTTTTCAATATCATCTGGCAGACAATCCACAGGCCGCTGTTCACGTGGGTTGGCTTGTGGGCATGGCATTTCTGGCAAAGGACATTGTCCCGAAAATTGATTCCTGCTACAAATCGGGCATTAAAGAGTTTCTTATCATGGGTCATAGCCAGGGCGGGGCGATTGTTTATTTGCTCACTTCGCATCTTTATCAATTACAAAAAGACAAAAAGCTGCCCAGTGACATTCGTTTTAAAACTTACGCCAGCGCCAGTCCGAAAACGGGCAACACTTACTATGGTTATGAATACGAAAGCCTTATTGATGGCGGCTGGGGTTATAATGTTGTGAATGCCGCGGACTGGATCCCTGAATTGCCCTTTTCAGTACAAACGTTGGCGGATTTTAATGAGACGAACCCTTTCAAAAACATCGATCCGGTCATAAACAAACAAAAACTACTGACACGGGTCGCATTGCGGCATGCTTACAAGCAAATGAAGAAGCCGAGTGAGAAAGCGCAGCGCAACTATCAAAAATATCTGGGCAATTACGCGTCCAAATCAATCATCAAGGTGCTTCCTGATTTTCAGCCGCCGGTTTATTTCAAAAGTAACAATTACGTCCGGATCGGTCCCACGATTGCATTAATTCCGGATGCAGAATATTATAAGCTCTTTCCAAATTCGGATACACAAGTTTTTATTCATCATTTGCAAGATCCATATTTGTATTTAATTCAGAAATACAAACATTAAATTCAACGATTCACCTACTCAATGCGCATATTTTTACTCTCGGTCCTTCTCCTTTTTACATTATTAGCCAGCGCCCAGTACACTACCCGTTTTGAAAGCAGTGGCGGCAAGCAAACGCCGACTTATGAAGAAGGAATTGCTTTTTACAAGCTGCTGGCAAAAGACTTCCCGCAAATTCAAATCACCGAAAAAGGGCTTACAGACAGCGGACATCCATTGCATCTGGTTTTGTATTCGAAAAGCAGGACATTTGATATAAAGAAATTAAAATCACAACAAAAAGCCTTTCTGCTGGTCAATAACGCTATTCATCCCGGCGAGTCTGACGGCGTTGACGCTTCCATGATGCTTCTTCGCGACATTGCCGTGAACCCTGAAAAGTTTCCGGAACTGGACAATGTCATTATAGCTGTAATTCCTTTTTATAACATTGGGGGCGCATTAAATAGAAATAGCACAACCCGAACAAATCAAGCCGGGCCGGAAGAATATGGTTTCCGTGGAAATGCCAGAAATTATGACCTTAACAGGGACTTTATCAAAAGCGACACAAGAAATGCACGCAGCTTTGCAGCCATTTTTCACGAACTTGATCCCGACCTCTTTGCCGATACACATGTAAGTAACGGCGCTGATTATCAATATGTCATGACATTGGACTATGCACAGAAAGACAAGTTGGGTGGAAAACTGGGCTATTTCAATGATAAGGTTTTCCTGCCCTACATGTACAAGCATTTGAAGGAATCGGGATTTGAAGCCACACCTTATGTCAATTCATGGGGCCAGACACCTGATAAAGGTTTTGTCCAGTTTCCGGACTGGCCGCGCTATTCAACGGGTTACGCTGCATTGTTTCACACCATCGGGGTCATGACGGAGACACATATGTTGAAGCCTTACGACAAACGCGTTGCTTCAACTTACGCTTATTTGCTTGGTAACATTAAGTTTTTAGCAAGAAACAGAAAGGAGCTTCTCAAACTTCGGAAAGACACTAAGGAAGCGGTGAAAAAGCAGGAGAAATTTGCTGTTTCCTGGGAGGTTAATAAAGTCAAGAACACGCAAATCGAATTTAAAGGTTATGAGCCTGAATACGTTACCAGTAAAGTGAGCGGTGCCCAGAGACTTCATTATAACCGCTCTAAACCATTTACAAAAAAGATTCCGTTCTACGATAACTATTCACCCGTAGACGAGGTTACCAAGCCAGTGGCCTACATTATCCCGCAAGGCTGGCACAATGTGATCGACTTGATGAAACTCAATGGCGTGGAAGTAAAGCAACTGGAAAAAGACACCCAAATGGTGGTGGAAACATATTATATAGAAAATCTGGAAACGCCGAAGCAGCCCTTTGAAGGACATTACTGGCACACAAGCGTGACGACAAAGACGGTTAAACAGCAAGTTACATTCCAAAAAGGCGATTGGTATATCCCTGTCAATCAATGGACTAACCGTTACATTGTCGAGACGCTTGAACCAAAAGGCGTTGATTCATTCTTCAAATGGAATTTCTTCGATACGATTTTGCAATCCAAGGAACATTATTCTGCCTATGTATTTGAAGACCTTGCGGCGGAAATGCTGGCCAAGGATGTAGCTTTAAGAATTAAGCTGGAAGATAAGCGCAAGAGTGATCCTGAATTTGCTAAAAACGGCAGCGCACAACTGGACTTCATTTATGACAATTCGCCGTACCGCGAAAAGGAATATATGCGCTATCCAGTGTTTCGGTTGATGAAGTGACAAAATCCGGACTGAACGATTAAAAAAATACTGCTGTTATACGGGAGGCTTATAAGGCCTTTTATATTATTCAGGCTGTTTTTATATTAATATAAAGGAACAGCCCTTTAAAAAAATCAAATGACATTTCAAGATTTAAAGCTCATTGAGCCCATTGCTAAGGCCCTGCAAGAAGAAGGATACACAACCCCCACACCCATCCAGGCAAAAGCGATCCCTATTATTCTGGATCAAAAAGATTTACTAGGCTGCGCGCAGACAGGCACAGGAAAGACGGCAGCATTTGCAATTCCGATGCTGCAATTGCTTCATGATAACCCGGTTGGGAAATTTGAAAAAAGCCGCATCCGCGCTTTGATCCTCACACCTACACGCGAGTTAGCCATTCAAATTGGCGAAAGTTTTGCTGCTTACGGACGCCATACCGGCATTAAACATACAGTGGTTTTTGGTGGAGTTGGTCAGAAGCCGCAGACAGATGCGCTGCAACGCGGTGTGGACGTGCTCATCGCAACGCCGGGACGTTTATTAGATTTAATTAATCAGGGATTTATAAAACTAAATCAGCTGGAATTCTTCGTTCTGGACGAAGCCGACCGTATGCTGGACATGGGTTTTGTGCATGATGTTAAGAAAGTGATCAAATTGCTGCCTGCAAAGAGGCAATCGCTGTTCTTTTCTGCAACCATGCCCCCTGCCATCGTAACATTGGCAAACACAATCCTTCGCAATCCACTAAAAGTAGAAGTTACACCGGTCTCATCTACGGCCGACACGATTCGTCAGTCGGTATTTTTTGTAGATAAATCGGATAAAAATTCGCTGTTGCTGCACATTCTTAAAGACGAAACTATTGCCACTGCATTGGTTTTCACCCGTACCAAACACGGCGCGGATAAAGTAGTGAAGGTTTTGAGGAAAGCAGGTGTAAGCTCAGAAGCGATTCACGGGAATAAATCTCAGAACGCGCGCCAGAATGCTTTGAAAAACTTCAAAAGCCAGACTACCAGGGTTTTGGTGGCCACCGACATTGCTGCAAGAGGAATTGATGTAGATGATCTGACGCACGTTATTAATTACGAGATCCCCAATATCCCTGAAACGTACGTGCACCGAATTGGCCGTACAGGGCGTGCAGGAGCCAAAGGAACTGCATTTTCTTTCTGTGACCTGGATGAAAAAGCTTATTTGAAGGATATCCATAAACTGATTGCCAAGAACATCCCGGTTATAAACGACCATCCCTACGCAACGGGCAGGTAAAATGACAAGGAATACTTACACGGACATTAACCTCAACGAGGCCAGACGATTAGGAGCGGAAGCTGACACCGTTTTAGTGGATGTGAGGGAAAACTGGGAATTTGAAGAATTTAATGAAGGGGGGATTAACATTCCTCTGGCCGAGATCCGCGAAAGAAGAGCGGATCTCGTTCCTTTTAATAGCATTATCGTGATTTGCACCAATGGTGTAAGGAGCAAAGTTGCAGCAATGGATTACTGTCGTGTGCCAGAATGGCTCGACAAGCGGATATTCCATGTTAAGGGAGGAATTATTGAATCTGAATAACCAGACTTACACAGTCTTAAAGACTTGGCAAGTCTAAGCTTCCTTCAAAAACCCTCAACGCCGGGCCGATCAGGTGAATGTTATCAAATCCAGCTGACGTTTCTTCAAAATCTACTTTCAAAGTTCCGCCGAGTGTTTCAATGGTAATAGGCCCCTCAAAGCCTTTGCGTAAATGTGCAGACAATGCGCAAGCGGTTACACCTGTTCCGCAAGAATAGGTCTCATCTTCAACGCCACGTTCATACGTTCTGACGCTCAAATGATTATCTTCGATCACTTCTACAAAATTGACATTCGTGCCACCTTTTGGGCCGTAAACTGAGCCGTACCGGATCTCGCTTCCTATATTATAGACGTCTGTTTCCGATACATTATCCACGTAAGTGACATAATGAGGCGAACCTGTGTTCATAAAATCAAACTCCTGGTAACGCTCGACATCCTTGACAGGCGACATTTTCAAACTGATCACCTCACCTGAAACGGTTGCCTCATGCAGACCGTCAACTGCAATAAAGGTTGTTGAATCGCTAAAAAGACCTAAATCATGCGCAAAACGCACAACACAACGCCCTCCGTTCCCGCACATGCTTCCCTCGCCCCCATCCGCATTGAAATAAACCATTCGAAAATCATAGCCCGGTTCGTTCTGTAGGAGAATCAGCCCATCCGAGCCAATGCCAAACCTGCGATGACAGATAGAAGCGATCAACTCTTTCGAAACCGGAAAGGACAGATCGCGGTTGTCAATCATTACAAAATCATTTCCCGTGCCCTGATATTTATAAAAAGCAATGTTCATGTTATTGATATTTTCCGTCGGTTTAAACCGACGGGTATGGGGGCCATTTGAATCGGCCGCTATTGGAAAAACAAAACCCTGCAAGAAATAATCGCTTGCAGGGTTTAAAATTTTTGTCCGAAGAAAATTTATACTACTTCGATACTTTAAGCTCTTTAATACGAGCGGCTTTGCCCTGACGGCCACGCAAGAAGAACAGACGTGAACGACGCACCTTACCGCGACGAATCAATTCGATTTTAGCGATACTTGGTGAAAGAATAGGGAAAACACGTTCTACGGCGATGCCGTTTGAGATTTTACGCACTGTGAAAGTTTCACCGCTGCCGCTCAGATTGCGACGCTGCATAACTGTACCCTGGAATTGCTGGATACGCTCTTTGTTACCTTCACGGATTTTCACGTGAACGTTGATCGTGTCGCCTGAATTGAATTCAGGATACTCGGATTTACGATTTTCAATCGTAGCTTCTACGAGTTTAATAAGTTCGCTCATGACGAATGCTTTTTTGGATTTAAAATGATAGCTTGCTTCCAGCGGATGAGGTGACGCCCCTTCATTCAAAACAGCTCTTGCGAAAACGAGTGCAA
Source organism: Dyadobacter psychrophilus (assembly GCF_900167945.1). GTDB lineage: Bacteria > Bacteroidota > Bacteroidia > Cytophagales > Spirosomataceae > Dyadobacter > Dyadobacter psychrophilus. The sequence goes on from NZ_FUZA01000001.1 coordinate 928,923, forward strand.
AGCTAATATTATTTATTTGTTTGTAAAAGCATTTTACATGAAAATACTAAATGTAAAACAGATTCGCGCACTGGATGCATATACTATTGAAAATGAACGTGTTTCATCACTGGATTTAATGGAACGCGCCTCAAAAGCGTTCGTCAGATGGTTCTGTGACCAGTTTGTAAACACCAGGCCGGTTGCTGTTTTTTGCGGAAAAGGAAATAATGGCGGAGATGGGCTGGCCATTGCACGCATTTTGAGCATGAACAGTTATGATGTTCAGCTATATATCATTGAATATACAGATAACGCCTCAGAAGACTTTCAAAGCAACTTATCGCGATTAAAAGATCATTTACAGCCCGTTAGCGTTGCTGCAAACGATGCATTTCCAACATTGGCAGCAAATGTAATTTGTATTGATGCACTGCTGGGATCAGGTTTATCAAGACCGGTTGACGGACTATTGGCCAACATAATACATTCCTTAAACGGTTTGTCCAATAAGCTCGTTTCCGTTGACATTGCGAGCGGATTATATGCAGACAAAGCAAATCAGAAAGGCGATCCTGTTATTGAGCCAGACTTCACTGTTTCGTTCCAATTGCCAAAATTAGCATTCATGATGCCGCAAAATGCCAAATTTGTGGGCTCCTGGCATCTTGTTGATATTGGTTTGAGTGAGGATTTTATCAAAAACATCGAAACGCCTTATTATTATACCGACAAGCTCACGGCCGAAAAACTGATCAAACCACGTGATAAATTTTCGCACAAAGGCACTTTCGGGCATGCATTGCTGATGGCGGGCAGTTACGGCAAAATGGGCGCGGCGGTTTTATCGGGAAAAGCTTGTCTGAGATCAGGCGTGGGTTTGCTTACCATGCATATTCCCGCCTGCGGATACGACATTATCCAGATTTCCCTACCCGAGGCAATGACAATCACAGATCAGGATGCGAAAAATTTAAGTGAAGTCACCGAGCTTGAATCATATTCTGCCATCGGAATTGGTCCCGGAGTTGGTAAAGAGTCTGCCACGGTGAATGCTGTGGAAATATTGTTGGAAAAATTAAATCTAACCGCTGCAAAAGCGAAGCTCATCATCGACGCCGACGCGTTGAATATTCTATCCGAAAACAGGCATCTTTTAGAAAAATTACCTCAAAACACAGTCCTAACCCCGCATCCCAAAGAATTTCAGCGATTAGCCGGAGAAAGCAATGATGAATTCGAAAGACTTCAAATAGGAATTGATTTCGCAAAAAGACATAAAGTAATCATCTGCTTAAAGGGCGCAAACACTGCCGTCATTCTCCCAAACGGCGAAGTGCACTTCAACTCTACAGGCAACCCAGGCATGGCCACAGGAGGCACCGGCGACGTGCTCACAGGAATCCTAACGAGCCTGCTAGCCCAAAAATACGATCCTGTGCAAGCAGCGATTCTGGCGGTCTTTCAGCACGGACTTGCCGGTGATCGGGCGGCGGAAGAGAAAGGAGAAAGTGCCTTGATCGCTTCCGATGTTGTGGAGGGGTTGGGTTGGTAAAAAAATTAAAAAAATCTCAAACTCTCGTTACCTAATTAAAGAAGCCACGTCTTAATAAGCGTTGCGGCGATTATCAGTAAGTCAAAGTGACAAATTCACATGACTTAATTTATTGATGGCGCCGTTAAAGTTTGATTGGGATGATGGGAATAAGAAAAAATCAGTCGAGAAACATCTTATTACGAACGCAGAAGCAGAAAGTATTTTCTTGGATCCGAAACGGAAATATATAATAAGCCATAGGGCAAATGAGATTCGCTTTCTATGTATTGGCAAAAGTTTTTCAAATAAAATATTAACTTCATACTACACGATTAGAAATGGAAAAGTTAGGGTCATTGGAACCAGGGTTGCGAGAATCACAGAAAGACAGCAATATGAAAAAGAATAGCAAAATTTTTTACGTACCAACGATACCAAAACATGTTCGGTTAAGTGACTTTGATACAGAGTTGACAATTGATGATTTTGAAGCGCTGGTCGAAATCTCGCGTGGAAAAGATAAATTAACGAGACAGGATCTTAATAAATTACCAGGAAAAAAGGTCGGGAGTTAACTTTAACTTTACAACCTTAAAATCCTGCAACATCAACTCATAACCTGATAAACCACAAACGCCGACACATAAGCCAGCACCATTAAGTAAGCCAGCTGGATTAAAGGCCATTTCCAGCCGTGGGTTTCGCGTTGGACTACGGCGATTGTACTCATGCACATCATGGCGAAAACATAGAAAATTAACAGCGAGTAACAAACGGCCGGGGTGAACATTGCTCCTCCGGTTTCTGGATTTTTCTCCTTGATCAACCGTTCCTTCACGGTCGGGACGTCTTCAAAATCGCCACTAATGCTGTAAATGGTGGCCATTGTCCCTACGAAAACTTCCCTTGCGGCGAAGGATGCCAACAAAGCGATTCCGATTTTCCAATCGTATCCAAGTGGTTTTATAACTGGCTCAATGAAATGCCCGAAGTGCCCTGCGTAAGAATGTTCAAGACGGACAGAAGAAATGGCTGCATTGACCTGCTCCTCGGATGCCTGAGGCATTGAGGATGTGACTGCTGCTTCAGCTTTCTCCATTTCGTCACCGGGTCCGTATGAAGATAATACCCATAGAATAATGGAAATGGCCATAATGACCTTACCAGCTTCGAAAACAAATGATTTTACGCTGTCATACATGGTAAATGCCACATGTCCCCATCGAGGCAGCTTGTAAGATGGCATTTCGAGCATGAAATAGCCCGGTTCTTTTCTTGGAATAAACAATGAGAGAATCCACGCTGTTGCCAGTGCGCCGATTAAACCTAATGAATACAAACCGAATAAAACCAGACCCTGCACATTCAAAACGCCGAGCACTTTTGTAGGCGGTACGACCAACGCGATAAGGATCGTGTAAATGGGTAAACGAGCGGAGCAGCTCATTAATGGTGTCACTAATATCGTAAGCAAACGCTCGTAGCGGCTGCTGATGCTGCGGGTGGTCATGATGGCTGGAACTGCGCATGCTACGCCCGAAATCAAAGGGACAACGCTTCGTCCGTTCAAACCGAACTTGCGCATTAATTTATCCATAATCACCATCACACGCGCCATATAACCCGACTCCTCCAAAATAGAAACGAGCGCAAAAAGTATCGCTATCGGCGGAATAAATACCAAAATCCCGCCCAAACCAGCCATAATGCCGTCCGTGATCAGATCATTCAAGAAACCTTCGGGCAAAATGCCTTTTGTCCACTCGATCGTTGCCGCAATGCCGGCATCCAGCAAATCGCTGGGATAGGTTGCCCACGAAAAAATGGCTTGGAAAATCAGGATCAGAACTGCCGCAAATGTGACGTATCCCCAAAACGGATGCAATAAAACGCTGTCCAGTTTGCGCGTCCAGTAAGGTTGCTCGGTAATACCCGCGGATTTTACCGATTTACTGACAATAGGCTTAATCTTTTCATAACGGGCCACCGTTTCAGCCGCAAGAAAACCATTTTCATCAAAGTCATGCTTTTCAATCAACTTGTCCAATGCAACCCGGGCAGGCGTTTCCAGAAAGGAAAAATTGTCGTGCTGGCAAACATATTGTAATGCAACGTAATCATTGTCAAGCGCATACATTCGCTTTACATCTGCAATAAGCTGGATTTCATTGCCTTTGGGCTCATAAAAATAAGCCAGCGCAGGTTTGTCAACGCGCTCGGCCATTTGTCTGACCGCTTCCTTCAAACCGCTCAGCCCCTCTCCCGTCCTGGCATTAATGCGTACAACCGGCACATTCAGTTTCATGGCGAGTTGCACCGCATTGACGGTCAGATTCATACTCGTCGCAACGTCGAGCATATTAAGTGCCAGAACGCATGGCAAGCCAAGGTCACTTATTTCGGTAAAAAGCAGCAGATTTCTTTGCAGATTAGAGGCATCGGCCACCACAACAACAACATCCGGAAAATCCGGGTGCGCCGGATTGGCCAGAATGTCCATCACCACAGTTTCATCCCGTGATTTGGGATAAATACTATATGTACCAGGTAAGTCAACGATAATGGCGGCCGTCTCCTGCTGTCCATTCTGGCCTGGAAGCTTGAAAGTTCCTGATTTTTTTTCAACAGTTACGCCCGGAAAATTCCCGGTCTTTTGGCGTAAACCTGTCAATGCATTAAATAATGTAGACTTGCCGGCATTGGGGTTACCAACCAGCGCAACTTTTATATTCCCTAGTTTCAATGGAGAGGCTTATAAACGGAACGTATGTTGTTATTCGAGCTCAATCACCGCGGCTTCATTCAATCTCAGAGAAAGGCAATACGAACCGCCAACATTGATACAAATCGGATCACCAAATGGCGCTATCGCATCCAGGCGCACTTCGCACCCGGGCAGGCAGCCCATTTCCAACAATTTCAATGACATTCCCCGATCTGTAAAAGATTTTATGACCCCCTTTTCGCCCTTTCGAAGATGACTGACCGTACGAGCTGACATACACTCCTTATTTAGATTCATTTTATTTAAAGTGCAAATAAAGCACTATCACACCGTAATTCAAACATAACTTTTGCAATTGTGCCCACACTCATACAAATCATGGAAAATCATGACCGTTTTATTATTTCCCTCAGCCTTTATGTAGTACTTTTGCAGCGCAAAGAGTAAATGAGCAGCGGAATTTTGAACGAGATTAAAACCCTTATCTGGAAAGAAGTTACACTCGAATGGCGCCAAAAGTATGCGCTGAGCGGCATGTTACTTTACGTGATCAGCACTGTTTTCGTCTGCTATCTGAGCTTTAATTTAAGAAGAAATCAACTCACTCCTATTGTCTGGAACACACTATTCTGGATAATCATTCTGTTCACTGCGGTGAATGCAATTGCCAAAAGTTTCTCCCAGGAGCGCTATGGCCGGTTGCTTTACTATTACAGCCTTTGCAGTCCGCAGTCGATCATTATTTCGAAAATCATTTACAACTCGCTGATAATGTTACTATTATCAGGCATGGGGTTTGTATTTTATTCGTTTGTAATGGGCAATGCAATCGGTGATATGGGACTTTTTATCCTGTGTCTCTTTCTCGCCGCCATCGGTTTTGCATCGGTGCTTACGCTTGTGGCAGGAATTGCATCCAAGGCTGATAACAGCGCAACATTAATGGCTGTTCTGAGCTTCCCGATCATTTTGCCCATGCTGCTCATGACAATCAAGCTGGCCAAAAACGCCATGGATGGCTTGGACTGGTCGGTCAGCACGGACGAAATCAGCACACTGTTATCAATTGATCTCATAGTAATTACGCTCAGTTATCTGCTTTTTCCTTATCTGTGGAGAAGCTGATTGCGACGGGCGAGTAAAGCATTAAAGTAAAAGAGTAAAATGAGAAAGATCTGGTGGAAAATCCTCTGCATAGTAATTATATTCTATGTCATCATTATGGGTCTGATGGGCCCTGTTCCGCATCTCGCCATTATTAATGAAAGCATCCGCAACACCTATTTCCACGTAGCGCTCTGGCTGGCCATGACCACACTGCTTTTTGTGTCCATGATTTTCTCAATCCGCTATCTCAATAAAGGACGCATCGGAGACGACGACATTGCAAGTGAACTGGCAAAATCCGCAATATTTTTTGGAATTCTGGGTTGCCTGACCGGCTCGATCTGGGCGAATTATACCTGGGGAGACCCCTGGCCGAACGACCCTAAACTCAATGGCGCGGCCGTTGGCATATTGATTTACCTTGCGTATTTATTATTAAGAAGTTCTTTCGAAGACGAGCAGCGCAAAGCAAGGATTTCGTCCGTTTACAACATTTTTGCATTCGCCGTTTTTATTCCAATTATTTATATCCTGCCCCGGCTTACCGACTCTTTGCACCCGGGCAGCGGCGGAAACAGCACATTTGGCTCATACGATTTCGATAATGATATCAGAAAGGTTTTTTACCCGGCCATTATAGGCTATATCCTGTTGGGACTATGGCTGGCTGAACTTCGGATCCGGATAAAAGTAATTAACCGGGTGCGGGACGAAGCTTCGATCACTTCCGACAAAGTGTTCTGAACCACACTAATTTTACCCATCACAAACATTTTAAATCAAATTTTCGTTAAGATTTCAGACCATTACTCATACAATGAAAAAAGTCTCCCTCTTTCTGCTGACCCTGCTTTTGATTTCAGGAAACTTGTTTGCGCAAGCCGTTGACAATGGCGTGCCTATGGCCGACAAGCTTCGTGAAGACGGTAAGATTTGGGTCGTGGTAGCAGTGATTGCCGCTATCTTTGCGGGAATCGCAATTAATATGCTTCGGATTGATTCCAAAGTGAGCAAAATCGAAAAGGAATTAAATATCAAGTAAAATTTCATGAAAAAAATACAAATATTCGGTTTGATCATCATTGCTGTGGCTATTGGCATTATTGTGTCTACTGCCGGCGATGCGAGCACATATGTCGATTTTACAAAGGCGAAGGAAATGGCGCAGGACGGAGATGCGGAGAGCATACACGTGGTGGGCAAACTCAAAAAAGATGCTTCCGGACACATTTTGGGCATGGAGTATCAACCTCAGCTTGATCCAAACTATTTTGCTTTTACATTGATTGACAATAATCAGGTTGAACAAAGAGTAGTTTATAAAAACTCCAAACCACAGGATTTTGACAAATCAGAGCAGGTTGTTGTCGTGGGTAAAATGGTAAACGGCCAATTTTCTGCTGAAAAAATATTGATGAAATGCCCATCGAAGTACGAAAACGGCAAAATGGAAACTACTGAACATACAGCAGAACAATCATGATTCACAGCACAATCGGAAGTGCAGGTCACCTGCTGGTAATTATTGCTTTTGTAACCGCGCTCGTAGCCACATTCGCCTATTTCAAGGCCAGTTCAACAGGCATGAGCATTGAAGACGGCAAGGTTTGGAAAAAATTTGGCCGCGCTGTTTTTTATTTCCACGTTGCGGCAGTTTTAGGCGTGGTTTTCTCCCTTTACTGGATCATTGGAAACCATTATTTTGAATATCATTACGCCTGGAAAAACTCCTCGCTGTCGTTGCCAACAGGCTACACGATTTCCAGTTTCTGGCAGGATCAGGAGGGAAGTTTCCTTTTATGGATCTTCTGGAATGTTGTCCTGGGCTGCGTGCTTATTTTCACAAACCGTTCATGGGAAGCACCAGTAATGACCGTTTTTGCACTGGTGCAGGCGTTTCTGACTTCCATGATCTTGGGTGTTGTTATTCCTGGTCTGGACTTGAAAATTGGCTCAACACCATTTTTGCTGCTTAAAGAAGTAATGCCGGACCTGCCCGTTTATCAGATGGATCCGAACTTTATCCCCAAAGATGGAAATGGCCTTAACCCGCTTTTGCAAAACTATTGGATGGTTATTCACCCTCCTACCCTGTTCTTAGGTTTTGCTACAACATTAATCCCTTTCTCATTCGCAATCGCAGGATTATGGACTAAAAAAATACAGGAATGGATTCGTCCGGCATTACCCTGGGCGTTATTTTCTGCCATGATCCTTTGTATCGGAATTTTGATGGGCGCATATTGGGCTTATGAAACGCTGAATTTTGGTGGTTACTGGAACTGGGATCCTGTTGAAAACTCTTCCATCGTGCCGTGGCTCGTTCTGGTTGCAGCTGTGCACACGATGATCATCGGCCGTAAAAACGCGACAGCGCTAAAAACGTCGTTCATCCTCACGATTGCAACATTTATATTGATTCTGTATTCCACATTCATGACGCGCAGCGGCGTTTTGGGTAACGCCTCCGTTCACTCATTCACGGATTTGGGACTTTCCGGTCAGCTGCTGATTTATCTGTTAACATTCACGCTTGTAGCAACCGGTTTATTAATTTATCGCTGGAAAGATCTGCCGAGCGACGAAGACGAAGTTTCGACCTATTCCCAGGAATTCTGGATTTTTATCGGCGCAACATTGCTTTGTTTGTCTGGTTTTCAGATTCTGGCAACGACTTCAATTCCTGTTTATAACAAAATTGCCGAAGCATTCGGAACTGTGCTGAATATGGCGCTTCCGGCGGATCAGATTGGTCATTATAACAAATTCCAGCTCTGGTTCTTCTCACTGATCGTCATTTTGACTGGTGTTGGACAATTCTTTTGGTGGAAAAGAGTGGGACAAAATAAGTTGCAGGCCCTTTATAATCCTTTGCTGATCTCCCTACTAATTAGTGCGGCAATCATTACGATTCAAGGGGTTAAAGAAATTCAATATATCGTTTTGCTGACGTCTGCTGTTTTTGCAATTGTGGCAAACGGGACTATTCTACTGAACATTATCCGCGGAAACTATAACCTTTCAGGCGGTGCGATCACGCACATTGGTGTGGCCTTAATGCTGATCGGGATCTTGTTTTCTTCTGCTTATACCAAAGTTGTTTCAATCAACAATTCGGGCTTAATGATCTCCCGGAGCGAAGAATTTACCAACAATGACAATAAGGAAAATAAAGAGAACATTACGCTCTGGCTCAACAAGCCTGAGAAAATGGGTGATTACATGCTTACCTGGCGCGATGTCCGCGTAGAACCGCGTAAGATCCCTGGATATATTCCAAAAAGTTGGGTCGATATCATTGAAGGAGACTTCCACGCTGTTGCTTTGAGAGATATCGTGGTCGACGGTAAAAAATATAATGTCAAAGGAGACACCATTGAGCTTTTCCCTGAAAACTTCTATTACGAGATCGAGTATCGCGAACCTTCGGGCAGAATTTTCAGCTTGTTCCCAAGAGTGCAGATCAACCCAAGAATGGGCGGAATTGTTTCTTCTCCTGACATTCAAAGAAAGGTCGACAAAGATCTTTATACGCATGTGAACATGGTTACGAACCCAACCGCTGAGCCGGTTTGGAGCCAGACAGAAGACTTTACGATCAGCATGCGCGACACATTCTTCGTGAACGATTATGTTGCGATCCTGGATAATGTTGTCCGTACAGAGCAGGTTGAAGGCGTGAAGTTGGGCGAGGGCGATGCTGCGGTTAAGGCAGTGATCCGCGTGCTGGATAAAGATAAAGAATACGTGGTAACGCCTTCGTTCGTGATCCGCGACCGCATGGTAGCACGCAAGCCTGAGGTAAACAACGATCTGGGCATGCGTATCCAGTTTCAGGAAATCAATCCGCAAACAGGCCAGTTCTCGTTTGCTGTCAACACCACTCAGCGTGACTTCATCGTGATGAAAGCCATTGAAAAGCCATTGATCAACATTCTTTGGTTAGGCACATTTGTATTAATGATCGGTTTCCTGATGGCGACGATCAGACGGTTCAAAGATTTTATTAAAATGAGAGACAGAGAAAATCAGTCGACCGATAAGAAACCGAAAATTAAGGTTCAGGCTGTTTAAAATAGCATTTGATCAGGAAGGGCGCATTGCTTCTGCAACGGCGCCCTTTTTGTTTATAATCACCTCATTTACCATTAAATAAAGATGGTAACCACAGGATAAAGACTCGTTTGAGAAACGTATATACGTGTATAGATTTGGTTAGCTGCTATCCAACAGCTTTCGATTCTACACCATGGAAACGTCCTCCAATCCAACCTCAAGAAGAGAATTTCTACGCCAGTCAGCGCTGATCGCAGGAACTGCATTATTTTCCCCTGAAGCATTCAGTCATTTTCATATCGGTAAAAAAGTAAAAGTTGTGGTGATCGGCTCCGGTTTTGCCGGCCTCGCTGCTGCTTATGCATTGAAAAAACAACATGTTGACGTTACTATCCTGGAATCACGCAGTCGTGTCGGCGGTCGCGTTTTTTCACATATAATTGATCCCAAAGAGAAGCTAACCGTAGAATTAGGCGCCGAATGGGTCGGGAACTCACATACGCGTGTCAGGGAGCTATGCGATGATTTCAAACTTGAACTACTTAACAATCAACTTGATACGGGACTAATCTATCGCAATCAATATTCAAAAAGCAACACTTGGGATTTTTCGGCAGACTGGAAACCTAAATTCACTTCGCTTTTGGAAAAATACAAAACCATGAGCGACAATGATAAAATGCAGCTGGATCAAATCGACTGGTGGCGCTATCTGGTCAACAATGGCTGCGAAGGAAAAGATTTAATGCTGCGTGAATTGCTGGACAGCACGGATTTCGGAGAAAGCAACCGCCACGTTTCAGCTTTTGTAGCGTTAGCAACATTTGCAGAAAGCAGTGAAAAGAATGAGATGGATCTGAAAATCAAAAACGGAAACGGACAACTTGCTCAAAAGCTCGCTGAGAAGGTTGGTTTTGAAAACATTCTTCTCGAACACAAAGTAAAACGGATTGAGCAAAAAGATAAGGTCATCGTGCATTGCGATAATGGCAAAACATTCGAAGCGGACAAAAATATTTGCGCTATCCCAACGTTCGCAATCAAGAGGATTGCATGGGAGCCCGGACTGCCTCAGGAAAAACTGGATGCATTGGACCAATTGCAATATGCGCGCATCAATAAAAATGCTTTGCTCTTTAATAACCGTTTCTGGAAAGACGAAAGCTTCGACCTCATTACCGACCAAACCCCTCATTATTTTTATCATGCCACCAAAAACCAGCGATCACGCAAAGGCGTATTAATCTCCTACACCATCGGTGAGAAAGCAGAATCGATCGCCAATCAAAACGATAAATGGCGCAAAACAATGGTTCAGCAGACATTAGGACCGTTTTTTGGAAATGTAAAAGATCAGCTGGAATCACAAGCCAATTATTATTGGGGAAGTGATAAAATATCGCATGGCGCCTATGCTATGTATGGCCCCGGCCAATGGTTTAAGGTGCGGCCTGCGCTGCAAAAAAGCTTCCTGCACACCGCATTTGCAGGTGAACATCTGGCCGACTGGCAAGGCTTTATGGAAGGCGCCATCGTCTCCGGCGAAACGGCCGCATTGGAAATGATGGCCACCTAGCAGTACATAATTGAAGCTATATCAAAACCTGAAACCAAGTCGGGTAAAGAAAAAAGCACCATTGCTACCCATCTGAACGGGATCCCAACCACCACCCGATTCCGTTAGCGCCGGCAGTGACATATCCGGATAAACATTCAGAATGTTGCTGCCGCCGATGGAAATGGAAAAGTTCTTATTGAGTTTATAATTTGCTGTCAAATCGGTCTGGACTTTTGCTTTGTAAACGTCAAGTTCATAATCCCAGTTTGCCAGCTTCACCTCTCCAAAACGAACAAAACGCAGCATTAAGCTGAATTTGTCAACGGCATAATCAAATGTCAGGTTGATTTTCGAAGGCGGCGCAGATGCAAGCACAAAGCGCCGCTCCCTTTCATCAAAATACGTGTCCTCTTTTCCCCTCAATCTCGGAACCGTGTTAACCGGCCCGAGGTCCATTTGATTAAAGTTGGCTGCCAGGGTTGTGCTCAGGCGCCCCACGCCCAATGCACCGGAATGTGCTATGATCAGATCGATCCCTTTTGTTGTCGTGTAGGAAAGCGCATTAGTGAAAAATTGCGCCTTACCAACACGCAGCGCTTGAAGCAGATCGCCAATATCCTCATCATCATCGCTAAACTGCCCTGTAAGCACCACGCGGTCTTTCACTTTAACATAATAACCATCGATTGTGACTGACAGTCCGGGAGCAGGATTCAATGTGAGTCCTATGCTGGCGTTTTGCGAGGTCTCTTCTTTCAGCCTGGGAATGCCGAGCGTTCTGGTCACCTCGCTGTTGTTATTGGCGAGCAGCACATCCACAGCTTCTCCATTTACGAAATTTGTAAATGTAGAATTGAAATACTTTTGGGCGAGTGACGGCGCACGGAAACCGGTGCTTACCGATCCGCGTAGAGCAATGGCATTGGTAATTTTGTAACGCAGACCTACTTTTCCATTCAATGTTGTCCCAAAGTCGCTGTAACTTTCAAAGCGCACGGCTGCATCGATCAGTAATTTTTTGGTCAGATCGGCCTCTATGTCTAGATAAGCCCCGGCATTTGAACGGCTTTTGTCCGTAACATCTGCGGGACTGTAACCTGGAAAACCTTGCGATCCACCGGCCAAAGTTGGATCATAGTTGTAGTAAGAGCCACGTTCGCCTGCAAAGATCTTGTAACGCTCCGTCCTGAACTCTCCTCCAAAAGCAATGTTCAAACCTTGTAAAACACGCTTATAATAACGTGTAATGTTCAGGTTAGTCACATTTTGCGCCAACTGAAAACCGCCTGCGTCAAATTCGGTCTGTGAACCTTCACCCAGCGACGTGTTGATAGTATTCCTTACATCAAACTGGAACTTGTTGAAACCATAAGTGTTGCTCAAATCGATGTCCCACGACTTCCAAACACCCCGAACGCCGCCCGTGACTGCCCTGTCATCGATTGTACTCGCTATGATCGGATCAAATCCATTGGGGTAAACCGAAGGCACATTGCGATCGTCGTCAGCAAATCGCGTCCAGGCGTAGGCATCACCTTTGCGCTTGTTAATGCCGCCGAAACTGTAAACCTGAAACTTCTCGCCGATGGGAACCTTTGCATTATAATACAACGCGGCATTGTTGATCCTGGGATCGCCATACTGTCTCCTGGCCAGATCACTTTCTTTGGAAACGGTGTTAGCACGGTTGGTGTGATCGCGAAAATTGTAGTCGGCCGTTACATTCAAAAAGCCTTTTTCCGCCAGCTTGAAGCCATAATTGAGGTTAACATTGTAATTTAGGCCATCGAAGTTTTTGTTATCAAAGCGATATTTTGCTTTATAAACTCCCGCATTTACATTCGCAGTAAGCTGGTTAACTGTTTCCTTCAATACAATGTTGATCACACCCGCAATCGCATCCGAACCATATTGCGCTGCCGCGCCATCCCTTAAAATTTCAATGCGCTCAATAGCCGCTGCGGGAATTGCATTTAAATCTGTCCCCGTGTTTCCACGACCTCTCGAACCAAAAAGATTAACCAGTGCCGACTGATGACGCCTTTTTCCATTGATCAAAACCAATGTCTGATCCGGCCCCAGTCCGCGAAGTGAAGCGGGATCCACATGATCGGCACCATCAGAACCGGTTTGCCTGTTGGAATTAAAAGAAGGAGCCGCGAATTGAAGCAGCTGATTTACATCCAGCTGACCTTGTTTTGTAGTAATTTCCCGGATATCGATCACATCAACAGGCGATGGCGTGTCCGTGGACGAGCGGTTACCATTACGGGAACCGACAATGGTAACCTGGTTCAAGATGGATGCATCTGCCAATGTGAAATCCTGCGCAGCATTCGCCGCAACTTGCCGTTCTACGACATTGTAACCAACAAACGTAACAACTATCACGGCATTTGACTGGGACACAGAAAGTGTGTATGCCCCACTCCCATCCGTTATGGTGCCGTTATTAGTGCCTTTCTCCAAAACCGAGGCACCTACCAGCGGCTCACCCTGGGCATCCCGCACGTTCCCGGACACCTTAAAGCTTTGTGCCATCGAATAAAAACCCGCAAGCGCGAGCAAACAGGTAAAAATTGATTTTGTCATATATGCTGATGTTTGAATTTTGGTTATTCCTGCCTTTCCAAAGCTTTTGAAGCGTATATTTACAACTAAATATTTACGCTTACTGTCAATTGAATATGATCTCCACGCTGATTAAATCTGCCCTCGGCCGCCTGCGCATTGTTGCATTCCTTGAAGGAATTTCCTACCTCGTTTTGCTTGGAATTGCAATGCCGTTGAAATATATCGCAGGACTTCCACAAGCTGTCCGTGTTGTGGGCATGGCTCACGGTGTTCTTTTCGTCCTTTTTGTCATTTTATTAATCCAGGTTGCCACGGAAAGAAGCTGGTCTTTCAAAAAATCCCTGCTGTCCTTCATTTCATCGCTGGTGCCATTTGGTACTTTTTATGCGGATGCAAAGTGGTTCAGAAGTTAAGCGAAGCGTTTAAGCTTACATTTTTATACATTCCTACACCCCGATCAAGTGCGAAAAATTTCTATCCTAAACCTTATTTTTTTCTGTTTAATCATTTCCAAAAGCATTGCTCAGAAACCCAATGAAAAATATCAATACAATATTCATTCCGCAACGTCTTCCCTGAACATTGACGGTGTTGCAGATGACCTGGCCTGGGAATCGGCTGAGGTTGCCAATAACTTTTTCATGATCACGCCCATGGATACCAGTTTTTCCAGGGCGCTTACCGATGTGAAAATGTGTTATGATAAGGATAACCTCTATATTCTGGTTGTTAACTACAAACCAATTAAAGGCTCAATCATTGTCGAATCGTTGAAAAGGGATTTTTCTTTCGGGAAAAATGACAACTTCCTGCTTTTCATGGACACGTTTGACGACAAAACCAACGGGTTTTCATTTGGTGCCAATGCTGCGGGGGCTCCCTGGGATGGCCAGCAGGGAGACGGCGGAACGGTGGATCTCAGTTGGGACAACAAATGGGTGAGCGCTGTAAAAAATGATGATGATAAATGGGTTTGGGAAGCTGCCATTCCATTTAAAAGCATTCGTTACAAACCGGGAATCACAAAATGGGGCATCAATTTCAGTCGTCAGGACCTGACTATATCTGAAAAATCGGCCTGGGCGCCTGTTCCCCGGCAATTTCCTTCCGCATCGCTCGCCTATACAGGCGTGCTCGCCTGGGATGTGCCGCCTCCCAATCCAGGCCCGAACATTTCCGTTATTCCTTATGTCGCGAATCGTTTGACCAAAGACTTTCAAAAAGATACGCCCAACAAATACAAACCAACAGTCGGCGGAGACGTCAAAATTGGCCTCACGCCTTCCCTTAACCTGGATTTGACGGTTAACCCTGACTTTTCGCAGGTGGATGTGGACGTGCAGCAGACTAATCTGGACCGTTTCGAACTGTTTTTCCCGGAGCGCCGCCAGTTCTTCCTCGAAAACGCCGACCTTTTCGCCAACTTCGGGTACGCTACCATTCGGCCATTTTTCTCCCGGCGCATCGGATTAGGCGTCCCGATCCAGTTCGGGGCGCGTATGAGCGGGAAGATCAACAAGAACTGGCGGATAGGCGTCCTGGATGTGCAGACGGGCTCATCCGACAGCCTTACACCCAGAAATAATTACGCTGTTTTTGCCTTGCAAAGACAGTTGCTGGCACGTTCCAATGTGCGTTTTATTTTCGTGAATAAGGACGCCACCAATTATAATTTGGAGCAACATAGCGCCACAAACCGCTATAACCGCAACATTGGAGCCGAATTTAACCTTGCGAGTGCTAAAAATCTCTGGACGGGAAAAGTAATGGTGCTCAAATCATTCACTCCCGGAAAGTCAACGGATGATTTTACGCATGCGGCGGATCTGAAATTCAACAAAGCCAATTTTTTCTGGCAATGGCAGCATGAATATGTAGGCAAAAATTACAATGCGGAAGTAGGTTACGTGCCCAATGCGGTCAGGTTGGGATATTACAAGATCAGCCCGAACATTGGTTACCTGTTTTTTGTAAAAAACCCAAAGATCATCAGCCACGGCCCTAAGCTGATCAGCAATGTTTTCTGGGATAAAAAGTTCGACCTCAGTGACAGGGAATTCATCCTTTCCTATAACCTCAATTTTATCAACCGCGCAACAGTAGCAGTTTGGGGTTCCAGCAATTATGTACGATTATTAAGACCTTTTGACCCTACTAACCTGGGCGTAGGAACATTACCAACCGGCAGCGAGCATAATTGGAAAGCCACAGGTTTCGACATTGTTTCAGGCCCGCAGAATCGTCTTACCTACGCAGCATCGGGTATTTTTGGTGGTTATTATCAAAACGGACACCGAAATAACTTACGCGCAGAACTCGGTTACCGCGTGCAGCCTTACGTTGCCATCACTATGGCCGGAAATTACAACGACATTCGCCTGCCGGAGCCGTGGAAACGAACCCAATTGTGGCTGGTAGGGCCGCGTTTGGACTTCACATTTACCAATAGCCTGTTTTTCACAACATTTATGCAGTATAATAATCAGGCGGATAACATTAACCTCAATGCCCGTTTGCAATGGCGTTATAAGCCTGCATCAGATCTTTTTATTGTTTATACGGATAATTATCTGCCCGAAAATTTCCGGGTTAAGAACCGGGCCGTTGTGTTGAAATTTACTTACTGGTGGAATTTGTAAATCAGTAAAACACCTCAATATTCTTGCTTTTCAGCTGTCCGAGCTGTCTGCTGTATTTTTTCTCGGCATCTTCTTTGACAAACGGGTTACCACGGAGATAAAGCTTTTCCAATTGCTTTATCTCCAAAAGCTGCTCGGGAAAATCGGGAAAGTTGTTGGAAGACAAATCAAGTTCCTGCAATTTCACAAAAGCGGTAAGCTCTGCCGGAAAATTCGTAAACCAGTTGTACCCGAGATCAAGGATTTTAAGGTTTTGCATCTTCGTAATGCTGGCCGGAAGTTTACTCAAACGGTTGTGGTGCGCATAAAGCGTGTGAATTCTGGCCAGTTTGTCAATGCGCTCGGGCAATGCCTTTATTTGGTTATAGGACACTGCCAGATGTGTCAACTTTTTCAGTTTAGTAACGGACGTAGGAAGCGTTTCAAGCTTGTTATAATAAAGATCCAGCACTTCCAGATTCTTCATTTTTTTAATTCCTTTTGGCAAAAGGGCAATGTCCGACTTGTAAAAATTAAGATCATGCACTTGCTTTAACTTCTTGAAACTGCGATTGGATAAAGCAGTGAGCTCATTGCCGCCAAGCCAGAGTGTCCTCAGCCTTTTTGATTTCCGGGCTGCATCAGGAATGTCTTTGCATTTATTTTCTTTCAGGTTCAGAAGCGTTAATGTCTTGTTCGCCGTGAGCTGCAACCCGCTTTCGGTGATCAGATTTTTTTGTAAGTGAAGTTGCCTCAATTTAGGCAGGCGCTCCATGACAATGTTGACGGCCTGCAACTCATTATCGCCCAGATACAATTCTTCCAAATTCGGAAAGCGGTAGATCGCGTCGGGTAATGTCTTCAAATCCAATTGATTCAAATAAAGCCGTTTGATTTTCAACGTATCCTGAAAAACCAGCGCCGTTTTAAGATCAACCACCGAACTGTCACCGCGCCTGACTTCACGAACCACCGGCTGTTTCCCAACCGTTCTGACAGCGACAACGGAGAACTTTTTACCAGGTTTGGAAACTTTCCAACCATCAAACCCGGTCAAAAACGCATATTGGGCGTGTTTGTCCAGCGAATCCTTATTGTATCCATCACCAGTTCGCAGATCAAAAATCAGGTAATCCAGACTTCCCGACTCGTTGATGTAAATTTGGGTGAAGACGGCAATGCCGGGATTGGGGTTTTCCGGAAATGCCGATGCAATGATCAGGCTTGTCTTTTTCATCACCTCATTCAGCATTGACGGCTCCGTACCCGTGTAATCGTTGGCGAGCTTAATGTTGTCTACTCCTTCTTTCTCAACATTTTTTGAAGATATAACCCTTAATTGCGCATAGGCACTTTGCAAGCACAAGCAGAACAATGCAGATAATATAGCTTTCATGACAAAAAGGTTTTTTATGGAAGTGCTAACATAACTAAAAGTTTAGTCATATTATTATAGTTACTTACATATTTTCCTTTTGAACCTTCGTATGAATATACAACATTCTGTTTATCAACTACTTACTTCTCTCAATCGTATATTGAACGAGCTGTTCGAGTGAATGACGGTGCGGGGAGTCCGCAAATTCGTATAGAAGTGCGCGTGCTTCCTCTACATAACGCTGCATGACCTGCTGTGCATAACCCAGGCCTCCCGAGTCCTTCACAAATGCGATCACTTCGCTTACTTTTTTGGGTTTGTGGCTTTCGTTGCGGATAATGTTAATGATCTTTCTCTTTTCCAGCCAGCTTGCCTTATTCAGCGCGTAAATGAGCGGGAGCGTCATTTTCTTCTCCTTAATGTCGATGCCAAGCGGCTTTCCGATCTCGTCCTCACCGTAATCAAAAAGGTCGTCTTTGATTTGAAACGCCATTCCTACTTTTTCGCCAAATGCGTGCATACGCTTCACAATGTCCGCAGTTGCGCCCACAGAACTGGCTCCCACCGCGCAGCAGGACGCGATAAGCGAGGCCGTTTTTTGTTTAATGATCTGATAATAAACTTCCTCGTTAATGTCCAGCCTGCGTGCTTTCTCGATTTGCAGTAATTCGCCTTCGCTGAGCTCCCTAACCGCAGTCGAAACGATTTTCAGTATATCGAACTCTCCGTGGTCCACAGACAAAAGCAAACCTCTGGAAAGCAGATAATCGCCTACAAGCACAGCTATTTTATTCTTCCACAATGCATTAACAGAGAAAAATCCGCGGCGGTAGTTGGAGTCATCCACCACATCATCGTGCACGAGCGTGGCCGTATGGAGCAGTTCGATCAATGCGCCGCCCCGGTAAGTCGATTCGGAAATTTGCCCGCAGACACCGGCAGAGAGAAACACAAACATGGGTCGGAGCTGCTTGCCTTTGCGGCGGACGATGTAATTCATGATCTGGTCCAGCAGCATTACATCACTCTTCATAAACTGACGAAACTTGTGCTCAAAAGCCTTCATTTCATCTGCAATCGGGACCTGAATTTCCTTTATTGAAAGGGTCATATTAATGGACGAGGGCTTCAACAATCCCTCCTGATATAAAAGGCGCTGAACAGAAGCGAAATTATATTTTTTTGGTTTTCCTGCTTCTGAACACTAATCTTCAAATTTGGAATAAAATCTTCTGTTTATATCAATTTTATTTTGAAAATGTTTAGAATTGAAAAAATAAGATATCACATGAAAGCACTCGTGCTGGGAGGAGGATCAATGAAAGGGGCTTTTCAGGTCGGCGTAATCCAGTCCGTGCTTGAAAACGGGTTTGAGCCCGATATGATTTACGGCATTTCTGTCGGCGCATTGAATGCAACATTCCTGGTCAATGAAGCAGGAAAACAGCTTCACGAAAAAAAAGAAATCCAATGGCCTGTTGCGGGGAGAAAACTACTGGAATTCTGGATCAAGAACATTACGCAGCCGCAGGACATTTCTATGCTCCGTTCCCGGGTAATGCTGGGTATGAACACATTAATGAGCCGTTTCGACGGGATTGTTGACCCTTTACCCCTGCATTCGCTCATACGCAAGCACGTGAGTGACGCGTTTATCCGCAACAGCCCGGTTAAGCTCAAAGTGGGCGCAGTAAATATTGGCAGCGGGGAAATAAAATATGCTTCGCCGGATCATGCGCATTTTTTGAGTTATGTCTACGCCAGTTCGTCTATTCCCATGTTAATGCCTGCGGTGGAAATTGAGCAGCAGCTTTATCTTGATGGAGGATTGCGCGAAGTGGCGCCTATCCGACAGGCCATTGAAGACGGCGCAACGGAAATTGTGCTGATCGCCTGCCATTCCCCGCTTTTATATCAACCGGAAGACATGAATTCCCGAAACCTGATCACCCTGATCGAGCGCGTCAGGGACATTACGGTGAACCAGATCGTCAACAGCAATATTGTTTGGGCAGAGTCTTTTGTAGACCGCTCCAATCTGCGTGGCAAGCCCATGAAATTAACAGTCGTCCGTCCCGCAACGCCGCTTTTTCTCGACCTGCAACATTTCACCTCCGAAGACATTTCCCGGCTCATCGTGGAAGGTTACCGCGCAGGGATGGAGTCGATTATGGCAGCGACGGAAAAAGTGCAGAAATAAACGCAGTTCTATAACATTAAAAAAGCCTGTCCCAACTCGGAACAGGCTTTTTTAATGCACCAATGAAATGCGTTATCGCGACATTAGTTAAAAATATAACGGATACCGATTTGCGCCTGCCATACGTCATTGATCGTACGACCTTTTACGAATGCGTCACGAACCAGGACCGTCTCACCAGCAATTACTTGTGTTCCCATTCTGTATGACGGAACGCCGTCAGCAGAAACACTTGCAAAGTTAAGCGGGGTCGACTGCGTAGAGTTGGAAGATACAGTAACCTGGTTTCCTACGCCCCATTTGTTGTTGATCATGTTTCCAATATTGAAAACGTCGGCACGAAGACGGATAATATTCTTCTTGTCTTTCGCTCCCACTTTTACATAGAAATCCTGCTCAACTGTAAGATCGAAACGGGTTAACCATGGGTAAGCACCGCCATTACGCTCTGTATATTGTCCTTTTCTTTTTGACAAGTATGGGTGGCTATCAATGTAGCTTTGAAAAGCCGCTGCCTGCTCCTCAGGTGAGAATGTGTAAGTTTTGCCATTCACCGTAGTAGTTGAAGTGACAAAATTGATTTCGGAAGCGCTTTTCGGCACATACAGCAAGTCATTATTCTGACCGTCACCATTCATGTCCGTCGAGCTGATGTAAGAAAGCTTTGTTCCGCTGTTGGAAACACCTCCCAAGGTGATCATTGTTGCTCCGCCAATTTTGCCACCATATTCTTTTCTGTAAGAAACGTAACCTACAAAGCGGTGACGAAGATCATTTCCAGACCAGGCAAGGTCAAGATTATTCAAACCATTGATCCCTGGCACGTTACCCTCAACTGTACTGGAAACAGAAGCAACGTCTTTCGCCTGCCCGTAAGTATAACCCACCATTCCACCGAAGCCGCGTGTTGCCGCTTTTTCCAGTTTTCCCGTGATCGAGTACGAATAACCTTTGTTTGTATTGGTCAAAACATAAACATTGGAAACGTCACCATTGATCAAACGCGCTGTTGTTGCCGCCTGTCCTGATAATCCGGATGCAGGGAAGCGGTCACGTGTGTCCGTTCCGGCGAAGTCTGCGGTTGCAGGTTTAAGGTTTACATCGATATAGCGGAGTGCATTGTAGTTTTTATTGAGAATCCCTTCTACGGTTGCAATTACGCCCCAGCCCAACTGCTGATCGATACCAATGTTGCTTTTCCAAACCTGTGGGAATCTCAGATCTTCATCTGAGGCATTAACCTGATATCCGGTCAGCTTTTTAGTGTCTGTTGGATTGTATCTTGTAGGATCCAGGGTGAAAGGGAAGTTCACTGTGTTGCTTCCTTGAACCGTTGCAGAGTTCACACCATTGTTACCCAATTGGTTGGAGATCAATACATAAGGAATTCTTGACAAGAATAAACCTGTTCCCCCGCGAACCTGGGTCATTCTGTTCCCTTTCACATCCCAGTTGAAACCGATCCTTGGAGAGAAATAAATGCGCGCTTTTGGGACATTTCCTGTGTTCACTTTGTAATCAGCGCCTTCATTGTCTTTAAATGTCAATGCTGCTACATCTGCGTTATAATATTGCTTTGATGTGTTCGGGATGGTGATGTAATCTCCGCGAAGACCGGCTGTAAGCTTGAAGTTCGGCGTAACCTGGATTTCATCCTGAATGTAAAGACTCGCCGTTTGTGTTTTGAAAACCTGCCAAGGTGGTGCCTGGCCCGGAAGCAATGAATAACGATAGTTAAAACGAACCAATGTGTCCGGCGCGACCGTCAGATTAGGATTCGCTAAGTATGCATTGGCAGCGTTTTTGAAATCCTGGATCGATTTGAATACATAAACACCATTGGAAGTCGGGAAGAACAAGTTGTTCGACTTGAAATGTTCGTAAGAAGCACCCAAAGTGAATGTATGCTTACCCGCAAAATACGTGAGGTTATCCGTAATGTTGAATGTGGAGTAATCCAAACGGTTGTTTGGCGTAAATGGATCGGAACCAATGGTCGTGTAAGTCGATCCGTCTTTCTGGATTTCCACAGTCGGGAAAATCGGCGCTTTGTATTTCCTGTCCTCGATCTGCTTGTTGAATGTTCCGATCAGGTTGTTTGCGAACTTCCCGCCGAAGTTGGAGTTCAATTCTGCGACGAACGAGCGCGTGTTGTCCTGGATAATGTAGCCCGTATTCTGGGGAGAAATCGCTGACAATGAGTTGGTACGGTTACCAAAACCTGCTGTATTACTACTATTGCTCTGGCTGATCAACACGTCCGAGTCAGAATCGTGGTGTGAGTAACGCAATGTCAGTTTATGTGCGTCGCTGATGTTGTAGTCAATGCGAGCAAGGAATTTGTTACTCTTGTTCTCGTTGTTAAATCCGTCGATGGCCCCGATGTCGTAGTCGAATTTTTCTTTCATGAAAGAACCCAGATCTTCGAGATCCGCCGCCGTTGTGCGCGAAACATTGTCTCCTGACTGCCCGCGGTTCAGCACGAAATCCAATGCAGGGCTGGAACGTTTCACAAATTCGCCGTTAACAAAGAAGAAAAGTTTGTTCTTAATAATTGGTCCGCCCAGACGGAACCCGGTTGTTTTTTCATTGAACTCAGTAACATTGATCTTGTTTCCGTCAGCCTTATCACCTGCAAGGCTTTTGTTTTTGAAAAAGTGGAAAACAGAACCTGAAAATTCGTTCGTTCCCGAGCGCGTTACCGCGTTAATGCCTGCACCCGCAAACCCGGACTGGCGAATGTCATAAGGTGCAATGTTGATCTGAACCTCTTCAATCGCGTCCAGCGAAATTGCAGAAGAGCCTGTCCGCCCGCCAGCTGCTGCCTCGTTACCCAAGCCGAAACCGTTGTTAAAAACAGAGCCGTCAATTGTAAAGTTGTTATACCGGCTGTCCTGGCCTCCGAAAGAGCGGCCGTTGCCGTATGCATTGTATTTCGTAATGTCATTCAACGTTCTGCCCAATGTAGGCAGGCTTGTAAGCAAGCCTTTGTTGAATGTCGTAGCTGCTCCCGTGCGGTCCGAGCTGAAAATATCGCTTCCGGCTCCCGTTACAATCACCTCGCTTAGTTCCGTTGAACCGTCCTGTAAATCAAAATTTACGTTTGCGGCCGTTCCGAGGTTAGCGAAAATGTTTTCCTGTGATTTGTCGCTGAAACCAACGAATGAAACCGTCACCGTGTAAGGTCCGCCCACACGCACTGCGGGGATCGTATAAAGTCCCTGATCATTGGTTACGGAGCCATATTTACTTCCGGATGGAACGTGAATTGCTACTACAGTCGCTCCTGGCAGCACTTCTCCTTTGCTGTCCGCTACACGACCCGTGATTGCTGATGAAGTTACCTGCGCCCGGACATCGGGAGTAAACAGGGATAATAGGAAGACAACCAGCGCTAGACTCGCTGCCCTGAAAAGTAAACTTTTCCCGTTCATAAATTTGGTTGATTTGGTTTGTAATATTAGTAGCTTCATCAATGACGATGAGTAATATTTACCGTAAAATAAATTCTTTTTTATTTTAATAACAAAATTGTAAATCCTACTAAAATGCAATACTAATAAGTGTAACTACTTGATTTGTTGGAATAATGCAGAATTCTGTAACAATACTTCAATATTTTTAGCATTATCAAATTGTTAACAAAAGCCAGGATGCGTCCCTGTGCTTTTAAAGCAATTTCTGATGTCTTGACAAGTTTTTTTAGCGACTTTTGCAATTCGTGCTTTTAGCAATGAAATAAAGTGATTAGTATTATTTCGACGGAGAAAAAATCAAATTAATCAGCATTCCATGCAACTCAATTATAAACAAATCGGTGACAACGGAAGACCACTGATCATTCTTCACGGCGTTTTTGGTTTCCTTGACAACTGGCTTACCATTGGCAAAACGATTTCCGAACACGGCTACAAAGTATTCCTGGTTGACCAGCGCCATCACGGCCGGTCGCCGCACGAAGGGCCGCTTGATTTTCCGACATTAGCAGCTGATTTGAAAGGATTTTTAGAAGAACATCAGATTTCCGATCCTATCCTGATCGGACACTCGATGGGCGGAAAGACTGTAATGGAATATGCCGTGACCTATCCCGAAAGCATTAAAGAGCTCGTAATCGTGGATATCGGCCCGAAGGCTTACCCTATTCACCACAAGAAAATATTGGAAGGGCTTAACGCGATCCAGATCGGTGAGATAGAAAACAGAAACCAGGCTGATGAAGTCCTTAGCGAATACGAACCGATTCTGGCTGTGCGCCAATTCCTGCTGAAAAACCTTTACAGAAAAGATGAAGGCGGCTTCGGCTGGCGGTTTAACCTGCCCGTTCTGACCTCGGATATGAGCAAAGTTGGAGCAGAAATTGTATCTGAACAAAAAATTGAAGCCCCCACCCTTTTTATCAAGGGTGAGAACTCCAAATACATTGTTGAAGAAGACTGGGAAGGAATACAGAAAATATTTCCGAATGCGCGGCTGGAAACCATTTCCGGCGCAGGGCATTGGGTGCAGGCAGAGCAACCGAAAGCTTTTGTGGCTGCGCTTCTAAAATTCCTGGATGAAACTATCTGACAAATTTAAGCCTTGGATTATTGCAGGGCTTAACAATCATCTCGCTGCCCGACATTTGAATTTCCCAACTCGGGCAATTCACGCAGTTGACAAGCGCGCATAATGGGTTGGCAGGAAGGGCTATTTGCGGCTTTACATCCATGACCGAACCATTAATGATGAGCGTTCCGGGTGCGCAGCACGCAGGTTTCCCGTCCGGCTCGAGGATAACGCCGTCAGATCGAAAGATCAGTGTATCTGCTTTACTCGGCTCAATGGGCTCCCAGACGTTTTTCGTGCCGTCTATCGCATTTTTTTCAGTTGCCGATAGATACCATTTGCCCTGAATGGATAAAAAGTCGGCGGCGCTCAAAGTGTCCATGGAGTCTTTTTTACACGACAACATCAAGGCGATACAGAAGGGTATGTATAGTAACCGTTTCATTGTTTTTAACTTTGTTCTTTCATGTATGATACAAATCATGTGAATAAGGTTGGAAGAAAAATTAAATTTCACATTAACTTATGAATCAGCCGCATACAAGGCTTTATCTTATCCCAACAGTTCTTGCAGATGATACTCAGCAGCAAGTGCTAAGCCCTCAGATCCTGAGCACGATCCAAAATCTGAATGTCTTCTTTGTGGAGAATGTCCGGACTGCAAGGCGTTTTATCAGCAGCCTGAAACTAGGGAAGGTGATTGACGGGCTTACGTTCATTGAGCTGCATAAGGATACGCCTGAGCATGTTACAATGGAACATTTGCGAAGCCTTAGCGAGGATGCAGGCGTGCTCTCGGAAGCGGGATGTCCCGGCGTTGCGGATCCCGGCGCAGTGGCGGTGGGCATTGCGCACAGGTTAGGCATTCGGGTGGTGCCGCTGGTGGGACCGTCATCTATTTTGCTGGCATTAATGTCGTCCGGGCTGAGCGGACAGTCTTTTGCTTTTCATGGATATCTGCCCATTGATAAGTCTGAACGAAAAAAAGCTTTGCAGCAGTTGGAACGTGATGCACGGCAAAGTGGTCAGACGCAGATTTTCATGGAAACTCCATTTCGAAATAACGCGTTTTTAGATGCAATTCTTGAAACCTGTGCAACAGACACGATGCTTTGTATTGCTGCCAATGTCACTGCTGAGGATGAGTTTATTAAAACAATGTCTGTCAAAAACTGGAAGGCGAATAAACCGGATCTGCACAAGAAGCCTACGATTTTCCTGATCGGGTAAAAGTAAAAATTGATACAATCTTTCCAACCATATGCAGGGTGAACTGATCTTAATGGTAATTAAAGTCAATAACTCAACTACAAAAAGCTTTACTTCGCCATGAAAAAATGGATCTTATTTTCCGCCCTGTCGCTGGCCGGATTAATGTCAGCCTGCAATGATGATGACTCGCTGAATCCAGTATTTATTTCTGATTCAGCCTTTGAGACGGGCACAGACGAATGGGTTGCTGAATTTGCAGAGTATTCTACGGAGACAGATTCTTTGACATTGCGTATGCTGGCGCGAAGGTCCCGGCTACCAACCGGCCTGGATACCAGTAAATATGCCTATATGGTTGAGGCTTCTAATGGCAGTGACGATATGTTTATGTATCTAAAAAAGAAACTGACCGGCTTGAATGCGAACCAGACCTACAACATTTCGTTTGAGGTAACCATCGCCACACATTATCCGGAAGGCGGCATAGGAGCTGGTGGTGCTCCCGGTGGCTCTATGTTTCTCAAAACCGGGGCCTCTGGTATTCAGCCAGCCAGAAAGCTGGTGAACAAAATATACGAGTTCAATCTTGATAAAGGCGCACAGTCAGAGGAAGGCGTGGACGCTGTGATCATTGGAGACGCAACAAATGGCACATCTGAAAGCACTTATAAGCTAGTTCGGAAGGCCAGCACAAAACCATTTGTAGCAAAGGCCAATGAAAAAGGTGAAATCTGGCTGTTCGTCGGAGTTGACTCCGGTTATGAAGGCATTAACACCGTTTACTACGACCGGATCAAAGCATTAATTTCCGCTCAGTAGAATACCAAAACAAAAATCGAAAATGAAGCGTCGCTGCACTACCGTGTAACGACGCTTTTGTTTTTGGCACATTAAAGGCTTCTTTCGGGTCGGTTTGCAAAGTGTTTTGTAACTTCGCCCGAAATTATTGCAGCTCTTAAAAATAGAAAATGACCACAGTCCAGACTTTCACATTCAACCCGTTTCAGGAAAATACCTATGTGCTTTACGATGAAACGGGCGAAGCGGTTATCATTGATCCGGGCTGTGTGGAGAAAGACGAATATCAGGAATTGTATAATTTCATTGAAGTCAACGGCTTGAAACCGGTTGAGATCATCAACACGCATGCACACATTGACCACGTCCTGGGCGTTGCGGCTGTAAAGCGGAAATACAATATTCCGTTCGCGCTGCACCAGATCGATGAGCCGTATTTAAAGGCAGTTAAAACTTACGCGTCCAATTACGGTTTTTATCAGTTTGATGAGCCTGAAATCGATCGTTACCTGACGGAAGGAGAAATCATAAAGTTTGGAAACTCGGAACTGGAAATCATTTTTGTCCCCGGTCATGCGCCCGGCCACGTTGCGTTTGTAAGTCACGCCGATCATTTCGTAATCGGGGGCGATGTGTTGTTTTATATGAGCATAGGCCGCTCCGATCTGCCAGGTGGAAATCACGAGACATTGATTCACAGCATTCGGACCAAAATGTTTACACTGCCCGAAGACTACAAAGTCTATGCAGGTCATATGCAAGCCACTACGATTGGTTTTGAAAAGAAAAACAATCCTTTTTTCAGATAATATGATCCGTCGCAACATCCCCAACGCCCTTACCTGTGGAAATCTTCTGTGCGGATGCATTGGAGTTGTAGAAGCGTTTCATAACAATATCGTCATTTCCTGCATTCTGATTGGCGTAGCGCTTGTTTTTGACTTTTTCGACGGTTTCCTTGCCAGATTGCTAAAAGTGAGCTCTGCCATTGGAAAGGATCTTGATTCACTGGCCGATATGGTTACGTTCGGTTTGCTGCCTTCTATTATCATTTACCAGCTCCTGATGCAAAGCATTCCCGATCTATTCGGTATTTGGAAGGCTTATCCCGCATTCATCATCGCCATTTTCTCAGCAATCAGGCTGGCAAAGTTCAACAATGATCCGCGGCAAAGCGATTCGTTTATCGGAGTGCCTACTCCCGCCAACGCAATGCTCGTCGCATCCTTGCCGATTATCATTCTTACCGAAGATCCTTTTTGGAAAGAAATAATTGTCAACACCAATAACCTGCTCATATTTTCGGTGATAATGTCCTATTTGCTCGTGATGGAAATGCCACTGATCGCATTGAAATTCAAGCACTTCGGATGGAAAGGCAACGAGTTTCGCTTTCTCTTGATAGGGCTGACTATCATTTTAGTGGTAACACTCAAAATCCTCGCTGTGCCGGCAATTATTATTCTCTACATTCTGCTTTCCATCGTGGACAACGTCACGAAAAAGGGTCGATCAATTGGTAACATTTAGTTTTTGTTGCAACTTTGCCCACTGTATTTCACGTTAATTTTTTGCAAAAAAATATGGCTTTCTCTAGAATAACCGGCCTTGGCTATTACGTTCCGGATAACATTATCACCAATAATGACCTAACCAAGTGGATGGAGACATCGGATGAATGGATTCAGGAAAGGACGGGAATTCGTGAGCGCCGCTATTTCGAGCACGGGAAAGACACCAATTACAGCATGGCTGCCGCAGCCTCGCGGCAAGCTTTGGAACGTGCCGGTTTAGCGCCCAACGACATTGATGTAATTGTATATGCCACCATTACACCCGACTATTTCTTCCCCGGATCTGCCTTTCTTATGCAGCGGGAGCTCGGCATGGATGGGAAGCCAGTGATAGACATTCGCCAGCAATGTTCGGGATTTGTATATGCGCTTTCTATTGCAGACCAATTCATTAAATCAGGCATGTACAAGACCGCGCTGGTGATCGGCAGCGAGATTCAGTCGTCCTGGATCGACAAGACTACTGCGGGCAGAAACACGGCCGTTATCTTCGGAGATGGCGCAGGAGCAGCGGTTCTTACCGCCACTGAAGATCCCCAACATTGTATATTATCTACACACCTTCATGCAGATGGACGTTTTGCAGAGGATCTTTTTGTAAAAGAACCAGGCAGCAGCAGACCCGGACGCGCAGCAACAAAAGAAATGCTGGATGAAGGCGGCTTCAATGTGCATATGAATGGGAATGCAGTCTTCAAACACGCAATCGTGCGTTTCGGAGAGGTCATTAATGAAGCTTTGGAAGCCAATGGATATCAGCAAAGCGACCTGGATTTACTGGTTCCGCATCAAGCCAATATCCGCATCAGTGACTATGTCCGCCAGCAATTAGGACTCGATGAGGCACAAGTCGTTAACAACATTCAACGTTTTGGCAACACCACGGCGGCTTCTATCCCGATTGCCATGGCCGAAGCCTGGGAACAGGGCAGGTTGCAAGACGGCAACCTGATTTGTCTGGCAGCATTCGGAAGCGGGTTTACGTGGGCTTCCGCGCTGATCAGGTGGTAAAATGAACTAATACTGTCCTATTGAAAGCATTACAAGGGTACATCCCTCTATTGGTATGATATTTTTATCTTCTAGTATGCTTTTAAATTCAGGATTCTCTGTACCAGGGTTAAAGATGACGCGTTTAGGATTTAAAGAAATAATATAATCATAGTACTCGGGCTGATGGCTTGGATTAATGTACAACGTTACCGTATCCACATCCTTCCAGTCTTGTTTGTCCAGATGAATTTCTTCGCCTAATGCAGTTCCTTTTCTCCGGCCAAGGAGCAATATCGGATGTCCGTAGGTTCTGAGTTTTTGTGCAGCCAGATAAGCGTATCTGGAAGGGTTTGATGTTGCACCTAAGATGAGCGTGCGCTTCATATGAATGGATTTAGTGAAACAAAAAAGGAATCAGATCCTTTAAACACTATTAATAACATGGAAAGAATACAAAATCGTTTCCTTCACCAAAAGCCGGTCTCGATAAGTGCATCAAAATAGCTATAAACCAAATTATATATCTTGAATCAAAATGAATGAGTCAAATGTAAGTCGGAGTTTCTGGAACGAAAAGTGGGCAAAAATTATATTCGACGAAATCGAGAACGCTCCTCATTATGAAGTATCGAACTATGGCAGATTAAAGAGTTTTCAAAATAATCCAAAGGAAGGTGCAGTTATAAAGGGTTCTGTAATACAAGGTTACAGGTCTTTAAACATACGTGTGGCTGGCGGTAAAACTATTAACAGATATGTGCACAAGCTGGTAGCGGAACATTTTGTTGATAAACCAAGCGACGATCACGTGTTTGTGATCCATTCGGACTTCGAAAAGCAGAACAATTATTTCGAAAATCTGAAATGGGTGACGAAGGCAGAAATGATTGATCACAACCGTGAAAATCCTGCTTTCATTAACCGTGTTATACCGAGAAGGACTAAAAATTATAAACTGACGGAGAGTAAAGTGCGGATCATTAAAAAGCTGTTGAAGAACGACAATAACCGCTTGAAAATGATCGCGAAGCAATTTGGCATCACGCATACGCAGCTCAACAGGATCCGTTCAGGAGAAAATTGGAAACATGTAACCATTGAGGATTAAAGGAAATACTTAACTACTTTTTTTCGTCCGTAGAAACCGTATAACCTGTGCCGTTCGCGCCTTCTTCGTAATCGACCGATAAACCGATTACGTACATGAGGTGTCGCCTGTCTACAAAGATCTTGATATCGTCCACCATATAAGTCTGGTCATGCTCTGTTGCAGTGTCAAAACCGAGCATGAACGAACCGCTGCATGCACCGCCTTTGAGTCCCACTCTTAATCCATAAGAGTCAGGAATTTTGTTGGCAGCTAAGGTTGTCTTTATTTCCGATTTGGCCTTTTCCGTGAGCTGAACGGGACTTTCCATTTTGAAATCTGGTACAATGTTCTGTTAAGTATAACCATGAACACGAATCCATTGCAATCCATTCGCTATTTCAAATAATTCTCTGCTTAATGCAGTTATTCCTTTAATTTTGCGGTTTATTGATAAAATCAGCATACTAAAAACGATGGAATATTATTCACTGCTTGTCATTTTTGTTCTTGGAATAGCCATTATATACGGCATTTACGCAACTATCACGACCGTAGCAGCCAAATTATCAGAGAAGCAAAGATGGGAAATCCGGGGTAAACACACCGATATTACCCTTCCATTACGATTGCAGGCTTACGAACGCATGTGCCTCTTCCTAGAACGGATTACACCTAATAATTTGTTGTTAAGACTGGTGCCTTCTGCAATGAGCGCATTGGAACTGCAACAAATTTTATTGCATGAGATCCGCGAGGAATATAACCACAATGTTGCACAGCAATTGTATATCAGTGCCAATGCATGGGAACAGGTTACCAATGCGATGAATGAAACCGTTGCGGTTATTAACCAGGCATCTACGGAAATCCCTGCCGATGCCCCTCCCGCAGATCTTGCCAAGAAAATATTTTCCCACGTGATCGAAAAAGAGGTGCAACCTGCTTCGCATGCTTTGAAAGTGCTGAAAGAAGAAATCAGGACATTATTTTAAAAAGAAAAGAGTGCTGACGGCCCATGCCGGAAGCCTGGCCATAAAAAATGCTTTATCCCAATACATTAGAACAAAAATTAGGTTTTGACAAACTGCGTGAGCGGTTGAAAGAAGCCTGTATAAGTCCGCTTGGACAAAATTTCGTAGAGAAAATAAAATTTTCCGAAAACTTCGGGCTTGTTGAAAAACTTGTAAGTCAAACCGCTGAAATGCAGAAAATCATGCAGATCGGCGAAAATTTCCCTTCGCAAAACTATATTGACGCAACTCCATACCTGAAACGCGCAGCAATTGAAGGAATGTTGCTGACACAGGCGGAGTTTTCAGATATTAAAGTTTCGTTACTGACAATCCGACTTTGTCTTCGCTTTTTCGAAAATGAAGAGCCGGAAGCCTATCCTATTTTGGGTGAGTATGCCAAAACAATTCGTGTCGATAAAGCAATTACGGACGCTATCGACCGCATTATTGATGATCGCGGACAGATCAGAGATTCGGCTTCTTCTGAATTATCGCGCATTAGAAAAAGGCTGATATCGGAACAAGCAGGCATTAGAAAGAAGCTGGACACAATCTTGAAATCTGCCCGGAGTAACGGCTGGATCGCTGACGATGTGTCGCTTACCGTGCGGAATGGGCGAATGGTGATCCCCGTTGCCGCTGAACATAAGCGTAAGTTGCGGGGTTTTATCCATGACGAATCGGCGACAGGACAAACGGTTTTTATTGAACCAACGGATGTTTTTGAATCCAACAATGAAATCCGTGAACTGGAATACGAAGAGCGCCGCGAAATCAACCGCATCCTGCTGGAATTAACCGCTCAACTTCGGCCATTCGTGCCGGATCTGCAAAAAGCATATGGCTTTCTGGGATTAATGGATTTCCTGAGAGCAAAAGCAAAACTGGCTGCGGAAATGGGCGCGGTTAATCCGCCGTTTTTCAACAAACAATTCATCGACTGGCGCGACGCTAGGCATCCATTACTACATCTTTCCTTTCAAAAACAGGGAAAGAAAGTGGTTCCGCTCAACATTGAATTGCAGGAAAAACAGCGCATACTGATCGTTTCGGGGCCTAATGCCGGTGGAAAATCTGTGTCGCTCAAAACTGTCGGATTGATCCAGTATATGTTCCAATGCGGCTTGCTGGTTCCAGTTGCGGAAGGTTCAACAATGGGTTTTTTCCAAAACATTTTCATTGATATCGGTGACGAACAATCGCTGGAAAATGACCTGAGCACGTATAGCTCGCATTTGACTAACATGCGACATTTTCTGGCAATGGCCAACCGGCGCACATTGTTCCTGATCGACGAGTTTGGAACAGGAACTGAACCGGGCTTAGGTGGCGCAATAGCGGAAGCGATTCTTGAAAACCTTACAAAATCGGGTGCTTACGGAGTAATTAACACGCATTATACCAACTTGAAAGTGCTTGCCGACAAAACGGAGGGCCTTGTAAATGGAGCGATGCGCTTTGACGGTGAACATTTGGAACCACTCTATCAACTCGAAATAGGACGGCCGGGAAGTTCATTTGCATTTGAGATTGCTTCAAAAATAGGTTTGCCCAATGCGGTGGTTGACCGTGCGAAAGAGAAGCTGGGAAACCAGCAGGTGAATTTCGAAAAGCTTTTGAAGGAACTCGACATTGAAAGACGCGTTTTTGCTGAGAAGAACATTGAAGTCGGCATTAAGGAGCGGAAACTGGCAAAGCAGCTCGCAGATTACACTTTGCTAAAAGAAAATCTGGAAAACAATGAGAAAAAGATTGTCAACGAGGCCAAGCAAAAGGCCAAAACCCTCATTTCAGACGCGAATCAGCTGATTGAAAATACAATCCGCGAGATAAAGGAAAACAAAGCAGAGAAAGAAAAGACGAAAACTGTCCGGGTTGAACTTGAAAAATTCGGCAAGAAAAACCTGGAACTCGAACAAGTTACCGAACCCACGCCAGCAGAAGAAATTTTCGAACCGGAAAGCGGCGACATTATCCCTGGAAGTTATGTCCGGATCATCGGGCAGACAGCCATTGGCGAGGTGATCGGACTAAGGGGGAAAGATGCAGAAGTTCGGATAGGAGATTTGAAATCGACCATCAAGCTTAACAGGCTCGAAAAGGTTTCAAACAAAACCTATAAAGCAGCAACCGGCGAGAAAAAGCTGAAAACGAGCGCAAAAGGTGTGGACTTGAACGAGCGGATGCTCAATTTCAGTTTCAACCTGGATATGCGCGGCAAGCGCGGCGAAGAAGCACTTACCCTAGTGGACCAGTTTATGGATAACGCCATTATGCTCGGCTATGACGAGTTGCGCATTGTGCACGGTAAGGGCGACGGAATCCTGAGAACATTGGTCAGAAACCATTTGAGAGGTTACTCGCAGGTTTCCGGCATGCAAGACGAGCATCCGGACCGCGGTGGAGCCGGCGTGACCATTGTGAAGTTGAAATAGGCCTCATTGACCACATAGCAAACAAAAAGAGGGTGCCTATGGCACCCTCTTGCATTTTATAATGTCTCAGAATTAATGCGCAGCTGCCGTTGAAGTCGTCGTAGCCGGACGGCCTTTCATCCAGAAGAACAAAATTCCGAATGCGACGATCAGGATCGCAGGGAAAATGATCATAGTGCTGAGCGTTGCCTGTCCGGCTGCCAGTTCCATTTCATCGCCTGTCAAACCTGCTGCTATTTTCTCAGCTTTGGCATCATCCAGCCACCTACCAATAACCGGTTGCCAGATCGCCGTTGAAAACATACCAACACCTCCCACAAGAGACATTCCCAAAGCGCCGCTAAGAGGCACGTTCTGTGCAATAAATCCAATCATTGTCGGCCAGAAAAGTCCAACACCCATCGCGAAAATAACCGCTGCCGCATAAGCCGCTCCACCTGTTACTGTGCTGAAAAGATAGATCCCAATTGCGGCTAATATAGACGATCCCCAAAGAATTCCGGTTGCACCGAGAAGTTTCACGATTGGAGCAGCGAAGAAGCGGATCAAAGCCATTAAGCCAGTTACAAGCGCAAGAATAAGCATAGGACTTGCACCGCTTTTGCTCATGATCAGTCCAGTCCATTGCTGTGGTCCAAACTCAGAAATCGCTGTCAGGGCCATGCAAAGGAAGATAAATATAAATAAAGGCGAAGCCATTGCTTTCAAGTTCTCGCCGATAGAAGTTACGCCCGCAACGTGTGGCTTAGGGAACGCCTGCCCCCAGAATAAGAATGCATAAATAACAGCTGGGATCATAATTACCCAGATTTGCGCCTGCCATCCAAGGTTAGCATCTGTCATAAACTTCGATATTAAGCTTCCGACAACAATTCCGCCCGGGAACCACATGTGAAAGCGGTTAAGCATCTTGTTCATTTTCAAACCTTCGTAAGTGTCGGCTATCATCGGGTTACAAGCAGCCTCTGTACATCCGTTTCCGATTCCAATAAAAAATGTCGAGATCAAAAGGCCGGTATAACCGCCTGCATATATGGTAAGAAGGATGCCGATAACATGGCAAACAAATGCAATTTGCATGATAATTTTGGGGCCCACCGTGTGGTAAACAAGTCCGCCAATGATCATGGACAATGGAAACCCAAGGAAAAACATGAGGTTAATAAAACCAAGCTGCTCCGCGGTCAGGCCAAACTCATCCCCCAGCTGCGGAAGTATCCCAGCCCGGATACTGAAAGAAAAAGCGGTGGTAATGAGGGCAAAACAACTTGCATTAAAAAGCCTGCCACTGTTGATTGTTTGAGTCATAAGACTAAAAGGGTTTGTTATTTAAAATAAGATAATTACGAGCCTGACGACTAATGTTTTTATGAAAGAATTTCACAGAAAAAACAAATTAACGCTTTTTCTACTGGTTTTAATTATGCCCGGGCAGTGTTTTTTATGTGTTAAAATTATATTTGTAAGAAGTAAGAGTCATCTATACTACTCTTTAATATTGTAAAAATCTTTTCAAAACTTTAAACCAACTGGAATGTCAAGAAAGATCAGGATGGGTATGGTGGGCGGATCGCTTGATGCCTTTATAGGCGGGGTCCATCGCCGTGCTGCTATTATGGATGGAGAAATTGAGCTGGTTTGTGGTGTTTTTAGTTCAGATCCTTCCAAATCAAAAGAAACCGGCCGCGCCTTGTATTTGCCGGAGGACAGACTTTACAACGATTTCGAGGAGATGATCCTCAAAGAAAAACAACTTCCTGAAGGAGAACGCATGGATTTCGTGGCTATCGTAACGCCCAATCACATGCATAAAGCGCCGACAAAACTGGCACTTGAAAACGGATTTCATGTTGTTTGCGACAAGCCTATTACACTGAATACAGAGGAAGCAGAGGAAATTACGGCATTGGTTGAAAAAACCGGCCTGATTTTCTGTCTTACCCACAATTATACAGGTTATCCCATGGTCAAAGAAGCGAAGCATATGATCGCTTCGGGCGCAATTGGGGAAATCAGGAAGGTTATTGTTGAATATCCGCAGGGCTGGCTGGCAACATTGGTGGAAGTGACTGGCAACAAGCAAGCGGCATGGAGAACAGATCCAAAACGCTCCGGTGCTGCGGGCGGCTTAGGCGACATCGGAACCCATGCTGAAAACCTGGCTGAATACATTACAGGGCTGAAAATCACACAAGTTTGCGCTGATCTGACGATTTTCGTGGAAGGCCGCTTGCTGGATGATGACGCTCATGTGCTGCTGCGTTTTAATAATGGTGCAAAAGGAATTCTTCAAAACAGCCAGATTGCCAATGGCGAGGAAAACGACCTGAACATTCGTGTTTATGGCGAAACAGGCGGCCTGCAATGGAAACAGCTGGATCCCAACACATTAATTCACAAAACCAACCAAGGCGCCCGGATCATTCGGACAGGCGTCGGGAATTTGTCCAAAGCCGCGCAGGTGCACACCCGCATTCCCGCAGGTCACCCGGAAGGTTATTTTGAAGCTTTTGCAAACCTCTACCGCAATTTTGCCATCCACTTGAGAGCATATTGGGAAGGCCGCAATGCTGATCCTGTTTACGATTTCCCGTCTGCACAGGACGGCCTTAGGGGTATGAAGTTCATTGATGCCGTCATTGCATCAAATGCTTCGGACACCAAATGGACTAATTTCTGATCTTATCTTTTTTCACCTTTTCATTCAATACCCGTTTTATGAACAAAATTAAAGTTGGCGTTGTCGGAACCGGCTTCATTGGGCCCGCACATATTGAAGCTTTGAGACGTCTTCCAAATGTAGAAGTTGCTGCACTTTGCGAAGTAACCGCCGAGCTTGCCAAAGAGAAAGCAGATGGACTTGGAATTGCTCGTTCCTATACATTTGATGAATTACTGAAACAAGATGATATTCAGGCCATTCACATTTGTACACCAAACTTTCTTCATTATTCCCAGTCAAAAGCCGCGTTGCTGGCAGGGAAACATGTGATTTGCGAAAAACCGCTTGCCAAAGATCTGCATGAAGCAGAAGAACTGGTGAAGCTGGCAGCTGAAACCGGGCTTGTGAATGCTGTTCACTTTAATTTGCGTTACTATCCTTTGGCGCGCCAGATGAAGTCCATGCGTGAAAAGGGCGAACTGGGTGAAATTTATTCATTCATCGGTTCTTACTTGCAAGACTGGCTTTTCTACCAAACGGATTACAACTGGCGCCTCGAACCAGACAAATCCGGCGATTCCCGTGCGATTGCCGACATTGGTTCACACTTAATGGACATTTTGGAATACATTACCGGATTGAAAACCGTTGCCGTGATGGCCGATTTCAATACCGTTCATAAAACGCGTAAAAAGCCGCTTAAAGCCGTTGAAACATATTCCGGCAAAATGTTGCAGCCCGAAGATTACGCAGACGTCCCCATTACAACTGAGGATCATGCGAACGTTTTGCTTCGTTTTGATAATGGTAACAAAGGTGTTATCACCGTTTCACAAGTTTCTGCCGGTCGTAAAAACCGCATGAGTCTGGAAATTTCAGGTTCCAAGAAAACTTTCAGCTGGTGCTCCGAGTCGCCCAATGAAATGTGGATCGGTAACCGCGACAAAGCGAATGAAATCCTGATGCGCGATCCTTCTCTGGTAAACGAAGACGTACGTTCGACGATCACATTCCCAGGTGGTCATAACGAAGGCTTCCCGGACACTTCAAAACAAATGTTCAAAGAAGTGTACGCAGCCATCGCCGCCGGAAAACAACCAGAAAACCCAACATTCCCAACCTTCGCTGACGGCTATCGCGAGCTGTTGATTTGTGAAAAGATTTTGGAAAGCAACAAAGCGCAGGCCTGGGTAACTATTTAATTTTGACTCATTAACATTATGAAAACAATAAAAGGACCTGGAATCTTTCTTGCTCAATTTTTGGGCGACGAAGCTCCGTTTAATTCACTGGATTCTATTGCGGACTACATGGCCGCTTTGGGCTATAAAGGCTTGCAGCTTCCTACGTGGGATCCGCGGGTGATCGATGTGAAGCAGGCCGCGGAATCTCAAACTTACGCTGATGAGCTGAAAGGAAAACTGAAAGATAAAGGCTTAGAGATCACTGAACTGGCTTCTCATATTATTGGACAACTGGTTGCTTCGCATCCCGTTTATGACGAGATGTATGATGGCTTTGCTGTTCCGGAAGTGAGAAATAACCCGAAAGCACGCGCAGAATGGGCTACGCAACATTTGAAATACGTTGCGAAAGCCAGCGCAAATCTCGGTTTGAAAGCAAGTGCAACATTTTCAGGCGCATTGGCATGGCCATTCCTTTATCCATGGCCGCAACGCCCTGCTGGTTTGGTTGAAACTGCGTTTAAAGAATTGGCAGCCCGCTGGAAACCGATTCTGGACGTTTATGACGAGAATGGTGTGGACGTAGCGTACGAGCTGCACCCGGGAGAAGACGTTTTTGACGGTTCCACTTTCGAAATGTTCGTGGATTATCTGGGCGGTCATACGCGTGCGAACATTAACTATGATCCAAGCCATTTTGTATTGCAACAATTG
The DNA here is from genome assembly GCF_900167945.1 of Dyadobacter psychrophilus. Taxonomy (GTDB): domain Bacteria; phylum Bacteroidota; class Bacteroidia; order Cytophagales; family Spirosomataceae; genus Dyadobacter; species Dyadobacter psychrophilus. The sequence goes on from NZ_FUZA01000001.1 coordinate 966,878, forward strand.
GATTATCTGCAATTCATTGATCTTTACCACGACCGTATCAAAGCGTTCCACGTAAAAGATGCAGAATTTAACCCAACTGGCAAGCAAGGCGTTTATAGCGGTTTTGCAGGCTGGGCTGACCGGGCAGGACGTTTCCGTTCGCTAGGCGATGGCCAGGTTGATTTCGGAAGTATTTTCTCAAAATTATCCCAATATGACTACGATAGCTGGGCTGTTTTGGAATGGGAATGCTGCATCAAATCGCCGGTTCAGGGAGCTGCGGAAGGTGCGCCATTCATTGAGAATCATATCATTGAAGTTACGACAAAAGCATTTGACGATTTTGCAGGAACCGGTGCTGATGAAGCATTCAACCGTAAGGTGTTAGGACTTTAATTGTCGAACTAACAAGTATATTGAAAACCTATTTTCCTTATGGAAGATAGGTTTTTTTGCTATATCAGTTAACCCAATTATGACTCTAAGAATGAGTAATTTTTTAAATCAAATTTTACCAAAACAGCTGCGGAAGCTTGGCATCGTTGCAATGGCCTGTTTTTGTGTAAATGCAACCGCACAAACCGTCACGCCTGAGAAACGGGTGCTCGTGTTTTCTAAAACCGCAGGCTTCCGGCATTCATCTATCCCGGCTGGGCGGACTGCACTTATCAAGCTAGGCAAGGAAAAAGGCTTTGCCGTCGACACAACGGAGAATTCTTCCGTTTTCAATGAAAAAAATTTACAAAAATACAGCGCCGTTGTTTTCTTGAACACCACGGGCAATGTGCTGGACAACAAGCAGCAGGACGCATTTGAGCGTTACATTCAGGCGGGTGGCGGCTATCTCGGCATTCATGCTTCGACCGACACGGAATATGAATGGCCCTGGTATAATAAACTGGCAGGAGCGCAATTCCTAAGCCACCCAGGTAACCCGAATGTGCAGGAAGGCGAAGCCTATGTGGTAAATGATCAGCATGAGTCAATGACTGATTTTCCTAAAAAATGGAAGATTAAGGATGAGTTCTATGACTTTAAAAACTTCAACCCAAAGGTTAATGTGCTGGTTAAGATCGATGAGAAGTCTTATAAAGACGGCAAAATGGGTGATAACCACCCGATGTCCTGGTATCACGAATACGACGGTGGAAAAGCGTTTTATACCAATTTCGGGCACGAGGATGCGACTTTTGTTAATCCTGTTTTTGTCAAACATTTAACAGGCGGCCTTAACTATGTGATGGCGTCCAGCCTGGATTATTCCAAATCACGTCCGGAAGAAAACCGCTTTACCAAGAAAGTGCTTGCTACGAAACTGGACGAACCAACAGAGCTTGTCGTGCTGGACGACCAGCGCGTTTTATTGACTGAGCGCAAAGGAAAACTCAAACTTTACAATCCAAAAACAGGCAAGATTAAGGTTGTTGCAGATGTTCCGGTTTATATCAAACAGGAATATGGTTTAATGGGCCTCAACATTGACCCTAATTTCAAAACCAACAAGCTGGTTTACCTTTACTACTCTCCGCCTTCAACCGAAAAGGACACTGCCCAGCATTTGTCTCGCTTTAAGTATGATGATGTAAAAGACACATTGCTGCTTTCAACCGAGGAAGTTTTGCTGACTGTTCCTGTGAAAAGAACCGATTGCTGCCACACCGGCGGTTCAATTGCATGGGATGCAAAAGGAAACTTGTATTTATCAACGGGTGATGATGTAAATCCTTTCCAGTCAAATGGATATGGCCCTATTGACGGGCGTCCGGGACGTGAGGGATGGGACGGCAGACATTCATCCTCTAACACCAATTCGCTTCGTGGTAAGGTGTTGAGAATTAAGCCAAGATATGGCGATCGCCGTGCGAATATGCCAGGCGGAACCAATTTATATGACATTCCTGAAGGCAATTTATTCCCAGCAGGCAACCCGAAAGCGCGTCCGGAAATTTATGTCATGGGAACCAGAAACCCTTATCGGATTTCTGTCGATCAGCATACGGGTTATTTGTATTGGGGTGATGTAGGGCCTGATGCATCAAATGACGACCCTAAGCGCGGCCCGCGTGGCTATGATGAAGTTAACCAGGCAAGAAAGGCGGGTTACTTCGGTTATCCCCTATTCATTGCAGACAACAAGCCTTACATTGAATTCAATTTTGCGGACAGCACATCTGGAAAGCCATTTGATCCTGCTAAGCCGATCAACAATTCACCGCACAACACGGGTTTGCAAGAGCTTCCTCCGGCACAGCCCGCATTCATTTACTATCCTTATGCCGATTCGCCCGATTTCGGAGCAATTGTTGGCAAAGGCGGCCGTAATGCAATGGCCGGACCGGTTTATTATGCAGCTGATTTTCAGGATAGCAAAAATAAATTCCCAGGTTATTACAATGGCAAATTCTTCGCTTACGACTGGATCCGCGATTACATTAACATTGTAACGATGAACGAGCAGGGTGATTTGATGAACATAGAACGCTTTATGCCGAACGCAAAATTCAGTCATCCGATTGATATGCAGTTCGCTAATGATGGCTCGCTTTATACATTGGAATATGGGCCAAACTGGTTTGCGCAAAATGATGAAGCCAGCTTGTCACACATTACTTACAATGCTGGAAACCGTGTTCCTGTTGCTATGGCAAATGCTACCAACACGGTTGGAGCAGTTCCGTTAAAAGTTAATTTCTCTTCAAAAGGCTCAGTAGACTACGATGGTGACGCCGTGAAATATGAATGGTCATTTGGCAAAGGATTACCAAAAAGCACTGTTGCCAACCCAAGCTTCACCTATGCCAAACCAGGTGAATATGTCGCAACTTTGAAAGTGACCGATAGCGCCGGAAATTCCAACACATCCGAAGTAACAGTAAAAGCAGGGAATGCTATTCCAAAAGTTGATGTGGCCATTAAGGGAAATAAAACATTCTATTGGAATGATAAACCGGTCAATTACGAGGTTTCCGTGGCAGATAAGGAGGACGGAAGTTTGTCCGACAAGAAAATCCCGGAAGACGAAGTAACCTTGACCATTAATTACCTGGAAGGTTTCGACAAAACGCAGCTGGCGCAAGGCCACGTGGCTAATACCGGTTTCGAAACCGGAAAGCGCTTAATCGAACTGAGTGATTGCAAGGCTTGCCATTCGATCAATAAAAAGTCGATCGGACCTGCTTATATCGAAGTGGCAAAACGCTACGAGAAGGAACGTAACGCTGTAAAAACGCTGGCAGATAAGGTGATCAGAGGCGGTGGTGGTGTTTGGGGTGAGCAAGCTATGGCAGCGCACCCGCAGCATAAGCCGGAAGAGGCGGAAGAAATGGTAAAATACATCCTCTCCCTCGCTCAGGAAAAAGCGGTCGACAAAAAGCCATTGAAAAGCTCCTATGTAACCGAGGCTAAGAAAAAAGACGGTTCATACATTTTCACAGCCAGCTATACAGACAAGGGCAGCGCGAACATGGGACCATTAACAGGCTCTAAAACGATCGCATTGCGCCCGGCGACGATTCTGGCCAATGCAGCCGATAGCACAAGTAATGTTTTCAAGTTCAAAAATGAAAAAGGAACAGAAATAGTGATAGGCACAAAAAATGGCAGTTTCATCACATTTGATGACATTGATTTGAATGGCATTTCTAACCTCTCCGTTGCGGTCACATCTGTTGCAGAGCGGACAGCGGGAGGAATACTTGAAATACATCTGGATGGCGTTTCCGGGCCAAAAGTTGGCGAAGGAAAAGTCGATAAAGCTGAGACGATCAACATTCCGATCAAAGCTCCGGCAGACAATAAGCTGCACAAACTGTTTTTCGTTTTCAAAAATCCCTCAGCTGGCCCGAAGCCACTCTTCGGAATCGAATGGATAAAGTTTGATAGCGCGGCGATGTAGATTTTGAATTATATCAGAATAAAAATGCTGGCCTCGTTAAGAAGCCAGCATTTTTGTTTTAAGCACTGTAATGGAAGCAATGTTATTTGTTAACCATCATCTTCTTGGCACCATTGCTTTTGCCGTCTGTAACCAGATCATAAACAAAAACGCCGTTAACAAACTGATCAGCTGATAATGTCAAAGAGCCTTCGCCACGATCTTTAACAGGATAAGAACCAACCTTTACGCCTTCTATCGAATAGACATTAATAATGGCATCTTTCACAGACTGCGGAATAAAAAAGCGAATGGCAGTGCTCTGAGAAAAGCCATTCGGTGCATTTTGTTCCAGCATGACGCCGTTTGCATTTGACTCCTGACGCGCTGCGGCATTACCAGTTAAGGGTTTGATTGTCCCAGAAGCTACAATCCTTTCCAATTGTTCCAAACGTTTCGCCAGGTCCTGAATTTTCGTTTCTTTTTGATCGATAATTTCCTGCTGTTCTTTTACCGCGTTGACCAGCATATATGTCACCGTACCCGCATCATAATCCAGATATTCCGTTTTGTTGCCCAATGAATCCTGGTAAGTGAAGTTACCAATTGTGTAAGGAGCGATTTCTTTCATGTCCTGAGCGATTACGCCAACGAATTTTTTGTCAGTACCGATTCCTGCTTGGCCGTTGTAAGAAAACCAAACCGGCTTAATCTTTTTGATCAACTCCAGGCCGTCCTCAAACTCTGAGATGTCCTTTTTCAACCTGCGATCAGATGCAACAATCCATGTAGATGTTCCCGCTTTTGCCGCCAAAAATGTGTTTAGCTGCAATTTATAGTTCGGGGCAGAAACGCCTATTCCAACATTTGCATTGTTACCAAGGACGAGGCTATTACTGTTGCTTACAAATGCATTGGCACCAATCGCGGTTGCATTGTACAAGTCACCAAAAATACCACTTCCCGATTTCGAGCCGATAAAGGTGTTTTCCTGCCCAGTCTTGTTGTTGTACCCTGCATGGCTCCCAAAGAAGCTGTTCCCTTCACCAGTTTCATTTTTGAAGCCGGTGTTTACCCCAAAAAAGCTGTTGAAATGACCTTGGCTTGATTTTCCAGATCCCGAGCCGAAAAATGAGTTCCAACTTCCGTACTTATTATTTAGACCAGCGTCGGTCCCCAGAAAGGAATTATGATAACCACTTTGAGTATTTGCGCCCGCTGAATATCCTATGAAAGTGTTATATTCTGTCTCGTTCCTAAATCCTGCTTTGTATCCCAGGTTTGTGTTTCCAATCCCCACTTGATTTTCATATCCGGCACGACTACCCACAGAAGTATTTGAAGAAGCAGTGGTACTTTCCCTTCCGGCGGTTGATCCAATGTATACGTTATCATCTCCCGTGGAATTCTTAAAACCAGCCGATATCCCTACAAAAGTATTTTCCTCGCCTGAAAGATTAAAGTGTCCGGAAGTGCTGCCAACAAAAGTATTGCCTTTTCCACTTGTATTTTCCTTTCCTGCGTTAGCTCCAATAAATGTATTATAGCCTCCAGTGTTGTGTTGTCCCGCATACTCACCATAAAAAGTGTGGTAACTTCCATTGGTTCCGACCAAAGGACCATAATGTGTTTGTGCAGATACGGTATTCGTGGATAAGAAAAGGACAAGAAGACATCCAGTCAGATAAATTTTTTTCATAGCAATTTTTATTTTGGTTTAACAAATCGGAGAGAGGCTCCGTTTAGCAATAGCAAATTGTGCTGATGACGATTTATTAAACTAAAAGATTGAATGAAAGGCGGGAGTCAGTGAGCAATCGGAATATACTAGATTGGTGCAATACAACCATTATAAATGTACTTATGGCAAGTAAGCCAACTACTTCGCAAACCCCTCAATCCCCAGCCCAAACAATGCAAAGTCATACTTCACTGGATCTTCGGGGCTTAATTGCTTTAATGAGGCGGTGAGTTCTTTGGCGGTTTGCCAGTCGGTGACGGGTCGTTTGATGAGGCCTAACAAACGGGCGACGCGGTCCACGTGGACGTCGCAGGGGCAGACGAGTTGGGACGGCTTAATGGTGTTCCAGATGCCGAAATCCACGCCATTGTCGTCCTTCCTTACCATCCAGCGCAGGAACATATTGAGGCGTTTGCAGGAGGATTTTCTTAATGGTGTGGCAATGTGTTTGGCCGTTCTGGCAGGGAAATCTTCGGAATCCCGGAACAGGTTATGAAATCCGATTAATGCATTTTCTATAGTCTCTTCGCTTTCTTGCATATGACTGCTGAATGCGAATTCCAGGGAGTCGTGCTGCCTATAATATTGCTGAAAGAAATACAGGAAGTAAAGCGTATCCGTAGCATTGAATGTGCGGTGCTTGAAATGTAGGAAGGGTTTCAAATCACTTTCGGTGTGATTGAGGACAAAATCGTAGGGAGCGCCATCCATTAAGCGGGACAATTCCAGACATTTGTTGATGATGGTTTTTCGCTGTCCCCAGGCAAGCACAGCCGCCCAGAAACCCATTATTTCAATGTCCTGCTTTACAGAAAATGAATGCGGAATGCTAATTGGATCGAAAGGAATGAATGCAGGCTGGTTATACTGCTCAGCCTTTGCTTCCAATAAATCCGTAACGAATGAGGAAAATGTAGGAATTATAGTCTCAGTGCCTTGCATGGCTTCCTCCGAACAGGTAAGCCAAAACCTTTGAAATACCTGAAAAAAACATGATTATGCCCGAAAACAAGAAGGTAAAAATGGCAATGAAGGGATAAAGCAATGTGAACATTACGCTCCACAACTTGTACCCTGCTGTATTTTTAAGTGCTGCCCGCTCTTCTTCTCTTTTTGAGCGAAATTCCGGTGAGTGCTTCATAATGTTGATGTAGGATGCTTACTCAAGATAACTTACAACTGCCCTGAATCGTTTGCTGTTAGGCGAAACTTTTTCAAAAGCCCTGGAAGATAACTTGATAACAATGTCGTCATTAATACTTGTATCGGGGATACGGCCAATGATCCGCACGATAATTTTTTCCTGATTATATTCATTTAAAACCTCCACTAAAGCGCCTACCGGTGCCGTACGGTGCAAACCCAGAAATTTGCTCGTGCTTTCGTCTGTTTCAATCACTTCCGCTAGACCGGACTCCGATTTCTTCTTCCCCTTAACAACCTTTGGCGGCGCAACTTCTTCCACCGGCTTCACTACCTTTTCAGGAACTATGGCTTTGGCTTTCACTGAATCTTTAACGACTGTTGTCGTTGTAGTCACTTTGGGTGCGGGTGCTGCCACAGTTGGAGCGGGTTTTTCAGTTCCTTTCTCGCTGACAATCAGTTCCTGGCCATCTTTCAGGTTATCGTCTGTCAAATTATTCCATTTCCTGAGGTCGGCCATCAAAACACCATATTTCACTGCAACGCGATAAAGTGTTTCACCAGGTTCTACTTTGTGAAGACCGTTGGCCGGAGCTGGCGTTGTTGCACTGGCAGTGGGTGCCGAAGTGGTTGTTGGTGCGGGGGCAGTTGGTGCAGGGACGGCAGGCGTTGTAGCAGTTGGCGCCGGAACCGTTGGAGCTGGCGTTGTCACTACAGGCTTAACTTCCTTCTCCTCTGCTTTGGCGGCGTCCTTTTTATCTTCTTTTTTTGAATCTTTTTTGCTGGTCTTTGGCGTGTAAGGGACGCGGATCGTTTGCCCGGACTGAATGTTGTCTGCCATGCCAGGATTAGCATCCCGGAGCGCCTGAATGGTGGTGCCATACTGACGAACCACCGCAAACATAGTTTGCCCTTGATTTACTCTATGCAGAACAAATATCTTACCTCCTACTCTTTCGACCCCGACGGAGTCAACAACATTACTCCCTTTTGCCCGGGCCTCAGTCAAACCTGTCAACAAACCTGCCAGAATGGTCAGGCAAAAAACGTATTTCATTTATTATGAAAGTGTTAAACTCGAAAACTCGTTATTATTTTTTAGATAAACCAATGTAGATGCTTTTAACATCATCGTTGAGCGGCCCATTCCTTCGCGTTCTTCTGACAATTGTTCGTGTAAAACCAATTGCTTCTGATCTGTAACAATGAGGAGATATTGAACTGATTTATCTTGCTCGTAAATATAATAAGAAAACATTATATAGGGTCTTTTCTCCAGATAATCAATGCTCACCGCTATATGCCCATTCGTTACATCTTGAATAAAAGTGGCAAGTTTTTCAAAGTATACGCTGTCTTTCCTGTAACGAACCGGTTCCTGTAAAATTACTTTTTCAAAATCGTCCGTGTAACTTTCCTTCAAAGCGGATGTTTCACCCGTGTCAGCATTGCAAGCCTTGTAAATAAATTGCTCACCCGATTTGCCCGCCACCTCTATGTATTTGTCATCGAGCGGCTTAACCATCAAATGTCCTGGCAAAGCCCATAAAAATTCTCCATTGACAGCAGAAAACGCAAGCAGATCAGTTGGTTCCGGCACTTCGGGATAACGATAATTATGCAGGAAAATATTGTTGTGAGAGAACGCGGTCAGAGAACTCCACCAATCTGCTTCCGGCGGGGAATAATGCCACAATTGCTTCATCTGGGCCGTATCGACCATTGCGAATGAAACTTGCTTGGGTTCACTTTCACGCAATTCAATAACCCACAGATCGCTTTGCGGATCCGGGTCAGGCAAAATCCGCCAGATATTTTGTGAAAACCGTTGAGAAAAAACTTTTTGCAATTTTTTAGCTTTATTTTGAAACAAAATTCAACAAAATATAGACCAACTGACCTCGTGCGAATATTAGGAATAATCCCTGCCCGCTATGCTTCCACCCGTTTTCCAGCCAAGGCGTTGGTTGATATAGGCGGAAAAAGCATGATCCAGCGGGTTTATGAACAATCATCCAAAGCTACGCAACTCGATCAGGTTATTGTTGCTACCGACGACGAAAGAATCTTTAATCACGTTACGGATTTCGGCGGAAAGGCGATAATGACCGCAAACACACACCAGAGTGGCACAGATCGCTGTTTTGAAGCACTTACGAAAACGGACGGCATATACGAATATGTGATTAACATTCAGGGTGATGAGCCTTTTATCAGCCCGGAACCGATTGATAATCTGGCAGAAGCATTGGACGGGCAAGTTGAACTCGCAACACTTGTCAAGGTTATCGACAGCGATGAAATCCTTTTTAATCATAATGTGCCAAAAGCAGTCCTGAATAAACGGAACGAAGTGATGTATTTCAGCCGTCAGACGATCCCCTATCTTCGCAATCCGGAATCAGGCCAATGGCTTGGTGCTCACACATTTTACAAACATATAGGCATCTACGCATATCGTGCTGACGTGCTGGCGGAGATCACCAAACTGCCTGTTTCTGCATTGGAAAAAGCGGAAGCGCTGGAGCAACTTCGCTGGCTGGAAAATGGTTATGCTATCAAAGCAGTGATCACGTCGGACGACTCTCATGGAGTTGATACGCCAGAAGACCTTGTGCGGGTAAGCAGAAAGTTTTTGTTGTAGAAATGCCCGTCTGGAACGCTATTTGTAAATTTTAGGGCAACGCGCTTTCAGATTCAATTCTCTTAAAAAACGTTAAAATGGGTATTTTTATACGACCTGTTGGAATTGGGGCGTTACCCTTATAGTGATTTTATTTACCACAATTGAAAAACCATACATATGCAATATAACATTCTTTGGGCCGATGATGAAATAGACCTCCTCAAACCACATATCATGTTCCTGACCAATAAAGGTTACAGCGTAACGCCGGTTAACAGCGGTGCAGATGCCTTGGACCGTATTGAAAATGACCGGTTTGACATTGTTTTTCTGGACGAAATGATGCCGGGGATGACTGGCCTGGAAACATTGGCACAAATAAAACAGCAACAGCCTAATTTGCCTGTTGTGATGATTACAAAGAGTGAGGAAGAGCATATTATGGAAGATGCTATCGGCTCAAAAATCGACGATTATCTCATTAAACCACTGAATCCCAATCAGATACTACTTTCTGTAAAAAAGATCCTGGATAACAAACGATTGGTTACTGAAAAGACAACATTGAGTTACCAGCAGGAATTCAGGAATTTGGCGATGCAATATCAGGACAGGATCGGGCATGAGGAGTGGGCTGACATTTATAAAAAGCTGATTTACTGGGAATTGGAATTGGAAAGCTCGGAAGATCAGGGAATGGCGGAAGTTTTCAGTATGCAAAAAAGCGAAGCCAATGCCAATTTTTGCAAGTTCATCGAAGACGAATACGAGGAATGGCTGAATGATCCTCGTTCGGATAAACCTATTTTATCGCATCAATTGATGAAACAAAAGGTTTTCCCACATCTTAAAGGATCGGACGAACCATTATTTTTCCTGTTAATTGACAATTTCCGATATGATCAATGGAAGATGATCCAGCCTATTTTGCAGGAATATTTTAACATTGAAGAAGAGTCTTCTTATTACTCAATTCTTCCTACAACGACCGGATATGCGCGTAATGCTATTTTCTCTGGCCTTATGCCGAGCGAAATGGAGCGCAAGCACCCGCAATGGTGGGTTAGTGACGAAAATACACCCGAAGGTGAAGAAGGACTTAATAATCACGAGCACGATTTCCTCCAGAAACAACTGGAAATGAATCATTTGAACAATGTTAAAAGTTCTTACCACAAAATCCTGAATGCAAATCAGGGAAAAGCGTTGATCGACAACTTCAACAATATGCTGAATAACCAGCTGAATGTGGTTGTTTACAACTTCGTGGACATGCTTTCACATGCGCGTACGGATGTGCAAATGATTAAAGAACTTGCTCCTGACGAAGCTGCATACAGATCAATAACCAAGTCATGGTTCCAGCATTCACCGCTTTTAGACTTTATCAAAAAGGTGGCTGAAAAGAAATGCAGGCTGATATTAACAACTGATCACGGCATGATCCGCGTTCAGAAACCGGTGAAAATTATTGGTTACCGTGAAACGAATACGAACCTCCGTTACAAACACGGGAAGAATTTGGGATTTGATGACAAAAATTTAATGGTTTGTCGCAAACCGGAGAGAATTTTCCTTCCAAAACCGCACGTATCGACCTCTTATGTGTTTACCAAAGAGGATTATTTCTTTGCTTACCCGAACAATTACAATCAATATGTCAACTTGTACAGGGATACATTCCAGCACGGAGGCGTTTCCCTCGAAGAAATGATCATTCCGATCATTGATCTGAAAGCGAAGTAAATTTGGTTTATATAAAAAAGGGAAAAGCATCCGGTCATATGATCGGATGCTTTTCCCTTTTTATGCTTGAATTAATCAGCCTTCTATGACACTTCCGTTCTCGCATTTCAGAACACGTGCGGGGAATTTTCGCAGGAACTCATGGTTATGGGTCGCCATTAAGATCGCAACGCCGGCATTATTAATCGTCCTGAACACCTGCATGATCTGCTCGGCAACTTCCGGGTCAAGATTACCAGTGGGTTCATCCGCGATCAAAATCCGGGGCTCGTTCAGCATTGCACGGGCGATTACCACCCGCTGCTGCTCACCGCCGGAAAGCTGGTGCGGCATTCGTTTCTGAGCCGTTCCCAGTCCTACCTGCATTAAAACCTCGGCAATGCGTTTTGAAATTTTGCCTTTATCATCCCAGCCAGTCGCTTTTAACACAAATGACAGGTTGTCCTCAACAGAACGGTCGGAAAGTAGCTGGAAGTCCTGAAAAACGATGCCTATCTTACGACGAAGGAACGGAATGTCCGATCTCTTAATGTTATGAAGCTCATAACCGGCAACTTTCGCAGAACCTGTGTGCAGCCACAGATCTGCATATAACGTTTTCAAAAGAGAACTTTTCCCGCTGCCGGTCCGTCCGATCATGTAAACGAACTCGCCGTTTTTTATTTCAAAATGTACATCGTTTAAAACAGGCCGCTCACCCTGATAAATATCTGCCCGATCCAGTATGATAATTGGCTCTGTTGACTCCGTCATAAAAAATTAGGTATTTGGATTTCCCTTTTTGTAATCGGAAAGAAATTTCTCAAGACCGATATCCGTAAGCGGGTGTTTCAGCAATGCTTCCATCGCGCTCAATGGACCTGTCATAACGTCTGCACCTACTTCTGCGCATTGGATAATGTGCATTGGGTGACGAACAGATGCCGCTAAAACTTGTGTATCAAAACCGTAATTTCTGTAAATCAAAAGGATTTGCTCGATGAGTGCGATACCATCTGTTGAAATATCATCCAGACGACCGATAAACGGAGAAACGTATGTTGCACCTGCTTTTGCTGCCAAAAGCGCTTGTCCTGCCGAGAAAATCAATGTGCAGTTGGTACGAACACCTTTCCCAGAAAAATATTTCAATGCTTTAACGCCTTCTTTCGTCATTGGGATCTTCACAACGATTTTATCATCGATCTCGATCAATTCTTCACCTTCGCGGATCATTCCAGCCAAATCGATTGAAATAACCTCTGCACTCACGTCACCTTCAACGATGTCGCAGATTGCTTTATAATGGCGCATGATATTATCCCTGCCCGTAATTCCTTCCTTAGCCATTAACGATGGGTTGGTAGTAACGCCGTCCAAAACACCAAGTGCCTGTGCTTCCTGAATCTCTGCCAGGTTAGCAGTATCAATAAAAAATTTCATAACGGGAATTTATTGGTTAGAATATTCCACAAAAGTAGAAAACCCTGGTCAAAAGCAAAAAGAAAGAGGAGAATAGAACCGAAAGGACATAAAAAAAGGCAAACCGAGAATCTCACCGCATCGACCACCTACCCTTGCTTCCGTCAGGACCTGGGGGATTCGGAAGGAGCTGGTAGTTCCGATTTGCCAGGTGCAAAGATAAAGACATTTTATTGACAAAAAGAAAACATTCATTTAACGTTTGGGCTTACTTTTGTGCGAATCAATTAGAAATGAACAGTTATGCCGCGTTATTTTTTTTTATTTTTCCTCTATTTATGTTTCTCCTGTGCCCAATCTTCTGATGCTTTTCTGCAAAAAGGGAAAGAATTAATGCAACAGGGCAAAACCCGTGAAGCCATTGAATTTATTAATAAAGCGATTGAAAAAGACGACGCAAACGCTGATGCATTCAACCTGCGCGGCGTTGCATATTACGAATTGAAAGAATACCCGAGTGCGCTGCTGGACTTCGGACAGGCAATCAAGCTGAAACCAAATTCTTACCGTCCCTATTTTAACCGTGCGCTGCTTTACACAGATGAAAACCGCCTGGATTCGGCATTTGCAGATTACAACAAGTCAGCGGAACTGGCGCCGGACACAGCCGATGTCTTCCTTAACCGTGGCCAACTATTGGTATTAATGGAAAAACCAACGGAAGCGATCGCAGATTTTGAAAAAGCGACCAAACTGGACGACAACAACAAGCAAGCCTGGTATAACCTCGGAAACACTTACTATCGCAATAAGGATTACAAAAAGGCAACATTGGCATTTCGCCAGACTGTGCGTTTGGATGCGGCTTATGGCAAAGCATTTTACGGATTGGGCCTTGCCCAGTGGAATGATGGCGAGAAAGATCTTGGCTGCACCAATCTGAAACAGGCATTGAATGTAGGCTATTCGGACGCAGCCAATGCGCTGGCGCAGTTTTGTAAATAAAACCATTTTAACCCACTTCGTTATGAGACTTTTTAAAATAGCATTTGGAATAATTTTCGTCATTTTTGCCTACTTACAGCTTAATGACCCAGATTCAGGCCTTTGGATCGCCATTTATAGTTTTGCTGCTCTGGCCTGTTTTATGAGCATTCGTGAACTCTGGCCGAGTTGGGTATTTTATGCGCTTGGGGCAGGGTATCTGGTTGCTGCTATTTTGCAATGGCCACCGGAATTTGAAGGGATATTTTTTGGAGAAACAGCTATGAGAAGCCTGAATATTGAATTGGCGAGAGAATCGCTGGGACTGGGAATTTGTACAATCGTAATGGTTGTGATCGGCAAGTGGGGTTGATTTAATCTTTTAGCCACTCAATTTCCTTCAATCCAACTTCTAATGTCCCATTTTCAGAAAGCAGTTGCATAACCAACTTGCCTTGCTGGGTTACGTGGCTGACAGTTCCTTCGAAAACGCGGTTCTGGTGTTTGAACCATACAGAATGATTGTATCCGTAGAGATTTGTCAAATAATCCTTACGGATGCGGTCATGCGAAGCCTTTGAAAGCAAATCGGCATAAAAAACATCCAGGCAGCGAAGCAGTTTATGGAATTCATCTCCAAGTACAAATTGCCTGCCTGTTTCCTTGCCAATGGAAGTAGCGTAGGCATTTGCAAAAACTTTCTGGTTAATATTCACCCCAATGCCAATGACCGAGCTGGAAATTTTGTTTCCCTGAATTGAATTCTCAATAAGTACCCCGCACACCTTTTTGCCATTCACCTGAACATCGTTCGGCCACTTGACTTTGGAATCGTCTACATATTTACCCGCGTACGCCCGGATGCCCAGCGCAACCGCCTGGCTTAGCAAAAACTGATCTCCAACAGGCAAAAAACCGGGTGTTAAAATGACCGAAAAAGTGAGATTCTCCCCGGGATTTGCAACCCATTCCGTCCCTCTTTGCCCCCTGCCTTTTACCTGATTGTCGGTTATGACAATGGTCCCCTCGTCGAACAACCCTGCGTGTACTATTTCAGCCGCTATGTCGTTTGTAGAGTGACAAGTTGGCAGGTATATAACTTTTTTACCAATTATTAAGGTATCCTGTATAGAGTTGTACAATTTTTTTGCTTTACTTTAGGGTTTGTAAAAGGAATTAACTACGCATGAAAGAACGCAAAAATAAAGAACTATCCTCAAAAGATCTCTCTGAGCTGGTAGCAAAAGGAATGATAGAAAAGAAAGGCTTGGACATAGCAATACTTGACCTCAGAAAAGTAAAAAATTCAATAACCGATTTTTTTGTAATTTGTTCGGGAAATTCCGACACTCAGATAGATGCTTTGGCCAATTCGGTTGAAGACGAAGTTTACAAAATGTCCAAAACAGAACCCTGGCAGAAGGAAGGAAAGGCGAATGGAGAATGGATTTTGATTGATTATGTAGATGTTGTAGCACACATTTTCAATAAAGATCGCCGCAAGCATTATGATCTGGAAGAACTTTGGGGAGATGCAGAGGTAACATACCTGGAAGATTCCATGGTATAAGTGACCGGCAGGTGAACATTCACCTGAACCGGAATGTTGTTTAGTATATTTCCTCTTAATTAAAAAACACAGAATGTCTGAAAACGATAACAAAAGAGGGCCTCTCAGTCCTAAAAGTCCCCAAAAAGGATATCAGGGCTGGATTATCGCCGCTCTGATTGCCACTATACTTGGAATAACATACCTGAACCGGACCTCAACCATTCGCGAGACGACCCAAAAGCGTTTCGAAAAAATGATGGCTGATAAGGAAGTGGAAAGGGTAACGATTGTTAATGACAAGTCGGTTGAGGTTACGCTGAAACCGGAGGCATTAAAACAAGATAAATACAAGGTTGTTGCAAAGGAAAATAACTATTTCGGTGGGGAAACTGCATCGCACTATCAATTCCAGGTAACGTCTGCTGAAACTTTCAAGAAAGATTTCGATAAGATGCAGGAAGGTGTTCCGGATGATGATAAGGTGCCTTTTGTAGTGGATACCCGTAACGACTGGACCAGTTTCCTCGGAACCTGGGGCTTTTTTATTGTCATGATCCTGGTTATGTACTTCATCTTGGGCAGAATGTCGGGTGGAGTCGGGCCGGGTGGTCAGATCTTTAACATAGGCCGTTCACGCGCTACATTGTTTGATGCTGAGAATAAGGTTAAGATCACATTTAACGATGTGGCTGGCCTGGATGAAGCAAAAGAAGAGATCAAAGAGATCGTAGAATATCTGCAAAGCCCTGATAAATTCAAGAAGTTGGGTGCAAAAATTCCTAAAGGTGCATTGCTTGTAGGACCTCCGGGAACAGGTAAAACATTGTTAGCCAAGGCAGTAGCAGGTGAAGCCGGCGTTCCTTTCTTCTCATTGTCAGGTTCTGACTTCGTGGAAATGTTCGTGGGTGTGGGTGCGGCTCGTGTTCGTGACCTTTTTAAGCAAGCGAAAGAAAAAGCGCCTTGTATTATTTTTATTGATGAAATTGATGCAGTTGGCCGTTCACGCGGACGTGGTGCCATGCCAGGTTCTAATGATGAGCGTGAGAATACATTGAACTCACTATTGGTAGAAATGGACGGTTTCGCGACCGATTCAGGTATCATTATCGTAGCAGCTACGAACCGCCCAGACGTTCTCGATCCTGCCTTGCTTCGTCCAGGCCGTTTTGACCGTCAGATTTCAGTGGATAAGCCGGATGTTATTGGTCGTGAAGCAATTTTCAAAGTGCATTTAAAACCTTTGAAATTGTCGACTGACGTTAACATTCAGAAGCTTTCTTCTCAAACACCCGGTTTTGCCGGTGCAGAAATTGCGAACGTTTGTAATGAAGCAGCATTGATCGCAGCGCGTCGTAACCGGGAGGAAGTTACTATGCAAGACTTTCAGGATGCAATGGACCGCGTAATTGGTGGTTTGGAAAAGAAAAACAAGTTGATTTCTCCTGAGGAAAAAGAAATCGTTGCTTACCATGAAGCAGGTCACGCAGTGGCAGGTTGGTTCCTGGAACACGCCGATCCATTGGTTAAAGTTTCTATCGTCCCTCGTGGTGTTGCGGCATTGGGTTATGCCCAATATCTGCCGAGAGAACAGTATTTGTATCGTACGGAGCAGCTGTTTGATGAAATGTGCATGACATTAGGCGGACGTGCAGCGGAAGATGTGGTTTTCGGTAAAATTTCAACCGGTGCATTAAGTGACCTTGAACGCGTGACGAAAGTTGCTTACAGCATGGTAACCATGTACGGAATGAACGAGCGTATCGGAAACATTTCTTACTACGATTCGAAACAAAGCGATTACGCATTTACGAAACCATATTCTGAATCAACCTCACAAGCGATTGATGAGGAGGTAAGAAAGCTGATCGACCAGGCTTATCAGTTTGTTAAAAACTTGCTGAGCGAAAAGCGTGATAAATTGGAAGTGTTGGCAAAAGAGCTTTTGGAAAAAGAAATTCTGTTCCAAAGTGATCTTGAAAAACTGATCGGAAAGCGCCCTTACGAGAAGGAAACGAGCTATCAGGCTTACATTAACCGCCGTTCAAACGAAGAAGCTGCGATTCACGAGGAAGTTGTGAAACATACGCTTGAGAACGATAAAAAAGAAGAGGAAATGGCGGAAGCTGAAAAAGGTGCTTCCAACGAGTAGTCAGTTCTTTTGATATAATTTATTTTCGGTAGCCGGGCAATGATGTTGTCCGGCTATTATTTTTGTAACGAACCTAATATTCACATTCCAACGCCCGAAAAAATGTCTTTTGAAATATTTAAACAGCAATTTGGTGACCTGACCGAGCTTGTCATCCAGGAAGCATCCACAGGCAACCGTTGCGTCGTTGTCCCCGAACTGGGTGGAATTGTTCGTCAGTTGTCGCTTCGCAAAGGCATTACGTTGTTTTCGTTATTGAAAACTCCTCCGACTCCGGACAGCCTTGTCGCGGATACGAAAAGTGCAAGTGAGTTGCTGTTTCCATTTGCGAGCCGGATCCCGGACGGCAAATACAAATTTCTGGGAAAGGAATATCAACTGGCGAAAAACGAAACCGGCAATCTGAACGCCATTCACGGCTTGGTGCGGAAACAGCAGTTTACTTTGGGAGAGCAAATAATAGAAGCGGATCATGCGTCCATTAAGCTTTCCTATGACCTGAATGAGCTGGAAGGTTATCCGTTTGCTGTGAAGTTTTCTGTGCTTTATACATTGCATGCGGATGGCCGGTTTGTGTTAAGCTATGAAGCCGTCAATGATGGCGCGGAACCTGCACCAATTATGTTCGGCTGGCATCCTTACTTCCTGCTTGGCAACGAACAGGTGGACGCCTGGAAAATTAACATTCCTTCCGGCGAGATCGTCGATTTTGATAATAACCAGATTCCTGTCGGCAAAAAGCCATTTTTAGTGGACAGACCAACCAAACTATATCAAAAAGCCTTCGATAACTGCTTCATCGTGGACTCCGCAACCAACAGCGCGGTCACTGAGCTAATCTCCGAAAATCAAGACATTACCTTGCGGATCAAGCAGGAAACAGGTGAGGGGAAATTCAATTACCTGGTTGTGTACACGCCACCCGCACGCGACTGCGTTGCGATAGAACCATTAACAGCGAATGTGAATGCATTTAATTCCGGCGAAGGACTGAATGTTCTGGCCCAGGGCAAAAGCATTGATGGTGCCATTACGTTGAGTTTAATTTAAGACCGGTGCTTTTTGTACCAAAGCGCTTTCTGCATGAGTAATTTCCAGTTGGTCAGATAACTCAGGTGGGCGAGCAGAATCGAAAATTTTACGGATAAATTGTCCCTGTGGCGCATGTTGTAAACGAATATGCGCCACGACTTGGATTTCAAAAGGGGACGCTCGTTCTCCCAGTGTTTCAGGATCGCATTACAGAAATTGTCCGTCGGGAATGTCGATGCATTTCCCGAATCTTTCGGTGCAAATGTCTCGCCAGTCAGCAAACGAACCATTCCTATTGACTCTTTCAATAGGTTATTAAAGCCCTTTTTCCTGGAAACGTCCTCAATGTAAGCCCAGTCCAGGATGTGGGAATATTTGCGTAAAAGCCTGGCAAAGTCGGCCATATATTTCAGCTTGTCCCACTGCTCAACGCCGCCGTGGTGAATGACCATCATGAGCAGTTGGTTTTCCATGCCGGGAATCTGAATGGATGAGCCAGCCATTGCAACGGAAATCATATTATGTGAAAGTTCCTCCCAGGTTAAGTCATAGCAATAACGGGGATAACTTGGCCTCCACTGAATTTCGAGCGATTGT
The DNA here is from genome assembly GCF_900167945.1 of Dyadobacter psychrophilus. Taxonomy (GTDB): domain Bacteria; phylum Bacteroidota; class Bacteroidia; order Cytophagales; family Spirosomataceae; genus Dyadobacter; species Dyadobacter psychrophilus. The sequence goes on from NZ_FUZA01000001.1 coordinate 985,702, forward strand.
AATGTGTGGTTCTTAATGGGCTCTAACGGAAGTTGGTAATCGGTGTTCAGATACGCTGCGCGCAGAGCATCCCGATTGAAGAGATATTTTCGGTAAGCGTCCGGTGCAAAGCCTTTTCCTTTTAATGTCGCGAGGCTTTTGCTAATGTCACCCTGATCGATGAAAAAATCAATGTCCCCAAATTCCCGCTGCGTAGGCTTTTCATACAATAGCCAGGCCCACAACGCGCCTTTCATTAAAAAGGCTTTGACATCATCCGCGATAAGCTGCTTGTACAAGTTTACAGAGATTCCGAGAAATGCCATGTTCGTCACGGCTTGTCCCATTGCAAACTCCTTCAAAGCCGCCAAGTGCTTACCAGGAATTTCAAGCGCTCCGTTCTGGCTTTGCAAATGATCCAGTAACAATGGCCTTATCTGATGCCAATTGGCCAGTTTTGTAAGTTTGGCCCAGTTGATTTTTCGTTGATATAAATCGGTTGGTGGTTTTGATTCTGCCCCAAAAGCAGCGTCAATAAGAATGGCCAGCTCCGGTGAAATGTTCAGGTCTGGCATATTATCCGGCAATTAATTGTTCCGGAATGCTTTCACTTACCCATTTTTCAAGGTTCTCAAATCCGTCCGGACGTTTCTTTTTCCATAACCTGGCAGATCTGGTGCACTGAAAGCTTTGAAAAAAGTGCCTTTTTAAAATATCATCTGTAAGCAGCTGATTAGGCAATGGGAAATTTTTAAGCATTTCAGTCGGAATTTCGGCAGCGGATAATGGCACCAACGATTTTCTGTTCCGTGCTTTATGCAAGAAGAAAACCTCCTTCAATGGCACTGGTTCATGCACGAAACCCGCCTTAGGCTGATAAGAGAACTTGTTAACGCCTTCACTGACAGGTTGCAGCTCCGACTTTTCATATTGCAGCCCATTAGCCGTTTCGTCCCAGATTTTAAGTTGCGGGTATGCCGGAATAATGTATGCTAATCCCTTGTCATTGAATCCGATAGCGGTTAAATCATCGCTTAATAATTTACAACCCGCCTTAACAAATGCAGCCGCAGTGGTTGATTTCCCGGCACCGGGCGTTCCCATGAAACACCAGCCATCATTTCCAACCTGGACGGAGCTTGCATGCAGCAGAAAAAATCCTCTTTGAAACAATATTAAACCTAATGCCTCGCTAACGGTGAACAGACTTATCAGGTTGCCATCATCGACCAATGGATTCACAACCAGACAATCGCCGTTCATAGCTTTGAAAGAAGCAATGTTATGCCAATGCAAATAAAGATTTTCATCCGCATCTTTGGCAAAACCAGCCCTCACTCCTCTTCTGTATAATTGTGTATTTTCGAGCGTCGGAACATCAAACGGTTGGGATTTGATATAGAGGTCATGCTTTACACCGGCATCTCCGTCGCTCAATTCGGGAAGTTCAATTTCGGAAAGGATATTTAGCCCGAAGGCTTTATAGTGATGCATGTGTGTTATAGTAAATTCAATTCCAAACCCAAATGCGCTGATATAGAACGGATTGCGGCCAGTTTCCCATGATCACAGTTCCATTTTTTTCCACCCAGGCGTGCGCTTCAAACTGTTTGGCAGGATTTACTTCAATTCCAATTTCAAGCGTTAATGCCGGGACTTTTCGCAGCAGATATTTCGTTGCGAGCGCTCGGGGAAGGCATAACAGTTCTAACGGCAGCAAATTAGCCGCAGTATCCACGGCCCAAACGGTTAAATCTATCCTTTCCTGAGATATTTCACCCACAGATTTTGTATCGCACAGCCAGTGAAAAAGTTTCCTGAATGTTCCGAAAGGCAAAATTGTCAATCCTGTTTTAATAAGCACCAGGCTAACAGTCGCTTTTAGAAAGATAGCCTTTCCTTCGCCGGACAACTCGTTCCATTTGGCAATATGGTGCTTGAATGTTCCCAACCGCGTTATTTAATTACCTCAACCAGTTTCTCAGAAATAAGATCTTTGAGCAGTGTATCAATGTCGCTTTTGCAAGTTTCGGGATCGACCTCATATTCGCTGATCACGGCATTGCAAAGCGCATCAAGGGTTTGCGGCCCTTTTTCCAGATTATCCCAAACCAGCACACCAACTTCATTCAGTCCGTAATAGGCTCCTTTGTTGTGATTAAGGATTACTGTTTCTCCTGCAACTTTCGAAGAAATCTGGTCGGATGTAAGTTGGTATTTTGTCATGAAAGGGGCTATTCTTATATGATATAATGTGTTTTGCTTTGTACAAAGTTAAAAATTTTAATTACTCAATCTCAAACTTTATTCCCTGCGCCAAAGGAAGTGCAGTTCCGTAATTGATTGTGTTGGTTTGTCTGCGCATGTAAACTTTCCACGCGTCCGAACCTGACTCACGACCGCCGCCTGTCTCTTTTTCACCACCAAAAGCACCGCCAATTTCAGCTCCGGAAGTCCCGATGTTCACATTCGCAATCCCGCAATCCGATCCGGCATGAGACAGAAATAGCTCTGATTCCCTGATATTTAGCGTAAAAATGGCTGACGACAACCCTTGCGGAACATCGTTTTGAATGGTAATTGCTTCTTCCAGCTCATTGTATTTAATCAAATAAAGAATGGGCGCGAATGTCTCGTGCTGGACAATCGGATATTTATTCAGCACCTCAGCAACACAAGGCGCAACATAACATCCTGACGTAAAAGCATCACCATTGAACACCTTCGGCTCAACAATAAAACGGCCACCGGCTTCTTTCACTTTTTCTACGGTAAGCTGATATTGTAAAACGGCCTCCTTATCAATCAATGGTCCAACGTGAATGTTCGCATCAAGCGGATTCCCGATCCGTAACTGCGCATACGCTTTCACCAGCCGCCGCTTCACTTCTTCATAAATGTCTGCTTGAACGATAATCCTTCTCGTTGACGTGCACCTTTGACCAGCCGTTCCTACCGCTCCAAAAACAATCCCCGGAACGGCGACATTGAGATCTGCCGACGGCGTAACAATAATGGCATTGTTTCCGCCCAGTTCGAGCAAACTTTTACCAAGCCTCCGCGCCACGGCTTCTCCAACAGATTTCCCCATTCTGGTGCTGCCCGTTGCCGAAACCAATGCGATCCGAGGATCATTGGCAAGCCACTCTCCGGCCTCGCGTCCGCCGGTTAAAATACACGATACACCTTCCGGAACATCATTATTTTCAAGGACTGTTTTTATGATATTTTGGCACGCTAAGGCGGTCAAAGGTGTTTTTTCAGACGGTTTCCAAATGCAAACGTCCCCGCAAACCCAGGCTAGCATCGCATTCCAGGACCAAACGGCAACCGGAAAGTTAAATGCTGAAATAATGCCGACTATTCCAATCGGATGCCATTGCTCATACATCCGGTGCTGTGATCGTTCGCTATGCATAGTCAACCCGTAAAGCTGGCGCGAAAGACCCACAGCAAAATCACAGATATCGATCATTTCCTGCACTTCTCCCAAACCTTCCTGCAAGCTTTTGCCCATTTCATAACTTACCAATGTGCCCAGCTCAATTTTAAATTTTCGGAGCTGATCTCCCATTTGCCGCACAATCTCACCTCGCTTTGGAGCCGGGACCTGCTTCCAGATCTGATAAGCTTCCAGGGCCTTCTGAACCACAAAGTCATAGTCCGAGCGATCGGCTTGATTTGCCTGCGCTATTCTTTTTCCATCGACAGGTGAAAAAGATTCCAAAACCCCTCCATTCCCTGACTGGTGAAGTTTTCCTGTGCTGACACCATTATTAAGCTGCTGAATGCCAAGTGCGTCCAGGACAGTTTGTATATTTTCCATTATCAAATCCTTTGTGTGTAATGTTCCTTATTAATTAAAGAACGCGCCATTCTGCGTTTGCAGGAAGTCTTTGAGCAAAATGTCTTCCTGGCGAATAAATCCTTTATCCGGCAAAATACCATCCGCAACCATTTCTACAACCGACGCTATGGAAGCGGCTGTGGTCCAGGAAATGGCCCGCCAATGCTTTCCATCGATATCAATAGGGTGATATGCTCTGTAAAATTCTTCTCTTTCCAACCGGTTTTCTTTCCAGCCCTCCACCACGGCGTAAACATAAACCACATCCTGCTGCACAGGTGGCTTTGCTTCTGTCAGGATCTGCTCGATCAGCTCGCGCTTGTCCTTCAAGCAAAGTTCATACAGCATAAAACGCATCAGGCTGCAATGTCCCGGATATCGTATTGTTTTATAATTCAGTGTATCGAGCTTGCCTTCCAGCGTTTCACACATTGTGCCTAAACCTCCGGAAGTGATAAAAGCCTCAAATTCCTGCCCTTCAATGTTGATCATTTCAACACCCTCCAAAGATGGCACCATCTTCCTGACGCCATTATGGATTACTTCGGCGTCATTGATATACTCATTCACAACGCCCGCCGGCGACCACGTAAAGGAATAGCCCATAAGACCGTTCGGATAGCGCGGCAAAGCGCCAACCCGCAGTTCGATATCCCGTAATTTTGTAAACCGTTTGGCAAGATCCATTCCTACAATGCCTATGAACCCGGGCGCCAGGCCACATTGCGGCGCCAGAACGCTTCTGCTTTCCTTAGCCATTTCCCGTATAGCGGCTGTGGTGGCAACATCTTCGGTGAGATCAAAATAGTGTATCCCGTTCTGGCAGGCTTTCTGCGCAATGGGCAAATTGAGGTTGTACGGCATGCAAGACACCACGGCGTCAAATCCGGCAAGCGCCTGATCCAGGAAATCGGGGTTGGTAATGTCGCCGACGAGGACTGGAAATGGCAGTGCGACTGCGGGTTGGGTCTTATCAACGCCTGTAACATCGAATTTTTTACTCAAAAGGGTTCCAACCAGTGACCCTACTTTCCCAAGACCGATAACGAGGATTTTCTGCATGTATAGGCAAATATTTAGGTTGTAAACATTTTAGCTGTCGAGAAAGATATGAAAAGAAATTGCAGTTTTTAAAAGTTACATGTCATTTTTGTATGATGAATAAAAGTGATATGCAGATTGTCGTTGTGGGCGGGGGAGCTTCTGGATTTATGGCTGCTATAACCGCGGCTGAGCAAAATCCTGATGCAAAAATCGTGATTTTAGAGAAGAATAAGACGGTTTTGAACAAAGTCCGGGTTTCGGGCGGCGGCCGTTGTAATGTGACGCATAACCCGTCGGATCTGCGTTTTTTTATCAAAAACTATCCAAGAGGCGAAAAGCTGCTGCGCAAATTATTGCATCATTTTGATGCAAAGGCAACGGTTAATTGGTTCGAAAATAAAGGGGTTAAATTAAAGACCGAAAGCGATGGCAGAATGTTTCCGGTTACGGATTCATCTCAAACGATTATTGAATGTATGGTCAGAACGGCTCGCAATCTGAATATTGAAATCAGGACAGGCATATCGGTCAGGTCATTTACCCGAGTTACGAACGGCGAACAAAAAGGGTTTTCCATCCAGCTCGACGAGGAAGAAAAGATTTATGCAGACAAATTACTGATTGCAACAGGCGGTTATCCAAAAGCCAGCGGATTTGACTGGCTGCAAATGCATAACCACACGATCGTTAACCCGCTTCCATCGCTTTTTACATTTAATACGCCAGAGAATTACCTTTTGCCGCTGGCCGGGGTCTCAGTTCAAGAAGCGCTTGTGAAGATTTCGGGAACAAAGCATGAATGGCAAGGGCCGTTGTTGATCACGCATTGGGGTTTTAGCGGACCGGCAGTACTGAAACTTTCCGCCTGGGGTGCGCGGGATCTGGCGGAAAAGGATTACAACTTTACTTGCAAGATCAGTTGGCTGCCACAAATGAATGAGCAGCAAGTGCGGGAATTTTTATTAGGCGAAAAAATCAAAACCCCCAAACAACAAATTGCATCACACTCCCGCCTGGGCATCCCCGCGCGATTATGGAAAGCATTTGTTTCTCAGGCAGAGATTCCAGATGAGTTGCGCTGGTCGGATGCAACCAACAAAGCCTTGAACCGGCTTACTGAATTAATGACAAACAGTCAGTTTGACGTGAAAGGCAAGACTACATTCAAAGAAGAGTTCGTGACCTGCGGTGGCATTTCCCTGTCGGACATCGATCATGAGACATTGGAAAGCAAGTCAGTTCCGGGGCTATACTTTTCTGGCGAAGTGCTTGACGTTGATGGAATTACGGGCGGATTTAACTTCCAAAACGCTTGGACAACCGGTTACATTGCCGGAAAAAACATGGCCAGTTATTCGGCATTATCGGCCATCGCATCGAAATAGGCCCTTACTTTTTTCGCCCGGTCCACGCCAACAAGTCCAGCCAGCTGTTCCAACGAACTTTCGCGAATGTTGCGAACGGACCCAAAGAACTTCAATAGTTTCGTAGCTGTGACCTTACCTACGCCATCCACACCATCTAACTCACTTATCAGGCTGGCTTTGCTTCTTTTATCTCTGTGAAAGGTAATCCCAAACCGGTGCGCCTCATCCCGGATCTGTTGAATGAGCTTTAATGATTCCGATTTTTTATCGATGTAAAGGGGCAGCGAGTCCTCTGGAAAATAGATTTCTTCCAGCCTTTTGGCAATGCCTATAATGGGCACCTGACCATAAATTCCCAGACTTTTCAATGCATCACAAGCGGCCCCTAACTGCCCTTTTCCCCCATCCACCACAATCAGATCCGGAAGCGGCTGCTCTTCCGCTATCAAACGGAGATAACGCCTCCCCACGACTTCATTCATGGATGCAAAGTCATTGGGGCCGATAACGGTTTTTATATTAAAATGTCGGTAATCCTTTTTGGAAGGCTTTCCATCCTTGAAACACACCATCGCCGCAACCGGGTTCGTTCCCTGAATGTTGGAGTTATCAAAACATTCAATGTGCCGAGGAAGGGTTTTTAACTGCAAATCGCTCTTCAAGCGGATCAAAATGCGGTCCTTTTTAGAGGAAGTTGCCGATGCTTCCACTTCCCTGCGCTCCGCTTTGTCGCGACGGAAATACATCACATTCTTCATGGACATATCGAGCAGCTTCTTTTTATCGCCAATTTGCGGAACGGTCAGTTCCAGGCGCATTTCGAGATCGGGCTTGATATTAGAGATCAGTTCTTTTGCCTCGGCTCCAAACTTGGAACGCATTTCAACGATCATTAACGCAAGGATTTCAGCATCACTTTCGTCGAGCTTTTTCTTTACCTCAACGGTCTGTGTAGCAACCATATACCCCTCTTTTATTTTCATAAAATTGAGATAAGCGGCTTCCTCGTCCGACACAATGGTCAGCACATCAATGTTTCCGATCTTGGGATTCGTAACTGTGGCTTTGCTTTGGAAATTAGAAAGGCTTTCGATTTTGGTTTTCCACGAATGCGCCTTTTCAAATTCCATTTGCTCGGCCGCTTTCAGCATTTTTTCCTTAAAATACTGCTGCGGAAGCGACAAATTGCCTTTCAGAATGTTATGCACCTGCTCGATTTCTGCATTATACTCGTCCTCGTCCTGCAATCCTTCGCAAGGGCCTTTGCAGTTGCCAATGTGAAATTCCAGGCAAACTTTAAACTTGCCCGCCTCAATGTTGGATTGCGACAGGGGCAATTGGCAGGAACGTATTGTATAAAGCGATTTGAACATATCCAGCAGTGTGTGCATAGTCCGCAAACTTGCAAACGGCCCGTAAAATGTTCCCTTGGTCCTGTCGAGGTTACGCGTTACATACACGCGCGGGAAGCGCTCCTGCGTGACACATATAAAGGGATAAGTCTTATCGTCTTTGAGCAGAATGTTAAACTTAGGCTGCAACTGCTTAATAAGCTGGTTTTCTAGCAAAAGTGCATCCCATTCACTGTGCACGATCGTGTACTCAATGCGACGGATCTGGCTTACCAGCCGCTTGGTTTTACGGTCGTGCTGGTTGGATTTTAGAAAATAGCTGGAAACCCTGCTTCTAAGGCTTTTGGCCTTACCCACATATATAACTTCCCCGGTTTCATCAAAATAGCGATATACGCCAGGATCAAGCGGAATTTTTGTAAGTTCTTCTTTATAATTAAATTCAGACATTGAATATTTTCTTGACAGGCTGTGCCATTATCTATTTGAAAAAAACAACCGCACAAGATGAAAAGTTGCGTCCTTAACCAACTCGAAAGCCTCTGCCTGAGCCTGATCTAAATCCATTGGCCGGTTCAAAACGGAGACAGCGTAAGTAATGCCGGCGTCACGGACCTGTTCTGGCGTGATCTGTAAAGTGCCGCAAACAACGGCAAGCGGAACACGATTGGCGGCACAAAAATCGGCTAGCCCTTTTACAACTTTGCCGGATAAGGTTTGCTCATCCACTTTACCCTCGCCGGTAATGACCAGATCTGCATTTTGAATGCGTTCGGCAATGCGTGTCTGTTCTATGACAATACTGACGCCGTCTTTTAAAACAGCATTTAAAAACCAAAGACAACCTGCGCCCAATCCACCTGCCGCGCCTGCTCCCGGGTGACCGGCAATGTCCTTTCCAAACGCCGCTGACGCAACTTCACTAAGATTTTCCAATCCTTCATCCAGAACTTTCACCATTGCAGGACCGGCGCCTTTTTGCGGCCCGTAAATATGGGCGGCACCATTGGGCCCGAACAAAGGATTCGTGACGTCGCAGGCAACTGTTACCAGAACGGAACGCAAACGGCTATCGCTTTCTTTGCTATCAATGTGCTTAATGCTGTTCAACGATTGGCCTTTTGCAATCAACAGCTCATGATTTTCATTATAAAAGCGGTAACCCAGCGCCATAGCCATGCCAATGCCGCCGTCGGTTGTAGCACTTCCGCCTATACCCAGGATTATTTGCTTAACCCCTTTATCGAGTGCATCCTTAATAAGCTGACCTGTTCCGTAAGTGCTGGTAAGAAGCGGGTTGCGTTCTTCCTGAGCGAGCAATGCGAGTCCCGAAGCCGCAGCCATTTCAACAAAAGCAGTTTGCCGGTCGCCGGAAAGGCCATAGGAAGCCATAATTACCCGGCCCAACGGATCATTTACTTCAACCGTTATCGTTTCTCCCCGCGCCTGCTGCGTGAGTATCTGGGCGGTTCCTTCACCGCCATCAGCCAGCGGAATCGTTGTAACGTTCGTATTAGGATACGCCAGTAAGATACCCGCTTTGATCGCCCGACAAACGTCAATTGCTTCAAGAGAGCCACGAAATTTGTCAGGTGCGACAAGAATGTTCACAATCAGCGCATTAACCCCTTAGAACAAAACGCCTTCGTCGTCCGAGCGGGAAGGTGGAACATATGTGTCGGTGCTGTCGGTGGACACGCCGCCGCATTCCCGCACGTAATTTTCAGGCTTTTTGAAAGGCTCTTTTCTGTATTGGACCAGTGTTGGATCTTTATACACTTTTTGCATAAACATTCCCCATGCAGGCATAGCAATGCGCCCACCCTGACCAAGTGCAATGGTCCGGAAGTGAATGCTCCGATCCTCTCCTCCTACCCAGATTCCTGAAACCAGATGTTGCGTCATCCCCATAAACCAGCCATCAGAATAATTGGAAGTGGTTCCTGTTTTGGCAGCAATTTCATTGCCGTCGGTTACACCATATTGTCTTAGCCTTCCTGCTGTTCCACCCGGATCTTCCACTGCCCCGCGCATCAGATACAGCATATTATAAGCCATATTTTCACTGATTTCCTGATTTTGCTGTTGGAAAAATTCCTGCAAAACGTTGCCATACCGGTCCTCAATCCGCAAAATAGTCATCGGCTCGGTTCTGTGGCCTCCATTGGCAAATGCGCTGTAAGCACCCACCATTTCAAACACAGACACATCGCTGATGCCCAGACATAGCGACGGCACTTCTTGTAACTTACTGGTAATGCCCAGCTTATGCGCATATTCAGCTACGGTTTTGGCTTTCACCATTTTAATCAGGTAGGCACTCACCGTATTCACAGACTTCCCTAATGCCTGTCGCAAGGACAATGATTGATAGGAATATTTGTTGTTTGAGTTTTTCGGAGACCAGCCGCCAGGAACACCATCAGAAGGTCCAAAGTAGATGGGAGCATCTGTAACATGGTCACAGGGAGTTAGAAAATTCTTATCCAAAGCCGATACATAAACAAATGGTTTAAATGTAGAACCTGGCTGACGTGATCCCTGCTTAACGTGGTCGTATTTAAAATATTTGAAGTTTATGCCGCCTACCCAAGCCTTCACATGGCCGTTTCGGGGATCCATAGACATCATTCCAGCTCTCAGAAAGCGCTTATAATAAGCAATTGAATCGAGCGGGCTCATCATGACTTCTTTCTCCCCGTTCCAGCTAAAAACTTTCATTTTGTATGGTTTCCGCATCACTTTCCATGCTTCTTCTTCACCCAGATCACGCTTTAAGGAGATGAAATGGGGTGATCTTTTTGCAGCTGTTGTTAAGAAACCGGGGATTTCTTTTCCATTATCAAACGACCAGGGATTACGGCCTTTCCAGTGTTCGTCAAAAAGCCTTTGCTGCTCTTTCATATGCTCGGTAAGCGCTTCTTCCTGGTAACGCTGCATTCTTGAATCAATAGTTGTATAAATCCGTAAACCGCTGGTATACAGATCATAATTCATATCATGCTCCTCATTATACATTTTCACCCAGCTTTTGAGATAACCGCGCATGGATTCTCTGAAATAGGGCGCTAATCCTGTATTATGGCCTTCAACCGTGAAATCGATGCCAAGCGGCTTTTCTTTGTATCGCTCAAAATCCTCCCTGGGAATATAATCGTATTTGGTCATTTGTGCCAAAACCGTGTTTCTTCGGTTAAGGGCGTTGGTAGGAAAGCGCAAAGGGTTGAAGAGCGTCGGATTTTGCAGCATTCCGACGAGCAAGGCGGCCTCGTTAACATTCAAGTCCCACGCTTCTTTGTTGAAATATGTCTTTGCAGCGACCTTGATCCCGTAAGTGTTATTCCCAAAGGACACCGTGTTGAGATACATCTGCATGATCTCCTGTTTGGTATACTTTCTTTCCAAAATTACCGCCAGCACCCATTCCTTGGTTTTAGCAATCACAATCCGGACCAGTGGAATTTTTCCCAACAGACCCTCAAATTCTTCCGAACGCGTGTTAAAAAGGTTTTTTGCAACCTGCTGCGTCAGCGTACTTCCCCCACCGGAGCTTGAATTTCCGGAAACAACGCCTTTAAAAACGCGTAACAAACTCCTCGGATCAATTCCTGAATGGTTCACAAAACGCGCATCTTCCGTAGCAACCAAAGCATCGATCAGATTGGGCGAAATCTGCGAAATGTCAATCTGCGTCCTGTTTTCGAAGAAATATTTACCCAGTGATTTACCATCTTCGCTGATCAGTTCGGAGGCTAATTCACTTTTAGGGTTTTCCAGTGTTTTCAAATCGGGCATCCCGCCGAAAAGCCAGAAAAAATTGAAGCTTACAGCAACAATGTAAAGTATAAAAAGACCCAGTCCAATTCCGATAAACCGCCATAGACGGATTATGGTGCGGCGATACTTTCCGGGTTGGAATTCAATCATAAAAAACGGAGTTAATTAATTGTAAACAGACAAATATACAATTTCGGCCAATTATCTCTTTCCCATGGAAAGGGAATTCAGCTCCTGCATCTCTTTAAGTCTGGGAAGGTAAATGCTGGAAGGATATAATCTCATAAACTCGGTAATGGCTTGTGTATAAGCATCTTTACCCCGCACTTTACCGATCAGGAACACGCGTAAAAGTGCAAATTTATCTTCCATAATATGGCCTTTATAAGCCGGAAGGTTTTGTTCGATGTCTTCAAGGGCTTTCGCATAATCGCCTTTTGAATAAAGCGCATAAGCGGCCTCGTATTCTTTCACCGGATTACCCGAACCCGCCACATTACTATCGGATGACTTGCCAACAAGTCGGGCGTAAGTGGATGTCGGATATTCGGTGAACAATTTATTCTTCCATGTACTCTTCTCACTATCAGCCTCATAAGTAAGATAAAGCAGATAGTAAATCTCTTCTTTGTATTGCGTTTTGGGATAATCTGCCAAAACCCGCTCAAATGTGCTGATCGACCTTTGCGATTCCTGTAAATCGAACCGGTATATCTTGCCCAGATTGTAGAGGGCATCTTCTTTCCGTTTTTGCGACTCTGCCATCTGGCCTTCTGTCAGCGGAATATTTTGTTTCAAAGAAGTGTGCAACGCGTCCCACTCAGGGGTTCCTTTTTTCAGACTATTGTCGGCCACTGCTTCCGTCTGCACTGAGAGTGAATCGGGGGCATTGCGGTCGTTACCGGCCAATGAGCGCATTTGCCGGCTGCTTCTCCGCCAGTCGTCTTCCAGCGGCCTGTTTCCCCATGCTCTCTTAAATTCCGTCTTTCCCTTATTGATCAGCGCCGGATCGTAAAGCTCCCAACGACGTTCACCCGCATTCATCAGCGGATTTTGCACGCTCTGGACATTGGTGTTCTGAGCGGCCAGCATCGCTTTTCTCTCTTTTGCTTCTGCTTCTTTTCGAGCGGTTTCTTGTGCTTCAATGATCGCGTCTATCCGATTATCCAGCGCGGCAGGATTCATTTGCGCGAGTTTTTGCAGGCTATCCTCAGCACTTACAATGCTATAATGCTTCACAAAGTCATCCAGAGCCCTTTTTCTTTCCGAAACAAGTTTGTATTCCGGTGCTTGCTGCGGCAGAATGGCGAGGGCGCTGTCGTAGTAGGCTTTTGAAACTTCAAATTTCTCCAATGATTCGTAGTTGATCCTGGCCAGTTGCAGGTAGCTGTATGCCTTCTGTTCCAGATTTGTTCCTTTGGAAGCAGCAACAGCCTTTTGCAAATATCCTATGGCTTCCGGAATCTGCTTTCTGTGCTCCGCAAGCAAACCCATTGTGAAATAGATCTTATCATTAAGGTCTTCATTCTTGCGGTCGCGAAGCATTCTGTCAAAGCCCACATCGTCCAGGTCTTTCTTAGGATTCAGCACCACTTCGTTTTGAAGTGAATTCATAGCAGAATAAAACCCCAGATCGTATCCAGGGCGATTTTTGCTGACACCTTTATAATGTTTGTTAGCCAGTGCGTACTGACCAAGCCGGTCGTACATCTGTGCGGCGGCGAAATGAATGCGTGCCGTCTCCGTTGATTTTTTTAGCAACGGGAAAGACTCTTCCAGGATAGCGACCGAAGTGAGATACTCGCCGTTCTGCTGGTGCAAATAGGCTTTCGTAAGGTAAAAATCGCGGGTTGAAGCCTTATTCAGCGGCTGCTGGCTCAGATATTCTGCCACGCCCAAGGCATTGGAATAATCCTTTCTGATAGTATAAGCCCGCATTAGCAGGATCAATGCATTGTTTTTATCATTCTCGTCCCGCCCGTTTGCATACACATAGCGCAACGCTTCCAGCCCGTCCGCCCATTCGCCCAGGTACAGTCTCGATTTACCCAAAACAATGTAACTGTTATCCATCCATTTGCTATTCTGGTGTTTTTCGGCAACAATGGATGATTTTTTGATGGCGTCCTGCAACTGCGATTTCACGGGCAGCGAAAGCACCGAATCCATAGGAAGCAGGATCGGCAGCAATTCATTATAGTTCTCCTTGTAAGCCTTGCTCATCTGAAACTCCGCCTCAGCGAGGCTTTGTTCAGCCATAAAATAGGCATTGTAATGCGCAGAAAGATTGTGAAAACCGATTGCAGCAGGTTTTGTACTGTACTGTGAACAGGAAGCCAGCAAACCAATAAAGGTGAGTGAAAGTACTGTCCGGCAGATGTAAAGGGCAAAACGGTTGGTCACAAATATGAAGTTAGGGATGTCTTTTGTCTCCTTATAAGCAAAACTAAAACGGTAATTTAAATAATTACGTATCGAAGATAAGCGCAATTGTAAAATTTGAAGCAATTTTACCTCAATATTATCGGCCCAATACATGGAAACAAACAATGACGACGCGGCAAAGGACGAGCGAAAAAAGGCGTTGCAAAAGCAATCGTCGGGTTTCCTGAAATATTCCGGCATGGCCACCCAAATGCTCGGCACCATCCTGATTTTCACTTACGGGGGTTATAAGCTGGACGAATGGCAGCAAAACAAGGTTCCGGTTTGGACATTAGTGCTGTCGCTGCTCTCCATTGCAGGTTCGTTACATCTGCTGATCAAAGGTTTCACAAAAAAATAGATTGCACTTAAAGCGCCTCGCATGTTACGTACAGTTGCTGTTACTATTGTTATCGGAATTGCATTTTTCCTTGCTCAGCATTTTCATTTCGACCGCTTTTTGCACCCTTATATATGGTACATTCTGGTGTTCTTTTTTGGGCTGTCGTTTTTTGCCCACCGGCTCATGGAAATCGGGTTTCGAAACAACCGTGAAAAATTCGTCACATTTTACATTGCTGTCATCGTTGGCAGGATCATTCTCAGCCTGATTTTCATTGCGTTGTTTTTGTTCAAAGGGCTAAGTGATTCATTCCTATTTATAACCAACTTTTTTGCACTCTATTTATTTTATACATGCTTTGAAATATATGGTTTGTATCGTAACTTGCGCCGCAATTGACAAAGCATCGCATTTCAAGCCTTTATGTACACCCATTTGAGACTGTTTTTTACTACTGCCCTGGTTGCGGCAACCTGCCTTTTGAATGTTCCTGCAAGGGCGGACGAACCTACACAGCATGAAGCTGAAAAGGTGGTTGAAGGCATTAATCAGGCCGAGCATAAAATTGAACATAATCTTGAAGAGTCAGAGGAGAAGTTCAATATAGGTCAGATGATCATGCACCACATTGCGGATTCGCACGAGTGGGAAATTACGCATGGTGTGGTTATTCCACTTCCGGTTATCCTTTACTCAGCAGACCGGGGAATTGAAGTTTTCTCATCCTCAAACTTCCACAACGATCACCACGAATACAATGGTTATCACCTGGTTCACGGTGATGCCGAGACGATTGTTCCGGTTGACGAGTCACGCGTGGTTTATGATTTCTCAATTACCAAGAACGTAGCTTCCATGCTATTGAGCGCGGTTATTCTGATCCTGATCTTTACAAGCATTGCAGGATTTTACAAAAACAATAAAGGGAAGGCGCCAAAAGGATTTCACTCTGCTATGGAGGTAATTATCCTCTTCATCCGCGACGACGTTGTTAAGCCTAACATCGGCCCCAAATACGAAAAATACCTGCCTTACCTGCTGACATTGTTCTTCTTTATCCTGGTTAACAACATTCTGGGACTGCTTCCGGGATCGGCTAACGTTACGGGTAACATTGCAGTGACAATGACACTTGCCGTTCTGACATTCATCGTTGTTCACCTGAATGCAAATGGCAATTATTACAAACACCTTGTTAAGCCAGACGGCGTTCCGGTTCCTCTGTTGCTGATTATGATCCCTGTTGAGATTGTGGGTGTATTTATGAAGCCATTCTCTCTAATGGTCCGGTTGTTCGCCAACATGACAGCAGGTCACATTATTTTGCTAAGTCTTTTCGGTCTGATATTCATTTTCCAAAGCATTGTTATCGCTCCGGTAATTTCGCTTTTCGCCTTGTTTCTGAACTTTATCGAGATCATGGTGGCGTTTATTCAGGCCTTTATCTTTACCCTGTTGTCGTCCATGTACATTGGAAGTGCCATTGAAGAGCATAGCCACGCAGATCACGGACATTGATTGAATCTCTTTTTTATTAATTATATATTTTAAACAAAACACAATTATGTTGTTTCAAATCTTGCTTCAAGCTGCAGAACAAAGTGGTGCTGGTCTAGCTGTATTCGGTGCTGCTATCGGTGCTGGTCTTGCTGCTATCGGTGCTGGTCTTGGTATCGGTAGAATCGGTGGAAGCGCTGTTGAAGGTATCGCTCGTCAGCCAGAAGCTGCTGGTGCTATCCAGACTGCCATGCTTATCATCGCGGCTCTTATCGAGGCGGTTGCGCTTTTCGCAGCGGTTATCTGTCTGCTGATTTCGTTCAAGCTGTAGTAAAAAAAATTGGACTCCGGTCCTTGCTTCTTTTGCATTAGGCGTCGGAAGTAACATTGAAATTCTTCGTGGAAGCATTAGGCTTCCACGATTTCTAAGAAATAAAAGAGAGCGGTTCTTACACTCAAAACTCATTATACTATGTCATTGCTTACTCCAAACCCAGGTCTTATTTTCTGGATGCTGGTGGTATTCTTGCTGGTTGTTTTCATCCTGGCCAAATTTGCCTGGAAACCAATCATTAAAGGACTTAAAGACCGTGAAAACGAAATCCAGGGCGCACTTGATCTTGCTGAAAGAACAAGAGCTGAAATGATGCAGTTGAAATCGGACAACGAAAAACTGATCGCAGAAGCGAATGCAGTGCGTGATCAGATTCTTCGCGATGCGAAAGACGCAGCTGACCGTACCATCCTTGAATCAAAAGATAAGGCGGCTGTTGAAGCGCAGAAAATGATTGAAAGTGCTCGTGAAGCTATTCGCAACGAACAACAAGTTGCTGTTACCAAGATCAGAAAAGAGGTTGCAACACTTTCACTTGAAATCGCAGAGAAAGTTTTGCACCGCGAATTGAAAGACAAAGAAGCGCAGGAGCAACTGATCGCAGAACTTGCTTCATCTGCACGCCTTAACTAAAAAGTATACAAAATTAATTTACGATGTCAGTAAGTATAGTTGCTTCCAGATACGCAAAGTCACTGATCGAGCTTGCCAAAGAACAGAATGTTCTGGAAGCGGTTTATCAGGATATGCTTTTATTTAAGGATACGGCTGATAAAAACAGGGGCTTAATGCTTGCATTGAAAAGCCCGGTTGTGCGTCACGAGAAGAAACTGAATATTTTAAAAGCGCTTTTCGAAGCACGCGTCAATCCGGTTTCTTACGCGATTTTCACCATTATTACAAAGAAAAACCGGGAAGCGATCCTGGATGAAATAGCGAATGAGTTTGTAAAAGCTTACAATCTATTTCAGGGCATACAAAGAGCTACGGTCGCTACTACAACGCCATTGACCGACGAACTTCGTAAACAGTTTACGGACATTGTTACTGCCGCAACAGGTCGCACCGTGCAATTGGCTGAGAAAATTGACCCAAATCTAATAGGTGGCTACGTGCTTACCATCGATGACCGCCAAATTGACGCGTCATTGAGAAGCCGTCTTAACGAGCTTAAATTACAGTTTGTAAACTGATATTTTTATCTGCATAATTTGGAAGACCCGGCTGCTATGCGGCCAGGTCTTTTTTTATGTCCAGATGTTGCTATACTTTCATTTTGGTAACATTCTTGAAGCTAATGTCAATAGCCTCAATAGCAGGGCGTTTGGCAACATCCTGCTCCACGAAGAAGTGCTCCAAACCAGCGATTTTACGCGCGTCGAAGATCTTTTTGAAGTCAATGGATCCCGTTCCTACCTCTGCAAATGACTGATCGCCTTTATCCATATCTTTTACGTGCCAAAGCGGGAAACGGCCAGGATATTTCTTAAACAGATCAACCGGATCCAGGCCAGCTTTCACGATCCAGTACAAGTCCAGTTCAAGCTTCACCAAATTAGGGTCTGTGCTTGCAATGATGTCGTAAGGAAGCTGACCGTCCATTTTCTTGAATTCAAAATCGTGGTTGTGATAACCGAACTGCAGACCTGCTTTCTTCGCTACTTCACCCGACTTATTGAACAAATCGACATACTTCTTATAATCTTCAATCGACTTTCTTTCGCCATCTGTCAAATAGGCACAGTTCACATATTTCTGTCCGATTGCAGCTGCATCGTCCACAGCACGCTGCCAGTCGTTTGAAAGCGTTCCTTTTTGATCCTTCATTTGAACGCCCGCGCCATAATGCCCGCTTACCGGATCAAGACCTAAGCCATCTAATATAGCCTTGAATTCCTTAGGCGTTTTGCCAAAGAATTTGCCGTCATTATATCCAAAAAGCTCAACTTCCTTATATCCGATCGCCGCTACTTTTTTCAATGTTCCTTCCAGATCCTTCGCCAGGTCTGTTCTCAGCGTATAAAGCTGCAAACCTATTTTAGAAGGGGCTTTTGCCGTCAAATCAAATTTTGAAAGCATGGGAGCTGCCAACATAAAAGCACTCGCTTTCATGAATGACTTCCGTGAAATCTTCTCGTTGTAATTCATCTGTCTTATGTCGAAAATTGGGGTTGGTTATATTATTTGGTAATCGTAATTGCACCTGAACTGGTAAGCTTCGTTTTCATATCTTCGGTCACTTTCCAGTCGTCTGAAAAATTGCCGCCAACAATGACATTAGTCGACGCATCCTTGAATAGCAAAAGGTCCTTGAACTCCGGAAGTTTTCTATGCATTACTGACACAAAGGGAAAGCCATTATCCTCTGCACCGCTCCACCATGGCAATCCGGAACTGACGGCAACATAGTGCTTGTCAATTGGAAATATGTAAAAAAGGCCATGTGCTTTATCAGCTGGATTCAAGTGTACAGGAAGCTTGTCCGCATATTTTGCAATTATTACATTTGTTTCCTTCGTTCCGAACAAGATGAGATTACTGGTTTCCAGATCGCTGGGACGCACTTCTTTGTCGGACAAAACTCTGGGAAAAAACATGATCCTTCCCAGGAATTCACCCCGGTAATGTGACCAGTCTGCCGCCTGATTAGCAACTTCAACGCGCTTTTTTAATTCCTCGGGAGATGGGTTGTCAGCAGTTCCATAGACATAAACATGGCGGCTGGAAAAAGCTTCATATATTGGCCCTTCTGCGCCTGCCTTCTTTACTAAGCCCGTCGCGATTGGGTTAGTTGCGACTCCCCATACATTATTGTTTTTGACAAAAGAAAGAGAGCTGTCCGTTTTGGCTGTGACAGCTTTCCCATCAATAGTAAAAGTTACATTAGTTGCAGGGTTGAATTTCGGGTGGCCTTTCAGATTAACCGTGAATGCAGACAGATTTTTTGTAGTGATAGTAGCAGCATTGGGCTTGTTCAGATTTGCATCAATTTCGGCCAAAGTCCCTAAGTTGATTTTATCAAACTGAACCCAAAACGCCTTATTATATTTGTATTGCTTGCTTACAAATTTCACGCGGTCAGGAAATGGGTTGCGTTCGGCATGCCCGAACCATTCAAAGATAAATTCGTTGTCATAAGCGCTCACCCAACTGTCGTGCTTCACATCCACGAATTCCTTATAACTCACTTCAACACCAATATCCTGCAAATGCTGAACCCATTTCCGCGTCCCATCGACCGGCACAACAGGATCTGCATCGCCATGAAAAAAGTGGACAGGGAAATTCAATGCATTAGAAGCCAGATCAAATGTTCCTTCGGGTGGTGCAGGGCAAACCGGCGCAATCGCTGCCCAAATGTCAGGCCGTGTGAGCCCAATCCATAATGTTCCTCCCCCACCCATGGACAAGCCTGTCAGGTAAGTTTTATTTTCATCAATTTTAAAGCGCTTTTTCACGTCATCGAGGACGTCATAAACGTCTTCTTCGGGAATTCCCTGATAACCCGCTGTCCCTCTTGCATAAGGCGAAGCAACGATAAAATCAACATCTTCCCAGGACTGAAAATAGCGGCTAGCTTCGACATCCGTTTCACCTTCGGCGTTAGTTTTGCCAAAAACGCGTTTTAGCGCAAGGCGGTGATTGGAACCCGCTCCGTGAAGCATGATAACCAGCGGATATTTTTTGTTTTCATCAAAATTCTTAGGGACATATAACCCGTAAGGCTGCTCAGTGTCGTCAGCATCGGAGTGGAAAGTGAGGACTTGCGGGCCGGGAGAAAGTTTCTGGGCTTGTAAACAGGTAATGCTCAACAGCAAGCTCAAAATTGTAAAAAGCTTCGTATTCCAGAATTTCATTCCCATTTGATATGATAATTTTCTTGGGCTAAATATAAACTAAATCATAACGACTATTTACTAAAATATGCATTTCATTCTTGCTAATGAATGTTAACAAAAAGAGGCGGATCAAATGACCCGCCTCTTCAAGCAATTGTTACTTTAAAAGATCCGCCGATTAATTGGCAAGTTCTTCTTCTTTTTTACGAACACTGATAACAAGTTGTTCACTGTTCTCTTCGTGATTGGCAACCAGCACATCACCTTCGCGCAAATCGCCTTTCAATATTTCCTCTGCTACGGGATCTTCGAGATATTTTTGGATCGCCCGGTTCAAAGGACGTGCTCCATATTGCGGATCGTATCCTTTTTCCGATAAGAAGTCCTTCGCAGGAATTGTCAATTCTATTTCGTATCCCAAACCTTTCACACGGTTGAACAATTTACCAAGTGAAATGTCAATGATTCGGTGTAAATCTTCGCGTTGAAGCGAATTAAAAACGATCACGTCATCCAAACGGTTCAGGAATTCAGGAGAAAATGCTTTCCGAAGAGCACTTTGAATGGTGCCTTTCATAATATCATCCTGATTTTCTGTTTTCGCTTTGGTAGAGAAACCGATCCCGGATCCGAAATCTTTCAAATCACGCGCTCCGATGTTCGAAGTCATGATAATGATCGTATTTCTGAAATCCACTCTGCGGCCCAGACCATCTGTCAAGATTCCATCGTCAAGCACCTGTAAAAGAATGTTGAAAACATCCGGGTGCGCTTTTTCGATCTCATCCAGAAGGACTACGCTGTAAGGCTTACGTCTGATTTTTTCAGTCAGCTGTCCGCCTTCTTCATAGCCTACATATCCCGGAGGCGCTCCAACCAAACGCGATACGCTAAATTTCTCCATGTATTCGCTCATATCAATGCGCACCAGCGAGTCTTCTTTGTCAAACAGATAAGAAGAAAGCACTTTGGCAAGCTCTGTTTTACCTACACCTGTTGGTCCAAGGAATATAAATGAACCAATTGGTTTCTTAGGATCTTTCAAACCAACCCTTGTGCGTTGAATGGCTTTGGTAAGCTTTTCAATCGGTGGGTTTTGACCAATCACTTTCGATTTCAGCTCGTCAGCCATGTTCAGCAGTTTCTTGCCTTCATCCATGGAAACATTGGTTACGGGAATGCCGGTCATCATTGCAACCACTTCGGCTACATTATGTTCGGTTACGGTGTAACGCTTTTGTTTCGTTTCCTCTTCCCAGGCCAACTTCGCACGCTCCAACTGATCGATCAATTTTTTCTCGCGATCTCTTAATTGAGCTGCTTCTTCGTATTTCTGGCTCTTAACAACCCTGTTCTTTTCCTGTTTGATATTTTCAATCTGCTCTTCAAGAACAAGAATGTCTTCGGGAACTGTAATGTTGCTGATGTGAACTCGCGCTCCTACTTCATCCAAAACGTCGATCGCCTTATCCGGCAAGAAACGGTCAGTAATGTATCTTTCAGACAACTTAACAGCCGTGCTGATCGATTCAGGCGTGTAATTCACATGGTGGTGATCTTCGTATTTATCTTTGATATTTTCGAGGATCTGAATGGTTTCTTCAATGGAAGTTGCATCCACCATCACCATCTGGAAACGACGTGCCAATGCGCCGTCCTTCTCAATGTACTGACGATATTCGTCCAATGTCGTAGCGCCGATACATTGAATTTCTCCACGTGATAATGCAGGTTTGAACATGTTTGAAGCATCCAGCGAACCGGAAGCACCACCTGCGCCCACGATCGTATGAAGCTCATCAATGAACAGGATCACATCCGGAGATTTTTCCAGTTCATTCATAACAGCTTTCATTCTTTCTTCAAACTGTCCGCGATATTTCGTTCCTGCAACGAGAGAAGCTAAATCAAGCGTTACAACGCGTTTTCCGAAAAGCACACGTGACACTTTTTTCTGAACAATTCTCAATGCAAGACCTTCTGCAATCGCAGTTTTACCTACACCGGGCTCACCGATAAGGATCGGGTTATTCTTTTTACGACGGCTAAGGATCTGGGCAACACGTTCGATTTCCTTCTCACGTCCAACGATCGGATCCAATTTACCGACCTCGGCCATTTTGGTCAGGTCGCGTCCAAAGTTATCCAACACCGGAGTCCGTGATTTCTCTGCTCCTTTTGATTCTTTTCCTGATGCGGAGCCGCTTCCTCCTCCAAACATGCCTCCTCTTGCCTCATCATCTCCGTCTTCGGTCTCCGGCCCCATATGCGGCTTGGATCCTGATGATTGATATTCTAACATTTCTTTGATGACTTCGTAGTTAACATTAAATTTATGCAGGATCTGGGTGCCAACATTGTCCTCGTCACGCAAAATCGAAAGCAGTAAATGTTCTGTTCCGATCAAATTACTCTTAAAAATTTTGGCTTCCAGATAGGTAATTTTCAAAACTTTTTCCGACTGTCTTGTCAGGGGTATATTTTGTAAATTCTTAACGTTATTGGTCGCTGCGCCCTTTGTTGCCTGCTCAATGGTCTGTCGGACATCGTCGAGAGAAACGCCAAGCTTCTTTAATAAGCCAATCGCCACTCCGTCTCCTTCACGAATCATTCCCAGCAACAAATGCTCTGCTCCAATGTAATCATGACCGAGGCGAAGGGCTTCTTCCCGGCTCATCGTGATTACTTCCTTCACTCTATTCGAAAATTTTGCTTCCATTATGCAGCAATAAAAAAGTGTTTAATATTCTAAACGCTACTTGATCCTCGTTTGTTCAAAATAGCTTTACTGGAACTTACAGGATCTTAACAAAACACTCCTTGCTTCCGGCCCCATATTAAATAGTAAATCAATAATACTCAAGTTACTTACAAAATCATTCCCAAATGTCTGGTAATAAGGCTCAGGCTTGTAACATTCGGGTGGAAATGTGCTTTTCTTGTTGTTAATGAGGGAAATAGCATTAAATGCTCCGCTTTCCTCGATAACCGCACCTGACAAATTGTACTGCACTTCCTTTTTAACTCCTACCAATCTAAGACAAATTGTCAATAATTCATAATTCAAATCAACGAGATATGCTAATTTTTTGTCGTATATCTGCAAAAGCTCCGGGGCATAAAACTCGTAAAACGGGGATTTTCCGTAAGCTGATTGCAAACAGCCTAAATGACGGCGGATCCAATCCTGGCCGTAGTCAATCTTTATATCTTTTGTGGGGGTGGCTGCCTCGTATCCTTGGACCGGAACCGTTAACAAATCTATTTTATTCGCAGTTAGCACACTGCATCTGTTTCGATAGGTCTGCTTCACATACCGCTCTTCAATATCAATGTAAATACGGTCGTACTTTAATAAACAGGTAAAATACGCTAGACAAGGCAAATACTGTAACTCGATCCGTATTCCCGTAATCTCGTTACGGTTACTCAAAATTTCTGACACTATCAAATATGGTAAAGCCTTATGATATTATCAAAAAATTCATAATAAATATTTTGCCCAGGCTGCATTGTACCAAACGAACTTAAAACATTACAATTTTGACTTACGAAAACACACTAACATCTCCTAGTCCCTCGCGAATTATCTCAAAACCATCGCTGTCTGCTTTCACAATCGTTGAAGCTATGTTTCCGCCGTACCCGCCGTCGATAACAAGATCCACCTGATGTTGAAATTTTTCGTAAATCAACTCAGGGTCAGTGGAATACTCGATAATTTCGTCATCATCTTTAATTGACGTAGTAACAATAGGGTTACCAAGTTCCTTTACGATGAGACGGGCAATGTTATTATCGGGTACACGGATTCCGACCGTTTTCTTATTTGTATTCAAAAGTTTCGGAACTGCGCTCGTGGCTTCCAGAATGAATGTGTAAGGTCCTGGCAAAACCCTTTTCATGATTTTGAAGGCCGAATTATCAACTCTGGCAAAATCCGATATATGGCTCAGGTCATAGCAAATGAAGGAAAAGTCGTTTTTCTGAGGCTTAATTCCCTTGATGCGGGCGATCTTTTCCACGGCTCTTGAATTGTAAATATCGCATCCAAGCCCATAAACAGTGTCTGTTGGATAAATAACCAGACCACCGTTGCGAAGCACATCGACAACCTGACGGATCCTTCTTTCGTCAGGATTTTGTGGGTAAATTTTAATGAATTCAGCAGGCATAGGCAATAGCAACTTTTTGAAACAACAACTCTAAAAGCTAAAACCTTCCTGACTAAGCGCTTTTTTTAGGTTTTTGATATAAAAACGATAGGCAAAATTAACAGGAAGATGTAGTCTGCACATGAACACAATGAGCTCGGTTTGCCATCCCGGATTCTCAATATAATTCAGTAAAACCCGAAAACGAACCGCTAGTTCATATTCTTGTGCATACCAGCATTTTCTGATAAATGTACGGATACGCGCGGCTAAAAGATCGAATTCTTTTTGGTCCCTGTTCAGGTCGTATGCTTTATTACAAACTGCATAATAAGACGCCAGCATACCGCTTCCTTTTTTATAGACCATGGAGGAAAGTGAAGTGGGAACAATCCGTTTCCTGGTCAGGATCTCATCGAGATAGAAATATTTATACTTAGCCGCAGAGCGCACCCAGAAGTCAAAATCCTCGAATGTGAGCGTTTCATCATAACCGCCGAGTTCAAGCATCGTGCTAGTACGCATCATCATGGTAGGCGTGCATATGAAATATCTTTCCAGCACATTCTTATAAACGTCCCCGGAAGGAACTGGCCTGATTGCGCTGCCATTCGGGTCCACGGTATAATGATCGTCGAGCTCCTTACCTGCCGGACTGATGTATTTGGCATTCGAAAAAACAACTGCAAAATCTTCCGCAAGCAATTCAAAAGCTTCCACCTGTTTTTCAATGCGGTCTGGCATGAGCAGATCGTCGCCGGAAAGATCAATCACATACTTTCCTCTGGCAATAGAAAGTCCGTGATTAAATGCAGCGCATAAGCCGGAATTTCTTCTGTTTTTGATAAATAAAAAATTCCTTGACGCATTTTTAAAGGCCTCTATGACAAGTATTGAGTCGTCTGTGCTGGCATTGTCAATGACAATGAGTTCGAGGTTCGTGTAAGTTTGGTCAAATACAGATTTGAGTGTTTCGCCAACGTATTTTTCCTGATTGTAGGCTGTCAGAATAACAGTCACCAATGGTTTTTCCTTTTCTTTCATTTTCAACACGCAGTATCGCGATTCCGGTCCCCACAGCCTTGTTTTTAGTTTTTATGAAGCTGTAATTCACAAAATTAGCAACAATCAAATGATGTCAGAAAAGTAGTTAGTTTGCGGTAAATCAACGTTTGGCAATAGCTTTTGCCCTGGCGGCGGTGTTAATTCCTGCATTGATCTCAAAACCAAGAATGATAACAAATGCCAGCAGATAAAGCCAGATCATTAGCGCTATCATCGTTCCTATTGAGCCGTAAAGCTTGTTATAAGAGCTAAACCGGGACAGGTAAAATGAAAATCCGTAAGTCGCAGAAAGGATAAGCACAGAGGAAATAATGGAGCCGGCATTGATAAAATTAAATTGCCTGCCATGGGAAGGTGCAAATCTGTATATCAGGGAGATTGTCAGCATTAATGAGCCAAAACTGATCAGATAACGTGTAATGTTCAGCAAAACGATGATCCAATTGTCTCGCAGAATGTTCCAGTCGCTGAGAATGTTCATCACGGCATCGCCTACAATCAGGAGGATTACTGATAGAAAAAGAACTACGATTAAGAGCAATGTCAGCAATGTCGCGATGATCCTCAATTTCAAAAACCCACGCGTCTCATTATCATCATAAACCATATCAAATGAGCGCATTAACGACATCATTCCGTTCGTCGAAGCGATCATTGCGAAAATAAAACCGAACGAAAGCACGCCTTTTCTCGGCCTGCTGATAATGTCTACGATCGTCTGATCCGCATCTTCATAGATGCCGCTCGGCACATTTTCGCGCAGCAATTCCATGATCTGCTGATCCAGGTGTTCAATCGGAATGTAGGGAATTAATGTAAAAAGGAAGATTACCGCCGGAAACAATGCCAGGGTAAGGCTGTAAGCAACCGCAGAAGCGCGTTGGTCAATGTCGTATTTCCGGTTGCTCCTCACCAGGTTCACCAAAACGTCGTACAAAGAAACTGTCCCGCCCAGAAAAACGGTCTGCTGTAACCAAACAATAAGCCGCTTGACGTGACGATTTTTCAACAGTTTCTCAAGCATAGGCGGTTACTTTAAATTTCGAAATAAGGTCTCAGCTTGTTAAGGAGTTTTTCGGGAGCCATGCAGAGCTTTCCATTGTCACGGCGCTGAAAAACCAAGGTCGTTTCACCCGTATTGAGCAGCACATTGAGCTGATTCCGGATCTCATAATGAAAAACAACTCTTATACCAGGCATTTCCTGTAAAGTTACCCGGATACTAAGCTCATCATCATAGCGTGCGGGCTTAATGTAGCGCGACCGATTTTCGTAAACCGGCATCATCACGCCCTCATCTTCCATCACTTTGTAATGAAAGTCCAAACTTCGCAATGCCTCTACTCTTCCAATTTCGTAATAACGGGCATAATTTCCATAATACACATATCCCATCTGGTCCGTATCCGCATACCGGACCCTTACGCCCTTAACTTCGTGAATGAACATTATTTCATGATTTTGAGTCGGTTCAATTCAGCCTGATACATGCGTGCGTTGTTCAGGTGATCGGTATAATTGGTCGCAAATGCGTGGTAACCAGAGAGGTCCGCTTTGGCGCACATATATACATAATCGTGCTTGTCGTAATTGAGCACGGCGTCCAGTGAATTGAAGTCTGCCACACGGATTGGGCCGGGAGGCAAGCCCACGTTTACATAGGTGTTGTAAGGTGATTTGATCAAAAGCTGACCGTTCAAAATGCGCTTGATAGCAAAATCCTGTAACGCAAATTTAATAGTGGGATCGGCTTGCAACGGCATCTGCGCATTCAGGCGATTCATGTAAAGTCCTGCCACTTTGGCCCTTTCATCCACTTTCCGCGCCTGCTCTTCTTCCACAATGGAAGCCAGAATTGAAACCTGCACCGGTGTGAGACCGATTGCTTTGGCTTTTGCAGTTCTCTCTTCGTTCCAGTATTTCTTGTATTCGCTGTGCATCCGGTCCAGGAATTTTTCAGTGCCCGTTGTCCAGTAAATTTCATAGGTATTTGGCAAAAACATGGAAACGATCGTGAGCGTATCCAATCCATATTTATTGCAAACAGCCGGGTCATTCAAAGCTTTTCTGAAATTATCTTCACCAAATTCAAAACGACTTCCGATCCTGGTAATCAGGTCTTCCTTCAGTCTGATATTGTTGAATGTAAGCTTCACGGCATCCTGATTTCCAGCCGCAAGTTTCTTAACAACTTCGTAATTATTGGAATTAGCCTTGATCACATATCTTCCCGGCTTCACCTTGTCAGGATAGTTCAAAAGCTTGGCCAAAAATTGAAACGAAATATGATCATTGATCACATCGTGCTTGTTCAGCGAATCCAGGACCGTTTTATATGTAGCTTTCTCAGGGATCAGCAAAGCAAAGCTCGACTGCTTGTCCACTTGCAGGTTCGGTGTTTTGAAGATCTGCCAAAAGTAAAATGTGAATGTGGTGGTAAGAATTGCTATTGTGACAAACAATCCTACTTTGAAATTACGCGACATAAGTGATACGGCTAATTATAAATTTATTTCAAAGGGTATGCCAAATCTTTTGGCTAACTCCTCTAATGACAAAACGACTGGTTCCAGTAAATGAATCCCATTGATGCTGCGATCCGCTTCACTTTCCCGCTCAGGATCACCGGGAATAAGCACTTTTTGACCGTCCACAGCCCGCGCGCCGCGGAATGCTTTGATCCATTTATCCATATCCTGCTTAAATTCCCCGGCCGGGCGAAAACCATCCACACGCATGGCACCCAGAAAATGTCCCGTTCCTAATCCTACACCTTGCTGGGCTGTCATAAATCCAGCGGTTGCAAATGGTGGAACCCAGGGGCCAAAGTTAGCGCCTGAAAGGACTCCCGAAAATATGTCTACAATGGCGCCCAGCCCGTAACCTTTGTGACTGCCATGTTCCCGATCCGAGCCCAGCGGCAGCAAACCACCGCCGCTTTTAACAGCATTGGAATCGGTTGTGGCATTTCCTTCCGCGTCCTGAGCCCATCCTAATGGGGCGGGCAAACCTTTACGCTGTAATATTTCAAATTTGCCGTAGGCAACAGCCGTTGATGCAAAATCTGCAACAAATGCCGGTTCCGTCAAAGCTGGTACAGCAACAGCTATCGGATTGGTTCCCAACAATTTATCCAGTGAAAATGTAGGTGTTACCAAAGGCGCAGCATTCGTCATGGTCCAGCCAATCATATCTTTCTCCAAAGCCAGCATTGCATGATATCCTGCAATGCCAAAGTGGTTCGAATTACGGACGGAAACCCAGCCAGAACCTACTTTTTCAGCCTTTTCCATTGCAATCTCCATTGCTTTTGGCGCTACAACTAGTCCCAGACCTTTATCGCCGTCCACAACAGCAGTGCTTGGCGTTTCATAAACCACTTTCACTTCCGGATTTGGATTAAGTCTGCCGTGATCATACAGGCGCACATAACCAGCCAAACGGGCGATTCCGTGAGAATCCACACCGCGCAAATCGGCGCTTACCAGGACCGTAGCAGCCAGTTTCGCCTCTTCCGGCGAGCATCCTATGGCAAGAAAAACCTCCTCCGTGAAATGTTTTAAATAACTGGCCTGATACATATACGTCAAATGAGTGAACTTCTTTTTAATTTTACCTGCATTCCCCGAATTTGCACGCAGGGCGCTGCAAATATCCTAATTCAATTCGCATCGTCCAATATTTCATAAAAATCTGTTCACCTCCACCGCTCTCTCCGCCAGCTAACGGAAACAATACCAATGGAAAGTAAGAATTCTGTTTTGAAACGCATTATCCGTTATTTCATCCGCGGACTTGTCCTCGTAGCACCTTTGTATGCGACGGGACTGATCATCTGGACGGGCGTGGAATATCTGGATAACATTATTTCGGTTGACATTCCCATTTCAAACAATCAATATGTTTATCTGCCCGGCCTGGGCATAGTGCTGATTATTCTTTTCATCATCTTTTTAGGTTTTTTCTTTTCTACCATTGTTCCTCAGTCCTTCGTCCGGTTCGCCGAAAGCATTATGCGGCGCATTCCGCTGGTGAGCCTGATCTATTATTCTATCAAAGACCTGATCCTGGCTTTTGTGGGGGATAAAAAGAAATTTAACCAACCCGTGCTCGTGACCATGTATAGGGAAACACAAATCAAAAAGATCGGTTTTATTACGCAAACGGACCTGAGCCACCTCAACATCGCAGATCATGTGGCCGTATATATGCCACTGTCCTACTCCTTGTCAGGCGAATTGTTCATTGTTCCCGCCGAGCATGTGGTGGTGCTTGACGCGAGTTCAACAGATGTAATGAAAATGCTTGTTTCAGGTGGAGTTTCTGTAAAAGTTCCGCGGGAAGAAACACCTGAGGGAGATTAATTTACACTTAAAATATGAGCAACAATGCAACACTTTTGCCCGTTTAAAAGAATGATTCCCTATATTTGAAACATTCTTTTATTGCTATGAGACAGCTTTTCGTTATCGTCATTTTACTAGTTACAGGAAGTCCTCAGGCATGGTCGCAAGATCATTATGATGCTAAAAAAGCACTTTCAAGCGAAGAACTTTTTCTCAAACAAGGCAATACAAGCCGGGTAATTGCAACGCCCGGACAAAAATATCTGGTGCTCGACGCCTCGCCGATGATCGGCGGTTTTCACAGATACCGCTTTTTCCCCGGCGACAACATTAAGTTCCGGATGCATAATGAAACCATCCGTTTCAACGAAACTATAGCCAGCGTCAGCGATTCTTCTTTTAGCATTGCCATCATTAACGAAGCAGTGGGAAGGATGGATTATCAGGAAATCCTTTTGAAAGATATCCGCCTGATGAAAGTGTCCCGTCGGATCCCGTTCATTTCACAATTAGCACCATTACTGCCGCTTGCCGGCCTGATTTACGTGGGAGCTGATTTTTTTAACAAAGGAATTGATGACAAAAGATTTACAACCGATGCATCATCCCTTGTTGTAGGCGGCGCATTCATTGCAGCGGGTTTTGTTTGCTACAAACTGACTTTCTCATCGCTTAAAATAAATAGCAGGAATAAACTCAAAGTCCTGGAAACATATTAATACTTACCGAATTACGTGAAATCCATTCTAGTCCACCCACCCCAAAAATCAATCCGCGCAGAAATACGACTTGCAGCTTCTAAAAGTGAATGCAATCGTGCTTTGATCATTAATGCTTTGACCGGTTTTAAATGCGAGCTTTCCAACATTTCAGAAGCCCGCGATTCGCAAACCATGCTCAGGCTGCTCAATTCTAATGAAACTGTTGCTGATGTGATTGATGCGGGAACCACAATGCGTTTCCTAACTGCCTATTTTGCAGTGACCGATCAGACCAAAATTATGACAGGTACACCGCGTATGTGTGAAAGGCCGATCGGAATCCTGGTGGATGCGCTAAGGGTTTTGGGAGCAGACATTGAATATCAAAAAGAAACAGGTTATCCACCGTTGAAACTGAACGGTTTTACCTATTCTGGCCAAAATGAGATTGCTATGCGCGGCGATGTCAGCAGCCAGTACATTTCCGCATTGCTGCTGATCGCGCCGGGATTACCAAGCGGATTGAAAATCAGGCTGGAAGGTGAAGTCGGCTCGAAGCCTTATATCGAAATGACATTGAATCAAATGGCACATTTCGGTATAGAATACAAAGCGGACTGGCATGCAAATACCATTATTATCCCTCCCTTCAAATATCAGCCGCATCCTTATGCGATTGAATCTGATTGGTCCGGTGCAAGTTACTGGTATAGCATCGTGGCACTGGCCGAAGATGCCGAAGTGGAATTGTTGGGATTAAAAAAAGACTCATTACAAGGCGATAGCGCCATTGTTGACATTATGCGCCACCTGGGCGTGGAAAGTGTTTTTACAGACAGAGGCGTTCTTTTAACCAAAATCGCCCCTGCAGCATCCATAGGCTGGGATTTCACAGATTGCCCGGACTTAGCGCAAACCGTTGCGGTTTGCTGCGCAGTAAAAGGCATCAGATTATCCCTAACCGGGATTGAAAGCCTGAAAATAAAGGAAACTGACCGTGTTTTCGCTTTGCAGCAGGAATTGCAGAAATTAGGCGCAACGCTGAAAGAAGTGGAAAAAGACCATCTTTACGAAGTTGCTCAAATCCCGGGTTTTGAATTAAAAGAAACCCCCTCCATTCATACGTATGATGACCACCGCATGGCCATGGCATTTGCGCCAGCCGGAATGGTCGCTCCTATCATTATTGAAGAACCAGGCGTTGTTGTAAAATCATATCCTGGTTACTGGAAAGACCTCTCAGTGGTTACAACCTGGGAAGAGGTCTGACCTTCCGATCATTTAAACCCTGAGTTCATGGAAAATGTTGCGTCGTTTTTTGCTGCTGTCCCTTTCTGGGTATACCTGATCCTGATTCCGGTAATCATTGCGATAAGGGACATTTTACAGCGGAAGCACACGATCCAGCATAATTTTCCACTGGTAGGGCATTTCCGTTACATGCTGGAAACGATCGGCCCCGAATTGCGGCAGTATATTGTCGCCAACAACCGCGAAGAGCTGCCTTTCAACCGCCGCCAGCGATCCTGGATCTACGCTTCTTCCAAAAAAGAAAACAATTACCAGGGTTTTGGTACAGACCAAAATATGCAAGAAGCGGGTTATGTACTCATAAAGCCGGCAATGTTGCCTTTCAGGCTCGATTCTACGCACAGCCATCATGTCAAAAACGGCAATGATCCGCATCATTATACTATTCCATCTGCCAAAGTAATCGGTGAATTTCATAACCGGAAGCGTCCATACCGACCTCGTTCGATCGTGAATGTAAGCGCAATGAGCTTCGGTTCACTTTCCTCGCGCGCTATTGAATCGTTGAATAAAGGATCATTCAAATTCGGCAATTACCACAACACCGGCGAAGGCGGATTGTCGCCATACCACAAGTTTGGAGCGGATGTGGTTTTTAATATGGGAACGTCATACTTTGGCGTCCGGGATGATGACGGCAATTTTGTGATGGAAAAGCTCGTGAAAATGACGCAGCTGAATCCCTTTGTACGATTGATCGAGCTCAAACTTTCACAAGGTGCAAAACCCGGAAAAGGCGGCGTGCTGCCTGCCAGCAAGATCACAGCCGAGATAGCGGAGATCCGGGGTGTGCCTATTGGCAAAGATGTGGTTTCTCCGCCCTATCACAGCGCTTTTTCCAATGTGAAGGAAATGGTTGATTTTATCGAAGCCATGGCAGCTGCTACGGGCTTGCCTGTCGGGTTGAAATCGGCTGTGGGAAAGACGGATATGTGGGAAGAATTGGCAGACATTATGGCTGAAACCGGCAAAGGCCCCGATTTTATTACCATTGATGGCGGCGAAGGAGGAACAGGTGCAGCGCCACCTTCTTTTGCCGATCACGTGTCTTTACCATTGGTTTTTGCTTTCAGCACAGTTTATAAAATCTTCCAAAAAAGAAATCTTACTGATAAAATCACTTTCATCGCTTCGGGGAAGCTCGGACTTCCTGCTCAGGCGGTGATGGCATTTTCTATGGGTGCGGACATCATTAATGTTGCCCGTGAGGCGATGATGTCGATCGGCTGCATCCAGGCTCAAACCTGCCATACCAACCGCTGCCCGACCGGCATCGCAACAAACAACAAATGGCTCGAAGCGGGCATTGATCCGACATTGAAAAGCGAGCGTTTTAACAGTTATATGAGCACACTTGCCAAGGAAATTATCGAAATTACGCATGCAACCGGTTACGAACATCCGTGTCAGTTTGGAATGAATGACATTGATATTTCCATGGGAGATCATAATAAAACAATTACATTGGCAGACAATTATGGATATTTAAAAACCATAGTTCCCTACCCTGGCATCCGTGCATTGCTCGATTGTCCGCATTTGGGAGGCAGAAAGATTCCGGGTGAAAAGACAGTCTAAATTTGACAACCATGATCCGAACTATACTAACCACACTTTTTACCTCATTTCTCTGCCTGAACCTTTGTCTTGCGCAAAGCAACCCGCGCTATTTTGTCCTGTTCACGGACAAAAACAACACCACATTTTCCATTGATAAACCGGCCGAATACTTGTCGGTGCGCGCGATCGAAAGACGAACCAAACAAAATATTCCCGTTACCACGCGTGATTTTCCAGTAAACCAAACTTATACATCTGCAATCAAACAGCTAGGTGCTTCGGTCATTTTCACATCCCGCTGGTTTAATGGCGCAGTGGTTGAAGCCAATGCTGCTCAACTGGCAAATATCAAAAAGCTCGCGTTTTTTAAAGGCATCGAATTCGATCTTCCCGTTGCCAATATCAGTGGCAAATCTCCCGGCGTAGAACGCATTGGTGCTTTGAACCGAAAATTAGCAACAGCAGAAGACCTTAATTACGGGAACATGAATGCACAACTCGCGCTAATGGACGTTCCCGAGCTGCATAACAAAGGTTTCCACGGAGAAAATATGCTGATCGCCATTCTGGACAACGGCTTCGCAAATGGTGACCAGGTGGGGTTCCTGAAACCGCTGCGGGATGAAGACAGGGTTCTGGATACTTACGATTTCATGAGCCGTGAAGCCGACGTTTACAACGACGGTTCACACGGTTTGCAGGTAATGTCAACCATGGCCGCCTACCAGTCAGGAACAATGATTGGCGCAGCATTTAAGGCAACTTATGCCCTTTACCGAACAGAAAACGATTTTTTGGAATCACCTTATGAAGAAATTGCCTGGCTTATGGCCGCCGAACGTGCGGACAGCGTAGGTGCGGATGTGATCAACTCGTCATTAGGTTATAGTGAGTTTGACGCCGAATTTGATAAGCCGGAATACAATTACACCTACGACGATATGGACGGAAAAACCACCATTGTAAGCCGTGCAGCACGTTATGCCACGCGTACAGGCATGCTGGTGGTCGTTTCTGCGGGAAATGAGGGAAATAAAGCATGGCATTTTATTACAGCTCCTGCGGATGTTGATTCTGTTTTAACGGTCGGAGCAACCAATTATGAGCGTGCGTACACAGCATTAAGCTCGGTCGGGCCTAATGCAGCAGGCCAGCAAAAGCCCGATGTTGCGGCCGTTGGTTTGGGGGCTGTGATCGGTAACACATCAGGAAATGTAGCCAGCAGTAACGGAACGTCTTTTTCTTCTCCCTTAATCGCTGGTTTTGCTACGATTTTATGGCAGGCGTATCCCAATCTTTCTGCGCAGCAACTGATTAATGTCATCAAAAAATCGGGGCACCAGGCGAGCGCGCCGGACAACTTGCTTGGATATGGTGTTCCAAGCGCTGTGAAAGCGGAGCAGATCATTCAGACTGAATATACGCCGCTGGGAACGGAGAGCGACTTCTTGAAAGCAATTGTACTGTCTCCAAATCCCGTTCTGGAAAACGCAAGCCTCTCTATTCCACAGCATTTGATTGGCAAAAAAGCAACACTAAGCCTGTATGGATTGAATGGTGCAACATTGAGTATCTCGGAATCAAGGCTAAGCAGTGTGCAACCCATTGCTGCAAATCAGTTATCTGCGGGGCTATATCTGGTTAAAATCCGCGTTGATAACCATGAAAAGTCGCTGAAATTCATCAAGCAGTAATCTTCCGGATCATTCGCACAACAGACTCAGAATCATTGAGCTGCTCCACATTGTTCAAAGGGATCCACTGCACATCCAGCGACTCATCATTCACAACAATTTCCTGTCCGGGAGCAGCCCTAAAAGCAAATCGAATGTCGTAGTGGTTATGCGCAGGAAGGCCTTTTCGCTCCGGGATAAGGTGAATATCTACGTCAAAAATGCCCTGCTGATACAATTCTAAATGGTGAATCCCAGTTTCTTCCCAGACCTCTTTGCGCGCAACCTGTTCTGTATCAGGATCGCCATCGCAATGTCCGCCAGGCTGTAACCAGCGTCCCAGTTTTTGATGATGCATGAGCAGCACCGATTGCTCGTCCGGTGAAAGCACCAGCCC
Source organism: Dyadobacter psychrophilus (assembly GCF_900167945.1). Lineage (GTDB taxonomy): Bacteria > Bacteroidota > Bacteroidia > Cytophagales > Spirosomataceae > Dyadobacter > Dyadobacter psychrophilus. Next base: position 1,020,712 of record NZ_FUZA01000001.1, read on the forward strand.
CGAAGCAGTAATGTGGCCAATTTCGAGCGATCGTTCGAAGCAATCCGCGTGCGCTTTGATGAAAGCAATCGTGTCCAGATACATCTCTTTTTCAGTTCCATCTTCCGGCGTATAGGCATTCAGGAGGGCAAGCAAACTATTCCGCTTCATGTAGGCTATGTGATTTTTTCATTCTAATTTCACCACAAGTTTAATACTTCAAGAAATAAACCACCTTATTAAGAAATGAAAAAGTATTTATTATCAGTATCCCTTGCCGCATTACTGGTCACATCAGCCATCGGACAACGCACGCCGCAGGCTAGTCCGTCCGCTACGGTTATGCAGAGTATTGGAGTGACTGATTTCTCCGTAAAATACTCACGCCCAGCGCTTAAAGGCAGAAAAGTATTTGCAGACAGCTCAGAATTGGCACCCTATAACCAGATCTGGCGCACCGGTGCGAACATGGCAACGATTTTCGAGGCCGGAACAGACTTTTCATTCGGAGGCAAAAAGGTGCCTGCGGGTAAATACGCATTGTTCTCCATCCCATCAGGAGCAGCCTGGACAGTGATTTTGAATAAAAACTTTAACCAGGGAGGCACGCAGGATTATAAAGAATCAGATGATGTAGCACGAGTAATGGTCGTTCCAACTTCCGCGGAGTTCACAGAAAGTTTCAGGATCAGCATTGAGCCAGCTTCCGACAGCACGGGTTACCTGAACCTTGCTTGGTCGTCTGTTAATGTTCCTGTGCCGCTGGCAGTAAGCACTGAGTCACTTACCATGGCCGGCCTGAACAAGGCCGTTGCCGAAAAGCCGGAAGACGTTGCCGCATTACAAAGCACCGCTGGTTATTTGTTGTCCAAAGGCAAAGACCTGCAGGTCGCACTTTCCCTTGTTGACAAAGCGATTGGCCTAAAAGAATCCTATTCAAATTTATGGCTTAAAGCACAGATTTTGAGCAAACTTGGTAAGAATGCAGAAGCGTTGCCGGTTGCCCAAAAAGCATTGACATCTGGAAGTACAGCGAATGATGTCGCTTTCACAAGTTTCTACAAAGGACAAATTGAAAACGGAATCAAGCAGATCCAATCCAAAGTCTCCGCCGCACCAAAACAGGCCGTTTCATCTGTAAAAGGGAAGAAAAAGAAGAGTTAAAAAAAGAATGTTTCAAATGATACGGGGATGCGGCAGATTTTGTCGCATCCCTTTTTTTGCTCAATGTTGGTTGTTACATCCCTCCGGGATTTGCCATTTTCGCACAAACATGGTTCCTACCAAGTTGGCATGCCTCCGGCATTTTAAACGCAGCGCAAACATTACTTCTACCAACATTTCATGCCTCCGGCATTTCCTACCAGAACGCAAGTCGCAGAGCGACGTAATATTGGTAGCAAAAAGAAGATTTGACGCAAAATGTTAATGCCGGAGGCATGTAAACGACATTTGCGACGCTACACCCTCGTCAGTGCTAGCGAAAAAACCGCGGCACGCTCCAATGATAACGAACTGCTAAAATCCGGATGGCAATGATAACCAGCGATGCAGAGATAAAAGCAACATTACGTCCCGCTCCGACGCTATCTAATAACAAATAACTGCAAGCCCCTGCAAAACAAGCCGTTGCATAAACTTCTTTTCGGTAAATGATCGGTATTTCGTTCGTCATGACGTCGCGTATTACGCCGCCCATCGTAGCGGTAAAGACGCCCATAATGACTGCTATCTCTGGCCTGACGCCCAAATGCAACGCCTTTTCTGTTCCTACAATGGTGAATAATGCAATCCCGAATGTGTCGAACAGAAAAAGCGTTTTGCGAAGTTTCAGGAGAAATTTATAGAATATAAAAGTGACCAGAATCCCCGCCATAATGGCATAAATGATCGTGATGTCACTGATCCAGACGAGCGGGTAACTGTCCAGCAAAATATCCCGTAATGTTCCGCCGCCGATGGATGAAATAAAAGCCGTGAAACTTGCGCCAAACCAGTCCTGGTGCTTCTGATCTTTCACAGCCAGGGCGCCGGAAATAGCAAAAGCAAATGTCCCAATAATCTCTAAAATATATTGAATGCTCATCCGGCGAAATTGCTAAACCGCAACCGGAGCTTTGATTCCCGGCCAGGGACTATAATCTTGCAGTTCAAAATCCTCGAATTTGAAATCAAAAACACTTTTGACCTCCGGATTAATGACCATTTTAGGAAGCGCACGTGGTTCGCGGCTGAGCTGCAAGCCGACTTGCTCCAAATGATTAAGATAAATGTGCGTATCCCCCCCGGTCCAGATAAAATCACCCAGATCGAGGTCACATTCCTGCGCGATCATCATGGTAAGCAATGCGTAACTCGCAATGTTGAATGGAACTCCCAGAAAAACATCCGCGCTGCGCTGGTAAAGCTGGCAGGATAATTTCCCCTTTGTTTCGCCCGCATCTTCATCCGGCGGAGCCACATAAAACTGGAACAAAGCGTGACAAGGCTGCAATTTCATTTCTGACAACTGTGACGGATTCCATGCCGAAACAATAATCCTACGCGAATCCGGCGAGTTTTTAAGTTGCTTCAAAACTTCCTGCAACTGATCCACCGTCTTACCATTCGGGCCTTCCCAGCTTCTCCACTGCTTTCCATAAACCGGTCCCAGATCGCCATTTTCATCCGCCCATTCGTCCCAGATCGAGACGCCGTTGTCTTTCAGATATTTCGTGTTGGTATCGCCTTTCAAAAACCACAAAAGCTCGTGAATGATCGATTTCGTATGCACTTTTTTGGTGGTAACCAGCGGAAATCCGTCTTTCAGGTTGAAGCGCATCTGATAACCAAAAACACTGACCGTTCCTGTGCCGGTGCGATCGGTTTTGCGAACTCCGTGTTTGAGTACATGGCGTAACAAATCCTGGTATTGCTGCATTGCGATGTAATTAATGCTTTTTTAAAAGAAGATAATGTTAATTAAACGGTTGCGATTTCAACGTCATAAGTAATCGTTGCAAGCGCTTCCAGCTGAGCTGTTGCCGAGCAGTATTTTTCCATGGACAAACCGATCGCGCGGTTTATTTTACTTTCGTCCAGATTGTTACCGGCAAATTTAAAAGTCAGATGGATCTTGGTAAATGGCTTGCGCTGCGTATCCGCTTCCTGGGTGCGGTCGCCATCGGCGGTAACGCGAAAGTCGGTAATGTCCTGGCGTTGTTTTTTGAGGATCAGCACCACATCGATAGCGCTGCAACTTGCCAGGCCCATTAACAATAATTCCATAGGCCGCACACCCAGGTTACTTCCGCCGATTTCAGGCGAGCCGTCTGTATGCACTTTTACTTCTGATGAACCGCTCCCTTCAAAATGAAAGGCGTCATTAACACGAACAAGTTCTACTTTCATAATACTTACCCCGTTGTTTCAGCGGAGTTTTGTTTAATTGTAAATGTTTCATAGACCATTTGAAGCGATGTCCGCGCGTCAGGTGCGGCGCCCATTTGGCTATTATACTTTAATAAGGATATGAACCTGATCAAAGTTCAAATATACTTCATCAAACCCGATTCGGCTATTTAACCTAATAATTTAAAAAGATACATAAACCTCGTATATTCGTTTTATTATGCCGTTTTAAAGGATTTTAATAAAATAAACGCGAAACGATATGTGGAAAGAGGACGATAACAAATTGAAGAAGAGCTTCACTTTCAAGGATTTCAAGGAGGCGTTTGCCTTTATGACCGAGGTCGCGAAAACAGTGGATGAAATGGACCATCATCCATTTTGGACCAACACTTATAACAAAGTGACATTTGAACTGAACACACACGACGCAGGCGACATTGTCACAGAAAAAGACAAAAATCTCGCTGCTGCTATTGATAAGATTTTTGAAAAAACTAAAAAATAACTGCGTGGCCGGCCATTTGAGCCCATTTGCATTCAATGAAACTTTATATAGTCCCCACGCCCATCGGCAACCTGGAAGATATTACACTTCGCGCCATCAATGTTTTAAAAAGTGTGGACGTAGTTCTGGCGGAAGACACCCGTACATCCGGTTCGCTGTTGAAACATTTGGGCATTTCCAAGCCCATGCACAGCTATCATATTCATAATGAGCACCAAACGGTTACGCGGGTGGTGGAACGGATCCTGAAAGGCGAAAGTATGGCGCTCGTTTCGGATGCCGGAACACCTGCTGTATCTGATCCCGGGTTTTTGCTGGTCAGGGAATGTATCAAGCATGGCATTCAGGTTGAATGTCTGCCTGGGCCTACTGCCTTTGTGCCTGCATTGGTTAACTCCGGCTTACCGAGCGACCGGTTTACATTCGAAGGTTTTTTACCCCATAAAAAAGGACGCCAAACACGTTTGCAAAATCTGACATCGGAAGAGCGAACGATGATATTCTACGAATCTCCGCACCGATTAGTGAAAGCTTTACAGCAGTTTGCCGAGTATTTTGGAGCTGACAGACAAGTTTCAGTTGCCCGCGAATTGACCAAAATATATGAAGAAAATGTCCGGGGAACGCTCGACGAGGTGATTGCCTACTTTTCGGAAAAAACCATCAAAGGCGAAATCGTGATCATCCTGGCCGGAAAAGTTGAAGAGAAAAAGAAATCAGATAAATATGAGGATTAAAATTTATAGGTTCATTGCGTTTGTCGCCATTTTTTTACTGACGAAAACATTCGCAAGCGCCCAGTTTGCCACATTAAGCCCGGAAGCAAAGGTTAGTCTCGTTACATTCGGCCCCGGAGACGAATTATATTCGGGTTTTGGACATAGCGTGCTTTGGGTTTACGATCCTGTCCTGCGCATCGATAATGCTTACAGCTACGGAACATTCAGTTTTGACCAGGGCAATTTTTATATCAATTTCATGCGCGGCTATTTGCCATATAGCATTTCAGTTCACCCGCTTGGGCCTCAGCTTGATTATTACCGCGCCGAAAATCGCTCCATTTCCGAACAAGTGCTCAATTTGAGCATTCCGCAAAAGCAAAAGCTATACAACTATCTGGAAACCAATTACCTGCCTCAAAACAGGGTTTATTCTTACAAATTTTTCTACGACAACTGCGCGAGCAGATTGGCAGTGGCATTGAAAGAAGCCTGCGGCGACAGTTTGGTTTACAAAGGTTATACGCATGAAAAACTGAGTTTCAGACAGTGGATAGACCGCTATGCATTCAAGCAAAATCCCTGGGCGGACTTTGGGATGGACCTTGCTTTGGGAACGCCCGCGGATGAAATCGCCACACCTGAGCAGGCGACCTTTTTACCTGATAACCTGGCCATTGCATTTGCCGACGCCCGCGTTAAAACCGCTTCGGGTTTAACGCCGCTTGTGAAATCCACGAATGAATATTTCAAAGCCGAGCCGCGTAACTACACGGGCATTTTCACGCCAATGATCGTCTTCTGGACCCTCGCGGTGCTCACGTTAGCCATCACTTACTGGCAGATTAAAAAAGAGAAGTTAAATTTTCTTTTAGACAAAATACTTTTTTCAATTGTTGGCCTTGCAGGCTGGCTACTGACATTGCTATGGTTTGCCACCGAGCACAACGATACCAAATGGAATTATGATATTTTATGGGCGTTCCCGCTCTGGATGCCGTTGATTTTCCAGATTTCGAAAAAGAAGAAACCATCGTGGTTCTCGTTCTTGTTGATATTTTACGGATTTCTCTTACTTTGCGCAACAGGTAATTTGTTAAAACATAATTATGTCGTAATCCCGATCATTTTAACATTGGTTATCCGGGTATACTACATGAATAATTCACTCTCTAAAATTCCCCAGAAAGGATAATATAGTAATGAATCTTGAACAGCTTACACAACAAACCATAGAAATCGTAAGGCAGGCGTCATCCTTTATTCAGCAGGAAGCAGCTTTGTTTTCGCGTGACAAAATTGAATACAAAGACCTCAACAATCTTGTTTCCTACGTCGATAAGGAAGCAGAAAAATTGCTGGTGGCCGGACTTAATGCACTGCTTCCCGAAGCAAGTTTCATCACCGAAGAAGGCACAACCGGCCAGGAACCGGATCCTTCCGCATTGAACTGGATCATTGACCCGCTGGACGGAACGACGAATTTCATTCACGGAATCCCCGTTTATTGCGTCAGTGTAGGATTAGCAAGAGGAAAAGAATTACTCGTTGGCGTGATCCACGAACCCAGTCTCAATGAAATGTTTTATGCATGGCAGGGAGGTGGCGCTTGGTGCAATGGCAAGCAAATGAAGGTTTCCAATGTAGAATCGCTGGCTGACAGCCTGATCGCCACCGGTTTCCCCTACTATAAATTCGAGAAACAGAAGCGTTACATGTACATTCTCGAACTGCTTATGCAAAAAACACACGGCATCAGAAGAATGGGAGCAGCCGCCGTAGATCTTGCCTACGTCGCAGCAGGCCGGTTTGATGGGTTTTACGAGTATAACCTCAATTCCTGGGATATGGCGGCAGGTGTGCTGATGATCAAAGAAGGTGGCGGCACGGTAACCGACTTCAACGGCGGCGACAATTACCTTTTTGGAGGCGACATCATTGCTGCCGCAGGCGGCCACAAAGAACTTGTAGAAGTGATCAGAGAGAATTTCTGACAATTAGCATCATTCATAACTCAGGCCATGGACATAGAGCAGCTCAAATACCCGATCGGCAAATTTCAATTTCAGGACAGTTACACGCCGGCAGAAGTTAAGTCAAACATTCAGATCATCAGCGCATTGCCTTCCAAGTTTATCAATCTGTTGGGAGGTTGGGACGATGATAAATATAATACGCCCTACCGCCCGGATGGCTGGACGATCAGGCAGTTGATCCATCACGTTGCAGACAGCCATATGAATGCTTATGTGCGGTGCAGGCTAGCGATGACAGAGGATAATCCCGTGATAAAGCCTTATGAAGAGCAGCTTTGGGCCGAGCTTCCGGATGCCAAAATGGCACAGGTGGAGCTTTCGATCCAGTTGCTTCGTTACATTCATTTGCGCTGGGTTCTGCTGCTTAATTCAATGGATGAAAAGGATTTGGCGAGAACTTACACGCATCCAGCAACCGGCCGCGTTTTCCGCCTCGACGAAGTGATCGCAAATTACGCCTGGCACAGCGAACATCACTATCAGCACGCATTTCAGCTCGCAGCCAGGAACAATTGGTAAAAAGCGGCTGTTACTAAGGCATGGGACAACAGATCATCATACTAATCCTTTTTCTGGCAGCAGTTGTCTTTATGGGCTGGCGCGTATGGAAAGCATTCGACAAGCGAAACGCGGGCGGATGTGCAAAAGGTTGCGGCTGCGCCGCAGACAAGGCAATGACTGTGAAGAATCAGTGATTTAAATTATTCGATATAAAAACAGGGAGCCCTTTTAGGAGCTCCCTGTTTCTTTTTAGCGCTTAAATACTATAAAGCCCCTTTTTTGATATCCTCTACAACCGCCGGATCAAGCAGGGTGGATGTATCTCCCAGATTGTTCATGTCGCCTTCTGAAATTTTCCTCAAGATCCGGCGCATGATCTTTCCCGATCGTGTTTTTGGCAAACCTGTTACGAATTGGACCTTGTCTGGCTTTGCAATCGGACCAATGATGCGGGAAACGGTGGCTGCAATGTCCTTTCTAAACATTTCCGGATCATCGGGTTCGTTTTCGGCAATCACGTAAGCGTAAATTCCCTGCCCTTTGATGTCGTGCGCATAACCTACAACGGCCGACTCTACTACGCCCAAATGCATATTAATAGCGTTTTCAACCTCCGCCGTGCCAATTCTATGTCCCGAAACATTTAAAACATCATCAACCCGGCCTGTAATGCGGTAATAACCGTCTTCATCCCGCAAACAGCCGTCACCGGTAAAATACATGCCGGGATAAGTTGAGAAGTAAGCTTGTTTGGCGCGCTCATGGTCGCCATATGTGGTCCGGATAATGCCCGGCCACGGGAATTTTACACAAAGATTTCCACTCACGCCGTTCCCTTCCAGTTCCTGTCCATTTTCATCAACCAAAACCGGTTGAATGCCTGGCAATGGTAATGTCGCAAAAGTTGGTTTTTCAGGTGTAATACCAGCCAGCGGCGAAATCATAATGCCGCCAGTTTCTGTTTGCCACCAGGTGTCAACCAGCGGACAATGATCGTGACCAATGTTGGTTTTAAACCAATGCCAGGCTTCTTCGTTGATCGGCTCACCTACTGATCCCAGTTTGGTAAGCGACGAAAGATCATGTTTTTTGACAAAATCCAAACCAAAACTCATGAGCGAACGAATCGCCGTTGGTGCTGTGTAAAGGATATTAACCTTATGCTTGGCAACAATTTCCCAGAAACGACCTGCATCCGGATAAGTAGGAACGCCTTCGAAGATCACCGAAGTGGCACCATAGCAAAGCGGTCCGTAAACAATGTAGCTGTGGCCAGTGATCCACCCAATATCTGCCGTACAAAAGTGGATTTCGCCAGGCTCATATTGAAACACATTCGCAAACGTGTATGTCGCATAAACCATGTAACCGCCGCAAGTATGCACAACGCCCTTGGGCTTACCCGTAGAGCCTGATGTGTAGAGAATAAACAATGTATCCTCCGCGTCCATAGGCTCTGCAGGGCATACGGAATCAACGTGCTTCACTTCTTCTTCCCACCAAAGGTCCCGGCCTTTCAGCATGGAAACTGGTGTGCGCGTACGCGTCATCACGATTACATGCTTCACGCTATGGCATTGATCCAAAGCAGCATCCACCGTTTCTTTCATCGGGATAACTTTCGATCCGCGGAAAGAACCGTCGGAAGTAATCACCATATTGCATTCGGCATCATTAATACGGTCGGCAATGGATTTGGCAGAAAACCCGCCAAACACAACCGAATGAATCGCCCCTATGCGGGCACAAGCAAGCACGGCTACCGTCAACTCGGGCACCATTGGCAGATATATGCATACGCGGTCGCCTTTTTTTACGCCATGTTTTTTCAAAACATTGGCAAAACGACAAACACGGTCGTATAAAACGCGGTATGTTATGGTCACTGATTTGTCTTCGGGATCATTTGATTCCCAAATAATTGCGGGCTGATCACCGCGTTCGGCAAGATGCCTGTCCAATGCATTCTCGGTAATATTGAGCTCCCCGCCTTCAAACCACTTCACATTCGCTTCTTTGAAGTCCCAGCTCAGGACTTTCTTCCATGGTTTGCGCCACTGAAATTGTTGGGCTACTTCTGCCCAGAAACCTTCGGGATCGTCTACACTTTGTTTGTAGGCAGCCTGATACGCTTCAAAGGTCTTAATTTTCATGATAAATAAAGGTTAGACTTAGGATTAAGGGATATGAGGGGACAATTTATAATTTTCATTTGGTTAGTCCTACTTAATGTAAAACAGAAAATACAGCCTGAAAACCGCATCCCATTGATAATCAACGGCCAGCCAGCCGCCAATTAGAAAGAGGTTTTTTAATATTCTGTAAAGTGCCACCTTATAGTGCGCAAAACTGTGACAGACATGTAAAATGACGTATTTTCGAGGCCAGTAACTAAACACACCACAATCTGATGAAAGAGCACACTTCCCCCACCATTGAAGCCGAAGCTGGTTTTACGCAAGCAGAAATCGCATTCATACAAGCACATTTGCAAGACGATGTGAGCAACTTAATGCTGCGCGGCAAGCAATTCAAAGGTTTCAACATCAAAAAACTGGCAGAACAGATCCAATCCAGGCAAAAAGCCATAAAGAAACTTCCGGAATGGTCGACAAATCCGGAACTGATCTTCCCTCCCGCCCTGTCTGTCGAACAAAGTTCGTCGGAGGCCACGGCGCGATATAAAGCAACATTAATGTCTGGCCATCAATTGATTGACATTACGGGCGGCATGGGTGTCGACTGTTATTATATGCGGGCCAATTTTCAGCATGTGCAGTATTTTGAGCAACAGCCCGTCGTTGCCGAAGCGGCTAAATTCAATTTTCAGAAACTAGGCGCCGGCAATATTCGTGTTCACACTGCCGACTCCATAGAAACATTGAAAACTGAGCCGTATAATGCGGACTGGATTTATGCAGACCCCGCAAGGCGCAATGCAAACCGCGAAAAAGTTGTACTGCTCTCCGATTGCACGCCTGATATTGTCGAGCATTTAAGTATATTATTTGAGCGCGCTCCGAATATCCTGCTCAAAACTTCGCCCCTGCTTGATATTGACCTGGCCGCCAAGTCGCTCAGAAACCTGAAAGAGGTGCACGTCATCGGTTATGAAGGGGAATGTAAAGAGCTGCTATTTGTGCTCAAAAAAGATTGGATCTCAGATACATTTGAGATTAAAGTGCGGATTATCAACAGATCCGGTGAAACAAAAAACCTGCTGGAATTAACACGTGAGTCGGAGCAGCTGGCTGATGTCCGGTATTCAACTCCTTTGAAATATTTATACGAACCGCACGCCGCAGTGTTGAAAGCTGGCGCATTCAGGACCATTTGCAGCACCTTTTCTCTTTCTAAACTGGCCATTAACAGTCAGTTATACACGTCAGAGCATTTGTTAAACGGGTTTCCCGGACGGGTATTTGAAGTGGTTGCAGTCTGCAAGCCGGCAATCCGTGAAATCAAGAAGATCATCGGAGGCGATAAGGCTAACCTGACGGTCCGAAATTTCCCGGCCAGCAGTGAAGATTTGAGGAAAAAATTAAAATTGAAGGATGGTGGCTTATTTTATCTCTTCGCCACCACACTCGCTGATAATACCAAAGTAATGATCGTCACTAAAAAGCCGGAGCGTTAAAGGAATTTCGCTTCATATTCTTTTTCCGAAAACCCGATAGCCACTGCCTTCCCCGACGCATCTTCAATGAGTGGACGTTTGATGACCGAAGTATGCGCCATCATCAGTTTCGCTGCCGATTTTTCATCGGTAATCAAGGCTTTTTCTTCGTCGGGAAGGCCTTTCCAGGTTGTGCTAGCCTTGTTTACGACTTTATCCCAAGGGAAATTTTTAAACCAGACTTTGATCCTATCCTTACTAATGCCCTCCGTTTTATAATTATGGAAAGCATATTCAATGTTATTTTTTTCGAGCCAGGTGCGTGTTTTCTTTACTGTATCGCAATTGGGTATTCCGTAAACCGTCAACATAAAAATTATTTAATGTAATCTAAACTTCTGTAATAACCGGCTCTTCCTGAACCAAGTCCGAATTGTGCATTTTCTGATCGTCCAACTCACCTTCCCATCGTGCAATGACGGCCGTAGCAAGACAATTCCCTGTCACATTCACCGATGTCCGCGCCATATCCATCAACTCATCAATGCCCATGATCAGCAGCACAGGCCATTCCGGCATCCCGAAATTGGCAATGGCACCCAACAGGATAACCAGTGTTGCCCTTGGAATTCCCGCTACGCCTTTACTGGTTAGCATCAGGAGCAAAACCATTGTAAGCTGCTGTCCGATAGACATTTCAGTTCCTGTTGCCTGCGCCACGAAAACCGTCGCCAATGCTAAATACAATGTAGAGCCATCCAGATTGAAACTATAACCGGTTGGCATAACGAAAGAAACGATTTGTCTTGGAACACCGAACTTCTCCATTTTCTCCATCGCTTTGGGGAGCGCGGATTCAGAACTCGTCGTGGCAAATGCAATGGATACAGGCTCAAAAATGGCTTTGGCAAACTTGATCACAGGAATTCTGGCAAACAATGCAATCGGAACAAAAACGATCAGAATAAAGACAATCAAAGCACAATATAATGTTGCCAGCAGCAGCGCGAGGTTTCTCAGCACGTCTATCCCCATGTGGCCCACGGTTTCGGCAATGGCAGCGCCTACCCCGATCGGGGCAAAAAGCATGATGATCTTTGTGAATTTGAACATGACCTCAGCAAGCAACTCTACGCCATGCACAAATTTCTCTTTCTTGGCAGACGGCAACAATGCAAGGCTTATTCCAAACAAAACGCTGAATACAACGATTTGAAGCACTTCTCCATGATAAATCGATTTGGCAATGTTTTCGGGAAATGAATGCAGAACAATGTCCTGCCAAGTCTGCTCTGCCACTTTCGGCAAAGTCGCATTCAATGATTCGGGGGGAATAATTCCTACGCCTGGCTTAAACCAGTTGGCGAAGAATAAGCCGATCAGCAATGCGAATGTCGTCACAACTTCGAAGTAAAGCAATGATTTCCAGCCCATTCTGCCAACTTGTTTCAAATCAGAATGTCCTGCAATCCCCGTCACAAGCGTAGCAAAAAGCAACGGCGCGATCACAGTTTTGATCATTTGCAAAAATATCTGCCGCAGGAAATGCAGCTCTGTGCCCATCTTGGGAAAATCATAACCGATCTCCGTTCCGACGAGCATTGAAATCAGAATGGATGTGGTCAGATTCTTTTTGAGGATCGCAAAAATGATCAATCCTGCAAGTGCTGCCCAGCGAAGGCTAAGTAAAACAGTGTCAGATAAAGAGATGATATCGTATGCATTGAGCACGGTGGCTATTGCAGCAATGGTAACAAGGACAATGTTGATGATGGTAATCTTGCTCTTCATACAGGATATTAGAATGAGGAATTCGTTTCAACGGTAAACTTATAAAAAATCAATTTAAGCCCAACTATCCGAGCAAACGCATTTAAGTCGAAACACAAAATAAATGATAGGTTTTGGACAATATTATTTAATGATTGTATTAAACTAGCCTCAATTTGAAAAATAAATATTGGTTTGCCTGAATTTTCAAATCGTCTGGAAAATTTGAAAACGCCTGCCTTACGCGCCTTATTGAAACGCTCATCAGCCCGTAAATTATCTTTGTTTTAAAAGGGGCATGATTCTTTGGTTTGAGTCCGTAAATTTGATATGTTCGGAAATTACATCATTCCAATCAAAAAACAGGCCCTGACAATGAACAAGATCCTTATCCCTATTGACTTTTCTGAAAATGCGGAACGCGCATTGGCTGCGGCAAAGATTATAGCCGAAAAAGACACAACCCAACTCCTGATATTGCATGCTTACCAGCCTTATATTGCGGACGTTAACATTACGCCGGGTAATGTGCTGCCAGGCATTGACGGCGGCGATTTTCTCTCCATGACCAGTGAGCTGGAAGAAGAATTCCAGAAAAAGTTGGAAAGATATATAGAGGATGTTGTTGCAGAAGGTTATCAGGCAGAGGCGATCTGGGCTATCGGGAGTGTTCAGTCCGCGGTTGAAGAGGCCATAGAGGCGCACAACCCTGATTTAATCGTGATTGGCAGGACGGGAACCGGTGGTTTTATGGATAAACTTATCGGCAGTTCGGCCACAAGCATTGGCCTGCATTCAACCTGCCCTGTGCTGGTGATCCCTCCGCAGAGTTCGCCGAAGAAATTTCAGAAGGTCGTATATGCCACTCAGTTTGAATATGATGAAACAGATGTTTTGCGCGAAGTTTTTGTATTAATGAACCAACTTGGCGCAAATTTGACATTATTGAAAATCCAATCCGACTCGCAGCCTGACATCCAGGCTGACCATCAGTACATTGATGAAATTAAATCTAAATTCACGATCGAAGACGACACCATTGTTTTCCGTGAATCCCGCCATGTGCTTGATGGCATAGAGGATTATTGCGACGAAGTACGCGCAGATCTGCTGATCATGTCGGCGCGGGAGCGTTCCTTTATAGAAGAATTTTTGATCAACCCGAGCGTTACCAGAAAACTGATCATCGACACGCATGTGCCATTGCTGGTTTTTCATCTCAAATAAATAAAATTGGAAAAGGCAGAGAAAAAACGGGCTTTCCAGCCAGAAGAACTAGTTTCCCGCAACCGGAAGAAGAAGGGATATAGGAAAAACCTGCTAACTTCTCCTGGCACGCTCACTTATATCGGACCGGATATTGAGTTAAAGACCAAAATCCGGAAAATCGTTTACAATGACCAGATCTTCCGGGACGAGCCGGTGAAATCGCTGCTTGAATGCAGTCCCGAAGTTTCCAGCGAGAAAGCCGTTACCTGGCTTGACGTTGACGGGATCCATGAAACCTCTCTGATCGCCAAATTAGGCAAGCTGTATCATTTGCATCCCCTTTTGCTGGAAGATGTGGTGAACACAGAGCACAAGCCAAAACTCGAAATATACGACAACGGACACCTGTTCCTGACGCTGAAAATGCTGCACATTGATTCAGAATCGCCCATATGCCTTTCTGCTGAACATGTTAGTTTTGTGTTGGGAGAAAATTATTTGCTTTCTTTTCAGGAGGAGCTTAGCAATGATATTTTCACGCCTGTGCTGGATAGATTACAGGCTTCCGTGGGCAAGACCCGCAGGAACGGTGCGGACTATCTGCTGTTTGCGTTAATGGACATTGTGATTGACAACTATTTCATTGTGCTGGAAAAACTGGGCGACAGCCTGGACACGGTTGAAGACCAGGTGATCCGGGGCACGGAGGAGTTGTCACTCAAAGAACTTTATTCGCTGAAACGAGAACTGACAATCGCCAGAAGGGTTATATGGCCACTGCGGGATATGATCAATCAACTGATCCGGGAGGATAACCCACTTATCAGCAAAGAAACAATCCCTTATCTGCGGGATCTCTACGATCACGTCATGCAGGTCTTGGACACCATTGATGCCTATCGTGAACTCGTCGCCAGCCTTGCAGACGTACATTTATCGACCATCAGTAACCGCATGAATTCGGTCATGAAAACATTGACCATTTTTTCTGCTGTTTTTATGCCGCTCACATTTATTGTAGGCGTTTACGGCATGAACTTTGAAAATATGCCTGAATTAAAGATGCATCATGGTTATTATTATGTCTGGGGATTAATGATCGCCGTAACCATCGGGCTGATATTTTACTTCAAATCCAAGAAATGGATGTAAGGTTTGATACCTTTGTGGCCTGAAAATCGCATTGGAATGAACCTTACTGTAAACAGCTTTCAAACAATCACCACCGACGCCGCTTACCTGCTCACGGACAGCCGTCAGATTTCTTTCCCCAGTCAAAGCATATTTTTCGCGATCAAGGGTGACCGGCACGACGGGCATCAGTTTTTGCCGGCATTGTATGCGAGTGGCGTGCGAGAATTTGTGGTGGAAGAAGCTGCTTATACGGAAATGCTGCGTTGGGAAACGGCCGTCTGGGATGATGCGAGGATTTGGGTCGTGCCGTCCAGTATTCGGGCTTTGCAGTCGCTGGTTGCTGAAAAGCGACGTCAATTTAACCTGCCGGTTGTTGGCATTGCAGGCAGTAATGGGAAGACTATTGTGAAAGAGTGGCTCGTCCAGCTCGCATCCCCGCGCGAGACTATTGTTGCCAGTCCAAAAAGCTACAATTCACAGATCGGTGTCCCATTATCGGTATGGAATATTGGCAAACAACACACGCTGGGAATATTTGAGGCCGGGATTTCGCGTTCTCACGAAATGGAATATTTGCAACCGGTTATGCAGCCTACCATTGGAATTTTCACCAATATTGGCCCCGCCCACGATGATGGCTTCAAAAGCCGCAAGCAAAAGATCACCGAAAAGCTCCGCCTGTTCACCAAGGTCAAAAAACTCATTTACCGCAAAGATTATACAGAGCTCGATGAGGAGATCAACCTCATATTAAAGCCTGTAAATACATTTTTAAAAACCCTGAGCTGGGGCAAACCGGCATCCGGGGCCGACATCGCCGTTTCTTATCAAAAGGAAAAAATAAAAACAGCCATTTCTCTCGTTGGAAAATTTGGTGACCAGAAATTCGAAACCAATTTCACCGACGAAGCTTCTCTTGAAAACCTCACGCATTGCATTGTTTTCCTGCTGGACTTCGGCTTCCCGAGCTCTGTAATTCAGGAAGGCATACGATTGCTTAAACCGGTTTCCATGCGTTTGGAGCTCAAAGAAGGCATTAATCACAATTACATAATTGATGATGCCTATAATAATGACTTGCAGGGATTATCCATGGCGCTCAATTTTCTTTCGCAACAGGAACAGCGGCAAAAAAGAACTGTGATCCTGTCGGATGTTTTGCAAACCGGTCAAACGCCGGGAGAGTTATACAGAACTGTTGCTAAGCTCCTGAAAGAGAAAGCGATAGACCAATTGATTGGCATAGGCCCGGAAATTCAAGGTCAGGCCGCTGCTTTCGACATTACACGTACGCATTTTTATAGTGACACCGCTACATTTCTGCAGGACTTTCCATTTAACTCTTTGTACGACAGCCTTGTCCTCATTAAGGGCGCCAGGCCATTTTCGTTTGAAAAGATCGTTCAGCGGTTACAGCAGAAAGCGCATGGGACTGTGTTCGAGATTAATCTGGACGCATTATCGCATAATTTAAATTTTTACCGGTCAAAAGTAGGCTCTAAAACCAAAGTCATGGCGATGGTAAAAGCCTTCGCTTATGGCACCGGAAGCTCGGAAGTGGCATCTTTATTACAATTCCACCGTGTGGATTACCTTGGAGTTGCCTATGCCGATGAAGGTGTCGTTTTGAGACAAAGCGGCATTACATTGCCGATCATGGTGATGAATGCAACTTCCCAGGCATTCGACCTCCTTTTGCAATACCAGTTGGAACCAGAAATTTACAGCCACCGGATTTTCACCGAATGGATCGCATTCGTGAATAAAAATAAATTAACCGCTGAAATTCCGGCTATCCATTTAAAACTCGATACAGGAATGCATCGTTTGGGATTTGTAAAGGACGACCTGGACTGGATGATTGAAACATTGAAAGCAAATCCACACATTAAAGTAGCATCCATATTTTCGCACCTTGTCGGTGCCGACGAAGGTGTTCATAATGCTTTTTCAAAACAGCAGTTCGAGCTTTTTCAAGAAGGTGCGGCCAGAATAGAACAAGCACTGGGTTATACTACAATCAAGCACATCCTGAACTCTGCGGGAATCGTCCGTTTCCCGGATTATAAGCTGGATATGGTGCGTTTAGGGATAGGGCTTTATGGCGTGGAGGCAACCGGACAGGAACAGCAGGCTTTGCAATCGGTTGGAACATTGAAAACGGTTGTGTCGCAAATAAAATATCTTTCTGCTGGCGAAACGGTCGGTTATAGCCGCAGAGGCCATCTGGATCACGACGCTGCTATCGCGACGCTTGCCATCGGATATGCAGATGGCTATGACCGCGGGTTAGGCAATGGGGCCGGTAAGATTTGGGTAAACGGCCTGCTATGCCCTACTATCGGCAACATTTGCATGGATATGACCATGATCGATGTTACCGGGGCCAACGTGAACGAGGGTGACGAGGTGATTGTTTTCGGGAAAGAAATGCCGATTCTCGAACTCTCCAAACAAATTAACACGATCCCCTATGAAATCCTGACAGGAATCGGAGACCGTGTTAAAAGAGTCTTTTACAAAGAATAATTAAGCCTGCGTTTGATCCGGCGCTGCGGTTAGTTGCTCCGGTTCAACGATTTCGACATTTTCTGAGATCACTCCACGAATGGGTTCATCTTCGAAAAGGTGCGTGGCCATAACCTGATCAAGCGTCACGCTGTAGAATGCTTCATGCACATTCAATGGCTCAGTGCCATCGGCGATCTCGCATTTGATATAATTTCCATCTTCCTGCATTTCGTAGGCATTCACATTGTCTTGCAGGCTGTAGTACAAAATGTGAATGGCCTCCTGACGCACCCGGGGATCCACAAGTTTGAATAGTGATTCAATGCGTTTGTCAAAACTCCGCACCATTGCATCGGCACTTCCGCCATATACGAGCGGATCGCCATTTCGGTGAAAATAAAATATGCGCGAATGTTCCAAAAAGTCGCCAACGAGCGATCTGACCGTAATATTTTCGCTCAATCCCGCCCTTTGCGGCCGGAGACAGCACATGCCTCGTACGATTAGCTTAATCGGAACACCCGCCTGCGATGCTTTATAAAGTTCGAGGATCGTGGTTCTGTCTTCCAGTGAATTTATTTTTATACAAATCCCGCTTTTCAACCCCGCACGCGCGTTCTCTGCTTCCTGCTGAATCAGTTCAACCAGTTTATCGCGCATATAACGCGGCGCAGTAATCAGATTTTGATATTCAGAAGGGATTGAATGTCCGGTAATAACATTGAAAAACTCAGAGATATCGTGTGTATATTCTTCATTTGAAGTTAATAAACCCGTGTCCGTGTAAAGTCTGGAAGTGTCCTCATTATAATTTCCGCTTGACAAATGGGCATAACGCAGCACCCGGTTTCCCTCATTACGAACGATCAGCAGCAATTTTGTATGGGTTTTGAGTAATCCAATACCGTAAATCACAAAACAGCCCGCCTTTTGCAATCGTTGCGCTTCCCTGATGTTATTTTCTTCGTCAAACCGTGCCTTAACTTCAAACAAAACAGCTACGTGCTTGCCGTTTTCTGCTGCATGCAAAAGCGCTTCGGTTACCCGCGAATTTTTCGCCAGCCTGTAAATCGTCAGTTTGATAGACAAAACTTTCGGATCCTCGGCCGCTTGCTCCAAAAGCTGTAATACAGGCTCAAAGTTGTTATAAGGATGGTGCAAAAGGATATCCCGCTCGCGCATCACTTCAAAAATATCCGGAATCCGCTCCCTGTCGAGTCCCAGCGGTGGCACAGGCGGATGGATTGCCGGAATCTGGTCTTTGAATTCTGGATGCTTTATAATGCCCCAGAATGATGTGTAATCAATAAAACCATCAATCGGGAAAACATTATAATCATCAATTTCCCAGCGTTTTTTAATCAGGCTTAGCAAGTCAGGATTGGTATCGTGCTCGATAGAAACCTGCACAACGCGCCCCAAACGCCTGCTTTTTATTTTTTGTTTAATTTCATCAATAAAATCCGCCTCCACATCGTCACTTTCTTCCAGGGAAAAATCACCATTTCTGATGATCCTGAAAAGATTCGTGGAGACAATATCAACATTGCGGTAAAGCTTGTGAATGTAAGCTCTAACGATGTCTTCAATAGGCAAAAACAACAATTCCTCCTCCCTATCTATCACATAAAAACGCGGCAGGTTCAAAGGCAGCTGAACAAATGAGAGCTTTCGATCTTCCTCGGCGGTTGTTCCTTTCACCTGCGTAATGACGCCCAGGATCAGCACTTTGGCCAGCAATACCGGAAAAGCATGGGTATAGTCAAACAGCATGGGCGTCAACATTGGGTAAACCGTCCGCTCGAAATATTCTTCAACGGCCGCTTTCTCGTCGTCATGGACATCATCCAGCTTGATGATCTTGAACCCATGCTTTTCAAACAGAGGCAGGAGCTGATTTTTGTAACAATCGTTCTGCTTCCTGACAAACTCGTGCAACTCGCGCATGAGTACTTTCCGGAACGGGATTTCCCTCAGACCGCTATAATCGAGCCGTTCTTTTCCAAAATCCAAATAATTATAAAGACTGCCGACACGGATCGTAAAAAACTCATCCAGGTTAGAAGAAGTGATAGCCAGAAATTTCAACCTGTCAAACAGGTTACGGTCCTCATTGGTGGCCTGGTCCAGCACACGGTCGTTGAATTTCAGCCAGCTCAGATCGCGGCTGATCAGATCGCTTTGCTGCACAAGTGTGTTGGCCTTTTCACTCGACGGACCTATTATTTTATTTTCCTCCGCAGAGACCTGGCCTTTGGTACTTTTAAAAAAAGCGAAAAGATTATTTAATCTGCCTTTTTTGCCGTTGCTATATATGGGATCGGTTGAGCCGGACATATTTTTATTCTTTAAGGGTTGTGTTTGCTGATAGCAATAAAAATTTAACGAATCTAAGTATCTAATGTTTCTGGTGACATGAACTTTCTGTTAAATTTCAGTCTGAAAAACAGAAACGGATGACTGCATTTGACAGCCATCCGTTTCTAAAACTTATCGGGAGTCAAGTGCTATACGTCTACACGGGCGTACTTTGCATTTTTCTCAATAAAATCGCGCCTAGGGGCCACTTCGTCGCCCATCAGCATTGAAAACAAATGGTCTGCTTCTGCCGCCGATTCAATCGAAACCTGTTTAAGACTTCTTTTGTCGGGATTCATGGTCGTTTCCCACAATTGTTCCGCATTCATTTCTCCCAAACCTTTGTAACGCTGTACGTTAACAGATTCTTCACGTCCAGCGCCTATTTCGCGGATAGCAGCTTCTCTTTGTGCCTCAGTCCAGCAATATCTTTCTTCACGTCCTTTCTTCACGAGATATAGCGGCGGTTGCGCGATGTAAATGTAACCGTGGTCGATCAGGATCTTCATATAACGGAAGAAGAACGTCAGGATCAATGTACGAATGTGGCTACCGTCAATATCCGCATCCGTCATGATTACGATCTTGTGGTAACGCAGCTTATCAATGTTCAAAGCCCTTTCGTCACCATCTTTTCCGATCTGCACACCCATCGCGGTGAACATATTCTTGATCTCTTCATTTTCGTAGATCCGATATTCCTGTGCTTTCTCCACATTCAGAATTTTACCGCGTAACGGCAAAATGGCCTGATATGCTCGGTTACGGCCTTGTTTCGCTGTTCCACCCGCGGAGTCCCCTTCGACGAGATACAGTTCACAAACATTCGGATCTGTTTCGGAGCAGTCGGACAGTTTACCCGGTAAGCCTGTTCCTGTCAGGATATTTTTACGCTGCACCATTTCGCGCGCTTTTTTGGCAGCGATACGTGCTTTGGCGGCAAGGATAACTTTATCAATGATAACCCTGGCTTCCTTTGGGTGCTCGTCCAGATACGTGTCAAGCATTTCCGAAACAACCTGGCTTACTACACCGGTTACCTCGGAGTTCCCAAGTTTGGTTTTGGTCTGGCCTTCAAATTGCGGCTCCTGAACTTTAATCGAAATAACGGCAGTTAGTCCTTCCCGGAAGTCGTCCCCGCTGATCTCAATTTTTTCTTTGGCGAGAACCCCTGATTTCTCCGCATAGTTTTTCAATGTCCTGGTCAGCGCCGCCCTGAAACCGGAAACGTGCGTTCCGCCTTCGATGGTGTTAATGTTGTTCACATAAGAAAATACATTCTCGCTGTAAGACGTGTTGTACATCATCGCCACTTCCACGGGAACAGAACCTTTAAGCGTTTCCATGTGGATTGGCTCAGGGATCAATGGCTGACGAGTCGCGTCCAGATAAGTTACAAACTCATTCAAACCGATCTCGGAATAGAACTCTTCACCTCTGAATTTGCCTTCCTCGTCCTCTTCGCGTTTGTCTTCAAGCGTGATCCTGATCCTCTTGTTCAAATAGGATAATTCCCGGAGACGGGTTGCTACGGTCTCGTATTTGAATTCCGTAACGGTGAAGATGGTAGCATCCGGCAGAAAGTGGATAAATGTCCCTGTTTTTTCAGACTCCCCGATCACGCGCGCCGGGTATAAAGGCTTGCCTTCGCTGAACTCCTGCTCAAATATTTTTCCTTCGCGGTGGATCTCCGCCCGCAGATGTATAGAAAGCGCATTTACGCAGGAAACCCCTACGCCGTGCAAACCTCCCGAAACCTTGTATGTATCTTTATCGAACTTACCACCGGCGTGAAGAACCGTCAAAACGACTTCCAGAGCGGATCTTTTCTCTTTTGGGTGCATCCCGGTTGGAATCCCCCGGCCATTATCCTGAACAGTAATGGAGTTATTTTTCTCAATTGTAACATTGATGGTGTCGCAATAGCCAGCCATCGCTTCGTCAATGGAGTTGTCGACAACCTCCCAAATCAAATGGTGCACCCCCTTAAAACCAGTGTCACCAATATACATGGCCGGACGCTTACGAACGGCCTCTAAACCTTCAAGAACCTGGATGTTTTCGGCTGAATAACTATTTACTTCAATCACTGTTTCGTTTGACATATAGTTTGTTTTACACTTGGATAAAAAGAACCATTTTCAGGCTTTTTAAGCCCGTAAAGATACGATTTTTTTACCGTCTAACCTAGCAGAAAAAACATTGGGATAACATCAAAAATACTATTTCAGGCTATATGCGGAGCCAGATGCAAAAAGGGATTTATCTAATTTATAAAACACCTTTTCACCGTTGTTACGAATGTCCAGAATGCCCATGTCATAGGTTCCCGGAGCGAGGTCGTCCTGCCTGAGTTGCGTATTAAAGCCTGCTTTGTAATAATGTCCCCGGGTAAGAATATCCTTTCGCGCGGCCACCTTCGGGTTGGCGTTCATCAGGTGTATAACGCCCGTTTTCTGATCGCGCAAAACCATAAAACGATCGCCGGCAAGTCCTTTTGTTTCCGGCAGCACATTGCTGGCCACGAAGGAGTAAGTGAGATGCTCAACGCCGTCGCGGATCAGTCTTTCCATATCCCAATTTTCCAGATAGAGCTGGTAATCCCGTGCTGCCCCGGCATTCGCATTGAACATGGAATCCAGCTGGTTGCGCTCAACAATAGGTTTTGGTAAATGAAAAAATCCCTTTTCGTAGCCCGGGATCAGATAAAAGCTGCCATTCCGTGTGATTGTCTTTTCCACCGAAAATATATTGCGGTTGGTTTTCCAGTTGTAAACATCGGCCAGGTACGTGGTTCTTTTGATAGCCACAAAGCCTGTAAATTTATAGTAAGAATAAACCCAATAGAAGATACTAAAAGCAGTAATGCAGTAGAAAACGGTCTTTCTGCGAACAACGGAGGTATAATCTAGCAGCAGAATATAAAAAATGACTGTTGAAAGCGATGCATAGATCTGGAACCGGCTCGCTATGGTGCTACCCGCCCAGGAGCGGAAAAGGGCGATAACAGAGCTTGTAATAAAAATAAATGCGAACAAGGTCAGTAATTCCGCCGTTCCCGGCTTAATGTTCACCGGTTTGTTGAAATAGATTGCCGCCACACGCCAGACGATGTAAATCATAAACGCAAGGATAATGGCTCCCCAGACTGCCGAGAAAAACACCGGAAAAGCCCACAGGGACATCGCTGAACCAATAAACCCGAATAGCGAAGAGAAAAACACAACCAGATCCTTGGGCAGCTGTACCGCCTGCCCAGACTCATAACCTGCCAGATAAATCACGAGGCAAAGTATCATGAACCCGCCCGTAATTATGGCTCTCTTAAAGTCCTTAAAGCATAGGAAGTAAAATATAATCGCTGGAAAAGATAAAATGCCGTTTCCGTGGGTAAAAGTGGCCAGAAAACAACAAAGCATCGCGCCATAAAGCGCCAGATCGGTGCGGCGGGAGGCAAGGATGATAGCCGTCACGGTGAATGCCGTCAGAAATGAATGCTGCATGCCATTCAGGGCCCAGCCTGAAATATCGTAGTAAAGCGGCTGGAAGTACAGCAATGCCGCGGGGATGAAATAATAAAGCGGCAACCTGGTCTTCTTGTATTGAAGATAAATGAAATAGAAAATGTAACTAATGTTGATGGAAACGAGTACGATGTAAAACCGGAAATTAAGATGCCCGGTTATAGTGTACTCGATGAGGGAAATCAACCGGGGAACCACGGCCTTATGGTCGTTGAATGTACGGAAAAGTTCGGTAATGAGGCCAGAGAAACCGAGACCCCCCTGAGAAACCACTTCAATGAACTGGATTAATAGAAAATCATCCTGGTACGGAAAGTTGACGGAGTAATAGTAGTTATAAAATAAGTATACAAGAATGACCAAGCATATAACGACACCCGAGAGAAATCGTAACTTCATATTAACCAAAAAGTAGATTGAATTGATCGCCGGGATTATCGTTTAATCCAGCATTTATTGTTTCAAAACTAAACCTTTAAAACCGGATTTATAAATTTAGCCTTCTTTTTTACGCATTGGCCAATACTTGCGTTGTCAACCGGCAGCACAAAAAAGAGCGGAGATGATCTCCGCTCTTATCTATTTCAAATCGCTTTGTTTTCTTAATTCACAACAACCTTGTGCCTTACCTGGGTTGCCCCATAGCCTGCATTGAGAATGTATAAACCGGGCGTGAGTCTTGCTTTTGCCCTCACCGTTAGCTTATCAGGTCCGTCCTGCTCGGTCATGACCGGCACATTCCTTCCTGTAATGTCATTGAGGGTGACTTTCGGAGCTGTTCCGGTGTATTGCAACGAAATAACGCCTGCTGTCACGGGATTTGGATACAGTGTAACCCTATCCAATGTTTCAAATCCGGCTGAAATGATCTTCGAGTAAGCGAATGTGTTATCCTGATCTACCATTTTCAACCGGTAAAGGTTTTCACCAGCTGATGGATAAGGATGGATAAAGTTATAAGTTTTTAAAACCTTGCTTTCCGCAGAAGCAGCCACTTCGCCTATTTTGGTCCATTGTTTGCCATCAACCCCATGCTGGATTTCGAAATGGTCGCTGTTTGTTTCTTCGGAAGTCTGCCAGTCTAATGATACGGCGTTCTCTTGCTTCTTGCCGCTGAAATTGACAAGCGTCACAGGCAGCTGCCCGGCGTTGTGAGCAGAAATGTAGAATGTTGAAAAACCATTCACCTCAAACCGGATCCGCCACAAATTAAGTGTCGCATCCCATTGAATGTCATTGTCATTTGGGTCAATGATCACGTCCGGGGAACCGGAAGTCATGTCTCCCTTCCATTGTAAAACACGAAGATTGGCCTTACTGGCATTATCTGAGCTGTTTACAGGCAACTTTTCCGAACTTGCTACATTAAATGCAGTAAGCTCGTCCTGGCTCACATATAAGGTAACACTGGCGCTGCCCGGGTTCGTACCGCCGGGAACCAGCTTGAAGTGGCGTTGTACCAACGGCTGGTCGCCGTGAATGGTAACCTGCGGGTCAACGGTCACAGTGGCCTTGAACTTATCGTTACCATTGGTTAAACCATTGCCTTTCACCGTTCCGATCAGCTTACAATCGGGACCGGTTAAATGAAAATATTTACCATCCGGAATAATCGAGGCGGCTTGCGCACCATTCGTAGCGAGTGACAGATCTTTGTAGAAGCAGCCAGGCTGAACCACATTGTTCTGCATCATAATGCTGACGGGCTTGCCTCCGCCGTTATCAAATGTGCTTCTCCATTTCTTGTAAGCTTCGCAGTCGTTTGCATAACTGTCGCGCTGCGTGTAGCAACCGTCGTTATCGATCATGCTGGAAAGCGTGAAATTGTCAGAGCTGGTCGCGGTGGGCGTTGTCACATTTTTGTTTTTCACCCACTGCGAAGTCAGCGATTTCAGCGTGTTCACTGCGTCTGGGTTTTTCAAGGCATTTTCCAGATAGAACAATGTTACTATCTGGGCACCGTGTGTATAGCTTTCCGTGGTTAGGTTGACGATTGACTGCGTTCCTGTTACATATGCAGCCTCATTCACATAAATTTTGCCCGGCAAATTGGACCGCACCAGGTCGATCGCAAAACGGTGGTCATAAAAAATGTCGTCGTTGATTTTCACGCCATCCAGTTCAGCGCCGATTTCATTGAAAGGCAGTGTTCCGCGCGACCTGGAAAGCTTGTCATAAACAGATCCGTGATGCGCCAGCACTTTGATGTTGGAATCAATCCCTTTAACCGTGTTCTTGAAAAGATTGTTAACGTCTTTCAAAACCTGCGTCCGGAATGCAAACCAGTCCGTTCCGTCCGCGCCGGTGAATGTTGTATTGGAAGGTCTTTTCGGGCCGACATTGTTAAATGACGAATGATTTGTGCCCCATGCGGAATTCAGATATTCGATATGGCCATACTTGCCTTTCAGCCAGTTTCTGTAAGCGTTGGTCATTGGCGCAGAGTAATCCGTCAAGGCGCCGCTCATATCCAATGGCTGCTCATAGTGATATTTCGTTGACCCCATCTCAAACTCCCCTTCACCCTGGCGGGAATAGATCAAGCTCACATACAGGAGGTTATTTTGTTCCTGCACGTATTTATATCGCTGGATCACTTTTGTTGCAAATGCCGTGATCCGGTCGCGCGTTGATTGCGCGGCGAGGGATGTCATTACAAATTGAAGGTTAATATTAGGTCGAATAGGACCTCCCTGCTTTTGAAAAACAGCTTCCTGACCATTGTAGTTGGCAACCATTACGCGGTCTTCCTTTTTCCAGCCATCGCCGGTATCGACTCCGTAACGATCAGAAATTCCATTAGTCACATCATCACCCGTGCTGATCGCAATATTGATCGCGACCTTCATACCAAGCGAAGTAGCCAGGTTGATCTGGTCATCATATTGTTTCCAAACATTGTAATTCGGCCCGTTTTCGGCTTTGAGGATTCGGGAAATCTTACCCTCAATGGTTCCCCATTGAATAGTAAGCGCTACCGCATTGCAGCCAATGTCCTTGGCTGACTGAATGGTTGTCAATGACGGGCTGTCATTTTCATTAACCAGAGAAACTGCGAAATAGCGAGGCTGCTGTGCTGACGAGTCGAGCGGGACAAAGAAGAGAGAAAAGGAGAAGAAAAGTGTGCTAATCTGCCAATTTACGAATATACGTTTTTTCATATTTTACAATCACCTACCAGTTACAAATTATTCGATCCATAAATATAAATAATTCTACTATACGGTTATATGTTTTTATAATTTTTTAGCATATTTTAAAAAAATAATACTATACCAGCATTTAAATGAATAATCGGGCGGTTTGAGTGATTAATCGGTGAATAACCCGCCGGGAAGGCCATAAAACCATGTTCGGAATCGGCAGTTTCTGGAAAGGATGGGATATAAAAAAAAGGATATTTTCTGTCGCCAGAAAATATCCCTTCTACATTGAATATTTGCCTTATTCTACATTTTTTCCAGTGGATGCTCTTTTAGAAGTTGATCCGGGGAATAGAAGTCCTTTTTGCTTTCCGTAGCCGCCCGAACCTGTTTTACTTTGTCGGGCATGATCGCCGGCCCCTTGTTTCCGAAAGAGTTGCGGACATATGTAAGCACTGCGGCCATTTCCTCATCATTGAGCAATCCGGCAAACGGCGTCATGGGAACTTGTCCGGGGTATTTCTGGCCATTAACTTCAATTGGCCCTAATAAACCCTTCAACGCCAGCTTGATCAACCTTTCGTCATTACCCAACACCCAGGTTGTGCCCGTAAGCGGCGGAAAGCCCGAAGCTGTAAGTCCCTTTCCGTCAGGTTGGTGACAGGTTGCGCAGTAACCTTCCTTGGCGTAAATCGTTTTGCCCAGTGTAAAGAGTTCAAGTGCTTTTCCTTTCAGCGCCGACTGCGTCACTTCCTGCTTTTCCTTCTTCATATTCTGCCCGTTGAGGTGCGCCAGGGCTCCGTCGTAAGCATGGATAGTCCATTCATCCAAAGGCATCTTTTTCGCCTCTGCAAGCACTGCAAGGCCTTTTTCTTTTTCGATCCAGGATGCGGCAACGATGGCAACGAGTCTTACCCGGCTGTTTTCATCCCGCGCGGCTTGCATTAACAACTCAGCCTGGTCCGGAACCTGATGTCCCGTGTAACGCACAACTTGTACTGCTGCTGCACGGGCGTGATAATCTTTTGCTTTCAAAACCTGCTTCAACAGCTTTTGATCAACTTTATTGAGCCCCCAGCTTACCCACAGACCTTCCAACAAATTATGCTCATATTTAGGATCGTTTTTGTCAAGTCCAGCCACCCAGGTGTTTAACTTAGCCAAAACCTGCGTTGCGTCCCGCCCCCTCAGCTCGCGTCTGGTCCTGTAACGGGTGCGGTATTCTGGTAATTTCAAATTTTCCAAAAGTTCTTCAATGCTTGCACCATCCACTTTTGCAGGCTTAACCAATGGTCGCGAAGGATACGTTACGCGATAAACGCGGCCGTGCGAGTGGTCACGCAAGGGGTCGCGGGCGTTATGCTGCATGTGCCCGATGAGGATATTGTGCCAGTCGATCAGGTAAAGAGAGCCGTCTGGTGCGAACTCCATATCCACGGGACGGAAGTTGCGGTCTTCGCTCACGATGAGGTCCATACGGTGCGTGCTTTTGTAGCCGGTGCCGTCGTCTTTTAATGTATGCTCTTTTGTTCCAAGGAAACCAATTGTGTTATTGATCAAAAAATCTCCCTGTAATTCATCCGGAAAATGACGGCTCGAAACGAATTCTAGTCCCGAAGTTGGCCTTACCCTATGTTTTTCTTCAATCAGCTGAACTGATTTATGGCTTGCCTCTCCGTAGCGGGGCAAAATAGAACCCGGCATCATCCAACGCACGTCCGGACTAGAAGTTTCGGCAAAAAACGGTTGTCCCCAATCATCAAATGCAATTCCCCAAGGATTAGGGATCGAAAGCTGCGCGGTGCGTTCCAGTTTTTTACGCTGTGGCGTGTATCTGTAAAAACCGCCGTTTGTAGCACGAACAGGGCCGTAAGATGTTTCAACATTGGTATGCAAAAACACGCCCTCTCCTGAATAGATAGCGCCCGACGGGTCCACTGTGAACGCGTGGCTGTTATGGTGCGTGTCGTGATCGTCGTATCCGCTCAGCAGAATTTCCTTTTTATCTGCTTTGTCATCGCCATTGGTATCCGTGTATAATTTGAGATTGGTTCCTTGTGAAATATAAACGCCTTCCGGTGCAATTTCAAAACCAAGCGGCAAATGCAGGCCATCTGCAAAAACGGTTTGCTTGTCCGCTTTGCCATCACCATTCGTGTCTTCCAGAATGATGATCTTGTCATTTGGTTTTGTATCTCCAGGCTTGTAATGTGGGTAACTGGGCATTGTTGCGATCCAGAGACGGCCTTTATTGTCAAAAGACATTTGCATAGGCTTTGCCAGATCAGGAAATTCTTCTTCCGATGCAAAAAGTTCGATTTTATAGCCTTCCGGCACTTTCAACTTTGCTAATGCATCTTTTCCATACAAGTATTCAAGACTTCCATTTTTCTCAGGATTGAAATTGGTCTTAACCGGCGGAAGCGGTCTTGTGTTTTTATCCGCAGCCGCAAGATCCGTTTTTTCACCTTTTGACGCGGCCAGCCAGATCGCCTTGTCCCTGATGTCCGTCATTTCGCGGATTTTTTCGATTTCGGCGGGATAATTATCCGGGCCAAAAGGGTTATACCGACGGCCGTAAACATGCACGCCATTTGGTATTTTATAATCGTTGTGCCACATCCAGTTTTTCTCATCCACAGCAGCCTTCACCAATTTCCGGTTGGCCTCTGCTTTCGGTGAAGCTTTGCCAAAAACCTGATCAGTCAGTAAAAGACCTAACTTTTTGTAACCGGCTTCGTTCAACTGCGACCCGTCAATGGTCAGGTCCTCCTTACTGTCGGCATACCATTGTTTTGAAGGCGTGAATGCGTCTACAAAAAGTACATTGTTTTTTGTCGCGATCTCCTTCATTCCCTTTGTGTAAAGCGCCAGGTTTTCGTTTTCCTTCTTGCCGTTGGGAAGGTCAAATTTGGCCGAGAGGTCTTCGAAGGCGATTGGTGAAACAATCGCTAGCTGCGGAGCGGTGCTACCATTGTATTTCTGGCTTAATGTGTATTTGATAAATGCATCCAGTTCAGCTTTGTAATTTTCAAGGCCTTCTTTTCCCTGAAATGATTCGTTATAACCAAAAAACGCAATGATCACGTCTGTTTTCAAACGCGTTAACCATTGGTCCGGCGTATCGAAATGTCCTTCGCTTTGTGACGGATTGGCCAGTTCGGTCTGAAATTTCTCCGCTCCCGGAAATGCCCAAGGAGAATTGCGGCTCGCGTGCGGCCTGAAACCCGGCGTGTCGCCTCCATCGCACATATTGCGGATATAGAGCATGTCGTCCGGATAGCGAACCTGCAATTCCGTTTCGAAATTGTCGTAATTCATCATCCTGGAACCCAGGTTATTTCCCAACAAAACAATGCGGGAGCCCTTTTTAATGGAAAGCGTTGCAGATTGATTGAATTTGAAAGCACTGAAAGCGATAATCACCAGCGCAAACACAATAAGTGATACGTGAAGACTGATTTTTCTGGGTTTAGACATTTCGGTTGGTAAACTTTAAGTGGGGATTTAGGATGTATTCTTTCAATTATTTTGCTTCTCTATACTGAACATTAATGTCCATCTTGCCTTTCCATTTCGGGATTTTCATTCCCAATTCCCAATGTATGGCGTTGATAACCAATCTCTGAAACGACTCGATTTTGAAATCGTCCGGGTGGCCTAATGTGGTCATGAAGATTTTAGCACCGAATGAATTAGTCCCCGTCCAGGCAACGGGATTTTCAATCGCAGCATGCTCCGGGTTAACCGCTTTGCCCGTTAACAATAATGTAGAACCTTTGGTAGGATAATCGGGAAGGACTCTGTAAAGCCACGATCTGGCATGAAAAGGCGTGGTTACACCTGTCAGGATCGGGTTTTTAGCTTGGTCTGGAATCACAGTAACATCTGTGCTGCTTGTGTGTCCGTAATGTGTGTGCTTGGCTGCGCCGCCCCAGCCCGGAGGCGAGTTCAATGCGAATTCACCAAATGCATTCCACTTCTCATTTTCATTTCCTTTGGGATAATTAAATGCGTGCGTCGTCGTCCGAAAGCCCATTAATGGCTTTTTGGTTTTCAGATAAGCGTCAATGTGCGCTAATTGCTCTTTGGGAAGTTGCCGCCAGCGGAGATAAAAAACAGCCAGATCGGCGTCTTTAAGCGCCTCTAGCCCCGGAATATCATTCTCGCTGTTGGGACCGGGATAGGCTTTCAGCACAATGGTTTTCATCCCATAATTTTTCTCAAGTTCTGCGGCAATGATGGGTAATGTTTCTTCCCCGCTGTATTCGTGGTCACCGGTCACGAATACGACTACCGGCTTCTTATCTTTTTTAGCAGATTGGGCAAATGCGGTGTTACCAAGCAGGAAAAAGCCAAACAACAATGCGAAGGAGAAGAAACAACGCTTATTTAGATACATGGTGAAGAGATTTAGGACTGAATCTGGACAGAAGAAATATAATGCAAATTACCGATAAACTACTGTCTTCTTATTGAAGACTGTTTCATCCCATTTTTCCCTTACTTTTTCATAGAACTTTACAACATTGGCACAAAAAACCGGTGAATGCGTTCTGCAAGAGGGATTTAAAAAAAACTGAATCCAACAGAAAACGAGAACCGGGAAAGATCCACGCTGTCGTCCTTGGATAGATGAAGTGTCTCTGTGTTGAAGTCTGTTTTACGCTGCAGCCGGTAGACGGCGCCCATCATGGCCGACCCGGTGAGGTTAAGCGCAAATTTCTGGCTAAAACGGTGTTCAAAACCTACGCTGACGCCCCAGCCCATTGTTTTACCATTGAATGTGAACTGATCGTCACCAGCTTGCGTATGGTTGCGATAAGGTTGATAACCAAGTAAAAGTGAAGTTAAAACCGCATTTCTGGGGTTTTTCATGACGGCCTTGTGAATGATTTCACCACCCAAAAACTGGATCGCAACATCTTCAGTAAGCTCATTTTCCTGACTGGCTTTGCTCTGGTAGCGATCGTATTTGACACCGAAGCCCACTTTTCTCCAAGGAAAATAGGCCACTTCGCCGCCATAGGAAATGCCTGATTTAAAGTCTTTAATGTATCGCTCCCGCTCCGCAGTGCCTATTCGCCCCGCCCTGAAAACGCGCTGCCCATAACCGCCATTGACGCCAAACTTCCATTTGGAGTCTGCTAACTGCAATTCCTTTTTTGCCGTTTCCTGTGCGTACAAATGCATGCACGGTAAGTATGTGAGCAGCAGCAAAATGATTGTTATTCTCTTCATTACGTGAGTAGACCTGAATGCGCCGTTCCCAAAACTACTGATTTAGCAGCAAAAATAGGCGGCGTATGATTCTGATATTTGTCAAATGGCCGGTTTTATACCGCTTACTTTTAGTTTCTCTACGATAAAATTACCAATCGCTTTGCCCTGGCTCTGACCATTTTCTATTGCATCGCGATAATGTATGCCACCGTATAACCTCGAAATAGCGGCTTCCTCGGCCGCCTGCCTGAATGATTTGAAGTCACGCGTAGGCAGATCAAAAATAACTTCTGTATCGTCTCGGAAGGCAAAGTTATCGCCCAAAAGATAGGTTAATGTTTCGGAAACAGCTGTGGAAATGACGCTGTGGCCGCTGGTATACTCGGGAAAAGGCGGTGTTTGCAGCAACGGCTGCCATTTTTGGTCAATGTAACGGGTGATGACTGTTTCCGGCCGGACGCGGCTGCTGCGGTATTTTTCGTCCCAGCAACTAATGAATGAATCCATCAACGTTGCGGCAGCTAAGGCGTGAATCATAATGCCCTTATCCAGATCAAGGCCTGCTTTTGCGGTGGCAATGCTGGTAATGTTCATCCAATGTCCACCCGGGCTTATTTTTTTAAAACCAATGGACATATGGCCGGATGTGTTGATCGCAAACGGATTGCAATCCCAGTAGGAAGCGATAAACCGCTCTTTTTCAGAGAGATTTTTGCCTACGGTATACACTTCCTTTGAAAGCTTGTAAAATTCGCTGGTGCTGTCCTTACTGAATTCAACCGGTGGTTTTGGCACAAACTGGTTACAGGAATCGATCATGATCGGGCGGATCGTTTTCCAGTGCGGCTCGATGCCTTCCATATATCCCGGAGGCGTTGGATACCAATATGCGTCGCCTTTTTTGGGGCGGTAACGTAGTCTGGTGCTTAGTTTCAGGTAACCGTCTGTATTGGCATGTGCCACAATTTTCTTTGCCACTTCCTCTGCAACAGCAATGGCATCGTCAATGGTTTTCTGCGAATGTCCTTCCCTGAGCAATGCAATGATGAGCTTTTTCTGGTCCTCTTCCAGCATATAACCCGAAGGAAGAATCAGCCTGCCCGTTTCCAGAATGCAGTAAAGTGCAGCAATCTGATAGTTGTAACCGGCCTGGGCTGTGATGGCAACGGGTTGAATGTTTGGAATAAACTTTGTGGGGGATACAATTTGCTTGTTGTGTTGCGCCACGATTTCGTAAGCGCCCATGAGGCAATGTGTGTAAAAACGGCTTGCCGCAGGCGGGTTAACCACGTCGTGGATCATCACCATGGTGACCGAAAAAACTGCGGGCTGCAAATGTGTACGCAGCTCTGCCTTTGTTTTTTGTCCCACCGCGACCTGACTCACCAGCAACACCAATATGAATAATATACGGATCACTTTGCTCTTTTATAAAATTGTAATGACTGATTAAATGCACCTATAACCAGACAAGGCTCTTTATTAATGTCGATTTGAATGCAGGATTTCACGTCACCTACAACAGACAGTCCGGAAAGTGGCTGGGCAATGTAAGTAAAACCACCTTTGCCGTCACCTGCCAGCACGCAGCCGTAATTGGCGTCCATACTCCCGATTTTGAGCCTGTTATCGGTTTTGTTTCCCAATAAAACCAAATCCGCTTTCCCATCGTGATTGTAGTCTCCGGATGCGATCATGGTTACCGGTGCAAACTGTGCCTGAACAGGTAAAGGTTGTTTTTCAAATATTCCGTTTCTATTCAAGAAGCATACGGAGCTCATTTCTATCACTTCCAGTTTGGTTGCATTGCTGAGGTCTTCCGGCGAAAACATGTTGGTGATAGAAGCATTCGCGTAATCCTTATAGTAAGGAAATTTCTTGCGCATGGGGTAGATCTGATCATTGAGCTCGTCGCGGCTTACAAACGGATAGGATTTTCCTTGCACGTAAAAACTAAAAAATGGGTCAATAGAGCCGTTTTTGTCAAAATCTGCATAATACAATTCGGCGGGCTCTTTTTCGGAAGCTTTGATCTGCGTGTTGAGGCCCATATTGCCGGCAACAATGTCAAGCTTTCCGTCCTGGTCGAGATCGCTGACAAACAAGGACGACCAGAAACCGGATTCTTCGCGTTTGAAAAACTTCAATGTGTTGTCTGTGAAATCATTATTACTGAAAGAAAAGACCTTAACAGGCATCATTTCCCCGCAAATGACCAGCTCAACATTTCCGTCCGCATCCAGATCCGCCCATTGCGCATCCGTCACCATGCCAATTTTGAAAAATGGTGAGTCCTTCACCTTATAGTTGCCTTTCCCGTCATTGATCAGCAAGTAGGAAACGGGTGTTTCGGGATAACGGCCCGGGATAATGCGGCCGCCAACGAACAAGTCCTGATCGCCGTCTTTATCAAAATCAAACGACCGGACGCAGGATTTACTGCTGGATTTGAGGTTAGGCAGAGATAAAACAGACAGGCTAAGCTTGCCTTTCCCATCATTCAAATACATTTCGTCCTGCAACGAAATCGTATTTGGCTCAAACATGGAATAACCGCCTTTGGCCACATACAAGTCATCAAAGCCATCGCCATTGGCATCAAAGAATATCGCGGAAGTTGCAGCGGAAATATTCTCATCACCCACCGCAAAATCAGGCATTTCCATAAATCTTCCATCTTTTTGTTGCAACCAGATCTTCGCCTGCTTGTTCTGGTCCCCGCTCACAAAAACGTCTTCCAAACCATCCTTATTCACATCACCTTTCGCCACGATCGGGCCGGTTTGGGAATACATGGTCAGCATTAATGGCTGACGTTTGAAATCATTTTCATTAAATCCTTCGTGCTGATAAGTGATGCTGCTGTTTTGTTTCTGAAAAATGGGCTCCGTGCTTTTCGCTGTTAGTGGCCTTGCATTCGCTTTTGCCGATTTTTCGAGAACCAATAATTGATTCGTCTTCACATTTTTCAATATTTCTTTTGCTCCATCCGGCCAGATCACTTTTACCGAATCAATGGAAGTAATTTTTTCCACTCCAAAATGCAACCTCAGGGGCGTGCAAGACAAGTAACCGCGATTGGGATTTACTTCCTGATATTGTTGTGTGTTATTTGAATAAACATAAACCTTTGCACCGACTGCATTTTTATTGCCCGTATTGTCTTCGAGCTTAATTTGAAACCAGGCATTGCCGGCTTGTTCCCGGCTCATGTTTTGATATACAAAGGCGGGATCATTAATGTTGTTCACCACCAGATCCAGATCGCCGTCGTTGTCGAGATCGGCGTAAATGGCACCACTTGAAATGGCAGGTTGCGCCATACCCCAGGGTTCCTGCATTTTGGTGAACGTGAGATCTTTGTTATTGCGGAAAATATAGCTCGCCAGTTTGGTAGAAGGCATTGCCCGGATCAGGTCCATCAATTGAAATGGCTCCTTATCCACTGCCCTCCTTACTTTATAATCGCCCCAGTATTTGAGAAAATCTTTGTTGGTATAGTCCCTTAAATAACCATTTGAAACGAAAAGGTCTTTAAAACCATCATTGTCGAAATCCGCAAACAGCGGGCTCCAACTCCAATCGGTGTTGGAAACACCGGAAAATTGTGCGATTTCACTGAATGTACCGTCCCCGTTGTTGAGCTGCAACATGTTGCGCATATACTGCTTATGCAGCTTCTGGTTCATCATGAGCTCAAATGCTTCATAATTTTCCTGCAACTGCAACAATTTCTGCCGCTGGTTGTCTTCGGGAAGCATGTCCAGAGACATCACATCGGGCAAGCCATCATTGTTGAAATCTGCAATGTCAATCCCCATTGAGAATTGTGCCAAATGCCTGAAATACTGCTGGGTAACATCACTGAATGTGCCGTCCTGGTTATTGATATATAAATAATCCGACTCGTTATAATCGTTGGTCACGTAAATGTCCTGCCAGCCGTCCTGGTTCACGTCCGCTATGGCCATACCCAAGCCGAACGTGAGCGGATACTGGTGGATTCCAGCCTTTTGCGTAACTTCTTTAAATTGATTTTTCTGATTTTCAAATAGCTTGTTGCCTGCGAGCATGTCCGTTTCCTGCTTGAACTTGGCGAGCTCCATATTGTCAATTTTCTTAACGCTATGGTTCAGCAGCATCATATCCAGGTCGCCGTCGTTGTCGTAGTCAAAAAATGCTGCTTGTGTGCTGTAACTGATATTATCCAGGCCGTATGCTGCGGCTTCTTCCAGGAATTTGAGATTTCCCTGGTTGATGAAAAGCTGGTTTTTGCGTTTTTCATCGTCCACTTTGCCGGAATAGCAAATGTAGATATCCAGCAGGCCGTCGCCATTCACATCGGCCATTGTTACGCCTGTTTTCCAGCCGCCTTTCCGGCCTTCCAAACCTTTGCCTGCTGAGTTTGTAATGTCTTTAAATTTCAGACCCTGCCCATGAGTTGTGCCCAGATTGAGATAGAGCTTGTTCGGCCCCATGTTTGAGGTAAAGAAAAGATCTTCGAAACCATCGTTGTTAATGTCGCCTACAGCAACGCCGCCGCCGTTGTAAAAATATTCGTAAGACATTACATTCTGGCCTTCGTCCTCAGTGATGGTGTTGATGAAATTAATTCCTGTTTGCTTGGCAGGAAGAAGTTGAAACAATGGCTGCTGTGCTCTGACTGAGGCAAAATGGACAGTCAGAAATAATACAAAAACCAGATAAAGATGGGGCTGTTTTGTATGCATTAAGCTATTGTGCCAATGTTAGAGAGGAAGATTTCTGTAAAATAAAAAACTTCAACGAAAGGTTGAAGTTAAAACTTAGTGCAATCAATTTGTTTTAAAGCGGTAAGAAAATTTACATTTCTTACCGCTTTAATTTTATTTTTTATTTATCCCACCAAATACGTGAAACCCAGTTGTCTCCGCTGGCAAGCCTGCCTACTGCATCGCTGTAGTTGGCACTGTTTTGCGTTGCTTCCGTTGTTGGATATGGCTGTCTTCTTGGAATAGCTCCCCCTGAGAAGTTACCCACATAATTTACCGGGGTCAACACCGGGAAACCTGAGCGCTTCCAGTTGTGCCATGCTTCTGAGAAGTTGAACAATGTTCCTGTTGTAGCCCAGATCTGCTCATTGATTTGTTTCAATGCATTGGCTGCAACCAGTGGATTGGCTGTTGCATAGGCATCCGCAGTGGCCGCAGGGATTTCCAATGTTGCGCCATAGCGGCTAAGCGATTGGATCCCGGCAGAAACACCGTTTTTATAATGCGCTGCTGCTGTTCCGCCTACTGCATAACCTCTCGTTACTGCCTCGGCAAGAAGCAATTCCGTTTCAGCATAAGTAAGTACAAAAAGCGGTGCGCTTCTTCCACGGAATGCTGCTACCGGACGTGAGTATCTGCCGATCGGTGTAACATTTGCGCCAGCGCCTGTTCCGCCCGGATAGCCAGCCGTTTTGCTGATATCCGTAGCTCCGCCATTCATGTCGTAGCCATTTGGAAGACCAAGTTGTGCCGCCGGAGCTGTGTTGCCAGCCGTTGTAAATTCCTGGTTAGCCGTTAAACCTGCCGCAGGAACTTCTGCAATTTTGCCCAAACGCGGATCATTGTTAGCTCTCAGATAATCGATCAAAGTTTTGCTCCATCTTACCTGATAAATGTCAGCTGGTGTAGACAAAGCCGCACCGTTTCCATTGGTATAACCATTTGCATCGTCCATCACTACGTAAGCATCGTCTGCAACGCTCGCGAATGTGCCGCCTGCTGCTGCTTTTTCTGCATAAGTTTTTGCAGTAGCTGGATCCGCTTTTGTTAAGCGCATTGCCAGTTTCAGCATCAGCGAGTAACCATACTTTTTCCATTTGGTAATGTCGCCTTTGTAACCTGCGAAAGCATCGTTCGTAGGAAGAGCCGCGTCTGCGCTCAATGCAGCAGTAGCCGTTTCAAGCCTCGTTAGCAAGGATTTATAAACAGACTCCTGCGTGTCGTAAACCGGAAGCGTAATGCCCGATTTTGCTTGCAAAGCTTGTGTATAAGGTACATCCCCGTAAGTATCCGAAATGTTGGAAATGCATTGCACCTGCATGATGATCGCCACGTTCATCAGGTTCGCCAATGCGGGTTTGTCCTTTGTCAGCTGCTCCATTTCATATGCAAGGCTGGCTGCACGGAAATCCGTATTCCAGGTGCTTGCCAGGTAGGAGTTTGTGTTGCTGGAAATCACATATTTGTCTCCGTTGGAATAGTAATTAGCCGCGCCGGAAGTGGTTGAGGCCAAAATCTGCATCCACATGCTTTGGAACAAAATACCACCATTATAACCTGCTGTGGCCGCTACGTGGTTTTGTTGAACCGATGGCAGCAACAGGTTAGGGTCGAAGCTTTCGCCGGATGCTTTGGTAGGGTCGGTGTTGAGTGCGTCAAAATCGTCTGTACAAGACAATGGAAGCAATCCCGCCAGTATAATTATTGTTAACAGTCTCTTTTTCATATTGCTTATCATTTAAACTTGAAGTTTACATTCACACCATAATTGCGTGATGCTGGCAAACTGGTCCCTTCAATACCGGCGTATCTCAGGTTAGCCCCAAAAGTTGCTTCCGGGTCAATGTTGGTTGTTTTCTTCATCAGGTAAAACAAATTACGTCCTACCAGTGAAATGTTCACGGCACGGATCAAAGGCCATTTCTCTACCATTTTTGCGGGAAGATTGTAACCCAATGTGATCTGGCGCAACTTGATAAAGTCGCCGTCAACAACGCTCAAACCTGTCACATTGTTAGACAATGCAGTATAGTAATTCTGAGCAGTTGCAGTTACCGTGTTGGCAGCGCCCGATTCCGACACGCCTGTTGTAATGCCGCCTTCTCTACCTTCCAATGTTGCCTTGTGCAAACCGCGTCTGTAAGCGTAGTTTTCGGTTGCGGAAAGGATTTTGTTTCCAAAGTTGTAGTCAACCAGGAACGACAAATTCAGGTCACCAAATCTCAATTCATTGTTCAAACCACCGTAAAGTGTTGGCAACACGCTGCCAAAGCTTGTCAGCGAATCGTTTCGAACCGGTAGTCCGGAAGCATCAACAACAATTTGGCCGTTACCTGAGTATTTGTAGTCATAAGCCCGGATTTGTGGGCCAGCCTCTCCTACTACGAATGCCGTTACTGCATTACCCAATGTTGCACGGTTAGATCCCAAAGTGATCTGGTTGTTGTCTGCATCTGTGCTCAGGATTTTGTTTTTAACCGAGGTTAAGTTGAAGGAAACATTCCAGTCAAACTTCGTAGTTCTTACCGGAGAACCCGTCAACATTACTTCCAGACCGCGGTTTTGAACAGAACCCGATCCGATCACACCTCTCACGTAACCCGTTGCGCTGCTGTAATTGGCAGGCATGATTTCGTTTTTGGTTTTTTGATCATAATAAGCAAGATCCAATCCAAGACGGTTGCCAAAGAATTTCAATTCAAGACCAAATTCAACTTCGCTCTTTGTGAATGGTTTAAGGAACAAGTTTGGAAGCTCATCGCTGAAATTACCCGTTGCCACTCCATTGAATGCATTGCCAACACCATAGTAAATGGCTGTTCCATAAGCCGTTGCAGGCTCGCCGCTCGTACGTGCATAAGATGCGCGCACTTTACCAAAGCTCAGCTCAGGAATGCTTGCAATGTCTGTAAAGATGAATGATCCCGTAACCGAAGGCGTGAAGATGCTTCTTGCTGCGCTTGGTAAAGTCGAGTAAGTGTCGTAACGTCCCGTTGTGCTCAGGTTTAAAATGCCTTTGTAACCCAGGTCAACGTTATAGTAAGCAGACTGAACTTCTGTGTTGCTCACTTCATAGTTACGGTTGAAATTCACGACGTTGTTCCAGCTGTACAAATACGGAAGCACGAATGGGCTGCCGCCAACCTGTACTTTTTCATAATTGTTTTTCCGAAGGTTCGCACCCACGATCGCGTCAATGCTGAAATCGTCAGCGCCGAATGTTTTGGTAAAACCAACAAGACCATCTACGTTAAGCTCTGTCCGCTGTGCATTCGACAATTCATCCAAAGCACCTTTTCCCGCATTTGAAAAACCTGTTCCCCATGGAGTTACTTTGAAAATGCGGTCATTTGCATTGTCATAACCCATTCTGGCCTGCGCGTAGATCCAGTCTGCAAACTGATATTTTACAGCCACTGCCGAGATCAAACGCTTGCGGGTTACATCATTAACAAACTGATTTGTAACGAAATAAGGGTTGGTAACATATTCGTCATCGCTGAAAACGATCTCCTTACCGGTTTCTGTATTGTAACCCGGAGCCAGGATGCGCTGATCAATGTTTGTAGCCAGGAACATTCCGTTGTTGGCGTTCATAGGACCATCGCTCAAAATAGGCTTCGCCTTGATTTTTTCGTCGATGTAGTTAGCCATTATGTTGATGCTCAGCTTCTTGGTAATGTTCTGATCTGCTGTAAGGTTAACTGTTTTTCTGTCCAGACCGCTGTTTTCAATGATCGACTTGTTGTCCAGGTTCGCCAATGATAAACGGAATGAACCGTTATCACCACCTTTTGTAACCGAAACGCTGTTTGTGAAGTTAGAACCTGTGCGATAGAAATTCTTTACATTGTCCTTCTGCGCGGAGTATGCGTAGTTTTTACCGTCAAACTGGATTACTTGTGAGCCATCCAGTTTTGCTCCCCAGCTCATACGCGCAGTTTGTTGTGCCAATGTAGCCGTTGTTGGCTTCGCACCGCCGATTCCCTGACCGTATTCGTACTGGAAATCAGTCATATCGCGAGGTTGATCCAGTGAATAGTTCAAGTTATAATCAACTGAAAAGTCACCTTTTTTACCTGCTTTTGTTTTAACCAAAATAACCCCGTTGGATGCACGCGCACCAAACAACGCGGATGCAGCCTGACCTTTCAAAACGGTCATCGACTCGATATCGTCCGGGTTAAGGTTACCAATTCCGTCTCCGCCATCAGCTCCACCCCATTCTCCCGCACTTCCGCGCTGTGTGTTATCCATCGGAACGCCGTTGATGACGATCAATGGCGAGCCGCCAGAGTTCATACTAGGCATACCGCGCATTAAGATCTTGGCTGTTCCGCCAGGACCGCTGCTTGTTCCTTTTACGTTCAAACCGGCTACGCGTCCTGCTAGTGAGTTGGCTACGTTGGTTTCGCGCGCTCTTGTCATCACTTCGCCGCCGATGGTTGTTACCGCATAACCCAGTTTTCTGGATTCCTTGGAAATACCCAGTGCCGTAACTACCACTTCTTCAAGGTTTGCTACGTCCGGAACCATTTTCACATCAACGACCGATTTATTGCCGATACTTATTTCCTGTTTTAGAAAACCTATCGAGCTGATAACCAGCACGTCGCTGTCTTGAACTCCTGAGATTGAGAAATTCCCCTCCGCATCTGAATTAGTTCCTCGTGTAGAACCCTTCACAGTCACCGCTGCACCAGGAAGCCCCTGGTCTTTCTCATCTGACACTTTACCTGTTACCGTTCTCCCCTGTGCGAAGGCCGATAATGAAGCAAACAGCAGAAAAACGACAAGTGGGATCAACCCCCTTGAACAGCTTTTTAATAGCTTTTCTTTCATAGTTAGGATAAATTAGTACATTAAAATTACGTTAAAACTGGTATCCGCCGAAGATTACACTTTCGTGTCTCCTGACCGGCAAATATCCTAAGTTCTCTGCTAATTAAATAATTTTAAGAAAGCATTAACAGATATTTATTTTTTTAATGTTATCCTAATGTTAGAAACATTCATTTTAATAACTAATTTGTTATAGTGCAGGTGCCCGGAAATTTTGCATTATCGGCGTTTCGAGAAGACTATTTGGAAGGAGCCGGGTTGGTAAGCCTGTAAGTGACAAGCTTTGCGTTGTTCATTGCCGCTAGTAGTTGCGTTTCGTGACCAATGGTAACAATGGCCAGATCCCGGACTTCACCGGTTGTGAAAAATCCACTTTTGGCCTGGGGAACATATTCAAATCCAAAGTTGCCTCTATTAAGAAAAACCTGGATGAGATTTGCATCGCTTTTCCCGACCCGGACGCGTG
The DNA here is from genome assembly GCF_900167945.1 of Dyadobacter psychrophilus. Taxonomy (GTDB): domain Bacteria; phylum Bacteroidota; class Bacteroidia; order Cytophagales; family Spirosomataceae; genus Dyadobacter; species Dyadobacter psychrophilus. Next base: position 1,062,392 of record NZ_FUZA01000001.1, read on the forward strand.
TTTGTTTAAGATTTCCGCCCAGAACAATGTCCGATTTGCCATTGGCATCCATATCAAAAAGAGAAATGGCGTAAACCGGCGCGAACTGCGCTTCAACGGGCAACGGATGAAAAATGAATTTCCCATTCCGATTTTCGAGAATGCCGCTTTTGAAGATTTTGGCGCTTAATTTTTGCGCATTCTTTAATTTCTCACCCGGAAGGATTTCTGAGAGTTTTGCTTTGGAGTAAGAAACGTAATCTGTGTATTTCTTTTTAAGGGATGGAATTTGGTCCAATAACTCGTCGCGACTTGCATAGGGCATTTCAACACCGTTTTCGGTGACACCGATGACGGGCACGATCCTTTGTAAATTGTCGTAATCCGCAGCATAAAGAGCCAGACTATCAGGAGAAGTCAGGTTCCACTGCCAGTTTACACCCATGTTTCCGACTACAAAATCCAGATCGCCATCGCCATCCAGGTCAGCGGATTTGATCGTATTCCAGCATCCATTTAATGCAGCGGTCCCGTATGTTGCACTTGCGTCAGACAATTTGCCCCGGTTATTGCCGAAAACCCGAATGGGGTTCCAATCCGCAGTGAGGATCAGCTCCGGGTAACCGTCTTTGTTCAGATCCTCAAATACAGCGTCTGTTACCATGCCGATTTTTGCAAGCTTAGGTGCCAGTTGAACGGTCTGGTCTGTGAAATTTCCTTTTCCGTCATTGGTAAATAAAAGACCGCCTGCACTCTCCGGGAACCGTCCCGGCGTTACGCGAACGCCCAGGAAGACGTCCAGGTCACCATCCTTATCCAAATCAGAAACGGCTATCGTTCCTGCATTACCGGCTAGTTTAGGAAACGACGTTCTTCTATATCGACCGTTGGCATTGATATATAAACGAGGAATGAGCAGCGGATCTTCGGGATTAAGCTCATATCCGGCACTGACAATCAACAAATCCTGGTCTCCGTCGCCGTCCGCATCCAGAAAAGCTGCGTCCGCATCTTCATATGCCGCATCTCCTTCAAACTCGGGTTGTACAGATCTGACCCATTTTCCGTTTTGGCTGATAAATAAACTGCCCGCCTGTCCGCGTGCGCCAGCAATGTAAAAATCGTCCGTGCCATCGCCATTAATATCCTTCTGCGCCATTTTCGGGCCCTGATAACTGAGCATATTGGGCAGTAATGTCTGGATTCGGAAATCATTTCTGGCATCCTCGAGATGTGTAAAGTCAGGGCCTGTTACGGGTTTCCAATAAGTGAACGGTTTAGCCAATTGCCTTCCTTGCAGCTTTTTAGCATCGCTGTATTTCACAACCAATGACTTGTTGACGACAGGATTTTTCACAACTTGCTCACTCCCATCTGCCCAGGTGACGACTAGCGAGTCTATTTTACTATCAGTCCCCAAGCCAAAATGCACATGGTCCCATTGCGCTGACTGAAAACCGCGCACCGGCATAAAATTCTGCGTTTGAGTAAGTGAATCGGAGAAAAGCGTAAGTTTCGTTCCGGCCGTAAACGCATATTTGGGCGATTCGAGCTTTACTTTCAGATAGTTACTTTTAATTTTCGTTTCTGCATTGTTTCTATACACAAACGCCTTCTGGTTCACATTGTTCGTAACAATGTCCAGGTCGCCATCATTATCCAGATCTGCGTAAATAGCTCCATTGGATTGATTGGTTTTTTCAAATCCCCATTCCTTAATTTTCTTTGCAAATGTCAGTCCTTTCTGATTTTGGAAAATATAATCCGGTTCGTCAATCGGCGGCATCTGGGCAATGATTTCCATTTGCGTCGGCATCTTTCCGCTTTGGCTGGCCTTCACCTGCGCATCAGTGGAATATTTGAGAAACTCCATGTTGGTATAATCCCTTGCGTAACCATTGGAAACGAAGATGTCTTTCCAGCCATCATTATCAAAATCTCCCATAAGCGCCGCCCAGCTCCAGTCCGTATTTGAAACGCCCGCCAACTGCCCGATCTCACTGAAAACCGGCACGCCGTTGGCATTGACACCATTGTTTAATTGCAGCATATTGCGGGATGTCTGGTCATGAAAACCGGCGCGGACGAGTTGCTGATACTTATCGTAATTATCGTCGCCCGAAGTAAGTTTGATACGTTCATTCGAAGCGGGGAGCATATCCAGCGTCATAATGTCCATCAGGCCATCGTTGTTAATATCGGCCGCATCCGTTCCCATGGAATAGAGCGAAACATGTCCCGTGGCTTCACGGATCACTTCTTTAAACTTGCCGTCCTTTTGGTTGAGATAGAGGTAATCATTTTCGTTATAATCGTTGGCAATGTAAATATCCTGCCATCCATCGTTATTGAAATCACTGATATTCACGCCAAGTCCAAAGCTCAGCACATTGGAAACGATGCCCGATGAATCGGTAACATTACTAAACCTGCCTCCATCGTTCCGCAGGAGCTTGTTCCCATAAGCTTCATTACGCTGCTCCCTGTAACTGCCTATCAGGTTGCTGAAACCTGCATATTTCTGAACGGAATGATTGAGCAAAAAACAATCCGTGTCGCCGTCGCGGTCGTAATCAAAAAATACGGCTTGTGTAGTATAGGATTGGTCATCAAGGCCATATTGGGCCGATTTTTCGGTAAATGTGGGAATGCCGTCTGCGGTTTTGCCATTATTCACATACAATAATTTGCTTCTCAGGCGCGGGTTTTCCGCACCGGCGCGGGAAACGAAAATATCAATCCAGCCATCATCATTAATATCTACGAGCGAAACGCCTGTTTTCCAACCTTCATTAAGTCCTGTGCCCGATTTTTCCGAAATGTCTTCAAATTCAAGATCTCCTTTGTTGAGATACAACTTATTGGCTACCATATTTCCGGTGAAATAGAGGTCAACCAGTCCGTCATTATTAAAGTCCGCCGCTGCTACGCCTCCCCCATTATAAAAATAGCCGTAAGCCAATACATTGTTTTCGGCATCCTCATCAATAAAATTGTTGAATTCTATACCGGTTTCATTGGATTTAAGCAGCGAAAAAAGTGTGTCTTTATTTTGACAAGACGCAAAGAAAATAGTAATGAGGAGGATTATACGGCTATTTTTCATTGTAACCAGTATTGAATGTTTTGTCAAACATAAAACGATAGCAAAAAGGCAGGCACAGTGCCCGCCTTTTGCTACAATATGAAAATTTTATATGAAATCAAGGCTTGTCCCACCAAAGTCTTGTGCTGGATTTATCCGGTCCGCCAAGTAATCCTACTGCGGCATCCACAGCAACTTTGTTTGACTGATACTCACCAGTTACAAAAGGCGTACGGCGCACTACTGCGTCTGCCGGAGAATCTGGGTTATCCGAATTTACCCGCGCGTAAAGCTTAGGGAAGCCTGTTCTGCGATATTCAGCCCATGCTTCGTGGCCGTTTGGATAGTTGGCCAGCCATTTTTGGGTAATAATTTGTTCCAATTGCTTGGACGCGTCCGCGGAGAACTTTACAGGAACATTGGTCAGCGCAGGTGTTTTCACCATGTCATTCAATGCGATCGGTGTTGTTGTACCATTGATATAGGCTGTGATGGCAGCTGCATCGGCAATTCCCCATTGCTTCATGGCCGTCTCAATACCTTTTTCGTACATATCTTTGGCAGTTCCACCCATATTCCATCCTTTCAATGCACCCTCAGCTTTCAGGAAATAAGCCTCGGAGGCATACATGATAGCAAATGGATTGGTTTGCTGTACAGCAGGAAGAAATGCGTCCGCTACGTTGGAAGTTTTGTTTGCATTGTTTTCGTCCGCACCCAGCTGGCCCTGCGTGTAACCGTTCCGCAAACCCTTGAATGTGTTTGTGGTTCCGGGAACCGGCGCATAGAATTTACTGATACGGGGATCGGCATAACCTTTTAAAACGCTTTCCATCGCTGCACTCATCCGGAATTCGTTCCATGCCGTTGCCTGGTTCATCGGGTTGAACGAGTTGGCCGTTACTTTCAGGAATGCGTCGTCTGCATTGCTTGCTAATGTTCCACCGGCAACTGCTGCTTCTGCTTCTGTTTTGGCCAATGCTGGCTCAACCTTTGACATCCGCATGGCAATGCGCAGGCGCAATGTGTTTGCGAAGAGGATCCACTTGTCAACACTTCCAGCATATATCTGGTCGTTGTTAGCATATACATTGGTCCCTTTAAATGCTCCCAATGCTGCTGTCGATTCTGCCAGTGTTTTTACAAAGTCCTTGTAAATGGCTTCCTGCGTATCGTATTTCACACTGCTCAAACCATTTCCTACTTCTGAATACGGGATCGGGCCCCAATAATCCGTGCGGGGCAGATACATGTACACTTTCCAGATATTAGCAATGGCATACTGAGCAGGGTTTTCGTTTGGACCGCCTGGTTTTGTTGCGTCCAGCACCCCAAGCAATGGCGGAATGGCCGTTCCGTAAAACCCACTCCATGCACCATTAAGCCAGTTTCCTACCATCACATTCCGGTCGGAAGAGAAGTTTTGGGCGATATTTGCGAAATATTGGCCCTGCAAATCAGCAAAAAGGCTTTGATATGTCTGCCAGCTGGCCTGGATTGAGCGATATTGAGCGGCTGCAAAAGCATTACCGATCGCCGAACCATCCAGTTCCGTAAGCTTCGTCTTGTTTGTGTTGATCTCATCGTAATTGTCCGTACAGGAGTATGTACCTGTGGCAATGGCAGCAACGAGAGCGAATGATAGTAACTTATGACTTCTTTTCATTTGTCTCAGGATTTACAATTAAAATGACAAGTTAAGACTCACACCAACTGTGCGTGTAGGAGGCATTGAGAATGACTCAAGACCAACAGTTGTGTTAGCCGAGCCGGCAACCAGCTCAGGATCGAAACCTTTTGCCTTATTCATCAGGAAGAACAGGTTACGACCAACCAGCGACAGCGATACTGCCTGGAAAGGCGACCTTCCGATCACACTTTGCGGCAAGCTGTAACCCAGCGTCAATTCCCTTAATCTGATGTTGGAAGCACTGTAAGTAAATGCTTCCCCGATCGGCGTGTTACGTCCACCTACAAATTTCCAGTAAGCTTCGGCAGTTGTTGAAACCGTGTTTGGACTTCCGTCTGCCTGAACGCCTTCTACCACCATGCCGTCACGGCCTGCAAGCGTTTCTTCCGTAACACCATCGGCGTAGATCACTGCATTGGTAAACGAAGTCACTACGCCCCCGATTCTTCCGCTGATCAGGAAGCTCAGGTTGAAGCCTTTGTAAGAAAATCTGTTAGTAATACCACCTGTCCAGTCAGGGCGGGAAGTTCCAAGCGGAACAGTTGTTCCTGAGGTTACAGTGGGGATTCCATTAGGCCCTACAATGATGCGTCCCTGATCGTCACGATTGAAGCCGCGGCTGTAAATTTGTCCCAGCGCTTTGCCTTCCTCTGCTCTCATGAAGTTCATGAAATCGCTTGTTAAAGGAAGGATTTTCAATTCGTCGGACAGCTTGATTACCTTATTTACGTTTCTTGCGTAGTTCAGGTCAATATTCCAGCTGAAATTGTCCAGTTTCACCGGAACCAGATTCATCGTAAGCTCTATCCCTTTGTTCTGCACATTTCCAGCATTGATATACTGGGTCGTCCAGCCCGATGCGGGTGGCAATGCAAGTTCGAACAATTGGTTCTTGGAATTACTATTGTATAAGGTCAGATCGAATCCAATCCTGTTTTTAAGCAATTTAAGTTCCAAACCAATTTCCTGGGCCGTTGTGATCTCTGGTTTCAAATCTGGAAATGGCTTGATGTTGTCCCGTATAATGTAGCCGTTTGCACCACCCGCTACATAAGAATATGTCTGGGCCAGCAGATAAGGACGGGCGTCGTTTCCTGTAAGTGCATAACTTCCCCTGATTTTTGCAAAGGAAATAACTTCAGGCAATTGGAAAAGACTAGTTAGCACTGCAGCAGCGCCCACAGAAGGAAAGAAGTAGGATTGATTTTCCTTTGGGAGTGTTGAGGACCAGTCATTTCTTGCAGATGCTGATAGGGTCAAAGCGTCTTTCCAAATCAGGTCAGCGGAGGCAAACACACCTTGTTTACGTGTCTGCGTGATCGTTCTGTTTGTAACCGAGTTCCTTGAATTGGTAGTTACGAACAAATTCTCGCGGTTCAACCCATTGTTCAGCGTCTCATGATTTACATAATCTCTCTGAAGAATGTTACCACCGATGGTTGCCTCTAATTTAAAGTCTTCCCCAAACTGCTTGCTAACCAATCCGAACAAATCGAGGTTTAGCTCTGCATTGTCTCTGAATCGAGTTTGATAATCTCCAAAATCGGCGATTGTATAGGTGTTGGTATACCATTTACCTTCGAATTTATCGATATACTTGTCATAACCGGCGCGGCCCATTAATGTAAACCAGGAGGTTGCCTTGTAGCTAAGGGATGTAAAGCCGTAAATCCGATCTCTGTTATCGACTGCCAGCACACGATTCTTGATCCAGTAAGGGTTTTGACCACCATTAGATCCAGGGTTCCAGTAATTTTGCTTCAACTGACCAGTTGATGGATCGATGTATTCGAAATCCTTTGCCTGATCCAAAGAAATGCTTCTAGGCAAACGCAGAATGTGCCGCTGTAAGTTGGCAAATGCTTCACCGGTTGTTTGTCTGTTATCAATTTTTTCGCTCAAATAAGTAATCTTGCCATCAAATGACAATTTGCTGTTGATTTGACTCGAAAGGCGAAGATTAAAATTGTGACGGCTCAGCTTGTTATTGGAAACGATGCCTCTCGCGTTGGTATTGGTATAAGAAAAGTAAGTCTGCACCTTATCCGTACCAGCAGTTAAAGCAACCGAGTTGGCAAATGAAGTTCCGGTAGAATAAAAATCCTTATAGGAATTTGGGTTAGGCGAATATGCATACGTTTTTCCCTTATTTTCAGGATCGGGTCCCCAGGCAGCCACTTGCTGTCCATCCATTTTTGGGCCCCAACTAAATTCGCTGTTCGGGAAAAATTTACCTTCAACACCTTGTCCGTAAACGTTCTGAAAGTTTTGAAGCTCCATTGCGTTCTCAGCTTGATAAGTGCTGCTGATATTTACACCAATGCCTTTTCTTACCGCTCCTTTTTTTGTTGTGATCAAAAGGGCGCCATTGGCAGCTCGGCTTCCGTATAGTGCTGTTGCGGACGCTCCTCTCAATACGTTGATGGATTCAATGTCGTCCGGGTTAATGCTGGAAAGACCATCGCTGGCGTCGCGGCCACCGTTTGCGTTGCCCGGGCTGAAATTGGAGTTATCAATAGGAACGCCATCCACAACGATCAAAGCCTGGTTGTTTCCCGTGATAGAACGGTCACCACGCAAAACCACGCGACTGGAACCACCCACACCGGAAGACGAACGCACGATGTCCAAACCGGCAACGCGTCCGGAAAGCGAGTTGGCAACATTGAGCTCACGTGCTTTCGAAAAGTTGTCCGTATTGATCATTTGGGTCGCATAACTCAGTGTTTTTTGCTCCTTTGAGATCCCCAGGGCTGTTACAACCACTTCGCCAAGGTTGCGCACATCGGGTTCCAGGCCTACATTAATGTTGGAAACCGAAGATGTAACATCCACTTCTTTAGATGTATAGCCAACGGACGAGATGATAAGCGTCCCTGTCGACCCCATTGTGATTGTGAAACTCCCCTCAGCATCTGTGTTGGTTCCTCGGGTTGTGCCCTTGATGAGGATGTTTGCGCCGGGTATTCCTGCTCCGTTCTCATCGTTGACCTTACCGGTAAGCTGCCGGTCCTGGGCCATTGATACGGAATTAAAAAGTGCTGTCACCAGTAGCGTGAGCAGCAGGCATTGTAGACCTCTTTTCATAGGTTGAGCTTTGGGTTTATTGAATTTTCATGAAATTTATAATTAATAAAGAACACAAGCAATTTATTTGGCAAATTTTAATTGCACTAAACTAATATTCCGTCAATTTGGATATGCCAAGTGTTAAAAGTGATGATATTGGCTTAGAAAGAAATATTATTTGTCTAACCTACATTTATTAAAATCGTCGTGATTTTTTTGCGTGCTCGAAACACAACGTTACAGAGGCGGTTTCTGAAAATTTATGAAACGCAGAAACCGGAAGGGAAAAAATGTTGGAAAATAAAAAGAGCAGGAAGCTCGGGCAAGCGTCACCGGTCGTAACAATTCGCACAGAACTAGTATTATTGCAAGATGTATTATGCGCTTAACACGAGGTAACTAGTCATACTTACGCCACGCTCCCAGAATAGCTCCCGTTATTGCGTACACGAGCACACTCACACCGCCATCAATGAAAGAGAGCAGCAGCGGACGCAGGGAAAACATATCTTTTACAATGATTTCAAAAAGCACGAAAACCACTCCGAAAAGCGAACCCGTTAGCAAACCTGAAAGTAGCGACCTGACGGGGATTTTGGTAAACACCCACGCCAAAGTATATGCCATAAGAGAAGAGGAAACAATGCTGGCAAGATAGGGAACCGGACTGGTTTCTGCTTTGATCTGTTCCATTGTAAAGCCGTTCAAAGCCATCCAGCGTTCCGAAAAAATGGTATACCACAAGGCTGGTATGATTTGACCTAACACCACACATACAAGCACGGCCCAAAGATTGACAGATTGTTTTCTCATTTCGCGAGTGTTTTGTTCAGTCATCGGCGGGAATTCCCGGGGCGGGACGTCCGAGGACAGGGCTCCCGATTTCAAATATAAGATGTTTCAGAATTAGTTGTGTTTTTTTATTTGGAGGATCGAACAAATTCGATATTGCGCTTTAAACCGTCAAATTTGGTCCTTTTGATGGGTGAACGGCGGAAAAGTTCGCGGAAAACTTCTTCTGTTATTTCCTGCCAATCGTTATTTGTGAAGCCTGCCAGACTTTCAGGCAATGTGAATTCTTTGGTTGTATGAGGCTTGGAAAAACGGTTCCAGGGACACACATCCTGGCAGATGTCGCAGCCGAAAATCCAGTTATCGAACTTACCCTGAGCTTCTTGCGGAATCGCTTCCTTCAATTCAATGGTATAATAACTGATGCATTTGCTGCCATCCACCACAAATGGTTCTGTTATGGCATCTGTCGGACAAGCATCGAGACAGCGTGTGCAGGTGCCGCAATAATCCTGCACAGCGCCGTCATAAGCAAGGTCCAGGTCGCAAATGATTTCTCCAATGAAAAAAAAGCTCCCCATGTCGCGGTTGAGCAGGTTGGAATGCTTCCCTACCCAGCCCAGGCCACTTTTTGCTGCCCAAACCTTGTCCATAACAGGCGCGGAGTCCACGAATATCCGACCACTCACCTCGCCTATCTCTTCCTGAATGGCTTGTAAAAGCGCGCCCAGTTTTTCTTTCAAAACGTAATGATAGTCAGTTCCGTAAGCGTATTTGGATAATTTAAGATCATCTGGTCCTTCCGGCAGCTTTTCTTCGGGATAATAGTTAAGGAGTACAGAAATGACACTTTTGGCGCCGTCCACGAGTTTTCGCGGATCAAGCCTTTTGTCGAAATGGTTGGCCATGTAGCCCATTGCCCCGTGGTGGTTCTTGTTCAACCAGTTTTCGAGGCGGGGCGCTTCTGCCTCGAGAAAATCTGCTTTGGAAATGCCGCAGAAGTCAAAGCCATTTTCCAATGCCCTGGCTTTGATAAACTGACTCCGCTGCTGCCTTACAAGATCTTCTGTCGTCATGATACAAAGTTACGAATTGATTGTAAAATGCCATCTTGTCAGTATTTTAGGCGTGGCAAAATAATTTAGGTTAGAAAAGGTTGATCAAAACGTCACAATATCATTAAGAATTATGCCTGAAAACAACGAATCCAACATAGATCAAGACAAAAATTACGAAATGAACGAGGAACAAGCGCCAGTGGAAGCTGACAAGTTAGACAACGACGAAACGATCGGAACAAATACAGTGCCTTTGGACAATGCAGGCCAGGAGATCCATAATGAGGCGCCGGTTGAAAAAGATCCTATTGAAGAAGCTCGGATCGAAGTTGCAGAGTTAAAGGATAAATATATTCGTCTTTACGCTGATTTTGAGAACTTCCGCAGACGCACTGCGAAGGAGAAACTGGAAATGATTTCCGGTGCAAGTGCCGATATGGTGAAAGCAATTCTGCCAATCGTGGACGACTTCGAGCGCGCAAAAGTTTCATTTGAATCAACAACCGAAATCGACGCTTTGAAAGAGGGCGTGGATTTGATATACACTAAACTTTTTAAAACACTGGAAACCAAAGGGTTAAAACCAATGGTTTCAAAGGGTGAAACATTTGATGCAGAGCTTCACGAATCGATTGCGCAGTTCCCTGCTCCCTCGGAAGATCTCAAAGGAAAAGTGATCGATGAGATCGAAAAAGGGTATTTTCTTAACGACAAAGTGATACGTTACGCGAAAGTGATCGTAGGAGCTTAATTTCAGCAACAAAAAATGGCAAAGAAAAGAGATTACTACGAAGTTCTTGGCGTAGACCGCGGCGCTGCCGCAGATGACATTAAGAAGGCTTACCGCAAGCTGGCAATTAAGTTTCACCCGGATAAAAACCCAGACGATCCTACTGCAGAAGACAAATTCAAAGAAGCTGCGGAAGCATACAGCATTCTTAGCGATGAAAACAAACGTGCACGTTATGACCAGTTTGGTCATGCAGGTGTAGGAGGCGCGGGTGCCGGTGCGGGCGGTTTCAGCGGCGGCGGATTCTCGATGGACGACATCTTCTCTCAATTCGGCGATATTTTCGGGGATAGCAGCCCATTTGGTGACATTTTTGGCCGCGGTGGCGGCGGAGGTGGACGCCGGGTTCGCAAAGGTTCGGATCTGCGGATCAAGCTTAAGTTGAACCTCGAAGAAGTTGCCAACGGCGTTGAGAAAAAAATAAAAGTTAAAAGACACGTTACCTGCAACACTTGCGGCGGCAATGGCGCGAAAAACGGAACGTCATTAACAAACTGTAATTCATGTAACGGAACAGGCCAGGTTCGGAAAGTGGTCAGCACGATGCTTGGCCAGATGGTTTCAACAAGCACTTGCCCTACTTGTAACGGCGATGGCAAGATCATCAGCGAACGCTGCGATTCTTGCGCCGGAGAAGGACGTTTGTTACAGGATGATTTGATCACATTGAACATTCCGGGCGGTGTGGCAGAAGGAATGCAGTTGTCTATGTCTGGAAAAGGAAATGTCCCAACGCGCGGGGGCGTGGCGGGTGACTTACTGATTGTGATCGAGGAGGAAGAAGATGCACATTTGAAGAGAGACGGCAACAATGTCGTTTTCGACATGCACCTGAGCTTCATTGATGCTACATTAGGAACTTCGGTGGAAATACCGACCATTGATGGGAAAGCCAGGATCAATATTGAACAAGGCACGCAGGCTGGCAAAATTCTACGCCTGAAAGGCAAAGGAATTAAAGATCTGAATGGTTACGGAAAAGGTGATCAGCTGGTGCACATTAATGTTTGGACGCCGCAGCAGCTTTCTTCTGATGAGCGCGAAACATTGGAATCGCTTCGTCACTCACCCAACTTCCAGCCGAAGCCGGGCAAGAACGAAAAGGGTTTCTTTGATAAAATGAAGGATTTCTTCCACTGAGATCCTTTAATAAATCATTAAATAATGATCAGGCCGTTTCAGCAATGAGGCGGCTTGTTTATTTTGAACCTTAATCTATTAAATTACAAGCCCAACACGGTTCAACACAACTGATTACCAATGAGAACGATATTATTATCCACTGCCCTGTTACTCTCCCGAATGCTGTTTGCCCAAACAAATAATCCTTCCGAACTTACTTTCGCGACCTACAATGTCAGCATGGAAGCTGAAAACTACGTTCCAAAAGGCACCAAAGACATTTCCGAACAAGTGCTCATCAAAGAGCTCGCCAGCGGCTCGAATCCACAGATTAAGAACATCGCACGAATCATTAGAACGGTGCGGCCGGACGTTATTTTACTAAATGAATTTGACTATATCGCCGATCCGAAACAAGGTGTCTTGCAATTTGTTAAGGCTTATTTAAATGTTGATTCGGATGACCAAAAGGCTATTGATTACCCTTATTACTACTATTCCACTTCCAACACCGGGCAACCAAGCCCGTACGATCTGGACAACAATGGCAAAGCGGACCAGTTTGGAGCGGATGCCTGGGGTTTCGGCCTTTATCCTGGTCAGTATGGAATGGTGTTATTATCAAAATATCCGATAGACACCCAGCAGGTCCGTACGTTCCAGCATTTCAAATGGAAGGATATGCCGAGTGCTTTGCAGACGAAAAAACCTGATAACAGCGACTGGTATGTGCCCGAAGCCTGGCAGCAATTTCCGCTTTCTTCCAAATCACACTGGGACATTCCGATCAAATTTGGAGCAAAAACAATCCATTTCCTTGCGAGTCACCCAACTCCGCCCAGCTTCGACGGTGCTGAGGACCGGAATGGCAAACGCAACCACGACGAAATACGTTTCTGGAAAGATTACATCAGCGGCGAGGAAGGCGCTTACATTTACGACGATAAAGGAAAACGCGGTGCATTGGCATCTAATGCAAGCTTCGTTATACTTGGAGATCAAAATGCATCGCCCGACGAGGGAAACGCCATCGGCGCAGGAATAAAATCGCTGCTAGCCCACGCAAAAGTTAACAATGACGCAGCACCAGCCAGCAAAGGCGGCCCGGAACATTCCAGCAGCAACCCATTTGCCAAAAACCACACGGCCGTATGGCGCATGCGCGCAGACTACGTGTTGCCGTCAAGAGCGGGGTTAAAGGTTATGGACAGCGGCGTTTTCTGGCCCGCGAAAGGCGAGCCGCTGGCTGAATTGGTTGAGAAAAGAGAGTCTAGCTCAGATCACCGGCTGGTTTGGGTGAAGGTAAGATTGGATTGATGTTGGCGTCCTGCTCGCCGGTAGCGTCGTGGTAGCCCTTCGACTACGCTCAGGGTGACAAAGCATTCTCCTCTGTCACCCGAGCGTAGTCGAAGGGGCGTTACCTCGTCCGACGACGCCCCTTTCGCTCTACTGTCCGCCGTACATGTTAAACGCTGCCAGATGCTTCTGGAAAATGGCCTCGTACTTCTTTGCTATGGCTTCTTGTTTGGCTTCGCGGCATTCCTGGACGATGATTTGCATGATGTAGAGATATACATTGCTGTCGCGGCGTTTTGTGGTGCCGTTGTCTTTGGCCCAGGTTAACACTTCGTCTGCGCGGGTTGCCATTGTTTCTGCGATTTCCAATGCCTTTTTAGTCTCTCCCAGATCAAATAATGGCCCGATAAAGTTTGCTGAGAACTGATCGTATGGAATGCTCTTGTCCGGCATTGTTGCCAATGATTTTTCAATTGCTTTTTTGGCTTCATCCTTCTTCCCGTCTGCAATGAGCTGGCCCGTTAAACGAAGGAATGCGATGCGTGCCGTGGCAACCGGTGAACCCAGATATGTGTTATCATAATAGGTGTTCGGATTGTCAAGCTCGCGCCAGAACATCTTGTTCATCAGGTTGTTATACATTACATCTGTGTTCACATAACCATCGCTTGCACCTGGCACTTTCACCGGAAGCAGGCGGTAAGCGTATCCTTCCAGCTGCATGTACTCTTTCAGGTTCAGATAGCTCGATCCGCCTAATGTGGATGAGAAGTAAATCGGTCTGGCCCAGTCATTTGTAGCAATGATATCCAGCATGATCAGGTCTGATTTGTACAAATCACCTTTACCAATCGTCCAGCTAATGGAATCACTTACAAACGGGATCAGATCGCTTTTGATAATGTTCATTTTCTTCACCGCCTCAGCGTTCACCGGAAGGAAAAGAACCGAAGATGGCAAGATAGAAGTCATATCACCACTCGTTAGCGGCACTTGAATGGCTTTGTTTTCTTGTTTTACCAATCCAAGATATTCTTTCAGGTTGATTCCTGCTTTTACGCTAGGAATTTCGTAGAAAGGAACAATGTCGTTCTTACCAAAAGCGTAATTGTTTTTATCCAAAGAAATCGGAAGTGCTTCGGACAAATAAGTTTTGCGTTTCATCTGGTCGATATACCAGTCGGTTCCTAGCAAGCTGAGGTTACAAACGCGGACGTCAGTACGGAAACCTTCCACTTCCTGAACATACCATAAAGGGAATGTATCATTATCACCGCCGGTGAACAGAATTGCATTCGGCGCGCAGGAATTCAAAAGGTTTTTGGCAAAATCAACAGAGTGAAATCTATTGTCGCGGTTGTGGTTATCCCAGCCTTTTACGCCCATAATAACAGGCACAACCAAACAAACCGCAGTGGCTGCTCCTGCTCTTGTGGTAGCACTTTTCATGAATCTGCTCAGTGCATCAGCCACAGAAATAACCCCAAACCCAATCCAGATACAGAAAATATAGAATGATCCTACGTAAATGTAATCCCGCTCACGAGGTTCTGTCGGCGGCGAGTTCAGGTAAACTACGAGTGCTACGCCGGTTAGAATAAATAATAGTCCCAGGACGAGCAGATCGCGTTTTTGTCTGAAATAAACAACCACCACTCCCAGTAATCCCAAAATAAATGGCAGCATGAAATAGTTGTCATGCGCTTTGTTATTGGCAATTGGCGCAGGATATTTCTTACCGGCATCCCAAGGAAGCATGTTTCCAGCCCCTTCCTCGTCACTCTCACGCCCTACAAAGTTCCAGAGGAAATAGCGCCAATACATGTGTCCGATCTGATAGGAGAACATGAATGACAGGTTGTTCCCCATGGTTGGTTTCTGGCCTTCCGCTAAACCGGTCATTTGCTGGTAAAGCTGCGGGTGACCCGACTGCGTGCTATACATACGGGGCAACAGCATGCTGCTTCCCGGTTCGTACTCATACTCAGGACGATAGTCGTAAATTGCGTATTTCCCATCCTGCTTGCGATACATAGGCGCACCGCGTTTCTGACTTACCGGACGAGAAACAAATGATGGTCCGTAAAGCAAAGGACGACTGCCATATTGCTCTCTTTTCAGATAAGAAACGAAGCTTAGAACATCATTCGGATTGTTTTCGTTGATCGGCGGATTGTATTCGGCACGAACAAGCACCATGAGATAACTTGCATAACCGATCAAAACAAAAGCCAGGGAAAGAAGGCCTGTATTCAGCAGCACATTGGCTTTTTTGTGAGAATAACGGATTCCCCAGATGATGGCGCCAATGAATATGATGATGAAAAATATTACACCGGATTTATAAGGAAGTCCGAGTGAGTTAACGAAGAAAATCTCGAATTTGCCCGCAACACTTGGCAAGCCCGGAATGATGCCGGAGTTGATAATAGCCAGGATAACAAGCCCGCCAACAAATGCCAAAATGCCTCCAAAAACGCTGACTTTGGGATATTTTTTGAAATAATAAACCAATGCCAATGCCGGAATTGTTACCAAATTCAGCAAATGGACGCCTATTGAAAGTCCAACCAGATAAGCGATGAAGATCAGCCAGCGGTTTTCAGCAGCAGGATCGTCGACGCGCTCCCATTTGAAAACGGCCCAGATCACGATTGCCGTGAAGAATGACGACATTCCGTAAACCTCTGCTTCGACAGCCGAAAACCAGAATGAATCGGACCACGTGTAAGCAAGAGAACCAACAATTCCAGCGCCCATTAATAGTATAATGTCACCTGATGTAAGGTCCGCATCCGCTTTTGCGATAAGCTTACGTGCAAGCAACGTAATGGTCCAGAACAAAAAGAGGATTGTAAAAGCACTGCTCAGCACGGAAACCATGTTGATCCAATATGCTACATTGCTGAGGTCGCCGAATGCCAAAAGCGAGAAGATACGCCCTATTAACAGGAAAAAAGGTGCTCCCGGAGGGTGTGGCACCTGTAATTTGAAAGCACAAGCAATGAATTCTCCGCAATCCCAAAAACTGGCAGTTCGTTCGACTGTAAGCGTATATGTGATTAATGCAATTGCGAAAACAATCCAACCCGTAAGGTTGTTGGAACGGTTGAAACGGGTCATTTGATAGACGGTAAATTTAAAATGTTATATGCACAATGCGCAAAGATGGTGACTCTCAATGAGCAGTTTTATCAATGGTCGGCCAAAATTAGCAAAATTACCACAACACCAAGATTTTCCTTCTCTTAAAAAGTGTTAAGAAGCCAAAACGCTTTCACTTGTAAAAGATCCATTTGGCCAGCTCTTTGTAACTAACTTTTTTGCCATACATTAGAATTCCGACACGGTAAATCCGGGCTGCAAGCCACGTTGTGCCCATAAAACCAAGCACAAGGAGGAACATAGAAAGCGCAATTTCCCACGCCGGAACGCCGAACGGAATCCGAACCATCATAATGATCGGTGACGTGAAAGGAATGATAGAAGTCCAGAAAGCCAATGTTCCGTCGGGATCGCGGAGGACAAACTGAGCGAAAACAAAGGAGAAAATAATGGGTAATGTGATGGGCAGCATGAATTGCTGGGTGTCGGCATCGTTGTCCACCGCAGCGCCAACTGCTCCAAAAAGCGCACTATAAAGCAGGTAACCGCCAAGATAATAGAATAAAAAGCAACCCAGGATCAATGGAAGGTTAAGACTACTAACGGCACCCAAAACCTCTGCAACGGGGTTTTCGACATTACCGCCCGGCATATTAGAAGCAGGCATGCCATTTTGCATTTTCTGCATTTCCAACGCGACCTCCGGAGATTGCTCAGACATTTTATTGTTTAAAACCACCGAAGTGGCGCTCGTTAAGGCAGTGGTAAGCAAAATCCAAAGCACAAATTGCGTCAGTCCGACCAACGCTACGCCAATAATTTTCCCTAACATCAAGTGAAATGGCTTTACGGACGAAATGATCACTTCCACGATGCGACTCGTTTTCTCTTCCGTTATGCCGCGCATGACCTGCGTGCCGTAAATGAAAACCGACATGTAAATAAGGAATGCGCAAATGCCGCCGATCACTGTTGCTGCGCCGGAACTGCTGGTTTTTTCACCTTCTTCACTGAGGCTGATGGTTTCGGAATTGACATTAACGCGTGAATCTTCCAGAATTTTGTGCGTTATACCGGCTTCTCCAAGTTTGATGTCTTCAATTTCTTTCTCAATTACCTTTTCAATCTCAGATTTGAGATCCATACTCACGTTTTTGGCAGCATATATCCGCACGCTTTTAGGCTCTTTGATGACGTTTTTTGGAATGTAAACCAATGCATTTGCCTCGCTGCTTTTGAATTTGGCCTTTGCAGAATCAATTGAAGAATCCAGATAAGCGAATTTCAATGTTTCACTGTCTTTGAATTCATTTCTGAATAAACCGCTCTCATCCAGCACCTGAACCGTTTTTGTATCGACAGAACCCAGGGCAACCCAAAAAACCGTAGCGTAAAAAGCGACGAACAATAGCGGGCCGAGCAATGTCATGATAAGAAATGACTTTTTCTTGACCCTTACCAGATATTCTCTTCTGATTACCAAAAATATATTGCGCATTGTGGGAAGATTTAGATGTAGGAACGGCTTGAAACTATGCTTCGGGGACTTCGTTGACAGAACGCATAAATATGTCGCTCATGCTTGGAATGTTTTCCCCGAACGACCGGATCTCTGCTTTTGGAAGCAAATCGCGCAGCAAATCATTGGGACTTGCATTTTCTCCCAAATGAATGTTGGTGCGCCTGAACCCGTTATCCAGTTCTTTTTCAGGTGTAAGCGCGTAAACATTCTCTAATTCACTCAGATCGCCCTTGTATTCAACGAAATAAGTGTGGGTTTTGAATTGTTCTTTAATGAGCTTTTTGGGCCCGTCGAGCACCTTTTTGGCTTTGTGAATTAAAGCAATGTTATCGCAAAGCTCTTCCACAGTCTCCATCCTGTGCGTTGAAAAAATGATTGTGCTGCCTTTTTGTTTCAATTCCAAAATCTCATCACGGATCAAATTTGCATTAATCGGGTCAAAACCTGAAAAAGGCTCATCGAGAATGATCAGATCGGGTTCGTGGAGCACCGTGGAGACAAACTGCACTTTTTGCTGCATTCCTTTTGAGAGATCTGAAACGCTCTTGTCCCACCAGGTCTTAATGTCAAATTTGATAAACCAGGTTTTCAATTTGTCCATCGCCTGTTTTTGCGACAGCCCTTTCAGCTGGGCCAGGTAAAGCAGTTGCTCCCCGACTTTCATTTTTTTATAAAGCCCCCGCTCCTCAGGCAAATAACCGATGCGCGAAATGTGGCTTTGATTTAAATGCTGTCCGTCGAACAAAATTTCCCCTTTGTCAGGCCCTGTGATCTGGTTAATGATCCGGATCAGTGACGTTTTTCCCGCGCCATTGGGCCCGAGTAAGCCAAAAATACATCCTTTTGGAATGTTGATACTGACATCGTCCAGCGCAACGTGATTGGAATACTCCTTGGTAACATTCCGTACTTCTATAATATTCATATTTATGGAAACCGTCTGTGACATTGGCTGCATGCTTTACAGCCAAAAATGCAAAGTAATCAGCCACCGGATTAAAGTTACAGTATGAGCGCCTAAAATTGCCGGATCAATGGTAAAATAAAAAAAGCGGGCGGATCACCGCACGCTTCAATTCTGATAGTTTTAGAAAAGATACTCAGATATATTTTTCGCGGATCTGAAATAAAACCCAAAATCCGATGACGCCACTGATCAAAGCGCCCAGAATGCTCAGCTGGATCAAATTACTAACCAAACCGATCAGTAACGCATAGTAAAGCAGGTTCCAGCCCTGGCGTTTGCGGGCACGCAACGGCGAAAACGCGAGCACATACATTATAAGAGTGATTACGCCAAGGGCAATGCCCAGGTAAAAATTAAAGCCAATGCCTGTTGACACTGCGCCTAACCCTAATGCTGCGCCGCCAATGCCTAATGCTGTAAGTAATCCGAAGATCCCGATAATGGATAATACGAGCATAAAATAAGGCCCGTACTGAACCAAAAATTCTTTTACTGCTTCTGAAAACGGAGGGAATTTTTGTAAAAAAATTGGCTCTAATTCCTTTTCCAATGGTAAGTTTGATTGCATAAAGAGGGACGTTTAGCTGAATATCAATTAATTAATCACTAAAACTAGAAAGAAAACCTTACAACCCTTCTAACCTAATTCGCAACCGTTCCGAATGTTTATTAATCGGTTTTCAGCATTTTGGTGGCATGTTAGTCCTCCGGATACGGCACAAAAACAAAACCCGAAAAATCGCCGATCAATGCAAACAGGCAGCAAAATTCATCCGCATTTTTATAATTCTCCGTGAACATTAAAACAGACTCCTCTCCAATCAGCTTCCTGTCGACAAACTCCTGCATAAAACTCGCGCGGTATGCGTAGTTGTTGGCTAACTCGGTTCTATCAATCAGCAATGCGCCCAATTCCAGTTCATTATTGGTTACAACAAAAATTGGATAGTCAGAAAATCCGCGTTTGCGGATCTGGTATGATGCCTCTTTGAGCTGGTCGGAAACTTTGACAAAATCCTGCGATATATAACCCATCAACTTTTGGTTCAACTCGGGCGAGTTGGCGTCATCCATCAGGGCATTTTCGTTACTATTATTGATCATGATTATTTTAAATTAAAAACGCGGCTGCCGCCTTACATCCGCGCCGCCAGCAACAATGTTAAATCCTTATAGCGCATATTAAAACTTCTGGCAATATGCGAGTTGGTCAGCGTTCCTTTATGACAGTACACTCCTTTCATAAACCAACGATTGGCATAAATCATTTCCTCGATGCCGCCAATGGTGCCTGTTTGCAATAAAAACGGCAAAAATACATTGCTAAGCGCCGTGCTGGCCGTGTGCGCCACCCGCGAAGGAATGTTGGGCACACAATAATGGATCACATCGTTGAATTTAAATGTCGGGTGCTTGTGCGTGGTCATGCGGGACGTTTCGAAAGAGCCGCCCTGGTCAATGCTGACGTCGATAATGACCGAGCCGGGCTTCATTTGCGAGACCATTTCTTTGGTAACAACCAACGGACTGATGCCATTTTCAGCACGCATGGTGCCAATGACGACATCGGCCCTTGCTATGGCCTCCGCTAATGTATCCGAATCAATGATTGAAGTGTAAAGGTTTTGGCCTATTGCGTATTTTAATCGTTGTAACCTATATATGTGCTTGTCGAAAACCTTGATATCCGCCCCAACGCTGATTGCAGCGCGCGTTGCATATTCGGCGACCGTTCCCGCTCCCAGGATCACGATTTTTGTGGGTGGAACGCCTGTTATGCCGCCCAGAATGATGCCGCGTCCTCCATTAGGCGTTGATAAATATTCCGCCGCGATCAGCAAAACGGTGCTTCCGGCGATCTCACCCATAGCACGGATAATTGGCTTCCCTCCTACTTTATCTTCAATGAGTTCGTAACCTATTCCGGTTATTTTCAGCTCATTCAGTTTCTCAAAGTATTTTTTTTCAAGCGCTGGCAAATTCATCGCAGAGATCAATGTCGTGCCCGCTTTGATATAGCGAAATTCTTCTTCGACCAAAGGCTCTACTTTCAGGATCACGTTGGCCTGATATACTTCCTTCGCACTTTGCACAATCACCGCACCGGCTTCGCTGTATTCATGATCAGACAGGTTTCCGCCTTTTCCTGCATCCTTTTCAACCCAAACTTCATGTCCGTTGCGAACGAGGATTTTTACTGCGTCGGGTGTAAGAGCGATCCGGTTTTCCTGCAACGAAACTTCGCGGGGCAAGCCAATATGCAACGAGTTCTGATCCTTCCGGACGGCCATCAGGGATTCCTGCGGATACAAAGCGGACTGCTTGGCAAGCTCTTCAAAACCGGTAATCTGAGGTTGTGCCATTGAAAAAAATGAAAGTAAAACGAATTGATTATGACCTCTATACCTTGGTTGCTTCTAATATTCTCATGCCACTTTCATCCGCTTGCATATGGATCAGCAGATAATTCAATGGCCATAAGGATTCAATTTTTCCTGGCCATTCGACAAAGCAAAAATGGCCTGAATCAAAATATTCCTCAACGCCCATATCCAGCGCTTCAGTTTCGTCCTTGATCCTGTAAAAATCAAAATGATAGACTACTTTGTCGCCGGCGTCATATTCATTGACCAATGAAAATGTAGGGCTTTGAACGTGTGAGCGAACGCCCAGTTTCTTGCAGAGGTCTTTAATGAGGGTTGTTTTGCCTGCACCCATATGGCCTTCGAATAACCATACAGGAATGTCCTTGCCCATGTGCAGCAGATCAGCAGAGACTGCTTCCAGTTCTTCTAATTCACTAAAACGCATAACGGCAGACTCTCCAAACATGTTACAAAAATACACATTTTGGAAAAACTCGTGACATTAATTGATGGACTGTTGTGTTAAACCTTCCACTCCGCCTTCATGTCGCGTCCCAGAAGCTGGTTTGCTTCCTTATCTTTTTTAAACTCTTCCTTTTTTGGATTCCATAGCAATGAACGCTGCAGGCGGTACGCGATATTCCCAAGATTGCAGATGGAAGCCGTCCTATGCCCTACTTCCACATCGCAGATCGGCGGCTTTCTGGTGCGTATGGCATTCAAAAAGTCTTTGTAGTGGTTATCGCTTACATATACTTTGTAATCTTCTTTATTAAATAGTTTGTCTTTGAGCGTCTCGGGTGTTGTCCGTAATTCGCCTCGCGCCACAAACACCTCGCCATCTGATCCCACAAAATGGCAATGTTGCTTGCCTTCCATCGGGCGGTGGATCACTTCAACGCCATTAGCATACTTATAAACCAATCCTTTTGTAGGTTCCGAATAAACGAGCTCCACCGGCCCGCTATCATCCATGCCCAATCCCCATTGCGCAATGTCGAACATATGAGCGCCCCAGTCGGTCATGCCACCGCCACCGAATTCAATGTAATCGCGCCATTTGGGCCAGAAAGTTGCGTTCATAGCCGGTGCGAGCTCATTGTTGTAAGGTCTGTTCATGGAATTAGGCCCCATCCACAGATCCCAGTTCAAGCCATCTGGTTTGGTTTCTTCTTTCAAATCCCATGCTTTCGGTGGTCCGCCAACATTCACAAAAACCTGCTTAACCGTTCCAATAGCGCCGCTTCGCACCAGCTGCGCTGCCTGGGTAAGTTCTTTGGATGACCGCTGCATGCTGCCGGTTTGGAAGACGCGGTTGTGTTTTCGCGTTGCGTCCACCATGGCGCGGCCTTCTTTTACAGTCAATGAAAGGGGTTTTTCGCAATAAATATCTTTTCCTGCCTCAGCCGCACGTACAGCCATGGAAGCATGCCAATGGTCCGGCGCAGCAATGATCACGGCATCAATGTCCTTACGGGAAAGTAATTCCCGAAAATCCTCGATCCCGACGGCTGATTTATAATTACTTTGGGTTGCCTTTTCAGCATACCATTTATTGACATTCGTCACAAAACTCTCTCTTTTCACCGCATACACGTCGGAAGCAGCCACAATCTGCGTTTCCATCGTGTCCAGAAACCGGTTGCGCAAACCGCCGCTCTGGCGACCGCAGCCTATGAAGCCTAACGCAATTTTATCGCTCGGCGCCAGATAACCTTTCCCTAAAACATGCCTCGGAACGATCATGAATGATGATATCACCGCGCCTGCTTTCAGAAAATCCCTGCGATTCAAAGTATTGATTTCCATATTAGTTAGAAGTTGAGTTCTGATATTTCAAAAGAAAAAAGAAAATATTTCTACTAATTGATTCCATTGATTGGAATCAATGGCAAATCTTATCTATCAATTTTTTAATTCCGTTGATTGGAATCAACGGCGAGTTTTTCAATAATTCCCGTCGATTTTAATCGATGGAAAATACTCTATGAAAATACGAAACACAGAAAATTGCTTGTGATTTAGTAAAAAACCACTTTCTGAAACTTATGAACATTGAGTTTTCATTTGAAAATTAAATCCTAACCGCATGTCCCAAAACATATCCCGACGCGATTTTCTCATCAATAGCGCATTGGCTGGTGCAATTGCCCCTATACTCGCAGACAATGCTTTCGCGTCAAACGCCACTAAAATGGCTGACGTCCCTAAAATCAACATTTTTTCCAAACACCTGCACTTCCTGAATTACGCGGATATGGCAGATGCTGCCAAGGAGCTCGGTTTCGACGGCATTGACCTTACCGTGCGTCCAAAAGGTCATGTACTGCCTGAAAATGTGGAAACTGACCTACCCAAAGCAGCGGAAGCGATGAAAAAGGCTGGTTTTACACCATTAATGTTCTGTACGGCGGTGGAAG
Source organism: Dyadobacter psychrophilus (assembly GCF_900167945.1). Lineage (GTDB taxonomy): Bacteria > Bacteroidota > Bacteroidia > Cytophagales > Spirosomataceae > Dyadobacter > Dyadobacter psychrophilus. The sequence continues at coordinate 1,085,653 of NZ_FUZA01000001.1, forward strand.
ATGCCGCTAATCCGGTCGATAAGAAATTACTGGAAACAGCTTCCAAACTTGGTTTCAAATATTACCGCATGAATTGGTATAAATACAATGAGCAGCAAACGATTCCGCAGCTTCTGGACCAGTATAAGGATAAAATGGCTGGATTAGGACAGCTTAATAATCAATTGGGATTAACCGGCTGTTATCAAAACCATGCGGGAAGGCTTGTGGGCGCGAGCATGTTTGAGATCTGGCAAATATTACAAAAGGCAGATCCCAAAAGCATGGGAGCACAATATGACATCCGGCATGCCACATTGGAAGGCGGGCTTTCATGGCAAACCGGCTTTAACCTGATCAGGCCGAGCATTAAGACCATTGTGTTGAAGGATTTTATGTGGGAAAAAACAAATGGTAAATGGGGGCCAAAAAGCGTTCCGCTGGGAGAAGGCATGGTGGATTTCAAAACATACTTCAAATTACTGAAAGACAATAAAGTAGACGTTCCGATCTGCCTTCATCTGGAATATCCGCTTGGTGGTGCGGATCAGGGAGCCGACAAAATTACGGTTGACAAAAAAGTTGTTTTTGACGCAATGAGGCGCGATTTGAAGAGAGCGAAAGAACTTTGGCTGGAAGCATGACCATGAAATGCATCCTGTCATTATGAAACGTCTCATCCTGCTATCGCTGATTTTCCTGGTGGTTACCAGTTTTGTGCTTGCACCGTTGTTAAATGATGCGGATTGGCCGGAATATAACGGAAACGGCGAAAGAAGCCACTTTTCAGCCCTTAATCAGATCAACAAAGACAATGTTGCTCAGCTGAAAGTTGCGTGGACATATGGCTCCGGTGGAGCAGACACAGCGCGAAATCGCAGCCAGATGCAATGTAACCCGATCATTATCAATGGCATTCTTTATGGCGTGTCGGCATCCATTCAGGCATTTGCAGTTGACGCAGCGACGGGAAAGGAAATCTGGAAGAGCAATTTGCCGGACGTGGCAGGAACATTGAGCCGGGGTGTGACTTACTGGTCTGACAATCAAAGCAAACGCATTTTTTTCGGCGCTTCAAACTGGCTATATGCGTTAGATGCGACCACAGGCAAACCCATTGATTCTTTTGGTGATCACGGGAAAATAAATCTAAAAACCGGCATTGAAAGACCTGGATCCGATGATTTCATTTCTTCCAACACGCCTAACACGATTTTTAAAAACCTGATCATTGTTGGAGGCAGGGTTGCCGAGAATGAAACTGCGCTTTTGGGTGATGTAAGGGCGTATGATACGGTTACAGGAAAGATAGTTTGGACATTTCACACCATTCCTGACAAAGGAGAATTTGGCTACAACACCTGGCTAGCGCAGCCAGCGAGGCAGAAATTTGGCGGTGCCAACGCCTGGGCCGGTATGGCGATTGACCGCAAACGCGGAATCGTCTACATTCCGACCGGATCTGCGGCTTTTGATTTTTGGGGCGGCAACAGGCCAGGTGATAATCTTTTCGCAAATTGCCTTATTGCATTAGATGCCGCAACCGGCAAACGGCTCTGGCATTATCAACTCGTTCACCACGACATCTGGGACCGCGACCCGCCATGCCCGCCGAATTTGGTAACGCTTAACATCGGCGGCAAGCATGTGGATGCCGTCGTGCAGATCACGAAACAAGGCTATATTTTCGTTTTTGACCGGATAACTGGCAAACCACTGTTTCCTATTAAAGAAACAGCTTTTCAAATGGATGCGATGGAAGGTGAACAACCAAGCAAAACACAGCCGATTCCCACATTGCCGCTCCCATTCACCCGTCAGACTTTTGGCGAAAAAGACTTCAACTCATTTGTAGCTGACCGGGACTCACTTAAAGGGTTACTGAAAAAAGCACGATTTGGAACAGCATACATTCCCATCACAGGTGATATGACCATTTTTTATCCCGGAACAGATGGCGGTGCGCAATGGGGCGGGGCCGCGACGGATCAAGATGGCGTGATGTACATTCCCGCGAAAGAAATTCCGGTTTACACTACACTAAAGAAAAAGGAAGTGCTGAGCGATCAGGCTGTTAATGGCAGCAAATTATATCAATTGAATTGCGCCGCCTGTCATGGAGCCGATAAAACCGGGAATCATGACGGTTCTTATCCTTCGCTTGTGAACGTGGAAAAACGTTTGACCAAAGATCAGATCACAGCCATTCTGCAAAAAGGAAAGGGAATGATGCCGTCGTTTTCCCACATTTCCGATGCAGAGAAAAATCTGATCATTGATTTTTTGCTTAATAAAAACACGGATCAAAAGATCGTCAGCACCAACACCGGCCAAGTACCTTACCATAACACCGGTTATAATCGCTGGTACGACAAAAATGGTTATCCTGTAAGCCAGCCGCCGTGGGGAACGCTTACTGCCGTGGATCTGAACACTGGTCAACGACGCTGGCAAGTGCCACTAGGTGAATACAAAGCACTGACAGATAAAGGAATCCCACCTACCGGCACAGACAATTATGGCGGCCCGCTCGTTACGTCAAGCGGCCTGATCTTCATCGCCGCCAGCCGCGACGAAAAGATCCGGGCATTTGATAAAGAAACCGGAAAAATCCTTTGGACCGCCACATTACCCGCCGCAGGTTACGCATCAGCCAGCACCTATTCAGTGAACGGCAAACAATTCCTCGTCATAGCCTGCGGAGGCGGGAAGTTGAATACCAAGTCAGGCGATAAATATATGGCTTTCTCGCTGCCTTAGCGCCAAATCTTAATTCCAAAGAATAGGAACAAGGTTCTGATATAATTCAAATTTCTTGTCTTGTGTAATAATGGTTAGATTTTCGGCAATCGCCTGCGCGATGATCATTCGGTCAAACGGGTCCGCGTGCAGCAAAGGAAGTTGTTCCAGCACATCGTAATGCTCATTATCAAATGGCAGGGAATGAAATGAATTTCGCATCGCGGTCCTGCGAAATTCAGAGACGGGAACGATCAGATCCAATTTTCCCAAACCTTTTTTGATAGCCATTTCCCAGTAAGTGGCATGGCTCACGTAAAGACTGGTTAAAGAAGAGTTTAATTCAAAAATTACCTGATCCGAAAGTTTTTGATTGTTGTCTGAATGCCAAAGTAAAATGTGTGTATCTATTAAATAATTCATTTTTAGTGTGGAAATCCGGGTGGAATAAAATCGTCGAAATCATCTGAAATGCGACCGACCATGCCTCTGCCCCAACCCGGTTTTCTTACCCCAGAATCTTGATCGTTAGCACTAAGAAGATTATTGACCATATCTATTAACTTATCATCCTCTGTGCTGATAATTTTTCCGATTATATCAATTTTTTTTTCCTCGGTTGTCATGGCAGCTGCATTTTGTCGTAGTCAAATATAATGTCATTATTCCCAAAACTCAAATATCCCGAAAAGTGTTCGGGATTGCGGGTTGTTGCCCATTTCCCTTCAAAAGTTACCTTTGTTATTATTGTCTAAAAATAAAATTATGGCTTCAAGAATTCTTAATGTAGGGTTGATTGGCTTTGGGCTTTCCGGGCGTTACTTTCATTCTCCTTTCCTTAGCACCAATCCGGGTTTCAAGATCAAGACCGTTGTTGAAAGAAGTAAAAACGAAGCGCAGGAATTTGATCCGAACATTGGCAATGCGAGATCCGTCGAGGAGCTGCTGAGCGACGAATCCATTGATCTCGTTTTTATTTGCACGCCCAATGATACACATTTCCCTTATGCAATGGACGCTTTGGAAAACGGCAAACACGTGGTGATCGAAAAACCGTTTTCTGCAACGGAAGAAGAAGCGCGACAGCTTGTGGCATTGGCCGAACAAAAAGGATTGATCCTGACCGCTTACCAGAACCGCCGCTGGGATTCTGACTTTTTAACCATTAAAAAACTCATTGCCGAAGATAAACTAGGAGACATTGTTGAATATGAATGCCGTTACGATCGTTTCAGGCCAGTTGTTCCAACAGAATCCTGGAAAGAGAAAAGCGTTCCGGTGGGTGGAAACCTTTACAATCTTGGGCCGCATTTGATTGATCAGGCGCTGGTGCTTTTTGGTGAGCCCTTAACTGTTACAGCTGAGATTCGTTCGGTAAGACCGAATAGCGAAATCGACGATTATTTTGACGTGCGGCTTGGCTATGCGGATAAGCTGGTAATTGTGAAGTCGAGCCTGATGGTTTACGAAAATTTCCTGCGCTATAATCTCCATGGGACAAAAGGATCATTCATTAAAGGTGGCCTGGATCCACAGGAAGAGACATTGCGCAAGAATATTTTACCAACAGAAAAGCCCTGGGGTGTTGAGCCGGAAAATCGCTGGGGGAAATTATACAGCGAAGATTTTACAGGCATCATTGAAAGCGAGGCGGGCGATTATGCGCCGTTTTACCAGAATGTGTACGACGCCATTGTCAACGGAGCAGGTTTGGCTGTGAAACCGGCCGAAATAATCCGCACGACGCGGGTTATCGATCTGGCTTTCCAAAGCAGCCGCGAAAAGCAGGTCATGACTTATTAAGATCCCACTCGGACTAATAAAGCAAAACGGCAGTCACAATGTGACTGCCGTTTTTTTGACGGGAAGGTCCGTGTAAATTATTTAACTACCGCTGTTACCAGACGTTTCGTTTCAGTTGCGATCACAAAAGGCTTTGCAGAAGTTTCGCCACCGTTGTTAACGATGAAGCTGTAATTTCCATCAGCAAGGTTCGAAAGATCGAAGATTTTAGAGTAGTTCTCAGATTTTGGAAGCGCAGTGCTGTAAACGATGTCTCCGTTGAAATCTTTGATAACCAATGAAGATCTTTCTTTCACGCTGTCAAGCGTAAGTTTGAATTTCAATTCGCTGGTTGAAACCAGTTCAATAGAAGCGTTATTTTCTTTGTTTTTGTCTGCGGCGATTGTAAGATTAGCAGCTGATACTCCCACCAAAACTGCGATTGTCAAAATAGTCTTTTTCATTTTTCTAATGTTAATGTCTTGTTTGAGTTTACTTTTTGTACTTTTCAGATATTTAACTAAATCTATATTTCAAATCATTCTCAAACTTCTTCTGCACTGATAATCTGTGCTGTTTGATGATGTAAATGTAGATAACATATTGAATAGAATGCAACAAGCAAATATTCAGTTCTTTAAAGTTCTTTTTGTTGTTATCTAATATTATTAGAATAATCATATGTTTATGGTAAAAGTGCAACAAGTAGTTTAAAATTTGACACGGCAATTAAACTGCAACCACAACCGAACTTTTGCATTATTTTAATAATAACCATTCATAAAGGATTGCTCTTAACACACACATAATATAGTGGCAGATTTAAAGTATTTTCGTTTGATGTCCGTCTACCCAGATAATACTAATTTCCAACCTTCACTTTGTCGCAAAAGAGGCCAAATATCATTCAAACTGTCTCATCTTACAGCAAGCAGCTCATGGGGTTTATCCGGCAACGGGTGAATTCGGATGAGGATGCTGAGGATATTTTGCAGGATGTTTGGTTTCAGCTGAGCAGCGTGCCTGAGATTGAGGCTATTGAACAAATAGGAAGCTGGCTGTATCGCGTCGCGCGCAACCGCATTATTGATAAATACAGGAAACAAAAGCCCGATTCGCTGGAAGATTACGGGTATGAGGATGAAGATGGCGAGTTTTATTTTAAGGAAATCCTGCTGGCCGATGGCAACACGCCGGAAACTGTTTATATGAAAGAAGTATTTTGGGAGGAACTGACCATTGCTTTGCAGGAACTGCCGGAAAATCAGCGCCAGGTTTTTATCTGGAACGAGCTGGAAGACCAGACCTTCCAGGAGATCGCAGACCGGACCGGAGAAAATATCAAGACCCTCATTTCCAGAAAACGCTATGCGGTTCAGCATTTGCGGCAAAGACTGGAAACATTGTATCAGGAATTTGTAAATTATTAAATTTGTCTATCATGAATCAGCAACATACATACAGGAAACGCTTTTGGATGTTTCCGATTTTCGGGTTTGCTGCTGCGCTCCTGCTGGGCGCGATTGTGCGCTGGTTATGGAATGCCATTTTGCCGGATCTTGTAAATGCAAATCCGATCTCCTATTGGCAGGCTGTCGGCCTGATCGTTTTGTGCAGGATCCTGTTCGGCAATTTTGGAGGCGGACCGGGGCGCTGGAGAAAGCCTGGCTTCGGCGGCAATTTCCGTGGGGAAGGCGGGCCCGGATTTGGCGCGTCGTGGAGGAATAAGTGGATGGATATGACTGATGAAGACCGGAAGAAGTTTAAGCAAGAAATGCGAAGGCGCTGTGGAAAGCCGCCGGAAAATGAATGAATACTTCAAACCCAGCCCGCAAAGCTGGGTTTTTTATTTTTATAAAAATCTTTAAAGTAATTTTTTCAGTCAGCCGTCTGCGATAATGTACACCCGATAGGTGCATTTCATTAACATAAATTCAAAAGCCATGTTTATTCAAATTCTTAAAACCGTTGTGGGCGGTATCCTGGTAGGGATCGTTCTTTTCCTGATCCCGTTCCTGCTCTTCAAGGCACTTTTCTTTTTCCTTTTTATCGGTCTCATCTTCCGACTTTTTGCGGGAAGACGCCACGGTTATCACAGATGGAGACATTACGACCCATATTTTGGCGGACCGGATAACCGGCGCTTTTATGAAGGAAAAGAGGGGTTAAGAGACCCATTTTATCAAAATCCAAAAAATATATAAGCCATGAAAAGAAGTACAAGAATGCTACTGGGTATCAGCGTAGCGCTCATCACAGCAGCCAGTTTACACTTCACCGTAGGACACCGGTTCCATGACCGCCAATGGGGGCACCACGGATGGGGCCACCATGGACATAGCAACTGCGGAAGTCATTTTCAATCACCTCAAAATCAACCAAACAATGTGCAATAATAGATTTGGACACCGTGGCCATGGGATGCGTCACGAATATTCAGGAAAGCAATTTGGCGGGAGCCATAATTACCGCGTTCCCGTCAATATTGTAAGGAATGACACCAATTACGAACTGATGGTCTTTGCTCCTGACCGTGCAAAGGAAGATTTTAAGATCAGCATTAAAGGGCACGAACTGAGCATCTCCTATGTGTCAGACAATAACAAGGAAGAAAACAGGAACTGGATCCGTCATGAATTCAGTAAGGCGTCGTTCGAGCGGTCGTTTGTGATCGATGAAACTGTGGATTCGGACAACATTGTAGCTGAGTACAACAACGGCATTCTCCACCTGACCCTGCCGGTCATTCCGGGCTCTGAAAAACCTGCGCAGGAAATCAGGATCAGCTAATCAGCCATGATAATAAAATGAAGAAAGCCTCTGCATGTGTATGCAGAGGCTTTTCTAATTACCAACGCTTAACAAATATTGGTTACACTAACCAAAGATCTTATTTATAGGCCGGATCCTGAACAAGTGTTGCAGTTCCTTCCTTATACGAACGATCGATCGCTTCCTGCGGGATCGGGAAATATTCATTTTTGCCTTTTGTAAAAACAGCCCCTTTCTTATAGACCCGCTTGGTAGACTCCACGGTCACATATTTGTTCAAAGTTTCGGCCGCTATGCCCCATCTTTGCAAATCGAAGAATCGGTGGCCTTCCATTGCATACTCTAACCGAGATTCGAAGCGAACGGCTTTGCGGGCTGTGGCGGCATCTGCCCAGGCCTGATCGTAAGTTTTGATCACATAATTGGCAGCCGGCTCATTGGTAACGGTGTAGTCGTCACGAGATTTGCTTCCCTGAACGGCTTTTTTCACAAAACCAGCGGGGTTTGCCGCCCGTGTCCGTATTTGATTGACCAGTTTCCTGGCATTTTCGAGGTTTCCAAGTTCCACTTCAACTTCTGCAAGCCAAAGCAATATCATTCCGTAACGCATAATGCGGTAATTGTTACTGGACAAGTTACCCCAACCATTTACCCCAAATCCTGCTTTTTCGGAAATGTGCTTTTTGGGTGAGTAAGGCCCTGCGTAAGTCTGATCGCGGATAAAGTCGCTTCCGTGAATCTTGAAATCTTTGAACAAAATTCCTCTCCGGCCAACCGTTTGATCCAGACGCGGGTCGAGTGGTCCGTTATAAGGTTCAAAGGGATCTGTATATTTCAAACCCTGGTCATTTTTCACGTCCGCGTCATTGAATGTATCCAACAATGGAAGGCCCGTGGCGCTCGTTTTGAATGCATTGACCAGGTTCTGAGATGGCTGATAAAACCCGCAGCAGCCCCATGGGTCAATGTATGGATGGGCCAACCCTACGCCCGCATCCGCCGCATCGCCGGAAGCACTTGATACTGAATACTGTATCTCAAAAATCGACTCCTTATTATTACGGGTTGCGATCATGAAATTATCTTCAAACTTTGGAGCCAGTGTAAATTTGCCTGACGCAATGATCTGCTCGAAAATCGGTTTTGCTTTGGTCAGAACGGCCGTATTAGGAGCTCCCGTAGTTACGTTCCAACCCTGATACATGTAAGCTTTTCCAAGGAAAGCCAGCGCAGCCCATTTCGTAGGCCGTCCGACCTGGGATTGAACATCGGGCAAACCTTCGGAAGCCGCTTTGAAATCCGCTTCGATCATCGGCCAGACGTCCTTATCATTTGGGATCTTAGTGCTTTCCAGGTCATCCAGTTTGTAGATCGTCTCGTCAATGTATGGAATCGTTTTCCACATTTTTTTAGCTTCAAAGTGAAACAACCCGCGCAGAAACCGGGCTTCTGCAATGATCTGTTTTCTTCTTGCTTCGGCAACTTCCGGTACATCCGCCAGCGTATTGATCACATCATTTGTGCGCGCAATGCCTTTATAAAGTCCACGCCATTTGTTTTTAATGTGGTTATTCGTAGGCTGGAAGTCATATTTTTCGATAAATGACTGTTCCGGCTGGTCACCTGCATCGGTTCCTTTATAGGAATCATCCGAGGCCAATCCGCCGAAAACCCAGCTCTGGATATCATTGTTCCAAGAATCTTGTCCGTCCAAACCCTGTCCGTCGATCATTGCATAGGCGCCAATGAGCAGGCCTTCCACCCCGCTGGGCGTTTTGAGTGCTGTAGGACTATATTGTCCTTGCGGATCTTTCGAAAGAAATGAATCCTTGCAAGCCGTTACGATCCCGATTGCCAGACCGACGGATAGCATATATTTCAATAATGTCGTCTTCATATATGTTCAGTATTTTAAATCAGTTTGAAAAAGCCTGTTTAGAAAGAGAAATTCAGACCGACCAGGAACGTCCGGGAAACGGGCATAAAACCGCCGTCAAAACCAAGCGTGTTGTCTTGTCCTGGCTGGCTGTTGCTCTGAACCTCCGGATTTAGCCCTGTATACTTCGTCACCGTCAACATATTCTGGCCCTGAACATAAATCTGTGCATTGCTGAAACCAATCTTCGCAGATGCTACTTTTGGCAAAGTGTAGGTTAGCTGGACATTTTTAAGGCGGAAATAGGTTCCCTTTTCAACGAGATAGCTCGACGGCCGGCTGCTGATCTGATCATCCGCATCCATAATGGGCACAGTGCCTTCTTTGTGGTCCGGTTGCCAGGCGTCATAAAGGGCGCGTTTTGCACGGTTGCCCTGGAATGTGTTGAAATCGGTGAAATAACGCAGGTAATTGAAAATCTCATTCCCAACAACCCCATTACCAAACACGGTAAGATCGAAGGCTTTATAACCCAGGTTCAGGTTCACACCATAAACAAAATCAGGGTGCGGGTTTCCGATAACGGTCCGGTCGTCGTCTGTGATTTTACCGTCACCATTGATATCCGCCATTTTGAATTTACCTGCTTTATTATATTTCTCGTAAGGAGCCCACGCTTTCGCTTCTTCGTCCGATTGGAAAATCCCCAGCACTTTATAGCCATAGTACGAAGACAGTGGCAGACCAGCCTGAGTCAATGTTACGGCAGGAACGCGCGATCCGGCTCCGAAATATTTTGTATTGGCACTTTCGTCCAGCTTGTCAACCGTGTTCCGGTACATCGAGTAGTTCATAGACAAGCCATAACGGAAATCACCTTTCAGCAATGTGTTCCGGTAGCTGATTCCCAGGTCAATGCCTTTGTTGGTCATCGCGCCCACATTGAAAGAAGGTGCATTTGCGTCACCAGCTGTGAATGTGATGGGGGTCGAGAACAGCATATCGGCGGTTTTCCTATTCCAAAAGTCGATTTCAAATGTTAGTGCGTCGTTCAGGAATGTTGCGTCCAGACCTAAGTTGTTGGATGTTGTTGTTTCCCATTTCGCATTAGGATTACCAAATGAGGATGCATCATATCCGATCGTAGGCTGGCTCGGCGAACCGTCGATAGGATAACCAGCGTGGAAAATGTCGGCACGGTAAGTGGTAAACGCATTGTAATCACCGATTTTCTGATTACCTGTCCTACCCCACCCGTAGCGGATTTTCAGATCGTTGATAAAGCCAAATTCCTTCATGAAATTTTCCTCCGACAAGCGCCATCCCACACTGAATGCTGGAAATAACGCACTTCTGGAAGCAGCCTGGAAACGGGACGAGGCATCATTTCTCAAAATAAACTGCAAAAGATATTTGTCAGCATACGCATAGTTGACCTTCCCGAACTGCGAATACAAGCTGTAATCCCTGTTTACACCGCCAAAATTCGTCGCCTTAGTGGCATCTCCAAGGTTCAGATAATTGATAATGGAGGGAATTTCAAAAGCATATCCCGAGCGCGCTGCGCCAAATTCCTCTGCAAATTCACGGATCGCTTCCATACCAATGTAGGCATCGACCTTATGATTTGTTCCAAAATTGCGGGAATAGCTCAATGTGTTGGTCCAAACCCATTGATAGGAATAATAATCTGTCGACGTTGATCCGTTATTAAAGCTTCCTTCTACATATTCAGGGTTAGCACGGCCGATGTAACGACCTCTCTGGCTCACACCATCAATACCCAGACTCGTTTTAATGGTAAGGTTCGGGATAATGTCAAACTCCCCGTAAACGTTACCAAAAGCCCTCAGACGATATGTAGTGTTGTCTTTTTCACGATAGAGCGTAGCATATGGATTGGAATTATTTCCCAGGTTTGCCCCTCTTGAGCCGGCGAAGTTTCCCGCAATGTCATAAACCGGAAGCAAGGGATGATGCTTGTAGCTTCCTGAAACCGCATTCTGTTCCTGGTTATTACCAAATCCTCCCTTTCTGTTATCAAATGACACCGCCAGATTTTCGCCTACACGAAGCTTTTTGCCCAAAGCAGAAAATTCAGTGTTGGCACGAATTGTATAGCGATCGTAACCAATGAATTTCACAACCCCATCCTGGCTAAAATAACCGATAGAAAGTGCATAACGGCTATTTTCTGTTCCGCCGGAGGCTGAAATCTGATAGTTTTGAATCGGTGCCGTTGTTGTCAGCTCGTTCCACCAATCGGTGTCCGCAGATTTTGTGATAGCGTAAATGTTGCCCGGTACGAGTGAATATTTAGATGGATCAACTTCCGCAGTGCCTTCTTTTCCTTTGCTCGGAAATACATAATCCGGTATGGTGACCTCGCCATTAGGCCCAAATGTATATTGCCCGTGCGAGGGCGTTTTTCCTGCATATTTATCCGCCAGAAATAAATATTTACCCAGCTCCTCGGCATTTAGCGCTTCTGCGTCCTTATATGTTTTCTGCGTTCCGTAGTAAGCATTGAATGATATAACCGGCTTGCCGATCTTGCCACGTTTTGTTGTAATGATCACAACACCGTTTGCAGCGCGGGAACCGTAAATGGATGCAGACGAAGCATCTTTCAGGATCTGGATCGTTTCGATGTCGTTGGGATTAAGGTTGCCCTGGTTTTCAGTGGGAACGCCGTCGATGATGAACAGCGGGTCGTTGTTACCAATTGTACCAAAACCCCGGATACGCACTGTCGCATTTCCGCCGGGTGTGGCATCATTCACAATGTTAAGCCCGGAAGCGCGACCCTGCAATTGCTGTGCAAATGTTGTGGCAGGCACCGACTGCAGGTCCTTCGCGTTCACCGTTGTTACAGAACCCGTAATGTCCCGCTTCGACTGGGATCCGTAACCTGTGACAATTACTTCTTCCAATGCACTCACGTCGCTGGTCAGGGCGATGTCAATAACTGACCTGTTTCCGATCGCAACCTCTTTTGCGGTGTAGCCAATAAAAGAAATAACGATTGACTGTGCGCTGGACGGCACTTTAATGGAATACTTTCCGTCCGCATCCGTAGTGACACCAATGCTCGTGGAACCCTTCAGGGTAACCGACGCGCCGGGGAGGCTTGAACCCGACTGTTCGTCCATAACTTTCCCGGTAATGGTTAGATCTTGGGAAAATACATTTTGACAAAGGAGGAACAGAAGTGTACTTAAGATGAGCCTACTTCCCAAGAGAAGGTAATTTTGTTTCATCGTATTTAGTTAGGTTAATATTAGTATTACGATCAAAACTATAATTTTTAATCATCAAATAATTCAACTTACGTATAATATATGTTATTAAATATTTTATTGTATTATTTTAATAATTACGACTCTGGAAAACTTGAACTTTTCTTAGAATAATGCTTCAAATTTCGAGGATTTTAATCTAATTTTAATCCAATAAATTGGAAGTGTCAATTTTACAAGTAACAGTATATTAGCTATTTATAGTAAAAATATGGTTACAAAATATCTGTTTTTTACAAATTCTAATTTGCCTTTTGCCGGGAAACGGATGATTATAACGGTTCTATTTATGTATAAAAATAGTTACATAATAAATTAGATTAGCAATAAATGTAAGTATGACATTTTTCGCAAATATTTGAAATGTTATATATCTTGGCTACCGCAAAAAGAAACCCGGACGAGTTAATCTCATCCGGGTTCATGGTGTTTACAGGCTTGACGTCAACTATTTCATTTCAGTTTTCGAGATGTTCCTTTAGAATTGATAGCGGTCGCCTGCTCTGCGTAAGCTGGCAAAAACAACATATGTGATGATTGGGATAAAAACGAAGAACCGTAGCCTAATTCTTCACGTCTCGTTTTCCCACCTTTGAGCTTCAACAAGACAGTTGTCTCCGTCGGCATCAGCGGAAAGCTTTTTGTCTCTCTGCGTATTTGATGGAAACGGATAGAATCGCGGTTCTGGGAAGTGGCCGCAATCCAGTTGTTACCCGGAGAGGCCAGTTTGATCAACCCTTTTGCATTACCCATTGACGCATATCCACTTTGCGCCAGGGTTGTTGGCTTGAATGATCCCTTACCGTCGCCTTTCAACACCAGGCCATAAAATGCATCATATCGACCCACCGAAACTTCGGAACCGTAATCATTTCCTGTGAGTAACACGTCCAGGTTGCCATCCTGATCGAAATCGTCAGCAACCATCCCGAATATGGGCGCAACCTGTGCCTGAACCGGTAATTCATGCGCTGCAAATTTACCATTGCCCAGGTTTTCTATATAGCTGCTTTTCATCCAGGATGCACTGACGTGCAACGCATCTTTCAGTTCCTCAGGCTTCAAAATTTCAGTCAAACCTACCTGCGCGAACTTATTATACTCCTGAAAACGCTGCCGCACCTGTATAATCTGCTTACCCATATCGTCCCGCGTGTTGTAGGGAAATTCTTTATAGGTGTTGTCATCTGCTTTGTAGAAAACGGTGGGGATTGCGTCAAAATAACCGTCATTGTTAAAATCCTTCGCGTACATGCTCACGGGCTGCTTTTCGGAAGCACGCGCGAGGGAATTAATGCCGAGATTCCCTGCTATGTAATCCATGTCACCATCATTATCAAAGTCACCTGCTGTAAGACTTCCCCACCATCCTTTCCTATCTTCCAGTCCCGACGCTGTTATTTTGAATTTGCCTTTCTCATTTTTGAAAAAGGTCAGCGGCATCCACTCTCCTGCAACGAGCAGATCCACCCAGCCATCATTGTCATAATCAGTCCACAATGCATCGCAAACCAGGCCGAGATTAACTAGTTCCGGCACAATCGCTTTGGTTACGTCGGAGAATTTGACCGTGCTGCTTTGTGTGTCATTCCGCAGAATGTGGCTGGAAACAGGTTTAGGATACGCCCCCGACTCCACTCTACCGCCAATAAAAAGGTCCAGATCGCCGTCTTTATCATAATCCACTGCCTTTATGCAAGAACCATTTACCAGAAATTGCGGCAATGCGGCTGTGTCCAAACCGAATTTGCCTTTCCCATCATTGGTGTAAAACAATGTTTTGAGCCCTGGCATGTCAGCCCGGATCTCGTAACTGCCGCTTACAATACAAAGATCCAGGTCTTTATCACTATCAGCGTCAAAAAGCAGCACGCCCATATCTTCTGTTTCTTTCGTAATCCCTTCCAAGCCCGGAAGCAGGTCCGAGACCTGGAACTTCCCATTAGGCTGCTGCAAAAGAAACCGCCCCTTTATATTCATCGGGCCGCCTACAAAAATATCGTCCAGGCCGTCGCCGTTTACATCACCGGCAGCCATTGCCGGCCCGAATTGTGACATTTTGTGAGGAAGTAATTTTTGGATATTGAAATCAATAATGTCCGTTTCCTGATGTTTGTAGGGGAGATTAATGTCTGATGTAATGTCTGTAAATAAAGGCATTTCGGAAAGCTCGTTTTGATGCGGTTCAATGGTGTTTTTCGCATCTGCTTCATTGAAAGTAATTACCTGATTGGCTTTTACATCTTTTAATATCTGCGATTTGCCGCCCGGCCAGGTAACTTTTACATGATCGATTTTTTTGGTTTTACCTGTTCCAAAATGAATGTAAGGTTCAATGGTCGACAGGTAACCGCGGTAAGGCGAATTTTCGGAAATCTGCCGCATTGTATCTGCATAGGTAATCTCAGCAATGGCCCCTATGCCAGCCTTGTTATAGCGGCTTCCTTTAAACGCAACCCGCAAATAATTGCTTTCCTCGGGCTTGATCTGAATGCTGTTGTTCCGGTAAACGAAAGCGGAATCGTTGATGTTATTGACCACAAAATCCAGGTCTCCGTCGTTATCCAGATCTGCATAGGCGGCGCCATTGGAGAAGCTCGCCGCTTCCAGTCCCCATTTGTCCGACACGTCTTCAAAACCAAGATTCCCCTTATTTTTAAATGCAAAATTGGCGATCCTGACGGTTGGAATGTAATCCAGCATCATCATGGGTTCCATCACGCTTGATACTTCATTCCGGTAAGCTATGAAATCGAGATCGGTAATGTCTTTGGGAAAGCCGTTGGTGATGATCATATCCCGCATGCCGTCGTTATCAAAATCCGTAACCATAGGCGTCCAGCTCCAATCCGTTTCAGCAACGCCGCTTAGCAAACCTATTTCGCTGAAAACCGGATTTTTGCTTTTGCCGTCAGGCGATCCCAGGTTCAATTGCAGCGTATTTCTCGCCACCTGATACTGATAGCCAAAAAGCTCGTTATTCTGATAAGTAACGTAACTGTTTGCGGGCGTCATCATTTTTTTTCGGCGGTTGGTGGCCGGCATCATATCCACTGCAATCACATCCACAAGCCCATCATTATTAATGTCGGCCACGTCATTGCCCATTGCCGAGTGCGAAGTGTGTTTGAATGTGGACGGCGCTTTGTCTGTGAAAGTCCCGTTGCCATTATTAATGTAAAGCAGGTCATTGGTGAGATAATCATTGGTGACGTAAATGTCTTTCCAGCCATCCTGGTTAATGTCCGTCACATTGACGCCCAAACCATAACCTTCTATGAGAATTCCGGCTTCTTTTGAAACATTAGTAAAAACAGGATGCTTCAAATCCGCATTCCAGTCATTTCTGTAAAGCCTGTCGGTTCTTCTTGAAGAGCCGTCAATAATTTTTTGGTGATATCTGTTAGGGAAATTATTGTCGTCCATTTCATTAACAACCAAAAAAAGATCCAGATCGCCGTCGTTGTCATAATCAAAAAACGCGGCGTTGGTTGTGTGCGTAGTGTCGGCAATGCCATATTCTTTTCCCATTTCCTTGAAAACAGGAACCTTGTTTTTATCCAGGCCCTGATTTACATAAAGCAAATTCTCACGCTCGCTGGCCACTTTCCGCACGGACGAGCATACATAAATGTCCAGCAGATTATCGCTGTTAATGTCAATGAGTGCAACACCGGTCGACCATTTGTTTTTAGCTTCCACGCCTGCTTTTTGCGTCACGTCTTCGAACTTGAAATCACCTTTGTTGAGATACAATTTGTTATCCACTGAGTTTCCCGTGAAATAGACATCCGGCAGACTATCGTTATTGAAATCGCCCAGTGCTACGCCTCCGCCATTATACACATACTCGAACGCCAGAATGTTCATTGTATCATTTTCGGCAATGCGATTGGCGAACTGAATGCCCGTTTCGTCACTATCTAACTGGGTGAACGTTTTAAGTTCTTTTTTGCAGGATGAAAATAGCAATGCAGCAAAAAATGCTGTTAACAAATACTTTGAGGGCAAAATTTGATTCATTGGATTTAAGAAAATTGGACTTCTCGAAATTAAGAAAAGGAGATGGTAAACTAATACCACCTCCTTTTAAATTACAGACGCTAAAATGTATTAATAGCCAGGGTTTTGTACAAGTACATCTTTACCTAACAAGTCAATTTGCTCTTGAGGCACTGGAAGGAATTCATTTTTCTTCCCTGTGAATTTCGTTCCGCCCAAAGCGCCGCTAAGTTTTTTACCTTCATAAGTTAGATAAGCATTAATTGCAGAGTCTGCAATTTCCCAACGAACAAGGTCAAAGAAGCGGTGGCCTTCGCCTGACAATTCCAGTTTTCTTTCGAAACGAACCGCAGTGCGGGCTGCATCCTTGCTTGCAAAAGGCGCTTTATATGTGTTGATCACATAGTTAGCAGCAACTTTTCCGTCCTTGCGTTTTACAAAGCTCTCAGGATTTGCTGCACGTGTGCGAACAATGTTCACATATTCCCTCGCTTTTTCCAACGATCCCACTTCGATCTCAGCTTCCGCTGCCATCAAAAGCACATCAGCATAACGGATAATGTTCACGTTGATCGCTGTGTAACCAGGCGTCCAGGAACTGTTGTCCTGCAAAGAACCTACATCCGATTTGTAATATGCATATTTCTTCGGCGTATAAGGACCTGCATTAGGCTGGTTACGGATCCAGTCGTTACCTGGGTGATCGATCCAGTCAAGGAATGGAAGACCGCGACGACCGATGGAGTGGTCAAGACGTGGGTCAACCGGGCCTGCATCCGGTGTGAATGCGTCAGATGATTTCAAACCCATATCTGTTTTCAATTCTTTACCGGCTGTGTTGTAAGAACCATCCAGATAAGGAAGTCCGCTTGCATCTGTACGGAAAGAGTTACCCAGCTCAAAGCTTGGCTGGAAGAAAGAACAGCAGTTACCAGGACCATTCGGACCTACGTTGTAAGGCCAGTTAAGGTCAAATTCCGGGTTAGCATTGTTCACACTTCCTGTATTGGCAGCAGCCTGGATCGCGAAAACTGATTCCGAATTGTTATCGTTAGCAGCTTTGAATGCATCCTGAAATTTAGGAACCAGACCGTACTTCTTACCATTGGTTGTTTTACCATTCGCAATGATCAGGTCATAAAGCGCCTTTGCTTCGGTAAACTTCTTCTGATACATGTAAATTTTGGCAAGATAAGCAGCGGCAGCCCATTTGTTAGCCCTACCAGCCGCACCTTGCGTTTCCGGCAAATTTTCATAGGCATACTTCATGTCTGCTTCGATCAATGGCCAGATCTCCACCGTGTTAGGAACTGATTCGATGCCTGTTCCGTAATCTTTTGTTTCGTCAACAAAAGGAACATTGTTGAATCCTCTTTTCAGCTCGAAATAGTAGTGACTTCTCAGGAAGCGGGCTTCTCCACCGATTCTCTTTTTGTCATCTTCTGTTACGTCAGCTTGTGCCATACCCAACAATTTAATCACGAGGTTTGCACGGGCAACGCCTTCGTAATTTCCTTTCCATTTGTCCAAAATCACACCTTGCGTGGTCTGATACTCGAAACGCTGGATCGGGTTGATGTCACTGAAGTCACCAGGGTCCGTTCCTTTGTTGGCATCACCACCGCGGATACTTCCCCAAACCCAGTTACTGGCGCTCGCCATACGGTTTGCACGTCCGTTAAGCTGTCCGTAAACCGATACCAACACACCTTCAATTCCTTTTTTGGTCGAAAGCTGCGCTTCATCAAGCTGCCCGGTCGCCGGGATTTCGAGGAAATTTTCTTTACAGGAATAACCGATCAGCATCATTGCAAGAGCCAGTGCCAATCCTCCTTTTGATATTAATTTTTTCATTTGATTCATTTTTATCAAGATCTGTCTAAACCGATGTTGTGAAATAATTGCTTTGAATTTTTCGATTTTAGAAACCTAAATTGATACCTAAAGTGTAGCTTCTTGTGATCGGATAGTTACCTACATCGATACCAAAGTTTGTATCTGCGTTACCGCCTACACCTGGATCAAGTCCTTTGTATTTAGTAACAGTGAACAAGTTATTGGTAGAAGCGAACACACGCAGTTTGGACATTCTGATTTTGCTGAGAATGTTTCCTGGCAATGTGTAACCCAAAGTAATGTTTTGCATACGGAAGAATGATCCGTCTTCAACATAGAATGAGTTTGATTGCGTGTTGGTGCTGAAATTGGAAGTGCTTTCGAAGATTGGCGTATCCGTGTTTGTGTTTGTTGGCAACCAGGAGTTTTTCACACGGTCACTAACAGCAGCTCCTGTAAATGATGGATAGAAATCTGTGAACCATTTAGAAAGGTTGAAGATTTTGTTTCCGATCGAAGTGTACATGTAAGTTTCAACATCAAATCCTTTGTAAGTGAATTTCAGGTTGATACCGCCTGTGAACTTCGGAACAGGGCTTCCAAGATAAGTTCTGTCGTCAGCATTGATCACGCCGTCGTTATTGATATCTTCATAACGGAAGCGGCCCGGGCCTTTTCCATCCTGCGCTGGTGCTCCGTCAACTTCCGCCTTGTCTTTGAACAGACCCATTACTTTGTATCCGTAGAAAGAAGAGATTGCATAACCGATCTGGTTTCTGATAGGCTTAATGCCGCGGAAATCAGGGTTAACAGTCAGGTAGTTGATACCCGGCGCAAGCGATTCGATGTTATTTTTAAGAATACCTGCAGTGAAGTTCACTTCATAACCAAGGTCATTGGTGATACGGCCACGGTTAATGATCTGCAAGTCAATTCCTTTGTTCGACATTTTACCAACGTTAACAGAAGGAGCAGCAGCATCGTAACCAGCAGTTGCAGTAATCGGCACCTGGAACAAAAGATCCTTGGTGTCTTTTTGCCAAAGGTCAATGATGATGTCCAGCTTGCCTTTCATGAATGTTCCGTCGATACCAATGTTCTTGGTAACACTGGTTTCCCATTTCGCGCTCTTGTTACCAATACGCGTTCTGTAATAACCTTCTACTGCGCTTGAGTTGGTTCCGTTGATGTCATAAGATGACTGGCCAAGGCTTGCTCCATATAAGCTGTATTGGTTGTTAGGGTCCACGTTATTGGAGTTACCCATTAAACCGTAACCACCTCTAAGTTTAAGTTCTGTAATGAAAGGAACGCTCTTCATGAAGTTTTCCGAAGAGATTCTCCATGCTGCGGAGAATGCAGGGAACACCCCATAACGGTTGTTTTCTCCGAAACGGGAAGAACCATCGCGACGAACAACTCCTGTCAGAATGTAGCGGTCATTGAATGTGTAGTTGGCGCGGGCAAACAGTGAGTAGAAGTTAACTCCTTTATAGTAGTCACTGAAAACTTGCTTGGAACCAACGTTATTCATGTTAATGTAGTTGATATCCGTCGAGAATGGGTTCAAACCAGATGAATTCTGATTTTTTCCTACGCCCGTGTTCAATGCTTCCTGACCAATGATCACGTCCAGATTGTGCAGTCCGAACTGCTTTTTGAAGTTAGCAGTGTTCGTCAATGTCCAGCTGAAACGGTGTCCTGAGCCTTCATTATAACCAAATGCCGAGTTGTTTTCAGAGTTTTCATATTGTAATCTGCTGAAACCTCTGTTGGCATAGTTAGAATATTGAGCACCAACGCTTGAGCGCAATGTCAAACCTGGAATCACATCCAATTCAATGTAGAAGTTACCGAAACCGTTTCCAGCAAAACCTGCGTTGTTAGCAAGACCGTCTCTGCTCGCAACCGGGTTACGCGGGTTGTTGAAACCTTTCGCAGCCGTTCCTGCATACCCACCGAATTCGTCATAAACCGGAATGATTGAAGGCATACGGAATGCGGAAAGGATGTCGTTTTCGTCTGCTGCAACACCTTGTCCACCCGCTGCACCGCCTTGTCCAAGCACCTGCAGATAAGTAAACTGTGCATTCTGACCGATTCTAAGGTTTTTCAACACATCAAATTCAGTATTTACACGGAAAGCATAACGCTTGAACCCGTTGTTCAGCATGATCCCTTTTTGATCCTGAACGCTGAAACCTGCATAGAAACGGTTGTTATCACCACCTCCTGAGAAGCCAAGTGAATGTCTCTGCAACGGCGCATTGCGTGTAATCGCGTCATACCAGTCTGTTCCTTGCTTGTTAGCGCGTACAACCTGATAAATAGAACCGCGACTTGGATCTACATTGTATTTCAATTTTTCAGCTGCAAGGTCAAGTTCACCAATCACACCTGTTTTCCCGCCTACGTTAATGTAGTCTGGCAAAACCGGCTTGTCGCCTGAGCCATACTGTCCGCTGGCCACGTTTGTGAATTTTGGAAGTGAGTCACCCTGAAATGCATCATTTCTGATTGCCTGCCAGGTCCAGTCAGCTTGCTCCTGAGGCGTCAACATGGTTTGTCCTTTACCAGGCGTCGTTATCCCGAAAAGTCCATCATAAGTAACGCTTAATTTCTTAGCTTTCTTTGTTCCTTTCTTCGTAGTGTAAACAATTACACCATTCGCTGCACGCGCTCCATATATAGAAGCAGCTGCTGCATCTTTCAGTACAGTTGTAGTTTCAATGTCATCAGGATTAAGGAAATCTGTTGATCCTGTTGGCACTCCGTCCACAACATACAAAGGCTCATTACCGCCAAATGCACCGAAACCCCTAACGCGGATCTGGCTGGTTGTTCCAGGCTGACCGTTAGTGATTACCGTAACACCCGCCACACGTCCCTGTAACTGCTGTTCAACGTTACCGGATGGCGTTGCCGTTAAATCTTTCGACTTAACTGTGGAAACCGCACCCGTTGTTTCTCTCCTGCTATCGATGGTGTAACCCGTTACGATAACCTCCTCTAGCGCCGAAATGTCATCTTCCATCTGGATGTTGATGACGCTCTGGTTGCCAACTTGTACTTCTTTTGTTTTGTAACCAACAAAACTGATTACCAATGTGCTGCTGTTTCCTACGTTGATAGAAAAGTCGCCGTCACCATTTGTGTTTGTTCCCGATTGGGTTCCTTTCACGACAACAGTTGCCCCTGGAATGCCTGTTCCGGCGAGGTCTGTGATCTTTCCTGTTACCTTACGTTCTTGTGCAAATGCAACAATTGCTGCGAAACTGAGCATGAAGGAGAAGAAGATACTCCTTCCGGAGTTCTTGTAGATTCTTTTCATAATACGCGGTTAGGTTAATAATTATTAAGCAATCAAATCTATCATTATTTCCACAAATAATTGGGTGTTTTAGATTAATATTTTCATCTAGTGAAATAATAGTATTATAAAAAGATAAAATAATGTCATAGATAACCGATTTTAGCGTGTTTATTTAGTGCCTGAGAAGTTATTTTGCTTAAAAAAATATTGTACAATCTTAGTATCCTCCAACTTGTCACCACATTTACACTTATTTAGATCCTCCGCTTTGAAGTCTTCTTATCATTTATTGGTGACATGCGTTGCGCTTTCTTTCTGCGCATTTTCTTGTAAACATTCGTCGCGGTCAGAAACCATCCTGGCAGGAAAAGCACTTGCTGAAAGGCATTGCAGCAGTTGTCATCTTTTACCCGATCCTACGCTTTTGGATAGAGCCACATGGACTAATGGCGTGCTGCCTGCCATGGCCGGGCAGCTGGGAATTGAGGTGTTGGAAGGCAATGTCTATTTGCACAATAAGCAGTCCGCATTGTCTGCTGCGGATTGGTCCAGGCTGACGACCTATTACGAAACACTGGCTCCGGAAATGCTATCAGATACAGAAAAAGTGGCTCCGGCGGAAGATTGGAGCATATTTTCTGTACATAAACCCAAAGCTGACACCCAAGTAATCAGCAGCACGCTACTCGTAGACATTGATTCATCGAAAAATAGTATTTATGCAAGTGACCTGGAAAATCCAGGCATTTACCGATATGATAACCATTCGGGCAAGCAACTATTCACGAAACTGCAGTCTTCTGCTATTGACATTTGCTTCCCTTCGTCGAAACAACCTGAGATGATCATTACATGCATGGGCGGCATGCGTGCGCTTGATGTGACAAAGGGACAGATTTTTACCCTTAGCCCGCAAAACAACAGCAAGCCGCGCCTGATCTCGGACAATCTCACGCGCCCTATCCAAACATTACCGCTTGACTTCAACAAGGATGGCCGGCAGGACTATCTGGTGTGTGCTTTTGGCCATAACCGTGGTGGACTGTACATTTTGAAACAAAAGAAAAATCATACTTTCGAGAAAGTAGTCATCCGTGAAATCCCGGGGGCAACGGATAGCATTATACGCGATTTCAATAACGACGGCTGGCCGGACGTAATGACGCTGTTTGCGCACGGTGATGAGGGCATTTGGTTATTTTTAAATGATCAAAAGGGTGGTTTTACTACAAAAAGCCTGCTTAGGTTTCCATCCGTCTATGGTTCGAGCAGTTTTCAATTTGCCGATGTTACGCATGACGGAGAACCGGACATTATTTATACAGCGGGCGACAATAGTGACTTTTCAAGGGTTTTAAAGCCTTATCACGGCCTTTATATATTCGAAGGAAAAGGCGATTTTAGGTTTAAACAAAAGTTCTTTTATCCGATCCACGGATGCACCAAAGCCGTTGCGGCTGATTTTGATAACGACGGAGACATGGATATCGCGACCATTGCATTCTTTGCAGATTTTGATAAGCGCCCCAAAGAAACGTTCTTATACTTTGAGCAGGAAAAAAGTGCTTCACAAATAACTTTCAAAACTCACGTAGTTCCCATCTATAAAGATGGCCGATGGATTTGTATGAATGTGCAGGATTATGACGGGGACGGCGATGAGGACATTGTCCTGGGAAATTTTTCGAAAGGGTTTCTGAATCAGGAGAATGTAAAGCCCACTTGGAATGTTCACATGCCTTATGTGTTGCTCGAGAATAAAACATTGCCTGCAAAATCGCCGTAATTAATCCTCCTTTTTCCAGTCGGCGGGCAAGAGGGATGAAAAGCGATCATTTCCCAGATCGCCCGCAATTTCAAAACCCATCGGAATAGACACCCAGCCCGACGGCGTAATGACCATATAACCCTGTGGCAGAGTAATTTGCGTGTATGCATAAGGCATATCTGAATAAGGCGACCTCCCTTTCTTCTTCATAAAGAAAACTTCCAGCTGCGTACCCGACACAACCAGTCGCTCGGTTACCAGCTCGCCGGGACGGATCAACCTCATTCCGCGCACCTGCTCAATGCGGTTATGCAAGTGATTGGCAATGGTGTTATATCCATTTTGTGTACGCACCGTGTTGAACCTCCGCATGGAATCGGGAATAGCCTGATATACTTTAAAACCCTGCTCCTGCAAACTATCCGAAACCATACTGGACAGCAAATGCTTCACAGAGCCCTGATAAGCGATCTTCTGGTTCGCCCGCCACTGCTTTTTTTGCAAACTGTCTTTGGGAACAAGCAATTCAAACCTTGTGCTTCCTCCATAAAATACCTTCCCATTAAAATAATCGAAATCGTCCAGATCCTGGTGAATACGGTAGCCTAATGCAAGGTTTTCAATGATCAGCGGCTTGGTTGTTTGTGCGGTTAAATGCTTGTCATCATCTTCCGAAATCTTTAAAACCTGCGGATTAAGTATTTTGCACTGCTTGCTAAACCGGCTGTTCCCAAGCAGCTCGCGCGTAATGATCTTTAAATATCTCTCGCGTTTTTTATTTTTTTTGGCATAAACGGTCACCCCTTCCAGCTCCATTCCTTCCCTCAACTTGAAAAGAACGGTTTTTACTCCTGGCTGCTCAAAACGCAATGTTTGTTTGACAGTTTCATAACCCAAAAATGATACGGCCATTTCCAGGTTACCTATGGACAAATTGGTCAGTCGGTAATTACCGTTTTCGTCCGCATTGGTCCCTATGGATGAATTATTGATAAAAACATTAGCGAACGGGAGCGGTTTGCCAGTTTTCTCGTCAGTCACTTTTCCGGTAAGCGTCACGGTTCCTCCCTGCTGGGCGAGCAATTGTCCCGAGTAGCAAAAAGTAATGAAAACCGCCAGCCAGAATGAGCCGAAGTATTTATTTAAAAGCAAGTTATTTATCAAATGCATTGTTTGGTCAGGGCACTTTTCGACTCAAATATAAAACGCCGGACTCATACAGGCGCTGTGTTTCTTTAAAAAGTAATAGATAATGTCTACTTTAGATAAACCTGTGGTAACATGATGTGCTTCGCTTAAATGAGTTTGCTGAATAAATGTTTCACCATTAACCATTCTGCTATGCTTTTCGTCTGCTTATTGAAAGTAAATCTGTTCATGGCCGCATTGACACCCGTTATCGCGCAGCCATTGATCAACCCTGGAAAGACAGGCATTTTGATCCGGAATGATACGCTTTACTGGTCTATTTCCCCATTAATGACAATCGCGGACCTGGGCGTAATGCGAAAGAAAATAGGCGAATTCGGGGGCGACTTTATGGTTGAGAACCTGGAAATTGATCCTTTGAAGAGATATATTACGGCCATCACCGTTTCTGTAAAGAGCAAATCCGGCTCAACCGGCCTTGGCTCAACGGAAGGTTTGAATGCTATGCCAATCAAACATTACTCTGGTTATCTGGTAAAAAATGGGCTTTCTATAGGATCTAATTATATTCCTGAACCATTAAGTCAACGGATAAAAACAGATTACCAACAAGCATTGGCATATTACAAACAAAGTGATACAGAATATGCCAGGAGGAACAATGCCAAATTTGCGTATGAAGGCAATGGGATCATCTTTCCAAAAAGATTATTGGAAGGAAAAGCTTCTGATGCGATCCTTGAAAGAAGCGGCGTCGGTAAATCGGTTGGTAATACGTTTTTGATTACAGATATGTATCGGAATGCTGAACTCTATCTGAACGAAAAAAAGGTTAATGTTGACGAATTGAATGCGCTGCCTTTTGACAGGGTTATTAAAGTCGAAATAAAAAAGGAACGGTTTGACAAAAAATGCGTGATCGTGTATGCAAACTGATCACAAAAAAAAGAGGCTGCTCACCAGGAACAGCCTCACTATCATTTAATAAATACCATTATTTCAATCCAAGCTCTTCGCCGATTGAGGCTACTTTCTCTTTCAAGCTCGCGTAAACGCTGTCGAAGTCCTCATTTTTCTCCAAAGCAGCCCGAACACCAACATAAAATTTGATCTTTGGCTCTGTTCCCGATGGGCGGCAAGTGAACTTGGTGCCATCTTCGGTAAAGAATTGAAGC
Source organism: Dyadobacter psychrophilus (assembly GCF_900167945.1). Classification (GTDB taxonomy): domain Bacteria; phylum Bacteroidota; class Bacteroidia; order Cytophagales; family Spirosomataceae; genus Dyadobacter; species Dyadobacter psychrophilus. The sequence continues at coordinate 1,111,343 of NZ_FUZA01000001.1, forward strand.
ACATTAGAAGGCTCAATTCCCATTTCACCCGATGGAATGGAATGTGAAGTTCCGCTGGTAAAGTCAACAGTACTCAGCGCTTTGTAATCATCCATTCTGATCACCGGTGAGCCTGCCAAAGTCTTTGGCGGGTTAGCACGGAAATCGGCCATCATTTGCTGAATCTCATCTGCCCCTGATTTCCCTTTTTTGGTCAAAGAAATAAGTCCTTCGTAATAGAAACCAAACTGCTTATAGATTTCCATAAGCATATCAAACAGACTTAACCCTTTGTCTTTTGCATAAGCTGTTAATTCCGCGATCATAGCGCAGGATGCAATCGCATCTTTGTCACGAACGGCGTCACCGATCAGATAGCCATAACTTTCTTCCCCGCCACCAATGAATTGCTCAACGCCTTCTTTCTCACGAATAACCTGCGCAATGTATTTAAAACCAGTCAGCGTATTATAACACTTTACGTCATAGGCCGCCGCCATTTTATCGATCAAGTCGGTGGTAACAATTGTTTTACAAACAAACTGAGTGCCTGTCAGCTTTCCGGCATCTTTCCAGGCATTCAAAAGATAATAAATCAGCACGCTGGCAGTTTGATTACCATTCAAAAGCTGAATTTCACCATGGTGGTTTTTCACTGCAATCCCTACGCGATCGGCGTCAGGGTCTGTTCCTAAAACAAGGTCGGCATCAATTTCCTTTGCTTTTTCAACGGCTTTGGACATAGCTTCACTTTCCTCTGGATTTGGATAAACCACCGTTGGGAATTGTCCGTTGCCTTTTGGCTCTGCTTGCTCTTCAATCACAGTGACCGCCTCAAAACCCATTTTAGCCAAAAGTGCCGGAACCAATGTCACACCCGTCCCATGTAAGGGCGTGTAAACAATTTTCAAACCTTTCTGACGCTCCAGCGCCCCTTTTGAAATAGAAAGCGACAGAATGTGATCCATATATTTTTCATCGACATCCGCACCGATCTTAATGATTTTCGATGCATCACCATCAAATTTCACGTCATCAATGGATGTGATCGCATTCACCTCGTTGATAATGTTGGTGTCGTGCGGCGCAACCACCTGAGAACCATCATCCCAGTATGCTTTGTAACCATTGTATTCCTTAGGATTGTGCGAAGCCGTTACAACAACGCCGCTTTTGCAGCCTAACAAGCGGATCGCAAACGAAAGCTCGGGCGTAGGGCGAAGTGCTTCGAAAAGATAAACCGTAATGCCGTTCGCAGAGAAGATGTCAGCAATGATTTTGGCAAATTCATCCGATTTAATGCGGCTGTCGTAAGCAATGGCCACTTTTATTTCTTCACCTGGAAAAGCCTGGTTTAAGTAATTTGCCAAACCTTGTGTCGCTGTTCCCACAGTGTAACGGTTCATGCGGTTGGAACCTATACCAATAAGGCCTCTCAGCCCACCCGTCCCGAATTCCAGGTCTTTATAAAATGCGTCTGTAAGTTCAGTATCGTTTCCTTCATCGATTAATTGTTGAATGGATTGTTTGGTATCGATATCGTAATCACCGTTGAGCCAGCTGCTCACTTTGGTCATTACACTGGGTTCCAATTTTGCAGTCATAATTTGATTGAATGGAATTAATTGAAAAATATACGTTATGATTTGTTGAGTTACTTGTCTATTTCAAGCACTTCTTTTTCCGTTTCCTTCACCGTTTCTTTCGCTGTTTTATGGATGAGCTCGGCTACCAATCCGGTCCAGCCTGTTTGGTGACTTGCACCACAGCCACGGCCATTGTCTCCATGGAAATATTCGTAAAAAAGCACGTGCTCATTGAAATTCGGGTCTTTCTGCATTTTCTGATCGTGCCCGTAAACCGCTCGGTTGCCATCCGCATCGCGTTTGAAGATATCGATTAAGCGGCAGGCAATGGCAACAGCTGCCTCCTTAATCGTCGCTAAATTGCCGGAATTTGTTGGATATTCTACCATAAAATCTTCCCCATAATAAGCGTGAAACTTCATGAGGGAGTCAAAAATGAGGTAGTTCAACGGAAACCAGATCGGGCCGCGCCAGTTGGAATTACCACCCATAATATCCGTAAGTGCCTCAGCAGGAGTGTAATCTACCTGCAGCACTTCACCATTAATGTAAAATTTGTAAGGGTTTTCTTCGTGATATTTAGACAAAGCCCTTACGCCATAATCAGATAGGAATTCGTTTTCATCCAGCATCCGTTTCATGATCATTTTCATCCTGTGACCACGCAGGATCGACAGCAGCCTGTTCTCCCCTTTTCCGGATTCAAACCAACGCGAGATCAACCTTGCCAGATCAGGCCTGTTTGCCAAAACCCACTCCACACGCCTCTTGAAAACAGGCATCTTGTCCAGATTCTGAGGATCAAGGATCTCTACGGCAAAAAGCGGAATCAAACCTACTATTGACCTCACTTTGAGCAGGATACTCTGTCCGTTTGGAATGTGGATCACATCATAATAAAACTGATCTTCTTCGTCCCAAAGGCTTATCGACGAATTTTTACCGCCTATGGATTCCATCGCACCCGCAATGTGCAGGAAGTGCTCAAAGAATTTGGAAGCCATATCCTGGTAAACCGGGTGTACAAGCGCAATTTCAACCGAAATGCGGAGCATATTCAGTGTGTACATGGCCATCCAGCCCGTAGCATCTGCCTGTTGAAGTTTCCCGCCGAACGGCATTGGCGTCGACCGGTCAAAAACACCAATATTATCCAATCCAAGGAAGCCGCCACTGAAAATGTTGTTGCCTGTATCATCTTTTTGATTGACCCACCAGGTGAAGTTCAGGAGCAGTTTATGAAATATTTTTTCAAGAAATTCAATGTCTCCTACACCGTTATTCTGCTCACGGTCAATCTCATACACCTTCCAAGTTGCCCAGCCATGAACGGGCGGGTTAACGTCCGAGAAATTCCATTCATAAGCCGGAATTTGCCCGTTCGGGTGCATATAATATTCGCGCAGCAATATTTCTAGTTGCCTTTTAGCAAAATCGGCATCCACCCGCGCCAGTGGTACGCAGTGAAATGCCAGGTCCCAGGCTGCAAACCACGGGTATTCCCACTTATCGGGCATAGAGATAATGTTGGCCGCATATAAATGCTTCCACCCGGAATTCCGTCCCCATTTCCTGCCTTGATTAGGCCCTGGCTGCGCAGGATCGCCTTTTAGCCATTCGTAAACATTGTAATAATAAAATTGCTTGCTCCACAACATACCGGCATAAGCTTGCCGCTGTATAGATCTCAAATCCGCATCCGCCACATCGCGTTGCAAATCGTCATAAAACTCATCCGCTTCTCTGATCCTTTTTGCGAAAAGGTCTTCGAAACCACCAAAAGGCTCTGATATAGAATGATTTACAAACCGCAATCTAAATGTAGTGCTTTCGCCAGCCTTAATGGTTCTGGTAAACCGCGCCGACGCTTTTGTTCCGATGCTGTTCGGATTTATTGTCGTCGTTTTTTTATTGCTTACGATATAGTCATTGATCCCATCTTTCGGATAGGCCGTGTTGTTCGCAGTTCCGTAAAGTTTTTTAAAGTTGGTTTCGTTTTCACAAAACAGCAACTCGTCCGCCCCGTCAAGATAAAGGTTGTATTTTCCATGTTTGCGGTGCGTAACCTCTATCAAACGATTGGAAATACCATTCATAATTGGCTTGTAATTGAAGGCCTCATATCCCCACGACCACGTGTTTCGGAACATAATTGTGGGCAAAACGGTGATCGGAGCATCTTTGGCACCACGGTTAAAAACCGTCACCTTCATCATAATGTCCTCTTCGTCAGCCTTGGCATGTTCAATGAAAATATCAAAATATTCATCATTCTCGAACACGCCGGTGTCCATGATTTCGTATTCAGGATCTTCCTTACCGCGGCGGCCGTTTTCCTGACGTAATTTTTCGTAAGGAAATGCCTCATGCGGATATTTATACAGCATTTTTGTATAGGAATGCGTTGGCGTACTATCCAGATAATAGTACATTTCCTTCACATCCTCGCCGTGGTTGGATTCGCGGTTTGTTAAACCAAATATCCTTTCTTTCAGGATCTTATCTTTATGATTCCAGAATCCAAAGGAGAGACATATATGTTGTTTATTGTCTGAAAAGCCGCCAATTCCATCTTCGCCCCAGCGATAGGCCTTGGATAGCGCCATTTCGTGCGTGATATAGTTCCAGGCATCTCCGTTTCCGCTATAATCCTCGCGAACCGTTCCCCACTGACGTTCAGACAAATAAGGTCCCCACTTCTTCCAACCTGTGTTTTCCTTTTGAAGGCTTAATCTTACTTTTTCAGCGCCGTGTGCCATTAATGTTATATTTTTCTAAAAGGAATGAAATCTCCGCGTAAAGCTAAATAGTTAATTAGCAAAATAGGAATGATCAGCAAATTTCAAGTTAAACTTCCAGTGATTCCAATTGGCTATGAACGCTTACCTGAAAATTCACTTTGCCTGCATAAAATGCTGTGGTAGCGGCGGCTCTTTCCGACGTTTCGGTGAGTAAAGGATGGCGTTCCGTGTTCAGTAATGCTTCTACATCTGCCACGTATTCCTTGAACATCAGCGGGTTAGTCAATACATAATACTTTCCATCCGAAGCACGTAAAACCGGAACAGGCTTCATCTCTCCCGCTGCGTTCAACCTTCCATATTTTGCCCTTGCAGCCGCGTATTCCTCGTCCGTCGAAGCAAAAACAATGTATTCAAGCGGCTTACTTTTCACATTCTCGGTTACGATCTTTTCATCAAGGCTATCGAGCAGGCTTCTCAGCTGCCAGGTATTTTTCCCCGAGCGAATTCTCTCCCGTATTGACTGCCGCACCAGATAGGTTAATGCTTGCGTTACATTCAGTCCAATTTCAGCCATTTGCTTGAAAATAAATGATGTAGGCGACATTCCGGGGATTGTGTTCGGGTCGTGCAAGACGATCGTTCCCTCTGGCGTTAAAAACCCATCTATACGGACGCATACATTGATGCCCAACTGCTCGAAAACAGTCGCTATTACTTTTTGAATTTCCTGATTCTTTTCAAGACTCGTATCAACAGGAATGCGTTTCCGGCTCGCGCCAGGCTTATATTTTGCATTAAAATCAAAAACCTGGACCATTTTTATCACTTCGCTCGGAGGCAAAGCCAGCGGTTTGCCATCTGCATGCTGAATGCATCCACAGGAAAATTCCTGCCCTTTAATAAACTCTTCGATCAAGACCTGGTCTTCACCATTTGAACTGCTTAATAATGCATGCTCATTCCCTTCCCAAAAATAGCCGTCCAGGATAGTGATCAGTTTGGCTGGATGATAAATTGTCTCACCATTTAATACCACCGGAAAACCTATTCCTTCGTCAAGATTGGCCACTTTTTGCGCCCAGGCTTGCTTTTCCGAAACGCCCATTCCTGTCCAGGTAATGTTATCCAGTTCAACCTGAAAAAAGCATTGATTAACCGCAGAAACAAACTCTTCCAAAGAATCATCTTTCACAATAGCGACACCAATCGAAGATCCCTGATGCGGCGCTTTGATCACCAATGGAAGGCCTAAATGTTTTTTAAGAACCTGAAAAAGAATAGCATACTCGCGCGGAACCCACTGGTCATATCGAAGCGTCCAGCTTTTTTTCTGCTGTCCGTTCACCAGAGCGATCATTTCGTTTTGCAGGATTTTATCGATCCCAACTGCCGATCCCATTAACCCCGGGCCGCTGTAGGGGATTTTATACCATTCCAATAAACCCTGGATCGCACCATCTTCACAATCAGGACCGTGCATAGCCAAGAACACGAAATCGAAATGTTCTTTAAATTGATCAGGAGATAATAATGTCCCTATTTCGGACGGAATTGGTTGATTGGCCAGCTCGGGATGAGACTCTATGTAGGTTTTGTAGCCAGTTTGATGATTGTTCCCCGACGGATAAAATTCCCGGATTTCACTGGAATACATTAGCTGTTTTTCAAGCAGGATAAAGCGTCCAAAACTATCAACAAAGACCGGAACTGGCTCAAACAGTGACTTGTCCAGATATTCAAAAGCAGTTTTTCCGCCAGCAAATGAAATTTCCCTTTCCCGGGACGGTCCTCCGAAAAATATTCCGATGCGCATATTCTTATATTCAGGTAAAATCTTCTAAATCTTACGCGCAATATAACGTACTAATCGGGACGAATCAATTTCTGGCGGGATTGCCCGAGAATTTTAAATGAAAAAGCAGCTAATCGATTAGAAAAGCTGCTTTTACTAAAATTCAGTTATTAAAACCGCCCCGTTCAGGCGAGTTCAGGAACATTCACAGAGACAACTTTGCTGACGTGCGGGACAGCTTTGCGAATGGATTCTTCAAGACCGGCGCGAAACGTCATTGCGCTCATGGGGCAGCTTTGGCAAGAGCCCTGCAATTCCAATTTAACGACCAGATCATCAGTCAATTCCACAAATTTCACATCTCCACCGTCTGCATGCAAGTAAGGTCGTACCGAATCAAGCGCTTGCTCGATGAGTTCTATTGTTTTTTCTTTTGAATCCATTGTTAAAAAATCTATTTGCTAAGATGCAAGAATATATTCAAAAAATCAAATCGTTAACATTTACGGCTTAAACCTGGATTTCAACAGGCTGCGTTTTTTCCTTCGAGGCATTCCTGATTGCCACCTGCTGCGCCAGTGACTCGGCCGCATCACGGAATGCGTCGTTCACAATCGGATTCACATCCATTACCGCAGGACGGCCTTCGTCACCCGCTTCCCTAATGCCTTGCACCAACGGAATTTGACCTAATAATGGAACATCAAACTTATCAGCAAGCAACTGGCCGCCGCCTTTTCCAAAAATATAATATTGATGATCGGGCATCTCTTCCGGCGTAAACCAAGCCATATTTTCAATCACACCCAATATCGGGACATTAATTTGCGGCTGCTTAAACATCTGCAAACCTTTAATAGCGTCCGCCAGGGCCACTTTTTGAGGTGTTGTTACAATCACAGCGCCCGTAACGGGCACCGTTTGCACCAATGTTAAATGTATATCGCTTGTTCCCGGCGGAAGATCTATCAGAAGATAATCCAGATCGCCCCAATCCGTATCCGCAAAAAACTGCTTCAAAGCCTGGCTGGCCATCGGCCCGCGCCATACCACGGCGCTATCAGGCGGTGTCAGGAAACCAATCGAGATCATTTTAATCCCGTATTGGCGGATCGGGTTGATGTAGTTTTTGCCGTCCTTCGGTGTGATCGTGGGCTGCATATTCTCTGCACCGAACATGACCGGGATTGAAGGCCCAAAGATATCGGCGTCAATAATGCCGACCTTAGCGCCCGAACGGTGCAGCGCCATCGCAAGATTTGCGGTTACCGTTGATTTACCCACGCCGCCTTTTCCCGAAGAAATAGCAATTACATTCTTCACGCCCGGGATAATCGGTCCTGACTGGCGTGTGGAAGTAACATTGGCAGTGAGTTTGATAATAACCTCAACGTCAGGATTTAAATGTTCATGAATGGCCGCTTCGCAATTTCTGCGGATCAACTCTTTCAAAGGACATGCAGGCGTTGTCAAAACAACCGTAAACCTCACCTGATTCACCCCGATTTCAATGTCCTGAATCATGCCCAGCGTTACCAGGTCCTTTTTCAGGTCCGGCTCTTCAACAGTGCTGAGCGCCTGTAAAACTTTCTCTTTATTGATTGTAAATTCTCCCATTATTCTGGTTAAGACCTCGTGATAAGATGCTGGACGAAGCCCTGAAACTTAAAAATATGTATTCTTTTACTCTGGTATTATGCAACACGAATTAAACCCAATGAGTTTAACCCTGACCCGAAAATTCAAGGATTTTGTCTTCAATTTCTGCGATTTCTTTGGTCACGTCAATTTGTAAAGAAAGCGCTTTCAATTTTGTCAGCACGTTTTTCAGCAATTTCTGATGACTTTCTGTGGCGCCGTGTAGTGGCCGGTGAAACATCATTTGGCGAATTGCGTCCCATTCTTTCATGAAACCCAGCGCATTGTTGTCCAGGTAAGCGTTGCTAAACGCATTGAATATAATGTCCTCGGCGAGTTTATTAGGGTGAATTAAATCCTCCTCATAAAACCGGTAATCGCGCAGCTCATCCATCATGATTTCGTAAGAGGGAAAGTATTCGACCTGCTTATATTTCTCCGATAATCGATGGCAAACCAAACGCAATGTGGACTTGCTAACCTGGTTCAGCGGCAGTGTGTCACGCGTATGCCGGACAGGGCTTACCGTCAATATAACTCTAAGATTTCTTCGAAAAGACTGCAGTTTTTGTATCAGCTGCTCATAAGCGATCATAATTTGGTCTGGATGCAGCAATTCTTTCACGAAACGATCGGAAGGCAGCTTGTGACAATTGCCAATTATTTGATTGGTCTGCTTGTGCCTATATGCGAACGCGGTTCCGAATGTGATAACCAGCACATCTGCCCCTTGCAGAAACACCTTCGCTGTCGCTGACCTTTCTGTCAACTCTGCTTGCAAACGGGCCTGATCAAGCCCATATAAGGATGAATGAAAATCGTGATGAAGCCAAATTTTGTCCGGGTTCTGTAAAAAAAGCGCCGAATTCGGCTGCCTGTTCTCTATAATTCCGTCCAGTATTTTTGCAATCGCCAGGGGATTAAAAACGGTTCCAAAATAATTATTCAGCACTGGAAATTTATATCCGCCAAGCTGATTTCCAAGCACATCCGCAAAACAAGAACCGATTGTCATAACCCTGGAATGCTGGCTAATTTTCCATTCCGACGGAGCAATCCCGACCTCAGTACTAAGCTTAATTTCCCTCATTCAATCATTAAATGTCTCTCCCGTAAAATTACGAGTATTTGGTCAGTTTCAAGTAATTAATGTGTTTTCATAAATAGGAGAAAAGGATTATGTTTGAGGACAAATTCACACACTATTCAGACCTAATGGACATTAAGCCTTACCCTTTTTCTGTTTTTAATGCTGAGTTTCGATACGAGTTCGTCAGTATCAGCGCAACCAAAGCAGTACAAAAAGTTGTTTTGTTTGTCGGAACGGGAGCTTCTGGCACATACAATCTGGCGCTTCTGGATGTATTGCAGGATGGAAGTCTGTGCGATGTTGTCGAAACCAGAAATGGAGATTTCAGAAAAGTTTTAGCGACAGTTTTTCAAATTATCCATCATTTTTTCGAAAGAAACCCCGATTGCGTTGTTATGTTTCTCGGAAGTGATGAACGAAGGCACAGGATGTATCGAATCGTTATTAACAGGGAAATTCATCAAATCTCCAAGTTGTTCATTGTATCAGGTGTAATCGGCGACTTTTCAGAATATTTTCAACCGAATACAGACTATGACTATTATTTAATTGAAAAGCTATGAAAACGAAATTTAAACTTGTTGTTCTGAGTGATGTGACTAACCATCCTATTGTACAAAAAAAACTTGTTCGTGCTAATGAATTGCTTAGCAAAAGTGATCTGTCTCCAATTTACGAAAGAAGAAAACAAAGGGAAGAGGCTAAAAAAGGTTTAGGAATATGAGCTTGGCATTCATTACAATCCTGGCCAATGTGTTTTTCTGCTGTGCGCAGCCGGAAGGCTCGATCTTGGCGGAGAAGTCGGATAAATACGAATTCGCCGCCTCTCCTTCCTGGCGGGATGAATTCGACTATTCCGGTAAGCCTGATCCTAAAAAATGGAGCTATGACCTGGGGGATGACGGCTGGGGGAACAATGAGCTGGAAAACTATACGGATAAGATCGAAAATGCAAAGGTCGAGAACGGGCATTTGATCATTGAAGCAATAAAGGAAAAATCTGGAAAAGCCAATTACAGCTCAGCGCGCCTGGTTTCTAAGGGCAAAGGTGATTTCACGTATGGCAAATTTGAAATTCGTGCAAAACTGCCAAAAGGACGTGGCACCTGGCCGGCAATCTGGATGCTGGCGAGCGGAAATGATTATGGAAATAAGGGCTGGCCGGACAACGGTGAAATTGATATCATGGAACACGTCGGATTTGATCAGAATAAAATCCATGGGAACATTCATACCAAAGCATTTAACCACGCAATCGGCACAAATAAGGGTAATAATGTAATCGTCGAAACCGTTTCGGACGAGTTTCATACCTACTCCTGCGAGTGGACGCCTGAATCCATAAAGATCCTTTTAGACGGTAAAGACTATTTTACTTTTACCAAAGAGCCGGGTTACGACTGGTCGCAATGGCCTTTTGATAAACCTTTTCATTTAATTTTAAATATCGCAGTTGGAGGCAACTGGGGTGGACAGAAAGGCGTGGATGACAGCATTTTCCCCCGCAAAATGGAGATCGATTACGTGCGTGTTTACCCGCTTGTTGAGAAAAAGTAACTTTGAAATTCGAGCGCATGGAAGTATCTTGCGCTATGGATAATTTCGTTGTCTCGGCCAGAAAGTATCGTCCCGTCACTTTCGATTCGGTGGTTGGCCAGTCACACATCACTACAACTTTAAAAAACGCAATCCGCACCAACCACCTGGCGCAGGCCTTTCTTTTTTGTGGGCCAAGAGGGGTTGGAAAGACTACTTGCGCAAGGATTTTGGCCAAAACGATTAACTGCCAGAACCTTGGCGACGATGTAGAAGCCTGTGGAGAATGCGAATCTTGTGTGAGCTTTCAAAACAATGCATCATTCAACATCCACGAGCTGGATGCTGCTTCTAATAACTCCGTCGAAGATATCCGTAACCTCATTGATCAGGTTCGTTACCCGCCTCAAACCGGAAAGTACAAGATCTACATTATCGATGAGGTTCATATGCTCTCGCAGGCCGCGTTCAATGCATTCTTGAAAACATTGGAAGAGCCGCCGGGTTATGCCATTTTTATTCTGGCTACAACGGAAAAGCATAAAATCCTGCCAACTATTCTCTCACGTTGCCAGATCTTTGATTTCAACCGCATTCAACCCAAAGACATAGCTTATCACCTTGCTGATATCGCTCAGAAAGAAGGCATTGAAACAGAAAAGGAAGCATTGGAATTAATCGGTCAAAAGGCTGATGGCGGTCTTAGGGATGCGCTTTCGATGTTTGACCTGAATGTAACTTTTTCGACTGATAACAGGCTCACTTATGAGGCTGTGCTGGAAAACCTGCACATTCTGGATTATGATTATTATTTCAAGATCACAGATGCGTTAACTTCCGGCAGCATTGCCCGGTCGCTTGTTTTGTTTGATGAAATTTTAAGAAAAGGCTTTGACGGACACTTATTCGTTGTCGGTCTCTTGGAACATTTCCGGAATTTGCTCGTTTGCAAAGACCCGCAAACTGTGACGCTCTTGCAGGTTTCTGAATCAGCGGAACGAAAATATCAGCAGCAATCTGCATTGGCGGATATGAGCTTTTTGTTATCGGCGCTGAGCATTGCAAGTCAGTGTGATATCAATTATAAATCGGCCAAAAACCAGCGGTTACACGTTGAGCTTTGTTTGATGAAGCTCGCCAACCTGCCCCACGTTCTTCAACTTTCTTCGCTTGCCGCCGTTGATGAAACGGCAAAAAAAAAAGTTGAGCCTGAGCTAAAACCATTAAATCCGGCTCCGGTAACGCCTGCAGAACCGCAAATCAATGGGATTCAAGCCAATGGAATCCCAACCAACGGAAACTACGCGGATGCGCCTGCGCGTGCCGCCCAGCCCGCACAAGCTCCGTCGCGGCTCAAAAACACCATTGCATTAGCCCCAACTGCGCCTAATGCAGACCTCGCCGTGAAGGAAGCGCCGAAAGGACAGAGTGAAAATGTAGCAGCAGCTGTTTCCAACAATGCCAGAAAGGAAGCATTGACATTTGAAACATTACAGACGCACTGGTATGAATTCGCCGAAAAACGAAGGATAGCAGGCAATTCAACAACGGAAGAGATTAGTTTGAATAAAGAGTTCAAGCTGGACGGAACAAGCATCGAAATCGCGCTGGACAACACGCATCAGCTGGAAGCAATGGCTAATGTTCGCTATGAATTGCTCAGTTATCTCAAAAGCCGCATCGACGCACCGAGATTGGAAATAAACCCGCGTGTAGCGCCTCAGGAGGTGAACAGGCTTCCCTACACACCCGCAGAGAAATTTAATTATATGGCGGAGAAAAATCCCTATTTGCTGGAATTGAAACAAGCTTTGGGATTGGATGTGGACTTTTAATTTGAAATCTTCCCTGCCTTGAAAATATTATGCAGTTTCAAAACCTGTGGGATTAACGCCGATTCTTCATCATTATTAATAAAAAAATCAGCCACTTTCTTCCGCTCTTCGTCGGAAACCTGCCTTTTTACAATTGCCCTGATTTCATCTTCACTCCGCTTATCTCTCTGCAAAATCCTGCTTACACGCAATTCCAGCGGCGCTTCTACTACAACCACAAAATCCAGCGCATTCCGGTCGCCGGCTTTGTTCATAATGGCCGCCTCTTTTACAACATATGGCGAAGTCGCATGATTTTCAACCCAATCAGCAGTGTCCTGCATAACAACGGGATGAATGATCGCATTCAGCTTTTTAAGTAAATCTTCATTTTTGAAAACCAGCGAGCTTACGTAGGATGTGTTATACAGCCCTTCTGCGTCGTAAGCGTCGCTTCCCAGGAGAGCGACAACACTTTTAATGATTTGCAGATTGTGATTGGTCAGCCATTTTGCGCGGCTGTCTGCATTGTAAACGGGAATTCCAAGACAGGAAAAGAGTTTACAAACAACGCTTTTCCCGGATCCAATTCCGCCGGTAATTCCAATTTGAAGGGGAAGTAACATGGCGGAGAAATGATGTTAGGATTAAATTTACGGCGTGATCACATTGAGATACTGCGCCACCTCGAAACTAATGTAAACGTCCCTGTGACTAACTTCTACCAACGGTGAAACCGGCAGCGGAATGGGCAGGCTTTCGTCAAAATTGTTCTGGATTTTTGGCGTAGGCACGGCGACGCGGATTGTGTCGGGATAAGAACGGATCAGCGAAATAGGCCCATCAACGGAAATGAGTGATGGCGAAACATTGATAATGCTTGAAATAACATATCCATCGCGAATGTTAATGGCCGCGCTGTCGACCCGGATAGGAATTATCTTTCTGATTTTTCGCTCAAAATTCAATTCAAAAGTATCGGCGATGACATAATTCACATGCAGGTTGGGAAACAATTCTGTGATCTGGTCCGTCAATGTTGTTGAGTTAATAAAACTCGCTTCATTCGGATTGTTCACCTTGTAAACCACCGGATTAGCATTAAAATTAAGCCAGGATTTTTGCAGTAACGTCCAGCCGTCGCCCGATACATTCACAGAAATTCTTTTGGGCAAAGGCTGCATAGGAACAAAGGCCGAATTGTCGTATTCAATGTCAAGCGGATAATTGAGCTTGATCGAATAATTATCCTTGTTCAATACATTCATTAACCAAAAAAAAGAGGCTGCCAGAATGCATACGAAGAAGGTCTTAACTTTATTTTGGCCTGATGGTACGTTACTCACAGCAAAAAAATTGAAAATACACACATTACAATGTGTGCCGTTTATAATTACTTACGCGGCAATCGTACGCGCAACCGCTGATTTGTCCACCGTAAGTTTCACTCCCTTATCCAATTCCAGCGTAACAGTAGTGTCTTCAACTGTATAAACCCGGGCATGGATCCCTCCTATTGTAACGACCTGATCTCCTTTTTTAAGATTGCCAAGAAGCTCTTTTTGCTCTTTTTGCTTTTTTTGCTGCGGACGGATCATGAAAAAATAAAATACACCAATGATACCAACCCACATGATAACCTGGTAAATCATGGCTTCTGAACCGCCGGATGCTGCTTGTGCTAAAATGGAAAACTTCATTGTAATGGATGGATTAGTAAGTTGTTAACCTTTCGGTTGTGATAGGGAAAGTCAATTGAGTGTGTCGGGTTTGGGAGCTGCATTTACAATTCCTCTTAACCTGAGTTCCGTGTAAGCCGGCTCGGTGTTGGCATAAACCGTGATGGTTTTTACCTGCGGACCGGTCTTGTTTTTGCTGTCAAAACGCACCTTAATGCTGGCAGTCTGCTTCGGCCCGATCGGATCTTTGGGCCATTCGGGTGTAGTGCAGCCGCAAGATGAAGTGATATTATTGAGTATCAAGGGATATTCGCCATCATTCCTGAATTTGAAATCATGCTCCACGATCGCGCCTTCCTGAATTGTTCCAAATTCATAGGTTGAACTATCACTCAAAGTAAAAACAGGCATCTTTGAGTCTGCCTGTTTTGAATCTTCTTTGTTATCGCTTTTGGAACAACTGGAAAGTGTTAGTGCAATTCCCAATAAAAAAACCAATGATCGCATTTTCATAGGAAATAAATCAACTGGCCTGACCTTTGATTTGCGCCATCAGGCGATCCACGTCTTCAAGTAATTTTTCGGCTTTTTCGCGTGCATCGTTTACCACACGCTCTCCTTCTGTTTTTGTAAAATTGTCAGGCTGATCTTTTTTCTCAACCAGATCTTCAATTACGTCTTTTAATTTTTCTCTGTATTTAGACAATCTGTATGTCAATTGCGTGCGCAGAACCTCTCCTTTATCAGGTGCATAGAGGATCCCGAGGGCAGCGCCCGTGACACAACCTGTCAAAAATGCGATTAAACTATTGCTGGTCTTACTCATGACATTTGGTTTTTAGCTGTAAAAATTGCGGCAGCTTATTTGTTATCTATCAATCCGCGTCCGCTTTTTCTGATTACGCCTTCCTTGGCTAATTTAACAGAAAGAACGTCCAGGACACCATTTACAAACTTACCGCTTTTTGGCGTACTGTACCTTTTTGCAATTTCAATAAACTCGTTGATGGTTACTTTTACGGGAATTCCCGGAAAATGGATCAACTCGGCGAGTGCCGTTTTCAGGATGATCAGATCAACCAGCGCGATCCGGTCGAGTTCCCAGTTTTTAAGGTGTTCGTCCAGATAACCATCATACTGATCACTTTCTTCAACCACGATCCGGCAAAGTTCTTCAACAAAAAAGCGATCTTCTTCCCAATCTTTTGTTAATGGTGAAAGCTGAAAAGTAGCAGCATTGTCTGCTGATCTCAATGTTTTGATAGCCAGACTTCTGATTAACTCACTGTGATCGACCCAGTAAAGATCGCGTTGTTCGAGATAGTCAAGAGGCACTTCATGCTTCAATATCACTTGTCTTAAAACATGCTGCACAATGGCTTGGTCTTCTTCCTGCGTATGTGATGCATTTTTGCAATAAGCTGTATATTCCTCGTCCTTCCGCAAAGCTTCGCGATAGATTTTTCGGATAAGGTTCATTTCATTACTCCAATTGATCCCGTTCCTGATAATTTCTTCTTCCAGTGTTTTATCAGCCATCAAAACCTTTATAACACTGTTAGAATCGAGGCCTCCGTCTTTTGGAAAAGGTGCTTCCGGATCGTCGTATCTTCTTTCACGGTCAATCTTAGCCTGATGCGAAAGTTCGATCAGCATGGATAAAACCCGGATAAAATCCACGTAAATTGATTCCGTTTCATTCAAAACCCGGCGAACCATCTTCTCTCCATCTGAAATTGTTTGTCTGCTGTATGCTTCAAAAGCGCTCCTTGCGACTTTGATCACCTGCTCCGGAAGTTCCTCATCTTCATTGGGTTTCCCGTGTTTGATAAATTCATCGAGGGTGATCCCGGCAAGCTTTCTCATTCCTGCCAATTTGGTCCTGTTCTGAGGCTCCATCGAATTGAGATCAGGCTGAAAAGCCGCTTCAATGTGGTCTAAGGCCAGTAATCGGTTGGCATCTGTGGTAAGCTGACGGGCATAAAGCGCCTGAACCGCCTTAGTTCTTAATAATCTTCTATTCAGCATAAGCCGGAACACTAATTGGATAAAAGGTACAGTAAATCAAAGAACGTATCTGCATTTGGCAAGGTCGTTTGAATACTTTCCCCTGCATTTTTTGTTTAAAATTGACCGCAAAAATAGACTATTTTGTTTAGAATCGAAAAAATGAAATGCCGTCTTTTAAATTTGCAACGTTTTGAAACGATAGGATGTTGGTTAGTTATTGCCCGTCCCGCATAGGAAAATCCGCAGTTTAAAATAATTTATAGTGAAAGCATTAAAGTACCTGAACCAGTACTTGTGGAAATACAAATGGTATCTGATCCTCGGAACCATTTTTACTATTATTTCTAACCTTTTTGGAATAATCCCGGCCCAGCTGGTCCGGTATGCGCTGGATCTGGTGGTGGAGACGCTGGACATTTATTATTTGTTCAACGGCGCTGCGCTGCAAACGGAGATGTATGACATTTTCGCTTTCAGCATTCTGCTCTATGGCTTATTAATCCTGGCCATGGCGCTTTTGAAAGGAATTTTCCTGTTCCTCGTCCGGCAGACCATCATTGTCATGTCGCGGCACATTGAGTTTGCGTTGAAAAACGATATTTACCAGCATTACCAAACCTTACCAGCCAGCTTTTTCCGTCGCCACAGCACCGGCGATCTCATGGCGCGGATCTCTGAGGACGTGAGCAACGTGCGTATGTATGTCGGGCCTGCATTAATGTACGGCATCAACCTAATTGTACTTTTTTTCCTTGTGATTTCCTACATGCTTTCTGTGAGCACAAAACTGACTCTGTATGTTCTGCTGCCTCTTCCGGTGCTTTCAATCAGCGTTTATATCGTTAATAGCATGATCATGAAACGCTCGCAGGAAATTCAAAAGCAGCTTTCAGGACTTTCGACTTATGTCCAGGAAGCGTTTTCTGGGATCAGGGTGATTAAATCATTTGTTCAGGAAAAACATTCATTCAATAATTTTCAGAAAGAGGCAGAAAATTTCAAGAATAAATCGCTCAGCCTTACCAAAGTTGACGCGTTCTTTTATCCCGTTATAGTCCTGCTGATCGGGCTAAGCAACATTCTGGTTATTTTTGTCGGCGGCCAGGAGATTATCAATGGAAATCTTACACCAGGGAACATCACCGAGTTTATTTTATACGTAAATATGCTTACCTGGCCGGTAATGGCGCTCGGGTGGACCACCAGCCAAATTCAACGCGCAGCGTCATCGCAAACGCGGATCAATGAGTTTTTGAATGAAAAGACGACTTTGGTTTCTACAAAAAATATTGAAAAACCGCTGGAAGGCGCAATCACATTCAAACATGTCGGCTTCACCTATCCTGATTCCGGGATCAAGGCCTTGCACGATTTTGACCTGCATGTAAAACAAGGTGAATCCGTTGCGATATTAGGAACGACTGGCTCAGGAAAAAGTACATTAGCGCATTTATTATGCCGTCTTTACGATCCGACAGAAGGCGAAATCCTGATCGACAACATTCCTATGAAGGATTACGACGTACACGCTTATCGCCGTCAAATCGGTTATGTGCCCCAGGATGTTTTCCTTTTTTCAGATTCAATTGAAAACAATGTTCGTTTCGGAACGACAGATATGCCTTTCGAAAGAATTGAGCAGGCCGTGAAAGATGCTGATTTGTATAATAACATTGTTGATTTTCCGCAAGGTTACCAGACACTGCTTGGAGAAAGAGGCATAACACTCTCGGGAGGGCAGAAACAACGCCTATCCATTGCCAGGGCCATCGCTCGCGATCCCAAAATCCTCGTGCTCGATGATTGCCTTTCCGCAGTCGACACTAACACGGAGAACATTATCCTGAACAATATGAAACGCATCATGGACCAGCGGACGTCCGTGATCATATCCCACCGCGTATCATCCGCAAAGCTCGCAGACCGCATTGTTGTATTAGACGAAGGAAAGATCATCGAACAAGGCACCCACACGGAGCTGATGGCACTCAACAAGGCCTATAAAGAACTGTACGAGAAGCAGTTGGTTGCGGAAGAGGCTTAGGTTACATCTTTGAGACAATAATTCTCAGATGTTCGTATATTTATAGCGCTTTACTTGCAAGAATTATGAGACAGACCATAACAGTTGACATCATTAATGAAAAGGCGCTCAATCTTTTGATGGATATGGAGCGCCTCGAACTAATTAGTTTGAGAAGAGAACGGGACAACTTGCCAACAAATAATTCGAAAGTCGCCAAGTATAAAGGAGGAATGTCTAAACAGTCGATACAGCATGTTGACAAGCAGTTAGACGAACTCCGTGGAGGATGGGAATAAAATATCTCTGGGACACCAACACGGCTATTTAAGAACGACATCCTTTACCAGCTTCTTCATCTCCTCTTTCAATTCCTTCATTTCCGAATGCAAACTCAGCAGGCTAACTGGCTGATTATCTGCTTCAAGGTCAAAAGTTAACTTGCTGTTCACGATCCAGATTTCTTTGATTTCATTGCGATCAAGCCGGATCGGGCTGTATTCGGAATTGGACGAGATCAGATCCACAAAAGTTGACCCGCTTTCCTGCCTTATCTTTTTTACCAAAATACTGTCGACCGTGACAACAACATAAATCTGCTTGGGATTTACATCTTCCCAATCATCCAACGCCCTGCCAACAATCCATTCGCCCGAATGCAACACTGGTAACATACTATCCCCTTCTACCTGAAACCCCCTGAATGTTGCATTCCGATACTCGGGAAGCGGAATTGTGAAAGCCGGCAAGCTTTCAAACCACTGTGCATCACCGATGTTATTAGGATAGCCCGCAGCAGCTTTGGCACTTACCAGCACGATGTTGTCCTTACCGGCATTATCAACAGTGACGACTTTTGGGCTCATTAACAGCTTATCAGCTTGCAAATATTTCTGCTTGCTATCACCGAAAAGCCACAACGGATTGATGTGATACTTTTTCAGCAGCTCTTTCACGACCTGCCCGGGAATGCGTGTCCTGCCTCTTTCAATATCCGCCGTGGTGGCACTAATGCCCAGCTCATCCGCAAACGCGGATTGGGTCAGATTTAACTCCTCCCTTATTTGCTTAAAACGCTTGAACTCTTCGTCGATTTGCATGTTCGGCTGATCAAGTCAAAAATTGGTAACTCCTTATCAATAGCAAACATACGAAATTTTTGGAATATTTCCTTTTCTTTTTTGGATATGCTCCATATATTTGGAAATAATCCATATTTTTGTAAAAATTCCAAACCAAATGGATCGCACGATATTACACCTGGACCTGGATACATTTTTTGTTTCGGTTGAGCGAAAGCATGATAGTCGACTGAATAACCGGCCGGTCCTCGTGGGCGGAACCGGTGACCGTGGCGTGGTAGCAGCATGCAGTTATGAAACCAGGCCTTTCGGCGTCCATTCAGGTATGTCCATGAAAATGGCACGCATGCTTTGCCCGGAAGCAACAATCATCCGGGGAGACGGCGGTATGTATTCCGATGAATCCAAGATAGTGTCCCAAATCATCGCTGAAACAGTGCCTGTGTTTGAAAAAGCCAGTATTGACGAGTTTTATGCGGATCTGTCGGGGATGGATAAGTTCTTTGGCAGTTATCAGCTGGCTACGGAGCTTAGGCAACGCATCAAGCGCGAAAGCGGCCTGCCCATTTCCTGCGGACTTTCCACCAGCAAGGTCGTTTCCAAAGTTGCGACTGGTGAAGCAAAGCCCGATAATCATAAGAAAATAGAGGCCGGAGCCGAAAAAAGCTTCCTTGCGCCTATGCACGTGCAAAAGATCCCGATGGTTGGAGAGAAAACGAATAAGGTGTTGTATGATATGGGGGTTAAATACGTGAAAACGATTCAGGAAATGCCAGTCGAAATGATGGGTGAAATACTAGGAAAAAACGGCATACTACTCTGGAATAGGGCAAACGGGCTGGACAACTCCCCTATTGTTCCATTTCATGAGCGCAAATCCATTTCCAATGAGCGGACATTCGGCAAAGACACGGGGGACGTGAAAAGAATGCGGGAAATGCTGAGGGCTATGGGTGAAAATCTGGCGTACCAGCTTCGTAATGGCAATAAACTCACCTCATGCGTCTCCGTAAAAATCCGCTATTCGGATTTCAACACGGTGTCAAAGCAAGTGAAAATTCCATACACCTCTGCTGACCATACATTGATCCCACAAATTGAAAGGTTATTCGACCTGCTGCATAACCGGAGGATGATGGTGAGGCTTGTTGGGGTAAATTTCAGTGATCTTGTTACAGGAAGTCATCAGATCAACATGTTTGATGACTCCGAGGAAAAGCTAAACCTTTATCAAGCAATGGATTATATCAGGAACCGATATGGCACCGATAACCGGGGAAATTCTATTTTAAGCTGGGGCACCACCATCGGCATCCCTAACATTTCAAGTATGGGAAACCCATTCAACGGCGACCCACCCATTATCCCAGCGCATCGCAATGCTTGATTCGCTCAACGAAAAGACAACTTACGCCGCCTGATGTTCTAATGTTTTTATATTCTTTAAATCCTGAGAAATCAAATGTTGTTCTTCCTCCAAATCAAAATCATCCTGCAACCCAAGCCAGAATTTAGGTGTGGTTCCAAAATATTTACTGAAACGGAGCGCCGTGTCTGCCGTTATCCTCCGACGCCCTTTAATAATCTCACTAACCCTGGTTTGAGGGATAGCAGTGTCTTTGGCTAGCTTATAGGCCGAAATTCCCAGCGGAATTAAAAACTCTTCCGAAAGGATTTCGCCAGGATGAATATTATTAAGTTTTTCCATCGCCATTATTTAATGATAGTCTACAACACTAACCTCGGATGCATTTCCCTCCTGCCACAAAAAAACAATTCGCCATTGATCATTAATTCTGATACTATAAAAGTCCTTCATTTTACCAGAAAGTTTTTCCAAGCGATTGGAAGGAGGAATTCGAAGGTCGGCCAGATTTTGAGAGTTATTAAGCATCCTAAGTTTTCTTCGACCAATTTCCTGAATTTCGATTGGCATATTCTTAACCCTCTCTCCTATCCATATTTTCTCAGTGTCTTTGGACGAAAAACTAATAATCATATCGTAGTGCGTTAGTAACGTCAAAAGTAAGTAAAAAAGTTTATTTCCAATATACCATGCTACTCAACTGTCACTCTTATTTCAGCCTTCGTTTTGGGACTATTCCCGAACAGGAATTGCTTCAAATAAGCCGGGAAAACGGTTATGGCTGCATTGCACTGACCGATATAAACAATACATCCGGTTGCCTGAACTTCATCAGGATGGCACCAAAATATGACATTAAACCAATCGTTGGAATTGATTTTCGTAATGGCGTGAAACAGCAATTTGTGGGATTAGCTAAAAATAATGCAGGGTTTCAGGAGCTGAATGCTTACCTGTCGCGACATTCTTTGTTAAAAGAAGCATATCCGAATGAAGCGCCCGAACTCCAAAACGCCATTTTCATTTACCCATTTGAAAATCTTTCCACAGAGAAAAAAGAGACACTATTACCCCATGAATACATCGGCATTGCACAAAAAGACTTAAACAAGATCCGCTTTTCACCCTTGTTCAAGCATAAGGAAAAGCTTGTTGTGATGCAGCCATTGAGTTTTCGAAATAAGCGCGATTTCAACATGCACCGCCTTTTGCGCTCTATTGATGGCAATACATTATTGAGCAAACTGTCGCCGACAGAAACGGCCGAGGAAACAGAGCAGATCATGCCATTGAAGGTGCTTGAATATCATTTCAAAGAAAAAGACCTTGATTTCATCATCCGGAATACCGAAAAGCTGATGGAGGAATGCAGCATTCACTTCAATTTCGGTGACGACCGGGAGCATCAGAATTTGCGGGTTTACGGCAAAAGTGCAAAGGACGATTACCAGAAACTGAATTCCCTCAGTTATCAGGCATTAGGTTATCGATACGGCGAGCAGGTCACGGACGAGATCTTTGACCGGATCGCAATGGAACTGGATCTGATTCAAAAGCAAAATTTCGTCCCGTTTTTCCTGGTTAACCATGATATTGTGAGCTATGCACGCAGAAAAGGATATTACTATGTGGGCCGTGGAAGTGGGGCAAACAGCATTGTGGCTTACTTGCTGAATATCACCAACGTTGACCCCATTGAACTCGATCTTTATTTTGAACGGTTCATTAACCTTCACCGGAAAAATCCGCCCGATTTTGACATCGACTTCTCATGGCGTGACCGCGAGGATGTAACGCAATATATTTTTGACACCTTCGGTAAAAACGGCCAGGCGTCGCTATTGGCAACATATAGCACTTTTCAACACAGCGCTGCCGTTCGTGAGCTCGGTAAGGTGTTTGGTTTGCCAGCTTACGAGATTGACACTTTGAGCAATGGAAAATTTGACCCGAAAAAACTGGATCAGATATCCAGCCTGGTAATCCGGTATGCAGGTTATTTACAAGACAATAATCAGCCGAACCATTTGAGCATTCACGCGGGCGGAATCCTGATCTCCGAGCGACCTATACATTATTTCACGGCCACGGATGTGCCGCCAAAAGGATTTCCTACCACGCAATTCGACATGGTCATTGCGGAAGACGTCGGGCTGAATAAATATGACATTCTTGGACAGCGGGGCCTGGCCAAGATCAAGGAAACTTTGGAAGTAATCCGTTACAATCGCCCCGACGAGCAACCGATTGACATTGACGACGTAAAAAAGTTTAAGACTGATCCAAAAATCAATGACCTGATCAAGCGTGCGCAATGCATTGGCTGCTTTTATGTGGAATCACCCGCCATGCGTATGCTTTTGCGCAAGCTCGAAGTTGATAATTATCTTGGATTGGTCGCAGCCAGCTCCATTATCAGGCCCGGCGTGGCAAAAAGTGGTATGATGCGTGAATATATCTTACGCCACCAAAATCCCGAAAAAGTTCAGGAAGCACACCCCGAATTATTAAAACTGATGCCCGAAACTTATGGCATTATGGTTTACCAGGAAGATGTGATCAAGGTTGCACATTATTTCGCTAAGCTTACTTTGGGCGAAGCAGATGTAATCAGGCGGGGAATGAGCGGCAAATTTCGTGGTCGTGATGAATTTGAGCGGGTAAAGAAAAAGTATTTTAAAAACTGCTCCGATATGGGTTACGAGCCGCAGACGACGCAGGAAATCTGGAACCAGATCGCAAGTTTTGCGGGCTATGCTTTCGCAAAAGGACATTCTGCTTCCTATGCTGTGGAAAGTTACCAAACCCTTTTCCTCAAAGCCTATTATCCATTGGAATACATGGTGGCGGTGCTGAACAATGGTGGCGGATTTTATGCGCCTGAGTTATATCTGCACGAAGCACGCATGATGGGCGCTACGATTATGGCACCGTGCGTAAACCATAGTAATGCCCAGGCGGTGATAAAAGGAAAAGACATTTACCTGGGATTACAGTTTTTGAATGAAATCGAGGAAAAAACCATACTGAGAATCGTTTCCGCGAGAGAGCAGGAAGGAGAATTTCTGTCACTGAACAATTTCATCGACCGTGTGGCTATTTCGATCGAACAATTGACGATCCTGATCCGGATAGATGCATTCAGGTTTACCGGGATTAACAAGAAAACATTGCTTTGGAAAGCGCATTTCAGGCTTAGTAAAACACCGTCAAAAGTGCCGCAAAAGCAGCTATTCCACTCCGAAGTGAAAGATTACCAGCTGCCTACATTCCATTCGTCGCCTATTGACGACGCTTATGACCAGATTGAACTACTAGGTTTTGCGCTTTGCAGTCCTTTTGATCTTTTAAAAAATGCATTGCCGAAAAGCGTCATGAGCAAGGATCTGCATGTTTATGTGAATCGGGAAGTTGTGCAATATGGCTATCTGGTTGCGGTCAAAAATACGCGAACGGCGAGGGGTGAAACGATGCAATTCGGAACATTTCTGGATCAGGAAGGGCAGTTTATCGACACAGTCCATTTCCCGCAAGTAGCAGCAAAATTCAATTTTTCGGTGAAGGGAGTCTATAAAATCCGGGGCGTTGTAACAGAAGAATTTGGTTTTCTGACCGTTGAGGTCATTGAGATTACAAGAATGGATTCAGCAACGCGATAGATAATCGGAAAAATCCCGAAAGAATGATTGATGCGTGCGGCGCTGTGATAATTCTGAACCACGTTTTACGTTTTTATCCAGCGTTTAGCAGTTAAAGCGCTATCTTGATTGTACCAAAATCTCTGAACATCACAAATATGAAAATGCGAATCTACCTTTTGATAGCAACGTCCTGCATCTTAGCGTCATGCGCGAAAAAAGAGTCTGAATCTACGACGGTAGTTGAAGATGATGAAATGCCGCGCGCTGCATGCTATGCATACATTACCGAAAAAGATTCTGCGTTCCTGCAAATTAATATAACATCTGACAGCATGGTCAACGGTGATTTGGAATATAAACTGTTTGAAAAAGATCAAAATCGCGGTAAAATCGATGGAAGGCTTCATGGTGATACCTTGTTAGCCAACTACAAATTCATGTCGGAAGGCGTTGAATCGACACGCGAAGTCGCTTTTTTGAGAAAAGACGGCAACTGGGTGGAAGGGTTTGGTCCTGCTGCGGAAAAAAACGGCTCGATACAATTCAGTGACCGCTCTAAATTGGATTTTGCCAAAGGTTTGGTATTTAAAACTGCCGCGTGTCCATCATTTTGAGAAAGTCGGGACTTTTTAAATATCTTTCGCCCTCCTGAATGCTATCAATTTAAAATAAAAGAAATGAAAAAGGCGCTGATCGCTTTGTATATAGCCGGACTTGGAATAGGTCCTTTGAATGTTGCTTTTGCACAAGATCTTTCAACACAAAAAGTCCCGCTAGACCCTGGCGTGCGGACTGGGAAGCTCAAAAACGGGATAACCTATTATATCAGAAAAAATGCCGAACCGAAAAATCGTGCTGAACTGCGCCTCGCGGTAAAGGCCGGATCGGTTTTGGAAACCGATGCTCAACAAGGCTTGGCGCACTTTATGGAGCACATGAATTTCAACGGGACTACCAATTTTCCTAAAAATGAGCTGGTTAACTTTCTGCAAAAGACAGGCGTGCGTTTCGGTGCAGATCTGAACGCTTACACCGGGTTTGATGAAACCGTTTACATGCTTCCCATCCCAACCGATTCCGCGGGATTGCTCGATAAGGGGTTGCAAGTGCTTGAAGATTGGGCACATGGAGCATTGCTGGATCCATCTGAAATTGAAAAGGAACGAGGCGTAGTGCTAGAAGAATCCAGAATGGGCCGTGGGGCGCAGCAACGAATGCGCGATAAATTCTTGAAAGTGATCCTGAATAATTCGCGTTATGCGGAGCGTCTTCCGATCGGGAAAGACAGCATTTTGAAAAGCTTTAAACCGGAAACCATAAAAGCATTTTACCAGGATTGGTATCGCCCTGACCTGATGGCAGTAATCGCGGTTGGGGATTTTGATGTGGATAAAGTAGAAGCTACGATCAAGCAGAAATTCAGCTCGATACCAGTTCCCGTTAATGCTAAAAAGCGCACCAAATATGCGATCCCATTGGATGGGTCCACAAAAGTGGCGATTGTCACAGATAGTGAATATCCCCAAAACCTGATCCAGCTTATTTACAAGCAACCTAACAGCAAGACAAAATCGCTGAAAGATGTGCGCGATAATTTTGGCCAAGGTTTGTACAATGCAATGATGTCGCAACGGATGCAGGAGCTGACCCAGAAGGCAAATCCACCGTTTCTTTATGGCGACAGTCAGTATGGTGATTTCCTGGGCGACCTGGATTCTTACACATCCATCGCTTTGGCGAAGGACGCCGCTTCCATGAAAACCGCGCTGACTGTGCTACTAGAAGAAAATGTGCGCGTTCAGAAATTTGGCTTTACGCAGCCGGAGCTGGATCGTGCCAAGAAAGACTTTTATACAGCCATTGAGCAATATTATAAGGAACGGGATAAAACCAAATCCGCAGAACACGTGCAGGAATATCTCGACCACTTCCTGCATGAGAAACCTTATATGGGCGCCGAAATGTATTTTGAATTTGTAAAAAAACACTTGGACGGCGTTTCCCTGGCAGAAATAAATGCTTTGGCAAAAAAATACATTACAGATAAAAACAGGGCTGTGGTGGTAATGGGCCCGGAAAAAAATAAGGATGAATTGCCCAAAGAAGCCGAAATCCGCAAATTATTAGCAGAGGCCGGTAAAGACGTGACGGCTTATGTAGATGACGTCGTGGACGCTCCATTACTGCCCGACGAGCCTAAACCAGGAAAAGTTACCAGCGAAAAAACATTGGAAAAGTTGGGCGTAACCGAGTTGACTTTATCCAATGGAGTGAAGGTTTTACTGAAACCGACCGACTTCAAAAATGACGAAATTCTGATCAAAGCTACGGGTAAAGGCGGCTATTCGCTGTTTGCAGACGAGCGCGAAACCGGAATTTTTACGAGTTACCTGATTCAATCAGGCGGTGTTGGGCCATATAGTCAAACCCAGCTGCAAAAATTTCTGGCAGGAAAAACCGCAAGCGCCGGTCCATATGTGAGTGAGCTGACGGAAGGAATAGGCGGTAGCACGAGCCCGAAAGATCTGGAAACGACATTGCAGCTGATATACGCCTACTTCACCGCGCCAAGAAAAGATGCGGACGTAGTCACCGGGATTCTGGCGAACCAAAAAGCATATCTGGAAAATATGCAGAAAACTTTAACGCCAGAAAAAGTCTATTCTGACTCGCTGAATGCCGTTTTGACAAGCAATAATCCCAAACGCAGACCATTAAAACCGGAAAGCATCGACAAAGTCAGCCTGGATCATGCGGTGGAAATGTACAAGGACCGGTTTTCAGATGCATCCGATTTTGTCTTCACATTCGTTGGCGCATTCAAACCGGAAGAAATCAAGCCGCTGCTTGAAAAATACATCGGCGGACTGCCTTCCACTGACCGCGATGATACATTCAAACATCCCAATATTTTCCCACCAAAAGGGACTATCGACAAGACAATCTACAAAGGTTTGGAGCCAAAAAGTCGTGTTACATTGATTTCGAGCGGTGAGTATGAATACAGTCCGGAAAATAATATCCAGATCGAAGCATTGCAGGAAGTGCTGCAAATTAAGCTTATAGAGGCCCTGCGGGAAGAAGAAAGTGGCGTTTATGGCGTGAGTGTCTCGGAAAGCACCGACAAGTTCCCGTCAGGACATTACCGTTTTAGCATTGGTTTTGGCTGTGCGCCTGAGAATGTGGATAAGCTTGTAAAACGCGCAAGAGAAGAAGTGAGCAAGGTTAAGCAGAATGGTGCCGATCCAAAAGACATTGAAAAGTTCGTAGCAGAAACACAGCGTAAGACAGAAACGGCGCTTAAAACGAACAATTTCTGGCTGGATTACCTGGACGATAACACTTTCCTGGGTGATGACCTGGATGAAATTTTCTTGCAGGAAAAGTTATTGAAGTCAATTACCGTTGCCAGCACAAAAGCCGCAGCAGAAAAGTATTTCAGTGATAACAACTTTATCAAGGTTGTCCTGATGCCTGAGAAAAAGTAAGATAATATCTTGATATCAAGGAAGATGCATCAAATTATTGCATCTTCCTTAATCTGTGAAGGAGCTCCCCTAGCCCATTGATCTGTATCTCGTACATTGTGCTGAGCAACATTCCGAGTTTTCCCGCCGGAAAGCCCTGCCGCTGAAACCATTCCAGATAAGAAACCGGCAAGTCTGCAATCAATGTGTCTTTATATTTCCCGAAAGGCATTTTATATTTTAGCAATTCCTTCAAAATCGCTGGATCGGGGACTGAAATTTCCTCCATAGTAATGTATTTTAAGATTCGTTGGCGGCGCGTAATTTCAAAATAAGATTTGTCTTTAAATCAAAAAGGTCTTTTTCCAAACCAACAGGATATGTATGCGGATTAACAAAGCGTTTGATGCCTTTGTGAAAATTCGAAAGTTGATCCTGCACGCGAGTCCTCGTGTCGTGAACAGACGGCAAGCTGTAAACCAAATAACCTTTGGCAAAAATTGGCACTAATAAATCCTCAAAGGCGGCTTGCTCTGAAAATGATCTGTTTCTGGTAAAATCATAAGGATCAACCATTGTTGCCTTGCCGGTCAGAGGCGTTTCGATGTTGAAAATCATATCAGACAAAAATCCTTTTGCATCTTTAAAGCGGCGCACCTGCTGGATTCCAGGCGTTGAGACCTTAATTGCCTGCTCAGATAACTTCAATTTGTAATCCCACTCACCCGATTCCGAACGAATTGCGGCCAGCTTGTAAACGCCGCCGAGTGCCGGCTGGTCATATGCTGTAACGAGTTTTGTGCCTATTCCCCACACATTGATTTTGGCTCCCTGGATCTTTAAGCTGTCCATAATGTGCTCGTCAAGGTCGTTGCTGGCTACAATGTTGGTTTTTTCAAAACCTGCATCATCGAGTAATTTCCGGGCTTCAATGCTTAAATACGCTAAATCGCCGGAATCCAGCCGGATTCCGTTCAGATCGTAACCTCGCTCACGAAGCTGCTGTCCGGTTTTGATAGCATGGCGCACGCCATTGAGCGAATCGTATGTGTCCACGAGCAGCGTCACATTGTTTGGCATATACTGCGCGTAGGTCTCAAATGACTCCAATTCGCTGTCAAACGACATGACCCAGCTGTGCGCATGCGTTCCTTTTACCGGAATGTCATAAAGTTTACCCGCGATCACATTGGAAGTCGCATCAAAACCGCCGATATACGCCGCCCGGCTTGCCGTTACACCCCCGTCAGGGCCTTGCGCCCGCCGCAGACCAAATTCGAGAAGCGAATCATCTTTGGCGACCAGACGCATTCGGGCTGCTTTCGTAGCAATGAGCGATTGAAAATTAATGAGATTCAATAATGGCGTTTCCAGCAGCTGACATTGTAAAATAGGGCCCTGAATGCGCAGCAGCGGCTCATTCGGGAAAACTGCAGTCCCTTCGGGAATGGCGTCGATACTGCAAGCAAATGCTATGTTTTTGAGATAATCCAAAAAACCTGGTTCAAACAGCTTTTCGCCATCATTTCCAGTAATAGACCCAACATAGGCAAGGTCTTCTTCGCTAAACCGATAATCATTCAGATAATCAATGACGCTGCTCAGGCCGCAGGCAATAGTGAAACCGCCTTGAAACGGATGCTTTCTAAAATAAAGATTAAAAACCGCTTCTTGCTCCGCTTTTCCGGCTTTCCAATAGCCATATGCCATTGTAAGTTGATATAAATCAGTGAGTAAGCTTAGTGATGTGTTGTATAATTGATTAATCATCCCGCATTTTGATACATTATGAAGGGACTAATTAATAAAATTAATTGACACTTTCTTCCA
Source organism: Dyadobacter psychrophilus (assembly GCF_900167945.1). Lineage (GTDB taxonomy): Bacteria > Bacteroidota > Bacteroidia > Cytophagales > Spirosomataceae > Dyadobacter > Dyadobacter psychrophilus. The sequence goes on from NZ_FUZA01000001.1 coordinate 1,140,620, forward strand.
GCGCCGGAAATTGCTGTTTCCACATTTCGTAATATTTACCCTTTTTACTTAACAGCTTCTTATGGCTTCCTTCTTCGATCAATGTTCCTTTTTCGAGCACTACAATTGATCCGAAAATTTGCCCTTTAAGTGTTTTTCAAAACTTTTTTTCCAAAATCTACAATTGCCTGCTGGAAGAGACAAATTGCGCAAACAGCGTTCCGTTTCCCTGACAATCAACCGATTAATTTAACATTTCTAATTTACCGTGTTATTTATCACATAGATATTGCGGGAATGTAATCACCGGATAGTGGAAAAAATGATCTTTTCGCCCCTGTTAAATCGTATATCTCTCAACAAATGAGGTTTCTTGTTCACTAAAACGACGTTTCATGAACGAATCGATAGACACGAGGATCAGGTCTGTAGCATTGAATATCAGAAAGATCAGGGAGTACAGAAATTATACACAAGAGTATCTGGCGATGAAGTTGGGCATTTCACAAAATGCATATAGTAAGATAGAGTTGGGTTACACACGCATCACGCTGGAACGTCTCATTCAGATTTCGCACATCCTGGACGTGGATACTGTGGATTTGCTAAGCGCAAACGCAGAAGATCTGGTTCGGTTGCACACCACAAAATGATGTCATGACATATGAAAAAGGGCCGCCTCGTTCAGAAGCAGCCCTTTTTTTGTTGCCTTATATATATCAAATCGCTTCCAAAATTCGCTCAATAGCAACCTGATAGCCAATTTTTTCTTTCAAATCGCTGATAGCAACGCGCTCTTGCTCCATGGTATCGCGGTGGCGGATGGTAACAGTGTCATCCTCCATGGTTTGATAATCAACCGCAATGCAAAACGGCGTTCCGATCAGATCCTGTCGCGTGTAGCGCTTGCCAATGGCCGCGCCGTCATCATAAGTTGTGCGGAAAGATGACTTCAGTGAGTTCGCAATAGCCTGTGCCTTTTCTGCCAAACCATCCTTTTTAACCAAAGGAAGCACGGCAACCTTGAATGGTGCCAATGCAGGGTGCAGCTTTAAATAAGTCCTTTCCTTCACATTATCGCCTTCTCCAACTGTTTCTACAGTGTAAGCATTGCAGAATGTTGCCAGAAAAAGCCTGTCCGCTCCAACCGAAGTTTCAACGACATAGGGAATATAATTTCCATAAGGCTTGCCATTTTCGTCCAGGTCAGAATCAAAATATTGTTGCTTTTTCTTCGACAATTCCTGGTGGTTTCTGAGGTCAAAATCGGTTCTGGAATGGATTCCCTCCATTTCCCGGAAACCGAATGGAAATTGATACTCAATGTCAACAGCTGCATTGGCATAATGTGCGAGCTTATCGTGATCATGGAATTTCAGTTTTTCGGCAGGCAGTCCAATGGCCTTATGAAACTTCATACGCGCTTCTTTCCAGCTTTCATACCAGGCCATTTCAGTGCCCGGGCGAATGAAAAACTGCATTTCCATTTGTTCAAATTCGCGCATACGGAACGTGAACTGGCGCGCAACAATCTCATTTCTAAATGCTTTTCCGATTTGTGCAATCCCAAAAGGAATTTTCATCCTGCCACTTTTCTGTACATTCAGGAAATTCACAAAAATCCCCTGCGCGGTCTCAGGACGCAGATAAATAAGGTTCGATTCCTCAGCAACCGAGCCAACTTGTGTGCTGAACATCAGGTTAAACTGGCGCACTTCCGTCCAGTTAGCGGTTCCGGAAACCGGGCATTTGATGTTCTCAGCAATAATCAATTCCCGAACTCCGGCCAAGTCTTCTGCACTAAGCAAACGGCCCATTTCTGTGAGCAATGCTTTACCTTTTTCGGCCTGGCCTTCTGCCTCATATTGTTCCGCCTTGCCTTCCAGCAACTGGTCTGCGCGATAACGCTTCTTGGAATCCTTGTTGTCGATCATCGGATCGTTAAAACCATCCACGTGACCAGAAGCTTTCCACGTGAGCGGGTGCATAAATATGGCCGCGTCAATCCCGACAATGTTGTCGTGTAATTGCGTCATGGCTTTCCACCACGCGGCTTTAAGGTTATTTTTCAATTCAACACCATTCTGACCGTAGTCATAAACAGCTTGCAATCCATCATATATTTCAGAAGAGGGAAACACAAAACCGTATTCTTTGGCATGCCCAACAATGTCTTGTAAAGAAGTAGCAGGTGCTTGGTTCATTCTATTTGGTTAAAAATCAATAAAAAACGACAATTGAATCCACTAAAATCATCAATTTGGCAAAATTAGGGATTTTGCCTTATTAAAAAGGCTTCCCATTCGTATTTACACGAAAGACTGGCGTTTTTGTAACTAACAAACTATCGAATTTTCCAGTGTTGAGGTCGTCGAAGGTGGCCCCTCGATCCACCAATTTTCTAAGCAAAGTGCTATCAACATCTATAAATTGTTTTGACCAGCCAAATCCCGGCTCACCACATAGTGTCAGCAAGCCCAAGCCTGGAACATAATTCACAATAAAATCTCCACTTCTTTTAGATATTACTTCATATGCCTCCCTGTCTTTATCACTATCGTTATAGAATTCGTAAAGTTTGGCAATTGCCTCCAATCTCTGTGACGTCCGATCTCCTTCTGTAAGATAGACTGTACGGATCAATGGGTTCACGACCTCTCCGCAGCTCGCCAGCAAACAGACAGAAAGCAACAAAAATGCTTGTTTCATTTTCATAAAAAAAAGATTAGGATCAATGGATTAGCGCCAATTAGTTTTAACACTATACATCGGCCTGTTTACTTTTAAAACATCATCAAACTGACTTCCAATAGTACCGACCTCTTCGAGATTTTGAAAGGTGATATTTTCGTCGATCAGCCTTTGCAGCGTTGCCTCATCCACATTTTTGAATTGATTTGACCAACCGCTTCCGGGATCTCCGCTTAATGTTAACAGCTTCAATGCAGGAACATAATTGAGGATAAATCTGCCGTTGCTTTCGGAAATAACCTCGTAAACTTCCTTATCCTTGTCACTGTTCATGTAGTGTTGGTACAAATTTACCATTGCCTCGGCTCGCTCCTTTTCCCTGTCTGTTCCCTTCATGTAAAGTGTATCCACATACGGATGTGAGATTTCATGGCAGCTGGTTAAACACAATGCCGCTAAAATCATGTACAATAAAAAGTTTTTTTTCATAGGATAAAGATTCAATTCATTTTTGATATAGTAGCAAATAAAACATTACGGCATGACGTGGACTAGATGTTGATTGGGACTATATAGGTTGTTAAATAAATTATTCCAAGTAACAGAATTGTCACCACCATGCCAATTCAGAATATCAACCATGTTATGCATAGCGCAAGAATTAGCTTTGGAATGCATATTGTTAATTATTTCATCTACACTCGGCATCTTCCTAAAAGGCCCAAAACCCCAAGAAGTTTCGTTTTCCATCCACTCGCGGGCCGACATGTTATTGTGAAGGTCCATAGCTGAGTCTTTATCATGGATTTGCAGACCGTTGTCGTTTTGCTCGTGCTTTGAACATCCATCTTGAGTAAAATCAATCGCCTGATTTTCACTTGCCGGAGAACCTTTCAGAATAAAACGAATTGACAATGCATTCCAAGTAGAATGTTTAAAGGCGTTGCCTTTATTTCCAACAACAGCATTTCCAAATAATGTTGTCGCTAAGTTAATAGCATCTTGTGCGGCTTGCACATACCACTGTGCATATCCTGGATTTAGCAATAAGTGATTTTTTTCGGGAGTTGTCAACCCTCCCGACTCAGGTCCCAAAATCCGGCCATTCTCCCTTTTAACTCCTTCCAGCGCAACCACCTCTGCCACAACATCACGCTTGCAAAGCGCTTGGTAAAAATCATAAATCAGGGCACGCTTTTCGTTGGCTTCCTCGTGCGTTGTAATGTCCGGAAAATCACGGAAAACCCTTTCGAGATCCTTTTCTAAAATACCCTCTTCGGACGTGATTAGTGGATATTTTGCATTGTGCTTCACTAAAATAGGCAGCAATTCTTCGTAAGTGATCAAGACCACTTCACCCGATGTGCGGGCATTACCCTTTCCCGAAATCGATTCATAGTAAACATCAAATTCTTCCTGCGTCTGATGAAAAAGCTCTTTTGGAAAATTTCCGGGAATAACAACCCGCTCACCTTTGAACTGAATTGTGTCTAATGTTTCTGAGGCGTCTTCATTCGGTGTCAGCTCCCAATAAGGCGTGTCGCAAGCCAATAGGATCGCTCCAAAAACAGCCAGAAAGGCTCCTTTTCTTAAAATTAAATGCATAAATTGTCTCTGTTTAAATAGTGAAATATTATTTAAATGATTTCCGTCCCGCCCTTCCGACGCCAATCTCGGGGCGGGGCTTTCTTTTGCAAGGTATTCGACATTCGGTGGGAAATAACTTGGAGTTGTGCTGTAATTATCTGGCGGCAGCTTCCGATGTCCGATCGGTAATTATGAGTAAAGCCGCTTTTCAAAACCAGACAGCACTGTTCGAAAGTGAACAGAATAGATGTCAAAAGACTCTATTTATACATTGATTATGAATACTTAACGAGCATGGCATGTAATTTTAAGAGCAAGCATTACATTGTTTTTCCTTGATCCTAACTAATAACGACCTGATATCATGCTCCTTAACTACTTCAAAATAGCATTTCGGAATTTTCGTAACCAGCGAATGTTTAGCAGTCTGAATATATTTGGGCTGGCGATTGGTATGGCGGCGGTTTGGCTGATGGTTTTGTACGTGGCCGACGAGCTGAGCTACGATCGATTTCACGAAAAAGCAGACCGTATTTATAGGTTAACGCACGAGGCAAAATGGGCGTCGGGAAGCTTTAAACTGGCCACAACTTCGGCTCCATATGCAGCTGCAATGCAAAACGATTATCCCGAAATCGAAAAAACGGTGCGGATCAGCGCAGAAGGTGGCGGGACGATCTGGTTTGCGGACAAAGCAATTGAAGCCGGTGATATTTTCTTCGCCGACGCGTCGATTTTTGAGGTCTTCACGTTCCCAATGCTTTATGGTGACCGCGTGACAGCATTGCAGGGATCGCAAAAAATAGTCCTTAGCAAGACACTGGCCGAGAAATTATTCGGCAAAGCTTCCGATGCTGTGGGCAAAACGGTTTTGTTTTCAAACAACTTTCCAAACACGGTAACTGGTGTCATGGCGGACGCACCCGTTAATTCACATTTGCATTTTGAAGCATTACGCTCCCTTCCTGAAAACTACACGTCCGGCTGGCAGCAATCCGATTTATACACTTATATATTGTTAAAAAACGGCGTCGATGCAGGAAAATTTGAGCAAAAACTGGCCGGCTTTTTCCCAAAATATCTCAAAAAAGAAATCGGGGATGTAGCGTACAAAATGATGTTACAACCCCTGACATCCATCCACTTACATTCAGATCTCGGCTACGAAATCGGCAATAACGGGAACATTAATACAATCTACATTTTCTCGGTCGTTGCAGCCCTAATCCTCATCATTGCCTGCATTAATTACGTCAATCTTTACACGGCGCGCTCTATGAAGCGGGTTCGTGAAATCGGCGTGCGAAAGGCGGTCGGTTCCAGGCGCTCGCAACTGGTTGGCCAGTTCCTTACCGAATCTTTTTTAATGACCTTCTTGGCGGGCCTGATTGGGGCATTATTAGTAAAAATCGCGTTGCCGTTCTTTAATGAGCTGTCTGATAAATCGCTGACAATGAGTTACAATAACGGCTGGTCAACGGCTTTGACAGCTGTCGCATTTATGCTGTTCATCAGTTTGGTAAGCGGCATTTATCCTGCATTTATGCTATCAGGGTTCCGGCCGGTAATCGCGCTTAAGGGTCAATTAGGCAGCCAGATTGGTGGTGCGCAGTTTCGCAAATCGCTTGTGGTTTTTCAGTTCGCCGTCACCGTCGTCATGATCGCTTGCTCTGGCATTGTTTATCGGCAATTGTATTATGTCAATCACAAAGACCTGGGCTTCAATAAAGAACAGGTTCTGATATTCCATATTGACAAAAACGAAGTGCGGGGCCAGATCAATGCAATCAAGGAAAAACTCACCCAAAGTCCGCTCATCGAAAGCGTTGCGGCCGCAAGTAATCCTCTGGGAAACAACTTTTTAGGAACGGGAGGCTTGTTTATTGAAACTGAAACAGGGGATATGCCAGATTCACCGCAAATAATTAAGAAGTTCTCTGCCGATGGTGACTATGTTAAAACATTGGAAATTAAGCTCTTGCAGGGCAGAACATTTCATGATGATTCTCCTGCGGATCAAACTGCCGCATTCCTGGTAAATGAGGCTCTGGTCAAAAAACAGGGCTGGAATGATCCGGTAGGCAAACGAATAAAATATTTTATTGATGAAAAAGGCGCTACCAGAGAAGCAAAGGTCATTGGCGTGGTCGCAGATTTTCACACCTACTCCTTACAGCACAAAATTGAGCCGCTTGTAATCCAGCTCCCCGCTCCTTCCGACAAAGACAATGTTTATGTTCGCATTCAGCGTGGAAAAACGCAGGAAGCGCTGGCTTATATCGGCAATGCATATAAACAATTTGATCCCGAAGCTAAGCTCGATTTCCATTTTCTTGACGAGAACTTCGCAATGCAATATCAGGCCGAACAGAAACAAGGAAACGTTTTGCTCTCATTCGCAGTGTTGGCTGTTATTATCGCCTGCCTGGGTTTGTTCGGATTGGCAGCTTTCGCGGCCGAGGCGCGGACCAAAGAGATAGGCGTGCGAAAAGTGCTGGGTGCTAGTGTGCAGAATGTCGTGCTTTTGCTGTCGGCAGATTTCCTGAAACTGGTTGTCATTGCTATTGTAATCAGCATCCCGGTGGCCATATATGCAATGCAGGAATGGCTTAAAAACTTTGAATATCAGGCTGGGTTGTCCTGGTGGGTGTTCGCATCGGCTGGATTCCTGGCCATGGTCATTGCACTGCTGACTGTGAGCTTCCAGGCACTTAAAGCAGCGCTTGTTAATCCGGTTGAGTCGCTGAAAAGTGAGTAACATGCTGCCCTTGCCCGTTGATTTACAAACCGTTAAAAATAGTTAAACGGCCTGTCCGCTGCGACCCGCATTTTAAAATTTGACTAGTTTTGGAAATGATCCAGAACTACTTCAAAATTGCCTGGCGCAACCTGCTGAAACGCAAGTTCTATTCGCTGGTAATGATCTTCGGCCTCTCGGTCGGAATGACATTCACTTTCCTCATTATGAGCTATGTGTGGGGCGAACTGAGGGTAAATAGCGACCTGCGTAATGCTGATAACCAATACATTGTGCGCAGCCGGCGGAAGAATCCGGATATGGGAATAGATATGGCCACGCTCGGGCCGCTTGGAGCCACATTGAAAGCCAATTACCCAAATCTGGTCGCGAATTTTTACCGTTATGACGGCATTACTGTCGCCGTTTCCAAAGGGGAAAAACACTTTCGCGAGGAAGTTCAGACGGGTGATTCAACATTGCTCGCCATGTACGGATTCCCCCTTTTGCAAGGCGACGCAAAGACTGCATTGACCCAGCAACATTCAGCGGCCATTTCAGAAGAAAAAGCTTTAAAATATTTTGGAAAAACAGATGTCCTGGGCGAAACATTAACATTACATAATTTCGTCGGCGGCAAACAGGAATTCCAGATCACGGCGGTTTTGAAAACCCTTCCTAACAATTCGGTGAACCATCTGCTGCCAAAACCGGCAGAAATTTTTATTCCGCTTAGCAGTCTTAACGGTCGGAAAGGAGCGGAAGATAATTGGGAATTCCCCTACATGATCACCTACATTGAGCTCCAAAATGGCTTTACACCAAAAGATCTTGAAAAACCGGTTGCCCAAACCCTTGCAACATACGGATCTGCCAATACGAAGGCCAATCTCGAAGTGTATCTCACGCCTTTGAAGGATTATTACCAGGAGGCAAATAATGGTTTAGTACGCAAAATGATCTACACGCTCTCTGGCGTAACGCTCTTCATTCTGCTGATGGCTATTGTAAATTTTGTGAATATTTCTATCGGAAAATCCTCCTCTCGCTTAAAAGAGATTGGTGTCCGGAAGGTGCTTGGCAGCCATAAAATCCAACTAATTGGGCAGTTCCTGGCCGAATTCATCATTCTCGCACTGGTTGCAATGTTTCTTTCGATGTTGTTTTACGAAATTTCGCGTTCTGCATTTTCGGATATCCTGGGAAAACCGTTGCCCTCTGCATTCGCATTATTCCCCTATTCGATCGGGATGCCATTGTTCTGTGCGCTGCTCATTGGGTTTATGGCTGGCATTTATCCCGCTTTTGTTTTATCAGGCATTTCATCCATTGATTCAATGAAAGGCAAACTCAAATCAATCAGGGAAAATGTAATGTTAAGGCGTGTGCTTGTGGCTTCGCAGTTTGTGATTGCATTATTTGTGTTTGCGGGCGCTATGGTCATCTCTCAGCAAGTACATTATTTTTTCAATAAAAACCTGGGTTACAACAAGGAATCGCTCGTTTCCATCGCTGTTCCCCGCGACTGGACGCCCGAAGGATTGTCAAAAATGGAGGCAATCAGGAACAACCTTTCGCAACTGAAAGAAGTAAACAATGTGAGCTTATCTTATGAGATCCCCAACGGAAACAACGGCGGACATACAGGATTATACAAATCCGGACAGGATTCCACGCAGGCCATTCACACGCAATTTTTGAGCACAGACGAACATTACGCCGACACTTACCAGATCAAAATAGTGGCTGGAAAGTTCTTCAACGGCAAACAAGGCGCATACCAGTCCAATCGCATCGTGCTTAACGTAGCGGCAACAAAAGCATTAGGTTATCCAAATCCCGAAGATGCTGTCGGTCAGCAAGCAAGGGTTCACAATGTACCTGGTTTACTTACCGTTGACGGCGTTTCCGCAGATTTTAATTTTGCATCTGTGCACCAGGTCATTAAGCCAATAGGTTTCTTTCACGTGAAAGAAGGAAATGCATTTCGCTTCCTCACATTCCGGCTTAACCCAGCCAATCTGGGTGAGTCTATGACAGTTATAGAAAACAAATGGCGGGAATTAATGCCCGATGCGCCTTTTGAATACGCGTTCATGGATGATACTCTGCAAAAGCTGTATCTGTCCGAAATGCAGTTGAAAAAAGCTTCACAAATTGCAACAGTCTTATCCGTAATCATCGTCTTGCTTGGCGTTTTGGGCATGGTTTCCCTTAATGTCACCCGCCGGACCCGCGAGCTTGGTATCCGCAAAGTCCTTGGCGCCTCTGAAATTGGGATCATCATGCTTTTCCTTAAAGAATTCCTGCTGGTAATGACCGTCGCCATGCTCATTTCCTTTCCCCTTGCATTCCTGACCATGAAACGCTGGCTGGAAACCTACGCCTACCGCATCCAAATTAGCTGGGAACCCTTTGCAATGGTTGGATTAGGATTTTGTTTGATTGTTACGTTATTAGTCTGCCTGCAAACGACGAATGCAGCATTAATGAATCCTGTGAGGAGTCTTAGAAGTGAGTGATTTGTGTTTAATTAGCTTTGGGGAAGCATGAGAAAGGTTTGCAAATCTATGACCAAAGCATCTTATGATAATCCTGAGTTGAGTGACTTTTCTTTTTTAAAACTTCCTCTATCTCTTTTTTGTAAACCCTGGTTGAAATAATTCATCAACATTTTAACTCAGCCGCACGGAAAACAGATCCTTCGAGCGCATGTAAATGTAAGTAACAACGATGATGGTCAGCAGGCCGCCGGCCATGACGGAGGGGACTGCCCCGAACGCTTTGGCCATTAAGCCCGATTCGAAGGCGCCTAGTTCGTTGGATGAACTTACAAAAATGCCGTTAACTGCAGCCACGCGGCCACGCATTTCATCGGGCGGGTAAATGAGCAGGATCGTTTGCCTTACAATGACACTTACGCTGTCGAAAACGCCGGTCGCGAATAGGGCGGCGCAGGATAACAGAAAATTGGTGGACAAGGAAAAAATGATCGTGCAGATCCCGAAACCGGCAACAGCCACGAGCATGTTGCGCCAGGCATTGTGCGTGGGTGGATAGTATGCCATCGCAAACATCGTGAGCAACGAGCCAATAGACGGAGCTGCCCTGAGCAATCCCAAACCTTCGGGCCCGACTTTCAAGATATCCTCAGCAAAAACAGGTAAAATCGCGACAACACCACCAAAAAGCACGGAAAAAAGATCCAGTGAAATGGCGTAAAGCACGATCCTCGTCCGGAAAACAAAGCGAAAACCTTCCTTCAAACTCTCAATTATAGGCGTAACGATCTTGGGAAACTCTGGCCGCGTTTTGATCATGCCTAGTAAAATCCAGCAAATCACGAAGTTACCTATCACGATCAGCAATGTGTGCGTGAGGCCAATGTACGCATAAAGGAAACCTGCAATCGCCGGACCGGTTATGGACCCAGCCTGCGAAAATGAACTGCTCCACGTTGAAGAATTGTGATAAATCACCCTCGGTACCAAAAAGGGTTTCAGCGAGCTGGATGCCGGCGAATAAAAACCTTTTGCAAAACCGATTAATGCAAATACCGAATAAATGACGATTAGATGCTGCGCCGACGACAGCGCGTCATAAATAAAAGGCTGAAATGCCATGTAAAGAATCACCGAACCCAGTAAAATCACCACCAGACTAATGTGCATGATCGTAATCTTGTTTTTCTGATCCGCCACATAACCCCCGAAAATTGAAGTAATGACGAACGGGATCACCTGCGCAAGTCCAATTAAACCCAGCGCGAGCGGGTCGTGCGTGAGCTTATAAAGTTCGTATGCGACGATAACTTCCTGGATGAGGATCGATGCGGAAAAAAGAAAGGAATTGGATATAAAAAACCGGAAATCGGAATACCGGAGAGCAGCGTAGGGGTCCTGGGAAGATACTGTTTTCAATTCAATGATTAAGTGTTCTATTCAGTAACACGAATGTTTTACATTTTGTTTACAATGTTTTACAGTCTTTTTTCCTGCGGCTTTTCGGGTTGTGATACATTTGGTTTATTCAAAACATAGCCAACCTTATAACTTCAAAACACATGAAAAACAACCTTTGGAAAATAGTCGGGGCACTGACCGTCTTTTTCTCCCTTCCGCCATCTGTTGCGCTGCCTAAGGAATCGATGGACGGCTTTTACTGGAACCCCGTTTTGCTCAATGGCCGCTCCGTTAGCCCCGCCGAACTCGCAGCTGCCAGTGCGGGGAAATTGTCGCTGGTCAAGTTTAACCAAAAATCTAACCGGGTCACGAAAGTACCATTCATTATTTACCTGCGAAGAGCCGGAATGATCGTTAATGGCGAGGCCTATGCGCATAACAATGCCGTTTTAGAAGGCGACATTTATGAGGTTTTAAAACCCGCAAGAGCCGGCGATCAGGTGATTATTGACCCTGTTGATAAGGACGATCAGATCGGGCGGCGCGTTATCACTGTGCAAAGCAGCCAGTTGACTCCTCAGTTCAAATGGTTTGGTTTCTATAAAAAAGGTGACGGCTGCTGAATCATGCCGGCGTTATGTTAAATTTGTCTTAACCTCTTTTATAACAACACAATGCATTCAATGCGACTTGCATTATCCCAGGCATTAATGAATTTCGGGAAAATCAGTTTCCTGATGTTTGTGATCGGATTGTGCATTTTGAAAACAGAGGCCTTGGCCAATAACGAAAATTTCCGGTTTGCCGAGAAAGCCAATCTTGCGCTCAGGCGTACGGCGCATTTGCTATTGCTTAAAAACGGTGATTCTCTTTCTACTATCCCGCCCGTAAAGCAGATTGATGCCAACACTTTTTCGATCAGGATGGAACATCTGTTTGACTATGAACAGCTTCCTGAGCTACTGAAACAATCCTTGCAAATGCAGCATATAGAACGCGGCTACAATGTTACAGTCCTGAAATGCGATAACGGAGAGGTGCAGCTGGGTTACAACTTCCTGGATCTCAATCGTAAAGAAGGCGTTACTTGCGGTGGGCGAACGCAAAAAGAGGATTGTTACCGGTTGCAGGTAAGTTTTATATCAGAAAATGAAGAGCCCAAAACGGCCAGCGGCAACTGGTGGCTGTTGCCTTTTGGAAGTGCATTAGCTGGCCTGGGCTTTATTGTTTGGAACAGAACAAGGCATAGGAATAATGTTTTGCCAATTCAGGCACCGACTGCCAATATGGGTAATGATTCAAAAACCAGCCTTGGATCATCCGTTTTCGATCTGATTAATCAGACATTGATTTCTGGCAGTGTGACGCACCAGCTTACATTCCGGGAAGCAAAACTGCTTGCACTATTTGCAAGAAGCCCGAATCAGGTTCTAGAACGCGATTTTATCCTAAAATCTGTTTGGGAAGATGAGGGCGTAATCGTGGGCCGCAGCGTGGATGTGTTTGTTTCCCGGCTCAGAAAAATGCTCGCGAATGAACCTGCTGTAAAAATTACCGCCGTCCATGGTGTCGGATACAAAATGGAAGTCTTTTCTTAAAAATCGATGATCAAAACTTTCCTGAAAATTGCCTGCCGCGATCTATCTGCATCTGCCGGGGGTTTGCAACCATGATTACATTGGTTACAGTTTCGTCCCAGGCTTTCCTTGCAGCACTCGAAAATCCCGTCCGTTCCCTACGCGCCGAATAGGCTTTCCAGCCCATTTTGAATGCTCGGCTCCGCATCGTCCGATACCGTACACATTTGTACGAATTCGGACGGTTCGACTTACTGGGAAATATTTAAACTAATCATAATCAATAATTTAACCTTTTGGCAAGCCTTTTTAAAATAGGACTGGCATAAGAGACGGCGGTATATGCATTTGCTTTTAAAATAGCTTGTCTGTAATTATACCAAAAATCTCAAACCCAAAAAATTTTATGATTAAGTTAGACAAGATATCAAAATATTACCCGGCAGGTTTTGGCAAAACGTATGTGTTGCGCCACATTGATTTACACATTAAGGAAGGCGAATTTGTATCCATCATGGGCCCTTCCGGCTCAGGAAAATCAACTTTGCTGCATATCTTGGGATTACTGGAGGAGCCTTCCGAAGGCGAATATCTTTTCCTTGACGAACCCGTTCAAAAGTTATCTGAGAAAAAACGAACTGAACTGCACCGTCACCATATCGGATTTGTGTTTCAGGCTTATCACCTCATCGACGAACTAACTGTTTATGAGAACATTGAAACACCTTTACTATACAAAGGCACGTCCGGTTCTGAGCGAAAAAGCAGGGTTGCAGAGCTGCTCGACCGCTTTAATATGGTTGCAAAAAAAGACCTTTTCCCGCACCAGCTTTCCGGCGGACAGCAGCAATTGGTGGGTGTTGCACGTGCCATTGTACACAATCCGAAAGTAATTTTTGCAGACGAGCCAACAGGAAACCTGCATTCGGAGCAATCGATTGAGATTATGGAATTATTTCAAAAACTTAACCAGGAAGATAAAGTCACCATTGTCCAGGTAACGCATTCGGAGGTTAATGCCGGTTACGGAAACCGGATTGTCCGGTTGAAGGACGGGTGGTTAGCGTAATAATTTATTAGCCATGAAACATTTAATTTTACTTTTTTGCCTTTTACCGGTTTTCGGGAAGGCACAATCTACGCTCAGCCTGGCTGAATGTGTAGCCCTGCTCGCCAAGAACAATCTGATTTATCAGCAAAGTAACCTGGAAGCGGAAGCAGCACAGGCACAATTGCGGCAAACCAAGTCGCAAATTCTCCCGCAAATTGCATTTGGGGTAACGCAAACGGTGAATGTCGGCCGAAATATCGACCAGTATACTAATGAGTATATAGACCAGGTTTATGGTAATAACTCCCTCGGGGTGAACTTTCAGATGCCCGTTTTTCAGGGTTTCAAAGTGCAAAATCAGATCAGGCAAGGCGTGCTGCTGAAAGAATCTGCGGACCAGAACCGGACTGCGGTATTGAATGCACAAACAGTTCTGCTCATGGTGGGATATGTGAATGTGCTGGCAACCAAGGCACTTTACGAATCGTGGACCGAGCAGGTTGTATCCTCCGAGACGCAAGTTGACAGGCTTACCAAACAGGTGAATGCCGGGACGGTTGGTGTCAATTTACTCTATGAGGTCAAGGCGCAGCTGGCTAACGACAAATTCAGCCAGGTTACGGCACTGAATAATTACCGTACAGCGAGACTTGCGCTTTTTCAGAGAATGAATATCACACCGGATGACAAGGTTGAATTTGAGCCGCTTGCCCCGAGAGATTCAACGATGACCGCGGTAAATGCGCTGGATATTTATGAAGATGCACAGAAGAGTTTCCCCGAGATCCGCAGCGCTGAATTGTACCGCCAGAGCTTTGCTTACCAGGTCAAATCCATTAAAGCACTTAACTATCCTTCATTGGGATTGCAGGGCGGATTTGGGGCACTTTACGCAACCACCAACAAGAATCTGGATTATTTCAATCAGCTGAATGCTACCCGGAACGGCTCGCTGCAATTGAACCTCAATATCCCCATTATGGGTCGTTGGCTGACCAAGCCGCGCGTAGAACTGGCCAAAGTTCAGGAACGCCAGGCACAAAATACATTGGATGTCACAAACCAGGTTTTGAGACAAGCTATTGAGCTGGCGGTGCTGAACCTGCAAGCCATGGCCGACAGGCAAGCCTCTGCGGAAGGACAGGTTGAATCGCTTACCGCAGCATTCGCCGTGATTGAAAGTAAAATGAATGCCGGGATTGCCAACTCGTACGAATACTCGCTGGCCAAAGCCAACCTGGCCAAAGCACAGGGAAATGCTATTCAGGCAAAATATGATTTTTTAATGCAACAAAGGCTTTTACAATACTATCGCCAGGGAAACTGGACGGGCGTATTTTAAGATATAAAAGAATGTTAGGTTAAATTTGGTATCGGTAATTTTTAAGAGGCAGTGACTTATCACTGCCTCTTTTTTGTGTTATTCCTTTAAATAAAGTTAAATAACTTATTGGTTACATAAAGATCATTATCTTGCTTTTCACTAACTAAAAAACATCGGCTATGAGAAAACTTATCCTCTTCTCGTCCATAGGCATTTTGTGCCTGGTTGGCGAGGTTCAGGCGCAGCTTCAAAAAGGCACCCGATACTGGGGCGCCACCATTTCTTCGAACGGAGAAGCAAGCAATCAGAAATATTACGCTGACTACAAATCGAATGCGAAATACGCAAATATTTATCCTTCATTAAGAACGGGCTGGTTTTTCAGGGATAATACAATGTTCGGTGTAGACCTGAGTCCGTCCATCAGCTTTTCGAGATCAAAGAACAACTTGTCAGGAACCGAAAGCAAATACGAGTACAACGGGATTGCCGTGAATTTGACACCTTATATCAGGAAATACAAGTCGCTAAGCCCTAAATGGTTGCTATATGTTCATTCAGGGGTCAATCTCAGTTATGTGAGAACCAAAAACACCAACAGCGACGAATCTGAATTTAAGAACGGCTATGGTGCCGGGCTTAACATTGTACCCGGCGTTGCATTTCGGCTCACGCCCCGTTTCTGGCTTGAATCGGATGTAAGTGTCTTTAATCTGAATTTATCTTATGTCAACTTCAATGACAATAACAGCGTCAATTTCCAAACTGGATTGAGATCTGATATTCAGCAGTATTTCACTGTAAGGGCTGCCTGGTACATTCAAAAATCTAACTAATCGAGGAAATGAAAAAACTTACTTTACTTATATTGTTACTGCAAATTTGCACGGCAACGGCGGTAATGGCGCAGCTTGAAGGAAGGCGTTTTCTTTCGGGCGGGATAGGCCTGGATTTCGCAAACACCAATCCTGATTTGACCGAATCAACGAACAACTATAATGGAAATGTCAACATAGGAATCGGGAAGTTTAAGACACAGACCAAAGCTGTGGGCTGGAACCTGTCCGGCTATTTAGGGGGCGGAAAAACCCTGCGCTATGTCAATGGTCAAGATGAGTCGCAGAGTGGGATCAATCAGTACGGGATCGGCGCTGGGCGGTTTTGGCAATTTTATAAACATTTTAATGAAAAAATAGGCATTTATGCCGGCCCGAACGTAAACCTCAGCTACAATTACAAAAAAGAAAGGCTGATGGAGCAAGAAAATATAAATGATCGAAAGTCACATGCGACAACGCTTTCCTTAGGAGTTGGTGCGGGTGTATATTACAGATTGTCGGAAAGATGGTGGCTGGATGCCAGCCTGGGATTTGCTACTCCGTTTTCACTGGCTTATACCAAGATCAACAACGACTATGTTGGATCCACTGTCACTTCAAAAGCCAGTCAGATCAATTACAACCTATCCCCTTCTTTTACCTTTCCCAGCGTGGGTCTGGGCCTTCGTTATTTTCTGGCGAACTGAAATGCCCTTACTGCTAATTTTTTGAAGTTTTTACATTAAGAATACTGTGGATATGCCTTTTTGGGTATATCCACTTTTTTGCCCCGAATGAAAAAAATCTTCCTGCTTCTTTCTGTTGTATGGCTAAGTGCCTGCCACAAACCTAATTCCACCAACCTGGCCGAACCCTGGCAGCCCGATTATGATGTGAGAAGATCCGAGGCTTCCATTATCAACTTTGAACAAAAGGACAATGAAAAAATGCCTGCACCAGGCGGGATCGTTTTCACAGGAAGTTCTTCTTTTACAAAATGGCAGAGTGCTGCCGAAGATCTTGCACCGCTGCCTATTATCAATCGTGGTTTTGGCGGCTCCACATTCCCGGAAGTGATTTATTACGCACCACGCAATGTATTGAAATACAATCCCAAGACAATTGTGACCTATTGCGAAAACGATATGTTTGGCAAGAAGCCCAAAACGCCGGAACAGGTCAGAGACGAGTATGTTACGTTTGTAAAACTGGTGCGCGCAAAACTTCCTGACGTTCAGCTTTATTTTGTTTCACTAAAACCATCACCATCCAGATGGGCAAAGAAAGATGACGTGATCAAAGCCAATCAGCTTATACAGGATTTCATTAAAAAAGACAAGAAACATCACTATATAGATGTGTGGCCAGTCATGCTGAAAAACGGACGGCCGGATGGCAGTATATTCGTGGCCGACAGCCTTCATATGAACGACGAGGGCTACCGCCGGTGGACCAAGGTTTTTAAGCCGGTTTTAGAAAAGGCGTTGTGAAAAAGTTTGGTCAGACGGCGAAATTCTAAGATTTTAAAAGAACAGGTAAGGGTATTGGTTTTAACGTAAAGTCACTATATTAACCGAAAAATACATTTCCGGATAAAAAAGTGATATCGCATTCGAATAATGAAAGTAACAGCGGTTTTTGACATTGGCAGGACCAATAAGAAGTATATACTTTTTGATGAAAAGTATCAGATTATAGATGAATTTTCAGAGTCACTTCCGGAGACAACCGATGAAGATGGATTTCCCACCGAGGACATTGAGCTGCTGACCAAATGGGTGCAGGATCGCTGGGCCGCATTGCTGGAAGATCCGAAATACGATATCAAGGCAGTAAATGTTGCCGCATATGGGGCAAGTCTGGTTCATTTGGATGCTTCCAACAAGCCGCTTACACCATTATATTCCTACTTAAAACCTTTCCCGGAAGATCTTTTAAAGCAATTTTACAGCACATATGGCGACCCTACGCGGCTTTCTTTGCAAACCGGATCTCCGGCCATGGGAATGCTCAATTCGGGAATGCAGCTTTACTGGCTCAAATACACTTATCCCGATATTTACAAACAGATCGCTTCAACATTACATTTGCCGCAATACATTCTTTATCTATTAACAGGCAGAAAAGTAAGCGATTACACCTCGCTAGGCTGTCATACAGCACTTTGGAGCTTTGAAATGTGGGATTACCACGATTGGGTAAAGGAAGAAGGAATTCATAAAAAGCTTGCGCCGGTCCTGGCGTCTTCTTCATTTATATACAGGCATAATGAAAAAGGCATCCAGTCCGGATTTGGGTTGCATGACAGCTCTTCTGCACTGATTCCTTACCGGATGGCTGTTAAAAAACCATTTGTGCTGCTGTCAACCGGAACCTGGTGCATTAATTTCAATTCCTTCGCCTCCAAGCCGATGACATCATATCAGCTCGAACGCGACTGCATGAATTATCTTACGCCTGAGGGCAGCGGCGTTACGGCCTCCCGCTTGTTTATGGGCAGGGAGCACGATTATCAGGTTGCACGCATTGCAGAATATTTCCGTGTCGAGCCCGATTTTTATAAAGGGGTTGTATTTAATGAGGAAATTTTAAAAGCGGAAACGCCGCCTTTTTACACGGCTTGCATGACTGGTAACGGGCCTTTTCCCGAACCAAATACGCAGGAATGGCAGATCAGCGCATTTGCCTCCGCAGAAAGCGCTTATCACCATTTGATCAAAGGGCTTACCGAATTGCTTTACGTTTCACTGGATTTGATCGGGATTAATGATGTGCAGGCGATCTACATTGATGGCGGTTTTGCGAGGAATGAGATTTTCACAAAGCTGATGGCCCGTCATTATTCAAATCACAGCGTATATGCAACGGATTTGCCTTATGCAACTTCCCTGGGTGCTGCATTACACGTGACAAGGCCACAAACATTCGAATTTTCCAAAGAGATTTACGAAATAAAAGCATAAAGAGCTTAACTGATCCTGCTCCAATTGGTCGCCTCCTTGCCCATATGTTCTATATGTGCACGAATGGGTTGGTTTAAAGGTTGGAGCAGGTCAGGATCTGCGTTCAGGATTTCCTCCGCGGATTGACGTGCAGCTTTCAGTATCTCCCCGTCCTGCGCCAGGTTGGCAACCAATAAATCCAAAAGACCGCTCTGCTGTGTGCCGGACAAGTCACCGGGACCACGCAATTGAAGATCCACTTCTGCAATTTCAAAACCATCATTAGTCCTGCACATGGTTTCAATACGAAGCTTGGTCTCCTTGCTGATTTTGTAATCGGTGATCAGGATGCAGTACGATTGTTCGGCGCCCCTTCCTACCCTTCCGCGCAGCTGATGTAATTGGGATAAACCAAACCTTTCTGCGTTTTCGATGACCATTACAGATGCATTAGGCACATTGACCCCGACCTCAATAACTGTGGTCGCGACCATGATTTTCGTCTCACCACGAACAAATCTGGCCATTTCGAAATCCTTATCGGCAGACTTCATCTTACCATGCAAAATGCTCAGCGGAACGTTCGGAAATGCACGCGAAACGCTTTCATAGCCGTCCATTAAGTCTTTCAGGTCCATTTTCTCGGATTCTTCGATTAACGGATATACCATATAGATCTGCCTTCCTTTCGCGATCTCGTCTTTCAAAAAACCGAAAACAGACAGCCGGTGCGCGTCGTAACGGTGAACGGTTTTAATCGGTTTCCGGCCCGCAGGGAGTTCGTTGATAGCTGAAATATCCAGGTCGCCATATAATGTCATGGCCAATGTGCGCGGAATGGGTGTTGCGGTCATCACCAGCATATGCGGATTGATATGACTATTCTTAGCCCATAATTTTGCCCGTTGCGCCACGCCGAAGCGGTGCTGCTCATCGATAATGCACAGCCCCAGGTTTTTGAACTGAACAATATCTTCAATAAGCGCATGCGTTCCCACGATAATGTGCATAGAGCCATCCAGCAATTGCTTATGGATCAGCTCCCTCTCCTTCTTTTTGGTGGAGCCTGTGAGTTTACAAATATTGACACCCAGCAAGTCAGCGAATTTCTTTAAACCCTGGTAATGCTGATCTGCCAGGATTTCTGTGGGCGCCATCAAACAAGCCTGGGCATCATTATCGAGCGCGAAAAGCATAGAAATGAATGCAACAATAGTCTTGCCCGAGCCTACATCGCCCTGCAAAAGGCGGTTCATCTGTCGGCCGGTTTTCAGGTCCTCATGAATTTCCGCCAGCACCCTGATCTGTGCATTGGTTAATGTAAACGGCAAATGATTTTCATAAAACTGCTTTACGAGGTTGGTATGGCTGAAAATCATTCCCGGATATTCCGTTTTGTGCAGCAGCTTATTTTTGATCAGACGAAACTGATTGTAAAAAAGCTCCTCAAATTTCAGCCTTCGTTGTGCCTGATGCAGCCATTGGGCGCTTTGCGGCAGGTGAAAATTCCAAAGCGCATCTGCCTTGGAAACAAGCCTGTATTTCTGAACGAGCGTTTCTGGAAGCGTTTCGCGAATGTGCGGCCTGGAAATTTCGAGCAGCGATCTCATCATCCGGCTTATCGCCCGGCTTTCTACAAATTTTCTGCGCAGCTTTTCGGTAAGGGGATAAATGGGCTGCCAAAACCCACCGTTTTCGTTCTCCGGCGTGATCAGGTCCAGCTCGGGATGCGTAATGCTCCATCTGCCGCCGAACGCCACGGGTTTTCCAAAAACAATGTATTCCGTATTCGGGCGAAGGTTCTTTTCGTACCACGCAATGCTCTGGAACCAAACAAGTTCCAGGATTCCCGTGCCGTCCGTAAAGTATGCCACGAGCCGCTTTTTATTCCCCTCTCCCGTCATGGTCCATTCGCGCAGCCTACCCTTGATCTGAGCGGCCGGAAGCTGGTCGTTCAGGTCTTTGATTTTATGGAAAACGGTCCGGTCCTCATGCCGGAAAGGATAATGTTGGATAAGGTCCCCGAATGTAAATATGCCCAGTTCCTGATTGAGCAAGGCCGCTTTTTGCGGGCCTACTCCTTTCAAAAACTCGATTTTTGTATCAAAAAAGCGCGTTCTTACCGTTTGAATTGCATCAGAAGTCATTATTCAAATATAGCGCGAATTCACAAAAAACAAAGATTAGCAACCCTGGATATGTTAATCAACGTTAATGTCACCGCTTATTGGCGTTTTTAAAACCAGACGGCTTGGTTCACAACTTTTGAAGTGCGTATTTCGTTGGATTATTAATTTTATCCACCTAAAATCAATTTTTACCTTTTATGAAAACCACATTTTTAACACTTTTCCTCACATTGGTTGCATTCACATGGGCGTCCGCACAAAGCCCGAGAGTAACAACCGACGGCCCGAATGTCAGCATTGCTTACGGTCAGCCTTCGAAAAAAGGAAGGGTTCTTTTTGGCAAGGATGGAAGTGAAAGTTTGGAAAAATATGGCAAAGTCTGGAGAACCGGCGCAAATGCTTCTACTGAAATCACTTTCAAGAAAGATGGTATGTTTGCTGGCAAAGCAGTGAAAGCAGGGACTTACAGCTTATTCACAATTCCAGGCGAGAAAGAATGGACTATCATTCTAAACAGTGTCCTGGGTCAATCCGGCGCATACGATTATGACAAAAATAAAGGCAAAGATGTTTTGAAAGTGACAGTTCCAAGCAAAACATATGCTACATCAGAAGAAAAACTAACATTTAAATCAACGGCTACGTCGCTTGATTTCCAATGGGACAAAACGGGTTTCTCGGTTCCTTTGAAGTTTTAGTGTAATATGATAACAAAAAAGAAGGGGCAGCATTGAATTCAATGCTGCCCCTTCTTTTTTGTTATAAATTCTGCCGGATCATATTTTCCAGAACCTGCAAGTGATCAGTAAATGCCTTATGCCCTACTTCTGTTGCCTTGTAGGTTGTTAGCGGCTTTCTGCCCAGGAATTGCTTTTGAAATTCAATGTATTTTGTTTCTTCCAGTGCTTTCAAATGAGAAGCCAGGTTTCCGTCGGTTAGCTGCAAAAGTTCTTTTAATTCATTAAAACTGAGCGCATCATTCACCACAAGCACGGACATGAGCCCAAGCCTGATTTTACTCTCAAAAACTTTATTAAACTTCTCTAACCACTCCATTTATACTTGCTTTTAAACCAAGTCAACAACAATAGATTATTTATTGGCTTCCAAAAAAAGCATAGCGTCCCTGTTACGGAGCCAAATCGCCTGATCCCGCTGACTGTTTGCCTGAACCGTCAAAATCGTTGACACCAATCCTGTTCCGAGTGAGACCCAAAAAAATGTCTTTACATTATTCCGGTTCCCTGAAACCAGCGAACTGATAGAACCAACGGCCCCTGCAACCGAAATGACCGTCGCGATTCCTCTTGTACGGCGCGACTTTTTAAATAATTCAAATCCTCCCTGCGAAAACGAAAACTCGTTTTTTAATGCTTTTTGGCCCCTGTAATACACATTGTCCTTTACATAACCATTTCCCTGAAGATAAATCGTTTCCTTATCATACCAGCGTCTGACCTGGCGAACCGTGCTGTCCGAAGAACTCTGCGCATGACAAGCGAACGAGGCAAGGACAAACAAAATTCCGAAAAGACCTTTTATGGAAGACTTGCTTGTCGCTGTTATTTTTTCGCGTTCGTAACGGTTATACATTGCTAATCCGTAAATAATATGCAGCACGCCAAAGCCCAGCGACCAGAAAAGGAGCGAATAGTTCGTAAAAAAAAGCGTCAGGCTGCCGAGCACTATTTCGCAAATGCCCATATAAAAGAGCTCAGGATAAGTGAATTTGCTGGCATTGACCAAGGCAATGCCGTAAAAAATTAATGTGGCAGGAAATACAATCCATATCATACGATGGTAAAGCAGCATGCTAAGGCAAAAAACCCCTCCCGTCAAAAGCGGTACAAGCATTCCAACCAACAATCTTTTCGAGCTTCCGTTCCAAACCGTGAGCCCTCTTTTCTTTCCTTTGCGAACGGTCAGGATAGTGCCGATTGCCAGTGAAAAAAATAACACACAAAAGCCATCGATGACTAAAAACCGCGCAACATCTTCGTGACGGCCTTCGCTGTAAGGTGCAACGGGTGCTGTGATCTCAGCAAGCCAATCCGTTTTAAATTTGACATAAGCCACAACAGCACCTATCAGTGCAAAAATGCCAATAAAAACACCGCTTAAACCACTTAGTGACAAGAATTTCGAAGACCGCTCCATCAGGCTGCGGATCTCGTTCAAGGTGTGCAGGGAGTCCTCGTTTGAATTCATAAAACAGGTTGTAAAAAGTGTTATATCAAAAAAGGAGCAAAAATTTTGGGACAAAAATAATAAGGCCAACCAGCACAGCAGAGATAGCCAATATCAGCACCGCCGCAGCGGCTGTATCTTTCACCACTTTGATAACAGGATGATAATCAGGCATTACCAGGTCGGCGAGCTTTTCAATAGACGTGTTTAATGCCTCCGCAGCCAGCACAAGTGCAATCTGAATGATAATAATGGTCCATTCCACGCTAGAGATATCGAAAAACACACCGGCCATCAATACCAGGATACAGGCCATTAAATGAATGCGTGCATTGTTTTCGTAGCGAAATAGATTATAAATCCCCACACCCGCGAAACGAAAGCTGCGCGCGGCTTTAAGAAAATCTATGGGTCCGTTCATTTTGTTTGAGTTCTGCGAAAATATGGAACGCAAAGTACAACAACATCAGCACGAACGAAAACGTCAATGTGTGTTTTATGGCCATTGGATCCTGTATGCTTTTAAAAATGCCCCGAGCTAGCGCACCCGGCTGTGTAACGATATCCCAGCTGTTCCAACGGCCGTAACGGCCCAGAAATATGCCAAACCCGCTCATTACCATGGACATTAAGATTGCCAGCCAGGCAAGTCGCTCGTTCCAGCGGCGGGTAATGATCCTGTGTACGATTCGGATGCTGTATAAGCCGGTCAGGAAACCTGCGACTGAGAATGTAAAGATCATGAGCGCATCATACCAGATGATGTTTTCAGGAGCACCTTTCAAATGTTTGAGATCCGTAATAATGTAGGGCGCATTGGGAAAAAACAGCAGCCAGATCATCAGATAGCCCATAAGCAGACCGAATGGCAGCCTGCGCCGCGCTTCCATTTCCCAGACGGATTTGATAAAAACCAGCGGCACCCATGCCAGGAAGAGGTTCCAGGCAAGAAAAATGAAGTCCCAATTATGAATAAGCATCCTGAATAACAATAGTGTCATTGCAGCGGATGAAACAAAAGCCAGCAGAGCGACTTTTTGATTACTTTGAAGATAGCGTACTAGTTTTTCCAACATTATGTGAATAGTTTAAAGTACTTTGAGTTGCAAAGTAAATGAAACCAGTTTTAGTTTTCAAACTTGTCCTGCGCCTTTTCAAGAAAATTTAAGGGATTATTTTTTATTGACTTCCGCGAATGCTTTCATCATTGCCCATTCTCTTCCGGCAGTATTGGCCTTGAAAGTTTCCAGACAGCCGCGATCTTGAAGCGTAATGTAGCAGGTTTTACCATTTTTGCCGCCGAAGCAAATGTTGGAAACCTTCTTACCGATCGTGGTAATTGTCTGGATCACTTTGCCTTCGGGCGACAGCACAGCAACTTCGCCTTTTCCGTGTCTGGCAATGTACAGATTCCCTTCCACGTCGCAGCGCATGCCATCCATTCCACCGTCTTCGAATTTGTGCAAAAGTTTTTTGTTGGATAGAGATCCGTCCGGTGCCAGGTCAAAAACCCAGACATTCCTCTGCACGCTTTCATTAACATATAATTTTTTCTCGTCCGGGCTCACGTCGATGCCATTGGTAGTGCCCATATTTTCTGCAACCAAGCGCGTTTTGCCTTCGGGTGATACGTGCCAAATCTGGCCTGTGCCTTCTTTCCAGTTTGGGTCAGAACAAAAAATGTGTCCTTTTGCCGTGATAGCAAGGTCATTGGGTTGGTTCATTTTCGGCTCATTGGCAAAAACAGAAATATCCTTCGTGATCAGGTTCACTTTCAAGACATTATGCCCGGTAAAATCGGCTACGTAAAACGTGTTTTTATCCGCAAACCGAATGCCATTTCCGGTGCTGCCTTTGGGAAGCGTCACAAAGAAACTCGCACTTCCTTTCTTACTCATGATGGCCACCGTCCCATCCCGCGCGAAATTGACGGCATATACATTCCCTTCACTATCCACAGCGGGGCCTTCACAATTGCTCGTGAATTCCCCTTCGGTTGAGAATTTTTTACTTTTGGTTTGCGCAAAAGACGCCTCAACGAAAGCAGCGCAGAAAATGAGGAGGAGAAAAAATCTATTCATATGTTAAGAATGTCAAAGCACTAATTTTTCCACTTGATCGCGCATCCGACGGGTTTGGTAATGGTTGTTACAACCGGCTTGCCTGTCAAAAGATTGCTAACCGCTTCATCTGCATAAAGTTTGGTAACACCAGCCGGATCCTGCGGATTATCATCGATCATACCAATGTAACGCACCGTAAACTTCGCGCCGCTTTTTTGCAAAATATAAACCTGCGGTGTACGCCCAGCCCCAAATGCTTTCGCAACCTGCTGCGAATCGTCCACCAGATAAGGATAACCGTATCCTTTGGAAGCCGCACGCTCTTTCATTTTTTCAAATGTATCGTCCTGGTGCGTTCCAGGATCACTCGGATTAATCGCAATGACCGGAAAACCCTGGGAGGCGAATTTATTGTTGAGCGCAATGATGCGGTCTTCGTAGGCTTTTGCAAAAGGACAGTGGTTACTCGTAAAGATGACGATTACGCCCTTTGCATTATTGAAATCATTCAGCGAAACCATGCTGCCGTCCGTATTTTTCAAGCGGAAACTTGCGGCAGCGTCGCCTACCTGATAACCAGCGGATTGTTTCACTTCAATAAGTGCGATCTTTTCCTCAAATGCATTTGCATCGGACGTAAATCCTACACCTAAAAACATTGCAACCCATAACCAAATTTTCATTTTCCTGTATTTTATACGCATGCTATCATTAAGACACAAAATATGGAATAAAGTAACAGATCGGATTGTTAAGTTTTGTTAATTCAACGATTCAACGCCGGGAAGGCTGGTAATCATATAAAGGTAACGGTTTGTCAAACTTTAACTATACGCACCGAAATATTTGCCGGAAAATCAGGCAACATTTGCGTTAAAGCATTGTAATTCTGTATGCAAGTGTCTATCTTTGCACCTCATTTTAGAAATCAGTTTTACATAATTTATTAACATGTACGCAATCGTAGAAATCGCAGGTCAGCAATTTAAGGTTGAAAAGGGTCTCGAAATCTTCACGCATAGGCTTGAAGGTGACGTGAACGCTGCTCTTGTGTTTGACAAAGTCCTTCTGGTTGATACCGCAGGCACAGTACAGGTAGGTCTTCCAACAGTTGCAGGCGCTTCTGTTAAAGCAACTGTCCTTGAACACCTTAAAGGTGAAAAAGTGATCGTCTTCAAGAAGAAAAGACGTAAAGGTTACAAAGTTAAGAATGGTCACCGTCAGTATCTGACGAAGATCAGCATTGACGAAATCGTAGCTTAATCAGTTTTAAATAAAGAACTTATCATTAATAGTAAGATATCATGGCACATAAGAAAGGTGTAGGTAGCTCGAGAAACGGACGTGAATCGGAAAGCAAGCGTCTGGGCGTAAAATTATTCGGTGGCCAGGTTGCCAAAGCAGGAAATATTCTTGTTCGTCAGCGCGGAACCAAACACAATCCAGGTAACAATGTAGGCATCGGCCGTGATCATACGCTTTTTGCATTGGTTGAAGGCAATGTAGTTTTCCGTAAGACACGTCAAAACAAGTCATACGTTCACATTGAACCTCTTGCTGTTGCAGCTCCTGCTGCCGAAGCTCCTGTTACAGCAGAAGCTTAGTCAGTAAGTCAGCATTGACATTTTAAGGAACCCAAAGGATTTATAGTCCTTTGGGTTTTTTCGCGTTTGGAGCGCAGCCATCAAACCAAAATCTCACTTTGCTTGTTTATCAAAAACAAAGTCATTTACCCGTTTAAAAACATACTTTCCAATAAAATGCTAACACGCCCGGTTTTTGTATATACAGAATTAAGTCCGAACCCCAATTCGATGAAGTTTGTGCTGAACTTTGAGTTGGTGCCGGATGGACTTTCATTTGATTATCCTTCTCTGGAAGCGGCTTTGGAAGAAGGAAAAGCGTCGCCGCTGGCTTCTGATCTTTTTCAGTTTCCGCATGTAAAAAGAGTTTTTATAGCCAGCAATTTTGTTACTATTACCAAAGATGAGGTGACAGCCTGGGAAGATGTTTTGAGAGATACGAAGCAATTTATCAAAATCTATTTTGAGGAAAACCACCCGGTTTTTGAACAGCAAACAATTGACAAAAACACCTTGATCGTTGACTCGAGAGACTCGGACACCGTTCAAAAAATCAAAGCTGCATTAGACCAATACGTTCGCCCGGCTGTTGAGTCCGATGGCGGAGCAATCAACTTCCATTCGTTCAACGAGGATTCCGGCGTTGTAAAGGTCCTGCTTCAAGGCTCTTGCAGCGGTTGCCCATCGTCTACATTAACATTGAAAGCGGGCATAGAAAATCTTCTTACCCGCATGGTGCCGGACGTGAAAGAAGTGGTTGCTGAAGGCGTTTAAAAATATATGAAGTTGACTTACAGAAACCCTGTCGTTTAAGGCGGGGTTTCTTTTTTTGTTGCCTTTTGTTAGTTTCGGCACATGAAGCAACCTTTGCAATTCTTTCTGGACCAGATTGAAAACCTTCAGTCCAATGGCGAACGTCACTTTCCCGCAGGAATTTTCCCGGCACACAGGGAAAACAAATGGATCGGTTACCATCGGCCCGACACGACGATTTTCTTCTCGGCCATTATCTGCTTTACATTACAGTCCATTGCAAAATATGCAGATGCGGATCAGCAAAAAATGATCAAGCAGATCTGCGATAATGTGATAAAAAACTATCCGGACTTCCAGAATAAAGACGGTCTTAAAACCTACAATTTCTGGAAAACAAAGCCATCCAGGCACTTTCCCAATGGCCATATTTTTCGGCGTTTCGAACATTTCAGAATTCCCGACGATGTCGATGATACATCACTAATTTACCTTACAACCCAGCCCACAGAGACGGAACTTGCCTGGCTGAAAGATAAACTGATCCAGCATGCCAATGGCGGTAACTCCCGCGTGCGCAATACATTTCCAGACTATAAAGATCTGTATGCATACTCCACCTGGTTTGGCAAGAAAATGTATGTCGAATTTGACGCTTGCGTGCTGAGCAACCTGATGTACTGCATTTACCATTATAATTTACCGCTGACTTATTACGACGAAGACACGTTATATTACATCAGGTCTATCATTGAAACGGATCGCCACATAAAGGCCCCATTCAGGTCTGCACATCAATATCCGAGGACTCCACTTATTATTTATCACGTGACGCGATTGCTGGTTGCTTTCGAGCCTGCTCCGTTGCGGACGATCAGAGGCAGACTGATTGCTGATGCGAAAATGATGTTAAAAGCATCCAAACATCCAATGGACAAGGTGATAATCGCATCTTCGCTGATACGATTAGGGGTCCTAACGGAACGGATACCCGTCGAAAATTTCACGAAAAAGGACTTTCAGGGTTTTTATTTCTTCATAGCCGGTCTGCTCACTTCCTATGAGAACCCGTTACTTTACAAATTAGCAATCAGCCCGTTATTCCATATGCGTTGGATTTGCGAGGCGCATTGCTGGACCCTTTTGGCAGAATATGAGACCCTCTGGAACAACGCTGAGCAAAATCAACGTTAAGCTTTCATTCAATAATATATTTCCCAATGTCCGAAGCCACAATTTCTTTGCAAGTAAAGCACATTGTTGATGAGGCAGCTGATGCAAAGACATTTATTTTTGAAAGGACAAACAAGGAACCTTTCACATACAAAGCCGGGCAATTTCTCACATTTCTGATCCCCATGCATGGCCATGAAACCAGGCGCTCCTACTCCATGAGCTCGGCGCCTGATGTGGATGAAAATCCGGCAATTACCGTAAAACGGGTGCCTAATGGCGAGATTTCAAGATTCTGGATTGATCATGTGAAGGTGGGAGATCATTTTAATGTGTTGCCGCCATCGGGCCGGTTTGTGTTGGAAGATTCATTAGGCACGCCGCGCGACATTGTGCTTATTGCAGCAGGAAGCGGCATTACGCCTCTTTTTTCCATTTTAAAACAAACACTGGTCCGGGAAAAAGAAAGCAATATTACCCTGCTTTACGCGAGCCGAAATGCACGACATGCGCTCTTCCATAACCAAATTCAAAAGTGGCAGGAAAATTTCCCCGAACGCCTGAAAGTGGTTCACATTCACAGTCAGCCGCTGGACGACTGGAATGGGCTCCGGGGCCGGATTAACAATACGCGGTTGGAGCAATTGATCAATAAATCACTTCATTTTTTGCCCGCGAGTGCGCGATTTTTTATTTGCGGCCCGTACGAATTAATGCGGTCGGTGGAGATCACCCTTCATTATATGGGATTTTCTTCTATGCAAATTCGGAAAGAGAACTTTGTCATCCCTTCCCCGCCGCCGCCTCCGCCCGTTTCTTATCCACACGTGGTGAAGCTTAATTTCCGTGGCCAGATACATGACCTGTTTGTTCCGGCACACACAACTATCCTGGATGCTGCGCTGGCTGCGGGCATCCACCTGCCATACAGTTGCAAGGGCGGACGATGTGCCACCTGCGCGGGCATATGCAGGAGTGGTGCGTTGCATATGAGCGTAAACGAAGTGCTTACCGACCGCGATTTGCAGGAAGGCTGGATACTTACGTGCTCGGCTTATGCTGATTCAGAGGACGTTTCGATCGAAATAGTCTAGCCCCGACAAGTAAAAAGCGCACGAATGTGACTTCGTACGCTTTATTATGGATTTAGGATTAGCAGAAAAATGGGTAGTAATTCTGGAAAAGGTTAAAGGTTAGGTTCTTTCAAGTGTTAAGGACGAGGAACGTAGAATAATATTTTAATTGAGATCTTCTTGACAAAATTAATTGTAAAATTGGTTAATCCAATCAAAATTCAAAAAAGTGTTCGAGCACACAGATAAAAATACGATTCGGGATCGTACCCGGACAGTTCTAGTGAACTGGATTTTTATAAGGTAAAACTAAATTCATTTTGGGAGAATCTCAAATTTATTATAATAAAAATTTGAAAAGTATTGTGTCACATGCATTAGTTTATCCTAAACCGTATATCCTTCAAATAAAAATTTGATATTCGCCTTAGCAACCGAAAAAGGAAGAATACTGAATACCGAAAGAAAGTGAAAAAGAGAATCGTCAGAATTAAAGATATAGCAGAAAAGGCCCAAACTTCGAAAGGAACTGTGGACCGGGTGTTGCATAACCGTGGCAGGGTCGCCGACGATGTGCGAGAGCGCATTTTAAGCATTATTAAGGAGCTCAATTACGAACCTAACTTTATCGCACAGTCGTTAAAATCGCAAAGGACGTATAATCTGGCCGTGCTTATCCCTGATCCGGATGCGGATTCTTACTGGGAAGCCCCAAAAATCGGACTCGAAAAGGCTGAAAAAGAGTTGCGGCAGTATGGCGTTTATATTAGTCTTTTCATTTTTAATTCACACGAAGAACAATCCTTTATTGCAAAAGCCAGGGAAGTGTCCAAAGAGCATCCGGACGGACTTTTGATCGCACCCGTTTTTTATAAGGAAGCACTGCCGTTTTTCGAGGAATGGGCAAGTTTGAACATTCCCTATGTGCTTTTTAACACACAAATTGAACACGTCAACCCGCTTTGTTACATTGGACAGGACTCCTACCGGAGCGGCTCGCTGGCGGCCAAAATCCTGAGTTTTGGCTTGCAGTCTCCGGGAACCGTTTTGGTGGCGCACGTGAATGAAGATATTTCAAACTCCGCGCATTTAATTACAAAAGAGGCTGGTTTCAGGGATTATTTTGAATCAGATAAGCACGATTCCAAATTCAAGATTATCAGCAAGGAGATCAATTTCCCTGATGGCGAGACACTGGATGATCAATTGGATGCCATATTAACAGAAGAGCCGCAGTTAAAAGCCATATATGTGACCAATTCAAAGGCATTTGAAGTGGCCTCTTATTTGGAAAAAAAAGCTTTGAAGCACATTAAGCTGGTTGGATACGATCTTTTGACGCCTAACCTGAATTATCTGGAAAAAGAGATTATCAATTTCCTGATCAATCAAAACCCATTAGGACAGGGTTACTGGGGAATTCACCAGCTGGCCAACTTCCTGGTATTCAAGAAAGACATCCAACCAATCAAATTTTTGCCGTTAGACATTATTACCAAGGAAAACCTGGACTATTATCTGGATCCACAATGATTTGTATGCGCCTAATGTCGCCTACAAATCGCCAAACTGGCTGTACATTTCTTTCAGCTTAGGCTCTGTTTCCTTTGCACGAATGTCTTTCCGCAAAGCCACCACGCCTTGAATGTCGGTCAACAGACCCAAAGCCTGAAATGCGCCAAACCGGACGAAATAGGAAGGATTATCACGCGCCAGGCCTTCGAGGACCGGAATACTTTTCCGCTGCACATCCTGCTTGGATTTGATCAGATATTTCCCGAACACCTGTAAGAAATTATATTTCTCAGTCGGTTTCATGGATTTCATTTTTTCCAGGAACCAATCAAACCGTTCTGGCTGCGCAAGGCCTGCGTAATAATTACCTACCGAAGTTACGATGGCGTCGTTGGGGCTGTTTTCAAACTGTGCCGCTATTTCATTCGCATCCGTAGGTTGTCCCATCAGATATTTCTCGATCGCAACAGAAACGACCTGATAAGAACTGTCGCTCAATGCTTCCCTGAAAATAGAATCGCTGTTGTTATCACCGAAAGACGCTAATGTGATCATGGCCTCCGAGCGCACCTGCGGATGCGCGTCCATTCGGGCAGCACTTTGTATGGTCTTTTCAATGTCAGCAAAGCCATTTCCATCATATTCAGCAAAGTTGCTGATCGCCATCTGACGGAATTTCCAGAATGGATCGGTCATTGCTTTTACGAGAATGGCACGGGCGAGTGTATCTGTAAGACTTCCTTCCAAAGACGCCAATGCCTCGTATTTATGCAGAAAACGGTCGCTGTTCACATATTGGAACTCCATTTCACGCCGGTTCTTTTCGTGCTCGACAACGCCTAATAACTGCGCATCTGCGTCAAAAACAACCAGATCGGGCTTTTTCGCTGCTGGAAATTCAAGCGTTTGAGTTGCTTTGTCGACCACGACGTTATACTGGTTTTTCTTGCCGCTTACCCACACATCCACTTTTAAAGGAAGGCGGTAAACTGTCGTAGCAAGTGTATCCTGTGTTTGTTTCAGTTTTAAAAGCACTTTTCCAGCTGTGTATTCCTGCTGAATCCTAATGGTAGGATGCCCCGGACGCTGGAACCATTGATCAAAAAACCAGTTCAGATCTTCGCCGGTCACTTTTTCAAAAGACATTCTCAAATCATCAATCTCGGCGGTGCCGAAAGCATGTGTTTTAAGGTAATTTTGAAGCGAGGCAAAAAACGCATCGTCACCCACGTAATTTCTAAGCATATGCAGGATACGGCCGCCCTTTGCATAGGAATGGCTGTCAAACATATTTTCGCGGTCCTTATAAAAATAGCGGATCATCGGCACCTGCTTCGTTTCAGATTCGGCCAGGTAAGCCTTCATCTCCTGCAAATTCTGCCAGTCGGCTTCATATTTCCCGTTATTATATTCACTCCACAGATACTCGGAATAATTCGCAAAAGACTCATTTAGTGGAAGTTGCCCCCATTCCTCAGCAGTCACATAGTCACCAAACCAGTGATGCGCCAATTCATGTGCGATCACGGCGTCAGAATTGCCATCAACCAGCGAACGAGCATCATTCTGCACGCCTTCTTCGTGAACCGTGGCGGTCGTGTTTTCCATCGCGCCGGCTACAAAGTCCCTCACGGCGATCTGTGCATATTTTTCCCAGGGATATTCAACGCCGAAAACATTGGCAAAAAAGCCCATCATTTCGGGCGTGCGACCAAAAATCGCGTGCGCATCCTGCCCATATTTTGGTTCAACGTAATAACTTAGCTCCAAGCCATTGGGCATCATATCTTTGGCCACCACAAAATCACCCACCGCCATCATAGCCAGGTAAGGTGCATGCGGAAGCGATTGTTTCCAATGATCCGTCCGGGTTCCTTTTTTACCTTCATTCTGCGCAACCAGCAAACCATTCGACAAAGTTTTATAAGTGCTGTCGACCGTAATGTAAATGTCCTGGGTGAACTTTTGGTTAGGCGCATCAATGGTCGGGAACCAGCAGCTGCTTCCTTCGGTCTCTCCTTGTGTCCAGATCTGCTTTGGCTTGCCTTCATCCATTCCATCGGCATTGATGAAATAAAGGCCTTTTTCAGAAGCGCTGTCGCCGGGTTTGTCGCGTGGAACGTCGTTCGGGCGCGCTATGTAATCGATCTTGACAAAAACTGTATCCTTTTTGGTATAACTCTGATCCAGCTTAATGAGCAATTTCCGCTTATCGTAAGTGTATTCGAGCTTTTTTTTGATTTTACCCTGAATCTCCTCCGTGGACAGCGTACCATAATCACCCACTGTGTCCATTAGTGAAATGCTTTTGATATCAAAACCCTTAGCATCCAGTTCCAATGTATTTTGGGGATAAAAATGAGGTTTGAACATCAAAACCGCCGATGCGGGGACCTGTTGCTTTTCCCAATCAAATGCTACATCGAGACGCGTGTAAAGAATGTCACTTTTGCGTGGCCGTTCGGGGCGGTAAGGACCTTGCTTGGAAACGGTTCCCGGATTTCTTCTTCTCAATGTATCAGCAACTTCCGAAGCATAGGAAGGAACTGAAAGCAATAAAAAAGCTGCGTAGCATATATAGATCAAACGGCTCAAAAAAAGCCCGGTATGGTGGCCGTTTTTTTTCAAATTGATTGTGTGGAAGTAAGTCAAAGTGATTCGGTTAGTATTTTGTTCTTCTCATTTAAATATCAGGTTGGCAGGATTTGCCCTGCCTCGGCCGCTCTCCTTGCCGGAATGTAAGACACCAGCATTGTTATGATAACGACAATAATGCCAGTATAGAGTATATCTTCCCATATTAATTTGACCGGATAAGCATCCACCAGTGAAGTTGCCATGCCCATGGAAACCAGTCCGTATTTCAACTGCAGCAAGCATAATGCAATGCCTGCTCCTAGTCCGAATATTGCTCCTGACAACGCCACAATGGCACCTTCAGTCAGGAAAATCCTTCTGATCAATCCCGGCGTCGCCCCCAGCGCGTAAAGCATGGAAACATCCTTCTTTTTCTCGATCGCAAGCATGCTCAGCGAGAAGAAAATGTTAATTGCAGCTACTAAAATAATGAATGACAAGGTTATAGCCACAAAAAGTTTTTCCAAACGGATCGCACGGAGCAGGTCGGAGTTGAGCGAATCCCTGTCTCTCACCACAAATCTGCTTCCAATTTTTTCGGCAATTGCCTTGCTGACTTTCCCTTCACTAAATCCAGGTTTAATCTGCACTTCCAGC
This sequence comes from Dyadobacter psychrophilus, assembly GCF_900167945.1. Taxonomy (GTDB): domain Bacteria; phylum Bacteroidota; class Bacteroidia; order Cytophagales; family Spirosomataceae; genus Dyadobacter; species Dyadobacter psychrophilus. Next base: position 1,174,938 of record NZ_FUZA01000001.1, read on the forward strand.
GATGACCTTTCGCCTTTGTAGTCCATCAGGCCTTCCACGAGCGTTATTGGGGCGATCACATAATCGTCGTAACGCGTTTCTATAAAAAATATGCCGCCAGGCCTGAGCGACAAGTGATTAAATGCTTCCGCAGAAGTGAGATTCAAAGTTTTTGTACCTGTTTTGGGATACATTAATTGCAAAGGTGTAATAATGTCATCCAAAGAAATAGACAATGCATTCCGCACGCCCTCCGCTATGATACCATAAGGTGTCCCGCCTTTACCGTAAAGTTGCAGTGAGCCTTCGATAACAGCCGTATCGAGTTGTCCCTGGCGCTCGAATGTGCTGTCCACACCTTTCAACCGAATGATAATCTGTTGATTACCATACTGGGCTAGTGCATTATCTTCCACGACCTGCGTGACCAGCTTTACACCTTCCACAGATTTAACTTTCTCAAGGAATGAATTGTCAACTTTAAACCGTTTCCCTTCCGTCGGCGTGACTTTAATATCTGCGTCGAAAGTCTTGAAAATTTTACGGTTAAGATCTTCCATTCCGTTGAAAACGGAGAGCACCACCACCATCGCCATGGTTCCCACGGCCACACCGGCCATAGCAATGCGGGCTATGACGCTAATAAAGCTGCGTTTGTTGCGTGAAAAGAAATAGCGGACAGCGATCCGGTACGAAAGATCCATTTGGTATGCGCTTTAATCAATTGGATTCTTCTTCCTCGTCCGGCTGGGCTGGTGGGATAACAAGATCCGAAAAAAGCAGATCCATTTTGGCCGCATACTCGGCAGTATCGTCCATATAAAATTGTAAATGAGGAACAATCCGCAGCTGGTGACGCACCCTTTCTGCCAGTTTCTGGCGAAAGAACCGGGTGTTTTCCTGAATTGTTTCCAGCAAAATGGATTTATTTTTATCAGGCAAAAAGCTCAGATATGCTCTTGCAATGCTAAGGTCAGGCGTAACACGAACGGCCGTAATGGTAACAAAAGAGCCATTCGTTAAATGATGTGCGTCCTTTTGAAATATCTCCCCAAGATCCTTCTGAATCTGCCTCCCTACTTTTTGTTGTCTTTTAGATTCCATGTTTCAAAAGTACAAATATCCGGACTTATTTTGTTTTTGTAGAATGCGGAGTTGTAATTTCGTGAAAGTTATTCTGATAAGATATATAATCCGCATACTTCTTGTTAAGTTTTTTTCGCGTCAACGCACGGTATCAGACGATTAGTCTGGTAGTATTTTTCTTACTGCTCCGCCTTCCATTTTTCCTGGGTGGTGCGCCGCTGCTTATCCCTGAACTGAGCTGGATGCTGGTAGGCGAGCAAATGGGCCGCGGCTTTATGCTATACCGGGATGTTTGGGATAATGTGAGCCCTTTTTCGGGCCTTACTTACTGGCTTATCGACACACTTTTCGGGCGCGAACAGTGGATTTATCAGCTCGCAGCCATTACTGTTTCCATTGTCCAGATTCTCTATTTTAACTACGTAATACACTCAAGGGAAGTTTTTCCGGAGCGCACATTCCTGCCAGGCGCGCTATATGCGCTGTTTTTGAACATTTCTTTCGACATGGGCACATTGTCGCCCATGCTGATGGCCAACACATTCCTTCTTTTTGCATTTGGTGCCATTGTCAAAATCCTGGTAAGGCGGGAAGTGACGCCGCAGGTTTTTGAAATGGGGCTTTATATTGGGATAGCAACATTATTTTATCTGCCAGCTTCATTGTTTATGATCTGGGGATTTCTGGCTTTACTATTCTACACCGGTTCCACGGTGCGGCACCATTTGCTGGGGATATTCGGGTCCGTTTTCCCTTTGTTGATGGTCGTGCTGTTCTTTTACATGAACAATGGCATTGAAAGCCTTAACAGAAACTTGCTAACCTCTGTTTTTCAGGTAAAACAATATAATCTCAATGATTTTGCCTCGCTGATCGCTTCCCTGTTGCTGCCGCTGGGCTTCGGTGTGATGGGTTTTATGCGGATCTTCACCACATTGCGCTTTGTGAATTACCAAACACGGATCCAGCAGGTGATGGCCCTATGGTTCATTATCGCGGTGTTTACTATTCCGCTGATGCAATTCATGGCTCCCATGCAGTTTGTCATTTTCATCCCGCCTGCCGCATTTTTCGCAACGCATTATTTTCAGAGCTTCAAAAAGAAAAGTTGGGCGGATGAACTGCAATTTATCACCATGGGCACCGTGATCCTATTGATTCAATATCAGGGATTACGCGGCATTATACCCGGACTTTCCATGGGTAAGCTGGAAAATTTACGCGCAAGGCAGGCTGAACTTCCCGAACAGATACAAAAGAAACGCGTACTGGTGCTGGGGCAGCATTCAGGGGAGTATATCAATAACTATACGGCAACGCCTTATCTCAACTGGGAGCTCGCCAGCTACGATTTAAGGAACCTGGACAATTTCGACAGCGTGATCCATGTTTATGACAATTTCAAAAAGGACCCACCCGACTATGTCATCGACAAAGTGAACATTATGCCGAAACTGCTCTATCGGGTTCCGGCATTGAGGCAACAATATGAATTAAGCCCCTGGAAAGGGATTTACCAGCGCAAAATTTAGCAGGCAATTTTGTCTACGCGCGTCTGGTGGCGGCCTCCTTCAAATTCCGTTGCCAAAAAAGCGCCTACGCTTGCCAGTGCCGTTTCCAGTTCGATAAATCGAACGGGTATGCAAATAATATTTGCATCGTTATGCTGGCGTGCTAATGCTGCCAATGGCAAATCCCAAACCAATGCTGCGCGGATTCCCTGGTGCTTGTTGGCCGTAATGCACACACCCTGGCCGCTACCGCAAAGTAACACGCCTTTTTCAAACTCACCGCTTTCAACGCCGCTTGCAACAGGATGGGCAAAATCTGCATAATCAGCAGAGTCAGCACTGTATGTGCCGAAATCCTTCACTTCAAAACCATTCGTCGTTAACCAGTTAATGACCGGTTCCTTGTATGGAAAACCCGCGTGATCCGAACCGATAGCAATTTTTCTCATTACTTTTTTGTTAATTGTAACCGTCTGCTTTATCACCAGCGACGGTTAAAGTTAATATTTTATATTTTTAATGAAGCAGGCAACAAAGTTACGATTATCTCCTTCAACAACTAAATTGAATATCCCGAATATGAGTGAAGAAGCAAAACCAACAAATGCTGAGTTAATAGATGTTTCCCTCATGAACCCCGCGGTTCCCGAAGATGAAAAGCGGATCAAAGAGGCTTTTGAAGACAGAAATTGGAATGAAATAAAGAGTGCGGATTCGTGGGTTGTATTTAAGGTTATGGCAGAGTTCGTCGAAGGTTTTGACAAGCTCGCCAAAATCGGACCCTGCGTTTCCATTTTCGGATCGGCAAGGACGCTTTCGGACAACCCACATTATAAAACGGCCGAAGATATTGCTGCCAAGCTGGTAAGACACGGTTATGGTGTTATCACGGGCGGTGGGCCCGGGATTATGGAGGCCGGTAACAAAGGCGCACGGGAGCAGGGCGGAAAATCGGTTGGATTAAATATCAAACTCCCTTTTGAGCAACACAGCAACATTTACATCGATCCCGACAAGAACATTAACTTCGATTTCTTTTTTGTGAGGAAAGTAATGTTCGTAAAATATTCACAGGGATTTATTGTCATGCCGGGCGGTTTTGGAACATTGGATGAAATGTTTGAAGCGATGACTTTGATCCAAACCAAAAAAATCGGCCGCTTCCCTATCGTCCTGGTCGGGACCAGTTACTGGACCGGGCTGCTGGATTGGATTAAAGGAACCATGCTCACTGAAGGGAATATCAATCCCGAAGACCTCAAACTGATCAGCGTCGTGGACACACCCGATGAAGCCGTGAAAGTGATTGACAATTTCTACAACAAATACATGTTGAAACCCAACTTTTAAGCATTTAAATGGAGCCATATTTCAATCAAAACGAAGATATGGCTCTATTTTTTTGATCATATTATCATCCAAGACCCGCACTTTCCTGAGATCGTCAACTACACGAAATGGTCCATGCTGGTGGCGAAAATTGATAATGGCCGTGGTAATCCTTTTGTTTTTGAAATAGGAATGTTTTCCCAATTCCTCGACAGTTATGCTGTTAATGTTGATCTTTTTCGCTGCACTATTTACCTTGCCGTATCTGTGCAATTCCGACAGTGCCAGCGAATCCAGCCCGAAAATTTCCGCGTACTGATCCGTAGTATGAAACCCTCCTAATGCATCCCTGAATTTCAGAATGCGCATGGAAAGCTTACTTCCTATCCCACGCAGTTTAACAAGCTCCGTTGTATCGGCTGTATTGATATCAAACGGTGTAATAGCCGGTTGTGCAGGCCTGTTGAAGGTGGAATGAGTTGTTTTCCGGGTTTCCTTTAATGTTTCTGTTTTAGCATTGATTTTTTCCGGATTAGTTGTAGAAGCAAAAACAATGTGTTTTTCCAGCTTGTGAAACAGCTCGGACGGAAAATCGTAAATATTCAGCAAATCTTCTTTCTTACGAAATTTGCCGCCCTTACTACGGAACTTCTCAATTCGGTTTGCGAGGAAGGTCGGGATGCCCAGGGTTTCAAGTTCTTCAACGGACGCTGAATTAGGATCAAAATCGAAAAGTCGGATGGATTTTGGCGGCTTTTTGGTATACTGTTTTTTCGGAAATGGCTTGAATTTTCTGTTCCTGGACTGGTTCGCCTTTTCAAGCTCAATCGCCAGGCTATCCAGCATTTTAAGATTAACGGGTTGTTTATCAATGGGAAGAACCGGAAGCAAAAACCGGCGGAAGATGAAAGGAAACCACAGTAACAACAAACAAAGCACCATGAGGACCAACGCGCCTCTTGCTTCCTTTTTTGAAATACGAAAATACGATTGCAGCAGATCTCTGATTTTACGAAACATATGTCAAAGCGATGAATTTTTATGCTTTGACGCTGGTTTCGGGATTTGGTCACAAAAAAGCTGCGAAGACGCTTCCGCATCTTCGCAGCTTGTGTATGTTAATTTATATTATTGATTTACATAAACGCTTCCGCTGCTGGCAGAAAGCGTAACCGGAATGCCGCCACCATTCATTTTGCCGCGTACACGGTCTTTTTCAGCTTCCCCGTCAAAGTTTTTAAGGGAGATATTAACCTTATTCCCTTTCAAGTCCAGATCCACGCCTTTGTCCATCGGCATCGTAACGCGTACACTTCCTGCCGAACTAGAAAGATCTACATATTCGCCTAATTTGGCCATTTCCACCTCAATGCTGCCAGCACTCGTGCTTGCCCGCAAACTGCCGGAAACATTTGCAAGCCTTACTGAACCACCGGATGTGCCTGTGTTCAGCGCGCCTTTGATATCATCCCCTTTCACACTTCCGCCGCTGGTGCGTGCTTCAATGTCGCCTTCGAGGCTGTTTAATGTAATGCTGCCTCCCGAAGTTTTAAGCTCAATTTTACCTGTCAGTTCGGTCGCTTTAATGCTTCCACCGCTGGTATGCAGCTCAATGTCTTTCTTGCAATTGGTGACATCAATGCTGCCGCCAGACGTTCTTCCGCGGATTACACCGTCCAGATCGGACACTTTCAGGCTTCCGCCGCTGGTTGCAAAATTTTGTTCGCCCGTTAGTGAAGCAATGTGAATGCTGCCTCCGCTGGTTTTCAGGTTTGTTGCAATGTTCCTGGGTGCAGAGACTTTAAATCCGATGGAAATACTTTTTTTGTTGTCCCACTTTACATTGTTCTTCCGTTTTGCAGTTGCTACGACGCGGTTTCCTTCCGTGCCGATCAAAATATCGTAGTCTTCGAGGCGGTCTTCGATGTCTTCCTTACTCAGGTTATCCTTCCCGTTCCAATTGTTAGGTTTGACATACATTTCAACCTGAAATCCGCTGTTCTGTCCACCATTTACGGTAATGGACCCGCCGGAAGTTTCAACAGCAAGCTCTTTCAGATTGGCGCTGTTGAAGTTTTTGGTGACATAAGGCTTATCGCTATCACTCTGGGCCATCACAGCACCAGCAGTGAATAAGGAAAGCATTAACACTAGTAATTTTCTGTTTTTCATGTCTAAGTTGATTAGGTTTTCAGGAATGATGCCAAAAACGGCGGAGAGGTTGCACCAGCGGTACGATTTTTGGATTAATATATTCATAATAAAAAGTTGAAACTATGAAAACCTTTCACATTGAAGTGACGAATGAATCAGAAGAGGAACTGATTACTAAAATCCTTGAAAACCTCAAACAAAAAGGAATGATCGACTTCACCGAACAGCATCAGGATAGCCCAAACAGCAAAGCTGTGCCTGCTTCAGAGGAACAGGTTCAGGAGATCATCGACGAAGCCGAACTTGGCCCTTATTACTCCGAAAAAGAAGCAAAAAACATTCTGAATTTATAGATCGGTGGCGGCGTTTCAGGTTTTCAGGAAAGATGCAAACCATTTACCTGAATCCTTGATAATGCGTTTCTGACTTTGGAAATCCAAATATACCAGTCCAAATCGGGCTGCATAACCTTCTGCCCATTCAAAATTGTCCATGAGCGTCCAGGCGAGATAACCTCTTACATTGATGCCGTCCTTTTTTGCTTTTAAAATTGCGGTCAGATATTCCTGATAAAATGATTTCCGTTCGGTATCATGAATTTCATTGGCCTCAACATGGTCTTGAAATGCTGCACCGTTTTCTGAGACAATGATCTCCTTAATGCCTTTGTAAGCACTAAATTGTTTGAGGATATCATACATCCCGTCGCCGCTGATCTCCCAGCCCATGGCGGTTACCGGCACATTTCTGAGTTTAGCAGGCACTTCTTTCAGCCAAACCACGGGTGCAAAATAAGAATGCTTCACCACGACGCTGAAATAATTTTGTATTCCTATAAAATCAAAATCAAAGCGAAGCCTTTCAGCATCTCCGGCGTGCATATATTTTTTAATGTTACCCAAAAATCCAAAGGCGTCGATTGGATAACCCATCCCTAATGCAGGTTCGATGAACAGGCGGTTCATGAGCGCGTCAGCGCGTTTTGCCGCTCGTATGTCTTTCAGTTCGGCGCTCGCGGCGTGTACGTAGGAGCATGAAACAGCCGTTCCGACATAAGCATCAGCAACATTCTGCCGTATGGCAGCGCCACCAATGGCCTGGCACATAGCAAGATGATGAACAACCGGCAGGAAATTCCCGATGCTTTTCCTACCCGGCGCGTGCAAGCCCGTAGTATAACCAAGTCCTACAACAGCCATGGGTTCATTCAACACGATCCATTTTTTTACCCTGTCGCCAAATGCCTTTGCACAAATGGTTGCATAGGATTCAAACCATTCCATAATATTCCTGTTTTTCCAGCCGCCCAAATCTTCCAGGCCCTGCGGCAGATCCCAGTGATAAAGTGTAATCCATGGAACAATGTTAAGTGACAGGCATTTGTCAATCAGCCGGTTATAGAATGCAATACCAGCTTCATTAATCTCTCCGAAACCTTGTGGCAGAATGCGTGACCAGGAAATTGAAAACCGGAATTCCTTGAAGCCGAGAGCGCGGACAAGCTCAATATCAGCTTCATAACGATGGTAAAAATCACAGGCAGTGTGCGCGTTATCGCCATTCTTAATTTTCCCTTTGATATTGGCAAACTTGTCCCAAACGCATGGCCCTCTGCCATCCTCATCGACCGCGCCTTCTATCTGATAAGCAGCTGTGGCCACTCCCCAACTGAAATCATCGCCAAAATCCTGCTTATTGAAATGAATGTCCCCCGTCACTGATAAAGCATAATGAGTCGGAAAGTTAGCAACATATTATAAAAGAAAAGCCCTCTATCCGATAATTACGAATGGAGGGCTTTTTAAGACTTTTTATAATATTACCTTACTATGAAGATGCTGTGAGCTTGAATGTCATGCAAAAATAGCTTCCGGAGCATCCACGGCAAATACATACCGCAATTCTTGCAATGCCTTGCGGATTCTGGATTTAACAGTTCCCAGGGGTAAGCTGAGCCGTTCCGCAACTTCTTCGTGCGTATATCCTTGAAAGTAAACCATTTCGATCAGCAATTTCCGTTCAGGAAGCAAGCGCTCCACGATCGATCTCAGATCCATGGTCGCAGGAAGCGGGTTAAATATGGCAATCGAGGAAAGATCTCCGTCCCTAACCGATTCCAGCTTAATAACTTTCTCTTTTTTGACCTCCACACGCAATTTGTCAATGGCGGTGTTACGGGCAATGTTTAAAATCCAGGTGAATAGTGTCCCCTTTTCAGGGTTATAACTGCCAATATTTTTCCAAATTTTCAGAAATGTATCCTGCATTGCATCACAGGCGCGCTCCTCATCTTTTACGATCTTGACAATGATCCCATACAATGCCGAGGAATAGTGATCATACAGATATTCAAAGGCACTACGATCGTTAGATTTCAGGAGGGAGGTCAGCTCTTGTTCTGTGTAGGTATACCTGGCAGTCATATATTTTTTATTATCTGGGTTCTTTATTCCGGGATCGATATCCGGACTCTCTGATATTTATTAATACTGTTCCAGTTCTGTTTACGATCAATCTGTGTAATTTACACCCAATGTGGGAACTGGTGTTTTACCTTAATACTCATTCCAATGACCTTTAAAAGCATCTTTGCATGCATCCTTGTGTGTATAATTATCGCCTGTTCGTCCAAAAAACAGTCTTCTGGCGATCAGGAAAAGCTCAAACAAATTGGCCGGAAATATGTGGCGCTGGGACTGACCATCGGACAATATGATCCCGACTTTGTGGATGCCTATTATGGCCCGGATTCACTTCGTCCAGCGGCTGTCAAGGACACTTCCAATTTCCCGAAAGACAGCCTGATCGTCCAGGTTTCCAGACTAAAAGAGCAAATTGCCGAACTGGCCGCTGCCACAGCCAATGACACCATCCGCTCCCGCGCAGGCTGGCTAGGGTCACAGCTAACCGCCTTTGAGCGGAGGATCAGGATTTTTTCGGGTGAGAGCGCCTCATTTGACACGGAATCAAAAGAACTGTTCGATGCGGTGGCACCTATTTATAATGAAAAACATTTCCAGGACCTGATCGCAAAATTGGATGGCATTCTGCCGGGTAAGGGCCCTCTCCCCGACCGTTTCCAGAAAATGGCTTCCCGGTTCTTGCTTCCAAAGGACAAGATCGACACCGTATTTCAGGTTGCGATCGCAGAAGCCAGAAAGCGCACGCTGCAACATTATACATTGCCTCCTGGCGAAAATTTTAAGCTGGAATATGTGACGGATAAACCCTGGTCGGGATACAATTGGTATAAAGGAAATTACCAAAGCCTGATCCAAATCAACATTAGTCAGCCTATTTTTATCCAAAGGGCAATTGACCTCGCGTGCCATGAGGGTTATCCCGGACATCACGTTTTTAATGCGCTTTTGGAAAAAAACATTTATCACGACAAAGGATCGCAGGAAATTTCGCTTTATCCGCTTTTTAGTCCGCAGTCACTGATTGCCGAAGGAAGCGCCAACTATGGCATCTCCATCGCATTTCCTGGCGACTCACAGGAGCAATATTGCAAGCAAGTTCTTATGCCGCTCGCGGGTATAGATACAACCGGAGCGCATCTTTATTTCGAATCGCTCAAAATCAGCTCGGCGCTCAATTATGCCCGGAATGAAGTGGCAAGAGGCCTTGTTAACAAATCCATGGCTGACAAAGAAGCATTGCGCTGGCTTACAGACTATTGCCTGCTGACCGAAAAAGGTGCAACGGATTATCTCAGATTTATCAAAAAGTACAGAAGTTATGTGATCAACTATAATTACGGGCAGGACCTGGTCAAGAACTACATTGAAAAGTCGTCGGGCCAGGACTCCGATAAGCGCTGGAAAGCATTTGAAAAACTATTAAGCAACCCGATGAAAGCCAGCGATTTGCTGGCTGATGACAAAAAATAATGCAAGTGAAATTGAATTACCTGAACCTTACCTCTTTACTTCTTCTCGCTAACCTTATTACATTCAAAGCAGCATTTGCCCAGAATGACCATCCCAAAAAATACATTTGCCAGCAGACTGCAAGTCCGATCAAAATAGATGGCAAGCTAGACGAGCGCTCCTGGAAAAAAGCGCCCTGGACTTCGCGGTTTGTTGACATCGAAGGAAATAAAAAACCGCTTCCTTACCAGCAGACACAAGCCAAAATGTTGTGGGACAACGAGTATCTATACATTGCGGCGGTGATCGAGGAAACGCACATCTGGGCTTACCAGGAGAAAAAGGACCAGATCGTTTACCTTGAAAACGACTTTGAAGTGTTTATTGATCCGGATAGCGACGGAGAGAATTATTATGAGCTTGAAGTAAATGCTATCAACAACACATTTGACCTTTTCCTGCCCAAAACTTACAAAAAAGGAGGTCGGGCGCAGTTGAAATGGGACATTAAGGATCTCAAATCGGCTGTAAGCATCGAGGGAACGCTCAATAATGCCAAAGACACAGACAAGCGCTGGACTTTGGAAATAGCCATTCCATTTGCATCACTCACCAATGAAAATGTGCCTGCGATCATCCCTGTAAACGGTTCACAATGGCGGATCAACTTTTCCCGTGTAAACTGGCAACACGAAGTATCTGCGGATGGGAAATATGCACGAAAAAGAAATCCTGAAACAGGTAAAGTCCTGCCCGAATACAATTGGGTGTGGTCGCCGCAAGGCATCATTAACATGCATTTCCCGGAATTCTGGGGTCATCTTCAATTTGTTGGTTCAAAAGATAAGAAGAATACTAAATGAGAAATTACCTGCTTTCAATCCTACTGTTTTCTGTATCATTTGTAAACGCCCAGCCATCCGCTGCTGGCAAAACAACCGTGGATCACAAGCTTGTCAAAAAGCTGGAAGCTGCTATGGCGGGTTTCAAAGGCGATGCGGGAATTTATGTGCGCAATCTGAAAACGAACCGTGTCGCAGAAGTGAACGCGGATTCCGTTTTCCCCACAGCAAGCATGGTTAAGGTGCCCATTTTGTGCGGAATTTTAGACAAAATCAATCGTGGGGAAGTCGCGTTCAACCAGGAGCTGATCTATCGCGATTCTTTGAAATACGATAACGGCATTGTGGGATCATTCCGGGATAGCACCCGGATTGCTTTGCCAAAAATTGTCCATCTGATGATCTCTCAGAGTGACAACACGGGAAGTTTATGGCTTCAAGCAATGGCTGGTGGCGGCGCAACGATTAACCAATGGCTGGATAACAACGGATTTGCCAATATCCGCGTCAATTCCCGCACACCGGGACGAAAAGAAAATCAGGCTAAATATGGCTGGGGTCAAACGACGCCGCGCGAAATGGCTGAACTGGTGGCGATGATCCGCAATGGTAAGGCGATCAGTCCGGCAGTAAGCGAGCGCATGTATCGTTATCTGGGCATGCAGTTTTGGGACGGAGAATCTATTTCGCAGGTTCCGCCCACCATCAAGATCGCTGCCAAGAGCGGTGCGGTGAATCAGGCCAAGTCGGAAGTGCTGGTCATTCACGCGCCTCATGGAGATTATGTGTTTTGTGTAGCCACAAAAAACCAGGAGGATCAGGCCTGGCAAAAGAACAACGAAGGCTATGTGCTGATCCGCAAGCTATCCGCCATTATCTGGAACCACTTCGAACCGAAAAGCGACTGGAAACCGTTGCCTGAATCGGAAAAATACTGGTTTTAAAAAACCCTCCGGATCTTGACGACCCGGAAGGTTTATCATGGCTAATGACTTTCGTCTGACTCAATGCCCAGCACACTCAACCGATAAGGCGTGGCTGAAACTTTGATTTTTTCAACTTTCGAAAAATCGGCGACATTTATCCGCAGCAATTCTCCGTTTTTGGGCTGGGTAATGTATATAAATCGTGTAGTTGCTTCCATTTGAGGCTTTTGCGTTTCATCTTTGGCCGTTGGCGGAATTACGGATCCGGCTTTCTTCTCAGAATTCGTTTTCAGATCGAAAATCCGCACTTCGCCGCTGTGCAGTAGTGCGATAAGGTTATTGCCCGCATAATCCACTTTTACCTGCATAATGTCGGCATTGGCGAAAATGAGCGTTACTGTATTAGCAACTATATCAATCATGTAGGCGCCTTTTGCTGCTGTGTATCCGATAAATTTCCCGGCCCCTTTCGCTTCCAGAATTGATCCGAACCACGCGTCACCAAAGTCGGCAGGATGCGCTATAAGCCTTTGTTTTCCGCTGGGTTCTACAACCAGAATCCCGCTGGAAGAGCCAAAAAGTGATACTGAACCATTCGTAGCGTTGCCGTGAATGCCCTTTGTTTGAATTGTAGAAGCGAAAAGTGTTTTTCCGGAAGCGTCAATGATCTTTACGCGTTCGGGTAATGTGCCGGCAACGGAACCGTCTTTTTCAGTTACTGCATAAGTGCCGTTATCAAACTTGGTCATGGCGCCATGGTGGGCAATGTTTCCGGTGTTGATAACCGTCATTTTGGCTCCCGGCGTATGAAAATCCGCTTCCTTTGCAATGGCAAGCGTCCCGTCACCATCATTGAATGTGATAATTTCATCGCCTTTGCTTTTAAAATGCGTGGGCTTGTTTCCTGTGCCGGTTAATGCGCCAAATTTGGGCGTTCCTTTGACGTCCACATGGTCGCCGTGACCTTCAAAGCCGGTATCAAAGAGCTGTACGAAATTATTGGCGCCGTTAACCAGCGCACCAAAACGGCCGGCCTGCGTTCCATACAATGCGGATTTCGGAAACTGGGCTTCAAACTTTTCAACCGTAAGCTTGACAGGATCCACAAGTGAAATTTCCTTGCTAACCTCATCATTAACCAGGATCCGGATGAATTTGAATTCGCTTTGCGCGACCGGCTCAACCTGATTGTCGTCGTCCTTATCGCAGGATGCAAGCGCGAAAACAAAGCCAAGTGTCAAGAGTGTTTTGAATAAATTCTTTTTCATAAAAAAATCTTTAAATGCAACAATGATGCAAATATAGAACCACCAGATTCAATAATGCAACAATGATGCAAATAAAGATTTTCGAATTGTAACCGATTTATCGTAAAAAACTAAGCAATCGCCTCCCTAAGCAAATTCCGGCTTTCTTTTTTGACAAATGTGATCGGCACGAAATCGTCATTGGGTGCGCCTATATAGTAAACCGTCCATTCCGGATCGTGGTGCGAAAGCATTTCACTGATGCAGTCAGCACGGTGTGCAACCGGATTTGAGCAGTCTTCCCAATAAAAAAGCTCGACACGGTAAAACAAGTTCTGCTTGATACCATTGATTGTTACTTCAACTTTAATCTCCTGCTTTCCTTGAAGCGGTGGGATTGGGATGGCGATATGGCTCATGATTATTATAGATTAGAAATTCAACATAGCTGAGGTATTTAGCAATGAAAATCTGATTTACTCACTTCGTAATGATTTCACGGGGTTTGTCAATGCTGCTTTAATGCTTTGGAAGCTGATGGTAAGCAACGCGACCACGACAGAAAGTGCACCGGCCAGCAGGAAGATCCACCATTCAATATCGATCCTATACGCAAAATCTTTCAGCCAGGTGCTTACCGCCCACCAGGCAACGGGGCTCGCGATGATGATCGAGGCGATGACGAGCTTTAAAAAATCCTTGGAAAGCAACGCAACAATGCCTGCAACGGACGCACCCATTACTTTGCGCACGCCAATCTCCTTAATGCGGCGTTCTGCCGAGTATGAGGCCAGCCCGAACAAACCAAGACAGGACACAAAAATAGCCATCCCGGCAAGAATACCGACGATCTCACTTACCTGACTATCAGCCTTATATAAAGTTGCAAAATGATCGTCCAGAAACGAATATTTAAACTCCTGCCCAGGCACAATGTTGTTCCATACCCCCTGAATACCCGCAATGGCCTGCTTGGCATCCTTGCCTTTTATCCGCACAGACATTTCTCCATAACCCCAATCTTTTTGGTTGAAAAGACAAAGCGTTTCTATTTTATGATGCAGCGAATTAAAGTTGAAATCCTTCGCGACTCCGACGATCACACCGGCTGAATCCATGCCTGAAAAACCAAAATGCTTTCCTACCAATGTTTGCAGCGTCAATTTCGGTTGATCCTTTAAAAGCTCTTTGGCCAGTGACTCATTGACAATGTAAGCCTTTGCATTATCCGCAGCATCGTCACGGAAATTCCTGCCAGCTATGATTTTAATTTTATATAAAGACAAATAATCCGGATCCACAACCACTTGCGAGGAAGCGATTTCCTTCTGCGGACCATCGCCATGAAATGTTACACCAGTCTGGTGCAGATTATTGCCGAGCCGTTGCTGGGAACCGGTAACGGCGGACACAAATGAGCTGGATAGCAATTCTTGTTTCAGCGCCTGATATTTTGGCCCAGACTTGGAATCGAGCGGAATAATCAGAACCTGTTCTTTGTCAAAACCCGGATCTTTCTGTTCCATATAACGTAACTGCTTTACAGCGAAGCCCGTAGCAATGATCAGAAACACAGCACTCGAGAATTGTGCGATAACCAGCAAATTCCTGAAACTCGCTTTTCCGGTCTTTAATGTGCCTTTCAAAACCGCGATCGGCTGAAATGACGACAGAAAAGCGGCCGGGTACAAACCGGAGAATATGCCAATCACCACGGTTCCGGACAAAATGCCTAATAGCAGCGAAGGGTTAGTAAAAAAGGCAAAATCAAGCTGACGCTGACTGAAATTGCTTACCACGGGAATCAGCAGCTTCACCATCACAATCGCCAGCACCAATGCCATGAAAGCAAGCAAAATAGATTCGCCTATAAACTGACCGGCCAGCTGAAACCGTTGTGCGCCAATAGATTTCCTGATCCCCACTTCCTTGGCCCGTCCAGTGGAACGGGCTGTGGACAAATTCATAAAGTTAACGCAGGCGATGACCAGCACAATGATGCCGATCACGGAGAATATGTAAGTATAACTGCGGTCGAATTTCTGATAATTGATATAATCATGGGTAATCTCCGTTGACTTCCCATGCACATCTGCAAGCGGTTGCAGAAAAAGTTCATAATTACCCGCTCCTTCTTTGCTCATGTGCCGGCCCAGATAGGCAGGAAACTTTTTTTCCAATGCGGCTATATTGGCATCGGGGGCGAGTTCCAGGTAAGTTACCAGCCAGTTTCCGCCCCAGTTATCCATATTTTCCGGCCTGATAATCGTGCTGAACGAAAACAATGCGTCGAACTGCAGGTGCGAGTTGGCCGGAACATTTTCCATGACACCGGTCACTTTAAATGTTAGCGTATCCTGGCCATAATGCATGATGGATTTGCCGATCGGGTTTTGATTTCCAAAAATGCTCGCCACGCTTTTCTCTGAAAGAACCACTGTATTCGGCTCTTTCAGCACATTCTGCTTTTGGCCGTCAATGAGCTTGTAGTCAAACATTTCCAGAAAGTTCGAA
The DNA here is from genome assembly GCF_900167945.1 of Dyadobacter psychrophilus. Taxonomy (GTDB): domain Bacteria; phylum Bacteroidota; class Bacteroidia; order Cytophagales; family Spirosomataceae; genus Dyadobacter; species Dyadobacter psychrophilus. Next base: position 1,190,398 of record NZ_FUZA01000001.1, read on the forward strand.
TCGACCCACAGCGCATTGGGCAGCTCTGATTTCTTTTCCTGGTAAAGCAATCCGACGTTATCAAACTTTCGGATGCGAACGAAATTCTTTATCTCAGGATACTCGTTTTTGAGTGTCGGGCCCATAGGAAACATGGAAAGGGCCACTTTTTGAGGTGCCACCATGCCCTTGAACTTCTGGACTTCATCGAGCCGGTAAATGTTTTTGGAATGGATCTTATCAAAACTGTTTTCATAAAAAACGAAAACCATAATGAGGATGCAGGCGGCCATCCCTATCGCAAGGCCAATAATGTTGATCCCGGAAAAGACTTTATTCTTCCAGATATTGCGAAAAGCAATTTTCAGGTAATTTTTGAGCATAGTATGACAGGAATAAGATAAGAGATCAGCAACAAATTTATGCCACCAACACCAATGTGTTAATTATCAATATCTTAACCGCTTAAAAACGAACAAAGTTGTCCGAAATCGGACAACTTTGTTCGGCTGTGAACAGCTTGAAATTCCCTTCTACCAGGTCCTTTTTATACCAAAATAACCGCCTGCAGAGTTTACAAAAAGATCGCCGTTATCCAGGCCCAATTTTGCCGTCAGCATAGTCTTTTTCAAGTGGGGAAATGCATATTCACCAGCCAGATAAGTGGATAACTGGCCGCGAACAGGATTAAATGCTTCTCCGGGCATCCCAAAGTTACGGCTGTATGAAACCTTCAATGTGAGTGCGAGTGTATTCCGCCAGCTTCCCTGCACACCTGCATACCAAACATTGACACGGTTACCAGGAAAATAGCGACCACTCGTCGGATTGGATTGGTCCATGTCCTTACCGGGGACAATAAACGGCGTGCCGACAGTGCGGTCAAAATAGGACCAACCCTTGGCATATTGAGAATGATTAAAATAATTATCAGCGCCCTGAAAAGTGCTTCCGGGAATGTAGAACGTAGATCCGGACTGGTCTTTCGTTGTCAGGAATTCGAGGGTAAGGCGTGTTACTGCAAAGCCCGATTTATTTGACAAGGCATTGGTTTTCAGATTAATACCAAATAACCCGTCTGGCACATTCTTGAAAATCATGCTGGAAACGTCTTCGAACGGATGTTGATGGTAAATGAAAAGCTGCTTGTCGTCCAGCTTGGTTTCAAAGGCAAAATCATAACTCCCCAAATGATTGCCCAACCGATAGCTGTCAAATGAACCGTAACCGTTTTTGGTAAACCAATTTTTAGAAGTGTAGGCCAGCACAACATTAGGATAAAACTTCCAGGACGATGGCAATTCACCATTCAACGCCAATTCGGGGTGTTTTTTCAACTCCTCCGAATGACCCGCCCAAAGTACATTATGGTTGAGTCCCAGGTAGAATTTGCTTTTGGATTTAACCTTTCCCAGCCTGAAATAAAGGAATTTCTGATGAAGCCTGACGCCCTTGATATAATCTGTATCAAACCATCCATGCGAGAAGCCTGCATGTACGGCCAGGAAATTGCGTGTAAATTTTAACGGAACAAATGTTATAGTCCCGATCTGCACCTTTGGAATTGGCAATGCATTTCCCGAACCCGCATAAAAACCGGAGGACAATGTTGTATCACCCAAACCCATTACTTCGCGCCGTCTTCCTGCGTAAATTTCCAGCATTTTGAACCTTGCCTTCACATGCGCTTCGGGCAACCGGACATTGAACTGATCATGGTCACTATACGTAACAACCGGATTGACTGCAAATCCCCAATCTGTCTTTCGTGGCCGATTGGAAAGGCTGTCGAAAAAAACGTAGTCTCTCCGGATCGAGCCTTGAATTTGTCCTGCCGGGCCGGTCTTGGGCACGATACCAAATTGATTGGTGCGCAGCCAGAAGGGGGTCGTTTCAGGGGAGGAAATGTATGCACCGGCTTCCAGTCCAGCTTTCAAATCCAAGGGCAAAGTATTCTCGGTTTGCGCATTTACACGCAGACAACGAAAGGCAAAGAGGCAGATAGTGGTGTAAAAAATCAGTCTAAACCTGAGCATAACGCACTTAAATGAAGGATTACCCTGCAAGATAAAGACGTTTATACAAATACTTCCTACCTATAAATTATTTCAATATTATTATCCGGTGTTCCTCATGCTACTCACTTTTCAACGTTTTCACGGGATCAAGCAATGCTGCCCGAATGGCCTGATAACTTACGGTAAGTAATGTAATCAACAGTGCACCGACGCCCGTGCCTGCGAATATCCACCAGGACACTTCAGTTCGGTAAGCGTATTTCACCAGCCATTCCTGCATGGCATACCAGGCAATGGGCGTGGCAATTACGGCGGCAATGATCACCAGCTGAACAAAATCCTGGGACAACATTTGCCAGAGGTTCCGGACGGATGCGCCCAAAACTTTGCGGATCCCAATTTCCTTGGTCCGTTGCTCAGCTACAAACGATGCCAGTCCGAAAAGGCCCAGGCACGAAATGAAAATGGCGAGAGAGGCGAAGAAACCGGCCAGCTTTCCCATCCGCTCTTCGGAACGGAATTTGGCATCGTACTCCTGGTCGGCAAATTTGTATTCAAAAGGCACAGTGGGTGTGAGTTTCCGAAACACCGCTTCGATTTCGGGTAATGCTGCACTGGCCTTTACCTGATCATTGAGCCTTATATTTATCCAGTTAGGTTCGCCAAATAGAAAAAAAACGCTGGGCGCTACTTTTTGGAACGGAGATTCCATCACCATATCTTTTACAACGCCCAAAATCCTGAAATTCTTTTTAATATCATTCGTCATCCAATGACTTTGCCAGCTTACCGTCTCACCCACGGGCTGCTTGAAACCGAGTAACTTCGCAGCAGTTTCGTTGATGACAAATCCGGCGGAATCAGATGCCAGATTACTGGAAAAATTACGGCCCGCTAGAAACTTCCAGTTCACCACATCCGCATACTCCGGCGAGACAGTGAGTGTGCTGAAACCAGGCGGATTTTCCATCGTCATGCCTTTCCAACTGAAACCTCCGTTCTGCGACCAGACATCCGTAACCGGACTTTGCGACAGAGCAACATTTTCCACAACGCCCGTCCGCTTCAGTTCAGCGCTGATGAGCTCCGACTTTTTATAAAAATCATCTGACTTCATTTCCACCATCAGCAAGCCATCGCGCGAATATCCTACCGGACGGTTCTTGGCAAAATTGACCTGACTATAAATAATGATCGTGCAAATTACGAGCGCGATGGAAACAGTGAACTGCATAACGACCAGCACTTTACGGGGCAAGGAAGCGAAACGTCCAACCTGAATAATGCTTCCTTTCAAAACCTTCACGGGTTGGAAAGAGGTGAGATACAATGCGGGATAACTTCCCGACAAAATGCCTGTAATGAGAATAAACGCGATGCTGGTAAGCCAGAAATACAGATTGGTTGCAGGGACACTCATTTGCTTGGCAGACAGATCATTGAACCACGGCAGGGACAGATCTAATAACAGCATCGCAATAGCAAATGCCAGCAATACGACGAGGAATGATTCAGTAAAGAACTGCCCGATCAACTGTAAGCGCAACGATCCGATTGCCTTACGGATGCCCACTTCCTTGGCCCGCTTTTCGGACCGCGCTGTACTCAGGTTCATGAAGTTAATGCAGGCCAGTAAGAGGACAAAAAAGCCGATCACTCCCACGAGCCACACATATTGCACCGGCCCGGAATCCACCTGCCCGTTTTTGAAGTTAGAATAAAGATGCCAGTCGCTCATCGGATGTACCCACATTTGCGGATTGGTCGCGGCCTCGTTTTTCATGTTGTCCAGATGCCTGATCGCATTTAATTCCGAATCTTTGATCGCCGACGAAGCCTTCGCAAAATCGATATCTGGCTTAACCTCCACGAAAATTGTCAATGCATGGTTATCCCATTGTTTTTCACGCATATATTGATTCCTGGCAACAAAATAATCCCAGCTTCCGAAAAACTGAACATCGTAAAATTGCGAATTTTTCGGAAAATCGGCATAGATGCCTGACACTTTCAAATGTAGATCCGAGTTAACCGTAACCACCTGATTCATTGGATCGCTCTTACCAAAAAGGGCTTTCGCCGCAGACGCCGACAACATGATGGATTGCTGATCCTGTAAGCTGGCCCACGACCCGCGAAGCATTTCCAGCGACAACATTTCTGGACCTTCGGGCGCAATGAACTGACCTTTTCTATTCAGTTTTTTCTCCCCTACTGTCAGAATGCTTTCGCTCGTATGCGTGGATGGTACGATGTGCTTGAAACTCTCGCTATAATTGGTTTTCAGCTCCTGAATGAAGGGATAAGGAACCGATTTTGACGTTTGCAATTCACCGCCAAACACCTGATCAACTACGATCATCCCGATCCGGTCGTAGTTTTTATGATTCTTATTGAATGATAACTCGTCATAGATCCAGAGTCCGGCGAGCATGGAAACTGCCATGCCAATGGCTAACCCTCCAATGTTGATAACCGAGTAACCTTTACTTTTCAGCAGGTTCCTGCGTGCGATTTTAAGATAGTTTCTGAGCATGGCTTTTGTTTTTACTCACTTTTCAATGTTTTTACCGGATTCGTTAAGGCGGCTTTGATGCTTTGAAAACTAATGGTAACAAATGCAACCAAAATCGCCGCTATGCCTGCGATCACAAAGATCTGCCAGGAAACAATGGTCTTGAAAGCGAAATTTTCCAGCCACTTATTCATCGCCCACCAGGAAATCGGCGTGGCGATCACGATGGCAATAAAGACCAGTTTCAGAAAATCGCCGGAGAACAATCCCGTAATGCTCGCTACCGAAGCGCCCAAAACTTTGCGGATGCCAATTTCCTTAGTGCGTTGCTCGGCGGTGAAAGTGGCCAGGCCAAATAATCCGAGGCATGCGATGACGACGCCGATGAATGAAAAATAGCGTACAAGATTGGATGTCCGTTCCTCCTTTTCGTAGTTTTTCTGAAAATCACTGTCCAGGAAGGAATATTCAAAAGGTGAACCGGGATTTATTTTTTTCCACGCTTGCCCTATTTTCCCGATCAAAGCGCCATAATTGCCGCCCTGCACATCCACGATCAGATAAGTATTTGTGGAGCTAAAAAAGGGAGAGACAGTCAACGCAAGTGGCTTGATCTCTTGCTGCAAAGACTCAAAATGATAATCCTTAACGACGCCAATAATCGTCATGGTAATTTTCCGGTCATTAAAATCGGAATAAATCTTCTTCCCTACCGCATTATCCATATTGTAGCCGAGCTTTTTAATGGCAACTTCATTCAGGATTAATGCATTGGAATCGGCTGTAAATTGGTTGGAAAAGCCTCTGCCTTGCAGCAATTGAATGCCCAGTGTTTTGATATAATCATTATCAATGTTGGCAAAACTAACGTCCACATTTTCTTTCATTGTCTTACCCTCGGCGTAAAAAAGCATGTCCAAAACATTCTCGATGCCTGGATACGTGGAGCCGACAGCGGACGATCTGACTTGCGGAATGTTGGCAATCTCATTTTTGAAAGTCCTGTAATTTTGACCTGCTTCGGTCGTCTGCAAAGGCAGGATCAACTTCTGGCTTTTGCTGAAACCCAGGTTTTGGTTACGCATATATTCCATCTGCTGGCTGATCAAAATCGCACCGAGGATTAGTACGATGGAAACCGTGAATTGGAAAACTACGAGTCCTTTTCGTACAAAAACGGCCGAAATATTGTTTTTAAATCTCCCTTTCAAAGTCGCGATCGGAGAAAAAGAAGATAGATAAAAAGCCGGGTAAAAACCTGCCAGCAGGCCCGTTATAATGGTCAAAGCAAACAAGTAGCCGTAGATCTCGGGATGTTGCAGTAAGGTTAATGTCTTATTCGTCAGCTGATTAAATAATGGCAAAAGCAATTTGAGAAACGGCAGCGAGATCAAAAGCGCCAACATGCTCAGCAGCAGTGATTCCCATAAAAACTGGCCTACCAGCGAACTCCTTGCCGCACCCACCACTTTTTTCACTCCCACTTCCTTGGCACGCTTTTCACTTCTGGCCGTGCTCAGGTTCATGAAGTTAATGCAGGCGATCAGCAACAGAAACGCTGCCACCGATCCAAAAATGTAGAGGTATTTGACATTTCCGTTTGGCGCTACTTCAAAATCAAAATTCGAATAAAGATAGATATCGGTTAATGGCTGAATAAAAAGCTTTTTTGAAATCTGCATCACCTTGAAATCCGCTGCGCCATTCCTCTTTAAAAATGCACCCAGCTTTCCTTCGAGCGCAGCCGCCTGATCTGCATCTTTCAGTTTGAAATAAGTATGAAAAATATTGTTAGACGCCCAGTTTGTTTGCCCGCGTGCCCATTGGCCTACATCGCTGTTGTTCATGGAAAGCAGCATATTGGCCGGAATGTGTGACTTGTGGCCGTTATTCCGGAGTACACCTTTAACAGTATACGCAGTAACGGCGAATGGAAGGTTAACATTAATCACCTTATCCACAGGATTTACATTGCCAAACATCTTGCTTGCAATATCCTCCGTTATAATGATCGAATTAGGCTGGTTCAATGCCGTTTTCTGATCACCATATTTAAAATCATACGTGAAAATCTGAAAGAAAGTTGAATCGACATAATAGCCATTGGTCTCATAAAACTGCTTTTCGCCCGTTTGATTTTTTAACAGGAATTTATCGATACCCGGCATTCTCAGTAGCCTGGTGACCTGCTCCACTTCTGGAAAATCGCGCTTTAAACCAGCTGCCAATGGCCCCGGAGCTGCAACCCACTTTTCGCCCTGCACATCCGACGCGACCCGAAAAATCCGCTCACGGTCCACATGATGCTTATCATAGCTGATCTCATCCAGCACATATAATGTGATGAGCGTGCAGGTAGTGATGCCGATGGCTAGCCCAAATACATTAATGGTGCTATAAACCTTGTTTTTCAACAGGCTTCGCCAAGCGATTTTCAAATAGTTTCGTATCATAAGATTGTGGTTTTACTCGCTTTTCAAACTCTTTACCGGATCCATAACAGCGGCCTTAATAGCCTGATATCCAACCGTAACCAATGCTAATGTGCAGATAGAAACCGCAGAAATCAGAAATACATTAATCCCGATCTCCGCATGATAGGCAAACCCCTGCAGCCAGCGGTTCATAGCCCAGCCAATCAGCGGGAAAGCAATGATCATCGCGATCATGACCAGTTTGAGGAAATCGACGGAAAGCAACATGGTAACGTCTTGTATGGTCGCGCCCACTACTTTCCTGATCCCGATTTCCTTCTGTCGCCGCTGTGCGGTGAAAGCGGCAAGCCCGAACAATCCGAGGCATGAGATCAGGATCGCAAGTCCCGCAAAATATTGAGATAAAATGCCAATGCGCTGCTCTGATGCGTATAGTGCATTGTAATTCTCATCCAAAAACTGATATTCAAATACATTGCCTTTGTGGAAGTCAGCAAATGTTTGCTTAACCCGCGCAATCGTCTGTGTTTCGGTTCCGGCCTGCATTTTTACCATAATGTTAGGCATTACCGGGTAAGTCTGGAAAAAGCATGGCTTCACTTTTTCGTACAGCGACTCAAAATTAAAATCTTTGACAACTCCCACGATCTGTCGTTTCTGATCCCAGAACTTCACCGTCTTCCCAACCGGATCTTTGAGCCCCATGCTTTTGATAGCCGCCTCATTGAACACGATCTCTTTTTGCGAATTACTGTTTTGCGAGAAGCTACGACCCTCTTTCAGTTGCATACCCGCTGTTTCAATGAAGTTGTAACCCACTTCCAGGTTGGCGAAATCGACATTTTTTCCAGGCTGTTTTCCCGGCCATTGCATGTCGGAAATGGCGCCATGGCTGCCTGTCAGGTCGTGATAGTAACTGGATACATTTTTAACTCCCGGCAATTCTTTGAGCTGACCTACAAACGCTTCGGAACGTTTCAAACTCGCCGAGTCCATGCTCATTGGAATTTCAAAATGGATAATGTTATCGCGGCTGTAACCCAGATTTTTGGCCTGAATAAATTTGATCTGCCGGTAAACGACCAGCACGGAAACGATAAAAATAACCGAGATCGTGAATTGAAATACAACCAGCCCTTTCCTCAGCCAAAGTTCGCTGACAGAGGTTTTGAATGCGCCTTTCAGAACCGAAATTGTATTGAAACCCGATAAATAAAAGGCCGGATAACTGCCTGCAATAAGTCCGGTTACCAATGTGATAACCAGCGCCGAGGCAACCATTTTTATATCAAAATCCAGTATAATATTCTTGCCGGTAACCTGGTTGAACTGAGGCAATAGTAAGAAAACCAGCGCGATAGCGACAAACAATGCTAAAAATGCCATCATTACCGATTCGCCGAGATATTGCGCCACCAATGATCCCCGCTTCGCGCCAATCGCCTTCTTAATACCCACTTCCTTCATCCTGCCTGATGCCTTAGCGGTGGACAAATTCATAAAATTAATGCAGGCAATAATGAGAATAAATAATGCTATGATAGAGAAAAGCCGAACATAAGTAATTCTGCCACCGGCCTGAACGCCGTTTTCGAAATGTCCATGCAGATATTTATCCGAAAACTTGACTGCCAGCAAAGTAATGTCAGTGCCTTTGTCCTTTGTAGTGAGAAATGCCTTGATCTTGGTATTAAACCCCTCACTGTCTGCCTCTTGCCTTAAAATTACATAGGTGTTCGGATCGCTGTTGGACCAGGATTTCATGCCCTCCCGCTTTGCCACATACAGATCAAAATTGAAAAGCAGGTCGAAATGCTCAGTCGCGTTTGCAGGATTCTCTTTGAAAATCAGGCCAATGTTGTACATGCCACCAAACTCGCCATGTTCCCATTTTATCGTTTTACCAATAATATTATCGGTCGTATGAAACAGTTTCAGTGCCAAAGCATACGAAATGCCTACGGTCTGATTGTCCCTGAAAAGACTTTTAGCGTCGCCGTCAATGACCGGGCAGCTGAACACATTGAAATAATCTCTTCCTACAAACTGCCCACCGGCTTTCAGGTGTGTATCATTAAAAGTGACGGTTCCTTTATCCGAAAACCAGGACGCAGGAAGGACCGTTACCGCATTTTCGACCTCAGGGAACTCCGCAGCCAGGGAAGTAGCGAGCGGGCCGGCGGTGTGTTGAATCGTTTTAATGCCGTCCTCACTCTTATGGTTCGCCATGATCTGATACATCCGGTCGTCCTTTTCGTTGTATTTGTCGACATGCAGCTCGTCGTTTACCCAAAGATAAATGAGCAATGTGCAGGCCAGTCCGGTAGAAAGCCCGATCAGGTTGAGCAATGTAAACTGGCGTTCCTTCAAAAGGTTTCGCCAGGCGATTTTCAAATAGTTCTTGATCATAGCAAACCCGTTTATGAGTGATTTACTTCTTTATCTCAGCGTTTTCACAGGATTCGCAAGCGCGGCCTTAACGGAATGGTAACCAACTGTCAGAAAAGCAATGAGGATTGCCAAAACCGCGGAAAGAGCAAAAATCCACCATTCGATGTCAATCCTGTATGCAAAATCCTGCAACCATTTGTTCATAAAATAATAGGAAACCGGGCTGGCTATAATGATCGCAAGAACAACAAGCCGCAGAAAATCCATGGATAATAAAGTGGTTATACCCGCAATGGAAGCGCCCAAAACTTTACGAATGCCGATTTCTTTGGTGCGTTGTTCAATGGAAAACAATGCTAGGCCAAACAACCCTAAGCAAGACAGGAATACGGAAAGAAGCGAAAACATAGACGTCAGATTAGAGGCCAGCTCTTCCCTTTTGTAAAATCCGGCAATCTCTTCGTCGTAAAAACTATATTGGAACACATATTCGGGAAATTGTTTCTGCCAAACCTTCATAATGTCCGGAATCGTGGAAGCGCTAAGATTTTGCAGCTTGATTCCTGCGCTGCGGTAATGTCTTTTGGAAGCATAAATAATAGTTGGCTCAATGTTGGAATAAAGATCTGCATTATTGAAGTCGGACAGCACACCAACAATCACGCCAGATTTGTTATCCATATCCCCAACTACCAAACGTTTATTCAGCGCTTCCTCAGGCGATTTTAATCCCAACGCCTTGACTAACTTACTATTAACGAGCAATTCACTGAGCGTATCAGACTGAGTGGGATTGCGACCGGCAATGAGTTTCAGCCCGTAAGTGGCCACATAATGGTTATCCGCAACCCTGGACCTGGCCACAAACTTTTCCCAATCACGGTTTTCAAATTTAATGCTGCCACCGTTTCCTGCCTGTGAAGACGGTGGATTTCGGAAAAATGAAATGCTCGAAACTTCTTTAATCCTCGGAATCTCATTGCTAAGCGCAGTTATTTTCGCTGTTTCTGTTTCCGGCAGTGCTACATGCAAAATCAGGTCCTTATTTAAGCCTAAGTCCTTATTTTTCAAATATCTGGATTGGAGGATGATCACCATGGAAACGGCAATCAAAACAAATGAAATGCTAAACTGCGCGACTACAAGGCCTTTTCTGACGGAAAATGAACCTCGTTCATTTTCGGCTGACAGTCCCTTGATCGCACGAACCGGATTCAAATTGGAAATAATCAAAGCAGGATAAATTCCGGCCACACAGACAACGAAGAACAACAGTAAAACACTGAATGCGAGCAGACTATAATCGGCAAAAAGATTAACATCTAAATTAACTTCCAGCCAGTTACTGATCATCGGGATCAGTATTTTGGAAAGAATTATAGAAAAAACGAATGATATAATGCTGAATAAGGCAGCTTCGTGAATGAAAAGCCAGAAAACCTGCAACTGCGACACGCCAAGCACTTTTCTGATCCCTACTTCCTTACTTCTTTTAAAAGATTGCGCGGTTGAAATGTTGATAAAATTGAAACACGCGATGAGTATCAAAAGCAAACCAACCGTTGCGAGCATTACAATCGTGTAATATTTGATCTTACCGCCATAGCTGATGTTGAAATGGATATCTGAAAGCGGCTGCAAATGATAGTGGAACACATTGCTGTCAGCGCCATGGATCTTTTTCGCAAATCCGATCATTTGCTTTTCCAGTGCATCTTTGTCCTCCGCCGAGCGCAAACTGATGAATGTTTCCCGGTTGCTGTCGATCCAGCCCCAGTCTTCATAACCATACTCGGGGACCAACTTTTTCAACGTGGGAAGCGAAACGAAAACGTCCTTTTTGAAATCGGTTTGCTCTGGGAAATCCTTGATGACTCCTGCAACACTCACATTTTCAACATTGTTAAGCCGGATCAAATGGCCCATCGGATTGGATTTGCCAAAGTATTTCCGGGCATAACGCTCTGTAATAACAGCCTGATTGGGCAAATTCAGAACAGCAGCATTGCCGGCGACAAATTGGTAGTCAAATATTTTAAAGAACTCCGAATCGGTGAAAGCGGCCGATAATTTCTCAAAAAACCGCTTAGTATTGTTTGGCTGCTCAATGCTGACCGTCAACTCCCGATCCGCCAGGTAAGCTGCGTGGGCAACATTGGCAAACTCTTTCCTAAGCGTAGTATGTAAAGGAAAAGCAGACCCTCTCTCATGCTCCACAGAACCGTCTTCCAAATGGAGATCCACCACCATCCGAAAAATTTTGTCCGCATGCTGATGATGCTTATCAACCCCCAAATGATAAGAAACCAGCTGAAAAATAATGATCGCCCCAGCCATTCCTATGCCCAATCCGGTCATATTAATAGCCGAGTAAACCTTGTTCTTCACCAAATTCCGCCAGGCAATCCTAAAATAATTTCGAAGCATAAAACATTCAGACATTCACTCATTCACTCATTCAAAATTGACTCATTCACTCCTAAGGCTCTTCACCGGATTCATCAATGCAGCCCTTATACTCTGAAAACTCACCGTCGCGAACGCAATAGCGGCTGAAAGAAAGGCTGCTATCGCAAATATCCACCAGTAAATGTCTGTTTTATAGGCAAAGTTTTCCAGCCAGCGATACATTCCATAATATGCTATCGGCGAGGCTATTACAAATGCGATAAGCACCAGTTTCAAGAAGTCTTTTGACAATAACCCGACAATGCTGCCCGTGGATGCGCCCATCACTTTCCGAACGCCAATCTCCTTTGTGCGCTGCATCGTGCTATAAGAAGCCAGACCTAGTAATCCGAGGCAGGAAATGAAGATCGCAAGGATAGCAAAATTGAAGAAAAGCTTCTCAAAACGCTCTTCACTTCTATATTGTCTGTCGAAGAACTCGTCCATAAAATAGTAGCTAAATGGCCGGTTGGGCATAATTGTCTTCCATTTTTGCTCCACAGCTGCAACGGTTTCTTTAATGTTGCCGCCGTCAATCTTGATTGAAACCAGTTCGCTGCCGCGCGGCTCAATGCGCATTGTCAGCGGCTTAATGGTTTCCTGCAACGACCGGAAGTGAAAATCTTTGACAACGCCTACAATCTTACCCTCGCGGCCCCATTGCTTAAACCTGCGACCAATGGCTTCCTCGGGTGAACTGTAACCAAAGAGCTTAACTGCTGCTTCATTCATGACCATTGCCTGCGTTGTGTCTGTCCCGAAATCTCTTGAAAACGGACGTCCCGCAGCCATTTTCAAGCCAAATTGAGGGATATAGTCAAAATCTACGAAGTATAGATCGAGGTTTGCGATCTGTAAATCCCCGCTCTTATTCTCTATTTCGGAATACGCCCCAGGATTCCCGCTGCCCGGCACGCTGGAAGATGCCGCGGTCGATTTCACACCCGTTATATCTGCCAGCGATTGCTTGAATGCATCCTTTTTAGGATCGCCCTGCGAGTTTACGATCATCATTTGATCCTTACTAAACCCAAGATCGCGGTTGCGCATGAAATCCATTTGAATGTAAACCACGATTGTCGCAATGATCAGTGCAATGGATATCGCGAATTGAATGGTTACCAATGATTTTCTTAATAAAATCCCTTTTACACTCGTAGTAAAACGCCCTTTCAGAACAACTACGGGCTCAAATGATGACAACACCAATGCAGGATAAATGCCCGCCAATATGCCAATAAGAATTGCAGCGACGAACATTCCCGCTACAAAAGGCAGATTGTCCAAAATGCCGGTGCTGATCACTTTGCCGGAAAGATTGTTGAACAAAGGAATTAATGCGGTGGACAGTACAACGGCAAATACAAATGCAATCAGACATAACAGAATGGATTCGCTGATAAATTGCCTCGCTACTAGCATTTTAGGCGCACCAACAACTTTTCTTATTCCTACTTCCTTCGCACGCTCAACAGACCGGGCCGTGGTTAGATTTACAAAATTGATGCAGGCGATCAGCAGAATAAATACCGCCACGACCGAGAACACATATACATTGTTCATGCTGCCGGATTCTGCCGTGTCCCTTGTTGATTTAAGATAAACATCACGCAAAGGCTCCAAGAAGAGCTTATAATACATTTGCGACTCTTTCATCGTCTTGCCGGCACGTCTTTCGAGGAATGCAGGGAATTTGTTTTCAAGCGCCGTTTTGGTCGTGCCGGGAACGAGAAGTAAGTAAGTTGTTGCGCCGAAATTACCCCATTGATCGTCGAGTCCTTTATTGAACCGCTGGGTCATCGTGGTCATTGACACGAACATATCGCCTTTGATCTGGGAATTTTCAGGAATGTCCTTCATAACACCCGTCACCTTTGCCGGTAAGCCGTCGCCCGAAAGGAGCAATGTCTGCCCCACCGGATCGGCGTCCCCAAAATATTTTTTTGCTGCTTTTTCTGTGAAAACAATGCTTAGCTGATCTTTTAATGCAGTTTTAGGATCACCTTTGATCAGTTTGAAATCAAACACCTGAAACAGCGTTGAGTCCGCGAAAACCGTTTTGTCTTCCTGGAACTTAATGTCTCCTTTTCTCACCAGAAAACTCCCGCCACTCACGCGCGTGAAGGCCTCCACTTCTGGAAAATCACTTTTAATGCTGGGCGCAAAAGCCCAGGAAGTAATGCCTGCGTTGATGGTTTCGGAGGGCGTCTTGATGTCTGTTACCAGCCTGTAAATGCGGTCTGATTTGGTGTTAAACGCATCATAACTCAGCTCGAAGTTTACATAAAGAAATATCAGAAAGCAGGCCGACATCCCCACTGTCAGGCCCATGATATTGATAAAAGAGAATACTTTGTGTTTCCACAAATTCCGAAGGGCAATTTTGAGATAATTCTTAAACATAGCTTTGGTTCGAAGGATTGTCAGTTCACGAAGGCGGAGCGCCCAACGGCTTTCCAAAACATATGTGCCAAATTCCAAATGAATTACAAACACCTTATTATCAATATATTATGCTCTAAAACAAAAAATCAGCTGTCCGAAATCGAACAGCTGATTTGTCAGTGTGAACATTAAGAATCTTAATTAAACATCTTTAAATTCGATCTCCTGGCCATAAACGACTGTGCCGTCTTCCAGAATTGCATATGCCCGATAGTATACATAAGGGCCGCAAGTGTTGCTAACTTCATTCAACTTGGTTTTTTTCCCGGGCAAAAATGGCATTGGGAAAACTTGCTTAAAATCGGTTTCAACAACCGGATTAGCCAGGGGCGCATTTCCTTTTCCGGATGTAGTATACACCATTCCATATTCTTTCACGGGAATTGTCCCGACGTCCTTGATATCCAGATTAAAGGTAACACTGCACTTCCAACCGTTACCGGAACTGAATTCCAGCGTTTCCATTTGTGGCGGGGTTCCCGGCAGCTCGTGATCCACGCAGGATTGCGCGAAGAGCATTAAGGCAAAAACAAGGGAATAATAGAGCGTACGGCGCATACGAATAGTAGTTTGAGGTAGTTAAATATGGCTATGATTCAACAAATATTACAAAATATTCTATGTATTATCAAAGCGAATATTCCAAAAATTACTAATCGGTAAGCGATATACGCTAATCACTTCTGAGCGACTTAACAGGGTTCATTAACGCAGCCTTAATGCTCTGAAAACTAACCGTCGTGAATGCGATCAAAATAGCTAACAAAGCGCTTACTGCGAACATCCACCAGCTGATATTGATTTTATCCTCAAAGTCTTGCAGCCATTTATCCATAAAATACCAGGCAACTGGCGATGCAAGTAAAATGGCGATCAAAACTAGCACGAGAAAATCTCGTGAAAGCAATCCTACGATACTTGAAACAGACGCGCCAAGCACTTTTCTGACACCAATTTCCTTCATACGCTGCTGCGCCATAAACGTGGCAAGACCAAAAAGGCCGAGGCACGCGATAAAAATCGAAAGTCCGGCAAAAATCTGATATAGCAGGCTCAATTGTCGTTCCTGGTTGTAAAATTCTTCAATACTTTGGTTAAAGAATTTCCCTTGCATGGTCACTTCCGGAAATACCTGCGCGTATGTTTTTTCGATTGCGGCTACGGCCCTCGACACGTTTTTAGTCTGCATCTTGATTCCCGCATACCAGTAAAATTCGGAGCTGGGCTGGATTACCATGGCCTTGGCAGCATCCCGGGCGGAATTAGCCTTAAAATCCTTTACCACACCCACAATAGGCTGCCATTTGCCTCGACCAATGCTGATGTTCTTGCCAATGGCCTGCTCGGGATTTTTAATGCCGACCTTGCGAAGAAAGGTTTCATTCACTACACACGATCCAATGGAATCCCCAGCCAGATATGGCCCGCCGGCTGCAAATTCCATTCCGTAGGTTTTAAAATATTTTTCGTCCGCAAATTTGGTAAATAATTGGAAATCTTCGTCTTTCCCTCTGTTATCAAACGCAAAATTGCCCGACCAGTTGTTGTCGGATGACGGGACATCGGACGAAAAACTTGCCGAAGAAATGTCAGGATTTTGCAAAAGTTGGTTTCTGAATGTCTCAAAACGGCTCTTATATGCCTCATCCAAATTCACCGAATAAACGCCTTCTTTGACAAACCCAAGATCAAGGTTGCTGATGTATTTCATCTGTGCAATGGTTACAATGGTGCCTACAACCAGAATCTGAGAAATGCCGAATTGAACAATAATAAGCGTTTTTTGTAAAGAGACCCCTCCAAGCGACCGGTTCGCGATCTTGCTTTTGATAGCTTCAATGGGCCTGAACCCGGACATAACCACGGCTGGATAAAACCCTGCTACAAAGCTTACCACTATTGCCAAACCGGCTATAAAAAGCCAGAGCCGGGGGTTTTGTATAACAGGCAGATCGGCCGGAACACGTGAGATTTTACCGAGCAACGGCATGCTGAGCACGGCAATGATCACACCCATAACAACCGCAAATCCAACAATAAGCACAGTTTCACTCAAAAACTGGCGCATCAGTTCCGAACGGCCGCTGCCCAGCACTTTCCGCACGCCCACTTCTTTTGAACGACGGGTGGACTGAACAGTGGCAAGGTTGACAAAGTTGATGCAGGCCATCGAAATGATCAGGATTCCAATGATAACGAGCGTCCAAAGCACGTTTTTGGCAATGATATGATCGGAATAATTGGGAAAGCGGTCGTCGTAATGCTGATCGGAGAGCGGGCTGAGAAAATGGGTGATCTTGAAATTGTCTTTTTTGCTGTCGTAATGTTTGGCAACGAATTTTACCAAAAGCTGATCGATGGTCGCAGGCTTTACTTTTTCGGGTAAAAGCACGAATAACTGATCACTGCTGCTCGTTCCGCCCCAGCTCTCAAAACCACCGAAGCCGAACAACAACGGCTGCTGCCTTTTAGATTCATAAGAAACCACGATATCAATCGGGAAATCTGTATTGACAGGCGGATTAGCGAGAATCCCGCCCACTTTCATTACCGTTTTATTATTGATCTTAACAAATTGTCCCATGGCTTCCTGCCATTTGCCAAAGTATTTTTCCGCCTGCCTCTGCGAAAGCACGATCACATTGGGATCCTTCAAAACGGCCTTTGACCCTTCCAAAAATGGGAAATCAAAAACATCGAAAAACTCTGGAACAGTGAGCAATCCCTCATTATCCTCGTAAAACTTCTTGGTGGAAGTCTGTTTGTTTGCATCTTTTCCCAGGATCGTTACCTGCGGATCTAATGTGCCATAAATAGGCACGAGCTTTTCGAACTGCGGAACATCGACTTTCAACGCCGCGAAAAATGGGAGTGGGTTTCCGGGTGTGAAATCGGTTTGTCCGGTGGCATAATCCGTTTGCCTTACTATGCGGTAAATGCGGTCGTATTTGCTGTGAAATTTGTCAAACCCGGATTCGTACGAATAGACGACATAAAGCAATAAGCACGCGGCCACGCCAACAGACAGGCCCATCACATTCAGGATAGTGTAATTGCGGTAACGCAAAACCGTCCGCAGCGCAATTTTCAGATGATTTTTAAGCATAAATTTAGATTTTTAGGCTAAGACCAGCTCATTCATTTTTCAAAGACTCGACCGGATTCATTAATGCGGCTCTCACACTCTGGAAACTGATGGTAATCAATGCAATGGTAATCGCGAGGCTGCCGGCTGCGACGAATATCCATACGGGCATCTGAATTTTATAAGTGAAATCCTGCAACCACTTATCCATGAAATAGTAAGCAACCGGCATGGCAAGCACAATGGCTATCACCACAAGCTTTACAAAATCCCTGGAAAGCAATGTCACAATGGCTGAAACCGACGCGCCAAGCACTTTGCGGATGCCAATTTCCTTGGTACGGGTTTCGGCGGTGAAAGTAACCAGTCCGAAAAGCCCCATGCAAGCAATAAAGATCGCCAGACCGGTAAAAACGGAGAACATTGCAGACATTCTAATCTCTGTTTTAAATGTTTCATTGAAAGCGTCATCCAAAAAATAATATTCGAATGGTTTCTCCCGATCGTACTTCTTGAAAATTTTTCCAATCAATTCGACCTTCTCCTGAATCTCCGCATTTGGATCCAGCCGGGCGTAAAGCACCCCATTTGATCCTGGAAAATTGAGGATATTGGTGGTGTCGCTCACGATAATTAATTCCATGGCCTTAATGCCATTTTGCAGCGAAGTGAAATGAAAGTCCTGTACAATGCCCGCAATCTCATCCTTCTCACCCAGCAATTGCCCAACCGGATTTCCCTTAATACCCAGCTCCTTGATGGCGGTCTCATTCAGCAGCACGTGATTACGATTTTTCATTACACCGGCAGCTGGCTCCGTTTTCCATTTCAAGCCAAGGGTTTTCACAAACTGATTATCGGTGATCATATTAGCGAGGCCAACATCCGTTTTTGTCGTGAAATTTTTGACAAACCACATGTTATAACCTTTGAAAAGCCCTGCATTAGTGACCGTTACATTTTGGACGCCGACCTGTTGTCTTATTTCATCTCGAAGTGGAAAATAGCTTTTCGCAACCGTCGCTGACAGCGGAATGCTCAGGATCTGGTCCTTATATAGTCCCAGCTTCTTGTTTTGCATAAATGACAGCTGGTTTTTTACAACCAGACTGCAGATAATGAGCGCTATGGAAACCGTAAATTGGAAAACCATAAATAACCTCCGCAATGTGGCGCCACCGTGATTTCCTCCAAACCGTCCCTTTAACACATCCAGTGGAGCAAAACCGGACAAGATCAAAGCCGGATAACTCCCGGCGATTAAAGCAGAAAGGAAAAGCAGGACAACCAAAAACCCTACGAATGAAGGGGATATCAAGAAGGAGGCATCAATTTGGAGATTAAGCAACTTGTAAAATGGCTGCTGCAAGAGCAATACAAAAATAAATGCAAGCGAAAACGCAAGCAGGCATACAAGGACGGACTCTGTATAAAACTGGCGGACCAAACCTCTCCTACCCGCGCCTATCACTTTGCGTACGCCCACTTCCTTGGCCCGTAGCGTGGCGCGTGCGGTGGTGAGGCTCATGTAATTGAACAGTGCAAGCGAGAGGATCAACAATGCAACACCGGCAAAAATGGTGATTAGTTTGGAGTTACCTGAGTCATTGAAATTGTTACCTAAATGCGTTGTGGAGAAGCCTTCAAGCATGTAATCGGCCTGATTATCAAATGCGCCGGTGCGCTGGCCTTCCCGTTTGATATTTTTTTCTACCGCCGCTACCGACTTCTCTGAATCCAGAAGCAGGTAAATGTTGAATGCTCCGGCATTGTCCCAGGCGTTTTTGTTGTGTTCGCTTAGCGCAGGAAATGTCAGGGATGAGAGTATAAAATCAAAATTGAAAGTGGAGTTTGACGGCGGGTTTTCGGCGATTCCCGTGATGCGCAATGGATGTTTTCCTTCGTATATCAGCGTTTTTCCGACAGGGTCTGCATCACCGAAATATTTTATGGCGGCACGTTCGGAAATAACCACGTCGAATGGGTTTTCCAGCACTGCCTTTGGATTTCCTTCTTTGAGTTTAAAGGTGAAAATATTAAACAGCGAAGGGTCAGCGAACATGACATTCTTCTCGAAAAACACCTCTGAAGGCCTTTCCGGATTTTTGATAACAACTTTATCGACGATCGTTTTTACACGCACATAATCTTTTACCTGCGGATTATATTCTTTTAAAAACGGTCCCAGCTTCGTCGAAAACGAATTGAACTGCATGTCCATTTCGCCCATTTTCACCTTTGCCAGAATCCTGTAAATGCGCTCGTGATTTGTATGAAATTTGTCATAACTATACTCATGCATCACAAACATGAGGATCAGCACAGAAACGGCCATTCCGGATGCCAGCCCAAAAATGTTAATAATTGAGTAAGTCTTGTTTCTGGCAAGGTTCCTCAGGGCGATTTTGAGATAGTTTTGAAGCATAGGCTTAGGTTTTACTCACTTTTCAACGACTTTACCGGGTTCATCAACGCGGCTTTGATGCTTTGGAAACTGATGGTCATTAAGGCGATTGCGATCGCCGCGACGCCGACTGATATGAATGTCCAGGGGCTCATTTTAATCTGGTAAGCGAAGTCTGAGAGCCATTTGTTCAAGGCAAACCAGGCTGCTGGCGTCGCGATTGCAATCGCTATAAGCATCAATTTCACAAAATCTTTTGAAAGCAGTAATACGATGCCTGCAACCGAAGCACCCAACACTTTTCTGATCCCGATCTCTTTGGTTCTCTGCTCCGAAATGAATGCGATCAATGCGAACAAACCCAGACAGGATATAAAAATGCTTATCCCGGAAAACAGTGCCAGGATAGAGGAAATGCGTGTCTCAGCCTTATACATTTTGTCAAACTCCTCATCCAGGAAATGATACTCAAACGGCCGCATCGGAAAATTTTCTTTCCAACGCTTTCTCAGCAAGTCCACGGCCTGCGTTGTTTCGTTACCTGCAACCTTCACCATTACTTTTCCAAAATAATTGTATTCCGGAATGATGGCGATAGGGCCTATTTTTTCATGCAGTGACCTAAAATGAAAATCCTTCGCAACTGCTTTCACTTGTCCTTCGCGCCCATTCATATTAACCTGTTTTCCGATGGCGGTTTCGGCTGTCCAGCCTAGTGCTTTTACGGCGGATTCGTTCAAAATAAAGGCGTATTTGCGCAATGCAGCAGAATCGGCGGTCGCTTGCAAAATATCGGTGTCATTGAAATTTTGTCCTGCAATCAATTCCACCCCGAGCGTGGGCACAAAATCCTTTTCCACCGGAATGGCCGTAATGTTCATCTGGAAATCCTGTGGTTTGTCGCTCGCGGATATTGTGTAACCACCTTGCACATTCACCGGAGAATCGTAAGAAGCGGTGACGGATTTTACAATCGGGTTGTTTAGCAATTCATTTTTTATCGCCGCCAGTTTCCCGGTAGAAATACCGGAACCGACATCCATAACAATGATTTGCGAGGGATTAATGCCTAGATTTTTATTTTGAATGAAATGAAGCTGCTGATTGGCAATGATGGTTCCAATGATAAAAAGAATTGAAACTGTAAACTGAAAAACAACCAGGGTGCTGCGCAAACCGCTCCCACCATTCGCTGCAAGCACTTTTCCTTTTAAGACTTTTATGGGCTCAAATCGGGATAACACTGCGGCAGGATAGATTCCAGACAACAACGTCACGCTGATCGCCAGTGCTATGAGCAGCAAAATCACCGAATAAGCCGGCCATATTCGCAGTCCGAGTGAACTTTCAGTGATGCTGCTGATGATAGGAAAGCCTAAAAAAGAAATGAGTAACCCAACAATAGTTGCTGTGACCGTGATCAGTCCACATTCAAACAGATACTGCCGAAAAACTTGCGTCCTGCCCGCGCCCATCACCTTTCTCACGCCTACTTCACGCGCCCGGACTGCAGAACGTGCTGTTACCAGATTTACAAAATTAATGCACGCTATGATCAGGATGAGCAATGCAACGCCCGAAAGGATATATATGTATTTGTAATTGCCGGAAGCCTCCAAACCAGCGGAAACATTGGAATAGAGGTGAATACGATTAAATGCTTCCAGACCCAATTTGATTTTAGTGGACGGATACTGCGGGTTATTCAGATTTTTGGCAGCAAATTGGTCCACTTTCGTCTGTAATGTCTCCACTTTTGCCTGCGGTTGCAACAACAGATAAGTGTAGTCGCTTGCGGAATCAAACGCCTCCGTTTTTGACCGGGGCAATGTGTTGTAACTACCCAGCCAATTGAATTTTATGTGTGAATAAGAAGGAATATCGGCGATCACGCCTGTCACTTGCATAGGGAGATTTTCATTCATGGTTACCGACTTTCCTATCGCGCTTTCCGTTCCGAAATATTTCCGGGCAGTGGTTTCATCAATCACCACTGAATTGGGTTGGGCGAGTGCCGTTGCCGGATCGCCTTCGATAAATTCGGTGGGAAAAATCTTAAAGAAAGCTGCATCCGCAAAAAGGACCTTCTTTTCGTTGAACAGCGCATCATTATATTTTACGGCAACAGCTCCCCCACCGCTGTAAGGATATATGCGGACAGCTTCTTTAATTTCACCGAATTCCCGGGCAAAAGCAGGTGCCACGCCGGTCGGTGTGACGGCAACATGAACCGGCTCACTCTCGCCGGATTGATACAAAAAATTAACCCTTACAATGTGTTCTCCATTTAACTGGAAGCGGTCATAACGGACTTCGTGAAGCACATAAGTGGTTAGCAAAAGGAAGCATCCTATCCCCAATGAAAGCCCTATAATGCTGACAAACGAGTTGGTTTTGTACTTCCAAAGGTTCCGGAGGGCGATTTTGAAATAATTTTTAAGCATGTGTTTTGATATGGTTGGTTATGTTTATTCACTTTTTAATGACTTCACCGGATTCATCAGCGCGGCTTTGATACTCTGGAAACTGATGGTCGTTAAGGCGATTACGATGGAAACGACGGCTGCAAATACAAAAACGCTCCAATGAATATCTGTGTGATAAGCAAAGTCTTGCAACCAGTTATTCATGGCATACCAGGCAATGGGTGAGGCAATTACAATTGCAATGAGCACCAATTTAAGGAAATCATTGGATAACATGATGACTAGGCTGGTAATGGAGGCGCCCAGAACTTTCCGCACACCAATCTCCTTTGTACGGATCTCGGCCATGAAAATAGACAGCCCCAATAATCCCATGCAGGAAATGAAGATCGCTATGCCCGAAAATATACCAAAAAGAAGCTGCTGGGTCTGCTCGGTTGCATACAAAACGCCAAACTTCTGATCCAGAAATTCGTATTCGAACGGCCGATCCGGGAATTGCTTTTTCCATACGGACTCCACGTGTGCCAATGCGTCCTTAACGTTGCCACCAGAAATGTGCACAGACATCCAACCCAGCCTGTCCGTTTGTGCGAACATGGCAATAGGTGCCACCTTCTGGTGCAGGGATTCGAAATGATAATCTTTGGTAACACCTACAATCTGGCCACGGATCTCGCCATAACCGAAACGTGCGCCGACCGCATCAGCAGGATTTTTCCAGCCGAGCAGCCGCACTGCAGTTTCATTTAAAATAAAACCATTGGTTTTATCAGTGGAATAAGCCCTCGAAAAATTCCTTCCCGCCGCCATTTCAATCTGGTAGGCCGGAATAAAATCTTCATCCACAGATAGTGATTTTACACCAATGTCGGCAGGTGCCATAGAATCGCCTTTCATGACGTAGGCTTCCCATGAATCCAGCAAACGGCCTGATGGAATACGCGATGAACGTCCCACTTCCAGAATGTTACTATTTGCCTTCAATTGCTGTTTGATACTCTCATAATTAATAAGGGAATCGCTCCCGGCACGCAGCAGCACGATCTGATCTTTGGAGTAACCAAGTTTATAATTCTTTACATATTTCATTTGACTATAAACCACCGCAGTACAGATGATCAGCACAACGGCAATTGCAAATTGCGTTACCACAAGTCCCTGACGCAGTTTTCCGTTTTTCAAGGCGGAGGCGACCCGACCTTTAAATACACTTAACGGCTGAAACGACGTCATGAAAAACGCCGGGTAACTCCCCGCAATCACACCCGTGAACAATGTAATGGCCAGCACAATGCTCAGGAAAACGGGGTCCATTAAGGCATTGAACGAAAGCTGTTTTTGGGTCAAATCATTTAAAAAAGGAAGGCATAACACCACGATAACCAGAGCGAAGAACAACGAAACCGACACCAGCAGAATGGATTCGCTTAAAAACTGCCGAATCAGCTGATGCCTTACCGCGCCGATTACTTTACGCATGCCCACTTCCTTCGCCCGCGTCGCTGAACGCGCAGTGGCGAGGTTCATATAATTAATGCAGGCAATAACCAGAATGAAGATCGCAATGGCTGAAAACAGGTAGACATATTGCATATCCCCATTGGCCTCGATCTCCGAATCAAGGTGCGATTTTAAATGTATATCCGTGAGTTTTGTGAGATTTAAGATGGAATATGTCGACGCTTTCGGATCAACATGCCTGTTTTGAAATGCTGGAAACGCTTTTACAAGCTTTTGCGGATCATAGTTTTTGGGTAGAAGCAAAAAGGTGGAAAACGAATTGTTTCCCCAGTTTGTCCTCAACCCGTCGGCTCCGTAAACGCGGTTGTCATTTAATGTAGAAAAGGAAATTAACGCTTCTGGATGAAAATGCGATTGGCTCGGCAACGATTCATAAACACCTGTAACAGTGCAATCGAACGCATTTTCGAGTTTCACAATCTTGCCAACCGGGTTTTCCTTGCCAAAATATTTTTCCGCCATCTTCTTTGAAAACATGATGGAAAAAGGGTTTTCCAGTGCCTTGTCCGGGTTTCCCTGAATGACTTTAAAGGAAAACACTTTGAAAATATTAGCCTCTGCTGCGAAAACGTCACTCTCATTATAAATCTGTTCGCCATGTTCAATCAGGCCTCCCATTTCCAGCAAACGCACAACCTGTTCCACCTCAGGAAAATCCTGCTTAACCAGCGGTCCGAAAGGAGGCGCCGCATGCCCCAAACGCAGGGATTCTGTTCCATCTTTTGACAGGAATGTTCGATTCAGGCGATAGATCCGTTCCGCATTTGCATGAAAACGGTCGTAGCTTAACTCATCCTTGACGTAAAGTGACAAAAGCAAAAAACAAGCGAGACCAATGGCAACGCCCGAAATATTAATAAAGCTGAATGTCTTATGTTTCAGCAGGTTCCTTACGGCAATTTTGAGATAGTTTCGAAACATGGCTTTTTTTGGTTCTCGGCGTTTTGAATGCCCGGTAAAACTTATCTGACCAGCAACAAATTTATGCCATCGATACAAAATACTGATTTTCAGCAAGTTGTATCGATGGCGATTGTCCGATAATGGACATGGGCGTTCGGCTGTGGGAGGCGCTAGTTTTGAACGTCGTCGTTTCTGATGCTGCGTTTATTTTTCTTGATGGCTTCTTTCAGGCGGCCGAATTTGTAATTGAGGCTCATGTTGAAATAGCGGAAATAATCTCTCCGGTCGTTAAATGAGGTAAAATTAGGACCTGAGGTTTCGGTATGGTATTTCCTGAATTTGGTAAAAGGATTATTAGCAGCAGCTGAAAATGATAATTTGTCCTTGATAATGTCTTTGTTAATGCTGAAAGACGGACTGATCATAGAATTGGATGTGCCTTGCAAATTCACGCTCGGCCCCATGCTCACAAAGTTTGCATTAACGCGCCAGTCTTTTTCAAGTTTATAACCTGTTGAGATGGAAAGTTGGTACATCACTCCGCTATTAGTGATCGTAGCGCCATTGACAACACCCGTCACTTTACCGTGCGCAATGCGCAAGTTTGTGCTGAAATTCCACTTTTTAGTAAATGGATAATTCATATTCAGGTTTCCGCTGATAAGCCTGGCCCTTCCGGTATTTCCGAATGATGTACGGGTGATTTCGGTTTCAGGATTGTAAACTGCAACCGCGAAAATCAGATCTTTGAACTGAGTAAAACCGACTCCAAAGTTGATTGAGCCCTTTTTCGATTTGCTATAACCCAATTGCAGGTCATGCACAAAGGCGGGCCGCAGATTTGGATTTCCGGTTCTTTCAAAACTAGGATTGGTGCGGTCGATGAATGGGTTCAGCTGGTAAATTCCGGGGCGTTGAATGCGTTGTGTATAACCAAAGTTCAGGCCAACATTGTCTTTGAACTTCCGGTTAATAGAAACAGACGGGATCACGTTGAAATAGTTTTGCTTCACTTTGGAATCGGTGGAAATGAAATCTGCATTGATGATGGTTTGCTCAATCCTTGCGCCCGCCTTCAGGCCCCAGCTTTTGAAGTTATATTGATACGTGTTGTAAGCGCCAAACACGTTTTGGGTGTTGTTAAACTTATTGCTCATCCCCGGATTGATCACAAATGTTTTGCTTTCCGGGTCATACGTGCTGTACTGGAAATCACTTTTATTATCGCGCATAATTCCTTTTAAACCAGCTTCTATATTCAGCTTCTTAATTGGATAAACGTAATCAACCTGAAAGGTCTGTTCAGAAAAGCTCTGGTCGTTGATCTGGCGGTAATCCGGTGTGTTGTAGTTAATGCGCTCTGAAATTGTCAGGTTGGTGTTTTGATTGTTGTTGAAGCCGTAATAACGATAGGAAAATGTCAGCAACCTGTTCTTGTCCGCCTTGAAGCCCCTTTGATAATTCAATGCCCCGTCCATGCCATTGCCCCGGCCTTTATTATAATTTCTAACGCGGTAACCTTCCACAATCTCATCATTTACATCAATGACCGAAGTCTGATTGCCCGAACCGTCGGACCTACTGCCATTAAAATTCACTTGTGCGCTTAACAGATTGAGACTATCCAACTCATAGCTAAGCTCGTAACCAATGTAACCGTTTTTATTTCCCGATTTCGAAAAGTTCTCTTGGAAAAGCTCGGAGGGTTCCGCTCCCAATGCAGTCCGGCCGACTCGAGTGCGTGTCAAAGGCGTGTCGTACTGGCTTCCACCAGCCAGTGCAGTCATCCCGAATTTACCCAGCTTAGCCGAGAGTGTACCGCCAAAGCCGGGGCCGCCGACCCGGAAACGTTCACTGACATTCAATGTGCCGTTATATCCGTTATCCACTTTTTTGTTGGTAATGATGTTGATAATGCCCGCCAGACCTTCTGCGTCGTATTTTGCAGGGGGTGTCGTGATCACTTCGATGCGCTCGATGGACGAGGCAGGCATGCTCCGCAAAACCTCTTTATAACTGCGTTCAACCATGCTGGAAGGTTTTCCATTGATCAGGATTTTGAAGTCGGCATTTCCTTTGAGGTAAATATTCTCATCACCATCCACAGAAAGGAAAGGCACTTTTCGCATCATTTCCAGCACGCTGTACACTTTACTTTCCGGATCAGCCTGCAAATCATAAGTAATGCGGTCAACCTCTTGCTTAACAATGGGTTTGAAGGCTGTAACCGTCACTTCTTTAAGGCCAACCACGGCAGGGCTTAGGTCAATCAAGCCAAGATCAATCGCGGTTTTCGTACTGTCGGAAAGATCGGCAGCAATGATTTTTGTTTTATAACCAACCCCAACAATGACAACCGAATATTTCGCTGGTTTTAGCTTTTGAAAAGTAAATGATCCATCAGACTTCGTGAAATCAGCTTTCACGGCCGTGCTTCCGGTCATCAGGTTAATGGTCACATAATCCAACGGCTTTTTGTTCAGGGAATCTGCAACTAAACCGGAAATTTTGCCTCCGCCTGCCGGTAACGACTGACCAAATGTAACGGAATGAATGCAGACAAGCCCGGAGATCAGGGCAGAAAGAAAGAATAGGAATAATGTTTTCATGGCTAAAATTTTTATGGCTAATAGATTTTAAAGGCATAGGGAATCCGGTAAGAGTTTTCACTCTTTTCAAATTTTCCTGCGATGTGTTCACTCAGAATTTTGTCGTCGGCAACGCTAAAAGGCAATGTATGCCACACAACACAACAAATGTATAGAAAGGTACTTTGTGATGCAAGGTACTATGCTAAATTATTTTCGTCATTGCGCATCATTCTTCTTTCAATGATGAAATTAACGATAAGGCTTGCGCCACCCAGGAGAAAGGTCATTGATAAATAGGCCACACCTTTATTGAAATCATACTGATTTTCAAGAAAATTACCTGTTAGGATCCCCAGCCCTACGCCGACGAAAAGCATTCCGAACTTTAATGTCGGGTAACTGGTGAAGCTCCTGTCGCCGAAGATGGAAGCGTCCGCACCTTTTTCGATGAGGGCTATACGTTCCCGGTGCCTTGTTACGAAAAAGACGTAAATTATTCCAAAAATTCCTGCAAATGCGCCAAGGGCTATAATGACTCCGTTCATGATCGTATGATTAAAAATGTTTTGTACCCATTGGACTAGGAAAGATCAGCATTGGTTACAGATTTCAGAGAAAAAATCTTTTTGCAAAATATTTAGGATCAAATCTGTAACCATCAAGCCAGAACGCAAGTCTCATAAGCTGATGAGTAAACCAAATGCATGAAAAACCAGGGAGACCAGATCCATATTGATCAAGTTAAAAAAGGAGACCTGGCATCCTTCACTTTCCTTGTAGAGAAGTATAAAAACATGGCGTATACGATCGCAGTGAAGATTTTGGGCAATGCAGAGGATGCGGAAGATGCCGCACAAGAGAGTTTTGTGAAAGCCTATTTGCAGATCAATGCTTTTCAGGGCAATTCAAAATTTTCGACCTGGCTGTACACCATTGTTTACCGGACATCGATTTCTAAATTGCACAAGCAACAGTTGCAGCTGATATCATTGGATGAAGAACTGACTGAGAATTACAGTTACGACTACGCGACGCCGCAAATTGATCACTTGCAGGCAGCAGAGCGGGAAAAATTTGTAAAAGCAGCGATTAGCAAGCTCCCGAAATTGGAGTCGCTGCTCATCACGTTGTATTATATGAATGAAAATTCGATAGAAGAAATTGAGGAAATTACGGGCCTTACAGCAGCAAACATTAAAGTTAAGCTATTCAGGGCCAGGAAGGTTTTAGGAACAGAACTACAATTCTTGTTATAAGCGGAGCATGGAAACGGAAAATCATAACGAAGAAGCGTTCAGGAAACTGTTGAAAACGGTTGCGCCCGAGAGCCCGGATGCAAACTTCACACAGCGGGTTGTCGATAACATTGTATTGGAAAATCAATATGCGGCTGCTAGTGAGGAGCTTGCATTAAAAATAATCTTGCAAACAGTGCAGCCTGACCAGCCATCCACCTCCTTTACCAGCGATTTGTTATTGAAGCTGCAGCCCGCTCCCAAAGTCATTATATACAAGCCCGTTATTTCCAGGAAAACGTGGTTATGGGTAGCTGCGTGCATTACATTGGCATTGCTGGCATGCTTATTCATTCCTGCGAGCCAGGCGGATCAGACATCGCGGATCATCAACGCAATGGACCAGGTTTCACGCCCGACATACATTATTTCGGATAAAATGGATAAGCTTCCCGAGCTTTATTCGCTGGCCATTATTGGGTTGGCTTCTTTAATATTATTTGACTATTTCCTCCGTCTAAAAACAGGAAGACTTGCTAAGTCCTGAGGGGTCTTGGTTGCCCCGCCCAAGCTTAGCAAGTCTGACATAATTAAATCGCATTATCCTCTGCGGTTGTAGCGTCCTTTGTTGAAATTGTTTTGGTAAGCAAACAAACGTTGACGTTGCGTGGGTGTTAACACTTCCAGAATATCTTTTTGTTTTGCTTTTTCCAACTTCTCTGCAGTTTTAAAACTGCTGTATCTTCTGTTAGACATAAGCTGGTCATAGTGGTTTTCGATCTTTTTGATCTTATTCTCCTGCTTACGGGACAGCTTCACTATTTCGTCCAGCTTGTTGATTTTAAACTCTTCAAAAGCGTTATCGCTACGTGAATTGTTGACTGCCGGCACTTCATGTCGGTAACGTTGTGCGAAGCCGTTTCCTACTGTCAATGTTACTATGGTTGCGATTGCTAAGATGGTCTTTTTCATGGTTTCTAATGTTAAATTGTTTGTTTATGTAGGTTAGAGGCCCGTTTTCAACAAACGTTTAACGTACTAAAAAGCCAATCTGCCAACTCGATCACTTCCCATACCATCTGCCACTTTGCACCGATGAATGGTGTTGTTGTACTTCCTGCTTACTCACTCCGCAAGGATTTTACCGGGTTCATGAGCGCGGCTTTGATGGCCTGGAAACTTACGGTCATTAATGTGATGAAAATGGCTGTTACTGCGGAAATTGCGAACACTACCCAGCTGAGTTCAATGTGATATTCGTATTTTTTCAGCCAGTCGCTCAGGAAATACAAGGCGATCGGCGATGCGATGGCGCAGGATACGATTACCAGATAGACGAATTCTTTTGAAAGCATGGCCCACATTTGCGCGACACTGGCTCCCAGCGCCTTGCGGATACCAATCTCCTTTGTTCTTTGCTCCGCAGTGTAAGCTGCGAGTCCGAATAAGCCGAGGCAGGATATGAAAACAGCCAGCACCGCAAACACACGCGCTAATTTACCGATCCGCTCTTCTGCCCGGAATTTAGCTTCATATTCCTCATCCGCAAACTTGAATTCGAATGGGGAATCCGGGTCATGTTTTTTGAATATCGCTTCTATTTTTTTCAGGGATTTATCCACCGGCGCGCCAGGCAACAGCTTTATATTGATCAGGTTGGCCCACTCGTAATCCATCAGAAAAACAGTCGGAACGGCTGGCTCGTAAGGTGATTGCATGACCATATCCTTAATAACGCCCACCACTTGTTTGGGCTTACCATTGAAACGGATCGTCTTGCCTACAATGTCTTTTATTCCGGTCAGTTTCACAGCCGATTCGTTCAAAACAAATGCAGCCGTGTCAGTCGAAAATGATCGTGAAAAGTCACGGCCATCTATGATTTTCCAGCCTATTGTTTTACCAAAATCATGCGTAACGGCAATGGTGCCAAACAATGGTAACGAGCCCGGTTCCATTCCCTCCCACTCAAAACCGATCTGATTGGAATAAATGCCGGTCGTTGGACTGGATGATTCGCTCATTTCAAACACCGCGCCGGATTTTAACAGATCGTCGCGCAATGGATAATACTTGCCATAAAGATTGGGCGAAATGTTGATTTGCAAAAGTCCTTGTCTGTCATAACCAACAGGGCGGCTTTTGGCATGCTGTATCTGCTGAAAAACGATAATGGTCCCGATAATCAACGTGATAGACACGGTGAACTGCATCACAACCATCACCTTCCGCGGCACCGCAGACCATTTCCCCACCTTGAATGTGCCTTTCAAAACCGAAAGCGGATTGAATGAAGATAGATAAAATGCCGGATAACTGCCTGATATTAACCCCGTAAAGAGTGAGAAGACAAAAAGCATCAGCCAAAACTGGAAATACTGCCACGGGAAACTCACACGCTTGCCGGAAAGATCGTTGAAGGCAGGAAGCGAGATTAATACGATGAGAATAGCGAGGATCAATGCGAAGGAAACAACGAGAAAGGATTCGCTAAGGAATTGAAAGATGAGCTGGCTCCGCAGCGAACCGATTGATTTCCTGATCCCCACTTCCTTAGCACGTTTTTCGGAACGGGCAGTGCTGAGATTCATGAAGTTGATGCAGGCCAGCAGCAGCACAAAAATCCCGATTATGCTGAAAAGCCAGACGAACTGAATGCCGCCGCCCACATTTTTGCCATCCTTAAAATCAGAATACAAATGCCAGCGGCTCATCGGATGAAGAAAATACTGAGGCTTATCTGTTTTTGAGAAAGCATGCGGCAATTCAACATCCCGGATTTTTAACGACACTTTTTCAATGTCTGCATGATCGGCAACCTGTGCATAAAACTGGAAAGAATGGTTGCCCCATTGCGTCTGCGCCTCTTTTACCCAATTTTCCGCCAACAGATAATCGTTCCACGTCAGCAGCAAATTCAGATCATTAAACTCAGAATTGAACGGAATGTCCTCATAAACTCCGGTCACTTTAACATCCTTTTTGATGTCCAGTTTCAGCGTTTTATTCAAAGGGTCTTCTTTGCCAAAAAGGGCTTTTGCAACAGATTCCGAGATTACAACCGAGCCGGGATCTTTTAATGCTGTTTTTATATCCCCTTTCAGCATTTTCAGAGAGAGCATTTCCGGAAGGGCTGGCTGCGCCCACATGCCTGCCTTATTGATCTTTTTATCACCATTGGCCAGCAAATGTCCAAAATTCCAGGACGCCATGGAGGTATTTTTGAAATCAGCAGAATACTTATTCGCCATTTCTGCCACGGCCGGAAGCGAAACTGCCC
The DNA here is from genome assembly GCF_900167945.1 of Dyadobacter psychrophilus. GTDB lineage: Bacteria > Bacteroidota > Bacteroidia > Cytophagales > Spirosomataceae > Dyadobacter > Dyadobacter psychrophilus. The sequence continues at coordinate 1,222,077 of NZ_FUZA01000001.1, forward strand.
TCCCACTGCCCGTTTGGCCATTGAATGTCTGACTAATGTACGCCTGCGTGACCCGGTCGTAGTTTTTGTGATATTTATTAAAAGAAAGCTCGTCCCAGACCCAAAGACCAATCAGCATCGCAACCGCAATTCCTACGGCCAGTCCGGCGATATTGATGAACGAATAAACCTTGTTTTTAAGGAGGTTCCGGAATGCAATAACGAAATAGTTCTTGATCATGGGGCTACGCAGATTAGGTTATAAAATTACTCGCTCCTTAAAGATGTCACAGGATTCACTAAAGCTGCTTTGATACTCTGAAAACTTATTGTAATTAAAGCAATAATGATCGCCCCGACTCCCGCAAGCACATATAACCATGCACTAATTTCAACCTGATAAGTAAAATCCTGCAACCAGCCCTTCATCACATACCAGGCAACAGGCGACGCAATGGTGAGCGCTATCACGACCAGTTTCACGAAATCAACTGAAAACAAGCTGAAAATGTTGAATGCCGAAGCGCCAATCGCCTTGCGAATGCCCATTTCCTTCATACGGGACTCGGCCATGAAAGCGACAACGCCGTACAACCCCAGGCAACCGATGAAAATGGCAATTCCGGTCAGTATTTTGAAGAGATCAAATAGTTTGGACTCCTTTTCATAGAAACTGTTGAGCGTTTCGTCCAGGAATGTATAGCTGAATAAATAGTCTGGAAATGTTGCCGACCAGACTTTTTCAATTCTTTCAATTTGTTTGGCGTCGGCATTTTTATTGAGCTTAATGCCTAATGTGCCGTAATTTCCACGTTGCGTGGTGAGCACGCAGGGTATAATTTCACGGTGCAAACTATACGTATTGAAATTTTTGACCACGCCCACGATCGGCAATTTGAACTCGGACCCGCCGATGGTAAGCCGTTTGCCAATAATGTCAGCAGGATTTTTAAAGCCCTGTTTTTTTACAAAAGCTTCATTAACAACATATTCGCGCATTGTATCTGCGGGCAGATACATCCTTCCCGCTGCCATTTTTAATCCATAAGTTTTTACGTATGCTGTATCCGCAGGCCGCATAACCACTTCAAAATCGAGGAATTCAGCATCATTTTCATATTTAAAACCGGTTTGCCAATTACTTCTCGACATGGGCGTAAAGGCGCTGAAACTCATGGATTTTATCCCAGGCTCATTAACTAACTTGGCATACAAACCTTCCAAAACGCCCGGATCCTGTGCAGGAATTGGCATACTAATGATCTCGTCCTTCTGAAATCCAAGGTCAAGCGTACGAAAATATTTCATCTGGCTATAAGCGATCAATGTGCCGATCAGCACTATCTGAGAAATCGTGAATTGCAGGACGATCAACCCGGAACGCAGACTCGCCTGCCCGCCTCCCGCTGTCCTCATTTTACCTTTTAATGCAAGAATAGGCTGGTAACCCGACACCACCATCGCAGGATAAAAACCAGCAAGAACGGTTGTAATCACTGTCAGTACAGCCAGGAATGCCATTATTGAAATGTCCGTCACAAATATTACACCCTCCGCCTTAACGTTCAGAATGTTGGCAACACTGGGCAACACAATTTGCGCTACGATCAACGCGAGTATGACAGATAAGACAGTAATTACAGCAGTTTCAGAAAAATATTGCCTTAATAACTGTCCGCGCGTGCTGCCCAGCACTTTTCTCACACCCACTTCCCGCGCCCGACGGAGCGCCTGTGCAGTGGCGAGATTGATAAAATTCACGCAAGCTGTGATCAAAATAAACATCCCCACCAGCACCATCGCCCAGATCATCCCTTTGCTGATCGTCCTGCCTGTGTAATTGGAAGTTTTTGTATCGAAGTGAATGTCGTTAACGGGTTGTAAAATGTACTCTTCAACCGCAGCGTCCTTTGGTTCTCTGTATTTTTTGACAAAAGAAACCAGTTGCTGCTCCATTTTCTCTTCACTCACATTTGCTGGCAACATCATGTACATTTGCCCGCCTCCGTAAGTGCTTTGCCAGTCATCCCAGTTCGTAAATGCGCCATAACCTTTTAATGAAGCGAACGAAAGCATGGTCGTAAAAGGGAAATTTGTGGTAGCAGGCGGATCCTGGATAATGCCGGTAACCACAAAATTCATGTTGTTTTCCACCCTGATAGTCTTGCCCATCGGATCTGCATTCCCAAAATATTTTTTTGCCTGACTCTCAGAAAGCACCACTGCGCCGGGATTATTAAGGGAGCTGGCAGCCGATCCCTTCAACCATTTGTAATCAAATAGTTTAAAATATTGAGGATCGATAAATGAAACTGCATTGCTTTGTTCAAAATGCTTTTTGCGGTTTGGTCCTTCCCCGATCGTGATCAGTGCGCCACGCATGGCATATGTGCACGAAATCTGATTTCGAATTTCGGGAAAATCATTGCGCAACGCCGCCAGGGCCGGAAGTGGCATGCCAGTATTATAGCCCTTATCAACCTCTCCTTTTGTATGTTTCAAAATCCGGAAAATGCGGTCGACATTTTTATGCTGCTGATCAAAACTAAGCTCATACCGAACCGTAAAAAAGATCAGCAAGCAACAAGCGAGCCCCAGAGTAAGCCCGGTAATGTTGATCAAAGTAAAATTCCAGTTACGCCTTAAATTCCTGAAAGAAGTGATAAGATAATTTTTGATCATGGCTGTTTTGATGCTTTTCTGTGGGAGAATGTTTGTAATCTTCCTGGCGTCACTCGCTTTTCAGAGATTTTACCGGGTTCATCAACGCGGCTTTAATGCTTTGGAATCCTACGGTTGCCAAAGCGACCACGATGGCGCTTAGGCCGACAAGAACGAAGATTAAGGGATTGATCTCGATGCGGTAGGCGTAATTATCAAGCCATTTCTGCATAAAAAACCACGATAATGGTGTGGCAATGACGATTGCGATCAAAACAAGTTTTACGAAATCTTTGGACAATACAAAAACCAGATTGGCAATGGTGGCTCCCAAGACTTTGCGAACACCGATCTCCTTGGTGCGCTGCTCCATCACAATCAATGCAACTGCAAACAGCCCCAGACACGACAGTATGATCGCTATCCCGGATGCAAGACTGAAAACTTTGGACAAATGTCCTTCTTCTCTGTACCAGGAATTGGTGTTTTCATCCACAAATGTTCCTGTGAACTCTGTTTCAGGTGCAACCTCTTTCCAAACATTTTTCAACTTGTCCATAGCAATCCGCAAACTTTGCGGCGTCACCCGCACGAAAATGTAATTAACTGACCCTGAACCACCCAGATGCATAGTGATCGGTTTTTTCTCATTTTTCGAAGAATATAAATGGAAGTCAGGAATCACGCCGATGATCTGATACTTAACGCCGGCCGTATCCGTTTGAAAATATTTGCCGACAGCATCTTTTTCCTGGATCATTTTAGCCATGCTTTCTGTGATAATGACTCTGTCGAGCGAATCACTTGGATAAGCTGGGCTGAACTCCCGCCCCGCCAGCAGCTTGATATTCAATGCTTTAAGATAATCGTAATCGATTGAAAGCCAGTCCGTGGTGATGTCCTTTTCCTTATAAGTAAAACCGATCACACTCCGGGAAGTGCTCCGGTCCATACCTACACCCAGATTAACCGCGCTTCCGCTGATTGCGAGTACATTAGGATCGCCTTCGAGCTCGTTTCGTAGCCTTCGCAACACTTTGTTACCATTAATCTTATTTCCAACCGGAATGCTGATCACCTGTTCTTTTTCAAATCCCAGCGGTTGTGTGCGCAAATGATTGACCTGCTGAACGGCGATGATTGTGCTGCATATCAACAAACTTGACAATGTAAACTGCGCAATAATGAGGGAGTTACGCAGCACGCCCGGCTTTTTCAATGTCACCTTCCCTTTTAACACTTCCACCGCATTGAACTTGGACATTTGCCACGCCGGATAACCGCCTGCAATCAAAGTTACTAGGATAAAAAGCCCTACTAGCAGCACAATTTTGTCTGGTTCAAACATGTAATCCAGGCTGAGTTTACTTTGAAAAGTAGCATTGAAGCTTGGCAGCAGCAACACTGCGAGTATAACGCCTGTCAAAAACCCGAAAAAACAGATCACTGCAGCCTCACCCCAGATCTGAAAAAATAGTTGGGTTTTCAACGCACCCAGCGATTTCCGGACACCAACTTCCCTTGCGCGGATAAAAGATCTGGCAACATTGAGATTAATAAAATTGATACAAGCGATCATCAGGATGAAGAAACCAATTCCCATCAAGGCATAAATAAGCGCAATTGGAGCCGCGCCACCACCCGATACCTTCGAATTGAAGTGCAGGTTTGCCATATTTTCAAGTCTGATCGCGAAAATATCCCCTCTCTCGTCCGGTTTTGCACCTTGTCTTTTTAGTGTAGTGATGTTTTCAGCAAAATATTTTTGTGTAAATGGTTTCAACCGTTTTTCAAAAGCAGCCTGATCGGCGTTTGGAGTTAATTTTAAATAAACCCGGTGAGAATGCGCATCCCATTGCTCCTTGGATTGCTGATATCCCCCGGCATTTTCAGTTCTCACAAATGCATCATATTTGATCGACGAATTTTCAGGAAAATCTTTCAGCACGCCCGTAACCACATATTCTTTTCGATTGGCATCCAGCCCGACCTGTAACGACTTACCCATCGGATCCTCTTTCCCGAATATAGCCTTTGCCATATTTTCGCTGATAATGATGCTACTAAGGTCTTGCAGAGCTGTTTCGGCAGTGCCTTTTACGAGTGGGAATGTAAAGATTTTGAGAAAATCAGGATCAGCGAACATAACCTGCTTATCGAAATATTTTCCTTTATATTCCAAAACATCACTTCCGTTCACAACCCTTGTAATACTCTCTATTTCAGGAAATTCAGCCTTTAAAGCAGGCGTTAAGGGAAAAGGCATTGAACTCGCTGCATTCGCCTTTTCCGGATCATTGGAAAAGAAATAAGTTTGAAAAATGCGCTCTTTGTCTTTATGAAAGTTATCAAAGGACAATTGAAAATATGCCGTCAGAAACAAAAATGCGCTAATACAGAATGCAACGGACAAACCCGTAATATTAATCAGCGCGTAACCTTTGCTCTTCCAAAGGTTGCGAAATGCGATTTTGAGATAGTTTTTAAACATCAGAATTTTTGCTTATCATTGTTTCTACTCGCTTTTCAAAGATTTTACCGGATTTGTAACCGCCGCCTTAATCGCTTGCGTGCTGACCGTAATCATAGCAATAATGACCGCCAATGCACCTGCCACTACAAACATCCACCACTGAATACTGATCTTATAGGCGAAGTCCTGCAACCATTGGTTCATAATATACCAGGTTAGCGGTGTGGCTATCAGCATCGAAATGAGTACCAGTTTGATAAAATCACCTGAAAGCAACCCAACAATGCTGCCAATGGAAGCTCCCAGAACCTTCCTCACCCCGATTTCTTTGATCCGTTGCTGCGCTGCGAAAGCTGCCAATCCAAACAGACCAAGGCAGGAGATAAGAATGGAGATAATGGTAAAGGAATTCACGATGCGTGCCGTGCGCGCATCCGCAGCGTAATTGTTCTGAAAATCCTGGTCCAGAAACGTATAAGTAAATGGCTCGCCCGGAACCAGCGACTTCCACTTTGACTCTATGAATGGCAGCACCTGGCTTACGTTTTTTGTATTAACATGGGCGATGATGTAATTGTGATTTGCATTGCCGCTCAGGAAAAAAGCGTAAGGTTCTATTGCGTTGTGCAGATCCTGATAATGAAAATCCTTTACTACACCGACAATTTCCAAAGAACCAATTTTATTTTCGTCCATATTGAAGTCAAGATGCTGTCCAATCGCCTTTTCCATGGGAATTGCAAACTTCCTTAATGTTGCCTCATTGACGACTATTTTATAATTGGTGTCACCGGGAAATGCAGCTGAAAACATGCGGCCGGCTGCCATTTTGAAACCCATTGTTTCCATAAAATCCGGCGCAACCCAGTTGGTTTTTACCAGTCCATCCTCATTTACACTTTGTCCGGGAAGAAAAACCGACATATCGCTTGGGTTCAGAATGCCCGGATAATAGCTTGTTCCAGACGCAGCAGTGATCTGATTATTCACCAGAATTTCATTACGGAGAGCAGTATACGCTTTCCGGCTTTCTTCACTTCGGAACGGAATAACGATCTGCTGTTCCTTGGTAAAACCCAATGGCTGCTCCTGCATGAATTTGATCTGCCCTTGAATAACCATCGTTGCCACAACCAGTCCGATCGAGATCACGAATTGAAATACAACCAATCCCCTACGCAATGCAGCGGCCGAAACCGAGTTAACGAATTTTCCTTTGATAACGTCCAGTGGGTTGAAAACGGAAAGATAAAAAGCAGGATAACTTCCTGCCAGCAAACCGGTTATAAACGCCAGGATAACAAATGATGCAATGATTTCGGGTTTGAACAATTCGGATAAGGACAGCGCTTTGTCCGCAAGCTGATTGAAAAAAGGAAGGAACAAAACAACAAATACGGCGGCAATGATCAGCGCCAAAAATGTCAGCACCAGCGACTCACCCAAAAACTGGCCGATCAGGCCGCTTTTGCCCGCGCCCATTACTTTCCGCATGCCCACTTCCGCTGCGCGCTTGGCCGACCGCGCAGTAGCAAGATTCATGAAATTGATGCACGCAATGAGCAACGTAAATATAGCGATAGAAGCCAGCACATACAGGTAAGTTGTACTGGTTGTGCTTGTTACAATTTTGTCAATCTTGTTGAAAAGGTGAATATCTTTAACGGGAAGCAATGCCAGTTTTTTATCAAAACCTGCAATTTTCAGATCCTTGCGGGCATATTTTTCAATAAATGAAGGAAGTTTCTGGCCAAATTTCTCTGCACTTGTTCCCGGTTTCAAACGCAGATAATGGTAAAACATGTTGTTACTGGTGAAATTCAGATCGGGCTGCCGCAAATAATCGCCCACCCAGCCCGCATGCAGCGAGACAAAATAATTGGCATCAATGTGCGACTTGTCACCCTGACTTCTGAAAACGCCTGTTACCCGAAAATTTTCGTTATGACCGGTTTTGCCTCCTATGCGGATCGTTTTGTCCAAAGCTGGACCACCTCCAAAAAACTTTTGCGCAACCGCGTCCGACAACACAACCGAGTGAGCGTCGTTCATGGAAGTCTTCGGGTCTCCTTCTACGAACTCATAAGTAAAGACATCAAAAAAAGTGGAATCCACATGAATTCCCTTGGTTTCGTAAAACGATTTTTCTCCTTGCCCAGGCTGATTTACGCGAAACAGGGCCTTATCTTCAAGAAAATTTTGCCAAAGCCTTGTTACTTGAACTACTTCCGGAAATTCCGATTTCATCGCTTGTGCATATGGCGCCGGACCGCGCGGATTGTCCATTATCTCGCCATTGGACTGCACATTTTCGCTACGCAGTAAATACAGGTCCTTAATGTGTTCGTGTTGCTGATCAAAGGAAACCTCACTTTGAATGTAAAGCAGCAGCAACATGCAGCACGTCATGCCTACGGATAGTCCGAACACATTAATGGCGGAAAAGAGCTTACTTTTAAGCACATTCCGCCAAGCAATTTTTAAATAGTTTTTGATCATGGCTAACCTTCCTTAATAATGTTGATATCCATCAAATCCAGCGATATCAATGGGTTGAAGAGGATATTTTATTTTTCATAGCTAAATAGATATCCCTACCTAATGAATAATTATACCAAGCCAAAGAACTATACACTAATCAGTTTATAATCAGCTATTTAAATTTGATTTTAAACAACAAAAGTGTCCGCTTTCGGACACTTTTGTTCGGTATTGGACTGGTCAGAACCAATCACTCACTCTTCAAACTCTTTACAGGATTGGTCAGCGCCGTTCTGATGCTTTGGTAACCCACGGTAATCAAGGTGAGAGCAAGTGCTGCGAGTCCGACTGTCAGGTAAATGTGCCATTCGATCATGATGTGATATTCGAAACTGCCGAGATATTTTAGAGCGAAAATGTAGCCCAGCGGAATGCCGATCAGGATGGATATGGCAACAAGAACGACAAAATCTTTTGATAGCAAAACAACGATCGCGCCAACACCCGCACCCAGCGTTTTCCTGATCCCGACTTCCTTAACCCGTTGATTTGCAGCCAGAGTGATCAGCCCGAAAATCCCCGCCATAGCAATAATCACAGAAAGCATGGTTACAAAATTGAGCATTTTCCAAATGCCGTCAAGATGATTGTACTGTCGGCTTAATTCGTCGGATAAATAGAAATACTGGAATGGCTTCTTATGTGGGATTTTATTCATCTTCTGTTCCAGCTCTGCAAGCAAGCCCTTGGCCTGATCTGCATTGTGCAATTTTACGCTCAAATAACTGTTGAGAGCCGTTTCGCCTTCATACCAATGCAGCAGCGGCTCAATTTTCTCCTTTAATTCCTGGTAATGAAAATCCTTCATCACCCCGACAACCGTGTAAACTTCCGGATTGTTTTTTTGCCTCAAACGCTTCCCTATCGCGGTTTCCCAGCCCAAAGCCTTCATTGCCGACTCGTTAATGACAACCGGCAGATTTTTACCATCCTGATCCAGTTCATCCGAAAAGTCCCGCCCTTCGAGCATTTTAATCCCGAATGTTTCGGCATACCGCGAATTTGTGCCCACATGCTTGAAAACAATCTCCCTGCTGGCCTCGTCGTCGGGCATATAAACATTGTAATTTGACCAGTACTTGGTGGGGACAATTGCGGATGTAGCGACACTCTTCACATTTGCATTGGCTGTTAGATCGTCTATAATGCCTTTGAACTGGCTTGCTGCAACTTTCCCATCTTTATACTGCATATCCGATTTGATCACGAGCACATTTTCCTTATCAAATCCCATATCAGCCTTTCGCATGAAAGTAACCTGTTTTCGGACAGCAATAGCGCCGATCACAAGTCCGAAAGAAATGACGAATTGTACGACGATAAGGGTCCCGCGCAGGAAACTTTTCGACTGCGGATTGTTCGAAATCTTTCCCTTTACCGAATCGCGGATATCCAGTTTATTCAGATACAAAGCTGGGTAAGTCCCTGCAATGAAGGCAATTAAACAGATAATACCCACCAGAATGAGCACCGTTACATAGTCTTGCTGCCAGTCCAGCACAAGCTGCATCCGCTCTTTCCGGAATTCATTGAACTGCGGCACAAGATAATAGATCGCAAAAATGGCTGAAATCACCAAGGAAGCAGCCAAAACAATGCCCGATTCGGTCCAGAACTGAACCAGGATCTGCCGCAACGTGGAGCCCGTTACTTTCCGGACCGCCACTTCTTTCGCACGAGTGAATGATATTGCTGTGTTGAGATTGATCAGGTTAATGCTGATAATGAGCAGAATAAAAACCGTAATCGTAACGGATCCTGTAATTAGCCATTTGAATCCGGGATTCTCGTAATGAATATATTCTGTCAGCGGTACAATGCGAATTTTTCGATCCCGCACGTCCTTACTGAAATGTGCTTTTGCAAAGGCAGGAAGCTTACTTTCCAATTTCTGAACATCAGTTCCGTTTTTCAATTTGAGATAAACAGTTGCGAACGTGTTGTACCAGTCGGCGCCCTTTAGAAAATCCGGGCTGGCTTCCAGGTTTTGTATAGGAACCAGTATTTCAAACTGAACGGATGAATTGGAAGGAACCTCGCTTAGTACGCCGGTCACTGTAAAATGCAACGTGTCATCAACTGTAACAGTCTCACCAACAGGATTTTTATTTCCAAACAGCGAACCAGCAACTTTTTTACTGATCACGATGGACTCCCGGCTTTTCAGTGCTGTTCGGGAATTCCCATATTGTAAATCAAATGAAAAGATATCGAAGAAAGTGCTGTCTACGTATTTCGTATCCGCCTGAATATCTTTGCCTTTGTAATTGAGCCAGACATTATTCCACCGCTGCACGTGTGTGCCTGTCTCAATCTCCGGATAGGTTTTTAACAGTTGAGCCAGGATCGGATAAACTGTTTGGTTATAGCGGCCAGATTTTCCTTCTGTCTGTATGTAGTAAAGCCGATCATTGTCCTTATGAAAAGAGTCAAAGGTGATTCCTCTTTGTGTAAAAAGGATCAAAACACCCGCGCTGGCAAGCCCCATCGACATTCCTATCAGGTTAATGCCTGTAAAAAGTCTGTTTTTCCAGAGCGTTCGAAATGCGATTTTTAAATAATTTTTAAACATTTTTCAAAAATATTTTAGCAAGGTTTGGCATCAATAATCACTCCGTTTTCAATGATTTTACGGGGTTTGTCAGTGCAGCTTTAATGCTTTGATAACTGATTGTGAACATTGCAATGAAAATCGCGGCGGAGCCTGCTATTGCGAATAGCCACCATTTAAGGTCGATTTTGTATTCAAATCCGCGCAGCCATTTGTCCATAAAATAATAGCCGACAGGCGAGGCTACGACGATGGAGATCAATATCAACATTAAAAAATCTTTCGAAAGCAATGAAACGATGGCGGTTACGGAAGCACCAAGCACTTTTCTGATTCCGATCTCTTTCATCCGTCGTTCAGCTGTAAATGTGGCCAGACCAAACAAGCCTAAGCTTGAAATGAGGACCGCAATCGTGGTGAATGTGTTGAACAAGGTGGCTGTTTTAGCCTCGTTTTTATAAATTTTGTTATATGTTTCATCCAGGAAAGTGTATTCGAGCGGATAATTGGGAATCATTTCTTCCCAAACTTTTTGCGTAGCGCGAATGGCCTCAGCGTCCTTTCCGGGTTGTGCTTTTACATAAATTCCCATGCTCCAGGACAAGTCGTTGAACAGCACCAGAGGCTCAATTTTTTCGCGCAGGCTTTTATAATGAAAATCCTTCACTACTCCGATTACAACACCCTTTTTACCATGAAAATCAAATCTTTTACCAATCACCGGCTTTTTAAGCATTAGCTTTCTAACGGCGGTTTCGTTTAGCACCACATTCTGTTTGTCGGTCGTCCGGTTGTCATCAAACCAGCGGCCTTCCGCTATTTTAAGTCCGAACATGGATTGGAAATTGGACTCGACAGCCAGCTGAGAAACGATTGGATTGAAATCTTTTGGCCTTCCATCCCAATCGTAAGATCCTGTGGTGCTGCTATTTATCTGCACAATGCTCTGACTCGAAATGGTCACATCCGCAATGCTCGACTCCCGCAAGAGTCGCTCTTTGAAAGTGGTAGGCTGTATTTTATTCTTCATCGCCCAGGGCATCCGGAAACCAAAAGCATGCGCACGGTCGTAGCCAAGCTCTTTCTCGCGAATAAATTTCATCTGCTGAAACACAACGAGCGCCGAGATGAGGAAAACGATTGTAACTGTAAATTGCAAAACGACCAGCCCCTTCCTGAAACTTGCACTGGAAGAACCCAAAACATTGCTCCCTCGGAGGATTTCAAAGGGTTTGAAGGAAGAAAGCAAAAGGGAAGGATAAATGCCTGTCAGCAGAATGGCGATAACAGTGGTCCCAATCAACACAAACCAAAGCGGTTTATTAGAAAATGAAAGCTCAAAGGTCTTTTCTGTAACATCATTAAACAGCGGCAATAACACGAAGATCAGCAACAGTGCCAGACCGAAAGCCATTAGGCAAGTCAGTACGGATTCTGTCATGAATTGTGCAAAAAGGTGCGAATGCTTTGCGCCCAGCAACTTTTTTACTCCCACTTCTTTCGACCTGATACTGGCCCGTGCGGTGGTAATATTGACATAATTGATACATGCCACAAGTAAAATCACCAGGGCCATGCCGAAGAATATATAGATCGTCTTTCTGTCACCTTTGCTTTTGTCAGACCCCTGAAGTTCCGTATTGAAATGCATGTTTGTCAAAGGCTCGGCTTCCAAGACGATATCTGAAGAGGGTTTTCCGTCATCATCTTTTTTAAATTTGGAAATAAGTGCCGTTAGTTTCGCAGCCACCTTTTTCCGGTCGGCATCATGCCTGAGCAGAACGAATGTCTGATAATTAAACTGGTTCCAGCTTTTGTCTCCCTCATAAGTTCGTGGATTGGCCAGATATGCGCTTAACGGCAAAATATAGTCGTATTGAAAGCTGGAATTTGGCGGGTTATTTTTATAAACTGCCGCAACCGTGTAGTCAAGCGTATCGATCCGCATGATTGTCCCGGCGACATTCGTTCGCCCGAACAACTGCCGGGCCTTAGCTTCCGTAATGGCGACATTTCGGATTGCCGCGCCAAATTGCATCGCCGACCCATCCACGAATTGGTAATCAAACAAGCTAAACCAGTTGGTATCCACATAAACTGCATTTTCACCGGCAATCTTCCGGTCGCCAATACAAACGGGAAGATTAGAAGCAGTATTAACACGGGTAACCGCTTCGATTTCAGGGATTACTTTCGTTTCCTCAGCCAGTAAAAGAGGCGTATTCGACCAATGCCAGGTTTCTTCTTTGCTCACCTTCAAATGCGTAACAATCCGGCTGATACGATCTGACTTATTATGGAAATTGTCAAAACTTAGCTCATTTTGCACCCATAGCAGGATAAAAACGGCTGCCACCATTCCCCCGGTAAGCCCGGCAACATTCAATGTGGTAAACAGGCCCGCACTCCGCAGGTTCCTGAAAGCGATCTTAATCTGGCTGCCAAGCATTACATTACAATTTAAGATGTTTATTCACTTCTCAACGACTTAGCCGGATCCATCGTGGCCGTTCTCAGGCTTTGGTAGCCGACGGTTAAAATCGCAACACTGATTGCCAACAGGGCCGCAGCCACAAAATACCACCAAGAGATTGCAATGCGATAAGGGAAATCCCGCAACCAGGTGTCAACCGCGTAATAGGAAAAAGGCAGCGCAACGACAATTGCTACCAGTACGAGTTTGATAAAATCGGAGGATAGCAATGCTGCAATGCTGGCTGCCGAGGCTCCGAGCACTTTTCGGATGCCAATTTCTTTCACCCTGGTTTCGGCATTAAATGTAGCCAGCCCAAAGAGCCCAATGCAGGAAACAAAGATGGATAGCAGGGCTGCAAGCGTGATCATTTCTTTCCATTTGGCCTCGGATTCGTAACGTTTAAGGTTTTTTGCGTCCTCAAACTGATATTCAAATGGCATAAACGGGACGTACTTTCGGAATATCTTTTCAACCTTTTTTACCGTTTCAACCGTGTTTCCGCCTGCTAATTTTAAGGACAATGTACTCTTTCCATAATTCGGGTCCTGAGTCATCAGCAATGGTTTTATCGTGTCTTTCAGCGAGGCATAATGGTAATTTTTCACCACGCCTATCACGGTCATTTTTTGATTTTTCCATTCAAAATTAATCTCCTTGCCAACGGGATTTGCCCAGCCTGCCTTTTTCACGAATGCTTCATTTACCACCACCGATTGTACCGGATCGGAAGGAAAACTTTTGGAGAAATTACGGCCTTTAACGATAGGAATTTCTAAGGTTTTGAGAAAATCCTCATCGACACCAATGTATCCAAAATCGATTTTCCCGGTTTCGATATCAGCCAGCGTTCCGTTATAATTACCATTAAAAGCGCCCACTTTTTCGATGCCCGCTACGGTTTCCAGCTCTTCTTTTACAACATTCAGGTATTGCTCTCCTGACCGGCCCCGGCCGAGGCTAAAACTCATCAGGTTTTTATCATTATAACCTAAGTCTTTGTTTGTCAAATATTCGAATTGCGAATAAATGACGATTGTACCAATAACAAGGCACACCGATAAAGCAAACTGGAAGACAACCAGGCTTTTCGTCAGGTAATTTTTTTGTGTAAGCCTGGTGCGGTTGTACAAAGTTTGCGCCGGACTAAAACCAGACAACACCAACGCGGGATAAAAGCCGGCCACCAATCCCGTGATACAAAACAAGGAAAAGTATCCGGAAACCAGCTTGATATCCAAAAGGTATGAAAGTGACAATTGCTTGTTAGCCAACTCATTGAATGTCGGCAAAACGATTAGCGTTAAAACGATGGCGAAGAAAAAAGCAATAAATGAAAGCAGAAAAGACTCGCCCAGAAACTGATACATTAATTGCTTCCGCTGACTTCCCACAACTTTGCGAATGCCAATTTCTTTCGCGCGTTTCAAAGACCGGGCGACAGTGAGGTTTACAAAATTGATACAAGCAATGAGCAGGATAAAAATCGCTATGCCGGAGAGAATGTAAGAATAAATGGGGCTGCTGCCTCGGCCAAGTCCATTGCGCAGATCGCTTACCTCGCTATCCAGATGAATATCCAGGAAAGGTTGCAGACTAAAACTGATCCTCTGGTCAAAATCTTTGATCTTACTGATTTCTTCAGCTGACTTGGTTTTGAAAACCTGATTCAGTTTTGGAATGACCGTTCTGTAATCAGATTTTTCGTGGAGCAAAACAAATGTGTTCATGTAAAAACCCAGCCATTCCTTATCAGTCCAGCCTCTGGTAACCTGCAACTCGAAGGGAATTACAGCACCAAATTGAATAGAGGAATTTTGCGGGCATTTCTTGGCAATGCCGGACACAATCAGCTTTTCAAAGTTATCACCGATTTTCAGCTCCATTGTTTTACCAACCGCGTCTTTCGTATTGAAGTATTTCTCCGCAACTTCTTCGGTCAAAACGATGGAATTAACATTGGCAAGCACGGTTTTGGGATCTCCCGCCACGAGCGGCATGGAAAACACCGTGAAGAAATTATTATCTGCAAAAAGCACGTCTTCGCTCAGCAGCTCGTTTCCTTTTCTGGTAACAAACATGTTGCTCTGTGCTCTCACAATGTCTTTGATCTCCGGAATTTCCTGCTTAAAGCTGGGGCCATGAATGGTGTTGGTGCTGCCGATCTCACGCGTTTCGCGGCTATCCGACATGGTAACCTTGATCCGGAAAAGTTGGTCTTTATTCTCCTGAAACCGGTCAAAACTGACTTCGTCCTTAGTATAAAGCACAATCAGCATGCAACAGGTAAGCCCCAGCGATAGTCCGGCAATATTGATAAAGGAAAAAATCTTATTCCTCGTCAAATTACGAACTGCAATTTTGAAATAGTTCTTGATCATGGCTTGGATGGAAAAATTTTATATAATCAACTCCGAACGCCCCTCTCTTACTCCCCCCGCAAGGACTTTACCGGGTTCATTAGCGCTGCTTTTATTGCCTGGAAACTTACTGTGAATAATGCGATCAGCAAGGCTGCTATGCCGGCTACCAGAAAATACCACCATTCCATTTCGATCCGGTAAGCATATTTTTCGAGCCAGTTTTGCAGAAAATAACCGGCTATCGGGAAGGCTATCAATGCAGCGATTGCTACGAGCTTTACAAAATCCATAGAGAGCATCCCCACCAGATTTGTGACACTTGCGCCCAGCACTTTCCGGACGCCAATTTCCTTCGTACGCTGCTCTGCTGTGAAAGCTGCAAGCCCGAACAGCCCCAGACATGATATAAAAATGGCAAGGAAGGCAAAGTAATTGGAAAGCTTGCTCACGACAGTCTCAGCCTTGTACAGGTTTCCAAACTCTTCGTCAGCAAAATGATATTTGAACGGAAAACCGGGATTGTATTGCTTATAAACCTTTTCAATGTTGGCAATAGCAAGTTTGGTTTTTCCCGGCTCTGTCAGGATAAGCACAGCGCCCCAGCTATCCTGTTTGGGTTGAAGATTTACTATAAGTGGCTCAATGGCGACATGCAGCGAACCAATATGGAAGTCTTTCATGAGCCCGATGATCTTTCCTTTTTTGCCCCACATGGTAAGTTCTTTTCCTACGGGATCTTTATAACCGATCTTTTTCGCCGCGGCTTCATTAAGCAGATAATTGGAAGTGTCCGTCCCGAATGTCGGATTGAAATCCCTGCCTTCCAGCAACTTAATGCCCATCGTTTTCACAAAATCAAAACCAACAGGGTTCACATTAAAAAGCATGCGTTGCGTAGTGTCCTTGCCCGGCCAGGTCACGCCCATTGTCGAACTTCCATAATCCATAGGACCGGCCTGAGAAACGGTCACCGCCTTAATGCCGGGCTCGTTTTCCAGAACTTGCTTGAAAGACGCGAAATTCTTGGCCATTCCTTTTTCTACATCGCTGATATACAAAAGATTGCTTTTAGTAAAACCCAAATTTTTGTTTTGAATAAATTCAATCTGACGATAAACCACGATCATCGAAAGGATTAGCAGAATAGAAAGGCCAAACTGGAAAACCACCAACCCTTGCCGAAAATATGCAGCGCTTGGCTTGAATTTCAGCGCACCTTTCAATACGACCACAGGATTGAGGGAAGACATAAACAGCGCTGGATAACTTCCTGCCAAAACCCCGGTTATGGTCGTCAGGATCAGGAGCAGGAGCAGCAATGTAGGATTAAAGAAATTTAGCGACAACTGCTTTTCCGTCAACGCATTAAAAGAAGGAAGTAAAACACCGACCAACACAAGGGCGAACACCAGTGCAAGCAATGTGATGAGTATCGATTCTCCCATAAACTGCCCTACCAGACTGGACTTATAGGCACCGACTACTTTTCGTAACCCCACTTCCTTGGCCCTCTTTACAGAACGCGCAGTGGCGAGGTTCATGAAATTAATACAGGCAATTATCAGGATAAAAACGGCTACAATGGTGAACAGGCGAACATATTCTATTCTTCCCCCGTTTTGCTTGCCCGAATCCCACTTGGAATAAAGATATGATTGACCATAATTAACGAGAAAGAGATCAATGTTGCTGTCTTTATTTTTGGTTTTGAGATAACCCTTGATCTTGGCATTTACCTTATCGACGTCTGCATTTTTATCGAGCAAGACAACGCAGCGCGGACCGTTATTTCCCCATTCCTGCGCCCATTTGTTGCCTTTGATCCAGCGATCATAACTCATCAGAAAATCGAACTTCACAGATGAATAGGCTGGAATTTCCTTCAAAACGCCCGTCACGATCACATCGTCCTTATTGTCCACACGAATGGTTTTCCCAATTGCGTCCTGGCCTTTAAAATATTTGTCAGCGAGTTTTTGGGAAATTACGATTCCGTCGGGACGTCTTAGGGCTGTTTTTGCATCGCCTTGACTTAGATCGAAGGAGAAAATGCTCAAAAAATCACCTTGAACGTAGCGCCCCTTTTCATTGTCGAAAGTGTTTCCTACTGCCAGCACCGGCGCTTGTTCCCACAGCCATTGGCTGGCCATTTCAATTTCGGGAATGTCCTTCACAATGTGATCGGCAAGAATTCCCGGTGTGGCAGCGAATGTATTGATCACCCCAGAATAATGCTGGTTTTCCATGACCGTGAAGATCCGTGCGTCATTTTTATGGAAGCGATCCATTTTAATTTCGTCCTGCACCCACAGCATGATAAGCAGGCTGCATGCCATCCCTAGTGCGAGACCAAGAATGTTAATAAGGCTGAATGTCTTGTTTTTCAACAAGTTACGCCAGGCTATTTTGAGATAGTTTTTCAGCATAGCAAAGGTGCAACCGGCTTTCGTCGATCGGCTATCATTTTATTGAATTATTTTATAACTCCTTCCAATTGCCGATGCCTGCAACCCTACTCGCTCCGCAGGCTTCTTATAGGGTTCATTAATGCGGCTTTGATGCTCTGAAAACTTACAGTGAGCAATGCGATTGTGATAGCAACTGCTCCTGCCGCAAAAAACATCCACCAGGCAAGATCCACGTGATAGGCAAAATCGTTGAGCCATTGGTTCATTCCAAACCAGGCGATAGGAATGCCGATCAGGATCGCGATGATGATAAGTCTTAAAAATTCTTTCGAAAGCAGCGCTACAATGTTGGTAACGCTTGCACCAAGTACTTTTCTCACACCGATTTCCTTGGTCCGTCGTTCAGCCGTGTAAGCCGACAAACCGAACAATCCCAAACACCCGATAATAATGGAGATTGTTGCGAACGTGATGAAAATCTGGCCGACGCGTTGCTCGCTGCGGTAAACATTATTGAAATCTTCGTCCATAAACCGGTAACTGAACGGCTGTCCCGGGGCCATTTTTTTCCAAAGCAGCTCAACCTGATCAACAGTCCGGGCCACATCGCCGCCATTTAATTTAAAAACAACATTTCCGCTGCTGCGTGAAAGCACCAGACTCAATGCACCGATATTTTTCTTTAAGGATTCGAAATGAAAGTTTTTGACCACGCCAATGATGGTATAATCAATCCGTTGTTTTAATTCCTGGTCCTCATATCCGAATATTTTTTTTCCTATGGGATCTGCATATCCGAGCACTTTCGCAGCCGCTTCGTTGATAACAATGCCCGTCGAATCAGATGGAAATTCCTCCTGGAACGGTCGGCCGGTTGCCATTTGCAATCCCATAGTTTTCGCAAAATCGTAATCAACGGCCCATTTTTGCATGTTAATGCCTTTGTCCTGCTGCATTTGGCCAACCGGGAAAAAAGTGTGGTCTGTGCGCGACGACGGCGTTGGCAGGAAGCTCGTAACCGTAGCATTTTCAACATTCGGAAGGCGCATTACCTGTTCTTTGAATGCTTTTACCTGATTATCCAACGCATAGGCGTCGTTCACAATCAGCATTTGATCCTTGTTAAAGCCCAGTTTTTTGGTTTGGATAAAATTCAGCTGCCGATAAATGACACCTGTTCCAATGATAAGCATTACAGAAATTACAAATTGAAAAACAACGAGCGCATTGCGCAGATAGCCTCCCTTTCCTTGCAGCTCAACGCTGTTTTTCAAAACTTTTAACGGGTTGAAGGCAGATAGGAAGAATGCGGGATAACTGCCTGCCAGAACGCCCACAATGCCACCGGTTACGAATAACGAGACCCAAAACCCAATTTCCCGGATCGGCAATTCTACTTGTTTGCCAGCCAGATTATTGAAAAGTGGAAGTGCCAGATAAGCCAGAGTGACGGCCTTTGCAAGTGAAAAAAAGCTGAGCATTACCGACTCGGTCAGAAACTGATTAACCAGCGACGATCTCTCGGAACCCAGCGCCTTGCGCACACCAACTTCTTTTGCACGGTTCGAGGAGCGGGCCGTTGCAAGGTTCATAAAATTGACACACGCAATGGTAAGGAGGAATAAAGCGACAACCGCAAATATATATACGTACTGAATATTGCCGTTAACATTAATTTCCGCCGTGCGATCCGAATGCAGATGGATCTTTGTAAGCGGGATAAGCGAATAGCGCAGGTAACTGCCCGACTTGCGAATTTCATCCAGCGAAGCACCGAGAAAGCTGACAAGCCATTTGGCCGTATATTTTTGTAAGACAGTTTCAAAATTATTTTCAAACTGCTTGGGATCAACTCCTTCTTTAAGCAATAAATAAGTGTTGAAATTGTGGCTGCCCCAGCCATTCAGCCGGCTTTCCGGGTTGGAGCTCATGGACAGCAACATATTTATATCCCGCAAATGCGACTGAGCGGAAATGTCCTGCATGACGCCGGTCACTGTGTAAGTTTGCTCATTATCAACCGTTAAGCCCTTACCCATCGGATTTTCATTCCCGAAATATTTGAGCGCATCACTTTGAGAAATGACCACAGTATAAGGGTCTTTCAAGGCCTTTTCCCGATCACCCATTAATAACGGAAGAGAAAATACCTTAAAAAAGGTAGAATCTGCAAAGCAAACATGCTCCTCTTTAAGGTTTTCGGTGTTTTCCGACCGCCGTACAAGCTGACTTCCATTCTCGCGAAGCCTGACGACTTGCTCAACTTGGGGATAATCCTTTTTTAATGTGAATGCAAGCGGATCTGGCGCAACTGCGAGGGACATATCGGCCCCACCGAAGCGTATGTCTGCATTAATCCTGTAAATTCGGTCCGCATGTTCAAAAGACTTGTCATAACTGAGCTCATCCACAACATACAGCGTGATCAGCAAGCAGCTTGCCAATCCCAAAGCGAGACCGAAGATGTTCAGGAACGAGTAAAACTTATGTTTTCTCAGGTTCCGCCAGGCGATCTTGATGTAATTCCGCAGCATGTAAATATTATATTGAATATCAGGAAAGCCCTCAAATGCTCCTTCCCGGCAGTTCTATTTCGATTTCAAAGTCGTCGATAATGTCCTGGCGTTCCTCCTCCGATTTCTCCGCAGCGCTTACAGTCTTTTCGTAAATGAATTCCTCATTCCTTTTCATAAACTTGTATTTCAAAAAAAGCTCGCCGGATTCAGGGTTGAACCTTACTTGTTTGGTATAACCATTTTCACCTGGAATGGTCGAGGTTTTCTCATTATTATTGTCTGAAACCCAAATGTGCGCCCTTGCGTCGTTGGAAGAATAAATAACCGGTTCCAATGGTTCTGCGGGCACGGGTGGAGTTGGCGGCGTAGGTGCCGAAGGCGATTTTGGTGCGGGAGGCGAAGGCAGGTCCATGTTACCTGCCTCGATGGAATCCAGGACTTTGTCCCGCAGTGCCATCCGCTCGTCTTTGGTGAGCGCTTCTACATCAAATGACTTTTCGAAATCAATCCCCTTTCCGTCGATAGTGCCAGTCACGCGAATAGATAATGTTTTACCATCATCGTCAATGCTTCTGCTCAGATGATTTTTCTTCTGGGCAATCGCCAGCGTACTGACACCGGCGAGTAAAATGGTAAGGAGTTTTTTCATGGTCAGATTTGGTATTTGGCGTCAGATATTCTAAACGTGCACTTTTTCTGTCACGATCTTTCCATCGAAAAGATTGACGATGCGATGCGCAAAACCTGCGTCATAAGGCGAGTGCGTCACCATTAGAATGGTCGTTCCTGCTGCATTAAGCTGGCTTAACAGGTTCATTACTTCTTCCCCGTTTTTGGAGTCGAGGTTACCTGTAGGCTCATCCGCGAGTATGGTTTTTGGGGTTGCCACAACCGCCCTCGCAATTGCTGTTCTTTGTTGCTGTCCTCCTGAAAGTTGCTGTGGAAAGTGATTGCGGCGGTGCATCATATTCATGCGGGTAAGCGCAGCTTCTACTTTTTCCTTGCGTTCCGCGGGAGGTGTTTTCAAATAAAGCAATGGAAGCTCAACATTTTCATATACAGTCAGTTCATCAATAAGGTTAAAACTTTGGAATACAAATCCAATGTTGCCTTTACGGATCTGAGCACGCTGCCTTTCAGACATCTTGGCCACTTCTGTGCCATAGAATTCGTAAGAGCCTTCACTAGGGTTGTCAAGCAGACCCAGGATGTTCAATAATGTAGATTTGCCACAACCGGACGGTCCCATGATAGCGACAAACTCGCCGTCTTTCACATCCATGTCAATGCCGTTCAGGGCGGTGGTTTCCACTTCCTCAGTAGAGAAGATCTTATGAAGGTTGTTAATTTTAATCATTGGGTTTTCTTTGGCTATGATTGATCAATTAATTGCTTACTAATAGAGTTTGTTTATTTCTTAAAATTCAAGTACTTCATTGTCCCCGAAGTTCTCGTAAGAGCTGGTGATTACTTTTTCACCTGGCTGCAAACCTTCCAGAACTTCAAAATATTCAGGGTTTTTGCGGCCCAATGTAATTTTGCGTTTTGAAGCACGCTTGCCGTCGTCGCCTACCACGTACACCCAGTTTCCGCCAGTTTCGGAGAAGAAGCCGCCCACAGGAAGCAATGTTGCTTGCGAAGGTTGGCCAAGTTGCAGACGGATTGGAGCAGACTGCCCTCTTTTAATCAATTCGGGAGCGCCTTTATCAAACTGCATATCAACCTCGAATCTTCCGCTCAAAACCTCAGGATATATTTTAATGATCTTCAATCCGTAATCTTTTCCGTTGAATTCCATTGAACCCGTCAATCCTGCGAAGATCCTTGAAATATAATGTTCATCCACGCTAACACGCATTTTGAAACCGTTCAAGTCATCGATTTGCCCAATGTTCTGGCCCTGGTTAATGTTCGATCCAACTTCCACATTCATGGAAGACAGCAAACCGGAAACCGGTGCCTTAACAGAAAGATTTTCAAGTGTTTGTCTCCAAAGATTTACGTTTTTCTGGGTGCTGGCCAATGTTCCTTCCAGCTGTGTGATCTGCATTTTGGAGTTTTCTTCCTGGTATTTTTGAGATTCAACTTCAATATCACGCTGCTTCGAAAGTCGCTCAAATTCCCTTTTTGTTTTCAAATAATCCGCATCCGGGATGACCTTATCTTTATAAAGCTTGGTGTTACGATCGTGCGCATCCTTAGCCTGATCAATTTGAAAATCCAGCTCGCTTAATGTCTTTTGCAGATTGAATCGCGCAATACGCAAGCTTTGACGTGTATTCTGAAGATCATTCACCAGTCGGCTCGCCTCGGTTTCGGATTGCAGAAAGCTTAGCTTCAGGTTTTGGTTTTCCAGTCTTAAAAGCACATCGCCTTGTTTAACCATGTTACCGCCTTCAATCAGTTTTTCCGTAACGTAACCACCCACGATCGCATCCAGCTGGATGGTTTTCAATGGTTGCACAACCCCGGTAACCACGATAAATTCATCAAATTTCCCTTGTTTAACTGTGGAAACTGTCAGCTTATCCTGCTCAACATTCAGTTTGCTGCGTTTATCTGCAAAGAAGAATTGATATACTAAAAATGCGACCAGCAATGTGCTACCGGCGATTATGCCAATGCGTTGTGTGGTCCAGAATTTCTTCGGTTTAAGTTTGTCCATTGTCGAGCCCCCGGTGAAACCGTTGTTACTGGTGCTGGATGAGTTAGGTGTTTTGACTTCCATTATATTGTTGGTGATTGGATTCGCTGTTAAACTTCGATCTATACTATCCAATCCCTATGCCAAAGAAGGCAAAGCCCCACAAAAACCTTAATATCAACGTTTTAAGCTTATTTAAAACCGTTTGAAATGTCCGATAACGGACAATTTTGTTCGGGTGCGGACAAGCATTTTTGCGGCTTTTCAGGGTAAAATAGATACTTTTTAGCATGTTATAAAATTAAATTTCAAATTGCATCTGCTATCTTACCAAACAATTGCCAATAAAGGGAACCAGCCCTTAGCAACCCCAAAAACCAGCCATGCAACTCTCTGAAGCAAAAATCCTGATCATCGATGATGATGTCGACGTATTAAGCGCGGCCAAGCTCCTTTTAAAGCGCCATGCAAAAACGGTTGACATTGAAAAAAATCCGCAAAAACTGCCATTTCTCGTCACCAACGGCGATTATAACTTGATCCTGCTGGATATGAATTTCACCCGCGATGTGAACAGCGGCCGGGAAGGATTTCACTGGCTGGATCGCATTCTCGACATTAAGCCAGCTTCCAAAGTGATCATGATCACGGCTTATGGAGACATTGAAATGGCGATCCGCGCTATTAAAGCAGGTGCAACGGATTTTGTTTTGAAGCCCTGGGAAAATGACAAGTTGCTGGCGACCATAGGCGTTGCCGTTGAAGGTGGAAATGATAAAATACTGGCTGTTGCGGAAGAGAAAAGCAAGGACGACGGCAAAAAAGGCAAGTCAAACGGAGAGTCCATTGTGGCGTCCAGTGAATCCATGAAACAAGTGCTGGCTACTGCCGAACGCGTTGCCGCCACGGATGCCAATGTGCTGATTCTGGGTGAGAACGGAACGGGTAAAACGCAGTTAGCCAAACATATACACCAGCATTCGAAACGTGCCGATAAGCCGTTTGTGGTTGTGGATCTGGGTGCGTTGAGCGAAAGCTTGTTTGAAAGTGAGCTTTTTGGTCACGTTAAAGGCGCATTTACCGACGCAAAAGAAGATCGCGCGGGAAGATTTGAAGAGGCAAAGGGCGGAACCATCTTTTTAGATGAAATTGGAAATCTTTCCCTTTCATTGCAAGCTAAATTACTGACCGTTATTCAGGAAAGAAGGGTTACACGCGTTGGCTCCAACAAGCCCATTGCCTTGGACGTTCGCCTGCTCTGCGCGACCAATATGAACATTGAAAAAATGGTGACCGAAAAGACGTTCCGCCAGGATTTGCTTTACAGGATCAACACCATTGAACTGGATCTGCCGCCACTGCGCGAGCGTCCGGAAGATATCAGCGCCCTTGCAGAATATTATCTCAAACAATACGGCAAGAAATACAACCGCCCGGTAAACGACATCAGCAGCGCATTGATCAAGAAAATGCAGCAATATAACTGGCCAGGAAACATCCGCGAATTGCAGCACGCCATTGAACGCGCCGTGATCCTTTCGCAGGAAAAAACATTGCAGCCCGACGACCTTTTCCTGAAAAGCTCCGGCGGGACACCGACCACTGCAACGGGCTTCGATCTGGAAGACATGGAGAAGACTTTGATCGTGAAGGCGATGAAACGATTTAACGGAAATATTACAGATGCAGCGCGCGAACTCGGTCTGAGCCGTGCGGCACTTTACCGGAGAATGGAGAAGTACGGCCTGTAAGTGGCATGTTTTTTGGGTTATATCGAATAAAAATGCTTAGCTCAATATCAATTTATTCATATAATGACCAAATATTTTTCGCTATTCTCCCTGCTGTTTTGCTGCCAATTGTCTTTTGCCCAAAACAGCAAAATCACTCCTGTCCCGCTTAAAAATGTAAAAACTAAACAAGGTTTCTGGCACACCCGCGTGGAAGCGGCTCGCGATGTGACGGTGCCGCACGCTTTGCAGCAATGTGAGGAATCGGGCAGGATCGACAATTTTGCGGTGGCCGGCGGGCTGAAAAAGGGGAAATTCGAGGGCGTTCGCTTCAATGATTCCGACGTTTTCAAAGTCGTGGAAGGCGCGGCTTATGTGTTGCAAAATCAGTATGACCCAAAACTGGATCATTATCTGGACAGCCTGATTACGCTTTTTGCAGCCGCCCAGGAGCCGGACGGCTATTTATATACAATCCGCACCATTAACAAAGACACAACCGGTTCCTACGACTGGATTGCCGGCCCTTACCGTTACGGTTTTGAAAACGGCAGCCACGAACTCTACAATGTGGGGCACCTTTATGAAGCGGCCATTGCCCATTACGAAGCCACGGGGAAGAAAACACTGCTTGATGTAGCAACCAAAAATGCAGATCATCTTGTCAAAACATTCGGCACAAAACCTGGCCAGCTGGTAGTCGTTCCGGGTCATCAGGAAATTGAGCTCGCATTGATCAAACTTTACCGGACAACGGGCAAAAAGGAATATCTGGATCTTTCTAAATTCTTCATTGACATGCGCGGTCGCTCGGACAAGCGGGCTTTGTATCTCGACGAACACAAACTGGGGCCAGCTTATTTTCAGGATCAGGTTCCATTTGTAAGACAGAAAGAGGCAGTGGGCCATGCCGTTCGTGCGCAGTATCTGTATACAGCAGTGGCAGATATGCTCACCATCGAAGATGAGCCGGAGCATAGCCATGCGATACATGAAATATGGAATGATGCAACCGAAAAGAAACAATATGTAACCGGTGGCGTTGGTGCGCGTGAAGATGGCGAGGCTTTTGACAAAGAATATATCCTGCCAAATGATAATGCTTATGCGGAAACATGCGCCGCCATTGCCAACATGCTTTGGAACCACAAAATGTTCCTTTACACGGGCGAATCCAAATATATGGATGTTTTTGAGCGTGTGCTTTACAATGGTTTTTTGGGTGGAATGTCGGTGAAGGGGGATAAGTTCTTTTATGTAAATCCCATGGCTTCTAATGGCGTGAATGATTTCAACAAAGGCACCGGCGCTGAAAGGCAGCCATGGTTTGGAACGGCTTGCTGCCCGACGAATGTGTCGCGCTTCCTGCCTTCCATGCCCGCTTACATTTACGCAACAAGAGGCAACGAGCTGATCGTTAATTTGTTCGCTGATAACGAAGCAACCATTACAGTCAATAACAATGCGGTAAAGCTAGCACAGCAAACCAATTATCCATGGGATGGCAATGTGAAAATTTTGGTTGATCCTGAAAAAGCCGGAAATTTCACACTGTCTGTGCGGATTCCGGGATGGGCGACGGGCGAGGCGATCCCTGGCAATCTGTACACTTACACGAGCAAAGATTCCAAGCCGGTAACCTTGCGGGTAAATGGCAAGAACATGCCTGCTACAATTGAAAAAGGCTACATTAAGCTGGCGCGGAACTGGAAAAAAGGGGATCAGATTGAATTGATGCTCGACATGCCGGTCAGGAAAATCATATCAAACGAGAAAATCACTGCCAATAAGGACAAGATAGCCATTGAGCGTGGGCCTGTTCTATATTGTGCAGAAGGCCACGACAATAATGGAAAAGCGCTGGCTATTCCCATGACGGAAAATCAGACATTTGCGGCCAGTTATCAGCAAAGCTTGCTTGGAGGGGTTAATGTCTTGAAAACGGAGACAGGCAATGTGACACTCATCCCCTACTACGCCTGGGCCAATCGGGGTCCTAATGAAATGGTCATCTGGTTTAGTAAGGCGCAGTAACGCTCTTACAGAAATTCAAAAATCATTCCGGCAAATGTGTCAATCGCTTTGTAAGCCATTTAACTTCCCCAAATATGGGTTCTGAGAACGTATATGGGTAGTTAAATCTTCAAAAAATCTGCTCAGTATTGTCAGAAAGGATGCTTCGATTTTGGTATGAATTTTTAGTAGCCCGGTCACAAGGATGAATTTATCCTTTATATCCAACTACAACAAACTACTACAATTATGAAAGCGACCAAAAGTAAATTAGTTAACCAGATCACTGAAACAGATAGCGAAAAGCTGAAAGAACTTTTTGTAGACGGCCTGAAAGATATATACTGGGCAGAAAAGCACCTGGCAAAAGCATTGACAAAAATGTCGAAAAACGCTACTTCGGAAGAACTGAAAGCCGCTTTTGAAAAACATACAGCAGAAACCGAAGAACATGCAGCCAGACTTGAAGAAGTTTTCGGATTGGTTGGTGAAAAGGCACAAGCAAAAAAATGTGCTGCTATGGAAGGCCTAATTGAAGAAGCAGAGGAAATAATCAGCAGCACTGACAAAGGAACAATGGTTCGTGACTGCGGATTGATCATGGCTGCACAGAAAGTGGAGCATTATGAGATCGCATCTTATGGAACATTAAGAAATATTGCAAGAACATTAGGTCACAGCGACGTGGCAGATTTGTTGCAGATTACACTTGATCAGGAAGGCGAAACAGACCACAAATTGACCGAACTGGCTGAAACATATGTGAACGAAGAGGCCAGCGCAGAATAATATTACACTTCATCATCAGACTAAAAAAGAAAGGGTTGACCAGTTGGTCAACCCTTTCTCATTGTGCTTCTCTTCCCCCAAACCCCTGAAGGGGCTTGTGCTTCTAAAACCTTCCCGTAAAAGTCCCCTTCAGGGGATATAGGGGAAAAAATACTAAGCCAGATTCAGTTTGCCATGGTCGCCGCCTTCTGGCGTTGTGCCCGTAAGGACTGCTTTTACCATGGAGAAGAAAACCACCATTTTGGATGACGTTGCGTCCCAGTATGCAGCTTCCTCAGTCGTCACTTTTAAAACCACCAGATTCGGATCATCTTTCCCTTCCGGAAACCACGCTTTTGACATTGGGTTCCACAATTCTTCCTTCTTGGTTTCGCTTTCCACAATCTCCGCGTGGCCTGAAACGCTGATGTAAGTGTTATTTTTTGGCTCGGAATAAATCAATGTAACGGCTTCGCCCTGGTTGGAACTATCGCCAATTTCCGTGTTCCGGTTGGTGAAAAACCATACATTTCCTTCCTCATCAATTTCCAGCGTCGTCATAGGACGCGATTCGATCCTTCCGTTTGTGTATGTCGTGTACATACAAAACCGGATATCCTCCGCCAGTGATTTCAATTTTTTTATTGCCTCTTTATCTTGAAGGTCCTTTTCCATAGTTGTTTTGTTTTTAATCTCTGATCTTATTTACCGGAGATCGTAAAACAACTATTCCAAGGCCTGATTAACTGCGCATTAATTTTTCGTATTCCCGCTCTGCCAATCCCTTTTCATCCAGATTACCGTATGCCGTTGCGAAATGCGTTGCGAGCCCGATGCCCCATCCCACCATTGGAAATATTGGCCACGGTAAATGATCATTGCCAAAGTGCGGAAAAGCTGTCACGGCCCACAGCAGCCACAAACCTGCATTGATAACCAGATAAGTGCTGAGATGAACTTTAAAGGAAGCTCTCTTTTTCGCTTTTCTCCAGATAAACTCATTACGCGGCGTTTCCATATCTGTATCGGTTTAGAATGAAATGTTATGTTTAACCAATTGTATTTTAATTGATAAATCAAACTTACAGCGCTCTGAACCCCAGAAAAAGTGAATGCGGACAGAGTTAATAATTACCGCGACGAAAGAACAGATTAGCTGGATAAACCTGTTGTCAAATACTTAAAATTCCAGGCGATAGTTGAGCACCGGGATCAAGCCCGTCTGCGTTGTGTTCCTTACCACTTTATCTGTCGGATCGTAAGTTTGCTCATAGGCATTCAAACGGTTGGTCACATTCTGGATATCCAGTGAGATGGTCGAAGCTGTGCGCTTTTTGTTTTTAGTATAGCTTACGCGAATGTCCGACCGGAAATAATGGGGCAGTTGCTGAGAATATGCTTTGGTCCAGTCGAGTTCGGTTTTTCCCGTTTGTTTGGATTTTTCAAGATCAATAGGCGTTACGCGGTTCCCGCCGGAAGCCAGCAGCTTGATGTTTGCCGCGAAGACATTTGTTTTGTTTTTACCCACTTTCCATTCTTTTCCTGCCAAAACATTCTGAACAAACTGGCCATTAAACCGGCTGTTACGCTCAATGCCATCGCGACCGGTGTATTTTGATTGGTATAATGATGTCGTGCTCATCAGATAAATGCCGCCGGTGAGCGATTTTTCGATGGTCAGTTCAACACCGTAGCTTCGGCCTGTTCCGTCACTCACCAGCGAATCATTCGTAAAACCGCTGATCTCATTGATTTGAGAATTGTGCAAAAGATAAGGTTTCGTAGAATTTGCTGAACCGATCGGAACATGATAATGATGTTGGTAATAAGCTTCTGTTAAGATCCGCCAACTACTGGTCGGCCTGAATTCGTAGCCAGTCACAAAATGCGCAGACTTCATGAGTTTAAGATCCTTGTTAGCAGCCGCCGTTTTTCCACTTTCCGCATTGACCTGCGCAAAATAGGTTGAGATCGACTCTGTTTTGCTGTGCAGGCCGGCACCAAAGCTGATCGTCGACTTTGGTGCCACAGCCCATTTCATCCCTAATCGCGGTTCGATAGAAAACTGGTTATTAAGTCCCAATAACATGCCGTGAACGCCCGCATTGATCGTAACTGTCGGTGATATACGCGATTTAAGCTGACCATATGCCTGATAAAGCTGAGTAGTCCCTCTTTGATCAAGAAAAGTACGAAAAGGACCGTCTTCATTATTCCTGTCGAAAAGGTTAAAGTCCAAATGGTTGATGATGAACCCGCCGCGGAAAGTGTTGCGGGCATTAAGCTTATAATTAAATAAAGAAGAAATCCTGAGGGCCTGATTGGTAAAGCTCTGGCGATATGAAATTTGCTTTCCAATGTTGTCGGTTTCATCCATAACCTTCGTTCCCGCATAGGAAATGATGCTTTCAACGTAAGCTTTGTTGTTGATATAACGCAGATAATTGATTCCCAGAATGCCGCGGTTTGACGTAAAAACCTCCTTTTCAGAACTCGTATTTTCCTTGGAAGTGCTGATTCCACCTATTCCCCAGACCGTCACAACCGACTTATCATCAGAGGGAACGTGGATTTTAAAAGCGCCATCCTGGAAGTCCGTAGAAGCATCACCCTGAATGTTCAGGCCCAATTTGCTAAGCACAGACAATGTTGAATAGCGATAATTGGCAAGATAAGACGCCCCGCCTTTGCCGCCAATTGGCCCCTCAGCCGCGAAATCGAGGCCAAGTACGCCAGCTTGCATGGCATATTCTCGCTTTTCATTGTTTCCATTCCTTAATTTCAAATCGAAAACCCCGGAAGTTGCGTTGCCGTATTCAGCCGGAAAGGCGCCGGTCAGGAAGTCGGAATTACCCAATACGTTGGCACTTAAAGCGCTGATCCCGCCGCCGCTGGAACCTTCCTCGCCAAAATGGTTTGGATTAGGGATTTCAACGCCTTCCATTCTCCACAACATTCCTTTTGGGCTGTTTCCACGGATAATGATCTGATTACCACCATCATCATTGGTTGCTACGCCCGCGAAGGACAATGCCATCCGAGCCGGATCATTCACGGAAGCAGCAAAACGTTTGGTCTGATCCACTGTGAAAGAGCGTCCGCTGACACTCACCATATCATTGAGCGGGGCGCCATTTTCCTTCTGTGCTTTAACGACCACTTCATCCAGAGACCTGAAAGATTCCGCCAGTTTAATGCTCAGTTCTACTTCCTTACCTGAGCCTACAGCTATTTCTTGCAGGAAAGCGTCATCATAGCCAAGACTCGTGATTTTGAAGGAATGACGTCCTACGGGCACGTTTTCAATGCGGAAGGCCCCTTCTTCATCCGTTGTGCCACCCATAACCGGATTCAATGTAGTGACAATCACATTCGCACCGATCACCGGTTGTCGTGATTCCGCATCGATAACATGTCCTTTAACAAGTTGTGCAGGTTGCTGGGCATAAGCCAAGGAGAAGACCGCCAACGCGATCAGCGCAAGAATATATTTTTTCATAGCTAATAGTTTTCCTTTCAGACAACCTAGCTAATGCTTACCCTAAATTTTTTGGAAAAATTATTTTGTCGCTGACATTGGAATCTTATCTGCGCCACGCAATTAAGGCTTCATATTGTTCAAACTTCTCATCTTTCGTGACAACCGATAAATTTTCCTCAATGGATTGAGCAATAATGATTCGATCAAAAGGGTCGTGATGATGATGTGGCAAAATTGCGTTTGCCAAAATATGGCTCGCCGTTATTGGAAGCAGTTCGAAACCGGTGTTATCAATGATTGAAAAGATTTCTTTAAGATCAGCATTTAATTCGAGCCTCCCCAAAGCGTTTTTAATGGCTATTTCCCAAAGCGTTGCGATGCTGATATAGCAGTTATTATCAGAATCTTCCAGTAATGTTCTTGTTCTGCGCGGGAGCCTTAAATCGTCAGTGATAAACCAAATAACTGCGTGCGTGTCGAGCAGCAAATTCATTCGGTATAGGCATTAAATCCCTCGATATCGTCATCAAAATTATCTTTCATGACAATCAGGCCTTTTGCTTTACCAGCAAGTCTTTTGCTTTTATCCGCTGAAATGGAATTGGATTTCTTTTTTAAATCATCAATGAAATTAGCTACCTGCACCTTTTGTTGCACAGGCAAATTGGAAAGTTTAGTGTATAGTTTTAAGTCAGTCATGGATAAATAGCGCTCTAACAAATTTACAAATTTTCGCTGAATGTCAGCTGAGTAACCTTTACTCTAAGGTTGTTCATTTGTTTAGACGGTGTTTTGGTTTTTAGGTCACGACTATAGTAATTATTTTTTACTAGAACATCGCCCGTAACGGCACGGGATCAAAAAAATGGTTTAGCGGGCCGTTGCCGTTTCCTGTTCTTGCGGTTCTACCTGCTTCGATGGCGTTGGAAATGTATTCCTTGGCAAAGATGATGGCTTCGGGCAGGGAATTGCCCTGGGCCATGAAGGTTGCTATGGCGGAGGAGAGCGTGCATCCTGTGCCATGCAGGTTCCGGCTGGCGATGAAGGCGGATTCGAAGACAAGAACTTCCTGATCTTTTTGCGCCAGAACATCAAACAATGTCTCCGAAACCATATGCCCGCCTTTGAGCAGGACAGCACGGCAGCCTTTGGTAATCATTTCCGAAGCTGCTTCCTGCATGGTTTCCAGTGAATCTATCTCCCGGCCCAATAGTAATTTCGCTTCGTCAAGGTTAGGCGTCACGAGATCGGCAATGGGAAACAACTTTTCCCAAAAAACGCTGATAATTTCGGCTGTGGAAAGTTTTGTGCCGCTTGAAGATGCCATAACCGGGTCAATCACGACAAATCCTGGCTTGAAACGCTCGATAATGTCCGTGATAACCATTGCATTTTCAACTGTTCCAATCATCCCAATTTTAACCGCATCAACCTTGATATCTTCCAAAACGGCCAGCAATTGCTCATTCAGAAATTCGCCGGGTACCGGGAAAATCGCCCTTACTCCGAGCGTATTTTGGGCAGTGAGTGCAGTAATTGCAGATGTGCCGTAGCCGCCTAATGCGCCAATCGTTTTCAAGTCTGCCTGAATTCCAGCGCCACCGCCGCTGTCTGATCCCGCAATGGTAAGTATGGTTGGATATCGGTTCATGAATGGTCCGCGATTTGTAAATACTTATCGGTGAAAGTAGTAGTTTTGGGTAGACTAAAAAAAACAGACTCACTTAATAATGATTAAAGCTGCCATATTTGACATGGACGGATTGCTGATAGATTCAGAGCCAATCTGGACAGACGCTGCCCGTAAGGTGATGCAACGGGTTAATTTTACAATTTCGGACGCGCTAAAAAACCAGACGACCGGTCTTTCCATTAAACTTTTCCTTGAATATTGTCATAAAATCCAGCCCTGGAACGCTCCTAGTTTTGAAGAACTGGAGCAGCAGATCCTGGAATATGCCCATACCAACATCCTAGCTCACGCAGTGGCCATGCCCGGCGCAATTGAATTGGTCAAAAGCCTGAAAGCACAAGGCTTGAAACTGGCTGTGGCGTCGGCTTCCCATATGGATCTGATTGAAGGCGTGCTGAAAAGGCTCGAAATTATTGACTACTTTGACACCTGGCATTCGGGCGAGCTCGAAGAATTCACCAAACCACACCCGGCAGTTTACCTGACAACGGCAAAAAAATTGGGTTTACTTCCCAAAGAATGCGTTGCGTTTGAAGATTCGCACGCAGGCCTCCGATCGGCCCATGCAGCGGGAATGATCACGATTTCAGTGCCTGCAATGGAGGTTTATGAGGATGCTAAATTCGATATGGCACACTATAAGATCAGTTCTCTTGAAAAATACATATTAAGCGAAATGTCCGGCGTGCCGCAAAGCGCGATTGAAAATTAAACCCAAATCTTCTATTTCATTTATTAATGATCGGACTAAGACATTTCAGCATTGTGATCATGATCAGGATAGTAGTAATTATCCTGAGCGTCATTGCCCTGGCCTGGCTCGCTTCCAAGCACACGAACGAAGTGCTTGTATATGTGCTCGGGACTATTTTTATCTTTGTTCAGGGATCGTTATTGTATCAATATGTTACCAATGTCAACCGAAAGCTGACCTACTTTCTCGAATCGGTGCGCTATTCGGATTTTACGATCAATTTCCGTTCAGATAATAAAATGGGGCGGACTTTTAAGGAGCTAAACCAGCAATTTAATGAAGTGCTCCATGCTTTCCGCCAGGCCCGGGCAGAAAAAGAAGCAAATTTGCAATATCTGAATACCATTGTTCAGCATATCGGAACCGGTCTTATTACATTTGACAGCAATGGACAGGTTAACCTCATTAATAATGCTGCTTTGCGAATGCTCGGCATTTACAGGCTGCACCAGCTGAGCGAATTAAAAGACAAGCACCCAAGACTTTACGAATTACTTTCAACACTCGACAGCGGCGTACGCGAACTTTACCGGACTCCTTCAGACCAGCCGCTTGCCTTGCAGGGCGCTGCCATTCAATTGAGGGGAATGTGGGTCAGGATCGTGGTTTTGCAGAATATCCAGACGGAACTTCAACAGCAGGAAGTGGAATCGTGGCAAAACCTTACGCGTGTTTTGCGGCACGAGATCATGAACTCCATGACGCCGATTGTTTCCCTTGTTGGGACAATGCGACTGATTGTAAATGAGGACATTGAAAAATCCACTAGTGACCAGGAAGCGGTTAATGACTTAAAAGAAGCATTGCATACGTTGGAAAAGCGAAGCAAAGGCATGATGCAATTCGTGAATGCTTACCGCGATTTTACGACTTTGCCAAAACCTGTTTTTGCCAACCTAAGCGTTGCAGAACTTTTACAGGAAGTGATCCAGTTACTGCAAACGGATCTCACAGGTTCGGGCGTATTGTGGAAAATATCTGTCAAGCCTGAAACATTAACGGTAAAAGCCGACGCCAGCCAGATCCAGCAAGTGCTTATAAATTTGGTAAAAAATGCATCCGAGGCATTCTCAAATCAAACAAACAGGCTGATCACATTAACAGCGTATCAAACTGATAATGTAACCATTATCGATGTCGCAGACAACGGAGACGGCATTGAACCTGAGGCAATTGAAAACATTTTTATTCCCTTCTACACGACAAAGAAAACCGGATCAGGAATTGGGCTAAGCCTTTCCCGACAAATTTTGCAACAGCATAACGGTCAGTTGAACGTTTCTTCGGAAGTAGGAAAAGGGACGGTTTTTACCCTGATTATTTAGGCCAATTTACTCTTTCGATATCCGTAGCTAAAATAGATCACAAGCCCGATCGCAAGCCAGATCACGAAAATCAGCCAGTTGGATGAGCCGAGCTCGGTCATTAAGTAAAGGTTGGTTAAAATTCCTGCAACTGGTAAGATAGAGAAATTGTATTTGTAGCTCATCACAGCAAGAATGCACCATGTGATCCAAAAAATGATCGTTAACAGCTTATGCTCAACGATTTCCATAGCTGACATTGCTTTCCATTCATCTACAACACTTTGTCCGTAAATACTCAGTCCCGCGATGGCAAGGATTAATAATGCACCAACCAGATATTTACCATTGAGATAAGGAACCCGGAATTTGGATTGCGCCGAAATGCCTGTGTGATCCAAATAAAGCACGCCGCCACAAACGAGGATAAAAGCAAAAAATGTCCCCACACTCGTAAGGTCCACAAAGAAATCCATCTTGAAGAACAACGCAGGAATACCTACCACAAAGCCAGTAACGATGGTGGCGAAAGATGGGGTTTGATATTTAGGGTGGATTTTTGAGAATTTTTTCCAAAGCAAACCGTCGCGGCTCATCGTCATCCAGATGCGTGGCTGGCCTAGTTGGTAAACCAACAATGCACTCGTGATAGCGATCACAGAACTTACTGAAATAACGCCTGCCATAAAATCAAGGCCATTTTTTTCAAAAACAAATGCCAGCGGATCACTGACTTTCAGCTCTGAATAATTAACCATCCCGGTTAGCACCAATGTAATCAAAACATATAAAATTGTACAGATAACCAGGCAGTAAATCATAGCTTTGGGCATGTCGCGTTGTGGATTTTTGCATTCCTCGGCAGTGGTTGATATGGAATCAAAACCGATGAATGCGAAGAAAACGGAGGCAACCCCGCCCATAACCCCTTTGATGCCATTGGGCGCGAATGGTGACCAGTTTTCAGGTTTTACATAAAACGCCCCGGCAAAAATTACCAGCAAAACAACCCCGATTTTTAGCACCACCATAATGTTGCTGGCGGTTCGCGACTCACGGATCCCGATGTAAACCAGTGCGGTGATAAGCAATGTTACCAGTCCGGCTGGAAGGTTTAGCATGATATGAAAATCGCCGATGACGGGAGATTGTTCGTAGGCAGCCGCAGCAAAACGCTCATATGTGCTCATTTCTGCTGCCCCTGCGCTTTGCAGTTTGGCAAATGCGTCGGAAGCTGTTTCGTGGTTGACGGTAAGCCAGCCGGGCAGCACAATGCCAAAACCTTTGAGCATTCCCGTAAAATACTCCGACCAGGAAATGGCGACGACCATATTGGAAACCGCGTATTCCAAAATCAATGACCAGCCAATAATCCAGGCAAATAATTCACCGAAGGCTACATAAGCATACGTGTATGCACTACCGGATACAGGAACGGTGCTCGCGAATTGCGCATATGACAAAGCCGTAAAAACGCAGGCTATGGCCGTAAAAATGAATAATAACGATACAGCAGGCCCGCCGTTATAACTTGCAACTCCGATCGTACTGAAGATCCCTGCTCCCACAATCGCCGCAATACCGAGTGAAACCAGGTCCCTGACTCCGAGTATTTTGGCTAATCCGCCATTTTCGGCAGAATTAGCATCTCTAAGGATTTGATCAACAGTTTTCTTACGAAAGAGAGAAGAATTTTGTTTCATGCAGGAGCTGATTTGGCAAAGTCTCAGTATGTAATAAGTTGGCTAAAATAACGATATT
The DNA here is from genome assembly GCF_900167945.1 of Dyadobacter psychrophilus. GTDB lineage: Bacteria > Bacteroidota > Bacteroidia > Cytophagales > Spirosomataceae > Dyadobacter > Dyadobacter psychrophilus. Next base: position 1,258,190 of record NZ_FUZA01000001.1, read on the forward strand.
CTCAACGCATCTATCCATCCATTGATATTTTGTTCAATAAATGACAAATTTTCCGTAGAAAATTCTTTTGGGTGAAATCAAACGCGAAAACAATGTGTTTGAGACCATATAATTACTTAATTTTCCGACTGCCAACCCCACCACATTCCATGAAAAAAATCGCTACGCTACTCATCCTCATACTGCTTTCCGTCAGGATGTTGGACGCTCAGGACATTAAAGCTTACACCACCGCACAAGCGCATTCCCATAATGATTATGAACGAAAAGGCGCTTTCCTGGAAGCTTACGATCAGCAGTTCGGCTCCGTCGAAGCGGATCTTTTTTTGGTAAATGACACGCTTTTCGTGGCGCATAACCTAAAAGACATTCATCCGAAAAGAACTTTAAATACACTTTACATTCAGCCGATCCTTGCGAGCGTTGAAAAGAACGGCGGAAGTATCTATGCACAAAAGGAAGTGCCGCTTCAATTTCTGATCGACCTGAAAACGGGCGCTAGGGAAACACTTGACGCATTGGTCAGGGAGCTGGAACCGCATAAGCACATTTTCGCGCCAAACGGCAATGTAATGATTGTCGTAAGCGGCAACACGCCGGACCCCGCCGATTTTGGAAAATATCCCGACTTCATTTTTTTCGACGGCCGGCCAGAGATCACCTACACGCCCGATCAACTCAAACGTGTCGGCCTGATCAGTCAGGGATTTGGAAAATACTCAAAATGGAACGGCGAAGGCCCTTTGCCCGAAAAGGATAAGAAGACGATTCAGAAAGTGATTAAGCAAACGCACGACCTTGGCAAAAAAATGCGACTATGGGCAACGCCAGACAACATTAATTCCTGGAAAATATTCATGACTTTGGGTGTGGATTATCTGAACACAGACAAAGTCAAAGAAATGGGCGATTATCTTCGAACTGCGCCGCGCTAGCTTTTCGGGATAGAATCTAAGTGTTTTCACATTTTTTCAATGGTATAACCTTTCCTGCATGTCATCCCAACAACGCGATCCGGCGCCCGGCACCACGCTCAAAAAAGTTTTAAAACCAATTCATCTTTGGGCGATCGCCGTCGGGCTGGTGATTTCCGGTGAATATTTCGGATGGAACTATGGCTGGGGTGTTTCAGGCACGGTCGGATTTCTGATTGCCACGCTGGTGGTGACGCTGATGTACGTCACATTTATTTTCAGTTTCACCGAGTTAACTACGTCCATTCCGCAAGCTGGCGGGCCATTTTCCTATTCGCAGCGCGCATTTGGCTGGTTTGGAGGGCTTATTGCCGGTTACGCTACACTCGTGGAATTTTTGGTAACACCCACAGCAATAGCCTTCGCACTGGGCAGTTACACCCATTTTCTTTACCCCTCGCTGGAAGTGCTGGATATAGCTTTTGCCTGTTATGTTATTTTTATATTAATCAATCTAATGGGAATCAAGGAGTCTGCAATGTTCTCACTCGTGGTAACTTTGCTGGCTGTCGCCGAGTTGCTGATCTATATCGGCATTGTCGCTCCCCATTTTTCTTATGAAACCTTTGTAACCGAACCGATGCCGTTTGGCTGGCCTGGCGTTTTTGCTGCGTTACCATTTGCGATCTGGTTTTATCTGGCCATCGAGGGCGTTGCAATGGTGGCCGAGGAAGTAGAGGACCCCAAACGGACCATTTCAAGAGGTTACATTTATGGGATTTTAACATTGGTTGTGCTTGCTCTAGCCGTCATGATTTTTACCGGAGGCGTGGCACATTGGCGGCTTTTAAGCGAAATCGATTACCCTTTACCTGCCGCCCTGGGCATTGTACTGGGACGCGATAACGGCCTTACACAGCTTTTTGCAAGCCTGGGATTATTCGGGCTTATAGCGTCTTTCCACGGAACGATCATCGGTTATTCAAGACAAATTTACGCATTGGCCAGGGCTGGTCTGCTCCCCTCTTTTTTAGGAAATGTGAATGCCAGATTCCAAACGCCGCACTGGGCGCTGATCGGAGGGGGAATTGTCGGATGCGTTGCGCTAAAACTGGGCACCACAGATCAGGTTATTATTCTTGCAGCTTTGGGCGCGGTCGTGATGTACATTATCAGCATGGTTGCCCTCTTTGAACTTCGCCGCAAAGAGCCCGCCTTGGAACGGCCTTTTGCTGTGCCTGCCTACCCCTACTTTCCTATCATCGCACTCATTTTGTCAATCGTCTGCCTCATTGCTATCGTCTACTACAACATTATGCTAAGTGTATGGTTCTTTGCGGGGCTCATATTGGTTACCTTGCTCTACATGGCAACCGGCAGACATAAAGTTGCCAGGGACGTGAAGATCACCGAAAGCAATTTAAAAGGATAAGGCCGAGATAGTTTCTACCGGTTACTAAATTGTTTTTTAAAAAATGGTCTTAATTGCCAACTAATTCGTACATTAATCTGGAATTTTTACTCAACGGTAACCTGAAACTTGCAACTTTTGAAAACGCTAACAATGTCCCTGCTCGCAACGCTGATCTTTCAGAGCAAGGGATTGAATTTTAAAATCCAGAATGAATATTTTAATTGTTGAGGACGACCTAATTGTAGCAAAACATCTTCAATATTTACTCAACGGCTTTGGCTATGACGCGAACGACGTGGCAACGGATTACAGCACAGCTGTTGAACTGCTAAATGGCAAGGTTTTCCATCTTGCAGTTTTGGATATCAGCTTGAACGGTTACCAAACCGGGATAGATCTTGCGCATCACATCCGGGAAAATTTTAAGATCCCTTTTTTGTTTCTTTCCAGCCACGAAGATATTGCGATCGTAAATGCGGCTCTGCAAGCTTCTCCGCATGCATTTCTTCAAAAACCCTGTCAAAAAATCACGGTTTATACTGCAGTAAAGCTCGCTTTGAAGAACTATCGCCTGGCGGCTTTGGCGGGAGAATCGAATCAGGAGGAAAAACAGGATTCAACGGTTATCAAAGATGCACTCTTCATTAAAGAGAAGCATATGTTCACCAAAATCCTCCTGGCGGATATTTTATACATTCGCAGTGACGACAACTATCTCGAGCTGCACACCAAGAAAAAGAAATACACCATTCGCGAGACGTTGAAAAATATGCTTCAGCAACTTCCGGCGAATTATTTTTTCCGTGTTCACAAGTCATTTATCATTAATCTCAATGCCATAACATCCATCAATTACATTCATGTGATGATCAATGACATCGAAATTCCGATTACAAATGATAACAGAAATGAACTGCTGAGCCGTGTAAAAACTTTCTCCTGAAAAGACCCTAAAAGGCTTTGTGCCAGACACTCCCATTTCTATCATTCACCCCGGAAATCGGTTACTTCACCACATTCATTTGTCGGTGATCCTGCTACAAATTATTATTACAACACGTAAAATCCTCTTCTATTTTTAACAAGTGTTTTTGAGATAGCTGCCTGAGCTTCAACATTTAGAGAATAATTTAAAAGCTCAGGCATCCATTTCAATTCGAAAAACGTAAATGCTATTAATTGACATCATTGCATACATACAAGTTTGACGCACACAATATTTACCATACCAGACCTAAACTAAATCATTACCATTAGTATTTTTTTATTTTAATATCGTTGAGAATAATTAGACATCCCCGGGATACATTCCCTGGGATGTTTTGTTTTTTATAAGCGTCGTAAAATTCAGGGATAGATCAGATATTTCTTACGCATATCCTTATACTGACCTAGTCCCGGCTCCCAGCTTTTCCTTATTTCCTCTTCCGAAGCGCCTGCTATGATCTGCTTTTTAAAATTTTCAGTGCCTGCCAACTTGTCAATGCTTCCCATTTGCTTGCTCTGGCTCATATCAAAGAATTTCGCCTTGTCGGGATAGGCTTTATACATATCCATGATCCAGTTCAGTTGAAGCTTTTCCGATTTTTCAAGTTTCGAAATATCAAATTTCCGCAGGTCAATGCCGTAACATTCCTGGTCCTGGTGTAATGGCGTTTCACTCATGCCTTTTATGCTCTTCGGCGTAAAGACGAAGTCGAATTTTCCTTTCAGTAATGGCGCGCCGAGGACAGTAAATGGCATGTAAGTTCCGCGTCCCTGACTCACAATTGTGCCCTCAAACATGCATATATGCGGATAAAGCATTACAGATTGCTGCGTGTTCAGGTTTGGAGAAGGCATTACCGGCAATGTATAAGGCGTTTTGTGATTATAATTTGCCACTTTAATGATCTTCAATTTGCATTGCATTTTACCGGGCAGCCAACCTTCACCATTGATCATTTGGGCAAATTCACCGATTGTCAAACCGTGTGCGATGGGAATTTTGTACATGCCTATTCCCGAACGCAGATGGTCTTCCAGGATCGGCCCGTCTACCAAAAATCCGTTCGGATTGGGGCGATCGAGGATCAGCATTTCCTTATTTGTCTCCGCACAGGCTTCCATCACATGCCCTAATGTATTAATATAAGTGTAAAAACGTGCCCCAACATCCTGAATGTCAAATATCATCAGATCAATGCCCGCCATTTGCTCCTTGGTTGGCTTCTTCTGTTTACCGTAAAGTGAAATGGCTGGAATGCCTGTCTTCGGATCCACGCTGTCGCTTACTTTATCACCATTGCTGGCGGTTCCGCGAAAACCGTGTTCAGGGCCAAAAATCATGACAATGTTCACACCCAACGCAACCAGGCTATCCACAATCGGCGTCTTGCCAATGATTGATGTCTGATTCACCAAAATCCCGATCTTTTTGCCTTTTAGATAATCCAGATATTCCGAAACCTGATCCGCCCCCGTCACCGGCAACTTTGCCGGTGCGATTGCATTCTTGTGAACATTCAAAGAATCGCTGTCTGTTATTGCGGGCGTTTTTTGCGAGGAGGAATTAACGCAGTTGCTGAACAGGCAAATGCATAGTGTGAGGCTTAGTAATGTGAAAATTGGTCTCATGGATTCAGGATTGATTTTAGAATAAACGCATTTGTCCGGCTCTCATAAATTGTGATGAATCGAGTGCGGGTAACTGTACATCTTTGAAATATTTACGGCAGGCATGCGCGTGAAGTTGTCTAATGTTTTCTGCGAAATTTCCCTCTCCCACCATTCTGAGGCCAAAACGAGAATCATTCAAATTTCCGCCATGACATTCCGCAATCTGGTTCAGCACTTTTGCTGCCCGGTCGGGGAAATGGTGATTGATCCATTCTTCAAACAACGTGGAAATGGCACCATTCAGCCTCACAATCGTATAATTTGCCCACAATGCGCCGTTTTCTGCCGCCGCCTGGACAATAGCCGGAATCTCGTGATCATTCAGTCCGGGAATAATGGGCGCCGTCATCACACCCATGGGCACGCCAGCGTCGGTTAATCCTTTCACAACCTGCAATCGACGCTTCCCAGTCACGGTCCGGGGTTCAAGCGCGCTGCGAAGGTCTTCATTTAGTGAAGTGATTGAAATCGCTCCATGCACCAGATTAAGCTTTGCAAGTTTTTCCAGCACGTCCAGGTCCCTTAGTACCAAAGCATTTTTTGTCAAAACACTCACCGGGTTTCGATATCTCAGACAAATTTCAAGCATTTGCCTCGTCAGTCTGTATTTCTTTTCCCCAGGCTGATAACAATCGGTATTTCCGGAAAAATGAATGACCTTAGGCTCCCAATTTTTTGAATTAAATAGTTTTTCAAGCAACTGGGGCGCATTTTTCTTGACGATGATCTTCGTTTCGAAATCCAGCCCTGCAGAATATCCCCAATATTCATGCGAATTGCGTGCATAACAATAAATGCACCCATGTTCGCAGCCACGATAAGGATTAATTGAGTGAAAATGTCCAAGATCCGGACTATCCGAGACGCTGAGCAATGTTTTGGAATGCTCCTCTATGAACTGCGTTTTCGGATTTACAGCCGGTTCCTCCCATTGCTGCCAATCCTCTGATGTGTATTCTATTTCATGCTTAAAAAATTTGTTGTGGGTGTTGATAGCAGCCCCACGGCCACGAGCCCTGTTGTCCATTGTTCATGATGATCATGATGTTGATGAAGTTTTAAGGAAGTTGTGTGTGAATTCAATTTTGAATGAGCGACCGGGTCGCCGGGCGATGAGTGAATATTCAGTCATTCACTCATTCACTCATTCACTCATCGCCCGGAGATCCGGTCAAAATTATTTTATATAACGAAAATCCTCGTCGCCTTTCAGTGACAGCAAGACGTCGTACATTAATTGAATTACATTCTTAACATCCTCCTTATGCACCATTTCTACGGTTGTGTGCATGTATTTCAGAGGAAGGGAGATTAATGCGGAAGCGATGCCTTCTGTTGAGTAAGCAAATGAATCCGTATCGGTTCCTGTTGAACGGCTTACTGCCTGACGCTGGAAGGGAATCTTTTTCTCGTCGGCAACGCGGATGAGCATGTCGCGTACATTGTTCTGCACGGCTGGCCCATAGCAGATCACGGGCCCGCCACCACTTTTAAGATCGCCTTGTTCCTTTTTATTATACATCGGCGACTGCGTGTCATGCGTCACATCCGTCACGATCGCAAGATTTGGTTTCAAACGACGCGAGATCATTTCCGCCCCACGCAAGCCAATTTCTTCCTGAACTGCATTCACTACATATAATGTAAAGGGCAACCGCACATTGTTTTCATGCAGCATGCGCGCCACTTCAGCGATCATAAAACCGCCCATTCTGTTGTCCAGCGCGCGTCCCAGATAATATTTTTCGTTCAATTCATCCAGTCCGTCTGCAAATGTGGCAACAGTTCCTACGTGAATGCCCATTTCGAGCACTTCGTCTTTTTTGGACGCGCCTACATCGATAAACAATTCATGCACCTTCGGCACAGAATCCTTTGCGATATCGCGTACGTGGATCGCTGGCCAGCCGAAAACGCCTTTTACGACACCTTTACCCGTGTGTAAATTCACGCGCATAGAAGGTGCAATGATCGCATCCGAACCACCGTTCCGGCGCACATGAATGTAACCGTCATCTGTGATGTAGTTGACAAACCAGGAAATCTCATCGGAATGTGCTTCAATCACAACTTTGTAATCCTGGCCTCCGCCAATGACGCCAACGGCAGTTCCGTAGACGTCCACAATGGTCTCTTCAATGTAAGGCTTAATGTAATCCAGCCATATTTGCTGACCGCTTGCCTCAAACCCGGTCGGCGATGCATTGTTCAGGTATTTATAAAGAAATTCTCTGCTTTGATCTGACATATTTTATCAAAATTACTTACTTAAAATGCTGTTGAATAATGCCATAATAAGCGTTTTCTATTGTTTTAAATAGCCCCAAAAGGCCCATAACCGCCGTTTTTTGAGATAATCCAGATCTGCCTGGTGCTGATATGCCTCCCGCTCGAACGAAATGTGGAGATAGGCCAGATAATGCTTTTTGTACTGGATCAGGCGGATCAAATATTCGGCAAAATACCAAATATAAAAGACAATCAAACCCAATTCCACTTGTTGTCGCAAATGGATCTGCTCGTGGTTAATTAGGAAGCGGCTGCATGGATTTATTCTCACCAAAATGAAGGGAAACAATGCCATACCCTCCACCCAAAGGAAAGAAACGTTCAATAAGATCCCTCTGAATTTCATAGCGGCTACTCCTGATCCAAACCAATTTAAAACAAAAATGTTGGATTGCGAATGATCAAACATTCTCCAATCCAACATCTTAATTATGCAGTGCGAAATTATTCGCTGAACCTGCTGATATCCAGGACTTCAAATTCCATCAATCCTGCAGGAACCTTAATTTCGGTGGTGTCCCCAACTTTCTTTCCAAGCAAGCCTTTCCCGATCGGCGATCCTACTGAGATCTTTCCAGTTTTAAGGTCAGCCTCTTCTTCTGAAACCAAAGTATATGTAACTTCCATTCCATTCTTACGGTTTTTGATCTTCACTTTGGAAAGCACCGCAACCTGCGAAGTGTCAATCGACGACTCATCGATCACCCGCGCATTTGACATGATCTCTTCAAGCTTGGCGATCTTCATTTCATGCATTCCCTGCGCATCCTTTGCCGCATCGTACTCTGCATTCTCGCTCAAATCACCCTTATCCCGCGCTTCTGCAATCTGTTTTGCAATCTCCGTGCGGCCTTTTGTTTTCATATCATTCAGCTCATTCCTCAGCTTATTTAATCCTTCTTCCGTATAGTATGAAATTTTAGCCATGACCTTAAATTGGTTTACAAGTCTTTAAATTTTTGAAAATTGGATAAAAAAAAAGAACGGCTCTAAGACCGCTCTACAAGAGTTACAACACTCGTAGTAGAAGGCTAGAAGACCCTATCTTTTCGGTTCGTATATGATTTCGTCTGGATCATAATTTTCTGTTAAGAACGACAAAAATAACAATATTTGTAAATGGTATCACCATTTTTTATCCAAAAGCGGTAACAATCTATGTCAACCCCATTAAGAATAATTTTCATGGGAACGCCCGAATTTGCGGTCCCAAGTTTAAAAAGTCTGGTCGAAAGCAATTCTAATGTTGTGGCTGTAATAACTGTTCCCGACAAGCCGGCTGGGCGTGGGCAAAAGCAAACCGCATCGCCCGTAAAGCTATACGCAGAAGCGCAAGGCATCCCTGTTTTGCAGCCTGAAAAGTTAAAAAATCCCGAATTTCTGGAAACGTTAAGATCTTATAAAGCTGACCTGCAGGTTGTCGTGGCATTCCGGATGTTGCCCGAAGTGGTTTGGAACATGCCGCCCAAAGGCACATTCAATTTACACAGCTCATTACTGCCTCAATATCGCGGTGCGGCGCCTATCAACTGGGCCGTCATCAACGGAGAAACAGAAACCGGCGTCACCACATTTTTCATAGAACAAGACATTGACACCGGTAAGATCATTTACCAGGATAGAGAACCAATACACCCCGAAGACGACGCAGGTTCGTTATATGAACGGTTAATGGAAAAAGGTGCCCGCCTGGTTGTGAAAACTGTCAAAGCCATTGAAGCAGGGAATTATCCGCAAGATCCACAGAATGAACCCGTTGAAATAAAATCCGCACCAAAGATTTTCCGCGAAACCTGCGAAATAGACTGGCAGAAACCCGCAGTAGAAATCCACAATTTTATACGGGGACTTTCGCCCTACCCCGCGGCCTGGACCACAATTAATGGTCTTTCCTGCAAAATTTTCAGATCCAAAGTTGTAGAGTTTGAAGAAAAAGACGTCCCGGGCGAGTTCCGAACAGACAATAAATCCTATCTCTATTTCCGAACCGGCGACGGCTGGCTTTCCATTGAGGCGCTGCAACTCGAAGGTAAGAAGCGGATGGAGATTGGAGATTTTTTGCGGGGGAACAGGCTTTAAACAATCACGACAACACATCATGCTAATATCAATTATTGTTGCCGTTTCTGAAAACGGGGCTATTGGAAAGGATAATCAGTTGCTTTGGCGGTTGCCGGATGATTTGAAGCGGTTTAAGCAGCTGACGCTCGGGCACCCGATGATCATGGGTCGCAAAACTTTTGAATCAATCGGGAAGCCTTTGCCGGGAAGGACGTCGATTATAGTTACCGGCCAGAAGGATTATGCTGCGGAAGGCATTCTCGTCGCACATTCTCTGGACGAAGCGCTGGACGTTGCCCGGAAGTTTGAAGAAAAAGAAGCATTTATCATCGGCGGAGGTGAAATTTACAAACTAGCGCAGCCACTGGCGGACCGCTTATATGTTACAGAAGTTGCGACGGTTGTTGACGGCGATACTTTTTTCGAAATAAGCGATCCTGACGCATGGAATGAGTCGGAGCGAATTGTACATGAGGCAGATGAGCGACATAAATGGAAATTTGAATTTGTAAATTATATTAAACAAAAATTTTAATAAGTACCTTTGGCATATAACCCAAAGTGACTATCAGTACAATGCAAGTTTTAGAAGAAAAGACAGCGCTATCACCTATCATTGAGGTTCTTTCCGAAACATTTGAAATTCCTCAGCTGAACAAAAAGCGCCGCGTTCATGTGCTTTTGCCACATGATTATTACGAAAAGCCGGAACAGCGTTATCCTGTGTTATATATGACGGATGCGCAAAACTTGTTCGGAAATGGCTCGCCCTATGGCAACTGGGAAATTGACAAAAGTCTGGCTCTGCTGGCAGAGGAAAATAAAGCAGATGTGATCATTGTTGCCGTCGATCATGGCGAGGAAGAGCGGATCAATGAGTTTTCACCTTATGATAACCCGCGACTCGGCAAGGGTTTGGGCTCACTTTTCCTTCGTTTCGTAGTAGAAACGCTCAAAACACACGTCGACGCTAATTATCGCACGAAGCCGGAGAGGCTTAATACAGGCATAGGCGGGAGCTCGGTGGGCGGATTGCTGAGCGCTTATGCAGCATTGATGTTCCCGCACGTTTTCGGCAGGCTGATGATCTTTTCACCTTCGCTGTGGATCTCGCAGAAAGTGTATTTCGATGCCATTCACTTCTTTGAGCCTTTTGAAACACGGATCTATTTATATGCCGGAGGAAATGAGGGGGCTAATATGCTTCCTAATTTTGAAAAATTCCACAAGACACTTGAAAATCAAGGCTTTGGTTACAAAAGAGTGAAGATCAAGAGTTCAATAGATCCGGAAGGCGAACATAAGGAGGAGCAATGGAGCAAGGAGTTTCCAGTTGCGCTGAAATGGTTATTTTTTGAAGAATAGGATCTATATTATTTAAAAACGAAAAGGGAGAGCTGGCCGAATGCCGCTCTCCCTTTTCGTTTTTAAACAATATGTTACTATAAAATATATTGGCTCAAATCCCTGTTTTTTACCAAGGCAGAAAGCTTTTCAGAAACCAGGTCGGCCGTAACAACAATGTGGGAATCAGCGCCGATAACGTCCGGAATGTCGAACATAAAATCGTTAAGTAACAGGCTCATCACCGTTTGCAAACGACGAGCGCCAATATTTTCTACTTCACTATTTACTTCAAAAGCAATCCGCGCGATTTCACGAAGTGCGCCGTCTTCAAATTCAAGTTCCACGCCTTCCGACTCCATCATGGCCACATACTGCTTGGTAAGGGCGTTTTTAGGTGTTTTCAGGATCTGGTAAAAGTCAGATTCAGTCAGGCTGTTCAGTTCAACCCGGATCGGGAAACGGCCTTGTAACTCGGGAATAAGGTCAGAAGGTTTTGCGACATGGAATGCACCTGCCGCAACGAACAGAATGTGGTCTGTATTGATCACGCCATGTTTGGTATTCACCGCGCTTCCTTCTACGATCGGAAGCAGGTCGCGCTGCACACCTTCACGGCTCACATCCGGGCCGCCGCCACCGCCCGATCTGCTGGACGCCACTTTATCAATTTCATCAATAAAAATGATTCCCAGGTTCTCCGCTTTTTTGATGGCCTCCATCTTCACCTCATCCATATCGATCAGCTTGGAAGCCTCTTCATCCAAAAGGATTTTCCTGGCTTCTTCCACCGTAACTTTGCGTTTTTTCCCCCGGCGCGGCATCATATTACCGATCATTTCCTGAATGTTCATCATCGAAACATCGTCCATAGCACCGCCGATCATGCCCACATTGGGCGTCTGGTTTTGCTGCACTTCAATGTCGATCTTGCGGCTGTCGAGTTCCCCGTTACGGATTTTCTCGCGGAAGCGCTCTCTGGTGCGTTGGTTCAACTCGGCGTCATCCTCAGGAATAGCCTCGGAATTATTATCTGTTTTAACCCTTACTGCGTTGGAACCATGAACCGGCGGGATCAGTGCGTCCAGGATAATATCTTCCACAGCCTGCTCGGCTTTGAGCTTCACTTCTTCTTTTTTCTGCGTTCTCACCATTCCCACTGCCTGTTCCACCAGATCGCGGACCATGCTTTCCACATCACGTCCCACGTAGCCCACTTCGGTGAATTTCGATGCTTCCACCTTTACAAATGGCGCATCCGCAATTTTAGCCAGCCGCCGTGCAATCTCCGTTTTACCCACGCCCGTGGCGCCGATCATTAATATGTTGTTTGGAATAATTTCCTTTTGTATGTCCTCAGGACTATTCATTCGCCTCCACCGGTTTCTCAATGCAATAGCGACATTGCGTTTTGCGTCATTTTGTCCGATGATATACTGGTCAAGCTCGAAAACGATCTGACGTGGGGTTAGGCGATTTAAGTGTTCAGTCATGTGTTTTGTATCAATGCGTAACTTATTAATTGAATTGCTGTCATTACTAAATACGGTTGTAAAGAATTATGCCGGTACAAAATGTCATGCTACCTTTGTTTCTCTTCAAGTTTCTGTAAAAAAGATTTGTTTACAATATGAAAAAACTCCTGCAAGCCCTTTCGCTTCTGATTGCAACCACACCATTCCTATTCGCTCAAACCCCGGCCGATAATAATCTGGTAGATCTCGTAAACCCGCTGATGGGAACGCAATCCAAATTCAGCCTTTCATCCGGTAACACTTACCCAGCCATAGCATTGCCCTGGGCAATGAATTTTTGGATGCCTCAAACTGGCAAAATGGGTGACGGCTGGGCCTATATGTATGACGCCGAAAAAATTCGTGGTTTCAAACAGACGCACCAACCTAGTCCGTGGATCAATGATTACGGCCAGTTTTCGATCATGCCGATCACCGGAAAGCTGAAAATTGATGAAGAAAGCCGCGCAAGCTGGTTTTCACACAAAGCCGAAGTCGCTAAACCACATTATTACAAGGTTTACCTGGCTGATTATGATGTTACTACGGAGATCGCACCGACGGAAAGAGCTGCACAATTCCGCTTCACTTTCCCGCAAAGCGACAGCTCATTTGTGCTTGTAGACGCATTTGACAGAGGTTCTTACGTTAAAATCATCCCTGGCGAACGCAAAATCATTGGTTATACCACCAAAAACAGCGGCGGCGTTCCGGCAAATTTTAAAAATTATTTTGTCATCGTTTTTGACAAAGCATTCACATTCTCTTCTGCGTTTCACGGCAAGACATTAGCTAAGGATACATTGGAGTTGAAAGTTGGCCATGCAGGTGCAGTTGTTGGTTTTAAAACAAAAAAGGGGGAACAAATTGGCCTGAAAGTGGCTTCCTCATTCATCAGTCCCGAACAGGCAGAACTGAACTTGCAGCGTGAAATTGCAAATGACAATTTTGAAGCTACGAAGGAAAAAGGCCGGAAAGCCTGGAATGCCGAGTTGTCGCGTATACAGGTTGAGGGTGACAACAAAGATCAGATCCGCACATTCTATTCATGCTTGTATCGTGTGCTTTTGTTCCCTAGGAAGTTTTATGAATTTGATAAAGCCAACAAGATCGTTCATTACAGTCCGTACAGCGGCGAGGTGAAACCAGGTTATATGTTTACGGATAATGGCTTCTGGGACACATTCCGGGCAGTTTTCCCATTCTTTACATTAATGTATCCAACGCTTAATGCACACATTATGGAAGGTTTGGCCAATGCCTACGACGAGAGCGGTTATCTTCCCGAGTGGGCTAGTCCGGGCCACCGCGATTGTATGATCGGTTCTAATTCTGCATCATTAATTGCAGATTCTTACATTAAAGGAATCCGCGGTTACGACATCAACAAGCTTTATGAGGCGGTAATCAAAAACACGGAAAATGCAGGGCCTGTAAGTTCTGTGGGCCGTTTTGGTCACGAATATTACAATGAGCTGGGCTACGTTCCTTATGACGTGAAAGTGAATGAAAATGCGGCGCGGACGCTGGAATACGCTTATGCTGATTTTTGCATTGCACAACTAGGCACAGCATTGAAAAAGCCGCAAAAAGAAGTGGATCTGTATCTGAAACGAAGCCAGAATTACCGCAATGTGTTTGATCCTGAAACAAAATGGATGCGCGGGAAAAATAAAGACGGCCAGTTCCAAAAGCCTTTTAACCCGTTCAAATGGGGCGACGCATTCACCGAAGGAAACAGCATTCATTATACTTGGTCTGTTTTTCAGGACGTTAAAGGCTTAATAGGCTTAGTGGGAGGCAGGGAAGCATTTGTGCAGAAACTGGATACAGTTTTCACATTGCCTCCGATCTTCGATGACAGTTATTACGGTTTCCCCATTCACGAAATCCGCGAAATGCAGATCATGAACATGGGCAACTATGCGCACGGAAACCAGCCGATCCAGCATATGATTTACCTCTATAATTATGCAGGAGCACCTTATAAGGCACAATACTGGCTGCGTCAGGTGATGAACAGGCTTTATCAGGCTGCGCCGGACGGTTACTGCGGCGATGAAGATAATGGCCAGACTTCGGCCTGGTATGTGTTCTCTTCACTGGGTTTTTACCCGGTAACACCCGGTACAACGCAATATGTGATCGGCTCGCCGCTTTTCAAGAAAGCAACATTGACTATGGAAGACGGCAAGAAATTCACCGTGCAGGCTCCGGCCTCGAATGATGCAAATATGTACATTCAGGGCGCTTCGTTGAATGGTAAAGCTTATGGCAAAACATTCCTCGAACACGCCGACATTCAGAAAGGCGGCTCGGTCCAGTTCAATATGGGCAGCCAGCCTTCTAAAACTTGGGGCGCAAGTGCGGACTCTGCACCTTTTTCATTGACGAAATAAAGTGCCATAGCCAGTTCGGTTTGCCATTTTGGTAATAAATTTTAATCATTATTCCACTTGTCGGTGAAGTGTTCCGGGAAGTGGAATAATTGTTTGATAAATCACATAAAACTAAACCAACTTACAATGCAATACAGGAAATTAGGAAACTCCGATCTGGAAGTTTCGGTGATTACGTTCGGCGCCTGGGCCGCGGGCGGCTGGATGTGGGGTGGAACGGAACGCAGCGAGGCTGTTAAGGCCATTCAGGCTTCATACCATGCCGGGGTTACTTCCATAGACACCGCACCGGTTTACGGGCAGGGACTAAGTGAGGAAATCGTTGGGGAAGCGATCAAAGACCTGCCCCGTGACAAAGTTCAGGTCCTGACCAAATACGGCATGCGCTGGGATCTGACCAAAGGGGATTTCGCCATGCACAGCAAAAACAATGCAGGTGAAGACATTGACATTTATAAATACGCCGCCAAAGACAGCATCATTAAGGAGTGTGAAGACAGCCTGAAACGACTCGGAACGGACTATATTGACCTTTACCAAATACATTGGCATGACAAAACCACGCCGATTGAGGAAACTATGGAAGCCGTTGCCGATTTGATCAAACAGGGCAAGGTGCTTCATGCCGGCGTTTGTAATTACAGTGCAGAACTTATGCGTGAAGCAGCGCAGTATATTGATCTTGTTTCAGATCAGGTTCCATACAGCATGGTGAAGCGGGATATTGAAAAAGAACTGGTGCCCTATTGCATTGAAAACAATAAATCCATTTTGGCTTACAGTCCACTTGAACGCGGATTGTTGACGGGCAAGATGAAGCCGGGATATAAATTCGGTGCAGACGATCACCGCGCGTCCATTCATTTTTATAAAGATGAAAACCTGGAAAGGGTTAATGCCTTTCTGGACAAGATCAAACCCATTGCCGAGACAAAAAACGCGACGCTTGGCCAGCTCGTACTCCGATGGACGGTGGAGCAACCAGGGATCAGCATCGCGCTGGTGGGAGCAAGAGACGCAACCCAGGCTTTGCAAAACGCTGCGGCAATCGAGATTTCGCTCACCGTGGAAGAAATTAAAACCATTACAGAGGAATTGGACAAACTACAATTGGTAAAATAATTTTAATCAAACATTTATTCACCTTTTTTCATGAACAAAAACATTCCTTTACTGAAAAGATATCTCCCCGTTGCATTGGGAGGTTTGATGCTTACTGCCTCTATCGGATTAATGAGTAACAGTGGTTTTGAAACGGAAAAACCGAAGAAATTTACAGAAGCCGATCTGAAAGTGGATACGGTCGCCTCGGGCCTGACAATGCCGTGGGCGTCGGCATTGCTGCCTAATGGCGATATGCTGGTCACTGAGCGCGGTGGAAAACTCAGGCTTGTAACAGGCGGAAAACTTGACCCAAAAGAGGTCACAGGCATTCCCGAAGTATTTTACAAAGGACAGGGCGGCTTGCTGGACATTGCATTACACCCTGATTATAAGACAAACGGCTGGATCTACATTAGTTATTCATCCCCGAAAGCGTCGGGCGAAGAAGGAGATGAGGGTGGTGCAAACACGGCACTGATGCGTGCAAAACTGAAAGATCATGCGCTTACCGATATTCAGCCATTGTTTAAGGCGCTTCCGAACGTGAAGGGCAATCCGCACTTTGGAGGACGCATTGTATTTGACAAAAAAGGTTACGTTTTCCTATCCCTTGGAGAACGTGGACAGAAACAGAATGCACAGGAACTGAGCAGGGATCAGGGCAAGGTGGTTCGTTTACACGAAGATGGCAAAATCCCAAAAGACAATCCGTTTGTAAGCACCGCAGGTGCGCGGCCCGAGATATGGACCTATGGACACCGCAATCCGCAAGGCATGATCATTCACCCGACTACGGGCGTGATCTGGGAGCATGAGCATGGGCCACAAGGCGGTGACGAGCTCAATATCATTGAAAAAGGCAAGAATTACGGCTGGCCCCTGATCACTTTCGGGATAGATTATGACAACAGCATTATTTCAAAAGATACAGCACGCGCGGGACTGGAACAGCCTGTTGTCTATTGGAAACCTTCCATCGCCCCTTGTGGGATGACCTTCGTGACAAGCGATAAGTTTAAAGATTGGAACGGCGACTTGCTGGTTGGCTCTCTCAAATTCATGTATCTGCAACATTTGGTGGTGAAAGGCAATAAAGTGATCAGCCGCGAAATTATTTTCGATAAAATAGGCCGTGTCCGGGATGTGCGCCAAGCGTGGGACGGCAACATTTATGTTGTGCTGGAAAATTCAGGTAAAGTTGTGCGTATCAGCCCTAAATCATAATGAGAAAGATATTTGCAATAATTCCAGCTCTCGTTTTCTGCTCTGCGATACTCCCGCAGGACGACGAGCTGGCCAAAAGCATTGAGCGTGGTAAAATGGTTTATTCGGAAAACTGTATAAGCTGCCATATGGGCACAGGGGAAGGCGTTACGGCGACTTTTCCACCATTGGCAAAATCCGATTACCTGATGGAAACACCGGAAAGCGCGATCAAGGCAATCAAATTCGGTCTTATCGGCAAAATAAAAGTCAACGGCGTGGATTATGACAACATGATGCCTAACCCGGGTTTAGGGAATGACGAGATCGCCGACGTTACCAATTACATTATGAACACCTGGGGAAATTCGTCCGAGAAGAAGATGATCACCGAAAAAATGGTCGACGAAATCAAGGAAAAGAAATAAGTCCAGGTTTAAGTTTCTTTCAAAAACAGGATCGCCTTAAAAACGATCCTGTTTTTTTTGCTGATACTGAATCCTTTGAGCCAAATATATCTCTCGCACTATTTTAAATAAATCTAAATAAACACTTGTATAGAGAAATTCGCTGTACGATATTTGCCAACCAAAGGAACTATTTAGACCAATTTTAAATAAAATGCAACAAATCTATACTTTTGTCCTGTTCATACTATCTGCATCCGCTGTGTTCGCTCAAAACGGCAGGATTACAGGCCAGATCCTAAGTTCAGACGGCCAGCCGGCAGAGCAAGTTTCGGTCGGAATTAAGGGAAGCTCGAAGGGATCCGTCTCGGACGCAGCGGGTAAATTCGTCATCGAAAGGGTAAAACCAGGCACTTACTCCCTGCTTGTGAGCTTCGTAGGACTGGAAACACAGGAAAAACCCGTGGAAGTAATCGCCGGAGAAACGGCCAACGTTTCCTTCACACTTTCAGAAAGTGCCAATCAATTGCAGGAAGTTATCGTAAAAGGCGGAAACCCGTACAAATCTGACCAGGTTTCTTCCAGTCTGAAATTGCTCACTCCGATTTTGGAAACACCTCAAAATGTGCAGGTTGTAACGTCAAAAGTGTTGGCTGACCAGCAGATCATCAGCATGAGCGATGGCTTGATCCGCAATGTAAGCGGTGCAACCCGCCTGGAACACTGGGGCGACATGTATGCCAACATTACCATGCGCGGTTCACAAATTCAGGCTTTCCGCAATGGTTTTAATGTTGTGAGCTCCTTTTGGGGGCCGCTTACCGAGGATATGAGCTTCGTGGATCACATTGAATTCGTGAAAGGCCCTGCTGGTTTTATGCTTGCAAACGGCGATCCGAGCGGTCTTTATAATGTAGTTACCAAAAAACCTACGGGCGAAACCAAGGGCGAAGTTTCCCTCACGATGGGCAGCTTTGACTTTTACCGCGCAACATTGGATCTGGATGGCAAATTGGATAAAAGCGGCAAGCTGCTTTACCGTCTGAACGTAGCAGGACAGAACAAAAATTCGCACCGTTCATTCGAATATAACAACCGCTACAGCATTGCCCCGGTCATTTCTTACCAATTGGACGATAAGACAAAACTGACTGCGGAATACAACATGCAATACGCAAAAATGTCGGATGTTGGCTCTTATTATGTGTTTACAACAGACGGCTATGCAACATTGGCAAGAGATTTCACGGCCATGCCTCCGGGACTGGATCCAACAAAAATCAAAGACCAGAGCCTTTTCCTAAACCTGCAGCACCAGATCAACAGCGACTGGAAAGTTACCGCACAGGTGGGTTACTTCAACTATCAGCAAACAGGATCTAGCATGTGGCCGGACTCTGTCAGCGCGGATGCCCGACTGGTTCGCAGTGTGGGAATCTGGGATGCAAAAAGCGAAATGACGCTTGCACAGGCATTTATCAATGGTTCGGTAAAAACCGGCGGTGTACAGCACAGGATTTTGGGCGGCATTGACATTGGAACAAAAAATTACTTTGCAGATTGGGCGCAATCACATGCATTGGATACACTCGGCGGTTTGTTTGATCCCCGTAATCCTAATTATGGAACACCCAATAACGGTTATCCGGTGTGGGACCGTACGCTAAACCTGGAAGCAAGGGCAGTGATGGGCGGCGGAACCATGGATCAGAAATATACCGGAATTTATTTGCAGGATGAACTTGGTTTTATTGATAACAAAATCAGGCTGACGCTGGCCGGACGTTACACGCACGTAAGTCAGTCTGCCTGGGGCGGGTCGCCTGATAAAGCCAATCATTTTACCCCAAGGGTTGGATTAAGTATTTCGCTTGACAAAAATACTTCGGTGTATGCATTGTATGACGAAGCGTTTTTACCCCAATCCGGAAAATTGAGAGGCGGTGGAACGGCAAAACCAATTACCGGGAGCAACCGTGAACTTGGTTTCAAGAGAGACTGGGCAGAAGGGCGCTGGAACACGACATTATCCTTTTATCGCATTGTAAAGAATAACGAAATTACAGCAGATCCGTTAAGCGCGCCAAATTCAGGATTAAGTGTTGTTTTAGGTCAAAAACGCACACAGGGTGTTGAATTTGACATCCGCGGAAGCATTGCAAAAGGCCTTAACCTCACGGCCAATTACGCTTATACGAACTCCGAAGTAACAAAAGTAACTGAGGGTGTTCAGTCCATTAAAGTGGGCGACATTATCCCGGGTTTTGCCAAGCACAATGTTAACGGATGGCTTAGCTACAAAATCCAGCAAGGTGCACTAAAAGGCACCGGGCTTTCCGGCGGATTCACTTACCTGATCGACCGTGCCACTTCTAACTGGAGCACGACCAATAATGAGCAAAACCTGCCTAATTACTTCAAGTTGGATGGCGGCGTTTTCTGGGAAAAGGATAAGATCAGACTTACATTAAATGTGTTCAATGTGCTGGATAAATATCTGTACAGCGGAAGTTATTACGACTATTTGGGTGCTTATTACACCCAGTCGGAAGCGCCGAGGAACTATCGTTTGGGATTGGCTTACAAATTCTAAAACGCTTTGTCAGATATTCTTTTCGGGCATTCAGCGATTCAAATCCTGAATGCCCGTTTTGCTTTAAACTGCGTGTGCCATCATCAGGCGAGCGCCTTTTTGGAATTTTCCGCTCAATGTTTCATATGACTTATGCACTTTTGCATGCGGATCATATTCCTGGCCAACCGTTGTGAAATTCTTCATGTCAGCATAATGCTTATACACGCCAAGTGCCTTTAAACCCATCATAGCAGCTCCTACCGCGCCTGTTTCGACCGTTTCATTCAATTTTACTTTTTTTCCAAAAACATCAGAAAGCATCTGGACCCAGATCGGGCTGCGCGCAAAACCGCCGTTGGCGTAGATGGTGTCGACTTTCTGCATTTCCATCAATATTTTGCCTATTCCGAACAAATTCAGCAAAATGCCTTCCATCACTGCTTTTGCAAAATGTGCCCGCGTGTGCTGAATGTCAAGTCCGGAAAATCCGCCGCGCACGGTTGAGCTCCACAGGGGCGCCCGCTCACCCAGCAGATAGGGATAAAAAAGAAGCCCGTTAGAGCCTGGTTCGATTTTCGCGGCTTCCTCAAAAACGTTGCCAAATTCTTCCTTTGGAAAAAATGTGTTCATCAGCCATTCAAAAATGACCGCGCCGTTGTTTGATGGCCCTCCTATTATAAATGTGTGTTCATCCAGCACATAACAGAATGTCTGCATGAGCGGATCAGAATAGGGTTTATTAAAACAAATGCGGACTGCAGCGCTTGTGCCGATGGTTACGGCCATGGAACCAGTCTGGACTGCACCGCTGCCGAGGTTGGCAAGGCAACCATCACTTGCGCCCATCACCAATGCGGTTCCCTCCGGCAAACCGGCCTCATTTGTGGCCGGAACTTTTTCAATATGGTATGGAGAAACTGCCGCAGATAATTTTTCAGCTTTCAAACCCAGCTTTTTGAGCGTATAAACATCCCATTTCAGCTCCCGGATATTGAACATGCCTGTGGCAGAGGCAACGGAATAATCCACAACAAACTTACCTGTGAGGCGATAAACGATGTACTCTTTTATGCCAACGAAACGACTGGCTTTTTTATAAATTTCAGGCTCATGCTGCCTCAGCCAAAGCAACTTGCATACTGGCGTCATAGCGTGGATCGGCGTTCCATTATTATAGTAAATTTTTTTGCCGACTGTGGAAGTACGCAGCTTAAGCGCAATGTCGGAGCTGCGGTTATCAGCCCAGATGATGAGTTGCGTAAGTTGTTTTCCGTCTTTATCCAACGCCAAAACGCCATGCATGGCTGCACTAAAACTTATTCCCAGCAATGTATCCCGTTCTTTACAGGCTTCGACGACTGTCTTTATCGTTTTGCAGGCAGCATTATAAATTTCATCGGGATCCTGCTCGCTCCAGTCTGGCTTGGGATGATACATTTCATAACTTTCACTGTGTAAAGTCAGGATGTCACCTGAAACGGAATCAAAAGCAACACATTTTACATTTGTTGTACCAATATCACAACCGATGATGTAGGGCATTTTTAAAAATTTAAAGGCAGTGGCCGGCGCAAACCCGTCCGGGCAGTCCGATTATTTAATTAAAACAAATCAAAAAATCTGAAATCTTGCCTACAACTTGGCATGGATTTGTTATTTTCGCAGAAATAAACGCATAAGATTTTTATACATTTGATCATGTCCGATACAACACATAACGAATCCAGCTCACTTTCAAGCGGAGTTTACGTCGCAGCATTCATTATTTTATTTTTGTTGCTGGCTGTACTTGCAGATCTGTTTACCTTTATTTTGGGAACGATCGGACTGGTTGTGACATTCGCAGCATTCTACAAAGACAACAGTCACCACGGCGACGATCATCATTGATCAACGACTCGTTATGAGTTGAAAGAGCGTCTATAAGCTTAACGAACGGCCAATTCGGGCATGGATTGTAATATTTTCCATTCCAATTGGCCGTTTGTCGTGTCCACCGTCCAGGACTCTTCAAAAACACATTGATCTTCCAGGTCGCGGTATTCAGCAGTCAGTACATTGTCTTTCAGCAATAATCTGACGAAGCCATTGTAACCGAGGGCATGCCTTTTAATTACTTTTCGCACCCTGCGATCATAGTAACCAATTTTTTCCAGATCGTTCCCAACCGGCATGGCCGTTTCGACGGGTAATCCGCCATGACCAATGCAGCGTCCATAAGCCTGAGGCCCTTTACCATTTGTGCCAAAGTTATACATAACGAGCCTGTGATCGTGCCCCCACATCCATACAACCGGGCGGGCCACCTCACCCATCAGCTCCTGAATTTGCTCGCCGGGCTTTGCATAATCCTCCCTGAATGAAGATATATATGGATGATGGCTCAGAAAAATAATTCCACGCTTATCGTCAGGATTTCCAAGCTGTACAACGTCCCGGAGCCACGCAACCTGCTCTTTTTTTAAATGGCAGTCGGGCGGGGAGAGAATCTCGACAAATGGCCGGCCCACGGATGTGTAACCTGTATCAATCCCGATAATGCGCCAATGTTCGTTTTCAAGGCAAAAGAAGCCTGCTTGCTGCGACTTTTTCATCTCGCCATCCTGAATGTACATCGCAGGCAGCAAATGCTGAAAAAAAGCATTTCCATTGGAATACATTTCATGGTTCCCTGACAAAGCAAGACTTCCCGACGCGCCATAATACCACGACGCGTGAGGCGCTGTGAAATTCTCTTCGACCTCTTTTGGCGCGCCCACGAAATAAATGTCGCCCATATGTATCGTGTAATCGGGAGTATAGCGGGCAACCAGATGCGCAACAGCATCGGATTCGGCCGTATCGCTGGCCCAGTCGGAAAGCAGCGCGATGCTGATTTCGTCTCTTGAAGGAATGGATGACTGCAATTTATAAACGCCCGTGTCCCCGTTTCTGGGATAAGCCTGATAAGGATGACGCGGGCCAAAACGACTTTTCAGATAATGCCATGCAAATCCTAACAGATTGGTTTTAAAAAAGTTGGAAACAACATTGGTTACGCTCGACGTCTCCCTTACATGTTTTTCATAAAGTTCGAGTTGGGTTTTTGCATGATTTTCGGCTTCACTGTGGCCAAGGTCCAGGTATTTTTTGGTTCGGTCTTCTGCTGACTCGGGCATATTGTTAATTCGCGGATGGTCGGATGTTACCGGTAAATAAAATGATTAATTGATTACCTTTCACAAAAATTATACAACCACCATAAACACAAGATCGAATGAAAAAACTGACTATTACACTGATGTTATTTTTCGCAGCAAGTGCGGCATTCGCACAAACGATGATCGCTAAACAAGTTGCGGACTGGGAGAGAGCAAAAAAATACACGCAAGCCTATCTGGATGCAATGCCGGATGCTGGTTACGCTTTCAAGCCAACACCTGAAATCCGTTCATTTGCTGCGCAGATGGACCATATAGCAGATGCCAATTTCGCATTCGTTTCGGCTGCATCGGGCAAGAAAAGTCCTTTTGAAGGTTCTGCGGAGAAAATGACCGATCAGTCCAAAGCTGCTGTCTCGAAGGCTGTTATGGAAAGCTACGATTTTGTGATCAACACTTTAAAAGGAATGACGGAAGCGGATCTTGCAAAAGACGTAAAAGTTTTCGGAATGGATATGAAGGCTGGCGTTGCATTTGAGAAAGCATTTGAGCACCAGACGCACCACCGGGGACAAACAACTCCTTACATTCGAATGAAAGGCGCTACGCCTCCCAACGAAATGTTGTTCTAGTAAAAAAAGAAAGGGACTTCAACGGTCCCTTTCTTTTTTTATGCCTTAGCCTTTGACTTAATATTGTAAAGGTTCAATGCAAAAAAGCTGTATAATTTCATAAATGCCGGCGGGATCACAAAGTCGCGGATCACTTCCTTTCTCCGCTCCGGCGAAGGGTCTCCCGTAGCAAGATATTTCAAAGCATATTTCAATCTCGGCCAGTAAGTTTTGCCATATTCCCTGGAAAACAGCAACTTATAATAGTAAGTCGCAATGTTTTTCTTCAATTTGTCATCGTATTTGTAATTCAGCTCCTTATTAATGTTAGAATAAAGCTGGATACGGTTGAAAAGGAAATCGGCACCATAATGGTTGTCTGCAAAGCTGGCCCCGCCCCTGTTTTTCCTGTAAACAGACATTACTTCATCAATATAGCCGATCGGGCCTCGGGTTGCGAACATGATATTCCTTGGAATATCACCGCTTGTCGACAGGTTAGTCCATTCAGGATCAGGATGTTTGGCAAAATCTTCTCTGCGAAACATCAAGCTTGATGTAGCAATAAAACAAAGCTCGTCCTCTCCTACCAGGTCCTCAACCGTAACTTCCGGTTTTGACAATGTATTCACCAGGTAAGGCGGCGCAGCATTATCGTCAAATATCACGCGGGCATTGTGGTAACAAGCAGAATAATGCGGGTTTGCATCCAACATTTCAACCTGTTTTTGAAGCTTATGCGGGGAAATAAGATAATCGTCGCCATCAAATTGAGCTATATATTCGCCTTTTGCGGCTGCAAACGTAGCAAGTGCATTGAATTTTCCGTTGAGCCCCATATTTTTCGGATGCAGCAAAAGCCTGATCTTGTCGGGAAACCGTTGCTGGTAATCTTTCAAAATAGCCGTTGTATTATCCTTGGAGCAATCATCCCCCACAACAATTTCAAAAGGAAATGTAGTCTGCTGCATCAAAATTGAATCCAGCATCTGCGCTACAAACTTTTCGTGGTTGTAAGTGACAACACACACACTCACTTTTATCATATTTACAAATCAATATTGAAGCACTTCGACCGCAAATTTAAATCTTTTATTCCCATTTACCCGAATTGCTATATTTTCAGGGCGGGATTGTTCCCGATTTGCAGTCCAGACACTAAACTTATATCACAACGAAATAAATTCCATTGACCGTCATTAATTTGTATAATCTACATTTGTAAACTTTACTAAGAGAATTTCAATTCAATGTCTTCAACAGAAACCAACGCGAAAAAGCCGCTTTTCAGAACTCCTGACATATTTTCCCAATTTAATGATCTCATCGCGGCCGAAAGCACCAGACACGGAGGCGTTAGCAAAAGTCCGTATGCATCATTGAACCTGGGTGGCTCACAGGATGAACCTGCCAATATCCTTGAAAATAATCGTCGATTCTTCAATGCATTAAATATTCCTTTCGAAACAGTTGCCAAGTCGCATCAGGTGCATGAGGACAAAATTTTAAATGTTCGTAATCCCGGGCGATTCGAGGGTTATGACGCAATGATCACCAATAAATTCAACATTCAATTGGCTGTAACGGTTGCAGATTGTACGCCAATCCTGGTTTTTGACCCAATAACCAAAAGCGTTGCCGCTATTCATGCAGGTTGGCGTGGAACTGTAAAGCGCATTGCAGCAAAAACCGTGGCCATGCTTCAAGCCGAATTCGGCTCAGACCCAAAAAATTGCATTGCATATGTTGGAACGTGTATCGATGAATGCTCCTTCGAAGTCGGCGAAGATGTTTCCGATAATTTTGAAGATCAATACAAACGGTTTGATGCCGAAAAACAGAAATATTTTGTAGATCTGAAAGCCGCTAACCGAGATCAGTTGATTATTGCAGGACTGTCTGCAGAAAACATCCAGATTTCTGCATATTCCACAGTCCTTAACAACGACGATTATTTCTCTTACCGCTTCGAAAAAGGCTTCACAGGGAGAATGCTGGCGACAATCGGAATGGTTGGCTAGCGATTAACAGCAAAAAGACAGCACTTTCGGGCGCTGTCTTTTTGCTGTTAATCTTTTTGGATCTTATTGAGCTGGCGTTTCTACAACTGTTTGTTCAGTAACTCCGGCTGGTTTTGCTGCTGGTCGTGATGTGCCACGGGAAGCTGCAGGCTTAACAGGAGTGGCTTTGACTGGAGCTGGTTTGGCCGGCGCAGCAACAGCTGCTTTGGACGAAGCTGCGGCAACCAGCGCAGCAACCTTAGCAGCTTTTTCCTTTTTGCTCCCTTTTTTATCTTTGTCTTTCGATTTCAGCTTTTTCTCCGCGTTTTTAGCATCTTTAGCCTTCTTTTTCTCAGTCTCTTTTTCAAATTTGGCCACCTTCTTAGCCAGTTTGGCAGCCGCTTTTTCAATAGACTTTTTTATTTTCTTGGAACCTGCAGAAACTGCAGCGATTTTGCCGGAAAGCGTTTCTGCAATTTCGGTCGTTAATTTTTTTGTAGCAGATTTCATAATGTAATTTTAAAACAAGTAATGTCGTCACCCGGCTCAACTTATGTGAACGCGAGATGCAAACGTGAGGATATGTTAACGCATTTATAACCTGCAATTACTGCTTAAGAAGCGATAAACACCAAATATCTCATATTATATTTATGTTATTTTTTTCCTCACAAATTCCCAAAACACGATTCCAGCTGATACGGACACATTAAAAGAATGTTTTGTCCCGAATTGAGGGATTTCCAGACAGCCGTCTGCCTCGGCAATTACTTCATCAGCAACTCCTTCCACCTCATTTCCAAAGACAAATGCACAGGGACTTTCATTGTTTGGATTAAAATTCTGCAACATTACGCTTCCTTCGGCCTGCTCCACACACCAAATTTGGTATCCGTCCGCCTTTAACTGCTTTACCGCATTCACAGTGCTGTCATTTTTTTCCCAGGCAACCGACAATTCTGCACCAATTGCGCTTCGTGTTATTTCTCTGTGCGGCGGACTTTGGGTATACCCGCATAAAATAATTTTCTCAGCACGAAAAGCATCCGCAGTACGGAAGAAAGACCCGACATTGGCTAAGCTCCTGATATTGTCTAAGACAACCACAAAAGGAAATTTTTCCGCTTCTTTAAATTCGTCCACCGTCAACCGGCCCATTTCCTCGACCCTCAATTTGCGCATGAATGTATTTCAATTGATAATGTTGCAAACGTACGGGAAAGAAATAGAATGGCCTCGGTTTAAGGCCATTTTCTGATGCTGAATGCAGGGATTGCTATCTCGTAATGGCTAATTTTTGCGTGGATTCTGTGCCATTTCCATAAGCGATCCGTAACAGATACACTCCCGTTGCGACGCTTCTTACATCAATTTCCTGCACAGGTTTCAGTGATTTGTAAACAGCCTTCCCATGAACAGTCAGCAGCTCGATGCTCGCAATATCTTCCTTGTTTTTGCTTCGGATAAAAAGCTTTTCGGAGACGGGGTTAGGAAAGACTTCTACCGCTAAATGTGTAAAATCAGCATTGAAATTAACCACGCGCATCCGGCTTAGGGCAAAAGTGTCATCCTGATCGATCATTTTTAACCGGTAATGATTGTCACCGTTTTGCGGGTCTGTATCCGTGAAAGCATAATGAATCTCGTCCTGCGAGGACAGTGAAGCTTCCACATGGCCAATCACCTCCCAATTTTCCGCGTTGGAACTGCGCTGGATCTCAAAAAGCTTACTATTCACCTCCGATGCTGTTACCCAGCTTAGTTCAACGACATTTTCCGATTTAGCAGCATTAAAACGCACCAGCTCTACCGGCAATACAGCGCCGCCGTTCAGCATCAATGTAGATGAATAATGCCACGGGCCATATACCTGACCAGTGATCGCAAGAACCGGATCATATTTAATCCGCACCCGAACTTTGGTGGCATTCCCAATTTTCGTTAAAATATTTTTATACTCAAAAAGGCCCTGCCCTGTGCTGCTGTAAACGGATTGCTGTTCCGTAAATTCAGTGCTACCTGTTATTGAAGAGACCAGCACAGGTTTTGAAAATGCTTCTCCTTCTTTCCTGGTCTCCCAAACAAGCTTTCCTTTATTTCTGCCCAAAAATGACTTTTCAAATAACCCTACACCAAACGTACTTTCGGGAATATTGTCATGATTAATGAGCGTATTCAAGTCCGAATTGTACAGTCTCAGATTATTTTTCAAACCAGCCCCCAGGTTCCCATGAAAAGTAAAAGCCTGTCCTATATTCACATTAGCAGCATCGAATGGAGCTCCGGAGATAATGTCGCTATAACCATCGCCATTCACATCACCTGCACCCGCAACGGCATAACCCAACTGTGCTTTTCCTTGATTTTTCTCAATTTTGATTGCTACAACTGGATTGATACCGGCAGGCGAGCCGTGGTAAACGAACAAAGCGCCTTCCTCGGCTTGCCCGCCATTATATTGAGGTGCTCCTACAACCACATCGGCATAACCATCTCCGTTCACATCACCCGCACCCGCAACAGCGTAGCCCATATGCGCAGCTTCCTGATTGCCCAAAAGAGTGGTTTTTGCCACCGGATCGATACCTGATGAAGAACCATGAAAAATAAATGCCCCGCCCTGCATCTTTTGGTTCGCTATATAATGGTCTGCACCAACGATAACATCGCTAAAACCGTCCCCATTAACGTCACCTGCACAGGATACTGAAGTTCCCAATGCGGCCTGAGATACATTAATTTGCAAGATGTCGCCTGTCTGCATATCAATTCCGGATTGTGAGCCATAGTAAATAAAAGCCGCACCTTCCAGAACCTGCCCATCGTTGTAAAAGTGATCTCCGGCTATTACATCGCTGTATCCGTCACCATTCACATCCCCGGCGCCAGAAACCGACCCACCCATGAACGAACTTGTTTTATTGCTTTCTAAAATCAATGCATTATTCAAAATTCCCGATCCGGAGCCATAATAAACAAATGCTGCGCCTTCGCCGTTTTGAACATTACTATATCCCGGCGCACCGACAATAATATCGCTGAATCCGTCCCCGTTCACATCGCCGCCATCAGCAGCAGCATGCCCAAAACGGCAACCTAACTGGTTGAAAGACAAAGTTGATGCGGGTTGCGGATTAAGTCCGCCCGGTGAACCGTGGAAGATAAAAATCCTGCCCGTATTTGTCTGTGCATCATCAAATAGAGGCGCACCGACCAATACATCAGCATAGCCATCACCATTGATATCACCGGCACCTGAAACTGAAAACCCCATATTCGCTTCGGCCTGATTACCTTCCAGTGTTTCGAATCCATTCAAAGATATCCCGGATGCTGATCCATAGTATAGAAATGCAGCACCCTCGTTTGTCTCTCCATTATCAAAATAAGGCGCTCCCACAATGACATCATTGAACCCATCACCATTTACATCCCCGGCACTTGAAACAGCATAACCCATTTGACTACCATTCTGATTGGCAGACAACGTAGCGTTTGAAATGTAGTTTAATCCCGAAGCAGAACCGTGATAAATGAATGCGGCGCCTTCATTTTTTTCGGGACTATCGAAGAAAGGTGCACCCACAATGATATCACTAAATCCATCGCCATTCACATCGCCTGCGCTTCTTACCGACCAGCCTAAATGAGAATCGGCCTGTCCGCTTCTAACATTTGCAATGGATGTAGAAAGGATGCCAGAGGCCGATCCCTGAAATACCAAAGCGGCGCCTTCATTAACGCTTCCGGTAAATTCATGTTCCCCTACTACTATATCACTATATCCGTCGCCGTTGACATCTCCTGCACTTGCGACAGAGTGCCCCATCCATGCACCTGCTTTCTCGCCATTAATTTTTTGCGCAAAAACACTACTAACGCCCGATGCAGAACCGTGATAAATAAAAGCTGCTCCTTCATTGGTGTTCAGAACACTGATATCATAGTATGGCGCACCAATAACGACATCGCTGAAACCGTCGCCATTGACATCGCCGGCACTTCCAACGCATCGACCAAAATTGGCACCAGACTGATTAATTTCCAGAATGGCTGCATACTGGGAAGTTAAGCCACCGGCAGCACCGTGATAGATGAACGCAACGCCTTCATCCGTCTGTCCTCGATCATATTCATGCGCACCGATGATCACATCACTAAATCCATCTGCATTCACGTCTCCCGCACTGGCTACTGCCCAGCCAAATGATTGGTCTTGCTGGATATCTTCCAGCACAATTTCTGGCACATTGTCAACTCCGGATGCTGAACCATGGAAGACAAAAGCTTGCCCATTATCAGGAGAACCTACTATTACATCGCTATAACCATCATTATTGATATCCCCGGCAGAAGCAACGGTGAAACCGAAATTGGCATTAGCTGCATCACAAGTCAGCATGACAGCAGCTACAGGCGTGATCCCGGATAAAGTGCCATAGTATATAAAGGCGGCTCCATTGTAAGATCCGTTATGATTATAGCTTGGATCTCCCACTATCACATCACTGAATCCATCACCATTCACATCTCCCGCGCTTGCAGCAGACCAGCCGTATCCAAAGTATTGATCCTCAGTTTCCTTGAGTATGTCAGGTGCTTTTACTGAAAAAGGATCAATTCCAATACCAGCTCCGTAATAAATATAGACTTCGCCATTGGAAGTTGCCGGGGATGGATTTTCATTATCTGCGTGAACGGAACTTACCAGGACATCGCTGAATCCGTCCCCATTCACATCTCCCGCACTTGCAACGGACCAGCCGAGGTTAGCATAAGTTTGATTATTTTGTAAAATCGCATTGGCATTACCCGGGTTCCCATTCACTACAATCGGATCAATAGTGACCGGATAAGCCGCTCCTGCAACATTTACTGATAAAAGAATCTGCTCGTCTTTGCTCGATAGTGATGCGGTCAGAGTTTGACCATTGGCATCCCAGCACTGCAAATCCTTATAAATAAGCCGGGTTGAGATAGCGTTTTCGTTTTTTGCATAAAAAGCCAGTTCATTATTGCCCAGGTCTTTCACATTCAATCCCTCCGCATTCAAGTGTACGTTTAAAACCTTCGTGTTAACCGGCGCCTGGTTTATGATAAAATTCTGACGAATGCCTTGCTCGTTATTAATGTATTCTTCCGTAAAATCCTGGTGTTTAATTTGAAGTTTGTTATCAATATGGTCGCAAATTGCATTGGCCTGTGCGTCAAATAATTTCCGGCCATCTGCGTAAACGCCCTCATTCACAAGTCTCAGCTGAAAGTTATGTCCTGCTGAGTCCACCCGATTTTGGATAGTCAAATGCCCGGGTTTGTAATAAGCCCTGAGATTTTGCTGTCTGTTCGGACTTTGAAGAGATTGCTTTTTAGCATCAAAGGAAATGTTGTATTCCCTTTTGGCAAGACTTTGTTGAATGCCAGAAATTAAGCTTTGCGGCATAGGATCTTCAAGCTTTTTATTAAACACCGGCTTAATCGACGGTGATTTTGCAGCTGATCCTGGAATAGCCTCCGGTTTAGCTTCTTGCACGTTATAAATGGTAAAACAAACCGCGACGACAAGCAGAATAGAGAGGACTGACTTGTAAAATTGTCTCATTTTTCAATCTTGGATATAGTAAGAATTTGATTCATTGAGCTTAGAAGCTGCCTGACCAAATTTTACTTCGCTAAAATCAAGATGTGCAATGCGTTTATTAGAAGGTCGGTAAGACTTATTTGAAGGTTAATTAATCTGAGAGCCCAAACAAAACCCACAAAAAAACCCTGCACAGCGAAGTGCAGGGTTCAGATATTTAGAAGGAAACAGTTATTTGATCTTGGTGATCAGTTCTACTATATTTTTTACGCCCAGTTTTTCAAAAATACGCGCCTTGTAAGTACTAACGGTTGAAAGTTGCAGATTGAGTTTTTCTGCAATTTTGGCTGTTCCTAACCCTTCTTTCAAAAGGTTCATGACGTCTGTTTCTCTTGGGGACAAACTTACAACCGGATCCGGAAGGAATTCGCGCGGATTAATGAGCCTGTTGATATTCATTTGCTGCATATCCTCGCTCATGTATTTCTTATTGTTTAAAACGCTCATAACAGCCGTTTTAAACTCTTCCTCAGGCGCATCTTTGGACAAATAACCATCCGCTCCGGCTTGAAGATACATCAGACCATATTGCTGCTCATCATAGCTTGAGAACATCAATATTCTGATCCCGGGAGATTTCTGACGAATGGTTTCTACCATTTTCGTCGTATTTCCACCAGGGATGTTAATATCCAGGATCAAAAGATCATATGCCTTTACTTCAATTTCCTGAAGTATTTTATCAAAATCGTCAACATCGGAAATAGTCGAGTCCGGAATCAGTGATTTGAGGAGGTGCTTGGTGCCTATTCTCACTACTGCATGATCTTCGGCAATAAGTATGTGTTTCATGTACGGGTTTAAGTCCAATTAAGTAAAAAATGCAGGTGCCTATCTGAAACGATCGCTTAATTTACAAATTTAGCAATCAGCATTGTATTAAACCTAAAAAATATCAAATTAGTATAGCAATATTTCACAACTTTTATAAAATAAAGGCAAGAAATCACCTGTTAACATGTAAAAAGTCGGTTACTTTCTTAAACTAAGTTATTTAGCATCAAAATTATCTCACATAACGCACATTATTTCTGGAAAAACGATGAATTGGACGTTCGTCTGTATACCGGCAAAAACGATTTTTTACCAGATCCGGATTTCCGTCCTTTTTTGTATCTGACCTCAGGTCATTTAACGACCCAAACAACCGATACAATCCATGCCTTTCGCTTGATTCGGCGAAATGGTGAGCAGGTGATCGCCCTATTTCAGTGTGTGGAAAAGCCAGGCAATATTTGGGAGTCGCCTGCTAATGCTCCTTTTGGGGGAATTCAGTGTGATGTGGATTGTCAGAAAAGTGAACTTGCTTTTTTTCTGGATTGTATCAAAAATTGGGTCACCTTCCGCTCCGGCAAAAAGTTGGTTATTAAGACCGCCCCTTCCTGCTATAACCCAACATTAAATAATTTGCTTCACATTTCCTATCTCAATACTGGGTTTGTCCCAATTCAGGCCAACTTGAATAGTTTTATTTCTGTCAATTCCACCGACTTTTATTCTAAAATCAGGCCAGCTGAGAAACGAAGGATCAAAAAAGCGGCCATTGCGGGTTTTAAAGCCGGCTTGGCTAATGAGATTTCTTCAACCGCGGTTTTTGAATTTCTCACAAAATGCCGCATTCAGAAAAATTACCGGATGTCATTAACGTTACCTCAGATAGATTCTTTAAGACAACGTTTCCCGGATAATTATCTGGTTTTTACCGTTATGGAAGGCTCCAAAATCATTGCACTCACCTTAACAGTCCGGGTTAATGACCGGATACTTTATAATTTTCTGTGCGGTGATTTGCAGGAATATTGCGTTTTCAGTCCCTTGGTAACACTTATGGAATCCGTTTATCAATATTGTCAGCAAGAAAAGATCGGGATTTTGGACCTTGGAATTTCCCTGGATCAAGATGGGAATCACAAACCTTCCTTAAACCGCTTCAAAAAGAACATTGGCGGCCAGGATTGTATGAAATTGACTTATGAAATTAATCTTCAAGATTAAATTTCAAGACAGTTTCCATCTCTGTAAAAAACGCTTGTGCACGTTTCAATGCCCACGATCGGTGCCATGCCGATGAAATCAAGCCTTCTGAAGCCACTTTCTTTCAAATATTCTTTGGCTTTCTGATACCATTCCCTTTCGGAATTATCGAGGATCAAAATGCCATCCTGGGTTAAATAATCAACCGCAAAATTGGCGCATTTCACTCGGTTTCTTCCATCAACGATGATAATGTTATACAGTCGGCCAGCATCCTTAACTGCCTGAACGTAAGTGTCTCCCAAAGGCTTTTCAATTACTTTTGCATTCGCAGGAAGCTTTGGCCTGATTTGCTTTATCCAGTCGGCATCGTGTTCAACGGCCGTAATTTCCTTTACACGCGCAGCATACCAGCGTGTTGAATTCCCGGAGCCGTATTCAAAAACAGTAAATTCAGCCTTTAAACGGGGTTTCAAGAACAAAATAAACGGGTAAGTATACCACGGAAGCGGATCGCCATTTGCATCAACGGATTGTTTGGTATGAAAACTTCTGAACCAGCCGTATTGCTTTAATGCGCCATCCAAAAAAAGCTGCACGCTGCCACCCAGACCAATCCCGTTCAGCAGATCCCAGGTATTATTTTTTATTTTTTTTATCATTACAAATCAGACGATTGACGCTTATCGTCACAAACGTACGAATTAATGTACTTTTCTCTCAAAATTGTCACGATGCGTTCGGCCGCGTTTCCATCCCATAACTCGGGAATTTGTCCTCTCTTTATAGCTTGATATAATGTTTGTTTTGCCAAATCATAAACCGTTTCCACATTCCAATCCGGTAACAAATGGTTTGTTCCAACTTCAACCGTCACCGGCCTTTCCGTGCTTTCCCTTAATGTGATGCAAGGCACCTGCAAAAATGTCGTTTCTTCCTGAATCCCACCGGAATCTGTGATAACCAGACGAGAGCCTTTTATAAGCGCGAGAAACTCAACATAACCCTGTGGCCCAATCATTTCCAGATTCTCAATTTTTCGTAAATAAGAAAGCAGACCATGCATTTCAAAGTTTCGTAATGTTCTTGGATGAACCGGAAAGATCACTTTCATTAATCCGGCCAATTTCCTGATCATTTCTACAATTTCACTTAAAACACGAGGTTTATCCACATTAGCGGGCCTGTGAAGTGTCAGTAAAATGTAATCAGGCTGCCTTGAATTCAGGTTTTTTAATATAGCATTAAAACGATGGTCATTCAGGCAATACAAAAGCGAATCGATCATTACATTCCCTACAAAATGAATTTTAGCCGAAGGAATGTTTTCTTTCAAGAGATTGGAAACCCCCGAATGTTCGGTCACAAACAACTGATCCGCAATCGCGTCTGTCATAATCCGATTGATCTCCTCAGGCATTTTACGGTCGCCGCTCCGCAGTCCAGCCTCCACGTGCGCAACCGGAATATGCATCTTGACAGCAACCAATGCACTCGCCAGCGTGGAATTGACATCGCCGACAACAAGCACCAGATCCGGTTTTTCTACCACAAGCACTTTTTCAAATTCCAGCATGATCCCAGCCGTTTGCTGTGCATGCGAGCCGTTGTTAATGCCAAGAAAATGAGCAGGTTCCGGAAGGTGAAGTTGCTCGAAAAAAACTCCCGACATTTGAAAATCGTAATGCTGGCCTGTGTGGACAATAATTGATTCAATGTCCTTATAGCAAGAAAAAGCGCGGTGTAGCGGCGCAACTTTTATAAAATTGGGACGAGCCCCAACGATATTGATCACTTTCAAGAAATAGTGTGTTTAATTAAGGAAGCAAAGTTATCACAATCATTCAGAGGAACTAATCGGCCGCCTTGGTTAGGCTATCTTCTGCTTTTTGTCTTATTTCGCCTTGTTAATCATTTGCACCTTCATGGGGATTATTGTACGTCAGGGTTTTAAAAGTTCAATCGTTTCTTACGTTGGAGTTGTCATCGGAATTTTCAATATCCTGATACTCTACAATCAGTTTTTGACCCAGGAACAATTGGGTTTATACGCTTCGACCCTCCTTACATTCCCTGTTATTTACATGTCTTTCGCACTTTTGGGTGTTCCTTCGGTGGCAGTGCGCTTCCATAGCCGGTTTCAGGACCATGAGTCGCGCAGGCAGCTTTTTACATTTATCATTATTACACCGCTGGTTGGCCTGGCGGCCTTCGTGGCGCTTTACCTGCTTTTCAAACCGCTTTATCTGAAATTTTACCTTGACCATTCGCCTATGCTGGTCAAGTATTACTATGTTTTTATTCCGCTGACGGTCGGAATGGTGTATTTGCTGGCGCTTGAATCTTATTCCAGAATTAATCTTCGCATTGCCGTTCCGTCACTCATACGTGAAGTTGGATTGCGGCTATTCAACAGTGCGGTTGTGATTATGTTTGGTTACAAGATCATCACGTTCGACACCATGGTGAACCTCACGGTGCTGAGTTACGGGCTCGCCATTGTTGCCATGCTCATCTATCTGCATTTTCAAAAACGCCTTTACACTTCTCTGGATTTTGGTTTTGTCAAACATCCCGCATTCAAGGAAATGTATCGTTACGGACTCTGGGTTTTGCTCGGCGGCGCAAGCGCTGCACTGCTGCCGCACATTGAGAAAGTGCTTCTTCCCGCATTCAAAGGCGGTTTGGGCAGCACAGCGATTTTCGATATCGCCTCTCGCATTGCACTTGTGATCTCCATTCCCAGAAACAGCATTGTGATGATCAGCGCACCGATTATTTCGGAGGCTTACGCCCGCAACGACATTGCTCACATTGATACGATTTACAAGAAATCCTCCCTTAACCTCTTCATTATAGGTTCATTTCTTTTCCTTGGCATCTGGGCGAACATTGATGCTATTTTTGGTATTATACCAAAATCGGAAATTTACTCACAAGGAAAATGGGTCGTGCTGATGGTCGGCATTTCCCGGATCGTGGATATGATGACGGGCTTAAACTCTGAGATCCTGACCAACTCGAAATATTATCGCTACGACATTGTTTTCATGCTGTTTTTCACGATTCTGATCCTGTTTAGCAGCCAATTTTTGATCCCGCTTTACGGTTTCAATGGTGCAGCCGCGGCGGCGCTTTTTTCAACGGTGGTTTACAATTTTGTCAAACTATTTTTTATCAGACAAAAACTTGGTATACAGCCATTTACTCTTGGAACATTTAAAGTAATTATGCTGGGAACCGCAGCTTATCTTGTGGCTCGCTACATGCCATTTCCTGAGTCTGACAGTCTGATATCCACAATGCTGATCATTCTGGCGCGGTCTGTCATCATTACAGTGATTTTTGGGGGCGGAATCTTGCTTTGGAATGTTTCGGAAGACATTTCGGCCGGGTTCAGCAGCGGCTGGAAATTAATTAAGACAACTATTCTGAGGATAAAATAAGAGACCGCTATCTTTGGAGCATTAAAACAGACCCATTTCTGATGTCGTTAAAAGAAAAAATAATTGCCGGTGTTCTCAAACAGCCTTTCAGCTTATATCAGTTGACTACATACGATCCGTCGAAGCCGGTCAATATGGTTGTGGGCTCCATGTATTCGCTTTACAAAGGCTGGATACATTCTGATATTGAGACACTTAACTTATTAAAAGAAAGTGACTGGCAGAAATATTTTAACGAAAATTCCATTGATAAAATCCTTGCCGAGCACGTTTGGGAGCATTTAACACTCGAAGAAGGTCAACTGGCTTTTAAACATTGCCATACTTATCTCAAACAGGGTGGCTTTCTGCGAGTAGCCGTTCCGGATGGTTTCAATCCCAGCGAGGAATACATTAACTATGTAAAACCGGGCGGAACAGGCAACGGAGCGGACGACCATAAGTTGCTTTACAATTACCAGATCATGTCGCGTTCGCTGGAATCGGTCGGTTTTACCGTGAAATTGCTCGAGTATTTTGACGAAAACGGACAATTTCACAAGTCGCCCTGGAATCCCGAAGACGGTATGATCAGGCGCTCTGCGGACCACGATAGCCGAAATGCAGGGGGGAAACTGGGTTATACTTCGTTGATCATCGATGCTTATAAAAGCTAACAATGAGTTTGCCCACCAGCCTTGCCCCTATCGTGTTGTTTTGTTTCAATCGCCCTGCCCATCTGGCACAAACGATTGAATCGCTGCAACAGAATATGCTGGCCAGGGAAAGTGATCTGATCATTTATTCAGACGGACCTCGCAACCCGTCCGACGAACCATTTATTTCACAAGTAAGGGATTATCTAGCTCAAATTGAAGGATTTAAGACCATTACTGTCATTAAGTCTGAAAAGAATAATGGTTTGGCCGCTTCCATTATCAATGGAGTCAGCGAAGTGCTGAGCAACTTTCAGAAAGTTATTGTGCTGGAAGATGATATGCTGAGCGCACCTGATTTTCTGGTTTTTATGAATGAAGCATTAAGCGTTTTTGAACATCGTAATGATATTTTTTCAGTTAGCGCATACGGCCCGCCGATCTCTTTCCCAGTAGGTTACCAGGACGATTTATATCTTGCGCCAAGGGCAAGCTCCTGGGGATGGGGAACTTGGTTAAATACGTGGGAAAAGGCCGATTGGAATGTGACTGCATTTCCGGAACTGAAAAAAGACAAAATTAAAAGAGGTCAATTTATCCTTGGTGGAGAAGATCTCTGGCCAATGCTCGTGAAGCAGCAAAAAAAAGTGATCGATTCCTGGGCCATCCGCTGGACTTTCAGTC
This sequence comes from Dyadobacter psychrophilus, assembly GCF_900167945.1. Classification (GTDB taxonomy): domain Bacteria; phylum Bacteroidota; class Bacteroidia; order Cytophagales; family Spirosomataceae; genus Dyadobacter; species Dyadobacter psychrophilus. The sequence continues at coordinate 1,296,200 of NZ_FUZA01000001.1, forward strand.
AATTTATAAATAATGCCTATGGCGTGTATCCGGTGCATTCCAAGATCAGGAATATCGGTACAGACGGCAGCGGGACTAATTTTACATTCAAAACTGGGTATTACGGCTCAGAAATGAGTGAGAGTGAAATCCGTATAGACCCGAATATCAAGCCGGATCAGGAAGTGATTCAAGCATTTGCGGATTATTACAAACTTCCGCTCGCATTAAAAATCAAGAACCGGATTAAATACGGGGTCTGACGAAACAGAAATTTTATGTATTGGTTGCGCTATTTACTGAAAGAACCTTTTAACGCATTGCGGACTTCAACAAACCGCGAGTTTATGGGTTTGCTATTGAAATACGGCAACGGTCGCAGACATACGCATACGCAGGTTGAATTCGGGAGTTTCAAATTGATGGTCCCCGATACAATGTCCTTTCTTTGGCAGCACAAGGAAATTTTTGCTGATGAATTTTACTATTTCGAGTCGAAGAACCCGGAACCCGTCATTTATGATTGCGGTGCCAATGTAGGAATGAGTGTGTTGTATTTCAAGAAACTCTTCCCAAAAGCGCGGATCACCGCATTTGAAGCCGAACCTGAAATTGCCACATTACTGCACAACAATCTCAGAAACAGCAACATTAACGATGTCACGATTATTGACAAGGCTGTTTGGAAAGACGACCAGGGCATTTGGTTTGGAAGCGAATCCGCCGATTCCTCTTCCATTTATTCCAATTCAGAAAAGAAAAAAATCGCTTCCATCCGCTTAAAGGACTTCCTATTAAAGGAAAGTAACATTGATTTTCTGAAAATTGACATTGAAGGCGCTGAAAAAGAAGTGCTCAACGACTGCCGCGATGCATTAAGCCATGTCCAAAACCTCTTCGTAGAATTCCACTCCTATATCGGCAATCCGCAGGGCCTCGCAGAAATCATCCAGATCTTCGAAGAAAACGGTTTCCGCTACTACATCGACACGAACCAGCACCGCCTGAAACCATTCACGAATTACCGTTACCGAGGAAATGACGTAATGGATTTGCAGCTGAATATTTTTGGGTGGCGGGAGTAAGGTGCAATAGTCTTCCTAATTAGTGACTAGCGCCTCCCAAACTTGAGATCACAAATTGTAATCGCAAGTTTGGGAGGCAGAGAGCTTTAATAGGTTTTAACCGGGAAGAACCTGAATAGTTCAATTACTTAGCATAAGGATTCGGCGGGAAAATATGCACTTGAAAACCTTCCCTTTTCATTGCTTCCATTACTTTTTCAGATGGCAACTTCTTAAAAATCACTGCACATAGCACTTGTGAGGGCATTAGTGAGAACTTGGTGAGGAAGTTGTGAAATGCCAGTTTTCGCTTGATTTTGCGGAATGCTGGTGATGAATCGTCGGCCTTGTCTTTGGCGTAGGATGGGTGATAATAGTTGTTGTTAATGCCTTTGAATGCGACGGCGGGCAATCCCATTCCGTTGGCCAACTTATCCATTTCCCTCTCTGAAAGCTTGAAAACGTAATTTCCAACCTCTTCGAACGAATAACGGTTTTTCCAGTATTTCTGCAAAAGTTTCGTATCAAAACGGTCGAAGATGTTTCTTAATGCGAGCAAAAAGGGCATTTTCGAAATTGGGTCGTGCGGCTCAACCAATATGACTGCTTCTCTGGCTACGCGAAGCATTTCGTAAACACCTAGATATGGCCTCGGGAAATGGTGATAAGCCTCTTTGCAGAAAATATAATCATAAGAATCATCGGCAAAACTCAGCTTTTCGACATTCTCAATAGAATAGTGATCAAAAAAGCCACGCGCCTTGGATAATGGCAGGAATGTTCCGGAAATGTCCGTTGCAGTCGTATCGAGTCCCTGGCGATAAAAATAGTTGGCATCAAAACCATAACCATCGCCAATGGTGAGCCAGGACTTCTTTTCAATGGTGAAAGGTGTCGTCAGTTCGAGTTGCCGACGGTGGATCCAGTGATTGATGGTTTTATGCTGCTCATCATATTCCCAGTTCTCAATCGCCTTATCCTTTGCCTCCTGGGTCGCGTACTGCACCTCATACCAACCTGAATGCGCCTCATGGCTCTGCTTTTCCGTAGACATTTTACTTTGTTTACTATTTTTTTGATAAAGATACTTTTATGGATAAAATTTATTTAACCAGAGAACTATTTAATTTTACCCCTCTGAATTTGCCGGACATTCTTTTTGCAACCTTAAATCAACGATCGCTTTAAATGGTGCTTCACCTCAGTAATTTTCATCTGGAAGGAGGAGCGGGAGTGGCTGCGGCGCGTTTGCACCGGGCATTGTTGAAATCGAATGTTGAATCCCAATTGCTGGTTTCGAAGCCGACGCATGAAGAATTGGGAGTTAGTGGCTTGTCGCACCATGGATTAGAATCCAGGAAAGCGCTGGCACGGTTCATCGGTGAACGCCTTTATTTTTACCCTCAGGAAAAAGACGCATCCGTCAGATTTGCATTTTCCCCGGCTGAATTTGGCGCTGATATCAGCAATCATCCTTTGGTTCAGCAAGCGGATATCATTCATTTACATTGGATCAATTTCGGTTTTTTGTCAATTGATTCGCTGGATAAGCTGTTTTTGTTAGGCAAGCCCATCGTCTGGACATTGCATGATATGTGGACATTTACAGGCGGTTGCCATTATAGCAGAGGGTGTGAAAATTTCCTGACCCACTGCCAATACTGCCCTTATCTAGCCAAACCAGAAGAATACGACATTTCATTTCGACAATTCGAGCGGAAACAGGAAATTTATAAGAAAGCGAAAATGGCGCTGATCTCGCCAAGTCAATGGTTGGATAATCTGGTCAAAAAAGCGGCTCTGACAGTCGGTATCGCATCTCTAAGCATTCCCAATTGTATTGATACCGACTTATTTAAACCACTGGAAAAAACTGAAATCCGCAGAAGATTAAATCTTCCAGTCTCGAAAAAACTCATTCTCTTCGCAGGAGCCAACACTTCCGATCCCAGAAAAGGTTTTATATATTTCAAACAGGCACTGGAAAAAATCGGGTTGCTTGCCAGTGAAATTGAGGTAATGGTGCTTGGGAAAGCCAATCCGAAAATGATGGCTGCATTTCCATTGCCAGTCCATTATTTAGGAAAAATTTCCAGTCCTGCCAAAATGGTGGAAGCCTATAATGCGGCCGATATGATCGTCGTTCCTTCGCTGGAAGATAATTTGCCCAACACGATCATGGAAGCCATGTCATGCGGAACGCCAGCGGTCGGGTTTGCGACGGGCGGCATACCTGAAATGATCGATCATCAGGTGAATGGCTACATCGCTTTACAGGCGTCAGCTCATTCGCTGGCTGAGGGCATTGAGTGGGTTTTGGAAGATCAAAACAATGCCAGAATGTCGGAAAATGCGCGCACCAAAGTGCTTGAAACCTATGCCGAAAGCATTGTAGCAGCGCAATATCAACAACTTTACCAGTCGCTGCTTTCGCATGAATGAGTTACCGCTGCTTACGATAATAACTATAACTTATAATGCGGAACAATTTTTGGGCCGCACGCTCAAAAGTGTGCAAGCTGCGCTGGACCTTGTTGCTCGGCCGGAGGAAGTGGAATACTTAATAATCGATGGTAAATCCAAAGATAAAACGCTGGAAATTGCCAAGCGTTTCTCGTTTATCTCCAAAATTGTCTCAGAGCCCGACCGCGGTTTATATGACGCAATGAACAAAGGGCTGATTCTTGCCAAAGGAAAATATGTATGGTTTTTGAATGCCGGAGATGAGATTTTTGAACCCAACACACTGAGAAACCTATTTGAAGCATTGAAATCCAGTGCGGATGTCTATTACAGCGACGCCATGCTTGTGCGTGAAGATGGAAGCGAGGTGGGTTTACGGAGTGAGTTTACTCCGCATTCGTTGCCTGTGAACCTGAAATGGCAGGATTTTGCGCTTGGAATGAAAGTTTGCCACCAGGCGTTTATTGCCAAAAGGTCAGTCGCGCCACCATACGACATTGCAAATCTCAGCGCAGACATTGGCTGGGAAATTGAATGTTTGAAAAGGTCTCATCAAACACATTTTATGAAGACGCCACTTTGCCGCTATCTGGTAGGCGGACTTTCGATCCAAAATCATCGCCGCTCGCTGCTTGACCGGTTCCATGTTCTCCGTAAGCATTTCGGCTTGTTACCCTCCATCTATAATCATTTCCGCATATTCGTGCGTGGCACTGTATTTGCTCGTACCCACGGTAAGTATTGGTAGTTTAATCCAATTTTTGATTTCTGAGAAACTACTTTGTAGGCTCTTTTTTGCGAAATATAACGCAAGCAACCGTCCCATGCATTTCGCCGTAATGCGTATAATAGAATTGATATAAATGTAGATATAGTAAGCTGATATCGGTTACAAAATTTTGATATCCAGCCAAAAACAATAAATTTGTTTTACAGTATTTTGAAATAACCAAATCTAGCAATTATGAAAAAAGTTCTGCTATTAGCAATGTTTTGCTTACTTAGCACATGGATGTCCGTCTACGGGCAGAGTGTTCAAATTACCGGAAAAGTCACAACGGATAGTGATGCTTCCCCTTTGCCGGGTGCTACTGTTCAGATCAAGGGTTCGACCGTTGGGACGCAAACGGACGCCGATGGAAATTACACCATCAGCGCGCCTTCCGCAGCATCTGTAATTGTGTTTAGTTTCGTGGGTATGACGGCACAGGAAATCACTGTGGGAAGCCAGAGTGTCATTGATGTGAAAATGTCAAGTGACACGCGCAGTTTGAGCGAAGTGGTGGTAACTGGTTTCGGATCACAGATCAAGCGCGACCTGACCGGTAACATTGCCCAGGTGAAAGGAACGGAAATTCAAAATATGCCTGTTGCGAGTGTGGACGCTGCATTGCAGGGACGCGCAGCAGGGGTTTATGTCAACAGCGGCTCAGGCAAGCTTGGACAGGCAATTAATGTGCGTATTCGTGGAAATTCATCTATCAGCGCAAGCAGCCAGCCATTATATGTGGTGGATGGAATGCCTATTACAACTTCAGACCAGAGCAACAGCGATGGCGGTGCAACTAACCCGTTATCCGACATCAACTCTAACGACATTGAATCCATTGAAATCCTGAAAGATGCCTCTGCGGGTGCTATCTACGGTTCCCGCGCTGCAAACGGCGTGGTTTTGATCACGACGAAGCGTGGTAAGGCAGGAAAAACGAATGTCAGCATCAATTATCAGCTTGGAACTTCGGAAGCAACGAGACGTGTGAAATTTTTGAATGCGGAGCAATACGTGAAATTTTACACGGCGGCCGCATTGAACAGCGACCGCATTGACGAAATTGACCCAAGCGATCCGGAATCAAGCACGGCTTACTTCCTTGACCGGCTGGACTATTACAGCTTGGGAACTGCGAATACGCCTCAGCAAAAGGATTATCCATGGCAAGATCAGGCATTCAACAAAGGCGCAATGCAGCAGCTTGACTTTCAGCTCAATGGCGGAAGTGAAAAGACGAAATTCTTTCTTTCTGGTCAATATCTGGATCAAAAAGGAACTATCATCGGGAATGAGCTGGATCGGATTTCCGGGCGTATGAACCTGGATCATCAGGCTTATAACTGGTTGCAGGTAGGATTATCAATGGGTTTGGCAAGGACAGTGAATAAGCGCCTGCCGGGAGACAACTCATTTTCTAACCCGCTGCAAATGGCCGCATTAACACCGCTCACGCCATTTACTGATCCGGAAACTGGCCTGCCGATCGGAACTCCTCCGGGGGATGTGAATTTGCCACTGTATTTTAATCCGATGATTTCGATCAACTATGCGAGTTTTACAGCGACTTCATTCCGAAACCTGACCAATGCTTATGCGCAAATCAACCTTTTGCCTTCGCTGAAATTCCGCAGTGAGCTTGGAATTGACTTATTGAACCAGAATGAGGAAAGCTATTATCAAAGCCAGAACATTCGGAATATCGATCAGGCGACGAATGGTCTGGGAGAAAATTTTGGAACATTTGTAACGAATTATAATACAAACAACTTTTTGAGCTTCGATAAAACTTTTGACGTGCATGCTTTAAGTGCAACGCTTGGAATGTCATATCAGCAATCGCAAACGAAGATAAGCTCGACTGCCGGAACACAGTTCCCTTCCAACTCTTACAAAAAAATCGCAAGTGCTGCTACCAAGTCGGACGGAAGTTCCAGTGAAACGAATTACCGTTTCCTTTCCTATTTTCTGCGTTTGAACTACAAATTTTCAGAAAAATATCTGCTGGCTGCCAGCGCCCGTATTGACGGATCTTCCAGATTTGGCGCTAACTCCCGCTACGGATTTTTCCCTTCCGTATCCGCCGGATGGGTTTTGACGGAAGAATCATTTCTGAAAAACAACAATACGCTGAGCTTTCTTAAATTAAGAGGAAGCTACGGTACAACCGGAAACTCTGAAATTGGCGATTTTCCGCAGCTCGGATTGTTTTCGGGAGATGCTGGTTATGCTGGTGCAGCCGGTCAGCGCCCTTCACAGCTTGCTAACCCCAACTTGAAATGGGAAACGACAAACCAGGCGGATTTTGGTCTTGATTTTGGTTTATTCAACAACCGTATCAACGGGGAAATTGATTACTACGTTAAGAAAACCAATGGTTTGCTGCTGGAAGTCAATGTTCCTGCCACGTCCGGCTTTGCTGTGCGGGTCGACAACGTAGGCAAGCTGGAAAACAAGGGAGTTGAGTTTGTTTTGAACACTCAAAACATTGTAGGCAAGTTCAAATGGAACACTTCATTGAACATTGCTAATAACAAAAACAAGGTTACCGACATTCAGGGGCAGATTATTGAAGGTGGAATCCGCAGTATGAGCCGCGTTATGGAAGGTCAGCCCGTTGGTGTGTTTTACACGGTTGAATATGCCGGGGTAGACAAAGCAAACGGCGATGCACTCTTTTACAGAAATACGGAGGAAAATGGAAACATTGACAGATCTACCGTATCCAATTACAACAGTGCGCGCAGGGTGGTTGCAGGAAATCCAAACCCAAAATTTGTGGGCGGGATCACCAACACTTTTTCCTACGCAGGTTTTGATCTGAATGTATTTTTTAATGGCGTTGCGGGAAATAAAATCAACTTCTACGGCGTAGGCCAATATTCCTCTGCCAACGGGATTTATGAAGATAACCAAACAGCAGATCAGCTCAATTCATGGACTTCTGAGAACACAGACACTGATATTCCCGAGGCTCGTTTCTACAAAGGAAATGGTAACCAGGCTTCAACACGTTACATTTATGACGGGTCGTATCTGCGTTTGAGATCTATGACTTTGGGTTACAACTTGCCATCCAGCGTTACGAACCGCCTTAAAATGGACCGTGTCCGCTTGTATGTTTCTGCTATGAACCTCGCAACTTTTACGAATTATAAAGGATGGGATCCGGAAGTTAACACCGATGACATTTCCGAAAGGGATTTGAAATTTGCGCTTGGAAACGACTTTTACACCGCTCCGCAGCCACGGACGATATTATTCGGCGTGAACATTGGTTTCTAATTGCATCTTCGGTCATTTAATTAAAAAATCATGAAAAAGAAAATATTCATATATAGTGTGGCACTTACTGCCGGATTGTTTTTTACGACTGCCTGCAACAGCAAACTGGACGTTGACCCAACGCAAAGCATTGATGAAACCGACGCATTGAGCACGTCAAAAGACGTAGAAGTGACATTGATCGGCTGTTATGATGCGATCCAGGATGTTGATGTTTACGGTGGTGCATTTCAGTATTCATCTGAGCTTTTGGGCAATAATGATGAGATCGCTTTTGGGGGGACATTTCAGAATATGCTCGAAATTTCTGCTAAGCAGCTAACAACTGTGAACCTTGCAGCTGAGCTTACATGGCGCGATTCATACGTGGCAATAAACCGTTGCAATAATGTTCTTTCTGCATTGAGCATTGTGGATGAGGAGAAGCGCGCGCGCATTGAAGGTGAAGCGAGGTTCATCCGTGGATCCGTTTATTTCGACCTTGTGAGACTGTATGCCAAAACATGGGGCGATGGCGATAATGCTTCGAATCCCGGCGTTCCTTTGGTGCTGGAACCAACACGTGTCGTGACCGATGAGAATAAGCTGGCCCGAAATTCTGTGGCAGAAGTGTATGCTCAGGTGCTGGAAGACCTTAATGCTGCAAAGTCGCTGTTGCCTGAAACCAACACCATTTACGCCAACAAATACGCGGCTTCTGCGCAGCTTTCACGTGTTTATTTGCAACAAGGCAATTATGCCCTTGCTCGTGATGAGGCTAATACGGTGATTGAATCGGGAGAATACAGCCTGAACAGCACATTCGAATCATTGTTTTACACTTTTATAAACAATGGTGGTGCAAATCCGAGAGAATACATTTTCTCAATGATCGTAACGTCGCAGGACGGAACCAACGACCTGAACACGTTCTTCGGGACAACTATTGATGACATTCCAGGAACAGGCGGGCGGGGCGATATCCGTATTTTAAGCAAGCACAGGGCACTTTACGAAGCTGGTGACAAACGCGGTGCGTTTTTCCTGACGCCGAACAGCAACACTTACACGCAAAAGCACCTGGACAACCTGGGTAATGTGCTGCAATTCCGTCTGGCCGAAATGTATCTGACACGTGCGGAAGCCAATTTCCGCCTTGGCACTGTCGTAGGCGCGACGCCATTGGCCGATATTAACCGGATCCGGGTGAGAGCCGGCTTGAAAGCTGCAACCGCCGTAACATTGCCCTCGATTCTGAAAGAACGCCACCTGGAACTTGCATTTGAAGGCCTCGCCGTGCACGACGCGAAGCGTAACAAGCAGAATATAGGCACGATTCCTTACAATTCCCCAAGGCTGATCTTCCCGATCCCGCAACGCGAAATCGATGTAAACTCAAAATTGGTTCAGAACGAGGGTTATAACTAGGAGATTTTCGAAGTTACTTGTGATATAAAAGCAAAAAACCACTTCTATTACGGAAGTGGTTTTTTGTTTTAGAATGCTTTCGAAGCCTGTTTAGTTACTATTCCCAGGATATCCAGGATTTAGCATCCTTAGCGCTAACCATGTCGAAAGTTGTTTCCGAGGTTTGGATCAGGTAATGTCCGCTGGCTTCGAACAGATATTTGGCTGACTCTACGGCTGGGCCAGTCGTTGGAAGGTCTCCAAAAGTAGCTACCTGTGAAAATATGATTCTTCCGTCGCTTGCAAATGTGGGGCGACCAGGGCCATGCCCATAAAAAAGTGTTACACCTTCATCTTCATAGAATATTGGTCCAAAAAGATCAATATTCCCGTCGGCAGCAGGTTGATAGATGTACCGGTAGAACGGTGCTTCTCCGACTTTGAGATCTTGTACTTTCAAAGCATCATCAACACCATTCACATGAAAACCTTGCCGGGAATTCCAGTAACCACCTGATTCGATAGGTTCCTGCCACCATCTTCTGGCTGCGGCCAAGTCTACGGATAGAGGTCTAATAGCACTTACAACAGTTCCTTTTAATCCAGCGCCGGTAATCCCTACCTGGAACGTATTGGCATTCCAGGTTACATTCGTGAAGCCATTAATAGTTTGCGAACCATTAACAAGCGGCGATACGAACGCGACGCCTGCTGCGGTGAAGTAATAATTGGTTGTGAAAGTCTTTGGAACGCTCCCATCCAGCCAGACCATCTTAATCGTGCGGGCTCTTGGGCTTAATGTGATCTCATAGGTGACATTTCCCAAAGTGACCCGTTTGAAATAAGCCTGATATTTCATGACATTGTTAAACAGGACTGCTTTCGCTAAATCGCCTGCTGCGTAAGATGCCACCTGCGCTTGGGTTGCCTTGGTAAGCACCAACCGGCTGTTGTTTTTCCGTCCTACAAGCGTTATTGACTCTGCTTTCACTGAATCAGGGAAAATACTGAATTCGAAATCAGACAACAAACCGTCTCCCCGTTCACCGCCACTCACTTCCTCATCCGGATCCGAGAGAATGTGTAAGTAAGAATAGGTGTCGAAGATCAAAACCGGCGTTTGAACGGCTTTCAGGCGATAACTGCTCTCCTTGGATTTTGCGGCGGTCTCGTCAGAAAAATCCGAATACATGGTTACGCGGTTCTTTTCATCGAATTTGAAATGAAAACCATATGTGCCGCCCCCGCCCGTATAAACTACCGCATTCCAGCCATAAGGAGCTTCTATAAGTTGTTTTTCGTAAGATGCCAAAGCTGCATTTAACCGCGCGTCCGCTGTTTCTTCAAAGACTGTGTCGTCGCTATTATCACAAGCAGTGAGAAGAGCACAGGAAAGCAGCAGATATAATATGGATTTTTTCATCCTCAGTAATTTGTAAATTCAATTAAAATAACTTGTTCATTGACGTCCTAACCCGTTTTTGAAGGCTATAAAAATCAATTTTCCAGGTGTTCTTATAGTATGCGACCACGATCGCCTCTTTCTGTCTTAATGCAGCCTGCGCCTGTGCTTTGGTTGTTCCTCTCGGGCTTGTTCCCTCAGGGATGGAGTTGACAATTTTATCAAATCCAACTTTGCCTTCTGTCAGCATCATCGCGATCATCTCCACAAAATCTTCATCGAAACTTGATGAGCTGTAAGCTGTTACGAACCCGTCTCGTCTCGCGTCCTCGTCGGACCAGTTGATCCAGTTCCCTCCCTGATAAAGTGCTTTTGTAATATTTTTATATTCGACCGGGTAAAGGACAGTCTGGTGCAGAATGTGGCCGAATTCATGATGGATCGTGTGCAGAAACCAGTCTTTTACAAACGATGAATCTCTGCCGGGATCATAACCGGGCATTCCTTTGATTTTAAACAAATTCACCCCAAACAACACCACTTTGCGACCGCCTTCCGCGGTTCCTAATGTTACGGAACCTTCCGCATTATACTCGTTGCTCCCGGACAAGATGAAGAATTTGGGCGAATATTTGTTGTAAAAAACCTTTCCTGCCTCCTCTACGTAAGGCGCTGTCCAGGCCTTTTTGATTGTGCTCAGCAATGGAATAACCTGTGATTCGTCTGGCGGAACGAGTGTTTTTGTAATGTTCCCAAACTCAAACTGGTCCCACTTGTATTTGGCTGAAATGTTGTAGGGCGTTACAAGGCTGTCCAGGATCCACTTGTCGATCGGGCCTTGTACCCACTCATCTCCGCCAAGGCCTGGAATCTCCTCCACTTCCCCTATTTCCTCTTCCTTACATCCGCTAAGTCCCGCACTAAAAATGAGGGCTGCGAAAAAAAGCTTGTTTAAATGTTTTCCTATCATGACTTTCAATGAGTAATGTCAACGTGGATTTCGTGCGATTCCGGCCAATGTTGCCGATTGCGGAATTTGTAAAAGCCTTTTGGGGTCCGTTGCAGGAACTGTAATAACCTGCCCGAGAACCGTTTCATGAGTAACCGGAAGTGCGTAACGCTGCATGTCAAACCAACGCATTCCTTCCTGAACAAATTCAACCCTTTTAAAAGCAAGAATGGTGTTAATAATGCCATCACGCAGATTGGTCGTGCCAAAAAATCTTCTCATGCTGGCGGCATTTACAGTATGCGTGGAAGGATTGTAATTTTCGACGCGTTTGCCGACAAACAGGTTAATATCGGCTAGTGAGGCTGTTGTATTTCCCAGGTAAGCATTGGCTTCAGCGCGGTTAAAAAGCACTTCTTCCACTGTAAAAATGGGCAACATTACATAGCCTACACCAATGTCCGCATTCACCGACTCTCTCACAAAATATTCAAACAACTTGGGAATGAAATAATTGTTATCGCCCTGATAATACAATGGATATGACCAGTTTGCGGAGCCGTTAACAATTCGCTCCGACGCCGAAATTTCCAGCCATTTGCGATAAGTCATTCCGTAGCGATACTGGGGGGCATTCCTTCCAAACCAGGAAGCAGTTTCGACAAGCATCAGGTTGGCATTCTGGTTAGCCCTGGCAAATATATTCCATAGTTCTTGTGGCGAAAGACTCGCATAAGTGCTGTTCCATGGCCGTAGATTATCGGCAATGCTGCTGCCTTGAAATACATTATTTGCATACTCGACGACTTTGGCATAATCCCTTTTGACAAGATAAAAACGGGATGCAAAAGCATTCGCAGCAGCGCGGTTAAAATGATATTTTGGAACCGTGTAAGTTCCGTCACTAATCAGCGGCAAACCTTCCAGTAAGTCTTGCTCGATCATCTGGTACACAAAAGCAACTGTTTTTCTCTCGTAATTCTTCAAAACAACTGTCTCAGGTTCCGTCACATAAGGAATGCCGGGATCGGTGTTGGGCTGCTGCGGATCGAAGAATCTTGAAAAGTAATTTACAAGCATGAAGTGCGCATAGGCGCGCGCCAGCAAGGCTTCACCACGTTGAGCCGTATATTGCGATTGATCCGCTGACTTGCTGATAATGTCCAGCGCCTGATTAGCAACCGAAATGGCCCGATAACATTCAGCCCAGTATTGATCCGGCGAATCCTGCTCCTCAACGGTTGCTTCCACTTCCTCAAAAAGATAGGAGCCGCGGTTCGTTTTGTCGTCTTCTCCACGTCCTTTGTCCTCCACATTATCGCTCATTGACTCAGCAAAAACCACGTAACCTCCTTGCGGATAGGCTGTTGTTAACAACTGAGAAACCTGCGCCGGCGTATTAATGGTTGCCCGAGTGCTATCAGGCTCGGTGGAAAGGAAATCCTCGCAGCCCGACAGCAGTAAAACCGGCAGGACGAGCAGGATATTTTTTAAAAGCTTGATTTTGTTCATTTTGAAAAACTTAAAATCATCCGTGTTACACATGCCAACTACCATCACAATGTGAGCTTTAACGCCACTGTAAATTGTTTCTGAATGGGCTGAGCCACTCCACCCGAGTTAAAAAACTCCGGATCTTGTCCTTTCAACTTCTTATCCGCATAAATCAACCATGGATTGATTGAGGACAACTGAATGCTGGCACCTTTGAAGCCATATTTTGAAGCAACCACCAAAGGAACCTTGTAAGCAAGCGAAACCGATTTGAGCCTGACAAAGTCGCCTTTCGCAACACGTTCTGTTGAATAATTGTAAATGTTGTAAGGATATGTTCCTGTCAGATATTGCAGTTGAAGCTGGTCACTGATCGCGGGAACATTCGTTGATCCCTGATCAGCGGCTGTAACCCAACGGTCCAAAAACTCGCGGGGCATTGCATCCAGATCGCTGAATGTGCTTTTATACAAAGGATTCAAGCGGATTTTGTTCCCAGCCTGATAAGTCAAAAATACATTTAATGAAAGATCTTTGTAAGTCAAGGTGTTGTTAAAACCACCCGTAATCGGCGGGTCAACCGGGCCTTCATATTTCAGATAACTAATATTCTGATCTTGCAAATACACATCAGAGTTCACCTCGCCATTCTCATTAAGGAAGACTGGCACGCCGGTTTTCGGATCAAGCGAATTGTATTTAATCGAAAACAAGCTGCGGACCGGTTTTCCCTGTACATTCGCACCTTCTGCTTTTACCAGATCAAAAATACCGGGACTGTTATCGACATTTGTGATTCTTGTGCGGGCGTACCCAACCGTTATCCGCGAACGGAAGTCCCAGTCTTTGGTTTTAAACAAAACCCCATCCAGCGAAAAGTCAACACCATAAGATTCCATATCCGCATAGTTGGCAACTTTAAAAATCTGTCCGCCTATGCCGGATGTTTTGATTTCATCAATCAGATCGAAGCTATTTCTGATATAACCATCTACACTCAAATTAATGCGGTTGGCAAAGAAACCAAGGTCCAGTCCAACGTTTCCGCTGTAAAGTTTTTCCCAGGTCAGTTCGGTATTTTCAAGAGAAGTCAGCTGGATCGCCGATTCTTTTTCATCCAAGTATGGCCTTTTTGTGATAATGCTCTGAAATAAAGCAGCGGAGTTTGTTGCCGGGCCCGTATCGGCAGATAATCCATAGCTTGCACGCAAACGACCCATACTCAGCCATTTGAAACGCTTGATGAACTCTTCCCGGTCAAAGTTCCAGGAGCCGGCCACTGTGTACGTCGGGAGCCAGCGTGCGATTGCGGATTTACCAAAGCCATTGGAACCGTCGTAACGAATGTAACCTGTGAAGTTGTATTTATCGTCCAATGTGTAGCCGGCGCTGCCATAAAATGCTGCAAAGCGCTCATAATCCATCCGCATTCCATAGTAGGGAAAGTTGGCTTCGATTGTCTGCTTCAAAATACGGTAATCCACAAACGGCGTCCCGCCCTGCTCGTACTGGAAGCCGTAACCCGTGTTATTTGAATTTTGCCTGTTGGTGTACTTAATTTCCTGGCCAACAAGCAAATTCACAGCATGCCGCTCTCTGAATGTTTGATTGTATCTGAAATTGTTCCGAATGTTATAGAACAACATTTGATCCTCATTACGGTTATAAAAACCTCCGCTCGGAAGCACAACCACCGGATATGCATTAGGCACATCGGGATCTGTATAAAGATATTTGTTGGCTAATGCAATGGTGGAATTATCCGCGGCGCGATAAGCATTGGCCATGTTGGAATTTTCTGTAATAATATGCTCACGGCCAGTTTGGATGTATCGCAACGCGCCGATGAAATCGTAAGTAATGTGGTCTGTGATCTTATAGGAAAGGTCTCCCTGCAACTTAATATCCGCCAAATTCAGCTTAATGCGATTGTTTGCAAGCTCAGATACAATGTTGAAAGGTGCGAAATTTCTTCTGAAAAATTCAAGGTTTCCATTTTCGTCATAGGCGCTCAAAGTCCGGCTCGTGTTTAGCGCATAGCTGAATGGATTGATATCAAAGTCCCTGTCAAACTTTCCTTCCACCGGATTGCTCCTTCTACTCAAAGAGCCAGGCGCGTCCTGCCGTCTTACAGAAGCAAGGGTAAGCAAACCAATGCTGATCTTGTCTGAAAGCTGATAGTTGTTTTTGAAGTTTAATGTATAACGCTTTACCTTATCCGCAATGGTCCAGCCATTGTCATCAAGATAACTCGTTGATACGTAAGAAGTTGATTTATCAGTTCCAAAAGAAACACTTACCGAATGTTCCTGAATGAAATTTTGCTTGAATAATACATCGAACCAGTCTGTATTTGTCCTTGCGTATCCTAACAAAAAGTCCCGCTTGGCTTCCGGCGTGTTGGCAATAGGGAAATTACCCTGATCATCACCGGTCAAAGAGTTGTAATACTTGCCATAAACGCCATAATCAGGCTTGGAAAGAATGCCGGAAGTAAGATAACCTTTGCGTTCAAGCTCCCCCAGGACAGACATTTGCTGGGCTGAATTCATAATGTTGAAATTCCGGTAACTCGGCGTGAGCTGGGTGCTGAAATTACCTGAATATGTGATAACAGGCTTGCCGCTTTTTCCCTTCTTTGTTGTGATAACGATAACGCCATTCATTGCGCGGGCGCCGTACAACGCGGCCGCAGCAGCATCTTTTAAAATATCAAATGTCTCAATATCAGCAGGGTTAAGTCCTGCGACGGCCGATCCAAGCAATGTTGTGGGATCACCGCTTGAAAGCTGGTCATTGGAAATATTCACAATATCTTCCTGAACAACCCCATCAATAACCCAGAGCGGCTTGTTGTCACCATTCAAAGAAGTGGCTCCGCGGATCCTCACTTTTGGTGCTGCTCCAAATGTTCCGGAAACATTTTGCACAGAAACCCCGGCTGCACGGCCTTCCAGCATCCTGCTTACATCGGGCAGACCGTCTATTCTGACATCATCTGTTTTTAATGTTACTGCGGAACCAGTGAATTTATTTTTGTCAATCTGCTGAAAACCAGTAACAACCACATCCTGCAACCCGACTGCATCTTCTGCAAGTTGAATGGAAACGCTTTTCGCCGCTTTTACTTCTTTTGGTAAAAAACCGATCATGCTGATTACCAATGTGGCTCCTTCATTGACTCCCTGTAGCGCAAACTCGCCTTTTTCGTTGGTTACCGTGCCTTTTTGTGTCCCTTTCACCCGGACCGTCGAACCAATCAGCGCTTCGCCGGTTGTGCTTTTGACAACACCTTTTATATCAATATCAACGCTTGATACCGAATTTGAAAAAGCAGAAAATGAATTGGAGAAAAAAACTAAAATAGCAAGCAAGACTGAAAGCCGACTCAGGCCACTGATCCGATAGAGAACATCCATATAGAAGAAAGTATAAGTCTAACGCAAAATTAATGGGTTTCCGCCTGGACGGATTTAGTTGTTAATGATCTCAATAATACGCAGAAATACGAAACGATGTGGAGGGTAACGCCAAACTTTTGGTTTGCAATTAATAAAACACTTCGGACACAAAATTATTGTGGCAAAATGAGGCCTTTTTCGGCTATTTTTTGATTCAGCTTTTTTTGTCGGTCAAAACTGAAGTAATGCGGTTCAATTCGTCCACTTTTGAGGCGAAATCTCCTTTTAACATATCCCTGACGGCTTTCAGCTGCTCCATCGCAGTTTCGAGATTGTCCGGCAATGCGTCCCCTAAAACTTCCTTAAGCCGTTTGGCCAAAGTGGGCGACATGCCATTCGTAGAAATCGCAACTTTCAGATTCCCTTTCCGCACTACGGACGACAAATAAAAATCACAAATGGCCGGTGTATCAGCAACATTGGTCAGTATATTTTGCGATCTCGCCACATTGGCAATTCTGGCGTTCTCCTGCTTATCATTGGTCGCGACGATCACAAGGTCTTTTGCAACCAGGTCCTCGTTTTCAAACTTGCGTTCAATTAAACTAATCCGTGAATTCGCACTGGCTATATCGCGTATTTCCTGGCGGATGTCCGGTGAAACCAAGGATACATTAGCCAACGGAGAATTGTCCAGTACAGCAGTGATTTTTTCAAGACCAACATATCCTCCACCCACAATAAGCGTATGCAGGTTTTCAAGTTTTAAGAAGATCGGAAACAAATTGTTCATGTCCAAATTTACATTAAATCTGACAATTACCGGGTTATGCTTTGCCTTTTATAACTATTCCAACTTTTACACTTTTTCTATCTCCTTCTTTCGCCGTACCTTTGCGCCATGATCGCGATTACAAACCTCAGTTACTTTCTTGGAGACCGGGCACTTTATGACAGTGCCTCGCTGCATATCAAGCCAAAACAAAAGATAGGCCTTATCGGTCTGAACGGCACAGGAAAGTCTACACTGCTTAGAATGATAAACGGGGAATTTCAGCCGGACGGCGGAAATATTTCCAAATCGGGAGATTGCACCATCGGTTTCCTGAACCAGGATTTGCTTTCTTACCAAAGTGATGATTCCATTTTGTCGGTTGCCATGCAGGCTTTTGAGCGGCAAAATATCTTGCAGATCCAAATGGACAAGATCCTGTATGATATGGAACATAACTATACAGATGCCCTTGTTGACAAACTGGCAAGGGTTCAGGACGAATTTGAGGCATTGGACGGTTACACAATCCAGTCGAAAGCCGAAGCAATCCTCGAAGGACTTGGCTTTGTAACGGACGATCTGCACAGACCATTAAGATTATTTTCCGGAGGCTGGAGAATGCGGGTAATGCTGGCAAAGTTGCTTTTGCAAAAGCCATCATTACTCATGCTCGATGAGCCTACCAACCACCTTGACTTGCCTTCTATTCAGTGGGTTGAGAAATATGTACAAAGTTACGAAGGTGCTGTAATCGTGGTTTCTCACGACAGGCAGTTTTTGGATAACACCATTGATACAACAGTTGAAGTTGCCAATGGAAAACTCAATTACTATGCCGGGAACTACTCCTATTATATGGAGGAGAAAGAGGAACGCAATGAAATTCAACGTGGCGCCTACGAAAACCAGCAGGCAAAAATCCGTCAGACTGAGCGTTTCATTGAGCGTTTTAAGGCAAAAGCAACCAAATCCCGCCAGGTTCAGAGCCGTGTAAAGGCACTGGATAAAATGGATGTTGTGGATCAGGTGATTGATGAAAACGCAAAAGTTCACTTCCGTTTCCAGTTTACGACACAGCCCGGAAGGCACGTTTTCCAGCTAGAAGATGCTTCCAAAGCTTATGGCGAAAAGGTCATTCTGGACAGCACCAACATTAGCATGGAGCGTGGCGACAAGATCGCGCTGATCGGAGCAAACGGACGCGGAAAGTCGACGGTTCTACGCGTTGTGGCCGGAACTGAGCCTATTGAAGGAAAAAGAAGATTGGGGCACAATGTTTCTTTCACGTTTTACGCACAGCACCAGTTGGAATCGCTGAATGTGAACCATAACCTGATCGAAGAGCTTAAATATGCGAATCCAAACAAGACGGAAACTGAGTTAAGGACGGTTTTGGGATGTTTTCTTTTCTCTGGTGATGATGTTTTTAAGAAGATCAAAGTCCTATCGGGAGGAGAAAAATCGCGGGTTGCGCTTGCCAAGGTTCTGCTTTCACAAGCCAATTTCCTGCTGCTTGATGAGCCTACCAACCACTTGGACATGCAGTCGGTGAACATTCTGATCCAGGCTTTGCAGCAATACGAAGGCAGTTACATCGTCGTTTCCCACGATAGATATTTTGTTGAGAATATCGCGAACAAGATCTGGTATATTGAAGATCATGAGATTAAACAATATCCTGGAACATATCAGGAATATGAAGTTTGGGTTGAAGAACGTGGTTTACAATCTGCCGTAAGTGATAAAGCGACTGTTAGCAGTGCGCCGCCACAGAAAACGGCTCCGCAACCTGCTTCGAATGGTAACGCGCAGAAAAACAATGTAAAGCCGGTTTCCAACGAAGATTCTCAAAAAATAAAGAAAGCGCAAAAGCAAATCGAAGAGCTGGAAGCGACGATCAACAACCTGGAAATTAAGAAAACAGAAACGGAAGTGAAGCTCGCGAATCCCGAGATTTACAACGATTCAAAAGCACTCGCAGATCTGAACCGTTTTTATGCAGACATTAAGCAAAAGCTGGATCAAAGCACGGAGACTTGGGAGAATCTGATGCTGGAAGTGGATACGCTGGCTGGGAAGTAAGTAAACTCAATGTTATAAAAGCAGAAAGGGAAATCGTTTGATTTCCCTTTCTGCTTTTATCTATAATGCTAAATTAATCCACTAGTTCTCGCATAGATGTCACTTAAATTTAGTTGCAGATTGAGGTTGGGCAAAGCAATCCGATCCTCTATGTTATTGGTTTCCATTGCTAAGTACCAAATTCCTTTTCCATCTTTCCTAAAAACCTCAACAGACACCGATAAAGAGTCAACAAGAATATATTCTGTTAGTGTCGGAATTGATCTATAAAGTCGAAATTTATTGCCTCTATCATAAGCGCTGGTTGTCTTAGATAAAACTTCAATAATGGTAGAAGGGTTTAGTAACGTATCCTTATCCTTATCTGCAAACTCCAACTTTCCACAGACCACTAACAAATCAGGATAAGTGTAAAGTCCGTTTTGCGGAATGTGCAGACGCATGTCACTCGAAAAGCTCTGGCAAGATTTGCCCTTCAAAGCAATGTAACATTCTCCTGAGATATTCCCCAAAATCCGATTGTGATTAGGACTCGCTCCCGCCATCGCAAATATCTCCCCTTGGTAATATTCGCTTTTATACTCGGCTTCCCTTTCCAGTTCGAGATATTCTTTTTCTGAATACATTTTGATAGTCTGTGCGATCATTTAGATTTAGGTAAGTTAAAAAATTGTTGTTAACGCGCAAAACACGTTTCCGTATTCAGACGTACCTTGTATCAAAAAGTCACGTTATTATTTTAAAACATTTTCATGAGGTCGATTTCACTATT
Organism: Dyadobacter psychrophilus; assembly: GCF_900167945.1. Lineage (GTDB taxonomy): Bacteria > Bacteroidota > Bacteroidia > Cytophagales > Spirosomataceae > Dyadobacter > Dyadobacter psychrophilus. The sequence continues at coordinate 1,316,021 of NZ_FUZA01000001.1, forward strand.
CTTTTGGTTAATGCTGATTTGGGTAAAAGCCAATGCGCAATCTCAGAACATCCGGCTGGAAGACTACATATATAATGATAAGATCAAGACGGTTTTGCTTTATCCGGCGCTCGAAGATCCTGAAAACCCTACCCGGCTTCTCACTCCGGCAATAAAACCGCTAACCAGCCCTTCTCCGCTAGTTCTGGAGTTTGATGACCTTTCGGGCCAGTTTGCAGGTTATCGGGCAAAAATCATTCATTGCAATGCAGATTGGACCAAATCCAACTTGAATGACATTGAGTTTACATTTGAATTCAATGAGTATCCGATTAATGATTACCAGCAATCTTTTAGCACCAAAGTGCCTTATTTCCACTACAAGCTGGAATTGCCAAAACTTAAATTGTCAGGCAATTATGTGATTTATGTTTATTCAGATCGCGATAGGAAGCCCGTGCTGAGCAGGAGATTCATGCTTTATGAATCCCGGGTGAGCATTGATGCCAAGGCGCGGTTCTCGCAAGGAATCCAGCAGCAGTTTTCCGACCAGCAGATTGATTTCTCAGTTAATTATAAAGGTTATCCGCTGAATGCGCCGCAAACAGACTTGAAAGTCGTGCTCAGAAAAAACTTTCGGTTTGACGAGATCAGAGCAAACTTTAAACCAACGAATGTCAGACCTTTTGATCAAATATTGGAATACACTTTTTTTGACCTGGAAAACACATTCCCTGGCGGAAACGAATTCCGTTATTTCGATAGCAGAAGCCTCACCGGCAGAGGATATGGCGTAAATGAGATAGAGCGTTCCGACGACTTCACCAGGTTAATGTTGTTTCCTGACAAATCCCGCGGAAATAATGCATATATACAAATCGACGATTTCAATGGTCAATACATTGTAGATCAGCGAGAATCCGGTCGCGGAAGTGTGGAGGCGGATTATACGCCTGTGCTGTTTACATTACGAACTGAGCAAGATCCGGATGCCACTTTTTACGTGAACGGCGCCTTTAATTTATGGCAATTGACGGACGCCAATAAAATGACCTATAATGTTGCTACCAATGCTTATGAAGCGGAAATGATGGTGAAACAGGGCGTTATCAACTATAATTATGCAATGTTGAAAAACGGCGAAAAGAAAGCGGATGAAGGTTTTATTGAAGGCAATTACGGTGCAACGGAAAATGACTATGACATTCTCATATATCACCGTCCACAGGCCGGAAGGGCCGATTTACTGATCGGTTACCGGACTGTTGAGTGGAACAGGAGACGATAAAAAGCATAAAAAAGGAGCGACCAACCGGCCGCTCCGCAATCTTTTCAAAACAAACCTTCTATACGTTGAAACGGAAATGCATAATGTCACCATCCGCAACAATGTATTCTTTTCCTTCAACGGCCATTTTACCCACTTCTTTCACACCTGCCTCTGTTTTATATTGCTCATAATCAGCAATTTTAATAACCTCAGCACGGATAAAGCCTTTCTCAAAATCACTGTGAATGACACCGGCAGCTTGGGGTGCTTTCCAGCCTTTTACAATCGTCCAGGCTCTTACTTCCTTCACGCCCGCAGTGAAATAAGTGATCAAATTTAACAGCGAATACGATGCTTTGATCAGCTTGCTCAACCCGGATTCTTTCAATCCATATTCGCCCAGGAACATTTCGTGCTCTTCCGGATCTTCGATTTCGGAAATTTGTGATTCGATAGCCGCGCAAAGAACGATTACATCTGCACCTTCGTGTTTTACAGCTTCACGCAATTTTTCAGAATATTCATTGCCTGTCAGCATCGAACCTTCGTCCACATTGGCAACGTAAAGAACAGGTTTCGCTGTAAGCAACTGCAGGTCTCCGATCACGGCTTCCTTTGTTTCTTCGTCAATCACCACGCTGCGGGCATTTTTGCCTTCTTCAAGCGTTGCTTTGTATTTTTTCAACCATTCCAGTTCAGCTTTTGCTTTTGCATCACCGGCACGCGCTCCCTTTTCTGTTTTCTGGATTTTCTTCTCAACAGATTCAAGATCCTTCATTTGTAACTCAATGTCGATGATCTCTTTATCAAAAACAGGATCAACGCGACCTTCCACGTGCACGACATTTTCGTCCTGAAAACATCTTACAACGTGTACAATGGCATCCACTTCCCGAATGTTGGCCAGAAACTTGTTTCCTAACCCGGCACCCTGACTTGCACCTTTCACAAGACCGGCGATATCTACGAATTCTATGATTGTTGGTATAACCTTCTGCGGACTAACCAATTTTGTCAACACGTCCAAACGTTCGTCGGGCACGGTTACCACGCCTACGTTGGGTTCTATTGTGCAAAAAGGATAATTGGCAGCTTCGGCTTTACCGGTTGAAATGGCATTAAAAAGAGTGGATTTCCCTACGTTCGGCAATCCCACGATCCCACATTGAAGACTCATGTTATAATTTATGCAGTTAAAAGCAGGTAGTTTTCAATGCAACAGTGCAAAGAACTCCTGTCTGCCAGATGATAATTTTTGCAAAATTACCATTTAGCGAGTAGAAAAACCAAAAGCCTTCGTAATTGATTGCGAAGGCTTTTTCATTCTTTTAATTTTTTTAATCCCACTTAAGGTCCGACTCGCCAACTACGTCCACCTCATCGGCTTTGGCTTCGAACTGAGAAAAGTCAACTTCCGGCATCAACTCTGTTTTCACATGATCCACGGCATCCTTCAAAGCATCAACGAACTTATCAAAATCTTCTTTGTACAAAAACATCTTGTGCTTTTCATACGTGAACCCGTCCCCTTGCGGATGGCGGCGACTTTCTGTGATGGTAAGATAATAATCGTTGGATCGCGTCGAGCGAACATCGAAGAAGTAAGTCCGTTTTCCTGCCCTGACCCTTTTGGAGTAGATTTGCTCTCTGTCTTCCACTATGTTAAGTTTTAAATAGGTTTTCAAACGCTAAAATATAAAGTTTATTGCTGCTAACAAAAAAACGGACACTTATTAGCAATTTGTTAGTATTGACTAGTACATTTTTCATGTGGCTTATCACTTTAGCATTTGAAATTGCTCTTTTTTAAAAAGTTTTTCTTAGCTTTGAAATTCGTGGGTTTCCGATTTTTCAGGAACTACCAAATAAACAGTAAGGAATAAGGAGTTTTACCTTATTATGTTTCACCTAAAACCAGAGATATGACTTATAATCGTATTCTGATTCTCATCCTGTTAGCATTCGCTTCCGCACCAGCCGCTTTCGCACAAGTTAAGCTGGGCAAAACTGAAACCGGTCACGCATCGTATTACGCAACCCGGTTCAACGGCAAGAAAACCTCCTTCGGAGAAGTGCACAAAAGCACAGAATTGTCAGCAGCTCACAGAAGTTACCCGCTTAACACGATGCTCGAAGTAACGAATCTGGATAATGATGAAAAAGTGATAGTAAGAGTGAATGATCGTGGCCCTTATGCCAAAAACAGGCTGGTCGATCTAAGTAATGAGGCCGCCAGATTACTCGGCATAATTGCAAAAGGTGTTGCCAATGTTTCTATACGCGTTGTCGGTATGGAAGGAATGGTCCTCCTCGACCCCAACGAACAAATTGACGCCAAATCGGGAAAAGTAGTCGCTATGCGCGGCGATAGGTAACCTAATTTCAGAATGAACAGCCGACAACTTGATCTAGCAAAAGTAAGGGAGTTTGGCAATCTGGAATTTCTGGCGAAGCAACTGGTGGAAGGTTTCATCACCGGTCTGCACAAATCTCCGTTTCACGGCTTTTCAGTTGAATTCGCTGAACATCAGCTTTATAACACGGGAGAATCCACACGTAACATTGATTGGAAGGTCTATGCAAAAACAGACCGCCTTTATGTAAAACGTTACGAAGAAGAGACCAATCTCCGCTGCCATTTGTTGCTGGACACTTCCTCTTCCATGTATTATCCGGAAGAAAGTTTTGGTAAAATGACATTCAGTGTCATGGCGGCGGCAAGCCTCACTTATCTTCTGCAAAGACAAAAAGACGCCGTAAGTCTCTGCACATTTTCAGAAAACATTGAAATTCAGACGGCTGTGAAGTCAACGCCTTCGCATGTGCACAAGATCATACTCGAACTGGATAATGTGCTGCAAAGCAAAAGGCCGCTCCTCAAAACATCCGTTGCTAGCGTCTTGCACCAAATAGCCGAAAAGATACATAAGCGCTCGCTCGTTGTGATTTTCAGCGATATGTTCGATAACCTGGAAGAAGCCGACAAAATTTTCTCCGCATTGCAGCATTTAAGGCACAATCTGCATGAAGTGCTCCTTTTTCACGTTACGGATCGCAATACCGAAGAGCTGTTCGCTTTTGAAAATCGCCCCTACGAATTCATAGACCTGGAATCCGGCGAAAGGATCAAGATTCAGCCTGATCAGGTGAGAGATTCCTATAAGGAATTTGTAGGCGACTTTTATCAAAAACTAAAACTGAAATGCGGTCAGTATAAGATCGATTTTATTGAAGCTGATATTGCAAAAGGCTTTGATCCGATCCTGATGGCCTATTTGGTAAAACACTCAAAAATGAGGTAATTTTTTCAGAAATTTGATTGCAGATCCCCACTCCTTCTGTATATCAGTTCTATGAAAAAATATTTTACTCTCTTCCTCTATTTTACCGTAACAATTTCCCTGCTAAGCAATTGCAAATCAGCCGAAAAGTCCTTAAAAAGAGGTGATTTCGACGATTCGGTCATTCGGGCAGCTGAAAAATTGAGGGGTAACCCGGAACATAGCTCTTCCATCGATATCCTCAAACAAGCTTATCCGTTAGCGCTTGAACAGCATCTGAATGATATTAAGCAAAATAAGGAGTCCGAGGACCTTTTCAAATGGGAAGCGGAACTTCAATCCTTCGAAAAACTCAACCGGCTTTTTCAGATTATAGAACAATGTGGTTCGTGCAGCAAGATTGTTACCGCTCAAAATTTTGCACAGGAAGAGAAAATGGCCAGGCACAATGCTGCCAACGTCCGTTACAAAGAAGCGCAAACATTGTTGGCCATAGGCGATCGGGAAAATGCCCGCAAGGCATACGAGCATTTCGAGGTGGTGAATAGCATTCTGCCGAACTTCAATGATGTGAAAAAAAAGCTGGACCTGGCTTATGAAATTGCTTCGTTTAAAGTGGTTGTAGAACAAGTGCTTGTCACTTCCAGGACTTATCAGTTGAGCAATGAATATTTTCAGGAGCGGGTTAATGAGTATCTGCAAACCAACAAGCGGCTGAACAAATTCGTAAGGTTTTATATGCCGGAAGAAGCCGCAAACCTTAAAATACAACCAGATCACATTATCAAGCTCCAATTTGATGACTTCGTCGTAGGAAATACGCTCGTTGAGAAAAATACGGAAGTTGTGATCAGCAAAGACAGCGTAAAAATTGGTGAGAAACAGGTGGGGAGGTCTAAAAAGCCAGTTTACGATAAGGTGACAGCCAAATTTACCCAAAGTCGTAAAACCGTCCTTTCCGCCGGACTGCTGGATATGCAGATCATGGATTTTAAAACAAAACGTGTGGTGACCCAGGAAAAATTCAATGGGGAATATAACTGGATGTGCGAATGGGCACATTTCAATGGTGATGAACGTGCACTTACAGCGGCCCAGATTCGCCAGTGTAAAAGTCAGGAATTATTGCCTCCTGCGCCCCAGCAACTGTTTATTGAATTCAGCAAACCCATTTATGAACGCCTTACCAGTAAATTGCAAACCTACTACGCGAAATACTGATAAGGCGCTTTTTTAATAATTAGGTGTTAAGAAAAAGGGACATAAAGAGTTCATCCAGGCTAGCAACAGCAATAACCTCGATCCTGAATTTTTTTAAGTCCAACCCTCTGCTGTTGTATTTCGAAATGTAAACCTTTTTAAAACCCAGCTTTTCCGCTTCAAAGATCCGGTTTTCGATCCTGCTCACGGCCCTTACTTCTCCCCCAAGCCCAACTTCTGCCGCAAAACAGACCGAAGGCGGAATAAATTTATCTTCATAAGAAGAAACAATAGAAGCAATGACAGCCAGGTCAATCGCAGGGTCTTCGACCTTTAATCCGCCGGCCACATTCAAAAACACATCCTGAACGCCTAACCTGAATCCGCCACGCTTCTCCAAAACGGCCAGCAACATTTGAAGCCGCTTACCATCAAAACCGGTGCTGCTACGTTGTGGCGTTCCATAATTGGCGACGCTGACAAGGGATTGAATTTCAATCAATAAAGGCCTGTTTCCTTCCATCATAGATCCAATTGCAATGCCGCTAACCGGTTCGTCGCGCTGGGAAATGAGTATTTCAGAGGGGTTACTAACTTGCCGCAGACCGGAGCCATGCATTTCGTAAATGCCAAGCTCGGATGTGCTTCCGAAACGGTTTTTCACGGTCCTGAGAATGCGGTAAGTGTTATGCCGGTCACCCTCAAATTGCAAAACCGTATCCACCATGTGTTCCAGCACTTTGGGGCCTGCCAGTGAACCGTCTTTGGTTATATGGCCGATCAGGAAAACAGGCACACCCATTTCCTTGGCGTATTTCATAAACTCGGCTGTACATTCCCTCACCTGCGACACACTGCCTGCACCCGACTCAATATAAGTCGATTGCATGGTCTGGATCGAATCAATGATCAGGATTTCGGGCTGAAAATCTTCAATTTGCCGGAAGATGTTTTGGGTGTGCGTTTCGGTGAGAATAAAGCAGTTGTCGCTCTTGGAATCCATGCGTTCCGCCCGCATCTTGATCTGTTGATCGGATTCTTCTCCTGAAACGTAAAGCACTTTCTTATTGGAAAGCGTAAGTGCTATCTGCAGCATTAATGTCGACTTCCCGATTCCTGGCTCCCCGCCTATCAAAACCAGTGAACCCTGCACAATTCCGCCGCCTAACACACGATTGAGCTCGCCATCGAATGTAGTAATCCTCGGCTCATTCTGATATTCTATCTCAGCAATGGATCGCGGCCTGCTGGCCAGGTTTACGCCTTTCCAGGCAACGGCTGTCTTCTTATCTTCTTTTTCAATAACTTCCTGAACAAAAGTATTCCATTCTCCGCAGGAGGGGCAGCGGCCCACCCATTTGGGTGAATTATACCCACATTCCTGACAAAAATAGGCTGTCTTGGCTTTGGCCATAAGTAGAAAAGTAATATTTATATATCCTTAGAAACTAACACGATTTAGCCAATAATTATCCAAATATTTGTACGTTTCAACCACAAAATCAAAAAAAATATAGGCTGGGTATAGTTTTTTATTTTTTGGCGTTATTAACCGGTTTTACTTAAAAAATTATATTATCCATGAACATCCTGACAAAAGTAGCTTGTATGTGTCTGTTATGCCTTACGGCCATAACATCTGCACAAGCTCAGAAAAAAGGTTTTGCGTTCGGTATTAAGGGTGGTGTGAATTTGTCACGCCTGACGATGGGAGATGTTTTTACGACAAGATACGATGCTGCGGGAAACCCATATCTGGGATATGATGGTAAAGAAGTGAAAGATAATCTGAAACAAAGCTTTGATACAAGAACAGGTGCAGTCGGCGGAATTTATGCAAGATTCGGCCGCACATTCTTTATTCAGCCGGAAGTTTTGGTTTCAACTAAAGGCGGGTCATTTGAAATTATAAAAAACGATCTTGAAAGTCCGGTTAGCGAAACGGTTAACATCAAATACAGTAACATTGATGTGCCTCTGCTGATCGGTTTCAAAGGTGGGCCACTTCGTATTTTGGCTGGGCCGGTCACTTCATTTAGAATCGGCGATAATCAGCGTTTAAGAGACGCTTTCGAGCATTACACTTCGGATCTTAACAATGCAATGTCCGAAGCAACATTCGGTTACCAACTGGGTGCTGGGCTGGATATCGGCAGTTTCAGTCTGGATGTGAGAAGGGAAGGTTCTTTTACCAATCTTGCCTCGTTCCAGGTAAATGGGCAAACAATCGGGAACGGAAATGATACAGTGAAACAAAAAATAAAATCCTGGCAGGTAACGCTTGGTTTGAAGTTATTCTGACAAGCGATTTAATGTTGGCCTGAAAACAAAACAAGCAGCCTTCGATCTGAGCGATGGCTGCTGTTTTTATGAATAACCCACTAATTTAATTCACCAAAAGTTCTTATGCGGAAATGCGCAGATTCGTATGGTCAAGCATTCCAGTAATTTCTTTGATTTTCCTGCGTGAAACAACCACTTCTTTGCCACAAGACAATTTTAACATGCGGTCGTCTTCAAGGCGCGCCACCACGTAATCCGAATTAACAAGATAGGATTTGTGAACACGCATGAAATTTGGATTTAACTGACCGGCCAAAGATTTCAAAGTTTTGGAAACCAGATACTTTTTGCCGGTGTTCGTATATATAAATGTGTAATTGCCTTCTCCTTCAAGAAAAGTGATTACTTCAGGAGCTAAATATATGGTCCGTCCCATAGATTGCACGGAGATCGAAGAAGCGCTGCCATTAATTGATTTTCCTGACAGGTTGGGGTGTGTAAAGCTTGAAAAGTTTTTCATGGTAACAGAGACTAATGTTGTTTTGTTTTCTTGAATCAAAATTAGCATATAGCGTACATCCCGGAAATACGTAAAAGTACGTACGAGTTTGTAACTCATTGAAAATCAAAACAATAATATTTGAGCAAAACCCAAAAGACGTAAGTAAACTTAGTAAAATGCGTAATTTTACTTACTCCGGAAATTTGCTTCAAATTCTAAATCCTCAGCTACAAAGTGATTCAAGCCGATCTATTCACATCAGGAGGCCGAACTTTAATTATCTTTGCACCGATTTTGGTGTGAATCCTGATCCATATCATCCTCCAGTCATTTGATAACAACAATAGTTTATGGTTACCGAACGCGTTAAAGAATTAATTTCGGAAATTGAACAAATCACAGTTGATAGTAAGGATCAGCTGGAAGCTTTCCGCCTCAGATATATCAGCAAAAAGGGCGTAGTTACAGAATTGTTCGAAGGTTTAAAAAACATTCCTCAGGAGGACCGTCGTGCGGTGGGCCAGGAGCTGAACACACTTAAAAACCTTGCGCAGAACCGTTTCCAGGAATTTAACGCGGCCATAGAAAGCGCCTCTGATACGAACCCGGAGATGGTTATTGACCTTACTTTACCGGTTGTTCCCAATCAGCAGGGCAGCTTGCACCCGCTCACCATTGTGAGAAGGCGTATCATTGAGATTTTCGAGCGAATGGGTTTCAATGTTTCCTATGGGCCGGAAATCGAAAAGGACTGGTACAATTTCAGTGCTTTGAACTTTGCCGACAACCACCCGGCGCGTGAAATGCAGGATACGTTCTTTATTTCAAAAAGTGAGGGTGAAGTTAAAGATGATATGCTGCTGCGTACGCACACATCCAATGTGCAGGTTAGGCTTATGGAAAGACAAAAACCGCCGATCAGGTCGATTATGCCCGGGCGTGTTTTCCGGAACGAAGCAATTTCCGCCCGTGCGCACTGCGTTTTTCACCAGGTTGAAGGTTTATATGTGGATCGGAATGTGAGTTTTAAAGATTTGAAAGACACATTATACCACTTTGCCAAAGAGATGTTTGGTAAGGAGTCCAAAATCCGACTGCGTCCCTCCTATTTCCCTTTTACAGAGCCGAGCGCCGAGATTGACGTAACGTGTTTTATTTGCAAAGGCAAAGGCTGTAACATCTGTAAATATACGGGCTGGGTAGAAATCGCGGGCTCTGGAATGGTGGATCCTAATGTGTTGACAAACTGTGGTATCGACAGCGAAGAATACACGGGCTTCGCATTTGGAATGGGGATTGAGCGGATTACAATGCTTCGTTATGGCATTAATGACCTGCGTTTGTTTACAGAAAACGATGTGCGCTTTTTAAGACAATTTGAGGGCGCGTAGTTCAAGGTTTGTAGTTTCGAATAACAAAGTAAAAAGCCATTATAGTGTAAATTAAAAAGCTCAAAGTGAAGAGAAGTTGTCTCTTTTAACTTTGAGCTTTTTAATTTAAACATTATGAACTTTAATCTCTTCAAGGACTTTGAGACACCCTAAAACCTCGTCTCCAGGTAATAAGGAAGCATTCTTTTCCAAACCCACCATTCGTGCGGCATATCCGGCCCCCAGATATCCAGCTCATGCGGAACATTCTTGGACGTTAATATCGACGAAATGGCTCGGGAATATTCCGGGACTTCATAAGCGCCTGATCCCGTTACGAAATGAATGTGCCGGCTATCGCGATACATGGACAGATGCCACTCTGCTTTCAATTGCGGCAAATAATGCACCGGCGAATTGAAATAGACATTATCATCGTAATAGCCGTCCGTATACTGGCTCAGATCGTAACACCCGCTCATGGCAATGATGCCGTGGATATAGTCTGGATGCTTGAAGAACAGGTTTGCCGCGTGCATGGCACCGAAAGATGCTCCTGCTGCTATAATCTCGTTGTTCTGACTTGAAGTATCCTTAATAAACGGGATCACTTCTTTGATCACATAATCATTAAATAACTGGTGCCGCACCGCTTTGTCATAGCCATGCATATACGGATTCAGCCAGCTCTCCGCATTGATACTATTAATACAATAAACTTTTACTTTTCCTGCATTGATATACGGCGCAATGCTCTCTATTAATCCATTTTGTTCGTACTCCAAATAATCCGACGCTGCTGTTGGAATCATTAACAAGGCTATTCCATAGTGTCCGTAGACTGCAATATCCATATTCTTATTCAGTGCCGGACTATACCAACCGGTTACTTCACGTTGCATTGTTTTATCATTTAAGTTGCTTTATATATTGATAAAAATCAGGCAGTCAATAAATCTGGTTTAAAGATTTCATTAAACCGATATCATCAACAGCCTGCCAGCAACTGTTAATGATAAATTAATACAAAACCCAGGTATCCTTGCCCCCTCCGCCTTGTGACGAATTAACGACCAAAGAACCTTTACGCAGTGCCACACGTGTAAGCCCGCCCGGGATCACGCTGATGTCATCCCCGTATAATATGTACGGGCGCAGATCCACGTGCCTGCCTTCCGCGTGCCCTTCAACCATACAAGGCACCCTCGAAAGTGATATCGTTGGCTGAGCAATGTAGTTTCGGGGGTTATTGCGGATTTTCTCCCTGAACAACTCGTGTTCTTCCGGAGTCGCTTTCGGCCCGATCAGCATGCCATATCCGCCCGCTTCATTGGCTTCTTTTACAACGAGTTCAGCAATATTTTCAATCACATAATCGAAATCTTCCTGCTCGCCGCAGATGTATGTTTTTACGTTTGGAATAATAGCTTCCTCACCCAAATAATACTTGATAATGCGCGGAACGTATGCATACACAACCTTATCATCCGCCACACCAGTTCCCGGAGCGTTCGCTAATGCAACACGACCTTTCTTATAAACTTCAAAAATGCCTGGAATTCCGATCAATGAATCGGGATTAAATGCTTCCGGATCCATGAATGTGTCGTCGATCCTGCGGTATATTACATCTACGATTTGAAGTCCGTTTGTCGTCCGCATCTTCACATAACCATCCGAAACCACCAGATCCCGCGCGTCCACAAGCTCTACGCCCATTTGCTGCGCCAGATAAGAATGTTCAAAGTAAGCTGAGTTGTAAATGCCGGGCGTCAGGACAGCGACTGTTGGATTAGGGCGGTCCGCCAGGTGCTGCAACATTTGTAGTAAACGCGTAGGATAATCCGAAACCGGCCTCACGCCCGTTCTGGCCAGCACGTCAGGAAAAATCTGCTTAGACAGCTCTCTGTTTTCCAGCATATAGGAAACGCCGGATGGGCAGCGCAGGTTGTCTTCCAGGACCATAAAAGTGCCGTCATCACCTTTGATCAAATCGGTGCCGGTAATGTGGCACCAAATTCCTTTCGGCGGTTTTAGCCCAAGGCAGGGTTTCAAAAAGCATTTACTGGATTCTATCAGTTCTCTCGGCACAACGCCGTCGTTCAGGATGTTCTGCTCGTTATAAACATCGTCAATAAACATGTTCAGCGCCTTAATGCGCTGTTTGAGGCCGGTTTCCAGCCATTCCCACTCCGCATTGGAAAGCACCCGCGGGATAATATCTATGGGCATGATCCGTTCGGTGCCCTCGCCTTCGGAATACACATTAAATGTGATCCCCATGGAAAGCAATGCACGTTCTGTGGCCAGCTGGCGGTTGGTAAGGTCGTCGTGTGTGAGGTTTTCAAATTTGTTCTTTAAATGTTCGTACCCCGGCCGTATCTCTCCATCTGCGGTGAACATTTCATCGAAGAAATTTTCGCTTTGATAATTAGAAAATGAAAAATTCATACAATACAAAATTTGAATAAGTATATATCAGTTGTTTACAAAACAATATATGGTCAATGTTTGAATTTACAAAACATTCACCAAATCGCAGCTTTGACCAAATAGCCTTTTTCTGAGTAAAAAGAGGACTTTTCTTCTTACTCTCTTCAACTGGACATGCCTAACGTCCTGAAAGCACGTCTGCAACAAATAAACCGATAAATACCAGGTTATGCTAAATATTAAAATCATGCCGTTCGTTTAATGCAAACATTATTTTTCCATTCGATCAAGATGGGTTGCAAGTCCGTGCAGTTACGCTTTTCTTTGCAGGCAGATTAGCCCCGAATCAACGTCTTCATTACGATATGTCTAAACATTGTTTACCTGTAATTGCACTCATTCTGGGACTGGCACAGGTTGCCAATTCTCAGCATTTGCCGGGTGTTGCAATGGGTAACTATGCGGGAACCAATGCGTTGTATCACAATCCTGCCTTCGTTGCGGACAGTCGTTACAGCCTGTATGTGAATGTGGTAGGCAGCCAGTTTTATACGGCCAACAACCATGTCAGATATGAGGCTCCCTATTCCTTTTTAAGCCTCATCACCAACACTGTATCCGACGAATACCGTAATGAGCGGGGCGTTTTACAGTTTCCGCGTTCCTATTTGGGGGAAAAATTAAACGGAAACCAAAAATATCTGAACGCAGGTGGCGACACGCGGCTGCCTTCCGTAATGTTCAATTTATTTAAAGGGAAAATCGGCGTCGGCATCTCAACTAGGGCCAGATACATTCTGAATACATCAGGGGTTACCGAACCGCTGGCGAGATTAATCAGCAAAACCACTCAGCTTGAAGAACTGCAAGGCCCGTTTTTTGATAACCAGTCGGGCAGGCTGCATCTGAACGGGTTGGGCGAAGTCGCATTTACGGTGGGAGGAACCGTTATGGACAATGAAACCGATTATCTGAAAGTCGGATTTACGGTAAAAAGGCTCATTGGACTTTATAATGCCCATGCCATCATTGATAATTCGTCTTACGACATCCAGCCGGATGAAACCTGGGAAAACAAGCGACAGTTTATCCGCGTGGAAGAAATTAATGTGCGCTATGGAATGACGCGTGACGAGGGATTTCAAAACATTAAACCGTCGCCTGCATGGCTCATTGGCGGCGCGCCTCCGGGAAGCGGCTGGGGTTTTGACCTTGGTGCTGTCTATGAATACAGACCGGATGTAAACAAATACACTTACACGGAAAAGGGCGAAAGAAAACGGGACGCGTCCAAAAATAAATATTTATATCGCGTTGCTGTTTCGTTGACAGATATTGGGCGGGTTCACTTCAAAAATCCAGCTTACGTTCTGCAACAGGAAATCCATACAACCAATAAGGAACTCAGATACGATTCATTTCAAAAACTGGAAGGATCTGAGGGAATTTTTAATGCGATTAACAGTTCACTGGACGGCGGTGCCCCGCTGGCTCCTAATTTTAAATCTGTATTACCCACGGCTTTTCAGGCAAGTGTGGACTACAATGTTCAACCCCGTGTTTACGTTAGCGGATTGTGGGTCCAGAATCTGATTTCCCAAAATGCATTTGGCATGAAAGCGGAATCGGCCATTTCGGTTACGCCGCGTTATGAGCATAAATGGTATGAAATTTCCGTTCCCTTAACCTTAATGAACCGTTACAGATCGCCGGCAATAGGCCTGGCGGGACGTGCGGGGCCGCTGTGGATCGGAACAGACCATCTTACCGGATTACTGAACATTGGAAATCCAAAATCCTTTAATTTGTATTTCGGGATTTCGGCAGGCCTTTTCCGCCGTCCGCCCGAATCACAAAATCAATGCTGGCCACCAGAAGATTCGTGGATTAGACGCATTTTTCGCAAACGATAATTGCGCCGTCCGCGTTTAATAATGATATGGTACAATTTTCTTATTGCTGCCATGATCTTTAAAACACAAACTGAGAATGAGAGAAGTAGAAAAAACCAAAGAAGAGTGGCAAAAAGAGCTGACAGGACAACAATGCTTCGTACTCTTTGAAAAAGGAACAGAAAGACCTTTTTCGCATCCATATAACGACAATAAAGAGGAAGGAACTTACGTATGCGCAGCTTGCGGCACGCCGTTGTTCAGCTCGGATACCAAATACGATTCCGGCTCAGGATGGCCTAGTTTCTTCCAGCCTATCTCCTCGGGCAATGTTGAAGAAATTGTCGACAGAGGACATGGCATGATCCGAACGGAAGTCGTTTGCAGAACTTGCGGCGGTCATTTGGGACATGTTTTCAATGATGGCCCAAAACCAACCGGCCTCAGATACTGCATGAATGGCGCGGCGTTGAAATTCGACAAAGCTTGATCAAATAATTCACAAAAAGCCGGACCAAGTCAGAAATGTCCGGCTTTTCTTATCTTTGAATTCTTACGAACCTTAACGTTTGATGGAAGTTATCAGATCGTTCTTTAATAAAATCAGAGCATTGTTTCAATCTATTGGAACACAGCTTTCAACATTCATCAACCGCGTTGCATACAAGCTAACTTCACTAGTTACAGGTAAGAACCGTGCCGATGCCTATTTTCACTCCTACCGAAGCAAAAAGCGGTCGATAAGCGACTGGTGGCATAATAAAGTGGATGTTAATGCGCCTTATTACAGGCCGGTAGTCATCATTTGGAAGACCTTCTTTTACGGGTTCATCGCATTTGCAGTCTATATTTTTTCAGTGGAAACCAACTTCCTCTGGTTAATGGGCAGTATGCCTAGCGTGGAAGACCTGCAAAATCCCAAGGTGGCACAATCCTCTGAAATCTACACCTCCGACGGTGTAATGATCGGTAAGTTTTATACAGAAAACAGGACGCCGGTTACCGCAAAAATGATTTCTCCAAACCTGGTTAAAGCATTGATAGCCACGGAAGATGTGCGGTTTTATACACATTCAGGGATCGATTATAAGGCCATGGCGAGTGTGGCCGTCGGCATTATAACCGGTGCAACGGATCGTGGAGGCGGCAGCACGATCACGCAGCAATTGGCAAAAAAATTATTTAAGACCAGAAAAACGGGCGCACGCGGCATTTTAGGCTACGTTCCCGGATTTGGGACATTGATTTACAAAACCAAAGAATGGCTCACCGCTATTAAACTCGAAAGAAACTTTACCAAAGAAGAGATCCTTACAATGTATTTCAATACGGTGGATTATGGTAATAACACTTATGGGATTAACACAGCCGCGCAATCCTATTTCAGCAAGTCCCCCGACAGCCTGAACATTCAGGAATCGGCAGTTTTGGTTGGTCTACAAAAAGCTACCACGACCTATAACCCGATCCGTAACATGAAGCGTTCACTGGAAAGGCGTAATGTGGTCATCAACCAAATGCAGAAATATGGCTATATCTCAGCCAAGCAAGCGGATTCAATCAGCGCTTTGCCAATTGAATTGAAGACTAAATTCGAGACGCCTTACGATGGGAATGCCAATTATTTCAAAAATGCAGTAGTTGATTTTGTAAAAAAATGGGGCGATGAGAACGGTTATGATCTTTATACAGATGGTTTAAAAATCTACACGACGATTGATTCGAGAATGCAGGAAGCTGCCGAGGAGGCAATGGTACAGAAAATGAAGCAGTTACAGCGCGTTTTTGAAGACCACTGGCGCAACCAGAATCCATGGCGCGACGAGCAGGGAAAAGAGATCACCGACTTCCTGGATAATGTTGTAAAACGGACCAGCAAATACAAATCGCTTGCCGCCAAATTCCCGAACCAGCCAGACAGTATCAAATATTATCTCAACAAAAAGGACACGATGACGGTGTACGACTGGAAAAATAGTGGCGAGATGAAAAAATACTGGAGTTCAATGGACTCTTTGGATTACTACAAACGTGTATTGCGCGCCGGCATGATGGCGATGCACCCGCAGTCGGGCCAGATTAAGGCCTGGGTAGGCGGTTTGGATTACAATTATTTCAAATACGATGCCGTAAAACAAGGCAAAAGACAGCCTGGATCAACATTCAAGCCTTTTGTATATACGACAGCAATCGACGACTCAACATTCAATATGTCGCCTTGCGATCAGATTGTAGATAAGCCATTTGAAAAAATATACATGGAAGATGGCGAGCAGAAAGAGTGGAGGCCCAGGAATGCAACGGGAACATTCTCGTATGCAAATATGACATTGCGCAGAGCACTGGCACAATCTATCAACTCGGTTACTGCCGAGCTTACCGATCAGGTTGGCCCTGCTAATGTGGCCCGTTACGCCAAGAAAATGGGCATTACTACGCCTTTGAAAGCGCTGCCCTCGATAGGGCTTGGACCATTTGACGTTTCCCTTTACGATATGGTCGCTGCTTATGGCGTGTTTGTGAATAACGGAACGTACACACAGCCGATCCTGGTCACGAAAATTGAGGATAGCAACGGCAAAGTGATCGAAGAATTCCAGCCCGAACACCGTCAGGCAATCAGCGAAGAATCGGCTTTTTTAATGGTTCAAATGCTGAAAGGCGGCGTTGAAGAGCCCGGAGGAACTTCGGGAAGCATTCGCTGGAAATTTGATGTGACGCGTAATGGAAACGAGTTGGGCGGGAAAACAGGAACGACATCCAATAACTCCGACGGCTGGTTTATGTGCATCACGCGAGACCTGGTTGTGGGCGCCTGGGTTGGAGGCGATGACCGGAGCATCCACTTTCGGTCTACGGACTTAGGAGAAGGTGCAAAAACGGCATTACCAATCGTGGGAAGCTTTTTGGAAAAGATATACAGGAATAAGTCGCTGGCATTAGAGCCCGGCCCGTTTCCCAAGCCATCATTCAAAATCTCAAAAAACTACAACTGTCCGACACAGTGGGCGCCGGCGGAAGCAGATTCGCTTGGCATTGATGGTGACAGCACACCAGCCAAACGCAACGAAGAGGATGATTTCTTAATCGGTCCACCGCCGATCCCATTAGATACGGGGAGCAGAAACTAGATTTTCAAAACTTCTTTATACTGCATACGATAAAGGTTGGCGTAAAAGCCTTCCTTTTCGAGCAGTTGTTCGTGGTTGCCTTCTTCCACGATTTCGCCTTTATCCACAACGATTATCTTGTCTGCTTCCTGAATTGTGGATAACCGGTGCGCAATCACAACCGCAGTCCGGCCTTTCATGAGTTTTTCAATGGCCTTTTGGATCAATTCCTCCGTTTCACTATCCACCGAAGACGTCGCCTCATCCAATACGATGATCTCCGGCTCGTGCACCATGGCGCGCACGAAAGAAATCAGCTGACGCTGCCCTACTGAAAGCGTTGCACCCCTTTCCATAACATTATAACTGTAACCGCCGGGAAGCCTTTCTATAAAATCATGAACGCCAACCAGTTTTGCTGCCTCTACAATTTTTTCATGCGTAATGCTGCTGTCGCCCAGGCGAATATTGTTTTCAATAGTATCCGAAAACAAAAACACATCCTGCAAAACCACGCCAATGTGCTTGCGAAGCGCATTGAGGTCGTAATCATGCACTTCAACGCCATCAACATAAATGTTCCCTTTATTAATGTCGTAAAAGCGGGTTAACAGGTTGATAATGGAAGACTTACCCGCACCTGTTGCTCCGACAAAAGCAATAGTCTGACCGGAATTGACGGTAAAGTTGATGTTTTTCAACACATATTCCTCCTCATTATAAGCAAACCAAACGTCTTTGAAAGTCACATTCCCCTTTACCGAATCGGGTGCAAAAGTGCCTTCATTGGATGTATATTCATCGCTATCCAGCACTTTCAGGATCCTGTCTGTGCTTACGATGCCCATTTGGAGTGTGTTAAATCGGTCGGCCAGCTGGCGTATCGGCCTGAAAAACAAGTTAATAAACATCACAAACGCTGTAACTGTCCCGAATGTCACTTCTGCATTCAAAATTTGTTTTGAACCATACCAAACCACAAGCCCAGTTCCCGCAGCGGCGATCACGTCAGCAACCGGATAGTAGATCGAATAGTAAAGAATGGACCGAATGTTCGCATTACGGTGCACTTTATTGATTTCTCTAAACTTCTTGAACTCAATATCTTCACTGCTGAAAATCTGCACAATGCCCATCCCGGTCAAATGTTCCTGCACAAAAGAATTCAAATTCGAAACCGCCGCACGCACTTCGTTGAACGAGTCTTTGATCTTTTCTTTAAAAATGTAAGTACAAATCAGCATTAACGGGATCATCGACAAGCTGATGATGGACAGTTTCCAGTCGGTATAAAACATGACCGCAATGATGAGGACCAACTGCAAAATATCCCCGGCAATGGCAGCCATACCATCACTAAAAACATTGGAAAGCGTTTCTACGTCCGAAATCGTGCGGGTTACCAGCCTGCCAATCGGCGTGTTATCGAAGAATTTGAGCCTCAATCCGATGATTTTCTCATACAACTGGACTCTGATATCCCGGATAATATACTGCCCCAGCCAGCCCGACATGTAAGTGTTCCAGAACTGTGCAATGCCCTGCAAAACGGTTACAATGATCATGATGCCCAGCATGACGGTCAACTGTCCGTAATCGCCGTTTGCTATGGGCGTATCAATAGTGTATTTGATCAGAAGCGGCGTTAGCGGCGCAAGCAATGCATTCAGTAAGATGATGATAATCAGCAGATAAAACTGCTTTTCATACGGACGGACGAATGTGTACAAACGTCGTAATGTAGGAAGATCGAATATCTGGCCGCTTTTGGTTTCCTGATTCACCTGCTAAAATTAAAGTGGTAATGTTTTGCTATCTGTGTTATTGACCAACAATGTAAAAGTAGAAAATGTCACCCGTGGATTAAAAATTCTCCTATTATAACCTCCATATTGGTAGTTCTCTTGCTTTTTTGGCTTTTGTAAAGGTTATTGAGTTTGAAAAATCTAAGTTCATGGCCCTCGTCTCAGATGCAATTCCTGTTCATTCTCTGCCCAAAACGCCTAGCCAGGTTCCTGCATTAAAGATTTTCAGATTTAAAAACAGCGAAGGAAAACAAAAGGAATCGCCCGTTTCGCTTCCTATCACACCCCTACCCACCGATGCGCCGCACCGGCACACTTATTACGAAATTCTTTTTATCGAAGAAGGAATTGGTTTTCACGAGATTGACTTTCATTCCTACAACATTCAGGGCGCAGGGCTGCATTTTCTGACGCCCGGACAAGTGCATTTGCTTACATTTTCGACTGCCTTCCAAGGTTATATAGTAGCTTTTTCAGAGGATTTTTACACGTTTTACAATCCCGTAAATCCGTCGCTTTCACAACTTCCCTTTTTCCAGCCCACGCGCCGCCAGCCCATCATCACGCTCTCAGAAACCGAGAAACGTTATTTCCACAATATCCTGGAAAACATGGTTTCTGATCATTTGACCGCTGAAACGGACCAAACAATGATTGGGAAGTATTTAGGCCTGATTCTTCAAAAATGTGCTTTTCTTGCACCTAAGAACATTCAACCCGCCGAATCTGCTCTGCAAACGGTGCCCGAATTAGTAGGCCGATTTCAAGAGTTGGTTGAAAAAAATTTCAGGCAAATGCATGAGGTTCAGCAGTATGCACAGGAACTTTCCGTGTCGCCGGATTATTTGAGCAAGATTATTAAAAAATATCTCGGCACGCCTTCGCAGGAATACATTCTGGACAAACTATTATTGGAAGCAAAACGGCTGCTTGTTTTCACCAATCTGAGCAGTAAGGAGATTGGTTACCACATTCACATGGATGACCCTTCCTATTTCAGCAGGATCTTCAAAAAGAAAACCGGGCTCACCCCAAACGAGTACCGCGATCATGTTCGGAAAAGTACCATTTAATAGCAAAAATGTACCTTGCGCCTGCCTGCATGGGCGGATATCTTTGTATTATCCAAAAATAAAATGGCTAAATAATACTATAAGGATTAACTATGCAGATTCGCAACGATCTTACCGCCGCTTCGCTTCAGCCTAAAATTGACAAGCTCTGGCAGCTTTCCGCCGAAAAAATCAATCTAATTTCAAGAGAATACGACAATTCGAAAGGAACGCCCGTTTTCACAGTTAACGGCAAATACACATTGCGCGGCTGGACCGAATGGACACAAGGGTTCCAGTATGGCGCCGAAGTTTTACAGTTCGACGCAACCGGAGAGACGCAGTTTCTGGAAAGTGCCCGAAAAAATACGGTGAGCAGCATGGCCTCGCATGTGGGCCATTTTGGTGTGCATGACCATGGGTTTAATAATGTGAGCACTTACGGCAATCTGCTGAGATTGATGAATGAAGGCCGCATTCCTGAAAACGAATGGGAACGCAACTTTTATGAGATCGCGCTGAAAATTTCAGGTGCTGTTCAGGCCAAAAGATGGACCAATACGAAGGACGGTCAAGGTTTTATACATTCCTTCAATGGTCCGCATTCATTATTTGTGGATACGATCCGTTCGGTGCGTGCGCTGATGGTTTCGCATTTGCTGGGACATAGTTTAATGGGTGAAAATGATGTAAAAACGAGCTTACTACAGCGCGGAACATTACATTCGATCGCAACCGCCAAATATGCGGTTTATTACGGCGAAGGCCGTGATAGTTACGACATCTGGGGCCGCACAGCGCATGAAAGCGTGTTTAATACCAATGACGGCAACTATCGCTGCCCCAATTCCCAGCAAGGCTTTTCTGGATTCACAACCTGGACACGCGGGCTAGCCTGGGCAATGGCCGGTTTTGCAGAACAGCTTGAATCGCTATCCGCATTTTCAGACGAAGAACTGGCACCACTAGGGGGCAGAGCAGAAATTGAGAATATATATTTAAAAGGAGCCAAAGCCACCTGCGATTTTTACATTGATAATACTGCCTCCGACGGCATTCCATACTGGGACACCGGCGCACCGCAACTTTATAAATTAGGCGATTACACGTCCAGAACTTCTGATCCCTACAACGAATTCGAACCCATCGACAGCTCAGCAGCCGCAATCGGCGCCCAAGGATTGCTTCGTTTGGGCAAATATTTGAATGATAAAAGTGAGACGGAACAGGGCAACAGATACTGGCAGGCAGGCTTGACCGCATTGGATTCATTGTTTGCAGAGCCCTATCTATCCACCGACCCGACGCATCAGGGACTGATCCTGCATTCTATATATCACCGCCCAAATGGCTGGGACAACATTCCTGCCGGGCAAAAGATCCCTTGCGGCGAATCCAGCATGTGGGGCGATTACCACGCCCGCGAAGTGGCGCTTTATGTGGATCGCGTCAATAAAGGCTTGCCTTACTACACTTATCTGGGCGCTGTAAAATGAACATTATCAATGATATAACATTAGACCGCTGCTGCATTCACACCATTACCACGAAGCCATGGGAGCTTTCGCAGGCAGTAGAAAATTATGCGGCGGCAGGTGTGAAAGGAATAAGTGTCTGGCAGAATGCAACCGAACGGATCGGCCCTCACCGTGCCGGAGAGCTGATCCGATCTGCCGGACTCGAAATCGTCTCTTACGTTCGCGGCGGGTTTTTCCCGCATACGAGCAGCGCAGGACGTGCGCAGGCCATTGATCACAACCGGAAGTTACTCGAAGAAGCCGCAGCTTTGGGTGCTCCCATGATCGTCCTTGTGTGCGGCGCCTCGCCCGATCAATCCATGGAAAAGTCCCGGCAACAGATTAAGGAAGGCATTGCAGCGATATTGCCATTGGCCGAAAAGCTGAAAGTAAAACTCGCCATTGAGCCCTTGCACCCAATGTACGCGGCTGACCGATCTGCCATTAACACGCTGGCCCAAGCCAATGATATGGCCGAATGCTTCAATTCCCCTTACGTGGGCGTGGCAGTGGATGTGTATCATTTGTGGTGGGACGGCGACCTGGAAAAGGAAATCGCCCGCTGTGGTGCGCATGGGAATCTGCTCGCTTACCACGTTTGTGATTGGAAAGTGAATACGATCGACTTGCTCAATGACCGCGGGTTAATGGGTGAAGGTTGCATTGATTTAAAGAAGATTCGAGGTTGGGTGGAAGCCACTGGATTTAAAGGCTTTTGTGAGGTGGAGATTTTCTCGAACATTCACTGGGCAAAGGATCAGCATTTGTTTCTAGGGGAAATTACGGAGGCATTTTTGCGAACTGTTTGATCATTTCATTCTATTAAAATATTAATTCAAAAAACATGACTACACATAACATTGGCATTATCATGAACGGCGTGACGGGCCGTATGGGAACTAACCAGCATTTACTAAGGTCCATAAAAGCCATTATCGAGCAGGGCGGTGTGAAAATCTCTGCGGATGAAGTGATCATGCCGGATCCGATCCTGGTTGGCCGTAATGAAAGCAAGTTGCAATCGCTTTGCAAACAGTCCGGAATAGCGAAATACACAACGGATCTGGATTCTGTCATGTCCGACCCTCAGTATCAGATTTATTTCGATGCGCAGGTTACGGGCCGCCGTGCTGCTGCTGTGAAAAAAGCCATTCTTGCCGGAAAACACATTTATTGCGAAAAACCAACCGGAACCACAACCGAAGAAGCACTTGAATTATACGAGCTTGCTACGGCTGCCGGCCTGAAAAACGGCGTTGTTCAGGATAAGCTTTGGTTGCCCGGAATGTTGAAATTGAAGCGATTAATGGAGAATGGTTTTTTTGGAAAAATCCTTTCCGTGCGCGGAGAATTTGGATATTGGGTGTTTGAAGGCCATAGCATTCCGGCGCAACGTCCCTCATGGAATTACAGAAAAGAAGACGACGGCGGCATTATCGTGGATATGCTTTGCCATTGGCGTTATGTATTGGATAATCTTTTTGGCAAAGTAAAAGCAGTTTCCTGCCTTGGCGCTACACACATCCCCGAGCGTATCGACGAAAATGGCAAACCATACAAAGCAACGGCCGACGACGCTTGCTATGCCACATTTGAACTTGAAGATGACGTGATTGCACAGTTCAACTCATCCTGGACGGTCCGCGTCCGCCGTGATGACCTGCTGACTTTGCAGGTGGACGGCACGCACGGCTCCGCGGTTGCAGGCTTGCGCGATTGCTACACGCAACATTACGGAAACACGCCGAAACCAGTTTGGAATCCGGATATTCCACAACCTATCCCGTTTTTTGAAGGCTGGTCAAAAGTGCCTGAACAAGAAATATTTGACAATGCGTTCAAAGCGCAGTGGGAATTGTTCCTGAAACACATTGTAAAAGACACGCCTTTCCCATGGGATCTCAAAGCGGGAGCGCGTGGTGTGCAATTGGCCGAAAAGGGCATCGAAAGCTGGGAAAAACGCCAATGGGTTAATATCGAGGAACTATGAAGAATACTGCGTTAATTACCGGCGGAAGTCGTGGAATTGGTTTTGGAATAGCCAAAGCCCTTGCCAGCGAAGGCTATAATCTTGCTATTAACGGCGTCCGTGACGAAGAAGGCGCAGCCGAAGCGCTGAACGAACTGCGGGAATTGGGCGCGGAAGTGGTTTACTGCCAGGGAAGCATTGCCAATGCTACTGATCGTGACGCCATTATCGAGAAAGCTTACTCGGTTTTTGGACAAATTAATATTTTGGTCAATAATGCAGGAATCGCTCCCCGGGAACGACTGGATATTCTGGAAACAACGCCGGAAAACTTTCAGGAAGTAATGCAAACCAACCTGGAAGGTCCCTTTTTCCTGACGCAGGCCGTGGCAAAGAGAATGGCGCATGCGAAGCAAAATAACCATGCATTTGAGGCAACGATCATTTTTGTCACGTCTATTTCGGCCACGGTCGCTTCTATAAACCGCGGCGAATATTGTATCTCAAAATCGGGCTTGGCCATGACCAACCTGCTTTTCGCTGTGCGGATGGCGGAATTCAACATTCCCGTATTTGAAATCCGGCCAGGCATTATCGCAACGGATATGACGTCCAAAGTGCAGGAAAAATACGACAATCTGTTCCAAAGCGGCATTGCGTTGCAACCTCGCTGGGGAACACCCGACGACGTAGGAAAAGCCGTTGCATCGCTCACAAGAGGTGATTTCCCCTACTCCACCGGTCAGGTGATTGGTGTGGATGGCGGAATGTTGATTGATAGATTATAGCTTTCAAAGTAAACCAGATCACTTATGTCCGAACATCCTAACCCTCGCCCAACCTTACTCTCTCAACTGCTTCAAGTGCCGGTCATCGTAGCTGCGCTGGGCTATCTGGTCGACATGTACGACCTGTTTTTGTTTAGCGTAGTGCGCGTTCCAAGTTTGAAAGCACTGAATGTGCCCGCCGAACAACTATTAACCGAGGGAATCAGGCTGCTTAATTTCCAAATGGCGGGAATGCTTATCGGAGGCGTGTTATGGGGCATAATCGCTGACAAAAAAGGGCGGTTATCCGTGCTTTTTGGATCCATTATCATGTATTCGCTCGCCAACATAGGAAACGGGTTTGTCACATCTCTGGATCAATATGCATTGTTACGGTTCATCGCCGGCGTCGGACTTGCAGGAGAGCTGGGTGCTGGTATCACATTGGTAACCGAGGTTTTACCCAAAGAAATACGCGGTTACGGAACAACCTTAGTAGCTACATTAGGTGTTCTCGGAGCAATCCTTGCCTATTTTGTGGCAGATCTGTTCGAATGGCGGATCTCATACTTTGTAGGCGGCGGAATGGGCTTGCTGCTTTTGATTCTGAGATTTAATGTCTTTGAATCCGGGATGTTCAAGCAGGTCAAAGAAAGAACGGTGGACCGCGGAAATGTGATGATGATCCTGACCAACGGAAAGCGTTTTGGAAAATATATGATGGCGATTTTGGTCGGTCTGCCTATCTGGTTTGTTGTTGGTATTCTGATCACTTTTTCTCCCGAATTCGGTGCTGCCAAAGGAATTGAGGGGATTAATGCAGGAAAGGCGGTTATGCTGGCATTTTCGGGACAAGTTTTCGGCGATATTTTCAGTGGATTATTAAGTCAGTATCTTAAAAGCAGAAAACGCGTGATCGGCTTGTTTATCATGCTCTCACTGACGATGATGATTGGTTATTTGATGATTCCGACGCTGGATCTTTTCACATTCTATTTGATGTGCGCATTACTAGGATTCTGTAATGGTTACTGGACGCTATTTATCACAATTGCCGCAGAGCTGTTCGGAACCAACCTACGCGCCACCGTCGCAACCACTGTGCCCAACTTTGTAAGGGGTGCCACCATTCCGTTAGCTGCGTTGTTTGTAAGCTTCAAGCCAGATCTTGGCGTCATCCAGAGTGGATTGCTCATTGGGGTTGCAACGTCGCTGGTAGCATTGCTTGCACTTTATTTTTTAGAAGAAACATTTACGAAGGATATGGATTTTGTGGAAAAGGAATAGTTCAAACTTATATATGACATTTGAAAGAAACGGCTCCTGCATTGCAGCGAGCCGTTTTTTTTAACACTTATTAACATAACGGGAAGCAACGATGATGCTCTACGATCCATCATTGAGCCAAACTTCACTAACCGCTTAATTGCTCATGAAAGATATAAACCACTCATTCACGTAAAGTTTCCATTCCTGTACTTTGTAATACATAGTACCGGGATATGCGCCACCTTTGTTATGTCCTCAGAGACAAAAAGAAAATTAAACAATAGCCATAAAAATAAAATAGCCATGAAAACTACAATTAAAACTTTCGCATTTGCCTTAGCGTTTATCGCTTCTACTTTCGCTGCCAACGCAGAAGACAAAGAAACCAAAAGAGCCTCTACTTTCGGAACAGGAATTTACCCAACCAAAACTGGTAAGATCAATGTTCTTGTTAACAAGCTGAACAACGACGCGAACACAACGATTTTACTTAAAAACGAAGCTGGAATCGTTGTTTACCGCGAAACTGTTAGCAGAGATAATCAAAAATTCGGTCGCACGTTGAATATGGACCAGATGGACGCTGGTAAATATGAAGTGGACGTCATCAGCGGCAGAGAGATTCAGTCAAAATCTTTCGAATTGTCGGAACAAAAAACTGAACGCACTTTGTCGGTTAAATAATTAAGCGTAAACCTCAGTCCCAAAGCCTCCGGAATCCGGGGGCTTTTTTTGTTTATGCCTACGCCTGCGACTCACATAAGGAGATACGCCCGATTTCTAACTTTCTCAGTTGTTTCCAACACTTTAACAACTGCCCATGAATTCCCGTCGCGATTTTTTGCAAAAGCTTTCACTAGGAATCGGAGCTGCCACACTTACAGATCTCACTCCCGGCATAGCTGCTCCTAACCTATCAAAAACACCTGCCGACAAGCAGCTCCGCGTTGCGTTAATGGGCCTTGGCGGTTACGCGAACATTGTAGCGCGGGGAATGAAAGAATGCAAAACCGCTAAACTGGTGGGAATCGTAACGGGTACACCTTCGAAAATCCCGGAATGGAAGCAGAAGTATGGGATCGAGGATAAGAATGTTTACAACTACGAGAACTTACACGAAATCAAGAACAACCCGGACATTGATCTGGTGTATGTGATAACGCCTAACTCGCTTCACCATAAGCACGTTTTACAAGTTGCGGCGGCAGGTAAACATGTGATTTGCGAAAAGCCCGTGGCCGACAATGCCAAACAAGCGAGGGAAATGATCGCAGCATGTGAAAAAGCTGGCGTGAAATTTTATATTGGGTATCGGTTGCATTTCGAGCCGCATACCCGGGAATTGATCCGTATGCGTGAGGTTGGCGAATTCGGAAAAATCATGCACGTCAATAATTATGCAGGTTTCAAAATCGGCGACCCGACGCAATGGAGGTTGAAAAAAGCATTGGCGGGAGGTGGTGCTATCATGGATGTCGGCGTATATTCTACCAATGGAGCGCGGTATTGTACCGGCGAAGAGCCGGTTTGGGTTACTGCTCAGGAGTCCAAAACCGACCCTGTTAAATTCAAAGATGTGGACGAAACGGTTACTTTTCAACTCGGTTTCCCAAGCGGAATTATTGCTAATTGCGGTTGTACTTACAATTTCAATCATGTAGAAATGCTGCGGCTGATGGGCGAAAAAGGCTGGGCAGAAATGAATCCGGCGTTTGGCTATGGCCCCATTCGTGGGAATACGCACAAAGGCCCGATCGATCAGCCTGACGTGAATCACCAGGCCTATCAACTGGACGGAATTGCAGACGCAATCCTGAATGGCAAACCGGATCCGAATGTAACAGGTGCCGAAGGGTTAAAAGATATGGTTGTAATCGACGCCATTTACGAATCGCTGCGTAAAAACGGCGCGAAAGTATTTATCAACAAATAATCACTCAATTACTATGGATTCTCGTCGAGATTTTCTTCAAAAATTGACTCTGGGGATTGGTGCTACGGCACTTTCTGATTTACCCGCCGCTGCTCGCGATCTCTATTCCGGCCCGAAGGCGGATAAGCAATTACGCGTCGCGATTATGGGACTTGGCAGCTATGGAACCCGCGTTGCAGAGGCCATGAAAGATTGTAAAATGGCAACCCTTGTTGGCGCTGTTTCGGGTACACCCGCCAAGCTCGAAGATTGGAAAAAGAAATACAACATTCCCGAAAAGAACACCTACAACTATGACACTGTCAGCAAAATAAAGGATAATCCGGATATTGACATGGTGTACATTACCACACCTAACTCGCTGCATCATAAGCATGTTTTGCAAATTGCCGCAGCCGGAAAACATGTACTTTGCGAAAAACCGGTGGCCGACAATGCGAGGCAAACCCGCGAAATGATCGCAGCTTGCGAAAAGGCCGGGGTGAAGTTTTACATTGGGTATCGCATGCATTTTGAACCCCATACCCGCGAGCTGATCCGCATGCGCGAGGCGGGCGAGCTGGGCAAAATTATGCATGTGAACAATTATATGGGTTTCAAATCAGGCGATCCTAATCAATGGAGGCTAAAAAAAGCCCTGGCTGGCGGCGGAGCGATGATGGACGTGGGCATTTATGCATTAAATGGCGCACGATATGCAACGGGCGAAGAGCCAATTTGGGTGACGGCGCAGGAAACCAAAACCGATCCAGTGAAATTCAAGGAAGTGGACGAAACGATCATGTTCCAGCTTGGCTTCCCAAGCGGCGTGGTGGCCAGTTGCGGCACAACCTACAATTTCAATAACTACGAGAGACTTTACGTCATCGGAGAAAAAGGTTTCGTGGAACTCAGTCCCGCATTCAGCTACGGCCCCATTAAAGGCCGGACACACAATGGTCCGATGAACCAGCCTGTGATCACACATCAAACCCTCCAGATGGACGGTATCGCCGACATTATCCTCAACAATAAACCAGATCCGAACGTAAGCGGAGCAGAAGGGTTAAAGGATATGATCGTTGTCGACGCTGTTTACGAATCCATCCGTAAAGGCGGAGCGAAGATTATGCTGGCTGCCAAATAACATTAACCACATATAGAATCACCATGAAACTTCCGAAGTTGTTAAAGCAATGCATCTCCGTTTTCATGGTGATTCTTGCATTAAGTACAAGTTGCAGCAAGAAAAGCATCACCGTTTCCCAAGGCCGCGATGCGGATAACCGTTTCAAAGTCATCGGCTATTTGCCGAACCGAACGGATTTGCTTGCATCAGCCAATCAAATCGATTTTGCCAAAATCACACATTTATACATTGCCTTTATCAATCCCGACTCGTTGGGTAACCTTACAAGAACTGAGAACCTCAAAGAAGTCGCAGCGCTGGCTCATTCCAAAAATGTAAAGATCATGGCTTCTATCGGCGGCGGTGGCGCTCCGGAATATTACCCGTCATTTTTAATTGGTGAAAATAAAAAGAAACTAATAAAAGACCTTGTAAATCTGGCAGTTGACAACAACCTCGACGGCATTGATGTAGACCTGGAAGGCGCATTAATCGATGCTAACTACGAAAGCTTTGTAGTTGATTTTGCAGCTGCATTAAAACAGAAAAACAAACTGATCACGGCCGCCATTGCCACCGTCTACAAGAGCCAGTTTACCGATAAAGCCTTAGCTCAATTCGATTTTGTCAACATCATGTCCTACGATCGCACCGGCCCATGGCGCCCCGACAAACCCGGTCCTCACGCCCCCTATTCCATGGCCGAAGAAGATCTTCAATATTGGCTCGAAACCCGCAAAATTCCCAAAGAAAAATTAACCCTGGGCGTCCCCTTTTACGGCTACGGTTTCGGCGGCACCGCTCCTGAAAGTATGTCCTACAAAAACATTCTTCGCCAATATCCCGATTCCATCAACCAGGATCAGATGCATTTAAATGGCGGGATGGTTTATTACAATGGGTTACCAACAATCCGGAGGAAGACCGAGCTGGCGAAGCAGAAGGTTAGCGGGGTGATGATTTGGCAGTTGTTGCAGGATAGCACTGGTGTGAAGTCGCTGTTGGCGGAGATTGATGGGGTGGTGAAGAGGAAATAGTGTCATAAATCGAGTAAATCCTTAAGAGAAATTTCAAGAGCCAAAGCAATTTCATACAACGAATAAAGCGAAGGCGAAACCTTTCCATTCTCTATCCTCTCAATCGATTGCCGGTCTTTGTCGCACGCCCGGGCAAGATCTGACTGGCTCCAACCTTTTTCTGTTCGGAGCTGAATAATCCGTTTTCCTACAAGTTTTTGAAGTTCAATTTTATCCACAGCACAAACTGTCGTATTGTTGTGATAAATTTGTCATCACAAGTGTTGACATTCCCGCTCTTGCTTTATCTTTACTGTAAACATTCATGACGACAAACAAAGACCATGGCAATAAGCAAAGCACGGACACGCCAATTAAAAATTTATCCGAAGTTCCAAAGAACTTCACAGTGGAATTCCAAATTTGTTCCCGAAATCAGGCTTTGCGGGAAATGGCTAGAAGACATGGGATTTAATCATGGGGAGCACATTATGGTTCGCTTTGAAGATGATCGGCTGATTATTGAACCTGTGGGAGAGTTAAGAAAGAATCCGCAGTTGGAGATTTGGGGGAGTGTTTGACGTTTAAGAAACCCGCAAATCGATCAATCACTGGCGGAGAAAGTCTTGATGCTCGACACGAGCGTTTTGATTGATTATTTCCGAAAGACAGACAAATCCAGATCAAGATTTGTGGCCACTGCGATATCCAAGGAAATGTCATGGCACATTAGATAAGGAGCATTTTGAAAGGTTTGGTCAGCTGGATTAGGAATTGAACTAACACAGATGAGCTTTTCAACAAACCAACTTTGAGCTTTTTAACAAAGCTTACCAGCACATTCCAGCCGACCTTTGTTATCGTTAATTCAAATAAAAAACACGATGACAAAAGTTTGGTTTATTACTGGCAGCTCCCGCGGATTGGGAAAAAGCCTCACAGAAGCAGTGCTCAAAAATGGTGACAAAGTAGCCGCCACAGCACGCAATACACAACAATTACAGGAATTCGTTGAGAAATTCCCGGATCAGATCTACCCGATCCAATTGGACGTGACCAACAAAGAACAGATTTATGCTGCGGTTGCCGATGCCATTCAGCATTTTCAGAAAATTGATGTTCTGGTCAATAATGCTGGTTTTGGCATTACGGGCGCAGCAGAAGCCTTTACGGATGAGCAGGTCCGCAGTCAATTGGAAACAAATCTTTATGCGCCCATTGAAGTGACCCGCGCAGTTTTACCACATATGCGCAAGCAGCGTTCGGGCCACATTCTGCAAATCAGCTCGATCGGTGGGCGCGTTGGAGGAGCGGGTTTAACCATGTATCAGGCCGCCAAATTTGGACTGGGCGGTTTTAGCGAGGCACTTTCCAAAGAGGTTGCCCCGCTTGGGATAAAGGTTACGTCCATTGAACCCGGAGGATTTCGTACGGATTGGGCTGGTTCCTCAATGAGTTTTGCGACAGAAATTGAAGGTTACGAGACCACCATCGGCGGGGTTACCAAATTTCTGACAAGCGGCGCTTTTGTTCCGGTCGGCGACCCTGAAAAAGCTGCAAAAGTAATGATAGATGTTGCGAATCATCCCGAGCCTCCATTACATTTGATCCTTGGCAGCGAGGCAGTTGGTATTTTACAACGTGCAGATGCGATAAGACAGGCTGAGTTCGAAACGTGGATGCCGGTGAGCATTTCCACGGATCATGACGAGGCCGAAAACTTTTTTGAATCAGAAGCCGGAAAGTCATATATAAAAATGAAGGGGATTTAAAACCATGAGTCAGGCCGAAGAAACCACATTGTCGCAAATTGCCTATTCCTGTTACTTCGCCAGAAGTCGGGAAGGCGAACAATTTGTGCCTGAGCATGTCCTGAGTTACCAGATTTCGGGTACGCTTTATCTCAATGACGGCATTCGGGAATATGTTTGTAAAGAAGGCAGCTTTCGGTTTACCAAGCGAAACCGGTTGGTCAAATTCAATAAGCAACCGCCTGAAAATGGCGAATTTAAATCCATATCGATTTATCTGGACCAGCATACCCTTCGAAATTTCAGCCTGGAATTTGGTTACGACGCTGCTGCTCATCAGAATGGGAATGCTGTTTTGGAATTAAGGTCTGATCGATTGCTGACGAGTTACATTGATTCGCTGATGCCTTATCAGGAATTTCAGCCACCGACCAACCAGCAGTTAATGCTGCTCAAATTGAAGGAAGCGGTTCTTGTTTTGCTCCAAACCAATCCCGAAATGAAGCATATTTTGTTCGATTTCAGTGAGCCTGGCAAGATTGATCTGGAAGGTTTTATGCAGCAGAATTTTCATTTTAATGTTCAGTTGAAGCGTTTCGCATATCTGACAGGCCGAAGTCTGGCAACATTCAAACGGGATTTTGAAAAAATATTCCACATTTCCCCGAGTCGCTGGCTATTGCAAAGACGACTGGAAGCAGCGCATTATCTGATCAAAGAAAAAGGAAAAGCACCTTCGGAGGTGTATCTGGAAACTGGTTTTGAGGACCTTTCGCACTTTTCCTTTGCATTTAAAAAGGCCTATGGCGTTGCACCGTCTCGGGTTGCATAAGTAAGGAAAGATCACTCAAAGACTTTTAAGGCAATCGGGAGCAACTCAACCCGGCATTGTTTTGATATGAAAAAATCAACAGGTTTTTGTTCAATTTTATCCGGGTTGGCAGCATTGCTCTTCCCGGCCTTACTTTCAGCACAACTAATGGATTCAAAATCGATAGTGGCGCCCGGCGCACAGGTTGAGAAACTGGGTGACGGTTACAAATTCACCGAAGGGCCCGTTGCAGACAAAAATGGCAACGTGTTTTTCACCGACCAACCAAACAACAAAATCATCCGCTGGGATGCAGAAACGAACAAATTCTCTGTTTTCTCGGACAATGCAGGCCGTGCAAACGGAATGTATTTTGATAATAAAGGAAATTTGGTAGCATGTTCGGATGAAGATAATCAGGTTTGGTCATTTGATAAAAATGGCAAACCAACGGTTTTGGTGAAAGACTATGAAGGCAAGTTGCTAAATGGCCCCAATGACCTCTGGATTGACCCGAAAGGCGGAATTTACCTCACAGACCCAATGTATAAACGCGATTACTGGAAGCGTGACCCGGCCATGCAACAGGACGGTCAGCATGTATATTACGTTAATCCCAAGACAAATAAACTCAGCCGCGTCGACGAAAAACTGAAACAGCCGAACGGCATTATCGGCACAAAAGATGGCAAAAGGCTCTTCGTTGCAGACATTGGCGATAACAAAACATACGTTTATGACATTGAGAACGACGGAAGCCTGGCCAACAGAAAACTTTTTGTTTCCAAAGGCTCAGACGGAATGATCCTCGACGCGGAAGGGAATCTTTACATTACAGGAAAAGGTGTTACGGTTTTCGATAAAACAGGTCAGCAAATCGCGCATTTTCCTATTCATGATGGCTGGACTGCTAACCTTTGTTTCGGCGGAAAAAACAATGATTTGCTTTTCATTACAGCCGAAACAGCGGTTTATGGACTGAAAATGAAGGTTAAAGGCGTGAAATGATCGGAAGGCCGGTTAAAAAAGTTCCTCCCAAAATCAAGTTCACTATGCCTCAGCAAGCTAACAACCCGTTTTTATCTCCTTATAACACCCCATTTCAGGTTCCGCCTTTTGACGAGGTGGAACCTGAACATTTTTTACCGGCCTTCGAACAAGGCATGGAAGAACAACAGAAAAACATCGCTGCCATTTATTCTAATGAAGCTGAGGCGACTTTCGAAAACACCATTGTAGCATTGGAACGCACGGGCGACTTGCTAACCCGAGTCAGTTCGGTGTTTTTTAATTTAGCGTCGGCCAATACAAATCCCGAAATTGAGGCGCTCTCAAAAGAAATTGCACCGAAATTATCTCAGCATAGCGACGACATTTTTCTCAATGCAGCTCTTTTCCAGCGCGTTAAAAAGGTTAATGATTTGCAGGACAAACTTGACCTAAATGATGCACAAAAGCGGCTTTTGGAAAAAAGATATAAAGCTTTTGTACGGAGCGGTGCAAATTTGAACGATTCGGATCAGGCAAGAATGCGGGATATTAATAAGCAGTTGTCTGTACTTACAGTTCGTTTCGCGCAAAACTTATTAGCCGAAACCAACAAATTTGAGCTGATTATTGATGATGAGTCCCAACTTTCAGGGTTACCGGACACTCTTAAAATGAATGCAGCGCAACTTGCTAAGGAAGTCGGAAAGGAAGGAAAATGGAAATTCACACTGCATCAGCCGAGCGTAATGCCCTTTCTCCAACACGCCGACAACCGGCCGCTCCGGGAAACGATTTATAAAGCATATATCAGCCGCTGCAACCGCAACGATGATCTGGACAACAAAGGAATCGTTGCCCAAGTCACGCAACTACGAGCTGAGCGGGCGAGCCTGCTGGGCTACGATTGTCATGCAGATTATGTTTTGGAAGAAAGCATGGCAAAAAAGATCACCAATGTTCATGATCTTCTGGACAGACTTTGGAAAGCCGCATTACCAGTTGCCAAGTCAGAAGCCTTGCAAATGCAGGAGTTGATGGACAAAGAAGGCGGCTCAAATAAGCTTGAAGCATGGGACTGGTTTTACTATGCAGATAAGGTTCGCAAGGAAAAATATAATTATGATGCCGAGTCGTTGAAACCCTATTTCCAGCTGGAAAATGTGCGAGCCGGGATTTTTAAGGTTGTTCAAAACCTTTACGGGCTCACGTTTACGGAAATCAGGGACATTCCAAAATACCACGAAGATGTTATTGCATATGAAGTAAGAGAGGCAAATGGGGATCTGACTGGTATTTTTTACATGGATTTTTTTACCCGCAACTCAAAAAGAGGCGGCGCCTGGATGACTTCTTATCGCAAGCAATCCATTAAAAATGGCGAGCGCACAGCTCCTATCGTCTCCATTGTGTGCAACTATGCTAAGCCAACCGGTGAAAATCCTGTTTTGCTGACAGCGGAAGAAGTGGAAACATTCTTTCACGAATTCGGGCACGCGCTGCATGGTTTGTTGTCCAATGTCGAGTTTGAAACATTATCCGGCACTTCGGTCCCCCGCGACTTTGTGGAACTGCCATCCCAGATTATGGAACATTGGGCCTTCGAACCGGAAGTCCTGAAATTTTACGCAAAACATTACCAAACCGGTGAAACAATCCCCGATGAAGCGGTGGAGAAAATGAAAAATGCGTCCAAATTCAATCAAGGCTTCGCTACGGTTGAATATCTTGCCGCCGCACTGCTCGATCTGTTTTATCACATTGCGCCAGTCGGTATGGAAATCGACTCTCAAAGTGTGGAGGAAAAGGTGATGAATGGTCGGGGCCTTATCAAACAGATTGCGCCGCGTTACCGGAGCACTTATTTCCAGCATATTTTTGCAGGCGGTTACTCGGCGGGTTATTACAGTTACATTTGGTCGGAAGTGCTGGATAGTGACGCATTTGCGGCTTTTAAGGAAGCCGGTAACATTTTTGATCCTGCGACAGCATTATCATTTCGTAAAAATATTCTGGAAAAAGGTGGAACCGTGGAGCCTCTTACGCTTTACAAAGCTTTCCGCGGAAGGACCCCGAACGAAAAATATTTACTGGAAAACAGAGGATTAGCAAAAGTGGGATAGCGGCATTTGATCCAACGTACTCAAAAAGGAGTATATACGGCAAGCGGAGGTTTTTGTCCATTGCCTATTTTACCCTTTACTATGATCAATACTTTATTACTGAAAGAGTCGTTACAAAAATCAACCAGCCCGCTGATGATGCGCTTTGTTTTTGCTGTCTCATTTCTGCTAATTTCAATTGCCGTATCCGCTCAGGAACGTATAACAATCAGCGGTTTTGTAAAGGAAAAAGGAAGCCAGGAGCAATTGCCCGGCGTTAATGTGTATATCGAGGGCACACCATATGGCGCAGTTACCAACACTTATGGCTTTTACTCGCTGACTGTTCCAATAGCTGACAGCGCAACGCTCTCCTTTTCATTTGTTGGTTACGAAAAAACGGATCTGCGCGTTAGTTTGTCAAAAAATCTTGAATTAAGCATCTTTTTGGCGACCATTAACCAGCTCGAAGAAGTGCTTGTTTCAGCGCGCCGGCAGGAAGATTATGTGAGCCGGTCGGTGCAGATGAGCCAGATTGAGATCCCGATTGCGCAATTGAAAAAAGTGCCCGCATTTTTTGGTGAAAAAGACGTTTTACGCGTGCTGCAACTCATGCCGGGCGTCCAAAAAGGGACGGAAGGACAAACCGGACTTTACGTGCGCGGTGGCGGCCCGGACCAGAACCTGATCATCCTGGATGACGCGGTTGTATACAATGCCAATCACCTTTTCGGTTTTTTTTCCATATTCAATAGCGATGCATTAAAAAGTGTGGAACTCACCAAAGGCGGATTTCCGGCACGCTATGGCGGCAGGCTTTCTTCTGTTTTGGAAATGAATATGAAAGAAGGAAGCAAAGACAAGCTGCACGGCGAAGGCGGGATCGGGCTTATATCGTCCAGACTTACGTTGGAAGGGCCTATTTCAAAAGGAAAATCCTCGTTTCTGATCTCCGGACGCAGGACTTACATTGATCTGCTGGCTTCCCCATTCATCAAGCAATCACAAAAAGGCGATGCAAGCCAGGTTAAGCCCGGCTATTATTTTTACGATCTGAATGCAAAAATGAATTACGATCTCGGCGCGAAAGACAAGCTTTATGTAAGCGGTTATTTTGGAAGGGATAAATTTTATGCAGAAGAAAAAAGCCCGGATTCCGAAACCAGGGCCGGCCTTGACTGGGGTAATGCTACGGCAACCATGCGCTGGAACCATGTGCTGAACCAAAAACTCTTCGTTAATACCTCATTTATTTTCAGCAATTTCAATTTCGGCGTTTCCAGTTATTCCAAAGACATTAACGGCGACGGGGCGACGCAGGATGAGTTTAGTCTGGAATATGATTCTCGGATCAGGGATTTCGGGCTTAAAACGGATTTTGATTTTTATCCCTCTGCCAGGCACGCGATCAGGTTTGGAGCGCAAGTTACGCAGCATAAATTTATCCCTTCGGCACTCGCCATTGAAGGTTCTTTTATAGACAATCCGATTGAAAGGTCCGTCAAGCCGATTAATACATTTGAAGCCGGAGCCTACCTGGAAGACACCTGGCAGCCATTTGAATCATTAAAAATGAATGCCGGCTTCCGGTTAAGCGCGTTTCAAACCGAAACAAAAACCTACATCCGCCCAGAACCGAGGTTTTCGGCAGCATTGAGACTCGCACAGGATTTTTCGGTAAAAGCCTCCTACGCCCAGATGAATCAATATGTGCATTTGCTTTCCAACACCGGACTGGGCCTGCCAACGGATCTTTGGGTTCCGACAACAGACCGCGTAGCGCCGCAGCAGTCGCAGCAGGTTGCGCTGGGTTTCGCCAAAGATCTGGAAAGGCCCGCACTGACATTGACCTTGGAAGGTTATTACAAAAACATGGATAACATTCTTAATTATAAAGAAGGATCGTCCTTTTTGAGCATTAATGGTGAAAATGCCAATGAATTGAGCTGGGAAGACAATGTTACCGCGGGTAAGGGCTGGTCGTACGGAGGCGAATTCTTGGTCCAAAAGAAAACAGGCAGACTTTCGGGCTGGATAGGCTACACATTATCATGGACTTACTGGAAATTCCCTGAATTGAATTTTGGAAAAACATTCTTCCCTCGCTATGACCGTCGCCACGACCTCTCTGTGGTTGGGATTTATGAACTCACCAAACGTATAACCATTTCTTCCACTTGGGTTTATGGAACAGGAAACGCATTAACATTGCCCATTGCCACCTACACGGGCGTAAGCGACAATTTTATCACCAGAATGAACCCAAATGGTAAGCCCGCCATTGGCTGGAACGGCCCTACTGTGAGTGAATACGGAGAAAAAAACAGTTTCCGAGCAGAGCCTTTTCATCGCATGGATTTCGCCATTCAGTTTCGCAAACAGAAAAAACGGCATGAACGCACCTGGGAATTTGGCGTATATAATGTTTATAACCGCAGAAACCCGTTTTTTTATGACATAGACACGGATGACACTGAGACCGGAAGCGGAGGCAACACCAAAAACACACTCAAACGTTATTCCTTGTTCCCCGTCCTCCCCTATTTCAGTTATAATTTCAAGTTCTAATTGCGCCGCCATGAAACTGCATCATATCATTGTCATACTCATTTCAATTTGTCTTTCAGCCTGCGAATCGCTGATTACGGACATTCCGGCGGATAAGTTGCCCAGGACCGAATCCAAATTGGTTGTCCAATCATTCATTTCACCGCAATCCGCACGCATTAATGTTGTGGTCACAGAATCCGTCCCGTTGTTTACAGAATCCGGAAATAACGGCGGCGTCGTAAAAAACGCGCTGGTAAAAATTTCGGACGGGACGAGGGAAATCGCTATCCCGTTTGACTCGGCAAGCACACTATATAGCATTGACAGGTCTTTGTTTCCGATTGTTGCAGGGAAAACATATTCGCTTTTTGTATCTGACGGCAAACGCGTGGCCACGGGCGTCTGCACTGTCCCGGCCGGTCAGGTCCTGGCATCTTCTTATAAGCTGGACACTTCTTTTTCGAGCAACGTTTTTGAACAGGATACGGTGTTAACGGTTCAAATGAGCTGGACAGATGCTTCCCGCGACACCAATTATTATCGCGTCCGCAGCTCCGTTGACCTCGAATACAGTGTTGCAGAAGGCACTAATGCAGAGACATTTAAAGAAAGAAGGGTTAAAAACCGCTTTAATTTTAACTGGGACGAGACCATTGGCCGCAACGATTTTCAAAGTGACGGAAATCTGGATGGCGCCGTATTTACATCACCCATAGGCCGCACCGTTTTGCCTAATGTGATCGAATATGACTATGGAAACGGCAATAAATTTACAGTTTACCCCAAAGCGAAAATTGCGATGGTTATGCTCGAAGTTTACAACACGGATGTGCATTATTTCAAATATCACAGGTCACTTGAAATGCGCGGAAGTTCGGATAATCCCTTCATCGAACCATCCTTGATCTATACAAATATCAGTGGCGGATTGGGCTGTTTTGCTGCATATAATTCGGGCCAGGTTACTTATCGTCCATAATCTCAAAACACCGCTGCATTCTACATTTTCTTAAAAAATGTGGTCAAAGCACCTCAAAATGTTCGTCTGTATTTTACGACGATTATAAGAAATCTATGCATTAATTACAGCAGGCGCAATTTACCGGAAGTCACTCCGTAAGGCATAATTTTTTCGTATATCTGGGAAAAACATCACTATCAGTTTTCAGCCAGATTCACAGCTGCCCAAGAAGGCAGTCGTATAAGGTTTCAAAACAAAAAAGACTATTAATGTCAGTGAATTGACATATAAAAGAAATCATAACCTTAAACCTATTTATTATGGACTTGCAAGGATCGGATCAGGATAAGGAACAAAAAAGACATCCTTCCAACAAAAACATGGACGAACCGGATACGCTTATTGAAACCCTTGAGGATTTACAAGCGCAAGGTTACACATACGATTTCAATATGACCGCGCACGCACTGGAATTGCATAAAGAAGATGGCATTTGCCTGACCCTTTCCCCAGAGGATTTCGACATTATTAAAGTCTACCGTTTTGAGGGAATGACGAACCCGTCGGATATGTCGATCCTTTATGCAATTGAGTCGAAAGACGGATTAAAAGGCACATTAGTAAGTAGTTACGGTGTTTATGCCGATGCGATGTCAAACGAAATGATCAAGAAGCTCGACACGCGCAGTTCGCTGATCGTGCATCATCCAGAAGAAGATGATATGGCCCACTAAGTGCATATTTTAGCCTATACCATCATTAGTTAAGATTAAGATGTTACTTTGCCATTTAGATGGCCCGGTAACATCTTTTTTAATAGCTATACAACATTATCATGAAAATCATCCTTCTTTTCAGGTTTTGCGCTTTGCTGGTGTGCACTGCTTTAATCCACGGCTGTAACGACAAAAACAATAAAACGGATGAGGCGGCTTTGCGCGGGCACTACATTAACCAGTCGTTTCTGGATGTTGTGGAAGACTCTATCCCAGGATTGATCAACACTTATTGTTATGAACTCGATTTTGTAGGCGACGACAGTGTCAAGATCTTTTATGGTTTTGAAGAAGCAATGCTGTCCTATGCAAAATCGGGAAAAAAATATGCGATCAAAAAGGCTTTGCAGGATAAGGACTTGCTTTTTTCAATTGACGAAAGTAAAAAGCTCATCCTGGAAGACAGCACCTGGAAACAATCGAACGAAAATTCCTCTTTTGCAAAAGTGGCCTCACCAAGCGGTGCGAAATGGATTTTCCCGACAGTCTTGAATGAAAAAATGCTTGCGGGTTCCTATGAAATTTTTGAAAAAGGTAAGGCGACAGGTAAAAAAGTAAGTTTTTCTGCTGAGGGCAAAGTAACGGGCATAGGCGATTTTGAATCTTTTGAGCTCTGTTTCAGCGGCGATTGTGTCGGGGAAGTTCATCCGATTTTGAACAACCTTACATTACATTCCGAAACGGCGAATGCTGTCTACGCC
The DNA here is from genome assembly GCF_900167945.1 of Dyadobacter psychrophilus. Lineage (GTDB taxonomy): Bacteria > Bacteroidota > Bacteroidia > Cytophagales > Spirosomataceae > Dyadobacter > Dyadobacter psychrophilus. The sequence goes on from NZ_FUZA01000001.1 coordinate 1,356,416, forward strand.
TTTCAGTTTAATCCAGCCAAAAAAATACTTAGCATTTATAACATTGAAGCGCCAATTAAGGACATTAAAGGCGAAAGAGGCATAAAAGACATTGCATATGAACTTCATTACTAAGCATTTGCATGAAAGAAATTTTTGAGTGGGAAAGATTCCTGATGAACGAGCTGCCTTTTAAATTTTTGGCAGAAGTGGTTGTGCGTTCGACAATCATGTTTGTATTCCTGCTCATTGCGTTGCGCGTGACAGGAAAGCGGGGCGTGAGGCAACTTTCTGTATTCGAAACGGTAATCATTATCGCCCTGGGTTCTGCTGCGGGCGACCCGATGTTTTATGAAGATGTGGGCATTATTCCCGCGCTCGTCGTCTTCACGACCATTATCGTCCTTTACCGATTTGTAACGTGGCTTACTGGAAAAAATGCCTGGTTTGAAAAGCTCATTGAAGGAAAGACCGTCTGTTTGGTTCATGAAGGCCGGTTTTCTATCAGCGCATTTAAAAAAGAAACATTAGCGCAGGACGAATTTTTCTCCGAGCTGCGTATCAAAAGCATCGAACATTTAGGACAGGTGCGCAGTGCTTACCTCGAACCATCGGGAGAAGTGAGCGTTTATTTTTATCGTGATGAAGATGTGAAATACGGCCTTCCCCTACTGCCGGATCTTTATCATACAAAGAGTAAAAAAATCTTCAAAGACGGGCTTCACGCCTGTGCTTTTTGTGGAAATGTTGAAGAATTGCCAGCGGGAACGGCCGTTTGTCCCGTTTGTAAAAGAGAGGAGTGGGTGGCCGCAATCAAAACTTTGCGATTAAGCTGATTTGAAAAAGGGCTTAAACAAGCCTGGCACGGGTATTTAGTAGGACTAACAAAATTTAAAAGCATACTATTATGCATATGGTAGAATTAACCGACGACTTAATAAAATCCGCCGAGGAGCGATCCAAGGGCCAGGCTTATCCGTTTTTTGTGAAAAATCTGAAAGCGATCGGTGTTGACAATTACGAGATCAAGGTAGGAAACCATAAACGTACTTATACATCCGTTATTGGTGACAAACTGGTGATTCCCGGTGACATTCCTGAGTTTGAATGTGCAGAAACATTCGAACTAGAATCTGTAAAAACCGCTATCAAACGCAATCAGGAAGGCATAACCGATTATCCGACATTCCTGCGTGAGATAGGCGCTGCGGGCATACACACATATGTAGCCGACCTTTCGGGCATGAAAGTAATTTATCAGGGCCCTAATTCGGAATATGAATACGAGGAGGTGATTCCGGAGGTTTAAAATGATCTTACACGCTTGCTCATTTCATGCAAATGGTCATCTGTGAAATCCAGATGAGTAACGAAGCGGACGAGGTTTTTTCCAAAAGTTACCGCTAAAATGTCCTTTTGCGCCAGTTTATTTACATAGTCAATTTCCGAAATCGCCTCAGCAAGCCTGATAATGACGATGTTGGTGTCTACTGGAAAGATTTCTTCGACTTCCGGCAAGTGCTTGAACATTTGGCCAATGGCTCTTGCCCGCGCGTGATCTTCTTTAAGTCTTTCAACATGATGATCCAGCGCATAAATACCCGCTGCCGCCAGAAAACCGGCCTGGCGCCAGCCACCGCCCATTACTTTCCGAAAACGTCTCGCTTTTTTGATCACTTCATGCGTTCCTAAAAGCAAAGATCCAACCGGACATCCCAGTCCTTTCGAAAGGCAAATACTAATGCTGTCAAATGCCTGCCCATATTCCTGTGCGCTTTCGCCGGTTTCAACCAATGCATTGAAAAGCCGCGCGCCGTCAAGGTGTAATGGAATGCTTTTATCATTACAAACCTTTTTAATCGCTTCAATTTCAGCAAAATCATAATAACAGCCACCGCCTTTGTTCATCGTATTTTCGAGCGAAACCAGGCGTGTTACCGTGGAGTGAATATCGTGTTCGGGACTGATTGCGCTTGCGACCTGCTTAGCCGTGAGCCTTCCCCGATCGCCATCGAGCAGCTTTACAGACGACAACGCATTGAGCATAATGCCGCCGCCTTCGTATAAATAAATATGTGAATATTTGTCACAAATCACATCACTGCCTGGCTGGGTGTGCACGCGGATGGCCAGTTGGTTGGTCATGGTTCCCGAAGGACAGAACAGCGCTTCTTCCATCCCGAAAAGGTTCGCAGCCTTTTCCTGCAATGCATTCACCGTCGGATCGTCACCTAATACATCGTCACCAACTTCCGCGGCCCACATGGCTTGCTGCATTTCTTTGGTTGGCTTGGTGACTGTATCGCTGCGCAGGTCAATTTTCATATTCAGACTCAGATTTTTTAATGATATGCAAAAGTATGCGCATATTGCGAAAAAATCGGGATAATGGAATTTGAAGAATATCTAAGGCTGAAAAAAATTGATCACGAGACTTTCAGCAAAGTGGACCCGGCCCGTTATGCGGAGTGGAAAGAGTTGTTTGTTACCATGCATCCCGAGAGTTTCACTGCCCAGAAAAAATTCCTGGTCAACGAAATCCGACGACGCTATCATTTGAAAGAAGACGTTTCGAGGCCCTGATAAATTAGCCTTTCATTTCCTCCATCAGTTTCATCAATATCCCAACCGTCTTTTCGGTTTGTTCTTTGCTCGGCGTCGTGTCCCAATTTCCTACGATCCCATTGCTGCCAATATAAATGCCGTCTTTCCGGGAAATGAAGTTCGCGCCTTGTGTATATAACTTGTAGTTCACGTCACTCTGCGGGATCAGGCAGGAAAGCTGGCCGGAAACCGGGGTTAATTCCTGATCATTGAATACAGGTTTTGCGCCCAATCCCATGCAATTCACCACCACTTTCTCGGGAAGTGCGTCGATATCTTCCAGCTTTTTAATCTCCTGGATTTTCACTTTGCCACCAAACATGACGAAATCCTGCAACTGATGTCTCAGATAACTAGGAATGTTGAACATTAGATTCGTGCGCCTGGTCACGTGATCAGCTTTAAACGGATGTTCTTTCGCTTCCAGCTTTACCCGCTCAGGGATTAAGCCATGAATTTCGAAATCCTCTCCACCGGCCCCGGGTGTGTAAACGGGCATTTGTTTGAAAACACCATATTCTTCCGCCCAGCAGGCAATGTCGTTCAACCCCAAAAAAAACTGGAAACGACGAAATGAAAAGCGCGTTGCTTCCTCCCAAATTGCCTTAAACTCTGGCTTAGCCACTTTTACATCGCAAACCCGTGAAGCTGGCGACCACGTTCCCGTTGCCAGGTTACTCGTAATATTCGGCGGGACGTCTTTTGTATAAATGGTCACTTCACAACCTCTTTCCTGCAGCAACCGCGCTGTTGCAATCCCAACCGTTCCGCAGCCGATCACTGCCACTTTCTTTTCATTTGTAGCCAGCACATTGTTCCGTGCAATGTTACCCGTCCCCCACGACAACGACCAGCCACTCCCGCCATGCCCGTAATTGTGCACAATGGTTTTGTTTCCCAATTGCTCCACATCCAGCCTCGGCCCCGACGCCCGAAATGGCCTCAACCCAACCGTTTCCTTCACAATGCGATCCATCGAAAGCCTTAATTTTGGGATCTGATGATAACCACGACCGATATGGAAATGTTTGTCGGGATATTGAAGTTGGGTTTTGGGAGCACAGGAAGAGGCAATGGTGCCTAATGCGAAACTTGCGGGAATTGCTTTTTCAAAAAAATTTCTACGGTTCATTGGGGACAGGCTGGAAAATGATGTTGCCGAAAATAACGAGGAACATCAATCTTTACAAATATTATATTGCATAGCTCTATACCGTCAGAACATTATTGCAGGATTTACAAATTAATACAATTATAACGCATCATTGTCATACGCAACATCGCAAATTGGATAAGGATTCAGGCATCGAAAATTTTGAAGTGAATCTGATTTAGGTAACTTTCCAATATGAACATTCAAATTATTGACACTGGATTTTTCAAACTGGACGGCGGCGCAATGTTTGGCGTGGTCCCGAAATCACTTTGGAACAGGCATAATCCGGCTGATGAAAAAAATCTTTGCACCTGGGCCATGCGCTGTCTTTTGATCGAAGATGACGGTAAGTTGATTTTAATAGACACAGGGCTGGGAGACAAGCAGGATCAGAAATTTTTCGGACATTATGATCTGCACGGCGACGCCAGCCTCATTTCCTCGATCCGAAACTGCGGTTATGACGTTACGGATATTACGGACGTCATTTTAACCCATTTGCATTTCGATCACGCAGGCGGGGCTGTGCAATACAATCAGGACAAATCGCAACTCCTTCCCACGTTCCCTAATGCCGTTTATTGGTCCAATGAATCACATTGGGAATGGGCAGTTAACCCTAATCCACGCGAAAAAGCATCGTTTTTGAAAGAGAACATTCTTCCCTTAAAGCAATCGGGGCAGCTCAAATTTATTGAGAAAAGCCAATCGCCATTTGCAAACATTGATTTCATACATGTGGACGGGCATACGGAGCAAATGATGCTGCCTGTGATTCATTATAAAGACCAAAAGATCATTTATGCTGCGGATTTATTGCCATCTTCTTACCACATTCCTTTGGCCTGGATCATGAGTTATGATATGCGGCCGCTTGTTACGATGCAGGAAAAGCGGGAAGTTTTGCAAGATGCTGCAGCTAAAAAGCACATCATATTATTTGAGCACGATCCTGTTTTTGAGGCGGCTGTGGTGGAGCATACTGAAAAAGGAATTGCAATTGGCGAGCGCGGTGCGTTGAGCGCTTTTATTGATTAATGTTATGAAAATCGGTCTGGTTTTATCAGGTGGAGGAGCGCGGGGCATTGCGCACATTGGCGCGATAAAGGCGCTGATGGAACGAGGAATCAGACCAGACATTATCAGCGGAACCAGCTCCGGTGCATTCGTCGGCGCGATGCTCGCACATGGTTACACGCCTGACGAGATCATTGAAATGATCGTTCAAACCAGCTTTTACCCCTATTTAAGGCTCGGATTCGGCGGTAATGGGCTTTTGCAAATGAAGCGGTTGGAAGCAGTGCTTTGCAAATACATTCCTGAAAATACTTTTGAATCATTGAAAATCCCCCTCGTCGTGACAGCGACCGACATTACGTCCGGCGAGGAAATCCAATTCCGCAATGGCGAGCTGGCGATTCCGGTGCTCGCATCGTGTTCCGTTCCAGGGATTTTCAGCCCCATTTATTTTCAGGGGCACGATCTGGTTGATGGTGGGGTGCTTAATAACCTGCCCGTAGAACCCATTATGCGGGAAGCCGATTTCCTGATCGGCATACATTGCAATCCATTTACCCTGGATAAACCGTTGAAAAGAACCACGGAGATTGTCTACCGAAGCCTCATCCTGGCCATGCACAGTAAAAATAAAGAGCGATTCAAGAAATGTGACCTATTGATCGAACCCGCCGAGCTAAGCAAATTCAGCCTCTTCGATTTCAGGAAAGCCGAGCAGTTGTTTGACGTGGGTTACCGCTATACGAAACGATTGTTGGAAGAAACCTGCATTAATTTTGGCTCTTCAACCTAGTAAATCGAAAGTTAAACTTTGGATTTACTAGGTTGAAGCATTATATTTGTGAATGATCCATCGGTTTATCACACAGGAAATTCAGGAAAAACTTAGTCGTTCGCCGGCTGTCGCCATATTAGGACCACGGCAAGTCGGCAAGACGACTTTGGCAAAATTTATCGCTAAATCTAATCTGGCAAGCTTTACTTATATTGATGTAGAGAATCCCCGGGACAGGGCTAAGCTAGCTGATGCTTACACATATCTGGACAACTTGAAAAATTCCTGTGTAATTATCGATGAAGTTCAACTCATGCCCGAATTGTTCTCATTTCTAAGACCACTGATCGACGAAGACAGAAGTCCAGGCAGATTTATTTTGTTAGGATCCGCTTCGCCTGCCCTGGTAAAAGGCGTTTCTGAGTCGCTTGCTGGCCGCATATCTTACACAGAATTGACGCCAGTAGGCTTGTCTGAACTTACTGAAAAGCAACAAGAAGAACATCATTGGTTCAGAGGCGGTTTCCCTGAAGCGCTTCTTGCAAATAGTGAAGTAACAGCGAAGGAATGGCTCGATGATTTTATCAGAAGTTATGTAGAAAGAGATTTGGCTTACCTTTTCGGTGTTGAACTTTCACCTGCTACGCTTCGAAACTTTTGGAGAATGCTTGCCCATTCTAATGGAAATGTTTGGAATGCCGAGGTATTTGCAAGATCACTGGGCATTACGGCACCGACCGTATTGCGATATACAGGTTTTCTGGAAGGAGGTTATATGATCCGACGATTGCAGCCCTGGTTTGTAAATGCGAAAAAACGTCTCGTTAAATCTCCCAAAGTATACATCAGGGATACCGGAATTTTACATCGCCTGCTTTTTATTGAAAGTACGGAAGATTTGTTTGGCCATCCCGGTGTTGGCGGCTCCTGGGAAGGATATGTCATTGAGCAGATTGCGCAGCGACTTTCGAAAGGACTGGAATTGTTTTATTATCGCACACAGGCTGGTGCAGAATGTGACTTGGTGCTGGTGAGGGGCATTACCCCGATCGCCTGCATTGAAATTAAATTAACCAATGCCCCTTCGGTCTCAAAAGGTTTTATTAGCTGTACAGAGGATTTAGAACCTGCGTATAAATTCATCATTACACCAAGCAGCGACACTTATACCACCTCACATTCCGTAACGGTTATTGGTTTATCCGATTTCTTAGAAACAGAACTTAGCAAAATATAACCCAGAAAGTGTCGTAACATAGATTACTGTCACTCTCCAAGCTTCTTCACCACCCACTCTCCAACCTGAACTCCCTGCTTTTGCCCGTTTTCGATGGCGTCCATGAAGTGGATTCCGCCGTAGAAGCGTGACATGCCGGATTCTTCGGCGGCAGCGATGAACGAGGGGAATTTTCTGGCTTTGAGACCAAAACGTTCTTCGACTGTGTCTGTGTATTCGAATTTGGCACCGAAATAATGGGTCAGGATTATGGCCGATGACGATGATATCACGGAGTGCCCGCTCAGATACTCGGGAAAGGGAGGTGTTTGTAAAAACGGCGTCCAGGTCGGGTCGATGTATTTGCGGATGGCTGTTTCGGGGCGGATACGGTTGCTGCGGAATTTCTCTTCCCAACACGTCATAAATCCGTCCATTAGACCAATGGCCACGGACGCATTGATCAACATTGTTTTCGAAAAATCCGTTTTGCCTTGCTTGCAGGCAATGTTCGTGATTCCCATCCAATGTGCCCCGGGAGAGATTTTCTTCATCCCGACCAGCAAATGTCCTTTATTTTCCAAAGCAAACGGGTTACAGTCCCAAAAAGCAGCCATAACACGATGCTGGGGCTCTTTTTTATCATCATAATTCAGCCTCATCAACTTGTAAAAAGCAGAATTCTTGTCTTCGGAAAAAGCAACAGGAGGCGCGGGACGAAATTGAGCAGCGGAATCGAGCGTGAATGGGCGAACGGTGTTGAAATACGGCTCCACGGGTGGGAAATAGCCCGGAGGCGTCGGATACCAGGTCCCCGGCGTTTTTTCAGGCTCGTATCGTGGAAAATTGCTGATAAGATTATATTTATCCGCTTTGGCATATTTAAGGATCTGCTTGCTGATCGCCACTGCATATTCCTGCGAGCCGGCAATAACTTCCTCGCTTACGCCCTCATTTCTGCATGAATCCAAAAGTTTGGCTTGATAAGTCTGCAAAAGTGCGCCGGATGGCTGCATTTTTTTGGCCGTTTCCAACATGGCGAGCACGGCGCTGAGCTGGTAAGAAAAAGTCGAAACCTCCGGCTTGGTCATTTGCGGATAATCATTCAAAATGCCGTGCATGCTTTTGTAAGCCGAATCATTTTGTGAAACCACTTCGTAGCCTGCGAGACAAGCGTAGGCAAAAAACCTGGCACTTAATGGCGGATTGGTCACGTCATGGATCATTATGTCCGTCATTTGCAATGTCACATTCCCAATTGCATCCGGACTAATATTTGGAGATTCCTTCTTACAGCTTGCAAACAGGCAAATCACTGCAATGAACAGCCAGCCCTTATTGAACTTTACCAATTTGATATGCTTTAATTTCCTGTTGATTTATCCCGAATAAAAGCTTGTCGCCCACGGGCAGCACACTTCTTACGTCTCCCTTCAAATTGAAACCGGACCGGTCCTGCTTGATGTAGGCAAACCCGCCCTTGCCATTTCCCTTTAATAAAACGCCAAAATTCGCGTCATACTTACCAAATCGCAACCGCGCCTTACTTACATTGCCGCAGAGCAGCAAGTCCTTATTGCCATCCTTATCAAAATCAACGGCTGTAATGGTGTAAACGGGTGAAATTTGGCTTTGGAATGGAAGCGGCCTTTCAGCAAACTTACCATTGGCGCCTTGCTCAAAATATGCCGTCTTCAAATAGTTAGCCTTCAATTCTTTCGCTCCTTCAAGTTCGTCTGCGGTGAAAATCTCTTTTACGGTTGCATCTGCGTAGGTTTTGTAATCCTGAAACCGCGTCCGCATAATGCTCATCTGATCCAGCATTTCGTCGCGCGTTACATACGGATAACTTTTGCCCTGAATGTAAAAACTCATAATCGGGTCGATGGAGCCGTTGTCATCGAAGTCTTTATATATCATTTCAACAGGCTCTGCGTCGCTGGCTTTGCATTGACTGTTCAATCCCAAATTCCCAATGACCAGGTCGTCCTTACCGTCGCCATTCAGGTCGGTCAGCAATAATTTATTCCACCAACCGCTGTATTGTTTATCAAAATATGTGCTGGTTTTGTTTTCCAGCTTGCCATTAACATTAATGTAAACCGTTATCGGCATCCATTCACCCACGACGATCAGATCAGGCTTTTTGTCACCATTCAGATCCGTCCAGGCTGCATCCGTTACCAGGCCAATGTTTGCCAGCTCCGCAGAAAGGTTTGCCGTTTGATCAGAGAATTTCCCGGACCCATCATTGATTAAAACGTAGCTTCGCGGCGTTTCGGGATAACGGCCAGGGATTACCCGACCGCCTACGAACAGGTCGGGCTTGTTGTCTCCGTTCACGTCTGCAACGCGCACGCAGCTTGTGCTGGTGATCATTTTAGGCAATGCACCCGCGCTTTTGGAAAAATTACCTTTGCCATCATTTAAATATAAACGGCTCTGCAACAACGGATCTTCGGGCATGAATGTGGCATAACCGCCGCTGCCAACAAAGAGGTCCTGGAATCCGTCGCCATTGGCGTCAAAAAAAACCGCATCTGTATCATCACTTTGCTTATCCGCTTCAAATGCTGGCATCGGTTTGCTTGTAAAAGTGCCGCCTTTTTGCTGCAAATAAAGCTTACCTGCTTCGCCCGAGCCGCCTCCTGCGAATATATCTTCCAACCCATCCCCATTCACATCGCCTTTTATTAAGCATGGACCGGAGAAAGAAATCGGGTTAATAAGCAGTGGCTGCCGCTTGAAATCATTCGTAGTGCTCGCCTTTCCGTTGTACGCAATGGGCGATTGAACGACATTATAAAGCGGGTTGGCCGTTTCCATTCCTGGTTTAACCACTTTCGCATTCTTTTCTGCTAATGTCAAAAGCGCATTAACCTTGGGGTTGATCACACTTTCGCGTTTTCCGCTGAGCCAGACAATTTGCAGGGAATCAATGTTTTCTTTTCCCAAACCAAAATGCAAAACCGGTGAGACGCTCGACTGGTAACCGCGCGTGGGCATTTGTTCCAGATATTGTTTTTGCCCTTTGTTATAAATGGTCACCTTCGCTCCTATCCCAAACTTATTGGCGCCGTCTCCTTCCAGTTTTATTTTCAAATAGTTGTTTTTCAACAACTTCTCTCCATCGTTTTGATAAATAAATGCAGGCTTGTTAATGTTGTTGACGATCAGATCCAGATCACCGTCATTGTCCAGATCCGAGTACGCTGCGCCGCCACTGTTTGAAATTTCCCCCAATCCCCAGTTATCTGCAACATTAGTAAAGGTCAAATCTTTTTTATTCTGAAAGAGATAATTTTTCATGTTGGAAGATGGCATTTGATACACCATATTGAGCACATCTTCGCGTTTCACCTGCCCTTCGATGCGTTTCAAATGGTCGCCCATGAACTTTACAAAGTCCATATTTGTGAAATCGCGGAGGTTGCCGTTGGTGATGAAAAGGTCTTTCCAGCCATCATTATCGTAGTCCGCAAAAAGCGATGCCCAGCTCCAATCGGTGTTGGAAACGCCGGACAATTGCCCTACTTCCGAGAAAACCGGCACCTTGCTCTTGCCTCCCTGCCCTTGGTTCAATTGCAGCATATTCCGCATATACTGATGATGGAATCCCATTTTTACATTAAAATCAAAGAGCTCATAGTTATCCAGGCCGGCCAGCAATTTTTGTCTGCGGTTGTCTTCGGGCAACATATCGAGTGTAAAAATGTCGGGCAAACCATCGTTATTGAAGTCGGCAATGTCATTACCCATGGATGAATGAGATGTGTGCCCGATAGATGCATTGAGCGCGTCGGTAAAAGTGCCGTTTTTGTTGTTGATATATAAGAAATCGGGAACAGAATAGTCGTTTGAAATATACATATCCTGCCAGCCGTCTTGGTTTACGTCAGCAATGCCTATGCCCAGGCCGTAAGTCAGCGGTGAACTCTGGATGCCTGCTTTTTTGGTAATGTCTGTAAAATAAGGTGTTCCGTCAGCTTTGGGATCATTTTTAAAAAACCGCACTCCGGTTAGCGGATCGTCTTTTTTGAGTATATCTGCTGTGCTGGCTTCGTCCAGGATGGGAAGCGATTTGGGATTGTGATTCAATAAAAACATATCCATATCGCCATCCTTGTCAAAATCGAAGAATGCGGCTTGTGTGCTGTTACTTGGGGCGCCGAGACCATACTTTTCAGCTGATTCTTCAAATTGAGGAATGCCGTTTGCATCGTTCCCTTTATTTATAAAAAGCTGACCTTTAAGACTTTCGGGCGAAACATTCCCTGAATAACTAACGTAAATATCCAGCTTACCGTCGCCGTTTACGTCTGCCAGCGTAACCCCCGTTTTCCATGGCCTTTCCCGGCCACCGACGCCGGCGGTTGCTGTAATATCTTCAAAAGCCATCTGGCCTTTATTGAGATACAGCTTGTTGGGCACCATGTTTCCGGTGAAATAAATATCGTCCAGCCCATCGCCGTTCAGGTCGCCTGCTGCCACACCGCCGCCATTGTAAAAATATTCGTACATCAACACATTGGTATTCAAGCCTTCTGTTAATGTGTTTGCAAAATCGATTTTGGTTTTTTCGGCAGGTAACAGGGTGAACAAAGGCGTCTGGGTTTTCCCGTCTTTCGGATTATCGGAATCTTTGGATTTGTTGCATCCCAGAAAACCAAGACTGATTGCCAGCACGATAATTCCTGGGGTCCAGGATTTTATTCGCTTCATAATAGGGGCCACGAAGGTTGAACTGTATAAAAAAGAAACTATGCCTTCATAACGAAGACATAGTTCCACAAATTTACTAATAAAGCGAGGACTAACTATTTATCATAACCTGGATTCTGCGCCAGCTTTGAGTTTCTGTTAATCTCATCACGGCTGAACGGACGGAAATACATTTTATCAACCCAGGTGCGGTTTTCGTGAGATTTCTCAACAACCGGCGTGTAGGTGTAAGTATAAACGTCAGTATCGTAATGATATGGCTCTTTCATAGACTTACCCGCTTTGAATTTGCCTAACACGTTAATGTATTCCAATGGGCGACCTAATGTTTCTTTGGCGATCATCCAGCGGCGGGCGTCATGGTAACGTTGCTCTTCGTAAGCCATTTCGATCCTTCTTTCGTGCCGATAGGCTTCTTTCAACGCTGCGCCGGTCACTTTCAATGCTGGCATACCTGCGCGGAAGCGGATTTTATTAAGCCATGCCAATGCTTCGGCATCCTGACCCAGTTCAATGCTTGCTTCAATGTAGTTGAAAACAACTTCAGTGCTGCGGATAAACGGCCATGGAATGTTCTGACGGTCGGTGTTATCGTACAATGCAGGGTTTGGATCAATGAATTTGCGCATGTAATAACCTGTGCGGCTTCCGTTCCAGTCTTCGATTGAGCTGCTGCGTGTATCCAATCCTTTGCGGTTGATCAATGCTCCTTTGTCGTCCAAAAGATCATATGCTCCGGTTTGAATCTGATTTGCAGGATCTTTCGCATCCGATGGGCGTGGTTTCCAGTCTGCGCCATCATACATCACAGTTGCGTAGAAACGAGGATCGCGGTTTTTGTAAGGAGCGGCAGCATTGGCAGGGTTTGTCCATTTAAACTGCGTTCCGTCCATCAGTTCATAATCGTCAACCAACGTTCCGATCGGCGTGTTGCCGGCCCAGTTGTGGTAACCATTAGGACCATTGTTCAAACCTGTCTGACGTGCACCTTCGCCCAAACTTGGCGTAAAATAGCGCCCAAAAAGGATCTCGCTCGCTGCGGATGGATCCAGTGTTTTATCCGCGCTTGCACCAGCCATTGCTATGGAGATGTAGTTCAATCTTCCTTCATTAGCCGTAGCAGGTGCGGTAAGGTTCATTTTATAAGCACCATTGTTACCGTCCAGCACCACTTTTGCAGCAGCCTGGGCAGCTGTCCAGCGCGCCTTGCGGTCGCCTGAGACATAGCCAAGAAATTCAGGATTTGGAAAAGCAGCCAAAACCGTAGATTTCGCTTTCATAGTTGGCACGTCGTGCAGATCACTCGCAGCATAAAGCAATACCCTCGATTTAAGCGCTTGTGCAGCCAATTTTGACGCGCGGCCTTTTACCAATGTCTTGCCATCAAGCAGCAAAGCAGCGCTATCCAGGTCACTCACGATTAGCTGAACACATTCATCCCAGGTGTTGCGGGGTACGGTGTAATCTTCGTTTAGCGCATACACTTTTTTAATGATAGGCACAGCACCGTAATAGCGCACCAGTTGCTGATAGTAATAAGCCCTAAGAAAATAAGCTTCTCCTTTCAGACGTGCTTTCAGTGTTTCGTCCGTAAAAGTCGCGGTCTGCAAGTTTGTAATAGCCAGGTTGGAAGCGCGGATGTAAGTGTACATCTGTCCCCAGCCGTACGTTGCGTCAACCCATCCCAGGTTAGAAGGGCTTAAACTGCCTTCATTAACCGTGTTAATGTTACGTCCGGTGTGGGTAAATACAGCTTCATCGGTCAGCGAAGCAAGCATTTGCTCACTAAATCCTCCCTGCTGAAGTCCTGCATAAATCCCTGTCACAAAGCCTTCTGCCAATGGTCCCTCTTTCCATGCTTCTTCACTTGGAATTTCGGTCGGTGGGGTCACATCCAGGAAATCTGTGTCGCAGGACGATAATCCAGCCGCGGTCAGCAGCGTAATTAAGATTATACTTTTATATTTCAATTTCATATTTGTTGTCTTTAAAATGCTACACGTAGACCGGCATTGATAATTCTTGCCTGTGGATAGTATTGACCACTGGTGTTAGTGGATTCCGGATCCCAAACTTTGATCTTGTCAAATGTGAACAGGTTTAATCCGTTTACATAAAGACGGAACTTGCTCAAACCGATTTTCGAACCAAGCTCAGATGGCAGGTTATAGCCCAGCTCAATGTTCTTCACACGCAGGTAATTATTGCTTTTCAGGAAGTAGTTGTTGATACCAGCTTGTCCTGTGTTGGTATAATACCGGTTGTTACGGTTGGTCAAACGTGGATATTCGCTCGTTGGGTTATCGATTGTCCAACGGTGATCGAAGTCATATTTTAAGTAGTTACCAATGTCACCAGACTCAGTAAGACCCACAATCTGTAACCCTCCTAACGTTCCCTGGAACAATACCGAAAGGTCAAATGCTTTATAACCAAGGTTGATAGAAGCACCACCCGTGAAATATGGACGCTGTACTTTTTCAGTTCTCAAACGGTCATCAGCGCTGATTTTTCCGTCGCCATTCACGTCTTTGAACTTCATGTCACCAGGTCTCAGGTTACCTGTGATCGGTGAGTAATCAAGCTTGTTGGCATCAATTTCACCTTGATCTTTAAATGCTCCGTCGAATTGGTAAACAAGGAATGAGTTGTACGGCATTCCGGTTGAACGCTGATACGAAGGTGCACCCGGCGTTTCATCCCAGTATTTGATCTGATTTTTAGCATAACCACCATTCACGCTCACAGAGTAATTGAAGTCACTCGCATTGCCATCATAGCTCAGTTTAAACTCCCAGCCTTTGTTTTGCAATTTACCAAGGTTTTGAGGAGGAAGCTTTCCGTCGATACCAGCAGAAGAAGGCGTTGAACCTGCTTTCGGGATCAGGATATTTGAACGGTTGTTTATAAAATAATCAAATTCAAATGCAAGCTTATCGTTCAGCAATGTTCCCTCGATACCGAAGTTTGAGTTGTTGGCAACCTCCCAGGTAAAGTCTCTGTTGGCAACACGTGCTTCAAGCAAAGTTTTGGCCACCTGATCATTGATAATGTAGCTACCAAAGCCCATTGTCGACAGATATTGATATTCTGCGAGAGTTTCAGTTCCAAGAAAATAAGGTTCAGCACCCATTTGACCCCATGAACCGCGAAGTTTCACGTTATCAACAAATCGCGAAACACTATTTTTCCAAAAAGCTTCCTCTGATATGCGCCATCCGGCCGAAACCCCCGGGAAGAAACCGAAACGGCCTTCTTTTGGAAACACGTAAGAACCATCCACACGCCACAGGAACTCAGCAAGATACTTTTCTTTGAAGTTGTAACCTGCGCGTCCAAAATAGCTCAAACGGGCACGTGAAAACAGATCGCCGTTGTTTGTTCCTGAATTACCAATGTTCTGCTCAGGCGTTCCACCCGCAAAAAGCTGGTCCACAACAGGAGAAATATAGTAACGACGGAATGCAAAAAACCCGTCACCGTCCACTTTTTCACGTTGTACACCCGCCATTACATTGAAGTTGTGCGAGCCAACTGACTTTTCGTAAGAAATCTGGCCGGTCAACTGGATAGACAATTCCTGGTAAGAAGCCTCGGTTAAACGTGGATCTTTGAAAGTAGAACGAACTGTTCCTGTCAACACAGGCGTTGTGCCATCAGCCTCGTAAGTTTTCTTATCCCAGAAATACAATGTCCAGGGCGTTTCGAAGTTTTTCTGACGGCGGATTTGCTTATCCAATGCTGCCATTGTGTTGATTTTCAATCCAGGAACACCAGGGATCAAGATTTCAAGACCACCATTTGTTTGGATATAATCTCTTCTGTCGCGCTCGTAACCTGTCGTATTGGTTGTGATAACCGCAGGGTTTTGACCGTTTTCAATGTCAGGGCCCGCTTTTCCGTTTGGCCAGATTGCGATTTCCGTTGGCTTCCCGCGCATCAGCATACGGAAGATCGGACCTGCATCATTTCCACCACTTGGGTAATTACGATCTTCTTCACGCAATGTCAGGCCTACGTTTGCAGAAATATACTTATTGATCTTTGTATCCAAATTGATACGCATATCATATTGCTTGTAAGCAGTTGCCGTATTTTTGTAGTAACCTTCCTGGTTGATATAACCCAAAGAAGCCAGATACTTAATGTTCTCGCTGCCACCTGTCAATTGCAGATTGTGGCGTTGCTGCGGCGCCCACTTACGGATCACCGAACCATACCAGTCTGTATTCGGGTGCAAAAGCGGATCGGTTCCATCTGCGAATTTCTTCATGTCATCCGGATTGAACACAGCATTGATCACGTTTCCGTTATCCTGTCTTTTGTAAGAACCTGCTGTATTAAAGGCTGTTAATGCATTGCCCCATTCTCCAACCGGAAGGTTATCATAAATTTGCAATTCGTTCCGGATCGTTGCATACTCCTGAGCGTTAGACATTTCAGGCGTTCTGGTTGGCTGAGATGCGCCGAAGTTCATGTCGTAAGACAATTGCGGCTTGCCTGTTTTTCCACGCTTGGTTGTAATCAGGATTACACCGTTACCCGCACGCGAACCGTAAATGGCAGCAGCAGCATCTTTCAAAACGGAAATACTTTCGATATCGGCTGGATTGATACGGTCCAAACCACCGCTACGGTTGGGAACACCGTCCACAACGATCAACGCATTGCTGTTACCCAGTGAGTTAGTTCCCCGGATACGAATGGCAGAACCATCATTTCCAGGTTCACCGCTCGCCTGAACTGCTGAAATACCAGGCAGACGACCGCCCAGCGTGTTGGACAAGTTAGCGGCAGGTGCTTTTTCAAGTTCTGCTCCTTTTACGGCTGTAACCGAACCGGTCAGCGTCGCTTTTTTAGCTGTACCATAACCCACAACGACCACTTCGGTTAGTGCCTTGGTGTCTGAAATAAGTTTGATGTCAATATTAGATTTGCTGCCAACAGGAATTTCCTGAGTCAGGTAACCGATAAATGAAAAGACCAATGTGCCTTGTTTGTCCGCAGCGACGGAGTACACACCCTCATTATCGGTTACAGTGCCGGCGGTGGTTCCTTTTACCACGACACTCACGCCTGGTAAGGCCACTCCTTGATCATCTTTAACTGTTCCTTTAACCACATTCTGGGCAAATGCACCTATTACTGTGATCAGGACCAGCAAAAGAGAAGAAACATAACGTGATTTGGCACGAAATGTCCATCCAGTAGAAATTCTCATAGATTGAAATTTGGTTTAATAGTAGGAATAAAAAAAGTTGCTTAACCGTATAAGCACGGAACGTAGAGTCAACCTGCGGTTTCGATGGAAACCAGGCAATAGAGAAGTAAAGGATTTGGAATGGAAAGTATTTACATAGGTTCGCTTTAAAGTTTTGGTGAGTTAGGGTAATGTTTTGTTAAGCTTTTTCTCGGTGTAAATTGTACACAATTCGCTTCGTCATCCTGGGAAAACTCATTGGATAAGCTTCGAATTTTTTGATTTACTCGTTCGATTGTACAAAAAGATATTAAATATTTTACAAAAGAAAGGATTCTTATTTTTAGTCTATGCATTCTACGAAAATAACAATTTTTCGCACTCCAAATTTGAATAATTATAAAATTGTATACTAAAAGTTACATATTATGACTCCAAAATGTGATGTATGTTTACTAACTTCGCGATATAGTAATGTTGTAATTGTTACCTACTGTCTACATAATGAAATTCCGTTTACTCTCCCTGATATGTATCTCGCTTGCCTTCGGTTGTACTAAAAATGTGTCACCGGATGAATACAATGCCAAAGCAGCTGACCCGACAATTTTTCATGAAACGGCCACGCATCTCACCGATGTCATCATCCATGACATTTTCAAACCGCCTGTTGCAAGCCGCATCTATAGTTACTCTTTTTTGGCCGCCTATGAGGCACTTGTGCCTGGATATCCTGAATATCAATCGCTTGGAGGCCAGCTTGTAAAGTTTACCATGCCACCGAAACCAGACTCCTCTCTTGCTTACTGTTACCCGCTGGCGAGTATAAAGGCATTTGCTACGGTGGGCCGGACGCTTACTTTCTCCGGAAATATGTGGGATGACTATGAAAAAGGCCTTTTTGAAAAATATCGCAAAATGGGTATTCCGGATGACGTTTTCGAACGCTCAACTGCATACGGAGATTCTGTGGCCAAGCACGTGCTCGCATATTCTGCAAAAGATCATTATAAAGAGATACGCGGTTATCGATATACGGTTACAAATGCGCCCGGGACCTGGGTGCCCACGCCGCCTGCTTATGCAGATGCTTGCGAGCCAATGTGGAATACGGTGAGGACATTTGCGCTGGATTCGGTAACACAGTTCCGCTGCCCGCCCCCGGCCAAATACGACCTTGATAAAAAGAGCAAGTTTATGGATCTGGCGATGGAAGTTTACAACACCGGCAAGACATTAACAGACGAACAAAAGGCAACGGCTTATTTTTGGGACGACAATGCTTTTGTAACTAATGTCGTAGGCCATGCCATGTTTGCCAATAAAAAGATGACTCCCGCAGGACATTGGCTGGCGATCATCAGGACTGTGGCGACGGATAAAAAACTGGATTTAATGCGCTCCACGGAAGCGTATACATTGGGTGCATTATCCCTTTTCGATGCGTTTTCAGCTTGCTGGGACGAGAAATACAGAACAGTGCGGATCCGGCCAGAGACGGTCATCAATAATAATTGGGACCCAAACTGGCGACCATTCCTTGAAACACCGGCTTTCCCGGAATACGTAAGTGGCCACAGTTCAATTTCAGCTGCTTGCGGAACTGTGTTGACACATTTGATCGGGGACAATGTGGCATTCACCGACACAACTGAAAAGAAATACGGACACGGCATTAAGTCCTTCAAATCATTTAAAGAGGCTTATTGGGATGCATCCATAAGCCGCGTTTACGGCGGCATACATTACCGCGATGGCGTTGAACAAGGCACTTACCTGGGCGAAAAAGTGGGTGAGAATGTTTGGAGGCGCGCCGTTACCAAAAAAGGCCGGCACGAAATCGCTGCCAACTAACCCGATTTAATGAATTCGGGTTGAATGTATTTGGTCTGATTGGACTCGGTCTGAATGGACTCGGTCTGAATGGGCGTGCTCCGAATTTACGTGATCCGAATTGTAATGCAGCCCGATGTTCTCGCGTCGGGCCATTGCCATTTTAATGATCAGATAAGAAACCGAAATCATGTTCCGAAGTTCGCAAATCGCAACGGAAACTTTGGATTCCCGGTAAAGTTGCTCGTGCTCTTCGTGCAGCAATTCCAAACGGTCATATGCACGCTTCATACGTCGGTCTGTGCGAACGATGCCGACGTAATTGGACATTATGCTGTTCAATTCCCGCGTCATTTCGGTTACCAGAACTTGCTCTTCGGGATGCGTTGTGCCTGAATCGTCCCACTCAGGAATGTTACTGGGTGTAATTGCCTTGTTGAAACTCTCTACCGTGCTTTCGTAGGCTCTGTGCCCAAACACAACAGCTTCTAATAAAGAATTGGAAGCGAGGCGATTAGACCCATGCAAACCGGTGCAGGAACATTCTCCTACCGCATATAGGAAATTAATGTTGGTTTTGCCCCACTCATTTACTTTAATTCCCCCGCACATATAATGCTGAGCCGGCACGACCGGGATCATATCTTTTCGGACATCAATGCCAGATTTGAGACAGTATTCGGTAATGTTAGGAAAATGCTCCAGGAATTTGTCATAATCCAAATGGCGAACATCGAGATATACGTGGTCAACCCCATTCTTTTTCATTTCCGAATCAATGGCACGGGCAACAATATCACGCGGAGCCAGGGAAAGGCGGTCGTCATAAATTTCCATGAAAGTGCTTCCATCAGCCCTTTTTAAAATTCCTCCAAATCCTCTCACTGCCTCAGAAATAAGAAAAGAAGGTTTTTGGCCGGGCTGGTAAAAACTCGTCGGATGGAACTGGATGAATTCCATATTATCACAAACGCCTTTTGCCCGGTATGCCATTGCAATTCCGTCACCGGTGGCAATGGTAGGATTTGTTGTGCTTTGGTAAATGTTCCCGATTCCGCCTGTTGCCAGCATGGTGGTTTTAGCCAGGAATTTCTCCACTTCCCCGGTTTGGCGGTTCAGCACATAAGCACCATAACATTGGATATCTTCCCTGTATCGATAAACCGTTTCACCCAAATGATGCTGCGTAATAAGCTCTACGGCGTAATAATGTGTAAAAACCTGAATGCTTTTATGCCTGTTAACTTCTTCAAGCAGCGCGCGCTCGATCTCGGCACCTGTAATGTCTTTAAAATGAAGAATGCGGTGATCCGAATGCCCGCCTTCTTTGGCAAGGTCATATTCTCCTCCTTTTTCTTTATCAAACCGCGTTCCGTAGTCGATCAGCTCCTGGATCCGCTGCGGTGCTTCGCGCACAACGATTTCGACAATGTTCCGTTTATTAACCTCGTCCCCTGCATCCATTGTGTCCTGAATATGCTTTTCGAACGAGTCCGATTCGGCCCAAACCACCGCAATGCCGCCCTGTGCGTATTTGGTATTGGTTTCATCTGCCTGCACTTTGGTAATAACAGCAATGGAAATTTCCTGCTTTAATTCGTCAAAATGTCTAGCCAGTTTAGCTGCATAACTTAATCCGGCAATTCCGGAACCGATAATCAGGAAATCGAATTGGGGCATTGTATCAAGATTAATAATTGGTGTTTTTAAATTCCCTTACTCAATTCGAGCATTCGGGCTACGGATTTATAAGCTTTAAGGCGGATATCTTCGGGAACGATGATCTCCGGCTGCTCATACAAAAGTGCATTATAAACCTTCTCCAATGTATTCATTTTCATATAGGGACATTCGGAGCAAGCGCAGGTATTGTTGTCGGAACCAGGAGCCGGGATTAGCTTTTTGTCAGGAACCGATTGTTTCATTTTATGCAAAATCCCTGCTTCCGTAGCCACGATGAATTTCTCCTGCGGAGATTCTTTGACAAATTTCAATAAGCCCGTTGTTGAGCTCACAAAATCCGCTTGCATCAAAATATCCTCTTTACATTCGGGATGTGCGATAAGCAGTGCATCCGGATTATCGTCGCGCAATTGCTTCAATTTTTCCCTCGAAATATCAATGTGCACAATGCAGGCTCCATCCCATAAAACCATTTCCCTGCCTGTTTTATGCGCAACATATCTACCTAAGTTCGCATCCGGCGCAAAAATGATCTTTTGATCTTTTGGTAAACTTTCAACGATTTGCAGTGCATTGGAAGAGGTGCAAACAATGTCCGTCAATGCTTTAATTTCGGCCGAACAGTTGATATAACTGATCACAATGTGATCGGGATACTGCGCTTTAAATGCGGCAAATTTATCTGCGGGTGCAGAATCCGCTAAGGAACAACCTGCGTTCAGATCGGGGATAACTACTTTTTTATTCGGACTTAAAACCTTCGCCGTTTCTCCCATGAAATGCACACCGCAGAAGACGATCATATCCGCTTCCGTCGCAGCTGCCTGCTGGGAAAGGCCCAGGCTATCACCAATATAATCCGCCAGATCCTGAATTTCAGCATCCACATAGTAATGCGCCAGGATCACAGCATTCTTCTCTTTTTTTAGTCGATTAATCTCGGCAATTAAATCAATATCATCAGCAACAGCTTCGGTAACATAACCGTAACGGTTGACCTGCTCTTCAATAGTTGTCATTATGGTGAATAATTGGCTTTTAGTTGATCATAAAAATTCCGGCCACCGCGTGGCGGCCACCGGGTGGCGACCACCGCGTGGACTCGAATTTACAATATTAAACCAATGAAAAGCAAAGAAAGTGCGCTGGCCAAAAAATGAAAGGCCGCCGGAAATGTTCCCGGCGGCCTTTTAATGCCTTTTATATGCTCAAAAGACCTACAATATCCAGCGAAAGAACACGTAAAGTGTTCCAGACAAAAGCATGGTAACCGGCAATGTTAACACCCAGGCAATCACGATATTCCGGATCGTTCCGCCTTGCAGGTTCTTAACGCCTTTGCTCGCCACCATCGAACCTGCGATCCCGGACGAAAGCACGTGCGTGGTGCTTACAGGAAGTCCTAAATAAGACGAAACACCAATTGTACTGGCCGCAACAAGCTCAGCAGAAGCACCTTGTGCGTAAGTAAGGTGTTGTTTACCAATTTTTTCACCAATCGTGACTACAATTCTTTTCCAGCCTACCATTGTGCCCAATCCAAGAGAAAGTGAGATCATTAAAATCACCCAATCCGGTGCATAATCTGTATATCTTCTGATCCCGGTTTCACTACCGGACTGCATTTTCAAAAATGCTTTGTCATCGACATTCAAGTTGGCATGTCCGTTATCCAGAATCGTTTTTAAATTCCGGCTGATCAGCAGAAGGGAACGGCGCGCATCCATACGGTCTTCCAGAGGCAGCTTTTTATCTACAAGCGGCTTATTGATCTGTTGATTCAGTGTATCGATTTCTGATTTGATGGTAAACAAATGATGGCGGTCTGAAACTGACAATCTCGAAGAATCAATCGTATTAACTGCACGCTCAATGCCTGCCAGATCTGTTTTCATCCCCGTTGGATCAATGCTGTTGTCCAATGCAAAATGTGCAGGAACAATTCCGATCAGGATCAGCATAACAAGTCCCACGCCTTTTTGGCCATCATTGGAACCGTGAAAAAAGCTCACTAATGTACAGGTTGTAATCAATATAGCCCTGATCCAAAGCGGAGGCGGCTGGTTTTTCTTTGGTTCACTGAACACAACTTCCCGAAGCGGCTTTGAAAGCATTCTCCGCAAGATGAACATAATGATGATTGCCAGTGCAAATCCGAAAATCGGGGAAGTCAGCAATGAAGTGAACAATTCCTGTGCTTTGGTCCAGTTAACCCCTGCACCTTGAGAGTTTTCGGGCATGAATGTAAATGCAAGCCCTACACCCAGAATGGAGCCGATTAATGTATGTGAACTGGAACTCGGCAATCCAAAATACCAGGTCCCCAGGTTCCAGATAATGGCGCTGAAAAGCAATGAAAAAACCATAGCGGCGCTATGGTAGACATTCTGATCAATCAATAACTCAACAGGAAGCAAATTGACAATCCCCATTGCAACGGCTATTCCACCCAGAAACACACCGCAGAAATTCATAAAACCCGACCAGATTACGGCAACATTGGGTTTCAATGAGTTGGTATAAATAACAGTGGCAACGGCGTTGGCGGTATCGTGAAAACCATTTACAAACTCGAATGCACAAGCCGCTAAAATACTAAAAGCGAGGAGGATAAAAATGTCGGTTTCAAGACCAAACATAAAAGAAGAATATAGGTTTATTTAATAGGAGACAAAACTACTTATTCCTTGTCGCTGCAATATTACCAAATTGTTAATTCAAGATTCGGAATAAGTATTCAGGATTATGCTGCTTCTTTATTGGCCAGCTGGCCGCAAGCTGCATCGATATCCTTGCCACGGCTGCGGCGCACGTGCACAGAAACGCCCCTATCTTCCAGGAAAGCAGCAAATTTATCCAATCTATCCGCCTCGGTGTTCTTGAAGTCCGCCTCGGCAATTGGGTTGTATTCAATGATATTGACGCGGGCAGGAACACGTTTTGTAAATTCCCACAACTCTTTGGCGTCTTGCAAAGTGTCGTTGAAATTATTAAAAACAATATATTCGAACGTGATCCGGTTGCCGGTTTTCTTATAAAAATAGTTTAAAGCCTCCGCCAGGTTGTCCAGTGAATTAGACTCGTTGATCGGCATAATCTGGTTCCGCTTCTCATCATTTGCTGCGTGCAATGACAACGCAAGCCTGAACTTCACCTCATCATCACCCAATTTTTTAATCATTTTGGCAATGCCTGCTGTGGAAACCGTGATGCGTCTTGGCGACATATTCAGGCCTTCCGGCGACGTAATATGAGCGATGGATTCCAGCACATTGGCATAATTAAGCAAAGGTTCGCCCATGCCCATGTATACAATGTTGGTTAAGGGAGCCTTGAAACTTCCTTCGGCTTGTCTCGCGATGGCTACAACCTGATCGTAAATCTCTCCTGCTTCCAGGTTGCGTTTGCGGTCCATATAACCCGTAGCGCAGAATTTGCAGGTTAGCGAACAACCTACCTGGCTGCTCACACAAGCAGTCATGCGGTCGGCGGCCGGAATTAGAACGCCTTCGACCAGATTGCCGTCAAAAAGCTTGAATGCCGATTTTATTGTTCCGTCGTTGCTTTGCTGCTGTTTCGCAATGTCCAGCGAATGGATCAAGAAGTGTTCGTTCAGCAACTGACGGGTCGCGAGCGACAAGTTTGTCATTTCATCAAAAGAATGGGCTGATTTTTTCCAGATCCATTCAAATATTTGTTTGGCACGAAAGCCTTTTTCTCCATGCGTGGCCAGCCAGCTTTTTAGCTGTTCAACGTCCATTTTCCGGATATCCTGCCGCTTATTAACTTCAATCATTTTTTCTTTCTGTTGGCCCAATGCGAGGAGCATTTGGACGATTTATCTGCAAAGTTACTGAAACTCAACTACGGAACGTAACCTCTAAGGAATTTTGAAAGTTCAAAACTCTGGCATTTGCTTTATCATTACTCCTCTTGCTCAGAAACCGGCTTCTCTTCCTCGTCCAGATATTCCCGCTTCCATTCTTTGATGAGTTCAGTTCCCGAAGGCATTAATGTGAGTGCTTTGGTGATCAGGTTTGGAGCAACGGGCACGACAATCGGATAAAGGTAAGTGTCATCCGTTCTATGTGCAGGAATTTTCACGCCAATGGCGTTGACCAGCCAAAAGAAAACGCTGATCCCGAAAACCCAGGTCAGCACGCCTACCATACCACCGGCCACACTATCAAACGTCCCTAAAATAGAATAGCGAAGCGAACGGCGGATAGAATAGCCGAATTGGTTTAAAAGAAAAATAGTAGGAAAGAAAATGGCCGAAAACCCAACATAAGGAAGGATTTTCTTGGCCACACTATCACTGAAATAAGGAGTGAGAATCTCCATTCCCAACCCTAAGAATTTGAAACCCAAAATCATGGCTATCACAAGCCCGGCAATCCCGATAATTTCAATCAAAAGCCCTTTGCGATAACCATGCAATGCTCCCCAGAGAAGGGGAATGAGGATGAGAACATCCAGTAATTTCATGCTAACAAGCTCTTTACCAAAGTAGAAACCACACGTCCGTCTGCCTGTCCCGCCAACTCTTTGGTCGCAACGCCCATCACTTTGCCCATATCCGCAGGCGAGGAGGCCCCTACCCGAGCGATAATATCCTGCAATTTGGCCTTAACCTCGTCTTCTGTAAGTTGTTTTGGCAAAAATTGCTCGATAATGGCCAGTTCGGCTTCCTCTTTTTCCAGAAGATCAGGACGGTTCTGTGTTTTGTAAATATCAGCTGATTCCCTGCGTTGCTTGGCCGCCTTGGTAAGCAATTTAAGTTCGTCATCCGCAGTCAGTTCGCCTGTCGCGCCGCCTTTTGTTTCCTCTAAAAGTATAAGCGACTTAATCGCGCGCAAAGCCCGCAATGTATCCTGATCTTTGGCCCTCATAGCATCTTTGATGCCTGATTCAACTTGGGTTTTAAGTGACATATATTGTTAATTTTGAATGACCGGGTCGCCGGTGCGATGAATGACTGAATAAGTGAATGAAAAATTAATTTTGAATGACTGAATGAGCGAATGAGTGAATATTTTAAAATTCAACTTATGACTCATTAAATTTGTCAATCGGGCTGCAAAGTTAAGCGAATCATTATAAATTGTGCTCATTCAGCGCATAGGCTCACAAACATTCACTCATTCACTCATTCACTCATTCCAAATTATTCCCATGACCCGACTAAGCGTTAATATCAACAAGATTGCAACACTCCGCAACTCCCGCGGTGGTGATAATCCTAATGTTCTTAAAGTGGCGCTGGATTGTGAGCGGTTTGGTGCGCAAGGCATTACTGTGCACCCGAGACCCGATGAGCGACACATCCGCTATCAGGATGTTTATGATTTGAAGGAGGTTGTGACCACTGAATTTAACATTGAGGGAAATCCTTCTGAAAAAAAATTCGTCGAGCTTGTGCTGGCTAATAAACCGGATCAGGTTACGCTTGTGCCCGATGCATTGCATGCGATCACTTCCAATGCAGGCTGGGACACCATCAACAACCGAAGCGAGCTCACCGATTTAATCCAGATATTTAGATCTGCCAACATCCGCGTTTCTGTTTTTGTGGATCCCGATGAAAGAATGGTCGAAGGCGCTAAGATCTGCGGCGCCGACCGGGTGGAGCTTTATACAGAGCCTTACGCTGCACATTATTTCGAAAACCGTCAAAAAGCCGTGCTTCCGTTTGTACAAGCAGCAGAAAAAGCCCGGGAAGTGGGCTTAGGTTTAAATGCAGGACATGATCTGAGCCTGGATAATCTTCATTTTTTGAAACAGAGCATTCCGTGGATGGATGAAGTTTCCATCGGCCATGCCCTGATTTCGGATGCGCTTTATTTGGGACTGGAAAATACGATTCAGATGTATTTGCGGGAGCTGGAGTTGTGATGGCGGAGCGGGCTAGCACTAAGCCATTTACCACCCCGTACGATATTCTCTCTTCACAAACTGGTTAGCTACGTCAAAGTTGGTAATCTTCATGTTGGCTCCGTCCCAGATTAGTTTTTGTCTTCCAGGAAAATTGAACCCACCTTTTCCGTCAGCTTTGGGCTCCCGATGCAGATAAGACCGCACGGCAAGGTTTCCCATTAACACAATTTCCGTTAAAGGACCCGATTCTTCAAAAGCCGAACTCGTGTAAGTGCCATGGCCTTTCTTGCACGCCTGAACGAATTGCTGCTGATGCCCTTCCGATCCACCCGGAACCAATGCGCGTGGTTTTATATTCGGCCTTACGGTTTCAAATTTCTTTTCCGGCCATAAGCGTGGATTGTTACCAAACATTTCTGCGCTGATAATTCCTTTTGTCCCGGTGAAAAGCATTCCGCCATCCACACTTCCAAAAACGGTTTTATAGTCACAGGCTTCCGGCAACTGCGGGCGCATTCCGCCATCGTACCAGGAAAAACTAATGTCCTTACCAGGTGTTTTGGAAGCGAATTTTAAATGTATGGAGGCAGAAGGCGGCGCAACATCGTCGAAAAACGCTTGCTCAAAAAAGTCAGCATAAACCGACCCTACACTGCATTCCACCGAGGTTGGATAGCCCAGCTTCAATGCGCGGAATGGCACGTCGATGAAATGGCAGCCCATATCGCCCAATGCGCCAGTGCCAAAATCCCAGTAACCACGCCATCTGAACGGCATATAGGCTTCATGATAATCCCGTTTTGGAGCCGTTCCAAGCCAGAGATCCCAATCCACGCCTTGCGGAACGGGCTGCGATTCTCCTTTGTCTTTGGGCGATTTTACGCCTTGCGGCCAAACAGGGCGGTCTGTCCAGACTTCAATTTTGTGCACGTCGCCGATGACACCCGACTGAACCAATGCTTCTGTTTGTCTGGTGCCATCGCTGCTGCTTCCCTGGTTGCCCATTTGGGTCACCACTTTATATTTTTTGGCAGCGTTTGTAAGATTACGCGCTTCCCAAATGTCTTTGGTAAGTGGCTTTTCAACGTAAACGTGTTTTCCCAGTTCCATACACGCCATTGCGATAGGGAAATGCATATGGTCCGGCGTGGTAACCAGCACGGCGTCAATGTTTTTGGCTTCCTTTTCGAGCATTTTCCTGTAATCCTTATAATAAGGCGCATTCGGAAATTGCTTGCGATATTTTACAGCCTGGCGGTCGTCCACATCACATAATGCGACAATATTTTCCGTTCCTTCATTATAGGATAGCCGAATATTCACATCGGCTTTTCCCCCGCAACCCACTGCGGCAATGTTCAGTTTATCGCTGGGCGGGATAAAACCTTTGCCCAAAACATGCCGCGGAACAATCATAAAAGTCCCTGCCGCCAGAGCGCCGGCTTTTATAAAATCCCTGCGCCTGATTTCATTTTTGCCGGGTTCAATTTGCTGTTCCATAACACGTCATGATTTAGGTTGTATTAAAATTTTAACCGTCAGGAGTGAAAAGGAAATGGTTTCAAAAGCCTACTAACGTCCCCCGAAAGTTTCAGCGATTTTCATGGCGACACCCATGTCACCGTCGATTTTAAGTTTGCCGGTCATATAAGCCATCATAGCATTCAGATCGCCATCGATGAGTTTAAGGGCATTTTTTGTGGAAACTTCAAAAGTGCAATCTGCTTCCAGGTCGTCATTTGTCACTGAATTGGGAACTGATTTGGTATCTATAAATACGCTTCCTTCCTCCGTTTTGAATTTAACAGTGGCATCAAGGCCGCTGTCGGTTCCCAGGATATTTTTAACGCGATCGGTCAGAATTTGTAAGCTCATAACAGTTGGTCTTTGGGTTGTTGTAATATTTTCGGACTAAAAATGACAAATGTATGTTCACTTATAAGAATATTCAAATGGCTTTGGTGTTTTCAGCTAAAACCACAAATTTTACATCTTTCATCAGAAAATCCTGCTGATATTATTTACTACCCAATGAGTGAAACAGTAAATCGTCCTACGTTCCTTACCATATTGTGCATCCTGACTTTTATGAGTTCCGTTTCTGGTCTCTGGACCCAATCGGAAAGATTATGGAACCCCGAGATCATGGCCGACAAAACCCGTGAAACATTTGAAGGCGTGCGCGAAAATCTTGAAAATCAAGCAACGACTGCGGATACGAAGACCATGGAC
Source organism: Dyadobacter psychrophilus (assembly GCF_900167945.1). Lineage (GTDB taxonomy): Bacteria > Bacteroidota > Bacteroidia > Cytophagales > Spirosomataceae > Dyadobacter > Dyadobacter psychrophilus. Next base: position 1,384,710 of record NZ_FUZA01000001.1, read on the forward strand.
AGAATGTTTGAAGCCGTGATCGAACAGACGACCGCCGGGTCGATCAAAACCGGGGCGATCATAATGCTGATCTTCGAATCGCTGTCCCTTTTTGCGGCCTATTTAATGTGGAATCTTGACAAAAGAGGGTTCTACTTATATATGGGTGGAATCGCCGTTGCATTTCTGTTGCCGCTGTTTCTGATCGGTGGATGGCTGGGTGTTATTACATCCATGGCTGGGGTCTTCTTCAGTATTTTTATGCTAATTATGTATGCTTTCAATTTGAAACACATGCATTCAGCATAACCTCTTGCATTCCACGAAGAAAAGATTTTATTTTGCGGACTAATTTGAATCGAGAAAATGGCTTTAATTACAAAAATCAGAGAAAAATCCGGGATCGCTGTGACGGTTATCGCGATCAGTTTAATTCTTTTTATGGTGGGGGGCGACTTAATGGGCCCAAATTCCATGCTTGGAGGCGGAAATGACCAGACTGTTGGTGAGATCGCCGGCAAGGACATTAACATCAAAGACTTTCAAGCGCGCGTAGACGGCTTTCGTCAAAATTACGAAGCGCAGTCGGGACGCAGCCTGAACGAAAATGAGCTGGCTTCGCTGAGGGATCAGGCCTGGAACCAATTCGTAGTTGACATTGCCTACAAAAAAGAATTTGAAGATCTTGGACTGACAGTTACTGACCAGGAACTGGTTGACATGGTTCAGGGAAATCACATAAGCCCATCGATTCTACAAGCTTTTTCTGATCCTACTACGGGTAAATTTGATAAAAACGCCGTTGTTAATTATCTGAAAAACCTGAAAACACTTCCTGTTGAACAACAAAAATCATGGGAGAATTTTGAGAAAAGCCTTCGTGAAGAACGCACACGTGCCAAATATGAAAACATGCTGAAACTTTCCACCTACATTCCGAAAGCGCAAGCTGAAAAGGAATATGTGGCTCAAACCAGCAAAGCAACATTGCGTTACCTGTATGTGCCTTATTTCTCGGTGGTAGATACAACAATCAAAGTTACAGACAAACAACTTGAAGATTATCTGAGCGCGCACCGTTCGGAATACAAAGGAACAGATACACGTTCAATCGAATACGTTACATTTCCGATCCAGCCTGCCAAAGACGACAGCGCTGCATTGTATAGCGAAATCAAAGAACTTGCACGCGGCCTGGCTACGGCACAAAACGATTCGGCTTTCGCAAGCATGAACTCAGACATTCCACTTCCTATTAATATGTCATTGGGAACCATGTCTGACCAGTTGAAAGAAGCCGTGAAAACATTCGTTCCGGGTGGTGTTTACGGTCCTTACCGCGAAGGCAACACTTATTATATTTACAAATACGGCGGAACACGCGTTGATACGGTTGCTTCTGCAAGAGCAAGTCACATTCTGATCCGTGCTGAAAACCAATCTGACTCTGCAAAAGCTGCGGCTCGTACGAAAGCAGAAGGCATTCTTGCACAGATTCGTGCCGGTGCCAATTTTGAAGCATTAGCAGCAACAACCAGCGCTGATCCGCAGTCTGCACAGCGTGGAGGCGACCTGAGCTATTTCCAGAATAATGGGCAAATGGTTAAGCCTTTCGAAGAAGCTGTTTTTTCTGCAACGGCTCCGGGCTTGATCCCGAGATTGGTAGAAAGCCAGTTTGGTTTCCACATTATCAAGGTTACCGATCCGAAATCAAACACATTGTACCGCATTGCAGCCATTGGAAAAACGATTGCCCCAAGCCAGGCAACACGTGACGAGGCTTACAGAAAGGCGGATGAATTTGCGAACACTGTAAAAACAAAAACAGCATTTGATGAAGCTGTTAAGAAAAATAAAGCATTGGTTGTAGCCAATGCAAACCGTATCCCTGAATCTGCAACGAACATTAATGCAATTCAGAACGGCCGTGATATCGTAAGATGGGCATTTAAGGATGATTCAGACATTAACGAAGTTTCTCCTGTATTTGAAACCGAGGAACAATATATCGTAGCTGTTTTGGTTGGCAAGTCCGACGCGAAGGATGTAAAAGTGGCTGACTTCCGCGATGAACTGACAACAAAAGTGCGTAACCAGATCAAGGCTGAGCAAATCACTGCGAAGCTGAAAGGCGCAACGGGTGATCTTCCTGCAATCGCTGCCAAATATGGCGCAGGTGCATTGGTTGAAAACGCAACAGACATTTCCCTTGCAACCGGTTTTCTTACCAGCGCAGGATTTGATCCAATTGCACTGGGTAAAGCATTTGGCTTGAAACCAGGTCAGAAATCAGGTGTGTTTACTGGCGAAAATGGTGTTTTCATCATGGAGTTGGTTAGCAAAACAGAAGCGCCGAAGATCGCTGACTATACGCAATACAAGACGCAGTTGACACAATCTTTGGAAAGCCGCATGTCGTATCTGGTAAATGAAGCCATTCGCGAGAATGCCAAAATCGAAGATCGCCGCGCGAAGTTCTTTTGAGCGATTCAAAATTTTTATTGAAAAAGAGGAGCAGAAATGATTTCTGCTCCTCTTTTTATTTTCACTGCAAATAATTCAGAAAAAAGTGATAGTATTGCAGCATGAAATGTCAATCTTACACTTATTAATAAAGAACAAATCACAATGAGCATCTTACTCGGAGAACAGGAGTATTTTAAAGGAATCGGCAAAATCGCATTTGAAGGTCCTGAAACAGATAATCCACTAGCGTATCGCTTTTATGATGAGAACCGCATTATAGCCGGTAAAAGCATGAAAGACCACCTTCGCTTTGCTGTTGCTTACTGGCACACATTCTGCGGCTCGGGACTTGATCCATTTGGAGGCCCTACACTTTTTTACCCTTGGGACAAAAAATCAGATGCTGTTGACCGTGCAAAAGATAAGGCTGATGCGGCATTTGAATTTATCACCAAGCTAGGCGTTCCTTACTATTGCTTCCACGATCTGGACGTTGTAGACTATGACGACGATGTGAAGACGAACGAAAAGCGTCTGCAAGCATTGACGGCTTATTTGGGTGAAAAACAAAAAGAATCCGGTGTTAAATTACTTTGGGGAACTGCTAACCTGTTTAGCCACCATCGCTACATGAATGGTGCTTCTACCAATCCCGACTTTGATGTTGTTTCGCATGCAGGTGCACAGGTGAAAATGGCTTTGGACGCTACAATCGCATTAGGCGGAGAAAATTACGTGTTCTGGGGAGGTCGTGAAGGCTATATGACCTTGCTAAACACGGATATGAAGCGTGAGCAGGAACATTTCGCGCAAATGCTTAAAATGGCTGTTGCTTATGCACGTGCAAATGGTTTTAAAGGCAAATTCTTTATCGAGCCAAAACCTTGCGAGCCTACAAAACACCAGTATGATTACGATGCGGCAACGGTCATTGGTTTCCTTCGCCAGCACGATTTGCTGGGTGACTTTGCATTAAACCTGGAAGTGAACCACGCTACATTGGCTGGACACACCTTTGAACACGAATTACAAGTTGCTGTTGATGCAGGAATTTTGGGTTCTATCGATGCCAATCGCGGAGATTATCAAAATGGATGGGATACAGACCAGTTCCCGAACGACATCGCAGAATGGACAAAAGCATTGCTGGTAATCCTGAAAGGTGGTGGACTGCAAGGCGGCGGAATCAACTTTGACGCAAAACGTCGTCGTAACTCAACGGATGTTGAAGATGTATTCCACGCACACATCGGTGGTATCGATACAGTGGCAAGAGCCCTAATCGTCGCAGATAAGATCATCCAAAACGGTGAATATGACAAAATCCGCACCGACCGTTACGCAAGCTTCGACAGCGGCAAAGGCGCAGATTACGAAAAAGGACAATTAAAACTGGAAGATCTGTTCGACCTGGCAGCAAGCAAAGGCGAACCTGCAACGCTTTCAGGTAAGCAGGAGTATTTGGAGAATTTGATCAATCGGTTTATCTGATTAAATCCGTGAACCTAAGCTAACTTATTCTGCTAGCCTGAGCGCTCCTATACTTGTCATGCTGAGCGTAGTCGAAGCACGCTACTCCTTGGTAACGTGCTTCGACTACGCTCAGCATGACAACTATAAGGGCGTTCTGTTTTTACTCTTCACTCAATTCCTTATTGATAGCAACGATCCGTTGCTGTACTTCTTTTTGCACAGTTTCCAGCCGCTTGTCCTCCATTGGCTTGGCCATTTCGAGAATGTTGGCTTGCAGCAGATCGCGCTCTTTTACTGCTTTATCCATTTTTGCCGTTAAGCGCTTTTTAGCATCTCCATCCGAAGACTTTATTTTATCGTTAAGCTTTGCAATGCGCTCCTGCAATTTTGATTCTTCTTTTTTCAACGAGGCCATGTAATCGCGCTGCTTTTCGTTGAGCTTCTGGTTCGCTTCCAGCAAATCTTCTTTCGCATCGGCCATGTCCGTTGTGTCGGAAGTGTTGGCAACTTCTTCACTGGCTTCATCCGCTGTTTCAAGCGCCTTTTCCTCGGCGTTTGCCAGTTCCTTTCTGTCTTTATCAGATCCTGAGTTACAACTAACGAGCAACACGCCGGCTGCAATAGTTAAATTTGCAAAAATGGTTCTTGTTAACTTTCTCATTGTTAGTATCAAGTTTGGTGATGTTATCTCCTGACCTTCAAATACGATGCCAGCAATAAAAAAGCCGCTGAAAATTTTCAGCGGCTTATACTATATAAAGCTCAATAACTAACCCAAATCTACATTCAGAACTTAATATCCATTATTCTGGCGCAAGCTGGTGTTGTTGCGAATTTCAGAAGTAGGGATCGGGAACAGCAATTCCCTTTCTGTCACAGTTGGCCCGTAAGAGAATTTATGACCCACATAATTTTCAAAAGTTTTGGTTTTTACATTGAACGCTTTCCTCAGTCTCACCATATCAAACCAGGTGATGTTTTCGAAACACAGCTCGTGCCAGCGCTCTTTCCAGATTGCTTCACGCAATTTGTCCTTCGCTAGTCCTGCCAATGCAGGCAGTTGCGCACGGGTTCTGATGGCATTAACCGATTCAAGAACCTTGGCAGACGGGCCGGTTGCTTCGTTGGCAGCTTCGGCATATGTCAGCAAAACATCGGCATAACGGATTACAGGCCAGTTCAGATCACTATTCGCAGTGCTGGTTTGCGCTACGTTATCAAAATGTTTGTAAATAAAATATCCACCCAGATCCACTTCTTTGGTGCGATCTGTCTCATTGGTGAATTTAGTATAGAAAAATTGTTTCTCCTGAATCCGTAGATCGGCCGCATCGTACGATTTCACAAAATCCCCTGTCGAATAAATCCCACCCGTTTCATCCGAATATTGTGAGATGTTTTTGTTGTAAGGAATGATCGAAACCTGCCAGCTTGAAGGAAGGAGCTGCGTGCGGAACTGGATCATGAAGATGTTCTCTTCCACATTCTTTTTAGCCGGATTGTGCAGATCTGCATAAGTAGTGAATAGTTTAAATTGCTTTGAATCTATCACCTCTGCTGCTTTTGCTGCTGCCAGTGCGTAATGTGTAGCGCCTTTTTGCAAAGGAAATCCTGCCATAGTAAGGTAAACCTGCGATAGCAACGACTTTACAGCACCCATACTTACTTTTCCTGTTGCATCTGTCCACGGCAAACCCGATTCTTCGGCTAGCTTCAAATCGGAAACAATTAGATTATATACATCTTCAGGACTCGACGCGGACGGTTTCAATTGTTCCGAATCCAGATTAACGGGCTCAGTGACCAGTGGAATGTTACCAAACAGCCGAACGAGATTGAAGTAATAAAACGCTCTAAGAAAATATGCTTCCCCAAGGAGTTTCTTCACTTCCGCGGCATCCATGGCCGGAATAGTCGGCACTTTGGCGATGGATAAATTTGCGTTCGCAATTCCCCGATAATAGGAGCCCCAATAAGTTTGGCCATAACCATTATCCGAAGTGTTTCGGAGGTCTTTGACAAAATAGCTGTTCACAGCCTGCCCCAAATCCGTTCCTGCCAGACCGGTTGCGAATTCGGTCATCATCCAGGGGCCGCCACCGAATCCACTGCCTAGCGGATCACGCAAAGGTGCATATATGGCACTTACAGAACTCCTGCCATGTGCAGGCTGCGTGAAATAATTCTCTACCGTAAAATTGCTGGGATCGGACTCGTCCAGGAAGTCACTGCATCCCGTTGCCCAGAATACGCTCAAAAATGTTGTGAGCAGGCCGATTCTTTTAGTTAATTTATTCATTTTACTTCAAGTAAGAGTCTTTAATGATGTTATAAACCAATGTTCAAGCCGAGCATGAAAACTCTTGGCTTCGGATAATCGTACAAGCCAAATCCCTGGTCAAAAGGCGAACCTGAGTTAGAAACTTCGGGGTCATAACCCTTGTATTTGGTTGTCACGAAGAAGTTCTGAACCGAACCGTAAACCCTCAAACGATCCAGTTTAAGCCTCGACACCATAGAAGCAGGGAATGTATACGCAAGCAGCAGGTTGCGTCCGCGGATAAATGAAGCATCGGTCACCTTGTGGCTGTCATTATTGGTCGTGTAATAGGCGTTGATCGGACGCACCTGCGCGATCGGCGTGTTCTGATTGGTTTCGGTCCATGCATTCAGGACCGTTTTGTAGCTGTTAGCAATGCCTTGCCTGTCCTCCGCAGAGTGAATACTTCTGTCGAGAACATCGTTGCCGTACATGTATTGCAAGTCAACAGTCAAGGACAATGCTTTGTACTGAAATGTGTTAAGGAATGTCCCAAAACCATCAGGAATCCCTTTTCCAATGATCGCACGGTCATTATCATTTATGGCCCCGTCGTTATTAAGGTCCTTGTACTTAACATCACCGGGCAGCATGTTATATTTTTTGGCCACCTCGGCTTCTGCCGTAGACCAGGTCCCTTCATGAACCCGCCCAAAGAACGATCCAACCGGCTCTCCTACCCGCACAATCGTATTTCCCGAAAAAATGTCACTGCCTCCCGATAGCGCCAGCACCTTGTTTTTGTTCACAGAAATATTGAATGTTGTGCTCCATGAAAAATCACCACTCTTGATGTTTGTGGAATTCACCGCAAATTCAACACCCTTGTTCTCCATGCTGCCGACATTGGTAAAAATGCTTCCATAACCGCTGCTCAATGGAAGCGGCGCATCCAGCAACATTTTGTTTACTTTTCTTCTGTACAGATCCAGTTCGAAGCTGAGTCTGTTGGAAAGTATTCCCAGTTCGATACCAAAATCCACCTGCTGTGTTTTTTCCCACTGAAGATTTGAGTTTGACATACGGTTCACACCCGTTCCGATGTTACGGACACCTCCAAATATGACGTCATAGCTCTGTAAACCTGCCAAAGCGCGATAAGCCGGAATTTCAGAGTTTCCTGTCGCTCCATAACTCGCACGGATTTTCAGGTTGGAAATTGCAGCCACATTTTTAAGAAATTCTTCTTCACTTACCCGCCAGGCGAGAGCAGCAGATGGGAAGAATGCATAACGGTTGGCATCCCCAAACTTGGACGAACCATCCAGACGACCGGTGAATGTCACCAGATATTTATCCATCAGGCTGTAATTAAGTCTTGCGAAGTAAGAGTTAAGTCCGTACGCAGAAGCGCTGGAAGATGGCGCCAGTGCGGTAGCGCCTGCACCGAGGTTATTGAACTGAAAATAAGTATCCGTAAAATTCTGGCTTCTCGCCGCATTGTCGAAACGATCCACGTGCTGCCAGGATAACCCCAGCACTGCATTTACAGCGTGTATTTTACCAAATTCCTTTGCATAGGTCAGGTAATTTTCAAACTGCCATGAATTAAACCTTCTGCTGGTTATGGAAGCGTCACCATTATTAGAAATGTATTGAAGGCCAGCGGCAGCAAAGTAATCTTCACGCTGGTTGATCACATTGGTTCCAACTGTTGATCTCAGTTCAAGTCCGTCGGCCAGTCTGATGCTTGCATACATATTCCCAAGCATTGTTTGCGTCCGCAGGTAGAAAAGGCGCTCTGCAACAACCCTAAGGGGACTATCGCCTCCTTCCATACCCGGGTAATCCCTGTTACTGGCCCATTTGCCGTCAGGATATTTTACAGGAATAATAGGTAATGCTTCCAAAACCTGGCGCATCGCAGTGATCCCGCCGCCTCCCAGCTGATCAATTTGTTTTTCGTTCTGATCTGTATAACCAAGCGTTCCGCCCACTTTCAGCCAGCTTTTGATCTGGCTATCGAATACAAAACGGCCTGCAAAACGTTTCTGCCATGATTCGCGTGCAATCCCGTTTTCATTGCGGTAATTTAAAAAAGCACCATAGCTACCCTTTTCGCTCCCGCCCGTCAGCCCAAGCTGGTGATTTTGGGTAAATGCTTTTTGAAATGTTTCATCCTGCCAATCTGTGTCATACAGCGGATTGCCACTGGAATCGAAAAGCAGTGGATTGGTCCGCTTCAATTTGGGGTCGGTATATTTTGTGCCGGTTGCCCAGCCCACGGGATCATATTTTGCAGCATTGGCATATAGGGTTTCCTCTACTTGCAGAAACTCTCTCGAATTTAGAACAGGCAATTTTTTTGGAACAACACCAATGCTGAAATCGCTGTCGTAAGTCACTTTACCACCACCGGATGTTCCACGCTTGGTCGTAACAAGAATAACGCCATTAGCACCGCGCGCACCATAAATAGCTGTGGATGAGGCATCTTTCAAAACTTCAATAGAAGCAATGTCATTGGGGTTAATGTAATCAATGGGCGTACTTCCGTTTCCAAGCTCAACTGCATTCAGGATCACTCCGTCGATGACATACAGCGGGTTATTGGACACAGAAATGGAGCTGGCTCCACGGATACGGATGTTAGCACGACCACCCGGACGGCCCGAGTTGGATGAAACATTCACCCCGGCAATGCGGCCGGAAAGTCCCTGATTCAATGATGAGGCCGGACGTTCCTGCAAAACTTCACCTTTAATGGTTCCTACGGCCCCCGTAAGGTCAGATTTTTTTACAGAGCCGTAACCCACAACAACGATCTCATCCAACGCGTTTTCGTCGGGCAGCATGGCCACATTAATGCTCGACTGGCTACCAACCGTAACCTCCTGCGATTTATAACCTACAAAGCTCATTACGAGCACATTCTGGCCGGCGCCATCCGGAATATCCAATGTGAATTCACCTCCTGAACCTGTGGAGGTTCCTCGCTGTGTTCCTTTCAAAACCACGCTCACACCAGGCAAGCCACTTCCCGCCTCGTCCGAAACCTTACCTTTAATGGTCCTGTCAACGGTCGCTTGCTGTGAAGTTGTTGAGAAAATGACGGTTTCAGGATTAAGGGTCTGCTCTGGTAAACCTCCCGTTTCCTTCGCTTCTTCCTTTATAGGAGCAACCTCTTTTGCTTTGACTTCGGTAATTACAAAAGTATTTTTTCTTGTCTTTTTGAATGTCAGACCATTTTGCTGCAGCAATAAGCCCAGATTTTTTTCAAGTGACTGATTGAAATCCAATGTACCCATTGCAACATTAACAGACCGTACAAGACGATCTTCAAAGATAATTTCTACTCCGTAATGTTTCTGCAAGTCCAGCAGTACGTTTTTAAGCTTCATTTCCTGACCAAAAGCATGGTGCTGTCTGGTTGGGATTGAGGCGTAAGCGATAATCTGGGAGTGGGCAACCAGCGAGGATTGCGTCATCAGCACAATCCCGATCGCTGCCCATTGCTTAGCTGATAGCGTTATATTCATAGTCAATTGATTTAGGTATTTATTGGTTTTTTAAAAGGACCGTATCTCCGTTTTGCTCAATTTTCATGTCGAGAACTTCTGAAACTGTTTTCAAAAGCTCGTCAGCATTCTTCGTTTTGAAGTTTCCCGTAATGGTCCGCTGTGCCATTTCTGCGCTGGAAAGCTTCACTTTCTGGCCAAAATTTTCGTCGATCATTGCCAAGATGTCTTTAACAGATGTAGAATTGAAGACATAGCGCTGCTCTTTCCACATAGCAAATGTGTTGGTGTCCTGCTTTTTGGCAAGCTTAACTGCTCCTGCATGATCTACCACAGCCAGGTCGCCTGGCTCCATCATTACTTCCTTTCGCTCATTGTTTTGAGAATAATCAATGCGGACACTTCCGCTTTTCAAAGCCACTTTTGTTCCACGCGGACGGGCGAAAACGGAAAATGTTGTTCCCAACACTTCTACCTGGAATTGATCCGAAGTTTTTACGACGAACCGCTTATGATCAATGGTATGGCTCACAGAAAACTCAGCCTCCCCTTCCAGGTCCACATTTCTGACTTCGTCATTAAAGCCAAATCTTGGAATTCTTAGTTTTGAATTGGAATTAAGCGCCACGCGGCTGCCGTCTTCTAAATACACATCAGTTGTTTGCCCATAGGCGGTTTGATAAGTTTTGTATTGCAACGGTTCGCGAAACCACCAGCCAGCTCCGACAAAGAATGTAACCGAAGCGGCCATCAGCCAAAAACTATTGGAACGGGCTGAGAAAAAGTTGGGTCTGGGATTTTGTACGATTGATTTTGAAAATTCCGCCGCCGGTTCAATATCTGTTTCCAGGCGATGCAGCAAAATACTGATGGCGGCATCCTGGTCCGGAACAAATTGCGGGCATTTTGTTTCATATTCCATCAGCCACTGGTTGAAGGCTTCCGCATTCTCCTGATCGCGGATCCAATCCTCCACCAATTGCCGTTCCAGAGGATTGGCGCGTCCCGCCAAGTACTCGAACAGCATGTATTTCGATACAATTGTTTTCATAATGTTTTCAGTTCGAAGTAGGGCTCATTGTGAGCCTGATCACAGGTTTTACACGAAGCTCAGCAATGTGAGCCCGGCAGATATCATCCACTCCCCATTCAGCGCGAGCCTGAGGTGTTTTAATGCTTTGGAAATATGCACTTCCACCGTTTTGGGTGAAATATGCAGCTCGTCCGCGATCTCGTGGTATTTTTTGTTTTCGAAACGGCTGAGCAAAAAGACTTTCTGGCATTGCATGGGCAGGCGTGCAATGACTTCATTCACTTTCAGGAAGAGATTATTGTAATGTATTTCAGCGTCCGGCTGCTGATGGTAGGTTGAAATTGTGTTTTCTTCATTTGCTTCCAGCGAAGCCATTTTGCCGAACTCTCTACGCATATACGTATAACATTCGTTCCGTACCGACCTGAACAAATAGCTCGTGTAAGAAGATGTAATATTCTCGTATGCTCTGGTCCTGTAAAACTGAAAAAACACTTCGCTAACCAGGTCCTCTGCAATTTGTTTGGAGTAAACAAATCTTACTGCATGACTGCAAAGCGGGTTGTAATAACGCCTGAACAACAATTCGAGGCCTTTACCTGGATTTTGTTCAAATGTTGCCTTTAAAAAGACGGCAGAATCGATTTCACTGACACTACTCTTCCCTTCGTATAAAGGAGACACAAATGTACTTGTGCGCTTTGATTCCTGGTTAAGCAAAGGATCGTGCATTGAGTCTTTATTTAATGTAATAATTAAAAGACTTTTTTGTACTCAAATCCCCTTAGTCTTAATTAAAAAAAAACTAAAACTTTTTTTATTATACGGTTTGCAGTGTATGGACAACAAAAAAACCGCCACAGGTCAGGTGGCGGTTTGCAATACATTGTAGCAATTATAAATTTTTGGCCTTCATTTCCTTAACCGCATGATCAACCGCTCTTGCAGACAAAGCCATATAAGTCAGTGATGGATTTTGTGTTGAGGTTGAAGTCATACAAGCACCATCGGTAACAAACACATTCTTGCAGGCATGCAGCTGGTTGAACTTATTGAGCATAGAAGTTTTCGGGTCCTTGCCCATTCTCACGCCACCCATTTCGTGAATGTCGTTACCAGGGTTTCTGTGCCCGTCATTGGCTTTTACATTCTTAAAACCGGCTTTTTCAAACATTTCGCTCACCTGCTCAACGTAATCCTTGATCATTTTCTCATCATTATCATCGTATCCTACGGATATTTTGAGCTGGGGCATGCCAAACGGATCTTTCATCGTCTGATCCAGCGCCACATAATTGCTTTCTTTCGGAATCGTCTCGCCCATCATATGTGAGCCCACGCTCCAATTGCCATATTTGGTTTCCAAAAGGCCCGCTTTCAATGATTCACCCATTCCGTTCCTGTCATTGTATGTCTGGCGGTTAGCTCCGAAACCGGCTGCATAACCTCTCAAAAAGTCCGTTTCCTGCTTATAAACATTGCGGAATCTTGGAATGTAGCCGCTGTTTGGGCGCCGTCCTTCCGTAGTGGAATCCAGAAAGCCTTCGTACTCGCCGGAAATGCTTGCGCGATAATTGTGGAAGGCTACGTATTTGCCCAACACACCGCTGTCATTGCCCAGGCCATTCGGGAAGCGGGATGATATTGAGTTCAACAAAATGAGGTTACTATTCAATGCGGCGGCATTTACAAAAATAATGTCCGCGTAGAAGTCCATTGTTTCTTTTGTATTCGCGTCAATAACCCGCACGCCGCTTGCCTTTTGTTTCTTGTCGTCGTAAATGATCGAATGCACAACCGAATGCGGGCGCAATGTCATATTCCCGGTCTTCATCGCCCACGGAATGGTGGAAGAATTACTGCTGAAATAGCCTCCAAACGGACAGCCGCGCTCGCAAATGGTGCGATGCTGGCACTTCGCACGGCCCTGATCCAGGTGAATCTGCTGTGGATCGGTAATATGCGCCGCACGGCCAATGATAATATGGCGGTCTTTATATTGTTTTGAAACTGATTCTTTAAAGTATTTTTCAACACAGTTCAGATCGTGCGGAGCTAGGAATTCACCGTCCGGCAATGTATCAATGCCATCTTTATTTCCGGTTATGCCTGCAAATTTTTCAACGTGGCTGTACCAGGGCGCAATGTCGTCATAACCGATCGGCCATTCAACGGCGAACTTGTCCCTTGCCGGACCTTCGAAATCGTACTTGCTCCAGCGCTGCGTCTGGCGTGCCCATAGCAGCGACTTGCCTCCAACCTGATAACCCCGGATCCAGTCAAACGGCTTTTCCTGTACATAAGGATGCTCATTGTCCTTGGCGAAAAAGTGCGCAGACGATTCTTTGAAATTATAGCATCTGCTGGCAATCGGGTTCGCGTCGGTGATCTCTTTGGGAAGCCTTTCGCGGTGTTCAAATTCCCACGGCATCATGTTCGTCGTAGGATAATCCTTGATGTGCTGCACATCGCGGCCGCGTTCCAAGACCAAGGTTTTCAAACCTTTTTCAGTCAGCTCCTTCGCCGACCAGCCGCCACTGATTCCCGAGCCAATGACAATGGCATCGTAGGTGCGGGCTTTCTTACTGTCAATATTAAAATTCGCCATAGTTTTTTTGTAATAAAGGAGGAAGATAAAGGGTCTTCTAGCCTTTTTTGACCGGAACACAACCGTGGTAACGTGCCGGGATCATTTCATAATGGGTCAAATTCGTCATCACGTACTCGGACGACATATAACCTTGAATGGTCAGGTTTTTAACCATGCCTAAAAACGCTTTCTGGCCCGCGTCGCTGCCTTTGCCCATGTCCTGCAAAAGCTCCATGCGCTGATCTTTTCCAGCATCCGCGAATGATTTTCCAAATCGCTGAATGCTCTGCTCGTCCAGATTGGAAATGCCGCTTTTCAGGCTTGCCTGCGCCTTGCTGTCATAGCAATCGGTCACCATTTTCTGAACAAAACCGCCTACGCCCAGTTCACCCGCACCCGGCGTGTCCGTTTTTGGAATAATGGTTTCCACCATTCCAGTTAATATTTTAGACTGGTCGGCTGTAAGCAATGTGCCTTTTTCCAAAGTGCTTTTGCTCCACCCGGATGCCCATGCAGGCAGGCCCGCCATTGCGCCCACGGCCATTGCCATGCTCTTAAGCGCTACGCGTCTCTCCATTTTTTATATGTTTTGAATGTTGTTATTACGTATTTCAAACCCTATTCTTCTAAGAAATCCAGGTCTCTGCCATGTGTTTCAGGAATCGTCAGGATACAAAAGAGGCCTATCGCAAAGCAAATAATTCCGACCATCGCCCCTGAGTTAATTACCGAAAACGAGTCTTTAAAAGTAGCAAATAAAGTTGTCATAAGCACTACCGTCCCGCGCACCATATTGGGCACTGTGGTGGCGGCCGTGGCCCTTAAATTTGTCCCAAATTGCTCAGCACCAATGGTTACGAACATGGCCCAATAACCAATCCCAAATCCCAGCAATGCTGCCACGCCATAAAATGTTGACACAGATTTAATTCCTGCATACAAATAAACGACGCTCCATATTAACGTAAATATCATGAGATAAAATACAGCCTTCTTCCTCGATTCTAACCAATGACTGAGAAAGCCGCTGCACAAGTCACCCATAGACAAACCCACGTAACACCACATGATGGACAACCCGGGTTTTATGGCTCCTTCAATGCCCAGCGCTTTGCCGAATTCATTACTGAAAGTGGCCAGAATCCCGATCACAAACCAGGTAGGAAGGCCGATTCCAATGCATTTGAGATAACGGAAAAGCCTGTCCCTATTCGTAAAAAGCGCAAAGAAATTACCTTTTTCAACGTGCTTCTGGTTTTTGATATCTTTAAAAATCCCTGATTCAAAAACACCAATCCTTAATAAAAGCAATGATATCCCCAATCCGCCGCCGATGAAATAGGCATAACGCCAATCGAAATACTCCACTGTAAAATAGGCGACCACTGCGCCCAGAAGACCGATTCCGGCCACTAACGATGTGCCAATGGCGCGTAAATGTTTTGGCAAGATCTCCGAAACCAGTGTAATTCCGGCACCCAGCTCGCCAGCGAGGCCTATGCCTGCTACGAACCTCAAAAGTTTATAAGTTGCAGGATCCTGCACAAAACCACAGGCAATGTTGGCAAGCGAATAAGTGATAATGGAGCCGAAAAGCACAGACAAGCGCCCTTTTTTATCTCCCAATACACCCCAAAGAATGCCGCCCAGCAGCAGACCTGTCATTTGCCAGTTGAGGATGCTGGCGCCTGTGAGAGAAATTTCCGTTTCCGAAAGCCCAAGCGACGCGAGGCTGGGCAGCCGTACTATCCCAAAAAGCAGCAGGTCATATATATCAACAAAATATCCGAGGGCAGCGACAATGACGGGGGCACTAAACAGGTGGGAAAAATCTGATCGCTCAGCAGTAATGGTAGCCATTCTGATTTATTATCGGGTTAAGGAGTTATTTCAATTCATATAAATAGCCGGATTTTCACCCGGCTATCGACCTTTTATACATCAAAAATTAGGCTGCAAATGTAATTGACAAAATAATATATTACAATTCTAATTTTTGCTTGTCTTTTAAAAGCTGCTCTTTTAATTTGCTGTAATCCACGTCCTGAACAGCAACATTGGCATCAATCGCCTGCACGGCTGCCGATGCTGCGCTTTGACCCAAAATCATGAAAACCGGCTCCATACGGATCGAGCCGTAAGCAATGTGCGAGCTCGACAAGCAAACCGGAACAAACAGATTCTGGCATTCCTCCTTTTTAGGAACAATAGACGCGTAGGAAATGCTGTAAGGCGTTTTTGGATGTACACCAATGTCTCCTTCATTCTGAACAAAACCGTCTGCTTTTACGTAACGCTGTGCATTATGGGCATCCAATGCATAAGAACCCATTCCGATCGGCTGTTCAACTTTTTCCAAACCTAGCGTGTGGTTCTCGTTCATTACCGTCGGCCCGATCATTCTGCGCGCTTCACGCACGTATATCTGATGCGGCCAGCCGCCATTGTCTTTAAATTCATCTTTTGGCAACCCCCACTGGCTCATTTCCTTACGCACGTCCGCTGGAACACTTGGATCATTGGTCAGGAAATACATTAAGCCTTTCTGATACAATTCATGCTCTTTAATGATCTCTTTTCTGCGCTCGTAAGTTGCGTCCGGGTAATCGTAATTTTGGCCAATGAAATCGGTGCTGAATGGTCCGTGGTTGTTGGTATCCGTCTTTTTATTGGGAATAGGATCATATTTATCAAATGTTTCTGTCCAGCCCGCTTTGTAAACCCTTGACAGCAATTCGTATTTAGCGGGATCGTAACCTGCCGGCTTTTCGAAAGGAATGCGGTTATCGGGATTGGCAGAAAGGCACATACGGAAGCAGTAAGCCTGAATTTTGTTATCACCGGAGCCGTTTTCTGCAATTTTCTCATCGCTTATATAAGGTAAAAGGCCACTTTTAGGATCGCCTTCCACTTTGTATGGGCTGATGTTTTTCTTGAAATAATGTCCGTGCTGGAAAACGCCAGCCTGCACACCGTTCCATTTTTCATTGTAAACGCTGTTTGCTTCTCGTCCGACATGGTATTTTACACCCGCCGCAGCCATCAGGTCGCCTTCATAAGTAGCATCGATGAACATTTTGCCCGCAAAAGTTTTTCCCGAAAGTGTTTTGATAGAAACAATTTTACCATCCTTTTTCTCAACTCCGCCCTTGCGGTCGAGCCATTCGTCACGGTAGATTTTAATGTTGTTTTCTTTAACAAAATCTTCAAAAACCTGCTCGGCAGCATGCGGCTCGAAGATCCACATGGTGCGCTCGTTGCCATCCATGGCGGGAGTTCCCTGACCCTTATTGCCATATTCTTCCTTTTTCTGCCATTTCCAGGCCTCAGGCTTGTCGTAATGCTGGTATAACCGGTGATAAAATTCCCTCGCAAGGCCTCCGATCACGGATTTATTTCCTGTATCAGTAAATCCAAGCCCGCCAGCCGAAAGCCCGCCTAAATGTTTGTCCGGCGAAACGACAAGCACGCTTTTACCAGACTTAATGACCTGAACGGCAGCAGTAACCGCCGCGGAAGTTCCTCCGTAAACGATCACGTCGGCAGTGTAATCAGCTGATTCTTCTTTTTGTTTTTCTGAGCAGGAAGGGCTGCTTGCAATAAAAATAAGCGCAATAAGATAAACCAAATACTTTTTCATTTTCATCAATGGTTGGTTAGGAAAAGGGAATTAATAGCTTGGATTTTGGTCCTTTGCAGGGTCCAGCGCCTTATTATAAAGCAATTCAGAATTTGGGATGGGCCACATCATGTGCTTTTCTGCAACGTCAATGTTCTTCACTTCTTTGATCCGCTGTTTGGCAATGCCCAGGCGTTTCAGGTCGAGCCAACGCTTTCCTTCGTACATGGTTTCGTAACCTCTTTCGCGCACAACGAGGTCGATGAATGTCGTTGCCGTTTGGCCCGCCAGTTTAAAATCCACAGCCGACGCAGTTTCAGCATTATAACCATATGCCCTGCGGCGCACTTTATTCAGACTTTCCAGTGCTTCTGCGGTTGGCGCGCCATTGGCTCTTGTTGCAGCTTCGGCATGGAATAACAACAGATCGGCATAACGATACCACGGATAATCATTTCCTCCGCCATTGGTCGCAGCCGGGTCGCGGAATTTTCGGTACAAACAGGTGTTCGGGCCAAGTCCTACGTCCACATTATAAAGGATATGCGTTTTACGCAGGTCCTTCATGTCCCAGGTTTTGATAAATGAATTGGACGTAGAATCGGTATATTGTGCGTATACGCCGCCAGGACCGTAATAACGATATTGACCAATGGCGCGGTGGGCATACGATACGAGCCCAAAACCTTGCTGACGTGAATACTTGAAGTAAAAAATCTCCTCAGGCGTAGATACTACTTCCGGCCCGTAAATTTTTTGAAAATCCTCCGAAACACTCACCGGCACAAGCGAATATTTACCCGAAGCAATCACTTCTTTCGCTTTTTCAGCCGACTCTTTCCATAGTTCCCTGTTCAGGTAAATTTCCGAAAGCAATGTTTTGGCGGCCCATTTGGTAGGACGGCCCACTTCCGAAGGTGAATCGGGAAGAAATTGTTCGGCATTGAGGGCGTCGCTCAGGATCAGTTCATAAATTTCGTCCACAGTCGCGCGCTTCACATCGAATTCGGTCATATTGTTTTCGGTGCGCAAAGGAACGCCACCCCAGTTCCTTACCATGGCAAAATAGATCAGTGAACGGAGATATTTGGCTTCGGCAACAAATTTGGCAGCATCCTCCGGCGTGATCTCGGTTCCTTTTGGAATGTTCTGGATCACAATGTTCGCATTCCGGATAGACTGGTAAAAATTGTCCCAGATCGTGCCTACGCGGTTAATGTTGGTGTTGTCCAGTCCCTGATACAAACTCACAGGCGTCTGGCTACCCCTTGAATTTCCGTAGTCTGCCAAGCCTTCCAGCTGCGACGGATAATTGATACTAAGTGCATTATCGACACGCATTGGGCCGTAAATCGCATTTACTGCCGCCCGCGCTTCGTCCGCAGTGTTGTAAAAATTTTCCGCTGCGAGCGATTTTGGTTCTTCTTTTAAAACGTCTTCGCACGCGGAAAGGGCAAGCGCGAGGAATAAACAAATGGCTATATTTTTCATTATAGTGAAGATTTTAAATTGATTGATCAGAATCCTACGCGAAGGCCAATGGTAGTCGTTTTTGCAGTAGGATAACTATAATGGTCAATGCCCATGCGGATGGAGTTGGAACCGCCATAGGAACTGATCTCAGGATCAAACCATGAATATTTGGTAAATGTGAACAGGTTTTGCCCGCTTACGTAGATCTGGGCATTGGTAAGCCACTTAATGTCTTTAACCGGCAGATTGTAGCTCAACTGGATGTTCTTGACACGCAAATAAGAGCCGTCTTCCACAAACCGGTTGGAAACCTGCGCCTGGGAAACTTTGCCGGTGATCAGCGGGTATTTCGCATTCGTGTTGGTGGGGGTCCAGTGATTTTCAAAAACTTCGCGCGGCATATTCAGCGCCTGGCCATAATCCATGGTCTGGTTCACCGAGCTCAAATTGAAAATATCGTTTCCTTTGGAACCCTGGACGAATATATTCAGCTCGAAGTTTTTGAAAGACATATTGGAGTTGAAACCATAAATCAGCTTCGGATTTGGATTTCCAATGATGCGTTTGTCGCCGATATCGCGGGTTCCGTTGTTGTTGTAATCTTCATAAACGATCTTCCCGGTTTCGTCATAGCCTTTTTCCACGTAGCCATAAAACGCCCCGATAGATTCACCTTCCCGCAAAACATTAATGTTGTCATTGATCACCGAAATGTTGATCGCCTCGCCAAGCACATCGTTGCCGCCGTATAATTTCAACACTTTGTTTTTGTTGATAGAAGCATTCGCCGAAACGTCCCACTTGAATTTACCGCTCAGGATGTTGGCATTGGCCGAAATCTCGAAACCTTTGTTCTGCACTTTACCAACATTATTGATGGTGTAACCATAGCCCAAAGAAGAAGGCAAAGGCACATTATTAAGCAGATCCCGCGTGTTTTTAATATAATAATCCAATGTCAGCGAGAAGCGGTTTTGCAGGAAACCAATGTCCAACCCAATGTCAGACTGGGAAGTGGTTTCCCATTTCAATGGTCCCGCCAAACGCAAACCAGGTGCGTAATAAGTCGTTAATGCATCACCAAAAACCACTTTTCCCGAAGCAAGCTGGTTCAATGTAAAGTAAGGATTAATCGCCGTGCTTCCCGTTTCGCCATAACCAACTCGGATTTTCAGGTCAGAAATGAAGGGGATATTTTTGATAAAATTCTCTTCCGACAAGCGGTAAGCAATGGATCCGGAAGGAAAGTAACCCCATTTTTGTCCTTCTGTGTAACGCGAGGAACCATCCGCCCGGAAACTGACCGTAGCAAGAAATTTGTCATTGAAAGAATAGTTGAATCTTGCCAAATAAGACAATAACGACCATTTGGTATAATTTGAAACCGGAACGCCCTGCGTAGCAGCTGCACCAATGTCAAACGATTCCTGAATGTCACTCACAAAGCCACTTCCCGTAGTGTTCAGCTGCGTTGTTGTCAAATCCTGATAAGTGAAACCCGCGACAGCCGAAATGTTGTGCTTGCCAATCTCCTTCACATAACTTACCGTGTTCTCGTTCAACAAGCTGGTGGTTTGTGTGGTAGAGATCGAAGCTGAGCCTAAGGAGTTTACAAACTTCTTGGTTGTATAGCCGTCTATCCGGTCGTCTGTATTTTCAATGCCGCCTGAAATTTTAATGGAAAGTCCTTCAAAGGGAATAAAAGTCAGTGCGCCATTGGCGAGGACTTTATTGGAGCGAATGTGATCCGATTGTTGCTCAATGAAGTTCAACGGATTGGTAATCACATTGGAACCCCATGAATAGACTGTTGCCAGATTGGAATAATTCCCTTCCGGCGTCAGCGGGGCCACAGTTGGATATCCCGAAAGCATGGCGGAAATAAGTGACGAACCACGGTTTCCACCTTCCGAATTTTTGCGATCAGAGTCAATGCGGCTTAAAATGGTGTTGATGTCGAATTTAAACTTTTTGCTGAAATCAGTGCTGAGATTAGCACGGACCGAATTACGGACGTAATTGCTTCCAATAATGATCCCGCCCTGATTAAAATTGCTTCCAGAAACAGAAAAACGCGTTTTTTCACTTCCACCATTCACCGAAACAGAATGGTTCTGGATAGCAGCCGTCCGCAGCGCAAGATCCTGCCAGTCTGTCCCTTCCCCCAGACCGTTGATTTCGTCCTGCGTAAAGTGCGGCGCAAGTCCGTCATTGGTAGCCTGTTCGTTATAGAATTGCGCATATTCCCTGGCATTCATCATTTCGATCTTCTTCCTGGGCTTTTGAAAACCCACATATGTGTCCAGATCCACGCTTACCCTGCCGGATTTCCCTTTTTTTGTTGTGATCAAAACAACACCATTTGCACCTCTGGAACCGTAAATAGCTGTGGCAGAAGCATCCTTCAGGATCTCGATGGATTCTACATCCGCATTGTTCAGCAGTGTGGGATTACCCGAATAAGGAAAGCCGTCCACCACGTAAAGCGGCTCGTTACCACCCTGGACCGAGTTCGTTCCCCGGATCCGGACGCTGATAGGGCTGCCCGGAGCACCAGTATTTTGCGAGATCTGCACACCGGTTGCGCGTCCGGCCAATGATTGCATGAGGTTGGTTGCCGGATAAGCATTCAATTCTGTTGATTTGATGGACGCTACGGAACCCGTGAGATCAGATTTTTTGACAACACCATAACCCACCACCACCAGCTCATTCAATGCTCTTACATCCGCTTCCAGCGTAACATTGATAACACTCTGGTTTTCAACGGGAATTTCTTTGGTTGTATAACCTACAAAACTGAGCACCAGCACAGCATTATCCGGCACGTCGAGTTCAAATCCGCCGTCGCCGTTGGTCGTCGTGCCGGTTTGGGTTCCTTTCACCACAATGCTGACGCCCGGAAGGGGCGTATTGGTTTCATCCACCACTTTTCCGGTTAAATTGCGTTTTGGTGAAATGCCTTTTGTGGGAACTTCGGTTGGAAGCGCGTCTTGTCTTTTAAGAATAATAATTTTGCCTGAAACCTCATATTGCAGCCCTAATGGCGTCAATATTTGATCCAGGACTTCGTATAAGGGCTTGTCAGTGGCACTAACCGTCACCTTTCTCGCCGACTTGATTAATTTGGAACTGAATACGAACCTTACATCAACCTGTTTTTCGACCTGGTTCAGGACCTTCCTCACTTCACTGCCAGCTGCTACAACCGTAATCTTCTCGGAAAGAAGTGATTGCGCATTGCTATTGTGGGCATAGCCGGTTCCAATGAACCATAAGGCAAACATCAATTGTGTGGCTGTTATTCGCATCGTCCAAAGTAATACCCGGCGGTATTTAAAGGGTTTTTTCATAGATTTGATTGTTTTGTTAAGATTTGAAAACTGGCAAAACGATCCCTGCCTCCGCTATGGAGGAAAATGGCGACAACCAAAGGGATTTATTTGAGCCGGTGATGCGGGAACATTGCCGGCTCTTTTTTTAGGTTAATCTTTCTGTTTCTTATTCGAATGTTTAGCTAGCGGGTTTAAATTATAATACTGATTTACAAGGTCCTGTACGACTAATTTTTACATCCTCTGCTATGGATCACGACCTGCCCGTCGAGAATCTCATAACTTGCCTCCACTGCCTGACAAATGATAAAAAGCTTTTCGTGAAGTGTCTGATTATCAAGCGTTGCTGTGAGCGGACAGTCTTTTAAAATTTCCGGATCATACAGGATCTCGATACCATATGCCTTTCCGATTTTTTCGAAGACTTCACTTGCCGGTGTATCTTCGAACTCAAATTGCGGGGTCTCAGCCTTGAGCACAACCATTTCCGGCTTTTCAACCAGCGTTTTCACCATTCTCACCTCTTCCCTTGAATAAATAATTTTCTGGTTAGGATGCAGCACGACTCCTTGCAGCTCACGCCCGGCTGTTTTTTGCTCCAATTCCGGATCGGATTCTGCAAAAACGGAAACACGACCGGTCTTTACTTCCACCGTAACTTCATTGGAATTCCCATAAGCTTTAATGGTAAAACTCGTCCCTAGAACCTTGGTAACCAACCCATTGGAATACACAAAAAACGGGCGTTCAGAGTCTTTTGCAATGTCGAAAAACGCCTCTCCTTCCAGAAAAACTTCGCGCTTGGCGGCAAGGAATTTGTTGGCATAACGGATGCGACCATTCGCAGCGAGCGTAACCTTGCTGCCGTCTTCTAAAAGCACCGTCATGGCCTTCATGGAAGAGTTCCATTTCTCGGTAATGCTATCCTTATGCTCCTGAATGGGCTTCGCGAAACTGATTTTTTGTGGCTCTTTTTTGGTTGAAAGCGAATAAATGATCCAGCCGGAAATGAGCAGAAATGCAACTGATGCGGCGATGCGAAGCCAGGGAAAACTATATACTTTTGGTTGCTTTGCCGGTTCTTCGAAAAACGGATACTTATCAGAAGCATTGATCCGGCCAACGGTCTGATTGACGATGCGTGTGATCTCCGTATCTGCTATTTCCGGCTCGTGGAGACGTAAAGAAAGCACGATGCCCTTCGCCTGCTGAATTTTTTCATGCGCATCCGCATTATTTTCGATCCATTCCTCCCAAAGATCTTCTGTCTCGCGCGTGGGAGACAGGACCCACTGGCGGAAAAAGGTGTCCCAGACAAAATCTTCAACGGTAAAATCTTTATAGTGATCCATAGGTGAGCTTGCTTCTAACATACGATAGACACAAACCCGACCGGGATACCAATAAATTTTAAATTATTTCTAAAAAAATCAACAAAACAGCATTTCCGATGGCATTATGACCCATTTTTATATAAATAAATGAATCAGGAAGAAGGTCAGGAATTCGGCTTTCCAATGCTTTTTCAATTGTTTAATGGCGATTTGCAGTAAGTTGGAAACGGTTTGCGGAGAAACCGCCATGACTTCGGAGATTTGCTCGCGGCTGAGTTCCTGAAAGAATTTAAGATAAACAACCTCTTTTTGCCGCTTAGGAAGCTCCATCAGCAGTTTTTCGAGCTGGCGTGTGCGTACGAGCGTGGATTCGTTGTTAATGTATTGTTGTTCAACAGAAAACTCGAGGTCAAATGCTTCATCCGCTTTTTCCAGGTCGCCCTCTCCTACCCATGATTTCGAAGATGTGCTTCTGTGCATAAGTCTGCGCAGCGAAGCCATCATATAAGGCTTCACGGCTACGTCAGCACGCAAACGTTCGCGCTTTTCCCATAAATGCAAAAAAAGATCCTGGACTGAATCCTTGACAAACTCCTGATCCCTGGAAAATTTGCAGCCGTAACGGAAAAGCACGCGAAAATGAGAAGACATCAGATGTTCAAACGCAACCACATCTCCCGACAGGAACCGTTGCCAGAGGACATTGTCATCAGAAGATCGAGGAGGCTGAGAATGTGGTTTCATAACGCATTGTAAAAGTTGGACAAGATTACAAACGCAAGCCTGCTTTATTACAACGATTAATCAAACTTAATCCAATTTTCATCCTATACCAAAAAATTTTTGTGCGCTGCTTCACTCGATCATCACCCTGACAGATCGTTTTTGATGATGCTTATTTT
Organism: Dyadobacter psychrophilus; assembly: GCF_900167945.1. Lineage (GTDB taxonomy): Bacteria > Bacteroidota > Bacteroidia > Cytophagales > Spirosomataceae > Dyadobacter > Dyadobacter psychrophilus. Next base: position 1,408,692 of record NZ_FUZA01000001.1, read on the forward strand.
CAAATGAAACGACGTACATTCCCGATGACAGCTCCTCGGCAGGATGAATTTCTATCTTATCGGCAGCAATGATCTCCGCTGAAATGTTCACATCTCTTCCCCACATATTAAACATGCGGACTGATTTCAGCTCGACATTTTCAGCTCTCAACGTCACTAATTTTCGCGTCGCAGGGTTAGGCGCGACGACTGCTTCTCCCGGCTTCAATTCGGACGAGCCGTTACGGATCAATATTTCATGAATACGGATTTTGCCCTGACCATTCCTGAACCGCATTTCGAAATTGGAAAGTTTGGTGTCGGAAAACAGTGAATTACCGGGATAAGCTTTGCTATTAAGACTTACGGGCTCATTATCAACCCATAAGTCGTAGGTTCCGGGCAATGCATTGTATGTGAGTGTGTGGTTCGGGGTCAATTTATAAGCCAGAAGCTTTTTCGAGTTATTCAGCACCCAGGTCAGTGTAACCTGCTTCTTTCTTGCGATGAGTTTACTGGTGTTTTGGGTTGCAAAATCTTTGATGCTGAATCCTCCTTCCAGAAAGTTGAGTGAAAACTTGGCAAACATCAATGCATTGCCCGGAAAGGAATGGTTATCCGGATTAAATTTTTCACCCACATAAAAATACATCGCATTTAAAGCCGCAGACTGTACGGATTCGGCACTAATGGTGATTTGGATGAATAATGTCTCTGGATTAGGCTTAAAAGGAGTAGCCCGCAACACACGAATGATTCCACCGGTTGCAGAATCTTCCTGCGTCCGTACGAGATCCATAAAACCCTTTGAAAATTTCGAATAAGAAAGTGAAGGGACGGTTTGGACAATGTGGCTATACTGACTTGAATCAGGCTCAGCATTCACAAATGGACCTGATTTCAAAAAATCCTGGTGAAAATAAATTGTCTGGGCAATTGCACATTGAAATACCATAGACACCAAAACAACAGCAAAAACTCTGGCAAATTGAAAGAAATGTGACGTCATAAAACATGGGTTTTATGCTTTTAGACGTCACATCTTTGTAATGGTCACAAAGTTTTTTCAGTAAATTTTCATCTGCTCCTTCCGGCCTCCCTAATCTTCGCCAATTCTGCTGCCATAGTCTTCACTTTGGCCGGATATTTGGCTGCCAGATTTGTTTTTTCTCCCAAATCTTTGCTCAGATCGTAAAGTTGCGGAGCCTGATTATTTCCTGTATCCGTATTCGTAAGCTCCTGAATAGCTTTTCCTTCTCTGGGCTCGATATATTTCCAGTTTTCTCTGGTGATAGACAATGCTCCGCCTTGTTTTATAAGATAGGGCCTACCCGTTTTCGATTTTCCCAGGATAGCGTCAATCGTGTTAAAGCTATCCGGAGCGTCATCAACTTCTATTTTTTGTTGAAAAAAATTGGCGAAAGATGAAAGCATATCGATCTGACAGATCAATGCATCCGAAACGGTTCCCGGCTTGATCGTCTGAGGCCAGCGCGCGAGCCAGGGCACGCGGCTTCCTCCCTCGAACGCACTATATTTCCCTCCTCTTAATGCGCCGGCGGGTTTGTGACCTTTGGCCAATTCCACTGCTTTATCCGCATAACCGTCGTCCAAAACGGGACCGTTGTCGCTCGAAAAAATAATTAATGTGCTTTCAGCTAATTTCAGTTCATCCAGCTTTTTCAGGATCTCACCCACAGTCCAGTCCATTTGCAGGATCACATCGCCGCGCAAGCCCATCTGGCTTTTGCCTTTAAACTGGCTGCTGGGCATTCTGGGAACGTGTATATCATTCAGTGAGAAATAGAGAAAAAACGGGGTCTTTTGATTTTCTTCTATAAACTGTTCGGCTTTGCTTAAAAACACATGCGCAATTTCTTCGTCCGTCCAGCGGGTTTGTTTCCCGCCCGTCATCCATCCGATGCGGCCTATGCCATTCACGATGGTGTTATTATGGCCGTGATTCGGCGATGCGGGCAATTTCAGCAGATCAGGATTTTCCAAACCTGTGGGTTCGTTGCCTATCTTTTTAGCATAATCCACCATTATCGGATCCGATTTATCCAAACCCTGCACATCATGATTTTCTATGAAAACCGTTGGGACACGATCGGAGGTTGCGGGAAAAAAGTAAGCGTAATCGAAGCCGGTCTCATTCGGGCCTTTCGTAATGGGCTCGTTCCAGTTGATCTGCTTGTTATTTTCACCTAGTCCCAAATGCCATTTACCGACAGAGGCGGTTTTATAACCTGCATTTTGAAACGCTTTGGGCAGAGTCAGCCGATCCGTCGGAATGATCAACGATGCATCGCCCGGTAAAACACCTGTTCCTTTCTGCCGCCAGGGATATTTTCCTGTTAATAATCCAAACCGCGAAGGCGTACAAGTTGCAGACGTCGTGTGCGCATTTGTAAAACGAATTCCCTCTTTGCCAATCCGGTCAATGTTCGGCGTAGCGATTTTAGTAGCTCCATAACTGCTCAGATCCCCATAGCCCACATCGTCGGCATAAATGAAAATCACATTAGGTTTTTGCTGCTTTTTTTGGGCAAATGTGCTCGTTGAAAATAGTATAGCCGCCCAGACGGCGAAAAGTGTAGAGAAGGAATTTCTTTTCATGAACGGATAAGACCAGAAGTGTTTTGCAAGAATAAAAATTATAAGGGCTTTTTTATTTGTAGAAAAAATCTGAAATTCACATGGCACTAACATACATAGACAATGGAAATTCGAACCAAAATCAGACCAACAAAACCTCCTAGGCCAGAGGAAAGGCGGTTTAAGACTGTGGAGGAGTTGGGGAAGTTTAAGAACGATCAGTTGATGGAGATTCTTAAAAATGTTGACCTCTCTTTCTTTCAAGGACCGAAGAATCGATAAAATAAAACCTGCCAGATACGATTTGGCAGGTTTTATTTTATCTGGAGCGCCTTCTTACTTAGCCGCAGTCAAGTTCTTAATCAACTCAACTTCATCCTTTTTATACGGCGTTCCGTCTTTGCGGAAAATATCGTGGAACCAGAGTTCTGGCTCGGATGTGTAGGTTTTCTTCCAGCTGTCCCAGGGATAGATCGTCTGAGATTTCCCGTCAACAAGTCCCCAGTTGATGGCCCCAACATTGTATTTTTTGGCGATGGGCAAAGAGCCTTTGAAAAAGCTGCCGTTTCCGCGCGACATGTATTCTGTGCAAATCATCGGTCGGTCGTAACGTTGCAATTGCTTAATGCGCTTTTCGAAATCCGCAGCGTCCTGATAATTGTGGAAGGAAACAATATCCGATTGCTCAATCATGAGTTTTTCGATAGATTTCAGGGTTTCATGAGAAGTCCAGTCGCCATCCCAAATTCCGGCAGTCAATGGCTGCGAAGGATCCACACTACGCGCCCAAACGAACGCCTTTTCAAGTAATGGCAGCACGTAGTCCACTTTGTTGGGTAATTCCACTTTGCCGTAAGAGCTTGTATTGGGATTATCCGGTTCATTCCACACGTCCCAGCCCAGCACGCGGTCATCCTTTCTGAACGCCTTAATTGTTCCCTTTACATATCTTTCGAGACGCGGATATTTTGTGCTGTCTTTCAGCACTTCAAGTCCCGGGCTTTGCACCCAGCCTGAATTATGAACGCCAGGTTTTGGCGCCCGCTGTTTTCCAAGCTTCGGAAAAGGGTCCCAGCATGAATCAAACAAAACAAACAGAGGCTTGATTTTATGCTTTTCCGCGATGTCCAGAAATACGTCGAGACGCTGCACAAAACCGGCTGAATCTTCCTCAAATAGCAAATCATGCAAATAAACACGCATCGTGTTCATGCCAATTTCCTCTGCCCAGCCCAGTTCTTTGTCGATTGTAGCTGTGTCAAAATCGGCCTTTTGGAACATTTCGAGCTGGTTAATGGCAGTGCTTGGCAAAAAGTCAGCTCCTACAAGCCAACCTTGCTTACCGTACCATTCTTTTGCCTGCTCTTTTGTCCAGATTTCACGCGGGACGATTACTTCTTCCTTGGCAGCTTCTTCCTTTTTCGCGCAATTTTGAAACGAAAGACAAATGAGGAGCGCCCAGACTGTTGTTTTTAAAAATTTCATTCCGTTAAGGATTTTAAATTATAACTATTTTAAAAGAGGTGCAGCCGTCTTTTCTATACTTGGCTGCGCATTGAGAATTTCTGGCCAGTTGTCTTTCCAGGTTACTTTATCTAGCATTAAAACGCGACGGTTTGCACCTGTGGAAACAGTTGGTTTGCTTCTGTCGATGGCATGATAAAGCAGCCAGTCGGTTCCTGCATTATCGGTTATTAGTCTTGCATTGTGACCCGTTCCCGCGTATTTTTCGTTGGGTTGGATCAACGTCGATCCTGTGTTACGTTCCTTTAAATCTTTTCCGTCTTTATCCAAATACGGCCCGGTAACATTCTTCGAACGACCGACCCGGATATGATATCTGCTTTTGGCGCCATCACAGCAATTTTCCCGGGAACCGAAGAAGTAATAGTAATCGCCTTTTTTCTGGATCATCACCGCTTCGAAATCCCCGGCTGCAATCTTGAATTTTTTGGAAAGATCCGGAACCGTTTTGCCATCAGCCGACAGTTCAACACCATAAGTGCCTTGGGTAGGCGCATTGCTGTAACTTCCCCAGAAAACGTATTTTTTGCCTTCGGCTTCCATGTAAAACGGGTCAATGGAATTTGGTACATTGACTTCATCACTTAAAAACAGCTTTCCCAGATCATTGAATGGTCCAGCCGCCGAATCCGCCACTGCCAGCCCAACGCCCGGATTTGAATCGCCCCAGGTTGAATATGCGTAATACATATAGTATTTCCCGTTCACCTTTACCACATCAGGAGCCCAGATGCCGCCTTTTTCTTTCCAGGAAGGTTTTTTGAGAAACGCATCTTTGACAAAATCCCATTTCACAAGATCTTTCGAACGGACCACCGGGATCAAATGTGCGCCTTTGCCATCGCCCCAATCATCCATTGTTCCATAGGCGTAAAACCAGCCGTCCTCTGCTTTAACAACCGTAGGATCGGCTAAAATCGGTTCGAAGACAGGGTTTTGATAACTTGACTTTTCAGTGACAACCTGTTTCTCGGCGGTTTGGCAAAAGGCCGGATCAGTCAATGCGATAACGCCAAAAACTGCAAAAAGTATTTTATTCATTTGCTCAAAAACATTTGTAGAAAGCCGGCCTATTCAAGCCAGATAATTTGTGTAAATGCGCCATTGGCAGCAACGTCCCAAACTTCAACCCGCACCCATTTTCTGTTTTTCAGATTTTTGGTAAAAGTAAACGACTTTTCTCCGAATGCCTCCGTGTCATTCAGATTAATCACATCATGGAAAACCTCTTTCCCATCGCCAGAAATTACTTCTGCATGGTTCAGCGGGAACGTCCATTTTGCATTCAATTTGATCTCGACATTCCCTTTGGCATCCACTTTCGTGGTCTCACCGGACGTTACATTATTAATAGTGAATGATGGCAGCAAGATTTCACCCGTTGAAACAAAAAATTTGCCCTTTTCCATGGCGTCCAGCAAAGGTTGCCAGCCGTCTTCAAACTTCGGCATTTGTTCCAATTGCATGTAATTAACATTCAAATGCCCATAAAGCTCATAATTTGGCTCTATCCGAAACAGGTCTGCCTCTGCGATCACATATTTCTTCTGTCCCCAATTGGCCATATCGTCCATCAGGTCCAGCACGCGTTTGCCTAATTTTGGTTGAGACAAATCCGCTGGCATTGCTTTCCAGGCTGCTCCCAAAAAACGGTCCGATTTATAGAATGCTTCATCTTTATATTTATCTGGAAAGCCCGTTGAACCTTTTGTTCTCGCATGGGCAGTCCAGGCGAGACCCTTTTCCAGTTCGAGCAGTTTTAACATTTCATCCTTATTTCCAATGCGGTAAAGCTTGCCGTAGGTTGAATTTTCTTCAACAAAAGGTTGACTTTTTTCCCGCGACATTAACCAGTAGACGGGTTTTGGAAAAATATTCATCCAATGTCCCCCAAAAAAATTGTTAGGCTCTTCGCCCGGTAAAAGCAGGAAATTTCCGTCGGAAAGACGTTTACATTCGTCAAACATCATTTTCAATTCCGGCCAGCGTTTCGCTTCGGGTCCACGCGGACTTCCCGGGCCGTGAAATTCTCCGAGATGGACAATGTTGACGCCTGTATTCCGGAATGCCTTTACAAAACCTGGCATTTCAGGAATGGGCCTGCGCGTAAGCACCTCGTCCACATGCTCCTGATGAAAGTGGCTGGACATAGTATAATAGCCTGGCAAAGGTTCATAAGTGTCGTTGTGCGTAAAAGCTTTCACTTTTTCGAGCACTTTACCATCTTTTTCAGCGCTTAACAAGCAAAAGAAATTGAATCGCTGCTGTGTTTTAGGGGGCGCATTGAACCAGGGAACCCAGCGGCGGTCGCCCAGCAAATCATGACGGAGGCCTATGCCGAAACCGGCAAACTGATTCCTGTAATTGTTGCCATACCAAATATGTTCCAGGTTATAAGCGTTGTCGAGCGGGTAAAAAAATTGGTGCGGCGCTGGAAAAACGGCTAAGCTTCCCTCCTTCCCTTCACCGACAATTGTTCGGTATTTCACAGCCATCATATGTGCCGTGTCCATCTTCGCAACCCTCAAATTCCGAACATTGCTCTCTGTATCAGACCAAAACAGATTCTCCCATGGCGATTGCTGACTTACCAGTCCGGGACTTACCAGTCCGGGACTTACTAGTCCGGCATCATAAACCACCGCCAGCGAATCCACATCGGTGGCCATTACAGCAGCAACGTTCATTAACGGGCTGCCATTGTAAAGGGTAAAATTATACGAGCCTGAAAAAGGTCCTCCCGTTGCGCCTGAGACGATAATCTCCGTGTGAGAGCCGGAACTTACAACTTTCACCCCGGTTTTATCCATCTTTACAGGGTAAGTTTTATAAGGCAGATAGGCCGTTTTATCAAAGAAAATATTCCAACCGTTTTGCGAAACAAGGTCGCGCTTGCCGACTGTAAGAATAATGGCGGGATCCAGGTTTTTTGCGATGGTTTTGTAAGCATTATTTTTCCCGATCACCAAACTGCTGATAACAGGCTGACCTTTGCTCAGATCAATGATAATTTTTCCGGATTCTGCATTTCCCGCGGGCCATTCCACGTGCAGCAAATTGCCTTCGTTTGTAAGCTTAACTCCCTTCTTTTTATCAAAACCAGTCAAATCAACCGGGATTTGACCATAAGCAAGCATATTGGATAAGACAAAAAGGAACGACAGGACTTTACGCATACTTTGAAATTTTAAGAAAACATTTTTTTATAAAAGGCCAAGCCTTCTTCGGCCAGTTCGTCGGCACTATTAGCAAGCGGACGCCAGATGCACGCCGCACGCGCAAGCTCTTTTGAAGGCTGACCGAAAGTTTCAATTACAACAGCGCCATCATAACCGATTTCCACCAGCGCATCCCGGATTCCCTCCCATTCCAAATGCCCTGTCCCCGGTGTTCCGCGGTCGCTTTCGTTGCCTTGAACATGACATAGCAAGTCTTTCCCGATTTTTCGAACAGATGCCGGAATGTCCTTTTCTTCAATGTTGGAATGGAATGTGTCAAGAACAATTTTCAGATTGGGGCTGGAAACTTCCTGCACAATCGAGAGTGCCTGATCTACCGTGTTGACCATGTCTGTTTCAAAGCGGTTAAGGGGCTCTAAACCAACGACAACGCCATGGTCAGCTGCTATTTTTCCAATTTCAACCAATGTTTCAATACACCACGCGCGTTCCTGTTTTTTCTGTTCGTCGGAAACGATCCTGGTCTTTCCAACGGCGGAATAAACCGGCCCCCCGAAGATGGGGCTTCCTACGTTTTGTGCAATTTTAATGCAGTCGATAATGTATTGTTTTCCTAGCTCGCGATGCAGAGGTTCGGTGCTGGAAATGTCACGTTCCGGCCCAAAAGCTCCGCTGACCGTGATCTTCAAATCCAGGTCGTGCGCAACGGTTTTAATTGTATCCCAATCTATAATGTTTGTGTCTTCAACGGCTATTTCAATAATGTCATAGCCCATGTTTTTTACCTTGGTAAGCAGGTCAATGTTCTGCGTTGAGAATGGGGAAACCCAAATAAAAGTGCTTGCTCCGAATAACATTTGAAAGTCGGTTACTGATAAATTAACTCCATAATGTCAGCCTGACATTTACTCAAAACTAGGCACATTAACCCGTACGCCGCCTTTCATGGCTGATTCGTGTGCGCAAATACCGGCGCAGGTGTAATTCGCTGCCAGCGCCGCATCGACTGCGGAATCGCGGCCTTCAACGATTGCGGCTACAAATTCCTGCACCAAATGCGGGTGAGATCCACCGTGGCCGGCTCCCTGCAGGAAGGATACATGATTCGGATCGTCTATTTTCTCGCGTTTGGTGAAATGTTTGATCGGTTCGATCAAAAGTTCGTCTGTATCGGGAACATCAATGCGTTTTGCATTTTCACCGCCGTCAAAAATGATATGACTTTCATCCTGTAACTGCTCCCATTCAAAAGACATTTTGGTCCCATATACATCGTAACTTTCCCGATACTGGCGCACTACATCAAATAAGGAACGTGTCGCTTCTGCAACCACATCTGAGTTTTTTAATGTAAATGTGGCAGTTTCAACAGCAAACGGGGAGCCATAACGACTGGCCAGATCTTCGCTCAATCTACCTGATCCATGACATACAACCGTTTCAGCAATGGTGTTATTGATTTTTAAAAGTGGAGAAATCGCGTGCGTTCCGTTCAACATGGGCGGGTAACCTTTCCAATATTCGCCCCAGCCTTCCATGCTCATATCCTGAATGTGCGAGCCGCGAACAAACTGAATGCGTCCCAGTTCACCCGCCTCAGCAAGTTTCAAACCATATAAAAACTCACGCGTGTAAAGGGCAGTTTCCATCATCATGTACACTTTCCCGGAACGGCGCTTTGCTTCCACGATTGCCGTGCAGTCCTCTACGGTCATGGCCATAGGAATGGTGCAGGCGGTATGTTTTCCGGCATTCAATGATGCTAATGTCATTTTCGCGTGCTCTGGAACCGGTGTTACCACGTGGATCGCGTCTACATCTTCTCTCTTCGGAACATCTTCGAAATGTTCAAAAACCAGGCTAGGGTCCAGATTGAATTTAGCAGTCAGTTCATCACGGGTTTCTTTGCTGCGCGTACAAATTCCTACGGCTTTAATGTTCGGGTGACTTTGGTAGATGGGAATAAACTCTTTTCCAAAACCCATTCCAACGATAACGACTGTGATTTGCTTCTGACTCATTTTTATTTTTGTTTAAATCCCAGGGTTGAAACCCGGGGGAAGTGGTTATTTGTTTTTTAGCCTCCGATCCGGAGCAACAGGATTATTGGCCGGACGCCCATTGAACAGCATTTCGCAGAATAGTCTGATAAGGAGCAATGGTGTGCGAGGCTGCATCATGCCCCAATGCGATCCCTACGACTTTTCCTTTGGGATATTTCACAATGAAAATGCTTGGAAAAACTTTGTCCGAAGTGGCTGCTTTTGCGGTTGCCAAAACTTCTATCGGCGTTCCCGATTGGTCCGGAATCTGGTAATATAGCTCATCGTCCAGATGAAATGTTTCCGGCACATTCTTCGTCACGGGATGCTTCTTGGTGATCGTAACGTCGAAGGGACCGTATTTATCATGTCCTTTTGAGCCTCCGCCCACGAGTTTCTGGTTGTATTCCGGCCAGTCTTTCCAATTGTACCAAAGTGCGGGGTGCGCGAGTACAAGGCCTTTGCCTGCATCAACGAATGCAAATATGGCTTTCCGCGTTGCGTCGTCGGCAATGGGTTGATTATTGGCCAGGAGTAACACGTCAATGTCTTTTAATTTGGGTAGAATGGTGGTTGGATCGCTCGTGTATTCAACGGTCGCAAACCCATCTTTTTGCAGCGTTTCCACGTCTGTCCCTTTATACCATTTATCAAAATCGTGGGAAGAACCGCCGCCTACCAGCAGAACACGAATTGCCTTTTTAATTGGCTTATCAACGCCGTTCTCTGCATTTGCCGCTACAAAAGTGAGCAGCAGCATAAAGGTGAAGGCAATTTTTAAAAATGAATTTGTCATTTGGAAGAAATTAAAAGTTTAGCTTCTGGGCTTAAAAGGCCTTTTGTTTTATTTAACTACCCTTAAAATTCCGTTCATTCCGCGCCAGTGGCCAGGGAATGTACATACATAAGGATAGTCACCGGGCTCGTTGGGAACAGTAAATTCAAGTGTTACGGTCTCGCCGGAGTTCACGAGTTTGGTTGAATACAAAACCTCCGCAATTTTCGGAACATACTGCTTCTCAGCAGCTTTGGGGTCCCTTAGCATTTCGTCTGCCGCCTGACCAACTTTTTGCAATGTTCCGGGCTTGATAATGAGCAAATTATGCTGCATACCATCCGGATTTTCGAGATTAATAACTACTTTTTGTCCGGCTTTTGCAGTAATCAGCTTCTTGTCATACTGCATTATTTCCTTTTCCACTTTCAGCTCAATGACCGTTGCATTGGATGACTTTGCAGCATTGGTCTGAGTGGATTTTTCAGTTTCCGTAGCCGCGGAATTCCCTTCCGATGGTCGGTTTAATTCTAATGATGCCTTTTGAAAATTACCGACAAACCCGAATTTGCCTTCATAAGAACCTATTTTATCCTCGCCTTCCATGTCCTCCCCGGTGCGAACCGTATTGCTGAGCGGCGTTGCAAACAGCATATGCGCTTTCCCTTTTGCAGCTTCCTTTCCATCTATTGCGATAGTAATTTCTCCTGCTTTCGTCAAACTGGCCACCACGTCAAACTTATCCGGAAGCGGCCCGGTGGTTACTGCCTGGCTAACCATACCGTGCTGTTTTACAGCCATGACGAGCTTTCCATCCTGAATGTACAATGCATAACCTCCGTCTTTTCCTCCTTGGCCTGCGATAAAACCTTGTAATACTTTGTCTTTTGCTTTGGTTACGCTGGCTCTAATGGTAATCTCTTTGCCAGACACGTCAGGCGGGAACTGCAGTGTATTCCTGCGGCCCAGCGGATACACTTCTTTGTAAAGCGCCGTCGTGACTTGCTCGGTAAATTTAGATTTCGGCGATTGCTTTTGGGAAGCAGCCAAAAATCCTTTTTCATGGCTAATAGCGGCTGCCAACAATGCTTTGGAAAGCCATGGATCTTTTGCATTTTGTTCATCCAATGCTGCTTCATAAACTGCTTCGCCTACTTTTTCAGAAGAAGGCAGTTCGATCAAAGCGACGAAAACACTCAGGCGTGTGTTCAGATTGGCGTCTTTCATACTTTTTTGAAGTATTTCAAAACTTTGCTCATTCTTTGGTAAAACGCTTGCAGCCGCTTTCCGAACGCCTGCCGCAGGGTGCGTCAGTGCTTTGTTAACAACTTGTAAGGCCTCAACATTTGAACCATCCAAAACACCTAACCCGTGCAATGTCCACAAGGCATGAACAGCCGGACTGTTCAATCCTATTTCGTCCACTTTGGGATTGTTAATGATTTTGTACAAGTCAGGAACGACGGACAGCTTTTTTGATTCAACCAAAAGACGCTGCGCGGTCATGCGCCAGAACATGTTGTCGTTTTCCAATGCCGCCACAAGTCCAGGCAGATCTTCTTTCGACAATTTCATGGGAGGCGTTTTTTTGCCGTTTTTATAAATAACCCTGTAAATCCGACCATGATTCAGGTCGCGCATAGGACTGCTGAATGCATTTCCAGGTCCGTGAGGCTGTTCTTTGAATGGCATAATGAATTCGGCGGGAGATTGCGCCGGCACGAACACATTGTGCTGAATAATGAAGTTGTACCAATCGGCGATCCAAACCGCTCCATCCGGGCCGGTTTCGGCTTGTACGGGACCGAACCATTCGTCCGAACTGGCCATAAAATTCCAGCCGTCTTTTTCCTTAAAACCTGCTCCATCCGGTTCCAGGATTGCCTTATGCACCAGACGGATCGTCGGTTCTGATACAAATGCAATGCGGTTCCAATATTCTTTGGGGAAACTTCTTGCCGTGTAAAAATGGTGCCCGGCAGCGGAGGTGAACCCTCCTACTACGTCAACTTGCCGTAAATTGGGTGTCAGCGAGTGTGCGTCATAATGTCCGTCTATCTTTTGTACGGATAACACAGCAGCCGCATCGTCATCGCCAATGGTCCGTTGCATATACTGGCCAGGCATGGAATAAAAGGCGCTGTGCGTGTTATTAGCGGTTGATAGGAACACATTGTTATCCTCCGTCACCCCCAATCCCCACGTATTATTGCTGCTGCTTCCAAGGTAAGCGAACTCTTTCCCATCCGGTTTGAAATGGTAAACTCCTTGCGAGAAACTCATCCTCTTATCATTGATCGTGCCCTTGAAACCAGAATAGCCAAGCACTCCCCAGATTTTGTTGTCAAATCCATATTGAAGATTGGAAGGTCCGGCGTGCGTATCGTTTTTGCCCCAGCCTGTAATGATCACTTCACGCACATCCGCCACATCATCGCCATTGGTATCTTTCATGAAAACGAAATCCGGCGCCATGGAAACAATGATCCCACCATTTGAGAAAACCATGCTGGTAGGAATGTTCAGCTTGTCTGCGAAAACAGTGAATTTGTCTGCTTTTCCATCACCATTCGTGTCTTCACAAATTTTGATACGGTCATTGGCTGCTCCGTCTGTTTCTTTGAATGTATTGGGATAATCCACCGATTCCACGACCCATAAACGCCCTCTTTCGTCCCATGCCATGGCAATGGGGTTGGTAATGTCCGGTTCAGCTGCAAAAAGTTGTATTTCAAAGTCAGCCGGGACCTGCGTTAGCTTATTGGATTCCGACGGTGAAAGCGATTCCTGCATCTTTGGAACAACATGCCGTTTGGTATAATGGGCAATTGTATCAGACTGGTAAATGTCCACATCAGGCAATTTCAATGCTGCAATCTCTTCCTTTACATTGTCCCCCACTGCCCACAAAACGCCATTTCTAACTAAATCCAGAAATCCTTTGTTCGTCCAGGTGCTGTCTTCGTGACCATATGCGGTGTAAAAAACACGTCCTTTTCCTTCATTGCGCACCCATGTGTAAGGCTCGTGCACATCGCCTTCGACGCGCTCGCCTATAACCGTTTTGTCCGGGTTCAGGTTTTTGTGCACATAAGTTTCGTCCCACGTTTCAAAATCCGTAATGCCCTGCATAATGGGATGATCCGGTTTGAGGACTGTGTTTTTGAAACTGCCTGTTTTGTGAGAAGCAAACTGGCCGCCGATCGTTTTGATATACCAACTTGAATTCCTGAAACAGCCGGAAGCGGAATGCAGCGGAATTAGACCTTTGCCTCCTTCGACAAAGGCTTTCATTGCACTTTCCTGTGCAGGCGGGAGTGAATCATGGTTGGCGTAAATGATCAGGCCGTCGTATTTTTTCAGATTCTCGGTACTGATATCGCTGAGATCAACCGTGTAAGTCATGTTGATCCCGCTTTTGAACAGTTTTACTGAGAGCCAGGGGGCATATTTCCCGGAATCGTGGTGTTTGCTGGTATGTCCGAGGAACAGCACTTCTGCTCTTCTACCTTGCGACGAACTGGTTTTTGACCCGGAAGAGCTTATTTTACTTTTGGCACACCCTAATATGAATAACGCGGCAAGCAACACCAAACTGTAATTCCTCATTAACTATGCTGTTTTAAATTCACTTGAAGCCATTATCAGAACTCCACTTTCTGAACTGGTGAAAAAATCATATCCTCAACATCCTTAATCTTCACGCCGACTCTTGCAAACACGTATTTCTGGGTTGGAACCAATGCAGGAATTTCCGTTTCGACAGTGATCGCATTCAGGTTTTTGATGTCTGCGCCTGCTATATCCGTTACGCTGACATTGGTCGCCCGTGAAACGAATTCTGTTTTATTGATAAATAGTGACACGCGTTCAATGCCTTTTGCGCTGGCATCGGTAATAATCTTTTCTAGTTTTAATGTTGCTGTAACCTTGTTTTCAGCTCCCGCAAACTGCGGCGTCCGGATCATGTAGTAAGGCATCACTTCCAAATCCACCTGCTGGTTGCCTTCCAGTGTTACAAACAATGTGTCTTTGGCGGCAGCATCTTTTTCCAGCGTTTTAAAAGGCCCTCTTCCTTTTGGTACAACCATTTTATATTTACCGTTAAAAAGCAATGCGGAGTAGGAACCGTCCTGGTCAACCTGTGCATCAATGGCCGCCAGCTTGCCGAAACCCGGTTGCCAAAGTTGAAGCCTTACCTGATTATATTCCACGCCAATGGGCTCGCCCTTGTACACGATCTGGCCTGATAATGTAGATTTTGGCTCCGTAAAGTTGTCTTTTCCGCACGATGCGACAAGGACGAGCAGTGCCAGAAGTGGTATAAAATGAAATCTGATTTTCATAATATCTGATCTTTTTGAATGTGATTGCCTAGTGATTTGGGTTCCGGATGATCTTCGGATTGTTGTTGATTACCTCGTCTGTGATCAGAGAATAATAATTCCCCAACTGAAAACGGTCGGCTCCGGTTACACGGCTCAATTTCACAGGTTTATAAATCCATTTACCATTATTAGGAGATCCTGGCTCATACACTTTGTAAGACCACAAAGCCCAGGGTTGCGTATTTCTTTTGGTTGCTTTTCCAAGGTCTTTTGAGAGGTCCGCTGCGCTGATTGCATTGCCGTCCATAATGATATGGGCAATTCTCCAGCGCTGAATGTCATAATGGTAATGTCCTTCAAAAGCGAGCTCCACGCGACGCTCGTGCGCAACGCGATCAAATGTGATTTCTGCCGCAACGAGTGGTTTTACCAGTCCTGCTCTTGCACGCACCTGGTTCATGTATCCGGCTGCGGCGGCAGGTTGTCCCAGTTCAAAAGCAGCCTCTGCTGCATTCAAAAGCACCTCGGCATATCGGTAACGGATAAACCAGACTTCGCTGTTCACCCCGCGCTGCCCCGATCCCACCACCGGGTCCAGATATTTGCGCAGGTAAAAACCGGTTTGCGCAGTGAATTCAAAACCGTCGATGGGACCGTCAAATCCTACAACTTGTTCGGGAACGGTTTTTCCGGGCAATGTTTTTTGCGCGCCACGGTCATCGCCGCTTACGATGGAACCATTTGCGAGCTGAAAACCGGCCCAAATGTCAACTGTTCTTCCTTTGAATGTCGTCCCGGGCAACATGACCGTCCCGCCAAGTCTTGCGTCGCGCCCCTCAAAAATGTCCGTTTGATTGGCATAATATAAAGGCGCGCCGGCTGCATTCGTTGTGGGAATGCGGGCAAAAGTATTGTCCAGTTTTTCAAATGCTTCCACGAAGTTCAGCGACGGGTTAATCCTGCCGCCTTCTTCCTCTTCTGCGCCGTAGCGAGGCTGGTTCGAGCCTGTAAAATAATGCACTTTGCCGCTTTGCAGCTTATA
Organism: Dyadobacter psychrophilus; assembly: GCF_900167945.1. Classification (GTDB taxonomy): domain Bacteria; phylum Bacteroidota; class Bacteroidia; order Cytophagales; family Spirosomataceae; genus Dyadobacter; species Dyadobacter psychrophilus. The sequence continues at coordinate 1,424,159 of NZ_FUZA01000001.1, forward strand.
ATCGTCCGCGAAGATCACCTCGGGGTTGTTGGCCTTGTCATAGAAAATGCTGGCAAAATTTTCCGAGAGATCAGGCTTTTTGTTGTAAAGAGAATAAGTCCCAACGCTTCCGCTAATGATTTCTTTGGCTGCATTTAATGCTTTGGTGTAATAACCTGTGGCCAGTGTGGCCGGAATCCCTACTTCGCCTCCTGGCAATGAAACGGAAGGCGTATTTACACCGTATTTGGCCAATGAACCGGCATAAAGCGCAGCCCTCGCCTGCATAGCGAGCACAGCGGCCTGCGTAACCCTCGATTTTTCAGCTGCATTGGCAGGAAGCTTTGTTTTGATCTCGTCTGCCTCCTTAATCACAAAATCGTAAATTTCCGACTCCTTCGCCCTTGCATGTTGCAGGTAAGTAGGATCGCCGCTGAAATCGTAAGTCATCGGTTCCAAAATCAATGGAACGCCGCCCATGCGCTTTACCAGCTCAAAATAATAGGAAGCGCGGAGGAACCTCGCTTCTGCCAGGTAACGGTCTTTAACCTCTGGTGATAACTTTTCAGCCGCCTCACATTTTTGAATGAATAGATTCATCTCCCGAATGTAACCGTAATCCCAGATCGACCAGGTGTTGAGGTCCCAGCCACTATTCTGGAACTCTTTATAACGGCCCGATTCCGACCAGAATGCCTCATTGAAATCCGCTACACGCGTCCAACCCGTAAGATTATCCAGGCCTGGCCGCTCAAAATCGCGGAAATTGCCAAGATCGACATAACGGTTGTATAAATTCCCCAGCAGGGACAGCACCTGGCCCTCATCACCCCAAACCTGCTCTTCGGTTAAAATATTGGTCGGCGGCCGGTTCAAAAATTCGTCGTCATTACAGCCCCAGCTAAGCAAAAGCATTACAAAAACGGGTATATAAAATATCTTTTTCATCGCGAGTTACTGGTTTATTAGATTGAAAGATTGATCCCTACGTTGACAAATTTGTTCTGCGGATATTGCAGACCATTATCATCCGCGACTTCGGGATCGATGCCAAATTCTTTCAGGTTGTCAATTGAGAACAGATTGTAGCCATTGATGTAGATTCTGGCGCGTTGCAGTTTTACTTTTTCTAACAGTGTTTTAGGCAAAGAATAACCCAATTCAATGGTCCTGGCGCGGATATACTTCACATTATGCAGCCAGAAAGTCGAATTTCTTTTATAGTTGCTATGCCCGCCGTCATTATAGCGAAGCGCCGGATATTTTCCCGGAACCCATTCACTATTCAAGTCAAAAGGATCCTGGCGATGCCATCTGTCGAGAAATATTTTATTCAAGGCTCCATCATTCTGATAAGCCCATCTCTGCTCCCAGTTCTGATTCCAGGAATACATGGCGCCGCCAGAGAAGTCTGCATTAAAACTTATCCCTTTCCAGGTAACTGCAAAATTCAACCCGAAATTAATGTTTGGCTGGCCATTTGTCGTATAACCAATGGGGCGCTCATCCAGGCCGTTGATGACATTGTCGTTGTTGATATCCTTATAAATCAAATCACCCGGCAGCAATGTGCGGTTGCCTTGCTCGTCGATATTAACCGGATATTCATTGATTTCCTGCTGCGACTGAAATTGCCCGATCGCCTCATAACCCCAGAAAATGTTGCTGTAACGGCCTTCATTGGAGTTTCTGTATTGATCCCAGGAATTGTTGAAAACAGGTTTATAAGAAGAAACAAACCTGGTGCGGGAAAACGAAACATTGCCACCCACAGAATATCCAATGTCTCCGGATTTTCCATTGTAGGTCAATGCAACTTCCCATCCTCGCTGTGAATCACTATTCACGTTTTCATCCGGCAAACTATAACCTAACTCACTGGGAACAAGCAAGTCGTATTTACGACCTAACAAACCTGTCCGCAACCGGTAGAAATAGTCGAGCGATCCCGTCAGCTTTGTGCCCAGTAATGAAAAGTCTGCGCCTACGTCGGTAATTTTACTTTTGAACCAGGAAATGTTGTTGATAATCTGGCCTTTGTCACGAGAAGTAACTACTGCCGTTCCACTCAAAATCGCATTTCCCTGATTGTAATTATAACCTGGCAAATAGGCGTAAGGATCCAAAGGACGGTTCACATCATTGTTGAAAAGAATATTATCGTCTCCAAGAATCCCGTGGGAAGCACGCAGTTTCAAATCATCCAGAATACTATGCGAACCCAGCAAATTTTTTACAAATGACTCTTCGGTTAGTCTCCAACCCACAGAAGCAGACGGGAAATAGCCGACGCGGCGGTCCGGCGCAAACTTCCACGATGCGTCACGCCGAGCGGATAACTCTACATAATATTTACCCGCATAGTCATAATTAACCCTACCGATATAGCCTATACGCGCAAGCTGATTATCCTTGTCGTCGTACGTATCCATCGTTGCAAAGTACATGAGTGGAAGCACATTGGTTTTAGGAACCGAGTGCGCCCATTGTTCCTGATCGCGTTCTTCCTGGCGTTCCGCTACGAAAGTGGCGCCAATTGTACTTTTGCCAAAGGTGTTATTATAGTTCAATTGCCCCTGATAAACATTGCGCATGATCTTCTGCGTGCGCCTTTCGCGCCAGGGGTTCGTGCTTCCGCCAGTTACTTTGTAAGTATCGTCAGTTGGATTATAAGTGTAAGCCTCGTAAGTATATTCATGTCCATTTAAAACACGGTCCCCGATGTAGTAGGAGTACATTCCTTTGGCAACCAGGCCCTTAACACCTGGAATTTTGTATTCGGCTGTCATGTTGGTTTGCAATACGCGCCAGATGTCAGTCTGGTAACCGCCCAACTTTTTGTTGTTATAAGCCCAGTTTGTTTCATTATGCTTGATATCATTGAGATACAATGGGTTGTCATTGGCATAAGGACGTTCGAACGGCCGGTTTCTCAGAATTGCGAAACGTGGCAGCCAATAATCGTCACTTCCTGGAATGCCCGGCTGGTCCCTGGTTTCAATGCGCCCGTTGATTTGTACTCCAACTTTCAAACCATCCGTAATTTTGGCATCAACATTACTTTGCAGGTTGTTTCTTTTAAATGTAAACTCACGGCCCAAAACCGAGTTCTGGCTCAGGCGCGTTGCTGAGATATAATAGGAAATCTTATCCGATCCACCCGTCATATTCAGGTTTACAGATGTGAGCGGCGAATTCTTCTTTACGATAAAATCTTTCCAGTTAAAGCTCTTATAACCCATTTCAGTGCCTGCTTTGTACTTATCGAGCTCAGCCTGGGTGATAGAAGTTTTACCATACTGGTTCATTTCCGCTTCTGCTTTTCCCAACATCCATTGGTAAGAATCATTCACGACATTCGGGAACCTGGACCAATTTTGCCAGCCGGTGTAAGCATCCAGATTGATCGTATTCTTGGTTCCAGTCTTTCCTCGTTTTGTTGTGACAACCACAACACCGTTTGCCGCACGAACCCCGTATATTGCCGCGGAAGCGTCTTTCAGGACGGTTATGCTTTCAATATCATTGGGCGAAATGTTGTTAAATTGCTTGTCGTCCTGTTGGATTCCATCAATTACAAAGAGCGGATTCCCCATGTTCCTGATTTGCACAGTGGCGCTTGCTCCCGGACGACCGTCAGGCATCCTGAATGTTACGCCTGGTATTTTTCCGGCCAGTCCGGAACTCACGGTTGAGCCGCCATGCACACGGTCCAGGTCCTTGCTGGTTACTGTTGCAATCGCACCGGTTAACGATTCCTTTTTCTGCGTTCCATAACCAACCACAACGACTTCTTCCAGTGATTTGTCATCCACTTTCAATGTTACGTCAAATGTGCTCTGCGCCCCCACAACCAGCACTTCCTGTGACAAAAAACCTACAAAAGAGAATATCAGCGTAGTTTCACCATCCGGAACGGTGATCGAATATTTCCCTTTTTCGTCGGTTAATGTTCCGGTTTGAGTGCCTTTGAGCACCACACTTACGCCCGGCAAACCTGCGCCTGATTCTTCCTTAACTATTCCTGTTATTGTTTTGTCAACTGCATTAGTAACTGGTTCAGAAAGGATTGGCTCCGTTGCGGGTTCCGAAATTTTTTCTGCCGCATTAACCGGCTTGATTACGATCAGATTATTTTTTGCCTTATAATTCAGTTCCATCGGCTTCAAAAGTGCATCCAGAACATCTGCTAATGCACCATTTTGAGCCCTTATGGACGCTCTTCTGTCTGACTGGATCAGTTTCGAGCTGAAAACGAACTTCACATTGGTTTGCTTCTCCAACTGTCCGAGGATCTTTTTGATATCCTCGTTCTGAATGTCAACCGTAACTTTCTGGCTCAATGCAGATTGAGCTCTTCCGTCATGTGCCCATGAGATGCCTACGAAGAGACCTGCCAGGATGCATTGAATAAATGTTATTCGCATGAGTGTGATGAGAAAGTCTTCAAGTCGTCGAACTTTTTTCATATTTTTGAATGAATTTGTTGGTTAAGGAGATTATTCAACGAAATCTTCCCTTGCATTCACTGGAAAAGTGGATGTAAAGTAATGTCAGTTACTTCGGGGAATCCTGAGATCAGTCATGCTGGAACATGGCTGGTCTTTTTTTATGTAAAATCGGACAGGTCTATGTCATACGCAGCGGCATTTTGAGTTTAAACTTGATTTTGTACATCCGGCAATTGTTAAATAAATACTTTAAAAGGCTACCCGATTTCTACTTACAGCCTTTTCCAACGATCGATATCAGGTTCTCATTGATCTCGTATTGCGCATCCAGCGCATTACAAATCGCTTCCAGCTTTTCTTTAAATGGCTGGCCGATCAGCGTTGCATTTAATGTACAGTTACCCATTTTAACCTTATCGTAGCTGATTTGCACATTATATACATGCTCCAAAGTGCGGAACACTTCATGCACCGGCGTTTCATCGAAGACAAAACCTTGTTTTAAAATATCCATATCCCCGGCCAGTTCCTTACTGTGATCGTCAAGCTTAATGATCTTCCCACTTTCTTTCGAGAATGCAATTTTCTGATCCTGGCCAAGTGTAATGCCGGTCAGTTCCGGTTTATCCGATTCTTCGTCAATTTCCTTTTTATCCAAATTACTGATTGAAAAAACGGAGACTGTTCCAGTTTTCACCTCTACACGTATATCTTTATTCGTCTCGGAAGCATCGATCATAAAACTGGTGCCTAACACTTTGGTAGCCAGACCATAACTGTAAACCAAAAATGGCTTTTCGCGATTTTTCACAATTTCAAAAAAAGCCTTGCCTGTCAATGTAACTTCTCTCCGTTTCGTATTTGCCACTTCCGAATAGCTCAAATGGCCTCCCGGCTGCAAAACCACCGAACTGCCATCTGCCAGCAGGATCGTCATGGGTTTCTTCGTATCATTGTTCCTGTGAATGGTGCCCGTGGTGGCGGTTTTCTCAATAACAGCAACCTCCCCTACACGTCCCAGGCCATGCTTATAATAGAACCAATAACTCACAGATCCAATGCTCAAAATCAACGCTGCAGAAGCAGCAACCCGGATCCAGCGCCATCCTGAGACCACTCTGCCATGAACTGCCGGCTCCTCTGTTTCCAAAAATTCACCCGCTGCATTGTGCATATGGCTCTCGACGGCATTCCACATGCGCTCACTTTGCTTTTTGGTAGGCTGATCTCTGCCCGTATCTTTCGCGAGGAGGATTACATATTCACGCGCAGCTTCAACAGTTTGTTTTTTGTCAGGATTATTTTCTAAGAAAACCTGCCACTTTTTATCGCTCAATGCGTCCGGATGCATCACCCATGCGATAAATTCATCGCTTCGGATCAATTCCGTCAGAGAATAAGGGTCATGCGTCATATCAACGGGATGCAAGATTTCGTCTTTCATAAGGAAAGAGCGCTCAATTCAGGAAATGACCCCTCGAAAATTTAATTTTTTTACAAAAAAATTCTAAAAAATACCTAACAGGCAGAAAATGAGACTGGAAATAAGCAGAATTTGCCGGTTATGGCGAAGGGATGTAAGTGCCTTATAGATGAAATTACGGACGGATTTCTCGCTCACGCCCATAATGCCAGCAATTTCTTCAACACTGAAATCATCAAAATAACGCAATGTTAGTGCTTCAACTTGCCGTTCAGGAAGCTGCGCAAGCAGATTTTGAATTTGCCTGGCCCGTAATGATGCTGACTCGACGTCAATAAGAAGTGTTTCTGAATCTCCGCCGTTCGCCGGCGTTTCCTGGTCGTCCAACAAAGTAATTTCTTCTGTAACCGGAAATTTATCCTGCGCCAGGTGGATTCGTCGGCGTAAAGCACGATAAAGGTAAAATTTGACCGAAGTTATTTTCTCAGTAAGGTTATTACGCAGTCGCCATACATCAATAAAAACGTCCTGAACTGCATCTTCGACGATGGCCGAGTTTGGCGAAAGTTTGCTTCCGTAATTGTAAAGTGTGCGGTGGTATTTTTCAAAAATGACTGTAAAAGCCTGCTCATCTCCCTCACGAATTTGCTGCCATAATTGCTGGTCCGTTTTTTCCCCGATGAAGGCATCAAAATTGATCACCGCTTTGTCCGTTTTGCTAACAAGGCATAAAGCTAAATAAATATTCCTAAAATACTATTTGAAACGTTTTGGTTTTAATTCGGTCACAACCGTGGGGAATGAAAAAAGCGCAGTGCACTTTGGCCCTGCGCTTTTTTTCAACCTATTTTAATTTAAGAATCGATGCTGTCCTTTACTTCCTGAGCAAAAGCGACAGGAACCTCAGCTAATTTTGCAATTTCCTCCAGACCAAAACGCCCGTCTTTTAACAGATTTTTAATGAGAATTGCACTTCTCTCTTCCTTTGCTTCCTCCCTGGTAATGTAAAGTACCGCTTCATCCATTCCCATAGCCGTGTATGTTTTAAGTGTTAAATTGTTAATTTCTTCACTGAAAGATTCTCTTAAATAAGGATCATTCAAGACCACATAAAATTTCAAAAAATCCATGAGCTTTCCAATTTTCCATTTCGGAATGTCTTGTGATAACAATCGTTTGGCTAGCTGAATCTTCAGGTCAAACAAATCTTGTTGTTTGACCTTTTTGCTTTTAAGCGCAATTTTTACCGTCATGATAACATGTGCGAACACATTGTCGCTTTCGGCTAGCTTTCTATCACACTGATCCAGGATTTTTAATGTGTTGAATTCAAATCTAATTGAAGTGCCTAGGAATGACTGTTCAAAACAGCTAGGATAGTAATGCTTGTTGTCATCCGCCAGGATCGCAAGCGCCGTTGTACGTCTTCTGTATTTGTCCCAAATTCGATAATAGTAGGTGAACATGCGATCGGCGAACGAGTAATCGATGTAACCTTGCACTTCGATGTGCACGAGGATCCATTCTTCGTTGCCTTCCTTTGTGAAGACTTTAACAAGCTTGTCCACGAATTTGCTGGCGTAGTGATCGCCTTCAGGTGGAAAAAGCTGTTCGAGTTCTTTATCGTGAAATTCGAAATCTTTTGAAAAAATCGAATAATTCGTTGGCTTCGGTAAAGAAGAACTTCAAAAAATCTTCGAAGGTGTCTTCCAATATTGATTTCCAGAGTATGTCGTTTCTTTTCACAAAAAATAGGGATGATAGGACATTGATACGTCCCGTCATCCCTATGGTCACTGGAATTGCAATCTTTATTTTTAAATGTTTCCTAATTCCTGCACCAGCTCTTCAACTGCATCATAGGAGGTTGCCGGGAAGTTGGCTATGCGGAGCTGAGAGCCTTTGAACTCTCCGTAACCGCTGCCTATCACCATGCCTTTTTCTTTGATTTTCTTAATAATGTCTGCCGAAGATGCCTCAACATTTGCCACCACGACGGTTTGAGAACGGTTCTGAACTTCCTTTACAAATGAAGAAAAACCGCTTGTCTTCTCAACAAAATCATAAATAAGCGCTGCCTTCTGCTCGGTCGCTTTCCTGATTTCTCCAACACCAATTTTGTTAAAGTCCTCTGCAATTTTACCTAACAGATAGATTCCCATCACATTAGGCGTTGCTGGCGTTTCATTGTTCAACGCATTTTTCCAAAGTGTAGGCAAATCGTTGTGAGCGCCGATAGAATATTGATTCTTGATCTGTCTTGCCTTTTCCAGACATTTTTCACTCACGATCCAAACCCCCAGTCCGGCGGGAAGCCCAAACGCTTTTTGAACTGAAAAGAATGCTGTATCAATTAAATTGTAGTCGAGATCAGGATACGGCGCAGATGACACCATGTCGACGGCGATCAATTTATCGGGATTTTTCTGTTTTAGCTTATGTATCTCGCTCACCGGCATCTGAACGCCTGAGCTCGTTTCATTATGCGTTACGCAGATCAACTCAGCATATTCGGGAACTTCAATTTCGTCCGCCGTGAAGCCTTCGCCCATCGGTTTTTCAAACTTGTGGGCATATTTATTCAATGCAGTTGAATATTCGCAAAACTTCTTCGAAAACGAGCCGTTAACGAGATGAAAGCTTTCAAGTTCAACACAACTGAACAGAATGCGCTCCCATGCTTCCGATGCAGAGCCTAGGAACATAATGGCATGTGTATCAGGAACATTCAACAAGATGCGTAGCTGATCCACGGTAAATTTGTGCAAGTCGCGATACTGCTGGCTGCGATGCGAGATCGAACCCAGCTGGCCGCTGACGAAGCTCTGCAAATGTTGCTCAAATGTTGGATATAACTGAGCGGGACCTGGCGTGAAGAATGTTAGAGACATTGTTTAATGACTGAATTTCGAATGAGTGAATGAATGAAAGGGCGCTGCCGCGATGAAATAACCGCTGAGCAGTTTTTTTCCGGATCTTAATACAACATTCTAAACCTGATTGTGCCCTCAATGTCTTTCACTTCCTGAATAAATTCTTCGGTGTAATCTTTGGCAATGTCTACGATCACGTAACCAATATGCTCATTGGTTTTCAAATACTGACCTGTAATGTTAATATTGTTTTTACCAAAAATATGGTTCAGCTTCGCCAGAATCCCCGGAACGTTTGCATGAATGTGTAATAACCTGTGCGAATCTTTCAGCTTTGGCAACTGAACTTCAGGGAAGTTCACGCTTCCATAAGAACTTCCGTTATTCATGAATTCCAATAATTTGGAAGGCACAAAATGACCAATGTTTTCCTGCGCTTCCTCAGTGCTTCCGCCAATATGCGGCGTCAGGATCACATTAGGCAAGCCTCTCAGCTCGCTTTCGAAAATTTCGTCGTTCGTTTTTGGCTCTTTGGGAAACACGTCCACGCCTGCTCCTGCCACTTTTCCGCTTCGCACCGCATCCGCAAGTGCCTGGATGTCCACAACGTGACCGCGTGACAAGTTCAGAAAAATAACGCCGTCTTTCATCAGATCGAATTCGCGTTTGCCGATCAGGTTGGTATTTTCCTTGCGACCGTCCACGTGCATACTGATCACATCAGAAATAGCTAAAAGCTCTTCCAATGTGTTCACTTTCCTTGCATTGCCAAGAGACAATTTCTCAACAGAATCATAAAAGTAAACTTCCATTCCGAGCGCCTCGGCAACAACAGAAAGCTGGGTTCCTATGCTTCCGTAACCCACCATTCCCAATTTCTTCCCGCGAACTTCGAAACTTCCGTTTGCTGATTTATCCCAAATTCCCTGGTGTAACTGATTGCTTTTTCCTACAATGTTGCGGATAAGCATAATCATTTCACCCACAGCCAATTCCACAACAGAACGGGTGTTGCTATATGGTGCATTGAAAACAGCAATTCCCTTTTTCGCAGCCTCTTCCAGATCAATTTGATTGGTTCCGATGCAAAATGCACCGATCGCCATCAAGCGGTTCGCATTATCCAGAACGCGCTTGGTAATGTTGGTTTTGGAGCGGATTCCAATGATGGAAACGTCCTTAATACGCTCGCAAAGCTCATCTTCATCTAATGCGCCTTTGACAAACTCAACATTGAAACCTTGCTCTTCGAAAGCGCGAAGCGCTGCCGGATGCACGTTTTCAAGCAAAAGCACCTTAATCCGGCTTTTTGGATAAGACTGGCTCCTGCTCATTTTATTATCATATAAAAAATCATCGAAAGATGTCGCAATGTGGTCCGCAACCGCCATAACCCGCGGACGCTCAACGTTTTCTGTAAACGCATAAAAACGACTTGCCAGACCCGATGCTTTTAATTCATAGTCTGTATAACCATCACCGATCGCAAAAACGTCGCCTGTCAGATTCAGGGAAGAAAGCAACTTGATCTTACCACCATCCGTCGAAAGCACATTTTCCTCGTCCACCCCCGTAATGTTCCCGTCTTCATCGAATAGAAATTCATTGGCATAAACGTGATCCGCATGAATACCTAATTCCGTTGCAACGGGCACAATAAACTCCTTAAAACCGCTCGAAACGATGAATATCTGATCTGCATTTTCAGTCAGAAACTGCCTGTTGCGTTGAAATGAATCAGAAATCTTAGTCCGCAAAAAAGAAACCAGCTCCTGGATATGGGAACGGTTTGCCTTCAACAGTGCTATCCGCTGACGAAGCCCGTCGGCAAACGACATTTCGCCGTTCATGCCCTTATTTGTCAGATCAGCTATTTTCTGAACAACCTGATCACGTTCTGGATGGCCATTTAAGGCGATCGCTGCTAATTCGTCAAGCCCTTCCACTTTGGTAAAAGTGCTGTCAAAATCAATGATAATGTACGGTGATGGATTAAGTGTTAATGTGGACATGAAACGGGAAATAACTGAATATTAATCGGTTAAATAGAATTGGTGTTAACAGCCGCAAAATTACGAATCTGAAACATATCACACTAACAAAATAATATCTGAATCAGTTTTATGATGAAAGAAACTCCAAAGCACGCTCCTCGGACCAATAAGCGCCGTTTTTCACAATGGTGGGCCTAAACCCGCAATGTCCACCGTCGGGCGTTGCTACCAGGCAGACTTTCGCATGGGCTTTCAATTCTTCCAACGGAAGGCTTTCATAAGGCACAATCGGATCATTTTTGGCATTGATAATCAGGGTAGGAACGGCAATGTCGTGAATGAAGAATTTGGAACTGCATTGCTCGTAATAATGATCGGCACCATTAAACCCGTGCAGGGGGGCCGTGAAAATGTGGTCAAAATCGTAAAGCGTGCGCACATGTTTTTGATCATGGATATTGATCCGGTCAGGAAAGAACGCTGCCTTGGCATTTACTTTCGGTTTCAATGTATTCAAAAACCGGTGCATATATACTTTGTTCTCAGGCTGTATTATGGATAGGCTGCATGCACGGAGATCCATAGGAACACTAAAAACCAATGCATTGCGGATCTTAGAATTGAGATTGCCACCCGATTCTCCCAGATATTTCAGCGTCAGATTTCCGCCCAGGCTGAAACCGAGCAAATGAATACTTTCGTAATGCCTGCTTAATGCATTTTGAATTACGATATCAAGATCTTCCGTTGCTCCGCTGTGGTAAAAGCGTGCGGTTTTGTTCATCTCACCGCCGCAGCCGCGGAAATTCCAAGCCAGACAATCAAATCCATGCTGGTTTAACAGCCTGACCATGCCTAATATATATTGACGCGTGCTGTTGCCTTCGAGTCCATGAGAAAGGATAACCAACTTCCTAGATTCCGGGTTATTTGCGTAAGACCAATCTAAATCCAGAAAGTCCTCATCGGGTGTCACAATTCTTTCCCGTTGATAATCAACACCACGGACCTTCCTGAACAAAGCAGGGTAAATGCTCTGAAAATGTCCGTTTGGAAGCCAATAAGGGGATATGGTGCTTGCCGTTTCTATCAATGCCATGTAACAAAGGTGAGCGAATAAACTAGAATAATTCTAAGCGTTTTTTAATTTTAATCTTGTTTATATATATTTTCTGTATACATTTGGTTTTTAAAAATATAAGATCAATACTAATGGCAGAAGGTACAGTAAAGTTTTTCAATGATTCCAAAGGATTTGGTTTCATCCAACCATCAACTGGTGAGAAGGACATTTTCGTTCACGTTTCAGGTCTTCAAGACGACATCCGTGAGAATGACAAAGTGTCTTACGACGTAGAAAATGGAAAAAAAGGTCTAAATGCAGTTAACGTTCGCGTTATCTAAGTTTAGTCATAATAAGACATTTCGAAAGCATGCTGAACTGCATGCTTTTTTTATGCCCTTTCCGCTCACTTTTTAGCATTCATCTCTTCGTAAGCCTTGTGAATAACCTCGTTTGAAGGCTCCGCACGCATCATTGCACGTCGTTTTGCCGGGTCTTCAATCCAGCGATAAAACCACGAATAGCCAAACGGTCCTTTGTAATATTCTTTGGATTTGTAAACCGGATCGGCCATGGCGTCTCTCAAACTTATAAAGTTGTAATGCTGATCTTTCAGCTTCTGAACCAGTTGCGGTAAATAATCCGTGTTCAGCTGGCTGTCGTGGCAGAGATAAATTTGCTTAACGGGCCTGCCGAAGGTCGCTACGGACAGACTATCGAAAAAGGCAAAGATCTTTACACTCGTTTCCACATACTGCGTTCCGATAAGCTTCGCCTTGGCTGCGTTACCGTCTTTTAACGCTTTGTCGTACAATTGCGCGTAAAGCCAATCTTCACTTTCGACCGTGTAAGGCGTGTTAATGTATTTTTTCTCCTTTAAAAAGGCCTGCATCCTGTCGACATCAATGCTGTCCCTGCCCATGCTGTTGAACGGAAACCGGAAGTAATCCAGCGATTTGCCTGAGCCTTCGATCAGCTCTTTGGTCAAAACTTCACCTTTGATGACTTCTTCTTTAAATGCGTCAAAACCAACCTCTGCGTAATTGGGATGCGAAAAGCTGTGATTGCCTACGGTAACATAGTCGCGCAGAACCCAGGATTTGAGCAGTGCTTTATTGTTTTCGGCAGCAGGCGTTTGCTTCAAATTGGCCTCATTAATAAAGATGGCAATGGGCAATTTCAGCGAATCCAGCTTTTGAAGCAGGCCGGACGAACCGTGCGCCGTAGCCAGATGGACATTAGGAACATCGTCAATGGTGATGGAAACGCTTCGTTGCTGGGCGAAAGAGAGGCCGCAAAGGAGGATCAATGCGGCCAGGATTATTGTTTTTCTCATAAAAAACAGTTTCTATCTGGCGACTTCTATTTTATACTTCTTTCCTTTCATCTTTTCTGTAGCAATTAATTGCAACATTGCCTTTGCTTTGCTACGCTTTACAGCCGCAAAGGATATGTTATCCTTCACTTCGATCAGGCCAAGATCTTGTTTTTCCAGTTTGCCTTTTTGCAAAAGAAAGCCCACTATGTCCATTTTATTGAGCTTGCTTTTCTTCCCTCCGCTAATATAGATCGTTACCCAATCCGAAACCGGTGGCGCGGCCAATTTTGCGGGAAGATCCAGGATTTTTGGCTTACCAGTGATATATTCGGGCAATTTCTCTTCCTTGTCCATCAAAATATACGCCGTTCCCTCAGCCAGCATCCGGGCAGTGCGGCCGTTCCTGTGCGTGAATTCGTCGCCTTTCATCGGCAATTCGAAGTGGATTACGTGTTTCATATCCGGAATGTCGAGGCCGCGTGCTGCCAGGTCTGTTGCTGCCAGAAACAGCACGGAGCCATTACGGAAGCGGATTAATGTGCGTTCGCGTTCCTCTTGTTCCAGCTTACCATGGAAAAATGCGCAATCGATTCCTTCTTCTTTCAGCACCGCACTAATGCGTTCGACGGAATCTCTTTGGTTACAGAAAATTAATGTAGACTCAGCACCCAGGAATGTTAATAGTTTGACCAACGTAGTCATTTTGTCCTTTTCAGCCAAAACCTGAACCAGTGTTAGCCCGGCACTTTTATTTCTATTTGTTACAAAATCAACCGTAACAGGAGCCTTAATACTGGTAAATGAAGGGATTTTAGTAGTCGTAGCAGAAACCAGAACTTTCTTTTTTACATTTCTCAAATTGCGGATGATCTCCGACATCTCTTCCTGGAAACCCAATTCCAGAGATTTGTCAAACTCATCCAGAACAAGCGTGGAAATGTGTCGTCCCGAAAACGAATTTCTGCGAATGTGATCAAGAATGCGGCCAGGTGTTCCTACGATCAATGCGGGGGCCTCAACAAGACTCCGAATTTCGGTCTGCATATCGTGACCGCCATAGCAGCACGTTACTTTAAATCCGGTCGATAATTTTTTCCAAACCTGCTCGATTTGAAGTGCGAGCTCTCGCGTTGGCACAATGATCATGCATTGCACATGATCGGTTTCCGGCTTCAAAATGGACAGAACCGGAAGTAAAAAAGCAAGCGTTTTACCCGATCCAGTAGGTGCCAGCAACACAACCTCACTATTTTGCTGAATGGCCTCATTGGCCTCCTGCTGCATTTCGTTCAGCTCAGTTATGCCCAGGCCAGCGAGATTTATTGTAATATTTTCCGGATTTGTCATGGCCAAAGATAACGGTTAGCCCGGATTTAAATCCAGGCTATTTTATCCAGGCTATCAATCGTACAGATCCTCCGAACGTTCCAACATTAAAATGGACGCTTGCGGGACAATCACATATTTCTGTCCATCATATTCCAAATCAATGGCGTTACGCTGCAAATAGATTGCCAGATCACCTTCCTTGGACTGCAAAGGCATATATTTCACTTTTTCCTCTGTTTCTTTCCAGGGCTCGTCTTCTGCTGCAACGGGAATCGGATAACCCGGCCCCACTTTGATCACGTAACCACTCTGCACCTGCTCCTTTTCCGTCACGGTTGGAGGTAAATACAGACCGCTGTTTGTGCGGTCACTCGGACTTTTAGGGCGGATCAAAACACGATCTCCAACCACTATGAGGCTTCTTAACTTATTATCAGCTGTTACTTCGTACATTTTATCAAAACTTTAATTAAAAGGACGTTGATCATTCCTCCCATTTCTGGTAACAAATATTTAAGCGCAAATGTTTATCCTTTTAAAACTGAAAATAAATGAATTGATTTTCAGTGATGACGCCCAAAAAGTAGGTCAGGAAAGCAATGAGGGGGAATAATATGAAAAACACCACGGTATTTGTGGTTGGTATTTTTTCAAAGTAATGTTCTTTCCAGAGCAAAAAACCAATCAGGAAAACACAGAACCACATTTCAAGATGATTGAATGGGCTTAAAATTTTATCCGATAACGACAGGTTTCCTATTTTCTCAAAGATCACCATCGAGCGGCTCAACGAATTGCGGAAAAATATCCAGGCCAATGTTACCAATGCAAAGGTTATCAGAATATTAACGATCCGAAAAAAGAAATTATCAGGCATTTTAATGTTCGCCTTTTTCATATACTTATCCCGCAACGAGGCCATAATCTGGTAAAATCCGTGCAGGGCACCCCAGATCACAAAACTCCAACTCGTTCCATGCCATAACCCGCTGACCATAAACACGATCATTTGATTGCGGTATTTCATAAACTCTCCTTTCCGGTTGCCTCCGAGCGGAATATATAAATAATCCCTGAACCAGGTCGAAAGCGAAATGTGCCATCTTCCCCAGAATTCAGGAATGGATCTGGCTTCGTAAGGTGACCGGAAATTGTCCATTAATGTGAAACCCATCACCCGCGCAGCGCCAATAGCAATGTCCGAATAGCCGGAGAAGTCACAGTAAATCTGGAATGAATAAAAGGCTGTGGCAGTCAGCAATGTGAGTCCATTATGGTCTGAGGCCGGATCATAGGCATAATCTACAAAGACGGAAAGACGATCTGCAATGACCATTTTCTTGAAAAACCCGAAGGCCATTTGCATTAAACCTGACTTTACGAGCTCAAAATCATACTTAAAATACGAATGAAACTGAAAAAGCATGTTCTGCGGACGCTCGATCGGACCTGCGACCAGCTGCGGGTAAAACATGACATACAATGCATAAATACCAAAATTTCGCTCGGCAATTTGATTGCCGCGATAGACTTCAATAGTATAACTCATTGCCTGAAATGTGTGAAACGACAAGCCGATCGGAAGCAGAATTTTGCCTTCTCCCGTCGTCATCCATTCTGCTATGCGACTGGGAATGAGCCTGGTTAATGCAGGAACGGCCGGACGTAAATCGAAACTCGCCAGCACGCTATTGATGGAATCCTGCAAAAAGTCGTAGTACTTGAAGAATGCGAGAATACCAATGTTGGAAATTAAACTAATGATCAGCAGCAGCTTTTTTCGCTTTTGATCATTTGATTGTTCAATCCAAATTCCTGCGTAATAGTCGATTACGATGGTTCCAAACAGGATCAGGATAAAGATCGGCTTGAAAACCATGTAAAAGTAGCAACTGGCTGCGAGCAAAAGCATCCAGCGCCCACGCCACGACAGGCTGAAATAAGCCAGCGTGACGACAATAAAGAAAATAATGAATTGTATATCGGTAAACAGCATCAGTTCAAATGTACTCTCGGTTGACTATTTCTTCCTTAATAATGAACAAAGGGCGATTTTTGGACTGAAAAAATATGCGGAGAACGTATTCCCCGATGATGCCCAGCGCCAGTAACTGTACGCCGCTGAACAAAATAATTACGAATAGCAAGGAAGTAAAACCCTCAATAACGTGTGCAAAAAACATTTTTTTGATTACCACGGTAACAAAATAGACCAACGATATCAGGATCGCGACAATGCCCACGCGGCTCATGAATTTGATCGGAAATTCGCTGAAATTGAAGATCCCGTTATAAGCCAGCTGAAACAGTTGTTTGAAAGAATATTTGGATTCTCCCGCGGCCCGTGCATCTCTTTCGTACTCAAAACCGACTTGTTTGAAACCGATCCAGGAACGCATTCCTCTCAAATAACGGCTTTCCTCGGGCATTTTATTCAAAACATCCACAACCCGTCGGCTGATCAATGCAAAATCGCCGCTGTCCAGCGGAATTTCAACATAAGAAATGGAGCGAAGAATGCGATAGAACAAATGATAGCCTGTTTTCTTCACAAAACCTTCCTTACGCTTCTTGCGAACAGCGTAAACAACATCATTTCCTTCCAATAATAATTTATAAAAATCGGGAAGCAATTCGGGTGGGTCCTGCAAATCGCCGTCGATCACGAAAAGTGCCTCACTTCCTCTTGCTGCGGCAATTCCGGCTGTTAATGCGAGTTGGTGGCCGTGATTTCTGGAAAGAAAAACACCATGATAACGCTCGTCTGTTAACGCCAGCTGCCTGATTTTGAGCGATGTGTCATCTCTGCTTCCGTCGTCGATCAGCACGACTTCAATGGCAAGCGGACTGGAATCCATCAATGCATTGATTCGCTGAATAAGCATCGGAAACGACTCTGACTCATTATAAAGCGGGGCAACAATGGATATCTGAGGGATTTGAGACATTCTTCTGTTTGGCTATTTGCTATGGCGGCAAAAATACACCTTTCAGCGCATTATCAAGTGCCCAAATTATTTATGGGATTGTAATTTTTCTAAGAATACCGCCTTCTGACTTTCCGTTTTCGATGTTAATGATGCCCAAATCATACAATCCCGGCCTCAGGGAAGTCATCGGAATTTCTGTGTCTGAACCCTTATCGTATTGCTTAAAAATGTTTCGTCCCGTGTAATTGTGAGGGGTCATTTTGAAGAAATAAAGCTGTTTACCGTCCCTGACAAAGGCATACTGACCATTATTGCGGTTCAGCGACATACGGCTTTGCGGATCATTAATGTACAAAATACTATCGCGCACAGATACCGTTATGCCTTCGTCGGCTGACACAGGATTTTGTATCTTGCCAATTTCATTTGCGAGTATTTCGGGTGTATCCGGATATTTATATACATCCAAGTTCACCATTTCCTTCATCATGTTATCCACGTAAAAAGCGCTTCTGGAAAAGGGCACATGTCCGAGTCCAAACGCATTGTGTTCCTGATTGTAGCCGTTGACTGTCAGATACTTATTCCGTTCCGCAATGACAGGCAGATAACCGTAAATGGAGAATCCCCAAATAATTACACTAGTTGTTAAAGCAAATTGAAATATCCATTCCTGGATTTGCTTCCCCGAAATGGCATTGATGAACGTAAGATAAGCAACGGTTAAAAACAGCGCAGGATACATTTTATAATTACTTACAATCATTACAAAAAATCCAAAACGAGGCCTTAACAAACCTATAATGAGTGCATTAACCAACAAGAATGTCAGTATACCCAATAAGAACATATCCTGGTTTTTCTTATCAATAGATGTCTCAGCATTTGTGTTACGTATGTTTTTTGGCCAGTTGAATGTGCGGGTGAGCCAGGGAATGAGTTGTTTATACAACCAAATTACAACCCAGATCGTAACCAAAAAGCCCATCAAAACCGGTAATGCGGAGCGGACAACAATTGTTTTTTCGGGAAAGAAGTCGAACAAGCCGCCCAGAAACGCGAAGAAGCCTAAAACGGATAAATGTGGATTTTTCGCGAAGAATTCCATGCTGGATTCATTGCCCTGCGCTGACATGCCGTAAAAATAGAATCCTACTGCGATTGCGCCCGCTAAAATCCAGATTGCAAGCTGCTTATAATTCGATCTTAGTAAAAGGATCATCACACCCGCCGGCCAGACAAAAATCCCGTTGCTCATGGCATACGTGGCACAAAACGCCGCCAAAACCGCCCATCCAAACCGGTTTCTTGACAATAGGAACATGGAAAGACTGATAAAAAACACCACAGGCTGGTGCTGCAAACTGCATATCGCCCATAGAAAGACAAGGTGATATTGCAATTGGAATAACAAAAAAGGAACCGGCAAAAAATACCACCAGTTAATTTTGGTTTTGGCAAATGAAAGCCAGAAAATCCTTAATGTTCCGAGCGTGAAACAAGCGCCTGCAATGTGCAGGAATGTAAAATTCAAATGTCCGGTTACCCAATAATAAGCAAGCGTTACCAGCTTTCCGATCACCATGCGGTGCTCGTTATTGGGCTGAAAAAGTAATGTTAACCTGTCTGAAAAAGACGAATCGGTAATCCATTTTCTTAGAAAATCGGGAAACGGATCGAAATCGTCGTACCAGGGTAGGTTGACGGAATAATATAATATGACAAACACCCAAAGCAGCACGGGCAGTGTCATAGCGGCATTTATGGCTAATCTTTTACTGCTGTTCACTTTGCGAATCTTTCATGATAATAACTTTCCTACCGAAATATCCAGCCATGCATTTGTTCCACCAATGATCGGGATTGTCCTTAATGTCGTCATCCACAAAAATCGATAACGGTTTGGAATGGATGGGTGGCAAATAAACGGTGCTTTCTTTCGAGTCGCGCAACATTCCATAGCGCTCATACATTTCCTTATCAAATGCCGCTGCTTTGCCGTGAATCAGGTCCGAATACATTAAGCGGACATTGGCGCTGCGGAAAAATGAAAGACTGATGGACAGGATCAAAACTGCATAGAGTATCCCGTAGCGCACAACTGAAAACTGAAATTGATTAGTCTTGCTCTTTCTGAAATAATGAAAAATTACACCGATCACATAAAACCAGCCGATCAGGAAAAAGAAATAAACACAGTTGATCACGCGGGGCGTAGGCTCAATTCCCACTCCATAGTAAGAAGGGAAAAGTTGCGCGGAAAGCACACCAATAAATAACAGAACTGCATACCAAACCGGAATGGAGAAATAGTTTCTTGCTCCGGCAGACAATCGGGAAAGCACAACCAGCCAGGCTAAAGAAAAGAAAATCAGCGGTGTGCGGAAAATCCAGTCAAAACTTAAAACAGCCAGTTTTTTGAATGAAGACATCACAGAAAACGGAATGTTTCCCCCCAAAGGATTCCCGCCGATACGCGCCTGATTGCCAGGAGAACTGAAATACAAATAGCAGGAAACCGCGCAAACGGCCAGCATAGCGATCATAAAACCGTCCACTTTCCTGTGAAACAGAATGCGGTATACCCACCATGCGCCGATGAGTAAAACAATGATCAGCAAGTTCGTTTCGCTGCTTCCGACAATGGCAAAAACCATGAATCCAGCCAATGTGCTTAATAAAATCTTCGCCGTTTGCGTGTCCTGCCGATACCAGCGCAGCACAAGCACGATCCACAGCAATGTAAAAATGTTGGGAATGGTATAAGTTACAAAAGCCGCCATCCAGTAAAATGCCTCAGACATGCTGGCGATTTTTAGCATATAAAGGAAGAAAACAACACCCGCAAACCCTAAATGCGCCATTCTCGATAATGTAGGCGTAAGATACCTGAACAGACTATATAATGCGAAAACGACGCCCGAGATCAGGATAACCGGTAATATTTTAAAACCAGTGACCGAATGGAATAGCAATGGATTGGAATGGTTGAGAAAAATCCCGAAATAACGTCCCGTCCAGCCGGAATAGTAATAATTCATGGCTTCAAGCCAGCCGAATTTGAACACCGTATCGATATAACAATAATCGTCGGCCGGCGAAGGGTGATTAAAATAAGAGAGCGCGAACAACGGAGCCAGGACTGTGACCATCAGTAAAATGTTGATCCAATTGCCTACGATCCGATATTTTCGATAAAATCTATTCATTTAAAGTTTTTTCAATAATGTAACGGGGACGGCCTTTTACTTCTTCGTAAATCTTGCCAATATATTCTCCGATCAACCCCAGCGCCATCATGTTTGAACCACTAAAAAACGTGAGCGGCAACATGGTTGAAGTCCAGCCGGGAACGGTGTAACCGACCAGATAGGAGAAAAGAATGTAAGCCACGATGATCATCGCGACCAAAAAATTGAATACGCCGAAATACAGCACCAGACGCATCGGGAATGTGGAAAACGAAGTAATGCCATTCCACGCGAAAAGCAGCATTTTGCTCAACGGATATTTGGTTTCTCCGGCTTCACGTTCCAGGCGGTTGTAAAAAACCTTATCGTTCCTGAAACCGACTAATGGCACAATGCCGCGCAGAAACATATTAATTTCCTTGAAGTTGCCCAGCTCTTGCAAAACCCGACGGTCCATCAACCGAAAATCGGCGTGGTTGAAGACAACCGGGACACCCATTTTTTGCATTAATACATAAAAACTCTCGGCAGTAACACGCTTAAACCAACTATCCGAACTCCTGTCACCCCGCACGCCGTAAACGACCATAGCGCCCTCGCGGTGCTTTTCGACCATGGCTGCAATGGCATTCATGTCGTCCTGTAAGTCGGCATCGATGGTGATGAAGCAGTCGAAATTATCAATGTTTTTTTCCAAACCAGCCATAATTGCGCTCTGGTGGCCAAAATTTCGGGATAAGCCTACGCCGATAATGTTGGAATCCTGCCGGCAAAGTTGCTCTATAATGTTCCAGGTTTTGTCGCGGCTTCCATCATTCACGAAACAAATGCGACTGTCTTCTGTGATAAGGCCCTGCTGTTTGAGCGAGTTGTAGTAAACGCTCAGTTTAGAATAGGTCAGATGCAATATCGCCTCTTCGTTGTAGCAGGGAATTACCAGAAGTAAACGCGCTGGATTCATAGAACACCTTTTGGTTGAGTCGACAAAAATAGCAGTAATAAGTTAATATGCTCTTTTTATCAGTGGAGTCTTGGGATTTAGGTTTGAATGTTTATTTCTCCGTTAATGTGCCTTTTTTACCTAAAACCGTATTAATCAGTAGCGGGTAAAGCAGCACGGCAAGCAATATCAGTAATGTGCCCATGTAAAATTCGGTAGTCATCCGCTCTTTCTCGCCAAAAAAGAAAAAAGCCAAAGCAATTCCGTAAACCGGTTCGAGATTGATGGTCAGATTGATCAGATAGGCAGAAAACTGCTTCATCAGTTGCGTGGCCATGGTGCTGGCGTAAACCGTACATACGAAGGCCAAGAACAATATCCAGATCCAATCTTTGGCAACCGGAATGTAAGGTTCGCCATTGGACCATCCCTGCCATTCGAATATGCCCAAAAAAAACAGCGAGAAAACCGTTGCGCCGATCATTTCGTAACAAGTAATGACATAAGCGTCAATGCGCTGTACAAACCTGCTGTTGGCCACGGTAAACATGGCAGCGAGTAATGCGGACGCGAGCGCCAGCATTAAGCCCAAAGCATGGTCGAACTCGAATTTGAATACAACATATAAACCCGCAAACGCTAAAATGCCTAATCCAACTTCGAGCGGACGGACGCTTCTTTTGTTCACCAATGGTTCTATTAAGCTAGTCCACAATGATGTGGTGGCCATTCCTGCCAGACAAACCGACGCCGTGGAAACGCGTGCCGATGCAAAGAACAACATCCAGTGCGCCGATAGAATGAAGCCGACGGCCAGCATCCGGATGATGTCCCTACTATCTGCTTTGAATTGCTTTTTCTTAAAAAATATAATGGCGCCTAACCCGATTGCCGCAAACAATGTCCTGTAAAAAACCAGCGCAACCGGCGAAATAGTAACCATAAGGCCAACTATGGCGGTAAAACCCCAGATCAAAACCAGAAAATGAAGATGCAGATAGGAACGCAGCGCCGTAGGTGAGAACATGGTTATCGGGGCAATGTTTTATACAAAATCAGCCCTATGCACGAAAAAACAATGTTTGGCAGCCAAACTGCAAACAATGTATTGATCGTGCCTGCCTCGGCCACGCCTTTCGATAAAAGGAAAAATAAGATGTAAATAAATGCCAGCATAAAACCGAGCGCAATTTGCCAGCCGACGCCACGGCGGCTCTTTCTGGCGGATACAATGACGCCAATCGCAGTCAGGATCAGGATGGCAAAAGGTTGGGTAAACCGAATGTATTTTTCAATCAGATAAACTTCCAGACCGTCAGCGCCCCGACTTTTCAAAAGATCAATGTAAGCATTCAGCTCGGGTAAGGTGAATGTTTCAAAAAGGTTATAATCACTTTCAAAATCCTTGGGCGATAAATTGATCGTCGTGTCTATTTCTGCACCGGCGCGAAGCTTTTCCCCCAGACTATCCAATGTGCGAACCTGGTAATTCTGCAAAGTCCATTTGCCCTTTTTGGGCTGCCAGACAATTTTATCCGCATAGAATTTCTGCAAAAGCACATTGCCCTTGATCGTTTCCATCGTGAATTTATTGCCCGTTTTGGTCATTGTATTATAGCTTTCCAGATATGCATACACATCCGGGGCAATGGTAATATGCACATTATGCCCGCTAAAATAGAATTCCTGCTTTACATAAGTCTTTTCGAAACTGTTGCGGACTTTATTCGCTTTCGGCAAGATCCATCCCACCTGAATGAATGTAAGGAAACCCAAAACAGTCGCTCCGATCATGTATGGCAAAAGCATACGCCCGAAGCTGATCCCGCTGCTGAGCATGGCGATGATTTCTGTACGCGCCGCGATCCGGGAAGTGAAGAAAACGGTGGCAATAAACACCATCAGCGGACTGATGTAATTGATCCAGTAGGGAATGAGGTTGAAATAATAATCAATGATGATCTCATTGAGCGGCGCTTTTTTGTCCAGAAAATCATCCACCTTTTCCGTGTAATCGATCATGCAAATGATGAGCACGATTACGAATGCAACGAAAACATAGGTTATCAGGAAATTTTTGATCAGATAACGATCCAGTATTTTCAATCTCATGGCTGGGAAAGTCTCATCGGCGCTGAACCAGTAAATTTTTGGACACCTCGAGACTGATAAACAACGTCTGACCGCCGTTTATTTGTACAGAAGCCGATTTATCATATTCATTAATCTCCTTCACTTCTATCACTGCACCCAAAGTAATGCCCGACCGGTCCAGATGTTGTAAAAAGGACGGCGCGTGGTCCAGAACACCCATCATCAACACTTTCTCACCCACCTGAATGTCTGTCAGAATGGTGTAATCCGGTTCCGTAAGATTGCCTTTCGCATCCGGGATCGGATCTCCGTGCGGGTCAAACCGGGGGTGACCGAGGAATGTGTCCAGCTTTTCGACCAGGATCTCAGATGGGATGTGTTCCAATTCTTCCGCAATGTCGTGCACCTCGTCCCAGCCAAAGCCCAGTTTTTCAACCAAAAATACTTCCCAAAGCCGATGCTTGCGAATCACCTTGATCGCCACCTTTTCACCGCTGTCGGTAAGTCTTACGCCCTGATATTTTTTGTAATGAATTAATCCCTTCTCTGCGAGTTTTCGTAACATATCAGTCACGGAAGCAGCGCGGGTGGATGTGCTTTCCGCCAGCGCATTCGTACTTACTTCAACGCCCTCGCGGCCGGAAAGTGAGTGAATGATCTTTAAATAGTTTTCTTCTGTGAAGGAGTTTTGCATCGAAGTCGGCACCAGGGCATTAATCTTTATATGAACAAAAGTACGACTTACTAATCGGAAAATAAAAAATTTAGACTAACCTAAAAATATATTTGTAAAATCTTTTATCTTTGTTTTTAGTAAACTAAATTGTTTATTACAACTGCTTTAAAAAATGATTGATAGTTTGAAAATTCAGGAACCCTCGCATAACACCACTCCCGGAGAAGGCGGAAGGCTCGCTTCATTATCGGAAGTGCACTCCTCAATAGCCGTTCCGGAAGGTGCAGGATTCTGGAAGAAACTGATGGCATTTACGGGACCAGGATTGATGGTCGCCGTGGGTTATATAGACCCGGGCAACTGGGCTACGGACATTGAAGGCGGCTCACGATTCGGTTATACATTACTTTCCGTAATCCTGATTTCCAATCTTTTTGCGATGCTCTTGCAGCATCTTTC
Source organism: Dyadobacter psychrophilus (assembly GCF_900167945.1). GTDB lineage: Bacteria > Bacteroidota > Bacteroidia > Cytophagales > Spirosomataceae > Dyadobacter > Dyadobacter psychrophilus. Next base: position 1,448,879 of record NZ_FUZA01000001.1, read on the forward strand.
GCTTAAATTAGGCATTGCATCCGGCCGCGATCTGGCACAAGCCTGCCGCGATTATTACTCCCGACCTGTTTCTTTCGTTCTCTGGGTCCTTTCGGAAATCGCCATAGCAGCAACGGATCTGGCAGAAGTGATTGGCTCAGCCATTGCGTTAAATCTCCTTTTTGGCCTTCCATTGCCACTGGGCGTGCTTTTTACGGCTTTTGATGTCCTAATTGTCCTCTATTTTCAGCAAAAAGGTTTTCGCATTATTGAAAGCATTGTTGCCGGCTTGATGGGCATTATTTTGCTCAGCTTTATTTACGAAATGATCGTTTCACAGCCTTCGATGGCCGGAATTGTGGATGGTTTGATCCCAAAAACACAAATCGTAACGGATGCGGGAATGCTATACATTGCTATCGGCATTTTGGGCGCGACGGTGATGCCGCATAACCTTTACCTGCATTCCAGCATTGTGCAAACACGGGCATTTAACCGGGACGAGGAAGGCAAAAAATCAGCCATACGCTTCGCTACGATAGATTCCACGGTTTCGCTCGCGCTTGCTTTTTTCATCAACGCATCCATTTTGATCCTTGCCGCAACGGCTTTTCATGCGAACGGACACTTTGAAATTGCGGACATTACCGACGCATATCACCTCCTTGACCCTGTTTTAGGCGTAAGTCTGGCGGGAATTTTCTTCGCGCTTGCCCTTCTTGCTTCCGGGCAGAGTTCCACATTAACAGGCACATTGGCGGGGCAGATCGTAATGGAAGGTTTTTTAAATATTCGTCTGAAACCGTGGCTGCGCCGCCTTATAACACGAGGCATCGCCATCATTCCTGCATTGATTGTTTCCTATTTGTATGGAGAGAAAGGAACGGCTGATCTGCTGGTTTTCAGTCAGGTGATTTTGTCTTTGCAGTTAAGCTTTGCCGTGGTGCCGCTGGTGTTCTTTACATCCAACAGCAAGATCATGGGACGCTTTGCAAACTCGAAAATTTTGACCGTTCTGGCCTGGGTTATCACCTCGGTTATCATCAGTTTGAACCTCTTTTTGCTGTGGAAAACCTTTTCCTAAGGTGTAAAATTTAACTTAGTTTAACAAAGTCGCCTCAGCCCGACACCATTGTCCGGGCCTCAAAACGCAATAACCAGCGCATACGTTCCGCAAGAAGTGTCCGATTGAAAATTAATTTCATTGCGGGAAGTATCATTTTGCATGCGGTTTCCTAACTTTCGCCGTTTTTCGACCTAAAGTGAATGGAATCAAAGCATAAATTAGATAAGGTTACGGCAGCGGGTGTCCTGGTTGCGTTCGGGATTATTTATGGAGATATAGGCACTTCTCCGCTGTACGTAATGCAGGCGATCATTCTCGATGAGATCATCACGGAAGAGATCATTTACGGCGCTATCTCCTGCATTTTCTGGACGCTTACTTTACAGACAACCGTCAAATATGTAATCCTGATCCTCCGAGCGGATAATAAAGGGGAAGGCGGGATTTTTGCACTTTATGCACTCGTCCGAAAACATGCCAAATGGCTCACTGTCCCGGCAGTCATAGGCGGTAGTACGTTGCTCGCCGATGGGATTATCACCCCTCCTATTTCCGTTTCCTCCGCCGTTGAAGGTTTACAACTCATTTATCCCAACATTCAGACTGTCCCCATCGTCATCGGCATTCTGACACTGATATTCGTCATTCAAGCATTTGGAACCAAGGTTGTCGGGCGCGCATTTGGGCCGATAATGATCACCTGGTTTGTGATGCTGGGTGTTTTGGGGCTTTACCAGATCTTGGAACATCCCGAAATATTGAAAGCCCTTAACCCGGTTTATGGGTACGACCTGATCACCAAACATCCCGGCGGTTTCTGGATCCTGGGTGCTGTTTTCCTTTGTACAACGGGAGCCGAAGCCTTGTATTCTGACCTTGGGCATTGTGGTCGTGAGAACATTCGGGTGAGTTGGATTTTTGTGAAAATATGCTTGTTACTCAACTATTTCGGCCAGGGCGCGTGGCTCATTTCTGAAATGGGTAACCTCCTGGAAGCGCGCAAACCATTTTATGAAATCATGCCGGAATGGTGGCTGCTCCCGGGTGTTGTAGTCGCAACATTAGCTGCAATTATTGCTAGCCAGGCCGTTATAACCGGCTCATTTACATTGATTTCCGAAGCAATCCGCTTGAATTTCTGGCCAAAGGTGCGGTTAATTTATCCAAGTGATCAAAAAGGGCAGTTATACGTGCCTAGTATCAACTGGCTGTTGTGGTTGGGCTGCTGCGGGGTGGTTTTGTATTTTGGCAAATCATCCAATATGGAGGCGGCCTACGGTCTGGCTATCACGCTGACCATGATCATGACCACCATACTGTTCTCCTATTATTTGTATATCAAACGGGTTAATCTGTGGGTTGTGATCGTTTTTATGCTCTTTTACTTATGCATTGAAGGCATGTTCCTGGGCGCTAACCTCCTCAAATTCACGCATGGAGGGTGGTTCACAATTCTGGTCGGAACAATCGTTGCCGGATTGATGACCGTCTGGCTCAAGGCATTCTACATTAAGCTGCGTTTGACCGAGTATACCAAGCTGGAAAAATACTTACCCGCACTGCACGAGCTCAGCCGCGACATTAGTATTCCAAAATACACCACGCACCTCGTGTTCATGACCAATGCTTCGCGGGCAACGGAAATTGAAACGAAAGTCATCTATTCTATATTCCAGAAAAGACCCAAACGCGCTGACGTTTACTGGTTTATCCACGTTGATATTACGGATGATCCATACACAATGGAGTACAAAGTGCTGTCCGACGATGATAACAACGATAATGTAATCAAGATCAATTTCCGGCTTGGATTCCGCGTGGATCAGCGGATCAACATGTTCTTCCGGAAAGTGGTGGAAGATATGGTAATGAACAAAGAAGTGGACATTACCAGCCGCTACGAGTCGCTTAGCAGACAGAACATTACAGGTGATTTCCGTTTCGTCGTGCTGGAACGCTTCCTGTCCTTTGAAAACGATCTTCCTCTGTTCGAGCAGCTCGTTATGAAGACTTATTTCTTTGTGAAAGACTTTACGACGGCTGAGGATAAATGGTTCGGCCTGGATAGCAGTTCTGTTAAAATCGAGAAAGTGCCGTTGATTATCAGGCCGGTGGAAAATGTGAAGCTGCGGCGGGTTTTTAATTAAAATAATCTATTTCAAATAAACACCTTCCTCTTCGGGGCGGCTCAAAACCACCTCTACATGCTCGGTAAGGGTTGTGCTTAGCGCATAACCCACATAATCCGCGTGAATGGGAAATTTGTGATGGCTACGATCGACGACCACTGCAACCTGCACCTTTTTCATACTCACTTTCAGGAACGGTTCCAAAGCAAAAGCCAGTGTACGGCCCGTGTTCAGCACGTCGTCGGCAATAATAATGACCTGGTTTTCGACCTGAACTTCCTTATCGAAGATGATCGGGCTTTGAAAATGAATGTGTTTATCAAAACGCAGCTCGATCAGCTCCACATGCAAAGGTGAAATGTCTGCCAGCTCGGCCACAAGTCTTTTTGCAAAGGCATAACCTTCGCCTGCTATGCCCGCGATGATAATGCTCGTTTCCTCAAAATTGTGCTCATATATTTCAAACGCAATCCTGCGGATCTTCTGACTTGTTTGAAGAGGACTTAAAATCTGGCGTTTTGAAATTGTACTATCCGTCATTGGGTGTGCTTAATGCTTGTTGGGATAAAATTAAGAAGAGAAGTTCTTTATCCAATGCGCAAACATGATTTCCTGCGTTGGCAATTCCAGACTTGCAACGCCAAGTTCCACCTTCTTTTCACCAATGCGCTCCACGCGAAGCTCCATTAATGCTTTGTCATATTCTTTGGGAAACTCTGGGTGCGCCTGGATCCCCAACATGCGTTCACCAACCCGAAACATAGCGTGCGGACAATCGGGCGTTTCTGCCAGTAATGTTGCGCCCGGCGGTAATTGAACCACCTGGTCCTGGCACATCATCAGCAAATTGAATGAATCTGTAAAAGGCTGCATCCAGCTTTCATGCGCAGTTAGCTGGAAACGATGTACGCCAACGCACCAGCCAACCGGTGACTTCTCAACTTTGCCGCCTAATGCTTCACCCAGCATCTGATGCCCGAAACAGACGCCTATGAAGGTTTTTTGGGATTGATAAAGGGCAACAACAAATTCCTTTAACCGGACTATCCAGTCGTCCTGATCATAAACAGAGCTTTTAGAACCGGTACAAATGTAAATGTCACATTCGCCAACCGAAGTGGGAAAATGGCCATTACAAACATCATAAAACTGAAATTCCCATTCCTCAGCAACCTTTGAAAATAATCCCGGAAACATATCCCGATAATCGCCTGCAATGTGACGCAGCTCGTCCCGAACATGATCACATTCCAGTAATCCGACTTTCATTGCTGACATTATGCCTTGATTTTCAGATGGAATGATTTCGGGCGGGTTAATGCTTCATATCCTACCGTCGAAAGTGTACACCCTCTGCCCGAATTTTTCACACCCGTCCATGCCAAAGCCGGGTCCAGGTAATCGCAACGGTTCATGAACCAGGTTCCGGTTTCAACTTGCTCGCCGATCGCCAAAGCAGCGTCAATATCGGTTGTCCAAATAGAAGCCGTAAGCCCGTATTGACTGTCATTCATCAGCTTAATGGCCTCCTCGTCGCTTTCCACAGGCATGATCCCTACGACCGGCGCAAATGTTTCCTCAGTCATTACATCCATATTATGGTTCACATTTACCAAAACCTGCGGTGCAAAATAAGGCGTCCCGGACTGATGTGCGGGAAACAGTTTTGGGTCAATCAGTGCCTCTGCTCCCTGCGCAACCGCCTCTTCCACTTGCTTCTGAGCGAATTCCGCCGCTGACGTGCGAACCATGGGTCCGAGCGTCGTTTCGCTGTTGGTAGGATCTCCTAATGTGTAGGTTTTTGTCAAAGCAGCAAACTCTGCAATAAACTGATCGTAAACATCTTTATGGACATAAATCCGCTCGATTCCGCAGCAGGATTGTCCCGAATTAAAGAACGAACCATCCACCAGGTTTTCGACCGCATCTGCTAAATTGGCATCCGAACGCACATAGGCAGGGTCTTTGCCACCCAGTTCAAGTCCGCCAATGATAAATCGCTCATTGATCGCTTTCTGAACAGCATGCCCGCCTTCAACAGAGCCTGTAAATGCTACGTAATCAATGCGGCTGTCCACAATTACCTGTGCAACCTGATCATGGCTTAAATGTAAATATTGAAAAACACCATCCGGTAAACCCGCATATTCAAATGCGGCGGCGTAGCGCTCGGCACATAGCGGCGTTTGCTGCGCGTGCTTCAAAATCACCGCATTACCAGCCATAATCGCAGGAATAACCGAATTTACGGAAGTCAGATAAGGATAATTCCAGGGTGCCACTACGAAGACTACGCCCAACGGATCGCGCCTGATAAATCTTTTAAATCCTGAAATTTCCTCCACTTCCACATCTGCTAATGCTTTTGAAGCAATGGAAATCATGTAGTTAGCGCGTTCCTGAAAACCCTTTCTGATCTCATTGGCTGTGTAACGGATCGGCCGCCCCATTTGCCAGGTCAGTTCCAGGCCTATTTCATCCGCATTATTCAAAAAATATTCGACCGCTTTGCGACAGATCGCTTCCCGCTCATCCAGCGAAATTTTCCGCCATTCTTTTTGGGCAGCAACGGCCTTTACCAATGCTGTTTCCACTTCTTGTGGCTCCGCCAAAGTACGCTCTACATATACAGAGCCGTCAATGGGGCTTATTGTTTTTTGCGTTGGCATGATCAGAGCGGCGTTACGTAGGCAGAAGTGATCCCGCCATCGACCAGAAAATCGGTTCCTGTTACAAATGAGGATTCGTCGGAAGCAAGGAATAATGCGGCATAAGCCATTTCTTTGGCCTCACCGAAACGGCCCATGGGAATGTGGACCAATCTGCGCTGTTTCTTTTCTTCTGTATTCAAAAATTTCATCAGCAATTCCGTGCGTAACGGGCCGGGACATAATGCGTTAACGCGGATATTCTCACGCGCATGAATAATTGCCAGCTCACGTGTAAGAGCCAAAACAGCGCCTTTACTTGCCGTATAAGCCACCTGAGGAGTCGCCGCACCCAATATGGCTACGAAAGATGCAGTATTAATGATTGAGCCGCCGCCTGCCCGTTGCAAAGCCGGAATGCCGTATTTACAGCCTAAAAACACGCCTTTTGCATTGATATTCATCGTCAGGTCCCAGATGGATTCGTCCGTCGTCATCGCATTGTCATCGTCGCTGTGCATAATGCCTGCGTTGTTGAAAATGATATTGAGCTTACCAAATTTCTCCTCTGCAAAAGCAACTGCCGCTTCATTATCAGCAGCTTTCGAAACATCGGAATGCAGGAAAAAAGCTTCGCCTCCGTTCGCAACAATTTCGTCAGCCGTTTCCTGCCCGGCCGCATCATTGACGTCCGTAACAACAATTTTAGCTCCTTCCTTGGCAAATAAAAGCGCAGTTTCGCGCCCGATTCCACCACTCCCGCCGGTTATCAGGGCCACTTTATTTTCTAAACGCATTGGTTTTTATGAGGTTAATGTTTAATAGTAATTGAGTTATATCTGTTCAAAATAGCGCTTCCGTTCCCAATCCGTTACAGACGTATCATATGCCCGTTGCTCGGTTTTGAAAAAATGGCTGTAATGTTCTACAACTTCGGTTCCGAATGTACTTTTAGCGAATTCGCTGTTTTCGAATAGAGTTGTGGCTTCTGCTAATGTGTAAGGCACTCGCGGCAGATGCGCCGCTGCGTAAATGTCGCCAATGAAACATTCCGGAGGCTCAATTTTGTTTTTAATCCCATCCAGACCAGATGCTAGCGACGCTGCAAATGCCAGATAAGGATTGCAATCTGCGCCCGGGATGCGACATTCGATCCGCAAACTTGCGCCGCTTCCTACCACGCGAAAACCTGCTGTGCGGTTGTCATAACTCCATGCAAGCCGGGTTGGTGCCCAGGAACCGTCCACAAAACGTTTGTACGAATTAATGGTCGGCGCGTAAAAGGGCATAACATCCGGCACGTGCTTGATCCAACCACCTAAAAACCAGCGAAATAAATCCGAACCCTTTACCGGCCCGAATTCCTGATCGCCGACAAAAGCATTCTGACCGTCTTTCCACAAACTCATGTGGATGTGACTGCTGGAACCTGCCTGGTCCGATTGAAACTTGGCCATGAATGTAACAGAAACGCCCATTGCATCAGCCACTTCCTTCAAACATTGTTTGTAAACCACGTGGTTATCGGCCATAGGAAGTACTTCTGCGAATTTTACATTCAATTCATGCTGCCCCAGCCCCCACTCTCCTTTGGAAGTTTCAATGTCAATGCCGGAGTTTTTCAAATGCCGCCTGACCGCCGATGTGTATTTTTCATTACGCGTTCCTTGCATAATGTGGTAATCTTCAAGATAATAGCCTGCCGGAGTGAGGTTTTGATAGCCCTGTTGGAAAGCCTGCTTGTAGCTGTTTTCTAAAAGATAATATTCCAACTCGGACGCCGCAAAGCATTGTAAACCATCCGCTTCCAGTGTCTGCAACTGCTTTTTCAAAATGGAGCGCGGACCGATGGATTCCATCGCGTGCGACTTCTCATTATGCAAATCACAGATTACCAATGCTGTTTTTTCAAGCCAGTCGGCAATGCGCAATGTGCGAAGATCCGGCACCAGATGAAAATCGCCGTAACCGAGCTCCCAGTTAGCATATTTATAACCCGGAACCGGCTCCATCGCCATATCAGTGGTAAGCAAGTAATTACAACCGTGCGTGCCCGATTTGATCACAGAATCCAGGAAATAATCTGCGTCTACACGCTTGCCCATCAGGCGGCCGTAATGGTCGGTGAAAGCGACAACTATCGTTTCTATCAACCCTTCCCCGATCTTAACTGTAAGTTCTTCTTGCGTAAGGAATCCTCTTTTACTCATTGGAAAGGGCTATTTTTTAGAATTTATATCAGCGCAACTTTTCTATTTTGGCATTCAATGGAAACTTCAAAACCACTTTTTTACCCGAAGCTTTTTCCAAAACAGGCGTCAGTATTTTGCCGGCATTGATTTGGGTCTGCTCCAAAATTCCCATATCGAGCGCAGACCTTTGAATTTGTTTTTCTGCTTGTTTGTATGCCTCCTGAACAAGCTTGGCTTCTTCATTAAAAGCATATTCCGTATTGTAAACCCTCGATTTACTATGATCTATTTTAAAGACACAAAGCTCAGGCTCGGGCAGATTCACAACCAGCGTCTCTGCTTCGGATGTAATGTCAGCAATTTCAACTTTTGTCAGATCTATACAGCCAATCGCCTCGCCTTGCACAATAAGGATTGCTTTCGCATTAGGCAGCCACATTTTCGTAATCTGCTGTTCAACAACGTCTTTGAAATTATATTTTACTAATTCCAGTTTACCCATCGCACTGATCTCCTGCAAAACAAGCGCATGCGTCGTTTCTGACTTCTCTGTGTTGCTCAGCCAGTCCGGCACCCAGTTACCCGCCCGAAAATTACTCCATATCGATTGAAGCCCGGCAAGTAAAAGGATCAACACAAGCAAACGCACTATCCAACGCATAGAAATTTGTTTTAATGAATAAGCCTCGCTTCGTCCTCGTCCAAACGAGCCGCCATTCGTTGTGCAATGATACTCGCCGCTATCAGCTGCAAAGCGTGGTAAATCATAATCGGAAGCAGCATTAAGCCCGCCTGAGCGCCTGGAAAAAGCACTTTCGACATGACGGCTCCCTGCACCAGGGATTTTTTGGAACCACAAAATACAGCCGTAACCCTATCCTCGTGGTTGAAATGCAACAGGTTGCTGATGAATGTGAGCAGGAAATAAATCCCGAAAAACAGCGTCAGCATTCCTATCCCTAAAAATACAATTTCTTTTAATCCCAGCGAACTAAACAAATGCTCGCCGAAGGATTCGCAGAAAGAAGTATAAACAATAAGCAAAATAGAAGACTGGTCGAAATAGCGGATGTATTTTTTGTGCTGCTCGGCAAAATGTCCCCATCTTTTGTTCAATGCAATGCCCGCACAAACCGGTAATAATACTTGTAAAGACAACTTTCCGACTACTGAAAGTAGATCAAAATGCCCCTGGCTGGCTTGTCCGGAGCTGGCGTCCATTACTAAACCCATCCATAATGGTGTAATAAAGACGCCAATCAGGCTGGAAATACTTGCATTGAAGATGGCAGCCGGAACATTTCCTTTCGCAATGGAAACCATGATAACGGAGGAAGAAACTGTGGAAGGCAGCGCGGTCAGAAAGAAGATTGCCAGCCATAAAGTCTGGCTGTCATCTGAGTTGAAAAGCGGCCTGAATGCCAGCGCCAGCAATGGAAACAGGATAAAGGTGGACAAATGCACCATTACATGCAATTTCCAGTTAACCAACCCTGCGCCGAGCTTCTCGGGACTCAGCCTTAATCCGTAAAAGAAGAAAATGATGGAAACGGCAACACTGGATATGTCCGAAAGTGGCACCGGACTTTCTTTCATGCCGGGATAGGGCCAAAGCCAGGCCAGGAAAATCATAGCCAGCAATGCCAGCATGAACCCGTCCAGTCCGGCTTTTTTAGCTGTGTCAAATATTTTACTCATCTTTTCCCAATATAGGCTCTTTCCTATGGAAGTAGAAAAATTGGGCCAAATTTAGATGAGAATAATGTTACCGGATTACCAGATCGGGTTTTAAAGCGCGAAGATTCTTCTTGGTTTTTTTGGATTTTTTCCTCCTCCCCCACCAGATAATGGTCCCGGTTACAGGCAGGCTGGCACAAATAAGGCTGGCCAGAAAAACGATGATCTTGCCCGGAAGTCCTAAAATGGCCCCAACGTGAATGTCATAGTTCATTCGCCGCAATGTGTTCGCAAAATCAGCATCCTTATAACGCCCGGCATAAGGACCGTTAACTTTTATTTTTTTGAGGGAATATTGATCAAAATAATTGTAGTCCACATTGTAATAAGTCCCTGCTCTGAAATTCACATAGGAGTAAATGGATTCTGATTTCGTATGTGGGATTGAAATATTAATGCCTTCATTAACAGGATATTCTGCCCGTAACGAATTCCAGGCTTTATCAACAGCTGTAATGGGTTTAAAAACGCCTGTCTGCAATGTCGAGTCAGAAACCGGGTTATAATATTCGTCGGACCCTTTGCCGCCGGTGGCCGTGTAAAGTCCCTGGGAGAACCATTTGAAACCCCAAACTAAACCTGTAAAGCCCAGCAGGAAGCCAATTGACAAAACATAAAAACCAAAAACATTATGCAGATCGTAATTTTTCCGTCTCCACGCCGCGTCCCATTTGATCGAAAAACGCTGTTTTGCAGCTGACTTATTTTTTGGCCACCAAAGAACTAATCCGCTGATCAGCATTACGAGGAATATCAATGTTGCCGATGCCACCACTGGCTGGCCAATTGTGGGCGGTAGCCATAAATAGTAATGTCCGTGTAATATGAAATGGAAAAAATCGCCTTCTTCATTCCAAACGTGCTTTACTTCCGCGGTATAAGGATTGACATAAACCACATAGTAGTATTCCGGATCAGCATTGTAGAACCCGACTTCGGCATTGCGAGTCGGGACGCCATAGAGCACGCCGTTTGCTTTTTTGCCGGGAAGCATTTTTTCTGCGCTGGCCTGTAAAACCGATGGCGGTAAAACCTTTGCATTGGCTGGCGGCTCCACGAACATGTAAGGCTGCGTGAAACTTTTTATTTCCTGTTCAAATGCCAGAATACAGCCGGTTATGGCCACCACAAAAACCACAATCCCGGATGCCAGACCAAGGTAAAGATGTAATTTCCCGATCAGTTTTTTCATTGACACAATGTTCGCAATTACTATTTAGACTCAATCAAATTACTAATGTAATGCGAACATTTCAAAAAACAAGGAATCCTGATCGATTACGACCAGGATTCCTTGTTTTTTTAGTCAAACTGATATTTGTAAATGCCTGTCAAAACGTTTTCCTTGTTCTGTAATGGCTTCAAGCTCTGTTTCATGTTTGTCGTACACATCTTTGACGTTGCTTCCATATGCGTTTTGTGTAGTTATGTAGTCCCTGTGAAACGGTTCAAAATAATGCAATCTGCTTTCACATTCATTGAAAGCCATACATCCTTTTAGCAGAAAAAAAATCGTAATTTTGCGCTCTTAAATTCCCGGTTGGTGTTAACAATACATTGCATTTACATTAGAAAGCTAATAGTCGAGCGCTAAAAGCTACCAGCACATATGAAATACAGCGAATATAAAAACCTGAGTTATCCGCAAATAGGAGACGAAGTTCTGCAATTCTGGAAGGACAAAAAGATATTTGAAGCATCGGTTGAAACACGTGAAGGCGCACCATCATTCACTTTTTTTGAAGGACCGCCATCTGCTAACGGAACGCCTGGTATTCACCACGTTATGGCCCGTTCGATCAAAGATATTTTTTGCCGTTACAAAACATTGCAGGGATTTCAGGTAAAGAGAAAGGGCGGCTGGGACACACATGGGCTTCCTGTTGAATTGCAGGTGGAAAAGGAATTGGGCATTACCAAAGAAGACATTGGCAAAACCATCTCCGTTGAAGAATATAATGAAAAATGCCGTCAGACGGTGATGAAGTTTACAGATCAATGGAATGACCTGACCGAGAAAATGGGTTATTGGGTTGATCTGGAAGATCCATATATCACCTATAAGAGTGAATACATTGAAAGCCTTTGGAACTTGCTTAAAAAGCTGTATGACAAAGGTTTGCTATACAAAGGTTACACGATTCAGCCTTACTCGCCAGCTGCCGGAACAGGCCTTTCATCCCACGAGCTCAATATGCCGGGCACTTACAAGGATGTGAAAGACACGACCATTGTGGCGATGTTCAAGGTGAAAACGCCTGGGAATTACACCGTCTTTGGTAACCTGGAAAATCAGGATGCCAACAGTCTGGACATTAGAATCCTTGCCTGGACAACAACGCCATGGACACTTCCTGCGAACTCGGCGCTGACGGTTGGTGCCAACATTAACTATGTTTTGGTAAAAACCTTTAACCCATATACGCATGCGCCGGTGGCCGTAGTATTGGCCAAAGACCTGATTGCCAAATATTTCTCGGAAAAAGGACGCGACGGTGACTTCGAAGGCTACGAAGCAAGCGATAAAAAACTGCTTCCGTGGACGATTTTGAAAGAATTCAAGGGGAAAAACCTGGAAGGCATTGAATATGAGCAACTAATGCCATATATCCAGCCTGCATCGCCCGCTTTCCGTGTTATTGTTGGTGATTTTGTCACAACAGAGGATGGAACGGGCGTAGTGCATACATCACCAACTTTTGGCGCCGATGACTTTCGGGTGGCGCAAGCCAATGGAATTCCTGCCATTATGGTGAAAGATGAAACTGGAAAGGATGTTCCGATTGTAGATCGCCGCGGCCGTTTTGTCAAAGAAATTACAGATTATGCAGGTCGCTTTGTGAAACCGGAATATTATTCCGATGAAGAGCAAAAAGATCCCGAATTCAGGGCAACCGATGTTTTAATTGCGATCCAGCTGAAAGAAGAGGGAAAAGCATTTAAGGTCGAAAAATACGAGCACCCTTACCCACATTGCTGGCGTACGGATAAGCCGGTTTTATATTACCCATTGGATAGCTGGTTTATCAAAACCACTGCAATGAAAGATCGACTGGTAGAATTGAACAAAACCATCAACTGGAAGCCTGAAAGCACCGGAACAGGTCGTTTTGGAAACTGGCTCGAAAATCTGGTAGACTGGAACCTTTCACGCTCGCGTTACTGGGGAACGCCGCTGCCGATCTGGCGTAACGATCATGGAGATGAGGTGTGCGTGGGATCGATTGAGCAATTGAAGGATTTGCTTGAAGAAGCATTGATCTCGGAACATTTGACAAGAGAGCAGGCTGCACGGAATTCGGATTATTTACTAAAACTCGAAAACGGTGATTTCGATCTGCACAGACCGTATGTGGACAACATTGTGCTGGTTTCAAAAAGGGGCAATGTTATGCACCGCGAACCCGATCTGATCGACGTTTGGTTTGATTCCGGTGCGATGCCTTACGCGCAATGGCATTATCCGTTTGAGAACCAGGAAATATTTGACCAAAGTTACCCTGCGGATTTCATCTCGGAAGGTGTGGATCAAACACGTGGCTGGTTCTTTACACTGCACGCGATCGCTGGAATGTTGTTTGATTCTGTGGCATTTAAAAATGTCGTTTCCACCGGTTTGGTTTTGGATAAAAACGGCAACAAGATGTCCAAGCGCCTTGGTAACGCAGTGGATCCATTTACAACGCTTTCCAAATACGGCCCGGACGCTACACGCTGGTATATGATCACCAACGCCGAGCCCTGGGATAACCTGAAATTCAACATTGAAGGCATTGGGGAAGTGCAGCGTAAGTTCTTCGGAACACTTGTTAACACTTATAATTTCTTTGCATTATATGCCAATTTGGATGGTTATGAGTTCCATGAGACCAATTCTGTGCCGATCGAAAAACGCACTGAACTGGACCGCTGGATCCTTTCTAAGCTGAATACGCTGGTAAAAGAGGTAGGCGAGCAATTTGATGAATACAACCCGACCAAAGCCGGCCGACTGGTTCAGGACTTTGTTACGGATCAGCTTTCCAACTGGTATATCCGCTTAAACCGCCGCCGTTTCTGGAATCCGTCACAGGATACAGCCGAAGGTTTGACGGAAGACAAACAAGCGGCATACGAAACATTGCAGCATTGCCTTGTAACAGTTTCGCAACTGATGTCGCCTATCGCTCCGTTTTTTGGGGAATGGTTATATAAAAACCTTACAGATGGTGACCGCGCCGCTTCGATCGCAAATAACACAGATCATAAATACGAATCAGTGCACCTGACTTACTGGCCGAAGATCGAAACCGAAGCGGTTGATCTGGACCTGGAAGCGGCGATGGAGCAGGCACAAACGATCAGTTCGCTGGTTCACTCGATCCGTAAAGGACATAAGATTAAGGTTCGCCAGCCACTTTCCAAGATTTTGATCCCGGTCTTGAATGATAATACAAAACGTCAGATTGAGCAGGTTACGGCTATCATTTTATCTGAGGTTAATGTAAAGACCATTGAGTTCGTCCATGACGACAGCGGTATTCTGACCAAGAAAATCAAGCCAAATTTCAAGACATTAGGACCAAAATTTGGCCCGAAAATGAAGGAAGTTGCGGCAGCAATTTCTGCAATGGATGAAGTGGCGATTAAAGAAATAGAGAAAAACGGCTCGATAACGCTTAATGGAGCAGCATCGCCACTCGAAATCGCCCTTACTGATGTTGAAATCCATGCAGAAGACGTTCCGGGATGGTTAGTAGCAAGTGAAGGCGGCTTAACCGTTGCACTTGACATCACAATCACTGATGAGTTGCGCCTGGAAGGAATCGCGCGTGACTTTGTGAACCGTGTTCAAAACCTTCGCAAAGACAGCGGCTATGAAGTGACAGATAAAATAAAGATCACATTACAAGACAACGATGCCCTGCTGGCCAGTGCCGTGACTGCCAACAAAGATTACATTTGCCAGGAAGTGCAGGCACTCGAACTAACCCTCATCAACGATCTCAACGGCGAAGCAAACGAGATTGAAATGGATGAGTTTTTATTGAAAGTTAAGATTGAGGTTGTTTCGTAATGCATTACGAGGCTTATTGTTTTACTAGTAATAGCGAAAATACCCGCTTCCAATTCCAAAGTGTTGGGAAGCGTGGTGTTTTTGAAAAAGTAATTTTCATCACTGCAATGAGCGATGACATTTATAATCTGGCGCTGGTAGATTATAATGTTGAAACAGAGGAATATAATGATATTTCTGTGACAGACAATGGCGACATGCCTGAGGTGCTTGCAACAGTACTGAAAGCCGTAACAATATTTCTAAACATAAATCCCACTAAGACCATATACTTCGAAGGAAGTTCTCCGGCACGCACAAGGTTGTATCAAATTGCAATTTCCAAGATTTACAACTATGATGAATCAGAATTTTTAATTCAAGGAAGTAAAGGTGAAAACTGGTCGATCTTCGAACCTAATATCAATTTTGAGAGTTTTTTAATTAAAAAAAAGCGTAACTTGAATTACTAAATTCTAAGATAATGAAGGTTCTTGATAAATATTCGGATAAGATTGTAAAGTCTCCCCAAAGCAATTATGATCCTGCTTTGGATAATTTGCCAGTTCCTCAGATCGTTTTAGAAAAGATGGAGCGCGCTCGCGAATCCCTTAAAAAACATCCCATTCCAGAACATTTGCTAAGGAAATAGCGCCTTATGCAACTACAAAAGTCTACGGCATTAATAACAGGCGGGGCCTCCGGACTTGGCGAGGCGACAGCGCGCTTGTTTGTTGAATCCGGGGCTAATGTCGTTGTCCTTGATCTGAATGTTGCTGCCGGAGAAAAGTTGCAATCCGAATTTCCTGATAAAATAAAATTTGTAAAAACTGATGTTTCCAGCGAAAGCGATGTGCAAAAAGCCGTCGATCTTGCGCTGGAAACATTTGGCTTTATAAGCATCGCGGTGAACTGTGCGGGCATTGCGCCTGCCCGGAAAATCGTGGGAAAAGCGGATGGTATTTATGGCCCGCATTCATTTGATCTTTTTGAAAAAACCATTAAAACCAACCTGATCGGCACATTCAATGTGATGCGATTGGCTGCGTTTGCTATGGAAAAGAACACTCCAAATGATGAAGGAGAACGGGGTGTGATTATCAATACGGCTTCCGTGGCCGCATTTGACGGACAAATGGGTCAGGTTGCCTATGCTGCCAGCAAAGGCGGAATCGTAAGTATGACGTTACCCGTCGCTCGTGATCTGGCAAAGTCCGGCATTCGGGTTATGGCCATTGCGCCGGGGCTTTTTGAAACGCCATTAATGCTCAGCTTGCCCGAAGAAGCCCGGATTTCATTGGGACAGCAAATTCCTTTTCCCTCACGTCTGGGTCGGCCGTCAGAATATGCTTTGCTGGCAAAATCCATTGTTGAAAATCCAATGCTGAACGGTGAAGTTATAAGACTGGACGGGGCCATTAGAATGAGTCCGAAGTGAGAAAGCCAGCGAAACTTTTGGATGGAAACTCAATGTGGCGCTGGTTACTCCTGGCCGTGTTGCTTACGGGCATTGTTTCTCAGAATTTCAATCCCCCAAGATCCATTTACAGGATTGAGGAAGTTGTTGCGGGTTCGGGAAATCAGGCAATCTCAGCGAAAACGGGAGCATTTTTCCATTCCTCCCAAAAGACTGGTAAGCAATTCGTTTATTCAAATAAATATAGATTGCAATGTGAACGCCTTCGCTTTCTTTCCCAATCCAGTCAAATACACGCTGATTTAGCCATTTCCACCGCGCCCAACTTGCTTCCTATCCTGATGCGTGCGACTGGCCGGCATCTTAAAATAAGGCGCCAATCTTCCGAAGAACCATTTCATTTTCTTTCCTGAAACACATTTGACATGCTGTCAGTGTGATGTTATGCTCTTTCCCGAAAGGAATGAGCTATTTCTCATTTTAAATCAAGGAATGGAATGGAGAAGTTTCTACCAGCCGCTAAAAAGTGGCTCAGAAGAGTTGCTATGGCTTATATGCTCGGGTTTGCCAACGCAATTAATCAAGAAGTTAAGAATGTGGACGACACCTTTTTTAAAACAGAAGAAGTTCAAAAGGAAAAGAAAGGTTAAGTCAATATAAACCTCAAACCATTCGGATCCCGATATCGGTGTAAATTTTAAACTCTTCCTTGTCTGCCGGCTGATCGGTAATGATTATAGATAACTGCTCAGCCGGACAGACATAATGTGCTTCTGCGGTCGCAAGCTTCTCTACGGATGCGAGTGCGATCACTTCTTTTGAGCATTCAATCATTGCTCTTTTTACCTCGCTTTCCTCATAATCCGGACCTGTAACGCCTAAGTGGGAATGAATGCTGCATATGCCAAGCAGACAAATATCAGCTCGAAATTTCTTCAAAAACTGGATTGTGTCATAACCAACTGTCACGAAGGAGTTTTTTAACAGACGCCCGCCTGCAAACAGCACCTCAACATGCTCGTGTTCTTCGAGAGTAGATGCAATCGGAAAGCTGTTTGTCACAACCGTCAACCGGATGTCTTTTGGTAACGACTTGGCAATGAGCATAGCAGACGTTCCTCCATCAAAAATGACGAGTTGACCGTCTTTGAGGAAATCCAAAGCCTTTTTTGCAATAATTTGCTTCTGCTCATTGTCATGCAAAATCCTGTCCCTAAAATGATGCGGACCCGGAGAATGCGGCACAGCTCCTCCGCGCACGGATTTCAATAGTCCCTGATCAGCAAGCTCTTTGATATCCCTCCGAACTGTATCTTCAGAAACATTCAATAACGTGCTCAGGCCTGCCAGATATACTTTCTGATCATTATTAAGCCGATCCAGTATGAGTTGAAACCGTTCCTCTTTTAACATTATCACATCTGTTTTATGCAAAAATAGAAATTTAGCTGGAATAAAATTGCAAAATATTGCAGATTAAATTTACATTTGTTGCATAAAATTGCAAAGTAAATTCAGATTATGAAAAAATCGATTGCCATTGACATGGATAATGTCATCGTTGATATTGAAACCAACTGGATAGGTTGGTACGAAAAAGAATTCGGAGTCAGAATTGATAAAGAAGATTTGCTGGGCATACCAGAAGACGACGCTTTCCCCGATCCTATTGCTGCCAGGAGTTTGATCTATAAAACGGGTTTTTTCCGCTATGCGCCTATCATTAACGGTGCGCAGGAAGCGCTATTGAAATTGCAGGAACATTATGACATCTTCATCGTGTCCGCCGCCATGGAATTCCCTAATTCTCTTCCCGAAAAATACGATTGGCTTAACGAACATTTCCCGTTTATTTCCTGGAAAAACATCGTTTTCTGCGGAGACAAAAGAATCATCGACACCGATTATCTCATCGACGACCACTTAAAAAATCTTGATTTTTGCAAAGGCACACCCATTCTTTTCACTGCAAGCCATAATGTGAATGTGACCAGGCACAAGCGGGTAAATAATTGGAAAGAAGCGCTGGCACTGCTGGAATTACAAGAGGAAAAGTAATGGCATTCGTTCAAATATTTGTAATTTAGAATGGTGTTAACTTATTGTCAAGTCATTTAAAGTTATGGTATCAATAAATATCTCAGTTGATCAGCTCATAGAAGTTATCAACGGCATGGATGAAGTTGAAAAAATCCAGATCAAAAGTGCATTGGAAGACGATTACGTGATTTCAGAGGAAGCGAAAGCTGAACTTCTTAAACGTAAGAAAGAGTTTCTTGCCGGAAACATTTCTTCAAAATCATGGTCCGAAATAAAGGCTCGTTATGAGTCAATATAGGATTGAAATTTTAAAACCGGCAGAAATTGAATTTGATCAGGCTTTTGAGTGGTACAACAAACAGCTTGTAGGCCTAGGGAAAAAGTTTTTCGGCGAGGTTTCAAGATATCTATCTTCAATCTCCGAAAACCCCTATAAGTTCGCTGCCAAATACGGCAACGAACTTCACTTTGCAACGTTAAAAATTTTCCCTTTCGTAATCGTATATTGGGTTGATGAGACATTAAAGACAGTCTTCGTTGTCTCTATTTTTCACACTAGCCGTAATCCGAAAAAATTTGAGCCAGGCAGTATTTAAGCCGCTTGCTTCGCTCGCTCTTTCAATTGCAACAACTCGTCTCTTAACCGCGCTGCTTCCAGGAAGTCCAAATCCTTAGCAGCGGTTTCCATTTTGCGCTGGGTTTCGGAAATGAGCTTTTGAAGATCGTTTTTACCCATATACTGAACGACAGGATCCGCGGCAATGCGTACTTCGGTCGGTTCCACGTAAACTTTGCGGACTTTTGAATCGGCCACGGAAGTCTGTTCCATGATTGCTTCTTTGGATTTCAGGATGGTTTTGGGCGTAATGCCATTTTCCATATTGTATTCCAGCTGTATATTCCTTCTCCTGTTCGTCTCATCAATAGCGAGCTGCATGGAACCTGTCATGACATCCGCATACATAATCACTTTTCCCCGGTCATTCCGCGCAGCGCGACCAATAGTCTGAATCATGGAGCGTGTGTCTCTTAAAAACCCTTCCTTATCCGCATCCATAATTGCCACGAGGGAAACTTCCGGCAAATCCAACCCTTCACGAAGTAAGTTAACCCCAACCAACACATCAAAAATGCCTAGTCTTAGCTCGCGCAAAATCTCCACACGGTCCAGCGTCTTCACTTCCGAGTGTATATAGCGACATTTCACTCCAACGCGATCCAGATATTTGCTCAATTCCTCGGCCATTCTTTTGGTGAGTGTTGTAATCAAAACGCGGTCACCCATGGCAATGCGCTTGTGGGTTTCTTCGAGCAGATCGTCTATCTGGTTTAAGCTTGGCCTTACTTCAATTTCAGGATCCAGCAGGCCGGTCGGGCGTATAATTTGCTCAACGACAACCCCTTCTGATTTGCGAAGCTCATAATCAGCGGGTGTTGCACTTACAAAAATAGTCTGCGGCGTCATGTCTTCGAATTCCTGGAATGTTAATGGTCTGTTGTCCAAAGCCGAAGGCAAACGGAAACCATATTCCACCAACTGCTCCTTACGCGAACGGTCCCCACCCCACATGGCGCGGATCTGCGGCATGGTAACGTGACTTTCGTCCACCACCATTAAGAAATCATCCGGAAAATAATCGAGCAGACAGAATGGCCTTTGACCCGGCAAGCGGCGGTCGAAATAACGTGAGTAGTTCTCAATCCCGGAACAATAACCCAATTCGCGCATCATTTCCATGTCAAATTCTGTTCGCTCTTTAACACGCTCCGCTTCTGCTAATCTGCCTTCCTTTGTGAAATAGCTGATTTGCATAGCCAGGTCATCCTGGATTTCTTTAATCGACTGTACCAGCACATCTCTTCCCGTAACAAAAAGGTTCGCAGGGAAAATAGCGATTGCACGCTCAGAAGATATCTTTTTACCTGTCTCTGGCTCAATGCGTTGTATTTCTTCAATTTCATCCCCAAAAAAGATGATCCTGTACGCAAAATCCGCGTAACCTGGAAAAACGTCGACGGTGTCCCCTTTCACGCGGAATGTTCCGCGATTGAATTCAAGTTCTGTCCGGCTATAAAGAATTTCAACCAAACGAAAAAGGAACTGGTTACGGCTCACAATATCACCCAGCTTGGCGCTGACGATGCTTTTCTTGTATTCATTAGGGTTACCCGCGCCATAAATGCAGGAAACTGAGGCTACCACAATTACATCACGTCGTCCGCTCATCAGCGACGAAACGGTGTGCAAACGCAGTTTTTCAATCTCCTGATTGATCTGCAAGTCCTTTTCTATATAGGTGTTGGTGCTGGAAATGAAGGCTTCCGGCTGGTAATAGTCATAGTAACTGATAAAATACTCGACAGCATTCTTCGGAAAGAATTGCTTAAATTCCCCGTAAAGCTGGGCAGCGAGTGTTTTGTTGTGACTTAATACAAGGGTCGGTTTATTAACCTGCTTCACCACATTGGCAATGGTGAAAGTCTTACCGGAACCAGTTACACCCAGGAGCGTTTGGGCAGGCTCTCCGGCTTCAATTCCCTGTACAAGTTGTTGGATAGCAATAGGTTGATCACCTGTTGGCTGGTATTCAGAGGTTATTTCAAAGTCCATAACGTATTGTAAGCATTCCAGAGATAACGCATTTCAAAGATAGATTAGTTTCTTTGAAATGCGTCCCGAATACTTCTACGCCTGTTCTGTTAACACTTCTTGTGCATTTTCAACAGCCTTCTTCTCTTTCCAATGCTGCCAGCCAAGGCCAAGCAGCTTGGTCATGCTCTTGTCTACGAATGTATGTCTCACAAGGTTCATGCCACCACGAACTGCTGTAAATATTGAATTATTGGCTCTAAGCGCCAGGCTGAAACCGCCATCAACGTAGCGGATATAATGCCACCAAAGTGACGGAATAAAAATCGTTTCACCATGAAGCAATGTGGTTTCGTGACCTACTGCACCTTTTAATGCAGGGAATCGCTCGTAATCCGGGTTAATCGGATCCACTTTGCTCATTACTGTAAACGGGTGATGGTATAACCTTCTGCTTTCCTCGGGCGAGAACAAAATTACTTGCTTACGGGTCTGAAATTGGGTCAAAAACACATTGGAGCAGTCCATATCATAATGTAAACTCGTAATCGACCCCTGTCCACCGAAAAATACAAACTTGTAAGACTTCAAAAACCCATCCATAATGGTTGGAAAACGAATGTCATTGGCAAGTTCCGGTGCTTTTTTAAATATATCAAAAAGGAAAATGCGAAGATCTGTCGGGCCGCCTTCGATAAGTTTCAGGTAATCGCCAAACTTCATTGTTTTGGCAATCTGAAAGTATTTGTCTGCGTCGTGCATGTGATTATCCACCAATGGCACATCAATATTCCCATGGTTTTCGCGGAGCCATTCAAATGTCCATTTCTGGACCGCAGGCCAATCTTTTGCGAGGTCTGTAAAAACGACCGGGCGACTTGGTTTTAAATAATTTTCAATGAATTCTTCACGGGTAAGCCCGCTTCGTTTCTCTATGGGCACTAATTTCATGTCAGAAACTGAGTAAAAAGGTAATCGACTATTGAAAAGCTAACGATTGAATTATTTTTCTAACATCCATTGCAGGCGAATAATTCTAAATTTATATGAATCTTAGCTGGATCAAATGTATTAAAGAGATTTCAAAAATATAAATTTCTGAACCATTCCTTAAACGCAACATTAATATATAGAAATAGTAGAATGTTCATTTAACCTGCTGCAATGAAATATTTTACCATACCACCATCCACCGCACTGGCCAAATATGTTAGGTTTTTCTGGGTGCTAGAACATGAAGTTGGATCCGGACAGCCTTACATTCACCGCACCATGGCCGATGGTTGCGCGGAACTGATATTTCATTACAAAGGCCGGTTTGATGAATTCGTTACAGCGGATAAAACCGAACCCTCGTTTCATTCGGGCATTCACGGGCAGTCGCAGACATTCCGGCGGTTCATAATTCACGAAGATTTCGGGATCTTCGGGGTTTACTTATATCCGTTTGCCATTCCCGTGCTTTTTGGGATGCCTTCCACGGAACTTACCGGACAAATGCCGGACCTGCATACTTTTCTGGGTAACCAAGCAGTCGGCCTGGAAGAGCGGATGATGCTTGCGGCAGATCACATGGAGCGCGTTGCCATTATTTCGTCGTTCCTCGAATCGCTGCTTGCAAAAACCCGGACAATCGAACCGGCCGTTTTCTCGGTCATTAATCAAATTATCCAAAATAAAGGGCTTACCAATGTCCAGGAACTTGCGGCGCAGAGCTTTCTGTCAACCCGACAATTTGAAAGGAAATTCAAGGAGTTCTCCGGATTCAGCCCAAAACTTTACCTCCGCATTGCCCGATTTCACGCGGCGTTGGATGCTTACGGGGATAAAGAAAAATCGCTGACCGAGATCGCTTATGAATGTGGTTATTATGATCAATCCCATTTCATTCATGATTTCAAATCCTTTTCCGGGCAGCACCCGCGCTTTTACTTTTCCGGAAGATCCGAAGGACAAGCATATCGGGATGAATAATGTCGTGTTTTTCCAATTTTGGGTGCTTGGGACACCGCTACATTTGCATAAACTAAAAAATAAAATCATGAGCACGGTAAAAATTCCAAATGGCCATCAGGCAGTTATGCCTTACTTAATGTTGGATGGCGCTTCCAAATTCAAAGATTTCACTACCAATGTATTTGACGGCGTTGTCACACATACGCATTTTCAGAAGGACGATCCAAATCTAATCAAGCACAGTGAAGTGAGCATTAATGACAGCACGATCATGTTTTGCGACAGTCGTGCGGAGTGGCCGGCCCAGCCTGCGAATATGTTTGTATATGTGGAAAATGCGGATGACACTTATCAAAAAGCATTAACGGAAGGCGGAAAGTCGGTTATGGAGCCTGCTGACCAGGATTACGGGCGCAGCTGCGGAGTAGAAGATCCTTGCGGAAATGTTTGGTGGATCACGTCAGTTCTTTAAAAAATGATCAATTATAATAACAAAGTCTTCGTTCCACTTTCCAATTCAGAAAATGGCGAGGTTGACCTTTCGATGCAATTTGTATACAAACAGAATGGTAACATTGTCACTTCCACGTATTCCGGCGGCAGGATTCAAACCGGACATTTGATTGCCTTGGCGGACGAAAATGGAAACCTGGATATGCGTTACCATCAGGTGAACGACAAAGGCGAGATCACAACGGGCATATGCAAATCGACGCCTGAGCAACTCTCAAACGGAAAAATCCGTATGCATGAGAAATGGCAATGGACTTCCGGGGATCAATCCGAAGGCGAATCGCTATTGGAAGAAATATAGATTTTAAAAACCGTTCATTCTGTTCATATGCGCAACCGCCATCAAATCATCGCTTTCATTTTTGCATTTATTGGTTCAACCTTCGCTTTCGGGCAAACTTCCAAAGTCGTTTCAGGCGCTACCAATTTTAAGGTAAAGTACGTGCTTGGAACTTGTGAAGGCACATTTGATGCGCCGAAAGGTGAAGCTGTTTTTAACGAAAAATCGCCCGAGAATGCTTCATTCGACATTGAGATAGCGGCTAATACATTCAAAACCGGCAATAATTCGCGGGATAAGGATATGAAAAGCGACAAGTATTTTTATATCGAAAAGTATCCCAATATCCATTTCAAATCCACCAAAGTGGAGAAAAAGAATGGCAAATACGAGGCAACCGGGAAACTAACCATCCGAGACGTTACCAAGACGGTTACGCTTCCCTTTGATGCTAAAAAGAATGCTGATGGCGGTTACGCCCTTTCCAGCACATTCGAAGTCAACCGGCTCGATTACAAAGTCGGCACAAAAGATTGGAAGCTTAAAGATGTGGTTACCGTTGATTTGAAGGCGGTTATCAGGTAAGATTTAAAAGATTCCAGCATTGCACCCGGTTCACTTGGACCGGGTTTTTATTTATTCTGATTCTCTAATTTGATTTAGTCTAAATAATATCTTTATTTGCAATTATTCTAAATAACCTTCCATGAAGCATCTTTCTACTATCACATTCTTTTTGCTTTGGGCAGTCTGTCCGGTGACAGGACAACCGGATCGTGGACGTATGAAAAGTGATTCACTTGCTAAGGATTCCATTTCGCTGGACGAATTTGTGGTTACCGGGCAATTTGAAGTACAATCCCTGAAAAATTCTGTTTACCAGGTCCGCACCATTGATAGTGAACGTATAGTTGCAAGAGGCGCCACCAATCTGCAATCCATCCTTAATACAGAACTTGGCATCCGCTTTTCCAATGATCTCACATTGGGAACCAGCGACATCCAGCTGATGGGCATGTCTGGCCAAAACGTGAAAATTCTGCTGGACGGCATTCCTATGGTCGATCGTGGGAGCACCCGTGAGAGCCTTGGCCAGATTGACATTAACACCATTGAGCGAATCGAAATCGTGGAAGGGCCGATGTCGGTCATTTACGGGACAGACGCATTGGCCGGGGTTATTAATCTGATCACTAAAAAAGTGCATAGCGGTGATAATCTGATATTAAATGCGCGCATTCAGGAAGAAACTGCTGGAAAAGAATACAATGCATTATCGAAAAAAGGCACGCACAACGAAAGTCTTGGCATAACCTGGCAAAATAAAGCGCTCCAATTTTCGGGCAACGTTACCCGCAACAATTTCGGCGGCTGGCAAGGAGGCTCTACGGGACGTTCAAAGGATTGGATGCCCAAAGATCAAATGCTTTACAGCGCTTCTGCCAGATATCAGGGCAGTAAGTGGAATGTTTGGTATCGGTTCAATGGCACGGACGAAACGATCCAATTCGAAGGAAACCGCAATCCCATCACGCAAATCGCAGCTGATAAAGATTATAACACCTATCGCTGGTTTCATCAAATCCAGTCAGAGTTGAAAATCAATGATAAGCTGAATGTTAACGGTGTGCTTTCCTACACCGACTATTCCCGCAAAACATTAAGCACGAACGTAGATGCTAGCGGTCGCGAAACACTCTCGCTGGAACCGGGCTCGCAGGACAAATCGGTTTTTACGACAACTTTTTTCAGAGGAACCGCTTTTTATAAAGCCAATCCCCACTTTTCACTTCTCGCAGGTTTTGATTTTTCCGATAACCAAAGCTCCGGCGCGCGCATCCTCGGCTCCCCGAAAATCCTCGAATATGCATTGTTCGTGGCTCCCGAATTTAAATTTGGCAGCATCTTCAAATTAAGCCCCGGTTTGCGTTTCCTGAAAAACTCGGTTTATGATGCGCCGCCAGTGATCCCTTCCATCAATGGAAAACTTTCTATAACCAAAACGCTTGATCTGCGGGCTGGCTATGCGCGCGGATTCCGCTCGCCGGCATTAAGGGAGCTGTATTTTGATTTCCATGACGCATCCCACTCCATTAATGGCAACACGAACCTGAAAGCGGAATATTCCAATAGTTTCAATTCGTTCCTGGTCTGGCAGTCGGTGAGCAAACCTACAATGCGGCTTAACACAACATTAGGCGGGTTTTATAACATTTTTCACGATCTCATCGACACCGGCGTAGATCCAAACGACCGCACGCAGACCACATATCTGAATATTTTCCTTTTCAAAACCACTGGCTTCACCCTTGACAACAAGATTTTCCTGAAAAATCTGCAAGCGTCATTGGGAGGCTCTTACATTGGCCGCTATAACCAGTTTTCAGCCGATCCTGAACAATTTGGCTCACTTCCAGAGTTTGTATGGTCGCCAGAAATTAATGCCAATCTGCTTTACAAGTTCAGTAGAATCGGCGCGAGCGTGAACCTGTTTTACAAATATTCAGGCAAAAGGCCTATTTACGAGACCACAGACCAGGTTACTGTGAAACTGGCTGAAACGGATGGTTTCCATATGGCCGATCTTACATTCAGCAAGAATTTTGGAAAATATATCAACCTGTTGGCGGGCGTAAAAAACCTGTTCGACGTCACAACCCTTAACAATTCATCCACAGACACAGGCGGCGCACACAGCACGGGTGGCTCCGTGCCGCTGTCTTATGGCAGATCCTACTTTCTGGGACTCAATTTTCAATGGTCAAAAAATTAATATTTACCCTAATAACAAGTTAAACATGAAGAAGATAGCCAAATCCCTTTTACTGATCGCTTTTCTTGCCAGCTTTAATGCTTGTAATGATGATGAGCCACCACTTCCCGACAACACAGCCAGCTTTGAAAGCGCAGCCCAAGGTTTTGAAGGTGAAGAAGCAGAAATAAAGATCGTTTTGTCCAGAGCAGTGGATGCTGCCACGCCTATTACCGTTTCGCTTGCGCCAACACTGCTTGTTTACGGCACAGAATTCACAACAACACCGGCCGCAACAAATAACACAATTGCCCTGACCGTTCCGGCCGGGCAGTCATCGGCTTCTATTAAAGTTACCAGGAAAGCTGGCGTCTTGCTGGATGGTGACGAAAGCGTAGCATTTAAAATTACTTCCGTTGCCGCTCCCGCAGTAACAGGAACCAACACCGAGCTTAAACTAAGCTTCAAAGCAATCGTTTCGGAAGGAACCAGCATTCAACTGAACGGAATTGCAGGAACCGAGCTTGGAAGCAACGCCGCTAATTCCGTATTTCTGGACCTGAGCAGCAACATTCAAACACCTGTGTTACGCAACAGCTGGGATTTGGGTTTTTATAATGATGCTGATTTCCGCGTGGTGATCAATGCAACGAACGGCGCCTCGGTGCTAATGGTCAATAAAACAGACATTAATGCTGTGTCAGCAAAAGACATTGTGCTGGATTCTTTGGCTGTGGGTCAGGGAATGGGCAAACTGAGCCTGGTTGACGATGCAAAGGGTGATCTGACAAAAACAGCGATCAAGGAGATTTCCGCAACAGATGCCGACAACAAAGTGTACATCCTGAACAGACAAGGCGGAAGCGCCACCGTTCTTCCTGCTGATCAGATTTACAAGATCCGGGTTTTGAGAAAAGGAACGGGTTATGCATTGCAATATGCAAAGCTTAACGAAACGACTTCAAAGACTATTGATATAACCAAAGACGCAACCTACAACTTTGAATATGTTTCGCTTGAAAAAGGCGCAACGGTGGACGTAGAGCCGGTGAAAACACGCTGGGACCTGAACTGGGGTTATAGCATGTACTACACCAATTTTGGAACAGGCTTGATCCCTTACGGATTTTCGGATCTTGTGTTTATCAACAAACAAGCAAAAACCGAAGCCGCAGAAGTGCTGACAAGCGCAGTAACTTATGATGCATTCGCTGAAAGCAACATTGCAGGCCTCACATTCAGCACAGACGCAGATGCGATCGGTTCGAAGTGGCGGGTTACTTCGGGTGGCACAGTGGGCGTTAAAACCGACCGGTTTTATGTGATTAAAGATTCTGCCGGAAATGTGTATAAGCTAAGGTTTGTAAGCTTTCACGCGGAAGATGGTGGTGTAAGAGGCAAGCCGAAACTGGAATACAAATTGGTTAAAAAAGGCGCCTGATCAAATATTTTGTCATCAAATCCAAGATTTAGAAAATGATGTTACTAACAACGCTTATCTTGTCCTTTGCAATTTTTTCAACGCAAAAAGAACATAAGGAACCTGATCATATGAAATCTGAGATAATTGTCATCAAAGATCTGGACGCAAATGCGAAGCCATATGCGTATTTCAGTCTGGCAACTGGAAA
Source organism: Dyadobacter psychrophilus (assembly GCF_900167945.1). Lineage (GTDB taxonomy): Bacteria > Bacteroidota > Bacteroidia > Cytophagales > Spirosomataceae > Dyadobacter > Dyadobacter psychrophilus. The sequence goes on from NZ_FUZA01000001.1 coordinate 1,476,844, forward strand.
AGCCGTTTCCGCCGACGATGCCAAAACTGCAAACTGGGACATTGCATTCAGCAAAACAACCATTGCGGTAAACAGCGGCAGCAGCGGCCCGGGCCAGGCAGGCGCGCAAGTTGTTGAGCAGCCTTTTGAGTCGATAACCGACGCTCCCAAAGACGGATATAAATCGGATCACGACGATACATTCGCCATTCCCGGAGGAAGCGGAAATTCGTGGTATAAATACGATATGAGTGTGCACGCAATTAGACCGATTGTCGGAAGGACGCTTTTGGTAAAAACGTCGGACGGTAAATATGCCAAAGTGCAGATCATTAGTTATTACAAAGGTGCACCCGAAGAAGTGCCGACGGAAGAGTCCAGCTATTTCACTTTTCGCTATGCCTTAGCAGACGAAAGCGGTAAATTTTAGGTTCAGCAGGTCAGGCCCGGAAAGTTTTGAAGCTTTCCGGGCTTTTTTATTTAGCGGCATATTTCCACATCCGGATTTTCCCTTCTTCCAGCCACTCCACAGACGTGGCAATTCTCCTTTCTCTCGTTGCCTCTGTTTTTGCCTCGGTAACCCACATGACGTATTCCTTCTTTTGGGAATAGGAGAAGTTATCAAAGGTCTGCCGCGCTTTCGACGTCATTGCATTCAGAAAATATTCCGGAACTTCAAGCTCCTTATTTACAGCGGGTTTTGGTTCACGGGCGATCTTTACGCCGCTGTCGATCAGTTGCATGGATTGGACAATAAAATCGCCAAGGACCGACTCATCCGGCAGATCGTCAATTTTCTGAATTTTTCCAAGATGCCCCATCGCAGCTTTTTCGCCCAATGCCAGCAAATTGTTAGGATCAGAGAGCCGGGAACCGTGCCAGAATCCCAGCGAACAATGCTGCTTAAACGATGCCATACTGCAAAGTATACTTCCCTTATATTCAAAATGCGGGAAGCTCCATTTCATGGTTTCCGTTGCGTCGGGACAGTAAATGTGAACCAGCTCGCGCAGGTAAGTGAGAATGGGAATAGCAAAATCCGCAGACTTCAAAATGTAAGTGTCTATCCTCGGATCCGTCTTTTTCATGTGTTTATTTTTCCAAAAGTCCTTTCAAATTGTTCAATCCGTCCTGGAAATCCTTTCCGACAGACTCTTCCATTCCCATAAACGGAAGCATTACGTTCATGGGTATAGGCATCGAACCCGAGAAGCCCCACTTCACCTTCGTGGCACTCGGATCAACCTCCTCCGTGATCATATAAGCGTCATTAGTGCTTTCAAAAGGCTCAATGAACCTGAGTTGCGTGTCTACGCGCTCGCCTTCCGTTATTTTTGTAATCTCCTGTTCACCCTTTCCTACATCCTCATTCCCCTCCCACATGGACGTAAAGCCCACTGTTCCGTCTGTTCCCGAGTAATCCTTCTTGATGTTCGGATCTTTTCCCATCCAGACACTCCAGTTGTCCTGGTTTTTCAGGGATTTAATGTATTCGAAAACCTGGGATTTAGGGCGGTTAATGATGACTTCCCTTTCAACTGCGTAATCTTTTGGCATAATGAACGCCGCAACGAGGACAATAGCAATTAGTCCCAGGATAACGTAGAGCACTTTTTTCATACGGGATTTTTTTTGAGGTGAATAAATAAATTTAAACTTGACTTCATCAAGATCTTCTATGCGCTCTGCATTGACCATTCCGGCCTTTTCCAGAACCCGGATCGACGCGGCATTATCAACATTCACATAAGCAATAACCTGCTTTGCATTCAGCGTTTGCTTTGCAAAATGGATGAGCCCGCGTGCAATCTCAGTCGCAATCCCCTTCCCCCAATGCTCTTCCATAATCCGGTAACCAATCTCGGCCTCGCTTCCATCCATATCGAGTTTTGCCGTACCAATTAATTCGCCGGAATAACGGCCTTCAATTAAGTATCTTCCCAGGAAAGTGTCATTTCCATACTCAGCCAGAAAAGTGCGCAGCATTTTGTCTGACTCCTGACGGTCCAGCGCGTGTCCCGTCACATATTTCATTACATTATCATTATTGCTCAACCTGAAATATTTGTCCCCGTCCGCTGCGGTCATTTTGGTCAACACGAAATTTTCCGTGCTTATGGTTTTAACTTTCATTAGGGCCAAACGTAGATTACTTCTCTAAATATACTTTGTTTCCCAAATAAGTCACATTATTCCCTCCTTGTAATTTTATAAAATTCAAAGGAAAAATTTCAAATTCAGCGAGATTTATCAACTTTTTTGCTAATTAACAGTCATTAACAATTGATAAAATTTGTGGTATACATTTGAATTATTATATTTGGCAGTAAGCATCAATTTATTAAGATTCCTTTCCATTATTCCCAATCATTCTTGAATTCATTATAAAAGTATGGATTTTTCAATGTTCTGATTAAATCAGCATCATGACAAAAAGAACTTTTGTATTGTTTTTCAGCCTAATTCACTTTCTGGCTCTCTCGCTGTCCGCAAAGCAGCCGGCTACGCTGTGCAAGCTTGATTACGGAACCGGATTCTCGCCCTATTCAGTTGAAACTAGCGTTGAATCGGCAGATGTGGTGATTTTGGACGACACAATTGATCCAAACCGCACCATCATAAAGGCAGATGGATGCAAATGGCGCGAGAATTTATCAAAGCTGCTTCGGCACCGCCATTCCAGTTACCGGTTCGCTTCTTTTGAAACCGTTGTTTTTTCAAATTACTTTTTTCTACGCAAGCCCGGGTTTATCCGTGAAAGTTTACTATCGGTAAATTTCAGTGACAGGAACATTGTGCTTCCTGGTTATTACGGCTTTCTGCACCGCCTCTGCCCATTCTAATTTCTCATTGTGCGTGTTATGTTTTGATTACTGACGGACAGGTTCACTGTGCCTAAAAAGCGCTGTTTATCTGCCCCGGATCAGCACATATATCTTGTTGGCCACCCCGCCATCATTAGGCTATTCCTATCCCCAAAATCCATTATCACATTAACGATCAACTTATTATGAAAAATTTCAGATGGTTTCTGCTTGCCTTGTCATGCGTGTTTGCGTATGGATGTACTTCGGAAGGTGCGAGTGAAGCTAAAAAAGAAACCGCTATCCCAACCATTCCCGTTACGGAGTTAGTCCCTCAGAAAACCGAAGTGCACCGCGAATATGTGGGTGACATTCACGCTGTCAGGAATGTTGAAATATATGCCCGTGTCAAAGGTTATCTCGAAGAGGTTTATGTAGACGAGGGTAAAGAAGTAAGAAAAGGACAAACATTGTTCAGAATAAACAATGAGGAATATCAGGCGCAGCTAGCCTCAGCCAAGGCGAACCTTCAAAGCGCCATCGCAGAAGCCAAAGGTGCTGAACTTGAATTGAAAAGGGTAAAACTGCTGGTTGAAAAAAATGTGATTGCTAAATCGGAAGTAGAAGTTGCAGAAGCAAAACTGGCGGCTGTGAACGCAAGGATCGAGGAAGCACGTTCTGAAAAATCCAAAGCAGCCATTCACCTGGCCCAAACAGAAATAAAAGCACCTTTCGACGGCATAGTAGACCGTATTCCGCATAAAATGGGCAGCCTGATTGACGAGGGAACCTTGCTGACAACGCTTTCGGATACGAAAAGTGTTTTTGCGTATTTCAATGTTTCTGAAAATGAATACCTGGAATATGTGAAAGCACGCGGAAAAGCAGAAAGTGCAACAGTGGTGGAACTCGAACTGGCGGACGGTTCTTATTTCAAACAAAAAGGAACAGTGGAAACAATGGAAGGCGCTTTCGACGAAGGAACTGGCTCTATTGCTTTCAGGGCGCGCTTTCAGAATCCCGAAAAATTGCTGAAACACGGATCCACCGGCACCATCAGACTCACGAACACGGTGGAAAATGCGATCCTTGTTCCGCAGAAAGCCGCTTTTGAAATACAGGATAAGAATTTTGTATATGTGCTGGGAAAAGATAATGTGATCAAAACGCGCAGTTTTGTCCCAAAATCGAGGTTAGCCGGATATTATGTGGTGAAGTCAGGTTTGCAATCAGGGGAAACCATTGTGTATGAAGGACTTCAGGGATTGAAGGACGGGGCGACCATTACGCCTAAAAACATTCCGCTTGACAGCCTGAACGTGAAAGCAGCAAAAATAGAGCTGACCGCACGCTAGGGTTCATTTTTCTCACCTGAATTTCAAATCATGTTTCAAAAATTTATAGAGCGGCCCGTGTTATCACTGGTCATCTCGATCTTCATAACCCTACTCGGGCTTTTTGCGCTCGTAGACTTACCCGTTTCACAATTTCCGGACATTGTGCCGCCTTCGGTCGTTGTAACCGCAACCTACACCGGTGCCAATTCCGAGGTTGGTGTGGACGCCGTTGCTGTTCCGCTCGAACGCGCCATCAATGGTGTGCCCGGCATGACCTACATGACCAGCGTGTCTGGTAATGATGGTGTTACAACCATTACAATTTCCTTTAATGTTGGGATTGACCCGGATCTGGCAGCGGTAAACGTGCAAAATCGCGTTCAGACCGTGATTGACGAGCTCCCCGAAGAAGTAATCAAGGCGGGAGTTACCACCGAAAAAGAAGTGAACAGTATGCTCATGTATCTGGACATTATGAGTTCGGATACATCTGTGGCTGAGGACTTTGTATATAATTTCGCAGACATTAACCTGCTCAAAGAGCTGAAAAGGATCGATGGCGTGGGCCGCGCCGTGATTATGGGTAGCCGTGATTATTCCATGCGTGTTTGGTTAAAGCCCGACCGTATGAATGGTTACAATATTTCGGCAGATGATGTGGTTAAGGCGATCCGTGAACAGAATGTTGTGGCTGCTCCTGGTAAAACGGGAGTAAGTTCGGGCCGCGAGGTGCAGGCGTTGCAATATGTGTTGAAATATACCGGAAAGTTGTTTGAGCCAGCCCAGTATGAAAATATCGTCTTACGCTCCAATCCGGACGGCTCCATGCTGAAATTGAAGGATGTGGCTGATATTGAGTTTGGTACGCTGGAATATGATATGGCTTCCAAGTCCAATGGTAAGCCTTCGGCGTCCATCATGTTGAAACAGCGCCCGGGTTCCAATGCGCAGGAAGTAATTGCCAATGTGAAAAAGAAAGTGGCTGAACTAAAAGCCACCACCTTCCCTCCCGGCATGGATTATATGGTTTCGTATGACGTTTCCCGCTTCCTCGACGCGTCCATTCATGAGGTTGTGCGCACGCTGATCGAAGCATTTATTCTGGTAATCATCATTGTTTACATATTCCTGCAAGATTTCCGCTCCACGCTGATTCCCGCGCTTGCGGTGCCAGTTGCATTGATCGGAACGTTTGCATTTATGCAGTTATTCGGGTTTTCGATCAACCTTTTAACATTGTTTGCGCTTGTCCTTGCGATTGGGATTGTGGTGGATAATGCCATTGTCGTCGTCGAGGCCGTCCATGCGAAGATGGCCGAAAAGCACCTGGATGCCCGCGAAGCAACCATAGAATCGATGAAAGAAATGAGCGGCGCGATCATCGCGATCACGCTGGTAATGTCGGCGGTTTTTGTTCCGGTTGCGTTTATGTCTGGCCCGGTCGGGATTTTCTATCGTCAATTCTCGATTACACTCGCCATTTCCATTGTCATTTCCGGGATCAATGCGTTGACATTAACCCCTGCGCTTTGCGCCTTAATGTTGAAAAATACCCACGGACAACCGTCAAAGAACACATTACTAGACAGATTTTTTGCAGGATTCAACAAAGGTTACGACGGGATTTCAGCGAAATACAGAAAGCTGCTTGGCTTGATCGTTAATCGAAGAGTGATCACAATCGGGCTGCTATTAGCATTCTGCGTTGCGACTTACGGCATCAACACCGTCCTTCCAACAGGCTTTATTCCCACAGAAGATCAGGGCGTTATCAATGTAAATGTTACCACGCCTGTTGCTGCCACCGTTGAAAGGACGGAGGCCGTTTTGGACGAAATACAAAAAGTAGCACAGGGATTGGAAGCTGTCGAGTCCGTTTCGTCACTTTCAGGGTACAGCCTGATCACGGAATCTGCGGGTTCTTCATACGGTATGGCCATGATCAACCTGAAACCCTGGGATGAGCGGACGGTGTCTGTTCAGGATATTATTTCCGAAATGGAGGCGAAAACCAAGCATATTACTGACGCGGAAATCCAGTTTTTCCCTCCGCCCACCGTCCCCGGATTTGGTAATTCAAGTGGTTTTGAGCTTCGCGTGCAGGACCGCACAGGCAGTGATGATCTGCAAAAAACCGCAGAGATCACCAACAAATTTGTAAAAGACCTGATGGACTCGCCGGAAATAGCAAGTGCATTCAGCAGCTTCGACGCGAGTTTTCCGCAATATATGATTCACGTTGATCCGGATATAGCTGCAAAAAAGGGCGTTTCGGTGGATGTAGCGATGAGCACTTTACAGACATTGATCGGCAGTTTGTACGCTTCGAACTTTATCCGTTTCGGGCAAATGTATAAAGTGATGGTCCAGGCTGATCCGAGTTTCAGGAAAAATCCTGAGGACATTTTGAAGCTTTATGTAAAGAATAACCGCGGCGAAATGGTGCCGTTCTCGACATTCATCCGCCTCGAAAGGGTTTATGGACCAGAGTTGCTGACGCGCTATAATATGTACACTTCTGCCATGATCAATGGTGATGCGGCGCCGGGTTATAGCTCCGGGGATGCCATTAAGGCGGTTGAGCGTGTTGCTGCCACCAGCCTGCCACGAGGTTTCACATATGAATGGTCGGGAATGACGCGAGAGGAAATCCTGTCAGGCGACCAGGCGATTTACATTTTTGGCATCTGTCTCATCTTCGTTTATCTGCTGCTGGCAGCGCAGTATGAAAGCTTCCTGTTGCCGTTGCCTGTTATACTTTCCCTGCCGACGGGGATCTTCGGAGCATTCCTCGCATTGAAATTGATGGGATTGGAAAACAACATTTACGCGCAGGTTTCGCTCGTCATGCTCATTGGGTTATTGGGTAAAAATGCAATTCTGATTGTAGAATACGCGATAATCAGGCAAAAAGAAGGACGTTCTGTGATTGAAGCGGCATTGGAAGGCGCCACGGAACGGCTTCGCCCGATCCTCATGACTTCACTCGCATTTGTAGCCGGACTTATTCCATTAGTAATGGCCTCAGGTGCCGGCGCGATCGGAAACAGGTCTATCGGGACCGCTGCTGCTGGCGGGATGCTGATCGGAACATTGTTCGGGGTGATTATAATCCCTGGATTGTATGTGCTGTTCGCAAGTATGGTCAGACCTAAAAAACCGAAAGTGACGAAGCAACACGCGGAAGTCGTTTTGGAATAATCATTTGGCAGCCGGGCAAACTGCTTCGGCTGCCTTCTCACAGATTTTAGATTAATGAAAACATATAAAATTATATATAACCTTCTGCTCGCAGGTGCACTTTCAGGTGTAGCTGGGTGCAAGCTTACGCAGCCCATTGAGCAGAAAGCGCGCATTGCTGCGCCTCAGACATTCGCCGGCCAAATCGATTCAACGGGCATAGCAGCCATTCAGTGGAAATCATTTTTTAAAGATGCCCAACTGGTGGCGCTGATCGATACGGCTCTTCAAAACAATCTGGATCTCAGAATTGCTGCGCAACGGATTGAAATGGCCAGAACAAACATTCTAGCAGCACAAGGCGCATTACTTCCTTCCGTCTCGGCGGAAGTGACCGGTGGAGGCCGGAAATTCGGCGATTACACCATGGACGGCGTGGGAAACTACGATACGAATTTCTCAGATAACATTGACGCGAACCGCCGACTCCCCGCTCCTTTCCTACCCGACTATTTTGTTGGATTGAGAAGCGCCTGGGAAATCGACATCTGGGGCAAGCTGAAAACGCAAAAAAAAGCGGCCTATAACCGCTTGCTGGCCACTGAAAAAGCACGCCATGCAATCGTTACTGGCCTTATTGCAGAAATTGCAAGTGCATATTACGAGCTGATCGCGCTGGATACTGAAATGGCGATCATTCAGAAGAACATTGCCTTGCAACAGTCGGCAGTGGAGACCATCAAGATCCAGAAAGAGGGCGGCCGGGCTAACGAGCTAGGCGTGCAACAGCTTAGCGCACAATTATTCAATACACAAAGTCTTGAAGTTGAAAAACAACAAGAGATCATTGAATCTGAAAATAAACTCAATTTGCTGCTGGGGCGGTTTCCGCAGCCCATTGTGCGCAGCACGATTTTAGAACAAACATTACCCCAAACCGCCCAGGCGGGAGTTCCTGCCAATATGCTGAGAAGACGACCGGACATTCAGCAAGCCCAGTTTGACCTCCTTGCCAATTATTCTGAGCAGCAGGCAGCGCAACTGGCGTTCCTGCCGTCATTAAACATTACTGCATTTCTTGGTTTTAATTCATTCAAAAGCAATTTGCTCCTCAATCCCGGCTCCATCGCCTATAACGCGATCGGAGGGCTTGCTGCACCACTTTTGAATAGGAAAGCATTGAAAGCGGGGCAAAAAAGAACCGAGGCCGCAAGCTTAGAAGCATTGTACACTTATAACAGAGCTGTCCTCACTGGTTTCAAGGAAGTAAGCACGAGTCTGAAAAAGCTGGAAAACAACAGAAAAGTCAATGACTTCAAAACCCAGGAAGTGGAAGTATTGCAGCAAGCCGTGGTTACCTCAAAAGACTTGTTTGCAACAGGTTATGCATCTTACCTGGAAGTGATCACCGCGCAACGAAGCGTTTTGGAAGCTGAGCTGTCGCTAACGGATGTTCAGAAGAACCAATATCTGGCTTTAATAGAATTATATCGCTCGCTAGGCGGCGGTTGGGAATAATGATTACTACTAATCTTTAAAATTTAAATCCATAGCTAAAAAACGGCATTACACCGTAAAGCGATATGGCTGAGACACGGGAAAGCGTATAAGGCTGACTAAAAGTATCGGTTTCGACTTGAGCAGAGAACAAGTTTCGTTTATCGTAAACATTAAAGATACCGATGACGAATTGTCTTTCCCATTTCTTCCTTGTTTTGGTAAACATAGCTTGCAGGTCAAGCCGGTGAAAAGCCGGCAACCTGTAACCGTTTCTGCTGTTATAGTAATTGAAAGTTGCACCCATGTATTCATATGCACCGATCGGAAATGATGCTGCACCGCCGGAATTATATTGAAAGTCCATGGAAAGTGCAATCTTCTTATTTGCATGAAATGTTGTTACAAATGACAAGCTGTGCCTGCGGTCATACCGGGCAGGATAAGCTTTCCCAGCATTAACCCCTTCAATCGTACGATCGGTTTTGGACAATGTGTAAGTAACCCAGCCGGTCACCCGTCCTGTCTTCTTTTCGAGCATTGTTTCCAGCCCGCGCGCATTTCCTTTTCCCGAGCGCACTTGTGAATCCACGTATTGATTTACAAACAGGTTTGCATTATCAATAAGATCGATTACACCATACATCCATTTTTGATAACCCTCTACTGAAACTGCATAATGTCTAAATAAATATTTGTAGCCCAAGGAAATCAGGTTGGCTGACTGAGGTCGGACAATTCTATTGGAGGGAAGCCAAATGTCAGTCGGTAAGCCAACAGCGGAAGAACTCAACAAATGGGCATATTGCCTGGAACGGTTGAAAGCAAATGAAAATACAGAATTGCTGTCCGGAGTAAAATTCATTGACAACCTGGGCTCAACACCAGATCTGAAATTGATCACACGGCCACCATTGTAATGTGTCGAATCCTTTACCGTTTTCCTGTCCTCAGAATATTGATAGGCAACTCCCTCACCAAGCAAGGAATAAGTCACCATTCGGACACCAAGACAGGCAGATAACTGCTTGGTAAATTGTTTGGAGTAACCTACAAAAACCACAACTTGGAGCGTATGCTTACGCTCCAAGTCAAACGGTCGCGTTAGTGAACTATCAGACCTTGGCTTGATCGATCCCGGACTGTATCGTGTATACGTTAGTGAAGTCCCCGCTTTCAATGAGGCGATGTGATCAATAAAGTAATCCCATTCATTTTTTAAGCCAACTTCCTGCAAACCTGCTTTCCACTCAAAATCCCGGCGATCCATGAGCAAGCTGTAATTATAACCGTAGTTGCTAAAATATGCTGCTGTATTTGAAAACAGATTATCCTTCTGAATATGGTTCCACCTGAAAGAAACTGTATTGTTTTGCCACTTCATGAAAGTGCCTTGTTGAAAAAGATAATATTTGAACCAGTCCTTTCCCGCGTAGCCCGACAAAAAAAATTGATCTCTACCATTCTTCTGTTTCCAGTTTATTTTGGCATTCAGGTCATAAAATCTGATATCATTATTTTCTGTGAAATTTCGAAATGGATAGATGTGCAGATACTGTGCCGTTTTGCCCAATAAATTTGCTGTGTTACCCGCATAGCTGTATCTGCCGGAAACAATGAATGACGATTGCTCCTTTTGAATCGGTCCCTCGATGGTTAATTTACTGGCAATTGCTCCCAATCCACCTGAGACATTTAGTTTATTAATGTTGCCTTCTTTCATTTTTAGGTAAACCACGGAGGACAATCTTCCGCCAAACTGAGCGGGAATTGTTCCCTTATAGATGTCAACCGACTTGATAGCATCAGTATTAAACACGGAAAAGAAGCCTAATGCATGCGATGCGTTATAAACGGGCGCTTCGTCCAGTAAAATTAACGTTTGATCAAATGATCCTCCACGCACTGAAAGGCCCGTATTTCCTTCGACCGCAGCTTTAATTCCTGGAAGATATTGCAGCGCTTGAAATATATCCGCTTCTCCAGTCATAGTGCCCATACTTTCCACCTGGCTCATTTGGATGCTGGCTTTTCCCAGGACGATGTTACTTAAATCAACCTGATCGCGCTCTCCAATCTGAATTTCCCTAAGCTGTTGATTTACAGGATTTAATTGTATATCCAGCTTCATGTTTCCAAGCAAATCAACACGAACTATTTTTTTGGTATAACCCAGATAAGAAATTTCTATCTGATAAATTCCTTTCATGAGACTCAGCGAATAGTAGCCATATCCATTGCTCTGCATGCCAGTTTCGAGTCCGGCGATCCGGAAACTGGCATTTGCCAGGCTTTCTCCGGAAACGACATCCGTAACCTTGCCGCTGACATTAAATTTTTGAGCGCAGATCGAAAATGACAAGAAAATTGCGACTACAAAAAGCAGTTTAGCCATGAAAGTTAGTAGAGGTTCGTCTAAAAAGATAGCGCATGGAAAGGATATGAATCAAGGCTGACTACGTGAAAAAACCCGACTACTTTATGATCGCTTTTGATATTTGTTGGATGATTTGCCGGTGATGGCGAGTAAACACCACCATCGCTTTTTAAAGCATCTAATAATGCCTGATAATAGGCAAAGCATTCTGGAGTGACTGAATAAAGAATGGCTAGATAATTTCCACTAAGATTTTGTACAAAGTCATCTTTTGGCATGGACGGCAGGTTCACATTGATGCCGTTGACATACGCTGGTAAATATTGATCATCCAGAAGCAATAAACCCCAGTGGCCCTTAGGGAATATCACCTCGCAAGGATTTTTTGGTTCGTTACTAGCATCATAGCAAACTTTCGCCATATAATAATTTTTCTCTTCAAGTGGCTCCTTAAAATATATGAATGGTAATGTGCTGTTAAATTTTCCTGAAGATCCATATATCGAATCTAACCTTAGTGAGTCGATCTTTGGTGGGCGAGGCATAGTGGCAGTTGCCTCATAGATTTGCCCACCCACATCTATTTTTAACTTGTAGGTTCTATTAGGCTTACAAATCAGATTGTTTGAAAAATAGTATCCTTTGAAAAGGTCATCGTAATTGTATCCTTGCTCAAGAGTATCGCTTTCACCACTATCAGAACTGACTACAATGAGCGCATCATCTACGGGTAGAACCTGCTTATCTTGCACTTGGCGAAGCCATGTTAGGCGTACATAGTTTCCCGTATTCAGATTATTAAATTCACTTTCCACAACCAGCACTTTTTCATTGCCTTTAAGCAAATGCAACTCGACATTCTGCACGCATGAAAAAGGAGTCAGCAACAGCAAGAACGATATAGAGACGGGTAAGTACACATCATTTAAGAGACTTCTCAATAAACTGGCCCAAAACTTCTTCCGATATCTCACCATAATAAATTCTGTTATTGATAATGATTGTGGGCGTGACCGTAATGCCCAGCGCTCTCAACCGCTCCATGTTAGCATTTATTTCGGTAGCAACCTGTCCATCATGCATACAAGCTTCGCAAACTGTTTTGTCTAGATTCAAGTCTGAAATCAAGTCCTCTATTCTGGTAGAACTGTTTTCTCCCTTTTGATATAACAATTCATGCGCTTCCCAAAATTTTCCTTGCCTGGCAGCACACTCAGAAAATAATATTGATTTGTTAAGCGATGATGAGAGACGTAGATATTCAAAGCGAACCTTATCCCCATACTTTTTAAAGATCTTTTTCAAGACCGGTTCCTTACTTTGACATACTGGACAATCAAAATCTGATACAATGGTGACGGAATTTTGCGATTGTAGATTTCCTCTTTTGTAGGTCACAACGCCTCTTAAATCCAGTTTAGGTGTTTCTGGCGGCTCAAGTGAAATACTTACTTCGTATTTCGCTCTTAGCTCTTTGTTGGAAGTAAGCTTCAGAAATTTCACATAGCTTTCTTCCAAAATCCGCTGGCCTTCTGGCGTATCTAACGGAATAAGTTTAAATGGATTTTTTTCATCAACCACCCCACACATTAAAGCATTATCCGTTATGTATTGGTCTTTTGTTAATTTTCTCTTCAATTCTGCAATTTTCAGAGCAGTAACTGAGTCCACGTTGATGTGATGTGCCTTTGCCTCCTTTGCTATCAGCTTATTGTAAATGAGCTCATTCATTGCAATTCTCCTGACATCGTAGATTGCAAAAAGATATTCGAAGAGCGAGTTTTTGACAAGGTTGTCAACTTCCTCCATAGTAATCTCCTCGCCTTCCACCTTTGCAACTGTTCTTCCTTTCGACTGCTTCTTACACGAGTAATAGCTAGCAAGAATAATAAGGAGCAATCCAATGATTACGGATTTACTTTTTAGACCCATCCTTACCTAACCCGACGGATATTAAATGTTGTATTGGCAGGATCGTTAGTACGGTCTACACCCTTGCCCTGCACAGATGATGCGTGTGTAATTGCATTAGTAGTCCAGTCCACAGAATAGAGCTGATTAGCATTATTTTTATTTTCGTCATCTGTATGAAATGTCCCCATTCCAGCTGCTCCGCCTACAACAGGTGAAGTAAATGTCCCAAAAACTCCATAAGCAAAACCCAGATCGGGAAACTCGGCCGCTTGATTGACTCCTGGCGTATTCTTGCCAGCAATTGCCCAGAATTGAAGGTTGATTCCTTGGCTATTTAATGTGTTTGGACCAAGGTCACCGGAATAGAGTGTATTTTTATTGCTATTGTCTTCATTATCAAAATAGACATTCCAAACTCTGGGCTCCATAAACGTTGTTTTATTGTTTCCCAGACGAACCAGCAAATATTGGGTAGCAGTGTTTAAGGTCATGAATGTGAAGGCACCTCCCCAAACAGAACATATGGTATGCTCACCATTATTATTGGCATTTAAATACCAAGATCCCGTCCAACCAGACGTTGGAAGAACTTCCGTTGTCTTGATTGTCCATCATAAATTTAATTTTAGTGGAACCAGCTGGACATGCATCATTTAAAGGAATGACACCAACAGGATAGGCCTCTGAGAAATCACTAGTCTCATTATATCTAGATTCAAAAACTTGTTGATAGGCCAGGAGTTTTGATTTGACCACTGCCATAACCTCAGGCGAAGCCTGGCTTTCTAGTTCTATGGACCCACCAGTTTCAACCTTGATCTCCCCCTCCTTGTAAGCGGTTTCGATCTTTTCGATCGCCCTGGAAATTGAAGCTCCATCTGTATCTAACGCATTCATAATTTGCGATGTGTCAGAAGTCAGAGCAACTTCATCTTGACACGCTTGCAATAGTAATAGTGCGCACAGAAAAAAGGGCAGTATTAATCGATTTCTTGTAATGTGTGATGACATATCTCGTGGAACTTAGATTTTAAATAACTCTACAAATAGATACATCTATCTCACCAAGACCAAAATTATATGGTTGTACAATACGCCTCGGCTGGTTGTATTTTACAACTTGACGGTTCTGCGTAAAAAGTATATTTTGCACCAGTCTTTATACACACTAAACCAAACCTTCCATGCCCGCCTTTAGTGAAAAAATCCGTGCTGTCAGAATGATGAAAGGGATTAAACAATCGGAATTGGCCTGTTTTTTAAATGTCAAGCAGCAGTCCATTAGCAAGTTGGAAAATGACAAAACCAACATCAGTGATGAGATCGCAGCTAAGATTGCGAATTATTTAGGCTTTCGAAGCAAAGAGGAGATGGAAGTATTTTATGAGAAACATATCCATAAACATTGCTTGGAAAAAGTCTGACCATTTGAAAAAAAACCAGCAAAGACACAAAAAAGGCCCGGACTGTATGCAGTCCGGGCCATAAAAATATGATTATTAAAACTACTTCTTCTTAGTTCCCGCCAAGCTTGGCTCTTTCGAGATCACGATCAAATCGGCTAGCATGCGGCTGGTTTCAGTCAAATAGATATCTTTCTTTTTCTTAACCTCTTTTGGGGCTTCAACAGCTTTGCCGTCTTCTTCCTCATCATCACCATCTGCATTATCTTCTCCCAGTTGCTTCATAGCCAATCTTTTCTTCTCAGCTTCGTCACGTTCTATTTTGCGTTTTGACTCTTGCAAAGAGACCATTTTGTTTTCACGCGCCACTTTGAACTCATCAAGTGTTTTAACCAATGTTTTCAATTCTTCATCAGTTTTCAAACGCTGGTTGTATTTGCTTTTAAGCTGGTCAACAACTTTCGCGTTAATGTTGTTGGTTGGCTCATAGCGCGAAGAAGCAATTTGATCCCAGGGTAATGCGCTTGGTTGAGAACCTTCTCCATATTCATTTACTTTAAATGCGGTTGGCAATTCCAGATCAGGCATTACACCTTTTAACTGCGTGCTGCTTCCGTTTATTCTGTAGAATTTAGCAACAGTTAGTTTCACTTGTCCCAACTGATCCGTCTCTTTTGGCACCCATTGGTTCAGGTCAATCAATGTTTGAACGGTTCCTTTCCCGTATGTCTGCTCCCCTACAATAATACCACGTTTGTAATCCTGAATGGCTGCTGCAAAAATCTCTGATGCAGAAGCGCTGAAACGATTTACCATAACAGCCATTGGGCCATCATAAGCAACGGCTGGATCATTGTCAGACTGCACTTCAACTTCTCCCTGGCCTTCCTTAACCTGTACAACCGGTCCTTTGTTAATGAACAAACCTGTTAGCGAAACTGCTTCGGTCAAAGAACCACCGCCATTGTTTCGTAAGTCGATCACGATTCCGTCCACATTAGAAGCTTGCAGCTCAGTAATAAGCTTTTGGACGTCGCGTGTTGTGCTTGAAAACTCCTTTTCCTTATGCTGAGCACCTTCGAAATCGCGGTAGAAAAGTGGAATGTCAATTACACCGACCTTGTATTCCTTATTAGCATTGTTTACAGAAACGATCTCGCTTTTCGCACGCTGCTCTTCCAGCTTAATTTTTTCACGCACCAATCTGTATTCTTTTGGAGGTGTCCCTGGAAGCGCATCTGCCGAAATGATCTGCAAACGAACAACCGTTGATTTTGGGCCTTTGATCAACTTCACAGCGTCGTCAACAAACCAGCCAACGATATCAACCATTTTGCCTTCGTCACCTTGGGCTACGGCAATGATCTTATCTTCCTTTTTAAGTTGCTTTCCTTTAAATGCAGGTCCGCCAGGGATTACTTCCACAATTTTGATATAATTATCTTCCTCGCGAAGCAATGCTCCGATCCCCTCCAGGGACTGGCTCATTTCCTGCTTGAAACGGTCTGCCGAAGTTGGTGCCATATAGCTCGTATGCGGGTCCATAGACTCTGCATAGGCATTCATATACATTTGAAAAACCTGTTCCGTACGAATGCGGCCTAACGCGCGATCACGGTTTTTGTAACGGTCTTTCAACATAGTCACAACCGCCGTATCCGCTTTTCCAGAAAGTTTCAGATCAAGGGCTTCACTTTTCAAATATTTCCGCCATGTATCATTCAGCTCATCCGTAGTTTTAGCCCAGGTAGCTTTCTCGCGGTCTGTGTTCATGGATTCGTCTGCTGTAAAGTCAAATGGTTTTGGCTCTTTCAGCAACGCCTGAATGTAGTCACTTCTCTCCTTGTAGCGTTTTCTGAAAACATTGTACATGCTAAAAGGCACGTCCAGTTCTCTCTTCTGGAGATAGTCATCAAATGAATTTTTGTATTGTTCAAAATCTTTAAGATCGCTGGCCAGGTAGTAAAGTTTGCCATGATCTATTGCGTCAACGTACTTATCAAAGATCGCCTGTGATAGCGAATCGCTGAGCCTGGTCTTTCTGTAGTGATAACTCGAAAGAATACGGGTCGTCAGCTCCTCAGCTTTAAACTGAGCAGGAATAGGCTTGATATCCTCATCCATTGACACCTCTGCGGCTGGTGTTAAAGCCGCTTTTTCCTGAACAGGCCCCTTCTGCCAGCCCAGTAATACTACCGGAATAAGCGTGATTAAGTACTTTTTCATTGTTGAACGTTTGCTATTTAACAATTTCTAATAATTCAACCTCAAATACCAGCGCTGAATAAGCCGGGATCTGAGGGCCTGCTGCACGCTCTCCATATGCAAGCTGGTAAGGAATGAATAATTTCCATTTCGAACCAACGGGCATAAGCTGTAGCGCCTCTGTCCACCCTTTAATCACACCGTTAACCGGAAACTCTACAGGCTCGCCTCGATCCACCGAACTGTCAAAAACCGTTCCATTGGTTAATGTCCCATGATAATGGGTCTTCACTTTATCTGTGGCGGTAGGCTTAGGACCATCCCCTGTTTTAATAACCTGATATTGAAGGCCACTTTCAGTAGTAGTAACCCCCTCTTTTTTCTTATTTTCTGCTAGAAATTTTTCTCCTTCGACTCTAAACACGGCCCCTTTTTCTTCAGTTATTTTTTGAAAATATTCCCCTATAAATTTGTTGGCATCCTCTGGCGTAAAGGCCGTTTTTCCACCTTTAAGCGAAGCATTGATGGTTTTTGTCAAAACTTCTGTATTAATATCCGTGATTCCTTGTGAACTTAATGAATTTGAGAAGCTTACACCGATCGCCGCCGACAAAGAATCCATCTGATTTTTGAGTACGGCAGGGGTTGCTGCTGCTTTTACTGGTGTGCCCGGCGCCTTCTTAACTGCTGCTGCCGGTTTTGTTGTCTTTTTGATAGTCTGTGCTGTGCTTCCTGTTGTTACCAAAACTGCTAAAACGAAGGCTGCTAAAATGGTTTTTTCTAATTTGTACATTACGATTGGAGAATGGTCAATTAAATTGAAATTCGATTTATAAGTGTTATTAACGAACTCAATTACAACAAAAACACAAATAGTACCTAAAAAAGTTTTAAAAATGTTAATTATGAGGGATGAACGGCAAATTCTTTTCCCGTGAAGCAGGTAATCGAAATGCCTTGGAAAAATCTAATTTTTAGTGACAGGTTTTACTCCAAACATTCTTTTTATACCAAAATAAAACGCTACCTTTGCGGCAGTTTTCAAAAACTTACTACTATACTTTCAATAAGTCAATTATACTATGGTATCTGTTAGACCGGATGAAGTTTCGGCCATCCTGCGCGAACAACTTGCAGGAGCTAAATCAGAAGCAGAACTCGAAGAAGTAGGAACAGTCCTTCAGGTTGGCGACGGTGTTGCCCGCATTTATGGCCTTTCCCAGGTGCAGGCAGGTGAGCTGCTTGTTTTCGAGAACGGCCTTAAAGCCCTCGCGCTTAACCTCGAGGAAGACAACGTCGGAGCCGTGTTGCTGGGTGATTTTAGCGACATCAAGGAAGGAGCCACCGTGAAGCGTA
Source organism: Dyadobacter psychrophilus (assembly GCF_900167945.1). Taxonomy (GTDB): domain Bacteria; phylum Bacteroidota; class Bacteroidia; order Cytophagales; family Spirosomataceae; genus Dyadobacter; species Dyadobacter psychrophilus. Next base: position 1,494,896 of record NZ_FUZA01000001.1, read on the forward strand.
CAAAAGAAATTGCTTCTGTAAAGGTTGGAGACGGAATTATAGGCCGCGTTGTAAATACACTCGCTGAACCAATCGACGGAAACGGTCCGTTGACAGGTGACCTTTATGAAATGCCACTTGAGCGTAAAGCGCCAGGGGTTATCTTCCGTCAGCCTGTAACTGAGCCTCTTCAAACTGGTATCAAGGCAATCGACGCAATGATCCCCATCGGCCGTGGCCAGCGGGAATTGATCATCGGTGACCGCCAGACTGGTAAGACGGCAGTTGCTATTGATACGATTATCAATCAAAAAGAATATTTCGACAAAGGCGAACCTGTATTCTGTATTTATGTAGCCTGCGGACAAAAAGCATCAACCATCAAAGGGATTGAAGCTACACTTCGTCGCTACGGAGCAATGGATTATACAGTTATCGTTGCTGCCGGAGCATCGGATCCTTCACCAATGCAATTTTATGCGCCATTTACAGGTGCAGCGATTGGTGAATTCTTCCGTGATACAGGCCGTCCTGCTTTGGTTATCTATGATGACCTTTCGAAGCAAGCGGTTTCATATCGTGAAGTGTCCCTGCTTCTTCGCCGCCCTCCGGGACGTGAAGCTTATCCAGGTGACGTATTTTATCTGCATAGCCGCCTTTTGGAGCGTGCAGCGAAAATCATCGCGGATGATACAATTGCAAGAAACATGAACGACCTTCCTCCTTCATTGAAAGGAATTGTTAAAGGTGGTGGTTCGTTAACTGCTCTCCCAATTATCGAAACACAAGCGGGAGACGTTTCAGCATATATTCCGACAAACGTAATTTCTATTACCGACGGTCAGATCTTCTTGGAGTCTAACTTGTTTAACTCTGGTATCCGTCCAGCCATCAACGTGGGTATTTCGGTATCACGTGTGGGTGGTAATGCACAGATCAAGTCGATGAAGAAGGTTTCAGGAACATTGAAACTGGATCAGGCGCAATTCCGTGAATTGGAAGCGTTTGCAAAATTCGGTTCTGACCTTGATGCGGCTACGAAACTTGCGATTGACAGAGGTCGCCGTAACCAGGAAGTTTTGAAACAACCTCAATACGCACCGGTTCCTGTTGAGCAACAAGTGGCAACGGTTTATGCTTCTACAAAAGGTTTGCTTGACTTAGTTGACGTTAACCGGGTGAAGGAATTTGAAAAAGATTTCCTTACTGTTTTGAGCGCTCAGCATAAAGACACTTTATTGGCCTTGCGTGCAGGAAAACTGGATAACAGTGTAACCGACGTGATTGATAAAGTTGCGCGTGAAGTTGCTGTAAAATATCGTTAAACATTATGGCGAGCTTAAAAGAAGTCCGTAACCGGATCGTATCCGTTAATTCCACACAGCAAATCACCAAAGCCATGAAAATGGTTGCGGCTGCAAAGTTGCGCAGGGCACAGGATAACATCATGCAAATGAGACCTTACGCCCAGAAGCTCGGTGAAATGCTTACAACTGTTTCTTCAGGTGCAGAAAGTGCGGTGGATAGCCCCTTGAAAACGGTTCGTCCGATTGAAAAGGTGCTTATCGTGGTTGTAACTTCTGACCGTGGATTGTGTGGTGCTTTCAACACCAATATTGTGAAAGCAACATTGCTGTTGATTGAGCAGAAATATGCTGCGCAAGCTGCCAGAGGAAATGTCGAGATTTTTGCAATCGGAAAAAAAGGTGCAGAATCTCTCGCAAAAAGAGGTTTCGTAGTGAATAAAAACTACATGGACCTTTTTGGGAGATTGAATTTCGTGGCTGTTAAACAGGCTGCGGAAGAAATCATGAAAGCGTTTTCAGACGGTCAGTACGATGCTGTTGATTTGGTTTACAATGAATTTAAAAACGTAGCAACCCAGATCATCCACACAGATCGTTTCTTGCCGATTACAGCAGAGGATAAGACAACAAGAACAAAAACAGCTGAGGTTAACTATATTTTCGAACCGACTGAGGAAGAAATTCTTGCTGAGTTAATTCCAAAATCATTGAAAATCCAGCTTTATCGCTCTGTTCTGGAATCCAATGCATCCGAACAAGGCGCTCGTATGACTGCGATGGATAAGGCAACCGAAAATGCTCAGGAGCTTTTGAAAGAACTGAAATTAGTCTACAACCGTACGCGTCAGGCTGCGATTACAACTGAAATTCTTGAAATTGTTGGCGGAGCAGAAGCTTTGAAGAACTAACAGGGTTAAGAAATATCTTTATTAAAACGGGCGGATATTGATTTATCTGCCCGTTTTTGTTTCAAATCTTGCCATATTCACAATATCGAAGCTCCGCGGGAGTTCAAATTAAAACAAACGAACATTTCATGCAGAAATCAATCTTATTCAGATCACTGGTCGCCATATTTCTCCTGGGAGTTATACATTTTGCTGCCGCTCAGAATGTGGACGAAATCATTGACAAACATATCAAAGCAATGGGCGGTGCGGACAAATTATCCAAATTGCAAAGTCTGAAAATCACAGCCGACATGGAGGTGATGAATATGAAAGTGCCCATCAGCACTATCATAGTGCAGGACAAGGGTTTTCGCAGTGAAACGACGGTGCAAGGCATGACCGTTGTGCAGGCGATCAGCGGCAATACAGGCTGGACCATTAATCCGATGGCCGGACAAACCACGGCAACGGCGTTACCCGAAGAATCGGTAAAAGCCATGGCTACTGAAACGGACTTAACCGGCTTATATAATTACAAGCAAAAGGGTTATGCCCTAACCCTTGATGGCGAGGAGGATTTAGCTGGTGCAAAAGTTTACAAAGTGTCTATGGCTTTGAAAAATGGCACCAAGCGGATTAATTATATTTCAAAAGACACATTTTACATTCTCAAAATGATCGTTCAGACCACGATCAATGGACAGGAGGTGAAATCTGAAAATACGCAATCCGATTTCCGCCAGGTTGATGGCGTAACTTATCCTTACACGTCGGAAGTTTCCACAACCGCCATGCCGGGAACAACTATGGTATTAAAAATCAGCTCACTGGAAGTTAATCCAAAAATAGATCCCAAGATTTTCGAGATGCCAAAGTGACATTTTGCAGACATAACAATTGGTTAAAAAAAATCCCGGACAGAAAATATCCGGGATTTTTTTTAACCAATTTGAAACTAATTTTTAATAATACATGTATATACATTAAATGTAAAAACATTAAATATTTATAGATCATGGCTACTACAACATGGGTTATTGACCCGACACATTCAGAGGTTCAGTTCAAAGTGAAACATTTGGTAATTTCAACTGTTACAGGTTCTTTCAAATCTTTCGAAGGTTCAGTAAAAACAGAAACTGAGGATTTTGACGGTGCAACTGTTCAGTTTTCAGCAGACGTTACCAGTATAGATACAAATCAGGCACAGCGCGATGAGCACTTGAAATCAGGTGATTTCTTTGACGCGGCGAAACATCCTAAGCTTACTATTAAAGGAACATTAGTTAAAAAAGGAGACGAAAGCTACACTTTGCAAGGCGACCTGACCGTGAAAGATGTGACCAAAGCAATTGAATTTGCTGTCGAATACGGTGGTAACATGACCGACTTTTACGGAAACAACAAATCAGGTTTTGAAATTACGGGTAAAATCAACCGTAAAGAATTTGGTCTTGAATGGAGCGCTGTTACCGAAGCAGGCGGCGTGGTTGTAGGCGACGACGTGAAATTGATCGCTAATATTCAGGTTGTAAAACAATAAGATATATCAGTAAACCAGTCTCAGTGAAGCGTGGGCGTTGAATCGTCCCGCTTTTTTTGTGCCCGGTCGTTTTTGAATAATTGTCAGCATATCAGGGCAAAATCGCTTTGTATCGTCATTAAGTTATTACTTTTGACCAAAAAAGATTTTCACCTTGATAATTGAAACACGTGCATACGCCCGGGCCGGGCTGCTTGGCAATCCTTCTGATGGTTTTTTTGGCAAAACAATTTCCATTTCTGTCAGAAATTTTGGCGCTTCCATTTCATTATATGAATCTCCCGAACTCCACATTGAATCGGAGCCGCAGGATGAAAGCACATTTCGCAGCATTTTCCACTTGCGGGACACGGTTAGCATGCTGGGTTACAACGGCGGGATTCCTTTGATCAAAGCCGGCATTAAAAAATTCGGCGACTACTGTGAAGACAACGGGATCCGGCTTCCTAACCGCAATTTCACCGTTCGTTACCGCTCTTCGATCCCACGTCAGGTAGGAATGTCGGGTTCAAGCGCGATCGTGGTTGCGCTTTTCAGGGCGCTTATGCAGTTTTATAAGGTTGAAATTCCCATTGAAATCCTTCCGCAGCTTGTCATGGTAACCGAAACTGAAGAACTGGGCATTACTGCCGGTTTGCAGGATCGGGTTATACAATGTTACGAAGGCTGTGTCTATATGGATTTCGATAAAAAACTAATTGATAATCAGGGTTATGGAATGTACGAGCGCATTAACCCGGCGCTGTTGCCTAAGCTTTATGTTGCATATAACACCAACCTCAGTAAAGTGTCAGGGAAAGTACATAGTGATGTCCGGACGCGTTTTGATCGCGGCGAAACCGATGTGATTGACGTTTTGGGCCAGATTGCGAAAAAAGCGGCTGATGGCCGCGAAGCACTTTTGGAAGGCCGCGCGCATGATCTGCACCAGTTGATGAATGAGAATTTCGACTTGCGCTGTAAAATTTACAATGTGCCCGAATCCAATAAAAGACTGATTAACGCAGCCCGATCATGCGGCGCATCTGCAAAATTTGCGGGATCCGGCGGAACGATCATTGGCATTTATCACGACGATGATATGCTGAACCAGCTTTTTGTGGAGCTAAAAAAACACAACGCGCGGGTTATCAGGCCATTTGTTGTGTAAATTTTCGCTGTCATACTGCCTTAAAATATTTATTTACAAACACTTATAAACCGAAAGCCGAAAGCTGACGGCCGAAAGCCAACTTATGATTCGTAAAGCTGTAATTCCTGCTGCCGGACTTGGAACGCGGTTTCTTCCCGCAACCAAATCGATGCCCAAAGAAATGCTTCCCATTATCGACATTCCTACGATCCAATATGTGGTGCAGGAAGCAGTTGATTCGGGAATTGAAGACATTTTGATCATTTCAGGAAAAGGAAAACGTGCCATTGAAGACCATTTCGACCGCAATGTTGAACTGGAAAGCCGTTTGGAAGAGAAAGAAGATTTAATGTGGTTCAACGAAATGCGCCGCCTGGCCGACATGGCCAATGTGCATTTTGTACGTCAGAAAGAAGCTAACGGATTGGGCGATGCCATTTACTACGCACGCCATCACGTTGGTAATGAACCATTTGCAGTGCTGCTGGGCGACACCATTATGGATTCTGTAATCCCGGTTACGCAGCAGTTAATGGACACTTACGAGCAATATGGCGGCTCCGTTATCGCGGTTGAGGAAGTGCCTGCAAACAAAGTAAACCGCTACGGAATTGTAGGCGGCACGTCATTAAGTGATACGATATTGGAGCTTAGTACACTGATTGAAAAACCAGCCATCGATCTTGCACCTTCCAATCTGGCAATTGCCGGACGTTACATTCTAACGCCTGAAATTTTTAACACGATCGAGCAAACACCAAAAGGCAAAAACAACGAAATTCAACTAACCGACTCGTTATTGCTGCTTTTAAAACGCGAAAACATCTACGCCCACCACATCGAAGGCAAACGCCACGACATTGGTGACAAACTGGATTATCTGAAAACGACGGTTGAATTTGCTTTGAAAAGAAAAGAGTTCGCAGAGCCTTTCAGGCAGTTTTTGATTGATATTTTGAATAAGTAGGGAGTTTACTGGCCTTGTCAGCCTGAGCGGACCGGACCGCCGGGCGGTCCGCTCAGGCTGACAAGGCCAGTAAACTCCCTACATTCATTCAGTGCTGCGGCGCCTGCTCATAGTCAATCCGAATCACGCGCCTCCCCTTACTATCAACTGCCCCGATAGAAATATCGGTAATGTTCTTACTCTTAGTCCTGATTTCCTTCTCTGCGCGTTGCGCGTCTTTTTCCTTTCTTCCGTTCAAAATATAAGTAACGCTGTCTTTGGGATAACCAAAAACGTCAAATCCATGCTCAGTGACAATGCTGCGTTTGATAAGCGTGTATTTACCTGTTTCGGGAACTGCCGAGGTTGGGTTAACCTGAATGCTTTGAGGGGCTACAAAATCGTAAATCTCAGACTTATTCCCTCTTATTTGGTCGTAAGTAGGGAAAGAACCTTTCTCTTTCTTCTGAGCGAAAACGAGCTGGTTAAAGCCCGCCACCATTAAAATGATGATCGAATAAGGACATTTCATAGAATTTAAGTCTTAATTTGAAGTCAGTCATTCCATAAATATAGCCGCATCAATGCATTATCGGATCCTCGGTCTCCTTTTGTTCAATTTGATAACATTGGTTGCAGATAGTCACGCGCAAAATCTGTACGTGTCGCCTGCCGGAAATGATGCAAATGCAGGCACATTGCAGGCGCCGTTGAAAACGCCATTCGCTGCCATCGCCAAAATAAAACGGGTAAGCCAATCCAAGGTTACCATTTTTCTCCGCCGCGGCATTTATTATCTGAATAAGCCTCTGAAAATAGATCCTGAGTCGCTAAACGGGAAATCGCTCAATATTGAAGCTTACAAAAATGAACCCGTAACATTAAGCGCAGGAAGAAAATTAGCATTGAAGTGGGAAAAGCACAACCAAAATATTTTAAAAGCCAAAGTCTCGGGCAATCATTTCGAAATGCTTTTTATCAATGGCAAACAGTTGCCGATGGCACGCTATCCCAATTTCGATTCGACAGCCCGCGTTTTCAACGGAACCGCCGAAGATGCACTTTCACCAGCGAGAATTGCGAAGTCAGGCGATATGGCAGGTGCTTATGTGCATGCATTGCATAAGTCTGAGTGGGGAAGTTTTCATTACCGGATCAAGGGGATTAAAAACGGAGAGGCCGATCTGGAAGGCGGCTGGCAGAATAACCGGCCATCGACATTGCATTTACAGCATCGGTTTGTGGAAAACGTTTTTACAGATCTGGATGCCCCCGGTGAATGGTTTTTGGATAAAAAATCACAATTACTCTATTTATATCCTCCTCAAAACCTGAACATTAACACTGCTGACATTGAAGTCTCTAACCTTAAACACATCATTGAACTGGTTGGAACCGACAAGCAGCCAGTCAAGAACGTAATAATTAGCAATGTTCGGTTTGAACATACGGAACGCACATTTATGGAACATTACGAGCCATTATTGCGAAGTGATTGGATGATCTACCGGGGTGGGGCCGTGCTGATGGAGAACTCGGAAAACTGCGTGGTAAAGGATTCCGAATTCACAAATCTGGGAGGGAATGCGGTGATGATCAGCGGCTATAATGTTGGTTCAGGTGTAACCGGATCGCATATTTACAACATTGGATCCAGCGCCATATGCTTCATAGGCGATTCCTCAGCCGTTCGCTCGGCCGCCATTGGATATGAAAACTTTATTCCCCTCTCGAAAATAGATCGCACACCCGGGCCTAAGAATAATAAGTATCCCCTCAAATGCTTTGCTGAGGATAATCTGATCCATAACATTGGAAAAACAGAAAAACAGTGCACCGGTGTGCAAATTGAAATGGCTTCGGAAATCCTTGTGAGTCATAACACCATTTATCAGGTGCCGCGTGCCGGGATAAATATTGGCGACGGAGCCTGGGGAGGGCATATCATCGAGCATAATGACGTGTTCGAAACGGTGCTGGAAACCGGCGACCATGGCGCATTTAATTCCTGGGGACGCGATCGTTTCTGGCACCCCGACCGCAAAACCATGGATAGCATTGTTGTTTCGCATCCCGAACTTATTCTGCTGGATGCGCAAAAAACGGTAATCATTCGCAACAACCGTTTTCGATGCGACCATGGCTGGGATGTGGACCTGGACGATGGCAGCAGCAATTATCATATTTATAACAATGTATTTATGAGCGGCGGATTAAAATTCCGGGAAGGGTTTCAGCGCATTGCCGAAAACAATATCTTCCTCAATAACAGCTTTCATCCGCATGTTTGGTTTAAAAACAGCGGTGACATTTTCAGGAAAAATATCCTGATGCGGCCTTATTTTCCAATCCTTGTTAAAGATTGGGGCAAAAAAATTGACTACAATCTTTTCCCCAATGAAAATGACCTGAAAAACGCTCAGGCGAACAAAACAGACGCGCATAGCAGTTTTGGCGACGCGATTTTTATGGATCCTAAAAACGGCAATTATCAGGTAAAATCTGAAAGTCCGGCATTCGTCCTGGGATTTAAAAATTTCCCTATGGATCAATTTGGTGTACAAAAAGAAGCATTTAAGAAAATAGCGCGAAAGGTTTCCTATCCTGTTTTACTGAATGCTGCTTTGGAGAAAGACATGCAGGAAATGACCTGGCTGGGTGTAAAAATAAGGAATGTACGAGGCCTTGGAGACCGCTCTGCATTTGGGTTGCCGGATGAAAAAGGCGTTGTCATTGTGAATGTTCCGTCAGATAACATTTTAGCAAAAAGCGGATTGCAAAGTAACGACGTAATTATCAGTGCTAACAAAGAGAAAACAGACAATGTTGTTCGACTCGAAGCCATCCGTCAGCAAATCAACTGGACGGGGCAAATGGATGTAGAAGTCTTGCGTAATCAGCAGACATTAACATTGAAACTGAACCTTAAATAGCTAAGGAAAACTGCCTTATGAGTCAAAAACTGTGATTTTCACCTGTGAGATGGTGGCGCGCTGCTTTTTCAGGATTGTGAATTCAAAATGCTTTGTTTTAAACTTCTCTCCTACCGCCGGAATTCTGCCAAATTTGTAGATCAGATAACCAGCCAATGTTTCGTAATCGCTTTCCTTTGAAATATCGTGCGGAAGCTTATCATTAATATCTGTGATCGACGCGGAACCTAGCACTGTATATGTATTGTCGCTTTCATTCTTCACAATGGGGATCTCATTATCATATTCGTCCTGGATTTCACCCACCAATTCTTCCAAAATATCCTCCATTGTCACAATGCCGTCGACCCCGCCGTATTCATCGATGATTACGGCCATTTGCTGCCTGTTCAGCTGGAAATCGCGGAGTAAGGCACCAATTGGCTTGGACTCATGAACTGTTGAAATAGGCCTTATCAGTTCCGTAAGCACGATTTCTTTGCCCTGACGCATTTTCAAAAGCAAGTCCTTCAAATGCAGCACGCCTACAATTTGATCCAAAGTATCTTCATAAACCGGGATTCTGGAATAGCCTTCCTCAATGACCTTTTCCAGTTTTGCCTCGTTAAAATCATTGATATCAATGCCAAAAACCTGTGGCCTCGGGATCATAATTTGTTTCGCAATCCTTTCTGAAAAGTTAAATGCATTTTTGATAAGGTCATAGTCCGCGGCTTCGATCATTCCGCTATCTTTTTGCTGCTGAACCAGATAGCGCAATTCGTCACTGCTATGCACTTCGCTTCCGTGCGAGGGTGTGATGCCTACGCCTTTCAGGATAAAATTGGCAATGCCATTTAACATCCAGACAACAGGTCGGAAAACAAGGTAAAAGCCGTGCAACGGATAAGATAAGAACAAGGTGGTCGCTTCGGGACGTTGTATCGCGATGGATTTGGGTGCCAGCTCGCCAAAAACGATGTGCAGAATGGTTATAATGGCAAAGGCAGTGGGTAATGCTATCTGATGCGCGAGTTCGGGATCCAGTGAAATGCCCACCAACTCCATTCCGCCGATCAGTAGTTTAGAAACAACCGGCTCGCCTATCCAACCCAAACCAAGGCTTGCAAGCGTTATTCCAAATTGCGTAGCAGCAAGATATCCGTCGAGATTAGCAACAATTTTTTTAGACAAAATGGCCATCGCATTTCCCTCCTGCGCTTTTTGCTCCAATTGTGAAGCCCGGATTTTCACGATAGCAAACTCTGCCGCTACAAAAAAACCATTTAACAAGACGAGTACTAATGTGATTAAAACCTGGATAGCCATTCAAAATGTGTTTTTGGAACAAAAAGGGTAATGCAATGCATGTTATGAAAAAATTATTCCAATTAATAACGGAAGCGCATACCGGTGCCGACTTTACGCCGGGTTTGGTTTTTTTGTAACTTACACCTAACTATGAAAAGTGGCCACGCAGATCTGCCTTTGCATTACGGAAAAGTGCCCGTTTGGTTGGCCCAGCGCATGAGCGCGCTGGGAGGCGCCATTGTGGAATCGATTGTCATCGAATACGGCCGCGATGCATTTTTACAGAAAATGAGCGATCCGTTCTGGTTCCAGTCGTTAGGTTGCGTTTTGGGCATGGACTGGCATTCCTCAGGCATTACAACTTCGGTAATGGGCGCATTGAAAAATGCGGTGAACAGAAAATCCGCCGAATTAGGCATTTACATTTGTGGAGGTCGCGGAAAGTATTCGAGACAAACTCCTGCTGAATTGTTGGCAATTGCTGAAAAAACCGGTTTGGACGGCCAGCTTTTGGTGCATAACAGCCGCTTATCGGCGAAAATCGACAGCACCGCAATTCAGGACGGTTTTCAATTGTATCTGCATTCATTTGTTCTTTCCAAAGAAGGCAACTGGACGGTGGTTCAGCAAGGCATGAACACAGACAGCAGAATGGCCAGACGTTACCATTGGCATTCTCCTGAAATTAAATCCTTTGTTGAGGAGCCACATTCTTTCATTTACGGAGAAAATCAAGGCAAGATCTTAAATTTGACAGACAAAGATGCAGCGCCCACACGGACTGGTATTCTGGAACTTACAAAGGAAAATCCGGACAAAATTATGCGGGAAGTTGGCCGCCTCGTCATGCCCGGACACCATGATGTGCGTGCCGAAGATGTGAATTTAAAACGGTTAGGGGCGGTGCTGGCGCTGGCGCATGACAACCCGGTGAATGATATGGAGTCGCTGTTGCTTTTGGAAGGCGTTGGGCCCCGGACAGTGCAATCGCTTACATTGGTTAGTGAAATTATTCATGGCACACCATCCCGTTTTTCAGATCCGGCACGGTTTTCGTTTGCACACGGCGGCAAGGACGGACATCCGTTCCCTGTGCCGATCACTGTTTACGACGAATCCATTATGACTCTGGATAAAGCCATTCAAAAGGCTAAGCTAGGTGAAAATGATAAATTGGAAGCGCTTAAAAATCTATCAAAAGTGTCCATCCAGCTCGAAAAAGATTTCCAACCTAATAATCGTTTTAATGACATTATCGAAGAAGAACGAAACAATTCCTGGAAATACGAAGGAAGAACCGTGATGGGCAAAGCAAAAAAGCCGAAAGGCCTCAATGGTCAGTTAGAATTGTTTTGATGTACAACATCGTGTTATGTATTACATTTGAAACACGATGATCAAAAGCTTTAAGCATAAGGGATTGAGATTATTTTTTGAAAACAATGATCCATCCAAGTTGCAACCACACCACATTGAAAAAATTAGAAGAATTCTTTATCGATTGGACGAAGCTCATTCAATCGAGGAAGTAAATATCGTAGGTTGGGGTCTTCACCAATTGAAAGGCGATTTGAAGAACCATTGGTCAATAAAGGTTAATGGAAATTACAGAATCACTTTTCGGTTTAATGTTGACACTTTTGATGTTGATTACATAGACTATCATTAAGTAAAATATATATGGTAATGAGGGGAATGATGCCTCCGCATCCTGGTTCGATGATCAGGGATGTTATTGAGGGAATTAAAGAAGAAACAGGCCAAGATCTGACCATTCGGCAGGTGGCGGAAGGTTTAGGGATTGCGTCTAAAACGCTTTCAAATATTTTGAACGAACATCAGGGTATTACATCAGAGATGGCCGTCCGACTTTCGGAGGCTTTTGGATCGCCCCCGGAATTTTGGCTGAAACTTCAACGTGATTATGAGCTTTGGCATGCCGAGAAGAAAGTAAACCGATCTGATATCAGGCATTTTTTGCCTAACCGCAAACAAGGGTTGCAAACTGCATAAGCATACAGCCCTATCTACAATTTAAATGATTAAGCCTTAACTCAATGATCCCCAAAAAACATTTACAAAAACCGTTAATTCTTCTTGCTGTCACTGCTGTTGTGGTGGTTTCTTGTATGAAAATGTCCCCGACGAGCTCTAAGACGGGCGCTACTTCGAAAACCAACAGTACGGCGGTTGTTATTAAAGAAGACGCTGCAACCGGCAAAGCAAGGGCCAAAGAAATTCGTAACAAAACCGTTGTAAAACTGGCAGACGGCCTCAAACTAGACCTTTGGGCCTCCGATTCGCTGGCACCGGATCCGGTGGCTATTTCGGTGGATGATATGGGGAGGGTTTACCTGAACCGGACAAACCGACAGAAAAATTCAGAATTTGACATTCGTGGCCACCGCAACTGGATGACAGCTTCTATTGCTTTGCAGACTGTGGAAGAGCGCCGGGCATTTCTGCGCAGCACTTTTGCTCCTGAAAAAAGCAAAGAAAACAGCTGGCTTAAAGACCTTAACGGTGATGGAAGCCACGACTGGAAGGACCTTGCTGTTGAAAAGGACGAAGTTTGGCGCATTGAAGACACGGACAATGATGGCATAGCGGATGTTTCGATGCGAATTCTGGACGACTTTTTTGAAGAAGTTTCAGACGTAGCGGGCGGTGTGCTTATCCGTGCGCACGATGCATTTGTTGCCATTGCACCTGATTTGTGGAGATTGAAAGATACAAACGGCGATGGGGTTTTGGATCAGAAAACATCCATTAGCCACGGCTACGGGGTTCACATTGGTTTTGGCGGACATGGTATGTCAAACCCGATCGAAGGCCCGGATGGCAAGATTTACTGGAACATCGGGGACATTGGCGCCAACATTACAACAGCGGAAGGCGTAAAACATGAGCATCCGAATTCCGGCATCATCGCCCGCTCCAATCCTGATGGAAGCGATTTTGAGGTTTTTGCGCATGGTTTGAGAAATACGCACGAATTTGTTTTTGACGAGTACGGAAACCTCATCAGTTCAGATAATGATGGTGACCACCCAGGAGAAAGCGAAAGACTTGTGCACGTCGTGGAAGGTTCAGATGCAGGTTGGAGATCCAACTGGCAATATGGAAAATATACCGATCCAAAGAACAATTCCTATAAAGTCTGGATGGATGAAAAACTTTACAAACCACGCTGGGACGGTCAGGCGGCATACATTATCCCGCCGATTCAGAATTTCCACAATGGCCCTACCGGCATGCAATACAATCCCGGAACAGCATTGGGATCGGCTTGGAAAAACAAATTTTTCCTGGTTGAATTTGTTGGTAACCCCGCTCGTTCACCGATCTGGGCATTTGGTTTAAAGCCAAAAGGCGCTTCATTTGTTCTGGATGGTGAGAAAAATATTTTGAACGGAATCCTGCCAACAGGCATTCGCTTCGGGCCGGATGGCGCATTGTATGTGGCCGACTGGATCAATGGCTGGGATACAAAAAATTACGGAAGAGTCTGGAAACTGGATGTTTCCGATGATAAAAATGACCTAAAAGACGTACGGGCGATCACAAAACGCCTTATGCAGCTGGATTACGCAAAGCAAACGGATGAAATGCTGTTATCCCTGCTCGGGAACCAGGATATGCGCATCCGCCAGAAAGCGCAGTTTGAACTGGCAACGCGCGGAGCAAAAGGCGCAGCCGTTTTGAGCAAAGCAATTGCACAAACAGGCAATCAACTGGAACGAATTCATGGCATCTGGGGAATGGGCCAATTGGCACGCCAGGACAAATCCTACGCGAATGTCCTGATGACCTTACTGAAAGATTCGGACGAAGAAATTTCTGTTCAAGCTGCAAAGGTGCTAGGCGACGCGAAAATTGCCGAGGCGGGACCAATGCTGATCCCGATGCTTTCATCTAAGAATCCGAGAATGCAGTTCTTTGGCGCACAGGCGCTTGGTCGCATTGCCGACAAACAGGCAGTGGCGCCCCTTATCAGCATGATTAAAACCAACAATGATGAGGATGTTTACCTGAGGCACGCTGCTGTGCTTGCGTTGTCACGCATTGGTGAAGTAGAGCCGATCGTAGCATTATCATCGAGTCCTGAAAAGTCCCTTAGAACTGCGGCAGTACTCGTATTGAGAAGGTTACGCAGTGAAAAAGTGAGTTTGTTCTTGCAAGATAAAGACGAATACATTGTGACAGAAGCAGCGCGTGCGATCAATGACGACCTTTCAATTCCTGCTTCCCTGCCGGCATTAGCGGCGCTTTTGAAGGACAAAAAGTTCACTTCGGAGCCCTTATTAAGAAGGGCCATCAATGCGTCCCTGCGCGTTGGAACGAATGATCAATTGGATAATCTTATTGCTTTTGCACAACGGAAGGATGTCGAAAAGGGCGTCCGCACGGAGGCATTAGCAGCATTGGGAACGTGGGCAAGTCCGTCCGTGATGGATCGCGTGGATGGCCGTTACAGAGGTGTTGTAGAGCGCGACCCGGCACTTGTTAAATCTAAAGTGCAGCCTGTTGTTGCTGAGCTGTTGAATGATGACGATGCTGAAACTTTGATCGCAGCGGCTCAGATGGTTACAAACCTGGGTATGTCAGAAAACAACGCTGCTTTGGCTAAAATCCTGAGCACTCATAAAAACCCGAAAGTGCGGACAGCTATGCTCGTGGCGCTTAATGACCTGAAATATGCAGACATGGAAACCGCCATGAAACTCGGAATGACTGACACCGATGCCGATGTTCGTACGGCAGCATTAGGAATGGCAGGAAGCGTGAATATGTCCAAGGAAGCATTGACTGACATTTCTAAGAGTATTTTTGAAAAAGGAAGTGTCAGAGAGCAACAACAAATGTTGCGCGTGCTGGGAACCATTCCAGTTGCTAAAACAGAAGGAATTTTTGAAGATCTGATCGGCAAAATGACTGATAAAAAACTGCCGCAGAGCCTTGCGCTGGATCTCTCAGAAGCAGTAGATTCAACCAAATCAAGTACGCTGATTGCCAAGCTGGCGCCATTAAGAACAACCGGGATGACCGTTACTGATTATCAGGATGCACTTTTCGGTGGAAATGCGCAATTAGGTCGCAG
Source organism: Dyadobacter psychrophilus (assembly GCF_900167945.1). Lineage (GTDB taxonomy): Bacteria > Bacteroidota > Bacteroidia > Cytophagales > Spirosomataceae > Dyadobacter > Dyadobacter psychrophilus. The sequence continues at coordinate 1,510,017 of NZ_FUZA01000001.1, forward strand.
ATATTTTATGACAAATTCGGCAGCTGAATGTGTGCGCTGCCATTCCATCGGAGGTCAGGGCGGCGAAGTTGGGCCTAACCTTTCCAATATAGGCAATGTGCTGTCGAGAGAGCAAATATTGCAAGCGCTGATTGAGCCAAGTGCAAGACTTTCCCCAGGATTCGGAATGGTGATGCTTACTTTGAAAGATGGCACATCCGCTGCGGGAATCCTCGCGCAGGAAAATGATCATGAACTGGTTTTAAAAACATCAGAAGCCGAACCATTAAAAATCGCAACAGCCCGGATCGCCAAACGCGAAAACGTTCCGTCCAGCATGCCACCCATGGGCACTATCATGTCCAAAAGAGAGATCAGGGATGTGGTTGAGTTTTTATCCGGATTAAAAAGCGGCAAATAATCATCAAAGGTCCGGGTCGCGGGCGATTCGGACCTTGACGATTTATATACTTATCTTTGCAAAAAAGTAAATGTGATGACAACTTACCTGACGGAGAGAATAGCCGTAAATCCGGATATATGCAACGGTCGGCCTGTAATACGCGGGATGAGAATTACTGTGCAGACCGTTTTGGAATTCTTGTTCGCTGGCACAAGTCGGGAGGAGTTACTATATCAATATCCAAGCCTTGAAAGTGAAGATATTGACGCTTGTTATCAGTTTGCTATTGAAATGATGAACCGAAATTATTTCATCAAAGAGATTAAGCATGTCGCCTAAGTATCTGATTGACGTAAATTTGCCCTATTACTTTTCTCTTTGGAATAACGAAAAATACGTTCATCAGCTGGACATTGAAAGAACCGCTGTTGATTCGGACATCTGGGCAAATGCGAAAAAAATGCAGATGACCATTATTTCAAAAGACGCTGATTTTTCCAATCGCATCCTCATAACCTTCCCTCCTCCAAGAATTATACATTTCCGAACCGGCAACATGTCAATGAAGAATTTTCATATGCTGGTATCGAGGATCTGGGAAGAAGTTTTGGCATTAAGTGAGGAATACAAATTGGTCGTTATTTTTAATGATAAAATTGAGGCTTTTAATTAATAAACGGGCTAGTTACAGCTGAGCCGCAATTGCATTCATCAACGCTGGACATTAATGGAATTAGATAAGAAAGAGGCGGAGACTGTTAATAGAGCTATTCAGTATTGGCAGGACAGCAACAAAATTTCGGGGGAACTGGCTGAGGACTTGAAGAATAGTTATCAATTGCGGAATGCCAATGTGGATGCAATTGCCGTTTACGCATTGATTTCCGCGGTTTCCTGTGGGTTACTGGCATTTGGTGCATTGGTTCTCGATGAAAAATGGCTTGAACAGTTGCGTAATAAGTGGGGGTTTTCCGAAACCATTTTCGGGATTGGATTTACTGCATTGGCGGCCTTATTTGTTTATCTCGCAAAAAGAAGACAAGCCAAATATCCCGCGTCAAAAGCAAGCAACGAAACCTATAACATTACCATCATCCTGACGATCGGCGTTGCGATCACTTACTGGACGCGCAGTTTTACGAATTTTGAAGGAAATTATGCTATTCCTCTATTGATAGCAACGATTGTTTACGGCAGTGCGGCGGTTTTTCTTCGCTCTACATTGCTCTGGACGGTAATGATCATTTCTCTGGCCGGTTGGTGGGGCGCTCAAACCCACTTTTGGTCAGGCGGCAGTTACCGTTTCCTGGGAATGAATTATCCACTGCGGATGACCGTTTTCGGACTTGCTATCTGGCTGTTTTCTATCGCTTTGCAGAGGCTTAAACTGTTGCCTTTTTTTCAAGACACCACCTATTCCATTGGACTGTTCCTCTTTTTACTGGCAGCCTGGACGCTCTCTATATTTGGAAATTATGATGATCTGAGTGGCTGGACGGCCATTAAGCAGAGCTATTTCTGGTATTGGGCCCTGGGTTTTTCCATTATGCTGGCATTGCTGCTCGTTTATGCATTCCAGAATAAACTGGATACATTACGGGATTTGGGGCTGGTATTCTTTCTTGTAAATATTTATACAAGATATTTTGAATATTTCTGGGACAGAACCAACAAAGGCATTTTCTTCGCCATTCTTGCGCTGTCTTTCTGGTTTGTCGGAAAAAAGGCGGAGCAGCTGCGAAACAAGGGAAACAGCATTTCAAAAGCGGACTCATGAGTAATATCAGGCCCATAAGGCAGAATGAAATTGACCTGATCCATTTCCTGCTTTCCAAATTAAACCTCGATCCCCAGGATTACCCGATCACCGAGCAAGTGGACGAATACGAGGGTGGAAAAATGGGCAGCATTAGTTTGGGAGGCAAAGTGGACGCCTACGATGGTGATCTGATCCAAGCGGAATACGTGGATACTGATGGGACGCCGGTCGTTATAACGCTCACCAAGGACAATCAAAACCATCTTCTGGACCTGGATTTTTGGAAAGTTGATTTTTCAAAACTGATCGATTACCCGCGGCCGGATCAGCTTATATTTTCACAAAAAGCCGATTAGGAGCATCCGGAATCAGGCTTCTTCATAATCCAGCTCCTTGCCGTAAGTTTCTTCCATCTTCCATAAGGACAACAGGGCGAGCGAGAAGCATATTGCTCCCACGATTGCACCGGAATTTAAAACTCCCCAGCCAGGCTTCAAAAGTTGGAAAAGAGGTAATGTGATCAGCACCGTTGCCCTTACATTGTTAGCGACCGAAGTGGTGACTGTTGCACGCAGGTTTGTTCCAAACTGCTCAGCCGTTGTGGTCAGGAACATGGCAATGTAGCCAATTGAAAACCCAAGCCATACATAGCAGGCATATAGCGCAGCAGAAGATTGAATGCCACCATAAAGCAGCCATATGACGCCACCAAGCGTCATGGACATCATAAGCAAGATGGCTTTACGCCTGGATCGCAGCCATTGACTCAAAATTCCACTAAAAAAGTCGCCGGTCACGACGCCAATGTAGGTGTAAAGCACACACGATGCTGCTTGTACGTCGGCCGCTATGCCAAGCGCTTTTGCGAATTCGTTTCCGAAAGTTGAATAAATTCCAATCACCATATAAGTAGGCAATCCAATGCCCATGCAGCGGATATAGCGCACAAAGCGCGCCCAGCTCGTAAAAATCGTCCACCAGGGCACAGGCTTATTCCCTCGCTTTTCAATGCTTTTATCAAAAATGATGGATTCCAGCACATTAATCCGCAAAACCAGCAATAAAAGGCCCATTCCTCCTCCAATAAAGTAAGCAATACGCCAGTCTGTAAGTTTTACTGCAAAAAATGCGGCGATCGCGCCGGCCAGACCTACACTGGCCACAACGGACGCACCGTAACCGCGCAGTTCTTTTGGTAAAATCTCGGCAATAAGCGTGATGCCCGCGCCAAGCTCTCCGGCAAGCCCTAAACCTGCGACAAACCTCAAAAAGGAATATAATTCCACATTATTAGCAAAACCGCAGGCAATGTTGGCAAGTGAATAAGTGAATATGGAACCAAACAAAACCGAGCGCCTGCCCAGCTTATCACCCAAAATACCCCACATAAAGCCTCCTATCAACAGTCCGGCCTGCTGCCAGTTATAAATGTTGGCACCAATGCGGGATATTTCTTCTTCTGATAACCCCAGGTCTTTGAGGCTTGGAACACGAACAATGTTAAACAAAAGCAGATCATAAACATCCACGAAGTAACCGAGCGAGGCAACGATAACAGGAAGCGTAAGAACGGCACTTATTTTTGGTTGAGCAGGAGTGATCACATTCATTGGCTAAATGATGAATTGGCAATGCAGATAAATTAATCTTCGAAACTCTTTTTTCGCAGTGATTTAATGCTTGAATTACGTTGCTTCGTTTGAAGCCGTTCTAATTTTGAAGCAAGGGTCGGCCGGGTTGCCCTACGGCTTTTTCGCACTGTAAATGCCTTTTTTATCAGATCATTGAATTTGCTGATAACCTTTTCTTTATTGGCCAGCTGAGAGCGTTCCGTCTGATGATACAGGACGAGTATCTGATCGTTAGTAAGCTTGTTAGCGAGTTTATCAGTCAATGTTTGTTTCTGCTCGTCGGAAAGTTGCTGCGAGTTTTTGATGTCAAATCTCAACTCAACTTTTGTTTCAACTTTATTGACGTTCTGGCCTCCGCTGCCGCCACTGCGCGCAGTTTGGAAGACAAGTTCGTTATGGAGAATTTCAGGGTTGATCATTGGCTAACTGAAAATATTGTTAACGTGTTGTTAATGTTGATGATGGCAGATAGGGCTAAAGTAGTTTACAAATGTCTTAGAGCAAGCAAACAACTGACGAATTCTTTTGTCAAAATAAAATAAGGCATTAATTATCAACTATTTACCAAACAAGCACAATGAACCGATCAAACCACAAACGATTGCACCGTTCCGGGAAGTTTCGTTTATACCGATTACTGCACTCCGTAACGTTTAAACCAAAACAAAAAAACAGTGTCTTACAAACGAATTAAATAAAGAAAAACAACTAATCCATATAGCCATGAATATCATGCGAAAACTTCGGATACTGGGCCTGATCTTGCTAATGCTTGGCGGTGTTTCCACATTCACCAAGACGCAGGCTCAGCCCGGGGTTAACATTTCATTTCAAACATTTTACGAAGAATTGTCCCCTTACGGAAGGTGGGTCCGGACGCCGCAATATGGTTCCGTTTGGGTGCCTGATGCGCCACAGGGCTTCCAGCCTTACTCCACCGCCGGATACTGGGAAGTGACCGAATATGGTAACACCTGGGTTTCGGATTACGACTGGGGCTGGGCGCCTTTTCATTATGGCCGCTGGTCTTTTGATGATTATAATGGCTGGTTCTGGATCCCAGGTTATGAATGGGGGCCGGCTTGGGTAAACTGGCGTTCGGGTGGAGGTTATTATGGCTGGGCACCGCTGGGCCCGGGAATGCAGGTAAACATTTCGGTGAATCTTCCTTCTTTCTGGTGGGTTTTCGTGCCGCAACGTTACATTTCAAGCCCGCGTTGGTATGATTACTGTGCTCCGCGCAACCGCGTTTCGCATTATTACGGCAGAACGACGATCATAAATAATTACTATTACAACAACAACCGGACATATGCTTACGGCCCAAGACGAGATGAAATCGAACGCGTAACCAGGAGAAGCGTAGCAGTTCGTGATATTGATATGCGTAACCGGGGAAGAGTGGTTGTGGCCGGAAATAGCCGTGGTAACGACAGATACGACAACAGCCGCGGTTCCAATGAACGTAACAGCAGAATCAATGAATCCAATCGCCGCGGATCAACCGTTGATGTAGGATCAGATCGCAGCAGCAGAGGCAATGACAGAAACCCGGGATATGGAGCCAACCGTAGCGATAACAACAGCCGCACCAATCGGGAATATGAAGCACCGACCCGTGCCGAACGTTCGCCAGATCGCAACGTGCCAAACTACGGCTCAGAAAGAAGCAATAGATCTGAGCGCAGTAACGAATCGGTGAACCCTGGCCGGAGCAGAGAATCTTACGAGTCGCCGGCACCAAGACAAAGCCGGTCCGAAAGAGGTTCCTATGAAGCTCCTGCGCAACGTGAAAACCGTTCCTATGAAACGCCTGCGCCAAGACAAAGCCGGTCAGACAGAGGATCCTACGAAGCCCCGGCTCAACGCGAAAGCCGTTCGGAACGTGGATCAGTGGATAGAGGTTCTTCCGAATCAAGAAGCAGCGCTCCTAATGAACGTTCATCGGGAGGTTCTGAAAGAGGATCAAGAGGTGGCGGTGGCGGCTCGGAGAGAAGCAGCAGAGGTCCAAGATAATTAGCAGAAAGCGCAATAAACAGCCGGGGGAGAAAGTAGTTTTCTTCCTCGGCTGTTTTTATTTATTGTTACCGGGCCTATAATCACTGTTTTTGATGGAAATACAATTTGACATTGAGTTTAAGGAAAGTGCGCCAAAATACATGCAGATCATCAAGTCGCTTTTGCAGGCGATTAGTAAGGGGAAACTGAAACGTGGCGATAAAATTCCTTCGATCAATCAGTTAAGTGAAGAATATCTGCTTTCCCGGGACACTGTTGAAAAGGCTTACAAACACCTCATTAAAGATGGCGTGTTGATTTCCGTCCGGGGAAAAGGTTACTTTATTAATCGTGTCGACATTGAAACATCGGTTCGTATCCTGCTGGTTTTCAATAAAATAAGTAATTATAAAAAACAGATTTATAATGCATTTGTTGAAAATGTAGGGCGCAATGTGAATGTTGATCTTCATATTCACCATTCTAATGCCAATATTTTTAAAAACCTGATTAAAAACAGTCTGGGCGAATACGATTATTACGTAATCATGCCGCATTTCTACGAAAAGGCAGAAGAGGCGATTGAAACATTGAAAATGATCCCGCCCGAGAAGCTGATTTTACTGGACAAGGACATTGAACTGAATAGTAAAAAGCATTCGTCTGTATTCCAGAACTTCGAAAAGGACATTGTTTCTGCATTAAATGAAGCCGTTGACCTGCTCAAAGTCTACAAAAAGCTGATCCTTATTTTCCCAACCATTATCCGTTATCCCAAAGAAATCATCAAAGGCTTCCGGATTTTTTGCATTCAGCATGAGTTCGAACATGAAATCATGTACGATTTTCACGAAAACAGCATTGCTGTTAAAGACACAGCATATGTGGTTATTGAAGAAAATGATCTGGTTAATCTCATCAAAAAATGCCGTGAGCAGCAACTTACAATCGGCAAAGACATTGGCATTATTTCCTACAACGAAACGCCGTTAAAAGAGATCCTGCTGGATGGAATCACAACCATTTCCACCGATCACGAGCAAATGGGAAAGACTGCAGCGGAGTTGATAACCGAGAATAGAAGGGCGATTATCAAGAATCCGTTTACGCTGATTCGGAGGAAGTCGCTTTGATGCAATGTGCTTCTTGGCGGGCATTGTGGACTTCACTCCGACTCCGCTCAGTGTGACAAAGCATTGCGGTTCTTCCTTTCGGTGGCGCAGCGGCGCTGTTCGCTCAGGCTAACAAGCATTGAACCAAGCTCTGTCAGCCTGAGCGGAGACGAAGGCACGTCCACAATGCTCCTCGCAACCCTTAAAGCCCAGTAGCCACAGTAACCCTACCCCGCTCATTCATCAGCTCATTCCGAACCTTCAAATTCCTGAACAACCCAATCGGATCCAGCGAACCGCCGCTTAGGCGCATGGATTCACGTACTAATGGCCGTACATCCGTTCTGAATGCATTTTGAAGGATTTGTTGCGCCAGAACGACGTCATTTTGATTCCTGGCTTGTTCCAGTTTTTGGCGATCGACCAGCAATGCTTGTGCGTAGGAAATCAAAATCGCTTCCACGGATTGAAGCAAATCTTCCAAAGGATCTTTTACATTGTGACTGGCGTCGATCATCCAGGCGTAACCATCACTTCCTTTTCCTGCGCGTTTCATGCCCTCTACCAGTTCAACAAATATCAGGAACAGCATATAAGGACGAATGCTGCCGACGGTAAGATCGTCGTCACCATATTTAGAATCGTTGAAATGGAAACCTGCCAGGCGGCCTTCCATCATTAATGTCGCTACAATTTGCTCAATGTTGGCATTAGGTAAATGATGACCAAGATCCACCAGCACATCGGCTTTCGGGCCCAGTTTCTGGCAGAAAAGCAATGAACTTCCCCAATCCTGGATTACGGTTGAATAGAAATTCGGCTCGTAGGCTTTGTATTCCACGTAAACTTTCCAGTCAGCAGGCAGCTCGGCGTAGATTTCCTGCAAAGATTCGAGCGTATTTTGGAATGCTTGTACAAAATTGGATTGTCCCGGAAAGCAAGAACCGTCTGAGAGCCAGATCGACAATGCTTTTGATCCCAAATCTTTACCATATTTTATCACTTCAATGTTATGCTCAACAGCTTGTTTTCGAACGGCAGGATCAACGTGCGAAAGTGACCCGAATTTATAGGAATGCTCCTGATCCTTCTGATCCTGAAAAGTATTCGAGTTAACTGCATCAAATTTCAGGTCCAATGAAGAAGCCAGACTGATAATTGATTCTGCCTGCTGGGGAATATCCCAGGGGATGTGCAGCGAAATAGATCCGCTTGAACGGTTCAATGCATGTAGAAGACCTACATCCTCCACTTTTTCTTCCAAAGAACGCGGCTCCCCGCCACCTGAAAATCGCCCGAAACGCGTCCCGCCCGTGCCCAGGGCCCAGCTCGGAATGGCAACCTGAAAAGCCTCCAAAGCACTTATTACTTCGCTGGCATTGATCCCCTGCTCGCCAAGTTGCTCTTTTAAGAAAATAAACTGGTTGTTATGGCGCGACAATAAGCTGTCGTTATGCTGGTCAATCTGATACTGGTCGATTTTCATTTTGTTGAAATTTAAAAGACTTTCCAAGTTATAGAAACTTAGAAAGTCTAATTTGAAAATTCTGAAATTTGAAAATATTGTAGTTATTTCCGCGACTTTAAAGGCGCGGGAATATTTCGCTATCGCTTACCGTAAAAACGCTGCCGGAACACCGCCATCCACGTTGATCACGTTTCCTGTGCTTTTGTTTAGCAGACCGCTCACGAAAATGTAAACTCCGTTTGCAATGTCTTCTGTATGGATTTCTGCATTCAGAACGGTTCTTTTGGCATAATATGCAGGCAGTTCCGCTACGCTAATACCATAAGCTTTCGCGCGTCCTGCTGCCCAGCCGCTTTCCCAGATCTTACTTCCTGCGATTACAGCATCAGGGTTAACGACATTGACACGGATTTTATCAGGCCCTAATTCCGCCGCTAAAAGGCGTGACATATGTTGCTGAGCCGCTTTTGCAGTTCCGTATGCCACATTATTTGGCCCTGAAACGATGCCGTTCTTGCTGGCAATGTTGATGATATCACCACCCAATCCTTGCTGGCGCATGATAGCAACCGCTTCCTGAGAAACCAGGAACTGGCCTTTTACCAACACATCCTGCAAAATATCCCAATCCTTAATGGTGGTTTCAGCCAGTGGTTTTGAAATAGACAAACCGGCGCAGTTTACAATGATATCAACGCCGCCATATTTCAACTTCGTAGTATGCAATGCAGCTTTGATCTGATCTACTTCCAGTACATTTGCGATGGTCGTAGCTGAAAAGTCTTTGCCAAACTTTGCGTCAAATTCGGCTTTGGTTTCAGCCAATGCTTTTTCGTCAATGTCGGAAATCACCACGCAGGCGCCTTCTTGCAACAGTTTTAATGCAATGGCTTTTCCAATTCCTCCGGAGCCGCCGGTAACGATCGCAATTTTGCGTGAAACTGACTTTTCTTTTGGCATACGCTGCAATTTAGCTTCTTCAAGAAGCCAGTATTCAATGTCAAACGCCTCTTGCTCAGGCAATGAAACGTAGGAAGAAATTGCTTCCGCGCCTTTCATCACATTGATTGCATTGATATAAAACTCCGCCGCCACACGCGCTGTCTGCTTGTCTTTCGCAAACGAGAACATGCCGACGCCTGGCAACAATATGATCACCGGGTTCGGGTCACGCACAGCCGGGCTGTTATCATGTTTACAACGATCATAGTATGCTTGATAATCAACGCGATATGCTTCAAACTGCGGACGAATTTGATCCAGAATTTCCTGATCTGTTCCGCCAAGCTTATCAAATGGGAAATCCAGAACCAACGGACGGATCTTCGTACGAAGGAAGTGGTCCGGGCAGCTTGTGCCTAGTGGAGCCAGCTTATCAAGATCATGGCTGCCGATAAATTCAAGCACACGCGCATCATCCGTAAAGTGACCGATCATCGCCTGTTGCTCAGAAGCAAGCCCGCGCAGATACGGAGCCAGCTTACCCGCAATTTCAGAACGGCGTGCTTCCGGTTCGCTTTCAAGGCGCTGACCTCCGAAAACCGGACGGTTTTTGCCATAATTTTCGTTCAGATATTCCGATGCTCTTTCAATCGTATCCAGCGTATTGATATAAGATTCATAAGCTGTATCACCCCAGGTAAACAAACCGTGTCCGCCCAATACGATTCCGCGGATTCCCGGGTTTTCTGCCAATGCCTGTTCCAGTTTTAATCCAAGATCAAATCCGGGACGTTGCCAGGGCACCCACGCCAGTTCTCCGTTAAATAATTCTTTTGTAATAGCCTCTCCTTCTTTGGATGCCGCGATGGCGATCAATGCGTCAGGGTGCAGGTGATCAATATGTTTGAAGGGCAATAAGCCGTGCAGGGGCGTATCAATGGAAGGTGCTTTGGATTTGAGATCATAAATGCAGTGGTTGAAAAGCTCTACCATTTCATCTTCAAATTCCAGTCCACGGTAAATGTTTTTCAAATTGTGCAAGCGGTCCTGATAAAGTCCGGCAAGGCCACTTCTTGTCAAAGTGCCAATATCACCCCCAGAACCTTTGATCCACATTACCTCAACCGGATTGCCAGTCAGCGGATCTTTTTCAATGGTCTTGCAACTTGTGTTACCGCCCGCATAATTGGTAAGACGAAGGTCTGCACCCAACAAATTCGAACGGTACAAAAGAAGTGCTACCTGATCATCACCGAGCGAAGCCGCTTTACTTTCATCCCATAAATAGCTTACGTACCTGTACTGGCTTACATTAGAACTGCTCATATTTTCTTATTTAATTAATTATCATTTTTTGAGGTAAAAGGTCCCATTTCCTGAAAGGGTTTCAAATTACAAATACTACTCTGTAACGGGCACAAGATTAGAAAACTTACCTATTCCCACCGTCCTGTTGTATCCTGCATGTAGAAATAAATTAAGAAATAATGGGAAAATTGGAAGTTTACATAAAATTAAAATGGTCTGAACCAGCCATTAACTGTTCAGACCATTTTCCGGGCGTTTTACCTTAGTCGGTTACTTTTGAAATATTAGTTTTTTTCAACAGCCAGATATCATTGCCAAACCAACCCCATATTCGCGAACAAAAATGCATAAATGTCCGCCTGGGTTTCAAGTGCCTTTTTCGTGTTGCTCGCGCCGTGGCCGGAGTTGGTGTCGATGCGGATCAAAAGTGGGTTATCAGATGATTTGCCTGCTTTGGCTTGAAGTTCTGCCGCGTATTTGAATGAATGTGCGGGCACTACGCGGTCGTCGTGATCCGCGGTTGTAATCATTGTTGCCGGATATTTTCCACCTTCTTTAATATTGTGCAGGGGTGAATACGCATATAGCACTTTAAATTCTTCGGCGTTATCGCTGCTTCCGTAGTCTGCGATCCAGTTCCAGCCTATGGTGAATTTGTGAAAACGAAGCATATCCATGACGCCTACTGCGGGAAAAGCTACTTTGAACAACTCCGGCCGCTGGTTCATGACGGTTCCTACCAGCAATCCACCATTAGAACCACCCTGAATGGCTAGTTTAGCGGCAGATGTATATTTTTCTTTGATCAAGAACTCAGCTGCGGCAATGAAGTCGTCGAAGACATTCTGTTTTTTGAGCTTCATTCCCTGCTCGTGCCATTTCTCACCATATTCGCTTCCTCCGCGCAAATTTGCCTGCACATAAATGCCACCCTGATCCAGAAATGGAATACGGGTAGGGCTGAAACCCGGGGTTAGGCTGATGTTAAAACCACCATAACCGTATAAAATCGTCGGATTTGAGCCATCGCGTTTCATTCCTTTTTTATAGGTGATGAACGCAGGGATTTTGGTGCCGTCTTTACTCGGATAGAAAACTTGCTCCGTCTCGTAATCTTCCGGATTGAATGAGACTTCCGGCTCACGGAAAACTGTGCTTTTCTTGCTGGCAATGTCGTATTTGAAGATCGTCGGCGGGTAATTGAATGATGTGTAGGTGTAAAAAACAAAGCTATCTTCCCGCTCACCACCAAAGCCGCTGGCAGTTCCCAGTCCAGGCAATTTCACTTCATTTTCCAATGTGCCATCCATGCTGTAAACATATGCACGGCTGCTTACATCTTTGGAGTAAGAGGCAAATAATTTGTTACCGGCAAGTCCGGCGCCTAAAAGTGGTTCATCCTTTTCCGGAAGAACAATTTTCCAGCTCTTTGCCGCCGAAACGTAGCGCATAACCTTGCTATTCGGCGCATTCTCGTTGGTTTCAATTAAAAAATCATCGCCAATGTTCTCTATAACACCATATTGAAAATCGGTTATCTCTTCCTTGATCGGTGTAAATGTTGTTTCTCCTTTTTTCAGAATCCACAACCCGTTTCCATCCTTTCCCTTTCCCCTATCGCTTACACTCAGCACGGCAAACTGCTCATCCTCAGTTGTTCCTATCGTATGAAAGCGTTGCGGGTTTGCAGCATCTTCAAATATAAGTTTGTCGTCGTTTTGAGTTGTTCCAATTTTATGGAAATAAACCTGGTGGTTTTCATTTTTGGCCGCTAATGCGCTGCCTTCCGGTTTTGGATAACGACTGTAATAAAAACCATCTCCCTGCCACGCAGCGCCTGAAATTTTAACCCATTCGACTTTGTCGGAAAGCATTGAGAGACTTTTCATCTCCATAACCTGATATTCCTGCCAGTCGGACCCGCCTTTGGAAAAGCCTAAAACAGCATGGTTACCATCTTTTGAAAGACTGAAAACAGTAAGCCGGGTCGTTCCGTCCGCAGAAAGTTTATTGGGATCAATGACTGTTTCTGGAATTCCGTTTTCGCCCTTTTGACGATAAAGTACGGCCTGATTTTGCAGTCCATCGTTTTTATAAAAATAATAATAGTCGCCCTTTTTCCTGGGAGCCGAATATTTGGGGTAATTATAGGCCTTTTCCAGATCGACAAAAATCTTACTCTTGAAAGGGATTTTATCCAAATAACTGAATGTAACAGCATTCTGGGCCTTAACCCACTGACCCGTTTCCTCGGAGCGGTCATCTTCCAGCCAGCGATAAGGGTCCGAAACTTTCACTCCGTGATATTCGTCAACGTGATCAACGCGGTTTGTTAATGGGTAATCAAGCTTTTGGGCCAAACCGTTGTTCAGCATGGAAGCGGCAATGATAGTCATTCCAACAATTTTAAAATTCAAAAAATAAGATCGCACCGAATGGTGTCGCGCCGAATGGTGTCGCGCCGAATGGTGTCGCACTGAATGGTGTCGCACTGAATGGTGTCGTATCATTTGATCACGTCAATTTCAAGCGAGCTTGCTGCCCCGGCCTGGTGATATATAGTTTGTTTGGCGCTGATAAAATCGGAGTCTTCTGCCTTATAAATGTTCTCCACATATTTCTGTGGGTTGCGGTCGAAAAGCGGGAATGCTGTGCTCTGGACCTGGACCATAATGCGGTGACCTTTTTTGAATGTGTGCAAAACATCCTGCAAGCGGAATTTAATGTCGGTCATTTTTCCGGTAACCAATGCTTCCGGTTTCTCAAAACTATTGCGGAATCGGGATCTCATGATTTCGCTTCGCACCATTTGCTGGTAACCCGCCAGGACAGTTGTAGGATTCGGCAGATACCCGTGGTTTTTCTCATCGCCCGGATACACGTCGATCAGCTTCACAAAAAAATCCGCGTCCGTTCCGGTCGTGCTGATCTTCAATAATGCTGTAATTTCTCCGCCTAATGTAATGTCCTGATCCAGCACGTCGGTTTGAAAAACCAGCACATCCGATCGCGTGGAAGCAAAACGCTGATCTTCCGACATATATTCAAATGGCGTAAAACCCGACATCTGCTTGTAATTTGCCGTATAAGGAACCGGTTTTGCAGGATCACTCACATATTCGCTCACAGATTTTGTTTGTACAGGCTCTTTGAAATCCAGCTTTCCGGCTTCGTGGAAATAGAGTTTACGCTTCTCGACAGCCGCCACAGGCCATTTGTCAAAAGTTTCCCATGTCTTTTTGCCTGTATCAAACATATATGCTTCCGGCAAACCCGTTTTTCCATCGCCCGACTCTTTCAGGAAATGTTTGAAAAACTTGGCCTCAATGTTGGTTTGATAAAATGTGGCGATGCTATCCCCGAAATAAATGTCATTATGCAATGTGTGCCCGGTTTCCCTGCTCCAACGCCCATGCCCGAAAGGACCCACGACGATCGTATTATACGTGGAAGGATTATTTTTTTCAATGGTTTTGTAAGTGTTCAAAGGACCATAAAGATCCTCGGCATCGAACCAGCCGCCGACGGTCATAAAGGCATGCTTAATGTTCTTCAAATGTGGCAGAATGTCCCTTTTTTGCCAAAATTGATCCTTATTTGGGTGATTGACTGTTTCCTGCCAATAGAAATTCTTTGAATAATATTTATCGAAATTTTTGAGTGAACCAATGTTCATGTTGAATGTGTAACCATCGGGCTTGGCTTCCACCATTTCGGAAGTAAACCAGGAAGACGTCGTCGGCTTTGGAGGCTTAATCCCAAAAACCGGAAATGTCAGATAGTAACCTTGCGTAAATGCACCATTATGATGGAAATCGTCGAAAAAGAAATCGGCAATGGGTGCTTGTGGTGAGGACGCCTTTAACGCCGGATGCTCCGAAAGTGCGCTGGCAGTGGTGTAAAAGCCGGGGTAAGAAATGCCCCATTGCCCAACTTTCCCATTGTTGTTAGGGACATTTTTTAATAGCCACTCAATCGTATCATAAGTATCCGAAGCCTCATCCACATCCGTTTTACCTTTTTTCTGCGCAATGTGTGGCGTCATATTGGTCCACTCACCTTCGCTCATATAACGGCCACGCACGTCCTGATAAACAAAAATGAATTTATCACGCATCAATGTTGGGCTCGGTCCGATCCTTGGCGGATAATTGTCCGGACCGTACGGCGCGACGCTGTAACAAGTGCGCTGCATTAGAAAGGGATATTTTTTGTCGGCAGAAGCGTCTTTCGGGCTGTAAACAATCGTGTGCAACTTTATGCCATCACGAACCGGAATGTCATATTCAGCTTTGGAGTAATTTTCGCGGATAAACTTTTCATCCCCATTCTGCGCATTAGCAACAGTGACAACGAGCATCAAAACGATGCTTAGTAGATTTTTGACCATGGCTTTTGTTTATTTTCTCTTATAAAAATTCAAAGTGACGCTCGCAGCATTAGATTTTTCACTGATTGTGTAAAATCCTTTGGCATCAGCATCCATACAAACGGCCTCGCTCTGAGGTTCGAGCGCAACCAGTAACTGCTTTGCGGAAGGCCGAGTCAACGTTTGCCCGACAGATTCTCCTGTCTTTACTTTCCAGTAATATACGGCAAGATACGTTCTGATGAGGATTTCGCTGCCATCTTTTGAAATATCTGCACCCGTTGCCAACCCTACACCGGGAACGGTTCCCAGTTTTTCTGCGATGGTGGTTTCAGTTGTGGATTGTGGAAAGGCAAGCCGGTAAATTCCAGTATTTTGGGCCTCCTTTGAAACAACATAAATATCTTTTGTACCTGGATCAAGTATCAATGACTCAGCGTCTCTGGGGCCGTCGGGATAACTGAATGTGATTTTTTCCAGCTTCGATCCGTCAAAACTTGCATTTGGATCGGTTATTTCCGGGATCCTGTAAATGACCCCAACCTGGCTTTTCGGTTCATTATTATTGCCAATGTCTCCGATATATAAATAATTTATACCTGCACTGGGTCCGGGGCCAGCGGCAACGTCTTCCCAATCACGGTTAACCGACCCTGGGATGTTCATTTGCTTAATATTCTTCCCGTCTGAACTTAACAGATACAGTGAATTAGGCTGACCGGAATCCTGGTTGATCCAGAAATTCCCGGGTAGGTTATAACTCGGAACAATTCCCGAAGCTTCATCAATAATGCCTGGTGTAATGGCAACTTTCTGGGGGGTTGTTTCAAAATCCGCAGTTGGTGTTTCATCGGGCTTTGGAGGAGGATCACATGAAAAAGCAGCACAAAAAATAAGGGACAACAGAACCACTCCTACTTGTCCGCTCAGCCTTTTATATAATTTCATAAAAAACACTTCATGTTAGATTTGCTAAAAATACGTACTTTTGCGCCATTTATTATCAGGCAGTTTCACTATATCAGTATTAAAAAAGTTATATGTTACGTACCCATACCTGTGGAGAGTTAAGCTTAGAACATGTAAATCAAGAAGTTGTATTGTGTGGCTGGGTTCAGCGTGTCCGCGATAAGGGCGGCATGATCTGGCTTGATTTGCGTGACCGCTATGGAATAACTCAGCTTCTGTTTGAAGAAGGAAAAACACAGGCTAATGTGCTTGAAATCGCGCGTTCATTGGGCCGCGAGTTTGTTATTTCTGCAAAAGGCCAGGTGATAGAAAGGCTTTCCAAAAATGATAAAATCGCAACCGGTGACATTGAAATCCGCATTTCTGAACTCAATATATTAAATCCGGCAAAATTACCGCCTTTCCTGATTGAAGATGAAACGGATGGTGGCGATGATATCCGTATGAAATACAGATATCTGGATTTGAGAAGAAATAATGTTCGTAAAAATTTACAATTAAGACATCAGGTTGCGCGTCATACACGTGCTTATCTGGATGATCTTGATTTTATAGAGGTTGAAACACCGGTATTAATAAAATCCACACCGGAAGGCGCGCGGGATTTTGTGGTTCCAAGCCGCATGAACCCGGGTGAATTTTACGCTTTGCCCCAATCACCGCAAACATTCAAACAATTGCTAATGGTAGCAGGCTTCGACCGTTACTATCAGATCGTGAAATGTTTCAGGGATGAAGATCTGCGTGCTGACCGCCAGCCGGAGTTTACGCAGATAGACTGTGAAATGTCATTTGTAACACAGGAAGACGTCCTCAATACATTTGAAGGGCTTATCCGGAATTTATTCGCCAAAGTTAAAGGGCTTGACCTGCCGGAGGTTCCCCGCATGACTTACGCGGACGCGATGCGACTTTATGGCTCAGATAAGCCGGATATCCGGTTTGATATGCAGTTCGTTGAATTAAAGGGCGCAGCTCAGGACCTTACTTCGGGTAAAGGTTTTAGTGTATTTGATGACGCCGAATTGGTCGTGGGCATCTGTGCACCGGATAGTGCCGTGTACACCCGCAAGCAGCTGGACGAATTAACAGAATGGTTGAAGCGTCCACAAATCGGAGCAAAAGGGCTCATTTATGTGCGATATAATACCGATGGTTCACTGAAATCGTCCGTTGACAAATTCTACGCCGAAGAAGACATTAAGAAATGGGCTGAGGCGTTTAATGCTAAACCGGGAGATCTGATACTGATCATTTCGGGAGCATCAGATAAGGCGCGAAAGCAATTGAATGAACTTCGTCTGGAAATGGGAACGAGGTTAGGGCTAAGAAATCCAGACGAATACAGGGCATTATGGGTGCTGGATTTCCCGCTTTTGGAATACGGAGAAGCCGAAAACCGCTGGTTTGCTATGCACCATCCTTTTACCAGCCCGAAGCCGGAAGATATTGCTTTGCTGGACAAAAATTTAGGAGAGGTTCGGGCCAATGCATACGATATGGTGATCAACGGCGTTGAAGTGGGCGGAGGTTCTGTAAGGATTTTCGAAAAAGAGCTTCAAAAGCAAATGTTCGGAATACTTGGATTTACCGAAGAAGAGGCTCAGGAGCAGTTCGGATTTTTAATGAATGCATTCGAATTTGGCGCTCCTCCTCACGCAGGAATCGCGTTTGGATTTGACCGTCTGTGTTCAATCTTCGGCGGAGCAGACTCGATAAGGGACTTTATCGCTTTTCCAAAGAACAACTCCGGACGTGACGTAATGATTGATTCTCCGTCTGTTATATCCGATGCACAATTAAAAGAATTGGCCATCAAAGTAGAATAGTTTAAATACTTATTGGATTAATATATTTATCACGGGGAATTTAATTATTGTAAGATTTCGTAGTTTTGCTGCTTGCTTGTTCGAGCACCCCGGATCAATTTAAAATGCGTTTCGACGCCATTTAATATAATTAACACTGCATGCATTATTTATCTAAAAAATTAAGCGCCATTCGGATAGCTTTTTTTATCCTACTGGTAAGTACAGCTACTCGAGCACAAGATCCAGCACCACAAACTCCGACTACCGTACCGAGTCAACCGAATCCAACACAAACGACTCAGCCTCCCGTTTCCAACTCACAGGCTATTGAATTTTATAATCAAGCCAAGCAGTCGGGGATGTCTGATATGGACATTGAAAAAGCAGCTTTGCAGAGAGGTTACACGCTGGACGATATTTCTGCCATGCGCAAACGCCTGGAACAGACGACAAAAGACAACACGAAAAACGATCCCAATCGTGACCAGCTGGACGAAACCAGGGAACAGGATGACCTGGATGAGTTAGAAGACGAAACAAATAACGAAAGAGATACAACGGCCGCAGGAAGAGCAAGAAATAGACGACTTAACAGGACATTCGGTTCGTCGTTCTTCCGCAGGAGTTCCACCACATTCGAGCCCAATCTCAGAATACCAACTCCGAGAAACTATATACTCGGGCCGGATGACGAACTTGTTGTTGACATTTACGGAAATTCAGTGGATAACTTCCGCATGAAAATCAGTCCGGAAGGAACGGTTAAGATGCTCAATCTGGCGCCAGTTTATGTTAATGGCCTCACTATTGAACAAGCCAGCGAACGGATTGTCAACAGATTAAGACAAGCTTATTCGAATCTTAACCGCCCAGGTTCAGGAACCCATTCCACGATCACACTTGGGAATGTACGCAGTATCCGTGTCATGATAACCGGAGAAGTTGTACGGCCAGGAACCTACACAGTTTCCTCGTTATCATCTGCTTTCAACGCACTTTACGTTTCAGGAGGTCCAGGACGTAACGGATCTTACCGTAACATTGAAGTGATCCGTAATAATCAGGTCATTCGCCAAATTGACCTCTACCGGTTTTTGATAGACGCGGATTTGCGGGACAATATTTCTTTGCAAGACCAGGACATCATTTTAATTCGGCCGTATGATACCCGTATAGAACTCACCGGCGAAGTTAAAAAGACCGGGATCTTTGAGGCGAAAGCGGGCGAGACAGTGAAAGATCTGCTAAAATATGCGGGCGGCTTCACGCCCGAAGCCTTCACCAAACTGATCCAGTATCAAAGGAATACGGGCAATAATTTTGTTATCGGGAGCATTGATTCCGTTCAGGTTGGCACATTTACACCAAAGAACGGCGACATATTTAGTGTCAAAAGAATCCTTGATGTGGTTGCTAACCAAGTTGAAATTCGCGGTGCAGTTACAAGGCCCGGCGTTTATCCGCTGGACGAGCGTACAAAGACCGTCAAAGAATTAATAACAATTTCAGACGGAATCAGTCCAAGAGCGTTCTTAAATCGCGCATTACTTGAAAGATCCAGCGGAGACACGCAGACAGGGCTTGTCGCCATTGATCTGAGAAAATTGTTAAACAATGAAATTCCGGACATAGAGTTATTGCCCGGCGATATCCTTACAATCAAGTCTGTCGAAGATTTAAAGGAATTTACATTTCTCTCCGTTCGGGGTTCCGTGATCAATCCGGGTGAATACTATTATTATAAAGACATTACCATCGCCGACTTGATCTTTCAGGCAGGTGGCTACACAGAAGGCGGTATTCCCTATCGCATTGAAGTATCCAGAAGGGTTAAGAACGATACAACAGGACTTCCCAACGATCAGAATGTACGAATTTTCACCCTGGACGTTGCAGACAACCTAACATTAAATGAGCTGGATCAGAAGTTCGCGCTGCACCCGTATGACATTGTGCTTGTGCGCAAATCTCCAAGATATGAATCGCAGAAAATGGTAACAATTTTTGGCGAGGTTACTTATCCGGGAACTTACACGATCCTTAATAATTTCGAAAAAATATCTGACCTCTTCCCAAAAGCGGGCGGAATGAAGAAAGAAGCATACATTGAGGGTGCAAGATTTTACCGGAAACAAGAACTGGTCGCATTGGATTTGAAAGCTATTTTAGACAAACCTTCCATCCCAGCTAACTTGCTTCTTGCTGACGGAGACACGATTTATGTTCCCAAGAAGTCGGAAATGGTTCGGATTCAAGGAGGAGTTTACAATCCATCACTGGTAAATTTTGACCCTGGGTTTAATTTCCAGGAATACATTTCACAGGCTGGTGGATTTATCGAAAGAGCACGAAAAAATAGGATTTATGTCTCTTATCCGAACGGAAGAACACACAGAACCAGCAAGTTTTTATTTTTCCGGTCTTATCCAAAGGTGGAACCCGGTTCAACTGTGACAGTTCCCGTGAAGGAACCAAAACCTGAGCAACCCATGTCTCGCGGTGAACGATTAGCTATCATCTCGCTATTCACAACATTAGCCATTGCTTTAATAAGAATTCTATAAACGGTATGCCCGAGATACAACCTGATAAAAACACCGACACACTTGAAATTAGCTTTTTTGAAGTTGTAGGGTTTTTCAAGAGATATTTATTGGTTCTTATTGCAGCTGCAATCTTGTCGGCCATTATTGGCGTGGCATTCAGTTTCTTGCTTGCTAAGAAATACACAGCGCAGACCATTTTGTTGCCCGAATTAGGTTCCAGTAGAAACAGCTCTTTTTTTAGCATGGCGCTGGGTGCCGGATCTGATCCCAGTGGCAAATTGGTGCCTGAACTGTATCCCAACATCCTTTCAACAGTTCCTTTTGGTCAGTACTTGTTGAAAATTCCGGTAGTTGACGAAAATGATGTTTCCTACCCTACTTTGGAAAACTACATGACCAAAGACAGTTCACAGAGTTTTTTGTCCAGCTTATTATCTTTCGGAAGGTCATCAAAAGATCAGCCCAAGGCTAAATCGCCTAATCCCAACATCAAGATCCTTGCATTTTCGTCAAAACAGGAAAGGATGGTGAATGCTGCAAAGGGCTTGGTACAGGCAACAGTTGGAACCACGGATGGTATTATCACAATTGAAAGCGAAATGACCGATCCGGTTGTTGCAGCAATGGTGGTGGATGCAAGCGAGAAATATCTGATAGACTACGTAAGCGATTACACCATATCCAAAACAACACAACAGGTCGACTTTCTTGAAAAACGCGTACAGGAAGCCAGAAAAAGGCAGCAAAGCGCTGAATATTCCTTGCAAGCATACAGAGACACACATAGAAACACGTTTCTGAATGTGGCAAGGATTGAAGAACAAAGATTACAGGCCGAATACGTTCTTTCCCAGGCTATTTATTCTGACTTGTCAACAAAGCTGGAACAATTCAAAATTCGTGAGAAAGAAGAGAAACCGGTTTTCAAAGTTCTTGAACCCGTGCGTGTTCCTCTTGCAAAAAGCAGCCCGAAACGCCTTTTTATTGGTATCATATTCTCGGTTCTGGGAGTTTTTATTACGCTTACCTACATTATTTTCTTCAAAGAAAAGCTTCACAAGCAACTTGTTTAGCACTATACATCTGTAAAACTATTTTTAACTAAATTTCAATTAACATGCTAGATTTGACCGGTAAATCAATACTTATAACAGGAGGAACTGGTTCTTTAGGTAAAGCATTAACCGCAACAATTTTCAAAAAATGGCCCAATGTGAAAAGGCTGGTCATCTTGTCAAGAGATGAACAAAAGCAATTTCAGATGGCGCAGGAATACACACCAGAAAAATATCCACAGATTCGTTTTTTTATTGGTGATGTAAGAGATGAGGAACGTTTGCGGAGAGCTTTTAAAGGAATTGACTTTGTGATACATGCTGCTGCAATGAAGCATGTGCCTATTGCTGAATACAACCCCACCGAATGTGTTAAGACAAACATTAACGGTGCGCAAAATGTCATTAACGCTGCGCTGGATACCGAAGTAAGCCATGTAGTTGCATTGTCAACAGACAAAGCGGCGGCTCCGATCAATTTATACGGTGCTACTAAGCTAACTTCGGATAAGTTGTTTATTGCGGCTAATAATATTCGCGGACGCAATCCTATTAAGTTTTCTGTTGTCAGATATGGCAATGTGATGGGTTCAAACGGATCCGTAATCCCATTTTTTATCAATAAGAAAAAAGAAGGCGTGCTTCCGATAACAGTGGAAAGCATGACCCGCTTCAATATATCGCTGCAAGGCGGCGTGGACATGGTTTTGCATGCATTGGAAACAGCCTGGGGCGGAGAACTTTTTGTCCCTAAAATTCCGTCATACAACATTCTTGATATTGCCAAAGCAATCGGTCCGGAGTGTGAGCACCGTGTCATTGGGATCCGCCCCGGTGAAAAGATTCATGAAGAAATGATCACTACTTCTGACTCATTTTTCACGTATGATTTAGGTAAATACTACGCCATAGTCCCCCAGACGCCTACATGGAGTATCTCGGACTTCATTAGTCACTTCGATGCCAAGAAAGTGCCGGACGGCTTTTCATATAATTCCGGAAACAACACAGAATGGGAAACGGTTGAAAGTTTGCGGGCCTTAATCATAGAACACGTAGATCCCGACTTCACAGTTTAATTTTTCTTGAATGATACCGTACGGAAAGCAAAATATTACCGAGGAAGACATTAAAGTCGTAACCGAGGTATTAAAATCCGATTATCTTACCCAGGGTCCTAACATTCAGCAATTTGAAACTGCGTTCGCTGAATATGTGGGAGCGAAATACGCAGTTGCTGTGGCAAATGGCACCGCAGCCCTGCACTTGTGTACGCTTGCATTAGGCGTAAGTCCAGGTGACAAAGTGATAACTACCCCGATTACTTTTGCAGCTTCTGCCAACTGCATCCGTTATTGCGGAGGAGAAGTTGTATTTGCAGATATAGATCCATCAAGTTATCTGATCGATATTGATGCAGTACGCAACTTGCTGGAAAGTGCTCCAAAAGGGACATATAAAGGGATTATCCCTGTTGATTTTGCAGGCGCCGCTGTTAATCTGGAAGATTTCAAAAATCTGGCCGACGAATATGGCCTATGGATCATTGAAGACGCTTGCCATGCGCCGGGTGGTTTTTTTACAGATTCGGCAGGGAATAAACAGCTTTGCGGAAACAGCAACTTTGCGGACCTTGCCATTTTCAGTTTCCATCCCGTTAAGCATATTGCTTGTGGAGAAGGCGGAATGATTACAACCAATGATTTGGAGCTGTATCAAAAATTGCTTGCACTTAGAACACACGGCATTGTTAAATCCAATGATCTGTATGTAAACAGCATCGAGTTGGCTGGCGGATCGGAACAGTATCCGGGGTGGTATATGGAAATGCAAACTCTGGGTTATAATTACCGTTTAACCGATTTCCAGGCTGCTTTGGGCGTAAGTCAGCTAAAAAGAGCCGACGCCGGCCTTGAAAAACGCAGAGCAATTGCTGCAACTTATCAAGCTGGCTTTTCCGACAAAGCATTTGTATACGGACAAAGTGGCGTGGTAGAAGGCCATGCATATCACTTGTATATTATTGAAGTTGAAGATCGTTTAGGTTTATATAACCATTTGCGGGGAAAAGAGATTTTTGCACAGATACATTACATTCCTTGCCATTTGATGCCTTACTACCAAAGCTTAGGCTGGAAAACGGGCGATATGCCCAAGGCTGAGGCTTACTATCGTGGCTGTATCAGCCTGCCCATGTATCCAACGCTGACAGAAGAAGAACAGTCATTCGTGATTGACGCTGTTAACGATTACTATCATCATGGATAAGTTCTTAGCAATCATCCCGGCAAGGGGCGGCAGCAAACGTATTCCAAGAAAAAATATCAAGGATTTTCTGGGGAAACCGATTATCGCTTACGCTATCGAAACCGCTTTGAATTGTGGCTTATTCAGTGATGTAATGGTTTCAACGGATGATCCGGAAATTGCTGAAATTGCAAAAACCTATGGCGCATCTGTTCCATTTCTGAGAAGTCATACCAATTCCAATGATTTCGCTTCCACTGTTGACGTTATCAAAGAAGTGGAGAAAGAGTATGAGGCCCGATTTTCACTTGTATTCGATAAAATTTGCTGTATTTATCCTACTGCTCCATTAATTAAAACGGAGCATTTGAGTGCCGGGTTGTCATTGATGAGGGAATCTGACTTTGACTCTGTCTTTCCGGTTGTTCCTTTTTCTTATCCTATCTGGAGGGGATTGGAAGTGACGGATGGCAGAGTAAAAATGGTCTGGCCGGAAAATCAAAATGTAAGATCACAGGACCTGAAACCAGTTTACCATGATGCAGGTCAATGGTATTGGTACAATCCCTCAAAGATCACGAGCTCTCTTTTTACGTCAAATACAGCGTCGATAATTTTATCGGAAGAGGAAGTGCAGGATATAGATACGCCTTCGGATTGGTTGATGGCGGAAATGAAATACAAATTGCTTTATGAAAAGTAAACTATATATCAGAACGGATGGAAGTCCCGCCATTGGCCTCGGCCATCTCGTCAGGTGTATAGCGTTGGCCAAAATGCTGGATGACAGCTTTAACATTCATTTTGCATGTAAGCAAGTTCCGGGTAGTATCATTACCGAGATCGAGGATGCGGGTTTTGTCTTTCTTCTTCTCGAACATGACAACGATCTTTTATCTCTTTTGTCACCGGATGACTTGATCGTTATTGATAGCTATGAGATCGAAAGCGATTACCAAAAAGCAATAAAGGAAATTGGCTGCCAGCTAATTTCTATTGATGATCTGCATGAGAAGCCGACGTTTGCAGATTTGATTCTGAACCATACGCCCTGTGTTTCTCCTCAGGAATACGAAGCACGACCTTACACTCAATTTGCACTGGGTCCCTCCTACGCCTTGATTCGTCCGCCCTTTTTAGAGCTGGCCAGACAAAGCCGCCGACAAGCTGGTGATGGCTCCGTGCTGATTTGTTTTGGTGGCTCGGACAGCAGAAATTTGACAAAAGTAGCACTGAATGTGGTTTCGACATTCAGCCAGTTTAAAAATATATGTATCATAACCGGGGCTGCATACAGGCATCAGGAGTCGTTGGCTGATCTAGTGAACAAGCAAGCCAATGTTGTGCATTACCATAACATCCGTGCTGAGGAAATGGCGCAAAGAATGGCCGAAAGCGATCTTTGCATCGTTCCTGCAAGTGGGATTTTGACGGAAGCACTTACTTCGGGAGCAAAGATCATTTCCGGGATGTATGTTGATAACCAGCGGTTTGTCTTTGAAAACTATAAAAAGGCAAATGCTTTCATCAGCGCTGAAAATTTTTCAGAGGAAAATCTGTTTGCGGCAGTAAAAAATTACCTTTCCCAAGAGCATGTTAGTAATGCCCCGCTGGTCGATGGAAAATCTGGGGAACGCATTAAAAAACATTTCCAGCAACTGGCTAATGAGCAATTCTTTCAACTTCGCGGATTAACAAGCGAAGACGCAGAACTGACATATCAATGGGCCTCCGACCAGAAGGTCCGCCAATATTCCCTTAACAAAAGCACAATACAATTCAACGAGCACACGGCCTGGCTAGCCAGAAAATTGACGGATCCGAAATGTATATTTTATATTGCATTGTTTTGCGGGAAACCTGTCGGTTCGATCAGATTTGATTTGAGCGATCAAGAGGCGGTGATTAGCTATCTGCTGGATCCTGATTACCATGGTCAGGGTTTGGGCGCTGTGATGCTAAAAAAGGGAATTTTATCCCTCTGCGAAGTTACAGGGCACAAAATAACACAAGTCTCCGGGATTGTGATGCCCGAAAACATTTCGTCTTGTAAAACATTTGAACGATTTGGATTTGAGAAACAGGTTGAAGGTGAGAACTACAAATACACTATGAACATTCATGATGAAAATAGGAACATTTGAAATAGATAAGAACAGTCCTGTATTTATCATTGCAGAACTGTCGGCTAACCATAATGGCAGCCTTGAAACAGCGATAGAGACTATCAGGGCAGCCAAAAGAGCAGGTGCGGATTGCATAAAATTGCAGACCTATACAGCCGAAACGATTACTATTGACTCACGCCTGGATGATTTTCGCATCGGCGGGACGATTTGGGACGGTCAGTATCTTTTTGATTTATACAAGGAGGCATATACGCCCTGGGAGTGGCATGCGGAATTATTTCGTGTAGCAAAAGAAGAGGGGTTAATATGTTTTTCCTCTCCTTTCGACCCTACTGCCGTTGAATTTCTTGAAGAGCTGGATGTGCCTGCTTATAAGATTGCCTCGTTCGAAATTACCGATATCCCTTTGATTGAACTAGTAGCGTCGAAGGGCAAACCGGTCATTATTTCCACTGGAATAGCCACCGAAGAGGACATTCGACTTGCTCTGGACGCTTGTGCAAGACAGGGTAATGATCAGGTTGCCTTACTTAAATGCACATCGAGCTACCCGGCCCCGATTGCTGAGGCAAATATGGCTATGATCAAAGACTTTACAGAGCGTTTTGATGTCATAAGCGGTCTTTCTGACCACACCATCGGCAATACGGTTCCCGTTGTAGCCACAGTTCTTGGTGCAAAAATCATTGAAAAGCATTTTATTTTAGACAGGGCTATCGGAGGTCCGGACGCATCATTCTCGATGAACGAATCGGAATTCTCAGAAATGGTGAGGTTGGTGAGAGAGGCGGAGCAGGCGATCGGTGTTGTAGATTATAAATTGACGGAAAAGCAAGCAAAAGGAAAAGACTTTTCTCGATCTTTATATGTAGTTGAAGACATCGCGGCAGGAGAGCTGGTAACAGAATCAAACGTTCGCTCAATCCGCCCGGGCTTCGGTCTTCACCCAAAACATTTGAAAGACATCATCGGAAAGCCTGTTAAGGAGGATCTTAAGAAAGGGTCCCGGATGTCGCTGGATAAAATTACATAGCTATTATCGGTTTTTTATTCACCATAACAATTATCTCCACTATGCAACACATTCTAAATCTTACGGAAGAATTCAAAACAAACGGTTGGGCATTAATTAAAAATGTCTTCTCTAACAGCGAAATTGAAAAATATCGCGACATCGCAAATCAACTTAAAACTGACCACTACGACGGCGACCTTCTTGGTCATCCTTTGACCAGAGGCATTCTTTTCGATGATCGCATTCTAAAAGTTGTGAAACAATTGTTGGGAACGGATGAACTGGTATATTTCGGCGACTCTAGTTGTACGATTGCTAAGAAACCCGGAAATGCTCATTTTCATAAAGACAATCCTGATAAGATAAATGGTAACGGACCTGACTGGCAAGAAGAATATCCAGTAATTCGGTTAGGTATTTATCTTCAAAATCATGACAATTTTTCAGGTGCCTTAGCAATCAGAGATAAATCTCACAAAACGAATAATATCAAGACTGGAACTGCCTTTTACGTTGACAATCAAGTCGGAGATCTTAGTGTGTGGTATTTAACAACAACTCATGCAGGCTATTCAAAACGCTTGCGAATTGCTCCAAAATTATTTTTAAACACATCTCTTTACAGATTTGTACCGGATTCAATGTTCGTACCGGAAGAAAAATACCGAATTGCATATTTTATGACATTCGGCCGGAAAAGCCCCTTGCTTGATCGTTACCTACGTTATTTGAAAACCAGAGAGTACATGGTTCAAGGCTGGAAAAGATCCCAATACGACGATTCTTGCTTTACCTTTGCAAAGAGTAAGAATATTACATTAATCGATATGTACCCTCAGGTCAAGGACATTGACGAGAGCACATTAAATAAAGGTCATGTTGAGTTACCTAATTAGAAAGCCCATTTTGAGGAATAAGATTGGAAATTTAAAAAAACATCCACTTGTTAAAAATAGCGTACTCTATGTTATTACGGATGCTGTAAATAAGGCAGTGCCGTTTTTGATCCTTCCGTTACTCACTCATTATCTTTTACCGGGAGATTACGGAATAGTTGCCAATTATAATGTGTATATCAATTTATTGGTAATATTTATAGGTATCAATGTTCAGAGTATTATTTCAATAAATTTTTATAGAATTGATAAAGCGGAAATTGGAAAATACATTTTCAATATCCTATTTGTAATTGCTGCCACGCTCACAATATGTGGGCTGGTAGTACTTTTGTTCAATGAACAAATCAGGAGTTTCTTATCTGTTAGTATGACTTTCGTGATGAGCGGCCTCATTATTGCTACATCACAGGTATTAAGTGCAATCAATTTGATAATCTGGCGACTTGAAGAGCGTCCGTTGTATTTTGGAAGCTATCAGATTTCACAGACTGTTTGTGATGTTACGCTTTCCTTAATTCTGATTATCATGTTTCAGATGAGCTGGCAGGGAAGAATTATAGGAATTGGTGCAAGCTCAATACTGTATGCATTTTTAAGCGTTATAATACTTTGGAAACGGGGTTATCTGAACATTTCCTATAATCGACAATATATCAAAGACATTTTCACATTTTGTCTTCCACTGGTTCCTCATGCGATCAGCATCTGGGCCAGGGCAGGAGCTGATAGGCTTATTATATCAAATCTAGCAGGGGTTGCAGCAAGTGGCATTTATGCCGCAGGGTTCCAGTTTAGCCTGATCATTTCATTCTTGACATTAGCATTTAATAACGCCTTTACACCCTTCGTTTATAAGACACTATCAATCTCCGACCAAGGGGTTCTTGACGCAAAGAAGCAAAAATTGGTCAAGTTTACATATCTATACATTGCTTCGTTACTGCTACTTACATTCGTTGCATCTCTTGCTTCGGATTTGTTGATTGACAATTTCTTGTCAGAAAAATATAGTGATGCAAAAATGTATGTGGGCTGGGCTTTATTTTCACAAGCTTTTCAGGGAGTATATCTAATGTATGCAACATACATTTTTTATGTAAAGAGATCCGCATCGCTGGCAATTGTTACTTTTATGTGCTCCGCACTACAAGTCGCATCATCATATTACCTCGTAAGCAATATCGGACCACTGGGTGCTGCTTATTCGAACTTCGCAATCAGTCTGCTCAACTGTATTGTTGTGATGATTCTTAGTGCAAGAGTCTATCCAATGCCCTGGTTCAACTTTCGCGTTCTCCTGGCTAAGTAGCACTATACCAAACTCACTATACGCAATGATTAATGATTTAAAAAGACAGATTGTAATACAAGCCGAGAAAACGAAAATCTTCCGGAAAATATATTGTGCCCTCAAGAGATCCAAATCTGCCGACTTCCCTGAACAAGTAAAGTCACGGCAATCAACTGACATTTTTGATCTTCCAAAGCTGAGTGCCCCCCTGCCCTATTATCCTCAGTTTTATTTTGACGATTGTAACTATTACGGAATTCTTTTTCAGCTTTTACAATATAGTAAAATTGATATCACTGACAGCAATCTCCCTCTCCACGAAATCTACCTCGAACATGGGATAGTCATCGGAAATCTTGTTCGCGCAGATTCGGTTAATCTTGCGAAGAAGACATTGACTTACAGTGATTACAGGGCGCAATTCATTTTAGAAAAGACAGGTAAATTGCCTATGCTGATTGGCCCATACATTCACTATGCTGAGGGAATTCTTGATCAGGAAGCTTTATCAAAAATCAAAAAGAGCTTAGGCAGGGTTCTCCTGGTATTTCCAAGTCATTCCATCGGTGCAGTTGCTGCGGAATACGACAAGCATCAGTTTTGCCTGGAAATCGAGAAGCGAAAAGCCGGATATGATACCGTTCTGGTGTGTATGTACTGGAAAGACGCGCAGAATGGTGACCATGATTATTATCAAAAAATGGGTTACAAGCTTACGACCGCGGGGCACCGAGACGACCTGTATTTTTTGAACAGGTTGAAATCAATCATCTCACTTGCTGATATGGTTATCTCGAATAGCACGGGGACGCATATTGGGTACAGCCTTTTTCTGAACAAACCGAATTTCCTTTTCAAGCAAGACGTCACCCTGGTTTCAAAATCAAAAAGCGGTGATAACTTGTTGCGTAACCACTATCAAACCGAAGTGAAGAATACAAAAAACAAGGATAATCAACAGCTTTACGACACATTTAATGTTTTTGAAGAAAAGATTACTCCGGAACAATATGAGTTAGTAAGATATATTTGGGGTTTTGATTACGTTAGAACACCTGATGAATTGAAATCAATTTTACTTAACTAGTTCTTCATTGTGTATGAAAGTACCGGCACTACATATCTCTATCAAAAAGGATCTCAAAATTGATATCCGGAAATTGATATGTATCAACCTTGTGCTAATTGCATTTTTTGACTCATACCCAGTTTATAGCACCATTGTGCCGGTTCGTGTGTTTGTATATGGGTTGAAATTTCTCAATATGTATGCTCTTCTGGTGCTTTTGCTCAGGAACAGCTACAAAAACTATATTCTCGCTGCATTAATATTTCCTGTTTGGTGGGCCTATTATAATGAAAGCTCTCTGCTGATTTCAATTCAATTGTTATATTCTGGTATTCTGCCGGTTTTAACCTTTGCGCTACTGAGAGACGAGGAGCGATTTAAAGTAGCTCAATGGTATATAAAGCTATTTATCTCTTTACTGATAATCGGATTACCCATTTATCTGCTCATCAACCTATTTGATATTCCCCCGTTATTCTCTATTCAACGAGGTGAAGTGGGAAAAGGACGGATTTATGACAATTATCTGTTCTTTTATTGGAGCCGGGCAGGAGTGGAAAATCGGTTCAGCTCAGTTTTTGATGAGCCAGGCGTTGTCGGTACGATTATTCCCCTCATCATGTTTTACTATCGACGTATGTTAAGTCGTTTTGAATTCTGGGTATTGATTATATCCGGAGTGCTTTCTTTATCCCTCTTCTTCCTGATTGTTTTTTTACCTGTAATATATTTCTCTAACACTCGACTATTAAGAACAAAGCAGCTAGCCTTTCGCATTGCTTTTTCTACTGTGTTTATTTGTATTTCCTACGTGACCTTCGTTTTCGCAGCAAGGAGCACACAGGACGATCCAATATTGTCGCACAGGGTTTACAATCGTTTCGAATGGCAAAACGATTGGATTGTTGGTGTTGTGAATAACCGGGACACACGTATCAGAGGTTTTGAATCCATGTATCAGGGTTTCATTGATGAAAGCGACGCAGACCTGTATACGGGCCGTGGAAAGGATTATATGTTAAAAGTATACGGGGGATCGACACTATCATACCGGGTGTTTGTTCTGGAACGCGGGATACTCATCCTTGTTTATCTGACATTCCTATTCGCTTATTTTCATCCCTGGCGAAAGTATCTCATATTCAGCCTCATTTCTATGCTGATTTTAATGCTCGTATTTTTCCAGCGCCCCATGCTGTATTCACTTAATTACTTTTTATTGGTGTATGTTGGTTTGAAGCTGTTTGAAATGCAAGCGGAGAATAAGTCTGAAGAAATAGATCCAAATAATGAGAATAGTCCATATTATTCCGTCTCTTAGCCGAGGTGGGGCAGAAAGATTTGTTGTCGATTTATGCAACGAACTTGCCAATATCGAGGGTTCAGAGATATTTTTGATTTCATTAAAAGATAATGCAGCCCTCGATTCGTTTGTATCAGAAATAAGCGACCGGGTGACTTATACTTCATTTGGAAAAAAAGCAGGATTTGATCCCAAAGTTTTATGGGAAGTCGCTCAATGGATTTACCGGGTGAAGCCGGATGTTGTCAATACACATACCAGTTCGTTCGAGTATCTGAACATTAATGTTTTTTTCAATTTCCCGTCTGGCGTCAAAGTTTTTCATACAGTCCATAACAGGGCTGCTCAGGAATGTCCTAACAACGTCCTAAAAAAAATTCGCAGCTATTATTACAAAACAGGCAGCGTGGTGCCAATCACCATTTCCCGGGACGGAAGGGCCACATTCAGCGAATATTATGGCCTTAATAACGATCACTTAATTGTAAACGGCCGGCCGGAGCTACATGTGACCCCTGAATTGCCGGAGGTGAAAAGAAGATATCCGGCCCGTGAAGATGAATATTTATTGTTGAATGTAGGCCGGGTTGTGGAGGCGAAAAATCAGGCTATGCTGGTTCGATCTGTTCAGGCTTTTAACCGGCAGGTTTCTGACAAAAAATGCCGGCTGCTGATTATTGGGGACCTAAGAGAACAGCATGTTGCAAGTCAGCTCAGGGAACTTGTTAAAGCAGATCCGTTCATCGATCTGATTGGAGCAAAAGAAAATGTAGTGGATTATCTGTCCATCGCTGATGCTTTTTGCTTGTCAAGCCTTTATGAAGGAATGCCCATCTCCCTGATCGAAGCACTGTCTCTCGGCTGCATCCCCATATGCACCCCCGTTGGCGGTATCAAAGAGATGCTTACCGATAGCGTGAATGGCTTCCTCAGCAGCAACACAAGCGAGGAAGCATACCTGGATGCGATCCTGAACTTTCATCTATCTGATAATAAAGAAGATATAAAAGAAAATTGTGTTCAAACATTTGCCAAAAATTACCACATTCGCTCAACTGCTGAAAATTACTACGGCTTATACAGTCAAAAAATGATGTCAAAGTAGGGAAACTTGGCACGATTGTTATCCGTCCAAGTGTATCTAAAGGACACACTCCATTGCTGTCCAACGATGAACTTGAATGTTACCTGAAATCATATCAGGCAAATTCTGGTCTGTCGCATTTGAAAATTAAATACTCCATTTATGAAACTCTTAGCACTCTCGGCAACGCTTATCTTTCTGCAACTTTTAAACCTGGAAGCCTATTCTCAGCGGAAAGTCCTGTCCTACGATTCACTGAAGCATTCAAGCAGAGTTAGCAAAGCGATTATCCAATTAAATATCCAGAAAGATTTTGGCGCAATCCCAAACGACACAATCAATGATCATGCCGCATTCCAGGCCGCGTCTGAGTTCATTAACCGCAGGAAAGGAAATTGTGTATTGGTCATTCCTAAGGGAACTTACATTGTAGGTAAGCAAGAAAAATTGAAAAACCGGGACTACTTCTATCGCGGCACCGATGTCATACAAATTTTAAATGCGAAGAATGTTACTATTAGAGGTGAAGCCGGTGCCAAGCTGAAGTATGACGTCGGATTCAGGTTCGGCACGTTTGATCCGGCAGATGGGGCCAGTACAAACATCACCATGGACTGTACGCCAAAAACCAAAACGACATCCAACAAGCGGGCCGACCTGGGAAGATGTATCGTCATTGCAAGCAGCAGCAATGTGATTGTTGAGAATCTGGAACTGGACGGCAATTTCTACTCCGAAACCCTCAATAATATGAACAGTTATAATGTCAAATGCATGGGTAAGAAAAGCACAGCATTCGATCCGAAAAAGATTAACATTGGAGGTGGTTACGGCGATTGCGGTATCCAGCTGGCACATTACGGCGTGTTTGTCTCACATTCCGGTGACATTACGATCAAGAAAGTCACAGCGGAAAGATTTGGATTAGACGGCATACAGGTTGCCAATTCACATACAGCCCCTGATCAGAAAAATGTAAAAATTATAGATTGCAAGCTCGACTTTAACGCCCGGACCGGCCTGGCGCTGACTGGCGGCGATAAGATGGAAATTACCGGCACCTCCCTCACCAACACCGGCCGTTGTATGTATGCATCCACAGGAACAGGCGTAGACATTGAAGCTCAGATCGATGCAAAAAGAAAAGAAAAACTGGTGACCAATGTTAAGTTCACCAATTGCAAGTTCAGTAATAACAGCTCCGGAGAAATTCTGGCGAAATTTGGATTAGGCTCATCAAATATCACCTTTGAGGGTTGTGACATTAAGAGTTCAACCCGGGCGATCAATCTTGGAAGGAAAAATACAGGATACAAATTCGTTAATAACAGGATCAGCGGCACCAAAATCATTCTTTTGGAAGATAAAAAAATCGATATCAGGGATGAGGTTCAGTCCAAAAGCGCAAGAAGCATTAGTACATTGCGAACATCAAGTCCCGAGAATGTCTTTCGAAATAATGTATTGGTAGATTAAGTCGCTCCCTTTACGCGATAACCGTATAAAAAGCTTTAATGAAAGTATTAGTAATCACCAATGATATTTCACAGGGCGGCGGAGAAAAGCTCCTGGCCTCTTCTCTTCCGATTTTTAAAAAGAAAGGCATTGATATTTCCCTCCTGCTGCTTAATGCAAAAGGATCCGTACCCTCTTTTTTGTCGGATATCGAAAAATCCGGTATCACGATTCACGATCTTGGCATCAGTAGCTTTTATAATCCGTTGTGTGCCTGGAAAATCCGGGATTTTCTAAGGGAAAATTCCTACGACATTGTTCATGTCCACTTATTTCCTGCGCTTTATTGGGCAAGCTTGGCTGTCTCTTTAATGAAAGTCAAGCCGGTTTTAATCTTTACCGAGCACAGTAATCACAACAAAAGACGGGATAAAAAATATCTGCAAAAAATCGAGCAAGCCGCATACAGGCCCTACGCTGCCATTATCGCGATTACTGATAGCGTAAACGAAAAGTTAAGTGACTGGACTGGCCAGGGCAATAAAATCCGGACGATCAACAATGGTGTGGACCTCACAACCATTGCGAATGCCCCGAAACTTGACAGGACAGTTTTATGCACCCAGCTGAACATTCCATTAAACGCAAAGCTGATGTTAATGGCTGCCAGCTTCCGATATCCGAAAGATCAGGGAGCGGTCATTAAAGCTTGTGCAATTTTGGGAAAAGGTTACCACGTCCTGCTTGCAGGAGAAGGGGAATTAAAAGAAAAGACCCAGGCACTTGCGGTCGAATGCGGCGTAGAGAGTCAAGTTCATTACCTGGGCTTCCGGACGGATATTTCTTCACTGATGAAAACGGTGGATTTGAACATTCTCTCATCCGCATACGAGGGGATGTCTGGTGTTACATTGGAATCGCTTGCTGCCGCAGTTCCATTTCTTGGTTCAGATGTTGCCGGGATTTGTGAAATTGTACCTGATAAATCTTTTCTTTTTGCGCCCGGCGATGAGCAAGATTTAGCCGATAAGATTGCATCTATTTTTCAAAGTACCGACTTGCCCGAAAAGATGACTTCAATAGCTACTACATTTGTAAAGAAATTTGACATGGAATATATGGTTGATAAGTATATTCTTTTGTACGAAAAAACAATGCTACACCGCTAAAAGGCAACTTTCAAGTCCAGATTATTTATACCAAATCAAATTGTTTATAGTAGCAGTTCGTAAATATTCTACAAACAACATTGTTTATTGTTATTTTGCTAATTAAATTTGTTCTACAAATTTAGAAACTACTTCTAGGTTCGGACATTTTTAATCAAACATTGTAACATGACAACTTGTTTATCAAAAATTTTTTGTCTCGTGTTGGTTAGTATCCTAACACTTTCATCCGCACACACCATTGCAATTGACCCTATCCGTTTTTCAATAAGCACATCTGCAACAGAAGTTCTGGTTAACGAAGAGTTTGAGATCAAGATCAAGGCAGATCTTCTAAATATCCCTACCAATACAGTCTATGTTTTCGAAAGTGCCCGTGCATTCCGCTTAAAGGTTGTACTGCCCGAAGGATTCCGGCAAACAGGCGGTTCCTATAACGACTTCATTGAGGGCGAATTGAGTGGTAGCAAACCTTCCGCTTTCTATACAATCAAAGGAAAATTCGTCACTGCCGAAAGGGCCGGTGTTTTTCAGTTACTGAGAAGCCATAAATCCGCAAACAGTGCGAGCAACTTCGTTGAAGTCGACAGACTTTCGTTCGGTATGACTGAGGGCTTGCAGGAAGGGGCGGCCAATGCCCGCATCGCACTCGCAGGAACCATTTCATACGTTCCTTATCTTAGCATGTCAGCCCTGCGATCCATTACGGATACCGCCACCAGTGTTTTCATCACAGATCAGGGCGGAGCTGGAATTTTCAAGCATAACCCATCCTCGACCAAAGCAGATGATGGTGCCCTCACAATCATTACGTCGGGAAAAAGATATGAACGCGTTTATTCAGGCCCGGTAAATGTAGAGTGGTTTGGAGTAGTAGGCGATGGAGCAACCGATAACACTGCGGCGTTACAGGCAATGCTGGACAGAGCAGATATCAGCAGCATCTATTTTCCAAAACCCGCTGTATCATATCGGATTAAGAGATTAAATCTCCGCTCTAACAAAACGATCACTTTGGACGAGGGGACGGTGATTGAGGGCCTTGGCACATTGGGTGCGGAGGAAAGAATGATCATGATGAACAATGTGCAAAACATCTCCATCAAAGGAACCAATGTTGTATTTAAAGATCAAAAGGCAAAATATACCACTGGAGAACAGCGGCATATTTTTGCAATGCTGGGCGTGACCAATGTTACAATAGAAGGAGTTGCTGCGAACAATAGTGGTGGCGACGGATTTTACATCGGTGCGAGCTCCACTCAAAAATACTCGGAAAATGTAAAACTGCTCAATGTAAGCGCCGACAATAACAGAAGGCAAGGTCTTTCAATTGTTTCCGGTAAGAACATTGAGGTAGTTAGTTCGGTGTTTTCTAATTCAAATGGCACTGCTCCAAACGCGGGAATTGACATTGAACCCAACAATCCTGACGAATTTCTGGAAGGCATCCGCATCACAAATCCGACCACAAGAAACAACGCCGGGCCCGGCATAGTGATCCTTATTGATGATTTTAAGGGGACAAATCGCGTGGTAGACATTACCATTACCAATCACAATGATGACGGCAGCGTGTATGGGGCTTATGTTTCCAGGGCGACAGGTGCTATTGCCGGAACCATCACATTTCAAAATCCGGTCTGGAAAAATAATCGCCATAATGGCTTCTGCGCCAGCAATTACAGTTCAAATGCCTGTACGGTTCAAGTTAATGATCCCACGGTGATCGATTGCAATGTAGCTGGTTCAACGCACGCGGTCTTCGGCTCTGCGTTACTGGTGTATCGCGAAGCCAGCGCAATAGGAGACGCAAATGTTGGAAATGTTCATATTATCCGGCCCAAG
The DNA here is from genome assembly GCF_900167945.1 of Dyadobacter psychrophilus. Taxonomy (GTDB): domain Bacteria; phylum Bacteroidota; class Bacteroidia; order Cytophagales; family Spirosomataceae; genus Dyadobacter; species Dyadobacter psychrophilus. Next base: position 1,546,876 of record NZ_FUZA01000001.1, read on the forward strand.
GTCCACGATACAAGAAGCGTTAGAAAGATTGTCTCTGCATTTGCATTTGAAGACATTTCCAAAAAAGGAACCGTTAAAAATTGCAGCCTTATAGACCCGGTGACGCTGGAAGGTCTTGATGTCTTAAAATATGTACACTTTGCTGTTTTAGACAATTTTGCATTGTCCGACAAGCACGAGAAGCTGACTTTTGACATTGCTCAACTTAACAGAACGCTAACTTATGGTTTTTACAAAAGGATATTCCATAACGCAACTTCAACCGGAACAAGAACTATTTCACTAAATGGTTTGCCTGCTAACTATCCTGAAATAACTTTTGAAGTGCGTAACGGACAGATCCTACGACTGATACCGACCATAAATGACAACATCCTTCCAATATCGGTTAATAAAGGAAAGTACATTCAAAGTAATGTGGTAGGTAATAAGATCACCTTGCGCAAAACCACCACAAATTCCTGGCAGGTAAAGGAAATGATAGGAACCTGGACAGTGCAGCCTTGACGCACTTTTAAGTCGGCATTAAACATTTTTACATCAAAGGCAACCGATTTTTCCGCGTATCAACTATTTTTGTCAATTATTGACAATTATAACAGACTATATGCACCTAGAAAATAAGTCAATTTGTGTAATCGGCCTTGGTTACGTGGGCCTGCCTCTTGCAGTTGAATTTGGTAAAATTTTTGAAACAATAGGGCTTGACATTGATCAGCAAAGAATTAATGAACTGATTAATCATTTTGATCGAACACTTGAAGTTGATTCGGACGGTTTAAAAGCTGCTGCTAAATTGAGGTTTACCTCAGATCCGGACAACATTAAGCAAGCCTCCATCTTTATCATCACAGTCCCTACCCCGGTTGATCAATTCAATAATCCTGATCTTACTCCAGTCAGGAAGGCTACGGAAACTGTTGCGCGTAATTTAAAAGTTGGTGACATTGTCATCTATGAATCAACCGTTTACCCTGGCGTTACGGAAGATTACTGCGTTCCGATCCTGGAAAAGATTTCCGGGTTGACATTTAACCAGGATTTTTTCTGCGGTTATTCTCCGGAAAGGATCAATCCCGGCGACAAGCATCACACTTTGACGAAAATCAGAAAGGTGACTTCTGGATCGACTCCTGAGATTGCAGAAGAAGTAAATAACTTGTACGGCGCTATCATCACGGCCGGTACATTTAAAGCTTCGAGCATCAAGGTGGCCGAGTCCGCCAAAGTGATCGAAAATGCACAGCGTGACATCAACATTGCCTTTGTTAACGAGCTCGCAAAAATTTTCAACCTGCTAAAAATCGACACCAGCGAAGTGCTAGAAGCAGCGGGAACGAAGTGGAATTTTCTCCCGTTCAAACCGGGACTGGTAGGCGGGCACTGCATTGGTGTTGACCCTTTTTATCTGGCGCAAAAGGCCAAGGAAGTAGGTTATCATCCGGAGATCATTCTGGCTGGTCGCCGGTTAAATGACTCAATGGGTCCGTATGTTGCCACCCAGTTTATCAAACTGCTCATACAAAGTGAACGTAAAATAAAAGGCCAGGATGTGCTGGTCCTTGGGATTACTTTCAAGGAAAACTGCCCTGATATTCGTAATAGCAGAGTTATTGACATTATCAGGGAACTGGAATCTTATGAAATGAATGTTCATGTTTATGATCCCTGGGCCGACAAAAAGGAGGTTCAGCACGAATATGGGATTACATTAATCGATAATCTGGAAGAAATCGAAAAATACCAGGGCATTATCGCAGCCGTTGGTCATGATCAGTTGCTCGATCTTCAAATACCCTCAGGAGAAAATGGCCCTATCGTTTACGATGTAAAAGGAATATTTCCAAAAGAAAAAATGTACGCCAGGCTGTAATTCCATGCCTGCTCATTATAAATTGCAATTGCTTTCTCAGTACACAATTCGTCGTTTTGTATCCCATGACTTTCAATAAATATCATCAGCAGGATATCTCATCCTCCAAGTTTTTAATTACAGGAGGTGCCGGTTTTATCGGCTCAAATCTTGTCGCTTATCTTGTTCAATATCAAGCTGCCAAGATTGTTGTCCTCGATAATTTGTCAACCGGTTATCTGGAGAACATTGCTGAATTTATAGAAAGGGGTGAAGTTCAATTTATTGAAGGGGACATTCGCGATTACAAAACCTGCACAGAGGCCATGCAAGGAATTGATTTTGTTTTGCACGAAGCAGCACTTGGATCGGTGCCGAGAAGTATCAATGATCCAATTACAACCAATGATGTCAATATCAGCGGCTTTCTGAATGTATTGCAAGCAGCCAAAGAAGCCGGAGTAAAACGAATGGTGTATGCAGCTTCATCGTCCACTTATGGCGACAGCCCTACGCTGCCAAAACAGGAAGCTGTCATAGGAAATCCGTTATCGCCTTACGCGGTCACCAAATATGTGAACGAACTTTACGCGGATGTGTATTCCCGTACATATCAATTCCATAGTATCGGTTTGAGGTATTTCAATGTTTTTGGGCCTAAACAAAATGTTAATGGGCCTTACGCCGCAGTGATTCCGCTATTTATTACTCAAATTTTAAATGGTGAAACACCTGTAATCAATGGAGATGGACTTACTTCCAGAGACTTCACATTCGTATCAAATGTAGTTCAGGCAAACATTAAGGCGCTGCTTACGGACAATATTGTAAAGCACGAAGTCTTTAATGTCGCTTGCAACGAGCAAACTTCGCTGACAGAACTTGTATCTGCCATTACCGAGAATTTAGGCAGCTCGCTGGAACCTGTTTATAAGCCCGAACGAAAAGGGGACGTAAAGCATAGCCTTGCAGATATCTCAAAAGCCAGCAATCAATTGCATTATCAACCTGAGATTTTATTTAAAGATGGCTTGAAGGAAACCATCACGTATTTTCAGGAATTAATTGGCGCGTCCTGATAATTTTTGGATGTAACAGCAGCACACCTAGATGAACAAAATCAAATTACTTAGAATAACCACCGAAACTTATTCGCTACGTATACTACTCAAAGGACAATTGAGATATATGTCGGAAAACGGGATGGATGTATACATGTCCAGCACGCCCGACAAGCATGTTCCGGAGATGGTGGAAAGTCAGAAAGCGCACTTTTATCCACTCCAGCTTTCCAGAGAGCTGACGCCGTTTAAAGATTTGGCTGCCTTGTTCAAGGCCATTCGGCTGATCAGAAAAATTAAGCCGCATGTTGTCCACACACATTCACCCAAGGCTGGAATTATTGGAATGCTGGCAGCATACATCTGCAATGTTCCTCTTAAAATGCACACCGTTGCCGGCTTACCGCTGATGGAAGTGACAGGCCCAAAAAGGAAACTGCTCAACTTTGTAGAGTCTCTGACTTATTGGTGCGCAGACTGGGTATTACCTAACTCTCAGGAGCTTAAACAATTCATCCTGGACAACAATCTGAGTTCGGATAAATCAAAAGTGAGCGTAGTGGGAAATGGCAGCAGCAATGGTATCGACCTGGATTATTTCGCTGTAAATGCAAAATTACTGGCAGAAAGCAGGGATTTCAGAAAACAGCACGGCATTCAAGAGCACGACACAGTTCTGGCCTTTATGGGCCGGCTTGCCAATTATAAAGGAGTTAATGAGTTAGTAAAAGCGTTTCAAATTCTCGAAAAGCGTCATCAAAATCTCAAACTCATACTGATTGGCGCGCCTGAGGATTTGAATCCCTTAGAGGAAACAACTGATAGTGAAATCATTAATAACAAATCTATCATCGCGGTCGGACACCAAAATGATGTGCGAAAGTTTCTGGCCGCTTCCGACATCTTCGTATTTCCAAGTTACAGAGAAGGTTTTCCCCAGGCACTTTTACAAGCGAGCGCTATGGGCATTCCATGCATAGCAAGCAACATTAACGGCTGCAATGAAATGATCGAGGATGGAAAAACCGGAATTCTCATACAGCCCAAAAGCGTTGAAGCGATTGTTGAAGCTTGCGAAAAACTGATAGGAAACCGGCAGGCAAGCGAAAAGATGGGGATGTTAGCGCAACAATTTGTTCTCAAGAATTTTGAACAGCAACAATTATGGAAAGCGATACACACATTTTACAATGCACATTTATCCCCGCATAAGTCTTGAAAAAAAATTAAAAAATAATAACTTGCACACCAGTATAAATCAATCACACTTATCTTTTATAGAATACTTAACGACATCCTCCCCTTCCATAATTTGCCCAATTCATTGTTTTGCATTGGTTCGGATTATCGGCCTTAAAATAGTTGAAACGCACCGAAGGTTCACTATAACAAGCTAAATGTTTCAAATTAAGAAATTTTAGGTTATAATTGCATTCTTTTTGCACACGCTCTTAATTTACTATTGCCGCACACATATGGATCAAACTTCTGTTTCTAATCGAAAGTACGTACATCGATTGTTAAGCAAAAACGCTTCTACCGATGAAATTCTGATTATCACAAGTTATGACTATTTTCTTCAGAAATACGACCTCAAGCTTCTGCGAGGGATTTACAGGGAGATTATTTTAGTTCCGCATACCGCAGACGATGACTATCTGATCAATTATACGGTACGGCCTTTGCTGGACAAATTTGAAAAAGTCCATCTTGTCACAAATCCACATTACGACAAGCGAAACAAAGTAATTTACGAGTTGGTTATTCGTAAAAACAAGTCGATACGGATCACAACGGTTTACGACTTTTGCGAGAAAAACTTAAAGAAGGTTTACATTCCTGACGACATTTCTGAACTTAATCCGAATATTACGGACATGCCGGCTTTCGGCAAAAGAGTCAGGTATCCTAAAAAGATTATTGACGTCTCAGTCTCTATCATCCTTTTCACGCTGACCCTCCCGCTCTGGATTTTAAGTTATTTCCGGATCAAGTTTCAGTCTCCTGGTCCTGTTTTCTATTATCAGGAACGGGTTGGTATGGATAACAAATCATTCAAATGTATCAAGTTTCGTTCTATGGCATTGGATGCAGAATCCAATGGGGCAACTTTCTCCAAGAAAAACGATTCGAGAACATTTTCGTACGGATCATTTATGAGAATGAGCCGGATTGACGAGCTTCCACAGATTATCAATATATTCAAGAGAGATCTGTCACTCATAGGCCCAAGGCCGGAAAGACAGGTTTTTACAGAAACCTTCGACGAACTGATTCCTTACTATAATAGCAGGCATGCTATCAAACCCGGAATTACAGGTTATGCTCAGGTTATGTATTCCTACGGAGCAGGCGTTTTCGATGCGCGCCATAAGCTGATGTACGATCTTTATTACATCAAAAACTGGTCATTGTATCTGGAATTGAAAATTATCCTGCTTACAGCCGTTGTAATTTTCGGCAAGAGAGGTCGCTAGATTAATTCCCGGATTTGTTTTTCGCAGTTAAAAAGTTCTGCATGAGGAATTTATTCTTAATGCTGCTACTTTATGTAGCAACGCAAGCAGGCGGTTTCTCTCAAGATTCAACTTTACACTATTCTGCGGAAATTAAAGGCGCCCTGGCTTCAACACAAACACCATACTTATTTCACACAAATACGTATGGTGTAATCCCAACAAGCGGTTCGTTTGCGCTCGCTCAGGCAAGTTTCCATAAGCTTTATAACCAGCACAATCCCCGCTTTTTTCAATGGTCAGCGGGAGCAGAGTTTGTAGCGAGGGCAAACAAATCATCCTCGGTATTCTTTACTGACCTTTTTCTTGCGGCCAAAGCTGGCCCGGTAGAGGTTAGCATTGGACAACGCAAAGAGTTTTATGGGCTGGGTGACAGTTTATTAACCACCGGGAGTGTTGCAATATCTTCCAATGCGAGACCCTACCTTAAAATTCAGATCTCAACGCCCCACTTCGTCAACATTATTCCGGGGAACGACATTATCTCATTCAAGTTTTCCTATTCTGATGGTTTGTTTGGACCGGCAAAATCAATTTACGGAAACAGGATAACCGTGCCTGAAACATATCTTCACCAAAAATCCATTTACCTTAAACTCGGGAAGAAGAGCCACATTCTAAATCTTTTTGCAGGATTTAACCACCAGGTAATGTGGGGTGGGGAAGATAAGATTTTCTCAGGTGGGCTCAAACGCTCCGAAGCCTATGGTTATGTCGTCCTTGGTAAGCCCTGGGCGGCCAGCAGGGTAGGAAATCACTTTGGTACGATTGATGTCGGAGTACAATTACAAGGAAAAAGCTGGACAACTTTCTTATACCGCCAAAGTATTTACGAAGACGGCTCGATAGCCAACGTTTCCAACATCACCGACGGACTTAACGGGCTGAGGTTTAAGAGAAACACCCGTCAATATGACAGTTTTCGTTTAAATACAATACTGCTGGAATACGTGTACACAAAATACCAGGGTGGAGACGTTTTTGACTTTGTAACAGGCACCTTTGGCCGTGATAATTACTTCAATCATTACGTTTACAGTCAAGGTTGGTCATATAAGGGCAGAACGCTCGGCACGCCACTAATTGCTCCTCAACATCTGATGAGAGGCGAATTGAGAAGTTCGCCAAACCTTTTTACAGCAAATAATCGCCTTATCGCACTTCATGCCGGAATAGACGGCTCGATTAACAAAGTCACATTTCTGTTGAAAGCAAGCCACTCCATTAATTCAGGGACATATAACAGGCCGTTTAGCGGTTCGCTCAACCAGACGTCTTTGCTCGCACGCACTGAAATACCCTTGACATTTATGAACGAAAGCCATTTGAACCTGTCTTTAGGCACGGATTTTGGACATTTTTACCCAAACAACACTGCTATTTTGATAGGATGGAGAAAATCCGGTTTTATCAGATAACTTTGGGAAATCAACTCAGTCCCTTAATGAGTAATTTTTACATTTAAATGCCGGTCCCAATCTCTCAGATGCGAGTCTGCCTTTTTGCCGTAATTATCTGTCTCGCGTTAAATGCTCACGCCCAAGACTCAACTGTTTACTATCGAGCCAGCCTGATGTTGTCTGGCGCAACGGATCAAACTCCCTTCTGGGCACATGCAAACCAGAACGGTAACATTCCAATGGATGGGAATTTTGGCCTTGTTAATGCAGGTGTATACAAAATTTATAATCCGCACAATCCAAGGACTTTCCAATGGAGCGCTGGCATTCAGGGGATTGCGAGTTATGGTAAAACGGGAAAAGTATTTCTATCGGACGCTTACATAGCCGGAAAAGTAGGCAAACTGGAAATCCTGGCTGGTCAAAAAAGCAATGTGGTTGGACTTATGGACACTACCATGACATCCGGTTCAATGTCCGTTGCCGGAAACTCCCGGCCATTTCCCCGAATACAAATATCAATTCCGGAATATCTTCCGCTGTATGTTACGAAAAATCTTGTGTCACTGAAGTTTTCTTATTCAGAAGGCTATCTGGGAAACAGCAGACTTAATTACGGAGTCGAAAGGGAAGTTTCATATACATATTTCCACCAGAAATCTTTGTACTTCCGCTTCGGAAAACCCACTGACCGCTTGAATGTTTACCTGGGAGCCAATCATCAGGCAGTTTGGGGTGGACAGGAAAAAATTACTCCACTCTATAATCTGGACCCCCTGAAAGCCTATTGGTATACAATTTCCGGTAAAACTTTGAAATACAATAAGGTTGGCAATCATTTCGGAACTGTTGACATCGGAGCAGAATGGCGGGGAAAAACATGGTCTTACTTTGTTTACAGACAAAACATTTACGAGACAGGCTCACTTTTCAGCATTATCAATTTAGATGATGGCTTGAACGGGATCAGGGTAAAGAGAATAAGACCTTTGCCCGCGGGATCATCCCGTTTCGCATTTCAGAGTTTTCTATTGGAAGCTGTTGGCACTAATAGTCAGACAAACAAATCGCCGTTGTCGGGCCTGGCAATTTATGAGAAAGGGAATTATTACAATAGTTACATTTATGAACGCGGGTGGTCGTATTTCAACAGGGGAATTGGCACGCCACTGGCTCCGTCGTCTCGCATTACACGTGGATCTCTGCCCGTCAATGCTTCGGAATTTACTAATAATAACCGTTTCTGGGCGTTTCATACTGGTATTACGGCTTCCTGGCTTAAAACGTATTTTGGCTTGAAAGGCACTTTTTCAAGAAATTCTGGCTCTCTATTGAGTCCTTTTGACTCTATGAAAGAGCAAGTTTCTTTATCGTTTACTGCGGAAAGAAACCTTAAATTATTAAACGGTTGTAGTGTTTTTACCAATATTACATCTGATTTTGGCCAACTTTACCCTGATTCACATGGCTTGATCATTGGTTTAAGGAAAAGTGGATTTTTGGATTAGGATCGCTTTTTGCTATTCCTAATATGTCCAATATGAATAGCAAAAAGTTATACTTATTTTTGTCAGATGTCACAGTATACACATTACGAAAAAGCTTGAGGGTATGCCTATGAAAATCTTTCCGATCCTACTATTTCTGCTTTGTGTTTCATTAGCCGGTTTTTCTCAATCGGAGGAGTCTGGCCAGGTGACCGAATATGCGGATTCTACTAATAATTTTATTGAGATAGCAGGTTTTGGAAGCACCAATACGCACACTCCATTCTGGATCCAGGCCAATCAATTTGGCACTGTGCCGCTCGACGTTCCAGCCGGAACAGCGCGTATCTCCCTTGAAAACTATTGGCCTCTTTCTTCCAATTGGCGTGCCGGAGTTGGTGTTGAAGCGGTCGGGAATTTTAACGAAAACAAAAAATTGCTCATACCGCAACTGCATGCGACATTGAGATACAAAAACTGGGAACTTTTTGTAGGAAGAAAAAAACAATATGTCGGCCTTGCCGACTCCACATTGGGCACGGGCTCTTATGCCTGGTCAGGAAATGCCCTGCCAATACCCAAGATATCCATTGGAACAAACGGCTTTGTGGCCGTTCCGTTTACAAAAGGGTGGATTTCATTCAATGCGTTTTATTCAGACGGACTTTTTGAGAAAGGCAGGCCCGTAACCAGCGGTCTCAAATTTCATCAAAAGGCCTTCTATGCTCGGATAGGAAAAGTTAATTCAAAACTTAAATTGTATGGTGGGTTCAACCATCAAGTGCAATGGGGCGGGAAAACAAAATATTTAATCAAAGATCCAGAGAGTGGGAAATTACCGGATGGCTTCGCTAATTACGTTTACGCCGTTTTTGGAACGATAGGAGGAACTGGAAACGATATTTCCCATTTTGACAGCACTAACCGCGTAGGGAACCATTTAGGCTCGTTAGATTTAGCAATTGAAGTTGAGACCTACGGGAGCACCATTTATTTGTACCGGCAGTTCATTTACGAAGATGGCTCCCTATTTTATATGGAAGGCATAAAGGATGGATTGACGGGCCTTCGTATCAAAAGGAAGAATTCATACGGAGCTAACTTCGAAATAACCGAAGGCGTTTTGGAAATGCTTTTCACCAAGGATCAAGGCGGCGACCAGTTTGAGCTGGGGAATGGTAAGAAACGTGGTAATGATAATTATTTCAACAATCAACAAATTCGCGACGGATGGTCCTACCACGATCGCACCATAGGAACGCCATTTATCCCTCCTACTTCACAGACAAATTGGAAATGGCCAAATTACGCCGACAATTTCACCAGTAACAATCGTGTGCTGGTCTGGCACGTGGGTTTAAGGGGAACACTATTCCGAAAGGTGCAATGGCATACAAAAATGTCTTTTTCCAGCAATTCGGGATCATACAGAGAACGTTTTGTAGGTTCTCCAAAACAATTCTCTGGTCTTATCGGAGCTCAAACGGATGTTAATGTTCTCGGAGGAATGACTATTAAAGGATCTTATGCAAGCGATATCGGGGATTTATATCGCAAAACCCACGGGTTTATGCTGGCAATCAGAAAAGATTTTTCCTTTAATTGATCGACTCCTATAAGATTCCAGACTGCCTACTGAATTTCAGCCCTGATCTTCGCAGCCAGCGCAGCCAGTTCATCCTGAGAAGTCTTTATCTTTTTTGAGAAATCTGCATCTGCCATGCTGTTCAAAGGCAGCAGGTGAATGTGTGTATGCGGCACTTCTAATCCAATTACCGTCAGACCAATACGCAAGCACGGAACAACTTTTTGCAAAGCAGGGACAATGCTTCTGGCAAAAAGAAAAAGGTCTGAATACGCCTTTTCTTCGAGGTCAAAAATGTAGTCAATTTCTCGCTTGGGAATAACTAATGTGTGCCCTGCTGTAATAGGAAATGCGTCCAGAAATGCCAGAAAATCATCATTCTCGGCAATTTTATGACTGGGAATTTCACCTTTTACAATTTTTGAAAATATAGATGCCATCAGATTATCAATTAAATATCGTTGTGCTGAAGACGCGCACGACAATCGCGCCTTAACTTTTTTCAAATAAGTAATTAAAAACTGAAAAGTACTTAATATTGTGTTCCAAAACTTTAACAACAAGGATATGAATTTTACAAATTGGCGTGCTTTCACTAAGGCTGGCGTGGTTGCATTATTTTCACTGGCTTTTATCTCAAACACCGCAGAGGCGCAGGAAAAGGGAAAATGGGTGAAATTATTCGACGGAAAAAGCCTGAACGGCTGGCATAGCTGGCAGTCGGACGAGGTGTTGCCACAATGGAAAGTTGAAAACGGCGCTATTGTTCTTGCGGAAAAAGGCGGCAAGGATCTTGTTACGGACAAAGAATACGGCGATTTCGAATTAGAATTGGAATGGCAGATATCCGAAGGCGGCAACAGCGGCATTATTTATCATGTAATTGAAGATAAAAAATATTGCTGTCCATATTCAACCGGACCTGAAATCCAGATCCTGGATGACGTGAAACACCCTGACGCAAAAGCGGGTAAGGCAGGAAATCACAAATCCGGATCACTTTACGACATGCTTCCTCCAAAAGATTTCGCAGCTGTGAAACCAGCGGGACAATGGAACAAAGCAAAAATAGTAGTGAAAGGCGGTCGTGGTGAAAGTTGGTTGAATGGCCAGAAGTTGGTCGATTTCCCAACGCAAGGCGGAGAATGGGATAAATTGGTTTCCAACAGCAAATTCAAAACCTGGGAAGGATTTGGTGCTTCTGCAAAAGGCAAAATCGCTTTACAGGATCACGGCAACAAAGTTTCTTTCAGAAATATCCGGATTAAGGAGCTATAATGGCTCGTAATTCACCGTTTTAGTCCAATACTCGCGGCTATAAATCCGGCTGTAAGGCCAGTTTTTCTGCTGCAAAAGAAGGGGTAGATAAGCGTGCGGTTCTTTTGACGATTTACTGTAATGGTACAAATCATCGTCAGTGAGGATCAAACCCTTATAAACCCCTTCTTTTTTTATTGTAATGTCCCCAAACGGAAGCTCCTTTCCGAAATCATCATTTTGCTTCAACAGCTGGTCTTTCAGAAGCCAGTCGGACCTGAATTTTCCGGCTTTAAATGGCTCAGGGTGAAATTTCCCTTCTGATACATTGAGTGCGTATTCAAGATATGCTTTCAGTATTTTAGGGCCTGCATTGGCCGTTTGATCCGTTTGCAACTGTGATGGCCAGAGGCTCGTTACGAAGTAAATTCGCTCCCGCGCACGCGTAACCGCCACATTAAGCCTGTTTTCGCCGCCCTGCATGTTCAAGCTTCCAAATTGCATGGAAACCTTTCCCTTTTCATCAGGTGCATATCCCATTGAAAAAATAATGATGTCGCGTTCGTCGCCCTGAACATTCTCGATGTTCTTGACAAAGAGATCTTTAACGGAAACATTTTCCTTTTCCAATGCATCCTGAATGGCATTTTGCTGGTAAAAGTTAAACGTCACAACGCCAATGCTCTTACCGGTTTCACCAAGCTCTTTTATCAATTCAATAACTTGCTCAACTTCAACAACATTAATGTTGTTTTTCCAAACTCCATCCGTTTTAATATATTGGATTCCAGGCTGATCGTCATTTATTCTTGAAAAATCCGGAAGCAACCTCAATGTATCTTTATAAAAATTCCGATTCGAGAAATCAATCAAATCCAGCGAAAGGCTGCGATAGTGTCCTGTAAGTTGATATTGGTCAAGCGATTGCGCTGCGAGGTCGAGCAATGATTCAATTTCGATAGCCGCTGAGTATTCTTCCTCCTCCCCTTTTTCTTCGTATCGGATTTTATACAAATCACTAGGAGACAGCTGCTTGCTGTCGCCTGTAACCACAATTTGTGCTCCACGAAACGCGGCCGGCAAGCCATACTCGGCATAACATTGCGACGCTTCGTCAAATATCACCAGGTCAAACAAGGCTGACTGCATTGGAAAAATGGCAGAGACTGCTTCTGGCGAGGCCATCCAACACGGAACCAACGAAAAAACCTCGTCTGTATAACTTTCGAGCAGTTTCCTGATCGGCCAGATCTTTCTTTTCTTGGTTACCTGGTGCCCCAGTTCCCGGTAAGTAACGCGGTTACCGAGCCTGTTTTTTTCGATATCCTCATAAGTGGCTTCACGCAATTTAATGCCGGTAATGTCTGTGCTCAGCTTCTGTTTTTCTGTAATGCTTTCTTGCAGATTTGTCTCCCATTGTTTCATTTTCAATGAAGTAACTGCACGCAAATCAGGAAATTTTGTTTCGATATGTTCGATCCAGGCAAGCCGGATGCTATTTTCAAAGAAATTTACGAGGTCCTCCGCGTTCGATAATCCCAACTTTTTGCTTTGGTCCACGATAATCCTGGTCATGGCTTGCTCAGGGAAGGTCATATTTTCAAACAAACTATCCATATCCACCAATGAATCAAAATCCCTGGTGAGCGACGCAAGCATTTCCTCACTGTATAAGCCCGGGTCTTCCAGCAGTTTCTTGATTTGTTGCGGCAACAGAAATGGAGACATTGCTGCTTCCAATTTACTCCAAACCCCGATCCAGGATATCAGATCGTCAAGGCTTTGAATAAATACGTCTGCGGTTACACTTTCGTGGGCAATAAGCTTCAAAGTCGTAAACCAGGGATCTAATGTTGCCCTCACCGCTGCATCGGCTGCGGCTTCGGAATTTTGAAAAAACGAAACGTACTGCGCACCCACATTGCCTTCATCCAGATCAACGTACCTTGGGTCAAAATTTAGATTCTTATTTGTCAGCCAACTTTCCAGCTCAATCCGGTTTTTGACTTTTATTTCAAGTGCCGAAAGATCATCCAGGGAGGTTGACAGCCCATTTTTCTTTGCAACCCGTTCTACTTCCTTTTTCTCTTTTCCAAACATATTCCACCAAAGCCCTGAAACCGCAGAACTATTGGCATCGATTGATTTTCTCAGAGATTGCAGAAAGGAATGCAGTTTGTCTTTTGGAAGGGAAAATTCGATACCATCTTCGGAAAGATAACCTTCCAGTGCATCCGTCGTCTGCCTGATGAATGCGAGCCGCTCGTGTCCGCTCGCAAGGTCAGATATATATTTTTTGAAAAGATCAAATGTAGTTGCACTGGAAATCAGCGCGGTAATGTCCGTCAGGCGCTCCGTGATCTCACTTTTCCTTTGTAAATAATCCAAAGAAAAAGGCTGTTTGGTCAAAAACTCAAACCTTTTCACTTGTTTGGAAAACACCTCCGGCCATTCAGAAAGCATCTTTTCCATGCTTCGCAATTCGCTTAACCCAAAATTGGCAAAGCTTTTGCGTTTTGCCCAGACGTGATCGGCAGAAAAATGCAAAACATACACGCTATACGTCTTAAGTCGTCTTCTGAAATGATCCAGATTATCCATCCGGAAAAACCGGTAATGCTCCTTAATATCGGCATTCGGGCCCTTCTGATCACTTTTCAGATAAAGTTCTTTGATGCTTACCCCACATTCCGTTTCATCAAATAATGCTTCGCGAAATGCATTCAAATCCTGAACCGTACGATCTATTGCCCTGCTTTGCTGCGTAAATTGCCTTTCCAGAAAAACCGCATCCAGACTGTAATTTTGTTGTTTATATTCCTCAACCTTTTCAATTTGTGAGGCCAGCTGTCTGTAAAGCGCAGGACGATCATTCTTGAAATCGTGAATAAGGCCCACGAAACCGGTCATACCAATCGTTTGAAGTCTTTGATATACAACATCGAGCGCAACCCTTTTCTGACAAACCAGCAATACACGCTTTCTTCTAGAGGCAAAATCCGCCATCAGATTACAAATAAGCTGCGATTTGCCACTGCCGGGGGGACCTTGCACAACCACCGATTTACCGGACTTTACAGCCAGAATAATTTCCTCCTGAGATTGGTCGATAGGAAATGGCGTCAAGATCTCCTCTTCCCTTACCGTTTTGTTTTTGAAAGGTGAATCTACAGTGTCCGTTTGCCCATCCCAGTCCGTTTCCAGCTCGTCTTCTGCGAGCAGCGGAATGGAAAAAGAGTCATCCTGCGCTTTTTCAAGGAGCAAATTATAATCCGGAACAAGATAGGAACCCGCCTGAGGAAAAATCCCGAGCACCGCTTCCGGGAAAAGCTTCAATTCCCCGTTACGCTCATTAGCAATCAGTTCCGAGCTTTTCTGTGCATTAAATGCCACAATTTTATCGTCAAAGAGCTCCTGATTGAAATTGATTTTCAGGGGAGTAGACTTCAACCATTCATACACCTGCGTCCTGAATTCCAGAAAATCTTTGGGAAAGTCTTCAAACGACTTTTCGAGAACTTCGTCTGATATCGGCGACTCATTGAAATGCGCATAAGCAAGCGCGAAACTCGAATTGAGGATTACTTCACTTTCGGGAACCTCAAAAAGGCACCATTGCTCCCTATCCATTTTCAATGTGACCGGGAAAAACAAAAACGGCGCGTGAATGGGGGTTCCATCTGAAAGTTTTCCCTTTACAAACGGATAACCTACATACAAATCCCGCGAACCCCGCTCCTCTTCAATAAATCTTTCCGTACGCGCAATTTTCCGCAGCTTCTTGCTGACTTCATTCACTTTTTCGAACCGGGAATCGGCAACGTCGCAAAGCGCAATACGGGTCTTTCCAAGCACCAATTGCCTTACCAGCTCAACAGACGGCTTTTCCAGCAAAAAATCGGTTTCATGAAGATCCAGAAACTGTTCCGATGGTAACCCGGACAGCAATAGCGATTTATTGCGTGTGCTAAGATTTGTAAGGCGTTTTAAGTAAGCTTTTAGAATGCGATTCATAGATACTCAAACGAGCCTGACTGCTTAACTATTGGATATGGTCTCAGGAGTTACTTCCTTTTTCTCCGGAAACACTACAGAGGCCAGGATACTAACCGCCAAAATGCCCAGAATCACATAAAGGGAATAAACAGTTTCAAATCCGATCGCTTCCAGTTGTGTATGGAAAAGCATTTTCCCACCGATAAACACGAGCAAAACACCCAATCCGTATTTAAGAAAGCGGAAAAGGCCCATAATGTTGCTCAAGAAAAAGAACATGGAACGAAGCCCCATGATGGCGAAAATATTGGAAAAGAATACGACGTAAGGATCTTTTGTAACCGAAAAAACGGCCGGAACTGAGTCAACTGCAAAGATGAGGTCGGTGAATTCAACGATCAGGACAACGACAAAAAGCGGGGTTACCATCCACTTGCCTTTTTTCAAAACAAAGAAGTGTTCGCGGACATATCTTGGAAAAACCGGCAGGTATTTCGAAGCAAACTTTACAACCGGATGTTTGGCCGGGTCAATTTTTTCGTCCTCGCCACCTTCAAAAAAGATCTTGCCACCCTGGTAAACCAGCAGTAAACCGAAAATGTAAATGATCCATTCAAAGCGCTGCATTAGTGCGGAACCAAGGAAAATAAAGATAAAACGCATGATAATTGCGCCCAGAACACCCCAGAAAAGCACTTTTTTATAATATATCGGCCTGACACCAAAAGATGAGAATATCAGGATAATGACAAATATGTTGTCGACTGAAAGCGCATATTCAAGCAGATATCCCGTGATAAATTCAAGGGACATGTTCTTTCGATAAATCTCGAGACTGCCCTCATAGTCGCCGGGAATAAGCTTTAAATGCGGCGCATACTTGTCTTTTACTGCGGACAAGTCGGCAAAATTGTTCATTCCGTGCACGAGGTCACCGTGTGTATTAATGATCACATAGAAGACAAGGGCAAGGAAAATCCAGGCAACCGTCCAGGCGGCAGCTTCACCAAATTTTACAACATGGTCTTTTTTATTAAAAACGCCCAGGTCCAAAAGCAGCATTACGCTGATGACCAATATAAACCCGCCAAAAAACAGAACTTCGTTAGAAAACATGAATACAATATTTTTTAAAACAAATAAATCGGAACGAAGACAGGATCTGTCATTGAAACAGTAATCTAAGCAATCCTGTCAAAGGAGGCAAAGGTAACTAAAATATAAAGTGCTAGAATTAAATAGGACGGGCGGTAGAAAATTTATGCCAGCCCGTGAATCACTTGCTACGAAAGCCCTGCGTTACATTCTGATTTTTTAGAAAATTCCGCTCCAAATAAAAAAATATGTATTGCCTACCGATTGAGTAACAATTTGTTAATAAAAAGTCGAGATTTTTTTACTAAATATTTCACTCAAAAACTTGCGTCACATACTGCCTGTACCTACATTTGCACCACCATAATCAAAAACGGTTATGCGAAAGTAGCTCAGCTGGTAGAGCGCGACCTTGCCAAGGTCGAGGTCGCGGGTTCGAACCCCGTCTTTCGCTCAGAGGTTAAAGCACCGGAAACGGTGCTTTTTTTCTCTATATGCCATCTTAATTACGTGGCTAATGCCGGGGTGGTGGAACTGGTAGACACGCAGGACTTAAAATCCTGTGAGCCGAAACGCTCGTACGGGTTCGATTCCCGTCCCCGGTACAAAGCCTCTGGAATCTCACCAGAGGCTTTTTTCTTGCCCTTATGCTTTAATTAAGCAATACTTTTCTACATTTATCATCCTGACGATTTTTCAATTTTTGCCCGCATGAAGCTTTTGCTTATCGAAGACGAACCCAGTGTGATCTCCCTCATTCAAAGAAGTCTTTCTGCTTCGGGACATGAAATAACGGTGGCGATGGATGGCAAATCCGGGCTGGAAATGGCCACGCACCATGCATTCGATATGATTATTCTCGACCTGATGCTGCCTGTGATCAATGGCATGGAGGTTTGCAGAAAGATCCGCAGCGCTGGCTTTGCTACTCCTATCCTTATGCTCACCGCGCTAGGCACAACTGAAAATATTGTGTCGGGACTGGACGCTGGTGCCGACGACTACATGACGAAACCATTCAAGCTGGCCGAGCTCGAAGCCCGCATACGGACGCTGACAAGACGGGGAAAAGAACTTGAAAAAGAAAATAATGGCGTAACATTGAAAATCGCAGATCTGATTTTGAAT
The DNA here is from genome assembly GCF_900167945.1 of Dyadobacter psychrophilus. GTDB lineage: Bacteria > Bacteroidota > Bacteroidia > Cytophagales > Spirosomataceae > Dyadobacter > Dyadobacter psychrophilus. The sequence continues at coordinate 1,564,253 of NZ_FUZA01000001.1, forward strand.
ACCGAGACCAAGATCGTGCAAAGAAACGGGCAAACCATTGACCTCACCGCCACAGAATTTCGCCTGCTCGAATTTTTGATCAACAACAGAAATAAAGTGCTGAACAGAATGGAGATCCTGGAAAATGTTTGGGACATTAACTTCAATCTGGGCACCAATGTCGTGGATGTGTATATCAACTATCTCCGCAAAAAAGTGGATAAAAATCAAAAGAATAAGCTGATACATACCGTTTTCGGCATGGGATATGTGATGCGCCAGTCTTATGAAGATACAAACTAAAATTGCACTCATTTTCACGATGCTCACTTCGGGCATCATTGTGGCGCTGAGTATATTCATCTATACTTTCGGGTCGGAGAGCGTTTCGAACAGCTTTTATCACCGCCTGGAAGTGAGGTCCGACATCATCGGACATGCAGCATTACAGGAAAGCAAATCTACCACTTCCATTTATTATGACATTAAAGAAAGGCATTTGGGTGACTTGCCTTTTGAGCAACATCACATTATAAAGAACGGTGAAGTTGATAAGGCAAAAAAACTGAAAGAGCAATTGCCCATGCCTCCTTCTTTCTACGACAACATTGTCCGGAAAGAACCTGCCCGTTTTTTCAAAAACGACACTTCTTACGTTGGTCTGAACATTAGCCAGGGAGGGAAAACAATTATTATACTGTCGTCTGCGGTGGATCTTTACGGTCTGGAAGAGATTGAAAACCTGAAAAAACTGCTTACTGTGGGCTTTTTCATTTCAATGTTCTTCGTTTTCACATTTGGGAAACTGTTTTCTACCCAGGTTTTTAATCCAATCAGGCGCATTGTCAGCAATGTGAAGGGCATCAGCGCGCACAATCTGCATCAGCGGCTGGAAGTTGCCGGGAGTAAGGACGAGATCGACGACCTTACACACACATTCAACGACATGCTCAATCGGCTTGAAATTACATTTGAAATACAAAACAACTTCGTAAGCAATGCTTCTCACGAATTTAAAACCCCGCTTACGGTGATCAGTGGCGAAGCGCAGCTGGGTCTTTCACTGGATGGTATTCCCGAGGCGGCAAAAACATCGTTCGAAGTCATTTACCATGAAGCCGGAAAGCTGGAACATTTGGCAAACAGCATGTTGAAACTCGCTCAGACGGGCTTTGATGGCACAAAAGAACAATGGTCCTCTATTCGGGTGGATGAACTTGTGCTGTCTGTAAAAGAAGCTGTGGACAAGATCATTCCAGATAACAGGGTTGAAATCAATTTTGATCACTTGCCCGATGACGAAGCTAAATTAACCATCAATGGAAATCAGACATTATTGACGGCCGCATTGTCCAATATTGTGCTTAATAGTTGCAAATACTCTGACAACAAGCCTGTGAACATTATAATTTCTGCTGATGAAAAACATTCCATTGTAGAAATAGTGGATGTAGGAATCGGCATTCCTGATCGCGAGATCGCCCAAATCTACGTCCCGTTTTTCAGGGCATCCAACACCGAACGCTACAAAGGTTATGGGATAGGGCTTCCGCTGGCTAACAACATCATCAAAAAGCATAACGGGACCATAGCCGTTAACAGTCAGGTGGGTACGGGAACGAGCTTTAAAATATTCCTGCCATTCTCACAAGCCAGGCTCTAATCTCATTTTAATAATCTAACCCGGTTTTAATAACTCTCTTATTGTATTATAACGCCGCTTTTAATTGGTGCTAACAACCTCGCTGTAACATTGTATTATCATTTTAATCAATGTATTTATCAACAAAACGCGAGAAAATATGAAGACTGTAGTTATCCCGGCTGACTTTTCCCCTGAAAGCTTGCAGGTTGCGCACATCCTGGCCAGAAATGCGCAGGAAAAATTTTCAATCGTCTTTACACATCTTTTCCATGTGGCAGACGACATTCAGGACCTGCTTTTCTCAACTTACAGAAAGAAAGAATACGACTTCGTTTCAGAAGCTTTCTGGGAAGAGTGTCACGTTATTAAAAATTTGTACGGAAATAAGGTCCATAGCATCAAAGTGGAATTTTTCTATGGCAACAAATTGGCCGCATTCAAAAATTTCCTTGACGCCCACGACGCCGATTTCATTGCTTACTCAGAAAACAATGGCATCCCAAAATTGTCAAAAAGCAGTCTGGACGCATTACCCGTTATAAAAAAGTCTGGCGTAGAGCTGATTAATGTTGATAAGATAGAGGAACCAGCAAATTCACAAGAAATATGCTTCTGAAAAAAAATATTCCCATTAAATACATTTTTGGCAAGATCAAATACGAAATTTTGTTCGTTGCCATTTATGGATTTGCGATTGAGATCATCTATAAAAATTTCAACATTACAGAGATCTCAATCCCGATGACCGTGCCTACGGTGCTGGGAACGATCATTTCACTCCTGCTCGCATTCCGGTCCAACCAGGCTTACGACCGTTGGTGGGAAGCCCGTCAGATTTGGGGAGCTGTGGTTAATGATTCCAGGACACTGGCCCGCCAGGTAATGTTCCTGATCGATGATCCTTATAATCCGGATCAGATAGATGGATTTAAAAACCGCATTATTAAACGCCAAATTGCATGGTGCTATGCATTGGCGCACGGTCTTAGAAAAGAAGACCCAATGCCTGCCATCGAAAAATATGTATCAGCAGAAGAAAGCGAATCATTGCAAGATTATGATAATAAGCATGTTGGATTAATTCAGCTGCATGCGCGCGATTATAATAATGCATTAAAGCAGGGTTGGGTAAATCCTTATCAGCAAATTGAGATGGATGCAACGCTCACGCGCCTGGTGGACTCGATGGGTAAATGCGAACGGATCAAAAACACTGTTTTCCCGTCAACGTATAGCCTTTACATTCATCTGGCGCTGCACTTCTTTATTTTGCTGCTCCCGTTCGGACTGGTAGAACTTTTCGGTTTCCTGATGGTTCCTGTGCTGATCGTGATCACCGGATGCTTTTTTCTGATCGAAAAAATGGCAATCCATTTGCAGGATCCATTCGAAAACAAACCTACGGATACGCCTATGCTGACTATTTCGCGGAACATTGAGCGCGATTTGAAACAAATGATGCGTGATAAACAAATGCCGGTAATGGTGCCGCAGCCTGAACAATTTTATGTTTTGTAGGCCGCGCGTAAGCCCTCTTTTTACGTGAATTTATGCGACAATAAACTAGGAACTTGTTCTATAAAATATAAAAAAGACTTCCGCGTGGAAGTCTTTTTTATTGGTCGCTTTTCACCTATATTTGAAGTTTTCCAAATTGTAAAGAGGCTCTTAAATTCCAAGAGCCGCGCTTTACAAAGCACTTCACGCCTAGCCAACTATAAAAGAATGAAAGTTTCTCCCACAGAGCCGTTTAAAATTGTTTATTCCATTCTCAATCATGAATTTTTGGGATACATTTTTGAATCCTTTGTGGTTCAATTGAATCATCAGGGCGATTTTTCCTTTCAGATCCAGAACATTTCATCAAAAAACATTAAGGAATTCCGCACCGGCATTGACCAGCGTGACGTCGAACTGGTGGGACTCATCGACGACATTCAGCAAGATGTGATCCTCCGGAAGTTTAATCCTAAGAAATTAAACGCAGTAGATTTTTTCCTGAAAGTTTATGACACGCAAAAGGGCGATAAACTGGTCCAGGAAGCCATTTCGACCTATCTTGAAAGCTGTAAGGCTAAGATTCTGGAAAGGCTTAGCGGCAAGGATATTTTTATCATGGGAAGTGATGGAAACCCGCTTTGGAAACCTGTAATGTGGGAATCCGAAAAAGCAACGATCCGCTTCCATTTTATCAGAAACGAGGATAACACACATTACTTCCCCACGATCCGCCACAAATTTCAAAAAGTTGATTTTCAGTATAAAAACGCTTTTCTGATCTGCGAAGAACCAGCCTGGCTCGTACTGGACGGACATTTATTGCATTTTGAAGGGCATGTGGATGGTAAAAAGATCAAACCATTTTTGGCCAAAAAATTTATTGCCATTCCCGGGCAGGTTGAGGAACAATATTATGGCCGATTTGTAGCGCCTCTCATTGCCTCCTATGACGTGGTCGCCAGAGGTTTCGAAATCCGAAATGTGTCTTCCACACCCAAAACCGTTCTGACTATCTCTGAATACAGTTCCACCAAGAAAGCCCCTGCCCTTTTCCAGGATTCCGACGTGGAGGTGATTGACGAAGAGGAGGACAACGACGTCGCTTTCGATTTGTCATTTCAATATGCCAGTTTCTCTTTCCATTACGACAGCTTTGCACACGCGTCGAGCGTGCATATGGAAAAGAAAGGCAATGATTATCTTTTCAATAAAGTAAAACGCAGTATTGAAATAGAAAGTCAGAATGTGGCCCTGTTGAAAGAATGGGGGCTTAACATTAGAAATGGCAAGGTCCAGATGCCCAAGTCACAAGCTTTCGGCTGGCTGCAGGGCAATGCAAATCTGCTGGCTGAAAACGGCATTGCGGTCAGGCAAAACACGAGTGATGCAAAACGTTATTTCCTGGGCTATTCCTCCATCGACATTTCAATTCAGGAGGGACGCGATTGGTTTGATATTAATGCAAAAGTAAAATTCGGCGAATTTGAAATTCCGTTTATACAGCTAAGAAGCTATATACTGAACCGTAAGAAAGAATTTTTGCTTCCCAACGGTGAGATCGCGGTAATTCCGGAATGGTGGTTTACAAAATATTCCGAGTTCTTCTCCTTTACCGAACACGATGGTGAGAATGATCCCTTGCGGCTGCGTATGCACCATCTAGCATTGGTACAGGAGTTAAAGGAAGAAAATCTTGCCACCGCCACAATCAGCCGGAAACTGGAAAATCTGCGCGATTTTAACCATATTGAAGCCGTTGAACCGCCGCTGCATTTCGAAGGAACATTGCGTCCTTATCAAAAAACAGGTTATGATTGGTTAAGGTTTTTGAAACAATATCGCTTTGGCGGATGCCTCGCGGACGATATGGGTTTGGGGAAAACCGTCCAAACGCTGGCATTGCTGCAGGCCGAGAAAGAGACCGGTGTAAAAGAGCCGTCCATGCTCATTATGCCCACTTCCCTACTCTACAACTGGCAACTAGAAGCGAAAAAGTTCACGCCTGATATGAAAGTGCTGCTCTATACAGGCACCAATCGCGAAAAAGATACAGCACAATTCGACAACTACGACCTTATCTTAACTTCTTATGGCATTGTCCGCCTGGACATTGAGCTGATTCAGTCTTATCGTTTCAATTACGTGATCCTGGATGAGTCTCAGGCGATTAAAAATCCGGCTTCCATCATTACAAAAGCAGTCAGAAAGCTCAATTCCGCTAACAGGCTCGTTCTTACAGGTACGCCAATTGAAAATAATACATTGGATCTCTGGTCTCAGATGTCTTTTGTCAACCCCGGACTTTTGGGCAGCCAATCCTTTTTCAGGGATGAATTTCAAATCCCGATTGAAAAACGCGGGGATGAAGAAAAGACAAAACGGCTCTATAATCTAATTAAACCATTCATATTAAGAAGATTAAAATCACAAGTTGCCACCGACCTGCCGGAGAAGGTCGAAAGCATTCAATATTGCGACATGTCTGAGGAACAGGAAAAAGCTTATGAGGAAGCGAAAGCATATTACCGCAATATGATCCTGCAAAGCATTGATACAGAAGGCATTTCGAAATCACAGCTCGTTGTTTTACAAGGTCTTACCAAGCTCAGGCAGCTAGCCAATCATCCATCTATGGTCGATCCGGAATATGCACATGGTTCGGGGAAATTTGAAGATGTGTTATACAAAATGCAGACTGTCATCAGCGAGAACCATAAAATATTGATATTCAGCCAATACATTAAACACCTTGACCTTTTCAGACAATTTCTGAATGAGAAGGAGATAACATATGCTTACCTGGATGGTTCAACCAAAAATCGTCAGGAGCAAGTCGAGCTGTTTCAAAACAACAACGACATTAAAATCTTCCTTATTTCGCTGAAAGCCGGTGGATTAGGTCTGAATCTCACCGCCGCAGACTACGTTTTCATCCTCGACCCCTGGTGGAACCCCGCCATCGAAGCCCAAGCCATAGACCGAGCCCACCGAATCGGTCAGGACCGTACGGTTTTCACATATAAGTTTATCACCAAAAATTCAGTAGAGGAAAAGATCCTTGCGTTGCAGAGAACGAAAAAGCAGCTAGCGGATGACTTGATTTCTAATGAAGAAGGATTTATTAAGTCGTTGAGCAGGGAAGATGTGTTGAATTTGCTGGCATAAAAGCCCGTCATTCGGAGCGCCCTACGGCTTGCCAGCCTGAGCCCCCTCAATCCTGTCAGCCCGAGCCCCCTTAAAATTGTCAGCCTGAGCGGAGTCGAAGGCACGCTACTTCCCAGTAACGTGCCTTCGACTCTACTCAGGCTGACAGAGAAAGTATCTCTTCTTCTATTCCTTAAACCGACAGCGCCGAAGCCTCCCGACTAATCAACGCCTCTCTATCCGGCCCAGTTGAAATAAACGTGATCGGCAATTTCAATTCTTCTTCCAGGAACTTCACATATGCCAACAATTCGTCAGGAATTGCGTCAAAATCGTGTATTCCGTCTAATGATTGTTGCCATCCTTTAAAATCTTTGTAAACAGGCTCAACCGTTTCGTCACACAGATCGTATGGCAAATGATCTGTTAATGTTCCGTCCGGCAGGCGGTAATTGGTGCAAACGCGGATGTTGTCGAAAATGGTAAGGACATCCACTTTCATCATGATCAGCTGCGTTACGCCGTTGATCATGATTGCATATTTCAATGCAGGCAGGTCGAGCCAGCCGCAACGGCGCGGGCGTCCAGTTGTAGCACCGAATTCACGACCTTCCTGGCGCATTTTTTCACCTGTTTCTTCTAATAATTCTGTTGGGAAAGGGCCACTTCCTACGCGTGTGCAGTAAGCTTTAAAAATCCCGAAAACCTCTCCGATCTGACTTGGTGCAATGCCAAGACCGGTGCAAGCACCAGCCGTCATGGTTGTGGAGCTTGTAACGAAAGGATAGGAACCGAAGTCAATGTCAAGCAATGATCCTTGCGCACCTTCTGCCAAAACAGTTTTTGATTCCGCTAATGCTTCATTGACAACGTACTCGCTGTCTACCAACGAAAACTGCTTCATAAACTCAATGGCACCAAAGAAGTTTTCTTCCGATTTTGGAAGCACCTCCGAGTAATCAAATGAATAGAAATCAAGGATTACTTTATGTGCGTCAACCAGTTTTTTATATTTGGCAGCAAAGTTCGGAGAAAGAACGTCTCCTACGCGCAGGCCTAATCTTGCTACTTTGTCCTGGTAAGCCGGGCCAATTCCTCTCAATGTTGAACCGATCTTGGAATCGCCTTTCGAACGCTCATAAGCAGCATCCAGCAAAGCGTGGGTAGGAACAATAATCGATGCTTTTTTGGAAACATAAAGATTACTGATCAGGTCAAGATTATATTTTGCGAGATTCTCAATTTCTCTTTTGAAAACGATTGGATCCAGCACAACGCCGTTTCCAATGATATTCTGGATATCGCTACGGAAAATGCCTGATGGAATCTGGTGCAAAACATGCTTAATTCCGTCAAATTCCAATGTATGACCAGCATTAGGTCCTCCTTGAAAACGGGCTACAACCTGATAACGTGGCGCCAGGACATCCACAATCTTTCCTTTTCCCTCGTCTCCCCATTGAAGACCAAGTAATACGTCAACTTTCATTCAATTTATGATTACTGAAACTAATATGGTGTAAGGTTGGCCGGACAGGCGAATGCTGTCCGGCCCAATAAAGTATTATCTGTCTTCGTAAACAGCAGAAGTTTCCCGGACCTCGTTCCGGTTCTGGCAGTTCTCTTTGGTGCAGTTTCCATAAAAAATAAGCGAATGGTGCATCACGCTGAAATTCAGCATTTCACCCACCATGTTCTGGATAGACTGGATCCTCGGATCGCAGAATTCCATCACTTTATGGCAATCTGTGCAGATCAGGTGATCGTGCTGTTTGTTACCATAGGATTTTTCGAATTGCGCCAGGTTCTTACCAAACTGGTGCTTGGTAACCAGGTCACAATCCACCAGAACGTCCAATGTATTGTAAACAGTCGCGCGGCTAACCCGGTAACGCTTGTTTTTCATGCTGATGTAAAGCTCATCTACATCAAAGTGATCTTCCCTGGTGTAGATCTCCTCCAGGATCGCGAAACGCTCAGGCGTTTTACGCAGTCCTTTATTTTCCAGGTAAGCCGTTAAGATTTTCTTTGCGGCTTCAAAATTCGGTTTGCTGGCTTGTGGCATATCTCTGATATTCTTGCGCGAAAATACGCTTTTTTACTTAAATCACAGTCACTTTCACAGTCTTAGTTCAGACTATCCAATTTTATAACACATCAGCATGCTAATCGTTCACTGCTGCTATTTGCCGTTCAGGTTTGTGTCAAAACGTTGCACATTGTACACGCCTTCAACTTGTTCCAATTTCCCGATCAGGATATCCAAGTGCTTGGTATCCTGCACATAAAGTTTGATATCACCATTGAAAACTCCATCTTTTGTATCAATAGTGAGCCCTCTCATATTAATGTGCAGCTCATTTGAAATGATCCTGGTAACATCATTAACCAGGCCCACGCGATCGGTTCCCGAAAGGTAAAGCCCCGCCAGGAACGCCTCGTCCTTACCCGATTCCCACTTGGCCTTAATGATGCGGTTTCCGTGCTTGGACATCAATTCTGCGGCATTCGGGCATGTTGTTCTGTGGATTTTGATTCCTTCATTAATCGTCACAAAACCAAAGACGTCATCACCGGCAATTGGATTACAGCACACGGCAAGCTTATAATCGATCTTATCCATATCGTCACCGATCAGCAGCGTATCACTATCCGCCCGGTCACCATGAATGTGTTTTAAAAATTTGGTCAGCGTTTTGCCATCACCCGACTGGCTGCTCGCAGGCGGTGTAGCATTACCGGTGTCCGTGGCTTTGCGTTCCTTGGCTTCTTTATCTCTCTTAAAACGCTTTAATTCATCGAGTTGAATGTATCCTTTTCCAATTCTGTAAAAGAAATCGGCCGCTGTTTTACATTCAAAAAACGCCCTTAACTGGTTTACAACTTCGGCTGTCAGATCCATTCCCAGGATTTTCAGCTTCTTTTCAACCATTTGACGACCGTCCGTTTCGTAACGACGGTTATCTTCTTTCAGAAAGTCCTTAATCCGCGCCCTGGCTTTTGACGTTACAACGATCCGCAGCCAGTCTTCATTAGGTTTCTGCTTGCTGGAAGTGATAATTTCAATCTGATCGCCGTTGTTGAGCACATAACTGATCGGAACCAGGATGCCGCCCACTTTTGCTGCCATGCAATGCGCGCCTACTTCCGAGTGTATATCAAATGCAAAGTCCAGCGCAGTAGCACCGCTTTGCAATACTTTCAATTCTCCTTTTGGTGTAAAAACAAAAACCTCTTCATTGAACAAATTGCTCCTGAACTCATCCAGAAACTCGATAGCGGCTGTTTTGTCGCCAAAACCATTCTCCAATGTCTCCCTGACCTGCGTGATCCACTGTTCAATGTTGCCTCTTACTTTGGTATCATTGCCCTTGTATTTCCAGTGCGCCGCGTAACCTTTTTCAGCAATTTCATCCATACGTGACGTCCGGATCTGAACTTCCACCCACTGCCCGCTCTTGCTCATCACGGTAGAGTGCAACGATTGGTAACCGTTCGCGCGAGGCGTGCTCAGGAAGTCTTTTAAACGATCGGGGTTAGGCTTATAATGGTCAGTAACAATGGAATATGCCTGCCAGCAAATCGCTTTTTCCCGGTCATTCTCCGCCGAAGATTCCAGCACAATGCGAATGGCAAAAAGGTCATAGATTTCTTCAAAAGGCTTATTCTGCTTCTTCATTTTGTTCCAGATCGAATAAATCGATTTGGGACGGCCTTTGAGAATAAAATTTAAACCGGCAGATTCCAGATCCTGCGCAATAGGCTCCATGAATTTCGCAATGAAGCGATCACGAATGCCTTTGGTTTCTCTCAACTTCCGGGCAATGGCGCGATATTCCTGCGGCTCAGTATATTTCAGGTACAGTTCTTCCAGCTCGGATTTAATGCTGTAAAGTCCAAGCCTGTGTGCAAGTGGCGCGTAAATGAAGATCGTTTCGGAAGCAATTTTAAGCTGCTTGTCACGCGGCATGCTGTCCAGCGTCCGCATGTTATGCAACCTGTCGGCCAGCTTCACAAGGATCACCCGCACGTCATCCGAAAGCGTCAGCAGCATTTTCCGGAAGTTTTCAGCTTGCTGCGAACTTCCATATTCAAACCTGCCCGAGATTTTGGTCAGGCCATCGATGATCTTGGCGACTTTCTTTCCAAAAAGTCGCTCAATGTCCTCGATACGCATATCCGTATCTTCAACAACATCATGAAGCAATGCGGCTACGATGCCTGTGGTTCCCAAACCAATTTCTTCAACAACGATCTGGGCAACAGCAAGCGGATGGTAAATATAAGGCTCACCTGACCGGCGACGCATGTCCTTATGCGCGTCAACGGAGGTGTAAAAGGCTTTTTTAATTAATTTTGCATCATTATCCTTCAAAAAGGGCTTGGCTGTTCGTAATAACCTCCGGTATTTTTTGAGAATATCCTTACGCTCCTGTTCCAGATCAATGGTGAGGGGTTCAACGAGTTGCTCCACTGCTATATTTTAATTGGTATGCTTCACCAAAATAACAAATTCCGGCGACAGTTTTCAATTTTATTTTACCCAAAGATAAAATTTTCAAAAAAATTTGGATGTATCTAAAAAATAAGAATACCTTTGCACTCCCAATTCGACAAAAGGCGTCGAAAACGGGATAAAAAGTGAGCGGGCGTGGCGGAACTGGTAGACGTGCTAGACTTAGGATCTAGTGCCGCAAGGCGTGGGGGTTCGATTCCCTCCGCCCGTACGAATTACAAGGGAATGACGGGGCGTCAGGATTCCTATCTCGATAAGAAAAATGAGCTGCTCCGAAGTAAAACCCGTCAAATGCCCTCAGGACTTAGTTTTGAGGGCATTTTTGTTTTTCTTTTCTGTTTAATCTAAAAGGTATTTACCCATAGCATAAGCGACACATGGAAGTTGTATTAGAAAAAAATTCGCCAACATTAGCCTCTCTGAAAGTAACGTTGACAAAAGACGATTATCAGCCAAAAATTGATAAAACGATCAAGGATTACTCTAAAAAGGTTAACCTGAAAGGCTTTCGTCCCGGCAAAGTGCCATCCCATGTGATTCAGCGCATGTATGGTAAAAGCATTCTGGTTGACGAAGTGAACAACCTGTTGAGCACTGCGGTAAGCAGCTATATCAGAGAAAATAAATTGCAGGTTGTTGGTGACCCTGTCCCAAACCGCGAAAAAGCTGCCGAAGTAAACTGGGACAGCCCAAGCGAACTGGAATTCATTTATGACCTGGGTGTTGCAACCGATTTCGAAGTCAATTTTTCTGACCTTCCTGCGGTAAAGCGTTACACAATCAATGTGGACGATGCTGAATTGTCTAAAACCATTGAAAGCCTTCGTGAGCGTTTTGCCGAAAATATCCACCCGGAAGTAAGCGAAGAGGGCGATATGATTTTTGGAGAACTGAAACAGGAATCTTCTGAATTCACAACCCGCACTGCAATCCCTACCAAACAGGTAAAAGCAGACACGCTGGCGAAATTCATCGGTGTTAAGAAAGGCGACGAAGTTGTTTTCGACATTCAAAATACATTTTCTGACGAAGCTGCGATTGCGCATGTGACCGGAAAAAAGAAAGAAGACGTAGCAGAACTTTCCGGCGATTTCACATTGGTTGTTGAGGACGTAACGCGTTCGGCAGCATCGGAATTGAACCAGGATCTCTTCGACAAGGTTTTGGGCGTAGGACAAGTTGAAAGCGAAGAGCAGTTCAACGAAAAATTGCTTGAAATCATCAAAGGAAATTACGAGCGTGAAACAGAAGCATTGCTTCGCCGCGACATTGAGAACGCTTTGCTTGACAGCATTGCAATCGAACTTCCAGGTGACTTTCTGAAAGATTGGCTGGAGCGTACGAACGAAGGCAAATTTACCCGCGAGCAGATTGAAGATCAATTCGAAGATTTTAAGAAATCATTGAAATTGAGCCTGATCAAAAATAAAGTTGCTGACAGAGAAAGCGTTAAAGTTGAATATCCTGAAATCCTTGAATTTACCCGCAACATGGTAAAAGGACAATTCGGAATCTACGGTGACGACGAAAGCATGAAAGAAACAATTGATCGCGTTGCGCAGGGTTATCTTGCAGACAAAGAGCGCGACAACTATACCAATGTTTTCAACCAGGTTTTTGATAACAAAGTAATGGAGATCATCCGCAGCCAGGTTTCTACGGACGAGCAGACCATTGAAGTAAGTGAATTTGAAAAACTGGCAAAAGGCGAAGAAGTCGCTGCTTAATCAGTTTTAATAATATTTTTTTTCACCGTCCCCGATCGCTCGGGGCGGTGTTTTTATTTAAAGCCTATCCGCTCACGTTCCTCACCAATGTGACGGATAATTCCATCGCCAAACCATTGACGGAATTTTAATTTCCATTGGTCCAGCTCATTCTGCATTCGCCTGTTTTCGGCCAGCAACCGGGTATTTTCCTGGCGGAGCCACTCCGTTTCCGACATTGTTAATGAGTCGAAACCGAGCAATTCGGGAAGCGGGACGTCTAATAATTTGCCAATGTTTTCAAGACGTGAAACCGACAATTCGGTCCTGCCTCGTTCCAGATCGCCGTATGCTGTGGTGGAAAGCCCGAGCATATCAGCCATGTTTTCCTGGGAAAGGCCTTTCTGCAACCGGATCATCCTGATTTTCTCCGATAAGTTAGATGCAACATTCATAGCTAAATCTATTTTAAATGTCGATGGATCAATTTATAATGCAATGTAATCAACACTTTCTTTGCTGGCTCTCGCAATTTTCGATAATTTATCGCTAGAATAAACAAGGATTATTCAATGAAATAATCAATTTTGTGAAAACCAAAGAATGAAAGAGCCTGATTATTATCAGAAACTAACATATAGTGCTTTTTGTTCTTTTAGTTAGTTTGCCCTTTAAATATAAATTCAATTAAAATTTAAGTTTATCGATGAATCACGGAAATGAATTTAGAAAATACGCCGTTCACCATCTTGGAATGAATGGCCTTACAGTTGACGGCTACGTAAACCACACAGTTGAAAATATGACGCGCTCGGTTATCGAAGAGCGTCCGATGAACTTCCGTGAAGTAGATGTGTTCTCACGCCTTATGGCTGACCGCATTATTTTTATGGGAACTGGTGTTGACGACAACATTGCTAACATTATCGTTGCACAGCTTTTGTTCCTCGAATCTGCGGATGCAAAAAAGGATATCCTGATGTACATTAACAGCCCGGGCGGTTCGGTTTATGCAGGATTAGGCATTTACGATACCATGCAGTATGTGCGTCCTGATGTTGCCACAGTTTGTACGAGCCTCGCGGCTTCTATGGGTGCGGTGCTTCTTGCAGGCGGTGCGGCTGGTAAAAGATCAGCCCTTCCTCACGCCCGCGTCATGATCCACCAGCCATCAGGCGGCGCACAGGGAACATCTGTCGACATTGAAATCACTACGCGCGAAATCGTAAAATTACGTCACGAATTGTATGAAATCCTGGCCAATCACACGGGACAAACTCCTGAGCAGATTGCGATTGACTCCGACCGCGACAAATGGCTAAAAGCCTTGGAAGCAAAGGAATACGGTTTGATCGATGAGGTTTTGACAAGAGACAAATAACGATTAACAGATCCAATTTCAACAGCCTGGACAAACAACTTGTCCGGGCTGTTTTATTATATGGCCTATCGGCAATTTGGTATCCCGGACAAAAAACCGGAAATTTGTAATTGTCACTACATCAACGAATGTTGTGAAGATTGTGAAACAATAATTTCTATCTTCTTGTTAATGTGACTTCTGGTTTGTTTGATCCTTTCAGGACTTGCCAGTCGGCAGCAACCCGGCAAATTTTTAAAATATAGCGAAATCAATGGCACAAGTAAGTTGTTCGTTCTGCGGACGTAAGAAAAACGAAGTAGATTTATTACTTTCCGGAATCGATGCACACATATGTAATCACTGCATTGCGCAGGGACATCAGGTTATAACAGAGGAGTTGGGTTCCAAAGAAGATAAAAAGGAGAAAAAAACGAAGTTACCCAAGCTTAAACCAATTCCTCCACACGAAATCAAGCATTTTCTTGAACAATATGTAATCGGTCAGGACGAAGCAAAACGTTCATTGGCGGTTGCAGTTTACAATCATTATAAGCGTCTGAATCAGCCGACTTCCGAAGATGATGTGGTGATCGAAAAGTCAAACATCATTATGGTGGGCGAAACAGGAACAGGCAAAACCTATCTTGCTAAATCCATCGCACGCATTCTGCAAGTTCCTTTTTGCGTGGCGGATGCGACGGTTGTGACAGAGGCTGGTTACGTGGGTGAAGATGTGGAAACAATCTTGACAAGATTACTGCAAGCTGCGGATTACAATGTAGAGGCAGCGGAACGCGGGATTGTATATATTGATGAAATCGACAAAATCGCCCGTAAATCGGATAATCCTTCAATTACACGTGATGTTAGTGGCGAAGGCGTTCAGCAGGCACTTTTGAAATTACTGGAAGGCTCGTCTGTCAATGTTCCACCGCAAGGAGGACGCAAGCACCCGGATCAGAAAATGATCACTTTGAACACAGAGAACATTCTGTTCATCTGCGGCGGCGCTTTTGACGGCATTGAAAGACACATTGGAAAGCGCATTAACACGCGTCCGATCGGTTTCTCCGGCGATAACCGCATTATCGAGATCTTTGATAAAGGAAATCTGATGCGTTATGTGACTGCCATGGATTTGAAATCATTTGGTTTGATCCCTGAGCTAATCGGCCGCTTGCCCGTTTTGACCCATTTAAATCCATTGGACCGCGAAACATTGCGCCGGATTTTAACAGAACCGAAAAACGCTTTGGTAAAACAATATTCCAAACTCTTCTCAATGGAAGGGATAACCCTTCATTTTGAAGACGAAGTGCTGGATTTCATTGTGGATCAGGCAATGACTTACAAGCTAGGGGCACGTGGCTTGCGTGCAATATGCGAGTCCATCATGACAGATGCCATGTTTGATTTGCCATCCCAAAAAGACGTCAAGGAATTCACGCTTTCGCTGGACTACGCAAAAGACAAGTTTGAGAAATCTTCCATGTCTTTACTACGCTCAGTGGCTTAAAAAAGCGATTAACTGCATTTAAAACGCCCTGCTTTCCTCATCGGAATTCAGGGCGTTTTACTTTTTATGGCAATAGTCCTATTTTGCATCAAAATTGATTCGAAAAATGGAAAATTGGTTAGCAAACAAGTCTATTGTAATTATTGGAGGAACGACTGGGCTGGGCTTCTCTGCTGCCAAGGCTTTTGTAAGAAATGGGGCAAATGTGGTTGTAGTCGGCCGAAACCCTGAGAACTGCCTCGTGGCTGAGCTTCATCTGGGCAATACAGCCCGAGCGAAACAAGGAGACGCCACACATCCGCAAACTGCATTGGATGCCATTCAGCTTTGTATTCGCGAATTTGGAAGTTTTGACGGACTATACCATGTGGCCGGCGGAAGCGGCGAAAAATTCGGGGACGGCCCTTTGCACGAACTATCCCTGGAAGGCTGGAATAAGACACTCGATCTTAATTTAACATCCTTAATGCTCTCAAACCAGGCTGCTATCCGCACATTTATGGGCATGAACAAAGGCGGCAGCATATTGAATATGAGTTCAGTGCTTGCGCATGCACCCGCCGCGCAGCATTTTGCCAATCACGCATATGCGACCGCCAAATCAGCAGTGATCGGTTTTTCCAAATCCATCGCAGCTTCCTATGCTTCCAAAAATATCCGCGTGAATGTTTTAACGCCCGGTATTATCGAGGGCTTGGAAAACAGCACGGAGGCTTCCGACAAATTTATCAAAAGCAAACAACCACTCGATGGCGGCCGTTATGGCTTACCCAATGATCTGGACGGCATTTCGGTCTATTTTATGTCTGATTACGCGCGATTTACAACCGGGCAGATTTTCACAGTGGACGGAGGCTGGGAGATTACCGACGGGCAATATTAGTTAAGAGGAAGCCATTGTTTTGTGAAGAAATTGAGTCGGCTGCACCAGACATCACTTTTTTTCTTTTATTCGCGTAAATTCGTTCAATAAGTCAAATAAGCTTATTGGTTTTTAACTCACGCAATACAAATTATATGGCAACCGGCCCCATTGTAACGCTTACAATCAATCCTGCCCTTGATAAGAGTTCAAATGTTTCACGCATTGTACCCGACAATAAATTGCGCTGTGATGCCCCGAACTTTGAAGCAGGCGGCGGCGGCATTAATGTTGCCAAAGCCGTGCACAGATTGGGTGGAAATCCCATAGCCATATTTACAATAGGCGGCCCCACGGGTCAGCGTTTGCATAAATTGGTTAAGGCTGAGGGCGTTGAGACAATGGTGATAGAGACCAAGCAATGGACAAGGGAAAATTTCCACGTGCTGGAAACGAGCACCGGATTCCAATATCGCTTCGGGATGCCTGGAACCGAAATGATGCCCACGGAAGTAAGATCTATTCTGGAAACATTGGAAGAGTTGGATCCAAAACCCTCATACATTATCGCGAGTGGAAGCTTACCGCCGGGAGTTCCCATAGATTTTTACGGACAAATTGCCAAGATCGCAAACCAGCAAGGTGCCAAATTCATTGCGGACACATCCGGTGACGCACTTCGCTATGCGACAGAAGCAGGAATTTATTTATTAAAACCAAACATTGACGAGCTAAGCGAGCTGGTGGGGGTTGAAAAACTGGAACTGGATGAAGTGGACGACGCAGCAAGAGCATTAATCATTCGCGGACAATGCGAAATTGTGGTCGTTTCCATGGGCGCAATGGGTGCAATGCTGGTCACCGAAGATCAGGTTGAACATATTCCGGCTCCGCCAGTTGAACCGAAAAGCACGGTTGGTGCCGGTGATAGCATGCTCGCCGGCATTATATGGACATTATCTCAGGGAAAATCTGTGCGCGAAGCGGTAAGAATGGGCGTTGCCTGCGGAACTGCCGCTACGATGAACTCTGGCAGCGAATTGTTTAAGATGCAGGACGTGAACCGCCTTCTGGATTGGCTCAACCGTTACGGCAAACGCTATTCCGCGAGCTGATTCTTTTAATGTCAAAAGGTAAAATAGTAAGAATTTATTGGAACCGCCTTTTGCTTAGAAAACATTAGTTATGCCTGAACAACACACCCGCCGCGATTTTGCAAAACTAACAGCGCTTACTGCTGCTGCGATTACATTCAAGCCATTTTACATTCTTCATGCGAAGCCAAAAGTGGATGGCGAAGTGATCGGCCATGGATCTTATAAATATAAGGTCCATCAGGGTTGGGGAAATCTGGATGCTTCGAAATTTCCTGTCAATAACTGCCACGAAATGGTGCAGGACAGTAAAGGCAGGCTGATCATGGTCGGTGATGAAATCAAAAATAATATTCTCATTTACGATAGATCCGGCAAATTGCTGGAAACCTGGGGACACGAATTTCCAGGCGGGCACGGTCTGACGCTTTGGAATGCTAATGGTGAGGAATTCCTTTTTATTAGTGATCCGAACATTGGCAAGGTTTTCAAAACAGATTTAAAAGGTAAAATTTTGCTCACCATCGAGCACCCTTCAAAAGTAGGCGCATACAAGGAAGCCGATCCGTTTAAGCCAACAGAAACGGCAATTGGACCGGACGGAACAATCTACGTTGCAGACGGCTACGGTTCTCAGTGGATTTTGCGATACAACCAAAAAGGAGAATTTATCGACAAATTCGGTGGTTCGGGAGATGGCGATGCCCAGTTTTCAACAGCACACGGCATAGCGATCGATTACCGCGATAAGGCAAATCCAATATTGCTGGTAACCTCGCGCGCACACAACGCCTTCAAGAAATTTACATTAGACGGGAAATATATCAGCACATTGTTCTTGCCGGGTGCATTTGTTTGTCGCCCTGTGTTCCATGGCGATACGCTGTTTGCAGGCGTTTGCTGGTCAAGATTGCGCTATTTGAACCAGACGCCCAACTCAGGTTTTGTAACCATTATTGATAAAAACAACAAGGTCATCTCAAATCCCGGAGGAACGGCGCCAGTTTATCAAAAGGGTGAATTGCAGTTAATGTTGCAGGAAAAACCAATTTTCATGCATTGTCACGATGTCTGCGTTGACAATGATGAAAACATTTACGTGTGTCAGTGGAATGCCAAAAAGACGTATCCTGTAAAATTAGAAAGAGTTTAATTCCAACAATCGGGCTGATTTGCTCAGCATTAGCGGATCAGCCTGATTGTAATGCCATTAATGATCATTGTGCCAACGGTCAAAATCCCGTAAGCCGCGCCGATTGACATTTGAGGCACAAGCATAGCAACCCCTACGAGAAAAGCTACAAAACCATATCCCGCCAAAAGCAAACCGTAAAGAATCCGCACCGCTGCGTCGGATCCCTGCTGCGAATGCGTGAAAACAGCCAATGTTGAGGTCATAATGGGAAAAGGCGTCAATATGCCGCTCCAAGTCGGGCCGAGATAATCGGCTGCCTGCGTTAGCAGCACCACGAAAAACGTCGCAACAAGCATTCGCAAAGGAATGTCATAAACAGGCTGTTTCCTGAACTCACCTTTTCCTTTTGGTTTTGGGAAAAAATATAAAACTGCCGTTAACACGACGAGATTCAGCAAAACTGCGGAAACCAGCGAAATAGTGTTACCCAGAGACAAAACCGCAACGATAAAAAAGACCACATAACTGATCAGAACGGTTGGTAACCAGGAAAGTCGGGATGATACAATGGAGTAGACCAATGCAAAAAGCATTGTTCCAACGGAGCCCAGCAAAGCTGATGTAATAGTTGACGCTGCGAACAAGGGTCCGTGCTCCAATGCAATAAAAAAAGAGATTGGCCCTGCAACCCAGGGAAACCCACCAATCCAGCCGCCCAGGCCCTCTCCCCATTTTCTGACAGCAAGTGTTACCCCGGCGATGAGCGGAGGCATAAGCAGAATTTTGGCAAGAAGCAGATCAGACAAAGCAGCAGGCATAAAATGTGATCACAAATTTACATTTCAGCCATTAAATCGCTGTTAAAATCAGAAAATTGTTCACTCTTTTATTTGCAACACAGTTGCAGATAATATATTTTTGCAACATTGTAACACGTTAATGTTACGCAAACCTCTATTATCGGGCATATCGTGCTGACAATGAACCGGATTGTTTTCAGTTTTTTCTTTGTAATTACTTCCCTTATCGCGCGTGCCCAAACCTCGGATTGTGCTTGTTTTGTAAAGGGAGTGGTGAAAGATCAGCACACCGGACAGCCCATTGTTGGCGCAACTGTTTTGATCGTTGGTCAGAATAGTGGTGTTTTTACAGACGAAAACGGGCGTTACGAGTTGCGCAATCTTTGCCCCGGCGCTTATACATTGGAATGCAGGATCATCGGCTACAATCCTTTCCGCGAAAAACTGGACTTGACGGCGGGCCACGAAGAGAACTTTAACCTGCTGGAACAGGAAGTGCATTTAAAAGATGTAGAAATAACGGCGCACAGGACCGATGCGCCCAGTTCCCAGCCGCTATCAACCATTAGCGGAAGCGATCTTGAAAAAACACGTGGGCAAAATCTGGCAGAAAGTTTAAAAGGATTTACCGGCGTTACTTCGTTGCAAACCGGCTCATCAATCTCAAAACCCGTCATTCACGGTCTGCACAGCAACAGAATTCTCATTATGAACAATGGTGTGAGGCAGGAAGGCCAGCAATGGGGCTCTGAGCACGCACCCGAAATTGACCCTTTTATCGCAACGCGATTGTCTGTGGTGAAAGGCGCGGCTGGCGTGCGATATGGTTCGGATGCTATCGGCGGCGTAATCCTCGTGGAGCCGGAGGAGCTTCCGTTTGATAAATCATTGAGTGGTGAACTTAACGCGGTGGGTTTTACAAATGGCAGGCAAGGCGTTTTGTCCGGCACATTGCAAGGCGGCATTAAGGGTTTCAAAGGTTTTGGATGGAGGGCGCAGGGAACGATCAAAAGAGGCGGAAATATAAGGACACCCAACTATTTCCTGGATAATACGGGCATTAGCGAGAAAAACTTTTCACTCGCTGCGGGCTATCGAAAGAAAGGATTGGGTATTGATGTGTTTTACAGCCGTTTTGACACTAAAATCGGCATATTTTCCGGATCTCACATTGGCAGTGTCACGGATTTGCTGAGCGTGATCGAAAATGGGGAGCCGTTCGTAAAGTCGGGGTTCAGTTATAACATTGGTCGGCCAAATCAGAATGTAAGTCATGAGCTTATTAAGGCTGAAACACATTATCATTTTCAAAATGGCAACCGCTTTCAATGGACCATTGCGCGGCAGTTAAATGACCGGAACGAATTTGATTTACACCGGCCCAGAAATGATTCCATAGCGGCCCTGAACCATCCTGAACTGACTTTTAAACTCACAACATTGACTAACGATGTGATCTGGGATCATAAGCCAATAGCCGGAAAATTGGCCGGTCAGCTGGGGATCAGTACATTATACCAATATAACCTGATGGACGGACGGCCGCTGATCCCAAACTTTAACCAGTTTAACATTGGATTTTTCTGGATGGAGCGCTATGTGAAGAATGGTTGGGAACTGGAAGCGGGCATGCGTTACGACTATCGAACATTAACCTCGTTCAGGATCGTGAACCGCGAAAAAGTGTCACAGGACTTCAAATTTTCCAACTTCTCGGGAACATTAGGGGCGACCAGAAATTTTAGCGAAAAATTTTCAGCAAGACTGAATTTCGGAACGGCCTGGCGCGCGCCTAATGTGAGTGAGTTATTCAGCGACGGCGTGCATCACGGCGCTGCGGCTTTTGAAAAGGGTGATGCAACATTACAACCCGAAAAGGCGCTTAACACCATTGCGAGCATCAAATATGCCGGTCCGAAGTTTACAGCGGAATTGGGTGGTTACTATAACATTATCTCAGATTTTATTTATCTCAAACCACAATCAGAGCCTATTTTGACTGTCCGTGGTGCATTTCCATATTTCAAATACACACAAACAGACGCGACATTCAAGGGAATTGATCTTTCGGCAAGCTGGGAAATTGTAAAATACACGACGATTTCGAGCAAGCTGAGTTATCTGCGCGTTTATGACCAACGCAATAATAATTATCTGGTAATGATCCCTTCCAACCGGATCGACAATCAGATAAAATATGAATTGCCCGAGGATGCAAAGTGGCACAAAGCCTATTTTTCAATTGGCAATCTGTTTGTCGCGCAGCAAAAGCGTGTGCCACCTGCAAGCGATTTTATGGCGCCGCCCAAGGCATATTCGCTATGGAATGTACAGACTGGGACAACATTCAATCTTTCCGAAAAACAACAGCTGGAAGTGGGCATTGCTGTACAAAACCTCTTCAATGTTGCCTATCGCGATTATCTGAACCGCTTCCGCTATTATGCCGATGACATGGGGCGTAATGTTTCGCTGCGCCTGAAATGGAAATTCGGCGCTTAAAATGATTTTTTACTCAATTACATAAATCCGTTAAATATGAAAATGACCCGCAAAATCACCTGGATGATACTTTTGGCTGCGGCAATGTCTTTTACTCAATGCAAGGATGCCGGAGATGATGTTCAAATCGATGACGAAAACGAATTGATCACTTCTGTTACCTTGAAGTTTACTGAGGAAGGCACGACGAACACAACATCATTTTCCTATAAGGATGCTGACGGAGATGGGGGAAATGCGCCTACGCAGTTTGATACGGTCGCTTTGAAACCCAACAAGACCTACACATTGGCAATTGAATTGCTCGACGAAAGCAAAACACCGGCGAGCAACATTACGGAAGAAGTTGCGGAAGAGTCGGATGAGCATTTATTTGTTTACACGCCTACCCCATCCACATTGCTAACTTACACGTATGGCGATAAGGATGCGAATAATTACGGGATCGGATTGACCGGAAAAGCGGTGACCACAACTGCGGGAACGGGAAAATTAAAGGTTCAGCTGCGTCATCAGCCTGGCAGCAAAAACGGCACGCCAAGTCCTGGCAGCGACGACGTAAATCTGGAATTTAACCTGAAAGTGCAGTAAGACTAACCGCATTTGGGGCAAACACCCTGGATCAGTAAATTGAAATTTTCAGGTTGATAACCCTTGGGTAACTGAACCGCAGGAATGTGCAGATTCTCAAGACAATTGGTTTCTCCACATTCACTGCATTTAAAATGGATATGGTCGTGTTGATGTTTTTCCTCTGAGCAATTGTGCGAGCATAACGCGTAGCGTAAGCCTTCATCGTCCAGCACTTTATGAATGATGCCTTTTTCAAGAAAGGTTTTTAGCGTGCGGTAAATGGTTACGCGGTCATAATTTTCGCCCAGCGCCCCTTCCAGATCACCGTGAGATAATGCATTTTTTTTGCTGATAAATGTCGAAAGCACATCTTCACGGCATGTGGTTGTTCTCAGGTGATGCCCTTTCAATGTTTCTCTTAACTGCTCCATTGTCTCCAATACTTTATATTTTTTCAATGGAATCTTGGAATTCCATTTTTGGTATCCTTTTTATAAAACCTTTCTCGTCAAAGTTAAGTTCTAATGCCGTCAATTTCAAAGTCTGTTGGCTAATACAGTAAGCGAAGTCGCCATTGACGTGAAAAAATAATTGTGCAACTTTGTTGCAACTGATACAGGATAGGTTTATTTTTGCAACATTATTGTATATAGGATGAAAGCGGAACACTCACATAGCAAAGCAGATTATATCGGAATCCTTGGTTCTGTGTTATGCATTGTGCATTGCCTCCTCATGCCTGCATTGGCATTCGGCACCACCCTGGGCTCGCATCACGAACACGCAGGACTGATCTCACTTGATTATCTTTTTATTTTGATCAATGGGGTTGCCGTTTTTTATGCAACCAAAAACCATAAATCATTAGTAGTAAGGACTATTTTGTGGGGAGCCTTAGCATTGTTCTCCGTCTCATTGATATTTGAAGCAGCACATCCGGTATTTACCTGGTTAGGTTACATCGGCTCCGGCTTGCTGATCATCGGCCATTTGGTGAATCTGTACATTTGTCAGATCGCGCCGAAAATGAAGTGGAAGGTTTCTTAACTGCTACTTGTCGTATTCAACTTCAAACCGGCTCAGATCTGGTCTGTTCGCCCTTTTCCGGCTCAATTCGTATTCAAAAATGGTCTTGCCCAAATTGGCCATAAAAGGGAATCCCACCGTGTCATAATCGTATTTATTGTCATTGAAGATCTCATCCTCATTGCAGTAGATCACCGCTGTTAGCATGAATTCAATCCCCTTCTCAAAGTCGGCGATATAAGCATTGTCCAGCAGGAAGCCATAAGCGTCCCCAACTTTATTAAAAAGGCGAATGTGCCTCGGTAACCGTGTTTTAGTAGCACCAAAAAGCAAAAATTTGGCATATCCATCGTAGTAATCGTCTGTATAATGTTCCGGGAAACTTGTTTCCACGGGAAATTGCGACATATACTGATACATGAACCTGTAATCATCAGGCGTCAGATTAAAACGTTGACTGGCAGGTGTTTCGTCCGGAAAGAAAAGTGTTTTCAGCAATCTGTGCTGATCTTCCAATGCGAAATAATTTTTGGATGAAAAGTCGAAAGGTTCATTTACCAGTTCGTCGCCCTTCATATAACCTTTGCCCCTTAAAATAGGCTGCGGGGATTTAAGTTCTTTTGTTGCGTATTTCGCAGGTTGTTCAAAAACTACTTTCCCGTCTTTTTCAAACCGGATCGGGTTGGTATATCTGTTGTTTTCAGGCCCGATCGGCGATTCCAGGCGATGGGTGATCCGCACATTCGTAAAGCCTTTTTTATGAAGCGAATCATTAAACTCTTCCTGTCCTATAAACTCATATAACCTGTTAAAAGCATCGTTGTCGCTAACGAGCAGAATCTTTTTGGCATAATGTGCAACAGAAGGAAGGCCATTCTCAGCAGTAGAATCTGATTTGACAGCGGTTTGCTCCGGCCTGTCCGCACCGGTGAACATCGGCGTGTTTTTATCAATGCCCAGTTTATTCAGTTTTTCAAATGCCAGCGCAACGGCAGGAAGCTTAACGGTGCTTGCGGGGTAAAAATATTGCGCATTGTTGACATGGTAACGATGCGTTGTGAAATGCGGCTCGTTCTTGCGGTTTCTGTCAATCTTCGTATAAAGGATCTGGATCTGGTATTTGTCCGGGTCTTTGAGGAGTTCTGCGAACCGTTCGGGGTGCTTTTTTAGTAATTTCTCAATAAAATTATCGGCTTGAAATTGTGCTGAAGAGGGCAATGCAACCAATGATAAAAGCAAGTGTAGCAACAATTTATAACCTCTAAACAAAATCATGGAAATCCTTGGGCACGTGTAAAACGAAGATACAATATTTATTTTAAAGGGTTACTTGAATTATATTTTACTGATAACGGCCTTTACTTATTTGAATGTAAAACAATGGCGAAATAATGGAAGAAAACAAATTGCGCAGCCGCGGATGGTTCGGAAAATCGGGTAAGGATGGATTTATATACAGGGCCTGGATGAAAAATCAGGGTTACCCTGCGGATGAGTTTGAAGGACGGCCCGTAATCGGTATTTGCAATACATTTTCTGAGTTAACGCCTTGTAATGGTCATTTTCGTGAACTGGCGGAGTCTGTAAAACGGGGTGTCTGGGAGGCAGGCGGTTTTCCGCTCGAATTTCCGGTGATGTCGCTGGGTGAAACATTGATGAAGCCCACCGCCATGCTTTACCGAAACCTGGCCAGCATGGATGTTGAAGAATCAATCCGCGCAAACCCAATTGACGGTGTTGTGCTGCTTTGCGGTTGCGACAAGACCACGCCATCGCTCGTGATGGGCGCTGCCAGTGTAAATATTCCAACCATTGTCGTTTCCGGCGGACCAATGCTGACTGGCCGTTACAGAGGCAAAACAATCGGCACCAGTGACGTGTGGCGGTTCAGTGAAATGCATCGGAGAGGTGAACTTTCCCAGGAAGAATTTGCCACGGCGGAAGCCTGCATGTGCCGCAGCGATGGACATTGCGCAGTAATGGGCACAGCTTCGACGATGGCATGTATGGTGGAATCGCTTGGACTAACATTGCCTGAAAATGCTGCAATCCCAGCGGCGGATTCACGCAGGAAAAGGATAGCACATCTATCGGGACGCAGGATTGTGCAGATGGTGCATGAAGATCTTCGGCTTTCTCAGATATTAACAAAAGAAGCTTTTGAAAACGCCATTATGCTCAATGCAGCAATTGGCGGCTCAACGAATTTTGTCATTCACCTTCTGGCAATTGCAGGCAGGATCGGCGTAGACCTTTCATTGGATGACTTCAATGCTCTTTGTGCTAAGATCCCTTTGCTGCTCAATTTGCAGCCATCCGGCGGTTACTTCATGGAAGATTTCTACTACGCGGGCGGCTTGCCTGTGGTGATAAAGGAAATGATCGGGCTCCTGCATCAGAATGTAATCACTGCGAATGGAAAAACAATGGCCGAAAACTGCAGCACAGCTGAATGCTTCGACCCGGAAGTGATCGGGACCTTGGCAGAACCAGTGAAGGACCTGACAGGATTGGCCGTTGTGCGTGGTAATCTTTGTGTGAATGGTGCGGTGATCAAGCCATCGGCATCATTGAACCCGGAGCTTATGCAACACCGCGGAAGGGCAGTTGTGTTTGAGGATATTGATGATTACAAAGCGCGTTTGGACGATCCCGATCTGGATGTAGATGAAAATAGTGTTTTGGTTCTTAAAAACGTCGGACCAAAAGGTTATCCGGGCATGCCGGAAGTGGGAAACATGTCTTTGCCTAAAAAGTTGCTTGCAAAAGGGGTCATTGATATGGTCCGGATTTCGGACGGGCGAATGAGCGGAACAGGGTTTGGAACGGTTGTTTTGCACGTTTCTCCCGAAGCAGCAGTCGGCGGAACACTCGCATTGGTGCGGGACGGCGACTACATTGTGCTGGATGTTGAGAACCGGAAGCTGCATCTGGAAGTGTCCGATGAAGAGCTGGAAGAACGCAGCAAATCATGGAAACCGCTTGATATGGGCTATAACCGGGGATATGTGAAACTGCACATCGACCATGTTATGCAGGCACATGAAGGCGCAGATCTTGACTTTTTAAAAGGAGGTTCAGGGGATAAAGTGACAAGGGATTCGCATTAAAGTACAGGCTGTTTCAACGCCTTTGAAATTGACAACATTGTAATGAGCAGCCAATTATTTGATAATCAAGTAGCAATTGTAACCGGGGCAGGACAAGGGATCGGGTTTGAGATAGCCAGGCAACTTGCTGCCCAAGGAGCGTGCGTAATTCTGAACGACTACGACGCTAATCTGGCAACAGAGGCAGCCCGCAAAATCAGGGATACGGCAGGTGAATGTGTTGCATTCGCTGGCGACGCTTCGAAAATGGAGGTGATCGAAGGAATGGTTGAAGAAGCTGTCAAATGCTTTGGAAAACTCTCTATTGTGGTTGCCAACGCAGGCATTACGCTTTTTGGAAATTTTTTTACCTATCCGGAAGAGAATTTGAGAAAGGTCCTGGAAGTAAATCTCATGGGATCTTTCCTCTTGACGCAGGCAGCAGCACGCCAAATGCGCACGCAAAAAACGGGAGGGAGAGTATTGCTGATGTCATCTGTTGTGGGACATCAGGCACACCAGTTCCTTGGTGCATATGCCATGACAAAAGCAGGCTTGGAAATGCTGGCTAAAAACCTGGTACTCGAATTATCCCCGCACGGGATCACCATTAATACGGTCGCGCCGGGCGCAACACTGACGGAAAGGACATTGGCCGAAGATCCGACTTATCCAAAAATGTGGTCCGCTATAACGCCTATGGGCCGTCCGGCGATCTGCGAAGACATTGCCAATGCCGCGTTATTCTTGCTTTCGCCGCATTCAGGGCATATTACAGGGCAAAGCCTTGTAGTGGACGGCGGCTGGACTTCGGTAAGTCCCCTCCCCGACCTGAGCAATTTGCAAGTAAAAAAATAGGTGATCAGTCTTCCATTCCCTGGGAAAACAGCTGTGCTTCCAGGTCATCAATGTTCCCGTCTTTGGAAACAAAAAGCTCGCGTGGTTTGGAAGACGCTACAGGAGTAACCGTCATAAATGTGCGATATTGATCGTCGCTGATAATTTTCAGCGCCAGGGCCCTTTTCAGCACCATAGGAAATGGCACTTTAAAGAAATTGGCAATATCCGATGCCAGGAAATCAGGAATTTTGGAGATATCATTCCGGAAAAAGCTCTCCACTTCTTCAAACGGCAGCAACGCGTCAAATATCAACTGCTCCGAACGCGCCGCAAGCGAAATTGTATTGGCATATAATGTATGCAAGCCCAATGACACCGTAAGCAAATGAATGTGATAATTACGCTCATTGATCTCCGAAGCGGCATTTACAAACACCCACCCTTTCTGACGATAAATAGCAGAAAATCCTTTGAAACCCGGATCAACATTGTGAAGCTGGGCAATTTTAATTCCCTCAGGGTAAGGCAGTTTATGACCGATTTGATGCACAATGTCCTGTGCATACGAGATGTCTGCAACAGCACCCGCAGGCTCGATCATCCAATCTCCATTCACTAATCCTTCAAAAAGCTGGTCAGCCAGGCGCTGACTTTCCACTTGACCAAGATGCAGGACGATCCGGTTACCACGCACCGAGAAATCGAGAAGTAGCTGGTTCTTTGGTTGCTTTTTACCCATAGTGTTTGGAAGTTGAGGTCAGAACTTCAAAGATACGGCCTTGCGCCTTCCGCAGCAAAACCTTTCGGCTTTTTATCTCCAGTCTAGTGTGTTCAAAAGCTGGATCATGTCCTTTTGCAGATAGTCAATAACCGGTGCCAGCGAATCGTTTTTTGTGGCCGTTGGAAAGTAAATAGCGCCCCGCATGAAGTGTTTTGTACTGTCCGTAGTATAAAACTGATAAGGGCTGGGCACATCCCCATCTATCTTAAAGAGGATTGCGGTCTTGCCGCTTTTACTCAAAACCCGCTGCTCCTGGATGGACGAAGCCCGGATTTGATGCTTACTGGCAAGCTTATAGGAATCATCGATGTACGATTTCAACAAGGCAGGGTTATTGCCAATTTCCTTGTAGGTAATCTGAATATTGGCTTTAAACTGAGGATAATTAATAAAAATCCAGTGCTTGCCTGCGGTCCGGAAAGTGTCTGGCACAGCTTCTGCAAATTTGGAAATTTCAAATGTGTAAGGATGTACCTCCGCCAGCTTTTGGTAGGCGTGCGGCGGCAAATTCACCCGGTTGAACCCTTTTGGCTTGGGCACATAACGCTCCTCTTTTTTACTACATGATGCCAATACAATGCAAATGACAGAGAAAAGCAGTATTTTTTTCAGCATTGAAATAATGTCTTTGGAAAAACTGGACGCGCAAACTTAACGAAAACAATTTTACATTATTTCCTGCAAAGGTTTGTCTAAAACAAAAAGCGAAACTGCCTGGGAGACAACTTCGCTTTTTGGAATGATAAATCAAATGCTACTCAACCGTCACCGATTTTGCAAGATTTCGCGGCTGATCTACATTTCTGCCACGCATGACGGCAATATAATAAGACAATAACTGCAACGGGATCACCGAAACAAGCGGCGTAAGTAATTCATGAACCTTTGGAACCTCAATCACAAAGTCAACCATACCCGGAATAAGCGTATCGCCCTCAGTAACAATGGCTATAACCCGCCCTTTCCGCGCTTTCACTTCCTGAATGTTGGAAACGATCTTCTCGTAAGAGCCATCCTTTGTCGCCAGGAAAACCACAGGCATATCCTCATCGATCAGCGCAATCGGCCCGTGCTTCATTTCGGCGGCAGGATAACCTTCCGCGTGGATGTAAGAAATCTCTTTCAGTTTCAAAGCTCCTTCCAGCGCAACCGGGAAGTTCAATCCTCTTCCCAAATAAATAAAGTTGCGTGCATAGGTAAAAATAAACGCGATCTCTTTGATTTTGTCCGCATTCTCGAACACCTTATCAACTTTTGCAGGAATTGTTTCCAATTCAATCAATAATTGACGGTAAGTCTCTTCGGAAATTGTGCCCTTACGCTTTGCAGTTGCGATGGCAATTAATGTGAGCACTGTAACCTGCGCCGTGAACGCCTTTGTACTCGCTACACCAATTTCCGGTCCAGCGTGTGTGTAAGCACCTGCATGCGTCGCACGGGCGATGGACGATCCCACAACATTGCAAACACCGAATATGGTCGCTCCTTTTGACTTGGCAAGCTCAATAGCAGCCAGTGTATCAGCCGTTTCCCCAGATTGCGAAATGGCAATAACAACGTCTTTTTCATTAATAACCGGATTCCTGTAACGGAATTCCGAAGCATACTCAACCTCTACATTGACCCGGGCAAGCTCCTCAAAAAGATATTCTGCCACGAGGCCTGCATGCCAGGAAGTGCCACAGCCCACGATCACGATCCGCTCGGATTGTGCCAGTTTATCGAGATAATTGCTTAGTCCGCCTAGTTGCAGGTGTGAGTCGTCTGCGCGCAACCGGCCGCGCATACTGTCCGCAATGGAGCGGGGCTGCTCAAAAATTTCCTTGATCATGAAATGGTCATAGCCACCTTTTTCGATGGTTTCCAGCTCCATTTCCAGTTTCTGGATGTAAGGAATTGTTTCAGTATTGTCCAGATTTTGAATACTTAACCGCCCTTCGCTAATGACAGCCACCTCATAATCATCCAGGTAAACAACATCTTTTGTGTATTCGATTATTGGCGTTGCATCAGATGCAAAGAAGAATTCATCTTCACCAATACCGATTACCAACGGACTTCCCTTTCTTGCAGCAATCAGCTGTCCGGGATGTTCCACGGACATAACCACAATCGCATATGCTCCTACGACTTCTTTCAGCGCAAGTTTTACGGCAGATTCCAGCGAGCCGCCTGTTTCCTGCTGAATATCTTCTATAAAATGAATTAAAACTTCTGTGTCTGTATCGCTGAGAAACTTATGCCCTTTTGTGATCAGGTTCTGTTTGATCGAAGCATAATTTTCTATAATTCCGTTATGAATAATAGAAAGTTTGCGATTGTTGGAATAATGTGGGTGAGCGTTTACATCATTCGGTTCGCCGTGTGTCGCCCAGCGGGTATGCCCAATGCCAATCGTGGCGGTTAAATGTTTAGAAGCCAGCTCGCTTTCAAGGTCGGATACTTTACCTTTTTTCTTATAAATATCCAATTTGTCATTTTCCAGCAAAGCAATTCCTGAACTGTCATATCCCCGGTATTCGAGCCTTTTCAGACCTTTCAAAATTAAAGGATAAGCCTCTCTGCTTCCTACATAAGCTACTATTCCACACATATTTCCAAGATTAAGTTTGAGTGTATGTTAAATGATACGGTGCAAATAAATAGCAATCAGGAATGCTTAACAAGCTATATTTTAATTAATTACTAAAAATTATCCAATTATCCGAGAGTGCTCGAACACGCGTGCGAAATATTATCAGATCCGATTTTCGTCTTTCGCACAAAAAAATGGCGACCATTATGGTCGCCATCGTTTTCAGTGAATATGATCTGGATCAGTTCATCAGATCCGTATAAAGATTGTAATACGATTCCGAAAACTTCTCATCCTGCTCATCGAGCTCAACCCGTTTTGGCGCATTGTTAAAAATCTGGTTCAGACTTTCGCTGCAATGATCGTCCGCTTTCAAAACAGCGTCTGCATATGCACATCCAATCTTAACAAATCCTTCAAAATCAGCAGAATGCAAGTGAGCCAAAGCTTCGTCGCTTACGTCCATTGCTTTTGCTTTACTTTGTAAATCCGCATCAAACTTGAAGTCAAAAGCGTTATTATGAACTGTAAACACACTTTTCGTATCCTTAAACATCGGATCATTGCGATAAGTGGTTTTCAGATACAATGGAATCAAGGCGGTCATCCAGTCGTTGCAGTGAACAACATCAGGCGCCCAGCCCAATTTTTTTACGGTTTCCAATACACCCTTGCAGAAGAAAATGGCACGTTCGTCATTGTCATCGTAAAAGTTGTTCTCCTTATCGAAAAACACCGATTTACGGTGAAAATAGTCATCATTATCAATAAAATAGACTTGGAGCTTCGCATTTGGAATGGAAGCAACTTTGATGATTAATGGCTTTTCTTCATCTCCTACGGTAATATTTATTCCTGACAGTCGAACTACTTCATGAAGCCGGTTTTTGCGTTCATTGATAAGACCAAAACGGGGAACAAGAATTCTGATTTCTGCACCTCGTTCCTGCATTGCCTGAGGAAGCTTCCTAACGTAATCGGCAACATCGGTGGTTTGGAGGAAAGGATTGATTTCACTGGCTACATACAAAATTCGTAGTTTCTCCATAGATGTTTTAGCAGTTTGTGAAAAAAAGTTTTGCAAAATTATACAAAAAAAATGGCAAAATCAAAAAATATTCCAAACTAAATGTAATATTGCGCTCAGTTTGGGATTTCCCATTCCAAATTATTTTCATCGCCTTTCTGTTGCCAGACTCGATATTAAAAAGCAACAGTTACGGTTTGATTACTCCCTCTGATTTCACTTTTTCAATGGAAGTATTTACTTCAATCAAAGGCCTGCGCAATTTCCTCGATCAACAACTTTCACAGCAAAAGACAATCGGTCTGATCCCCACCATGGGCGCTTTGCACGAAGGTCACATTTCACTCGTTGACGCATCTATTAAACAAAATGACATCACTGTCGCCAGTATTTTCGTCAACCCTACCCAGTTCAACAACCCGGAAGACCTGTTGAAATATCCGCGTACGTTAGAAGCAGATTGTGCTATGCTGGAACAAGCAGGCTGCACAGCCGTCTTCGCTCCGTCCGTGGAAGAAATGTATCCTGAAAAATCGTCATTAGTGATCAATTTCGGCCCACTGGAAAGCGTAATGGAAGGCGCTTCGAGGCCAGGACATTTTAATGGTGTTGGCATTGTTGTATCAAAGCTCTTTCACATAGTCAGCCCACACCGCGCCTACTTTGGACAAAAAGATTTGCAGCAGGTGTCAATCATAAAAAGATTGGTCGCCGACCTGGCATTTAATCTCGAACTAATCGTTTGCCCAACGATCAGAGAAACGGACGGCCTGGCTATGTCATCCCGCAACCGCAGACTTAATGACGCCGAACGCGCCATCGCGCCGCACATTTACAGGATTTTGGAAGAAGCGAAAAGTAGTTTAGAAGCAGGTAAGGACGTGAAGCAAGTCATCGCAACGGCAACCCATGCATTTAATATTATCCCTGAATTTAAGCTTGATTATTTCGAAGTAGCGGATGTGAAAACATTACAACCCATTTCCGCCATAGGAACAGCCGGAACGAACGCTATTTGCGTAGCAGCGTTTTTAGGCCCGGTTAGGCTGATTGATAATGTTGTGTTTTAGAAGGCTGTTAAAACAGGAGCCTAAAGCTTGTCAGCCTGAGCGGAGTCGAAGGCGCGCTACTTCTTGGTGAACGCGCCTTCGACCGCCCGGCGGCCCGGGCCGCTCAGGCTGACAAGCATAAGATGGCAAGTGCTCCCGCTTACGACAACTTCCAGTCTCCTCTGTATTTCCTTTTCACAAACTGGTTCGCCTCGTCGAAGTTAGTAATCTTCATATTATTTCCATCCCAAAGCAATTTCTTACGACCTGGATAGTCGAAACCTTTGCCATCTGCTTTTGCTGTGCGCAAGTTGTAGCTGCGGATTCCGAGGTTACCCATGATTACGGTTTCGGTCAAAGGTCCCGCATAGTCAAATGATGACGTTAATGCCTTGTGCTCTTTGCTGTTGAAACCTGCTTTGCAAGCGTCTGTCCAGGAAACATGGTGACCGAATTCCGGCATTGTCGTGTATTTGTTTCCAAAATCACCTTGCTTGTATTCCAGCTTCGTGCCATCGTTCAGGTAAAGTTTCGGGGTTATACCGTAAGTTCCGCAGGTCATAACGCCTTTTTCACCGATTAGCAAAACACCATTGCTGCTGTCTGGCTCGCCCAGCGGGTCGTTTGCAGGGATAATTTCCGGGTGGAATGGACGCAAACCGCCGTCGTGCCACGTTAATGTTACTTCGGATTTGTTGATCTTGTTGGCCGGGAATTTCAATTGAACACGTGATGATGGCGGGCAGCCTTCCGGAATGTATTCTGGTGTCCAGTCTTTAATGAAAACTTGTCCTACGCTGCATTCCAGTTCTGTTGGATAACCCAATCCCAATGTTCGGAAAGCCGGGTCGATCAGGTGGCAGCCCATGTCGCCTAGTGCGCCTGTTCCGAAATTCCACCAGCCTCTCCATTTGAATGGGTGCCACGCGGGATTGTAATCCACCCAGTCCGCAGATCCTACCCAAAGTTCCCAGTCAATGTCAGCAGGAACAGGGAATTTTTCAGTAGGAACAGGAATTCCTTGCGGCCACACCGGACGGTTGGTCCAAACGTGCGCTTCATGCACATTGCCGATTAGGCCTTTGGTAAACCATTCCTTCATCTGGGTTTGCGCAGGATTTGAAGCGCCCTGATTTCCCATTTGTGTTACAACTTTGTATTTACGCGCTGCCTCTGTAAGCATACGCGCTTCATAAATGTCATGCGTCAACGGCTTTTGCACATATACGTGCTTGCCGCGCTGCATAGCGGCCATAGCGATAATTGCATGCATATGGTCGGTTGTTGAAACGGTTACGGCATCAATGTCCTTTTCCATTTCATCAAACATCTTTCTGAAATCCTTGTATTTTTTCGCAGTCGGATGAAGCTCAAAATTCTTTTTGGCCTGGTTCCAGTCCACGTCGCAAAGCGCTACAAGATTTTCCGCACCTTTATTCCATGCATTATTTGTATCTGAAAAACCCTTTCCTCCAACGCCTACTCCCGCAATATTTAATTTGTCACTGGGTGCCAGGAAGCCTTTGCCCAAAACATGGCGTGGGACAATAAAGAAACTTCCAATCGCTGCCGCCGTTGTTTTTTGCAAAAAATCCCGGCGCTTTACATCTTTTGGTTTATTTTCTGAACTCATCTGATTTGATAGTAAAAAGATAAAGTGGATAATATTGTTTAAAGCATACTTGTCATGATAATTACTTGCAGCTGCCCGAATTGTGAGCGGGAACCGTAACCATAACGGGGATGTTTTGAAGGCTGTATATTATTCCCTTAACTTTGGGGTGAATAAGGACATTAATAAATTCCCGACTTACATTACCTGGTAATGCAAATAACACTCATGAAATCGAAGATTCACCGGGTTAAGGTGACTCAGGCGGAGTTGAATTATGTAGGCAGCATCACGATCGACGAAGACCTGATCGACGCTGCCGGATTGGTTGAAAATGAACAGGTTCACATTGTCAATAACAATAACGGAGAACGCTTTGTAACCTATGTAATCAAGGGCGAAAGAGGTTCAGGAATGATTTGTCTGAACGGAGCGGCCGCCAGAAGGGTTCAGATCGGTGACATTATCATAATCATTGCTTACGGCTCTATGAGCCAGGAAGAGGCAAAGTCATTCAAGCCGATGGTAGTCTTCCCGGATCATAATAATCATCTTGTGGTCTGACCTAAACTTCCTTTCTTTACGGGTTCCCAAATTTTTTAAACAGCTATGAAAAGCGCCTTACGTTACGCCATATCGCTCGCACTCGCAGGCGGCCTGATCTGGTTTGTCTTCAAAGACATCAACTTCGCAGAAATGCTTGACAGGTTTGCCAAGTCAGACTGGCGATGGATTGCGCTATCGTGCGTTTTGCTGCTTGGCGCACATATTACGAGAGCATGGCGCTGGGGAATGCTAATGGAGCCATTGGGACACAAACCTGGCCTTTTTAACAGCTCTATTTCCGTACTCACCGGTTATTTCGCCAATTATATTGTGCCAAGAATGGGAGAAGTAACCCGCTGCGGCACATTATACCGGCTTGAACGCATTCCCGTAAACCTGAGCTTCGGAACCGTTGTAGCCGAACGTATATTCGACGTCCTGATTTTATTAATCATGATCGGGTTGAATTTCATTCTCGAATTTGATCGCCTGAGTAAGTTTTTCACTGATTTCTTTCAAAGCAAAGTTTCAGGAGGGCAAGGCGGCGGCTCCGGTAGCGGAATGCTGCTGGGCATACTCATTGTATTCATGTTAGCTGTGGTGGTAGCGGCATTTATTATCTTTAAAAACATCGCGCTTAGGGACAAAATACAGCAAAATGCACTGGTTCAAAAAATAGTCTCGTTTGGAAAAGGAATGCTGGATGGCTTCTTAAGCATTCGCAAATTGAAAAGCCCCGGATTGTTCATCCTTAGCACCATTGCCATCTGGGTTTTCTATTATTTCGTTTCCTACGTTTTGTTTTTCTGTATTCCTGAAACCTCTGATCTTGGACCATTAGCAGGGCTCACGTTACTAGTTGTGGGTGCCATCGGCATGACTGCACCCACGCAAGGAGGGATCGGCGCGTATCATTTGCTGGTTGGTAATGTGATGATCTTGTATGGGTTATCACAAAATGATGGCATTACATTAGCCACATTTATTCATGGTGCCCAAATGATTTTTATGCTGATTATCGGCGCACTTGCATTCCTATACGTTTTAGTACAAAACAAAAAATCGGTCTCCGAAAGTACTGAGGTTCCAATCGAAAATTAATTATTGTTTTCATAGTCCGGTCATATCAAAATGCCGTATGATACCGTATTATAATCATCCATATCCTATTCAGCTGATCCAATGAGCCTTACCGAGAGCAAAATTTTAAGACTGGAAGAAGCCATCACAACCGTGGAAGACTGGCAACGTGCCGGACAGAAAGTAGTTTTCACAAACGGCTGCTTCGACATTGTTCATTTAGGGCACATTGATTATCTTGAAAAAGCACGCGCATTGGGCGACAGACTAGTTTTGGGCTTGAATACAGATGCTTCTGTAAGCCGCCTCAAAGGACCATTGCGACCGGTGGTCAATGAGTACGCGAGAGCCCGGTTGATGGCAGCCCTTTCATTCATTGATGCTGTCATTTTGTTCGACGAACCGACGCCTAGTCAGTTAATTGAAGCTGTAAAACCTGACATTTTGGTCAAAGGAGACGATTATACAGTTGAAACTATTGCTGGCGCGGATTTTGTTTTAGGTAAAGGAGGCGAGGTGAAAACGATAGCTCTTGTAAAAGGCTACTCGACTACCGCGCTGATTGAGAAAATTAAACAAGGATATAACTGACACAAATATGGCTGGTGCATATGTAATTGGTATTTTGGTGATGCTCATTAGCCTTTATGTACAATGGCGTCTCAAAAGTAAATTTGAAGAATATTCGCAAGTAGGGTTGAGCAATGGCATGAGCGGAAAAGAAATCGCGGAAACCATGCTTCGCGAAAGCGGAATATACGATGTAAGGGTTTTATCTGTCGAAGGACGGCTGACTGATCATTACAATCCTCAGGACAAGACAGTTAACCTGAGCCCGGATGTTTATCACGGACGAAGCGTTTCGGCTGCGGCTGTGGCTTCCCACGAATGCGGCCACGCTGTACAGCATGCGACTGCGTATAAATGGTTGCAGTTCAGGTCGCAAATGGTGCCATTTCTGAGCATCGCATCCTCATATATGCAATGGATAATCTTGGGCGGGATCATTCTGCTGAACACAACCCCGATTCCATTAATGGTCGGTGTCGCATTGTTTGCAGCAACCACTTTATTTAGTTTCATCACGTTGCCTGTTGAATATGACGCAAGTAACAGAGCGCTTGCCTGGATTAAGAACAACAGGATTGTGAACGAAAGAGAATACATTATGTCTGCCGATGCATTGAAATGGGCTGCCAGGACTTATCTGGTTGCTGCAATCGGTTCTCTTGCAACATTGCTTTATTATGTGAGCTTGTTGATGGGCAGAAGAGACTAACAAGCGTTTGTCAGCCTGAGCGGAGTCGAAGGCACGTGCATGACGCCTTCGACAAGTAGCGCGCCTTCGACTCCGCTCAGGCTGACAAGGGAAAAGGGCTAAGAAACCATGGCTTCTTAGCCCTTTTTCATTTCTTTTTCTGATTCCAGTACACAACTACATTATGCGTAGCTCGGCCCGAGGCCAGAATATCCAGATCACCGTCTCCATCCAGATCCGCCGCTGCAACATCTTCGCAAGCGATCTTGATTTTATCGTCTAACGCGTATTCCTGCCATTTTTTGCCTTCCGGATCTGATCCTACAAAAATTCTTACGCCTGTTTCTCCCGTAACATTCGGGTTACGCCAGCCCATTACGACCTGGTCACGACCTTGTCCGAAGAAATCGGCGCAAACCAGTGCGTGGCCTTCTTTTATTCTATCGGTTAGGACGGTTCTGTTATCTTTTGAATAAACTACGACGCTGGTTCCATGCATTGGCTCGATAGTGGCTGTAAATAATTGGTTTTTCCCCAAACTTCCCGTTCTGATCTCCCCTACTCCCGTTCCAGGCACCATCCACGTTCCTGATGGAGCCCATCCATCTGCGCCGCTCAGGAAAACCTGAACTCCTTCTTTGCCTGCCACTGCAAGTCCAAGCATTCTGCCAGGCACTTCCATAGGCTGCATGTTGTGCGTCATATGCATGCCTGTTTCAACTAATTCATAGCCCCAAATGCCTGTTTTTTTCTCGGGAACGTCAAATACAATCAGTTTTACGCCAGCGCCTTCACCTCCTGCATTACCTTCGCCATGTAACGGAAGTACCGCAAGCTGAAACCCTCCGTCGGCCTTTTTAAGCCATTGGATTCTGTGGATTGTTACTTCATGATGCAAGCGAACCGGCTCCCAAAGCTGCGTACGGTCATTAGGCGCAGATAAATAATAAACCGCGCCGGATTGTTTTATATTTTTTGTTTCCGAAGGGTTCCACTGCGCACCCACTGCCACTTCCACTTTTCCATCCCCATCAATGTCCCTGGCAGCAATGCACACATTGTCCTGCTCCGTCAAATCTCTTGCAATCACATTGCGTGTCCATTTTTCGGTCTTTTTCCCGGGATTTTTATACCAAACAATTTCCTTCTTATCCGCCAGCAAAATGTCCGCCTTGCCGTCTCCGTCCACATCACCGGACGTAACGCCATAGCCGATACTGATTTTATCATCAATAACTTCCCCCACAAAAGTCGCGGTTTGCGCAACCGCTTGTGCAGCAACCAGTGTAAGGGCAAAAAACAATAATTTTTTCTTCATAATCTCCGTTTCAGAGCATTTGCCCCGCTAATTATTTAAGCATATTTTTTCACAATATACTTCAAAAAGTGCACAGCAGCATTTGAAAAAAGACTTTTTTGTGTGGCTTTGATCGGCTTTGCCTACTTTTGTAAATTATTGTGAACCAATTTACCATTCATGAAAACCGTCCCTTTACATCAGGTCCATATTGATTTGGGTGCCAAAATGGTCCCATTTGCAGGTTTTGAAATGCCTGTACGCTATTCCTCGGATCTGGATGAACACCACACTGTAAGAAATCATGTAGGCGTTTTTGACGTCTCTCACATGGGAGAATTTAGTGTTAAAGGCCCAAAAGCACTCGATCTGATTCAAAAAGTGACTTCAAATGATGCTTCGGCGTTGTTTGATGGAAAAGTTCAATACAGTTATCTTCCCAACGGACGAGGCGGCGTGGTGGACGATCTGCTGGTTTACAGAGTAAAAGAAGATGAATATTTTCTGGTTGTGAATGCATCCAACATTGATAAGGACTGGAACTGGATCCAAAGCCACAATACAGAAGGCGTTGAAATGGAAAACGTTTCCGATGAGCTGTGCCTGTTCGCAGTTCAGGGCCCTAATGCGACACCTACTTTACAAAAGCTCACTTCTGTTGATCTGGGTGCAATGGATTATTATACATTCAAGATCGGCGAAATGGCTGGCATTTCGGATGTAATTATCTCTGCAACAGGTTATACAGGGGCTGGCGGATTTGAAATATATGTAAAAAACGCGGACGCAATTAAGATGTGGGAAGCCATATTTGAAGCGGGAGCAGAATTTGGCATAAAACCTGTGGGATTAGGCGCCCGTGACACATTAAGACTTGAAAAAGGCTTCTGTCTGTACGGAAACGATATCGATGATAACACATCGCCATTGGAAGCGGGCCTGGGCTGGGTTACCAAATTCACAAAAGATTTTATTGATGCAAAAGAACTGAAAGACCAGAAGGAAGCCGGTTTGAAGAAAAAACTGGTTGGTTTTGAAATGATCGACAGAGGAATTCCACGAGGACACTATGAACTGTGCGATGAGTCTGGCGCCAAATTGGGAGAAGTGACTTCGGGCACGCAGTCGCCCACATTGCAAAAAGGAATCGGAATGGGTTATGTCCCGACAGCATTTGCCAAGCCTGAAACGGAAATTTTCGTAAAAGTCCGTGACAGATTATTAAAAGTGAAAGTTGTTAAACTTCCTTTTGTAAAAAACTAATATCTCCTCAAATCCACTCCATAGTATCGATTGCATTTTATGAAACAACTTGATGTTTGCCTTACACCCGACCTGCTTCATTTACACAAACTGGATAATTCAATTGTAGTCGTTGCTGATGTTTTCAGGGCTACTTCATGCATGGTTACCGGCCTTGCGTATGGTGTAAAAAGCATTACGCCGGTTGCCAGTATTGAAGAATGTAAATTTCTACAGGATAAAGGCTTCATAGCAGCTGCGGAACGCGATGCGCGGAAAGTGGAAGGTTTTGACCTCGACAATTCGCCTTTCAGTTATATGAATGAGCGGCTGATCGGCTCCCAAATTGCAATGACAACAACCAACGGAACGTTATCAATCTCCAAAGCGAAAGCCTCTGCTGTGAAAGTAATGATCGGATCATTCCTGAACCTGGGTGCATTGGCGAACCACTTGCGCTCGGAACCTTATGACATTCTGGTGCTTTGCGCGGGCTGGAAAGGCAGGCCTAACCTGGAAGACACGCTTTTTGCAGGTGCACTTGCGGATGCGCTAAAAGACCAATTTATGCTTTTGGAAGACGGCACGCTTATGGCGCAACGGCTATACGATCAAAGCCGCGATAATTTGCTCGCAAGCGTTTCCAATTCTTCCCATGTGCGCAGGTTACAGCGCCTGGGAATCCAGAAAGATATTTCTTATTGTTTGCAAAAAGACCTTTATGATGTCGTGCCTGTTTTGCGCGGAAGCACTTTGGTAGCAATGAATTAAGTTAAAAAACTAAAAATTCTTACATGTTCAGATTCGTCTTTATTATTTTTTGTGGGTTAATGATTTTTTCAAATCAAGCCAATGCCCAGCGAAGAACAAGTTCACCGAAAAGACAAATTCTTGCTCCAAAGAAAAAGGCTCCTGTTCCTAACCAGCCGGCTACGACGCCTAAGGCAGACACTATTGCTGTCCCTCAGGCAACGCAGGCGGCACCAGTAGCAGCGCCTGTCGCTGATACAACGGCCGTTCGAGATGCCGTCCGGGACACCATTATTACGCCGGACAGCAGCAACATTGAGATTTCCTCAGACACACTTACGGAAAAAGAAGCCGAAGAACGGCTCGCCAAAACCGAACCGGCAGCGGACAGTGTTAAGTCCTTCAAAATCATTATTGACGACATTTCTTACTTGTCCGTTTGCCCGGGAACGACAATTAACATCCCTTTTAAAACAGTTGGACCTTACGATGAAGGCAACACATTCATTGCACAGCTGATTGATGCAAACGGAAAATCAGTTCCTATATCATTACCGGTAAGCAAAAGTCCCGTTAAGGCTGTCATTCCTTCTTATAAAATAGGCGGCGAAGTTTACCGGATACAAATTGTGGCTTCTATTCCTGTTGTAAGGAGCCAAGAAGTGCCGATCCGCTTGTTGCAAAATGCCAGCGCGAGGCTCGAAGTGATCGATGGGACGCAATCTGTGCGCATTATGCCGGGGCAGGAGGTTAATTTGAAGGTAAATTTTACGGGTGCAGCGCCCTGGTCTTTCCTGATGTCGGATAGCACAGTTGTATATCAAACATTGTCCAATCCGCATTATCTGACTGTGAAACCCAAGGACGTAAAAGCTTATAAATTAATGGGCGTTGCCAATGCTTGCGGCAGCGGAACCGTTTCAGGGGAAGCCATTGTGAATGTTAACAACAATCCTGAGCCGAAACTGGAATTAAAGGAAGTGGAGAAAATCGCGAAGCTTTGCAGCGGGATTCCATTTCAGGTTCCTTTCAATGCAACAGGGAAATATAAGGATGGAAACAAGTTCGTTGTGCAGATCGCAGAACGCACGGGTGCATTTAAAACCATTTCAACACCCGACACGACCGGATACATTACGACGCAAATCCCAACAAATTACAAACCCGGCGAATACAAATTGCGCGTAGTTTCTTCTGCGCCTTATCTGGTAAGCCAGACCACCAATGTTACCATCGTTTCACCCACCGTTGCCACATTGCAAAGGGATTCTTTGAGATTAGGGGAAAATGAAACAGGAGAGCTGACTGTAAAATTTACAGGCGGCGGCCCTTGGTTCGTTCTGCTTTCGGACGGAACCTACGAAAACAACATTCAGGAATCTCCATATAAAGTGAAAGTTAAGCCTGTTTTTGACACCAATTATCAGATCACTTCCGCTGGCGGCTTGTGCGGTGTTGGTAAATTTTCGGGATCTGCAAAAGTGTCTGTTAAAAGTCCTCCTGCCAGCATAACGCTGGAGAAATTGCCTCAAAATATGGTTTGCGCCGGCTCTACCATTGAAATACCTTACAAAACAGAAGGCCGGTATAACCCTAATAACAAATTTAGTGTTCAGATTACGGACAAGTCGGGTCGTTTTGTGAGCTTGCCGACCACGGTAACACCTACTGCAATGAAGGTAAAAATCAGCAATGCAGCCCAGGGCGATACCATCAGGACACAAAAAATAAGGATTATTTCGTCTTCCCCGGCCGTTTCAAGCGCCATTGAAGAGCTGGACGTGATCGCACCGGACAAGGCTTTGGGAGAGGTTTCAGGCAAAGGCACCATTACTGCCGGCAGAACAACGCGCATTCAGTTGAAATTCAAGAACGGCTTGCCTCCCTGGTCGTTCACATTATCGGACGGAACCGCTATCAACGGAACATTCCTGAACCCTTATCTGATTTCCGTTTCTCCCGCGACAACCACAGAATATACGATCAGCTCCCTGAAAAGTGGTTGCGGTGCAGGAACAGGCAAAGGTTCGGCAGTAGTTACGGTCTCTAATTAGAAAGCAAAAGGCAGCTTATCGCCGTAAAAGGAAGTGATCATGAAGCGGCTGGTTTTGTTTGTGCTTCTTTGCGGCCCCCTATCTCGGATGAGTTTAGGTCAGAATGTGCCAATAGCCCAATGGGAAACGCATTTCAATTATCTTTCTGCGAAACACGTTGTCCAGGTTAACGATCATATTTTTTGCGCCTCGCACAACGGCCTTTTCAGCATTAATACTATTGATAAACAGATAAAAACCTGGTCGAAATCGGATGGCCTGACCAGCACCGGAATCAGCAGCATGGCATTTGATCAGGAGCAAAACCTTTTGCTTTTGGCATATAGAGACGGTAATGTTGATCTGGTTTATCTGGATCAATCCGCTCAGAAAGAAGAAATTATTTCCTGGCCTATCTTTTCTCAAAATCCGGATTTACCTGAAAATAAAAACATTAAGCGCGTCATCTTTCGGGAAAACCTGGCCTATCTCTGCACGGGTTTTGGAATTGTCATTTTGGATACCAAAAATCAGCAGGTCGAAGAAACTTACCGCTATATAGGTGCAAACGGAACGCAGGTTGCTGTCAGCGATATCGCTTTTACTTCGGACTCGCTTTTCGCGGTAACATCACATGGAATTCTTGCGACTTCCATGTCGCCGGCTGTTAACAGGCAGTATTTCGCCAATTGGAAAACAATAGCCACACCGGCAAAAGCAGTAGCCATTGCTGTGAATGCTTCTCAGTTGTATATAGGTTGTGCAGGCAAAGGTTTATATCAAAAAGAAAATGGAAACTGGAAATCTGTTTTTCCGTCGGGCAGCGAAACTTATTCTTTTACTGCCTTGGCAAACAATTTGACTGTAACATTGGACGACAGGGTTGTTTCGCTTAACCAAAACAATGAGGCAAAAGCGTTTGCAAGCCCTTTGTTCAAATTTCCTAAGGAATCCATACAGACAAATGTTGGTAAATTTTGGGTGGCAGATGCGCAAAACGGCTTGCTACATAACGAGAACCAAGCATTTCAATCTTTCACTGCTTTGCAAGCCGACACCACTATTTTCCCCAGGAAAGATTCCTCGGTAATTGATTTGAATGCACTAAGCTGGACGAGACTTCCGGAATATCTGGGCGGTGGCATTCTGGTGAAAAATGCCCAAAATCAACAACGCGTCCTCACGACAAATTTGGGAAGCGGCAGTTTACCTTCTTCCGTTATCAATAGTCTGGCCCTGGATGTGGATGGGAACATTTGGTTTGCGAGCGATAGAGGCGTTGGCTATTTTGTTACCGATGACATTCTGAATGCGGCCCGGGTCGATGCTGTTCTACCCGTTTATGGCCAAAGGAAGCTTTTCGCTAATGAAAAATGCACCGCTATTGCCATTGAACCAGGCAATCGGAAATGGATAGGCACGCGAAATGGCCTTTATTTATTTAATGAAGATGGAACCGAGTTGATCCAAAAAATCACCGCATCAGAGAGTCCTTTGCCCTCCGACTCCATTAGTGCATTACAATTTGATCCACAAAAAGGCATTTTATTTATTGACACCCCCAATGGAATGGTGTCATTTAGAAGCAACTCAACCACTTCGTCTGAGGATTTTTCGGATGTAAAGATCTTCCCCAACCCGGTTCATCCCGGATTTGGAGGAACAATTGGCATAACTGGCTTAATGACCGGATCGGTCGTGAAGATCACCGAACTTTCCGGCCGACTGATCTATGAAACGAAATCGCAGGGTGGCACTGCTTCCTGGAACCTAACTGACTACACTGGCAGACGTGCCAAAGGCGGAATTTATATGGTCCTCATTGTGACCTCCGACGGGAACGAGACGTTTGCCGGAAAACTGGCAGTAATTAACTAAAACTATGACAACCCCAGAATTTGCACCCTATATTGTAGGCATAACCGGCGGAAGCGCATCCGGCAAGACGTTCTTTATGAAGAGCCTGATCGATTCGTTTGAAAAAGAAGAAATCACCAGAATTTCCCAGGACAACTATTACCGTCCCATTCACGAAATTCCCAGAGATGAGAATGGCGTGGAAAATTTTGATCTTCCTGAGACCATTGACCACCACTTATTTGCCGAACACATTGCCGTACTGAGGGCTGGTCGTGAAGTGCATCAGAAAGAATATACATTCAACAATCCACTGATCAAACCCGAAATCCTTGTCTTTGAACCAAGGCCC
Organism: Dyadobacter psychrophilus; assembly: GCF_900167945.1. Lineage (GTDB taxonomy): Bacteria > Bacteroidota > Bacteroidia > Cytophagales > Spirosomataceae > Dyadobacter > Dyadobacter psychrophilus. The sequence goes on from NZ_FUZA01000001.1 coordinate 1,609,002, forward strand.
ATTATCATTGTCGAAGGCATTTTCGTTTTCTATTTCCCTGAGATCGCCAGGCTGATCGATCTGAAAATATTTGTGGATGCCAAAGAGCATGTTAAAATAAAAAGGAGAATTATTCGTGATAATAACGAGCGCGGTTACGATCTGGATGACGTGCTCTACCGCTGGGAACATCATGTGGCACCGACGTATGACAAGTTTATACTGCCACTGCGCTCCGAAGCGGATATGATCATTAATAACAACACCCGCTTTGACACAGGCCTGGAAGTCCTGAAAGGATTTTTGAAAGGAAAACTGGCGGAGCGAAAAGTTTGACAAGCTTTCCCTATTTTTACTTAATATATAAGTTTTACAAAAACCTTCTTAAGAATGAAACATTTTACACACATTATCAGATCAGGTATTTTTTCCCTTTTGGCAATAAGTCTGATCATTTCATGCAAGCGTGATCGCTCTGAACCTGTGGATTCCAACAATTACTATCCTCTGGAAGTGGGCCGTTATCTCATCTATGATGTGAAGGAAGAGGTTTATTCGGCCGGGCAAGCGAATCCTGTAAAGAAGAGCTGGCAGGAAAAAGATGAGGTCGACAGGGTTTCAACCGATGACGAGGGAATCCCTACTTACATCATTTCAAGATCGAGGAGAAATAGTGCAGCAGAGTATTGGCAAAAGGAAAAGGAATTTACCGTGCAAAGATATCCCGACAAGCTGCTGACCAACATTGATAACCAAACATTCTTTTCTCTTGCATTTCCCGTTGATCCGAAAGTTCAATGGAACGGAAACAGCTATAACAGTTTGGACGCACAAAATTACCATTATGAAGATTTGAACAAGCCGGTTCAGGTTGGGACCCAATCTTTCGATAAGGCGCTCGTAGTGGTGGAACGGAAAGACTCTTCGATCATCAATCGATACATTGGTGTTAAGCAGTATGGCTTGGGCGTAGGGTTAATTTCTGATGATCAAACCGCCTTTGAACTGTGCCAGAGCGAGGATTGTATAGGCTCCGGCAAAATAGAATCTGGGACGCATAGGGCCCGCATTATTGTAGAATTCGGTAAACGTTAATAGTACATTTTAAGCATCGCAGCAAATATCTAACCTGTTTTTTTTCACATTGAATGGCGTTAATGTTTGCAAATTAAATTTATCTGACTAAATTTACGCTGGATACTGGTATTAATCATATAACAAATTCAAAATGAAAACAGTGAATTCGCACTCTACACAGACGAAAAAGTCTTATCGCAAACCAACCTTGAACAGGTTCGGAAACGTTGCTAAATTGACAAAAGGAAAATTAGGCAGCGCCGCTGATTTGGGCCCTACGTTTGATTTCGACGATCTTTGATCCAAGATAAAATAATTTCCCCTGGTGATTATTGAAGGCGTAGTTAGTTTTAGTGATCTTCCGTATACCATTACTGAAGAAAAAACTAAAAACATCATTACCTGGAACAATGGATGGTTCTCATCCTTAGAATTAACCCCTAGTACGAGACTGCAACATGTCTTTGCACTAGGGGTTAATTTTTTGGGTGACAGGGAGCCTCAATATCTAAACAGAGCATACGCAAGACAACATTCCCGGGTCTTTCATTCTGCTTCTGATGTCCCGGATTCCCAGTCAGGAAGGGAATTGAGTGATTTCGGGGCTTGGTTTGATGAGATCCAGCAGACACTTTACTTATCAAGGGATATTTTTGGCGTAATTCCTACTTACTACATTCATATCCCAGGCTCTTTCGTGGCATTTTCGACTAGTTTGGTCTCGTTGCTAAAAATGCCAATTTGCCGACCATATTTGCAATTAGATTCCGACAGAATAGTTTCATACTCCCGGTTTCGAGGCGATCAGTCCAGCAGTTACTCCTCCGGTACATTTTTTAAAAACATCAAGACTGTCCTTCCGGGACACGTTATTTCCATAACTTCCGAAAAAGTTACAACTAAGCGATTCGCCAGTTTTGACCCCAGCAAATGGAGCCACTTGCATTCGATCGAAGATTATGCGAAAGCTTTTAAAGATCTCTTTTTCAAATCCGTCGAGCAGAACATTGGTCAAGATGGAGCAAAGCTGGGCGCTCACCTGAGTGGAGGGATGGACTCTTCTTCCATCAGTGCTGTCGTGAAGGCGATAGATCCGGAACTTTCATTGCACACGTTATATCTGGATACGAAAACAAAATATTCGGACGAGATCCAATTTGCTGGTGAAGTAGCAGAAAAGATCCGTTCGATCCACCACGAAGTGCCTCCCTCGAATGAGGATTTTGAAATGATATCCCGCTATACGTCTGTGTACGGGCATCCTGAATGTATGGTCATAAGCCCTTCATCCCAGGGAAGCCTCATGGAGTTCGCGAGTCATCTTGGATGTAAGATTCTGTTGATAGGCCATGACGGCGACTCTGTTGTAGGAAGTGGTCTCGAAAAGTTGACAAAAGCATATTTTGAAAGAAATTGGGCCGAGCTAAAAGCGCTTATCATAAAAAGAGCCCCGTATGCCTCGATCAACCGCGCAATTCCACAGTGGGGATCCCTCAATATTGACGAGAAGATAAGGCAATACACGAAGCATTTGATTGTAAGCAAGTTTTTCGAGCAAACCAGAAGGCTTAAACCTTTTGAAATTGTGAAGCTTCTCAATGAATCTTCGAGAGAAATGGATGTTTCATTATGGCATTTTTTCTCAGCGGGCCTTCAACGGCTCTGGAAGAAGCTCATTAGAACGAAAACACTTGAAGCGACAATTCTTAAACCGGAATTTGCTGCCGTTAAAGTTATTAAACGGGAAAACCTGGCCGATTTACTTAGAGGAGATTTACCGGTGAATTATAAAGTCTGGTTTGACGATGTTTTTAATGGTCAGACCATTATCGCCAGCGAGCAGTTTTTCGCACTTGGAAATCATTACGGCCTGGAAAACCGATTCCCGTTCTATGATAAAGATCTGTTTGAATTATGCATTTCCGTCCCGATGGAGATAAAATTTGGTAGAGGCATCGGTCGTGAGCATTTCAGAGAAGCGATGAAAGGTTTGCTGCCCGAGACAGTCAGGAGCAGGCCAAACAAAGCTAATTTCAGCATTTATGGGAGAGAAGCTGCGCTTCGTTTGTACCATCAGTCCAAGGAGCTTATGAACGACGGAAGCAATATTGTCTGGAACTTTATAGATCAACAGAAATACATTGAATCAGCAAAGATCTTGGTTGACCCAAGCGCGTCCGAGTCCAATCACACATTATCACAATTCCATGTCACGCGCGCCATTTCGCTGGCCATTTGGTTCCACTGGCTGAAAAAAAATGATCTACTTCTCACAGCTTCTTAGCATTCAACCCGCGGTAACCGGCTTATTTCAGGATTACCACTCGGCCGGCAAAGCTTTTTCTTGTTTCAGCGCCCGTTTTTAAATTAAGCTTATAAACATATGTTCCGGACGGAATATGTAGGCCAGGAATCCAATACCAGTCCTTGATACCAGAACCTCCCAACTGAACTTCCCCTTCGTCCAGGGCGACTCCTTTAAGCGAGTACATGGTCCAGTGAACTGACTGATCAGCTTCCTTGCTTCCAGCTTCCAGACGAAATCTAACATAGGATGAGGCAGGGTTCGGGCTCACTGTGAGCTGGTTCTCCTGATTTTCTTCGGTTACCGTAAATACAATGCGATATGGATTGGCAGAAGCGTTGGATGAGCCATCTTTTGCATTAACCAATAATTCGTAAATGCCTGGCTTCAAACTCTCAGCCTGGTAAGCTATGCTGAGTGACCGCTCGGACAAGGATGATATTTTGAGGTCATTGCTCGAATAGGAAAGCTTGGTAAAGTCACAATCGCTACCCTCGCAAGGCTTGATGAAAACATTTACCAGCGAAGTATCAGGAGACAGAATGCGATCATCCTCGAGCTTAATAGTGATCAATGTAGATGGATCGACAACATCCTTGTTCTCAATAATCCTATCATTAAATTTTACCTCCAAAAGTGGTGCGATCAAATCCTTTAAAGGAGCACCTGGATAGAAATTCAGTGTTTTGGCAACATCCCATTCGACGACAAGCTCAGAATTGTTATTCCCTTTGCTCAATTCCTGCAGCGTATTAGCAGGGTCTACTTTGAAAAGAATCCTCTTAATATTTTTTTTGTTTGCGAATGAGAATGACAGTGTGTCTTTATAAGCCATTGCCGAAACGGTCTCACTTTTCACGTCGTTTTTGCCATCGCTGTATTGTATTTCGACCTGGACCGGCACTTTTTGATCCTTGATATAGCGTCCTTCATTTGCTAATTTGACAACTGCCCTTACAGACGCTGAGTTGTCGATCGTTTTACCGGCGGACTCGGAATAAAGCATAATGGCATCATCCGCTCCAACTGCGTAGTCGGGTTTACTTACCGTGACAACTTCAATAGCCGGGTCTCCTTGCAACAACGATTGATGAATGTTCGCGATATCGTACTGGTTGGCACCGCCAGTAACGATCTTCTGAGCAACTACGGCCTGGACCCTGCCGATAGAAGCACTGGAAGTCGCTTCGTCTGCAAACATGGTGTTGTAGAGATTACTCAGGTATTTACTGGATGAACTCACATAACTCTCAAATGAATTGGCAACCAAGGCAACCGTGCCCTTCTTCGGCGTTAGTATCCAATCCATAGATAGCGGTCTCCGATCTGATGCCGTCGGACTGGCGTTATACCTTGCAGCAAAAACGTTTCCTACACCGCATCCGTTGAAAAACATGAAAGGATATTTCTTATAATTATTGTATCCCCGGTCGGCATCTGTAATGTAGCCCATATCCAGGTCAGTAACGGTTGCAGAGCCATGTCCGAAATAAGTAATCATGCCGACGCCCTCGTTAACCTGCGGCGTGATATTTACTTTTTCAACCTCAGAAATGGCCTGCTGTTTTACAAAAGGCGTTACCCGGCCTCCAACAAACCCATTTTCAACAGCCGGTTTAAGCGTCTCGAGAACATTTTTCAACTGGGTTATTTCACTAGCCGACTTCCCTCCATTCAAGTGCAAAATTTGCTTCCTCCAACCCAGTTCCTCACCATCATTTAATTCATATTCTTTTACTTTTTCCAGATAGTCCTTAATATGCTGATCCGTCATCGCGGGCAAGCGACCCACATTCAAAGCGGGAACGTCACGACTTACCCCACCTAAACCTTCTACCAGAAGAATGTCTGAGGCTGGAAAGCCGATAGTTGGAACCTCCTCTGGCAATTCTTTTTTCATACGTTCGGTCAACGATATAGACTTCCCGATGAGAAAAAGCGATTTGTCCTTCACGCCGTCCGAAATCATATAGCTCGCGAATCGACGAATGCCGAGCGGACTTGGTTCGCCGTAATTGAACTGATTATATACATCCTTAATGTTGGCTACAACTGTTTTAAAACCTCCGCCAACCTGTGAAGCGCGGTACGCCGCATATTCCGCCGATCCGGCTAACAAGTTCTCGCCACTTACAATAATGTAGTTCGCAGCTTTCGGGTCAAATTTCTGAAAGTTTACTGCACTGATTTTCGCGGCAGGGACTGTGATTACCTCATTTGTGACCAACAATGTTGACACTTTGCCTGATTTTCTGGGAACCATGAAATTGCCTGCATTACCAGCAATGACACGCAATGTGTCGGTTATATCGTATATTTTTACGCCCGCCGGTGCCCCCGTAGTTGCAACTCTGCTCAATGTGCTTGCTTGCGGATCTAGTGTTAATTCAATCGACTTCCTGGAAGCAATTGAAAAACTTTGTGGATAAGTTACAGTGAAGTAAGCCAGCGAAAACCGCTCATATTGATCCGTGCTAACCGACTTTAATGCAATTATTCCCTTAAAATTGGCGTCCAGATCTGCTTTTTCAATTTCGAATTCACCATCTACACCTTCAAAATTGGAACTGGCCAAGACTTTCGCTAATCTCAGCGTTTGCTCCGTTTTACCTATGTATACTTCAACCTTTCTTTCATTATTACTTCTGCCATGAACGAGCAATTTTACCTTTGGTTTGATAGAGTTGCTTACCAGGTTAGTTAATTGAATAGGATATGTTGACTGCACATTCTTTAAAATGTTAGGGCCGGTCCTACTGGCGCCTTTCTCGAAAAAGCTATTGAAGAAGTTCGGGCGAAGCGGGCTGTTTGCGCCGAGCGAGTAATCTGTGCTGAGCACTGTTGATGCCTTTGCAATGTGATATGCCAGCGCTGGTGTTGCATCGTTGACTGCCCTGTTGACAGTTTCTGCACGAAGTGATTTTGATGAAGATACGGTGAGAAAATAAGCGGATTCGTCCGAATAAATGCTGTAAAATGGGTTCAGCCTGGAACTCATTGGCCGATATAGCAGTGAATCGCTTTCTCCGGTATTTGGAACACCATAGAATGATATTTCCTTACTCTCAATGATAATAGCAACCTGTTTTCCTAAATGCCAGAGTTGTAATTTTTCTGGCTGGTTAACCGGGAAAGATGCAGGAAGAGCAGAAAGTGGCACTTTATGCATGCCCTTCGCATTAACTGCGATTTTTACATAGGGTTGCTCATAATTGATCCAGCTATTCGCATAAGGTGCAGCTGATTGCGCAAATCCTTCCGTGACGTAAAAGAATGTAAGCGAAAGAGAGAAAAGGATGTAGAGAGTGTGCTTTATCATCATTGATTTTTGTTCAAAAATACAAAAAGCATAGGTTGCAGTGTGTGACACAACCTATGCTTTTTTTGCTAATTATTTTTATTGTTTAACAAGCTTCCTCGAAATCACGTCACCGTTTTCGGTAAGGATTTCAACGATATATTCGCCCGAAGCTAAGTTAGAGATGTCCAATGTTAACTTGGTTTCATTTCTTCTAACCACTCTTCCTTTGATATCAACCAAATTCCAGCTTTTTATAGCAACCGGCAGATCCAATTTGATTTCAACAAAATCGCTGGATGGGTTCGGAGAAACGACAAGCGAATTCGTGTAAGGTCTGTTAACCGATACAATGGATGATAGTGTTTTTTTCCCCTCCTCCGTTTTGCCCTCGGCAACTTTATCTACCTGTACCAGGCGGTAATAGCTCGTTCCTGGCAAAGGCTTGTTATCAAAGAATTTGTAGGAGCTTTCTGTTACCATGTCACCATTTCCCTCCACATACCCGATTTGCTCGAAATTCTTCGCATTATAGCTTCTCTCGACAAGGAAATGGCTGTTGTTTGTCTCTGAGTTTGTTTTCCAAGCAACCTCCACAGAATTTGCCGAAACCAGCTTTGCTTCGAAATACGACAAGTCGACCGGCATGCTTCCCTCCGTACTGATCAGGATCTTTAATGCAGGATCTCCCAGCAATAATGTTTGGTGCATTTGCGCCTGTCTTTTGCTGTAAGAAGCAGAAGCTATTCTTGCGTTTTCGTCAGCACCAAGTCTGAATGGATTAGGATTGTTTTTTGTCTCGATAGCAGTCTTGCGAAGAATTTGGCCGATTGTAAGCCGGTTTTTATCGCTTTGTCCGAATATGATTGGATACAGTTCCTGCAAATATTCGTTACAGCTTTGGTTATATCCTGCCCATGTATTCCCAAACACCGCAACAGCGCCTCTCTTCGGATTCAATAACCAGTCAAGAGATTGTGCCCTTGATGAGCTGATATTAACCGTTTCGTTAAACTGATTGTTAAAAACATTCAGGATATCACAACCATTATAATACATGATTGCAAATTTCCCAATCCCTGCGTCTACGTTCTGATCAGTGTATCCTTTGGCGTTGTCGGAGACGTAGCCAAAATTATAGTCCGTCTGATACGGCGCACTATGTCCAAAATAGGTAATCATCCCTACTCCCGAATTAATAGCCGCAGAAATATCCAGAGGCTGTATTACATCCCCGCCCTGAGTCTTATTTCTAACATCAATCGTTCCTCCGAAAGCTCCTGTAACAGCGTTCCCGGCGGTAGATAAATTGCCTGAATGTATACCAACTTCGCTAAGACTTTTTCCGCCACTTATGTGCAGCACTTTTTTACGCCAGTCCAGTCCTGTTGACGAGTTTTCATACACCTCAACTTTTTTGAGATAAGCACGAGCCTGCGCGTTACTGATCGCAGGAATCCGGCCCACCGGAATCGCTTCCACATCTTCTGGCTGCCCACCCAGGCCATCAACCAACAGAAAATCAGATCCGGGGAAACCAACTGTTGGAACTTCGTCCACTAGTTCCTTTGCCACAATCTTATCATTTCTTGTGATCGACTTCCCTAAAAGCAAAAGATATTTGTTCAAGTTTCCGTCGGAAACCATATAATCAACAAAACGACGGATTGCAACAGGGCTAGGCTCGCCATAGTTGAAGTGATTGTAAATGTCAGTGATGTTGAAGATGGTGGGAGCCTTGTATTTCTCGCCAGGCGTTTGTTCGGTGCGATACTTTCTGAAATCTTCTGCAGCATCCAGAAGCGTGGTATTGGATATGATCAGATAATTGTAATCAGACTTGTTATAGTTGGTGAAGCTAACCTGGTTGATTTTGGCATCAGCGACCGTTGTTGGTGTCTGATTCGTTGCCAATAATACAAGCTCGTTAGCGTTCGGTCTTGAAAAAACCAGACTCGCCGCTGTACCATTGATAATTCGGGGCTTATCGATGTCTGTGATGTCATAAAATTTCAATGTCCCGGAAGGTGCGCCAGCGATAACGATTTTATTTTTTACTCCCTGCGAAGTCGCAGCAAACCGAAACTCGGCAGAAGCCGCGCCTAGCATATCAATTTGCTGGTTATAAGTTACATTGTAGTAAGTCAGGGAAAATACGTCATAAATTGTGTTGCCCTGGATATTTTCAGGGCTGGCATCGGTCTTGAAACCCAATAAGCCCTTTCCATTTGCATCCAGGTCAGTATTTTCCAGGTCAAATGAGAACTTGCCAAAAGTGAAACCCGCAATATACACCATGCCTACTTCTCTTAGGTTGGCAGCATCCTTTCCTACGTAAATATGAATATTTCTTGAATCACCCGGATTTGAAGGGAAGAAGGTTCGTCCGTTGATCAGCACCTCAACCTTTGGCTTGTCGGTGCCGGACCTTGCTTTCAGTGTGAAATCGAAATCCTTGGTAGCATCCTTTGTGTGAATCGGATGGCTTGCATCGTCAAAAAGCCTCGAACCGGTCCTTGTCTTGCCATCTTCGAAAAAACTATTTTGATCAATCGGCCTTAAAGGAATGTTTGTAGCATGTGAGTACTCATTTGCTAACTGATAGTTTTTTGACTCCGTTCTAATGTGCTGCGTTAAAGTAACCGACGAGGCGTCATTTAATGTCTCTTCCGGCGCACGATCTCCATTAGCGGCCCCAACTGTTAAAAAATAGGAGCTTTCATCGGAATACATGCTGTAATACGGGTTAGCCCTCGATGACGTCGGCCTGAAAAGTAACTCATCTGACTTTCCATCGTTTGGCACAGCATAAAATAGTAATTCAGTATTATCAGCTTTCAGGATATTAACCTGCTTGCCACGATGCCAAAGCTGCAATTTGGCTTTATCTGCATTCTTGATCGCATCAGGTAACTTTGCCGAAGTCATTGCCACCCGGTAAACGCCCTTCGTAAGCGCTCCGCTCACCACACCTACATTGATCTTCACCCATGGTTGGGAATATTTGCCAGCTAACCAGTCATTCCCGTAGGTCCCGCTCCACTGAGCATGTACTTTTAAATTAATAGTGGTGAATGAATAAACCAGTACCAATAAAAAAATAGTTTTTGTAAAAATTCTTGCTCTCATAAATCTCCAGTTAGTGTATCCCTTTTAAGTAAATGCGCTTCTAATGTATAAGTGTTTTATATATAAATTTATATACAAAATAAATAATAAAGCTACAATAAGTTGAATAGTAGAACAACTTTTTAGTAAAAATTCTAGGTCGCACCTAGTAGTTCCCACGACAGGTCGGTAGCTGATCGGATGGGTAAGCTAATTTGCACATTTTGGTACAATTTTTATATCACTATACGAAAGCGAAATTTGCCATGCCCGTTCGTGGAAGTAACCCTTCCAAAACTTAGGTATTTGTGACATTTCCTATTTTATTTGTCTTAAATCTATTCACTGTTTAACTAAAACGTATACTACTATGCTTAAAAAATTAATGGTGGTCGCCTGGCTTGGTCTGATTGGTTTATCCCTGGGTTGCGACGGAGAGAAGGGCGATGTTGGTCCAGCGGGACCTGCAGGACCTGCTGGTGCGGTAGGGCCTAAAGGTGACTCCGGCGTTGCTGGCCAGGACGGAATCGGTGCAAGAGAACTTGTAACAGGACAAGTTAACAGCACAAATGGCGGATACACAATGGGTAAAAACAACCTGACTCCTGCTGATACCGTGGCACTTGCATCTAGTGTGGTAATTGTATTTATAAAAAGCCAAAACCTATGGTGGGCATTACCGGGAAAAGTTGATTTTAGTGACTCTACGTCAACTACATTTAACTTTATCACGCTGCTCAGACGCAATCAGTTCTTCATTGATATCAGACCTGTTTCCTGGACTGATGGAGGTGACAAAGCGCCGGAACGTGTGTTTCAAAGCATAAGAGCGGTCATCATACCATCTGAGAAATTCAGACGCAATGCCGAGGTGGATTGGAACAACTACGAAGAGGTTGTATCAACATTGGGGCTTACGGATAAAGACATAATCAAGGCGGATCTGTAAATCCAGATTGCCTCGGTTCGTAAGGAAGCATGATGCGTTTAACGTGATTGTGCTTCCTTATTTTTTGTATCAGATTTTAACCCATCCAAGTTTTAATTGCCCGCAACCAAGAACTTGTAACCAGCCATAACTTTTCTTTTTTAAATTAAACTATTTTTGGGGCAAGATGTGTTTACTACATTGTAGCAATTTATTTATTGTACTATTCCGGGCTAGCTAGCCCATGTATCATACCATTTTTTCTCCGATGATTACCAAAAAATCTTCAAAAACGATCTCCCCTGATGTTGTTTTGATAGGGGCCGGTATCATGAGTGCAACTCTTGGAGTTTTACTTAAAAAATTGAGTCCGTCTATTTCCATTTCTATTTTTGAAAGACTGGACCGGGTTACCGCCGAAAGTTCTGACCCATGGAATAACGCAGGAACCGGACATTCCGCGTTCTGCGAATTAAACTACACGCCACAGCTGGAAGACGGCTCGGTAGACACAAAAAAGGCGATCAAAATCGCTGAGTCTTTTGAAGTTTCGAAGGAATTCTGGTCTTACCTTGTGGAAACCGGCATTATCGATTCTCCTGACGCATTTATCCACAACATTCCACATCTGAGTTTCGTGTGGGGAAATGATAATGTAGAATATCTTAGGAAACGTTACGACGGTCTAACCAAACATCACCTTTTCAAAGGAATGGAATATACCGAGGATAAAAGCGAGATCAACTCGTGGATTCCTTTGGTGATGGAAGGACGTGATCCGGAAGAAAAAGTCGCGGCAACGAAGATGGACCTGGGCACGGACGTCAATTTTGGGACACTTACCAAATTCATGTTCGAATATCTTGAAAAACAGGAAGGCGTAAACCTTTATCTGAATCACGAGGTTGACGACTTTGAAAAAAAGAAAGACGGCTCATGGATCATTGAAGTGAAAGATCGCGCTACCAGAAAAACTTCACGCGTTCAGACCAAATTTGTCTTTATCGGAGCAGGCGGTGGATCGTTGCCTCTTCTTGAAAAATCGAACATTGCCGAGGGCAAAGGCTTCGGCGGTTTCCCGGTAAGTGGCCAGTGGCTGGTTTGCAATAATCCCGAAATCATTGAAAAACATCAGGCAAAAGTCTACGGAAAAGCTTCCGTTGGCTCGCCTCCCATGTCCGTTCCACATTTGGACACACGTATGATTGACGGCAAAAAAGCACTTTTATTCGGGCCTTATGCCGGTTTTTCTACCAAATTCCTGAAAAACGGATCCTTCCTAGACCTGCCTTTGTCCATCAAGCTGGATAATATCCGGCCCATGCTGGCAGCCGGAATTCATAATATTCCTTTGACCAAATATCTGATCGACCAGGTGAGACAATCGCCGCAGGATCGTCTGGAGGCTTTGAAAGATTATCTGCCGGAAGCAAAACTGGAAGATTGGGATCTTGAAATGGCTGGTCAGCGCGTCCAGGTTATTAAAAAAGACAAAAAAGTGGGCGGTGTGCTCGAATTTGGAACGGAGATGGTTACTGCGGCCGACGGCTCACTGGCAGCATTACTGGGAGCATCTCCGGGCGCCTCCACAGCTGTCTCGATCATGTTGGAGCTGATTCAGAAGTGCTTCAAAGAAGCTAAATCAGAAGACTGGCAAGCCGAATTTAGAAAAATCATCCCGTCATTTGGCAAATCTTTGGCAAAAGACGCCGAGCTGGCTGCGAAAACCCGTGCGTGGACGACCGAGGTGTTAGAACTGGGTGCTTCGCATTATTCGGAGGAGTTCAGTGCGTAGTTGAACGCAATGTTTTTTACGAGCCGATAACAATGTATATATCAAAAGCGCTGGATTTAGGTCCGGCGCTTTTTTTATGCCCAAACCGTATACTAATCCCACCGCACCGCAGGCTCATCGGTTTCACTTTTATTAGCCTGTCTCGTCAATATTGGACTTTCGAATGTTTCACACTATTCACCCAATACAATGAGAAAACTGATTACCCCACTCGCTATGGCAGCAGCACTTTTATTCGCAAGCCAAAGCTCGTTCGCACAAAACGTTGGTATTAACACCACACAACCCGACCCAAGCGCCGCTCTTGACATCGTCGGGACAGACAAAGGCCTGCTTATTCCACGAGTATCGCTGCAATCACTGACAGACAACGCTACGATTCCTAATCCGGCGACTGCGTTGCTGGTTTATAATACAAATGCAGGATTAGGGAAAGCTGGATTTTATTACAATTCCGGAACGTCTGCCAGTCCTTCTTGGAGTTTGGTTGGTGGAGGTGGAAGTTTGACGCTGCCTTTTTCGCAAACTGCGACGAATAGCGGCCCGCTGTTCCTTATTAATAATCAGGACGCTAATGATAATTCGGTTGCAATTAGTGGACTTGCTGCAAATGCAATCGGTCTTAGGGGCGCCACACTATCTGGCAAAGGGATAGTTGGCCACTCAGCATCAACAGGCACGGGGATTTTCGCATCCGCGGCAAACACTAATGGAAAAGCGTTGGAAGTTAGCGGACCAATAACAATCGCCGGGCCTGGTCAATCGCCTGGGAATGGTAAAGTGCTTACTTCTGATGGGAGTGGAAATGCTACTTGGGAGAATATTTCGGGGAATGTCGCTTTTCGGGCGAGTGGGGTGCAGGGAGGGGGGAGTGAGATTATTGCAGGTAACACTGTACCAATGAAAGTTGCTTTTGCAGCACAAAATTACGACATAAGTAATAACTATACGATATCAACTCAGCCCCGCACAGCACATTCAATGTACCTTTTCCTGGCCTTTATCACTTTGATGCTCAAGTGCATTTTGTAGTCCCCATTGAAGATGGTGACGACTATCAAACGTTTTTTCATAGTATAGCTCTCGTTCTTACAAGAAACAATTTATCATCGGTGATTGTCGAATCTCAGGCAACAGATGTAATACAAGCTCCATCATCAGTCTCTACAGATATTCAACTGATACAAGGTGATAAAATACATATTGAGGCAACAATGAATGCCACAAAGTCCGGTACATTAGGTGTTGCGCCGCAAGATTCATTTTTTAGCGGACGACTACTCTTCAAACAATAGCTGTCATTAATCGGCTACTTGTAAGAACTGGTGATTTTTACCATATTTTCAAGCGACTTCAAAACGCCAGCGACCGCAAAAACCGCAACCCATCCACCGCTATCGCCTCCTTTGAAGGCTCCACCTGCCGCCAGATTGAGGCGGCTTTGGCGATGATCTTGACGTCTGGGGTGAAGGATTCTATGACGATGTCGCCCTGGTAGTTGATGTTGTCCAAAGCTGCGAAGATGCGGTCCCAGTTGATTTGGTCGCCGCCGGGGGTTCCGCGGTCGCTGCCGGATGCGTGCAGGAGCGCGAGTTTGTTGCCGGCTAGTTTGATTGCGAGTGCGGGGTCTTTTTCTTCGAGATTCATATGGAAAGAGTCCAGATGCACCATTAATGCTTCGCTTCCAACATCTGCGATCATTTTGAGCACTTGTTCGCAGGTGTTGATAAAGTCTGTTTCGTATCGGTTTAGCGGTTCTAATGCGAGTTTCACATTGTGCTGGACAGCATAGTCGGCAAGGATTTTCAGGTTTTTTACAACCGTAGTCCATTGCTTTTCCTTTTTTTCCTCAGGAACAAGGTCAGCCCGCCCGACCGAAGAATAGATTGGCCCGGCAACAAGCTGGCTTCCCAATATCGGGGCAATGTCGATTAATGTTTGAACATATTCCAATGATGTAACCTGCTCCTTGCGGTTTCCACGCAAGTCGCGACCTGGGCCAGTTGCCGCGCATACAGAACGACATTCCAACTCATTATCATCCAAGGCTTTTCTGATATACCTGGCATCAATGTTCGAAGGTTCCTCCACCGCGATCTCCACAAAATCGAAGCCCCATTCCTTGAACTTTGGAAAAAAGGAAACGCTTTCATTGGTGAATGGCGAGGAGAACAAATACGTGTTAATGCCAAATTTCATACTAGCGGCTTTGAGTAAATATGCGAACGCCTTTTTTATTTCCGGTAACAATATCCAGCAGCCCGTCTTTGTTCAGGTCTTCCACGGTAACATGCAATCCTACGCCAGAATCATTGTCAATCTCATGCCTGGTCCAGCTTGGGACCTTTCCCGGCTTGTATTCAAACCAGTAAATTACCGCCGGCTCAAATTCACCGGGATCATTTCCATGGTGGGCGAAATATCTTTTTCCAGTGATGAAATCCATGTTTCCATCGCCATTAATGTCTGCCAGGGCAAGTCCGTGGGTTTGAGAAAAAGTATTGTCGATGCTGTGATGACGCCATGTTGCATTGCCCTGCTCATCTTTGCCCTGCTCATGCCACCAAATGCCATAATCGTGCGCTGAGGCACTCAAAACATCGTTCAGGCCGTCGCCGTTGAGGTCCATGACATACATTTGCGAACAATCTTTTCCCAGATCGGCGGGATGAAATTTCCAATCCGCATCTTTCGCGACCTTTGCCGGCCCTTCTGCCGGACCTTCCCACCAGCCGTTCTTCACCAAAACATCTTTCCTGCCATCGCCATTAATGTCGCCATAACCGATGCCATGCGTGTACATATGTGTGGCATTTTTCTCATCATTACTAATTGTAAATTTCTCCCACTCTGTCTCCCCTTTTTTGGACGGACAGCGCAGCCAGATCACTTTTTTGGCCGTGGGATCATTTCCTAATAAGTCTAAACGACCGTCCCCGTCAATATCCACCAGCATGGGCGACTCATTTCCAACCGAAGAATGGATTACGTGCGCGGGCCAGTAACCCGGTTTTCCTTTTGGGTTTTCGTGCCAGACAGATGCTTTCCCAGGCCAGTCGATCCGGATCAGATCAATCCAGCCGTCCTGGTTCACGTCCATGGCGAAATCAAGAAATGAATCGCTATAACCGCCGTTTACGATGAATGAGTCAGGTTTTGCGAGCTCGTGCGCCTTCCAGCTCGGTGCTTCAAACCAATAAGCGCCTGCGAGAATGTCCTTTTTGCCATCTTTGTTCACATCGCCCATGGCTGCGCCTTCGGAAATGAATTTTTTGATCAAAACCTGTTTTTTAAATGAGACCGTGCTGCCCTTTTTCTGTTTGGTCTGCGCGTTTGAAGCATAGGCCATAAGCAATAAAACCTGGATCAGGCAAAGCCATTTTAATTGTTTTGCAATTGTTCTCATTTATTAAGGATTTAGATTTCTATTATTAAAATGAAATGAACATCAATTTTACTGCCATTATTTTACACTGAGCAGATAATCCAGCAATGCATAGAAGTCCTTTTCAGCAATTATATTTCTAAACTGATCGGGCATTAATGTATATTTCGAGGCACGGTATTCCTTCATCTCGTTCTTCGCTACGGCAAATTCCTGACCTGTAAGATCTGCAAAAACCAGCGTTTCACCTTCTGCCCGGCGATAAAGCCCCGTCAATGTCTTATCGTCTTTCAATGTAATGTTATAAGTCCTGAAAGCCTCCGTTATATTTCTGTTCGGGTCAAGTATTTTTTGGGTTAATGCTTTATGGCCCCAGTTGCCAATGCCATCAAGCTGCGGTCCAACCATTCCTCCCGATCCCTGAATTTGATGGCAAGCACTGCAATTCTGAACAAAAACGGCCTTTCCAGGAACATTAACGCCCCCAGTCGGCGTGAATGTTGCAATGCGTTCGTCGATCAGCTTTTGTCTTACCACACGTTCATCCGCTCCGGCAGCAAGAAATTTGTCCATTTGCTTTTGCTGGTCCGATTTGGCATTGATCGCAAACCGCTCTTTAACCGGAATTTCGTTCGCAATTTCCACATTCACCTCTTCTTCCTTAAAGGCATTCAGCAGATATGTTATACCCTCGGAAGTGTTTGCCAGAACCGTCGCAATCGCAACCTGCAAGTTCCTTGCGCCGCCCGCCATTTGTTTTTTCAACATTTCAAAAACCGTGGGCGAAGGCTGCCGACCGATTAACTCGGCCAATTTCTCACGCAATTCAGGAAGTTCAGCCGGGTCATTGAACAATTCAGCCAACAGCTTTTCATTTGTATCAGGATCAATGCGCATCAATGCACCTGCTGCGGCGCCTCTGACCGCAGATTCGAGCCAACTCAGTTTTAAAATTCTCTGCAAATCGGGCTCACTGGATTTCAACCTGTATTCGGCGGCTATGTCCGCAGCCAAAACACGCTGAGAAGCAAGCAATGCTGAGTTTTTAGCAGGTTTTTCTCTCTTATCGGGAATGCTACTCAGGAACGACGTCGCTAATTTCGAACCCCAATCCCTCATTTTCTGGCCCGGTTCCGCACCACTTTGCTTCACACCTGCTCGAATGGTTTTGTATAATGACAATTGCGTTTCAGGCTCATTTGCAAATTTGTTATTGATCAGATCAATTGCCTGATCGAGCTGATAAGGCAACACATAGCGCCCGATCTGTTCGAGGTTTTTGACCAATGTCTTGGAAGGCAAATCGTGATTACGCGTGTAATCCAGCACAAATGCCGCTGCTGCACTGGACGGAACATCCAGCATGGCCCGCGTTAACAATGCCAGTTGCGGCTCATTCCAGGCCATGGCGGGCACGCGCCACATGACACCCGGATTTCGAAGATTGTTCCTCACGCCAAGCAAGGCTGTGTAGCGCAAATGTGTGTCCAACGAATCTGTTTTTTCAAACAATTCCATTAATGGGGCTAGATTTTCAGCATTCGGAAACCGCGTCAGCACTTCGGCAGCGCTCCGTTGAATGAACGGGTCTCTGCTTTTTAAGGCATGGTCAACTGATGCTTTATGTTTTTCAAATGACGCCTTGTTTTCACCTACAATTCTCAGCGCGTGGATTTGGATCAATGCATTGTTATGGGTTAATGCTTTCTCCAATGTTGTATTATCCAACGCATTAAGCCTGTGTAAAATCCACAAACCGTGAATGTATGCCGTCGGATCTGCCATGGCCAGCATTGCTTTTACGGGTTCAGCTGCCTTGCCTTTCCAGGAATCCACGATCCTGTCGGCGACTTTCATGCGCGTGTTTATTTGCGGATGATTGAGTCCTGAAAGCAGTTGTTCCAGCGACGCTTTTGACCAATCCGTAACGGTCATATTTGTGTGCGGCTGATCTCCTTTGTAAGTAATTTTCCAAATCCTGCCGCTAACCCGGTCCCGGCCGGGATGGTTCAGCGCCACTTCATAATGTCCTATAATGCGGTTATAAAAGTCGGCAATGTATAAGGCGCCATCGGGCCCGAGTTTCACATCAACAGGCCGAAACCACGGGTCCTTACTCAGCAAAAATGGTTCTTCCTTCTTTGAAACGGGCGTTGTGCCTTGGTAAGTCATTGTATTCCGGTCGATGCGGCAGGTCACCACATCACCCGTGAAAAAGCTGTTTCTATATTGTTCCGGGAAATGCGTTCCGGTGTAATAAACGAGCCCTGCGAGCGCTGTGGAGCCCAATTCATAGCTCATCATTTCCGGCGCAAAGCCCAATCCTGCCGGCACTTTTTTCCCAAAATGCGGGTAATCCCCGCCAAAAATCAGCTGTGTAATTGGTTTCGTATGGCAATCCACCGAAAACAGATATCCTTTTTCATCATATGCATAACCAAACGGATTCACCCTGCCGAATGTCGTTTGCTCCACGCGGCTGCCATCCATTTTCACACGAAATGTGTTTCCCGAAGTCATTTTCACAGAATCACCATCCGTTCCGGCAATGTTGGAAGTGTTGGAAAAACCATGACAAACATGCAGCCAGCCGTCATAACCCCGGATAATGTTGTTCACCATGCCATGCGTATCCTTATGCCCGAATCCGCCCACAAGCACTTTTTTGCTGTCCGACTTGCCATCATGATCCCCGTCTTTGAAATAATAAAGATTGGGAATGCTGTATGCAATGGCACCATCTGAAACGGGCATAATGCCAATCGGAATGTTGAGGTTGTCGTCGAAATGCGTGAATGTGTCTGCTTTTCCGTCGCCGTTTTTATCTTCGAGGATCGTGATCCGGTCCCTGCCATCGCTTGTGCCGGCTGCGATGGGATATTCGGAAGATTGTGTGACCCAAAGTCTGCCGCGGTCATCAAATTCCATGTTCATGGGCTTTGTAATGTCCGGCTCGGAAGCAAACAATGTTATTTCAAAGCCCGGCGGAAGCTTGAAACCCAGCTTTTCCTGCTCGGGTGTTTGAAATTCAGACGTTCGGACATGCTCAGCGTAAATGTCCTTTTTGTGAATTTTAATGACGTTTCCGGAAGATTTAGCGGCTTTTTGCCGGGGAAGACCGCAGCCCTGGCCAAATAAAATGAGAACAGCAGGAAGTAAAATGGCCTTTCCGGTCAAGTGAAACAATTTCATTGGCAAAAAACTTGAAGAGGTGGTTTAGGAATCGGCCGGTAGCTCAGGCTTCAATTATAAAAACATTTTGCACCCGTTTTTTACTGCAAATTCGCCCCGATTTGCGACCGGGGCGAATGACATTAACAAGAACACTATGAGGTTAGTAACCCGGATTTTGCGTCATCAGCGGGTTGCCGTCAATTTCCCTTGCCGGAATGGGCCAGAGATAATCTTTTTGTGAAAATGTGCGGGTTTCTACATTTACCGCCTTCTTGGTTTTGGGATTAATCGCGCCTTCCACAACACCATTCATTACTTTTTCGGCAATCCTCCATCTTCTGATATCAAAAAGACGACTGCCTTCAAAAGCAAGCTCGACGCGCCGCTCGCGGCGGTAAAGCTCCCGGACTTTTTCCTCTGTATTATAAACGGCCACATTCACTTTGGGCATTCCGGCTCGCAGGCGGATCTGGTCCAGATATTTGATCACGTCTGGATGTTTCCATTGCCCGCTTTCCACGAGCGCCTCCACGTACATGAGCAAAAGGTCGGCATAGCGATAAACGGCATAATCCAATGTCCCCCGTCCCCTACCCTTATCGGCCAGATCGACATATTTCCTTAACCAGAAACCCGTTTTTGAGGAATAATTGGCTGCTAGGCGGTTGGGATTATTAGGAGAATCATCAAATGGGTCGAGGTTGCCGTAAAATGTTGACCCCGGGTAAGCAATGGTCGCTTCCATCCGCGGGTCCCGGTTATTTTTATAGTTTGGACTCAATTTATAAATGGCCGCGCTGTCTGGTCCAAGCTCTGCCAGCGTTTTACCCTGTTTGGTTTCATAAGTATTTACCAAAGCTGCGGTGGGATTAAGGCAGGCATTACCGCCCAAATATCCGGGCGCCGCTCTGTAAAAACTATCATCATTGCCGCCCTGACGAATAAAAATGCGCTCCTCATTCACTTGCGCTTCGTAATTAAAGATCGCTTGATATTTGGGATGTAACTTATACAGGTTCAGATCAATGACTTGCTTTGCTGCTGCAACGGCTTCGGGATAACGGCCACTGTTCAGAAATGCGACGGTTTTCATTGTGTAGCAAACTCCTTTTGTAATTCTGCGGATATCATTGATTGCGTAATTCAACGGCAGATCCTGGGCAGCGAGGTCGAGTTCGGAGACGATAAAATCGATGATCTCCTGCTTGGAATTTTTGGCCAGGTCGGTTTCCGTTGGCAGCACCACTTTTGTCACAATCGGGATTTCGCCGTAATATAGAAAAAGGTCTAAATGCAGCCATGCCCTTAATGCACGTGCTTCGGCAAAATATCTTTTTTTCAATTCGGGCCCTACCAACGCTTTTCCCGCAAATTCCAGAAAACGGTTGGCCCTGCGGATGGCTAAATAATTTTCTTCCCAAACGGGCTGGATCGCATCCCAACCTGTTCCGCGCATCTGCGAAGTGGCGTTACCCAATGCAATGATATTAACCTCCCCAAAAAAGTTGGCATACCACACCGCGTCGTCCGTCATGCCGTCGAAAGTGATACGTGTATTTTTCTGGTAACGAAACTGCCCGCTCGGAACCTGGTCATAAATAATGTTCAAGGCCGTGTTGATCTCGCCTTCCGTATTCCAGAAATTTTCGTCGGTTGTGGCAGTAGGATGGTCTTTGGTCAAAAATTCGTCTGCGCATGAGCTCAGCAGTAAAAATGCCGGCAGCAGAAAAAATATCTTTTTCATGGTTCGATCTTAAAATTTGATGTTTAAACCTAATGTGTACACTTTCATCATTGGGTAATTGTCTTCCTTCCCACGCGTTTCCGGATCGAAATACTTCATCTTGCTTAGCGTGATGGCATTTTGCGCATTTACAAAAACGCGGAGATTGCTGAGTCCCAGCTTCGCCACGGTTTTTGGTTCAAAATTGTAGCCGAGCTGCATATATTTCACTCTCAAAAAAGCTGCGTTCGTGAGCCAGTAATCTGCGGGAAGCGCATTATTGCCCGGTGCCGGGGATAATCTGGGAAACATCGCGTCCGGATTTTCGGGAGTCCAGTAATCTGTTTGATAGGTCATTGGCGTTCCGCCGTCAAAGTTGGAAGTAACATTCAAAACAGTCTGAAAACGGCCTTGCGCGTAGGCAAGACTTTTGGTAAAACCATTCAGCTGCGTTTCAAACCCGAAGCGCTTGTATGTAAATGAAAGGTTTGCGAAGTAACTGCCCTGCGGATTCGGATTTCCCGCTATCACCCGGTCTTCCTTATCAATGATTTTGTCCCCGTTTACATCAATGTATTTAATGTCACCGATTTGTTGCCCCGGAAGCAGAGGAATGCCCGAATCAATGTCGCTTTGTTTGAGCAAGCCATCGGTTTTATATAAATAATAACTGCCGATAGGGCTTCCGATTTGCTGGATATCCGTAGTTCCGATGTACGGACCGCCGCGCAGGGAAAGGATTTTGTTCTGATAATTGGAATAACCCAAACTGGCGCTGAATTCCATGTCCTTATTGATCAGCGTAGCATAATTAACCATGAATTCCCAACCTTTATTAGAAACCGAACCCGAGTTGACCGGAAGCGAATTAACACCAGACGACAGCGACAGCGGCGGCGTGAGCAGAATGTCGTCCGTGACTTTGTGAAACCAGTCAATGGTGATTCCCAGGTTGTTGAAAAGCCTGATATCCGTTCCTATATCCAGCATTTTAACCGTTTCCCATGTAATTGAAGGGTTACCTATGGAAGTTTCATTTCCGTTTCCCCCATCGATCAGACTTTGATATCTGTATCGTTCTACATTACCATTATTACCCATCAAGCCATAAGAAGCTCGTAATTTGAAGCTGGTAAGGGGTTTAAAGTCTTTCAGAAAGCTTTCATTATGCACATTCCAGCCAACTGCAACAGAAGGAAATGTCCCCCATTTTTGTCCCGGCCCAAACTTGGAAGAACCATCCGAGCGAACGGTGCTTTCCAATAAATATTTGTTATTAAAAACATAATTGAACTTGAAAAAATAAGAAGCAAGCGTGACCTGATCAAAATTGGACGGGTTATCGCCCTCCCGCGCCAGCCCGCCAATGGCGTAAATGAAATGCTTGCCGTAAGTTTGAGAAAATTCAAGGTTACCCGACAAATAATTATAGGTGCTTCTGCCGACAGTGGACGTTTTGGAATTTCCATAAGTGAATACGAGATTACCCGTGTAATAGTCCAGGAAATTGTACGAATTCCGGTTGTCGAGATAACCATTTGAATTAACCCGATACAAATACTGGCCGCGCAACTTCAATTCAGGGGTGATTTGCCAGATCGGTTGGAAATTAATATTGATCTGATCGGCCTTATTCTGCGCATAACCTCCCTTTTCCAGTTCCGCCATCGGATTCATCATTTCGCCGAAATTGCCATATGCCTGATAACCATCGTCTTTCAGCGGATATTTCGGGACAATGTTGGGTGGTGTTGAGTAAATCAAATGCAGCGAATTCCCAAACCTGACCAGCTCCGAACGGTTTCTGCTCCGGTTTGCCACGAGGTCCAGCAACATGGATACATTCTTCGTGAGCGTGACACCCGTGTTGGCACGGAACGAAAAGCGCTCATAATCCCGCTTGGGTGTAAGCCCATCCTGAAAAAGATAGTTACCGCTCACCGCAAAGCGGGCCAGCTCATTACCCCCTGAAATGCTTACTGAATGACTCTGAATGATCGGGTTTTTGTTCAGCATTAGGTCGGACCAGTTTGTGTTCGGATAACTGATCGGGTCCGTGCCTTCAATGGTTTTTTGAATGGTTGTTTCACTGTAAGGTTCCAGCCCGCCAATATTCGCGTAGGCCTCATTGACCATCGTCATATACTTGGGCGCATCCACGAATGTGGGCAGATAAGTTGCGTTCTGGACGCCGCCGTATCCATCGTATGTAACCGAAAGCTTCCCGGGAATCCCTCTTTTTGTGGTAACCAAAATCACACCATTAGCCGCCCTGGCTCCGTAAATAGAGGCTGCTGCGGCATCTTTCAGGACGGTAATGCTCTCCACGGTCGTCGGGTCTACGGAGTTAATGTCAAAAGGGACGCCGTCCACCAAAACCAGTGGCGAAGTGCCTCCTATGGTCGATATCCCACGGATCAGAATATTAGACCGGTCCTCTCCTGCCATCCCGCTACCTTGCATCACGGTTAAACCAGTTACCCCGCCTTGCAGTGCTTGCGAAAGTTGGGTAATGGGCTTGTTGGTAACAGCAGCTTTTACGTCCAGCTTCCCAATCGCATTGGCCAGGTTCCTGGCTTTCTGCTCCGAGTAACCTGTAACCACCACTTCGTTCAATGCTGTCTCCTGCTGTTTGAGTGACACAACCATATTGCGCGTATTCTCGATCACGATTTGTTTTGTATCAAGACCAATGAATGTAAAAACGAGTGTTTCACCCCTGCTCACCTCGATTTCATAATTCCCATTTGCGTCGGTTGTGACGCCGCGATCCGTATTCTTTACCTGAACCGTTACACCGGGAAGCGAAACCGGTGGCTCGCTGCTGTCAAAAACCTGGCCTTTGATCACAAAAGAGCTGTCAGCGCGGGCAGCGCGATTCGTAGGTTTAATGCTTGCTTCGGGTTTTGCCATTATCCTGGCGGAGCGTTTCAGTAAAATAGTTCGCTTGTTGGCAACTTCAAACGCTACACCTAATGGTCCGAAAATATCTTTGAGCACTTGCTCTAACCGCTGATGCTGGCTGTTGTAGGAAACTTTACGATCCGCCTGGATCACTTCGGGGCTGTAAACAAACCGGACTTTGGACTTATTGCCAATCTGTTCAATCACTTTTTCTATCTCCTGATTGCTAACCGTCAAGTCTATACGTTTATCCAGCAGTTCCTGTGCCCGAAGGTCATTGGCAGCTGCAACGCTGATAAACAGCACGGAAATATACAATTGCAATACGGTAATCCTTATAAGTTTGCGTAGAACCAAACACGTTTGTCGACGTTTTTGCATAGTTTTGTTTTAGGTTATGTGATTTAGAGTTACAAACCACTCCTCAGCTATCTTTCTAGTTAAACCTGGTTCGCGAGACCGGGTTCGAAGACCGCGCCGGAGCTATTCAATCTGGCCGGTAATGCTGCAAACATTGCCGGCTATTTATAGGCAAATCTTCTCCCATAGGCACTCTTTATTTGATTAAGTGGGTTATCAACATATCTTTTAGTTCTTGCAGCCATTGGAATAAATGGATACCTGGCTGTCTTTCAGTTCATATCTGGCATTGACAACCGCACTAAGCATTGCGAGCTTTTCAAAGATCGGCTCGTCGCCTAGCTGGGCCGTAATGCTGCAATCGGAAATTTTTGACGCATCAAATTTGAATGTTACACCATACGCTTCTTCCAAAGCCTTGAAAACATCTTTTAATGGTGTTCTTTTGAAAACGAAATCTGCGGATTCAATGGAAAGGTCAAGCAAAACAGCGTTTTTAACATTACGTGTTTTCAAATCCTGCCCTTTCTTTTGCATGATTACCAGTTGATTAGGGTTCAAATGCAGTGATTTACCTTTTGCACCATTCCCGATTTTTCCATTAGAAGTAGAAACTTCCACCTGACCTGTCTTCACCACCAGCCGCACGGCCTCGTCGGATTCATTGGCCTGAATGCTGAAACTGGTTCCGGTTACCTTGGTAATCATATTGCCAGTGTGCACGTAGAATGGCTGGTCCTGGTTTTTTTCAACTTCAAAAAAAACTTCCCCAAGCATATAAACCTCACGCTTCGTTTCATTGAACTGATTGGGATAAGCAATGCGCGCGTCCTTTTTCAGGATCACGGAACTTCCGTCTGGCAGGCTCACCATTTTTATGTGATCCGTCGTGTTAACGACTTCTGTAATTTCCCGCCGGTCCAGGCTCGCGATCGTCGTATAATAAGGCTCCTGCGAACCGCTGAATTTGTGCCAGTTCAGTTTGACCAGGCCGATTCCAATCGTCAGGAACAGCACGGCCGCAACCCGGAGCCACTTCCCTTTCCACCAGGGAATTTTGTATTCCGGTATTTCTTCCGGAATGGCGGCCAGAATTTCAGCAACCCTGGATTTCAGTTCAACCTCAGGAATGTTATCGAGCTCACCGCGGACCGATAACAGGATCACTTTGGCCTGAGTGATGTTAGTTGCCTGTTGCGGCGTATCCCTCAGGAACTGCTGCCAGAATTCGTCCGCTTCCTGATTATAAACCCATTTTTGAAAGGCAATGTCTTCCAGCCAGTCCTTGATTTCAAATCCGGTATAATTTTTCATGGGATGCCGTTTTTATTTACTTCTGATACGATGAGTATCCCGGAAGTGAATAGTACCCACGAAACATTAAAAAAATTTAATTTTTAATGCTAATTATTCAAAATGAAGTATAGAAAGGATTATCGCAACATATTGCCAGTAATCCCGAAGTTTTTGGATGCCGTGTTGCAGATAGTTGGCAACGGCCTGCCTTTGCAAACCCATTACTGTGGCGATCTCCTCGTAAGAAAGGTTCTCATAATAACGCAGATACAGCGCTTCCCGCTGGCGCTTCGGAAGCGAATCAATAGCCTTTTTGAGGCGGTGACTCGTAAGTTGCTCGGTTTCGTTAATGATCCAATCGGATTCCGGGTATACTTCATCCAGTGGTTCGTGGCCCGGATCGCTTGCATCGAGGAATTTAGCCTGCTTTTTAACGCTCCTCAGCAAGTTGTTCCGCAATGATTGGAAAAGATAGGGTTTAATGGAAGTGATCCGCAAAAGTGACTCGCGCTTCTCCCAAAGTTCCAGGAACAGATCCTGAAGGCAGTCCTTTATCAGGTCGCGGTCGGATGTGAAACGCGTTCCATAATGGTGTAATGCTACATAATAGCTTTCTGTTACTTCCCCAAATGCATGCTTGTCACCTGCGCAAAATTGCTGCCATCGGGTGGTTAAATATGCGTCATGTAGATTGTCGGAGTGATGCACAGGAGTGTAGATTTTACTAGCCAAACGCGTTTAAACTTCAATACATCCAATTAAATCTTACTTTTAGAATGTAAATATGTTTAATCCCGCTGCGCCAACTATCCTGCGCTGTCATGCTTCTACTGAAACGCAGCCGCAATGTTGTCCAGACTTACGCCCAGAACGCTCTGCGAAATCGCCCCAAGTGTTTCCTTACTTCCTTCAAAATGATATGTCCGCTGGCGGTGTGTCAGCGTTTCGCCTTCTTTTAATGCTTTGGCTGGCGAGTTGGATTCGAGTTCGTAAAATGGCCCCATTTGGGAGCCGTCGGCCAGCTTACCATCATTATAAGCATTGAAAGCATCGCCGTCATAAGGGTCTTTGTGAATTTCCCAGGTGGATTTAAGATACTTTTCTTCTGCTTTGAGATCATACTGAATGATGGTCAGAATGCCTTTTTCGGCATCGTAACTTCCTGCAACATTGCGCGCCGACCTAGGCGCAATGCCTATTTTACTCCTGAATTTCCCGTCGGCTCTGAGGTAAACGGCCGAGTCTTTCACTGCAATGCGGTCAGAAGGGATTTTGCCAAAATAGTCGTCGGTCAGCAAAGGTTTTTTGGATAATCGCGTCGAAAACGGCGCGACGATCACCGTTTTTTCAGTCGGCTGAAACATGCCTAAAAGCCATATCCCAAGCATTCCCGTTTCAGCTTTCCAGTCGGTATCCTTATTAGTCAGTGAATTAATTGATTCATATGCGACGGATTTGCAGCCTTCCAGGGATGCAACGTTCAGTTCCGACATGATCGCAGCTTTGTCCAGCATGGAAATTTTGCGGTTTATTTCTACCACAAAAACTGTCCCACTGTAATTTTCGATGATCGCATTTGCACGGAAACTAACCGATGAGCTGTCCGATTCTACGGCCTGGTAAGTGACCGTATCAATGATCGCAGGCGTTTGCCAGTTGGCGAAATCGAATGTTTGCCCTTTTTTGAAATAAACAGAAAACTGCCCTCCTTCCGGTGAAAGCCAGAAGCGTTCCTCTCCGCCAAAAGCATTGATATGCGGCTGATTTACACCACTTTCGATCAGATTATAATTGATCCAGCCGTAACTGTTTCCTTTCGTGCCACTTGCCGTGCTGGTCATTACGCGTCCCTGATATTCGGGAACGATAATGGCTTGTGCATCCGCATTATCCGGCGCTTGCAGGGTCAATGCATTGTTATACTTTTTCAAAAAAGCTACATCATAACCGAATGTGCCTTTTGCATCATTATTTGTTTGCTCCAATGTTTCTTGATTGCTTTGGTTATTGCTCCGGCAAGCATTCATTGCAAAAACCGCCAGAATCAGTAAGGAAACGGAAAGATGTTTTTGCATGACAAAACCTCTAAAACTACTCCCTCAAATAGTTACCATAACCAACTATCAGCACAGACAACACAATCACCAAAATGCCTGAAATGATCGTCGTAAGGGTCTTTTTACTGATCCCTTTCCATTCTTTCAGGATCAACCCCCATGAATTGGCGACCAATATGATGAACGCCATGTGCAGGATCCACGAACTTGGACCATTGCCCAGCTTGCTTTCGCCCATGCCGTAAAAGAAGAATTGCAGGAACCAGGTTGTGCCGGCGAGTGCTGAGAAAATGTAATTGGATAGCAACGGCGTGCGCGAATCGGTGTAGTTGCCGAATGTTTTGTTACGCGCATTCAGAAGCATACACCATATAAAATTGGTGGTAAGCCCGCCCAAAAGGATCACGACATAAGTCACATTGTTTTGGAATAAAAACTCTCCCTGATCCGGGTTCAGCGCTTTCCAGGCTGCATTGGCTTCTTCGGCCATCACCTTGCCTGCATCAATCCCGAACGCAAAACAAGCGCTTAACACACCGGAAATGATAGAAACCGTCAACCCAAGGCCGATTTTGAATTCCGTTTTATCATCGGCAATGTATCCCGACTTTTTGAGGTCCTTATCCTTCATCGCACCCGCTTTTCCACAAATGATAATGCCGATCACGCAGACGAGCAGGCCGAGTAAGACCATCTGGCCCCAGCTGTTTGTAAACAAATCAGAGATCGTGTCTTTGCCGGGCCGTGGTGAAAACTGATAATAAACCGAAGGGATTAATGCGCCGAAAACGGAGCAAAGCCCAAGAATGATGGAACTTCCGAGCGAGACGCCGAGATAACGGACCCCTAATCCGTAGGTTAGCCCGCCTATGCCCCATAAAACGCCAAAAATGTAGGTTATCAATAAAATGCCTCCGTCTGTGGCGGCAATAATGTCGGTGAAACCGGGAATCGTCAGGAATGCTGCCAGCGGCGGAACGATAAGCCAGGAAAACAGCCCGCCAACGATCCAATAGGATTCCCAGGCCCAGCCTTTGACTTGTTTATATGGAATGTAAAAACTGCCGGAAGCAAAACCGCCAATAAAATGGAAAATTACGCCAAGAAGAGCTTGCATGAAAATGAATTTTATCTTGTAAGAGCTTTTCTGCGGCTATCTACTTGCTAATTGGCCACCATCACTTTCCTCACAACATGGCTGTTACCCGATTTTATTTCAACCAGATATAACCCAGCCGGCCAATGTTCCGTGACAATTTCCTGCTCGATATTTGCATTCAGCTTTCGATCTTTGACAATTTTCCTGCCCGTTACACTGACAATGTCAAATGTTGCGGATTTCGAGGATTTTATCTTTAAATAATTGGCAGCCGGATTTGGAAAGACATTAACGAGCGGCCCCGCTGCTGGTTCGTTGCCTGTAATGGTAACAGGCACAATGTTGGTCAGCAACCTTAGCCCCCCCGCGTTGCTGCCGACGGCGATATCGGGCTTTTTGTCTCCATTGTAATCACCAACGGCCACAGAGAGATAGTTTCCGAACGAAGGTGCAGACGCTTTTCCGTTCTGCTCCACGAGCAATGTTTCCCGCTCCGTCCATTTGCCCCAGTCGGCGCCATGGAAAAGGCGAATGTTGCCTGTATGATCTGCCGTAATAACATCTGCACGGCCATCGAGATCAAAATCGGCCACGGCTAGCTGCGGGGACCGTCCCTCGAAACTGATGGTAACACCCGCAAAAGCGTCACTTTCCAGCTTGAATGTAAACTGCTTGCTGGTTCCTGTATTGGCATAAAAATAAATGTTTCCCTGCGTCTTGCCCAGCAGCAAATCCAGGTCTCCATCACCATCTACATCGTAAAAATGGGGCGAATCGCCGGTTTGAGATTCTGCGGGCATGGCAATAGTCACGGCATCCGCGAGGTTCAATTGCGCTGCTGCGCCGGATTGTGCTTTGTTGGGGATGTAGCGATATTCCAGTTTTAATGTCGTGGTCGAAGTCGCGGAGAAACCGAGGTCCGAAACGCCATCTCCATTGAAATCAGCCCATTGAGGCTTAATGTTGTAAACGCCGAATGCGGAAGCCAGATTGAGATAATTTTCCGATTCCACTTCAAATGCGGGTGTTGTGTTATTTCCTGTGTTTTTCAAAAGCCAGAAACCACCTTTGAAACCGGTTTGCCCGGGAATCCCGCCCGTCCCAATGAGCATATCCAGGTCGCCGTCACCATCTATGTCGAAAAATGAAGGCGCTGCATTTTCACCCACGTCCAGCATTTGATCCTGCAAGAAGTTCTTTTTTGTGAGTTTAAAATCTGGTTTGGTATCCGTTCCTGCATTTTGATAATACCAGCCGGAGGACTTGAAATCGGTCAGGTTACCATCGTTGGAAGCCGTGTTAGGCGCTATTAGCAGGTCTTTTTTGCCATCAAAATTCACATCTTCCATAAATGCAGCCGGGAAAATGTGTAAAAGCACAGGATTTACCGTGGGGTAAGTGTTGGTATAAGCCGTAAAATTGCCAATCAATCCGCTTGCTGAATTGGTTAAAAATGAAATGTGCGTGTTACTGACGTGCCCAACCAAAAGGTCCTTTTTGCCGTCCCCATTCAGATCCTGCAACAAAATAGAGTTCCCCGCATGCATTTCGCGATTACCCGAACTCACCGTCACGCCGCAATCCAACCCGAATTCAAAACCTTCGTTGGTGCCTTTGTGAAAATCCCCCCAGCAGTCACCATTACGCTGAAAAACAGGACTTTGCACATTTCCAAGGCTATCCGGCTTGCCAAACTTCTCCATGCTCAAATTCTGGTGCAGCTCAATATAATTACCCGAAAAATCAAACAGCAAAAGGTCCAGATCGCCATCATCATCCACATCTACAATTCCTGGAATGTCCGTTCCCGAAACCTGCAAATTGATATTTCCCGAAAAGCCCTTCGTATACAGCACTTCCTGCATTTGCCTGAATGTCCAGGATTGTGCGGTTTTCTCTTGCCGGTAAACGCTGATCCCTAATGACGTGCTTGTAAAAAGATCCTTATTACCGTCTCCGTCGTAATCCGCCAGGATCATCCAGTTGTCTGCTTTGGGAAAAAGGGATTCATAATAAGGCGTGTGAATGAATGTTTTCTTGCCTGGGTTCAATGGGTCAGGCCCAGCCAGGAATGTGGTGATTTTGCTATTGGTACGATCATACACAACCAGGTCTTCATCCGCATCATTGTTCAAATGCATTTTCAGGAATTGCGAAGCATTGAGTCCGCCGGTCCAGGGATTGGTTAGTTTCGCGCCTTTGGATGTGACGCTGGTCAGCGTGTCGATTTTAAACCATGACTTTTGTGAAAAAGCACTTGAAAGCGTTACAATGTTAAGAATGAAGAGGAAAAAGGAGGTAAATTTCGTTCGCATCGTTGAGGAATAATCTATTAGTTTTGCGGTTCCCGCCGCGCGCGGACGCCGAACCCGGGTTTACTGATCTGGCTTTTAAACCTAACGAAATAAGCGCTTATAACTTTATATTGATTCCCGATTTCATGTATACTTCGACCGAAACGCTCTATAACCACTTCCAAAACGGCGCTGCCATATGCACCGACACCCGCAAGATCGGCGAAGGCTGCCTGTTTTTCGCATTAAAAGGTGACAATTTTGATGGAAACCAATACGCGGCAGAAGCATTGAGCAAGGGCGCCGCATATGCTGTAGTGGACGATGCGGAGATGGTTGCCGACGAGCGCTTTTTACTGGTTGAAAATGTGTTGGAAGCATTGCAGGACTTGGCCCGGCATCACCGCAAAACATTCACATTCCCGGTTATCGCACTGACGGGCTCCAATGGAAAAACCACAACAAAAGAACTGATTGCAAAGGTGTTATCCATGAAATACAACACATACGCAACCAAAGGCAACCTGAACAACCACATTGGCGTCCCGCTGACGATCCTGTCCATTGATCCCGCCAAACACGAAATGGCTGTCGTTGAAATGGGCGCCAACCACCAGCAGGAAATCGCGCTGCTGAGCACCATTGCTATTCCCACACACGGCCTGATCACCAACATTGGTAAGGCGCACCTGGAAGGTTTTGGCGGAATAGCTGGCATTATGAAGGGAAAAGGAGAGCTTTTTGATTTTCTTTCCAAAAAGAAGGGCACCGTTTTCGTGAACACCAAAGACGATGTGATCATGGAAATGGCGAGCAAGCGCCGTGCATTCGGGGAAATCGTCTTTTACTGCTCGGATAATAGTGCTGTCAACCCCATTTTGGTGCAGGAAAGCCCTTTTGTAATTTATCAAAACAATGGAAAAACGGTTTCCACGCAGCTGACGGGCGGTTATAACTTCGATAATATGTGCGCCGCGCTCGCTATGGGAAAGCATTTTGATGTGGCAGATGAGGATGCAAACGAGGCCGTGGCGACTTACAAGCCTGATAATAATCGTTCGCAAATCGTTAAAAAAGGGAGCAATACGGTCATTATGGATGCTTATAATGCGAATCCGTCTTCCATGTCGGCGGCTATCGCCAACTTTGCGGGCATTGACGCGCCACGTAAAATGATAATCCTGGGTGACATGTTCGAGCTGGGTGATGCGGCTCCGGCAGAACATTTGGCATTAGGCGAGCAGATCGCAAAACACAAGTTTGATATCGTGATCCTGGCCGGCAGTCTCATGCAACATGCATTGCCTGCATTGCCCAAGGCTTACTATTTTCCCGACAAGTTTTCACTTCACAACTGGGTTATGGATAACCCGCAGGAAAATACATACATTTTAATCAAAGGTTCAAGAGGCATGGCTCTGGAAACTGTCCTGAACCTGATGCCGGATTGAATTCTATAATTTAAGGAATTATTAGTTAAATTATATTGGCCGCGTCTATCACATTATTGATGAAATTGATAAATATCAGTTTTTGATAAATAAAATCAAATTCATTTATTTAAAACAACTCTTTCCTGATATAGTACCAGCCCAAAAGTTGCCTTGTGCAAGCGCCGGTTGTAGTTTTGTGACATTAAAAATGTACAAATTATAAACCAACCACAATCATGGCAAATAGGATTTTATCTGTGGGATCAACCTTCCCTGAATTTAAAAAAACATCCGTTGTTTCTCTTGAAAAAGGAAACGAATTCTACGATATTACCTCAGAAGATCACAAAAACGCTGAAAAGTGGATGGTTATGTTCTGGTGGCCAAAAGATTTCACTTTTGTATGCCCTACCGAAATTGCTGAGTTCGGAAAGCACGTTGAAGACTTCGCTGACCGCGATACCATGCTGATCGGTGCTTCTACTGACAGCGAGTTCGTTCACCTGGCCTGGAGAAAAAACCACGATGATCTTCGTGACCTTCAATTCCCAATGCTGGCTGACACTTCCAAGTCTCTTGCAGAAGAACTGGGGATTCTTGAAGCAAACGAGAAAATTGCTTACCGTGTAACTTACATCGTTGATCCACAAGGAATTATTCGCTGGGTAAGTGTTAACGACCTTTCTGTTGGCCGTAATGTTGACGAAGTGATCCGCGTTTTGGATGCTTTGCAAACCGACGAACTTTGCCCTTGCAACTGGGTTAAAGGAGAAGCAACATTAGCTTAATCAAAACCAAAAATGTATCCATTCGCGACAACAGGGAATACAAAAGATTCCCTGTATAAAGAAGTGAACCTGCCGGCAGAATTTGAAAGCGTGCTGATCAATAAGCTGGCCGCATTGGACCACCGTTATCTCAAAGATTTGAAGATCAATGTTGGTAATGTGCTCAAATCGCAGACATTGAACCGAAAAGAAGCGCTTTTGATCGCGCTTTCGGTGGCTGTAAATGAGAAAAATGCGGCACTGATCACAGCGCTCGAAGAACTGGCTGCTAATGAGGGTGCCGACGAAAAGGAAATTGCGGAAGTTACAGCCTGCGTTTCTTTGATGAATGCGAACAACGTTTTCTATCGTTTCAGGCATTTCATGCACAAGGAATTTTACGATAATGCGCCTGCGGGAATCAAAATGAGCATTATGGTGAACCCTGTTTTGGGTAAAGAATTTTTTGAGCTGCTGAGCCTTGTCGTTTCCGCATTGAATGGCTGCGAAATGTGCGTGACTTCACACGAGCAATCGGTGCTGAACCACGGCGGAACGCCTGCGCGTATATTCGACGCGGTAAGGGTTGGCGCCATTTTCAAAAGCTTCACTGTTTTGGTGTAAAATAAAAATTCCCAGGTCCGAAATGGCCTGGGAATTTTGCACTACTACTCTTTACTCCGTATTTCTTGATGTTTGCCGCTAGCTATTCTGAATAGCTGACAAAAGCGATATTGTCACCCCACATTGTCTGCGGCTCGAAATCGATGATGATTTCGTCTTCATATTCATCCTCAGAAAAATGCTTCCTGAGTTTTAACGGCCCTTTTCCCGCTTCCCCGTTGTAATAAGCCGTCATTTTGTATCTGCCTAATGGAATGTCAACCAACTTCCCATAGTCACTTGTAAAAGGCTCTCCATGCTTCATTTTGAGGGTTTTACCCTTTGAACCGTCAATAAGATCGCCAACCGGCACAAGTGTGAATTCAATGTTTTCGGAATCGTAAATGCTGCTCATTATGGCTTTATTCACTTCAATAGTGACTCCATAGTAGCCTTGCGCCTCCACAGGTCTTTTTCCCGTGAGCTTCCATTGAAAATTCCGGACTGCTCCGTTAATGCTGAACTCCTCATACACATCCGGATCCAGGTCCAGCTCATATTCGCGGCCATTATATTTCCTGGTAATGTGCGCTGAGGCCATGAATGTGCCCACTTTTGGTAACTGGATTTTATAATTCCCCTTTTCGTCCGAAGTTCCGATGGAATAGGACGCGTAGATCATTGTGTTATCCACCACCACTTTCACGCCTGGCATCGGCGATCCGTCCGTATTGATAACTTTCCCCGTTGTATAACCTTCTTCCGGGGCCGATCCATCCGGCGAAGGGCCATCGGTTTCGGTGCACGCAACGGCAAGCAGCACGAATATGCATTGCATTAATATAGAAACGCGTCTCATTTTTTAGTGATCTTTTGCAGTTCCGTGGTGGAAGAATCCTCGCCCACCGTTTCGATCGACTTCACGATGCCAACGCCCGGAGCGGTCCATAGCTCAACTGTGCAAACATCTTCGGTTTCCTCAACTGGTATGAAAAGGCTTGATAATTTTATATGCATTTCATATTTATACTCCCACTTGGTACACTTGAATGTCCCTGCTGGCGTCGTTATTTCTTCCTGCTTAGTCGCCTTTCCATCCAGATAGGTCAATGTGGTTTCCCAATCTGCTTCGATTTTGTTTTGTTCATCGATTGGTATCAGCAATGCCATGTCTACTTTTAGCGGATCTTTACCGAAAGTAACGTTGCTGCCGACCGTTCCTTTGTTTTCCAACACTTGCTTTTGAGGAAAGCCACTCATTGTAACATCTTCAATTTCAGCAAATTCATTTACGATATCGTATAATGCATGCACGGCATCCTCATGCAGCATTTCGTTAGTCGTAAGTCCGCCCTTACTGAATGCCCTGCTTCTGGTTGTAACAAAAACCCTTCCCTCCTGGATCACATTTTCAATATCATAAACGGCAATACCCGAAGAATCCTTTGTATTAACAACTTGTAATGTAGAACTGCTTTTTTCGCCATCACTGTCCAGTATCCTATATGTATAAATCTGATCTTTCTCAGGCAAAAATGCTTTGTCTTCGGCAGGCGGATTGCCGTCATCGGGCTTAACATTGTCTTTGTCATCCTTGCAAGATGCCAGTGAGACAGCTGCAATTGCCAGTGAAAGAAACGCTGCCCGTGTCCGTCGGGCGAATGTAATGGAAGGTTGAATTTTATTTAACATGGCTTTTGTAATAATTAAAATATGAAACTGATTACTATATACGTATTAGGCTATAATCACCGGATTTTGAAAACAAGATGAACCAGCAGCAGAAGAAATCCTGAAATTGAGAGATAACCCCTGATCAAAATAAACTTTAACCACTCATTCCTGGCATCTTGAAAACCAGCTTTTGTGTCGATTGAGTTGCTATTGATAAGGGCATTAACCGGTTCGCTAAATTTCAAAATAAGCGCCATATCGGCCACCAAAAGCAAAAAAGCAAGCAAAACAGGCGCATAGGAAAGGAATCCCGCACTTTTATTACTCATCAAAAACCAGATGAACATAACGGCCAATGCAGACAAATACAGCACTTTGAATTTGCCCCGGACAATCGGGTCGACAGCTTTGCGAAGCACTATAAAATCATCGGCGGGAATGCTATACAATGCTTTCCCAAAACCGAAATGGTAAAATGCACCTTGTGCAGCGATAAAAAAGTAAAGTGTTATCCCAATGATCCGGACGACGGAGATCAATTCAATTGGTTTCATAAATTTTCTGAATAGAGGCTTTTGTCGTATCCTTCGCTAGCTCTTCTGCAAGTTTTTTGTTCAGATATCTCCTTACGGAAACTTTGGTAATATCCAGGTTGGTGGGTTCAGTGACCGTGGAAACAAGGTGATTGCTGTTGGCATAATATCGCACGAGCGTACTGTTTTTTAGAAATGAGCTTTCGGTTACCCAAAATCCGGTTTCGGGATATGGCTGTCGTAAAGGTCTCTTCTGAGACTTGGGCGCGTGTTGTATGCTTGCGACCATCAGTATGGCCGCAAGCATTATCGTCATGGTGCGCATTATTATTCTTTCAGGACTTTGCCTTCCACGTTATCAGCGAACGTGTTAGCAGTTTCGATATCGTCATTCACTTTTGCCTGATAATTCACATAAACACCGTATCCGCCACTGCCTGAGATCTTGGAATTTTTGATCTGGAAACTTGCCTGACTTCCGTAAACGGCAATGTTCACTTTCTTACCCGAAACCAGCGCCGTACTTCCTCCGCCTGATATTTCCGCATATTCAAAAACATTCATCGCACTGGTTGAGAAGCAGATAATTCCTCTCCAATATGCCGGCTTGTTTTCCGCGCCCCGGATGATAATTTTAGACGCTTCGGTTCCTTTTGCATTCAGATAACCGCCGTCGATGGACATTCTCGCGCCTGAGGACATTTCTATTATCACTCCGGGCATCAATTTCCAATCGGCATCCACTGTAAGGCTTTCCAGGATACGGTAGGGCGTTTTGTCTTTGAAACCTTGCCAAACAATTTCACCAGCAGAGCTTTTAGAAAGCTGCGAAGGTGATATTTCCACAACATTTCGCCCGTTGCCTCCCGTAAAAACGGAGTTAGGATCCAGTTTTGCAACGTTTCGGGCTGTCAGCAAAATGCCGGCTTCCGTGTTGTCCTTAAATACATTAAACGCAAATGCAGACAAAATAACAGCATCTTCAACCCATAAACCATATCCGTCATTCTTTTCGAAAAGGCAGTCTTTGATCGACAATTCCGCCTTGGACACGCCCGTAATGGCCATTCCGGCCTTGATTCCACTATAAAGCACCTTACTTCCCGCATGCAGCACATGCACATTTTCCAATGTATTGGCACTGCTCGCAGAACGGAAAATCACACCAGCCCAAAAACCTTTTTTCGCTTCCTGGCCTATCAGGCGGATCGGTTTGTTAGGCTCACCGCTCGCAAGCAAGATTCCGCCTTTATCATTCACCTCGAAACGAGCGTCCCTTGCAAATGCAATGACCACGCCGGGTTTCACTGTCAGTTCGGCATTCACTGCAACATTGCCATTAGCAATGTAGTCGGGAAGGTCAGGATTATCAATGCGGTCTTCCAGTGTGGTTTTTGCATTAATATTTGCATCCAGCACGATCGGCTGGATAGCAGCTGCTGTGATCAGGACTTTGTCCTTGCTTTCGCCATTCGCATTGCTGATGGTCAATTCCAGCTCGTATTCACCTGAAACGTCGGTTTTGAATGTTGGCTTGTTAACGGTAGCCGAGCTGAGGGTTGTGGTGCTTCCGGTCGGTTTTTTCGTGAATGTCCACCGATAATCGAAGGGTTTGTTTTCGCTGTCGGTCGAGGCACTTCCGTCGAGGGTAACAATGGCGCCAGCATTCAGATTCTGGTCTGCGCCGGCTCGGGCGGTGAGCGTATTGCCTGGTTTTACGTCTTCATCTTCCTTACAGCTTGTTACAAAAAGGGCAAGCGAAAAGAGGGCAAGCAGAATTCTTTTACTTTTTAACATGGCTATTTTTGATTTTACTGGACACTGATTTTCGCCATCGGCTAAATGGCGGTGCAATGGTAAGTCGAAATAGCGATGTGAGAAAGTGCTGTCGATTAACAGCAGGTTTTATCGACAAAAGGCGTCAGTAGACGCTAATTTTGACCGTTTGCTAAAAAGTCAGCTTGAAACGTCGCTGACAATCGTTCCGGAAGTTGCGGCCAATGGGCAGTTCTTTTCCGGCGATTTCAATTTTATGCGCATGGTAACTTTCCACTTTATCCACAGCCACAATAAATGAACGGTGCACACGGATAAAGCTGTCCTCAGGAAGCAACTCTTCCAAAAGGCTTATTTTTTGTTTCGTGATCAACACTTTATCTTTCAAAACAACCTTAATGTAATCCCGGAGGCTTTCTACCCAAAATATATCATTCACATTGACCTTCACCATTTTCCTGTCCACTTTGAGATATAAAAACACATCCTGGTTACTGACAGCGGTTTTTTGCGCGATGGAAACGGATTGATTGGTAACATTCAAACCCGTAAAAACCTTGTCCATAGCACGCAGAAAGCGCTCGAAAGGAATGGGTTTCAGCAAATAATCCACCGCATTCAGGTCAAAACCTTCAACGGCATAATCCTGGTAAGCAGTTGTAAAAACGACTTTGGGCGGTGTTTTGAGACTCCTTAATAGTTCGGTCCCTGTTAGTCCAGGCATTTTTACATCCAGGAACATCAGATCAACTTTTTGCTGCTGCAAAACCTGAAAAGCCTGAATAGCATCCTGGCACCGGGCAACGATTTCGATCTCATTGAAATTCCGGAGATAATTGTCCAGCACTTCAATGGCATGCGGTTCGTCGTCCACCAAAATCGCTTTTATCTTCATTATGAGGCTATATCAATTTTTTTATCCAATTCCAATTCGAGGATTACGGCAAAAACTTCTTCTTCTTCCAAAA
The DNA here is from genome assembly GCF_900167945.1 of Dyadobacter psychrophilus. GTDB lineage: Bacteria > Bacteroidota > Bacteroidia > Cytophagales > Spirosomataceae > Dyadobacter > Dyadobacter psychrophilus. The sequence goes on from NZ_FUZA01000001.1 coordinate 1,647,538, forward strand.
TTTTGAGCTGGTATGCCGAAGGATACAAAATTTCCATCCGCTTCCTGACATTAGCTAATCCAATGCTGGTGTGATGGCTTCGGCCGTCTTTCGGATCGGGCCGATCAGGCTTGCTGTTGGATATTTTAAATTTAAGAAAATTGTTCTTAACCCGCAGATCCATGTTGATCCAGGCCTGCCCTACCTGCTCGCTGGCGCCATGCTTGAATGCGTTTTCTACCAACGGAAGGATTAACAAGGGCGCAATCTTATATTCACTGGAAACACCATTAATGCTGAAATTAATGTCCAGGCGCTCTTCATAACGAATCTTCTCAAGCTCGATGTAACTCTCGACAATTTTTATATCCCGCTCTAAATCAACCACATCCGTATTAGCCTCATAAAGCATATAGCGTAATATTTCTGCCAGTCCCATCACCACAGAAGGCGATTGCGGCGATTGGTTTAATGTTAATGCGTAGAGATTATTGAGTGTATTAAAAAGAAAGTGCGGGTGTAACTGCCCCTTTAAAAAGTTAAGCTCGGCTTCCATCGCCGCCTGCCTTCTTTCAAACCACATTTTAAAAAATTTAACCGATAAAGCCACCCAGACAAAAATGTTAGTCTGCTCAAAAGCGCTGATCAGATAGACCGGTTTTGCAAGCTGCTGCCAGAATGTTCCTTCCAGTTTTTTCCAAACAAATGTTGGATCTGTTTTTTTTACCGCGCTGTAAATGATGGGATCGGCAACAAAAATTTCCATCAACCTGAAAGCCAGCGTCGACAAAACCACTGCTGCAATGAGCAGGACAAAAAATTCGATTCGCTTTTTTCTGTTGAAAAACTTCGGGATAATGACATACCCGATCGAATAGAAATAAGCAATGTGTATAGGCAAAAACAAGGCAACGACCCCAATTGCGATCCAGTAATCAGGCATTCCGGCACCATAAATCACCGTCAGGATAATCAGGACGACGATCCAGAACGCGGCATGCTGCAAAATCCTTAACCGGGCCTGATTAGTAGGGTAAACGTTTGGGCGCATAGGCAAATATAACCAATTCACCGCCTATTTTTTGACGCCGAAAATATTGTCGACAAAGACCACAGTAACGTCGACGAACGGCATGGCACGCGGATTTTTAGATCTGTCAAGACAAAATATCTGCCAGGACTGCCCACAAACCTTATCCTCACTTACAAAGCACTCCATATGCAGCTCACAGAAGATAAAACATCCAAATTGAAGAGCAAAATCACAATTTGTATCTATTTTTCTTCCCGTCCGTGGTTTTTCTACTTAGTTTTGTATTAAAATAAAGATATAAACTAAACTGTCAAATAATGGCAACGTCAACAGAAACGTACATTCCTTACAAGGTAAAAGACATCAGTTTGGCCGAGTGGGGCCGGAAAGAAATTACGCTTGCAGAAGCTGAAATGCCGGGTTTAATGTCAATCCGCGCAGAATACGGTCCGTCACAGCCCCTTGCAGGTGCGCGTGTTGCCGGTTGCTTGCACATGACAATCCAAACAGCAGTTTTGATCGAAACGCTTACTGCACTGGGTGCGGAAGTGACCTGGTCATCCTGCAACATTTTCTCAACGCAAGATCACGCAGCAGCGGCGATCGCAGCAGCGGGAATCCCTGTTTACGCCTGGAAAGGCATGAATGAAGAAGAATTCAACTGGTGTATCGAACAAACATTGTTCTTCGGTGAGGACCGCAAGCCATTGAATATGATCCTGGATGACGGCGGCGACCTTACCAACATGGTTTTCGACGAATATCCTGAGCTGATCGAAGGCATTAAAGGACTTTCAGAAGAAACTACAACAGGTGTGCTTCGCCTTTATGACCGTTTGAAAAACGGAACGCTTCATTTGCCTGCAATCAATGTAAATGACTCCGTTACAAAATCGAAATTTGATAACAAATACGGCTGCCGCGAATCACTTGTGGATTCAATCCGCCGCGCAACGGACTTAATGCTTGCCGGCAAAGTGGCTGTTGTCGCTGGTTACGGTGACGTTGGTAAAGGCTCAGCAGAATCGCTTCGTGGCGCAGGATGCCGAGTATTGGTTACGGAAATCGACCCAATTTGCGCACTTCAAGCTGCTATGGACGGTTTTGAAGTTGTTACAATGGACGAAGCTGCAACACGCGCTAACATTTTCGTGACAGCAACTGGAAACTACAAGATCATTACAGATCGTCATTTCTTGAAAATGCGCGACAAAGCGGTTGTTTGTAACATCGGCCACTTCGATAACGAAATCGACATGGCTTGGCTGAACTCAACTTACGGTGCCTCAAAAGTGCAGATCAAACCACAGGTTGACATTTATTCGGTTGAAGGCAAAGACATTATCATTCTTGCAGAAGGCCGTTTGGTAAACTTAGGCTGCGCAATGGGCCATCCATCATTCGTAATGTCATGCTCGTTCTCTAACCAGACGCTTGCGCAGATCGAACTTTGGACGAACACTGCCGCTTACGAGAAAAAAGTTTACGTACTTCCAAAAGCATTGGACGAAAAAGTAGCAGCATTCCACCTTGCCCACGTAGGCGCAAAATTGGAAACGCTGTCGGACGAGCAAGCAGCTTACATCGGTGTCAGCACTGAGGGGCCGTTCAAATCGGAGACTTATCGTTATTGATGTTTGGGGTTGGCCTTTTTGGGGTCAACATTTGTAAAAGCATCCCGGGCCGAAAACCTGGGATGCTTTTTTTACTGCCAATTCTAAAGTTGTACAACCAGTTCTCGCGAATATTCTTCTCTCCCTCTTGTAAATCTCACAATGTAAGTGCCGGTTTGCAATTTAGAAATGTCGAGCTCCTCCCCATCCCAATGCTCACGTTTCATACAACTGCGCCCTTTCTTATCAAATATTTCCACATTGTAGCCGACAGCTGGATGTGTTGATTTAAAGCTGATATTTGCAGCTGCTGGATTTGGAAAAACGGCTATGTTGTTGACTATCTTTTTTACCGGATAAATCGTTAATCCATATTCGCTTCTAATGACTTTCTCCTGAGCTTGAACTTGAAGCGCGCAAATTGCATACAACGTCAATACAACTAAACTGATCTTTTTCATCCTTCAAGGCTTTTTAGTAGAGAATATATAATCAAAATCAAAGTCAACGCTGGCACCGACCCATCTTCCACCGAACACACCTGATTTGGGGAGCATGTCTATAAAAGGCATTTTGCCATTTTGTAAGTGCGCGGGAAGACCATCATATAGATAGAGTCGAAAATCAAAACCAGGACCTGTCGCGTAACTGTCGTCCTTCCCATTAAGATTGGTAATTTCAATGTGGAAATGATATAGCGCTGTATCCTCGGGCAAATCACCATTAATTTTTGTTTGAAAGAGATCTTCTGGGATAAATACAACTCCAAATCCATTTACCGCACAGTCCCACTCTCGGAAATAACCCTTATCACTTGTCACTGTGACGCGATAGCTGTAAGAATGTATATCAGAAAAATCATTATCTGTGAGATCAACTGTAAAACCTAACTGTGGATAAAACACTTTACTTGGATCATCGTCGGAATCATTGGTGTTACCAGGATTATTTGGGTCGTTAGAGGTTGTTTGCTCTTCATCAGGATCATATTCTTTCACCTTCTTTTCTCCATTATTAGCCCCATGCATTGTCGAAAAATGATGAAACGTGTACGGATCAGGGTAATGTGTCCCGGTTGGTGTAACGTTCATTGCCAATGCGTCCCAGGCATAATCCACACCATATTCGAGATTGGTAAGCATTATTGAAGTTCCCGCTGTTGCTTTTTCGAATACGACCTGGTTGTTTTTATGCAGCCTGAAAAGATAGCCATCTGGTGCCCATTGATTTGCCCATGAGAATTCCAGTTTCGAAATGTCCACATCCTGTTGATTTTCGCTGGGATGGAACAAGTTTGACTTCTCCGGACGCAACCAATAGAAAAACGGTTTTGAATACGGGCCATAAATCCAGTCCCCTTTGTCATCCTTTGCCTTCGCCCGGACGCGCCATTTGAAACCACCATTTTTGTCCAACGGCAGCATTAAAGCATCAGGTATTGTAGCTGCGGTTTGAATTGTTGAGCCGAGCCCATTAGGAATGATGGCATCATCACTAGTTCTATAAATGGTATATTCATATTCATGTGCACCAGTCACCTCCGACCAAGCCAACCCTTGTGCGCCGCCATACTGAAACGTAACAACCTGATCATTTTTGGGGCTTACCAGCACCGGGGCAGGCACCAGCGAATAATCCAGCACGAATGTTGAAAAGTACTTCTTTCCAAACTCTTTCTCAGTGATAAATGGAGGCGTTGCCTCCTTATAAGGTTCGAACGCCCATGTATATACTTTTCCGTCAGATTGGTCAGGCAGTTTTAAGTTTTCATGGTCATAAAGCACCTGTGGAGATTCCATATCATCTTTTTTGTCCTGGATGTGAAAGCGGTAACCGCTGACGCCGGGCGTTTCTTCGGCTGATAGCACTAAATCTTTTCCGAAAGGAGGGACGTGTTCGCCGTCAGCCGGACTAGGCGGAACCAGCAGCGGCGTCTCAGGCAGATCGGTCTGGAAAGAAATGGGGTCAAGCCAGTCGCCAAAGATATCAGTATCAGTGAGCCCCGTCTTCATAAAGCTCTTCGAGCCTTTATCCCAAGTCACCCCTTCTTCTGAACCCAGTTTATGGGTTGCGATCACTTGCCAGCTATAATCCCGCTCCTTAGCCAAAGCCAATTCCTTCGCCTCCTTCTCGTCATCGACTGCTTCCACAGGAAAATCCTGCGCAGGCACTTCGCCTGTCAAATCGGTTACTCTTAATATGTAACCTGCCGCGCCGGGTGTTGCCTGCCATTCAATGACACTATTCCATGCAGGTATCTTGTCATGCTCTAAAGGACTGATTGGTAAGGTAGTTATGGATGCAGTTGTTACTTCTAGGATAGGACTCCAGTTGTTTGCCATTTTTTCCAAATTACGGCACTCTAAATATCCGCCTAACAAACTGGCGCATCCCTGTCCACCTGCAGCATAAAGCCTGCGACGGACAAAATATTTTTTACCTCCCTCTAAATAAAACTTGGCCGTTGTTGTCTGTTTGCCTGGGTCTTTTTCGTCAATGTAAGGTAAAAGCACCTCTGTCGTATGCTGAAAAGCTCTGTAAACCGGTGATATAAGGTCGTCAAAAGCAACATCTTCGGAAACCTCTGTTAAACTAATCTCTTCTTTGCCAGGATAGAACACGTCCGAACGAAATCTGGCATCAAAACCCTGCACTTCTTTAATTTCAATGTCATCAGCATTGACTGCCCATATTTTGGGCTGATCAACAAACTCTTTGCCAAGCACACAGGTCAAGGCATCCATGCATTTTTTCCAGGTCGCAGAAGTTTCTTTGTAACTGTTGGCGAGCAGGGAAGACTGGATCGCCACGGCCATATCATCGAAGGTCGGATTTGCCGGCAGGAATTTCGAAAAAGCTTCAAAGATAATTTTTCCCGGAACGTCATCTTCAAGTTTCGTAAAAAAGCGTGTCTGTCCATTTTCGTTTGTAAAACCGTTTGGCCCGGTCCCGTTCGAAATTAGGTAATAAAATTGCGTCCATACACCCGCCCTCTGCTCCGGGGTTGCACCGGCCCAGCCTAGCCCGTTGTAAAAGTTTAACTGTCCTTTTTGGGTTGGATCTGAAAGGCTGCGTAAATAATTTGCACCTCCAAAAGCATCCGCACCGATAGTCCATACAGGTTGCTGATTTTTGGAAATCCTATATTGATTATTTACTTCTGATCCGAAAATATCCTGTAATGCAAAACGGATTGCAATGGATTCAGCCGATTCGGGCAACTTTACGTTTTTAACGTTGCCGTAGATTCCCGAAAAATACGTCCCGGCAATTTGATCAATTGTGAATACATTATCGTCGTCCAGGTAGTTAAAATAGTTAGTTTCCTTATTATATCCAGATGAGATTGAAGGAGCTTTTGGACCCACACTATTATTTATCTCGATACCGCCCTGCCCGTCAAGCCCAACAAATTGATACTTGTCTTTAAAATGCTCTCTTGCCAGACAAGTTGTAAAATGCGCCGAAACACCTTTTCGTGAAAGCGCCACGTCATTGTCCAAAGTGTAAATTTGATCCGCATCATCTGTATCAATAAAATACATGCTTTGCGTGGGATTAAAAATGGATGTCCCTACTCTTCCATCTTGAGAACAGTCCAGCAATATCGATGCCGCAGAACCTGATGCATCCGGTGCCGTTTTTACTTCAGAAGTAGCAAGCGGAACGAAACCGTAGTAAATCGATTCGGCCGTTTTGGGATTATTAACCTCGCACTCCTGTCCAAATGTCTCGATCCGCATACCCAAACCAACTGCCTTCCAGGCTTCACGTAAAGCCAAGTCCAACTCAGAACCAATCGGATGACCCATCTCATGTACAACTTCGAGCGTTTTTTTTCGAAGGTCAAAGAAGTCCGAATTGCTTGTTAATTTGGGCATGGTTTCCCAAAAAATTTCTATTGCCTTTGGGACCCCAATTCCGACACAATTAAATTCTGTTCCATGATCATTTTTTTGAATACCATTTGATCCAACAGCTAATAAATAGAAACAGTGATTAATTATTCCGGCATTTTTGTGCGGCTTAAATTTTGGATCGCCCCAATCCTGCCAGTTATTGCCCTTGTAAGTATCGGGTTGCTTCGTCAGATTAGGATTTACAAAATTCCTGATCCCCCCCGCGACGAGGTTTTCACCCACCACCCAGTTATAATCCAAAGCTTTTTCAACTTCCTTTCTCACAAATACTGAGAAAATATCTGCAAAGGCCTCATTTATTGATGCAGTTGGTATCGATAATGGAGGTATAGGAAAAATTGATCCATATGCGGTTCGATGGTGAAAAACACCATGTGTGTACTCATGGGCAACAAATTCAATTCCTGTGACCGGAACATACTTCCCTGAGTTCCCAAAAAACTGAAATTTTCTGGCTGCTCGGCTATAACCAGGATCATTGTATGCCGAATCAATCAACTCACACTTAATCGTTAATCCTGCATTATCCAAACCGCTCCAATCAAAGTGCTTTTGAAAGACATCCATTGTTCCTTTCATAGAAAACATCACACCTGCACCAACAGGAGTAGAAAAGGGATTAGGCTGTTCGTCGGTGAATATGCCATCATTGTTCTTATCTGTAAAATTGACTTTTTGTTTTACGACGTCACCTGTAAGCGCCATGAGCTCTATCGCTGGTAAATTGCTTTCCGGCAAGGTTTCGAGCCGGCATTCCTTATTCAATCCAGCGGGATCAGTTGAGTATACCATAAGCCGTACATTTTGCTGTCCATTAAAATAAGTTGGCAGCGTCATAGTAACATTTTTCTTATTGTAAATCGGTTGTGCGTGTAGTCCTGTGCATAGAAACATCAGAACAAATGGCAGGCAATGCCACCATTGAGAGAAGGGTGTCTTTAACATGAAAATAGATGTGCTAAATAATAAAATGGTTTATGCTATTCTGCTTGTTGAGATGTGAAGAATGGCATAAGTCATTTAGGAGCACGAATGGAATGAGCCTGCGGTTAGTCCGAGCTATCCTACGGGAAGAATGAAGAATTACACTTGTCGCTAATCCTTTGCCAGCGGCGGCCCCGTTTCAACCGGCCGGGCGGGCGTTGGAAAAGCAATATTATTCTCGTCAAAGGCCTTCTTGATAGCCTTCATAGCCAAACTTTTCCCTGGCCCTGGGCCTATTTTCGCTTGATCGATCCAGAATAAGATTTCAAAATCAATGCTCTTTTCACTGAACCGGATGAAGTTTAATTCTATTGGTTTAAGTTTTTGCAAAAACAGGAGCGGCCTGATGGCTGAAAGCGCCACATTTTCCACGAAAAACAGATCGTCTTTATAACCAATGCTGCATTCCAGCTGGACTCTCCTATCTCCTGAATGTGTGAAGTTTACTATGGGTTTTTGAAAAATGTCCTTACTCGGAAGCTCTACGAGTTGTCCTGCAAAATTATCCAGCTTAACCGAGCGCAAACCAATGGAAAGCACCTTGCCGGTAAAACCGTTTGTTTCAATCACGTCGCCCACTTTGATAGGGCGCTGGATGGCGATGAAAGCGCCGGAGATAAAATTGGTAGTAAGGTCCTGAAAAGCAAAACCCAGTGCCAATGCAAGTACGCCGGCCCCTGCGAGCAATGATGTTACTGTCTTATCTAGTCCTAAAACACCCAGCGCGAAAAACAAGCCGGTTGTAACGATCGCAATGCGGGTTAATGCCGAAATCAGACTTACCAATGCAATGTTTTGAGATGCCCTTGTAAGCCCTTTTTCCATAAACCGACTTCCATATCGGGCCAGGAATCGAAAAACCACAAGGATCAGGATTGCAATAATAAGGTTCGGCACGAAACGGACACTTTCATCAAACCACTTGTCCAGCTTAACGACGATGGGATCCGTAATTTTTGTTATTTGAGCAAATATCATGGTTGGGTATTTGACGCAAATAACGTGAATAAGCCTCAAAACATACAAAAAGCGGCCGGAGAATGATTTTTCCGGCCGCTTTCATGAACTATATACGCTTAAATCACAATCTGGCGAGCAACTCCTGCTTCTTGGCTTTGAATTCTTCCTCACTGATCTGACCTTTTTCAAATAAAACATTAACCTTTTCAATCGTCGCAATGATTATATCTTGCGGGCTGCGATCAGTCGGACTGCGGTCAGTCGGACTGCGATCAGTCGGGCTACGGTCAGTTTCGCCGTGCAGGTCCGCCGTTGAGGTTACATCATAAACAGGCTCCGGAGTTGGCTGCGTTTGTCCGCTCGGCTCCGAAATCAAATCGAGACTTCCCAGATCAACTGGGCCTTCCTGACTTGTGAACTTATAAGAGTTTCCTGAACCTTGCTGCTGCGAAACGCCTGTAATGTTGTGATGCTTGGTGTCATAAATGGTTCGTTTTCCATTTTCTTCTACGACTAATCTCCGCACAGGTGCAAAATAGGCATAACGGAAATTGTTCTGTGCGCCGCTCGACGTTGGATTGCCAAAAACCGATGGCCAGGAACTGCTTACATTGTTACTGCTCGCCGCAGACTTGCTCTCCTGATGCCATTCTGACGATTCATCAGCAGTTTCTTCATACAAAACCTGGCTGGTAACCAGTTCAGATAGCTCGTTGCAAAGGTTGTTGACCGTAGTTTTCAATGAATTATTGAACATGTCTCCCACCATCGTCATCCCGCCTTTCATCCACTGCCCCGACCCGCCGAGCTCTGCAATGTTGAACTGAGCCATTGTTCCGCGACCGCTGATCACCGCTATCAACAGCGACTCAACAGTCTCATTTTTAAGATTATATTTTGCAGCAATCTCTTTAACATGTTGTTTGCCCGTACTCGTTAATGCTTTCATGATTTCTTGTCTTTTTCTGTATACGTAACAAAAATGGTGCCATCGCGCAGCAAATGTAGTTTAACCGAAGGCTCATTGAGGCCAACCACTTGTCCATCGAATTTCTATTTAGAATTAGACCCGCCCTATGTTTGATGACGAAAACATATTTTTTTAACAAAACAACAACAGTATGAAATTACTACAAAGTGCACATGCTATCACAAAAGCAATGATTCTCGCCGGTCTCATGAGCGCCTGCCAAAATGAAAAGGACGCCATCGTCGCACCAACATCTTCGCTGGAACAGGCAACAGATGCAAATGCAAAAATTGCTGTTAAGTATCTAATTAAAGACGGTGGAACGAAACTCACCTATTCCGGAATTAGAAACTTTTTAGTGAAAGAATTAGATGGCGCCGGATACCTCAAAGAATATACTTATGACGGTAACAAAATTACTTGTGACCTCAAAAAAAATGGGATCACGATTAACAAAAACTTCATTACTTATACTTTAAATGCAAAAGGGCAATGTGTACAAAGTGTACATACCGCCACTGATAAAGTTATTGCAGGAACGTATGTGTATGTATACAATGAATTTAACCAACTTTCCTTGGTTTACCACAAAACGCTTCCTAAGCTTCGCCAGGTATTTGAATACGAACAAGATGCGGATAACAGCCTTCAGGGTAAATCGTTGAGCAAGATTACGTTTTACGATCAATACGATGTAAAAGAAAAAGAAATTATTTTCAAACATGCGAATGGTAAGTTCGTAACTCAATACCATCCTAATGGTAATATTTATGAGACTGCAAACGAAGATAACCCTTTGAACCCAACGGGACTTGCCGAAGCCAATAGCAAATATTTGCCAATCTTTGGCAGATTCAGCAGATTCGCCCTGCGACAAACTGTTCATAAAGGCTTTACGGGTCAAGTCATTTATCCTTACCCGATTTTCAATTATAGCTTGACTGCAAAAACTTTGGGAGAAGAAATATCGACATATGATTTTATAACAAAAAATGATTTTGGCCAAGTACTATCCAAAGTTGAAAGGAAATACTCCACCACTCCGCAGGCAGTTATGGTAGGTCTGTAATGAAATCAATTTTAACACAAACATGAACAGTATGAAATTATTTAATAAAGCACTCACTATTACGAAAGTGTTTATTACTGCTGGCTTGATAGCATCTTGCCAAAGTGAGAAGGATGCGGTTGTAAGCCCAGTCGTAGAACAAGCCGAAAAAGTTGATGAGAATGCTAAAATTTCTGCCGACAGTAAGTTGATAAGCGACTTTTCAAGGAAACTTTCCTATTCAGGGCCTAGAAATTTACTTGCGAAAGAAACGCTGGAAAGCTATAATTACTACATAGACTATGTTTACACAGCGCAAGGTATCAAGGCAACCAAATATGAAATTAGTAGCCAAAAGGCGGTATCAACTAGTACATATATCTTAAATGCAAGCGGGCTTTGTATTGAAAGCAGTGTCGGAAACAGTTTCAGTGGCACTACTCAATACAAGTATAATGACAACCAGCAATTAATATTAGCATTTAACAAATTTGAGCCGAATGAGCGTCAGGAATTTAAATACTCCTCCGAACCCAACGGTCAAGCAAGATTGCTTTCAGTGTCATTTTATGATAAGCAAAATTATAAAACAAGAGAATTGATTTACAGTTACGTTGGTAACATGCCTGATTTGTATCCTTTGAATCCAGATTTCCTGGCGTCAGGCACCGGTAAGTATCTTCCGATTTTCGGTAAATTCAGTCCCTATCTAATTAAAATGGTTAGCGAAACGGAACACACCTACCACCCGCATAAAGAATATACTTCGGCAGAACTTTATAATTATAAGTTTTATGCAGATGGAAGGGTTAAATCCATCGAAGCATCTGATGTAAAGACCGGCAATACTTATATGATAAGCAATAGAACTTACGCTTCCGCAATGGTGGCAAATTAAGCTACAAAAACAAGAAGAACCCCAAACAGTATCCGGGGTTCTTCTTAATACACAACCTAAACACAATCAGTTGATCATTATTAACGCTGAGTAAAATATTATAGCTGGTCTTTTACATTGCCTGTAATGCGGTCTAATTCAATTTTTGAGGATAAATAATCATAAACTGCTTCCAGATAATTGGATTTGGCTGATGTTAATGCAAATTCGGAATCGATTAGCTCCAGTCTGGACGCGACGCCCTTTTCATATCTGTATTTTGTGATGGAATAGCTGAGTTCCGCTGTTTCTGAGACATTCTGCTGGGTTTTGATCCGCTCGGATGTTTCAATAAGGCTTGCCAGAACTTGTTTCACTTCCGTTTTTAATTGCTCCTGGGCATTGTTGTAAATCACATCGGCTTGCTGTCTTTCGATTTTGCCTAATGCTATTTTGTTAATGTTCTGGTTTCCGCTGAAAATGGGGATGGCAAACTGCACACCAGTGTAGAAAACGGGAGGATAAGCAGCATTACCGAAGCGGAATTGATTGGTTTGCGTCTGGATTTGATATTGGCTGATGAAACTCACAACCGGCAATCTGGCAGATTTATACAATTCTATTTCTTTGTCATTGATCTCTTTGTTCAATGACAGGATTTGCAAATCAGGGCGTTGCTGGATGGATAATTTGTAGGTTCCGTCCTCGCCAGGAACTGATTCGTTGGCATTGAGTTCGAGTGAATCTGAAAGTAGATAATCGGTTTCAGAAACGTCCCCTAGCAAGTTTCTCAGTTGCTGCTGGCTGATCTGCAATGCATATGTTAGCCTGAGCACATCGGGTTCGAGATTTTTTACGGATGTGTATGCCCGTAATGTGTCAACCCGCAAGGCACGGCCCTGCGCGAGCAGTGAACGAGAATCATTCAACGCTTTCTGATTTCTGACAATGCTTTCCTTTTGTAATTTCAGTCTTTCATTCAAAACGAGCAATTGAACGTAATTTTGTTTGACCTGAGCCACCACGTCCACCTCTCGCTGGCGGAAAGAAAGTTGGCTCTGTTTCTCAAGCAGTTTTCTTCGTTCGATCTCATGTTTTGCACCCGAATTATAAATGGGTTGAACAAGGGAAATTTGCGCAGCACCAATGTCTTCACCGCCAAAGCGTCCATAACCTATTTTTTCAGAGTTACTTGTATTTCCATTGAGACCGAAGAAAACCGGTTTCTGAAAATAATGCTGAAACTGTCCCGTCAAACTGATGTTTGGCATCAACAAACCGCGCGTGATGGCGGTTTGTTGTTTGGCTTTGTGAATGTTAATCGAATCGATCCGCAAGTCGCGGTTCCGACCTTGCGCGAGCTCGATCGCCTTTTGCAAAGACAGCGTCTGGGCCTGCCCGAAGGACAGCAAAGGACTCAGCATTGATGCAATAACTAATGCTTTCGCCAACCCGGCATATTGATTTAAAAATGACTTTTTCATGATTGAAATGTGGTATTAATATTCCCTGGAATTAATGCGTGTGTAATAAAGCCTCTTCTTCGACCGCCACATTTCCATCATCTTTGCGCTTTTTGTGCGGTCTGGACAGATAGGAATAGATCGAAGGAATTACATAAAGTGTGAGCACACCGGCGAAGATCAGGCCTCCCACAACCACGATTCCCAGTGACTGGCGGCTGCCGGAAGCTGTTCCGAGAGACAATGCGATCGGTAATGTTCCGAAAATCATGGCGAGCGTGGTCATGAGGATTGGACGGAATCTGCTGACAGCTGCAATTTTTGCGGCTTCAAATGTTGAAGTGCCCGATTCCTTGCTCTGATTGGCGAATTCGACAATCAGGATACCGTTCTTGGTAATCAAACCAATGAGCATAATGATCCCGATCTGACTGAAAATATTCACCGTTTGCGCTGTAAACCAAAGACTTAGCAATGCACCCGTTAACGCCATTGGGACCGTCAAAAGAATAATAAACGGATCTACCAAACTTTCAAACTGCGCCGCCAGAACCAGATAGATCAGCACAATGGCGAAAATGAATGCGAAGATCAGGCTTGAACTACTTTCAGAGTAATCACGGCTTTGTCCTGCTAATGCTGTACTGAAACCCTTAGGAAGTTCTTTTGAAGTAATTTTATCCAATTCCTGAATGGCTTCGCCTAAGCTTACGCCAGCGGCCGGTGTCGCGGAAATAGTAGCGCTGTAAGATTGATTATAGCGATAGATCGCCGGAGGACTTATGCCTTCGTTTTGCTTTGTGAGGTTATCCAGGGACACCATTTGGCCACTTCCTGATTTCAGATACAACGATTTCAGGTCATAAGGTGCTGATCTGTCTTCCCGATCAAGCTGGCCGATCACTTCATATTGGCGATCGTTGTGAATGAAGTAACCATATCTTCTGCTGCTGAGTGCGAGTTGCAATGTTTGGCCGATCGCCTGCGTGGAAATCCCCAATTGTGCGGCGCGCTGACGGTCAATGCTGATGCTGATCTCGGGGCGGTTGATTTTAAAGTCTGCGTCAGCGAAAACCAGTTTCTTGTTGCCGCTCACCTCGCCCATTAATTTGGGCATAATGTCGATTAATGCTTTCAAATCAGGCGCTTGCACAACATATTGAACCGGCTGCGTATTTCCATAACCACCAATAGTTGGAAGCTGAATGGGAATAATAAGCACATTTCTGAACTTCTGCGAAGCGCCGACCAGCTTCATAAAGATTTGCTGTTGCGTCAATCCGCTTTTCCGATCCTTTGGTTCTTTGAGAAAAATCCATTGAAAACCACCGTTCACAGGCTGTGTTAATGTTCCGCCAGCAGCAGCAACGGCTGTATACGTGCGTTCCTCGTTCAGATCGGGAATAGAATCGCTCACGAAATTCCCAATCTCCTTCATGCTTTGCTCCATACTTTCATACGAAGTGCCTTCGGGCGCCATTACGGCAAGTCCAACCATTGACCTGTCTTCCAATGGAGCGAGCTCGGATGGCAGTTTCGGAGCGAGCCAGAAAGCAACCCCAAACGACACCAAAAGCAGCACGATACCCAGCCAGCGCACTTTCATAAACGCAGTAAGCGATCTTGCATAGGCATTGTTCATGGCGATGAACCAGGGCTCTGTTTTTTTGTAAAGCCAATTGTGCGAAGTGCCCGATTTGAGCAGATAGGCGCTCATCATTGGCGTCAAAGTAAGCGCTACAAATGCTGAAACGGTCACCGAACCAGCGACGACAATGGCAAATTCTTTGAACAGACGTCCGGTAAGACCGCCCAGGAAAAGGATCGGCAGGAACACCGCGACGAGCGTAATGGTGGTTGAAATAACTGCAAAATAAATCTCATTGGAGCCTTCCCGCGCCGCCTGAATGGGCGACATCCCCTCCTCCACTTTACTATAAATGTTTTCCAAAACAATGATCGCATCATCGACGACAAGCCCGATCGCCAGAACCAGTCCTAAGAGTGTTAACACATTGATCGAGAAATCGGCGATATACATGATGAAAAATGCCGAAACGATGGAAACAGGGATGGCCAGCAGCGGGATCAATGTGCTTCGCCAGTCTCTCAGAAAGACGAATATGATCAGAGAAACCAATGCGAAGGCAAGCAATAATGTTTCCTCTACTTCTGATAATGAGTTTCTTACCGGAACTGTAAAGTCTTTTCCAAGGGCGATTTCGTATTCTTTTGGGGCTGTCTTTTTAATTTCTTCAAAACGTTTCTTGAACTCATCCACAATGGCCAGCGAGTTGGCACCGCGTTGTGGGCTCACACCCGTTCCCACGCCATAATCAGCTGTTTTTCCATTATAGACGATCATCGCAGTCCGCTCATTTTGGGAAGACATGACGGCCTGGCCCACGTCTTTGAACCGCACAATGGCGCCATCGCTTTCCCGCAGGATCATGTTGTTGAAATCGTCCTCGGTAACAAGCCTTCCCTGCGTTCGCAATGTCACTTCTGTGTTTTCGCCTTCAATGCGACCACTTGGTAAATCTACATTCTCACGTTGCAAAGCAGTTTGAATGTCTGTCGGTGTCAGGCCGTAGGAAGCCAGTTTTACCGGGTCCATTCTCAATCGCATCGCGCGTTTTCTGCCAGCGTAGGAATCAACCAGCCTTACACCGGGGATGGATTGCAGTCTTTCCTTGATGTTGATATTAACAAAATCAGTGACATCTTCGAGTGTTTTGGTCTTGCTTTGAACTGTAAGAAAAACCAGGAAATCCGCCGGCCCGGCTTTCTCAACAATGGTTGGCTCAATATCCGTCGGCAGTTGCTGGCGGGATTTGGAAACTTTGTCCCGAACGTCATTTGCGGCTGCTTCCAAGTCCG
The DNA here is from genome assembly GCF_900167945.1 of Dyadobacter psychrophilus. GTDB lineage: Bacteria > Bacteroidota > Bacteroidia > Cytophagales > Spirosomataceae > Dyadobacter > Dyadobacter psychrophilus. The sequence continues at coordinate 1,663,265 of NZ_FUZA01000001.1, forward strand.
CGTTCAGTTCAAATTCAACGGTGATAATGCTCACCTGTTCGCGGGAAGTCGAAGATACAGAACGGATACCGTTCGCCTCTGCAATGGCTTCCTCCAATGGCTTCGTAACCTGGGAAGCAATAATGTCGGCACTGGCACCGGGATAAACGGTTGTTACCATCACAATTGGCGAATCTGTAACGGGATATTCCCGTGTTCCCAAAAATGTGTAACCAACGATCCCAAAAAGTATAAGCAGTACGGACATTACCCCGGCCAGAACCGGCCGGGAAATACTAACTTGTGAAATAGCACTCATGACTAATAGATTTTTATTTAATGGAGACCAATTGAATGGCTGAACCTGGTGTCAAACGCAGCATATTGCTCGTAATAATGGTGTCGCCGGGAGCGAGTCCTTTCGTAACATGCACAGAATAAGCGCTGCGCTCGCCAACTTCGATCGATTTAAAACCTGCTTTACCAGCATTGACCACATATACGCTGTAACCTTTCGAAGATGGGATCAGGGCCTGATTTGGCACCAGTAACGCATTACCGGTGTTGCTTAAACGTAAAGTCAGGCGTGCACTTTGGCCAGGTAATAACGTTCCGCCTTTATTGTCCGTAACGGCCCGCATCAGCAATGTTTTGGTTTTTTGATCCAGTCCGGCTTCATGGGCAACGATCCTGCCTTTGTAAATTTTGTCGTTGGACTCAACATTATACTGCACTTCATCACCGGTTTTGAGCGTATTTGCATGTTTTTCGGGAACTGCGAAGTCGATTTTCAGGCGGCTGTTATCGGTAAGCAACGCAAGCGGACTTCCGGGCGTTACAAAGGCGCCGGTGTACACATTCACAATGCCCAGGTAACCGCTGAACGGGGCGCGAATGCTGGTTTTGGCAATCATTACTTTCAACTGCTCGATTTTCGCCTGCAAAACTTTCAGGTTTGTAAATGCCTGATCGTAGTCCTGCTGAATCGCTGCTTCCCTGTCGATCAGATCTTTAAGTCTTCTTTCGTTAAGCAAAACCAGTTTCTCCTGTTGTTTCAATTGTTCCAGTTCGGCAAGCAGATCGGCGTCATCCAGTTTGAACAACAATGTCCCGGCATTTACGAATTTTCCTTCTTTGGCATGCACCGCAACTACTTTGCGGTTAAGTTCGCTTGAAATGCTCACTTCCTGATACGCCATCAGCGTCCCTGAAACGGTCATTTCTTCATTTAATGATTCCGATTTGAGCACCTGGCCGTCAACCGGCGTTCCTGTTGGTTGTGTTGCTGCTGCTGGTTTAGCAGGCTCAGGCTTTTCGGACGTGTATCCTTTGAAGAATACGGATAGCAATATCACGGCAGTAATAATGAGACCGGATATTATTTTGGCTGACTGAATGGTCTTTTCCATGTATAGATTAATTTAAATATTTCGATTGATTAGAAAATGGTTTTTTATTTTTCATGGCTAATGGTACTTTTTCAAAATTTAGACTTGACAAATGTTGGGCTATCTGCCAGGTCTATGAACATTAAGTAAACGTTGGTTACTTATTAATATATCGAAATGTATCGATATATTAGGGTAAAAAAACTCAGATTTTTAATTTGTTCAAAAACTGAACGTACTCATTGAGAACCTCTTTGTTTAATTTGTATTTCACGTTTCTTCCTTCTTTTTCCACAACGATCAGATCTGCATCGGCCAATTGCTTTACATGATGTGAGATCGAGGGTTGGGTTAAATCAATAAACTCGGAAATTTCGTGACAATACAAACAATCTTCTTTTTGGCGCAACTCCTGTAAAATAAGAATACGGCTGGGGTCGCTCAACGCTTTCGATATCCGCTCCACTCTCCTGACCTCCATGATTTAAGATATATAGATAAATTTGAATGTATTAATAAACTGTACAGTGCAGACATTACAAAGCAAATGAATAAATAATTCCATGATGAACAAAAACTTTCCAAAATGACCCAACCTTTTTTAAGCGAGCCTAAACCCGATCCAGAATAAAGTTGCCGTCGATTCCCAATTTTTCATGTATAGCTTTTAGAAAAGGCACATCCGGCTGTCTTTTCCCATTTAGTATTTGCGAGATTTTAGCCGAGCCCATTCCGAACATTTCCGCGAGTTTTCCCTGCGTGATGTTCATCTCATTGATCCGTTGTTGAACAACGGCAGTGATCGTCACAGTCAAGGGCATGATGTTCATAACATTATCCTCATAATATTCCGCCAGCAAAGTCAGTTTGTGCAACTCCTCAGTTTCTTTCTCATTCAATGCATTAAAACCACCGGCATCAGTAGCCTTCTGAATAAATCCTTCGATCAACGTCATAACCTGCTTGTATTGCGTCTCGTTTCTTATCTTATCGATCATAGCTTTTTTCAAATGGTGGAACAGTTGATTTTATCATAGCCAGTGTGCGTCCCGATAAATCTTATACACAGCGTTCTTCTATTAAAATGGACCATTGCCACCAAGCGGTATGAATTCCCTTTAATGTTGAAAACAAACCGATCATTGCCAACGGCATCTACGCTATTAAATGTTTTCTTGATGTCCGCAAATGTCGCCCAATCACTCTTTCGCACCTTTTCATACCAATCATTAAGCGGCTCAGCGGCGTTGTGATGCACTTTAATAAAGTCTAGTAAGGCTGTCTTTGCGATTATCACCATAAGCAAAATTATAGCATTTTTCATAAAATGAAAAATATTTCAAAATATGAAAATACAGCTATTGTCAAGCCATTAGAAATACCTCGATAACATGCTCTTTATCAAACCAATATCGTATCTCAAAACCATAAAATCCAACTATCGCCTTTACAATTGCCAGTCCGAGACCTGTGTTATTTTTATCATTTGAACCTTTATGAAATCGGTGAAACATTTTTTCGGGGTCGAGCGCGGCGGCTTTGGATGAATTGGTGATTTTAAATGAATTAGGATTGATTTCAATGTCTACTTTTCCAGGGGATGTGTTGTGGACGATGGCATTTTTTAGCAGATTGGAAATCAGGATTGCGGCAAGATCCTTATTCATTAATACATGCAGATCTGCTTTTTCGTCTACTGAAATGGTTACGTCTTTAAATTCTGCAAAATCAGCAAACTCCTCCGCGAGATCTTTGACAATTAAATTAATAGAAACATTTTCAGCATCACTAAACTGTCGGTTCTCGATCTTAGAAAGCAATAAAAGCGACTTATTAAGCCTGGTGAGCCGTTCCAGTGTCTGGATAACCTGCCCAACAGTTTCCATATCACTTTCTGGCAGATTGTTTCTTTCCGCCAGCAATTCCAGTTTGTTCATACTGATTGCAATTGGCGTCTGCAGCTCGTGAGAAGCGTTTTCAATAAATTGCTTTTGACTGCTATAAATGTCAACCGCGTGATTTACAAGTGTGCCGACGGTTTCGTTCAAAACCCGGAATTCCTTTACATTGGTCTCGACCGGTTCAAAAGACTGCTCCTTACCCAGCCGAAAGCGCTTCAATTGCTCTAAAATATCGTAAAACGGCTTCCAGACCTTTTGTAACAACAAATTATTGACCAATAGAATACTCGCAAGCAGTGCCACGTAAAGCCAGATCAATGCAAAAAAAAGATCCTCGATCAAGTCATCCTCCTCAACCATGGACGATATGATTTTCAACTCATAATGTTTGCCATTTTGGAAAAACGCGGTTGACAACATGCGGACAGGTTCCAGGTCCTTCTCATTCTGCATGTACATGAGCGTGTCCTGATAAACGTCCCGGACCTTACGCGCTTCCTGTTCCGAAATTTCAAAAATCTCGTAGTTCCCTTCCCCAAAAGTATTCCGCGATAACGTTGCGGGATCTTCCCTAACCTTGTCGACAATGAGCATTTTATAGTTGTCCAAACCATCGTCCAGACTGTCATAAACCTCATCCAGCATATTGATGTAAAATAGCACAGCCCACACACTGAGTATTCCCAACAATGCGATCGAGAGGTATTTTAATGTGTGATTGAGCAAATTCATAGTTGTGCCAGTTTGTAACCAATACCATAAACGGCCTGAATTTCTATGCCCGCCCTATTTTCTTTGAGCTTTTTACGCAGGTTTTTAATTTGGGAATAAATAAATTCATAATCATCCGAATCGTCCATATAGTCACCCCAAACGTGTTCGGCCAGCGAAGTTTTGTTCACCAGCCGGTTCTTGTTCAGGATCATGTACATTAAAATATCGAACTCCTTTCTGTTCAGAGCCAGCAGATTACCATCAACAACAACCGTTCTTTCCTCATGATCCAGTGTCAGATTTGCAATCTCGATCAGATGTTTGCCCTGGAAAGATTTTCGCCTCAAAACAGACTTTACCCTGGCGGTGAGTTCTGCGATGTGGAAAGGTTTGGTGAGATAATCATCGGCGCCGAGGTTCAGGCCTGCGAGCTTGTCATCCAGTGAATCTTTGGCTGAAATGATAATGACATTATCCGACTTTCCCGTGCTTTTCAGCTCCTGCAAAAGGCTGAGCCCGCTGCCGCCGGGGAGCATAATGTCCAGCAAAATACAGTCGTAGTCGAAGGAAATGATCTTATCCAATGCGCTGCGATAATCTCCGGCGGTTTCCACCAGAAACGCTTCCATTTCAAGTGATTGGCGGATCACGTCCGACAGCTCTTTCTCGTCTTCTATTATCAGAATTTTCATCAACCGCGAAATTGGGAAATAAAACTGGAAAGAATCTGGAATTGCCGGGCGACGTTTGCCGGGCACAGTTATTGTAATCTGCCTACTTACATTTCTATTGAACAACAAACGTCTGAAAACCATGGATATTTACCAAATAGCCTCTCAGTGGGAAGGGTCGAACATCGAAAACGATCCTTCCGATCCGCGTGAAACGCCTCCATTTGATCCGCGTCCCGAAGTGCCCTCGCCGGATGTGCCTGAGGAAACGCCGCCATTTGAAAGAGACCCGGAAACGCCTCCTGTTCGTCCGGAGCCCGAAATGCCTCCGGTTGAGCCTGTTGTTCCGGAAGTGGAACCATTACGGGATCCAGGTGGCGAGCCCGATATCCCTGCTTTTAATTAAGCCGCGGTAATCCACCGATGTAAGTCTCAGCAACTCCTATTACATTCCCGTTATTAAAGAATCTGTTTGGAGTGAAGTGGCTTAATTTTTAGAATCATGGATAACAATCAAATCGTTACAGCGCTTTTTGACGCTGTACAAAACAATAATCTGGACATTGCCGGCGCAGACAAAAAATTTTACACCAAACTTGTTCTGCACGCTGCCGAAATTCGTGATCTATACACACAACTATATAATGATCACCCCGAGTTTGGCACCAACTTTACAAAGTTGATAGAAGTGCTGATTTCCGCACATCTTAACCGCCCACAGGAATTAAAAGACCGCGATAACAAGAAGCCCGAAAACTGGTATATCAGTAACGAACTCGCTGGAATGAGCATTCATATGGACCGGTTCAGTGGCGGTCTGAATGCACTGCGAGACAAATTTCCCTATTTCCAAGATCTCGGGATCAATGTGCTTCACCTCATCAATGCGGGAACAAATCTTAACGAAATAAGAGCTGCCATGCATCAAAATGGCATGTCCCTTATGTTGGATTTGAGTCAAAATAACCAAGCAATTTCTGATTGTACCAATCCCGCTGGATTAGTAAAGCTATTAGAAGAAATTTTCACCCAGGCTAATGTCGGAGTGGATATTTTACGGATTGATGTTGCTGATTTTAAAGAAAACCAATTTCATATCCATACCATTTTCCAGTTAGTTAAACAATGTTTGCAGGTTACATCGCCAGGAATGGCCCTGGCGGTTTCAGCAATTGGTTCAGCAGAAGAAGCGATGACGTTTTTTGGTGAAGGCCGATATATGGCTAAGGAAGCTGATTTTGTATACAATACCACGCAAACGGCCCTGCAACGGGATGCGCTGGCTTCCGGGCAGGTTACTGAGATGGCGGAAGCGGAGGTTCTTATGCTGAATAAACCGTTCGGTACAACCTGGATCACATCTGCAAGTAATGTCGGTAACACAGGTAACTCTTCCGCTTCCCTTCAACAAATACTGCTCATGCAAGCCAATTGTTTCTTAATTGGCGGACTTCCGATGCTGTCTTACCAGGATGAGTTGGAAGGCACAATTGAAAGCAAGATTTTTTCCGGAATTAAAAAATTGCTCACAATCCGGAAAAGGCTGAATGTGGTTGCTGATACAAAAAATACGCGCTGGCTGCCCCGGCACAATATCCACATTGCGGGTTTCGTACGAAATGGTCGCGAAAAGGCGCTCTATTGTATTTTCAATTACAGCAACGAAAGCGCATATTTAACGTGGCACTCATTTCGGCACAATGGTTTGGCGCCTGAAAAATTGTATGACCATTGGCGTGAAGATTACTATGAACCCGGCAGTGACGCCGAATTTTTGGTGATCGAACCTTATGGATTTTATCTGCTTGAAGTAGTGGCCTGAATAACCTAGTAAAATTTCTACATTCTACCTGAAATTATTCAAAGAAATTGTATCTTCCGAGAAAAAATATACTCCTCAGGCATGAAAAAACTTTTACTAGCTTACTTTTTGCTTTCCTCCTTTATTAGTCAGGCTCAGTCATATAAGTCGCTTCCAGGTAAGATTGAGGCGGAGGATTACACCACAATGAACTCAGTAGGCACTGAGGGCACATCAGACATAGACGGCGGCCAGAATGTTGGCTGGATTCAGGATGGCAGCTGGATGGATTATGACGTGAATGCGACCGTCGCAGGTTACTACACATTCCGTTTTAGAGTTGCCAACGGGTACAGTCCGGAAGCTATGCTTTCGGTGAAAAATGCCAATGGCGACATGCTTGGACAGCGCATTTTGCCAGAAACCGGCGGCATGCAGAACTACACGACCGTTAGCTTTGTAGCGTTGCTTCCGCAAGGCAACCAGACATTAAGAATTTTCGCAGAAAAGGGCGGTTTTAACTTCAACTGGTTTGAAGGATCCGCATCACGCAATGTTTCCGGGAGGATAGAGGCAGAAGATTTCGATGCTGTAAGCGATGTCCGGACGGAGACAACGGCTGATACGGACGGAAATCTTAATGTGGGTTATATTGACGATGGCGATTATTTGGATTATAACATTAAACTCGCATCAGGCGGCACTTACACGGCCAATTTCAGGATTGCCAATAGTTATGGTTCAGGTGTTATTGAAATAAAAAACGGCAGCGGAACATTGCTGGGACAGCTGAATGTGCCGCAAACAGGCGGCTGGCAAAATTGGGCCACTATCAGCACACAACTAACATTGCCAGCAGGAAGTCAGGTTATCCGCCTGGCAACTCCCCAGGGTGCATTCAATTTTAACTGGTTTGAACTCGTTTCCCAGGGCGAACCAACCATCGGTACAGCATTGCCTGCAAGAATGCAGGCTGAAAGTTTTGACGCGTCCAACAACATTGGAACAGAGGCAACCACTGATGACGGCGGCGGTGAAAATGTAGGCTGGATCCAGGACGACAGTTGGATGGAATACAAGGTGAACTCCGCTGAGCAAGGCATTTACACTTTCAGTTATCGCGTGGCAAATGGTTATAGTCCCGAAGCCTCTTTCGCTTTAAAAAAGGGCGACGGAACGGAACTCGGCCGCATTACGGTCCCACAAACGGGTGGCATGCAGGGCTGGCGAACCGTTAATATGCTGGCAGCACTGCCCGCAGGAAACGAAACATTAAAAATACAGTCATTGAAAAGCGGCTGGAATTTTAACTGGTTTGAAGCCAAAGCATCGCGCCCGCTTACGGGCAGAATGGAAGCCGAAACATTTGACCTCGCCAGCGACGTGAGAACGGAAGAAACCTCCGACACAGACGGCGGCTCAGCGGTCACTTACATTGACGACGCCGACTGGCTCGATTACAATGTGAAGATTGCAGCGGCTGGCGCTTATACCATCGGTTTCCGGATTTCTAATAGTTATGGAAACGGCCTTATTGAGATCAAAAATGGCGCTGGCAACGTCCTTGGAAACATTAATGTTCCGCAAACAGGCGGCTGGAACAATTACAGCACAATCCGCACGACGGTTAACCTTCCAGCCGGCAGTCAGATTTTACGAATTTATGCAAACCGCGGTGCGTTCAATCTGAACTGGTTTGAAATCACAACAGGCACCGTTCAGGAACAATCGACCATTACATTTGGCGAGCTTGGTACCAAAGGTTTGCAGGAAGGAACATTTAATCTCGTTGCCAGTAGCAATAACATTGAGTCGCCCATTACTTTTTCTTCTTCCAACACCGCAGTAGCGACCGTTTCTAATGCCACCGGCGTTTGGAAAGCAACACTTGTTGGCGCGGGACAAACTACAATAATCGCTTCGCAAAGCGCAAGCGAGCATTATCTGCAAGCGGAAAATGTGAGCAGAGATTTGACAGTTACGGAACAATCCACCCCAACAGATCCGATTGCCGGAGCCAAAATTATTCTCGATCCGAAACGCTGGTACCAGCTGACCAACGCCGCCAACGGATTGGAAGGCCTTTTTGATGGTAACACTCAAGCGGATGTGCTGACAGGCTGGGGAAAGGCAATTGACTATTATGACGCTTATTATCCGCTTAAAGATGGTGAGCAAATCACATTGGAAAGTGTTAAATTTTTCGATTTTACAGGTTCGACAGAAAATCAACCGTTTATATTGTCTGTGATTGACGATCAATGGAACCGCATTCAGGTGGCAACATTCACTGGTTCCGTTTATAATGGCTGGGTGGGACCTTATCCAGACAGAGCTTCAAACAATCAATTCACGCTGGACGCGCCTGTTTCCAACATTCGTTATCTCGTTTTAACAATTCCAAATCTGCTTCCTACCGAATTGGAACTGTATGGAAGTTACACGCCAGCACCTCCATCCAACGCGCCGGGACGAACAAAGAACATCCGGTTAAAGGATCTGCTGGGCGTGAATGGTTATGAATGGAATTTCCAGGATGGCGCTCATACCGAATCGCTTGTAGAGTCGAAAGTGACCGCTGCCAAAAGTTTTTCCGGTTTCAGACATTATATGGATTGGGAAAAACTGGAATCCAGAGAAGGCGTTTTCTCTTATAACCCGACATTGAGCGGAAGCTGGAATTATGACCTGATTTATGAAAGATTAAAACAGGAAAACATTGAAGTGCTGGCCTGCCTTAAAACGCTTCCAGGCTGGATGCTGGCCTCTTACCCCGAAGGAGAAAGAGATTCCGAGAACGTGCCGGTTCGCTATGGAAAGGATTTCAAAGATCCGCTTTCCTACATCGAGCAAGCCAAAGTTGCTTTCCAATATGTTGCACGTTACGGCAGCAATGTGAATGTTGATCCATCATTATTGAAAGTGGATACGATTCCAAGATGGTTTGGCGATTATGCCAATACAGTAAAAATTGGCCTGGATCTGATCAAATACATTGAATGCGATAACGAGCGTGACAAATGGTGGAAAGGCAGAAAAGGTTACCAGACTGCACGCGAATATGCAGCCAATATTTCTGCATTCTACGATGGGCATAAAAACACGATGGGCGCAGGCGTAGGTGTGAAAAATGCCGACCCAAATATGAAGGTCGTTATCGCAGGAATGGTTACAGGCCCGGATTATCTTAAAGGAATGGTTGACTGGTGTAAGGAATTCAGAGGTTACCGCCCGGACGGCAGTGTAAACCTTTGCTGGGACGTTGTCAATTTCCACCTTTATACGGATGATGCTTCATCAAACCAAAGCGGCACTTCCACGCGTGGAGTGGCTCCTGAGGTTGGTAATGCACATATCACGCTTGATAATTTTGTAAAGACTTCCAAAGAAATGTCTCAGGATATGCCGGTTTGGATCACGGAAGCGGGTTATGATCTAACGCAAACCAGCCCGTTGAAAGCGATCCCTATTGGCGATAAATCTCCGATGCAAACACAAGCAGACTGGATCCTGCGCACGTCGCTATTTTCTGCCCGTCATGGGATCGAAAAGATTTTTTATTATCAAATGTATGATGATAACCCTGCCTGGGGATGGATGTTTGGTTCTTCGGGGCTATTAAACGACGATCAGTCGCGCAGACCGGTTTCAGATTATTTTATTCAAACCAAAAACCTGTTTGGTGATTACATTTACAAAGAAACCATTCATGCTGACCCGGTTGTGGATCGCTATGAGCTGAACGGAAAATCGCTGTTCATACTGGCTATCCCCGACGAAGTGGGCCGCACAGCGGAGTATACTATTGATTTAGGTGAAACTGGCGTTGCGAAAATTTATACACCCACTGCCGGAAGCGATTACATGGCCATGCAGGAAAAAGGCATTGTGGATGGAAAAGTGACAGTTACGGTTACAGAAACACCGATTTTCGTGATTGCTTCAAGTGCTCAAAATGCCCGGACCGCAGCCGCAGCGCCGGAGTTAATTAACGAATTGCCTCTGCATGAAGATGTAAATGTTTTCCCAAATCCGGCAGCAGATTTTATCAACATTGAATTGGCAAATGAAAATAGCGCAAATGTTGAGTTGAAACTTTTTGACGCAAAGACAGGAAGACTTTATAAAAACGGTTATCTACAAAAACAATCAAATAAATTATCCCATAAGCTTGATTTGACACATTTGCCGGTTGGCACTTACATTATCGAGGTGAAGCAGGGAAATCAAAGCACATTCCGCAAAGTGGCAAAAGTGCTTTAATAATGGGGCACCCCGCGGTTCGCCATCCTGCTTCCATCCAGCCTGGAAATATTGAACTTATCCCGATATTCCTTCGGCGTAACGCCTGTGCTCTTTTTAAAAAGTTGTCGAAACGATTTGAGATCATTATAGCCTGAGTTCAACATCACTTCAAGCACGCTTTGATCTGTTTGTGCGAGAAGTTTTTTGGCAGCCTCTATGCGCGTTCTTTGTAAATATTCAATCGGTGTAACCCCAACTGCCTGCTTGAACCGCCGCACCACATTGCGCCTGCTGGCCGGAATATCCTGGATCAAAGCCTCAATCGTGCTCCCCTCCTGATATTCCTTTTCAATTTTCTGCTGGGCCATGTTTACCAAACCGTCCCCATGGTCCAGCGAAGGTGAAAATGTCCCGAAATAAGTCTGCTGCTCACGGTCCATATCAATCGCAAACATTTTAGCAGTGCGAAGGGTCAACTCCTTGCCGCAAAATCTCTGGATCAAATAAAGCATTAAATGAAAACTGCTCGTCGCGCCGCCGCTTGTGTAGATGCCATGGTCATCCGTTACAACAGCATCGCTTTTCATAATTACTTCCGGGAAGTTTGAAGCCAGCGCCATCGCGGCGTCAATGTGCGTTGTGGCCTCTTTTCCATTCAGTAAACCTGCCGCTGCGAGCAAGAAGGCACCCGTACAAAAGCTCGCAATTTCAGCCCCGTTCTTGTATTGATCCCAAAGCCACGGAATACAAATCTGGTTTTTCGCAATCGAAGCTTTTAAATCACCCGCACCGAAAGCCGGCACTAAAATGAGATTTTGCTGCTCTGCCAAAGTCACCGAGCTGATTTCATAGGCTCCGTAAAACTGAGGCGGATTGATGTCTGGTGAGAAAAGATTAATATTGAAAAAGGGAGCGCCGTGCTCCCGCTCGTAAAACATGTTTGCTGATTCAAAAACATCCAGGATAGCCGCTACACTTAGCAAACGATGCTTATTTGTAATCAAAAGACCTAACTGTATCATTGTTTTAACGATTTAAGCAAAGTGCGGGACAATATACTGTTTTTTTGTCTCAAATGCCCCTGCTAGTTGACCGTTTGAAGCCAGCTTGTTACAAATTCTGTCCTTATTTTTGTTTTAAACTAAAATCGAATATTAACATTAATGGCATGGATGCATAAGTGGGCCTAAAAAGCATTAGTGGAAATCCGTGCATCCGTGGCAAAAATCCGAAACTTATGAGCAAATCAAAATTCGAAACATCTCTGGAATCAGGCGTTCACAATCAGTTGCAATCTCTCGTCGGAAGTTGGAAAGGAACCACTAAAACGTGGTTCGAACCGGGAGTAGTAGCCGACGAATCACCAATGGAAGGAACTATCCGGTCTATCCTGGGAGGCAGATTCGTCATCCACGAATACAATGGATCATTAACCGATCAGCCATTTGAAGGCATTGCCATTTACGGCCACGATATCCCAAACAACAATTTCCAGTCCGCCTGGATCGACAGTTTCCATATGGGCACCGGGATCATGTTATCCAGCGGCGCTCCCACAACATCCGGCTTTTCCGTACTAGGCAGTTACGGCGGCCCTGATTTCCCCGAACCCTGGGGCTGGCGAACCGTTGTCGAACTTCTGGACAATGACAACCTCATCATCACAGCTTACAACATTTCACCAGAAGGCCAGGAAGACAAGGCTACGGAGACGGTTTATAAGCGAGTTGGGTGATCAATTGGGCAGACAGTGTCTGCCCAATTGATCACCCAATGGCACGGATTTGTTAACCATCGGTAAGAGGTTACAAATCTGCTAAAAATGAATTACTTGATCCGACTTTTGATTGTGTTGGTGGTTGTGGGGTTTGTCGTTTCCTGTAAGCCCGTTCCGGTTTCGCATTGGTTTCCGGTGACACCGCGGGAACATTATGAGAAAGAGCTCTTTAAGGCCAAAATGGAGAAGACCGCAGCTGGCCAAACCTGGTTCAGCGTTGGTGAGGCCGTTTTGAATGATTCACTGTTTTCCCTTGCCCCTTATCAGGAGCGGTTTTTCCTGGGCGATTCTGTTCCGGCGCAGGCTATCCGGTTGAAAATTCCAGAAGGAAGGAAATTAGTTATCGCACCCTCACGAGAGCCGGGTGATACGTCCGCTCATTTTTTTATGGAGCTTTATAAGATCAAACGCAATGGCAAGCCTCAACGCCTCGACTACATCAGCAACAAAACGCAAACATTGATTTACACAAATGAGGATAACGATACATTATTGCTGCGCCTACAGACTGGCCTTGCCGAAAAAACAGCAGTATCCCTGTCATTAACCACCGAACCAGCATTAGGTTTCCCGGTTTCAGGACATAGCATGTCTTCTGTGATCAGTTTCTGGGGAGCCGACCGGGATGGCGGAATCCGTTCACACGAAGGGGTTGACATCCGGGCAAAACGCGGAACGCCCGTAATTGCAGCTCAAAATGGATTTGTAACACAAACGGGCACCAATAATCTTGGAGGAAAAGTTGTTTTCTTATCTTCCATGAGCAGTCCCTATTCATTATATTATGCACATTTGGACAGTCAACTTGTCTCGGTAGGTGAGCGTGTAGTGGTTGGTGACACGCTTGGATTGGTCGGAAATACAGGAAATGCCATTACAACTGCGCCGCATCTGCACTTTGGCATTTATGCGCGCGGTTCCGGAGCGGTGAACCCGTTGCCATTCATCGACAATCGCAAGGAGAAAATTCCCGGCTTGCCTGAGCAATCACGCTGGCTGGGAGATACGGTCCGCATTCGGCGAAAAGCCAATTTATATATTTCTCCGCAGTTTGAACAGTCTGGCCAGATCGCTATCCTTGCTGCCAATACATCGGTGCGGATATTGGGAGAAATGGCGAAAGGCTTCCGGGTGGAACTGGAAAATGGCACGAAAGGATATATTCCTACCGTGCCGCTGGCAACATATTCAAAACAAATTTCTTCAATCAGATAACATTGGCATACAAAAAATCCGAGAGCAGATGAACTGGTAAATCTGTCCCGGATTTGCATACAGCCTGGAAGCAAGCGCCTCGGACTGTGATCTTCTATAAAACCTATTTTAGTTCTGTTAACCATTGCTGGGCAAATCCGCGTGCAGCATTGGTTGGCCCGGCGCCCATTCTGTAACAAAATTTCCAGACATCATTTTTGCCTTCGTAAGCAGCATTCACAAATTTGTCGCGGTTATCAACCACCTTTGTCTTTGCAGCGAAGTCAACGCCCTTGCTTTTGTCCAGAAACTCTGTCAAGCGCGCAGAAAGCACCTTTTTAGGATCTTTCCACTTCTCATATTCTTCCGCATTCTGCTGGTTATTCTTAGCCATCGTTTGCTCCGACTGCGCAATTTCGTCGGCAGCAAGAAATTCAGCGTATTGCTTTTTAAACGCTTCAAAATCCGATTTTAAAAGCGGCTTGATCTTCTTGAAAAACGCGGCTGTCTGCTTTCCGTTTTCAATTGTTTTCTTGAAATCCGCGCGCTGATCGGCTGGCAGGCTTGTCAGCATTCCTTCCATGCCTGCATAGGTTTCACCGGACTGTATCTGGATATCGACGATCGGGGCCATATCCGCAGCTTTCAGTCCCTGCACACCTTTCAGCCGACTGGCAAGGATCTCCGCTTTTCTTTGTTCGCTGACCTTCGCATCGGTTTGCTGAAAGTTCTTGCTGAGCCAATTGTTGTAACGGTTTTTGAATTCGTCGGATTTAAAATAATCCTTCACGAAACCACCGGCTTTGTGAATGGCGGCTGCTTGGTTTTCCGTCGAAATCGCGCGGCATGCCGCTTTTACAGAGCTGCTTACATAGGGAGAGTTTACAGTATTATTTTGCAAAGTGTTCCATAACCTTTCTTGAAAATCCTTCCGGGTGGCGCCCATTTCGGAGAAATCTTCCGAAAAGGTGAAGTTCAAAAAGCAAAGGCAGAATGCGTAGAGAAAGAGGATACTAATTTTATTTTTCATGGCTATAATAAATGGGGGGCACTATTGTTTATCTGCGATCATTTCTATCTCCTGGCCGTCGAAAATCACGAAAATATTGAGCTTACTGGATTTTACGCTGCCTACTTTTTCCGTTCCTTCATAAATGTCAATGCCTGTACTGCCTGCATTTTTAAGGTTTAATGTACCAAGATCTTCGTCCGGTTCAGAAACACCGCCTAGTTTCAGTTTCATTTTGGCAGTGATAACTTCGGCCGAAAACTTGTCGAGCTGAACCGTGATCACTGCTCCGTTTAGTGGCTTGTTGGTGCCATCCAAATTCAACTCGGTGACCCTATAAGTACCGGCAACCTGGGCGGCCAGTTCGGGAGCAGGATTCTTGTCTTTGTCTTCTTCGCAGGCAAAGAATAATGTACTCAGGAATAAAATCAGAAAAATCTTTTTCATGGCTGTTTTAATTAAAAATTGAATAGATAGATGTTATAAATTGTCCTTTTTGACTCTACAAAGGTAGACCGCTACTAGCCAGGCAATCAATCCTCTAAAAGTAGGATTTTCGAAAAATCATGCTTTTAGAGGATATTATTGAAAGGTTTTATTTAGGAATTTTACACCCGTAATTTTCCAGCCACAACTCCTCCGTGAATCGATGAAATTAGTTTATAAGACGGCCCTACTCTTCTTTCTTTATGTACATGCGAGCGCCCAAAACGCAGATGCGATTTTGAAGAAGATCAGGGAAAGTAAGGAAGACACAAACCGCGTGCTGGCGTACATTGAATATGGTCAGTTGCTGGAAAATCAGAATCTCGACAGTGCCGGTAAATATTATTTGAAGGCCGAAGCATTAAGCCAGAAGCTGAACTATGGTATAGGTAAGTTCAAATTCCGCTCGAACTACACTTACATTCTGAATTTGCAAGGCAAGTTTGATCAAGGACTCAAACTGAACAAAGAGAGTTTCGAAATCGCCAGGGAATTGAAACACGAGGTGAACATTGGAAAAAGCCTTGCCAATATCGCCACCAGTCACGTCTATATGGGCAATTTTACGGAAGCCATCAAGTATTACCAACGATCGGCAGATCAGTTTGAGAAGCTGGGAATGAAGGAATTTTTGCCAAGACTTTACATTAGCATCGGATCAGCATTTGAACATGCCAATCTTTTTAATAAATCATTGGTATACAAACAAAAAGCATTGCAGCTGGCCCGTCCGATGAAGGACAGTCTCACACTTGCAGACATTCTGACAAATCTCGGTGGCTGTTACTTCAATTTAAAACGCTATAAAGAAGGCTTGGCAGTTTACACCGAAGGACTTGCAGTGGCGCAAAAAATCAAGTCGGATATTTTTGTGGTGCAGGCTTATGGCGGACTTTGCAGGGTTAACAGGGGTCTGAAAAAGTTGGATGTGGCGCGGGAATATGGAGAAAAAGGGTTGGATTTGGCAAGGAAGACGGGCAATGTGTTTTTGGAAATGGAATGTCTCCGTGCACTAATGTTCGTAGCAGAAGACAGCAATCAGCCAGAACTTTCTGCGAAATACACCAGGGAAGCGCTCAAAATTGCCGAAGCCAATGAAATGACGGATCATTTGGTGGAGCTGTACGAGGATTATGCAACGGATCTGGCGCGCGAAAACAATTACAAAGGAGCTTACGATTATCTGATGAAATACACGATCATGAACGACTCGATCCAGGGACTTGACATTCAAAAACAATTGCAGGAACTGGACACGAAATATCTGACAGCGCAAAAGGAAAAGCAGATCGTCACGCTTGAAAAAGAAAAACAAACCCGTAACACACTAATTTATAGCCTGATAGCAGGTTTAGTCGTATTCATACTGATAGCGGTTTTAGTTTACAGGAACATCGCGATCCGCAAGCGGATCGCCGAACAGGAGGTTTTACAATTGCAACAGGAAAAACAGCTGGTAGCCACAAATTCAATTTTGAAGGGCCAAGAAGAAGAACGCACCCGCGTAGCCAGGGACTTGCATGACGGTCTCGGCGGATTATTATCTGGTATCAAATTAACTTTAAATTCCGTGAAAGGAAATGTAATTCTACCCGAGGAAAGCGCTATGACCTTTACCCGGGCACTCACACAACTTGATGGCGCAATCAGCGAAATGCGCCGCGTGGCACACAGCATGATGCCCGAAACATTGGTCAGGTTTGGCCTCATCGAAGCTCTTAATGATTTTTGCGAAGGCATCAGCTCATCCGGACAACTTAAAGTCACTATGCAGAACTTTGGCTTTGAGGAACGCCTCGATTCTTCCATTGAAATCGTGCTTTACCGCGTCGTGCAGGAGCTTTTGAACAATGTGCTCAAATATGCGGAAGCTACGGAAGCGCAGGTTCAGCTTACGCGGGTCGGGAGCAACGTCAGCCTCACAGTGGAGGATAATGGCAAAGGTTTTGATGTTAACAGCCTGGAAACGAGCAAGGGCGCAGGGTTCAGAAATGTGCAAGCCAGGGTTGATTATCTCAATGGCAAGCTCGATATTCAGTCCACGCCCGAAGAAGGCACCTCGGTGCTGGTAGAAATTGTAGTATAAATTGCTTTTTAGCAAAAAAACGTATCCCAACTTTATCTGAACATTATGAGTGTCAAAATCCTGATTGTAGATGACCACCCGCTGGTATTGGAAGGCCTGAAATCCCTTTTGTCTGAAAGTGAAGGCATATCGGTCGTAGGCACCGCCACCAACGCCATAGACGCCATTGCATTCCTCAAATCCAACGAAGTTGACATTGCTTTTCTGGACATTAACCTGCCAGATATCAGCGGAATAGAGCTTTGCAAGAAGGTTAAGGATCAATTCCCGGAAGTGAAAACACTTGCGCTAAGCACATTCAGCGAACGGGCTTACGTCTCGCGAATGATCCAGAACGGCGCTTCGGGATATCTGATCAAGAGTTCCAGCAAGGAAGAAATACTGGAAGCCATTGATCAGGTCCAGGCGGGCGGTTATTTCATGAATGTCAATTTTGATCAGGCCGCTGCCGCGCCTACGCCTAAAACAATCCCGTTCCTGACACGCCGGGAAAAAGAAGTTCTTATTCTCATCGCAGAAGGCCTCACCAATCCCCAGATCGCCGACAAACTATTCATCAGCGTCACCACCGTAAACAGCCACCGCCAAAACCTTCTCATGAAATTCGAAGTTTCAAATACCGCATCACTCATTAAGCTTGCAGCGGGGTTGGGGTTGATTTGATGACAAGTAAAGTTTCAATTGGTGGAAGACTCAAAAAATTAATTAAATTTGAGAATGACAACATTAAGAGTAAGCATACTAAACCCAAAAGCGACAAAATTGCTGAAAGATCTGGCAGATCTTGAATTGATCGCAATTGAAAAGCAGTCTGCTTCCGGTTTTGCTTCAATTCTCAAACGACTACGTTCCAAAAACAAATCAGTTCCCAATATGGATGAAATCACCAGGGAAGTAGAGTTGGTCCGTAGCAAACGATATGAGAAATAACCCCGAAAGAATAATTTTAGACACCAATCTTTGGATAAGTTTTCTCATTTCAAAAGACTTTTCGAAGCTAGATAAAATCCTCTTCTCCCGGAAATGCCGTTTGGTTTTTAGCGAAGAGCTTATGCAGGAATTCTTGCAAGTCGCAGGCAGGCCAAAGTTTAGAAAACATTTCTCTTCGGACGACTTCGAAGCCATCCTGGAATCGATAGAAGCGTATGCGGATTTCGTTCACGTCACCACAGAAACAACACTCTGTCGAGATCCCAAGGATAACTTTCTACTTTCGCTGGCAATAGACAGCAAAGCTGCTTATTTGCTGACCGGGGACGCCGACCTTCTGAATATCGAGAAAATTGATGATACAGAAATACTGACTATTTCAAACTTCCTTCACAAAATATAACAACTCCGCCAAAAATCTCACCTATAACGTCGCTGGCAAGGATTTTTTATTCCTATTAAGAATATTTATCCTTCCATATGACTAAAACGATTTACTGTTTCTTTTTTGCGTTGGTCTTTTCTGTAACAGGCGCTTTTGCGCAGCTTACAATTTTTAATGTTTCTTCTTCCGAGATTACGGAAAAGAATAAGTTGAGCTTTCAGCAGCAGTTTGAAATTCAAGACGTTATCAACTCTACAACCACCGCAACCTACGGCCTGGGCAAATTTTGGGAAGTTGGTGTTAATGTTTTCAATATCAACTACGAACGCGCTTCACATCATTTTGTCCATAACGATTCCAGCGCCGTAGAGCCCTATGCACCTTTGGTTCTTGTCAATACGCAGAAGTTGTTCAAGATTAATAAGGTGCTGGGAATTGGCATAGGGGGCTTGATCGGGACAAATCTTGCCCACAAAAAGCATTTGGTTTATTTTACTTACACCAATCTGGCTGCTTCACTCGCAGATGATCATTATAAATTAGCAGCCGGAGGCTATTTCGCCAATAATGGTTACCTGGGCGAAGGTCCTGTTGAAGGGGTTCAGCTCGGGCTTGATGCGGGAATCTGGTACGAAAAAATACACATACTAGCCGACTGGCTTTCCGGCTCCCATTCAAAAGGACAGCTTTCCACAGGCGTCGGAATTTACTTCCTGAAACATCTGCCCGTCTCAGTAGGCTGGCAACGCTCGAACGCCGACGGCTCCCAGGGCTGGGTGCTGCAGGTTACCTATGTGCCGTAATACTGCCAGGCTCAAAACGACACCTACATCACTCATTTGTGACCAAACTTCCAAAGGGAAACAATGCCGATGACACATGCGCCCGATTCATGATCTGACCGAGTTCTTTGGCTTTTTCGGGGAATTGGGGCGTGATATTGGTGGTTTCGCCCGGGTCTTTGGAGAGGTCGTATAGTTCAACTAATGCATCCGGGTTCCCGGCAGCTTTCAACCTTACCGCTTTCCAGTTCCCCTGCCTGACAGCCTGCCGGCCACCTTGTTCATGAAATTCCCAGTATAGATAATCGTGCTTTTTCTGCGTAGGCTTTCCTTTCAATGCGTCGGTAAACGATATGCCGTCAATGTTAGCAGGCGACTGTGCATTGGCCAGTTCGGTGAAAGTGGGCAAAATATCCCAGAATGCTCCTATATAGTCGCTTTTTGAATTTGGCTTGATAACCCCTGGCCACCGTGCAGCGAATGGTTCTCTTACTCCGCCTTCGTATAAATCACGCTTCACGCCACGGAAACCACCGCTGCTATTAAAGAATTTCGGGTCCGCACCGCCTTCCACGTGCGGGCCATTATCGCTGGTGAATATGACAAGCGTATTTTTATCGAGTCCTTTTTCTTTTAATTTATCCAAAACCTGTCCCACGTACATATCCAGACGGCTTACCATCGCTGCAAATGTGGCCCGCGGATGTTCCTGGGAAGCATAGCCACCACTTTTTGCATTGGAACCATAATCTGCGCCTCGGTGAAATTTCTCTTCAAACTTGCCTTTATACGATTGAAAAATGCTGTCATCGGGCACAAGCAGCTCCGCGTGCGGCAAAATGTACGGCAGGAACAGGAAAAATGGCTGCTTACCATCCCTGCTATCCATAAAGCTCAATGCCTTTTTCTGAATGAGGTCCGGTGCGTATTCTTTATTGTAAAGCAGGTTTTTGTTGGCTTCGAGGACTATTTTCTTATCATTTTCCCAAAGATGGTCCGGGTAGTAACGATGAGCGAGACTCTGGCAATTGTAACCATAGAATTGGCTGAAACCCTGTTTGTTAGGATCTCCATCGGAGCCAACCGGCCCAAGTCCCCATTTACCAAACGCACCGGTAACGTAACCTGCTTTTTGCAAAATTTCAGCAACCGTCAACACTGAATCTGCGATGGGTTGCTGGCCTTCGGGCGAAACGCTTTTATTTCCCCTGATATATGTATGTCCTGTATGCTGGCCCGTTAACAGCGAAGATCTGGAAGGGGCGCAAACAGAGGTGCCTGCATAAAATTGATTAAAAACCATCCCTTCCCTCGCCAGACGATCAATGTTAGGCGTTTTAATGAGCTTCTGCCCGTTAAACCCAACATCCCCGTAACCAAGGTCATCGGCAAGAATAAAAATGATATTGGGTCGAACTGCTTTTGAGGCCTGAGTCTGCGCGTGTAATTCTGCTCCGGTGAGATGAACTATCAAGCAGCAAATCAGTGCAATAACGTTTTTCATTATTTACTACTAAATTTGGTATACTTCAAAAAGACATTGAAACCACTGGAATACTTGAAAATCGGTGGCTATCTTTGCCCTGATACCCTACGACAGCACAGACGACTCGCATGAAATTGACAACCACCGAAAATTCCGGCAAGTCGGTCCTGAGCTGTCTCATAGGGTATCAGGGTTCAATAGTATTTATCCTGATGCGATCTTGAAGATATAATCTACTTGCTTGATAGACAAAATAAGGATATAAAAATCAAACAAGCAATAGTCATAAGCAATAAAGCTGCGCTGACAGGTAGATTTTTTGAAATACAACTTCTTTGGTCATCTAATATTACTAACCTTTCCGGATGGAGAAAGACAATACTTATTTTGGCGTAAAGGAAATCGCGCGGCGTGCCAATGTTTCGATTGCCACGGTGGACAGGGTTATTCATAATCGCACAGGGGTTTCTGAAAAAACCAAAAGGAAGATCAATGAGATCATTAAAGAACTTGATTATCAACCTAACATCTTAGCAAGCCGCCTGGCTTCCAGAAAAATCATTTCGCTCGCTGTGTTGCTTCCGAAGGTTTCGCCCGAAACCGATTTCTGGGAGGCGCCGCTTAAAGGAATAGACCGTGCGCAGCAGGAAATCAAAAAATATGGTGTCCAGGTCAGCACATTTCTTTTTGATCTGAATGATCATAAATCTTTCAGCGAACAAACAAAATTAATTCTGGAAGGCACATTTCACGGTGTTTTGCTGGCGCCTTCCTTTGTGGATGAATCCCGGGAGTTTGCGAAGGCATGTAACAAACTGAAAATCCCTTTCACGTTCATTGACTCTGACATTCCGGATCAGGAAAACCTGGCTTATATCGGCCCACATTTGTTTCAGAGCGGTTATGTAGGCGCAAAGCTGCTGACTTACCGGTTGAAAGAAAAGCATAAAGTACTGGTTGTCAATATCTCAAAAGAAACAGATACTTACAATTATCTGCAAATTGAAGAAGGTTTTCGTTCCTACTTTAAAGATAACAGTCTTCCAGGTGAGATTATTCGTGTGGACATTAAAGATACGGATAACCTCTCCGTGACGCGAGACCTTAAACGCATCCTGCATACAAATGAAGACATCGAAGCTATTTTTGTGACCAATTCGCGTGTTTCCGCGGTCGCCTCTTTTCTTGAAAAAAATAAACGCGGTGACATTTCTCTGATCGGATACGACTTTCTCAAAGAGAATGTCCGATATCTGAACGAAGGGCTGATCGACTTCCTGATCTGCCACAAGCCGGAAGAACAAGGTTACCGCGGATTAATGGCCCTGTATCAAACATTGGTGCTCGGGTCTGCGGTAGAAAAAGTGCATTTTATGCCCATTGATATCATCACAAGAGAAAATCAGGCTTTTTATCAAAATTGAGGCGATAATCAATTATAGCCATACAAAGTCTTTTGTTTTTGAGTTAAGCCAAAATTATTTATAATCAAATCGGCCAATAAGTTGTTAATAAAAATATAGTTATATATTTGCGGGTACGTACCCGAACTCATTCACTTGATCGAGTCTATTCCTAAACACTTTACTATTCATATATGCATCTGAGCAGAAGAAACTTCATTCTCAAATCCGTCGCAACTGGCGCAGGATTGGGATTACTGGATTATTTACCTGCATTAGCAAAGCCGGCCGACGGAAAGAGAGTAGGCATCATCGGCCTGGACACCTCTCACAGCATTGCTTTTACAAAGGCACTGAATGCCGATCAGCCCGACCCTGTTTACGACGGGTACAAAGTCACAGCCGCGTATCCATATGGAAGTAAAGACATTGAATCCAGCACGAAACGCATTCCCGGTTACATTGATGAAGTAAAGAAAATGGGTGTCAAGATCACAGGTTCGATACAAGAATTGCTGGCCGAAACCGATGTGATCCTTTTGGAAACAAATGACGGGCGATTGCATTTGCAACAGGCAACAGAAGTTTTCAAGACGGGCAAAAGAATGTTTATCGACAAACCCGTAGCTGGCTCATTATCAGACGCAATTGCCATCTATAAGGCTGCG
The DNA here is from genome assembly GCF_900167945.1 of Dyadobacter psychrophilus. Taxonomy (GTDB): domain Bacteria; phylum Bacteroidota; class Bacteroidia; order Cytophagales; family Spirosomataceae; genus Dyadobacter; species Dyadobacter psychrophilus. The sequence goes on from NZ_FUZA01000001.1 coordinate 1,686,170, forward strand.
GAGAAATATAAAATCCCTATTTTTTCGGCTTCATCGCTAAGATATATCAAAGGGCTCGAAAACGTAGACAAAGCCAAGGTTTTGGGCGCAGACACTTACAGCCCGGCGGTTTTGGAAAAAACCCATCCTGACTTTTTCTGGTATGGGGTTCATGGTGTGGAAACGCTTTATACCGTCATGGGAACTGGGTGTAAAAGCGTTACCCGCGTGAGCACGCCTAATACGGACATCGTGGTGGGCATATGGGGCGATGGACGCACGGGCACATTCCGAGGAACTCGCACAGGAAAACACGATTACGGCGGAACCGTTTTCACAGAAGACGGCAATAAAGTTTTAGGCCCATATGGCGGTTATGCACCGCTTTTGGTAGATATTATTAAGTATTTCAAAACAGGTGAAATGCCGGTAACGCCGGAAGAAACCATTGAAATATTTGCCTTTATGGAGGCGGCTGACGAGAGTAAGCGACAAGGCGGAAAAAGCGTAACATTAGAAAGCGTGCTAAAAAAAGCCAAATGAGATTATTGATCTTTACTACGCTTTTTATTTTATCTCAAGTTGCAGCTTTTGGTCAAAACAAAGGTTGGAAGGCTGGCGTGTCGCGTGTGGTTATCACGCCCGAAAATCCGATGTGGATGGCCGGTTTTGCAGCCAGGACCAAGCCTTCCGATGGTAAATTGCACGATTTGTGGGCAAAAGCGCTTGCACTGGAAGACGCCAATGGGAAGCAGGCAGTGCTGATTACGACAGATTTGCTGGGCATGCCCAAAAATATGTCCGACGAGATCCGGAAAAGAATAAATGATCAGTTCAAATTGTCAAAAGCGCAGATCATTATCAACAGCTCGCACACCCATTCCGGCCCGGTCCTGGGCGATGCGCTGTCGGACATTTACCCTATTGATGCAGCCGAAAAAGGGAAAATTGGCCAGTATTCCTCGAAATTGATCGATCAGCTTGTGGCTTTGACTGGTAATGCATTAAAATCACTGCAGTCGGCAACCATACAATCGCAAAACGGAGCGGCCCGATTCCAGGTGAACCGCCGCAACAATGATGCGGCTACCCTGGAAAGGCTTACGGAGATAACCGGCCCTGGCGATGCTGCTGTGCCTGTTTTGAAAGTAACGGATGCGAGAGGAAAATTGATGGCCGTTGCGTTTGGTTATGCTTGCCATCCTACGGTTTTGGATAATTATCAATGGTCGGGCGATTATCCCGGTTATGCGCAGATTGAGCTCGAAAAGCTCTATCCCGGTGCGACAGCATTGTTTTTTCAAGGCGCTGGCGCCGACCAAAACCCACTTCCCCGCCGCACGGTTCCACGCGCCGTTCAATACGGCAAGACGCTTGCCGCTGCTGTGGAGCGTGTTTTGAGTGAAGACATGAAAATATTAGAGCCAACATTAACAACGGCTTACACGGAAATTGACCTCCCTTTAACCACTGCCCCGACCCAAGAAGAATTGACTAAAATGGTGCAGAAATCTGATGGTTTCCAAAAGAAATGGGCGCTGAGAATGCTGGATAAGGCCAATAAAGGCGAAACTTTCCAAAGCGCCTACCCTTTCCCATTGCAAGTCTGGAAGCTTGGCGACCAGGCGATTATGACGCTGGGCGGTGAATTGGTGGTGAGTTATGCCATCAGTCTCAAACAGATTTTCGGACAAGACATTTTTGTGATGGGTTATTCCAATGACGTGATGACCTACATTCCCAGCACCACCATCCTGAGAGAAGGCGGTTACGAAGGCGAAGTGGCGCAAATCGTTTATGGACTGCCCGCCACCTGGGCTTCGGATGCTGAAATTCAGATCATTAGCAGCATGGTTAAGCTTGCGAAAGAAGCAGGTGTGGCAACACCGGAATCAAGGCTCATAAAAAATTAATTATATTGAAAAGTCATTCTAAAACCTTATCCCTATGAAAAATAACCTTGAAAAAGACAGCAAAGTCGTGTCGGATTCAACGCATGATCAGAGAAGAGATTTTTTGAAGAAAACGCTGGCAGGAAGTGCATTGCTCACATTCGGAGGCGTTCTGCCTGGTTTTAGTCCAAAAAGTTATGCGAAGATTATCGGTGCTAATGAAAAAGTTCGTGTAGGCGTAATGGGCGTAAATAGCCGTGGTTTGGCACTTTCGTCCAACTATGCTTTGCAACCAAACTGTGAGGTTATTTCGATCTCTGATGTAGACACGAGAGCAGCAGAAAAATGCATTAATACGGTTAACGACATTCAAAAATCCAAGCCAGCTAACATGCCTGATTTCCGGAAAGCACTGGAAAACAAGGATATGGATGCATTGGTTATCGCAGCGCCCGACCACTGGCACGCGCCCGCAGCTATCCTGGCTTCCAAAGCTGGCAAGCACGTTTACCTCGAAAAACCTTGCAGCCACAACCCAAACGAAGGCGAAATGCTGATCGCGGCGGCAAAAAAATATAAGAATGTGATTCAAATGGGCAACCAGCGCCGTTCCTGGCCCAATGTTGCAGCGGGCATTAAGGAAGTTCATAATGGCGCGATCGGCCGTCCGTATTTTGTAAAAGGCTGGTATACAAATAACAGGGCATCTATTGGCGTAGGAAAAGAAACAGCCGTTCCATCATGGCTGGACTACGAATTATGGCAAGGGCCCGCGCCGCGCCGCGCTTACAAGGACAACCTCGTGCATTACAACTGGCATTGGCTCTGGAACTGGGGAACGGGAGAAGCGCTCAATAACGGCACGCATATGCTGGACCTGATGCGCTGGGGGTTGCAGGTTGAGTATCCCAACCGCGTCACTTCTTCGGGCGGACGCTTCCGTTATAAAGACGACTGGGAAACACCTGACACACAAGTTATTAACCTCGAATTTGACAACAACACGGCCATGACCTGGGAAGGACGGAGCTGCAACGGCCGCACAATTGAAGGCGCCAGCGTAGGCGTCGTTTTCTACGGTGAAACGGGCTCATTACAAATCGGCGAAGGCAACACTTACACGATTTATGGGCTTGATAACAAGATTGTTAAGGAAGTAAAAAATGACTTCGTGATCGATCCAAGGAATAAAATGAACCCATCGCAAGGACTGGACGCATTGCACATTCAGAACTTCTTTGATGCGATCAAAAAGGGAACGCCATTGGCTTCCGAGATCGTCGGCGGCCATCAAAGCACGCTGCTCGCGCAACTCGGTAACATTGCCTTCCGCTCCGGCGGAACATTGAATGTGGATTCTTCAAATGGCCATATCAAAAACAACAAAGAAGCCGAAAAACTCTGGAAAAGAGAATATCAAAAGGGCTGGGAACCAACTGTATAATATGAAAACCGCCTCCATAGCAATTAAAGTTGAAGATCTTTCTAAGCGGGAAACGATGATCTCGATCTTCCTGATCGGTCTGATGTTTTTTATATTCGGCTTCGTTTCCTGGGTGAATTCCATCCTCATTCCGTATTTCAAAATCGCCTGCGAGCTTACCAGTTTTCAGGCTTATCTGGTCGCATTTGCGTTTTACATTGCCTATTTTGTGATGTCAGTGCCTTCTTCCTACTTATTAAGAGCGGTGGGTTTTAAGAAGGGAATGATGTTTGGATTTTGGGCGATGGCTTTGGGTGCATTCATTTTTGTGCCTGCCGCTATGTCCCGGACATACGAGATTTTCTTGCTTGGGTTGTTCACAATTGGCATTGGATTGGCGATTTTACAAACTGCCGCCAATCCCTACATTACCATTCTTGGTTCCAAAGAGCGTGCAGCCCAGCGCATCAGCATCATGGGAATCTGCAACAAAGCAGCCGGCATTTTGTCGCCAATTGTTTTCGCGGCCGTCATCCTCCGCCCTACCGACACGGCCATGTTCCAGCAACTGAGCTCGATGACGGACATTGAGCGGAGCGCCGCATTGGACGAACTGATCCGCCGGGTTATTAATCCTTACATCGGTCTTGGAAGTTTTCTTTTCATCCTTGGTTTTTTGGTATACAAATCACCCTTACCGGAGATCGATACCGAACACGAAAGTGAGCATTTGGCAACTGCTAATGCAGGCAAAACGAGCATTTTCCAGTTTCCGCACCTGATCCTCGGCGCATTAGCCATCTTTTTGCATGTAGGAACGCAGGTTATTGCCATCGACACCATTATAGGATATGCCAATTCAATGGGCATTGATCTGCTGGAAGCGAAGGTTTTCCCCTCCTATACGCTTTTCTGCACCATTTGCGGATATTTAATTGGAATCACGGTTATTCCGAAATACATCAGTCAGGTTACTGCGCTCAGGATCTGCACTTTGCTGGGGACGATTTTTACTTTGCTGATCATTTTTGCAAGAGGCGAAATCCATTTCCTCGGACATGCGGCAGACGTTTCAATCTGGTTTGTGGTGCTGCTTGGATTAGCCAATTCGCTGGTTTGGGCGGGCATATGGCCGCTGGCGCTGGATGATCTTGGCCGGTTTACCAAGCTGGGCGCTTCCATTATGATCATGGGACTTTGCGGAAACGCCATTATGCCCCTTTTCTACGGCTATTTTGCAGACACGCTGGATGTGCGGCAGGCTTACTGGGTGCTGTTGCCTTGCTATTTGTATCTCGTTTTTTATGCCGTGAAAGGACATAAGTTGAGAAAATGGGGATTTTAAAACCTGCCGACAGGAATTAAAACATTGCTTATGAAATTGAAAATTACCAACGGTCACATCATCACCCCATTTCGCTACATCCGGAACGGAACATTGCTGGTTGAAGATGGTGTGATCTTGGGCATACATGAAGGTAACGTCGATTTTCCAGACGCGGAGATCATTGATGCAGGCGGGAATTACATTGCGCCGGGCTTCATTGACCTGCACATTCACGGGGGCGGCGGTCATGATTTTATGGACGGAACGGCACATGCATTCCTGCGCATTGCCGAAACCCACGCCAAATACGGAACAACGGCCATGGTTCCGACGACATTAACCAGCGAAAAAGAGGATTTGCTGCAAACTCTGGACAATTACGAAGAGGCCAATGCTACCAACCTGAAAGGCGCGCAGTTCCTCGGAATGCATTTGGAAGGGCCTTATTTCGCATTAAGTCAGCGTGGTGCGCAGGATCCACGTTACATCCGCAACCCCGATCCGAAGGAATACGAAGAAGTGCTGGCTTACTCTTCGTCGATCACGCGGTGGAGCGCTGCGCCGGAACTTCCGGGAGCCATTGATTTTGGTAAAAGATTAAAACAAAAAGGCATTCTGGCTGCCGTGGCGCATACAGATGCCATTTATGAGGAAGTGCTGGAAGCTTACGAGAATGGATACACGCTGGCAACGCACTTGTATTCCGCTATGTCTGGTGTGACACGCAAGAATGCGTTTCGCTATGCAGGGACAATTGAAAGCGCTTTTTTACTTGATATGGACGTGGAGATCATTGCAGACGGCGTGCATATGCCAGCTCCGCTTTTGAAATTGATATACAAAATAAAAGGTCCGGACCGCATTGCATTAATCACCGACGCCATGCGTGCAGCCGGAATGCCGGAAGGCGAAAGCACATTGGGCTCTCTGAAAAACGGCCTGAAAGTGATCGTTGAAGACGGCGTTGCCAAGTTACCAGACCGCACTTCCTTCGCCGGAAGCGTTTCCACAACCGACCGGTTGGTGAGAAATATGGTGCAAATGGCTGATGTTTCCTTGCTTGATTCAGTGCGGATGATGACCGCCACGCCAGCGCGCATTATGGGTGTAGATCACAAAAAAGGCACATTGGTCGCAGGGAAAGACGCGGATATCGTCATTTTCGACAGTGACATTAACATTCAAAAGACAATAGTAAGAGGCAGAATAATTTACGACAAGCAATTTTAAAAAACACAAATTATGAAGGTTGACGATTTGGAAATAAAAATTTTCGACACCAGACAGGAAATGGGAATAGATGCAGCCAAAATGGTTGCTGATAAAATCCGCGAATTACAGCAAATCCAGGATTCGGTTAATATAATTTTCGCTTCCGCGCCGTCTCAAAATGAGTTTTTGGCAGCATTGAAAGAGGAAAAAGGAATTGAATGGGAGAAAGTCAATGCTTTTCATATGGACGAATATGTGGGCCTTCCGAATGACGCACCACAGAATTTCGGGAATTTTCTCAAAGTCAAGTTGTTCGATTTCGTGCCCTTGAAATCGGCTTCGTATCTCAATGGCAATGCGGAAAATATCGAGGACGAATGCATTCGTTATGCGAAACTTTTGGAAGCAAATCCGATTGATATTGTTTGTCTGGGCATTGGGGAAAACGGACATTTGGCCTTTAATGATCCGCATGTGGCATTTTTTGATGATCCTTTGATTGTAAAGCAAGTGGATCTGGATCAGGCTTGCCGTCAACAGCAAGTGAATGATGCATGTTTTGACACATTCGACGAAGTGCCTCAAACAGCATTAACGCTCACAATCCCGACATTAATGAAGGCAAAATTTGCCTATGCGATGGTTCCGGGCGAGAAAAAAGCGCAGGCCATTTATCACACCGTTGCCGAAGAAATCCAGGAAGAATATCCGTCCACGATCCTCCGCAAACATCCTCATGCGATTTTGTTTATTGACAAGGCGAGTTCAGGGAAGTTGAAAGAAATTTCGTCATACAGTCAGGCGTAACATCATTTTTGGGCCTATCTTGCATTATTACCTCAATCCACCAACATGAGAAACAAACTCTTGACAATCGCTTTCATGAGCGCTATGGCATTAAATCAAGGATGTGATACGAAGAAAGAAGAAGCCAAAGACGAAGCAACAAAAAAACCTTTAAGCCTGATCGTGGTCGAACCCGGGCACTTTCACGCGGCACTTGTTCAAAAATCCATGTATCCGGATGTCGATTCAGTCGTGCATGTATATGCGTCCGAAGGCCCGGATGTGAAGGCTTATCTGGATAAAGTTGAGAAATACAATGCAAGTCCGCAAGACCCCACGCGCTGGAAAGAGGAAGTTTACACAGGCTCCGATTTTCTTGAAAAAATGCTTTCAGAAAAGAAGGGAAATGTGGTCATACTGGCTGGAAACAACCAAAAAAAGACCGATTACATTAAGCAATCCGTGGACGCAGGTCTGAATGTGCTTGCCGACAAACCCATGGCAATTGACGCCGCCGGTTTTGAAAAATTAAAAGAAGCATTTGCAAGCGCCGAGAAAAACAAAGTGCTGCTTTACGACATCATGACCGAGCGTTATGAGATCACCAATGCATTACAGCGCGAATTAGCGGCTTCGGCCGAGATTTTCGGTGAATTGCAAAAAGGAACGGCAGAAAATCCGGCCGTTGCCAAGGAAAGCGTACACCATTTTTTCAAATACATTTCGGGAGAACCGCTTGTGCGTCCAACCTGGTTTTTTGATGTAAAACAGCAAGGCGAAGGTATGGTGGACGTTACCACGCATTTAGTGGATCTTGTGCAATGGAGCTGTTTCCCAAACACCGAACTGGACTACAAAAAGGATATTAAACTCCTTTCCGCAAAACGCACCGCTACGAAACTTACCAAATCGCAATTCAAGCTCGTAACCAAAAGCGATAATTTCCCCGACTTCCTAAGCAAAGACGTAAAAGACACAACATTAAGCGTTTACGCAAATGGCGCAATGAATTACACATTGAAAGGTGTGCACGCCAAGGTCTCCGTATTATGGAATTTCCAAGCCCCCGAAGGCACAGGCGACACACATTACTCCATCATGAAGGGCTCCAAAGCGAACCTGATCGTACGCCAGGGCAAAGACCAAAAATATAAGCCCGTGCTTTACATTGAAACCATCGATAAATCAAAAGCCTACGAAGACGCAGTGGCCAACAGCTTCAAAATGGTCCAGGGAAAATACCCTGGCATCGAGCTAAAAAAGAACGCAGCAGGCTGGGAAGTAACTATTCCTGCGAAATATGACAATGGGCATGAAGCACATTTCGCACAAGTTGCTAATAAGTATATGGAGTATTTGAAAGCTGGTCAGTTGCCGAGATGGGAGGTTCCTAATATGATTGCTAAGTATTATTTGACGACGCTGGCTTTGAAGGAGGCTAAGTGATTGAACAAGCGTTTTTAATGTCAAATGCATTCTAGCTGCAATGCCATCTAACCCTGTCATTCTGAGCGGAGTCGAAGCACGCTACTCCTTGGTAACGTGCTTCGACTCCGCTCAGCATGACAGGGTTAGTTACGATTTGCTAGTTTTTCTTTTGCGTTATCGGTAGCTACTATTTCCTTGCTCGAAACAACGCAAAAGCCACCTTCCCAAAAACACCCTTACCGGTTATCCCCGTTCCAGTCCTTGCCCGTTTCACGGCAGCCAGGTCCTGCCTGTATTCCACTGAAACACTCAGTCTTTGCCACTTTGCTCCAATGGAACCCGAGGCCACTGGAATAACACGATCATAACCAAATGCATTGTTGATCACAATGTTTCCTAGCCTTGCTTCTCGCTGCACAGCGGCGATGAACATATTTGCTCCTACTTTTCCATCTACAAAAAGCCTTATTTTTGATTTTGGATTGACATACCACCGAATCCCGGCGTCGAATGCGCCTCGGTGATGCATTTCTTTTGTAATCCAACCTCCATGCGTCCTGCTCGTCTCATCATACATATCGACGTACATTTTCTTCTGTTGATAGCTGATCTGCGCCAAAGCAGAAAGCCTCGAATTAACAACTCGTTCTACGTAAAAGCCCACTCCACGCGAATAGTGTGAAGGAAAGCTTTCAATGTAGCCATTGGGAAGTTCACCCCAATCGTAATATTCACGATTGTACCAATCTCTGCCGTGTTCTAACTGAATGCCTAATTCCCAACCCGGAGCCTGCTGCGCAATGGCCGAAAAACTAAATACAATAGACGCAAAAAGTAAAATTATTATTCTCATAACCTGTGCAGTTAATAATTTCAACACTATTACTCACTATTAACCAACAAGTTACTTAAATTTCTCTTATTACAAACAAATGATCATGTCCCTTTGCGAATCCCCTCAACCCTCTCAAAAAACTCCAGCAACTCCTTAAATGAAAAGTAAGTATTGCTCAAATTCTCCGACCGGCCCATTTCGTTTTGAGCGAGCATGAAGCCGCTGAACATCGTCCAAAGTTCGTTGGTCCAGTTTTCGGCGGTGCTGCTGCTGAGCAATGCGCTTACTTCGCGACCATATGCGATCCATTTCGAGTCGGGCGACTCGTTAGTGTGTGCTTCTGTGTTCATTTGCCAATTTTGAATGTGTGATCGGAAGCCTGATGGAGCTTTCCCTATTTGTCTGGCGGCAAAGCACGGATTCCTGGAAATGATACGCAACACATCGCGCTGGTATCTTACTCCGAAATGCTTGTAAATTACTCGGAAACTTACCGATAGATTTATATAAATTGCCTTTTTAACCAACCACCTTCCCGCATGACACATACTACATCCAACTCCAAAATCCACGAAGGCCGCAACCTGAAACGCTTCCGCGAAATGCTCGGAATCAAGCAAGACGTCCTCGCCTTCGAGCTCGGCGAAGAGTGGAACCAGCAAAAGGTTTCCTTACTGGAACAAAGAGAAAAGATCGATTCCGACATTTTGGAGCAGGTTTCCGCAATACTGAAAATCCCGAGCGAGGCGATTCGGAATTTTGATGAAGATCAGGCTATTAATATTATTTCAAATACATTTCACGATCAGGCATATTTAGGAAATCCACATTCGACTTTTAATGTCAATCCAATCGCAGAAATCAGGAGATTACATGAAGAGAAAATGGAGCTTTACGAGCGGATGTTGAAGGAGAAGGATGAGATGATGGGGCGGTTGGAGCGGTTGATTGGGGGGAAGTGAGCTATTTTCAATAATTCCTCGTTCTTAAATACAATGCTAGAAAAGAATCTATACATCATTGCCGGTTGTAATGGCGCCGGAAAAACAGCAGCCTCATTTGCAATATTACCGGAGATTTTAGACTGTAAAGAATTTGTAAACGCGGACGAAATTGCCAAGGGAGTGTCTCCATTTCAACCAGAAAAAGTTGCACTAGAAGCCGGGCGAATCATGCTAAGCAGAGTCAATGAACTACTGAACGGAAATGACAGTTTTGCATTCGAGACGACATTATCTACACGAAGCTATAAGCCCAAAATTGAAGAAGCGAAGAAAAAAGGCTTCATAGTGACATTAATTTTTTACTGGCTCAATGATGTTCAGTTAGCAAAAGAGCGTGTACAGATGAGGGTTTCAGAAGGAGGGCATAATATTGAGCCTGATGTGATTGAAAGGAGGTATGTAAAAGGAATCAAAAATTTATTTGACATCTACTTACCAATAGTTGATCTTGCCTTTATAATTGACAACTCCTTTTGTAAGTGTCCCTAAATGACAGACAGTTTGAAATTAGAGAATATCACTTAATTTTAAACTGATGAAAAAGACGAGATTCACAGAAACCCAGATCGTTTCGATCCTCAAACAGCAGGAAACCGGCATCACTACTAAGGAGATTTGTCGGCAGCATGGCATTTCTGAGGCCACTTTTTATAACTGGAAAAGCCGGTATGGAGGAATGGAAGCATCTGACGTCAAACGGCTGAAAGATTTGGAGGAGGAAAATTCACGCCTGAAAAAGATGTTTGCCGACCTGAGCCTGGACAATCAAATTCTTAAAGAACTTTTCGCAAAAAAGGGCTGG
>NZ_FUZA01000004.1 GCF_900167945.1 Dyadobacter psychrophilus
AAGCGGGGCTGCCCAAGCGGGGCTGCCCAAGCCGGGGGCGCCCCGCTTGAACGCAAGCCCGGCCAGAACCGCCGATTATACCGGGAGACGCTCTCTTGGCCTACGCGGCGCGGATCAAACCTGGTAAAGTTGGCGGGACGCGCAGTCTAGTCGCCACAATACTATTACAAAAGCCTTGCAGAAATGTAAGGCTTTTTGTGCCTGGTCTTCACCTTTGCCAGGCTAGGCACCCAGGTCTTTTTTGCGTTTAAAGAGCTTTGCTTTTAGTATTTAAGTAAAAAGTTAAAGCGATTGGCTTTTTTGATCTGGTGATTAAGATACAAATATGGAAACTGCTTCGGTCAATGTAACGACGGATGAAAAGAAAGCAAGCAATGTAAGAAGGCTTGCCTCAATGGACGCGCTTCGTGGCTTTGATATGCTGATGATCTCAGGAGGTGGCGCCTTCATTTATCTTTTGGGTGGGAAAACGGGTCTTGATGCTGTTGATGCTATTTCTGCTCAATTCGTTCACCCGGAATGGCATGGTTTCACATTTTACGATTTCATTTTTCCCTTGTTCCTCTTTTTGGCGGGCGCATCGCTATCTTTTAGCTTGACCGGGGGCCTTTCGAAGGGAATTGCTAAATCTGAATTGATCAGTAAAACATTCAAGCGAATGTTAATCCTTATTGCATTAGGGATACTTGACAAAAATGCGCCGATCGACATATTTGATCCTGCTCAGATTCGCTACGGAAGTGTTTTGGGTAGAATTGGCCTTGCAACATTCATTGGAGCCATTCTTTACCTGAATTTTTCGTTCAAAAACAGAATCTGGATTGCGGTTTCCACATTATTACTCTACTATTTGGTACTGATTATGATTCCGGCTCCAGGTTATGGTTCGGGCGACCTTTCTTTTGAAGGAAATCTTGTTGGCTGGTTTGATAGGAATTTTATGCCGGGAAAACTAAAACAAGGCACTTACGATGAGCTGGCACTATTGACTCAGTTTCCGGCCATTTGCTTAACGTTATTCGGAACCATTGCAGGTGACATCTTGCTCCGCACTCCGGTTGTCGGAGATAAGTTGGAGCAACTTTTCCTTTACGGCGTGATTGGGATCGTTATTGGCTTGATATGGAATATTGTTTTTCCGATTAATAAACATCTTTGGTCGAGCTCATTCATCATGCTTACCTCCGGAATGGCATTCACTATGCTGGCCATATTTTACTGGATCATTGATGTGAAGGGCTTCCAGAAATGGGCTTTCGCTTTTAAAGTAATTGGAATGAATTCTCTCGTCATTTACCTCGCCGTTCGGTTTATTGATTTCAATGCTTCTTCGAAACTACTTTTCGAGGGATTTTACAAGTACGCTCCCGAAAAATGGCATGAAGTATTTAATGCGCTGGGAGGATTTATTATCGTCTGGCTCTTCCTGTATTTTCTTTACCGAAAGAAAATATTTGTGAAAGTTTAGTCAGCGAGTGAGACGTTTTTGCCAAGATAATTGCCGTATTTCTTGGCTTCTGATGTGATCGACTTGATTTTTGCTTTTGTAAATTTTTCAAATGGGAAAATTTCGATTAAGATCTTATCTTTTTTCAAAACCCGTTTCCAAAGACCCTTAACCTTTCCGTCCACAACGATGGTTGGCATAAACATTCCATTATTACCGGGCACAATTTTGGGAGCGTGCTGCGCCGCTAATGTTAATGTCCGGTCTGTATATCCAAGCATATATTCGTCGAAACCAGGCAATAGAAAGGTCGATGGGATTGCATTCGTTTCGTAACGCCCCGTTTCGATCCAATAAATTTTGCCTTCAACTTCTATTTGCTCCAACATAGACATAACAGAATTCAACCCCTCTTTTGCATCCGAAATTTTTAATCCTGACCACCAAACGAAATCATTCAGCGTTGCAGGACCATGACTTTTGAAGTATCGTAATGCTAACTCTGCCAACGCCTCTTTCCCTTCCAAGATTTTGGAAACAGGAATCCATTCATCCAGCAGGGCATAAGTCGGTTGCTTTTCATTGTGCACACCGTGACAAATAACCTGCTTTTGCGCAAGATAGTTAATGATATGAATTCCTCTTTGACCCGCAGTTGTAATGCCAGCATTCTCCAAAATTGCATACACCTCGCTTCGCATAAGCTGCTTTCCTCCCTCCATTGCTGCAATTAGCAAATCCTGGCTTTTGTTGAAGATTGCATCATCGAGTTCCAGCTGACGATTGCGGCCTGCTGATCCTGAAATAATCCTCGGCGTAAGCAATTTTAACATCCATCTGACATCGTCCGCGGCAACGAAATGCAATGTTCCCCGCATAGGCCATGTTCTTACAATCGCTTTACGTGCGATTGCTTCGTCAATATCCGCTTCTGTTCCTCTCGGCAACCGTAATCCTAACGACCATTTCGCACCTGCATAATCCTGCGCTTGCATAGCCCCCACACATGCGACAACTTCCTCCGGGGAGTTAGAAGGGTTATGAGAGATTTGTTGATTATGAAGGCGCAATAATATGATGTCTTCGATGGTCATATTAATGATCAAAATTTTGAAAGGATAATAGCCGTAAATTAAGGCTTTTGCAGATATATTTCAGCCCAACGCAGATCTTCCGGTGTAGTGACCTTTATATTTTCATAAGAGCCGGGGATCAGATGGATCGGGAAACCTGCTGCTTCCAAAACGCTTGCGCAGTCAGTAAATTGATCGCTATAACCCGTTTCAAAAGCTTTTTGCATCCAGTCCAGGCGAAATGTTTGCGGAGTTTGGATCAATTGGAAGACGCTCCTGTCCATGGCAGCGTTTTCTCCATTTGCTTCGACTTTTCTGATAGAATCTTTGAGCGGGACGCTTGTAACTGCGCTGCCTTGTTCAGCAGCTTTTGTAAAACTGGCTGCAATAATTTCATTGCTGATCACCGGTCTTACGCCATCATGCACCGCAACGAGGCCACCATTTCCTTGAATGCTTTGCAGGCCATTTTTGACCGACGCAAACCGGGAATCTCCGCCAGCAACCAATGTATATGTGATTGAAAATAAATGTTCTTCACAAAGCTGCGTCCAGAAGGCAATTTGGTTACTGGGAAGCACTAAAATGATATTTATTGCTTCAGAATACTTTCTGAATGCGTTAATGGTGTGCATCAGGATAGGAAGACCGTTGATCCTTAAAAACTGTTTCGGAATCTCGCTCTTCATGCGATTCCCGCTTCCTCCGGCAACTATTATGGCATATTCTTGCATAGCATTCATAAAAAAATGGTCATTTATGCATCAGGAAATCAAATCCTTGACCACAAATGACCATCTTAAATTTTATTTAAACTTATATTATCAACATCGCGTCGCCGTATGTGAAAAACTTATATTTTTCCTTGATAGCAAGCTCATAAGCCTTCATAACCAAGTCAAAACCCCCAAATGCGCAAGCTGACATCAATAAGATCGACTCAGGAAGTTGGAAGTTTGATAGTAATGCATTAGCAATTTTGAAATCGTAAGGCGGGAATACAAATTTATCAGTCCAGCCTTCCACCGCTTTCAGATGTCCGCTTGCAGAAACCGATGATTCTACCGCTTTCAGCGAAGTCGTTCCAACCGCGCAAATGCGTTTTTTGTTATCTATGGCTGCATTGACAATGTCAGCGCTTCCCTGTGTGATCCTGTAATTTTCAGAATCCGTTTTGTGCTTTGTCAGATCTTCCACATCCACAGTCCGGAATGTTCCGAGACCAACGTGTAATGTTACGGGAGCAAAGTTCACGCCTTTGATCTCCAAACGCTTCATAATCGCCTTCGTGAAGTGCATACCAGCCGTTGGAGCGGCCACTGCGCCGATATGTTCAGCAAAAATGGTTTGAAAACGCTCTCTGTCCGAAGTTTCAACTTTACGTCTTGAAATAATTTCGGGAGGAAGCGGTGTTTCGCCCAATTCGTCTACCAATTTCATGAAAGCATCATTATCGCCATCATATAAGAAACGAATTGTACGACCGCGTGAGGTTGTATTGTCAATTACCTCAGCAACCAGGTCGCTATCTCCAAAATAAAGCTTGTTACCAACCCGGATTTTACGTGCCGGATCAACCAGAACGTCCCAAAGGCGCATTTCGCGGTTAAGTTCACGCAAAAGGAAGACCTCTATTTTTGCTCCTGTCTTTTCTTTTTGACCATAAAGACGAGCTGGAAATACTTTTGTATCATTAATCGCCATTACATCACCGTCATCAAAATAATTGATAAGGTCGGCAAAGGTTTTGTGTTCTATTTCTCCTGTTTTACGATGAACAACCATTAAGCGGGATTCGCCGCGGTCTGAAGGATGAAGTGCAATTAAACTTTGGGGAAGATCAAACTTAAATTCGGATAGCTTCATAGCTGAATATTCTGTGAATTTCTTTAGTCGTGAGCCAATAAGGCAATAGTGTACTTCTTATGAAAGAAATGTTGAGGGCTGGATTACTTGCATAGTTATTCCAAATTCTGTAATTTTTATGCAATCCAACATTCCAAAAAATTAAGACCGCAAAAGTAGGCAATTTTCGGGCAAAATGCAAGAGCGCCAGGCGTTAAAGATTGCGTAGGCTGCGGAGCTTCCAGGATGAAGGTTTTTTATTTTCACAGGCAGTCACAATGCCAGTTCCCTGATCCGTTTTTCTCAACAAATGGGCACTCATAATGGCTGCTAATTTCAAAGCGTCCTCTTTAATTTCTCCGATTAGCATTTCGGATTGAAAATGAGTTGAAACAAAATTCGTATCAAATTCTCCTGAAACGAAGGCAGGGTGGGTCATAACAAACTTGCAAAAAGGCAATGTGGTTTGCACGCCTGAGATCTGATATTCATCAATGGCCCGGGTCATTTTCTGAATCGTTTCTTCCCGGTCAGCGCCGTAAGTGATCAGCTTTGCGATCATCGGGTCATAATAAATCGGGATATCCATGCCCTGTTCAAACCCATCATCGACGCGCACCCCGTTTCCGTCCGGCTTAATGTATGTATGCAACTTTCCAACGTCCGGCAGGAAATTGTTGGCAGCGTCTTCGGCATAAACGCGGACTTCGATGGCATGTCCTTTAATGCTCAAATCGCTTTGCTTCAGGGTGAGCGGCCTTTCTTCTGCAATGAAGATCATTTGTTTTACCAAATCCACCCCGGTAATCTGTTCTGTAACCGGGTGTTCCACTTGGAGCCGCGTGTTCATCTCCAAAAAGTAAAAGTTTCCTTGTTCATCGAGGATGAATTCAACCGTTCCCGCTCCATAATATCCGCAGGATTTGGCTACATCAATGGCGCAGCGTCCCATTTCTGCCCGGGTTTCATTGGTAATAGAAATAGAAGGCGCTTCCTCGATCACTTTCTGGTGGCGGCGCTGGATCGAACATTCCCGCTCAAATAAATGGATAACGTTGCCATGCTGGTCGCCCAGGATTTGAATTTCAATGTGTTTGGGAGAAGTAATGTATTTTTCGATAAACACCGAACCATCGCCGAAAGAAGTTTGCGCTTCGCTAACGGCCCGATCCATTTGTTCATCAAAATCAGCCTCATTGTCAACCACCCGCATGCCTTTGCCGCCGCCTCCGGCAGATGCCTTAATCAGGATCGGATAGCCAATTTCGCTGGCCCGTGTTTTGGCATCTTTGCGATCTGTAATGGCAGTCTCCGTGCCGGGAACCATTGGAATGTTATACTGGCCTGCAGCCTGCTTTGCGGCCAGCTTACTACCCATGATCTCAATCGCTTCCGGCGAAGGCCCGATGAAAATAATGCCCGCTTCCTGCACCATCTTTGCAAAAGCCGCATTCTCGGACAAAAAACCATATCCGGGATGTATAGCATCAACATGAAGATCCTTACAAACCTGAATAATCTTATCACCTCTCAAATACGAATCAGAAGACGGCGCCGGGCCTATGCACACAGCCTCATCCGCATAACGCACATGCGGAGATTTCCTGTCAGCCTCGCTAAAAACGGCAACCGTCGCAATGTTCATTTCCCGGGCTGTCCGCATGATCCGTAAGGCAATTTCTCCACGATTGGCAACCAGGATTTTTTGTATTGAGCGCATGAAATGATTCAGAATTTGGTGGTAAGCTATGAAATCAGGGGCTTCCCGAAAAGTAGCATTTTTATTATTTTGCTAACTTACAGTTTATCCTAATGTTGATATAGTATTAAAGTAAGCGCAAATTTTTTTAATTTTGCATTTATCTAACATTTTTGTATTAATTGATTACCCACATAAAATAAAAGCGAGTGGATATTTTCGAGAAATTGCGCAACAACTCTGGTCCTATCGGAACACCAGCCAAAATGCTGAACAGTCACCACTATTTTTCTTTTCCCATGTTGGAAGGAGAGTTGGGTCCGCGCATGAGATTTATGGGTCGTGAGGTGTTGAATTGGAGCCTGAACAATTATTTGGGACTGGCCAATCATCCGGAAATTAGACAAGCTGATACTGAGGCAACTGCGAAATGGGGCCTTGCATATCCAATGGGCGCCAGAATGATGTCCGGAAACTCAACGCTCCACGAGACTTTTGAAAAAGAACTGGCTGAATTTGTCGGCAAAAAAGATGCTTTCCTCCTGAACTACGGCTATCAGGGCGTAATGTCAGCGATCGAGTGTATTTGTGACCACCGCGACGTAATCGTTTATGACGCCGAATCACATGCTTGCCTTATCGACGGAATCCGCCTGCACAAAGCGAAACTGGGTGAATACTACAAGTTTAACCATAATGATATGGTGAGCCTGGAAAAAAACCTGATCCGCGCTACAAAGCTTGCAAATGAAAAAGGCGGCGGCGTGCTGGTCATTACCGAGGGCGTTTTTGGGATGTCAGGTAAGGTTGGTGATCTGAAAGCCATTGTTGAGTTGAAGAAAAAGTATGATTTCCGTCTGCTTGTGGACGATGCGCATGGCTTCGGCACAATGGGTGAAACCGGTGCGGGAGTGGGGGAGCTTTTGGGTGTGCAAAAAGAGGTTGATCTTTACTTCTCTACATTTGCTAAATCAATGGCTGCTATCGGTGCTTTCATTGCTTCCGATGATCCCGAGATCATAATGTTCCTTAAATACAACATGCGGTCGCAGACTTACGCCAAGGCGCTTCCGATGCCTTACGTGGAAGGTTGCCGCAAACGTCTGGAGATGATCAAGACAATGCCTGAATTGCGTGCAAAGCTTTGGGAGAATGTTAAGGCAATGCAGGACGGTTTAAGAGGAAGAGGATTCAATATCGGTGAAACAGAATCACCGGTTACGCCTGTTTTCCTTCATAGCGAAGGCGGTGTTCCCGAAGTGACCCGGATGGTTCGTGATTTGCGCGAGAATATGGGTGTTTTCTGTTCGATCGTTGTGTACCCGGTTGTACCGAAAGGTCAGATCATGTTGCGCATCATTCCTACCGCTGCACATACATTAGAAGATGTGGAATATACGTTGAATGCCTTTACTACTTTGGCAGACAAATTAAAAAACAGGGTTTACCAAATTGAGGACGTACAGGAGGTTGTTGAATAAGAAATCCGCATTATTTGCTTTCTGAGGGCTTTTTTTAAAAAGGCCCTCTTTTTTTTGCTTTTATTTTGAAATTTTAATAATTAGTAATCGTCTGATTAATAGATGTTTATGTGTTTGCAATTAATTAATTGTATTTTAGAAGTGTTTTTTTTTGTTTTTTGGATTGCGGAAATGCTTTTAATTACTAAATTTCGGTCAAAACATGCGTTTTTAGCGTGTAGAAGGCATTTTTTAAACTAAAAAACAAACACAAACATGGCAAGATTTGATGAAGTCAAAGATTTGATCCTTTCGCTTGAAGGCGATTTCGATAAGTTCTATGCAAAAGGCAACCAAGCAGCTGGAACGCGTGTTCGTAAAGGCATGCAGGACCTGAAAACGTTGGCTCAGGATATCCGCGCCGAAGTTCAAAACAAGAAGAACACCGGAGACGCATAACATTGATATAAAAGCCCGGGTATCGAGTCCGGGCTCTTTATTTCAAAACTTCTCTGTATTAATCATTGTCGCCACGCCCCGCGTGACCACCTTCTTTGTCGTTGCATCCACAATCTCCGTGGAAATTTCCGCAATGTGCTTTTCCGCATTAATGCTTTTAATAGTAAACACTGCTTTATAGTCCGTTTCCACGAACATAGGGCGAAGAAATTCCAATGTTTGTTTCAGATAAATGGACCCAAATCCAGGAAATTGCGTTCCCAATACTTTCGTGAAAATAGTGGCGCCCAGCATGCCGTGAATGATCGGCTTTTTAAAAGACGTCGTGGCAGCATATTCGGCATCAAGGTGGATTGGATTATTGTCGCCAGTCAGGTCTGCGAAGCGCTGAACTTCTTCCTGGGTCAATCGGAACGGTTGTTCAAAACTACTATCTACAACGGGGTCAACATTCATAATAAATCGTTATTACAGTAAGAAAAGCTTAAAATTCGTTCAATTATCCGATTGTTGCAAACACACCGGTTGGCCTTAAGCAAAATAAGCCGTCCCGGATCGGGGCGGCTTATTTTGCTTATTATATATGTTGTTACTCTTCTGTTTCCTCCGTTATAACCGTAACGCCGTCTTCTAATGCTACACCTTCAATAATCTTCGGTGCCCTGGCATTGTTACGTTTGTCTTTAAACTTTTTAACCTGCATTTTCAATGTATCAATCGCTAAATCAGTTGCTTCCTCGAATGTCGTCCCTTGCTCTCTCACAAACATGGTTCCTCCCGGAACATAAAGTTTAACTTCAAGAAGTTTGGTCTGTAACTTGGCATTGTCACTTTTATCCAATCTCAAAAACACCTCTCCACTGGTTATACGGTCATAAAACGTATCAAGTTTATCTAACTTTTGTTGAATAAAGCTCAACAACTTAGGATCGGCGTCAAAATGAATTGCTTGCATTTGCAGTCTCATAAGCACTTTGTTTTAAGGTAAAACATATTTTAAACCGTTCTATCAACATGTATGCCGGGGCAGCTACTACAGTTCAGATCAACTCAACCCAATTCTAAAAACCCCCTCCAAACACCATTTTTGATCTTAACGGTATATTAAATAAAGGGAAATAATAGGGTAATGTCAAGTAAACCCGGTTGTTTTTAAATATATTTATTTTACCTCAAAAGTGTAGAAATAATCCGTCAGGCCTCCTCTAAAAGTGTCCGGAATGATACATATTGACCACTAAAACGGGCGTGATGTTTCTCCTGTAAATCCGCCTGAAAGTGGGTCTGATATGCCAGAAAATCCTCCATAGTCCGAAATAAAAATTGCGATGTGTAAGTCGATCCTTCGTTTTCGATTTCTGTGAGTAACCGTAAAAGTTTACAGTCGAGCGGCAGCTTTGTCGCCAGGATTTCGGGGATGTGAACCGTCTTCATATAATGCAGCCAATCCTTTTCAGCGGCATAACTAATGTTGACGGTAATGTTAAATATGATCATGATATTTTAAATTTTTGAGACTTTTTGTTGTGCAAATATCAAGCATAATGCCCGATTGAGCGTTACATTTGCATACTTTTACTTATTCACCATAAACTGATTTGATATGAACGCGCTTATACGTGCCCACTCAGGCCTCCGTTATGTAGTGTTGGCACTCTTAATTGCCGCGATATTTACTGCTTATTCCAATTGGCAAAAAGGCGCTTCCGGCGATAGCAAAATATATCTGTTCGCATTCATTGCTACCCATACGCAGTTGCTGCTAGGGCTGATCCTTTACACGATGAGCGCAAAAGTGAATTTTGATCTGATCAGCGAGAAGGTCTTCCGTTTCTATTCTATCGAGCACATATTCATGATGCTGATCGCCATTGTGCTGATAACAGTAGGGAGAATAAGGTCGAAGAAACTGACTGGCCCGGCCAAACACAGAACAGTGCTTTACTTTTACGCAATGGGCCTGATCATTATTCTCGTCGCTATTCCCTGGCCTTTCAGAAACCTTGGTTCAGGCTGGTTCTGATCAGCAAGAATTCGTTTAATATAATGGCTTTCTAAGTT
Source organism: Dyadobacter psychrophilus (assembly GCF_900167945.1). Lineage (GTDB taxonomy): Bacteria > Bacteroidota > Bacteroidia > Cytophagales > Spirosomataceae > Dyadobacter > Dyadobacter psychrophilus. The sequence continues at coordinate 10,045 of NZ_FUZA01000004.1, forward strand.
CGGAGCATGATCCCGGCATTTAGAAAGCCGTTTTTTTTTATCCAAACAAATCACTCGACAGATAGCGATCGCCGCGGTCGCAGATGATACAAACGATTACGCCTTCCTTTAACTCCTTCGCAAGCTCCACGGCCGCCCATGTTGCACCGCCACTGCTCATTCCCGCAAAAACGGCTTCTTCCCGCGCCAGTTTCCTGGTCATCAGGACTGCATCGTCCTGGGTAACTTCGATAACACGGTCTACGCGGTTTCTTTCGAATATCTTGGGCAGATATTCAACGGGCCATTTTCTGATGCCCGGAATGCTCGATCCGTCCGTGGGCTGACAGCCTACGATCTGAATGTCTGGATTTTGTTCTTTCAAATACCGGGAAACACCCATAATAGTGCCCGTAGTGCCCATGGATGATACAAAATGCGTGATGGCTTGATTGGTATCCTTATATATTTCGGGTCCGGTTGTGTTATAATGTGCTTTCCAATTATCGGCGTTTGCAAATTGATTCAGCATAAAATAGCCACCGGCTGCTGCCTTTTCCTCAGCAATGTCCCGGGCGCTTTCCATAGATTCCGAAAGCACTACTTTTGCGCCATAAGCTTCCATTGTCAGCACGCGTTCTTTTGTCGAGCTTTGCGGCATAATGAGCTCAATTTCGAGATCAAACAAACGGGCTATCATGGCCAGCGCAATGCCCGTATTTCCGCTCGTGGCTTCAATCAGCTTGGTTCCCGAAGTTACTTCTCCGCGGTCCATAGCACCTTTAATCATACTGAATGCAGCACGATCCTTTACGCTTCCGCCAGGATTGTTGCCTTCCAGCTTACCAAAAATTTTTACGTCTGGATTGGGATTGATTTTTTTTAATTCAACAAGGGGCGTGTTACCAACCAGATCTAGAAGTGAGAACATGTATTATTATTTTGTACTGGTAAAAAATGCAAGGGTGCCGATCAGGAAATGTGAGACAGAACTGCCGTGAGTCCCACCCGGAATCGTCGTCAGCGTCACATTCGCACCCAATGCTTTCATTGTATCGTAAGCTTTCACGGAATTAAAATAAAAGACTAAATCATCTTTATCGCCGTGATATAGCTGCACGGGTACTTTTGGCTTCCAGTTGTAGACATCGTTATCCGCAATAGCGTCGATAAACTTTTTGTCTTTCCCGTCATTCAGATCTGTCTTAAAGCTTTCATTCAAAGCAGAGTCAAAACTTTGATTAATAGGAGCTGAAATCCCATTAGCCGTAATATTGGTCGCAAATGGTTCTTTGAAATAATAGGACGCCGGGCGGTTCAGATTGTAAATCCGGTCATATGTCAACAAAACCCAGGTGTAAAGCGCATTATAAGAAGCAATTCCATGCGTTTTTGTATTAATAACGTGTTCCATGAAGGCGGTTTTATCATAGGCGCCCGCGCCGCAGCTGGAAGCCCTTAAATTAAATTCGCCGACCGCTTCTTCCTCGATCATTTTATGCAAAGACATGGTCGCATAACCACCCTCGCTATATCCTGCGATGTATAATTTTTCATCCCATTTCACATCCGTTTGCCCTTTCAGAAACTCTTTAGCCGCACGGAGCATATCCAGTGAAGCCGACGCCAGGCTTGCCCGGTGCTCGTAGGGATGAGGAAGATCTTTGGAAGCGCCGTAGCCTATATAATCCGGATAAGCGATAATGTAACCCATTGAGCCAAACAACGAGCCGAATGATGCTGCCTCGGCGCCATCCTGGAAGTTGGAAGGGGCAGATGCGTCCTCGCGGATCGTGCCGTGCTGTACGCTGATTATTGATGCCGGACTGGACGTTGCAGGCAAAATTAACGCGCCGGAAGCCGTAATATCGGTTCCGTCCGTATTCTTGGTCTTATAGGTGATTTTATAAACTTTTATGCCGTTTTTGACATAACCCACCAGAATCGGATTGAGATCGCTGGCTTTTTGCGCGACCTGCTCTTTCGTCAGCTCGGTGATGACGGTGCTTTCCTCGAGATATTGATTCTCTACCGGCGGGTCAATGGGCTCTGGCTTGTCGTCCTTGCACGAATAAAGGAGCAATAAACTCCAGACAAGCAGGAAGGATAATTTTCTTTGAAACACTACGATCGTAAATTTTTGCATAATCTTGGAAAACAGGTCATCGTTCAAGTGTAGATAACGAACGATGACCTGTTTTAGATCGTGAAACTGTGAATTTTCTGACTTAAATTTTTCCCATATACCAGTTGATCATCCGTGCGGATGCATCCGGTCGTTCAACCATTCCCAAGTGTCCTGCTTCGGCAAGGATGAACGGGTAGCTTTGCTTCGGAAATTCCGACAATGTGATCACGCTTTCAAAGGGAATAAGCTTATCCTGCATCCCGATAATAAACAAGACCGGGAAGGGCATACGCGTGAGTACGGCTGAGCGATCGGGGCGGTTGCGCATGGCGATAATGCCTGCAATAAGCGCGTCCGCAGGAAGTTTGCCGAAATGGATAATGTGCTCTTTTACGCGATCCGGAAAAAGTTCTTTGTAACGCTCTCCAAAAAGGTTTCCGGCCGTATTTTTTACAAAAGCCTCAGTGCCATGATTTTTCAGTAATTCAATGGTCTGATTGCGCTGGTGTTTTTTTGCCTCATCGTCGGCATATGCCGTGGAGTGAAACAGCCCGAAGCCTTCGAGCATGTCCATATATTTGTCAGCAAATGCGAGGGCAATGTAACCGCCCATCGAGTGGCCGATCAGCGTGCACTTTGTAATGTTTGCATTGGTAAGGAACCTGTGCAATTCGTCTGCATAATCTTCAACGGACTGGCAGAATGTGAATAAGGAAATATTGGGCCTGACTATTGTGAAATCTTCATTAAGCGCGGCATCAAGGTTGTCCCAAATCGTATCATCTATGCCATGTCCGTGTAACAATACCAAAGTTTTCCGGTGTAGATTCATATAGATTTGCTTTCAAGGTTGAGAACTTGTTTGGCTAAATATACATAAACCTAAGGCTTTCCAGGCTTTTTTAAGCGAATAGATTGTGTTGCAAGCGCCTGTTTCGGCTATTTTGCCTAAGCCATTTCCTCTTCTCGTAATGCTCTTCTGAGAATTTTACCAACATTGGTTTTGGGCAGTTCGCTTCTGAATTCAATGCGCCGGGGAATCTTATATCCGGTTAAATTTTCTTTGCAGAATGCCTTCACTTTTTCTTCCGTAAGCGCGGGATCTTTTTTCACAATGAAGATTTTCACTAGTTCTCCGGACTTTTCATCCGGAACACCCACACACGCAACTTCCAATACGCCAGGGCATTGGGAGACGACTTCTTCGATCTCATTTGGATATACATTAAAACCGGAAACCAGGATCATGTCCTTCTTCCGGTCCACTATTTTGAAAAAGCCGTCTTCGTCCTCATAACCAATGTCACCCGTCTTGAACCACCTGCCGCTCTCATCCTCAAAGATCACTTTCACGGTTTCATCAGGACGGTTGTAATAACCCAACATAATTTGAGGCCCTTTGGCGCAAATCTCTCCTCTTTCTCCCAAAGCAGCCCAGGATTCATCATCCTTTAGAATGCGCATTTCCGTGCTCGGGAAAGGAAGTCCGATCGTGCCGGATTTATGGTGGTCATCCAACGGATTTACAGAAAGCACCGGCGAAGTTTCGGATAATCCGTAACCTTCAACCAGCGGGCAGCCTGTCACTTTTTCCCAGCGTTCCGCCACCACTTTTTGCAAAGCCATTCCTCCGGCAATGGTTATTTTTAGCTCCGAGAAGTCAACGGAAGCGAAATCGGGATTGTTAAGCAGGCCATTGAACAATGTATTCAGGCCGGGGAAAATATGGAAACTGAATTTTTTCAGTTCTTTCACAAATGCAGGAATATCCTTGGGGTTAGTGATGAGGATATTTAATGCCCCCCATTTAATGCCGCATAACCCATTAATTGTTAATGCGAAAACGTGATATAATGGCAACGCGCCCACAATGGTAAGCTGGCCTGTTGCTGGCGAGCGCCTCATCTTAGACATTAGCCACTCGTTAATGCCCTCCACATTCGCGATCAGATTGCGGTGTGTGAGCATTGCACCTTTCGAAACGCCAGTTGTGCCGCCTGTATATTGGATAAATGCAATGTCGATCCCTGAAATAACGGGCCGTTTGTATTCACGGCTTGCGCCTATGGACAATGCTTTTGAAAGGGAGACCGCTTCAGGAACATTGTATTTCGGAACCATCTTTTTTACATACTTCACGACCGCATTCACGATCTGTTTCTTGGGAAAACCCAAAAGATCGCCGATTTCTGTAATGATAATGTGTTGAATGTTCGTATTCGCAACTATTTTTTCGAGGTTCACCGCAAAGTTTGCCAGGATCACGACTGCTTTGGCTCCCGAATCTTTAAACTGATGCTGCATCTCCCGGGGCGTATAAAGCGGATTAGTATTGACTATCACCAATCCCGCACGCAATGCGCCCATCATGACCACCGGATATTGCAGCAGATTAGGCATCTGAATAGCAATCCTATCGCCCTGAACCAGCCCAAGTCCTTGTAAATAAGCCGCGAAATTTCTGGATAACTCATCAACCTGACCGAATGTAAGCTGCTTATCCATATTGGTATAGGCAGGTTTGTCGGCATTTTCACGGAAACTTATTTCCATCATTTCCAGCAGAGAGCCGTATGCATCGGGATTTATTTCATAGGGAATGCCTTCGGGATAATTTTTCAGCCACGGATAGGTGTCCTTTGATATAGCTATCATAATTCGGAAGGGGAAAAGGGTGCAAAATAGGTGCGTTTTCTAAAAATCAAGGTAATCAATAACCAAAGAAAATATTGATCCAGTCCAATAAATTTTTTGAAAAACAATAATTACTTAATGATAACGGACAAGTGCACAAAGAATTATTTTCGTGCCAGTTCCCACCTCCAGAGTGGCCCCTCATCGGGATCATTAATGTCCTCGGTTTGCTTAAAACCTATTTTTTCAAGGATTTTCACGGAGCCATTTTCTTCCCTGGCCGTGTGCGCAACGATTTTATGAACACCAGGCTGTGCAAATGCGTAGTCGGTGAGTCCTTTGGCCGTTTCCGCGCCCAAGCCTTTCAAACGGTGGGAAGGCATAATCTCGTAACCGATCTCCACCATTCCGTTCGCGTCAGGCTCGCCTTTGTAGCCGCAGGAACCGATCAGCATGTTGTCGGGAATGTGTATAATCAAATAAACCCACCAGTCTCTCAATGGAGGGTGGGCTTTCCAGCGGTGATAGGAAGGTGTAAAAGTATCCCGGAACTCGGTCCACTTTTTGGGAACATTAACACCCATTACGCGGGCTAATGTGTTATTACCCATGCGAATGGCGTCAAATAGCGTGTCGTCGCAGGGTACAATCCTTAAATTGGGGGTTAGAATCATATCAATAATTTAACCCCCAATTTAGAACATTATGAGTTGTTTTCGTCAAATCGGTCGGTTATTGCTTTCCGGATCGCCTGGTGCGGGCGCATTCCGGTAGCTCGTGAACGTGGAACCGCCCTGTCTGCGGAAGCATTGGATTTGGCGCGTAATGCAAGATTCGAAACGGTTAAATGACTGTTTCGCCATGCCTCATACTCTTCCTCGCTCATCACATCCTTGCTGACCTGGCCGTGCGCATAACCGTCGCCATAGGAATGGACGCGGCTGTCGGTTAATGTTTGCTTGCGTTCTGCTTCCAGATTATTAATCTCAGCTTTGATTGCTGCTTCTTCCTGTTTCAATTCTTCCAGGGCAGGCATTACCGCAATGTCATTTTCAAGAATGCTTTTTTGGGTCAAATGTGCAGTAAGCGCTTCCTGTAACGGCTCCATTTGTTTCAAAATGCGCTTTCTTCTGCGCCTTAACCGCCATAATTTAGGGTCAATTTGCAACCAGCGATACCAGAAACCCTGTAAAACCGGCAACGCCATGCCCAGTGAAACGGCACCCGCGATCGCGAAAAGCACACCGCTTAGTACGAACGAAAGCAACGCCCATGGACTGTTTACAAGATCCAGGTTCAGCTGATCGGAATTGCGAAGCGCTTCCTCAATCTTGTTGGTCAGTTCGGGACTGTTAACCGGCGCGCCTGTAAGCGGGTCCACCGCATTCAATTGCAGGTTTTTAACGGATTTATTGATCGCTTCTTTCAATTTGTCAGTCCGGTAAGCCTCATAACGGAACCACCCCAGAATGATCAATGTAACAATGGCAAAAATAGAAAGGACTAGCTTGAAGCCGGCATAACGCGATCTAGCTTTCGGCGTCTCATTCTTATGATAGGGTTCTTCCACCAAGCGGTCATAGGCCGGTTTCAAAAGGATTGACAACATGGCCAAACCGATCGCAAATGCCCAGGCCTCATTCGAATTCCGAATGTTCAATGCGTAAGCCACAATTTCGTGCGAGATGATCAGGTCACCCGCGATGAAAGAAATGCCGGCTGCCAGGAATATGAGCCCTGCTATCAAAGAGTAGGATGGCGCCTTACTTGCACGTTTCTCCCTCAGTTCTTCGGACATTGTGTCAATCTCAGCGATTAATTTTTCACTATCCTGCACCTTTTTAGCAGTGTTGTTGAGGCCCATCACCTCATTTTGCAGCTTGTCGTAGGCCGTTTTATGCTGCCGGATCGTTTCCTGCTGCTTATTTTTTACCGAAAAAAGCTCTTCTTTCTTGGTGTTGATTCTTTCAATAACCCAGTCGTGATTCACATTACTGGACAGGTAAGCTTCGTACACCTGGCGGTCAATGCCTTCAATTCCACTGGAATATCCGTGCTGAAAGTCACCACCCTGGTTTGGATTCTGCTCGTTCATGACGTTCTATATTTTGTATGATCGAAAATCAATTTTAGTAATTTATCAGGTTAACTTTCGAAAAAGCCATGCCTGTCAACATTATTCCCTGCTTTTTTGGATCAAATTCAACTGTCTCGTGGTCAGCTCATTTTTCATCCTTCTGGCCAGGTAAAACTCACTTTCGAAAAGTTTGACCAGCATATCCCTTTTTGCGTAAAGCCGGTCGCGTTCGGTTTCTGCTGTGCTTTGTTCACGGAGGATCTGCCATTTTTTAACCCGTAACTGGTCGATTTCCTCTTGCAGGGTCTGGCACTCCGTCTCCCAGTTGTAGTTGTTGTCGGCAAAATTCCTGCTGTCTTTCCGAATGTTCAGCCAGGCCTGCATATCATTGCGCAACACCGTAATGTTGCTCAGCAAAAGCTTTCCTGCGAACATAAAAAGGAAGAAAACGAAGACAAAAAGCGCAAACGCCTGCCACCAGGTCTGGTGCGTGATCACGTTCGCGAACACAAACAATGCTGCTGCAAACGGAAGGCCGATCTCTTCCAAAAGCGATTTCCAGGTCACGCGGACTTCGGTGTCATGAAAAAGAGAAATTTTTCCAAACAGACTAAACATTCCCGCCAGGAAAACACCCAGCGCGATCCACGAATTGTCGGCAAAAACGGGTTTCAGCGATTCCCTTATCAGGAAAAAGTTGCCGATGCACATGGCAATGCAAAGGGTTATGCCGATCAGCGTTCGGGGTAAATGGTGCTCGCGCTGAGCATTATTTACCGGGTTTTTAAGTTTGTCCTTTAATTCCTCAATCCGGTTATTTTTCTGCCCGATAAAGAGGTTAAGCTCCTGAATGCGTTCGTTATGCTGCTCAATGCTGGCCATGTGTCCGGCAACGAGATTGGAGAAATATTTATGGATAATGTCCGTCTTTTCGTGCGGGTCAGATTCCGAAAGACCGAACAGCACGCCTTCGTCGCGCAATGTATCCTCGTCTTCAAGCCAGTAAGGAACAGCCACTTCCACTTTTTGCATTTCGGGAATGTCGGCAGCAGCTGGCTGAGGTGCTTGCACAGCAGTAGCGGGAATTACATTAGGGCGGATTTCCGACACCGGTGCAACAGGATTGACTAAGGGAGAATAATCGGAGGGAGCGGTTGGAGCCGTTTCATTTTCAACAGCCTCATCATCATAGTATTGGTCCGCGTCGGACGCGTTGGGGCGGAACCAGTTCGCAATCAGTTCAGTCAATTTTGCCATATTTTTTCATGGGTTAACCTGCGATTATCCATGAAAACAGAGAAAATTGCTACATTATTGTGATGACCGGCTATTAAAAAACGTAAGATCCTCGTAATTAGGACATTTCAAACATCTTCTGTAAAGCCTGCCATAATTTTTTCTTGAGATTTCTGTCGGCTTCGATTGTTGCCAGGGAGTCGGTGAGAAGGAACCAGACGCCGTCCACCAATTTGGGTGTGTAAGGCATCAGTAACAGGTCCAGATGCAACTTGATAAGCGGAACACCGAAGGTGATGAAGAAATTGGTTTTCTTTTCTGACAAAACTTTTCGCGCGTCGGGACCTTTCAGAAAACTGTAATTCAATACATCCGCTTTTTCCACAGAATGTCCAACCGCTTTTAGAATGTTGTCCAGGAACAATGATTCAGATTCAGCCATTTCCTTTTGTTTTGGCGCATCGATAAGGATTAAAACACGATGCAGCAGTGCAGGAAAGTCCGCAACGGGTAAAGCGGGCGCTGGCGTCAGAACGGGCTTGATGACAGGTGTTGCAGGAATTGCTTTCGCAGCGACCTGAGGCAATTCCGGCGTTGCGGGCGCAGATTGAGGTTCTCCTACCATGGGTGTTTCCACAACGTCCGGCGCAACAATTCCTCCAACCCGGAACAATGTTTCGTTTTGATATAAGATCTGGAAAAGCGCCGACGATGAAGACATTTGCGTATTTTAAACCTTAATTATAGTTGACCAAAAAAAGTAGATGACTGGCTCCAGATACCCAGTTTTTGCTTCTTAGCCTGGACTTCAAGATTGGAATATTCCTGGCTTTTTGAATATTTTTTGAAATGTACAGCCAGCCCTGCTTTCACCAACTCTTTATTTAAAATGCGGCCGTTAGGAAGGACAATTTCACCCAGTAACCTGCCATATTTATCAAAATTTCCGGCGTGCCGTATCTGAACCGTTTTCCGGAAACATTGCTGACTTGTATATTGCTTGGCAACTTTGTAATAAGGTCGGCCGCGTTCGGGGCAATTTACATGCAAAAGCCTGATCCTGATCGGTTTCCCTGTTCTTTGTCCCGCTTTCTTGCCCGAAAACAGAAATTTAAGCTCAATGGTGTCACCATCCTGAATCCCGATAACTTCTGCCTTTAACGGGTTTGGTAAATCGTAATGTTGTTGGATACTGCCATTTTGAAGGCGAACAGCATGATCATTATTAAAAGATGAAAGCGCAAATATCGCTGTCAGCGCAATCAGGAAATTGAATTTTACTTTACTCACTATTACTCTACTCACTTTTACTATTCTTCAAGCTTGTACCACTTAATGTCATTGAGGGGCTTCCTGCGGGCGGCTGTCACCGTAGGAGCGTAATGTTTTTCCAGGTAATCGAGCACCTGCTTCTCGGTTTCGCCCAAGTCCCATAAATTATGATTAGCCTGCATCCAGCGAATCTTTTGCTTCCAGCCATCTCTTGTGAACCGGTTGGCAATAATTAGTTTGGACGAATGGCAGCTTGTACACTGCGCTTTCACCATATACAGGTTCGGGTCGGTCACCAATCCGGTTTCTTTATCAGTTTTGGTGGTATCCAGAGGCATGCTAACCCATCCTGCATTGTTCCCAACACCCGTTTCAGAACGAAAAGCAGTTGAGACCAATCCTGCAAAAAGGAGCAGGCAGAGCAGCAAACAGAAGTTTTTATTTTTTATCAATTGCATCGAAGAATTTTTCTCAGTCCTTAACCCACTTTAACCGCGATCCGCTCGCAAGCATTGTTCAGATAACCCCCCGGATTCCAGGCTGGGATAACCATTGGCTGTGCATTTCCTTTATCGTCGGTTGCTTTCGCCCACACTTCGTAATAACCTTTTGAAGGAAATTTCACTTTTGCACTCCAATGTTGCCACGCCAATCTGTTCGCAGGGGCTTCCAGTTTGCAATCTTTCCATGTTGCGCCGAAATCAATCGAAACCTCCATTTTCTTAATAGCTCGATCGCCTGCCCATGCATGGCCACGTAAGGCCAGCTCAGCATCAGAAGCGATCATAGCACCCGATTTCGGAAATGTAATGAGTGATTTCACAGGCATTGACTCAATGATCTTAAAATACTCATCCGTCTGCGGCACATCTTCGCCGGGCGAAACGGGGCTTTTGGGCACTTTATAGCTGTGGCCTTCCATTTTGGCGCCATCGTGCACTTTATTACGAACTGAAATCCGGCTGAGCCACTTGCCCGAAACAGACGCCGGCCAGCCGCCAATAACCAGTCTCAAAGGATAACCATGAAATTCAGGAATGTCCTTACCGTTCAACTGCCACGCAATAATGGTTTCATCTTCCAGGGCTTTGGACATCGGCACACCGCGCGAAATAGCTTCTTTCTTAGGGTCTTTGCTCAAATGCTGATCTTTCCCGTGGTAACCAATGTAAACGGCATCTCCTTTGATGCCTACATCGGCGAGCACATCTTTCAAGCGAACGCCTGTCCATTCTGCGCAATGTACAGCGCCTTGGCCCCACTGATTTCCCGATGCCTGCGGTTGAAAACCGGAACGACCGTTACCGCCACATTCAAGCACCAATTGATAAGTGTAAGGCTTGAATTTCTTTTTTAATTCTGCCAGCGTATAGGTTTTCGGCGCTTTCACCGACTCACCGTCGATGGTGAGTGTCCAGGAAGCAACATCGATCGTTTCCGGGATAAGTCCGTTGTTTCTGATGAACATTTTGTCAACAGGCGTAATTCGGTCGTCGAGCAGATGAACAGGTGATTCTACATTCCAGGGCTTATCTCCCTGCACGATCATTTCCAGGTTTTTGCCTTTCAATGCGTCCTTTTCATCAAATAGAAGCGGGACATAGCCTTTGGGCATTTTGCTGGCAAAAACAATGTTCGTGCCCATTGCCGCAGCGAGTGCAACCATGCTGCTTTGCTTTAAAAAGTCACGTCTGTCAAATGCAGAATTCATTACGAGGTTCAGAAATAGTTCAAAATATCAACGGTCGAATTTACGTAAACCATATTATTATAGCACCCGATCCTGCCGATTTAAGGGATATTTAATAAAAAAAGAGGCTGTCCTAAGGACAACCTCTCGTTTCAGGATAATAGTGTGTACTGACATTTAGAACATTACTCACTTAAACTAAGTGTATGTATACGTTCAACAGGGAGAATCTACATTATGCTTTGCAAACTGACTATGCTTTGATAAACGGACCCGCAATGGCAAGCACTGCTGCTTTTGTTAAAGGTTCATCAAATGCTTCTGTAACAGCGGCATCCGATTTCGACGCAAGACCTTTCAGGTTTACGCCGCCTTGTGTCATATTGTCTTCACCGGCATAAATCGCCGCAACAGCGCCTTCTTTTCCTGTAATCCAGCCTTTCATGGCAGGATTTGCCGTTACCGTTGCTGCAAGTCTGCGAACGACAGCAGCGTGGCGTGCTTCCACAGAGTGAACCTGGAGCGCGTATTCAAGAATCTGCGGATCAGCTTTCAGTGCAGTGGCTTGTCCTTTGTAAGCACGAACACCCGTGTCTTCCAGTGCGCTCGAAACCGTTACGAATGTTTTATAATTGGTAAAAACATCACCGAAAGCGCCACCATATTTAAAATCAAATGTTGGTTTTTTAATCGCGTTAGCGCCCAAAGCTTTCACAAGGAATGCTACGTGTTGCGTTTCGTGTTTGCCAATTTGTGTGAAGATCGCTTTATCCGAAGCCGGGATCAAGTTGGCAGCTGCATTTCCGGCTTTGTAAAACTCGTCTTCCAGATATTCCAGCGTAAGTGCGTAGTTCAACACATCAACTGCTGCGGCAGACTGTGCAAATGCTTTGTTCACGATTGAGGCGAACACAGTAGGAACTGCAACTGTTGCCAGTTTACTGCCAATTTTGCTCATGAAATGACGACGCGTAGCAAATTCCAGGCGGCCCGCTGCATCTCCGTCAATTCTTTGAAAATCATCTATAATTTTGAAAATATCCATTGTTTCTGAATCAAATTAATGTTTAAATTATTTACCTACGTTAGCACCTGTGATCGTGTCCTTTACGTAACCTTTAACGGCAGCAAGGATATCAGCGGGGGCAACGGCTTTGTCAAATCCGTCACCATTGATGATATCATCACCTGCAAAGTCAACAGATTTAGGATTGATCAGATCACGGATAACCGCAGCATGACGCGCTTCAACGGAAACGATCTTTCCGGCAAGCACCAAATAACCATCGTCTTTGATCAGCTTTCCTGCACCATTGTATGCAGCAACACCCGTATCTTCAAAAAGCTTGGCAGCACCTAAAACTGCATCACGTTTTGTAAAGTCGATGGCTGCGAAGTTTGGTGTAAGCCCTTTGATGGCTTTGTCACCCAATGCAGCTTTGAAGAAGTCGCGGTGAATAATTTCGTGGTCGCGGATATCAGTAAGGATTGTTTTTTCCGCATCAGTCATTCCTGAATAAGGTGTAGCAATGACCTGTGTATAGAATGCCGCTTCTAATTGTTCCAGTGCGTATGCATAGTTCAATACACCTACATCTCCTGAGCCAAGCTCCACAGCATCGCCTGTTCCGGGAATCATCGGATCCGGATCGTCATCATTACATGCAGCGGCAATTACAATGGTCCCCAGAGATGTGGCCAATCCGGCAGAACGCAAAAATAAACGTCGGTTTAATACTGACGAGATTTCTCCCTCTTCCTTTCCGGAGTTGTTTTTTGATTTCATTAGTCTGTTCATAGCAATAAAAGGTTTCTTGACTTTTCCTTTCGGTTATCGAAAAGATTTTACAGACCTACGACCTCTTATTTACTTTAGATCAATGAACAGAAAAAAGGATCTTATTTCTGGAACGGGCCAGAAAAGCAAAAAGAGCCTATTACTAGACTCCTGATGCTTTCAGACTAAACCGATATTTGAAAAAATAACGCTGAGTAAATATATTTTTGCAGGAAATGATTCTTGGGTAAAACAATTTTTAATGCACAACTTGTAGTTGTAATACTACAATTATTGTTTAATATTACTACGCAAATATAAGTTAATATGTTGTTTTTCAAGAAATTTTGCACGAAAAAATTTGGATTTTTTTTAAGAATCTATTCTAGCTGATTGCAGGGCATATTCTCGGTCGTAAAGCATTGTACGGTTGACGTTTAATGCTACAACTTGTTGAAACATTGTGCATGCAGAATCATAATGAAGGGTCTTAGAAGATTTGTTAATATCTGATTATCAACTTAATTTGTATAGCCCTTACAGTGGCATTATATTATTTCTTGCTATTTCAACGAGTTACCTTACACGATCAAACGATATGAAGAAACTAATACTGTCTGCCCTGTTTCTGAGCTTTTTAAGCGCAACAGAAATGCAGGCAAATACGACAAAAGCGGGAACCGGCTCATGGATCGGATCACAGGACAAGGTGGCCGTAAGGCCGGATGATTTGCCGGAAGCCGTTAAAAACACGCTGTCCGGAGATGCTTACGCAGGCTGGCAGGTTACCAGCGCTTTTTTGGTCACGAAGGAGGACAATTCTCAATATTTTGAGATAAATGCAAAAAAGGGAGAAGAGTCTACGGTTATTAATTTGGATAAATACGGAAAGAAAGTTGATTAAAGCGTTTCTGGATATATTTGTTGGCTCTAAATGAAAAGCCGGAGAATTCTCCGGCTTTTTGGCGTTTGTTTTTATAATTTTACATTTCCCCTGCTCGTTACTTAGTAATTTATTTTTGATAATTAAAAAATCCATGGCTCACCTGCTCCTCGTTGAAGACGATACAACATTCTCAAAGCTGCTAAGTAATTTTCTTGGTAAGCATGGCCATCAGGTTAAAGTTTGTTCCAATATCAAAGAAGCAAGGGAAGCACTGAAAAGTAGTGATTCCAACGAACCGTTTGAAGTGTTAATGCTGGATTATCGTCTTCCCGACGGCAATTCAGTTGATTTTCTGAAAGCGCTGAGAAGTGAAGGAAACCGTACTGCCGCGTTTATCATGACGAGTTTCCACGACGTCCGTACGGCTGTTACAGCCATGCAGATCGGTGCTTTCGATTACATAACCAAGCCCGTTAATCCGGAAGAACTGCTTATGGTATTACGAGAAGCACTTAATAAAGCCGAATCTGCCGATACAAAAGCGGCCCCCAAAACCAGAACCAGTGCGAAGGCTGACAAGCAGTCGCTGGAATTTATCGAGGGGAAAAGCAAGATTTCAAAACAGCTTTACGAATATGTCCGGCTGGTGTCGCCCACGGATATGTCCGTGATCATCCAGGGAGAAAGCGGCACAGGGAAGGAGCACGTTGCGAAATCCATCCATAAAATGAGCAAACGTAGTAACGGCCCGTTTGTCGCTATTGACTGTGGTTCTTTATCAAAAGAACTGGCAGCCAGCGAACTGTTTGGTCATAAAAAAGGTGCGTTTACAGGTGCATTGCAGGATAAGATCGGCCAGTTTGAGGCGGCCGATGGCGGCACATTGTTCCTGGACGAGATCGGTAACCTGGGTTATGATGTTCAGATCAAGCTTTTGCGCGCTTTGCAAGAGCGTATTATTGTGCCGATAGGTGCAACCCAGCAAATAAAGGTGGACGTTAGGCTTATAGCGGCAACCAATGAGGATTTAATGGTCAATGCTGCCAATGGTGATTTTCGCGATGACCTTTATCACAGATTGAATGAATTTAAAATCGAAGTGCCGCCGCTCAGAAAACGAGGTGAGGATTTGGGCATATTTATTCAACATTTTGTAGAAAAAGCGAACGAAGAACTAGGCCGGAACGTGCGGGAATTGTCCAAAGAAGTGATGGATGTTTTTCATAAATACGACTGGCCGGGAAACTTGCGCGAGTTGAACAATGTGATCAAACGCCTTGTATTGTTGTCAAAAGAAGAAGTGGCAACATTGAATGCACTGCCTGCTGAAATGATCACAGCCATGGAGGACCAGCAGAAACCCGCTGGTTCGGATCTGAAAGCTCTGCAGGAAACGCACGAGAAGGAAATGATCGAGAAAGTTTTGCAGGAAGTACGTTACAATAAGAGCAAGGCTGCAAAACTCTTAAACATTGACAGGAAAACACTTTACTACAAGATAGAAAAGTATCATATAGAGTAAGCCAGGGCTCTTTCTTCTACTTGCTCAACCACAATCGCAGCGTTTTTCACAATCTGCTGCATTTCTAATTTTGATACTTGTGAAGGATCCTCGCGCAGAGCGATCTCAAAAAGCCTGAATTTTCCAGAAAGCTCCCGGGCGCCAATCTGGCCCGTACGGCCTGCCATGCGGTGCATCAGCTCCTGGACTTTCTCGAATTCGTTGTTTTGTATATGAGTGTCGAGATCGCTGACATCCTTTCTGGAATCTTTTACAAACTGATCCAAAATCTCCCTGAGCAGGCTTTCGTCGCCAAAGGTCATTTCATTTAATGTTGAAAAATCAAGCTCCGTATCGGGGTTTGCAATTGGGATATTCAGCGGAATTTCATGTTTTGAGGACGAAGCTTCCAGTAATTCCAGCAGTTCATTGGAATGAAAAGGTTTCATCAGGTAACCGTCGAAACCCATCCCCAGCAAGCCCTTTCGCTCTTCGGGAAGTGCCTGCGCGGTTAACACAAAAAATTTGGTATGCTCCGAAGCAGACTGGCGGAGGCGTTTGCAAAGCTCTGCACCATTCATGCCTGGCATACGCATATCCGTGAGCACAAACCTGACTTGCGGATCCCAGGGTCTGCTTAAGACCTCTTCCGCGGAAGAAAAACAAGTATGCGGAATGCCATTCATTTCCAGAACAGACGCGCACCATTTAAGGATGAAAGCATCATCATCGACCAGCCAGACTTTCCCGGCAACATTATAATTTCTTTCGTGTGTATCCTCTGGTGCTATTTCCAGTGTTTCAGCTTTTTTCATACGGGTGGTTACAAAAAAAGTCGTGCCCTTACCCAGCGTACTTTTGACTTTAATGTTGCCCGACATGCCTTCTACCAGGGCCTTTACAATGCTGAGGCCAAGTCCGGTGCCGCCATATTTGCGCGAAATGGAAGGATCGGCCTGTTCAAACTGGTTGAAAACGCGCTGAACCTGTTCGGGAGACAAGCCAATGCCTGTATCCGAAATCTGAAATTCTATTTCCAGATCACTGTCACTCTCAAAAGCGGTCACCTGCAAAACCACTTCCCCTGTTTCGGTGAACTTAATGGCGTTGGTAAGCAGGTTATAAAGGATCTGGCGCAAGCGGAACGGGTCGCCATTGAGATATAATTTTGGAGAAAGCCCGTTTTCAAGTTTTAATAAAAGTCCTTTGGAAGTCGCGGTCGGCTGCAGCATCTGGACTACTTCATTGAGGAGCGGCGTAATAGCAAATGTTCTTTCTTCAAATGTAAAGCGGTCGGAGATAATGCGGCTGTAATCTAGCACTTCATTCACAAGATGTAACAGATGTTCCGAGGCCGAATGCAATGTTTCGAGGTCTTGCCGCTTTGGTTTTTCGTCCTTTTTTAATGCTTCCGTATAACCGATTATGGATTGCAGGGGCGTGCGGATCTCGTGGCTCATGTTGGACAAAAACCGCTGCTTGGCCATGCTATGATATTCCGCTTCCTCCTTAGCCTCTTCGAGCTGGCTGCGATATTCGTTGCTTTTAGTAATGTCTGTAAAAATAAGGTAGGCAAGCATGGCCGTAAGGAAAAAGAAGCCAAGCATAATGTATTCCAATGTGTTAATGCTGCCGGTCACAATGTTCTTGGAGCGCGAACTTTCCAGATCAGACTCTTTGAGGACTTCGCCTTCCACTTCCTGCATCACATCCAAAAGTTGCTGGACCAGCGAATTTCCCGCTGCTGCGAGTTCCTGCTCCCGGTCTACAAAGCTCGTTGTCCTGATTTTTTGGGATTTTTCGATGGCATGCACAGCTTCTCCCACCTTTTCAATGGTGCTGTCTTCTTGTGCGACGGTTATTGTGTCCACCTGCACATTCACTTCCTGCTTCTGGACCACCTTAGCAGGTTCCGGCGGCGCATTTTTACGTGCTTTTTTTGATCCGCCAAAGACGCGGTTAAAAAACCCTTTTTTCTCGCTGGCCTTTTGCACCGAATCTGGCAACTCAGTATAAACCGTCGTTGTTGTAGTTCTTTTTTCCGTTTTTACGACCGTGCTATCGGGTTTCAGCTTGGTGGTGATGAGTCCCGAAATGGTTTTTACCTCATCTTCGAGATCTTTATTGTTAACCAGCTTAGAGCGCACTTTGACATATTTTCCATAAATTTTGTCGCGCTCTTCCAGCAGCGTTTTCATGGAATCGATGCGTATGATCTGCATATCATCCCCGATGCTCAACTCGTTCAGGGAATCCAGCGTTGCGATGAGTTCTTTGGATTGGGCTAGAACCTGCTCGTTCTTTTCATCGCCTTTTAATGTTCGTGTGTTCTGCAAATGGTCGAGTTGCAGAATATTCTTGAATATCTTGTTTACCAGCCGAAGCTTGTCATTTGGCGTGGACATTACTTCCAGCTTGATAAGCATATCTCCAAAAGCCCTCTTGCTGATAATCCACGACGTGCCCAAAGCGAGCGACGCCAGGAGAAATCCAAGCAAGACTTTGCCTTTGACTGACTTTAAGAAAAAAAGGTCACGAAGAGCGGACATATCGGATTAATGGTATGCAAGTTGGCAATTTCAGTTGCATCTCTCTGATTTGTAACGTGAATATAACGAAAAAAGGCTGCCCGTCATATTTGGGCAGCCCTTCCGGGATTTTTCAAAGTGCATTTTATGGCACCGAAATGTCTGTATTATTTAGCAAGAGAATTGATCCATGCGGCGATTTTCGCAGCCTCAGCCTTTGGAACTTGCGGCATAGGAGCCATTGGTGTTGCATAATCCGGCCAGTTTTCGGGCTTAGGATTGTAGATCAGGTCAACGATCTTCTCATTGCTGTATTTACGTTTTGCAACATCTTGATACGAAGGCCCAACTACTTTTTTCTCAGCCGCGTGGCAAGCCAGACAGGTGTTTTTCTCCAAAAGTGGTTTTACTTCCGCCCAGGTCGGTGCTTTCGCTGCACCTGCTTTTGCAGTTGTTGCTTTGCCTTTTCCGTCGGGAGAAACGTGCTCTTTTTCTGGTTCAGAAACCGTAGCCACCGCTTTTCCTGATCGGGTTGTTTTAAGATCAGATACTTTCAGCTTCTCACCGTCAGGAATGTTGTTCAATGTATAATAAGCATCCGTATGAACGAGTGACCAGCTGTTTGTGGCAGCGCGAACGCCCTCCAACTGGATTTTATGCACATAATATTGGCGCATGTTATCTAAAACGATCCTAACTTTCTTTGCATCATCCGAAACCTTCACACCCACCACTTTCACAGTTTCCGTATTAATAGGAGGGCTTCCATAAACGGGATAATGTTTGTACAAATAGCTGCTAACATTGTAAGAATCAAGATCTTCTGCTGATTTCCGGTCAACCGGCATTGTGAATTCTATTTCAAATCCATCCGGCTGCGCCTTCACTGTGTACATTTCAAATGGCATTTTACCATTCCAAACCAAACGCTGCAAGCCCTGGTTAGCATCTCCTGCCGAACCCCATCCGCGGTTTGTTTCACCCACGAACATAGAACCGTCTTTATCAAAGGCCATACGCAAAACACCAGACTGGAAACCGCTACGAAAACCAATGCTCGCGCCTTGATATTCCCCTTTCACTTTTTCCAAAACCACACGCATAATGTTGCTTTGTCCCTGGTCACCCACAAAAACCTGTCCGGTAAATGGTCCGAAATTGCCTTGCGTATTATCTAAAATCAGCTCGGAAGTAGAAACTCCGTGCACACCATAAGGAAGCCAAACAGCCGGAAGCTGCACCATATCGTATTTTTCTTTTAATTGATAAAGAAACTGAGGCGTCTCATTGCCAGTATTTTCCGGCTTGATCGCACGTCCTTTATCATCTTTGTTCTGGCGGTTGTCGCGCTCAGCGAAGAATTGCTTTTCTGTAAGTTTAACAGGTGAATTTGGTAATCCAGCCCATTTCAAACCAGCAGGGTGGCCCATGAAACTTCCTTTTTTAACCTGGAAAATTCCGCCTGTTCCCATCCAGTCGCCCTGGTTGTCTGTATAAAACAATTCACCATTCAACATGCTGATTCCCGCAGGAGAGCGCACGCCTGTTGCGTATGGTTCGTACTTTCCGTCGTTGGTAATGTGAAAAATCCAGCCACGGCCAGGCACACGGCTTTCCCCTCTCCACCATTCTTCGTCGCCAAATGCTACGTTACCACTTACAAAGAAGCTTCCGTCCGGCGCCAGTTTTGGTCCGAAAGAATACTCGTGGTAATGTCCTGACAAAGGCCATGCGTAAACTGTCTCGTAAACATCCGCTTTGCCATCGCCGTTTTTATCGATCAGCTTGGTAAGCTCGCCGCGTTGTGCACAATACAATGCACCTTCTTTATATGCAAGGCCCAGGATTTCATGCAAACCGGTCGCAAACTTTCTAAAGTAAGGCGTCCGGCTGGTTGGGTTATCAACAATCCAAACCTCTCCACGGCGTGTAGAAATCGCCAGTGAACCATTCGGCATGGTTGTTAATCCACCCACTTCCAGGATAATGCCTTCCGGGATGGGCGGGGTGATGATCTTGTAAAAGTCTTCTTCTTTCGGTGACTCCTGCGCTTGCAGCATCGACATCGTTGCCAGAAGAGCAAAGGCTATTTGAGCAATTTTTTTCATTATATATTAAAGTCTAATAGGGATTTAAATCAGAACAGGATCGAATATTTCACTTCACCATTTGTAACCGGCACCAATAATTCCTGCATGCCGTCAGCGGTTCTGATCTCAGGTTTAACACTTTTATCAGCCAGTTGAATGTAATACGACTTGTTGTCAACCGCATAAAGTCCGTCTGCCACTTTCTCAATGTTCGCGCCGTCAGCCAGTCTCGCAACCAGGTCTTTCGCAGCATTGTTTACTTTCACGATCCGCTCAAAATACTGATTGTTAACCACCGAAATGTAATCCGTTACATTGGACCCGAATGCCTGATACTGAAATGTAGGGACATCCTGATCATCCAAAACATAACCTTTTGGATGGTAACCGCTGCCGGTTGTATCCGCCTGCCATTTGCCTTTTGCAGATTTGCCTAATAACATATCATCTCCTAGCAATGTCACGCTGCCTCTTGGCTTGGAAGAGCCGTCGCCGCGGTCGTGCCACATTGGGGTTGCGTCCAGGAACTCACCGCGCCAAACCTGCAAAACTGTTCCTTTATCGAGGTCGTAAGTATAATGAAGATTAGTAGGGCTTCCCACCGAAACTGCATGCACTACACGTTGTCCTTTTCCCTTACCGCCTTTTTTGAAATCCATGAAACTGCGTGTGATCGTATTTGTTCCTGCCGAGATCAAAATAGGGTCATTAACGCCACCAGCCATCGCCGAGCTTTTGGTATGATAAGCAACTTCCCGGAAGCCAGGACCGCTAACCCAAAGCCCTAGCACAGGGCGCATCCAGCCGTCTTTTTTGTTATTAAATATTTCAATGGTATGGTCACCTGCTTTCAGGTTCACTTTTCCTTCACGGAACTCGCTGTTGGATTTCCACGCCGGTTCAATCACATTCTTGCCATCGATCTTCAAATAGGAATTTCCGGAAGCCTGTAATTTGAAATTATAATCCCCTTCGGTGGCTGCATTATAGCGGCCTGTGTACACATAAGAGTAATTATTGTTTTCTTTCAGGATCTCCCAGCTCAATGCTTCTGCTTTGCCTGTTTCGGCAGCAGTCAGTTTTGAAAGATCTTCTGTTTCTGACAAAGCACCATAATAGGTTTTGTAACTAAGCTCCGACAACGTTCCCGGCTTTTTATCAAAATTATTGATGATAATGTTTTTGATAGCCAATGATCCGTGATCGCCCTGGATGCGGATAGGGCCCATGGCCACATCTTCGCCCGTTAGTGAACCACGTGTAGGACCGCTTACTTCCACATTTTCATGGATCGTAACGCCGTTTAACACAATAGAAAGAAACACTGCATTAGAGGTCTTTTTGCCATTTGCATCAAAGCGAGGCGCCTGATAGGAAATTTTAATGTTCTGCCACAAACCAGGTGCTTTGGCCACATTGAAGCGAGGTGCATAGCCTTCGTAACCTTTTTCGCCTTCTGGTTTCGAGTCATTCCAACGCTCGTAAATTCCGCCGTTATCATTGTATTTGGCGGATTTTTTGCCCCAGCTGTCGAAAAGCTGCACTTCATAATTGCCTTGTAAGTAGATTCCGGAATTAGATCCTTTGGTCAACATAAAATCAAGCTCGATGTCCAGATCTCCGTGTTTGAAATTGGAGATCAGTTCATATTGATTGCCATACTTTCCTTTTTCGTGTGTACACGCCAACACACCTTTTCCGGGTGATGTGATGAGTACATTTTCTTTGGAAATATCAGCTGCAGCATTACCGACGATCTTCCAATTGTCGGATTTGGTTGTGAACGCGCTGAGGTCGTTTAGAGGGATAGGTTGCTGTGCATAAGCGGATTGCATAGCAAGAGCCGCAATTCCACCCGCAAAGAGTTGAAAAAAAGAACGGTTAATTTTAAACATACTTGAAGTAAGCTTATATCGGTTTTATTTTAAATGCTGCCCGGCCATCGGTCGACGCGGGTGCAAATTACGTGATAAGAATCCGAAAAATTACATTTAATTAGGTGAGAACCGCGTTTGTTAATGCTTTTTACTTAATGTTGTGTTTTGATATTATTTCAATAGTTATTAGACTAAAAAGTTAATTTTTAAAATGAAAAAACTAATCCTAACCGCTTTCAGCCTTGCAACGGCATTTGCTGCGCATGCTCAGTTGCAACCTGCCAAGCAAACGCCCGAATCAAGTGAATTGTGGAGCCCGGTTCCCCGTGTTGTGACGCCAGGTAAAAATTCTGCTGCTGTTTCCGGTTTTACCGCACCTTCGGACGCGATCGTTTTGTTCGATGGCAAAAACCTGGATGCATGGGTTTCGGGAAAAGACGGCAAAGCAGCTGCTCCCTGGACAGTAGGAGATGGTGCTATGACTGTTGCACCGAAATCGGGAGATATACAAACCAAACAAACTTTCGGAGATTACCAGCTGCACATTGAATGGCGCACACCTGCAAAAGTGGAAGGAAACAGCCAGGGACGTGGTAACAGCGGTATTTTCATGCAGGGCATTTACGAATTGCAGGTTTTGGACAGCTATAACAACCCAACTTATTCAAACGGGCAGGCTGGTTCTATCTATAAGCAAACGATGCCTTTGGTGAATGCAACTGTTGGGCCGGGCGAGTGGCAGACTTATGACGTTGTGTATACAGCACCACATTTCAATAAGGACGGACAAATGACCATTCCACCTTATATCACCGTAATCCACAATGGTGTCTTAGTTCAAAATCACACCATGATCCAGGGAACGACTCCTTATGTGGGACAGCCAACGATTGAGCCACATGGAAAAGGCCCGATCAAATTACAGGACCACAACAATACAACAAGCTTCCGCAACATCTGGATCCGCGAATTGTAATCGCTCCGGCGACCCGGCGGACCGGTGATCCGGCATTCCGGTGATCTGTCTCAGGTATAATAATTGAAGGCTTAGGCGATTTGAAACATCGTTTAAGCCTTTTTTGTTTTCCATTATCATTATATTGGATTACTAATTTTGCCATTAAGAACCGTTGCCATGCAGGAAATCGAGCCTTATTACAATTGGGAAAAACATTACATAGCGAGCCATGACGAGAAATCGCCTTTTTATGGCCGCACTTACAATCTTGATTATTACGAAAATGCGATCTACGGCTACTATATCCATCCGTTATGGGACGAAATAGGTTCTGAAACGCTGTATGTGAAGATTATATACGCTGATTACAACAAACATTATGCGATCATCGAAATGTTTGGTGAGTGGAATGATGCCTTGCACAACGATATCATGTTCCTGAAACGCCAGGTCGTAGACCCGCTCGTGGAACAGGGTATTAACCAGTTTATTTTGCTTGGCGAGAATGTGCTGGATTTCCACGGAAGCGAGGATGATTATTATGCCGAATGGTTTGATGACATCGAAGACGGCTGGATTGCAGCCGTCAATTTCAGGGAGCACGTGGAGGAACAATGGAAGAAATTCCGGCTCGATTATTATATCAATTTTGGGGGAACATTACAGCTCAACAACTGGCGAACATTGCAGCCTGAGCCGTTCTATGAGCTTATTAAAAAATTGATGATTAGAAGGTTAGAGTAGGAGAAAGCCGTGTTGTTGCTTGCAACGTTGCCAACTCCTTTGTAGCTTTCGAAATCAACTGTTACAATTTCCACCTTAAATTTCTTTCCAATGGCCGAAAACGAAAAACCCACACCCGAAGAAGTGACCGAGTCGCTTCAAAAGAAAGTTGAAGAGCTGAAAGAGCAAGCTGCTGAAAAAAAGGAGGAGATCGTGGATGGTGCGGAGGAGATTAATGAGGATGCAGCGATATTTGAGACAGAAAAAGTTGATGAACTGGAAGCAGCCGCGGCCGATAAAATAGATGAGGCCGGCGTCGCAGCGGATGGGATCAAATCTGAGGTTTACGAAACATTGGATGATCTGAAAGCGGCAGGCGAATCGAAATTTGATCAGACCAAGGATGAAGCGCTTGAACTGGAAGCAGAAGCAGCGGATAAAGTGGAAGAGGTAAAATCGGTTGCCGCGGATAAAGTTGACGATTTTAAAGTGGCGGCGGCTGATAAGACCGAAGAAGCGAAAGAAATTG
Organism: Dyadobacter psychrophilus; assembly: GCF_900167945.1. Lineage (GTDB taxonomy): Bacteria > Bacteroidota > Bacteroidia > Cytophagales > Spirosomataceae > Dyadobacter > Dyadobacter psychrophilus. The sequence goes on from NZ_FUZA01000004.1 coordinate 33,930, forward strand.
TGGCTTCGATAAAAGAGGAAGCGGCAGCAAAAACGGAAGAAGTAAAAGAAGCGGCAACTGAAAAAGCCGAAGAAGTGAAGTCTGGCTTTGCACAGAAAACGGAGCAACTGCAAAACGAGGTTGAACTGAACATTGCTGCCGGAAAAGTAAAAGCCGAAGAGATCTACGAAAACCTGACCGATAAGGCCGGCGATATGAAAACGGCTGCGGAGGAAAAGTATGAAGACATCAAAGAAGCTGCCATTGACAAGTATGAAGATTTGAAAGAAGATCTGAATGAAGCATTTGAAGAAACAAAAGCTATTGCTGCGGAAAAACTGGCAGAAGCGCAGCTTAAAGCTGACGAACTAAGAGCCAAAGCCGCAGAAGAATTTCAAGAGGTGAAAGAAGCAGCTTCTGAAAAATTTGTTGAAACAAAAACGAAAGCCAAAGGTTTCTGGGCAAGGTTGTTCGGGAAATAGTGAGGTTTAATTTAGCAAAAAAACCTGTCAGATTCGGTTCCGACAGGTTTTTTTAGTTTACATTAAATTTAATATCAGCGGTTACAACCAAATGAATTTGAATTGAATCCTTCTAATGTAATTCAATTCACCTTACGGATAATCGTCATGAAAATTTCAAAATCAGTTCTTCAGGCAGTTGCCGTGGCAGTTACTGTTACCGCACTTGCTACGGCTTGCACAGACAGCTCGGTTAAGCCAAACGGCGAAAAAACCAGCAAAACGAAAACCATGGACAGTTGCCCGGCTTGCGGCATGGGCTGATCTCTGAACTGGAAAAGTAGCATGCCCGAAATCTATTCTTCCATTGCTTGCAATCTGGATGCCCAAATTTTACAGGCATCGCTGCCATTGTTTGAGCAGGAAAAAGTTGAAGCCATCGAATGGTCTTTTGACACGCTTTTCAAATTCAACGAAATACCGGTTTGGTTTACCGACCTGGTCAGTGAATTCAGTGACCATAGCCGGCTGATCGGGCACGGCGTCTATTTCTCTTTGTTTTCGGGAAAGTGGACTTCCGGTCAACAGGAATGGCTTGATAAGCTTCAAGGATTATCCTTGCAGTTTCAATTCGATCACATCACGGAGCATTTCGGTTTCATGACCGGGGAGGATTTCCATAAGGGCGCTCCCATTAGTGTTCCCTTCACGCCACAAACGCTTGCGTTGGGCAAAGACAGGCTGCAAAGGATCCAGGATGCATGTAAATGTCCTGTCGGGCTCGAAAATCTGGCATTTTCATATTCAATGGATGAAGTGAAAAAACATGGGGACTTTCTGGCCCAACTGGTAGAAAGTGTCAACGGGTTCATCATTCTCGATCTCCATAACATTTACTGCCAGGTTCATAACTTCAACATTGACTTCGATGAGATTATCAAGCTTTATCCGCTCGGCAGGGTAAGGGAAATGCACATCTCAGGCGGGAGCTGGGACGAAACGCTGGTTGGTCCGGGCAGACAGGTCCGGCGAGATACACATGACGAAGCTGTTCCTGAGGCTGTTTTTGAGCTTTTACAAAAGGCAATTCCAAAATGTCCTAACCTGAAATATGTTGTGATGGAGCAAATGGGAACCGCACTGGACACAGCTGAAAGACAGGCAGTGTTTCAGTCTGATTTTCTTCGGATGGACAACATTATCAAAGAAATAAAAACTGATTTTGATCCAAAAATTACAAACACATTTGGCCTCTTAAACCGATCTGCGGGCACTATTCCCCTGGAAGATCAGGAGTTACACCGGCAGCAGCTCCAACTTTCGCACATCCTGGAAACAGCCGGAAGTGTAAGCGAAGCGCAGGCAATGCTGCGGTCTTCGGACTTACATGATACTGCCTGGGAAGTTGATAAATGGGCTCCTTACATGCTTCAAACAGCCATTTCCATCGCCCAGAAATGGAAAAATGGCTTTGCGTAGAAAATGCTTTTGTTACTAATATGCTGATTTATAATGATTCATGGCTTGATTTTTTAACTTTATGTTTTTCCACTAAAAATCTGCCTGTTAATGTCACAACAAACATTTTCACTTCCTTATAAGCATCCATTTGTTCCGGACAAAAAATACCAAAAGTCAGTTGTTTATTTCTCAATGGAGTTTGCCGTCGATCAGGCTTTAAAAATATACTCAGGAGGTCTTGGGTTTCTCGCCGGCTCGCATATGCGCAGCGTATATGCGTTGAAGCAGAATTTGATAGGTGTCGGAATGCTCTGGAAGCATGGATATTATGATCAGGGCCGGAAGAAAGACGGCAGTATGCAGCCCGAATTTCGGGAGAAAATGTATTCTTTTCTTGTTGATACAAAAATCCGCTTCCAGATTCCGGTAATGGGCAAAAATGTCTGGGTGGCAGCCTACTATCTTCCGCCGGACGTTTTCCAATCGGCACCATTGTTCCTGCTCACCACCGATACGGACGGAAATGATGAGACGACGCGGGCGATCAGCTATTCATTATATGATGCGGATGTTACTTATAAAGTAGCGCAATGTATGGTGCTCGGCATTGGCGGCGCGCGACTTTTGGAGGAGCTGAGCTATGAGCCTCAAGTGTATCATTTTAATGAAGCACATGCAGTTTCCGCCATTTTTCATTTATTCAAGAAATATAAGAAGGTCCCTGAAGTAAAAAAGCGGGTCGTTTTCACAACGCATACGCCGGAAGAAGCCGGGAATGAGAAACACGACATTCATTTCCTGCAAAAGCTGGGTTTCTTTTCAGGCCTGGACCTTGGGACCGTTCGAAAGATCAGCGGGATTAAGGATGATACATTCAACCATTCACTGGCCGCATTGAGCCTTACCAGAAAAGCCAACGGTGTTTCCAGGCTCCATGGTGAAGTTTCCCGGAATATGTGGAAATCACATAAGAACATTGCCGAGATCGACCACATTACCAATGCGCAAAATAATACCTATTGGGTTGATAGTGAGCTGGAAAGTGCCCGGATCACGAAGGATTCTGAAAGGATTTCTGAACGCAAAAAAGAGCTGAAAAAGGTTTTATTCAAAACAGTTGCTGACCAATGCGGTAAAATATTTGATCCAAATGTACTTACCATCGTCTGGGCGCGTAGGTTTGCTGCGTATAAAAGGCCTGATATGCTTATCTGGGATCTGGAACGGTTCCGTAAAATGATGGAGAACAAGGAGCAGCCTATTCAGGTGATCTGGGCTGGTAAGCCCTATCCGAAGGACGAAGGCGCTATTAATACATTCAACCATTTGTTTTATCAAAGTCACCATTTTCCCAATATGGCCGTGCTGACTGGTTACGAACTGGCACTTTCAAAGTTGCTGAAAGATGGCTCTGATGTGTGGCTTAACACCCCGGTTGTAACCCGCGAAGCTTCCGGGACCAGCGGAATGACTGCGGCGATGAATGCTTCGTTGAACCTTTCAACATTTGATGGCTGGATCTGCGAATTCTCTAAAGACGGAGAAAACTCGTTCTTGCTCCCAGTTGCCGAAGGCGACGACATTAACAAGCAGGACTGCGACAATCTCATGCGCAAGCTCGAAAGCACAGTAATCCCAACGTACTATACCGACCAAAAAAAGTGGCAGGAAATGGTGCTCAACAGCATGAACGACGTCAATGTTGAATTCAACTCCGACCGGATGGCTCGTGAGTATTATGAAAAGCTTTATTAATCGGTCGTTTTCAAAAATTTGCCGGCTTCATTAAGCGTTAAGAAATTGCTAAATTGCTTCTTTAAACATACTCATCATGGATACATCACTGATCACAATGCCCGTGACCTTCAAAGTGGGGGACATCATGAGTGAAGATGAGTTCTTCCGGTTCTGCCAGATGAACGATACGCTGAACTTGGAGCGGGACAAAAACGGAAATATCATTTTTATGTCCCCGACCGGCAGTTCAACAGGAAGTTTTACAACTGATATTCTTTTAGAAGTTGGAGTTTGGCTTAGTAGTCACAAAATCGCAGGTAAATTATTTGATTCTTCAACTGGTTTTACACTTCCTAATGGTGCTGTAAGGTCACCTGATATATCCTGGGTACCGAGGGAGATATGGGATAGTTTATCAAAAAAAGACAGGGACAGGTTTGCACCTGTTTGCCCAAATTTCATCATTGAAGTACGCTCTAAATCAGATAGTTTGAGATACTTGCAAGATAAAATGCAGGAATACATTGATAACGGTTGCCAACTTGCATGGCTGATTGACCATTTTAAGGAGCAGGTGTTTATTTACAGTCAAGGCACTGAGGTAAGAACTATAAGAAGTCTTGATATTCAGCTCACAGGTGATCCGGTTTTTCCCGGCTTCATCCTTGATCTTTCTGCAATTGAAAAGTCCTGACTATTAAACACCAATCTGCTTTGCCAGTAAGGCAATTCCTTCCCGGAATGTGCGCGGTTCGTAGCCGAGGACATTCCGGGATTTTTTTAGGTCAAAACCCGTTCTGGGCGGGCGGCGGGCTGGTTGGGTGAATGCTGAGGCGTCTGTGGGGGAAATGAGTGATTTGTCTAACGCAAAATAATCCGCAGTCATGATTGCCATTTCATAAGGCGTCAGAAAATCTTTACCTGAAATGTGGAAAATGCCTTCTGCGCGTTGGTCTGCGATTAAAAAGCATCCCATAGCGAGGTCTTCTGCTAATGTCGGTGTCCGGAACTGGTCTGTAACAACCTTAATCGCCTTGCCTTCTTCCAATGATTTTTTAACCCAAAGAATAATGTTGCTTCGGCTCATATCGTGTGCGATGCCATAAACCAGCACAGTACGCGCAATGGCCCACTGAATGTCTGAATGCATGACCGCTTTTTCCGCCGCAAATTTGCTCCAACCGTAAAAACTGATCGGGTTAGGCTCGTCCTCCTCTTGATAAGGGCCCGAAGTCCCATCGAAGATGAAGTCGGTGGAAACGTGTTCCAGGAAAATGTTGTGTTTTTTGCAAGCATTGATCAGGATTTCCACTGCTGTCACATTCAGCTTCCAGCAAGCGTCTTTCTCCATTTCACACTGATCTACATTGGTCATGGCGGCTGTGTGGATAATAAATTGCGGCTTAACCCGGGTGAGAACTTCGTCCACCTGGGCAGCATCGGTTACGTCCATTTCGAGATAAGCATAACCTTCGGAAACGCTTAACCGGTTTTCGCCTTTTGCAGTGGCAAACGTTTCGAAATGTTCATTTCCAGCCAGCAAATCCACAAGTTTCTGGCCGAGCAGGCCATTAGAACCGGTGATCAGTATTCGTTTTTTATGCATTAAGCTTCGTATTGCCAGCCGTATTTTTTGGTAATCTTTTTCTTCTTCATTTTTTTGACAGACATTTTCATCGAAACATCTTTCTCCGGCCTGTCGCGCTCATCCTTTTCCACCGCGCCGATCTTGTCAATTACCTCCATTCCATCAATTACCTGACCAAAAACAGTGTAGGAGCCATCTAAATGGGGAGTTCCACCAATTTCTTCGTAAACTTTCCTTTGAGAATCAGTCAGTTTTCGGGCAGCGCGGGCGGCCTGTTTGTTCAAGTCGTTTTTACTCCACTTCCGCCCCTGGACGATGTAGAACTGGCATCCGCTGGACTCTTTTGCGGGATTATTGTCGCGTGCTGCGGCCAATGCACCCTTCTGGTGAAAGAGTTTGGGGCTGAACTCCGCAGGGATTTTATAGCCGTTATCACCCTTTCCCAACATATCGTCGGGCTTCGCGTTTCTCGAATTCGGGTCACCACCCTGGATCATGAAATCGTCGATAACCCTGTGGAAAAGCAGGCCGTCGTAGAATTTATCTTTGGTAAGTTTAAGGAAATTGGCCTTATGCTTTGGCGTTTCGTCAAAAAGGATCACCCGGATAGTGCCCATATCCGTTTTGATTGTTACAACTTCATCCTTTTTGGAGCTTTTTTGGGCTAAAACACCCACAGAAAACAGGCATAATACTGCCAGTACTAATGATTTTTTGTTTTTCATAAATTTAATTTGCCGCGAGTACATTTTTATCGGTTGGGACAAACTGGAATTTCAAGCCAAAATCCTTTCCTTTTGAAACATCTTCCATATTAACCCGAACAGATTTTTTGTTCCAGGTAACCTTGTTAGGTTCTTCCTTAGGCGCATCGTAACCCTTGGTGAAGTAATTTTTGCCTGCATTCCAAAGCTGCTTGGTCGCTTCGGCGCTGTTGAGATAAACGTCGATGGTAATCCGGTTCACTTTTTTGTCGGGTGTCAGGAAATACTGCACGTCAATGGTTTCCAATTGCGGAGTTTCAGCCGTATAACCCAGATGGTCTGCCGTTTCTTCAAACATTTCGAAATTTTCGGAAGCCTTGATTTTACTGACCGGATCGCCAAAGGAAATACCACGCAAAACGGTGCCTTCCGCTTGTTCAGCTCCGAGAATCGTTTTCAGTAATGCAGATTGATCGCTGTTCAGATCGTTCTTCGCCGGCGCTTCAACCGCTGGGGAATCGGTTTCAGTTTCTGTTTTTTCATTGGTTTTGGTATCACACCCTGAGATTGCTAACGCAAAAAAGATGATGGCAAACCCGGTTTTAAAACGTTTCATGCGTGTAGAGGTTTTTTTCATTCAATTTTCGTATTAATGTTACAATAGTCGTGCCTTTCAATTTCAAAAGGGCTATTAAATGTGCAATGTAGCCATATTTGCCTGTTTTGAAAATGATTTCAGAATTCACGGGAAACGTTAAAAAAGAATCTTCGCTCGCCTTTTCCATTCAAAGTGAGGTTGAATCTTGCCAATATATTGTAAAAAGTAACAATATCAAGGCCCGCGCCAGCGCCATATAACATGGTGTTACCCAACCTGGTGTTACTAAATTCGGGATAGCTGTTTTTGACATAACCGGCATCAGCGAACGTGTTGATATAAGCTGCCAACGGAAGCGTATTAAATTGCCGGATCGGGATAAAAGAGAAATGCTTCTGGAATGAAAAGAGCTTGTATTTCAACTCATTTTTCAGCAGTGCATAGTCTTGTCCGTCAACTACATATAGCTCGTAGCCGCGCACCAGGTCATTCCTGTAACCCAAGCCGATTGTTTGCAGATAAGGCTGTCGCTTAGGCAATGACACCCTTCCCCGGACGCCTGTATTAAAATACCACCTTTTAGAAATGGGAATGTATTTTCGGTAAGAGCCATAGAAATAGGTCATGTTGACATCGTCCGTAGGCAGCAACCCGATTTTAGAGAGCTGTAAAGCAAGGCTTTGCCCCCGCAATGCATATTGAACATTATCCCGCTTATCATAACTGAATGTGTAAGTCAGCTGAAAATAACGCTGGATACTCCTTCCATTAAGCAGATAATTAGGATTGAGGGTCGCAATGGTGTCGGAAATTTTGCTGTAACTCCACCGCAGATCGGCCGTGTGGAATGTGTAATACTTGTTTCGTCGGCTAATGCTCACATAGGAATAAAATCTTTCCCGGTTAATGTCCTCACTATTAAAATATTGCAGCTTATCCCGCCAGGTTCTGAAAGCCGTTGTCTTGTTAACCGAATAGGAGGAACCGATTGTAATGCCTGTTTTTTGGGCTTTATCAATGTATGGCAACGTGTAAGCAATTTCAAATTTTGGAATAAAACCGAACTCAGCCAGAAAACGCAGCTTATCAGCCCGGCCAGTCACATTCCCATAACTCATATAAATGCCGTAAGTGGTCCGCGACAGATCACGTTTTCGTTCATACCACCATTCGTTGAAGTTCCGGTCGGCGAGCTGGAAAACGGGCACAATAATAAGATACCAACGTTCTTTTACCACAATTCTAATGTCGGTCCGGACAGAATCCGCATTGCTCTTTGGAATGAGATCAACCGTGATAAAGAGATTTGTATTGACAATTTTTCTGCGGTCAATTTCCAGCGCTTCGGCAAAGGAGCCCGCGCGCAATGTGTCTCCGGTTTTAATGGCCATTTCGCGCAGGATAATGTTCGCCCGGGTGCGGTGGTTTCCTTCCACCAGAATGTCACCTATCTCGACTTTACCAGCCGTATCGGTTTCAACTGTCTGCGCGTAAACGGTTTGGATAAAAAGTAATACGAATAGCGGAAAGTATAGCTTCTTATAGTGTCTTTTTGGGTTCATTCGTCACTGCCAGGTTTCGTCTTAAAAACGATACTTTCCTTGAATATGGTGAAATTTTGGTAAAAATAAGGTTATCTGAATTGACATAGCTGCGCATTTAAAAAAACATATAACAGAGATAGTCTTTTCACAAACTCAGCGAGTATCCTACAAAGACTTAACAGCTATTACTATGTCACTTTCCCGGGCTGAAACTTTGATTAATAAACTGATCAGTAACAAACTCACTGGGGAAGAACTGTCTGAATTGCTGGAAGGCATTAACAGTGAAAAGGACCAGCAAAAATATTCTGACGCGCTGGAAATTTATTTTGATTATCTGCTCAGGCAAAATCAACCAAACGGCCATTCAAAGGGCGAAAATGATAGTACTTAAGCAAATTTCCCAAGTAATGTAACTGAAAAACGCTGTTCAAATTCACAATGACTTTTTCTCCTGTATCATGACCAATGACAATCACCTAAAATTCAAAGATTATGGATCCAATCTCTATTATTAGTATGCGACGGGTATTTTGGTGTTTGCTCGCAGTGCTGCTATTTACCGGAACGGAAGCTTCCGTGCTCGCTGGCGAAAGACCTGAAAATGCCGGGCAGGACCAACCCGTAGCCCGAATCCGGGGAACAGTAACGTCCGCGGTAGACGGTGCCGTGGTGCCAGGTGTTAACGTATTGGTAAAAGGAACCCAGCTGGGAACGACCACCGACGCGGCCGGAAAATATAGCATTGATGCCGACGGCAATGACGCAGTTCTCGTATTTTCCTACATTGGTTTCAACACAACCGAAGTTGCTGTTCAGGGAAAAAGCGTGATAGATGTTATACTGGAAGAAAACGTGGCAACATTGCAGGAAGCGGTTGTGACGGCCCTCGGTATTAAAAGAGAAACGCGCTCGCTGGGATATAACGTGGGTAAAGTTCAAGGCAAAGACATTGCCAACGTAGCCAATGAAAACGTGCTTACATCCCTATCCGGTCGTGTTTCAGGGGTTTCTATTAACCAAACCAGCGGTATCGGTTCGTCGATCAGCATTGTGATCCGGGGAGCGGCATCATTGAAAAACAACCAGCCATTATTTGTTGTGGACGGTGTGCCTCTGGCAAACAGCCTTGCTAATGTGAGCGAAAAAGGAAGTGGCAACCGGGTCGATTATGGTAATGCAATTTCAGACATTAACCCGGATGATATCGAAAGCATGTCTGTTTTGAAAGGACCCAGCGCAGCAGCACTTTACGGTTCAAGAGCGGGTAACGGTGTTATTTTGATCACAACCAAATCGGGTAAGAAAGGCAAAGGGCTTGGTGTTTCTTTCTCCACTTCCAATGTCTTTGAAAAACCTTACAGATATCTGGACCTGCATTATAAGTATGCAAATGGTGAAAGGCCCTTCCAACTGGATGAATCATCGGCATACTGGGGCGGGTTGCCGCTGGATGTCGGAAATAAAGAAGTACAGTGGAACAGCCCGCTGGACGAAAATGGAAATCCGATTCCTACGGAGCTGAAATCATATAAAAACAACATGAAGAACTTCCTTCAAACGGGAATCACTTCGACCAATAACCTAACCGTTTCTGGTTCTACGGACAAATCGACGTATCGGGTTTCCTACAATAATATGATTAACCGCGGACTGATCCCTAATTCCGATCTTTACCGGAATGGATTGTCGCTGGCAGGAACATTTGATATGGCTAAGAATCTGAAACTGAGTACGAATATCAATTTTGTTCGTTCCAGCTCAAACAGCCGCCCGCAAACTTCCGAAAGGGATGGTAACCCGTTGCAAGCAGTTTATTACTCGTCCAGTTATGACATTAATGATCTGAAAAGCGTTTGGAAACCAGGTCTGGAAGAAATTGAACAAATGACCGTTGCAAAAGGAGAAACCGACAACCCTTATTTCCTTGCCAAACATTTGACCAATGCGTATACACGCGATCGTTTGTACGGAAACATCAAATTGGACTGGACTATCGCGCCGGGCCTGACCGCTTTCGCGCGCTACTCACATGACATGTACGATGAAGATCGCGAAACCAAGATTCCTTGGAGCTATAAAAGCATGGCAAAAGGCGGTTATTATCTCGAAAATATCGGCCGTAATGAAAGTAATGCGGATTTCTTGATTACCAAAACCATTAAAGCCGGTGACTTTGACATTAGCATTTCGGGTGGTGGTAACATTATGCAACAACACGGAAACAGCTCGAACCTGGGCGGAAGAGACCTTTCTGTGCCGGGATTGTACAACATTTCAAATATTCCGGTTGGTAACAGGATCGTTGGAAACGGCAGTTACAAGAAAGCCATTTACAGTTTGTATGCATTAAGCTCGATCGGTTTTAAAAACCAGCTTTATCTGGATTTGACTGCACGTAACGACTGGTCAAGTACACTGCCGGAAAGCAATCGGTCGTATTTTTATCCATCCGCGTCATTAAGCTGGTTGGCGAGTACTACATTTAATATGCCCTCGGCGGTTTCGTTGCTGAAATTACGCGGAGGATGGGCACAGGTGGGTAATGATACAGATCCTTATCAGTTGTATCCAAACCTTGGAACAGGAAACTGGGGCGACCTCGTTACTGCGAACCTGGGCGACAATTTGCTTAACCCAACATTATTACCGGAAATCGCGACTTCAACAGAAGGTGGAATTGACCTGAATTTGTTTAATAACCGTTTGAGATTCGACATCACTTACTACGACAGGGCTAATACAAACCAGATTTTCAGTGTTCCCATGGCGCCGTCAACAGGTTATGCGAGCAAGAACATCAATGCTGGTAAACTGGTGAGCCGTGGCTGGGAAATTGGTTTGGGCGGAACGCCAATCAGCAACCGGGGCGGATGGAGCCTGGATTTGAATGCTAATTTCAGCCGTAACCGCGTTACCGTAAAAGAGTTGGCACCTAACTTCCCCTATTTTGAACAATGGGGAGAAAATGGAGCTGGCGCTTACACGTTCGTAGGTGAGCAAATTGGTAACATGTACAGCCGTGGCTTCGCAACTGTTCAGGATAAGGATTCACCTTACTATCGCTGGCCAATCATTGCCTATGATGGCGAAGGCGGTGATATGGACTGGCAAAGCTTGGGCGGCCGGGAAAACAATGTGAAAGTTGGTAACTATAACCCCGATTTCCTCGTGGGTATGCAGGCTAATCTGACTTACAAAAGATTTTCGTTGGGTTTGAGCTTTGACTGGAGACAAGGCGGCGAGTTTATGTCATTCACGTATCGTTACGGAGAATCTGACTGGAAATCGCAACGCCAGATCGACAACCTGATCCCTGGGAGCCTTTATTCTCCGGACGAGCTTGTTGCCATGCTGAAATCAGATCCTGAAAAATATATCATCCCGCAAAACGGAAACTTCCCGAGAGTAGGAGGGCACACAGCCGCAACCGGCGGTTTCGGTCCGGATGGTGACGGAGCATTTATTCCTGGCGTGTGGCAGGACGAATCAGGCGCTTATCACGAATGGCTCGGCGGAGCAGGAACGAAATATCTTCCAATTACCGCTGTCTATCCTTGGAGCTTTAACCAGCAGGTTACATTCGACGCATCATTCGTAAAACTGCGTGAAGTAACATTGTCTTACAAAATACCAAACCTTTTCGGTGTGGTAAGGAACGCCAACTTGTCGCTCTACACCAGAAATATCATGTTGTGGACGGCTTCCAAGATCGGCATCGATCCGGAGCGTGCATTCTGGGCCGATCCTAGCAAAGGCGGGTTCCGTCAGGGAATTGAAAGACAAAACGTGATGCCGTGGACGATCCCATTTGGATTTAAGCTGAATTTCGATTTCTGATCATTCAACTGAAAAATGCTTTCGCTCATCATACTTTAAATATAAAGCAATGAAGATTTTAAAATATATCCCCAGACTTGTTTTCATGCTCGCGCTGCTGGTCGTAACTTCTTGTAAAGAAGACCTGACGGAGATCAATGAAAACCCAAATGGTGTTGATCCAAACAGCGCCAATCCCAACCTGATCATGCCGACCGTGATGACGGGCGTTGCCAACCAATATGTGCGGTTGGGCTACGGCAGAATTGCCGGTGTGATCCAGCATACCCAGGAAGATGCCTGGAAAGACGGTTTCAACGACTACAACTGGAACGAAGAAGACGACGAATGGAAAGCCTGGTACGGTTTCCTGAGAAACAACAACTTGCTTTACAAGCGCGCCGTTGAAACAAAATTCAAATTCCATGAAGGCGTTGCATTAACCATGCGTGCATTCATTTTCGGAACGATCTCAGATCTATGGGGTGATGCGCCGTACACAGAGGCATTGAAAGGGGACGAAGGCACAATGCTTCCGAAGTTTGATAGTCAGGAAGTGATCTACAAAGGGATTGTTGAGGACTTGAAAGCTGCTTCTGCGATTTTCGGTTCAACCGGCGACGAAAGGGATGCACCAGCTTATGATGTGTATTACAATGGAAACGCGCAGAAGTGGCAGAAATTTGCAAACACATTGTTACTCCGTTATTATATGCGCATTTCAAGCAAGCTTCCCGATGTTGCCAAAGCGGGCATTGAAAGTGTTTATGCATCAGGTATTTATATCAAAGATGCCAGTGACGATGCAGTAATGGATTTTATTGGCACCGACGGAAACAATTCCTGGCCAAATGCAACTGCATTTGATGTAAGCGAATCCAACTGGAGAAGGAGAAGGCCAGCGTCCACATTGATCAACAATCTGGTTGCCAATAGCGATCCGCGCCTGAAAGTTTGGTTTTTACCCGTTCATGTTCGCTGGGTCGCCGATCCTACATTAGCCAAAGGGATGGATGATTTTATTCGTGAGGATGGAAAGATCCTTACAGGTGTGAAATCTTTCACAGAGCAGGAATTGAAGGCAAAAATAGCCGCGGGACACAAGTATACCCGTCATTTCAACCCAAATACATATAAACCCAGCCGACCTGAACAATTTAATGGTCCTTTGAATGCGGGCGAGTATGTAGGCGTTCCTCCCGGCATGATTGATCCGACTTATTTCAATGAAAACCCAACGACTGGTCAGCAGGTGCAGAATCAGCATGCTTCGCAATTGAGCTACACTTATCAGGGAAATAAAGGCGGGATTTTGAAAGCAAGATTGGCTTCGGCCGCTGAAACGTCCTTTATCCTGGCAGAGGCCGCACAAAAAGGATGGGCAGCCGGTGATGCAGCAGCAAATTATGCCAATGGAATCAAGCAATCATTGCAAACCTGGGGTGTGGCAGACGGATATGATGCATTCATCAAACAAAAAGGCGTTGCATACAACGGCACACAAGCTCAGATCATCGAACAAAAATGGGTTTCGAGCTGGACAGCGGCTACGGAAGGTTGGTTTGACTATCGCAGAACAGGTTTGCCGAAGCTTGTTCCTGGTGTAGCGCCAGTTTCCCGTGCACTTCCCCTGCGCTTTATTTACAGCAATAATGAATTGAACAACAACGGTGAAAGTGTGAAAAATGCCATCGAAAGACTGGAAGAAACCAGTTTTTCCGGACCGCGCAAGAAAAATAGTCAATGGTCGAAACCGTGGCTGGTTCAAGGCACAGGAAAGCCCTGGTAACTAGCCCGTAAGCATTTGAAAAACCGCAATAGGATAAAAGGAATGCAGCATTTGCACCTTTTATCTTATTGCGGTTTTTGTTTAGAAACACTTGAAACATATATTTTGAAATAACCCTCCGCCAATAAAAATCAGGACCATGTTTACTAATCGTTTAACAAAAATATTATTGACAGTCTGCTTAGCAGTCATTTTCGCAGCATGCAAAACGGATAATCAGGACACATCCCGGACTGTGAAAGAGGTGGTTGATAATGCAGTAACAAAACTTTATAAAACACTCAATTCCGCGCAGCTGGATACGATTTCCGATCAATATATACTGCAATTCCTTTCAGAAAATGATAAGGACGTTCTGGCTGACAAATTCTGGACATTCCATGCCAATGTGCCCGTAACGGTTTCATTGATGCGGCATACGGGTCAGAAAGTCATCCCTTTCTGGATTGAGAAAAGTGGTTTCAGGAAAACCTCCATGGTCGTCAAAAATGAAGAGTATGATTATGAAGTCTGGCAGAAAGATTTTCCGGCAGGGAATGTTGGATTGGGCATAAATGGCTTTGACAAGCACAGAGAAGTCTATTTCATCAGTGTGGCTCCTCAGAATAAGGATAATCAGTTGCAGATCACCGATGTAATGCCATCGCAATACGCTTTGGATACATTAGAATTGGGCGCTTTCACTTATCATGACTGGGATGGACTCGTTATTACCGAGCTTCCCGAAGCATTAAAAGGTCAGGTCCTGTTCACAACTGTCCGGGGACGCGCTCGGGAGGCACTTTTAGTGAATGCGTTTAGAAAGACGGATACGCCGTCGGGCGCAGATCCGGATCAGGTAATGCTGACATGGAGCGGTAATCCTGAAACGACAACCGACATTCAATGGCGAACCAGCCCGGAAGTGAAATCCGGCAGGGTGAAGTATTGGGGGAAAGGCAAAACGGATACGCTTTTTGCAGATGCTTCGGTTTTTAGAATGGAAGACAGGCTCCTTCAAAATGATCGTTTCGTGAACAGGTTTACGGCCAGGCTCACAAACTTGTCACCGGGAACGGCCTATCATTATGCATTAAATTCAGATAACGGCAGCTGGTCGCAGGCTGCTGCATTCAAAACTGCACCTTCAAAAAAGGATGATTTTTCGTTTATCTGGTTTGGGGATACGCATTATTCCAAAATATGGGGCGATATGGCTAAAAAATCGCTGAAAAGACATCCTGAAACAGCATTCTTCTCCATTGCCGGTGATCTGGTAAGCACAGGACTGCACCGTGACGAATGGGATAAGCTATGGGACTATTCGAACAGCGTTTTCTCTGGTAAACCTTTAATGCCGGTTCCCGGAAACCATGACAGCCAGGACGGTTTGGGTGCGTGGATGTACAAAGAAATGTTCAGTTTACCCGAAAATGGTCCCGGGAAGCAGCCAACAGAAATGAGTTATGCATTCAATTACCAGAACGCATTGTTTCTGATGCTGGACGCAACATTATCAGTTCCGGCACAAACGGCGTGGGTTGAAGAGAAACTTAAAAATTCGAATGCGAAATGGAAATTTGTCATGTTTCATTTCCCGCCTTACAATTTTGAGGAACCGTATGATGAGATCATGAAAGAGTGGTGCTCGTTGTTTGATAAATACCATGTTGATATGGTAATGAGCGGGCATATGCATTACTATTTGAGAACAAAGCCGATGTTCAACGACAAGCCCGTCTCTACACCTGCGCAAGGTACAATTTACACGATGTCTATCAGCATTCCGGGTAAACAGGAACGCTGGCCCAAAGAGGACTATGCCCTGGTGAGATATAAGGACGGCCCACTTTACCAGCACATTGCGATCAAAGGGAATTCACTTTCATATAAGTGCTATGATCCGGAAGGCAATGTTAAAGATCAACTCGTGATCAGCAAATAAACGGGCGCTATTCACTCAAAACCGGCTTTGCGCCCCTTGCAATTCGCCATGGGAAGTCACCGCTACGGCCGTCAGGATTGCAAGAAAGGCTAGTAAAAATAGGAGGTTTACAAACCAGCGATTATAATTTAAACCGCGATCGTAGAATTTCGGCTCGTGGCTCCCGATGAACTTCATCACGATAAACACATTGACAACGTACAAATATTGCTCGATGCGATAAAAGCTTAAAAATGACATGGTAACCAGCATGCTGAACATTACGTACATGCCGAGGTAACCTAAGAAAAAATACCACAATTCGGCCCCGGTAATAGAAAATTGATTACCGGGGTAATTTTTATAATATCTTTTGTATGAAAATATTACAAACGAAATCATTAGCAAAAGAGCCGTCAGCTGAGCACGTCTCACCGTCCATATGCCGTCGCCCAATGGTGAAATTTCTTTGAGAATGTTCAGCAGACGTTCCGTTCCAAAAGATTGCTCCCACACTACAAACGGAATGATCGCTATCAAAATGAAAGAGGGCGCGAGCACAGTTTCTTTCCTGACTGTTGTTGTACTTATCGGCCATTTTGAAGTAAAAGTGCCATACGCCATACCAATTCCTCCGAAAAAGCCAATGGAGTATTCCATGACATTCCAGAAATTGAATTTAATCTCCGAAGCACTGCCCAATACTTGCAGGAAATTGCCAAACGCAAATCCAAAACCTGCTCCCAGGCCGGTAAAAATCGCCAGTCTGATCGCCGCATGATACTTGCGCCTGAGCATATACCAGAACATGGCGACAGCTATACCGAAGCACGCCGCCCAGGCTTCTGATCGTGGCGGCGTCATTAACCAGCCAAATTCCTCAATCAGCAAATAGTAAAATATGATGGCACCCACCGTCAATTCCACAAGCAGTTGTGGCCATTGGATCGGCTCATCTTGCTTTTCCGAAAGCATTATCCCGAAAAGTCCGCCTCCGAGAAGCCCGAATAATCCGCCGATAACGAAAAGCATTAACAGGCCGTAGTAGACATTCCCAAACTCCACGCCTCTTCCATAACCTACCACCATGCCATAACTGATAATACCCCCAACACCCCAGCCCGCTGCGGAAGTGAGGGCAAGATGAAAAGCTTTTGCATACCAGTCCTGGCGTTTGGCCAGCAAGATAATGCATAGACCTCCGATTCCACCAGCCCAGGCTGCTCCCTGTTCATGTCCGAATTGTCCGCGGACAGCCCACGCCGTGCCTAGTGACATGCCTGCAATGAGTAGCGCATGAGATAGTTGTCGATTGTTCATCATGAATGTGAATGGTATGTGAGAGAAATACTTTTCTTTATGAAAAGCGGACTATAAAGCTATTTGGCTCTTGAAAATAGTAGCCTGAAAAAGGCGTGGTTTAGTAATATCAAAGGTTGTACACACAAACAAATCTGATTTTGCAAAACATTGAAATGAAGGAGAAACTGGCAATAAATGGCGGGCCTAAGGCTGTCAACAAGGAATTTTTGTGGCCGGTATATGATGCCAGTGATGTAAATGCAGTCACTGAAATTGTTCAAAGCGGAAAATGGGGAAATCCTGATTGCGCGGATGAAGTCGCAAAATTTGAACAAGAGTTCGCTGCCTACTGCGGAAGTAAATATGCCATCACCTGCGTAAACGGCTCCGTTTCGCTCCGCCTTGCATTGATTGCCTGCGGTGTAAAACCGGGTGACGAGATTATCGTTCCTCCCTATACGTTCATCACAACGGCTTCATCCGTGATAGAATGTAATTGCGTTCCGGTGTTCGTGGATATTGATCCTGACACTTATAATATTAGCCCTGAGGCGATTGAGGCAGCCATTACCGTGCGCACAAAAGCAATCATTCCGGTACATTTCGGCGGGCTGGCCTGCGATATGGATGCGATCATGGACATAGCGAAAAGGCATGGCTTGCGCGTCATTGAAGATGCCGCACACGCCCATGGAGCGGAATACAAAAGCAAAAAGTTAGGTTCGATAGGCGATGTAGGCAGTTTCAGCTTTCAGTCATCCAAAAATCTGACATCCGGTGAAGGCGGGATCGTGATTACGGACGACGATGCGTTGTATGCGATGATGCGTTCGCTGCGCAATGTCGGCCGCATTGAAGGTGGGCAATGGTATGATCATTACAATCCAGGCTGCAATTACCGGATAACGCAAATGCAAGCCGTTTTGCTTTCACGACAGTTGAAAAGATTGGAAGCGCAGACTAAGAAGCGGAATGATAATGGTTTGTATTTGAATCAATTATTTTGGGATATGAACGGCGTTACACCCTTGTCGCGCAGTGAAGCGATCACCCTACATTGTTATCACATATATATATTTAAATACGATCCCACAGCATTTGGCGGGCTTTCAAGAAACGATTTTGCAGCAATGCTTTCTGCGGAAGGGGTTCCCAGCTTCAAGGGTTATCCGCACCCTTTATACAAGCAGCCCCTTTTTCAAAACAAAAACTTCATGTGCTACGCCATCCCGGACCACGTTGATTACAGTCATGTATATTGTCCGGTTGCCGAACAAGCCTGCGCCAACGACGCCGTCTGGATCTTACAGCATGCCATGCTGGGGGAGAAAGAGGATATGGAAGCATTCGCGCATGCAATATTGAAAATTCAGCGGGCAGTTTCCTGAACCGGAAAACTCCCCGCTGCACTTCATTTCCCAACCTGAACCCGGATTCCTTCACTATGCGCGGTGAATTCGGGTGCGTACATGCATTGGATGGTGGTGATGCCGTTGCTGAAATTGCCTTCCTGATTGATGAAAAGTGGATATTCAAAAACGTAACTGCCTTTTTGTAATGTGCTGAAAAAGAAATTGGTGCTGGCGTCTTTCGTGCTTTCATAGTAACCCAGACCTTCCTGCCATTTGTAGCTGCTCAATACATTTACAGGTTCAAATCCGGAAGCCCGCATATCTTTCATATGCACATATTCCATATCCCGGTCAGCGCGAAGCTCGATCCTGACTTTTACTTTGTCGCCAACGTGGAGGATATCGCCTGCATTAACGGGTGTGAGTATAGGCCCATTATCTGTGTTTTTTTCAATAAAAAGCTTTTTTGATAGTTTAAGAGGTGTTTCGGAATAGGTTATCTGATCAAGATCTTCAAAATACTGCCAGTAAATGGCACCCCATGACGGTGCATTAGATATGCTTTTCTCACCGGTCACTTGCACTTCAATGTTACCCATCTCCGCATTCACTTTATTTCCTGCAACGGCTTTTTTGAAATAACCTGTCCCTGCTTCCGCTTTTTCCGGCTCCAATTTCGTTTTATTAAGATAAACGGACACCGTTCGATTATCTGCAATCCAGTTATTGCCGGTCATTAGCAGCGCATAGCAAGCTTCTGCGGTGGCCTTTGTGCTTTCCCAATTGTTGGTTTGCTTGTTTTTCAAAAGCCAGGTTTTCATATCATTAACGGCCGCGATGTCATTCGCAATTTCCTGAAAAGCTTCAATTAACAATGCTTGGCGCTCAATGGGAGCTTCATGCCACCACCAGCCGCGTTGGTTTGTTTTCCAATACATGCCCAGTTCTTCATGATTAATCGCCGTTTGTTTCAGTGATTTCAGGATCGCATTTGGCGTTATTTTATCACCGGACCTGTGCAATGCGATGGCGGTCATACCCTGCATAAATTTCGTCTGGCTGGTCCAGGTGAGTTTCGCACGTGCCATAAAATAGGCATATGCCTTTTGGGAAGCGGCTGGTATGGGCTTATCCGAAAAAAAGCTCCGCATATACAGATATTGAATGACTAATGCAGATGGTGCGTAATCTTTCAGATTAACTTTATGTCTGATCAGATCATTGTAATCATCCATAATCCGCGCGTCGAGATAAGGGATTGATGTTTCGATTACCGCCGCGAGCTTCTCTTCCTGACTTTTCTGAATTGCTTTGGCCTTCCGCAAATGCCCGATTCCGCTTGCTATGTACTGCGTCATGTAACGGTCGTCCGGCCCGCCTTTGAACCATGCGAAGCTGCCATCAGGGTTTTGTAACTGTTGCAATTTCTCGATGGCGCTGCTCAATTCGTTGGTCATCCGCAAAAGATCGAAAAGCAATGCAATGTTCTTTTTCTGTTGAGTTTCCGTTTTTGCTGCGAGGACCCAAGGTGTTTCTTCCAGAAGCAGCGATTTCAGCTCGGGATTTTTTTGAAGATTGCTTAACAAGGCCGTTGTGTCACTTTTACGCCAGGTATCGAACACTCCGGCTATCCTGGACGAGGTAGCAACAATGTTGGCAGCCATGGAATTGGCATAGTAACGGTTCCAGGTTTGTTCTGCGCAGTCGTGAGGATATTCCATTAAATAAGGCAGTGCCTGGACCGCATACCAGGCCGGATTGCTGGTGTATTCTACGGTTAGCGACTGATTTGTAAGGGTTTTAGCATTAGCAGAATTGATCAGCTTTTCCATTTTGAACTGCTTACTCCCCGTTCCGCGCAGGGTTAAAGGCAAAGTTTCAGTAACCAAAAGCCGGTTGGATAGCACAGGTAAAGTATTTTCTTCGCCGTCGGAAAGGTTGTCCGTCGTGGCAACTATCCGCCAGGTGACTGCTTTTGAATGGTTTTTTGGAATGTTAAGTGCAAACTGCGCCACTGTACTTTGCCCGGCAGCCACATGAAAGTCCTGTTCAATTTTAGCATTGCCAAATAGTGCATCAATCGGCTCGTTGCTTTCAGAGTCAAACATTTGCAATGACACTTTGCCGGCTAATGCGCGATCAGACACATTAACAACTTTCGTAGCGAATGAAATCTTGTCTCCTTCGCGCAGAAATCTTGGCGGATTGGGTTGCACCATGAGCTCCTTTTGCGTGACAATTTCCTTACTGCTATAACCCATTGCGAGCTCTTTGGTGTGTGCCAATGCCTGAAATTTCCAGCGTGTCAATGCTTCGGGCATCGTGAATGAGAAGGTTATAGCACCTTCTTTATCCGTTTTCAGATCCGGCAGAAAGAAGGCAGTTTCATTGAAGTTCTTTCTTGGGGATGGTACCCCCTGATCCTTTCCTTTTTGAGGTCCGGGTTTAGTTTGAACGCCGTAACCAACCATCACTACTTCATTTAATGCAGCAGCATCCTGCCCTATACCAGTCTGCTGAGCAACCACCGATTCCTTTATTTCTTCGGAGGGCGGCCCGCTCTTTTTTACACCTACGCTCATAGACATCACCCGACTCCGCGCATTACGCCCACCCCTTCCTGGCATACGTTCCAGAAATTGAACTCCCACTGCATTTGTAGAAATCAGCTCGTCATATTGCTTCTCAAAACTCTTGTAAGGAGCATAGGCCAAATTGAAAGCCAGTGCCTCTTTTTGCATAAAGCTGATCCCGTTTTCCCACCTGGAAACCCCGTTTGCAATAGGCCAATGTGCTGGCTTCGACCATTGATGCGGATAAAACTGGTCGAGCGATGCATCGTACAGGCTGGCGAGCATTTCAGCAGCCACTTTGTCTTTTTTATAACCCGAAATCCTCACCGTCCATTTTTCTGCACTTCCAGGCAGCGTTTTGTCCCGGAATGTCTGATATTCAATTTTCAGTTCCTTATTTGTCCACGGAACATTTACAAAATCCTGATATTGATGCACACGATTGTGTTTTACAAATATATAATCAACCCCAAATCCGCCTCTGTCTGCTTCGGAAGCCGTAATGTCGAATGTCCGCTTTTCAGCATTTAACTTATAAAATGTAAAATTGTCCGGCTTCGATTTTTTGCCTGAACTGCTAATAATGAATGCATTGTCGGCGGAGGTTGCGAACTTTATCGTCGTCCTTTCTCCCGGCTCAATGGTCGCGCTACCTTGTGCGCTGATGTATTGTGGGTAGGGGAGATTATTGCGCTTATCATCAATCATTTCAATGTATTGGACGTCTTTAATTTCCGCATTGCTGCTGTCTGTCGCGGTGATCTCGATTTTATAGTAACCGGCGCCGAAATTTGTTTTGTCTAATGAAAATGGCTCATCCTCTTTTAGTTGAGCGGTTTTTTCAAACACTACATTTTGCTCCCGCCAGTTTTCTTTCTCAGTTTCTTTATCATACTCATCATTAGGAAATGCCTTGACAAATTCGGCCTTCGTCATAACGAACAGATCCGGGCGCTGCCAGTAGCGCGGTTTGATCAGCCTATTTTCAGGAGAAAGATGCGTAATTTTTACGGTTACCGGAGATGAAACAAATTGCCCATTCATATTTTCAGTGCGGATTTTGAAGTTTGCAAGACTGTCAACCGAGGCGCTTTCGGCAATGTCCGCTTTCAGCAAAATAGACTTGTATCCCACGGAAACCGCTGTTTGTGCGCTTCTCGTTTCTCCGTTAATGTCGGTCACATCAGCATATATCCTGTAATCAAACACCGGATCGCGCTTTTTGTCCGTTTTTAAATTGGGAATCGCTTCAAACTGAATATTAAATTTTCCGGAAGCGTCGGTGACGGTTTCACCATGCGCGATTTCCTGTGGCTCGGCAGTGGGGAAATAGCGGGATCTGTAAAGCCATGGATATAAAAACCGCTCGCTCCGTACGACCCTGTAAACCACTTTTGCGCCGTCGATCTGATTTCCGGCATAAGCAGTCCCTGTTCCGTTTACTTTAATGGTATCCCCCAGCTTGTAGGAATTGCGCAATGTGTCAAACTGAACCGCAAACCGTGGTCGCTTGTATTCTTCAACGTGAAATGTTGCGATGTGATCATCATCGGCCACGATTGAAAACTCTCCATTGAGCGAGCCGGTAGGAAGCACAAATGAGCCGGAAAAGCTGCCGTATTCATTGACCGTTTTCGTGGTTTTTCCGACCACCTCATCATTCGTATTTTGAAGTTCAATCTCAATTTTCTCCGCCTGATCTTGCAGGATTTTTTCTCCTTTGGCCGCAATGCCCTTATAATAAACAGTTTGTCCCGGTCTGTATAAGCTGCGATCTGTAAAAAGATAGATCATGGACGCGTCTTGATCCGGCTCCGTGTCGTCGTAAACGTTGTAGTAAGTGCGCGTTTCCTGCTGAATAAACAACTGATCGTTCCCATGCGTGATTTCCAGCATCTGGCTCTGTGATTGCAGTTCCTTAGCGCTAATTTTTTCTTTGAAATAGCCATTTTTGTCAGCTACATATGACGATTCTCTTTTTTTGATGTAACTCCTTGATTGATAGTCGTATTTTGTATTCAGAAAAGTAACATTAGCGCCCACCAGGGGCTGTCCGGTGTCACGGTTCAGTATAAAAAAATCTTCCCCTCGCTGAACGTAACCAATGTTGCTTACATACAGCAGCTTAACACCAACAACCGACTTGCTTTCGGCGAGTGCTGCGTCAGGGCTGACAAATAATACGTATTCGCCAGCGGGAAGTGCATCTACCTTAATTTCTACCGAATGCTGCTGAAAATCCTTTGTATCAGGCAGCTTTTGCTCCCAGGATCGCAGGGCGGAAGAGTTATGGAGCATTTTAAAAGTCTCCTGAATGTTATTTTTCTCAAAGCTTTTTTTGATCTCGTCTGTGGCTTTGACGATTTTCAGAAAGAGTGAATTGAGATTTCTGCTTTCCACAAACACAAGAAAAGGCTTGTCGGGAATGTTGACCTGCTCGGTTGTAAACTGTAATTCTTTTCTTTTTATGCTGTTAAGCAGATTATAAGCATTGATCCCACCCTCTGTCTCTGGGTTTTCTTTGATGACTTTTTCACATATCGCGGCGGCCTTCACTCTTTCAAAACGGTTCGTCGTATCGCTATCCGCTTTGAAAAAACTTCCTTTTTGTTCATGATAAAAAGCTCTCATATACCAGGCCTGCGCGGCTGCGGGCGTTTGCTGATACTGATCCGCCAAATGGCTCAGGGACATATAGTAAAGCGTGTCCGTGTCGGGGTGCACGGATTTTTGACGGACAAACTGAAGCCGTTGTAAATCAATGTCGATAACCGCGTCGGGTTGCGGATCATTAAGATGGAATGCAATCAGTTTTTGATATAATTGAAGGGCAAAAAATTCCAGAGACGAGCTGTCGTTTGTTTCGAATTTCCGATGGACGAAATCGGCGGCAGGATCAAATGCGGAGGCTTTGTCGATTTCAAACTTGTAGGAAGGCTTTTTTATGTCGCGCTCGTCCGAAGCAAAATACTGCAAAGCCTTTTGCGTAAGCAGGTCATACAATGTCGGTCGCAACTTTCTTGTGTTCCCTTTGCTTATAATCGCGTCAAATGCGTCTAGTTTTGTTTGTTTGAGAAGTGCTTCATCGGCAATGGACGAAAGGTAAAGCGAGGAGATTTTATGATGAAAATCTTCCGTTGACCAGGTGCTCACGTCGTCTTTTTTGAAATTTATTGTTGCTGTTCGTTGATAGGCCTGCCAGCGGATTTCCTGAAAATAGCTGTAATAAGCGGATGCCAGCAAATTTGTAAGAATGGATTTTGGTGCGCCATTGCTCTCCGAAACCTCTTTTTCCAGTTCTTTAATAGCCGCCACCTGCTGGTCTTCCCTTGTCTCCGCCTGCAAGTTGACCATGTAAACCGCAGCTTTGATGACCTGTGCTTCCTGATTTTCTTTTTTGGCTAAATCATAAATTTTCCTGACCTCTTCCAGTGCGGATTTAGGCAGTTTTTTCTGCTGATGCCCTTCGACAATTTTCCATTGTGCCTCGTAATTTTTGATCTTGTTTTGTCCGTGCGTGTACATAGGGAGATAAAATAGTAACAGCGTGATGATATAGTGGAGGCAATGGCGGGTTGTCGTCATATTGTTTGTCGGACGAATTGAAATTTCGTGAAAATCAGCATTTTGGGCTGCTATAATACTTTTGCTAAATATAATGGAAAGCCAAAATGTTTTTGAAACCATTTACCCGGCGGCGGTTTAATGCACCGAACTTCATTGGAATTTAATATTCAACAGAAGTAAAAAGCGAACCGATTGCCGCTTTGTACAATATGAAGTATCTTTAATAACGCTTTTGAAGGAATATAATTTATTAATATTCGAATTGAACGAAATTTATTTTAATTGATCTATGCGTACAATAATGCTGGTTGGAGGGATAATCATTGTGCTTGTGCTGGGGAAGCTGTTCGTTTTCTCCAAGCCGGGAAAAGATAAGCCCTCGGAAGTGAAAGGCAGTGGAAGTAAAGGAGGTTCCGCAGGCAGCGCGGCAGTGCCTGTAAATGTATACATCGTAAAAAGAGAGTCCATTGAAAACCAGATATTTGCTTCCGGTACGGTCATTCCCAATGAGGAAGTGAATGTCATGGCTGAGGCATCGGGTAGGTTGATCAAATTAAACATTAAGGAAGGTGCATCCATTGAAAAAGGCCAGCTTATCGGGAAAATCAATGATCGCGAGCTGCAAGCACAGTTGCAAAAAGTAACTTATAATCAGGAGCTTAATAAAAAAATTGAGGCACGTCAAAAAAAGCTTTTGAATGTGGAAGCGATCAACCTTGAGGAATATGATGTGACTTCGAACAATATCAGGATTTTGGAGGCTGAGAAAGAGGTTCTGCAAGCACAGCTGGAAAAAACGGAGATCCGGGCACCATTCAGCGGGCGGATAGGATTGAAATACATAAGCGAAGGTGCATATCTGGCGCCGGGTACGCCCATCGTAACGATCGTGCAAAGCAATCCGGTGAAGGTTGATTTCACTGTTCCGGAAAAATACGCGCCTAATATCAGGGTGGGCAATGTTGTGAAATTCAATCTTGACGGTGATCCATCGACTTACAATGCTAAAATTCTTGCGATAGATCCGAAAGTGGAGGAAAGTCTGCGGACGCTGAAAGTGCGGGCCATAGCGCCCAATCCATCCGGGCGATTTGTACCGGGCATGTTTGTTAAGATCCTTGCGGATCTGGATGCCAATAAATCGGCTATGATGATTCCAACTGAGGCGATAGTCCCTGTTTTGAAAGGGAAAAAAGTGTTCGTGGTAAAAAACGGCAAAGCACAGGAAGCAATGGTCGTGACGGGATTGCGGACAGATAAGAAAATTCAGGTAATTGAAGGTTTGCAGCCGGGCGATTCGCTTATTACATCTGGAATCATTGCTATTAAGCCTAATACGCCTGTACGTGTGAATTGAGGAAGGAATCGTGAACATGTCAAAAAGAATGTCTGCCGACATTAATCTCCAATTATGAGTATATCAACACTCTCTATCAAGCGGCCGGTTCTGGCGATCGTCATGAACCTGCTGATCATATTGTTCGGATTTCTGGGTTACAAGTTTCTGGGAATGAGAGAATTCCCGTCCATTGACCCGCCGGTGGTTTCAATTCGGACGAGCTATACCGGGGCCAATGCGGACATTATTGAATCACAGATCACAGAACCGCTTGAAAAACAGCTTAATAGTATTGAAGGGATCAAATCGATCAACTCTACGAGCAGCCAGGGAACGAGCCAGATAACGGTTGAATTTGACATTGGTGTGGATATGGAGCGCGCCGCTAACGACGTGCGGGATAAGGTTGGCTCGGCGTCACGGACATTGCCATTGGATATTGATGGGCCACCCGTTGTTGCGAAGGCGGATGCCAACTCGGAACCGATCATTGTGCTTACGTTCAAGAGCGATACAAGATCGCATTTGGAAGTGAGTGATTATGCGGAGAATGTGATCGCCCAACGGTTGCAGACCATCGAAGGCGTGAGTGAGATACGGATTTTTGGGCAAAAAAAATATGCAATGCGTATCTGGATGGACCCCATCAAAATGGCGTCTCTTGGCATTACTACGCAAGATGTGAAAATCGCCCTGGATAAGGAGAATGTTGAATTGCCAAGCGGAAAACTTGCGGGGGACAATACCGAGCTTACAGTAAAAACGATTGGAAGATTCAGGACGGAAGAGGATTTTAATGAGTTGATTATTAAAAATTCACCGACACAAACCGTTCATTTGAAAGACATTGGCTACGCTGCTTTGGGGCCGGAAAATGAAGAAACGGTGCTTAGGCTGGATAATGTTCCGATGATTGGTTTGGCGATTTCGCCGATGCCGGGAGCTAATTATCTCAACATTGCAGAGGAGGTCAATAAGCGCATGGCGGACATTAAAAGAGAGCTTCCAAAAGATTATCAGCTTGATACACTGATTGATAACACCATATTTGTGGAGCGCTCCATTGAGGAAGTGGGTGAAACGCTGCTTATCGCCATCGTGCTGGTTGTGATCATTATTTATTTGTTTTTCCGCGACTGGCTCATTGCTTTCCGGCCGCTCATTGACATTCCGGTGTCCCTGATCGGGACGTTTTTTGTGATGTACATTATGGGTTTTTCGATTAATGTGCTCACGCTGCTGGCCATTGTTCTGGCAACCGGACTTGTAGTGGATGACGGGATTGTCGTCACGGAGAACATTTTTAAGAAAATAGAGCAGGGGATGGGGCCTATTGAGGCTGCTATCAAAGGAGCTAACGAGATCATTTTCGCTGTTTTGTCTACATCGATCACATTGGCTTCGGTTTTCCTTCCTGTTATTTTTATGGAAGGCTTTGTCGGAAAGCTCTTCCGGGAATTTGGGATTGTGATCTCCGCAGCCGTCTTGATCTCTGCTTTTGTATCGTTGACGCTCACACCGATGCTGAATGCTTACCTGGTTCGTAAAACGCACAAAAAAAGCTGGTTTTACGAAAAGACAGAGCCGTTTTTTGAAAGTATCACAAATAATTACGGCAACGCTCTGGCCAAATTCCTTAAAATGCGCTGGGTTGCAGTTCCAATTGTAGCCGTGACAGTGGCAATGATCTGGTTTTTTGGGAAAGGCCTGCAATCCGAACTCGCGCCGCTGGATGACCGCAACTGGTTCAGGATCAATATGACAGCGCCGGAAGGTTCGTCATTTGAATTTACAGATCGTTATGTGCAGGAAGTAGGGCAAATGCTAATGGATTCCATGCCGGGCAAAAAAGGACTAATGCTCATTACATCTCCCGGAAATTCCGGCCTCGGCGCGGCAAACACGGGAAGTGGCAGGATTGCATTAGTGGATAAAAAAGATCGTAAGGAATCGCAGCAGGAAATTGCAGATTATATCAACCAAAAATTGAAATTAATGCCGGATGCGAAGTCATTCGTCGTGCAGCAGCAGACTATTTCCGTGGATTCCCGCGGCGGGCTGCCAATCCAGTATGTGATCCAGGCGCCGGATTTCGAGAAACTTCGTGATTATGTTCCCAAATTCATGGAGGAAGCTTCCAATGACCCGACATTCGCCATTACGGATGTCAATCTGAAATTCAGCAAGCCCGAAATCCAGATTGCGATCGAACGTGAAAAAGCCAAGTCGCTGGGTGTGACAGTTCAGGATGTTGCCCAAACTATGCAGCTTGCATTCGCGGGTCAGCGTTTTGGCTATTTTACCATGAATGGCCGCCAATATCAGGTGATCGGGCAATATGATCGCGCGAACCGTGATGAGCCTCTGGATTTGAAAAGTATGTTTGTGAAAACCGGTAACGGGAGTTTGGTCCAGCTGGATAACATTGTCAAAGCTGAGGAGGAAAGCAGTCCCCCACAACTTTTCCATTATAACCGATACATGAGTGCGACGGTGCAGGCAGCGTTAGCACCTGGCAAAACAATCGGCGACGGCATCGCTGCTATGGACAGGATCCGGGATAAGTTGAAAGATGAATCCATTCAGACATCATTAAGCGGGTCTTCCCGGGATTATGCAGAAAGCTCTTCGAACACGATGTTCTCCTTTTTCCTGGCGTTGGTATTGATCTACTTCATCCTCGCAGCACAGTTTGAAAGCTTTGTCGATCCGTTCATTATTATGTTTACCGTGCCGTTGGCTATTGGTGGGGCGGTTTTCTCACTCTGGTATTTTGATCAGACACTGAATATTTTCAGTCAGATCGGGATGATTATGCTGATCGGTTTGGTAACCAAAAATGGTATCCTGATTGTTGAATTTGCCAACCAATTACGAGAGAAGGGCTTAGGCATTCAGGAAGCTGTTCTTGAAGCAGCAACATTGCGTTTCAGGCCAATCCTGATGACAAGTCTTGCAACAATTCTGGGTGCATTACCGATTGCTATGGCGTTGGGTTCTGCCGGCAAGAGCCGGATGTCGATGGGAATTGTGATTATGGGCGGACTACTCTTCTCGCTGGTCCTCACATTGTATGTAATCCCCGCCATTTATACATTCTTCTCAAGACCAAAGAATTTCGAGAAAATGAAAATGATTGAACAAGTTGCCCGCGAAAGTGAAATAGTTGACCCGGTCTGAATCAGGCTCTGCCCATGCTTTTGAGCATCCTGATGTGTGATCCCAGCGCATTGGCGAAGTTTGCCTTAGCATTGTAATCCAACCCGAATTCCTGCGCAGTGGCTTGTACAATAGGCGATAGTGCGTGATAGTGAATGTGGGAAATGGATGGGAACAAATGATGTTCGATCTGGTAATCCAGGCCGCCGATATACCACGACAAAAAGCGGTTTCTTCCCGCAAAATTGGAAGTGGTTTGCAGCTGATGCACTGCCCATGCATTTTCAACACAACCCAGGTTGTTAGGCTCCGGCTGATCAACACCTTCAACAACGTGCGCCATCTGGAAAACAGTGCTCAGGATCATTCCCGCAGTACAATGCATGGCCATAAATCCGATAAACCACTGTCCGAATGTTAAGGATGTGAAATAAAGCGGAATCACGCAAATGAACAGGATGTAGGCAACTTTGGTAACCACAAGCCTGATAAGCTCTTTCCGGGGAAAAGGCTTGGTCATGCCAGATTCGGACATTTTGTTAAAAAGAGAAATTTCCTTGAAGTCTTTCCACAGGAACGACAAGGTCATCAGACTATATAAAAAGAATGCGTAAATGTGCTGGAAACGGTGAATTTGCTTTTGTTTTTCCTGAAACGATAAGCGGAGCAGAAACTTGCCGGTAATGTCTTCGTCTACTTCATGAATGTTGGTGTATGTGTGATGAAGCCTGTTGTGCTGCACTTCCCAGTTATAAGCATTGCCTCCCAAAAGATAAATTGACGCACCAAAAAATTTGTTCAGCACATTGGAAGTGGCCAACGATCCGTGAATGGCATCATGCATGACAGACATTCCAACCCCGGCCACGCCAAATCCCATCACAATGGTCATGATGAACATGGATAAGTTTGAGAAACTGCCTGAGAGAATAAGAATGTAAGGAATCAAATACAGGCTTAGCATGAAGAATGCCTTGTAAATGATCTTTTTGCCGCCCGACTTGCAAATGTTATTGGAAGAGAAATACTGATCTACCCGTTGTCGAAGTGTAGGAAAGAATGTGCTCTTACCCGCATTCGTAAACTTGATTTTTTGATATTGCATATTAGAGGCGGTAACAAAAAGTATCTTAATTGAAATAAATAAACAGCCCCTTAGGAACGCAGTTATCGTGAAAATATTAGTTAAAGGTAGGGATTAATTGAAGAATCAGATCAATATTTTGAAAATAGGAGATTATCAAAATATTATATATGTTTTTTGGATAGACAAAAAATAAGGCCGGTGATTAGCCGGCCTGAGCATTAAGAACTTATATGCAATTACAATGCAAACTTCTCTTTGATTGCATCCACAAAATCAAGTTTTTCCCACGTAAACAATTCAACCTCAACCTCTTTCTCTTCGCCATTAGCGCCTTTGAAAGACTTTTTAACGACTTCGTTTTTACGGCCCATATGACCATAAGCAGCTGTTTCAGAGTAGATTGGATTACGTAATTTCAGGCGTTGCTCGATTGCGTACGGGCGAAGATCAAAGATCTCTCCGATTTTCGTTGCGATCTCGCCGTCATTGCCGGATACTTTGGCTGTTCCGTAAGTGTTCACATATAAACCGCAAGGCTCAGCGACACCGATTGCGTAGGAAACCTGTACAAGCACTTCGTCACAAAGTCCTGATGCAACCATATTTTTGGCAATATGGCGCGTTGCATAGGCAGCAGAACGGTCAACTTTGGAAGGATCTTTTCCTGAAAAAGCACCGCCACCGTGGGCTCCTTTTCCACCGTAAGTATCAACGATAATTTTACGTCCTGTAAGTCCCGTGTCGCCGTGCGGGCCGCCAATTACGAACTTGCCCGTCGGGTTAATGTGAAACGTGATATCTCCCGTGAACAATTTTTGAAGTTCAGGAGTAAGCTTAGCTTTCACACGTGGAATTACAATGTTGATCACATCCGCTTTAATCTTCGCAAGCATGTCGGCCTCGGAATCAAAATCGTCGTGTTGTGTAGAAACAACAATCGTGTCTATACGCAAAGGAACATTTTCATCGCTGTACTCGATCGTTACCTGGGATTTTGCATCCGGGCGAAGATATGGGATCAGGCTTGACTCATTGTTTCTGATCGCAGACATCTCCTGAAGGATCTTGTGTGCAAGGTCCAATGCCAAAGGCATGTAGTTTTCAGTTTCACGCGTTGCATAACCAAACATCATTCCCTGGTCACCTGCACCCTGCGCATTTGCTTTTTCTTCAAAGCTTTCGGAAGCAACTGCACGGTCAACGCCCTGGTTAATGTCCTCACTCTGATCGTGAATCGCAGATAAAATACCGCAGGAGTTCGCTTCAAACATGTATTCACTCTTCGTATATCCGATTCTTCTAATAACATCGCGTGTTATTTTCTGAACATCCAGATAAGTGTTTGTCTTAACTTCACCTGCTAATACAACCTGGCCGGTTGTTACCAAAGTTTCGCAGGCTACCTTACTGTTAGTGTCCCAAGCTAAGAAGTTATCAATTAAAGCATCTGATATTTGATCGGCGACCTTGTCAGGATGTCCTTCAGATACGGACTCCGAGGTGAATAAGTATGGCATAAATTGAAAATGTTAATTCAGCAAAAAAATGTGAAGTTAGTGTATGGATTAGAAAACAAAATTGAATTTTTTTGGGATATTAACCAAATAAAAGAGACTTAAAAAAGCCATTCGGAATGCACTGATTTGCATAGTGCAGCAGGCATTTATAAACTGAAAAGCCTACTTTCAACAGAAAGCAGGCTTTTCAAATTTTGATTATAACTCAAATCGGAACATTCACGTGCCTTTCAGCGTGATAGCTGGATCTTACCAGTGGCCCCGATTCTACGTATTTAAGTCCGCGTTTCAGACCTTCTTCCCTGTAATTGTCGAACATTTCAGGTGTGATCCATTCGATCACTTCGTGGTGCATTTTGGTGGGTTGCAGATATTGTCCCAAAGTAAGGATGTCGAGGCCATTGGCCGCAAGATCATCCATGGCTTTGTGAACCTCATCTTGCGTTTCACCAAGGCCGAGCATAATGCCGGATTTGGTGCGCTGACCAAAATCTTTCGTTCTTCTGATCTGTTCCAGGCTTCTTTCGTACTTAGCCTGAGGGCGTACCGCACGGTATAAACGTTCTACTGTTTCCATATTGTGCGAAACAACTTCCTGGCCCGCTTCAATCATGTGGATCAACGCATCCCAGTTATTTTTAACATCCGGAATCAACGTTTCAATGGTGGTTTCAGGTGTATTTTCTTTGACCTGTCTTACTGTTTGATACCAGATCTCGGCGCCTCTGTCTTTCAACTCATCCCGGTTCACGGATGTAATAACCGCATGCTTTACCTGCATAAGTTTGATCGCTTCGGCAACACGTCTCGGCTCGTCGGTATCATATTCATTCGGCCGGCCCGTAGCCACTGCACAAAAACTGCAGCTTCTCGTACAAACATTGCCCAGGATCATAAACGTGGCCGTTCCCGCGCCCCAGCATTCGCCCATATTAGGGCAGCTTCCGCTTTCGCAGATCGTATGCAATTTATAATTATCAACCAGTTGCCTTACTTTCCTAAACTCCGGACCGGCTGGCAGCTTAACCCTCAACCAATCTGGTCTTTTCTTGCGCTCTGAGGGAATAACAGGTAATTCAATCATATTTATTCGTAATCTCTGACAGCCCGGTTTTTGCAAGTCAAGCTGTCAATTGCTAATTTATTTATCGCTTTTTGCTTCCAAAATAAAGAGTTAAGTAACCCGAAGTAAAGAAGCTTCTGTTTTCGGCGAACGCCATAATCTGCACTTTTCTTGTAAATGCTTCTGCTATAAAACCAATTTCCACACCCGTTACATTCTCACGGAAAGCGCTTAATTCGAAGCTCATTGCTGTTTTTACATGTAAGCCAGGAACGATCTTCGTTTGTCCGAAGCCCTGAAAAAAGCTTCCCGCTCCAACAATGCCCGTCGTCTGCGTGCTTCCGGCATGTTTTACAGGGTCAAACGGTTCAGTAACAACACGACCGTCGGAACTTTGAAACTGCACCATATATGGTTTTTCAAGACCTAATGAAGGTCCCGCAGCCAATATCCCGCTGATAGAAATGCCTTCGTCATCCTGTCTGCTGAACAATGTAAGCTCGCGTCCGTATTCCGGTCT
Source organism: Dyadobacter psychrophilus (assembly GCF_900167945.1). Classification (GTDB taxonomy): domain Bacteria; phylum Bacteroidota; class Bacteroidia; order Cytophagales; family Spirosomataceae; genus Dyadobacter; species Dyadobacter psychrophilus. Next base: position 66,992 of record NZ_FUZA01000004.1, read on the forward strand.
CAAAACAAAAAGATAATTCTGTTTTCCATATACAAGTCTTGCTCCTGTAACAAAATCCTGCTGGGAAAGCTCTTTAGGGTGCTTTACATTCACTAGTTCAAGTGCCAGATATCTGTATTGGTTTTTGCCAAACAACTTTGAACCCAGCGCCGAAGACTGCCTGAAAACCGCACCACCCAATATTCCCGAATTGGTATTTGTTGTTACCCCAAAGGAAGTAAAAGATTTATAGCTCTCTTCATTGTCCTCAGCCTTCGCCCGACGTTGCGCATATATATCTGTTGATAGTGCAAACAGAATAGATACTGATAGTAAAAATTTTACACGCATCATATATTTAGATCTAGTTCTCTGTTACAATTGGAAGTGTAGTATGAACAGTGAAAGTACAAAATTATAGTGTAAAGCCGCTGAATATCGCCACCACTTTAACGGTTTTTTGTACATTTATGTTCTTTAAACGAAAAAAGAAATAAAAAAGCCTGCCAGTCATCCCGCGCTTCCGGGATTTTCTGAAATAAATTTTTCGCTAATCTTCTTTTAATCAGAGTCTTTTGTCCGAAGTTATCTATCAAAGCGCAATCAGCACCGTCGCCTCGTTGATGCGCATTGCGGCTTTATTTAATCACAAGGTCAAGCTTGGAGTTGCAGGTCGCGATGGGTTATTGGACGAGATGGAAAGTGGTTTTCAAAAGTTGGCAAACGGGCGTTCCGTGGCTTGGTTCCATGCGGCTTCATTAGGGGAATTTGAGCAGGGCCGACCGGTTATTGAGGCATACAAAACACAGTTTCCGGATCACTTTATTCTGTTGACATTTTTCTCTCCGTCCGGTTACGAGGTCAGAAAAAATTATACTGGTGCGGATTACATATGTTACCTTCCCTGGGATACCGCGTCCAACGCGAGGCGTTTTGTCAAAATCGTTCAGCCGAAAATTGCTTTTTTTATCAAATATGAGTTTTGGTACAATTATCTCGTTGAGCTGAAAAAGAACGGATCACACATTGTTTCCTTCTCCACAATCTTCCGGCCCGATCAGATTTTTTTTAAAAAAAGAGGTGGATTTTTCAGGAAGATGCTCAGTTTGTTCGATCATATTTTTGTACAAAACCAACAATCGCTCACATTGCTTCATGGTATAGGCGTACAACATTGCATCCTGGCCGGCGACACCAGATTTGACCGCGTTTCTGCTATTGCACTTCATGTGAAAGATCTGCCTGAGGTGGTAAATTTTCGGGATAACAAGCTTTGCTTAGTCGTAGGATCGGCTTGGGAAGCTGATATGCAGGTGCTTATCCCTGTTTTAAATCATTTTAGAGGCTCACTGAAAGCAATCGTCGCCCCGCACGAAATCCACAAAGAGGAGATAGCGAAATGGCGGCAAGGTTTAGATGGGAAAACGCTTTTATACTCGGAAATTTCCGACAATGTCAATAGTAGGGAATGTGATTATCTCGTGATTGATAACATTGGGATGTTGTCGTCTTTATACCAATACGGCGATATGGCTTATATCGGCGGATCATTTGGTTCGGGGCTGCATAACATTCTTGAAGCCGCCACCTTTGGCATTCCCATCACTTTTGGAAATAAGCGTTATCACAAATTTCAGGAAGCAGTTGATCTGATCGAAAGAAAAGGCGCTGTTGCTGTGATGGACAAAGCAGAGCTAATTGCTGTTGTGGACCAATGGATTAAATCATCCGAATTGCGGAATGAAGCGGGAAATGTTAACAAAAATTATATTGCGGAAGGAGTTGGTTCAACAGAATTGATCCTCAGCGAAGTCGCAAAAATACAGGGCTGATTTATTACTTTCTAAAAGTACTAAGTCAGCCCCTAATATTATTTCTCAGGAAAATTCTTTTGCGATCAAATGCTCAAACAAATGCGCCTGCGTGCCCAGTAACCTGGCTTTTGCGCCCAGTTTGGAAATGTGGATGGAGAGTGAGTTTTTAAAATCCGAAAGGCAATATTTATTGATCGCCTGTTCGATCGGATTGGAAATGAATGGTCCGGCTTCTGCCAATAACCCACCTACAATAATGACCTCGGGATTAAATAGATGGACAGCTGTGGCCAGTCCTTTGCCCAATTCAGTTCCCACGGTGCTCAGCAAATCAATAGAAAATTCGTCACCCGCATGCACTGCTTCAATGATATGCGATGTGTCCAGCAGATCCAGATTGTTATTGACGATCTGAGACAAGATTGTTGCTTTTCCGCTATTAATGCCCTCTTTCGCACGTCTGATCAATGCGATCGCAGAAGTTATCGTATCCAGGCAGCCGATTTTCCCGCAGTGGCATAAAAGTCCGTCTGGCTTAACCTGAATGTGGCCAAGCTCGCCAGCGAAACCGGATGCACCATTGAAAACTTCGCCGTTGATAATGATCCCTAATCCTACACCCCAATCAATGTTAATGGTCAGGACTTGCGATTTTTCACGGGCAAACCCAAATCTGTGCTCACCGATCGTGGTCGCTTTTGTATCATTAAAAAGGCAGACCGGCAGTTTGAAATGTTTCTTTAAATGCGAAACCAGAGGAACGCCTGGAGGGGTAAGATTCAGGTAAGTCAGGTTAATTCCCTGTGAGGAATTGATAAGGCCCGGCATTGATACGCCTATGCCCCATAACTTGCTGACGTTAATATTGTTGGATTTAAGAAAATCGTCGCTTGCTTCGAAAAGTTGTTCGAGAAATGTGGAGGAATCGTCGAGACGGATATCCACTTTTCGCTTTAAAATCAATTGGTTATGCAAATCAAAAATAACGAGCTGCGTGTCATGACGATTAATGTCCATGATCAGCGTCAGGTATTTTTTTGAATTCAGTCCGTATAACACCGGCGGCCTGCCTGCGCGGGCGGGACCAGTTCCGGTTTCAATGATCCATCCTTCACGGATAAGCTCATTCACAATGCCCGTAGCCGAGGGAATGCTGGCATGGAACAGTCGCGCCATTTTGTTGATCGAAGTATCGCCGGATTGATATAAATGAAGCAATAAGTTACTTCTGATACGGTTTTTACGAATATCAATGACCGAATTCGGTTCTTCTACAACTAAGTCCATTATGCGGAGTGTAAATATATTTTATCTAAAAATCTTATTTAAAATTCTTACGATTGACCGATACTAATGTATGCAAAAACAATTAAACTCGATTAAATATTAAAAAATATTATTATCGAAGTGCGCACCCAGCAAATAAAAAACAGAGCTTATTGAAAAACTACTTAATTTTATTTGGCTGATTTTGGCATATACGGCAGTTTTATGTGAAACTCCGGTTAAATTCGCTATTCGCAAAAAAACACGGAATGGATTTAGTTAAAGGATTGGTTTTGCGGTCAACTGGTTCATGGTATGACATTCGGGACAGCCGAGATGGACATATCTGGCAATGCAGGTTGAAGGGTAAGTTCAAAGCTCTGGGATTAAAGGTTACCAACCCGATCGCCGTTGGCGATTACGTGCGGTTTGAAGCGGAGGACGAAACGCAGAATTTTGGAATAATACATGAAATAATGCCCCGGGAAAACTACGTTGTACGACGGTCGGTGCACAAAACGGCGCATGCGCATTTGATCGCAGCCAATGTTGACCAGGCCATTTTAATCGCAACCTTGGTTTTCCCAAGGACTTCACTGGGTTTTATTGACCGGTTTTTGGTCGCTATCGAGTCGTTCAGGATCCCCGGCGTGCTGATTTTTAACAAACAGGATCTGCTCAATGACGATATGAAGGAATTCCAGGCTGAACTAATGGAACTATACGATAGCCTTGGATACACATGTATGTCAACAACAGCCGTGAGCGATGAAGGGCTTGAAGACTTTGCAGCATTGCTCAAAGGAAAGGTATCTTTACTTTCCGGTCATTCGGGGGTTGGAAAGTCTACATTGGTGAATGCCATTGCGCCCCATCTGGATATCAAAACACAGGAGGTTTCCACATTTGCGAACAAAGGTGTGCATACTACAACATTTGCCGAAATGTTCGAGCTGGAACCCGGGACGTTTATCATTGATTCGCCGGGAATCAAGGAACTGGGCCTTTCCGACATGAAAGCTGAGGAAATTGCTCATTCTTTTCCTGAAATGAGGCAATTGTTAAATCAATGCCGCTTCAACAATTGCCAGCATATCAACGAGCCGGGGTGCGCTGTGAAAGATGCGGTCTCGGATGGCGAAATCGCTATCAGCCGTTATGAGAGTTATTTAAGTATGGTTGGCGATCAGGATAACCGAAAATAGAACCGGATGAAGAATGTTGAACACATTGGAATAGCGGTTAAAGAGTTGGAAAAAGCTGAAAAATTGTTCTCAAAACTTTTTGATACTGATCCCTATAAACGAGAAACAGTTACTTCCGAGGGTGTTTTGACGTCTTTTTTTCAGGTTAACCAAACCAAAATAGAGTTACTGCAATCCATAGATCCCGATGGCGTGATTGCTAGGTTCATTGATAAAAAAGGGGAGGGGTTTCACCACGTCGCTTTTGAGGTTGACAACATTGTGAGCGAAATGGCCCGACTAAAAAAAGAGGGTTTCACCTTATTAAGTGAAACCCCCAAACCCGGAGCGGATAATAAGCTCGTGTGTTTTTTGCATCCAAAGTCCACCAACGGAATGCTGATCGAGCTTTGTCAGGAAATTAAATCCTGAGCTTTGAAGTTAAAATGGTAACCCGACCGCAATGTTCAGGATCAGGTTTTCCCGCCTCCATGCCTTGCTTCTGAAATTTACTTCATTGAAAACCCAGGGATTTTTGTAAGTAACCTCGCCCTCTGGTGTCTGAGATGCGATTTCTTTTGTGTACCAAGGTTTGCGGAATGGCGTTGCAATGTCCAGTCTGAAAATCAAATAAGAGAAATCAAGTCGTAAACCAATGCCGCCACCAACTGCGATTTGTTTCAAAAAGTCACCGCTTATAAGTGCACTTGAATCATATCTTGCTCTTTCTGGACTACCAAATGACCAGATGTTTCCGGCATCCATAAATACGGCACCATTAATGATATTGGTAAATTTCAGCCGAAGTTCTGAGTTGAACTCCATTCTTATATCAGCAAAATTCTGATAACCAATTAATGCAATTGTTGCCGTATCAGGTGTATAAGCTCCTGGTCCCAACGCACGTGCACGGAATGCCCTTATCCCAGTGCTACCACCCCCAAAATACTGTTTAAATTGCGGTGTAGCCATATTTTTTGAATTTCCATAGGGTTTAATAGCACCTAAAAGAAGCCTGTTGGCCCATTTTATACCGGGGGTAATTGTGCGATAATAGCGAATATCGCCATCTAGCTTTACATATTGGAAAACGGGGACCTTCAAAAACTCTTTCGCGTAAATTTTCGCGGTGTCATCCTTGGAGTGTTTCGCAAAGAGGCTTAAAAGGTTACCACCATAATCAATCCCACCGGATAATGCAAACTGATTTTTTCCAAATGGTTTTGGCTGGGGACGGTAAGATATGGTATAATTGGAACCTGCAATGAAATATTTTTGCTCAACGAGCGTCATCAACCTTTCAAAGTCAATAGGATTAGTGTTGGGATTTGTCCCAATTGCGCCCAATTTTTCAATATCTACCTTTCTGGGTTGAATATAATTTAGCGAGATTGGGGTCAATGTGTGTACAACTTCCGAGTTTTTGCTCCAAATGTAAGACCAGTCACCACGGATGGAAGTGGTCGTATAAAGTCCGCGTTGAACCCGATTTTCATAATTTACAGAAAGCACGGTTTTGGGCAATGCCTGGCTTTTTTCCGGGCGTATGCGAACAAATGGAATGATAAATCGAGGAAAGGATAAGTCTGCGCCGATACCGTAGCGGATGTATTCGTTGCCAATTCTGTTCGGATTTGCTTCCTTGTTCCCACCCAACTGCACGTCAAATCCGAAAAAAGCTTTAATAGCAAGCATTTCCGCTCCTCTGAATGTGTTGCGATTCCGCCAGGCCACATCCAGCTGAGACCCGCCCAAGTTATTTGATTTCGTACTGGCACTCAGGGTTGTTTGAAGCGCTTTCTTTTTCAACGGTTCCAAATCGTAACGAACATCCAACAAGGCGGAGTCGGAGCGCGGGACAAGATCAAATTGGTTTTTTACAAACTTGAAATTTTGAAGATTGACCAATCGTTGCAGGGATACATTATGCATTGTATTCGTATACATATTGCCCCTCCTGAAACCAATCGCATCATAGAAAATCCTCCTTTTGTATAGGTTCCCCGGATCTTTGATGTTAAGCCCTCTCCTGAGCGGTTCGCGGCCAGTTGTCGAGTCGGCCAAAAGACTTTCCTGACTTCCTGTGTTTACGTAGATTTTGTTGATAAAGTACTGTTTCAGCGAAGTCTGGGCGGTTTGTGGCTTTACTTCGAGAAAGATATTTACCTGCTGAGGAGCAAGTGTGGAATCTCTTTTCCCGATAGTAGAATCCACTTTAATGATCAGATAATCGGGATTGAAAAAGTAATAGCCCTTGCCTTTCAATTCGAGGTCAATTCTGTTTCTTTCGGTAGAAATCACATCCAGGCGCGGCGGTTCTCCTTTTTTTAACAGCGTTTTTTGCTTGGCTAAAATAAGATCACGGTTAAACAGAGAACTGTCCCTAACCACATAATTAATTTCGTTCATTACATAGCGCGGCATCACATAAGCATCGAATTCATAAATGGCAGTTCGGCGTTTTTCTTTTTTACTTGGAACGAGCTTTCCAGTCGCTTTCGAGCGATAATAGGCCTCATTATCCAGATAGGAAACCATATTTGCAGCATTAATGTCGGCCACCCGCTGTGTTGCGAACTTAGGAGCTTCTCCCAATTTATTGCGAAACCAGCTGCGCAATCCGCCTTCGTCTTTCGGCTCACCAATAAAATACCACCACCATACTTTCCAGGGAAAACCTAAAAGTGTTTTATTGGGTGGCGGCTTCACAATCGCTTCCAGTTCAGACGCGAGGCCGGATACATTTGGCTTCGTGATACTGTCCGCCGTTACATCTACTTTGCTGCCCACATAAAGACTTTGACCTTCCGGAATGTACTTATTCACTGAACAGCTGCTCAGCGTTACCAAAAAGACCAATATGCCGAATACACTATTTCTCATTTTTTTGCCTTTGGAAAAATTCACGCAGCAGGTCGTAGTCTGCCGTTACAATAAAACTTACACCGGTTTCGATGATGAAACCTTCCAGAATAGACTGATATTGATTCTTACGAAAGGCCCGGAACAAATACCGGCCATCTTTTGTGATCGCGTAGTCCAATGCAATGTTGTCGAAAACTTCGCTGGAACTGGCTGAGTTGGACTGGCTTTCGATTTCAAAGTTTTTTCCAACTGAAATTTTGAGGCGATCATTCAAAAATGCTTTACTCAAACCCAGGTTAAGATCTGTCCGAGCGCCTGTTGTCTGATCGGCGGTTGAGTTAACACCAATATCCAGATCGACGCCTTTCACCAGATCGGAAGCCAGGTTATTCAACTGATCGCTCAAGAGCTGGCTTACGCTTTGACGTGCAACCGCTTCTGCACTCGATCCGAGATTGAAACCTGGCGAAGATTGGTCTGTGATAAACTTATTTGTAATCAACAGCGCAAATGCCTGCTTGTTCATCTCAGACGGATTGTTCTTCATCTCTTCCCAAAACCGCTGACTTGTCAGCTCATTGGTTACTTGCTTGTCAATGGTCTCGTCCGGCACAATGTTGAATGTAATGTTCGGCGCGGTCAGGTTTCCTGTGATGACCACTTGCACCTGAATAGGGACTTTACTGGCACCCTGGAATTTGGAACTGATTGATCCCGGATCAACTTCCACGGTATAACCAGCTGTAATGTTCAATTCGGCGTTCATTACATCACCGGTCCAGAGGAGGTTACTTCCTTTCAAGATCTGGAATTGTCTTTTCAGGATTTGCAGTGTAAGGTCATAAGAACCTTCGGTCACGTCGTAGGAGCCGAGCATGAAAAGCTGGCCGTTAGGAGCAATCCCGGTGTTTAATTGCGCATTTCCTTTAAGCCGGATATTGTCACCATTCAATTCGTCAATTACAACTTTGAATTCCGACTTGTCATCGACATCAATGTCGAGGGATATTTGTGATGCGAAATCAACGGTTGTTATTTTAGCCGCAGCTGAATCCGCCACGGCAACCTGTGTTGAATCGCTCATATCCACGAACTCAATGATGCCTTTGGAAGCATCGCCGGCTTCCGTAGCATCGTTAGGAAGCACAAATGTGATATTGCTGCCCGGATCCACTTTAATGCTGCCGTCAATAACCGAGTTCGCGCCTTGCCCTTTTACACTGAGGTCGGCATCAATGTTGGCGTTACCAAAAAACAGCTCGTTTTGCTTTTGTGTTGAATTCAGCACATTGAAATTCTTGGCATCAATGGTTAGGTTATAGCCAACATCGGGAATGTTTGCAATGCTCACATTACCGTTGATCTTCATTTGCTGGTTCGTTGAATCGGCAATAATGAAGTTATTAAAATTGATGTTTTGGCCGTTGAAATTGATTTTCTGATTAGCCAGCGAATAGCGTGAGCCAAGCTGGGTTGCATTAAAAGCAACGTCGTTAAAATTAATTGCGCCGTCCAGTTTTGGACTGTCGGTGGCGCCAGTGATGGCGATATTGCCGGTTAAGTTTCCGGTTGCCTTTTTCAATTCACCAAAACTAAATGCCTCAATCGTCTGCGCGCTCAACCTTTTCAGGTCCAGCTTGAAATCCATCGGGCTTTCGGATTTGAGATTGTAGCTTCCGTCCAGGGTCATATTATTCTCCCCATTGGTAAGCGACATATCCACCCGGATCAGGTTTTCAGTTTCGTTGGTTGATTTTAAAGCGAGGTTACCCACCGGGATTTTCGTAACAGCCAGGCTGTCAATCGTGAGTTCACCCGTATAAACCGGCGCTTTCATGTAATCGCTCAATAGAATTTTCCCATTCAAAATCCCGGTTGCCAGCGTAGAATCGCGAGTGGCAATCCCGATCATTGGGCCAATTGAAATATTGGCAATTGCAATATCCAGCGGACTGTTTGGTGCTTCGCTGGTAGAATTAATGGTTATCGACTGATCTTTACTTTTGATTACAAAATTTTTGATATAAAGACTGTCAGGTGCATAGGAAATATAGCCGGAAGTGTCGGTTTCCCATTTGAGATAATCCAAAAGCAAGCCTTCACGCAAGTTTAGCCGGTAACGGTTATCCGCAATAGCAAGATCGCCCAGCACTGCATGGCGCTCCGTATTCACGGAATCTCTTACGATAAAATCGAATTTGACATCATTATCCACAATTTTGCTTTCCAATGATGCATTCTGAATCCTGAAACTGCCTGTGTTAACCAAACCAACATTGGCATTCAGTGCGGCGTTTTCATTTGTATTACTAAAATCAACAGAAACCCGCTCGGTTTGAATGCTGTCGTAGTTCACCATCGGAATGGTCAAGCGCGCTACAATAGAGGAATCCTGCTGGTTGTCCAGTTTTGCCTTAAACCGGATATCATTCATTTCTTTCAGCGCAGGAACGAAAGTGGTAATCAGCGGGTGATTGCTTACAGTTGCGTCGAGTGTGAAATTAACGGGCTTCGTGACCGGATTATAAGTAAGGTTAGGCGCTTTAAAATGCTTGCCGACTTCGGTTAACAGTGCATCCGCAATTTCCGTATATACAAAATCACCTTTCATTTCTGCTTTCAGAAAAGGTGATTTGATATTTGCCTGACGTTGTCCGCTGGAATCCGTCAGCTGCACATTCACGGAATCAATTGTTATTGGCCTGCGGTGATGTGTAAATGTGAAATTATTGATATCCACAGTTCCCAGTGGGTTTTCGGGATTTGTGGAAGGCATATCTACTTTAATGTCTCCTTTAATTGCTAATGAATCTGCATAAAGGTGCAGGGCTGTCAAATCCAGCTTTTCAATGGAAACATCAGCTTTTACGGAAGGATATTCTTTGGAAAGGTCTGCCTGGGCAGTCAGGTCTACATCAATGTTCTGATCATTCATTGTTGCCGAAACATTAGCAAAGCCATTGTCGACATCTCCCTTTAATGTTAGATTGTTGTACACATAACCCTTTATATCAGCACTTGCTACTGTTCCGTCCAGACTTGCCTTCATCGTTTTGGGTGCATAACCAACGCCTTCGAGGTCGGTTCTGAGGGTCAGCTTGCCCATTTGTTCAGGCGGCTGCTTCATCATCCTGCCCAGATCAAAATCGGTGAAAGCCAATGTGCCGTTGTACTGTGCCCTAATGCTGTCTGTAATGTTTTTCAGGTTACCAGAAAATGTTCCCGTGCCAAAAGAAGTGTTGATCGTGGTTGTCATCGTGATGTTTTCCATCGATCCTTTCACTTTTCCAGTGATCTTTATGTCTTCCGGAAGTTCAATAGAAGCCGGCACTGCGCTGTCGGGCAGCATTTTCATCAGATCCGCTTTTGTTGAAGAAAGCTCATTGATGGTCATGTCCACGGCAAGCTTATTGGCGTCCGGCAACCCCTGAATGCGACCGTCAAGTGCCAAAACAGTTCCGTTCAACATACTGAAACGCGCCTTTGAAATAAGCATATCGTCCACAGAGCCGGTAACAAGTCCGGAGCCTTTCAGCATTCCGTTAGGTTCTTTGTTAAATGGCGGGGTTTTGGCAAGATCAGGAACCAGGAGCAGAATGTCCGCAAACGCAACTCGGCTGTCGGTGAGCCGAAGCTTGATCTTTACGTTTGCAATGTCTTTGGCTAGCTCGTCGAGGTTTTTGTACCGAAGGCTCAATTCATCCCTGAGCAGCGTGTTAGGCGTTTTTACGTAGAGGTTCCTAAGATATGTTTCTTGCGCGCCATATTTAAAGTTGGTGCGAAACTCCTGCAATTTAAACCCGCTCTTTTCCTGAAATGAGCCTGATTTAAGCGAGCCGGCAATGTTTTCAGGAGAGAAAATGAAGTTTTGCAGATCTATATTGAGATCCTTAACATTCAAATGCGCAAAATCCAGCCCCTTGGGTTGAGCCGGCGTATTGAAATCGTCGTAACGCAAGTCGTTGTTAACAAGCTTGATATCACCTACTTTCACATTCCAGCCCGGCGTTGCGGCTTCTTCCGAAGTTGTGTCTTTTTTAGCCTCGGCTTTTGCTTTTTTTGCAAACTCAGCATAAAGAGACATTTTTTCAAGGTTCAGATTGCGAACATCCACGTACTGGCTTCCCATATAAATGTTGTTCACATGTCCTTCCAGTTTCCCAACTGAAACGCCGTTTTTCAATCCAGCGACTTCATCTTCAAACAGCCATTTAAATTCCCTGATGTCAATGTCACCCACCTTAATGTCCAGTGAATCAGCAGGATCGGGAACGTTTTCCGGAGTGGTTTCCGTCTTGAGTGGCTGATACATCCTAAGCTTAACCTCGCTGCCCAGCAAAGCTAGCTTGGACGGATGATATTGGGAAAGCGTAGGGTTGAATTTGTCAAAACTTACATGAGCCGAATCAATGTTGGCGATTGCATCCGTGCCAGTAACGGCATCGCGATACGATAAGCGAACATTTTTAAGGGAAATCTGGTCGAGCCGCATTTCCAGCGGCTTTGAAGTTGTATCAACGGTAGCGGTCGTATCTGCGCTGGCGAAAGCGTCAACGATAAACTGAAAGTTGAAAACGGTGTCGGGTAAAACCCGGTTAATGTTGGCATTAATGCCTTCAAGTTCTACTTTATTGATCCCGACATTGCCCTTGATGAGGCTGTACATGTCGAGATCAACATAAAGTCTTTTGCCGGCAACCAGCGTGTCGCCTTGTTTATCTTCAAAATAAACGCCTTCCAGCAGGATCCAGTCCGGGACGTCGAAGCGCACTTTTTCAATATTGACTTTTGTTTTAAGCTTTTTCCGCAGATATGAATTGGCCTGTGTTGTCAGAAAGTTTTGTCCAAAAGGTGTTTGAATACCCCAAATCAAAACACCAACCAGGATCAATATCGTCAGAATTACAATTGCAAATACTTTTAGTGCTTTCTTCATCCTTTTTTATTATGCCCGGCCCTAACTCAGGGCACAAGTGATAAGTTTCCTCGTGCTATAAAATTCACGCCAGCACCCGCGATTATCTTCTGAATAGTTCAGGGGCAACCTGGCTATTAATGGTGGCCGTTGATACCACGGTAACCGGTTTTTTGTCTAAACTATTGATTTCGACCAGTTTGGTGGGGTATGAGATGCCGTAAGCAGATTTTGTGTAATTGGACATATCTGTAGTCGTTTCTACACCCGCCAGATTCTTGCGTACTCTCTGCAACAGGCCTGTTTTGGAATCGAAATAGAGGTTATATTTCACACCTTTGCCCTGCAATTCTACCTGGGTCACCGGCACGCTGTTCAATGTTTCGATGCCAACGGTGGTCGCGATCAGGCCCCTGTTTTTGTAATCGATAAAAGGCGCCAGAAGCTCATACATTTCCCAGCGCATATTTTGCTGTTCGGCCTGGCTCAGGTCTTTAACATCCGTTCTTTGCCCGATCGGCACTTTGATCCATCCTTCGTTGCCTTTCACCGTGTACACAAAGCTGCGTTTCATAATGGTTTTGGACTTCGAAATGGATTGATCAGGAATGGAAACAGTTACGTTTGCATCGTATGGAGCAGCCGAAGCTGCGGTGTAACTTCTTTTCAAATTGATTGTTTTTACACCGTCCCACAAAGCTTTGCCGCCTGTGGCTTTATAAAAATTGGAAAAAATAGAATCGGCAGGCACTTGCTGTCCAAAGGAAAGGACGGAAACGAGCAGCAGTGCGGTCAAAATGTTCAGTGATTTTTTCATGTCAATGTTTGTTTTGGTATGGATAACGGATTACAAGTCTTACTTGGAAAAAACGATTTGTCTTTCGCTGAGTTAGATCAGGTATTTCGTTAGGGGTTTAATTAAGTCAAATAATTCCACTACTGCATTGCCTGTTTTGCAAAAACCATTCCACCAGTAACACTTACGAACTATTAAGGATGTTTGTTGGCGAAATAGCTGTTTTTATACATCAAGTGATGCGTAAAATGCAAAAAGGGAAGAGTGATCACCCTTCCCTTTGCTATCAAGTTGTTATTTCAGATCAGGCGTCATCGCCTCCGCTGGCACTTATTTTCCCAAAGCGATATTGGAAAGTAAGATTAACAAGCCGGTTGGTCTGCTGCCAGAGTGAATTTTGGGAATATGTTGCCGTGTTCAGCTGGCTTTTATAAGCCCTCGACAAAAATATATCCTGAACATTGAACGAGAGTGTTGCCTTTTTTTCCAAAAGCTCCTTACGAATACCCATATTGGCTACGAACACACCTTCACGCGTTCCCTGCGCAATGGCTCTTGGCCCTTCATAATTGATGTAAGCGGATGCTTTAAAGTCAGCCGGGAGCGTCACGAATGCATTTAAATTTCCCGAGTAACTCCAAGTTCTGTTGTCAATCTGTGCAACCTGGGATACGACTTCGCTTCTGTAAACCCTCCCACTGCCATTGATTTTCAGCACTTCGAAAAGGGTTTGGGAAAAGTCCGTTTCCAGTCCGTAGGAAAGCTCGCGGCCCACGTTCGCAAATTGGGTCAGTGATATGCCAGTTTCGTCAATGGTCCGGATACGGGTGATAGCATTGTTGGAATAATCCATGAACAAAGATGGTCCCCATCCACCGGATGCTTCGTAATTGGAATAACCCATTTCCGCCTTATGTGTAAATTCAGGTTTCAGTGATGGGTTTCCGGATTGAATGTTCCTTGGGTCCGAAACGTCGGTATAAGGGTTAAGCCAATCCGCTTCCGGGCGTTGTACGCGGCGGCTGTAATTGAGCTTCAATTGCGCCGTTTCACCCAGCTTTCTGGTCAGCGCAAGGCTTGGCACCAGCGTAAGGAAATGCACATTGAATGCACGGTTAATGCTTATTTGATTTATATCCTGATTGTAATCCGTCACCCGCAATCCCGCACGCATGCCCCAGAGATCGGTCTTTTGGGAAAAGGTCATGAAACCGGTGTAAGTCGCGTCTTTGTAGCCAAACACATTGCTGATGTTCGGATCGAAAACGTAGCTTCCCGTTTCTTTGGACATATTGTAAAAGGAATTGGTATTATCATTGGCACTCATACGCGAGCGCAAACCCACTTCCAATGTTGCTTTTTTAGTAATCGGCCACGTGTAATCGGAGTTAAGAAATAGGGAATGACGTTTGTTATCGCGTAAATTTTGCTGATTGCGCATCAGGCTGTCAATTTCACTTTCCTGATTATAGTAAGATTCACCGTCCGATTCGCCCAACGAGTAACTGGATGTGAAGGTGAGCTGATGGTCTTTATCATCAAACTTCTTCCGGTAATCCAGGTTGAAGTTTAAGTTTTCACCATTCCCTTTGCTGTTATTAAGACGATTGAACTTTTCGGTTGCGTTACCGGAAGAGAAGCTGGTTTCATTTAAGAGATTGCTATTATTACGGCTCTGGTCACGCGAATAGTTTACGCCCACTTCCAGCGAATTTTTATCATTGATATCGTAATTGACACCAATGCGTCCGAATGCATTTTTCCCTTTGTTACCACCTGTTCCGGTTTGTTCAAGGTGTGACGTGTTCTCGGAGATAAAATTGTCCCGGCTCAGGTTTCTCTTCCAGGTCATATTTCTGGTTTGTCCGCTTAGCGAAGCATTCACGCCTACTTTTCCCAGGCGATAGCTGATGTTCCCCGATGCATTATGGTTGTTCTTACTGCCAAGGCTCGCACGCAAACCGCCGTTTGTGCCGCGTATTTTCGTTTTTTTCGTGATAATGTCGATAACCCCGGAAGCGCCTTCGCCTTCATATTTTGCAGAAGGCGTTGTCATTACGTCGATGCGTTCGATCAGGTTTGCAGGGAAAGATTGAAGAATTGTGGGCAAGTCGCTGCCGTATAAATTCGAAGGCTTGCCATCGATCAGGACCACCACATTGCCTTTGCCACGAACTTGCGGATTGCCGTTTTCATCGAGCGAAACCGCAGGGACTTTTTCAAGAAGGTCGCTTACATTGTTGCTGGTGGCCAGCATATCCTTGCCAATGTTGACGATTTTCTTGTCAATATCGTCCACGATCATGCTCTTCTCGCCCTTAACGATAACCTCGTTCAGTTTTTGCGCCTCTGGAAGAATTGTGATGTTGCCCAGGTCAAGCAGGTTGGCTTCCGCCGAAACATTGATATTAGGGACGAATAATGTTTGGTAACCCATGTTGGTAACCCGCAAAACATATTTTCCCGGTGTCACATTGGCAATGCTGAATGCGCCGTTTTCATCGGCAACACTCCCGCTGGCCAGTGATGAATCTTTGGATGCGAGCAGGGCGATCGTAGCAAAACTAACGCCGACATTGCCGGGAGATTCAACAATTTTTCCGACCAGTTTACCGCCATCGGCTTTTGTGTGTTTTGTAACAATCGGAGGAGCGGCATTTGCGTTGAAGGAGATAGAAAGGGGAATGTTAAGCAGGAATAGAGCGAGGAAATTAAGAAACGGAGTTCTTTTCACGGGTATAGGTTTTAGATTTTTATTAGGAGTTAAGTTATTTAATACGTTTATGGGGCGTGTGTTTTGGATAAAACCGGGTTCGCAGAAAGCCAACCGTTCTATCAAGGCATGAACATTTGTAACGCGCACTATATCTGATTAATTACATAAAATTATAAAAAAATTAAGAATTGAAGAATTTTAAAATGCGGTTGGCCCAATACATAATTTAAAGTCTCTTCATTTTTGCTGAAATGCCAATTATCAAGAGAGCGGAAAGGTTTTCATTATATTTGTCTACTTGCTGCATAGTACACATGGAAAACAAAAAAGTAATCACTTTCTATAAAGACAAAAGCGATCCTTATTTTCAGGCAATGCTAGACGGCATGAAAGAAAGTCCGGCGGAACGCTTCGTTAAATTTTTCGAGAACAAAGCTAAAATGGACGAATTCCTCGGACTGGTCAAACCTAAAGGATCTCGCCGCACACTTGTAATTCAAAAACCGGAATGGATTTAGAAAACAATGAATTTGTCCAGTTCACTAAATGTGCTCATGAACAGAAGCTAGAATATATGGTCATTGGAGGCTTTGCCCTTTTTCTAAATGGTTTAAATCGGGCTACTAATGATGTCGATATCTGGATTAAACCAACTCAGGAAAACGGTGCCCGGCTCGTTTCTGTTTTTCGCTGTATGGATTTAGATGAAAGCGCGTTGGCAAAACTTGAATTATTAGATTTTACGCAGCCTCAGGTGTTTGGTTTTGAAGGCCAAATTGACATCTTAACCAGCATACACCGACTTTTTGACTTTTCAGATGTTTTTGCAAGGTCAAGGAAATTTGAAAGTCCTCATGGGGCCATAATCCATTTTCTGCATTTGAATGATCTGAGGGAGGTAAAGCTTTTAGCCCGAAGACCGCAAGATATTCGTGACGTTATCATGATTGATGATTTTTTAAAGTTGCAGAATGATGCAGACGGCAAGAATGAATAAGGGTCAATAAATAAAAATCCTGTAACCGACAGACGCTTCTTCTGAAAGATCATATTTTTGCAGGATGTATAAAATTCTCGTTTCTCCTATACTTTTCCTGTTTGATGCTGAGCGCATCCATTATTTTGTCTGTGAACTGCTTCAGTTCGCTTTTAAAATCCCTTTTGTTCCGCGAATATTAAGATCTGTTTATACTTATGATCACCCGGACCTGGTTCAGGAGGTGGCTGGATTGAAATTTCGCAACCCCGTCGGACTAGCCGCCGGATTTGACAAAAATGCGGAAATGGTGGACGAGCTGGAAGCGTTAGGGTTTGGTTTTATCGAGATCGGGACAGTTACGCCAAGGCCGCAGCCAGGCAATGAAAAGCCAAGGTTATTCAGGCTGAAAAAAGATAAGGCGCTCATTAACAGAATGGGTTTTAATAACAAAGGCGCAGCCGTTGCTGCTGCCAAGCTTGCAAACCGAAAATCGAAAATCCTGGTAGGAGGGAACATCGGAAAAAATAAGGACACACCAAATGACCAGGCGCTGGACGATTATTTGATCTGTTTCAGGCAGCTATTTGATGTTGTTGACTATTTCGTTGTGAATGTGAGCTCACCTAATACACCCGGATTACGCGATTTGCAGGAAAAGGGACCGCTTACTGCGCTGCTGCGCGAACTTCAGAAAAAGAATAAGGAAAAATTTAATCCAAAACCCATATTTTTAAAGATCGCACCAGACCTGACGTTAAGCCAGCTGGACGATATTATTGACATTGTAAAAGAAACCGGGATCGCGGGCGTTATCGCTACCAACACCACTATCAGCCGCGCAGACCTTCGGACGAGCCAGGCTGAAATTGATAAGGCAGGAGCTGGCGGGCTGAGCGGCGCGCCGCTTGCACACCGCGCGACGGAAGTAATTCGTTACATTTGTGACAAGTCCAATCATGCATTTCCGGTGATAGGAGTTGGTGGAATTGGTTCGGCACAGGAAGCTGTCGACAAAAAAAATGCAGGAGCGAGCCTGCTGCAACTATACACAGGATTTATATATGAAGGGCCAGGTTTGGTAAAAGACATTTGCAAATCATTGGTCAGAAAGTAAGAGATAATACCACTTCACGCATCCCAGAATTGAAGCTAAATGTCAGTAAATAAGCTTAGAGGAAATACTCAGCGCCAGAAAACAGAAGAAACAAGCAGTCCCGGTTTTCGAATATCATTGGATTGGGACCACATTTTTTCCAATCCAAAGAACATCCTGGCATGGGGCACGTTTTTCATTGTGCTCGGCCTTATCATGGAAATTTCTTTCCTTTCCTACATCATCACCGGCCTTTCGGATCAGAGCGTTATTGACGGCATTGGCCAGGAATCTATTCGTGACGCAGGGCGACAAACGCGCAATTTCTTTGGCGTGCTCGGTGCGGTCGTTTCTCACTTTTTCGTTTATCGCTGGTTTGGTGTGGGCGCGCTCCTGCTTCCGCTGGTGCCTTTTATTGCAGGCTGGAAAATGGCTTTTGGTAAGGAACTGTTATCTCTGACCAAAACGACCAAAGAGGTCATTTTCTTCACATTGTGGCTAAGCGTCATGATGGGCTACGTGGTTTTAATGAGCAATAAAGAAAATACATTAAGCTTCGTTTCGGGCGGGATTGGCTATATGGTCAACGTTGCGCTTTTTGACTGGCTGAAATGGGGAAGCGTTATTCCTATCATTTTTGCATTATTTGTATTCGCCGTTTTCTTTTACGATGCCAAGTCAGCGTATGAAGCCTGGCAGCAAAAACACGCGAGGCCGGATATTGGCTCCGATGTGAAAGAGGAAGTAGTGCCCGGAGCTGAGGAAAAGGTTGTTGCAGAAGAACGCAATTTCACTTCGGTGGTTAATGACACATATGACGACGAGGAATTTGTAGTGGAGGAAAAGGCGCAGCCGGTAAAACCGGTTGTTGAGCTGGAAACCGAGCCAAAGGCCGAAGTCGTTGCTAATGCTGCGCCGGTTTTTATTCCGGTAACGCCACCACCTGTTACACCCGTCCCATCGACGCCGCTCAAGCTGGAACTTGAAGTTGAGGATACAACCAGTCATTCCAATGGTCAGGTAGAAGAAGAGTTTGAAGATGAGGATATTAATGCAACGGTTTTGCGGGAGTTTGGTCAGTACGACCCGATGCTTGACCTGCCTACTTACCAGTTTCCAAGCATTGGCCTGCTGAACGATGCGGTGGATAACCAGCACGAAAAAGTAAGTCAGGAAGAGCTTGAAAGCAACAAAACCAGGATCGTCGACACGCTAGGAAGTTACGGGATCAACATTTCGAAGATCAAAGCCACCATCGGGCCGACGGTTACATTATACGAGATTATCCCGGAAGCAGGGGTGAGGATCTCAAAAATCAAGAATCTCGAAGGAGACATTGCATTGAGTTTGGCTGCGCTCGGCATCCGGATCATCGCGCCTATGCCCGGTAGGGGAACAATTGGGATCGAGGTTCCTAATAAGAACCGGGAAACCGTTTTTATCCGTTCTGTTTTGTCCAATGAAAAATTCATGAAGGCAAATTACGATTTGCCGATCGTGCTTGGGAAAACCATTTCTAACGATATCCATATCGTCGATCTGGCGAAAATGCCCCACTTGTTAATGGCCGGGGCAACGGGACAAGGAAAGTCTGTTGGATTGAATGTGATCCTGGCTTCGCTGATCTATAAAAAGCACCCTGCTGAGTTGAAATTCGTTTTGGTTGATCCTAAAAAGGTTGAATTAACATTGTTCAACAAACTGGAAAGACATTTCCTTGCGAAGCTCCCTAATGCCGAGGAGGCAATCATTACCGACACCAAAAAAGTTATTTTCACACTGAATTCATTGTGTATAGAAATGGATTCGCGCTACGATCTGCTGAAAGAAGCAGCAGTTCGTAATCTGAAAGAATACAATGCCAAGTTTGCACAAAGACGCCTTAACCCTGAAAAAGGGCACCGGTTCCTGCCTTACATTGTGCTCGTCATCGATGAGCTTGCGGATTTAATGATGACAGCCGGGAAAGAGGTTGAAACACCCATTGCACGACTTGCCCAGCTGGCGCGTGCGGTTGGTATTCACCTGGTTGTGGCCACGCAACGTCCTTCTGTTAAGGTTATTACGGGTCTTATTAAGGCCAATTTCCCTGCCCGTTTATCTTTCCGTGTAACATCAAGCATTGACTCCCGGACTATTTTGGATATGGGTGGCGCTGAGCAGTTGGTGGGGCAGGGCGATATGCTTTTGGCGATTAATTCAGAAGTGATCCGTTTGCAATGTCCTTTCATTGACACACGCGAAATCGAAGATGTCTGTGAGTTTATCGGCGCGCAACGAGGGTATGATGAGGCTTATGCATTGCCGGAATATGAAGGTGAAGATGCATCAGAGGGCAAAGCAGACCTCAATCCGGACGATTTCGACGGATTGTTACCGGATGCTGCCAGGCTTATTGTAACGCATCAGCAGGGAAGCACATCACTGATACAGCGCAAAATGAAGCTGGGTTATAACCGCGCAGGCCGGATCATGGATCAGCTCGAATTGCTGGGAGTAGTCGGTCCGTTCACAGGAAGCAAGGCGCGTGATGTAATGTTCCACGATCTGAGCGGTCTGGAAGAACACCTTCGCATGAGGGGCTTGATCTAGCCCATTAAACCATCCCGGTTGCAATTGGTCTAAAATTTGTAACAAACTGTTTCACACCCCTTATTTAACTTACTAAGAACCAAAACGTTTTATATGAAAAGTTTCAGAATCAGTGCCTATTTCTTCGCAGCAATGGTGACCTTAGCTTTGTCGGCCACACCGGCCAGCGCCCAGGGAGACAAGAAATCGTCAGCCATTTTGGAGGCAATGAGCAACAAATACCAGAAAATTAAATCCTTTAAGGCTGTATTTACCTACACACCGGAAGGAGGGAAGCCGCTTAAAGGAGAAGCAACGGTGAAAGGAACTAAGTTCAGGCTTAAAATGGCTGGTCAGGAGATTTTTAATGATGGAAAGCTGATGGCGACCTACATTAAGGAAACCAATGAGGTGAATCTTCAAGACTTTGATCCGACAGCAACAGGCGATTTGGATCCAACAAAAATTTACACAGCATACAAGAAAGGCTTCAAATACGCCTTCCTGAAAGAAGCGAAAGAAGGCGCGAAATCGCTGGAAGTGGTTGAGTTGACGCCCACTAAGAAGGATAGCCAGGTGAATAAAGTGCAGATTGCAGTTAATAAGGCCGATAAGTCCATTAACAGCTGGACGATATTCCAGAAAAACGGGCAGGAAGTAACTTATAAAGTGAATGATTTCCAGCCGGACGTTGCTGTTGCAGACACTTATTTTGCATTCAATGCCAAACAATATCCGGGCGTTGAAGTTGTAGACCTCAGATAATTTATTCAGTTATACAAAAGTAAGGCGGCGGAATCTTTTGATTCCGCCGCCTTTTTTATTTAAGCAAATTGTGCACTGATAATTAATTCACAGCCTGGTGCAAATCCCGATATTTCTTGATCAGGTTGTGCGACTCAAGCAATTCTGCTTTTTGATTGGCAATGACCTGTCTGATATTTACCGGCAGATCCGTATCTGTTGCCAGGGCATCATCATATGCTTCCTGGGCTGCATCTTCACCATATTCACAGCTTTCAAGGACCGAAGTTCTATCGTGGCCTGTGAATGTGGCTTTAATATCCATCCAAACTCTGTAAATCTTTCCTGAATTTGTAGTGCCCGTTGCAATCTCTCCGCCCAAATTTCTCACCTCAGCACTCAGCTCATCTATATTCTGACGGCTTTCGTTGGCCATCTTTTGAAATATCCCTCTCAAATCAAGGTCAATGTCCTCTACTTCCTCAACCGCTTTCTCATAACCGTCGATACGGTCGTTATTGATTTTTATCAAGTCATTTAAAACTTCAACAAGATTTTCATTGGTTTCCATAACTATGCTTATTTTGAGTTTGTGATAAGTTTATCCGTTATTGAAGACCATCCTAAAAATGCTGTGCCATCGCCTAATTTGGGTTAAATAGACATTTTAGCGATTTTGAGTTAGACGTATATGTAGTTCTTTTTGCACGGATTACAGAGCAAAACCAATTTTAACCCCTCCCCAGCGGTGGTCCATTCCGGTGCGGAATTCTTTGGTAAGAAAAGACTGATAATATTCCAGATAAATACGCCAGCATTGAACGACCACACCGAAATTGTCCTGAAATGTTACTCTGTTGATTTGAGATGATCTTAATGTGTAAGGACTATTCCGCGCAAATAAGCCGCCTTGCAATGTGGCGTCGTATGCATTGAAACCAATGAGTGGCTGACTGTAAATATAGCATTGAATGTTCTTCCTGGATTTTAACGGCCTGTTTTCAAATGGTGCATTGAATTTCCCAACGCGAACCGTAAGTCCTGCTTGCGCCTTATTGGTTAATGTGCCAATCTGAATTTGGGTTTCGGTGTTAAGCGCGACAATATTTTTGAAATTAAAAACCTGTTTCTGAAACTGGACTTCATAGTTGATGACCACATCGTTCTTAATCTGATTTTGCCAGCCCTTCGGGTCGCGGTCGCCCGTCCATTCGTGAATTTTCGTTTGCATCTTGCCGGCAAAAGCAGCCGGTCCGATCATGCCCGTGCTCAGGATAGCAACCAATCGCGTTTTTTTGAGTGAGTCAGTTGAAATACGAAAGGATTTGAGCATAATGCATCCGGCGAAAGGACGATCATTATATAGGATAGCCTCGCTCGAAATGCTCGTCGGCGTGAAGCCATAATGCTCAAAAGCCAGCCCATAATGTGTGGACTGGCCTTTATTCAGCAAAAGTTTGTTGAGTGGATTCTTTCCTAATCCCGGTGTAATAACTTCAAAACTGTAACCTTGCGTGTAGTAATAGTCACTTTTAGCAAAGAAATCATTGTCGTAATGAATCCTTATATATTTGTCTCCAATGGCATTCCGAAACGACGCGGTTTGGTCAATTCGCTGCGCAATGCTGGTTTTTGGAATTACTAAAAGGGCTAGAAAAAGGATTTTGAGATAACGTGTCATACATGATATACGCTATCCAGCCTTCTCTAGACCTGATTTGCCAGCAAAGACTTCACATGTTGTTCGCTTTCCGTAAAAAGCTTTATTTCCTCCACCTGCTTGTTCAGGAACCGCTGGATTCTGCCGTTTTCATATGCCCTGAAAACTGCGGGGTGAACATAGTATTTTTTGCACACCGTTCTGGTGTTTCCCAGATGCGCCGCCACAACGTCCAGACACGTGTTTAATGTTCTGGTCAGCTGCCGCTGCGTTTCATATTTTTCCTGATGGCTCAGATATTCGAAAGCGGTTACGGTCCCCATCCAGGTCCTGAAATCCTTTGCAGAGAAGTTTGAACCCGTGTATTTCCGGATATAATCATTCACCTGGCCAGCATTCAGCGAACACCGGGTGCCGTTCTCCTGGGTGTATTGGAAGAGCCGCTTCCCCGGCATTTCCTTGTATTGCTTTACTAACCTGGCCAACTGTGTGTCCCGCAAAGTAATGTCCTGTTTGATGCCTTTTTTTCCTGTAAACATAAACCGGACCGTGCTTCCTTTCACAGTGGCGCAGCGAGCATCCAGCGTGGTGATTCCCGAGGAGCCATGCTTTAATTTATATCGCTGATTTCCCACCCGCATACAGGTTTTATCCATAATCTTGATCACCAATGCAATGGATTTGTCCAGATCAAAACTGTGCTTCCGCAAATCATGCTCCACCTGTTCCCGAAGCTGTGGAAGGGCATCCGAGAATGTCAGGAGGCGATAATATTTTGTCTGGTTGCGGATCAGGTTCCAATGGGGGTGATAGCGATACTGCTTTCTGCCTGCTTCGTCAATTCCTGTTGCCTGAAGATGCGTGTCGGGATCCTCGCTGATCCACACTTCACGCCAGGCCGGAGGCAGTACAAGCCCTTTGATCCTGTTGATCTGGGTTTTGTCTTTAACCCTGTTCCCCAGTTTATCAAGATAATAAAATCTCGGCGATTTGCCTTTTCTGAGAAAGCCGGGGGCATTACCGGATTGAATATAATGAAGACCTGCCGCAGCGGCTGTGAGTGCAGGATCTTTTCGTAATTTTTTAATCTGTTTTGCAGTGATGACGGGCGCTTCTGTCAACGTTCCAACTGCTACGGCTACCGACATAGATTTTGTACTGTTAGGCTATATCTTCACTCACTATTAAAGTGATACCAGCCTTAACAGGATGCTCATTCATCCGGCGATGAGGAACATTCTACTCAATTTGAAATCCCTTCCGTGAGCTTATGAAAGGCTCACCGGAAGGAACAATGTGAAGGTCGAGCCATTTCCGGACTCGGAACGCGCTGTAATAAGTCCCTTATGATTTTCGGCGATTTTCTTACAAATTGCCAGGCCTATGCCGGTTCCCGGATATTTGTGAGCCGGATGAAGTCGCTGAAAAACGTCAAAGATCCTGGTTTCATATTCGGCGTCGAATCCTATTCCGTTGTCTTTGAAAGAAATACCATAAAATTTTTGAAGCGGAGAAATAATTTCATTGATCGCACTGCCGTCAACAATATTCACTTTTATATCAATGTCCGGCGCTGTGTCGGGATCGGTGAACTTAATAGCATTGCTGATCAGGTTCAGGAATAATTGGTGAATCTGAAAAGGGATAACCCTTAATGTGGGTAGTTCCTGCGCATGGATCGTCACATGTCTTTCTTCAATATTGTCCTGCAATTCACGAAGCACATTCTTCAAAATAATGTTCAGGTCTATTTCTTCAAAGACCTTTTCCATGTTTCCCGCTTTGGAGTAAGCAAGAATATCTTCGATGAGGTTCTGCATTTTTTCCGCCGCCAAACGCATGCGTCCCACGGAATCCTTCACCTGCGCCGACAAGTCCGGATCTTCCCGGTCGAGCACTTTGGACGCGAAAATCTGGATCTTTCGCAATGGTTCCTTCAAATCGTGTGTGCTGATCCAATTGAGATTGGCCAGTTCCTGGTTGGCGGTTTTCAATTCTTCATTCAGGGCGCGGTTTGCATCTTCCTGGGTTTGGATCACCCGGTAATTAATGTGTTTCTGCAATGCGTATGAAAACCCGGAGGCAGCATTGATCTCGGATTTCCGCCATGGGGCACCTTCATCCTTCACCACCTGCATCCATAGCTCAAAAGATTTTCTGGGAGAAAGGCGTAATCCCTCTTCGTTAGGCAACACTGCTTTGTCGGGATTTCCGGCCCAGTTTATGGTCTCAACTTTCTCCTGCCGCATCCAGATGATCCCGTCCGAATTTCCTGACAATGCATGATATACAATGCCGGCAGCTTGCTGGGAAATGGTACGACCTTCGGGATAGTGATGGCTCAGGGCATGCGTCACCAGGCCTTGCGTTTTAAAATTGTCGGCCAGGAAATGGAAGAGGGAAATCAATGGTCCATCCGCTGGTGTGATGCCGTTTTTATACAGTTTATTATTTAGAAAAATGGCTGCTCCGGTTGCATTGGCCAGTTTCAGCAGCGATTCATCACGATAATATTCTTCAACAAAATTTTCGTTTTCATGAAGCTTAGAGAGCAGGTCTGCCAAAGACTTATCCACTTTCTGGCTCACTTCAAATTCCTCCGCTACTTCTCTCACAGCAATTTGGGATGTAAGAAAATGTCCGTGAAGCAATGCAGAGAGCCTGGTATAATGCGGCAATATTTTTGGAGAATAATGGTGACAGGCGATCAAACCCCACAATTTCTGATTTTGCAATAAGGAAATGGTGAGTGTTGCCCCGACGCCCATGTTTTTTAGATACTCAATGTGGATCGGCGAAACGCTCCGCAGTATGGAAAGGCTGAGATCCAGTGATTTATTTGTTTTCCCGCTCGCGTCGTCCAGGGTCAGGATGGGGACGGGCGTGTAGTTGATGTCCGCGATCATCCGCAACGGGTTACGGATGTATAGTTCTCTGGCTTGAACGGGAATGTCTGTATGCGGGTATTTTTGTCCGGCAAAAGAATTTAGGTCCTGCCGCTTGCTCTCTGCGATTACTTCACCATTGTAACCAGGATCAAACTTATAAATCATAACGCGGTCGTAGCCGGTGATCGCACGCGTTTCATTGGCTATTTCCTGGCAGAGCTCTGGCAAATAGCTCGTTTTCTCCATAATAGACACAAATGTCCGCGTCTGATTGTAGAGGTTAGGCAGATTAACGGTGCCGTCCGGAAATGGCTCTAATTCCAGGATAAGCGTTTCGTTGCTCTTGTGTACAGTAGTATTGTAGGAAATATCATCTTTTGAGAAAACAAACGGCTTGGCAGAATCAATGCGTTCTGCTGCGGCATATTCCTTGAAACCGTCTGATTCCTGTGCAGGAAAAATATCGGTTAATGTCTTCCCAAGGATCATTTGCGGAGGAATACCAATGTATTCCGCGCAGTTCTCACTGCAAAAATCGATCAGATAATTTTGGCTGTTTACGCCCAGCATAAAGCCGTGCGGTTGTATGCTTCCTGGTATATGGATGGGTTCACTTTCGCAATTTGTCAAATTGACAAGATCGCGGTTCACTATGTTTTTAATGTTCATTCTTACTTTTCAATTACTGCTTCGTCAAGCCAATTGTCTATGATCGTAAATGTGTTAAC
Organism: Dyadobacter psychrophilus; assembly: GCF_900167945.1. Taxonomy (GTDB): domain Bacteria; phylum Bacteroidota; class Bacteroidia; order Cytophagales; family Spirosomataceae; genus Dyadobacter; species Dyadobacter psychrophilus. The sequence goes on from NZ_FUZA01000004.1 coordinate 93,190, forward strand.
GGCACCTTCTGTTATTTCCGCGCTTTGCCCTGCATCAATCGCGAATTGTGTAAGTGATGAGATGAAAGATTTCCACATAATGCCGGTTTGCTCACCATAACCCCAAAAATAAGCGCATCCGTTTTCCGGTGTGAGCCCAAGCGTTTTGTTAATGTGTTTATATAAAATCCTGCCTCCCAAAGTTGAACCTTCCAGCACATACATCGCTCCCAGGTGCCCCGCAACTGAGGGAAACGCGAATCTATAAACGGGTAATGCATCTATCTGATGTTGGGTAAAACCGGTAGCCAAAAGATCCCCGGCGATAAGCTGTGAGCGATAACGCTGGTTTAAGTCTGTTATAATATCTTGAATATGAGGAAATACAAAATTTTCGCATCCTAATGTGACGCCGAATAATGCGGACAGGTAGTTTTGATAATCAATCAGGGTAACCCGTTCGTCAAGAATCATTTTGGACAAATAATTCTCTTCCAGTTTCTTGTGGCTGACTGCTGTTTGTTGCCTTAAATTTTGAATAAATAACTCCTGACCGGAATGAAAACTACGCACTTCACTCATAGATGCAACATAAATTTTTCGAAAAACTAATCAGTGATCAAAAATTGTTCCATCCCCAGCAGAGGATCTTGCCGGAATTTGGAATAAAGACACTTCTTTAAAATATCTACCAGGCCTGAAAAGCTTGTCGGTTTCTGGATATACAGGTTTGCCCCGTTCTCATACGCCGAGTCGAGCATATACTTCGCAACCGAAGTTGACAAAATGATCACCCGGACGTCATCAAACCCGTCAAGCCGCTTGATCTCTTCCAGGCATTCCAACCCATTCTTTACAGGCATGTTCATATCCAGGAATATGAGGTCGGGCTTGTAGTCTCCTTTGTTCAGGATTTGCATCAGCCGCATCCCATTTTCAGCAACGACGAGGTCTGTCTTTACCGAAACCTGATCAAGTGCCTCATGAAACAGAAAAGCGTCGTCATCATCGTCATCCGCCAATAAGATCTGGAGCGTTTTATTAGAGCTCATCAATGTTTAATGTGAGGGCTGTCTGCGTTTTTAAATTATAATAGTACTTAAAGAAGAAAGCCATTACGGTCTCCAAAGACAAAAATACTAGAAACTTTGGCAAATGAATATATTCTGTTCCTGCGATTCGTTTGGCACAGTATTTTAACGTATCTGAGTATTATCACAAAAAAATGAAATTGATTATGAAAAAGATAACATTAACCGGAATGCTGTTTGCAGCGATGTTGACATTCTCTGCATGCAACAATAATAAGGCAGAAGATAGCAAAGAGGTCGCTGAAGAGCAAAATGACGCGAAACTGGACGATACCAAACTGGAAGATGATTCAGAATTTGCCGTTGCAGCCGCAGACGGTGGCATGCTGGAAGTACAGCTGGGCGAACTGGCGCAAACCAATGCAGCAAGTGCCGACGTGAAGAAATTTGGTAAAGATATGGCCACCGAGCACGGTAAAGCCAACGAAGAACTAAAAGCACTTGCGCAGCAAAAAAATATTACTTTGCCGATGTCCGTAAGTGATGATAAGCAGAAAAAGATTGATGAACTGTCCAAGAAAAAAGGCGCTGAGTTCGATAAAGATTATATTTCTTTCATGGTAGATGACCATAAAGAAGACATTAGCGAGTTTGAAGAAGCCGCTAGTGATGCCAAAGATGCAGAAGTAAAAGCATGGGCAGCCGGAAAAGTGCCAACGCTGAAACACCATTTGGAAATGGCGCAGGGCATTAAAGATAAGATGAAATAATATCCGTTTGAGTATAGTTTGAGGAGCCGGGAACCTGCATTGGGTTTCCGGCTTTTTTGTGTTCAAACCATTGCATAGTCAAAAGAAATCCTGAATTTGTAACGCAGGAAGGCGCTTTGACGGCAATTTTTATAAGTAATAAAAAGAAACGTTTGTTAAATCCTCCCGGATAAGCTTATTTTGTCTACCAATTATATAGAGTATTGCATATGCGTAAGAATTTTTCACTATTCCGTTCCCTTTTAAGCCTGTTCGTCATCACTGGCGTATCCGGCATTTCGGTTGCTCAAACGGCAACACGTCCTAACATTATCTTCATTTTTTCTGACGACCATGCGTATCAAGGCATAGGGGCTTATGGGAATAAGCTGGTCAAAACACCAAATATTGACCGCATTGCACGCGAAGGAGCATTGCTAACCAACAATATTGTAACGAATTCCATCTGCGGGCCGAGCCGTGCAACATTGCTTACCGGGAAATACAGCCATACCAATGGTTATAAAAGAAACGACAGGACGAGGTTCGACACAAACCAGACTTTGCTATCCAAAACTTTGCAGCAAAGCGGTTACCAAACGGCCTGGATCGGAAAGATGCACTTAAACAGCTTGCCTGCCGGATTTGACTACTGGAATGTACTGCCCGATCAGGGTAATTATTACAATCCGGACTTCATCGGCCAGCCCAACGACACAACGCATTATACAGGCTATGTATCGGATCTGATCACCAAATTCTCGGTTGACTGGCTAGAAAAACGGGAAAACTCCAAGCCATTCTTCCTGATTGTTGGGCATAAAGCTACACACCGCGAGTGGCTTCCCGACTTGCAGGATCTCGGCGCCTATGATAACGTAACATTCCCGCTGCCGGCAAATTTCTATGATGATTACAAGGGCAGGACTGCGGCGATGCAGCAGGATATGAGCATTGAAAAAACCATGCGGCTGAGACAGGATCTGAAAGTGGATGTTGATTACGAGAAAGACTATGCATACAAGCGTTTCACGCCCGAACAGAAAAAGGTTTTCAAGGCATATTATGATAAGGTCGGAAGAGAAGTAACGGATAAGAAATTGACGGGAAAGGCATTAACCGAGTGGAAATATCAGCGTTATCTCAGGGATTATTTTTCAGTTGCCAATTCCCTGGACAGGAACATAGGAAAGCTGCTGGATTATCTGGATAAATCGGGCTTATCTAAAAATACAGTTGTCATTTATGCCTCGGATCAGGGATTTTATCTGGGCGAACATGGCTGGTTTGACAAGCGTTTTATTTACGAAGAATCGTTAAAAACACCATTTGTGATCCGCTATCCGGGCGTTATTAAGCCTGGTAAAAAAGTGGAGGACCTGATCGTGAATGTGGACTGGGCTCCGACCGTGTTGAACATTGCCGGCGCTAAAATCCCTGCCGATATTCAGGGGAAATCATTTTTACCACTTCTGAAAGATGATGCAACAGCGAAAGCGCCCTGGCGTAAGGAAGCATATTATCATTATTACGAGTTCCCCGAACCACACCACGTTTACCCGCATTTCGGCTTGCGTACGAGCAGATACAAGCTGGCTTATTTCTACGGAGGCGCAGATTCCTGGGAATTGTTTGACCTGGAAAAAGACCCTAAGGAAGGTTCCAACATTTACGGGACGCCAGGCACAGAAAAAATCACAGCCGACCTTAAGGAAAAGCTGAAAGCGCTCATGAAGGAATATAAAGATGATGAAGCGCTAAAAATATTAGCCGGAGCCAAAAGCATTTAATTAAAGGATTGTGTACAAAACAGCTTACGATGCGATTGTGGTAGGGGCCGGTCCGAATGGATTATCGGCGGCTATCACATTGCGCGAAGCAGGACTTTCTGTCTTGATCGTCGAAGCCAAGTCAACTATTGGCGGCGGTATGCGGTCTGCGGAACTGACGCTTCCCGGTTTTGTGCATGATGTATGTTCGGCAGTGCATCCGATGGCGGTACTGTCCCCTTTTTTCAAAACATTGCCATTGAAAAAATTCGGGCTGGAAATGATCCAGCCCGAATATGCAGCAGCGCATCCATTCGATGACGGCAAAGCGGCTGTTTTGCAGCAGTCAGTTAGTGAAACGGCGGAAGGTCTGGGCATAGATAAAAAAGCCTATCTCGACTTTATGCAGCCGCTATTAACAAATTTGCCGGGCTTACTTCCAGATCTGCTGGGTCCGCTTAAATGGCCGAAGCATCCGGTCGATCTGGCGGAATTTGGAATAAAGGCACTTCCGCCCGCGACCTGGACGCGTAAGTTTTTTAAAACAAGAGAGGCAAGAGGACTTTGGGCAGGCATGGCGGCGCACGCGATCCAGCCATTGCAGAACATTGCGACTTCCGCATTCGGAATCATGTTGATGGCAGGCGCGCACCTGGCAGGATGGCCGATCCCGAAAGGCGGAAGCCAGTCGATAGCGGACGCATTAGCCAATTACTTTTTATCCATTGGCGGTGAAATACAAACCGATTTCGAGGTGAAATCGCTGGACGAGCTACCGAAGTCAAAAGCTGTTTTGCTGGATGTGACACCTAAGCAACTTTTAAGCATTGCCGGGAATAAGCTGAGTGCTTCTTACCGCAAACGTTTGGAGAAATACCGGCAGGGAATGGGTGTTTTCAAAATAGACTGGGCACTGGAAGAGCCGATTCCATTTGTGGCAGAAGCTTGCAGAAAAGCCGGGACTGTGCATCTGGGGAACACATTTGAAGAAATAGCACACGGTGAAAAAAGCCTTCATAACGGAAAGCATGTAGAAAAACCGTTCGTGTTGCTGGCACAGCAAAGCCTTTTCGATACTGGGCGGGCGCCCGCGGGAAAACAGTCAGCATGGGCTTATTGCCATGTGCCCAACGGTTCGGATAAGGATATGACTACCATTATCGAAAACCAGGTGGAACGTTTTGCTCCGGGTTTTCGGGACATTATCCTTGATAAACATACCATGAACACCGTCCAAATGGAAGCATATAACCCTAATTACATTGGCGGGGATATTAATGGCGGCATCCAGGATATTCTCCAATTATATTCCAGGCCAACATTACAGATCTCTCCATACCGGACATCTGCCGAGGGTATTTATCTTTGTTCGTCCTCGACTCCGCCCGGAGGCGGCGTGCACGGAATGTGCGGTCATCATGCGGCCAGGCAGGCATTGAAGGATGTTTTTAAAATGAATAACATTACAGCAGAGCGGGTTAAATAAGTCAGATATGAATTTTTTGCGGATCATTAAGATTAGTTTTTTCATTGGAATAACAGCCCTTGCCGCAACCAGCTGCGATAAAAAGCAAACTGCGGAAGAAAGGAAAGCCGATAGTCTGGCACATTGCATTGCCGATGGCATCCCGTCAAGGGCTTCGGCGATAAAAAACGCTAGTTACATTACCGAAGGAAAGGGCGACACAACCGGTATGGCGTGGATTGGCGGAGGTAAATTTCTAATGGGAGCCGACGAGTTTCCGGATTCCCGACCGATGCATGAAGTGACTGTCAATGGCTTTTATATGGATAAGCACGAAGTGACCAATGCTGAATATGCAGCGTTTGTGAAAGCTACTAATTATAAGACTGTTGCGGAACGGCCCTTAAACCCGGCTGATTACCCGGGTGTTCCGGCGGATAAGCTGGTTCCCGGATCGGCGGTTTTTACACCTACACCCACGCGGGTTTCTTTGGATAACCCCTTACAATGGTGGAATTATGTCGCAGGCGCAAGCTGGGCGCATCCCGAAGGGCCGTCGTCCTCGATCAAAGGCCGCGAAAATTATCCGGTAACCCACGTTTCTTATGAAGATGCGGCGGCTTATGCCAAATGGGCCGGCAAACGACTTCCTACCGAAGCGGAGTGGGAGTTTGCCGCGCAAGGTGGCAAAGGCAACCACACTTATTACTGGGGTGACGAATTGAAACCCGGAAACAAATGGGTGGCTAACATTTATCAGGGAAGTTTTCCTGACAAAAATACCAAAGAAGATGGTTTCCTGACCGCAGCGCCGGTGGAAACATTTCCAGCGAATGCATATGGTTTGTTTGATATGGACGGCAATGTTTGGGAATGGTGCGAAGACTTGTACCGCCCGGATTATTATCAAAAAAGCCCGAAAGAAAACCCCAAAGGCCCGTCGGATAGTTATGATCCCGACGAGCCGGGTGCAGTGAAGCGCGTTCAGCGTGGCGGGTCATTCCTTTGCAGCGACGACTATTGTATTCGTTACAAAGCCGGAAGCCGGGGAAAAGGAGAGGTGACGAGCGGCAGCAATAATCTTGGATTTCGCTGTGTCAAGGATAAGATTTAATATTGGATAAAAGATTTTTCTGAATAAGATATGCATTTTCTTACCGTTCCAGGACTGGCGAGCTCGGGGCCGCAACATTGGCAGACCATTTGGGAAAAGCAATATCCGGACCGTTTTAGCAGAGTACAGCAGCAAAACTGGGACTGGCCGATCAAAGAGGATTGGGTGAACCAACTTCAAACCCAGATAAATAATTTAACCGGTCCGACCGTTTTAATTGGGCATAGCCTGGGGTGCATTACGATCGCACATTGGGCGCATCAATTTGCTTCTGAGTACATTAAGGGAGCATTATTGGTCGCCCCGGCAGATGCGGAAATGTCCAAGCGGTTAAACTTTGTTGTAGGTTTCACACCGATCCCCATTAAACCTTTTGACTTTAAATCGGTCGTAGTTGCGAGCACTAACGACATGTATGCAACCATAGGCAGATCAAAGGGATTTGCGGCGAACTGGGGCAGTGATTTTATTAATGTGGGCCGGAAGGGACATATCAATGCAGTATCAGGTCTGGAAGATTGGGAAGAGGGTAAGGAGATTCTGGAAAGCCTGAGCGGAGTAAAACTTGCTGAATAAATTTTACTATATCTTCTTATCTTACAAAAATAATTTTAACACTTAACAATCGAATGACTATGAAAAAAATGTTTGTTTTCGTTTTTGCGGGTTTGCTGTTCAATGCCGCTGCAATCGCTAACGGTCCTGATAAAAAAGCTGCAGACAAAACACTTGCAGTTGACACAAAAAGCAGCACAATAACCTGGGGAGCTAAAAAAGTGACGGGAACGCACGCAGGCTCAGTGCCTGTTGAAAGCGGATCGCTGATCGTCGACGGCGATAAGCTGAAAGGCGGAACGTTTGTAGCAGACGTGAAATCATTGGTTGTTACGGATGTTACCGACAAGGAAATGAATGGAAAACTGACCGGCCATTTGAAAAGCGATGATTTCTTCTCTGTTGAAAAACATCCGCAGGCTAAGCTGGTTATCTCGTCTGTAACACCAAAAGGAGGCGATGCTTATGATGTTGTTGGCAAGCTGACCATTAAAGGAATCACTCAGGAAGTTAAATTTCCTGCAACTGTGAAGTCTGATGCTAAAAAAGTAACAGCTGTTGCAAAGGTGACTGTGGACCGCACCAAGTATGACATTAAATTCCGTTCGGCGAATTTCTTCGAAAACCTGGGAGACAAGGCGATAGATAACGATTTCACTTTGGATGTGAATCTGGTTGCTAACAAATAAGATAAGGTAATTTTAAGAAAAGTTTGTATAATCCGGCTCGATTCGATCGAGTCGGATTTTTTTTAACCCATTTTTATCCATGAAAAAAATATTTACCGGCTTGACCCTGAGCCTGATATTATTTACAGGAAGTGTTTTTGCACAAAAAGAGAACAAGCTTCCCGACTGGACATTTGGCGGGTTCCAACGTCCAGCTAACGTTAACCCTGTCATCTCCCCGGATTCGACGTCCACATTCTTTTGCCCGATGAATAAAAGGCAAGTCGATTGGGAATCCAACGACACATTCAACCCTGCTGCAACGATGAAGGATGGAAAAATCGTGGTGTTATATCGCGCAGAAGACAAGGCAGGTCGCGCAATCGGAAAACGCACTTCCCGCCTGGGTTATGCTGAAAGCGAAGACGGAATTACATTCAAAAGACGCAAAGAGCCCGTTTTATATCCCGCAGAAGACAATCAGAAAAAGAACGAATGGCCGGGTGGCTGCGAAGATCCGCGCGTTGCAGTCACTGAGGAGGGGTTATATGTCATCATTTACACGCAATGGAACCAGGACAAAGCACGGTTGGGCATTGCTACTTCACGGGATTTACTAAAATGGGAAAAACACGGCCCGGCATTTACAAAAGCGTTTAACGGCAAATTCAATGAAATATGGTCAAAATCCGGTTCCATTGTAACCAAGCTGGTAGGCGATAAGCAGGTGATCGCCAAAATAAATGGCAAATACTGGCTTTATTTTGGCGAGGCAAATGTCAATCTGGCCTCCTCAACGGATCTTATTAACTGGACGCCGCTTGTAGATAAAAACGAAAATCTCGTTAACCTGATTTCTCCCAGAAAGGGCTTTTTTGATAGTAACTTAACCGAATGCGGCCCGCCGGCCATTGTTACCGAAAAGGGAATTGTGCTTTTGTATAATGGTAAAAACGACAAGGGCGAGGATGGCGACAAGCGTTTCACACCCAACAGTTACTGCGCCGGTCAGGTTTTGTTCGATAAAAATGACCCCTCCAAAGTGCTGGCCAGGCTGGATGTGCCATTCTTCCGGCCTATGGAATCGTTTGAAAAAAGCGGTCAGTATGTTGCCGGGACGGTCTTTATTGAAGGAATGGTGTATTTCAAAAATAAATGGCTCCTATATTACGGCTGCGCCGATTCCCGAGTAGGTGTAGCAGTTTACGATCCCAAAACAAAAACTCCCGGCGATCCATTGCCATAAACGACAAGTCGCAGCGCGACGTAATCTTGGTAGCAAAAGAACAGCCTTTGTAATGTTTAATTTTTGCTGTTCGATCGATTGGAATTTCAAGGGCGTATATGAGTAATAAATAAACAAACTTATTACCTATGAAAACGTCGATGAAATTTACAAGCTTTTTTGCAGTGGCTTTAATGACTGCTTTTAGTGCATTTGCGCAGGAAAAAACTAAAATGGTGGGTGGAGCAGAAATGTATCCAAACAAAAACATCATTGAAAACGCAGTCAATTCCAAAGATCATACAACGCTGGTTGCAGCAGTAAAAGCGGCCGGTTTGGTAGAAACATTGTCAGGAACAGGTCCTTTCACGGTTTTTGCACCTGTTAATGCAGCGTTTGATGCATTGCCAGCAGGAACAGTGGACAATTTATTGAAACCGGAAAACAAGGCAACATTGACTTCGGTTTTGACTTACCATGTTATCCCTGGAAAAGTTGATTCTAAATCAGTTGCAAAAATGATTAAGGACGGCAACGGAAAAGCAATGGCAAAAACAGCGCAGGGAGCTGAGCTGACTTTCTCCATGGACGGAAAGGACCTGATCGTTACGGACGCAAAAGGCAACAAAGGAAAAGTAACCATTGCGGATGTTTATCAATCCAATGGTGTAATTCATGTAGTTGACAAAGTTTTAATGCCTTAATGAATTGAGTTTTGTGAGTTTGGTTGTGTAGAGTGGTTGTGATGTGGCGGGAGAGCTTAGGCTTTCCCGCCTTTTTTGTGTGCAATGCAGGTTAGTACAGGATAGTCCCACGGATAATTTTAGGAATTTTTGGATATTATTTTCTGCTTTTTTAAGAGTAGTTATCTAAAAATTGCCGTTGTTGTAAGGGAAGCAATTGTTTCAGAAGTCACTAAACCTATAAATACATTCCAAATGAATTCCAGATTTATCAGCGCCGGACTTATGCTGGCTGTTTTATTGACCATCGGAAGCCAGATTTCATGCGTGGCCCAGAAGAAAGAGAAAGGCTACGTATCCATTTTTGATGGCAAATCATTAAAAGGATGGGACGGTGATCCTAAATACTGGAGAGTGGAGAATGGGAACCTGGTAGGAGAAATCACACCTGAAACCCTTTTAAAAACAAATTCTTTCATCATATGGAAAGGCGGCGAGCCAGCAGATTTTGAATTGAAAGGTTCGGTAAAAATTGCAACAGCCGGGAATTCAGGAATTAATTACAGAAGCGAGCAATTAACGGACGTTCCTTTTGCATTGAAAGGTTACCAGGCCGATATTGATGGAAAAAACAATTATACTGGTCAGAATTACGAGGAGCGCAAAAGAACAACCCTCGCATATCGTGGCCAGAAAACAACAATTAAGCCTTACACAGGAGAAAATACACCGGAAGCTGTTCGTTCAGGAGTTAAAGGTAATGCGTGGACAGGTTTGGAAGTGACTGGTTCACTGGGAAGCTCAGATTCACTGAAAACGCTGATCAAAAGCGAAGACTGGAACGAATTTCACATTATCGCCAAAGGAAACCGTCTGCAACATTACATAAATGGTGTTTTGATGAGCGACGTGACGGATAATGATACGGTCAATGGCAAAAAAAGCGGGTTACTTGGCGTGCAGGTTCACGTTGGGCCTCCGATGAAGGTTGAGTATAAAAATTTGAGAATCAAACAATAGCATGAATGCCAATAATTTGGCACGAATTATAGTAAAATGAATAAAATAGGATTCAATGTGCTTGCCTGGACGGCGGCGGTTTCTGATGATCTTTTTCCCATTCTGGACCGGTTAAAAAGGATCGGTTATGACGGGGCGGAGTTTTACCTGGGCCCTCAGGAATCAGCTGCGTATCAGCGTGTAGGCAATTACACCAAAGATATCGGGCTGGAAACGACAGCTGTAATGACGCTCGGCGCGGATGAAAACCCTGTAAGTGAGTCGGTGGAAATCAGGCAAAGGGCTTTGGATAAAATAAAATGGGCTGTGGACAGGGCGCACGATCTGAATGCCAAAGTGATCTGCGGGCCATTTCACTCCGCACATACGGTATTTGTAAATCGCCCCGCGCTGGATCAGGAATATGCATTGGCCGGTGAGGTTTTGAATGCCGCTGCTGAATATGCAGCGCAAGCCAACATAACATTTGCATTGGAAGCCCTGAACCGTTTTGAATGTTATTTGTGCAACACCATGGAGCAATTGCTCAAACTCGTGAAAGCGGCAGATCATCCCAATGTGCGCGCCATGTTTGACACGCATCATTCCAATATCGAAGAGAAAAAGTACGCAACTGCGCTTCAAACCATTGCTCCTGTGCTCGCCCACGTGCATATCAGCGAAAACGACCGCGGGACACCCGGCGACGGACAAGTGCTTTGGGACGATGCTTTTTCATCTTTGGCTGCGATCAAATATCAGGGTTGGCTTACCATAGAAGCGTTTTCAAGGAACGACCCGGATTTCGCCAATGCAATCGGGGTTTGGCGGGAGTTTTCAGATCCGTGGGACATTGCTGAAAACGGCTACAAGTTTATCCGAGAAATGAGCCTCAAACACGGCCTTTGATCACTCCCAACATTATTCCCGAACCATGCAAAAAACCTTGAAACCATTGCTGTTGATCGGCATTGTTACATTAATATTCATTTTTAAATCGGTAACTGGTTATGCGCAGGGCGATGACGCCAGCAAATACCGTGTTGTTTACAAAGGCGATAAAGGGCCGGGCGTTGGCAAAAACATCGTTTTCATCGCCACTGACCACGAATACAGAGGCGAAGAATCACTGCCTGCACTGGCGAGAATCCTGGCCAAACGTTACGGTTTCAATTGCACCGTCGTGTATGCACTGGACTCAGCCGGCAACATTTTCCCGGGTGGCTCCAACATTAAAGGCCTCGATGTCCTGGACAAAGCTGATCTGCTCGTGATGTTCATGCGCTTCGCCAACTTTCCGGACGCGGAAATGCAGCATATCGATAATTACATCAGACGCGGTGGTCCGGTAGTAGGGTTCCGCACATCCACCCACGCTTTTGAAATTAAAAATAATCCCAAATGGGCGCATTACGGCTGGGATTATAAAGGGGAAAAGACAAACTGGAAAGATGGTTTCGGAGAATATGTGCTGGGCGAAACCTGGGTGTCACATTACGGGACCAACCACAAGCAATCCTCCAAAATCATTATTGAAAAATCACAGGAATCGCACCCGATCATGCGAGGCGTGAAAGATATGTGGGTGCAGTCAGGCGGATACACGGCCGAGCCAAAAGGAACGGTGCTCGCAAGGGGCCAGGTGCTTAACGGCATGACCGCCACTTCCGAGCCGGATAAAACCAAAGAACTGCTTCCGGTTGCCTGGATACGGGATTATCAAATTGACTCGGGCAAGAAAGGCAGAGCTTTTGCAACCACGCACGGCGCTTCCGAAGATCTGTTAAATGACGGCTTCCGGAGAATGGTGTTGAATGCAACTTTCTGGGCTTTGGGCATGGAAAAGGATATTAAGGCTGATAATGACATTGCATTTGTCGGTCCATATAAACCTACAACATTCAATTTCAGCGGATACAAAGCGAATGTAAAGCCTTCTGATCTGGCCGGTTGGGACTCGTTCATTATGCCGGGAGAGATCGTCAAAAAGAAGCAGAAATAGTTTTGGTAAAACTATAGTATCAATAAAAAGCATTTAAATGTCTCAGACACTTCCAGTTCGCTTCGGATCAGAGGTTTACACCTGGTTTATGAGCAACAGCGGACAAACACATCAAGGTCGGTTGGGCCACATGATTGAAGTCATTGCAAAGGCCGGATTCACCGGGATTCAGCCCATTTTTACCTGGATGGGTGATTTAATTGATCCGGATAAGCTGGAAGCCAAGTTGGACGAACAAGGCATTGAGCTCGCTGCATTGGCATTAGCATTGGATTGGAATGAGGCAGAAGAGACCGAACGTGAGCGCGAAGTGGCGGATCATGCTATTAGAGTCTTGCAACGGTTTCCAGGAGCCGTGCTGAACACAGTCCAGATTCCAACAGGTCGTCACGATTTAGCTGAACGCCAAAAACGCCTTGTCAACATTGTGAACACGGTTTCGAGACGTGCCGCTGAAAAAGGCGTTCCTTGCAGTTATCACCCAAATTCACCACACACATCCATTATCCGCACCGCCGAAGACTATAAGATCGTGCTGGAATCACTCGATTCCTCGGTAACTGGCTGGACGCCGGATGTAGGCCACATTATCAATGGTGATATGGATCCGTTGGCCAAAATGAAAGAATATCAATCGCTCATTAACCACGTTCATTTTAAAGATTGGGACGGAAATCCTGAATTCACATTAATGGGTAAAGGCAAAGTGGACCTTCTGGGTGTAACGCAATGGCTAAAAGATATTAATTACAGCGGTTGGATTATTTGTGAAGATGAAGGAAAAGAAGCACTGGAAGATCCGGATTTTGTCACGACGCACGATGGTAACTGGATCCAGAATGATTTGATCCCAGCATTAAAATAATCCAGCCATGCCAACGATAAAAACCAACGGAATAAACATGTATTATGAAGAAAGAGGCTCGGGAGAGCCGCTTCTGCTGATCATGGGCATTACCGCGCCTGGGGCAGTCTGGAATGTACATGTGGCCGATTGGAAACATCATTTTCGTTGCATTATAGGTGATAACAGAGGTGTTGGACAAACGGATAAACCCACAGGTGCATATACAAGTGAGCAGATGGCCGACGATTATGCCGGGTTGCTGGACTCGCTGGAATTGGAAAATGTGCATGTTGTAGGCTGTTCGATGGGGAGCACGATTGCGCAGCAACTCGCAATCAGGCATCCAAAAAAAGTAAAGTCTTTGGTGCTAATGTGTCCCTGGGCGCGCTGCGATGCTTATGCGAAAGGATTGTTCCGGCATATCATGAACAGCAAGGCCAGGTTCAGGCCGGAGGAATTCAGCTTATACATGCAGTTATTGATCTTTTCAAAAGCATCCTGGGATGATCCCAAAAAACATGAAGAGCTTGAATTGGGCAGAAAACAGGATGCTGTAAATCCTTTTCCGCAGCCATTGCACGGACTTGAAGGCCAGGCAGCAGCTTGTATCAATCACAATGCGCTTGCTGACTTGGGCAGAATAGAAAAGCCAACATTGGTGATCGGAGGAAAGGAAGACATTTTCACACCGGTTTGGATGGCAGAAGAAGTTGCAAATGGAATTCCGGACGCAGAACTATTTTTATATGAGAAGCTCGGACACGCATTTCATTTTGAAAATACGGACGATTTTAACCTGAGAGTGAGGGATTTTCTTTCAAAAACACATTAAAACAAGGTCTTTAAAGCCTTTTTTATTTCTGAATTGACATTATAAATGGAAAGTGCCGAGCATATAAATCAAGATTGGAAGGACAAAGTATCCAATCACGCGCAGATAGGCGGGATAGAAACATCTGTGCTAGATAATGGGGCTGGAAGAGGCACGCGGATCGCATGGATTAACACAGGAGCCGGATTACGTTTCAAAGTGTTGATTGACAGGGCGATGGATATTGCAGATGCATTTTACAATCAGCACAGTCTGGCTTGGCTGAGCCACGGCGGCATCACTTATCCGCAGCCATTTGCTGATAAAGGAATTGATTGGTTGAGAACATTTGGAGGCGGTTTGCTTACAACTTGCGGCCTTACACACGTTGGCGGGCCTGAATCCGATAGTTTTGGAGACAGAGGCTTGCACGGTTTGATCAGTAATACGCCGGCAGAAATTGTTTCCATCATTCAGCCGGATGTGAGAGCGGGAAAGCTGGAAATGAGCATTACCGGCATTATCAGGGAAACAAAACCATTTGGGCCAAGTCTGGAACTGAGAAGAACCATATCAGCAACATTAGGCCAACCCGGAATCCGCATTCACGATGAGGTTATTAATAAAGGCAACACGCCGTCGCCACACATGCTTTTGTATCATTTCAATTTCGGCTGGCCGCTGGCCGATGAAGGAACTGATATTCTTTGGAGAGGCAAATGGCATCCAAGGCATGGCGAAGAAAATGCCAGAATTTTTAAAGAAGGAAAAGATTTCAAAAAGTGCCCCGCACCCCTCGACGATCACCTCGGAAGCGGCGAAGAAGTGGCTTTGGTTGACATTGAAGCAGATATTTTCGGCGACAGCGTTTGCGGACTTTATAATGAGAAGATCGGTCTGGCTGTTGGATTGAAATTCAAAAAGGAACAATTGCCGTGGATGGCCAACTGGCAACATTGGGGCAAAGGCGAATACGTAACCGGGCTGGAACCGAGCACGCATCCATTGTCAGGTCAGGCGAAGGCGAGAGAGGATAAAACGCTGATTTTCATACAGCCGGAGGAGACGAAGGTTTATGATCTGGAATTGAATGTGGTGACAGACAAAGAGGCAATTGATGAGTTTGTCTTAAATGTGAATGTTGCCTAGCGAGGCTCTGTCAGCCTGAGCGGAGTCGAAGGCACGTCACCAAGGAGTAGCGCGCCTTCGACTCCGCTCAGGCTGACAGAGGCGAGTCACGGGCTGACAACGATTGATATTATTATTAATTACTAAACCAATTTATTAACCACAATGGGACTTTCGAGTATAGCTGAGAAGGCATTAGAGCAGGGAAAAGGGATTTTGCGTTTGGCGCCGACCTGGGTGCCGCGTTCATTTTGCGTTCCCGGCCGCAGGATCAAATTACATCCGGACGATTATTATGTACTGGGTGGAGAGCGTGGCGGTATCGATGAGCGCTGGTTATCTTCTACTACTCCCGCGGAGAACGGTCCGCTTACAGGCGAAAATGAAGGTTTGAGCCAAATTGTTTTGGAAGATGAGTCAGGCGTTCAAAAAGTCACCTTGCGGGATGCGGTGGAAGAGCTGAAAGGTGAAATTATTGGTGACAGACTTTGGGATCAATACAAAAGCTGGCCGATGTATTCCAAGTTTTTTGACAATATGGGGCCGCTTCCGCACCATATCCACCACAGAGACGAGCACGCCGCAATGGTGGGCCAGAATGGAAAGCCGGAAGCCTACTATTTCCCGCCGCAACTCAACAACCACGGGGGCGATTTTCCTTATACATTCATTGGTATTGCTCCCGGAACTTCCAAAGAGCAGATCAAAGAGTGTCTGATGAACTTCACCAAGGGTGACAATAAAATCACGAACTACTCTCAGGCATTTCGTCTGGAACCGGGTACGGGCTGGGATGTGCCTCCTGGCATGTTGCACGCGCCGGGCAGCTTATGCACATATGAGCCACAGAAAGCATCGGATATTTTCGCAATGTATCAATCGCTTGTGAACGAGGCCGTTATCCCGGAGGAATTGCTTTGGAAAGGCACCCCGCAAGACAGAATTGGCGATTACGACTTGTTGATGGAAGTAATCGACTGGGATTTGAATGTGAATCCTAATTTGATGGAGAAACATTTCATGCGTCCGAAACCGGTAAAAGATGTTGCCGAAATGGAAGCGGAAGGATATAGCGAAAACTGGATTTGCTACAAGAACGAAGCTTACAGTGCCAAAGAATTGACCGTTTTCCCGGGGCAAACCGTAACAATTAAAGACGGTGGCGCATACGGGATGATCGTGATGCAGGGCCACGGTAAGTTTGGTGAATGGGACATTGAAACACCCGCATTGATCCGCTACGGGCAATTGACAAATGATGAGTTTTTTGTAACTGAAAAGGCTGCAACAGAAGGCGTTGTGATCAGCAATCCTTCCAAAACAGATCCAATTGTAATTCTGAAACACTTCGGTCCGGGAAATCCTGACTTAGTTCTTTAACCAATAAATTCTTAAACCATGCCAGAAAATAATTATCCTAAGCTTCACAATGCCACATGGCCTGGGATTGTGGGTAAAGGTTCTGATGAAGAGCCGATTATTTCTTTTGATACAATGCTTGAAAAAACGGCCTCCGCGGAAGTGGATGGCGTTCGTTTTGACGGCGTTGATCTGGGTCTTTTCGACCCGCATGTTGGTATTTATATGAACCAGGACGGCGGCGCGGAACGTCTGGCTGAAAAGCTGAGCGGCCTTAACCTCGAAGTAGGAAGTCTTGTCGCGAATGTCTGGGCTGGTTCTGCGATGGGGACTAAGGAGGCGAAAGACACATTCGTGGAGCAGGTGCGCCAGGCTTGTATTTTTGGTAAAAAACTACGTGATCTTGGCCTTCGTGAAGGCGGTGTAATCCGCGTCGACTCGGCCGCTTCGCCGGAAGTTTGGGCGGTTGATCCTGCTGCGAACACAAAGCAAATCGCTGAAACATTCCGTCGTGCTTGTGATGTTGCTGCTGACTTTGGTGAAAAGATTGCTGCCGAAGGTGAAATCTGCTGGGGTGGGATGCACAGCTGGCGTGCCATGCTTGACACATTGCATGCTGTGGATCGTCCTAATATGGGTTTCCAGGCTGATATGTCCCATACATTCCTTTATTTGTTGGGTTATAATGCACCTGAACACCGCATTTTGCCCGTGGATTTCCAGTGGGGCGACCGCTTTGCTTTGGAAGAAGGTTTGAAAAAAATGACTGCTGAATTGCGTCCTTATACATTCGATTTCCACGTTGCACAAAACGACGGAACGGTTCACGGAACAGGTTCGCACGATAAAACGGGCCGTCACTGTCTGGCAACGGATCCAAACGGAAAACTGGACATTACGAAAGACGCTGGTTATTGGCTTCGCGATGAAAATGGCAACATTACCAAGGCATTCCGTCACATTTGCTGGGATGGCTGCATGTTCCCGAACGAGGTGATGACCAACCAGCAAACCTGGAATGACATTCTTGCTGCGCTCGTGAAAGTGCGTCAGGCGCATGGCTGGTATCAGGAAGATAAAGTTGTTTCTCCCATCGTTTAACCCGATTTGAATTCAGGAATATGTCAAATAAAAAAGAAATCAGGATCGCGTTGATCGGAACCGGATTAATGGGCCGCACGCATTCCAACGGCTATAAAAGAATCGGCGACTTCTTCCCGGAGCTGGAATATCGCCCTGTTTTGAAGGCAGTTTGCTCGCGTAATGAAGAAAAAGTGCGTGCATTTGCAGAACAGTGGGGTTACGAATCTATCGAAACAGATTGGAGAAAAATCATCGAGCGCGATGACATTGATGCAATCGACATTTGCACACCCAATGACACGCATGCCGAAATCGCGATTGCGGCTGCTGCGGCGGGCAAAATGATCCTTTGCGAAAAACCATTGGCAAGAACATTGGAAGAAGCCAAAACCATGGTGGATGCCATTGAAAAGGCGGGTGTAAAAAACACGGTTTGGTATAATTACCGCCGGGTTCCTGCGGTAACATTAGCCAAGCAAATCGTCGATTCAGGCAAATTGGGTCGCATTTTCCATTATCGTGCCAATTTCCTGCAAGACTGGACCATCAATCCCGACGTTCCCCAAGGCGGCGCTGCAACCTGGCGCCTGGATGTGGATGCAGCCGGCTCCGGCGTAACCGGCGACCTGCTGGCACATTGCATCGACACAGCGATGTGGATCAATGGTGGCATTAAAGACGTTTCGGCTGTTACTGAGACATTTATCAAAGAACGCGTGCATTCGGCCAGCGGCGAAGTGAAAAAAGTAGGCATAGATGACGCCTGTATTTTCCACTGCCATTTTGATAATGGTTCATTAGGTCTTTTTGAATCAACGCGTTACGCACGTGGCCACAAAGCACTTTATACATTTGAAATCAATGGTGAGCATGCATCCATTCGTTGGGACCTGCACGATCTGAACCGCCTCGAATTCTTTGATCACAGTGACGAATCCATTGTCCGCGGTTGGAGATCCATTTTGGTGACAGATAGCGACCAGCCTTACATGAAGCGCTGGTGGATTCCCGGCACAAGCATTGGATACGAACATTCATTCATCCACCAGGCCGCCGACTTTTTTGAAAGTCTGCAAACCGACGAACCATGCCGTCCAACATTCAAAGATGCCTACGAAACTCAGAAAGTTTGCGAAGCAGTGCTGGATTCGGCAGCCTCGAAGAGCTGGAAGGACACTAATGTTGTCTGGGAAGGCTAATTTAAATCAAATTTTATTCTGTCCTATTCCAGTTTATTTTCCATTATCATAAAGCCCGGGGTTGAAACCCCGGGCAATGTTTTGTTTTTGAGGGTCCTGCATCCAGTATGTGTTCTTGACATCTATATTATCTACAGACAATCCAAAACAAAAAAATTGCCCCCGGTTTCAACCGGGGGATTAAAAAAGAATGATGGGAACAATCCTCAAAGTCTCAAATCTCTCAAAATCTTTCTCCGGTGTGAAAGCATTGGATAATATTCATTTTGAGCTGAAAAGGGGAGAAGTGCATGCTTTAATGGGCGAAAACGGGGCTGGGAAATCGACATTTATGAAGATTCTGATCGGCCTGCTCGCGCCGGATTCGGGAGAGATTATATTTGAAGGCCAAGAGTTAAGAAACAGCAACGTCGGCGACACATTAAGGAGGGGAATTTCAATGATCCATCAGGAAATTCTGATCATTCCGGAGTTGACTGTTGCGCAAAATATTTTTTTAGGAAGAGAAAAGGAAATTTCGGGAAGAAAACGCTGGGCTTCCGGCTGGCTGAATGACATTTCCAGTGATAAAAAGGCGGCGAACCTGCTGCAAGAAATGGGCGTCAACATTGATCCCAAGGCCAAAATGAAGTATTTGAGTGTTGCTCAAATGCAAATGGTAGAGATTGCAAAAGCGATTTCAAATGAGGCAAAAGTGATCATTATGGACGAACCCACTTCGGCCATTTCCGATAAGGAGGTTGAGACACTTTTCAAAATCATCAAAGACTTAAAAACGAAGGGAGTAAGCGTAATTTACATCTCCCACAAAATGGACGAAATTTTCGAGATTTCGGACACCATAACCGTCCTGCGCGACGGCAAATACATTGCCACCCAAAGCGCCTCCGAATTAGACAAGCAGTCATTGATATCCATGATGGTTGGACGTGAAATTGACCATATGTTTCCCGAGTCAAATAGTGAGAAAGGAGAGTTAGCGCTTTCAGTGAGAGCTTTGAGTAAAAAAGGACAATTCTCAGATATCAATTTCGAAGTGCATGCCGGTGAAATTCTTGGTTTTGCTGGCCTTATGGGTGCTGGAAGAACCGAAATTGCACGGGTGATTTTCGGTCTTGACAAGCAGGATAGCGGCGAAATCAGGATTAAAAATAAATCGGTCATTAACAAAACCCCACGTCAGGCCATTGAAAACGGCATTGGTTATGTCAGTGAAGATCGAAAGGGCTTGGGTTTCATTCCCGGCATGTCGGTGAAAGACAACACCACATTAGCCAGCATGAGCCATCATCGGAAAGGGATTTTTATTAATAAATCGGGTGAAGAAGCATCCACTACGAAAATGATTGCTGATCTGCGCATTAAAACTGCCGGTATGGATCAAAAAGTGACTTATCTGAGCGGCGGAAATCAGCAAAAAGTGGTTATAGGAAAGGTTTTACTAGCTTCTCCCGAGATCATTATATTGGATGAACCGACGCGCGGCGTGGATGTCGGGGCCAAATTTGAAATATATAAACTTATCAGAAGCCTCGCGGACAAAGGCATTGCCATCATTATGATTTCCTCAGAACTTCCTGAAATTCTGGGTATGAGCGACAGGATTTTGGTTTTATCAAAGGGAAAACAAACGGCGATCCTCACGAGCGAAGAAGCGACGCAGGAATTAATAATGAAATACGCGGTGGCGTGATCAATAGAATTATGGATAAATCTTTCCGCTTACAGCGTTTTACCCAATATGGCATTTTCCTCGCTTTTGCATTGATATGCATTGCATTAGCATTGAGCACACCCCGGTTTTTTACCATTCCCAATTTAATGATCATCGGCACGCAGGTTTCCATCAATGCATTACTCGCATTTGGTGTCACCTTTGTCATCATTACCGGCGGGATTGATCTTTCGCTGGGATCAATGGTCGCCGTAGCCGGGGTTACCGCAGCCATGTTCGCCCATCCGGACACCTATCCTTTGCTAGTGCCGCTGTTCGCTGGGTTGGCAGCGGGTGTATTTTTCGGCGCATTCAATGGTTTTGTTATTACAAAAAGTAAAGTGCCGCCATTTATCGTAACCCTTGGCACCATGACTATTGGCCGGGGGCTTGCATTAATTCTCAGCAAGGGCAGGCCTATTTCCAATCTATCAGACTCATTTAATTTCATAGGAGGCGGAAATGTCTTCGGCATTCCTTTCCCTATTATTATCCTCATCATTGCATTCATGGTTTGCTCAGTCATTTTAAACAAAACCGTCCTCGGCCGCTATATGTATGCGGTAGGCGGAAACGAGCCAGCCGCGCGAGCATCCGGAATCAATGTAACCAATGTGAAAATGTGGGTATATACGCTTTGCGGACTGCTTTCTGCTGTGGGAGGGATTTTACTAACATCCAGAATTACAACCGGCCAACCTAACGCAGGCGCAGGCTTCGAGCTGGACGCTATTGCGGCCGCTATCATTGGAGGAACGAGCACGTCCGGGGGGACAGGCACTATGACCGGAACGCTGATCGGTGCTTTGCTGATTGGTGTGATCAGCAATAGTCTGGATTTATTGAATGTAACTTCATACTATCAGCAAGTTGTAATGGGAATCATAATTATCGGCGCAGTGGTGTTGGATAGTATGGGTAAAAAAGATCGCTAGCTAAAATTGTCGGCTTAGCATTTAGTTTAAAATATGACTAAAAATTCAATGAAATACATCCTAATAGCAGCATTATCTATCGCAATCGCGAGTTGCAATCAGTCCCAAAAAAGTGAAGGCGGCGAAAATGGTTCTGGTAAAAAACTGGTTGTAGGCGCGACAATGCTGAGCATGCAAAACGAGTTCATCGTTAACGTCAGCGACGAAATGGAAGCCAAAGCCAAAGAGCTGGGAGTGGAATTGATAACGGTTGATGCGGAACGCTCGGCTTTGAAGCAAGTGGAACAGGTTGAAAGCTTTATCGCACAGGGCGTGGACGCGATCATTATGAACCCTTGCGAAGTAGAAGCTAGTTCACCAGCTGTGAAACTTGCGATGGATGCCAACATCCCAATCATTAATGTCAATTCAGAAACCTCTGCCAAGCCAACAGCATTCGTCGGTTCCGATGACACAGAATCTGCCCGCATTGCTATGAAATATCTTGCCGAAAAGCTCAACGGCAAAGGAAATGTGCTCATTATGCACGGATTCATGGGTCAGGCTGCGCAGATTAAAAGGGATAATGGTGCAAAGGAAATCCTTAAAGCGAATCCGGGAATGAAGCTCCTCGCCGAGCAAACCGGTGAATGGGATCGCGCAAAAGCCATGTCATTAATGGAAAACTGGATCCAATCCTACGGTTCAAAAATCAATGCTGTTTTTGCACATAATGACGAAATGGGCATGGGGGCCGTTAAGGCACTCGAAGCCGCAGGTTTGAAAGACAAAGTGATCGTAGTAAGTGTCGACGCAATTCCGGACGCATTGCAATCTGTTAAAAAAGGCGCCCTAAACGCTACAATTTTCCAAAACGCACAGGAACAAGGCGGTAAAGCCATTGAAACTGCCGTGAAAGCGGCCAAGAAGGAGAAGTTTGAGCAGGAAGTTTTAATTCCTTTTCAGTTGGTGACGAAGGAGAATGTTGGGGAGTATTTGAAATGATTATTGTAGTTTCTTTTTTTCTTCAAAAAAACTTAGGTCTACACCTTCCAGTTGTTTGCGAGCTATAACCAATTTTGCTTCGACCGCTTCTTCCAACGAGGCATAAGTGGTTTCCTTTCTGAATTTAGTTCTCTTGCTTCTTGCTGTTGTGTTCATTGGACTAAAATTTTATGTATGTGATAAGGAACGCATCATACTTATGATTTGAAACAAATAGCTCCTTTGCATTTCCCTGCAAGCCATAAATTTCGAAAATTTTACTTGCTTCTAAAAGTTCTTTTCCGACTATGATGGAATACAATCTTGTGCGCGCCGGTGTGCTTCCGGAAAAATAAATAGAGAGACTTGGATTCCTTTTGAAAAAGGCAAGCATACTTCTCACCGTCGTGGCAATAATCTTGTCCATATCTAAATTATTACTAACGCTTAGGTCACAATAGTCGGAGAAGGATCGTTGTGGTCACGGAATTAATTAAAATAATTTTGGCTGAAAGTAAACCTGCCATTCAAATCCCTTTTAGTAACAACTAAACCAGACCATAACCAACCATTTAGTCAATGAACAGTTTCAATATCAATCGCCGGAGTTTTTTGCACGGTGCTACGGCGGCACTTGCGCTCTCAACATTTGGTGCGAGGGGAATGGATCTAATTAACCCGGCAAAAACGCTTCGTGTGGGACTAATTGGCACGGGATGGTATGGTAAAAGTGATTTGTTCAGGTTGATACAAGTGGCTCCGGTTGAAGTGCTCGCGCTTTGTGATGTTGATAAAAATCAGTTGAATGAGGCTGGGAAATTGGTAAGCCAACGCCAAAAATCGGGTAAGACGCCGAAGCTTTATGGCGATTACCAGAAAATGCTTGCAGAGAACGAAATGGACATTGTGCTGATAGGCACGCCTGATCACTGGCACGCGTTGCAAATGATTGACGCCGTGAAGGCAGGTGCGCACGTATATGTGCAGAAACCTATCAGCGTTGATGTGATGGAAGGCGAGGCAATGGTGGCAGCTGCCCGTAAATATAAAAAAGTAGTTCAGGTAGGAACGCAGCGGAAAAGCACACCGCATTTGATCGACGCGAAGAAGAACATTGTTGATGCAGGCTTGCTGGGCAAAATTTCACATGTGGAAATGTGCTGCTACTATCATATGCGTAACAATGGCAACCCGCCGGTTGAAGCGGTTCCTGACTATCTCGACTACGAAAAATGGACTGGTCCCGCTCCCTTGAGGCCGTATGACGGCTTGCCGCACGTCCGCTGGTGGAGAACGTTCATGGAATACGGAAACGGCATCACGGGTGATATGTGCGTGCATATGTTCGATACTGTGCGATGGATGCTCAAACTGGGCTGGCCGAAGAAGATTAGTTCGACCGGTGGAATTTATGTTCAGAAAGAAGGTAAATCCAATATTTCCGACACGCAATCAGCGATTTTTGAATACGATGACCTGAATTGCGTATGGCAGCACCGCACGTGGGGGACGCCTAATAATCCGGATTATCCCTGGTCATTTACGCTATATGGAGAAAAAGGAACGTTATGGGCGAGCACAATGGCCTATGATTTCATTCCCCAGGGCAAAGGTGAGAAGATCCATAAAGATGTTGTTTTTGAAAAAGAAAAATATCCGGAGGATGTAACGGAAAAGGCGATTGAACTAAATGCAGCTCCGGCAACGCGACTCCATATGCTCGACTTTTTAAGCGCGATCGACAACAGCAGCAAGCCTGTTGCCGACATCGAGGAAGGTCATATTTCTACGGCAAGCTGTATTCTCGCAAATCTTTCCATGAAAACCGGGCGACCCATTGTTTATGATCCGGTAAAACGCGAAATTGTAGGGGATAGAGAAGCCAACGCACTTTTGGCCCGTCCATATCGAGATCCCTACAAGCATCCAGACTATAAGAAAGTCTAGCCCTTTGCAGTAAAAGTTTGTGGTCCCTATAAATTCCCAGTACATCGCGTCCGGTTAGCCCCGGGCGCGTATTTGTTTACAACCATTTCTGGACTATTCTTGTCTACCATTTAAGGCAGTTTATGCAAACGTTTGCATAAATAGAAATCGCTGTTTCTGATGTGTTTAAGGGTATTGATAAAATGTTTTTTTTAAACTTATATACCAAAAATATTTGTTTATAGTTTATATGATATTGTTGTCCGGACAATTAAACTTTTGCCCTCGGAAACTGTCAGATTATTAGTAAAACTAAACGTTCAAACAAACATGAAAACCATAGTGAAGTTGATGAAATCCACCGTAGCGGTGGTTGTGGCGGGTGCTTTAATGATTGCGTGCAGTCAGGCACTACAGGTAAGTTATGATTATGATTCTTCTGTCAATCTTAAGCAATTCAAAACTTTCAAGGTGGAAGCCGAGCACAATATGGAGCAGGATCCGCTTTTGGGAAGTGAATTGAACAGAAGAAGGCTGGGAGATGCGGTTGTGGAAGTGATGGAGGCCAAAGGTTATAAAATGGATACCAAAAATCCCGACATTATCGTAAGATTTATGACCGATGTGAAAGACCGTCAGCAAGTGCGTTCCAACAACATGTACTCACCATATATGTGGTGGTACGGCGGAGGAAATAACATTTCGACTTACAACTATCAGGAAAGCCGTTTTATCCTGAATATTTATCAGAAAAACAGCGACCGGATGGTTTGGCAGGGATGGGCTTCCGGCAAAGTGAAAGCCCCGACCAAAAAAGAAGACCGCGAAACAATGGTAAAAAACACCATGACGGACATTCTTAAAACTTTCCCGCAGGCTACACTGGATACGTATAGCAGGAATTAAGGGCATTTCTTATTAAACCGAAAAAAGCAGCGCTGAGCTGCTTTTTTCAGTTTAGGCCGGTTTAAGTTTAGGCTCGGAGACCAACACGTCCAGCGGAAATCCCAAGCCTTTATGGAGATTGCGAATCATTTCAATGGACAATCCGCGTTTTCGATTTAGTACACGGGAAACATTTCCTTTGTTACCCATATAAGGCACTAGATCGCTCGCTTTCAGCCCCATTTCTTCCATTCTGATCTTGATGTATTCAATTGGGTCGGGTTCGTCAATGGGAAAATTTTCCAGCTCATATTTATTGACAAGCAAAACCAAAAGATCGAGCTCTTTCGCATCCTGGCTACCCTTTTTGGCGTCAAAGAGTTCGTCAATGCGGGTGATTGCATTGTTATATTCTTCTTCTGTTTCAATGATTTTCAGCTCCATATCCAAATCTCTCATATTTTGGCTGCGTTTATGTTATCGTATTCAGCGTGCGTTCCAATCCACTTAATCATAATTCTCTTGTGCTCATAACTTGTCCTTGCAATCAAACGATAATGATTTCCTTTAATGTTGAATATCAATCTATTGTCTGCTACAAGGTCCACACTTCTGAAGTCCCGTTTGACAGCGTTGAAATCTTTCCAATCCGCCTTTTTGACCGTCTTGAACCACGATGTCAGGTGTGCCTTTGAATCCGGATGTGCGTTGTAAAAATCTCTTAATTTCTTGAAGCTGATAACGTTCATGCAATGTGTGTATTTTCAAAACACAAATATAGGAGCAAAAGTTGTCATAATGGCAACTTTTGCTCCTATATTCTCTATCCTTAATATTATAGATTCTCCCCGTTCCTAAATTCTTCCGAAGCTTTTTTTACAATCGGGTCACCGGCGTGCAGATCTCCGAAGACTTCTACCAGTGTGTCCACCACGGTGCCTCTTTTTACGGGTACCCATTCTGCTTTTTTGTCTTTTCCGCGGATCACAAAAACTTGCTCACTGGAATAGACTACGGCGGAAGTTGGCACGAATAATGTGTTTGCGGTGCGGGCAGTGTTCAAATTTACCTGCGCATACATACCCGCTTTGAGCTCATTTGAACGGTTATCAACGTCGAATTCAGTCACCATAGAACGGTTTTCTTCCGTTAATGTCCTCGAACTTCTCGCATAGACGCCTTTATATCGCTTTTCAGGACTAGCTGAAACGGTGAAACTGATCTCGCCTTTTGTGGGAATTGCATTGGATAAATTCTCGGGAATGGCCAAGGTTAACCTCAATTTTGTATTGTCTTCCAAAACAAATAAAGGCTTTGCACCGCTCTCGCCGGGGCCTACTAATGCGCCTGGACTGATGTTTCGCTCAGTTATTATACCGTCAAATGGTGCTGCAACAGTCAGGTAATTCGCTAGTTGTAATTTTGTTTCCATATAGGAGCGGGCAGCCTGCACATTTCCCTGGGCCATTGCCACAGCCGAACTGTCTGTAATCGACCTCCCTTTTGCCAAATCCAGTTCATTGAGCGACACGGCGCCTTCGGTCCGGTTGGTTTGTAACAGCCGGTTATAGGTAAGTGAACTGGTCCGGAAACGGGTCGTGCTTTCATGTAATGCTGCTTCCGATGCAATCAGCTGTGCTTTTGCCTGACTTAATTCTGATAAAACCTCCGGCGCCTCGAGCGTTGCAAGTATTTGTCCTTTTCGCACCATTGTTCCACGATCCACATTTACACTTTTTACGAATCCTTTCACCTTCGAGTGAATGCTAACCTTATTCCATGGCTTCAATTCGCCGGGTAATGCGAGCTGTTTGGCTGGTTTCAGACTCTGTACGACAGCCATTTCGGTCGCAGGCGCGTTCTCCTCTTTTTGCCCTTTATGTTCAGTGGTTTCAGCCTCAGAATTGCAGGACAGCATGCCAAATGAAACTGTTCCAATGATAATTAACGATTTCAGGGTGTTCATGGAAATGGAAGTTTGAAGTTTATTTCGGAAAAAATTGCTTTCCGGATCTTCCGGATCGAGCGATAATGAATGTATGGAGGCTTTTTTCTGAACCATTGTGAATACGGCGGGAAGAATAAGCAGTGAGGCCAATGTAGAGGCGATAAGCCCACCGATTACGGCTTGTCCCAGCGGTGCAATCTGGTCACCGCCCTCACCTAAGCCGGATGCCATCGGGATCATCCCGGCGATCATTGCAATACTGGTCATTAAAATAGGCCGTATCCTGCTTCCGGCAGCCAAAATCACGGCCTTATACGAGTCGTTGAGCTGTAACCGCAGGTTTTCTGCATTGGTAACCATCAAAATCGCATTGGCCACGGAAACTCCGACAGACATAATCAAACCCATGTAAGATTGCAGGTTCAAAGTGGCGCCGGTTAAAAGTAGTAATCCGATTGAGCCGACAACAACCGCTGGGATTGTCGAAAGCACCACAAGTGATAATTTGAATGATTGATAAGTCGCAGATAGCAGCAAGAACATGATGACAATGGCGATAACCAAGCCAATTTGCAAACTGCTTAATGTTTCTGTCAGCAAGTCAGACTGGCCTTTAAGTTCCACCAAAACACCGCGTGGAGGCTCTCCGGCTTTTTTGATGGCTGTTTCAACGGCTTTCGTAGCGGCACCAAGATCTTTTTTATGAATATTGGCCGTCACGGTCACCAGGCGGTTCGGTCCGGCTCGGTCGTATTCACCCGGCGCTGTTTTTTCTGAAAATGTGGCCACATCGGCCAGTAACGGGTTGCTAACGCCGGTTTTCAGTGGGATTGTCCCAATGTCTTCCACAGAAGTCATTTGATACTCAGGAATCTGAACCTGAACCTGATAGGCCAACCCTTTCGCATCGTCCAGCCATAGATTTTTATCCGTAAAACGGCTCGATGATGTTGCGGCAACCATTGATCTGGCAACCTGGGTCGAGGTTATGCCAAGCTGACCGGCGCGTTCGCGGTTAATCTCAACATTCAGCACCGGATATTCCAATGGCTGCGCGATTTGAACGTCCCGCAGAAAAGCAATGCGCTGCATTTCTTTTTGAATTCTTTTAGCGAATCGTCCGGCCTCTTCAACGTCCTTAGCGGCAACACTCACTTCAATGGGCGTGGATGCGCCCTGGCTCATGATCTTGTCTACGAGTTCAATGGGTTCGAATGAAATTTTCAATGCAGGAATTTCCTTACCGATGCGTTCGCGCAGTTTTTCTTTTAATGCATCCATTTTCACGGGAAAATCTTCATGCAGGGAAACCTGCAATACAGCTTCGTGCGGCCCGCTGTTGAACACGAAAATGTTGGAAGTTCCATAACTGGAAGGCACTGTTCCAACATATGCCGACGAAATCTCAACATGTTCCTGACCCACTTCCGACTTGATCAAATCGAGCACTTTTAATGTTGCCTGCTCGGTGCGCTCCACCCGTGTTCCGTCCGCAATGCGCAGGCGCATCTGGAATTGGTGGCTATTGGCCTTTGGTAAAATATCAGTTCCTATCAAGAAGAATCCGCCGAAGATCAATGCAACAGCTCCAACCAGATAAACCGGAACCACCATCTTTCCTTTTCGCATTATGCCTCCCAGGAAATCGATGTATTTCAGTTTGAATTTTTCAAAACCCTTTACCGGCAATGATGGATGCGCACCTTCTTCAATGACATTATCAATTTCCCGCTTGTCGAGTGCCAGGGTCGGCGCTTCATGTTTTGGATGATCTTTCAGCAGCCAGTTGGCCAAAACGGGGACCAATGTCTGCGATAACAAAAACGAAGCAATCATTGCAAAACCAACTGCCAGCGACAGAGGCAAAAACATAGATCTCGGAATGCCGCTCATCACGAACGAAGGCGCAAAAACCGCCAGAATGGCCAGCAGGATCAGAAATTCAGGGAAGGCAATCTCCTTACAAGCATCCCAAATCGCCTGTTCCTTTGGTTTTCCCATTTCCTGATGTTGGTGAATGTTCTCAATCGTAACCGTTGCCTGATCCACCAAAACACCAATTGCCAGTGCCAAACCGCTTAATGTCATGATGTTGATGGTTTGACCAAACAAATTCATCAGAATCACAGCAGAGAGAATTGAAATTGGAATAGTGACAATTACAATGATCACACTACGCCAGTCACGCAAAAACAAAAGCACCATTAATCCGGTTAGTAATGCGCCCAGAATCCCTTCTGTAATCAAGCTTTTGAGCGAATTGGTCACGTAAACTGATTGGTCAAATTCATAGGAGATCTTCACATCCTCCGGAACAGCATTCCTTAACTGCGGCAGCGCAGCGCGAATGTTATTCACCACATCCAGCGTAGAAGCATCCGACTTTTTAACCACAGGAATGTAAACGGCACGGCGGCCATTGATCAATGCATAACTTACCGTTACGTCGGCGCCATCTTCCACCGTGCCCACATCACGAATGAACACAGTAGGGCCTGCGCCAACGCGGATCGGAATGTTGAGGAAATCTTCGGGTTTATTAATCAGTGAGTTGACGGGCGTCATCAATGTCCGGTCGCCCATGCGGATGTTACCGGCGGGGGACGGCTGGTTGTTGGTGATAATGGATTTGATAATTTCTTCCGGCGTCAAATGGTAACTTCTAACGCGCTCAGGATCAACACGGATGACGATGGTGCGCTGGTTACCACCGAATGGCGGCGGACTGGAAACGCCTTCAATACGGCTAAACATCGGCCGCACGCGGGAAGAGGCAAAATCCTGGATCTCGTTCAATGAGCGGGACGAACTTTCGAAAACCATCTGACCGATCGGAACGGAACTTGCATCAAAGCGAACGACTTGCGGGGGAACAGTCCCTTCGGGCATGTAGGCTTTTGCCCGCGAAACATTGTTCGCGACCTCCGCGGCAGCCTGTGCCATATCGGTTCCGGGATAAAACGAAAGCTTGATCAGCGAAAGGCCCTGAATGGTTTTCACATCCACATCCCGGATTCCCGAAACATATAAAAAGTGATCCTGATAACGTGTCGCAATGAAACCGTCCATCTGATCGGGCGCCATACCACCATAAGGTTGCACTACATAAATGGTGGGTAAATCCAGGTTTGGAAAAATGTCGACAGGAATGCTGCGAATGGAGAGAATGGAAAAGAAAAGAATTCCAATCACTACTACCACGATGGAAATAGGCTGTCGCAGCGCGGTTCTAATGAGTTGATACATAATGAATTGATTTACTTAACAACTTGATTAAGGAATATGGACAGATCTCCGGCGGCTGCCGCCTGCATGAGCAATGCGCGCCAGACATTGCCGTTAGTAACAAATTTGTCCACCTCGGCGCGGTTCAATGCATTGACGCTTTGGGCCAGTGTGAAAAGGTCTGTTAAGCCGCTTTGATAGCGGGCTTGCGCCTGATTAAAAGCACGTTGCGCAGCATTTAACTGCACCGGAGTAAGTCGTGCCTGCTCCATGGAAAGTTGAAATTGCATATCTGCCTCGCGGGATTGACGATCCAGTTGCAGTTTTTGGGTTTGATAAAGTTCTTTAAAACGCTCAACCTGAAACTGTTCGGTTTTGTAATCGTTCCTTACGCGGAGAATGTTAGTCAGGTTCCAGCGTGTGGAAACACCGAATAAATAATTGAAAACCTGATAATCAACCCCGCTGGAAAAGCTGGTATGAAACGAATCATCTTTGTTGGAAACGCCCGAACCGCGCGCCCAGCCAGAGCCCAGAATAGAAACTGATGGAAGATATGATTTACGGACAGCGGCACTTCTGGCATAGGAAGCGTCTATTTGTGATTGGGAAAAGCGCAAAGCAGGGTTTTTCAAAAACGAGTATGTTGAAGAAGTCCCGACAGGCAATTGGGAGTAGAATTGCATTGTATCCACCTGCATGCTGTCGCGCAACTGGCCGGTGAGTTCTGCCAGGCGTAATGCCTGCGCTTTGGTGGAACGCTGACTTTCAAGCACCAGTAATTTTGCCTTGGCATATTCGGCACTGGCCAGCGAGCTGTCCACGCCCGGCCGCATTCCTGAACCGACCGCGGCGTCTGTTACGCGCTTGAAAACCAATGCCCTTTCCAGGTTCTGCTGCTGCGCCCCGACTAGTTTTTGATTGATCAGCAGCACCAGATAAGCGTCCACGATCCGAACCTGGTGTTGAAACAATTCATTTTCAAAATCGGCCTGACTGCGGATAAGGTCAGCTTTCGCCGTTTTGACATTGGCCTTCACCTTCCCAAAATTGAAGACCCGCCAATCCACTAAAGCGCTCGTAAAACTTCCGAAAGTGCCTGTATAAATGTTCTCGGGCCGAATGCCGCCGGAAGGGGAGATCACACTTCCTTCATTGCCCCAGAAAGAACCGGCTACGCTGTTATTTGTAGAAAATGTATATTGATCCTGCACAACGAGTGTTGGCAAATAATCGGTTTTTACAGATTTAACCCTGCTTTCCGCGCCGCGGATTTCGGCTTGTTTGGATTTTAGGAAGGGATAATTTTGGGTGCCTTCCTGTAAAATTTCCTGCAAATTCACCTGTTGCGCGAACAATCCGCACATTGGGACCATTATAAAGAATGCAAACAGCAATGCGTGTTTTTTCAAAAAGATGAATGGCCCTTTGTCGGGTGCTTCCAGCAACCTGGCAGAAAGCAATCTTGAAATAGGAATGAACATGGAATGACTAGTTAATCCAACAATATTTTGGGACGAAACTAGGAGTCAATTCTGGAAACATTTGGGAAAAACCTGCCAATTCAAGCCATTGTAACACAAAATATTATCCTCCTAAATTTTTCCAGATTCCCACTTTACATTTGTCCGTTATCTTGCAGTTGACCGATGAAAATATTAGTAGTAGAAGATGAGAAGGGCCTGGCGGAAAGTATCGTGGCATATCTGTCACGCGAAGGATTTATTTGTGAAGTTGCCAACACATTCTGGCAGGCGGATGAGAAAATCAGTTTGTATCAATACGACTGCACCATCGTTGACCTGACATTGCCGGATGGGGACGGTTTCAACATTGTGCAGACTTTAAAGAAGATTGCCGCGGCAACAGGGATTATTATTATTTCTGCCCGTAATACCCTGGAAGACAAGATTAAAGGGCTGGAAATCGGCTCGGACGATTATATGACCAAACCCTTTCACCTTTCGGAGTTGAACGCGCGGGTGAAGTCGCTGATCAGGAGGCGGAATTTTGGCGGGAATAATGATATGATCTGGAAGGAGATCCGGGTTCAGTTGCAATCGAGAAAGGTTTTTGTGGCTGAAAAAGAGGCGGTTTTGTCGCGGAAAGAATATGATCTGCTGCTTTACTTTCTGGCCAATACAGATGTTGCGCTGACCAAGGAATCCATTGCGGAACATCTCTGGGGCGATCATATGGATTCGTCCGATTCGCTGGATATGGTTTATTCACACATTAAAAACCTTAGGAAAAAGATTATAGAAAAAGGAGGGAAAGACTACATTCAGTCTATTTACGGCATAGGTTACAAATTCACAGCGCCTTGAAATTACTCGAAAAAACCAGCCGCATTTATCTCCTGGCGTCGCTTGTTATTTACCTGGCGGTCGGCATTGCATTCTATTGGATCATTAAATACATGATTTACGATGAAGTGGAAAGCAGGCTGAAAGTTGAGAGGCGGGATTTCGAGGCCTATGTCAAAACACACGACACGTGGTCTGATAACTCCTATTTTGTGGAGAATAAAATCGAAGTTATCCCCGTTTCGGGCCGGATCAGGAATGAGGTGATTTTCAAGGACACGCTGATATTGAACCGCTATGAGGAAAATCTGGACCCGTTCAGGCAACTTACTTTTTACACATTCATCGGCGGCTCGCCTTACCGCGTCGCGATCCGAAAATCCATGATCCAGTCCTATAAACTCATTGAGGCGATTTCAGCCACAATGATCACGTTTCTAGGCTTATTAATGTTCGGAATGTTCTTTTTTTACCGGCGGTTGTCGGGCAAATTATGGCAGCCGTTTTACGATTCGCTGGCCAGTATTAAGGATTTCGACTGGACCAAAAGTCAAAAGTTGGAAATGGCTAAAAGTGAAATTACGGAGTTCAATGAGCTGGAAGATGTAATGGTAAAAATGGCCTCCAAAATGCAGCACGATTATAAAAGTCTTAAAGAATTCACCGAAAACGCATCCCACGAAATGCAGACTCCGCTCGCATTGATCAATGCGCGGGTTGAACAATTTATTCAAATGGGCGATTTGGGTAAAGAGCACACCTACTGGATAGAGGAAATTTATCATGCCTCGCGCAGGATTTCACGACTGAATCAGGGATTATTGTTATTAGCTAAAATTGAAAATCAGCAGTTTACAGAACAGGAAAATACGAATCTTGCTGAACTGATAAAAGCAAAACTGAAAGACTTTGAAGACATTATTTCACACAAACAGCTCAGTGTCAGCATTGATGTGGCAGGTGATTTTATCGTGCTCATGTCGCCTGCACTGGCAGAAATAATGATCGTTAACCTGCTCAACAACGCCATTCGCCACAATTACGTTAACGGAGCATTGGAAATCAGCTGTGGCGAACATTATTTGCAGGTCAGCAACACGGGCAATGCCTTAAAAACAGATCCTGAAAGTTTATTCGACCGGTTCAAGAAAGAATCCACAGGCAGCGAGTCGCTAGGATTGGGTTTGGCAATTGTGAAGCAAATTTGTGACAATTACAGTTTGACCATTGATTACAAAAATCAGGAATTAACCCACACGATCTGTATACGTTGTTAAACCAAATTCCGGAGGGATATAATATTGGTAGCAAAAATGATTGTTTGCGCAAGACAAAATCCCGGAGGGATGAAACGGTGTACGTGTTGTTTCATCCCTCCGGGGTTTATCTAAATGTTGATGACATGTTGCTACCAAGATTGCATCGCTCCGCGATTATTCTTGATGGTGCATTTTTGATTTAACGAGCCGCTTTGTCCAATTCCGCGGCCAATGTTTTGTTATCAGGAAACTCCTGCGGAATCCAGCGGTTGACAATTTTTCCTGACGCATCCGTCACCAGAAACGGATAGCGAATGTCGATGGCGTATTTTTCTTTCAAAATTTCAATGTTCTCATCCGAGGCCCAAAGATGCTTGGCATTCGGCCTGTCCTTAGTATACTGCTTCCAGGTTCCGAATGGGATCCCAGGTGCAACCGAAACGTAAACAAACGTTGCTTTGTCACCTAATTTGTCTTCCAAAGCCTTCATTCCCGGCTCATGCTGGCCAATGCTGAATGAAAATACCATGCAAACCGGCTTGCCCGTTAGGGAAGAAACCGTTACGGCTGAGCTGTCTACATTCAATAATGTAACGTCAGCAAGCGCCGCGCCAGGCTGCAATGATTCTTTGGCTGTAATTAATTTCGAAATATATTCCGAATGCGGCGACTGAGGGAATGTGGCTTTATAATCTTCCAAAAGGGCTTTGCTTGTTTCAATACTTGGAATTGCCGTAGCGGCGTAATTAAGCCAGTAAGTGAGCAGATATTCCTTCTGTTTCGGATAGTTCGCCAGCTTCTCTTTGCTGAATGCATACACGTCTTTCAAAGCTTCCGGGCTGATCTCGTACCGCGATTCCGAAGCCAGTGGGAATTTACGTGTCGAAGGGATTAGTGCCCAATTGCGAAGCTCATCGCGATACGACTGGCTTAGCAATGCTTCATCCGACATGATCTTAAAATCAGCCAATGTAACTTCTTCAAGCTCTTTGCGCTGCGCGTCATCCAGCTTGGTGACGCGATTGCCGCGCATGATTTTTTCCTGGATCAAACGTCTCATTAACGAAGGCTCCGTTGCAGTCGTAGCCAAAACATAGGCCTCAAAACCCGGAACAACGGGATTGGCTGTCTTAAACTTTTCGAAGGCATCCAAACGCACTTTTTCTAAGCTATCACTCTGTTGTACAACGGCTTTATTGTCGATCTGCGATGGTTTGTAGCCAAATACGGGTAAATACTGGAATTGATTTTCTAGAAAATAATTTTTCAGAAAAGTCTGATAATTAGCGTTTTTGCCTGAAAAAGTCACATCTCCATTGTCTGCGAAAGCAATGGTCAGGTCGTCGCCGGGTTGTATAAATAGCATCCAGGTCTTATTAACCGTTCCGCCGCCGTATTGCAGCCGCATCATTCTTGGTTCGGGCAATTGGATTACGGTTTTTTCAGTGGTTTTATCTTTAAAATCAGTGGAAGCGACGGGTTCCAGTTTGACGTCTGCCAGGCCGATGCCCAGATTGGGGTGAAAGTGAACATCTTCCTGAACCAATGTTACGGTTACAGGGCCTTGTTTTGGGTTAGTGAGCGTTATAGTTGCAGTATTCTGGGCTTTTACCAATATGCTGGTAAACAATAGTATCAGTAGTGTGACTTTTTTCATTTTGTGTATAATAAGTTTTGAGGTCACTTTTCAAGTGTAAAAAGTGTGCCAATATACGTAAGATAGTGCGGCATTTGCCCAGCACTTCCTTTAACTTAGCTTCTTAATTCCCGATTTTCCGAATGAGCCGCGTTTCAATCCTACAATTCAATGACCTCCGTTCCCGATTTGAAGGGGAGCTTTATTTTGACAACTCAACCTTGCATGCGGCCCAAAAGTCCATCTACGCAACGGATGCTTCTGTTTACCAGGAAATGCCGCTGGCTGTAGCTTTGCCGCGAACGGTGCTAGATATTCGCAATCTGATTGAATTTGCAGTCAAAAATAAAGTAACGCTCATTCCCCGAGCGGCAGGCACGTCGCTGGCCGGGCAGGTGGTGGGAAGCGGGATTGTGATTGACATTTCAAAGCATTTTGGAAAAATAATCGAGGTTAATGCGGCTGAAAAGTGGGTGCGTGTTCAGCCGGGCGTGATACGCGATGACCTGAACAAACATCTGGCGCAATATGGCCTCCTTTTCGGGCCAGAAACTTCTACGGCAAGCCGCGCAATGATTGGCGGGATGATCGGAAATAATTCCTGCGGCTTGCACTCCATCACCTGGGGAGCCACGCGCGATCATTTGCTGGAAGTAAAAGCATTGCTGTCGGACGGTTTGGAAACGACATTTAATAAGCAATCTGTTTCTGACTTTACCAGCATTATCACAGGAAAGAAAGCAAATAGCAAGAGGGAACAAGCCATTCTGGCCGGCATGATAGGATTAATTTCCAATCCGGTGGATCAGGAATTGATCAAAAAGCAATTTGCCAAACCAACGGTAACCCGCAGAAACTCAGGTTATGCGCTGGATGCTTTGGTAAAAGGTTTTGAAAAAAATGAAATCAATCTCTGTAACCTGATTGCGGGCTCGGAGGGAACATTATGCTTTGTGACGGAGGCGAAACTGGCCTTGGTGGATGCACCGCCCGCTTCTGTGGGCGTGGTTTGCGTTCATGCGGACTCGCTCGCCGAATCGTTACATGCCAACCGCGTGGCCATGCAGTTTAATCCAAAAGCTTCTGAGCTTGTGGATCGCTATATCATGGATTTCACCAAAGATCACACCGTTTATTCGCAAAACCGGTTCTTCATGCAGGGCGATCCAGCCGCTTTATTATTGGTTGAATTTTGGGGAAATAACAATGCAGAGGTGGAAGAGCAAGCCACCCGACTGATCGCTGCACTTAAAGCCGAAAAACTGGGTTATGCCTACCCGCTTCTGTTTGGAGAGGATGCGAATAAGGCCTGGGATATCCGAAAGGCAGGTTTGGGACTGATCCGAAACCTGCCGGGTGATACGCAGCCGGTTAACCTGATCGAAGACTGCGCCGTGGCGGTGGAAGATCTGCCGGAATACATTGCGGAACTTGAAATTCTACTGAAAAATCACGGTCTGCACGCTTCATACTATGCGCACGCAGGCGCAGGTGAGTTGCACGTTGAGCCGATGATTAACCTCAAAACAGAAGCGGGTAAGCAGCTTTTCAGGCAGGTTCTGGCGGATACGGCCGCATTGGTAAAAAAATACAACGGCTCGCTTTCGGGAGAGCATGGGGACGGGCGGTTAAGGGGCGAATTTATCCCTTATATGATGGGAAGCGAAGTTTACGAAATGTTCCGGCAGGTGAAGAGGATCTGGGATCCGGAAGGGATTTTCAATGCCAATAAAATCGTGGATACGCCGCCCATGAACGAGTTTCTGCGCTACGAACAGGATAAGCCACAGCCCGAAATCAAGACAATTTTTGATTTTTCCAAACAGGAAGGAATGCTCCGCCTGGCTGAAAAGTGCAGTGGATCAGGAGATTGTCGCAAAACAGAACTGACCGGCGGCACCATGTGCCCGAGTTACATGGCAACGCGCCGGGAGCGTGATACAACTAGGGCGCGCGCCAACATTCTAAGGCAGTATTTGACACCAGCGAATAAGAAAGAACCAATCGGTGCGACACCAGTCGGTGCGACACCAATCGGTGCGACACAAGAAATGGTTAAGGAAGTGCTGGATCTTTGTCTTTCTTGCAAAGGCTGCAAATCTGAATGTCCTTCGAGCGTGGATGTGGGCAAGATGAAAGCAGAATTTACGCAGCAGTATTATGAGACCCACGGCATTCCCATGCGCAGCAAGCTGATCGCCAATTTTTCAAAGCAAATGAAACTGGCCTCCATCGCTCCCTGGGCATTCAATAGCGTATTCGGAACGCCGTCCCTCCGAAGAGTTGCGAACAAAATGGTGGGTTTTCACCCGGAGCGTTCTATGCCGCATTTGCATCCGCAAACACTGGAAAATTGGTGGAAAAAGAGGCCGAAGCCGAGACAGGACAATGTTAGGAAGGTTTATTTATTCTGTGATGAATTCACCAATTATAATGATGTAGAAGTTGGCAAAAAGGCCGTTGAATTGCTTGAAGCGATGGGTTATGAAGTGATTATTCCAAAACACGATGAATCCGGTCGCTCCTATTTGTCGAAAGGTTTTGTGAAAGAAGCGCAAAAACTGGCGATCAAAAATGTGGCTCAATTGAAAGATCTGATCACCTATGACACACCGCTAATTGGCATTGAGCCCTCTGCAATCCTCTCATTCAGAGATGAATATATTGACCTTGTTCCTGCGGAGCAGCGTGAAGATGCCGTTAAGGTCTCTGCTAATGCTTTACTTTTTGAGGAATTCATTGCGAGAGAAATCGACGCCAAACGAATAAATAAGAGTGCTTTTACACAAAAAAAGCAACTGATCAAGTTGCATGGGCATTGTCATCAAAAAGCATTATCGACATTATCGGCTTCCAAAAAAGCATTGTCGCTGCCAGAAAATTACCAGGTTCAGCTGATTCCCTCTGGTTGCTGCGGCATGGCAGGATCTTTTGGCTATGAGGAAGAACATTATGAGGTTTCTATGCAAATAGGCGAGCTGGTGCTTTTTCCAACTGTCCGCCAGCAGCCTGATGAAGTGTTGGTGGCCGCTGCCGGAACCAGTTGCCGTCACCAGATAAAAGACGGAACAGGACGTCGTTCACAACATCCTGCCGAAATTTTATGGGATGCACTTTTAAGATAGCCTCATTATTCTGTCTTGCGGACGTTCTCCATGATGGTGTCGGACGCAACGCTGTCGGCTGCTGCTGCTGATCCTGCTCCTTCCGCACCTTGCGATGAAGGCGTTTCAGCTTCTGTAAAATTTTCATTATGGTTGAAAAATCCACCCCAAAATGCGATTGCCATTAACACAATACCAACTCCCAAAATCCATTTCCATACATTTTTGGTGTTTTTCGTCGCTTTGGCTTCTTTATCAGTTTCTCGCCTGTCCATGTTTCATTGATTTAGTTTGAAATTTTAAGTACCAAAGTTGTACCAAAGCCTCCAATCGCCTTTTCAGGACATTTATATAACATTGTGTTGATAAAATTTCCCCAAACAAAGTCATTTGTAAAAAATGTAATAAAACAGGTATGTTTGATGTTAACTTAGTTGAAAAATAAAATACTCAGACAGGACCTTATTACGATATTCAGCCAGATTTATGAAAATTTCTCCCAATTGCTTCGCGTTCCTAATTGCACTTTTTTTATTATTCAGTATCGAAAGCAAAGCGCAGAACACACGCAGCTTTTTCTCTGTTACAGGCGGGTACAGCTTACCGGTTGGTGAACTTGCCCGTGAAAAACTCGACGATCCGTTTGCTGGTTTGACGGGTTCGGGATATTTCGGACAAGCCAACTACGACTTTCGCATCGCACGGTGGATCGGGCTTCGCGCTTCTGGAAGTATGAACATTAATAAAACGAATTCGCAACCTATATTGGACAAAGCGAATAGTTACGCACAGATCCTGAACGAGTCTTTTACATGGCAAAGTAACGTATCCAACTGGAAGCTGAATGCACTGATGATCGGCCCGGCTTTGTACATTAACATGAATAGGGTGCAACTTGAACTTCATGCACAAGCGGGGAAAGTCTGGGCAAACTCTCCGACGGTAGATCTTTTAGGGACTTCGGAAGCAGGTGGAGATCCCATTACTGTAAGTCTTAAGCCGGCCTCTACCACTGCATTTGGCCTTGCTGGCGGCGCGAGTTTGCGGTTACCTTTGTCAGGAGCCTTGTTTTTCCAGGTGAGTGCGGATGTAATCGGCGCCGAAGCGGAAATTAAAGATGTTACGATCCGTGCCATTCGGGGTTCACTTGATTTTTCTGAGCAGGTGAGCGAAAAACGGTTTATCGGCGTGGTTAATGTAGGGGCGGGATTTGGGTTCGCATTTTAATAAATACAGCATTACAAAAGAAAACGGGTCCGATGCCGCACGCATCTGACCCGTTTCTTTTTTTACCCCTCAATCAATCTGCGGTTATTTGGCGAACCAAAGTTTTAACTTCATATCATTCTTCCCACCCTGATTAGCCAGTGCTGCTGCGAAGTTTTCGTAGTTCAGCGATTCCTCAGAACCGGGATAAGGCATACGCGTAGGAATTACATTCTGATTTGTATTCAAAACCGGCGGTTGCAACGCTGGAATTCCGGTTCTGCGATATTCCGTCCACGCTTCCAGGCCTTGTCCGTAAAGCGCGATCCATTTTTGCTCCATAATCTGGGTGTAACCGGTCGTACCCGTTTTTAATGCATTGGCCGTGAGATATGCCGGCGCAACGGTCAGCTTGTATTGCGCGTGGGATGCCGTGATGGCGTCTGTGTAATTTTTGGCAACATCACCTGCCGCAGCTATGCCTTTGTAAGCAAATTCCGCTTTCAGGAACAACAGCTCAGCGTAACTCATGATCACACCCGGTGCAGTAGGAGCAATGAAATAAGCGCCAACACGTGAAGTATTTTCAAGACCCAGCTTACCTGCTTCGGAAGACGATAACCCGTTGGGAACGCCTACATAAGCGGGTTCCAATGTGGAAAGGTTTGCGTAAACTGGCAGACGTGCATCACCCAGTGCTTTTAATTTATTAACCAATGTTGCGCTAACCCGGTGATCATCACGTGTTTTGCGGTTTACATTCACGGGGTTCTGGTTGTTGGTAACGTCCAGGTAATTGAGTTGAACGTTTTCGGCAACAGAGCCAATCACGGGATATTTCACAGGATCACCCAGTATCCGGGCAATCTCTGCTTTTACATCAATCGGCGAGTCCGTTTTGTCGATCATTCGGCTCAAAATACGCAGACTCAATGTGTTAGCGAATTTT
Source organism: Dyadobacter psychrophilus (assembly GCF_900167945.1). Taxonomy (GTDB): domain Bacteria; phylum Bacteroidota; class Bacteroidia; order Cytophagales; family Spirosomataceae; genus Dyadobacter; species Dyadobacter psychrophilus. The sequence continues at coordinate 133,912 of NZ_FUZA01000004.1, forward strand.
TTCCATTTGGTAAGATCGTTGGCAAAAAGGATATCACCGGTTATCGCAATGCTTTTATCCGTCGTATTGATAGCTTCGCCCGCTGTTTTCAGTTCTGCGATTAAGCCGGCATAAACATCTTTTTGCGCGTCATATTTAGGAAGTAATGTGCCTTCTAAGCCCTGCAAGGCATCTTTGTAGGGAATGTCACCATAAATGTCGGTAAGCAAAGAAAACACCCACGACCGCATAATGACTGCCACGGACTGGTAATTCACATTATTGGTTTCTTGTCCAATTTTGTAAATGCGCTGGTAATCAGCCAGGGATTCAATGTAAAGTCCCTGCCAGCCAGCAGTATACACATCGCTTGAAACTGTATATTGATCAATATCCGTATACTGGATCCGCGCCCAATGTTGCGAAAAACCGTCACCGACATCCATCCCCAGAGCACCGCCCCAGTAAATGTCCACAGCGCTCTGGATCCCGTGAGGCAAGAAAAGGTCTGCCGTTCCCGAAGCAGCACTGTTATTATTTGTGTTGATTTCTTCAAAATCGCCCGTGCAGCCTGCAAACCCCAGCAATGTTGCGGAAAGCAGCCCTTTAAAAATGAATGCGTTTATATTTTTTTTCATATCAATTCGATTTACACAATGTCTTATAAGTTGAAACTGATGTTGAAACCTACCGTTTTCGTAGTAGGGATCTGTCCGTTTTCTATGCCTTGGAGGTTTCCATCGTTGTAATAGCTGGTTTCAGGATCGATGTGGGGCAGGTTACTTTTCAGCAGAGCCAGGTTACGTCCTACTACGGAAACAGCGATATCGCGGAAAGGCAGCTTGTTGAAAACTTTGCCGGAAATCGTATAAGTCAATTTCACTTCGCGCAGCTTCACGTAACTCGCGTCGAAAATGGTGTTCTCGTTATTGGTCAGGAGATAATATTTGTGGTGATATTCTTCCGACGAGATCCTTTTTTCGTTGGGCACATATTCGGGAGCAGCAGCAGTCCCCTTATTCACAACACCAGCACCAATCACACCTTCTTCGCGACCGAATGTTGTTTCTTTCAAAACTCCCGTATAACGGCCAATGTTGATGGATTGTGAGAAAATATCCCCGCCCGATTTGATATCGATCAATGTGCTGAGAGAGAATCTTTTGTAAGTAAACGTGTTGGAAATACCACCAATCCAATCAGGCGTAAAGCTTCCCAAAACACGGCTTACCGGATCGATCATCGGATATCCCTGTGCGTCATAAACGATCTGTCCGTCGGGAGCGCGCAAAAACCCTTTTCCGAAGAATGTTCCATATGGCTGTCCTACGCGTGCTTCCACCGAAAGTCCGCGGAAAGCGCTGTTTGTTGTAGCCTGCGTTAGCGCATTGTAGCTGGTGTTCAGCTGGTAAGTGGTTAATCCGCCGTCCAGTGAAAGCACTTTGTTGTTGTTTTTGGCCCAGTTCAAACCAATGTCCCACTGGAAATTATTGAGCTTAACAGGCGTTGCGGTCAGCTGGATCTCCAAGCCTGAGTTTTTGATTTTACCCGCATTTAAAAGTTTGGATAGAAAGCCCGTTGCATTGGAAATATTCACGTCAAGAATCTGGTTTTTAGATACTTTGCTGTAATATGTTACATCAATACCAACCCGGTTTTGCCATAACCTGATGTCCGTCCCGATCTCATAGGAAGAGGTAATTTCAGGTTTCAAATTCGCATTAAGCATCGCATTGTTTTCAGACAAGCTCGGCGTGCTTCCCCAGGCATTTTCGTATTTGTAAGTGCTGACCAGGCGGTAAGGATCTGTATCGTTACCAACTTGCGCTACACCTGCCCTGATTTTGGCAAAAGAAAGCACCGATGATCTTACATTGAACATATCAGTAATAATGACACTCACCGCCGCGGAAGGGTAGAAGTAAGAGCGGTTATCCGAAGGCAATGTGCTCGACCAGTCGTTCCGTGCAGTAAGGTCTACGAAAAGATAATTCCTGAAACCCAGGTTAGCCGAAGCGTAAAGGCTGTTTACAGTTTTTTTGATAAAACTATTTTCTCCAACCAATTTCTGGCGTGAGTTACCAAAGTTGTAAACCCTTGGAATGGCTAATTCTGTGGCACCCATGTAATTGCGTTGCGCATAGTTTGTTCTGTGGTTACCGCCAATGTTGGCCGTAATGTCGAACTCACCGAATTTATGTGTTGCATTCAAAAGGAAATCCGAGTTGGATTCGCGGACGAAAATCTGCTCTTCGTTATAAGCGTCAAACAAGTTGGAAGTTCCTATAACGGCCTGGCGGGCCGCGCTCTTGGTCTTGCGGCGATCTTCATAGAAATCCGTTCCGGTGCGGCCTGTTAATGTAAGCCAGTCTGTAAACTTGTAAGTAGCTGAGAAATTTCCGTAAAGACGATCCTTTTCGTTCGCCCGAGTGCTTTCGTTCAGCAGATAATAAGGATTCGTCCAATAGTTATCATTCCAGTTGTTCTGATAAATGCTGCCCGGCTTTTTATAGCTCGTCAATTTATCCATATCCACCTGGCGACCAAACCATATAAAGTAAAGCCCAAAGTTGTTGCGGTTGTCGCTGCCGTCCTTAATGTAGTTTCCGGTTGCCCTTACGCTCAGTTTTTTGGTCAGATTCCAGCCCGCATTCAAGGAAACCGTGCGGCGTTTGTAATCCGTGTTCGGCAAAATTCCCGTTTGGCTCAGATTGGTGAATGACAGACGGAAATCGGCTGTTTCATTCCCGCCTGTAACGGCAACGCTATTGGTATACGTTTTACCTGTCTCGAAGAATTTATCCACATTATCCGGGTGCGCGATCCACGGCGTCGGCGTTCTCGTTCCGTCGGCGGCAATGGGCGAATCGAACTGTGGCAACAGTCTGCCGTCCAGTTTCGGGCCCCAGCTCTCATCAACACCGTCGCCTTTTCCGCCACCTTTTCCATCAACATAAGAAAACTGGCCTGCTGCTCCCTGTCCGTATTCATTTTGCCATTCCGGAAGTCGGAACGGACTTTCAAATGCGGTATTGGTATTAAATGACACGCCAATTCCCTTCGTTCCTTTCCCGCTTTTGGTCGTGATCAAAACTACACCATTCGCTCCGCGTGAACCGTAAAGTGCTGCTGCACTGGGTCCTTTCAATACGTTTATCGACTCCACATCATCCGGGTTAATGGATGCCGCAGCATTGCCATAATCCACGCCCGTTCCCGAACCGAAGTTGCTGTTATCCACCGGAACGCCGTCTACGACAAACAGAGGCTGATTATTGCTTCCAATCGAGCTCGCGCCACGGATGATCATCCGAGAAGAAGATCCCGGCGCACCATTGGAATTGGTTACCTGTACACCCGCAAGCCGTCCTGAAAGCGAATTGACAAGATTGGTCTCACGCGCTTGCGTCAGCGTTTTTCCACTCACTTCCTGCACAGAATAGCCCAATGCTTTTTTCTCGCGCGCTATACCCAGGGCCGTTACCACAATTTCGCTGAATTGCGTAGCGTCCTGTTCCAGCGTAATGTCAAGTGTTGTTTTGTTGCCGACAGGCACTTCTAATGTCTTGTAACCGATAAAAGAGACCACGAGGGTTGCGCCGGAAGGGGCGCTCATTGTAAACTCGCCGTTCGCATCGGTTGTGCTTCCTCTGCTGGTGCCTTTGATGAGGATACTGGCACCCGGAAGATTCCCGTCGTCGGACTGAACCTTCCCTTTAATGTTCAGGTCCTGTGCGAAAGCTGCGCCCTTAAGGAGCAATAGCATCGTCAGAAAGCCCAAAGTAAAGACTTTTCTCATAATTGAATTTTTAAGGAGTGAACTAGTTAGGTAATTGTTTCACAGAATTATATTCTAGTGAAACTCAAATTCGCACAATAAAAACTCAGATAAAAATCTTTTAGTAGAATATTAATGGTAGTAAATAAGATTATTTAAAATATTATATTTTTCAAATAGATGTTTATATGGGCTTGATTCTTTGAAGTATAGGGCGTCCGAATTGTTATATTTGCATTCGGTTCAAAACCCTGTGGGCGCGAACGATTGATCATCTGCGTATTCGAATATAGCTTTAAATGAAGGTTCTTAAATTTGGCGGCACCTCTGTCGGTTCGGTTGACAGCATTAAAACGGTAATCAGTATCCTTGAAAAAAACCTGGCGGAAGGGGAGCGTATAGCGGTCGTTTTTTCTGCCATGGGCGGCGTGACCAACCGGTTGATCGAGATTGGTAAAATGGCTGCTGCGGGGAATCCCGAATACATGGAATTCCTTAAAGTGGTTGAAGAAAGGCACTTTGCGGTAGTTCGCGGACTGATTCCTGTAAAAAACCAAAGCAGCACATTCGCAGCCATAAGGGGGATTTTTAATGAACTGGAAGACATATTAAGAGGTGTTTCCTGGATTAAGGAGCTTTCGGAGCGGACACTGGACCTGATTATGAGCTTCGGCGAGCGATTGTCCACAATGGTGATCACCGAAATCCTGAAAAGCAAAGGCATAGCAGCCGAATTCTGCGACGCACGCCAGATTATTCACACCAATGCCACTTATGGAATGGGCGATGTGAATTTTGAAATTACAAATCGTCAGATTTTAGAATATTTTGCCAAAACATCTGCATTGCAATGCGTAACGGGCTTTATCGCTTCCACAGCGGAAGGCGTAACGACCACATTGGGCCGAGGCGGTTCGGATTATACTGCATCCATCATTGCGGCAGCATTGGACGCCAATTCCATTGAAATTTGGACGGACGTTGACGGGATGATGACGGCAGATCCGCGGAAAGTGGCCAATGCATTTACCATTCCTTCCATATCCTATTCGGAAGCGATGGAACTTTCCCATTTTGGTGCAAAAGTGATATATCCGCCGAGCTTGCAGCCTGCATTTGCTAAGAACATCACGCTAAAAGTCCTCAATACATTCAATGTTGATTTTGAAGGGACTTATGTACAAAAAGCCGCTAACGGTAAGGACTATGCGATCACCGGGATTTCCTCTATTGATGAGATCGCGTTGGTGAACATTCAGGGGAGCGGGATGATTGGTGTTGCAGGGATTTCGGGAAGGCTTTTTACCGCACTTTCCAACAATGCCATCAGCGTTATTCTGATCTCACAAGCATCTTCCGAACATTCGATTTGTTTCTCTATTGATCCTAAAAATGCGCAGCGCGCTACGGAAGTTCTTGAAAAAGAGTTTGCGACTGAGATTTCGTTAGGCCATATTGATAGCATTGCCATTGAAAAAAGCTTGTCCATTATCGCGATTGTGGGTGAGGGAATGAAGAAGAGCACTGGGGTTTCGGGGAAACTGTTTTCTGTTTTAGGTAAAAACGGGATCAATGTTGTTGCCACAGCGCAAGGATCTTCTGAGCTGAATATTTCCGTAGTGATCGCAAAAAGTGACCTTTCCAAAGCGCTGAATGCTATCCATGGCGTGTTTTTTCAATCGGAAACGCGGTCGCTGAATTTGTTTATTGTAGGAATGGGATTGATTGGCGGCACTTTGCTAAACCAGATCAAAAATCAGACAAAGTATTTAAGGGAAGAAAAACTACTAAACCTGAACATTGCAGGTTTGACCAATACAAAAAAGATGCTGCTTGATCCGGACGGCATCAGCCCGGAAAACTGGCGCGATCGGGTCATGGATGAAGGCGTGAAAACGAGCCTGCCCGCATTCGTGCAGCGTATGATTGAGCTCAACTTACCGAACAGCGTTTTTGTTGATTGCACTTCTGATAAGGATATTGTTCAGTATTATCATATGTTGCTGGATGCCAGTATTTCCGTCGTGACGCCTAACAAGGTGGCGAATTCGGGCTCTTACTCGGAGTATGTTTCGTTGCAGCGGACCGCATTGCAGCGCGGTGTTAAGTTTTTGTATGAAACCAATGTTGGTGCAGGTTTGCCGATCATTAACACCATTCAGGGATTGATGGCCAGCGGCGACAAGTTCCTGAAAATCGAAGCGATCCTGTCCGGAACTTTGTCTTACATTTTCAATAATTTCGGTCCGGGAATCCGTTTTGCAGACGTGGTTAGGGAAGCGAAAGTGAAAGGCTTCACGGAGCCGGATCCGCGCGAAGATCTGAGCGGGGCAGATGTTGGACGTAAAATATTAATCCTCGCGCGTGAAGTGGGCGTTCCGCTGGAAGCAGAGGAAATCAGCATTAAGGCCATTTTACCAGGAAACTGCCTGAATGCGCCCACGGTCGACGCTTTTTTCCAGGAATTGGAAATCTCTGATGGGTTTTTCGCAAGCATGCAGGCAGCGGCGGAAGCAAAACAGGAAAAGCTGCGCTTCATCGCCACATTGGAAAATGGAAAAGCAAGCATTGAACTCAAAACCGTCGACGCCCAGCATCCATTCTATACATTATCCGGAAGCGACAACATTGTCTCTTTCACTACGGAACGTTACAAAGACCGCCCGCTGGTGATCAAAGGCCCAGGCGCCGGCGCCGAAGTAACCGCCTCCGGCGTATTTGCGGATATCATGAGTATTAGTAGTTATTTGGGGTAAGCAAAACAATCATTTATAGTGAATTCAATAAGAGCTTTTGCGCCGGCTACGGTGGCTAATGTTGCGTGTGGGTTTGATATTTTCGGGTTCGCTATTGAGGCCCCGGGGGATGTTGTGGAAATAAGAAGACGGGATGAGCCTGGGGTTGTTATTAAAGAAATCACCGGAGATGAAGGTCGGTTGCCGCGGAATGCAGAAAAGAATGCCGTAACCGTTGTGATGCTGCATTTATTGAAACATCTGGGCATTAAGGATTTTGGAGCGGAGGTGGTTTTGCATAAAAATATGCCGTTAGGAAGCGGAATGGGTTCCAGTGCCGCAAGTGCGGTGGCTGGCGTGGTGGCGATGAATGAGCTGCTGGGTAATCCGCTGAGCCGCCAGGAACTACTGCCTTTTGCGATGGAAGGGGAAAAAATAGCTTCCGGATCTGCGCATGCGGACAATGTGGGACCTTCGCTTTTAGGTGGTTTTGTGGTGATAAGGAGTTATAATCCGCTGGATATTTTCACAATCCCGGTTCCTGACGACCTGTACTGCACATTGGTTCACCCCGACATTGAGATTAATACGAAAGACGCACGGTTTATTTTGCGCAGTGAGGTCTCACTGAAAAATACGATCGCTCAAATGGGTAATGTTGCCGGGCTTGTGGCAGGTTTGATGAAGTCGGATTACGAGTTGATCGGAAGATCGATGGTTGACGTCATTATTGAGCCGGTAAGGTCCATTTTGATACCCGAATTTAATGTTGTCAAGCTGGCAGCGATAGAAAATGGCGCATTAGGATGCAGCATTTCAGGTTCAGGACCATCCATGTTTGCGCTTAGCAAGGGAAAGGCAAATGCTGAAAGTGCCGGCCTGGCCATGCAGCAAAAATTTGCTGATGCCGGAATTGAATCCAGTATGCACGTTTCTGCCATAAATAAAAACGGCGCAGCAATATTGTAATGATTTTTAAAGTGCTTATTTTCAGGAATGTTAATCCGAAAACACCACTTTAAATTTTGAAGTATGAATACAACGGTTTACCCAATGAACCAGCCTTGGATCGATTCCCCGTTTTTTGAACAGGAACTCGAACAGTCTGTACTCGATGAAGATACAAAACAGCTTGTTAAAGATTATGCTGAAAAAGGTTACCTGATCCTGGATACAGAACTGCCGGAGAGCACATTTGACAGGATTGTTGAGCTTTTAAAACCACATTACACTTCACCGAGGATCCAGGATGCCTGGAATATTACACCGCTCGTGCGGGAAGTGGCAGGCTGCCCAAAGATCCTGGATATGCTGCGGATTTTATACCGAAGAGAGCCTTTTCCTTTCCAAACCCTTAATTTTCAGGTCGGTTCACAACAGAAAACGCATAGCGATGCCATCCATTTTTCTTCCATTCCTGAACGGTTTATGTGCGGGGGTTGGGTGGCTTTGGAAGATATAGACGAGTCAAACGGGCCTTTGCATTACTACCCCGGAAGTCAGAAGCTGCCGTTTTTCAATATGGCCGATATTGGTCTTTCCGGTGCTCAGGATGCAGGAAGTTATGTTCAATATACTGAATATGAGAATTTTGTACAAAAATTAATGGTCGCGACCGGCCAGAAAAAGGAAGTTTTTAAAGTAAGAAAAGGGCAGGCATTGATCTGGTCAGCGACGCTTTTCCATGGCGGAGAACCAATTTTGCGGGAAGGTGCGAGCAGGCATAGCCAGGTGACGCACTATTATTTCAAGGACTGCATGTATTACTCTCCGTTATGGTCCGATTTGCCGATTGAGAAAATGTATATGCGCCGCCCGGTTAACATTCTTACTGGTGAAGTGATTGAGAATAAATATCTTAACAAACCGATTATGGGCAGGACGGGGTTAAGTCAGTTAACCGACTACAAAAACCAGCTGGAAGACACATTACGAAAATTAAAAAGAACGCTGAGGGGTTAGTGAACTTTATTATTTGTTTCAGACGTTAAATATTGACGAATACAAAACTTAGAAATAGCATGGTTACTGTAAGTGATACCGCCAAAGACAAAATTGTTGAACTCCGCAATGCAGACGGACATGTTGAAGATTATCAAATCCGCGTGGGCGTTTTGGGAGGCGGCTGTTCAGGCTTGACTTATAATTTGGAATTTAATTCCGAAACCAAGCCTACTGATATGGTTTTTGAGGACAAAGGTGTGAAAATAATTGTAGACAAGAAGAGCATTCTTTACCTGGCCGGAACTGTACTTGATTTTTCAGATGGCTTAAATGGTAAAGGCTTTCAATTTGTGAATCCCAATGCAACCCGCACTTGCGGCTGCGGCGAAAGTTTTGCTGTATAACAATATTCTTAAAATATTTTATTTTTCAAACGCGTTCCGAAATCCCCGGACGCGTTTTTTTTATATTCCTGAATGGGCTTAATTTGTCGCTTCAAGTAGCAGACATACACATTAAAACAATTTGAATGAAACCAACTCTTTTGATTTTAGCTGCCGGCATCGGTAGCCGTTACGGAGGCATTAAGCAGCTAGACCAGTTTGGCCCAAATGGGGAGACAATCATCGATTATTCATTATATGACGCAATTCGCAGCGGTTTTGGTAAAGTAGTTTTTATCGTTCGTCAAGAAATTAAAGACAGTGCGGAAGCCATTTTCGCTCCAAAGTTAAAAGGCAAAATTGATTACGATTTCGCAATTCAAGGCGTTCAGTCTTATGTTCCTGAGGACCTGGGGACCGTTGACCGCGTGAAGCCCTGGGGAACAGGACATGCAACATTGTGCGCCTGGCCACAGACAGAAACGCCATTTGCGGTGATCAATGCAGATGATTTTTATGGTCACGATGCTTTCGCCACCATGGCCGAATTCCTGACCAACGACACCAATGATAAGCAGCACGCGATGATCGGTTATGAGCTGAAACGCACGTTATCCGAAAACGGAACCGTTTCCCGCGGAATTTGCGTCGAAAGAGCAGATCACAATCTGGAATCGGTTGTAGAGCGTACCAAAATCTTTGAAGAAGACGGAAAAATCTATTTCGAAGAAAATGATGTTAAAACCGAATTGGCACCGGAAACCCCTGTTTCAATGAACTTCTGGGGTTTCAAGCCAGGCATGTTCCCGATCACAAAAGACTTGTTTGAAAAATACGCCAGGGAAAACATTAACACTCCAAAGGCCGAATTTTACATCCCAACCGTGATGACCCACATCATCAAAAACGGCATGGGCGATTGCCGCGTCTTCCGCATCGCTTCCGATTGGTTCGGCGTCACCTATCCCGAGGATAAACCGACTGTTCAGGCATCGCTGAATGCGTTGCATGAGACCGGAGCTTATCCCGAGAAGCTTTGGTAGGACATAAAGAGTTTTCAAGCAAAAAAGACCTCAAACGAGATCTTTTTTGCTTGAAAGGAGTTTTACATTCACAGAACCTAAAAAATCACTTCTGCACCAGCGCTTCCATCATCCGCTCCGCCAGAAATTTATTTCCTTCCTCCGTTAAATGCACCCGATCCGAAGTCAAAATACCTTTTTCCTTGTTTTCAGGGTTGTTTTGGACCAGATAATCCTGAAATGATTTCCTTAGGTCGCAGAGTTGCAGGCTGTTGCGGGTGGCGATTTCGCGGATGAGTTTGGAGTATTGGTTCAGGTCGCCGTCCTGAGGGTTGGAGGCGTCATTTCTTTCGCCGATTACCGTTGGTGTGCATACGATCACACGGATGTTTTGGGCTTTCATCTTTTTAATCAATGCCTCATAAAATTTTACGTATTTGTCAGGATCCGTTCCGGTCCCCGAAGACGTTTTATGCCATACATCGTTGATTCCCACATAAATAAAGACTACATCCGGTTTTTTAGAAAGTACATCGTCTTCCAGTCTTAAATAAAGGTCATACACTTTATTGCCGCCGATTCCGGCTCCCATGAGCTCATACTGGCTGTCCTGACCTTTTGTTTTGAGCATTTCGCTCATTTTGGTAATGTAACCGGTCGGCCCTACGCCGGCCTGTGTGATGGAATCTCCAAAAAATATCACGCGAAGTGGCTTGTCCTGACGCATTGCAATCAGGGGCAGAATGAAAATGGCAACCTGCAAAAATTTAAAAATGACCCGCATATAGAATGGATAAAAATGGTTTTTGGAAAAAAGACCGGCTGCTTTCAAAATTACCCTTAGTGACATTGGGATTCTTAATGCCTGATCAGCATGACGCGTGCCGAATCCATAGGATAACGAAGCGTAAATGTATTTCCCGGAATCATTTCAGAGGCCAGATTCAACGGCAATGTAAGTTGGCGGACTTTGTTTTCGACGAGCGCGCTTACTAAAAGTTGGTCGGCTTGTCTGACACAGCTTAAAACTTCACCGAAAATCACAAAATCGCCCGTTTGTGATGGATCTTTCGCATAAACCTCCGTTGGCGTTCCTTGAAGGATGACTTTACCGTTTTCAATAATCGCAACCTGATCTGCCAGGCGGAATATTTCACCAATGTCGTGCGTGACAATGATCATTGTGAATTGATGTTGCCGATGAAATCTCAGAAGCATATCCTGCAAATGATAGCGCATGTCATAATCCAACGCCGCAAAAGGCTCATCCAGCAACATTAGATGAGGTTTCCTTACCAGCGCCCGGGCTAATGCTACGCGTTGCTGCTGGCCGCCTGAAAGCTGGCTAGGCTTGCGGTGTGCGAGATTGGAAAGTTCGGTGGCGGTGAGTAAGTCGTCGACAATGTTACGGTCACAGCCTTTTGGTAACCCGAAAAGCAGGTTTTCTTCAACAGTGAGATGCGGAAATAAGGCATAGTCCTGAAAAACGAAACCAATGTTCCTTAGCTGCGGAGCCAATGACGTTTGCTTGGAACTGTCGAGCCAAACATCTTTTTCGAAAACGATTTTGCCTGTTTCTGGGGTTAGTAACCCCGCGATCTGTCTTAATAATGTTGTTTTTCCTGCTCCCGATGGCCCGGTGATAGCCAGTATCTGTCCTTTTGCAAGCGATAAGGCAATTTCCATTGGCATCACACCATGTACAGTTTGCAAAGAATGCTTGATATGGACGTCAAGAAGGCTGTCGGACACGGAGCAGGCGGTTGTTAATAGAATAAACCAACAGCAAAATAACGAATGTAATTGCAAAAAGCACCATGGCGTAGTCGTTCGCCGCGCCGTAATTCAGGGCCTCCACTTCGTTATAAATCGCAACCGAAGCAACTTTCGTAACCCCTGGAATGTTGCCCCCGATCATGAGTACAACGCCGAATTCACCAACTGTGTGGGCAAATGTGATGACAAATGCGGTAAGAATGGCTGGTTTACAATTAGGTAAAAGCACTTTAAAGAACGTTTCCCATTCATTTTTGCCTAATGTATAAGAGGCTTCGCGTAAGGATGCGGGAAGCGATTGCAAGCCAGCGCGAATAGGATAAACCATAAACGGCAAACTATATAGCACGGAGGCAATTACCAGTCCGGGAAAGCTGAAAACCAACCGCAGGCCAAAAACGCTTTCGATCCAGGCGCCGAACCAGTAGGAAGGACTGAATGCTAAAAGCAGGTAAAATCCAATCACAGACGGCGGTAAAACAAGCGGCATTCCAATCAGCGATTCCACAATTCCCCGCCCCTTGAATTTTCCGAAGGCCAACCAGTAAGCCAATGGCAATGCAAGCACAAGCAGGATTACCGACGTAATCGTTGCCAGTTTGAATGTAAGCCAGAGGGGTTCGGGGTTCAAGTTTAATTTTAAATGAGTGAATGAGTGAATGACTGAATGTTTCTATTTGTAGCCGTATTTTTGGAAAATTGCTTTTGCTTTTTTGGAATATAGAAATTTATAGAATTGTTCGCTGGTTTCTTTTTTTGGTGAATCTGCGCTGTGATTCAGAAGGATAGCGGCTTGTTCTATGGGTTTATAATCTGTGGAATCCAGAATAATGTAACTGCCCTGATCTTTCATTTCTGGTGAAAGAACGATGGATAATGCATTAAAACCAGCTTCCACATTGCCCGATGTAATGTATTGAGCAGTCTGCGCGATGCTTTCTCCGAAAACCAGTTTCTTCTCTATTTTTTCAAAAAGACCTTTTGATTTTAAAACCTGAATTGCGGCTTCACCATAAGGTGCTGTTTCCGGGTTAGGAATGGCAATTTTTTTGATTTTGGCATCTTCTAGCAGATCGACATTCAGTTCTGGTTTCGGGATATTTTTAGACCATAAAACCAATGCGCCTAATGCATAAATTTTAGGCTTATCTGCTGAGCCGCCGTTTTTAAAGATCTCTTGCGGATACTTTGTATCGGCCGAAACAAACACATCGAATGGTGCGCCTTCGCGGATCTGCGTGGTAAGCTTGCCCGAAGAACCAACGACAATGTCGATTTCTTTGCCGGTTTCTTTCTCAAATTCTGTCTTGATTTCCTTCATCACATATTGCACATTGGCGGCCGTGGCCACTACAATTTTCTCCGAAGGTTTGGAACAACCTGCAAGAAACACCGAGAAAAACAGAAAAAAACGCTGAAAGTTCATGCTGCAATTTAATGGATAAAGCCCAAATGATCATTGCTTCCCATTGCGTTAAAAATCGTAAATTGCGCCCCATTTCGAGCGCAGGTTCTGAAATTACGGTTGGAAAGCCAACTTTTGAAGGTGTAATTAATAACAATGTAATGATTATAGAAACTGCCCAGCGCACCAAGCAGACTTCCGAATACTACTTTTCGGTGAAGCTTGCGGAGGTTCGCAAACTGATTGCAGAAGGCCACGATGTCATTAACCTGGGGATTGGAAACCCGGATATGATGCCTTCATCTGAAACATTAAATGCCTTATCGGAAGCGGCTCAGAAGCCGCAAGCGCATGGTTATCAGCCTTATGTGGGTACGCCTGCATATCGGAATGCAATCGCAGATTTCTATTATCATACATATGGCGTTAAACTTGATCCGGCAACGGAAATCTTGCCGCTAATCGGCTCAAAGGAAGGCATCACACACATTTCCCTGACATTTCTCGATCCGGGTGATGAAGTGTTGGTTCCTGAGCTGGGTTATCCTGCTTATCGTGCTGTTAGTCGAATGGTCGGGGCGGTTGTAAAAGAATATCCTTTGCGTGAAGATTTTGGCTGGCAGCCGGATTGGAACGCAATGGAGGCGTTGATAACGCCTAAGACCAAGATTATGTGGCTCAATTATCCGCATATGCCCACCGGAGCGCCCGCTACGCAAGAGTTGTTTGAAGAAGCTGTGGCATTTGCGACAAAGCATAAGATTTTGCTGTGTCATGACAATCCATATAGTCTGGTTTTGAATAAAAAGGCACCGATCAGCTTATTATCCGTTGAAGGCGCAAAAGATGTTGCTATTGAACTCAATTCCATGAGCAAGTCGCACAATATGGCCGGCTGGCGAATGGGTTGGTTATCAGCGGCCAAGCCATACATCAATGCAGTGCTTACGATCAAAAGCAATGTGGATTCGGGCATGTTCTGGGCAATGCAAGAAGCGGCTGTGGCGGCTTTACATAATTCGGATGACTGGCATAACGAACGCAATGCGGTGTATCAGGGCCGTTTAGAAGCTGCTGAGGCTATTTTGGAAACAATTGACTGCACGTGGGATCGCAAACAAGAAGGAATGTTCCTTTGGGGTAAATTGCCTGATTCCGTTGAGTCGGCTGAGTCGCTGGTGAACAGTCTTTTGGTTGAAAAACACATATTCATTGCGCCTGGCTTCATTTTCGGGCCTAAGGGACAGCGTTACATCCGCTTATCGCTTTGTATGCCGAAAGAACGCATATGGGAAGCGGTGGAAAGAATTAAGACATAGACCTCTCTTTTTTATTTAGATAGCATTGAAATGATACTTAGTATAATAGGAGTGGGCTTATTGGGCGGATCATTCGCGCTGAGCCTGCGTGAAAAATACCCCAATGTAAAGTTTGTAGGGGTTGATAACTCTTTGGTGAATCAGAAAATTGCATTGGCCAAAGGCATTGTGGACGAGATCGTTACGCTCGATGTTGCACTGGAAATTTCTGAACTGAATGTGCTGGCAACGCCTGTCGACGCCATTAACAAGCTATTGCCTTATATGCTCGATCATTTGCCGGAAGGTCGGACCATTATGGATCTTGGCTCGACAAAAGAGGCAATTTGCCAGATTGCGGACGCTCATGCAAAACGTGCCCAATTTGTTGCCGTGCATCCTATGGCAGGAACAGAAAATTCCGGCCCCGGTGCTGCATTTAAGGAGTTGCTGACGGATAAATACGTCATTATCTGCGATAAGCATAAAAGCAATCCTGAGTCACTTGGCCTGGTTGAAACTTTTCTGCGCGATGTAGGTATGAAAATCTACTATATGCAGCCGGCCGAACATGATTTGCACCTGGCTTATGTTTCACATTTGAGCCATATCAGCTCTTTTGCGCTTGGATTGACGGTTTTGGATAAAGAACAGGATGAAAAGGCAATTTTTGCAATGGCCAGCACCGGTTTTTCTTCAACGGTCAGGCTCGCTAAAAGTTCGCCGCAAATGTGGGCGCCCATTTTTGATCAGAACAAAACCAATGTGTCAAAAGCATTGGGAGACTACATTGAGCTGCTGAAAAAGTTCAAGGATGCCATCGATCAGCACGACCTAGAAACAAGTCTGAATTTCATGAATAAGGCAAATGATATCCGACGGGTTTTGGCAGGAATTGAGAAAAAATAAAAAAAATATCACAATTTTAACTAACTGAAAAACAGCTTATTACGAGCTGTTTTTTGTTTTTTAGGAACCATTAACACGAACAGGGCTGTTAAACATGCACCCTTCAAGGGGTTAATTCACCTCCTCTCTCAATCGCAAATATTAGATTTTTCAATAAAACGATTAGAAATGACAAAAGCTCAGGCAGTATTAGTAGCAGTAATGATTGCGCTTAGTGTTTCCTTCGGGTTCCAAAAATTTGATTCTTTATCCGATTCTTCAACTTCCC
This sequence comes from Dyadobacter psychrophilus, assembly GCF_900167945.1. Classification (GTDB taxonomy): domain Bacteria; phylum Bacteroidota; class Bacteroidia; order Cytophagales; family Spirosomataceae; genus Dyadobacter; species Dyadobacter psychrophilus. The sequence goes on from NZ_FUZA01000004.1 coordinate 149,409, forward strand.
ATTCAATAAAAATAAATGCTGATTCCGTTGCCAGACCGCAATGGGCAAGTCTTTATGATTCGCTGGGCCTTAAAAAACAGGGTCTTTCGGAAGCGGCATTTTACTTTGCGTGGTATGGCTTCCAGAAAATGAATCTGGCTAACCCTGTCCTTGCGATTGCCGATTTAAGTCAGTCTTCAAAAAATAAGAGGCTGTATGTGATTGACTTAATCAAAAGAAAAGTTTTGCTAAACACTTATGTGGCGCATGGCAGGAATTCCGGTGATGAGTTTGCGAAGCGTTTTTCTAATGATAATTCTTCTTATCAGTCCAGTTTGGGCTTTTATAGGACATTGGGCACCTACAATGGCAAGCATGGGCTGTCGCTGCGCTTAGAAGGTCTGGAAAAAGGCATTAACGACCGCGCTTTGGAAAGGGCGATCGTCATGCATGGGGCAGATTATGTGAGTGAGTCTTTTATCAAAAATACAGGCCGGTTAGGACGGAGCCTTGGATGTCCTGCTGTTTCTATTTTAGATTCAAAAAAATTGATCAGTATGCTGTGTAATGGCGCCGGATTATTTATTTATTCCGCTGATCAGAAGTATGTTAAAGATTCGCCGCTTCTGGCAGGTCTGTCGCTTAATGAGCTAAATCAAACTTTGGGCGACCCTCTTTTGTATACATCTTCAAAATAAAGCAAATCCCCTTTTTCATTACAATCAGCACCCAGATAAAGCAGGAATACGGGAATTCTTGCTTTTAATTTGTGCCATTTCGGCGGCGTGGAAACAGTGTCCGGCTCGGTCATGAAGTCATTGTCGAGCAGTTTGGTTCCGGCCATATAGTTTGCCAGTTCAGTGGGTTGTTGCACGCGCACGCAGCCGTGACTTCTCCACCGCGAATTGCTTTTGAAGAGATATCTTGCATTGGTGTCGTGCAAATAAATCGCCAGCGGGTTTTTGATTTCTACTTTCAGCAATCCAAGTGAGTTATCCTCGCCCGTTTCCTGGCGAAAACGGTAAGGGAATTTGTCAGCAGTAAGCTCTTCCCATTCAATATCCGCCGGATTTACAGCCTGTCCCTTATTATCAATGATCTGAATCCTGTTACGGGTCAGGTATGCAGTATCTTTAACCGCTTTTGGGAAAATTTCCTTGATTGCAATGCTTTTGGGCACATTCCAGTAAGGGTGTGTGACAATACTCGTTGCATATGTGTCAATGGTTGGAGTCTGTGTATCGCTCTTGCCCACCACTGTGCGCATACTCAGCACATTCTTTCCAGCGGAATCCATGGCAGTGAGATATGCTCCGCGAATGTTCACCATCACAAATCTCGGCGCACCTTTGGACTGTCTCTTGATCCAGCGGTAAGCATTAAGGGTTTCGGCGACATATGCGGCGCTATCGGCTTTATTTTCTTTCAATAACCGGGCATAATGCACTTTCAGATTGTGATAAACCGGAAAAACGGGTTCCAGCTTTTCCATCACTTTTTCCACAGATTCACCTTTTACAAGTGATTCGGCCGCCTCGCGAAGTAATAATGTGTCTGCCTTGATCTTTTTTTCGGTGTAGCGTAATGTGGGTTTGTACCCGAACCCTGCCTCCTCGAGCAGTGCAAAAACCGGCGCAGATTCACCTTTTAAAGCGAATTTTTCAACGTTAATGCCTGCATTTTTACTGAATTCAATCAGTTTATCGTAATGTCTCTTATCACTCAGATGGCTTTCCAATTCTTCCTTTGTCATCTCTTTCGGATTTTTCCGACAGGATTGAAGGATAGCAAGTGTAAAAAGTACGAGAAGAGGAATGTAGCGGGTGCGGCCCAGGCCTGAAAGCATTTGCATTGTGTTGTATTTTATTTTAATGTAATCTATACAATTGCCATGCTAATGATCGAAACTGACTATAACTATAAAAAGTACAACGATTTAGGGATTTTGGTAGTGTTTTTCAATGCAAAGTCGCATTAAGGGTTTTTAAGCCTGGGGAAATTTAGTAACAACAAGCGGTGACTTATTGGGCGTAAAAAAGCCAGGCTATTGCCTGGCTTCAGTGACCGCGACGGGAATCGAACGGCACCGGCCGCCCGGCCATATCTAGAGTTTAGGCTGGGGTCGCATTCGACAACTCCTATTCTATCAACAAAAAAGCCAGACATAAGCCTGGCTTTCGTGACCGCGACGGGAATCGAACGGCACCGGCCGCCCGGCCATATCTAGAGTTTAGGCTGGGGTCGCATTCGACAACTCCTATTCTATCAACAAAAAAGCCAGACATAAGCCTGGCTTTCGTGACCGCGACGGGAATCGAACCCATATCTAGAGTTTAGGAAACTCCTATTCTATCCGTTGAACTACGCAGTCAATTTTTTTGCGTCGTACTTGTAACCGCGACGGGAATCGGATTCGAGCGCAAACCTGGCCATATCCAGAGTTTAGGAAACTCCTATCGGGCGGCGATCCGCTCTATCCGTTGAACTACGCAGTCGAATTGGGGTGCAAAACTGGCAAAAAATCATTTGAATTACAAATGATTATTCTTCCGTTTGAACTGCGGTATATCCCAAATCGAGCCAGTTCGGATAAATTGAGAAGTGTTTTTCCTTCACTATGGAAAATAATGTGTTTCTCAATTCTTCAATATTCTCTTTCTTTTCAGCGGAAATAAATACAACGTGATCAGCTTTATCAGCGATATAGCTCTTTTTCAATTGTTCCAAAACACTTTCTGTCTGCTCAATTTCTTGTCCTTCATCATTATCCGCATTAAATGTCGGATTGTAAAGGTCAATTTTATTGAACACCAAAATGGTCGGCTTGTTTGCAGCGCCAATGTCTTCCAGCGTTTTGTTCACCACATCCAAATGTTCTTCGAACGAAGGGTGCGAAATGTCCACGACATGCAGTAAAATATCGGCTTCCCTAACCTCATCCAAAGTTGATTTAAACGACTCAATGAGTAGCGTGGGTAATTTGCGTATGAAACCAACCGTGTCCGTAAGCAAGAATGGAATATTCTCCATATTCACCTTTCTAACAGTCGAATCAACAGTGGCAAACAGCTTGTTTTCAGCAAAAACATCTGCCTTCGAAAGCCCGCGCATTAATGTTGATTTTCCGACGTTGGTATAACCGACAATGGCAACACGGACCAGCCGGTCTCTTTCCTTACGCCGCGTAGTGCTTTGACGATCAATCTTTTCCAGTTTCTCCTTTAAGAATGCAATCCGATCTTTTACGAGACGTTTATCTGTTTCCAATTCTGTTTCACCAGGCCCGCGCATACCCACACCAACTCCTGACTGGCGACTTAAGTGGGTCCACATACGCGTCAGTCTCGGGTATAGATATTGATACTGGGCCAGTTCGACCTGTAATTTGGACTGGGCGGTTTGTGCCCGCATGGCAAAAATATCCAGGATCAGTAAACTCCTGTCAATCACCTTGATATCTTTGAAAACAGCTTCCAGATTTCGCACCTGCGAAGGCGTAAGGTCATCATCGTAAAGGATCATGTCCACAGGATTCGCAGTCACGTAAATCAAAATTTCTTCCAGCTTTCCTTTTCCCGTATAAGTTCGAATATCGGCTCTTTCCAGATTCTGTGTAAATGTTTTTACCGTCTCCACGCCCAGTGTAGTCGCCAGGAAAGCAAGCTCGTCCAGATATTCCTTTGTTTTTTCAGCCGGTTGTTTTTGCGTACTGACCGCTACGAGTACAGCAGTTTCCTGCTTTTCGGCTGTCGAGTATAACTTCTTTTTATCAATCATGCAGCATTGTTTAATTGTATTTTCTTTCCCGGATGCTTCACTTTTATACCAAAATTCGCAGGAAAGAGTAGAAAGGCAACGGTTTAGCGCAAGCAAAAGTTCATCCCGTCCAGGCCGTGAAATTACACTTACATATTAATTAATCCATTATTTTGTTTGAATAATAGAAAAGCACTTTTGTATCTTTGGCCAAATTCTGCGAAATATGTTGGTGATCATCCCCGGTTTACAATAACCACAATTCTTTCCTGATCCGTCTTTCGGACTACCGGACAACCTTTCGTGACTTCTACGGGTCACACATTTCTTATTATTATTTCAATTTATTTCATCCATGAAAAAGTGGTTTCAACTGCTTCGTCAGGCTATTCGCGGCTCCGAAGAAAGTTTTACCGAAGGAAGCATCAACCGAGCGATTTTTTTGCTATCCGTCCCAATGATCCTGGAAATGGTCATGGAGTCGCTATTTGCCGTTGTTGACATTTTTTTCGTTTCAAAAGTGAGTACAGAAGCCGTGGCGGTTGTCGGGCTTACTGAGTCTGTTATAACGTTGGTTTATTCTGTTGCGATTGGTTTGAGCACCGCTGCTACGGCGACCATTGCACGTCGTGTCGGAGAGGGCAACACCAATGGCGCAAGGCATGCGGTCGGGCAGGTTATTATCATTTCCCTGGCTATTTCGGCCGTAACTGCAACTGTTGGGACCTGGTTTGCCGGTGATATCCTGCGGATTATGGGTGCTGATGCAAAAGTAATTGAACTCGGGACCGACTTTGCAAGGATTCAGTTTCTGAGCAGCCCGGTCGTTATTTTGCTTTATTCACTAAGCGGTGCATTGCGCGGCGCAGGTTCCGCAGCGACGGCCATGCGATCATTGATTGTGGCAAATTGCATGAACATGATCCTGGGGCCGATCCTGATATTCGGACTTGGGCCATTTCCTGAGTTAGGTGTTACAGGTGCGGCTCTTGCTACGGCTTTGGGTCGTTCCATAGGCGTTGGTTATCAGCTGTTTTCGTTAACCAAAGCGCAAAAGTCACTGGGCTTGCTTTGGGCCGATCTGCGTCCCAATCCGGAAACCATTGCGACCATTGTGAAAGTGGCAACCGGTGGAACGGTTCAGTTTCTGATCGGCTCTGCAAGCTGGATTTTCCTGACACGTATATTATCTGAGTTTGGCAGTGACGTGGTTGCGGGTTACACCATTGCAATTCGTGTGATTATGTTCACTTTGCTGCCTGCATGGGGACTGGCCAATGCTGCGGCTACGCTTGTAGGACAGAATCTGGGCGCCGGCAAACCCGACCGTGCAGAGAAATCTGTCTGGAAATGTGCGTCTTATAATTTCTTCTTCTTGTTGGGACTGGCCATTTTAATGTTCGTAGCGGCCGAGGAAATCATCGGTTTATTCAGCCCAAATCCGGACGTAATTGCCACAGGAAAAATGGCGTTGCGCGTGCTGTGCCTGGGTTATGCCGCTTATGCTTATGGAATGGTCGTCATTCAGTCTCTTAATGGGGCAGGGGATACCAAAACGCCGACTGTTTTGAACCTGATTTGTTTTTGGGCAATTGAAATTCCGGTTGCGTATGTGCTGGCCGTTATGATGAACTTCGGTCCGGTCGGCGTTTTTATATCGGTTCCGTTTGCAGAGTCTATTCTGGCATTGTTGGGAATTTGGCGGTTCAGGCTTGGAAAATGGAAGTTGGTAAAGGTTTGAGGAAGCTGATCGGGGTGGCGCATCCATCCCGGTCAGAAACGAAAACAGGGGCGTTTTGGTTAACTTTATATCAATAAACTGAATTATCCTTCATGAAAATAGAACAGATATATACCGGATGCCTGGCTCAGGGTGCTTATTTTATCGTTTCCAATGGCGAAGCGGCGGTCATTGATCCTTTGCGTGAAGTGGAGCCATACATTCAAAAAGCCGAAAAGATCGGGGCAAAAATCAAGTATGTATTTGAGACGCATTTCCATGCTGATTTTGTCTCAGGGCATCTCGACCTCGCTGAAAAAACCGGTGCTGAAATTGTGTATGGTCCTAATGCAAATACAGCATTCAAGGCTCACATCGCTGATGATAATGAGGAGTTTCAATTAGGGGATATCATAATTAAAGCATTGCATACTCCGGGTCACACACTGGAATCGACGAGTTATTTATTATTTGATAAAAACAAAAAACCAGTTGCTCTTTTCAGCGGCGATACACTTTTCATTGGAGACGTAGGGCGTCCCGACCTGGCCCAGAAATGTGATCTGACAATGGAAGATCTGGCCGGAATGTTGTTTGAAAGCCTGCGTTCGAAGATTATGACGTTACCGGATGACATTATCGTATATCCAGCGCACGGAGCGGGTTCTGCTTGCGGGAAGAACATGAGCAAGGAAACTTCCGATACACTGGGCAACCAAAAGCTTTTCAATTATGCTTTGCGGGACGATATGACGAAAGAGGAATTCATCAGCGAAGTCACAGCCGGCTTGCCCGAACCGCCCAAATATTTCCCGGAAAATGTGAAGATGAACCGTGATGGTTACGAAAGCATTGATGATGTGCTGGAACGCGGCGATCAGGCATTATCTCCTGAGGCATTTGAGGCCAAAGCTAATAATACGGGTGCGCTCATTCTGGATACGCGAAAACCGGAGGATTTTGCAAAAGGATTTATCCCAAATTCAATTAACATTGGCATCGAAGGCGGTTTTGCTCCCTGGGTTGGTGCGCTGATCCCGGACTTGAAACAGAATTTGCTGATTGTGACCGAGCCTGGCAAGGAAGAAGAAGTAGTAACGCGTTTGGCAAGAGTCGGTTACGATCATACTGTCGGATTTTTGAATGGTGGTTTTGAAGCCTGGATTAATTCCGGCAAAGAGACTGATTCCGTTGATAATGTTTCCGCTAATTCATTCGCAGGGATTTATCAGAAGGAAAGTCCGGAAGTGATCGACGTGCGCAAACCAGACGAATTTGCAGCCGGGCACATTGAAGGGGCCAGCAACCTGCCATTAGACAATATCAACGACCTTATGGCCGAATTTCCCAAAAACAAAACCCTTTACGTGCATTGCGCAGGAGGTTACCGCTCCATGATTGCAGCCTCCATCCTCAAATCCCGCGGCATCGACGACGTCGTAAACATTGAAGGCGGCTTCGGCGCAGTGGAGAAAACGAATGTGCCTGTAACACATTATCAATCGATTTAGTATATGGACGTTATTGAAGTGCTTCGGGAGCCTTGGCCTTGGTATGTGGCGGGGCCTCTAATCGGGTTGACTGTGCCGGCTTTGTTGCTGCTGGGAAATAAGTCTTTCGGGATTTCTTCTTCGTTGCGGCACATTTGTGCGGCGGTAATCCCGGCGAATATTTCCTTTTTCAAGTATGATTGGAAAAAAGGAATTTGGAATCTGTTTTTTGTGGCGGGCATCACGATTGGTGGCTTTATTGCCAGTTTTTACCTAGCTAATCCTGATAAAATTGTGATCGCTGATGCAACGCAACAAACATTAAGCGGGTATGGATTGACCAGTTTTTCGGGCCTGATGCCAATGGAAATTTTCGGCACTTCAAGCATTCTTTCCCTGAAAGGACTCATTTTTCTCGTTTTCGGAGGCTTTTTAGTAGGTTTCGGAACGCGTTATGCGGGAGGCTGCACATCCGGCCACGCTATTACAGGATTGGCAACATTGCAGTGGCCATCGTTGGTGGCAACGGTAAGCTTTTTTATTGGCGGGCTGGTTTGCACACATTTGCTCCTGCCATTTTTGTTTACTCTCGTTCTTTAATTGATATACAAAATGGAAAAGGTAGAAAATACGCAGGTTCGTGCTCTTTTAGAAGATGATAGCGACGGAAGCAACACGCAAAAGCTGGCAGAAGGATTTACTTCGAATTTCAAATATCTGGTTACCGGCTTACTTTTCGGGATCGTCTTTGTGAAAGCAGAGATCGTTTCCTGGTTTCGGATTCAGGAAATGTTCCGGTTTGATTCTTTTCACATGTACGGCGTAATCGGCTCTGCGGTGCTGGTGGGACTGGTTTCGGTTCAATTAATAAAGCGTTTCAACCTGAAAACCATTTCGGGCGAAGAGGTTGTGATCCCCGATAAGACATTCAGCAAAGGCCAGATTTACGGCGGACTGCTTTTCGGATTTGGCTGGGCCATAACCGGTGCATGCCCCGGACCCTTGTTTGCGCAGATTGGCGCCGGATATTTGGCGGTGATTGTTACATTGCTCAGCGCCATTGCCGGCACCTGGACATACGGTTTATTAAGACCTAAATTGCCGCATTGATCACAATTTTTTGGCAACCAAATACAGCTGCTCGTCACCCAAAGCAAATGGGTCGGCTTCCAAATTCCCGAATGTTCCTACAACCTGCAAACCCGCAGATTCAAACATATAAGTAATTTCCGAAAGCGTGAAAATGTGTTGACGAACCGTATGCGTCACTTTTTCAGAACCGGAAATAAATGTTTGTTCTGCCTCAATATAGCCTTCCTCGGGTCGATATTCGTTTTCGGCAAGATAAATGATATCATCTTTTACTGGCATCCAGTTTCTCACCTGGAAATTTGGAAGAATGCTTTCCGCAAGGTTTTCAGTATGGATAGTGATGTGGCCGCCTGGCTTTACAGCATTTGCCATTTTTGAAATAAACTGCTGCATTTCGGCCCTTGGGAAAAAACTGAAACTATTTCCAATGCAGTAAGCCGCATCAAATGCATTTTCTTCGATAGCACATTGCAGCACATCGTCACAGATGACTGTCAAAAGCAATTTTTGCTTTTTTGAAACCGCTTTCAATTCATCACAGTATTCACTCGAAATATCAATACAAGTGATTTTGCAACCTTCTTCGGCAAGCGGAATTGCGTGGCGCCCGTAACCAGCCAGCATGTCCAAAACTCTGCTGCCTTCTTTTATTTCTAACACATCCCGCAGAAAATCAACTTCATAATCAGTGTATTCTTCATCCTGGTGCAGTTTCCAGGCGCGTTGCGGGAGTCCTTTGAAATAATTGTGATACCAGGCCACGAGAGGGGTTTATTTTTAATGATGCGCAAAACTACAAAAAGCTGCCAGGATGAATGGCAGCTTTCTTGAAATATAAGCGCACAACATTACATTCGCATGAGTCCCGGCGTAATGCGCAGATAAACCTGCCCGGAAAGCGGCGTTTCGCCATAAATTGGTCTCAGTGATTTGTCAATCGAATAAATCCCGATCTGGCCGCCGGCTTGCAAGAGCGTATTTTGGAATGAAGCTATCTGACGGTTTAAGCCGATTGAGAACATGGAAATGGGGAATTGATCTTTCGAAATTCTGATATTTCCAGGGAAGCCTAGCTCGTCTACGCTTTTCTGAACCCATTCATAACGACCGTAAACAGCCCATTTATCCAACTGCACATTAGATTCCAGCAAAGCAGAATGCTCTCTATGGTGGCCGCCGGCTTCATTCAATCCCCAAACGGCAGAAGTTGAGATCCATCGGTTTTTACCATTCAAATTAGCCGAATGCTGAACGGAGGCTGTTGTCCGGTCCACATTTTCACCGCCGTGCAATGGTTCTGGATTTTTGATAAAACCCCTGCTCACCTGCAATGCCCAGTTCGTCGAGGGATTGAATAATAACCGGTAACTGTATGAGTCAAATCGCGGTTTGTCAAAGTCAAAACGGTTTTCGTTTGGCTCACGACCGGTGAAGGACGAACCTTCCAATTTGAATTTCCAAAGCCGGATCCCCGCTGTTACCACACCAAATGTAATGTGCGCTGCATCCTGCCAATGGTGTCCCAAAACCGCATCCGGATTATTGAAAGCGGACATTCTGTGCATAAATGCTGTCGGGCCAAGTGCGGGCTCGCCGGGATAACCCGCATAAAGGGTCAGGTCAATGTTCTCATTCAGCCTTTGGGTGTAAGCAACGGAAAGCTCGGAGATAAGATCATGCGGATGTTGCTTGTCGATCAGCGGCTCGCCCTTCCAGGTTTCTCCGGATTGGAATAAAAGGGGATAACCTGCTCCGCCATCTAATAATCTGTCCAGCGAAACCATCGCGCGGACATTCAGCAAACCATTTTTACCGATCTGCCGTTGCGCCATGCCCATGAACCAGTTTGGCACACTAACCTTTGATTTCGATCCTTTCAGGCCATCATTATTGAAGTTTTGGGCCGTATAGCGCAAAAAAACGCTTCCATGCAACATGTAATTCCACTTACTTGCGTGCTTCATGTAGGCATACATAGGCGTCGCGTCGGGCTGCCAGCCTGTGCCCGAGCCGTTGCGCGTCATCGGCAGGCTGAGGGAAAAACTATGCGTCATATGCCCCGTATCATGCTTCATATTTTCATGGTCCATTTTGCTATGATCCATCTTGCTATGATCGACAGTATCAGCTTTCATGTTTTTGTGATCCATGCCCTTCATATCATGCTCAGCGGGCTTAGCGGTGGCTTTTTTGGGCTCCTGATGATGCTCGTGCTGCGCCAACACAGGGAAATAGGCGGTCATTATGCTGGCTAATGCCAGCATTTTTAGTCTGTTGTTTTTCATGACAAAGTGGTTTTGTTACTAGTGCGCAGCGGCCGTTTTCCGGCAGCAGTTCGGCAATTTATCGTGCGCTTTCTGGTTAGCAACTTGCGTATCCGCGTCGTAGCCTGTGTTGATAATCGTTGCCTTTATGGCTTCCGGCGTAGTTTTATTCGGATTATACTTCACCGTAACTACTTTGTCTTTCAAGTCCAGATTGGATTCTTTCACGCCTTTGGAAAGGCCCAGGTTACGCTCAATGCGTTCCTTGCACATTTCGCAAATCGCAGAAGTTTTGATTTTGATCTCCTTGTCACCGTCGGCCTGAGCCATGTTAACCCCGGCAAAAAGGGCTATCAAAATGGATAAGATGGTCGTTTTCATAATTTCTAATGTTTTAATGATCAATGATTGTGTCCCGTAGAATCTGTTTCTCCCATGGCTACTTCTTGTAAATCCATCTTGCAAACCGGGCATTTTCCAGCTTCTGCGTAGGTTTTTTCTCCCTCACATTGCATGGGACATGCGTATTTTTTCCCTGCTGCTGCGGTAGTCTCATTCGCAGATTTCTCAGTTTTGTGGTTGTTTCCTCCACAGGCTGTGAAAAGAAGCATTACCACAGCAAAAAGTACATTTTTCATGATGATTGAAGGTTTGTTTAATGTCTGATTCAATGGCCCACTTTATCGAGGGTTATTCGCGCCAAAGTGCTTTTCTTGAACTCTCCCGGCGTCATGCCCGTCACTTTTTTGAACTGATTACTCAAATGCGCGGGGCTGCTATATGACAATCGCCATGCCATTTCGCTCAATGTCAACTCGTTATACGAAAGCCATTCTTTTACTTTTTCTGTCTTTTGGGCGATAATATATTGTTCGATGGTCTGCCCGGTTTCAGAAGAAAAAAGGTTGCTCAAATACGAATATTCGTAACCGATTTTTTCAGACAAATAATCCGAAAAGTTCTGCTGCTCAGGCTTATGGCCTTTTAAATACTGCACTTCTTCGATAATCAATGTCTTAATATGCTCCACAATCGCCAGCCGCCGGTCATCGAGTAATTCAAACCCACTTTTTTCCAAAGTAGATTTGACTTTTATCAAAAGTTCAGGATCAATATCCGTTGCGGTTTCAACTTCACCCAATGCGACTGACTGCAATCCAATGCCCAGATTTTCCAGTTCTTCCCGGACAACCCGCTTGCAACGATCACAAACCATGTTTTTTATATGCAGTTTCATAAGGCTCTTCAATTATCTTATTATTTTATAACGTATTCCTGCATAAATCATTCGTCCTACAACCGGTCCCCAGGCCATTCCAGCATCAAAATGTTGTCCAAACGGTTCATCCGTGCCCATGATCGGGTTTTTCTGACGGAAATTGGCCAGGTTTTCCCCGCCCAGATAAATGTCCCACTTTGGAAATGTACGGGTGACCTGCGCATTAAAATTATAAAATGACGGTGACATGGTTGAAGTCAGGTTGTCCGGGATATGGTGATCATCGACGTGGCCCATATACGGGATCCGACGCTTTCCGTTCCATTGCACCGTGGCATCGAATTTCCATTTGTCATAAGGCAGCGCATATCCGGCATTAAAAAGCACCCGGTCACGGCTTACCATCATTCTTGGCAGCAACACATTTTCGTCATATACATTGCGAATGGTTTGTTTTACGTCAAAAAGCCGGTAAGCAAGTTTTAGTTCCAGGCGTTTGATTGGTGTCAAATTCGCCTCGGCCTGAAAACTGTTTGCATATGCATTGCCTTCCAGATTGTAAAAACGAATGTAACGCGGATCTTCCATATCAGCCACGAGCTGGTTTTCGAAATTTGTCCTATAAAAATCCACGATCAGATTTCCGCTCATATTGCCCAATTTGAAGTCCTGTGTCACACTTGCGCCGTAATTCCAGGAAACCTCGGGCCGAATGCTTTCCCGAAATTGCACTGTGCGCGAGCTAACCAGATTTCCGTAATACTCAGCCAGTGGATTGGAAACCCTGAACCCTTTTCCAGCCGAAGCCCGAAGCGTGGTTTGGTCGGTCAGACTGTATTTCAAATGCAAACGCGGCGTCCATTGTGTCCCGTAAAGATTGTGGAAATCGACACGACCACCTGCAACGAGCACAAACTTATCCAGATTATTGTAAGTATACTCAAAGAATGCCCCTGGCACCGACTCGTTTCTGGCCAGTCGCATGTCTTTGTAAAGCTCATTATAATTGTCTAGCAAGTAACTGAGACCTGTTTTATAAGAATGGTTTGTGTTGCCAATGATCGATTGATAGATCAGATTTCCATACATGGTTTTTTGAGTTCCATCATAATTATTAAGGCCAAAATATGATTTGGAATCATGTAATGAGGCATTTAGGATAAAACCCAATCCTTTGTAAGGCTTATCCGGGAACAGCCGTGCGATCTTGGAAAAGAACTCATAACGGTTCACTTTGGCACCAAACCCATAAGCTTGCGTCGTTCCTTTCATGTCTTTTTCAAAATCTTTTTGCCCACCCAAACGATCTTCATACAAAGCTTTCACTCCAAACTGCGCCATCACTTTGTCACTTTGATATTTCCATCGGTTAACCACATTGTACTGGGTGTAAAGGGGCATATCCAGGAATCCGTCCCCGTTTTTATCCACCCGGTTGCGTAATGTGCTGGCGTGTGTCAGCAGCCCTGTGCTCCACTTTTCGTTCAGTTGCGTTGCCAGGTTTAAATTCACTTCCGCGCGGCCAAAATTATTGACATACGTGTTCAGATACAGCTTTTCACGACTGTCCGGTTTCTGCATTTCAACATTAATCTGCCCCGTCATGGACTCATAACCATTCACAACAGAACCCGCTCCTTTACCCACATCGATCGACTGGATCCAGGTTCCCGGCACGAAGTTGAGCCCGAAAGTGGAGGCCAATCCGCGGATGGAAGGAATGTTTTCAATGTTGGTCTGAATATAAGTTCCGTTCAATCCCAGCATTTGAATCTGTTTGGAGCCTGTAACCGCGTCGGCGTAAGAGACGGAGACGGATGCGTTCGTTTCAAAACTTTCGGAAAGATTACAGCAAGCCGCTTTGGCCAATGCGCGGGTGGTAATGATCTCGGTCTGATGTGGCGAAAGCCTGTCGATCGTTGACGTGTTGCCGCGAACTACGACTTCATTCAATGTTTGATCACTTTGCAAAACCACTTGCAGATCGTTTTCAGCACCCATTTTAACCGTATCATTCCGAAAGCCCACGAAGCTGATAACCAGCAAATTGGATTGCGCCGAGCGGGGAATGTTGAAACGTCCGCTGGTGTCCGTAGTCGTGGCCTGCGTTGTCCCGGACCAGTAAACATTTGCACCCGTGATCGGTTTAAGATCCTTGCTATCGGGCACCTGCTCATTGACTGAGCCCGTTATACGCTGTGCGAAAAGAGAGGAAGTAACAAGAAAGAATATCCCTCCCGTCAGAAATTTAAGCATGATTTATTTAATTCATTGATACAAAAGAGAAGCGGTGCGGTTCTTTGCCAGTAAGCAAAGTGTTGCACGGTTACAATTGAAATCAATGTATCAAATCAAGAGTGACTGGATTGCATAGCGCATACTCTTCCCATGCAATCGGGAGGAGAAGGATATATCTGAAGCAGGCGGGGCATTTGCCCCTATTTCCTGTTCAATAAATGATAAAAAGCCTTGTTGAACGAAAAACAGCTGATCTGAGCTCCAAGTTTTCAGCAGTTTAGCCAGCTCGTGAATGGCGGAAGTCGTGACTTGCAGCTTTTCAAACGTCTGGCTTTCTTTGCAGCAATCGGTTTTTTTAAAGAAAATCCCTTTCGCTTCCTTCGAATTTTTGCTTTTGGCACAGCAAGATGAACCCTCCTTATCTTTGGAAGAGTCTTTTTTGAGATCAGTAACAACCTGCACCGATTTGCCGCGTACCAAGCAATGATGCTCGATAAAGGCAAAGCCCGTACTGCTCATCAGGACCAAAAAGGCCATGAAAACAGTGATCGATCGGTGTAAGTTGCTTTTCATATCATTCAAAGATATTAATTATCACGCTATTTCTTCCGCATTATAGCCTGCCTTTTTCATAAGTTGTGCGATTTCCTGAGGTGTTTTGCTCGTTTCCACTTTCAAAATCCGCTCCGGACTTTCCAAATCTACATTCCAGTTTTCAATCGCATTATCCTCGTTCAGGAACGGCGTAACAGTAGCTACGCAGCCTCCGCATTTTATATTGGTCTTAAATTTCAGCGTTTCCATTGTTTTATTTCTGTCTGTATTATCAATTATTGTTCTGCAAATATCAACCCAAAGTCCCGCGGAGTTGTTACAGAATTATATAAATGAATTACAGAGTTTTTGTTTTTACTCGTCGGGCGGTTAAAATCCCAGAGGGATACAATGTTTGTAGAAAACGATATTCGCGTGCAATTTTTAAATCCCGGAGGGATGAAACAACGTGCATGACGTTTCATCCCTCCGGGATTTTCAAGCCAGCCGCGTTCCGTTCGGCACTTCATAATCAGGACTGGAAAGGATTACTTCGCCGTCGGGGAGGATGAAGCCGGTTGTGAGGACTTCGGATTTGAAGTCGGCGATTTGCTTTACGGGGAAGTTTGTGACGCACAGAACCTGTTTGCCGAGGAGTTGCTCCTTGGTGTAACGTTTGGTGATCTGGGCTGAACTATTCTTAATCCCAATTTCCGGTCCGAGGTCAATTCTGAGTTTGAATGCTGGTTTTCTTGCTTTTGGAAAATCATCAACCTGTATAATAGTTCCTGCTCTGAGGTCTACGTTTTCAAAGTCCTGCCAGGTGATCGTGTCCATATGTATGTTTTTTGTGAATCGGTCAGTTTATATTATTCAAAATAACATTAAAAATGCCTTTTGCGCTGCTTTCCTTTTCAAGTTGCCTTACGAAATCAAAAAATTCATGAAAAAGCTAGTTACAATTTTTGCATTGTTGCTGACCGGTTTGGTAAGCGTGTCTTTCCAGGACAAAACGGTTGCATTCTACATTGGAACACAGGATAAAGGCGCAAACTCTTCTGTTTCGCTCTGCGAACTGAATATGTCGACTGGCCAAATTACATTGATTGATACGTTCAATAATTGCGTTGGCCCTGGCTATGTGGCGATTTCACCCAATAAAAAGAATTTATATACCGTCGGTGGCGATAAAATCGTCGCGTTTGCCATTGGCGGGGACAAAAAGCTGACTTACCTGAACAGCGAGTCGTCGGCAGGAGCCGGGCCATGCCATGTTTCGGTGCATAGCTCGGGAAAGACGGCATATGTGGCCAATTACGGCGGAGGAAGCTTTACGGCTTATGATTTGCAGGCGGATGGCAAAGTAACCGCGCCTACTTATACAGAACAATTCACAGGAACCGGACCAAACGCGAAACGCCAGGAAAAGGCACATGCGCATTTTGCAACTGCATCGCCGGACGGAAAATATGTTTATGTGACAGACTTGGGATCAGATAAAATCATGAATTACGTGGCGGACAACAAGGGAGGTGCGCTCAAACCTAATCCTGCGCAACCATTTTTCTCAGGAAAACCTGGCGCCGGACCACGTCATTTGATCATTCATCCTTCGGGAAAGTCACTTTTCCTGTTGAACGAACTTGAAGCAACGCTTACTTCCTGCACGATAGATAAAAATGGCGTCATTAAGGCCGTTAACACTTATCCAACCATTCCTAGGGACTATGCGGGGCCGTCAAACACCAGTTCCGCCATTCATTTGCATCCGAACGGTAAATTTGTATACGTTTCCAATCGTGGCCATAATTCAATTAGTGGCTTCAAAATCGGGGCAAATGGAGCTTTGGAAATGGTGGACCAGCAAACGAAATCAATTTCGACGCCGCGGGATTTTAACATTGATCCCAGCGGAAAGTTTATGATCGTCGCTAACCAAACCACTGATAATCTGGTTGTTTATGATGTGGATGCTGCAACCGGGAAGCTTGCTTTTAAGTCAGAAAGCATTGCTGTGAAGGCTCCCATTTGCGTAGCTTTCTTATAGTTTCCTGGCGAGTTTGCTTTGGTAATAGTTTAGGAAATCTTCCAGTTGCTCTACCGGCATTTTGCGGGCAATGATCTTTTTGTTTTTGTCCAGAATATAAATGGTTGGCGTCGTCACCACGTCAAATTTCTTTAAGAAATCAATCTGGTTCAATGCGTCGAAACCATTGGGAACGTCTTCAAGATGTTGCTCCTTGATAAATGTTTTCCATTCCTCCATGTTATGATCAGTGGAAACGGTCATGATCTTGATGCCATTCGCTTTGTTCTTTTCGTAAAATGCTTTAAGCTTCGGCGCAGCTTCTTTGCAATGTCCGCAGGTAGGAGAATAGAAGAAAATGACGCTATAATTTGCATCCAGGCCCTGTACGCTAATTTTTTTACCTGCCGGATCGGTTAAAGTTAAAGCCGGGAAGGTTTTGTCAACCAGCAGATCTTTTAGTGTATTGACCTTTTCTGTAATGCGTTTTTTTACATCCTCAGAAGTGCCCATTTCACCGGAAAGATAGTATTTCTGTGCCATATGCACCCAAACTGCCTCTGTACCAACCGTTTTCGGATTTTCGTACTGGTTAGTAATGTATAAAACCACTTGTGACTTCACATCTTTGTTGGCCGATGCTTTTTTTGCAAGCATATCCGCATCTTTGATCAGCGAATCCGGTCTTTGAACGACCAGATTTTTTATATACCGGTCCAATTTGGGTTCCAGAAAAGGAGTGTTGATAATTCGGGCGTCGGAGAAGTCGAAGTTGTCCCAGTAATGTGCTTTGTAATAATTAAAAACCCAGATGGAATCCGGTTTGCCGTTCGCCAGTTTAGGAGCAGCAGGAACTTCCGGATCTGCGGACATCTTTAACAATTTCACCGTAAAAGCCTGCGGGTTATCAGCAAGCGTTTTTAAACGATATGCATTAAAGCTGTCCTGCAAAGCCCTGATCTTGGCTCCTGCATCGGTGCTTCCGCTTTTTTTCAGCGACTCAATTTCGAGCGCACCGGATTTTAATTTTTTCTGATAAGTATAAAAAAGCTCATTTTCCGTCGATCCGGTCACCTTCATATTGCCGATCGCATCCACTGTATCCGTTTCAATTGAAAAATTCGGCTCTTTTCCTGAATACACCAACTCAACCCAGCTGCGGTTTCCAGGAAACAGGATCACGTATAAGCCACCTGGCAGGTCTGTTTTTCCTTCAAACACTACTTTGCCGTTCGCGTCTGCCTTTGCCGTGTCTTTTGGTACAAATGTAGTGTTGTTCCGGCTGTAATGTCCGATTACCAATGATGAATCCGCGAGTCCTTTAATCGTTGCCTGTATGCGGTAACCTTGTGAAAAGCCTGCATGAGAAGCAGTAAAAAGTACCAGTAAAAGGAATAATGCGCGGTTATAATTTTTCATCAGGCTAAAAGTTGTTTGCTTACGAATGGTATATTTGGCTGGATCAAACTTTGTGAAAGCCACAAAATTAACTTCAAAACGATAACTTCTATCAGCATCTTATCCAAATGTTTTATTTTCTGTCCAAAGCAATAGATTTTATCGCGATGCCGCTGAGCATTGTTTTCGTTTTACTGCTGTATAGTTTGTTTACCCAAAATCGCAAACGAAGAAAATCGACAGCGATAACCGCTTTTATTTTGCTTTATCTGATCTCCAATACATTCCTGGTGAATACTGCCCTGAACTGGTGGGAACCAAAACCGGTGAATATGAATGAGTTGGACGGGCAATATGATGTTGGGATTTTGCTTTCGGGAGGGCTTATGGATTCCAACCATCCTGCCGAAGACCATGCCGTGCTGGGCAAACGCGGAGACCGTGTTTTGCAGACCTATTTGCTTTATAAAGCAGGCAAGATCAAAAAAATATTGATCACCGGAAGCAGTTCGGGTGAGCTCATGCTGGAAGGAAAAGGGGAAACGAGGCAAGCCGCAGACCTGATGGTGCAATGGGGTGTGCCGCCCGGGGATATTTTATTTGAAGAAAAAGCCCGGAATACGCGGGAAAACGCGATGTTTTCGTCTATAATATTAAGAAAACGATTTCCGGCCGGGAAATATCTGCTGATCACTTCGGCTTTCCACATGCGCCGGTCGGCCGGATGTTTTGCGAAGGTAGGCATACGCACTGCCACTTTTCCGGCCGACTTCTATGGTGGGTATTACAGTTTAAGATTGCACGATTTCCTGGTCCCAAGCCCCGACGCAATCGCCGGTTTCAGCATGCTTTGGCATGAATGGATAGGAAATGTCGTTTACAAATTGGTGGGCTACACCTGATCCGTAACCTTTATTTACACACTCAATATTTTTACCATTCTCAACAAATCCTCATTAATAGGCTTAGGGAGACGGATTGTATCTTCAAAAGGCGTATAAACCAGCTCGTTATTAATAATTCCGGCCATTACATTCTTCTGCCCGCCCATTAAACCTTCCAAAGCGCCAAGACCCAGACGGCTCGCCAAAATACGGTCGTATGCTGATGGTGGACCGCCGCGCTGGGTGTGACCCAATGTCGTTACCCGGATATCGGCATTCTCATCAACCTGACCTTTGATTTTTTCGGCAACTTCCTGCGCACTTCCTTCATCATCGCCTTCTGCTACAATAATGATCGAAGACGACTTAGAACGGCTCCATCCTTGTTTCAGGGTTTCTACAACTTCGGAAATCGGGGTTAATACTTCCGGAACCATTACCAGCTCAGCGCCGCCTGCAATCCCGGACTGCACCGCAATGTAACCTGAGTCACGGCCCATCACTTCAATAAAAAATATCCTGTCGTGTGAGCTCGCCGTATCACGGATCCTGTCAATCGCGTCGAGTGCAGTATTTACGGCTGTGTCAAAACCGATCGTGTAATCTGTTCCGTACAAATCGTTGTCGATTGTTCCGGGTGCGCCTACAGTTGGGATGCCGTATTCGTTACCAAATATCATTGCGCCGGTGAATGTTCCGTTTCCGCCAATGGCCACCAGTCCTTCTATGCCGGCTGCCTGAAGATTTTCATATGCTGTTTTACGTCCTTCCGGAGTCATGAACTCCTTGCTCCTTGCCGATTTAAGGATTGTGCCTCCTCTTTGTACTATATTGCTAACCGAGTGAGACTCCATTTTGTAGAGATCACCGGCAATCATTCCGCTATATCCTCTTCTTATTCCATAAACTTCGATCCCATGGTAGCAGGCACCGCGGACCACCGCCCTGATGCAGGCGTTCATACCCGGTGCATCTCCTCCTGAGGTAAATACTCCAATTCTTTTCATTTAATTTTGGGTTACTTCTTTCGTTCGCTGTTCAGTTCCTTTAAAACCTTAAAGGCACAATTTCCGCAAATTTATCCGGTATTTTCTTAATATATACGACCTGATTCCGAATTCTGTTAAAAAAATGCCGGATGAAGATTCAGAATTAACACCCCAAACATATATCAATACTTATATATTTGCGGCGGTTAATAGAAATTTAATATGCGTTAACGAATGAAAAATTTGATTTCATGGCAGCGTTCCTGGCCGCATCTTGTCGCGGTAATAGGCTTTATGATTCTGTCCATTGCGTACGTCTCGCCGGTTTTGCAAGGTAAAAAACTGACGGCCCAGGATGATGTACAAGCCAAAGGAGCTGCACGCGAAGTTTTGGACTATAACAAACAAACAGGGATATGGTCGGCCTGGACCAACGGAATGTTCTCCGGAATGCCCGCTTACCTCGTAGCAGCAGATTATCCCACAAGCGTTTCTACCAAGCTCGGACAAGCGATTAACCGCATTTTACCAGCGCCAGCCAACTATTTCCTCATTGGAATGGTAAGCGCGTACATTCTTTTCCTGGTGTTAGGCGCAGGAAGCTGGCTCGCCGCCATCGGCGGGGTCGCTTTCGCATTTTCAGCATTTAATGTGATTAATCTGGAAGCCGGGCACGTATCGCAGGTGATTGCGATCATGTATGCGCCGGGCGTTTTGGCGGGCGTGATCCTTGCTTTCAGGAAAAACTGGCTTGCCGGGGCCGCATTAACCGGTCTGTTCCTTTCGCTTGAATTATACGCTAACCACGTTCAGATCACATATTACCTGGGAATCGGGATCATTATTCTGGTCATTATAGAGAGTGTTTCTTATATAAAAAGGGGTTTGGTAAAAGACCTGACGCTTGTTTTAGCAGGCCTTGCTTTCGCTGCGGTGGTGGCGGTGGGGACGCATACAACACGTCTTTGGAATGCATTTGATTATACCAAAGAAACCATCCGAGGTAAATCCGAACTTACACCCAGGGTTACTGCCCCTGGTGCAGCGGCAACTGCCGATGCCAACGGCTCGGGCCTGGACAAAACATATGCTTTTACTTACAGTTATGGCTTCGGAGAATTACTGACACTGGTGATTCCCAATGCTTATGGAGGCACGTCATACGGGCCGCTTTCCAACACTTCTGAAACATATAAAACGTTGGTGGGAAGAGGGGTAGATCCTGCATCAGCATTGAATGTAATTCAGCAGCAACCGCTGTACTGGGGCGATCAGCCGATTATGGGTGGCCCGAATTATGTCGGGATCATTGTCTTTTTCCTCTTTGTACTCGGTTTGTTTATTGTCAAAAATCCGATCAAATACTGGGCTGGGGGCGTCATACTTCTTTACATTATATGGGCTTTGGGTAAAAGTTTTGCAGGAATAAATTACCTGTTTTTCGACTATTTCCCGATGTTCAACAAGTTCAGGGCGATGACGATGGTTGTTTCGCTGGCGCAGCTGCTAATGGTGCTTGTGGGCGTGCTGGCTTTGGCCGAAATTGCTCAGAAACGGGTGGAATGGAAGGAATTTCAGAAATCATTCCTCATTACATTGGGCATTACCGGCGGCGTTACGCTCATTCTGGCCCTGATGCCGGGCGTATTTTTTAATTTTCAGGGTGCCGGTGATCCGCAATATGTGGAGCAATATCTGATGCCGTCTACCCAGGATAAGGCATTTGCACAGCAGATCATGAATTCGATTGTTCAGGATAGGGCAGGTTTGATGAAAAGCGATGCAATCAGAAGCCTGATATTTCTCTTGCTTGCCGCCGGACTGGTTTGGTTTGCGATGAAGGACAAAGTGAAACCTGTTCTGTTTTACGGAACATTGCTGGTACTGGTGATTTTTGACCTTTTTGGCATTGATAAAAGATATCTCAACAATGAAGACTTTGTAAGCAGTTATGCAGCACAGGGCATAACCACGCCTTCGCCTGCCGACGAGCAGATTTTAAGGGATACGGATCCGAACTATCGTGTTTACGATCTTTCGTCGCGCCAGGGACCATTCAACAGCGCTGATGCCTCGTATTTCCACAAATCACTTGGAGGTTATCACGGTGCAAAGCTGCGTCGTTATCAGGAATTGTTTGAGCGGCAAATCGCTACTCAAAAGCCTAATTCCAACATTATCAATATGTTGAATACGAAATACATTTTGATTCCGGATCAGCAGGGCAACAAAGTGGCTCAGACAAATCCCGGAGCGCTTGGCAATGCCTGGTTTGTGAAAAGTTATAAAGTAGTGCCCAATGCCGATGCTGAAATGGCCGCATTGGACTCATTAAAGCCCAAAGAAGAAGCTGTCCTCGATCAGAAATTTGCTTCCAAACTTACAGGTTTAACTTTGCAGGCAGATTCAACCGACAAGATCAGCCTCACAAGCTACAAGCCGAATGAATTGATCTACGAAAGCAATTCCAAAAGCGAAGGACTAGCTGTTTTCTCAGAAATCTATTACAATGTCCGCGACGAATGGAAGGTGACTATTGATGACAAACCTGCCGATATGCTGCGCGCGAACTATATTCTGAGGGCATTAAGAGTGCCAGCCGGAAAACATACGATCAAGTTCAGTTTCGAGCCGGTTTCTGTGGCTGTTGGAAGTAAAATTGACCTCGTAAGCTCACTCTTACTGGTCGGATTGATCGCAGGAGCCATTTTTGTTGAAGTAAAAAAGAAAAAGAATACAGTTTAGCAGTCACTCAAAGCCATGACAGACCGTAAATTTCCCATCGGACCATTCGTCCTGAAAGATGACTATTCACCAGCGGAAATCGAAAGCTTTATCCAGATAATCAAAAACAGCGCGTCGGAATATAGAAAGCTGGCGGAAAATCTTGGAGATGAAGACCTTACCAAAACTTATCGCGAAGGAAGCTGGGACATTCGTCAGCTTATCCACCATGTGGCTGACATTGCATTGCTGCACTATTTCCGGATGAAAAAAGCCGTTACTGAGCCGGATTACAAGGATCCTACGATGATCAACATGGACTCCTGGGCAGTTACGTCCGACTCGCTCGAAATGCCCATTGCAGAGTCGCTTCAAATACTCGCCGGCACGAACCAGCGCTACGCATATTTCGCGGCAAGCCTGGACGAGGAGGCATTTGGAAAAGCTTATTTTCACCCACTTCGAAAAATATGGCTTAACCAAAAACAGGCCTTGGCTATGTCAGTTTGGCATTTGCAGCATCATCTGGCGCACATTAAGCTGGCTTTGGGGGAATAAGCTGATAGCCGGCTAATATTGATTAAACAGCCTTTTTAACTTGCATGGACAGTGATATTCAATTTCTAGCCAGTTATATCAAGCAGACGATTAGTATCGAGCCGGAAAAAGCAATTGCTATTGCATCAAAATTCAGAAAGAAAGAGTGGGTCAAGGGAGATGTGTTTTTGAAGGAAGGTGCAATCAGTGACGAATACCTGCTTCTCGAAAGAGGATTTATGCGGTCTTACCTATTTGATGTGGATGGTAACGAAATAACACTTAATTTTTTCTCTCAAAAAACACCGGTATTTGAAGTCGGCTCTTTTTTTCAACGAATCCCGTCTCAGGAAAATATGGAAGCGCTCACAGACGCTGCCGGCTGGGTACTGTCCTTTAATGAGCTTAATGGACTTTTTCATGCGATTCCCGAATTTCGTGAATTTGGGAGAGCTGTTTTAGTTAAAGGATTTGTAGCGTTCAAAAATCGAACGTTGTCCATGATCAATAAAACGGCGGATCAGAGATATGAGGCATTACTTTATTCGAATCCCGAAATATTCCAGAATGCTTCATTAAAACATATTGCTTCTTACTTAGGTGTCACTGACACATCACTAAGCAGAATCAGAAAAAAGTTTTCCCAAAAGTGATTTCTTGTCAAATGGCAAGAATTATTGGCTGTTAGCAGCGAGATCTTTGCGTGGCTTTTAAATCATTGAAACCATGCTCGATGTACCAATTTTTATTCTGATTCTCTTTGGCGCTGTTGTTGTGTATGCAGTGGTCGCGTTCTATTTTGCAACAAGTAAATCAATCGGGATCTTAGGTATTTTAATTCTCTATATCCTATTTCAGTCGCTGCTAAGCTTGTTTGATTTTTACAAAGTGGAGTCAGCTATTCCGCCGCGATTGACATTGTTGATTGGTCCGGGGTTCCTGCTTGCAGGATATCTCTGTTTGTCTAGTAAAGGGAAGCTTTTTTTGGACGGCCTTGATATGAAATTCCTGACATTGCTGCACGTCGTTCGGTTGCCGGTTGAGATTGTCCTTTACTATGTATTTGCAGCCGGTTTTATCCCGGAACTAATGACTTTCGAAGGAAATAATTTTGATATATTGTCCGGTATTTCAGCCGTTATTATTTTCTATTTCGTTTTTGTTACCAAAAAAGCTGGTCATAGACTGTTGCTTATTTGGAATGTGATAGGGTTGATATTACTTATCAATGTTGTTAGCATTGCAATTTTAACGGCAAAAACGCCTTTTCAGCAACTGTCTTTTGATCAGCCTAATATCGGCATAACATATTTTCCACTTGTACTGCTTCCTGCTGTAGTAGTCCCTCTTGTTTTAATAGCCCACATCTCCGCAATTCGTCAGCTTTTTTTTAATAGTCTTGAAAACTAACAAGTTTCCATTGAATAGAGATAAAAATTCAGCATCTTTAAAACCTCAACGGGGATGAATTTTAAAGACCTCTGAACACACTATTTGATGGAATACTTCGACGAACTTTCCAGGTTTCTGGAACAGTCGCAGACTGACAGTCTTAAAACTGCGCATTTTGCTGATCATTTTAACGGCTTAAAAGTCAAGCTGAGTTTTGGAAAGGGCAATCCGGCCAGGGTTACCTGGATCGCTTTTCTGGCCGAAGGGCAAACGATCACCAACGGCATTTATCCCTTTTATCTTTATTTCAAAAAGCAGAACCTGCTCATCCTGGGCTATGGGTTAAGCGAAACTATTCCGCCCAATACGAATTGGAAACTGGCAAATCCGGTCAGGATCAGTGACTATTTTAAACGTCATAATTTTGGAAAACCGGCCCGTTATGGCGCGTCGCTGGTTTTTAAAGCCTATGATCCGGCGAAGATGGATAGAGCGGAGGTCGAGGAAGATCTCGTGGAAATCATCGGCATCTATAAGCAAACGGTGGGCGAAAGGCCGGTTTTACCTAAAAGGAAGCCAAATCGTAAAATAGCGTTTGACTACAAGGCATTTCAAAAAAGCATTGCCCGATGCAACCTGCACATTAATCCCAACTTCACATTACGCTTTGTCACTTCGCTGCTGGCCAAGCCATTTGTCATCCTTACCGGCCTTTCCGGTTCCGGCAAAACGAAACTTGCGCAGGCGTTTTCAAAATGGATTTGTGAAAGCGAAGATCAGATTTGCCTGGTGGCCGTAGGTGCGGACTGGACAAATCGCGAGCCGTTGCTGGGCTATCCCAATGCTTTGGAAGAAGGCAAATATGTGAAGCCGGATAGCGGCGTGCTGGATCTGATCATATTGGCAGGTGAAAATCCCGCAAAGCCTTATTTCCTCATTCTCGACGAAATGAACCTTAGCCACGTTGAGCGCTACTTCGCTGATTTCCTGAGCGCAATGGAATCAGGTGGCGATATCAGACTGCATCCCGGATACACCCAAAAGCATGACAATGTTCCTTCCAGGATCAGGCTTCCAAAAAACTTGTTTATCATCGGCACTGTCAATATTGACGAAACAACGTATATGTTCAGTCCAAAGGTTCTGGACCGCGCCAATGTGATTGAGTTTCGGGTGATAAGGGAGGAAATGGCGCATTTTTTGAGTCTTGACTGCACGTTAAATCTGGATTCAATTAGCAGATCTGGCTGCTTAATGGCAACAGGTTTTGTCGAGCTGGTTTTAAATAAGCAGATTGAAATGAGTGACAAAGCGCTGATCAATAATGCATTACTAAGCTTTTTTGAGCAGCTGCAAAAAGCGGGTGCAGAGTTTGGTTATCGAAGCGCGGCAGAAATTGTGCGTTTTGCAGCCATCGCCAATTACATTGAACCAGAATGGAAAGTAAGTGAGATCATTGATGCTGCGATAGTCCAGAAGTTATTGCCAAAAGTGCATGGATCTAGGCGCAGATTGGAACCCATTTTGAAGACATTAGCAGCGTTATGCGGCTCAGATGCTGACGAAATTGAGAATTTTTTAAATTCAAAAAAAGAACTGGCAGAATTGGGCATAGTACATTATCCTGTCACATTGGAAAAGCTTAAAAGAATGTACAAAAGCCTCATCGACAACGGATTTACAAGCTTTGCCGAAGCCTGATGGAAAACGGACTTTCGCTAAGCATTCAATCCGGGCAACATCTATTGAGCTGAAAATCATCGGTGAGGACAGCAACCTGGAAACGATCTTTAAGGTCGACCAATTGGAGGCATTTGAAAACGGGGAAGCCCGGATCCAGCTGGTGGAAGGGCATTTTTATGAATACAGCGTCTCGGATAATTATTGTTTGAAAGCTTCCGAGATTGTTTATCCTTCTAAAATCAATCCTGGCTCGGGGAGATTGGCTCCTAACGTTTATACAGGAACAGCGACTTTTGAAATACTTACACCACAGAAGCAAAAATGCGCGGAAATTAAAGTTGAAATCCGCTCGAAAAAAGCCAGTTACAGGCAGGATTACCGGTTAATGCTCGAAAACATTACCGAGCATTGCACCGATCTGCTGCTGGCGCACAATTCACCTGTGACACATAACTTTACGGTTGATTTCAATCAGGATTCGCGGACATTATATCAGCGGTTTGCCTTTATTAGATCAATTTTGCAGTCTGATGAATTCGTTAGTGCTGTTCAGAAAATAATCGGTGTGCCGGTGACAAAGTGGTCGGAAAATGAGGAGTTGAAAGACATTCGCAAGATCCGGCGGGTCGATGGCAGGATAATCAGGCACATGGCGGGTTCAGGTAATAGAATAAGCATTCCTTCTTCACATTCGCTGCACAAAAAGCTCGGAAACATCCCGGCACGCGTTACAATGTTTTCGAAAACAGAATCATTGGATACGTCCGAAAATCGGTTTGTCAAACACGCTTTAACCGGTTTTGTCGCGTTGGTTAGTGACTTCAAATCGTGCGCAAAGAATAGCAGCAGACTATTCGAAGAGGCGTCAATCCTGGAAAATGAGCTTGATCTGATGTTGACAAATCCGTTTTTTCAGCGGATCAGTAACCCGGCAATGTTGTCTCTGAACAGTCCGGTTTTGCAAAGAAAAGCTGGTTATAAGGAGATTTTCAGGATTTGGCTAATGTTCGACCTGGCCGCAAAGCTGGTCTGGCGCGGAGGGGACGATGTGTATGCCGCTGGGAAAAAGGACGTTGCGGTGCTTTATGAATATTGGCTGTTTTTTCAGCTTTTGGATTTGATACGGGATGTCTTTGACATTACCCCGGTGAGTCTCAGCAGTCTGCTCAAATCCACAGCGGACGGTTTGGGCTTGCAATTAAAGCACGGGAAGCATGTGGCTGTTCAGGGAATTTTCAATGGTCCTTCGCGAAGGCTTAATGTAGAATTCAGCTTCAACCGATCATTCTCCGGTAAAAACGACTATCCTAATCCCGGCAGCTGGACAACGGGCATGCGTCCTGATTTTACACTCTCGATATGGCCTGTCGGCATTAGTCAGGCACAGGCTGAAACGGAGGAATTAATCGTACACATTCATTTTGACGCAAAATACCGGGTCGAGTCCTTCAAGGAATATAAGCGGGACGATCTTTTGAAAATGCATTCGTACAAAGACGCAATCCGCAGAACAGCCGGTGCTTATGTCTTGTATCCGGGGGAAGGAGAGAAGCCGTTTAAGTGGAAGGGTTTCAATGAACTGATCCCTGGCCTGGGTGCATTTGCGGTACGCCCGTCCAAAACAAATAATGGAATCAATGCACTTCGCAATTTTCTAAACGATGTAACGCAGCATTTTTTGAACCGTGCTTCTCAGCGTGAAAAGGCCGCTTTCCGCAGTTATGACATTTATAAATCCAAAAACAACGAGGCAGTCACAGAGCAGTTGCCCGAAACATTGGGTGAAAACCGCAGCCTGATTCCCGATGAAACATTTGTGATCATTGGTTTTTATAAAAATGCAGAA
Source organism: Dyadobacter psychrophilus (assembly GCF_900167945.1). Classification (GTDB taxonomy): domain Bacteria; phylum Bacteroidota; class Bacteroidia; order Cytophagales; family Spirosomataceae; genus Dyadobacter; species Dyadobacter psychrophilus. The sequence continues at coordinate 177,180 of NZ_FUZA01000004.1, forward strand.
CAGCTCGCCTGGATTGAGAAAAACAGGCTTTACAATTTCAGAACGGGCACAGATAGCGGCTCTCTTCCGCTTGGTGCGAAGCAGGCAGAAGCAAAATATTTGCTGTTACACGGGCCGCGGGAAACCGTTTCGGGCAGGTTATGCAAGCTGAAAGAAGACGGTCCGAGGATTTTTTCAAAACAAGATTTAGAGAAAAAGCATTATCCAAAACCAAAAGGATCCTTATATCTGGTGTATCACATTGATTTTACGGTTGAAAGTGAATTTGAAAGCCAAAAATGGGACATCACAAAATTAGCAGGCTATAAGCCGAACAGATTTTCCGGAGTTCCCTTCGTGGTGAGTTTGTCCCAATTGACCAAGGCATTAGTAAAGTAAGTATGTGCTTTGCCAACATTTGTTTAGTGCGCGATGGTGACTTATATTGATGCAGCATTAGTAACTATCCATTTACCCCATTTTCAACACTAAACTCAATGAAATTTAAATTTTCTACGCTTATTTTCCTGCTTGTAGCCACGCTGCAAGTCGTCGCCCAAAATAAAAAAGAATCAAAACTCGCCATCGTTTTCATTGGAAACAGCATTACGCAAGGCAAAGGAGGCACAAACGGATTTCCGCCGCCAACGCATGCGGTTAATTATCTTAAAGAAGAGAAAGGCATTCAGGATGTGTCGTTTGTAAATGTAGGCAGGAGTGGTTCTACTACGGTGGACTGGCTGCCGGGCCACGGAAAATACTTTTCACTGGCTACCAAAGCTGCTGATAGTCTGTTCCAGCAAAAAGACCACCAGCTGTTGTTTTCCATGAAATTGGGAACAAACGACAGCGCTATGGAAGGACCCAACGGCGCGCCGGTCTCGAAGGAAGATTATAGGAAAAATTTGCAAACGATTGTCAATGAGCTGCTTAATAAGTATCCGGGCGGTAAAGTGATTATCCACCATCCAATCTGGTATAGCACCAACACCTACAATAGATCGAAATATCTGGCGGAAGGACTTGCCAGACTTGAAAGTTATGTTCCGGAGATTGACGAGCTGATTAAGGAATACAAAACTTCGCAGCCGGGAAGGGTTTTTAAGGGGGACACGAAGTCGTTTAAGTATTTCAAGAAAAACGCCAAGAAGCTATTCAAGCCCGAAGAAGGCCAGGCAGGAACATTCTTTCTGCATCCGAATGAACAAGGCGTCGCAGTTTTGGGTAAAAATTGGGGAAAAGCGATTTCAAAAATTGATCTCTAGAATTAGCTTTCTTCTTTAAAATCAACAAAAACATTAATCCAAATTGCCCTGCCGAGCCTGATAATGATCGGTTGGAGGAGGAAAAGGATGGCAGTAATGGTTATAAAGAATGTGTTGAGCTCCATTTTTAAATAAATCAAAAGGAGCGCGGACAGGAGTGCCATAATGAAGATCACGATCGGAAAACTGGTCCACAATGCACCAATGTAAAATCCTGGCTCGATCTGGAAATCCTGATTGCAAACCGGGCACCGGTCGGGCATTTGCAATGCGTTTTTGAAACTGTATGGATTCTTTTTAACGAAAAGATCGCCCTTGTGGCAGCGCGGGCATTTGAACCGGAGTACACTATATAACTTCGACATTGTCGCTGATTTCAGTTATTTTTTCACCGGCGCCAGACCTTTCATCGCTTTCATGCCAATAGCGGGCATTTTTGTGATCGGCGCGAGCAGTTTAGCTTCTTTTTCCGGCTCAATATATACACGTGCTCCTGACAGATAACGCTCGATAATAAATTCCTCTTCTTTCACGAACTGAATGGAAGACTGCCCCGCAAGATGCGAAATATCATACAGTTTTTTGTGAAAAATAGCCGCGTCGAGGTTGCCATTGAAATGATAGTCATTCTGAAAACCATGATCAAATTTAAAAACAATGGGCGTTCCCGCGTTAGCAAGAAGGCTCTGCGGCGTACCTGTTAATGTAATCGGAATGTAGGTCTTCTTATCATAAATAAAACCACCATGATTATTCTTGATGTGCTCCCGCATTTTCCTTGGTGTGTCGCCCACAAAAAGCACGTCCACAAGCAGGATAAGCGTTGCCGCATTAAATTGTTCGGCGTTTTCGATGACGGGAAGGGTTGATATGCGGATCATTTGATTGGTTACTTATGGTTGTAAAATTCTAATCAGGTCTTCGTTTATATAATAAATTTCTTTGCCGTCCCGCTTGGGTGTCAGGATTTTAGCATGAACTAGGTCGTCCATATATTTTGCCAGCGTGGTGCGGGAAGTTTTGCCAATTGCCTCACCGAGCGTTTTCGGTTTACTATATGGTTGGCTAAAAAGAACCTCATTGACTTCTTTATTGTACCATTTGATATGTTTCTTGCCATGCAAAAAAGTCTCCAGCATTTGACTCAAAATGTCGGAGATAAGATCGCTGGTAAACAAAGACGTTTTTTCTACGGCGTCGAGCATGTACAAAATCCAGTTTTTCCATTCACCCCGTTGCGTAACACCAGCCAGGTTGTGATAGTATTCATCCTTATGTTTTATAATGTATTGAGACAAATATAAAACGGGGAGCGAAAGCAGATTTTTATTTACGAGATACAACAGATTAAGGATACGTCCGGTTCTGCCATTTCCATCCTGAAATGGGTGAATAGCCTCAAATTGATAATGTGCAATACACATTTTAAGAAGCGGATCCGCCGGATATTTTTGATCGTCGTTTAGATATTCCGTTAAATTTGCCATTAGATTTTCAATTATTCCTGATCCCCTTGGTGGCGTGTAAATGGTTTCTCCTGCTCTAAACTCACTTTCCCCTCTTTTAATGACAATCACGGCTTGCGGCACCCGCAGCTGAGACGTTGTATCTTTTATTTGCTGAAAGATGCTGATTATCAGACCAGTATTTATTTCATTGCTTTTTATAAGTTCATGATATCCTGCCCAAAGTGCTTCCCGGTAACGAAGCACTTCCTTTGTCGCAATGTTGGTTCGGTCCTCTTTTGCTGTGTCGGAAACTGCTTTGTACAGGTCATCCTCGGTTGTGAAAATATTCTCAATTTCGGTTGACGTCCTAGCTTCCTGCAAAGCAATGGTGTTTATTAGCATGAGTGGATTTGGAATGCGTAAAACCGTAGCGTTGACTGTTGCAAGTGCGCGAGATGCTGAAACAAGTTTTTTCAACACATCGATATCATCTTCAATGCTGGCAGGAGGCGGTAGCAATGGTAATGTGTTATATGGCTTGTTACGATCGTATTTTCCCATTTATTACGTGTCCAGTTTTAAGGCTAAATTGAACATGATGCAAATATATGTCCATTTTCTGAACAGATTATAAGGACATGTCCAGTTTTTGTCGAAAATTGGACATGTAATGTTAATTGATGGTCTGATTTTTAGGTAAGCCAAAAACAGCAACACATTCAATAAATAAAACGTCGTTTTATGGAAAGCAAAGACACTGCGCAATGGAAAGTGGCACTGGCCTTTTTTGCGATTTATGTGATTTGGGGCACCACTTATATTGCGATTACTTTTGGATTGGAAAGCTTTCCGCCATTCCTTTTTTGTGCGTTTCGCTACTTTACAGCTGGGATTTTGCTTTTTCTGATTGCCAAAGTGCAAGGGCATCGGATTCCGCCGGCAAATATTATCACAACTGCATCCATCGGCGGCACGATCGCGCTGGTCGGAGGTTCGGGGCTGGTTACCTGGGCGGAGCAATACATTGGTTCGGGTCATGCGGCGACGGTGATTGCCACCGAACCGTTCATGTTTATCCTGTTTGACCGCAAGTTGTGGAGGTTTTATTTCTCGCAAAAAACCATCATTGCCGGGTTGCTTTTGGGTTTTGTTGGCCTGGTGTTATTCTCTTACGCGGCTGTTCCCAAGGCAGGCACTGAAAACATGCAGCTGATCGGAAACCTCGTGTTGATATTAAGCGCAGCATTGTGGGTGGCCGGGTCGCTGTTCAGCAAAAAGGCGGATACTGCCGGATATTCCAATGTTATGCTGGCCGGAATTCAGCTGATGGCTGCGGGAATCGCCAGTGCTTTCTTCTCTGGATTAGCGGGAGAATATCCACGGTTTTCGTTGTCAAGTGTCTCCTTCGAAGCTTGGAGCAGCCTGATTTATATGATTACAATGGGTTCTATGGTTGCATTTCTGGCATTTACCTGGCTTATGACCATTCGCCCGCCAGCGCTGGTGAGCACGCATACATATGTGAATCCGGTGGTGGCTGTGATTGTGGGTTGGATGATCGCGGGCGAGACGTTCAATGCCGTGCAGATCATCGGATTGGTGATTATACTTTTGGGTGTGTTGCTCACCAAGTTTCAGGAATACAAAGAGATGCCTGTGTTTGCAAAATACTTTTCCTCGGGGAGGCAAAAAAAGTGAAAATTTCCGCTCTGGAAGAGGCACGATAATTTTCAGGATTCAGCATTAATACCGAAATTCGGCCACATCAGAAAGCATAACCAGCTCATTCATGACAGTCAAAACATACAGATTTATTGCATTACTAGGCGACGGCCGGGAGAGATTCAGCGACAAAGCATTGGACGAAGAATGGCCCACCGAACCCATCGTCATAGACGCATTCGGCTTTTCAGACGTTTACCGCTACTCAGGTGTTGTCTTCCTAAATGAAGAGTGGTTTACAAAATACAGCAAAAACTGGCGCAACGACACTTCGAAGATCGATGCCCTGCTCACCGACCTCATCAAATACACCGCTAAGGACGTTCATTCCGAAAATTTAGCAAAGATCAAAGATTACCTATCATCCCCACCCGAAACTTTGGAGGAGACCATTGAGGTGTGGAAAAGGTTTTATGATCCGGAGTTGAGGGTGATATAAAGTCACTCACCCTGTCACCCTGAGCGGAGTCGAAGGGGGCGTTACCACCTAGGAGTAACGCCCCCTTCGACTCCGCTCAGGGTGACAAGGTGAGTGACTTTTTTGCTCCTATCAAGATGCTTGCTTATTAGATACCAGCAAGGTTCTCACATCTACATTCAAAGCCTCAGCGATTTCAAAAAGCGTCTCCATCGTTGGCTGCATTTGGTTTCTACACCATTTTGAAACGGTTGTCTTATTCATTCCTAATTGCTCAGCAAGCCAGTTGTTAGTTTTGCCTTGCTCTGCTAAAACGGCTTTAATGCGGTTACTCGCTTTTTTCATGCCTTTAATGTGTATCTGTCTTTTTACTTGCAAAATACACAGTAAGAAAAACATCATTCGCAGATAAAAAATGCTTTTTAAGCATATATAAAATATTTATAATATTTAAATATAGCTTTAAAAGCATAAATGATATCTTTGCAAACATTACAAAGCTAAAATCACAATCCATGAAATACACAAAAGCACACTTAGAAAGAATCGTGTTTGCTCAACTCGATAATATAGAAGCAATGAATGATTTGCTTATCACCGTCAAAGCCCAGACCGAAATGATTCAGAAAGCAAATAAGATCCTGGAAAAGGAGGTGGAAAAATTTAAAGTAAAGAAGTATGAATTTGTTGGGAGGAAGAAACGTGGGATGAAGACTTTCTAAGTCTTGTCATCAAAAAAGCACTGCCGAACCCGAGTCCGGCAGTGCTCCAATCATTTACATTAAACTCAAAATTCCTCAATTATACCCCGGATTCTGCTTCAACATTGCAGCCCCATTCACCACACTCATATCAATCTGATACTGCGGAATCGGGAAGTAATTGTTTTTCCCGTTAATAAATTTCCCTCCGACCAGGTCGGTGGTGATTTTGGATTCGTAGCCGAAGAAGCTGTTTAGAGTTTTGTCAGCTTGGTCCCAGCGAACGAGGTCGAAGAAGCGGTGGCCTTCCATGGCAAGTTCGATGCCGCGCTCGAAGTAGATGGCTTTCAGAACATTGTCTTTGCCTTTTGCTGCGAGCGTGCCGGTTGGATAAGGTTTTACAACGTAGTTTGCGGCTGGCGTTGTGGAAAATCCGGCTAGCGGATTTTTGTTGTCAATGTATTTGTAAAGCCAGCCGGTTTTGTCTGCTGCTCTCGTTCTTACGCGGTTTACGTATTCCTCAGCTTTGGCCAGACTTCCTGCATTTGCTTCGGCTTCGGCGGCCATCAACAGTACATCGGCAAAACGGATCACGAGTACATTGATCGCATTTCCCGGCGCCCAGGAACTCAGATCCGCGTAAAGGTCCTGCGTTTTTTGTCTGTGAATGTTCTTTTTCGGGGCATACGGGCCGCCGTAACGCTGGTCACGCACCCAGTTCATGCCCGGGAACAGTCCCCAGTCGTGGTAAGGAACGTCGCGACGGCCAACGGTCCAGTCTAGGCGTGGATCGAGCGGACCGGCGTCTGTGACAAATGCAGTGGCAGAGGCAACACCCAGGTCATTTTTAACTGCATGACTGTTGAAGTCGTCGACATATGGCAAGCCGTTTGCATCTGTGCGATAGCTGTTTACGAGCATTTGCGTGGGTTGGAAAAATCCGCAGCAAGCAAAGGGAGCGCCGGTTCCGTAAGGGAAATTAAGCATACCGCCCATGTTGGCGTTGGTAATGTCCAAAGTTCCGTCGTTGGCGACCATCTGGATTGCAAAAACAGACTCTGCATTGTTTTTCGTGGCTGCGTCAAAATTGTCTTTGAATGAAACTAGATCATATTTCAGACCATTGGAAGTGACGCCGCTGCTGATCACGGTCGCGAAAAGCGTTGCTGCTTCTGCAAATTTGCGTTGATACAAATACGTTTTGGCCAGATATGCGCCTGCCGCCCATTTGTTTGCGCGACCAACCAATGTCTGGGTCGCGGGCAGCTTTTCGTAAGCAGCTTTGAAATCCGCTTCGATCATCGGCCAGATGTCCTTATCATTCGGCTGGTTAAAATCCGTTGTGGTTTCATCTATCCAGGGGACCATGTTCCACATTTTTTTAGCCTCAAAATAATAATGCGCCCGCAGGAAAAGCGCCTGTCCTTCAATGTTAGCCTTACTTTCCGCTGAAATGTCGGTTACCAAAGCCAAGACTTTCAAAACGGCATTGGCGCGTGAAACACCTTCGTAAAGTGCACGCCATTTTGTGTTGAAAAAACCATTATCAGCCCCGGCAGCGAATGTTGCTATGGAATTGATGGGCGTCTGATCACCGCCATCGCTGCCTTTGTGCGCATCGCCGCCCGGAATGGAACCGTAAACCCAGTTATCCGGCGGCGCTTCCCAGCCACTTCCCCCGTTGAAGTCGCCCTGTCCGTCCAATGCTGCATAAGCGCCGGTTAATAAGCCGTCAACGCCTTTTTCATTGGCAAGCACTTCGTCGCCCAATGCGCCCTGAACCGGTTTATCTAAAAAATCGTCCTTGCAGCCCTGCAAAACCGAAAGGCTGGTCATCAGACAAAAAGCCATGATATATCGAAATCCCTTTTTCATGTCAGTCTCTGGTAAATGTCAAAAAGTAAGATTAATGCCCACCGTGTATTGTTTCGAAGACGGGTAGGAGCCTTCGTCAATGCCGAATACGGTTGGGTTACCATCTGCATTTCTGCTCACTTCGGGGTCCAGGCCAGAATAGCCGGTCAATGTGAACAGGTTTGTGGCCTGCACGTAAATCCGGAACTGCTGTGTTTTGATCTTTTTCAGAAACGCAGGTGAGAATGTGTAACCCAGCTGGACATTTTTCGCACGCAGGTAAGAGCCGTCTTCCACGAAATAAGAGTTAGGAACATTGATCGTGCTGAATGAGCTGGAATTTTCCTGGATCGGTGCTTTTGCATTGTGATTTTCTGGCGTCCAGGAATTGTAAAGTGCGGTTTGGCTTTTCGCTCCCGATCTTGACGAGTTAAAATCACTCCACCAAAGCGTCTGGTTCCAGATCTGATTGCCCTGAACGCCGTAAAGGAACAAGCTGAAATCGAACTGTTTGTAATTAAAACCAAGATTCAGACCATAACTGAAATCCGGGTTTGGATTGCCAAGAATGGTGCGGTCAGCGGCGGTGATCTGGCCGTCGCCGTTGGTGTTTTGGTAACGGAACCGTCCCAATGAAGCGCCATCCTGGAACACCGCATTTTCATCACCGGTCTGTGCAACGGCCTGCGCATTGGCCGTAGCAATTTCTTCTTCGGAATTCCAGAAACCAATCACTTTATAACCAAAAAACTGACCAATTGAGTTACCAACCTGGTTTCTCACAATGGAATGGCCATCAAATCCGCGTCCTTCCAGATCAAAATAATTAGTGCTGTTGGTTACTTTCAAAATCTTGTTGTTGTAAGTCGTGAAAGTCGCCGTCGCATTCAATTTCAGGTCGCGGCCAATGTCAAAGCGGGAAGTGATCTGCAAATCGACCCCTTTGTTTTTCATCTGCGCAATGTTCACATAAGGAACCGCGCCGCCGCCCGCTGTGCCGATCAATGTTGGATTATACAAAAGGTCCTTCACATCTTTTACATAGTAATCCGCGATCACGTCCAGCCTGCCTTTGAAGAATGTGGCGTCAATACCAATGTTTGTACTGATGTTTTTCTCCCAAACGGCATCCGGGTTTCCGATCTGGCTTTTCTCAAATCCTTCATTTGCGCCTGACCCGCTTGTGCCTGAAAGGTCATAATAGGAGCTTCGGCGATTGGAACCGTAAGTTGTGAATGCATTACCAGACCGCACATTGATCTGATTTCCCATGACTCCGTAGTTTGCACGCAATTTCAGGTCGTCCAGCCAGGTGATGCCTTTCATGAAATCTTCCTGAGAAATACGCCATCCCGCACTCACGGCAGGAAAAAGGCCATATCTTTTATTTATAAATTTCGAAGATCCGTCTCTCCTGATAATGGCTCCAAAAAGATATTTATCATTATAAATGTAATCCAAACGCCCTATCAGCGAGAACAATGCGTCGGCTGAACGACTGCTGTAATTGCTTCTTGTGCCCGATCCTGTTCCCAGGTTCATATAATCGGGATTGAAGGAAAAATAGCCCTGCGTATCGCCACCCAGATCGTAACTCTTACCACTATACGCTTCTGTTCCTGCAACAACGGTCAGGTCGTGCTTTTGCATGGTTTTGTGAAAAGTCACGAGATTGGTCCACGTCCAGTTGAAACCAGAGTAAGCGCCTTCGGAATAGGTGTTGGTGTTGCTGTTTTCCTTGTTTTCGTAAGTTGGAAAAGAGAAAGAATTCCAGCGGCCTGAATAATTTTCACCACCAAAACTCGTGCGGACAGTGAAATTTTTGAACAAATCCACTTCAGCAAACACGTTACCAAACAAGCGGTTGTCCAAACCTTTGTCGTAACGCGTGCGATCACGCATTGCAACCGGGTTGAACGCATCGCCCATGCCCGCCGCGCGGCTTCCCGCATAATTGCCCATAATGTCACGAACGGGAATGATCGGCTGCATGCGGAATGAAAACGCAATGGCCGACCCGCCGTCAGAAAGCGCACTTTTAGGATTATCCGAAACGGAAAAAGCAAGGTTTTCACCAATGCGAATGTGCTTGCCAATGTTATACTGACTGTTTGACCGCAATGTATAGCGTTTCAGATAAGTGTTGGTTAGAGCGCCTTTTTGGTTGAAATAATTGAGAGAAAACAAATAGCTTCCCTGATCGCTTCCGCCACTCAGCGAAATGTTATGGCTCGTTGAAGGCGCGCGTTTGAAGATCTCGTGAAACCAGTCTGTTCCTTCTTTGTTTGCCTTTACAATCTGGTTGAATTTGTTGAAATCATCCACCGATGTGTATTCAGGGTTCACATAGTAGAGGTCGGGATTCGTACCGGGATCGCCTTCCTTAGCGCCCGTTGGCAGAATGTAATCCGGCAAAACTGGATTAGGGCCTGAGCCATATTGGTCGTCGCCCACGGTTGCTCCCTCGTTTCGCTGCACCTGAAATTTCAATTGCGCCTGTTCCATCGGCGACAATGTGTTCCAGACATTCCCTTTTGGCGGCGTTTGCATGCCATACCAGGCGCTGTAACTCACTTTAACCTTGTCTTTTCCTTTTTTGGTCGTAATGATGATCACCCCATTTGCAGCGCGTGAACCGTAAATTGAGGCAGAACCGGCATCTTTCAGCACTTGCATGGAAGCGATATCATTGCTGTTCAGGTCGCTGATTGAAGTCGTGGGAACGCCGTCAACAACATATAAAGGTGAGTTATTTCCAAAAGTGTTCAAACCGCGGATACGCACCTGCGGTGTTTCGCCAGGCTGGCCGGAGCCGATAATGGTAACGCCGGAAGCTCTTCCCTGCAACTGGTTAGCAACTTGTCCGTCAGGCGTTTGTTTCAATTGCTCCACATCCACAACAGAAACGGCGCCGATCAAATCCTTTTTGCGCTGCGCGCCATAACCCGTCACAACCAATTCGGAGAGCGTAGAAACATCCGGCAAAAGCTTGATATCCAATGTGGAACGCGAGCCTACCATTGTTTCCTGCGCAGTAAAGCCAATGAAACTGAAAATCAGAATGGACTCATCGCCAGCCACATCAATGCTGTAATTTCCGTCCAGATCCGTCATCGTTCCGTCGTTTGTCCCTTTCACGCGGATCGCAACGGAGGGCAATGCTTCGCCTTTGTCGTCGGTAACCTTACCTTTAATAGGCCGCAAGAGATATTGCGACTGGATTTCCGCCGCCTCTCGCTCCATTTCCTGTTTGGTTTTTTCTGTAACCCCGATCATTTTGCCCACTTGCCTGAATTCCAGCGAAGTTTGCTTTTCGATCATTTTCAGGATTTCCGGCACGGGCAGTCCCATGGCGTAAAGCGTGATCTGCGGCGCATTACGGACGAGCTTTTCGTCGAATGCAAAAGTGACGCCGGTCTGCTGTTCAATTTGTCTGAAAACAGTCTTCACTCTCGACTGCCGCACATCCATGTTGACGTGCTGAGCCTCGCTTGTGCCGGCTACCAAAAGAGCCGCAGTCAGCATGTTAATGCCCAAAATAAGCGTCGAAATGCGCATAAATTTTTTGAATAAGGGGAGTCCCTTATGGTAATAATTCACCATATTTGTTTGGATGTTTAATGGTTAACCTGTTAAACCGCGCCCGTTCTCGCTATTGATGGTTCGAAGCATTGCATAGCAGAGGGACATTCATTGCCGGGGACATTCGCAGTGTTCCCGGTTTCTGTTTTTTGAGCCCGCCTTCCTGGAAAGCCAGCCCCATTTTTCAGTGCTTTTTATCTAATTACAATCGTGCTGTCGTTTAATTGTGAATAATTGAATTTTTTGGAGAAACCCAACACTTTCAAGACATCGCCAATCGGCTGATCATCGAGGGTCAGGGATATTTTTTCAGCGGATAAATCGGCCTTTTCCACGACAATGTGCTGCTTGTACTTTCTTTCCAATGCATGAAAGACTTCGGATAGTAATTCATCTTCAAACACCATTCTGTTATCTTTCCAAGGCGCAATAGCAGGCTTGCTGATCTCGCTAACATGGATTTTGGTTGTTTTTTCGGGAATAACCGCCTGTTCTGCCGGAAGCAACATTAATGCTGGATGTTCAGGTTTATCGCGCATGGTCACGCCTACTTTGCCCGTCTTGACAGTTACTTTAATATCCCGATCATTATGGTAAGCTTTTACATCAAATGACGTTCCCAAAACTGTAATATTCAAGGTTTTGGCATGAACAATGAAAGGCTTGTGGGTCATGTGTTTCACATCGAAAAACGCCTGGCCTTCTTTCAGAACAACTTCCCTTGTTTTTCCCGAAAATGAATGCGGATAAGTGAGGCTGGAACCTGCATTGAGCCAGATGGACGAGCCGTCAGGCAATGTTACTTTCAATGTTTTGCCCAAAGGTGCCTGAACGAGCAGGATACCCGTTTCGGCGGGTTTATGCTGATTTGTCCAAAAAATAAAACCGGCAATCACAAGCGCCGCTACGGCTGTTGACCATGAAACTAATCGCTTAATGAGCGTAAAATCGAGGGTTTTGTGAGCGGGCTGCTGCAATGCTTTCATATTAGCCAGCATCCGTTCCTTCATATCGTTCGCCGTTTCAGGGTTGCGCGTGAAGACGGTTTCGGTTTCGGGCACGTCCGGGTTCAGGCTGTCGTACCACTTATGCAATATCTCTTTTTCCTCTTCCGAGGCTGTCCCGTTGAGAAATTTTACGGCAAGCTGTCTGATGTACTCTTGTGTCATTGCAAAGCAGATAAACCCTTTGCATTACTTAGAGGGGAGAAGGAAGCAAAACCCCTTAGTTGTAGAATAAAAAATTTAGAAAATTTATGGAAGTACCTTAAAATTTGGCAAGGAGCACAATTTGCAGAAGAAGATGCGTGACGCCGCTCAGGTTGGAACGGACCATTTTCAATGCTTTGGTCAAATGCGCTTCGGCTGTTTTGGGCGAAATGTTCAGCTCCTCACAAATGTCCGGTAAAGATCTGTCCTGCAATTTATTGTATTGAAAAACGAGCCTGCATTTTTCTGGAAGGCGGTTTGTAAGGTTCGTAATAATTTCCAAAAGTAGTTTATTCTCAATCTCCTGGTCTATGGAAACCGAGGTTACCGCCTGTTGTTTGATCGACAATTCCAATTCCTGCTCCTGTTTGGATTTAGCCAGATAGCGATACACCTCATAGCGGAGCATTGCGGCCAGATACGGTTTAAGCGACTGGATTTCCAGCGTTTCCCGCTTCATCCAGAACAGCATAAACGTATCCTGCGTAATTTCCTCAGCCACTTCGGCTGACTTCACCATGCGGTGGGCAGCATAGAAAAGCTTGTCCCAATGCCGGTTGTAAATTTCGTCGAATGCACCTTCTTCGCCCTCCTTCATCAAAGCGGCCAGCTCGTCATCGGAAAAGTGTTGAAAGTGGGTCATCGAAATTTACAGTTGGCAAGGGTTATGCTTTATCAAATATAAAATAAATAAACTACCAGTGAGTGGTGATTTAATATAAATACAATATTAAAAATGGCTTAATGTGCACTATGGAGGATTTTTTAACATAAATGCATGGAATAGCAATATTTTATTTTGACGTAAATATCAATGGTTCACCAGCTGCATGCCGCCCTCATTATAGCGCTCGCCCGTGTCTGGGTATCGCGCTACGAGTTCGTCAATGGTCGCTAAGTCGGTTTTTGACAATTCCACTTCCAGCGCACCTGCGTTTTCTTCCAGATATTTGCGCTTTTTGGTCCCCGGAATAGGGATGATGTCTTCTCCCTGTGCCAGCACCCATGCGAGCGCAAGCTGTGCGGGCGTGCAATTTTTATTGGAAGCAATTTCTGCAAAACCTTTGACCAGCTTGGCATTATTATCGGCGTATTCCTGCTGGTAACGCGGTAATGTCCGACGAAAATCAGTCTCAGCTAATGCGTCAACCTGTAATGTTGCGGTCACCAATCCCCTTGCCAATGGCGAAAACGGAACCAACGAAATGCCCAGTTCGCGCACCGTTGGCAGGATTTCCGATTCCAGATCTCTAGTAATCATAGAATATTCGCTCTGCAACGCCGCGATGGGATGCACAGCGTGTGCCTTCCGAATTGATGCGGCAGAAGCTTCGCTTAGTCCCAGATAACGCACTTTTCCTTCCTTTACCAGCTCACTCATAGCGCCAACCATCTCTTCAACGGGCACATTTGGGTCAATACGGTGGGCATAATACAGATCGATTGTGTCGATTTTGAGGCGTTTCAAACTGTTTTCAACGGCAGTTTTCATCCAGGCGGGCGATCCGTCAAAGTACGAGCCGTTAGCATTTTTTGCATCACCCGAATCTTCCCTGTAGCGAAAGCCGAATTTCGTAGCTATGAAAACTTTATCGCGGTTTGGGACCAACACTTTTGAAATCAATTCTTCATTCTGGCCATTGGCATACATATCCGCAGTGTCCCAGAAGTTGATTCCCAAATCGAGCGCTTTATGCAATGTGGCAATGCTTTCGGCATCGTCAGTCGGGCCATAAGCGATGCTCATGCCCATGCATCCAAGTCCAATCGCAGATAATTTTTCGTCAGTTTTTCCGAGTTTTCTGAATTTCATGATTTTGATGTCTAATAACTTTCAGCGACCGGCGATCGGTCGTCAGTCGGCAATGATGTTGTATTGTTAAGCGATTTTTAAAGTTAAAAAATTCAATATTAAGACCATTGAAATATTGCCTTGAATGCTTGAACGGCGAGATGTTGCCAATTTTACGATTTGAATGGACTATTCAAAAAAATCAAAATGGATCATTTTAATAGTCCTGTTCTTGGGTAAGTTTGTTGTGCTTAGCGATCTTAAAAATGAAAAGAAAAAGCTCACAATCAGAAAAGGCAGATCTGCTTAAAAAGCTGCATTACAGCAAGCAAATGCTGGTTTTGCCTAACATTTGGGATGTTGCGGGTGCTGCATTGCTTGAAGAAACCGGTTATCAGGCTGTCGCCACTGCCAGTGCGGCTATCGCGCGCGCCAATGGTTTCCAGGATGGCGAAAAAATCCCTTTTGACCAGGCGCTGAATGTAATCACGCAAATCGTCAATGCGGTTGAAGTGCCTGTAACCGCCGATATCGAATCCGGTTATGCCACTGATTTGCAGGGATTGAAGGCCAATATCCGCAAAGTGCTGGCGACAGGCGTTGCGGGGATTAATATAGAGGATAGCGACCCGAAAACCAATGAGCTGTTGCCTGTTGATTTGCAGGTTGAGCGCATCAGATTGATCCGGAAAGTAGCCGAAAAAGCAGGCGTCCGGTTGTTTATTAATGCCAGAACCGATGTTTTTCTGAAACCAAGTTCGCTTACAAATGACGAGAAACTAAAAGTGGCCATCGAGCGCGGATGTGCCTATGCGGACGCGGGGGCGGATGGAGTTTACCCCATTTTTGTACGGGAAGAGTCTGATATCTCTACGCTGGTCAATGAGTTTGCTGTTCCCATAAACATATTAATTACGAAAGGGACGCCTGAACTTAGTAAGCTGCAAAACCTGGGTGTTGCCAGGGTTAGCTTCGGGCCGAATTTTCAAAAAGCAATGCTGTTAGCCATGAAAACATCGTTGAAAAATGTGAAAGATAAGTTTAGCCACAGTCATATAACAGATATGCTGGCCTAACATAGCGATTACACAACGTGTTGCAAATCTCCCGTTCCATGAACCGGGAGATTTTGTTTTATACAAAAAATAAAAATTACCTTGTGGCATATTTAAAGGCAAAAGGCAACAATTTTCGGGATTATGCAGGAGGATATTCTTTTTCAGATCAGCAATAAATTAAAGGAAGTCAGGAAAAATAAGGGCGTTACGTTACAGGAAATCGCTGACGAAGCAGGAGTTACTAAAAGCCTCGTTTCGCAGATCGAAAACAGCCGCACCATTCCCTCGCTTCCCGTTATGCTCGGCCTGATCAAGGCGCTCGACATTGATTTGAATGTGTTTTTCAAAGACATAATTTCGACCGCTCCGGGCGATAATGTGCTCATACGACGGAAGGAAGAATATCAGCCTTTTACCAAAGAAAACGCCAAAGGCTTCTACTATCATCGCATATTCAGTAAACAATTCAAAGACAACCACATCGACGTGGTCCTGCTCCGTCTCGAAAAAGATGCCAAGCGCCCGATGGTTCGCACTAATGCTTACGAGTTCAAATATGTGTTGCGAGGGTCGGTCGAATATACGGTTGGCAAAAATAAATATGTCCTGAATCAGGGCGATTCGATGTTTTTCGATGCTAACGAGCTGCATAACCCTAAATGTATCAATGGTGACGAAGTGTTGCTGCTGGTGATCTATTTCTTCAACGAAGCTTAACTTCTTGTTTATTTTTGGGGTAAATGTTAAATATTAATTAACATTTACTTAACTTTATTTCTCGGGCATATCACTAGTTTTGTGCCTCAACAGGATCGCTATGGTTCTCAATCGCGCTTTCACGCACTTCCAGGCATTTTTTAGATTAACGAGATTACCTAAGCCCTTTTCCAGAAATTCAGTATTTGTTCACCAATATATATGCAAAGATGTTAATAGAACTTGTTGTTTTTGACATGGCAGGGACCACTGTCAAGGACAAAAATTTTGTAGGAATTGCTTTTCAGCAAGCAATGCAATCGCAGGGTTATAACATTGCCATTGAAGCTGTAAATCCTTTAATGGGATATGAGAAGCCGCTGGCTATCAGGATGATGCTCGAAACGCGCGAAGCGGATAAGACGAAAATTACAGACGCGCTGGTAAATGACATTCATACGCATTTCGTGAACGGAATGATCCAATTTTACAGCACCACACAGGAAATAGGGCCATTGCCGCATGTGGAAGAGACTTTTGCAACATTGCGCGAGGCTGGCGTGAAGATCGCTTTGAACACCGGATTTTCACGGGACATTGCGGATGTGATTATCAGCCGGCTTGGTTGGGAAGATAAAATCGACTGTCTGGTTGCCAGTGATGAGGTGCCTTATGGACGGCCTTATCCTGATATGATCAATAAAATTATGCAGAAACTCAACATTACTTCCGCAAATAATGTCGCGAAAGTTGGTGATACTGAGGTTGATATCAATGAAGGCATTAATGCAGGCTGCAAATATGTGATCGGGATAACCACCGGCGCATTCACGGCTGACCAGCTGCTTCCTTACAAACCCACGCATATTATTGACGACATTGCGGACGTGGTTGCCATCATTTCAGAAAGCCCGGCTTACGCTGGCGAAGTTCACAAATAGCAATTTTTAACAACATCAGGATGAGTAAATCTGCTATTGTTATTGGAGCAGGCATTGTAGGATTAGCCACGGCAAGGGCTTTGGTGTCAAGAGGTTATCAGGTTACGGTCATCGAGCGTTCTTCGAAAGCTGTCGGCGCCTCTATCAGGAATTTTGGGATGGTGTGGCCAATCGGGCAGCCCGAGGGAACATTATATAATCGGGCATTGAAGGCCAAAAGCATCTGGAAGGAAACGCTTACGGAGGCTAAATGCTGGTTTTTTGAAGGCGGCAGCTTGCATATGGCTTATAAGAATGACGAGTTGCAAGCAATCAAAGAGTTTGTGGAGGTAAGCGGTTACCGGCCTGTGAAAGTCCTGAATGCTGCTGAAACATTAGAAATGTCGCCAGCGGTGAATGGAAACGGCTTGTTAGGCTCACTATATTCTGCGGATGAAATGATCGTGGACCCGCGGGAGGCCATTGCTGGCGTTGCGCGTTACTTGCAGGAAAAGTGGAGTGTAACCTTTTACTGGGACACGGTCATTTCGCAAATCAATTATCCCAATGTTTCATCCGGCTCCAAAAGCTGGTCGGCGGATGAAATTTTTGTTTGCAGCGGACAGGATTTTGAGACATTATATCCGGCGGAGTTCGCAGCAGCGCCTTTGACCAAATGTAAATTACAAATGCTCCGACTGGAAGCACAGCCCAACGATTGGAAAATCGGCCCGGCACTGTGCGGCGGACTTTCACTGATCCATTACGACGGTTTCAAAGCCGCACCTTCACTGGCAGGTTTAAAAGCAAGATATCAGGAAGAATACAGCGAATATCTCAAATGGGGCATTCACGTAATGGCTTCCCAAAACGGTCTGGGCGAGATTACCGTGGGCGATTCGCATGAGTATGCGCTCACATTTGACCCGTTCGACCGCGAATTTATCAATAAAATGATCCTTGATTATCTCGGCACTTTTGCGCAGTTCAAATCACCCAAAGTTTCCCAAACCTGGAATGGGATCTATCCAAAAATGACAAATGGCAAGACGGAAATCGTCTTAAAGCCCGAACAAGGCGTCACAATCATCAATGGACTTGGCGGGGCGGGCATGTCGCTCTCTTTCGGCCTTTGCGATGAGGTGATCGGCGGAACTTATAGTGAATCCTAAACCCTTAATATATGTTGCTCAGAATTTCGTTTCTCTTATCATTCGCAGCGTTTTCTTCTTTTTGCTTTGCCCAAAAAGACAGGCCAAAAGGCATTGAACATGTGATCGTTATTGGTGTGGACGGGCTAAGTCCGGATGGCATTAACAAAGGAAAATCGCCCGTATTGCATGATATGATCGCTAATGGCAGCGTGAAATGGAATGTGCGCACGGTGCTAACCTCCGCGAGCAGCCAGAACTGGGCGTCCATGATCATGGGTGCGGGACCTGAGCAACATGGCATTATCAACAATGATTGGGAAATTGATAAGCACACTTTGCCGCCGATCGTGCAGGAAAAGGACGGGCGCTTTCCCACAATTTTCAGTATATTTCAGAAGGCGAATCCTAAGGCCGAAATTGGCGTGGTGTATCATTGGGATGGTTTTGGAAGGTTATTTCAAAAAGACGCTGTGAATTACGACAAGCGTTTTGGTACTGAGGATTCCACTGCAACGGATTTCATCAATTATATAAAAACCAAAAAACCGGCTTTGGGTTTTGTGCATTTCGATCACGTAGACCATGCAGGACATCACGGCGGCCACGGCTCGCCGGAATATTATCAATCCGTTGCCAAAGCCGATTCGCTGATCGGGAAAATTCTTTCGGGCTTGAAAGATGCCGGGATAATGGACAGAACATTGGTGATCGTTTGGGCGGATCATGGCGGACTTAACAAAGGTCACGGCGGCGCTACACCTCAGGAAGCCGAGATTGCGGGGATTTTTTACGGTAAGGATGTGAAAAAGGGATACAAGATCGAGCAGGAGGTTTACACTTATGACCTTGCTTCTACGATTGCATTTGTGCTCGGCGTTCAGCAGCCATATGCCTGGATCGGTCGCCCGGTGAAGCCTGCATTTGAAGGTCTTAAAGAACCGGAAAATCTCTGGAAGAGCGCGAAATAATTTATTTTTCAGGATGCAGGAATCTCATTATTAGTCATATATGGCGGAACATAACAGAACGGAGGGGGATATCAATTTGTCAGATGCACGCCGGGATTGGTATGCTGTGATAAGCGATCCGGAAACTGTTTCCTACCTGGAAGAAGATGCGGAGCATTTCCTGCACCAGTCGTTGTCAACGCCTTGCCTGGATGTGCTAGCTTACTGCGAAGGGATTTATCTGACTGACATTCAGGGTAAAACTTATATGGATTTCCATGGCAACAATGTGCACCAGCTCGGTTACCGGAATCCTTACATTATTAAAAAATTAAAAGAACAGCTCGATATCCTGCCCTTTTCACCGAGGCGTTACACCAATGTCCCGGCGATTGAGCTGGCAAAAAAGTTGGGAAGTCTGTTACCCGGCAACCTTAATCGTGTGCTTTTTGCACCGGGAGGCACGTCGGCGATCAGTATTGCTCTGAAATTGGCACGCATTGTGACAGGAAAGCACAAAGTCGTTTCGCTTTGGGATTCATTTCACGGCGCTTCGCTGGATGCGATCTCTGCTGGCGGTGAGTTGGATTTTCGCAAAGATATGGGCCCGCTTATGCCAGGTGTAGAACGCATTCCGCCACCTATGACTTATCGCGGACCATTTGCCAATGCAGGAAACGGTGATCTGGCTTATGCGGATTATCTGGAATATGTCATTGAAAAGGAGGGCGATATTGGTGCTTTTTTGATCGAAACCATGAGGAATACGGATGTCCAGATACCCTCACAAGCGTATTGGAATAGGGTTCGTGAAATATGCACGAAACACAAAGTTTTACTCATTCTCGACGAGATTCCCATTGCCTTCGGCAGGACGGGAAAGATGTTCGCATTTGAACATTATGACATTGAGCCGGATATCATTTGTTTAGGAAAGGGGTTAGGCGGAGGCGTCATGCCCATGGCCGCCATCATTGCCCGCGAATCGCATAACATTGCCCAAAGCGTCTCGCTGGGGCATTTTACACATGAAAAAAGTCCGCTGGGGAGCGTGGCCGCATTAGCGATGCTCGACTATATGGAGCAAAACCGGATCCTGGAAAAAGTGCAGGAAGATGCCGTTTTCATGGCAGCTGAATTACAAAAATTAGAAGATAAATTCCCGCTGATCGGCGATGTGAGGGGCGTAGGATTGTTGTGGGGGATTGAATTAGTGAGAGACAAAGACACCAAGGAAAAAGCCATAAAGGAAGCAGAAATTGTGATGTACGAGTGCCTCAAAAATGGTTTGAGTTTTAAAGTTTCGCAAGGGAATGTGCTGCAACTATCGCCACCGCTGATCATTAGTCGCGAGCAGTTGCGCGAAGCCTTGCTGATCCTCGAAAACGCCCTTGAAAAGGCCTCCGTCTTTGTGTAATTCATAAAAACCGGTGCTATGCGTTTACAAACAGCATTGCAGCGTTCCAACACGCTGTTCATTGCCTGGGCCGTTATTGCCTCTTTTGGAGCCTATTTTTGTATGTATGCTTTCAGGAAACCCTTTAACGCAGGTCTGTATCAGGGACTTGAACTGGGCGATGTCAGTTACAAGGCGATCCTGATTATTTCGCAGGTTGCCGGTTATACACTTTCCAAATTTGCCGGGATCAAGGTCATTTCGGAGCTGAAACATAGCTCCCGGATTAAACTTATTATCTCATTAATTCTCGTTGCGGAAATCGCATTGCTTTTCTTCGGACTCGTTCCTTACCCTTACAATTTTATTTTCCTGTTTATCAATGGCTTGCCGCTTGGGATGGTTTATGGAGTTGTTTTCAGTTTTCTGGAAGGGCGCAGGTTTACCGAAATGCTTGCTATGGGGCTGAATATCAGCGTTGTGGTGGCTTCCGGGATATTAAAAACCACTTACATTGAGCTGCACACCATGCTTCCCCGCATTTCGGAATTCTGGATGCCAGGTTTTATGGGTGCATTGTTTTTGCCGTTTTTCTGCTTTTTTGTGTGGATGCTTTCGGTAATTCCTAAGCCGACGCCTGAGGACATCCAGTTAAGAACAGAGCGCAAGCCGATGACGAAGGAAGATAAACGCGTTGTGATGGCGCAATTTGGCTTTCCGATCGTTTGTCTGGTCGTGTTTTACGCCACGCTCGTCGTACTGCGTGATTTCAGGGATAATTTCACGATTGAGATCTGGAACGAAATCGATGCGAACTGGGGAAGCAGCGTCTTTACGACAACAGAAATGATCACGGGCGTGGTGGTGCTAGTAATTATTGGAAGTCTGGCTTTTGTGCGGGATAATGTAAAGGGTTTCCGGCTAACTAACCTGATCCTATTTGTGTCTGTGACATTATTAGGCGCAGGGACATTTCTTTTTCAGAAAGGTGCAATCAATGGTTTTTACTGGATGCTGATGGTGGGACTTGGGACTTTCCTGGCGTACACAGTGTTGCAAACGGTGGTATTCGAGCGCATGATCGCTCTTTTCCGGATGAAGGCCAATGCGGGTTTCTTTGTTTACATCTGCGAAAGCATTGGTTACCTGGGAAGTGTGGCCCTCTTGCTGTATAAGGAATTTTTCATGAAGGACCTCAGCTGGTCCCATGTACTGATGCAATTCACTTACATTCAATTTTTTCTTGGATTCGTACTGCTGGCATTTGCCAATATATATCTTGAAAGGATCAGAGCGAATCAGGAGCAGAAGGCAGATGGGTCGAGCCTTGCCGCTGCTTGAAATAAAAATGCTCCTAAAAGGCATAAAAAAAGGAGAACTAAGTGGTTCTCCTTTTTAATCTCAATTTCACCTTAATAACTGATTCTCTAACTATTTTGTCACTTTAAGCTCAACAATTGAAGCTTTTTGTGCCGGCGTGTACTTCGCGTAATCGTTGGTCGCTTTTTCACGTTGCGGAGCCGGCGTTTCAATGGTTTGTGCCGAAGCTGGTAATGTATTGGGTGCTGCTACTTTTGTTTTATCTTCTATGTTAGCAAATGCGAAAGTAGTGCTGAGCGCCATAGCGCAAACGAATGTTGTGATTGAATTTTTCATAGCTAAATATTTTTAAATCTTGTGTTTGTCTTATTTGACTGTACAAATGTAAATCAAAGTTATATAGACACATAGGATTTTTTCAATAAGTGAGCTAACGGGAATATGAATGGTTGTTATTGATGATGAGTAATTTAACGGAGTTTGACGAATGATAATATGATTGGGCAATACAATTTTTCGGAGAAAGTTAATTTGTATTTAACATTGAAATAATACAATTAGTATTACTCGGTTTTGGCCTTGATCAGAATATATTCAGTTTTACTGCCATTGCCGAAGGCTGAGATCTGTGAATATTTCTCGTAATTATCCCATCTTTTGAGATGATTATCATCAATGTTCGGGGCAATGTTTTCTTTTAAATTCAGTATTCCTAAAATAACCCGATCTTCAAAATCGTAATCTGAAAGTTTATTGAGCTGGATCTGGTCGGCAATTTCATTGATATAAATGATTTCCACCTTTCCTTCCCGATAGATCATCTTCGGGCATTTTTCGCAGCCTGCGACCTCATCTTTATAATAGCTGTCCAGCGTTCCTTTACCCAAAACCGCTTCCACTTCTTCCATATTGCGCATTGCAACTTTTGGCAAATCCAGCTCTACTGTAACCGGTGCGTTCTCGTCGCCGTCGCCGAGGACAAAGAATTTGATAAAAATGGCAATGAGAATGATGACAAAGGCAATGAATTTCCAATTTGCCCATTTACGCTTAACAGTAACTTGTTCCATGAGGATGGCTTGATTTTTTAATAAACCGAAATATTTTAAGGAACACAAAGAATATCATGCCAGTCACACATGAATAACATTATTGAAACGCCGGAATCAAATTATGGCCAGCTGACCATTGCGGAAGCTACGCTCATTCAGGAAAAGTTGCGGACGCAGGTCAGGCTTACGCCCATGGAGGGTGAAATCAAGACCATCGCCGGGGCGGATATTTCTTTGGACCTGAACAGTGATATAGTATACGCAGGCATGGTTGTCCTCAGTTATCCCGATTTGAAGCCGATCGCCTGTTCGCTCGTGCAAACCACGAATATTTTTCCTTACGTGCCAGGTTATCTCGCTTTTCGTGAAATTCCGGCGTTGTTGAAGGTTTACGAGCAGATCCCCGTGAAGCCGGACTGCATTATGTTCGACGGGAATGGCATCCTGCACAAGCGGCGACTCGGAATAGCCACGCATTTTGGTGTACTGACAGATACGATGACATTGGGCTGCGCCAAGAAGAAGCTGGCCGGAAATTATGCTGATCCGGGGGAAACGAAGGGAGATTACACACTCGTGACCGACAGAGGGGAAACTATTGGATTTGCGCTCAGGAGCAAGCTGAATGTAAAACCCGTTTTTATATCACCAGGGCACCGAATGAGCCTAAAAGACAGCATGGACATCACTATGAAATGTCTTGGGAAACACCGGCTTCCGGAACCTACCCGCAGGGCGCATGAGTTTGTGAACAGGTTCCGGATCGGTGAGCTGAAAGAAGGTTTTCACGAGCTCGAACAATGGAGTTTGTTCTGACTATTTGAATGTTTTATCAATTTCGTCCAAAAGATAGGTTTTCGAGTCGGAATCGTATTCCCAGAACATGACGCCTGCTAATTTTTTATCCAGCACATATTTGCATTTTTCCCGCACAGACTGTTCGTCGTCGTAACTCAAAACATCACCTGTCTTAGCATTCATTAAATAAGGCGCTTTTGCGGTTTCGTCCCGATATTCTTTAAAACCGTTTTTGTTAATCATGCTGTCTTTGATCATCGTGTAGCCATCCACATATTTTTGCGAAATCTGCTTTTGGCCAAGGCCCTTATCCAGCTTTGCCACACGGAACATGCGCCCGTAAAAAGGAAGGCCTACAACCAGTTTGTTCATAGGAACACCTTCTGCCGAAAACGCCTTTACAGCATTATCCACGGAATGACTCGCTTTGTAAATGTCGGAATTATATAACGCCGCATGATGCACTGCGGTATCGCCCTGGAAAAGGTCGTAAGTCATCATATTGACATAGTCCAGGAAAGCTGCTGCTTTGCCCATTTCAACCACTTTTAGAAAAGACGTAAAACCCGGAACGGCCGTAGTAAGCAGTTTTTTCTTACCCGATTCTTTTTCAAAAGCGTCCAGTTCCTTACGGATTGCTTCAAACATTAATGTGAAATTCTGCTTGTCTTCGGGACGGTAAACGTTGCCGTCTTCACCAGGCATGCCGGGATATTCCCAATCTATGTCTACGCCGTCAAGATCGTATTTTTTGATAATGTCAACGGAACTCGCTGCGAAGATTTTTCGGGAAGCTTCTGTTAATACGGCGTCAGAGAAGTTCTCGCTCCAAGTCCAGCCACCGAGAGAAATCAGAATTTTAAGGTCGGGGTTTTTCTCTTTCAGTAATTTAAGCTTACGGAAATTCGTGGAATCTGTTTTTTCATTGGTTAAAAAAGCCTTTCCTTTCTGTACATCTACAAATGCGTAGTTGATGTGCGTAAGCTTGTCAACCTCAATGCGGTCCGTATTAACAAGCCCGCGGAAACCTCCCACATAACCGATGACGACTGGTTTTGTTGCTGTGCTGTCTGCGGCACTTTCCTCGGCTTTTTTTTCGGATTTGCATGCCGTCGTTATCAACAAGGGCGCAGCGACAAGGATTGCTGCGAGCGGAGAGAGCAGGGTTTTGGTAAATTTTGAAAAAAGCATGGGATTAGGTTATGGTTGAAGCGATAAAGTAACTATTACTTCAAAACATCTCCTAATGTGATTTTAGTTAAAATGCCGGATCAGCCCGCGTGTAAGGTTTCCAGTTTTTGCAAAGCTTTGTGAATGTCAACGCCTTTGCCCAAAACACCTTTGAAAAGATCGCCTTTTTCCTCCACGCGTTTCAGCATATTTTTAATGGTAAAATCTTTCGGACTTAACCCGTGTTTCACCTCGCTCCATTCCAGCGGGCAGGAAACGGTTGCGCCCGGCTTGGGGCGTACGCTATATGCGGATGCCAGCGTCTGGGCAATCCTGTTTTGCATGAAATCGACGTAAATGTGGTTTTTCTTGCGCTTGGCCAGTGAGCGTTCCAGTGTTGTAATCTCTGGAAGCCTTTCTGTTACCATTGTGGCCAAAATCTCTGCGAAATCGCGGCTTTCGTCGTAAGTGTATTTTTTGCCAAACGGAATGTAAACGTGCAGTCCGCGTGAGCCTGACGTTTTGCAAAAGCCTGTCATACCAGTCTGGTCGATAATGTCCTTGATAACCAGCGCCACATCCACAACATCTTCAAATGTGTTTTTTTCGGACGGGTCTATGTCCATCACAATGTAATCCGGGTTATCCAGCTTGTTAATGGTCGAATTCCAGGGATTCATTTCGATACAGCCCAGATTGGCAATGTAAAGCAGACTTTCGAGGTCATTGCATACGAAATAATTGACCATTTTTCCCGTAGATTCTGCAAGGATTTCGACCGTTTTGATCCAGTCCGGCACATTGTCGCCAGCATCTTTCTGAAAAAAGCTGGCTTCTTTGATGCCGTTCGGATTGCGGCGCAACGATAGCGGCCTGTTTTTAAGATAAGGCAAAATATACGGTGCGATCAGGCTGTAATATTCCAGCAAGTCACCTTTGGTAATGTTCTCGTCCGGCCAGTAAATCTTGTCCAGATGCGTCAGTTCCGCTTTCTTTTTCATGTCAGGATGCTTTACGTTTCGGCGCGCTCAAACTTTCTTTTAGCTGAGCCATAAGATCCTTGCTTTTCGAATGCACGATCTTCATTTTCGGCGTGGCCGGTTTTTTACCTTTCGCTTTGGCCATGATCAGTTTCAGCAGCGATTCATTGTATGTGTCTTTGTAATTTGAAATGTCAAAATCCGTGGTAAGCTGCTCGATGAGTTGCACCGCCATAGCCATCTCCGCGGGTTTTATTTTAATGTCCGGAATAGTCAACTCTTCAGTATCGCGGATCTCGTCCTGAAATCTTATCTTATTCAAAATTAAAAGATCTCCGGCAGCCTTGATCAAAACCAGGCTTTCGCGGTTCCGCAAAACGTAAGTTCCCAAACCTGCTTTCCCCGTTTTTTTCAGCGCATCACGAAGCAATGCATAAGGTTTGCCGCCTGATTTTTCGGGTTGTAGATAATAAGGCGTCTCGTAGTAAATGCTGTCAATGTCTTTTTCATTGACAAACTCTGCAATTTCAATGATTTTGGTTTTTTCCGGGCTGGCTTTCTCGAAGTCCTTGTCATCGAGCACAACGTATTCGTCG
Source organism: Dyadobacter psychrophilus (assembly GCF_900167945.1). Taxonomy (GTDB): domain Bacteria; phylum Bacteroidota; class Bacteroidia; order Cytophagales; family Spirosomataceae; genus Dyadobacter; species Dyadobacter psychrophilus. The sequence continues at coordinate 203,236 of NZ_FUZA01000004.1, forward strand.
TCAACCTTATAACCCTTGACAATGTCGTCCCAGTCGACTTCCTTACCCGTGTTGCTGTTCACACGCTGATATTTAATGTTCGCGTGATCTTTTTTGTCCAGCATATCCAGATCCAGTTCGGCTTGCTGGGTCGCACTGAAAAGTTTGACGGGAATGTTGACAAGGCCAAATCCGATAGCCCCGGACCAAATTGCTCTCATATCTTTCTTCGAAAGTGATCAATCGTTTTGAAAGATAATGTGTTAAAAATCCGTGCCGCGTTACTGCCCAAGCCAGCTTTTGAATGCGCCCATGCGCTCACGGCTGATGAGGATGTCTTTATCCGTGCAGTTTTCGAGATGCACTTTCAGGCGGCTGTTTGAGTAAATGAAGACATCTTTAATAGCGGAAATAGAGCTGATGTATTTCCTGTTGATCCTGAAAAAATGATCCGGCGAGACCATTTCCTCGATCTCATCCAGAATGTAATCCACAATGTATTTCTTGCCTTGCCGGGTTTGGAGTAATGTAGCTTTGTCTTCACTAAAAAAGAATGCAATGTCCTGAACATCAACACTCTGAATACGTTCTCCCAGTTTTATCAGAAAGCGCGTTTTGAATGTTTTGGTTTCAGGCTGCATCAGGCTGCGTAGCTGATCCAGGGAAATGCCTTGGTCTTTCTTGCCTGATTTAAATTTATTCAATGCTTGTTTAAGTTCTTCCGGATCAATGGGTTTGAGCAAATAGTCAATGCTGTTTAGCTTGAATGCTTTGATTGCATACTGGTCATAAGCCGTGCAAAAGATGATCGGCGCAGTAACTTTCACTTTTTCAAAAATCTCAAAACTAATGCCGTCCGCAAGTTGAATGTCCAGAAAGATCAGGTCTGGTTCCGAATTGTTGCCGAACCAGTTAATGGCGCCCGTAACAGTATCGAGGCTTTCCAGCACCAGGGCTTCGGGCAAATATTCGCTTAAAAGCTGAGTAAGACGCCTCACCGCCGGTTTTTCGTCTTCTATGATTAAGATTTTAGTCATTTATTTTGAGACAGGATTCCCCTGCCGGGGCAAAATTTATATCAATTCATGTAACGGGATGCATCAAGCCCATCATTGCATCCCTGCCGGGATTTACCTTGCGCTTTAAAACTTTGTTGCTACCAATGTTTCGTCGCTCTGCGACTTGTCGTTTTCGCGATTCTGTTGCTACCAATATTTCGTCGCTCTGCGACTTGGCATATCGCGATCCCGTTGCCAACGTGTATTTTTATCGTCGCTACGTATCTAACTGTTGGACTTCGATTAGATCTTTTCCTGAGCAACATTCAATAAAGGGAGCTTAACCACAAACCAACCGTCAAGCTTTGTAACCGATATTGTCGCCCCGCTCAACAATTCATAACGCTTGCTGATGTTAGCCAGCCCGACGCCCGTAGAATCATCCGGCAGACTGCTCTTTGGCTGTAAGTTGTTTTTAACTATCAAATGATTACTAGCAAGCCCAATATCAATTTTCAATGGCATTTCCAGGGAAGCAACATTGTGCTTGATTGCGTTTTCCAGCAATAATTGCAATGATAATGGCGGTAAAAATCCTTCCGGATTGCCAGTGATCTGAATATCATAGTGCAAACTTTCCTCAAAGCGAATCTTTTGGAGCGAAAGATAATTTTCTGCAAAACCTAACTCCTGTTTCAACGTAACAAGCTCTTCCTGCTGCACTTCCAGCACATAACGGTAAGTGCTGGAAAGCTGGCGAATGAACTTGGCTGCCGTGTCCGGATTCTCATATACAAGGTTACTTAGCACATTCAGGGAATTGAACAAAAAATGGGGATTAAGCTGATCTTTCAAGGATTGATATTGCTGCGCAAACCGCTCCGTTTTCAGTTGCTCCGACTCAATCGCCGCCGTGCGCCATTCCAGCAGGAACGACCGGCTGATGAGTATGAACAAAATCACAAACGAGATTTTCATTGGAAAAGCCGTCCAGCTTACCAGTCTGTTCCAGGGAATGTTGATGATTGTAAATGTTTTTGTAACAAATAATTGGAATAAAAAAATGATCACAATGCTCGCACAAAACACGTACAGAAAGTAGCAAAGGCTTTCCAGGATTAATCTTTTGACTGGATATTGAATCCAGGAAATGGTCCTGTCGAAATAATCTTCCATCAAAAATCCGCCGTAGCTCAATGTGGAAGACATCACAAAGGAAATCAGAATATCCTGCACCAAAGCCCCGTAACCTTCACCAGTGGCAATGCATTCTGCGAAGGAGCCGATCGAAATAACCAGCGCGATCAGCAGGTTTGCACCCAAAAAGGCCGGAGAAAAATTCCAGAATTTTTTCGAACCCTTCGCAGCAAGTTTCATTAATTATTGATATCAGAAAGGGTTATTGAATACAAAAATTGCTTCATTGACAGGTCTTCGCCATTTTCTCCGCCAAAGCTTTTCCCCAGGTGGGCGACAAGGCTGCTTTGAGCGCCTGCTCGTCCTGTGAAGCAAATATAGCCAGACTTTCCTTTGCATATCCGCACGCTTTTTCAGTCCCGGAACCAAAAAATCTGGCCATTCCGTATTCCATTTGCGCTGTTAGCGCAAGTGCCCGGGGATTTTTAGGGTCCATAGCACGCGCTTTCCCGAATGTCTGCAACACCGGACCCGATAAGCTCTGTCCACGGCTTGCTGCATCCGCATTGAGTTTTGCCATCAACACAAAACCCTGCAAGGCGACGATTTCCGCATTGTTTTTAGATAATGCGTCGGCTTTTTGAGCCAGTTTGTCGGCTTTCGCCAGCACCTCGTCCTTTTTATCAATAGAAAGCGATTTATCCAAACCCTGGAATGTATAGGCAAGTGACTGATAATAAGCAGGCTGCCATTCATTTGGGTTGAGTTCAGCTATCCGGCCGAATGCATTGGCCGATTGCTGTAACGCTGAAAGCGAATCGCTCTCGATAAGTTTCGCGATTTCCTTCTTCATTGCCTTCTGGTAAGGCGAATCCTGCGCAGAAGCGCTTAGGAATGTGAAAAATATCGCGATGGCGATTTGTGCTAGTTTTTTCATGATAGTTGGTATTATAGATTGTTTAGTTGATTCGCTTTTTTATCCTTCGAAAGTGTGATGAAGAGTCCTGCAAACAGGAACCGTTTGGCACCCTGGCCCACCGGCTTGCCCGCATAGGAACCTTCCTCGTCCGGTTGCGAGGCATATTGATAGCCGAATACATTTTGTCGTCCCAAAACATTGGAGCAGGCTACATGCAGGATTACATTGGGTTTCGGGAGGTAACTGATGCTCAGGCTCAGGTCGCTGTATGCTTTTGTTTTGCGCTGCATTTCGCCCGGAAGATTGGGATCGTTATAAGTGTAGCCGCTATTCCATGACCAGGAGGTTCCTAACAAAGATTTCATTGCAGTCACAAAATGTTTCACCACAACAGAGCCATTGTGTTTTGGGGCAAATGCTGGCTGAACTTTGGTTTCATAGGCGGCGAATTTCCGCTTGCTGTCAACGAAACTGTAAGTGATCCAGAAATCGGTGTCTTTGACCGTTTTCTTGTCGCGCAGGAAAAAGTCGACACCTTTTGCATAACCCGAGCCATTTAAAGCAATGTTTTTGGGAGTGCTTGCCAAGCCTTTGAAAGTGAACAGCTTGTCGTAATTTTTATAAAAAGCCTCAGCGCGGAATGTGCGGTTGTTGTTGACGATGAAGTAATTGAGAATGTAATGTGTTGCTGCTGAGTTTTTCAGATCGGTTTGATATATCCTTAGCTTCTCCTCGGCGAGCTGCTTGAATTTCCCTGCCGCAAACGAAAACTGTCCCTGATTATTCAACTTGTAAGCAACTGAGAACCGGGGCGTAAGCCATGTTTGCTTGGCCAGCGTGCCATGCCCGCTCCGCAAGCCGCCCACTATAATGAGGCGATTGCTGAAATAATACGTTGCCTCGACGAAATGGTTGAACAGATTGTCATAAAATTGTCTCGTCTGATTCTGATTCGATAATGTCTCTGAATAACTTTTGGCATAATATTCCAGGCCATTTTTTACTGAAAATTGTGACGAGAAGTCTCTTACAGCGACGATTTTGGCATGGAAAATCCGGTTAACCTGCTTTATATCATCTGTATTAAACTGAATCGCATCCCTGTTATCGGACAGCGCCGCGCCGCCATAAAAAAGCCAGCCTTTACCGCCCGAATGCCTGAATGAAACATTGCCATAATTATAATGATTGTTAAGCTTGACGCGATCTCCGCGGCCGTCATTACCCGGGATCTTCTGCCAGATCGCCATATTGCTGCCTTCTGTATGAAAGTAGGCTTTGATAAAACCCGCCTTGCCGGTCACTGCATTGCCCCATTTCTGTCGCAGCGAAACCTCCGAATCCCAGCTGGAAGGCGCTTTTTCCCAATCGAAATTTTGCTTTACAAGAGATTGGTACGGAGCCAGGTTATAATAATTGGCAGAGGCAGTCAGCGCGCGGTCGTTTCTCACCAAAGTCTGTGTATAGCCGCCGCCCAGCGACATAATGCTCACATCGCCCTGGTTTCTGAGCGGAAGGTCCAGCGTGTTCAACGCCAGTGCGGATGAAAGTGCCTGGCCGTATTCCGCAGAATATCCCCCTGTGCTGAAAAATGATCCTTTAAACAGGTTTGCGCTAAAACGATTGCGGGTAGGAACATTGGAAGTGGTGCTGCCAAATGCATTCCCAACTTGCAGACCATCGATATAAATGGCAGTTTCCGAGGCGTCGCCTCCACGCACAAACAGTCGCCCGTCGTTTCCCACCGTGGAAGTGCCCGGTAATGTTAGCAATGCAGCCGTAATGTTGCCCATTGCACCGGAAGTGGTGACGATGTCCAGTGGTTTCAGCACAACTGATTTCTTCTCATCGCCCGCTTCCATGGCGCCAGCGGAAATTGTAACTGCGTTCAGCTGGTTAATGGCTTCGTCCAATGCAATGTTGAGGGTCACTGGCTGTCCTTTGATCTCCAATGTAATTTCCCGGCTCCTGAAACCAATCGCCTGCACAGTCAGGGTCTGCGTGCCGGACTCGCCGGTTTCCATTGTAAAAGTGCCATCCGGATCTGAGGAAGTTCCATCATAAGTTCCTTTCAGATAAATGTTAACGCCTGGAATGGCATTTCCTTTTTGATCGGTCACCCGTCCATGAATGGAAGTTTGGGCAATGCAGTTATATGTAAGAAGAAGCAGGAGACCTGTAAGTAGGATTTTCATGACGCCTTTGATTTGACCCAAAATTGAGCAGAAAGAAAGCCCAATAAAATCCAAGATTACCGAAGTTCAGAGCAGGCCGTATGAAGTGCGGAAATTGTAGACCGAAGTTGAATTTCGCACGTTCAAATTGCGGAATTTTCGAAGTCACCGGCGGTGAGAAACGGCGTTTCACTTCCGATTTTTAATGGATAATCTAAATTTTTTTTTAATTATGCAAAATGCTTGAAATCAGCATTTTAATTTTATATATTTCATTTGAAAGATCGGAAAGTACGGTTTCATTAAGATTATCCTGTCGTTGATCAGATTGTCTGGCATGTTTATTTATAAACTCTCGTCAAAACAATTTCAAAAAACGACTAACTCTTAATTGAATATAACATGATAGCTACACTTGGAAATAACGCAATAAGTACTTTGAAACCCGGCGCAGTTCTTACAGTTACAGGCGCTACTAATGAAATGGATGCGCAGAGAGAAGTGGCAGATTTTCTTCAATTGAGCAATAGAACTGACCTCGGCTATTTCGCTATTTCAAAGGACTACTTTTTGTTGTATTTGAAGTCGGACAACTCGTTGAGTGGGATTGCTTAAGGCGATAACGTTTTTCATTAAAAGAGACATGGTACAATCAGGTACATTTAAATTGCTGGGCCAAAAGCTCATTAACATTATTATTCACAGAGACGACGTAGTGAAAATAGCACCGATCAAAAGAGGACGCGGCTGCATTATTTACCTAAAAAACAAAGTTCCATATGCCGTGAGCGAAAGCGAGCGTGAGGTTTATAAAAAGCTGGACTGGATCGCGGCCTGAAATCCGATCTGTTGTCGTGAAAAATACTTGAGGCTCCGAAAAACGGGGCCTCTTTTTTGTGGTCAGTTGGTGAGATAAATCCAATTTCCCCGAACCCGCGCCTGCCTATCCGCGTTACATTGGCATAATACCACGCCATCATATTACTAATGTCCAAAAAAACGTATTTCTTTCTCATCCTGATTTTGGGCAGTCTGACAGCGCTCGGCCCTTTTTCAATTGATATGTATCTGCCTGGTTTTCCAGCCATTGCCAAAGATTTGCACACAACCGCTGCCAAAGTTTCACTCTCATTATCTGGCTTTTTTGTAGGAATTTCCTTAGGCCAATTGTTATATGGTCCGCTACTCGACAAATTCGGACGAAAGAGGCCGCTGTTTATCGGGTTGGCCGTTTATATTTTGGCTTCGGCCGGATGTGCGATGGCGAACAGCATTAATGATCTTATTTTGCTCAGGGTAATTCAGGCTATTGGAAGTTGTGCGGCTACCGTCGCTTCCGTTGCTATGGTAAGGGATCTTTTCCCGGTTAAAGACAATGCGAAAGTATTTTCGTTGTTGCTTTTAGTCGTAGGCGTTTCGCCCATGATAGCGCCCACAGTCGGTGGGTATGTTACGGACGCTTTTGGCTGGCATTCGGTATTTTGGATACTCACCGGAATGGGCGTGGCGATTTTGATTGCTACAGTGCTTTGGTTGCCAGATAGTTATAAGCCCGATAAGTCGCTTTCCCTGAAACCGAAGCCTATTTTGCTCAACTTTCTGCAAGTGATTCGCGAGCCGCAATTTTACACTTACGCGCTGACCGGCGCCATTGCATTCTCAGGATTATTCGCTTACGTATCTGGTTCGCCGCTCGTTTTTATGGAAGTCTTTCATACAGACGGCAAAGTGTATGGCTGGATATTCGCCTTTCTTTCTGTCGGATTTATTGGTTCAAGCCAATTGAACACATTGTTTCTGAGAAAATTCAGCAGCGAGCAGGTTGTTAACATTGCATTGATCTGTCAGGTTTTGGTCAGCTTCACTTTTCTGGCCGCAGCCTTGGCTGGCTTTCTTACATTGCCGGTCACCATTGCATTCCTGTTCTTTTTTCTTTGCTGCATTGGTTATACTTATCCCAACGCCGCGGCGCTTTCACTGGCGCCTTTCACGCGAAACGCGGGCAGTGCATCTGCATTGATGGGCGCTTTTCAGATGGGGGCGGGAACATTAATATCCATCGTGATCAGCTTATTTGAAGAGCCTTCCGTCGTCCCGATGGTTGCGGCAATGGCCGGATCTTCATTATTGGCACTTTCTGTGCTGGTTTTTGGCAGGCGTTTTATTAAAGAAAAAGTAGAAGTGCAGCAGGGCGCAGATGCCGGTGTAATGCATTAAACCGCTTTTGTTGACTTTATTTGTGCATGGATTATTTCAAAAGGCTCCTCGATTTACTTAAAACGGAAAGGGAGGAAGACAAAGCTTCTTACCAGCGACTTACCGAGCGATCATCAGTTTCTGAACGACGTGCCGGTGGGCTTAGCTGGTATCCGATTGCTATCCGGGGCTCGGAAATGAGCCGCGGCGACTATTTGACTGTTGAGGTTGAGCGTACTACGCATCAGGATATTTCACATCAGCTCCGGTTTGGGATGCCGGCAGTTTTGTTTTCGAATCATGAACCCAAAAAGGATCGGTTAGAGGGCATTATCACACACCAAGGCGGTAACAGGCTGAAAATTACGCTTCGTACGGACGAGTTACCTGAGTGGTCTCGTGATGGAAAGCTGGGCATTGATCTGCTTTTCGACGACAATAGTTATGACGAAATGCAAGGCGCCATTAAGTCGGCAGCCGCATTGCTCGAAAATGAGAAGGAAGGACGTTTGGTAAAAATACTTACCGGTGAAAAGTCGCCTTCATTCAACGAGGAACTTCCCAAAATAGCAATTCCAACATTAAACAGCTCACAGAACGAGGCTGTTAATAAAATACTTTCGGCTTCGGACCTGGCCATTGTGCATGGGCCTCCCGGAACCGGGAAAACCACCACGCTGGTGCAGGCGATTAAGGCCCTGGTCAGACAAGATTATCAGCAGATCCTGGTTGTCGCACCCAGTAACACAGCAGTGGATTTGCTGAGCGAAAAATTGACGGATGAAGGTTTGAATGTGCTCAGGGTTGGCAATCCGGTCCGCGTTTCGGAGCGATTAATGTCGCTGACGCTGGATAGCAAAATTACTGCGCATACGCGCATGAAGGACATTAAAGCATTAAAAAAGCAGGCAAACGAATACAAAAATCTCGCTCACAAATACAAAAGAAATTTTGGGAAAGCCGAACGGGATCAGCGCAAAGCGCTTTTTGACGAAGCCCACAAGATCATGAAGGAAGTGGGGAGTGTGGAGCAATATGCAATTGAGGATATCCTGAGCAAAGCGCAGGTGATCACCGCAACATTGGTCGGTGCCAATCACTACACGGTCAGGAATTTGAGATATAAAACTGTGGTCATCGATGAGGCCGGACAAGCTTTGGAACCCGCTTGCTGGATCCCGATCCTGAAAGCGGAAAAAGTAGTGCTCGCTGGTGACCATTTTCAGCTGGCCCCGACCATTAAATCAAGTGAAGCTGCGAAAAACGGTTTGAGTACAACATTGCTTGAAAAATGTGTTTCGCTGCATCCCGAATCCGTGACTTTACTGGAAGAGCAGTATCGGATGAACGAGGCGATTATGGGATATTCTTCTAAAATATTTTACCAAAACAAACTCAAAGCCAACGTTTCTGTCGCCCGTCATCTGGTGTTTCCCGATGATGCTCCGCTGGCGTTTATTGACACGGCGGGTTGCGGTTTTGACGAAAAGCTGGAAGGAACAAGCTCGACGAATCCCGATGAAGCAGCGTTTTTATTCAAACACTTGACACAATACGCGAGCGAATTAATGCACTCCAAAAGCTTCAAAATTGAGAATTTCCCAACCATTGCGGTTATATCTCCCTATAAAGAGCAAATAGGCTTATTAAAGGAGCAATTAATTCATAATGCTGTTTTACAGCCATTTACAGATAAGATTTCGGTTAACACAATCGATAGTTTCCAAGGCCAGGAACGTGACATTGTTTACATCAGCATGACGCGCAGTAATCCCGAAGGCGAGATCGGCTTCCTCTCGGACATTCGCCGGATGAATGTGGCTATGACACGGGCACGCAAAAAGCTGGTGGTGATCGGCGACAGCGCCACCCTTTCCAATTTGCCGTTTTACTCGGATTTTATCTCCTATGCCGACGGCTTGAATGCTTACCAGAGCGCGTGGGAATTTGCGGATATGTAACTGATCGGAAAAATCTATTGGCTTTTTAAAGCAACCCGTTTATATTTAAATGCATCTTGTCAACAGACTATTTGCCATTTCAAACGGGACTCCGTCTTTCTATGCTCCAACGCTACTTTATTGTCATTTTTCTTTTCTTATTCACTGTCAATTAATGCTTTTCACAAAGCACTGCTTCGAGTGGGATTAAAGGCATTATCAAAACCAAAAACGGCGATCCGCTTCCTTTTGCTGCGATTGTTGTCAAAGGCACATCCATCAGCACCATTTCCAATGAAGAGGGGCGCTATCAGCTGGATCTGAAACCGGGTTATTATGAGGTCATTTTTCAATATCTGGGTTTCAAAACAGGCCAAAAAGGTTTTACTGTCGAAGGCAGAATGGAAACATTCGACCTTACTATGGAAGAGCAGGCGCTCAATCTTGGCGAAGTTCGCATAGGAAGCCGCGACGAAGATCCTGCGTACACCATTATGCGCCGCGCGATTGCTAAAAGCCGCTATCATTTGTTGCAAGTGGACAGTTATGTTGCCAAAGCTTACTCCAAATCTTCCGTAGTGATAACAGATCTTCCTTTGGAATTTTTGTACAAAAAAGAATTGAAGGAAATGGAGAAGGAAATGAATTTCAAGAAAGGCGTTCCCATGCTTAACGAAAGCGTTTCAGAGGTCACATTCAAGCAGCCTAATACTTACAAACAGAAAGTTATTGCAGCCAGGAATAGCCAGGACAAAGATTTTGCCAATCCCAATGCTTACCTGTTAACCAGCTTTTACCAGCCGGAAGTCGTAAAGGCTGTTTCCCCGTTGTCGCCGCGTGCATTTGCTTACTATAAATTTGAATACCAGGGTGCTTTTCGTGAAAATGGCATTGAGGTAAACAAAATAAAAGTAACACCGCGCTCCTATGGCGAAGGCGTTTATAAGGGCAGGATCCATATCATTGAAGACGAATGGAGCATTTATAGTCTCGACCTTACCACGGTTAACACTGGTTTTACCATTGATATCAAACAGGTTTACAGTCCGGTTCAAGGTGTCTGGATGCCGGTTAATCAGCAGTTTCACGTTCAGGGCGGGATATATGGCCTCAAAGGGAAAGGTGATTTTGTAATATCACAATCGTTTTCAAATATTAAGATCAACCCGACATTTAAGCCGGACATTGTGGTTGTGGATGATAAAAAACAGAAAGAAGAGGCGAAAAAAGTGAAACTGACGAGCCGGGAAATCAAGTCACAAAAGCTGGAAGAGGTTGTCAGCAAGCAAAAGGAGTTTTCTGCCAAGAACCTCCGGAAACTGATGAAGGAATACGAAAAACAGGACATCAAGGCGAAAGAGGAAAAGGGCGAGGACATTGATCTCAATTTTACAAGAAATGATTCTACTGTCGTGGATTCCATGGCCAGCATCCGGAGCACGGCTTTTTGGGATTCCATTCGCACGGTCCCGCTGACGACTGCAGAAGTTAAAAGTTACACGCGGCTGGACAGTATTGTTGTAATGAATAAGGGCACGGAAGAGCAGAAAGACAGTTTGAAAGTGGCCAAATCGGACACGACCAAGAACAATAAAAAGGGCGGGGGACTGGGTTTTGTGGGCGATATTTTTACGGGTCACAGTTTCAGGTTAGGTAAAAAAAGCCCCTGGCGGCTGGATTATGTCACGCCGCTCATTGGTGCGCAGGTCAACACGGTGGAAGGGCTGGTATTGAATGGCGGTGGTTTGAAATTGCATTACAAAGGGAATGGCGCCAGGAAAACGCCGGACAGTTTGCAAATCGGCACCAATGGTGTAAAGCGGTATTCTGCTTCGCGGGCGCAATCGGAATTATCGTTTAATGCGCTCACCCGATATTCTTTTGCCCGGCAAAAACTAATGGCAATGGGAGGAGTTGATTATGGCTGGAAACGCAACAAGATCAATGTATCGGGCGGGCAAACTGTGTCTCAATTCAATGGTGAAAACCCTATGCACCCTTTGCTGAATTCCATTACAACATTATTTTTAGAACAAAACTTCATCAAAGTTTACGAAAAGAATTTTCTCCGCCTCGACTTCGCTACTGACCGTGAAAACGAGCATTTTGAGCTAAAAGCTAACATTGAATACGCAGATCGCAGCCCGCTCAGCAATCTTCGGAACACCAATTCTTATCGCTGGATCGACTGGAAACGCAGAGAATTCACTTCTAACATTCCTTTTAACGCCGAGTTAACGGACGAGTCGGGTACAAAGTCTGTCGAAATGCGGCAGCATCAGGCATTAACATTAGGAATCGCCGCGTCATACAAACCATGGCAGAAATACCGCACGAGGAGCGGGAAAACATCGTACTATGACGATGATTCGCCAAAATTGTCACTTGATTACCGCAAAGGGATCAACAAGGTGTTTGGCAGCGATGTGAAATATGATTTCTTCAAAATCGGCATTCAGCATGGATTTGAAACGGGCGTGAGAAGCAAACTGAGCTATAAACTGGCTGCCGGACAATTTATGGGCGACAGCGTCGCTTTCCCTGACTATCAACATTTCGCAGGCAACCGCTTTTTCTTTCAGCTTGGCGATCCGGTAAGCACGTTCAGAATGCTCGATTATTATCGGTACAGCACTTCCAAGCACTTCTTCGAAGCCCACGTACTCAGCGAATTCCGCAAATTTCTGCTGACCCAAATCACCTGGTTCCGCATTCTCGGCATCAAAGAAAACTTCATGCTGCATTACTTAGCCACCCCAACATCAAACAATTACGCCGAACTGGGCTACGGCCTCGACGTAGGCATCCGCTTCCCGTTTCGTGTAGAGGTTGTAAATAGTTTTGAAGGGTTTAAGTATAAGCACACCGTCTTCCGTATCGGGACAACGATGAATTTTAATTTGGGAAGGAATTAGTGTAAAATCGGGCTTCGTAAATTTATCATATAACGTTTCATTGACTAAATTCAAAAAGCTTCTGCGCAATCTCTGCGGCAGACGGTAGCAATGCTTCGTACATTTTCGGTAAATGATGTGAAGTGTTGTAAGTCGCAATCCCGATAGGTTGCCCAGCACTTTTAAGTGAATATTCAACAATCGTCCTGTCTTTGCTTTTGCAAATGATAATCCCGATTGACTCGGTTTCGTGAGGAAGCTTGACAGTATCATTTAGAACAGCCAGATACCATCCAATTTCTCCAACCAATGGTTGGAGATTTGTATCTGCATGATAATCAGTATAAAACTGAACCATATACCAAATATTCGAAGTCGAAAATCATAAAAAGTGAAATTTTTTCATCTGAGCTTTCCTTTCCTATCTTTACCTCATTCAAATCTCCTGATAAATCATACAGCATCCGTTGCGGGTTCTAACATTCCGTGACATTCCCGGCTCAAAAAGTGGGGAGAAATTCTATTGCTTAAAAATTTACCAAAGAGAAAATGAATCAAATACATAAAATAGCTGTCCTCGGTGGTGGCGGTAGGACTGGGTTACGTCTTGTAAACCAGTTACTTGATCAGGGATTTCAATTGAAATTATTGCTTCGGAAGCCTGAGGATTTCAAAATCCAAAATCCATTAATAGAAATCGTCAAAGGCGATGCGCTGGATGCTGACGTTGTTGAGCACCTTCTGGAAGGTTGCGATGCGGTGATCAGCACGGTTGGGCAGCGGAAAGGCGAGCCGCTTGTGGCGAGTCAGGCGACAACGAACATTATCAATGCAGTTGCCAGGCGCAAAAATGATTCGGAAAATTTCAGATATATCTTATTAGCGGGTCTAAATGTGGATACGCCATTTGACAAAAAAGGCATTGAAACACAAAAAGCAACGGATTGGATGAAGGCGACTTTTCCGGATATTCATGCAGATCGGCAAAAGTCTTATGCTTTACTTTTGGCCAGTGAAGTTAGCTGGACAATGGTGCGGGTTCCGTTTATTGAATTTGTTGAAACTAAGGGGGAAATCAAGATCAATTTGGCAGATTCGCCTGGAAGTAAGATCAGTGCGGCGGATATAGCGTACTTTCTGATAGCGCAGTTGACGGACGAAACTTACGTCCGAAAAGCGCCTTTTATCTCGAATTGACGTTTTCTTGAATCGGCATTGTCGAATTAAATGATTTAGATTGACACTTAGAGTTCAGACTTTCCAAGCTGGGCCAGACGCCCAAGCTTGGAAAGTCTTTTGCATTTAAATCAATGCTTCCCACAAGATCTCGGCGGGATGCATTGCGTGCCTTCCGGTTCCGTCGTGGATTTGATGGCGGCAGCTGGTGCCCGGTGCTGCGATGATCACCTCTTCGGGTTGCTGGCGAACTGCCGGGAACAGAACGAGCTCTCCGATTTGCATGGAAATGTCATAATGCTCCTTTTCGTAACCAAACGATCCCGCCATGCCGCAGCATCCCGAAGGAATCAGTTGCACAGTATAGTTTTCAGGAAGCGAAAGCATTTTTTTCGTTGGTATAACACTTGAAACTGCCTTTTGCTGGCAATGTCCGTGCAACTTGATCAGCCGCTTTTCTTTGGTAAACTGATCTTTTGATATGTGCTTTAACTCGATCTCCCTTGCTATGAACTCGTCAAACTGCAATGCGTTTTGCGCCAGTTTTTTGGCTTCTTCTACCAGTTCGTCACTGACCAGATCCGGATATTCATCGCGGAACGTGAGGATTGCAGATGGTTCGATGCCTACGAGTGGCGTGTCGTACGAAATCAGGTCTTTAAGCAGCTTAATGTTTTCCTCCGCAATCTTTTTGGCATCTTTTAGTAAGCCTTTGGAAAGCTGCGGTCTTCCAGATGGTGCGTGTTTTGGAATAATTACCTCGTAACCAAGTTTCTCCAATGCCAAAATGGATTTCTTTCCGATTTCGACATCATTATAATTTGTAAACTCGTCGCAGAAAAGATACACCTTACGGCCCGTTGATTTGGTTGTTTTGCGTTGCTCATACCACTTTTTCAGCGTCGTGCTGTGCAACAACGGCATTGTCCTTTCGGGGTGAAAGCCAACGATTTGATTGGCGATTTTGCGTAGAGGCGCATTTTTGAAAATTAAATTATAGGCCCAGGGAATATAGCTTGCTATGCCTGTCATCTTCGAGAAATTTCCAACCAGCCAAGAACGCAGCGGAATGCCGTTTGCATCGTGATATTGCTGCAAAAATTCCATTTTTAATTTGGCCACATCCACATTGGAAGGACATTCCCCTTTGCAGCCTTTGCAAGCCAGGCAGAGGTCATAAACTTCCTTAATTTCCTTATTATCAAAGCGGTTTTCTTTTGGAGAACGCGTTAACATTTCCCGGAGAATGTTGGCGCGGGCGCGGGTTGTGTCCTTTTCGTTGCGCGTTGCCATGAAACTCGGGCACATCGTGCCTCCGCTCATTTGCGTTTTGCGACAGTCGCCGGAACCATTGCATTGCTCGGCATGCTGTAAAATATTCTGGTCCTGAAAACGGAAATAAGTCTTGAATTCCGGTGTTTGCTGATCGGCTTCATAGCGTAGGAAAGTATCCATAGGAGCCGTATCCACAATTTTTCCCGGGTTGAAAATGTTGTTGGGGTCCCAGGCTCTTTTGATATCCTTAAAAAGCTGGTAATTATGCTCGCCAACCATTTTCGGAATAAATTCGCCCCTTAAACGGCCATCGCCATGCTCCCCGGAAAGGGAACCGTCATATTTTTTTACCAGATCGGCAATCTCCTCTGCAATCATCCTGAATTGCCTGTGGCCTTCGCTGGTTTTCAGGTTGATGATGGGTCTGAGGTGAATTTCGCCGGTTCCTGCATGTGCATAATGCACGGCGGACATGCCATGTTTTTTCAGAATTACATTGAAATCACGGATATAATCAGGCTGGTCGTACACGTCAACTGCTGTGTCTTCGATAACGGCAACCGCTTTTTCATCGCCAGGAATGTTTGCCAGCAAGCCCAAACCGGCTTTTCTTAATGTCCAGATCTTTTTGGTATCGTCTCCAAAAAGCAGCGGATAATGAAAGCCAATGTTAGCTTCCTGCAAATCCCGTGTCATTTCTGCCGCCAGCGCTTCCACTTCCTCTTTCGTTTCTCTTGACAAGTCCACGACTAGAATCGCCGGATATTTGCCGTCCGGCTTGTTCTTTACAAAAAATGCATTTTTCTTTTGTTCTGCATTCGTAGCGGCACATTCCAGCACGTAGTCATCAATAAGCTCGACGGCGTGCGGCTGATATTTTAATGTCAGAATTGTGGCCCTTAATGCTTCGTCAATGGTGTCGCAGTGTACGCAAACGAGTCCCTGAGTCTTTGGGGGCAGTGGAACAAGGTTTAATTTTATTTCTGTCAAAAAACACAATGTTCCCTCAGATCCTGCGATCAGACTGCACATATTGAAAGGTTGTGCGGGCTCACTCTGGCCGGTGTTGTCGGCATAGGGCTCGGTGTGGAGCAACATATCCAATGCGTAACCGGTGTTCCTTCTGCCGATGCTGGGCTTTGGGAAGTTTTTCCTTATTTCAGCTTGGTTTTCATCAGATTGAAGAATCTCGTTTGTCTTGAGATATATTTTATCCAGAAGCGTTGCACTTCCGTTTTTCTGCTGCGCATTGGACAGCAAATTCCTGAAATCATTTCCTTTTATGTTTTTGAATTCAGCTTCGGAACCGTCAGCAAGAATGGCTTTCACTTCCAAAGTATGCTCCCGGGCGCTGCCATATACAATGGAATTAGAGCCGCAGGAGTTGTTTCCGACCATTCCGCCAATCATGGCGCGATTAGCGGTTGACGTTTCTGGTCCGAAATAAAGTCCGTATGGTTTCAGGGCCATGTTAAGCTCATCGCGCACCACACCTGGCTGCACACGCACCCATTTTTCGGCCTCATTTATTTCAAGAATTTTAGTAAAATTCCGGGAAACGTCCACTACGATTCCGTTGCCTACAACCTGCCCTGCGAGGGATGTTCCAGCCGTTCTCGGGATAAGCGAAATGTGTTTTTCCGTAGCATATGCGATCAACTTTTTGATGTCAGCCTCCGACTTGGGAATGGCAACCGCAAGGGGCATTTCACGGTAGGCGGAAGCATCAGTCGCATATAGGGTCCGCATCGTATTATCGAAATGCAGTTCACCCTCGAGTTGTTTGGCAAGAAGACTTAAATCACTGTTAGTTACGGAAAGCGGCGCGGTCATGGTGTTGGATAAGCGGAAAATAACAGCCTCAAAGTTACGAACAACGATCAAGGATTTCCAGCAAAATATTTTCAGAAGTCTTTATAGGCGTGAAGCGTTAAAAATTAAACTTTAATTAAAAAGTCACCGATTGTCGCTGCTTTTGTACTTCTCAAATATGGCGTTTGCACTATAATTGGATAATGTAACTTTCTTGCTTAAAAATTGATTTATTTAAGCAAAATTGAGAAAAGCGATATTGTATTATCCGACCTTTTTATATTATTTTGTATGACCGTCATTGAATAACTTTAACTTTTTCGTAGTAAAATTCACAAAAAAGGCCAAAATAAAAGAGCTAGGGCATTTTTTAGTGAAGTTGGACGCAAATGTTAAAATGATACACAAAGCGGTGACCAGATTTAACAATTTACTTAACAGACCTATGATGAATTTATCCTTTCATGTGTTTCGTCGACATGATTCAAGCAGTGCAAAGAACATTGCGACGAAAGAGAGATTTTCAGGACACGGCACAGGGCTATTCGCCATCCTAATGATCTTGATTGGCTTAACCACAAATGCTTTTGCGCAGGATGTGAATGTATCCGGTAAGGTTACAGACGCTAAAACCGGTGGGATTCCGGGAGTTACCATTACAATTAAAGGAAGTACAAAAGGAACTAATACAGACGTAGAAGGAAATTATCAGATCAGCGTTCCTGGCAACTCAACATTGACTTTCAGCGCCATTGGATATGAGACGCAGGATGTGGCGGTTGGCAACAAATCAACACTTAATGTTACACTTTCCGAAGATGTGAAGGCTTTGGAAGAAGTCGTTGTCGTAGGTTACGGAACGGTTAAGAAAAAAGATGCAACAGGCGCGGTTTCTGCTTTGGGATCAAAAGATTTCCAGAAAGGGATCGTGACTTCTCCTGAGCAATTGATGCAGGGACGCGTTGCGGGTGTGCAGATTACCCAGTCGAGCGGTGAGCCGGGCGGTGGTATTAACGTACGTATCCGTGGAACGTCGTCTGTATTGGGTGGTAATAACCCGCTTTTTGTAATTGACGGTGTGCCTTTGAGCGGCGATAACACGTCATCAGGCGGTGATAACCAGGGTGTTGGCCGTCAACCAGCGAAAAACCCGCTTAACTTCCTGAATCCGGACGATATTGCGAGCATGGACATTCTTAAAGATGCGTCTGCAACAGCGATCTACGGTTCACGCGGTGCGAATGGTGTGGTTTTGATCACAACAAAAAGAGGAAAAGGCAAAGGAGCACTTGATTATGGTTACTCATTGGGAGTAAGCAACATCACTAAGAAATACGATCTTTTGGACGCGGAAGGATATAAGGCTGCAGGCGGTCAGGATCAGGGTGCTAACACCGACTGGCAGGATTTGCTGTTCCGTTCGGCATTCACACACCAGCACAACCTGTCTTATGGTGGTGGTGATCCATCAGGAAATTATCGTTTCTCACTGGGTTACATGAACCAGGACGGTATCGTTGAAACATCTAATGTGAAACGTTACAGCGTTGGTTTCAGCGGAACAAAAAAATTCATCAATGACAAACTGACAATTGGAAGCAACCTGAACTTCGCAAATACGCAGGACACGGGTGTTCCTATTTCTGAGAACATCGGTTTTGAAGGTGATTTGATGGGAAGTATTTTGAAAGCTAACCCAACGCGTGCTGCTTATAAAGACGGCGTGTTGAATCAGTCAACCACAACGGAGCCTAACCCGCTGGCATTTGTGAATCTTTCGAAGGATAACAGCAACACGCTTCGCGCACTCGGTAACATTAATGCAGAACTTGAAATTTTCAGCGGTTTGAAATTCAAAACGGTTCTTGGTTTTGATAAATCGATGTCTACAAGAAAGCAAGCTTATTCAAAGGACCTGGTAGTTGCGGGTATTCAAAATATCGGTCGCGTTTACATCCGTGACGTGGAAAGCAACAACCAGTTGATGGAAAACTATTTCACTTATGACAAGGAAATAGGAAGCGTTACTTTAAATGCGCTTTTGGGTTATTCCTATCAGAGCTTCGAAAATGGCAGCAAAAATGTAGCAGCAGCTAACTTCCGTACCAATGACCTGGATCTGATGATCAATAACCTGGGTATAGCCGGAACTGTTAACATTAAGGATGGAACAGCATTGTCAAGTGTTGGTTCTGTTGTACAAAATTCCAGCTATGTAAAAGACGAGCTGCAATCTTACTTCGGTCGTGTTAACCTTGGTTTTGGCAGCAAATATTTGTTCACCGGTACATTGCGTGTGGATGGTTCTTCTAAATTCGGTGGAAACAACAAATATGGTTATTTCCCGTCAGGAGCATTCAAATGGAAACTGGTTGAAGAGGATTTTATTCCTAAAACGGTATTTACAGACCTTTCTCTTAGAGTTGGTTATGGTGTTACCGGTAACCAGGCGATCCCTCACAACGTTTATGACAGACGTGACAGATACAGCGACTACGCAATCAACCAGGCTGGTGACGGAATCACAGGTGGTGGTTTGAATGCAGTTGCATTTAACAACCCGGATTTGAAATGGGAATCAACAGCTGCATTTAACTTAGGGATTGATTTTTCTATCCTGAAAGGAAGATTGAGCGGAACACTTGACCTTTACAACAAAAGCACAAAAGACCTTCTTTTTAAAGTTGTTGCTGCTCAGCCTGCTCCAAACCCATTTGTTTACCGCAACCTGGATACGGATATCCAGAACCGTGGTATTGAACTTGCTTTGACCGGCGTCATCGTGGACGGTAAAAAATTCTCGTGGGAAATGGTCTTGAACGGATCTTATAACAAAAACCTTGTGAAAAACCTGATCGGAACATATGATACAGGTGAGATCAACGGACAAGGTTTGTCAGGTGCATTTGCTCAGCGTTTGGCAGAAGGGCAGCCACTGTTTGCTTACTTCCTTCGCGAGTTCGGCGGATTTGATGACAACGGAAACTCTCTTTATCCAAATGGTGACTTCCAGCAATTCCTGGGTGGAAAAAGCCCGCTTCCAAAAGTTAACGCAGGTCTTACAAATAACCTGACTTTCGGAGCGTTTGATATGAGTCTTTTCTTTAATGGTGTATTTGGTCACTATTTGTATTCAAACACTGCAAATGCATTCTTTACACAAGGATCCTTTGCAAATGGTCGTAACGTAACAAAAGACGTGATCGGCAACGGAGAAGGAGCATTGAACGCGCCAGACGTTTCAACCCGCTTCCTTGAAAAAGGTAATTTTATCAGACTTCAAAATTTCTCTTTGGGATATCGCGTTCCTATGAAGGCGAACAAAGTCCTGAGCAATGCGAGACTTTTCGTTACAGGTCAGAATTTATTAACTTTTACAAAGTATAGCGGACAGGACCCAGAGGTTAGCACCAATAAGTCGTTGAACGATATACCATCATTCGGGATCGACTATACGGCTTATCCAAGAGCAAGAACGTGGACAGTTGGTGTTAATGTTTCATTTTAATTCAAATTCATTATCAAGATGAAAACCAGTCAGATATATAAAATTTTGGTTAGCGGGGTTTGCATGGCGACGATGTCGGCCTGTACTGACCTTGTTAATGATGAAAAAGATTCAGTAGTTAACGAAGTTGCAGAAGGTGGATTTGCCCCTGTTAATGTGGTGGAATCACTCGCATCTGCTTATAAAGATTTATCAACTTATTCAGATCAGGCAGGGATTTATGCCCTGGGAGAGCACACAACAGCTGAAATGATCCCGCCAACACGTGGTGTTGACTGGGGTGATAACGGGGTGTGGCGGACTTTGGACCAGCATACCTGGGATGCTTCCCACTCTTACATCCTGAGCGCATGGAATGCATTGAACCAGAGAGCTTACAAAGCAACGGAGATCATTGCATCTAATCCTACTGCTGTACAAAAAGCAGAGGCACAGTTCCTGAGAGCATATAATATGCATTGGGTTATGGATTACTGGGGCGTAGTTCCTTTCCGTGAGGTAACACAAGGTGTGAATGATCTTCCCAAGGTGTTGAGCCGCTCGGAAGCATTTGATTACATCGTGAAAGATCTGGAAGAAGCGCTTCCTAACCTGCCTAAAAAAGGGCCGTCTGTAACAAACGGAACGGCTTCCAAAGCAGCTGCGAACTTCCTGCTTGCTAAAATGTATCTGAACAAGGCTGTTTACAAAAGCACTACGCCGGAAGGTCCTTACACATTCGATAAGGCCGACATGGACAAAGCAATCGCTTACGTAGATGCAATCACAGCTGACGGATATTCATTGGAAAAAGATTATTTCGCAGCATTTTCTTCTGCAGCGAAGACTGAACCGATTTTCAATGTTCAGGAAGGAACAGCTCAAAACCGTTGGTTCATGACATTGCACTACGGGCAAAACCCTTCCGGATGGAATGGATTTGCTACCCTGGCTGATTTCTATGACACTTTCGAAGCAAAAGATACACGTATCGGAAAGCCTGCTAAGAAAGATGGAACGCAATTTTCAGGTATCGGTCTTGGCTTCCTGATCGGTCAGCAGTATGACGATAAGGGTGCGGTAGTAATTGATACACGTACGCAAAAGCCGTTGCAATTCACAAAAGACGTTCCATTGGCTGGTGCTGCTACGGATAAAGGTATCCGAGTTATCAAATATCACCCTGCAAACTCTGGAAAATATCTCCTCATGCGTTACGCAGAAGCTTATTTGATGAAAGCCGAAGCAATGCTTAGAGGCGGAAACGCAGCTGGTGCTTTAACGCAAATCAATGCATTGAGAACATTGCGCGGGGCAACTGCACTTGCATCTTTAACAGAAGCTAACCTGTTCGACGAAATCGGGCGCGAATTGTATTGGGAAGGTGGTAAGAGAACAACAGAAATTCGTTTCGGTAAATTTACGACCGGCACAGGAACATCTGTAAAAGAAGCTTATACCGTTCTTTATCCAATCCCTTCTGCTGCTTTGGTTTCCAATGCAAACCTTGAACAGAATCCTGGATACTAAGATTTAAATCATATCTTTTGACAAAAATGCTCGATCATTTCGGGCATTTTTGTTTTATTATTGGCGTACAAATTGAATCATAAGGTAATGACCCGTTGCTTACTTTTATTTTTAGCGTTCATTGTTTTTAGTTGTAGTTCAAAAGATTCATCCGATCAGGCCGCAGACCAGCTTTTTCAGACGTTAAAGGAGAATGAGGCAAAAATTGTCATAACGATCGGAGGGAAAGAATTTTATCCAAATGAAAGCGTTTTTTCGGGCCAGGCGCTGATCTCCGATAATATGATGAACCTTACATTAACGGATCAGTTTGAGGGCAAGACCATTATTAATCTGGGAGGAGAAAAGTGGTATGCCGCCAAACCTATTACCAAAGCGATCACAGCTAACGGACCGGTTGAAACAAGTATTAAAATGGGAAAGATCATTGACAAACAACAGATGATCGGGGAAGGTTACATGATGGCCGAGGGCGAGATTACCGCAACAGAATTTACAAAAGACAAAATGGTTTTTCGGATTAAAGGGAAAGTCGGGAAGTATAGCGATTTCCAGCAGCCTGATAAATATATACCCGCGGAAGGCTTCATCGTTTATAAAAAGCCCGCTGTTAGTTTTGGCAACATTACTGAAAAAGAAGTTTTCAGCTCCTCGATATCGAATTAAATGATAACAAAATATATAGGCGCCGTGTACACGGCAGCTGTTTTTACTTTCCTGTTCTTTTTATCTTCCTGCAAGGATTCCAGCAAACCGGACGGCTTATTTGAAGAAATGGATGCGTCTGCGACAGGCATTGATTTTGTTAATAAGGTCGAAGACAAGGAGGACATCAACATCTTCAATTACCGGAATTTCTACAATGGGGGCGGTGTCGCGATAGGGGACATTAATAATGATGGTTTGCCCGATATTTACTTCACCGCCAATATGGGCGATAACAAGCTTTATTTAAACAAGGGCAATTTCAAATTCGAGGACATTACCAACAAAGCCGGCGTAGCGGAACCAACGAAATGGAGTACGGGCGTTGTCATGGTCGACATTAACGGCGATAATTTGCTCGATATCTATGTTTGCAATGCGGGTTACCAGAAATTTGTCAACAAACAGGGCAATTCCCTTTACATTAATAATGGTGACCAGACTTTCACAGAGTCTGCCGCTCAGTATGGCCTGAACGAAACAGGTTATACCACGCACGCAGCATTTCTCGATTACGATCTCGACGGCGATCTCGATGCCTACATTCTCAACAACAGCTTCATTCCCGTAAATACATTGAACTACGCCAACGACCGCAATATGCGCGCGAAGGACTGGCCTGTGAAAGATTTTCTTAAAGGAGGAGGCGATAAATTGTTGCGGAATGACAACGGCAAATTTGTGGACGTAAGCCAGGAAGCGGGTATTTATGGCAGTTTGATCGGCTTCGGTCTGGGCGTTACAGTGGGCGACATTAATGGTGACCAATATCCGGACATCTACATCTGCAACGACTTCTACGAAAAGGATTATTTGTATATCAATCAAAAGGACGGGACATTCTCCGAAGAGCTTGAAAAACGTGTAAAGCACACAAGCCTGGCATCTATGGGTGCGGATATGGCGGACATTAATAATGACGGTTATCCTGAATTATTTGTCACAGATATGCTGCCACGCGAAGAATACCGCTACAAAACGACCACATCGTTTGAAAACCATTATCTCTTCAACCTCAAAAAAGAGAAGGGTTTTTATAATCAATACATGCAAAACAGCCTGCAATTCAATAATCAGGACGGCACATTCAGTGAAATCGCAAATTATTCAGGAGTTGCGGCGAGTGATTGGAGCTGGGGTGCCTTGATGTTCGATGCAGATAATGATTCCAAAACGGACATTTACGTTTGTAACGGCATTTATCACGATATTCTCGATCAGGACTTTATAGATTTTTTTGCCAATGAAGTCACACAAAAAATGGTGATGTCAGGGGAAAAAGAGAATATGCAGAACATTATCGACAAAATGCCTTCTAATCCCGTTCCTAACAACTTTTTTCATAATGAAGGAGATTTGCGGTTCAAGGAACGCGGGGATGAATTTGGGTTAGGTGCAAAATCCTTTTCCAATGGCGCAGCTTACGCGGATCTGGACAATGACGGCGATCTGGATCTGGTTGTAAATAATGTGAATGAAAGCTGTTTTGTTTATAAAAATAAAAGTGAAGCTAAGCCTGAAAAAAACCATTATATCAAGCTCAAACTGACCGGTGAGGGCAAAAACACATATGCGATTGGTTCTAAAATCGAAGTTTTTGCAGGCAACCAGATTTTTAGCAAACAAGTTAATCCGGCACGTGGATTCCAGTCGAGCACGGAATATCCGATCACAATTGGCTTAGGAAAGATTAATACCATTGATTCCATTCGCATTATTTGGCCAAACAGAAAAGTAACAAGCTATCCCAGGATCAGTGCAGATACTACGCTGAATTTTAAGATTAGTAATACGGGAGCGGATTTTAATAACCCTGCTCAGGCAAAAGAAATGCTGCTTACGCAAATTGCCAGCGATGGTTTCGACATACATCAGGAAGACAAATACGAGGACTTTTATCATGAGCGTAACATTCCCATGCTGCTGTCGCAGGAAGGCCCGAAAGCGGCGATCGGGGATGTGGACGGCGATGGTAAGGCGGACGTTTACGTCTGTGGTGCGAAAGGGCAGGGCGGGCAGTTGTATTTGCAGAAAGGCACTTCGTTCGTTAAGTCCACGCAAAAAGTTTTTACGGATCTGGCTGGTTTTGAGGACACTGCGGCAATATTCTTTGATGCAGACGGCGATGGTGATCAGGATCTGGTTGTGGGAAGCGGAGGAAATGAAACGCTCGTCACGAGCCCGGATCTGCCAACACGGCTTTATCTGAATGATGGAAAGGGGAATTTTGCAATCAACACACGTGCGTTGCCACCTAATTCCATGAACACAGCTGTGATTGTTGCGCATGACTATGACAATGATGGCGATGTTGACCTGTTCGTCGGAAGCCGGAGCGTGCCGCGTGAATATGGATCCAGTCCGAGAAGTTATCTTTATCAGAACGATGGAAAGGGTGTTTTTAAGGAAATTGGAAAAACAATTGCACCGGAACTAACCAAGTTAGGCATGGTACGCGATGCTTCCTGGGCGGATGTAGACGGCGATAAGTCCAAAGAGCTTGTTATCGCCGGCGACTGGATGGCGCCGGTTATACTGAAATACGACGGCAGCAAGTTTCAAAAAATCACAACCGGCCTCGAACAATTTGCCGGCTTCTGGGGCTGCCTGAAAGTGGCCGATATGGACGGCGATGGCGATCAGGACATTGTTTTTGGCAATATCGGCGAGAATTTTTCACTGAAAGCGTCGACAAATGCGCCGCTGAAAATCTGGATCAACGACTTTAATAAAAACGGGACAATTGAAAAGGTTATGACCAAAACGGTCGACGAGCGTGATATGCCGATTTTATTAAAAAGGGAGCTTACAACCCAATTCCCATTCTTGAAAAAGGAAAGTCTGAAACATTCCGAATATGCCAACAAATCGGTTCAGGATCTCTTTCCGAAAGATTTGCTGAAAGCGGCAGTTGAAAAGTCGGTTAGCTATCTCAAATCTGCGGTTGCCGTGAATAACGGCAAGGGCCAGTTTGCCCTGAAAGAATTGCCGCATATGGCTCAAATCTCTTGTTTGAATGCCATAGAAAGCGCCGATGTGAATGCCGACGGTAAGCCTGACCTGATTGTGGGCGGCAATTACACACATTTTATTCCGCAGCTGGGAGCATTGGACGCATGCCGTGGCAATGTGCTGATTAACAAAGGAAATATGCAGTTTGATCTGCTAATGAGCACGCAAAGCGGCTATGCTATTGACGGAGAAGTGAAACAGATCAGCCCGATCACCATTCAGGGCGCACCTTACCTGATCAATCTGGTAAGCAATGCAAAACCCGTTCTTTTTAAGATTAATAAGCCGCAACCGGCCAATTTGTAGTCCATGCTTTTTCGAAAAATATTTTTCAGGATTCTTCCATTTGTCTTATTCCTGGCCGGTTTTTCCTGCTCAAAGGAAAAGGACATTGCGGAGTATGATTTTGACCTCCTGACAGCAGAAAAAACGGGAATCGACTTTTCCAACACGCTGAAACCCACCAAGGATTTCAATATATTTTACTACATGTATTTTTATAACGGTGGCGGCGTAGGAGCGGGTGATCTTAATAACGACGGACTGGTGGACCTTTGCTTTACGGGCAATCAGGAGCCTAATCGAATCTACCTGAATAAATCGGGCATGAAGTTCGAGGATGTAACCGAAAAGGCGAATTTCACGGGAGAAAAAGGTTGGTCAAACGGCGTTTCCATTGTGGACATTAACCAGGATGGCATGCTGGACATTTACATTAGCCAGGTTGGCAATTTTGAAACGATGAAGGGGCATAACCTTCTCTTTGTATGCCAGGAAATCAAGGATGGTATTCCCGTTTATGCGGAAAAATCGAAGGACTATGGCTTGGATCTGGTCGTTTTTGGCACACAGGCAATGTTTTTTGACTATGATCTCGATGGTGATCTGGATATGTTCCAGCTCAATCATTCAGTTCACCAGAATGGGACATTTGGCAGGCGGGCGCTTTTTGAAAATGTTTATCATCCGCTGGCAGGCGATAAGCTTTTTAGAAACGACAACGGAAAATACATTGAAGTTTCCAAAACAACAGGCATTCACAGCTCTGCGTTGGGATACGGCCTCGGTTTGGGCGTTGGCGATATCAATTTTGACGGCTATCCCGATATGTATATTGGCAACGATTTTCATGAAAATGATTATTTGTATATCAATCAAAAAAACGGCGCATTTCTGGATATGACCGATTCGTCGCTCATGCACACCAGCCAGTTTTCGATGGGCGTGGATATTGGTGACCTTAACAATGACATTTTCCCGGAAATCGTCTCGCTGGATATGCTGCCGTCGAACTATGAAATCCTCAAAAAATCGGAAGGGGAGGACATGTACAGCATCTTCAAATACAAGATCCGGCAAGGTTATAATTATCAGTTTGCACGTAATAATCTGCAATACAATAATGGTAATGGCTCTTTTAGCGAGATAGGCATGTATTCCGGCGTGCATTCAACCGACTGGTCATGGGCTGCGCTTTTTTCCGATTTCAATAATGACGGTTTGAAAGACCTGTTCATTTCCAACGGTATTCCTAAACGGATGAATGATACGGACTACATCAAATTTGTATCGGACGACGTGGTTCAGGAGAAGATCAGGAATAAGAATTTCGATGAAAATGATCCGGGACTGGCTGATAAGTTGCCAGAAATTAAGCTGAACAACAAATTTTTTGCCAATAAAGGTGACCTGGCTTTCCAGGATATGGAAGGACTCGTACGGAATGATCAGGTTTCGTATTCCAATGGCTCTGTTTATGCGGATCTGGATAATGATGGTGACCTGGACATTGTGACGAATAACATTAATGAAAAGGCTTTTGTGTATGAAAATTTGAATAGTAAAAAGGTCTCAAAAGGGGACTATACGCGTATTTATCTTAAAGGCAAGCCTGGTAATGTCAATGCAATCGGAACAAAATGCCTGGTCTTCAAGAAAGATAAAGTGCTGAGTTTTGAGAAATTTCCGGTTCGTGGTTTTCAATCGAGTATGGAGGTTCCTATGAACATTGGTCTGGGCAAAAAAACCGATGTGGATTCCATGATCGTTATTTGGCCTGATAACCGTTTCCAGGTGCTGAGAACGGCTGATTTGAAGGATTCGCTGGCCTTGTCTTACAAAAATGACCTGCCTGTTTTTGATTACCAAAAATTCAAAACAAGCCGTGAAACGAAAAATTATACTTTTGATGACATCGCCGCACAACTTGGTGTTGACGTCAAACATGAGGAAAACAATTTCGTTGAATTCGACCGGAATTCACTCATTCCATTTGAGGTCACTGCCGACGGCCCTGCATTATCGATTGCAGACATTAACCATGATGGGCTGGATGATATTTTCGTTGGCTCTTCCAAAAAGCACAGAAACCATCTGTTTCTTCAAACTAATAAGGGCGTTTTCAATGAATCATTGCAGGCTGCATTATTGAAAGACAGCACATATGAGGAAGTGAGCGCGGAGTGGGTGGATGTAAACCGCGACAGCCATCCTGACCTCGTTGTAGCGACCGGCGGCAATGAATATGTCAACAACTCGGAATTCCAGATGCCTAGAATTTATCTCAATGATGGCAAAGGGAATCTGAGTGCGAAAGCCGATGCATTTACCAACATTTATGTAACTGCTTCCTGCGTCGTGCCGTTTGATTTCACTGGCGACGGCATTGTGGATCTTTTTATTGGTGGCCGTGCTGTACCGCTAAATTACGGAGAGATTCCGAAGTCATATCTGCTCAAAAATGACGGTTCAGGCAAGTTTGCGGATGTGACCGGCCAGTATGCAAAGGAATTGTCTTCCGTTGGCTATGTCAAAAATGCAAGGCTCGCCGATTTGGACAAAGATGGCGACCAGGATTTATTACTCGCATTGGAATGGGAGGGGATTGTTATGATGCAAAACAATGGTAAAAGCTTTTCCAAAAAGATGCTGACCGAAAAAAAGGGTTGGTGGAATTTTGTCATGCCGTATGATTTTGATGGTGATGGTGACCTGGACATTCTGGCTGGAAACTTGGGTTTGAACAGCAGAATGAAGGCAAATGCCGAGCAGCCGGTAAAAATGTATATCAATGATTATGACGGGAACGGGCGGAAGGAGCCATTGCTGACGTATTATCTCAACGGCAAAGAAGCCCTTTTCCCTACCAAGCTCGAAATGGAAAAACAGATGCCTGTTATCCGGAAAAAATACATTTTCGCGACTGATTTCGCAAAAGCCAGCATTGGCGATCTGGTAGGAGCCGATAAGTTGAACGAAGCCCAGGTTTTATCAGCAGATTATTTTCAGAATGCGGTTTTAGTGAATGATGGAAAAGGAAATTTTGAAGTAAAACCATTAGGATACAAAGCGCAATGGACGCCATTTTACGATGCGCAGATCATTGATGCAAATGGTGATAAATTGCCTGATGTGCTCATTATGGGCAATTTTTATAACTGCAACATTCAAATGGGGCGCTATGACAGCGATTTTGGAACCGTGCTTATTAACCGCGGGAATTGCAATTTTACACCCGAACCTTTAAAAGGGTTACAGGTGAAAGGGCAGGTAAAGCATTTGAAAAATATCAGATTAAAAAGCGGAGACGCAATTGTTGCTGCGAGAAATGACGACAAGCTGGTTGTCATCAGAAGAAAGAAATAGCACCTCAAAAGGTAAAATTATAAGCAACCGTCGCAATGGGCGTTGCGAAAATATTCAGCTGATAACTTTTAGTAACGGCATTTTCTGTTTTGAAAAATACAGAATAGGCATTTTGGCGGGAGTAAAGGTTATAAATTGAGAATGTCCAATGTCCCTGCCATCTCCGGTTTTTCATGCTTGGATTGTAAATGTTCCAGGCGAAATCAAGTCGGTGATAATCGGGAATGCGTTTGTTATTGCGCTTGTCGTAAAACGGGTAAACATTGTTTTGATAATTTATGAAGCCAATCGGCTCGGAATAAGGCCTTCCGGTGCTATACGCAAAGGTGAAGCCGAACGAATTGTGGCTATCTACGGTGATATCGAGCGACGCGTTGAAAGTATGCGGTTTGTCGTAATTGGCCGGATACCAGTCGCCCCGGTTTACTTTTTCGATTAATGCGGCATCTTCGCCGACAATGTTCAAAGATCTCGCATAAGTGTAATTTGCCCATCCTTTTAGCTTTCCTTTTTTCTTGGAAAGCATCATTTCCACGCCATAGGACTTGTTTTTCCCCTGGATCATCTGCGTTTCGGGATATTCCTGTAGAAGAAAATCTGCCCCGGGTTTGTAATCTATAATGTTTTTGGCATTGCGATAATAACCTTCTAATGTGATCTCATAAATGTTATCATTGAACGACTGATAAAATCCCGCTGTGAATAGGTGGCTGATCTGCGGTTTAATGTGCGTATCGCTCGTTTTCCAACGCGAAGTCGGAATAGGCGTGGCCGTGTTTGAAACCACCTGAATGTATTGCCGCATCAGGTTATAGCCGAATTTGAATGAAATGCGATCATTAAGCGCATAACGCAATCCCACACGCGGCTCGGGTCCGCCATATGCTTTTGAAACCTTGCCTTTGTTATAAACCGTTGAATCCACAACTGAAAAGTCATCCCTCGGCTGATCGGGCAGGTAATTCCGGACCACAGCCTTGCCCGTTGCCATAAAGAAAGAATAGCGCAATCCGAGCGAAATAGCCAGTTTTTTTGAAAAATTGATCTCATCATCCGCATACCAGGCCACTTCATTGGCATGTTCGGTCGGCGTTGCAATGTAGTTCACGCTCCGACTCAAACCCGGTTCCAGAGTCCCGGGCGATATCACATATTGTGTCGCAATAAACCCGGTTTCAAACTTGTGGTTGGACAGCTGATAATTAATGTTGGACTTGACCTGACGTTGCTCCACAGCCGATTCCAATTTTACCAAATTGCCCGTTTCCTTTTCTTTGGTGCCGATATCCGGCGCATATTTCGCATAAATGGCCGTCGTTTGAAGGCTAATTTCCGGACTGATCAAATGCAGCCAGCGCAGCATGCCATTGGTTGTAATGTGCTTGTAATAAGTATCCGTTCCTACAACATTGGGCAGGTTAGTAAGCAGGTCTGTTTTAAAATAATCATTGCTGTAATAGCCCATAAAAGTGAGCGTATTTTTGTTGTTGATCTTCCAAAAGGACTTGGCCGAAAGTTCTCCAAACTTGGCGCTGATGTTGTTCAGTTTCTTGTCAAGCTTCGGGAGAATAAAGTCGTTGAACGCACCCCGGCCGGCCAGGTAAATGCCCAGTTTTCCTTTGATAACAGGCACATCCACCATCAATCTGTTCGATACCAGGCTAATGCCGCCTTCCAGTCTTAGCTTTTCCAGGTTTGGGTTTTTAGTTGAGATATCCAACACAGAAGCAACCCGGCCGCCGAAACGCGCGGGAACATTTCCTTTGTAAAGATCCAGGCTGTTAACCGTGTTCGGAGGAATGACAGAAAACAAGCCAAACATATGGGTCGGGTTAAAGATCGGCGTGTCATCCAGCAGAATGAGCGTTTGATCCGTTGTTCCGCCCCTGATATTGACACCATTGGACGCCTCACCAACGCTCGAAACGCCGGGCAGCATTTGAAGACTTCTTAAAATGTCCAGTTCTCCAAAGGCAGAAGGCAGCTTTTCCAGCGTCTTAATGTTGATTTGCAATGAGCCTAAAATAGGCTGTCGAATCGTTTGATCAAATCCTTTGCTGGTAATGATCACTTCTTCCAACTGGCTCGAAGTTGTCGTCATCAATACATCGAAATGGATTTTCGGCGTGCCGCTTTTTATGAAAACTTTAAAAGACTCGTAACCTACATGCCGGATTACCAACACGTGATCGCCGCTGGGAAGATTAATTGTAAAATTGCCTTTCTCATCCATCTGCGCCGCCGACCAGCTTTTCCTGTAATCGATTATGATAGCGGCCGAGGGCAATGGAGCAAGCGTCGCCGAATCTCTGACTGTGCCCGTGATCGTGAGTCCCTGCGCGAATGCGGGTAGAACATTGACCAATAAGAAAAGAAAGTAGTATAGTCTTTTCATTCACAAATCATTTTGGCACTTACTGGGTCCATTTCCAGTCTTTTGGTAAAAATGGAGAACGCGATCGGCTCCTTTTGCAAATAGACAGCGGGATGAAAGGCCGCTCGGGCGAACGCTCTTCCAGGATTGGATCGCGGTTATGAATGGTTTTAAACAGTTGGTTCAGCACAGCCGCATTCTTTATATTTTTTCTCCAAAGCATTGTCCTGTATTCCGAAACCGACGACGCCGTAAAAAAACCGATAATGAGCTCGTTTTTATCATTTTGGTTTAAAACGTTGCCCTGGATCGGCGCAGGCGGCGTGTCGGCCAGTGTTCCCGAATTATTAGCCTGGTCCTGTATGAGTTTTAAAAATCGGTAAGCATTCGGAGTAAGCGAATTTTGCTGCAAGCTTACCAGGCATGGATTGGACTGTAAAAGCGGGATCTGTGCGACCATCTTGTCTTTTTGGCTCTGCCCGTTGGTGTAGATGTCCGAGAAAATGGTGATGTCTGTGCTGTAAAAAATATCCCAGCAAAGATCTTCGCAGGTGTAATCGTAAATGTTGTTGAATTTGAGCGTCAGGTCTTTGAAACAGTCGCCGTCTACACCGTTTTCGGAAGGAAAGAGATAGTATTTTCCCTGGTTGCAGGTTGTACAGGTTTTTTGTAATTCCCAAAGTGTCCATTGCCAGCGATAAAAATTTTTTTCGCCTGCCGGATCATCAAAATCCAGATAAATGTCGTTGCTGGGCGTGAATTCGCCATAATATTCGGAAAGTTTGGGAATGCCTTTGGGATTGAAAACATCATAGGCCCGCTTAACCGCCGAAACCGGGAGCATTTTTTCAGACGAAGACTTATAGTTTTTTCCACTTTCCGTCTGAAATTCCAACTCATATGCATCACCAACTTTCCCCTTGAAATTGACGGGAAGCTGATAAATCCCGGGTTCAACTTCTGTCAGATTGAGAGTTTGCGTGCCATTAACAATGATTTTGGCCTTCGCTTTTTCCAATGGCAATGTCGATTGCCCTTTTGTCCAGATCGTTTGCGTGAATTCGGAGCTTTCATTTTTTGCCTCAGGGTTTGTTTTGGATAAAGTGATAAACTGCGGTCCGTCCAGATCAGTAACCACGCCATCGACAACAACATACTCCGTTGAACTTCCGAAATCGACACTATAAGGCTCGACACAAGCCGTAACGCCTGTTATCAGTGTTGTAAGTAAAATAGAAAGCCGGTAATTCATCGCTTATTGAATAACTATTTTCCTTGTGAAAAATTGACCTTGGCTGTTGCGGAGCCTAACCAAATATGCGCCACCTGAAAGTTGTAAATCCAGGCTCAAATCCAGCACTTTTCCTTTGCTATGCTGCCCTAATGACTGCTTATAGACAGATTTTCCGGCTAAATTATAAATGTCCAGTTCATAAAAGCCCGATTCCGGAATGCTGATCTCAACCGAAAGCGGCGCGCGCCCAGGATTTGGAAAAACGTTTAAAACTTTACTATTAAGGCCAGGTTCTGAGCCCGTAATCACGGAAAGCCCTTCGCGAAGCACCGAAATGTTAGCGGTCACATTACAATCCCAGTCGAACTGAACTTTCAGCTGCCGTTTTAAGAGATCGTAGTAAGCCGTTCCGTTCTTAAGTTCATTGATAAGGTAAACAATCGGGATGGCTTTGCCATTAAGCATCATAGAAAGCGGCGCAGATGTAACATTCTCTATATCAAAAATTAAATGCCTTTTAGCCAGCGATTTATCAAAGCTTTTGGTTCTCTCAATGGTCACATTAACATGGTCATTGGATACTTTCCCTTCAAAATGGATCAGCTCATACTGCGCTTTACCCAGGGAGTTGGGATCAATGCCATCATCATGAAACATCGTAAATTCCGACGTAGGAACGGAAATGTCCTGGAAGAACTTGATAGTCAGGCTGTCGGAGTTATAAAAGCCCGTTGATTTTTTTGTGGTTGATGTTGCAAAGGGAATAAAGCTGCCGCCTTTGGCGTAAACCGGAATGTGATCGACATTAACTTTTGGGAAAATGTCCGCATTCCCGTTGTGCACCTCGCTCGTCCATAAATTGAACCACTTTCCTGGCGGGAGGACCACCTGCCGGGAGGGCATGCCGTGCAGCAGGACCGGCGCGATCAGCAGATTTTCTCCAAAAAAATACTGATCATTCAAATTGGCAAGCGCCTTACTATTGATGAAATAATCCATAGGCAGGCAAATGGGCCGCCCGGAAACGCTGTTTTTCCATGCCAGTGAATAAATGTAAGGCAACAACTGATAACGAATGTTCGCGTATTTCTTAACCGTGCTGTAAAAAGGCTCGCTGAGATTGAACGGCTCAACATTTTCGCGCTGGCCGCTGCTTCTTAAAATCGGAGTAAAAGTGGCAAATTGAAACCAACGCAGATCCAGCTCTTCATCTTTGTCCGTCTTATCAGACATGGTAACCGTGCCACCCACGTCAGAGTGCATATAGGCAAGGCCGGACATTCCTGCTTGTGTAATGATCGGAATTTGCAGCCTTAAACCAGCCCAGTAGCGGCCCACGTCACCGCTCCACGGCAATACGCCATATCGCTGCGACCCCGCCCACCCGGAGCGTGACAAGCTGAAAATACGCTTATTCGGGAAGTCTTTGGTGAAGTTGTTGTAAAAGGTTTTTGACCAAAATAGCGGATAAAGATTGTGGATCTGGAATGCGTTGCCCAACTCGTGAATTGCATCCCTGGCGTGGACATCAGGCTCGGTTTTGTCACTCCACCAGCCTGCTATTCCCTGATCCGCGAGTTTTTTATACTTTTCCCAAAGCCAGGATTGCGCGGCGGGTTTGAAAATATCGAGCAAACCAACCGTTGTGCTGCCAACGGTCTGAATGTAAGTGTTATTCGTTCCGGGCTTTTTTACGAAAAGCAACGCTGCCTCAGCCGGCTTATAATTTACAGATCTGGTGCTAATGTAAGGTTCGGCGACGAGTATTGTCTTAACGCCTTTTTCGCTGAGATTTTTGATCATTTCAGCTGGCTTAGGCCAGTTTTTAGCATCCCAATCCACATTTCCGCGCAAACTTTCGTCTCCATACCAATGCATGTCCAATGCCAGTGCATCCAGCGGGAAGCCCTGATTTTGCAGCTTAGTAACCGCAACGGTCGCCTCGCTTTCGTTTTTATAACCCGATTTGGATTGAATGTAACCGAATGCCCATCGCGGAGGCAGCGGCTGGCGGCCGGTGAGAAGCGTGTAGTTCGCCAGGATCTCATCATTGTTATTTCCGTGAATCAGATAATAGGCCCATTTTCCGGTGCTTACCGATTCGACGCGGAGCAATGTTGAGTCCACCGCGCCGATATACATACGCATGGAGCCCGGGCGATCTGTGTCGAATAGGAGTCCGTATTTGTGAGAAGAAATGATAAACGGCACATTGAAACTCTGCGATAATCCCGTCGCCTGATCGTAATAAGCGTATTCCCAGGTGTTATAAAAGTCAAATGCCTTCCTGTTCAGATCCGGTCCGAATGGTCGGCTGCCGGCTCCGTGAAAAACGTCTTTTGGGTTAATGCTAAAAAGGAAACTAACAGAATCCCTGGTTTGCACAAAACCCCTCGTCTCCTTGATCGTGATATCGTTACCGGATTTCAGCGCAACATTCAGCGGGAATTTATCGATCACAAGCGTACACTTTCCGGATCGGATTTCAATGCTGTTACTGGTTTCAATAGTGCTCTGTATTTCGCTCAACGGCGGCAGGACAACGGAGAAGGAACTATCCAGCGAAGGGGAGCTTTTTGAGGGAAGTAGCTGAATTTTAAATATTTCCGGAGAGAAGGATTGAATGTACATTGTCCCCCTCGTCCCCTGAATCGTAAGGCTTCCTTTTCCCTTTTCGTAACTAATAAAATTCCCTGCGCCTTGTCCGAAAGACAGTTTGCCAGCCAACACGAAAATTAAGACAAAGAAGTATTTGTATATCATAGACTTAAAACGCCCGCTCCCAGCACGCTCTCCTAAAATTAAGTCAAATAAAACAAATTTTCCTTCCTATTGTTTAATTATTTGGGGGGACATTGCTCATTGACAATCCTGGTAATTGTATGTGGTTGTTTTGGTAATCAGGGTGCCTGATTGGGTAAAAGTCGTAACTGCGGTGGCAGGATATCCTGTACTATTATAGGTGTAGACCGTCTTTTCCTCGTAAGGCGGCCTATCAGGATAAACAGACTTGCTACTGACCAAATTATTGCTTCCATCCGTGAATTGCAGAATTCTCATTTCTTCGGGAATCCCTTTGAACTTCTGGGGAAGAAGCTTGTCAGGGTTAGGATTACTGTCGTGTGTTCTTGTCTCCAGGAACTGTTGTTTTGACTGGTAAATGGCCTCCACACTGAGAATATTTCCATTGGCATCATATTTCAAATTGTATTCGCTATCCGGAGATGACGTCTGGACAAGTTGGCCTTTTTCGTCATACTTATTGGTAGGCGTTGATGCTTTCACCCCATTTTCAAATTGTGTTACCGAAGAGCTGTTGCCGATAGTTTCGGTTATTGTTTTAATAACCCCTCCTGTTTCATATATGTATTCCTTTTTAGCCTCCGGATTAACTTTTACATCCAGGTTTCTTTCACTCCTAAAATCCACAACACTTGTTCGGGTGGCACTTCGTACCAGATCTGACTCATATTGGAATGTATTGACTTCTTTTGCTACGATTTTGCCATGGCGATAGGGTGGATAATTTGCGTAGAGAAACGAAGCGGTTTTCCCTCCTTCCTGTAATGTAAGTGTAGTTATTGCCATTTCAGTAAGAAATCCTTGCTCATTGTATTTAAGAATGTAGGATTTTGTTTCGGTGACGTCAGAGTTGACCAGTTCAGTATACATCTCTCTGTTAATTGTTCTTCTTGTAGCGGACGCCTCAATCAGTTTTCCTTCATCATCTTGTTTGAAGTCAGATACATACGTTTCGCTAAAAATGTCACCGGGGCTGGTCTGCTCCATCTTGTAACTCTGACCGATATACCGACATAATTTTGGTGTCGTATTCTCATCTTTTGAGCAGGAAATTGACAATCCTGAAACGACAATAAAGGTAAGTGTTGATCTGAGCAAGCGCATCGGGACCTAAAATGAGGTTAATAAGCTGATTAATGCTGATTTACAATTTATAATTCGCCGAAAGACCCACACTGAACATGCGCAAATATTGGTCATATGAATGCCAGAAGCTGGATTCGAACACTCCAAATCCGGTATCAGGTGCAGAAGTGTCATTTTGGGTTTTTGTAAGAAATGTCCGATTGCGAATTTTTGGATAAAGCCCACCGGTGAATTTCGCAGAGGCATTTAATGTAATGCGCTTGTTTAAAGCATAATCAACACCTAATCCAGCATTGAAACCAACAAGATATTTCTTTGAATCTAATTTTGTCCATCTATAAAAATAGCCCATTTCCGATTGTGCGTCTTCTTGATAGCCAGTGGCTTGCTTGATTTGGTTTTTAAGCATTATCGCAACGGTCGGACCCGCGAAGGCGTAAGGTTTAAACTTGCTTCGTTCGTCGCGGTTCAAATTTACATTCATTGCCAGGTCAAAATGAAGTGCTTGGTAGGAGAAAGCAGTCGTTTTAAGATCAGTATCGTATTTTTTTGGTATGAGAATGGACTGGGGAAACGGAATAACATGAACGCCGGTGTTTTCCATGAAGATGTTTTCAGCCTTCGTACTATTAAAATAGACACCAAACTCAATTCCCACTCTTTTCGAAAGATCCAGGTCCGCACGAAGGCCTAAGGGAATGGATGAAGTGCTGGTAAATTCGGTTTTTCGATAGGCAACCCTTCCTTTCACAGTGCCTGCATTAATGTCAAAAGCTGTGTTATTGTAGCCATAGCCAATATAAGGACCAATGCGAACGGAGGCTTTAAACTGATTCAGGCTCTCCTCGAAAGTTTCCGAATCAGCACCCCGGGACTGATTTGCGTAAAGCGTCAGGTTTTTTAGATATCGGGCCGAGTATTGTGGCTGGATGTTGGATTTGATATAATATGCTTCCAAAAGCTCTTTTCCAAAGATAATGGGCAGTGCACGTTTTATATGTTGCTGAGAAATAACAAGCACTGAATCTTTTTTCTCGATATAAAATAGTTTGTTTTTCTCATTGAATAAAAGACTGAACGGACCTTTTACAAGCAATACGAATAATGCGCTGCCTTTCCCTGCAACTTTGCTTACATAATATTTACCGTTCCCGTTTTTAATTTCCAAAATTTCAGCAAAAGGGATCGACCGTTTTCCTTCCAGGCCTTTCAAGTAGAGATCTTGTTTTTTATAATTCAAAACAGCCTTACCAATAACTGGTTTTATCTGATTTTTCAGAAAAACGCTGTCATTTTGAGCAGAGGAAAAATAGGAGATAAATAGCAGTGCAATGCAAAGAATTGAAGGCCGGAAAAGTCGCACAAAAAATACATTTGGAGTTGTTTCCAAATGTATCAAAGGAAACTCGATTTTACTTAATTTTTTATAAAATTAATACTACATGCTTTCTGTTCTGCCGCCATCCACAGGCAGATTTACACCACTAATGCTGGCAGCTGCGGGGCTGCACAGGAATGCCACCGCTGCGGCAACTTCATTTGCTTCACTGAATCGACGAATAGGAATGGCGGACTGCATTTCCAGCGCAATTTCATCTTTGGACTTTCCTGAATTTTTACTCCGCATTTCCAGAACGGCATCCAGGCGCGATGTGACCGTGTAGCCAGGCAGAACATTATTCGAAGTAATGCCGAACTGTCCTAATTCCAGGGATAAAGTTTTAGACCAGCTTGCCACGGCGCCGCGAATGGTGTTGGAAACGCCGAGTCCTACAATCGGCTGTTTTACCGAAGTACTGATAATGTTGACGATCCGGCCATAACCCGCTTTTTTCATAGAAGGAACCACCGCCTGCGCCAGAAATTGGTTGTTGATGACGTGCATCTGGAATGTTTTGAGAAACTGATCGGTGTCTGCTTCGATGATCGGGCCACCGGATGGGCCGCCTGTATTATTGATGAGGATGTGGACGTCGGGCACGAGGCGCAGGTAATTTTCGATGGCGTCTTTTACATTTTCACGATCAGCAAAATCGGCCACGACGTAGCGGTGCAGCTGTCCGGCTGACGTGTCTAGCGTGTCTACGGCCTCCCTCAATTTTTCTTCATTACGCGCCACTAAGGTCACATTTGCACCTAATAATGCCAGTTCAATGGCAGATGCCAGGCCGATTCCCTGCGTGCTTCCACAAACCAGGGCCGTTTTTCCAGTCAGATCAAGATTCATCGCTTTTTGATTTTAATGCTTATAATTCGTGAGTTATGTCTTCGATTTTAGCAGTTTCTACTTCAAACTTCGTACTTTTTTCGGCTATCTTTGCGGTTTATTTTTCAGTCAGAGAAATCATATATCCCACAATGTCGAAAAAAATCCAATCCGCTCTTATATCTGTATATTATAAGGATGGACTTGAACCTTTGGTTCGCCTGTTGCATAACAATGGTGTCAAACTTTACTCCACCGGCGGCACTCAGACTTTCATTGAAAACTTAAATATTCCTGTCACCGCAGCGGAAGAGCTGACCGGTTACCCTTCTATTTTTGGAGGAAGAGTGAAAACCTTGCACCCGGCTATCATGGGCGGCATTCTGTACCGTCGTGATGACGCCGGTGATGTTGCGCAAGCCCAGCAATACAACATTCCGGCCATTGATTTGGTGGTTGTGGACCTTTATCCGTTTGAGGAAACCGTTGCTTCGGGTGCAGGAGAAGAGGATATTATTGAAAAAATAGACATTGGAGGCATTTCGCTGATTCGGGCTACTGCCAAAAATTTCAAAGATACGCTGATCGTTTCTTCGCGCAGCCAATATGCCGAGGTTGTGGAATTGCTGACTGCAAAAGCCGGCGCAACGGACATTGAAGATCGTCGTTACTATGCTGGTCAGGCATTTGCGGTTTCTTCACATTACGACGGTGCGATCAATCGCTTTTTTACGGCAGGTCAGGAAAAGACAGATAAGGAGCTTTTTGATTTTACAAGTCTGGCCTCGCAGACATTGCGCTACGGCGAAAACCCGCATCAGAATGCAACATATTATGGCGATCTGGAAGGGATTTTTGATAAACTGCATGGTAAGGAATTGTCTTACAATAATTTAGTAGACGTTGATGCGTGTGTAAACCTGATCGATGAATTTGCTGATGCAGCCCCGACGTTTGCTATTATAAAACATACAAATGCATGCGGAATTGCTACTGCGCCAACGGCGAAAGAGGCTTATGATAATGCATTGGCCTGCGATCCGGTATCGGCTTTTGGTGGTGTGGTGATTACCAATTCAAAAGTGGACCTGGCTACGGCTGAGGAGCTTAACAAATTATTTATGGAGATTCTGATCGCTCCCGAATATGATGAAGATGCGCTGCAAGTCTTAAAGTCGAAAAAGAACCGAATTCTGTTGAAACGCAATGCAGTCGTGTTGCCACAAATAATGTTCAAAACCATTTTAAATGGCGTTTTAGTACAGGATAAAGATTTGTCTACCGAAGTTCAATCTCAGTTTACAACAGTTACCGAAAAAGCGCCGACCGCGAGCGAGCTTACCGCACTTGAATTTGCATTAAAAGTTTGCAAGCATACCAAGTCGAATACAATTGTTTTGGCCAAAGAAAACCAGCTGCTGGCCAGCGGAACAGGACAAACTTCCCGTGTGGATGCTTTGCGCCAGGCAATTGATAAAGCCAAAGCATTTGGTTTTGACTTAAATGGAGCGGTAATGGCCTCAGACGCATTTTTCCCATTTGCCGATTGCGTAGAAATAGCACATCTGGCGGGGATTACAGCTGTTGTCCAGCCAGGCGGTTCTATCCGCGATAAGGATTCCACAGATTACTGCAATGCGAATGGCGTAGCAATGGTTACGACTGGCATTCGTCATTTTAAGCATTAGAGCTAGCTAGGAAGCTATTTGCTTTGTCAGCCTAAGCGTACCGTGCCGCCCGACGGTCCAAGCACTAATCTAGTCTGTCACGCTGAGCGGAGCCGAAGCGCGCTACTCCTTGGTAACGCGCCTTCGACCGCCCGACGGCACGGTCTGCTCAGCGTGACAGACTAGCAAAGACCTACAACTCCTATCAACCCAACATTCACCCTTGAAACCCAACAATTTACCTCAGCAACGTTACATTCGCTTGGGTAAGCTGTTGATTGTGGGTTTTCTAGTTATCACTGCTAGCCTCTTCTTCCTCTACCCCCAAATATTTTATTGTGAATTAATCCGCTTGTCTGACTTCCGCTCGGATAATGGAAAGATCTATTTCAGTCCGGAAATTAAACCGGTGAATCATAAGAAGCTGAGATCTATTATCAGCAGTTCCGAGGCGCGGGTTGATTCTTTTTTTAATGGTAAAAAGTCCAAACCGATCATTATCGTTTGCAGCAATCCGCAGCAGTATCAAAAATATTGCAGCAGCACTGAAGGCGCGGGATGCAGCCTGGGAACGCCTTGGGGTAACTCTTTTGTGATTTTGAACACGCAGGGAATGAATGTGGACGTGATCAGCCATGAAATGAGCCATACGGAACTACTGGAAAGGCTGGGGTGGTGGACCATCGCCACCAAAATCCCCCAATGGTTCAACGAAGGCATTGCGCTCATGCTCGACAGGCGTTTTGTTAATAATCCCGATAAAATAGGGCGTTACTTCGACTATATGGATGAATGGCTTTACTACACGGGTGGCGGGCAGCAAATTTTGGAACTCAGGGATATCGCTTCCATAAAGGGGTTTTTTAACACCAGCCAGAAACAGGTGATGCTTGCTTATATGTCGGCCGGTATGGAAGTTTCTTATTGGATGATCCTTTCAGAAAAAGATGGGCTGCAGCGGCTGATCAGCGATTTGGAACAGGGCAAAAGTTTCGAAGAAGCTTATCAAAATGCCGAGCAGAAGCGGCGCGCCTACTGGTTTAAAAAACTTCCTACAAATCCATTGAGATTCCAGGATTCAAAGAAAATATCGGAATAAAGACATTGCGATTATAAGCTTGTAACTATATTTATGAACACATTAAAAAAGGCGGGTTAATCGTCCTGCGTCTTTTTTGGTTTTGCACTATTTTCTGAAAATAATGTACCTTTCGATTTGAACCGACAAACCTCATCCATTCATCTATTTTATTATTTGAAATGCAACAATTACAAAGCCTGGATTATATTGTTTTCTTCTTTTATTTCATCGTCGTCTCCGGTTACGGGTATTGGATTTATCAACGGAAAAAGTCAAAAACAGAATCAACCAAGGATTTCTTTTTAGCAGAAGGTTCACTCACCTGGTGGGCGATCGGAGCGTCGTTGATCGCGTCTAACATTTCTGCTGAGCAGTTCATCGGAATGTCCGGAAACGGATTTTCCATGGGTTTAGGTATTTCAACTTATGAATGGATGGCGGCCGCAACACTCGTGATTGTAGCCGTTTTTTTTATGCCTATTTATCTCAAAAACAAGATTTACACAATGCCTCAGTTTTTGAGCCAGCGTTATAATCCCACCGTGAGCTTAATTATGGCCGTTTTCTGGCTGGCGTTGTATATCCTGGTTAATCTTACATCTATCCTATATCTGGGTGCGCTAGCGGTCTCCGGGATCTCAGGTCTAGACTTTCAATTCTGTATGATAGCGCTGGCTGTCTTCGCGATCATTATTACGGTTGGCGGAATGAAAGTGATTGGTTATACTGATGTGATCCAGGTGTTTTTTCTTGTAATTGGCGGACTTGCAACTACTTATCTGGCTGTAAATCTGGTTTCCGGCGATGCTGGAATTGATGGGGTTATGAGCGGGATCAAAATGATGCGCGAAAATCATGACGACCATTTCCACATG
Organism: Dyadobacter psychrophilus; assembly: GCF_900167945.1. Lineage (GTDB taxonomy): Bacteria > Bacteroidota > Bacteroidia > Cytophagales > Spirosomataceae > Dyadobacter > Dyadobacter psychrophilus. The sequence goes on from NZ_FUZA01000004.1 coordinate 245,440, forward strand.
ATCTTCCCGAAAACAAGCCCATTCTATATGCAATTACCCGGACTGGCGGTTCTCCTTGGTGGTATGTGGATTGTGAACCTTAATTATTGGGGATGTAATCAATATATTACTCAGCGGGCTTTGGGCGCCGACCTGAAAACTGCACGGAATGGAATTCTCTTCGCAGCATTCTTGAAACTTTTAATGCCTGTGATTGTCGTTTTGCCGGGTATCGCGGCTTATGCGTTGTATAGCAAAGGCCTGTTCCAGGCTGAAATGCTTGACGCAGATGGTCAGCTTAATGCGGATAAGGCTTATCCAGTATTACTTAATTTGCTTCCTGCTGGTTTAAAGGGACTTTCTTTCGCGGCATTAACAGCAGCGGTCGTTGCATCTTTGGCCGGTAAGGCAAATAGTATTTCGACGATTTTTACACTAGATATTTTCAAAAACTATATTGGTAAAAACGCAGATGAGAAGACGCTCGTGCGCATTGGTCGTATTGTTGTGGTGGTTTCAATGATCCTTGCGATTATCGTTTCTCCTTACATGGGCATTGATAAAAAAGGAGGTTTTCAATTCATTCAGGAAATGACCGGGTTGCTTTCTCCTGGTATTTTTGCTTCGTTTATCATGGGCTTTTTCTGGAAACGAACCAATTCTGCCGGAGCATTATTTGCGATAGTAGGCGGTTTCCTCATCGCATTGGCCATGCATAACAATTATTTCCCATTCGCCGACTGGACGCAGGTCCCATTCCTTGACCGCATGGGCCTGGTATTCCTGATCTGTGTGGTAGTGATGGTGATTTTAGGCTTGGTAATGCCTGATGAAAAGAAAGGATTGGCCATTGATACAGCTATGTTTATTCCGCACCGCAGCTTTATTGTCGGCGCAGTTGTAGTAATCTGCCTGATTACATTCTTATACGCTCACTTCTGGTAAGAGGAGACAGACAGTTTCGGGTGCACAGCCTCAGGCGGTTAGCCCAGGGCAAAAAGAAAAGGCTTGGAGCGAATCCAAGCCTTTTTGCTGTTCAAGACAGTCAGGATATTAAGCCTGCTCCTCGATAATGGTAATTTTCTGGATCTTATCGCCCTGGCGAAGCAGGTCAACAGTATCAACGCCTTCTACGACTTTACCAAAACAAGTGTGGTTTCCGTCCAGGTGCGCGGTGTTTCTGCGGCTATGGCAGATGAAAAACTGTGATCCGCCTGTGTTACGACCAGCGTGTGCCATTGAAAGCACGCCACGGTCATGATATTGGTTGCCACCGGTTAGTTCGCAATCGATTTTATAGCCCGGGCCACCGCGACCGGTTCCGGTTGGATCTCCACCCTGAACCATAAAATCCGGTATCACCCTGTGAAAGATCAGTCCGTCGTAAAATCCTTTTTTTGAAAGATCAACAAAGTTTTTCACCGTTCCGGGAGCATCCTCATCGTAAAATTCGATCAGCATGGTTCCTTTGTCAGTGATCATTTCTGCTTTTGTCATATTGATTTAAAAGAGAATTTGAATAAAAATTGAAGTTGTTTTCAGGCCAGTTTTGCTAACCCCTCATAACAACACAAAGAAAAGGATAATGTATCCTTTTCTTCAACTTTATGCCAAATAAAATGATCAGATCAGGAGCCGGCGACAAGTTTGCCGGACTCTCTCGCGAGTTGCAATTCAGCTTTTTCTAGTAAAGCAGCCTTTTTCATTTCAGATTCGGCTTTTTCCAATTGCAATTCAGCTTTTTTCTGCTCTACTTTAAAATCCTCCAAACGCTCAACCACGTCTCCGCTTCCCCATTCTTTACTTCTTTCGGGATTGTTGAACCATTCTTTGACAGCCAGTATTTTATAAATATATCGGGTAGTTTCTGAGTTTAAACGCAGTTTGAAATAATCGTCCTTGTTCTGTGCATCCAGTTTATTCTGAATGTGCGTCGGTCCCGCGTTATATGCAGCTGCCACGAGTGTCCATGAACCAAGTTGACGATAAAGATTGCGCAGATATTTGCCTGCGGCATGCGTTGATTTTGTGAGATGTTTTCGGTCGTCCCTGGTTTCATTAACAACCAGTCCGAGAGATTTTGCCGTAGCAGGCATTAGTTGCCAGTAGCCTCCCGCGCCCCTATGCGATTTTGCATCGTTTGTCATGGCGCTCTCTATTAATGGGAGATATTTGAAATCGGCTGGTACTCCATACTTTTTAAGAATCGGTTCTATAATCTTGATTCTTTTTTGGGTCTTAGTCATCAGCTTACGAAAGGTGGGGTTGTCGTAATTTCTGATCATATTTTGATATCGCTCAGCGATTCGAAGCTCTGTTAGTGGAACAGCCTCGCCACAAAAGTCAATAGCAAGAAGATCTGAATCTATAATTGTTGTCTCTTTCAGTCCCTTCTTTTCCACCCCCACCTCGCTCATTGGTTCGTTACCCATTATTGCGATTGAGAGGGCCATAAAGATAAGTTTAATCATTCATTTTTCATTTCGTGGAACATAGTTAAAGGCATAAAGCCAGCGAACAAAGATAACGGTATTGAATTAAAAATATTTCATTATTAGCTAAAACTTTGATTTATAGCACATTATGAAGCTGCTTTGTAGTATTAATTCAAGACGTTTTCGTTTGGTGAAAAATGCTAATTTTCGCGCTTTACTCTGCGTACGGGCATAAAAGTGAAATTAAAATTGGCAAATGCAGACCATCACAAAACGCAAAATCTACTATTTTATATAATTTTAAATAGAATTAATTGTAACAGATGCTTTACGGTCTCTGTAAACCAGGCAGTTAACACGTAAAGCCAAGATGAAAAATGCCCATTTGACCGGATTTGCCCATTTTTTTTAGAAAACTACCTACATTAAAAATCTATTTTCAGACATTGAAAGCACGGATATGCTAACTTGCATTTTCGCTTTTCTTTGAGATTATGGTTACGGTAAACGAGGCTAAACAAAAGATTATTGCAAATGTAACGGCTCTGTCCGCTTTGACATTGGAGGTCCGGGATGCTTTAGGGCATGTTTTGGCCAGTGATATTTTAGCGCCAATGTCCTTGCCATCTTTCAGGCAATCGTCTATGGATGGATATGCGATTATCGACACTGATATTTTAGAAAAGGACACAATCCTTAAAATTTCAGGAGAATCAAAAGCAGGGCAAACCACTACGCAAACATTAATCCCCGGCAATGCGATGCGGATTTTCACAGGGGCGCCCGTTCCCGATGGAGCCACAGCAGTTGTTATGCAGGAAAATACATCATCCGCAAATGGAACAATATGCATTCACGAGTTCCCTGTAACGGCCGGTAAAAATGTAAGAAATATTGGCCAGCAAATTCAAAGGGGCGCTATTGCATTGGAAAAAGGCACTTTTCTTTCACCGGGTAGCATTGGGTTTTTGCAGGGAATGAATATATGGGAAGCCAGCGTGCACAGAAAACCAAAAATTGGCCTGCTTGTAACAGGTGACGAATTGCTTCATAAAGGAGATTCCATTGTTCATGGAAAAATTTTTGAGTCAAATTCTGCTATGCTTGCAGCTGCATTGCAAAAGGAAGGAATCGCGGATCTTGAAATCAAATATGCGGACGACAACCTGGAGTCGACGATAAAAGGGCTGAGTGAGTTAGCAGAAAATAATGATGTGGTGCTGGCTTCAGGAGGAATTTCGGTAGGGGATTATGATTTTGTAGGGAAAGCTGTGGAAGCATTAGGTGCTCAAACGATATTTTATAAAGTGCGTCAGAAGCCGGGTAAGCCATTATTATTTGCAAAACGGGAAGATAAATTTTTCTTTGCATTACCGGGAAACCCCGCTTCTTCGTTGGTTTGTTATTACGAATACGTGCTGCCTGCGCTGAGAATTATGTCGGGCAGGAAAGATCCGTTTTTAACAACGTTGAAAATGCCTGCAAAGCTTGCTTACTCCTTCCAAGGTGAGCGCGACGAATTTCTCAAAGGACTGGTTGTGGGTGGTGAAGTTATACCGCTCGATGGTCAGGAATCATTTGCATTACGTTCCTTTGCGATTGCAAATGCTGTTATTTACTTACCCGTGGAGCAAAATGTGGTCAAGGAAGGGGACCTGGTTGAAGTTCATTTGCTCCCTTTGTGAATCAGATTGCTGCAAAATTTGTTAATTCAAAGAATTGAAAAAATAGGAAATGAGCATTCAGGTAATGTATTATGGAATGCTGGCCGAAATCGCTGGCCAGGCTAACGAGGTTTGGATAGCCGATCAGAATCTGACGGTTGGTGAGTTTCGCAACCAGATCATGGAGCGATATCCGGCGATGCGTGAGAAAAAATTTAAAATTGCAGTGGATCAAAAAATTTCACAAGATTACGTTTCTATTGACCACGCATCCGAAATAGCTTTGCTGCCACCATTCGCCGGCGGCTGAGCACCAGCATTATCCTGAACCGCATCACCAACTCCATGGAAAAAGAGCATAAGCATAAAAAAGTATTTGTACAGGGACCTATAAGCCCTGATTTCGTTGCAAAATCGATAGCGGGCCACCAGTCAAAAACTGAGATTGGTGCCCATGCAATTTTTTTGGGACAGATCCGTGCCGATAAAAAAGCAGATGGCATTGTAACCGGGATCGAATATTCGGCTTATGAAGATATGGCTGAAAAAGCATTCCAGGAGATCAGGGAGGCGGCTTTTGCCAGGTTTGAGCTGATTTGCATGCACATTTATCATAGTCTGGGCGTTGTGCCTACTGGCGAAATCAGTCTCTTCGTATTTGTTTCGTCGCCGCATCGTCGTGCCGCATTTGAGGCTTCCGAATACATTGTAGAAGAAATAAAAGCAAACGTCCCGATCTTCGGAAAAGAGCTGGTAGGAGAAGGTGGAGAATATGTTTGGAAAGAAAATAATTGAAAAGTGGTAGACATCACTCATAAAAGCAACACATTACGCATTGCCACTGCACAGGCAATTGTGCAGGTAAGTAAAATTGAAACCATTACGGCAATCCGGGAACGCAATGTTCCGAAAGGGGACGTTTTTGAAATGGCGAAAGCTGCTGGTTTTCTTGCCGTAAAAAAGACACCGGATCTTTTACCCGACTGCCACCCGATTCCGGTGGAATATACAGGAGTAAATTACCGGATAGAAGATTTGACCATTGTTATTGAATTGACAGTCAAGACGATATACAAAACAGGTGTTGAAGTTGAGGCCATGCACGGCGCGTCCGTAGTTGCACTCACCATGTATGATATGCTCAAACCCATAGATAAGGGCGTTGAAATCAGGAATATCAGATTATTGGAGAAAAAGGGCGGCAAGAGCGACAGGAAAGCAATTCCGGAAGGATTAAAAACGGCTGTTATTGTTTGTTCTGACAGTATTTCAAAAGGCGTCGGCGAGGATAAATCGGGGAAAAAGATCATTGAAAAGCTGGAAGCATTAAAACTGACTGCCAGCGATTACAGCATTATTCCCGACGACAAAAGCAGCATTCAGGAGAAAATCAAAAGCCTTTGTAACGCAGATTTTCAGCTTGTTTTGATCACGGGCGGAACCGGGTTGTCTCACCGGGATGTTACACCGGAAGCGGTATCGGAATTAATAGAAAAAGAGATTCCCGGAATTGCAGAAACGGCCAGGAATTACGGCCAGGACCGTATGCCGACAGCGATGTTATCCAGGTCTGCGGGAGGCTTAATAGGTGAAACATTGGTTATTACGATGCCTGGAAGCACAGGCGGAGTCACCGAGTATATGGATGCGTTATTCCCTCAGGTGCTGCATGTTTTCAGTGTTATAGAAGGCAAAAAGCACGATTAAAAATTAAAATAATGTCCTTACCCATTGTAGATACATTTGGTCGCAAACACACTTATCTGCGGATTTCGCTGACAGATAAGTGCAATCTGCGCTGCACTTATTGTATGCCGCAAGAGGATATGCAGTTTATGCCTTCGAAATGGCTCATGCAAGCCGATGAGATCAAGGCACTTGCAGAGATATTTGTTGAAATGGGTGTGGATAAAATCCGGCTAACGGGCGGTGAACCGTTGATCAGGAAGGATGTAGGTCAGATCGTTTCAGACCTTGGCAAACTACCGACCTCACTAACATTGACAACCAATGCTGTTTTTATAGACCAGTTTATTGGTAATCTAAAAGAAGCGGGTGTTAACTCTTTGAATGTGAGCCTGGATACTTTGCGGGAAGACAGGTTTAAAGCAATAACTAAGCGCGAGCATTTTACTAAAACAATAGGTAACATCAGGTTGCTTTTGGCAGAAGGATTTGTAGTCAAAATCAATATGGTGGTTATGAAGGGCATCAATGAGGACGAAGTCAATGATTTTGTCAGGATGACTTTGGAAGAACCTAATCTGCATGTCCGTTTCATTGAATTTATGCCATTCAAGGGCAATCAGTGGGATATGTCCAAAATTGTTTCCTATAATGATCTGCTTTCTGATATCAATAATGAGTTTGATTTTCAGCAATTAACCGGAGAATTACAGGACACTGCGCATCGTTTTCAGGTAACGGGCGGTGCCGGGACTTTCGGGATTATTGGAACAGTAACCCATCCATTTTGCTCCGGTTGCAACCGCATTAGGCTCACAGCCGACGGAAAGCTAAAAAACTGCCTCTTCGACACTTCCGAGGTTGATCTTCTAACACCGCTACGCGCAGGTCTGGACGTCCGGGCGCTCATCTACGCGCATTTCCACAAAAAACACTTCGCACACGGCGGTCACGTAGACTTCACCGAAAAACACGCCAAATCAGACTACGAGCAGAATCGGAATATGATTGCTATTGGTGGGTAATTACGGAAAGTTTTTCCAGGAAGTTTCCGGATTTTCAAATTGGCACAGCACCGCATGAACCTGCACGACTTGTCCTTTTTCATTAATTGAAAAATGAATGGAGTAGGGGAAAATATCAATCAAGGCGAATCTTACTTCTCCATATCGAAGTGTATATATACGAGGGATTTCTTTGACCAAAACCAACTTCCGCTTTACTTCTGATCGAAATCTTTTGCCAAGACCTTTTTGGCATTCTTCATAATATTCAGCTGCTTGGGTAATATCTTTAACTGCTTCGGGAGTAAATTTTAGCTTGCAAACTGCCATAATCAGGCATCGAGCATCTTGAAAACTTCTTCTTCGTCAATCAGGAGGTCGGGATTGTCCTGATATTTTTTTATTCGCGCACTCACCTCATTCATCTGCGCCCGGGTAACGACAAAGTCCTCATCCGTTTCCTTCACCAAATCAATGGCATTAACTTTCTCCAAATCTTCGATCAGGGATGCTGCATAATCTTTTTTAATTCTTATATGATATGTCACGGCCATAACGAGTGTGTTTTAAGGTTGTCGCTTATCAAAGATAAATAGCTGAGAGCAGATTTTTGCTCAGTTTAGAAAATCATTATTCCATCAACGTCACCAATATTCTCGTTTAATATACTTAAAGCCATTCAACACTATTTTCTGCCGTTTAAATAATGCATGCAACATGGGGTGCCTTGCGGTTATCATTGGTAAAAATCTTTAAAACTTTTTACTCAATAGTAACCTTCAAGAGCCATGAGAAACGTGATGAAAACAATTGCCGCCGCAGCCTTCGCAATCCTAGTAATAAGCAATAATGTGTCCGCCTCACCGCGCGTTGAACCCAAAGCAGAATGCAAAAACAATTCCTGCGAAAAGTTTAAAATAGGAATGTACAGAGTGCGAAACTCGGTTTCAATGAATTTGCTGATGGAAAAAACAAAGGGCGAACGGGTTGCTATTCGCTTAATGGACTCAAAAGGCAAAGTGCTGCACGAAGAATATGTTCCGAAATACCTGAGCAAATTTGGTCGCAAGCTGAATTTTCAGGAAATCAGAGATGGCGTTTACACGCTCGAGGTTTCTAATGATTATGAGAAAATCGTCAAGAGCATTTACCTGGCTACCAACGACATCAGGGAAGTCGAACGGACTTTGGTAGGGACAAATTGAGAGTCACGGAAACGACAAATTAAGGTTCAAAAGTGATACGTTACGGGTTTGCTGCCGCAGCATTCCTGTAACGTTTTTATTTTCAGCCCTCAACACTTTTTTCGATTCTTGGCGAAAGGTTCGCAAATAGTAAATCATAAGTGATTTTAGCCCAAATCAAAATGCATGGGACAGCTTTCACTACGTAAGGTTTCATCCATTCGTTTCTGATAAATCTGGGAAAAAGATCGGTAGGGGACAATGCTGTGAAGACAAATGCGAGCACCAGAAGGACATAATTTTCAGGCTTCTGTTTTTGTCCGTAATACCAAAGCGCAACGCCGGTAATAGCAATAATAAACGTAGGCGATTCGGCCCGGTGGTTGAAAATAACCACCCAGATCATGATCGACGCCAGAACCAGCATTCGGAATGTAAAATTGCCATATTGCTTTATTCTCAAAAGCGGAAAGCAGAATAAAATTGCTCCTGCTAAACTTACATAGGTTTTATTCACATCCAACTTAAACCAGGTTTTCAGCCAGCCGATCACCGAAAGGCCGTCTGAAATGGAATGGTCATTGGCCAGGAGATTTGCCCAGCTTTTGTATAAAAACAAAAACTGATCAACGTTAACGACCAGCAGCGGCAATGCTGTAAAGAGGATCGCCCATGCAGCAGTGGTGTATGTGAGCTTAAATTTATTCGGATATAGAAGGAATAAAGCCAATCCTACGATCCCGAACAGCTTTATGAAAATCGTGGAAACAAGACAAAAGGATGCTAACCAATATTTTCCTCTTTCCAGAAAGCCGAATGTGAACAGAAATAATCCGGCTATCAAGGCATTGCTTTGCTCATTTTGCACAGATGTGAGCAATTCAACGATCACAAAAACAAGGATTAAGCCTTTGGTGCGAACGTCGAGGCGAGGCAAATAATAGACTGAATAAAATAGAACTGCGGCATTCAAAATGTTCCATAGCGATAACCCGAGCACGTCAGGCAAGATCGCTAAAACGCCAAAAACCAGTGCAAATGCCGGGCTATACTTGAACAAATCGCCCTGTTCTTCCACAAACGGATCGTAAAGATCCTTGGATTCAATGAGGTGAAAAAAGGATTGCTTGAAGATAATGTAATTGTTATAGGTCGTATAAAGCCTTCCTCCCTCAACAAAACTCTTCATCGCCCCAAAATACGATTGCAGACTAGCAAAGATCGCCACTCCGAGAAACAGGATCAGCAGATATTTTTGATTAACTAAAAAACGGTTTACAGCACGCATCACTCGCAGGAAATATCTTTTATTCTGATTTTGAGTCAAAACTAGGGATAAATCAGGGTTTCTGCGTCAATTCTTCACATAACCCAGCGATTTCAACCATCCTTCCATCGCCGCTGGCCAGTTTGCCAGGGAACCCTTTCCTTCGGTTCGCATGCCGTAGCCGTGGCCGCCTTTTGGGTACAAATGCATTTCTGCGGGGATTTTTTGCTTTTTGAGGGCTAGGTAATAGGCAATGCTGTTTTCTGGTGGCACGCCGGTGTCATCCATGGCATGTACTAGGAATGCGGGAGGCGTTTCGGCGCTCACTTGCAATTCGTTAGAGTAATATTTGATCAATTCATCTGATTTCTCAGCGCCTAAAAGATTATCGCGTGAGCCGCCGTGAGCGAGTTCAGGTGTCAGGGAAATGACAGGATAAATTAAAATAGAGAAATTCGGTTTGCCATCTGGTGAAGCCTTTTCACCCTTATTGAAATGCGTCGATAATGTTGCTGCAAGGTGACCGCCTGCCGAAAAGCCCATTACGCCGATTTTGTTTACATCAATGTTCCACTTCCCAGCGCTTTGTCTGATCAGTTTCATCGCCTGCATGGCGTCCATCAAGGGCACTTCATGCTGGTGTGTCATTGTTTTTTCACTGGGCAGCCTGTATTTCAGTACAAAAGCCGAGATTCCACGGTCATTAAACCATTTGGCAAAATCACTTCCTTCATGCGAAGCAGCCAGAATTCCATAACCTCCGCCCGGGCAGATCATGACCGCCGCACCAGTCGATTTTTCTTTTGGAACAATAAAAGCAGTGAGTGTAGGAATCGAAACGCCGCTGATCCTTAGAATGTTACTGGTGTCTGTTACTGACTTTTCTTCAACTGAATTTGCTTTGAAATTGGGGATTTTGCCTTCCGGCCACAAATTAATCACTTCATTTTGAGCCATGGATTTATCAGGTGTAGCATATAAGGCCAATGCAACCAGGAGACCAGTTAGTTTTTTCATCGATTGAATTTTCTAACAATAAGACGGTCTGCAAGCTAATATACCATGTGTTACAAGTGGAAAAAGTGATTATGGTTTTGCCGGATTGATCATGATATGTGCCCTGTGCGTTCCCGGATCCATAATCCAGGGCATTCCCGGAACGTCCGGTTTGAGCGGCAAACCTGTGCTTTCAGCTGTTGCGAATGGAATGTAGACCACGTAACGCAGGTAACCGTTTTTCAAGTCGCCACTGGCAGTGTCATAATTATCTTTGGAGCCGGACAGTGCAAAAAGCGTGGACGATTGCTTCGGCATCATCAGTTTCCCATCTTTCACTTCCTTTTCGCGGATGTCAAAAATTTCCTTCGGGTTTTTGCCTTCTTTGGCCAGCACACGGCCTCTTTCCATAAATGCATCAAGCCCAGAAAAATAACAGGAAACGTTGATATCATCTTTTTTCGGATCGTCGGCAATGCAAACCATATCATTGTTCCCGGCGCGAAGCACTTTAAAAGAACCGTCGGCAGCATAGCCATAGACTTTGGCGCCTTCACGTTTTTCAGCGGGGGCAGCCATGACAGCGGTTTTGATTTGAATTTCGGGATATAAAACATTGGTTTGTCCCATTGCCTGCGCGGCCAGCAATAAGGAAATGGCGGAAAAAAAAGTCTTGCTCATGGTAGTAAATGACAGGTGGTTTGCCTCTTATATGCTTAAAATTAGTAATCTTTAATTTAAGATTTGCACAAATCTGCTTTCGCATTACAGACTGTAATTAATAAACCCCATGAACTTAAAAAAAACGCTGACGCTGTTGCCGGCGGGATGTCTGATGGCAAGCCTGATGATCGCTTCTTACCAGCACGTTAACCCAAGCACTTTTCCAAGTTCAAAGCTAGACAGCCTATATAAAGATCTCACGGACGCTCAAAAACGTTCTCCAAAATACGCAGTAGCAGGCCTTTCAGTAACAAACGGACTGGAAGCAACGCTTTTTGCCTCAGAACCGACCATTACCAATCCTACCAACATTGATGTCGATCATTTGGGACGGGTTTGGGTTTGCGAAGCTTATAATTACCGTCCAGCGATCAATGGTAATCCTATAAAAAACGAAGGTGACCGCATTCTGATCATGGAGGACACCGATGGCGATGGTAAATCGGATAAAACAACCGTTTTTTATCAGGGAAAAGAGATCAATTCTCCGCTGGGGATCTGGGTAATGGGCAATCGTGTGGTGGTTTCTCAAAGTCCTTATGTGTGGCTTTTTACAGATGAAAATAATGATGGGAAGGCTGATAAAAAGGAAGTCATTTTCGAAGGTGTAGGCGGGGAACAGCACGACCATGGCATGCACGCATTCATTTTCGGGCCTGATGGAAAATTGTATTTCAATTTTGGAAACGAAGGCGGGCATTTGTTGGATGGAAAAGGAAATCCGGTAATTGGAAAAGATGGCCAGCCCATCGACTTCAAAAAACTAAAACAGGGAATGGTGTTCCGCTGCGATCCTGATTTCAAGAATATTGAAGTTTTGGGGAATAATTTCCGGAACAATTATGAAGTGGCAGTGGATAGTTACGGCACTATGTGGCAGTCAGACAATGATGATGACGGAAACAAGGGCGTGCGGATCAATTACGTGATGCAATATGGTAATTACGGCTACACAGATGAGGTTACGGGCGCTGGCTGGCGTGCAAACCGTACTAATATGGAGGATTCAATTCCCTATCGCCACTGGCATTTGAATGATCCGGGCGTGGTCCCAAACTTACTGCAAACAGGCTCTGGATCTCCTACGGGAATGGTTATCTATGAAGGCGCTCTTTTGCCTAAGGAATTCCAAAATCAAATGATCCATTGCGAGCCAGGCCATAATGTGGTTCGTTCCTATCCCGTCCAAAAATCTGGCGCTGGTTATACGGCCAAAATCGTGAATGTGGTTGATGGCAAAAGAGATCAATGGTTCCGGCCTTCCGACGTTTGCGTAGCGCCCGATGGCTCCCTCATTGTTTCCGACTGGTATGATCCGGGAGTAGGCGGGCACCAGGCGGGCGACCAGAACAGAGGAAGATTATACAGGATCGCGCCTGCAAACTCGCCTTACAAAGTTCCAAAAGCAGATTTAACAACAGCTAATGGAGCAGTATCAGCGCTGCAAAGTCCTAACCTTTCCGTCCGTTACCAGGCCTGGATGGCGTTGAATCAAATGGGCGAAAAGGCGATTCCATCATTAGAAAAGCTGTTTAAAGATAAAAAAGCAAACGACCGGATGCGCGCGAGAGCGTTATGGTTACTAAGCAAATGGCCGGCTTCCGGCAAGAAGAATATTGATATAGCCATCAAGGACGCTAATCCAGATATGCGCATTGCTGCGTTGCGTGCTGCGAGTGAGTTGAAAGATGTGGATATTACCAATTACATTGGTTTATTGGTCAAAGACGCCGAGCCGCAGGTAAGAAGAGAATGTGCACTGATCCTGCATCATAACAAATCACCGAAAGCTCCGGCATTGTGGGCAGAACTTGCATTGCAATACGATGGCAAGGACCGCTGGTATCTGGAAGCACTCGGAATTGGCGCTGACGAGCAGTGGGATACGTTTTTTAAAGCCTGGCAGGCAAAAGCAGGAGCTAATGCAACTGTAACGCAGGCTGGAAAAGACATCGTGTGGCGTTCACGCGGTAAGGAATCTGTTCCCTTACTTGCTTCACTAGCAGGTGATTCAAAAACGGATTTGAAAAGCAGGCTGCGCTATTTCCGCGCATTTGATTTTAACCCGGCCGCAAACGAAAAATCAATGGCGCTTTTGCAGATCATGAAAGGGAATTCTCCGGAACAAGCGCAGGTGAACGAACTGGCACTACGCCATTTGGATCCGGCATTTGTAAAGCAAAATGCAGAAGCAATGGCCTCGCTAAAAAAATTGCTCGATTCATCATTTGGAACACCAGCTTATCTTGAATTGGTAAGTAAATATGAATTGGAATCGGAAAACGCCAGATTGCTGGATATGGCAATAAGCCAGGCTGCAACCAGAACAGGACCGGCCGCTGCGATGCAGCTCATGAAACAAGGCGGCGGCAAAATGGTTTGGGACGTTATAAAGGGTTCTGATGTAGCGAAAAGCGAAGGAATTACATCCGCATTACGAGGCGTGGGAAGCAAGGAATCGTTGGAAATTCTTCAAACTGTTGCATTGGACGATAAATATCCAGCCGGTTTGCGGACTATCGCCGCACGTTCTTTGGGTGGAACAATGAATGGCGAGGACCAGGTTTTAGCACTGTTAAAGGAAGGCAAGCTAAGCGGTGAACAAAAAGCCGCGGCTGTAAAAGGATTAAGCGGCGCGTGGAGAAAATCAGTAAAACTCGAAGCAGCCAAATACACGGACGGAGCAACAGTAGCAGCCGCAAAACACCCACAAGTGAAGGAACTGATCGGAATGAAGGGTGATTTGTCCAAAGGAAAGCAAGTTTTTACATCCTATTGCTCGGTTTGCCATCAGGTGAATGGCGAAGGAATGGATTTCGGTCCAAAACTTTCGGAAATCGGAAGTAAGCTGCCAAAAGAAGCTCAGTACTCAGCGATTTTCGAGCCAAGCGCCGGAATTGGCTTTGGTTATGAGGGCTTTGAAGTAACATTAAGGGACGGCTCAACCGTTTCGGGCATTGTCGCCAGCAAAACCGAAACCGACCTGATCCTGAAATTTCCGGGCGGCTCAACCCAGGAATACAAAATGTCCCAGGTAAAATCGATCAAACAACTTAACGACTCCATGATGCCCGCAGGCTTGCAGGACGCCATGAGTACGGAGGAACTGGTTAGCTTGGTTGATTATTTGAGTAATTTGAAGAAGAAGTAAGTTGCTGGATATGAACTTGGTTTGCAGAATGAAATTTTCTTAAATTTGATTTATGACAACAATCAAAATAGAAATAGAACAAGACAATGATGTTTCGCTCCTGACAAGGGTTCTGACTGACCTTGGCTTCAAATTTATTTTGGAGAATGAGGAATTAGAGTCCGGCGAACTCAGTGAACGGGAAATGATTGGAATTAATGCAGGTCTTAAAGATGTGCGGGAAGGTCGTGTTTTTAGTCAGAAATACGCCCAAAGCCGCATCGAAGACAAAATTTCGCAACTTCGGGTGAAGTATGGAAGTTAGTCGGAATTTAGAATGGTCGGAACGGGCTATTTTGGATTATGAAAACTTAGTTGAGTATTTATTCTTTAAATGGGGAGAGTCTATCACCCTAAAAGTGCTATCCGAAATCGACTACCAAATCAGCAGAGTTGCAAAATATCCAGAGCAATTCCCGATAGTTAATAAGCCAAACGAAATTCGAAGGTGCGTCGCTTCTCCTCAAACTTCAATATTCTTTGTTGTGAAACCACAAAGCATATATCTCCTTTCCATTTTTGACAATCGTCTGGATCCCGATAAGCATCCTGGTTAGGAAGTAAAACTAGTTAGCAATAAATCCTCCTTTCTTTTCAAACTTCATTTCTTAATTCAGGAAACATAAGGTATTTTTATACGTTATTTGAGTAACCTGCATCATCAAATTTTGTTTTGAAACAATTCAATTTTACTAAGTCTGCATTACTAATTGCAGTTAATACCGTTCTCCTCCACTTCTGCGGTTTTTGTCAACTTTCTGATTCATTAGTAGTTACCAATCCTGATAGCCTATACGCTACGCTGTCAGAACCCGAAAAAAGATTTTCCCGAAATGCAGTCCTCGGACTTAAAGTGGCCGAAGGTCTGGAGGCTTCATTGTTTGCTTCAGAACCGGACGTAATTAACCCGATCAACATTGATGTGGACCACCGCGGCAGGGTTTGGGCTTGTGAAGCTTATAATTACCGGCCTGCTGTTAATGGCAAATCGGAGCTCGGACAGGGCGACCGCATCGTGATCATGGAAGATAAGGACGGTGATGGAAAGTCGGATGTTACCAAAGTTTTCTATCAGGGGCCTGAGCTCAATGCTCCTTTGGGAATTTGGGTGATGGGCAACAAAGCTGTTGTTTCGCAAAGTCCATATGTGTGGCTTTTTACGGATACAAATGGCGATGACAAGGCAGATAAGAAAGAGATTTTGTTCAAAGGGATCGGCGGCTCGCAAAGTGACGCTGGAATTCATGCCTTCGTTTTCGGGCCGGACGGGAAATTTTATTTTAACTTCGGTAACGCCGGAAGACAGCTTGTTGACGGCCAGGACAGGCCATTACTCGATAAATATGAAAGGCCAATTGATTTCAGACAATTCAAACAAGGTGTCGTTTTCAGATGCGATCAGGATTTTACCAAAGTTGAGATATTAGCAGAGAATTTCCGGATTGGTTTTGAAGTTGCCGTTGATAGTTTTGGAACAATGTGGCAGTCGGACCAGGAAGAGCCCGGCAATGGTGGCGACAGGGTTTCGTATGTGATGGAAAACGGGAATTTTGGTTATATCGATGAAATGACCGGAGCCAGCTGGCGTCTGAACCGCACCAATCTGGAAGACGAGATCCCGCGCAGGCATTGGCATCAGAATGACCCGGGCGTTGTACCAAATCTCATTGAAACAGGATCTGGTTTTCCAATGGGCATCACGGTGTATGAGGGCAATTTGCTGCCACGACGTTATTGGGAGCAGGTTTTGCTTGCAGACGCCGGCCAGCAAAACGTAAGCGGATTTCCCGTGGTTAATGACGGCGCCGGATACAAGTCAACGGGCATCCTTCCCATCGTGGAAGGAACGCGTGACAAGTGGTTCAGGCCGAGTGATGTGTGCGTAGCGCCAGATGGTTCACTGATCATCTCCGACTGGTATGATCCGATCATTGGTTCGCATAAAATGAAAGACAGGAGCCGTGGAAGGATATTCCGTGTTGCTCCGACAGGAGTTGCTTATAAAATTCCTGTTTTTGACCTGACGATTCCTGAACAAGCTGTAAAAGCACTGCAAAGCCCCAATTTATCAATGCGCTACATGGCTTGGAATGCCTGCGTAAAGCATGGCTGGCAGGCTGAACCTTACCTGGAAGAGCTTTTCCGCTCGATAAGCGTAAGTCCGCGAATAAGAGCGCGCGCATTATGGGTTCTAAACCGGATCGAAGGATTTAACTACAGAAGCCTCGACATTGCATTCAGGGAGATGAACCCGAATTTACGGATAACAGCATTGCGTGCTGTAAGGCAGCGTAACAGTGATCCTACGGAATATATCAAGCGCCTCACCGCCGACCCCGATCCGCAAGTACGAAGAGAATGTGCGCTTGCAATCAATCATAACCATACTTACGAGGCATTAGACGTATGGCTGCAACTTGCGAAGCAATACAAAGGCAATGACCGCTGGTCGGTCGAAGCATTGAGCATTGGCGCTTATGACCAGTGGGAGCGGATCTTTCCTGCGTGGCTGGCCCGTGCCGGTGCTAATCCGGTTGGGACAAGCGCCGGTAAAGACATTGTGTGGCTGGCAAGAACTCGTCAGGCCATTCCATATCTGACAGCGGCGGCTTCGGATACAAGTGTTAGCTTCAAAAGCAGGCTGCGTTATTTCCGGGCATTTGACTTTTTCCACGCGGGCTATGAAAAATCGCAGGCGTTGCTGAATGTAATGACCGTGAATTCATCTGATCGCATTGAGGTAAGCAAACTTGCATTGCTGCATTTGGATAAATCCTTTGTAACCAATTCACAACAGGGATTAACAGCATTGAACAAGTTGCTGGACGAAACTTACGGCACCGAACATTATATCGATCTGATGACGCGCTATGAGCTCGAATCGGAAATGGACAGGTTGTTTAAAATGGCTTTGGACAAATCGGATGAGGTCGTTGGTCGCGATGCGGGCGCATTGTTACTTGAACAGGCGGGCATTTCTTATGTTACGCAAAAGCTTGCCGGGCTCAACGAAGCTAAGAAATCGTCGCTTTTGGCCTCTATACAAACAGTAGGAAGTCCGGAGTCTGTTTATTTGCTCAGGAACACTGCTTTGGATCCCAACGAGCCGGCTTCGGTCCGTAAAAATGCCGCCAAATATCTTGGGGCCAGCTGGCCTGGTGAAGAAGCTGTGGTGAAATTGCTTCGCGAGGACCGGGTTACCGGCGATGTAAAAGAAGCTGCTCTGCTAGGTGTGAAAAATGCATTTAGAGAAGAGATTAAGGTGCAACTGTCGCCTTATTTGCCTCAGCCCAAAGATGAAAAACTTGCTGAGCCATCGAAACCAGAAAGTAAAAAAGAGAAGAAAAGAAGACGCAGGAGCAGCTAGAAATACAAGTTTCAAGCGGGATTTGCGGTATATTTAATTGCGCTGCATCTTTACATTTCTAAACAAAACTTAAAGAAATATGCTCCGCAGAAATTTTGTAAAATCTTCCCTTGGTCTGGCTGGTGCAGCAATTGCAGCAGGAGATGCTTTCGCGACCGCGCCAACGGCTAAAAATAAATTCAAGCTTAAATACGCGTCCCACTTCGGCATGTTTCAGAACAGCGCCGGGAAAGATGTGATTGATCAGCTGAAATTTATGGCTGACCAGGGTTTTATGGCGATCGAAGATAATGGTATGATGGGCAGGCCGGTGGAGCAGCAGGAAGCCATTGCCAAAGAAATGACCCGACTAGGTATGCAAATGGGCGTTTTTGTAGTGGATAAAGGTGGGAACGGAGCCAACACATTAGCAGCAGGCAAGCAGGAATACATTGATATTTTCTTAAATGGCTGCAAAAAAGCAGTGGAAGTCGCCAAGCGTGTTAATGCCAAATGGATGACCGTTGTTCCTGGTGATTTTGAAAGAAATTTGCCAATAGGCGTGCAAACCGGGCATGTGATCGACGCGTTGCGCAGAGGGTCGGAAATCCTTGAACCACACGGTTTGGTAATGGTTTTGGAGCCGCTAAGCGACTCTCCGAACCTCTTCCTGAGAACTTCTGACCAGACTTATGAGATATGTCGCGGAGTGAACAGCAAGTCGTGCAAGATCCTTTACGACATTTACCATATGCAGAAAAATGAAGGACGCTTGCTTTACAACATTGACAGAACGTGGAGTGAAATTGATTATTTCCAGATAGGGGATGAGCCGGGCCGTAAAGAGCCGACGACAGGAGAAATCAATTATAAAAATATTTTCAAATACATTTACGACCGCAGCAAAAAAGAAAACAAATCCTTCATTATGGGCATGGAGCACGGCAATTTTTCGCCGGGTAAGGAGGGTGAAGAGGCGCTGATTAAGGCTTATGTGGAAAGTGACAGCTTTACAATCTAATGTCTTAAAGAGCGATTTCCAACGCAATATTTTATAAAACAAAACACCGGAGAGTAGCAAAACTTCCGGTGTTTTTTTGTGCCCGAAGGCAATAGTAGATTACAATACGACAACCGAGTTTTCAGCAGTTGCGTCAACGCCAGCAGCTACGTATTTGTCTGCTGCCCAGTCATTTTCCCATTTCGCGTCGTCAAGAATGTAACGGAACTGATATTCACCGGAAGCCAATTCAAGGCTAGCTTTGAACGAACCGTCTTTTTGCTTTTTCAAAGCGATTGCTTCCTCAGGGTTCCATCCGTTGAACTCGCCAACCAATGCAACTTTTTTTGCTTCAACTGCTGCTTCCGCAGGAACTGTAAATGTTACTTTATAAAGGGATTTACTCTTTACAAATTGTTTCGTTAATGCCATGATTATGTAGTGTTAAATAGTTGATGCGACAAATATACAATCAAAAATTATTCAAATCAATGAATATCAATATTATATAGGAATTTGATCTTCGAATAATCATAATTAAACGACTAACTGCTTTTTCTTATTTCAATTTAGTGTCAGTGATAAAATGTACTGATTAACAGGGGTATGGTCTTTTTAGGGTAAATCTTTTCATTCTTCGCTTCATTAAACAGCAGCGAGAAAATTTATTTTAAAAATACTAAAACCGAAGGATCATGAACATTTCACTGGAGCAAGCAGAAGCTATTATTGATGCAGCGAAGTTAAAAGCGGCAGAACTCGATACGAAAATGAATATCTGCGTAGTAGACACGGGAGCGAACATTGTAGCATTTGCACGCATGGATGGAGCCTGGCTGGGATCCGCTGATATAGCGCAGAAAAAGGCTAAAACGGCGGTCTGGTTCACCATGGACACCGCTGCTTTGAGTCCGCTCGTACAGCCGGGAGAGCCGCTTTTCAATATTGAGCATTCAAACGGAGGGCTTATCACGTTTCCCGGTGGTGTTGTTATCAAAAATTCCGGAGGTGATATGATTGGTGCAATCGGTGTTAGTGGCAGCACTGTTGACAATGATCATGAGGTCGCAGCGGCGGGCGCAGCATCTTTATAACATTGCGTCCCGGTCAAACCGCTGGCTGGGACTTATTTTTATCAGCGTAATGTATATCGCATGCCGAGAAAGCCCCTGATGCCCTGATTTGGTGCAAAAACATAGGAGGGGTCGAATGTCAGACGGTAAGGATTATCGGGTGTTGCGATCACCTGACCGTTATCGTCAAACTTTACATTCTTATCAAACGGGTCATTTGAACGTGCGATGGAATTGGCGGGTGGCGTGAAATTTAAAAGGTTTTTCACACCGCCATAAATTTCCAGACCATTATCAAATTTTTTCGTGACCTGTATATTTTGTAACGACCAAACCGGCGAAATCCTTGCGCGTGGATCCTCTTCGCTCAGCACAGGAAGCCGCATAGGACCATAAATGTTCCCCGTGTAATCGAAGGAAATGCCTGACTTTTGAAGCTCATAGGAAACAGACCAGACGCCAGTGTATTTTTCAGTGAGCACCGGGCGAAAACGGACACCGTTCTCCTTCTGAAAATTTTCCATATAAGTGGCTCCGGCAATGATTTTCAACGGGAAAGGAAAGTTGAAATCGAGGTTCAGGTTAACGCCCTTTGAAACCGCATAACCGTCCAGATTGTCGTAAATGATCTCGTTGGGATTGGTGTCATAATCGGGCAGGATCCTGTTTGTAAAGTGCGTATAGAAAACCGAAGCATCGAAGCCGATGAAAGAATTTCCTGTCACGATCTTTTTGACATAATTGATATTCACATTCCAGCTTTGTTCAGGATTGAGCGCTTCCTTCAAAATAACCTGCCGCGAACCGGTTAATGCTGCGTGATCCTCGGTAAACAGGTTCACGATCCTGAAACCACGGCCAATGTTTAGCCTTACCACGTCGGTCGGGTTGAATTTGTATTTGTAAGCGAGTCGCGGCGTAAAAATGCTTCCGTGGCGGCTGTTATAGTCATATCGGGCACCCAGCAACAGCGAATGTGCGCCCGCCTTAATCTCGTCCTGCACGAAAATCCCAGGCAGCAAAATCTTGTCCGGATGATCTTTACCGTCCAGAAACCTGGTTGCAGTGGTGTTATCATTGTAAAACGTGTAGCGGAATGGCGTTCCAAAAAGCAGGTTATGTCTGCCAATTTCCTTGTCCCATAAAAGCTGCGCAAAGGCTATCTTCTGATCCGCATTGAAAACCACATTGCCATATGTTGAATTTTGATTGTGGGAACTGAAAGAATATTGCAAAGTCACTTTTTCAGACATGGGAAGCTGGTAATTTCCCAAAACTTCAAATCGCTTTGTGTAAATGCTTTCCCCGTAAACTTCCGTTCCGCCGCGATATGTTTTGTTCCAGTTCATTTCCCCGCCCCACCGGTCTTCGTAATAGTAACGTGCCGCAATATTGGCCTGGCGATTGTTTTTTCGGTTAAATGACCATTTGTTAAAAACAGAGATCCGGTTTTGCAATGTCAGATCTGTGAAGCCGTCCTTATTGTTGTCGATTGGATTTTGATAATTGAAATAACTCACACCCAGCAGCGAGCTTGCCTTGGATCCGGCTGTAAACTTCACGCCCAAGTCCACATTATAATCCAGCCAGGAAGTGCTGAAAGCATCCGCAGAAAATATAGGAGCTTTGGAAGGATTTTTTGTGATAATGTTGATTAAACCACCTACTGCTTCGGAGCCGTAAAGTGTTGAAGCAGGACCTTTTACAATTTCAACCCGCTCGATCAGGCTATTGGGGATTCCGGATAAGCCGTAAACCGTAGAAAGCCCGCTGACCATGGGCATACCATCAATGAGAACCATGGTGTAAGGTCCCTCGAGTCCGTTAATGTGAATGTCGCCCGTGCTGCACACATTGCAATTAAGCTGAGGACGCACGCCATTGACGTAGCTAAGGCCTTCGAAAATGCTGGGAACGGGGTTTTTGTATATGAATTTGGCGGTGATAATGTCAACCGGAACGGGACTGTCGAGTTTTGAAACTTCTTTCATTGTGCCGGTAACCACGACTTCTTCCAGAGAATTAGCGCCGGATTTCAGAACAAAGTCACGTATCACGTCTTTTTCAATCCGCACATTCTTTTCAGTAATGGATGGCATAGAGATGAAGCTCACCCGAATTGAATAGTTTCCGTTTGGAATGCCAGCTATTTTATAATGTCCAAGCGAGTCAGCCGTTGCTCCGGTTTTTAACTCATTAATATAAATCGAGGCACCATATGCTGCGTCGCTACCCTCTTCCAGTATCACCTTTCCCGAAAGCGTATGTTGCGCCATAACTGGAAAGCTGAGTGTGCATAACATTGTTAGTATGAGTAGCTTCATATATACTTAATCTTATATTTAATTTATCCTTAATATTAATTTAGACAAATCTAAAAATATAACTTGACAAACAACAATTTATAATTCGATTAATAAAAAAAATGTTTTGGAAACTATCCGCATACTACTTTTAGTTAGACATGTTCATGAATAACCCATCATAACTATGCTGAAAAAATTTTTGAAACCGATTAAATTGCCGGCATCGGCCGACTGGGGCGTGCTGATTTTGAGGGTAGGAATTTCATTGCTCATGCTCACACATGGCTATGCCAAACTGCAAAACCTTTTAAAAGGGGACCATTCATTTGCTGATCCCATCGGGATTGGAGAGGAGTTATCGCTTTATCTGACAATTGGCGCAGAGTTCGTCTGCTCAATTTTGGTGATTCTCGGGCTGTTTACCAGAGCGGCACTTATTCCGTTGATCATAACTATGGCAGTCGTTTCGTTCATTGTACACGGCGCAGATCCGCTGGCTGATAAAGAACACGCACTGTCATTCCTTATCGTGTATGTAACGTTGTTTCTGACCGGCCCGGGGAAAATGTCTGTGGATAGTGGTCTTTACAGATAAATGAAAAAGGCGTTTCCAGAACCGGAAACGCCTTTTTCTATGCTATTGTGACCATTGCGTTGGAGAGCGGTCCCAGCGGTGTTCTTTCAGTTTTTCTGCCAATTGAGGATCCAGTAGTTTGCCGTCGCTTGCGGAAACATTGGATCGCACGTGAGGCAACTTACGCATGCCCGGGATCGTGGTGTGCACGTCCGGATTGTTCAATATAAACCTTAATGCCAGCTCGGGCATCGTCATTCCTTCTGGAATATCTGCTTTCAAAGCTTCGGCGTGGTCTACGCTTGAACTCAGGTTCTCAGGCACGAAGTATGTTGAACGCCAGTCGTCGGCGGGGAATGTTGTTTCCTTGGTCAATGTGCCTGTTAATGTTCCTTCATCAAATGGAACGCGGGAAATAACGCCGATATCGAGTTTTTTGCAAAGCGGGAACAGATTATCTTCCGGTGCCTGGTCAAAAATATTATAGATAACCTGAACAGCGTCTATCAAACCCGTTTCGAGCGTTTTTAGCACATTATCCGGCTCCCAGCGGTTTACGCTGATGCCCCAACGCTCCACTTTTCCTTCCTGCGTAAGCTTTTGTATGGCTTCTTTCCACTCATCTTCCTGTGCCCAGCTGTCTTCCCACACATGGAATTGAAGCAGATCAATGCGTTCCGTGCCCAGGTTTTGAAGACTTTTCTCTGTGTATTCAACAATGTAATCCGCAGGGAAAACATCTTTTAAAGAGGAACCCGGCTTAGATGGCCATTGGCGGTTTTTTGGTGGGATTTTGGTGGCAGCATATAATTTGCGGTCGGGATAACGGCGGATCAGATCGCCGAGAATGCGCTCGCTCAGGCCTTCGCCATAACCCCAGGCAGTGTCAAAAAAATTAACGCCCGATTCAACTGCCAGATTAAGCGAGTCATCTGTTTCCTTACGGTCGGAGCCGGTCCAGCCTGCAAGTCCCCACATTCCATAACCTATTTCGCTGATCTGCCAGCCACTACGCCCAAAACGACGGTTTTGCATTGTTAAGTAAATTTAGTGTTCGTGGATTAAAGCCCGGGATTGCATCTTTTTAATGTATTACAAATACATTTGTAAGATTTTAAGTTCATAAAAATCTCCGATAACGTTCTTCAATTAAACTGATAAGTGAGACACAAAGGGTTGATGGTAAATGCATTGTTGATGACAATAAAAAGAATTGCCGGAATTGTCCTGATCCTCAGCATTTCCGGTTGGGTCAATGAAGATGAACCTTCTGAAAAAATAAAAGATTACTCCGCTGCATTCAACCAGATCCAGCTGGACATCCGGGACAATGTAATCTCGCCCGACTCGGGCCGGCTGGCTTTCCGCACGGTGATGCAGCAGCTAAGAAGTGAATTCCAAAGGGACACCTGTCGCGTGATTGATTCGTCTTATTTTGTTTATCCGGTTAAAGGTTACACCCCACGCGAATCCATAGGCGGCCGGGGAAGAGGTTACCGGGGCGATGGTTTCGATTTATTTGATAACAATGTAAAAGGAAGCCATCCAGCTCACGATCTTTTCATCAAGGATAAGGATCAGGATAATCTGGACGACCGGACTTGGAAGGCCGTTGATGTGCTTGCCTTTACATCGGGAATTGTCATTGCGACGGAAACGGGCTGGAAATATAACAGCGAATTCCGGGGCGGAAACTGGATATGGATTTACGATCCCTGCCTCGACGGCCTTTTTTACTACGCACATAATAACATGATCGAAGTGCAGCCCGGGCAGTGGGTGAATGCTGGTGATAAAATCGCGGAAATGGGCCGCTCCGGTTATAATGCTTATCAAAAACGCTCTCCAACGCACCTGCACCTGATGTATCTGCAACTGGATGAGTATGCCATGCCGGTGCCCGTCAACACGTATGAATGGTTGCTTATGGGAGCGGTGAAGGATGGTTTCGTTTTGTAATGATTGGGATTGATGCTATTAATTAATAAATTGTAGCTCACTCAATTACTATTCCTATAAACCATTTTTTATGAACAACCGCCGGTCCTTTTTCCGAAAGAGCGCGGCCATTGGCTTTGGTGCCTTTGGTCTTAACAGTCTTTATAACGAACTGCACGCCGAAGGTTTCAGCGAAGCCGAAAAGCTCTGGAATGACAACAGTGCAGATAATGAGGATTACTGGTCGGTGATCCAGGACGCTTACACGGCGAGCAAAAGTGACATTATTATCCTCAACAACGGCGGCGTCTCGCCTTCGCCAATAGCGGTGCAGGAAGCTCTGGAAAAATACAACAAAGCCGCTGCGCAGGGACCTTCTTACTACATGTGGCGGATTATAGATAAAGGCCGTGAGCCGCTCCGGCAGCGTTTAGCCAAACTCGCGGGCTGCGATGCAGAAGAAATAGCGATCAACCGGAACGCCACGGAAGCGCTAAACACCATTATTTTTGGTTTGCCGCTCGAAAAAGGCGACGAAATCATCGGCACCATTCAGGACTATCCAAATATGATCCAGGCCTGGAAGCAGAGGGAAATGCGGGATGGGTTGGTTTACAAACAGTTATCATTTGATTTTCCGATTGAAAACGACGATCAGATCGTAAAAGCATTCGCTGATGCCGTCACGCCAAAGACTAAGATCATTCACGTGACGCACATTATCAACTGGGTGGGTCAGATTATGCCGGTGAAAAAGATCTGCGATATGGCGCATAGCAAAGGCATTGAAGTAGTTGTGGATGGTGCGCATACATTTGGTTTGCTGGACTATAAAATTCCGGACCTGGATTGCGATTACTTTGGCACGAGCCTGCATAAGTTTCTGAGCGCGCCCGTAGGAAGCGGGATGATGTGGATCAAGAAAGAGAAAATTGAGAAAATATGGCCGCTGCTATGCAACAGCCAGCCTAAAAGCAAGGATATCCGCAAGTTTGAAACATTAGGAACGCGCAGTTTTTGCATAGAACAGGCCATAGGTGAAGCCATTAATTTTCAGGAAGGAATCGGTTCCAAAAGAAAGCAGGAACGGGTGCATTATCTGAAAAAATACTGGGCAGAAAAAGCATTGCAGATCCCCGGCGTGAAGATCCATACATCCCTGAAACCCGAATATTCCTGCGCCATAGCCGGTGTGAGCATTGACGGCATGAAGCCCGAAGAACTGGATAGCAAACTGATGAAAGATTACCAGATCCACACGGTGGGTATTAATTGGGGAAATATTCATTGTGTGCGGGTTACGCCTCATGTGTTTACCAAAATCAGTGATCTTGATAAACTCGTCGGAGCACTGGAAAAGATTGCGAAGAAAGCCTGATAACTTTTATAAAAGATTATTTTGAAGAGCATAACCGGCGCCTGCGAAGGTTGGTTATGCTTTTTTATTTTATAGTATAAATGACATTAAACCGTTTATAGTAGATAAGGATTTTAAAGTCGGTAAATTCAACCATTCGAACGAATTACGCTTTTGCATGGAGCCTTAAATCTTTATTTTTGATATCATCAGCTTAAAAACCTAATCAAATGACGCAGTTACGAAAGGGTTCTTTCCTCAAAAGGGCCAAAGACATAAGCATCAGCAGCGCGTTGGCCATCACCATATTATCGTCCGGAATCGGAATGATAGGATGCGGTTCCAATGAAGACGAAGAAGCTTACAGTTACGAAGAAACCAGCTACTCCAAAGGCATCCGCTCGCATATTAAAGAAGTTAAGCCCGGAGAATTCAAGATCACAGACGAAGAAAGCGTCGACGCAGACAAGTCCGTCGCCATTGTCACTTACCTCGATGGGCACACCGATTCGCTGAGCACAAGCGCTGCCAAAGCATTGATCGACGATGAAATCCGTAATAACCAGTCTTCCGTGGGGCACCACAGCGGCCTGTCCACCATGCTTTTGTACGGAGGAATGGGTTATATGCTTGGAAGAAGCTCCAACAATGCCTACATGAACAACTATCGTGGAAACGGCAGTGCGGCCAGAGGATTTTACAGCGACCCGAATGTATACAACAAATCACAAATTGCTGTGCAGCAAGCCAATGCTTCCCGCACCACCCGCATGGTGACTTCCCGTCCAAAAGGCGGCAGAAATGGTTTCTTCGGACGTTCCGCTGGCAGAAGCGGAGGTTAAAATTACAGATCATGATTAAACTGAAATCGCTTCCCAACCACCCCGAAAAAGGGCTTCAAAATGTAGGCTGGGACTGGATGCTGGGCGCCGACACGGCTCCCTACGTGGTGAGTGACGTCGTAGTCGTTAACGAAGAGCAGGCTGTTCAATATTATGAAGCAGCCGGAACACTCTATGAAATGCTGGTTGAGGCCGGGCAGTATGCCATTGATAATCAGCTTTATAAGGAAATGGGCATTCCCGAAAACCTCAGAGAACTGATTGAGCTTTCCTGGCAGGACGACCGCCACATCCATTTATATGGCCGTTTCGACCTCGCCGGCGGGATTGATGGCGAACCTGTTAAGCTGATCGAGTTCAATGCAGATACGGCGACTTGTATTCCCGAAACTGCGGTCGTACAATGGGCGCATTTGCGAATGAACGGGCTGGATGAATCGCAGCAGTTTAACACCCTTTACGAGACATTAGTAAACCAATTTCGTTACCTCAAAGAGGCCAATAACGACCTGGACGCATCCATTTTGTTCTCCACCATGCGCGGTTACCCGGAAGACGACACCAATGTTGCATTGCTGACCGAAGCAGCGCGCGAGGCCGGATTTGACACGGATTTCGCTTATGTAGAGGAAGTTGAGTTTTCCAATGGTGAAGGCATTTTCAAGATGGTCCCCGATTCCAATGACTTTCTTCGCTTTGATTTTTGGTTCAAGCTCATACCGTGGGAATACATCGGCAATGATGAGCCGGAGCTGGCCGTAATGCTCACGGAAATTGTTAAAAACCGCAAAGCCGTAATTCTCAATCCGGCATATACGCTTTTATTTCAGTCAAAATACATTCTTAAAGTATTGTGGGACCTTTATCCATATCACCCGTTGTTATTGCAAACCGAGCGATATGCATTGCCTCATAAAAAATCAGTGCGAAAAGTACTTTTTGGTCGTGAAGGAGCCAATGTGTCGATCCTCGAAAAGGGAGGAGAAGTGTTAGAGACCGTCGAAGGAGAGTATGATAATCAGGCAAAGATTTATCAGGAATATCTGGATTTCCCTACCGATGGTGCAGGAAATTCGTATCAGGCTGGCGTCTTCTATGCAGGTGAGGCCTGTGCCCTGGGTTTTCGCCGTGGCGGGAAAATTCTCGACAATAAAGCACAATTTGTAGGGCATCTGGTTGACTAATCCGCTGAAAGTGACCGCACACTAACTGAGACGACCGTTTGCTCATCTTTTTAGGAAAAAATCATTTTGTCTGGCAAAGTTTGTAATGCTGTTGATGTATAACCACGTCAACCCATTCCGAAAATTCTTAAACAAAGCCAGTCATGATACACGAGAAAATTTTTCAGTTAAAAAGCGGACGAGAAGTCAAAGTCATAGTAAAAGGTTACTTTCTGCACGACAATCCGCAACGCAGCACCGAATACGAAATATTGATCAGGGAACCGAAGGAAAAATATTTTCGCGCACCAATCGGCATCAATCATCCGCAGTTTTGGAAATTGAAGCGACTGGGGCCTCAGCAAGCGAAGTTGCTAGTCTTGGAATACAGTGGGATTTCCCAGAGGCAGGTAAATCAGGCAGTTAATGAATTTAATGCTGTATTGAGTTTCCCGGCAGCCCACATAGGTCTGCAATTTGAAAGGGAGTTGGTATAAACACTCAATCACTTTTTATGGTTTGCAAAAAAGGACCACCACAGTTTCGGTGCAAATCAATTTCTCTTCGGATTTTCACTTATAAAGCGGGCAAATAACTATCATTTCAAATGAAGTTGTTTCGTCCGCTTTTATACATTCAAGGCCTGCTACAATTAAACTAAGCATTAGGACAGATTTTGTTTTAAATTCAGCCTTTTCGCAAAATAGTCGGGCTGTAAATGAAAAACTCAAAAGTTGTTGTTCTGATTGCCGGACTCCTTCTAATTGGATTGGTTCTCCTTTTTTTAAAGAGCTCTTTTTTTTCAAATGCCCCGTCAATGGATAGCAGAGAACCCAATTTCAGCGAGCCGGTTGTCGGTATTTTCGACAGGAACAATCAATTTCCTGATCTCGGTTCCGACTCTTTTACGCACGTTTCCTGCCAGCTCGATAAGTCTGTTGATAAGCAAAAGTTGAAAAAGCTGGTTTCAGACTTTGGCAATGCCCAAAATTTGCTGATCACGGTTGAGATGCCGGGCAGGAAGGCAGCTGCGACATCCGAAAATGTGCTTAGCGAGGTTTTGGATGGCGATTACGACGCAAAAATTGATGCATTTTGCGAAGCATTAAAAGTGTCCGGAAAAAAGGTCTATGTGCGCTGGAATCCTGAAATGGAAGTTCCGGTAAAAATTTATCCCTGGCAATATCAGGCTCCTGCGGACTACATTAAAGCTTTCAATCATTTTGCCAAACAAGCAAAAAAGGCTTTTCCCGGTATTCAGATCGTTTGGGGAGCAGCGGGTTACCCGGGAGCGGACGAATACTATCCCGGGAGCGAAAACGTGGACTTCATGACGATCATGCTCAATGGCAAGTCTGAAAAAGAGTCAACAGCATTTCCTGATGTGAAAGATTTGTATACAAACTTGAAACGCAAGATACAGAGAATGCGGGTGGCCGATAAGCCCATCCTGGTGCTCGCAGCAGGTGATTTGCAAAAAGACGAGGATCTTAAAACACAACTTACAAAGGCAATCAACGAAACAAAGAAGGAAGCGGTCATTTTGTATTCCGACTTCGATAATGGTAACGCTCTGGCGAACAATGCAAGGACTTCGAAGCCACTTGTCGGTGTTTACGATCCCAAAGAGATAATTGTAAAATCCGGGCTGGTGGGTGTCGAGCACATTTTTGTGGATTTAGGGAGTGTGCAGAGCGGACAGTTTGAGCAAGGGTTAAATGCGATTGCTGCACGCAAGCACGATGCAATCGTTAGCATTGAACCCTGGCGGGACAACAAGTCACGTAAAGATTCGAGTGTCCTTCTGAATGTCATCAACGGCGTTTACGATGCAGAGTTCAGTGAGATTTACCGTGTTATTGGCAATAGTAAGCAGACAGTGTATCTGAGGTTTGCACACGAAATGGAAATCCCTATTCATCGCTATGCCTGGCAAAGCCAGGATCCGGTGCTTTACATTAAGGCTTTTCGGTATTTTATGGATTTTAATAAATCAAATGGAAAAAATATTAAAAAGGTCTGGGGTCCCGCTGGAGACCGTGGCTCTATGGAATGGTGGCCCGGTGCAAAGTATGTTGACTACGTCAGTATCGCCATTTACGGGTTGCCTGATAAAGGCATTACGGACCCCGAGAAGCAAGAATCATTTGAATCCATATATAATCGAAAGAATCACCGGATGCGCTTCACTGGCAAGCCAATTTTTGTGACCGAATTCGGGGTGAAGGGGCGGGAGGAATATCAGGCAAAATGGATGAAAAATGCGGCACGCGTTATCAATACGCACAAAGAGATTTTCGGAGTTTGTTATTTTAATCTTGAAGATAACCCAAAAGTCTGGGGGGACATTCCAGCACCTGATTGGAGCCTTAGCAAAGCGACTTTCAGCGGTTTTGTGGATGCATTACAGGAGTAACATTGAAATATTCCGGTGCGATTACGGTGACAGGGGCGTGTTAAGCGGAGAGTTGACAACGTCCAGAATCGTTTCGCCTTTCATCACGAACAAATAAAGCCGGTAACTTTCCGGACTGTAAGGAATCTGCAATGTCACGTCCGGCCCGGTTCCGAGCTCGGTTATGGCGAGCGGATTTGTTAGATAATCTATTTGTACCAATTTCCATTCAAAAGTCAGGTCTGCGGATGATTTATTGGCGAGAATCCATTGTCCGTTTTGCTGAATGATTGCGTGGAAGTCAAGTGAAAGGTCGGGGAATATTCCTGTTGCCGGTTTTAAAATCCTGACTTTTGGAATTATGCCCGGCGCCCTGCCATGATTCCAGACAGATGCAAGTTTGAAAAAAGTGTTTTTATATCTTCCGGTCTGATCTTTCAATGCATCAAAGCTAACGCGATCAGATGATTGTGTATCCTGCCAATTGGATATAAAAACACCACCGGAAAATTCCTCAAGCTGCTGATAAGCGGGAACGCCCATGTAACTTATGAAGTGGGGGAAATCCAGCTCTTTGTATTGGAAATCAGTATTGTCATTGATTATCAAACCATAAGAAGCAATTTCCGGGATTACTGTTTGTATTCTCTTAACCAGTTCAGGCATTGATTCCGTTGCTTCCACGTCGATGGTCACCGGTCGACTTGGATCCACTTCCTTCATTTTTTTAATCAAATTCTGCAACCAGATCAGGTAACTGTCCCGTTGATACATCAGTATGGGCTGCTGATAATGATGCGCAATTTTTTGAAAAACCGGGTTCCCGATATTCCAGGCAACGATTCGTTCATTATCCTTGTGTTTTTGAACAGTACTGATGATCGACTTTGAAACGGCTGCGAGTGTCTCCTTATCAAAACTGAAATTCAATGTATCCGAGACCCAGAAGCCATAGTGGATGCTCAGATTCTGCTCTTTGGCGGTTTTCAGAATGTTGTGATCATAAAAACTTGGCCCATAAACCTTGACTGTGTTAATCCCAATTTTCTTCATTTCTGCAAAATCTTCCAGAAGCTCCTTTTTCTTAAAAGCCCGGTAGCTTTTCGCCCAACCCGCTCCTTTGAGGTAATTAATGCCTTTTGTGTCTTTGAAAAATGTGCCTTCCTGAGCGGCAGGCTTCACCGGTTGAGGAAAAACAGATAATTTTGGAACCGCTGTTCTGGAAACGACTTTTTGGTTTTGATCATGAGAGGATTCACTGGGATTATAGGTGTCAAAACCCTCAGGCGCCCACACATGATGCATCCAGACTACATTATATGCTCCATGATCATTAAATAACCCGTTTAGATGTTTCCAGGCCTCCCCGAATTGTTCAGGGGCAATTCCTTTTGTACTGTCCCGTGTTGCAGCATTGCTGACCATTGAGGCAAAATGTATAAAAACGGGGCGATGCAGCGCTTTAAGTTGCATTGCTAACTCTATCATTCGTGTGTCAGAACTGCCATTTAAGATGTTTTCATAAAACGCATCTTCTGCAATGTTCAAATTGAGAACCGGATAGAGTCCGGCTTGATAAGCTGAGTCCACTTGCGGCATTGGCAACTTGATATGCGTATCATTTTTCCATGTAATGGCAATGGGGAAGAAGCGCAGCGGAATATCTGTTTTCTTGTCGGCGTGCCTGATAATCTCGCCAGGCAGCAAGTCGAATCTCGCATTATAAATCCAGATAGACAGCAACAAAATGGTGATCACCATGGCCGTGTTCCGCAATCCTGTGTAAAGATGGTGCCTGAAAATCCATAAAAGGCCTTTGAGCACTTTCAGCCTTTTCATTGCGGCATCGAGCAACGGATGGTGTGAACGCAGTATCCTGAATTGTTGCTGCCTGCTTGCCGCGATTGTAAAACACATAAAAAAGCAGTTCAGCGCCGCGAAAGCCGCCATGATCAAATTGTACGGATTCCAGTCGGTAAGCAATCCATAGGCGATTGCCGCAATGGAAAGGGCAAGGATAATCAGGTTTGGGATGTTAAGCGGCCAGTTGTTCGCTTCATTTCCGTCCTTGGGCGTTGGGACGTACGGCACTTTTTTGCCAATAATAGTATAAACAAGGCCGAGTATGAATATCCACCAGGTCCCGATCAACAGCAATCCTCCGACCATATGAAAACCCCTTTCGTCGTCTTCCATGACCCACCATTGCACGAAATGCCGGATCAGGACAAGGGCTGTGATCAATGGAAACACTGCCTGGCCAAAGTCAAATATGTCGAATTGCATGGGGCTCAGGCCGAAAAAGAGCGATATTATCGGGATCAGGAAATTGATCAAAAAGATGATTCCCGACAAATAATGCATTGGGATGAGGCCATAATGTAATCTTTGTCGCCAGGTAAATTGGCTGAAAAGCTTGGGATAAACATGAACCAGCAAGTCGAAAACTCCTCTCGACCATTTTAATTGTTGTTTATAATAAGCTGATAATGTGGAAGGGACAAGTCCGCGCGCTAAGACTTCGGGCACATATACCGATTTCCAGCCTTTCGCATGCAGTTGCATGGATGTATGCATATCCTCTGCGAGGCCGGCAGCATGTCCGCCAATGGAATCGAGCGCCGTGCGACGAAATGTACAGTTTGCACCAATGGCCAGGACGGTCCCATACTTGTTCATGGTCATCATCATGGGGCCGTAAAACTGGTAAGTCTGCTGTGCCGCGCCCTTCGCTATCAAACTTTCGTTGCTGTTTTTATAAGCCTGCACGACCTGCACATAGCCAATTTCGGGGTTATTGAAATGCGAAACGATAGGGTCCAGAAACTCCGGAAAAGGAACATGATCGGGATCCAGGACGACGCATAATTCGCCGGATGACTGCCGCAACGCGTTGTTGATGTTCCCTGCTTTTGCATCTTTCTTATCCGTGCGGGTAATGTGGTGCACACCAAGATCTTTGCAAACTTGTTTAAGATAAGCATCGTCAGCTTCATCACAGAGATAGGTTTCATGCGGATAATTGATCGCCTTAATAGCTGTAAGCGTTTCAATGATCATTTCATAAGGTTCTCCTGGACAGAATGTTGTGAATATGTCAACCGTAAAATCCCGGACGAACGGAGGCGTTTTGGGAACGATAATGTGCAGATAATGATACCATTCGTAAAGCAGTTTCAGGCAACTAAAAACAAATGTTGTGAGCAGCATCCAGTAAAGTGGTGCATAACCTCTGACAGATTTGGCAAATACGCTATTGAGGAAAAAGGCGATCGCCACGCACCCGATCACAATCATGATGTGCAGGGTGATCCGCTCTATACGGGTAGGAGGCTTGACGGATATCCTTTTCATTTGTCGCTCACCACATAAAATGGCGTGTTACAAGTGGCGAAATTGCCATTTTTGCCTGAAATTTTAGCGAAAATCCGATATGGCCCTTCCTCCGAAGGTGACTGGAAGCGTGTGGTTAACGACCTTCCTTCGCTGTAAAGACTGTCGATCGCAGCCAGTTCTTTTGTGCTGTTCTGATGATTTTTTTTATACCAATCCTCTCGGAATATTTTCCATTCGACTGATTTAATGCTGTCCGAATTAAACATTACCACCTGACCGTCAAGAGCTTCCCCCGGATTTACCATCACATTATCGGCGGCCCCTTTTTTATTGAGAAGCATGTATTTAACGGCGGGATAATGTTCCTTCACAGCCTGATTGGTCCATAAATACTGCATGATAGCCACAGGCTCGGAAGCAGCCCCAGACTCATCAAACATGCTGAACCAGGTATTTGTGGTTTCCTGCTTATTACCCCAAAAAAAGGCAAAGCTTCCCAGGAACCGGGGATCTTCGACGGGCATTTTTTCCTGGTAACGCCGCAGATAAACGTCGGCCTTTTTTTTGCTTGGATGTTCTATGAAAGCACCCCAGGCCGTCTGCAAACTTCCTGTCCAGGGGCCGTCCGTTCCCCATTCAAGAAGCATATAGGGCCCGTCCCAAAACCAGGAAATAGCTTTCAGGTCGTCTCGAAATGAATCCAGCAGGTTGAAAATGTTGAATGAAATGACATCAATATCGCAGCGTAATTTGATGTTTGCAATGTATTTGGTATTGAAATTAAGGACAGTTGTGGTGATCGGGTGATCCGGATCGGTGCTGCGAATCATGTCGGTAAGCGCATTGAATCCTTTATAGAAATTGTTATAGGCAGGCTTGGAAGGAAAATCAAGCTCATTGCCGACGCACCACATCAGAAGCGCAGGATGATTTTTATGTCTGTTAACCAGCGACTTAAATGCAGAAAGTTGTTGCGCAGTCTTGTCAGGATTATCATATAGCGACATTTGATCGCTATTCTGGATGGGAAGTCCTGCAATGATGGCAATGTTATTTGCATGAGCGCTGTCCAGCACCTGCATCAGGTTGGTAGTGTCCCAGATCCGCAAACAGTTTCCTCCCGATTGTGCCAGTTTTCGAAAATGAGTGTCACCGCTAGCGCCTTTAATAAGGAACGTTTCTCTGTTTCGCAAAATCCTATAACCGCCTCCGGCTTTCACAATCTGCACTTTTGCATATGACCGGTCCCTTTCGCGCGTACAGCCGGAAAGGAACAATATTCCCCATAAGCAACAATAGATGGTTTTAAAAACAATATTTCTTCCTGGCAAAATGAAGAGACGGGTGAAAAGGGGGAACGACCGAGATAGAGAAAGAGCTAAATAACGGAAAAACAGTTAAATATAAAAGCGTTGTGCTTATCATAATTGTTGTAACTCCTATTTTAATTAAACAGTTAAAAAGCAGTTACGAATTGCTTTTGACTTTGGCTCAACGCCATTTACTTAACGTTCATAAAAAATCCATGCAAACCGGTTTCAATTCACAAGTTGCAATTATTACAGGAGCTGCCTCCGGCTTAGGACTCGTGATTGCCCATAAATTGTTAAATGAGGGGGCTTTTGTAGGCCTGTTTGATTTAAACACCGCAGCCCTTCGGAAAGAGTTTATTGGTAATCCCGACAAGGAAGAGTTTGTCAGCGTTGACGTTACCGATCAGGAAATGGTGGAAAAGGCTGTGGAACAGGTCATCGGACGTTTTGGGAAAGTTGACATTCTGATTAATTGCGCAGGCATTACGGGCGCTACAAATGTGAAAAGTCACGAAGTGAACACGGACAACATTAAAAAAGTGTTTGATATCAATTTCATGGGCAGTTTTTACACTTCGAAAGCCGTTTTGCCGTACATGCTGGCCAATCACTACGGCCGGATCTTGCACATTGCCTCCATTGCCGGCAAGGAGGGAAATGCAGGGATGCTGGCCTATTCTGCTTCCAAGGCCGCTGTTATCGGCATGACCAAAGTGCAGGGAAAAGAATATGCAGAGACCGGGATAACGATTAACGCATTGGCGCCAGCTGTTATTGAAACGCCTCTCGTGCACGCTATGCCAGATACGCAGGTGAAATACATGACGGACAAAATTCCCATGCGACGCTGCGGAACGCTCGAAGAAGCCGCGAATATGGCCGCGTTCATTGTTTCCGCAGAGAACAGTTTTACCACCGGCTTTACATTCGACCTTTCGGGAGGAAGGGCCACTTACTGATTTTTTTCCAGCTCAATAAAATCTTCTCGAACCGGCGTAAAGCAATCGATCACTTTGCATTGCGTATGGGCAACAGCGGAATGCGGTGCGTGCGAAGGAATGTAAGCGGTCATGCCTTTTGTCAAAAGCATTTTTTCGCCATTAATGTCAAATTCCAGCTCACCTTCCAGCACATGGCACCATTGCTCGTGGTGGTGGCTGTGTTCGGGCAGAACGGTGCCGTTATCAATCGTGAAATGGCCGAAAGTCATTTTGTCTGAGTGTGAGAGCGTTCCGTGGATGCCGTCCCAGATTTTCACGTGTTTATTGGTATTAAAATTAACAAAAGGCATAGTAATGTTTGAATAAGCTTGAAAATGGAATTTAAAAATAATCAAAACGCAATGAGCTGTTTGCTATTCCTATTGCTTTTTATACATTTGCATATTCCGACCGAATTTTAATATTACAACATTGCGCAGGATTTTATCCATATTGCTTTTGGGGTTGCTGCTTTACAACATGGTGGGCTATTCGATAGTTTACCTGTCGGAAGAAACGCACACCATCAGCGAGCGCGGCAAAGACCTTATTCAGCAGTCGGACAATTCGCAGGACATTGTGATTAAAGTGCCCGTTGCGGTTCCCTATCAGACCAACTGGGATGCACCGGAGCAAGTAGAAGGCCAGATTTTGCATGAAGGCCAATATTATCAGATGAAAAGCCGCCAGCTGATCAACGACACGATGTATGTGCATTGCGAATACGACCAGACTGCACGCGAAAAGTTCAGCGACCTTGCTTCAAAAATTAACGATCAGGTTACTGGAAATGCAAGTGATCAGCAGAAAGATCAGCATTCCAACATTCTCAAGAACTTTGTAAAAGAATACATGTCCCAGGACAGGAAACATGTGTTTTATTTGCTTGAATGGGCGCCAGCCCAGGAAGTTGCCGTTTCACAGGTGCAGCTTCATTTTTCAGAAAGACAATTTACCATTCCTTCGCCGCCACCCGATCTGGCTTAGTAACATAATTTCATTTTCTCCTTTTTGACCGCATTTCCATCGAAATGTTGTGTTCAGCTTGAACTGAAAATCAGCGCTTGTTAGCTATTTCGTTCAATTTGAATCAGGAGAAGAAATCTTTTTACTACAACAGATTTTTTCCAAATGGCGCATATCACATTGCCGGATGAATCCCTTCCCGGGATCGTCGGCTTATTCAATTTCCGTCCCGAAACGGCTTCGTCGCTTCGCTGGCTTGCCGACACGCTGCTGAGAGGCGAGTCGCCACTTACCAGTGGCGAGCGCGAACTCATTGCCGCTTACGTTTCCCACCTCAACGACTGCACGTTTTGCCATATGTCGCATGCTTCGGCTGCAATGGCGCATTTGTCGTGTGATCTGGAACAAATCGCAGACATCCGAAATGGTTTTCAGGAAATTCCTGTCACCCCAAAACTGCGTGCATTGCATCGTATAGCGGCCAAAGTGCAGAAAAGCGGGAAGGAAGTTTCGGCAGAAGACGTTGCCGCGGCTCGTGCCGAAGGAGCCATCGACCGCGAAATCCACGACACGGTTTTGATTGCAGCATCATTCTGCATGTTCAACCGCTATGTGGATGGACTGGGTACCTGGGCGCCTCAGGAAAACGAGGATTACCGTGCAATGGGGCAACGTATGGCCTTCCAGGGTTACATTCATGCCGTTACGCAGGCAGCTGAATAATTTTTCCAAAATCATTTTCAAAACATAGCAATGCCACATATCCCATTGCCGGAACATTTGCCGGGAATAACAGGTCTGCTCGAATACAACAAGGAAACTGCCGCGCCGATCCGCGAGCTGACGCAATTCCTTTTGCGGGGCGAATCCACATTAACGCCCGGCGAAAGGGAGTTGATTGCAACAATCGTTTCGCATAATAATGCATGCAAATTCTGCACGGCCGCGCACACTGCCGCCGCCGATTTGCTGATCGGCAACACCGAAACCTGCGAAATCATGAAGCAGGACATTGACGCCGCGCCGGTAAGCGACAAAATGAAAGCCTTACTTAAAATTGCCAAACAAGTTCAGGTGCTCGGGAAAGCGGTCACCAAAGAAGCCATCGCAGACGCGAAAAGTCATGGCGCAACCGACATTGAAATCCACGACACAGTCCTGATCGCAGCCCTGTTTTGCCTGTACAACCGCTATGTAGACGGAATGGCCACCGTTGCGCCTTCCAATCCTGAATTTTATCAAGGCCTCGGCCAGCGTCTCGTCGATAATGGTTATAACAGACTGGCGAATGGTTACGACCATTTGAAACACCAGCAACAACAGCAGCAACAATAAAACATTAGCAACCCTCTTGAAACAGGTTTATATGAAAAGAACTTTACATTTTTTGCTATCCTTTCTCTGCGTGTTTTTCATGCAAAACGCATTGGCACAATCCACGCAGCTTTCCGGTCACATTATCGACAATGATAGTCAAAAGCCGCTTTCGGGCGTTTCGGTGTCGGTTAAGGGAAAAAATACAGGCGCTATTACGAATGCAGATGGATTCTTTGAATTAAAAACCAATGTTCCTGCGACGCTGGTGATCTCGCTGATCGGTTATGCGCGTCAGGAAGTGGAAGTTGCTTCTGCTCAGGCGATTAATGTGAATCTTGTGCCGGCTGCCGAAGAGCTTAACCAGGTTGTGGTTTCAGCATCGCGGGTGGAAGAGAGCATTTTACGTTCTCCGGTGAGCATTGAAAAAATGGATCTGCGCGCAGTTCAGCAAACGCCTTCTGCCAATTATTTTGATGGATTGGTCAATATGAAATCGCTGGATATGGTCACCAGCAGCCTTACTTACAAACAAATTAACACAAGAGGATTCAACACAACGGGTAACAGCCGTTTCCTGCAACTGGTGGATGGCGTTGATAATCAGCCTTCCGGACTGGGTTTTGCGATGGGCAATCTTTTTGGCCCGCACGACATTGATGTGGAAAGTGCAGAACTTATTCCAGGAGCGGCCTCGGCATTATACGGCCCGATTGCTTTCAACGGCATGCTTAACACACGCACCAAAAATCCATTTGCATATCAGGGATTAAGCGCGCAAACGAAATTCGGTGTCAACCACATCGGCGACGGAACAGGCATGGGAGCAAAACCCATGTACGACCTGGCCGTTCGTTATGCCAAAGCATTTAACAACAAGTTTGCCTTCAAAGCCGCTGCGAGTTATCTCAAAGGAACGGATTGGTATGCAAATGATTACACGGACATTGACCCGAACACACCAGCTGCAAACCGCGGTCCGAACAATCCAGGCAGAAACGCGCTGAACATTTATGGCGACGAGGTGGCGCAAACGATCCCGAACATTGGACGCGTTTCCCGAACCGGTTATGAAGAAAAAGATCTGGCGACTTACGGCGTTTACAGCCTCAAAATGCTCGGCGCATTGCATTACCGCATTACGGACAAGCTGGAAGCCATTTATCAGGGCAATTTTAATCAGGGAACAGCGCAGTATACAGGCAGTAACCGCTTCGTGATCAATGATTTCAAATTCATTCAGCACAGGTTAGAACTGCGGGGCAGCAACTTTTATGTGCGTGCTTATTCCAATCAGGAGCGTTCGACAAACTCTTATAACACCCGTGCTTTGGGCCAGCAGATCAATCGAACATGGGTGAAAGATCTGGCTGGAAATACAGTTTCGCCGGATAAGGCGGATGCAACCTGGTTTGAAAGATACACGGCTGCTTACAATGGTGCCATTGCCTCCGTGGGCGGGAAAGATCATTCCATAGCACGGGCTTTTGCAGATCAGGGACGCATTATGCCGGGGTCCGGTGAATACGAATCGGCCAAAGATCGCCTGATCCAGACGCGTGGGCTTGCGGGAGCGGGAATCCTGAGCGAATGCAGTTTGCGACATATGGAAGGCATGTACGATTTCAGTTCTGCATTGAAATTTATCAATTTCCAGGTGGGCGGCAATTTCCGCAAATATTATCTCAACACGGGCGGGACATTGTTTGATGATAAAGACAAAAACCTCACAAATGAAGAATACGGCGTTTTTGCACAGGCTTCCAAATCGTTCTGGAAAGATGTTTTGAAGCTGACGGTTTCTGGCCGTTATGACAAGAATGAGAACTTTGACGGCCGTTTTACGCCACGCGCTTCGGCCGTTATTTCGCCCAATGAAAACCACCATTTCCGGGCGTCTTATCAAACCGGTTTCCGTAACCCAACCATTGGCGATCAATACATTAAGCTTAATGTAGGCCCGATCATCATTCTCGGCGGTGCGCCGGTGAACTCTGCGGGTTTGAATGCTTACGAAAATTCGGTTACCATCGCTTCTTTCGGTGCGTTCGCAAGTGCATTCGGGGCGGATATGGCAAAAGGAACGCCATTTCCACAAGCTGTTGCCAACAACAAGGACAAGCTCGTGAAATCCAATGTGCCTTATATCAAATCAGAGAAAGTGAAGAGCTATGAGTTTGGTTACAAGGCGGTTATCTCCAAAAAACTCTTGTTTGATATCAATTATTATTACAGTCAATACACTGATTTTATGATCAATACGGTCGTGGCGAGAGCGAAGTCAGACATTCTGTTGCCGGACGGAAAAGTGAATCCTGCTGCGGCTGCCGAATTGCTTGGAGCCGACAGACAGCTTTTCCAGCTTTATACCAATGCAGCGGATAAAGTTTCCATTCAAGGCGTAAGCGCGGGACTAACTTATACGCTTCCCAAAAACTACAAGATCAGCGCGAATACAACCTGGATCGACTTCAACATTGGCGATGCAGATCAAAACAATGTTCCCGCATTCAACACGCCGGAATGGAAAACCAACCTCATCTTCGGGAATGCGAAACTGACCGAAAAAATCGGTTTTAATGTGGCCTGGCACTGGCAAAGCAGCTTTGACTGGTATGGCACATTTACCGAAATGCAACCTGGCAAAGTTAAAAGTTACAACCTGCTGGACGCGCAAATCAGCTATCGCATTCCAAGCCTCAAAACGATCGTGAAACTGGGTGCTTCCAATCTGACGAACCAATATATCGTCCAGGCATACGGCTCGCCGGCAGTCGGCGGCTTGTATTATGTGAGTCTCAATTTTGATCAGCTTTTCAGATAACAGCAGCTTTATGAACATGGAAATATTGGAATTGACCAATCTGGAAGAAAAGAGGACGGACTCGAAATGGCTCGCATTTGGCTTATGCGTAGTGAGTTACATGCTGAGCGGGACGGTTTCCACATTAATGTCGGTTTACTTACCGGTTGCCATTCCTGAACTTACAGGAAAAGCGGTTTCCCAGGCAGAACTCGGGGAGATCGGCGCTTATGTGAATGCGATATTCCTGTATGGCTGGATGGTCGGAGGGCTATTGTTCGGCTTTGTGAGCGACCGCATCGGGCGCGTAAAATCTTTAACATTAGTGATCGGGCTTTATGGCATTTCCACTTGTTTGGTTACCATCGTGACGGATTGGTATAGCCTGGTGGCATTGCGGTTTTTCGCCGGGATGGGCATAGGCGGCGTTTTGCTGATCACAACGGTTTACATTTCGGAGATTTGGCAAGACAAAAATAAAGCGGTTATGCTCGGAATTCTGGCCGTATTCTTTCCTGTTGGCATTGTTACAACAGGCAGTCTGAACTTGATTTTTTCGGATTGGAGAAGCGCTTTTACTGTGGGCGTCATTCCAGTGATTATAGCTGTGCTGGTGTTTTTCCTGCTGCCTGAATCGGACAAATGGCGTTTGACCAAAACTTACACTAAAAAGCCGGAAGGATTATTTTTTGAAAGCAACCGGGCCAATTTGCTTTCCGGCTCGCTGATTTTCGGCTCCGTGCTGATAGGGCTTTGGGGGATTTTCTCGTGGCTTCCAACCTGGGTGCAAACATTGCTGGCAACGGGTCAGGATGGGCAGAAGGAGCGGGGACTCGTGATGATCCTGCTGGGCATAGGCGGGATTACGGGTGGGATTTTCTCAGGCATGCTGGTCAATAAATTTGGCAAAAAAACCACACTAATGGTCACATTCGGCACTTGCCTGGTAATGTGCTGCATTCTGTTTTTGACCAACAGCACATTTTCAAACATCATTTACATAGAAACAGCCGTGCTGGCTTTCTGTTTTGGGATCAGCCAGGGCGCTTTGTCAAGTTATATTCCTGAGTTGTTCCCGGTTTCGATCCGGGGAACGGCGACGGGCTTTTGCTTTAATGTAGGACGGTTCTTTACGGCCACGGCGGTGTTTTTTATCGGATCTCTCGTGGCAGTTTTGGGTGGTTTCGGGAACGCGCTGCTCGTATTCACGATCCCGTTCCTGGTGGCGCTAATCGTCACTGCCAGAAGCAAATAAGTTAGTATATTATCATAGGTTAATAATTAGGCAAACGGATTTGCCATATGGCGAATCCGTTTCTTTTTTCTTAAACTATAACAGATACATACATTCAGAACCTCCCATTTATGAGAACATTATTTTACCTGGGCGTTGCGGGTATTATCCTTTACGAGATAGCAAAAGTGTATTTCATCATGCCAATGCCCGGCAGCCAGCGGATGAACAGCATTGAAATTGCCTATTTTCTCCATACCTGGCGATGGGCATTCCGGATTTTGTTCTGGCTGATGATCATTGCCGGCTGCACAACTTCCATGGCAGGAAAAAGAAAATGGATCACGATAATTTTGCTCATGGTTGCAGGAGCAGTGACTTACGGCACAAATTATGAAATGGCGGCGGACACCATGTTCTATCAACCTTCGCAAGTGATTTTGTATAATGCTTCCCAAAACAAAGTAAAGGACGACCGGCTCGTGATTGGCGTGGAGGCCAACGGTGAGGCCAAAGCATATCCTATTCAATTTATTGGTTATCATCACCAGGTACGCGATGTCCTGGGCGGAAAGCCTGTAATCGTGACTTACTGCACGGTTTGCCGCACCGGAAGGGTTTTTGAGCCAGTTGTAGAAGGAAAACC
Source organism: Dyadobacter psychrophilus (assembly GCF_900167945.1). Lineage (GTDB taxonomy): Bacteria > Bacteroidota > Bacteroidia > Cytophagales > Spirosomataceae > Dyadobacter > Dyadobacter psychrophilus. Next base: position 288,154 of record NZ_FUZA01000004.1, read on the forward strand.
GGATGAGTTCAGGCTGGTGGGAATGGACCATTTCAATGCGATGTTTGAAGACAAAAACACCGGAAGCTGGTGGAGGCAAGCGAACGGCGAGGCCATAGCCGGACCATTAAAGGGCCAAATGCTGCCCGAACTTCCCACTACGCAAACCACGGTATCACAATGGTTCGAATTGCATCCCAACAGTAAGATCATGCAACCTGACCCAATCTATCAGGCCAAATACGATTCCATGAGCCGCTATGAATCCGGGAAAGGCAAATCAACATTAACAAAAACAGACACAACTGCATGGAAGGAAAAATCGTGGATCGTAGGCGTGCAGGCCGGCAAAAGCAGCAAAGCATTTGACTGGAATAAGCTGGTTAAAGAGCGGGTTATTAATGATCGCATTGGGTCGACTCCGGTTGCAGTCGTTATTGCGGCGGATAACAAGAGTTTTTTCGCATTTCAGAAAGAACTCGGCCAGGAGTTTACCATTCGGAATGATACATTATTTGCACAAAACGGAGCCTATAATCTGTTGGGAAAACCCGTTTCAGGCGATGGAGCAAATTTGCTGCGTATCAATGCATATCAGGAATTTTGGCACAGTTGGCGTACATTCCATCCTGATACTCAGCAATATTGAATTTTGAATCAGTTACATTAAATTATGAACATTAAATCTACGCTTATTACGCCGCTTGTGTTTTTGGGGGCTTTGGGAGTCGCATATGCGCAGGAAAATCAAGACAAAAAACAGGACGCCGAAAAAGTGCTCGACCTGAATGAAGTGACCATTGAAGAACGCAAAAATGTAATTCACACCGAGCGGCTTCCTGATGTGCATAATACTTACATTCATGCGGGGAAAAAGAGCGAAGTGATTCAAATGGGAGGTGTTAATGGCAACATTGCCGAGAAAACGGGCCGACAGATCTTTGCAAAAATCCCCGGCGTGTTTGTTTATGATATGGATGGAAGCGGCAATCAGATCAACATTTCAACACGCGGTCTTGATCCGCACCGGTCCTGGGAATATAACATTCGCCAGAATGGTGTTATTACCAATTCCGATATGTATGGTTATCCGGCCAGTCATTATAGTCCGGCCATGGAATCCATCGAGCGCATTGAGCTGGTAAGGGGAACGTCATCATTGCAGTATGGCGCCCAATTTGGCGGAATGATCAATTACGTGACCAAAGGCCCGGATACAACCAAAGCATTCTCTTTTGAAAGCATTAATTCCGTGGGATCTTTCGGGCTTTTTAGCTCGTACAATGCCGTTGGAGGCAAGATTGGGAAATTGGTCTACTCTGCTTATTACCAAAGAAGACATTCAGATGGTTACCGAAAAAATGCCAAATCCGATGCACAATCGCAATTTGCAAGCCTGGCTTATGAATTCAATAAGTCGTTGCGTATCAAAGCGGAGCTGGGGCGTTCATCCTACGTTTACCAGATTCCCGGCCCGCTGACCGACGCGATGTTCGCCGCCGATCCGCGACAGTCGACGCGTTCGAGAAACTATTTTAACCCCGACATTTACATTCCATCTGTTGTTGTGGATTGGCAGGTTAGCCGTGACACGCAACTGAAATTTACCAATTCGGGTGTTTACGGAGCCAGAAACAGCGTCATGTTCGATGCTTTCGCCAATGTTCCGGACACGATCAGCTCGTTGACAAAATCTTACAAATCGCGTCAGGTGGACATTGATAATTTCAAAAGCTTCACTTCCGAGCTGCGGATTTTACACCATTATGACATTGCCGGTTTCAAAAACGTTCTTTCCGGCGGTGTACAGATCATGCAAAATAGGCTGCGAAGAAGACAGCTCGGCAAAGGCACAACCGGCAGTGATTTTGATCTGACATTAACAGACCCAGCTTTTGGCAGGGACCTTTATATGAAGACAAAAAACGTGGCGCTGTTTTTAGAAAACTTGATTTACCTGACGCCCAAATGGACCATTTCACCGGGATTGCGATATGAGAACGGGGCAACGGACATGACCGGAAAGATCAGTTATTACGATCCGGGCGACCTTCCCAACAAGATCAAACACAATTTTCCACTTTTCGGGATCAGCTCGCAATACAGGCTGGATGCCCAAAACCGCATTTACGGCGGCATTTCACAGGCATACCGGCCTGTTGTGTTCAAAGACATTATCCCCGGATCTGTTTTGGAAAAAGTGGATAAAAATCTGAAAGACGCATACGGTTATAATGTAGAAGCAGGCATTAGCGGCGGCACTAAAAATCTGCATTACGACATTGGTGTTTTCCAGGTTTTGATCAACAACAGAATGGGAACTGTTTCCATGCGGGAAGGTGCAAACGCATACATTCTGCGCACCGTAACAGGCGATACGCGTACACGCGGCGTAGAAGCATACATTGAATATATACCATTCCGTATCAACACATCGACAACGCCCACCGAGCTTTCTATTTTTACCTCAACCTCTTACTTTGACGCAAGTTATATCAAGGGGAATGCGGTTGTAAACGGTGAAAATACAAGCGTAGCAGGCAATAAAGTAGAAGGCGTTCCAACCTGGATTTCCCGCAATGGTGTGCAGCTTTTGTATAAAAAATTATCCCTAACCTGCCAATACAGCTACGTAAGCGCCAACTTCGCCAATCCACTGAACACCGTTGAGCCTTCCGCAAACGGCACAATAGGCAAAGTTCCTGGCTATGGACTCCTCGACTTGAATGCAACATGGCATATCAGCGGAAATTATACATTGCGTGCTGGCATTAACAACATTACCGACAAACAATATTTCACCAAACGACCGACCATGTATCCCGGCGCAGGCGTATGGACTTCCGATGGTCGCAGTTTCGGGCTTTCGTTTGGGATTAAGATTTGATTACAGCACAGGATCGAAATTATATAGACTGGAAAAATATCCTAACCTGCATAACGATAATAGCCATTTCAATCCCTTCTTTCGTAACCACTTTAAACCAGGTAGGGCCTGAGCCGCTGAGGCCAAACCTGGGGCAAATCTGCCTGGCATTATTTTAATATCTGCTATTGCAAAAACAACAAACTATCATGGCAGATAAGACTTTGAAAGATGTAAGCGAAGTAATGAAGGATATAGATCTTTGCATGCTTACCACCACAACCTCCGACGGAGCACTGGCTTCGCGGCCGATGAGCAACAACGGGGAAGTGGAATACGATGGAAATTCCTATTTCTTCACCTGGGAAGGCTCCCGGATGGTAAGCGACATTGAGCTGGATAGCGGGGTTAACCTTACATTCCAGGGGGAAAAGGCCATTTGGATCTCCGTTTCGGGAAAAGCCGAAGTCACCCGTGAGCGTGCAGATATGGAAGAACATTGGGTAAGCGACCTGGATCAATGGTTTGAAGAGGGTCTTGATACACCCGGCATTGCGATGATTATTGTAAAGGCCAAAAGAATAAAATACTGGCAGGGTGAGGAAGAGGGAGAAGTAAAGCTATAATTTTATATAAATGCTTTAATTTGTGGATCACGTCGGTTTTCGATGTGATCCTTTTTTTTATTCCTATGAACTCACTTCTGACTGCATTGCTCTTACTCATTTGCCTTACAACTTCCGTGGCGCAGAATTATGACGAGGCGAAAGTCCCTGCTTACGTGCTTCCTCCGTTGCTGAAAACGACCGCGGGTCAGGAAGTGAAAAGCAAAAAAATGTGGGAAGATGTGCGGCGTCCTGAAATTCTCAGGCTTTTTGAAGACAACATTTACGGGCAAATGCCGAAAGACTATGATAGCATTCGCTATACATTGAAAAACGGGGATAGGGCTGCGATGAATGGCAAAGCAACGCTCAAGGAAGTGGCCGTGCAGGTTTACCGGAACCGGAAGTCAGTTCAGATTAATGTGGTAATGTTCGTTCCTAATCATGCAAAAAAGCCGGCGCCTGTTTTTGTTTTAATTAATAACCGCGGAAGGGAAAATACAGATCCGACGAGAAAAGTAAAAAGCGGTTTCTGGCCCGCCGAAATGGTCATTGACAGCGGTTATGCCGTGGCGGCTTTCCACGTGAGCGACCTCGCTCCGGACAATAAGGACACATTTATAAACGGCGTTTTGCAGCTTTATCCTGAGCAGCTGGAAGCGGATAATGGTATGAAGGCCATTGGTGCGTGGGCTTGGGGCGCGTCGCGGGTGATGGATTATTTTGAAAATGATAAAGATATTGATCCGAAAAATGTGATTGTTGTGGGACACTCACGGGGCGGAAAAGCTTCATTATGGGCAGCGGCGCAGGACCAGCGTTTCGCCGTTTGTGTTACCAATTGCTCCGGGAACACGGGCGCAGCATTGGCCAGGCGGCAGTTTGGTGAGAGAATTACCCGTATCAATACCACGTTTCCGCATTGGTTTAATAACAATTACAAGAAATTCAATGCCAACGAAAACCAATTACCCGTTGATCAGCATATGCTTATCGCGTTAATCGCGCCGCGGCCTTTATACGCAACCAACGCTTCCAAGGATCTTTGGGCCGATCCGACCGGGACATTTCTGGCTCTCAAAAAGGCCGAGGAAGTGTACGCGCTGTACGGAATGAGATCAAAATTACCGGCAAACCCACCCGCCATCAATGCGCCTGTTCCTTATGCGCCGCTGGCTTACCATAACCGCGAAGGCGAACACGATCTGACGGCTTACGACTGGGGCAATTTTATCAGGCTCGTAAGATCCCGTCGTTAAGGGCATAAAATTTTTAGCCTTTCATAATCATCATAACAACTACTGATTATGAAAAATAACAGCAATCAAGGACTCTTTTCAGGGAAGACAGCTTTATGGGCAGCGGCGGGCTTAGGCGTGTTTGCTGCTGTCAGACATCTTTACAGGGAGATGATCAAATTTGATTTTCAGGATAAAGTAGTCGTCATCACGGGTGGAGCGCGTGGGTTAGGACTGTTGCTGGCCAGAGAGTTAGCGGCAAAAGGGGCCAATTTGGTGATATGTTCGAGGAATGCAGAGCAGATCGAAGTCGCCGAGCAGGAACTCCGGCAAATGGGCTCCATTGTGCTGGGTCTGAAAGCGGATGTAAGCGATCCGCGCGATGCAGCCCGTGTGATAGAAGCTGCTGTTTCTCAGTTTGGAAAAATAGATGTGCTGATCAATAACGCAGGTGTAATGCTCGTAGGTCCGGAGAATGTGATGGATGTGGAGGATTACAAAACAGCCATGGATACTAATTTCTGGGCGGCATTGTACATGATCAAAGCCGCGCTGCCCCATTTTCATGACGAGAAGGAGGGCAGGATCGCCAACATTTGTTCCATTGGTGGAAAGGTTGCGGTGCCGCATCTCTTGCCTTACAGCGTGAGCAAATTTGCGATGGTAGCATTGTCGGAAGGGCTTCATGCAGAATTAAAAAAGGATAATATCCACGTGACAACTGTGATCCCAAACCTGATGCGGACGGGAAGTCCAAGAAATGTGTCGGTTAAAGGAGATCATGAGGCAGAATATGCCTGGTTTAAGATTGCAGGCTCTTCACCGCTGCTTTCACAGGATGCCGCGCAAGCCGCGACTGACATCGTTAATGCGATCGCTTACCGGGAAACGGAGGTTGTATTGACCAAAACTGCGAAATTGGCCGTTGCATTGCAAGGCGCCAACCCGGCTTTGGTATCCTTCGCAACTTCCATTGCAAACCGGTTTTTGCCAAAATCAGGCCCGGAAAGAGCTGTGATCAGGAAAGGTCATGAAAGCGAATCCGAAAAAACAGCGGGCAAAGTAGCGTCTATCAGCGACCGTGCTGCATTGGAAAACAATGAGATATAATGTTAATGCATTAGGGAAGGATTGCGTGGTTGCAACGAGTTCAGATAGGTCCTGAATTGAGTTAAAAACGTAACATAACAATCCTTTCCCAAAATTTTCCCCATATTCCGTATTCCTCCATAGCCGGCTGTTATGAAAATCGCAACCTGTTCCGGCTCTGTATGCGCTTCGACTTTTCCTGATATTTTAGCATTTTTAAGAACAAGCTGAATGGCATTTTGCCACGCTAGAAGCAAGTCCCTTAGTGCATTTCCGAATAATTCATTAAGCGGTCCCATTTCTTCGATCAGGTTAACAGCCGGGCATCCATATTCGATTTTGAAAAGCGGATCATGCAATAAAAGGCGTTCCATCATCTGATAAATTGCTTCCAATGGCTCAGTAGCAGCCTGTAACGGGCTGATCATTGCGTCATGCATTCCGGGCGATAAAACTTCTGAGATCAGGGCCAGTCCCATTTCTTCTTTATTTTTGAAATGATAAAAAAAAGCGCCCTTAGTCACATTTGTAGAGGCGATGATCGCATCAATGCTGGTTGCCTGAAAACCATTTTTATAGATCAGTTCAAATGATTTTTGCAGGATATGCAGGCGTGTCCCGGCAGATTTATTCATATTTTTATATTAAAAAAACCTGATAAAAGGACGCTGCGAAAATGGAGAAAACGGCCATGGGATTGCGATTAAAATGATTAATAGCGCAATGCTGTAATAAATGGCAATGGTTTTGAACTTATCGCGATCAGCCACTTTTCGCTTCGCCAGTGCCGAGCCAACTGTCACAAAAATGATCGCAACCAGCATCAGGCTGCCATGAATGATGCTGAAAAAAGAAATGCCGGTTAGATCAAATGTCTTTGGATTGGTAAAATAATATTTAACCAAAGGGCTTTGTGTATAAAGCGTAAACCCGATCATGAGTTGTATATGGGCAATGGTTGCGGTCCAATGCCGGATCGAATCGGATTTTTTGGTAAAGTTCAGATTTTTAGAATAACCTCTGAATGCAATAAAAATGGCGTAAATAAGACCGAGAAGGACCAGCCATCTGAAAATGGAATGCAGGAAAAGGAGCGTTGGAAACATTCTAAAAGCGCTTTTTGCAAAACATACTGAATAGTATGTTTTGCAAATGTAGCTCATATATCGCATTAATCATATTTCATCTGCACCGCCTTAATCTCGCTTTTGCCGGAGCCATTGCCGGAAACATTAACACCAACTCTCGGAGCACGGTCCCAGCGCGGCAGCCAGGGCGTTTCTATCTGGACGGAGCTGGTCAGAGAATCGATTTTCTGCCCCTTCACATCCCAGCGGAACTCATAAAAGCGGCCATAACGGCTTTGCAGGCTAAGTTTAATGTCTTTGTATTTATCAGGAATCTCCTGCGTTTTGATCACCTCGTGAACGCCTTCCTTAATCTGCCACAAAGAAATGTGATTGTCACGAACGCCATAGCCAATGGCATTTCTGGCATCGCCATAAACAATGATATTTTGTGATAAATCCTTTTTTGCAGTGACTTCCGCGGAGAAGGTGTAGCTTCCTTTCTTAACGGTTATACCAAGAAAATTTCCAGTGTTATTGTGGTTGGTATTTTCGATTTCAAGCGATCCGTTTTGCACCTCGAAATTTGGTTTTGAGAAACTTACATCATAAACCCACGGCGCTTTCAGCGTATCCTTGTTATAATTGATAGAAAAATTGTGATTGATCACCGCACCGATAGCAATGGGTGCTTCTGCCTGCGCGGGCGTGGTTTTTCCATATCGAAAAGCCGGCCATTTAGAAACTTCATCCCAAACCAGTTCGCTGAGGACGCCCTGCCTTCCCGAAAATGTGAAATCGACACCGTTATAAGCATGGTGCAAATAAAAATAGCGATTATCCGGCGTTACCACCACGGTTCCATGCCCGGGACATTTCCAGGACTCGTCACCGAAAAGCGCCGGGTTCCCCGCATACTTTGTCCACGGCCCTTCCAGCTTTTCGGCCCGTGCAAAGCCAACCTGATAATCGCAACCCGCTCCACAGCAAGCATTACCTGAATAAAGCATATACCAGTAATTTCCCCGCTTAAAAATGGATTGTCCTTCTGCCCCGCCAGATTCCCAGCCGGTAAGTTCTGCTTTGATCAGGCCAAATTCTTTACCGATCACTTTCAAACCATCGGAAGACAGTTCCGCCCCGAGAATTTCGATTCCTCGGTCTTTATCCAGTCCGTATGCTTTCCAGGTGATGAATAGCTTGCCATTATCTTCAACCACGAATGCGTCGATCGCTTCCTTAGTCCATTCAATAATGACGCCGTGATCTTTAAAGCCTTTTTTCAAATCCTTTGTACTGGCCACGCCGATGAAAGATTGCTTGTCGGATTTGCGTCGGGCAGTGTAATAACAATAAAAAGTGCCGTTGCGGAAATACAATTCAGGTGCCCAGAAACTGCCCATGGTCCATTCCGGCAATTCGGCAAAGACAGGCCCGACATACTCCCAATCGACCAGATTTTTTGAACTGTATATAGGATAAGCCGGCCCCCATTCCGACGAGGTCGCTGCCGCATAGTAAGTATCACCTACACGGATCACCGAAGGATCTGCAAAGTCACCTGCAATAACAGGGTTCCTATAAGTAACAACCAGGCCCGGGGCAGGTTTTGGCTTCGGTTTCTGTGCGAAAGCGTTGGTTGTGAGTAGGAGTGTGAAGGAGAAAAGAAAGGCTATGGATCTCATGACTTAAACGTTGGTTTAGGCATAAAAAAGGCTTAACAGACGTCTGCTAAGCTTTTTATTGTGGGCCCACCTGGAATCGAACCGCCCGGCGGCCCGGCAGGCACCTACTGATTATGAGTCAGTTGCTCTATTGTGGGCCCACCTGGAATCGAACCAGGCACCTACTGATTATGAGTCAGTTGCTCTAACCGAATGAGCTATAGGCCCGTTATGAAGCGCAAAATTACGCAATAGCGGCAATTCTCCAAATCTTATTCATAAGAATAAGTTCTTTTGTCCGTTGCTTGTTTATTACTTTTGCCAAAAAATCGAGCTTTGAATAAAAGGAAAATCATCAACGACCCTGTTTATGGGTTTATATCCATTTCTTCCGATTTACTTTACGACCTGGTCGATCATCCCTATTTTCAGCGTTTGAGGCGGATTAAGCAGCTGGGTCTGGCGGATGTAGTTTATCCCGGCGCATTGCATACCCGTTTCCACCATGCATTGGGTGCCATGCATCTCATGAGCCAGGCGCTCAAAGTACTACAGGAAAAAGGCCATTCTATTTCTGAATCCGAGTTTGAAGCGGCACAGGCGGCTATTCTCTTGCATGATCTGGGGCACGGGCCATTTTCACATGTTTTGGAGAGCGTTCTTTTACAGCACGTAGCGCATGAATCCATTACACTGGTGATGATGAAAGCGCTTAACAGGCAAATGGACGGCCGGCTTGATCTGGCGATCCAGATGTTTGAGGGGACTTATCCGAGGAAATTTTTCCATCAAATGGTTTCCAGTCAGCTCGATATGGACCGGATGGATTACCTGAACCGTGACAGCTTTTACACAGGCGTGATCGAGGGCTCCATTGGTGCAGACAGGCTTATTAAAATGCTCGACGTAAGTGATGACCAGCTTGTGGTTGAGGAAAAGGGATTGCTTAGTATTGAAAATTTCCTTCATGCGCGCAGGCTCATGTACTGGCAGGTCTATTTGCATAAAACCTTATTGAGCGCACAGGCAATGCTCACTCAGATTTTGCAAAGAGCCCGCGAGTTGTCGGAAAGCGGCACAACATTATTTGCCACGCCAGATTTTGCTAGGTTCCTGCACAATAATTTCAGCCTCGAAGACTTTGATATACACCAGGATTTACTTGAATCGTTCAACGGTTTGGATGATAACGACGTATGGGCTTCTGTAAAGGGCTGGCGCACACATCCTGATCCGGTGCTGTCGACCCTTTGTACAATGCTTCTGAACCGTAAATTATTCAAGATCAGCTTTTACGATTCGCCACCGGATGAAGCATTGCTGGCCGATTTGCGAAGCCAGCTTACTGCATCGGGCATTGCGAAAGAGCAGACGGATTATTTTCTGGTGAAGGGCGAAACAACCAACTGGGCTTATGCAAAAGAACTGGATCCGATACGGGTAAAAATGAAGAACGGCGCGCTGCTGGACATTGCCGATGCGTCCGATATCCCTACCATAAAGGCACTCACTAAGATTGTACGCAAGTACTATGTATGTTGGGCTAAAAATGTATCTTTGCGTGGTTAGTCAGGATCATAATTAGAAAAAGCCTTTTTAAAAATCCATAATTAGTACTCGATATTCGTTACCCGAAATTAGCCGAAAAAATATGAAATTTACTGTCAGCGAGATTGCTCAAATGCTTGATGGAACCATTGTTGGAAATGAAAAAATTACAATTGATTCGGCTGCTAAAATTGAAGAAGGGCGTCCGGGCTGTATTTCCTTTTTAGCCAACAGCAAATACGAACCTTACATATATTCAACACAATCTTCCGCAGTAATTGTCAGCAAGGACTTTGTTCCCAAAAAAGAAATTTCGGCGACACTTATATATGTCGAGAACGCCTACACTGCATTTACGATCCTGCTCGAAGAATATCAAAAGCGCATTGCCAGCGGCAAATCCGGAATAGAACAACCCAGTTTTATCGGAGATAACAGCCAGATTGGTGAAGATTGTTACCGCGGCGCATTTTCCTACATTGGCAAAAATTGCGTGATCGGGAACAGCGTTAAAATCTATCCAAACACCTATCTGGGTGATAACATTGAAATAGGTGATAACTCTGTAATTCATCCAGGTGTGCGTATTTATGACAATACGATCATTGGTAAAAATTGTGTGATTTTTGCGAACACGGTCATTGGAAGCGATGGTTTTGGTTTTGCCCCACAGGCCGACGGAACGTATAAAACGATTCCCCAGCTGGGTAATGTGATCATTGAAGACGATGTAAGCATTGGGTCCAATTCCACAATCGACTGTGCGACAATGGGTTCCACGATTATTAGAAAAGGGGTCAAAATAGATAATCTCGTGCAAATCGCACATAATGTAGAGATTGGAAAAAATACCGTAATTGCAGCCCAATCCGGAATCTCAGGATCCACCACGGTCGGCGAGCAGTGTGTCGTTGCCGGACAGGTTGGAATTGTAGGACATATCACGATTGCCAATAAAACCAAAATAGGTGCCCAGAGCGGATTGGGGAAATCGATTAAAAAAGAAGGACTTTCGCTTTCCGGTTCGCCAGCAAGGGATTTGAACGAACATTTGAGGTCCATGGCCCTTGTCAGGAGGCTGCCCGAAATAGAAGAAAGGCTGAAAGATCTGGAAAATAAACATGAAACGTCGGATTTTCAGGGTCAATAGTACAACGCGCCTTTAAGAAGAAAAGGAAATTTATAATGAACGAAAAACAACAAACCATTTCCAAGTCTGTATCCGTAACAGGAGTGGGTTTACATACTGGTGTGGTGGCTACAATGACATTTGTACCAGCCCCTGCCAACCACGGATACAAGTTTCAACGCATTGATTTACCCGACCAGCCAATCGTAGATGCAGATGTCGACAACGTTGTCGATCTATCGCGCGGAACAACCATTGAACAAAACGGAGCAAGGATCCATACAGTTGAGCATACATTAGCAGCATTAGTTGGTTTACAAATTGACAATGTGCTTATACAGCTTGACGGCCCCGAGCCGCCAATTATGGACGGAAGTTCTATCAAGTTTGTAGATGCGCTGCTCGATGCTGGCATTGAAGAGCAAAATGCATACAGGAATTACTTTGAAGTGCCTGAATATGTGCATTATATCAACAAAGAAAAAGACACAGAACTCGTAGCGCTGCCGCTTTCTGATTATCGCCTGACGGTTATGGTTGACTATAATTCGACGGTGATCAGCAGCCAGCACGCTTCCCTGAATGATATCACATTATTCAAAGACGATATCGCAGAATGCCGCACATTTGTATTCTTACACGAACTTGAAGCGTTATACAGGCAAAACCTCATCAAAGGTGGTGATCTGACCAACGCGATCGTGATCGTGGACAGAGAAGTGCAGGATGGTGAACTGGATCATCTTTCTCAGCTTTTGAGCAAGCCAAAAGTGAGCGTTAATAAGTCCAAAGGCATTTTGAACAATGTTGACCTGCATTATCCGAACGAAATGGCGCGGCACAAGCTGCTGGACCTGATCGGGGATCTTGCGCTGGTAGGCCGTCCGATCAAGGCGCAGATATTAGCGGCCCGTCCCGGACACGCGGCCAATGTGGCTTTGGCAAAGAAAATTAAGAAACTGATTAAATCCGGCAAAGGCGATATTCCGCAATACGATCCGCATAAGGCGCCGGTTTTTGACATTAATCAGATCGGACAGCTGCTTGCGCACCGTTATCCTTTCCAAATGATCGACAAGATCATTGCATTGGACGAAAATAGCGTGGTAGGCGTGAAGAATGTGACGATCAACGAGCAGTTTTTCTTGGGCCATTTCCCCGGAAACCCTGTTATGCCGGGTGTTTTGCAGTTGGAGGCAATGGCGCAGACAGGTGGTATCCTGGTTTTGACAAGTGTGCCGGATCCGGATAATTATTGGCCATATCTGATTGGTATTGATGCTTGCCGCTTCCGCCGCAATGTGTTTCCGGGAGATACGGTAATTTTTAAATGTGAATTTACGTCTCCGATGAAAAGGGGGATTGTGAAAATGAGTGGCCGGGGATATGTAGCCGGACAGTTGGTGTGTGAAGCGGATATGATAGCAAGCCTGGTAAAGAAAAAATGACTCAATCATTAGCATATATTCATCCTGGCGCTAAGATCGCTCAGAATGTGGAAATTGAACCATTCGCAATGATACATTCCGATGTTGAAATTGGTGAAGGCTCATGGATCGGATCACACGCTGTTATTAATTCAGGCGCGAGAATAGGGAAGAACTGCCGGATTTTCCCGGGAGCAGTAATCGCTTCAACGCCCCAAGATCTTAAATATAACAACGAATACACATTTACTATAATCGGTGATAACACCACCATCCGCGAGTACGCGACAATCAGCCGCGGAACAGAGGAGCATTGGAAAACGGTGGTGGGTTCCGACTGCCTGATTATGGCTTATGCGCACGTGGCGCATGATTGCCGCGTGGGGAACAGCTGTATCATTGGCAATAATGTGCAAATGGCAGGTCACGTACATGTAGGTGACTGGGCGATTGTGAGTGCGTTAAGTGCTGTACATCAATTCGTTAAAATCGGATCGCACGCTTTCGTTTCGGGAGCAACACTGGTTCGCAAGGATGTGCCGCCGTTTACAAAAGCTGCCCGTGAGCCAATTTCCTATGCAGGGATTAATTCAGTCGGATTGAGAAGGCGTGGTTACAGCAATGAGAAGATCAACGAAATCCAGAATATTTACCGCTACATTTACATGAGAGGCCTAAATAACGCTGAGGCTTTGCAGAAAATAGAACTTGAATTACCGCCATCCAACGAGCGCGATGTGGTCATTAACTTTATCCGTAATTCGGAAAGAGGGATCATGAAAAGTCCTTTCCAGACAAACGGAACAACGGAGACAGAAGCACAGCCATAAGGTGTACTTAGCAAGATTTTCCTTATAAAATGCAAAAAGCCCGGGATTTTCCGGGCTTTTTTTACGCTTTTATCTTACCGTTAACTCATAATTTCTCCTTTCAATAATTGAAACCCACCGTTAATTCAATGGGCAGTGCCGACGTAGTTTTGCCCATATTTGTTTGCGCTAATATTGTGATTGAACAAAATAAGAAAAAACAATTTTCAATCATGAAACGAATCACACTTCAATTTTCATCCCTGCTTGCAACGCTCTTTCTCTTCGCCTTTTCCTGTCAGGACCACGTTACACCGGACCCAAAGCCGGAGCCTGTCGCTGAGGATGCAAAAGTGACAACATTGCAAATCGATAATTCAGGACAGGCCATCAATGACTTGACCTTTAGAATGTCAATAGAAAAACTGGGGACACGTTCTATCACCGAGTTCGGTGTTTTATTATCATTTGAGTCAGAAGGGAGTGATGAGTTTACAACGGTCCCAACATTAAACAATGCGTTTACAAGTGCCTTGAAGTTTGATAAGGTTCCTTCACAAGGTGAGCATTCAATTCTCAAAAAGGCAGTCGGATTCGACGACTTCGATAAACTTTATTTTCGTGCTTACGCAAGACAGGCGAACGGAACAGTGGTTTATGGCGAGGTTTTTGATTTCAGGCCCGGCACAATTCCCGCATTTAATTCTTTGATTTTAACAAAGAACCAAAATGGTACCGTTACTGCAAAATTGGATGTTATGTCACTTGGAAATACACCAATTGCGGAATATGGTGTTGCTTACTCGTATAGAACAACTCCAAATGGTGTCGTCAATTCGGATCCTACAATCAATGATAAAAAAGCGTTTTATGTGGGAGCATTTTCCGTAAGTGCGCATTTTGTGAACCTTCCGATTGAAGGGGGAATTTTTGATAAACTATATGCCCGACCATTCTTAAAATATCCAAGCGGAAAATACTATTATGGAAGCGTTCAAAATCTTTAATGCAAATGGCGGTAAGTTCTTAAAACTTTAAAGGTTTACTAAACGCCTTGAAGCAATCCTTCAAGGCGTTTTGATTATTCAATAACTTCCAATTCATCCCCCTCCCGAACAACCCCAAAGTTACTAGCCACCATATTCTGCCCGAACAAAACCTTATTATTAACCCGCCGGTAACTGGCGAGCGTTTTCAGGGGTTCCGGGGCTTTTTGACCCGTGGTAGGATCAACAGTGGTAAGCACACAGCGGGCGCAGGGTTTGACGATTTCAAAATCCAGTTCGCCGATTCTGATTCGCTTCCATTCATCTTCCTCAAAGGGCATTGTGTCGCTGATCACGAAATTGGGACGGAAACGAACCATGGAAATGGGCTCTTCCAGGCGGGAATTCAGTTCGTCCAGGGACGCCTGAGAGATTACCAGAAAAGGATATCCATCCGCAAAACTCACGATCTCCCCATTCTTGGCATATTTTGGATCCGCTTTTCGCTCGGTGGATTCCGGCATCATCACCAGTCTTACATTTTTTTCCAGTTGTGCCGAAAGCCATGCATCCGCCTCATTCATAACGGTTACCGCTTCCGCAAGGTCGTCCCAGATCTTTACAGACAACTTTTGAGCAGAAACTGGCTCATATGGCACCTTAATGCTGTTCTCAGGGTTGTTTCGCTCATATATTTTCAGGCCATTCTGTTCCAGTGCAACATCGATCAATGCCATTTGCTGGAAAACGCGTTGTGTAATGAAGGTGTTTTCTTCATCAATGATCAGCCAGCGACGGTCATATTGCAGGCCCCTTTCTTCGGTTTTTGCCTCTTTTAACCTGATCCCACCCAATGATTTGACGGGATAGATCCAAATTTCTGATAAGCGCATTCTTCTATATGTTTATTTCATGACTAATCGGTTTTCAAAATTCCATCCGGGCCATCGGACTGACAGTCTGGTCGGTGAAATCTTCGGCCTCAAACTTGTAATGTGCCGCCATAGCAATCATAGCCGCGTTATCTGTGCAATATTCAAATGCTGGAATGTATACTTTCCAGCCAAGTTTTTCCCCTAATTCGAGCAGCGATTTCCTTAATCCTGAGTTAGCAGACACACCGCCAGCTATTGCTATTTCTCTAATCCCTGTTTCCCGCGACGCTTTTTTAAGTTTTTTCAAAAGAATGTCTACCAGCGTAAACTGAATGCTCGCGCAGATATCATTGATGTTTTCACTGATAAAATCTGGATTTTCACGCACCTGTTTTTGTAAGAAATACATAAACGAAGTTTTGATCCCACTAAATGAAAAATCCAAACCGGGCATTTCGGGCAGGGGAAACGGATAAGCATTAGGATTTCCTAATGCGGCATATTTATCAATCAATGGTCCGCCAGGATAGGGCAGGTCAAGCAGTTTGGCCGTTTTATCGAATGCTTCACCCACTGCATCATCCTTTGTTTCACCAATAATCTCCATTTCCAGAGGTCCGGTGACCTTCACGATTTGCGTATGGCCGCCGCTGACAGTCAGGCAGAGGAACGGAAACGCAGGTTTCGGGTCATCTATAAAATGCGCAAGCACGTGCGCTTGCATGTGGTTAATTTCAATAAGCGGAATATGGAGCCCCAACGCCATGGATTTGGCAAAAGAAGTCCCTACAAGTAAAGCGCCTAATAACCCCGGTCCTTTGGTGAAAGCAATGGCATCCAGGTCTTTTTTTGTTACTTTTGCATCATTCAGTGCATTATTCACGACTGGCAGAATGTGTTGCTGGTGTGCCCGCGAAGCCAGTTCGGGAACAACACCGCCGTATTGTGTGTGAATCAGTTGCGTAGCAACAACATTGGAGCAGATTTTCCCGTTAGTGATTACGGCTGCGGAGGTTTCGTCACAAGACGATTCAATGGCGAGGATATTCATATTTATTGAACTATAGTCGCAAAATTAAGCATTAACAATAAGATAAGCGGTATCCCGCCGCGAAGCTGTATATGTTAAAATTCCTGAAGGCGTTTGGTAATGGTCTGATCGTAGTTATCATCTTCGCGCTGCTGGCGTTGGGAATTATTACCATTGCGCTTCAACTTCCTTCCGTCCAGACTTGGGCAGTTCAGCGCGTTACCAGCGACATTTCCGGAAAACTGGGTTATCCTATCACCATTCAAAAAGTCAATATTAAGTGGTTTGACGTTGTTTCCCTGGAAGGAATTTCGGTGAAAGATACGAGCCAGAAGGATATGATCGATGTCGGCAGGATTGATGTCAACCTGGATCTGAACAACATCATTGAAAATTCAGCAAAGGAAATTTATCTTGACGAGGTCAATGTTTTCCAGCCCAATGTGCATCTGGTTGTGTTGCCTAAATCCGGCTCATTGAACATCGATGGCTTTATTGAACGCATCAATGAGCTCACTGCCCCGGCTGTCCCGCGACCTAAAAATGCCCCTGAAAACAATACGCCCTTTATCATTGGCAAATCAAAAGTCATAGACGGGACATTCCGATATGATGACCCGCGACAGCCTCGGGATAAAGGTGCGAGAACTTTTGACTACTCCCATTTTGAACTGAATAAGTTGAATGGTGACCTGCGGAATTTCCTGGTTCAGGGAGATACAATTTCTTTTCTGGCCAGAAACCTGGCAACGGTGGATAAACAGACCGGCCTGACGATGCACGATCTCGAAACGCGCTTTTTGTTTTGTCAAAAAAAGATGGAATTGAAGGAGCTGGATGCGCATATAGGCAATTCCCATTTGAAAGACGAAGTCATTTTCTACTATAACAGATCGGGCGAGCTGGGTGATTTTAATCATAAGGTCCGGATGAAGGGACATTTGGTTGGCAGCCGCGTTGATTCTAAAGATCTGGGCCTTTTTTCAAGCTATGTTGACAAACTGAGCGAAACCTGGCGCATATCCGGAGACTTCAACGGCAAGGTGGACGATTTCATGGTGTCCGACATGGACCTGCATTTCGGGAGAGGTAGCCGTTTGGTAGGTAACGTTGGCTTTCAGGGACTTCCGACAATTGAAGGTGTAAAAA
Source organism: Dyadobacter psychrophilus (assembly GCF_900167945.1). Classification (GTDB taxonomy): domain Bacteria; phylum Bacteroidota; class Bacteroidia; order Cytophagales; family Spirosomataceae; genus Dyadobacter; species Dyadobacter psychrophilus. The sequence goes on from NZ_FUZA01000004.1 coordinate 305,615, forward strand.
TGGACATTCAGCTGTCACTTTCCAAAGTGGAGCCAATAGACATTGTCCAGTATTATCCTGAATGGGATATGCACCCCGAACTTTCAAAATTTGGCCTTACTTTGCTTGATGGCACGTTTAAAGGGACGCTCGAAGACTTTGCGGTGAATGCGTCTGCGTCATCGGATATGGGCGAAGTGGCTGGCGATCTTGTTTTTCACATCGCGGATGCGCAGTCAACCACTTATTCAGGCACGATCAAAACAGCCGCATTTAAGCTGGGTAAATTGCTGGATGACGAAGAAACCTGGCAGGAACTGGACTTCGACGGGAAGGTTTTTGGAAAAGGGACAGAATTGAAATTCGCTTCCACGGATATGAACGCGACCGTCGGACGCGTTGGCTTTCAGCATTATAACTACAAAAACATACAGCTCAAAGGGAATATTCAGAACCAGTATTTCAATGGGCAGGTCATTGCGCGGGATAGCAACCTGGTTGCCAACATTGAGGGGGAATTTGACCTTTCCAAGGCGCAGAATGCATTTGATGTGCAGGGAGTTGTGGAAAAAGCCAATCTGAAAGAACTGGGTTTTGTAAAAGAGGGCATTACATTGCGCACACAACTCAATATCAATCTGTCGGGCAACACATTCGATGCGCTCACGGGCGATGCGAAGCTGCTTAACACGTATTTGTTAATGGCCGAAAAAGACAGAAACCTTGTAATGGATACATTGGTTTTCTCGTCGCGTCAGATCGCGGAAAGACGTATTTTAAAACTGGAAAGTGAGTTCTTAACCGCCGAAATGGACGGCAATTTCCTCCCCACAGCCGCCTATAAAGACATTAGCAGCATTTTGGAAGAGTATAAACTTTACTTTTTTGAAAACGAAGCGAACAGGTCTGAATATTATGCCAAAAAGCCAGTTAAGCCATTGTTTAGCCGGTATCAGATCGATTATGCCGTTGAAACGAGGAACTTGTCACGTTTTCTTGCATTTTTAAGCCCAGACGTTTACGTTTCCAGGGGCGCGAAAGCCGAGGGGGTTTTCAAGATGGATAACACGGCTTTTCTAACGCTCGATGCGGTTGCGGATACGGTTCGATATGGAACAAACGAGTTTGTAAAAGCGGAAGTGGATGTTACGACTTCCAAGTTTGTAAACTCAGCAGAAGTGCTTGCTTCAATGCTTGTAACCTCGGAAAGGCAAAAAATTAGTGCCTTGGTCCCCACTGAGAAACTGGAAATTGAAGGAACCTGGGACGTTGACCACATTGATTTTAATGGTGCCCTTCATCAGGTGAGCAGCACGAATGATGCCAATCTTGCGGGCGAAATCCGGTTTCTTCCGGCTGGTTTGGACATTGTTTTCAAAAATTCAAAACTCAATTTGTTGGAGGAAACATGGAATGTTCCTTCGGAAAGCTTTATTTCCATCGTTGGGAGGGATATTACGATGTCCAATCTGGGTTTGGTAAGCGGCAAGCAGCGCATTTTCGTAAATGGCACGGCGTCGGAGGACCCTGATAAAAGTTTGATGCTGGATATCAAAAATTTTAAGCTGGCGAGTTTAAATCCTGTTTTAACGACACAGTTGGCTGGAATAATGGACGGTTCTGCCAGGGTGAAAGACGTTTATAACAGTGTTGTGCTGGATGCAAATGTTAACATTGAAAGCCTGGGTTACGGTCAATATGAATTTGGTAACCTTTCCGGAACAGGCGAGTGGGACCAGGCCAGGAGCGAGCTGGAAATCGATGCGCAGCTTAATAAAAACGCGCGTAGGGTTTTCAATCTCACCGGCGTTTACCGCCCAAAATTGAATGCTAACACGCTGGATCTGAAAGCCATTTTCAACAACTTTGATTTCAAGGCATTGGAACCCTTTGCGACAGGCCTGGTTTCGGACATTAGCGGCACCGCAAAAGGAGTGGTAACGATTAAGGGCGTGGTTAATGCGCCGGTTTTGGATGGTTCTTTAATGGTTGATAAAGGCCGGATGAAATTCGATTATCTGCAATCGATCTTCACTTTTAGCGATAAAATCAATTTTACTGAAAGTGAGATCACATCAGATAACATGCTTATCACGGATGCAGACGGCAATACTGCCAATCTGAGAGGAGGGGTTTTTCACGATAGTTTCAAATATTTCTCGCTCGGTTTTAATGCAGATTTAAAGAATTTTAAAATACTCAATACAACCGCGAAAGATAACACCACTTTCTACGGAACTGCTTATGTTACCGGGCCTGTTGCGGTGTTCGGGCCTATTGATAACCTCAACATTGAGGCGAACGTAACCAGCAACAAAGGCACAAAAATCCACATTCCGCTCGATGGTGCAACGGAAGTGGCTACGCAAGATTACATCCAGTTTGTAAGCAAAATGCCTCCGCCCGACAGTACTGCCGGCACCGGGGACTCCGCAGCAAGAAGCCAGGTTGTAGGCGGAATTAAAATGGATTTTAATTTCAACCTGACGCCCGACGCGACCTGCGAGATTATTTTTGACAGACAAACCGGCGACATTATCCGCGGAAACGGCAGCGGCAGGCTCAACCTGAACATTGACACGAAAGGTGATTTTACAATGGCCGGCACGTATGAAATTGAAAGAGGAGAATACAATTTCACACTGCAAAATGTCATCAATAAGAAATTTAACATTAAACCCGGAAGCCGGATTATATGGTCTGGCGATCCTTATGGCGCGCAACTGGACGTAAAAGCGGGTTATACCCAAATGGTTTCCCTGGCCGGTGTGTTACCAAACACGAGTACAACGGAGACTGGCAATGATGCACTTTCCCGCCGCTATCCTGTGGAAGTGACCATAGCGCTTTCTGAACAATTAATGTCACCGCAGATCCGATATGATCTTAAAGTGCTCGACAATCCTTCATTAAGCACTTATCGCGGGCAACTCGAAGCCTTTCAGAACAAATTGAAATCAGATGAACAGGAATTGAGCAGGCAAGTGAGTAGCTTATTGCTGGTAAATCAGCTGCTTCCTGAGGCGAGTCTTGCAGCGGTGGGGAGCCAGAATTTCCTCGGCAGCAGCATTAGTGAGCTGGTTTCCAATCAGATCAGCCGCTGGGCTTCGGGGATAAATGAGAACCTGGAAGTGGGCGTTTCTGGACTTTCCTTGGATCAAAATGCACTCAATAACCTGCAATTGAGGTTTTCATATCGTTTCCTAAATGATCGCTTCCGCGTAACAAGGGACGGACGTTTCACTTCGGGAACGCAAAGTGCCAGCGGCGCTTCCCAATACGATGCGGCTAGTTTATTGGGCGAATGGACTTTGGAATACTGGCTCAACCCCAGCGGCTCGGTGCGCGTGAAAGCTTACAACCGCAATGTGCTGAACTCGCTTGTGTTAAATTCCGTGACAACCGGTGGTGTGAGCATGCAGTTTACACACAGTTTCAACCGCATTTCGTTAATGCCAAAACCTTCGGTAAAAATCCCTTATGTACCCGCTGATACAACCAGGCAGGACACAACGGCAAACAAAATGATCTCCAAGAAGGATCCTACCCGTTAGTTTGATAAGCAAAGCCTGATCGCGTCAACATTATTCGCCGCGATATCTCACAGCCAGCCCGCTGAGCATATAACCTTCACTTTTTACGCTGGTGTAATACTTGTATTTGACATTGATAATGGCATCAGCACCAATTTTTTGCGCCTTAATAACCAGTCTGGCAGTTAGTAACTCCTTGGTTTTGGCATCATTACCGCGATACATCATGCGCTTATCCTGCGTCTGGCGAGCTGTAAGCGAATCTTCACTGGTTATTTCCACGATCCCGATCTCCGAATAAGGCCTGTCCAGCGGCTGATTATCATAAAGCAATTCGATCGGATATTTTGTATTTGTTGAAATAGGGATGCCTGAGGCGCAGCCAGCCAGGATAATGATGGTGGATACGAAAAGCAGGCGGGTGAAATTTTTAAGCGGCGTCATTTATTCTGGTTAAATCATATATGTTAAAACTGCTATTCTTCTACCAGAATTCCTACTGAGGTCGGAAAATATGTAATGCAGTTAAAACCTATACACCAAAACGTTGCCAATCTGTTGCACCGGATTTTATTTCGCCATTTATCCCTAAGTCATTGCGAAATGCGATAATCTAAGTTATTTTCATGCATTGTAAATCTCACATAATCTTCTGGATATGGTCATGAATTTTAAAAGAAGAAATGCATTCCGTGGCAAAGCTGTTATCGGTCTGCTGCTAACCTCCCTGATCGCCGCTCCTTCCTTTTCGCAGGATCTGCCAAAAGGTGTAAAAAAAGTTACTTCGGTGGAAGGAATTACCGAATATAATCTCGAAAACGGCCTTAAGGTGCTTATGTTTCCGGATCCTTCCAAGCCGACGATCACCGTCAATGTGACTTATCTGGTGGGTTCCCGTCATGAAGGTTATGGCGAAACGGGTATGGCGCATTTGCTGGAACATATGGTTTTCAAAGGCACGCCCAAGCACCCGAACATTCCGCAGGAACTTACCGAGCACGGCGCCAGACCAAACGGAACGACCTGGTATGACAGAACCAACTATTTTGAAACATTTTCAGCCACTGAGGAAAACCTCAAATGGGCTTTGGATCTGGAATCCGACCGGATGGTGAATTCTTTTATTGCCAAAAAAGACCTGGACAGTGAATTCAGCGTTGTGCGCAATGAGTTTGAATCCGGTGAAAACAGTCCCTTCCGGGTTTTGATGGAGCGCGTGATTTCCGGAGCTTTTTTATGGCATAACTATGGCAAATCGACCATTGGGAACCGTTCCGACATTGAGAGGGTGCCGATTGACAATTTACAGGCTTTCTATAAAAAATATTATCAGCCTGATAATGCAGTGCTCACGGTTGCCGGAAAGATCGATGAAGCCAAAACATTGGCGATGATCAATGATTATTTTGGTAAAATCGCAAAACCAGCGCGGGTGTTGCCGAAATCGTACACCTCCGAGCCGACGCAGGATGGTGAGCGTTTTGTGGAATTGAAAAGAACCGGCGATGTGCAAATGCTGATGGCAGCTTACCACATTATGCCAGGTTCGCACGCGGATTATCCCGCAATGGAAGTATTGACCGAGCTTTTAACGGCTGAACCAAACGGCAGGCTTTATAAAAATCTGGTTAATACCAAGAAGGCATCTTCTGAATTCGGTTTCAGCTTTCAGTTGTTTGATCCTGGATTTGTGCTTTTTGGTGCAGAAGTTTTGAAAGAGAAATCTTTGGATGAGGCTAAAAAGGCATTTACAGCCACATTGGATTCAGCGGCTGTTCTGAAACCTTCAAAAGAAGACATTGAGCGTGCAAAAACGACCATTCTGAAAAACTGGGACCTCGAATTCCGTAATTCTGAAAGGGTAGGTTTGAGCATCAGCGAAGCGATTGCAACGGGCGACTGGCGGCTGGCGTTCCTGTTCCGCGATAACATCCGGAAAGTTTCCCCCGAAGATGTGTTCCGTGTTGCACAATATTATTTCCGCCCTTCTAACCGGACATTAGGGACCTTTGTGCCCGAGTCAAACCCGGTGAGAGCCGAAATTCCGGAAGCACCGAATGTGGCGGATCTGGTTAAAGACTATAAAGGTGAGGCAGTTGTAGCGGAAGGCGAAGCTTTTGATCCGTCGCCAATGAATGTGGAAAGCCGCACGACGCGCATTGAAAAGCCCAACGCTATTGAGACGGCATTGCTCCCTAAAACAACAAGAGGAAATGTCGTAGCCGCAAAAATTACATTGCGTTATGGCGACGAAAAGAGTCTGGCAAACAAAGCAACCATTTCCGACCTTACCGGATCAATGTTGGACAAAGGCACAAAAACTAAAACCAGGCAGCAATTAAAAGACGAATTTGATAAGCTGAAAGCGAGGGTTAGCTTCTTTGGGATTAACAATCAGGCTGGCGCGAACATTGAAACTACAAAGGAAAACCTCCCTGCCGTTATGAAGCTGGTGGCAGAAGTTCTGAAAAATCCTGCATTCGACGAGACAGAATTTGAAAAGCTGAAACAGGAAGAATTGGCAGGGATAGAATCGCAACGCAGTGAACCGCAAGCGATTGCATTCAACCAATATCGCCGGATCGTTACGCCTTATCCAAAAGGGGACATTCGTTACGTAGCCACATTCGATGAAGATGTGGAGAGCATCAAGGCAACGACCATTGACCAGATCAAGCAATTTCACAAGGATTTTTATGGTGCAAATAATGCTTCTGCAACGGTTGTAGGGGATTTTGACAAAGCAGCGCTTCAAAAAATCATTAATGATGAATTTGGAACCTGGAAGAGTGTGAAGCCATTCACCCGCATTGCTTCGCCTTATGTTGCAGTGAAGGCAGAAAGCAAAATGCTGGAAACGCCGGACAAAGCGAATGCCATGTTTATAGCAGGTCTTAATATGCCTTTACAGGACACAGACCCGGATTATCCGGCATTGGTAATTGGCAATTATCTGCTGGGCGGAGGTTTCCTGAACTCGCGCCTTGCCACGCGCATTCGCCAGAAAGAAGGATTGAGCTATGGCGTTGGTTCGCAATTCTCAGCTAGTTCGCTGGATAAAAACGGCACATTCATGTCCTATGCGATCTATGCACCTCAGAATGCTGAAAAACTGGAAGCTGCTTTTAAAGAGGAGATTGAGAAAACAATGAAGGAAGGTTTCACAGCGGAGGAATTGAAAGCTGCGAAATCCGGTTATCTGCAATCGAGACAGGTGGGAAGGTCGCAAGATGCATCGCTGGCTAACACGTTGACCAACAACCTGTATCTGAACAGAACAATGCAGTGGGACGCGGATTTTGAGAAAAAAATTGAAGCATTAACCCCTGAGCAGATCAAAGCCGCCTTTAACAAGCACATTGATTATAATAAGCTTGTGATCATTAAGGCAGGAGATTTTGCAAAAGCCAAAAAAGGCGCCCCTGCAGCCGCTGCGCCTGCACCGTTGGGTGGAAGTGAGAAAAAATAGCGTCCTGAATATTAATAAAGAATTAAACCGGTGGCAATTTGCCACCGGTTTCTGCTTTTAAAGCAGTACATCTTTATCTTTGCCGAGTATATAAGGAAACCTTTACGCTACATGCCTCTCCAATGAAATTGATACCCAATCTGATACTGAGATGCCTGATTGCAGGACTCATCATTAGCCCATCCGTTTTCAGTCAGTCAAAAACAAAAACAGCCACAGCTAACTCAGGCAAACTGGCTCGTCCCAAGCTTGTTGTGGGTATTGTTGTGGATCAGATGCGCTATGATTATTTGTATCGCTATTACGACAAATACAAGGAAGGTGGTTTGAAAAGATTGATGAATGAGGGTTTCAACTGCCGGAACAATCATTATCACTACGCATTAACCGTTACCGCAGCAGGACATTCGGCCGTTTACACCGGGTCATTGCCAGCCATTAACGGCATTGTAGGAAATGATTGGTATGACAGTCAGGCCGCAAAAACGGTTTACTGCACCGATGACAGCACAGTAGCAACGGTAGGAAGCAATAATGGTGCAGTCGGCAAAATGTCGCCAAGAAATTTGCTCACCAGCACCGTGACGGATCAGCTACGCATTGCGACCAATTTCCGTTCCAAAACCATCGGCGTAGCGATCAAAGACCGCGCCTCAATTTTGCCTGCGGGACATGCCGCATCAGGTGCTTACTGGTTTGATGCAAAAACAGGAAACTTTGTAACCAGCACTTATTACCGGGATAATTTGCCGGATTGGGTGACTGCCTATAACAACCGCAAAATGCCCTCTGAGTATTCAAAAGCAGGCTGGAAATTATTGCTGCCAGCTGATCAATACACACAAAGCACCGCAGACGACGTAGTTTGGGAAGGGAAAATTTCGGGTGAGCCAAAATCTGTATTTCCGCACGAACTGATTGGGACTGCTGGCGATGCTTACACGGTAATTACAACTTCCCCATGGGGTAATACTATGACAAAAGATATGGCTATTGCGGCCATTAAGGGTGAAAATTTGGGCAAAGGAGCTGACACGGACTTTCTGGCCGTGAGTTTCTCTACACCGGACCGCATCGGACATGCATTCGGGCCTAATTCCGTTGAGCAAGAGGACAATTATTTAAAACTGGACATGGAATTTGCTGATCTGTTCAATTTCCTCGATACATGGACAGGCAAAGGCAATTACACTGTTTTCCTCACAGCGGATCACGGAGCAATGGACGTTCCGGCATTCTGGAAAGAAAACAAGCTGCCCGCTGGCCTGATGAGCGCAACCGCATTAACTCGTGCGGTAGTGAAATCCTTGAACGATGCTTATGGCGAAGGTGATTACGTGGCGGCTTTTGAAAATTATCAGATCTATCTCAATAAAAAGCTTTTAAAAGAAAAGAAAGTAACCGTTTCAGATGCCTACCAGGTGTTGCGGACGGCATTGCTTCCGATGGAAGGCGTTGCAGACGTGCTGAACCTGACAGACATTGGCCGCGCTCCTCTGAATACGTATCAGTTAGAAATGTATAAGAATAATATTAATGCAAAACGCAGCGGTGATATTCAGCTGATTGTTCAGCCGGGCTGGTTTGCAGCTTCCTACTCCACCGGCACCGACCACGGAACCCCTTATAACTACGACACACACGTTCCGTTCCTGCTTTACGGATGGGGTGTGAACAAGGGCGAAACGTTACGCCGGACCACCATTGCCGACATTGCCCCCACGATTTCCGCACTGCTGCACATTCTGCCACCGAGCGGAAATGTAGGAAATGCAGTGGAAGAGGCTTTGAAAAAATGATTATAGTCCCTTGCAGGTGCTGTCTGCAAGGTCTTTTATTTAATTAATATTCCTGAACCGTGAGAAAAATTTGCTTAAAAGCAATGCTTGTACTGCTTTCCATGTCTGCATTTGCCCAAACGTCTAAAAAAGTAACCCCTAAATCTTCTTCCCTCGCCCGTCCCAAACTTGTTGTCGGTATTGTGGTGGATCAGATGCGCTATGATTATTTGTATCGCTATTACGATCTCTATCAGGAAGGTGGTTTTAAAAGAATGATGAATGAAGGTTTCAATTGCCGGAATAACCATTACAGTTATGCATTAACCGTCACTGCCGCCGGGCATGCATCAGCTTACACTGGCTCCGTGCCTGCAATCAATGGCATTGTGGGCAATGAATGGTTTGACCCGATCAAAAAGCAGAGTGTTTATTGTGTGGAAGACAGCACAGTGAAAACGGTAGGGAGTAATAATCCAACAGTTGGTAAAATGTCGCCCAAAAACTTGTTAACCAGCACGGTTTCTGATCAACTAAGGATAGCAACCAACTTTCGTAATAAAACGGTTGCCGTTGCAATTAAGGACAGAGGATCGATTTTGCCAGGCGGACACACGGCCAATGGTTCTTACTGGTTCGATTCCAAAACAGGCAACTGGGTTACCAGCACCTATTATATGGACGAGCTTCCACAATGGGTAAAGGATTATAATGCTAAAAAAATGCCTTCTGAATATTTGAAAAAGGGCTGGCAGTTGCTATTGTCCGCGGACAATTACGGACAAAGTTCTGCGGATGATGTGGATTGGGAGGGGAAGCTTCCTGGCGCAAAAAGACCGGTATTTCCGTATGAGCTGGCTGGTCTGGCTGGTGATGCATTTGGTGTGGTAACCGACACGCCCTGGGGAAATACGATTACAAAAGAAATGGCCATTGAGGCGATTAAAGGAGAGAATCTGGGTAAAGGAAAAGACACGGATTTCCTGGCGATCAGTTTTTCATCAACAGATAAAATCGGGCATAGAGTAGGGCCCAATTCCATAGAGCAACAAGACGATTTTTTGCGCCTCGACCGTGAATTTGCAGAGCTTTTCGGGTTCCTTGATGGCTGGGCTGGAAAAGGCGAATATACCGTGTTCCTGACAGCCGATCATGGCGTAGTGGATGTTCCGGGCTTTGCGGCAGCGCATAAGCTTCCTTCCGGGTTAGTGGAACGCCGCGTTGTGAATGCGACTGTTGATAAAGCGTTGGATGATGCCTTTGGAAAAGAAAAATATGTGCTGAGCAGAGAAAACAACCAGCTTTATTTTGACCACGATCTTTTGCAAAAAAAGAAAATAACCGTTGCAATGGCGACAGAAGTGATCCGTGAAGCATTGCTGAAAGTTCCTGGCGTAGCGGACGTGCTGAACCTGGCGGATATGGGAAAAGCGCCTTTGAACACTTACCAGCTGGAATTATACAAGAACAATGTGAATGCCAAGCGCAGCGGAGATGTGCAGATCCTCGCAGAGCCAGGATGGTTTTACGGAACGCCAACCGGAACATCACACGGCACGCCTTACAATTACGACACGCAGGTTCCTTTTGTGATGTTTGGCTGGGGAATTAATAAAGGCGAAACATTACGCAGAACCTCCGTCTCAGACATTGCGCCGACCATTGCTTCATTGCTGCACATTTTGCCTGCCAGCGGTAACATTGGAAATCCGGTGGAAGAGGCTATAAAGAAGTAAACTATCCGAGAAAGAGAGTGCATAGCGGGATCCATCCTTGCTATGCAGCCTCTTTTTTATTTTAATGTTCAGGATTCTTCAACAATCAGCAGAATGCCATCCGCTTGCTTGATTACGACTTTGCTTCCGGCCGCTATGGAGGTGTGGTTGATGGAGTTTGCTTTCCATTCTGCGCCGCGGTAGTAAATTTTTCCTTCTCCTTCTGCCGGAATGTCCTTGATAACCATAGCTGTTTCACCCACAAACTCATTATATTCCGAAGCACCCTTGCGATCCAGCAACCTGCGTGCATGTTTGCGTAAAACGAGCATGGAAACGAGCGAAATAACGGAAAAGGCTATAATCTGACTTTCCGTGCTGTTAAGTAAACCTACGGCCGCGAGTAATGAGGTAAAAAGCGCCCCGATCGCAAAAAAAACAAAAACAAGTAAAACACTGACCAATTCTGCGATGAGCATGATCAACCCGACGATAAGCCATATTTGCGGCAACGATAAATCCATACTATTTTTTCGGTTCGGATTTAACAACAGTGAGCGCCGTGGCTATCAAAGAGCCTATATCAGCAAGGTTAGCTGGTAAAATAAGCGTATTGCCCGCTTTGGCCAGCTTGCCAAATTGTTCCACATAATTTTCTGCAACTTTTAGCTGAACAGCTTCCGAGCCTCCATCCATCTGAATGGCCTGCGCCACGAGCCTGATACTTTCCGCAGTTGCCTCCGCAACAGACCTTAAAGCTGCTGCTTCGCCTTCTGCCTCATTAATTTGTCTCAATCTAAGACCTTCCGATTCTAGAACGACCTTTTGCTTTTGTCCTTCGGCAACATTGATCGCTGCCTGTTTTTCACCGTCAGACTGCAAAATCACAGCCCTTCTTTCCCTTTCTGCCTGCATTTGTTTTTCCATAGCAATCAGAACGCTTTGCGGCGGTGTGATATTCTTAATCTCGTAGCGTAAAACTTTCACGCCCCATCCCGTAGCAGCTTCGTCAACCGACTCTACTACAGCACGGTTAACGGTCATGCGTTCTTCAAATGTTTTATCAAGATCAAGCTTGCCGATTTCGCTGCGCATGGTGGTTTGGGCGAGCTGGATTACTGCAAATGTGTAGTCTGCAATCCCGTAAGCGGCTTTTTTGGGATCAATAACCTGTATAAATATAACGCCGTCCATGCGCACCTGCACGTTGTCGCGCGTAATGCATATCTGTTCGGGAATGTCAATGGCAGTTTCTTTAAGTGTGTATTTGTAGGCAATGCGGTCGAAAAACGGGATAATGAAGTTGATGCCCGGTTGCAGGACGGCGTAAAATTTACCAAGCCGCTCCATAATGTAGGCGGTTTGCTGGGGGATCACTTTCACGGTCATCAGGATCGTGAATACAACGAGAACTAATAATACTAATAGTGGGGTCATATCAAGTCAGGTAATGGTCTATTGCGAAAATAACCATAACACGACTTCCTTCCTACTCCTTCTTGCATCAGTGCGACGGAAACTTGCTCGTCGGTTTAAGATGGGGATGGATGGTTATTGGTATATCAATTTTTCAATATTTCTTTTGATATTACCATTTTTTGAATTTCACTTGTCCCCTCGCCAATGGTGCAGAGTTTGCTGTCGCGATAGAATTTTTCGGCGGGGTAATCTTTCACAAAACCATATCCACCAAAGATCTGAACAGCCTCATTGGCCACTCTGACGGCGGTTTCCGAAGAATGATATTTAGCCACAGCGCTCGGCAGCGTCACTTTTTGCCCCGCATCCTTCAATGCTGCGGCATGAAATGTTAATAATGAAGAAGCCTGCACATCCGTGTACATATCGGCGAGCTTAAAAGCAATCGCCTGGAAATCACAGATTGCTTTACCAAACTGCTTACGTTCCTTGGAGTAAGCCAGAGCGGCTTCATATGCGCCTAATGCCGTGCCCACACCCAATGCTGCAATAGAGATCCGGCCACCATCCAGCACCTTTAAGGATTGTATAAAACCATCACCCACTTCGCCTAGCCTCTGGCTGTCCGAAACACGGCAATCCTGAAAAATAAGCTCCACCGTCTCCGAAGCGCGCATGCCGAGTTTATCCTCTTTTCGTCCGGAAGTAAAACCGGGTGTGCCTTGCTCAATAATGAATGCGGTTGCTCCGTGCTTGTCGCCGGGCTCGCCGGTTCTGGTAATAATGACGGCGACGTCTCCCGATTTTCCGTTTGTTATAAAGTTCTTGGAACCGTTAATGATCCAGTCGTTTCCATCGCGCACTGCAACTGTTCGCATATTACCCGCGTCTGAGCCTGTATTGGGTTCGGTGAGTCCCCAGGCGCCCACATTCTGCCCGGAAGCCAGCTTGGGAAGATAGGTTTGTTTTTGTTCCTCATTGCCAAACATTAATATGTGATTTGTGCAAAGGGAATTGTGTGCAGCCATAGATAATCCAACAGAAGGATCCGTTTTCGAGAGCTCTATGATCGCGGTAACATATTCTTTATATCCTAATCCCGACCCTCCGTACGATTCCGGCACCAGCATGCCCATCAGGCCCAGTTCACCCAGGCTGTGAAACAATGTTTTGGGGAATTGCTGGGCTTCATCCCACTCCCTTATATTAGGCTTTATATGGATAGTCGCGAAGTCTTTAACCGTTTCCCGGATCAGGTCACAGGTTTGTTCACGCTGGCTTTCAATAGAATCCTCTTTGATCAAGTCCATTTTTGTTGATGATTATATAGTGATATCCAATGTTAGCAAGATTTGTATAAAAATCACCATCCGTAAACGAACAAATCCTACATCATGCGGTGAAGATTCGTATAAAAAAATTACTTTTGCATACCACGAAGATTTACCGTCTTGGTTAAGTACAATATTTTAACGTTAATTAATAAGTGTCATAACAGCTATATAATAATTATCACATTTTATGAAAATTGCAGTTGTAGGAACAGGGTACGTTGGTTTGGTTACGGGAACATGCTTCGCCGAGACGGGCAACCAGGTAACCTGCGTTGACATTGATGTCAGAAAAGTTGAACGTTTGCAAAAAGGAGAGATTCCGATCTACGAGCCTGGTCTCGATGTCCTTTTTGATCGCAATGTTGCAGAAGGCCGTTTGGTGTTTACAACCAATCTTGCTGAGGGAATTAAAGACGCTGAGGTTATTTTCCTTGCGCTTCCGACTCCTCCGGGAGAAGATGGTTCTGCGGATTTGAAATATATTCTTAAAGTAGCCGACGATCTGGGACACATCCTGGACAAATACGCGGTTATCATTGATAAAAGCACGGTGCCCGTAGGGACTGCCGAAAAAGTAAATGCTGCCATCGCTGCCAATGCAAAAGTGAAGTTCGACGTGGTTTCCAACCCCGAATTTTTGCGTGAGGGTGTTGCAGTAGAAGATTTTATGAAGCCGGACCGCGTTGTGGTTGGAACTTCCTCTGAAAAGGCTAAGAAAGTAATGGAGAAATTGTATGCACCGTTGGTGAGACAAGGTAACCCTGTTATTTTCATGGACGAGCGTTCTGCTGAAATGACAAAATATGCTGCCAACTCATTCCTGGCCATGAAAATCACTTTCATGAACGAGATCGCAAACCTTTGCGAAAAAGTGGGTGCGAATGTGGACGATATCCGTCGCGGTATCGGAACGGACAGCCGTATCGGAAAGCGCTTCTTGTTTGCAGGAATTGGTTACGGCGGAAGCTGTTTCCCAAAAGACGTGCAGGCACTTGCCAAAACGTCAAAAGACTACAATTACGATTTCCGTATCCTGCAATCGGTTATGGATGTGAATGATGACCAGAAGAAAAAGCTGTTGCCAATGGTCGACAACTATTTTGGTGGAAGTCTAAAAGATAAAACGATCGCCGTTTGGGGATTGGCATTTAAGCCATATACAGACGATATCCGTGAAGCACCGGCTCTGGAGAATATTAATGCATTGCTGGAAGGCGGAGCAAAAGTGACCGTTTACGATCCTGAAGCGATGACGAATGTCAAAAGCATCCTGGGAGACAAAGTGACTTTCTGCCACACGCCATATGCAGCTTTGGACGATGCGGATGCATTAATGATCTTTACCGAATGGCCACAGTTCCGTACACCTGAATTTGAAAAAATGGGTAAACTGCTTAAAAATAAAGTAGTTTTTGACGGAAGAAACCTCTATGAACTGGAAACAATGCGCGAGATGGGCTACACTTATTTCAGCATTGGAAGAGAAAAAGTAGTTCCAGCCTGAGGGGAAGTCCAATATCAACATTAAACCTATCTCATTTTAAATGAAACGTGTATTAATAACCGGAGCGGCGGGTTTCCTGGGCTCACACCTTTGCGAGCGCTTCCTGAAAGAGGGAATGTATGTGATCGGGATGGATAACCTGATCACAGGCGACATGCGGAATATCGAGCATCTGATGCCGGATCCAAACTTCGAGTTCAACCACCATGATGTTACAAAATTTGTACACGTGCCTGGGGAACTGGATTACATCATGCACTTCGCATCGCCTGCCAGCCCGATTGACTATTTAAAAATCCCAATCCAAACACTTAAAGTGGGCGCGATGGGAACGCATAACCTGCTAGGACTTGCCCGTGTTAAAAAAGCACGTTTCATCATTGCTTCTACATCCGAAGTTTACGGAGATCCATTGGTTCACCCGCAAACCGAAGATTACTGGGGCCACGTAAACCCGATCGGGCCGCGTGGCTGCTATGACGAGGCAAAACGTTACCAGGAAGCGATCACGATGGCTTACCATCGTTACCATGAGCTGGAAACACGCATTGTCAGGATTTTTAACACTTACGGTCCCAGAATGCGCCTCAATGACGGGCGTGTACTGCCGGCATTCATCGGGCAAGCACTTAGAGGTGAGGACATTACCGTTTTTGGTGATGGAACACAAACCCGCGCTTTCTGTTACGTGGATGATTTGGTTGAAGGAATTTATCGTCTGTTAATGAGTGATTATTCTTTGCCTGTCAACATTGGTAACCCATCTGAAATCACGATTGGTGAATTTGCTGAGGAAATTATCAAACTGACCGGAACCGATCAGAAAGTAATTTACCAACCGCTTCCACAGGACGATCCGAAACAACGTCAGCCGGACATTACATTGGCGAAAGAGATTCTGGGCTGGGAGCCAAAGGTTTCCCGCGAGGAAGGCTTGCGCATTACATATGATTACTTCCGCAGCCTGCCGAAAGAAAGGCTCTATGAAGAATCAAATCACCGCGGCTTCGAAAGTTTCAGTGGTTCGAAATAAAAATACTTTTAGAAAAGATAAAGCACAAAAAAATCCCGCCGAAGCGGGATTTTTTTGTTGGTAAGCCAGTGATATAAAAATCACTAAACCTCCATTATCTCTTTTTCCTTCGCATTGAAGATCTGTTCTACTTTTGAAACATAACCGTCTGTCAATTTCTGAACACGGTCTTCGCTTAGTTTAATCAAATCCTCTGCAACGCCTTCCTTAGTTAGTTTACGCAAAGAATTATTGGCATCCTGACGAATGTTGCGAATGTTAATTTTCGCCGTTTCAATTTCGTTTTTCGCACGTTTTACCAGCTCTCTTCTGCGTTCTTCGTTCAAGGGCGGAACCGAGATGCGGATCATTTCACCATCGTTGGAAGGAGCGAAACCCAGGTTACCATTACGGATCGCCTTTTCAATATCATTAATGATCTTTTTCTCAAACGGTCGGATCGCGATCGTCCGGGCGTCGGGCGTGTTGATCGTGGCCACATTTTGCAATGGGGTCATTGAGCCGTAATATTCAATCTGAAGTCCTTCGAGCATTTGAGGAGTTGCTTTTCCGGCGCGTATTTTACCCAGTTCAATGATAAGGTGCTTAATGGCGCCTTCCATGGTGTCCTTGGCGTCATCCAGATATAATTCTATTTCTTCCATTATTTTGTAGTAAGATATTGTATTACTGCTAGTTAGATATCAATGTTCCAACTTCTTCACCCATAACGAGATCATACAGGTTTCCCGGCTTGTTCATATCGAAAACGATGATCGGAACATTATTCTCCTTGCAAAGCGTAAAAGCCGTCAAATCCATGATTTTTAGATTTTTAGACAATGCTTCGTCGAATGTCAGTTGGGTGTATTTTGTAGCAAGCGGGTCTTTTTCAGGATCCGCCGTGTAAACGCCATCAACGCGCGTGCCTTTCAAAACCACTTCTGATTCCGATTCAATCGCACGAAGTCCGGCAGTTGTATCCGTTGTGAAATATGGGTTTCCCGTTCCGGCACCGAAAATCACTACACGTCCTTTTTCCAAATGGCGGATCGCGCGGCGGCGGATAAGCGGCTCGCAAACCTGCTCCATTTTAATGGCAGACATCAAACGCGTGTTTACGCCATGCTTTTCAAGAGAACTTTGAATGGCCATACCATTGATAACGGTTGCCAGCATCCCCATATGGTCGCCCTGAACTCTGTCGATGCCCGATTTTTCGACTGATGCGCCCCGAAAAATATTTCCTCCCCCGATAACGATTGCAATCTGAACGCCTACTTCGGCAATTCTTTTAATCTCCCGGGCGTAATTATCAAGAATGTTAAAGTCAATAACCTGGCCTTTGTCGCCGCCATTAAGTGCTTCTCCGCTCAGTTTCAGTAATAAACGTTTATATTTTGGTTCGGGCATGATTGTGATGTAGGTGTTTTCGACCGTAAAAATAAGCGTAGGAAGTTAAGATTAACAAGTAATTTATTGAAACTCGAGCAATACCTGGTTTTTTTCAACGATTTCCCCAGCCGCGACCTTCAATGTCTTAACCACTCCATTTCCTGATGATTTGATTGTGTTTTCCATTTTCATGGCGACGAGCACCAGCAATGTGTCGCCTTTGTTGATTGTATCACCTTCGGAAACCGCAACGGATTGGATGAGTCCAGGCATAGGCGCTTTTACATTGTTGATCTTCGTGCTGGCGCTGTTTTGCAATCCCATTCCTTCCAGAAGCAAGTCAAGCTCGTCTTTTGCTTTGGTATAAAAATGCTGACCATTGATCAAAAGATGAAATGTCTTTTCCGCAACGTTGTGATCAAGCACTTCGATATTGTAGGATTTGTTTTCCCAAATGGCGTGAAACTGGTTTGTACCAACAGGCACAACGTCTCCGTCGAATAACTGCCCGCTTATGGACAAGTTGTTCTTCTCGTTATCAATCTCAAAACCATTATCAGCTGACTTGTGGTCATCATTTTCAGTTGCCGGGGAATCGGATACAGCGATTTTTAGCATACCACTTCGCTGTATTCGTGAACAACTTCCTGTAAAATCCCGTCAAGCTCTTCATAAGTCATTCCTTCCACGAGCCTCATGCGGAATGGTTTGAAATGATCGAGTCCTTTGAAATAATTGGTATAATGTCTGCGCATTTCAAAAACTCCTGCAACCGGGCCTTTCCAGCGGATCGAGAATTCAAGGTGTTTGCGGCAAACGGCCACGCGCTGTTCCATAGTAGGCGGCGCCAGCTTTTCACCTGTTTTCATGTAATGCTTGATCTCATTAAAGATCCAGGGATTTCCAATTGTGGCCCGGCCAATCATAATGCCGTCCACGCCGAACCTGTTTTTGTATTCCAATGCTTTTTCAGGTGTATCCACATCCCCGTTTCCAAAAATCGGAATGTTAATGCGGGGGTTGTCCTTGATCATGGCGATCAATGTCCAGTCTGCAGAGCCCTTGTACATTTGCACGCGCGTGCGGCCATGTACAGACAATGCCTTAATGCCGATATCCTGCAAGCGTTCGGCCACTTCCTGCACGTTTTTGGTGCTTTCGTCCCAGCCCAGGCGCGTCTTAACCGTCACAGGCAGATGTGTCGATTTTACAACTGCGTCCGTCATTTTGACCATTTTAGGAATATCCTGCAATAATGCAGCCCCTGCTCCGCGGCAAGCTACATTTTTGACCGGACAACCATAATTTATATCAATCAGGTCGGGGTTAACGCGCGATGCGATTTCTGCACAGGAACCCATTGTTTCAATGTCGCTGCCAAAAAGCTGAATGCCAACAGGTCTTTCGTACTCGAATATGTCAAGTTTCTGCACACTTTTCGCTGCATCGCGAATCAGTCCTTCTGACGACACAAATTCCGTGTACATCAGATCCGCCCCATTTTCCTTGCAAACCGCCCTGAACGGAGGATCGCTTACGTCCTCCATAGGTGCGAGAAGCAGTGGGAAATCACCTAACGCTATGTTTCCGATTTTTACCATTTCAAAAGGGAAGACCCCTAAGCCTTATTTTTAAATTCATAATTAACTGTAAATTTACATCAATTATGCAAAATAGTAACCCTATTCAGTTAGTTTCCCGTGTACCCGGCATAGGAGGCAGTTTGTTGGTCCTCATTGGTTTCGTGCTCATTGGTATGGCCGTGGGTAATATTCTGGCGGTAATGGTGCTGGCGCTTTATTTGCAGGTTGATACAAACAGCATCACCACCGTTTTGAACCAACTGCTGAGCGATCCCGGCGACGTGCGCAATGGCTGGTACGCATTGATGATGCTCCAAGGCACAGTCCACTTTTTTTCCTATCTGCTTCCTTCGCTTATATTCTGGATTTATATAGATCGTAAGACCATCTCAGAATTCGATTTCAGGCCAAAACCTGCCTTTCGGATCTGGTTACTCGCTTTTTTGCTTGTTTTGGCTTTCATTCCTGTTAATAGCAAGTTTATTGAATGGAACGCGGCTATGAAACTCCCTGATGCGTTGTCCGGCGTGGAATTATGGATGAAGGAAAAAGAGAACCAACTGTCGGTCATGACTGCGTTTATGACCGAGTATACACAGTTCGGCCAATTGCTGATCGCATTGTTCGTTGTCGTTTTATTGCCTGCATTGGGAGAAGAAGTGCTTTTTCGCGGGGTTATCCAGACAAAGCTCATTAAATTGTGGGGGAATCCTCACGTAGGAATCTGGGTTGCAGCGGCCATTTTCAGTGCCATACATTTCCAGTTTTATGGATTTTTGCCGCGGATGATGTTGGGGGCAGTGTTTGGTTACCTATATTACTGGACCGGAAACATTTGGGTGGCTATACTTGCACATTTTGTAAATAATGGCTTTGTGCTGGTGATGATGTATCTTAATAATATTGGTGTTGTCAACATTAACATTGAGGAAACAAAGTCGATGCCGCTGATGCTGATCTTATCTTCGTTGCTGGTTTCTGCTGGCATATTGTTTTCTATCAGGAAAACAAGTGCAATGCAACATGAGGCGGTTGTCATAGATAAGGAGTTTTAAATCAATATTTTAACAAATAATATGGCTGATAATTGGGTGAAGGCTTTTCAGAGCGCACAAATGATCCGCGCGGAAATTGCCCGTGAAATTTTAGAGCAAAACGGAATTGCGGCCGTCATCGTAGACAAAAAGGATAGTAGTTATCCAATCTTTGGAATGTATGAAGTGCATGTGCCGGCAAGTGATCTTTCGCAGGCCCAAACAATAATAACGAATGAAGGAGCGCTTAACGAATCTGAATAATTTACAGCAAAGGACAATCACCGCGCTGGCGGGGGTATTTGTGATCATTAGTTGCATTCTTTACAATGAATTGACCTTCCTGCTCCTTTTTTGCACCATCAGCTCGCTTACCCAACTGGAATTTTACAAGCTCCTGGGCCTGGATGGAAACCAGCCGCTGACATATTATGGAACATTCTGTGGCACAGTCATGATGTTACTTGCGTATCTGATAGAGCAAGACATTGTGCCATTTGAAAATTACTTCATAATCAGCCCGTTGCTATCGATGATATTCTTTATCAAGCTCTACAAAAAGAATGATCTGAAACCATTTACAAACATTGGTTTTACTTTCCTGGGCATTATATATGTAGCGCTCCCTTTCGCGCTCATCATTGTGATGGCTATGCGGGGCGGGAATTATAATTATGAAATCGTGCTGGGAAGCTTGCTTTTGCTTTGGGCTTCCGACATTGGCGGATACTTTGCAGGAACGAAATTTGGTAAAAGAAAGCTGTTTGAGCGCATTTCGCCCAAGAAATCATGGGAAGGTGCCATTGGAAGTGCGGTTTTTGCGGCGTTCATCGCGTTTGCGCTCGGTTATTATTTCCGTACCTTCGAACCTTGGAAATGGTATTGTATCGGGGCCATTATCGTTGTGGTAGGCACTTACGGCGATCTTGTAGAGTCACTTTTTAAGCGGAGCATTGCCATTAAGGACTCGGGAAGTAGTATTCCCGGTCATGGGGGCTTTTTAGATCGGTTTGACGGTCTGCTTCTTTCTGCTCCGTTTATCGTCACTTTTTTGAAGCTCTTTTCCTGAGCCCCAGGCATTAGTCCGGGCGGAAGGCAATGCCTTCGGGACTAAGTCGTTTTTAAATTAGGAACAGAATTTTAGCGATGATTACAAATGCATTTGGTTTAACATTGATTTTGGAATAACGATCTGGAAATGAAACGGAGTCTTTTTATATTTTTATTGATACTTGCAGGTGTAACTGGATTCCGGGATTCGTATGCGCAGGGTGAACAAAGTGCGATTGTATTTTCAGGGATGGTTGTAGGCGGTAAAACCACCGAAATCCTGCCTGGCGCAACAATCTTCATCGTGAATGCGGGAAGAGGAACATTATCCAGAAGCGACGGTTCTTTTACAATAAAGGTTTTTCCGGGCGACAGCATTGTTTTTGGTTATGTGGGTTTCAAAAAGCAATATCACGTAATCCCAAGAAACTATAATTCAGACATTTATTCTGCAATCGTTGCCTTGCGCGAAGATGTGGTGACGCTTTCCGGTGTAACCATTTACCCATATTCTACAGAAGAAGAATTCAAGAAGGCATTCCTGGAATTGAAGCTGCCCGATCAGGCGGACCGGGATGCGTTGGCAAGAAGCACCGATCCTGATTACATTAACAGGATGGCCGCTCAGGTCCCTAATAATGCCCAGACGAATTATCGTTATTCTATGGACCAGCTGCTTTTTGGGCGTGAATCATCAGCTAACAAGGGTTTTGCAACCACATTTCCCTTCCTGAACCCATTTGCCTGGGCCAACTTTATCAAATCTGTCAAGAAAGGTGATTTGAAACAAAAGGATTGGCGAAAAGAGCTGAATGCGGCTCCCCGGGAGAATATTACCAAGCAGGATTTTATCCCGCCAATGCCTGAGAACGACATTAAGAAAAACGGCAGCAACTAGATCGCTGCCGGATCAAATCTCTTCAAAATCACGTTGCTGCCATCAAAAGTGGCAAAATGCTGCTGGGAAACCCATTCGCCTAAATTAATATAACGCGACCGCGCATTGACCTGCATATCCAGGACGAGATGACGATGCCCGAAAATGTAAAAATCGTGGTGCTGCGTTTGCTCCACTTCGCGGCAATATTGGAATAGCCACTCATTATCCGCTCCTAAGAAACGCTCTTCGCCTTTGTTAACATTGGCAATCCGGCTCCTTTTCGACCATTCCATCGCGATCCACATACCTACATCGGGATGCACAATCCTGAAAATCATTTGAAAAAAACTGTTTTCAAAAACCTTTTTCAGAAACTTGTAAGTGCTGTCACCCGGCCCTAATCCATCGCCGTGACCTACTAATATCATTTTGGAATTACCTTTTGCAGTGAATGTAAATGAAACCGGATTCCGGTAAATCACCGCGCCCACTTCATCCGTCAGGTAACCCGACATCCACATGTCGTGGTTTCCGGTGAAAATGACCAGTTTAATTCCTTTGTCTGAAAGCTCCGCGAGCTTGCCCAGTAACCGCACAAAACCTTTGGGAACCGCCTTTTTATATTCAAACCAAAAATCAAAAATATCGCCAACCAAAAATATGACCTGTGCATCGTGCTGGATGGATTCCAGCCAGCTGACAACGCGTTTTTCACGTTCGCGACTTTGTATGGGGGAGGGAACGCCAAGATGATAATCAGATGAAAAATAGGCCCGGCGGCCATCTTGCAATTGAATCGTCTTTTTCTCAAAATGAAAGTTCATGCGGATCTTTAAATGCGCTGCAATTTACAATCTTCCTTTTAATTGACACGGGAATAGGGCTTCGAATCCGTTCCAAGCCGCTAACTCAAATAGTTTTAGACCGGATCGCTAAATGTGTATATTTAATATAGTATTCATCCAACTAAAAATCAGCACATTATGAAAGGATTGTATGTAATGTTGGTCGCAGTGGTTATCTTTTTTTTATCAGGGACAACATTTGCGCAGATACGCATTAACGAACCCGGACGGGTTGTTGAAAGGCAGGCCGAGAACAGAGCTAACAGAAAAATCGATCAGGCGGTAGACAAGGGTTTTGATTCGGTGGAAGAGGGGATTGGAAATCTCTTTAAAAAGAAGGATAAGAAAGCGAAGGAAACAGAAACTGCCAAACCTGCTGCGAATGGAGATATGAACTCGGAAAGTGGCGCTTCTAATGATGCTGGTAATGAGGCAAATGCTGAGAATGGGACGCCAGTCAAAGCCGGAAAGGCCAGTTTAAAGTCTTATAGCAAGTTTGATTTTATTCCCGGGGAAAAAGTCGTGGCGGTGGAAGATTTTGCGCAGGACGCTGTCGGTGATTTTCCGGCCAAATGGAACACCAATTCATCGGGCGAGGTGGTTACCATTGAAGGAACCGAAGGAAAATGGCTGATGCTGGGTCCGGAAGGCGTTTTTTATCCTGAATTTGTGAACAAACTTCCTGAAAACTTTACCCTGGAATTTAATCTGGCCACAACCTCAGAATTCAGCTTCTACTCCGGCTATTTGAGGACAATTATCGCGGAGGTAGCCAGCCCGGCCAAGGATTTTGCCAATTGGAAAGGATTTGATGGCGGCAAAAAGAATGGAATTGAGCTCGGTTTGCATCCTAACAATGCAGGCGGAAGCCAGGGACTTGCTATGTTCAATGTCTTTGGCGATGAGGATGCATCGTCAATCATGAAAAATGAAAAAAGCTTCCCTGCATTTCACGTTCCCGAGCATAATGTCGTAAAAGTGTCGGTTTGGCGGCAAAAAGGCCGGATGCGGCTGTATGTGGATGATTATAAGGTTTGGGATTTGCCACGCGCATTCAATCCTGAGAAAAATTACAACTTCATCGCATTCTCCAACCAAGGTTATCACGAAGAGGCTAATCGCTATTTTATTTCTGATCTAAGGATCGCAGTCGGTGCGCCGGATACGAGGAGCAAGCTGATCACGGAAGGTAAGTTTTCTACAACAGGCATTTTGTTCGATGTGAATTCTGCCAATATAAAACCTGAATCCTATGGTGTGTTAAAAGACATCGCCAATGTGCTGACTGAAAATGGGACGGTGAAAGTTAAAATTATCGGTCATACTGATAGTGATGGTGACGACGGCAGTAACCTGGCGTTATCCAAGAAGCGATCTGAGGCTGTGAAGGAAGCATTATCCAAAGATTTTGCGATTGATAAGGCCCGATTGGAGACGGATGGGAAAGGGGAAAATGAGCCTGCCACTCCTAACACCACGTCAGAAGGAAAAGCCAATAACAGGCGTGTGGAATTTGTGAAATTGTAGTCGGGGCGTGGTTTTTTAGCAGTCTCTTTCTAGATTGCGCACCTTTTACAACTCTTGATAATGAAAAGATATTTCGCTTCCTTGATGATCGTTTGCGCACTGATTTACAGTGCTCCCATTTTTGCCCAGGCTCCCAAAAAAATCCCGGCCGACAAGCAGCGTGCTGCCCAGTGGCAACCTGCCAAAGGCCAGTATTATTTCAGCCATTCCCTGGTTTATGATTTTGAAAATAAAGCAGACCAAACCAAAGGAACAATAACCATTTATATTGATCCGGTGAGTGGCGGCATGTGTTTTAAGAAAGAAAGCAGCTTTGGAAATGGCGGTAAAGATTTCGATTTCGTGATAGGCTTTCCGGATGGAAAATACATTTTCTGCGGTGCCGATGATAATGGGAAAAAGATCAAGATCAATGAAGCCGTCGGTGCATTAAAGCCGGGACCTGATACGAAGGCGCAGGCACGGGAAGATTTCGCGACTTACTGGGCTGCGACCGGAAACAAGCGGGATGATTTCGGTTTTGAAAGTCTCGAGTATAATGTAAGTTTTGCTACTTCCGAGAATAAGGATACGGTTTGGCTGGCCAAAACGCCGTTTAATGTTTATCCCCTGTATGGGCTGGAATTTGTCGAAAGCGCAGTGGCTATGCCGATTACTTTCGATTATATGCATCTTTTGGAGCCTAATCAGCTGGTGGCTGAAATTAATTCCAAAGACATTATCTTAAAACTGAAAAGCTTCGGCCGCGATCCGCAAACGGTCTCCACCAAAGGCTACACAGAATTCAAAACAGAATAAAAAACATTTCCGTCCCTTTAAAGGGACGGAAAACGTTTTTATTATTCCGAAATTGCTTCCGCTTCCGCTCTTTCCGCTTTTACTTCTGATAACGGGCGCATATTTGCCGGGATTTCCTGCTCATCCTCTTCCGCCGTGTATGGGAAAACGTCCAGAATTGGTGTTAATACAATATCCGTAGTCTCGTAAGGGATCAGGAAATTGCGCATGCTTTCGTTGATCCTGTCAAGCGCTTGCTGAATGCCATCGGCGTTCACAAGCATATAATTCACGATTTTCTTCTCTTTACCGCTCTTTTCATCCACTGAAAAGTAGATCACCTTCGCTTTAAACCACTGCTCACCTTCCTCAAATGCGAACAGATCTGCAAGCCGCATGCGCGAGATGCTCATGACGCTGAACTCGCTCGCACCCGTAACGATTTGCTTATAAAGCCTGGCCTCAGACTCTGTATAAGAAACGGCGTCTACCAGATAAACCTCATTAATTGTTTTAAGACTCCCTGCCTCATCCTCTTTTTGATACCGAATTTTCCCTAAATACCAGCTCGCCATATTTGTAGTTTTGTTTTCTTAAAAGTAGGCAAATGTAAACGCTTGGGTGAAGGCGTGCAAAAAATATAGTCACAAACTAATAATCGATGTACGGTGCATGCGTTCTGATACCTACTGTTTAACTTGCGAAAAATATTTTGATAATGAAAAAGAACATTTGGGTCCTTGTACTCATGATTGTAGCCGGTGTGGCTTCCAGTTGCGGAGTTGGCCGCCAGGTAGCGGATGCTAAGGCTTTTGGAGATTGCAAATACGACATTGCCTCGGTTGACAGCGTCTATCTCGCTGGAATAGACATCAGGGAATTCCGCAATATTCGCAGTTTCAGTGATTTTGATCTGGCAAGATATCCGGGACTAGCGATGGGACTTTTGCGTAAAAATGTGCCTTTGGATTTAAGGGTTAACATTGATATTACCAATCCAACCAAAAAGCGCGCCGCGATCAACCAGTTGGAATACAAGGTCTTGCTTAGCAATAATGAGATTTTCAATGGTTTCCTGAGCCAGCTCATAGAAGTATTGCCGGGAACCAGTCCAACAAGAGTTCCGGTTAGGCTGAACACGAATGCTTACCAGTTGCTTTCCAACGACAAAACGCGTGACGAGTTCGTCAATATGATCCTTGCATTGACGGGGAAGGCTGATGCGAAACCCACGAAATTCCAGGTGAAGATCAGGCCAACGCTTGACGTGGCTGGAAAGCAGGTTAATTATCCGGGTTACATCACATTTGAAAAAGAAGTCACCAGCAAAATGCTAACACGCTAAAATTTAAATTACACAGTTTTGAGAATACTTGTAGACAACCCTTATCTCTTTCAATATTTCAGCCTGGTCCTTATTCTGCTTGTTTTGTTTGGAATAAGCTTTGTATTAAAAGGTCAGGATACATTAAGAAAATGGTCGGGAATAGGGCTGATCGTTACGCCGGTTGTCTATTTTTATCTCATTCTGGAAGCCTACACATTGAACATTCCTTACACGGATGATTTCAATCTGCTGGAAACGATCCATAATTTTCATGTTGCCAATGGCTTTGTAGGTAAAATTGAAGTGCTCTTTGAGCAGGTCAACCAGCATCGATTCGCATTTGAAAGAACTGTCATGCTGATCATGTACTTTTTCACGGGTACGGTCAACATTAAAACGCAAATTTTGCTCGGTAACCTCGCGTTGCTGGGCATTTTTTATTTGTTGTTTCTAACATTCAAGAAAGAGCAGATCTCCTGGTATTACTTCATTCCAGTTCCCTATGTGCTTTTCAACCTGGTTTATTTTGAAAATGCAATCTGGGGGATCGCTGCCATTCAAAATACACCGCTAATCTTTTTTGCATTTCTTTCCGCTTATGGAATGGGCAGGAATGATAAGAAAGGCTGGTATTTGGGAATTGCGGCTGCGCTCTTGACAACATTCACGAGCGGAAGCGGCATTCTCACCTGGATCATTGGCACATTGATCTTGCTTTTGCAAAAGCGGTTCAAATTGCTTTTCATTTGGCTCGCAATTGCGCTGGCCATTGTGCTTTTCTACTTTTTGTTTGATTATCAGGTTATCCCATCACACACGGGCTCGGTATGGCCACATCCGGTATTCAACCTCATTTTCGTGTTCGCTTTCTGGGGCAATGCGTTTTATCTGGACTTCATACACCCGATCACCAACACATTTTATGCAGATATGATCTGGTGTGTTTTGCTCGGAGCAGGCGTTTTGGTGGTTTTCTGCATCTGGGTGCTGCGGCTTCTCCTGAGAAAAAAAACAGTTTGGAGCGATTGGTTTCTATGGGGAGCCATGATGTTTGCGATGGGAACGGGCGCTATGTTCGTCATCAGCAGGCCAATTAACACCTATGTCATGTATGGCGGTAATATATTTTCCCGGCGTTACATGATTTTCGGGGTGGCTTTGCTGGCAACAGTCTATGTGTGTGTTGTGATTCTGGTCAGAAATTTTAAGAATATAAAGCACATTATAGCGGGAGCTGGCTTGCTTGTTTTCTTAGCACTGAACTTTGTGAGCTATTACTTGTCCGTTACCAGCATTCGGAAATTCCACGAAGATCTCGTAATCGACAGTTTTTATTGGAAAAATCACAAAACCTTCCTCACAACCGGCGATAACTTCGGTGACATTCCATTTTGGAACCATCCAACCCGCATGAGCAACCTGATCGATACTTTGAATGCGAACGGCTTACTTGATTTCGATCAGTATAAAGCACTTCCTGCGCATCATCGCATCATTGCAGAAACAAGAGATAAAAAGACTGGCTATAAGGGAAAATTTGATTTGAAAATCAGTTATTTGAATGATCTTAATAATGTTCCCTCTAAGTTTTTACGCTTTGAGGCAACTGGTAGCGGAGAATCTAAGCCAGCGTATTTTGTGCTTGCTTCCGCCGATCGCACCATTTTGCTGCCTGCGCTTCCTGTGCCCAACTCAGTGGGAGATTTGATTGAAAAACGAACCTATTATAGCTCCCATTATCAATATTCGTTATACAGGACAAAGCTTCCGGCAGGGTTATTCGAAGTTTGGATGATGGAAAAGGATCCTTCCGGAGCTGGAAAATGGAAATCTTATTTCACAGGCAAAAGCATTTCCTTATCTGACAGTGCACTGGCTAATAAATAGCTGATATGAAAATACTTACGTATAATCTAAATGGGATTAGGGCCGCATTACGAAATGGCCTGGTTGAATGGTTAAGCACCATTTCAGCAGATGTTTTATGTTTCCAGGAAGTGAAAGCAACGCCCGATGTGGTGGATCTATCGGGTTTGGAATCTCTTGGTTACGAGCTTATTGGCTGGCATGCGGCCGAAAAAAAGGGTTACAGCGGTGTGGCCATGTTCTCCAAGATCCAACCGGATATGGTCTCAGCAGGCTGCGCAATTCCTTCGTACGACGCAGAAGGGAGAATTTTACGTGCTGATTTTGGTGATATCACCGTTTTGAATTGTTATTTCCCTTCCGGAACGAGCGGCGAAATCCGTCAGGGCGTTAAGATTCAGTTTTTAAGTGACTTTTTCGATTGGGTCATTGAGTTGAGAAAAGAACGTCCTAACCTGATTATTTGCGGTGATTACAACATTGCTCATAATGAAATTGACATTCATGATCCGGTCCGAAACAAGAAAATGTCCGGTTTCCTGCCCGAGGAAAGAGAATGGATGACCAAATGGTTCAGCAATGGCTATACAGACGCTTTTCGCTTCAAAAATCCCGAACTACGCGAATATTCCTGGTGGACTTACCGTGCAGGCGCCCGCGGTAACAACAAAGGCTGGCGCATCGATTACATTTCGGTTGCCGATAGCATCAAAGATCGGATCATTTCGAGCCGGCAAATAAATGATGCCGTCCATTCGGATCATTGTCCTGTATGGTTAGAAATTGAATCGCCATATTCACGGAGCTACTCATAAATTTTGTATTTTTGAATAAAGCGAAATTCAAACAAAAGCGTTATGGACATGCCAATGCCGGTGACAATGAAGATGGGGGACCTGATGAGTGAAAAAGAATTCTTCCAGTTTTGCCAAATGAACGACACACTAGAGTTCGAAAGGGACTCGCAAGGAAATATTATACTTATGTCTCCAACAGGATTATTTACAGGAGGATTCAATTCCAGAGTTACAACGGAGTTAGGAATTTGGAATAAAGAAAATCAACTGGGCGAAGTTTTTGACTCTTCAACGGGCTTTACATTACCCAACGGCGCTGTAAGATCACCGGATGTTTCATTCGTTTTAAGCGAAAAATGGGATGCACTTCCCGAAGACGAGCTGGAAACTTTTGGTCATGTTTGCCCTGATTTTGTGATCGAAATCCGCTCTAAGTCTGATGGTCTGAGCTATTTGCAAGATAAGATGAAGGAATATATTGCAAACGGAACACAACTCGGTTGGCTGATTGACCGGTTTGATAATAAAATCCACATTTACAGTGCAGATCAATCCATTTTTATTCACGACTCATTGAATGTAATGCTTTCCGGCGAAGAAATTTTGCCCGGCTTTTCTTTGAACCCAGCTGCGCTGCTAAAATAGCCAGCCTGCATTCCGATCTAATCTAAGAAAATTTGTTTCGTTACTTCTTCATTTACAAGCCGTTTGGAATGCTTTCGCAGTTTACTCGTGAAGGTGATCATTTGACGCTTGCTGATCTGGATTTTGCGTTTCCCAAAGACATTTATCCTGTCGGCCGCCTGGATGCCGATAGCGAGGGTTTGTTGCTGCTTACCAATGATAATTTTCTCAAAACAAAGGTTTTAGATCCAAAAAATAGGCATTCCAAAACTTACTATGCTCAGGTTGAGGGTATCATAACAGAGGAGGCCTGCGCAATGCTTCGCACCGGCGTGCAAATTTCACTCAATGGCAAAAAACACTTAACGCTTCCCGCAAAAGTTTCCCCGATTGAAGAACCATTGCTTCCCGAACGCAACCCACCGATACGCTTCCGACAGAACATTCCGGTTTCCTGGGTTTCTATTTCCATAGGCGAGGGTAAAAACAGACAGGTAAGACGCATGACCGCCGCCGCTGGTTTCCCCACATTACGACTCGTGCGGTGGTCCATTGGAAAAATTTCTCTTGCGGACAAAATCGGCGATTTTCCTAAACCAGGGGACGTATGGGAAGTTACGGCCAAAGACGTGCGCCGCGTTTACGATTGAGATTACTGCTGCTTTCACAAAACCTTTGTGCAATGTTGCCAAACCGGAGAGAAGGCTTAATTTTGTACATATCCTTTTCTTAAAATAAGGCTGATAGTTGGCAAAGGCACAAAAAGAGACTCCGCTTAATAAACAATACAATGAGATTAAGGCCAAGTATCCGGGGGCGCTTCTGCTTTTTCGTGTAGGGGATTTTTACGAGACCTTCGGAGAAGATGCCATACGCGCTTCCAAGATCCTGGGCATCGTGCTTACCCGCCGAAACAATGGAGGTGCGCACGAAGAACTCGCCGGATTTCCGCATCATTCGCTTGATAATTATCTCCCAAAGTTGGTTCGTGCAGGCGAACGCGTTGCCATTTGCGATCAGTTGGAAGATCCCGCCGCCGCAAAAGGCATTGTTAAAAGAGGTGTTACTGAACTGGTGACTCCTGGCGTTTCGCTGAATGACAATGTGCTCGATATCCGCAAGAATAACTATCTGGCTGCGGTTCACATTGGGCCGGATAATCTTTACGGAATTGCGTTCTTAGATATTTCTACGGGCGAATTCATGACGGCGCAGGGCAATGCAGCCTATATTGATAAAATGCTCCAAGGTTTCAGCCCGGCCGAAGTGCTTTTTTGCAAAAGACATAAACAGGAATTCAATCAGCTCTTTGGCGGGAAGTATCATACTTTTCAGCTGGAAGACTGGTGTTTTGGCTACGAGTATGGCTATGATCAACTAATAGGTCATTTTCAGACAACAACTTTAAAGGGTTTTGGGATCGAAGCGCTGCCGATGGGTATCATCGCAGCGGGCGTGATCCTGCATTATTTGCGTGAAACCGAGCATAAGGAAGTCGGGCACATTGGCCGCATTACGCGCTTGGAGGAGGAAAAATATGTGTGGCTCGACCGCTTCACGGTAAGGAACCTCGAACTGGTTTATCCCCAGCAGGAAGGCGGCGTACCATTGATACAAATTCTGGATCAGACAGTAACTCCTATGGGCGCACGTTTGCTTCGAAAATGGATCGTTTTGCCTTTAAAAGAGAAATTATCGATCGAAGATCGCCTCAATACAGTTGAACATTTCCTTGAAAACGAGGATCTGCATGATACGATTACGCAGCATTTGAAACAAATCGGTGATTTGGAAAGGCTCATTTCAAAAGTTGCGGTAAAAAGAATAAATCCCCGTGAGCTTGTTCAGCTGAAAAAATCGCTGAAACAAATCGGCCCCGTTAAGGAGCTGATTTCCGGGATAATTAATCAGGAAGAAGAAAAATCCAGGAAGGCCGGCAAGAAACAGATTTCCACCCAGGCTGTTGAAATACTAAAAAAATACGCGGACCAGCTCAATCCTTGTAGTTTTTTAGTGGATAAAATTGAAAACGAAATCCGCGACGACGCGCCGATCCTCACAAACCAGGGCCGCATTGTAAAAAGCGGCGTCGATCCTGAGCTGGACGAGTTGCATGCGATTTCTTATGAAGGAAAGGATTTCCTGATCAAACTGCAAAACAGAGAAATTGAGCGCACAGGGATCGGATCGTTAAAAATAGCTTATAATAAGGTATTTGGCTATTATTTAGAGGTCACTCACGCGCATCAGAACAAAGTCCCGGCCGATTGGATCAGGAAACAAACATTGGTCAATGCGGAACGCTACATTACGCCGGAACTGAAAGAATACGAAGAGAAAATTCTCAATGCCGAGGATAAAATTTCAGCGATCGAATATCGGATTTTCAGTGAACTCATGTTAATGGCAGCTGAATATGTGGGCACTGTGCAGCAGAATGCGCTTGTAATTTCCACGCTGGATGCATTAAGCTCATTTGCTACGGTTGCACGGAAAAATAAATATACCAAACCTGTTATCAGTGAAGGCAACGAGCTGGATATCAAAGATGGGCGCCATCCGGTTATTGAACAGCAGCTTCCGGTAGGCGAAAGTTATGTGCCTAATGACCTGTTCCTGGATGATATGGTGCAACAAATTATCATCATTACCGGCCCCAACATGGCTGGTAAATCTGCGCTTCTAAGGCAAACGGCATTAATCGTGCTGATGGCGCAAATGGGATGTTACGTGCCGGCCAAGTCCGCTTCGATTGGCTTGGTCGACAAGATTTTTACCAGGGTAGGAGCGAGCGACAATTTAAGCCGCGGCGAAAGTACATTCATGGTGGAAATGACTGAAACGGCCAGCATTCTGAATAATCTGAGCAATCGGAGCCTGATTTTAATGGACGAGATCGGGCGGGGAACCAGCACTTATGACGGCGTTTCGATCGCCTGGGCTATTGCGGAATATCTTCATAACCAGGCCGATTGCAGGCCAAAAACGCTTTTTGCCACACATTATCACGAATTAAATCAGCTTACGGAAGATTTTCCACGCATCAAAAATTTCAATGTTGCCGTAAAAGAAGTGGATAACAAAGTGATTTTCCTGCGCAAGTTAAAACCGGGCGGAAGCGCGCACAGTTTTGGGATTCACGTTGCTCAAATCGCCGGCATGCCGCAGCTAATTGTACTGAGGGCCAGCGAGATTATGCAGCATTTGGAGAAAGACCATGTGACGCACGAGCATAAAAAAAGGGTCAAAGAGATCCCTAAGAACAACTTTCAGCTCAGCATTTTCGAACCAGCCGACCCGCGCATGGAAGAGCTCAAAGAAAAATTGTCGCTCGTGGACGTCAACACATTATCGCCGATTGAAGCACTTTTAAAACTGAACGAGTTCCAGAAAATTGTCAAAAAATAACCGAATGCACTTTATAATTTACCAATTTAATCTCCTATCCCTTTTATGAAAAACTCAACGCGTTTTCAATTGATGGCCATGATGTTCCTGCTCTATTTTATATGGGGATCATGGTACGGGCAAATGAGTAAATACCTGTTCACTGCACTCGGGGCAACCGGGGCGCAGGTTGGGAATGCTTATGCTGCTTTTTCAATTGCGCAGATCATCGCTCCTTTCTTCGTCGGAATGATCGCCGACCGTTATTTTGCCGCACAGAAAGTGCTTGGTGTTTTGAGCCTTGCGGGTGCAGCACTTCTTTTTGTTCTGACGGGCGTTGACGATCCGGATAACTTCTTCTGGATTATCCTGGCCTACTGCATTTCTTTCGCGCCCATGATGTCACTTACGACTTCAATCGCCATGCAGCAGGTGACTAATTCGGAAAAGGATTTTCCTGCAATTCGTGTGATGGGAACAGTTTCCTGGATCGTGGTTTCCAACATTATTGGTTATTATGGATTTGGGGATAACGTGATGATCTTCAAAATCTCAATGGTCGCTTCTGCATTCCTGGGCGTTTATTCATTCTTTTTACCGGATACCCCACCGAAACCGAGCACAAAAACATCCTTTTCGGACATTCTGGGATTGGATGCATTCACCCTTTTCAAAGACCGTTCTTTCGCGATATTTTTTATCTCGTCACTGTTGATCTGTATTCCATTGTCATTCTACTACGCTATGGCAAACCCTTCGCTCACGGATTCAGGAATGACCAATGTGGAGAACAAAATGTCACTGGGCCAGGCTTCTGAGGTTATTTTCATGCTTCTGATTCCACTCGCTTTTACCCGTCTGGGTGTTAAATGGATGTTGGTAGTAGGCCTCATCGCCTGGATCATCCGCTTTATTGGTTTTGGTTATGGCGATGTAAACAACGAATGGCTGCTTTATCTCGCAATCGTGCTGCACGGTGTTTGCTACGACTTCTTCTTCGTAACCGGCCAGATTTATACAGACAGCAAAGCGGGTGAAAAATACCGTTCTTCTGCACAGGGACTCATTTCTATTGCAACTTACGGAATTGGAATGGGCATTGGCTCGTGGCTAGCCGGCATAGTGGCCGATATGTACACCGTTAATGGTGTGAAAGACTGGACAAGTATCTGGATGGTGCCAGCGGGCATTGCAGCCGTTGTCTTGGTGCTTTTCGTCCTGTTTTTTAAAGACAATAAAATTAAAGCAACTTCTTAGCAGGAATTTGCCCAATAAAAAGCCCTGTAAGTTGATCTTACAGGGTTTTTTTGATTTTATGAATAATCAATAGTCATCGTCGTCGTCGTCAATGTTGCGGCTGTAATTTTTGGAGCCTCCGCCCCCTTTCTTGTAATCTCCGCCGCCTTTTCCAAAACGATCGTCAGATCTTGACTTGCCTCCAAATCCGCCTTTATCTCCATAACCGCCGCTGTGGCCGCGGTCACTGCTTCTATATCGATCATTACTTCCACCTCCTGAACTTCTGTCACCTCCCGAGTAGCCTCCGCCGCCGGAATAACCACCGCCTCCGCTGAATCCACTTCCTGTGCTGCTTCCGCCGCCACCCACACTGCTGGGTCTGTCTGTGCTGCTGCTGCCGCTTTCCGGGCGTGAAGGTCGGTTAAAACCTCCTTCTCTTCTCGGTGCAGGTGCATCTCCCCGTGCTTCTTTTTTCTGCGATTCGTTTACTACCAGCGGTCGTCCGTACATTTCTGCACCGTTCAAATTGCTAATTGCCAACCTTGCTTCTTCCTCGTCCGGCATTTCAACAAAGCCGAAACCTTTGCTTTGACGAGTGATCTTGTCAATGATAATTTTCGCGGAGCTCACTGTTCCAAATTTTTCGAAAGCTTCACGCAATTCGCTTTCTTTCAATTTAAAAGAAAGACTCCCAACAAAAATGTCCATGGAAACGACTTGTTTTAATTTAATTTTTAGGTTATAAATATATTTATTTTAACTGATAAGCTACAACACCATTTTTGGCGAATGTCGGCACGTAGACGATTTTTTTAACCGAATCATAACCAATGTCGGCCGAATTCGTTTTGTCAGCCATTGTATCCAGCAACTTTTGCGTAGTTCCGTCCGATTTTACATAATAAACTACGCCAGCCCAGCAAGAAACGATGTATTCACCCGGAATTACCTGTTCGATTCCATCCGTGCTTTTATCCATTCCTTCGGCAACAACGGTTACCTTCTTGTCGGTGCTAAGTCTTTTCAAGGTGCCCGCATCCGCAATCAGCAGATCCGAACCAACTGCTAGTAAGCCGTTTGGCCTGGTCAAATCTTCAAAATACGTCGAAATTTTGCCATCCTTGATCAGGTGGACCTTCTTCGTTTCCGTATCAGAAACGTAAATGTTGCCTTTGGAATCAACAGTCAGGTCATTCAGGAATTTTGAGCCTTCAACTGCATGTTTCTTCAAGATTTTTCCGGCCTTAATATCAATTTCAACAACCTCCGTCACGTCCGCAACAAAAAGCTTATTTCCAATGATACCCATGCCTTTTGGCGCATTCAGGCCTGTAATCCAGTCTTTTTCAATGATTTTGCCATCCAATCCAACTTTGCCGATTGCTCCTTTGCCATCCTGTTCGCCTGGTTTGCCATCAATCTGCGCCACATATAAAAGCTTGTCTTGTGCGCTATAAAATACAGATTCCGGAACAGGAAGAGACGCCTCAGTTGACCAGATCTGCGTCAGGGAATGCTGAGCATTTGCAGATACTGCGGCAAGGAGCAGCGATGCGGTTAGTAGTATTTGACTGATTTTCATGTGATTCAGTTTGTGTAGATATGTTTCTTAATAGGAAAGATTGATTAAAGGTGATATACTTTTCTGATTTGCCAAATTTTTCTATGCTTACTCAAAGCTAAATAAAAATGCCCAAAACAGTTCGTTACGGGCATTTTTAAATTTTTTTATAATTTAATCCTTAAATCATAAACGAAGTCCCTGATTTCCAAAATCCGGAAGGCTTCCTTGTTACGAAATGTTGGGTTAAGCAAATAATTGAATTCTTGCGGCAAGATTGCAGAGGGGATTTGTAGAAACGCGTGAGAAGCCTTTTTCAATAATTTTGTTCCAAAATCTTTGGTGGATGCCGGAGCCGGTCCATCTCGCCAGTCCCCCGGAAGATCCGGAATAGCAATCTGATGTATTTCCAATGGTGCCAGCTCAAAAGTGGTGATACTTAGTGCTCTTGGAATGTCATCAATGCTGATGTTGGCCGTGTATTCCAAAAGTGCCAACGCCCGGCTTGCGGAAGTGTAAATGCATGGGGTCAGTTTGTGGTTCCAGCGTCCGCCGTAAAGCCTGGCGCCTTCTCCTTCCAGATCGTGTGCGTATTTAGTGCGTCCTACTCGGTAAACGATCATAGCGGATTAAGAATAAACGCCATAATCAATGCGGCCAATGATGTTTTTCACTTCCTCGCGCCCAAACTGGTTATCCAAAAGATCATAAGGACTTTCGCCTCCTAAGGCCCTGTTGGGGCTAAATATCCAGCGATTAAAGCGATCCACATCCTCAAAAACCTCATAACCATAAGAATAAATATCCGCAAGACTAACGATCTTCTCGCTAACAGTTGGGTTGAATTTATCAGGCCCCTTTTTATTGATGAGCGTTGCGCGTGCGACGGATAATGTAGCCGCCAGCTGATCATAATCCATCCCGATTTTGTCCTTAAAGCCTTCCAGGTCGGTTTTGCTGATTCCGCGCTTAACAACATGCATCTTCTCAATGGCTGTCATTTTACTTTCAGGTTTTTGAATGTGTGTATTAAAAATAATGCTCGCAGGCACAAAGCTAGACCCGTAAGTTACCTGCAAATCAGATAAAATTTTGGGATTCGCATCTCCCTCAT
Organism: Dyadobacter psychrophilus; assembly: GCF_900167945.1. Lineage (GTDB taxonomy): Bacteria > Bacteroidota > Bacteroidia > Cytophagales > Spirosomataceae > Dyadobacter > Dyadobacter psychrophilus. The sequence goes on from NZ_FUZA01000004.1 coordinate 342,364, forward strand.
TGTAGTATGCCTCTTTCTCTCGCTTCATAAAACAAATTTACACTAATTTAAGTATAAATTTATACCAAAATAAAAAACTCCTGCCAGTTGACAGGAGTTCTCTACATTGATCAATTAATTAAATTACTATTTCTTCCTCTTCTTTTTCGAAGTGGAAACGGTTGGTTCTGCGGTTGACTTGGTAAGGTCTGCGATTCTGATATTTCTGAATTTCAGTTCAGAGCCGTGGCCCAGGAAGCCTAAATGTCCGCTTGTGCGCTTCAATCCCGGATGTTCTTTGTGGTCCACTGTTCCGTTTTTGCTTGCTTCGGCCAAGTCCCCGTCCAGAATGACGGTGCCGTTTAAAGTTACTTTGATCTTGGAACCTTGTACGCGAACTTCTTCATAATTCCACTCTCCCATTGGCTTTAAAAAGCCTCTTTTCGCAGGGATAATGCCGTATGCGGAACCGTGATATTGATATTCGTGCAGATCTTTATATATGTCGGCGTCGTTGTCCAGGATTTGGATTTCAGTTCCTACATAAGCAGCGTCGCCTTCCATAGGTGTCCTGATTCCCAAGCCGTTATTGGCTCCTGGTGTCAATTGGAATTCGAAACGGAAGTCGAAATCGCTGTATTCGTCTTTGGTATATAAATTTCCTTTTCCGCCTTTCTTTGGATCGACAACCAATGCGCCGTTTTCAATAAAATAATCGGTGCGGTTTCCTACCCAGTTGAACATATCTGTTCCGTCGAATAGTACTTTAAAGCCTTCTTTCTTCTCAGCTTCCGACAATGTAAATGGTTCCGGACGAGCAATTTCGCGCACATAAACATCCCGGTAATTGATCTGATTTCCATGTGCCTGCAATTCGATCTGCTCTTTTGCGAAAATAGGCAGGTTGCGGTCCCAGTAATTTTCCAGGATCACATTATCCACTACATTCTCACCATTCAAGTCAACAGAAACACGGTCGCCGATCATAGTAATGTGGAAAGTGTTCCAGTCGCCAATGGCATTGTCGGCCAGTTTGGAAGGTTTGCTTGGATTTTTCTGATTGTTATATAATCCGCCGGAACCCACCTGCGCGCCTACGCTCACACGTGACGTATCCCAGATCTGCACCTGAGGCGTCCCGCGCAAATATACGCCAGCGTCGCCGTCTTTTTGGATTTTCCAATCCACAAACATTTCAAAGTCACCATATTGCTTCACGGTTGCAAGGTTATCGCCATGTCCCGAGAAAACCAGTTCCCCGTCTTTGGCATACCAATCCTTATTCGCAGCTTCGTCGGCCTTTTTTTGTTTGTAGGCCAAACTGTCGGCGCTCATTTTTCCGCGTGCGATCGGGTTTTCAACCAAACCTTTCCAGCCAGAAAGATCTTTTCCGTTGAACAATGCTACGAAACCTTCATCTTTTGGCAGTTCAGACAAATGCCTTTTGATCGACTCTCTTTGATACTCAGCATCTTTTCCTTTCAGCACAGACGAAGTTTTCGCTAGCAGCTCACGAATTTCTGCACTGTAAAAGCCCTTGTTTGAAAGCGCAATGGACATAACAGCTTGTGCAGCGGCTTGCTCTGTCGCAGGATTATCGAGATATTTTCCTGCAAAAAGTAATGCATTGAATGTTCTCAAACGGGGCAGCTCTTTGAGGATCATTTCTTTTTGCATATCCGTTTTGGCCAAAGCCATCGCTTCCCGAAGCATAAGAACCTTATTAGCAGGCGTTTTGGTTGACTTTGTAGCGGCAGAAACATAACCTGACAATGCCGAGTTAAACTCATCCGCATCCGATGTCTTTTTTGCAATTGCCAAAAGCTCATTCGCAACACTCGCATCAGACCACGAAGCCAATGCGGCAATGGCAGCCTTTTTCGATTTTGCATCGCCACTATTATATGCAGAAACTACCGCATTTGCCGCTGTTCTGCCTCCTATGCTCGCCAGAACGGCCAGGTAGTTCGACTGTTTGTCGGCCGGAGAAGCTTGCATTTGTTTCAAGATCGCATCTGTTTGCGCCTTTGTGTCGCCATTTCCTTTCACGCCCGCAGCCACCGCTTTTTGGATGGCGGCCATTTGATCTGCATCACTCACCGTGTTGAGCAGGGTGTACATTTGCGACAGATCATTCGTAGTAGTCAGCGATTTTAAAGCCGTGTAAGCGGATTTAGAGACCTCTGCATTCGGGCTTTTGAGCAATGCAAACACATTACTCAGCTTAGAGCTGGCTTCGCGTGCGGCCAGGACGTCAATGGCGGCTGACTGTGCCGCTGCTGGAAGAGTGGGTAATGCTGTGGCCAATTGGTTCACAACTGCATCTCCTTTAATGGTTAACAAGCTGCTTTTAACCGCAGCAACTTCATCCGCATTTGCAGTTTTCAGCACATTGATCAAACCCGGAAGACTTTTTTTCTGACCAATTTTTCCAGCGGCCCAAATCGCGGCGATTTTTACTTTGCTATCTTTGGAAGTCAACGATTTCTGGATTGTGGGCAAAGCATCCAGGGAATTGGCGTGGCCCAGCATTGTAATAATTTCAGCCTGCACTTCCGGTTTGGCCTTTTTCAGGGCATTAAGCCATGGCGTCGTGCCGTCTGCCATCAGGTATTTTTGGCCTAATTTCAATGCCGCGATCCGATATTCGGGATCCGCGCTTTGCAATGCATTCACCAGCGCGGGAACGGATTCACGTTTTTTAATGTCTGAATAAATTTTTAAAGCCGATGACCGTGTAGGCGTTTGCTTTACGTCCGGCGTGGTTTTGAGCAATGCCAATGCAGCCTTTTCTGCCGCAGCAGCGTTTCCATTTTCAGCTAACCGAGCCAGATATTTAAGATAAACGGCCGTTGCGTCCGATTCATCATAACCGAAATTTGCCTTTTGCGCGGCAGCCAGTAAAATTTGTTCAGAAGAGGGAGCGCCGATTTCCGAAAGCGCGAACAAGCTTACTTTGCGCAAAAGCAAATCTTCATTCACTGCCGATTTTTCAATGACCGAAGCTGCTTCCTTGTAACGTGCACCACCCAATGCTTCAATAATCGCTATTTGCGTGCTTTCAGGGGCGCCTTCTAAACTTTGCAACAACGCAGCACCGGCAGCAGGAGAACCGATTCTTGCCAATGTTCTTGAAGCCGGACCAGCAAGTCTTTCATCTTTTAAATAGGATTTTAAAACTTCAACAGATTCGTCCTTTCCGACAGTCTGTAATTGATATATCAGGAAATTCTTACTGTCGGGATCGCTTACTTTGGACAACGCTTCTCCATAAGCCTCCGCTGCTATTTTGCGAAAATCTTCTTTGCCTGCCTGTGAAACATAATAAGTGAACCCGCCGATTGCATACTGAATTTTGGTATTATCCCCTTTCCCCAGCGGTGTCAGCATGGATGCGATCTGCACCAGCCCCGGTTTGCCGAGCTGGCCGAGTTCTTCCATGTTTTTCTTTAATGCAGCTTCGTTCTGGGAAGGGAATTTGGACAGCAGTGCTTTGGCTTTGGTTGCCAGAGCATCGTCCGTTTGAGCCCATGCCTGCGAGATCAACATGCAGAGGGCAAGAATGTTATATAATTGTTTTTTCATGAATGGTCAAGGATGGAAATAAATGGATGCAGGTTTGAAATAACACGGATCAAATGGTCCATGGGCCGCGCATGGGCTGGTTAATCAATCGGTTTGCACCTTCATCATCGATAAATTCCTGCTTTTCGGGGTCAAATTTCAGGGAGCGTCCTAACCTCAGCGCTGCTAATCCCATGTTTACGATGGTGCACGAGCGGTGGCCGTTTTCTTCATTCAGCGCAAATTTTTTGCGGTTTTTGACAGCATCCACAAAGTCGGTCACTTGCGGTTCAGGATCTGGGAATGCGGCCAGTTTCTTTTCAAGATCAGGAATGTCGGACTGGAAATTTGGAAAAAGCTTTCCCTTCGGACCTTCAATGTAAGCCACTTTTTCGTCTTTTGCTTCGCCATCCAGCACGATCTGGCAGCCGTCTGCATAAGTGTAAGTGATTCGTCGCCAGGTTCCTACGGCTTCTGTATGTTGCTGGGGAGCGTCCACCTCCACGCTTACCGGGCTTGTATCATCTTTTCCCAGGAAATATTGGATCGGGTCAATGTAATGCTGCCCCATATCACCCAGTCCGCCACCGTCATAGTCCCAGTAACCACGGAACGTCTGGTGCACGCGATGCTCGCTATATGGTTTGTAGGGCGCAGGTCCCAGCCACATTTCATAATCCAGCTCCGCCGGAACGGGCTGCGGAACATTGTTTGTATTTCCCACCCAGTAAAATTTCCAGTCGAAGCCGGTGTGCTTGCTTACTGTCACTTTTAATGGCCAGCCCAGCAAGCCGCTTTGAACCAACTTTTTGATCGGTTTTACAGGCGTTCTCATGCCGTAAAAATTATCCTGAAACCTAAACCAGGTGTTCAAGCGAAAAATCCGGCCATGCTGCTGTACTGCCTCAACAAGCCTTTTTCCTTCGCCGATTGTACGGGTCATTGGTTTCTCACACCACACATCTTTTCCGGCGCGGGCGGCATCCGCGGCAATGATCCCATGCCAATGCGGCGGCGTAGCCACATGCACAATGTCTACTTCCGGAAGCTGGATCACTTCACGGTAATCGGAGAAGGTTTTTACGCCTTTATCCACCATTCCAACGGCTATATCGAGGTGTTTTTTATCCACATCGCAAAGTGCAACGACTTTGGTGCCAGCATAGGGAATGTGTCCGCGGCCCATGGAGCCGGTGCCGACGATAGCCTTGGTAAGCTGGTCGCTGGGGGCGATGAAACCTTTGCCCAGAACATGGCGGGGAACAATGGAAAAAGTGGCCAGCGTCGCCAGTGAGCCTTTGATAAAGGTCCGTCTGGACGCAGAAGTGCCCGTCTTTTCTTTCATTAGTTAAGGATGTTTAGGAAATTGAACTTGTTAAGTAGGGAGTGAATTTAGGATAATAATCAGAATGTAGCAAAGCAACCATTTGGATCAGAAACATTACCGGCAGATTACTTCATAATGGACCAGTATTTCCTTAAACATTCCTATAACTGCTTATAGCGGAATGTTTCCATGTTTTTTCCTTGGCAGGACATCTACTTTATTTTCCAGCATTTCAAAAGCCCGGATGAGCTTCTCACGCGTCTGGTCGGGATAAATCACTTCATCGATATAGCCCCGGAATGCAGCGCGATAGGGGTTGGTGAATTTTTCGGTATAATCTTCAATTTTCTCTTTCAGTTTTTCTGCTGGATCTTCTGCCTGTGCGATTTCGCGTTTGAAAATGATTTCTGCCGCACCGCTTGCACCCATCACAGCAATTTCTGCCGTAGGCCACGCGAAGTTCAAATCCGCGCCAATGTGTTTGGAATTCATCACATCGTAAGCGCCGCCGTAAGCCTTCCTGGTAATGACCGTAATGCGGGGAACGGTGGCTTCGCAAAAGGCATACAGCAATTTGGCACCGTTGGTAATGATCGCGTTCCATTCCTGGTCAGTGCCTGGTAAAAATCCGGGGACGTCCTCTAAAACCAGCAGCGGAATGTTAAAACTATCGCAGAAACGTACAAAACGAGCCGCCTTTTGGCTTGAATGAATGTCGAGCACGCCCGCAAGCACTGCGGGCTGATTGGCCACAATGCCAATGCTTCGCCCCGCAATCCGCGCAAAACCGACCACAATGTTCTCTGCAAAATTCTGATGGACTTCAAAAAAACTTTCCGGATCGGCAATTTCCGCGATCACTTCACGCATATCGTAAGGCTGATTGGCATTGTCGGGAATAATGTTGTTTAAAACAGGACGTGATTCATTTTGAGCCTCGTAAGGAACACCGGGCGCGTTTTCCTCGCAATTTTGAGGCATATAGCTCAACAGTTTTTTAATGTTCAGCAGGCATTCTACTTCATTGGGTGAAACAAAATGCGTAATGCCCGACTTGGTCGCATGCGTCATTGCACCGCCCAGCTCCTCAGCGGTAACCGTTTCATGGGTTACAGTTTTGACCACATTAGGGCCGGTCACGAACATGTAGCTCGTGTTTTCGACCATTAAAATAAAGTCGGTGATAGCGGGAGAATAAACCGCACCGCCCGCGCAAGGCCCCATCACAGCTGAGATTTGTGGAATGACGCCGGAAGCCAATGTGTTTTTGTAAAAAATATCCGCGTATCCAGCCAGCGAAAGCACACCTTCCTGAATCCTCGCACCGCCCGAATCATTCAAACCAATCACCGGAGCGCCGTTTTTCATGGCCAGATCCATGATTTTGCAGATTTTTTCAGCGTGCGTTTCAGAAAGTGAGCCGCCAAAAACAGTAAAATCCTGTGCGAAAACATAAACCAACCGGCCATTGACCTTACCATACCCCGTAACCACGCCATCGCCCAGATAATGTTCCTTATCGAGTCCAAAATCCTTGCTCCGGTGCATTACAAATTTCCCGATTTCCTCAAATGTGCCCTTATCGATCAACACCATGATCCGCTCGCGGGCGGTTAACTTGCCTTTTGCATGTTGTGCTTCAATTCTTTGCGCGCCTCCACCTAAATCGGCCTCGGCATTTTTCTGATCTAAAAGTTCTTTTTTTGAAGTCGCGGAAGATTCTGATCCCATGTAATACGGACGATATGGTTACATTTGTTCTTGTAGAGATTATAAATATAGGTCAATTTACTGATTCGGGAAATTATTGCAGCTTATGAGGCAGATCGGCTTGTGCGCGTTCATTTTAGCGGGACTTATCTATGGCTTTGAACAAACAGCACAGGCGCAATCCACCGGCGGGAGAAGTAAACTCGATTTTCTGCAATTGCCCGCCCAGGCAAAAAGCAATGCATTAGGCACTCATCATCTCACCATTTCGGGCAATGATCCTGCGCTATTTATCCAAAATCCCGCGCTGCTCGACTCTTCCAAAGCGGATAACGTTTCCATCAATCTGATGCCTTACCTGGCTGATACGCGGTTCGTGAATGCTGCATACGCGCGACGGGCACGCAAATCGGCTGGCGTTTGGGCGGTTGGCTTGCAATATCTTAATTACGGCACAATGGTGGAAACCGACGACATTGGCAATGTGATAGGAGAGTTCCGGGCGGCGGATTACGGTTTGTCGGCCGGGTATGGGCATAGCATCGGCGCTTTTACCGTTGGGGCAACATTGAAAATGGTAGGCTCATCGGTGCAATCGTATCATGTGTTCGGACTGGCGCTGGATTGGGGCGGAGTTTTCAAGCATCCGGAGCAGGACTTGACGGTGGGATTTGTTGTCAAAAATGTAGGGTTTGCAAAGCAAAACTATTCCGGCGCAAGCGATCCGACATTGCCTCTGGACGTCAGGCTGGGCTTAACATTCAAGCCTGAATATATGCCGGTCCGGGTTTCGCTTACCGCGCATCATTTGAACAGGTTTGATATGGTGTATAATGATCCGAACCTCTTCTTTACTTACGATGATAATGGCAATAAAATCCCGAGAAAAGTCGGCATAGCAGAGAAACTGGGACGCCATCTTTCATTGGGAGCGGAAGCATTGCTTCATCCCAATTTCCGGATTTTACTCGGTTATGACCATTTGCGCAGGCAGGAATTACGACTTTCCGACAGAGGCGCATTGGCTGGATTTTCCTTTGGCGCGTGGCTGCGGATCAAGCGATTTGAGGTGGGTTATGGTCGCGCGCAGTATGTTCCCGGCTTCGGAAGCAGCTCATTATCAATTGTTATGAATTTGAAAAATGGTTTTGTTAAAGAAGTTGGCAAAATTAAAGAGTAACCTCCCTACTCATTGTTCCAATATTAAGTTTTGTTCATAATTGCTTAACCTTCCGTTAAAATCATAGAGCTGCGGTTCGCCTAGTTTTGTTAAAAAACTATCTCACCATGGCGATGAATTTTAGCTCTATCCCCAAAAATGCCCTTACCGCGTTGGTTTGCGGCGCAATGACTTTTTCTGGCTGCATTAAGGATCACAATGATCCGCCCGTAGATTCTTCAAAACTCGTTAACCGGTCGGTTAACCCTTCCTTATTACGTTCGCTTCCTGGCTTTGAAGATCTGAAAATCACAACATTGATCAGCTCTGATGACGTTTTGCCTGAGTCTCCCGGTTTCATTTATGGCGCCCAGCCTGATGGCGGCGCATTTGTGAAAAATCCAAATGGGGAAGGTTTTGTGATGATCAACAACCACGAAATCCACTTCTCGGTGTCCCGCGTTTTTCTTGACAAAGAATTGAAACCTGTTAAAGGCGAATACATTGTGGACGCGGAAGGGGGACAATGGAGATTGTGTTCGGCAACATTGGCAACGCCGCAGGAACATGGTTTCGGGCCGTTATTCCTGACAGCAGGTGAAAGTAATTCTGAGTCGATGACGCATGCCATCGACCCTTTTGCACCGGCAGACAAGAAGAACCAGACAAGAACTGTAAGCGCTTTCGGAAAGTGGAACGCGGAGAATGCAGTGCCGCTTCCTAAGGATGCGTTTCCAGGAAAAACGGTAATCATTATTGGAGAAGATGACACGAACGGTCAGCTTGTGGCGTACGTTTCGGATGTGGTTGGAGATTTGAACAATGGTAAATTATATGCACTGCGCCGCACAAACCAGGAAAGTGTGGAAACGGATATGGTAAAAGGCCAGACTTACGACGTTGAATTTGTTCCTTTTGATAATGTAAAAACAAGCACTGGCGCGGAATTGCAAATGCAGACGGTTGACAAAAAAATGATCCAATTCGCGCGTGTTGAAGACATCGACTACCGTAAAGGTGGAAATGGCGTAGGAAGGGACATTTATTTTACAGCAACAGGTGTGAGCCAGGCTGATAAAATTACTCCTGTGGCTGGGAAAAACATGTGGGGCCGTGTTTACAACCTGAAATTTGATGAAACCAACCCATTGAAGGGCAAGTTGCAGATTATTATGGATGGAGAGGATAAGCCAGGCAGCTTCATCGTGAACCCTGACAATATCTGTGTAACCAAAAACTTCGTGTATGTGCAGGAAGACGGTGATTCATTCTACAAAAACAATGATCACGACGGTACGATATGGCAGTATAACCTGGCTACCAAGCAGAGCAAGGCAATGCTTCAAATGCACCACCGCAGGGAAGACCCAATGTTCAATGCGAAATACAACTCTGTGGCAAACAACTCATTGAGCACCTGGGAATACGGCGCAATGATCGATATTTCGGACGTTGTCGGCATTCCGGAAACCTTCATGATCAACCTGCACCCGCACACGTGGCAGGACGAAAAATACAAAGGCGCTGACGGCAGCGGCATTTCTACAAATAAAGAAGGCGGACAAACAGTGATCGTTCGCGGAATTCAGCAATAACACATCTCAGCAAGCTTATAGAAGGCCTTTTTCGGAGGGCCTTCTATCATTTTTTAGCCATGAAAAATATTGTCTTCGCGGTTTTCGCGGGCATTCTCATTTCTATTCTTAATTCCTGTGCGCCCGAAAAGCAGCCGCATGAAATGGTGAATGAAAAATTTGTCTCGGATCTGGATTCGCTGATTTTGCTGAATGACGGATTCTTGAAAACCGTCCGGTCCAAGCCCGGCGCTGAAACATTGCAGAAGGAATTCTTAAAGCTTCGGTTGCAGTATAAGAAAGTGGAGGCATTTGCAGAATACTTTTTCCCGACAACCGTCCGGATGATCAATGGCGCTCCGCTGGATGAGATTGAGGACGAGGAGAATGCTGTTTTTGAACCGGGGGGCTTGCAGGTGATCGAGGAGTTAATTTATTCGGATGAGCCCGTTGATCAGGAAGAACTCGTGCGGCATTCACGTAAAATGCAAGTGAATGTAAAGCGGATCAAGACATTATGGGCAGACATCCGCATCACGGATTCGCATGTGATGAATGCGTTGCGACTTGAAATGTTTCGCCTGATCAGCCTTGGCATATCCGGTTTTGATACGCCTGCTTCGGGCAATGCTCTGGCGGAAAGCGAGGTGGTTATGCAATCTTTTCGGCATTATGCGCAATTTTATAAGCCGGCCTTGCCAGAGTATGTGACGCTGGACAGCCTTGCGACCAGAGCCAGTTCCTTTTTGAAACAAAACAACAGTTTTAATGCTTTTGACCGCGCCGCTTTCATTGTGGACTATATCAATCCGCTTTGCCGCTCTTTGCACAAGAACCAGCAGTTGGCGGCCATTCCTTTCATGAATGATCGCAAATTACTGAATGGCAATGCGGCTACAATTTTTGATACGAATGCTTTTAATCCCGAGGCGTTACTTGCGGACGTAAAATTTAGCGCCACGGCGGATCGCATTGCGTTAGGGAAGGCATTGTTCTACGATAGCCGCATTTCGGGTGACGGGAAAACAAATTGCGGCTCCTGCCATCAGCCGGATAAGGCTTACGCGGACGGTTTAAAAACGAGCAAAGGTTTTGATAATAAGTTTGTTAGCCGCAATGCGCCTTCGATTATGTATGCTTCGTTGCAGCAGGCGTTGTTTTACGATTTGCGTGCACCTTCACTGGAAGACCAGGCTGCGGACGTGATCCATAATAAGCTTGAAATGCACGGTTCTATGGATGAGGTCGCTAAATTAGTGGCGACAGATGAAAACTATAAGCGTGATTTCAGAAAAGCATATCCTGAATTGACTGTTATTAAGCCCGTATACATTCAAAATGCAATGGCGGCTTTCGTAAGGTCTTTAAATCCGTTCAATTCGCCTTTTGATAAATTCATGCGCGGCGATAAAAAGGCGCTAACCGACCAGCAAATTGCAGGTTTTAATGTTTTTATGGGCAAAGCCAAATGCGGCACTTGTCATTTTGTGCCGCTATTCAATGGCACCGTTCCGCCTGATTTTCAGCGCACAGAATCTGAGGTTTTGGGTGTGACAGTTAATGCGAATTGGAAAAATCCCGTGTTGGATATTGATCCCGGAAGAGGCGTGCATGATCAGTTTCCGCAATGGAAAAATGCATTTAAAACCAGCTCGGTGCGAAATATCGCAAAAACCGCTCCGTACATGCACAATGGCGCCTTCGCTACTTTGCAGGAAGTGATGGAATTTTACAATGAAGGCGGCGGAGCCGGACTTGGGCTGAATGTGCCGAATCAGACGCTCGCAGCAGACAAACTAAACCTGACAGAAAACGAGATCGCTAATGTGATTTCTTTTATGGAAGCATTAACGGATGCACCCGAATGATCACGCAATGACTTTTCCCTGATCAAGTCGCAACGTTTTGGTAACACAGCTTGGAATTTCGTGAGGGTAATGTGAAACGTAGATCAATGTGCGCTCAGGCGTGTCGCAAATGGCATCGACCACTGCTTTGAAATACTCAATCGAATCCGTGTCAAGGCCCTGGCAAGGTTCGTCGAGGATCAGTAAGGGTGGATTTTTTACCAATGCCCTCGCCAGCAAAACCATGCGCTGCTGTCCTTTGGAGAGTTCTGAAAAGTTCTTGTCAATCAAATGATCCACATGCAATAAGGCTGCTACTTCATGCACTCGCTCCGTTTGCGGCGCTGTTAACTTCTTGAAAAATACGCCGGTCGCATCGAAAAAACCAGATGCGATTGTTTTGAAAACAGTAGTATTTCTCGGAAAGTAAAGATGTAATTCAGGAGAAACGTGCCCAATTTTTTGTTTAATATCCCAAATAGAAGCACCAATCCCGCCTCTCTTTTTATCAAATAAATCGTAATCGTTGGCAAAACGTTGTGGATTGTCGGCCGTAATAATGCTCAGCAATGTTGATTTTCCAGAACCATTAGGACCTGAAAGCGCCCATTTTTCGCCTTTGGCAATTTTCCAGCTGACATTATCTAATATAGGCTGCTCATGATAACGAACATTGATATTTCGCAAATCAATGGCATACTCAAAATCAATGTGTTGCGGCTGTCCGAAATGGGCCAGTTTCGCAGGATCGGGTTTAGGGTTAAATGCGTGAACTGCGAATTCTGCTCTGTAATCTGCCACATCAAAGCTTCCTGAAACGCGGCCATTATTCAATTCAAGGACATTCGTAATGCAAGGCGGAATTTCTGTGGCCGTTGTCGCCATAACGATGGTTACACCGGATTGAGCCAGCTCGCTCAGCGCATTGCGCAGCACTTCCCTCGAATGAACATCCAATCCGCTGAATGCATTATCAAGAATCAGTATCTCAGGTTTTTTCAATAGGGATTTTGCCAAAAGCATCCGCCTCGTTTCTCCGTTGGACAGCGTAACAAATGGATGATCAAGCAGATGTGTGATGGATAAAAGCGCAGAGACCTTATCTAAATCTTCCTTACTCACCGTTGCAGGGCTAAGCGTTACGGAGTTGTCATTCACCGTCCCCACAGGTTTTAATTGATCCGTCAAAATAGCTCGCACGGAAGGTGCGCGCTCGCTTTCGTATGCATGAAAACGCTGCTGGTAATATTCCGCGCCGGCACTTACAATGCGGTTAAAAGAATAGTCATTGGAAACGAACTCGATGGCCTGCCGCAATGGCGCCTTCAAATTATAGCTGATCGCACCTTTTGAAACCGGCCACTTCCCGGCAATCACATCGAGGAGGACTGTCTTTCCAGAACCATTAGGGCCAATAATTGCCCAATGTGCGCCGGGCTCGACGTTCCAGTTAATATCAGATAAAACAGTGGTGTCGTATTTGCGGGCAGCAACGCCCACGAGAGAAATAAGTGTCATGAAATGCCAATCAATGAGCAGGCAAAGATAGTGGGTCGGCGCTTATTGGGGTAGATTATCGAAACTTAGTTTGCAGATTAAGCATTTGAATTTAATGCTCAATCTGCAACTTCAAGGTTAATTAATGATGAAATTCCATATTGAACTCCTTGACCATTGCGGTTGTGAATGCAGATAGGTCGTCTGTTGTGCGGCTGGTTATCAGGCCGTTATCAGTTACCACTTCCTGGTCTATCCATCTTGCTCCTGCATTCTCAAGATCGTGCCGGATTGAGGCATAGGACGTCATTACGCGGCCCAGAACAACATCTGCATCGATCAGGATCTGCGGGCCGTGACAAATGGCAGCGACAGGTTTTCCGGACGAAAAAAACGATTTTACGAATTCCACCGCACGGAAGTTCATCCTGAGCGCATCCAGGCCTAGCACACCGCCAGGCAACAATAATGCGTCATAGTAATCTGCCCGTGCCAATGTAAGCGGAACGTCCACGTTATGTCTCTCACCCCAGTCCAGATGGCTCCAACCTCTAACAACATTTTTATTAGGGGAAATGAGATGAGTTGTTGCACCTTTCTGATTTAGGACTTTTCTGGGACAGGTCATTTCGACCTGCTCAAATCCATCGGCAACCAGAATGGCTACTTTGAATGAATTTAATGACTGTTCCACGGGATTTATATAAAATTAAAGGGTTAGATTATTCAGATAATAAATTGAACAAAAATTATGCCAAAATGTTAATCCTTCATTAGCCAGCATTTATATATTTCCATGTTGAGATCGCGCAACAGGTGTGGTGTGGATTTAAAAAATTGCGATCCCAGCCCTAAAACAAAACGAGCGGCATTGCTGCCGCTCGTTCAAATATAATTATTCTGTGATTAGATCTCTACATTACCGACGTTCTCGAAGATCAGGTCACCCTTTGAGTTCAGCTCCATCATGATCACCGAATCCCTGGCAACTTGTCCGCTTAATATGCCTTTGGACAACTCATTCAAGATCTTGCGCTGCATAACACGTTTCAAAGGACGTGCGCCAAATGCGGGATCAAATCCATCCTCGCCCAGTTTCGCCAGCGCTTCGTCTGTAGCGTCGAGTGTGATGCCTTGTTCTTGCAGCATTTTCTGAATTCCTTTAAACTGAATGTCAACGATCTTGCGAATGTTTTTCAACGTAAGCGGTTCAAAAAGCACGATCTCGTCGATCCGGTTTAAAAATTCAGGTCTTACCGAAGCTTTCAGCAAGTCCAGAACCGCTTGTTTGGCTTCTTCTACGACCAGCGTATGGTTCCAGCCTTCGTCTTCTGCAAACTTCTCCTGAATAATGTGGCTTCCAATGTTGGAAGTCATGATGATAATGGTGTTCTTAAAGTTTGCAACACGGCCTTTATTATCAGTTAAACGACCTTCGTCCAGCACTTGCAAAAGAATGTTCCAGACATCCGGATGGCCTTTCTCAATTTCATCCAGCAAGATCACGCTGTAAGGTTTGCGACGAACGGCTTCGGTTAACTGTCCGCCTTCATCATAACCGACATATCCCGGAGGCGCTCCTACGAGCCTGCTTACGGAGTGGCGTTCCTGATATTCACTCATGTCGATCCGTACGATCGCATTTTCGTCGTTAAACAGATATTCCGCAAGTGTCTTGGCCAGTTCGGTTTTTCCCACACCGGTTGGTCCCAGGAAAAGGAAACTGCCGATCGGGCGTTTTGCATCTTGTAAACCAGCCCGGCTGCGCCTTACGGCATCGGCAACCAATTCAATAGCTTCGTCTTGTCCCGCAACGCGGTTATGCAAATGATCTTCAAGCTGTAACAGTTTTTCCCTGTCGCTCTGCAGCATTTTGCTGACCGGAATGCCAGTCCATTTGGCAACCACTTCTGCAATATCTTCCGGGGTAATTTCCTCTTGCATCAGGCTCGCCGAATCTTCTGATTGCTGCAATTCATTTAGTTTATTCTGCACCTCAGGAATGCGTCCATAACGGATCTCGGCCACTTTGCCAAATTCACCTGCGCGCTCTGCCTGTTCGGCTTCGAGGCGTAATTGTTCGCTTTGCTCTTTTAATGTGCGAACCTCGTTTACCTTGCCTTTTTCATTCTCCCACTGTGCTTTCAGCGTATTCCTTTCGTCACTGAGATCCGCTATCTCTTTGTTGAGCACGGTTTCCTTGTCTTTATTATTCTCACGTCTGATCGCCTCGCGCTCAATTTCAAGCTGCATAATGCGGCGATTCAACTCGTCGAGTTCCTCCGGAACGCTGTCCATTTCCAGGCGCAGTTTTGAAGCCGCTTCGTCCATTAAGTCAATGGCCTTATCGGGCAAGAAACGGTCGCTAATGTAACGGTTTGACAGTTCAACAGCGGCAATGACCGCGTCATCCTGTATCCGCACGCCATGGTGCAACTCATATTTTTCCTTAATACCCCTCAAAATGCTGATCGCGTCGGGAATATCTGGTTCATCGACCATTACAGCCTGGAAACGACGTTCCAAAGCCTTGTCTTTCTCCATATATTTCTGATATTCCTTTAATGTTGTGGCACCGATTGCATGCAATTCACCGCGTGCAAGTGCAGGTTTGAGCAGGTTAGCAGCATCCATTGCGCTTTCTCCACCACCGCCTGCGCCAATTAAAGTATGTATCTCATCAATGAAAAGGACAATTTCGCCTTCTGAATCGGTCACTTCTTTGATAACCGCTTTCAGCCGTTCCTCAAACTCACCCTTATATTTGGCACCCGCGATCAAAAGCCCCATATCCAGGGATACAATGATCTTCGATTTGAGGTTTTCGGGAACGTCGCCTTGTACAATGCGTTGTGCCAGTCCTTCTACAATAGCGGTTTTACCCACACCGGGTTCACCTAATAATATCGGGTTATTTTTTGTTCGCCTGCTCAAAATCTGTAAGACGCGGCGAATTTCCTCGTCCCTGCCGATGACAGGGTCAATTTTACCGGCTTTCGCCAATTCATTTAAATTTTTGCTGTATCGTTCCAGTGAGCGATACTTAGCTTCTGCATTTTGATCTTTCACGGGATTATTTTTACCTCTAAGTTCTTTGATTGCATTAATCAGGTCATTTTCCTTGAAGCCAACTTCTTTCATCAGCGTTGCTGTGGAATCTTTTCCAGCCAGGATGCCAAGAACAAGTAGTTCAATGCTTATAAATTCGTCGTTAAATTCTTTGGTATAATGTTGCGCTTTGGCACTCGCAGCAGCCATATCATTGCCCAGATAGGGCTGGCCACCGCTTACGCGCGGATATCCCTCCAATATCTTTTCCAGACGATTGTTCAAAATGTCCGGGCTGATATTGAGCTTGTTAAGTAAGAATAGCGAAGTGTTAGGGTCTTCTTCAAGAATTGATTTCAGGACATGACCCGTTTCAATGGCCTGTTGCTGGTTTCCCTGGGCCATTTGCGCAGCATGTTGTATAATCTCCTGCGCCTTAATTGTATATTGGTTGAAGTTCATGGAGATGATTGCTTTGTTCTACATCATCTCATGAAAAATCACATGCCTGATCAGAAAGTCTGAAATTTTGGCATTAAAAGGTTGGAAAAATAAATTTTCAGGACAAAATGTCCATTATATTCAGAGGTCCGTCTGCGTTTTCAGCAGGTCTTCCAGGGTTTCACGTCTTCTGATGAGTTTTGCCTCTGCCTGATCCACCAATATCTCTGCGGGCCTTTGCCTTGCATTATAATTGGAGCTCATCGTAAATCCATAAGCACCTGCATTTAAAAAGGCAAGCAGGTCCCCAGCCTTCACTTCCGGCAATGTGCGATCGGTCGCGAATGTGTCCGTTTCGCAGATATAACCGACAACATTATAGGTTTTTGGCTCACCGGCGGGATTGGAAACATTTAAAATGTGATGATATGAGCCATACATCATGGGCCGGATCAGGTGATTTAATCCCGAATTAACGTGAACAAAATTCCGGGCTGGATCTTCCTTTACAACGGTTGCATTCACCAATAAATAGCCCGATTCGCTAACAAGAAATTTGCCTGGCTCAAACCAAAGCTGTAATTCCCTCCCGTATTCACTGCAAAACTTTTTGAAACGCTCAGAAATTTTTCTTCCCAACAAATCCATGTCCGTGATTTGATCTCCTGGCAAATAGGAGACCTTGAAGCCGCCTCCCAAATCCACTATTTCAAGATCAGGGAAATGTTTGGCTGTTTCGAAAAGGATATCCGCGACTTTCAGGAATGGCTCGGCATCCTTAATGTCTGATCCCGTATGCTGGTGCAAACCGATGATCTTGATATCGTATTTTTTGACAACTTCGAGGATTTGATCCAACAGTAAAACTGAAATTCCAAACTTGGAATCAGCATGAGCCGTCATGATTTTGGCATTGCCGCCCGCTGCAACATTGGGTTTTATTCTGATCAGGCACGGCTTGGTGTTTCCATAAGTTTGTCCAAACCATTCGAGTAACGGAATGCTGTCCACATTTACAATCGCGCCCGCGTCCACTGCCTCCCGAACTTCTTCAAAAGGAACTCCGCTTGGTGTAAATGTGATCTGACTGGCTGAGTATCCGGCTATTAAACCCATTTCCAGCTCTCCCGGCGACACAACATCCAGCTCCACACCAATTTCACGCATTAACCGCAAAATCGACAGATTTGTATTCGCTTTACAAGCATACTTAATCTTCATGTTAATGCCTGGAAAAGCGTGTTGCAATTCCTGAACTTTACGCCGGATCGTTGCACCGTCGTAAACATAAAGCGGGCTGCCGAATTTTTCTGTGAAATGATGAGGATCAATGTTTTGAATCGAATATGTATTTTGATCGGAAAGTTGCATGGAGCAATGTAATGGATTGACGAAAGAAGATTTATGTGTTTTTGAAAGGGCTTACTTACAGTATTTGTCGAGATAAACGGCCATTTCCTGTTGAAGAAGCTGCGCCTCGTGTTTCGCTTTTTGTGCAAAATCAACACCGCTTCCGGCGTAAATAATGCTGCGGGACGCGTTCACAAGAAGTCCGCAGTGTGCATTCATGCCAAACCTGGACAACTCTTCGAGATTTCCACCCTGCGCGCCCACACCCGGAACGAGCAAAAAATGATCCGGAATTATGGTCCTGATTTTTTCAAATTCAGCGGCTTGCGTAGCGCCTACGACGTACATCATACGATCGGCGCCGGCCCAGTTTTGCGAAATTTTAAGAACATGTTCATATATATGCGTGCCATCAGCTTGCAGCCGTTGAAAGTCGCCACTGCCGGGATTGGAGGTCAATGCGAGCAGGATCACCCATTTGTTTTCAAATTCGAGAAATGGGATCACGGAGTCGCTTCCCATGTAGGGAGCAACGGTAACCGCGTCAAATTCAAGGCCGGAAGCCGAAGGGTCAAAGAATGTTCTGGCGTAAAGGCCGGAAGTGTTTCCAATGTCGCCCCGTTTTGCGTCTGCAATTGTAAAGTGACTTTTGGGAATGTATTCAATGGTTTTTTGCAAACTTTCCCAGCCTTTTGAACCGGATGCTTCGTAGAATGCAATATTGGGCTTATAGGAAACGCAAAAGTCCGCAGTGGCGTCAATGATCTGCTTATTAAACTCGAAAACAGGATCAGCCGTTTTACTCAGATGCGCAGGGATTTTCCTGATGTCTGTGTCAAGGCCTATGCATAAATAGGATTTTTTCTGGGAAATTTGTTCAAACAGCGCTTCGTACGTCATGATTTCGGAAATAATGCGCCGAAATTACAACCTCTATCAATAGATTCATAAATTTGTTCCAAGATTCAGAGTTCCCATTACCAACCAACAGAAATAATATTTTATGCAGATTCGCGAAACTTCCATTGCAGGATTAGTTGAACTTACCCCACGTGTTTTTCATGATGATCGTGGAATGTTTTTTGAATCTTATAACGAACAGATATTTAAGCAGTTGGGTTTGCCGACCAATTTTGTACAGGACAATCAATCCTTTTCTAAAAAAGGCGTGGTAAGGGGGTTACATTTTCAGAAAGCTCCTTTCGCGCAAGGCAAGCTTGTTCGTGTTATTTCTGGTAAGGTGCTGGATGTTGCAGTGGACATTCGCCCGGAGTCGCCAACATTCGGCAAATATGAAATTTTCGAACTAAGCAGCGAGAAAAACAACATTGCTTACGTTCCCGAAGGTTTTGCGCACGGTTTTGTTGCATTGGAAGATTCGATTTTCTCTTACAAATGCACAAATATCTATAATAAGGAATCTGAGTCAGGGATTTTATGGAATGATGAGGACCTGGCGATCAACTGGGGGATAGCGGATCCAATTGTTTCGGATAAAGACGCGATCCTGCCTACGTTCCGGTCTATTTTCGGCGATCTTAAAAGGAGCTGATCCCGAAGAGATGCGGGCTTTATTTTTCAAATAGTTCTTCCAGTGCTTTTGAGGCAACTTTCCTGGCTGAATTCGGATTTTGTCCGGTAATCAGCCTTTCATCCATTTCAATGAATTCCATAAAAGGGATCATTGATTTGGTGTAATGTGCACCGCGTTCCTTCAATTTGTCTTCTAAATAGAACGGCACTTCACTTACAAAGCTCATTAAGGCTTCTTCTACATTGGAAAAGCCGGTCACATATTTGTCTTGAATCAGAAACGATCCATCGGAAAGTTTCACATTCAGCAGGCCGCAAACGCCGTGGCACACCGCGGAAACCATTCCGTTGCGTTCGTAGATATTTCTTACAATGTCTTGTAAAACTGTGTTCTCAGCCAGGTCCCACATGGCCCCATGCCCGCCAGCGAAATAAATGAGGCGGTAATCGGCTGGATTAATTTGAGTAGGGGACAGGGAATTATCTAGCTTAGCCCTGAAAGAAGCGTCTTCCCAGTATTTTGCATTGCATTCATCTTTCAATTCCAGGCTGCGTTCGTCGATCGGAATTTTGCCGCCCAAAGGGCTCACAATATCCATCAAAACCCTGCGTTTGGCCATTACATCATAAAAATAGGTCAGTTCACTCAACCACAAACCTGTTTTTCCGGCTTTGGTAGGGAATGCTTCATGATTGGTGCAAACGATGAGGACTTTCATAAGATCTTCCGAAGTTACTGGCTGAAAGATAAATAAAATCAAATGAGATTCCAGCTGAAAAAAAGAATGACATGCACTGGAATGCATGTCATCTTTGAAGAACTGCGATATGAAGAAGGGTTTTTAATTCAATAGTTGGTTTTTATAAGCAAATGCAACCGCTGCTGCTGTGCTTTTGGTGCCGGTTTTTTCTAAAACGCGTAATCTGTGACCTTCAACCGTCCTTACGCTGATGAAAAGCTTATCGCTGATTTCTGCCGTTGAGAAGCCGTCGCATATCAATTGAAGCACTTCCTTTTCTCTTGAAGATAGGGCAACGTTGCAGGCGTTCGGAAAGAATGGATGCTTGTTAACCTGCCTCGTAACCATTTTTCGGTGCATGGCTTTGGAAACGAAGTCGTTGTAATAAAAACCGTCCTCATCAACCCGGCGAATGGCTTTTTCAACTTCGTCCGGACTTGTATCCTTTAACAGATAACCCTGAACACCTTTTTCGAGCATGTGGATCACGAAACGGTCCTCATTATACATCGAAACCACGATCACTTTAATGTTAGGAAATCTTTCGAAAGCGGCTTCAGTGGCCTGAATGCCATCCATAACCGGCATTTGCAGATCCATAAATACGATATCAGGTGTATTAGCCGGCAAACGATCTAGTAATTCCTGGCCATTGGCCGCTTCCAGTACAAATTCGAAATCGGGAATGCCGCTCAGCATGGAAATAAATCCCTTCCGGAACAATTCATGATCGTCGGCTATTCCCAGTTTTAAGGTTTTCATATTGATTTAAATGTTCACGCGCTCACGACGGAATGGATGCAAAGGTTCCGGTTTGCTATCTGAAACCGGCATCATAGGAATCTGTGCAAATGCACTTGCGCCGCCTTTTTCGGGTTTTTCATATTGAACTGTTCCATTAACAATAGCCAGCCGGCTTTCAATTCCAAGTAATCCAAGTCCGGCGAGATTGTTTTCTTTAATTTTTTCGGGATCGAACCCTACGCCGTTGTCGGTCACTTTCAAGCCGATCATCTGGTCATTGATTTCCAGCCTGATGTCAATTTTCGAGCAGCTGGCATGCTTGATCGCATTATTGACCAGTTCCTGCATAATGCGGTAAAGCGTAAGTTCAAGTTTCTGGCCCTGGCGCGGAAAGTCGTCCGTGTTGGCCTGAAAAGTAATGGCGAGGTTGTTATCTTCTTCTAATTTATGGATAAATTCTTCAATAGCCTCCATCAAGCCAAACCTTTCCAATGTTGTTGGCACCAGATCACGCGTGATGCGCCTTACGTGTAGGATGGTTTCTTCCACAAGCGTCTGCGATTTCTTCATAATCTGGTCTTCTTTCTCATTTCCGCTATTTCCGACCATTTTACTAAGTTGGTTAAGGCTTAGCTTTGTAAGAGAGAGCATTGTTCCGATATCATCGTGCAAATCCTGCGCAATGCGGCGTCTTTCTGTTTCTTCCGAATTCAACGCGGTGTCGAGTAACAGGCGATTGTAATTTTTTTCAATGTCGCTGATCCGCTTTTCTTCCTCGAACCGTCTTTTTTGATAATACATCACGAATGAGATCATGCAAAATGCCATGGTCAACATTGCCAGTGAGGCAATGAGTAAAGCCCATTTCAACTCTTCACTGTTTTGCATAATCGGCCGCCGAAAAATGATAAATACCAACGCTAAACATTATGGCAGAAAGGATTTCGAAAATATATGGAATTATCCTCGTCACACCCAAGTCCAAAGAACCACTCCAAGTTGCAGTATAATGTAACGCTGGTGCAATAAATATAAAACTAGAATAATATAGCAGTAGCCCGGAACATACCCAAAAAAATGGGAAATTTAATAAGTTAGGAATTCTAAGAGACTTAATCAGTTCATAGAAGTAAAGTAAAATCCAGGAGTTTATCAGTACACCTTCGATAGTTTTAGAATAAAGGACTGCCCTATGATTATACAGATCCCTGATATTGGAGTTGGCATTGAAGATTTCCCAAATACAAAAGCTAGAAAATACTAACATTGAGTATACTACAATCTTTCTGGAATATGTTCCACTCAATTTATAGTAGAACATGCCACTGATCAAACAATAGTATAGCGGTATGCTCAAATTGTAATAGATAATGTTATTTTTCTGTAAAGCAGCTGAGTGGACCATGAAAATATCTATTGCAAATTTCAACAATAAATAAAATACAAGTAGTTTAAAAGAAGGGTCCAAATATGCTTTCCTGACAAAAATCAAAGTTAGAGGTAGCAAAGTTATAATTACAGCAAAACAAGGGACTGGTTTCTTTGCGAAGTAGATTGTAAGTGTTTCAAACATTTTCAATAACAATTCAATGATCTAACACTTATCTTATCAACGCGAAACTAACATTCATTTGGGCAAAGCGGTCCACCTTTCATGGCTTCTTTTTTAGCAGGCATATCCTTCATGCCTCCCAGGCGGGCAGTTGTGGTGAGGTCGTTTCCGTAGGCGTCCACCGGGATGAGAACGAGCCGGGATGTTGGCCTTTTCGTTCCTCTGCCGATAGCGGATTTCTGATCTGCTACAGTTTGCTCTTCCTCAGTAATGCCGTAGTAAACGCGGAACCCTACGCATGTTTCGCCGTGGATGCTCATTAATTCATTGAATGTATGTATCCCAAAAAACTCTGCTTTCACATAATTTTCACCACGAAGCGTGATTTCCTGCTCTCTTTTCTGGAAAGGTTCAGTAATTCTTAATGCTTGTTCAGCCGAGATCAGCTCTCCTTCTTTACCTGTAAATCTGCGTGAATCCATAAAAGGTATGTAAGATTTTTAAAATTTCTTGATATATGTAAATGTAACCCTCGAGCATCTCAACACCAAGCAAGTTTTAGTGTATTGAGTTAACGGTTTTTTAGTAAAATGCTGTATGTCAGTTGGTTTTGAATGCTGTAAAAGTAAAAACACGTAATTCTACCTACTACATTGGGGATTATTACCAAGGGCACTTTGCCAGTTACCTATTTTACAAATCAGGGGTTATAGCGCTAAAATGAAAGTGCCTTGAGTACGACATTTGTAAAGCGTTATGGGAGAAATTTTTGAGCGATTTCTCGCAAAAGATTAAGGGTTAGGTTAACTTAGAAAGCCGTGAGGGATATCCTTCACGGCTTTTTTGATATCTTGGAATTCCGAATCATTATCACTCATTATATAAGATGAAACCCACTATTAACATTGAATACTGTCCAAAATGCGGCTGGCTGCTGCGATCTGCCTGGATGGCGCAGGAACTACTCATCACATTCACTGATGATTTATATGCCGTTCAGCTCATCCCTTCGGAAGTTGCCGGACGATATATTATCAGTATGGGCGATCAGATTATATGGGATAGGAAGCGGGAAGGCCACTTTCCGGAACCGAAGGAAATCAAAAAAATAGTCCGGGACCAGATCGATCCGGAGCGCAGTCTCGGCCATTCTGATAGATAAATTGTCGACATCTGAGCATAGTAGGACATTATGTCGCCCTGTGTGGAGTGGTTACTGCAATTTTGGCATTTGGCTTTTTCCGGTTTAAGTGGGATAATTTGGTGCTTTTTGAGAAAAGTAATGCTTTAAATGATGTGAGGCGGTATTGTGCAAATATCCTGAGACAATATATTTTCGATTTTTAACCAAAAAATAATCTTTGGCACGTAGTTTTTCGTTAATAGATAAAACTTGTGAATCTTAAACGCGATAGCTATGGAAAGCAAACTAAAAATACCCCAGGAGATGTTGATGAATATTGATTTTATCAACACAATCAATGGTGGAATGAGTGAGCCCGCTATAAAGCTTGATAGAGGATCGGACGGTTTTGAAGTTGTTGTGAAGGTTCCAGGCATCGAGGTTGAAGATCTTCAATTGGAAGTAGTAAAAGGAAAAAGAAATTCTAATAATCTCAAACTATTTCACTTGTTGCCCATATTTTCTCAGGAGAATTTGTCCGATGAAGAGCAGTGGAGAACAGTACGTTTCATCAATACATTCGTTATTCCCGACGGGGTTGACGTGGAAAATATTACAGCAAAATATGACGATACTTTGCGCCATCTTGTCCTTTTTCTTCCATATGGAGATGAACAAGGCGATTACCACAGAAAAGTAAATATAGAGCGCTGGTAACAGTCAATTTGTATTAAATAAAGTCACCCGGTAGTTACAACTATCGGGTTTTTTTATGTGTCGTGTATTAAATTGCGCAGCGAAAAGCCCCGTTATTATACGTTGAAGCTTATTAATGAAGCACATGGAACTTGTTTTATTTAAAATTGTACCCTTCCAATAGATTATATTAACATAGAGTAAACATTTAGGGTTTTAGTAAAAAAAGGAGTTCCATATCTGTATCTTAGCAACCATATTTTATATATTACTCCTCCAATCTCAACGTTATGAAAAAATCAAATATCTTCGCTTATATTGAGCTTACGAAACTTGTAGAAGAACTTAGGGTTTCCAACGCGTCCGGCCAACTTAAACAAAAGTTAAAATCACAGTCCGCATATTTCAACATCATAGAGCCGCGTTACTTTTCGGACAACCTCATCAATGAATGGGAAGGAATCCTCAGCCTTATCAAGCAAAAAGGCGTGAAAGTGAACGAGGAAGGGAAGGTTGTTTCGAACGCTGTCAGCAATACGATCGACCAGTTATCGGATAGAGAATGCGAGGTGCTGGTACATAAGGTTTACTCTTTGTATGACCAGGTGAAGCAGGAATTTCAATAATATTAAATTAAACGAAAATGGCTCCTGGTTTCCCAAGAGCCATTTTCGTATTTGCTCATAATATTAATTTACGGTTCCGCCGTTCCAGACTTCTTTGCCGGGCTGTACAAAAGCCAGGCTTCCATCCCGGTCCTCAGCCATCAGGATCATTCCGTGGCTTTCCAGCCCCATCATTTTCCGCGGAGCCAAATTTGCCAGATATAATACTTTCTTGCCAATCACTTCCTCTGCTGAAAAATGTTCCGAGATCCCGCTCAGCACAGTCCGCTGCTCCAAGCCAATGTCTACCAGCAGTTTAAGTAGCTTTTTGCTTTTGGGAACATTCTCTGCCGCAACAATTGTCGCAACGCGAATATCCATTTTTCCAAAATCATCATATTGAATCTCCGGTTTGATGGCCGCGACCGTTTTTCCTTCCAGCTCATTCATTCGTTTTGCGTCGTGCAGTTTTTGAATCTGTTTTTCAATCACGTGGTCTTCAATCTTTTCGAAAAGCAGTTTCGCTTCCAAAATCGGTTGTCCGGCAGAAAGAAGATCCTGATTACCAGCGTATTCCCAGGTCTTATTAATCATTCCAAGTTGCCCCTGGATTTTCGCAGCTGTGAACGGAAGCACGGGTTCAGACACAATGGACAATGTCGCTGAAATCTGCAGGGCAATGTTTAAGATGGTGTTAACCCTCTCTGGGTCAGTCTTAATGGCATGCCAGGGCTGCGTTTCTGCAAGATATTTGTTTCCTGATCTTGCCAAATCCATGATCAATGTAAGCGCCTCCCGAAAGCGGTAAGTTTCCAGTGACTCCGCAATGCGTGCCGGAAATTCGGCCAGATCTTTCAGTGCGATCTCGTCTATTTCCTGTAATGTTCCTCTTGCAGGCACTTTGCTTTCGCAGAATTTTTGGGTTAAAACAATGGCGCGGTTGATAAAATTTCCATAAATCCCGACCAATTCACTGTTATTTCTGGTCTGGAAATCCTTCCAGGTGAACTCGCTGTCTTTTGTTTCAGGCGCATTCGCAGTGAGTACATAACGGAGCACGTCCTGCTTGTCGGGAAGCTCTTCAAGATATTCATGAAGCCACACGGCCCAGTTTCTGGAAGTGGAAATTTTATCGCCTTCCAGGTTCATAAACTCATTCGCAGGGACATTGTCGGGCAAAATATAATTGCCTTCCGCCATCAGCATCGCCGGGAAAATGATACAATGGAAAACAATGTTGTCTTTACCTATAAAATGCACCAGCTTCGTTTCTTCATCGGGAGCAGTTGGCTGCCACCACTTTTTCCATCCTTCGTCCGTTCCGTTCTTTTGGATCAGCCAATCTTTTGTCGCAGAAATGTAGCCGATAGGCGCTTCAAACCACACATATAAAACTTTTCCATCTGTATCGGGAAGCGGCACGCTTATTCCCCAGTCAAGGTCGCGGGTCATGGCGCGAGGCTTTAAGCCATCTTTCAACCATGACTGACATTGCCCGAAAACATTCGTTTTCCACTCGTTATGGCTGTTAATGTAATTTTCAATGTCAGGCTGCATGGTATCCAGAGGCAGATACCAGTTTTTGGTGGCCTTCAAAATGGGTTTTGCGCCGGAAAGCATCGACCGCGGATCTTTCAGTTCCAATGGGCTTAATGTGGACCCGCAACGCTCACACTGATCGCCGTAAGCATTTGGATTGGCACAAACCGGGCAGGTTCCTACAATGTATCGGTCAGCCAGAAATTGCTCTGCCGTTTCATCAAAATATTGTTCAGTTGTCTCTTCAACAAACACATTCTTATCGTACAGGTCCTTGAAAATCTCCTGAGACGTTTCATGGTGAACTGCCTTACTGGTTCTGGAATATATATCAAAGGAAATACCCAATTCTTTAAAGGCGGTGTCGATTTGAGCATAATATTTGTCAACGACCTGCTGCGGTGTCAACCCTTCTTTCTTGGCACGAATGGTGATCGGAACGCCATGCTCATCGGTTCCGCTGATGAACGCAACTTCTTTCCCTCTGGAGCGCAGGTAACGAACGTATATATCTGCCGGTATGTAGCATCCAGCCAAATGACCAATATGGATAGGGCCATTGGCATAGATCAGCGCGGCGGTAACAGTATATCGTTTTGGATCGGGAATGGGCATCTTTGAAATTCAGGTAATTTATAAAAGGTTTTAAAACGTAAAATTAGCAAAAACGCTTTCAGAACCGGGACTTTGAGAAAGTGTAAATAAAATTTTCTAAACTTGTCCCACTATCTACGCACACAACTATGAGCGAAAAGCATAAAACCCGCCAACAACTGGCTGATGACCTGGGAATATCCCCGAGAACATTGTCCCGCAAGCTTCAAGGCCTTCGCATCGTTCTTCCGCCAGGATTGATTTCTCCCAAATTATATCAGCAAGTCGTCGAAAAATTTCGTGATTGACGAGCGTATCATGGCCCGTCAAGTTTTGTCAAATTTTGTCCAATTAATGCTATTGCGGTTGCATATTAATTGTGTGAAGTTTGTGATGGTTGCGCAGCCAACACTTTTACCTTAAATCAATTAGTATGAAAATCAAATTTTTTAAAAAGACTCTTGTCGCTTTGATCCTGATTTGCACGACAGCATTTGCCGTTCAAGCGAAAAAGTTTTGTGAAGGTACGGGATCGACAACGGATGGCACCTTGTCTGTTTGGGCCGTACTCAGTTGGAGTGTCGGAGGAAGCGACTGCTGTTCTCCAACTGCTGGATCTGCATTCGTCCAGAAGACTTTTTATGTCAACGGACAGTATTTTTCTACCAGCTCTTACTATATATCGATATCCGATGCCCAATATTCAATGGGCTGTCAATATATATAACTTGGTAATTTATCATCTATTATTTAAAATCCTAAAACATGAAAATATACACATACAATAGGCTTATGATGCTTTCTTTTGTTCTGTTTGTCGCTTTTGGATGCGCGGACGATCAGGAACGTGATCTGAAAAAGGCGGAAAAACGCTATAATTTTAAAAAGGCGGTAACCGAAGACGATGAATTATTTCCCACGTATTTCCTTGCAAAGAACGGAGTGATAACAAAAGAGTTGATTGACGCGGAACGTGACGTAAAAGTAAGGCTCAACGAAATGGCTCCGATTTCGTTGCCGGCCAAGCATGCACGATTGACAAGCGCTCAGAAAGATGGGGTTGTCCAGACATACAAGCGTTTTTTGCAAAGCCACGATGAGGACTCACTACTGATCAGGCATTTTCGAAACAAGTATGCCAAGGTAATTCTGCTGGATTATGATGTTATGAAGTCAGATGATTACGCGCTCATTTCCTTCTTGACAAAAGAATTGATCGATTCGAAATGTGGTCGCTTTTCACTTATTTTTGACGGGACCAATAAGGTAAAAAGCCATGTTCCCGACAGTCAATACAATTCACTAGTCTTTGGGCTTGAAACACAAATTGCGCAAAGCTTGAACTTGCATAAGCAAGCCAAAGCGGCAATGCCTGGATTGATTCAAAAGATGAAAGATAAGCCTGAGACAGTTCAGGGAGGATTAAAAGCAGATTTTGCAGTCGAGCTAAACGAAATGGATGACCTTTCTCCCAGGATATCAACGCTTGAAAAGTATTTGCAAAATGTGAGAAGTTTATAGACGTTCAACAAAGTAAATGTGTTTTGCCCTTTCTGAATCCGCGCGATTCGGAAAGGGTTTTTTGTTGTTATGCAAGATTTCACATTTTTACAACCAACTTTGGTCTCGATATTTTGTTCTAATAAATATGAAAATCCTAATTACCGGTGCGACAGGTTTGGTTGGAAGTGCAACTGCGAAAAAGTTTCTTTCCGAAAATCATGAAGTCTTTGCACTAGCCAGGCCTGACTCTGACCGAAGCCTGCTGGCAGACGTTGAGACCAAAATACATTGGGTGGAAGGCGACATTCTGGATATCAGCTCATTGGAAAAAGCTTTGGAAGGCATGGACATGGTCGTACATACGGCTGCGGTTGTTTCCTTTATTCCAAAAGAGCGGAAAGCCATGTATAAGGTGAATGTGGAAGGAACTGCGAATGTTGTGAATGTGTGCCTGAAATATAGCATTGATAAGCTTTGCCATGTGAGCAGCATTGCCGCAATTGGTCGGCCAGATGCCCGGAAAGCCGTTCCTGGAAAAGATGTGGTTCTGGATGAAAGTCATCGCTGGGAGGATTCTCCCGAGAATTCGGAGTATGCCAAAACCAAACATTTGGGGGAGCTGGAAGTTTGGCGCGGGATTGCAGAAGGGCTTAACGCAGTAATTGTCAACCCAACATTGATTTTGGGCGAAGGAGATTGGGGTAAAAGCAGTACGCAGATTTTTGGTTACATATTCAAGGAAAAACCATTTTATACAGAAGGCATCGCCAATTACGTGGACGTCAGGGACGTCGCAGATGTTATATTTCAACTGTTGTTATCTGATATATCGGGAGAAAGATTTTTGCTGAATGCGGGGAGCATTTCTTACCAGAATTTGTTCAATACTATTGCGGATGCCATGCATAAAAAGCGGCCATCATTTAAAGTAGGTGCCGGACTGGCGGGAATTATCTGGCGGTTTGAAGCAGTAAGGACGTGGTTGCTGGGAACAAAACCTTTGATTACGAAAGAAACGGCCAAGTCTGCGGCCAGAAAGGTCACTTATGACAATGCGAAGATCAGGAAAGCATTGGGTTTTCAGTTTCAGCCCATTGAGCGAACGGTTGCCAGAGTGAGTGAAAGTTTGCTTGGCAAGATTTGAATTACGATTATTTATTTTATAACTTTCTTTAATTAATTAGTGGTGCGTTAGCCCTCAAATCTAACCTGACAGTTCGTATGATGGAGAAAAATTTTGGGGAAAGAAAGGATTATATGAAAGAAACATTGCTCAGGTTTGAAAGAATGCTTAAAACAAGTGAGCCGGTTTTTTTTGATTTGGATACTTATGAAAAAGTAACGGTTCACTACATTGAAAAAGGAGATTGGGATAAGGCTTTTAAAGCGTGTGAGTTAGGACTGTCGGATTATCCGTATTCGCTGGATCTTTTGCTGAATATGGTGCAGCTTCATGCCAACCGTGGTGAACATGAGCTTGCGCAGGAAATCCTCGAAAGGGCTTCTCTTTTCCATCCCGGCGACATTGAAATCTCTTTCATGCAAGTTGCTATTTCCAATATGATCGGTGAGTTTGAAGAAGCCATCGAAGTTTTGGAAAATCTTTTGCAACGCGTTGAAGACCAGGATGAAATATATTTTCAAATAGGGCAGACTTATCAGAATTGGGGTAAATACGATGAGGCGATTAAATTCTATAAAAAATCGCTTAGGAATAACCTTAATAATGAAAGTGCACTGTATGAACTTGCACATTGCCTGGACCTTGTCGGGCAGCTGGAAAGCCATCTGGAATATTATAATGAGCTCGTTGATCGCGACCCGTTTTCGCATCACGCCTGGTATAATCTCGGTATAGCATTCAGCAAACTCGAACGATACGAGGATGCTGTGAATGCTTACGAATATGCCACATTAGTTAAGGAGGATTTTGCTTCGGCGTTCTTCCAGTTGGGTAATTCCTACATGAACCTTGAAAAGTACGAGGATGCAAAAGAGCAATATCTGAGAGCGATTGAGCTGGAAGGCGAACAGCCGGAAACCTGCTGCTGCTTGGGCACTTGTTATGAGAAATTGGGTGAATTTGAAACAGCCATCAAGTATTATCGTCAGACTGTCAAGCTGGATAAGCAGTGGGATGATGGCTGGTATGGATTGGGAATTTGTTTCAGCGAGCTTGGCCGCTGGTATGAAGCTGTTGGATTTCTACGTAAAGCCATTCAGATCACAGAGTTAAATCCTGACTACTGGCTAGCACTTGCAGAAACGGAATTCAAGGTTGGGAATGTCATTTCAGCATTTGAAGCTTTTGAAAAAGCGGCGGAAATCGAGCCGTCTAATCCGGATATCTGGCTGAAATGGTCTCACGTGTTGTTTGAGCAAGGAAATTACGTTCGGGCTTGTGACCTTTTACAAGCTGCGATCGATGAAATGCCGGAAGAAGCGGATCTATATTACCGCATGGCAGTTTATCAGATCCACGCCGGCACATATCGCGAAGCATTGCTTAACCTGGAAACGGGTTTGACATTGGATTACGATGCCCACGTGCAGCTTTTTGACTTTTTCCCTGATCTTGAAAAACAGAAAGCGTTGTTCAGGATTATCGAGCAGTACAGAGAGAAATAGCTAGCCGAGATTTTGGTATAAGTCCACAAGCTGGCGAGCAATATTTTGACCGGAAAACTGACGAATGTGCAGTTTTCCGGCTTCTACAAGGTGTTTTCTTAATGCGGCATCAGTGATCAGTTTATTAAGCTGATGGCTGATGTCTTCCTTTTGATAAGGGTCCGCGTACAATCCTCCTGGTCCGCCGGCCTCTTCCAGACAAGATCCTTTTGCTGCCAGAACAGGTGTCCCGCTATGTAATGCTTCAAGAATTGGAATTCCAAAACCCTCATAAATAGAGATATAGGCAAATATTTCGGCTTCCTGATAGAGCGCTGGTAAATGAGCTGTGGGGACATCCCGGAGGATTTTTACCTTAGTGTCAAGGTTATTTTTTTTGATATATTCAAAAATTTTGGGCGTGTAACTCGTAGGTTTCCCCACCAGAATAAGCTGGAAATTATTGTTGGTAACATCAGCAAATGCCTCTACCAATCGGTGCTGATTTTTACGCTCTTCCAATGTTCCCACACACAAAATGTAAGGTCCCTGAATATTATACAAACGCCTTACTTCCTCTTTTTCTCTGGGTTCAACTTGATGTTTAAAAATCGGATTGCAATCTTGATAAACGACCTGGACCTTGTCACTATTAACATTATAAAGCTCAATCAGGTCGCGTTTTGTTTGCTCGCTGATGGCGATAACAGAGTCTGCCCGGCGGCATGCAGACTGGAATTTATGTCTATAAATAATCCTGTCAATTGGTTTAAATAAATGCGGCAACCGCTCAAAAATCAAATCATGAATGGTTACCACCGACTTGATCCCGGCTTTTTCCAAACCTTGGGGAAGCTCGTTGCTCAATCCATGAAACACATGAACATCATCAGCTTCTAACTGGTTGGTAATGGATGCATACCGCCAGTAAGCCGACAGTTTCCTGTCCAGGAAAGTCTGCGGAAGGCGAATGTTATTTTCAGGGAAGTTGGTAAAAAGTTTCGCATTGTTTTTTGGCGTATATGCGAGGCAAGTTTGGTCTTTTTCGTTTGTCAGGAGTGCATCGAGTACAAAGCGGCTGTAATTTCCAAGTCCGGTTTTATTGGCAAAAGCTCTCTTAGCATCAAATCCGATACGCATAACTGGTGCTTTTCAAGGGTTTCAGAGCAAAAGTCTGTAATTTTGTGGATACCACCGAAAATTATTGGTGTCTATTTTGTGTTTAAAAGGAATGAAGAGAGACAACGTTAGCAAACAGGGTAATCCCAAATCCACCACACTACCAGTCACAGAAGATTATCATTTACATACGCTTGCCAACGGGATCCGCATTGCTCACAAGCAGGTTCCTTATACGCAAATCGCGCATTGCGGAATTATGCTCGATATTGGAAGCCGCGACGAATTGCCGCATCAGCAGGGGCTGGCCCATTTTTGGGAGCATATGGCATTCAAAGGGACAGAAAAGCGCAGCTCTTACCACATTATCAATAGATTAGAGAATGTAGGAGGGGAGCTGAATGCTTATACCACCAAAGAAAAAATTTGTTTTCACGCCTCGGTCCTGGACGATCATTTTGATAAAGCCATGGATCTGTTGGCCGATATCACTTTTCATTCTGTTTTCCCTGAAAAGCAGATCGAACGCGAGCGGAATGTGATTTTGGAGGAAATGTCAATGTATATTGATTCTCCTGAGGATGCCATTCAGGACGATTTTGACCAGCTCATTTTCCCGGATCATGCGTTGGGAAATAACATATTAGGCATTGCCGAGACAGTTAATTCCTTTGGTAAAGAGGATTTGATGAAATTCATTAATGACAACATTGATACGGAGCGCATTGTGGTTTCGTCTGTAAGTCGTTTGCCATTTTCAAAAGTCATTCGTGTTGCGGAGAAATATCTGGGCAACATTCCGCATCGCAAGACGTCTAGGATCAGACAAGCGCCGTTGGCGTATGTGCCTGTAAGTCAGCAAAAAGAGCGCTCCATTTCTCAGGCGCAATGTGCGATGGGCCAGCCGGCTTATCCATTACTCGACGACAGGAGATTATCTTTCTTTATGCTGGTTAATTTGCTTGGCGGACCAGGAATGAATTCCCGATTTAACCTTTCATTGCGCGAAAAATATGGCTTTGTTTATTCTATTGAAGGAAATTACACACCCTATCTGGACACAGGGTTTATGGGTATTTTCTTTGGAACAGAACAAAAACAACTGACCAAAAGTATTTCCCTCATCCACAAAGAGCTAAAAAGAATCCGCGAAGTGCCATTGTCCGTCCTGCAACTCCATCAAACCAAGGTGCAGCTTATGGGGCAACTTGCTATGTCTGAGGAAAGTAACATGAGTTTTATGCTTATGATGGCTAAAAGTCTGCTGGACACCGGCCGTGTGGATTCTCTCCCCGAAATTTTCACGGAAATCGAGCAGATCACTGCGTTACAGTTGCAGGAAATCGCGCAGGATATGTTCAAAGAGGAGAATTTCAGTTATCTTACTTTTCTTCCTGAAGATTAGTATAAAAACTGTTTCCCTCAACCCATGATGCGCCTTAGCTGCCTTTTTTGCATTGTTTTTACAGTGTTTTTTGCTTGTAACCGCAAGCAGACAGATGAACAAACCATTGAATTTCCAGATGAGCTGATTAGTTTCGAAGCGTATTCTGACAATCCGCTTTTCAAAGGAACAGGTGATTCTACGACCTGGGATGAAAAAATCCGCGAGCGAGGCTATATTCTGAAAGAAGACAGCACTTATTATCTCTGGTACACCGGATATACCAAAGCCACGGGCGATTCCATTAAATATCTCGGGTTAGCAACTTCAAACGACGGCATCGCATGGAAACGGTCAAGTGAAAAGCCCATTCACTCGTCATTATGGATTGAGGATATGTGTGTCGTTAAATCGGACAGCATTTATTATATGTTTGCTGAAAGTCGCGGCGACACCGCTCATTTGCTCACATCTTCCGATAAGATTAATTGGAAAGACAATGGTGCACTGGATATACGCCTGAAAAACGGGCAACCGATCGGAAAGGGAGCTTATGGCACACCGGCTGTGTGGAAAGAGAACGGAACCTGGTATCTTTTTTACGAACGCAATGATGCGGCTGTCTGGCTGGCGACTTCCACTGATTTGAAGGTTTGGACCAATGTTCAGGATGAGCCCGTGCTCAAAACCGGCCCTGAAAAATATGATCAGTTTGCGGTTGCTTTTAACCAGATTATCAAATATAATGGCCTCTATTACGCCTATTATCATGCATCGGCTTTCAAAGACTGGCGGGAATGGACGATGAATGTCGCAGTTTCAACGGATTTGGTGCATTGGAAAAAATACGCAAAAAATCCTATCCTGGGCAATGATAAGTCAAGCGGAATAGTGGTGAACGATGGCGGTAAATTCAGGCTTTACACCATGCATCCCGAGGTTAATGTATATTTTCCAAAACAATCCGCCAAACAGTAACATTAGGCAAGCGCAACCTGTTTTTCATCAGCCCGATAATACAATGTTGAAGCGTTTTCAGGACGTAATACCAATTTCGCTGCTGCGTGAATGTCGTCGGAAGTAAGGTTTCGAATAATTTCCGCGTCCTCATTCGCCCAATCCACATTGCCGGCGTTGGCTGCGAAAGCGAGGTTCATTGCACGATTCAGTAACTCCACCTCCGAGAATGCCAGTGAAGCTTCCGACTGGTTTTTGACTTTGGTTACTTCATCTTCATGCGCTCCTTTTGCCACCATTTCGCTCAATATTTCTGCCACAGCAGCATCTGCTTCTTCAAGGCTGACATTGGGATTGAGGTTTCCTTTGATCAAAAGCAGGCCGGGGTCAAGGGAAGAAGTCACGCTGGCGCTAATGCTGTTGAAAATCGACTTTT
Source organism: Dyadobacter psychrophilus (assembly GCF_900167945.1). Taxonomy (GTDB): domain Bacteria; phylum Bacteroidota; class Bacteroidia; order Cytophagales; family Spirosomataceae; genus Dyadobacter; species Dyadobacter psychrophilus. The sequence continues at coordinate 376,992 of NZ_FUZA01000004.1, forward strand.
CTTTTAATAGGCTTTGATATAAACGAGAGGATTTTCCGCGTCCAAGAATGTCGCTTAGCAAATCCGTCGCGTAAAAACCTTTTTCGTACCTGCCGGGCATATGATACACTTTGATCAACGAATTTAATGGCACAGCTGCGGAAGTTTCCAGATGCCTCGCCTCGTTTTGCACGGGCTCTTTGGGAACATTGCGCACATACGGAGCGCCAGCTGGAATGTCGCCAAACCATTTTTTAGTTAATTCACGAACCTGCGCCGTTTTAATCGCTCCGGCAACCACCATGACTGCATTGTTGGGCCTGTAAAAACGGAAGAAGAAATTTTGAACGTCGTCCATCGTGGCCCTTTCAATATGATCAATGTCCTTGCCGATCGTCGCCCAGCGATATGGGTGTTGCTTATAAGCCAATGGCCTTAATTTCAGCCACATGTCACCATAAGGCTGGTTCAGATAACGTTGTTTAAACTCCTCAATCACTACTTTTCGCTGCACTTCCAGCACATTGGGATCAAAAGAAAGGCTCATCATCCTATCCGATTCCAGCCAAAAAGCCGTTTCTATATTATCTGCGGGTAATGTAATGTAGTAATTGGTGATGTCCGGGGAAGTAAAAGCATTGTTTTCTCCGCCCACATTCTGCACGGGAATATCGTAGCTGGGAATGTTTTTGGAGCCGCCAAACATCAGGTGTTCAAACAAATGTGCAAATCCCGTGCGCTCTTCATCTTCATCCCGCGAACCCACATTATATAAGATGTTTACGGCAGCCATCGGAGTGGAAAAATCTTCATGAACAAAAACTTTCAAGCCATTGTCCAGGGTAAACTGCTCGTAACGAATCATAATATCAGTGAGTAAAATAATTTTTAATAAAACCGGCCAAATAAAAGTTTGGAACAGAAACCCGCAATGTTGTTTTAGGGTTATTAACAAAGCTAATGTTCAGGTGCGGTTCCACCAAACCATTTTGAGTTTATAGTAAATGCTATGCAAAATACGCTTCGATTCCTTTTCTTTTTTACACTGATATTTTGTTCGATTCCGGCTCCCGCACAACTTTTAAATGATCCTGCGTCATTAAAAAACGTTCAGAACAGTTTGGACAAAATATATAATTATGAGTTTGACGAAGCCCAGGTTTTCATGGATCAGGTTGATAAAAAGTATCCCAATCACCCCGTTTCGTACATTCTCGACTCTTTTGTTCTTTTTTGGAAGCATTTACCCATAAAGGATAATCCTGCTAAGTCGAAAGAGTACATTCATAAATTGGATCAGTGTCTGGATGCTATTAATAAGAAATTCGGGAAGAATAGCCTTGATCCTGAGGCTGTTTTTTATACGATGGTTGCACGCGGATACATGGCCATGATGTACAATTATAAGGGCGAAATGATGAATGCGGCAGGGGAGGGTAAAAAAGCGTATAATGCCTTCGTTGAAGGCTTGAAACTAATCAACAAAAACCCTGAATTTTATTTCACTTCGGGCATGTACAACTATTATGTTGAGGTGTATCCCGAAGAACATCCCATTGTAAAACCATTGCTGGTTTTCTTTAAAAGCGGAGATAAGGCGTTGGGTTTGAAACAAATAGATAATGCTACGAAAGTCGGGACAATAACCCGTGCAGAGGCGAATTTCTATATTTCACACATTTATCTGAAATACGAATCGAGGCCCGAAAAGGCCGTTTTTTATATGGATAAACTAGCAGGGTTATATCCAAGAAATCCGGTTTTTCTGATGAAAAACATTGAGTCACTGCTGTTATCGGGTAAATACGATCAGGCTGGAAAGGAGCTTACTTCATTGAAAAAGGTAAATCACGGATTTTATCCTGTCGCCTGGCGAACATTCCAGGGTCTTATGGACGAAAAACATGAGAAAAACGATGCTTCGGCGCAACGGGAATATCTTCTTGCCTTGAAAACACCGCATGACGATCAGTATACCAAGGAATATCATGCGATGGCATATGCAGGCTTAGCCAGGATTTCGGCAAGGGCCGGAAACAAAGGAAAAGCGAAAGATTATTACAAAAAATGCCTCGGCAAAGCGGAGTACAGATCTGTGATTAAGGAGGCAAAAGCCTATAAATGAGTTGGTTATTTTGGGAATAGGCTCCTATCCAGTCCGGGAATAATTTTCAGGGCATTTTTGTAATAAAGCTTTTTCAAAACCTCGTCAGAAAGGCCCATTCCATACATTCTCCAAAATGCGTGGTATTTTTTATGGTAAGGAAAATATTCATCTTCCGTTTCCAAAACCCTGAAATAGGTTGCATATTCAGCAGGCACCCAGCTATCTTTTCCGAATAAAACCCTGTCCTGATATTTATCAAAAAACTTCTTCGCAGCGCGTGGCTGGCGTCCAAGCTCAGCAATCACCGCACCTATTTCCACATACATATTTGGAAAAACGACCATCAAGCTGTCCAGTTTTTTCAAATTATTGGGATACCAGCCCATATGTGCATTGATAAATGTTGTTTTAGGGTTGCTCCGGAAAATGTGATGCTGTTCTGCAATCAGAGAGTCGAAAGGAACAGGATCTTTTGCACCCCTTCTGCGGTTAGGGTGGGTTTTAAGTTCCAGCCAGCGTTCATTGTAACGGTCCATCGGGTCCCAGAATGACGGGACGTCGGCAGTGTGTATCAAAACGGGAATGCCTAGTTCCCCGCATTTTTTCCAAACAGGCTGCAGACGCGGATCGCTTACGGCAACGCGGTTTCCCTTATCATCTTTAATTCCGCTAAAACCCAGGCTCTTATAAATTTTAAGTCCTTTTGCGCCCATTTTCACATCCGCCTCCAACTGCGCCACCGCCTTCGCCGACCAGTCTTTTTCACCAAAACCTTTGAATTGAAGATTAGTAAATATGGCAATGCGTTTCGGCTGGTTCTTCGCCACATTTTCCAGTGAACCTTTCAGCGTCGCCGTCCCTTCTTCCCATTCCTGCGACCATCCGCGGCCACTCAAATTGACCATAATGCCCATGTTCAGCTCATCCATCTGCTTGGTCAGCGCTTTCAGGTCCTGGGTCGGCATCTGATATTGGTGGTTATGAACGTCGATAAAAGGAAATTTGGCTTTCTTGGTAATGTGCTCCTCTACCTTCAAAGTTGAAACCGGATCGTACTCTTCGAAACCAAGTGGTTGAGTAATCTGTCCGCCTTCCTGGGCGCAAGCGGCAAAAGTAAAACCAATGGAAACGGTGAGGGCAAGGAGAACTTTTTTCATGAAGGCGTTTTTCAAGGGTTGGTTTAATGATCGTTGTTTATAGGAAAAAAATTAGGTAAATATATCAGCGCTACGCAATGAGCGGCGATTCCTTCCTCGCGGCCTACAAATCCCAAATGTTCGGAAGTGGTTGCTTTGATGGAAATATCTTGTTCTGGAATGTTCGTAACCGAAGAAAGGCATGCTTTCATTTCAGGAATGTGCGGATTCAGTTTTGGGTTTTGTAAAACGATTGTAACGTCAACATTACCCACTTGGAAGCCTTTTTCGCGGATCATTTCCAGGACTTTGGCTAACAAGATTTTGCTATCGACGCCTTTCCACTGCGGATCTTTGTCGGAAAAATGATAACCAATGTTGCGCATATTCGCTGCTCCCAGCAGCGCGTCGCACATTACGTGGCAGACTACATCGGCGTCGGAGTGACCCTTTGCACCATGTGAATGCGGGATTGAAATCCCCCCAAGCCAAAACGGCCTGCCTTCCACCAACTGATGCACATCATAACCCTGACCAACGCGAAACGGAAACATGTATTTTGTTCGACTGTTAAATACAAAATCCTTCAATTCAGCTATGCTGCGCTGCAATTCGACCAGTTTGTCATTAGGATTTGTGTGTTCTTCACTCCATTCACCTTCTCTTTCCTCCATAAATTATAATGTGTATTTTTTTCAAATATAAACAAACAAGCCGGAAGATCACGAGTGACTTCCGGCTTGTTTTATGAATGTTGTCTGACTATTTGACCTGCTGTATTTCTGTCTTCAATTTCTGGATTTGCTCTTCCTGGTTGACTGCTTTAAAGTAATAATACAGCCCGGCGATCAGGAAAATTTTTGATAAAATAAATACGGCTATGAAGGCAGGACGCCAGAATTTATGTACTTTAATGTGGGTGTCATTCACCTCCACATCGAGAAACCTGGTATTCTGATCTTCCTCCGCTGCCTTCTTTTTGAATGTATGCTTCTCTTTCCTGAAATTTTCCTGGTTGCTTCTTAAATGAATGATCTCGCGTAGTGCAGACGGAGGCGTAACCGCGGAGCCATTAAAATAGCGGGTTATATCAGACTCAATATCAACCAGGTAATCTTTAATCTCCTCGTTTTCTTCGACCATTTGCTTTACCAGTTCCTTCTCCTCTTCATTGGTCAACCCCAACAAATGCGCCTCTAAAATCCCGCTCTCTATAAAGTTTTGTGTTTCCACTATATGCCTTGATTGTTACGCGTTACGGTATAATTTGAAATATTCATGAAAAGAACGAAGAACCTCGGATTTAGATATATTCAGTTTCCCGGCAACTTCTTCGGGTGTGAAGCCCTGACAAAACGACAAGTCAAAAATTTTCTCAGGTGATGCGTCCAACGCATTTGCTGGATCGGCAACCGGGGCGATGGCCATTAACTTCCGCTTAGCCTCCACGGCTTTTGCCCTCGCTAACTTAATAACGCAAGCTGCGAAACTGAAAGGATAGCTGTTACAAGCCTGCAATTGAGGTGAAGAAAACACACTGACCAACACTTCCTGAGCCAAATGGACCTGCGGCAAAATCTGCAAAATTATCCCGTAAGCCATTGCACCGTATTTGTCATAAACTTCAAGAGAAGTTATATTACCGTTCGGTCTGGCAACTCCGTTTTTGATGGGCTCTAATTCACTCATACATTGTTATTGACGTATCATTGTTTGCAAAGAAATTCCAGAAATCGGGATCTGGCAGGTTCTGCTTGCTATTTCCGGAAATAGCCGGGGTTAGTATGGTAAATTTAATATAATAACCTTATAAACTGCAATCGGTTACATGAAAAGTAGAATTATATATCAGTGCCAACTACAATTTCTCTTTTATATTGCTCTAAATATCGGGCTCGTTGCGCGGTTTACCAAGCTAATACGGAAAGAATAATTGTTTGTGCTGCCTGAAAAGTCCCTGAATGCATGTTGGGAAAATGTTGAATGTTTAACTTTGCCCAATGAAAGAAGTAATAGCAGTAATTTTTGACATGGATGGTGTGATTTGCCATACCAATCCTTATCATTCTATGGCGTTTCGCGAATTTTTCTCCAAACGTGACCTGTCACCCACGGACGAAGAATTTGCTATGCATATGTTTGGCAAAAGCAATAGTTATATCCTGAGCCATTTCTTGCAAAGGGCGATTGAAGGGGAAGAACTCTTGCAAATGGAAAATGAAAAGGAAAGTCTGTTTCGCCAGATCTACGAACCTTACATTGACCCGATTGAAGGCATCGTGCCTTTTATTAATGACCTTCAAAGCAATGGTGTGAAACTGGGTGTGGCCACATCCGCGCCGCAAGCAAATCTGGACCTGATCCTGACAAAAGTTCCGATCCGGTCACATCTTGGCTCTATAATGGCGAGTGAAAATGTGAAAAAACACAAACCAGATCCCGAAGTTTATCTGACCAGCGCCAGAAATCTAGGTGTGGAGCCGGATCAATGTGTTGTATTTGAAGATTCTTTTTCGGGAGTTTCAGCTGCGATCAATGCTGGAATGCGTGTAGTAGGCGTGTTGAGCTCACATACGAAGGAAGAATTGCCTCCCTGCAATCTCTATATTGAAAATTACAGGGAGATGTCCTTCCAGAAAATTAAAAAGTTGTTCTGAACCGGTTATAACGTGACTGCGTCTTTCACTTTCACGTCGTAGACACCGGTGAGTACTTTTGCATTCCGTTTCAATTGCAGGAAGATCCGGTAACGGCCCTCTTTGGGGAATGAATAGGGGAAAGAGATGCGGTTGCCGTGATCCATGCCGGTCATAGCGCCGTCTTTCATGTCGTACATGCCCATTTCGGTCATAAGAAACACTTCTCTTTCTTCCATCGGCATGGCCTTCAATTTGGCGAGGTAGCGGTCGATGCTGTCCCTGAACATCACTGGTTGCGGTCTTTTAGCAACTTTGGCTGTATCGGCCATGCGGTCTTTGAATGTTTGTTCCGCAGCCATTGCAAATGTTCCGGTCGGGTGCAAATGAATGTATACAGAGCCGTCCGTACGCACAACTGCTACGTGGCCAGTCATGCCCAAATATGGTTCGGGATAGCAGGCGCTTCCATCCGGATTGAAAAATTCAAATGTCAGCTGATACGGTTTTCCGGCATCCAGCGGCTTATTCGGCATTCCTTCCCAAACCGCATATGAGCCGTCTTTGAAAACGGTTTTTGTTCCTGGCTTGCCACAGATCACGACATTCTCATCCATCGGCACATTGCCAGGAGCGTTAATCGGGTCAGTTACAACATATGTATCTTCTTCTGCGGTAACATTCAAAGGTTTCGCAGTGGCTGCTTGTTCGGGAATATCAATGGTGTCTACAATGGTTTCGGCAAAACCTGAGAGTTGGACAATGTCATTGTAAACCAGATATTTACCAGCTGGAAGTTTGGGTAAAAATGCTTCGAATGTTGTGCTGTCTATACGTTCCGGATGAATGTGCGCGAATGCGTCCAGCCCCGGGGTGCGCACGAGGAACGTATGCATCAGCTTGCCGTGGTCCGGGATCAGTGTGCTTAGCATACTGCCCCGACGTTGTGCGTTCCAGCCTGTTGTATCAATTTTTAATTGAAAAACCCTTTGGTTATTGGTTTGCAAAATGGCCGCGCTTCCTTTCACAGGTCTGTAAAGCCATTGTTTATATTCAGCAGCCCAGCTATCCCACCAGCTGCTTCCTCCATATAAAATGAGTGAGCATAACACGGTTGCAATGCCCATATTAACCCAGCGTTTTCTCTTTTGAGCAGGTGTTAATGTTTCACCAGGCCTTAATATTCCATCACTGACACTTGCACCGATGGTCGTGATCATTAACAAGAAGAGCAATATGCCCAAAATGCTTAGTCCAATGCCCAAATGTTTCGGCATGTCGCGTTCGGCTGTCGAAACGGCAACAATAGGGACGATAAGCTCCCCTTTTCCTTTGTCCCCCGCAATCTGGATCTGGGCGCTCGATGAGCCCCATTCCATTAGCCAAACTACCCCCTGAAACTGGCCCGTTTGTCCCGCAACTTGTGTAAGCTCGTCGGGAGACGGCGCGCCTTTGTCACCGGAATAGAAGTAAATCGGCCTGGCCAGGACTTTCCTGGCAATGCCATTTTCTATATAAACCGTAATTTTTGCGGTTCCCGGAATTACATCTGGCGGCTCCACGCTCACCAGCACTTTATACGGGCCGGCCTGCCCCTGCATTTTTACGCCGGCGCTTCCTACATGCGCTTTTGCCGTCATACTGACAGCCAAAAGCATAATGATTAAGATAAAATTTTTCATCGTTGAATTTTATGCATCCAATTGCCCCAAGCCAAGCCAATGCGCGTTGAAATCAAGCTGGCGATCAATGCAATGCCTAATCCTTTCAGTAATTCGGGCATTGTTTCTACCATCCACGGGCCGAATTTGTAACGATATTCCCAGTCGGGGCTGTTGCCGAAATACCAGTAATGACTTCCGAAAAACCAGTTTCTTGCATAGGGAGACTCCATCAGGAATGATCCGAAAAACCATTGGAATAAAAAGAAAACCAATAAGAACGCTGATCCTAAAAGCGCGGCCAGTTTCCAGTCGTTCATATAGCCGTAACGATGACGCAGAAAATCAAGAGCAATTGCAGGAATAATCAGTAAAAGTGGAAATTGAAAACCCTGATAGTGATCAATGTGATTTAAAATGGGGCCTAATTTCGGCTCGGCAGGAAACAAGGGGATAATCCAAAGCGTAAGCAACATTAATAAGGTATAAACGCCTGTTGCAGCGGTGATTGCCCATTTGTGACGAACAGCTCTGCCAACAGCCATTAACAAAATTGGAAATGCAGCCGAGGAAAAAATGTAAAGGCTGGAACGATGCATGCGCATACGGCCAAGTTCTTCGGAAAGTAATGTATACCAAATGGTTAGCAGGAAGCCAGCAGATAATGCAAATAGCCAGAACAATGTTTTATCCAATGCTTTTTTCTTGTCAAAAAATTGCGCTGAACGAAGTTTGAGCTGATTTTTAACCGCGATCACACTGATCATAGCACCAAACTGAATGCCGATAATGCCTAAAATCAACACCGTGTGGGGCGGCGAAAGAATGGTAACGTCCAAACCGTAAGTGTTATGCCACCAGTCGTCGAATGGTGCCGAAGTGAGCATGGATAATGCCCCCCAAACGCAGAACAAAGACCCTAATGAGCTGTAAAAAAAGCCCCAGATCTTTACGCTTGCAGACTTTTCCAGATCATTGCCCCAAAATGTTTTTCTCAGAATCTCGAACCCGGAGAACAGCCCGGCAACGACTGCGCCAAGATAGATCACCAGGTGAGGCGGCGACAAAAGACCATCACGGCCAATGCTCATGTGCCAGCATATGTCCCAGATCAAGCCGGTAATGACACAGAAAGAGGCAAAAACAGTCGCATAGATGTAAATAGGAATGTCCGGACTTGCGTTGAGCGGGACAACCCGGCCTCCGACCTCTGGCGGAGGGCCCATAGTAGTTTCCATAAGGTTGAGAAAGGATTTAATGCTTCAATATAACAGTTATCATGCACAACAGACAGTCGATGCGTGTTTTACCCCTATTTTACATGAAAAAAATGCTATGCAATGATCAAGCGGCTCAAAACGGGCGCATTGCTTTGACGAACCTGCCTTTGAAATAATTGGAAAAAAGATTGTCCTCCCGTACGCCACGCGAGGTTGAAGCATGAATGAACATGATTTCGTCCTGATTTCGGACGTCGGTCACAATTCCTGCATGGGAAACATAGCCTTCTTTGCCTGCTTCGGGCACAAAAAATAACCAGTCACCCGGCTTAATGTCTTTAATGCTGCTCACTTCCTGACCGAATTCCGATTGCTGCCAGGAAATGCGCGGGACTTTTACGCCGATTTCGGAATAGACGGAGCAGATCAGGCCCGAGCAATCGATGCCGTTTTTGTCATTTCCTCCTGAGCGATATGGAGTTCCGGCGTAAGTGCGGGCTACCTGGACCACTTGCGGGACTGCGGATGCGGGCATATCTCCCGGTCTGCTATATGTTGGTTTTGAGGCGGTTGCGGGCTTTCTGGCAGGCGTCCTTGCAGGTGGTCTGCGTGCAACGGTTCCTCGCGATTTGGATGACCTTGAAGGAGTGTATCTTGAAGAGTTCGATCTTTCCGGGGTTTTGCGAAGGGTATCGCATGCAAAAAGAAGTAATGTTAATGCCAGAGTGCAGATTGTGAAATGGAAAGTCCGGGTAATTTGCTTCTTCATGCGCAAGCTTTCTGTTAGTAACGATACTTTCATCAAAAATAATAAAGATTTATGAAGCAGATTGAAGGAATAAGCGCAGATTACTTAGCCAGAGCTATAACGAAGAGGGCACGATTTTGTATGAAAAATTAGGCTAAATATTATGTCCCTGACCGCTTTGTAAGTAGTTTTGTTGTGTTTTTATCGAATCCAAATTTTATTTGCTCCTAATGAAAATTATTTGTGTAGGCAGGAATTATACCGAGCATATTGCTGAATTAAATAATGAAAAACCGGATGCTCCCGTAATTTTTTTGAAGCCGGAAACGGCGCAGGTCAGGACAGGCGAACCATTCTTTTATCCCAATTTTTCGAAGGATGTGCACTATGAAGTGGAGCTTGTTGTAAAAATAAACAGGGTTGGGAAGAACATTGAAGAGCGCTTTGCTCATAAATATTACGACGAGATTGGCGTAGGCATTGATTTCACGGCGAGGGATTTACAATCTGAATTGAAAGCAAAAGGCCTGCCGTGGGAATTGGCAAAAGCATTCAACGGCTCTGCGCCGGTTTCGGAATTTGTTCCGGTTTCTGACTTCGAAGACATTCAAAATATTAATTTCAGTCTGGATGTTAATGGTGAGATGCGCCAGAACGGAAATTCTTCCATGATGCTTTACCGCATTAATTACCTGATCTCTTTCGTTTCCAAATATTTTATGCTCAAAAAAGGTGACCTGATTTTCACAGGAACGCCAAAGGGCGTTGGGCCTGTGCAGATCGGAGATAAGCTTACGGCGTCGATTGAAGGCAAGAAGATGCTTGAATTATTCGTTAGGTAAACCTGATCTTTTCGGTCGCAGGACCAGTCATTCATACACTTCGTTTTCATGCGTTATCATTCCCGGACAATGGTCCGTATTGGTTTGTTATTTTCGGGCTTGATGGGCTTATGCTCGCTTTCTTTTGCTCAGACACAAACTTACCCAAAAGGTTATTACCAGTTTCCGATCAGGCCGGGGCTTGCTAACTCGCTTGCGGGCGGGCTGGGCGACTTGCGCACAAACCATTTTCATGCTGGTCTTGACATTCGTACGGAACAGCGCGAAGGACTTAATGTGTATGCCGCAGCTGAGGGATATGTTTACAAAGTGGCGGTGCAGCGGAGTGGTTATGGCAATGTGATTTATTTACGCCATCCCAATGGTCAGACGACGGTTTACGGACATTTACTAAAATTCAGCGATCCCCTGGCGACCTACGTGCGCGAGGAGCAGTATAAAAAGCAGACTTTCGAAATTGATCTTTTTCCGGAAGCAGGAAAATTCAGTTTCAAAAAGGGCGAAATTATAGCGCTTTCAGGGAACACAGGCGGATCTGCGGGTCCGCATTTACATTTTGAGATCCGCGATTCCAAGGATAATTTTCTTAATCCACTGTATTTTGGTTTCAATGAGATTAAAGACGTGACTCCACCGAAATTTGTCAATCTGGCAATCAGGCCGCTGGACATTAATGGTCGGGTGAATGGTCAGTTTGACCGGAAGGTTTATGCGCCGGTTAAGCTGAAAGATGGCTCTTACAGACTCCCTGACACGGTTTCAGCAACGGGGATCATCGGAATTGATATGGTTGCGCACGACCAGATGACAGGCACCGGGTTCCGTTATGGTTTGCAGTGTATTGAGATCAAAATGGATGGGGATGAAGTGTTTTCCTATAACATTGAAATTTTTCCCAACACGGCCACAAGGGATTACAATAACCTGATCGACTACGAAACGGAACAGAAAACCGGGCAGCGTTATCTGAAATGCTACGTTCCCGACGGCAATAATTTCAATCTGTACAAAACCAATGCAATCAATGGTAAACTGAATATTGCAGATACGTTGCTGCATGAAGTGCGCGTCAAAATCACGGATTCTTTCGAGAATGCTTCTGAGCTGGTTTTTACGATCAAAGGTGAGCCAAAAAATTCGCCGCTTCCAGTTTATGATGTAGAAATAAATCCTGAATACATTCAAACGGACGTGCAGGAGAACACACTGGTCGTGAAGGCGAAACATTACCGGAGCACCATTCCGTTTGCGACTTATTATTCTAATGGCAAGGAAGTGAAAAAGGATCCCGATTTCTATGCAAGCGAGACAGCAGTTTTTCTGACAGATCTAAGAACATATATGCCGGATTCGGTCAAAATAGGCAAAACGACGGTTAAAACTTATTTAAGAAGTCAGATTTATCCGGCAGTTGCATCCAGCTATAAGGCAGAGAAATGGTCCGTTGATTTTAAAAACACCAGCATCTTCGACACATTGTTTCTCACTGGGCAGCAGAATTTTAATGCATTAACCATTAATAACCGGGGAACGGCGCTTAAAGATTATATTTCCGTAGCCTTTACTCCGGAGAATGTTCCTGAAAACAAGGAGAAAACACGCGTTTACCGCTATATAGACGGCTATTATCGGTTTTTAGGAGGAACCTGGGCAGATAATGAGATCAAATTTGAAACCCGGGAGCTTGGAACGTTTGTTATCCAGGCTGACACGGTGCCGCCCAAGATACGGCTGGTAGAGCATAGCAAAGACAGAATCCGCGGATTTATTGGAGACGCCACTTCCGGGGTTGATCATTATAAAGCATTGGTCAACGGGGAATGGGTGCTGATGAATTTTGATTCAAAAAAAGGCTATATCTGGTCTGAAAAGCTTGATCCTACTCAGCCATTTGAAGGCGAACTAACGCTGGAAGTGACAGATAGGGCAGGAAATAGTACTATCTTGCAAACCGAATTAAAAGACCTGCCTGTTGCGCGGAAAAAAACAAAAAAACGAAAAAGATAAACGTATGGGACTTCAAGTAGGCGATCCCGCCCCGGCATTTTCTGCAAAAGATCAGGATGGAAAAGAGGTGAAACTTTCTGATTTTAAAGGAGAAAAAGTCATTCTCTACTTTTATCCAAAGGACGATACACCTGGTTGCACGGCGCAATCATGTAACCTTCGGGATAATTACGATTTGCTTTTGAAGCGGGGTTATAAAGTTTTGGGCGTGAGTGTGGATGACGAAAAGTCGCACAGGAAATTTATAAAAAAATATAACCTGCCTTTCCCGTTACTGGCTGATACTGACCAGAAATTGGTAAATGATTACGGCGTTTGGGGCGAAAAGAAATTATTTGGTCACGAATACATGGGAATCATCCGCACAACATTCGTCATTGATGAAAACGGTGTAATTGAAGAAGTTGTGCAGAAAGTGGATACTGAAAATCACACTGATCAAATTCTTAACAAAAGTGAGTAATAATGAGTCATTCGGAAAGCCGTAATAATGGGACATTTGCGGGCTGAAAAATGTACGCACAAAGAACGTATTTGATAAATAGAAAATCGATAAACATGGAAGTTGAACAATTAGAAAAAGTAGCCTCACAAGTTCGCCGGGACATTGTGCGTATGGTGCACGGCTGCCAGTCGGGACACCCGGGAGGTTCTTTGGGCTGTACAGAATTACTTGTGGCGCTTTATTTTGAGCGTATGCAATTGAAAGAACAGGACGGAAAGCCGGTTTTTGACATGAATGGCAAGGATGAAGACTTGTTTTTTCTTTCTAATGGACATATTTCGCCGGTTTGGTACAGCACGCTTGCGCGTAAAGGCTATTTCCCTGTGGAGGAAATGGCAACTTTCCGTAAGCTGGATTCGCGCTTGCAAGGTCACCCGACTACGCACGAGCATTTGGAAGGAATTCGCATTGCATCTGGATCATTGGGACAAGGTATGTCTGTGGCGATCGGTGCTGCGCTTGCCAAAAAACTCAACAATGACAAAGGTCATGTTTACGTGTTAATGGGCGATGGCGAGCAGCAGGAAGGACAGGTTTGGGAAGCAGCTACATTTGCGCCGCACCACCAGGTTGATAACCTCGTTGCATTCATTGACTTGAATGGTCAGCAAATTGACGGCCCGACAGTTAAGGTTATGAACAACCGTGATTTGGGTAAAAAATATGAAGCGTTCGGATGGGAAGTGATTTCTATCGAAGAAGGCAATGATATGGCAGCAGTGCTGAAAGGCCTTTACGAAGCAAAAAGCAGACTGGGTCACGGCAGACCTATAATGGTTCTGTTGCATACAGGAATGGGTTTTGGTGTTGATTTCATGATGGGCAGCCACAAATGGCACGGCGTAGCGCCTAATGATGAGCAACTTGCGGCAGCGCTCGGCCAGTTGGAAGAAACAATGGGAGACTATTAATTATATACAATGAAAAAATACACCTTCACTGAGAAGAAAGATACGCGTTCGGGCTTTGGGGCCGGAATGCATGTGTTGGGACAGCAGAACGAAAATGTCGTGGCACTTTGCGCTGACTTGGTTGGTTCGCTGAAACTCGAAGCATTTATAAAAGAAAATCCTGACCGTTTTATCCAATGCGGTATTTCGGAAGCAAATATGATCGGCGTTTCTGCCGGCTTGACCATTGGCGGTAAAATACCTTTCGCTACAACATTTGCAAACTTTGCAACGGGCCGTGTTTATGACCAGATCCGTCAGAGTGTTGCTTATTCCAATAAAAATGTGAAGATCTGTGCTTCACACGCGGGACTTACATTAGGAGAAGATGGCGCAACGCACCAGATCCTGGAAGATCTTGGGATGATGAAAATGTTGCCGGGCATGACGGTGATTAATCCTTGCGATTATAACCAGACAAAAGCAGCAACCATTGCGATTGCTGATTACGAAGGCCCTGTTTACCTGCGTTTCGGTCGTCCGGTAATCCCTGTTTTCACGGATGCGGATCAGAAATTTGAGATTGGTAAAGCGTGGATGGTGAATGAAGGAACGGATGTGAGCATTTTCGCAACGGGCCATATGGTTTGGGAAGCGATCCAGGCGGGTGAACTTCTGGAAGCGGAAGGCATCAATGCAGAAATTATTAATATTCACACCATTAAGCCTTTGGATGAAGAGGCAATCCTGAAATCTGTGGAGAAAACAGGTTGCGTGGTAACCACTGAGGAGCATAACCGCATTGGTGGTTTGGGAGACAGCGTTGCGCAGGTTTTGGTTAAAAACAAACTGGTTCCTCAGGAATACGTGGCGGTGAACGACAGCTTTGGAGAAAGCGGAACGCCTACACAACTGATGGAAAAATACGGCTTGACAGCGAAGCACATTGTGGAAGCTGCAAAACGTGCTATCGAGAGAAAAGCATAGGTTATTGAAGTTACTGACCGGCTTTTGGTGCCGGAAAACGTTGAGTCTTGCGAAAGGTTAAAACTATGTTTTACTTTTTGCAAGACTCAAATTTTATTTGCCCTGAACCAAAAAATGAACTATTATTGACTTGTGTTGATTCGGGAATTAGTATTGATTAAATGTCTGACGAAGAATTATTATCCCTTTTTGAAAATCCCGAAACGCGGCGGAACGCTTTCAGTCAGCTGGTGCGGAAGTATCAGCAAAAAGTATATTGGCTGGTAAGGAAAATGGTTGTGGACCATGATGATGCGAATGACATTACACAGGATGTTTTTATTAAAGCCTGGACGGCGCTGGAAAATTTCCGTGGCGACTCCAAGTTCTACACCTGGCTTTACCGGATTGCGAGTAATGAGGCTATCAACTTCCTGAACAAGAAAAGAAAACGCTTTTTCATTTCTATTAATGATGTAGAAAGTGAGCTGAGCGAAAAGCTGGAAGCCGATCCGCTGGTGAGCGGTGACGCCATTCAGCTCAAATTACAGAAGGCATTATTAAAATTACCAGAAAAGCAAAGGCTGGTTTTTAACCTGAAATATTTTGAAGAACTTCCTTACGAAGAGATTTCGGAGATTACCGGGACGTCGGTTGGCGCGCTAAAAGCTTCATATCATTGGGCTTCAAAAAAAATTGAGGATTATTTAAACGAAACGGATTAAACCATTTCAAACTAGTTTGGTCAAACATTTACAAGATTGGAAATATAAATAATCATGGATAATAAGCGCATACGACTGGATGATCTGAAAAAGGAAGTTCCTTTCCAGGTTCCGGAGGACTATTTTGACAAACTGCCTCAGATGATCCAATCAAGAATTCCGTCGGAACCTGTTCGTAAGCCTGTAATAGGCTGGTCGTGGCAGCGTTCGCTGGCGCTTGTGTCGGCAATGGCTTTGATTTTAGTGCTGGTATGGGTAACCGTTCCGGAACGCCAGGGATCGCTCGGACAGGAGCCGTTAAGTGGCATCAGTAATGCGTCCATCGTTAGTTACCTGGAAGACCAGGACATGAGTTATTACGATTTAAGTGAGCATAAAGTTGTTCAGAAGGCATTTGACACGGATTCCACTGTACTTTTTTACCTGGATGGACTTGAAGATGACATCCTTCGCCAGCAATTACAGGAATCGGTTTCGAGTGCTGAGACGATTTGACCCTAACAATAATTATAAAATGAACTTACAACTTATTACCAGACACCGAAATTTATTGATAATTCTCTTTGTGGCGTTGCTTTCGATTACAGCAGTGAGCGCGCAGAGGAAGTCGGAGGAAGAGATAAAGCGGATTCAGGATGCGAAGGTGGCCATTATTACCAACCGTCTGAACCTGACACCCGAACAGTCGACGGGATTCTGGCCGGTTTACAATGAATATTCTCAAAAAAGGAAAGAGATCCACAGGGCGCAGCGGAAGATCATTAATGATAAAAAAGCGGAAGGCCAGACGGATGATCAAGTGCTTAACAACCTGAAAGAAGTGCAGGAATTGCGTCAGAAAGAGTTGGATCTTGAAAAAGAATATCAAAACCGCTTCCTGAAAGTCATCACAGCGAGTCAGGTGATCGAATTATACAAGGCGGAACGTACATTCAATGACATGCTTATCCAGCGCCTTAAAAATAAATAGAACGTTAAAGAACTTTTGACCGGCTATCGGCTTATTACAAATCGTTATCCCACATTGGCTCCGGCTGGTTGTGGGATTTTTTATGGCAAAAAAATAGCCGGGGAATGCCCGGCTATTTTAGTTATATTAAGTAATGGGATCTCAGCAATATCAGTGGCCGCCGACCACTTCTACGCCATTGATGCCCTTCGTTTCCACAACAATGTTCCGTAATGGCGCCGCGTGTTTTTTGAAGTCCTGAATGATTTCAAGCACGTCATAATCAATGTTCATGGACTTGGTGCCGTCAATAACCACAGTGGCATTGTCAGGCAAATTGTCCAATGTTGCACTAATACTCCCTTTGTTCAGGAATGTCACTTCCTCTGACAGGATTAATGTAATCACATCGCCATCTCTGTGTTTTTCTTTCACATAATGATAAGAATGCTTGTAATTTTTTCTCAGAATAAAATAAATCGCAACCACCATTCCGATGCCTATTCC
The DNA here is from genome assembly GCF_900167945.1 of Dyadobacter psychrophilus. Classification (GTDB taxonomy): domain Bacteria; phylum Bacteroidota; class Bacteroidia; order Cytophagales; family Spirosomataceae; genus Dyadobacter; species Dyadobacter psychrophilus. Next base: position 393,870 of record NZ_FUZA01000004.1, read on the forward strand.
TTTGAGCAGATCCGTGCTCAGGATGGCGATAATGGTCACTATAAACGGTATGAACTGCTCTTTGCCCAACTGGTACATTCCTTTGTAAAGAGAGAATTTGGACAATTTATAACCTACCACTAAAAGCACAGCAGCAAGCGATGCCAATGGGATAAAATTCAAGAACGTTGGAATAAAAAGGGCAGAAAGCAGCAAAATGGAGCCATGCGTAATGGTTGCCATTTTGGTTCTTCCGCCTGAATCTATATTAGCAGAGCTCCGCACAATTACCTGTGTGATGGGCAAGCCGCCGATCAACCCCGAAGTAATGTTACCAATTCCCTGGGCAACCAGCTCGCGATTCGTTGGCGTACTGCGCTTGAAAGGATCAAGTTTATCCGTTGCTTCAACGCACAGCAATGTTTCGAGGCTGGCAACAATAGCTAATGTTAAACCGATCGTATATGTCTCGACCCTGGTGATAGCGGAGAAGTCTGGTGTTTTGAAAAAGCTGAAAAACTCGCTTGCCGAAGAAGCAACTGGTAACTGCACCAAATGATCGCCGGATAATGCCCAGTTCGGCATTATTCTCGAAAACAACAGGTTGAGCAGGATTCCGGAAATCACCACGAACAATGCACCTGGCACAAACCGGAAAAGCTGAACTTTCTTCATAAAAGGCTTGTCGAAAAGGATCAGCAACCCGAGCGAAAACACAGATATAATAATAGCGCCGGTGCTGCTGTATTTTACGGCATTGAAAAGCTCGGTAAATGTATTTTGACCGTCTTTCTGACTAAATGCTTCATCACCCATGAAATCCGCGTCATAACCGAATGCGTGCGGTATTTCCTTCAAAATGAGGGTTATACCAATGGCTGCCAGCATTCCTTTGATAACGGACGAAGGAAAGTAATAGCCGATGATGCCGGCTTTCATCACTCCGGCGATTACCTGGATGATCCCTGCAATTACGACGGCCAGGAGAAACGCCTCAAAACTGCCCAGTGTATCGAGGGCATTGAGTACGATCACAACAAGCCCTGCCGCTGGACCAGAAACCCCAAGGGATGATCCGCTGATGGAACCAACGACGATCCCGCCGATCATTCCAGCAATTATACCTGAAAAAAGGAGGTCGGAGCGCCCGGTGGAGGCTAATGCTACACCGAGACACAATGGTAACGCAACCAGATAAACGACCAGCCCGGCAGGGATATCATACTTGAGGTTGGAAAACAAATTATTTTTATCTGCTGACATACGATTATCTAATAAATCAATTAGTGATCAAAAACGAATACGATATCAGGCGATAACAGGAACATCCATCCTATATACGTTCTCCATGTCGTCTGCGCTGTCCATGGTTACATCAAGATCCTGAAGAATGCCGGTTCCAACTGCATAAACAAGTCCGTGAACTTGTAAAGGCTTTTTGTTTGCCCAGGCATTTTGTACAATTGACGTTTTTGCCAGGTCCATCACCTGCTCTATCACATTGAGTTCAACAAACCGGTCGGTTCTTTTCTGCATGTCTTCGATGCCGTTAAGCTCATCCTGGTGCAGACGGTAAACATCTTTAATGTGTCTGAGCCAGTTGTCAATAAGGCCCACTTGCTTGTTGCCCATCGCAGCGGCAACACCTCCGCAACCATAATGTCCGCAAACGATAATATGTTGCACACCAAGCACATTTACAGAGTAATCCAGCACACTTAGCATGCTCATATCCGTATGAATGACCATATTGGCAATGTTGCGATGTACAAAAATATCGCCGGGCATTGTGCCGGTTAAGGCATTTGCAGGAACGCGGCTATCAGAGCAGCCGATCCATAAAAATTTGGGACTTTGCCCGTTTGCCAGTCTGTTGAAGAATTCAGGATCCTGCTCGTTTGTTGCATCGACCCATTTTTTATTGTTTTCAAAAAGTTGATTATATGACCTGATCATGATTTCTTTTAAGGATAATTTATTGAATAGGAGAACTTAGACGACGAGCCTGACGGAATGGAAATAATACACATCCGCAGGAGCATCATGCTCACAGAATAAATAATGCAAGAAAATCAGATCAATTCGGGTGGCGGCGAGAGCAGCTTGAGTGAGATTTCGTTTTGAAATCCGGCAGAGTAGGAGAAAGTCTTTTTAAGCGGGATTGATAAAATGTATTTATCAAAATGTAGGGAATGAGAAATCAACAACTGGTCGTCGTTGATTTTCTCAACTTCTGTTTTTTCATTATCGCAAGTGCCGGTATCGCAAACCACAGATGACTTTTCCTTGGCCAGCAAGAGGCTGGCGACATCTGTGGCTTTACAGATGAGGAAGGCCGTAAGTAATATGAGACAGAGTGACTTAAGCAACTTGAGATGTGATTAGGTAAAGGCTTTTACTTAGCTTTCCATTGTTTTTCATTGTTTTCCAGCCAGCGTCCGACAAGGAACGCAGAACCGAGAAGAACCACATAAAAAACGATCATTATGATTGTCATTTCCATAAAAAAGCAATTAATACACTACTTAACGTTAACAAAATTAACTAAAAAATGTCTTAGCCAGTTCAATTAATCGAAAAATTAAAGGACTCCTTTGGTCGAAGGCATGAAATCCAGTGCCTTCAAATCACGTCTGACGGCCATTTTTATTGCCTTCGCGAAGGCTTTAAATATCGATTCGATCTTATGGTGCTCATTGTCACCGCTTACCTGAATATTTAAATTAGATAGCGAGGTGTCCGAAAAAGATTTAAAAAAGTGAAAAAACATTTCCGTAGGCATTTCACCAATCTTCTCTCTTTTAAACTCTGCATCCCAGACAATCCACGGTCGACCGGAGAAATCAATGGCAACCTGAGCCAGCGCTTCGTCCATAGGAAGCAGGAACCCGTATCTGCTGATGCCGCGCTTATCGCCGATCGCCTGTCGGTAAGCTTCGCCCAATGCCAGTGCAGTGTCTTCGATGGTGTGGTGTTCATCAATGTGCAGGTCGCCTTCGACGTGAATGGTGAGGTCAGCGCCTGAATGTCTTGCGAGTTGGTCCAACATATGATCGAAAAATCCGAGGCCCGTATGAATGTCGGATCGGCCGCTTCCGTCGAGGTTCAGCTCAACTCTTATCTGCGTTTCCTTAGTATTACGTTCTACGTATGCTTTTCTGGCCGGCAACTTCAAATGTTCATAAATCGCGTCCCAGTCCCTTGAAATGAAGCTGGTAACCTCATTCATTTTGTCAGACAAACCTGTTTCAGGTTTTTGGTCTAAAAATAAAATAGCCTTAGCACCCAAATTTACAGCCAATTGGACATCTGTAAGCCTGTCGCCGATCACGTAACTGTTTGCCAGATCATATTCTTCCGAAAAATATTCGGTAAGCATTCCAATGCCTGGTTTGCGGGTTGCGAGATTGTCTTCGGGGAAGCTACGGTCCACATGAATATTGGCAAAATGGATATTTTCTCCCGCCAGAGTCTGCAACATTTTGTTTTGTGCAGGCCAGAATGTTGGTTCAGGGAATGAATCTGTTCCCAAGCCGTCCTGATTTGTCACCATTACCAGCTCGAAATCAGTTTCTTCTGCAATTTTGCGCAGGGCGGATATCGCTTTTGGTAAAAATTCGAGTTTTTCTAACGAGTCTACCTGAAAATCTGTGGGAGGTTCAACGATGATCGTTCCGTCCCGATCAATAAATAAGACTTTTTTCATTAATGGTTATAAAAGATATGTAGGCAAAGCGCTTGCTGGTTTCCCGCGTTCCTGCAAAGTTCGCAAACTATGTGGATTTGAAAAGATTTACCCACAGCAATAGCACCTTTTGTACAGAAAAGAGTAATGATAAATTGTAACTTTGTATCTTAAAATTTCGACTAAGATAATGTTTACAGGAATAGTAGAATCCGTTGCAACGCTTTTAAAAGTAGATTCCGAAGGCACCAATAAAACTTTTTCGTTTCAATCCCCGATTGCGAACGAACTCAAAATAGATCAGAGTGTAAATCATAATGGGGTTTGCCTTACTGTGGTGGCTGTGGAAGGCGACACCTATCAAGTGACCGCCATTGAAGAAACATTGATCAAGACAAACCTGGGCGACCTGGCGGTGAAAGATAAAATTAATTTAGAACGCTGTATGCCAGCGAATGGTCGTTTTGACGGGCACATTGTGCAAGGGCATGTGGACCAAACGGGCGTGTGCACGGCCATCGAAGAACGTGACGGAAGCTGGCTTTTTGATTTTGAATATGATGCTTCGACCGGAAACCTAACCGTTGAAAAAGGCTCTATATGTATCAATGGTGTGAGTCTCACCGTTTTTAACTCTGAAACGAATGCATTCCGGGTTGCTATCATTCCTTATACTTATGAATTTACCAATTTTCATAGCCTGAAAGCAGGTGACCGGGTCAATCTTGAATTTGATATCCTCGGTAAATACATTAAAAGAATTCTGGGCTCTTATACAATGTAGTATATTGGCATCCTGAAATATTACGTTTATTTTTACCCGTCTATACATTTCGAGCATTCATAATACATGGCCAAAATAAGTACACAGTCCAGAACGGATCTTTTTATACACATCGGAATTATAGTCTCATTGCTTTTGGTTCTTTTCCTGGGTTTCTTTTTCGTTTATCTGCCATTCACGACCAATCATGGGGAGGCCGTGACAATCCCGGATTTAAAGAAAAAGAATGTGGCGGAACTCGAAGAATTTCTCGAAAGCCGCGATCTGCGCTATGAGGTGGATTGTACTTTCGTGGCCAATGTTCCTCCGCTGACCATTATTTCACAATATCCGTTGCCGGGTGCCAAGGTAAAAGAAGGCCGCAAAATATATGTTACTGTCTCCTCACGCACAGCTCCGTTGATTAAAATGCCTAAGCTGACGGATATGACGCATCGCAGCGCGCAAATGTTGCTAAAAAGCGTAGGATTGGAAGAAGGAAATATTTCATATGTGCCTGATATGGCGCAAAATGCGGTTTTGAAGCAAATGTACAACGGTAAGGAGATTTTGCCGGGACAAGCCATTGCGAAAGGCTCAAAAATAGATCTTGAATTGGGTGAGGGGCTTGGTACTGCGCAATTTGAAGCTCCTTCTGTTTTGGGCTTACCATTGGATGAGGCCAAAATCGCGCTGATCGGCGCCGGGCTGAAAGTAGGCCAGCAAATGGAGATTCCGGCAGAAGAAGGACAAGCAGCAGGAACGGTGGTCAGGCAAAATCCGGACGCTGGAAATAATGTAAGAATAGGAGATGTAATCGATCTCTGGATCACACCACAGGCAGTTGAATCAACTGGGAATGAGAATATATTACCGGAACAGTAAAGTTTATTTTTATAATAAAAAACGTATAATTCTGACATTGCTGTTCGCGCTTTTTCAGTGTCAGTTGCTATATGCCCAGTTAAGGCTCGTTCCGATTAGCGGTTATTACAATGATGAAGAAGCCGAAACGCAAAGCACATTGCGCACGGAAGCGACATTAAACCTGCCGTTTTTTGATGATTTTTCTACTACGAAGACGGCAAATCCAGATACCAAAAACTGGCTTCCCGGAAGTGGCGTTTACATTAACAACACGCTTTCCAATTCACATCCATCACTGAATATCGCCACTTTCGATGGTTTAAACGGGACCGGAACGCCCTATAATCTTGTAAATCCGCTTACCCAAAATTTTACAGACACATTAACTTCACAACCGATCAATCTTGCTGGCAAAAAAGCCGCTGATTCGCTTTACATTAGTTTTCACTGGATGGCGAAAGGTTTGGGAGAGATGCCCGATTCAAGTGACTATTTTCAACTGGAATTTTTTAGCAAGACCAATGGCTGGGTTACAGCCTGGCAACAGGTTGGCTACAAGCTGGACACGGTTTATAAAATGCAGTTTGTAAAGATTGCTGATCCGGGTTACTTCCATGATGCGTTTCAGTTCAGATTCCGTGCATATGGACGCAATTCTGGCTATTACGACACCTGGCATCTGGATTACGTTTATTTAAATGCAAAACGATCGGTAAAGCAGCCATACATTTTTGATGTTGCTGTGCGCAAAGCTGTTTCGCCATTTTTTAAAAAATATACTGCCATGCCGCTCAGACAATATCAAGCTAACCCGCAGGCTGCACTTTCTGATTCTGTGAAAACAGATGTGGTAAACAACTTCAACAACTTCAACATATTAACCAGCACATTTACGATCAGGGAAGCGGGCAGGGGCACTGAAATGTTCCGAAATGTGCAAAGGTCAATTTATGTAGAAGCACTGAAATCCAAGTCTTTGCAGATCCGAACTTCGCCTTTAACCATTAGCAGCAATCTGGATAGTTTAAAACTGATCACCAAATTTGTTGTGACCACAACGGACACTATTCCCGGTGTTAATTTGAAGACAAATGATTCTATCACTTCGAGAGTGGACCTAACCGATTATTATGCCTACGATGACGGCAGCGCAGAGTATGGCGTGCAGGTTAATCAAAAGCTGGGTCGTGTGGCTGTGCAATTCGCACTTGCAAAGCCGGACACGATCGGAGGGATCAGGCTGGCGATGGTGCAGTTCAATAAAGACATTTCAGGGCAGGGGTTTACGATACAGATTTTTGATAATAAAAATGGCAAGCCGGACAGGGTCATTGCGCAAAGATCTGTTGGGGCCCGTTACCCCGCGCAGCGCAACGGCTTTATTGATTATGCATTCAGCACGCCTGTTGCTGTTCCGGATACATTTTACGTCGGCTGGCTACAACTCAACGAGCAGCCGGTTACTGTTGGATTTGACAGGAATTCTATGCTTGGCATGAATGCCGTCTTTTATAATTTGGGAACTGAGTGGGCTAAGGAAACGGCGCTGAATGGCAGTATTATGATTCGTCCTTATCTCGGAAAGAAAGCTGCGGGCGTGGTTACCGGAAATGAGCTGGTCGACATCGCCGGAAGTCATTTTTTTCCAAACCCGAATAAAGGAATTATTAATTGGGATAATGCGTCTCTAAAACGAATTGAAATATATTCCATACAAGGATATCTTGTTAAGACTATTGTGCCGGAAAAGGGTCAGCGTTCTGCCGAAGTTCATGTAGACGAAGGAATTTATATTGTGAAATCGTCTGACGGGAAACGATCATTCACTCAAAAAATGTTATTTGTCCAATAACTTTATCAATCACAAAAAGTAGAAAATATGGATATTACCGTGGAAGAACTGAAAGAACGTCTTGAAAAAGGGGAAGACCTGCATTTTTATGACGTTCGGGAAGAACACGAATACGAAGAAGATAACCTGGGCGCAAAGCTGATCCCGCTTGCAGAATTACCGGATCATCTGGATGAACTGGAACCTTTGAAAGACGAGGAAATCATCATTCATTGCCGTTCAGGCGCCAGAAGTGGAAAAGCAGCCCGTTTTTTGGAGTCGCAGGGTTTTAATAATGTCAGAAACGTGTTAGGCGGAATTCTTGCCTATCGCGAGTTGGAATAAAATACTTCTTACTGATCCGCATTGTCATGAATCCTGGCCTGAATGTAGGCCAGGATTTTTTCGTACTCATCGGCCTGGAACCATTCGAAATTACCCTGATGACGAAACCAGGTCAGCTGTCGCTTCGCATATCGCCGTGAATTCTGTTTCAGAAGCCTGATCATTTCCTTTTCGTCATATTGGTCGTCTAAGAAGCCATAAACTTCTTTATAACCCACGGTTTGCAGCGCATGGTGTGCTCTGTAAGGAAGTAAGTCTTTCGCCTCGGCAACGAGCCCGTTTCCCAGCATAATATCCATTCGAAGATCGATCCGGCTATACAATTCCGAGCGATCCCGGTCGAGCGCTATCATTATTTGTTCAAAGGGCCGTTTTTGCGTTTTTTTTAAATGATAGTGCGAGATTGGAGTGCCGGTTGTATAAAAAACTTCCAATGCCCTGACTACGCGTTGCGGATTGTTGATTTCAGGGGTCGAGGCAAATGTTGGATCGATGTCACGGATTTCGGCTTGTAAAACATCCAGCCCTTTTTCATTTAGCTTTTCAGTCAACGATTCTCTAAGGCCCGGCAAAGGCGCAGGAAGCTCATCCAGGCCCTCTGAAACTGCTTTTACGTAAAATCCCGAACCTCCTGTCATTACGACGTAATCGTGGGCCTTAAAAAGCGTCTCTAACAGTTTTAGAACGTCACGCTCGAAGTCACCCGCGCTATAAATCTCCGAAATGGAATGCGAATTGACAAAATGATGGTTCACATGCGCAAGCTCCTCATTCGTGGGCTTAGCTGTGCCAATGTTCAGCTCCCTGAAAAATTGCCGGGAATCCGCAGATATGATTTCTGTGTTGAGCGCTTTGGCTATCTGTATGGATAACGCAGTCTTTCCAACCGCGGTAGGCCCGGCAATGATGATTAGGTATTTCTTTTGTCTTTCAGACATTCCGCGCTTTTCTTTCAAATTTATTTCGTCGCGAAATTACATATCAGAGATTTCAACACACTACTTTTTCTCATATTTAAGGTGCCGCTCAGTGCAGGCTTTTTAATCTTTTGGCAGCAAGAAGGATTAGTAAATTTTTTTGCATAATTTATGGGAAAAACGCCCTTGTTCTCGTCAAATTGGAATTGGCCAGCGTACTAACTCTTAAAGTTTTCTTCTAATTTCTAAACATTATCAATTCACATTTTAACCATTAACATTATGTTCAAAAAATTATTACTATTTGCCTGGATCGGATCGATGGCTTTTCTGGTTGGTTGCGAGGGCGAGCAGGGTGAAGTAGGACCAAAAGGTGATGCAGGTGTTGCCGGACCAGCTGGACCAGCAGGCCCTGCGGGACCAGCTGGTGAAGATGGAACAGGCTCGGGTGGGGGAGCCATTATAATATCTGCTGGTGCTGTTAAAACAGATACTTCCGGAAGCTTTAGCCTTGGTTATAACGATTTGACACCAGCTGAGGACAGCCTTTTCCAATCTTCTGCGATATTAGTTTATATCAAATCACAAAATGTATATTGGCCGTTGCCTGGGGTAGTTGCTTTCGGATCTGGTGCCACTAGCGCAGTGAGTGAATTTACTTTTGTGCATGGAATTCAGGAAAGCACATTTTTCGTCGATATATTTCAAAGAGGATGGTCTGAGGAGAATGTTCCTAATGCACCTGACAGATCTTTTCAAGATGTACGTGTTGTAATCATCCCAGGCATCATGGCCGGCAGAATGGACGCGGAGATTCTTAAAAGCTACGAGAGAACTATTGCGGCATTGGGCCTGACGGAAGACAAAACGAGGTTGTCGAAGCCGCTGAAATTTAAAATTGGCAGGAGATAGGAATAGTATGGACACAAAAAAGGTTATCCAATGCGGATAACCTTTTTTTGTGGAATAGATTTGAGATTAATATTCCCAAAGTCCATGTTCCAATTCCATTAACTCCTGCTCGTAGTTCAGAGACTTGATAAGTGCTTCTTTTTCTCCGTTGTAAATGTCCAAAAATGCTTTGTCATTCGCATTGGAAAACTTTGTGATACGGCCATAGAAAAGGCGTAGATCGAAAGCATCAGCAAGGTTCTTATTTTGAGCTGTATTATGCGTATTGTACCAGATATATTTCTTAGGATCACTTCTGAAAAGTCTTTCCACATCTTTATAGCGGAATGAAGCAACTGGCAATTCCAGACCAGTAGCAGTTTGTTCTGATGGAAGAATGATCGTCAATGTTTGAATGTCATTGTACAAACGTGATCTCTTCTTGTCAAAAGTCCAATCTTCCTTAACTTCAAGGATGCTTAACTGATCAGGGAAATATTCTTCCTCGGTAGATGCAACCTGCGTTTGAAAGCTGCTGTCAACTTTTGGTTGCTCAACAACAGGCGGCTCTTCCTTCGCTACCTCAGTTTTTGCACCTTTTTTTGTTGACTTTTTCTTTGGAGGACCCCAGCCATCATCTTCTGCTGCTGCTTCCGGCTTGGTTTCTTTTTTTGTATTGCCCCATCCATCGTCAGCTGTTGCAGCCGCGGTTTTAGTGGGATCAGCCTTTGGCTTAGCACCCCAGCCGTCTTCCGTTTTTGCTGGCTCACCAAAACCAGCTGCTATTTCTTCAGCAGATAAGCCAGCCGTTTGATTAGGAATTAATATACGCTTGTGTAATTCGTCAGCATCAATTTTTGTTGCGCATGAGTCATTGGTATAAGCGTCAATCAAACCTGCCTTTGCAGCTTCCAGCAAGTAACGTGTGATCTCATTGTTTTTTGAGAACATAGAAACATTTTGTTTCTCTTTCAGATCGACCCTTCTCCAAAGCGTCCTTTTCATCAAAATGTCGCCATCTGCAATCGGGCGTGATGAAAACTGGTTAGCAGTGGAATCTTCCTTTTCCTGAGCAAAGGCGGCGCCTGTACCCAATGACAAAGAAAGTAATGACCATGCAATCGTTTTTCCGTTCATTCTTCTCATAACATACATAAAGTGTATTGTCCAATCAACGATTAAAATTGATGAATTAGTATAGCGGAACAGTTCTGTACTGATTACCCATCTCAACTTCGTTTACAGCGCCTTTGAAATTCTGACGCTCTACTTTAAGGATTGTAATCACATAACGATCACCAGGTTGTGCTTGTTGCGCGAGTGACGATATTGATCCGCCTCCTCCGTTCAAAGTAACACCACCGATGCGCCTGTTTGACCTTGCCAACGAAATTTCAACTTGTGAAACTCTGAATTTCGCATCTTCTGGAGAGAAATTTTTAAAACTCTCATCCGGAATGGCAATAACCTGAATGCTACGTGCTCCCGATGCCGGTGCTCCTTTACGCTCATCATAAACGGCACCGTTTACCCTAACTTCTAGCGAAGGTTTTGGCACCTTGTTTACTCTAAACGGCTCAGAACCTAAAACGTTTCCGGCATTGCTCACTGTAATATTGAGTTGCGCTTTGTTTGGAACGATTGTGAACTTTCCTTTTTGTCCGCTTTGGATAATTTCTCCACCGTCGGTCGAGAAGCTAGGCGCCCAAAGTGGTCCTAATGCAGGGCTTTGAATGCTTAATTTGTTTGCACAACCCAGATACAATGGAGGAAGTGTTCCTGTTTCAATCTGGTAGGAAGGCTTCACAACGAAGTATTCCTGATTCATGCTATAAGTTGTATCTTTTCCGGAAGGAGTAGGAATCGTAATGCGGGCCTGCAATTCTTTCCGAACTACACCTTCCGCATTATAACCGCCACCCTGAGCAGTAAATTCAATCATACCCACGCCATTCTCAACTTTCACAGGGGAACCGTTCAGGCTCATGCGAGGTGTGATACCCGAAGCAGAGGCAGCGATGAACATTTGTCCCTTGAATTTTGTACCAGCCACAACGGTTTTCGCATCAGCGCTGACCATTGCAAGAACACGGTCGAATTTGACGTCAGCAGCACCAACCTTACTAGCCAGGTAATTCAAAACTTCACCTTCCATACGGCGAATATCTGTTTGTTTCTGGCTTAAAACTGCCAATGCAGCTGCAACAGGTGTTGACTCAAAATTGAGCTCAGCAAAATCCTTATTTCTTTGTTCTTTATTTGCCTTAACACTAGGATCGTCGCGTCCGTCCATGGCCAGCATCTGGAATTTGTTCGGAGACAATCCATTTAACTTAGCCGTGTATGAATTCAACGTTTCTTTCAAGCCGTAAGCTTTTCCTTTTTTTCCTTGCGCAATCATCAATTCAGCAACTTTGGCTTCTTCCTGAGGGTTTTTAATTCCACCTTCCTCATTGAGTCCGCCACCCGCTTTGGTGATGATCTCTTGCTTTAATGAATTGATCTCGTTGGTAATGTCAGCAGTGAATTTGCGAACCTCTTCTGCTTGTTTGATTACCGCAACGTCAGCCGACCGGTTTCCGGCCTTTTCAACGGCTGCTTTAATTTTAAGTACAGTTTCCTGGTTTATTTTATTAGCTGCTCCGGAGGATAGTTCCAAAGAATTGTTCAGAAGAATGAATTTTTCTATGATGGCTGAGCTCACCTGCAATGCAAGCATTGCAGTAAGTACCAGGTACATCATGCCAATCATCTTTTGACGGGGTGTTTCTTTTCCACCTGCCATATTGTTCAGTAATCAGTTATCAGTGATTGAATAATTTATTGATAACAAACAATTAATAACTCTCAGAAGGATTTACTATATGCTTGCTAAACTGATATTATGCATTACCACCACGCATGGCAGTCAGCATATTACCATAAATGCCATTCAGAGACGAAATATTTGTCGTCAGTTTGGACATTTCATTTTTAAACACTTGTGATTCTTTGGTAGCATCAGCCATGTTTTCCATCGCAGCTGTAAGGTTACCGTAGAATGCGTTCATCGCTTTCAAATGCTTCGTTGTATCCTGCAATTCAAGCTCATAAACCGCATTAAGCGCGCCCATGTTCTTGGTAATCTGCTGAAACTGCTCACGATATGATTGGGCATCCTTGGTAGCATCGGCCATAGAACTCATCGCGCTAATGGCAACACCGTAAGATTTGTTCATATCATTAATCGCAGTTGACGCACTTTTCACATTTCTTGCGTAATCATTAGTAGCAACAGTTGCATCGGTCAGATCGCTGATTTTGCCAACTGTTTCAGACAAGTTTCTGAAACCTTTTCCAAGGCTATCGAAAACCTCAGGTCCCAGTTTAGCATTGTCGAGCATGTTGTCCAACTTAGCAGTAACGCCACTTGAAGATGTCGAGCCACGTGTAATCGCAGGACCATTGTAATCGTCTGCAAGTTCAGGGTAAACGCGGGTCCAGTCCGGATCGCGGTCAGAAGATTGTGTTAGTGTTTGAAGTGCATAAAGTAAAAATATAAGTACCTCAGTACCCAATCCGGCAGTTAGTAAAGGGCCGCCGAAATCCCAGTGTTGAATCTTTGCTAACGCTCCCAAAATAACAACGGCAGCACCTGCGCTATATATTGTTGGTACCAGTTTATCCCAAAAAAAATTAGGTCCGCTATTCTTAGCCATACTTATTGAAATCAGTTACAGTGAAAAAATTAGATATTGATATAGAAAAGTGTTTTGAGCAGGTCGTAAAAAAGAAGCAGTGTTCAAAACGCTGCTTCTTTTTCGAAGAGATTCTATTTAGCGACGGCGTGCGCGTGCACCACCACGGTCATTAACATTGTCCATTACGCAGCGGAAGCCGATGAAAGCACGACGTTCTGTTTCATATTCGAAAGTTCTCGTGCCGGTTTGTAAGTAGTAAGCGATATCTTTCCATGAACCGCCTTTAACCACTTTCCGGGGTTCATCAGGATTATTGTATTCCGGGTTCATATCCCAAACAATTGCAGTTGCATTATCCGTGTAAGCATCTGAAGTCCATTCAGCTACGTTACCAGCCATATTGTAAAGTCCGAAGTCATTTGGATTATAAGCATTAGCTGGTCCGGTGTAAGGATAGCCATCCGCATCATAATTTCCGCGTTGAGGCTTGAAGTTCGCAAGGAAACATCCCTTTGCATTCATGGTGTAAGGATTACCCCAAGGATATTTTGCTACTGCACGTCCACCTCTTGCTGCCCATTCCCATTCTGCTTCTGTTGGCAAACGGAACCCTGTTGAATTGAACTGACCTTCCTTGTTTTGGAAGTCATGCAACAGGTTAGTACGCCATTTCGAAAAATACTCAGCGCCGGTCCAGCTCACTCCCACAACGGGATAAGTATCAAATCCCGGGTGCTGATAGTAATATTCTACAAAAGGATCGCCATTTGAATAAGCAAAATCTTTCTTCCAAACGGTTGTATCAGGATAGTATTTGGACATAATTTCTTCTTCTCCTAAAACCGAAACCGAGTCAACCAGCAAGGCATTTACAAACTGGCGATATTCGTTGTTTGTGATTTCAGTGTCATCCATAAAGAATGAACTGATCGTAACACGCCGGTTCATGTTGTTCATTGAGGAAGCTATATCTTCATCGGCCTGGCCCATTACAAAAGAGCCTGATGGGATAACCACCATTCCTGCCGGAGTTGTTTGCTTGAAACCTTTACGGGCTGTTGCTGTAATTTCCCCGTTTTGAATACCGCTTTCTTCTTGTCCTCCCTTGCCAAACTTACTTTTAATAAATCCGCAACTTTGCATGAGCATAAGAGCGGCTACCAAAAGCAGGCTTTTGACTCCATCCCGATAGAACACTTTCACATTCATAGTGGTTTTGTAAAATTTGAATAATAAAATGTTAGCCTAAAAACGTCGACTGGTGATATATAGTATACTTGAAATAAAAACTAAAATAACAATCTCATGCTCAGCAGGAATCTGGGAGAAATCATATTGTGGAACTCCCGTATCCATCACAAAGCCCGCATTTATCGAGTTAACGTAAGAATAAGATAAATGGTATAAGGCAAGATTATTTTACAAATATAAATTAAAGTTTTGCAAACTGATTAATAACAATTACCTACTGGTTTACAAAAACCGTTTAATAAATGGTCAATTGCATGTTTTTTTAATAATTTCCGGATCCCATAGTACTATATACGGAGCATTACAGCTTAGAATCTGAAACGCGGTGTCCGGATGATAGTCTTCTTGCCAAACTTAGGAGATGGTAATGCATAGGACAACATTACTTCGAAAGATGACGGCGCTTTGGAATCATTTCCTCCCAACACAAGATCATACGCTCCCGAGAGTCTGAGCGATTGATCCGGCAGCAAATAAATCCCACCCATTATGATAAAATAAGTGTCCTGCTGTCTGTAAGTTCCTCCAATCCAATATCGCTTATTGTAGGTAACGGTTGCTCCCCCCTCAGCTGAAAACGTGCTGATATCCGACTTTAAAAGAACAATAGGCTGTATATCAAGTAAGTAACCCAGTTCGATATTAACACCAGCATTGAAATACAATGTTTTAGGCAACGGATTAGTCGCCGTTGTAGATCCCAACTGATATTTCGGCTCTAAAAGATGGTTTAAGGAAAGCCCTGCGTAGAATGTTTCATTTTCAAATCGTGCGCCAACAGAAAAATCGGGATTTATTTCCGAAATATTGCCGGTTGGAATCAAAGGATCGTCGGGGTCCTGATATCTTAATTTACTGTAATCAATGGATTGTCTGAACAAGCCTGCACTCGCCCCAACCTGGAAATTTCCTCCAAAAGCGGGAATGCGGTAAGCTGCGGATACTTTGAAGTCCTGGTCTGTGCGCGGACCACTGCGATCATTCAATGCGTAAAAGCCTATCCCGAAGTTCTTAATAGGCATACTGAATGCAAAAAGCTGTGTGGAAAGTGCGCCGCCTTCATCTGAAATATTGGTTCCCTGGTAACCCGCATATTGGGTTCTGTGCGTAAGCTGGAATTTAGTAAGTCCGTCTGCGCCAGCAGCTGCGGGATTAAGATATAACTGGTTAAGAGAAAATAAGCTGAATTGTGCGTCTTTCTGAGCCATCGCACCCGTGGTGGTCAGGAGTATTATTGCAAGCAGCCGGTTGTATTTAATACTTCGAATAATAAACGTCAAAGTCATGCCTGTGGGTTTGGTTAAGGAACACGCCGGGAGTTTTCGGATTGTATTTATAACGCATATTGCTTAAAAAAATTGATAAAATAACAAAAAAGCCCCGGAAATTTTCCGGGGCTTTTTTGAAGGAAAAACGACTCAAACATTGTTCGCTTGCCTGATATAAAGGTCGAGCGCGCCGGTCATGGATGGGGCATTTGGCAATGGCGCCTGAATGTCCAGAAAAAGACCTGCATCGGTCACTGCTTTTGCCGTTGTCGGGCCGAAAGCGGCAATGCGCGTGGAGTTCTGTTTAAAATCCGGGAAGTTATCGTACAACGACTTTATCCCCGACGGGCTGAAAAATGCGATGATATCGTAGTAGACATCTTCCAGATCAGACAGGTCAGCAGAGCCGGTCTGATACATTGTCGCTTCAACGAAGTGGAATTCTTCTGTATCAGCAAACTCCGGGATGTCATTTTTACGAACGTCCGAGCACGGATAAAGGAACTTCTCTTTCTTATGTTTCCGCATCAGCTCGATCAGTTCGGCAGCTGTTTTGGTGCCTGTAAAGATTTTCCGCTTACGGATCACAATGTATTTCTGAAGATAATTGGCAGTCTGTTCCGAAATGCAGAAATATTTCATAGTCGCCGGCACCTCAACTCTTCCCTCATTACAAATCCGGAAGAAATGATCAATAGCGTTACGGCTAGTAAAAATAACCGCAGTATGATCCAGAATGTTGATTTTTTGTTTGCGAAACTCTTTATAAGAAACTCCGTCAATTTGTATGAACGGCCTGAAATCTACTTTAATATTATATTTTTTGGCCAATTCATAGTAAGGTGAATTCTCGTCGGCTGGTCTGGATTGACTAACTAAAAGGCTGGTTACTTTTTTAAGCCGCTCCTGATCAAAATTGATGGTATCACTCATGTATAATCCTCATTAGTTTAAATTCCGTTTCATCTTCTGCAATTACAAAGCAAACTTTATGCCGACAATGAGCGGGATTATTTCAATGACGCAAAGGTACGAAAATAAATACAGATTAATCAACGAGCCCGGAGGCTTGGTTACAACGTATAATGCTAAGAATCTTGCTGAGTAAAACAGCAAAAATGGAGCCAGAACATAGGTTCTCATCTCGTTTAGCCAGTTTATGTGGTTGAAACTGAGGATGAAAACAAGCAAGAACAACGCTGCATAAAACAGGTAAGAGGATTGTATTATTTTAAGAAATATGATATCGACCGTCTTGTCCAGATTCAGCATATTTCCCGCCATGACCATGGCTATATATTTGAGATAAGTAAGCAGAAAGAAGATGATGGAAAGGATAAAAAAATCTCTCAAAATTTGCAGCGTATTCGACTTTTCGGACAATATCGTGCTGACAGAAAATACGTTAAGCTCATTCGCTGAAAAGAAAACCACAATAAAGCTCATCAGCATCGAAGTAATAATGACTAAGAAAATGACTGTGTTGCTATAAGGCTTGTTGATTTTAGAAAGCTGGTCCCTTGGATCGTTGTTAAAAAACTCAATAGGATTTATCAAACGTATAAACGACAATGGGTTAGCATTGAAAATCCAGACGGTGAGTATCAGAATAAGAATGAGTGAAAGCGCCGCAAAGTTACCGAACGGCGTAAAAGTGATGGGCTTAATGTTTATAAAATTGCGTCCCGCCTGCTCAACGGTTGTTGGATCATTGCGTTTCTTTTTGTTACAAAGCAACACAGACTTGTCCCCAATCCCCGAGCTGCCGTAAACTGTGAGCAGCAATTCGTCTTTTTTGTAGATCTTATACAGGCTGTCAATGTTGAGTTCCTGCCATTGTTCTTTGGCTATTTTGTTTTGAAGAGACCCTTCTAAAAACAGATAACTTTCGTTTTCCGCTTTTAAAAGCAGGACATAGCGCCGGTTTTTGACAAGATCGATGTACAAGCTTACGTAACGCGCCCCTTCGTTCACACCTTGAGAGAAAGGGACGTAATTTTTGTATTGAGGATTGTAAACGAGCCAGTCATTCTGGTAATCGTAGACCGGGAAATATTGCTCGGGAGGATTAACTTTGGCCGCGCCGGAAGCGAATGTCCCGGAAACGGAAAAAGCGATTAGGAAAGCCCAAAAAAGCGTAATGGAAATGGACTTCATTGGTATAAAAAAGGGCGGGGTTTCCCCAGCCCTCTTATAAAGTTATATGTAAGCAGGTTACTATTTTTTTCCAAGAGCGATCAGCATCGTTTCGCCGATCAATGCAGGTGACTCAGCTACAAATATACCAGACTCTTTCATGATTCTGATTTTAGCTTCAGCCGTATCGTCAGCACCACCGATGATCGCACCGGCGTGGCCCATTCTTCGTCCTTTTGGGGCAGTTTGTCCTGCAATGAACCCTACAACAGGCTTTTTGTTTCCAGTTGATTTAATGTAGTTGGCCGCATCCGCTTCCATACTTCCACCAATTTCACCGATCATAACAATTGCTTCTGTCTCTGGATCGTTCATTAAAAGCTCAACGGCTTCTTTTGTGGTTGTTCCAATGATAGGGTCACCACCGATTCCGATGGCTGTGGTTTGACCAAGTCCAGCGCGCGTCAACTGGTCAACAGCTTCATAAGTCAATGTTCCCGATTTTGACACGAGTCCAATGGTTCCTTTTTTGAAAATAAAGCCTGGCATAATGCCCACTTTACACTCTTCTGCTGTGATTATACCTGGACAGTTCGGGCCGATCAGGCGGCAATTTTTGTTTTTGATATATTCTTTTGCCTGCATCATGTCCTTGGTAGGGATACCTTCGGTGATACAAACGATTACGCCAATTCCAGCATCAGCGGATTCCATAATAGCATCAGCAGCAAAAGCCGGCGGAACAAAAATGATTGATACATCTGCGCCGGTAGCACGAACGGCCAGGTCAACGGTGTTGAAAACAGGTCTTTCAAGATGAGAGAGACCGCCTTTGCCCGGAGTTACGCCACCTACGACATTAGTACCGTACTCGATCATTTGCTGGGCGTGAAAAGAGCCCTCCGATCCGGTAAATCCCTGAACTATAATCTTAGAATTTTTATTAACTAAAACGCTCATGTTGGTAAATCAGTTTTTTTGGTAAAAGTAGAACGAAAAGCACGAAGTAGCAAAATGTAGCCAGAATTTGTAAATTGCTTTTTTGACAATATTAAGCAGGTTTATGCAGATACTCAGCAGCCCACATATATTTTCTAACTTAGTTCTGAGTTTTACCAGTTTATTTATTTTTTCGAGGTATTTCAGGACGCAGCCGTTTATAAGCAAGTGGCTCTGGGGCATATTTTTGTTTTTCATAGCACTTGTCGCCCTCACGGATCTGCTCGTCTACGCAGGTGTGGAAAGTCTGGAAACCATTCACGATATCGTTATTGCAGGGGAGATGACTTTGGGCGCATTTTGCCTTGTGTCGGCATCCTGGTGCCTCATCATGCGCTATAATGCAGGCACTTATTTCTTCGGGTCCACAATTGGGCTCGGCCTGCTACTTATGTATTGCATTACCTGGTTCGGCGTGGAATATGTGGGGCTTATCACCAAGTCATTCTGCATTTTGGTAACATTATTAATATCCTGCGTGGGGCTTGCAAGCCGTCAGAAAAGTGCATTGTGGGTCATATTTTCTATGATGTTGCTGGCATTATCAACCAAATCGGGAAAGCTGCCTATTCCGATGGATCCCGTGGATATTAACCATTATATGATGGTACTGTCTGTAATTTGCATGGGAAGGGCTGTGCGGGATCAATATAAAATCCTGTTTTAAGCGCTATTTATCAAACAAATGTTAATGGATTGTTTTTTTTAAATACCGCGTCGTAAATTGCACCAGTTAATTTCAAACAAACAAGTTTACTAATACTCTTAATATGAAAACGACGAAGTATGGCGTAATGCTTCTTGCCTCAGTTTTGGCTTTCGGAGCTGTTACAATGAACACTGCTGAGGCTAAATTGCCTGCCAAAGCTGTGGTTAGCGATGTGAAACAAGCTAAAACCATCGTTATAAAAGGAAGTGATGCAATGCAATTTGACCTTAAAGAAATCAAAGTGAAGGCTGGTCAAAAGGTGAAGCTTACTTTGACACACTCTGGTAAACTTGCAAAGGCTGCAATGGGCCACAACTGGGTTTTGTTGAAGCCAGGAACTGACGTTGCTGCATTTGGATCGAAAGCTGCTGCTGCGAGAGAAACAGAATACATTCCTAAGTCTGAAGAAGCCAGCATCATCGCGCATACCAAACTTGTTGGCGGCGGAGAAAGCGACACAGTGGAGTTTACTGCACCTGCAAAAGGAACTTACACTTACATCTGCAGTTTCCCAGGTCACTATGCTTTGATGAAAGGAACATTCATCGTTGAATAAGGAATTGAAAATATAAAAAAAGCGCTGGTCGATTTGATCAGCGCTTTTTTTATGTTCTTTTCGTCCTAGATTTCAGCAAGTTGCTTTTCAATCAGATCCACAATTTCGGGTCTGTCCCATTGTGAAGCGCCTACTTCTTCAACCAATATTTTCCCTTTGTAAATAATGTAAGTTCTGGGAATTGCATTGCCGTCTAATGCCGGAGGATAAGCGCCGGCAAATTGATAAAATGGCAGATTGTAGCCTTTGCGTGCAATGAATGGGTTTACCGTCTCAGCATCTTCGTCTGAAATAATGTAAAATGATACTTTTTCGTGCGTTTTATATTTATCATAAAGCTTTTGAATGCCCGGCATTTCCATATTGCAAGGGCCGCACCAGGTTGCCCAGACATTTAAAAACACCAGCTTATTTTCATCCATCGCGACGGGTTTGCCTTCCAGGTCTCTGAGTTCGGACAGATATACCGAGGAATTTTCCGCTGGCACCGGCAAGGCTCCTGCAACATTATTCTCCTTGTTATCAATCGGTTTGACAAATGAATAATAAACTGCTGCTGCGGCTACAATTAGCAAAACGATGAGAAAAAACTTTCTTGTATTGGCGTTCATAATGGTGTGGATTAATGAAAAAAAGTAATGTCCTGGCGGACAGTTGATAGGGTAAAAGTAACCATATTCTCATAAACCATCTTTAAAAACTGTATTCGAAAAATAGGGCATTTGTTTTTTTGATGCGTAGTAGGAATTTGAATACTTTTATAGGATAATAAAAACACATTTTGATTTGAGGAAACGGTTTACATTCATGAAAGTTTTATTTTTTGGTCTAATTTCCCTCTTTGTGATTTTTTTGCCTGACTCCACTTTTGCTCAACGATCGGCTGCGGAATTTTTTGAAGAAGGTAATACGAGGGCCGGGACCGGCGATTTTAATGGTGCCTTGCAAGCTTATTCTACGGTAATTTCAATGAGTCCGGAGCATGCGCCAAGCTTTTTCAACCGTGGTCTGGCCAAGGCAAATCTAAAAGATTTTAGAGGAGCCATTCAGGATTATAACCGCGCTATTGAGCTTAATCCCAAAGAACCGCTTTATTACCAAAGCAGGGGCGTAAGCAAAAGCTTGCAAGATGATTTCTCGTCGGCGATTGAGGATTATTCCAAAGCACTGGAACTGAATGCCGAAGACCCGAAGATATACTACAATCGAGGCGTAAGCTATGCCAAACTAAAGAAACACAGAAGCGCGCTCACGGACCTGGACAAAGCATTATCGCTGAATCCCGACGAGCTTGCGGCCTTGTATGCGAGGGGAAACTGCAAGCAGGATTTGCAGGAGTATGCCGGAAGCCTTGCAGATTTTACAAGAGTAATTGAGTTAAGCCCTAAAAGAACAGGCGCATATGCCGGCCGGGGATTGGCGAAAATAGAATTAGGCGATTTCCAGGGAGCTGTCGCGGATTTCACACGGGCCATTGAGCTAAGTCCCAACGAAAGTGAATTTTATGAAAAGAGAGGTTTTGCCAAGAATAAGCTGGAAGACTTTCAGGGAGCGGTAATTGATTTTGATAAAACGATCCAATTGAATGCGGAAAATTACCAGGCATTTTACGGAAGAGGTTATGCCAAAGGTAAGCTCAATGACACGCGCGGTGCAATTGCCGATCTTTCTACATCTATTGAATTGAAGAATACTTACCTCGGCGACCCTAAAAAAATAGCATATGCGGGTAAAATAAACCGTGAGACGCTCGACGCGTTAAGAGATCAGGTCCAGCATAATATTAAAATAGATAATCTAAGCGCGGACCGGGCAGAGGCATACTTTGTGAGAGGTGTCAGCAAAGCGAAGGTAGGAGAGGTTAAGGGTGCAATTCAGGACCTTACAACGGCAGTTGAGCTTAATCCAACTTACTCGACAGCATTCTTCTCACGTGCAATGGTCCGCTCGGCAAGTGGCGACCAGATGGGTGCGGTTATGGATTTTTCCAGCTCTATCAAATTGCGCTCGGACTATCCGGAAGCATATTACTTGCGGGGAATTTTGAAAAACAGTCTTGGCGAAGTTAATGATGGTTGCCTTGATTTGAGCCGGGCAGGGGAGTTGGGTTATCAGCAAGCATATAAGGTTATCGGAAGTTATTGTAACTAAATTACCGGCTACAAACAAAGAAAGGGTTAATGATCATTGATCGTTAACCCTTTCTTATATCGTTTTGACCAACAATTATGCCTTTTTCAATTTCTCAGCAACCTTATCCCAGTTTACCACGTCCCAGAATGCTTTAATGTAATCCGGGCGTTTGTTTTGGTAATGCAGATAATAAGCGTGTTCCCAAACATCCAGTCCCAGGATCGGCGTTCCTTTAAAATCGGAAATGTCCATTAATGGGTTATCCTGATTTGGAGTTGAGCCGATTGCCAGTTTACCATCTTTGGCAACCAGCCAGGCCCATCCTGAACCGAAGCGCGTTGTTGCAGCCTTTGCAAACTCTTCCTTGAACTTATCCATCGATCCAAACTGACCATTGATTGCATCCGCAACAGGTCCCGCCGGAGCAGCAGCCTTTTTAGGGCCCATTACTTCCCAGAAAAATGTGTGATTCCAATGTCCGCCTCCATTGTTACGGATTGCAGCAGGCGCTTTTCCAATGGTTTTGATAATATCGTCCAGCGATTTTTTCTCGTATTCTGTTCCTTTAACAGCGTCATTCAGGTTTTTTACATAAGCCGCGTGGTGTTTGCCGTAATGGATCTCCATGGTCATTTTGTCAATGCTAGGCTCCAATGCGCCGAAGTCGTAAGGCAGCGGAGCTTGCTTAAAAGGCGCCATTTCCACTTGCAGGCCTTCTCCTGAGTTTGCAAATGCCTGGCTGGACAATGCGCTCATAGCCAGTGAACTTCCTGCTAATGTCTTTAAGAAGTCGGTTCTATTCATAACATTCTTTCGGTAAAGTGTTTAGTTGTCTTAATCGTAGGCCACCCGGCTTACGATACTGCGCCCAAGGGTAATTTCATCCGCGTATTCGAGGTCGCCCCCAATCGGGATGCCACGGGCAATTGTACTCATTCTGACACCCGTCGATTTTAGTTTTTTTTGCAGATAAAAGGCGGTTGTGTCACCTTCCATGGTAGGACTCAATGCGAGAATGATCTCCTTTACAGGTTCTGCATTTTCCGGATGCTCTATTCTTTTTATTAATGAATCAATTTGCAAATCCGAAGGGCCGATGCCTTCCAGCGGAGAAATAATTCCTCCCAGGACATGGTACAGGCCTTTATACTGGTTTGTCGATTCAATAGCAAGCACATCTCGCGTATCCACAACGATGCATATGATCGAATTATCGCGTCGGGGATTACTGCAAATGTTACATAACCGGTCGTCGGCAATGTTGTGACACTTTTCACAATACGAGGTTTTGGTCCGCATGTTGATAAGTGCCTCCGAAAGAGACCGGGTTTGTTCCTCTTCTCTCTTAAGCAAATGTAATGCCAGGCGTAGTGCTGTTTTTTTTCCTATTCCCGGCAGACGGGAGATTTCACTTACGGCTTCCTCAATAAGACGTGAGGGGTAATTCATAGGAAAAGTTGAGAGTGAGACTAGTGGATTTCTGCGGAAATACCGCGGCGGCAAATTTCGTTACGCATGCCGGTCAATTCTTCAAATGCACCTTCTTTAACGGAGCATTTACCCTTGTAATGTATGATCAGCGTGCACTGTTCAGCTTGTTCATTGGTATGGCCACAAACTTCAATCAATGTATCAATGACCCAATCAAATGTATTTACATCATCATTGTAGATAACCAGCTTCTGAAGATCGGTTTCTACAGTTTTATCCAGAATTTCTACCTCAGTGTCTGTAAGCGCTTGCATAACAACCAAATTTCTGTTTGATTAGCAAATCTAAACAAAAACGCAGATTAACGGAAGTTTTAAGCGCCTTTTAATCCGCTGCTAAAATTCACAAATAACCCGCTTTAATGAATCCATATATTTCTTTGGTCATCCTGATCGCGTATTTCGGGATGCTCATTACAGTCTCCATTTACACTTCCAAAGGGGCGGATACGAATACATTTTTCACTGCAAACAGGCAGTCGCCCTGGTATCTCGTGGCATTTGGAATGATCGGGACTTCATTATCGGGAGTAACATTTGTTTCAGTTCCGGGAGCGGTTGTTAATATACAATTTTCCTATTTTCAGGTTGTTATTGGTTATATTCTGGGTTATCTGGTAATCGGAACGGTGCTGATGCCGCTATATTACAGGTTAAACCTTATATCCATTTATTCTTATTTAGAACAGCGTTTTGGTTTCTGGTCTTACAAGACGGGTTCCGGATTCTTTTTACTTTCCCGCACA
This sequence comes from Dyadobacter psychrophilus, assembly GCF_900167945.1. GTDB lineage: Bacteria > Bacteroidota > Bacteroidia > Cytophagales > Spirosomataceae > Dyadobacter > Dyadobacter psychrophilus. The sequence goes on from NZ_FUZA01000004.1 coordinate 418,116, forward strand.
ATCGGTTCAGCAGTAAGGCTTTATGTCGCTGCACAGGTTTTACAACTGGCATTGTTTAAGCCGCTGGGAATTCCGTTTGAAGTTGCAGTGGCGATTACCATTTTTTTGATCTGGATTTATACATTCAAAGGCGGTGTCAAGACCATTATTGTTACAGACACCTTACAAACGTTTTTCCTCATCACCGCCGTTATCCTGACCATTGTGCTTGTGTCTAATGAGCTGAACCTGGATGGCTTCGGCGACATCTGGAACCGCGTGCAGACAAGTGGTTATTCCAAGATTTTTTACTGGGATACCAACGATCCGAAAAACTTCTTTAAACAGTTCTTTGCCGGTGTTTTCATTGCCATCGTTATGACAGGCCTGGATCAGGATCTGATGCAGAAAAACCTGACTTGCAAGAACATAGGGGAGGCGCAAAAGAATATGTTCTGGTTTACGGTTGTGCTCGTGATCGTGAACTTCCTGTTCCTGTCCCTGGGCGCGCTGCTTTACGTATATGCGGAAGCGCAAGGAATTCCAACGCCAGCCAAATCGGACGATTTCTATCCGATGCTGGCGCTCAATCACTTAGGTCTGGTTGTGGGAATCACGTTCTTACTGGGCATTACAGCCGCGACTTACGCCAGTTCCGACTCAGCATTAACGGCATTGACGACAGCTTTCTGCATTGATTTTATGAATATTGAAAAAAGACCTGAGGCCCAGCGCTCATCCATCAAATTCTGGGTGCATATCGGCTTTTCTGTTGTGTTCTATCTGGTAATATTAATCTTTAACCGGCTGAATAGTAAAGAAGTGATTACAGCGGTGTTTGATTTGGCAGGATACACTTATGGGCCTTTGCTGGGGCTGTTTTCGTTCGGAGCTTTTCTCAAACGACCTGTAAAGGACAAGTGGGTGCCGCTGGTCTGCATTCTCGCGCCGATAATAACTTACATTATCAACGATCATTCAGCTGAATGGTTTAATGGTTACAAGTTTGGGTTTGAAAGATTGATTATCAATGGTTTAATTACCTTCATAGGGCTTTGGTTACTGCACGATCCCAAGGCAAAACGTTATGTGCCAAATCCGTTGGTGAGATAAGTAAAATTTCCTCTTATTAATCGTCTTTTTCTTTGAAATCGGTTACATATTTTCCGATTTATGTCTTGTATTTATACAAAAAAATATTAACTTTCTGATAAATCTGACGCCCTTTCGCGCCTTTGATGGATGCTTACTGAAAGATGAAGTTGAGTTAAATTGTTTTTAACAAACTAAACTTTTATAGTATGAAAACATTGTCAGTATTTCTATTAGGAGTCTTGCTGTGCGTCTCATGTACAGACAAGACAAAGGAAGAAGAAGCTAACCGTGAAGCAAATCGCGAAGCTAATCTTGAAAAAGAAAAGAAAGCGATCAACGCTGTAATTGAAAACGAAACCAAATCATTCTTCGCCAGAGATTACAACGCATGGAAGGCAAACTATGCGCAAACAGACTACGCATTCCAGGCTTGGAGCAATAATGACGGAACATTCGATTCCAACGTAGGCTGGGAGGATATCAATAAGCAGATAGGCAAATACATCGCGGACAACCCCGAGCCCGTTTCAAGCCATCCGATTGTTGAAAGGAAAAATGTAAAGTATAAGTTCTTCGATGATAATGTGGCCTACCTCACCTGGGACCAGTTTAATAGTGATAAGATGGAAAAGAACTTTCACCACAGCAAAGAAGTAAGGCTGATGGAAAAGATCAATGGTGAGTGGAAAATCGTTTGCGTGTCCGCTTTCTGGGATTATAAACATTTAATTCCGGCAAGCCGCCTGCCCATGATCAAAAAGATCGCTAACGAAAGCAGGGGTAAAAATAAAATCTAGGGTGATGCAACTTCTGATCGTCTATTTTTCAGTTGAATTCGTTCGGTTTCAATCGGAAATGTTCGGTTATGAACAGCTTTTAAAAGTGAGTGGGACTTAAAAATTCTTTAAAAAATGTTTTTAACTTCCTGAAATATAGTTTGTTACAAATGGAATGTGTCAGGTGAGTTTTCTTCGGAAATGAAACTGGCACATTCCTTTTTTGTATATAGTCAACTGTGCAGATGTACGGTCATAACTATAAAACTATATTAGCCATGAAAATTTCAAACATTTCAAACCTGTTCTGCGCATTGGCGCTTACTTTGTCTCTTGCTTCATTTACAACTGACAAAAAGAAAAACAAAGAAGAAAAAGCTGCTCCGGATGCGGTCGTTTTTGATGCTGCTCTTTACAAAGTGAAGGAAACCAACAAGGTTAAACTTTCCGTTAACAAAGCTGCCGACGAAAGATTGAGAATCATATTGAAAGACAAAGGCGGAAAAGTGTTCTACTCCGAAGTATTCAATGATAAAGATGCAAAATATCGCCGTGTATTTGACCTTGAAGAAATGAATGACGGCGTTTACTATTTCGAGTTGTTTTACAACAAGAAAAAATTGGTAAAAGAAGTGCAGATCCAAAGCACCAGCGAGAAACTGATCTCTTTGCAGTAATATAAGGTTCATAAAAGGAAAGGCTCTTTGTCCAGCAGGATAAAGAGCCTTTCCTTTTTATCAATTGAGCTCCTTTTCAGGATCCCAGAAACATTCCTTCCAATTTTGAATGCGATCGTCTTTCACGGCAACACCTTCACTTTCCAGCCGTTCCTGCATGGTTGTAGGCGTTTCGAAAAGATGACGGGCGCTCAGCTCACCCTGCTTGTTGACAACCCTGTGCGCGGGCAACCCGTGTTGTGTATAACTGCTGCCCATTGCCCAACCTACCATTCGGGCACCACGTTTTGCGCCCAGGTAAGCGGCAATTGCGCCGTAAGAAGTAGCACGGCCTTTCGGGATTTGCCTCACTACATCGTATACATCGGTAAAAAAATCATTTCCCTGCTTCATTCTCTTTTAACCGGCTTTCCCGGCGCTCATCTATTTCCCGTGTCAGCTGATCATACCATTTGGGGCCATAAGCACGGATGAGGGGATCTTTGAGAAACTTATAAACCGGCACACCTAATTCCTGGCCAAAGCTGCAGGCAGGGCTGCATATTTCCCAGCGATCGTAATTGAGCGCATGGTATTGTTCGTATTTAGTAACCCTTATCGGATACAAATGACATGAGATTGGTTTTTTGTAGGTGATCTTTCCATCATTATAGGCTTGCTCAATGCCGCATTTCAAAATGCCTCGTTCATCATAAAGCGCGTAAGCACATTCCTTTCCGTTTATAATGGGCGTTACGTAATCACCGTCCCAATCTTTGGTGTAAGTTCCCTCCCGCGCAATTACATCTTTACCAGCCTGTGTCAGATAAGGTTCAACATGCGGGTAGATCTCATCCAGAATTGCCAGTTCATCCTCGTCCAGCGGCGCACCCGAATCTCCCTCCACACAGCAAGCACCTTTGCATTTGTCCAGGTTGCAGACAAAAAACTGGTCTTCAATGTCATCACTAATGCATGTATTCTCGATGAGTATCATATCAATTATTGTTGCGGGATTTTTAGCTTTTGTCCCACCATAACACTATTTCCCGACATATTGTTTAATCGTTTGATGTCTTCCACATTCGTGTGATAATTCTGAGCAATACGGAAGAGGGTTTCACCCGATGCCACAGTATGCGTTTTTGTGCCTGATTGGTGCGGGACAGATGCTTGCGTAGATGCCGGAGCTTCCGAATCTACTTTTCTTACACGCAACTTTTGTCCTGATTTCAATCGCGACGATTCATTCAGATCATTAAGGTCGTACAAATCTTTTACCGACAATCCATAAGCCTTTGAAATGCTGTAATAAGTCTGTCCACCCTGAACCACATGAAATTCGTCTCCTGAACTCGCAGTAGTCCGTATTTCGTGTTTGATCTCTTCCGGGGTTTTGAAAGTTTCCGTTGGTTCGGTACGTGTAACTGTTACTTTTTCAGGCTCTTTCGTCGTGCTGGCAGGCGTTTCTCTTGTTGTTGCAGCGCTCGCAGTTTCAACCGTTGCCGATTTGCTCACAGCAAGCCGCTGGCCTACAACCAATCTGCCCGGTGTATTTTTGTTCAGGGCAATCAGCTCCCTAAGCGTCAGGTTATACTTGCTTGCAATGCTAAAATAGGTGTCGCCGGATTGGACCGTGTGGAAAGATGCTTTTTCTGCCTCAGGAGCGGTTTTAGGTGTCGCAGCTGCGTCCTTGGCTGCTTTTTCCTCGGCCGCAGCCCTTTGCTTCATATATACCGAAGTTTCAGAACTTGCACGCGTATCATTTGGTGTAACCACCTTGGAGGGAGAAGTTGAGCTGGCTACCGGCCTCTCTTCCGATGATTTGAAAGAAGTATCAGCATTGTCCTGTGTGATGATCACAACGCGGTCGCCTGCTTGAGTGCTAACCGGCTCGGTTGGCACAGTAGCGGGCACATTCGTGGCCGTTTTTACAGAAGGATTTGTTTGAATGTTCGCGGCGGCAGGTGTCGCAGCTGCAACCGGGGCATTAGTGACCGGAGGCGCTGCTGTTGCTGGTACACTGGCGGTTTCCTCTTTCTTTTCAACCAGAACAGGTGTGTATTTCTTGCGTCCCGATGGCTTGTCCGGAATTGTATTCGCATTGGCAGCAGGTGCAGCGGCAATAACCTCGGTTTTCGTGGCAATAACCGAATCCCTTTTGCCGGGCGTCGGTTGCGGCGGAGCGATAATTTCTATCGGCTGTTTCTTAGGACGTTTTTTGGTCAAAAACAAAACCTGACCGGTTTGTATCGGATAATTACGACTTGTTGTGCGGTTATATTTCAAAAGGCTTACCAAACGGATCCCGTATTGCTGGGACACACTGTGCCAGGTGTCGCCCGGCCTGGCTGTATGAAATGGTGTGGATGCTTTTTTATGTTTTTTGGCCAAATAATAAACCTGACCTGGAATAAGTGGCATTTCGGCAACCATATCATTGTAACGCATAAACTTCGGAGCGCTCATGTCGCCCGCTTTTGCCAATGCTTTTGGTTTGTCACCAGCGCGTGCCTGCGCTCCGGGAAGACCATTTATTTCATACAGCTCAGGACCATTCGGGTCTGAATTGTTTCCCGCCTTTTTTTTCAAAACCGGATAACCGGTGTCCTCATAAACAGAAGCAACAGCTGTTTGCTGTGGTGGCAATGATAATTTTTCGCGAACCGAAGCAAGCTGATCAACGGGCACCGGGATGGTAACCAGATATTCGCGGTCGCTCGGAATTTTATCGTCCGTAAGCCACCTGTTGTAACTCTTCAAGTCGGCGAGGCCAACGCCAAGGGATGCGGAAATTTCATCGAATGTTTTTCCTTTTCCATAATCCGCTTCCAAAAGCACAAGCTTGTTGGCAGTCCTGTATCTTTCAATCCCAGCTTCGAGTGCTATTTTATGCGCAAAAAAGCGAAGCATGTATCGATCCGTCTTGCCGTTCAATGTTACTTCGCGTGCGTATGCCCAGTTAGCGGGAACCACTTTTTTTACACCGCCCGCACCCTGATAATAGGAATAAAGCGTAGTAACCCAGTTGTTAAATTGCTGATTGTTCTTTTTCAGATACCAGGCTGCGGCATGTGTTGATGCGCTTATATTTTTCCTTTCGTCCACATCATCATCAACCCGCAGGTTCAGCTCCCTGGCTGTTTCTGGCTTGAACTGCCAGTAACCCACCGCATTGGAAGTAGAAACAACATCCGGCCGGAAAGAACTTTCCTGAACGGCCAGATATTTGAAGTCGATGGGAACCTCTTCATCCATCAATATGCCTTCAACAATAGGAAAATGGAGCACAGCGCGGTCCATTTTTTCTTCCCAAAACTTTTTATTGGACATCAGGTTCTTCACATCTTCTTCAATGATGTCCTGGGCGCTCCGGTCGAGCTTTACTGTAATTCCACCAAATGAAATGCTGGAAGGAATTTCTGGATAAGCTTGGGCAATGACGTTGCTTTTTGCGGTGAGCAGCAACATCCAGGCAACTGCAATGTACTTGATGTTTTTAATGAAAGTCCTGGCCATAAATTGTAAATGCTTGGCTTAATGTGTTTTGTGTACTATAACTTCTGGAGGATCATCAACCCATCCCGGATCGGAAGCAGAATGTTGGAAACCCGGCTATCTTCGTGGACCATTTTATTAAAGTCCAGTAATGCCTGCGTGTCTTTGTCGATTTTGATATCGTCCTGAATTACCTTGCCACTCCAAAGTACGTTATCGGCGATTAAAAAACCGCCTGTTCGCACTTTTTCTATACAAAGATCGAAGTATTTCTGATAGTTTATTTTGTCGGCGTCGATAAAGACCAGATCGAAGGTCTCATTTAACGTTGGTATAATGTCGGTCGCCTTACCGATCTGGTAGTCAATGTGATCTGCGAAGGGAGAACTTTCGAAAAACCGTCTTGTAAAAGTTTCCAGTTCCTCATTAATGTCGATAGTGACCAGCTTCCCTCCGGGATTGAGCCCTTCACAAAGACATAACGCTGAATATCCTGTGTAAGTACCGATCTCGAGGATTCTGTCCGGACGGATCATCCGGGATATCATTGATAAAAACCTGCCTTGAAGGTGGCCGGACAGCATACGCGGGTTGAGAATGTGCGCGTGGGTCTCGCGATTCAAAGACTTCAGCAATGCATTCTCATTCTCCGTATGTGCTACGGAATACGCCTCAATTTCCTCTGCCAGAAACTTCATTTTTTTATTCCGATTCTAAATCAAACACAATGTGATCGTGAAATCAGACATTGGCAACGATGCGTTCAAGATACGTTCCGTAGCCGCTTTTTACCAAAGGCTTGGCGATTTCACGCAGTTGTTCTGCATTAATAAAGCCCATGCGATAAGCGATCTCCTCAATGCAGCCTACCTTCAAGCCCTGGCGTTCTTCGATCACCTGAACGAACTGCCCGGCCTGCATCAGCGACTGGAATGTGCCCGTGTCGAGCCATGCCGTGCCGCGGTTCAAAACGCCTACTTTCAGCTTGCCGCGTTCCAGGTAAACCCGGTTCACATCCGTGATTTCCAGCTCGCCTCGTGGGGAAGGAGGGATCGTTTTGGCGATTTCCACTACATCATTGTCATAAAAATATAAACCCGGAACCGCGTAATTGGACTTGGGCTGCTCCGGTTTTTCTTCAATGGAAAGTACATTATTGGCCCTGTCAAATTCCACAACGCCATAACGCTCGGGATCATGCACCTGATAGGCGAAGATCACGCCGCCATCGGGATTGTTGTTGGATTGAAGCAGCTGAGAAAGTCCTGAGCCGTAAAATATATTATCGCCAAGGATCAAGGCAACCTTATCATTACCAATGAATTCCTCGCCAATGATGAATGCCTGCGCCAGTCCGTCCGGGCTTGGCTGCACGGCATAGGTAAATTCGCAACCCAGGCGGCTTCCGTCACCGAGCAATTTTTCAAAATGCGGCAGATCGTGAGGGGTTGAAATGATCAGTATTTCGCGGATTCCCGCCAGCATTAAAATTGATAAGGGATAGTAAATCATTGGTTTATCATAAACAGGCATAAGCTGTTTACTAACTGCCAATGTCAATGGGTGCAACCTTGTCCCGGATCCACCGGCCAGAATAATTCCTTTCATTTTAAGATCGTTGGTAAGCGTAAGTTAATTATCTGACTATCTTTCCGAGTACATGTCGGTGTAATATTTCTGGTAGTTGCCCGATGTGACGTTGTTGAGCCACTCCTGGTTGCTGAGATACCAGTCCACTGTTCTTTCAAGCCCTTCTGCGAATTGCAAAGAAGGTTTCCAGCCCAGTTCCTCGGAAAGTTTGGTGGCATCGATCGCATAACGCAGGTCATGCCCGGCGCGGTCGGTCACGTACGTGATCAGTTTTTCAGTTTCGCCTTTTTCCCGGCCCAGTTTCTGGTCCATAATGCTGCATAGCAACAGGACCAGGTCCAGGTTTTTCCATTCGTTATGGCCGCCGATGTTGTAGGTCTCGCCGTTTTTGCCGTCGTGGAAAATCACATCGATAGCAATGGCATGGTCTTCCACAAAAAGCCAGTCACGGATATTTTCGCCTTTTCCATACACAGGAAGCGGTTTCTGCTGGATAATGTTGTGGATCATCAGCGGGATAAGCTTCTCAGGGAAATGGTTTGGACCGTAGTTGTTGGAACAATTGGAAATAACAACCGGCAGCTTATAAGTGTTGTGATAAGCCCTGACAAAATGGTCCGAAGATGCTTTTGAAGCCGAGTACGGCGAGCGCGGGTCATAACTGGTCGTTTCCGTAAAGAATGTGCCCGGATCGTGCAGTTCACCGTAAACTTCATCCGTAGAGACGTGGTAGAAGCGGCGGTCTGAGAAATCATCTTTCCATGCTTTTTTAGCAGCATTCAAAAGGTTTACAGTCCCAACCACGTTGGTCATGACAAACGACATCGGATCGGAAATAGAGCGGTCCACGTGGCTTTCGGCAGCCAGGTGAATGATGCCGTGAAAGTCATTTTCGCTGATAAGTTTGTCGATAAACTCAGCGTCAACGATGTCGCCTTTTACAAATGTGTAGTTCGGCGCATTCTCAACGTCGCGAAGGTTTTCAAGGTTTCCTGCGTAAGTAAGGGCGTCGAGGTTATATATGTGATAGTCAGGATGGAAATTTACAAAACGGCGCACCACGTGTGAACCAATAAAACCCGCACCTCCTGTAATTAAGATCTTTTTCATTGTTGAGCTGTTATTTTTAATTGCCAGTTCCATGCGTCTTTCAATGCATCCGCCATGGTTTTTTCGGCATGCCATTTCATTACATTGTTCACTTTGTCAGACTGCGCGTAGATCTTTTCAACATCTCCTGCGCGGCGCGGCCCAATCGTATAATTTAGTTTTACGCCATTTACTTTTTCAAATGTATTGATCAGATCCAGAACCGTATATCCTTCTCCAGTGCCAACATTAAATACATCATAATAGTCCGATTCCGTTTGCTCACCCAATAGTTCAAGGGCTTTCACGTGCGCTTTCGCCAGATCAACAACATGAATAAAATCACGGATGCAGGTTCCGTCAGCCGTATCGTAATCACTTCCGAAGACGGTCAGTGATTGGCGAAGGCCAGCGGCAGTTTGGGTAATAAAGGGCACCAGATTGCTTGGGACGCCATTTGGCAACTCACCGATCAACGAGGACTCGTGCGCGCCGATTGGATTGAAATAGCGAAGTGAAATAGCTCTTACACCTGATTTTGCATACACATAGTCGCGGATAATGTCTTCCCCGATCGCTTTTGTGTTGCCGTAAGGCGAGTTTGCAGGTTTGCGCGGCGTATTCTCGGTTACCGGGATGGCATCGGGCTGGCCATAAACCGTGCACGATGAAGAGAATACAAAATTTGGCACTTTAAATTCCTGTGCAGCGCGTAAAAGGACAAGAAGAGAAATCAAATTATTCTCGTAATAATTAAGCGGCTTTTCAACGGATTCGCCAACGGCTTTGTAAGCAGCAAAGTGAATGATCCCATCAAATTTTTCCTTTTCAAAAAGCGCCCTGATCTTCTCAGAATCGTTGCAATCGATCTCGTAAAACGGAAAATCCTTGCCGGTAATTTTTTTAATCCCTTCCAGAACGCCGGGATTTGAATTGTAGAGATTGTCGACGATGACTGGCTCAAATCCTGCTTTATCCAGCTCAACAACCGTGTGAGAACCGATAAAGCCAGCTCCTCCCGTAACAAGAATTTTCATGTGCTCTTTGCTTAATTTAAAAAAATATTGTGGTATAGATGATGTGAAAAAACAAGCTCAAAAGTGCATTTGTATACAGAATTTCGTGCATTAACAAACGAAATCCGCTCCGTTAACCAGCTTTTTTCCCGGGCAAAAGTAGAAAATTTGATGTCCATTAAAAAAAAATGTTTTTATTTATCCGTTGGTTGTTAAATGCAGATTTGAGGAAAATGAACCAGAGAGAAATTAAAGCACTGATATCCTTACTTGATGACGAAGATCATGAAGTGAGCCAGCATGTGGAGGGCAAAATCTTGTCGTTGGGAGGCAATGTCATACCTTTTCTTGAGACTGAGTGGGAAGAGAGTTTCAACCCGATTGTGCAGCGTAAAATTGAAGAATTGATCCACGAATTGCAGCTCAGCATCATGATTGAGCGCTTGCAATCTTGGAAAAATGGCGGTGCGCTCGATCTGTTGGAAGGAATGTGGATCATTTCAACTTACCATTATCCGGACCTTTCCATGGAGAAGCTCCGGACTACCATTGAGCAGCTTTATTATGACATATGGATCCAGTTTCAGGAAGAAATGAATGCTGTGGACCAGATCAAGCGCATTAACAGTATTTTTTTCGGAGTGATGAATTTCGCGGCAAACACGAAAAATTTTCATTCACCCTCTAATTCCATGATCAATGTGGTGCTGGAAAGCCGGAGAGGTAACCCGATTACATTGTGCGTGATTTATCTTTTAATTGCCAGGAAGCTCGGAATGCCCGTTTATGGGGTTAATTTGCCTAATCTTTTCGTGCTGACTTACAAAAACGACAAGACGCAATTTTATATTAATGTCTTTAACAGAGGAATCATTTTTTCCAAAACAGACATTGACCACTATATTGCGCAGCTTAACATTAAGTCCAAAGAGATTTTTTACCAGCCTTGCACCAATCTCGAAATCGTGCAGCGGGTGTTGCGTAACCTGATCTTATCTTACGAGAAAACGAGTGAGCAGGAAAAGATAAAGGAGATCGAGAAGATACTGAAGTCAACACTGGACGACATGCCCGATCTATAATGCGATCGCCAGGCAGTGATGATCAAACCATCTGACGGTTATATTCGCTTCTACCACCGTTTCCGTATCAGTCAGCCTTCCTTTGAGTGATACAGCATCTTTGTCGAAAGGTTCTATATATATGGAATCCCTGAAACTGATCTTTTTCTTTCCATATAGCTTATAAAGTGCCTCCTTAGCACACCAATACATGCATAGCAAGGCCATTTCGTCGCCTGCGTGTTCGAATTCGGGTTGCGAGAGATATTTTTTTGAAGTGCGCTGCAGTTTTGCGTCCATTTTTTCCATATCAATTCCCACAGCCGCCGGAGGATTTATGGCAACCGCAACAAAATCAAATGTATGAGTGATGGAAATGTGTGAGTCGTTGTCGATGAGGAATGCTTTGCCGTGTTCATCTTTATAAGTGCCGATGTAGTTGATCCCGAAGCGCTCGGCAATAATCTTGATCAGCAGCCTGCTTGCCAGCCATTCACGTAGTTTTTGCGGGTGTGAAACCGCTGACAGTTCTTCCGGATTGTAGGCGTTGCCGAGGTTTCCCCTGAGCTCGGTTTCAGTTTCGGTGAGCTTCCAAAGGAGCAGCGTACTGGACTCTTCGATCATTTCGGAATGAACGAGCGGCATAATAATTCTGTTTACAATTTCTATTTTTGGCGCTTAATCCCTATCTCAAGTAAAGCATGAACATTCGCAAAGTAGATACTTTTTCCGGTCATAGAGACAGTGTTTATACAATTATTTCTGACAACACTTCTCATGGCTTTTACTCTGCTGGCGGCGATGGTTTTGTGATTCAGTGGGATCTCAACAAGCCCGACCTGGGAAATCTCGTTGCCCGTGTGGGCGTTTCCGTATATGCGCTGGGTCTTGAAAAAGAGAACAATGCACTTTGGATCGGGCAAAATTACGAAGGCATTCAGGTGCTGGACATTGCTGAAAATAAGATTGAAAAAACCTCGAAAATCACAACTGCGCCTATTTTTGACATTCAGTTTTTTGACAACAAAGCATTAATAGCGCTGGGCGACGGCGTGGTGGTGGTGATGGACATTGCTTCGTTCGCAGTTCAGAAGCATATTAAAGTTTCCGGCAAAAGCATCCGCACCATTGCGATCAATCATGAGACCCGGGAATTTGCCGTTGGAGACAGTGATTTTAATGTCAATATCTTCGATTTAGATGGTTTTGTGTTAAAAAAGACGATCCAGTCGCATGGTAACTCGGTATTTTCCGTTAAGTATTCACCCGATGGCAAATATCTGTTCACAACCGGTCGGGATGCACACATCAAAATTTGGGATGTAAATGACGCTTATGGGATGGTTTTAGACATTCCAGCACATTTATATGCGGTCAATGACATTACTTTCAGTCCCGACCGCACATTATTCGCCTCCTGCAGCATGGACAAATCGGTAAAAGTCTGGGATGCTGTTACTTTTAAACTTAAAAAGATCATTGATCGGGCAAGGCACGCCGGGCATGGAACTTCTGTGAATAAACTGCTGTGGACCAGCTATCAAAACCAATTGATTTCCTGCAGTGACGACCGGATGATTTCGGTTTGGGAAGTGGCTGAATAGTATACTTATAATATGGTATTATTGGTAAATACTTTGAAAAATGATTCATATATCTTTAACTTACACGACCGTTTTTAACTAAGTACCAAAGCATAGAATGCATCATGAAAATATCCGCTATAGACATACGCAAGCATACTTTTGAAAAGATTTTCAGAGGTTACGACCCGGACGAAGTAGATGCTTTTCTTAACTCGTTATCGCAGGAATGGGAGCGTTTTTCCAGCGAAAACAGCTTGTTGAAAATGCAGCTTGAGTATGCCGAAAAAGAGCTGGCCAAGCTGAAAGATATCGAATCTACGCTGTTCAGGACGTTAAAAGCGGCTGAGGATACCAGCAAGCTGATTGAAAAAGAAGCGAATGAAAACGCTGAAAAACGGATTGAAGAATCCCGGACCACAGCCAACGATCTGGTAACCGAAGCTGAGAACAGGACGAACCAGGTTATCCGCGAAACGGAAGATAGATTAAAGCGTTTCAAAGAAGATTTTGCTGCGGAAGTGAAGCTGCAAGAACGCGATTTCAGGGCGATAGAAAATTTCAGGGACAATCTGATTGTACAACTTTCTTCGCTGGCCAACAACACCATTGAAACCGTAGAAAGGTTCGAGCAGAAATATGACAAACAGTCTGTTTTGAATAAAATGGAGGAGATTAAGCAACATATTGCTGAGATCGAAATTCCTAAGAAAGCCGTATTCCCGGTTGAGCCAAGAATCGTTCCGCAACTAGAGGAGGCGTCTGAACCGGATGCAGAAGTTATTCTTCAGGATGAGAAACCGGAAGTTTTATTCGAGGTTGTGGATGCTGAGGAAGAAGTTGTGATGGATGACGAGGAAGAGTTTGTTCCCCAGGTAACATTTGAGGACGAAGAGCCGGAGCTGGTCAGTGAGGTTACCGTTGAGGCAGAACCGGAACCAGAGCCAATTGAAGAGCCTGAGCTTTTCGAAGAAGAAATTGAATATAGTGTAAAAGAGGAGCCAAAAAGTGCAGCAGAGGAGTCAGCGGCAGCATTGGCCGAACTTCAAAGGACTGAGCGGGCCAGAGAAACTGAACAAGCTGTTAATCGTCCGCGCGTTCAAGAGAATGCACCAGTCAACCGCCCGCGCGTGCCCGAAAACCAACCAAAGAAAACCGGTGGAGGCTCATTTTTTGATCAAATCTAGAATACATTGGGAACAATAAGCCTTGAAGGTCTTGAGTTCTTTGCTTACCACGGCTATTATCCTGAGGAGCAACGAATTGGTAACAAATACGCATTGGATATCATCATCACAGCCGACTTTATAAAGGCTGCACAGGAAGATAAGCTCAGTGAAACTGTCAATTACGAAACGATCTACCAGATCGCTTCAAAAGTGATGAAGGAACCAGCCAAATTGTTGGAACACATTGGTTTCACGGTCATCGAGAAAATAAGGGAACATTACCCGGTCGTAGCAAACATTACAGTCCGGGTTTCCAAGTTCAATCCACCTGTCGGTGGCGTTTGTACAAGGGCGATGATCACGATGGAAGGTTAGGTTCAAAACACCTGTCAGCCTGAGCGGAACTAACCTTGTCAGCCTGAGCGGAGTCGAAGGCACGTTACCAAGGAGTAGCGTGCCTTCGACTCCGCTCAGGCTGACAGGTTGAAAAGTCATCAATATTCATGCGGCAGCGGGACGTTAATCCGCTCGTTCCAGGGCAATCCGTGCTGGTTAAGCAAATCCATGAAAGGATCCGGGTTTAGCTCTTCTACGTTATAAACGCCTGGTTTCATCCATTCTTCATTCGTTAGCATCAGCATAGCGCCGATCATAGCAGGCACGCCGGTCGTGTAACTTACAGCCTGCGCCCGCACTTCGCGATAGCATTCGGCGTGATCGCAATTATTCCAGACGTAATAAGTTTTTTCTTCCCCATTTTCGATGCCTTTGATCTGGCATCCGATGGATGTTTGTCCGGAATAATTTTCCCCTAATGAATCCGGCGCAGGAAGCACAGCTTTTAGAAATTCCAGCGGGACAATGTCCATTCCATTGAATTTGATAGGCTTAATGCTCGTCATACCAACATTCTCAAGCACATTCAAATGCGTAATGTAAGCCTGTCCAAACGTCATCCAGAAACGTGCGCGCTTTAATGTAGGGAAGTTTTTTACCAAAGATTCAAGCTCTTCGTGGTAAAGCACATAACTCTCTTTCGGCCCGATTCCCGGATATTCGATAGGCTTGTGAATGGACATGGCAGGAATCTCAACCCACTCGCCATTTTCCCAATAGCGACCTGGCTGAGTTATCTCGCGGATGTTGATCTCAGGATTGAAGTTTGTCGCAAAAGCCTTTCCATGATCGCCCGCGTTGCAGTCGATAATGTCCAGATAATGCATTTCATCAAAATGATGCTTGTTGGCATATGCCGTATAAACCTGCGTTACGCCGGGATCGAAGCCACAGCCCAAAACGGCCATTAAGCCAGCTTCTTTGAACCTTTCCTGATAAGCCCATTGCCAGCTGTATTCAAACTTGGCGACATCTTTCGGCTCATAATTGGCTGTGTCGAGATAATGTACACCCGTTGCCAGGCAAGCCTCCATAATCGTGAGATCCTGGTAAGGCAAAGCAACATTGATCAGCAATTTCGGTTGAAAACGTTTGATCAGCAGCACTGTTTCAGCAACGATATCCGCATCAACTTGTGCCGTTTCAATGGTGACGCCGTGCATTTCTTTAATTTCTGCAGCGATTTTATCACACTTTGATTTTGTGCGGCTGGCCAGCATAATTTCCGTAAAAACATTGCTATTCAACGCGCATTTATGGGCCACAACACTTCCAACTCCACCTGCACCAATGATCAGAACCTTAGACATCTTATTTTGTTTGAGTTTTCGGCAAAGATAGAATGACCGGTTAATTTTTCAATTTAAATTTCCGCGAACAAACTTCATTATTTTGCCTTCACCGTAATTCAAATAGTAAACTTCTCCGCTGACATCCTGTGCGAATGAGGAGATTGATCCTTTATTTTCGAACAAAATTGCATTGCTTTTTTTCTGGTCACCATCCAGTTCCAGCGCCCATATCCTGCCGCTGGCAAAGTCTCCGTAAATGTATTTCCCAACCAGACTTTTGATAGCCTTTCCCCTATAAACATAACCGCCCGTGATGGACCTGTCGCCATTGTTCTGGTTGTAATCATGGATCGGCTCAATGAGGCCGGCCGCATTGCAATTGGAAGCGGGATCATAACAATCGACGCCTTCTTTGAGCCGCCAGCCGTAATTACCGCCCTTGGTAATGAGGTCAATTTCTTCGCGCTTATTCTGTCCAACATCGCCTGCAAACAAACGGTCGTTTTCCATATCAAAACTGATCCGCCAGGGGTTTCTCAGCCCATAAGCATAAATCTCGGGCAGATAGCCATCATTATTACCAACCGGATAAGGGTTGTCGGAGGGAATTCCATAGTTGCCTTTTGCGGTTCCGTCTACATCCACGCGGAGGATTTTGCCTAACAAACTTTTGCGGTTCTGCGCATTATTTTGCGGATCGCCACCGCTGCCGCCATCACCTGTGGCAATATACAAAAAACCATCTTTGCTAAATTGAAGCGAGCCGCCATTGTGGTTGGCATAAGGTTGATTAAATGTAAATAAAACCGCTTCGCTGGCAGGATCCGCCCGTTCTGCCGTTGGGGTTGCGGCCTTGTAGCGTGCTATGACTGTTTTTAGCGGTGAGCCGACCGTGTAATTGACATAAAAATAGCCGTTCGTCTTGAAATCAGGATGAAAGGCAAGGCCTAGTAACCCAAGTTCGCCGCCATCCTGCACTTTGCTTTTTATATCCAGAAAAACGGAACTGGTTGTTGCAGCAGCATTGTTTTGAAAAACCCTGATAACACCTGCCTGCTCCACGACAAAAAACCGGCTGCTATCGCCCGGAAGTTGTTTCATTTCAACAGGATCGGTAAATGTCAGACCTGGAAATGCGTCTTTTGTTTTAATGGTTGTATCCGGATTTGTAATCGTCCCGGGGTCGTCCTCCATGTCCTTATCTTTGGAACATGAAATGGTGGCAAGGCCCATTGTTAAGAGGAAAAATATAGGGAGTGCGTTAAGTGTCATGACGTTGAAGTTTTTTCTTATCAACGTCATGAAGCGCCTTTTGTTTTTAGCAAAGTGTTTTAAATCAGATGTTTCCAGATTACATCATAGACATCGACTGCCTCGATCTCAGGTTTTTCCAAAGCGGAATCTGTAATGCAGATCGGGAAATATTGGGCGGGAACATTAATGCTTCCGTGCGAGCCTTTTACCAATGTTGCATCGAGTGGAATAACGTCCATTAAGTACCTGAACCCCATCAGTTTACGGGCTAATTTATAGGCAGCACGAAGCTTAATGAGCGGATTTTTAGGATCCATAAACATTTCCACCGGATCATAACCCGGCTTGCGGTGAATGTCCACCAAATGTGCATAATCCGGTGCTTTGGCGTCGTCCAGCCAGTAATAATAGGTGAACCAACTGTCCGGCTTGGCCATAACAACCAGGTCCCCGGAGCGTTCATGGTCAATATGATATGCTTTTTGTTGTTCTTTATCTAAAATTAAATCGATCCCCGGCACCTTTTTCAATACATTAACAACTTGCTCTTTAACCGATTCATCATTCAGATAGACATGCGCAATCTGATGATCGGCCGTTGCGAAGGCTTTTGAAATCCCAGCATCGAGCAATTCATACCAGCGTTCGGTCCGCACCGAAATAAGGCCTTCATTTCTTAAAATACGGTTGATATGGATCGGATTATTCACTGGATTGATCCCATATTCCGAAAGCAGAATGATCTTCGCATTGCGCGCTTCATAGAACTGGATCAGTTCTGCAACGACATCGTCGATTTCTTTCAGCTCATTGCTGATCTTGGAAAAGTCAGGCCCGAATTTTTGTAAACAATAATCCAGATGCGGGAGATAAATCAGCGTCAATGTCGGATTATGCTTCTTTTCAACCCACATGGATGAGTCGGCGATCCATTTGGTGGATTTAATGTTCGCGTTAGGACCCCAAAAATTGAAAAGTGGAAATTGACCTAAATCTTTTTGAAGTTCATCGCGTAGCTCGGGTGGATAGGCGTAACAATCCGGCGCTTTAACGCCATCTGCATGATATTGCGGGCGCGGCGTTACTGAGAAATCGGCAGTCGAGTACATATTATACCACCAGAACATTTTCGCACAGGTGAAACTGGGGTCCAGCTTTTTGGCAGCATCCCAGATTTTTTCGCCCTTGACAAGCTTGTTGGACTGCTTCCAGAATTTAACCTCCGAGTCCTCACGATCATACCAGCCATTGCCCACAATGCCATTCTCCGCTGGCCATTTGCCGGTAATGTAAGTGCTTTGTGATGTAGTGGTTACGGCAGGAAGAACAGGTTTAATCGGTGTTAAATGTCTGTCTTTTAAATATTTGGCAAGAAACGGAGTATGTTCACCGATGAGGTTTGCACTTAAACCTACAATGTCGATTACGACTGTTTTATTCATAACTAAGTATTTTCTTCACCCATTGAATTTCACGCACGATCGAATCGCCGATGGGCTTCTGCATATCTTCGGGCAAAACGCCCCAAGTGTAGGTTTCCACTTCCAAAAACGAAGAAAACGGCTTTTCCCGGTGAATAGCGAGTGTTTTGATAATGTCGCCCTGCGTAGATTCCAGCACGCCGTAAGAATGAATAAAAAGCGGAACGTGAAAATGGACGCGCCATTCTTTCTGTTTATCATTCCAATCCGTCAACGCCTCTTTCAGATCGGGATAATGTGATTTTGTTTCATCCTCATTCAAAGCCACAACCTGATGCAGATAAACCGGCTCGTCGAATGTTTCGATTGCTTTCAGTTTAATTTCACGTTCATTGGAAAAATTAACTTTCAGCGCAGAGCTTACCTGAATCCTGCCAACCTGAATCCCAACTTCGTCCAGTGAAGCCAAAATTTCTTCCGGGTCTTCGTAACCAACCGCGGCATGGCAAATGTCGTAACAGAGCTGAATGTGTTTCAGGATCGTCGCTTTGGCTTCCTCAGCAGTTGCATTGTATTTCTCTGACAGATAAGCGGTTCCTCTTGGCAATAATACATCCCGATACCATTTCACAAAGTCAACTGCATTGTCCAGAATCCCGTCGGGCTCCGGCTCGATGTCGAGGTGAAGCAGCTTGCCGGTTTCATGTTCAATTTTGATCAGTTCGTCCAGCAATTGCAAAACGTGATCCGTCGCCTGCTCGGTTGCATTAATATTTTCTTCCATCGTTGTCCACCACAAGCGGTAAGACAGCGGCGGCGTAGAGACGCCTCCATGCATTCCTTCTGGAAGCAGTTCGGAAAGAATGTTAAAGAGGCGGATTGTATAATTTAACCGATCGGTCGTTGTCCAGTCGGGAGTATGCACATTATCCTTTACAACTGTGTTATGGAAGCCGCCATAAGGGAAACCGTTGATCACAAAAACGTAAACATCCTGTTCTTTCAACCAGTTTTTGAATTCTTGTAAAACCTCAGGTTTACTAAGTTCAATCGACGCTTCATTCGCAACGCGAAGGCCAAGCCCGAATGATTGTCCGGGCGCAAGTTGCTGTCTGATGTATGGAATATTGTCCCGAAGCGACTGGAAATGGTCCGCCCATTTTTCGCCGGGATGAATGTTGCTGCAATAAGTTAAATGTCCGTAAGGCGTGATCATAATGCATGAATGATTTTGGTTCCTTCCAGATAATCAACCGATTGTGCGATAATGTCTGCATCCAGTTCGTGGACTTCCACGCCTTTTCCTATTTTTTCTAAAAGCATAATGGTAAGCCTTCCGCCCAAATGTTCGCGGAATTCGTTTAAACCATTACGGAGATTGATTTTATCATTTTCCGACAGTTTTGGGTGAAAAAGGTCGAAGCCTAATTTGCCCAGCACGTCGAGAATGCGGTTTAATTCTGTTTCGGATAACTGCCCGATTTTTGCGGCATACACACAATCCAGCGCAATTCCTATGGCCACCGCTTCGCCGTGGCGAACCTGAAAACCTGTCAAAAATTCAAGCTTATGCGCCGCCCAGTGTCCGAAATCCAACGGTCGCGAAGAACCGAATTCGAAAGGATCGCCGCCTGCAATATGGTCTGTGTGCATTTCTGCGCAGCGGTGAATGAGGTAAGCCATAGCTTCTTCATCGCGATTTGCTAATGCAGCAACATGTTCTTCAATCCATTCAAAAAACGAAGCATCCTTAATCAATGCAACTTTAATTGCTTCCGAAACGCCTCCCCGCCAATCGCGGTCGTCCAATGTTCTCAATAAAGTAAGATCATTAAATACGGCAACCGGGGGGGCAAATGTGCCCAGGAAGTTCTTTTTTCCGCGGAAGTTAATGCTGTTTTTGACGCCGACACCCGAGTCGTTTTGAGATAAAACGGTTGTTGGAATCCGAATTAGTTTAATGCCTCTGTGCGAAACTGCGGCTGCATAACCTACTAAATCCAGCACCGCGCCGCCGCCTATGCCAATGATAAACGAATGTCTGTCAATGCCATAAGTATCAACAGCTTCTACCAGGCTGTCAAAAAGGGCCGGATCATTTTTACAAGCTTCACCGCCAGGGACAATGATGATTTCCGGGGCAAGCTGAATATGGGAAACAGAAGCAGCGAAATAGGACTGGATCTGGTTAGATAAATCTGGATGATGCTGAGCAAACCCCTCGTCCACAATCACCAAAGCCTTACGCTGAAAGCCTTGTTCTGTATATTCGTTGAAAAAATCTTGCAGTAAAGGGTTTTTTGTATCAAATAAATTTTCGGTAAAGAATACTGCATAATTGTATTCTACCTGGAAACGCTGTTGTATGGTTTGCATTGAAATCGACATTGAACACGCAAAAAAGTAATTTTTAACACTAAGTTACCGCAAAAACCTTTGCCAAAAGCATTGATAAAGGCAATAACGCCAAAACCAGCAATGCCAGTGGCCATAAACCAAAAGCAACGCACCATGAAGCATTCATCACGATCAGGGAAATAACGCCTGCTTTCACCGCCTTACCAATCAACGGCCCGACCGGATTTTGCATTGCATTCCATAATGGCCTGAATATGAGCCAGGCATGTAATAAAACAAAGGGTAATGTATAAAGCAAATTACCATGCTCATTGGCGAGTTTTAACTGCGAAAACAGAACGATTAAATACAAAAGTGCTGCAATGTAAAGTGTTGTCTTTTTACCGCCGTGCACTTCATCCTGACTGATCAACGTGATAGCGCCGATGTACATAATCGGAAATAATGCAATCCACGCCCATCTTTGAAGCGATTCCGGCAGCACACTCATGCCGAGGATGAGGTTTCCACCCCTGCACATGCCCATGGTTAACGGCCCAAGCACCCGGCTATGCTTTGCAAAACGGTTATATAAAACAGTAAGCATAGCAACAACTATCGCAATCATCCCACTCAGAGCACTGAACATTGCGGCTGCCAGAATCCCCAGAAACAAAAGGGAAATGCCCATCATTGCTGCGGATTTCAAGGGCACTTTTCCGCTTGGTATGGGTCGTTCGGGACGTTCAACGGCGTCGAGCTTTGCGTCGAACACATCGTTCATGACCACGCCGCCACCGTATAAGCCCAATGTGGAAACAATCAGAAGAGCAGGAGAAAAGTCTGAAAAAGTAAATTGTACAATGGCCATTCCCGCAAAAATATCGGTAAATGCGGTGACCACATTGGCAGGACGGGTTAGCTGCAGATAGGGTTTTAAGCTGCTCACTTTAATTAATTACTAATGAATCTTTGGCGGGCGAAGGTTGCTGCCCGCCTCTCAAAATGCTGTTTCCATGAAACTTTTCGGTATGATCGATGGCATAATCCGACTCAAAATCAGTCACATCGATCTGCCCGCTTTTGCCGAATGCATTAATTGCATTCTGATAGGTTACCATGCGGATTGTTTCGTCCGGTATGCCCCGCATTTTCATTAATGCAGCCGTTTTAGGAATTGCCAACGGGTCGGAAATACCCCAGTCAGCTGCGGAATTAACCATAATGCGCTCGGGGCCATATTGCTCCACCACTTTCACCATGCGCTCATTGCCCATTTTTGTAAAAGGATAAATCGTAAATGCAGCCCAAAAACCTTTGTCCAAAACGCTTTTCACCGTCTCCTCATTATTATGATCAACGATTACCCACGAAGGGTCAATTCCATGTTCCAATGCAATGGCCATGCTGCGTTCCGTGCCTTTTTTCTTGTCCCGGTGCGGCGTGTGGATTTGTACGGGCAGCTTGGCTGATTTGGCCAGTTCAAGCAGTAAACGATAATATTTTTCTTCGGCAGGAGTCTGGTCATCAAAACCAATTTCGCCAACGCCAACAACGCCTTCTTTATAAATATATAGAGGCAGGATTTCCATAACCTGCTCTGCAAGAGGTTCATTATTCGCTTCGCGGGAGTTAAGTCCCATTGTGCAATAATGCTTTATACCAAATTGTGAGGAGCGGAATCTTTCCCAGCCCACCAGACTGCTATAATAATCTTTAAAGCTCGAAAGTCCCGTTCGTGGCTGCCCGACCCAGAAAGCAGGTTCGATCAAAGCCACTATGCCGGCTTGGTGCATCGCCTGGTAATCGTCTGTTGTCCGGGAAACCATGTGGATATGCGGGTCGAAAAAGCGCATTCCTTTGATCAGGTCTTTGTAGTCGTTCCAGGCAATGTCGCGGTGCGCAGGCGCTGCGACTGTTTCTTCGCTGTCTTCAAAATGCGAAGGGTTAGGTGTTGTATCGTTATTGTTTAGGCACATAGGTTCAGGTTTCAGTGTTCAAGATCAGCCCAGGTTAAAGCGCCGGACTTAACTGATTTTTCAAGATCAATGTATTTGGCCAAAAGATAATTGGCCGAAGCAAGTGACGAATCATTGCAAGCCAATGCAGCTGCTTTGCGATCGTCAACGTTTTCAGAATCAAACAAATGCTGCATATCAGCCAGCAAAGTCGGGTTCATGAACTTACCCGCCAGCCGCCAAACCTGCGCCGGAACGCTCCGTCCAGCTGCCCAGCGTTCGTGCGCAAAGTCAGAAAGCGTGATCGCAAGTTTCTCGTTTGCGCGATTCTCCAAACCTTCAATAAAATGAATGGGTTTGTCATTGAATATGGTTTTCAAAACCAGCTGATTCCAGGCCAGCTCGCTGAAATGTCTCTCGGGATACGGGTTATGCAATGCAATAGCATCAAATACGAAACCCATATTGGAACGAACTGCGTCAGTCGCCCGGAAAAGCCATTGATCCGGATAAGAAAGCACTGGTAATGCGGAATAAAGCGCCACCAGCTCATTCATTTCAGCCGTATCAAAGAGCGTTTCAATGTTTTTTACATATTCCTCCTTGTCGGAAGGATCAAGTTGGGTAAGCAGCCAAACGCGCGCCAATCTCACAAGCGACCAGCCTTCAACAGAAAATCCGGGAATCTCGGCGTTGAGCTCCCATTTTTTGTCTTTATCTACTGAAATGATTTTTTTTGATAGAAACCTGGGAGCGGCTACGAATGCGGTCATCAGGTCCATCGGACTAGCAGTGGCGCGGCTTTTTAACCAGTCAGCCTCGGGTTCCGAGGTGTTGAGGGCCAGTATTTCCCAAAGCTTTTGTTTAATGATGTCGGGCATAACGAACATTGTAATTCCGATTTACGCGGTTTTGGCCTTGTAAATCATTCTTGAAAGTGGGTTAGTTTATTTATAAAGTATTTTTCGGTTATAAAGTTTCCCCCAGATATTTTATAACGTTTTACTGTTCTCAAAAGACGCGTATGGAGGGGTTTTACATCCATTTTTAATCAAAATCTAATCCTCTAATCCATGTGCAGTTCCTTGCTAAAAGTCAAATTCTATAATCCCGGGGTCATTCAGTAAATGGTGCGTAAGTTTTTCATGCTTTTTTTCGGAGCCTTGCAATGTCCAGCTTCCCGTGATCTGCCCGCCGGAACGGCTTTGCTGTCCTTGCAAAATTTTCAGGTCGTTAACTTTGAAAAGCTCTTCATATAGTTTCAATGTTTTTTTCTGATAAGGGCAGACAAGCCTGTAATTCCGGATCTGGCTTTTTTTACGGATAAATTTTTGGATAGGGGCCAGGATGACCAGTGATAGTCCGGAAATAATGAAAGTAGCGATTGTCACTTCATAAAAACCAGCACCAATGCCCATTCCCACCGCAGCTGTCACCCATACGATCGCCGCGGTTGTTATGCCCACAACCCGGTTGTTTTCGCGAAAAATGATCCCGGCACCTATAAAACCAATTCCCGTTACAATGTTAGCCGCGATCCTTCCCGCATCCGAACTGATTCTAATAGACAGAATCGTAAATAAAGTAGAACCAACCGCGATCAGGATCATTGTCCGCAATCCTGCCGATTTGCTCCTGTATTCCCGCTCAGTGCCAATTACAGCCCCCAGAAAAAATGATATTAACAGCTTATAAATGTCTTCCGGCAATAACTCCATTTCCAAAACCAAAGGTTGTTAAGAATCAAAAGCCGGAAAGACGCTAAATCTCCCGGCTTTTGATGATTGTGGTAATGTTTATGTTACTAGTCCCTAGCAATAGCATTGAGCAATTCGTCTAGCTCCCTTGACTTAATGTTTTCTTTTTCTGCTTTGTCGTAAATGCTAAGGAGCACAACTTCTTCTTGTAAAGAAAAAACACAGGTTATGACTCGCGCGCCGCCGCTTTTCCCTCTGCCTTTGCTTTTTATCGCCAGGCGAATTTTAAAGCAATCTTTTCCAATAGGCTTGCCTTGAGCAGGATTGTCGGCGAGGCTTTCACCAAGCTCATGAACATCTTGTTTCAATGAATCGTATTTTTTGGAAAGCCGTTTTAATTCTTTTTTGAAGTGTGTGGAAACAATTAATTCAAAGCTCATTCAAAACGTCTTTAAGGGGCCATGTCTTTAATGTTCCTGCTTTTAAAGCGATGTAATCTTGCTTCAAGTTTTCAAGAATCTGCTCTTTTGTAGGTTCTTCGTCGTCCAGCTGCTCTTCTTGGATAACTGTAACCAGTTTTTCACGCTCCGGCCTCGGTAGTTGCCTTACTATATCCACTAGCTGTTGGAACGACAGCGGAATGTTGAAATTGATCGTGTTTTCCATTTGTTTTCAATTTGATCTGAACAAATTTACAAAAAGAATGCATCAAAGCATTCACATCACCGATTCATCATCTCCTCAATTTCCTCTGCTTCAATCGGAATATGCGCCATTAAATCGAGGTTTCCGTTTTGTGTAATCAGAATGTCATTTTCAAGGCGGATTCCCAAGCCTTCCTCACGAATGTAAATGCCCGGTTCGCATGTAAACACCATTCCTGGCTCGAAACGGCGGTATTTGTTGCCTACGTCATGAATGTCCAGGCCTAAAAAATGGGAAGTGCCGTGCGGGAAATATTTCTTATAAGCGGGGGTTTCAGGGTCTTGTTTGGCAATATCATCTTTTGTTATCAGGCCCAACCCGATCAGTTCACTTTCCATGATTTTGCCGACTTCCAAATGATATTCGTCCCAGATATTTCCAGCAACCAACATGCCTTTTGCCGCTTTAAAAACCCTTAAAACAGCATCATAAACATCACGCTGCCTTTTTGTAAAACGACCATTCACCGGAATGCTCCGGGTCAGATCCGCTCCGTAATTGGCGTACTCAGCCGCAACGTCGAGCAAAAGAACGTCGCCATCCTTACACGGACGGTCGTTCTGAATGTAATGCAAGACGCAGGCATTGGCGCCGGAGGCAATGATCGGCTGGTAAGCAAATCCTTTGGAACGGTTGCGGACAAATTCGTGCAGCAGCTCAGCCTCAATTTCAAATTCCTCAACGCCAGGTTTTACAAATTTCAAAAGCCGTTCAAAACCAAGCTTCGTAATGTCGCAGGCTTTTTGGAGCAATTCAATTTCCCTTGGCTGCTTGATAGCGCGCAGCTGGTGCATAAGCGGAGCAAGCCTTGCCAACGCGTGAATAGGATATTTTTCTCTGAACTCATTCACAAAGCGCGTCTCACGAGTTTGCACCTGGGAGTCGTTTCGAGTATGTTCGTTGGTGTTCAGGTATACGTAATCAGCTTCAAAAATAATGTTGCGGAAAACCGTTTCGTATTGATGCGTCCAGTAAATGGTTTTGATGCCTGTTACTTCTCTTGCCTGCTCTTTGGTTAGTTTTTCACCTTCCCAGATAGCAATCATTTCATTGGTCTCTCTCAAAAAAAGGACTTCCCGCAGCTTTTCATCAGGATGTTCGGGAGAGAGGACGAGGATTGTTTCCTCCTGATCCACACCGGTAAAATAGAACAGGTCCGTATTTTGCTTGAAACCCATAGAGCCGTCTGCATTGGTCGGCATGATGTCGTTGGAATTCAATATTACCAATGACTTTGGCTTCAATAATGGGGTAAGCCGGCGGCGGTTTTCTATAAAAAGATCCTTGCCGATAGGAGCATAACGCATAGGTGCTAAATTTTGTAACTGGTAATTTAATTTGTAAAATTACGTTTATCTTGTTCAAAAATAGAGCGACAAACTTGCAAAAATCCTTTTGTCCGGTTCTGGGCGCGATATACCAAATTTGTTGATTTTAGAGATTACCGATATAACCTAACTGTGATAATATTCATGAAAAGATTGTTTCTGCTTGCGTTTGTTTTTGCGCCTTTTATTTTGTCGGCAAGTCCGAAATACTGGATTTACCTCAAAAACAAGGACCTGAACGCCGTACCGGCCGTTTCTGCATTAACGCTTGAAAACCGCCTCAAATTAGGTCTCGTCGCTTCTGACGAAATGGACCTGCCCGTAAAAGGCGAATATGAGCGGGCGTTGCGCGAACAATCCGTGAACATTATCAACCGCTCGAAATGGCTGAATGCAGTTTCGGCGATCATGACGAGCGAGCAAGCCATGAAAGTTCGCGAGTTGGACTTTGTGCAGGAAGTGGTTCCTATTGATCCCGGATTTTACATTGCGCGGACCAAAGCCATCGAAAAGGCACAGATGGCCCCGGTAATGTCGCAGGTTCAGGCCAATGCATTTACAAAAGAAAACATTTCAGCCAAGGATGTGACGATAGGCGTTATCGATGCGGGCTTTTATGGCGCCGATTCTTCCCTTTCGCTTACGCAGATTTTTTCCAACAAAAGGATTTTAGGCATCCGAGATTATGTCAAGCCGGGCCGCTCCGGGGAATTGCTTTTCAGCACCGCTGAATCATTTTCAGACATGCACGGAACGGAGGTTTTGGCTGCTATCGCGGGCATCGATTTCCAGGATGAGATCCAGTATGGCATGGCAACCAATGCGAAGTTTTATTTGGCCAGAACAGATTATTCATTGCGTGAATATAGGGGCGAGGAGGATAACTGGATCGCTGCTATGGAATGGATGGACAGCCTTGGCGTGCGTTTGATCAATACATCATTGGGTTATGCCAAAGGATTTTCGGATCCAAAAGAAAATTACGTTCCTTCTCAAATGGATGGCAAAACTTCCGCCATTTCAAAAGCCGCGCAAATCGCATCTGATAGAAAAGGCATCATGCTGATCGTTTCCGCGGGAAATGAAGGCGATGATAAGAGCTGGGAAATCGTTTCGGCTCCGGCTGATGCAAAAGGCGTTCTTGCTGTGGGTGCGACCAATGGAAAACTTTGGAACAGAATCGGTTACAGCAGCGTTGGGCCCGAGTTTTTATCTTATGTAAAACCTAATGTTTCCTGTTTTTCGTTATATGGAACTTCATTATCTGCACCTGTGATCACCGGTTTTGCAGCTTGTCTTTTGCAGGCAAATCCAAAACTGACCAATAAGGAACTGATCAGTCTCATTGAAAAATCGGCACATTTGTATCCTTACGGAAACAATTTCGTCGGTTATGGCGTGCCGCAGGCTTCACGTGCACTGGCACTCGCAAAAGCGCCTTATTTGCCTGATAATGCGAAATTAATCAACGCCAAAGGACGCAGCATTGATGTGGATGTCGACAGTGAAGAACAAATGGTCGCCATTTACAGAAAGAAAACCGATAAAGACGTGATGGCGCAACAGGTTGCGAAAATTCAGAATGGTAAAATCTCACTGAAGCGCCAGAACGGCGAGCGTTTTACGACCATTGACCTAAAAAATTATGTGATAGAAGTGGCTTGGGATTAATGTCAGCCTGAGTTTCTAAGTCTGGCTTCTTCCAGGTCCAATTCTCTTTCTTTTGTCCTTATCAATTCGTCGGAACAAACCTTGTCCCGGCGAATTTTTCTTATTTCCTCCCGCTTGATGCCCACAATTTCCACGAGCATTTTGCGATAAGCCCTTGCGAAGCCAATGGTTGCATTGTTATCAACGTCCATATAACGGGTGTCTGCGAGCTCAATGATCTTTTCGTAACGGTCTTTCAAAAGTCTGAAAGGCTCAAACTGTGAGATTTCCCCTTCGTAATTAGACTGCATATATTCCAAACTAACCGTCGCCAGCCGTGCATTAATGATCGCTTTTTGTTCGGTCATATTCTCGCCCGGATCCTCAATTTTGAGCAAACGGATTAGCCAGGGGAGACTCAGACCCTGTAAAACCAGTGTAAAGAGGATCACCACAAATGTGATAAACAAGATCAGATCGCGGTGCGGATAGGCCTTACCGTCGAGGGTCAGCGGAATTGCCAGTGCGGATGCAAGCGAAACAACGCCGCGCATCCCGCTCCAAGCCACGACAAAAGTGGTCTGCCAGCTCGGTCTCGCCTCTTTTTCGCGCACTTTTTTTGATAGTAAACGGGGCAAGTAGGTGCCTGGATAAACCCAGATGATGCGGATAACGATCGTGACAAGGCTAATGATGACGGCATAGGAAACGACCTCGAGCAATGTGTAGGCGCCAAGCCCCGCCATTACTTCCGGTAGTTGCAGGCCTATGAGAATGAAAACAATGCCATTGAGCAGGAAAATAACCGTCTCCCACACATAAGTGCTCTGCATACGAGACTGATAGGCAAACACTTCATGGGACCGGAAGCTAAGGAACAACCCGCCACTTACTACGGCCAGCACGCCAGAATATTCGAAATGTTCGGCCGCAATGTACATCATGTAAGGCGTAATGAAAGTAAGTGCCGTGTCAATGCTTGGTGTCGTCGGAAAATATTTGTGAACAAAATAGAGGATATGGGCAATGACAAGTCCCACAACAACGCCCATCCCGGCCACTATAAAGAAGTTTAGTTCAGCCTTCCAAAGCACAAACTCACCCGTGGCAATGGTAGCCAGCGCAAAGCGGAACACAATGAGTGACGATGCGTCATTGACCAAACTTTCACCTTCCAGAATGGTAACGACCCTTTTCGGGACTTTCAGTCCTTGTAAAACCGAGGTCGCGGCCACGGCATCCGGCGGAGAGATAACGCCGCCCAGCAAAAAGCCCATGGCCAATGTAAAGCCAGGAATAATCGCGCTGGAAAGATAAGCCACAGCTGTTGCCGTAAAAACCACAAGGCCAATAGAAAGCAGTCCGATAGGCCGCCGCGATTCCCAGAAATCTTTCCAGGAAGTATTCCACGCCGCGGAGTATAAAAGTGGGGGTAAGAAGATCAGGAAAACCCAATCTGGTTCCAGCTCCATATGCGGCATGCCTGGGATAAAACTGATAAGTAAGCCTGCGATAACCAAAAAGATAGGATACGAAACGCCAATTTTTTCGCTCAGCATCGTGAGCATTGAAACAATAAAAAGCAGGGAAATGATTAATAGTAAATTATCGTGAATCATAGAGGAATGAGAAGTTTCGGAATATAAATGTATGCAAAATTGAAAACAGACGTTATAAGATTTTGTGTGTTAACGAGCACGCAAAATGATTTTTTGGTTCATCTTTGCAGGAAAAATAACAGAACTTTCTATCTTTATTGCTCCGAAAGATCTTTTATGTATCATAAATTTTATCACCTAATCCTTAATTAACAATGAGTACTTCTCGAAGAGATGTTCTGAAAATGGCAGGTATTGCACTGGCAGGCAGCACATTACCAGCTGTTACTATTCTTAACCCAAACCGTGCGTTTGCCGGCGTTAACGCCGAGACGCTTAAAGTGGGTCTGATCGGTTGCGGTGGACGTGGTTCCGGTGCGGCCAACCAGGCTTTGAAGGCAGATCCAAATGTTGTTCTTCACGCAATGGGGGACATTTTCAAAGACAAAATGGATTCTTCACTTGAAAACCTGACCAAAGTACACGGCTCAAAAGTGAAAGTGGATGAAGGTCATAAGTTTGTAGGATTTGATGCTTTCAAAAAAGTACTTGATTCAGGTGTTGATGTTGTAATTCTTGCAACGCCTCCACATTTCCGTCCTGAGCACTTGACGGCTGCTATCAATGCAGGCAAGCACGTGTTCTGCGAAAAACCGGTGGCAGTAGATGCACCTGGTGTTCGTAAGGTTTTGGATGCGGCCAAATTGGCAAAACAAAAAAATCTTTCTTTAATGTCCGGCTTTTGCTGGCGTTACCATGAGCCAAAGCGTGCAAGTTTCGGAAAAATCCTTGACGGCGCTGTTGGTGATATTTCTGCTATTTATAACACATACGACACAGGCACATTGTGGTCTTTCCCACGTGTACAAGGCTGGACAGATGCGGAATATGTGTTGCGTAACTGGACTTACTACACCTGGCTTGCAGGTGACCACATTGTGGAGCAGGCTGTACACAGCATCGACATGATGTCCTGGGCAATGGGCGGCAAATTGCCGGTTTCTGCAGTAGGAACTGGCGGTCGCCAGGTTCGTACAGATTCGCTTTTCGGTAACATCTTCGATCACTTCTCCGTGGTTTACGACTACGAAAACGGAGCGAAGGGTTTCCACCATTCAAGACAGCAAGCCAACTGCGAAAACAGTTACCTTGTTGAAACGATCGGAACGAAAGGCCGTGCAATGGTGAACTGTGCGAGAAATGTGCATGAGATCTTTGGACAAAATCCATGGAAATACACCGGTGCGCAAAATGACATGTACCAAACTGAGCACAACGAACTTTTTGCATCCATCAGAAGCGGTAAGCATGTGAATGATGGTGAATTTATGGCACAAAGCACGCTGATCGCCATCATGGGAAGAATGGCTTCGTACACTGGAAAGCGCGTAACCTGGGATGAAGCAATGAACTCAACAGAAAAATTAGGTCCGGATACTTACAGCTTCGACATGAAGCCACCGGTTGTTGAAGTTGCTAAACCAGGTATCACAGCGTTTTCATAAGATCTTATGCAAAGAAGAGATTTTCTGAAAAATTCAGCTTCCACTGCAGCGGCGGCCTTTGCCGCCACTGCAGTAGGAACTGGAATAGTAGCGGCACCGGCAATCGCCAATGCTGCTACCCAACCTTTTACAGGCATAGCACCTGCAAGTTCATTGGCACCACCGATGGTTAAAAAGAGCCTGATGTGGGGAATGATAAAGGAAGATTTGTCCGTCATGGATAAATTCAAGCTTCTGAAAGATCTTGGTTACGACGGTGTAGAGCTTGATTCTCCCGACAAACTGGATATGAAGGAAGTCCTTGCGGCCAGGGATAAAACCGGTCTGCTGATCCCGGGCACTGTGAATTCGATGCACTGGAAGCTACCATTATCTGATCCCGATCCTAAAAAACGGGAGGAATGTGTCAAGTCTATTGAAAAAGCATTGTGGGATACCAAAGAATATGGTGGTAACACTGTATTGGTCGTGCCAGGTGTGGTGACTGCTAATGTTAGCTATGGTGAAGCTTACGAGCGTTCGCAGGTTGAGATTCGCAAGCTCCTTCCGATAGCGGAAAAAACAGGCGTCAAAATAGCCATTGAGAATGTCTGGAACCAATTTTTGCTTAGTCCTTTGGAAGCGGCAAAATATGTGGATGACTTCAAACACCCCATGGTTGGCTGGTATTTTGACGTTGGCAATGTGCTTCGTTACAGTTGGCCGGTTTCGTGGATCGAGGCTTTGAACAAACGCATTCTGAAACTCCATTTAAAGGAATTCAGCTTCAAAAAGCAAAATGACCTCGGCTTATGGAAAGGATTTGACGTAGAATTTATGGAAGGCGACAATAACTGGCCGGAAGTAAACAAAGCTCTACAAAAAATCGGCTATTCAGGATGGGCATCAGCAGAAGTTTCCGGTGGAGACAGAAAGCGGTTGCTTACCATCCGTGAAAAAATGGATGAGGTTTTTAAAGCCTGAAAAGTATAGCGCTAAATAAACAAAGAGCCTGGGAAACCAGGCTCTTTTGCGTTTAAAAACATATCGAAAAAAACTATTTTTTCACTTTATACAAAGTTCTTGCGTAGTGCTTAATGGTGGAGATCTTCAATTCCTGATTTTTCACCTGAACAAGCTTATATTCTTTGAATTCACCCGTTTTGTCCAGGAAACCGATGATGCAGGATTGTTCTTCTTTGCCTTTCCGGACCTCCACTTTGGGCATGATGCCGAAGTTGGGGATCTTAATGTTATCCTCAGCGTCCAGTTCTTTGTATTTTATTTTAACTAAAAAATCAAAGGTTGATTTTGTTTCATACACATCCACGGAAAAGCGCCAGTCGTTGAGCGGATCTTTAACTTTTTCACTGAAACTCGCCACGGGGCTGTTTTCGACCACTTTTCTTTCAGCAGGAATCGTGTCGTTCACAATTTCGTTGCCTTGCGCGTCTTTGCTTTCTTTTTTGGTGTTCTGGTTACAGGCAAACAATGTCAGCAGGAGAAAAAGGCTGCAATACTTCATTGGAATCAATATTTGGTTAAGGATGCTGCTACTACTTTGCAATATACCTTTGTTATTTACATTAAATAAAATATTTTACTTTCGGCATTGTAAACAAATCTTTACCAATCCAGCCTAGCACCCCGAACCTTCATTATGGCGTTAAATTATATTTTCGTATCCTTTTTTGTCATTGCCTTCGTCATCGCACTTTTAAAATTTATCGTTACCGGGGATGTGCAGACATTTAAGGCGATTACGGAAGGGATGCTTGAAATGGCCAAAGTTGCGGTGATGGACATTGCTTTACCGCTTACTGGCGTGATGGCGTTTTTCCTGGGAATTTTGAATGTGGGGGAAAAAGCAGGGATCATTAATGCGCTGGCAAGGTTTATAGGGCCATTTTTCAATAAGCTTTTTCCGGAAGTCCCGAAAGATCATCCTGCAAACGGTCAGATGATCATGAATTTCTCCGCCAATTTCCTTGGGCTGGATAATGCTGCCACGCCTTTCGGATTAAAGGCAATGCAGAGTTTGCAAGAGCTCAATCCAAGCAAGGACACGGCCTCCAACGCGCAGATCATGTTCCTGGTCCTGCACACTTCCGGCTTGCAGATCATTCCGCTCTCCATCATTGCACAAAGGGCCATCCTGGGCGCAGAAAGCCCTTCGGATGTTTTCATTCCATGCGTTGTGGGCACTTATATTACTACGGTTGTGAGTATGCTGATCACCGCTGCGTGGCAGAAGATCAATCTCTTCAATCGTACAGTTATGGTCGGTTTGGGAAGTATCACGACTATTATTGCATTGATCTTGTGGTACTTATCGGGCTTACCTAAAGAGCAGATTGAAACGGTCTCCATTTTCGTAGGCAATTCTGTTCTGCTTGGCGTCGTGGCCGGGTTTCTGTTTTGGGGAATGTATCGGAGGGTGAATGTTTTTGAAACATTTATAGAAGGGGCAAAGGCCGGATTTACAACGTCTGTAACGATAATTCCTTATCTGGTAGGACTCCTCGTCGCGATCAGCGCTTTCAGGGCTTGCGGCGCAATGGATTATTTGATTGACGGACTTAAATGGATGTTTGCTTTAACGGGAATGAACACAGACTTTACAGATGCCTTACCTGTCGCATTAATGAAACCACTAAGCGGGAGCGGGGCCCGGGCATTAATGATCGATGCAATGAAGGAATTCGGGCCGGACTCGTTTATAGGCCGTCTGGTGTGTATTTTCCAGGGTTCGGCAGACACAACGCTCTATATTGTTGCTTTATATTTTGGCTCGGTGGGCATCAAGAACACCCGATATGCGATAGTAGCAGGATTAATTGCCGATTTGATAGGCGTTTTAGCCGGAATATGGCTCGGTTATTTATTTTTTCACTGATTTCCGGCTATTCAACACGAATCACCCTTTTACCCCTGATATGCAACCGTCCGTATAAAATGGATGGCTGTTTTTTCTGCTAAACACTAATATTGATCATCTAACTCTGAACCGCTTATGTTAAAATCGTTACGCAAATCCGCAGTTCTTTTCATTGTATTTTGTGTATCTGTGGCGGGAAACACAGCTTTTGCACAGAAAGATACGAGTCAGGCCGCCAACACCTATTCACTCGAAGATTGCATACGGATTGCGTTGGAAACCAATCCTTCCGTAAAAATATCAGAGCTTACCGTACAGACGAATGGCAACATTTACGCCCAATCCAAGTGGCAGCGCTGGCCAAGTATCAGTTTTAGTGCCAGCCAGGGTTTCAGTTCCGGTCGAAATATTGATCCGTTTACCAACCAGTTTGTTCAGCAGAATGTAAACTCGAACAACTATCAGCTCGGCGGGCAGATCACATTGTTCAATGGTTTTCAGATCAAAAATAATATCAAGTTTAATAATGAGAATTATCAGGCGAGCGCCAAGGACCTGGATGCTGCCCGTAATGACATTATGCTCAATGTAGCATTGTCCTATCTTCAGGTAATGACCAACATTGAACTGATCGAGGTGGCGAAGCGACAAGTGGAAGCGTCCCAGTTGCAGGTTGACCGGACGGCCAAACTCGTTGAAGCAGGGACATTGGCAGAAAGCAATTTACTCGATCTCAAAGCGCAGCTCGCGAATGATGAACTCACATTGGTAAATGCAGAAAACAACCTTGAAACTGCCAAGCTGAATCTCAAACAATTTATGAACATGCCTGGCAGCGAGCAAATCAATGTTGTGATGATCCAGGTTGCCGATCCGACCTTAAAAGCTTATGACGCCACAATTCAGGAAATTTTTGATGTAGCCCGCGGAAACCTGCCACAAATGCAGGCCGCGGAATTGCGCATTGCGGCAGCAAAAACGAACATTGATCTTGCAAAAGGAGCGGCTATGCCCTCATTAACATTAAACGGAGGAATCTACACCGCCTTTTCAAGTGCGGCGCCCGA
Organism: Dyadobacter psychrophilus; assembly: GCF_900167945.1. Classification (GTDB taxonomy): domain Bacteria; phylum Bacteroidota; class Bacteroidia; order Cytophagales; family Spirosomataceae; genus Dyadobacter; species Dyadobacter psychrophilus. Next base: position 452,693 of record NZ_FUZA01000004.1, read on the forward strand.
TGAACGTTTTGTTGGAGATGGAACGGGTTTTACGACGAGAGATGTAATTTCCCTGACAGACTATGTTGTCATTGATAATAAGCAGGTCCCTATTGTACAGAAAATAAGAACTCAGAATGGTGAAATGCGCACTTTTCGCTATCTGGATCAATTGAACTTCAACCGTAACTCGGCCGTCAACCTGAACCTGACCATTCCTATTTTCACCAATTTCAGAGTAAAATACAACGTCGCCAACGCGAAGATCCAGCAAAAAACATACGAATATCAGGCACAACAAGTCCAGCTGACCATTCGTAAAAATGTAGAGCAGGCTTACATTGATATGACGAATGCAGCCAAGCGTTACTCCGCAACGGCTAACCAGGTGCGGGCATTACAGGAAACATTCCGCGTTTCGCAGGTGCGTTTTGATGTGGGAGCAATAAACTCCGTTGAATACAACATTGCGAAAGCAAACCTGGACAGAGCAAACGGAAACCTTGTTCAAGCTAAGTATGATTATGTTTTCAGGACCAAGATCCTTGATTTTTATATGAACCGTCCGTTATCGGATTTTTAAAGAGTGCTTCATTCATTTGCTTAATTCCCCATTATCCTCAATCAACAATTAATTGTAACCAAAGTAAATATGGCACGTAAATCTTCGAAAAGAATCTGGTGGATTACAGCAGGCATTGTCGCACTTCTTGTAGCGGGTTTATTTGGAGCGAAACAGGCCGGTTACATTGGCAAACCAAAAGCCACGGAGGTTGAGTATACCAATGTTAAAAAGACAGATATCATCGAGCGCGTCAGCGCTTCGGGTAAAGTTCAGCCGGAGGTTGAGGTTAAACTAAGTCCCGACGTTTCAGGAGAAATTATTAGTCTGAATGTTGCAGAAGGTGATTCTGTGGTGAAGGGACAACTTTTATTAAAAATCCGTCCTGACAATTATGAGTCGTTAATGGCACGTGCGCAGGCAGCGGTGAATTCCAGCAAAGCCAATTACGAGCAGACGAAAGCAATGGTTTCTCAGGCTGAAGCACGTTTGCTACAAGCGAAAGCCAATTTTGACAGAAACAAAAAGCTTTACAACGATAAGGTGATCTCGGCCGCAGACTACGAACAGTTTGCATCTACATTTGGCGTGGCGCAGCAAGATGTAGAATCTGCAAAAGCCAATGTTTCTGCAGCCTTATATAACATTAAAAGTGCCGAAGCCAGCTTGAAAGACGCCGCAGAGAACTTGCGTAAAACGAGCATATTCGCGCCGGTTAGCGGAATCGTATCATTATTGAATGTTGAAGCCGGTGAACGCGTGGTAGGAACGTCACAAATGGCCGGAACCGAAATGATGCGCATCGCTAACCTCAGTAATATGGAAGTGCGCGTGAATGTGAATGAGAATGACATTGTGCGCGTTGCACTGGGCGACACGGCCGAGATCGACGTGGATGCATATAGTGCTTCCGGTAGAAAATTCAGGGGTGTTGTGAAGGAAATTGCAAACACAGCCGCAGGACTTGCTTCCGCCACATCCACCAGCACCTCGGTTTCGAGCGCATCCGCCGACGCAGTGACTGAATTTGAGGTGAAGGTGAAGATCCTGAACGAATCATTCGCTGATTTGCTGGTTTCCAAATCCAAAAAATCCTACCCGTTCAAACCCGGGATGACTGCTTCCGTTGAAATTATCACGGAGCGCAAAAATGATGTAATATCGGTTCCAATCGCCGCTGTAACCACCAGAAGCACCACGCCTCCCGTTGCAGCCGGTGCCCGACCGGGCGAACAAGGCGATCAGGCCCCTGCCGAAGAGGACGAGAAAAAACCTAAAAAGGTGGAGTTGATCAAAGAAATCGTATTTATTGATGTGAACGGGAAAGCGGAAATGAAAGAGGTAAAAACCGGCATCAGCGATTTTGAAAACATTGAAATCCTTTCTGGCCTTAAACCCGGCGACAGAATAATCTCCGGACCTTACATTGCTGTGTCCAAAAACCTTAAGAATGGAGACCTGGTAGAAAAAAAGAAAGAAGAAGTGAAAAAAGACGATAAAAAATCAAATGAAAACGCAAACTGATACGTTGTAAAAATGTAATAAGTTCGATTTAGTTTAGGTTAAAAAAGAAAATCCTTGCGGCTTTGCTGCAAGGATTTTTTATTTTCTGTCAAAATCTTCTCATTTTTGGAAACATTCAATCAATTCAAAATTACGCCTGAACAGCTTTCCAGGCTTCCAAAATGAGTTTTTTAAACAACATTAAAATCGCGGTGATAGGAGGAGGCAGCTGGGCAACCGCGCTAATCAAGATCCTTTGTGAACAAAATAATGTCCAGATCCGGTGGTGGCTTCGCAATCAGAGAGACATTGAGCATATCCGAAAATTTCATCACAATCCAAGTTATCTTAGCGATGTGGTGCTCTCTCCCAAAAAAATAAAGGTTTTTGAGAAAACTACAGAAGCAGTCAGGGGTGCGGATTACGTGATCCTGGCTGTTCCAGCAGCATTTGTCCAGGAAGCATTGCGTGACCTGTCGGGCAAGCATTTGCAGGGCAAAAGGATTGTTTCAGCCATAAAAGGCATGGTCCCGGATCAGAATATGCTCATTACCGACTGGATTTCAAAGGAATTTGGCATTGATCTGCACGAAACCTGCGTTATAGCAGGCCCTTGCCACGCAGAAGAAGTTGCTTTGGAAAAACAATCCTATCTATCCATCGCCTCCACCGAATGTCCCAGTGCCGAGGATTTTGCCAAACTGATGACCTGCCGTTACGTAACTGCTAACCCGCTCGACGACCTGTACGGCGTTGAATATGCAGCCGTTATGAAAAATATCATTGCTTTGGCTTGCGGCATCACGCACGGGCTCGGTTATGGCGACAATTTTCAGGCTGTGCTCGTTTCCAACGCCATGCAGGAAATCGGGAATTTTGTAACCGCCCTCGACCCGCGCGAACGCAACATGAGCTCGTCCGCCTATCTGGGTGATCTGCTCGTAACAGCCTACTCTCAGTTCAGCCGCAACCGGCTTTTTGGCAACATGATCGGCCGTGGATATAGCGTGAAAGCTGCACAATTGGAAATGAAAATGATCGCAGAAGGTTATTATGCCACCAAAAGCATCACCGAAATGAACAAAATCCACCACGTAAGTCTGCCGATAACGAATGCTGTTTATCGCATTTTGTATGAAGAGCAAGCGCCGGGAATGGTCATGGATGAATTAAAGAAATTATTGAAATAAATAGCCTGATCGGCCCGGAATAGGGTACTTTTTAAAATCACTACTTTCTCAGACCAATTATGCACGTTCCGAAAATCCTGTCTGCAAGTTTACTAACCGGCTTTTTCCTGTCTTCAATAATGCTTACTTCCTGCGGTTCCAAAAAGTCCGAAACTGCGGAAAAAGAGTTAACAGACTCAATAGCAAGCGATAAAGAATTCGTTTTCGGGGATAAGCGCGATTTCGCACAATGCCATGCATCTACACTCGTAAGGTTAGAGAATGGTCAATACCTGATCGCATGGTTTGGAGGAACGGAGGAAAAAAATCCGGACGTAGGCATCTGGGTTTCCAAAGGACAGCCGGGAAGCTGGAGTGCGCCGAAAGAAGTGGCCAAGATCAGGGAAGATGCGCACTGGAACCCGGTGTTGCAAAAAACGGCTGACGGAAAGATTATTTTGTATTTCAAAGTAGGAAAAGAAATCGCGCATTGGGAAACGTGGGTGAAAACTTCAACGGACAATGGCGACACCTGGTCGGAAGCTGCTGAGCTGGTAAAAGGGGATAAAGGCGGAAGAGGGCCTGTAAAAGATAAGCTCATTGAACTATCCAACGGCGATTGGCTTGCAGGCGCATCCAACGAGGTAAATCGCTGGGAAGTTTTTGTAGACAGAAGCACGGATAAGGGCAAAACCTGGACCGCGAGCCCTTATTTTAAGATTGATACCACAGAAATAAAGGGAAAAGGCGCAATTCAGCCAACATTGTGGGAGTCCAAACCCGGTAATGTGCATATGCTGGTAAGAACAACAGGCGGCGTGATCGGCAGAAGTGATTCTTTCGACAATGGAAAAACCTGGACACCCATTAAGAAAACCAGCCTGCCTAACCCCAATAGCGGGATTGATTTAGCAAAACTGACAGACGGCACATTGGTGCTGGCCTACAACCCGGATAACGAAGACTGGGGTTCAAGATCGCCGCTTTCGCTAACATTATCTTACGACAACGGCCAAAACTGGACCGATAAGCTCGACATTGCAACCGGCAAAAAAGACGACGAATATTCCTATCCTGCGATCGTTAGTTTCGGAGATTCCGTTGCTGTAACGTATACATTCAACCGCCGGAAAATCGCTTTCTGGTCCGGCAGCAAGAAGGACATTGTAGAACTGGCGGCAAAAAGCAAGAGCAAAACGGCTCAATAACCCATTAATTCAAGGTCGTAGGATTCCAGCATTTCGACGCGTTTGCCCATTTTCTTTTGGATTATTTTAAAATGGTGCACGTCTTCCGGGCAGATTAAGGAGATCGCCTCTCCGGACGCTTCTGCCCGGCCAGTTCGGCCAATTCTGTGCACATAATCTTTGGGTGATCGTGGAAGCTCAAAATTGATCACATAAGGAAGAAATTGAATGTCGATCCCGCGGGAAACGAGGTCTGTGGCAACGAGCACGGTTAGCTTGCCAGCCTTGAACTTGTTTAAAGCTTCCGTTCTGGCACCCTGGCTTTTTTTGCTGTGCATCGCCATGGCCTGAATTCCGTTCTTATTCAGTTTTTCAACCAGATTATCGGCCGTTCTCGTAGCAGAAACAAATACGAGCACCTGCTTCATTTCCTGCGTTTTGATCAAATATCTTAACAATGGTCCTCTTCGGTCAGGATCAACGAAATAGCCGGTTTGCTTGATCAGATCAAGGTTTTGTTCTTCTTCCTCAATCTCAATGCGTACCGGGTTTTTAAGCTGCGTTTTATTGATCTGGTCAATTTCCTCGCCTAGTGTTGCTGAAAACAGAATGCTCTGACGCTTTCTGGGCAAAAGAAAAAAGATGTCCTTCATTTCCTCTGCAAAACCCAGATTAAGCATTTTATCAGCCTCATCCAAAACCAAAATCTGCGTCTCCGAAATGTTAAGTGCCTTGTGAGATAACAAATCGATTAGCCTCCCCGGTGTGGCAACAAGAATTTCAACACCTTGCAAGCCAATCATTTGCGGATTGATTGAAACACCGCCATATACTGCCAGCGTCTTCACTTTGCGGGGAAGTCTTTCGCCGAATGTTTGAAAAACAACCGCGATCTGCACCGCAAGTTCTCGTGTAGGAACCAGTACCAATGCAGAAATATGCCTGTTCGGTGCTGCCGGTTTGTTTTGAAATAATTCCAAAATCGGCAGAACAAAGCTTGCCGTTTTCCCGGAACCTGTCTTAGCAATGCCTAAAACATCATTTCCTTTCAATATAGCCGGAATTGCTTCTTGCTGGATCGGATAAGGTTGAGTATAATTCTGTTCGGCAATGGTTTTTAATAATGGTTCGGACAAGCCAAGCGATTCGAAAGACATAAAGTGCTGCGCAGTTGGTCAAAAAATATTTTTGTAAGCACAAAGATACCATTACCGCAGACAAATCGTCCATGACCTGTCCACAGCCGCCCGACCATTTGACTTTTCTGAACATTTATTCTCCATAGACATGTCTTACAATCGCAGGGAATTTTTACAACAACTTGGATTTGGTGCATTACAATTAGGCATAATCAGCGCAATTCCGGCATCGGCCTGGGCAGCAACATTGCATTCCGGGCAATTACCACGCAGCTCGCCCGAATCGCAGGGATTATCGGCGAAAAATATTCTGGATTTTACCAATGCTGTGGAAGCAGACAAGTTGAATTTGCACAGCTTAATGATCCTTCGGCAGGGAAAAGTCGTAGCGGAAGGCTGGTGGGCACCTTATGGGCCGGATATGAAGCACACGCTTTATTCGCTGAGTAAAAGTTTTACTTCTACGGCCATTGGATTGGCGGTTGCAGAGAAAAAGCTGACTGTCGAGGATAAAGTTTTATCGTTCTTCCCGGATGACAAGCCCGCAACGGTGAGCGCGAATCTGGCTGCTATGCGCGTAAAAGACTTGCTTACCATGTCCACCGGGCATGATAAGGACGCCACGGGCCGGGTGAGGGAATCCAAGGAAACCAATTGGGTTAAAGCATTCCTTTCACTTCCCGTTGAGCATGAGCCCGGCACATTCTTTGTGTATAACAGCGCGGCAACGTATATGCTGTCTGCAATCATTCAGAAATTGACCGGACAAACATTGTTGCAATTTTTAACGCCACGTTTATTCGAGCCGCTGGGCATTGACGATCCGGATTGGGAAGTAGACCCGAACGGCATTAATACAGGCGGTTGGGGACTTCGGGTGAAGACAGAGGACATCGCCAAATTCGGACAGCTCTATTTGCAGAAAGGTGAATGGAACGGCAAGCGAATTCTTCCGGCTGCATGGGTTGAGGAAGCCACGCGTTCGCACATTATGTCAAAAGGCGGTTCCCGAAAACCGGAAGAAAACGACTGGCTGCAAGGTTATGGTTACCAGTTCTGGCGTTGCCGGAATGGTGCTTACCGCGGCGATGGTGCTTACGGGCAATATTGCATTGTCATGCCAAAGGAAGATATGGTGATTGCGATTACCAGCGAAACAGGTGATATGCAGGCGATTCTGGATCATGTTTGGAACAACATTCTTGCAGCTGTGAAAGCAACAGGCGTGCCTGCTGACAAAGAAATTCAGGCTCAGCTGCAAAAAAAGTTGACAACCCTCGCGTTGCCACTCACTTCGGGAACGCCAACGTCTGAATTGACCGCGAAACTAAATAACAAGAGCTTCAAAGTTGCTGATAATAGTTTGAAAGTAAATAAAGTATCATTTGAATTTGCCAAAGGCTGGTGCCTGTTCCGCATGTATGATGATAGGGGCGAACATTTGATCGTGAACGGATTGGGTAACTGGAAAGTGGGGTTAACCAACCTTTCAGTGATGCCTCTGAAACTCGTACTTACACCTGTTCCTGGCGAAAAACTAACGAAAGTGGCCGGTAACGGGGCCTGGGTTGACGAAAATACATTTGAAATGACATGGCGATTTATAGAAACAGCACATTATGAAACCGTCACCTGCAAGTTCGAAGGCGACGCCGTTCAAGTTGAATTCAAACGCAGCCTCGCCATTTTAGCCAAAACAAAAGACGCAAGACCGGTCCTAAGCGGGAAAATGATGGCTTAATTATCTGAAACGTTAAATATTATTTTACTTTCTATTTTCAAATCAACTTCTATGAAAAGAACATTGCTCCTTTCCCTAACATTATTCCTCATTGCGTTTGCAGCGCAGGCGCAGAAATTCAGGCCGTTGGACAAGAGTCCGCGTGACATTGCCTACTTCCCCGACCACTTTGCCCATGACCGGAAGGATGGCGAAAAGGCATTGGTAAAAGTTTCGTACAGCCGTCCATATCTGAAAGGAAGAGAGGCTTTTGGCAAACTCGAACCTTACGGAAAAGTTTGGAGAACGGGCGCGGATGAGTCCACAGAGATCAAATTTTATCAGGATGCGACATTTGGGGGCAAAAAAGTGAAGGCAGGCACGTATTCCCTTTTCAGCATTCCGGGCGAAAAGGAATGGACGGTTATCCTGAGTTCTGACCTGGATTATTGGGGCGCTTATAAATATAAAGAGGCCAATGATGTGCTTCGCGTAACGGTTCCCGTGAAAAATGCGGAGGCACCGATCGAGAACTTCTCTATTGTGTTTGAGAAGGTTTCGGACACTTCGGCAAAAATGTTCATGGGTTGGGCTTCGTCCGTTGTGGAGGTTCCGGTTAGCTTCTGATACGGTCCCATAGCAATGTTCATTGCTGCCTAATATGCTTTTATTAAGCTAAGTGGCATCATTATTGTAAAAAAGCAGATCAATGGTCAAGAAACCGATGATCTGCTTTTTTATTTAAAAACCCATCGACAGAATGAAGACAAACAGCCTCATACTCGCATGCACCTTCCTGGCCGTTACATTGGCCGGGTGCAGCAGCAAGGTAAGCAATGAAGAAAAGGAAGAAGCCGCAAAAAGCGGATCCGATTCGGTAGAAACAGTGACAGACAGCCTGACATTACCCGCCCCATTTACAACGGAATCGGTGGAAAACAGACCGGAAGAGGCTGGCTGGCCGGAAGGAAAGATGCCAACGGCACCAGCAGGTTTTACGGTCAGCAAATACGCAGATAAGCTCAAAAGCCCGCGCTGGACTTACGTAGCGCCTAATGGAGATGTTTTTGTTGCTGAATCCGCTACCGAAAAGAGTGCAGACAGGATCACACTTTTGCGTGATGTGAATAAAGATGGTAAGCCCGAGATCAGGGAAATTTTCATGGAAAATCTGAAACAGCCGCTTGGAATGTTGGTGTTGAAAAACTTTTTCTATGTAGCCAATACAAATGGCGTTTATAAATATCCTTACAAAGGCGGTGAAACAAAAATTACAGGCAAAGGCGAAAAGATCGTGGATTTGCCTGCCGGCGGATATAACAATCACTGGACGAGGAACCTGCTTGCAAATGCGGATGGTTCCAAAATCTACATTTCGGTGGGTTCGGCCAGTAATGTTGCAGATCATGGAATCGATGAGGAGAAGCGCAGGGCTAATATTTTGGAAGTTAATCCGGATGGAACGGGTGAGAGGGTTTATGCAAGCGGCCTGCGGAATCCGGTTGGAATGGACTGGGCTCCCGGCTCAAATACATTGTGGACAGCCGTGAATGAGCGAGATAAGCTGGGCGACGAGCTGGTGCCGGATTACATTACGAGCGTGAAGGAAGGCGGGTTTTACGGATGGCCTTATGCCTATTTTGGAAAGAATGAAGATCCGAGAAGAAAGGGCGAACGTCCCGATCTCGTTGCGAAAACGCTGGTGCCTGATGTGCCGGTAGGCTCGCATACGGCGTCACTGGGACTTGCATTTTATGATAAAACACAATTTCCTGCGAAATATCAGAGTGGCGCATTCATAGGCCAGCACGGTTCATGGAACCGCTCTAAGCTATCGGGATATAAAGTGGTTTTTGTTCCGTTCAAAAACGGCAAACCTGCCGGTAAACCCGAAGACTTCCTGACCGGTTTTGTAGAAAGCGAAAAGAAGGTTTATGGACGTCCGGTTGGCGTTACTGTGATGGAAGATGGCTCGATGCTGGTAAATGACGATTCGGGCGGAACGATATGGCGTGTAAGCGCGAAATAAAAAATTAGCTGTGGGAATAAGATAGCGGCCTGGTTATGAAACCTGGCCGCTTTTTTGTTTTGATAAAACATTTTTTAAAAATAAATGAGACTTTACTTGCAAAAATATACCGAACGGTATATTTTTGTGTTGTCAATTTGAAGCACATGAACAAGGCAGAAAAAACCAGGCAATTTATCATTGAAAAAACGGCACCGATTTTCAATGTAAAAGGCTATTCAGGCACTTCAATTAATGATATGATCGAGGCTACGGGCCTGACGAAAGGGAGCATTTACGGGAATTTCCGGAATAAGGACGAAGTGGCGCTGGCTGCTTTTGATTTTAACCTCAAAAAAATGTTCAGCGCTGTGCAGGCAGAAATGGATGCGCAGAAGTCGGTGAAAGAGAAGTTGATGGTGTATGTTCGCATTTACGAAAATTTTCTGACCTACCCGTTTCCCGAGGGCGGTTGCCCAATTCTCAACACTTCCATCGAAGCCGACGATACCCATCCGCCACTCCGCCAAAAAGCGGCTGATGCGATCTATTCCTGGAAAAACAAAATCGAAGCACTGATCAAGAAGGGCATTGTGGACAACGAATTAAGCGCTGAGCTGGATCCCGAGGACGTCGCTATTACATTGATCGCGCTGGTTGAAGGCGGAATTATGATCAGCAAAGTAACGGGCAAGTTGCAATACAGGAAGTCGATTATGAAAGCAGTTAAAAAAATGATTGACGATTTATAGCATTTTTTTTAAACACAAATATACCGATCGGTATATTTTAATACTAACAGTTCAATTAAACAAAAGCAAAAATGAAAACTTCAGGAAATACAATTTTGATCACAGGAGGAAGTGCAGGAATCGGGTTTGAGATAGCAAAGATCTTTTCAGAAACAGGAAATAAAGTGATCATTACCGGCAGAAATGCAGACCGCCTTACTAATGCAGTCTCAAAACTGAACAATGCGACCGGGATCGTTAGTGACGTTGCTGACAAGCAGGATGTGGAAAAACTCGTTTCCACATTGAAAAGCGACTTTCCGAACCTCAACATTGTAATTAACAATGCAGGAGCAGCCTCTTATTATTTGCTTAATAATGTGGACAACGCTTATGAAAGAGCTGAGGAAGAGATTTTGACAAACTACTTGTCTATTGTCGGCTTGAATCAAAAACTGTTGTCACTGCTGGGAGCGCAGCCGGAATCGGCCATTGTGAACGTTTCAAGCATTGCGGCATTCGTGCCAAACCACGTGATCCCAACTTATGCTGCCAGTAAGGCTGCGTTGCATTCATACACACAGTCGCTGAGGTTAACATTGGAAAAGTCTACGTCCGTGAAGGTTTTTGAGTTGATGCCTCCATTGGTGAACACCGAATTCTCAACAGAAATAGGCGGAGAAAACGGCATTCCTGCGAGTGAAGTAGCCGAGGCTTTGGTCCACGCATTTGAAAATGACACTTACGAAATCCACGTCGGCAGAACTGCGGATCTGTTTGGATTATTCCTGCAATCTCCCGAGCAAGCGCTTTTGGCAATGAATCCTTTGCACGCAGCATGACATTGAAGTGTCCGCCGGTAACAATTTTGAAACCAAATAAAAATAGAAAATGAAGCAAAAAATTGCGTTTGCGATGATTATGGGAGTAATCACTACGGGTATAATTTCCTTTAGTTTGGTTTCTATAAATATTGGATTTGTTGCCAATTTTTTGGTGATTTGGCTGAAATCCTGGATTATGGCCTATACGATAGTCATTCCGGTGATATTGCTTGTAGGTCCAAGAGTGCAAAAAATGGTGGAAACCTTATTCAAAGATGCAGTGACTCAGGAGCTTGACGAATAACTCCTGATGTTGTCGAGAAAATTCTAAATTTTTATGAGAAGAGTAGTTGTTACTGGTTTGGGAGTTATTTCTCCCCTCGGAAATTCGGTAGATGAATTTTGGGAAAATATTGTGAATGGTAAAAGCGGTGCTGCCACTATCACGAAAATGGACGTTTCTAAGTTTAAGACGCAATTCGGCTGCGAAGTTCGCAACTTCAATCCGGAGGATTATATTGAAAAAAAAGAGCTTAAAAAGTTCGACCTGCACACGCAGTATGCGATTGCGGCATCGGACACGGCCATTAAAGACGCCGGACTTGATTTCAGCACGATCGATGTGGAGGACCGCTATGACATGGGTGTGATCTGGGCAACAGGAAACGGGGGAATGGGCACTTTTGAAGACCAGCTGCTCGAATTCCATGCGTCGGGTGGTGTTCCGCGTTTCAGCCCTTTCTTTATTCCAAAAATGATTGTGGACATTGCAGCAGGCGTTATTTCGATCCGTCATAAGTTACACGGCCCGAATTACTGCACAGTATCAGCTTGCGCTTCGTCCAACACAGCGGTTATCAGCGCTTTTGACACCATTAAAATGGGCAAGGCCAAGTTAATGATCGCAGGAGGCTCGGAAGCAGCCATTATTTACTCTGCATTGGGTGGTTTTGGTGCGGCGCAGGCGTTATCGAAACGCAATGATGCCCCTGAAAAAGCTTCCCGTCCATTCGATAAGGACCGCGACGGTTTTGTAATGGGCGAAGGAGCGGCTGCATTGGTGCTCGAAGATCTGGATTATGCAGTGGCGCGCGGTGCAACAATTTATGCCGAAATAGTAGGAGGCGGAATGGCGGCTGATGCTTACCACTTAACGGGTACGCCGCCCGACGGAATGGGTGCGGCGCTGGGCATGAGAAAGGCTTTGAAAGAAGCGGAAATCACGCCGGACAAAATCGATTACGTGAATGCGCACGCCACGTCAACCGGACTGGGTGATATGAGCGAACTGAATGGCATCAAGACCGTTTTTGGCGATCATCCCGTTGCAATAAGTGCTACGAAATCAATGACAGGACACTTGTTGGGAGCGGCCGGAGCGATTGAAAGTATTGTTTGTGCGCTCGCAGTAAAGCATGACATCATTCCCGGCACGATCAATACGGAGACGCTGGACGACGCCACGCCGGAAGGAATGAACATTATATTAGGTGATTCTGTGAAGCAAACCGTGAATTACGCGCTGAATAACACATTCGGTTTTGGCGGCCACACGGCGACTTCCATATTTAAAAAATATACGGACTGACCCAACAGGCTAATCCGTAATTTCCGAAAGGATTTCAACAACCCCGTTTTCATCGTTACTCTTGGCGATGAAACGGGCTATTTTTTTAATGTCCGGGTGTGCATTGGCCATCGCATAAGAGTAATGTCCTTTTTGCAGCATTTCCAGATCATTGAGATAATCGCCGAAGATCATGGTCTGGTCGAATGTGACGTTGTATTTTTCCTGCAAAACTTCCATAGCGCGTCCCTTATTTGCTTTTTTGTGCGAAATGTCCAGCCATATCGGCCCGGAAACTTTCACCTGGAGGCTGTCTTCGAATTGTTTATAATGCGGATAACTGTTCACTTCTGAACCCGCAAGATCGCAAAGCGTGAATTTTAAAAACTGGTCGTTTTCTACTTTCGTCAAATCTTCAACGATCTCATATCTTTCAAAATACAGCTTTAAATGATTGATGAATTCAGGTTCGTCATTTTCCACATAAGCTTTTTTCTTTCCGCAAATCACCGGATAAGTGTCCTTGATAGGGCGTGAAATCTTTACCAATTCCATCACAATGTCTGCATCTATCGGTTGAATGTGGATTTCTTCATCCTTGAAAACAACATAACTGCCATTTTCTGCTGCAAAAATTACCTCATCCTTAACCTGTTCCAATGCCTTGGCCAGATTAAAATATTGGCGTCCGCTGGCGGCAACAAAAATGACGCCGCGGTCTTTTAATTTTCTGAAAATAGGGAAAAAAGATTCGTGTATTTCGTGTTTGGAGTTCAAAAGCGTGCCGTCCATATCGGTCGCTACAAGCCTGATTTCGGAAAAAGTCATATTGAATTGTATTGTTAACACTTAATTCAAGTCGAAAATAACGGCTAAGGTTCCTTTTTGCATTATTAAAGCATCAAAAGTTGAGAAACCAATGATTTTCAATGCCTCCGAACCCGTGCATTCTTTTTACTGTTTCCTAAAAACAGTCCATCCACGCCATTTGATACATATTACCAGCTCCATGAAATTTTCAAAATACTATCTGGCAGCATTTGTTTCGTTTGTAATCTGGGGGTTTTTTAGTCTGGCTTTGAAACCGCTTAAAGCTTACGCTTCTCTCGACATTCTGTTTTACCGCGTCCTTTTTTGCGCCGTTATCATGGCGGTGATCAGCCTGTTTGTTCGGATAAAAGTTTTGAAGGAAAACATTAAAACATTCCGTCAAATGCCTGCCGCGCAGAAAAAGAGAGTCACGATACTCACATTTGCAGGTGGACTTTTGCTGACAGCCAACTGGTTTTTCTTTATTTATGTGATGAACCATATCAGTGTTAAAGCAGCCTCTTTCGCCTATCTGGTATGCCCCATCATGACCACCGTGATTGCCTATTTTGTATTGAATGAAAAATTAAGCAAATGGCAGTGGTCAGCAGTTTTACTAAGTATTGCGAGTTGCATGTTGCTGTCGTTCAACAATGTATCAGACATTGCTTATAGCTTGATTGTGGCGGCTTCTTATGCATTTTATCTGGTAAGCCAGCGTAAAAATGTAGGTATGGACAAGTTTTTAGTGCTAACTGTTCAGATTCTTTTTTCAGCATTAATCCTGCTGCCATTCTATCCGCAATATAGCGAAGCGTTGCCGACAGAGTTCTCGTTTTACGCGCTCATCTTCCTCATAGCCGTATTGTTCACTATCGTGCCTTTGTATATGAATTTGTATGCATTACAGGGGGTAACCTCCTCTACGATGGGTATTTTGCTGTATATCAATCCTTTGATGAACTTTGTCATTGCACTGCTATATTTCCACGAGCCTATCAATTCGATCCAGATCACAGCATATTCACTGATATTAATTTCTATCGTTGTTTTTAATGAGCGTTTTATTTTCGGGAGAAGGCGTACAGCATTGGGTTAAGGCCTTTGGTATACAAATGATTTGATAAAATTTCCGTAAAAGAGCTTTTGAAAAACCACCTTGTATCCGGCATTGCTGTATAGCATTTCAATTTCAGGAAGGTCATTTGCTTCTACATTTGAAATAATCCTGAAAAAGAAATACATCGATTTCAACAGCCATCTTTGCCAGATTCGGCTTTGATTTTTTTCAATATTAAAATCAGTAAAAAGCCAAGACCCATTTGGAATGAGCAGATTATCAAGGACATTGAAGACAACTGCTGCTTTGTCCTCTTTAAAATTATCAAATAAGAAGGAGGTGACGATGATATCAAATTTTTCATTTGAATGAAATGTTTCGATTGCAGCGTGAATAAACTGAACCTTGTTTTCGCCTACCTTCCTTCTCCTGGCGACTGCAAGCATTTTCTCCGAAATTTCCACGTAGGTGATGTGAATACCGCTCGTCCGCATGCGCGCGATCTCTTCCAAAACCATCCCTGTTCCTCCGCCGGCAATAAGGATTTTCGCATTTTCAGGGATAAAATGTAAGACGGAACGCTGCGCCTCAGTCAGTGCATTTCCAAATACAACCTTTGAAAGCTTGTCGTAAAAACCGGCGGCGCGATCATAGTTGTTATTCATGGCTTTATTGTATAGTGAAAAAACTGCCTGCAATCCCACAGATAGCTTTTAATAACAGTAATCCGTCTATCACGATCAGATAAAAGAGCACGCTTTTGGGTTTTTGTAATGCAAACGCAACGCCTAGCAAACAAACAAACGGAAGCATGTTCAGGAGAATGGTCGGGGCGCTCAAATGCCGGAAGTGGGCGTATGTCAGGAAGGAAGCCAAGCCGATAAGGGACAAAGGCACGAGCACATAAACAATAGTATTGCCAAGCCCCATCCTGACTGCGAATGTTTTTAATTGAATGTTGGCATCGTCCGCATAATCTTTCATATCGAACATAATGGCGTTAACGGTGCAAAACATCCAGTTTTTGACAAATAGCCAGAACATAAAAATGGGCTCGTGAACCACAATGTCCTGCTCGATCCGAAGCATTGCGATTGGAAATACATTCACGATACCAGCCCAAACAAAGCCAATAACAAATGCTTTAAGCCAGCCGGTGTGCCTGAGATTGAATGAAATGATGGACTTTGGCAGCAAACCGTAATACAAGATCGCGGCAGCGAGAATGGTTAAAATGAGGAGCCAGTCTGCAAACGGCAAACGCAATAATTTGTCAAAATCACGAATCAACAACCAGCCTGCAATTCCGGCACAGCTTGTAAAAAGTACGTATTGACTGACTCGTGTAAAGCGGTAATGCGTTCGATACCACTCCGTTCGCGGGTTGCTGGAAAACGCAGAGCCCGGCGGGATAGAATATGCAATGGTGTAATAAAACACCGTAGCGCAGAAAATGAGGATATAATAAGGAACAGCGTTGAAAGGCAACCCAAGTTGAAACATCGTCTCCAGAGACAACGCTACGGCCAGGAGACCAACGAAGTAATTTGCAAAGAAGACGAATGAAACAATTTTTTTTACCATATATTAGGTAACAGATCAATTCTTAAACCAACATATTCATGAAAAGAATCTCCTTCCTTTTCCTATTATTATTCACGTTTCAAATCCGGCCTGGTTTCTCGCAGAGTAAAGATCCGGTTATTGAAAATATAGTTAAAGAAGCAACCGAAAACTCACAACTGGAAAAACTGGCGCATGAATTAATGGACGTGATCGGGCCGAGGCTCGTGGGATCGCCGCAAATGCAACAGGCGCACGAGTGGGCAGTGGCCAAATATAAAGGGTGGAACATTACGGCCAAAAATGAAAAATGGGGTGAATGGCGCGGCTGGGAACGCGGCGTGTCACACATTGACATGGTGGCACCCAGAGTGAAGTCGCTGGAAGGAATGCAGCTGGCGTGGAGCCCGGGAACAGGCGGGAAAACGGTGACCGCCGAGGTGATCATTCTTCCTGACGTTACGGATTCACTGGCTTTCCAGAAATGGCTGCCGACTGCAAAGGGCAAATTTGTGATGATCAGCATGAACCAGCCAACCGGCCGCCCCGATTATAACTGGCAGGAATTTGCGACCAAAGAATCATTTGAAAAAATGAAAAAAGAACGTGACGTCCAGACAGAAGCCTGGGCAAACAGGTTGAAAAAGAGTGGCTATACGGCGCGTACTTTGCCAGTTGCACTGGAAAAAGCGGGAGCCGCTGGTGTGGTCATGTCTTATTGGTCTAAGGGTTTTGGTGCTAACAAGATTTTTGGGGCGTATACCAAGACAATCCCAACTGTTGACATTTCACTTGAAGATTACGGCTTACTATATCGCTTGTCGGAGTCGGGGCACACGCCTAAGATCAGCGTTCGGGCAGATGCGAAGGAAACGGGCGTGAGCCAGACATTCAATACGATCGGCGAAATCAAAGGCTCGGAAAAACCGAATGAATACGTAATCCTCTCCGCTCATTTCGATTCCTGGGATGGCGGAACGGGTGCAACGGACAACGGAACGGGTACAATAGTAATGATGGAAGCCATGCGTATCCTTAAAAAAGTGTATCCTAATCCCAAAAGAACAATCCTTGTAGGACATTGGGGAAGCGAGGAGCAGGGGTTGAACGGTTCACGTGCCTTTGTGGAAGATCACCCGGAAATTGTGCAGAACATTCAGGCGGTCTTTAATCAGGATAACGGAACTGGGAGGGTTATTAACCTTTCGGGTCAAGGTTTTTTGAATTCATATGAATATCTGAGCCGCTGGCTAACCAAGGTTCCTGACAACATAAAAGCGCCTATTGAATCTAAATTTCCCGGTGCGCCTGGCGCTGGCGGATCCGATTTTGCGTCTTTCGTAGCGGCTGGCGCTCCGGCATTTTCATTAAGCTCTTTGAACTGGTCCTACGGGACTTATACCTGGCATACCAATCGGGATACGTACGACAAAATCGTGTTTGATGATGTGCGCAGCAATGCAATTCTGGCTGCTATCATGGCTTACCAGGCCAGCGAAGATCCTACCAAAACCTCCCGCGAGAAGAGCGTTTTGCCATTGAATGCGAAAGGCGAGCCGGCTGCATGGCCAGAGCCAAGAAAGCCGACCCGCAGAGGCGGATTGGATTAAAAGGCGGGTTTCGTACGCCAGTCGTCCCGGTAGACTCAACGTGACAATTTGATTGAGCGGGCCGGGCAGTTAAAATGATTTTAATGATTTACAAGATACAATGCAGATAAAACAAATTTTGGAGGCCACGGACGATGTGTTGCTGATCCGTCCGTTTGAACAAGGTTCCGAGCCCGAAAATCAAGCCATGTTCAAGGCTGAAAAAGGCGAAATGTGGTGGTATTCTTCCAGGGAACTCTGGATCGGGCTGGGGAAATCACCGCAGCTTCCGGCTATTACCAGGATTTTCAGGTCGCTTTTTTTCAAACGCAAAGACCGCTGGCCGGACGAGATTGTTCTGGATTGCAAAGGTCGTGAACCGGAATGGATCGAGAATGCCGTGAACGGGATTATCTTGGGTGGTTATGATCTGCAACTTTATAAAACAGAACCCAAGCTGTTAAGCGCCTTTTTTAAAACCGGAACATTGTCGGTTTTGACAGAAAAAAATACTCCTGAACTTGATGAATCAATAAATGTTGCCCAGAAGACTGCGTTGGTTCAGTTGCGGATCATGGATCTGATGAACGCTCCGTCGAATTACAAAAATCCTGCAACGCTTGCAGAATGGGCAACCGCATCAGGTGAAAGCAATGGTTATAGAGTGACTGTATTTGACAAAACCCGGCTTGAAGAACTGGGTATGCATGCATTGCTGGCTGTTGGCAAGGGAAGCGCGGCACCGCCATTAATGATCGTTTCGGAATATGAACCGGAGCATTATACCAAAACCGTTGCGCTTGTAGGTAAAGGCGTAACATTCGATACAGGCGGGATTTCTATCAAAACTTCTGCCAATATGCACCTGATGAAAAGTGATATGGGCGGTGCGGCGGCCGTTTTGGGTGCCGTGGAACTGGCTGCGCAGTTAAAACTTCCGGTCAGAATCATTGGTGTAATTCCGTCCACCGAAAACAGTGTTGACGGACTATCCATGAAGCCGGGAGATGTAATAGGTTCCTATTCGGGTAAGACCATTGAAGTGATCGATACGGACGCCGAGGGCAGGTTAATCCTCGCTGACGGCCTTAGTTATGCGATACGGGAGTTCAGGCCGGACACAATAATCGATCTGGCAACGCTTACAGGAAGCGTGATTCAGACATTGGGTTACGAAGCGGCCGGTCTTTTCACGCCGAGCGACACGCTTGCAGAAGCACTGGCAAAAGCGGGTGATATAACCGGGGAAAGATTGTGGCGGCTGCCCATTTGGGATGCCTATAAAGAGGAGATCGCATCCGACATTGCGGATGTAAAAAATTACCACGGCAAACCATTGGCAGGGGCCATTGTGGCTGCCAAATTTCTGGAAGCATTTACAGACGAACATCCGGCGTGGGCACACCTGGACATTGCGGGGACGGCGTTTGGCGATACGGAATTTGCTCCGGGCCGGGCTGGCACTGCTTATGGCGTACGTTTGTTGCGCGCTTACCTGTCAGCGATAATTTAAATGGCCCTTGTCTTGCTAAATTGGTTCTTTTTGCTAGATTTGAAAAAGGAAGTTCTGGGTTGAACATTCAGAATTTTTGTCAGCTACTTTCCACAAAAGCTTAATTTTATGGCCCGAGCGCTTACTTTTCTCTGCATATCAACATATTTCAAGGGCAACGATTTTTTGAAGGCTTTAAAGGAATCTGGTAACAAGGTCTTCCTCATCACAGCCAAGAAATTGGAGCATAAGCCCTGGGTAAGGGACTCGGTTGACGAGTTTTTTTATGTGGAGGAAGGGGAAGACGGGAAGTACAACATGAACGAGATCATTAACGGTCTTGCTTACGTGATGCGCGACAGACCAATTGACCGCGTGGTGGCACTGGATGATTTTGATGTGGAAAAAGCAGCGCATATCAGGGAATATTTCCGGATTCCGGGCATGGGCCAGACAACGGGAAGATATTTTCGGGATAAACTGGCGATGCGAACCAAGGCGGCAGAGTCAGGCATTTTGGTTCCGGGCTTTTCTGCGCTTTTCAATGATGAAGCCATTAATAATTTCATAGAAAAATATCCTGGTCCCTGGATGATCAAACCCCGGTCTGAGGCTTCGGCAACGGGAATAAAGAAGATGGAAAACGCGGCGGAATTGTGGGAGACCATTCATCAGCTTGGCGATAAACGGCACGCTTATCTGGTGGAGCAATACAAACCCGGGAATGTTTATCACGTAGATTCCATTTCGTATAATGGTCGGGTTATTTTTTCCTGGAACAGCAAATATCTGGCGCCGCCTTTTGATGTGGCACACGGAGGCGGCATTTTCAGATCGGTAACCGTGCCGTTTGATTCCTCGGAAGAGCATGCATTAGAAACACTCGCTGTGGATCTTTTGAAAGCATTTGGATTAAAGCACAGCGCTTCGCATACGGAGGTTATACGCTGCCACGATGATGGAAAATATTATTTTCTGGAAACATCTTCGCGGGTAGGGGGTGCCAATCTTTCGGAAATGGTGGAAGCTTCTTCGGGCATCAATCTCTGGAAAGAATGGGCCAAAATGGAGACGGCGGAAGCAAAAGGAGATAATTACAAGTTGCCGGCCGTCAGAAAAGATTATTCGGGCATCATTATTTCGCTGGCGAGGCAGGAATGGCCGGACTTATCCGTTTTCAATGATCCGGAAATTGTGTGGCGCATGAATGAGCCGTACCATGTGGGGTTAGTTGTGAGGGCGAAATCGCGGGAGAAGGTGATTGAATTGTTAGATAAATACGCAGAGATTATTCAGAAAGATTACCATGCATCGGCTCCCGCTCCGGACAGGCCCGCACATTAAGTAAGTCATAAATAGCATTGCGTTGAAGCATTCAGGTTGTATTAGTCACGCGTACAACCTGAATGCTTTTTTTGTTTGATTTTACACCCCGATGTTTAACCTAAACTATTTTGAACAATGTACAACTTTACAAAATCGCTTTGTATCATTTTGTTGTTGATCCTGGCATTTGCCGGTTGTAAGGATGACAAGGAAGTCGAGCCCAAAAACGCCTTGATGCACGATGGAAGGGAGTTTGAGATCTCCAAAGGACTGTTAATCCATTTGGGAAAATACCCCGAAGGCGAAAGTGGACAAGTCCTTTTCCTCTCTTCCGATGGTGTAAAAATCCGCGAATCTGGCGGCCATATCGATTCCATTTACGGGATAGGACACGGGATTTATTTTGAGCTGATCAGTGCCACAGGAACTGAATTGGATGAAGGCGAATACACATTCGACAACGACTTTACCATAGAAGTGAAGACTTTTTTTGATTCCTACGTAGTCTTCAACGGTGACTTTGCAACAGAGGACGGCGAATATTACGAGCTGAAAGAGGGCAAGCTAACCGTAAAAAAAGATGGCCCCAACTATATTCTCGACATTGACTGCATAGAAAGAAACAGCAAACACGTGACCGCTCACTACAAAGGCCCGTTGACGTTTTATGACGAGGAGTAGAAATTTTTAAAAATAAATTGAAAATAACGTGACCTGAATTGTGACGCTGCGTCTAAACGAGTGAAAAAGTAATAAACACTTTAAACTCGTTTGATAATATGATGAATGATCAATTAGAAGGCCAGCATTTATTCTCCTCTGTAAAACAGCTGATAGAGCAAAGCAAGCGGCAAGTTGCTATCTCTATAAATGCAACAATGAGTATGTTGTATTGGCAGATTGGTAAAAAAATCAATGATGAAATTCTTCAAAATAAGCGGGCGGAGTATGGCAAAACAATTGTCGCTACACTGTCGCGACAATTGGAAATGGAATATGGCAACTCTTTTTCAGAGAAAAATTTATGGAGATTGACCCAGTTTGCCGAGGTGTTTACTAATCAGGATGAGGTTCTTGAATTAACGCGGCAATTAAGCTGGTCACACATTAAAGAACTGATTCCTATTAATGAGCCTTTGCGACGTGAGTTTTACACGCATCTGTGCATACACGAAAACTGGAGTGTAAGAACTTTTCGGGAACGCATCAAATCCATGTTATACGAACGAACTGCCATTAGCAAAAAGCCGGAGGAGACGATCATCAATGATCTTAATCTGCTAAAAACCAAGCAAAAGTTAAATCCCGACCTCGTTTTTCGCGATCCCTATTTTCTGGACTTTCTCGGATTGAAAGATGCTTACTCAGAAAAAGATCTGGAAACTTCCATCATTGTTGAACTTCAAAAATTTATCATTGAACTTGCCAGCGATTTTGCATTTATGGCAAGGCAAAAGCGCATTACAATTGATAACTGCGATTATTTTATCGACCTACTTTTCTATCACAGAAGGCTAAGATGCCTTGTAGCAATTGATCTGTTATGTTGTGCACAACATAAAAGTTCATATGTTGTGTAATCAGTTATGTGTTGCTAGCCACCATTCTGGCCACATTGCGATCAAAACAGTTTTTAACAACACATAATTGCCTGCT
>NZ_FUZA01000013.1 GCF_900167945.1 Dyadobacter psychrophilus
GTGACATTGCTGCCCCCTCGCCTTGCATGTATTAAGCCTGCCGCTAGCGTTCATCCTGAGCCAGGATCAAACTCTCCATTGTAAATTTTGTTGTGATCTCTTCCCGTTAAGGAAGGACCGAATCTTCTTAAACGAATATTTCTTACTCTCTTGGTTTATCTCATCATGTCAAAGAACAGGGCCAATCGCGCTTTCTTTTCTTCTTTTCTCTTTCGCCGTTTGCGATTGGGATTGCAAAGGTAGAAAAAGATTTTAGGGTTGCAATATCACTTCAAAAAAAAACTTTGAAAAACTTAAAGTTCTTTAACCCTTTAAATAAATCACAAAAATTGTCCAATTATATGCCTCCTAGGAAGGGATATTTGTAATCAAGTGGGGAAACAAGTGTTTCTTTTATTGCCCGTGGTGATACCCAGCGAAGCAGGTTTAGAACGGAACCAGCCTTGTCATTTGTACCCGACGCACGTGCCCCGCCGAAAGGCTGCTGACCTACCACTGCACCAGTTGGCTTATCATTGATATAAAAATTTCCCGCAGCATTGACCAAATGTTCAGAAGCATACTGAATGGCATATCTGTCATTTGCGAAGATTGCTCCTGTCAATGCATATGGCGAAGTCCTGTCGATAATCGGGATGATTTTCTCGAACTCGTTTTCATCATATACATATACTGTAAGAACAGGCCCAAAGATTTCCTCACAAAGCGTCACATAATCTGTTTTGAGCGCTCTTATAATAGTAGGCCGTACAAAATAGCCTTTGCTTTTGTCAAAGTCTCCACCAGCAACAATTTCTGCGTTTTCATCTCCTTTTGCCTTTGATATATATCCCGTAATTTTATCAAATGCCCTTTCATCAATCACTGCATTTACGAAGTTCGAAAAATCCTCTACCCCACCCATTTTAATTTCTTCCAGATCGGAGAGCATCAACTGTTTTACTTCCTCCCATAAATTAGAAGGAATATATGCCCGGGAAGCGGCTGAGCATTTCTGGCCCTGATATTCGAACGCGCCTCTTACCAGGCCGGTTGCTAACGCCCTAGGGTCGGCTGACTTGTGGGCCAAAACGAAGTCTTTACCACCTGTTTCTCCAACTATCCTTGGAAACGACTTGTAGGCAGCAATATTTTCACCAATAGTCTTCCATATTGTTTGAAACACTTTGGTGCTTCCTGTGAAGTGAATTCCTGCAAAATCAGGGTGTTTGAAAATAACGTCCCCTGCAACAGGACCATCAGCCAAAACCATATTGATCACACCATCCGGAAGACCAGCTTCTTTGAACACTTTCATAATTACATTGGCAGAATAAACCTGTGTGAAAGCTGGCTTCCAAATCACAACATTGCCCATTAATGCTGGCGCAGCTGGCAAGTTTCCAGCAATGGCAGTAAAATTGAAAGGTGTTATAGCAAACACAAATCCTTCCAAAGGACGATACTCCATCCGGTTCCAGACACCATCGGAGGATATCGGCTGCTGGCTGTAAATATCTCGCATGAAGTTGACATTAAGTCGCAGGAAGTCAATGATTTCGCAAGCCGAATCTATTTCCGCCTGATATGCATTTTTGGATTGCCCCAGCATTGTTGCAGCATTGATCTCTGCACGATAAGGACCCGCAATCAAATCTGCTGCCTTTAAAAAAATGGCTGCACGCTGCTCCCAATTAAGAACAGCCCAGGTTTTTCTTGCTTCCAGAGCTGCATCGACAGCGACCTGCACGTCTTCCGCGCTACCTTCATGAAAATAACCTAATAAATGCTGGTGATCGTGAGGCGGCGATATAGCTCGCCTATTTTGAGAATATATTTCCTTATTCCCTATATACTGGGGAATCTCAATCGTTTTTGCTCTTGCTTCTTCAAGCGCTTTTTTTAATAAATCCCTTTCGGGGCTGCCTGGTGCGTAATTTTTGACAGGTTCATTCCTTACTGCGGGAACATTAAAAATACCTATTGACATATTTATAGTTTGTTAATTATTATAAATCAATTTACAAAACACAGTCTTTGCCAGACAAATTCATTGACGTATTTTAAACTCACTCGAAATTTGTAGCGCCGTCCTGGCCGCTTTTTACTTAAATTTGAATTCTCAAGTTTGCACAATAGTTACTGAAATGATATTCTATAGTACAAAAACGGCCAGTATAAAGGCTTCGGCAGAAGAAGCGATCTTGAATAGCCTGCCTGCCGATAACGGGCTTTATATGCCTGAAACAATCCCGGCGCTTTCGCCTGATTTTATAGCAAATATTGAAAATAAGACTTTCAATGAGATTGCCATTGAGATAACACATACCCTATTCGGAAACGAAATTACAAGAAGCGAGATTGAAAACATTATTAATAACGCTTACGATTTCGATGCACCCGTCCGGCAGATCAATAAACATGATTACGTTTTAGAGCTTTTTCATGGCCCTTCTATGGCCTTTAAAGACTTTGGAGCAAGGTTTATGGCTGCTATCATGTCATACTACTTACTGCGCTCAAAAAAGGAAATTAAAATATTGGTTGCCACATCCGGGGACACAGGTGGAGCGGTTGCACAGGGATTTTATAAAATTCCCGGCATTTCGGTTACTATACTTTATCCAAGCGGCAAGGTTAGCGACATTCAGGAAAAACAACTTACTACGCTTGGCCATAATGTGACCGCGATTGAGGTTGAAGGAACATTTGATGATTGCCAGAAACTGGTCAAAGAAGCTTTTCTGGATCCTGAGCTAAATGCAAAATTCAACCTGGCTTCCGCTAACTCTATCAACATAGCGCGCCTTATCCCGCAGTCCTTTTATTATTTTTCGGCATATGCGCAATTAAAAGCACTGGGTAAGCCCATTGTTTTTGCTGTACCAAGCGGAAACTTCGGAAATCTTAGCGCCGGCCTTCTGGCCTATCGGATGGGCTTGCCGGTCGAACATTTTGTTGCGGCTACAAATTTAAATAATGCTGTCCCTCGATATTTGGAAAACGGAACCTACGAACCGTTGCCATCTATCGAAACGATATCGAATGCAATGGACGTTGGCAACCCCAGCAATTTTGTGAGGCTTAAAAGATTTTTCGGCGACGATTGGAAATCTGCGACTGAAAAAGTTTCAGGATTTTATTTTGATGACGAGCCAACGAAAAATGCGATGCGGGAAGTTTTCCAAAATTCCGGATATGTAATGTGCCCGCACACTGCAGTCGCTTACCAGGGTCTTGAAGAATATCGTAAAAAAAATACTTCGGACTTCACCGGTGTCTTCCTTTCAACGGCTCACCCAGCCAAATTTATTGAGCTCGTTGAAGAAACTTTGGAAAAACAGATCGAAATCCCTGAAAGACTCCGTTCCCTGCTTTCCATTGAAAAAGTAGCCACAAAAATGGATGCGTCGTTTTTGGAATTTAAGAAGCTGTTAATGAATACATTAAATTGATTTTTGAACAAATTTAAGCGCACGAGATTTGCTTACAGCCATTCAATCGCATCCAAGTGCGTAAATATCAAAACCAAAAGAGGCAGAATCTTGACGATTTCTGCCTCTTTCTTTTTTCTGCACGAAATTTTAGTTAATGACGTCTCCCCGCAAAAGTCGGAAACGCTTTCGCGACTCGGCGACAAAAATACTCCCCGGATATTTTTCCATCAGCTCCTGGTAAAGCTTCATCGCAAGATCTTTGTCTTTTAATTTTTCCTGATAGAGTTTTGCCGAAGCAAACAAAGCATCGTCTCCGTAAATGTCATGACCGTATTTGGTCGTAAGCACTTTCAGGTTTTCCATGGCCTGCTGATTACTGTCGAGCTTGATGTAAGTTTTAGCAGTCAGCCAAAGGATCTCATCGGCCAGACTGTGGTTTTGATATTTTGTATAAAGATGTTTTAATGTATCGATGGCCTCGTACTTTTTGTTTTGGAATAACAACAGCTCCACAGATGAATACTGCTTCATTGCCGACTCCGTGCTATCCAACCCGGTGTTGTCCATAATAAGCAGCGACAACTCATTGGCATCATTAGCGATCTCTCGTGAAGTTGCTTTCTTCAAAATATCCAGCACGGCTTTTGCCAATTCAAACTCTCCCTTATAATAATGCAGCTTGGCATTTCTCAGCTTGGCCTCATAACCCAGGAGGTCATCCTTCTGCGATTTTTCGACTTGTGAATAGACCAATGTCGCTTCCCAGGGTTCGCCTTGCAACAGGTAAATATCGCCCAAGTCAAGCTTGCATTTGTCTACAAAATTCTTCTCTCCCTTGCCTGCATCGATCGCCGTGTTCAGAATTTCGATTGCCTTTTTAAAATCATCCATATAGAAGGCATTCAGGATCGCCATGTTCCTTAGCGCCTCCACTGTCCGCACATTAACCCCCAATTCATCCACCAGTTGCTGATATTGTCCAAGGAGCTTTTGCACCTCACTACGCTTAATCGGATACGTGTTTTTTACTTGTTCCTCTCTGGCAAAAATCGCCATTCTCCTTGCAACCGGATATAGCTGGCCTTTGGGATATTCCTTCACCAGATGATCGAAGATGGTTCCGGCATTGGTGTAATCGAGGTTCTGAAGCGCAAGCATTCCAAGATTGTAAAGTCTTGCACCATTATGTTTGAAACGCTTGTCAAGCGATCGTTCCTGGATAAATGCTTTGTAAAAATCCTTCTTCTGGATCTGATACCAGATCAGTAATTCATTATAAAAACCTTCGGCGGGGAATTTTTGAATTTTGTCATAAAGCACCTTTTCCAATAGTGCCTGTTCCTTCTCGTCCTTCGTAAAGTCTTGCAGCATATTCTGGACCACCTCAATGTTCTGGTAACGCATACCATACGACAACAGCTCGTCGATCATTTGCTCAGGAGCATTCAGGTCGCGGTAAACACTCGCCAGTTCCAATTGAAAAATGTCGGTTCGCTTGGCAGCTTCTCTTGCTTCAATCAATATTTGCTTGGCCCATTCAGGTTTATTGATTGCCCTGAACTCTTCCGCCAAATCGCGTTTAAGCTCGATCCTCGCACCGGATGCTGCAATGCTCTGCTCTATCTTTTTCGTGGCTTCCTGAGGCTTTCCCTGGCCTTCCAGGAGCACGCCCCAGTACAATTGATACCAGCTGGCATTAGGCGCATCGCTTTTGATCTGCTTTTTGAAAAATTGCTCGCCGTCACCCCATGCTTTTGTCTTAATGATGCAATTCGTGTAATTCTTCAGCGCGTTTTTTTCAAATGTTGTTTTTAAAAAGCTGGTGTAGTAAGTCAGCGCTTTTGGACAATCATTATTCTTAAAATACTCTTCAGCCATCTCCTTTTCCGACTGCCCCACCGCGGCGGCCCCGGAAAGAAGCATGTATATCAACACCCATCTCGAAACCTTTTTCATAATAGATAAAAAAAATTTTCTTTAGTTATTATCACTTACTATGTCTGTGGATAAGGGGATAATTAGTTTATCCACTGTAGATTAACATAGTTATCCACACATTGTGAATAACTAAAGGCATTTATCCACTTAAGCGTTCTGAATTATCAACGTTTAACTTGCTGAATTACAAGTTAGGAATTTATCTGTTCACACTCCAGTGTTGGTAACGTAGCAATCGGTGTGTTTTGTCTTATCCACATTTACTAAAGTGTATCAACGCGGTGTTAACTTCGGTTTAGTTTATATTTACCAACAAAAGTGCGCCAATCGATTTTTTATCCACAGATATTCATGCTTATCCACATAATTGTTAACAATTTCGACCCGCTTACCAACAAAATTTACGGGTTATTAACATAGTTATCCACAGTAGGTGTATAAAGAATTGAGATTTTTTTACTTTGGCAGGGTGACATTCACGTCATTTAATTCAAAATTGGCCTTCAAAAGAATTTTATCAGGGAGATAATAGATGGCCTCAGGTTGTTTATCCTTATCCAGCTCACCGGTATCCCAGCGTCGGTTTCGGTTGGCGTCGAGCGTAACCCGAATGTAATATTTACCTTGCGGGATGTGAATGAATGTGTATGGAGAAGTATACTGCGTTTCAATAAGCTTATACTGCTCGTCAACCAGCTCGATAATGTAACGCATTGATGTGTCTGCATTGACAATTGCGCCCCTTATCTGCCCATAATTTTCCTCGTTCAAAACAGGATGCTTTAAGAGGGTTTTTGGTAAAGTGTCCCCTTCTACGCTTAACATACTTCCTTTCGGAAAGTCCCACTTAATGGTGTCTTTTGCGAATGATTTTGCCTCAATGCTGAGGGTCGTGCGCGTAGGGTCCCAGCGATATTTGAATGCGCTTAGGGGCTCGTGTGTAAGGCTGTCGGTGATGAGAGTGATGTTTTTATCATCCAGAAACTGGACCGGTTTATTGAGGTTTAACGTGTAGGTAAATGTGTTGGTGAGCGCTTTATTTCCCTCTGGTTTTGTCGTCATGTTGAATGGATCACGTTGCCGCTCCTTCCCTCTTTGCGCTTGAAATGCAATCTTTTGTTCAAAATCGGTGACGGTTCCGAGGGAATCTGTAACGGTTAGTTTTACTAATGTCGAATCCGGATGTGGCTGAACATTGAAAAACTTTAAGGCCGCACCGTTTTCCAGCATATAGGGTAACGTGTCGTTATTCATAAATTTCACGTCCACTTTTTCTATTGATTTGCTGAATACAACAGCATAATTGTTGACCCTCGGAATGGTTCTCTGAATTTTGAGCGCTGTATTGTCGGAAAGAAACATGTTTAGATTGTAGGACGCACTGTCGGAACCAGCCGTTACGGGCTTGCTCAAAAAGCCCATACGCTCGTCTTTAGCATTGTAGAGCATATTGCGGTTTTTGTCGTCGATCGCAATTAGTTTGTAGTCTCTTGTTTGAATATTTTCAATGGAAAATACGCCGCTGCTATCGGTGCGCGAGAAGTAATATGGCTTTTGTTTTGCGATGTTAAGTGTATCACTGAGGTTATAAAGTCCTACTAACGCATCGAAAATAGGCTTATTGGTCTTAATGTCTTTCAGAGTTCCATAAACGCGTCCGGAATCGAGTGTGCTGCCTGTGCTGAATACGAGTTTTAAATTTTTCGCCGGATTTTTCTCCGCAAAATCTCGTATTGCGTCTCCGAAGTTCAATGTATAAGTTGTGCTGTCTTTGAATTCATTTTTAAAACTCAATGAAACAGACATACCGTTTTGTTTGTAGGAATATGGATTATCGGCTTCTGGTGTAATGATCAGTTTCTGATTAATGTTGTCTACAACCACATATTCATCGAAAAAAACTTCGATTTTCTTGCCTTTAAAATTAAGCGTTTTGTTCAGCGGATTGCTTTCCAGAAGCGTCGGTGGGATTGAATCCTTTTTTCCTCCCGTAGGCGAAACTTGCTGGGCACAGCGACCGAAAATTATCAGGCAAATAATGGCAATGGCAATGGTTCTGATCATTGATTTATAAAGTTAAAAGGCCCGCAATACAGATAACGCGTATTGAGGGCCCATTCAGATTGTTGTCAGAATTTCTGATTATTTTTTTGAAACAATGTATATGAGGCTCGATGTGTTGAGATGCTCCTTATCCTTCGCACTTCCCTTTAAGTTTGAAAGAATGCCGGTTTTCACGCTGTCAAAATAATTGATGCTTCCCCCACTATACTTTGAACTGAGCATTCCTACATAAAATGAATCAAACCACATTGGGAGAATGCTGTTAACCTCCAAACTATGCTTTTGAAGCAGCGTTCTCATAGTTCCCTTAGTGAAGTGGTACAGATGTCTCGGCACATCATAAGCGGCCCAGAAACGGCCATACTTAACTGCATCAAATGACTGTGGATTTGGAACGGCAATGAGGATTTTTCCATTGGGATTCAAATGTTGATGCAACCATTCCACGGTTTCGTTAAGCAGGTGCACATGTTCAAGAACGTGCCATAATGTGATCACATCAAAAGTTTCAGCAGTCAGTTCGCCAGCGTTAATGGATTCATAAATGGAAGTTCCTGCTCTCTTCTGCGCCATTGTTCGTGCTCCGGAATCGGGTTCCGTCCCGAAAGTTTTCCAACCATCTTTCGCCGTTGCTGCCAGGAAGTTTCCCGTTCCGCATCCTATATCCAGGATCTTACCTTTAGAAGGAGAAAGATTATTAATCAGCTCGACCTTTTGTTTAATTGTATGGTTTCTGACCGCTGTATAAGCTTTCGAAATCAGATTTGTTTTCTCTTCGTCATGATGAGAAATGTAGTCCTCCGATTGATAGTATGCTCCTATTTCAGCTTCCGACGGACGCGGATTAGTGAACAAGAAGTAGCAACTATTGCATTGCTGGATCGTAAATTCCTTATGAGAAACGGTGTAATCTTCAACATTCAAATAATTATTGAAGCTGGACTTATCACAAATCGGGCAATTCTGGAGTGTTTCTAACGGCATTATCGTCCTATAAATAGCATTAATACTGAAATGTCGGAAGGGCTTACGCCGCTGATCCGTGAAGCTTGTCCGATGGTTTGTGGACGAGTTCTTTTCAATTTTTCGCGACCTTCAAAAGATAGCGAAGTGACCACGTCGTAATTGAAATTTTCAATAATGTTCAGGTTTTCTAACTTGTTCATCTTCTCAACAAGCAACATTTCCTTCTCGATATAACTGTCGTATTTGAGATTGATCTCCGCCTGATGGATCGAATCCTTTCCAAACTTTTCCAGCAAGGTCTCCACTACAGGGCTGGCTTCTGTAAGCTGGTCAATCGAAATCTGTGGTCGTTTCAAAAGCTGTGCTAGCGAAATTTTCTCCCGCAATGGAGCCGTGCCGATAGCGGCAAGCGTTGGGTTTATTTCTTCCGGGGTCAATTTTGTGGCCGAGAATGCTGCGATGATTTCAGCCACTTCGGCTTTCTTCTTTTCAACATTATCAAGCCTGGTTTGATCCGCCAGTCCTAGCTTAAAACCTTTTTCAGTTAGGCGAATGTCGGCGTTATCCTGGCGCAGTAATGTTCTGTATTCAGCACGTGAAGTGAACATGCGATAAGGTTCCTCGGTCCCCTTATTAATCAAATCGTCAATCAAGACACCAATGTATGCCTCCGATCTTTTTAGCACAAACGGATCCAGGTCATGCACATTCTGGTGTGCATTAATGCCGGCCATTAATCCCTGGCAAGCGGCTTCTTCATATCCCGTTGTTCCGTTGATCTGGCCCGCGAAGAAGAGGTTCTGAATCAAATGTGTTTCGAGCGTCGATTTCAATTGTGTCGGCGGAAAGTAATCGTACTCGATTGCATATCCAGGACGGAACATTTTGGCATTCTCAAACCCTGGGATTTTTCGGAGCGCGGCGTATTGCACATCTTCCGGCAACGAAGTCGAGAAACCATTTACGTAGACCTCAACCGTATCCCATCCTTCCGGCTCTACAAAAATCTGGTGGCGGTCTTTATCGGCAAACCGGTTGATTTTGTCTTCAACAGACGGACAATACCGAGGACCGATTCCTTTGATCCTTCCAGAAAACATGGGTGATTTCTCGAAGCCGGTTCTCAGGATTTCGTGCACCTCTGAATTGGTGTAAGTAATCCAGCAGCTTCGTTGTTTCGCCAGCGGCTTTGTGTCCGAGTAAGAGAACTTAGAGGGATTTTCGTCGCCCGGCTGTTCTTCCATTTTGGAATAATCCAGCGAGCGGCCATCGACTCTTGGAGGCGTCCCGGTTTTCATGCGTCCGGCTTCGAAGCCCAGTGTTACCAATTGCTCGGTAATTCCTGTCGCAGCTTTTTCACCGGTTCGGCCACCGCCAAAGTTTTTCTCACCAATATGGATCAGTCCGTTTAGAAATGTGCCGTTGGTTAGCACGACGGATTTTGAATGTATCTCAATCCCCAGGCTTGTCTTTACACCGCAAGCTTTCCCGTCTTTGATAATAATTTCCTTAGCAGTGTCCTGCCAGAAGTCGACATTCGGATTATTCTCCAGAACATTCCTCCACTCGGTAGCGAACATAGCGCGGTCGCTCTGGCATCTTGGACTCCACATGGCAGGGCCTTTTGATAAATTGAGCATCCGGAATTGGATCATTGTCTTGTCGCTAATGATCCCCGACTGTCCGCCGAGTGCATCGATCTCTCGAACGATCTGCCCTTTCGCCACGCCCCCCATCGCAGGGTTGCAAGACATTTGGGCAATGGTATGCATATTCATTGTAATCAGCAGAACGGAGGAGCCCATCGTTGCCGCAGCCGCAGCTGCTTCACAACCCGCATGGCCTGCTCCCACCACGATTACATCATATTCTTGAAACATAATTCATTTACTTATTAAACCACTTTAATTAAAGTGTTCCACGTGGAAATTTAACTAGAAGAGCAGAAGATACTGATCCTCTTTGGCCCGCATTGCAGCTTTTAGCTTTTCATCCGTATCATCATAACCCATTAAATGGAGTAATCCGTGTATTAAAACGCGGCGCATTTCAGTTTCAAAATCGGCGTGAAACGTCGCTGCATTCTCCTTTACCCTATCGACGCTTATGTAAATATCACCTTCAATCACATTGTCTTCCTCACTATTGTCAAACGTAATAATGTCCGTGAAATAGTCGTGATCCAGATATTGTTTGTTGATTTCCAGAAGATATTCGTCGTCACAAAAAATATAGTTCAAATCGGCAATTTCGTAACCCTCTGATATTGAGGTGTTTTTGATCCACTTCTTTGTTTTTAACGGGCGTAACAGGTCGAAATCGACGTTTTCGGTGAAGAAATTAAGCATACTAAACGGTAAAATATTACAAACATACTAAACTATCCGGTTAAGATCAGTTTAGCCGATGACCGCGCTTTCAACAACTTGCTTAAAAAGTGTTAAAACGCGGTCACCGGAATGTTCACAACAAAATGCTTTTATAATCAGTTCTTAGCCTGATACTTGCGGAAGTAGGTATCGACCTCTCTTTTGTAAAATGGAGAGAATGTGGGCGGGATGGTTCTTAATAATTCTGTTTGCTTTTCCTTCTCGCGAATGTATTTTTCAAATGCCGCAGGAGGTTGTCTTGGCAATTGTTTCGCACTTTGTGCTTTGCGCTGCTCGTCCTCATCCTGCTCCTTCATTGCTTTTTCAGATTCGAGCAAGCGCGTCGTGATTTCCTGGTTGCGCTTGATGAGCTCTGGCGTAATGCGCTTGTTCACCAAGTCGGTTTCTGTCTCATCCATTTTCTCGGCAATTTCCTGTAACTCTTTACCCATTTGTTTTCCAACCTCTGTGCCTTTCTGCGACTCCATCAGGTCCTGGATCATTTTGCGGATCATCGCTTGCTCAGCGGCCATTCTGGCGAGCTTTTCGGAATTATTGCCCTGCCCCTCCTTACCTTCTCCAAGCTTCTTCATTTCGCCGTTAAGCTTCTCCTGCATTTCGCCCATTCCCTTTTGCTCGCCCTTCTGTTTTCCTTTCTTGCCCTTACCACTTCCCGGCATCGCCATCGCCATTTGCTGTTGCATCTGATTGAAAACGTCGCTCAACATTAATGCGAGATTGTTCATGGATGTCATTGCGAATTGCTGCTTGGAAGTTGCCACATTGATCTGGCGGTCTTTTATGCTTTTTACACTCTCGTCCATGTAAGACTTCATATCATTGAGTTCTCGGGTAATGAACGACTGGATTTGGATAACACGGTTCGCAAGTGCGTAAAGGCTGTCTTCAACAACTTTCGCATCGTCTTTTAATTTCAGCTGCTGCTGGCCCAGTTTGATAAAACGCGGATCCTGCAAGCTTACGCCGCGAAAATCTTTCATCAATGTTTCCTGGTCGAAAGAAAGCGTGATGAGGTTTTCCAGAATATCGCGCAATGCGTCCAGGTTTTCCTGCATTTGTTCCATTTCTGCAGCTTCCATCGCTTCCTGCATCGACTCCGACATTTTCTTCATCGATTTAGCAGCCTTTTTCTGCGATTCAGAGGCTTTCTGGTTCTGTTGCTTATCGAGTTGCTTCTTGCTTTCTTCCATCTGCTCAGACGCGTTTTTCTGCTCTTCTTCCTGCGTGTCCAGCGGCTGTTCCAACTCTTCGCTCATTTTTTCAGCTTCTTTTGCATCCTCCTGAGCTTTTTTGAATTCTTCCTGAATTTTTTCCTGCTCTTTTTTCAGCTCGTCGTTTTTGCCTTTTTTATCGTCGGAATTTTTGTTCTTATCATTCTCCTGGCTTTTATCCGCAAGCTGATCTTCCTTGTCGGCGAGCTCGTCCAGCTTTTCGGTCAGGTTTTCCATTTTTTGTTCAAGCTGCATTTGCTTGAAAAGTTTCATTGTCCTTTCCAGTTCTTTTTCGAGATTGTTCTCCTTGTTGCGTAGTTTCTCCATCATGGTCGACATGCGGTCGCTTTGCTTTTGTTCCAGCAGCTTTTTCAATTCCTGATAAAGCTTTTCCGTGTCTTTATCCATAAGCTCATTCATCAGCTTTTGAAGCTGGTCCAGCTTGCTTTGCAACTCCGGACTTTGCTGATTGAACTGCTTCGATTTTTCATTCGCATTCTGGTTCTTTTCCTGCAAAGCCTGCAATTCTTTCATCAGCTCTTCGCGCTTTTTAAGCACTTCCTCGATCTGCTTTTGCTCTTTGAAATCGAGTTCCTTATTGCTTTTAAGCTTATTATCCAGATTGTTGAGGTCTTTCTGCAAGCTTTGCGCCTTTTTCATGGCAGACTGCATTTGATCTTCTGTCTCCTTCTCTGATTTTTTGATCTCGGCCTCTAATTGATCTTTGGAAGGAACAGTGAACTGGATTGACCTAGATTTGGCGCTTTTCGGGCCGTTTACGCCATCATTGTCCCACACCTGGGCATAGTACTCGATCTTATCGCCCGGAGCCAGTTTAAGGCTGTCTACATACCATTGAAAATAAAAACTCTGCGTATTGACCGTTTTGTTAAAGGGAACAGGAATTCCTTTGGCCGGTGCAGGTTCCTTATCATCCGCCCGTTTTACAGAATAAAACATTTTCAGCTGTGAGAAGCCATAATCATCGCTGATGGAGCCGCCCAGCACGAGATAGTTATAAAGCGTTGTATCCTGGAAATTTTCGAGGTTAAGGACTGGAAATTTATCAGGGACAACATTGATGAAATAGCCTATTTTGTCCAAATTCGTGGTTTCATCATTTTGAAGATTAACCTGATATTGTGATGATTTCTTAACCGTTTTTTTGATCTCAAAATGTTCACCATCACTGCCTTTTGCCCGGTATAATGCGGAATCATCTTCAAAGCGGATCGCCAGCGATTTCGTAGCGGAGGTGTTGAAGTTCCATTCCACAGTCGTTCCTTCCGGAACAGACAAGTTTCCAACATTGCTAAGCCCTTCCGCGGGTTTATTCAAATAGGCAGGATAGCGCAGATTTACGTCAAATGAAAGCAGCGAAGGCCGTTCAGCAACATTAATCCTGTATTCCTCAGAAGTGAATCCGGCAGCGTCAAATGAGAATTTGACATCTCTTTGCAGGTTTTTAAATGTATAGGAATAAGTCTGGTTACCATCATTGTTCAGTTTAAACCGCGAACCGTTCTGGACCAGGTAAGCGGCGGTGGGCAATGCTTCGCCTTTCAGCTTTAATTTTAATGTAAAATCCTCATTTCTAAATGCTTTCAAGGATTTGTTTTCAAGAACAAATGAGAATGGGGCATAAGTATAATTTTTCTGAAAGTGTATGATCCTATCGGAGCTCGAAGTGAAAAATGAGGGATTAAAAAGCAGGATAGCCGCAATGGCCGCAAGCGGATAAATAGCATACTTAATGCGCTTTTTATTTTCACTGAATCGAATGGCATCAGAAAACTTGACAATGAGCAACTGACCGGATTTTTGACGGATACTGGCTTCAATCAGGTCGGATTGCGTGCCGGTTAATCCTCTTAATTGAAGCGTATTGACAAGCTTATCCCCTATTTCCGGGAAATATTCGCCGATCTGTAATGCGGCCTGTTCGTCTGAAATGGGCTTTTTGAGCCCGGAAAGATGGATTAATGGTTGGATAACCCATTGAAAAAATGAAAACACGAGCACAGCTAAAAATCCGAAGAACAATGTTCCCCGGACACCTGAGCTGAACCGCCCGAAATATTCGATTGTATTGAAAAAAAGAAAGACACTCAGCATCAAGGCCGCTGAAAAAATAATGCCTTTTAAAAGCTGATTTTGATAATATTTTTGACGGTATTCCTGAATGCGGAGCAACAGGCCTTCCATTGCCGGAGTGAAAGGAGCCATATAAGTTTATCGTTATATCTGATGGAAATTTATAACGTATGCCGGAACCAAAAATTACGATTCGCATTGACACGCGTAAAACAAACTAATATAGCGAATTATATGGAATTCCATCGTTTAAAATGGATTTTCTTC
Source organism: Dyadobacter psychrophilus (assembly GCF_900167945.1). Taxonomy (GTDB): domain Bacteria; phylum Bacteroidota; class Bacteroidia; order Cytophagales; family Spirosomataceae; genus Dyadobacter; species Dyadobacter psychrophilus. Next base: position 14,347 of record NZ_FUZA01000013.1, read on the forward strand.
AGCTGAACGTTTCATTTGTTAACTAGCCAAATTTCAGAGCGTCAGCAAGACACCTAAGGAAGCATAGTTGATCCAGTTGAAATTGTAAATCTCATCCGTATCGGCACCTCCTTCAACAACCCTATAACCCAGTTTTATCCCGAATTTGGGATTGACCTGATAAGCTGCTCCTGCAAAAACATCCTCTGCACGTCCTTGTTTAGCCGCCAGCGCATCGCCTTCCAGGATCACAGACCAGCGGTAAGATGGCTTGTAAGCCGCGTAAAAGTTAATAAGCGGGACGAAGCCAATGTTGTCAAAATGCGTGTCGTTAGATTCATTTTTGAATCGTACATCGGCATCCCTGATCTTGCCGGTAAGCCCTAGTCCAAGACGCCATCTTGTTTTGGCCACGAAATCGTAACGGTAAGTCAGCCGGTAAGAATTGAATTTGTAAAAAACCTGTAATGGTTGTCCGGGCAAATAGTTAATGCCATTGAAATTAACATTCTCGTCAAACGAACCATGATATTTGACAGAAAGCGGAGCGAACAATGCACTGATGTTGTGCCTGTTACCAATTGTATATGTGCCCCTTATCCGATAAAAGATCTTGGGGTCAATGCTTAGGTCGCTCGCCAGATTAACCTGTGTTCCGCCCACGTTTGGAATGCGGACTTTGTTATAATTGGTCCCAAACACCACTCCGCTTTCCAGATCAAGCCGGAACTGCGCGTAAAGCGGTGATGAGCAAAGCATAAATAAAAGAATAATAATTTTTCGAGATCCCATATCCTCACCTTTAAAAAAAACAAACAACCCGATTATGAGTTGTTTGTACAAAAGTGATGCCTGAAGCAACAATGTTAACAGGAATTCTCAAACGCTATGCTTCGATCGTTTCCGGGTAATTTTTTACGCTTCTTACAAAGGATTTAATGTCCTGTTCAAGATCATTGCTCTCCTGTAAAACGCGAATAAATGCACTGCCTATTATAGCGCCTGCCGAATATCCGGATGCTTTTTTAAATGTTTGGTGGTCCTTAATCCCAAAACCAATTAGCCGCGGATTACGTAGCTGCATGGCGTTTAACCGATCAAAATAGGACTCCATATCTTCGCTTACCCCGGATTTTGAGCCGGTTACGCTTGCAGAAGAAACGGTGTAAATGAAACCTTCGCTCACTTCGTCAATCTGGCGAATGCGTTTTTCGGAAGTTTGAGGCGTTACCAGGAAGATATTCAGGATGCCGTATGCATCGAAAATGGCTTTGTATTCATTCAAATACACATCCATTGGCATATCGGGCAGGATGAGCCCGTCCACACCTACTTCAGCGCATTTTTTACAGAAATTTTCAATCCCATATTGTAAAACCGGATTCACGTAACCCATCAGCAGGACAGGCACTGTGATAGTTTCACGCATATTTGCCAGCTGATCAAAAAGAACCTTCACAGACATGCCGTTTTCCAGCGCCTGATCATTGCTTTTTTGAATGGTTTCCCCATCGGCAACTGGATCTGAATAAGGCATTCCAATCTCAACCAGATCAGCGCCGCCATCCTGCAAAGCCTGCAACACGCGCATTGTATCATTGAGCTCGGGAAACCCTGCTGTGAAATACACATTCAGCATTCCCGTTTCAATTTGATCCTTTACGCCACTAAAAAGAGTTGTTATGCGGTTCATTCCTGTGTCCAGTAATCGATAACCAAAACCTTGTCCAGATGCGGTCCAAGGACTTTTCCAAATGCTTTGTGGTCAGGATGAGGCAAGTAAACTTCGCGTGCTGCTTCGTTCTCAAATGTTACGAAGAATGCGTGGGTAAAGCCTTGCGCCAATCCTTCCGGGCTGTTGTTCGTGCCCCATTCCAGACTTTTTATTTCCTTAATCTTCGATGGCAGTGCCCTGAATGCGTCCTCCACTTCTTTCACTTGCGCCGGCGTTGCGGAATCTTTGAATTTGAATAAAACAACGTGACGGAGCATTTTCTTAGGCGGATTTTGAGGTGAAGCAGATGCCATAGCGCCAAAAAGAAGCATTCCGGCCATTAAAAGTAACTTGAAGTTCATGATTTGAAAAAGTAAGGTAAAAAGTGAAATACTATGCGGAACAATTCAAACATTCGCCTTCATCGCTGAATTTAAGCCGGTCGAATTCGCCAAGCTTTTCTTTGAGTTCAAGGATTTCGTCTTCCAGGTCGCATCTTTCAAAAAGCGAAAGCTCGCCGGAGTTTACTTTTCCTTCCAGCTCTTGTATTTTGAGCCGTACGTCAAAAACCTCAGGTAAGGTAAGTGTAGCCATTGCAATGTGTTTATGAGTAAATTAATCGATGTATTTCATGTAAGTAGCCATGTCCTTATCGCCGCGGCCGGATAAGTTAAGGATCACATTTTCGTTCTCAGAAGCGCCTAACTGGCCCAAAACGGCCAAGGCATGCGACGATTCCAAAGCGGGGATAATGCCTTCAAAACGAGTGAGTTCGAACGCAGCCTGCACGGCTTCTTCATCCGTTGCCGACATAAAAATCCCTCTTCCGCTGTCATACAAATAAGCATGCTGAGGTCCTATGCCCGGATAGTCCAGTCCAGCCGAAATAGAGAATGGCTCAACCACCTGGCCGTCTTCGGTTTGCATTAAAATCGTGCGGCTTCCGTGCAAAACGCCTGGTTTTCCCAAAGCCGTTGTAGCAGCAGAGTGTCCCGAGGTTAGTCCCTGGCCAGCAGCTTCCACAGCCACCAGTTTCACATTTTCATCATCCAGAAAATGATAAAATGAACCTGCAGCATTGCTTCCGCCACCCACGCAAGCCACCACATAATCAGGTGTTTCCTTGCCGGTTTGCTCTTTCAGCTGCCATCTCATTTCCTCTGAAATAATCGCCTGAAAACGGGCCACCATGTCGGGATAAGGATGCGGGCCCACCACGGAGCCAATGATGTAATGCGTGTCCACAGGATTGTTGATCCAATGGCGCATGGCCTCATTTGTAGCATCTTTTAATGTGCGTGATCCGCAGGTCGCAGGCCTTACTTCCGCACCCAGCATCTTCATGCGTGCGACATTAGGCGCCTGACGTTCAATATCCAGCTCGCCCATGTACACGATGCATTCAATGTCCATGAGGGCACAAACAGTCGCCGTTGCTACACCGTGCTGGCCAGCACCGGTTTCTGCAACTACGCGCTTTTTACCAAGTCTTTTTGCCATCAGAATCTGCCCGATGGTGTTGTTCACCTTATGAGCGCCTGTATGGCACAGATCTTCGCGTTTGAGGAAGATATTGGTTTTATATTTTTCCGAAAGCCTATTAGCCCGGTATAATGGCGTTGGACGTCCTACATAATTGCGCAGGAGATCATTATATTCTTTTTGAAAAGAAGGCTCTGCAATGATGCTGAGATAATTTTCACGCAGTTCTTCCACGTTTGGATACAGCATTTCGGGAATGAATGCACCTCCAAAATTGCCGTAATAACCGCGGCTGTCAACCTGATATGACTTCTTTTCTGCTATTGCTTCCATAGGTTCCTAAGCTTCCGCCTCTTCTTTCTCTTTTACACGAACTAAACTGAATAATTCTTCCAATTTGGCAATGTCTTTGACGCCCGGCTCTGTTTCAAATTGGCTGTTGACGTCAATTCCGTAGATAGGAAGTGTTTTTGATAATGCGATAATGTCTTCAATGTTGTCAAGACCAATGCCTCCGCTGAGGAGAAATGGCTTTTCATTGTCGTATTTTTTCAAAAGTTTCCAATCGAACGGCACGCCATTTCCGCCTGGGTTATCGCCTTTTGTATCAAACAAAAACAGGTCACAGAACGACTTGTAATTGTTCAGCATCGCAAAATTGAAAGACGCATCAATGCTGAATGCTTTAATCACATTTACGCCTTTCTGACGAATGCTGCGACAAATGTCCGGCATTTCGTTTCCGTGAAGCTGTGCGTATTGCAAGTCGTATTTTTTGACCATGGCAAGGATATGGCCCGGACTTGCATTCACAAACACGCCGACTTTTTTAATGTTCTGAGGGATACTTTTAATATACTCTTCGTCTAATTCTTCGCCAACAAAGCGGGGTGATTTTTCGTAGAAAATAAACCCGATAAAGTTAGGCTGCAAAGCCACCACCTTTTCAATGTTGTCTTGTTGGCGCAGTCCGCAAACTTTTATTTTCATAGAACCAAAGGTTTTAAATTGCTATGTTGAGTTAAGTCATTTTGTAAATCCGCCAGTGCGGTTCCGGGATTTACAGTTTTCATAAATGTTTCACCTATTAAAAAACCTTTGTAGCCATGACCATACAATTGCAGAATGGTCTCAGCATCTTTAAGGCCGCTTTCTGATATTTTAACAAAAGAATCGGGAATCTGTTCACTAAGCGCGATCGAAGTTTCAATGGAAGTCTCGAAAGTTTTAAGATTTCGATTGTTAACACCCACAATATCAATGTTTTCGCCAAGGGTTGCAGCTAGTTCTTCTGCATTATGCACTTCTAACAAAACCTCTAATCCCAAATCATGCGCCTTTTGGCCTAGTGAAACCACTTCGGCCGGTGTAAGGCACGCTGCAATGAGCAAAATCACATCCGCGCCTATCGCTTTTGCTTCATAAAGCTGATATTCGTCGATGATAAAATCCTTTCGTAGCATCGGAATAGCAGGGTTCGCATGACGTGCGCTCAGGAAGTCGGCAAATGAACCTCCAAAAAAGTCAATGTCCGTCAACACAGATAAAGCCACAGCGCCCGCATTCACATAATCGAAAGTCACGATTTCCGGAGAAACATCTGCATTAATGATGCCTTTTGAAGGCGATTTCCGCTTGAATTCAGAGATAATCCTTGGGGATGAAGCATTTCGCAATGCCGCCGATAAGGAAACAGTTTTGCGTGCAAACAAATCCTCTTTTTCCAGATCAGAAACAGACTTATTTTGCTTAGCCTCAATGACTTCTTCCCTTTTTCTTGCGACAATTTTATCTAATATGTTCATCTGTAATACTATAAATCAATCTTCTATCAATTTTTTAAAGCTGCGCAGCGCCTTTTTACTTTCCAGTGACTCACGCGCCGTTTCCACCGCATCCAGCAAAGTCAATGCCGGATTTGCGCAATGCAATGCCAATGCAGCATTCGCCAGCACAGCCTGTTTTTGTGAAAATGTTGCTGTGTCGTTCAATACATCCATGAAAATTTTGGCGGATTCTTCGACTGTTTTTCCTCCCGAAAGGTCTTCTGCGCGCAAAGTTTGTAACCCCAGGTGCGAGGGATTCAGAACTTGCTCCGTTTGAGCGGTGATCATTTTAAAAGCACCCGTTAATGACACTTCGTCGTAGCCGTCTAATGCGTGAAGAACCAGAAATTGCTTGTCAGTCTGTTGGTAAAGATAAGCAAAAAGGCGCGCTAATTCAAGACTGAAAACGCCTACAAGCTGTTTTTTGGGCGAAACCGGATTCACCATGGGACCCAGCATATTGAAAAAAGTTTTCACTCCCAATTCACGCCGGATCGGCGCTACATTCTTCATAGACGGATGGAAAAGCGGTGCATGCAGGAAGCAGACACCAGCTTCGTTGATCTTACGTTCCAAAACGTCCTTATCATTGGTAAACTTCGCCCCCAGATATTCGAGAACCGTGGAGGAACCGCAAAGCGAAGAAACGCCGTGGTTACCGTGTTTGGCGACATGCTGGCCTGCACCCGCGACCACAAAACAAGACAAGGTAGAAATGTTGAATGTGTCCTTGCCGTCCCCGCCTGTGCCGCAAACATCGATGGGATCATAAGCCGAAAGATCAACGGCCAGGCAAAGCTCCAGCATGGCGTCCCGGAAGCCTTCCAATTCCTCAACAGTTATGCTTCTCATAGCATAAATCGTTAAGAATGAGGCAATTTCAGAATTTGAATATTTGCCCGTGCTAATCCCGATCAGGACGTCTTTGGATAACTCTTTACTTAAAACTTTATATTCAAAAAGATGGCTAAGAATCTGCTTCATGTTCATGTTAAGCGTAATGAAAAGAATGTTTTTTCTGTTGAGAAAATCAAGTTGTCTCCTAGATCTTCAACCAGTTTTCCAACATTTCTTTGCCGTGCTCTGTCAGCACAGATTCCGGGTGAAATTGTAAGCCCTTTACATCATATTTTTTGTGTGAAAGACCCATAACCCGACCTTTTTCGTCTAATGCGGTGATCGTCAGATCTTCTGTGAATGTCTCCGGGATGACAGTCCAGGAGTGATAACGTCCGACTTTGATCTCGGAAGGAAGACCTTTAAAAATGCGCTCAGAATGGTCAGTAACAATGGCTGTGTCACTAATCCCGTGCAGCACGTCGGTCATGTTTTCGAGCGTAGCGCCATAAACCTCCCCAATACCCTGATGTCCCAGACAAATGCCCAGAATGCTTTTGCTAGGACCATATTCACGGATTACCTCGTGCATAATGCCCGCTTCCGACGGAATGCCCGGGCCCGGGGAGAGGAGAATTTTGTCATAATTCCCAACATCTTCCAACGCAATTTTATCATTGCGGAAAATGTCCACCTGGTCGTTCAGTTCGCGGAGAATGTAAACCAGATTGTATGTAAATGAATCGTAATTGTCGAGCACTAAGATTTTCATAATTCCAGTGTTTGAGGGTTATATTTCTACTGCAAAATCGATTGCCTTTCTCAAAGCAGCCAGCTTGCTGTTAATTTCCTGTAATTCGCTTTCCACATTTGATTTGGCTACAACGCCCATTCCAGCCCTGAAAAACAATGTGTTATTCTTGCTCAGGAACGTGCGGATCGCAATTGCGTGGTTGAAATCACCATTGAAGTCCATGAACCCGATTGCGCCGCCATAAATGCTCCTGTTACTGGTCTCCATCTGGTCGATCAGTTTCATAGCATTGTGCTTAGGTGCGCCTGAAAGCGTTCCCGCCGGGAATGTATCCGCAACCAATTGCAATGGGTTCACGCCAGCATTCATTTTTCCTACGACTTTGGAAACCAAATGGATCACGTGGGAATAATATTGAACTTCCTTGTAATTCGTCACCTTCACCGCGTCGCAGCTTCTGCTCAAATCGTTCCTTGCCAAATCAACAAGCATAACGTGCTCCGCAGTTTCCTTTGGATCATTTAACAACGCCTGCGCAGCTTCTGCATCTGCCTGATCGTCGCCTGTTCTGCGGAATGTGCCCGCTATGGGGTGAATTTCAGCTTGTCCGTTTTTGATAAAAATCTGTTTCTCCGGCGAAGAGCCAAAGATCTTATAACTGCCGTAATCAAAATAGAACAAATACGGCGAAGGATTAATGGAGCGCAAAGCACGGTAAACATTAAATTCATCACCTTGGAAATCACGACTGAACCGGCGCGATGGCACGATCTGGAACACGTCACCGCGGAGGCAATGATCAATTCCCTTTTGTATTACCGCCCGCATTTCGTCATCCGTAACATTAGAAGTTTCGTCGGATGCGATCTGGAAGCCATATTTCGGGAAATTCCTGTTTTTGATCAATATTTCAATCTGCTCAATGCCGCTCTCCTGCTCGCTGTCACCATATTGGTGTTCAAAAATGTAAAGCTCGTTTTTGAAGTGGTTAATCGCGATCACATAGCGATAAACCTGGTAAAATATCTGGTCAATATCAGTTTCCGGACTGGCTGGCTGAATGGTAATGTCTTCGAAATAACTTACCGCATCGTAAGTCATGTGGCCGAAAAGGCCGTTGGTGATGAATGGAAAACCGCTCTTTTCAGATTTGAAACTTTGAGCAAAAGCGTACAATGTCTGCACGGCGTCTCTTGGATTTTCCAGCGTAATGTTGAGCTGCTGTCCATCCGGAAATTGCTGCGTAACTACATTTTGATTCAGCTTGAAGAATGCAACCGGATCGCAGCATATATAGGTAAATGAATTTTCATTGCCGTGATAATCAGAGCTTTCCAGCAAAATTGTATTGACAAAACGGTCTCTCAGTTTTAGATAAATAGAAACAGGGGTCAATGTGTCCGCCAGCAGTTTTTTGTGGCGTGTTGATATCTGATAGGTTGGATTTGACATTTTTTAAATCTTAAAAATTTATAATAATGGCACAAAAAAAACGGCTCGCTGTCAGATGAACAGCGAGCCGTTTGTAAAGTATATTTTATTTATACCAAAGCAATAGCTACTCGTCCATCTTGTTAAGACGTGCACGCCACCACCAAATAGTATTCAAATAATTTTTCATATCTCGGTTTGTAATGCCTTGCGACATTGTCACTGGCAAATATATAATAAAATAAATATGATTTAATTTATTTGAAAAAAAATTATTGCAATGTACCAGCAAGTTACTTCTCCCTGATCCGTTTCACAATCCTTACCGCTGTCATCATCAGCACGGCAAAAATAACTAGCCCAAGCACGCCCCAGAGCCAATCAACGGTGTTTTTTAAAACGACAAGAAAAACGATGGAGAATAGAAAAATTGTCGCTATCTCATTAAAAAGCCGCAATTGGAATGATGAAAACCGGAATATTCCGCGACGAAGCTCTAAAAGAATTTTGCGCGTAAATGAATGATAAGCGAGCAGCCCGATCACAAAAAGCAGTTTCAAGCGCATCCAGTCCTGATCGAGCCAGGCTGGTGTAATGTACAGCATAGTTGAACCAAAAATGATGGTGAGCCAGCATGCAGGCGTCATAATGGCATTCCAGAGCAGTTTCTCCATTTTGGTAAACTGCGCACAAAGTATCTGCCGCTCGGGTTCGGCCTTATCCTTCGCCTCGGTATGGTATACAAACAGCCTCGGCATATAAAACAATCCTGCGAACCAGGCAACTACGAAGATGATATGAAGCGCCTTAAAATGAAGATAAGTCATGGTTGCGTTGTAATCACGGGATGTCAGGGTTTAAGCGGGTGCCGCATCAGCGGAATGCAATCTTTTTCGTTTCAAATTTCGTAAATAATGTGCGAATCCGCCGGATAAACTTTCTTGGATTGCGATTCGTTTACCAAATAGTAATAACACGATTCAATAAGATGAAAACCACCATCCCCATTTTCACGTTCCTATTCTTGTGTTGCATGGTTGTGATATCATGCGCGCAGTCGGACAAAAAACAAAAAAAGCAGATGAGTAATGAAGCGTCTTCGGCAACATTGGACGAAAATAATGTTGATATGGCGAATACGGAAATCGCCACTTTCGGAACCGGGTGTTTCTGGTGTACAGAAGCCGTTTTGGAGTCTCTGGATGGTGTTAAAAAGGTCGTTTCGGGTTATGCCGGTGGTAGTGTAGCAAATCCCAGTTATAAGGAGGTTTGCACCGGGAACACTGGGCACGCGGAATGTGTGGAGGTTGTTTACGATCCCAAAGTGATTTCCTATGCGGAGCTTTTAGAGGCATTTTTCCGCAGCCACGATCCAACATCACTTAACAAGCAGGGAAATGACATCGGCACACAATATCGCTCGGTGATTTTTTATCATAATGAAGAGCAGCACAAGCTGGCTGAGCAGGCGAAAGCTGAACTGGATAAATCAGGCGCCTATGCAAAGCCTATTGTAACCGAAATCACAAAGGCCCCAAAATTCTATGTGGCTGAGGATTACCACCAGAATTACTTTGCAAACAATCCCGATCAAGGTTACTGTGCCTTCGTCATTGCGCCAAAGCTGGACAAATTCAAAAAGGTTTTTAAAGAAAAATTGAGAAAAAACATTTGATAAAAAGGGGGGCAAATTTGTCCCCCTTCCGTTTGTTTACGGGTACCACCCGAATAATAACTACAATGGCACAAGTTTTGAAGCATTAAAATAAAGGCTTTAATTTGTGCCATAATTTTTACACAAAAACTAATCTATTACGATGAAAAAGATTCTATTTTCGTTTTTCGTTGCCGCTATTTTAGGCGTTACATCAGAGAAGGCTTTCGCCCAATTTGAAAAAGGAGATAAGTTATTAAATGCTGGGATTAACCTTGGCGGAACATATGGCGGCGGCGGAGTCGGCGTAGGAGCGTCTTTCGAAAGTGGTGTTCACGACTTCATCAGCGTTGGTGCTCAGGCTGACTTCATTACATGGAATTACGGTACTTTCGGATACAAGTGGAGATATAATTTCTTCACCGTAGCAGCGAGAGGTTCTTACCATTTTGGAAAACACTTTTTAACTATGGATAACCTGGATTTATACGCTGGTCCTGCTTTGGGATACCGTATTTCATCTTACAGCACTCCTGATGGTTACGGTGGTGTTTATAATGATGGCTACGGAAGCGGAGTTTTCTTCGGAGCGTTTGCAGGGGCACGTTACTATTTCAAACCTACAATGGGTGTTTTTGCAGAAGTTGGCTACAACGCATCTCCATTGAAAGCAGGAATTACTTTCAAGTTCTGATAAGGACAAAACATTTAGAAAAAGGGCTGCGGATGATTCCGAAGCCCTTTTTTATGTATTTAATTTCATTAAAAGCTTAAAACTGCAAGCTCAATGCCAGATGAGCGTATCCATTTACAGGATTAAATGCCGGGCTGATGCGAAATGTAATCGGCTCATTTCTCTTGACAAGCTCTCTTCTAACTCTTGTGGCTTTGGAGCCATTCTTTCCAGCCTTCACAAAGCCAACCGTCCCAAATGTTACAGCGCCGGCAAACCCGCCGATCATCATCCAGGCTCCCCTGATCGCCCTTTTTTCGTCCTGATAACTCTTGAAATTACCATTGGCGTCTGTCGCACTGGCAACGATTCCAGTCCCGATTGCAGCTACCAGGATCCCGGCAGATGTCCCGGCAATGCCCATTATCATGCCTCCCTTTGACTTTCCTTTATAGTATTTATAAACAGCACGGAGCCTGTCTGGTGTCGCCGCTTGCAATTCTTCCTGAAAACGTGCTTTGGGAGTTACAGCAGTGGATGATGGTGCCGGAGCAGAAGCTTTTGGCGCATTAGGCGCATAATATCCAGGCACTTCCAGCACCGCTTCAAATGTTTCAACATCCCCATTTCCGTATTTGATGGAGGCAATCTCAGTCTTTCTTACCGAAAAAAGCGGTCCCTCCGGGTCGGTCAACTTTTTATATTTGACAACATTCTCGTCAACTTCCTGGATCAGCACTTCGAGTTTTGTTGCATCCCGGAGCGTGATGACATCAGGCTTGCGTGGTGTTTGAGATTGGGCGAAATGATTGGCTAATAGCAATAAAAGGAAGAAAGCCCGACGGACTTTCTTCCAAAACGTAGTGATTCTCATTCAGGAAGGATGTTATAATAAGACATTTAGTACCATTAATGTTACTAAATAAATGCTATTAAAACGACATCCTCAATGTTAATTGGCCTGACTTATTAAACGGGTCCAGATTAGGGCTGATCGTCAATATTCTCAGCGACTGATTCCTGCGGAGTAACTCCGTTTTCACTTTTTCGGCCTTTTTACTGTGAAATTTATAATTCCGAAAGCCGATAAGTCCAAGTCCCACGCCAACAACGGGCCCGGCGATAGCGAGTGAATTTCCAATGGTTTTGTTATCAGGACTCGTTCCTGAGCCCGCAATGATAATGCCTGAAACAAGTGTGGCAGCTGCAAATGAGGTGAACACAATTGCGCCCGTTTTTCCGTCCAGAGATCTGTCGTGGTGATAACGATATTTGTCCCTGAGCTGGTCAGAATTCGCCATTACGACGCTTTTTTCAAACTTGTCTTTGGGCAGATTGGCCATATCGGCATATTGCCCGACGCTATCCGGCGGCACGTGTCCGACAAGAACAGAATCCCTGACGTTAATGATTTTACCTGTTTTGAGAATAACCCGCGCAACATTATCGAGGTAAATGTAGCTTTTAGCACTGTCTGCCGTGCCGAGATCGCGGTAATTGATCTTCTCGTAGCTCATTTGCGTGATCAGTGCCTGTATCCTGGAACTGTCGCGCTTGACGATCACATCGTTTTTGGCCGGGGTTTGCGCCCATGATTGATTTGAGACGGCGAAGGCCAGCATGATGCCGAGTAACAGTCCAGACTTAATAAATGTGTGTAATCGCATGTTTTTGAAGTTAGGTTGAAACAAAATGTAAACTACACAATCTTTCTACACAACTTGTAAAAAACCATGCTAACTACACACCAAATTTATTGAGCTGTTTTACAAGTACCTCAAAATCTTTGGGATACGGCGCTTCAACGCGGATTGGATCTCCGTTCATCAGCGTAAACGACAATGCAAAAGCATGAAGCGCAACACGCTGAATAAGAGGTTGTTCCTCAGTTTCTTTCTTTAAATTGAATTTTCGCTTCAGACTGGAAAGAAAAATTGGCTCACCGCCGTATTGCGGATCACATACGATGGGTGCTTTAAGGCAGGAAAGGTGAATGCGGATCTGGTGCATGCGCCCGGTGATGGGAATACATTCTACCAATGTGTACCCGCGGTATACTTTGAGTGTATTAAAAATGGTTTCAGCTGTCTTGCCCTCGGCCCGGTCAATCTTCACCGCAGTGCCGTTTTTCAATGGCAAAATGGGCAAATAAACAGAAATGCTGTCCAGGTTATGAATGCCGTTTGCCACGGCATGGTAACGTTTTGTCACTTCGCGATGCTCGAATTGCATGGCTAAGTGCCTGTAAGCCGCCGGATTTTTTGCAAAAGCCAGCACGCCGGAAGTTTCTTTATCCAGTCTGTGGGCCGCTTGCAGTTCTGAATTGTATTCTTTTGCTAATCTGAGCACACTTCCTCCCCTATCCGCAGTTCTTTCATCCAATGTTGCCAAATGCGGCGGCTTATTAACGAGCAAAAAATCCTCGTCTTCAAATAATATCAGGTCCTTAAAATTGATCTTCATGAGTATTCAAATAAAAATAATCCGGAAAAATAACCACGAACGGTAATTCTTCCGGATTGGCCCAGCTTCCTACGAGCGTTTTCTGGTACAAAGGTAATTAATAATGAATTTAATATTAGCCGAAATTCGATTCTAAACCAAAGCGCTAACCTTCGTGGGGTTTGGATTGATGGTGTCGGATTCGACCAGGCCGTCGCGCAGGCGGACGATTCTGTGGGCATAATGCGCGATGTCTTCTTCGTGGGTCACCATTACGATCGTGTTGCCTTTGCTGTACAGTTGGTCAAACAGATCCATGATTTCGTAGGATGTTTTGGAATCGAGATTTCCCGTCGGCTCATCGGCCAGCAGGATGCTTGGATCATTTACGAGTGCCCGGGCGATGGCCACACGCTGACGCTGTCCACCGGAAAGCTCATTTGGTTTATGCCCTGCCCGGTTTTCAAGCCCCACATTTTTGAGCGATAGCATTGCTTTTTCTGTCCGGTCCGATTTGTTTAAACCGGCATAAATAAGCGGTAAGGCAACATTATCAAGCGAAGACATCCTGGGTAAGAGGTTAAATGTCTGGAATACAAAGCCAATTTCTTTGTTCCGGATTTCTGCCAGTTCACTCTCCGTCATATCGCTTACATCCTTGTTATTGAGAATGTAGCGACCTGTCGTGGGTGTATCCAGACATCCAATAATGTTCATCAAAGTGGATTTCCCGGAACCCGACGGACCCATGAATGCTACATACTCGCCTTTATTTACAGAAATTGTAACCGATTTCAAAGCCTGGATTATCTCGCTGCCCATCACATAACGTTTCGAAATTTCGGTGGTCTCTATGATTCTCATGTGATGCTCTTTTCAGGTTTGGGACAAAAACAAATGATTATTTAGGTTATGAAGCCGCAGAAATTTTTCTCAGGTAAGCATTTGCGAATAACGCTGAAAGAACGACTGCTCCGGAAATGGACTCTTCCTCTACAACCCCTTCATTTTTCCAAAAACTGGTTAAAGAGAATTCCGCAACGTCTTCTGAATGTCTGACAGACCATTTTCTGCGTGTCCAGGATTCGAATTTCCATTCGTATTGCTCGTTTTCGTACGAGATAACAGCAGAGCCTTTCCACAAATTATAACGGATCTGGCCGAGTTCTTTTTGCCCGTCAATGTCTAATATTTTGGTTACTCTTTTCAAAATACCGTCGGTTGTGAATCGTAATAAATAACCGTTCAGCTCACCATAACCGGCATCTTTCCAAAGGCTTGTTTTCAAGAGGCCAACTATGACTTTACCCCGAAAAATGCGGCATTCGGTTCCGCTGATGTTGGATTTCCAGGATAAAGACATGTTGATGAAGTGTAATTATTTTCCTAAAATATCAAATCACTGAAATTCCGCCCTTTGTTTTTCGATAAGTGCCCGCATAGGCTGATAGCGAGTCATAAATTGCTGATAATCGGCAGGCAATGCATACTGCCTCACCTTTTCCTCACCCTCATTTCCCTGACCGATCAACCCCTGTTCCAAACTCAGATACGCATATTGTTCCCAAAGTTGTGGCGCATACTCGTTATATCTCAATGCATTCAGCACCAATTTGTATGCCTTAGCAGTCAATTTCTTCTGTCTGAAATACGTTGAGGCCGCCGAAACTACATTTTCATCGAAAGGGTTTGTACGCACAGCACGATCAAAATTTTTGTCGGAAGGAGATTTTCGGGCGATTTGTAGCAACGAATCAGCAAGGGGTTTTGGCTTGGCGCCGGAGAATAATGTTTCCTTCAATTTTTCAATGGCAGCACTTTGTTCTTTTTCCTGGACCTTATCCAGAAGCACAACAGCGACTTCTTTTTTGTCAGACAAGGCATTCGCCACCGCCATTCCGATCGTACCCTCAACGCCTTCGACCACAGACAATGTTTCAATCGCCTGATCATAAAGGCCGAGTTGTAATAGCCAGTGTCCTAATATTTTATGATACAAATCACTTTTTTCGCCTTCCTCGTCCGCCCATCCCGAAAGTGTTTCGAGCGCTTTAAGTTTACTGCCGCTGTAAAATTCAGAGTACAATGCAGCCAGGCTCAAATCCTGCGAGAGAACCGGGTTTTTTGCCGCCAATGCTGGTAAAAGTTTAGCAGGTAAACTGTCGAGTTTTGCCTGATTTACACCATAATTCAACAAATAGGCAAAAGCAGAGGCGCTTAACAGCGAATCTGTAGGCACCGCGGTTTTGTTAAATGTCTCTTCGGAAAATTTCTGTCTCAAATTCTGAACGGCGAGCCAGTTCGCCTGCCAGGATAGATAATCCCGCTTCTCACTGGCTGACGCGAGCGAATCCAAAAGCCCGGAATCTGTATTTTTTGCAAGGATGGCGAGCAGGTTGGTGGCCGGAATTTCAGCCCTTTTCGTCGCATTTTCTGCTTTTGCGAGATAGTAATATGCCGAATCCGCAACATTGGTTTTATAATATAACATGCCCAGGTTATTGAGCAATTCACCGCTTTTCGGAAATGTTCTGATGCCTTCCTGTAAACTGTAAACAGCATCAAAAAATAGGCTTTCCTGAATCAAAATGCCGCTTAATCCTGAATAGGCTTGCGGCGATGGGTTTTTAAGCAAAGATTGCCTGAAATAAAACGCTGCCGCATTACGGTCGCCCTGCCGCAATGCCAGTGAAGCCAATGCGTAGTTGGATTTATGGTTTTGAAATTCCTGCTGAACAGCCAGCTTATAATATTGCTCCGACAACGAAAACTCTTCCGTGTTTGCATGCAAATCGCCCAAACCATTGAAATAACCTGCAATGGCCTGGTTTACGGGTAGCAATCTTTGGATAGA
Source organism: Dyadobacter psychrophilus (assembly GCF_900167945.1). Classification (GTDB taxonomy): domain Bacteria; phylum Bacteroidota; class Bacteroidia; order Cytophagales; family Spirosomataceae; genus Dyadobacter; species Dyadobacter psychrophilus. Next base: position 29,993 of record NZ_FUZA01000013.1, read on the forward strand.
AAAAAGGACAATCAGAATCGTAAAACCAAACAGCCGCGTTTGGGTAAGTCCGAAACGGAGCGGCTTGTAAAGCACTTTGTAGACAGCCAATTTTTGCTGGAAAAGGGGATAAAAATTGACCAGAACGTAAAATAAAAACAGCACGCTCATCGAAAGCTGGCCTTGCACCACAACGTCCTCCAGTGTCTCCAAAACCGGATCATTGGCGGTCGCAGCCATATAAGCTGTAAAGGAAACAGCGATAATAAACAAGCCTATATAAAGCCAGAAACCAGTGCTTCGGAAAGGAATAATTCCATCCGTTGAATCGGCACGGCGCCTGAAACCCCAAATTCCCAGAATTGCAGCTGCCAAGGCAAGAAAAGCCGGGCTGATCAATGTGACATCCCAATCAATCTGTTTGGTATTTCTCAGATATAATAAAAGAAGCAATAGCAAATATAATATGCTGATGACAAGGAAATTAACCAATCCTGATTTCCCTTTTGAAACAGAGCCACTAGTGCTAAGCCAGACCAGACCCGCGATAATTTCTGTTGAAGAAACGATCAAAAACAAGATCGTAATAATAAGCCAGAATGGGAACGAGTAAGATGCCGCGGTTAATGCTGGAAACGGCGTTTTAGCAACAAATGCAATAAGGATAGCCAGAAAAGCCGTAACACACCCAATGGCAAGAATGCGCCTTGCAATGCCAATATCAGGCCTGAATGCATGGAAATAATAGGTTACGCCAGCATAAAGGATTACGGTCAGCAGGAAAAGTGCACGGTTTACATCTCCAAATGCGCCCAACATTTCCAACCGGGAAAAGGCCAGGAACACGATAAAAATGATCGTTCCTGCCAGATACCAAAATCTGGACATGGTTGTTAACGCCGCAAGAATGATGGTTAGTCCTGAAAGAGAAAAGATCAGAAACAGCGTAACTGATAAGAAGTCAGTCTCCATAACGGAAGCCATAAAGCTTTCCGTAACCAAATGTGTGGGTGTTGAAACGCCATATTGCCATTCGCCAAGTTGCAGTACATCCACCACGGCAGTTGTCTCTGACAATTCACTGATCACATTCCAACGAATCACATTCCCCAGCGGATCAATGCTTTTGACAGCGAGCAAAATCAGCGCCAAAATCAAAACCAGGAAAGCCGCAACCGTCATCCTACGCTCAGACGGCGACCAAACCTTCCAGAAAAAAAACTCCTTCATAAATTTTATTTAAACCGTTTCACGGAATTTTGACTACGAGATTTCGCTAAAACGGACTGATTTTCTAAAAAATATCCAATAAATCAATAATTGTACTCTTGGTACTGACCAAATTATCTCCTACTTTTGCGGTCTGAAAAAAACCTCATTGGAGATAATCAAAATTATATAATGGCAAACGCGACAAACATAGGAAAAATTACGCAGGTAATTGGTCCGGTTGTAGACGTATCATTTGAGGACAGCGGCCGAATTCCGTCTATCCTTGATGCGTTAGAAGTCATCAAATCAAACGGTCAGAGAGTCGTTCTTGAGTGTCAACAACACTTGGGCGAAGACCGTATCCGTACCATCGCGATGGACAGTACCGAAGGTATGCAACGCGGAATGACGGTTACTCCCCTTGGATCACCCATCAGAATGCCGATAGGCGAAGGGATCAAAGGACGTTTGTTCAACGTGATCGGTGAAGCGATCGACGGACTTACACCACTTGACAATTCGAATGGTATTTCTATTCACCGTTCAGCTCCTAAGTTTGAAGATCTTGCAACATCAACGGAGATCCTTTTCACAGGGATTAAAGTAATTGACTTGCTTGCTCCTTATGTAAAAGGAGGTAAAATCGGTCTTTTCGGTGGTGCCGGTGTTGGTAAAACTGTATTGATCCAGGAATTGATCAACAACATTGCAAAAGCTTACGCGGGTCTTTCCGTATTCGCAGGTGTTGGAGAGCGTACCCGTGAGGGAAATGACTTAATGCGTGAAATGATCGAAGCTGGTATCATTAAATACGGCGACGAATTCAAACACAGCATGGAAGAAGGCGGCTGGGATATTTCAAAAGTGGATTATAACACATTGAAAGACTCACAAGCAACTTTCGTTTTCGGACAAATGAACGAACCTCCTGGCGCACGTGCCCGTGTTGCACTTTCAGGATTGACAATGGCTGAGTATTTCCGTGACGGAGATGGCGAAGGTCAGGGTCGTGATATTCTTTTCTTTATTGACAACATTTTCCGCTTTACCCAAGCAGGTTCAGAGGTTTCGGCCCTTTTAGGACGTATGCCTTCTGCGGTAGGTTACCAGCCAACATTGGCAACGGAAATGGGTCAGATGCAGGAACGCATTACATCTACAAAGCGTGGTTCAATCACATCTGTACAAGCGGTTTACGTGCCTGCGGATGACTTGACTGACCCTGCTCCTGCGACAACATTTGCTCACTTGGACGCAACGACTGTACTAAGCCGTAAAGTTTCTGAAAAAGGAATTTATCCAGCGGTGGATCCACTCGATTCAGCTTCAAGGATTTTGAATGCAGAAACATTGGGTGCAGCACATTACGATTGCGCACAGCGTGTTAAGAACATTCTTCAGCGTTACAAAGAATTGCAGGATATCATTGCGATCCTTGGTATGGAAGAACTTTCTGACGAAGATAAGCTTGTTGTTTCACGCGCTCGTCGTGTTGAACGTTTCTTGTCTCAGCCATTCTTTGTTGCAGAGCAGTTCACAGGTTTGAAAGGAACATTGGTTGATATCAATGATACAATCAAAGGTTTCAACCTGATAATGGACGGAAGTTATGACCATCTTCCTGAAATGGCGTTCAACCTGGTTGGAACAATCGAAGATGCGCAGGCAAAAGGAGAAAAAATGCTTGCAGAAGCAACCAGGTAGGTTCATGAGTTTAGAGTTTATGAGTTTAAAATATTTACTCATGGACGCTTGAACTTATAAACTCACTTACTCATAAACTCAAGATTTATGCATTTAGAAATCATCACCCCAGATAAGAAAGTGTTTGCCGGAGAGGCAAATGCTGTTACATTACCGGGTTCTGAAGGACAGTTTCAGGTTTTAAACCGTCACGCACCATTGGTTAGCACGCTGGGCAAAGGGGATGTGGTTGTGGATACAGGAGCTGCAAAGCAAACTTACCTGATCGACGGCGGCGTTGTTGAAGTGCTCAATAACAAAGTTCTCGTTTTGGCTGAGGCTGTTCTGTAAAAATACATAGTAAATGAAAAAGCAGATGTTGCGAAAGCGACATCTGCTTTTTTGTGTTTAAAGCGTGCTATCGAGCCGTTTCCAGGATCAAAATAATCGCATCGTTGGATAATGCTTCAAATTCAACCTGCTGCAAATTTTTCAATGATAGCCCGTCGCGCTTTTCAAGCAATCTGTTTTGAACCTCAAATGCCCCTTCAATGATAAAAATGAAGACTTGATTTCCTGGATTTTTGCAAAGATATACGCCATCCTGTCGCCCCTCGTACTTTCCTATCACGAGATTTTGCTGACTGGCGGGAGCATCCCATATTGGAATAAGCGTATTTTTATCATTTAGGTCAAAAGTGTTTATAGTGTTGTCTTGAAATGGAGAATTGCTATTCAAGAGTCTGATTTGCAGATAATTAATGGCTTGTTCCGGGTATGGGTTTGTGAGTAAAAAACCGTCACCCGGCTCCACCATCAGACTCAGGGATTCACCAGAATCCACATATCGCACATAACCTCTCCCTTCGTCAATTTCAATAGCACCCACCAGCGGTAATAAAATTACCTCAACGGCCTCATCAAAAGGTACTTTACACGAACAATGCGGCAAAAGTGTTTCATCATTCAAAGTCAGTAAATCTCCCGAAGGCTCCCGGTTTTCAGCTTTGTAATGTCCAAAGTTGAAAGTGTAAAATGCACGGTAACCTTCCGCCTGAAACTGCCCTCTCAGGCTTTGAAGAAAAATCTGCGCTTCTGTATCCATTTGAACAGCGATCATTATGCGCTTACAACGATTGCGTGCGTCAATTCGTACCCAGCTGATGCACTGCCTGTTACGGTTGACATTTCCGTAGAAGTGCCGTCGCTGAATACATTATCCCGTGCATTTGTCGTATCCGCTTGTCCGTGGCTTGCGTAAACGCCCTGCGCGTAGACCACTTTGCTGATCGCTTCGGGAAATGCAATTTGCGTTACCAGCAATGATTTTCCGCTCGCATTATACACGTGCACGTGGATGTGTGGCGCGCGGCCGGAATACCAGCCCGGGTAAATGCTTGTGAATGTGACCAACCCATTCGCGTCACTGGTTTGGCGGCCTCTCAGGAAATGCACATTCGTGTAATTCGTTGATTGCATTCCAGACCCGCCATATTCCGAGTAGTTTCCTCCAGCATCGCAATGCCAAATATCGACCAGCGCACCGGCGAGTCCTTCGCAGCTTTTATTGAGGTTTTGGATGGTGATTTTGACCGATAGCTTTGTTCCTTGTCTGTCTGATGTAATGTCGTTGGTCACGAGATTAGCTGGCGACTTGGTCGGAAACGGCCCTGCCGTTTCCGAGGCAGTAACCGTACAGGCGCCTGATGAAGAGCCAGTTGTGTTTCCGGTTGTTGTTTCTGATCCAGCTTCAACGGGGTCAATCGTATCGCTGGAACAGCTGATCAGGGGTGCAATTGCGGCAAAACCCAATGCAGAAAATCCTCTCCTTAAAAATTCTTTGCGTTCCATATTTTTTGCAACAGTTCATGTGATTCTAAATACATAATCGTATCAATCAGGGCGAATGTTGCAGTAGCCTGTCAATGTGTCGGTGAATAGGCTGATTGTGACGGTAAACGCCCGAATATGAAGTCTTTTCTAACGGTTTTTCCAGCTAAGAATAAAGTCAAGATAACTGTCGCTGATGGGCAGTTCTTTTCCGGAAACGAGCTTAACCTTCTTATTTTGAATTGATTTTACAAATGCATCGGGGACAATATAACTCCTGTGAATGCGGCTGAAACGGCTTTGCGGCAGGATCTCCAAAATGCCTTTCAGCGACATCAATGTTAAAACAGGATGCCTTGAACTGAGCAAATGGATCTTGATATAATCCTCCATACTTTCAATGAATTCAATATCATCCAGCCCGATCTTGACAACTTTATACTTGGACCTCACTACAATAAAATCTGAGACATGAACTGATGCAGATCTAAGAAATTGATAGCGCTCTACGGCCTTATTGACAGCTTTTTCGAAGCGTTCGAAACCGATGGGTTTCAATAAATAATCCAATGCTTCCAGCTCAAATCCTTCGTGCGCAAACTTTTTATGCGCTGTTGTAAAGATGACCATTGGTTTGTTTTCCAAGCGCGAAACCAACTCCAATCCGGACATATCCGGCATATTAATATCTATAAAAAGCAAATCTATGTTATTGTTTTGCAAGAAATCAGCACCTGCAAGGGCGTCGTCAAAGGTTTGGACAAGATCGAGGGATACGATTTTTGAAATGTAGTTTCTCAATACGTCCAACGCCAGCGGCTCGTCGTCAATGGCTATGCATTTCATTGGATTTCAGTTTTAAATTCACCGAAAAAATTTCACCGTCGTTGTCGATCTTTAAATTGTAATTCCCGGCATACAGGAAATCGAGGCGCTTTTTTGTATTTACGATCCCCACCCCTGCCCGGTCAGGATCTTTGTTGGAGTCAAAAACTTTGTTTCGACAAAAAAACCGGATTTCGTCAGCCGCGGTATTTATTTTAATCTCAATTTTTGAGGCATAATGATTGCTCACACCATATTTAAAGGCATTTTCAACGAAAGTCATCAGGATTAAAGGTGCGATTTGAGTTTGCGCATGAAGCTCGTTGACTTCAAATAAAACACTTGTTTTTGCATTAAGCCGCAGTTTTTGTAAGTCAATGTAATTCTCGAGACAATCGATTTCATCTTCCAGGGCGACAAAGTTTTCTGTTGCCTCTTCGGTAATGTAACGCATCATTTTTGATAATTTCAGGACACTCGGCGCCGTATTTTCACTTTGATTTACTGCTAATGCATAAATGTTATTCAGCGTATTGAACAGAAAATGCGGGTTGATCTGGGCTTTGAAAAATGATAATTCCGCCTGCGCTTTATCTGCCTCGGATAGGATAGCCCTTTTCTCCGTAAGGCGCCACTGCTCGGAGATTTTGGCAGCCATAGCAATCACCCAAATCATTATGAACAACACCAGGCTCACGAAATCAACAGAGGGCGCACCTGCGTTTCTCGGCGGTGGTGGTCGGAACTCTGTTCCTTCCCTATGCGGAGACATTGGTTGCGGCGGCGGCCTGTCAAAACGGTTTCGCTGCCCCATTTCCTGCTGACTGTGAAATTGCTGAAAAATCAGGTTTTCAAAGGGCTGCGTATAATGTATGAGTACAATGAGCCCGAAAGAGCTGACAATGTATAGCAAATGCCGCTGTTTCAAATAAAGCTTTGGGATCAACCAAAGGTAATTGAAGTAAAACAGGAAGACATAAATCGCCGCGAATACCCAGAAATGACCCGATTTCAACAATGCAAACCCAACATCAGGATTCGAATCTCTGGACATGATGGTAATGGGAAGGCTTATGAATATGAGCCAGCCGGCGATATGGACGATCCAAAGATTTTTAGCCTGAAACATAAAGACTGAATGTCAATGGTTTGCTGCAATGTAAATCATTAACAATATAGCGAGTTACAAAAAGAAAAAGTTTTCCTATTTTCGAAAAGCACATTTTCACTCCTCCCCATGCAACAACCCGCAGCCAAAAATGAACTTTTCAAAATCCTCGGTGTCGGTTTTGGCGTCGCTGTGACCGTGGGTGGCACCATAGGAACAGGAATTCTGAGAAAACCCGGCCCGATTGCAGCCCAACTGGGCGACTACTGGCTTATAATGGGACTTTGGGCAGCCGTAAGTTTATATGCTTTTCTGGGAACATTGTGCACAATAGAACTCGGAACTTCCATGCCGAAAGCCGGTGCCTGGTACATCTATGCACAACGTGCATTCGGGAACTATGCCGGGTTCGTTGTGGGCATAAATAGCTGGTTAGGAACGTGTTCCGCGCTAGGATTCGGTGTTTATACCATGAGCGAGTATCTCGCATTGCTCATTCCGGCTTTCGTTGGTTACGAGCCATACGTTGCGGCTGGTATGTTGCTAATCTTAACCGGAATACACTGGATAGGGCTGGCATTAGCAAGCAGCTTCCAAAATGTAATGAGCGTGCTGAAAGGTCTGGGCTTATTCGTTTTTGTAGCGGTTTGCTTCATTTACGGAGATGAAGTAACTGCCGAACAAGCGCAGTTGACAACCAGCAAAATTGTAGAAACCGGAAGCTGGATTGCGCCGGTAATATTTTCTCTGCAAGCTATTTTTTACACTTATGACGGCTGGCACACAGCTGCATACTTTTCAGAAGAAGACCGCGACCCGACCAAAAACCTGCCGCGTTCCATGATTGGCGGCGTTTTGCTGATCATTATTATTTATCTGCTCTGCAACCTGGCTATTTTGCATGTGCTGCCAATGGACGAATTATCGCAGTCCAAGCTTGCTGCCGCGGATTCCATACGCCTGATTTTCGGGGAAGGATCAGGAAAAATTGTGACACTTTTCCTGATGATTTCTATCCTGGGAATAGTGAATGCGCAGTTGCTTTTTAACCCGCGGGTTTTATACTCCATGAGCCGCGATGGACTGTTTTTTCGGGGAGGAATGACAGTAAACAAAGGCGGAACGCCGGCAGTTGCCATGCTTGTAACCTCCGCAGTGGCCATTACATTGATCCTGATTGGCAAGGACGCGACCGAAAAGCTTTCGGACATTGCAACATTCTTCTTTGTGCTTGGTTATACGTCGGGATTCGCGTCCTTATTAGCATTACGAAAGAAGGAGCCGGAGATGGCGCGTCCCTGGAAAGTGCCCGCCTACCCTACCCTGCCCATTATAATGTTGATTTTATCAATCGCATTTCTTGTCGGTGCAGTCATTCAGGACATTGCAAGCAGTCAGTATGCGCTTCTTTTTCTCGTTATCAGTTATCCTGCTTACTTGCTGGTAAGCCGGCTGAACCGTTAATTATTTAGCCATTTTAAAATTGAAAATATGCCATGGATCAACAAAGTTTTGAAAAAAGGCCTGATTCCCTTACTCCTGCTGCTGTTGGCTGGTTTTCAGTGGGTTGATGATGATTTTACTCAACGCATTGCTGCCAAATTGCTTGATTACCGAAGGGTTTTTCCGCAAGAAAAGGCATATCTGCATCTGGATAAGCCCTATTACACGACCGGCGATACGCTTTGGTTTAAAAGCTATCTCGTGGAAGGCTCGCTGCACCTTGCAGACAGCGCCAGCAACTTGTTATATGTCGATCTGATCGAACAGCGGACAGGCAAGAATGTGGCCTTGCGCCGCGTACAGTTGTCAGGCGGCATTGGACATGGTGAAATCGTGCTCGCGGATTCAATTGCAAAAGGAGCTTACACGATAAGGGCATATACCAATTGGATGCGTAATTTCTCAGCGGATTATTTTTTCCAAAAAAACATATATCTGTTTGATCCTGAGAATATTGCTGAACCTGCTACTCCTATTGCGGTTGACTTACAATTCTTTCCTGAGGGCGGTCAGCTTGTTGCAGGCGTAAATACGCGCGTTGCATTTAAAGCAGTAGGCGGAAATGGCCTTGGATACGATGTGAGCGGCTTTATTCTTGATAAAAGCAAGGATACTGTGGCTTTTTACAAAAGCGATCATCTTGGCATGGGACGGTTCCAGTTTGAGCCGAAATCAGGAGAAGTTTACAGTGCATTTGCGAAAGGAAAAGATGGGCAAATTTCCAGATTCGATTTTCCGAAAGTGATGGAAAGCGGCTATGCAATGATCGTAGACAATCTTTCTAACCCATTGAAAATGCGTGTGATTGTTTATTTTAAAATGCCGGGCAAACAGGAATCAGGCATACATATCGTGGGCCATTCCCGAGGCATTGTAGCATTCGTTGCGAAAGGCAAAGTCACCGCCAAAGGCTTGATGCTAAATCTTCCAACCACAGAACTACCCGATGGCATCACGCATTTGACGCTCTTCGATGAACAAAGTAAGCCGGTGAGCGAAAGGCTGGTTTTTATTAATCATAACAGGAGCCTTAATGTTAAAATTGCTCCCGCAAAAACCACTTACAAGCCGCGTGAAAAGACGGAGGTAGAAATCGCGGTTACCGATTCCGCCGGCAATCCGGTTGAAGCAAATGTTTCAGTTGCGGTAACCGATGCAGGGCAGATATTGCAGCAGCCTAATGATGAAAATATTGCTTCCTATCTCCTGCTTTCGTCAGATCTGAAAGGTTTTGTCGAGCAGCCTGCCTACTATTTTGATCCGACAAAGTCCGAGCGGAAAATTCACATGGATTATCTGATGATGACACATGGCTGGACTCGTTTTAAATGGGAAGATGTGTTTGCCGACTCACTTTCCGTTCCGCAACGATATGTGGAACAAGGTATTACGTTGGAAGGCGAAGTAAAGCGAAATAATAAAAAGCTTAGCGAAAAGGTAATGCTCTCCATGTATTTAAGCAATGATAGCCTGAACACTTTCATGACCTCCGAAACGGATGCAAATGGCCGGTTTGGGATATATAACCTCGTCTTTGCCGATTCCCTGAAGATTCGGCTCCAGGGAATGAATAAGAAAGGAAATGCAAACCTTTCTTTTAGGCTTGACCCTTTTGATGCGCCCAGGGCGACATTACTGAAAGCGCCTTTTTACCCGATAACCGTAGATGCGAAGCAACTTTTAGAGTTCTTAAAAAGAGCTGAGCAAGACCAGGAAATAGCACGGAAAATACGCGAAAACCGGGAACGGTTATTGCAGGAAGTAACCATTAAGGGAAAGAAAGAAGTGCAGCGTGATCCGAGAAAATTATATGGGTCCGCGGACGCTTCCATCAAAGTTACAACGCAAATGGCATCAGGGGGAAGAAGCATTCTGGACATTCTTGCGGGCAGAGTAGCTGGCGTTCAAGTGATTGGGTCCGGAATGAATGCTTCGGTTTTTATCCGGGGAAATCGCGGTGAGCCGCTGTTTGTTCTGGATGGTATGCCGGTGGACAAGGACATGATCTCTAATCTGAACACTTTTGATGTGGAGTCGATCGATGTTTTGAAAGGCCCGTCGGCAGCTATTTTCGGAAGCCGTGGAGGCAACGGGGTAATTTCAATTTTGACCAAACGTGGGAATGAAAACTATGATTACTCGCAGGATGTTGTGCCGGGTGTGCTGGTTTCGAAAATAGCCGGCTTTAATGTGCCAAAAGAATTTTATGCTCCGACTTACGAGGTTAACAGGCCGCAAAATGTAAATCCGGACTACCGATCAACTGTATTTTGGGCACCGATGTTGAGGACTAACAAGCAAGGTAAAGCCAGATTTGCGTATTTTAATACAGATGCGGTGACAAATATAGATATCCGTGCAGAAGCGTTAAGTACATCCGGCATTCCGGGATTTGGAAAAATATTGTATTCAATTGATTAATAGCGGCTTTGAAGTAATTAACCGAGTTTGTGAAACTTTCCGGCTCCGTTGATTTTCAGACAAGAATACCGGCTTTTGAACGTTACTAATCTTATTTGGCCTGTTGAGCGGACAAATCATACAGACAAAAAAATTGGTAACTTTGATTTTTAAGTTTAAATGACCTGTCACGTCTTCGGATCTGACCCTGTTTAGATAGAAATATGAGGACTGAATATATAAAATGGACCCTGCTTATCTGCCTCATTGCGAGTGTGTTTGTAACGCAAAATGTACAAGCGCAGCGACGCGGTAAGGAACGTGAAAAAGAACCGGAAAAATCGGAAACGACAAGCCTGCGGCTGGAAGAGGAATCGCTTGCAACGGAAGGAATGAAGTTCATGATGAAGGACGAGCCCGACCGCGCACTTCCTGTTTTTCAAAAACTTGTTCAGAGCAGCGGAAATGATCCGGCCAGCCACTATTTGCTTGCTACGGCGCTCGTTAAGCTGGAAAAGTATGATGACGCCATTGTTTCGGCAAAAAAAGCATTTGACCTTGATAAGGAAAATATTTACTATTCCCAGCAGCTGGCGGAGTTGTATGCAAAGCGCCGGAAATATCCGGAGGCCGCAGAAATTTACGAAAAGCTTTTGCAAAAAAGTCCAGGCAACATTCAGTACGGCGTTGAGCTGGCAGCTGTGTATGTGTTTAATGATCAGTTCGATAAGGCCATTGAAACTTATAATGTTCTTGAAAAATCCCTGGGAGTAACAGAAGAAATTACGCACCAGAAAGAACAGCTTTATTTAAGACAAAATAACCTTGACAAAGCCCTTGGAGAAGCCAAAAAACTGATCGCTGCAGAACCGGGTGAAGTTAGTTACCTCGTAGAATTAGCCGAAATGCTGATAGCCAACGAGCGGATTGTAGAAGCGGTGGCTCCTCTGGAGGAAGCACTCAAAGTGAATCCGGACGAAGCACAAGCGCATGTTTTGCTGGCAGACATCTACCGTAGAAATGGCGACGTTCAGAAATGTAATCAGGAACTCAAACTGGTTTTCGCCAATCCTAATCTCGACTCAGACCCCAAAATACGTGTTTTGACAGGTTATTTAACCATGCTCAAAACAGAGGCGGAAATTGGTGAGGCCATTGAACTGGCCAAACAGCTTTACGAAACGCACCCCAACGAGTCCCGCACAAATGTCATCTACGCAGATCTGCTTATGCGGCAAAATAAAAAAGCCGAGGCGCGCGACCTGTATGCAAAAGCAGCTCGGATCGATGGCTCGGTTTTCCAGGTTTGGGGGGCCATATTGCAGCTTGATGGCGATCTAAATCAGGTAGATAGCATGCTTGTCCATTCTGAAAAAGCACTGGAGATTTTTCCGAATCAGGGCATTTTTTGGTATTCCAATGGCACGGCACAATTGGCGAAGAAAAATTTTAAAGAAGCACTGTCGTCATTTGAGGAAAGCCTGAAACTGATTGGCGACAAGCCCGAACTGATCCCGGTTATCCATGCACAGATGGGCGACGCTTACAATGGCCTGGGCGATCATGAGAAGTCTGATGCGGCTTACGAGCTCTCGTTAAAAGACAATCCCAACAATGATTATGTTTTAAATAATTATAGCTATTACTTGTCTCTGCGCGGAGAGAAGCTTGATTTGGCACTAAAAATGTCTGCCAAGCTCGTTCAGGAACATAAGGATAATCCTACTTACCTCGATACACACGCCTGGGTGCTATATGTGCGGAAGGACTATAAAAAAGCAAAGGAGTTTTTGGAACGGGCCATGGTCGACACCAGCAGTGTAAGTGGCACGATTGTTGAGCATTATGGTGACGTACTTTTCAAACTTGGCGAGCGTGACAATGCTGTTGCGCAATGGAAAAAAGCCAAAAGTATGGGCGAAACAACCGAACTTCTTGACAAAAAAATAGCAACAGGTGCATTACATGAGCAATAAAATTACGGTTTGGACAGTCGCAATCAGTTTGATCTGCTTGTCGGCCTGCCACAAACCGCGTATCTCCAAAAACAATAATCCCATTCCCAGTGATTCCCTGGTTATCGCGGCTCCGGATTTAGCAGATTCGTTGGCCGCTGTTGCAACGACGGATTCTTCGTCTGTAAAGTCGGCGGATTCTTCTGCTGCAGACGAGCCGGGATCTGTTAAGGTCAATTCCATTTCATTTGATTATTTAGTAGCCAAGTCAAAAGTCGATTTCAAAAGCAAATCGCAGGATTTTGATAACACAACCATTAATATTCGGATGAAGAAGGACAGTATTATCTGGCTTTCTGTGACGGGTGTTGGGTTTGAAGTGGCGAGGGGATTAATTACCCCTGATTCTATCGTATTCATGGATAAAATCCATAAGGATTACTTCGTATTCAGTTATGAGCAGCTCAGCAAAAAGTATAATTTCGATTTGAATTTCGCGCTTTTGCAGTCTGTGATTGTGGGTAACCTACCATTTCCGCAGCAGCCGGATTCGCGTTTTGTGAAAGAAAATGAGTTTTATGTGCTCAAACAGATCGTGGAGCGGTTGGAAGTGGATAATTATATCGGCGAGAGCAATCTGAAACTCTCGCGGCTTAAAGCGACGGAGGTTCCCACGCAAAATACTTTTACGCTGGATTACTCGGATTTCAAGGATGTAAGGAGCTTTCTTTTTCCTTTCACAAGCCACATCGACCTGAATGTTAAGTCACAGAAAGACCAGCAGATAAATCAAACCACTATGCGGATAAAGCATAGTAAAGTTGATCTGGTTACTGAAAATCCTGGATTTCCGTTTAATGTACCGGCTTCCTATAAGCGAAAAAGGTAAAAATCAGGGGGTGAGTTGGAGATCATAGGGTCAAAAACCCTAAGTCTGCTTAACTTTGCCTGCCTTTTCCAGGAATTTTGGCCGCAAGAATTAACTGTATGCCCTTTCAAAAACCGTATTTTCGTCGCTTACTATTACTGCTAACGTTCATCTTTTGTGCGTCCCTGGGTGCCCACGCGCAGAAAACGCGTGAACAGCTCGAACGGGAGAAAAGCGAAAACCAAAATAAAATCAAGGAAATCCAAAGCATTCTGCGCCAGACAGCTTCTCAGAAGAATGTTAACCTTGGCCAATTGAAGGCGCTTAACCAGCAAATTAATACATACAAAAAGCAAATAGACCTGCTTTCAGATGATCTGGACTTGCTCAATAAGGAATTGCGGGTTCTTGAGAAAAAAAGGCAGACGCTTGATAGCAGTTTGGCCAAACTGAAAACGGAGTACGGGCACATGATCTACGAGGCTTCAAAAAGGAACGTCTACTTCAATCAATTGGTTTTCCTGTTTTCCTCCGGGACTTTTAACCAGTTTGTGCTGCGATACAAGTATTTAAAACAGTATACAGAAGCGCGGCAGGGACAGGTTAAGGAGATGGAGATTGTGCAAGACCGGCTGATGGCAGAGCGCAGGCGCATTACTGTAAAGCAAGACCAGCAAAAAACGGTTCTGAACACACGTGTGACCGAGAATACGAAGCTGGAAGGTCTGAAAACGAAACAAAATGAAGTAATTCAGGAGCTTTCGCAAAAAGAGGTGGAGCTTCGGAAGCAAATTGCTGAGAATAAGCGCGCTACGGACCTTTTGGAAGCCAACATCCGCCGCATTGCAGAACGGGAGCGACGCGAGCGTATCGAGCGAGAGCGTAGAGAGCGGGAAGAGAGAGAGGCGAGACGAAAGGCTGAGCGAGAAAGACTTGCACGTGAAAACGCTGAAAGAGAGAAGAAAGGTGAAGCGGCTGTTGTTGCAGAACCTGAGGAAGAAGCGCCTGTAACCTCAGGTGGGATGAGTGAAGAGGAAACAACCCTTGCATCGTCATTCACCGCCTCACAAAACAGATTGCCCTGGCCGGTAAAAGGATTTGTGTCAGGCCATTTTGGTCAGCGTCCACATGCTGTGTTAAAGGGGGTAATGGTTGATAATCTGGGTGTTGACATTCAAACGACAGCCGGGGAGCCGGTTCGCTCGGTTTATGACGGCGTGGTGCTGGATGTAACCGAAATGCCTGGAATGGGCAATGTTGTTGCGATCCAGCATGGTAATTACATGACTATTTATGCAAAAATGAACGGCGTTACGGTGCGGGCCGGACAAAAAGTGAAAGCCCGTGAAAATATCGGCAGAGTGGCCACAGACAGTGATGGCACGTCCGAACTGCAATTCCAGATCTGGAAAAATACGTCACGGCTCAATCCTGAAAGCTGGCTGATCCACAGGTAAGCCGAAGTTTCGGGGAATTTATTATTTACTCATTTTGATCCTAGATTATGTCAATCCATACTCCTGATATAAAGCGCGTTACTACTCACATCATTCAGGAAATGAAAACTCGTGGGGAGAAAATTTCCTGTCTTACTGCCTACGACTATTCCATGGCAGGCATTGTGGACGCGGCCGGTGTAGAGCTGATCCTGGTAGGGGATTCGGCTTCCAATGTAATGGCCGGGCACGAAACTACTTTGCCAATTACGATTGATCAAATGATTTACCACGCAACATCCGTGGTAAGGGCTGTAAAACGAGCATTGGTTGTAGTGGATCTGCCTTTTGGATCCTATCAGGGAAATTCACGTGAAGCATTGAATTCTGCGATCCGGATTATGAAGGAATCGGGGGCGCATGCTGTGAAACTGGAAGGCGGATTAGAAATAAAAGATTCGATCACCCGCATATTGAGCGCAGGAGTGCCGGTAATGGGGCATTTGGGGCTTACACCGCAATCCATTTATAAATTCGGGACTTATACTGTGCGTGCGAAACAAGAGGCGGAGGCGCAGAAATTAGTTGAAGATGCGCAAATGCTGGAAGAAGTAGGCTGTTTCTCGGTTGTTTTGGAAAAAATCCCATCCAAACTTACCAAACAAGTGTCTGAGACTGTAACGATCCCGACGATCGGGATAGGAGCGGGGCCGCATGCAGACGGTCAGATTTTGGTTTTGCATGATCTTTTGGGCATTAATAAAGCATTTAAGCCCAGGTTTTTACGCCGCTATGCAGATCTGAACGGCGTCATGACAGATGCGATATCGAATTATATACAAGACGTAAAAGGTAAGTCGTTCCCGAATGAGCAGGAATCGTACTGACCTTTTTAAAAGTAAAGAACAAATTATATGGCAAAGCGACCATTTCAGATCATATACGAAGACAATCACCTTATCATTGTCAATAAAGAGCCTGGCATTTTGGTGCAGGGAGACGTGACAAAGGATAAGTGTCTGCTCGATATGGTGAAAGAATACATTAAGGAAGAATATCAAAAGCCAGGCGCGGTGTTTTTGGGCACGGTGCACAGGCTGGACAGGCCGGTTAGCGGACTCGTTGTATTTGCAAAAACATCCAAGGCGCTGGAGCGGATGAATGAAATTTTCCGTAAACGCGATGTGCAGAAAACTTATTGGGCTGTTGTTAAGAACCGTCCTGCTGAGAAAAAGGGGAAATTGGTACATTATCTTTCCAAAGACGAGTCCCGCAACGTGACAACGGCCTACGATTACGAAAAACCCGGCACGCAGCGTGCGGAGCTATCTTACCGCTGGCTGGGGGAGATCAATAAATTTCATTTGTTGGAAGTGACACCCGTTACAGGCCGCCCGCATCAGATCCGCGTGCAGCTTGCTTCCATGAACTGCCCGATCCGGGGTGATGTAAAATATGGTTACCCGTTGGGAAATCGTGATAACAACATTAATCTCCATGCACGCAGGTTATATTTTGAGCATCCCGTGAAAAAGGAGCCCATCATTTGTAAGGCGGGCGTTCCTAATGATCCGTTTTGGGAAGAATTCTTGTCATTGGATAATGAGGAAATCAAGCCAGAGCATTTGGATTTTCTTTATGAATAAATTCTGCTCATGATAGAAAAACTGAAAGAGCGCTGGAATGTTCGAAACGGTTGGGATGTATTAGTCATTCTGATCGTTTTCGCATGTACGGGGTTTTCAGTTTTGTATGCCAAACGGGGCTTGTTTTATTTGATAGGCTTAACGTCAGAGTCACCAACCTGGCTGCGCTGGACGGTCAATATCGTCATTATTTTACCGCTATATCAGGTTATCCTGCTTGCATGGGGCTGGATTTGGGGGAAATTCGACTTCTTTTGGGAATTTGAAAAGCGAATGTTCAGCCGGATTGGGGCGATGTTTAAAAGGAAATGATCGCCTGATATTTCTTCCTGGCCTCGTCATAAGCTGCTTCTGCCGCCTTCTTTTCCTCCGCACGAATGTTTGGCTCCTTCATTTTCCAGCATTGATCCAATGTCGCCAGGCACCATTCCGCGCTTTTTTTCTCTATAACAGGTTTGTTGTCCACCTTTATAAACACCGGATTTGAATGTGAGCTTGGATAAACCCGGACAGCCGCCCAACCCGATTTAACAGGCTTATAGGAGAATTTCACATTGTTTACGGTGCCGTCTGCATTAATTTCCGTCGTATCAACGGCCTCTCCGTTTACGATCAATTCGACACTAACTTTCCTCGATTTTTCAATCCGCGCACGCTCAATGTCCCAGTAGGGCATTAAAATGATAGAGGTTTTCGCGATCGTTTCGCCTGCTGCATCCTGTTTTTCAGGAAGATAGGCGGCTACATTCGCTGAGATATTAACGGTTTCATTGGCTTTGATGCCAACCTCACTATCACCCACGCCAGCCTCTTTTCCGTTGATTGAAAAATCCATAATATGCGATTTTCCATCCGAAACATAACTTCTGCCTGATTTGATAGCTGCTACATAATTGTCATAACTATACGGCCCGACAGGCTTGAAATAGCTCCTTGCCTGGCCCACGCGCGCATCTGTAATGCAGGGGAAATCGGTTTCACCGCTTAGCCGGGGCCGAAAACCGCAGTTTAATGTGTGGTAATACATGTTCAGTTCCCACGGAGCCGGCGTGTCACCGGCACTGAAAAAGTCAACCAGATCATTTGTAACTGTAACAATATATTCGTTAGCACCAATTCCATCCATTTTCGGGACAATGTAGTTAGGCAGCTTGTCCGTAGGCTCCAATGGCTGTAAACCCCAGCCGGAATGTGCATATCCCACAACGCCGCCCTGCGATTTGGCCCAGGAAAGCACGGGCGCAGTCCAGCTAGGCCATTGTTCAATGCGTGTGGTGCCGGGATAATCGTCCTCTTTAATCCTTAGCAGCACAATATGCCCGGAATGTGAGGATGGGAAGCCGGAAACTTCCACATCATTGCGCATAATGTTCTTTTTGTCGGACAGCGGGTGGTCTTTCCCCGTAAAAAACGTTTTTTGATGATACCAGCTTGGTCCCCAGGCGAGATTAGCAGCCAGATTCAGGTCTTCCC
Organism: Dyadobacter psychrophilus; assembly: GCF_900167945.1. GTDB lineage: Bacteria > Bacteroidota > Bacteroidia > Cytophagales > Spirosomataceae > Dyadobacter > Dyadobacter psychrophilus. The sequence goes on from NZ_FUZA01000013.1 coordinate 47,911, forward strand.
CCAATGCCTGGCGCCACATATCCTTTGGATCAACGCCTTCGGTAGGACTATCATAATGGCTGCAGCCTGCTGCATGAATGTGATGATCCGCACTGTGCCAGCCCAGCTTAGTCATTTGTATCCAGCGTTTTAGCTCGAAATAAACAGTTACCGAATCCCTATTTTCCGGAACAATGATCTCTTTGGTTTGCTTCAAGTACTCGGGTCCGCGGGTGTAACTTACCTGATATTTACCCGCAGGCAGCATAACATGTTCACCATCAGCGCGGTAAATTTGGGGTTGGAAGAAAAAATCGGGATATGTGTCGGATGCAGCAACGCGTCGGGACGGAAGCGGATAAATCCCTGAAAACTTTCCCGATGCATGCGCCTGGCCGTCAGTGATAAGGAAGGAAGCCATCGTGGGTTTACCATCGACGTCTTTGACATTGAACTTCACTTTTACAGCAGCTTTTACATTAAAAAGAATGTGTGTGGAATTCCTGAAACCAAGGTCCTGTGAGCCCTGACCAACATTGTAAGCAACTTCTATATCACGCTGGCCGGCATCTTTGGAATAAATCTGGACAGTTGCGTATTCCAGCTTCAAACCCGTAAGATTTTCCTGCAAAGGCGGTTTGGTATACATTTGAATTTCCGCGAACCGGTTTGCAGTTTGACCGGGCGTCAGTTCGTGTTCTTTCTTGACTTTGGGTTCAAAAGACGGGGAGTGATAAGGTTTTGCCGCATTGGGGCTTTCGGCGACAAGCTTGGCGGTTATGCCGGCGTCATTATTTATTCTTACCAAAAAACCTGTCCAACCACCCTGCACTAATGTTGCCTTTGCAGCTCCTCTTAGCACTTTCACACGCCCTTCGGGGTTTATATCTACTATATTAAGGCAATAGGGATCGAAAATTTTTTGTATCTCAATAACCGTTTCTTGCGTCAAAGGCTTGTCGCGCAAAGCATTCAGTTTCTTTGTGTCATCTGGCGCTAATGCATTTCCTGAGAATGTAAGTGCTTCTTGCAACCGCAATGCTTGCGCCAGTAAGGGTTGGGCCTCCACAGCTTTTGTCTGCGGCTGCGCTGCGTGGTCGTGGTCGTGGTGCTGTGCAAACAGCACAAAGGGCAAAAAAAGTTGGATGAAGAAGAGCGTAGATTTTTTCATATATATGAAAGATCATTCCGCATCTTTTTTCCTGTTTAATTTCCAGGCAGTAAAGCCTAAATAAACCATGCTGCCTCTGGCCCCACCTTTTTTCAACAAGCCATTCACATTGCTAAATCCTAAGAAAACCGGCCCAAAATGGCCAACCGCGCCAATAGACGGACGATTATTCCCCTTAATGAATGAAATGGGGAAAGAAAAATCAGAATCTTCGTCTTCAAATCTCGGCGTAATGGTAAATGCGTCGAGCTGATTAAGATCCAGATATTCACCACTTCGGGGTTTATAGCGCTTCGTTTGAGATAAATTCAGGAAAAAACCTTTTACTAATTGAATATCCGCTTCCAGATGAAACGCTTGTGGCAGCTGCACGCGTTTTTGAAAAGTAGTATCGTTTTCAGACGGGAAAAGCGTCATAAAACCTTCCGGACCCTGGTCACTGACATTCTCTAATTCTTTTTGGCCAACAACAGCTTGCGCCTCACGTCCTGTGCTCACCTTACTGCGCGTCGTTTTATAACGAATGGAGCCTACATCGGTTAATGATCCCGAAAGTCGCACCAGATATTCCGGGCTTTCATCGAAAACTTCTTTTGATTTACCCCAATAAGCGCCGAGCTCGTAGGAAAAACCCAGGTCATAACCCCAGCCGGAGCCGTATTGATCCGAATTAAAAAGATTCGAAATCCGCATTTTCTTGTTGGGGTTGCTGTAACCGCTTTCGTAAGCGAAATTCTGGATCACCAGCTCGCTGGTTTCATCGGCGCCAGCCAGCGGACGAATACTGTAACGATCTGCTGAACCATTTAAATATCCGATTCTGGCACCAAAAACGCGTTTTCCTGTCACGCCAATTCGTAATTTATGCGCTTCAAGATCCAGTAATTGCACACCATAGGAAACACTCACGTCCGAAAAACTTTGCTGCACAAGATTAAAATTTCCCCACGCCTGGTCCGTCGGTGGCGTGCTGCCTGTATCAAGTCTATGGAAATATAAAGTTTGAATAGGGTCGGGGAGGTTTTTGCCTGTTACAAATCCGCGCGTCCTGAATTGTAATGCGAGGCCCTGATATTTACCAATGGAAATCATAGCAGACGGCCAGCGGATTTCACTGACTGTATAAATGGGGTCATCATTTAGCAGGGAGCCGGTTGTTCGGGAGCGGCCGTATAATTCTTTGGTGGAATGTGGGATCAGTAGCGGATACAGCAATGAATTTTCGCCCACAAAATTAAAATACCGGTAATTGATGCTTCCGCCCAGTGTTCCAATGTTGATCTGCCATTTGTGTTTGGGTCCGCCGAGAACTGACGGATTGCGCGTGGCCCGGTAAAGGCCTCCGTAATTGCTTAGTTCCAGCCCGGGAATTTGCTGTGCGTAAGCAGCTTGTGATAAAATGCCAAGGAATAGTGCGAAGGTAAGGACTGTTTTTTTCAATGTTGAGTTTTGTTAGTCAAGGACAGCTTCCCGGTTATATCATACCGGACGATTTCCTCTTTGATCAATTGTTGTAATGTTTGTAAAAATTCGTTTTCCTGAACTGCCTCAAATGCTTTGCCTAGTTCATTAGGCGTTGCCGGGCCGTTTTGGCCTAGAAATGTGACCACCGCTGTTTCCAGGTCCGGGTTTTCAGCCAAATCATGCTTCCTGTTTCGAATGCAAATGTCACAAACTCCACATTCTTCCGCGTCGAATTCATTGAAATATTCTAATAAAAGCAAAGTCCGGCAAATGCGCGTGTGGGATGCATAATGTGCAACGGCGCGCGCTTTTTTAATATCCCGGTCCTTTTTTTGCCCTATTTCAAAAACGTTAAGCGGCAATAATGCAGCATCATATCGGGGCGTCAGGAAAGTGAGTTGCGGCTTGCTTTTTCTGGGTTCGTAATCAATGATTTCCCGCTCATGCATGAATTTCAACTTTCTGACAACTTCATTTTCCGGCGCGAAATAAATCTGGCCCAACTCATTTTCCGAAATCCGCACATATTCTGTGAAGAGTTCTCCGCCATACATCCTCAGAATTACCTTGATAAACGAATCCATTTCCTGGTAACGTATCTGAAAGTCGTATAATTGGCGATTATCAACCAGGAAATGGATTTTGGAAGCATCGTTAAAACTTTCGCTGAGTTGAATAAAACCCTCTTCTTCGAGCAACTTCAAGGCGTAATGTGTTTCATTTACTGCCAGTCCGAATATTCCTGTAAATTCCTGTATATCAAAATCAAAGCTTGCAAATTCACCTCCGCCTACGGCGAGTTTGTAGTAATTGGCAAGCGCCTGGTAAACCCTTTTTAAAACTTCGGTCGGCGGATATTTTCTTTCCACACTTTCAGAGAGTTCTTCCAGATCTATTTTTGTAAAAAGAGCAACGGCATATGCTTTTTGTTCATCTCGTCCGGCCCGGCCTGCCTCCTGATAATAGGCTTCCAGGTTATCCGGCAGATCGAAATGAATTACCGCGCGCACATCCGGCTTATCAATTCCCATCCCAAAAGCATTGGTAGCAACCACAACCCTGACCTGGTTTTTAATCCAGGCTGTCTGACGGTCGCTTCGTTCCCGAAAGGGCAAGCCGGCGTGGTAACTTTGGGCGCTAATGCTCTGTCGGTTAAGCCAATCCGCCAGTTCCTTCGTACGTTTTCTTGTGCGCACATATACAATGGCCGTTCCGGAAACATTCTTTAAGATTTGAAGCAATTTCCGCTCTTTATTTTCTTCGGAAAAAGCTGAGTAGGAGAGGTTTGCGCGTGCAAAAGACTGCTTGAAAACCCGCGCATTTCGCATTTCGAGCTTTTCCAGGATATCAGCCCTTACCTCCTCGGTGGCAGTTGCGGTTAGAGCCATTACCGGAACGTCGGGACGTTTGCCGTTTGCCAGCGTATCGCCTGCAATTATTTTTCTGAAATCCGAGATCAAAAGATAAGCAGGCCGAAAGTCATAACCCCACGCAGAAATGCAATGCGCCTCGTCAATAGCGAGCAGGCAAACGTTCATTTGTTTGACCCGCGCGACCATTATGTCGGTCCGTAACCTTTCGGGAGAGACGTATAAAAATTTTGTATGACCGTGTATGCAATTGTCAAGCGTGATATCAATCTCGTTTTTGCTCATACCGGAATGGATGGCGGCTGCGGAAATGGATCTGCGTTTGAGCTGTTCCACCTGATCTTTCATCAATGCGATCAAAGGCGTTACCACAATGCAAACGCCTTCCATAGCCAGCACAGGCACCTGAAAGCATACAGACTTGCCGCCGCCTGTGGGCAGCAAAACCAGGGTATCAATGCCATTAAGAACTGCTTTTATCGCATCCTCCTGAAAAGGGCGGAAGGTGTCGTAACCCCAATATTGCTTCAGGACAGCGTGAAGATCAGTCATCAGTTATGTTGTAGTGCGTCGTAATGGGATACAAAGTAAGGCCATAATGTTCGTTATGTAAAGAATTGTGCATTTGCGTTTGATAAAATCGTAAATTCCACCAAATTTTACTCAACGTCATGATCCCTGGTAACTCAACACTTGAGCGATATCTTCCGTGGATATTTACTATCAGTTTCACCCTGATCACTTTTTTACCCAGGTCGCTCGACGACACAATGTTTATGGATGGGCTGGCCTATGCCTCCATTGCGCGCAATATGGCGATGGGCATCGGCTCTTTTTGGAAACCTTATTTTGCAGAATCCTTTTGGTTACCCTATGATAATGGCCCGTTCTTCTTCGGCCATCCGCCGCTTCAATTTGGAATGCAGTCCATTCTTTTCAGGTTAATAGGCGATTCCACTGCGGTGGAGAACATTTATAACCTTCTGGTGCTGATAGTTTCCATACTTCTCATCGCAAAATTGTGGCGTGAATTGTTTAAGGAAACACCTGATCTGGCAAAATATGCATGGTTACCCATTCTGTGCTGGTATGCGGTTGTGACGGTTTATTATAGTATTCCAAATAATTTTCTGGATAGCACCATGGCCATTTTCTGCCTGTTATCATGCTATTTTCAGCTTGTTTTCCTTAAAAGTAAATTATTTTTTAAACCCCGAAACTACATTTTTCCTGTCCTTGCGGGGATTTGCATTGTGCTGGCCTGCCTCACGAAAGGCCCCGTAGGGTTGTATCCGTTAGCATTTACAATGGTGTATGTAATAGTTTACGATCATTCGTGGTTTAAATCGGGTGTAAAAACCACGGCCATTGTCCTGGTCACATTTACATTCGTTTTAGGGTTGGTTCTGCTTTATAAACCTGCATTTACTTTTCTGAAAACCTATTTTCAAGGGCAGGTTGTGCAGGCTTTGCTGCAGAAAAGAGAAAAAGCGGGTGAAGGATTTACGGCTCATTTTTATTTGGTCAAAGAGCTGCTTCGCAATGTTTATCCGCATCTTGCCATGTTGGTTGGGCTGTATTTGATCAGCGCTTCTTACAACATTAAAATGTCCATAAGCAAAAGAACGACAAGAATTTGCCAGCTTACGCTGCTCATTGCCGGCTCCGCAATATTGCCTATGCTCGTGAGTATCAAACAGTATCCACATTATCTGCTGCCATCTTTGCCGTTTGTAGCCATCTTTTTCGCCGCGCTTTTTGTGGAGAAAATACATGCATTAACATTGATAAAAACAAAATTAACGGTTGCAGGCTTCTCGATTGCGATTGTGTGCTGCTGGACGTTTACAATTATCAAACTGACGAACATAGAGCATAATGAAATGGCTGCCAACGCCAAAGAATTGAAACATTATGTTGCCCGCGCATCCACGATCGGGATTTGCCAGAACCTTTATCACGACGCCGACATTCACACTTACTTGCAGCGATATCACTCTTTGTCATTGACCACAAAAACAGAGAATGCCAAATACGTTTTTGCCGATGCCAACTGCCTGTCTTCCTTTGATTTAAAAAAAGATAAGGTTGTGCCGCTGGAAGACCATTATTTTCTGGTGATCAAAAATCAAAAGGCTCGCGAACAGCATGCGCTGTATCATTGAATGTGGTAAAATGTTACCTTTGCCACTATAATTCTAACTATACTCCATGCGCACGCTTATCTTCTTTGTTAGTGTTTTAATGCTTTCAGGTTGCTCGGTATCCCATTATTTAAAACGAGAATTAAAAAATTCCGCAGTCCTCAGTCAGCAACATACGGGCATTTCTATCCAGAACCTCGGGGAGAAAAAAGAGCTGGCGGCTTATCAGAGCAACAAATATTACAATCCCGCATCCAATACAAAGTTATTTAGTTACTATGCCGGTTTGTGCGCGCTCGGCGACTCGATTCCCGGTCTGGAATATCTGGAATGGGGTGAATTGCTGATCATTCGCGGCACCGGCGACCCGTCACTTCTACATCCGGACTTACCAGAAAGTAAGGTTTTTCAATTTTTAAAAAATAGAAAAGAGCCGATATTTTTCACACCGAATAACTTTGAAAACAAGCGCTTCGGTCCCGGTTGGGCGTGGGGCGATTATAATGATTATTACCAGCCGGAAGTTTCTCCGCTGCCGGTTTACGGCAACATTGCTCGCTTTTCAGGAAATACGTCCCAGGATGAGAATGCCGAGCGATTTCAGGTTTCGCCGGCTTACTGGAACAAGGCGATGGTTTTGGACACAGCCGCTTCGGGCATTGAGCGGGACGAATCGCAGAATTTATTCCATCATTCAAAATTGGGTGTACCGCAAGGACTTATCCAGGACGTTCCGGTGCGCATGACGGATGCGGTGACCGTTCAGCTGCTAAGCGACACATTGAAAAAAGAAATCAAGCTGATCAATATTCCGTTGGAAATTGAGCTGCAAAAAATAAACAGCATTCCCTCCGACTCCTTATACAAACGGATGATGCAGGTGAGCGATAACATGCTGGCGGAGCAGCTGATGTTGATCTACGCGTCGGCAAATGGCCTTCCGTTAAACACGGAAAAGGCTATAGCACATGCTATTGAGCATCATATGAGCGATTTACCGGATAAGCTGGTCTGGAAAGACGGCTCGGGGTTGAGCCGTTACAATCTGTTCACACCCAGGACAATCACCGCATTACTTCAAAAGATCCACCAAAAAGTGCCTCAGGAAAAGTTGTTTCAAATCCTGCCTGTTGGCGGCAGGTCGGGAACATTGAACAATTTGTTCAAAAGCGATCAGCCGTTCGTTTTCGCAAAAACCGGAAGTTTGAGCAACAATTATAGTTTGAGTGGTTTTTTACTAACGAAGAAGGGCAAGACGCTGGTTTTTAGTTTCATGAACAACAATTTCACGCGCCCGAGTGGTGAGATCAGAAAAGAATTGGAGCGGATATTGACAGGTTTACACGACAAGTTTTAAGCTTAATCAGCTTCGTCCCAGGTCTTTCCGGTGCAGAAAATCCTGTTTGTTCCGTTTTTCCTTACTAACAAATAGATCGAATAAGTCCCTGGCTCGATCGTAGCCAGGTGAAAGCTGGCGAAAGCGCCTTTATTAAAATACATTCCGCGGCGCAGCGTGGTTTTCAAAGGCACTGCGGACTGATTGGGCGGAGAAGAGTAAACGTGATCTTTTGATTTCAAAATCACATAAGCGCCATCGGAATAATCTTTTACTGGTTTGAAAAAATCCTGTTCAAAGTTGATTGTCAGATAATTGCCTGACTTCGTAATCAAATCCGGGTTGTACGTGCTGTCGCAAGCAATTTCATTCGAAATCATCCTCGGATCCCAGTCTTCTGCCAGCGGGTCAGCTGAATTGTAATACGCCCTTATTTTTTCAAAATGTTTCTGATCCATGGAGAACATCCTGATGCCCAGCCAGTCTGCATTATAGCGCGCATTGAACTCCTGAGAAACAGCCGAACGGCGGTAATTTACAGCTTCCGCAAAGTTGCTGTGCAGAATGACCAGATTCAGAACGACGGTCATTACGAGCAATATTGGGGAAAGCCGAACCCTGGAATGCTTGCTTTTCAGACTTAGAAAAGCAAAGTACAAAGCAATGCAGCACATGGTTGAATACATCCGGTAACGTCCTTTGAACATCCCGGCAAACGTGTCTGTTGGGATGCGTTTATAGGTGAGCGCAAGGGTGGTTATGCCAATAAAAATAAGAATAGAAAGCGCAAAAATAGCTGTCCGGTTGCTGTATTTCGATTTCAACCACGCAGCATCCCAAAGGGGTAATATTTGTTTTTGATATAAAAAAATGAATGCAATAACCAGCAGCATGCCGAATGCTGAGGCAATATACATGGTGGAAAGGGGAACGCTGTAAGCGCTTAATGTGGCAATGGAGCCGATGAAGCCAAATAATCCGAAAAATCCTTCCTTAACCTGCTGCGGATTGGAAAAGCTGAGGTTTTGTGTGATAGGTGTAAAATCAAGAAAATAAATCAGTGCTACAAATGCTGTGAAAAGCACTGTTGTGAAAAACTGGTTACGGCGGCCGGTGATGAGGAATATGAATGCGATAACGGGCAAAACCATTAAGCCATTTCCATAGGTGAATGTGGCGGCAACAGCGAAAAGCAGGCTGATAAAAACGCGTTTTGGATGGTAAGCAGCGAAATAAAGTGCAGAAAGCACAAAAAGGATGACGCCGAAATTGCAAAGCGAGCTGACGCCCCAGAAGATATTTTCGTAAGACTGAATGTTAAACCAGAGCCATAAAACGGGCACGAAATACCAGATAGAAAGATGCAGTTTTTTAAATGCTTTGTAAAAAATAAAGGCGCACAATCCCCAGCAAATGTTGGCGACGATCATCAGCCAGACTAGATTGACACGGCCAAAAATGTCATAGAATAGCAGAATGACCGAGCGGGAAAAAACAAGACGGTGCTCGGGAAATAGGGTGGTAAGGAGTTTCCAACGCTCGGGCCAGGTTGCGTTTTCAAACTCTGGAATGATGCCGAAAACCAGGATGTCGTCGAAAGCTACGTAATTGACATTCAGTGCAATAGACTTAAAAACCCAGATATAAATAATAATGGGAACGATACAAAACAAAAATGCCAGCCAGATTTTATTCCGGATGAAGCCTAGGAGAGTCAAAAACATATTTCAATTCATTCGTGCCGGGAATCCAACACGCTAATTAAGCAGGTGATAGAGGATTTTCAACCATTGAAGGCTTTAATTTTCGGTTTCCTCTTCCGCTGAGGCACGCGGATCTTTGGTGTAATCGTAAAGAAGTTTCCCTTTTTCATCCCATTCCCTCAGCACAAATGGTTCAAATTCTTCGTCCCAGCCCGATTTCGGATATTGGATTTCTTTTTTACGCTGACGACGGAACTGGTAATATTCAACCCAGCGACCGATTTTTGCACCACCATCGTATTTGCCGCTAACTGCAAGCTGGCCTTCTTTGTAAAATTGCATATACTCGCCCTCAACCTGTCCAAACATGACCGGCAACACTTCCTTAATCTGGCTATGCGCTGAATCATAATAGGTTATGCGCGATTCGGCAGGAAATCCGCGTTCCCAGATGGATTTGTCGATGAGGTTAAATTTGGTATCATATTTTACCCAGCGGCCATCTTTCGCACCCATGTAGTAAAAGCCTTCCTCGATCAGGTTTTCTCCGCTGTATTTTTTGTAAGATCCGTGCAGCGGCAGTGCTTGTTCCTTTTCCTTAATGAGTGCAGAGCTCAATTTCTTGCCTTTCTTGTCATACCAGCGCGTATCAGCGGCGCGTACATAAGCATTCAAGGGCTTGTATTCCTTCAAAACGTGGAAATATTCGACGGTAGCCCGGTCCCCGCTTCCGTATTTTACAGACATGCTTTGCATAGGAATGCCTTCATATTGCACCTTTGCAAGTTTGGCTTTTTCCTTTTTGCTTTTGCGGTCTTTCTTTTGACTTTTAAACTCTTTAACTTTTAAACCAAGATCTGGAATAGTTTCGCCGAACAATGTCGACAGGCTTGTAGATTTCCCATTTGCGCCCGGAACAGAAGCGCCCACAACGGGATCCAGGCCGGAAACAAATGATCTAAGTCCTTTGGAGCGGCTGGCTGTATCCTTCTTAACTGTTTCTTTTGGCAACCAGGAAGGTGTCTCTTTGCTTTGTTCCGTTTGCCCCAGTGCCGTTTCAGCCAGAATGAGAGCGAAAAAGGACCAGAAAAGAATGACTCTTTGCATGTGTATTGAATTTTTCTTCAGAGCAAGATTGTTACTTTTGTAACGAATTGATTATTTCTATATTGATTATCAACGCACAAATTTAAAAAAACGCAGTGGAAAAAAGTGCTAAAATTTATATCGCCGGACATCGCGGGATGGTGGGGTCAGCCATTCACCGTAAATTAGTTAAAGAAGGATTTGATAATTTCCTGCTCAGGACCTCTTCTGAGTTGGATCTGCGTGATCAAAGCGCCGTCAGAAACTTTTTTGAAACAGAGCGGCCAGAATATATTTTTTTGGCGGCAGCAAAAGTCGGCGGCATTATGGCCAACAATATTTACCGGGCGGAATTTTTGCACGATAATTTGTTAATCCAAAACAATGTCATAGACAGTGCGTACCGGACAAACGCCAAAAAGCTGATGTTTTTGGGTTCCAGCTGCATTTATCCAAAACTGGCGCCGCAACCGCTTCATGAGGATTCGCTGCTAACCGGACTTTTGGAGCCAACCAACGAACCTTATGCGATTGCCAAAATTGCCGGAATAAAAATGTGCGAAGCTTATCGTGCACAATATGGCTGCAATTTTATTTCCGTGATGCCTACAAACCTTTACGGGCCTAATGATAATTACGACCTGAATAATTCCCACGTGCTTCCGGCAATGATCCGCAAATTCCATGAGGCGAAAGAGGAAAACAAGCCATTTGTGGAGCTTTGGGGCACAGGATCTCCGTTAAGAGAGTTTTTACATGCCGATGATCTTGCTGATGCATGCTATTTCCTAATGCAGAATTATGACGAAGCAGGTTTCCTGAATGTGGGCGTGGGAGCAGACGTTTCTATAAAGCACCTTGCAGAGATGATCCAGCGTGTAACTGGTTATTCGGGAGAAATTCACTGGAATACAGACAAGCCTGATGGCACGCCGCGCAAGTTAATGGACGTGAGCAAGCTGCATGCGCTTGGGTGGAAACATCGAGTGGAATTGGAAAACGGAATAGCGGTTACTTATCAGGATTTTCTGCAAAAAATCGAAACTTACGCAGTGTAAACAGATTGAATGCAAAGGGTTACAATTACGAAAAGCCTAATAATCCAATACTAAATTCTGTTTTTGCCTACGATAATTCTTTTTTTTGACAAATTTTCAGTATATAATTGTAAGATTCTTCGGGAAACTAATTAGTTTTGCAGCGTCCTAAAAAAGGGGCAATATAAAACCTTAGTCATAGAGAAATGTCGGCCATTATTAAGTTAGACCAGATAGACCGTAAAGTACTGGAGATCTTACAAACGAACGCTAAAATAACCAACGCACAACTGTCCAAAGAAATAGGCTTGTCGCCTGCACCGACTTTGGAGCGTGTCAAAAAACTAGAGCAATCAGGAATTATCAAAAGCTATCATGCGCAATTGGAGCCTGAGAAAGTGGGCCTGGGCGTGAGCACATTTGTGCAGATTTCCCTGGTTGGACACAGAAAAGCAGTTACAGAGTCTTTTGTTGAAAAGATACATGCAATTCCGGAAGTTATAGAATGTCATCATATTACAGGAACCGGAGATTTCCTCCTGCGAGTGATTTCAAAAGATATCAGCACATATCAGAAATTGATGCTTGAAAAAATAAATGAAATTGAAGAAGTAGCCAGCACACAAACGATGGTGATCCTTTCAACATTTAAAGAAAGCAAAGTGTTGCCGATCCCTTGATTTGCATAAAATATTGACAAATAAAAATCGCCGGATTGGGAAATCCGGCGATTTTTATTTGGTATGCATTGCAATCTATTGATGTTGCTCGCGTAGCAGATCATTTACCGTTTTCACCGGATTGAACGTAATAAGCGGCACTTCCACAAATAATGTGTTCCAATCGGCCATGGCGCCGTTCCATAATCCAGGCAATTCTTGCGCTTTGAGCTCCTTACCATCTTTGGATTTTCCTGTAATGAAGCCAGTAAGGGGATCGCGGAATTTTTTCAGATCGTACAATTCGCCTTTGCTGTTTTTCACCGCGCAAACCAGGTCCACGGGATTAAAGTGCGTTGAGTTCTTGAAAATGCTGTTTTGAGATTCATCATCCACATCCACCTGCGCAGATTCTACAATTTGCAAGGATGAAGAACCGTCCGCATTCTCTGCCCAAAACGGGCCACCACCGGGTTCTCCCTGATTTTTCACCATCCCGCAAGCGCGCAAAGGCCGGTCCAGTTTCTTTTGAAAGTAAATCGCTTTTTGGTCATCAGACCACGAATCGAAGTCTGTTGGCGGTACAACGCATAGTTCTGTTCTGAAAAATGAGTCCAGCTCGCTTAGTAATGGTGCATTAGCCTGGTTTTTCAGTTTTTCGATATATGCGAATATGCGTTTTTGATAACTTAAAACAATTCCTGCGAGCGCCTTCTTGTATGTGATTGTGTCTTGCTTGATTCGGTCAGGAACAACATTATCAATATTTTTGATAAAAATAATATCTGCATCCAGTTGACCCAGATTGTCCAGCAATGCTCCGTGACCAGCTGGTCGGAACAATAAACTGTCATCTTTTTCACGGAACGGCGTGTTGTCGAGATTAACGGCAATCGTATCCGTGGAGCTTTTTTGTTCTGAAAACGAAACGATGTAACGCACGCCAAACTCGCTTTGGTAACTCGGCAGCACTTCTACAACCAGTTTTTCAAACTTATCGCGGTGCTCAGGCGAAACCGTGAAATGGATCTGAACATTGCTTCCGGCATTGGCATATTTCGCTCCTTCCACTAAATGCTCTTCCAAGGGCGTCCTGGAACGTTCTGCGTAATTATGGAATTTGAGAAGGCCTTTTGGCAACTCCCCGTAACCTAATCCTTTGTTAGTCAGGAAGTAAGAGGCAATTGTTTTCTCGTCAGCTGTTTCAATGTTGTTACCGTCCGCAGCTAACGAAGTTTTCAAATCCTCATAAAATGCGAAATCCTTCAATTTGGTAAAAAACTCTTCAACAGATTTATCCTTTTTGTCGTCCTGTAAAAAGCTGAATAGCGATTTGAACATCCGCGTTGCGGCGCCGGATGCAGGAACAAACTTCAAGAGTGCGATTTCTCCTTCGGAAGCACTTTTATCAAATTCACTGATTACAGTTGCAATCTGGTCGTCTGTGAGGCGGATAATGCCATCGCCAACAGTGGCTGCTTTTGAGAGTTGGAGGAAAGGGAATCCGTTTACAAAATAATTAACTTGTTCTTCTACTGTGGTAATGTCGCTTCCGCGGTCTTTTATCTGTATAATGTCTTTTTCAATAAACATATTAACTGTTGTTTAATGGTGAAGTTTTAGGGTATGGCCTTAGTTAAAAATCTAATGTAGTGTGGGAAGGTAAAACCAATAAAGCTGGCGACAAACATACTATAATCATGCTAAGCGATTTATTTCAGAATTCGGAGCTTGGCGAAGCTTAGCAACAAAGTTTTTTCCCCGACAAGATTAAAATTAACGGTTGCTTTCCGGTCTGTGCCATTTACGTCCATTTTTGTTACTTCTCCGAAGCCGAATTTTAAATGTTCCACCTTGTCACCTTCTTTTAAGTCAAAAGTGTCGCTAGGCACAAAATGTTCGGACGGCGTATGTATAACTGTGGTGCTGGAAGGTGTGGGAGCAGGTTTTCTTTGGGTTAAATTTCTGGCAAAGGACGTAACCGGGCTAACGCTTTCCCGCGTAGGCGCTCCGTGAAGCATATTGGATACATTCAGGAAATGAGGATCAACTTCGAGGAGAAAGCGGCTCGGTTCGCACATTTTCAATCTTCCCCACTGATAACGGCTTTCTGCATATGAAAAGGAAAGTTTCTTTTCGGCTCGCGTGATGGCCACATAAAACAGCCTCCGTTCTTCTTCCAGATCCTGGCGGCTTTCGAGCATCATCTGGCTAGGAAAAAGATCTTCTTCCAAACCTACTATAAATACATTCCGGAATTCCAGACCTTTCGCGGAGTGAATGGTCATCATGGTAACACGGTCGTTATCATTATTATCGTCCGGCTCGTCGGCATTCGTTAATAAGGAAACGGATTGAAGGAAAGCACTTAATGTTTTGTCTTCGGTTTCTTCATTATCCACAAATTCCTTGATCCCGTTCAGCAACTCCTGGACGTTTTCATAGCGCGAAAGTCCTTCCACCGTTTTGTCCTCATATAATTCTCGCAAGATTCCGGAAGTCTTCGCAATGTGGGCGGAAACCTCATAAGCATCCTTGCCTTCCTCGACCAGGATTTTAAAGCTTTTGATTAAAGTCGCGAATTGCTCGATCGGCGTAATGGTCCTCCCGCTGGCGTACTTGCCAATGTTTGCAACCACTTCCCAGATCGCTATGCCATTTTCAGAAGCGGCAACGGCAATTTTCGCCACTGTTCCGTCGCCAATGCCTCTTTTAGGAAGGTTAATAATGCGTTTGAACGCTTCTTCGTCGCGCTGGTTGACTGTAAAACGCAGGTAAGCCAGCAGATCCTTAATTTCTTTTCTTTGATAAAAAGATTGTCCGCCAATAATCCTGTATTTTATTCCAAGTTTACGCAAGGCCTCTTCGAATGACCTCGACTGTGCGTTAGTCCTATATAGGATAGCAAAATTTTCATTTCGCAGTGCTTTCGACATTTTTTCTTCAAAAATTGCCGTCGCTACTAAGCGGCCTTCTTCATTGTCTGATCCTGCTTTTATGACATCTATTAATGAACCTTCTTCATTATCTGTAAATGTTCTTTTTTCCAACTGGGCCTTGTTACGGGCGATGACAGAATTGGCAGCATTCACAATCGTGCTTGTTGAACGGTAATTCTGTTCCAGCTTGATGACCCTTACGTCCGGAAAGTCCTTTTCAAAATTCAGAATGTTCTCAATATTGGCGCCGCGGAATGCATAAATGCTTTGCGCATCGTCACCAACCACCACGATGTTCCGGTGAACAGCGGAGAGTTTCCTTGTGATCAGATACTGCGAAACGTTCGTATCCTGAAACTCATCCACCATCACATGCTGGAATTTGTGCTGGTACTTATATAGTACATCAGGAAAATCGCGAAAAAGGACATTCGTGTTAAAAAGCAGGTCATCAAAATCCATCGCATTCGCCTGAAAGCAGCGCATGACATATGTTTTGTATAACCGGCCGATCTCTTTCATCTTCGCCGCTTCATCATCCGCCTGGATTATTGGGTTAGCAAGATAATCGTCTGCTGAAACCAGCCTGTTCTTAGCGCCCGAAATCCGGTTGAAAACAACATTGGCCTTATAAACCTTATCGTCGAGGTTATATTCCTTTATAATGCTGCGCAAAAGAGACTTGGAATCATCGGTATCATAAATCGAAAAGTCGCTTGTGTAACCCAGGTAACGCGCCTCTATCCGCAGGATTTTTGCAAATACGGAGTGAAATGTGCCCATCCAGATATTTCGCGCCTCCGTTCCAACTGCTCCCTCGATCCGGTGCCGCATTTCTCCCGAAGCTTTATTGGTAAATGTCAGCGAAAGAATACGGAACGGGTCAACGCCATTCTCAATCAAATGGGCAATGCGGTAAGTAAGGACCCTCGTTTTTCCTGAGCCAGCACCCGCTATGATCATTAAAGGCCCATTACCATGCAAAACGGCCTCCCGTTGAGGTTCGTTGAGCGTTGACAAATATTCGTTTTGATTCAAAATATTATGCTTATCCAATTTATTGATCTGATTACAGCAAAAACCAAAGTTAGGAAAAACCATTAAAAGCATTCTTTCATTATTTGTTTCAAAAGTTCTGAAAGAGGCGTTTCCCAAATTGTATTGTATACTGAGAACGTCAAAGTAGATTTGACGGTTTATTTCAGACAGAGAATTGTAACATTATATATATGAATATCGAAGATCAGCCACTCGGAGCGCAGTGGGAGCATTTGCTGGACAAACTGGAAGAGTTAATAGGTAAGAAGCCCGGAGATCTCAATGGCGTTTTGTTTTTGATTGGCGTTCAGGAGTTGGGACAAGGTGCGAAAAGGTTTACAAAAGAACAAAAACAGGATTTGATGCACATAGGGATATGTAAGGTGCTAAGCTTGTCTTCCTATTATTCATTAGAGCATATTGATAAAGAAGGATGGCCACATTACAAGTTGGAGCGCGCATTGCCTGTGGGAGACATTTTGAAGCAGGAAGCGCTTTTGAAAATGCATGTGATAGAGTATTTCAAAAATCTTTAAAATAATTTTTGATCGGTCACTTCTGATTATGAACCGGTTAGGAATTTTCTCAAAAAAAGTTGATAAATATTTTCGCCGGGTACTTGCGTATTAAAAATAAAGCCTGCACTTTTGCACTCCCAATCGGGAACAACGGTAGCGCAGACGGCGAAACCACTAGTTCTGAAAGATTCAGAGCAACGTTCTTTGACATGATGAAGAGAGCAAAAAGAAAGTTCGTTTAAGAAGATTCGGTCCTCTTAGCGATAAGAGAGACCACAACAAAATTTACAATGGAGAGTTTGATCCTGGCTCAGGATGAACGCTAGCGGCAGGCTTAATACATGCAAGGCGAGGGGGCAGCAATGTCACCGTCGTACGGGTGCGTAACGCGTATGCAACCTACCTTCAACTGGGGGATAGCCCGGGGAAACCCGGATTAATACCGCATAACACAGGGGTACAGCATTGTACTATTTGTTAAAGATTTATTGGTTGAAGATGGGCATGCGTTCGATTAGCTAGTTGGTATGGGTAACGGCCTACCAAGGCGACGATCGATAGGGGAGCTGAGAGGTTGATCCCCCACACGGGCACTGAGATACGGGCCCGACTCCTACG
>NZ_FUZA01000016.1 GCF_900167945.1 Dyadobacter psychrophilus
AAATGGGTAAAACCGACTCGCTGACTATATTCAATTATGATTTATTGAGCGCGAAACAGAAAACAACCTTTGATAGCTCAAAGCCTGTTAGAACTGTGCATTTAAAGCTGACTGGGAGTATGTTCCGTTATGTGTGGTCTATAAATAACCAAGTACTTTCCCAAGCGGATAAGATTAGTATTAAAAAAGGAGAAGTCGTCAGGTTTGAGCTCGAAAATACCACGATGATGAACCACCCTATGCACTTGCACGGTCATTATTTTAGGGTGCTCAATAAGAATGGTGATTTCTCTCCCTTAAAACACACCTTGGACGTTCCTCCAATGACAAGCATTACAATAGAGTTCGATGCAACGGAAGAAAAAGATTGGTTTTTTCATTGCCACATACTTTATCATATGATGAGTGGAATGGCCCGCGTCGTAACATATGAGGGAAGTAGCCGTGATACTTCTCTGTCCAGATATCCTCTCAAAAATTTATTAAAGGAGGACAAGATGTGGTTTTTTTACGGCAGCATTGCAGCCAAATCACACATGGCCGAAGCCAAGGCGAATTTTATTAATAGAAGTAGTGCTATCCGCTTTGAAGGGAATTATAACTACGGGTCTCAATATGAGGCCAATATCAGTTATGAGAGGTACATCGGAGACTGGCTGCGCCCCTATATTGGCTTTGGTGCTGTAAAACAGCGGTACTACAATATATTCAACGGGGAGAAAACGTTTGAGCAGGATTTTGACTTGCCAGTAATTGGTGTTCGTTACACACTACCATTTTTTGTCGACGCGGATCTTCGTGTAAATTCCAAGGGCCGTGTCCGGTTTGCTTTGGAAGGAGAGGAATGGCTGCTGCCTAAACTGTTTTTTAACTGGCGTATCAACACAGATAAGGAATACCATCTGGATTTGGAATATATGCTTGGCAAATACATTTCCCTATCCGGGGGCTATGATTCCAGGTACAAACTGGGTGGGGGCTTATTAGTAAGGTTCTAATAACGGTGATTTCTTAACAATGTGCCTGGACTTTCCTTTAAGTTGGAATCCTGGCAGCGATAACAAGGTTAACGGGCAGACCAAAGATGTTGCTGCGGCTGCCCACTCAGTGCGTTTAAGGTTCCAGTTTTTAAACAAAATCAAATCAATGGAAAATCACCACCACCATGAGCATCATCCCAAAAAGCCAGCGGAAACCATGCCTTCTATGACTGGATCTTCTCATGAGCACCACGCACCCACTGCGCAGGCTGATGGGCATAGTGACCATGACAAGCATGCAGGACATCACACCGAAGATTTTTTAAAGCGCTTCTGGATTTGTCTGGTCATCACAGTGCCGATCCTTTTACTATCGCATATGATCCAGCAGTGGATTGGTTTTAACTGGACGTTTGCAGGTGATCAATATGTGCTTTTAGCACTAAGTACGATCATATACTTTTATGGGGGCTGGCCGTTTCTGACGGGCCTTGTCAGGGAGCTAAAAAGCAAGAACCTGGGGATGATGACCCTGGTGGCGGTTGCTATTACTACTGCGTATGTGTATAGTGTAGCCGTGGTTTTTGGGCTGGAAGGGATGGACTTCTTTTGGGAGCTGGCTACCTTGATTGATATTATGCTAATCGGGCATTGGCTGGAAATGAAATCGCAGATGGCAGCTTCGCAAGCCCTGGAATCGCTGGTCGCTTTGCTTCCTTCAATGGTCCATGTTGAAAAAGATCATCAGGTAACTGACATCCCATTAAAAGACCTTCGCAGCGGTGATATATTACTTGTCAAACCCGGCGAAAAGGTCCCGGCCGATGGATTGATCCTGGAAGGTAGTTCTTATGTGAACGAAAGCATGCTCACCGGGGAGAGCGTGCCCGTCCAAAAGCAGAAAGACGATAAAGTAATTGGCGGAGCAATCAACGGCGATGGTGTTTTGAAAGTCCATGTTACCGGTGCAGGCAATGAGACTTATCTGCAAAAGGTGATCAACATGGTCAAGACCGCTCAGGGCGCAAAATCAAATACACAGAACCTGGCCGATAAAGTGGCGGGATGGTTAACGCTGGTTTCGATTACGGTTGGGGTCGTTACTTTTATTGTCTGGTATACAAGTGGGCAGAGTTTGGCATTTGCCTTGGAAAGAATGGTTACCGTCATGGTCACATCCTGTCCGCATGCGTTAGGGGTTGCCATCCCATTGGTTATTGCCATTTCGACTACCCTATCGGCAACGCATGGTCTTTTGATACGCAACCGTACCGCTTTTGAAAATGCCCGTAACCTTACCACGATCATTTTCGATAAAACAGGCACATTGACCAAAGGCTCCCATGAAATACAACAGATTATACCAATTGACGAGCAGTTATCAACAGATCAGATTTTGCAGTATGCTGCCGCAGTACAACAGAACTCGGAACATCATATCGCTCATGGAGTCATCAGAAGCTTAAAAGAAAAAGGCTTGCAGCTCTGGGTGTCAACCGATTTCAATTATATGCAGGGCATTGGTGTGACCGGTACCGTAGATGGCAAGAAAGTGGTAGCAGCCGGACCTAATTATTTCAAGCAGGAAAACAAGCCGGTGCCCACTATTCCCGACCAGGTTGATCAGGCGACCGACACGGTAAACTTCATACTTGTTGATGGCAAACTTGTTGGCTTGATCACCTTCGCCGATAGCATCCGCGAAAATGCAGCCCAGGCAATCGCTGAACTGAAAAAGATGAACATTAAAACCTTTCTTCTTACAGGGGACAATGAGAAGATTGCAGAAGCCGTCAGCAAAAAGCTGGGCATGGACGGGTACCTGGCTAATGTGTTGCCCCATCAAAAGCAGGATAAGGTAAAAGAGTTTCAAAATAAAGGTGAGATTGTTGCCATGACCGGTGATGGGGTTAATGATGCTCCTGCACTCGCGCAGGCAGATGTTGGCATTGCTGTTGGTTCAGGGACGGATGTGGCAGCTGAAACCGCCGATATTATCCTGGTAAACAGCGACCCGATGGATGTAGTACAAATGATCACCTTCGGCAGGGCTACTTACAGAAAAATGGTACAAAACCTGGCTTGGGCAATCGGTTATAACGTCATAGCAATCCCGTTGGCTGCCGGTGTGCTATATCCCTCTTTTATGTTAAGCCCTGCGATGGGAGCAGTCCTGATGAGTGCATCCACGATCGTGGTTGCCATTAATGCAAAGCTACTTAGGGTAAATTAAATGCTATGGTTATGACAAATCAACAATTTGATGAGTTTGTTAAGAACAGGCTGGAATCTTTCCGGCCTGTTTACCTGCACAAGGACTGGCTTGATTTAAATGAGCGGCTGGAAAGACATCGAAATAAAATGCCAAGGTCATCCTACACAGCCGGTCGCATTAAAGCAAAGCGGTCAAGGTAAGATCAGCAGCATTTCTCAGTAAGTTGGCTGCACTAAACGTCTTCTGATGAAGTTGAATTCACAAAACTATGCACACCTCATAGCTAATTGTGTAATAAAATCTTATGCGCTTCAGCTTAGTTTTGTATAAATAAATCAAGACAATGGAAGCACTTATTTCAGATAAATCAAGCATTAAAAAAGCTTCGAATAAATATATAAAGAAAACCTTTCCGGTCCTTGGAATGACCTGCGCAGCCTGCGCGGTAAGTGTGGAAAGCATGCTTAAATCCGCCAAGGGAGTCCAGGACGCAGGCGTGAACTATGCAAATCAGACAGCTTGGGCTGAATATGATGATGAAACGATTAAACCCGTTGGCTTGCAAAGTCTAATCCGCTCTGTTGGTTACGATCTGATTGTTGATTCGCAAGACCCACAGCAAGAGCAGCAAGATGCTCAGCTCAGTCACTATAAGCAGTTAAAAAGACGTACGCTCTGGGCTGCCCTTCTTTCTTTTCCTATTGTCGTAATTGGGATGTTCTTTATGGACGCGCTGCCTTACGGCAACTGGATCATGATGGCATTGTCAGCGCCCGTTGTATTTTACCTGGGACGCAGCTTTTTTATGAATGCCTTTAAACAGGCCACGCATGGAAAAGCCAATATGGATACCCTGGTGGCGCTAAGTACTGGGATTGCTTTTGTGTTTAGTGCCTTTAATACGATTTACCCGGAATTCTGGCACAATCAAGGTTTGCACGCACACGTCTATTTTGAAGCGGCAGCAGTTGTAATCGCTTTTATCTCCCTGGGGAAACTATTAGAAGAAAAGGCAAAGTCCAACACGTCATCTGCTATAAAAAAATTGATAGGCTTGCAGCCGAAAACCGTAAGGGCAATCATTGATGGCCTAGAACAGGAAATCCCGATATCAGCGGTAAAGGTTAGCGACATTTTATTGGTCAGGCCTGGCGAAAAAATTCCAGTTGACGGAGAGGTAACAGAGGGCAGTTCGTTCGTTGATGAAAGCATGATCAGCGGGGAACCCGTTCCCGTAAGAAAGAGCCTGGGAGAGAAAGTGTTTGCAGGCACAATCAATCAGAAAGGTAGTTTTCAATTTAAAGCACAAAAGGTAGGAGGTGATACGATCCTTGCCCAGATCATCAAGATGGTGCAAGAGGCCCAGGGAAGTAAAGCGCCTGTTCAGAAGCTGGTTGACAAGATAGCCGGTATTTTTGTGCCAGTCGTGATCGGTATCGCTGCACTGACATTTGTAACCTGGATGCTGGTTGGAGGCGAAAATGCGTTTACACACGCCTTTTTAACTTCCGTTACCGTGCTTGTCATTGCCTGCCCATGCGCACTTGGGCTCGCTACTCCTACCGCCATTATGGTAGGTATAGGGAAAGGCGCTGAAAACAATATCTTAATCAAAGATGCCGAAAGCCTGGAACTAGGCCATAAGGTAAATGTGGTAATCCTGGACAAAACCGGCACCATAACCGAGGGTAAGCCTGTGGTTACTGACATTTCCTGGAATGCAATTAAGGGTGAGCCAAAGATATTCAAGCAAATACTATTTGCAATAGAAGCCCAATCAGAACACCCTCTGGCAGAAGCCGTGACCAGCTTTCTCAAAGAGGAAAGCATTGAAGGTGTAAGCCTGCAGCAGTTTGAAAGTTTAACGGGTTTGGGCGTAAAGGCCAATTACGATGGGACTGAATATTTCGTCGGGAACAAAAAATTAATGGATGAGAATAATATCAGCATCAATAGCGGGCTTTCTTGTGGAGCAGAAAAATGGCAACAACAGGCAAAAACAGTAATCTACTTTGCAAATAACACAGAGGTAATATCAGTCATTGCCATTGCTGACAAAATTAAGGTTACGTCCAAGAAAGCTATTGAAACATTGCAAGACAGAGGTATCCAGGTTTATATGCTGACAGGTGATAATAAACAAACGGCAGCTGCTGTGGCCCAACAGGTTGGATTGAAACATTTTAAGGCAGATGTAATGCCTTCTCAGAAAGCAGATTTTATTAAAGAGCTGCAATCAAAGGGAAAGATAGTAGCCATGGTTGGGGATGGGATCAATGATAGTCATGCTTTGGCTCAGGCAGATGTCAGTATTGCGATGGGTAAGGGATCGGACATCGCTATGGATGTTGCAAAAATGACTTTGATTACTTCTGATCTGAACATGGTACCCAAAGCATTAAAGCTTTCAGGCAAAACAGTTAAGACAATAAAACAAAACCTGTTTTGGGCTTTTATCTACAACCTGATCGGTATCCCAATTGCTGCCGGCCTAATGTACCCCATCAATGGTTTTTTACTTGATCCAATGATCGCCGGAGCGGCAATGGCACTCAGTTCGGTGTCAGTAGTAAGTAATAGTTTAAGGTTAAAGACAG
Organism: Dyadobacter psychrophilus; assembly: GCF_900167945.1. Classification (GTDB taxonomy): domain Bacteria; phylum Bacteroidota; class Bacteroidia; order Cytophagales; family Spirosomataceae; genus Dyadobacter; species Dyadobacter psychrophilus. The sequence goes on from NZ_FUZA01000016.1 coordinate 5,793, forward strand.
CGAAGCTTTAAAAATTTGCATCAGCAAGAATACGTACTTACAATTAATTCAAATTCAAAACAGACAATTTAATGGAAACTCTAAAATTCAAAACAAATATTAAATGCGGTGGTTGTGTGGCAAAAGTTACATCTGGTTTAAATGAAACCGCTGGAACTGGTAATTGGGATGTGGATATTAATAATCCGGAAAAGATTTTAACGGTAAGCTCTGACGGTAATGAAGACAGTATCATATCAGCCGTGAAAGAGGCAGGCTTTGTTATAGAGAAAGTAGAGTGATCATAATATTTAGATTGTCCTGCATCAAGCAGGTAATGGCATAGTTTTTTTTATTACTTAATCAGCCTGAGAATCAGGCTGATTAAACTTTATTTTAAGACAACCCCATGAAGACAACGTACAGAATGTTAGGACTTGCAGTTCTTATGGCTTTTACCACCGCATGTTCGGACGATAACGATGGTGATGATAAAATCACTATTCAAGCGCATGACCAAAATCAAATGATGACAGTGATGCACGATATGATGGCCGAAATGGAAACGATGAAAGTAACCCAGGATCCCGACATTGACTATGCTACTATGATGAAAATGCATCATATGGGTGCAATAGAGATGGCTGAATTAGAGTTAAAATCTGGAAGCAACAGTGAAATGAAAGCTATGGCGCAAGCCATAATTGATGCTCAGCAAAAGGAGATTGCTACCCTAGACTCATTTCTTGCCAGCGCTACGCCTACAACAATGAATATGGAGTTCCATATGAAAATGATGGAAGGAATGGAGCGTATGGAAAAACAGTCAGATCTTCAGATCATCAATGGCAGCATAGACCAGGATTTTGCCACATTAATGATTGGGCATCATCAAAGTGCCACGGAAATGGCTCAAATGCAATTATTAATGGGTAAAAGTGCTCAGCTGAAAACCTTATCAACGATGATTATTGAGGAACAAAACAAGGAAATTGCAGCGTTCCAGGCATTTTTACTAGCGAACAGAAGTAAATAATTTTTCATATAAAAATAAAAAAAATACCTTATGGCACATCAACAATTCAAAGACTGTATTGATGCCTGTGTGGCATGTGCAGTAGCTTGCAGCCACTGTGCAACAGAGTGCTTAAAAGAAGAACATGTAGCCCATATGGCCAAATGTATCCAGCTTGATCTGGAATGTGCTGCTATTTGCCGCAGCGCGGCAGAAGTAATGAGTTTGGGAAGTAGTTTCAGTGCACACCTATGCAGGGTTTGTGCAGACGTTTGTAAAGCATGTGCCGAAGAATGCGAAAAGCACGCTGAAATGGGTATGGATCACTGCCGGCAATGTGCAGAAGCTTGCCGACGGTGCGCTGAAGCGTGTGAGGAGATGGCCACACCGGTGTAAGGAAGATATTTTATCGAAAAAGTATAACGGATAATCAGTAATGGTTATCCGTTTTTATTTTGGATGATACGGCAATTTGGTTGGATTCCGATCATATTAAAAACTGATCCTTGTCATGTTTATATACTGTATTTTGAGGTAGATTTGTTGAAATCGTAAATATCTGATAATCAAATGAAAACGCAACAATTTATTCTTTTTTTAGCATTTCTTCTTTTTTTAGCTGGAAATGGCTCTTATGCACAAAATTACAAAATGCCAGTACCTTCTATTGATGCAACTGGAAAGATTACTGATGCAAAAGGAAAACACATTGGCTGGGTTACCAGTGATGGGATAATCAAAGATGCAGCAGGAGTAAAAATCGCCCACATCGACGATGCCGGGAATGCAATCGATGCCATAACAGGAAAAACCTCGGGCAAAGCCGCAAAAAACGGCACTTACCTTTATCATGTAAAAAGCGGGGCCATTGACAGCTTAACAGTATCTATCCCTATGAATGGGATATGCGAAGTCAAAGATACAAGTGGAAAAACCGTGCTTTTGGTTCATGAAAATTATAAGCAGTATGGAGCCTGCGCGATGCATTGTCTTCAGATGAAAAGCGCGCACAAAGATATGAAGATGAAATGATTGAAAGTTTGTGATATTTGCCACACCCACATTCAGGTCAGGGATCAGTTTATTAATATGTTAATTGTCTGATAATTAACATATTAACATTTTTCCCGTGAATGGATCGTGTAATAATTAAACTAAAAAAATGTGTTAAATATCATGCAGCATAATAACCAGAATTTTGCAAAGGATATTGGACTTAGTCCAATAGTTTAGACAATATGTGATATATACAACCTTTAAACAGGCTTTTGCAATATTTTTAAAAACAAGCGCACCGATCTTTAACCCATAGTAAATCTAATCATAGTTGCAAAGAAACCTTAGAAGAGAGTTTAAAAACTAAAAAAATGGAAATAGATAATGGTTTCAATTTTTGGAGCAATGCATTTCATGATTTGTGTGGATAGTACTTTTTTCTGGGAGTTTTTGCAGCTCCATACATTATCCCGGTCAGCAAAGTAAGAAAGATTTCCCCTTGATATTTTGAGGAAGCGATTCGGATAAACTTATAAATAGATGCAAAAACTAACAATGTTATTTTTAGCCTTTACTTTCAGTTTAGGCGTAATTGCACAGAATCTGGGAATGGTCATGATAATTTAAACAATAATTCTTCCTACTCAATAACAGAAATCCTTTTGGGAGTAATTTTAATTGTAGTAGTCATCGCATTGGTGATGCGAAGTTTTAATAGTTCCAGAATTGGAAAATAATTGTCGAGTTGTCAAAGAAATAGTAAAATAATTTATTTAAACAGGCAACCATTTACAAAACTATGGAAGCCACAACTTATAAAAAGATGAAAAATTTACTGATGTTAATTATAGCTCTTGCTTTAAGTACCACAGCATTCTCCCAGGCGAAAATGGGCGAAAAAATGAAAATGAATCACAAAATGGACATGAAGAAAGACCACATAATGATGAAGGATGGGCGAATGAAGATGATGAAAAATGGCGAAGAAATTCCTATGGATAAAGAAATGACAATGCAAAATGGTACGAAGGTGATGGCGGACGGGATGTATACAAACAAAGATGGTGCAACAATGACAATGAAGAATGGTGATATGATGGACATGGAAGGAATGATAAGCAAGATGCCATTGAAGGGAAAATCAACCAGGAAAGGTAGAATGGGCAAAATGAAGATGCAGTAATAGAAGAGTTGGAGCAAGGTTCCGTTATAAGTTTACGGTGTCAAAAAATAAAAATGGATAAAGGTGTGCCCATAGCATTTTGAAGGAATACCATTGAAAGAGATCATAATCTTAAGAACATGCTTATTGATAAGCAAAAGCAAAATGGAAGCACCAAAATTTAAATTAAGAATACAATACTGATGATACCTTTTCAATTAGTACGGTTATGTTTGCCCATGATGACAAAACGGATATAACATAAAGTTGGACGAAGAGAAACACGAGATAGACGTCAAGAAATACCATGTAATGATGACCAAATGAAGATAGAAAAAATGGTACATACCTTTAACATCTCAAATGCGGAGCTACTTATAGCTTAACTGTTTCTGCTCCAATGAATGGAACTTGTGAAGTCAAAGATAAAAATGGGAAAACGGTTCTTCTGGTCCATGGGAACTACAAACAATATGGTGGTTGCGCCTTACACTGTCTTCAAATGAAAAACGAACATAATGATATGGAAATGAATTGACACCAAGTAAGTAATTAAGTGAAAGGTATCGTATACAATACAAATTTAATTTTTCGAAACTCATAGTATTTTAAAACAGATAAAAATCATCATTATGGAAACATCAATTTCAATAAGCCGTATTTCTTTTGGTACAGGTTGTAGACTATTTATAGAGAGTAAAAGTACAGGTTTGTCATTAATGGTGGGCTTCATCATTATTTTATTTGCGTCTGCTTTCATCATTGGCTGTAATGGTAGTAATACTAATAATAGTCTAAAAACAGACTCTACTGCACAATCTAACGTGCAAAGGAATGGCGACGTTACTGAGGAAATCCATAAGGGAATGGAAATGATTAAATCCGGCAACGAACTGGTTAACAAAGGGGAAAAAGCCAATGATAAGTCAATGATAGATAATGGGATGGCTGAAATGGATAAGGGAATGCAAATGGTAAAAGCCGGACAAAGTACCATGAATAGGCCTGAACATGAAAATGAAGATATGGATGATAAAATGGCAATGGGTGATAGCATAAAAAAGACAGCAGGAAAAGATATGGATATGAGTGATAACGGAATGAATATGATTCATCAGGGATTAGACGTAGCTAAGTCTGGCAAAATGATTACCCAGCATGCACTAAAAAACAAGGATAAGCCGATGATGCAAACCGGCATGAGTATGATGGATAAAGGTATGGCGATGATTACCATGGGTAAAGAAATGATGGGAAAAGACAGCAACGTTATGGCCGATAAACCCATGTCTGATGATATGGATATGATGGATAAAGGCATGGATATGATGGATATGGGCAAAGGTATGACCAGCAAAGCTATGGGACCAGCAGATAAGCCCATGATGGATGATGATATGGATAAGGGTATGGATATGATGGACAAGGGCATGGACATGATGGGAATGGGCGCAGATAAAATGAAAAAAGACAAAAAACCAATGCCTATGAAGGATGATGATATGTAATTTTAATAGACGACCATAAATATTCTACGATGAATTTGTTCCGTTGTATCATTTTTACTGCTCTTTTCTGCATAATTTTTACTGTTTTTGCATTTTCCGCTATTGCACAAACTGCTGATGAGCATGCAGGCCACCATCCCGACAAAGTAGCAGCAGATACTGCTGCTTCAATGAATAAGATGGCAAATGCAAAAGATGCCAGCGGTGCCACGAAGGATATAGGTGCTGGTAAGAAAGCCAGTGGAATGGGGGCAGGCATGGGCGATATGATGAAGGATATGGGCAAGCCTACCAATAAGGAAATGTATCCTACACTGATGCAGGCAAATGAGCTCACCCCGGAAAAACGTATTGAAATAAACCAGTTAGCAAATAAGCAAATTACCGAAGGTAATGCCTTGCTGGATATAGGTTTAAAACAACTTTCAGGTGCCACCCGTTTGCAGGATCTGGAGGCTATGAAAGAAGCAAACCAACAGATGCACCGCGGACAAATGATGCTGGAAAGCGGCCTGGAAGGCCAGCGGGCATTAGCAGAAAGTATAGACCCACGCCTTACAGCTTTACAATGGTTTAACAGGGAAATGAACCTTAATGCCATCGAAAATGCAAAAAAGCACAGTTTTATGGGGCTTTCCTGGTTTCATTACATCACCATGTTTTTGCTCACCGCGTTTGCAGTAACGATGGTTTGGATGTATTTCCACAAAATGAAACGTGCCAATGCACTTGTTGAAAAATTATCGGGCAATCCAAAAGAGGATGTACCACCACCAGGTTCGGATAAATCAGGTGCAGCATCTGCCGCAGATAAACCGGGCACTATTCCGACTGCTTCCCCTGCTGATAAAGCCGGAGCACCACCTGCTGTAAATCCCGATAGTGCACCATCAAAACCAAATTCATGGACAGGTACTTTGCTTGTTGCAGAAATTTTTTTAGAAACGCCCAATGTAAAAACTTTCCGCCTTACAGAACCAGGAGGTAAAAAAATCCCCTTTAATTTCCTGCCCGGCCAGTTCATTACAGTAACCATTAATCCAGCGGGTGTACCTGTAAAACGTTCGTATACGATTGCTTCCTCGCCCACACATACAGAATATTGCGAAATAACGGTTAAGCACGAAGAGAAGGGAACGGTTTCGCATTATATGCACAACGAAGTTCATATTGGAGAATTAATGCAGTTTACCGGGCCCTCTGGCAAATTCACTTTTACAGAAACACATGCAGACAGCGCTGTATTCATTGGTGGTGGCGTAGGATTAACGCCAATGATGAGTGCCGTCCGTTATTTGACAGACCGCTCCTGGAAAGGTGAAATTTATTTTTTCTTTACATGTAAGAATGAAAGCAGTATTATTTTTCGAGAAGAACTATTATACCTGCAAAAACGCTACTCTAATTTACATGTGTTTTTTGTACTTAGCCAACAACAAGGCGAGGCCGGGGTTGACTTTATCCCCGGTCATATTACTAAAGAAATAATAACAGAACGAGTGCCGGATATTATATCCCGTATGATTCACATTTGCGGGCCAAAACCCATGATGGATGCGGTAAAATTGATGATGGATGCGTTAAAAGTGCCTAAGGAAAATGTGATGGTAGAGGTATTTGCCGGCCCGCCACCAGCAGCTAAAACGCCGATACAACCAACTGGTGCTCCTGTAAAACCACCAGAGGGAAGTGAAGCAGCGCAGCCAGCTGCCACACCTGAAGAAGGAAAAGCTGCGGTGTCCCAGAATAAAGAACCTGCTTCACCTGAGCAAGATAAGGGTGGGGTGGTCACGTTTGTCAAATCAAATAAAACAGCAGTACTTACAGCGGATAAGTCGGTACTCGAAGCATCGGAAGAGGCCGGCGCTAACATCGATTATTCCTGCCGCGTTGGAACATGCGGTGTGTGCAAAATAAAGTTGATTTCAGGTATGGTGACCATGGCCGTAGAAGATGCATTGACAGAGGAGGATAAGGCGGAAAATATAATTTTGGCTTGTCAGGCAAAGGCAACCGAAGCTGTTTCAGTTGATGCTTAAATTTTTACGAAAGGAATACATAAATGAAACGGGAACGCACCATCATGGTCTCCATGCTTATACTACAACTTATTTTGTGGTTAGGCTTTTTGGTGCATCAGTCTCCACGGTTTGCAGGTAGCCTTACCGGTGGCATACTGGCAATTACAGCCGCTTTGCTGATGATTGTGCCGCCTCTTTTATATTCAGCCACCAAACGGATACCTTTTTTTAAAGAAAAAATTACAAAGCGTATTTCAATGGGCACATTACTTACCTGGCATGTTTATACAAGCATCGTTGGTGCCATTCTTGCTATACTCCACACGGGCCACCGATTCGAAAGCAATCTTGGTATATGGCTTACCGTAATGATGATGCTTACGGTATTAAGTGGTTTTACAGGAAGGTATTTTCTTAGTTATTCATCAAAAGAAGTCAATGAGAAACAAGCTGAACTCAACCTTTTGGCTACGCAATACAACCAGTTAATTAATGAGATAGGTAAGCAACCAGAATCAGGGGCGAGTCATGTTGTCTCCAATAATTTGATAAGCCGTGCCTTCAACAGCTTTGTAGGCACTCAGGGTATTGCTACAGATCCTAAATCCCTGCTATCGCACCGGGCTTTGCTTTTGACTGAGTCCATTGCGGATCTTGAATATGCTATTAAAACACACGAATTACTAAAACGAAGAACAGCCCGATGGTTAAAAATCCATATCATCACATCTTCTGCGTTTTATATTTTACTGATACTGCATATTTGGTCAGCCATTTATTTTGGGTTAAGATATCTTAGATGAAAAAATTAATTGGCATACTTATTCTTATATTTTACATAGCGGTAGTTTCTCACTACGGTAATTTTGATTTTACAGAAAAAAATAGCTGGCAAGCACAAGCAAGTCCAGGTAAATTGTCTTCTGCCCATGAAATGCTTTCAGCCAATTGTGCAACCTGCCACACGGCTACAATGGGTGTCGACAATGCAAAATGTATCACCTGCCATGGCGATAACAAGGCCTTACTAGAGCGGCAGCCCACTGCTTTTCACGGTGTGATCGGCAATTGTTCCTCCTGTCATATTGAACACCAGGGCCCAGATGCGAATTTGCGGGTGATGGACCACGAGGCAATGGCGCTTCTTGGTGAAAAAATAATTGGCGATGAAAAAAAATCTTTTCAGTTAGATGAATCAATCATACCGGCTGACCACCCGCTGGTTTCAGATCAGATTGCAAAACTTAATTGTGCCACCTGCCACGGCACAAAAGATAAGCATCTTGGTTTGATGGGCAATAATTGTGCATCCTGCCATGCCGCTACCCAGTGGACAATTCCTGAGTTCCAGCATCCGTCGGTACTTTCTATTAATTGTTCCCAATGCCACCAGGCTCCGCCGAGCCACTATATGATGCACTTCGAAATGGTTTCTAAAAAGGTTGCCGCCCGAAGTGATGAAAAAGGGAACGGTTGTTGCGAAGCTGTTTTAGTTAATCAATGTTATTCTTGCCATAAAACAACTTCATGGAATGATATCCAGGGAGTGGGTTTTTATAAACACCATTAAAACACATTGAATAAGCATCTGCTATACTTCATCAAACCAATGAAATGAAAATAATCGACTATAGTCAAATGCTAATCGATGGCCAATGCTATCTGAGCTTTATGGCGCTGTGGATGCGCCAATGCTAGGAAAAAGCCTAATGTAAAAAGCGGTATTGAAAAAATCGAAGGCACCATTGGTAAGCCCTGAAATTGCTGCTGCTATTTTGCTTTTTAGCATCAAATAAGCAAGCTTTATCAATGGCACTGTTCTGGTGGTAGATGGAGGAAGGGTGCAGGTATATAATCAATAGCAAAGGTCTGTTTAATAACAACCTTAGTTTACAATGAACAAAGCACTTTCGCTGTAACCGTGACTTGTATCCGTTCTCTCATTTTTATATCAGTAAATTATGCAACTTAAACCCAAAGGTATGTAAGATTATTCGTATCAATAAGAGGAACTTTGCTATGAAGGGAAAACCACTTATGAGGATTGATTAAATACATAGGTATGGATACCGGGTTGTAAAAAAATAAAATTGAGGATTGTCATTTCCAAACATGACCACTATCATAAAGCGCTGAAAGAAGAGGTTCTACTTTTAATCAAATTTAAATAGCTTGTTTTGAAGTGGTTACAATAACTGCTTCCATCTATTCCGTTTAAAGACTTCTCATAGTTAATCTTCTAATTTTAAAAACAAAAAAATGTATAACAGCGGTTATCAGTTCGTGGGAATGCACTTTATATGGTGGTTCATTTGGCTAGGATTAATTTTCTGGATTTTTGCTACGCCTTACAATATTCCAGGTCAGCGAAAAAAGAAAGATACTCCTCTTGACATTTTGCAGAAGCGTTTCGCTTCAGGACAAATAACAAAGGAAGAATACCAGGAGCATAAAAAAATTTTGCGGGTAGTTTAACCATATTAAATAACTGCAACAAATCTATCTGTTAAAGATAAATGATTTTCTTTTAAACCGGTAACCATCAGGTTTAGCTGTGGAAATGTATGAAGAAGCTACTGCCTTTCATTGCTGCCTTTTCTTTAAGTTCATGTGTAATATTTGCCCAAGAACACAGAATGGAGAAAATAGGCAAAAGGATTTGGTCTAAAATGATTTAAATGATAAACAGTTGTGAGCATATCCCTAATTGTGCTGACCGTTTCGGCATTTGTCTTCTTTACCGGCCTTTCTGTTATGGCAAAGCATAACTAGCCCCTAGTTTTTGCACAGTCTCACGGTGTTAAAAAATTGTTCTTCTGTGCGATTCAAAAAATGAATACGAGAAGGCAAAGAACTTGAAATATTAATCAAACTAAAAAGAAATAAACATGTCTATTCAAACAATTAATCCCACAACAAACCTTGCGCTCAAGACTTTTGAAGAAATGACAGAGGAGGCAGTGGATGCTGCTGTAGCACAAGCCTTAACAGCATTTGGCGACTGGAAAAGAACCACTTACGAGCAACGTGCCCGTTTATTGCACAAGGTAGCTGACTTGATGCGCGAAAAAAAAGAAGCATTGGCAACAACAATCACTTTGGAGATGGGCAAACTCATCTCCCAGGCGGAAGCTGAAATAGTTTTAAGTGCTGATATTTTTGATTACTACGCCGACAATGGTGCCGTCTTTCTCGCCGATAAAAATCTTAGCCCCGAACATGGAAAAGCGTTTATCCGCCACAGCCCAGTAGGTGTGCTGTTAGGTGTAGAACCGTGGAACTTTCCATATTACCAGGTGGCCCGTTTTGCCGCGCCTAACATAATGATAGGCAATACAGTGCTGGTAAAACATGCGTCCATCGTGCCTCAATGCGCCATCACCATAGAAGAATTGTTCAAAGAAGCGGGTGCCGCACCGGGCATTTATACCAACCTTTTGATATCAGGCAGCCGCGCTTCGGTATTAGTGCGCGATAAAAGAATTAAAGGGGTTTCCCTTACTGGCAGCGAGGAAGCGGGGGCAAGCGTAGCATCTGAAGCCGGCAAAAATTTAAAAAAATCTGTTCTTGAATTGGGGGGAAGCGACGCCTTTATCATATTGGAAGATGCCGATATTGAAAAGACAGTTGAATGGGCAGTTGTGGGTAGAATGAATAATAACGGGCAATGTTGTGTGGCATCTAAACGGTTTATTGCCGTAGAAGCTGTGGCCGACGAGTTCCTGGAACGATTCAAAAACCGGTTGTCTAATATAGTGGTCGGCGACCCAATGGACAAGACTACTGAATTAGGACCCCTGAGTAGTGAAGGCGCAGCAGTACAGTTAGCCGACCAGGTCAAGCGGGCTGTAGATGCAGGAGCAAAAGTATTGATAGGTGGCAAGCGTGTTGACCGCCCTGGCGCTTTTATGCAACCTACTATTCTCACCGATATTAAACCAGGCAATCCTGCATATCTGGAAGAGTTGTTTGGACCGGTTGCCTCTTTTTACCGCGTCAAAAATGAGCAGGCTGCTATTGACCTTGCTAATGACTCACCATTTGGTTTAGGCGGTTCTGTTTTCACGCAAGACATTGAACGAGGCCAGCGGGTGGCTGACCAGATTGATACCGGAATGGTTTTCATTAATCACCCTACATGGACACAAGCTGATTTGCCTTTTGGGGGCACCAAGCGTTCAGGTTACGGACGTGAGTTATCAGAGTTAGGTATTGATGAATTTGTAAACAAAAAACTTATTCGCACAAGCGAACTAACCGACCCTTTTTAATAATCTCTAAATAGCGCTGTTATTCATTTCAAAGCTATTTATTTCCTGCTGAATAGAACCATAAAAGTCCACGGGAGTGATATATGGATGCTTGACAGACAAACAAATGTCGGTGCTAAAAAATAAACAAGAAAACGACTTTTGTTCTTTTATTACAATTAGAGCAGAAGCTGATGCGGCTGAAAAAGAATTTTTTAAGTAGGATTTTTATGTACCAGGAAATGTCACTTTAATCATCGTTGCGTCGCACTCTTGTGCATTTTGTATAACAGGCAGCAATGAACATTTACCAGAGCGAACCAAATGACATTCAACGGTACGCAAAATCGCCAATGATGCTTTCCCATGTTGAATTTGAATAATGAAAATGTATGTGTGTTGTAGAAATGCTATCGCGATTAATTAAAATTCGAAAGAATTGGCAATTGTTTCTTTTAGCTGCCATGATAATAAATAACCAACAACTGTCTGCGCAAGCACTAAAAGCGACTAATCCGCCAATGTATTTTCTGAATACAGGAGTGTTTTTTTCACCCTCAATGGAGGATACTTATTTCAGTCCGGCATTGGATGTAGAAACGGGATTTTGGAAAATGAACAACAAGAATTTTTTTAGCTGGGGCGCTTCTGCTGAGGTTTGGCACTTTAGCAGTATAATGTATGGATTAAATAATCCAACCATAAAGAATAATACTGATGCTTTTATTAATCTGAATGGGATGTTTTATTATGATAACAAGATCATCACTCCATATGTGATGCCAACCTTTTCTTTTGTTTCAGATTTTAAAGATGTTGGTATTGCCGCAGGAATTGCCTTGGGGCTAACTCACAAAACAAGCAAAAGGTTAGAAACCTTCATACAAGCGAAATCAATCAGATTTTCTAAACCACTCAATTATCTGAACATGAATTTTATTATGATTGGACTATCTTTAAAATTATCAGAATGAATTATACGGCGAACACCAGGGCATTGTTTAAAGAGAGTAATGAATATTAATTTTTTCTATAACAAATTCTGGAACCACGGTCCGGCGAGAAATTTTTGGAAGTTGGACCGGGTCCCGGCATTCAGGCGCTGCCCTGTAGCGGAGGCTTTGCTACCGGGAGGTACACTCGATGTTCTGGATATACAGCGGAAGATGCTGATGCACTTGACCACCTGGCAACAAAAAGGCACGTTATCAACATACGGGCAAAGTTTGGAGATGCGCAAAATACCGCTTTATCAGGATGCCGTATTTAATGCTGTGTACATGATAGGAACCCTCGGGGAAATTCCGGATCAGCCCGTGCGCTGATGGGTTTCTCCGGCTACTAAAACCGGACGGGCGACTTTATAACAAGCGAAGTTATTATTGACACGGATTTTATATCTCTTGCTGCCTCTAAAAAAGAAGGCATGTGAGGCGGGCTTTGCGTATGAGCGGAGTAGCGACCAACCATTTCTTATTTCACAAGATTTAGGCGAAAAGACAGAGGTACTTTAATGCCACGAGACAATATGAAATTCATTTATATGAGCCCGGCCTTATTGCTGCCATGAAGCAGCCATTGCATCGCACTCTTGTACAGAAGGTTCAACCACTCACCATTGCAAAGCATTACTAAGCAAACTGATGTATGAATAGAAACAGGCTTATCAAAGATTTAAGCTATGAGTTAGTTGTGAGCTTACGTGAGGGGATTGCTTCATAAGTTTTTGAAACAAGTTCGTTTGAAAATGATGAGAAAAGCGGTGCAAGTACAAGTGAGTGACACAACGATGTTTAATTGAAAAACAAATGACTGACCCAGAAGTTCAGGTAAACAAAATAGGTTCAACTTTGCAAAAATTTATCAGGCTTGAAGGGTAAATGAAGTAGCAATAAGGCAACTGGTAACAACAACATAAAGGTTACACAATGAAAAAGATACTTTTAATAGCCGCAGTAATGACAATCTATTCTGCTACATTTTCGCAGGATATGAAAGGTATGGACATGCCAAAACCTCAGGAAAAAGGAAGTGATAACATGGATGGTATGAACATGCCAAAAACAGCAACATTAAAAGTTCCCGGTAAAGCCGTAGCCTACTATCTTGATGTTACCGATACGCTTGTAACTTTTGCAAAAGGAAAATTAAAACCCGCCATTGCCATTAACGGCACCATACCTGCACCTACGTTATATTTTACTAAAGGCGATACGGCTATTATTCATGTTCGAAATTTGATGAAAGAGGAAACATCTATTCACTGGCATGGCTTGCTTTTGCCCAACGAGGCAGACGGCGTTCCTTATCTGACTACTCCACCGATTGAGCCAGGCAGTACCTATACATTTTCGTTTCCTGTTATTCAAAACGGCACGTACTGGTATCATTCGCACACTGCGCTTCAGGAGCAGGTAGGTCTTTATGGAGGTATCGTTATCTATCCCGCAGACAAGATGGCTCAAAAAGAAAAAGTGATTTTGTTCTCTGACTGGACTAACGAAGACATGTCAACCGTTGTGCGTTCGCTGAAGGCGGGTTACGAATGGTATGGCATTAAAAGAAACTCCGTGCAAAGCTGGGGTGAAGCATTGGTAAAAGGATACTTAGGCGATAAGGCAAAACAAGAATGGGGACGCATGCCGCCGATGGATGTATCCGATGTGTATTACAACGCCTTTCTTGCCAACGGACGGCAATCAAGCGAGTACCCGGAATTTAAACCGGGCGAAACAATTTTACTAAGGCTTATCAATGGCGCTGCCGGTTCTTATTTTAACATACAATTTGCTGGTGGCCCAATGACAGTCGTTGCTGCGGATGGTATTGATGTAAGGCCAGTAAAAATTGATAAGATTGATTTTCCTATTGCTGAAACGTATGATGTGCTCATTACCATTCCTGCGGAAGGCGCTTATGAATTAAGGGCTACGGCTGCTGATATTTCAGGCTATAGTTCGGTTTATTTTGGAAGTGGTAAAAAGGTGGCTGCACCCAACATTCCTGCGCTGGATTATTTTGCTATGTTAAGGGAAAGAAACAAAATGGATATGGCTGGTTCTGGTAAAAAAGGAACCTCCATGGAAGGCATGGACATGGGCAATGAAGATAAAAAAAGTAGCTCAGTGCCCGGCATGGATATGAGGAAGAAAGAGGACGAGGTAACGAAAATGGATGGTATGGATATGGGCTCAAAAAAAGAAGCTACTGCTGCAACGGAAAAATCAGACATGGCTGGCATGAAGATGGACAACGGTAAAAGTGCTGGCACGCTTACTTACGATATGCTGCGCTCCATACAGCCAACTGCATTTGATGAAAATCTATCAGTACGTACGGTTCCCTTAACGCTTACCGGCAACATGATACGCTACATCTGGTCGTTTGATGATAAGCCTCTTTCTAAATCCGATAACATCATGATAAAAAAGGGTGAGGTAGTGAGGTTCAAAATGTTTAACAACACGATGATGCGGCATCCAATGCACCTGCACGGGCACTTCTTCCGTTTAATAAATGCACAGGGCGATTACTCACCACTCAAGCACACGTTCGATATACAACCGATGGAAACAGTCACCATCGAGTTTTTAGCCAATGAAGAAAAAGACTGGTTCTTTCATTGTCATATTTTATATCATTTGGTTGCCGGCATGGCTCGCATTGTAAGCTACGAAGGCTCGGAGCAAAATGAGTTTGCAAAAACCGGTTACAAAGAGCTGAAAAAAGAAGACAATGCAATTTACAAGTGGGGCGATTTAAATGTGCTGTCCAATGGGGCCTTTCTCGAAAGCTTTGTATCCAATAATAAAACCCAGTTTCGTTTTGAAGGGCGGGTAAACTGGAAGGGTAATTTCGAAACGGAAGCCCACTTGTTGCGATTTATTGACAAACAGGATTATTTCGCCGCTTTTATAGGCTATGATTATCGTAGGAATAAAGAAGTGATCACAGATCCAAAAGACAAATTGAATACAAAAGACAACCGTAGGCAATTTGAAGTCGGCTTAATATATCTCTTGCCCTTTTTTGTTGAAGCCGAAGTCCGGGCAGATCCGACGGGCCGCTTCCGGGCACAGTTGCAACGAAGGGATATGCCCATTACTACAAGAATATTTTTTGATGGTAAGATAAATACTGACAAAGAATATTTAATGGGGCTCCGGTATTTTTTCAGCCGCACATTTTCAATCAGTGCTTTGTATGATAGTGATTACGGAATTGGTGCGGGTATAAGCATTCGTTATTAATCAAGAAATAATGAAAATAGTACGTAATCTCCGCGTTAATGTTGGCAGCTATTTTTTTCAGGCTAAGACATTACTTTGTGCTGCATTGGAAATGATAATAATTAATGTTGGTGAACCCGTTGGGTGAAACTAAGTAATCTGAATTTTAATATTGTTGATGTTCCTTTTGAACAAGTATTTGTTGATATATTGAATCGAAGTCAAGGCCGTGATTTTGGCCAGAACTCTGGTCTTAAATCCTTCAAAACTCTTGGCATAATTTCTTCTGATCATAAACTGATCACAGAGTTGTGAAAAGAGGGTCTCAATTCTTTTTCTAGTTTTACGAAAAACAAAAGGCTGCTTTTTGTAGTTTTTCTGATTAGTTCTCATTGGAGTCTTCAAACGAATATTAACTGATTGAAAAAGGTCCAATTGTTGCTGGCTTGAAATATACCCCTTATCTCCAAGTAGCACCATATCAGATAGTTGAGATTTGACATCTTTCAGGTAAGCGATGTCATGAACGTTTGCCTTTGTTATGTCAATTGCACTAAAAACACCCGTCACTGTGCAGATACCGTGTAATTTATATCCGTAAAACCAAGAGTTTTGGGATGCGCAATAACCTTTTTCTGGTGCTGTTTCGAACGTTTCCTTACAAATTTTAGCCCTTTTGCTTCTAGCCATTTTACAAATTTCAAGCGGCATTGAATCGACAACAAAGTAGTCTTCAAATTCTACAAAACTGCGACTTAGATTGCTCCTGATCCGTTCAGTCAGGCCAAATAATTTACGTCTACGTTTATTAAATTGACTTCTTTCGAGAATGTTTTCGATGGAACCTTCTGGAATCATTTGGAACAATAGATTTTCACTGTCGAGTGACATATACTCAGCCGTAAGACTCAATGCAATAACTTGAAACTCAGTCATCTTAGGTCTTCTTCCCACTTTTTTTGTATCCAGTGAAATGTTTAAGGACTCAATAGTTTTAAGAATTCTATTTTTACTATTTTGACATGCATATTGGGGTTTGTTTGGTGACTTTAATCTACTGAATTTCAGCATATTAACCCAATATGCACTTTTCTTTTTCTTACTATTTTATTTCACCCAACGGGTTTGGTGATAATACTTTTACTGTCCATTTCATATAGCCAAGTAGGGCATTAAGGCTTTGTCCTAGATGCTCCGCATATAAATTGAAAATATCTCACCAATAATCCTAAGCAAGAGAGCCTTGTTGTTGCTCCAAATTAATAATATTATTGCTTAAAAGTCCTTATCCTGGTGGCATTTGAACTAATTAATGATTAAGCCCAATCTGAGTAATATACTTGTCGTTAGCTTATACAAGGATGAACATTGTTTCAAAAATAAGTTGAAAAACCAAACTGGAACCCAGCAGTCTGGGAAGCTGGGTTTCTTAATAAATCAGTACGTCTTTCATAACGGTAATTGGCCCGGACTACGGTCTGTGCGGATGGCCTGAAGCTGATCGCTGGCACGAGGGCATACACATGATCAGCTATCCTGAGCCCCAGCTCCTGAAAATTTCCAACGTTGTAGTCTGCATATTCCAGACGCAGCGCAACATTGAGGACACTTTCAGACCAGCCAAGCATTTTGCCTTTTTTTATTGGCTGGACAATATCTAAAAACCCACCTTGCTGGCGGCTGCCAAATTGCTGGATGTACGTATCGGGGACATCTACATAAGCCCAAACCCATTCTCCATTCAGGTAAGTGTCTTTTAGAATAGTCGAATTGATATCCAGGGCAATAAAGTTAAGGGGCCTTTTTTTATCAAGGACAAGACCATCATCCCTAAACTTGTTATACACACCTCCCATCCAGGATACTCCTATCTCAGCGATTTTTCTGTGTTTAATCGCCATTTTTAAAGTTTTCAAAGGCACACCATTAAAGCTTTCCTCAAAGCGTTCCCTATTGGCTTTGCTGGCAGGGAACCATGTCCGGTTCTGATTGTTATTAATGATTTTGTCGTCAAAACCATTTGAAAGGTAGGCTTCATAAGCCCACACCCAATTCTTTTTGGAGTACTTGCCAAACAGCCCAAAGCCTACATTACTCCAAGTACTAGGAATAATGGTTGTCGATGAAATTGGCCTGCTTACAAATTCCCATTTCGGACCATCATGGTTTTGATTAAAAGAGCCGATCGGGTTCATGATCACGCCGCCCCGCAGGTTAAACAGCGGATTGAATTCCAGGTCGAGCGCAGCAAATTCGATATTGATTTCCCGGCCACCTTCTTCAAACTCTATTTCTGTCATAAACTTGATCCGCTGCCGGATACTCGCCGACATGAACATAGTTAGCCGTGGTAATTGAAAAGAGAGGCCTTCACTGATCCCATCTGTACTAAAATAGCTGCTATTGGCTTCCAGGTACCCGCCCAGGGAAACAGGGAGCTTTCCCATCTGCAAAAAAGGCCGGTTATAGACGGCGTCCATATTGAGCTTCAATTTGCTGGAATCCTGCTTGACTCGGGTAAAGAAAAAGCTCGTATCGGTTTGTCCGTAAAGGGCCGGGCCAAAGATGGTCAGCATGAAGAGTAGTAATAGTTTCTTCATGCGAGTTCAATGAAGATGGTAGTCTGATCACTGCGCACATTGAACCTGCGCAAATCCTCTTTTGCCGGGCCTTTGGTTACTTTTCCCGAGCGGTCGTATTCACTTCCATGTGCAGAGCATGACAAAGAGTCGCCATGGACACTGACCTCATTGCCCTGATGGCTGC
Organism: Dyadobacter psychrophilus; assembly: GCF_900167945.1. Lineage (GTDB taxonomy): Bacteria > Bacteroidota > Bacteroidia > Cytophagales > Spirosomataceae > Dyadobacter > Dyadobacter psychrophilus. Next base: position 23,719 of record NZ_FUZA01000016.1, read on the forward strand.
ATTTAAGCCAAACCGCCGTGTATTTGTTATTACCATCGTCATATACAGCCACAGGAAATTTAAGGTTGTCAACATTGACAACCACAACCTGGCGGGCTATTTTCTCCCCTGACTTTTTGGTCTCAAAAAAAGAGTCCTTTGGAAAAGAAATGGTCTTATCTGAAACGGCACCCTGAACCGAATAAACGCTGGCGCATCCTGATAGTGAAAGGGTAGCTGATGATAGTCCAAGGCACGAAATACCACACGCTTTGATGAATTGCTTTCTGTCCATTTATAGAGATTTTAAAAACTTTATGAGATCTGCCTGCTCGCTTTGAGCCAATTGTTTGAAACGGTTTTTACTGCCAGTAGCTTCGCCTCCGTGCATTTCTATGGCCTGCTCAATACTTCTTGCCCGGCCATCATGCATCAGAAAATACTGTCCGCCCTGAGAATTAGGCGATAAACCAAGGCCCCAAAGTGGTGGTGTTCTCCATTCGGAAGTTTTTGCGCTGCCTTCGGTGTAACCGTCATCAAGTCCGCCGCCCATCTCATGAAGCAGCAGGTCGGTATAAGCATGAAAGGTTTTGTTTGAAAGGGCGAAAATCTGGGAAGGACCCGTTTTTAAGGTCTGCTTATGGCAGCTCTCGCAACCCAGTTCTATAAACGTTTGCTTCCCTTGCTTGACCTGCGGATCATTTTGGTCCCTTTGGATAGGTGCCTTCAAGGTTTGCAGATAAAAAACTACATTGTTAATGGTAAGGGTTGAAATTTCCGGATCGATTTCAAGACCCGAATAAACATCAAAAGGGGCAAAAGAGGAACTGATACCAATGTCCTGGCTGTAAGCATTCACGGTTTGGTGCAGTAAACTGTATGCAGCAGCTTTCTTACCAAATCGATGTATATACCTGCCATTTTTGGGGACTGCATTTGGCAATGGGTTCAAAAAAGATGGCAGGTCGCCGTAATTTGGCACCCCTGATATTCCATCCTTATCCGCATCAGATGGATCAGCCATTGCCAGGATATCCGCATCGGTAACCATCTCGATAAAGCCAAGCCCTGTATTGGCAGGGGGCGTAAAGCGGGAAAATGTTGCCCCTGCCGGAATACTTTCTGGTGTATATCCTGGGATAGCCCGGTTCTGCAACTGCGGCCCACCCAGGTGCAGGAATTTATTGCCTGTATCATCGCTTTGTCCGAACCTGGTCAGGGTTGTAAACAAAGTGCCTTTGCCATCACCTGCATGGCAGCTTCCGCAGCTGGTGGCAACAAAGACAGAACCAAGGCCTGTTTCGCTAGTGAAAATTTCGTCATTAAAGGCCACGTCACCTGCTAAAAACCGAGTCTTTTCCGCAGATGTAAGCCCTTCAATGGGACCATCCAGAATTTGATCGTCTGCCGGAACCCTGGGCGTAATACGCTCACAGGATATAATTAAAATGGCTTCAAGAAGGATTGTAAAAATAAGTAACCGGCTATTCATTTAGATTATTCTTAACAATATTTTAGATAAGCCTAAAATTTATATAAAGGTAGTTTAAATTTTTACAAAGCAAATATTGGGCATAAAAAAAACCTTCGGATGTAGCCGAAGGTTTTCTATTGCATCTGAGCAGGTTAGATCTTTTTACCTTGAATGCGGAAGGCGTTCAGGATCGCCAGCAGCGCTACCCCTACGTCAGCAAAGACAGCTTCCCATAATGTAGCAATGCCTTCTGCACCCAAAAGAAGTACAACTGCTTTCACAGACATGGCAAGGATAATATTTTGCCAGACGATTGAGCGGGTAATTTTTCCTGCCCTGATTGCCGAAACGATCCTGGACGGCTGGTCATTTTGGATGACTACATCGGCAGTTTCTATCGTGGCATCCGAACCCAGTCCGCCCATGGCAATGCCTGCATCAGCGAGTGCGACAACCGGCGCGTCATTGACACCATCCCCGACAAAGGCCAGATGTCTGCCGGCATCTTTAAAGCCCTGCACTTTTTCAACCTTCCCTTCTGGCAACAGGTCCCCATACGCTTCATCAATCCCTAGCTCTTTTGCCACTTTCTGGGCAACTACTGATTTGTCCCCCGAGAGCATCACGGTCTTGATTCCCAGGGCATGCATATCTTTGATAGCCTGGGGGGCATCCTCTTTTATCTCGTCGGCAATCGTGATGTAACCGGCATACTTGCCATCGACGGCGACAACAACAATGGTTTCCTGGATATCCTTGATATCACCCGGATAGGAAATTGAAAATTTATCCAGAAGTTTTAAATTACCGGCAAGCAGCGCTTTGCCTGCCACTTTCCCCTTCAAGCCATGCCCTGATATTTCTTCTACTTCGGTGGGATCTTCCGATTTTTTGTCCTGCTGGTATTCAATCACTGCCCTTGCCACCGGGTGTGTGGAAGCGCTTTCCAGCGATGCCGTCAGGTAAAGGAATTCTTCTTTTTCCATATCAGTGACAACCTGCTGTACTTTAAATACCCCCTTGGTAAGTGTGCCCGTCTTGTCCATGACAATGGTATCGACCTTGGTCATCACATCCAGGAAGTTAGAACCTTTAAAAAGGATACCGTTACGGGAAGCCAGACCAATACCTCCAAAGTAACCCAGGGGAATAGATATGGTCAGTGCACAAGGGCAGGAAATAACAAGGAAAACCATCCCACGGTAAAGCCATTGATTAAACACATAATCGTCTACAAAAAAGTATGGCAGCACTGTAATGGCCAGGGCCAAAAAGAAGACAATCGGTGTATATATTTTGGCAAACTTGCTGATAAACAGCTGGGTCGGGGCTTTTCTGGCCGTCGCATCCTGCACCATTTCCAAAATCCTGGAAAGCTTTGAATCTTTGAAAGCCGTTGTCACTTTCAGCTCGATAGGCCTATCCAGGTTGATCATACCGGCCAGGACTACACTGCCTTTTTCTTTGGTATCCGGCTTGGACTCACCTGTTAATGCAGCTGTGTTAAAACTGGCCGAATCGGTCAGCAGCTCACTGTCCAGGGCGACTTTCTCCCCTGGCTTAACCATGATAATATCACCAATTGCCGCATCGGAGGGGTTAATGACCTTATTGCCTTCACTTCTCTTAACGGTCACTTTGTCGGGGCGCACGTCCAACAGCGCTTTAATAGAGCGTTTAGACCGGTTGACTGCCAAATCCTGAAAGAGCTCGCCCAGCTCGTAAAAAATCATGACAGCAACCCCTTCGGCAAATTCACCGATATAAAATGCGCCCAGTGTTGCCGTTGTCATGAGCGTGAACTCATTAAAAAAATCGGCTCTTTTGACGCGTCTGAATGCAATTTGCAGTGTCTTGTGGCCAGCCAGGATATAGGCAATGACCATCAATCCAATCTCGACGGGCTTAGCAACAGGGACTTTAAAGCCTTTGCTTAGAAGAATAAAGCCTAGCAGGATCAAAAGGCTAAGCCATAATGCCCACCTGCTTTTGATCAGGCTTTCGCTTCCTGCTTGCCCGCCATGATCATGCCCGTCCCCTTCACTATGACCTGTATCATCATCATCATGCTCTTCTCCTTCGGCATGGTCATGGCCTTCGTGCTGCTGTTTGGTAGCCAGTGCGCCGACAACTGGGCCCTGCTTTTCAGGCTCTTTATTTTGGTTTTCTTCCATGATATTGCTGCTTTTAAATTTCTACAATAAAGTTTAATATGGCCAGGGCAATAAGTGTAAGCCCGGTAATGAGCTGCTCATAGTGTTCCAGCCAATGAATGTTTATGCTTTTAATCCCTTTCCTTCCCAGGCTTACCATCAGCATCATCCCTGAAAGGGTCAACACATTGTAAATAAGAACAATTGTCAAAACCGCATACCACCCAATTGCTCCGGCGTTCAAAAAATAGGCGTTGATCTCAAAGCAAGGTGAGAGAAACATCATCAGCATCAGCGACAACAGTATCCTTCGGTGGCTGCCGTATTTCAACAATTTTTCATCGATATGGCTATGTGCCTGATGGCGATAATGTTGCATGACAAACCACAGTCCCAGGAGCAGCAAAAACAAGGGTACAATCTTACTGGCAATAACACTTTGGTTCTCTGAGAGCTGAAAGCCAGCAAAGCTGACCATCAACCCAAAGATGGTTGTACTTAATGTATGCGCCGCCCCTGCCAAAAATGTAGTATTCAGGACCTGCCTTTTGCTCCACCCCATAGAGTTTCCGATCGTAACAAAAGGAAGCCAATGGCTGGGGATCAGTGCATGGATCAGGCTAAGTGCAATACTGCCAAGGATAATCTGGTTCATAGTTAGTGGCCTTCTTCTTCCTCTGAATTTTTAAGTTTCGATAAAAGGGCATATGCCCCTTTGAGAACAATCTTCGGGGCTTGGTCGTCAAATTCCTGCGGGAATTTTATTTGTGTGTACCCGTTTTCTGATACCCCTTTGCTTACCTGTACCATCTCAAAAGTCAGTCCCTCTGACTCTGCACCCTTTGAGGTACTGTCTGTGTGGGCACCTTCGGCACGCTGCACGAAAATGTATGATTCCCCTTCAAAATCAACGATAGCCTGGCTTGGAAGCGCAGTCACAGGGTTTGCACCGGTTTCGATCACTGCTTTTACAAAATTTTGTGGCAACAGGCCCTTATCATCTTTCTCCAGGTGACAATGCACGCGCACTGTGCGGTCTTCATTGATCTTCTGGTTGATCAGGTATACCTTGGCCAGGTACTCCTTGCCCGGGTTGTTGCTGACTGTAAAGCGCACCAGTTGGCCTAGTTTAATTTTGGGGATATCCTGCTCAAATATCGAAAGCTCGACATGCAAGTGGTCTGTGTCCACAATTTCAAACATCACATCGGTCGGGTTCACGTATTTTCCAAGGTTCACATTCACAGTCGTGACCGATCCGCTGATGGGTGAACGTATCACGGCGCTGTTGACAATGGTTCCCTTTTGTAAGACATTTAGGTTTATGCCAGCCGTAATAAGCCTTTCTTTTAAACCTGCCAACCGAGCTTTCTGTGTCTTTACCTCGGAGGTTGCTTGTTGCAATACTTTTTGGGCATTGATATTTTCCTTGCTCAACTCCAACTGACGGCTGTACTCCTGCTGGGCGTATTCCAGCTTACTTTCCGTTTCCAGGTAGTCTTGCTGGATCTGGATAAAATCAGGGTTTTCGATGGTTGCCAGTACCTGTCCTTTCTTAACCTGCATGCCCTGCAAAAGCTCGGTTTTTCTGACAAAGCCACCCAGCGGGGCTGAAATGCTCACCAGGTTTTGCGGCGGGATATCAATTACTCCGTTGGCAGTCACAACAGCACTCAGATTACGGGTACTGGCCGTGCCCAATTTGATAGCTGCCGTTTCATATTGCGCTTTGGTCAGCTCAACGACATTACTTTCTTCTCCTTCATGATGCTCTTCGTCTTGATGGGCTGGCTCCTGCTGCTTTTCTTCTTGCTTTTTACCGCAGGCCAAAATGCCTGTTAGAAGAAAGAAGACCACTAATATATTTTTCATTGTATACATCATTAGTAATGATTGATTGTTTTAAACCGGTCATTGCTGTCCGGAGACCAGAAATTCAATTTCGATGACCGATTGGTTATAACTGTCAAGCAGCTCCATATAAGTAGACCTGATATTTAAAGCTCTGGTCAGTGCCTGCGAAAACTCGACATAGCCAATCTCGCCCGCTTCATATGCCTTTGTGGCATTGCCTGCGATCACATTTGCTAAAACCAATGTTTTTTGTTCATATAAAACCAGGCTCTGATTTGCGCTCTGATAAGACTGGATAGCCTGCTGCAAATTGTTGCCTAACTGCAAGCGTGCAAGATCCACCTGGTTCTGCGCTAGTTTTTCATTAAGCTCGGATGCTTTAACGCGCGCCCTGGCTGCACCGCTGAATACAGGAATAGAAACACCTAGTTGAAAGCCCTGGAAACGCTTCCCTGCGCCATAAAAAACTTCTGTACCATTGATGTTTTGCCCGCCAATTAAAGACTGGTTAAAATATCCAATGCTAAAATCAGGCAACAGGCTGGTGCGTGAAACGGCAGTAGCCTGTTTCTCAATGGCGATTTGCTGGCTTAGGTACTGTAAATAGGGATTTGAATTAATCCCCGCAGTATCAAGTATCTGTCCAAGGTCACGTCTTACCAATGTGTCAGTCTGGGCTTCGACTGGCTGTGCGCTGTTAAGCAGCATTTGCAGCTGCTTTTGCAGGACTAGCAAACTGCCCCGGTTTTGAATAAGGCGGGCCTGGATTTCACCCTGCTCACTTTCGGCCACTGAATATTCGAGCTGACTTGTTTCGCCAGTTTTAAAGCGCAGGGCTGCTGCTTTTACAAACCGGTCCGCCCGCAAGCCTTCCCCTTGTAGCAACTGCTGCTGTTGTTTTAAGAGTACCTGCTGATAATAATTGCTTTTAATTTGCCGGATCAGCTCCGCCTGGGTTACTTCAAGCCTTGCTTGTGCGCCGTTAATTTGGGCAGACAACAACGCTTTCCTTTTGCTGGCCACCTTTGGGTGGGGCAATGTCTGCGAGATATTGAACTGGTTATCAAACCTGTTACTGTTATACTGCCCGCCCATCCAGGAGATATCCGTTTTTGCGATATCAGCAGAACTCCCAAGTAGCGCACGCTGATAATCGATCTGGTAAATTCCTGCTTTCACTTCCAGGTTTTTACTGGCCGCTTCACTAATTGCTGTTTCAAGAGAAATTTTGCGGCTTACATGCGTGGAATCTTGTGCCTGGACACCTGGAACAGAAAAGCTGCATACAGCAAAAACAAGCAGAAGTGCCCCGGCCTGTTTAGTGGCAGCACCACCAAAACGCTTTTCAACAATCAGGTAAAGCACCGGCAGTACCAATAGGGTTAAAAGCGTCGCAGAAACAAGCCCTCCGATGACCACAGTTGCAAGCGGGCGCTGGACTTCAGCGCCTGAGCTATTGGACAAAGCCATGGGCAAAAACCCGAGTGATGCCACAAGGGCTGTCATCAGTACTGGTCGCAAACGGGTTTCGGTTCCCTGAAATATGACCTTTTTCAAATCACTCATCCCTTCTTTTCTAAGCGAATTGAATTCGGCAATGAGCACGATACCATTTAATACGGCCACACCAAAAAGTGCGATAAAGCCGATGCCCGCCGATATACTGAAAGGCATTCCACGAAGTGAAAGGGCAAAGATGCCCCCGATTGCAGACAGCGGGATAGCCGTAAGGATCAAAAGGCTTTGGCGCAGTGAGTTAAATGTAAAATAGAGCAGCACAAAAATCAGCAGCAATGCAATTGGCACAGCAACACTTAAACGGGTGTTGGCCTCTTGCAAGTTTTGGAACTGGCCGCCATAAGTTGTGTAATAGCCCGTAGGAAGCTTTATCTGGCTATCAATTTTGGCTTGTAGCTCTTTTACAATACTTTCTACATCCCTGCCACGTACATTAAAAGCTACCGTTATCCGGCGCTTGGCGTCCTCCCTCTGGATTTGGTTTGCGCCTGTCTTCATCTCGACGGTAGCAATCTGGCTCAGTGGCACCTGCTCTCCATGTGATGTAGTAACAAACAACGCTTGTACGTCTTCCAGGGCCTGACGGTTTTCGCTTTTAAGCCTGACTACCAGATCATACCGCTTTTCGCCCTCATAAACCAGGCCAGCACTGCTACCGGCAAACCCGGTATTAATGGTGCGGTTGGCATCCTGGATGCTGATGCCAAACTGGGACATGCGGTCACGGTCAAAAGTAACGACAATCTGCGGCAGGCCACTTACTTCTTCCACATACAGGTCTTGGGCCCCTTCGACAGATGCCACCAGTTTTCCTATCTTGCCTGCCTGCTGGGCTAATACATCCAGGTCTTCCCCAAAAATCTTGATGGCCACGTCTTGTTTCACCCCTGAGATCAGCTCATTAAACCGCATCTGGATAGGCTGTTGAAAACCAAATGTTACGCCGGGAATGGATTCAGTTAGCAGCTGCTGCATTTTATCAGCAAGTTCTTCCCTGCCTTTCGCCTTTGTCCACATAGATTTTTCCTTTAATATAACCATCACATCACCGGCTTCTACCGGCATTGGGTCGGTCGGGATTTCGGAAGACCCAATTTTTCCAACCACTTCTATGACTTCATCCGGAAAGTTTTTACGGAGTAACCCAGCTGCTTTTTGTACCGCGTCGATAGATTCAGAAAGGGAACTGCCAGTCAATACACGCAGCTCTACGGCAAAATCACCTTCGTCGAGCTGCGGGATAAACTCACCGCCCATATTTAAAAACATCCAAAGGCTGACAGCGAAAAGTGCCAGTGCTGTCAAAACTACAATTAGTCGTCGCCGTAGGGCGAAGCCTAATGCAGGCAAATAAAGCCTGTGAAAAAAGGCTATGATGCGGTCTGAAATATTGGGCTTAAGCTCATTTTGTTTACTTAAAAACAAAGCTGAAACCATCGGCACGTAGGTCAGGGAAAGAATAAATGCGCCCAGGATCGCAAAGCTGACGGTCTGCGCCATTGGCCGGAACATTTTCCCTTCAATGCCCACAAGGGCAAGGATCGGCAGGTACACAATCAGGATAATGATTTCACCAAAGGCCGCTGAATTCCGGATTTTGGAGGCCGATTCATAAACCTCATTATCCATTTCCTGCTGCGAGAGCCGGTGTGTATATTTCTTGCCCATAATATGGTGCAGCGTGGCTTCCACAATGATAACAGCGCCATCTACGATCAAGCCGAAGTCAATCGCGCCAAGGCTCATCAGGTTGCCCGATACGCCGAACAGGTTCATCATACTGACGGCAAAAAGCATCGCCAGTGGGATCACCGAGGCGACCACGAGCCCGGCGCGCAGGTTGCCCAGCAAAAGTATCAGAACAAAAATGACAATAAGCGCCCCTTCGACCAGGTTTTTAGAAACAGTGCCAATGGCATTATTGACCAGTTTTGTGCGGTCCAAAAACGGCTCGATCACCACACCTTCCGGGAGCGTTTTACTGATCTGCTGGATTCTTTCTTTTACATTGCCGATCACTTTGGCTGCATTTGCGCCTTTCAGCATCAACACCAGCCCGCCAACCACTTCACCTTCATCATTGCGCGTCATTGCACCATAACGGACAGCACTGCCGTACTGGACAGTTGCGATATCACGGATCAGGACAGGCAGGCCGTTTGCAGTCTCTTTGACCTGGATACTTTCAATATCTTTCAGGTTTGCAATCAGCCCCTCGCTTCTGATAAAGTACGCATTGGGCTTTTTGTCGATGTAGGCCCCGCCCGTATTCTGGTTATTTCTTTCAAGGGCCGAAAAAATCTCGCTCATCGAGATTTGGGCACTTCTGAGCTTGAAAGGATCAATTGCGATTTCGTATTGTTTGAGAAATCCACCAAAACTGCTTACATCAGCAATCCCTTCGGTACCCAACAGCTGCCGTCTGACAATCCAGTCCTGGATACTTCTAAGCTCCATAGGCGGATACTTTTTCTCATATCCTTTTTTGGTGTGCAATACATACTGATAAATCTCGCCAAGACCGGTAGTAACTGGTGCTAGCTCGGGTGACCCTGCGCCAGGTGGTATCTGCTCCACCGCACTTTGCAGGCGCTCGGAAACTTGCTGCCGGGCCCAGTAAACGTCAATGTTGTCTTTGAAAACGATCGTCACAACTGAGAGCCCAAACCGCGACATGGAGCGGATTTCTTCCGTGCTCGGGATCGTTGCCATGGCTGTTTCAACCGGGAACGTTACAAGGCGCTCTACTTCCTGCGCGGCCAGCGAAGGACTGCTTGTGATGATCTGCACCTGGTTGTTGGTAATGTCGGGCACAGCATCAATGGGAAGCTGCGTGAGCGAATAGATCCCCCAGACGACAAGGGCCAGGGTAAATATGCCAACAACAAGCTTATTATGAATTGAAAAATGAATGACTTTATCTAACATCTGAACTTAGAATTTGTGTAGAATGAGCCTATAACCGTGACTTAAAAAGCCACAGCAATAAGGCAAACCATAAATGAATGGGTTACACTAAATCCTGGGAGGTTGCCAGATTGATGTCAGACCGCCGCCATCATTACGGTCGGTATAGGTAAAAGCCTTATCACTAAAAAAAGCAGTAGATGCTACTTCTGGCAAAGACATAACGGGATCTTGAAGCGTTATGCCGGCGCAGCATGCACAAATACAAAACGGGGAACAAAGGTCAACAATTCCCTGATCCTGGTGATCGGCATTGGCATTAATGGTGGCCTTAGTGGCCGGATATGAGACACGCAATACTTCATCCTGGCAGGGAATGCAGGAAAGTATCACCGTGTAAAAAGCTAATATGTAAAGAGCTAATCTCATAATACTGCAAAATTAGCTCAATAAAACATGCAACAGGTAGTCAGAAACAAATAAGATCTAAACCATATTTGCAGTCTTGCATGCAAGCACCCAAAGCCATGAAAAGCAAAAAGGTCATTCCGCACATTACAAATCGTACAAAGCCGGTGAAGTCCCCGTACCGTTCATTGATGAAGGCATCAAAGCCCACTAAGCCATCTACCTTGCTAAGGATTCTTTATTTTCTGTTAGGAGCGTTCTTGGTGACAGCGATATTTTTAAAACTTAGCCACTATTTTATGGCGCATTAAAATGCGGCCATGTTTGTAATGATCAGTCAGTCAAAGCCGACCACTGCACCTACCTTCTTTGCCATTCACCAGGCTAAAATTTCTCTGTAGCAGGGAAAAGTACAGTTTAACGTGCTCTGTTTCAAAATGGCAAAACATTAAATCGTTGTTTTACAAGTACTTAATTAACAGTTTTAAGCCATTTTCAAATTACAAAAATACCACCGTGGCCGTTGCGGAACTATCCTGACAAATGAATTTGAGGAATTCTAAAATCTGACTTGTGAGATTCTCAAAATTTCAAGGTAAAAGCAATCGAGGACTTCAAAAATGCGCTGATTAAGTGCGCAACGGTCTCTACTGCTGCACTATTTGTCAATTTCCTTTTAAATGTTTTGAGATACTTTTTAAGATTGAAGCAGGTCGCAGCCATTAGCATTACCTTATGTGCCGAGGCTTTTCCTAGAACATTTATTTTGCTTAATCCGTAATAATGAACCAGGCTTCCAAAGACCGGCTCTACCGTACTTTGCCGGACTTGTT
>NZ_FUZA01000011.1 GCF_900167945.1 Dyadobacter psychrophilus
TGCAATACGATCAAAGGTTGGGCATGGGCCAGCAATTATCCAGGCAGTCCTGTGACCGTTGAAGTACTTGAAGGTGCATCGATCCGTGCTACGGTCGTTGCGAACATATTCCGTCAGGACCTTTTGGATGCTGGTACTGGCACGGGCAACTACGGTTTTAGCATTGCCCTTCCCGCTGCACTGAAAACCGGTCAAGCCCGTCAGTTGAGCATCCGCATCCAGGGAACGACATTTACACTAGCAGGCTCGCCCAAGACAATCACTTGTGCAGCACCTCCGGTTTACAATGGCAACTTTGAAACTGCCGATTGTGATAAAATTAGTGGTTGGGTATGGGCCGTTAATTATCCAAATACAGACATAATTGTTGAGGTCATGGAAGGAACGTCAGTAATAGCAACAGGGCGGGCAAATATTTATCGAGGTGACATGAATATTGGTACTCGTAACTACGGATTTAGGATACCATTGCCTGCATCACTGAAAACTGGACTTTCACGTCAACTAACCGTTCGTGTACAAGGAAGTACTTATATTTTGCCAGGTTCATCTAGAACAGTTACCTGCGTATCACCTCCAGAGCCATATGCGGGTGACTTTGAGTTGGCTGATTGCAATACTATTAAGGGCTGGGCCTGGGCTTCCAGCAACCCTAGTTCATCTGTTACCATTGAAGTTTTGGAGGGTAACACAGTTTTTACAACTTCTGTGGCAAACATTTTCCGACAGGACCTTTTGAATGCGGGGACAGGCACTGGCAAATATGGGTTTAGCGTGGCACTTCCTGAGGAATTTAAATCTGGTCAAGCCCGTCAACTCAGCATCCGGATCCAGGGGACAATATTTACACTTTCTGGCTCGCCTAAAACAGTTACATGTGCTAAACCAGCAATCTACGGCAATTTCGAAACAGCAGATTGCAGTAAGATCAGCGGTTGGGTGTGGGCGTCAAATTATTCTAATTCTTCTTTAACAGTAGAAGTTTTAGAGGGAAGTTCAATTGTGGCAACTGCACAAGCAAATCTTTATAGAGGGGATATGAGTATCGGAACCAGAAATTACGGTTTTCGAATTCCACTACCGGAATCATTAAAGAATGGACAGCCAAGGCAATTGAGCGTTCGAGTCAAAGGGACTACCTATGTACTACCAGGTTCCTCTAAGACAGTGATATGCTCCTCTTCTGCAAGATACGCGGCTTCCGATTTTGGAGTGTTTAAGTCTTCGGTAACCGCAAATGGACAAATTGACTTTGAGCTAGTTCTCGCCCCAAACCCAACGAAAGGGCTGGTTACGGTAAATTACAACCTATTGCCGGGGCAAAATGCAGAACTAATTGTATTTGATTTAAAAGGTAGGACAGTCTATACTGGAATAGTAACTGGTATTGGAGAAAAGAAATCACAGCTGGTAGACCTCAGCTCGAATGCTGAAGGCGACTATATTTTCCAACTACGAGCATCCAACAATGTTCAAGTGAAGCGTGTCGTCTTGATAAAATAAGAGCTTTCGAGGCAGCAATTTAAGAATTTGTCAAAGTATGTATCTCAAGTAAGGCGTAAGCGAAAAAACTTATTCTGAAAATGCCAAACAGCCTCTAAGTGAGAAAAAGGCTTTGAATGACACTGAAGCGGGCGCTACCAACTTGGATTTTGTAAGCGATACTTTTAAATCTGGCAGAATTTTCAAACATAAATAAATATGGATGACGCTAGCAGAGAAGCACTTGCGGCGGATGCGGACTAAAAATTAAACAGTAACTATCAGCACAGGTCAATGAAGGTCAAGCTTCAAATCAACAAGCGTCCAATGATAAAAGAAAATGCCGTCAGAAAGAAAAATTAACTGTTACAATCAATAAACGGTTTAAGTTGCCGGCCTTCTTAAAGTGAAAGCCTGCATTGTAATCGTTAGCCGCGATAAAACTAAAATTTAAAAAGTCTATGTTAGCTCCTCATATATAGAAATTAGCGATTTAATATTTCTGTCTGGAGTGTACTTGCGCTCATAGGTTTCTCTTGCATTTTCTCTCATCTGCCTTTTTATTTCCAGGGGGAAATTTTTCCAATTGTCAATTTTATTTTGCAAATCTGCAACATTACCGGCCTCGAAGTGAAGCCCGTTTACACCATCGGTAATCATATCTGTCATTGCACCAAGCTTAGAGGCAATGACAGGCGTTGAAACGGAAAAAGATTCTATTATTGTCAATGGCATACCTTCATACCAGATTGATGGAAATACTAATGCAGTGGCTTCTTGCATATTCTTTTTAACCAAATCAATAGGAAGCTTACCCTTGAAAACAATATTTGGACTTTTCTCGGCCGATTGTTCAGTGAATTTTAATAGTGGGCCATCTCCTATAATTACCAATTTGTGATCAGAGTTGGCGAAAGCTGAAATTAATTGTGAAATTCCTTTTTCCTCATTAAGGCGACCTACATAGAGAAAGAAATCACCGGAGTTTGCTGCGACTTTCTCATTGTTGCTGGCCGTCGAATTAGCTTTCACAAGAACTTGATCCTCTCTCAGGCCGAAATCAGAATTTAAAAATAATGACCTAACGAATTCACTGTGAACCAGATATTTATTGACATATTTCCAGGTTCCCATTCTTTTGTGTAAAAAAACAGTAAAAGCAAGCCAAAAGGTCATTAGGATTGAATTCTTGTAAACACCCTTAAATACTGCTTTCCAAGGGAATCGTGTATTTAAACTTTCATGAAAAATTGCACCATTATGGAAAAGTGTGGCAGATGGACATAAAAGTCGATAATTTTGGATGGTGAGAACAATTGGAACATTTGCCCATTTTGCAGCCAAAATCACTGCGGGAGATGCAGCAAAACTCCAGTTATGTAAATGAATTATATCAGGCTTGTATTCATTGATTGTATTTTTTATCGACAAAAAGGAGAATAAATTAAATGGAAGCATAATAAATTTCAACATTGCCTTAAACCCTTTTCCATTCGAAAAGAAAATCGTTTTTACGTCTAAACCTGCTTCAAGCAAGTGATGTGTTTCATTCTCAACTATTGTTTCTTCGCCACCCCGAACATTATAGAGTGTGTGGATTACAAGTAGCTTCATAGATTAAAAATATTTTAAGTAAATTTTCAAATCGAAAGTAGCAAACGAAAGATCTACTTTTAATAAATTTGAAAAACATAATTGTATGCAGTTGATATAATAGCATGTGAGACATTACAAACTTGTAGCGGCAAGACTTCAAAGTTTACCAATATCAAATACGTAATTCGTTGAACGGATATAGTTAAGCTTTGTTTATTCCCTGAGCCAAATGAATTTCATAAGAATCGGGAATTTGCTTGAAAAGTTTAATAGAAATGTACTCTTTTAAGAAAAGGTAAACAAAAATAGAGTTAGTTACAAAATACCGCTTCCATAGTCTGCGAGGTTCTTGAAATAGGCGATAGAGCCATTCGAGGCTATATTTTTGCATCCATAACGGCGCTCGAGATTGTGTCCCAGCAAAGACTGGGAAAGCCCCACCAAGTCCAATCATCACAGCATTAACGTTGCCTTTCATCGTGGCCATCCACTTTTCCTGTTTCGGGCACCCCAATGCGACAAGTACAATACCAGCATTGGATGAATTGATCTTTTCTATAATACAGTCTTGCTCGACCTTTGTTAGCGGTCTAAATGGGGGAGAGAAAAGGCCAGCTACCTTTAATTTTGGATACTCTTCTTTACACCGTTCGATAATAGTCTCGAGAACATCATTGGTGGACCCGTAAAAATACACACTTGTCTTTTGACGCTGGGCGCCAATAAGTAGAGATTGCATCAGATCCATTCCAGCAACACGTTCTTGATTAATGTTATATAATCCATTTAACCCAAAAACAAGTGGCATACCATCAGGAGTCACAATATCTGCGTCATTCACAATCTTTGCAAACGTGTTGTCGAAGTATGCCTCAACTAACATGTGTACATTCATCACACATACATAGGCAGAGATGTTTTTCTTGGCTAAATCCAAGATTCTGTCTATAAAACTTTGATAATTCCCAAATGAAATTTTGGAATTTAAGAATGTTATTTTTCGTTGAGTAACTGCTGAATCTTTCATTATATTTGTTTTTAAGCGCTTAAAACCTCAAGTTGACTCTGGATAGTATCCGGTTTCAAGGTAAGCATATTTATACACTATATTAGTTGTTCCACTTTCGAATCGCTTGCTCTAGCACATTGTTATTTGGACTATTCTTCTGAAAATGATTATTTCTCATTTTCAACTGAGTACTGTCTGAGTGATTAAAACGATACTCACCGTTCTGAATATTTACAACTGTGTTCCCACTAACATCAAAGTCGGAGGAGCTTTGGTCAAAGAAGAATCCATTGTTGTCGGAACCTATTGCGTGCTTCGATTTATATATATTCTTAATATAATTATTGGTATATCTAGTACCAGTTTGTTTTCCAAGCGTATATATTCCAGCACCATCCGCCAATACCTTCATTACATTAAATATATAGTTCCCATCTATTAGATTGTCGGTTGTATAATTTTCTGAACGATCGTAAGTCCATCCTACACTTATGCCGCTGTAAGGAAGATCATGAATAATATTGGATTTGAGAAGTGTATGATTTGCTTGCATCACTCCAATGCCGACACCAGAAGGGAAAACTTTGCCACAATCATTTATCACGCAACCCTTTACTTGATTGAATGCAGGAGACTTGCCATCTGGCCAACTCTTGCGTTTACCGCCAGTAATATCAAAACCTATAATAATGCCGCCGCCTCCATTGTCATAAATTTTACAATTTGCCACAATGTTATTAGAGGAAAATTGACCTATCCAAATAGCATAATTTCCCAGATGACTAAAAGAACAGTAATTAAACGAACATCCTGTAGCAGCTTCAAGATAAATTGAGGAGCCACAGTCTAACGCAGCCTGGTTAGAGGAGAAACCTTTATCAAAACGAATCCAAGGAAAATTTGCAGAATTCTTGTTTTTATCAACTTCTGCAATCCTGTGTACTCCCCAACTCGAAGATGAATATTGGAAGTTAATATTCGAAAATTTAAGGTTGCGCACTAATGCCCCCGTGTTTGAATCACCTTTTATTATAACTAATGAATCGACGATAGGCGCAATAAATTTTAATTGATTGGGATCCTCACCTCTTCTAGCAAAATACCATACCTCACTTATGTCAGATTTTAAAAGCCATTCACCAGGAGAGTCCAGGTAGTCTTCGGAATTCTCAATTCTAAAACGAATTTTGGGACCGTAGAAGCCAACTGGATAGGTTGCAGGATTTTCAAAATTAATAATGTGATTTTTCTTGTCAATATTTCGTATTGTATGCCAAGAAGCTTCCCAACTGTTGTACACTATCACTTCTCCGGATAGATCTCTTATTGAGTCTAGAACATTATCTGCATATATAAAGCCACAAAAAACATCTATCGAATCTTTAACAAGCCTGCGGATCGCTGGGAAATCTAAGACTTTGTATGATGAGGCAAATTTTCCAATAGGACCTTTGCTAAACATTGTATCTGATGCTGCACGTGGAAGTCTTTTGCCGTTTACGAACAGAGCTCGGAAGACGCCATACCTCTTATCATATGCGCTAAGTTTAAGTTTCCAGATACTATTTTTATCGCTTTTTACCCATTTGCCCGATAAAACGGTTCCCCCATTCAATATGACCTTTTCATCTTTGTATGCAATATATTCGATGCTATGAAGTGAATCTCCTCCATCTTTCGGTGTGAAAACGATTGGCTTTTTCAAGTAATAAGTTCCGCCTCTAAGAATCACTTGAACGTTCGTTTTCCTGTCGGTCCTATTTCTAATCTTCTGCTGGACTTGATCAAAATTGGAAAATGGATTCATGATAGAACCGTCAGGATTGTTAGAGCCTTTGGAAGCTAGATAATATCGAATCACACTCTGTCCAAACATCTCGGAAATAGATAAAAGTGTAATAAGAAGCATGAACGTTATTTTCTTCATCTAGTTTAGAACAATCTAAGTTGGTTACTCTTATCTTTTAGTTCAAATAACTTTAATTTTACATGATTTTAAGTCTCTGATCCTCAGACGAAGAGTCGCAAATTTTTTTTTATACCACGGTGAGCGCAGTCATGTTATAAGTTTTGTATGGTAGCAAAGACGGCTATCAATTATTATCTGCGTATATCATCTATATTAGTCTTAACGGCCGAAGCGGAGGTAAAAGTGCTTTTTGTCGAAATTCGCTTTTCACCCCGTGCTTTATCAAGTCTAAAATTTTCTAATAAAGGCATTTGCAAGTTGCGTTCATTTCCTCTCGAAAGTTGCTTTGCCAAATCATGCGCATCCTGTATTAACTTGGGGAGTGGACTTTTTACTCATATTGTTACTTTTTTACTCATATTGCTACTTCTTGGTCTTGATATAGATTGGTGCTGATCAAATGACATAACTGCCCGCCTAATGGAAAACACCTGATATGCCATTTAACACGAATCTTACATAAAAAAGTAAACAAAATATCACTAAATATGCAATTCGATAGTATAACTTATAGAAAGTTATTGATGCTAGATAGATATTAGCAAAAATTAATATTATTGAAACCCGTTGAATAATTTGAATGAAGAAGAAAAGATTTTGTAAGATTATTCCAGCAAAAAATATGTTAAAAAAAACAATAACTGTCGGGGTGACTTTGATTTTATTGGAATAAAAGATCAAATAGAATATTGTGGCAAATATGATCTGATCAAGTATAACACCGTTTAACGAAACCTCGCTATTACTTAACTTTTCAACTTCCGAAAAATAATTAGGAAGATTAGCCATGTAAATTCTTAAAAATGTGTCTGCTTGTTTGAACAACCCAAACAGACTATTAACCTGATTTAAAAATAAAAAAGCTGCAGAGGCAAGCCACAGACCTAAATAATATACTGGCGATAAAAACTTTCTTGAGAGAAAGTACAATGGAAGTAAAATTATCGACAATTCGTGAATTGTAAACAGAATGGTGATGAGTACGCAATAAGCCGGGAGGTTTTTTTTGAGAATATAAGTAACTCCAAACTGGTAAAATAGCGCAGTTATGATAAACTGTCTTAAAATATTAAGGCTTAGACAATAAAATACTAACGCATACATTAATATTCCGAACAAAGGATATTTAGTAAATTTTACAATGGAAATGTAAATTAATAGCTGTGTAACTAGGGATATAATAATTAAGAAAAATCTAGGATCATCGCTAAAATATCGAAGAAAAGTTATTAAAGCGTTGTATCCAATATTTCTACTTTGTACACTTGTCCTTGGATTGATATATCCCTGAACATACGTCATAGTATCGGTACCAACGTCAAATGGCCGAAATGCCGAAATTAAATACAATATTAAAAAAACAAAAAAACTCCAAGCTAAAAACTGAATTTGAAGCTTCTGGTTATTAATGGTCACTATTGTTCTCATTACATCTTTTTGTTATCAGTAAGCTATATGAATACTACGGGGCAAATGTACGAATAATGCGAGCCGGGTTACCGACAATCACCGAATTATCAGGTACGTTCTTGACCACAACGCTTCCAGCACCGATTTTTACGTTATTGCCAATTGAGATATCACCGATTATACAGACGTTTGCACCCACATCGACATTGTCGCCTAACACTGGACACCGCGAGTAGGAGCCATCGGCAAGTACTTTTGTGCCGATGGTTGTTGAATGACGTAATATACAATTACTACCAATAATAGTCCCGTCATTGACCACAAGAGCTTGGCCATGAAATAGCGTTAATCCACCTTTAATGACGGTTTTGTATGGCAATTCAACACCTAGAAACCACTCTACCACAATCCTATATATTACAAGCTGGGGAACCAATAGAAAGAATAGAATTTGGTTTTTCGTGGCGATATGCGATAGCCGAAAGCCAATCATAATTAGACGGCCTTTAATGTTTCTTGGATTATTACTCCAATCTTTAAACAATAGCATGATGAAATGTTTGAAATTTTAAAAATTTGCAGTGCATACTTCATTGCTGGTTGTTTACATTACAGGTTTTTTATGAAACCTATAAAAAGACCTTTTTACACTTGACAGATACAGTTCCCCAAGTTGAAATAAATCACCGTTGAGCAAGGGGGAAGTAAGACAGCTGGATAAACGAAGATTCGCATAGTAAGCGAAAAGTAGATAGCGTTTTTCATTAGCAGCTATCTTAAGTGACCTTATTTTCGACGGCAGATTTAAAGAGTCGGCTCTTAGCCCGTAGGATGCAAGAACTGTCAAAAAATAACTATAACCAATGTTATACCCTAACTCTCGTTGTTCCTCTTTTTTGCTAGTGGAAATCTGTTGATCAGATCTTCTGTACTTAAGTAAGGATTCGGGAATATTTGCGAGAGTTCCGTACATGGCTAGTCGGCTAAAAAGGTCATAATCTTGACAATACCTTACCTGTTCATTGTATCGAATTGAATTTAAAACAAGGGTCGCTCTTCTTATAAAAACGGTTGGATGTGCTATGCAATTTCTCATTAGGAGAATTCTTTTGATATCATCGCTTTCTATCGGCTCTCGTATTAGTTCCATTAGGTCCGACTCATTAAAATAGTTCATCCAAGTTCCGCAGACTACACAGTTCGGATTTAAGTTCATGAATTCCACCTGTTTCTCAAACCGATGAGGAAGAGAAATATCATCGGCATCCATCCTTGCAATATATGTACCGGATGCTTTACTTAGCCCTACATTTAAGGATTTTGTCAAGCCGATGTTATTCGAATTCTCTATAATTAATATCCGGAGATCACGTTTCTGATAATCTTCCAGCAATTTCCGATTTGAAATGCTTTGTGGATTATCATTTACGATAATGAACTCAAAATCGCCATATGTCTGATTTAATATGGAATCAATGGATTTACGCAGCCAGTCGGCAGGTTCGTTGTAGATGCTCATCACCACCGAAATTTTAGGTGTTTCACTTTCTGCCATATTTTTAATTCTTAATTTGCGTCAATTAGTTTTTCGTCTTATTATTTTAGCTGGATTCCCTGCAACTACACAGTTCGCCGGGACGTTTTCAAAAACTACGGATCCAGCTCCTATAATAGAATTAGATCCAATTGTGATGTCACCAAATATGACGGAGTTGGCAAAGATCGTGACATTATTTTCAAGGACAGGATATGCCGCTGTCAAGAATTCTTTTGTTTCCTTTGTTCCAATCGTGACGTTTTGATAAATTATACAATTTTTGCCAAGTTTTACTTTTTTTCCTAGTACTATGCCGACAGGATGTGGAAATATTGTGCCCTGCTCGTTTAAATACTTTATTCCAATTGTTAAATGATTACAAAAATATATTTTAAAGGTCTTAAAATATACAAGACTATATATTGTATCACGAATGAATGCAATCAATAATTTAAAAGCTTTAATAGCTATCATCACTGTCTTGTTATGTTATATTAATTTTCTAGAGCGAATTGCTTGATACCGGTATATCGTTTCAAATAGAAAAGAAAATAGATAGATGTAGGCAAACACAAAAAGCTCGTGCTTGTTAAATAAATTGATGTAAATAAATACTAGAATTAAATATACCAAAGCAGAGTATGCCATGCTACCGAGGATTGGTCGATCAAAACCATTTACGAGCAGGCAATTTCTACCAAATAATGCGCCAATTATATATACTGGAAGATTAAATGCTAATAATCTTGTTAGGTCAATTGCGGTATCCATGTCTTCACCGCCTAGTAAATAAACTAACGTTGGTGCTAACACCTGAATTCCGGCTACCATTACAAGTGAGGCGATAAGGGCAATTGCAAGGATTTTCTTTAAAAATCCAGTGTCTCGCAACCTACTCATTCTTGGAAATACGGCTTGGCTGATAAGGTCCAGAAAAGTAATGCCAAGATTAATAATCTTGGTTGCCAGATCGAAATAAACCACTTCTGTTAAGGAAAACAGATGTTTGACAACAATAATACTAAAATTGGTTTTAAATATGTTTGTACCGTAAGATAATGCCATTACGTAAGTTCTTCTTAGATATCCTCGCAGTATATTAAAAGGCTGCCACTGAAATTTCACACCGTGGCGTCTGATAATTAGTAAAGAAACTACACATGAAAGCATTGAGCCGATCCCGTTTATGGCAGGAACTAAGAGATAGTCATCATTTCCATGAATAAGAACAAAGATAAATGTTAAAAAAAATAGCCTACTTACAAGCGTCAGCACAGTTATGTACTTCATTTTCTCTGTCCCTTGAAAGTACCATAATGGGAAAACGAACTCATAAAGACACATCCATAATGTTAGATAAAATAGTGCTTTATACTCGGCAAGCTCGGCAGAAAAGGCCAAAAAGGCTGACATTAGTAAGCATGAACAAAGAAAAAGAACTCCTTTGATAAGATATACACTGCTAGCAATTTCAGTAATCTTTTTGGGATCATCTCGATGTACACTAATATCCTTTGTGGCTGTAATGTTGAAACCAAAATTAACTAAAACGACAAGGTAGCTTACAATGGCTTGCGAGTAAACCACCATACCATATTGCTCGGTACCAAGAACACGGATTAAATATGGATACGTAAGTAAAGGCAGAGCAAGATTGAACAGTTGCAATAAAGATAAATAACCAAAATTAGCTATAAGAAGATAATAAGGTTGAAGTTTGATTCTGAAAGATTCAATTCTAGCTTTCATTAAGCTCATATGCTATTTTGCGGCAAGGTAGGTTAGGACTTAAAGTATTCTTTAAACCAACTTGCGAAGTCCTTCAATCCAGCTTTTAAGCTCACATTAGGTTTATAACTCGTTATTCGTTCTAACTTTTCCTGGTCAGCCCAGGTTTTTGGAACGTCCCCCGGTTGCATAGGCATAAAGTTTTTTAATGCAGGTTTGCCTAATCCGTTTTCAAGTTCTTCAATGAATTCCATCAGATTTACCGGTGAACCATTGCCAATATTCAATACGCGATATGGCGGCTCCTCCGT
Source organism: Dyadobacter psychrophilus (assembly GCF_900167945.1). Lineage (GTDB taxonomy): Bacteria > Bacteroidota > Bacteroidia > Cytophagales > Spirosomataceae > Dyadobacter > Dyadobacter psychrophilus. Next base: position 11,043 of record NZ_FUZA01000011.1, read on the forward strand.
AATCGTTGTCAGCGCAGTTTTTACAATACCATTTACAATATCTTTGACATATGTAAAGTCTCGCTGCATGTCGCCATTGTTGAAAACTTTGATCGGCTTACTATCAGAAATAGCCTTCGCGAACAGCATCGGCGCCATGTCGGGTCTTCCCCATGGTCCATAGACAGTGAAAAATCGCAGGCAGGTGATCGGGATACTATATAGATGGCTATATGAGTGTGCCATCAGCTCATTGCTTTTTTTAGTAGCCGCATACAAGCTTACAGGAGAGTCAACTTTATCCTCTTCCGAAAATGGAATTTTAGCATTTGCGCCATAAACAGAGGACGATGAAGCATGAACCAAATGCTTAACTGGGAAGTATCTACATGCTTCCAGTATATAATGAAATCCTACTATATTAGATTGAACATACACATCGGGATTTTCAATTGAATATCTTACTCCCGCTTGTGCTGCAAGATTAATAACAATATCAAACTTTTCTGACTGGAAAAGACTAAAAAGTTGTTGCTTATCTTCGAGGTTCATTCGAACAAAGCGGTAGGCTGGATTGACGATGCTTTCGGTAAGTTGGTACCACTTAACTTCATCTTGATCAATGCCCGCTTCTTTTAAACGGGCATATTTCAGTTGTGGTGAGTAATAATCGTTGATGTTATCGAGGCCGACAACTTCAAAACCGTCCTCAAGTAACTTTTCAACTGTGTGAAATCCAATAAATCCTGCACTTCCTGTTACTAAAGCTTTCATATTTTACGTATCTAGGCTCTTCGTGTTGATAGAGCACTTAAAGTCGGGTTACTCAAAGTAATTCAAAACACCGAATCCCTCTTTGAGAAGCAGTTGATCTTTTTGGAACAACTTCAGGTCGGAGGTTGCCATATCATGGATAAGCGTCTCAAGTGTATGCTTCGGCTTCCATCCCAATTTTTCCTGAGACTTGGTAGGGTCGCCTATGAGCAATTCGACTTCAGTAGGACGATAGTATCTTGGATCGATTTTTAAGACAGGCGTGCCGATTTTCAAGTGTTCGCCTTCCGATATACCTAATTCTGCAAGCCTTGCTTGGTCAACGGATAGGATGGTTCCCACTTCATTCTCCTCTATTCCTTCAAAAGCAAGCTCCACACCTAAAAAGGCAAAAGTCATGCGTATAAATTCACGAACTCGTGTTGTTACACCAGTTGCGATAACAAAATCCTCCGAAACTTCTTGCTGCAGAATGAGATACATAGCTTCAACATAGTCTTTGGCATGCCCCCAATCGCGCTGTGCGTCTATATTACCCATGTAAAGGCAATCTTGTAGGCCTAAAACAATCTTAGCGGCCGCACGCGTGATTTTTCTCGTAACAAAAGTTTCTCCACGTAATGGAGACTCATGATTGAATAAAATTCCGTTAGACGCAAACATTCCGTAAGCTTCCCGATAATTCACTGTAATCCAATAAGCATATAGTTTTGCTACTGCGTATGGAGATCTTGGGTAGAACGGAGTCGTTTCTGACTGCGGAACTGCCTGTACCAATCCGTACAGCTCAGATGTTGAAGCTTGATAAATTTTAGTTTTCTTCGTCAAGCCCAGAAGTCTTACCGCTTCCAATATACGAAGCGTCCCTATACCATCTGCATTTGCGGTGTATTCAGGCATCTCGAAACTTACCTGGACATGACTCATTGCAGCTAAATTATAAATTTCATCTGGCTGAACCTCTTGTATTATTCTTGTCAAATTCATTGAATCCGTCAAGTCGCCATAGTGAAGAATGAACTTTGGGTGCGCAACGTGCGGATCTTCATAGAGGTGATCAATGCGATCTGTATTGAACAGAGAGCTTCTGCGTTTGACGCCATGAACCACGTATCCCTTGCTAAGCAAGAGCTCGGTCAAATAGGCACCATCTTGCCCTGTTACACCCGTAATTAATGCTACTTTTGACATACTATGTTGAGATTTTAAATGATGAAATATTGTTCATCATCAAGTTTTATACTGCGTAGATTTCCTGATTTTTTAAGAAGTCCTGGTAGGCAAGAGCAATTCCTTGAGGAAGCGCTATTGTATGTTTCCAACCCGAAGCATGCAATTTTGAAACATCCATCAATTTTCGAGGCGTACCGTCGGGTTTAGATGTGTCCCAACGAATTTCTCCGGCATAACCGATTATGTTTGCCACAAGCTCGGTGAGCTCCCTAATTGATAGATCCTCACCGGTGCCGATATTGACAAGTTCTCGTTCATTGTAGTGCTCCATCAGGTAAAGGCAGGCATTAGCAAGATCATCTGCAAAAAGAAATTCTCGCTTAGGTGAACCAGTTCCCCATGCCTCTACAAAAGGCTTGCCTTGATGTGCAGCTTCATGGAACTTACGGATTAACGCCGGTAGTACATGAGAGTTGTTTAAGTCATAATTATCACCATACCCATATAAATTAGTGGGCATCGCGCTGATAAAATTGCTACCGTATTGGTCACGATACGCTTCGCAAAGTTTTATGCCCGCGATTTTAGCGATAGCATATGGTTCATTAGTTTCTTCAAGTAACCCTGTTAATAAATATTCTTCTTTAAGGGGTTGTGGCGCAAGTTTTGGGTAAATGCAAGAGGAGCCAAGAAACATGAGTTTTGTAACGCCTGCTACATATGCCTGATGAATAACATTTGCTTCAATCATCAGGTTTTCGTAAATAAACTCAGCACGGAAAGTATTATTGGCAACTATTCCACCTACCTTGGCAGCAGCAAGAAATACGTAAGAAGGTTTTTCTTCTTTAAAGAAATCTGCCACAGCTTGCTGATTTCGGAGATCCAACTCAGATGATGTGCGTGTTACAATATTGACATAGCCTTGAATGACGAGAGCTCGGTGTATTGCTGATCCTACCATTCCCCGATGTCCAGCAATGTATATTTTGTCGTTTTTTGTCATATTTCCAAAGAAGCTATTTCAAGAGACAAGATGTCCTGAGATTTATTACGCTAGCTCCTTAACATTTTGAGGCTCGCGACCAACACTGTAATAAGTAAAGCCTAAATCAGCCATTTGACTCAATTCGTATAGGTTTCTTCCGTCAAAAATGACTTTTTCTTTTAGAAGGTTGCCCATTTTTTCAAAATCGGGTGTACGAAATTGAGGCCATTCAGTAAAGATCATTAGCGCGTCTGCATCGTCTAACGCTGCATAGGCGGTGTGGCAAAAGGCCACTTCAGGAAGTATTTTTTTAACATTGTCCATTGCCTCTGGATCATATGCTGTGACTTTTGCACCCGCCGCTAAAAGTGCCTTTATGTTCTCAAGTGCCGGCGCTTCGCGAATGTCATCCGTATAGGGTTTGAAAGCTAGTCCCCATACGGCGATAGTTTTGCCTGCAAGATCTCCTTCAAAGTATTCACTCACTATCGGCAAAAGCTTCTTCTTTTGATCATCGTTAACTGCCATGACAGATTTAAGGGTCCGGAAATCATAGCCATAGTCCGAAGATGTCTTAGCCAATGCCTGCACGTCTTTTGGGAAGCAGCTGCCACCGTATCCAATGCCTGCAAAGAGAAATCGTTTCCCTATCCTGCTATCTGTACCTATCCCACGGCGAATGTCATCGACATTAGCACCAACCTTTTCGCATAAATTTGCGATCTCGTTCATGAATGTGATTTTCAAAGCAAGAAACGAGTTGGCAGCGTACTTGGTCATCTCCGCTGATCGCTCATCCATAAAAATTACTGGGTTTCCCTGACGAACCAGCGGCGCATACAGTGATTCCATTACTTTTTTAGCTAATTCGGAAGTTGTTCCAACAACTACCCTGTCTGGCTTCATAAAATCTTCAACAGCGACACCTTCTCTAAGAAATTCGGGATTTGACACAACATCAAATTCCACGATTGCATTTTTCGCAATGGCAGCCCGTACTTTCTCAGCAGTGCCAACAGGAACCGTGCTTTTATCGATTATCACGACATAGTGATCCAGTAGAGTACCCAAGTCATTCGCTACACCTAGAATATATTTTAGATCTGCTGATCCGTCTTCCCCTGGAGGCGTGGGCAGCGCTAGGAAAATAACTTCGGCATCTTTTACTCCTTCTGCTAAATCAGTTGTAAATTTTAACCGACCCTCCTCGATGTTTCGGTCAAACAATACATCTAGGCCAGGTTCATAAATTGGAATTTCACCTTTTTGAAGTCTCGCGACTTTATTTTGATCGATATCTACACAAATGACTTGATTGCCAGTTTCGGCAAAACAAGTACCCGTAACAAGGCCAACATAGCCTGTACCAACTACCGCTATTTTCATAACTAATGAGGTGAATGAGTAAAGTTTTAAGAAATTAAGGCAATACAAAAAATAAGTAAGATGGAGACCTAACTATTTGTAGAGTCGGGTGACTTGCGAAGGTTGGCAAAGTCACGCTAAGAGAAGGCGAAGCTGCCCTGTGTTTAAGATTTAAATTTATCATAACGTTGAGAATTAAGTAAAACTACATTCAATTTTCCGCTACGCTACTACAGCGCAAAAGCTAGTATTAATTATTCATAATAAATATAATACAAATATTCTCACTGTAAAATGCTTCCGTTAAAATCATTAGAATATTGCAAAAATTGCTTGAAAGTGCCAAATTCTAATTCATTAACCATTGCATTTCATCATACAGGTAAATTGTTGCTCTGAGAAAAGTCACATTGGCTTCGCATATCAGCAAAGCCAATGTAATTTTAAATCAACCTTTTCCAACAAGCTTTTTGAGTCTTGAGCCCATCGTTTGTACCCGGCTGTCGGATTCCTCAGCGTAATAACCATATCCATACCCGCCATATCCATAACCATAGCCATAGCCCGCACCGTAATTAACACCATTAAAAATTACGGAGAGGTTGGAGAAGCGTCGGGCCCTTTGCAAATCTCCAATTCTTTTTAGATGATCCAGCACTGTGTAGTTAAAGCGAACAATATATAGTGTTGCATCAACATGTTCAGCTATTAAGGCAGAATCTGTTACCAAGCCATAGGGCGGCGAATCGATTAATATATAGTCATATTGACTCCTAAGCTCTGCAAGCATTAATGGTAATCTACCATTACTTAGTAACTCAGAAGGGTTAGGAGGAATTGGCCCACTTGTTAAAACGTCGAATTTCGGGTGAACGCCTGTTGATTGGATAAAATCTTCATAGTGCCCTTGTCCGATAAGGCAGTTTGATGCACCGGTCTTATTAGGGACCATTAAACGATCGTGCAACGTTGGCTTACGAAGGTCGAGACCTATCAGTAAAACTCGTTTATCAGAGTATGCTAAACTCGCAGCCAAATTAATACTGATAAAGCTTTTACCTTCACCACCAATGGATGATGTAAACATGATAACTCGACAACTTCCGTCTCCAAGATATTGAAGGTTCGTACGCAACGCCCTGAATTGCTCAGCAACTGCGCTACGACTAGTCATTTTGATTATCGATTCTTCACCTGGAACGCCATTTACCACACCTTTCATTTGTCCAATCTCGCCTAAAATAGACGCGTGTGTCACTTTCTCAATTTCTTCTCTTGACTGAACCGTGTTTCGTAATAGGAACAACAAATTAATCAAAACAAGTGGGATAATAATGCCAAGAGCAAATGCTCCTCCCCATACCAACGCCTTCTTGGGCTTGATCGGCTTGAAAGTTGAAATAGGGGCATCAATTAACCTGCTATCTGTCACGGTCGAAGCATAAGCTAAGGCAGTTTCCTCTCTTTTTTGCAAAAGGTAAAGATACAATTCCTCCTTAATTGCCTGCTGACGCTTTATACCCACAAATTCTCGCTCCTTTTTAGGTATGGATCGCAAACCTGCTGAGAACCTTGTGTTAATACCTTCTAAGTTCCGCTTCGTAACGGCCATACCTCTTTTAAGATTCTGAACGTTTTCCCGAATTGATTGTCTTGTCCCGGCAAGCTGGGTGTTTATGGTCTGAAGCAGAGGATTATTTGGAGAAGTGGTTCTTGCATATCTTTCACGTTGCAGCTCCAATTCGTTAAATTTGGTAAGCAATGAAACAAGAACAGGATCATCAATCATATAAGTGGCCGGCGCAACAGCTCCTTCACCAGCATTCATTATGTAATTATCAACACTTTCCAGAATGCTTATTTTTGTATTAACCTCGTTAAGTTTTGAATCGTTTTCCTTAATATTTTCGAGGAAAAGTTGCGATTCGGCACTAATATCGGTAATACCCTGATTTGTCTTGTATGATTCAACATCTTTCTCAACGTCACCGAGTTCCCCAGTTATCAAACCTAGTCGATTTTCGATAAATTTGAGGGTGTTACTTGCTTCACTATTTTTATCGTTCAAAGATGACTGAATGTAAACATCCAACAATTTATTAAGTACATCTTTCGACCTTTGCACATTTGCGTCTTCATAAGTAATTTCAAGCACTGTACTTTTAATATTCGGTTGCTGTACAGACACTCGTCCAAGTATATTCTCAGCTAGATTTTTGACTTCGGTGAAATGAACTGTTACATCGGTAAATTTAGAATTCTCTCCTTTTGTTACAATGAAAGCTCCCCAAGCGTTATTAAACCTTTGATTGAAAGTGAATAACTGATCCTCGTCGTTGAATCTAAAATGTGTGCTATCTACCACGTGAATAATCAAAGGCTCTTCGTAACCGTATTCAGTTATAACTTCGGGTTTAATTTTAATCGGAGTTGTATTGTACAAATCTATGGTTCTTAGGCCGTCTTTGGTTGTATAAGACACATCAAGATTTAATTCTTTAACCACTTGTTCAACAAGAGTTTGGGATTTAAAAATTTCCATCTCATTTTCAACGGTTTTATTACCGCCAAACTGTGAGCTCATTTCCGTGAGTATATCTCCTTGCGAGCCTGTAAGACTTTTTTCCTCTTTAATAAGTATACTAGTCTTAGTGCTATACACAGGCTGAGATATTTGCAAATAAAAGAAAGCAGCCGTTAGCAGTATGAAAAGAAATATTGGAAACAGGTACCAATATCTAATCAGCCTCCTAATGTAGTCATTGAGGCTAAAGTCTGTGCTCTTTTCCTCAAAATCCTTCCCGTTCAAATTGCGATCTTCCATAAGTTGAGTATGATTTCTTGATTCAATTTTTGTCAATTACTTTGTCAAATTTAATATTAGAATCCCTAGGGTACTTATTCCACCGACAATAGTGACTATTAATGGGACAGTCCTTATTCTACTATCTGTGTCAAGCATTCTGGCTTTTACGGGCTCGACGTAGATGACATCATTTTTATGCAAGTAATAGTATGGGGAGTTAAAAATGTCTCGGGACGTAAGATCTATCCTTGCATACTCCCTTTTGCCATTTTCTTCTCTAATAATCATAACGTTGCTACGGTTTCCATAAATAGTCAAATCGCCCGCAAGGCTCAGGACTTCCGGAAGAGTAATCTTTTCATCAGGAATAACATAAACTGCTGGAAGTTTCACCTCCCCCATAACGGAGACTTTGAAATTTAGATTTCTAACAATAACTGAGGGCTCTTTCAGATAATTTTGCAGTCTGAGCCGAATTGTGTCAGCTGCATCCGTCGTCCGCAATCCACTGACCTTAACCTTCCCAACTAGCGGTATCTCAATTGCGCCATCTGAATCTACCAAATACCCTAAGGGCTGGACTCTTGCTCCCCCAACACTAGAATAATTAGTGCTGGCAGTGGTGAAAAGATTAGGCGTGTTGAACACTTCATTTGCCTCTGCATTTAAGCTCCCAACAATTATAGATAATATATCACTCGGAAGAATGGTAGGAACATATCTCTGAGTGATTTCTTGTGAAGAATAACGAAGCGAATCTCCTTGGAAATATACAATCGATTTTGGAGAAACGCAGGATGATATTCCTCCAATCATTGCAATAAGAAAAAAACCAAAGTTTGTGATTTGCTTTAATAGCTTAGGGGTAGACGAACTCATAGAAAAACGTTAAGATATGTTCTAACTAAATTTAAATCTTTACTAGTCAATGAATTGTGTAATATTATTTCAGGAAATAATTAGAACAAACTCATTTTATAAAAGGCATGTACGGAAAAAATAATAAGAAATATGTTATCGTCTAAGGAGGGGGTTCTTGATAATGTGCAAAACCGACAGGTTCAAGATTTAAGACAAATATAGAATAAATTCAATTGTCAACATCAAATATTTATAAGTTTTTCATTCTGGAAGGGATACTTTTGCAACCAATTATTCTTGTTACTTTTTTGAATCATCTCCAAATGCTGGATTTTGTGAGCGTCCGTGCCTAAAAATGTTATTAAATTATTTTTAAGAAGCCATTCGGCCATTTTTAATATATTCTCCCCATAGTAACCGCTAAGGGAAAGAATGTTTACCTGCAATTCACAGCCCTGATCAACCAGTTTTCTGTAAATGCTAGGGTCAGAATAGAAGTAAGTATATCTTTCAGGGTGTGCGAGCACCGGCTGGTATCCTTTTTGAATGATGGAAAATAAGTTTTCGGATGTGTTCATCAAAGGTGTTGAATATGGCAATTCTACAAGCAGCCGATTTCCTGGTAATGTTAAAACTTCCTGGCCCCCAGAAATCATTTCATTGAAATGTTCGTCAATGAAGTATTCTGCAGCTGCATCTATTTGAATAGTAAGCCCAGCAGCGCTCACCGCTCTTCTTACCTCATCCAGCTTTGCGCGTATTATTTCCGGAGTATTTCTGTAACAGTCCCACATTACGTGCGGTGTTGTTACGATCTTAACAAACCCCAGCGATTGCATTTTAGAAGCCATTTCAACAGCTTCCTCTATTGTTTGGACACCATCATCTATACCTGGTAGAACATGAGAATGTATATCAATGCCAATGGAATCCAGACTTATATTTTTTTGCGTTTTTTTGTCAAATAGCCAGTTAAGCATAATAATTTCGGTTGCCTGGCTCACGTTTAGTGTGCGTTTCAACCGGATTTTTTGAGATGATTTTTTATAAAGTTTGTTTAAAGATCAGATTCTTATTTGGTTGTTGAAATTACCACGCCTTGGAAACCTTTAACCATGCGCCAGTCGAATTGTAAAGAAGAGATCCTTGATCAAGAGCAAAGCCTCCACTAATCGCCGTATTATGTTTTAACCGTCGTCTGCCCTCGATTGATGAAGCAAATTGACCTTCTTTTTCGAAATATGGGGGTTTACTTGGGATTCGAATGTTATTTAGAGAATGGCCTAACGGACTCGTACCGTAAGTGCCGTAGTTTAACGAATAATTGAGCCTCAGCATCAGGCTCCATCCCGCTACTGCGACCTCTGTGGCACCGTGGAACGCCGTTAAACGGTTATTGATGTAAAACTCATTCGCAACCTTGGGTAAGTCTTTCCTACTGTATTTTGCACTGGTTACAAGCGGGTTGCCAATATTTTCGCCCTTGTAGCTCCATCCCTTTAGGTAAATATAATTATTATAGTAGTCTTCGTCACCCGAAGGCGTGATTTTTGCATCAATCTCGCCGCCCTGGCTCTTTGTGTTAATATATTCAAATAGAATTTTTTTCAGACGGAAACTTGCAGTTGATTTAGAAAAATTCCTGTTAGATAAGCTAAGTCCGAAAATGCCATCTTTGACATTGTTTAGATGATAAAGGCCTCCGACTTCGAAGAAAAACTGATGATAAGCCATTACTCCTACTGCTCCTGCATCCACCTCAATGGCTTGATCTATTGAACCCAAATGATTGCCGACTTTAGATCTGGGGAGACCAATATCATCGCCACCATAGCTCTCTCCCAATATTACCCGCTTGTAGGTTTCCAAAACAGAAAGTTTGAAAAGCGTCGGATTCATTTCCTTCTCATTACCCCAAAACACTTGGTGATTGAAACCCGCGAAAACTCTCACATTCCAGGTCTGTTTTCCAAGGCGAGCGTAAAGTGATTTTTGATGAAAAAAAGAATTGACAGAACTAAACCTGTTTCCGTTTCTTACCTCGGTATTTCCCAACCACCCGTGCGCGAAATTTCCCTTAACGGCAATCACTCCTTTCAAAAATGGCAAATCCCAGAACTCCGGAATGGAAATTTCAACTTTTGGAATCCCGAGACTATTTCCCGAAACGGAAAAGGCGCCTGAGGACAACGTCGTGTCGATCAATCCCATAACGTCTCTGCTGCGGCCAGCCTTTAGTTGAAAAATTCCTAACCGTCCCTTAGCATAACCTTCAATGAGCATTAGCTCTGAACGTCTGCCAATATTAAACCTGGGTTCCAGGTAAACGCCCCAGTCTGTTAACTTATCCTTGCGGCTCTTAACATAGTCACGACCGATGCTCCCTATTAAAGAAAATGATGGTCCATCAAGGGGAATGCTGCCGAACTGGTTTGAACGCATCCAAAAAGGCACCTGTTTGTTAGAGGTGGCTATTGCCATCGCCGCGAAGCCAAATTTGAATTGTTTTCCAGCCTGCTCTGACGTTGTGTCCTCTATTACAGAAGTATCTGAGAAGTTTGACTGAACCTGCATGGTGCCTGCAACTGCTTCATAGAAGCAAGTGCATAACAAAATCAAAAATAAAGGTAATTTGACCAAGGCGTGCATGCAATTAAGATGTTGAGTAGCTTAAAAAAGTCTTTACAATGGGTCAAATATAATGCGTTTTTCTTAAAATATTTATATAATCAAACATTATCAGTTTGTGAACGATACCCTCACCCCCTAGCCATCGCCTCCTGATGCCGCCACAAATCCTGAAAAACCGCACTATTCGCACGAAGCTCCGCAAACGTCCCTTCGTCCACCAGATGCCCATCCCTCAGAATATAAACATAATCAAACTTGGTCAGTAGGTGCAGGCGGTGAAGCGTGGAGATGACTGCCTTATCTTTAAATTCTGCAAACATTCTGTCGTAAATAAGCGATTCTGTTTTGGGATCGACGCTGCTGGTGGGCTCGTCGAGCAGGACGATCTCGCTGCTTCTGGCTGCCAGAATGCCTCTTGCCAGTGCCAGGCGCTGTTTTTGGCCGCCGGAAAGATTTACGCCTCTTTCCTGAATATTTGAGTTTAGGCCATTTGGCAGTTTGGCAATTACGTCAGTGAAATGCGCCGTTTGGCAGACCTCCAAAATTTCTTCCTGATCAAACGGCAATCCTAATGTAATGTTGTATGCTATTGTATTTTCAAATATTTCCGGATCTTGGGGAAATAAGGTGATTTGGTCTGCTAATGTTTGCATATCAGTAGGTTGCTTACCGTCTACTAAGACATTAACACCTGCTTCTGGTGCGTACAACCCTCTCAGTAATGCGAGCAACGTGCTTTTGCCACTGCCGCTTTCGCCGATAAATGCAATTCGCTGACCTTTTTTAATGCGAATATGCAGTCCGTGCAGACTGTGCGCCTGTTTTTCCCTGTCGTAAACTTCGCCGTGTGAAAAATTGAGGTCATGAATTTCGATTTCCCGCCAGTGATCGGGGAGGCCTTCTGTGGCATCCGGGCGATGTTGCTGCTTGTAAGTTTCTGAAATCGAGCGCGCTGTCTGAACTTCGGTGTTATAGCGGATGATTTCGGTGTATTGCCAGGCAATATCTTGAAAAACGCTGGTAAACTGGTTCACGTAACTTAGTAAGGTCACGAGGCCACCTACCAGGAACACTTGTCCCGGAACGTAGTTTTGGTATATATAACCAACAGTAACCACCACATATATCAGCGCAATGAACATGCTGGCCACAAACCACTTCCATTCATTAACGGTAATTGATCTTACAAAAGGTGGAAAAACGTCATCCACCTTCGCCATCAAGCTGATTTTCATCCGTTTTTCAAGCCGCAATGTGATTACGGTAATAATGTTAGAAAGGCTGTCAAACAACGTGGAGGATACAACGTGTTCCCTTTCATTGGTTTCGTCAAGTGCTTTGATGAACGGTTTGTCAAACTTGAATATTACCCAGATATTAATTATTCCGATCAAGACGCCTATCCCTCCGAAAATGGGAGAAAACCAAACAATGGCAATAAATGAAAAAATGAATTTTGCGAAGGCGTGCAAGAACATGAAGCCATTTTGAAAAAAATCTCGGAGTGCTTCATAAGCCTTACGGATCCGGTTAATTGTAGCTCCGCTGTGATGGTCCTGATGCCAGCGAATAGGCAAATGCAGTGCCTGATGGTACATTTCATCCAGGAAGTTTTTGCTCATGTCAAATGCCAGTTTGCGTTCCATAATCCGTGCAGGACCGTGAAAAACCCATTCTCCAACGGTTAAGAGGACGTATCCTCCAACGTAAAGCCACACATTATCCAGGATACCGGAAGGATCTTTTTGAATAGATTGAACAAACCAGCCATATAGCAGCGGATTTGTTGCGAGCACAATATTGGCCATGATAAACATAGCGTAAACAAGCACGTAATGCTTTCGTTGCTGTCGTGCGTAGCGCCAGGCGGTTACCAGGAGGGAAATGTATGGGTTACTCATTTGCATTTATATTCTCCCGCAAAGTTAGCATTGTTCGCACGCATCATCTTGGCGGCAATGTGATATTCTTATTGCCAAAGAGTAGTTTTCACCCAAATTTGATTTAAATAAAAAAGAGTTCACATCATTGAAATACAAAACGCGTCTGGCTTTCTTATGAAAAAAACATTGACTACATTATGTATGGCGCTTTTTTTGAGCGTTGGCTTACAATTTTCATCCGTAGCACAGGACGGCTGGATCTCACTTTATAATGGAAAAAATTTCGATGGCTGGAAAATCGGGGCGAATGCATCCTCGTTCACCATCGTAGACGGGAATATTCAGGTTGCAGGCCCAAGGGCTCATTTGTTTTACGATGGTCCTGTCAAAAATCATATGTTCAAAAATTTTGAATTCAAAGCGACGGTGATGACTAAACCGGGCGCAAATTCAGGAATTTTTATCCATACGGCTTATCAGGAAGACGGGTGGCCATCGCAAGGTTACGAGGTGCAGGTCAACCAATCGCATACAGACTATAAGCGCACAGGGAGCTTGTACAATGTAGTCGATGTGAAAGAAACGTATGTGAAGGACAACGAATGGTATACCGAGTACATCAAAGTAGAAGGCAAGCACATCACCATTAAGATCAATGACAAGGTTGTTGTGGACTACGAGGAATCGGATGTGGACAAAAGGGATGGTGACATGAAAACCAAATTCCTGAAAGCCGGCACATTCGCATTGCAGGCACACGATCCTAAAAGTGTGGTGCTATATAAAGATATTATGGTGCGCCCGCTAACAGAATAAGGATTTCACAAATTACATTACAACATGGAAGATGTTGTCCGTTTCGAATCAACTCTGGATCGCCTCCCACGCAAGGGAGGCGAATTTTATATGCTCGTACCCGACGAAGTTGCCATGCAGTTTGTGCAGGGACGTAAGCCTGCGCGTGTGAGGTGCCTGTTAAATGGCAAAGTTGATTTCCAGTGCGCAATACGGCCAAAAGGTGGGGGAGGCTTTTACATTAATATAGGAACGCCGCTTAGGCAGGAAGGCAAATTTGTATTAGGTCAAAAGCTAAATGCAGAAATTCGCAAAGATGAAAGCGAATTTGGACGGGATGTGCCCGAAGAGTTGCAGGAATTGCTGGAAATGGATGAGGAAGGTAAACGTCTATTTTATGAATCGCTGCCAAGTCACCGGCGCGCCATCATTTATTATGTTGCAGGGGCGAAATCCGTTCAGGTGCGGATAGATCGCGCCATTATGATGATCAACAGGTTGAAGGTCAAATAGTAATTAAATGTCTTTTCCGCTCGCACTGCGATATTGGCTTGGGGAAATCCCTTCTGATTTCCTGAATTGCCTTCCGAAATAATTGAGATCCGAAAAGCCGAGCTGGTAACAAATATCCGTCACACTTGCCCTGGTGCCCAGAAGCAGGTGTTTCGCTTTTTTGATTTTTTCTCTCAAAATAAAATCAAGCGGACTAATGCTGTATTCCCGCTTAAATGCCCTGTAAAACGAGGCGCGGCTCATGCACGCCTTGTCACTAAGCTCATCCACTTTGATGTTTTCGCTGATATGCGCCCGGATATAGTTAATCACAAATGCCAGCGGGCTGTCTTCTTGTATGAATGCTGCTTCGTCGGTCGCTGCCAAATTCTGCGTCTGAATAATGTGGACGATTAGCTCCTGCAAAGTCAGGTCAGCCAAAATGTCCTTTCCCAGCGCTGATCCCGAGCAGATGTGGATCAGTTTGTTAAGCGTTTGGGCCAGTTCCACATTATTGAGAAAATGATACTGGTTGTGATGCAAATTCCAGTATTGCTGCTTGCCTTCCCGGGGATATGTCTCATTTAATCTATCAACAATCTGCTTGATTTTGTTCTGGTCCAGCGCCAGCGCTATACATTGTGTTGGATTGTCCTTATTGGCTTCTGGAAAATCAATCTTCATGGTCACATTGGCAGGCACTAGCACAGTTTCCCCTGGCAGATAATCAAAACCAGGCTCTTCAAACAAGTGCATCACCTTTTTGCCCCTGAGCATGCTGGTGATCACAAAATCCGAAAAGGTTAGCGGCACAAGCTGCGAGGTTTGCAATGTTTCAAACAGGTTCAGTTCGCAGTTTTCCAGCGTAAATGCCCGCCTGTTTTCAACCAGCGTTTTAAGCGATTTTTCTGCTGAAAGTGCCACTGCATTAAGTTTGTATCCCGCTGCCATGATGCCGTTTCCGTGTTTTAATGTTGCTGAATGTGCATTTATAAATATAATTCTTTTTTGATAAAATGAGATATTTATCCTACAATCTGGAACGATCGTGCCAATCAAGAACGGTGTTTTGAGCTAGGTTTGTATTTATAAATTAATTTAAATCAACATTAAACTATGGATACGATCACCGATAACCCGCAGACCCAGACAAAATCATACGCCAGCGAGACGCTTGCAAAAAGACCTGAATTCAAAGAGAAGTACGGCAATTATATCAATGGTAAATTCGTGGAACCGATAAAGGGAGAGTACTTTGAGAACGTTTCGCCCATCGACGGACAGGTTTTCACCAAGGCCGCCCGCTCTACCAAGGAAGACATTGAACTGGCTTTGGACGCTGCCCACAATGCATTCCCTGCATGGAGCAAAACCGCCGCCAGTCAGCGAAGCAACCTTCTTTTGAAAATCGCGCAGGTTATCGAAGATAATTTGGATTACCTGGCTATCGTAGAAACCGTTGACAATGGTAAGGCAATCCGCGAGACGCGCGCCGCCGATCTTCCGCTGTGTGTGGACCATTTCCGTTATTTTGCGGGTGTGATCAGGGCAGAAGAGGGGAGTGTCTCGGAGCATGACGAAAATACGGTTTGTATTAATTTACACGAGCCTCTTGGCGTCGTAGCACAAATTATTCCCTGGAATTTTCCTTTGCTGATGGCAACCTGGAAAATTGCGCCTGCGCTTGCAGCCGGATGCTGCGTAGTGGTGAAACCCGCAGAGCAAACGCCAACTTCAATCATGGTGCTTATGGAGCTGATTGGTGATATTCTCCCGGCCGGTGTGTTAAATATCGTTTCAGGATTTGGTGTAGAGGCAGGAAAACCGCTGGCATCGTCCCCCCGCGTTGCTAAGGTTGCCTTTACAGGTGAAACGACCACTGGCCGGCTCATTATGCAATATGCATCCGATAACCTTATCCCCGTCACGATGGAGCTGGGAGGCAAATCGCCAAACATTTTCTTCCCTTCCGTTGCTGACGAGGATGATGCATTCTTTGATAAAGCTATTGAAGGTGCGGTGCTATTTGCACTCAACCAGGGTGAAGTCTGCACGTGCCCTTCCCGGATTTTAGTGCACGAAAGTATTTATGACAAATTTATGCCGCGCGTCATTGAGCGTACGAATGCGATCAAAATGGGCCATCCGCTGGACAGCACAACCATGATGGGCGCGCAGGCCTCTAATGATCAGTATGAAAAAATACTTTCCTATTTAAAAATAGGAAAAGAGGAAGGAGCCCAAGTGCTTGCCGGTGGCGATGCGCAAAAATTTGAAAATGGCATTTCGGGAGGTTATTACGTTAAGCCAACGATTTTCAAAGGCCATAACAAAATGCGGATTTTCCAGGAAGAAATCTTTGGGCCGGTGGTTTGCGTAACAACATTCAAAACCACTGAGGAAGCTATCTCAATTGCCAATGATACATTATATGGTCTGGGCGCCGGAGTGTGGACGCGTGATGCGCATGAGATTTACCAGGTGCCGCGGGCCATTCAGGCAGGACGGGTTTGGGTCAATAATTACCACGCATATCCAGCGCATGCGCCATTTGGAGGCTACAAAAAATCAGGTTTTGGAAGAGAAAACCATAAAATGATGCTCGGTTACTATCGCCAGACCAAAAACATGCTTATCTCTTATGATAAGAACAAGTTGGGCTTCTTTTGAAAATAACACTTATGAAAACCAGCAGAGTGCTCATTACAGACGAAGCGGTTAAGGTCGTCGAAAAGCTCAAAGCAGAAAACGGAGATTTAATGTTTCACCAGAGCGGAGGCTGTTGTGATGGCTCTCAGCCTATGTGTTTTCCAAAAGGCGAGTTCCGTACCTCGGGCAGCGATGTGCTATTAGGCGAAATTGCAGGCTGCGAATTTTACATGAGCCGCGATCAGTTTGAATACTGGCAGCATACCCAGCTCACCATTGATGTTACGCCGGGAAGAGGATCAAGCTTCTCGCTGGAAATTCCAATGGGCATTCGGTTCATCACCAAGTCCAGGTTATACAGCCCCGAGGAAGCGATTAATCTGGTGGATGTAGATTTGTAGTTTAAATGATTGCAGCAAAGGTCAGGACGCACAAAGCAGCAAGTTTGCCGCGTGTATCTTGGCCTTTGTTTTCATTTTGCGCCGGATATTTTTTATATTTGTTCAAATCAAGCGGTTTGCTGACTGGGAAATATTGAAGTCAGCTCTTTTTTTAACACGTCTGTAGTCGTTTAAATCTATGGACTTTACAAGCTGAATTTTGAATTTCAATGAATTTGAACTCCACGAAGACGTGCTTAACGCCGTGGATTCCATGAACTACCAGCAAGCAACACCTATTCAGGAGCAAGCAATCCCTTACATTCTTAGCGGTAAAGATCTTCTGGCCTGCGCGCAAACAGGAACAGGAAAAACGGCTGCCTATCTGATCCCTATTTTAGATAAAGTTGCCCACGAAAGCAACGAACACACCGGCGCATTGATCCTTGTACCAACGCGTGAACTTGCTGTGCAGATCGATCAGCAGATCCAGGGTTTGGGATACTTTGTTGGCGCGACCAGCATCGCCGTCTATGGGGGTAATAAGGGGCCGGAGTGGGACCAGCAGAAAAAAGCGTTAACCCAGGGGGCAGACATTATCATTGCAACCCCAGGCAGGCTGATCGCCCATTTGCAACTTGGCTACGTGACTTTTGGGAATGTGAAGCATTTGGTGCTTGACGAGGCCGATAGAATGTTGGACATGGGTTTTCTCAGTGACATTTTGAAGATCATGAGCTTTTTGCCTGCTAAAAGACAAACGCTTATGTTCTCGGCAACGATGCCTCCTAAAATTGGTGATCTGGCAAAACGCATTTTGCAAAATCCTGAGGAAATAAGACTTGCGGTTTCGCGGCCGGTTGATCGCATTGATCAGCAGTTCTATATGGCAAAGGATGAGCAGAAATTACCATTGCTGCTGCATTTATTGAGTCAGGTTGAAAACACCAGTATGGTGCTTTTTACCTCCCGCAAATCCACGGTGGAACCGATTGTTCGTGCATTGAAAAAGCTTGGCCTTGCTGCCAGGGGAATTTCATCCGACTCTGAGCAGGCCGACCGGGAGATTGTTTTGAGAGAATTTAAAAACAGGCAATTCCCCGTTCTGGTGGCAACAGATGTGCTCTCACGCGGAATTGATATTGATAATTTGAGCCACGTAGTCAACTACGACGTTCCGCGTGATCCAGAGGATTATGTTCACCGCATTGGTCGGACGGCGCGTGCGGAATCAAAAGGTACGGCTATAACGTTCATTAATGAGCAAGACCAGAAATATGTTCTGAAAATTGAAAAGCTTTTTGAAAAAGAACTTGAAAAGCGATCAATAACCCAGGACCTGGGACTTGGAGATGCTCCACTATTTGAGCCGCGGCGTTTCAGGGCAGCCGGCGGTCGCAAACCTGGGGTTGCTGGCAAGCCAGCCCACAAATCAGCGGGAAGACCGAAAAGACGTAAACCTAAAAAGGAAACAAATAATCCTACCCAGGCCTAGCCTGTCAGAGTTTGTCAGACATGACGCAGCAGAAGTGATGAGGAAATATGATTATATCAACATTTATTTTAACGATAACATTGATATAAATGTGGTATGCCTTTTTTGCTTTTCATTTGCTTGCTTTTAAGTCGTCATGAATAAACTTAAATACCGTACTATTGGACCGTTTGATAGATTGGATAAGGAACCATAAGTTCAGCGTCTCAGATCCGCCCATTATATCGATGGAGGGTTTGTTCTCGCTCTTGCTGCTTTTGCTGCTAAGCCTGGTTGCTGTATTTTTTCACCTTATCCGCATTTTTTTCAATTCTCCCGTTGATTTTTCAATGGACTGGAATTTGTTTTTGAGCTGGATTCCGCTTATTACTGCATTCCTGGCCGACAACTTTACCAAGCGATTCGGGGCCATTCCCTTTACGCTGATCCTGCTCACGACCGTGTGGCTGGCGTTTTTTCCCAATGCGCCTTACATGATCACCGATCTGGCCCATTTGACAGTGGATTATCAGCGGGACCTGACCTGGCACGATGTCATCATGCTTTTCTTCTACGCAGAAGTCAGCCTTTTTAATGGCCTGGTTTCCCTATACTGGATCCACCGTTCGTGGCGACGTGTTTTTACTAGACGTATCAGCATTACGTTTCTGCTGTTGAGTCTTCCGCTTGCAGGCTTCGGGGTTTATCTCGGCAGGGTTAGGCGCATGAACAGTTGGGACATTATACATGATCCGCACGCCATTTTTAAGAACCTGATTGAAAGCGCTATGGACCGCACGGCCTGGGTTTTCAGCATGGAAATTGGTATGTTGCTGGGGATTCTGTATCTGGTGCTTTGGGTAATTATCCGTTTCCGTATTAGATACAGCAAGAAAAATCAAGTTGTTGAGTAAGAATTAAGCCATGAAACCGTGATTATTTCGATATGCAAATATCTGATAATGTAAAAGATTCCTATTCTTCGCAGTATAATGACGACTCGGTTTCCTGGCGTAATACAGGGGCTAAGTACAAGGCGCGCAACATTGTCGCACTGTCAAAGAATATCAGTTTCAAAAATGTGCTTGAAGTTGGAGCTGGCGAGGGGAGCATTCTTTCCTGGCTTTCTCAATGGGATTTTTGTAAAGATCTCAATTGTGTCGAGATCTCTGAAAGCGGAATCGGCTTGATAAAATCCAAGAATATCAAAAACGTTAACGATGTACTGCTTTTCGACGGTTACCAGATCCCGTATCCCGACAATCATTTTGATCTGGTAATCTGTTCACACGTTTTAGAGCATGTGGAACACGAACGGATTTTGCTCCGGGAAATCAAACGCGTTTCAAAATATCAGATTTTCGAAGTGCCCATTGATTTTTCTTTTTATGTGGATAGGAAAGTCAAACATTTCCTTTCCTACGGGCACATTAACATTTATACACCTGCATTGCTCAGGTTCCTGCTCAGGTCTGAGAACTTCCAGGTCAAGAGCGACATTTGCCATCTTTACAATGATGAGGTCATCAAGCCGCTTTTTAAGAATAACCCGGCAGGATTTTATTTAACCAAATTCAAACATTTCATCTTGCGGCTTTTTCCATATCTTTTGGGAATTAAACCCAATGCCTATGCGGTGTTGACGGAAAAGACTGAGAAGGATCTATCCATATTTTAAGTGACGGATTCAGCGCAATTACCCCTTCAAATAATCTACCATGACAACGACCTCGTTGCCATCAACAAGCCAAATGGACTACTCGTGCACCGATCGCCGATTGCCGCGGACGCAGATATCTTTGCCGTTCAGCTGTTAAGGGACCAGCTCGGACAAAAAGTATTTCCCGTTCACCGGCTGGACCGAAAAACTTCCGGTGTGCTGCTCTTTGCATTAAATGAGGAAATGAACAGTCTCATGCAGCAGCAGTTTCAGGATGGAAAAGTCGAAAAAACTTACCACGCCATTGTAAGAGGCTACGCACCGGACGAACTCGACATTGATTATCCCCTAAAAAAAGAAGACGGCACCATCCAGGAAGCGTTCACCTCCCTTCGTACGCTGGCGCGTACAGAAGTAGACTTCGCCATTGGCAAACACCCCACTTCGCGCTATTCCTTAGTAGAATTAAAACCTACTACCGGCCGCATGCACCAACTCCGCAAGCATATGGCGCACATTTTTCATCCCATTATCGGCGATAGGCCGCATGGCTGTAATAAGCAGAACCGATATTTTAAGGAGCAGTTTGGTTTGAACGAGATGATGCTTCATGCATCGGAAATAACATTTTCACATCCGTCTAATATGCGTTTAGAGACACTCCGTGCGCCTTTTCAAAAAAACTTTATTGCTGCGATGAATTTGCTGCGCATATATTTTATACTATGAAGTCTTAGAAACTTGGATTCATTAGATATGCTATCGTTTGCAAATCAGCAAAGTATTTCAGCACATGTATTATACAACAACGACCGCACTTAAGTCATCTTTCGAACATTGGCGAATCGAAAAAATCTTTTAAAGTGATATTAAGTGCCTGACAGATTTTATTTATGGAGTAAATTGTTGCACCTCTCCCGGATTCTAACCTATGCAACATCTGCTTGTCAGTTTCCATTTCATTTATCGCAAAATTGTTTTGCTTCTTACCGGAGGACAGTCGAAGTTCCTTAATCCTTTGAGCAATCTTTTGCTTCAATTCGATATCATGATGGTCCAGTTTTGCGCTCATTAGCGCAATCAGGAAAAAATTAAAAAAATAAAAGTCATCCATTTGGCTGACTTTTATTTTTTTAATATATTTGGGTCAATTATTGCGATACTTCACAAAAATATTTGAAGCATTCGCTTAGAGTCTCACATTAGAAAACTGGTAATTTTTGGAACGAGACCATAAGTAGAATAGCTCACGACCTAGGCGTGGGTTTGCTTATTTGTTCCAGGGTATACCAGTACCTCTAATGAGATAAGTTGAGTTCCACGCCTTTTTTGGCTCCCCAGATTTTCTAACTTATCTGAATTTAGTAACAGTCCTTTTGTTCAACACCAACCATGACGTTTATGAACAAGGTGCTCACTTATCAACTGGTAATCCGTAAGCCGCAATAAGCCCGGGCCGGGTCTGTTAGTTTTTGCTGCCCAATCCTGGGTTGCATCCTTTGCCGCAGCTATTCAGGCCCGGCGTAAACCGGTATTGCCTTCAATTTTCACTCCAAATCATAGTTGCAATGAAGTCACTTTATTGTTCCCCAAGAAGGCTATTGACCTATGTAGCCTATCTGATCCTCGCCTACGGTCTATTAGTCAGCTGGCGCCCAGCTTCTGCTCAGGGCCGTCCGGAAGTTAAAGGCAAGGTAATGGCCATGGACCAAAGTGCATTAGTTGGGGCCAGTGTGCAGATCAAATCGACGACCTCAGGCACTACTACAGCAGGAGATGGCAGTTTTTCACTTTTCGTGGATTCTTCCCGGGTGGCCCTTGTCGTCTCGTTTATCGGGTATCGTTCCATTGATACATTAATTTCGCTTCCACAAACGACTGCTCTTGTCTTTAATATGCAAGCGCACAGTGACCGCTTTGAAGAAGTAGCCGTCACGGGTTATCAGACGATTTCCAGAGAACGGGCTACGGGTTCATTTCTGCATGTGGATAAAGAGCTAGTAAACAGAAGAGTCTCAACCAACATTTTGGATCGTCTCAACGGGATTGCTGGCGGACTGCAATTTATTTCCAATGCTTCAAATGGCTCCTCGGGTAATTTAATGAGCCGCAATCTGGGCATTCGAATAAGAGGAGAAAGCACGCTTGCCGATGAATCCCTTATCAGCCGAGATCCACTGATTGTTGTTGACAATTTTCCATTTGAGGGAAACCTGGACAACATTAATCCCAATGACGTGGAATCTGTTACCGTTTTAAGAGATGCAGCAGCGGCATCCATATGGGGCGCGCGTGCGGCTAACGGGGTAATTGTTATTACCACAAAAAGCGGTAGCAAAAACAGACCGCTTCAAGTGGAACTTAACAGCAACATATCTTTTGGCAGTAAACCCGATCTTTATTATGATCCCAATTACTTGCAGTCCAAAGATTATATCCATGTCGAGCGCATCCTTTTTAATGCAGGTTATTTTGATGCGGATCTATCGGATGCTACATCCAGGCCAGTTGTCTCGCCAGCTGTTGAGCTGTTTTCACAGCAAAAAAGGGGCGCGATCAGCCAGCAGCAAGCAGCTCAGCAATTAGAGGCGCTCTCCCAGGTGGACCTGAGGCCTCAATATCTCAAACACGTTTACAGGCCTTCGGTCAATCAGCAGTATTCAGCAGCAATTACTGGTGGCACTAAACAGGCCTCATATTCGGTTGGCCTGGGATATGATCATAATGCATCGGAGCTGATCGGTAATGGCTATCAGCGTTTTACACTTAACGCAAAAAGCCTGTATTCCATCAGTCGGAAGCTAGATGTTACCCTGGCAATTAATTATGGCAGCAACAAATTAACGACTAACAATTATCAGAACCAGTTTGGATCCCAAGCCGTTGGCGGTAAGTACGGCAGTCTTTTCCCTTATGCCATCCTGGCAGATGAAGATGGCAGCGCCCAGGCCGTTGCCAGAGATTACCGGGACTCGTTCCTAGAACCTGCCGAAAGCCAGGGGCTGCTTGACTGGCGCTACCGGCCATTAGCAGAAACGGCTCTTGCCGATAAGTATACCAGGACCAACAGCCTACTGATGCGGCTGGGTGCCAGCTATCAATTGTTTAAGGCCCTGAAAGCAGAGCTTTGGTACCAAAGCGAAAGGCAATCTATAACGGATTGGGACTATAGGAGCGTGCAGACCTACTTTGCCCGCAACCTGATAAACCGCTTCACCCTGATCAATACCGATAGTAGTCTTACATACCAGGTGCCTGTCGGTGGCGTGCTCAACACAAACCAGGTTGAATCAAATGCCCAGAACGCAAGGGTGCAGCTTAGTTTCGACCGTAGTTGGGGTAGCGTGCATACTTTGACAGCAATTCTGGGCGCCGAGGCGCGCTCACTGGACACGGAGAGTGCCAGAAGGCTTGCTTATGGATACGATGATCAGACTGGCACGTCAGCCAACAATTTGAATTTCGCCGATGCCCTGGCCATTTACCCCTCCGGCAGTGAAAGAATTCCCGCTCCCGATGGCGACATTTATGGCGTTACCAATCGCTTTGTTTCCTATTATGGCAATGCGGCCTACACTTTCAAGGGGCGTTACACGCTTTCTGCCAGCGCCAGAAGGGATGGGGCCAATATATTTGGTGCCAATTCCAACAGACGCTTTACACCACTATGGTCCCTGGGAGGCGCCTGGGAGCTGACCAAGGAGCCGTTTTATCAGATCGATTGGCTGCCATATGTAAAGCTTCGAAGCTCAATTGGTTCCAGCGGCAACGTTTACCAGGGCTCGGTATATACCACCGGTGTGTATGTTCCTAGCAGCTACTCAGGTTTAAAAACAATTATCAACCTATCAGCGCCCAATCCTGGGCTCAGGTGGGAGAATGTCAAAACCTTTAATTTCGGTGTTGATTTTGCACTTAACAAGAACGCTCTGAGCGGAAGCCTGGAATTCTACCACAAGAAGGGCGCCGATCTTATCGAGCGGCAGGCACTTGCGCCCTCGATTGGTTTTAGCCAGTTCTATACGAATGGCGCCTCCACAAAAGCCATAGGAATTGATTTGAACCTTTCCAGCCAAATAGCCATAGGTAAGGTGATCTACAGCCCCACGCTGCTATTGAGCACTTTGCAGGATAAGATCACAGCTTATAGCGTAAAGCAGACAGCTGTCAGCATTCAGCAAGGATCGGGTAGGGCAGGGCTGGTGGGTAAACCCATCTATGGGATTTTCGCCTACAGGTGGTCAGGTCTTGATGCTAGCAGCGGCGATCCGATGGGTATGCTCAACGGCGAGCCAAGCAAGGATTATACGGCCATCATCAACAACTTTACGCCTGACAGCCTTGCCTACATGGGGCCGGCAGTGCCGCGGGTTTTCGGCTTTTTTAGAAACGACTTTACCCTAAGCCGCATTACACTTTCTTTTAACATCGGCTACAAGCTCGGATATAGTTTCCGGCGCGCTTCGACAAGCACGAATTACCAGGATGTTCTTCTCTCAGAAGCCAATAGCGATTTTAGCCGACGCTGGCAGCAGGCAGGTGATGAGCTCACCACAAACGTGCCCTCACTGGTTTACCCTAGCGATAACGCGCGCGCCACGTTTTACAGGTTCTCGCAGGTGCTCGTAGAAAAAGCCGATCACGTCAGATTGCAGGATGTGCGGCTGGGATATGATTTTGGGGGTGCTATGCTCAAAACCATGCGCCTGCAAAGTTTTCAGGCTTATCTCTACACCAGCAACCTGGGTATTCTGTGGCGGGCAAACCGGCACGGCATTGATCCCGATGCGGCCGCTGTCAATGCAAGCGACCATCCTTTGCCCGCTGTTTTCACCCTGGCAGCAGGCATCCGCCTTACTTTCTAAAAAATGGATCAACAACAAATATGACAATGGAAAAACTTCGAATATCAGCGCTTATAGCGCTATTAGCCGCACTTGGATTACTGAGCGGCTGCCAGACGGATTGGCTGGACGTCAAACGCAGTAAATCAGATGTGATGCCCGCTTCGCTGGCCGATTTGCAGGCCATCTTAGATAACAACATAGTCGTAAATAGTAACTACCCCATGCTGGGCCTGGTGGGCAGCGATAACATTTACATTCCCGACGAGCGCTTAGGACAGGCGGCACTTAAAGAGCGCAACGCATATTTGTGGAATGCAGATATTTACCGCGGTGGTTCGGCCTCTGAATTCTCCGGGACTAGCCAGAAAATCGCCTATGCCAATATCGTCTTAGAGCGCTTGCAGAAGCTTAGCGCGCCCGCCCAGGACAACATCAAAGGGCAGGCGCTTTTTTTAAGGGCATACGCCCTACACGCCATGGCCCAACTGTTTTGTAAACCCTTTAATCAGGCCTCGGCCGCTGGTGATGTGGGTCTTCAAATCCGGCATCTCTCAGATCCCAGCCACAAAGTCGCCCGCTCTTCGGTGCTTGAAACCTACCAATCCATTGCCTATGACGCTACCCAAGCTTTTGCGCTCCTTGCTGAAAGGCCCCTGTATGTCAGCCGCCCGAGCAAAGCGGCGGCAGCGGGCCTGCTGGCCAGAATGCACCTGAACATGGGTGAGTATGATAAGGCACTTGAATGGGCAGATGCAGCTCTAAAAAGCCGAAGCGAGCTGCTGGATTTTAACGTGGTCGATAAAGCCGCCAGCGGGATCTTTGCATTTGCTGCCTACTCAAACAAGCACCAAAACCCCGAAGTCATATTTTATGCCGAAGGCGCCACAGGCGCTGCAACTTACGGGGGTTATGGCGTGAGTTTTGCAGACACGCTGCTGGCGCGCGCCTACAAACCCACTGATCTTCGAAAGGCGCTTTATTTCATTAAAAATGCAAATGGGCTCTTTGAGCCGGCCGGAAGCTATACCGGATCCATCAGCGCATTTTACGGGGTGGCTACCAATGAAATATACCTGATCAAGGCTGAGTGCCTGGCCCGTCTTGGTCAGCATCAGCAGGGTGTTGCCCTGCTCAACAAGCTGCTTACGCACCGCTACCAGACTGGTAAATATGTTGCAGTGCAGGCAGGCGATGCGCCCTCTGCATTAAAGGCCATACTTGACGAGCGCCGTAAGGAGCTGGCCTTCTACGGCCATGCCCGGTGGAGTGATCTCAGAAGGCTCAACTTGCAGCAGTCCCAGGCCACAACCATTACCCGCATCAGCGGCGGAACACGATATCAGCTACTGCCAAACTCGCAGCGCTACGTGCTTCCTTTCCCGGATTTAGAGCTGCAACTCAGCGGCATTACCCAAAACCCCAGATAATTTTTTTTTCAGCATTAAAATCCAAAAAGCAATGACATTCAAGCTTATCTTATCAACTGCGATTTTTTGCACATTTCATGCGTTCTTGTATGCACAAGAAAAACCTGATGCGCCAGCGCGCTTCACGGTTCACGTCCAATTCACGGAGCCCTTAGGTATCGATTCGCTGTATCTTCGGATCAACAATCGCTTCTTTTCAGTTATTGTCGGAAACGAGCAGGTCATAGCTGCTGGCAAAGATGCAAATAACGGCTTTACTTTCAGGATCCGCCCCGATCAGTCGGCAGGCCAGTTTGATATACGCAGAAAGGCAAAACGAAATAGCAGTCAGGATGCAGAATTGGTATCAATGCCTTTCGTTTTGGCTCAGCCATGGCAGTCAGAAGACAGTATTGTTATTAGAGTTTCCAAAAGGCCGCTTGACTATTTTTCAGGAAGCTTTCCTTACCAATACGAAATGAAATTCAGCGGCAAGGGCGCCCGGCGTTATCAAGCCAGATACGACGCCAGAATTGCCTACTACGAAGCAGGATTTGCGTCTTCAAATTCCCGGCTTTTTGATTCTGCGGGCGCGCGCTACCAGGATCCTGCGCGAGAAAAAATCCATGCCGCACTCTCGATTTTGGAGCTGCACAAATCAAAAATCAGCTTATCAGATTATCAGTTGATTAAGGCAGATATTTTAGCTGAAAATTTCAAATCCCGCTACAATGCACTGCGGTTTGCGCTGCCCCAGCAAACAGATACTGCCGCTTTGGCCAGAAGCTCCGGCCCGCTGGCATCTGAAATGGATTCGCTCATTGCCAGCGTCCCTGAGCATATCGCCCAGCAATCTTTTGATTTTATCAGGTTTCTAGCCTGTAAACTCGAATTTGATAATCAGTTTGCCACTGCAAAGACAGATCAGCAGATCGATCTTGTAATAAAGCATTATCAGGGCCCACTTAGAGACAGACTGCTTACAGTGTTGGTTCAAAACAGAAGATCTGACCCCCGTATCAATGAACTGTATGAGCGGGTAGATAGGCTTGTAATGGATCAGGATAGCAAAACAGAGCTCAGGAAAATGGCGGCCACACTTACGGGTATCGATGCCAGGGACTTTGAATTGCAAGATGCTGGGGGCAATATGGTGCGCCTGAGTGAATTCAAGGGGAAAGTAGTCTTTATTGATGTGTGGTTTACGGGCTGTGGCGCCTGTGCGCATTATTACAAAAATGTGCTTAAAAGTGCTGAGCAGCAGCTAGATGGCGATGATCAGATTGTATTTGTAACGGTTTCAGCAGACACACAAAAAAAGCTCTGGCTTAAAAGCCTGAGCACTGAAAACTACACGGGCGGCCATTCAATCAATACGTATACGATGGGAGAAGGCTTGAAGCATGACTGGACAGCATACTATGACTTTGAAAGTCTACCTAAAATGCTCATCATCGACAAAAAGGGGCGATTACATAGGATTTTCAATAACGGACTTGACAAAGCAATCAGTACCTCACAGCAGCTGGTCTCTACCCTCAATGAGGTCAAAGCAATGAAATAACCTATTTCCCTGACCGTACAGGGAAATAGGTGACTTAGATTATTGGTCTCGCCACTTGGTTTCACTCACAGCTGGCCCTTTGGCAATGCGTCCTGAGGCGTCGGGCGTAAGTGAGGTAACGATCTCGCAGGCTTCTTCTTCCCCCTGACCGCAACCCGCCGGGGCACTGGCCGAAGTCTGGTAGTAGGTTGGCTGCTCGTCACTGACGTGAAAAGTAGCAAGCGTGCTGTCCTTAGCCGTAACATTCTGGGTGGCCAAAGCCATACCTGTGCCCAGTGCCAGTGCCATAACAGGCAACCAGTTGATTTTCAAATGCGTCTTCATATGTTTATTGTTTACATGTTTGTTCCTACTCTTTTACAGGTTTTCAGAAATGCCCTGATTCTTTTTTGCGCAATAGAATATTTTTTAGCTGCGTGGTTTGCCCCAGAGAATGGCAGCGATGAGTAGTCCGATAAAAAACAAATTGAAAGTAAGGTGCTCTGTCCAGCTCATACTAGCCAGCACGCCTCCGCAGCTGCATGGGATTGGGGCCTGGCCCGTAAGAATAGCGATGATGTAAATGCTAAAAGCAGCCAGTAATACCAGGGCCAAAATCAGCCCTGTTCTAAGTGTGCTTCTAAAACAAAGCAGCAAGCAGACCAGGATTTCTGCGGCAGGCACCAGCCAGCTCAGGGGCAGTGCAAAACCTTTTAAAAGGGGCGAGCCGCTAAGCTGCCCCTGAAAGGTCTTCATCTCTAAGAGCTTGCTTACAGAAGCATACATAAAAAGCAGCATAGTGCTGGCTTGCGCAGCAGCTGTTAGTAGAATGGCAGCCTTGGTGGTCGTGCTTAGATTGTTCATATCCCGTTTTTTGTCGGGATAAAACTAGTTGTGATTCAAGGGGATACCCTACACCTAAGCCAAGAAGTAAACCTTAGCGCCGGCGCGCTCTGATCCGACTCAGCGAATAGGGACGGATATTTAAAAAGGCAGCAATGTCTTGCAGCAGCATCCGTTCTGCCGGGTATGCCTGGCAAAACAGTTCGTAGGCCTCAGATGGAGGGATCTGCATTAATTTGGCGCGGAACTCTCTTTGCTTTGCGTCGTTGAAATAGATCTTGCGGGCAAGCAGATGCCCTAGGGAAAAATGATCAAGCACATACTCAGTAGCTACTGCATCCATGTATAGCACTATCGACGTCTCAACGGTTGTAATCCGCTCACCAGGCTCGAAAACAGCCCTGTTTTTGCTTAAAACAATGTCACCTTCCTGCCAAAAGCGGCTCACGATTTGCTTTCCGGAATCATCGGTGTAGGTAGATTTTAGCAAGCCGCTGCAAAGCATCCATGTGCGGCTTGCGTGCCGCAGGTCACTAAAAAGCGGCTCGCCTTTTGAAATCGCCTGCACGTGCAACTGATTAGATAAGTAAGATCTAAGATCAGCACTGATGGGGGCATAGCCTTCAAGTAGATCCAGTAAATTTAAGATGCAGCTCATCGGTTTTGATATTCCTCTATCCATTTGATCATTGATTGAAGTGTAGATATGACAACCTTGCGGTCATTTTCTTCAAGGGTATAAGACTTGCTTCGCATACTCTGCCAGGATATATCTGCCTTAACGGATGTAGACAAATACGGCGCAAGGCTCTGCATGATGGCCACCAGCGATTTTGCCTGAAAAATCCTGAGTGCATCCATGCTCCGCAGGATAATAGCAATCTGGTCGACGGAAAGAAAGCATAGGACTTTGAATGGCTTTCCATCACTAGATAAGGGCAGCCGGCTGTTTGCCACTTGCTTGCTGTAAAGCCTGGCAAAGTGGACTTCCTGCTCAAACCAACTGCCAATGACCTTTTTGATATCAGGATTTTTGTCGTCAAAGGCCCGCTTGGAATGCATCTGGATCTGGCAGAATTCTTTGTAAAAAAATTGCAACTGTACCAAACCGCTGTGGGCAAAGTCCTGCTGCTGGATTTGCAGAGCAATCTGGCCGGTATAAAAGCGTATAAAATCAGCATTGTTAAAATTGAATCCGATCAAAAGGTTATGAAGATTATTCTGATTGATGCTGGCCTGCTCATGGATCTGCATCTGGGTAAGGCCGGCAATGAGTCGTTGATGGTAAATCAAATCAGTTTCCATTACCGACCGGCCCGGTTGATGTGCTAAATGCTGCTGGATAGCATCCCGAAGTATTCCCAGTGGCGCAGGGTCAGTGAGCTTTTGGCAAACCTCCTTCATCCAGCCGCTAAACCTTTCTATCAGCTGATCGCGCGCAGCTTGGAGCAGGACATAGCCAACGACTTTTTTTCTGAGTGGCGGCCCGTGTAAACTCATCTCAGCGGTGTGAAGCACGCCAAAAATACATGCGCTCAGCGCCTTGCACGCCGTGGCAATTTCCGCGGATTCACCTTGCCAATACTGCTCATTACGCATGGCCTGATCGTAAAGCAGCACCAAGGCGTTGTGGTAATTTTTTAAATATTGATTTTTGTTCTTACCGCTGAGCTCAAATGATTTGCGCCTTAGAAACTGCCTTTGCTTTTCATATTGGCGGTCAGCCTCAATGGCAATGGTCCGGCAAAACATGGCAGTCAGGTAAGTTTTGGCCGCCTTATCTGCTTTAAACATCTCGGTAACGGCCCAATCCAGCCAGTGCAGGGGGTAATTGATTTCTTGCATATCACAATTGTTAATGCTAAAAGTGAAAGCGCAAAATCACTGCGGGCGCGGAATTCTTAAAATTTGTGGTACCAGATATCCACTTACAGGGATCAATGGTAGTGAGCGGATCACCTTTGATAAAATCCGGGCGGCACCGGGTAGGTTACTAAATACAGGCAGCGCCAGGCTGCCTGTATACAGCTCATATCATGGTCTTCTGCTGATTGATTGTGCAGACCACCCCGCTGGTGGTAGGAGAGGAAGGCACAGATGCATTCTCATGCTGCGGGCCGAATACGATCAGCTGACTTTTTTTGAAAACCGGTTTGTGCTGAATGCTTTGATTTTTCATGTCTTTTAAAATTTAGAGTTGAAAATGCGGAAGCCACAAAGCAAAGTACAAATCATCATTACTGTTAATTTCTGGGACCAAGCGCACCAAAATGGATACGAAAGCACTCAAAGCAGGTTTTTCGCGCGCAGTGGCAGCGTCAGATCAATGGCAAATGAGCTCTCATTCTTGCTGATCGTAAAGCTGTGTTGCTTGGGATATTGAGCTTTCAGGCGCCGGACAATGTTATTAAGACCTATTCCGGAGTCCGGCCGGCGCCCTGCATCAGATTCAGGTAGCTGCGGCAGACTGTTGATGATGTAAAAATGAAGCGTATCGTCCTGTATATTTGCTTTGATGCGCACATAGCTTTTTTGATAGGAATCATGCACGCCGTGTTTGATGGCATTTTCTGCAAGGCTCACCAGCAATAAGGCCGGTACTTGATGCTCTGGTTTAATGCGTCCCAGTTGCTTGTAGCTGATCTTTGAGCGGCTCTGGCTTCTGGCAGATTCCAGAGCCAGTATATCCTTCAAGCACCCGATCTCCTCTTTAAGAGCCACTGCATGCTGGGTTCCTTTATAGAGTGTATAACGCATCACAGAAGACAGGGAGGCTAGATAGGAGGCGGCTTTATGCGAAAAAGGCAATAGTTCTGCGTAGGCTGCATTGAGCAGGTTAAATATCAGATGCGGAGAAAGCTGGGCTTTCAAAGAATTGATCTCGGCCAGTAGGCCTTCCTTTTGTATTTGCATGCGAATGCGCTCATTGATGATAGCAGTCTTGAAGACCTTAATTGAAGCCGGAAGCAGTAGCAGCTGTAAATCTTCAAAATCATAAAAAACCATGAAAAGGCCCTTACGGCTCAAAAGGTCGCTTTCCATGTAGAGCCGCCACAGCATTTGAAAGGCGGGCGCGGCATGCTCGATGTCAAGGCTAACGCTGGCGATGTAAAACATGGCCAGCGTCGAAAGGTGTATGGCAATTAGCGAAGCTACCAACACGGAAAACCATAGTTGAAAGCCGCCCAGGCGCCCTCGAAGCTGATGATAGACCAGCATGCAGCCGTAAAAAACCGGGATGTATCTCAGATAGTATAAACCATAAGCTGCCAGCATAGGCCTTGTTATCTGGATTTGATAGGACAACGGCCAGAAATACAGCAGATGGCTTATAACAAATAAGGTCCAGAAAGACACATGCATCAGCAGCCGTGTATGCCCGTTTTTGGGAAATATCAAGGAAAAGGGCTCACCGCTAGCCTGTTTTAGACTTGCTATTGAGTCAGACGCCTGCATATCTCGTTACGTTCTTTTTTAGAAATACTGACGCGGAAATTATTGTCGAGAGTAATGATGTTA
Organism: Dyadobacter psychrophilus; assembly: GCF_900167945.1. Classification (GTDB taxonomy): domain Bacteria; phylum Bacteroidota; class Bacteroidia; order Cytophagales; family Spirosomataceae; genus Dyadobacter; species Dyadobacter psychrophilus. Next base: position 43,111 of record NZ_FUZA01000011.1, read on the forward strand.
CCGTTGATTTCTGTAACGGCCCCCCGGTTGACTATATACGACTTGTGGGTACGGATAAATTTGTGGGGCGGCAGATTGTTTTCCATATCCAGAAGCGATGCCCTTGCCAGCAGCTCCTGCTTTTGACCGTAGTATATCTTGATATAGTTTCTTTGGGCTTCTATGAATTTGATTTCGTCCAGGTTAATGCGAAGGTGTTTTTTATCGGCTTTAACCCAGACGGCCTGTTGATTGACAAAGACAGAAAGCAGCTGTTGGTCTGCAAGGCTACTAGCATCGGCTGATGGTGGGGACGGCAAGGCTGCCTGGGAAATGGACTCAGTTGGAGCATAGTGAAAGCTGTCGCCAAAATGAGCCTTGAGGCGAAGTTTGTTGACAGCTTTCAAGAATTTTTCGAAGTTAACGGGCTTTAAAAGAAATGAAGAGACCTCGTAATCGTAACCATCCAGGGCATACTGTGAATGCGCGCTGCAAAGAATCACGTTGCAGCGGTGGCCTGGCAGCAGATCAAGTAGAGTTAGCCCATTCAAATTAGGCATATTCACATCTAAAAAAATGATGTCTGGCCCTAGGGCCGGAACCTGGGTTAGGGCATCAACAGCACTGTAAATGCTTTTTAGATGTGTTAGCCAGCTAATCTGCTCAATGTGATAGCGAAGTACATTGTGTGCAGGCTGCTCGTCATCGATAATTACGCATGAAAGCGTTGTTTTGAAATTGCCGCTCATAAGCTTGGTATTTAGTCATTGGCTATAACTAAGATTTGTGCGGCAAAATCCAGTAAGTAGGTAAACAGATAATCCAATTTATGCAATTGTCGGTTACATACAAAATGGCTGGTGCTATTTTTTATTACCGCCTTTTTCTTTTGCCTGCTGGCTAGCGATAAATTTGTATAAGTAATGATAGTGCAGTAGCTCTTGCTGCATATGGTCTGCTGCAAATAATCGGTTTAAAAACATATGGATAAAACTGGCTGCCAGCTCATGTTGTCGCTGCCTGGAAACGGGCCGTTTTGCAGCCAGCTGAATCGTTTTTGAACGGTCAGCAAAAAAAGGCGCCAAAGGTGATTTATTGCCCCTGATGTGGTCATCGAGTATTTGCTGGATAAGGGCTCGGTCATCTCGGAACTTTTGATTCAACTGATGCTGGTTTGCGCCCACTTTTTTGGCAAGAGCCTTTGCCAAGGCAAAGCAAAATTCTTTCATTTCTGCCTGAGTGAGTGCCAGGTCTTCCATCAGCATGTATGTTGCAACCAAGGCGATCATCATGCGGTTGGTAGCCAGCCCTGAGCTGATTAAATCGAGAACAGTGTTGCTCTCAAAGCAAAAAATCGATTCAACGATCTGATAGCTGATGCCGTTATACCGTTCAAGTTCCCGCTGGTATGTATCCACGCAGATCTTGCTTACTGTGCCGAAATATAGATGCGTCGATAGCGACTCGCCAATCAGGGCCAAGGGCTGGGCTGCGCCCCAAGCGCCGGTTTTGCAGCGCAAGCGTAGCCGCAGGTGATGGCCTTGATCGTAGTATCGCACATAAAACCAGCAATTGATCACACCCTCAGCCAGAAGCTTTTTTATCACCGGCAATATTGAATCCGTCAAAATCCTTTCTGCTGAATGGGGACCGCAGTATATTTTCACAAAAAGCCACTCGCTGCCCGGAAGAAAATCTCGCTGCTCGCACGGATTGATATGCTCACAGACTGGCGCAAGCGACTCGCCCCCCACATGAAGCGTGGGTATGATGATCTGACTAGCAAAACTTTTGCCGCCACTGCCGAAAAGCCCCGGAAGGCTCTGGCCAACATGCTCAATGATTCTGATGGATTTGTAGCGCTCTAATGCCTCAAAGACAACTTGGAGTGCAAAATCGCTGTCGCTGTCAATGAAGAGTTCATTGTCAGCCCAGCATAAAAAGAATAGGCGTGGCACGTTAAGCGGTTTGCTAAGCTGAGCCCACCTGGCTGCCAGCGGAAGTTTTTGATGGGCCTTTTCCCATTGGCCAGGCAACGAAATATTCCAGGTTGCCAGGCTAAGAATGATGTGCTTGTATTCTATACGGGGAAGAAAGGGTTGCTTTGAAAGAAAATCCCAGTCCCAGTTTAAGTGTAAGTCAGATTGCTGGCGGGCTAAGTCACAAAGGAATTTGTATATGGGCACGCCATGGCTATAATTATGGGCGTTGGTGAGCCTGGGGATGATTCTTTTATTGAGCGATTTAGAGAAAAGAATGATTTGGCCGTCTTCTGTAACGGATACCAGCAGGTCCTCTGCCAATAACTGCGTGTGATTTGGGGAGCAGAATCTTCTGGATAGGTAGCAAATCTCATGTTTTCTGAGCTGGGGCCTGGACAAAATGTTTGCAGAGCTTATATGTGGCAAATGGCTAATCTCTGCATATATATGTTCAGGGTGGTACAGCTCCTCGGTAGAAATTCCTTGACTGACCATCCCTTTAAGCACGTGATCACCGTGACAAAAGCGCGTCATCAAGTTGAAAGCAGAAGGCCCTCCCCAGGCTTGATGTAAAAATTTAAAGTCGCCCTGCTCGAAGGCGGAAGGACTTTTGCTCACCAGTGAGCCCAGCAAATACGCACCCTCCGTTGGCGCCTTGTCTTGCTGCTTTCCGCCCTTTTTAATTCTGGCAAGGTGATCATCAGTGATTTGTAGAGCCAGTTTATTTTGGGCTAGGGCAGTAGTATACAAACTAAGTTTGAATTGGCTATACTCGGAAAGCTCAGTATGTTCAGCTGGCAGATCCATTGGATCTGTACCTGTTTGATGGTACTGCGCCTGTTCCGGTAAGGAATGTTGCCCATATTCGATACCCGAATCAGGATCCAAAGCCAAAAGCAAGGGGACCTGCTGATATTGGTAACGCTGATGAAATGCGGCGGCAAAACGGCTCAGTAAAGTGTTTTCTTTTTGCTGAGCCAGCACTGAGAGACTATCAAACTCTGAGATGATCAGCTGGACGGCCGTTTTATTTAAGGCAATCTTGTCATAGGGGAAAAATAAGTCAACTTGCAAGGGACAGTGGTTATTATCAGCTATTTGGTAATTTTTTTTCAGTAGCTGATTTATAATTCCGGCTTTTTGCGCAGTAGCCACATCTGAGTTTATTACCTGAGCAATTTCATTCAGATTGTTAAGGTGTGTTTCTGCATTTTTAAGACTGCCAATCTTTGAGGCGGCCCAGCCCAGAAAATCATCGTGAATGCAGAAGGCCTCAAGTTCACTGACCAGAACCTGAGACTCGATGAGTTTTTTGATGTAGGAAAGCCCCTGATGGGTATCTACCTTCATGGAGGCCAGAAGCAATAGCAGAGATTCGATGCTGCATCCATTTGCCGCCCGCACGAGCAGCTGATCCAAATGCTGACTATATTCAACCTCAGTCCAAGTGAAATGTCCGCTGCCCTCATAGATTCTTTCCATGTACTGAAAGCAGCCTGGCGCGCGTCTAAGTGAAGAATTTGGAAAGTAAAGCAGCTGGCTGCTAAGCTCGTCTTGATGCTGCCAATATTGACATAGCTGCCAGGCGACCCGTGAGTCTAATCGGATGGCAGGCCTGGCCTTACTTATGTCACTCATCCCAACTGCCGTATGTGAGCGCAATTCGACGGTTGAGCATCCGGCAAAAAGACCAAAGGGCGTGCATCTGCTGCTCATTCTGATCAGATATTTGTACAGGGCCAGATACATTTTGATAGGAGCACTCCTTTCTGAGCTGGCCATTTCTGATCTTAGCGCCCGGTAAAGGGTTGGGGAGGCAAGGTAAATGCTATCGCTGAGAACAGGATCAGAAAAAATTCTGAGCAATTCTTCTTTGAAAGAACCTAGATTGTTAGAAACCCTTTGATGGAAATCGGAAATGGTTTGCTCTGGCAGCAAAGGCCGTCTTAACAGGGCAAAGTTGTGGATCTGGGTTTGCATATGAGTCTGATTAAATTCAGCTCATATTAAGCATCAGATAAGGCCTTCCTAAATTTTAGGGACGATTAGCAGCCAGCCAGGGATCAATGTGCATTCATGCACTCTGAGTGCGATACTAAAAACACTTGCGGGGCCCTGCCTTCGAGTGGGCAGCATATAGGTAATGTCTACTTTATTAACACAAAGTCCCAAGGCCATATGCATGTCAATGGCGCTGAAAGACCCGAAATTTTTGCCTTTCAGATCGAGCAGAAAAACGATTTTGCCACTGATTCCTCTCAGGGATTGCATGCTTATCTCAAAGAAAGATAGAGACATGCTTGTGCAACCGATTTCTTAATACCAGAGGCAACCATCAGTTAGTGGTTAAATCGAAGTGCTTTTAGGCTTTGGGCTCCCTGAACTTTGTTTTGCCCTTATGCAGGCTTCCCTAAATACAGAGTGGTAATGAAATAGACAAATTTTCTAATTTTAATCTACTATGAAACGGAACACATTCACCGCGGCGGGAAAGCCAATGCAGAATGCTTACGATGAAAGATTAGATAGAACCTATCGGCAAGCCGTTTTGGATGCTTACTTTTTTGATTCTCTTGAACAGCTGCGCATTTTGTCATACAAATACCCTGATAATTACAACAGTAAACATCCGCCCAAGTCAATGAAAAGATTAACCTCAAATCAAAAGCGCACACTCTTGAAAGAAAGTGCTATGAAAAAAAAGAATTAACTATTGAAATCAACAACCGAGTCTAAATCACAGCTCCTTTAAAATCGGGAAGCCTACATTTCAAAATAAAATGTCCACAGGTAAATTCTTTTGCAAAAAATTGCATAACCAATTGGTTATATATATATGTTTGTATAACCAATCGGTTATGCATTAATAGTATGGTTGCAAGAAGAGATGTTTTCCAGGCCATTGCTGATCCTACCCGCAGGGCCATGATCGGTTTGTTGGCTAATAAGACATTGACCATCAATGAAGTGGCGGGAAATTTTGGTATGAGCCAGCCAGCCATTTCCAAGCATATGCATATTCTGACGGAATGCGGGCTAGTGGTGATGGTTAAGATTGGTAGGGAAAAGCATTGCCGGGCTAACCTCAAAGGATTAGAAGAAGTGACCCGTTGGACCGAGCAATACCGGATATTCTGGAATCAGCGGCTGGACGCACTGGAGGATTTGTTGAACGCTGACAATGACTAACATCTACGGATAATACCGATTTAACATAAACTTTTGAATGGAATGGAGCAACAATCAAACATCCCCGCTGTAACCGCACAAATGCTTATCCGCCAACCGGCCCGTACTGTCTATAAAGCATTTATTGATCCGGATATTACACGGAATTTCTGGTTCACCAAAGGAAGCGGAATGCTTAAAAAAGGCCAGCATATAACCTGGGAATGGGAAATGTACGGTATAGCTATCGCCGTTTTTGTGGAAGAAATCATTGAAGATCGCTTCATTCAAATCCGCTGGGACGAACCATCTACAACTGTGCAATTTGAATTTTGTGAGATCGCCGGGCTGGGCACCTATGTTGAGATCACTAATACAGGTTTTCAGCAGCAGAATGCGGAGCTATGGAAAGCGATCAATAACAATGCCGGCGGATTTACGACCGTGCTTGATGGAGCCAAGGCATATTTAGAGCACGGTATTGAGCTCAATCTGATCGCTGATAAATTTCCGCCGCAGGTAACTTCCCATTGATCGGTATGGAAGTGCTAGGTAAAGTCATCGCTCCGGGCGTGTTGTATTTTGAGCGCTTTTTTGGCAGTACTCCTCAAAAGGTATGGAAATATCTCATCGATTCCGAAAAACGAGGTAAATGGTTGGGAAAGGGTGATATGGAATTGTTTGAAGGAGGTAGGGTAGAGCTGTACTTCATGCATACTGAGCTCAGCCCATCCACAGCCCCAGTACCTGATCGATATCAGCACATGCAGCAAGGGCACCACTTCACAGGCAAAGTTCTTCAAATTAAACCGCCGCATCTGCTATCCTTTACCTGGGAGGATGGCTCTGAGGTCACCATCGAACTTTCTGCGCACAAAGACGGCGTCTTATTGCGGCTTACACACCGCAAACTGGCTGATGATCCGGCAACACGCTCGAGCGTAGCGGCTGGATGGCACACGCATATGGAAATTCTGCAAAATGTATTGAATGGAAGCATTCCTCCCAACTTTTGGTTGAGTTTTCATAACATTCAGCAGGTGTATCAGATTGATTTACTGCAACTCTGATCTCAAAGGGACATCGACCTTGTTGGTTCTTTCAGCCAGGGATGAGATTACCAGCGCGATTCCACAAAAGGTTAGACATTCGAACGAGCCTATGATATTTTCACCGTTCTGAATTCAGGAAAATGAATAGCATAATAAAGGTGTAGTGATACTAGCCAGATAAACAGCACCAAGCTCAATTTTTCGACAGAACCGCCCTGAGCTTTTCGAGCGCCTGCGCATGCTTCTGCTTGGGCATTCTTGCCAGGTTCATCAATTTCCATTGCACAGATGGAAGGGCAGCGACTTGCTCCAGGTTCTGTAGACCCAACAGATCCCATTGCGGAGTCTGTGCCTTAAATGATATGAGAAATTCCCTTTCCTGGTCAGTCATTTGCTTGTGAATCAGCTCGACCAGAAGCTCGCGGGTATCTTCGAGCTCTTTAAGGGAGACGTCCGCTTCGGCCATCTGGGCAAATTCATTTTCATAAATAGCTGTGATGTCTTTATGATGAGGCGCCAGCAATTCTGACATCGGGCGCTGGTGGCTGATCAAAAACACCAGGAAGGTTTTTCTCAGGTCTTGGGTGAGGCCTTCGTTTTCAAGAAGAAACTTCACGTCAAACAAGTCCCTCGGATGCTGCCTGTCCAATGCCGCGCAGATTTTCCCTGCATACAGATCGGGCAGGGAAGCAACCTGGATTTCGGCGTAGCCGAATTCTCTTTCCACCAATTCGCAGACTGCCATGCGCTCAGCTTCAAATACCGTCCCGCGTATCACCGGTGAGAGCTCGATCTTGATGCGCACATCGCCAAGTTGCACAATGAGCCGCAACCCATCATTTTGCTCGTGTGTGTTCTGCACCTTGGCCCCTGCGACTGTTTTGGTGATCAGCATACTAAGGCGTGTTAGCGCTTCCCGGATATTTTTCAGTGAAACCTCCCGCGGTTCAGCTGGCAGATAAAGTAAATCGATATCCACCGATAGCCTGGGAAGCTCGCGGTAGAAAAGGTTTATTGCTGTGCCTCCTTTTAATGCAAAACATTTTTCTGAGTCCAGCAGAGGCAGTACCCGGACAAGAAGTTGCACCTGCTGGTAGTAAATCGTATCCTTATTCATCCGTTCTGACTTTGTTTGGGGACTGTTATCTGGTAGACCTTATCCAGCTCACCGTTTTCTGCGATTACACGATTGCCTGTGCCCAGATCTATTCTTCCCTGATCAATCTTTGCTAGCCAGCTGTGACTATTCCGGGTGGCAAACCACAAAAATACCCGCTTGGCTTTGATACTGGTGCAGTCTTCCAGAAGGCGCTGCAAAGCGCGCGGCGATAACGTTGTCATACCTTGAAACAGCTGTTCGGCATGTTCGAAAGATATCTGATTGGGAACATCGGCCATCATCTCCAGGCAGGCACGTTCAGGTTGAGAGATGTTCAGTGCGTGCGTCCCGCCTCCCCAGGGGACCTGTAATGTGTATTGCCGGGAGGTCGCAGGGTCCATCGTCGCAAAAAGCTCAGATCGCCTGTGGCGCACAAAAGTTACTTCACTTATCAGCTCATCAGCCCATAAAGGCCATTTGTCGTTGCCATATAGGTGGATGATTGTTTTTCTGGAGCCAGGGATATAATGGGAAAAGCCCTTCAATTCAAGTGCGGTCAGCCCGCCAACCAGGTAGTCGGTATCCATGATTGATTGCAAAGTACATACTATGTTCTGCCAGCTGAGTCTGATGCTTCCTCTTGTGTAGACCCCCTTCGAGAGTAGTCTGAGTTGATGACTCTTAACCAGATTATCGATGGCATGTTTACTTAGCGAAGCTTTCTCCATTAGCCACTGCCTGGTAACAATACTTCCCTCAGGAATCAGATTTTCAAGTATCCTTCTTCGGTCCGGATTGCTTGGCATATTTATAAAATTGGAAAATGGCGGCGATCATCGCCGTGAAAACAAAGATAGACAAATAAATAGTTTATCAAACAACGAAATAACGGCGTTAATCGCCGTTATTTCGTTGTTTGATAAATTTCAACTCCATATTTTATTCAAATCCTCATTGATGTCTCCCGTGAATAATTAGAATTTCGAAGTAGATCAACCCAAACAACGGTGAGAAATTTTACCGAAAGGTATCTTTCAGAAAACACAACGCGTCAGTATTTACAAAAGCTGATGGATATGGGGATAGTTAAAATAAACAGCATCGGGGGGCACCACTTGTCTCTTTTGGAATTACACAGGATCCTTTCTTAATACCTTCCTGCTATCGGTAAATAACCCAACTTTCGGCACTAAGATCAAATTACTGCAGAAAGTTTGAAAACGAAATGCCTCCTGCCATTGTGGCCAGGGTACTCAAAAACTGCTCTCTTTTCATCAGAGTAAATGTTTTGATATTTTGGCGGATTGATAAGAATTACTTTTACAGTATTAGAGAGCAATAGTGGTATATATCGGTTACTTATTATCACCAAATAATCAATGCGTAAGATTTTTTTGTAAATTTATTTCATACTTGTTTACGATATAAACGTCCGTATACTAATTAGCAGAGCACCCTTTTTTCTTTTGTTAAGCATGAAAGCAGTTGCCTATTATCACGTATCCACTTACTTGTAGGGTAAAAGCGGTCTAGGGCTGGAAGCCCAGCAGCGGGCCGTAGAACAGTTTATAACAGTCCATGGCTATGAGATCGCCGGTGAATATTCTTCAGGTTCTTCCCTCGTAATATTTGAAACGCAGTTGGGCGGGTATGTTGAAAAGACAAAAGCAAACGGAATAAGGCAGCATCCCAAGCCATTAACATCGTCGGTAGTAGTGACAAAATCACGATTAAAAGGTATTTTGGGTGGTTTATGCGTCATGTTACAGGCATAAATCCAAGTACATAAGGCGAAATTGCAGCCCGTAAGTGCTGTTCCGAATGTTGCGTGGAGATGCTTTAATGTATAAGCCTTGGATGAACTACATATTTCTTAGCTAACTTGGTGCTACTTGGATGAGAAATCGAATCTTAGCGTTAGCTAAGTTATAAAAAGGCAACCTGCAGCTCCGTAGCTACTAGTACCTGACGTAGGGAATTCCTGATCCTTGTTATAGTAAGAAACGTCATCGCCGCTCCATGAAGTGTTCTGCTACATCTGATAAGCTCGAAGCTTGGTCAGTTGATAGAAATGCTTCATGTCAGAGGCTGCCTATTTTTTAATTGTCCTGATAAATAGCGTTGTTGCGAACGCAAGAAAAAATTCGGTGAATTAGCTTGTTGCTAATGGCATTAAGTATACTCATTTTATTCTTTCCCTCATTTACTTTACGGGTATAGTAACGCCCGAGGGTACCCACAGGGTTTCTCGCAAACCCAACGGCAGCCATATGAAGCAGTGCCTTGAGCTCTTTTCTTGCAAAGTGTGACACCCTTGTCCTTTTAATAATGTTTGTACCTGATTTCCATGGAAATGGAGCCACGCCGCAGAAGCTTGCAAAGGACTTGGGGCTTGCAAATTCCTTAAATTCGTTGGTATGGATAATAATCTGTGCTGCGGTAACTTCGCCGATCCTGGGAACAGACATAATTAAAGTTCTGAGCGTATCCAGCCGCTTATCCGACTTGATTAATTCTGCCGCTGCCTGTTCCACTTTTTCCAGATCGTCATTTATTGCGTTCAAGGTCTGGTTGATGTAGGACAATCGAGATAGCCTATCCGACGTTGATAAAAAATATGTTTCCGTTGGTAAGGAGGATCTTAATACTTTTTTGACCTTAAGTAAGCGCCGCCTAATTGAGTATAATGTTGCAAGTTCTTCAACACATTTTCGGGGCTTTTCCCATTTTCTGATAGATAAGTGATTTTTCCTTGCATACTCCGCAATTTTGATTGCATCGATTCTGTCGTCTTTGGCTCTTTGAATACCCATCGACCTCTTTATCTGCAAAGGCGACTCCAAATAAAGATCTATTTTCTGTTTGATTAAAGCGGCGGCTAAGAACTTGGTATAAATGCCCATATTTTCTGCACAAAAAATTATGTTTTTACTGTGCTTTTTATAAATTTTTTTGAAAGACGCTAAAAACTCGTTTATATCAGATAAGCTGTTGCTTATTCTTGCCAAGACAGGCGGCTCTTGCTTGTAAAGGGTTGCCAAGTCAAGATGGTTCTTAGAAATATCTACTCCAACAAAGATTTTTGAATCCATTGTTTTAAGATTTAGGTCATGTTCTGGGAAGCAAGGGACTTATCATGTGTGTACCGAAACAAGAATTGCGTAACCAAACGTCTTGTTTCGGTGTTTATCGGCATTAATAAAATCGACCAGCCTTGTTCTGACTGGCGCCGGAAAACCCGTAAAACAATCGAAACTCTCTTTTCACAGCTATGCGATCAGCAATTAATTAAACGCAACTACGCGAAGACCTCAGATGGGCTATTTGCCCGAATTGTCGCAAAAATAGCTTCTGTCTCAATTCTGAAAGCAATCAACTCGCTGGCAAACAAACCACTCGGACGCATTAAACACGCACTACTTTGCTAACCGCACAACGGGTAGTAATTACGTTTAAATACGATAACCTTGCAGGTTAACACATTTAAACGTGAGATTAGATAACGCTGCATGTATTTTAACAATAAGTCAAAAAATAAACCCTAAACTTGTTTTTCAACATAGAAGACACCGTCAGTTTCTTTTTAATGACATGCCAAGATGATAATGGTGAGACATTTACCGCAATGAATGGCTCAGCTGTTTGTCAAGGCCCTGTTTTCTAGTTGATTTCCTGGGTACAGAAGGATTGTACTTTTCTGTATCTCAGCAAGCGTGGTTAATTTGTATCGAAGGCAAGGCAGTCTGATTGCAGCCTAATTTCCGGCACTAAAGGCCAGGCTCGTTAGCTACCTGTTAAAAAAACAAATGTTAAACCATCTCCATTATGTTCACTTCGGATCCATGGACTGATTACACCATCGCGCTCAGTGCTTTGCTAACAGGCTATTATCTGTTTGTAATCATCAAATTCTATCGCAGCGATTTAAAGTCCTTGATCGGCTCGATTGACCGGCCCTCTGTGATAGTAGCCGGCCCTGAGGCACTGCAACAGAAAGCAGTTGCAAGCCTAAATGAGTCTTCCTCTGAGCTGGATAGTTTACAGCCAGAAGCGCTGATACCCTTCAAGCAGTTGCTATCCGAGCGGCTCGAAGAGCTAACCGGACATCTGAAAGAATTAATTATGGAAGCCCATCAAAAGCGGTATAGCAGCCAGGATTTGATGATACTGCTGCAAATGACATTAAGAGAATATCCCACAATTACCGGCTCACCATTCCAGCGGATGATCAATAATTTGATTGACTCGGAATGCGCAAAATACGGCTCCATGCACCTTAATGCACAGGACAAAGTGATGATATGGAAATCAGTGTAGTGGGGCTCGGTTCCGGATGAAGTTCCTGGCTATTAAGGTCAGGAATCTTCGCCGGGATTCAACCAGCACAATTAACCTTAAACAAATACTCCTATGAAAGCTTATGCACTAGTTTCAGCCGCAAAAAAGACAAAATCAAAAATTGCACCCCACGAAGGTAAACAGCGTATGCTTCTTACGCTGACAGGTAGTCTACTGGCCCTTATTGCCAAGGCCCAGGATGGAGCTGCCGGCATCGAGGAAGCCAATTCTCAGGTAAGGAGCTATTTTGAGCCAGGCACAAATTTAATGTATGCCATTGGCGCAGTGCTGGGCCTGGTCGGGGCGGTTAAGGTGTTTCAGAAGTGGAACGCGGGTGATAATGATACGGGCAAAGTGGCCGCTGCCTGGTTTGGAAGCTGCATTTTTTTGGTAGTGGTGGCAACCGTGCTGCAATCTTTCTTTGGCTTGTAGTGGCTAGTGCCAATAATGACAGCGTCTACCAGATCAACAAAGGAATTAATGCGGCCATTCAATTCAAGGGCCTGCAAGCGCAGTACATCTGGTATATGGGCGGGGCGGCCCTGCTGCTGACGATCTTTTACGCAATTCTTTACGTGTGCGGTGTTAATTCCTTTGCCTGTGTAGGCATCATAACTGCGGTGGGCATTCCCCTGATCATGGCCATCTATCACCTGAGCGGCACTTATGGAAAGCATGGACTAATAAAGCTGCTGGCTGCGCGCAGCATACCCAAAACGGTCAAGTCCAGATCTCGAATGATGTTCAAAAAACAAAACATATATGGAAAAGCTGCTTGAAGATCTAATTCCAGTCCTTGATATTGAGCATGACTGCATTCTTTCCAAACAGGGCGATATCACGGTCGTATTTCAGGTGCAGCTGCCTGAAATATTCAGCCTCTCCGACCACGACTATGAAGCCTTTCACCAAACGTGGGTAAAAGCATTAAAGGTGCTTCCAATGCATAGCGTATTTCATAAGCAGGATTGGTTTATTGATAGTTTGTACGCGGCCGATTTTACAAAAGAAGATAACAGTTTTTTATCTACCAGCAGCGAGCGGCACTTTAACGAAAGGCCCTTTTTGGATCATTTCTGCTATATTTTCATTACCAAAAAGCCCACGGGACGAAAGCCGTCCAGTTCTATGCTCTCAAATTTGATCCGGGAATCGATAGTTCCACCTCAGACCTTGGAGGCCAAGGCTTTGCAGGATTTTCTTGGGTCGGCCGGCCAGTTCAGCCATATTTTGGAGGCAAGTGGGTTTGTTAAGCTTACAAGGCTGAAAGAGCAAGACCTTTTAAGCCAGCACCGAAAGCCAGGCCTGATTGAAAGGTACTGTTTTTTGAGCCCAAGCCAACAGACGCTGATGGTCGGCGATATGCAGTTCAAAGACGGCATTCAGATCGGAGCCCAGCACTGCCAGCTTTACACGCTGGCAGATGCAGCTGAGCTTCCCGCCCAATGCCGCTCAAAAGCAAATTATGAAAAGTACTCCACCGACAAAACCAAATTTAGCGTAGGGTTTGCCTCAACGCTTGGGCAACTTCTGCCGTGCAATCACATCTACAATCAGTATATTTTCACTGGCGATTCGGCAAAGACGATCAGAAGGCTGGAAACAAAAAGACTGCGTTTGCAGTCACTGGCAGCTCACTCGCGGGAGAACTCGATAGCCCTTGATGCGACCAATGATTTTCTTAACGAAGCCATCAGCAGTCAGCGTTTGCCGGTCAAAGCGCACTTCAATGTGCTGGTCTGGACAGATCAGAAAGAAAAATTGCCGGAGATTAACAACCTGGTCAGCTCGGCGATGGCGCGTATGGATGCTACTTGCAAACAGGAAACAAGCGGGGCGCCTCAGATCTTTTGGGCGGGGATTCCCGGCAATTCAGCGGATTTTCCCATGAATGAAACCTTTGACACTTTCGCCGAGCAGGCCAGCTGCTTTTTGAATTTGGAAACGGGTTCTCAATCCTCACTGAGCCCGGTGGGCCTTCGGCTAGGTGACCGCTTGACGGGAAAGCCTGTGCATGTCGATATTAGCGATGAGCCTGTCAAGAAAGGGATCTGCACCAACCGTAATAAGTTTATTTTGGGTCCATCTGGAAGCGGCAAATCATTTTTTACCAACCACATGGTCCGAAGCTATTACGAACAGGGCTCCCATATCGTGCTGGTAGACGTAGGCCATTCCTATAAAGGGCTTTGTGATCTTGTAGGAGGATACTATTTTACTTACGAAGAGTCAAATCCTATCCGTTTCAATCCTTTTTATATTGAGGATGATGGGTGGCCCGACACAGAAAAAAAGGAAAGCATTAAGACATTGATCTTGGCACTTTGGAAAAATGACAATGAGCTTTACAAGCCAAGCGAATATGTTGCTATTTCCAATGCGCTCACGCTATATTTTGAGCTGGTAAACCAAAAGGATGTCTTGCCATGTTTTAACAGCTTTTATGAGTTTCTACGCGCTGACTTTATAAAGGTCTTGCAAGCAGATCGGGTTAAAGAAAAAGACTTTGATATAGCCAACCTGTTGTATGTACTGCGGCCCTACTACCGGGGCGGGGAGTTTGATTACCTTTTGAATGCCACAGAGAATATGGACCTTCTCAGTGAGCGCTTCATTGTCTTTGAGCTGGATGTGATAAAAGATCACCCGATCCTTTTTCCAATTGTAACCATCATTATCATGGAGGTGTTCATGTCCAAATTGCGTAAGCTGAAAGGGATCAGAAAGATGATTTTAATAGAGGAAGCCTGGAAGGCCATTGCCAAGGAAGGGATGGCAGATTACATACAGTATATTTTTAAAACTGTACGTAAATACTACGGTGAGGCCATTGTGGTAACTCAGGAAGTCGAAGATATCATCTCATCACCCGTCGTCAAACAGGCCATCATCAATAACAGCGATTGCAAGATCCTTTTAGATCAATCCAAATACCAGAACAAATTCGATCAGATTCAGCAGCTGCTGGGGCTGACTGATAAAGAAAAAGCGCTGGTGCTTTCCGTAAACAAAGCCAACGATCCCAGCTTAAAATACAAGGAAGTCTTTATCAGTCTGGGCGGCAGTCTGTCCAGGGTATACCGCACAGAAGTTAGTTTGGAGGAGTACTACGCCTACACAACCGAAGAGACCGAGAAGCTTAAAGTAGCCCAGTATGCCAAAAGATTTGGCAGCATCCAAAGGGGCATTAAAATGCTTGCAGAAGAGATTAGATCACAAAGCGTATAACCATGACCGTAAGTGAAAAAGCATGTCTTTTATATCTTGATTATGGCCGCGGCATTAGCACCTGTTCAGAGCGCTAAGGCGGCTAATCCCTGGGCTGCCATCATTGAGGCTGCCATTAAAAAAGTAGTCAAGGCCGTTGACCTAATGATCCAAAGGAGACAGAACCGAGTTATCCGGCTTCAAAATGCCCAGAAGGCTTTGGAGAACGCAATGGCCAAGCTCAAATTGGAGCAGATCGCAGACTGGGTCAAAAAGCAAAGGGACCTTTACAGAGAGTACTATCAGGAGCTAAAAAAAGTCAAGGCTGTAATTGCCTATTACTTCCGCATAAAGGAGATTGCTGAGAAAAATGCTAGGCTTGTCGATGAGTACCGAAGGGTGTGGGGCTTGATCGAAAACGACGAGAATTTCACGGCCCGGGAGCTGGCATACATCCATCAGGTCTATGTGGGTATCCTGGAAACTTCGGCAAAGAACCTGGATCTTTTGGCAGTAATCGTAAGGTCTTTCACCACGCAGATGAGTGATGCCGCCCGGCTTGAGATCATCGAAAAGGCGGGCAGGCAGGTCGATGAAAACCTGAGTGATCTCAATACTTTCAATAGGGAGAACATGCTGTTAAGCGTTAGCCGAAGCAAAACAGCACATGAAGCTCAGGTGGTCAGAAAGCTTTATGGCATCCAGTGATCAAGTCATGAAAATCACGATGATACTAACAATCTTTTGGCTGTCGGCTGGTGCGGTCCATGCTCAAAAATTCAAGGAGTGGTTTCGGCAAAAGAAAACGCAGAAACAGTATCTAATCGAGCAGATTGCCCAGTACCGGGTTTATCTGGAGCTACTTGAAAAAGGCTACAAGATCACAAAGCAAGGCCTTCAAACGGTCCATGACATCAAAAACGGGGAGTTTAAGCTCCATAAAAATTACATGGATTCCCTGCGCATTGTCGGCACCCAGGTTAGTAGCTATAAGAAGATCAAGTTGATAGAAGTCCTGTATGCTGAGATAAAAGCGGTCACTGCCACCTCGGAACACAGGCTTTCCGGTAGTGGGTATTTAAATGGGCAAGAACTTGGCTACGCCCGGTCGGTTTATAGCAGGCTGTTAGTAGACTGCCAGCAAATAACAGACGCTTTGAAAGATGTAACCCGAGACGGGCCGCTTTCGATGAGCGATAATCAGCGCTTTAGGCGTATCGATTTGCTCTTGGATCAGATGGAGTCCAATTACAGTTTTGCCATAGCTTTCAGCAGTGAAGCCATGGTGCTGGCAGCGTCCAGAGTTAGGGAGGCCGATGATATTAAAACCAGACGGGCAATCACTGATGCCCACTAACTAGCAGTTTAATATGAAAAAAATACTTTTAGCGCTCATGCTGGCCCTAACACTGCCGGCATCCTTTAACGGCGCCTGTGGGCAGACTGCCGAAGTAACTCAGCTGATTCTAAACATTGAAAAGCTCAACCAGCTCCGAAAAATCCTTCAGGAACTAAAAGATGGCTATCAGATCTTAGTAAAGGGCTATGACACGATCCGCGATCTTTCCCGGGGGAATTTCAAACTGCATGAAGCCTTTCTGGACGGGCTATTAGAGGTGAGCCCGGCGGTGAAAAACTACAAGCGGGTGGCTGATATCGTCCGTTTTCAGCTGCTGTTGGTAGAAGAATATCAAACGGCTTTTGGTCGGCTAAGCTCCACGGACTACTTCAACCAAGATGAGCTCAATTATATGTCCAGAGTGTATTCGCGCTTAATCAACCAGAGCCTTAACAACTTGGAGGCCCTGACGATGGTGCTGACAGCCAAAAAGCTTCGCATGTCAGATGATGAAAGGCTCTCTGTTATCGATCAGATCTACGAGGATATGCAGCAAAAATTACAGTTTTTAAGGCACTTCAATGCTACCGCCTCGGTTCTGGCACTCCAAAGAGGCAAACAGGCAAACGATGTAGAAATGATAAAGAAACTATACGATGTGCAGCCATAACTTATTTACAATGAAAAAGTCTGTTGCAGCAATTCTTATATCTGTTCTGCTTCCGCAGCTGGTCTCAGCCCAGGGCTTTCCAGAACAGATCAGCGGGCTGCACGGTGTGCTCGATGAGCTCTATGCAGAGATGATCCCTTTATGTAGTAAGCTGATCAGTGTGGGCCGTGGAATCGCTGGGTTTGCAGCGATCTGGTATATCGCCTCGCGGATCTGGCGCCATTTGGCCGCTGCCGAGCCCATTGATTTTTATCCGCTGCTCAGACCATTTGTGCTAGGCTTTGCCATCTTGATCTTCCCCTCGGTGCTGGCTCTGATTAACGGGATAATGTCACCGGCCGTGCGGGCTACCTCATCGATGGTCAAAGGCTCCAATGATGCCATTGCGATGCTTTTAAAAAAGAAAGAGGAAGCCATCAAAAAGACCGATGCCTGGCAGATGTATGTGGGCGCGGCCGGGGCCGGTGACCGCGACAAATGGTACAAGTACACGCACGGCAATGAGCATACTTCCGGCGACGGGATTTTTAACAGCATCGGAAATGACATCAAATTCTCTATGGCCAAGGCCTCCTATAATTTTCGTAACTCGATTAAGGAATGGATGAGCGAGGTGCTCAGAGTGCTTTTCGAGGCGGCCGCCCTCTGCATCAACACGATCCGAACCTTTCATTTGGTGGTGCTGGCCATCATCGGGCCCATTGCATTCGGCATCGCCGTCTTTGACGGCTTTCAGCATACGCTTACCGGCTGGATTGCGCGCTACATCAACATATACCTCTGGCTGCCGGTGGCCAATATATTCGGGGCCATCATCGGAAGAATACAGCAGAAAATGATTGCTTTGGATATCCGGCAGGTTCAGGATATGGGCGAGAGCTTTTTCAGTGCGACCGATATGGCCTACCTGATATTTCTCATCATTGGCATTGTGGGTTATTTCTCAGTGCCCTCCGTGGCCAATTACATCATCCATGCCGGTGGCGGCAATGCACTGCTCTACAAAGTAACAAGCCTTTTTGCCAGTACGGCCACTGGTGTTGGTAACAAGGCCTTTCCTGCGGGTGGAGGTTTTGGGGCATTTCCCAAAAACCAGCAAAATAGGTCTTGATCATAGCCAGCTAACGACAACAAAATCATGTTTACAAAAGCAAAAAATATAGACACCGCTTTCCGTCATGTCAGGAGCCTTACGCTGGTGGTCATCATTGCAAGTGCCACTTTGTGCTGCTTTGCGCTCTTTAAAAGCTATGAGATGGTGCAGGCCGCCCACAGCAAAGTTTATATCCTTGCCAACGGAAAAGTACTCGATGCGTATGCATCTGAGCGCAAAGAGAACATTCCCGTTGAAGCAAGGGATCATGTGGCAACTTTTCACCGCTTCTTTTTTAGTCTCGACCCAGATGACAAAGTGATCCAGTCCAATGTGGTCAAAGCGCTCTACCTGGCCGATGCTTCCGCCAAAGCGCAGTATGAAAACCTGAAAGAATCAGGGTTTTACACCAGCATCATTTCCGGAAATATCAGCCAGCAGATCCAGATAGACAGCGTGCAGATCAATACCGATGCCTACCCATACTATTTCAATTGCACGGCAAGTCAGCGCATCATCCGCGCCACCAGCATTGTGACCAGAAGACTAATCACGGAAGGTTACCTGCGTAGTGTGACGCGCAGCGACAACAATCCGCACGGCTTTCTCATCGAGCGGTGGACAACGCTTGAAAACAAAGATGTAAACATTCAAAACCGTTGAGCTATGTTTTATCCATTTAAACCAGATAGACGGCCCAGGCAATCTAGTGGCGATGCGGGCACCGATCAGCTAGCTACCAGGATTTTTCACAAATCACTAAAACTGCAAAGAAAATACGCAGATTATTTAAGTGAGAAAGCAAAGAGGTTGCCCGGCAAAACCCTTAAAACAACGCTGATAGCCATGGCCATTGCCGCAGGCTCATATTGCCTGTTTCTGATTGCATGTGGTGTTTTAGGCAAGCCAGCCGGCCATGTTTTCCAAAGTGTAATAACAGAGCGGCCGCCTGCCAGCCAGGCGGCAACCCGCCAAGCAAAAGAGCAGGTTTTTAACGCCTACCTAGACAGCCTTGAAAAGGCATTCATCCGTGACAGTATCAATCAGTCCAACCCCAAAAAATAACGATTATGAAATCAACAAACCATTCTCAGCAGTTTCTGCGGCAACGAAAGTTTTATACCTACCTGCCACTGCTTGTTTTGCCTTTTATGACGCTACTTTTCTGGGCACTGGTAGCCAGAAGAGCAAAGGGCAGTGACCACCCTCAACCCGCCCAGCGCGCTGGGCTGATGATGAGCCTTCCCGAGGCCTTTTTTAAGGAAGATAAAGCCCTTAACAAGCTAAGCTATTATCAGAAGGCAGATGCTGATTCTGCCAGGCTAAGAGAGCTGATAGCAAAAGACCCCTATTATCAGGACACACTTGCGACCCGTGAGGAAGGCTGGCCAGTGTCGAGCATACAAGGCATTGACGGGCCAGCTAAGGGGCGAAAAAGAAATCCGGGCCTACCCAAAAAGCTAGCTAGCCAGGATTCGCACCAGGCGCGTGTGCGTCAGAAAATCAGTGAGTTAAATACCGTTTTAAACAAGACATCGCAGCCTGAATTCAAAATGCAGCAAGAGGCTGCTTCTTTAAGCGAAACGACTGAAATGCCAGCTGCTGAAATGCAGAGGCTGCAAGAGCTCATGTCGGGACTGCAAAGCGAGCCGCAATCCGGTCAGGAGGACGCCGAAATCAGAGAGCTCAATACCATGCTGGAAAAGATCCTGGATATTCAGCACCCCGAGCGGATGGCAGAAAAGACCAGACAGCAGTCACAGCAGAACAAGGACCGGCTTTACCCGGTAACATTGAATCAAAATGAAGATCCAATATCGCTATTAGACACCGATGCTCTAACCGATTCGGTTGGTCAAAACCCGGCATTAGTCACAACATTTGAACAGAGTGGTTTTTTCTCGCTGGATGAGCCGGTACAGTCAGGGTCCCAAAATGCGATACAGGCCGTTGTGGCCGAAACACAGACGCTGGTAACGGGAGCAACAGTGAAGCTCAGATTGACAAGCGATGTCTACATTTCGGGCGTGCTGATTCCGAAAGAGAGCTTTATCTACGGAACCGCTTCATTAAATCAGGAGCGTTTGATTGTCAAAATCGAGTCGGTAAGACACGAAAACTTTATTTTTCCTGTGAAGCTCTCGGTTTACGATCTGGATGGGATTTCTGGAATCTATATCCCTGGGGCCATCAGCAGGGATGTATCCAAACAGTCGTTAAGCCAGAATGTACAGGGACTCAACATTGACACCTTCCAGCCGTCTCTTGGGGCGCAGTTGGCAGATGCAGGTATTCAAACGGCTAAAAATCTTGCGGGAAAAAAAGCCAGATTGATCCGCGTCACTGTCAAGGCAGGGTATCAGGTACTCCTTAAAGATGAGAATTCAAACACTTGAAAGCGGCATCATATAATCCCTTTCTAACAGGCTATATCGCCATTAAAACGAATACACGATGAACAAATTAAGGAGAATACTGTCAGTAGTCCTGCTGATTGTAAGCGGAAGAGCACTTTCGCAGGACGTGCAGATGTCTGTAATTGAACCCTTACCGCTGGAAATCACCTTGCATAAAACCACCAACCTAATTTTTCCATTTGAGATTAAAAGCGTCGATAAGGGCAGTCGGGATATTTTGGCACAGAAGACAAAGGGCGTAGCCAATATACTTCAACTAAAAGCGGCTAAGGCTGATTTTGTTCAGACAAACCTAACTGTTGTATGTGCGGAAGGCAAACTATATTCATTTACCGTTAATTATGCGCCAGAGCCAGAACGGCTCAATATCGAGTTTGCCGCTAAAAAGGCGCATCCGGATGCATATTTCGAAAACGGAATCAATCAGGCAGAAATCCAGCAGCTATCTGAAAGCATCCTTGCCCAGAGAAATCAGCTGAAAGGGCCCAGTGATAAGCATCATAAGGTTCAGATTGAGTTGAATGGCATTTATGTGCATAACGATATGATTTTCTATCGACTCGAAATGGAAAACAGATCCCCGATCAGGTACCAAATTCAAGATATCCGCTTCTTTATCCGTGATAGAGAACCGGCAAAGCGGTCAGCCGTGCAGCAGACCGAAACAAAACCATTTTATGTACATGGTGATACGGCAATGATCAAAGGCGAATCCAAACACATCTTCATCTTCGCTCTTCCCAAGTTCACCTTAGAAGATAAAAAGTACATGGCCGTACAAATGATGGAAAAAAATGGCGGCCGCCATATGCTACTCAAAGTCAATAACAGAACAATCACAAAGGCTAAGCCGATATCTGGCCAATCCATTTAGCTACACTAAAACATCAATCCGATGAATCAGAGAAACTTGGACTACCTGAAAGATCAGGTAAAATATGCTGGATTTGGCCAGCAGCTGCAGGCGCAGCTAGAAGAGAACGTTCGAAAGCAGCTTCCTGAATTTGCCCTACGTGACCAGCGAATCTTTGAAGGCAAGGAGCTTGCATTGGCCCTGCACTTTAAGCGGTCAGAACATAGTGACATGTATTTTTTTAACAGCTACATGGCTTCGTTGAAAAAGGCTGGCCAAGACCAAAAAGTTAACCAGTCCTTTGCCCTGGCTTCTCCATATGCAATTACTTTAAAAGAGGCATTCAATTTAATGGATGGAAGAGCAGTAAATAAGGACATAACCGATAAAGAAGGTAAGATTTACAACGCTTGGCTGCAGCTGGATTTTAAGAACGTGGATGCCAATGGTAATTATAAGTTTAGACAATTTCACCAAAATTATGGCTTTGATCTCGAAAGATCGCTGTCTAACCTTGCAATCAAAGAACTCGGTGAGCCCCTTCAGAAAGATAAGCTGCTGGCTTCTTTGAGAAGGGGCAATAGGCAGCAAGTCAGCCTGTTAGGCGGAGATAAAGAGCTAAAAGTCTTCGTTGAGGCAAGCCCCCAGTTTAAGGCGATTATCCTCACTGATCAGAGCGCTCGAAAACTTAGCCAAAATCTGAACGCCTCTCAGCAAGTCACTAAATCAGCTCAAAAGTCCTTGGGTCAGCAGAAGGGGCAAGGCGTAAAGTCGCAAAAGAGAAAAGGGCTTTCTATCAATCCCTAGCGCGACTCACAAATAGGCCCAGGGCTGGGGTTCAATTCCTTGAAATGATGGTGGCTGTAAAAGAAGAAGTACTGTTTAGCAAGCGGCTATTGCCGCCATAGTTTGCAAAGACCTTAAAAGCTCAATCAGCCGGTCAGTAAGGCGCCGACATGGATTTTGGAAAACAGCATCTTTCTTTGAAGCAGATTAAGGAAATCGACATGGTTGATTATCTGTCTGCTCTGGGGCACGAGCCCGTTCATATACGCAATTCCGATCACTGGTATCATTCCCCGCTGCGGGAAGAAAGCACACCATCTTTTAAAATTAACCGTAGCCTGAACAGGTGGTTTGATTTTGGGGTGCGACACGATGTCGCTTAATTAAGTGATTAACAGATTGTTAATCCCGGCAAGTGTCCAAAGCCGGTTCCCACTTTTCACATGGGGGACGAGTAATTGTCCCTTGTGGAGCTGAAATGAAAGCCTAAGAATATACCAACCATCAGGAAGAATCGGGCAAGGGAAAGACTGGACGGATGAACGCAAGTGAACCTCATAAGCCTCGTCACGTACGAACATCGGGGAGATGGTGATTTACCGATGTGCTGGGTTAGGTAATATCTATTCCGTGAGATGTTACAAAGACATAATCTATCCCAAAGGATTATGTTAGGACACCGACAACCCCGGGGCATGAAGAGGCATCCTCGCCAGTCGCATCTTAATTATGCGGAACGTGGTAAACCCGATGGAGTCCCGTGAAAATGGGTAGGTAAACCGTAAGGGGCACGGAATTCTCCAGGGGGAAATGGAGGTCCCGAGAAGCGAACGCTGCCAGCCGAAAGGCAACAGGAATACATAACTGGGCAGATAGGGCTGCAACAAGCAGAGATGCCCAACCTGAAAGGGTGCTGACGCGGGACTGGTGGATTTCTTGAATAAAAGTGGTAAAGGTTTTTAATCAAAGGAAAGTTAGATGCAAGGCGACTTAGCAAACGGAACAGAGAGACAGCAAATGAATTGGTACTCCATAGATTGGAGGAAGACCAATCGTGCCGTTAGAAACCTGAGACAACGGATTTTCAAGGCAGCAAAAGCAGGCGAACACGACAAAGTTCGTCAGTTACAAAAACTCATGTTGCGCAGCTTTTCCAACACATTGGAAAGTGTGAGGAGAGTTACGCAGGTAAATGCTGGTAAAAATACTGCCGGGATGGACAAGGTCATTGTCAAGACGGCAAAAGGGAAAAGTGAGCTTGCACAAACCGTGCAGTTACAACAACCCTGGCGAATTCATCCAGCCCGGAGGGTGTACATACCAAAGGCCAACGGTAAGCAGCGTCCATTAGGTATTCCGACAATCATGGACAGGGTTCACCAAGCCCGTGTTAAGAACGCTCTGGAACCCGAATGGGAATCACGCTTCGAGGGATGCAGTCACGGTTTTAGGCCGGGACGAGGATGCCATGATGCCATCATGCACGTATACTCTTTCAGTAAAGCAGCAAGCAGAAGAAAATGGGTCGTGGACGCTGACATCAAGGGAGCCTTCGATAACATCAGCCATGATTTTTTGCTCAAGGCGATTGGAAATTTTCCTGCAAAGGAGCTTATTAGACAATGGCTGAAAGCAGGTTATGTTGACAAGAATGTCTTCTATGAAACAAGCGCGGGAACTCCCCAAGGGGGAATCGTCAGCCCTTTACTCGCGAACATTGCTTTGCATGGACTGGAGGAGGGTATAGGTGTCCGCAGGAGGGGAACCAGTGGCCCGGTAAGTACCCGTGCACTGGTGAGGTATGCAGATGATTTTCTTATCTTCTGCGATACCCGTGAAATTGCGGAGAGAACAATACCTGAAGTGAATGCATGGCTATCTGAGCGTGGACTGGCATTGTCGGAGGAAAAGACAAGGATCGTTCATATCACGGAAGGGTTCGATTTCCTCGGTTTCAATATAAGGCACTACCGCAACAGCTCCTCGAAAACTGGCTGGAAACCCTTGGTAAAACCAAGCAAACAATCGATACAGAAACTCAAAGACCGATTCAGGGATGAATGGAAAAGGATGCACGGCTCTAATGCATTGGCGGTTATTCATCAAATGACTCCAATCATAAGAGGCTGGGCAAATTATTTCAGGATTGGTAACTCGAAAGAAGCCTTTAAAAATCTGGACATGTACATGCTCCACAAGGCCATAAGATGGGCCAAGCGGCAGCAACGAAACAAGTCATGGAAGAGCATTACAGGCAAATATTGGGGACAATTCAATTCCAAGCGGAAAGACAAATGGGTTTTTGGCGATAAGGAATCCGGAATCTATCTGAAAAAGTTTGCATGGTGTTCTATCAAACGCCACGTGATGGTGCAACGGACAGCATCAAAGGATGATCCCTCATTGCGGAGCTACTGGTTGAATAGAGAGTTCAGAAAACTCTCTACAGTAACCAAAGGCAAAAGTACGATGATGGCAAACCAGCGATGCATGTGTCCGGTATGTGGAGAGTTCCTGTTAAACGGTGAAGAAGTTCACGACCACCATTTGATAATGGATAAAACCGACCCACAAAGAGAGCACATGGGAAACCGGAGATTGGTACACCTATACTGCCACCAGCAGCTACATCTATCCGAAATTATTAAAGAATCAATAAAACGGGAGGTCACATCATGAGTAAGAAGCTGCTTTACAATCCGCTTGAGCCGTATGCGGTGAAAGCCGCACGTACGGTTCTGAGGGGGGAAGGGATTAGTAATAATCCCGACCTACCCGACGTAGGCCAGGGTGGCAACCTAATTGATTTTGGGATCGAGTACTTCCGATGCTCAGTAAGTGATTTTCTTGAAAAGATTAATGTCGGTAAGGCAGTGATACACAAATCACCGCGTAGAATCCTTTCCAGTGAGCCTGCTCGGAATGAAAGCAAATTAAAGATTCTCAGCGTCAAGCCTTTATTTTCGTTAGCCCTTTTTCAGTATTTGTCTAAGAGAGCAATAAGCGCCGATCTGGCAGAAAAGCATTGCCAGCAGGTATATTTTGAGTTATCAGGCAAACCATATTTTGCAATCGGCTTCAAAAATGATTCAGGAGGATATGAACTGCGTAACGCTTTTTTAAAAATATCGAGCACGCCAAAGGATATTACAACAATTGATAACAGTTCAAGCCGGGTCTGCGTGTTTGAGGGCTTTTTTGATTTTTTGTCCTATAAGGCTATGCATGCACAAAGCCAACTGCCTGACCAAAGCTACATGGTGCTAAATTCCATCGCGTTGTTTAATAAAGCACTGCCAAAACTGCGGACCTACGACCAGGTGCAGCTGTTTTTAGACTGCGACCGCCCGGGTCAGCAGTTGACCCGGCAGGCTATGGCTAGTGACCCGCGTTTTGAGGATGCAAGCGGATTTTACAAGGATTACAAGGACATCAACGAATGGCTTATTTCTAAGCAGAACCCCCAGCAAAAAAAGCCAAGCATCCAAAAAAGGCCTACTCGCTTCGATGAGCTTTAAGGCGCATTGCAGGGCAGTACTTGGATTTGGCCTTGGAAACTTCTAGAAATTAAACTGATTTAGCAATGAAGGATCAAAGTGAATTACGAAGTAAAAAGCTGACACTTTGTTTGAATAAAGGAGAATACCACTTTTTGCTAGACGGCTTTCAGAAAACAACCTGCCGAAATCTTGGCGAGTACATCCGAAAGATGGTTCTGTCAAAACCCCTCAAAGTCAATGTTCGAAACCAGTCTTTGGACGAGCTGATGGGCGAGCTCATTAAACTGCGTATCGATTTAAACCGGGTTGCCGACAACTTTGAGATATCATTCCGGGCCCAAGGCAGTTCTGACCAGGCAGTAGGCACGCGGCAGGAGCTTTCAGCTGAACATACCAAGATGCTTTCACTGGTTGAGCAAATAAAAGATCAAATCACCCAGGGGGCAAAGAAATGGTTGCAATAATAAAAACATCGAATTCGATCCGGCGAAGCTTTTACTATAATGAAAGCAAAGTTAAGCAAGGGCTTGCCGAGTGCATTGGCGCTGGCCACTACCCTTGTAGCCCGGGAGAGCTCTCGGAAAAGCAGCGCCTGAATATGCTGCTTAGACTGGCCGCCCTCAATGAGAATGTGCAGCGCAATAGCGTTCACATATCACTAAATTTTCACCCCGATGATGTACTTTCAAAAAAGCAGCTGTGCGAAATTGCAAGGCATTATATGAATAGCATTGGCTTTGAGCATCAGCCATTTCTAATTTACCAGCACAAGGATGCGGCACATCCGCATTTACACCTCGTCTCGGTTGTTGTCAGAGCCGACGGTAGCCGGATTGCTACCCATAACAATGCAAAGGATCTCTCAGAGCTTGCCCGCATGCACTTAGAGCAGCAATATGGGCTTGTGGCAGCCCGGCTGCCTACCAGGGAGCAACTTATACCGGCCGTAAGCGCCCGGCGGGTTATTTACGGCAAAGCTGCTACAAAACGCTCGATTAGCCAGGTACTTGATGTGGTCGTGCCAAACTTTAAATATTCATCACTTCAAGAGTTAAACGCAGTCCTGGGTCAATACAACATTGTCGTCGAAGCGCAAAGCCGGCAAGGCGGAAGTGGTCTACTCTACCGAATTACGGATGAGCATGGCCGGCGCCTGGGTGTTCCTATCAATGCAAGCGATTTGGATAGCAAGCCAACACTGATAAATTTGTCGAAGCGTTTTGAGCAGAATAAAGAAGCAAAATTTCGTGCCCTGGCGCGGATGCGCAGTACCGTGCAGCTGGCCATGCTCAAAACGAGGTCAATGAATTCGCCGGCTTTCCTTTCAGGGGAGCTTAAAAAGGATGGAATTAACATGGTCCTAAAGAAAAGCCGCCAAGGGTTAATCACAGAAATCTTCTATGTAGATTTCGGCAGCAGATGTGTTTTCAGTCAACAGGATCTGGCCCAGAAACACAGTGCAAGGATAGCCATTGATAATTACGATCAGCATTCTGGCGCGAACAAAGTCCCGCCATTGAACCAGCAGGCTGGAAAAGAATCCGGACCTGGGTTTGTCCAAGATGGCCAAACTGCTGGGCCATACTGGATCGATACGGCTGATAAGCACTCTCTCTTGGATCCAACAAGCAGGCTTTTTGAGCCTGTGCCAGCCAACAATTATACACCATGGCAGCTTCGAAAATCACGTAAAAAGAAGCAGAAAAAAATGTTGCATCACCTTTAAATTTTACGCCATGGTTACCAATACAGGTGAAAACGAACAGGCTCTGAGGCGGATCCTGGATATGAGCCGTTTGATAAGTCTTGCTTTGCTTGGGCTGCATTTCTACTACTACTGCTATCAAGCTTTTGCAAGCTGGAAGTTGACAAGCCCATTTTCAGACAGGATTCTTTCAAATATTGTCCAGACGGGTCTATTTTCATTCTTTAATAAGACCAAACTGATTTGCTTGGTTTTCGTCTTTGTTGCTCTGCTGGGAGCGAAGGGAAGAAAAACGGAAAGCCATACTCTTAAACCGTCAGTAATATTAATTGCCTTAGGCTTACTAATATTCTTTTGCAGTTCATGGGTGTTTACTTTTGGCAATAGGTGGGCAGAAGTATCTGCGCTGTACATGGGCCTGACCCTTACTGGATTTCTATTGATTCTATCAGGTGGAGCGACCCTGTCTAGGGTAATCCGCGACAAATTAGGCCAGAACGACATTTTCAACCACGAAAATGAAACCTTTCCACAGCAGGAACTGCTTCTTGAAAACGAATACTCAATTAACTTGCCGGCAAGCTATAAGCTTAAAGGCAAAATTCGGCAGAGTTGGATCAATATTATAAACCCTTTCCGCGGACTATTGATTGCCGGCTCGCCGGGCTCGGGTAAGACGTTTTTTGTTATTCGTCATGTAATTACCCAGCATATCAAAAAGGGCTTCTGCATTTTTCTTTACGATTTCAAATATGATGATCTCTCCAAGATTGCTTACAACACTTTTCTGCAGACGAAAGACAACCTGGGTGTGAATCTTAAATTTTACTCGATAAATTTCGACGATCTTTCCCGCTCTCACCGGTGCAATCCGCTGGACCCTGATACGCTTACTGATATAGCAGACGCTGCCGAGTCGGCTCGAACTATACTGATGGGCCTAAACCGGGAATGGGTCAAGCGGCAAGGCGACTTTTTTGTCGAGTCACCTATTAATTTTCTGACTGCCGTAATTTGGTTTTTAAGGAAATATCAAAACGGGATCTTTTGTACACTGCCGCATGTGATAGAATTGATGCAGATCGACCATGAAAAACTATTTTCAATCCTAAGAACACAAAAGCAGATTGAGGTGCTGATAAATCCTTTTATATCTGCGTTTTTAAACGAGGCCAACCAGCAGCTGGAAGGCCAAATCGCATCTGCTCAGATCGCCATGGCCCGCCTGTCTTCTCCAAGCCTCTATTATGTACTCTCGGGAAACGATTTCACATTAGACATTAACAACCCTAAAGACCCTAAAATCGTCTGTATCGGCAACAATCCACAGAAAATTCTTTCTTACGGCGCAGTCATCTCATTATATGTTACAAGGCTGATCAATCAAGTCAATCGCAAAAATAGACTTAAAAGCAGTTTAATATTTGATGAATTTCCTACCATATATCTTAACCATATAGACACTCTGATTGCTACGGCTCGCCAAAATAAAGTGGCCACCACGATTGGTGTTCAGGATTTTAGCCAGCTAAGGAAAGATTATGGAAGAGAAATGGCCGATGTCATAACCAATGTAGCAGGTAATATCATTAGTGGGCAAGTCACCGGCGATACTGCAAAGCTGCTTTCGGAGCGGTTTGGAAGAATTATGCAGGACAGGACAAGTTATTCGATCAATAGTAAGGATACCTCTATCAGCCGCTCTAAGCAACTGGACTCAGCTGTACCTGCCTCAAAGATTTCATCACTGAGCTCAGGAGAATTTGTGGGTGTAGTTGCTGATACGCCAGATCAAAAAATCGAGCTAAAGGCCTTTCATTGCCAGATAATAAACCAGCAAGATCCTACCTCAAAAAACCGCGAAAGACAACAAGATATCCCCATTGTTCGTAAGCTGGATGAAGGCATTATTGAGCGTAACTTCATGCAAATTAAAGACGATGTGCAGGGTTTGGTATTTTCAGAAATGCAAAGGCTGCTGGATGATCCAGAGCTGAGCCACTTGGTTGTTAGTAAATAATGCTCAATGGCGCCGGCAAGGAATGAGAAACAATGCGATGACCTTAAAAGAGCCATTAATTCGAAAATAACTGGGGCGCAAATCTAACTGTTAATCAGAGGGTCGTTGGTTCGAGCCCAACTTAGGGAATCTGAAAATGAAGTACTTAGCATTAATTTGCTAGGTGCTTTTTTCTTTAGTTGCAATAAAAGTTGCAATAGTTAATATTGCTCCCTACTTATTTATCTGCTGTCAGACAGTCTAACTTTCTAATATAATTCCATGAGCTCTCGCTTTGCGAGTCGCTTCGCAGGAAACACCCCTAGAAGATATCGCGATAAGTCCAGTGCCTGCGTGTCCTCTTTCCTTGTTTTAAGCTCGCGAATCTAAGCAACTTCCGATTTTCTACCTCGGTCCCGGCATTCCAAAACAACTAAAAATCCGCGGAGCCCACTTTTGTTTTAACGGTACCGTCTACTTTGATGGACGAGCCTGTGTCATAAAGGACATCGGGCCTCTTAACTATAGCAGTTTCACCTGATATCTTTTGCTCAAATTCCGAGACAATCTCTTCAAGCTTTTTCCAGTCCTTTTTTCATTACGAGGTTATTGGGTTCTCTGCGAATGTACAAACACAATTTCCAATTGCCGACATTTGGAAGCAACGCCCATCAGTAAGATAGACCTAAAGAAAAATGAAAACTATTTTTATATTCGTTAGGATTATGGAAAGATTGCCAGCTAAAACACATTCCCTCTCAAATATGAAAGTCTGTTACGTCGCAATTGTCTGTACTTGGCTACTTATTTCTTGTTCCAGTGGCGATCAACAAAAAAATGGATCTATTGCAGAGGACCAAAAGCCAGGGGAAGAGCTTTTAGGCATCAGTCAGGACGAAGTATTCCTTCTCAAAACTCCAAAGGACAAAACTTCAAAAATCATAAACCAGAAAGCTACGGAAGCACTACACGAGACCCACTATATATCAGTGGACAAATCTGTAAAGGTAAAGGTGCTTGAAAAAGAGAACGGTTGGTCCAAAGTTCAGGTGGTAGAACCTGATTGGCTGCAAGACACTCATATAGGATGGATAGAAGATAATTATCTGAGTAATTTTGAGGCGCTTAATCCAACGAGAGGTACACCAATTAAGCTTACAGCTTTTGCCAGTATTGAACCGTTACGCACGAGCTTATCTAGTAACGGAATAGGCCAATTACACTCGTGGAAGCATGTTGACGGGGGAGATTGGCAGTCAATCACAGATTATTTCGAAATTGGGCAAGAGAGTAACGATTACGGGCTAAGAAACAATTTGGCGTACTATCTAACAAGTTCTGAGGAGAGTTTTGCAGAGTCGCTGGAATTAGTGTTGAATATTAATGTTCCTTCCGAGGGCGAATACGCGAGTAAGCAAATGAAAACGCTCGTTAATAAAACTTTCAAATCTTTGAACCAGCCTATTCCCTCGGGCCTTCTCAAATCGGTGAGCCGCCAATCGAGATTTACATTTGAAAATGAAAGAATGACGGTAACTCTGAAGCCAGAAAAAAGCAGAATTATGACACTGATCTTGGAAATTAATACCAAGTGATCATCAGACTGGAACGGTGAGGCTCTGAGTTATTCCAAAGATGTTAAAAGCAATAGATTTTAGACATGTTCAGGCAGGCTTGAAGCAACGAAAATAGATGATTATTGTTGCGCATAGATTAAGTACAGTAAAAAATGCAGACCAAATTATCGTTATGGAAAAAGGAGAGGTTGTCGAGATAGGTAATCATCGCGACTTGATTTTGAAAGAGGGCAGTTATTTTAGATTGGTTAGTAATCAGCTAGAACTAGCAAGAGGTTGATTAAATGACAGTTTAGATTAGTTTAATTATGCCTAACTCATCTACTTTTCATGAGCTTCACAGCACAGAAGTTCAAGATTTAATAAGTCGCCAACCGGCTTGGGTTATTCGCTGGGGTGTTACATTGCTTTTCATTGTATTTACTATTCTATTAATTGCTTCATGGATCATTAAATATCCGGATGTTGTTTCAACTTCATTTATTCTGAGTGCAAATGATGCTCCCAGAAAAGTCATTTCTAGGGGTGATGGAAAAATAACCAAAATGTTAGTCCGAGATGGCCAGCTGGTAAAAAAGGGTCAGATTTTAGCTTACGGGGAGAGTATAGCCGATCCGCTGAATGTATTAGAAATCGAAGAAAGTCTAACTTCAATTTATGCTCAGGTTGTACGTGTAGGCTTCCCCTTTTTAGAGCGGTGTAGTTTTAGATTCGGTTATAAATTGTTCGCAATTAATTCTTCTTTTTTCATGGCATCTTCCGTTAGTAGTAGGCGCTTTTGATTCGGAGTTAGCCCCTTCATTGATCGGTGCGGGTGCTTGCTGTTGTAAGTGTCGAGCCATTTATCCGATAGAATTCGCAGCTGCTCCAAAGAATCAAAAAAGTAAGCATTCAGCACGTCTTCACGATATGTTCTGTTCAGTCGTTCATTAAATCCGTTCTGCATCGGTTTGCCTGGTTGAATGAATTTTTGCTCAATTTGCTTTTTCTCGCACCATTTGGCCAGTTTCTTGCTTATAAATTCCGGCC
>NZ_FUZA01000015.1 GCF_900167945.1 Dyadobacter psychrophilus
AAAAAATTATGTTACTTTACCAAGGAAGAAAAGTGCTATGAATGAAAGCGATAGGATTTACACACAACATAATTGTTTACGCAACATATGATCTGTTATGTTGTGCACAACATAAAAGTTCAATAACTACATAACATTTAAGTTTCACGTGATAAAATAGCAAATCCAAAAAATAATCAGAGTCTCCTACAATTAAATGGTATTGTCTTCCAATAAAAGCAAAACCCTTTCCAAGCTCGAGCAAGAAATGAGTTATGTGTTTAGTGAGCTGTATCTCTATGTCCTGCTCCTTAGCTTTTGGTCCAAGTGTTATAAAATCGAAGACATATGGGTCTTTCAAGGTTTGTTGCGCTAAATCGGAAAATGGCTTAGGTAGAGTCAAATCGAAATTTGTCACAGAAGCTCCTGCCCGAACATATAAATTGGACTTCAGCTGCAATGCTAGAATATCCCTGCTCCATCCATTTTCCAGGGTTTTCTGCAGATAGAAAGTCGCTTGATCCAAGTTATCTGATTTAGTAAATATTAGGATATTATGACCCCATGGTATTTGTTTAATCAGCCTCTTGGCCAATTGGTCAACAGGTTGTTGACCAATTGGCCAAGAGTAGAAAGAATAAAATCTTTTACAGTATTTCAGATTTGAAGATGATAAACCTTTAATATCTGTAAAGTCTTCTTTCAGATCTTTTGACAACGTTTCTATCAGTTTATCACCCCATTGTGTATCAGCTTGTTTTTCAACAATAAGCTTTCCTAAGTCCCAATAGAACTCAATCAATGCTGAATTCGCAGCAACTGCAGCTCTGATCTGTGAAGAACGAATTTTAGACTTAATCTCACTAAGCCATATCCAATAGTTGTCGTCAAATTTTATATCGTCCATTTCTCTTCCATCAATAATGCATAAACACTAAGTTATTCGTACCATTGATTAACGGTAATGGATAACAACATGTAAAAATTATTTAATTATTTGGCAGGTTAGAAATAGAAATCTTTTCGGACCGTGTCCAACCTTCTATTTCTATCCCCTCATGCCTAAGATAGTTATAGAGCGTCGTTTTGCTTCCAATCTTTAATTGTTCGCAAATCTGATTGGTTGTGTATTTTTTACTCAAATACAAAGTTGCTGCTAGGCCGGCAAGCTCCTTCGATTTTTTTGTCAATCCCTTTGGCCTACCTCCTACCCTCCCACGCGCTCGCGCGGCTTCCATTCCAGCCAAGGTCCGTTCCATCAAGATTTCCCTTTCATTTTCAGCAAATACTGAACTGAGCATATACCAAAGCCGTCCCATTTTTGTTGAAGTGTCAATTCCCTCTGAAATACTCCGGAAGTCCACTCCCATCTCCTTCCATTCAACCATCAGCTTGATCAGCTCATATGTCGTCCGACCAAGCCGGTCGATTCTCCAGACAACTATGACATCTCCTTTTCGAAGCTCCGAGATCATCCTTATATATTCAGGTCTTTGCATTGATGCACCCGAAATCTTTTCATGATATATTTTCTCACATCCTGCTTTCTTGAGGGAGTCAAATTGCAGGTCTTGGTTCTGCTCAGTCTTTGAAACCCGTATATATCCAATAACCATCCAAATAGTACAGTTTAACGTGCCAGTTAGCAATATACAGTAATTTGTTTTGGTGTACCACTAATCTGGAATTTAAAAGTGCTGAGAAAGGTCCTTTTGAGAACTAGAAGGGAAGAAAAATTAAAGGCGCTGAGAGTACATAAAAACCACCGAATAAATTAGCTAAAATTTCACATAGATATTTTCTATATGTGAACGTCCAACAAAAAAGCCTGCACTTATGGAACAGGCTCGTGTAGTAAGTATAGAAAAACAAATCCGACTCAGTGTTTCAGCTGAAATCCCCGGGTAGGAAGGAATCAGGCTTGGGGGAAAGCGCCTAATAAATTCAGAATATGTTTTTGCAATCTGTTCGTATCGTTCGTCTGCACCAAGGCTGGTGGATGATTGGATTCGCTTCTGGGTGGCTATGGTTCCTGTACGGTCAATTTATCTGAACATCAGATCTACGGCAGGGACGGTTTTGATAATCCTGCATACTCCCATGCGTAATGCGCAGCACATCTGGATCTTCCGTCATTTCCAATATAGTAATCAGCCTGAATTCTGCCGCTTTTAGCTTCCAATGTGCCGGTTTTAACAAAAGCCGCTGCAGGAAATAAATCTCATCCTCCTAGTTTTACTATTAAATCTGAAAGACATGAAAAATAAAATATTTAATACGTTCAAAATAATGCTGGTATTAGCGTTGCTTACAGCCATCAGGCCCGTTAAAGCGCAATCTATGCAGATGCATCATCAGCATTCGTCGGCAGGTAAAAACATGCTCCTTACCCTGATGGATTCCATGATGGTACAAATGAGTAAACTGCCAAAAGCCACTTCACCGGAATCTGATTTTATACAGCAGATGATACCGCATCATGAAGGTGCCGTAGCCATGGCAAAGTATGAAATTCAGCATGGCAAAGATTTTAACATGATACAGCTCGCCAGAAGTATTCTGACTGAGCAAACCAGTGAGATCCAGCAGATGAACCTGTGGTTAAAGCAAATTTCTGCAACGGACAAAGAAATGCCCTCCGGTTACCAGCAGTCTATGAACCAATCGATGCAGACCATGATGAACACCATGCCTTCAAATGAGCAGCTGACAGATATTGATCATGCTTTTGCAGCTGTGATGGTCCCGCATCACCAGGCCGCTGTTGATATGGCCAAAATCATATTAAAATATTCCGGTGATCAGCTGATTACCGGTTTTGCCAAACAACTTATTTCCTTACAGCAGGTTGAAATTGAACAAATGTCCTTATTCTTAAATAAATGAAAATGAAAACAATAGCGCTTGCAGTCATATTAAATCTTGTTGGTTTAATTACCGCTGCCCAAAGTCCGTATGCTCATGACCGTGTTTATACAGGTAACCAGGTTTCCAATACCGTTTCTGTTGTAGACCCATCAACGAATAAGTTATTGGGAGAAATTAAACTGGGTAAACCCTACCCTAACGTATTGAGTCCCTTATACAAAGGCCAGGCGCTGGTGCATGGCCTTCGATACTCACAGGAGAAAAAAATACTGGCTGTGGTGTCCATCGGCTCCAATGCTGTTACCCTGATCTCTACGGAAACAAACCAGATATTGAAGACCATTTATGTTGGCCGTTCCCCGCACGAGCCGACGTTTACGCCCGATAGTAAACAAATATGGGTGTCTGTGAGAGGAGAAGCATACATCAGTGTCATTGATGTTGAAAAAATGGCAGAGATCAGGCGCGTACCCGTTGCAGACGGACCGGGCATGGTATCCTTTACACCGGATGGCAAACTGGCCTATATATGTTCCAGCTTTACGCCGGAGGTAGATATTGTGGATGCAGCAACTTATACAATTGTAAAAAAGATTCCGGTTACCAGCCCCTTTTCACCCAATATATTTACCAGTCCCAAAGGTGAATGGATAGCCATGACGCACAAGGATACTGGGAAAGTTACCATTATCAATACCGCTTCTCAGTCTGTTGCCAAAGTGATTACGACCGGCGCGATAACCAATCATGTTTCTTTCAGTTATGTGAAAAATAAACTGATGATGCTCGTTACAGTTGGCGGTGAAAACAAACTGCGGGTATTTGATGCAGCTCAGGATTTTAAACAAACCGATACGGTTAATATCGGAGCTTTGCCTCATGGCCTGTGGCCTTCGACGGATGGAAAATTACTGTATGTAGGCCTGGAATTCGCTGACCAGGTGCAGGCTGTTGACCTGCAAACAATGAAAATAATCAGCACGATCCAGATTGGACAAAGTCCGCAGGCACTGGTTTATGCTGAAAATGCGGTAACTAATATCAACGCTAAATCCGGTCTTTCTGCCCTGAATGATACGGCTTCCACACAGGTAATTGCATTAAATGCAGTTAACACAAATCAAAAATCACATGGCAGAATTGCTGTGCGAAGCATTGGCCTGGCTGATCTGGTGGAGCAGATTTTCACTTCATTACAACCGAACACCTCTTATACCCTGGCTTTATCAAGGTCAGATAAAGCGCCGTTTTCTTCTGATTATCAGATCAATACTTTTGATACCGATGCGAATGGCAAATACATGGGTCAGTCTACCGGGCTGGTTAAAACGATTAACAGTGTTGATAGTCAGTCTTTCCGTCATGTGATTTTAACCGACACTAAAACCGGGAATGTTGTATTATCAGATCAACTTTAAAAAGTAGATTTACAACAGACTGTTTGATAAGCCCTTATGATTTTTTAAGGTTATCTTTGGCCGACTGTCAACTATTTTATGATTACCAAAAACAATGTCCGGTTGAGTAACAGCACTGTGTTTCGTGTCTCTGCCAGAGTGATATGGTTCAGTGCTTTATTTATGGGCGTTCTGGCGTCTATACCGAAAATACTTCAGCTGCATATTACGCTTATCGAACTGGCTGTGGATGCATCCGTTGCTTTTTTGTTTTCCCTTTTTGTATGGTATTTTAATATATACAGTCTGCCTAAATTTTCAAACCGACAATTTACCAGCCGGTTTTTCAATCTCAGACTGCTCTACAGTTTGCTTTTGGGCATTGGTTTAATGTTTCTGCTGGTCAGTGCCCATCAGCTATTGTTTCCGCATTATAAATTTGAGTCGATGATC
This sequence comes from Dyadobacter psychrophilus, assembly GCF_900167945.1. Taxonomy (GTDB): domain Bacteria; phylum Bacteroidota; class Bacteroidia; order Cytophagales; family Spirosomataceae; genus Dyadobacter; species Dyadobacter psychrophilus. The sequence continues at coordinate 4,698 of NZ_FUZA01000015.1, forward strand.
ATGATGTATGAGTTTCGCGGCATACTCATCAACCTGACCATTTATATGTTTTTATACCTGCTTTATCAAAGTTATCATACACAGCTGATCGGTATAGAACTGGAACGTGTAAAAGCAGACCATATCGGGGCACAATATGAATTACTGAAACAGCAGGTCAATCCACATTTTCTTTTTAACAGCCTGAATACATTGAAATCGATGATTGAGATTGGCGATGCGCATTCCGTGGAGTTTGTTCTTAAACTTTCTGATTTTTACCGTTTTACACTGAACAACAGACAACAGGATATTATTCCGCTGTCAGAAGAATTAAATATATTGCAGGCTTATATGTTTTTACTGGAAGCGAGGTTTGAAGAAGGCATCAACCTGAATATCAATATTGAGACATCCGCAGCTTTTACTTTCATTCCTCCTTTTACATTGCAGTTACTGGTAGAAAACTGTGTAAAACACAACGTGATTTCTCTTGAACATCCTTTAAATATTAAATTGTACACCGCTGATGATACGCTGATTGTTGAAAATCAATTGCAGTTAAAGAAAAATCCGGAAGCATCAACAGGAATGGGACTGGAAAATATCAATCAGCGTTACCAGCATCTTACTCAGAAAGAAATCAGAATAGAACAGAATACAATTTCCTTTAAGGTTATTTTACCTCTTATTTATGAAAATCCTGTTGATCGAAGACGAGATTAAAACAGCCAAGGCATTAGGGCAATTAATTTTGTCTATCAATCCAACTGCAAAAATCCTGGCTACTATACAAAGTGTTGAAGCAGCAGTTAAATACATCAGGGAAAATGAAAGTCCTGACCTGATCTTTATGGATATTCAGCTGGCGGACGGCTTGTGTTTTGACATATTTAAGCTGGTTAAAGTCGTTTCGCCGGTTATATTCTGTACCGCTTTTGATGAATATGCACTGGAAGCTTTTAAAGCTAACGGAGTAGATTATGTGCTTAAACCGTTTTCCAGGGAAAGTTTAACGGCAGCACTGGATAAAGTCGTTCACCTGAAAAACTTTTTTCAAACACATGACAATGCTTTGCCGGATCTGGAAGTTCTGCTGAATAAAATTGAAGTCCGTGGTAAAAAAGGCTTTCTGGTATTTAAGAATAACAAATATCTAACCATACAAACAGAAAATATTGCGTTCTTTTACACCCATCATGATACCACCACGATAACGACTTTTGATGGCCAGGAATTTCCCGTAAACCAATCCTTGGATGAGATTTACCAGCAATTGGCACCACATCAGTTTTTCCGCATTAACCGTCAGTACCTGGTAAACTATACGGCTGTTAAAGAAGTAGAGCATTATTTTACCCGCAAACTGGTCGTATCTTTATCCGTTGACACTCCCGATAAACTACTAATCGGAAAAGATAAAACTGGCTCATTCCTGAACTGGCTGGACAGCAGATAGTAAGTAAAATAAAACAATTACTCTCATCCCCACCTCCTGGTTACATATCCTTTGATGGTTTATGACAAACTATGCCAGCATAAATTCAGATCCTCCAAAAAATTCCTGCATGTACCCTTGCACTTTTCTGTCATTTTTCTTCAGGTCCGATTGTTATTTTAACCCTAGCCTATTGTGCACATTTGTTAACAGCATAAAACGGGCTTCCCGGATTGTTAAATAGCACGTGCCGGGCTGTGCATTTGCCGTCGCTGTTATCAGAAGCCTCTGGCTAAAAAAGTCTTTTCATAGACCATTGGCTTAATCCACTGTAAAGCCATACTGGCGGTAAATCTTTTTTGCTTCGCTGCTGACCAGAAAGTTCATAAAATCTTCGGCAGCTTTGGGATGTGGCGCGGTTTTGAGCTGCCCGGCCATATAGATTGCCTGGATATTTTCCTTTTCCGGAACCGGGATCATCTCGATTGGATTGCCGATCATCTTCTGATAATAGGCCTCAGAATACCACACGGGCCCGGCCTGTGATTGTCCGTACATGATGCGCATGGGCGTCTGACGATGATGGATCTGGGTCAGATACGTTGTTTTATCTTTTACTTTTAGCTCCATGATCTTTTTTCGTAGCATTTCGCCACCGGCTTTCACATAGGCTTCTTCTATCCTTTTTCCAATTCCCTCCCATTCAGGATTGGGCATGCTCACCATCACATCTGCCCTTCCAAGATCACAGAGCCCTTTTACATTTTTAGGATTACCTTTTTGCACCATGATTGCCAGATTGTTTTTAGCATATACTTCGCTGCGGCTAAAAAAATCCTGCATCTCGGAGATCTTGGATTTGCCCGCCGTATAAACATCAGGCTGATGCGAAATCCGCATGTTGCCAACTGTTATTGATCCACTTTTAATTTGCTTGGCCAAAATACCGGGCGGAAGTGTCTCAGCAAAAATGCGGGTGTAATCAGGATAGGCTTTTTTAAAGCCGGCCAGAAGGTCATCAATGACCATAAACTGGTTTCCGGCAAAAAACACAACCAGCTGCGGATCAACGATATCTCCGTACAGATCAGGCACATTGTCAACACCCGCTACGGTAAAGGAAAGGCCTTCGTTCCAGGGTTTGTTCCAGGGTGGGTCAAAACGGTGTTCCTGCTGCTGGGCATGAAGCTGACTTAGGCTTGTTAAACTCAAAATGAGTGCGGTGATGATTACTAAATGTTTCATATCTGTTGTTAATAGGTTGATGATGATCATGGATGTACAATGGCCCAGCCTTGCTGCTGACGGATAATGATTTCTCCGTTTCCGCTGGGCACATAAGAAATAAAGTCAAAGAGCTCATCTTTGCTGATTTTTCTTTCTCGCATCGTGTTCTCGCATTCAGCCAGAATCACCCCTCGCTGCTGCAAAGCTTTTAGCTGGGTTTCATAGGGCTGGTCCTTTTTAAACACGGTCACTCCCCCGCCATGCGCCACAAGTTCCACTTCCAGTTTTCCATTTAAACGCGGGTCATCCAGCGCATTCATAATGTTTCTCATCGTTGCTTTAATTACTTTTTCGTCATCACTATTAAGCTGATAAACCACCTTATAGGATTTCTGATCTGCAATAGCTCCGTGAAAATCTGCTGGACTTACGGGAGATTTCTGCGCAATCGCACCTGCAGAAATAAGCATTGCTGCTACATACATCATTGTTTTCAACGTTTTCATCTGTTTTGGTTTTAAAAGATTAGGGTACTGTTTAAATTATTTTCTTTCTTTTTTTGCATCTGCAATAGCCTTGAATGGACCAAGCTTATGCTGTTTCTCTGTAAATTCGTCAGCATAGGGTGCAAACGGAAAATCAATTGGTTTTTTGGTAAGGTCCACCCAATCATTTTTTTGGTCTTTGTGCGGGCGTGGCTGTGAATTGACAAATGCGGCAAGATCCCAGGCTTCTTTCTCAGTCAATAGCCTGTTTTCATAACTCGCACCGAAAGGCATGTTGTTTACCACATAGCCTGCAAAGGAGGAAAGCCGGTAAAGTCCTGCCCCGTCGTTGTAGCTGTTTTTACCCCAAAGCGGCGGATAGATGTAAGACCCTTTCTCCGGATTGGGTATTCCTTCACCGTTAACACCATGACAGCTTTCACATTTGGCTTTGTAAATAATCTGCCCATTTTTAGGATCTGCGGCTCGGTCAAGGTAGGCAAGCTTCTCTAGCCCCGTTCCTTTCGGCACGATACCTTTGGGAGTATCCTTCCCCAGCCACTTCATGTAAGCGATCATCGCTGTCATTTCCTTGCTGGCGCTGTCGGGTTTCGTTCCGTTTAAACTTCTTTCAAAGCAGTCTGAAATGCGTTTGATGATGGTCTCTTCTGTGCCCGAACGTGCCCTGAATTTGGGATAAGTGCTGAATACCGCCGCATAATTATTGCCCATGATTTTGGTACCTGCGTCAAGATGGCAGTTCTGGCAGTTCATCCCATTACTAATCTGCATCACAGTTCCTTTTGGCCCCAGGTAGTCAGCGGTGTGTGCAATCAGCTCTTTTCCATACCGGATCAGCTCTATCTCGCTGATTTTGGGAATAGAATCTGTCTTCGGCGGCTGCCAGAGTTGATTTTGCGGCCGCACTGATTCCGTTTTCTTTGGGGCACTAGCAGCACTGGCTGATGGAATTTTAGCCGGTCTTTGCGCCAGGCCAGGCAGTAGAATTCCAGTGATCAGCAGCAACAGACCTGCCAATCCAAGAAGACAAGTCAGAGTATTTTTCAGCAACTTCAGAAAGGTTATTGGATCCTTCATATTTATTAGGTTTAGAAAATTATTGTTCAGGCAGATTCAAGGGTATGATGACGTTCTGCTGATTGATGATACAAAGATAGGGTGAACACAGCCCTAATAGAAATCATTAAAAGTAATGTGCCATAACATTTCATTATAGAAGAGCGTACCATTCATATACTTTCATCACCTGGGTAATCCGGCATTACGGCAGGCAAATTTCATAAACAGTTCAGGAAGCGCTTCTTGCTGACCATGAAGCTGTGTGAAATAAAAATACCTTTCTATGTTAAGCCCTTCAATATCGACAATGTAGCACTCCTTGTTTTGAAGCTCCTTTAATACCGCATGGATCGAAAGCAATGCCATACAATCAGAATGAAGCATGTATAATTTTATACTTTCGCTTCCTCCAAGCTGCATTTCGCTTTTTAAATCAGACAGGCTCATGCCTGCCGCTTTTAGTGCATGTCCGATTACTTCCAGTGTTCCCGAACCCGGCTCCCGAAGAAGAAGCGGAATTTCTTTGAGCTGCTGCGGCAGAATAGACCCTGATTTTACAAATGTATTTTTCAAACTGGAAACCAGCACGATTTCATCTTTCAGAAACTCTGAATACCGGATGGCTGTATTTTTAGAATAACCCTCGATCACGCCCAGGTCAATTATTTTGTTCTGAAGCAGCTGCTCGATCTGCTCGGTATTATTAACCGTAAGTGTCACCTGCACATCCGGTAACTTATTATGGAATGCGGCTAAAATAGGAGGTAAAACATATTGTGCAAGCGTGGTACTGGCACCTAGCCTGAGTATACCGCTATGCCGTCCAGCCAGCGCATTGATATCAAATTCCAGGTTCCGGTAGGCTTCAAGTATCTGCTTGGTATGCACCAGCAGCAGCTGTCCGGCCTGGGTCAGGGTGATTTTTGAACCGTCTCTTTCAAAAAGTTTTATCTTAAGCTGGCTTTCAAGCTCATGGATATGTTTGGTCACAGCAGGCTGGGATATAAACAACTCAGAAGCTGCTCTTGTAAAATTAAGCCTGGTAGCAACTGCTTGAAATACCTGCAAACGAAAATCGAATAGCATAGCTCTTTTTAAAGTTAGTTTAGCCGGATTTTCCATCCGTTCATTATATTTTATTTTTATAAAGTCCTTTATCAGGCCCAATGCACAACTGCATACAAGGCAACGGCCGAGATCACGATCCAGAGTGCAAGGCCCTGAAGTAACGGCTTGTACCCAATGGATGTAAGCACTTTTCGTGACAGGCCAGCACCGATCAAAAACAAAGTAAGCGTTAACCCCGCCTTAGCGATACCGGTTAACAAGGGCTTTACCAGGGCGATCTGAGGGACATTGGTATTGACCACCATGGCAAGTATGAAAAATCCTATAAAGTAAGGAATATTAATCTTTTTAGATTCATTCTTAAAGATAAAGGTGGAAGCAAAGGCAACCGGTATAATCCACAGTGCCCTGGCAAGCTTTACTGTGGTGGCTACTTCAAGTGCCTGCTCGCCGTATTTGCTGGCCGCCCCTACTACCGAACTGGTATCATGGATCGCCAAAGCACACCATAGGCCAAACTCAGCCTGGGACAAATTATAGTAATGTCCGACTAGCGGAAAAATGATCAATGCAGCTGAATTGAGAATAAAAACACAGCCAAGAGCTACAGATATCTGTTTCTCTTTCGCCTGGATGACGGGAGAAATTGCTGCAATCGCGCTTCCGCCGCAGATCGCCGTTCCACTCGAAATCAAAAAGGACGTTTTTTCTTCAATACGCAGCCATTTTCCCAGCAGATAACCGAAGCCCAAGGTCATACTGATTGACCCTAATGTGAAAAGTATGCCCTCACTGCCTGCTTTAATCGCACTGTGCACATTCATGCCAAAACCCAGGCCAACAACAGAAGCCTGTAAAAGCCAGTGCGTTGCTTTATGGTTTAAGTGCAGGTATGGGTGGCCGCTTAGCTGAGCAACAACCAAGCCCATCAGTAAGGCCATGGCCGGACTTACCAATTGTGTAATGCTAAGCACAACACAAACAATGAATATTATTTTTCTGCCGTTTTCGCTTAGGTTAACAAGTAATCCACTCGTTTGCTTTGTAATCTGATTTTGAGTATTCATGACTTTTCTGTTTTGATACTCAAAGGTCCTGGATTTAGGATTCATATTTTCATCACAAAAAGGCATGTGTTATAACTAAATGTTATCATACATAAATTATCTTTCCCAACATTGTACCAGTCAGGTTTATTATCAAAGGTGCCAGATGCTCTTTACCCCACTTTCAAGTTTCGGGCAGGTCAACTCATTGCATAACCCTGTCCAGTTGTCTTTTTCAACCAAAACGTCGGTTGAATGGTCAACGCTTTTTAGGACGGGTCAATATTTATAAAATACGATTTAACGTGTACGGCAAACCATTATATGTACCAAAAGAGCTTATGGTATCTCAGAAGTGAATAATGTTGCATTTTTACCAAAGTTCGTTTATACCACCGATTAAATTCGAGGTATGACATATAGATATCGTTTATATGTCAGTGATTAAATTGAAATATCACGATCCTTGGTACCCGCCGCATCACGAAATAGTAGGAATTCCTTGCGGTGAATCTTGCTGAAAAATGGAGCCTCAAATCGCCAAGGATATATGGCCTTTGTCATTTGCGCTCGTTGGCGATTATTAAGAATTTGTTACACGAGGTGACGGGTCTGCAAATAAGTTGTTAACGCGTTAGCTAGTTTGCGAGGCGAGAGTATCTCATCAGGGCTATCTTTTATAATGGCAGACACAGGCATGCTATCAAACAATGCAGTTGACGGGTCTTGAACTAATACAATGCCCCCATGCTCATGGATGCGGACAGCCCCTTTGGCACCGTCAGAGCCCAAGCCAGAAAGGATAATGCCGACTGCTTTATCGGCAGAGTCATCAGCCAGGGAGTTGAAGAAAATGTCCACCGCCCAATTACTGCGATCATCTGGGTCCCGGTTAGTCGTTTGCAAATGCCCCTTAGATATCGTCATGAATTTGTTGGGAGCTAGCAAATAAATATGATTCGCTTCGACAAGGTCCTGATCTGCTGCCCAACTAATGGGCAAGTTGGTATTTGGCATTAGCAAAACGTCCGCTACACTCGGGTGGTCACGGTTTAGGTGTTGTAATACTATGAAAGCAGCATTCGGGGCTTTAGGCAGATGCGAAAAGAAATCATGAATATCTTCCCTTCCCCCCGCTGAAAAGCCAATGGCTACTATAAACAATTCCTTGCGGCCCCCCATGATATAAAGCGTTTAGCACTCTTTATGCAAGCTAACCATTTAAAATTGGACTGAAACCTGCTCAGGTAGTACTAGTACCTTTATAGAATTCGAATCTTATGTAAGAAATTATGACAAGGACAGAACACATACCCCATTTTGCTCCAGAGCTACATACCCCTAATGAAACAATTGAAATTACTGTGAAAGTAACAATCAGCCCGGTCGCGGTATTAAAATTTCAAATTGCTATCTAACTAATCAATGTTTAATATTTCTCCTTTATGCTGAGTTAGTCAGACGACTTAGCAATAAGTTTAAGCCTGAAAGAAATTTCGGAAGGCCTACAAATACATCCCTCGTATGTCTCCGGCGAGTTTTTGAAGTATTTCAGCACTTGTCCTTTGGTGAATATATCCGGAAGTTGCGCATCGAAAAAGCAGTAGACCTGCTTGCCAGCTTTGACCATACCTTATCAGAGATTGCCTATCTGACGGGCTTTTCAGATCAGAGCCGTTTTAACAGAATATTCAATGCGCGCATGCGAAAGCCCTTCCGATTTCAGAAAAAATTGGCCTAAAAAGTAATCCCGGTACAAATCCGTCATTTTCATACTATCATTTAGCTGCACTTTAAGTTAGTATTGCACCGCTAGAAGCAACCACCAAATGATACATATGAACACAGACACATTTTTTTCTCGCAGGAACTGGCTACGCGCCAGCGGAGTGCTCGGGTCTGCCCAGCTTCTGGGGCTAAGGCCGTTGATGGCAAAAACCAATAGCGTGGCAAAGACGCCTGCCTTGACGCCAGAAGAAGTTGCCGCCATTGAAGCCGCGATGGGCAAAAAGGGCACCTACAATGAAGGGCAAGCTGTGCATACTACCCCGTTGCCACGTAACGATTTGAAGGTAACTGTGAAAGGCGAAGCTGTCCCGATTCCATTTGGATTTGGCGGCTGGGCTTCCATCAAAAAGACCCTGGACGGCAAATCGGCTGTACTGATGAGCGATACAGTGCTTTTAGAAGAAGAAGTAAACCTATTAATATCAGCCGCACATGCAAATGGGCTGGAAATTGGAGCGATCCACAACCACTTCTTCTACGAACAGCCACGGATTTTCTATATGCACCTTCATGGCATGGGCACGCCGCAAGAGCTGGCCAAGAAATTCGCTGCAACTATTAAAGATGCCAAAATCTCCCCGGCCAACCAGCCTGCGCCTTCTGCGCCACCAACCACCACCGGGAAAGAACTCTTTGATATAACCGCCCTTGACGCGGTTGTTAAGTATACCGGCGTAGTGAACGGCCCAACCTATAAATATACTGTTGGCCGCGACGATCTGACGGTGATGGCTATGGGCGCAGAAATGACAGCTGCCATAGGCCTGAACTCCTGGGCAAGCTTTGCAGGAAATAAAGACAGCGCCCATATAGCGGGTGACATTGCCATGCTGGAAGACGAAGTCAATACAGTCATTAAAGCACTTCGGGCCAACAACCTGGAAGTAGTTGCATTGCATAACCATATGTTTGGTGAGAACCCAAGGATCATTTTCCTGCATTATTATGGCCGTGGTCCAGCCACTACGCTTGCAAAAGGGTTTCGATCGGCCTTGGATGTTCTTGGAAAACCTGTTAAAGCGGCGCATTCAACGCACTAGAAAAATGAACTCAATTACCCAAAAACGCCCAAATCGGTCAGATCGCCTGCTCGTAGCTGATCAAAACTTTGTGGACAGCCAAGGCTTTTTCCCATTATGTGCCCAAAGACCAGGTTTCTGAAAGGGCCCGCGGCTAAGGGCGATCCCATAAGATATTGAAGGTACAGGGTATTTCCCATTATGGCCATGCGATGAGTGCAGCTTTGATTACATCATGGCTAAACACCAGATTGATGACCTTGCAATTAAAGCTCGCGCTCATTGTCAGAGCAGCAAACATAAAGGCTTTCCGCCTGTATGGACGGAATCAGCTTGGAGTTATATTACTGCGCTCACACCCTTACATGTAGTATTCCCGACAACCGACGATGAAATTGAGATGGCCTAATCTGCGCTTGTATGTGGTAGAATTAAAGTCCTTGCAAATCTTAGCAGCTCCTGCTTTTGCTGTAATGTTCTCTGCATGGGTAATTGTGCCAATCCAATTAGCCGCCGGATAATTTCAATGCCAACAAACTGATTTAAGGTGAAGTAATCAATTTGATTGATCAAGTTGTATCTATCCAGCGTAAAATCAACTATTATTTTACGTTGGCCTGCTAGGTGCAGGTGCGCAATCATGACGCCCAGATCAAACTCGGCAGGGCCATAAAAGCAGAACTCGGGGTCGATAATTTTTATTCCCTGCGTTGTATCAAGCCAGCTACCCGGATAAAAGTCCCCATGTAAAAGAGATTTTCCATCAGAAAGATAGGTTTGTCCCAAATGTGCAGCCTGAGTTTTTAGCTCATTATCATTCTTGTAGACAGTAGCGACAGCTTGCAATCCTGGCTGGACTGTATCAAGATCAAACCCGTTCTCTTTCATAAACGGGTATTCGAATATGTGTTGATGGTTCAGCGCCCTCATAGCATTGTTTTTGAGCGAATCGGCGGGCGATACGCAGGAAAAACGCGTATGAAGCGTGCTTAAAAAATCCGTTAATTGCGAAACTTGGGAGATTTCAAGAGCCCTGGACGAATTGTATAGATATATAAAATCGCTGGCCGCGCCCAAGTCTTCCAAGGCCATGATATTGTTCACCGGATCAAGGCCAATCAGATCCGGGGTGAAGTCTGCGATCAACGGGTCAACGTTTGTCGTTTGATAAAAAGCACCTTCCATCAATACCCTGTCGGCGGGAGCACTCACATGCGGGTACTTTTCGACATATCCCCTGGATTGCTTGACAATGAAGGATCTGTCCTGGGTGGTTATCCGGAGCACATAGTTCATATTTCCCTCCCCCGGCACTGAAACCTGACTTATCCGTTCCCTATTTGTTAACCAGCCCTGGCTTTGCAGGTAAGTCTCGAGCGTAGCAATGTCGTTTGCACTTAGAATAAACATGTAAGGCTTTTTAGGATAAATTATGAGTCAAAGTTTTTCATTTTTTGCGTCCAGTCATACTCTTTGAATTTCAACGAATATTCTGAAAAGTCTTCGCCCAGGTATTTTTCCAAAATTATTTTAATACCCTGATTTCCACCAAAATCTGCTTTGAACCACTGCAATATCCGGCTAACCATTACTGTTTTTTTCTGCGGATTGATCTGTGTATCCGTCTTTAAAAACGATGATGCAGCAATGCCGAGCTGTTTGTCGATCTTATCATAGTCATAAAATGCGATTGGTGGACAACTGGTTGCACCACAGTTAAGGGCAAAATGAATACGATAATCAATTTTAGAAACAGCTAATTGTTTAATGATCTTACCAGGAAAAAACTGAGGCAGATAGCCCAAACTCAATTTCGCCCGGTAACGTCTGAGGATACCATGTTCGATCTGGTCAAGGCTCAGTTTTACCCCTCCGATCGTTATCAGTTTTTCCTCAAAAATGGCTGGCCTGGTTTTCTTTTCCTTTGTAGCAAGGATCTGAAAGTAAGCATTGTAGATGTTGATCCAGAATGTTTTACGGGCATCATCGTCAGCCAATCCGGAAATCAGGCAATCGGTTTTGATGGCTTCCAAAGCCTTGTGAATACTATCTACTGGCTCATCCATCTTCACCTGCAAGAGCAGTTTTCCTGATAGTGCAATCAGTTTTCGGTCAGGTTCTTTGTTAGATTGGCCGGCAACGGGTAGTAAACCAACTGCCCATATAACTAAAACAAGGCCTGTTATTACTAATATCCACTTCATTTTTTTTACCATTAACCATCAATATATCACGCAGGAAATCAATTCAACATCATTTTTTAGAAGTTACCCTGGCAATAAAACTGTTTACTTCTTGTCCCCGTACATACGCGTAGTGAAATTATTTAGATTGCTCACTGAAATCGTTCCGATACCTATGAAGCTCAGTATAATCATTCCAACCTACAATGAAGCAGCTAACATTGCACGCCTGTTACAGGATTTGTTCAGATATGCAGGTGATCAGCCGATTGAAGTCATTGTATCGGATGGTGGAAGCAAAGATGCTACCTTGGAAATAGCGCTCCAAGCCGGTGCAAGCGTGCTCAAATCTCCCAAGCCAGGCAGGGCAGCACAAATGAATTATGCTTCTGGTTTTGCAAATGGAGATGTGCTATACTTTGTTCACGCCGATGTTGGCATAAATCAGGATTATTTTCAAGACATTGAGCGGGCTGCGTCAGACGGGTTTGAAGCGGGCTGTTACCGGTTCCGCTTTGATTCAAACCGGGCAATCCTTAAAATCAACAGTTATTTTACACGTTTTAACAGGCTGATGTGCCGCGGTGGTGATCAAACCCTTTTTATAACCAGAAAGCTGTTTGACCAGCTAAATGGGTTTGATGAATATTATACCATTATGGAGGACTATGATATCATCATCCGGATCTGGAAAATAGCCCGGTTCAAGATCATCCCAAAAGAGGTAACCGTCTCTGCCCGAAAGTACCAGAACAATAGCTGGCTGCGGGTCCAAATTGCTAACTTAACTGCTTTTACCATGTTTTATTTAAAAAGAGAACCGGCTAGCATTGCCTTAAAATATAAATCCCTGCTGGATTACCGGTGAGACAAGCGCCCGCTTAATCTTTGCTATTCTGATCATCGTATATAAATGCCAACCTTAATCTGCCAAAGATGAATACCTATTATAATCCCGAAGACCTAAAAAAATTTGGTTCAATTGGTGAATTCCAGAAAGAACTGGCTGATAAATTTTTCTCTTATTATGGCTCTGTATTTGCCGAAGGTGCACTTACTGCCAGGGAGAAATCGCTGATTGCACTCGCTGTTTCCCATACTGTCCAGTGTCCTTACTGCATTGATGCCTACACGACAGATACCTTGGAAAAAGGGTGTTCGGAAGCAGAAATGATGGAAGCCGTGCATGTGGCCGCCGCCATTAGAGGGGGAGCGACTTTGGTGCACGGCGTTCAGATGATGAACAAAGCAAAAGATCTTTCCATGTAAGCGATTGTCGGCGTTTCACCAGTAACCCAAGTAAAGCAATGAAATCACTCAAGGCAAGCGGGCATTTGCTCTCGGATTCTGCGTCGCAGATCAAGACCTTGCATGACCAGGTGTTTGATAAGCTGCAGCTTCCTCTTTTTGAACAAAAAATGGAGGCTGCATCCCTGTATCCTTTAAAACCGGCCCGCACCACCACCATGCAGATTAATGTTGGTAAAATGTGCAATCAGATTTGCAAACATTGCCATGTGGATGCGGGTCCCGACCGGAAAGAGATTATGACCAGGCATACCATGCAGCAGTGCCTGGATAAACTTGCGGATTCTGAAATTACTACCGTCGATCTTACGGGAGGGGCACCTGAGATGAATCCTGATTTCCGTTGGTTTGTTGCAGAACTGACTGCAATTGGTAAACATGTTATTGTCCGCTGCAATTTGACTATTATCGTAGCCAACCCAAAATATCACGACTTGCCTGACTTTTTTAAGCAGCATCAGGTTGAAGTAGTCAGCTCGCTGCCCTTCTATAACGCCGACAAGACAGACCGGCAGAGAGGCAAAGGCGTTTTCGAGGATTCTGTGAAGGCATTAAGGATGCTAAACGCGAGAGGCTATGGAGTGGAAGGCAGCGGGCTTATCCTTAATTTGGTTTACAACCCAAATGGGGCATTCATGCCTGCGCCACAACAGGGCTTGCAGCGCCAATTCAAAAAGGCCCTGCATGATGAATTTGGAATTTTATTTAATGAGCTTTTTGCAATAACCAATATTCCTGTCAGCCGGTATCTGGATTACCTGATCAGCTCGGGTAATTATGATGGCTACATGGAAAAACTTGTTAACGCCTTTAATCCCGTAGCTGCAACCGGTGTCATGTGCCGGTCAATGGTTTCGGTCGGTTGGGATGGCTCACTATATGATTGTGATTTTAATCAAATGCTCGATATGCAGTTTGATGCTGCATACAACCACATCAGTCGCTATGACCAGGAGCTGATCGATAATCGTGAAATTAAGACTGGTCAGCATTGCTATGGCTGCACAGCTGGTGCTGGTTCAAGCTGCGGCGGTAACACGATTTAGCCCGTTTCCTATGAACAACGCTTTAATTGTTTTTTTGAAGAATTTAACGCTTGGAAAGGTTAAAACCAGATTGGCAGCTACCATTGGCGACCAGAAGGCCTTAGAAATTTATAGCCAACTTGTGGAACATACCTTAAATCAGGTGAATACGGCTAACTATGAGAAATTGCTTTACTTTTCCGATAACCTGCATAGTGACCTTCCTGTAATTGGACAAGATTTTCTGCTTCGCCAACAACAAGGCGGCGATCTGGGAGAGAGAATGTCAAATGCTTTCAAAGAAGTCTTCGAGTCGTCTGCTGAGAAAGTACTTATTATAGGAACTGACTGTCCTGGCCTGGATACATCTATTATCGAGCAGGCTTTTGATGCACTTGATATGCATCAAGTTGTGATAGGGCCAGCAAACGACGGAGGTTATTATCTTCTTGGAATGACTGGTTTCCATAGCTTTCTTTTCGAAGATGTACCATGGAGTACTTCAAGTGTGCTGGAATTAACGCTTCAAAAATGCGCCATGCATGGGCTTAGTTATACGCTCCTCGAAGAACTTTCAGACATAGATGATGAAAATGATCTGAATTCATGGAATGAATGGTTAAAAGTTAATCAGTCCAGAGAATCATGATCTATACAAGTAATGTCTTGGTTCGTTTGTGATAAACCCAGGTATGAACTATTAAAAGCAAAGTGAGAGCAGTAAAGATCAGGCTCACATCGTTATTGGCCAATAAAAAGCCGCCCGCCAATGCACCAAATGCGGAACCCGCATCCCGGAAAGTGGCATTAATTGAGACAGCGCGCGTCACATCGTCTTTCCCAGCGGATGCTGCGCCCGCTGCCAGGGATGCATTGACATTATAAAACGTAAATACGAGGATCAATCCCGGCATTACCCAGCCGCTTGTTGCCAGCAGCAAACCCATGCAGATCAAAAGTATTGACCCTGAGTAAATGTTAGCAAGCCCAAACCGGTCAGCGGACCAACCCGCAAAAGGCGAAATCAAAAGCGAGCAGATCCGTCTGAAAATAAGAAACCCGGCAGCAGCGGCAGTAATTTCAACTGCCGACCAATAGGGATGCGCATCCATCAACAGGGCTCCAATTAAAACCACAAGCATACCTTCCACTGCAAAAGCCGCTAGAAACGCTAACCGGTTAAAGACTGATGGAAATGATAATTTGAAGTTAAATGGGCGAGCTCGCAAGCTGTCCCTTTCTTTTAGTTTAAAAGCGAGGCAAATTCCTGGCGTCGAAAGGAGCGCAATTACTAAAAAGATCGAGCTAGGACTGATTACTTCAAAAAGCAGTGGGCCAACCAACAACGCTAGTAGTGGGCCTGATTCGATAATGCTTTGGCTCATTCCCAGTGCCAGGCCTTTCTTTGGATAATCCATGGCATAAGTAATTGCCCCAACGCGAAGGACAGAATACGATATACCCCACAAGATCCTGAGCAGCACCAAAGTTACAATGCCAAAACCTGCACCATAGCCAGCTGTGGCTAATACGGATACAGTTGCCGCGACGATTATAGGTATACGAAATCCCACAAGACTGAAAACGCGCAAGATAAGTGGGTTAAGCAGAATCCGTGTGAAGCGATTAATTGACAGGATGGTTCCTATCCAAATGATTGGAACGTGGATGCTGGAAGCATTTACTGGCAGAAAAGAATATAGAAATGCATCACCCATCAAAGCGAAGCTCAAGCTGAAAGACGCATACATGGGCAATTTCATTTCGGCAATATTCTTTCTCATCCCTCCCTTAATTCGGTTTATTTAGCTCTTACAAACCTTAATCTGACTATGTATCTTGCGGCTGGATGATGATCAGGCAAAAATATCCTCTTTCCAGTCAGCTGCCGGATCAGATCGTAATTAAGCTTATCATCGCGGGTAAATACTTTCACTTTCCCTATAGCGCTATCTTCGCCAACAGAAAACTGTATTACAACTATACCGCCATTTTCACCAAGAACAGCAGGATAGTCAAGAAGGCAGGATAATTGATTGCCTAGGTCATACGTCTTTTCTCATCTTGTTAAAGAATAGCAAGTTGCCACTGTGGTAAAAAAGAGAAGAAACAAAACCATCAAACCTTTCATCTGAATAAAGGTTAATATGCTTTTCTTAAATTATCTGCAAAAGCATTAGGAAGTAGGCTCAGCTCTACGGCCTGCGCTGCCTTTTCTACATCGTACTTAACCCTTACAAATTCAACCTTAACAGCATCTTGATCTGTACTACTGGCTGTCTGATTAATCGTGATAAGTACATAACAAGCGCGCGCATCACCATCTTTGGGTTTTCCGACGGAACCAGTGTTAATAAGGTGATGAAAATGCTCACTGCCATTTTCACCTGAATCAATGACACGGTGATAAGGCTTGTGCGAATGTCCGAAGCAAAGGATATCCGCTTTAAATTCTTTGACTATTTCAAGCATGCACTGCTCAGGCAGTTCCTGCAACAGATATTCGTTGATGCTTCTAGGGCTACCATGTACAAGCAGTATGTTCAGCTGCTGATCATTAAGCTGAAACTCTATTCGCAAATGCCTGGGAAGTGTTAACAGGTAATCCCTTTCTTTGTTTCCAACCAGTTTATAAGCATATTCGCTGTTTTCTTCTTTGCTGCAATCGCCTTGGGAAGGCAGTATCTTTGCAACTTTCAGGTCGTGGTTTCCTGCAATGGTTGCAATGCCATGTTTGCGCACCAAACCAATTACTTGGTTAGGCCATACATTATAGCCCACAAGATCGCCCAGGCAATAAACTGCGTCTGGCTTCCTGGTTTCCAGATCCGCTAGCACTGCCTTGAAAGCGGGAAGGTTTGCATGGATATCAGATAGTAGTGCTATTTTCATTTCCCCAGACGTAATGATTCTGCATATGCGTCGGGAAGGATGCTGCCTTCTACGGCCTTGGCTGCCTTTTCAATATCATATTGAAAGCGTATAAACTCTACCGTAATGCTATCCTTACTTGATGCCAGTGCATCGGTACTAATATGCAGGATCACATAACCACCCCTTGGGTCACCATCTTTTGGCTTACCGACAGAACCAATATTGATCGCGTGCCGGAAATGATCTGTGCCGTCTGGCTCGACTGAGCCCAAGATCCTATGATAAGGTTTGTGGGTATGCCCGAAAAGCATCACATCTGCGCTGGCCTGTTCCATGATCCGCAGCATGCTTTTTTCGTCACGGTCCTCAAACAAGTATTCGTTGATCCTGCGAGGGCTGCCATGCACCAGAAGAACCGAAAGTGGTTTATCATTCAACTGGAAATCCAGACGGATGTGTGCCGGCAAGGTTCTTAGATAAGCCCGCTGCTCGTCCTTGACAATTTCGTTTGTGTAAGCAATCGATACTTTGCCGTTTTCTTTTTCATCGTCCGTTTTATAAGCGCAGCCACAATCGTCGCTGCTTCGTCCGATCCCGAAGTCGTAATTTCCGGCAATGGTAGGGATACCACGTTTCCTGATCTGATCGATTACTTCGTTTGGCCAGATGTTGTAACCAACCAGATCACCCAGGCAATAAATAGCATCAGTGTCTCTTGAATCAACATCTTTAAAAAACGCCTCCAATGCCGGAAGGTTGGCGTGAATGTCAGAAAAAAGGGCAATTCTCATTTAATATGTAGTTAATTGGAAAACTTGTGCTGCTGTTTGAGTGCAAAATTGACCATCAGGATCAATACCGGCACTTCTATTAGTGGGCCAATGACAGCAGCGAATGCAGCCCCCGAATCAATCCCGAATACTGCGATGGCTACCGCTATCCCGAGCTCAAAGTTGTTACCTGCGGCAGTGAAGGCCAGCGATGTTGATTTGGCATAATCTGCGCCTGCGCGTTTGGACAGGTAGAAAGCAGAGAAAAACATGATTGCAAAATAGATTGTAAGCGGCAGCGCAATGCGCAGCACGTCAAAGGGAATACTGACAATCAGCTGGCCCTTCAAACTAAACATGACCACAATCGTAAAGAGCAAGGCAATTAATGTGATTGGGCTGATGGCGGGAAGAAATTTCTTCTCATACCACTGCTTACTATACAGCTTCGTTAATACGATCCGTGAAATAATGCCTGCCAAGAACGGGATGCCCAGATAAATGAAAACGCTTTGGGCAACTTGCCCAATAGTAATGTTAACCTCAAAGCCCTTCAAGCCGAAAAGCGGCGGTAATACCGTTACGAAAACATAGGCATACACCGAATAAAACAAGACTTGAAAAATGCTGTTGAAAGCAACCAGTCCTGCCGCATACAGGCGGTCACCATTAGCCAGGTCATTCCAGACAATGACCATGGCAATGCAGCGGGCAATGCCGATCATGATCAGGCCAGTCATGTACTCAGGCTTATCGGGAAGGAAGATAACGGCCAGGCCAAACATCAGCAGCGGGCCAATGATCCAGTTTTGAAGCAGCGAAAGCCCCAGGATCTTGGTGTTGTTAAACACCTTTGGCAGCTCTGCATAACGCACCTTGGCCAGTGGCGGGTACATCATTAGCACAAGGCCAATGGCTAGTGGAACGTTCACGCCTGACCCAGAATTAAACTGGTTGATAAAATCAGGTGTGCCTGGCAAGAAATAGCCAATTGACACACCGATCAGCATGGCCAGAAAAATCCATAAAGTCAGGTAGCGGTCTAGGAAGGAAAGACGCGGGTTATTCATGTGGTTGTATGCTTTAAATCTCTTTTCATCACGACAGCAGATGTTGGGCAAAGGCCACTAAACTGCTTGGTTTGCTGAATTGCTTCCGGCACTTGCTCACGGTTTACGACCGCAAAACCATAGCGGTCAAAATAATGGTCAGCTGTGGTTGTGATCAAATATATAGCTTCAAGTTCTTTCGTGTCAGCATTTGCCAGCAGCTGCTCGACCAATTTTCGGGCAATGCCCTTACCCTGATGATCAGGGCGAACTGCAACTGAGCGTAACAATCCAACTTCTCTATAAAGCTCTATTCCAGCAACACCAACAAGTGCTCCTTCCTGTCTGGCTAAAAGAAAATCCGGCAAGCCAGCAGGCAAGTCTTCGGTAAGAAGGCCTGCATCTTTCAGCAGGCTGATTACGAGTTCTTTGTCTGCTGGCCCTGCTTTATCAATTTGAAGTTTCATAGCTGGTTGTTTTGATTAGCAGCACCCAGAGCCTGGCTTGCAGCTCTCACCATCGGAGGTGACCAGTTCCAATTCCTGTTTAACAGGGGCAGGCGCGCAGCATGAAGCTTCGGCGGGCGACGTGCCGCAGCTTTGGTTTCGGGTAAGTGCCTTGCATTGGGTGAAGTCCGGAACCAGGTTAACAGTGAATGTTTCACCATCGGAGGCAAATTCTCCGGGGTACATCTGGCGTGTATCAAACCTGGAATTGCCGAACTCAATTTTAACGGTTGCATTAGGGTTCAGGGGAAGGGATTTTTCAACCAGGTCAACAATTTTCAGCGCTTTGTCAACTTTCATTGAACGGTCTACTTCTTTCTCTGAGGGTTCCCATAGCTGCACGATCACTTCTGTCCAGCTGTTCATTACCCCGCCGCAATCAACTGAAACAATCGGTGCTTGTTTGATCTCGGTAATGTGGTAAGAGCTGTCTACAAATTTGCCTTCCTCATATTGGAATTGCAGGTGCAGATCAGGGTTTTGTTTAAGGGTATTTTTGAAATCACCCCAGCTCATCGGACCGCGGGTCTCCGGATTTAATTGGCTCATGGTTTTTATTGGTTAAATGTATTATTACGATTGATATTTTCAAAAAAATGCCCTGCCTAGTTGCAGCAGGATTCACTAAGGGCAAATGTATCAAGCAACGTACCGAAAGTTTTTTGCGCTTCTGACCACACGACCGGGTTTATGCAATAACATACCCTTGGTGGATTGATTTCACCGTGGATAATGCCGATCCTTTTGAGCTCTTTTAAATGCTGTGAAACAGTTGCCTGGGCAAGTTCGAGCTCATCCACTAAATCACCGCAAACACATGCTTTTCTGGAAATTAGCAGTTGCAAGATCGCAACCCTGGCCGGGTGCGAAAACGCCTTTGCCAGATCGGCGATACGGTTCTGCTGCTCTGTGAATATTTCGGTTTTAGTTACTCCCATGCTGCAAATATAGATAGCATTCTATCAATTGCAATATTACGATGAATATTTTTTTGTCTGATAAATTCTATCGTATCTTTACGATTGACTACAACTTACCTGATAAATATGAGCCTGATCCATCTTTTACTAATAACCTTTTTTACCACTGCCGCAATCATGCCAGCTAGCAAATCAGACAACAAAAAAGCACTAAACCCGAAGCTGTCTTCCTACATCAACACGATTAAAGACGACATTTTAAAAATTCCAGGCGAGAGAAGAGAAGAGCTCGACAAAATAGCCGCATTTATCCAAAAGCAGGTTAAAGCCGGCCAGCCCGTGCAGCTCACTTACATCTGCACGCACAATTCGCGCCGCAGCCATTTCGGCCAAATTTGGGGCGCAACTGCTGCTGCAAATTACGATATCCCTAATGTGAAAACATACTCTGGCGGTACTGAGGCCAGCGCATTCAATGAGCGGGCGGTCGCTGCCTGCGAGCGGGCTGGTTTTGCGGTAACGAAAACATCAGAGGGCAAAAACCCGGTTTATCATGTAAGCTACGGGGACGGAGCTGAACCTATGAAAGCTTTTTCAAAAAAATATGATGACGCTAGCAACCCTCAAAGCAATTTTTGCGCTATCATGACCTGCTCGCAGGCTGATGAAGCGTGCCCTGTTGTAAAAGGCGCAGCTGCCAGGGTTGCCGTTCCTTATGATGACCCAAAAGCCTTTGATGGCAGCGCGCAGGAGACGGCCAAATACGACGAACGCTGCAAACAGATCGCCATAGAAAACTTGTATGTTTTTTCAAAAGTGAAAATCTAGGTTATCGCGCTAACAAGCATTGGACAGTTACATTCGGCAGTATCCGGGCGACCATTTTTCCAGGCATTTGTCTACACCGCTAATCATTGACTTCTTGATGAATTCCAGGTCAGCGATCTTACGCTCATGAGAGATACTTTTTCTGATATTTTTACAGAGACATCCCTACATAATAAAGTAACTTTTCAAATAAACAGTAAACGACCGACTAACTAGTCAGCCAATAGCGGTTACAAAAGCCAGCTAGCAGCTCGCAAAAAAATAAGACAATTAAGTTCTCAAATAGCTGGGACACTGGAACCGTTTTTGTATCGAAACGCCAATTTCAATAATGTTTATTTAAACTATGAAATATGGCAAATCAACAATTTAAAGACTGCATCGACGCTTGTGCGGCTTGTGCAGTGGCATGCAGCTATTGTGCAACTGAATGTTTAAAAGAAGCTAATCCAGAAAAGTTAGTCAGATGTATCCAGCTTGATCTTGAATGCGCTGCCATCTGCCGTAGCGCCGTAGAAGTAATGAGCCTGGGAAGCGAATTCAGCGCAGATTTGTGCCGTGTTTGCGCAAATGCTTGTAATGCTTGTGCACAGGAATGCGAGCAGCATGCGCATATGGGGATGGATCATTGCCGCCGGTGCGCGGAAGCCTGCCGAGCATGTGCAAAGGCTTGTGAGCAGATGGCCACGCCAGTATGAGAATCTGAACAAAATAGGAAGCCAAACTTTATGTTTGCTTCCTATTTCTATAATGAATTTAGCGATGCAGGGCCTTTAACGCTGGCCTGCTTGGCGGTATCTAATTGATCGGCTAAGTTCGTGTTGGCTATCGGCCTCCTTTAAACGCGCGTTATCTCTAGGGCCGAGCACTTATAGGCAAAGTGTAAACCAAAGGGAGCCACGTCAGTATGTTAAAGAAAAAGACGGCTTTCGGGGGAACCTAGTGCTTTCTCCTGCGAACCCTTCCCTGAGAGCAGATTCAAGAATCCTGGACGACCGCAAACCTTGCTTAATCAGGTAACTGGTTTGGATAATCAGTTTGTTTAGTACTAAAATTACTTGCCTACCTTATCACTTAAAAACTGGTCTAGCTCTTTTCCATGCAGATTTAGTGCAATAATCGAGCCTTTTTCGTCAATGATCGCATTGAAAGGAATCCCCTCTAATTGATAAGTCTTTGCAACAGGCGATGCCCAGAATTTCAAATCGCTGACCTGGGTCCAGGGAAGACCGAGTTTCGTGATCGCCCGCTGCCAAGCGTCTCTTTTACTGTCAAGGGAAACTGCAAAAATTTCAAAATTTTTGCTTTGTGATCCAGGGCGGTGATACTTTGCATATAATCGTTTAAGCTCTGGCTGCTCCTGAATGCAGGGCGCGCACCAGGATGCCCAAAAGTCGATCAACACAAGATTGCCTTTCATGGATGAAAGCGACTTTTGTTCGCCAGTTATCGAAGGCAGCGTTATTTCGGGAGCCTGGCTTCCGATTTTAAGTGGTTGCTGAGCGGATAAATTTCCGCCAATACCATACAAAAGAACCGTTAAAAAAACTATGAGGGGTAATTGTTTCATTTTAGAAATCATTATTGAACTGGGTAATCTTTATCTATCCAATCTGTTTTAATATTCTTGGGTATATCCAGAAGTTTAGCGTTTTTAAATCCCATTTTCTTAATCTGGGAAAAGGCAGGCCTGATATTAGGACAACGATCAAAGGGACAGCAACCACAGTACAGGACCACTTCACGGTTTTTATCCTCTTTCGAAAGTAATGTTTCCAGCTTTTTAAGGTTGGCCTTTTCGTCTGCCGGGCCGATATCCACAGAACCTTTGATAACTGCCTGCGGGCCGATATTAACGATAAGGGGCATAAGAGTTTTTGCTTGCTGGATCCGGTCTGCCAATTGCTTTGGTGGCATAAGCTGAGAAGAAGACCAGGGCTCCTGCTTAGTTTGTCCCTGCACGAATGTAAATGATACTAACAGAGATAATACTGTAATAATTTGTGTGATCTTTTTCATGTTCGAAAAGAATTTTTAGGACAGGCCGTTTAATTTACATTAAAGCCATATTTGACATAAATATTTTTTGCGGTAGTACTGGTTAGAAAATCCATAAAATCCTTCGCCGCTTTCGGATGGGGTGCTTTTTTTAGCAAACCAGCCACATAGGTTGATTCAATATTATCTTTCTCAGGAATTTCTACCAGCTCAATCGGATGCCCGATCATTTTTTGATAATAGGCCTCAGAATACCAGACCGGACCTGCATGTGATTGCCCGTACAAAATTCGCATCGGTGTTTGCCGGTGATGGATCTGGGTTAAAAAAGTTGTCTTCGCATTTACCTTGTCATGCATAATCAGCTCGCGAAGCTTCTGACCGCCAACTTTCGTATAAGCTTCTTCGATAAGCTTCCCTATCCCTTCCCATTCCGGGTTTGGCATACTTACCAACACGTCCTTATGGCCCAGATCTGCCAGGCTTTTTATCTGCTGCGGGTTGCCTTTCTGAACCATAATGGCAAGTTTGCTTTTAGCATAGGTTTCTGTTCGCAAAAACATGTCCGAGAACTCATCAATTTTCCCTTTTCCGGCGGTATAAATGTCCGGCTGATGACTGATACGCATATTCCCAATCGTTATAGATCCAGACTGGATCTGTTTGCCCAAAATCCCGGGCGGTAACGTCTCTGCAAATACCCGTTGATACTGCGGATACTGTTTTTTAAATGCTGATAACAAATCATCAATCACCATAAACTGGTTACCTCCAAAAAATATGATTAATTGGGGATCAGTAATATCTCCATACAGATCAGGTACATTGTCTATGCCTGGTACTGTAAACTGTAAGCCTTCAGTGGGCGGCGTATTCCAGGGCGGATCAAAAGAATGATCCTGCCCGCTCACCCTGCCCAAAGCAAAAAGGTTTACGAGCATAATCGTAAGAAAAACAATTCTATTCATAGCGGTAGGCGTTTATGGGTGTACAACCGCCCACCCCTGCTGCTGACGGATTATGATCTCGCCGTTACCGCTAGGGACAAATGATATAAAATCGAAAAGCTCATCCTTACTGATATTACGCTCCCGAAGTGTGTTTTCGCATTCCGCCAGGATAACCCCTTTTGCCTGTAAGGCCTTCACCTGGCTCTCATAAGGATTGGTTTTTTTGAAGACCGCAACTCCCCCGCCGTGAACTACGAGCTCAGCCTTGAGCTTTCCTTTCAAACGGGGATCTTCCAGGGCATTCATTATGTTTTTTAGGGTTGCCTTAATTGTTTTATCATCGTCGCTATTCAGTTGGTAGACGACCTTATAAGACTTTTTATCGGCAGTTGCACCGTGAAACTCACTGGGGCTAAACGGTTTATTTTGCGCCCAGGCTCGGCTTGAAAGCAACAATAAGGTGGCAAATAAAAGGCATGCGATCTTTTTCATTTCTTATAGTTTTAATTGATTTACTTATTAAGTATGATTATGCTGCTGCATTGGACTAGGTGCTAAGTCAGACAGCCTGTAAAGTTTTTCAAAATGCATGATCTTTCCATTGATTGGAATGATACATAATCTGATAAACAAGCCTACAAACTTTGGTGAGATTTGTCATAAGCAGTTTGCTTCATAATGATTATTAAGTGGCCTTTCCTACTTTGCAAGCTGTGCGATCATATCAACAATTTTAGGACTACTGTAGTCCGCAGCACCTTCCTGTCTGTATACCATTTTGCCTTGCCTATCCAGAATAACCGTAGTAGGAACGGCTCCCTGCATAAAAACCGGCGGTATCTCGCTGGCCGGACTTACCACCTCCAAAGCATACTGGTGCTTCTTCATGAAGCTATCTGACTTCTGGTGATTACCATCTACATCCACCATCAAAAAGACCACCTTTTCATTCTCCTTAAACTTGCTATGCAAATCATTGATCGAAGGCATTTCTGCAATGCAGGGCGGGCACCAGGTTGCCCAAAAATTGATAAATATGACTTTTCCTTTTAACGAGGCCAGATCAATCGTCTTTCCACCACCATCTTTAAAATAAACATTTGGTAAAGGTTCTGCGGCAGCTTCATCAGGCTGCCTGTCAATTTTGGGCTGGAACAGGCCGATTTTCATCAGGCTCTGAATTGTCCATCCTTTTACCTGTGGGCTGATCACCATAGCTGCGATAAATACCACCATCATGGCCGAGAATATGTTTGAAGGCGATAACCATTTCTTTTTCATCATTATTTCTATTTTAAAGTGTTATTTAATTTTAACCTTACCGGCATTGAGCAGCTCTTCGCTGCCAATTTTGACAATCTGGTCTTTTCGATCCAGCTCGCCAAATACCTCCTGGACCGAATCCCGTCTTGTTCCCTCACTGATGGGCACTTTTCTGACCGCCTGGTTTTCCACACGCAATACGAATGTTCCCGACTGCGCGTGCACGATGCTGCTGGCAGGCACCCATAAAGTAGAATCTGGACGCCTTAGCTTCATCGTTACCTGGGCATACTCCCCTCCATCCAGGGAATTATCCTTGTTTTCCACATCAAATTCAGCGGTTACCGAGCGGTTCTGCTGCTGTAAAACCTGGCTTTTCCTGGATAGAACAGACGTAAACATTTTCCCAGGCAGATTGGAAACCGTAAAGCTGGCCATGGCATTTTTTCCAACAGACTGTGCATGTTTTTCCGGAATTGCAACAGTCAGCCTTAGCTTTTTGTTCTGGGCAATAACCAGCAGCGGTGTTGTATTATTTTCCCCCACCAAGGCTCCCACTGATACATTCCTTTCCACTACTACGCCATCGAATGGCGCAATAATTTTTAGATATTCTTCGATCTGTCCAAAGGATTGGGCACTCGATATAGCAGATTGATACGCAGCACTGTCACTTCTTAGTTTGCTTTTAGCCCTATCCAGCTCGATGGCGGCAACAGAACCGTCCTTTTGGGTAGCTTTCAAAACCCTTTCATACATCTGACGGCTCAGCTGAAAATCTTCATAGAACTTCTGCTGGTCAGACCTGGCTGACTGAAAGCGTTGTGAGACCTCCGGAGCTTCTAAGATGGCAAGTACCTGTCCTTTCTTGACTACACTGCCACGGTCAACATGGATGTTTTTTACAAAGCCCTTGACCTTTGCAAATAGGCTGACCTGTTCATAAGGTTTTAGCTCACCTGGCAACGCCAGCGTGTAGTCTGGCTGGTCTTTCACTGGACTGATTACCTGCACGCTCACAGGGCCTTTCACATTTGGCTTGCTTTGGCTGTCTGTTTCTGGTTTGCTATCGCAGCCATTTATACCAGCACTTATCAGGGCTAGGCCCAGAAAGAGAACGGTTGAATTTTTATGAGTTGTCATCATGTTTGACAGCATTGTCCTATTCATTTAGTGATTGCAATTAATTGAGCCTCGGTGTCGTCCGGATCCAGTGATGGACTTTCTCGGCCTGTTTTACGCATCGCCCATGTAAAAAGGTGCGGCATAACCAAAAGCACAGTAAGCGTGGACAAAAGAAGGCCACCGATTACAGCCTGTCCCAGCGGGGCGACCTGCTCGCCGCCATCTCCCATGCCCGAAGCCATCGGGACCATACCGGCAATCATAGCCAGCGTCGTCATCACGATGGGCCGCAGGCGCGAGGATGCCGCAGCAAGGCCTGCCTGCCGTGCCTGCATCCCCATGTACAACCTGTTATGCTCAGCCTGGTTGATTAGAAGCACCGCATTAGAAACAGATACACCCACCGACATGATAATACCCATGTAGGACTGTAAATTAAGTGTGCTGCCAAATAACAAAAGCATCAGGATACTTCCACCGATCACAGCTGGCACGACAGCAAGTATCATCGCAGATATTTTAAAGGACTGATAATAAGCTGTCAGCATCAAAAAGATCACCACAATTGCAACCACCAAACCGGTCTGGAGTCCCGACATGGTCTCATCCAGCAGCTGCATGAGCCCTTCGCTTGAAACAATTACCCCGCGTGGTGCATCACCCGCATCCGCCAGAACTTGTTTGACTGCGCCGGAAGCGCTACCCAGATCTTTTTGGTAGGTATTGGCTAGTATAGTAACATACCGGTTTGATCCCTGCCGGTTTACCTGTCCTGCTTGCTTAACCATTTCCAGGCTGGCCACGTCTTCGAGTACCGGTCGCGGCTCGCCCGATTTGAGAGGAATAGAGCGAAGTTTGTCCAGCGAGCCCATATCAGATTCCGGTATCTGCACCTGCACCTGAAATACTAGACCTGACTTAGGATCAACCCACAGGTTTTTATTGGTAAAACGGGTTGATGATGTGGCAATAGCCAGCGCCCGTGAGACGTCTTCCATAGTCAGACCAAATTGGGCTGCAAGCTGCCTGTCTACATTGATCTTTACACTCGGATAATTGACCGGCTCGGCAATACGAACATCTCTTAAAAAAGGGATTTTATCCATTTCCCCTTTCAACTTCAACGCATACTGATTAGCAGCTTTTAGCTGCCCTGCTGCAACTTTGATCTGTATGGGAGTCATGGCCCCCTGGCTCATAATCTTTTCAACAAGCTCCATAGGCTCAAAGTTGATTTTCAGCTCAGGCAGCTCTTTTTTTACTTGTGACCTGATCCTTTCCTTGAGTGCTGAAATGGACTCTTTAAAAATCGTCTGATCAATCGAAATCTGCAAAACCGCTTCATGCGAACCACTGGTGAACAGAAAGATGGGATTAATAGCGGTAGCCGATGGCTGAAGGCCTACAAAGGCAGAGCTGATTTTAATCGAATTTTCAGGCAGTGCCTGCTGGATGATACCCGTCACTTTTTTTAGGTATGCTTCTGTATTTTCAAGCCTGTTGCCCTCGGGGGCGACAATCCGTAGCTGTATATCACCGCTGTTGCTAGCTGGTAAAATATCAGTTCCGACTGCCAGAAAAGATGCCGCCACCATAACACCTACTGCAAGCGCATAGACCGTCAAAACAGCTACGGGCCTGCCTTGCAAACGGCGGGTGAGCAATAAATATTGGGACTTAAAAGCGTCAAACCATGTCCGCTTTGCGCCTTTAACCCTGTGATGGGCTTTTAGCTTTTCTGGTTTCATTAGCCAGTTTGCCATGATGGGAACAAATGTCTGGGAAGCCAGAAAAGAGGCGATCATAGCAAAAGCCACAGCCAAAGAGAGCGGCATAAACATATCTTTTGGAATGCCACTCATCATAAATGAAGGGATCAGTACCGCTAGTATACAGAGCAGAATTAAAAGCTTAGGGACCGAAATTTCAAGCAGTGCATCCAGGATAGCCCTTTTTTTGGGTTTATCCATTTCAAAATGCTGATGGATATTTTCAATGGTTACCGTAGCTTCATCTACCAGGATCCCAATGGCAAGCGCAAGACCGCTCAAAGTCATCACATTGATGGTTTGACCGAGCATGTATAGCATAATCACAGCGGAAAGGATCGCGATGGGTATGGTCATTACCACAATCAATGATCCACGCGAATCTCCCAGAAAAAGAAATACCATCAGCCCTGTTAGCAGCGCCCCTAAAATGCCTTCGTGGATCAGGTTTTCAAGTGAACGCTCGATATAACCCGACTGGTCGAAAACATACCGTATATCTACATCTTCCGGCAAGGCTGCTTTCAGCATGGGTATGGCAGCTTTCAGGTTTTCAACCACTTTGAGCGTAGACGCATCTGATTTTTTGATCACAGGCAAATACACAGACCGTTTGCCGTTGATGATCGCATAGCCGGTGGTGATATCGGCCGCATCTTCTACACTGGCAATATCTTTGACATATACATTGGTCCCTGAACCCTTCCGGATTGGAATATCTAAAAATTCCTGTGGATCATTGGCAATCGAGTTAAGCGGGCTCATCAAATTTTGGTTGCCGATCCGGATGTTTCCAGCAGGGGCCGGAAAATTATTCTTGGCTATTGCAGTAGTGACTTCTTCCGCTGAAAGCCCGTAGGACTGCATCAGATCGGAATTAACCTTGACAACCATCGTACGGATATTACCACCGAAAGGTGCAGGGGCCGTCACACCAGGGATGGACACAAACATCGGCCTGATCTTGGTCAGGGCCATATTTTGAAGCTCAGTGATTGATCTTTGAGGGCTTTCGAACACCAGCTGCCCGATCGGGATCGAGCTGCCATCAAAGCGCACGACCTGAGGCGGCACTGCTCCAGGTGGCAGAAAGCCCATAGCCCTGGAAACCTGGGTTGAAACCTCGCCAGAAGCCTGCGCCATATCGGTACCAGGGTAAAATGTCAATTTCATCAGCGTAAAACCCTGGATACTTTTAAAGTCAATATCCTTGACACCGCTTACAAATATGAGCACTTTCTGAAACTCGTTGGCCATAAAACCATCCATATAGGCTGGTGATAGCCCACCATAGGGCATAGCAATATAGATGACCGGAAGTTCGACCCTAGGGAATATATCCACATTGATCTTGCGGATCGCCGTGAAAGAAAAGTAAGCTATACCAATAACAGCTACCATTATCGATAAAGGTCTTCGCAAAGCAAGCCTTATAATATTCATCGTATTCTATTTAAATTGGTTTTGCAGATAGGAAAAATCGCCCGATGCCTCCGAGCGGACCAGAACGTGCTCCCATAGTTGACTATGGGCATCGATATTGGTTTTCTCTGCTTGCTGTAAGATCAACTGGATCTGCAATAGTTCTGTCAAACTGATCAGCCCATTCTCATATCTTGATAAATAAAGCTCGTAAGCCAGCCTGGCGTTTTTAACCGCTGCATTTATGCTGCTGATTTGTCTTAGTTGGCCTTCGATACGTTTTGAGGCAGAAATATGCCGAATGTCCAGATCGAGTTTTTGAACATCGTAATTTGCCTGGCGTGACCTAACTCTTGACAATATACGTTTCTTCTCAAGACTACTGTTTGAAGCGTTGGTTATGTTCCAAGTAACAGCCAGACCCAACAAGTAGTTGGTGGACCCGTTTGCATAGCCATCGAAAACCCCATTTTCAACTAAGCCATCCTGACTAATACCGCTGCCCCTCAGGGCAAGCCCTCCAAGTGCTGAAAACGAGGGTAGCGCCTGGCGGCCGGCGAGCTCAGCCTGAGTTTGACCATACCTTACAGCATCATCAAGTACTTGCAGGTATGGGTGGGGATTCTCTATCATGCCGCCTTGCATTACAGGTGCCGGGGCCAGGTAAGGCTGATAATATAGCGCCTGGGCTGTATCAACCTCAGGTGCGAGTTCAGTCAGCGCTTGCAGGTCTGAGCTTAATTGTGCGTGCCATGACTCCTGCTCTGCATCCGTCTGCAAATACGCAGACAGGGCAAGTGAACTGTCTGCTCCCGGCTTTAAGCCTGCCACAGCCAGACTTGCTGATAACTCAAAGATTTGTTTTGTACGTGCTTCATTTTGAAGTGCCCATTGCAAATTAACTTTACTGTTTAACAGCTTCAAAAATAATTGCGTAGACCTGGTTTTTAGTCTGAGCTGCTCGGCACTGAGCTCATTTGTCGCCTGATCAATACCTTGATCAGCAGCTTTGATGGCCAGATTTTTGCGGCCAAATTCAAAGAATCTCCAATCTGCTACAACGGAACCGAAAGTATTGAATGCTGCTGTCGGCTGGCCTGGTTGCCCTGCTGCCCGGCCGTTAATATTAATCACGCCAGGAAGCGGAAAGAACGCGCCGCTACTGCTGGCGTAGGTCCCCATCGAATTTTGAAGCTGCAATTGCACATTGGGCATATAGGCATTATTCCGGGTGAGCCTTCTGGCCAATCTGGATTCATCCAGTTGCGCCTGTTTCGAGGCTAGTGACGGATAATTAGAAAGGGTCATTTCCCAGATTTGGGTAAGTCCCAAACTGGATTGTGCATGCAAAGATGAGCCGACTAGCATGATCAAAATGCTTGTCAGACAAAGCTTAAGCCTTATCATATTAAATCTGTTAGTTTTAAAACTGCGACATCAACAAGAGTTAAAATCCTGCTAGTGCCAATAAAAAGTTAGATTTATTATGTAGGCTCAAATGAGAAGATATCTGTTTTTGATGTAGATGGGACTGCCACTGTCGGCAGGTAAAACTTTAAAAAGATGCGCTAAAGGGCTATGCACATCGCCAGAAAATCTAGTGAAAATCAGCAAAAACGGTAGATACGTCAGTATAAAGAACTCAACCACCGGCAAGGTGGCCGTATCTGATGTAGCATGAAGATCCTGATCAGCATAGGCCGAGTTATTAAGCACTCCACAAGCCTCATGCTGGGTCACCTTAGTAGCAGCAGGTAAACCCTTATCAATTCTCTGTGTGGTATTCGCTTGGCGTGAGTGATCTAGAAGCGCATCACTTAAAGATTTTTTAATTTGACAGTTGGACAACAAAAATAAAATAAAAAACAAGAAGACTACCGCCCTGACAGGCTTGCATCCTTGAACTTGATGTTTTATATCGTATTGTTTCACTATGAAAATTAAATATTGCAAGGTAAAGTAGTATCCGATCACGCCTCCCGACCGCTTGCTGTAATACTACTAACGCAAACGATCGGGTTTTTAGTGAGCCAAATGACATTTATTTTAAAAAAAGCTATTGGCAGATTAACCTATTCAATAGAAGGCTACTGATCAAACTCTTTGATGTGTTTCCCAATGTCATATACCGGTTTGCCCTCGCCAATTAGCGAAGCAATCAGTGAGCTGCCAATAGCGCTCCGGTATCCACCCGCGCAGTGTACTGCAATCGACTTATCAAGCGGGATTTCATCAATCCTGCTTTTCAAATCGGCCAGCGGAATCGAAATACTACTGCTGAAAATCGGATTCTCAGACACTTCCGAGCTGTTTCTTACGTCAACAATAGTGTATTTGTCCTGATGAGCCCTAAAATCTTTCAGGTCCAAAAGCTGAATAGTTTGCTGCCCACTATTTAATACAAAAGCTTCCTTGATCTTGGCTTCATATCCGATGGATGCTGTGCGCTTGATAAGCTCTTTCAAAGTTTGTATATCCTGGGCAGCAAGATAAAACTGCTCCGAAGGATCAATCATGCTTCCCAGCCACGTTTCAAACTTGGTTCCATCCATAATATTAATGGATCTGGCCAGATGCCCGTTTTTAAAATCCTGTTGGTCGCGGCTATCTACAACCCATAGATCAGGATCTAATTGCTCAGCCTTACTTTGCCCTAATGATGAAGCCAGCTTTACTTTACCAACACTTTCACCAAATGCTGGTGCGCCTTTTTTGTTAAGATCGACATCAAAAGGAAAATAGCCTGGAATAAAGGGCTGATCAGACGTTAATTGTTGTACAAATGCTTCCTGACTCATGGGCTGTAAAGACCAATTCTCTCTCTTTTGCTCTCCCATACTGCTGCTGGAAGCATCACTCAGCGCTTTTCCGCATAAAGTGCCCGCTCCATGCGCCGGGTAAAGGATAACATCATCAGGTAATGGAAGTAGTTTATTGCGAAGTGAATCATACATTTTAGCTGCCAGTCTGTTGCGCTGCGCGTCCATGTCTTTGCCAGTTCCTCTCAAATCCGGACGGCCACAATCGCCAATGAATAGCGTATCCCCACTGAACAAATACTTAGGTTTACCATCATGCTCTAAAAGAACAGATATGCTGTCATCCGAATGGCCTGGTGTGTTAATAGCTTTCAATACGATTTTGCCAAAGGCTAATGTGTCTCCTTCGTCAAAAGGCGTCAGAGTATAAGCAGCATCAATTTTTCGGCTCGCATAAATGGCAGCTCCAGTGGTCTGGGCGATTTCCAGATGGCTGCTGACAAAGTCGGCATGTGAATGCGTTTCTATAACAGCGATAATCTGGACTTGATGCTCTTTTGCAAACGCATAATACGGCTCTGGATTCCGGGCCGGATCGATTAATACCATTTTTGATTCGCATTCACTCAGGATGGCATAACTGTAATGTGCCAAGAATTTATCTTCGAACTGTTGGATTTTCATAACAAATGTTTTTAATTCAACTCTAAACTGTAACTAATGAGGTAATTGATCCCTAAACCTGCCATATACCCAGGTTCCTGCCACTGCGCTAATTAGCGTGACGATTACAACAGTTGCCCCCATACCAATCTGTGCAAACAAAGGCCCTGGACAAGCGCCAGTCAGACCCCAGCCCAACCCAAATAATAGGCCTCCATAAATTTGTCCTTTATTGAACTTCTTATCAGTGAAGGTGATAGCTTCCCCTGAAATGGTTTTGATCCGGTACCGTTTGATAAGCCACACTGAAATCATTCCGACCAGTACGGCGCTTCCAATAATGCCGTACATATGAAACGATTGCAGCCTGAACATTTCCTGGATCCTAAACCAGCTGATCACTTCTGCTTTCACAAATAGTACGCCAAAAAGTAATCCAACCACAAGGTATTTTAAGTTGTAATACCATTTATGTTGTTTTTGACTCTCATTGATGCATATTGAATCAGTTGCCCGGATGTCATGCTCGCTTTGTGCCGTCTGCTCTACTGATGAATTGGCCATACTCTTTTAATTGTTTATTTTGATGAAATCCGCAAAAAGGAAATCCTGACTTGTTTGAAAAGGCGTAATATGCGTTGCGTAGCAATGAGTTTCTACGGCAAACGAATCTTTAAAGACATCGGCAAGTGCAGTCATATCGTACTGACTCACCGGCAATCCACTGCATTTCTGAGGGCCGGACAAAGAAAAAGTGCCCAAAATCATATGCCCTTTTGCGACCGCGTTTTCAGCGATGCGCTTGTAGTGCGCTTTCTGCTCAGCAGTGATCAGGAAGTGAAACACCGCCCTGTCGTGCCAGAGTGCGTATTGTCTTTCCGGTTTAAAATCCAGTATATCAACCACCAGCCAGGTAACCTGCTCAGACTTTGCGCCAAGCCTTTTTTGGGCTTTCTCTATCGCCTTGGCTGAAATATCCAAAACAGTTATATCCCTGTAACCTTCCAGCAATAAATAATCTACAAGCAGGCTGTCACCGCCACCAATGTCAATGATTGCACTATCTTTCGCGGTATTTGTATCCTGAATCAGGGCCAATGAATACGCTGGCTTCTGTTCTGTCCAGCTTAACTGCTCTGGTGAGCTGGTACCATAAATATTTTCCCAATGTGCTTTTAAGTTATCTTTCATCTGCTTACATCATTAATATGAAAGGCAATATCCAGTTTGCCATTACAAATCCGCCAATCATAAAACATACTGTTGCAACCAGCGAGGGCCATTGCAGGGTAGCAAGTCCCATAATCGCGTGACCGCTCGTGCAGCCACCCGCGTAGCGCGCACCAAACCCTACCAGAAACCCACCACCAACCATCATGATCAATCCGGGCAGCGTCAAAAGTTTATTCCAACTTACCAGCTCAACAGGCACGAGCGATGAAAAATCAGTAACACCATAAATGCTCAGCTCTTTTACCAATGATGGGTTCAGCTGGACTGGTTCGGTGTTAGCCAGAAATGTCACCGCTATCATCCCTCCCAAAAAAATACCCAGCACAAAAAACATATTCCACAACTCCTTTTTCCAATCGTATTGAAAAAACGGGATTTTAGCCGGAACGCACATGGCGCAAACATGCCGGAGCGATGATGAAATCCCAAAGGACTTATTACCCAGTATTAAAAGTGCAGGCACTGTTAGCCCGATCAGCGGCCCGGCCACATACCAGGGCCAGGGCTGTTTTATAATTTCCAGCATAATAGTATGAAGGTGTTTTTTTATTGAATTTTTTGTCTGAGCTTATCCCAGGCCCCACCGTTATAAACCTGGACCCCGGCCATTTTTAATATCCCTTCTGCCAGCCCACTGCGCGTGCCACTACGACAACAGGTAATGACAGGCTTTCCACATTTTTTCAAAAATGATGCTTTGTCGCTGATCTTATCCAGCGGAATATTAATGCTCTCATCAATATGGCCCGATGCGAATTCCTCAGGGCTACGCACGTCAACGATCAATGCCCCGTGCCCGACAAGGCCTTTCAAGTCTGTTTTATTATTTCCGAAAAACAATGACATAATTCCCATGATCTTTTCTTACAATAGTGTACTTGGACAAACATAGTTGCTTACTTCAAGCTTGCCTGAATCCTTAATTGCCTTAAAACCTCCCCTGACATCGATCAGATTGTCATATCCCCGTGCTTTGAGCACTGAATTAAAGATCATCGACCGGTAACCGCCGGCGCAGTGTACGAAGTACGTTTTGTTTTTATCAATCTGCGCCAGGTGATCATTGATATAATCCAGGGGGATATTTTCTGCATCCAGCATATGCTCAGACAGGAACTCACTTGCCTTACGTACGTCCAGCACGCCGATGGCAGGGTCCATTTTCAAGCGCTGACTCATCTGGTCAGCGGTTACTGACTGGATCTGGCTGGTTTCTTTACCGGCTTTAACCCAGGCATCGATCCCACCTTTTAAATATCCGATCGTATGGTCATAGCCCACACGCGCAAGACGGGTCACCACTTCTTCTTCCCTACCCTGCTCAGTTATTATCAATATGCTTTGTTTGATGTCGGGAATAAGCGCTCCAACCCAGGGAGCAAAGCCCCCATTTATTCCGATGTTGATCGAGTTAGGAACGAATCCTTTTGCAAAGATTTCTGCATCCCGCGTATCAAGGACGACCGCGCCAGTTTGGTTTGCCACCGCCTCAAAAGCCGCCGCATCCAAAGCCTGGGCTCCCCTTTCAAGAACCCTGTCAATGCTTTCGTAGCCATTGACATTCATCAAAACGTTCTCGGGAAAATAAGCAGGGGGTGGCATCAGCCCACCCGTAACTTCTTCGACAAACTCTTCCTTGGTCATATCCACCCTGAGTGCATAGTTGGAGGTTTTCTGGCTACCCAATGTATCGGTTGTTTCTTTGCTCATGTTTTTGCCGCACGCACTTCCTGCGCCGTGGGCCGGATAGACAATAATATCATCAGCAAGTGGCATAATCTTATTACGCAGGGAATCAAACAGATGCTCTGCCAGCTTTTCTTGTGTCAGTCCGGCGGATACCTTTTGTGCCAAGTCAGGACGCCCAACATCACCAATGAACAGGGTATCCCCTGTAAAAATGCCAACCTGTTTTCCCTGCTGATCACTTAAAAGATAACAGGTGCTTTCCATGGTGTGCCCGGGTGTATGCAATACTGTAAGCGACACATCGCCCACTTTCAGAACCTGGCCGTCTACGGCTACAAGCGCATCAAAGCTAGGCTTAGCAGTCGGGCCGAAAACGATTTGTGCACCGGTTTTTTCAGCCAGGTCAATATGGCCTGATACAAAATCCGCATGAAAATGCGTTTCCAGGACATATTTTATTTTTGCCCCATTTTGTTCTGCACGGTTGATATAGGGCTCAACTTCACGCAGTGGGTCGATTACCACAGCTTCCCCATTGCTTTCGATATAATAGGCTCCTTGCGAGAGGCAGCCGGTATAAATTTGCTCAATTTTCATATTGATGATTTTTTGATTTTTCAACCCTTTTTGAATTAACTATACAAATTTCAGGATGTTTAGCTGGCTGGTCAGTGACAAGAGTCACATTGCGAAAAAGAATGAAAATCATTTTCACCTGCTTGGCTAGTGATCGGAAATTATTTGAGATGCATCAGCTCGGAGGATATAATATAAATCCCCATCACCAGCACAAACCAGCCAAACCCCTTCTTCAAAGAAGTAGCATTAACCCTTTTGGCTAGGATGCCCCCGATTAAAATCCCTGCCATGGCAATACCAGTGATTTTCAGTAGAAAAGCCCAGTCAATCACGAAATGTCCTATATCCCCTGCAAAACCGATCAGCGAATTCAGCGCGATAATCAGAAGCGAAGTGCCCACAGCTTCCTTCATAGGCATCCCCAGGATCAATACCAATGTCGGGATCAGCAAAAACCCGCCCCCTGCTCCCAGAAAACCCGTAGTTAATCCAATCCCAATGCCGCTTAAAAGCATCCGGGCAATATTACCTTTTAAGTCACACTCCAAACACCCCGGTTTTCGCTCTTTGCTTTTGATCATGCCTACCGATGCCGCTACCATCAGCACAGCAAAGAGCACCATCGTCAGTAAAGGTTCGGTGATCTGAAAGGCTCCAATGCTAAAAAGATCATGGGGCACCAATGGAATTAAAAACTTACGCGTCAGGAAAACCGTTGTGATCGATGTGCTTCCAAAGAGCAGTGCCGTCTTAATTTTGACTGCGCCTTTCAAATAATTGCTGTATGCCCCGACAAGACTGGTGGATCCGACAATGAACAGCGAGTACGATGTTGATACCAAAGGACTAATACCGAACATATAGACCAGGACCGGCACAGTCAAAATGGAGCCGCCCCCGCCGATCATACCCAATGAGATACCAATAAATACAGACGCTATGTAGGCGATGATTTCCATTTTTTGCATTGTTTATGCTGCAAAAATCAGAAGTGTCAAGCGCCGGGAAAGTGATAAAGGTCACATATGGGAAATAATATTTATTATGTCCCAAAACTTGTACTTCCAAGCATTTCGGAACCTTTTAGGGTGCATTTTTTTTATGACTTTATGCCTCGCTTAATTATTTAGCTACTTATGAGTGAAGATATTTCCTACTATCTCGATACCGTTTTTGCGGACTTTGAGCCTGAATTAAAACAACACTTGATCCGGGAATGCAGCCTGAAAAAGATTCCAGCCGGAGAAGTAATCATGCGGGCCGGACAGTACATTAAACACACCTTGCTTATTGGAAGCGGGAGAGTAAAACTTTACCGTCAGGGAGATGATGGTCAGGAAGCCTTTGTTTATGATCTTCAACCAGGAAACGCATGCGCCTTATCGATGATCTGTAATACAAAACAAGAGGCTAGTGAGATCATGGCCAAAGCCCTGGAAGATACCGTGGCAATTCTGATACCCATCCAGTTAATGGACGAGCTGATGCAGAAATATAAAACCTGGTATTACTTTGTCATTGCCAACTACCGGGCCCGCTTTGAAGAGCTGCTGGTAGTATTTGACAATGTAGTATTTAAGGGCATGGACGAAAGGCTGGAATTTTATCTGAAAAATCGGTTTAGAACTACTGAGACCAGTCAGATTTTAATTACCCATCATCAGATTGCCAATGATCTCAATACTTCTCGGGAGGTAATATCAAGATTATTAAAGAAAATGGAACAGGATCAAAAAATCAGACTTCAAAGAAATAGTATTGAATGGGTTACCCGGATGTAATTTACTTGATCTCCCAACTCTGATTTAGTGAGATAAATCCAGCTAACATGCAATTACAGTAGGTTAATAATTACCTTTTAACCTCGAATTACTCTGAGAAGAATAGCTACAACTGCTATTACAAGTAAATAATGAATGATGATGCCCATCCCAAAGCCGTCAAATCCAAGATACCCGATCAGCCAAAGGATTATTAATACAAGTGTGTAAGTGTCCCTAAATGACAGACAGTTTGAAATTAGAGAATATCACTTAATTTTAAACTGATGAAAAAGACGAGATTCACAGAAACCCAGATCGTTTCGATCCTCAAACAGCAGGAAACCGGCATCACTACTAAGGAGATTTGTCGGCAGCATGGCATTTCTGAGGCCACTTTTTATAACTGGAAAAGCCGGTATGGAGGAATGGAAGCATCTGACGTCAAACGGCTGAAAGATTTGGAGGAGGAAAATTCACGCCTGAAAAAGATGTTTGCCGACCTGAGCCTGGACAATCAAATTCTTAAAGAACTTTTCGCAAAAAAGGGC
>NZ_FUZA01000018.1 GCF_900167945.1 Dyadobacter psychrophilus
GGCTCCATTTTCATTTTGCTATGATCCATTTCACCCATTCCCGAATGGTTCATTCTATCTGGGAAATTAACAGCCATGCTCATCATCATCTCATCCATATTCCAAACGTTAGGCCTGGGGATCGGTGCGGCAGATAGTGTATCCCCTTTCCCGAAATATAAAGAAGCAAATCCGGAGACGTCTTGGGCAGTTGCCCTAAACTCCATGGTTTTATTCTTTGGGACAGTCAACAGAAAATCATAAGTTTCGGCAATCCCCATCAGCAACCGATCTATTTTGATTGGCTTTACGTCGATCCCATCAGATGAGATCAATTCCAGTTTTCCTGCCCCTCCATGCAGATAGAAATAGGTCGAAGCTGAACCGTTAATGACACGTAACCGGACTTTATCACCGGGTTTTAAATCCGGAATACTTTCTTTGCGTTTTCCATTTGCAAGAAATGCTGCGTAATAAACATCAGACAGGTCCATGGGCGGCATTCGTTTCCAGCCATTCTTGAGCCTGTTGCCCAATCCTTTGTGCTGTATTAACTTATCAAGGCTCTGGGCATACCCTTTTTTAATAGAATACCACTCACTAGCCGGATCATTCCTTTTCAACGCATTCAGCACACGCCTTGGGTTCTCATCTGTCCAGTCCGATAACAAAAGCACAAACTCCTTGTCCACTTCATAAGATTTCTTTCTAGGCTGGATCACGATTGAACCATACAATCCGCTTTGCTCCTGGAGCATGGTATGGGAATGATACCAAAAGGTCCCGCTTTGAATAAGCGGGAAGGTAAATGTGTACTGTCCGCCTGGCTCTACCGGGGCGGTTGTCAGATAAGGTACACCATCCTCCTTATTGGGCAAAAGAAGGCCATGCCAATGGATTGAAGTTTCATGGCGCATCAGATTATGGACATGGATGACGGCAGTGTCCCCTTCGGTAAAATTTAAGGTCGGTGCAGGGATCTGACCATTCATAGCAAGTGCCGAGACCTTTCTTTTTCCACTGATGTTGGCTAATGTGTCATTTACATATAGGTGGTATTCGACCTTGCCCCCTTTTGCGTTTTCTAAAAACGGTTTTTTAGCAGATGTCGGTACGGTTGATACACCGCCGTGTTGGTGCTGCGCGAAAACTTCCCCAACGGGCAGCAATAATAGTAGTAGTATAGTGGCTAGTTTCATCAGAAGTGTTTTAAATGTTGTTGAAATTGGTTCAGGGCATGCCCTGAACCAGTACGTATCACTGTTAATTTATTGTCTCCTTTACCTCTCCGCAGGAAATCATTTTATCCCCCATGTATGGATTTTTAATCTCTTTTTGGGCAGACAGCCAATAGCCACCCTTATCCTTGTTTGCCATTGGACAAAAATCAACATACAGTTCGCCGCTGTTCAATCCGGCTTTTTTAACAAGGGGTATAAACTCATCACTTAGTGCAGAATATAATGTCCGCTGGGATTCAATGTCTTTGGCCTCTGTAATTCGAGAAGCCGTTTTAGCGGCCTGAGATCCTTGTGGAACCTGGCCTAGACCGGCTTCTATGGCACTGGCTGCAATTTTTGCTTCTGCTGTATCTGAATTGATCAAAGCCGTGGTCAAATGGATATAATGCTGGTAAACTGCATTAAGCTTATCATCTTTTAATACGACTTTACCTGTTTCTTTGCCGCCCATATCCATGCCTTCATGGTGCTCATGGGCCGTTGAATCCTGATGGGAACTGGTGTTGCCTTCTTCATTTTTGCTGCCGCAGGCCGAAAGAAATACTATCATTGCCACCGGCAGGGCCCATTTGGTTACTTTTTTCATCTTACTAAAATTTATGGTTAAAAATTGGTTATTCATGTTGATGCAGCGCCATGGGATCAGACCCCTTTTTTAATACATATTCACTATATAAAAGATAAGCACCTGTTACAACCACTTTCTCGTCTTTGGCAATGCCTTCCTTTATTTCGACCAGGTCAGCATTTTGGATTCCGGTAGAGACCATTCGAGCCAGAAAAGTACCAGGCTTCGTTTCAACCCATACATGCGCACCTTTTGCGTCACGGATCACTGCATCGACAGGTAAAGTCATAGCATTCGCAGATGGGGCAATGGGTAAAATTAAATTAGCCTGTAATCCTGGCTGCCACCGGCTGCCTGGATTTGGAACAGTTCCCCGGACCTGCATTAGCTGGCTGCCACTTTGAATTGCCGGAACAATAAAGTCGATTCGCATTGGCTGGGGTTTATCTTCCCAGCCTGTAACTTGCACCTGTACCTTTTGCCCTGTTCGGATGCTGGCCGCTTCTGCCGGATAAATATCGGCTTCGACCCATAAAGAAGAGTAGTCTTCAAGGCGTAGTATCGCGCTTCCCTCGCTTACATATTGACCTTCTGTTACCGAAAGCTCTGATACTGTGCCGCTGATCGGTGCCCGGTAAGTAATGTATGGCTCCTGCTTCTGACTTGCCGTCAAGCCTTGTATATCTTCTTCACTTTGATCATACAAACGTAGTTTTTGACGGGCGGCCTTTTCAATAGCTCCAAACCGCGTGTCGGAAGGGAACTGCTTTAATTGGGCATATGCCAACAAATATTCCTGCTGCAATGCGGAAAGCTGTTCAGAATATATTTTATAAAGCGCCTGTCCTTTCCTTACCGGTACACCGGTTTCTTTAATATATAACACCTGAATACGCCCTGCCACACGGCTGGATACAACAGCGGTTTGGTCAGGGTTCACAGCAAGCCGGCCATTGAGCCTTTTTGAATTCGACAAAAGGCCGCTGCCCATTGTCATAGTAGTAATATTGGCCAGTGCTATTTGACTTTCACCTAGTGTGATAGAGGCATCCTTATTACTTTTATCAAAGATGACCAAGTCCATACCACATATAGGACAACTACCCGGTTTGTCCTGAACTATTTGTGGATGCATAGGACAGGTATAAGTCTTCTGCCCGGCTTCTGCGGCCTTTTTCTTTTGATTATCTTTACAAGCAATCAGAAGCATCCCCGGAGCAAAAGATGCCAAAGTGGCCAGCCTCAAAAATGTGATTCTTTTCATATTTTAATTTTCAACAAGACTGTTATCCTTAATAAAGCTCTCACTATCTATCAAATACGATGCATTGGACGCTACTTTCCAATCCTTGATATCAGATAGTATCTGTACCATCCCATCTACAACTGCCCCGGCTTTAACTTTCATAGGTACCAGCACTTTACCCTGCCGCTTAAATACAATAGACTTGCTGCCGGTCTGCCAGACCGCCTTTTTATCCAGCCATAACCCTTTTTGAAAAACAATGGGAATGTTCGCCGTCAGCAGTTGGCCCGGCGTCAGGTTTTTTCCCGGAAGATAAACCCTGGCCAAGGTGAAACTCTCGCCACTTCGAAGGACCGGTTGGATCAGCCCTATCTGGCCACTGGCCATAGTTTCTTTGTCATTGCCCGCATAAAAGAGCAGCTTTTGTCCTGGTTTGATGCGGGAAGATATAGCTGGCGATAACGCGAATTCAGCAATCAGGCCTTGGGAGGTATAAATAGTAAACAGGGTTTGGCCGGCTGTAATATATTGCCCGGCACGCAAAAGGACGGGCGAAACCGCCGCCGATGGCCTAGTAGGAGCTGCTGATGCAGGGGAACTGCCAGCCATCTCATCCATTGCCGCTCCATCACTGCCGGAAGGTGTCGGCATAGGCGCGCTTGCTGCAGGCAAGCTAGCTGATTGTTCCAGGATGTATCCATTGGCAGGACTATATACGGGTACCTTATATAGGATATTTCCTGACTTGATGATGTCTTCAATTTGCCCCGGGGCTACTCCCAGCAGTAGCAGGCGCTGTTTTGCTTTCGATAGTAAATCCCGGCTGCCTTCATCGTTACCAAGCATTAAAAGTTCCCTTTGAGCTGATGCCAAATCTGGTGAATAAACCTCCATCACCAACTGACCTTTCCTAACAGGCTGGTAGTTATATTTGATCAGCAGCTTTTCAATACGGCCACCCACTCTGGATGAAAGGGAGACCTGGCTTCGGCTGTCATAAGTTACAACGCCTTGCGCCTGGGCTGAAAAAATTCGCATCCCGCTTTCGGCATTGGTCAGTGGGATGTTGGCAATCACCTGGGCATTCACCGGCTTTAACAATGCATTGAAGCTGGTATCAACGATCAGTTCATTATTTGCTTCTTTTGCTACCAGGTCCATGCCACAGATCGGGCACTTGCCTGGTTTGCTGCTAATTACCTGCGGATGCATCGGGCAGGTATACTGCTCTGATTGCCCATGAGCAGTATGCCCATCTTTTGGGGTTTTACTGTCACAGGCAGTTAAAAACACGGTAGCCAGTAAAAGCACTATGAGCTGGCTAACGATATAGTTCTTTTTCATAATCCACAATCATTTCATAGAGTTTCAATTTCTCGTCCAGCACATTCATTTGCATCATCGTCAAAGCTTCCCAGGCATCTATTACAACAGGCAACTGGGCTTTATTCTCCTGATAATTGGCAAAGTAAGCGTCCATCGCTTTTTGAAGGGCCGGGATTATTTTTTCCTGCATGGTGCTGACCCTTGTCTGCATGGACTCGATCTCTGACTGCATCCCATAAAGCATGCCCTGGGTTTCCACCAGCATCGCAGAACGTTCCTTTTGCATTCCCTGGATGTTCAGCTGCATGCCCTTGATATCGGATTTGTACATTTTAGATGACCAAGGTGCAATAGGGATACTTAGCATCCCCATCACGCTGTAAGCATTAGGCATCATTGCGTCGAGTGGGTACATATGGTCAAAGCGGATCTTAAAATCCGGTTTTTTCTGCTGTTTCATGCTTTCGATATTGAGCTGCATGGACCGGATACTTTCATTCATCTTAAAGACATCCATTCTTACGTCGGCCAGCGTAGCGGTATCGTAGTACATGGCTGGCTGAAAGGAGGGGATGTATGTAGTGTCAATTTCGAAATCTTGATTGCCAACCACATTCATCAGGCTATTAAGCCATCCTTTCGCTTTCCCGATAGTTCCTTCCTGCATACGGATCATATTCTGGTTTTCCAGGATCTTCGATTCAGCCCGGAAAACCCCTCCAAGTTGTGACTGGTTATAGGGATACCTGACTTCTTCGATCTTCTTCATCATAACCATGATTTTCTCATTCTCTTCAAGCACGCTTACACGCTGGAGGGCAATGAGCCAGTTGAAATAAAGTCGTTTTGCCTGTGCCTTATATGTATTGAGGGTAATATCACGGTTGGCCCTTTCCACATTGCCCTGGGAAGCGACGTATTTTCTTTTCGCACTGAGCTTTGCCAGATTAGGTATATCCTGCTCGATCTGCAGCATCAGGTTTCCTTTGTCGCGGGATTCCATAATCATTTGATTGGGATAAGGGGTCATGAAAGTCCCCAAACCTACCATAGG
The DNA here is from genome assembly GCF_900167945.1 of Dyadobacter psychrophilus. Taxonomy (GTDB): domain Bacteria; phylum Bacteroidota; class Bacteroidia; order Cytophagales; family Spirosomataceae; genus Dyadobacter; species Dyadobacter psychrophilus. The sequence goes on from NZ_FUZA01000018.1 coordinate 5,415, forward strand.
CGGCATCCAGGCCGTGGCTGCATCACCACTATGTTTGTAACTGTCCGCTTTAAGCCCATAGGACTGCAGCATCAGGTTGTTGTTATCAATCCGTTGTAAAATAGTATCCAGTGTAAACACCGGCTTCTGTGCCCAACCTGTAAGCGGAAGCAGAAACAGGATTAACCATTTTACATAACTAGTGCTGTGTATCATGGATTTGCAGTTTTCCGTATTTACGAAGCTCATACTCCTTTGTCATTAAAAATATCAGTGGTGTTACTAGTAGGATGTGGGTAGATGATGTGAGCACGCCTCCGATCATCGGTAGTACAATCGGCTGCATCACATCCGTTCCTACGCCATTGGCCCAAAGTACCGGCACCAATCCAAACAGCGAAACGCACACTGTCATCAGCTTGGGCCGCAAACGTTTTACCGCCCCATGGATTACGTACTCGCGCAGGTCATCTCCGGTAATTGACTGAGCAGAATTCCCTTTTTTAGTGACCAGCTGCTGCATGGCATCATTCAGATAGATGACCATGACGATACCGGTTTCTACGGCAATACCAAACAAAGCAATAAAACCCACAGCCACTGCGACCGAGAGGTTAACACCCCAGAAATAGATCATATACGCCCCACCGATCAAAGCAAAGGGTACAGTGATCAGGCTTAAAAATGCTTCGCGTAGGGAATGAAAAGCGAAATACAGTGAAAAGAAAATAATTAGCAGCACGACCGGAGCAATCCACAAAAGCGTCTGCTTACCGCGTATCAGGTTTTCATACTGTCCGCTCCATTCCAGGTAATAACCCGGTGGAAGCACGCCATTTGATTTACTGATCTTTTCGATGGCTTCCTGGACGGTTCCGCCCAGATCACGGCCGCGAACATTGAACAATACTGCGCCACGCAGCATGGCGTTTTCGGAGGCTATCATCGGAGGACCGTTTTCAAATACCACATCAGCCACCGCTGATAGGGGTACTTCACCCATAGATGCAGACATCAATGGTAACCTCTTGATGGTTTCTACGCTGTTTCGGTAATTCTGGGCAAGCCTGACGCTGATTGAAAACCGCTTTCTGCCCTCAATGGTGTTTCCTATCGGTGCCCCCCCCAATGCAAATTCTACGGCTTGGTTTACATCATCGACATTAAGCCCATAACGGCTTAAATCTTCTCTTCTTGGGTTGATAGACAAATACTTTCCACCTGTCACGGGTTCTACATACAGGTCACTTATACCTGCCGTGCCTTCGAGCGTTTTTTTAACCCTTTCAGACACATTGGCGATGGTATCCAAATTCTGGCCATACACTTTAACACCTACATCAGTACGGATCCCGGTCGAAAGCATGTTGATCCGGTTGACGATCGGCTGGGTCCAGCCGTTGATTACGCCCGGAATCTGAAGTTTAGCATCAAGCTCGGTAATAATATCCTTCTTTGTAACCCCTTCGCGCCACTCGGACTTTGGTTTCAATTTGATGATCGTCTCAATCATGCTGATCGGAGAGTTGTCGGTAGCAGTACTTGCCCTTCCAGCTTTTCCCAATACCTTATCAACCTCAGGAACTGATTTAATAATTTTGTCCTGTACCTGCAGGATCCGTTTTGCTTCTGAATTCGATATGTCCGGCAGCGTTACAGGCATGAAAAGGATGCTTTGCTCATCCAGTGGTGGCATGAACTCAGACCCAAGACTGGTCAGTAATGGTATAGTGACCAAAAGCGCAATAATGTTGACGGCCAATGTAGTCTTGCGCCATTTTAAAACCCCCCTGATGACGGGCTCATAAACACGTTCGAGAACTCTGTTAACTGGATTGGCGTGATCGGGCCGGAACTTACCTTTCATGATAAAGGATATCAACACCGGGGCCAGCGTAATGACAAGCAACGCGTCCACGATCAAAATGAAAGTTTTCGTATAGGCCAAAGGGTGAAACAGCTTACCTTCCTGTCCCGTGAGCATAAATACAGGAAGAAAAGATGTAATAATAATGACTGTCGCAAAGAACACCCCCCGGGATACCTGTTTGCTTGATTTTTCAATAATGGCCAGGCGTTCGGATTCTGTAATCCAATCGGGCTGCTTATCTTTTCTTTTCTTAAACCATTTCATAATGATGTCGTTTTCTGCTGTTCCTGCCACTCTTCATACCGCTGAGAAAGATGCTTATAGGCATTTTCACTCATAATAATGCCGTTGTCGACGATTACGCCGATAGCAAGGGCGATACCGGTTAAGGACATAATGTTGGATGAGATACTAAAGGCATTCAGTAAAATGAAGCTAGCGGCAAGGGTAATGGGAATCTGGATGATAATACTTAATGCACTGCGCCAGTGAAAAAGAAAGATGATCACTACCAGTGAGACCACGATCATTTCTTCAATTAATGTGTGCTTGATAGAATCAACGGACTCCTGGATCAGCTCCCCCCGGTCGTAGACGATATCGAATTTAACGCCCTTGGGAAACCCCTTGGCAGCTTCGCTCATTTTTGCCTTTACTTTTTCAATAACAGCAGCCGCATTTTCACCATAGCGCATGACCACAATACCGCCAACCCGTTCACCTTCCCCATCCTGATCAAAAATACCAAGCCGGGTTTCGCCTGTCATCTGCACGGAAGCTATATCTGAAACTCTGATGGGGATACTGGCCTGGTTTTTGACCGGTATATTCTCAATTTCTTCAATGGATTGAAGATAGCCCGACGTCTTGATAATATAGCCAATGTCACTTAACTCGAATTTTCTTCCGCCTGATTCATTATTATTCAAACGGATTGCACTCATTACTTCTGGTACCGATAAGCGGTAGTAAAGCAGCTTATTTGGATCTACGGTAATTTGATACTGTTTTTGAAAACCACCAAAAGAGGCGATTTCACTGACCCCTTCAACATTCTGCAAAGCAAACTTGATATACCAGTCCTGCAAAGCCCTTTGTTCCCCCAAGTCCATTTCGGGTGCATCCAGTGTATACCAGAGTATATGTCCGACCCCTGTTCCGTCAGGGCCAAGTTGTGGGCTGACGCCGGTGGGCAATGAGCGGGATACAGTACTTAATCTTTCAAGAACCCGCTCACGCGCCCAATATACGTCCACGTCATCATTAAAAATAACGTAAATGAAACTCATCCCAAACATGGAAGTGCCCCGTACATATTTGATTTTGGGAAGCCCCTGAAGATTGGTAACCAAAGGGTAAGTAATCTGGTCTTCAATTAACTGGGGGCCCCGGCCCATCCACTCGGTAAAAACAATTACCTGGTTTTCGGATAAATCCGGAATGGCATCAATAGGGTTCTTCTTAATGGCAAACGCGCCCCATACGAGCAGTGCTGCCGATAAGACCAGTACAATGAACCGGTTCTGTAATGACCATTCTATAATACGATGTACCATACTTAATTCTGTAACCTCCCCTTAGCAGGTCTTAATATTTATTAATGATGATGTTGTTCCAGTAAATAACCTTTTGCCCCAACGCCATGCTTATGGATCAGTTCAGCACCATGATGCCCTGTATAGGCAACAAAGAATGCAGCCGCACTCATGACGATAGCCATGGAAGCGTTAATCCAAACATTTCTTTTCAGGAAAAACAGATTGACTGACTGTACCAGCAGGGCTAGCCCTGACAGCCACTGTGTATAAGATGCATACTTCTCATGCTCTTCGAGTATAGCTTGAATAGCTGGTGCCAGCTGCGCGGTATGCGCATGAAACCAGGTCGATGACGCGTAAGCGCCAATAAAACCAAACAGTAAAAGTGCCCAGGCCACCGTTGTAATCTCTTTTTTATAAAAGAACAGACCTACCCATTGGAGAAGGGCTGCAATGATTAATAGGACAATTGGAAAGTGTACGACCAGGGGGTGTAGTGTGGGGAACTCACTAAGACCATGCTGATGATCGCCATCAGGGCTCATAGCCGCTTGCATGGCTGTACTATCATGCCCGCCATGCTGGTGCTGGCTAGCAGGCGCAACCGCCTGGGCCGAGTCCATCTTAGCTTTACCGTGCTTTTTCCCGTTATGGGCAAATAGAGATGAACCTGTCAGCAGTAACATGCATGTCAGCAAAAAGAATACCTTGCTTATTGATTTCATTGGGATAATCTGTTAAAGTGAATTATTTGACCTATTTTTTGACCAGCTTCATATGACATTTTGAGCAGCTATCCCCTTCTTTTCCGGTGATCTCCGGGTGCATCGGGCATACATAGGCAGCTGCCGAGACAGGTTTCTTTTGCATGTTGGCATCCAGGCCATTTTCAAAACAATGCAGCCCGCAGGCCATACCCTTGTAACTGGAATGGACATCCCCGATCTTCTTACCAGATGCGTCGTAAATTTCACAGGTTTCACCTTTGTCTTTCACAGTCAGGTATATTTCACCATTTGCATTGTAATAGGTCTTACCATCTTTACCCATCCGCCCCATTTTCTTATTGGTATGGGCATCAATCAGGCTGCCCTCTCCATCGACGAATGCTATTTTGTGGCCTTTGTGGTCCTTCACAATATTTTCCTTCGTAACCGAGCCAATGGTAGTCCCTGCTGCATCAGTGATCATGCCATCTTTGGCAATGTTGAAGGGCTGTTTATAATTGGCTTGTGCGAGTAGGACCGTAGGGATCATCAATATGATCAAGAGCAATATGTTCTTAACGTGAATGGTTTTCATGATTCAGGTAAATATTAAGGGTAAATAAATGTTACAGTCATTGTTTGAGTACGATGCCGTTTGGCTTCTTACCGACGAGAATGTCTTTGATTTTAGTGTGATTAGAGGTATTAATAACCGATACACTTTGCGCCATTTGATTGGTTACATAGGCAGTACTGCCATCTGTTGTGAAGCCAACTGCGTGTGCGCCCGCTGCCGCTTCGAAGACATTCCCATGCATCCAGTCTTGCATGGCATCATCCCAGGTCCAATAGTGTACTTTACCGTTTTCCGGATCAGTTACCCACAACTCTTTTTTGGTAGGGTTGTGTGCAACGCTGCCAGGCATAAATCCAAGTGCGATGGTCTGGACTACTTTATCAGAGGCAACATTGATAACACTTACTGACTTACCATCTTCATTGTCCACGTACATCTTTCCATCGTATCCTACCCAGGCGGCAACTGGATTGTCGCCAACATCAATGGTTTTAATGATGGCCTTTGTTGCCGGGTTTATGACCGAGACGTTGTCATCGCCACCATTAGCAACGTAAACCTTAGAGCCATCTGCGGAAAATGTTACTTCGGCGGGCTCCATACCCACAGCGATTGTATTTTTCAAGGTGTAGGTAGCTGCATCATAGACAAGCACTTTACCTGCCATATCCATTTGAGAAGTCCATATCTCTTTGCCATCAGGAGAATAAACTGCGTTGTGATTCATGACAGGCACTTCCAAATCTTTTAAAACTGTACCCTTTACAGCATCCAAGACAAGAACTTTTCCTTTCATTCCGGCCATTGCTCCCGCATGCCCTTCACTTAAATCCATTCCCGGAACTGCAACAGTTAACCTATGCTCTCCCAAACTCTGGAGATGGTAGATGTGATGTGGCCACATAATCATCTCTGCTGAACCAGTCATCAGATCCAAAGTCTCTGATACTGTTTGATCTGATAACCGGATCACAGAAACCGTTGCATCTTCTCCATTAACCACATAAGCAGCAGGATAGTCGATATTTTTTTCCATGGGCATATCTTCCATGACATGTTTACGGCAAGCGGAAAATGAAGTAATGGCAAGCAGCAGAAATGCGCCATAGCTAATGCGTAGCATAGACTTTGTATTTTAATAATTGAAAGAAAGATTGATCAGTGCTGATAGGAGTATAGCACAAATAGCCCGACAAATACATTTGCCTGGCATAGAAGGGATACGAAATTTTAAATCAGGTAACTACAGTGCAGAATATAAACCGGGACTGGTTTACTTCGGGGAGGAGCATTACTTTGATTGCTCGTCTCTAAAATATTCGGATAAGAGGGTGCTGAGAAATCATATGTTACCCCTTCATTTAACACTGCCACAGAAAGCAGTGGATTACTGAAAGTATTTTCTGTCAGTTTGCGGGAATCGTCTGTCTTTACTTTCTTGAACTCGTCTTTACAACACCCGTTTTTTGTGGATTTGTTTTTATCCATCCCACAATTTTCACAGTGGCCCTGGTCTGCCTTTGTAACTTCCCAGTTGACCACTTCCCCCATACAGTAGTGCAGGTGTAAGGTAACACCGGTTGCAGTACCCAGGTAAAGAAAGGTCAGGAAAAGTACAGTAAGCTTTTTCATGATGGACTTAAAACGCAAATATCAGAAAAAAATACCTTACCTACTTATACAATTATGGATCAGACTTACATAATTTTTGGATTGATGAGCAATGGGCATTGTTACGGCAAACAACCATATTAAGTTAGTAAAAATTAAGGTAATGCATCTTACTATTTATATTACAAATGTTGTAAAAAACGGCTCCATTTTCAAATTATCAACCATGAACATATTTTTGGCAAAACTTGGCCTATTGATTGCCCTTCCCATCTTTCTGGCTTTTCAAGCAGATCTGCCCCGGCCTGCGGATGCTGAATATAATTTAGGTACGGGTAGCCAACCTGAGATCGCTATTGATGAAAATGGAACGGTCCGGATTGTATATGGGGTCAAAAATGGTGATCACAAGGACTTGTATTTTGTATCCTCAAATGATGGGGGAAAATCCTTTTCCAAACCTGACCTGCTAGGCAACTTCTCGAAAATGGGCCTGGGTATGGGCCGCGGGCCGCAAATTGTTACAACAGCAGAATATACAGTTGTTACAGTTGGTGACCACAATGGTGATTTGTTTTCGATGCGGCTTACCAATGCAGATAATCAATGGTCTGCCCCTGTGAAGGTTACTGATACGGATTCAACTGCCAAAGAAGCACTCTCTGGCCTAAGTGCAGGTAAAGGTAACGATGTGTATACCGTGTGGCTGGATTCACGGCTGGGAAACAATAATCTATATGGATCGCTTTCCAGAGATGGTGGATTAACTTGGGAGAAAAATCAATTGATCTATCAGGGAGAGCAAAAAGGTATTTGTGACTGCTGTAAGCCTACTGTTTCTTTTGATCAAAGTGGCAGTATGCATGTTATGTTCCGGAATAAGCTCGATGGAGCCCGGAACATGTACCTGATCAGCTCCAAGGATAATGGCAAGCATTTTAGCACAGCCCAGAAACTTGGAACAGGGGACTTTATGATTGATGGCTGTCCTATGGATGGCGGCGACCTGGCAGCTGATGAAAATGGGAAAGTTACCACAGTCTGGAGGCGCCAACTGGAAGTCTATGTAGCCGAGCCCGGGAAGCCGGAAATAAAACTGGGTGCGGGCCGTACCCCAGTAATTTTGCAAACCGGCAAAGGGCCTGCAATTGCCTGGCAAAAGGATGGGGCTATTCAATTTCGCAGCCCTAATGGGCAGAAGACCGTTTCGATAGGGAATGGCCAATATCCCAAGCTTGCCATGATGGTTGATAAAAAAACCTCACTTTGTGTTTTCGAACGTGATGGACAGATCCTGGTGAAACCCCTTGTACTGTAAATTTTGCTTGTAGAGATTTCTGTGGCATACTTATTGAGCAGTATCCCACTATAAATTTTAACCACCGAGAACAATGAAAAAATTACTTGCCTTTGCGGTAGCAATTCTTTTATCCTTTAGTGTATATGCACAGGATAAAGAAAAGAAGATGGACAAGATGCATGGTTCCATGAAAGATTGTATCATGATGCATGATGGGAAGTTGATGGTTATGAAAGGCGGTGAAATGACTGCTATGACCGAGGATATGACGTTGAAAAACGGAACGATGGTTATGAAAGATGGGACGGTAATGATGAAAGATGGTACCAAAAAGCCGATTAAAGAAGGCGAAGGAATTTATATGGATGGAAAAATGGGCAAGATGGACATGGACATGGACATGAAAAAACACAAGCCAAAAAAATCCGGAACCAGGTAAAGGCCTTTTATCATAATATATAAATGCCCCGTTAGATACTTAGTCAACAGTATGCAACGGGGCATTTTTTGCAATTTTGCTCATGATCTGGTGACTGTCACCGAATTTACAAATAGAATCGCAGTGTTTTCTTAGATCAGAAAACAAAATGTATTTAATCAAAACGTTATTGCTTTTGACAGAAGGGCGTGATAATTGAAGACACACATCTTTTTCCCGGTGGTCTGGTACGATTAAAAAGAATGTTTCGTCACCATTGGCTATGCTATATGACAAATCCGTTAAACGCAGAATCCCAGAGTATATAGATGTACTCTTCTCAACTTCAAAGGCTGCCAACACCTTACTCGTTCCCTTTGCAAACCAGAGCACATCAATTAGTTTAATAGTATTTCGCGTTTCTGGATCACATTTTATTGTGGGAAAGTTAGCCTGACATAAAAATGAGAATTTATGGCCATCAAAGCTCCTTGATTGATCATTAGTAGCCGGGAAAGCATCGTAACCCAAAGCTTGCCCAATTTTAAGAAGGTGGTACTGCATTTCCGTATGTAAGTTCTCATCCTGGCGTTCTTCCCGAAGCTGAGATTGCCGTTTTTCTATCAGTTTTTCAAGTCTTTGACGTTCTTCGACGGATAAATACCCATCCATACCCAAGATCATTTTCTGGGTACCAATCTCAAATAATAATCCTGAAAATGCTCCTAAGTCTGTTGACAATTCATGACAGTACTCCTTATTTGTGTTAAGTATAACCTGGCGGATTTTGAGGTATTCAGACCACGATCCCAGCTTCTTTTTATCTTTATACAAGTAATTAAACCCGTTAAGGATAGCAGTATTAAAGGGAGGTATCAGTGTAGGATGTAGAAAATACAAAATATTAGCAACAGAAGGGCCTAACCCCTTTATTTTCAATTCGTCTAACCGGATAATCTCTCTAATCAATTGTTCTTCTTTACTTGCATTCAGGCAGTTTTCAAGAAACTGGCCAAATGCTTTTTTATTGGCTTGACTTTCATAAATATCAGGTATCCTTAGTTTAGGCTTCCAATAAAAAGGATGCGCAGCGCCTTCAAACACCTGCTTTTGCTCGGTGATACAGTTCAAAACAAATTCAAGTGAGGATCCTCGGAAATCGTTGGGAAACTTGCCCTGTTTGATGTCCAATACAATCTGTTGTACACCTCGCCGGATGGAACGGAAAGCCTTTAAGCGCTCTTCATTATTAATAAACCAGGTTTGATACACTGATTCTGGATCAGATTTATATTGATTGATAATATTGATCATGGTTTAGGTCTTTGCTTTCAGCATTAAAGGCATATACAAATTAAGTGGTAGCAATAGTATAAATGAATAACTCAACTACCAGCAAACTTCAAAAGTTTCTAGCTATAAAAATTGTATTCTAGTGAAAATACCAACGTCAAAAGCAGACCAGCTTGCAAATTTTAGAAAATTAAGGGTCAACTGTAAATCCTACAACAATAAAGCCCCTGTCTGCGTTTCGAAGACAAGGGCTGAAAAGTAACTTCAATATGGCTCACTGAATCAAGTCAGTAAGTTTACTTGTGATGACCGTTCATCCATTTTTGTAATTCACTGATCTCTTTTTGTGAATCTGACATAATTTTTTTTGCTAATAACTTTACTTCGACAACTTTTCCGTATTTAGTTTCAGCTTGGGCCATATCAGTTGCAACTTTATGATGATCAATCATCATGCTTGCAAAGTCATGATCAACATTGGCAGTCATATTCATGTTTTTCATTTTTAAATCCATTTGATTCAAAATGTTTTTCATTTCATTCGTAAATTGATTGCCCTTCGAGGGCGGAGCGCTTATAGGATTATTGCCATGGGTAGCATGTTCCGACCCCTTTTCTGCGTTAGTTTTATGTTCGGCGGATATATGCAAACGCAGATTTTGTTGATCTTTAGGCTGCTCCGCAACTATTTTTTTTGCTATTGCATTAATCTTCGGGTCTTTTCCAGATTTTAAAACCACGTTAGCAGCATCTATAGCTCCTTGGTGATGCTCTATCATCATGTTTGCAAAATCCTTATCAACATCACCAGTCATCTTCATTGACTTCATTTTCTGCATCATCTTACTCATTGATTGATGCAAGTCATCCGCTACAAAAGCAGAAGCATGGCATAATGCTAATGCCACAAATATTGACGTAAAAATGATACTTGTTTTCATAACATTATTATTGATTTGAAGGACCGTTCTCTTTTAGCCAAGCTGCTAGGTCAGTTATTTCTTTGTTCTGATCCTGAATCATCATCTTGGCCATTTCTTTGATATCCGCGTGATGACCGTGATGTAGAATCGAGGATGCATTGTCTGTTGCAGTCTGGTGGTGCACAATCATCAGCTCTGAAAAGTCAGCATCAGCATCTCCTGTAAGCACCTGTATATCTTTCCAGTTTTTCATTTTTACCATCACCTCCATCATTTCTGCATCAAAAGCCTGGCCTTCTGCAGTTGATTGGGGAGTGTGGGTTTTTAACCATTCTGTAAGGTCCATCTTCTCGGCCGTTTGCTTATCAATGATTTGCTGGGCCATTGCCTTAATATTGGCGTCGTCTCCAATCTCAATTTCTTTGTTTGCCATATCTATTGCCCCTTGGTGATGCATTACCATCATACTTGCAAAATCGTGATCAGCGTCACCTGTCATTTTCATTGCATCCATTTGAGCATTCATACTGTGCATGATTGCCATAAAAGCATTCGTATCATGATCTTGGACAATGATTCCTTCGGCATCATCCTTACATGAGTAAAAAGACGTTGCCGCTAATAGTGCTAGGATTTTTAGTGTTTTCATATCAGTATTAAAAAGTTTCTTACTTCCAACAATTTTCATGCCATTGCAGCTCTAACTTATCGAACGTAACCTCCTTTTTTATGTGGTGCTCACAGCTTTCACAGGACATTCCTTATTATGGTCACATAGACAACCTTTTGAGGCACTGTCTGTGCAGTTTGCAAAACCCTAAAATCAGATGAAATGTCTAATGATTTTCCGGATGAATAAAACACGGTCTGCCCAACCTTTCTCGCTTGGATCAGCTGCATCCTTAAGCTTACGTAAGTGCTGAGAATCGGCCCGGATACTCATGCTTAAAATGTCAGATATATCGTAAACGCATAGTGTAAATTTTAGGATTGTTTTGCGCAGTTTAAACAGAAATAGTTTGCACAGGTGGGTTCATTCAAACCGTGGTTAAATCGAACTATGCCCATTTTTCAATTTTATAGCATATCGTGGCTGGGAACGCGAATATTTTACAGTTAAGTGTTGTCGGCATACGTTAAATTGTACTTTGATTGTCAATACTCAGCGATGTGCAGGCTTGTTCACTTGGACAACAATGATAAGCAATCCGAGGAGAATGAACGGGATGCTAAGTATCTGGCCCATATTGAGCAGCATACTATTTTCAAAAGCTTCCTGATTTTCCTTAAAATACTCATCGAGAAAGCGGAATGAAAAAAGGATCGATATCATAATTCCAAATAGTACCCCATCTCCCCATTTGTTACGTTTGCGGCGCCATAGATGAAAAACGAGTCCGAATATCAGACCACAATAAATCGCTTTGTACAATTGAGCCGGGTGTCTTGGGATATTATCAATATGGGTGAATACAAATGCCCAAGGCATATTAGTTGGAATTCCAATCATTTCTGAATTCATTAGATTTCCCAATCGTATGAATGCCCCACATAATGGGACTACAACAGCAATCCGGTCCAGGAGCCAAAGGAAATCCATTTTTTTCCGCCTAGCGAAAATGAAAGCCGCCATAATCAGGCCAATCCCACCGCCATGGCTGGCTAGCCCTGCAAGTCCGGTAAAATGAAATGACGGGGTTAAGGAGACAGGCAAAATCTCAATTGGATGCTGCAAGTAATGCAGGGGTTCGTAAAATAGAATATGCCCCAACCGCGCACCAACCAAGGTACCAACGATTAAAAACAGGGTAAGCTTGTCAATTTCTTTGTCAGGGCGCTTTTCAATCTTAAAGATGTAGGTCGCCACAAAAATGCTCAGGAATATGCCAATTGCCCAAAAGATTCCATACCAACGCGGAACACTTGACCAGGAGAATACTTCGGGCTCAGCATCCCAGATTATGTAGTTTAGCATTAGCAGGTTTGACAAAAAATGAGCAAGAATATAACGGACGATGCATTATAAAGAAGCCTTTGAAGTTTCTGCTGTTTGCTGAACTCTTGGTGTATTATAGATAAAATATCGTCCTCAGAAATCAGCGGATCTTCAAAATTCATTTTTTGTTGCTCCCAAGCGTGTTTTAACCTATTGTTGTTCATTGAGATAACGTTCTTTGAGTTTGTGTTTTATGCGGTTCAGCCTTGTGCTTATATTCGTTGCAGTTAGATCAAGTATAGCAGCAATTTCCTTATTGGAATATCCTTCGGCCAAAAGGATGATAATAGCCTTGTCACAATCCTCGAGGGTGCTAACCAACCAGGCAAATTCCTGGATAAAATCTGCGCTCACATCAGCGCAAGAAGAAATATGATCAAGGTGCAGTTGCGACAACGATTCATTTGCACCCAAGTTGTGATCCTTTTTCCTCTTGGCTAAAATTGTGTTAAGGGCTACCCTGTAAATCCAGGTGCTGATCTTTGAATCACCTCGAAATGTTGGAAAGGAACGCCAAAGCTGTAAAATGACATCCTGCCTGGCATCTTTGAAATCATCAGATCTGGAAAAATAAGTGTTGCAAATACTATTGATTATACCAGTGTTTTCCTGGATCGTTTTGATAAAATCTTTTTCAACAGACATAAGTACTGAGTTTCAAGAGCATTTTTATTGTTAGTATGTTTTCTAGTTGAGATTGTCACAAATTCGCTTTTTTATTTTATGTTAACATTTCTTTCTGCTTGGAAGAACATGGCTATTAGGTTAGGTATCCTGCTTTTTAGCACCGTAAAGGACGCGATTAGATGGCCAGGATCCTTCTTAGGCTTTTCTCTTTAAATTGCTTGATAACCTTCAAATCAATCGGAAGCTTCTCACAGTATGGGAAGAATTATCGAGGCGGATAAGGTAGTTAGTAGTAATATTCCACGATTGATTAGTGTGACGGTTTTGCAAAGAATATTAGGTTTTTTATTGAGCTGGTCACCAGACAAAGTAAATGCATGTGGTACATAGTTTTATATTTAGATTCCAACGCCGTATCCTAGCCAGTACCTGAGTGCCTGAAATAATATCTCATGATTAGTATGGAATTTTATAATCGAATCATCTTTGGCCTGATTGCCTGGTTTTTTTGTACACCTTGCCTAGGACAACAAAAGTATGAACGCGAGTTCAGCATCAAGCACAAGGCTGTTCCTGCAAAGGCAATTGATTTTGTTTCCTCGGTGTTTAAGAAGTCAAAAATCCATTGGTATGGCGAAGAGAGTCTGACCGGAAAGTCGGTAGAAGCCAAGTTGAAATATTCAGGCAAACGTTACAGCATCGAGTTCGACGAATCCGGAGAAATTCAGGATGTTGAAATATTGTCAAGTATTGGTAAAATGAATTCAAGTGGGCAAGCAAAACTGAAAGATTCCCTAAGCAAATCCTTTTCACGTTATAAAATTGTAAAGACCCAATTGCATTGGAAGGGACCCGAGCACATCTTAAAAGAATCTTTGCTTGCAGACATTGCTGTAAAGGGTGTTCTGGTCCGTTATGAAATTATCTTGAAAGGGTCTCGCCGCAAAGTTGAGCGCTATTATGAAGTACTTTCTGAAAATGACGGGACAATCGTTAGCATTAAGGAAATTGTACAACGCAACACTGATAACTTGATTTATTGATGTACAAAGCCCTTCTTGGTTGTTTTTTATTTGTATTAACTAGTGCAACCGCTTTTGGTCAGGCCAGTTACAAGGCTGGGTCAATTCCCCAACTTAATGTCAACGTCAAAGTTGCAGAAAACTGGAAGTTGAACACGAAATTGGAGGCAAGACAAATTTTTCGAGAAAAACAGCGCGAGGCGCCATTGAATCAGCAGTTGAAATATGAAAGAACGGATCTAAGCTGGGTACTTACCAAAAAGATTTCAGCAGACAATACAATAGGTGGGGGGTACCTGGCCAGGTTAGAGGACGGCCAATTTACGCATCGCCTTATACAACAGTTTAGTAACGTAAAAGAGCTGGAAGTCTTCATTATCGCCCATAGAGTTGTCTTGGATGAGACGTTTAGTGATGGGAGTCCACCAGAATTCAGGCTTCGGTACCGCTTTGGAGGTGAAACGCCGTTAAGCGGCCAGCAGATTGATCCAAAGGAATTTTATGGGAAAGTCAATAACGAATATCTGGCCCTTTGGTCAGACAAAGAAGCAGATTTGGAGATCCGTGCATCACTTGCCCTGGGATACAATGCAACCGATGATAATAAAATTGAGCTTGGTTTAGAATACCGTGTGAATGGATTTTCACAGGTGGTTAGATCCCACCAACTGTGGTTAACTATTGGATGGTTTCTAAGTATATAAGGCCGGAATTACAGTTAAAAACCTGCTTGATGAAAATAGAAACGTTTGGATATCCCAGGTAAACCATGGTTGGGACTTGCTTCTGGGTTAAACCCGAAGTAAGGTACGACTGATGATGTTTTTAGTTTACCCTTTCATGTACAAGATGTATTCATCTTTAAAATCCAGCGAATAGAAGCGCGATATTTTCCAAATTTTCTGATACGGTATTCTGATTAAAAAATCTGAATCATCTGCGGATTTGTTGACATGGACCTTACAGTTTATACCTGATTGGGTGACCTCAAGAATGTCTATGAAATCCTGTTTTAATAAAATTGGTCCATAAATAGGATCTATGCCATCAGTAAAGGAGTATTCTGCGTGTACAAGAAAGTGAACAGATGGCTCAGAGAGATCATCTAGCACTTGGTTGATAACAGTTAGCAGCATTAAGTCAATTGTGGGCATCTTCATCTCATTAAGCCATTGGATGATTATAGGGCAGCCTTTTAATTACATGTGTTATTACGCCGTTCATTTTGGAGTTATAGTTGATAGAGCTCTTACAAGTAATTGAATTACGAAGAGCAAGTATTTCCTTTATAAATTATATTTATTATTGTTACCTTTATGTATTAGACATGGGCAGGAACATTAGAAAATTCAATGCTACGATGGCGCTAAGATGGTTGATCTTTTTGCCGTTTATTTTCGCTGTCTGTGTTGTGCTGGGCGTTTTGCAAGGTATAGGGAGTATTTTGAAGCGGATGTGCTCGATCATGCTACAAGATATGGGCGTGTAGCCCTAAATACAGGAAGTTCTATGAGTCCACCAATTTGCAGTAGCAGTGGCAGCGCTTGCTACCAGTCATTACCTGGAATGCTATGATACTTGTCGACCTGCTGATTATACTGTCCACGGGGGTTGTCTTTTTTTTAATTGCCAATCACCTGGAAATTGCCAGACAGCATGCTATGGTAGGCGGTACAAAACATGCCTGTAGTAGAAGCAGGTACAGGGTAGAAAGCCAGCTGGATGGTCTATTGTCACGTTACAATAAAGGCCTTTTAAGTGAGAAACAATACTGCGAGCAAAGTGATGCTTTGATTGACCAACTGGCAGATCTTTTGCAGGAAGAAGCCAGTTAAGCCCTCGGTTTATATTAAGATATCCTGAAAAGTAGTACGATACTGATAAACCAAACATGGCAGGGTTATTCAAA
Source organism: Dyadobacter psychrophilus (assembly GCF_900167945.1). Lineage (GTDB taxonomy): Bacteria > Bacteroidota > Bacteroidia > Cytophagales > Spirosomataceae > Dyadobacter > Dyadobacter psychrophilus. Next base: position 21,185 of record NZ_FUZA01000018.1, read on the forward strand.
AATTCTGGCAGCATTGATAATTAATCAATACAGCGAAACCAAGGGTTGGCCTATCTGACTGATAACCTGCGCCTTTTAATAAGCTTGAATGTAGGCGAGCTAGCGCCGAATATGAACCGGCTTCTATTGCAAATAGCCTCGCACCGCTCTGCAATCCGATCAAAAATTTCAAGCCTTTCAGTGTTGAGTACATTCAGTTTGCCAGTGAGCAGGCTTATCTCTGCATTAAACATTTCCATTTCTGAAATCAGCAGGTAACAATGCGGGAGTGAAAACTGCTGCTTTTGCCCCGAAAATATATACGTATCAAGCTGAGCAACCATCTCTTTGAAAACATCGAGTATCACTTGATTACTATGAAAGTAATCTTGAATGTCCTGATTGTGAGATGGCCTGGAAAAGTCATAAGGTGCATTCAGACGGTTTTGTGCGTAGATCCTACGGTAAAGGGCACTAATTTGTTTGCGCCGGGCATGATCGATTGTAAGATCACTGATCATACACCGGTTTATCAACTGCGCAGTTCGCTTTACACTTTGGCCTGCACCTTTGATCAGCGATTTGCGCTCGGTGGCTGCCTTAAAATATTTTTCAAACACATTAAAATAGTGGGTATTAACTCGTGAGTAGGCTTCAAGCGACTTTTGTAATCCATCCGTAGCATCCATTTCACGCTTTGGCACATAGATTTGGGACGCGCTTACGATTTCGAGAATAGAGCAAGCATAATTAATGCGCTGAGCGAGCGATTTTTCAAATGGCGTTTTGACTAGCAGTAAAGTTTCAGGCATATCTATCATCATTGACAAGGGGGGACAATGCGCCACTATGGGTGATGCAAATCAGGTGAAAGCTTATTTTAAAGATATATTAGCAGGCAAGCAGCGCGCTAATCTGCCAGCGGCAGAGCAGACAGTCTTATTGAAACGGCGGTGCCCTTGTCTTTCATGGATTTTACACTAAGCTGCCCTTTGTGTATGTCGATAATCTTCTTTGCAATGGTGAGCCCTAAACCAAAGCCTGGCACATTTCCCACATTACCAGCCCGCATCATCGGTAAAAACACATCATCTAGCTCAGCGCCCGGGATGCCGATACCCAGATCAGTGACTGTAATAATGACCCACGAAGGTTCTAAATCAACTTTTAGCTCCACTGGCTCTTGCCGTGAGTATTTGCTTGCGTTATCCAGGATATTAGTCAGAACCGTACGCAGTAGCGTCGCATTCCCTAGAATCCTAAGATTAGAACTTTGCTGGGTAAAGGTATCTGTCAGTACCAGGTCAATTTGCTGGTCTGGCCGCTTCTCACCAAAGTAGGTGATTGTATCCAGCACCGTATCGACGATGTTAATTTCATCGCGGACTCTTGCAGACTGCAAACCTTCGACTTCCGCTAAATGCAGCAGTGAGTTGGCAAGCTCGATAGCACCTTCTAAGCGAACCAGCGCCTTTTCCATACTTTGCTGGACATCGGCTAGCTGCTTATCGTAAGCCAGCGAGGTTTCAAGGATTCCCTTTACAACTGTTAGGGGTGTGCGGATCTCATGTGACGCGTAGGAAACAAAATGCTCCTGACTGATAGCCAGTGCGTTTAAACGGCTTAGCAGCTCATTAAAGGAATTTGCCAGATATGCAGCTTCATCAGCACCTTTGCGGCCCTGCAACCGGAATGAAAAGTCGCTCACTGCCGCCGGGTCCATCTGAGCGATCAGCTCGTCGAAGGGTCGCATGGCGCGGCGCGCAAAGAAAAACCCGGCAAAAGCAACAATCACCAGCAGAATAATATTGCCGCTGGCCAGAATAAAAAAAAGGCTCTCACTTGCTTGTATCCCGCTAAGATCGTGCGCCGTGACAACAGAGACGTAACGCTTTCCATCCACTTTAAAGGACAAGGCAATACCTTCTTTAACCCTTTTTAAGGGTCTGGATTTATAACTGAAATAGACTTCTTGCTTGCGGGCTTCATTAAGGAGTTCCGAGGTAAGCTTATAATCACTCGTTCCCGAAGACTCATAAATAACCTTGTTGCTGCTATCTACCAAAAATTCGTGCTGGTCGGGAAGGGTCAGGTAGCTGGAACGATGAAATTCAAGGCGGTTTTCAAAATATAATTGTCCAGCCACTGCCCTGCGCTGAAGGCGGTTACGCATCAGCGACTGTCGGTAAGATTCATAAGCCTGGTAAATGAAGATTGAAAAGACTAGCAACAGAGCCGCTACCAGAAAGCCAAAAACGATGGTAATGCGTTGCTTAATACTCATGGCTCCGGCCCCATCAAATAGCCGACCCCGAACACAGTATGTAGCAGGCGCGGTTCCGACTTGTCGATCTTGCGGCGCAGGTAGTTCACATACACATCAACTACGTTTGTGTTGGTATTAAAATGTACATCCCAGACATTTTCAAGCAGATCCACACGGTTGATGACCTTCCCCTGGTTGAGCATAAAGTATTCCAAAAGCGCATATTCTCTGGCAGTCAGCTCGACCCTTTCGCCAGCGCGCCAAACCCGGTGTGAATCCGTTTCTACTTCCAGGTCAAGAAGTTGCAGCCGCTTGGGCCTGGGAGCCCGCGATGGATGACGTCTTGCCAAGGCCTTCAAACGAAAAAGCAGTTCTTTAAAGGCAAAAGGCTTTGCCAAGTAGTCGTCAGCACCCGCTTCAAAACCCATCACTTTGTTATCAAGGCTTCCCAGGGCCGTCAGCATGATCACCGGCACGGCTGGCCAGTTCTGCTTAATGAACCTGCAAAGGTCGTAACCGTTCAATCCAGGCAAATTCACGTCTAGCACAACAACGTCAAACTTGTTCTCATTGACCATACTTCTTCCGATCACCCCATCGAATGCTATCGCAACGGTCGCACCCTCTGACTGCAACCCTTTCTGAATGAACTGCGTAAGTTCCAGGTCATCTTCAACAACTAAGACATTCATGCTGTTATTTTCTGGCTATTTGACGGAGTAAAATTAGGGATCGGGATTAGAATATCGTTAAAAACGGGCCCTTCTCACCAAATTCTAATAACCTTCTCACCACCCTCTAACCAGGTGCACCTTTAATTTGAAGCCAGTAAGATGTACCCCGGCGCCAAACAAGGCGCTACTCGATATTAAAGCTATGAGCCGCTGTCTAATCCTAACCCTTTTTGTAACGCTCGTCTTTTACCGGCATCCACCTGCTCTGGGGCAAACCCTGAGTTTGGAGGGAGCCGTTGAAGCGACCATCAACCATTATCCTACGCTGGCAGCGCAAAGATCTGCGCTTGAAGCCTTCCGTGCCAATTTGCAGGTGCTGCGTGATAACCGGCTTCCTAATGTCAAATTGCATGACCAGGTTAACCTGGGAACAGCCAACGGGCTTTCGGGATCTTACTTTTCGATGGGCCTTATTGTTCCCACGTCTGGTGGAAGAAGACCCGAAAACGCATCTGATCTGGCTTCGGGCAATATCGCACTGGCTTCTGCCGACTGGGAGATCTATAACTTTGGCCGCTTTGGGGCCGAAAATAAACTGGCCAATGCCGACATCGCAGTAGGGGAGTCGGGACTGGAACGCGAGCAGTTTGGACTTCGCCAGGTCGTTATTAAAACCTATCTGGATTTGGTATGGCTCAGGCAAAACCTCAAAATCGAGCAGCAGAACCTGGCCAGGGTTGATACAGTCAGGCGTATTATCAATAACCTGGTACAAAACGGCATCCGGCCGGGACTGGATTCTTCACTGGCTTCTGTCGAGCTATCACGCGCCAAGCTGAGCTACTATCAGATGCAGGAAGAGTACCGTAGGGCCAATGTCCAGCTGGCAACACTCACGGGCCGTCAGGTAAATGAGCTGGAAGTGGATACCACCTTCAATGGTGGTTTGCTGCTGGGAGAGCCTGCTCCAAGTACAGTGCTGACATCGCATCCACTGCTCAGATACCGCAGTAACCTGCTTACCCGTCAGAATGCAGAGATCGACATGATCCGTAAATCTGCTCTGCCCCGGGTTACGCTGCTTACTGCTGTCTCAGCAAGAGGAACCAGCCTTGATATTGATAATAACTTCGGCCCAATCCGTCAGGGCTTCGGCTATAGCCGTACTAATTTTTTAGTGGGACTGGCCGCAACGGTCAACCTCATTGATTTCAAAAGGGTCAAAACACGCGCTATCCAGCAGCAGTGGCGTGTGCGCGAAGCGGCAAGCCTCTTGACTGTCGAGCAGGTGCAACTGCAAAACACACTAGCGATGGCAGACTCTGTAATGTCGTCCATCCGACTTTCCCTGCGTGAGCTTCCCGTCACGGTAAGATCCGCTACACTTGCCTACCAGCAACGCATGTCACTTTATAATAATGGGATAGAAAATATCTTGGGTATCACCGATGCTTTGCAGCTTTTGACCAGGGTTGAGCGGCAGGTGATCGACGTGCAGCGCCGCGCCGTGGCAGTCAGACTGGAAAAGGCCTATGCTACCAGTGATTTTGAACCATTTTTTGATCTTTTCAGGCGTCCATAACCCTGTATAAATATGCTATCAGCTTCATTAAAACGCCCTATATCAGTCATGGTACTTATTGCGGGGCTTGTTGTTTTCTCGGTTATGTCGGCTAGCCGCATACCGATTGATATTTTTCCACGGCTTAACTCACCGGTGATTTATGTGATCGAACCTTACGGGGGTATGTCTCCTGCGCAGATGGAAGGTTTCTTTGCTACCCGTATGCAGGACCAGTTCCTGTACATTGGCGGTATCAAAGAAATTTCCAGCAAAAGCGTCCAAGGGCTTACTGTTGTCAAGCTGGCTTTTTACGAAGGCAGCGACATGGCCCAGGCCGCAGCCGAAGTTGCTATCCAGGTCAACCGGGCGATGAAGTTCTTTCCCCCCGGCGCATTGCCCCCACAGGTAGTGCGTTATGATGCATCGTCAGTTCCGATTGGTGATTTGGTATTCAGCAGTAAAACACGCTCGCTTAAAGAGATCCACGAACTGGCCGTTACCCGGATCAGGCCACTATTTTCAACCGTTCCTGGACTTACTGCGCCGCCTCCGATCGGTACCAACTCGCGCACGATCGTCATCAACCTTGACCCGCAGAAAATCCGCAGCCTAAACATTTCGCCTGACGAAGTAGTGGAAGCCCTTGCTGCCAATAACGCGATGACCCCTTCTGGTAACATCCGGATTGGCAATACATCTTATATAACCACGCTCAACTCGCTGGAAGATCAGGTCTCAGACTTTGGCCAGATCCCCGTCACCACAGACGGGCACCGGACCGTGTTCCTTCGTGATTTGGGTAATGTGGCTGATGCATCGGATGTGACGGCTGGGTACGCCCTGGTCAATGGCAGCCGATCCTCTTACATTCCGGTTGTGAAAACCGCTGACGCATCCACATGGGATGTGGTGACAGCATTAAAAGCCAGGCTTCCCGAAATGCGCAGTCTGCTTCCCGACGACATTGAAGTAGCTTACGAATTCGACCAGTCCATTTTTGTAATCAATTCTGTAAAAAGCCTTCTGTTTGAGGGAGGGCTGGGCGCAATTCTGACAGGCCTAATGGTACTATTGTTTCTGGGCGACTGGCGCTCTTCGCTGATTGTAATCATTACGATCCCTGTCTCTATCGTCGCCGCCGTGCTAATGCTAAGCCTTGCAGGTCAAACGATCAACATCATGACTTTGTCGGGCTTGGCACTAGCCATAGGCGTGTTGGTAGATCAGGCCACGGTGACCATTGAAAACATTCACCAGCACATTGAGATGGGCAAGCCCCAGAAACAGGCTATTTACGATGCCTGTAAGGAAGTAGCCCTGCCGTTGCTGCTGATCCTGCTTTGTATTATTGCCGTCTTTGCGCCTTCTTTTATTATGTCGGGCGTTCCCAGGGCGATGTTCTTGCCGCTGTCGCTTTCGATTGGTTTTGCCATGACGGTATCCTATTTCCTGGCTCAGAGCCTGGTGCCGATCCTTGCTAATTGGATGCTCAAAGAGCATGTGCATGAGAAATCCGCTGGTGCCGAGCGTAAGGTTACTTTTTTTGATAGGGTAAGGGGCGGCTTCATGCGCCAGAATGAGCGTTTTGTCAAAAGCAACAAACTCGTTGTTGGAGCTTATCTCGTTGTCGTTTTTGCGTTGGCGGCAGCAGGATTCGTCTGGATTGGGAAAGACATGCTTCCGCAGCTGAATTCCGGCCAAATGGTGATCCGCATGAAAACACCCGATGGGACAAGGCTTGAACGGACCGAGGAGAAGGTAAGTGAGCTGTTGGCATTGGTCAACCAGGCTTCTGATGACCACCTGGCGATTTCGTCTGCTTATGTGGGCGTTGTTCCTACCAACTACGCGACTACTAATTTATATGTAAGCACGAGCGGCCCCAATGACGCGGTGATCAAAGTTGGCCTTGATCCTGAGTATAAAACCAATATGCAGGATTTGAAAGAAAGGATCCGAATGGCCGTAGCCGAACAGATGCCAGAGATTACATTGTCATTCGAACCAGCTGATTTGACTGAAAAGCTCATGAGTGGCGGGGCTTTTACACCTATAGAAGTACAGGTTGCAGGAAGGGATATGAAAGAAATTGAAGGCTATGCAAATAAACTCGTGAAGGGGTTGTCACAGCAGGATCATCTGCGGGATGTACGTATTATTCAACCGCTTAAATTCCCGGTCATCAATATTAAACTCGACCGTCAGAAACTGGCAACAATGGGACTGAGCTTACAGCAAACCGCGCGATCGATCACGGCTTCAACATCATCGAGCCGCTACACCGAAAAAAACCAGTGGCTCGATCAAAAGGCAGCCTATACTTACCAGGTGCAGGTCCAGATCCCAGAATTTGCGATGCGAAACATGGCCCAGTTACAGGAAATCCCGCTGGTAGCAGGTCAGCCCAGACCGGTGCTAGCCGATGTGGCAACCTTTTCGGTTGATACACTTCCAGGGGAATACGCCCGTATCGGGCCGCGGCGCTTTGTAACCGTTTCAGCCAACATCCATCACCAGGATTTGGGTAGTGCCACCCGATCAGTTGAAAAAGTAATCACAGGGTTGGGAGCGGCTCCCAAAGGTCTGGTAACAGAAGTAAAGGGAATGTCATCGCTTTTGACCGAAACACTGGACAGCTTGCAACTTGGACTGGGCATTGCAATTGTGGTGATCTTTTTGCTTTTGGCTGCTAACTACCAATCATTTAAGTTGTCGCTGGTGATCCTTTCAACAGTGCCAGCCGTAATCGTGGGCTCAATTGCATTTCTGCTATTGACTGGCAGTACACTAAACCTGCAATCTTACATGGGTATCATTATGTCAACGGGTATTTCCGTTGCCAATGCGATCCTGATCGTAACCAATGCCGAGCGGCTGCGATGGGAGTACCGCGACGTGCGCCGGGCAGCATTAGAAAGTGCAGGTGTGCGTTTAAGGCCAGTGTTAATGACCAGCTTTGCCATGGTGGCAGGTATGGTGCCAATGGCTTTGGGAACCGGGGAAGCCGGAGAACAAGTTGCCCCACTTGGTCGCGCGGTCATCGGCGGGCTGATCGCTTCGACGCTGGCAGCCCTTTACATCGTACCCCAGGTATATGTGTTTTTACAAAATAAAACAGCTTATAAAGATCCATCCCTTTTACCCCTTGAAAACGCGCTACCCACTCCATCAGATTTGCATGTCAATGGGCACTCAGACCAAACTACTTATGAAAAACATAGCATATAATTGTCTTGCCCTTGCAATTGGGCTAACCGTGTTCAGCGCTTGCTCGTCCTCAGAGTCTGCCGACACTAAAACACAGAAAAAAAGCGTGAGCAAACCAGCTGTAAAGCTTGGGATGGTAAGCTCTGCGAAAGTAGGCCAGCACGTTCAGCTGCCTGGCGAATTCATGGCTTTTCAGGAAGTGAGCATCTACCCAAAAGCAGACGGGTTCGTAGAAAAAGTGCTTGTAGACCGTGGTAGCAATGTCCGCAAAGGGCAGGTGTTGATGGTCTTGGAGGCTCCTGAAACCGAAGAGCAGTTGGTAGCAGCCCGCTCCAATTACCTAAAAGCAAAAGCCATGCTGGTGGCTAGTCACGAGCATTACAAAAGGCTAAAAGCCAGTGCCGGCATCCGTGGATCTGTGTCAGCGCTGGACCTGGAAAGCGCCAATGCGAAAATGATGGCAGACAGTGCAGCGGCGATGGGGGAGCAGGCTAACTTTAATGCGCTTACCAAGATCAAATCTTATCTTACAGTGCGCGCGCCCTTCGATGGCGTCATTACGGAAAGGAATGTTCACCCTGGTGCGTTGGTTGGCTCCGGAGTGCGCCTGCAAGGGCCGATGCTGATGCTCCAGCAGCAAAACCGGCTTAGGTTGGTCGTAGATGTGCCTGAGACATATAGCGTTGGATTAAAGCAAGGAAAGCAGGTCAGTTTCACAGTTAATGCAATGCCTGGCGAGCAATTCAAGGGTAAGGTCAGCCGCCGCTCTGGAAATATGAACCAAAAATTCCGCTCAGAGACTATTGAAATAGATGTAGCAAATGCCAAAGGGGGAATTAAGCCTGGTATGTTCGCCGAAGTTGTCTTCACTCCGGAAGGTACACAGGGTGCTCTTACCGTGCCAGCAGAAGCGGTCGTCACATCGACAGAAGGGCAGTATGTGATTAAGGTCAATCAGGGAAAAGCCCAGTTTGTTGAAGTCCGTAAAGGCATGCAATCGGATGAGATGACAGAAGTTTTTGGCGCGCTTCGGGATGGCGACCAAATTATTGTCAATCCACGAAATGATATGAAAGATGGGGCGCAGGTTGCCATGAATTAGAGCGAGGGAAATTTGAAGTTACTTGGATCTCTAACTTGTCATTACCATGATACTACTTGATCTATTATGCCTGCTTATTTTGGGTGTAGTGTGTTTTTGGGTTCATTATCTTTCTACTGTCCTTACTTCAAACAAAAGCAGAAATAAACGTAGACTGCGAGCAAAGCAGAAAAGGAAGATGTCTAAATCCCAGATTAAAAAGGAACTGGATAATTTACTGGTGCAATACAATCAGGGCAGTATTAGTGAGCAGCAATACTATGAAAGAGCCAACCCATTGATTGATAAATTATCTGATCTATATTCGGAAGTTGTATGGACTTATGAGGCACATAATAATACTTATTAAACCCTAAGAAATCTCGTAGATGAACACCGATAAAGAAAAAGATAATCTATCACCATTTAAGCCCAATGACCACCTTGCCAACGAGCGGACTTATCTGGCTTGGGTTAGAACTGGCATCGGCATCATGGCTTTTGGCTTTGTGGTAGTAAAATTTTCGCTTTTCGTTAAACAGATTGGTTTTGTATTGCATACGAAAGTAACTGCGCCCTCTCATGGCTATTCATCGATAATCGGAATTATTCTGGTCGGCCTGGGTACGCTTTCCATCCTGTTTGCTTTCTTACAATACCGCAGGACTGAAAGGCAGCTCCAGACCGGAGAGTACAAACCCACTACAGTACTTACCACAGTGTTAACTGGGGTTATTTTCCTGATTAGCATTCTGCTGATTGCATATCTATTACAGAGTGTATAGTGCCAGCATAAGTATTATGCAAAATGGTTGAAGATTAAATCTTAATTCATGCTTTTCACCCTTTTACAAGGCTTACTACAAAGCAGCCAATGATCCCAAAGATACCTTTTCAGGGGAAAGCCGTCTGCAAACAGATATTTATTTTGGGCTCAACAACCGAATTGCGCATCTAGCTATATTCAATACCGATGGCTGTCTGGGACCGCCGTTTTATTTAACTGTCAATACTTTTGAAAGATATTATTGGAAACATGCTATCATCGATCGCACTTGTATGTACCCCATTTTTCAGACAGCCATTTGTTGTTGTATTTCTTTTTTCAGCAGCAATTCTTTCCATTCAAAAGGGGTCATATTGCCGAGTCCTTCATGAGGTCTTCGCTGGTTATACTCTTCGATCCACTCCGCTGTTAATTGTCTGACCTGGTCAAGGTCGAAAAATAAATAGGCGTCCAATACTGCTTCTCTGTAAAGCCTATTAAACCGTTCAATGAACCCATTCTGCGTGGGTTTTCCTGGTTGGATAAACCGAGTTTCGATATTCCTAGCTGCACACCAAATTGCAAAATCCTTCGAGGTGAATTCTGGTCCGTTGTCCGACCT
>NZ_FUZA01000019.1 GCF_900167945.1 Dyadobacter psychrophilus
GACAACTAAGCAGGCGAGGGAAACGGATGAAACAAGTCCGGCAAAGTACGGTAGAGCCGGTCTTTGGAAGCCTGGTTCATTATTACGGATTAAGCAAAATAAATGTTCTAGGAAAAGCCTCGGCACATAAGGTAATGCTAATGGCTGCGACCTGCTTCAATCTTAAAAAGTATCTCAAAACATTTAAAAGGAAATTGACAAATAGTGCAGCAGTAGAGACCGTTGCGCACTTAATCAGCGCATTTTTGAAGTCCTCGATTGCTTTTACCTTGAAATTTTGAGAATCTCACAAGTCAGATTTTAGAATTCCTCAAATTCATTTGTCAGGATAGTTCCGCAACGGCCACCACCGAATTTGCGAAACGCCCGTAGCGGTTACAAAATGAATCTTAAAGCAAGGTCAGGTAGTACCTGCATAGTAGATTAGAACTAACTGCCGGACGGATAGCTTTATCTTTGTGAATTGCTTCAAAGCAACTTTGTATTTTATTATCTTTAATACTTTCATTATAATAATTTGCAGATGATATACCGCTGCCCTTTTGGCAAATAAATTCAATTGCTGATGATCTGCCAAGAATATATTCCGCAACAACAACTGCAACCATTTGTGCAGAGCTATCAACTACGGCATTTTACTTTTGGTGACGGCAATTCCATTCCCTTCAAACCTTACGCTCCACGCCCGGAACAGACGCTGGCATTTTTTCCTCGGGGAAGTGAATCGGAAGAAAATCTGGTTACTAATACGATGACAAAGCGTCCACGCTCAGCCATCATCGGCCAATACTCACAGCGAACCAATCGTCACCTGAACGGTCCGGAATTCTGTGTACTTCTGGTTAATTTAAAGCCAGGCGTGCTCTATCGTTTGATAGGGATGCCATTTACAGAACTGACCAATACATTCATTGATGCAGAATATATTTTATCAAAAGAAATAAGAAGGGTCAACAAAAGACTTAGCAGTGCTGAGTCTGCTCAGGAGATGATTGATATTGTCGAAAAACTCTTATTAGGCCTGACTTCCAACATTGTAAGAGATGCCCATTCTATTGATGCTGTTACAAATCTTTTAATCCAGCGCCCAGAAGATTCCTCTGTGCTAGCGTTAGCCGAAACCAGCTGTTTTAGTCCCCGCCAGTTTGAACGTTTGTTCAAGGAGCGAATGGGGATCAGTCCCAAACTCTTCGCCCGAGTTGCCAGGATGACGAAAGCTTTTAGTTTGAAATATCACCATCCCGACCTCGATTGGTTTAGCATTGCCCTCTATTGTCACTACCATGATTATCAGCATTTGGCCAAAGATTTTAAAGATTTAGCAGGCGTTACACCAACAATCTATATGAATGAGGAAGACGACGCACCTGAACGTCGTTTTGGCTTGCAGGATTCATCGTTGACGACCAAACTTGTCGCATTTTTACCACCAGCCAAAGTTGTAAATGCCCCACATTTACAAAAAAGCTGGAAAGATGAAAACGTTAATCCCCTTACTCCTGGCACTTAGTATTTCACTTACTATTGTTCAGGCGCAAACCTGCAACACAGGATGGCTCGATCCCCGCGTAGCGCGCGCATTGAAAACGGTCCTGCGCGACTTACCTGGCTTTCCAACTGCTTCCGTGGAGAAAATACGGGACGTACGGATTCCTGTGACGCCATTTCCGCAAACGGATATGCAAATACTGAAAGTCACCACTGACAGTATTCCAATTCAAGTCTTTAATCCGTTGCATAAGACTGGTTTACCAATCATTATTTATTACCATCCTGGCGGTTTTGTAACACCTTTGTTGCCGTTTATGCAATATGAGTGCTGGCGGCAGGCGAAAGCTTTCAACGCTATCGTTGTGGCAGTTGACTATCGGATCGCCCCGGAATACCCCTTCCCTGCTGCCGTTGATGATTCTTATAATGCCTATAAATGGATAAGCGAACATGGCCAAACATTTGGCGGCGATACGGCGAAGATTATTGTCGAAGGATTAAGTGCCGGTGGAAACTTAGCAGCCGTGGTTTGCCAAAAGGCGCTGATCGATGGAATATCCGGGCATATAAAATTGCAGGTGCTCAATTGCCCATCCACAGACAATGCGCGGAACAATGCCCGCTACAATTCATTTCAGCAATACGCTTCCGGATATTTTCAAACAAAAGCATTCAGTGAATACACGATCCAGGCTTACGCACCGAAAGAAGATTTGAATAATCCGGAAATCGGACCTATTAACCGGCAAGATTTGCGCGGTTTACCACCGGCATTAGTACTCACGGCCGAGTTTGACCCGCTTCGAGATGAAGGGCAAAAATATGCGCAGCGTCTGCAAAGGGCCGGAGTTCAGGTTTGGACCCATTGCTTTCCAGGACAGATCCATTGTTTGTTAGGATTACCTAACAGCTCCGAAGAACTAAAGTTTGCTGATGAACTATTGTTGAGAGCCATACGGAGTGTGTTAAACCGGTGAGCTTTCGCAAACCAAAATCCAAAGCTCCTACATCAAATGACAACCGGAGTCTGGCCACCGTCCATCGTAATGTTTATACCGGTGATATAGCTGGCTTTATTGGAGGCCAGGAATACTACCAGCTCAGCGATATCCTCCGGCTGGGCCATCCTTCCAATCGGAATATTTTTGATTAGCTGTGTTTTCGCCTCCTCAATGGAGATTCCGCTGTGCCTGGCCTCGGCTGCCAATCCTTCATTAACCCGATCGGTTTCAGTGGATCCCGGACTTACTCCGATTATACGAACCCCTGAATTTGCATATGCACTGCCAAGCCCTGCCGTTGCCAACATTAAGGCTGCATTAGCCGCGCCGCCTGCCAGGTGGATCGGGTTTGCAACCTTGCCTCCGGCACCAATGATGTTAATGATTACTCCTTTTTTACGCGAAGCCATTAGCTTAACAACGGGATCCAGGATGTTGATTGTTGTAAAGTACTTTGCATCCATTGCCGCTCGCCATAATGCAGGAGTGAGATCCTCCGGCGACGTGCGTCTCGCTGCACCGGCAGAATTTACCAACACTTCTATTGGGCCGATCTCCCTTTCAATGCGTTCAACCAAAAATGCAGCATCCATTTCTTCGCTTAAATCAGCGGCAAATCCAGAAGCACCAGGAAGTTGTTCTAATGCACGATCAATATTTTCCTGGTTGCGCGCGCTAATTATCACTTGGGCACCATCTTCATAAAATTTTTTTGCGCAGGCAAGCCCAATCCCTTTTGAGCCACCCGTTATAAGGATCACTGGCGTTCTGACAATATTATGTACTATGGACATCCCCATGGATGTTTAATGACCAATTTATTTTAACAAACCTTTTGGCATTTCCGTAATTGGCTCCACTGTTAGGTCACGGTAAAATATTTCCGCACCCTCCGATTGAAGTTGAATCTGCCCTTTTGTCAAAGGCTCTTCCCGTCCGCCAACGACATGCCGTGTGTTATTCAGTACCATGTTTACCTTGCCATTGATAACATGCATGGCAGTTCCTCCCAAACAATATAGATCGATCGTATTCCATTCGCCGGATTTCAGCTCGTTATCAATACTTTTGAGGCAAGACCGACCTACTGGGGTTTTATCCTTAAACGTCACTATCGGCGCATCCATGCGGTATGCGTATATACCTTTTTCATTTTTCTCGGACTCAATGTTCGCCAACACATCTGATACGCCCCAATAATCGCCGCAATCACCTTCCTGAATTTGAAATTCAAACGATTCTTTCCAAAGAAAAGACGAACCGTAGTCGCCGACGCTGTGAAAAAGCAATCCGCTGTCACGCGGCTGGCTCAACTTGGGGGGCCATTTTTTCTTGCCCCATTTAAAATGTAAACGTAAATGGTAATTCTCAAATGTGTCTAAAGTGGTGATTGCCCCAAAAGTTTCGCCTGAAATGCGTATCGCAGGTTTTCCATCCTCTATAACCACCGAGAACACTTGGTTTGGATCTTTATTTAAACCGATTGGAGAGCCTTTTACGCGCTGACCGGCGTCGAGATAGGTCTCCCAGCCGGTCAGATCCTTGCCGTTGAAGAGAGTCTTTGAGGATTTAGTCTGAGCTTTTAGGCCACCGGCGACGAGCAGAAATAACATTACTGCGAATAACTTCATACAAGCGAAATTGAGAAATGGATTATGGGAATGCTCTGATTGAAACTGGCTTTTTGAGAACCATTGATGCATACGCCGGGTCGGTGGGTCCACAAAACGGCCATATCATCGGTGACAAAGATGCTTAGAAACTATGGTCAAGGTAATATGAAATTAGCTGGAACCCATCTGTTTAAATATTACAAACTGTTGATTTCAGGAGAGACTTCAATATTTTAATGCTGCTATTCTGATATTCTCGATTCCGGTTCCCTCTGACCTAAGCAGGATTTTTTCAACCTTCAGTTCCGGGCGAAAAGCGATCATGGTGCGCTGGCCAGCAATTTCAGTATCGATCAGTGAACCGCCAAACTTAGCGTCATACTTGACGATCATGCGAACGAGAAACGGCTTATCTGTATTTGTCAAATTTTCTATTGCATAATTGCGCGCACCACTTGGAGAGCCTCCCTCACGTAATGATTTTTCGACATTTGCGAAGTTTTGAAGTTGTCCCTTTCCATATTGTGCCTTCCCTGCCTTTGGCCTAATCTGTACTTCACAGGCATGGTTTTCGCCGTCAGCGCCCAGCAGAAGCGGCCCTATTTTTCCAGTTAAATCGGTGCCCGGTTCTACATCAAATGTTAAAAGGAATGAGGGAGCTCCGGTTGCAAAAGCGGAAGTCTCGTAAATTTCTTTCGCCAACAATCTTTCCTTTTCTGTCGCCGGGATAATTTCTTCCATCCATTTAGTCCCAATCCTGCCATCAGGGAATTGTATCATTTCATGGATCGTCAATGCTCCGCCCCATCCCGCCATAGGGATCCAGCCGGCCAAAAGGAAGCGGCCGTCCTTTATTTCTGTAACAGCTGGAACATTCATGCCATTGTAAAAATCCAGACCTGCCTTAACGCCATCCACAAATTGATCTTCGTCCGCACTTGCCGGCTTTGACCAAAACCCGGTGAAGCCCCCGATCACATAATCATAATTGCCCCAGCGAAAAAAGAATGTGCAGTCGCCTCCCGGCGGAAAGTTTGGATTTACAGATTTCCAACCGCCGTTAATGGATTTGGACTCCCAGGTTCCCTTTGCGCCGTAGTTCGCCAACATGCGCAGGCGTCCCTCGGGATCGGTGTAGACACTTGGGTTTTCGCAGGGATGAAATAAGATTTTAGTCTTTTTGAAATGGCTGATACCATCTTCGCTGACAGAATACGTGGATCCGGCCGGATAGCGTGGAATGGTGTCGTATCGGAAGGAGCCGGTTACTCCATGCTTATCGTAGAAATCCCATTGCAGGGGCAAAGAGGTTTGTTCTTTGGGATAAATCCGTGTGGTATGCAGGCCGTAGCTCAGCGAAAGTTTATTATTAAAAATAAACGGCGTACCGGTTCCGAATGTTTCCCATTGCTCCTCTATCGGGGTCGCGGCTTCATGTTCGGTCCAGGTTTTAAAGTCGGTTGTTGAAATGTGTTCGAAGTAATGGGCACCTTTTCCAAATTTGCTGGCGTGACCACGGCGATCAAACAAATAAAACAGATGATAGCGCCCCTGGTGATAAAAGGTAGCAACATCGCCCACCCAGGTATTATGCCCTTGGGGTGTCCAGTACTGAATCTCATTCGAAACCCGGGGTTTTTTCAGTACGATTTGCTGCGGCTCAATACCTGGGAAAAAAATCTCGGCTTTGGAAACAATTTCAGGGTCTATTTTCCAGGAGCTTTGCTTTCCCCATTTTGGATAGCCTAATGGAAAATCGTTGTCAAGAAGCTCATTGTCAACATACAATGCCCATCGAACACCGGAGAAATGAAGTATGATCTCATGTTCTCCTTCGAATTTTTCCAGCATTGCCAAAGGAATTCCAATAGGCATATCTTGCGGACCTTTCGGTTCGGTAGGCGAATGTAGCCGGAGCGCGGCTTCCAATACTGGAACAGAACCATCAGGCCTCGAAAAAACAGGATAATTTTGACGTTTCCGATCCTTCACATCGTGTTGGAAAGTCTTCACATTCAGCACTCCGGGAATGTCAAGAAGCGTCCTAGAGATAATGTCCGATTTGAAGGTGACCTTCATTTTAATAGTGAAACTGCTGCTATCGGAAGGTGCCTTGAACGTTCCGGCCGGTTTTTCCGCGGAAAGCGTACTCAGTGCTGAGCCCTGTGAAAAATGCCAGGGAGAAGAGCGCAATAAAATTTGTGCAGGTTGCCGTTTAACGGCACAGCCGGTTAAAAACAAGCTGCTGGTGATTGCCAGTGCGACCAGCAAATAATGCATTAGCTTTTTTTTCATCGAGTCACAATCTCAATTTCCCCACCAGTATTAAACAATTCATGCGGAACAAAATAACCTTTTATTTCCTTTCTATTCACTTTTACTGCTGTCAATGCTCTGCCACTTCCCGGCTTTTTAATTGTAATGACCTTCCCGTTACTGGTTCTCCATTTTACTTCGTCAAACAGCGGAACAGTTACCAGATACTCAGGATCGGTCGCAGAAAAAGGATATAAACCCAGCGCCGTAAATACATACCAGGCAGACATTTCGCCTGCATCATCCATCCCGCAAAGTGCCAGACCATTCTCCCCTATCCCATACAAATTATTGAGAATGTTATCGAGCTGCTTTTGCGATTTTTCAGGCTTGCCGATAAAGTGATAAGAAAACGGCGCCTCGTGATCTGGCTGGTTGCCGTGGCAATATTGGCCGACCATTGTTTCAATGTTCCGTGCAATGTGATTTGGATTCCAAGGAACGGTAAAAAGTGAATCCAGCTTGGATTCGAAACCTTTCGGGCCACCATACAATGCGATCAAGCCGGGCATATCGTGCGGTGCAAAGAATGAAACCTGCCACGCGTTTGCCTCGCGATACATGTATTCGTAATAAGGATATTGCGGGTCAAATGGCTTGATCCACTGTCCATTGGCCAATTTCCCGCGCATGAATCTGGTCGAGGGATCGAACATATTTTTATAATTTTTCGACCGCGCCATCAGCATTTTGTAGTTCGCCGAGTCGCCCAGGCTTTTGGCGATTTGCGCCACAGAATAGTCATCATAGGAATATTCCAGCGTTTTGGAAACGCCTGCCGCAGCTTTGGTCTCCACTTCCGGATTAGCAATGTCGGGATCGGGAATGAATCCCAATGCCTTGTACTCCTTAATGTAGGGTCGCGCTCCGCCTTCAACATTGGCGTTTTTTAGCAGGATTTCATATGTGACTTTTATATCAAAATCAGTGATTCCACGCAAGTAAGCCCCTGCAATGGACGATGCGCCGTGATCGCCGTGAAAGAATGTTGGAATAAAGCCCTTTTTATCGCCGACATCCTTCATCGATTTGATTACATCCAATGTAACTTTTGGCGAAATCAGTCCCAGCAGCACATCTTTATTACGGTAAGTGTCCCATAGTGAGGGTTCTGTATAATAATCGAAGCCTGTTCTCGCAACCTGCTTTTTGGAATCAGTAAACTCCCCATTCACGTCACTGCGCAATGCTGGCCAGAGAAACGACCGGTACAAACTGGAATAAAGCATTTGTTTTTGCTTATCCGTTCCACCTTTTACCTGGATCGAAGATAGCAGTGTCTCCCACTTGCCGGTGGCCTCGTTGCGGATCTGGTTAAATGTTTGTGTGCCAATTTCCTTTTCCAGATTTTCCTTTGCATTCGCAATACTTACAAACGAAATGCCGATTTTGAGCTCGACTGGCGCTTTCCCATCTACCAAATGAATGATCGCATAACCGGTCTTGGCACCCTCCTCTTTTTCTTCCAGCCTTTCAATGTTCGTATTCAGGCTTGCATAAAAGTAAATTTTCTCGCCTGTTTGCTGATAACCTTGCACTAAATTGTCACCGACCTTTTCAATGTTCCAGTTTGAGATTTTGTTATTGGCTTTGGCCAGATCAAAAAGAATTTGCCTATCCTTCGCGTTTTTGTATTCATACTGATGAAATCCAGCACGCAATGTAGAAGTCAGCTTTACATTCACCTGATAATCATCCAGATAAACCTGATAAAACCCCGGCGAGGCGCTTTCCTTTTTGTGACTAAACCGCGAACCGAACTTTGAACCGGGATTCGACAACGGCAAAACCGGAATGTTGCAAAGGTTCCAATGTCCCTTATTGGTGTGCGTAAAAGCGAGTATCAATGAATCTTCATATTCGTAACCCGCGCCCGAGCCATATTCCGTCATCGGGCTCAGCTGCACCATGGCATTGGGCAGCGAACTGCCCGGAAACGTCAACCCGGCCCAAGACCGCCAGCCTTCCGGCAGTTTATAACCCAATATTTTGGGGTCGGTCAAAGGAGCGGTGCCAATGAATGTGTTTACATATTTGGTATAGACTTCTTTGGTTTGCGCCTGAATGTTGTTGCAGGCTGCCAGCATGATGATTGCAATCGGAAAAATCGTCCTCAGTAGTTTATTAGTCATTGCGGATTGTGTTTTTGGCTTTCTTTTTTGTGAGTTAATTATTTGTCAGTGGTGTATTTAAATCCGTTTTTGAGTCAGCATTTTGCCGTAGCGACTGCATAAATTGCAATGGCGATTTTCCATATTCCTTTTTGAAAATTTTGGAAAAACTCGAACTGCTTTGCAAGCCAATTCTTTCCACAACTTTGCTTAATGGAATGTCCTCGTGCGTCATGATCTGGATCGCCTTTTTAAGCCGAACAGTCCGGATGAAATCACCAACCGATTGATCGGTAATGCTTTTAATCTTTTGATAAAGCTTGGTGCGACTGATATACAGATGCTTGCATAAAAAGTCAACATCCAGCTCGGGATCTTCAATGTTGTCTTCTATGAGGATCAGAAGTGTTTGAAAAAAGGACTTGTCCTTTTCGGAATGCACGAGCTCGGTAGCCTCTGCGAGATAATTATTCGTAAATCTTGCTTTCAGTTTAGCGCTCTGCTCAAAAATATTGTGGACCGTAAGCAGCAGCAGATCAATGCTCAGCGGCTTGGCAAAATAATAGTCAGCTCCCGATTCCATTCCCTTGATCTTGGTAGCCAGCGCATCTTTTGCAGACAGAATGATGAATGGAATGTGACTGGTTTCAAACCGTTCTTTCACTGCTTTACAAAGCTCGATCCCGTTCATGACGGGCATCATGACATCACTGATGATCAGGTCAGGCACTTTTTCAATGGCAATTTCCAGCGCCGTCTTACCGTCTTCGGCCTGGTATATGAAGTAGTTTTTCTCAAATGCCTGCCTGAGGAAAGTGCCCAGCTCTTCATTGTCATCCACGATCAGAATGCGCTTATTAGCAGACGATTGCACCGAATTTCGTTCGTTGCTTGCTTCGGTCATCGGCGTTAAAACAGAATGATCAACAGTTTCCAGACGCACTTCCGGCCCGGTTTCCGAAGTTGCTTTTTCCGCTTCACTGTAGTTTTCATCGCCCAACGGAATTCCAATGATGATCTCCGTCCCTTTGTTGCGTTCGCTGTAAACGTAAATGTCGCCTTTATGTAATTGGGTGAGGCTTTTCACCAATGCCAACCCGATGCCCGAACCAAGATGGTCGCGGCTGATACGGTAATAACGATCAAAAATGTGGGTAATCGTTTCACTTGAAATGCCGATTCCTGAGTCCGCGACACGGAAATACAAGTATTTCTCAGCGCGGTGCGATTCGTTCAGCAGTTCAAAGCCAGCATCGAATGAGGGTTTAAAATGCCGGATGTCCGTAAAAATCTCAAAACAAACCTGTCCTCCCCGCTCGGTGTATTTGAATGAATTGTTCAAAAGGTTAAGGAGTATTTTTTCGATAATATGTACATCAAAAAGGCCTGCAAGTGGCGAGTCTGCCTGGTTTTCAGTATGATCAATAAATTGAAGGTCAATGTCTTTACTATCCGCTACGTTCTCAAACTCGGTGATCAGGTCCCGGCAAAACGGATTGATTTTTAACCGCTGTACCTGTAATTTGATCATGCTGTCGGCTACCTTACGGAAATTCATCAGCTCGCTGATCAGGTTGAACAACCTTTTCGCATTGCGCAGCATCAGTTGGTACGAATTATCCAGGACGGCACTTTGGTTCTGGCTGATCAGGTTTTCCAATGGCCCCAAAATCAGCGTTAACGGAGTCCGGAACTCGTGCGAAATGTTGGTGAAAAACGCAAGCTGCTGCTGGTAAAGTGCTTCGCGCTGCGTGTGGATTTCCTCCCGTTTCTTTTCATTGACCCGACGCACCTCCATTTCCCTTTTCAAGCGATACCATCTTGCCTGGTAAATGTAAATTCCCGAAATGGCGGACAAAATCAGCAATGCGTAAACAAATTTTGCAAGATCCGATTTCCACCAGGGCGGCGTAACCACAATTGCGATTTTGGCGCGGTTTTTACTCCAAATCCCATCATTATTAGTTGCCTCTACAATCAGCCTGTAACCCTTATAATCCAGGTTGCTATATGCCGCGGCCGGTCTTTTGCCATCGGTATAATTCCAATCTTCGTCGAAACCGATGAGTTTGTACCTGTATTGACATTTCATCGGATTGGCAAAATGCATGGCGGAAAAGGCAATCACGAAATTGTTTTGCAAATAATTAAGTCTTAATTCATTACCATAACCTATCGCCCCATTGAGCGCATTTTGCAAAGAATCACCAGCGGCGTAAACCGGCCGTTTATTATTAATCAGAATATCGGTCAGGATCGGCTTTGCCCCGATGCCATTAGCCTTGATCTGTTGGGGATAGAAGTAATTCAGACCATTAATACCGCCAAAATAAAGCCTTCCGTCCGCTCCTTTGTACGAAGCCCTGATTTTAAAACTGTTGCCTTGTAAACCGTCATTTTTATCATACCTGATCACTTTTCCACTTGCAAGGTCCAGCCGTTCCAGTCCATCGCCACCCATCCAAATATTTCCTGCGCCATCAGTTTCAATGCTTTCAACATCATAAAAAATGCCGTATCCAGCCCCGTAGGAGCGGAATGTATGAGCATTATCTCTTGCACTCAGCGAAAACCGGTTCAGCGCGCCTCCGATTGTACCAACCCAGTAAGTGCTGTCGTTCTGGCGGCTGATTGCTGTAATGTAATCAGAACTTAGGGCGCCACGCTTTGCAGATACTTTGTAGTAAAACGCCTTGGTGATGTTTCCTTCTTTATCAATCAATAATTGCTTCAAACCCTGGCGACTGGAAACCAATAATTGGGGCTTGGTTTGATCCGGCAGAATGAAGTGCCCCTCCGCATACATTTTAACGCAATACCGGCCAGACCCATCTTTCCATATCACGCCCAATTTGTCCAGATTACCAAACCAGATATTGCCAAAGCAATCTCTGGCAAGCGTAGTGATATTCATCCGGGGAAATTGATCGTATCCCAATGGCTTCCAAAGTGTCTTCTTGTCGGGCTTTAATATGTCGATCCCCGCATTGCTGCCGATCCAGAGATTATGGTCATTATCAAAAGTGAGCGCGGTAACCTCGTCATGTTTCAATTTGACGGGTGTGTTGTAGGTGTTGTAAAAGGAAAATCGCTGCGTTTTCAAATTGTATAAATTCAGCCCGTTCGCGTTTGTCCCGATCCAAAGGTTATCCCCATCTTCCAGTACCGATCGTATGTGGTTTCCACTCAATGAGTTAACCTGCCCTGGAACATGCTGAATGGTATAAAAAAGCTTTTGATTCAAATCGCAATAATTAACGCCGCCACCCGAAGTCCCCACCCAAAGACAATTTGAACGATCAATGAAAGAGCTGAGCGAAGTGCTGGAATTCAGGCTGTTAGGAGCACTTTTTTCATGGATTGTCTGAACGAAATTCAGCTGGTGGTCGAGCCTTGTCAGGCCGCTGCGCGTGTTGATCCAGTAGTCACCATTCTTGGCAACTGAAATTTGGTGCACTATACTGGCTCCCTGAACTGCCACCTGCTTATCTACAAAAAGATCGCCTTGCTTTCCTATATTTCCCAATTGTTTTTGCCGCACGACAAATACATTGTTTGCGGCAGCCACGAGTAAATTGTTTTGATCGTCAAAAAACACGCCTGATAAATCCCTGTCCGGCAAACCATTTATAGGAACCTGCACAATTTTTCGCTGTCCATCCAGTCGCCAAACTCCCTTATCACTTGCGAAGTAAACGATTCCCTTCCGATCAGGTTTCATATCAAAAAACCGCACACCATCTGGCAAACTGACCTTTTGCTCTTCCAGGCGATTACCATTTATCTTAAAAACTTTAAATGTGTAATTCAGATAACCGTAAATCAGATCACCCGCAGGTTTGAAAAAATTCCAGAACACGGGGGTTAACGTGTTCTTACCCATGCTGAAATCTGTGAATGTTTCGGTCTTAGGGTTAAAACATTGTAAGCCGCCTTCTGTACTAAGCCAGATTTTGCCATCATCACCCGGAAAAAGCTTGATGACACGGTTCTTGAAAGCATTATTGAGCGGCACATTGCTGTTGTAAAACTTTCTGATGGCGTATCCGTCATAGCGGTCCAAACCAAAATTTGTGGCCAGCCAAATGTAACCTTTATCATCCTGCACAATGTCGTTTACATCCGTATGCGACAGGCCCTCGTCCACAGTCAGGTAATTGAATTTATAAGGAAACGGCTGACAAAACGCAACGCCGACAGTTGAAATGCTGACAAAAATCAGCATCAAAAACAGCCGCGCCATTTTTATCATTCGTGTTTTTATACAATCATTTACCACCTGAATCATATTCGATAAGCAAAAATCATGTTAATACCTGACTGCTTCAAGAGCAAGATCATTAAATGTACGGCAAGCCAAAAGATATGCACCCGGCGACAAATTTATCTTCGTCTTTGGCTTAGGGAATATTCTCCCGCACTAAGCAAATATGTACGCCTGGCAAAATAAAATGGACATCTGCGTAATTCTTCAAACCATTAAAAGCCAGTAATTTGTAATATCTGCCGAAGCAACTAGACAAAATCAAGGTTAAAAAAATGTCCCAAGTACTCGCGGCTACCAATTTTGCCACAACAAATGGATAACTTTTAATCACCTAACCAGAGGTAATGACAGTCGTCTCCAGCACCTACCCCGAAACGTTGTCTGAAATAAAAGTGAACATCCATCAAAGCACTTTGAGATCAGAATTGGCAGCCAATGCAGAAATGATTCTGCTATATTGGACCATCGGCAAAACAATCCTTGATCAGCAAAAAGTGGCAGGAAGGGGCGCCAAAGTCATCGAGCACCTGGCGGACGATCTCCGGAGAGCGTTTCCGGGAATGAAAGGCTTGTCTCTACGCAACTTAAAATATATGCGGCAGTTTTCAGCAGCCTATCCTGATCCCGGTTTTGTAAGAAAAACACTTACCCAAATCACCTGGTATCACCATGTTACGCTGCTCAGCAAGATCACCAATCCGGATCAGCGAAATTTGTTTATAAAGCTGTCATCGAAAAACAGATGGTCGAGAAACGCAATGCTTACTTACATAAGAAGTACTGTTTCAGATCATCACTAACATTAGTACTACCAAACTAACCAAGACTATCTCCTAAATCCCTTTTTCGTATATGAATTCATTTAACATCAACCGGCGCCGCTTCATTCAGGGCGCAACTGCATCACTTGCGATGTCAACCCTCAGTGCCAACGGAATGGACGAATTTCGTGCTGATGAACCCCTGCGCGTTGCCTTGATTGGAACCGGGTGGTATGGAAAAAGCGATTTGTTTCGCCTGATTCAGGTTGCGCCTGTCGAAGTGATTGCACTTTGCGATGTGGACAAAAACCAGCTTGACGCCGCCGCCAGGCTGGTCAGCACCCGTCAAAAATCTGGAAAAACGCCAAAGCTTTATTCAGATTACAAGAAACTGCTTTCAGAAAATAAACTGGATATCGTCTTGATCGGGTCGCCTGATCACTGGCATGCCTTGATGGCCATTCAAGCTGTAAAGTCCGGCGCGCATGTATATGTTCAAAAACCGATCAGCGTGGATGTGCTCGAAGGTGAAGCAATGGTGGCTGCCGCCCGCAAGTATAACAAAGTAGTGCAGGTGGGAACGCAGCGAAAAAGTACTCCGCATTTGATTGAAGCAAAGAAAAATATCATTGATAAAGGGCTGCTTGGCAAGATCTCACACGTAGAAATGTGCTGTTACATTCACATGCGCGCCAATGGAAACCCACCTGTGAGCGCCGTTCCCGATTATCTGGATTACGAAATGTGGACGGGCCCCGCTCCTCTCCGACCGTATGATGGAATTCCGCATCTACGCTGGTGGCGCACATTTAATGAATATGGCAATGGAATCGTGGGCGATATGTGCATTCATATGTTTGATACCGTTCGCTGGATGCTGCAATTGGGCTGGCCTACCAAAATCTCTTCACAGGGAGGTATTTATGTTCAAAAAGAAGGCAAATCCAACATTAGTGATACGCAATCCGCTGTATTTGAGTACCCGGAACTTAACTGTGTCTGGCAGCACCGCACCTGGGGAGGCGCCAATAACCCCGAATATCCCTGGTCATTTACGCTTTATGGAGATAAAGGCACACTTTGGGCGAGCACGATGAAGTACGATTTCACTCCTCAGGAAAAGGACGGACAGAAAATCCATAAAGATGTGATTTATGAAAGAGAAAAGTATCCGGAAGATCTTACAGAAGCGAGTATTGAATTGAATGCAGCACCGGCAACACGGCTTCACATGTTAGATTTCTTATCGGCAATCAAAAACGGCACGCGTCCGGTCGCCGACATTGAGCAGGGCCATATTTCAACGGCGAGTTGCTTGTTAGCCAACATTTCCATGCAAACCGGCAGGCCCATCGTGTATGATCCTGTAAAGCGCCAGATCGTGGGTGACGCAGAAGCAAATGGTTTGCTGGCACGGCCCTACCGCAGCCCATGGGTTCACCCTGATTATAAAAATGTCTAAATCTTCATGCTAAAATGGAAATGAGCACATTGAAAACGGTGCCGTTATTGGGAAGGCATGCATTTGAGTATGTAAAGGTTGGTCAAGCGGACATCCTCAAAAATTTGTCCTTCAAAAGGTTTTACCTGATGGTCAGGCAGGATTTTCCCTGGAAAGCCACCATTGTTCTGGACTTAACAAACAACATAAGTGCTAAAAACCCCGATGCTTTTGCCGAGTACACCTATTACCTGGGAACCATGAAGGCGCTATCGGAAATATCCATTACAGATAAAAATGCCTTTTCCCACCTGAATGCAAAGTGGTTGTCGGAACTCGGAAGGCAACCCGACCGGTTGCGCATTATTTATGATAAGGATCAGGATTTCATTGAATATTCCGTACAGGTTTCCCTGATGGAAAAAGAGAAGATCATTATCCAGATTAAGTAGTCCTTTGCCACAAAACTGAGATCTGCTACAATTAAAATTGATTAGTTAGTAACCCATAATCTATGAATTTGATCCATAAAACTGTTATATGTATTATAATGCTTTCGACGCTGTCGACCCGGCTTCATGCACAGGACAAGCCATTTGAGCTGGCGTCCCCGAATGGAGGTTTAAAAATCTCGATCAGCCTAAGCGACAAAATTTATTACTCAATTGCCGGTAATAATCAGGAATTGCTATCCAAAAATTCGCTGTCCCTAACATTAAAAGAGGAGGTCCTTGGCCAAAACCCTAAATTGATCTCTTTCAAAAAAACGAAAGGCGATGAGATTATCAAGCCCTACATCTCGCTGAAATATTCCTCTGTCAAAAACAATTACAACAGGTTGTTGTTGACATTCAAAGGGAATTTCGCAGTGGAGTTTCGCGCTTTCGATGATGGCATCGCCTATCGTTTTATTACCAGCAAAAAAGGCGATATTGAAGTAATGAGCGAGCAGTTTGCCATTAACTTTCCCGACAATTACCTGCTTCATGTGCAGCAAAATAACGGCTTCAAAACTGCTTACGAAGAGCCCTATCAGCACATTGAGTCCCTTAACTGGAAGCCTGCCGACAAAATGGCGAACCTGCCGCTTTTAATTGACACTAAAAAGCAATACAAGACCCTGATCAGTGAATCGGACTTGTCCGACTATCCTGCCCTTTTCCTAAAAGGCACAGGGAATAATGGTATGGAAGGCGCATTCCCAAAAGTGCCACTTGAATTTACCCCTGACGGTGACCGAAGCTTAAAAATTGTTAAGTCAGCAAACTATATCGCTAAAACTTCGGGATCTAGGAATTTTCCGTGGCGCTATTTCATCATCACCTCTGACGACAAGCAGCTGATGGAAAACACGATGACATTAAAGCTGGCGGCGAAAAGTGAGATCGCCGATCCAAGCTGGGTCAAGCCCGGGCAAGCTAGTTGGGAGTGGTGGAACGATGCTACGCCTTATGGGCCGGATGTCAATTTCATCTCGGGCTATAACCTGGACACCTATAAATATTACATAGACTTTGCCGCCAGATTCGGCATCAAATACATCGTAATGGATGAAGGCTGGGCTAAAAATACCACGGATCCATACACGCCAAACCCAAAGGTGGATGTCAAAGAGCTGATCCGTTACGGCAAAACCAAGAACGTTGATATCATTCTCTGGCTGACCTGGCTGACTGTACACAATAACATGGGTTTGTTTAAAACCTTCAATGAATGGGGTGTAAAAGGAGTTAAGATCGATTTCATGGACCGTAGTGATCAGTGGATGGTCAATTACTATGAAAACGTATTAAAAGAGGCTGCTAAGAATCAAGTGTTTGTCGACTTTCACGGCTCCTTCAAGCCTGCAGGTTTGGAATACAAATACCCTAACCTGATCTCTTATGAAGGTGTGCGGGGAATGGAACAAATGGGCGGCTGCACACCGGACAACAGCATTTATCTTCCCTTTATGCGTAATGCCGTCGGCCCGATGGACTTTACGCCGGGAGCGATGCTCATTATGCAGCCGGAAGTAAACCGGGGAATGCGCCCAAATGCAACGGGCATTGGCACAAGGGCTTACCAACTTGCCTTATATGTTGTCTTTGAAAGTGGTGTGCAAATGCTGGCCGATAATCCAACTCTTTATTACCGCAATCAGGATTGTACCGAGTTCATCACCAGTGTTCCGACCACCTGGGATGAAACGAAAGCACTTGCCGCTACGGTAGGCCAAGTAGCCGTTGTGGCAAAGCGCAAAGGTGCGCAATGGTTTATAGGTGGCATCACCAACGGTAAAGAAACAGAGCGGAATGTCGAGCTGAACTTTGATTTTCTTGAAAAAGGTAAGACTTATACGATGACTTACTTTGAGGATGGAATCAATGCCGGCAAGCAGGCAATGGATTACCGCAAAAAATCCATTCAGGTAAAAGCTGGCGAGAAAATAAATATCAAGATGGTCCGCAATGGTGGGTGGGCAGCGGTGCTGAACTAAGGTCACTTCTTATGATTCATAATTATGAAAAGATTCTATTTCCTATTCCCTTTATTATTTTCTTGTTTTTTCTCCTTTGCACAGAATGGTGCAAAGGAGAATTCAGCTTTTCCCCTTGCCGTTGATGAGCAGCATTCCTTGATGGCGGCCTGGGAAAAGAAACCAGTTTTGGATTCGAAGCTAGTTGATGATATGGAAACCCAAGGCAAATGGAAGGTAACCAGTATCGGACAGATGAGCTATACGAAGGACCGCGCCAAAGATGGCAAACAGTCACTCAGGTTCAGTACTTCCATGCGCGATACGGCGTATCTGGCGCTTCCGGGCAATAAAAACAAGTGGGGTTCTCAGTTTTTCAACATTTCGGGCCAGGCTGGCGCGGCATCTGTACAGCTTCCATTTGAAACGCCACAGGATTGGTCAAAATATAACCGGATATCTTTTTGGGTATATGTGCATCCTACTTCGCTTCCAAGACATAATATCAATTTGAGGATCAGCAACGAGGGCACGGTTTCGACAATATTAAGCTCAGCAAGAAGTCATTATGCCAACGATCTGAAACCTGGGATGTGGAACCATGTTATTTTTGAAATGCCCCATTTGGAGCGCGACAAAGTAACCCAGTTCGCCGTAACACGTGAGCTGACAGGCAACAATCCCGGGGAAGATGAGATCGTCACTTACGATATCGACAACTTGGAAATACAGAAGGTGGAAACCGACCAATACGAGGGGTGGAATGTTGCGCCAGGTAAATTCACATTCAGCCATATAGGCTACCGGCCCAATGATGCAAAAATTGCCATGATCGGCGTCGGTGGTGACAAATTTGAGTTGATCGATCCGCAAAACAAGGTTGTTTTTTCAGGTAATGTCAAAGCGATCACCGGCAAAAACGGCGCATTTAACCAGTTAGATTTTACTGACTTTAAAACCTCAGGCATTTATCGCATTCGGTGTGGATCACAAACTTCGAACCCTTTTCCAATAAATGACAATGTTTGGCTTGGGCCAATTACGAAAGGTTTAAACTTCTATTTCTGTGAACGCTGCGGTTATGAGGTACCCGGCCTTCATAAAGCTTGTCACATGGATTGGCAGGGCTTCCGCGGGGATGTCAAGAAAGTGATCAATGGCGGATATCATGATGCGGGTGATCTTTCGCAAGGAATCTGGCGAACTTCCATGGCGACTTATGCGATGCTCAACAACCTGGATGTATTGCAGGAGCGTAATGATCAATCAGATCTGCCTGAGAAACTGCAATCCGAAATAGTCTGGGGCTTGCAATATCTGCTCAAAACGCGTTTTGGCGATGGCTACCATATTCACTGGTGCCGCATGCGCATGTTTACCGACAACCTCATCGGTACTGTTGACGATGTTTTGATCCCGGCAGAGAACCTGGCTTGGGAGAATTTCCTCGCTGCTGCCGTAGAAAGCAAGGCCGCCAAAGTTTTTGAGAAATCGGATCCCAATCTTGCCCGCCAGTTACGTGCCGCAGCGATTGATGACTGGCAAGCTGGTGTGGCTTCAAGACAAAATTGGGAAGAGGCTACTTATGAAGAAACATCGTGGGGCGCAACTTCGTCATTGCTACTTGCCAAACTTACCGGTGAAGAAAAGTACAGAAAACAAGCTGCTGAATTTGGCAACCTGATCATCAAATGCCAGGAGCAAAGTTTTGTCCAGGGTATTCCTATCACCGGTTATTTCTATTCAAACACCCAGCACCAGCAGGTCATACACAACAAGCACTCCGCATTTGAAGAGGCCGCAATGAT
This sequence comes from Dyadobacter psychrophilus, assembly GCF_900167945.1. Lineage (GTDB taxonomy): Bacteria > Bacteroidota > Bacteroidia > Cytophagales > Spirosomataceae > Dyadobacter > Dyadobacter psychrophilus. The sequence goes on from NZ_FUZA01000019.1 coordinate 19,268, forward strand.
CGCATTGGCAATGCTATGTAAGGATTTGCCTGAAAACCAGAATTGGATACATTGGTATAGCTCGGCGGTTTTATACAGTGAGTATTTTATGAAACGCGGCAGCAAAATATCGGCGCCTTACAACCTGCTACCCAATTCGGTATGGACAAAAGCCGAGGTAATGGAGGACAAAGATGAAAAACGGCTTCCTATGCTTTTGAAACAATTTAATGAAGGTACCAGGCTGAATGACGAGTACGTGTTGCGCACATTCCCTATCTGGAATGATAACTTGTTTCATGGAAACACCAATATCCAGCTATCCGGCGCGTGGGCATTGGCGGAGGCATCAAAACTGCGAAAAGATCCGGAGGGAATGAAGCTGGTCGGAAAGCAATTGGAATGGGTAATGGGTGCTAATCCATTCGGACAAAGCCTGATGTATGGTTCTGGCTATGATTTCCCGCCACAATTTGCCTATTGTTTGAAAGACATTGTGGGTTCGCTGCCGGTGGGTATGGACAGCCGGGCGGGCGACATGCCGTACTGGCCGGCCACCAACAGCGCGACGTACAAAGAAATGTGGATGGAGCCGGTAAGTAGATTTATGGGTGCCGTGTCTGTTTATTCCTCAGAGGACCAATTGGTTATCCCAGAGCAGAATTCAGCTGAAAATGTACAATTAGCCACCGAAACAGTCCAGTCGGCCAATGGAGATGTGACGGTTACAATGACGATTAAGGGAACTGGCAAACATCAAATTGACATAAAAGCTTTTAATACTAAGGCGAATTTTGAAAGTAAGCCAATTAGCCTGTCTGCGGGCAAACCAGAAAAAATACAGCTAATGCTCAAAGTCGCCGACAAGGCAATACCCTACGTTGCGGTCATTTCTGTTGACCAAAATCCTGCTTTGCGTAACGAAATCGTAGGAGCTTACAGTGATGATTCAATATTATCGAAGAAATAGAAACTGCATATTGTTTGTCTGTTCAAATATCATTCATGAAAAAAACCATCCTGATTATCCTGCTTCTGGCGATTGCGTCAAATTTTGTTTTTGCACAGAAGAAAAAAAAGGTCGAAAAACAATCTGAAACAAACAGCGCCGCGACACCATGCATGGATGTGCTGGAGCTCTTCACTTCGGCCAATGTTCCTGCCATGAGCCCGGAGGAGGAGTTTGCTGCAATGCCAACCTCGACGGAACCGGCACCTGCTAACCTACCAGGAAAAGGATTGGCTCAGCATCCAATGCTCTACATAGGCGAAAACTGTAACAGAATGTTTATCATTAAAGATGGCATGCCGATCTGGACGTATTCCACGGGTACAGGCCCCGAGTACGACGATGTGTGGATGCTTTCCAATGGCAACATTCTTTTTAGCCGGATGAAATACGTTGCCCTGATCACCCCCGATAAAAAAGTGCTTTGGAGCTACGATGCCAATAATTCCAAAGGTGCCGAGCATACCGAAATCCATGCTTGTCAGCCTATCGGGTTGGACAAAGTGATGTTTGTAGTAAGCGGCCTGCCACCCAAATTAATGGTTGTCAATATTAAGACGGGCAAAGTCGAAGTGGAGCATGAACTTCCTTACATTCGGCCTGCGAACCCCAATGATATCCACCCGCAGCTCAGACGGGCCCGAGTTACCGCTCAGGGCACCTACCTTGTTTCTTTGCTCAACATGAACCTTGTTTTGGAATATGATAAAAATTTCAAGGAAATCTGGCGATATGATATCCTTTCGCCTTGGGCAGCAATCCGGTTAAAGAATGGTAATACGCTGATCACCAATGAGAAGGAAGCGCTTACACGAGAAGTTAATGCCAAAGGTGAGACGGTCTGGGAATTCAATTGCAAGAATGACCTTCCGGCAGAATATCAATTTACCTCGGCTCCGCAAAGCTGCACCAGGCTTGCAAACGGCAACACCATTTTCGCATCACGCGGCCAGAAAAGCAAAGGTCCGCAGCTGATCGAAGTCTCCAAAGACAAGAAAATAGTTTGGGTATTGCAGGACTGGAAAAATGTCGGCGATGCCACCGCAGTACAGATTTTAGACGATCCCGGCATTCCTGAAATTCCGGGCCAATCAGAACATTGATACATTAATTTGATTCAAGAAACCACCCAATCTTACCCCTCACTTTTGCAGCATTACCTCAAAATGAAACTCACAAAAACAGCCGGGTTATTAAGTCACATGATATTATTAATGACCATGCTATTGGCCTGTTTGAACAACTTGGCGATAGCACAAACAGTTACTGCCGATAAACCGGCGGCACCTGCTAATTTACCTGGCAAAGGCCTTAAACAATTTGACTTCTTCTACGCGGGTGAAGCCAAATCGCGCAATATGTATATCATTCGCGATGGACAGATCGCATGGTCGTACATCGATACGGTTGGAAAAGGCGAGATCAGTGATGCAATATTAATGAAAAATGGGGATGTGCTATTTGCCCATCAATATGGGGTGACGCTCATTAATAGCGAAAAGAGGGTGCTTTGGAAGTACAACACACCCGACGGGTTTGAAACCCATACAGCTCAGGCAATTGGCAAAGAACACGTGGTATTTGTTCAAAATGGCAATCCTGCGAAAGTATTTGTCATGAATATCAAGACAGATAAACTTGTAAAAGAATTTGTATTACCATTCAAAAGCGGCACCCACGGACAGATCAGACATGCGAGGTTGACAGCAGAAGGCACATTACTAGTTGCGCACATGGATCTGGGTAAAGTGATAGAATATAACCTCGATGGAAAGCAGCTTTCATCCATTGACGTGCCAAGCGTATGGTCGGCTGTTCCGTTAAAGAATGGCAATCTTCTGGTCGCTAGCAATCAAAACCTAGTGAGAGAAATAACCCGTTCGGGTATTGTTGTTTGGGATTATCCTCTGGCTAATGTTCCCGGCTATAATATTACAAACCCACAGATCGCATTGCGTCTTCCAAACGGAAATATACTGATCAACAACTGGTTTAACCAATGGAGTACGAAGCTAAATCGCGACAACGCACCGGTACAAGCGATTGAAGTGACACCTGACAAAAAGATTGTATGGGCGCTGAGCTCGTGGTCGGCACCTGATCTTGGGCCTTCTACAACAATTCAATTGTTAAATGACCCTTACAACACTTACGAGTCAGTTCACTTTGGTAATATTCATTGAATTGAACAGACACATAAAACAATATTTGTCAAAAACCCAGATGACGAAAACTTACACTTACGGATCGCTAATCCTTTTACTGATTTCCATACTAACATTAACTTCTTTAACTTTCTGGAATAACCAGGACGACCAGCCCAACGCAGGTTTAACTACTCCACAGGGTTTCAAGGCCGTAAAGCTTGTTGAAGGACTAGGAAAAGTCCGCCATTTGATCGTCACACCAAAAGGGAATATTTACGCAAGATTGGCAAAGCCAGTCAATGGACAGGGAACATTGCTATTAGAGGAAAATAATGGGAAGGCAATTGTAAAATCAGGTTTTGGAAATTACGGCGGTACGGGTGTGCAGTTATATAAGGGCTATTTGTACGTCTCGTCCAACTCAGAGATATTCCGCTATAAAGTGGATGCCAACCAGCAGGTAATCAACCCTGACGCACCTGAAACAATTGTGACCGGGTTAGTGGATAAGGGCACCCACGAAACCAAATCCATCATGATGGACAATGCCGGTAACATGTACATTCCAATTGGTTGTCCATCGAATTCCTGCCAGATCGAGGACAGAAAAAAAGGATCGCTCGGGCAACCCGGCTGCCCGTTACTGGAAACTTCCGGCGGTGTGTGGCAGTTCAAGCCTGACAAACTTAACCAGACTTACGCTGATGGTATTCGCTACGCTACGGGATTGCGGAATGTAGTAGCCGTCGATTGGAACAAGCAAACAAAGCAGCTGTATGTCATGCAGCACGGCCGCGACCAGCTCAATAACCTGTTTCCTAACCTGTATGACAGTAAAGACAATGCGGAATTACCCGCAGAATGTATGTATGCATTAAAAAAGGGCGATAACGCAGGCTGGCCATTTATTTACTACGATCCTGCGCAGCAAAAAAAGATCTTGGCACCCGAATATGGCGGCGATGGTAAAAAAGAAGGCAATCCCGAATATATAGACCCTGTTGCCGCCTACCCTGCCCACATGGCACCCAATGACATTCTTTTTTATACCGGTCATCAATTTCCAGAGCGGTATAAAAATGGTGCTTTTATAGCCTTTCACGGTTCCTGGAACCGTGGTCCTGAGCCACAGGCCGGATATTTTGTTGTCTTTCAACCTTTCAAAAACGGGAAACCTTTTGGTAAATGGGAAGTTTTTGCAGACGGTTTTTCTGGCTCACAGGAAAAGACGGCATCCGGCCGCGCAGACCATCGTCCTTGCGGGCTGGCGCAGTCGGCTGATGGCTCCTTGTATGTAAGTGACGATTCAAAAGGCGCCATTTACAAGATAACTTACAGTAAGGAAGCTGAAAGTAAGCCTATAACATCTGCAAGCACCGCCTCTACTAAGACTACCGAATCAGAAAAAAGCGCCCGCGAAATCCCTGCAGCCATGAGAGAATCTTATACCGCCGGTAAAGCTGTCTATAATCAAAATTGTGTCGTGTGCCACCAGGCCGACGGTGGCGGCGTCCAAAATCTGAATGCGCCGCTTACAAAAACCGATTACGTACTGGGAAGCAAAAGCCGGTTGATTAATATCATTCTCAGCGGCATGAAAGGCATTGACATCAATGGTGAAAAATATAGCAATGTAATGCCTTCACACAGCTTTTTAAGTGACAAGCAAATTGCCGACGTGCTGACTTATGTGCGTAACAGTTTTGATAATAACGCCAGTGCCGTTTCAACATCTGAGGTAACTGCTGTGCGGAAAGGAAAGTAACGACCTGATATTACTAATATCTAAACGTTCACAAACACTTCTTTAAAAAGCACCAAGAGGCACGTATTGGTGCCCACTGGTGCCTAACTTGAGTTATGACCTTTCACCTAATTCGATAGTATTGACGGTTAGCTCAGCTGGAGCCTTAAAGCTCCCCTACTCTAACTCAATTCATTTCACTAAAGGCATTTGCAGATAACTGGCGTATTTCCCGCCTGTGTGCAGAATATGTGTGCCTTTATTGTTGGTAAGACCGCCCGGTGTCCCCGGCATTACTGAGCCGATCTCATCTTTACTGCTGATCATTACCCGCAATGTTTCACCTGCATAATAAGTCATTCCAATCGGACTGAGCACAATATCCAGTTCTACGATCTCCTTTTCTGACAGCTTTTCCACGCGGTCAAAACTGTAAGCAGGTACTTCGTCGGTAGAAAGGGTTGGGTCCAAATGTCTGGCAGATGCACGCAAGCGGCCGCTTGGGCCTTTATAGCGCAGTGCGGAAGCCCCATCCTGGGTGAAATCCTGCAAAGCCGCATTGCGGTTTGGCACAACAAATTCACTTAGTACATTGCCCAGTTTATCGATTTTTTGTACCCACACAAACACATCCATATCGTCTGTATTTTCAGCTTCCATAAACAGTTTCACTTTCGGATAGCCAATAAATGTGGTTTCTTTCTCAAAAACAGTCTGGAACGATACACGGCATGGCAAAGCCTCTGGGAAATAGCGAAGTGGCAATTCATTTTCATCGGCAGTTACCTGTAAAGTCCGGGTTCTGCCACTCATGTAATAGCGCTGCATCTCCGATTCCTTCGGAGGAAAAGTCTCCGCAATAAGGCCGGTTTGGTTATTACCTTGAAAATCCAAAATAGAATAGCGTACAGCAGGTGTGTTTTCCCAACCATTTTGTTTGCCAAGCAAGAAATAGTCAAAGACCCGGCGAAGGTCCTCGGTGGCTTCCGCACTGTAATAGTCCGGCCACTCCTGGGTATCGTGGATACGCAACCATTTTTCAGCAGAGCCAATAGAACGCCACGCCCGGAAAGTTCCCATGGTATGCAAGGTGTTGGAGTAACTGGCAACGACATAGGCAGGAACAGTGATTTTGGAAACATCAGCTACTTTGTCTTCCCACAATTCGCAGTTTGCCAATGGATAGGCCTCCAACTCTGCTGCCATATCTTCGCGCTGCGCACCCGAAGCACTTACATGATTTATCTGCAAGCGGTGGATGAAATTCGGGTCAGGGATTCCGCCGATGTATGCCAGATCGCGATAGGCATCCTGTAAACCCTCAGTGGGGCTAATGCAAGTGAGGTGCGGGGGTTGCCCGGCGGCGATAAACCACTGCGAAAATGCCAGATACGAGGTGCCCGACAATGCCGTTTTCTGGTTGCACCAGTCTTGTGCCGCAAGCCACTCAATCAGGTCGTAGCAATCCTCTGCTTCCTGGGAACCTATCATTGTAATGTCGCCTTCGCTATGCGCAATTCCACGTGCGTCAGGATTACACACCGCATAGCCGTGCTGAACCCAATAGGCCGGATCGGGCCCTTCAAATTTGGTTAATCCCGAACCCCAGGCATTGCCCATTCCAAGCATATTGAATAAACCAACGTAACGGGGAGCTGTGCCTGCGCTTTTACCATAAGGACTCCACGCAATCAGCACAGGGACTTTTTCTTCTGTTACGGGCAGAAAAACATCAGTGTAAATTGTAATACCGTCCCGCATTTTTACCGGAACGTCTTTCAAGTATCGAATATCACAATCAAGCGGCTTGAAACCGGGAGCTATTTGCTCACCTTTTTTCAAGATGGTTTCCTTGGTTTCAAATGGGCTTAATACGCCGTGCTCAATGCCATTGTCAATGTATTCAAACGCCGGTTTGAAGATCATTTTTTCAGCTACTTTATTCATCGCTTTATAATTTTTCGGTTTTGAATTGTAAATGCTTCATTCATCCGTCGATACAAAAGTAAAGCGGCCCCAACTTCGGAGCATAAACGAATCAAACCGAAAAGTATAAATTTCAAACCTAGCCCACCCGGTAAAACTTAGGATTATGACCGGTTGCCTTTTTGAGGAAATTGCTGAAATAATTCGAATATTCGAATCCAAGCGCGTAGGCAATATCGGCTATGCTCCAATCTGTATAACGCAGCAAAGTGATTGCCTCCGCAGTAATGCGCTCACCAGTGATGGTGGTAGTGGGTTTTCCTGTAATTTGCTTGACAGCCCGGTTCAGGTAATTTACATGAATTGAAAGCTGACTGGCAAAATCCATTGCAGACTTAAAGGATAAAGGCGTATTCGGATTTTCAATAGGGAATTGCCGTTCAAGCATTTCCATAAACTGCGTAGTGATTCGCAATGCAGCATTGTTGAACTGTACAAAATGCTCCTCCGGCCTCATCTGCAACGCCTCGTGAACGATCTGCTGAATATAATTACGCATTAAATCATCTTTATAAATATAATCTGATAAGTCCGAGCCGATCATGGTATCGAAAATCGCAGCAAGCCTGGATTGTTGCTGCTCGTCCAATTTGAACGCAGGCGTGGTGCCTGCTTTAAGCAAAGGAGACTGCTTCATGCTTTCCAGGCGCTCAATAGGTTTGATGAATTCCTCGGTAAACACGCACGAATAGCCGGAATGATTTTCAGAAAGGATTTCGGTTGCATAGGGCACCCTGGAACTGGCAAAGTATAGGTACACACCGTCGAGACTGACAACATGGTCGTCGTAATGAATTTTACTGCTGCCCATGCTTAACAGTATTAGATGAAAATGCCGGCGGCCAAACGCAGTCGGCATCCCCTTCGGGACTCTGCTCCAACTCACCTTGAAGCCTCTCTGCTTCAAGATCGATTTTAATGCTGTACCGGGGAAGTCAACAGGCTTGTCCATAGTGAACAAAAGTATAAAAATCAATACACCTGTGAAAGCGGCAATGCTCGAACTCATTATATATTCGAAGCCAGGCGATATCAGTTGAGTAGTACGATTTAACAGATACTGGATGTACCAAAGTTGCCTGGTATCTACTTATAACAATTAGTTTAGGCACTCATGATATTTCATTTTAACAACCGGTTTTGTGGGCAGCACAAAGCGATTAAAAAACTCAACATTATCTCATGATCCTGGATCAGGCAGTCGTTGTACGTATAGTTAAAGTAAGAATTTGCTTGGCGTCATTACATGCTGCATTTTCGTAGCTGTAGTTGTACCAAAACAATCCTTCAATAAATGGACAAGGGAACAAACAAGTAATTGTGAATTTTCATCCTGACCAAAACTCGTTTTACTCCTGCACGAAATTTGGCGGTTAACCGTCCATTATATGCCAATACCGATCTAACGCCGGCCTACCTATACAGTATCTGTTTGAGCTGTTGCAGGTCTGTGCACCAGGTGCAAGCGGTAAAGCAAGGAAGAAATTCACTTAATAGAGCCGGTTGCGGGCAATTTCCACGGCCCTCAGCCTCTCGATCATCCGCCGCAACCTTGGGCGGGTGTAGCGTTGCAGCAGGACCGGGTAAATATTTAAAAGGACATTGAACAATATCAACCACCGGGTATCACGGAGGGAATAGGCAAATAATACATATCCGGTAACGATCAGGACGATGATGGCGACGATTAAATGCCCGGATTCAGCCACCCGGGTCGCCCGCTCGTATGCCTCGAAGCTATCAATTCCTTTTTTAATGGGTGTTTGCTGCTGCCTGACCTTTTCCCAGCCACTTTTAGTCAAAATAGTCCTGTACCATTCTACACCTAATATCCTGTACAATTTCCCTTGTTTTTCAAATGGCCAAGGGTCGAAATAGGGAGAATCCAGCGCTGGTTTAAGTTGAAATTCTAGTATTGCAAACCAAAACATCAAAGCAAAATTAAAACCGAAACTAAAAGGTGCAGTAGTTACATCCAGGTAACGAATCATAAGAATTATACTAATCACCGCCAGCGAAAACAGAAATAGAATCTTTACCCATTTAGAAAGCATGAAGAATTATTTATGTTTTGATTTTTAGTAACTCGCATTTGATCGCCCAAATATTACCAATATGCATGACTTTCAAAAATGTGTTAAAGTGGCGCAAACTGAAAAGTAATGCTCTCACCTTCTTCACGGCAGTCAGTGCATAGTCTTTCTACTGATCTCGGAACACAATGGAAAAAGTGGCTCTCTTTGCACTTTCAAAGAACTTTCGCAAAACAGCCTTGGCCTATTGTTCTGTGTTTTTTCATTTAACATAAAATCTGTTATTCAGACAAGTGTCAATATCACAAAAGGTAGTCTTTGTTCACATACTTATGGCGGTTTTTTATGTATATCTACCTCACTCAGAAGTACAGTTTAAGGGGCTAGAATCGGAGTAAATCAAACACAAAAAGGTGCTCATCAGCCCCAGACCTACATTTACGACAATAGTTCCAATTACATTTAAACCACGGTTTGAATGAACCCACTTGTGCAAAATATCTCTGTTAAATCAGTGCAAAATTGTATGTACCCCATTTTTCAGACAGCCATTTGTTGTTGTATTTCTTTTTTCAGCAGCAATTCTTTCCATTCAAAAGGGGTCATATTGCCGAGTCCTTCATGAGGTCTTCGCTGGTTATACTCTTCGATCCACTCCGCTGTTAATTGTCTGACCTGGTCAAGGTCGAAAAATAAATAGGCGTCCAATACTGCTTCTCTGTAAAGCCTATTAAACCGTTCAATGAACCCATTCTGCGTGGGTTTTCCTGGTTGGATAAACCGAGTTTCGATATTCCTAGCTGCACACCAAATTGCAAAATCCTTCGAGGTGAATTCTGGTCCGTTGTCCGACCT
>NZ_FUZA01000022.1 GCF_900167945.1 Dyadobacter psychrophilus
CTTCTAAAAAGAACAACAAGATGGGATAAGAAAATTAAGAAAGATTGCCGTTTTAAGAGGTTATTGAGATACAAGGTGATAAGGCTTACGAATACCCTATGTTATGAAGGGCATACCAGGGGTTACTGGGACTGGCCGACTCAAATTTGTTCTATATCTGTCTTATTTCTGTTTTTGAATGTTAGCCTGGTTCACACGGCAGATTATTCGTAAATATCTTTTCGATGACCGACCGCAACAACGTCGATGACTAAATCTGTATCAAAAATTTCGTAGATAATACGGTAATTGCCTGTCCTGATCCTATACCCATCCCGCCCCTTCAACTTCTTGCAACCGCTAGGGCGCGGATCTTCGGCTAAATTGGCAATGGCCTCCAAAATTGGGGTAGCAATGTGATCTGAAAACTTGTCTAGCTGCTTTTGGGCTTTGAAGGCCAAGACGATAGTATAACTAGACATTCTTTGCTTTCCTGCTGTTTAGGTAATCAGAAAAAAGCGTCCGTTCCCCGGTATCCTCTTTTTTGGCTTCATCATACAGGCGGATGTCTTCCAGCTCCTCTAATTCTTCCATGAGGGATTCAAACTCCTGTACTGGCAAGACAACCAACGACTTATTGCCTTTGGTATCATTGATATATTGTGGATGTACGTCTACCATGCTAAACCTCTTTTTTTTCAAAAATACCATTTCCCCTTCAAAACAACCAACAACTAAAAATTTAGTTGGCGAGCGCCAGTTTAGCTTTTACCCATCCGGATGGTTTTTGTTTGTTTTCACTCGAAAATCTAGTCGAAATTCCCCTATCCCTTTCAAAGAAAATAGCGTGCGCGAAGCGACGCAGGCCGCCTCTTGTGGGTGGAAAACCCAGCAATTTTTGATCCAAAAACGCATTTTTTACTCGACAAACTATATAGTAGTAAAACAATATAGTATTATATAAGGTACCTCTCGAATAAAAGGACTTCTGGTCAGGAATAAAAGGACTTTTGGTCAGGTAATATTAGGAATAAAAGGACTTTTGGTCAGGAATAAAGCACCTAGCATTTTTACTAGTCCTTTTATTTTTTACCTTTGGAATTCAGTGCAATAACTAATATGGGGGTTAATGGCAAAAGCAAAAAAGAAGGATAAACGAGAGATTGCTCAAATGACACTCCCTTTGATTTATAGCGAAAAGGATGTCAAGATTTATGCAAAGCAGCATTGGAACGCTACTTTCGCCAGGCAGCGGAAAGTGTCTGTGTATGCAAAACGGATCATGGCTAATGTTCTGGCCATGATCAAAGAAGATGATTCTGAGCTAAGGCCTTACTACCAAATGCACATCTCATCAGTCGTTTCAAATTCTGATGTAGATACTTACACCAAGATTAAAGCTGCATTTGTCGAGCTAAGCCAGCTGCATTGGTTAATTGAAGATATCAAAACTAAGTACTTTGCAGTCAGGCATTTACTTGACACTACAAAAACTATCCAAAGCGATGGATTTGAGTGTGCTTATAAAGACGGCTACATAACCATTATTTTAAATCCCGCCCTGAAACCGTATTTTATTGAATTAGCCCATTATACGATTTACGAGCTGAAACATTACATGCACTTCAGCAGCTGGTATAGTCTCCGAATGTTCGAGCTATTATCTGCATTCAAAGATACTGGGATCTGGTGGGTGGCCATTAATGAATTCAGGCTGTTAATGGATTGTGAAAATAAATACCCTGAAACCAAAGATTTGCTTAAAAAGTCCCTTTCTGAACCTTTGCAAGAACTTGAATCTACTGACTTAGCTTTCAGCTACGAGCCAATTTTCGACATGTACGCTCATAGCCGCGGCCGCAAGCCTATAATTGCGCTCGAATTTCGCCTCAAAAAGGCCAAGCCTAAGAACATACCGAAAGAATGGTTTGAATTCTCTGACGAGCACAAAAACGTGCTTCTACGGCTACGTGCCTGGCAGGTGACGGATCCAAATATCATCCGGTATGCGAAAGCGATCGGTATGGAGCGGGCTAACAAGCTTCTTTACGAATGGCAACTAAAAGGGAAAGAAATCCAGGATAAGGCCAAATACTGCAACGCTGTGTGGGTTCGGGTCGGCAAGGCGGCTATTGGCATAACTGCTAATAATTAATCAAAAAGTCGCCGAAACCACCCCTTAGGGGATTGCTTTTCTGGGAGATCTACCTTTGGTGGGGCGGCCAACAAATAGGTTTGCTTTTCAACAATAGCCAATAAACGGCCAATCTCTTCCTTAGCTTCCTGCTCACGCTGCTCGGATTCATGACGGCGATTTTCCTCAGTGCTGACTTTTTCTTCGGCATGCTGCAATTTTAGCTTTAAAAGCTCAATTTCTGCTGCTGCATTCCTTATCTTATTAGGTGTTGCAGCTTGCTGCATGCTGTTGCTTTGCGATATTACACCAACCTGTGGCAATGCAACATGAACCTTAAATGATTGATATATTCTACTTAGTTCACTTGTATCAAGCAAAGGATTATTATCGTCGTCTAAGTGCTTGCTAAGCTTCCCAGACTTAATATGACGATGTAATGTACTTCGATTCTTTCCGGTTAATCTAGCCGCTTCTGATATGCTTATTCTTGCCATATCGCATTTTAATTTGCCACAATGTAGCATTAATGTTGCACTATTTCAAATCACACAGGTGCCTGCTCGACGAATCATGCCGCTGAAAGGTCCTTAAAGATTGTTTCAGATCGGAACAATCTTTACCTTACATCTAACCAGTTTAATCTGAGTTCTTCTCCGCCTGTTTTACTGCCGGTCAAGCCACTCTAATCCAGCAGTCTAATGAAGCTATCTCTTTTGACATTTAACAACATAGAAGTCCGTGAGCAATTCTTTAAAGATTGTCTGTCGATCCAGAATCGGCTGGTTGCCTTAGCACTTAGAAACAAACAGCTTATCGAAAAGTTGGCTGTTTTGCGATTTCAAAACAGCTGCATCACTGATCGGATTGAAAGCTTAAAATGCCATCCAGCGTTATTACTAACCTTTAACAAACATGACAAATAACACTTTAAAGGCTTTAGAGGCATATTTGCTTTTGTCAGCCCAAGACAAGCTTCAATTCCTAAGCCAGATATCAGAAATTGAACAAATGCAGGGAATGGTCCGGCTGGACTATACAAAATCGCTGCTTATGCGAGCATCCAAGAGAAATGTAGATTCGGCAGCCGGGCTTTCTGCTTGATGGCGGCTATCAAAACGATCTATATTGTTGATGATGATGAAGACTGGCGTTTCCTTGTAAAGGAAGCGATAAGTGAAGTCGGCGTACCCGTGGACGTGATCGAAGCAGATAATGGCCAGGAATTGTTAAAAATACTGCAAGACGAAGTCTCCGATGCCATTTTAGTGCTGGACGTTAATATGCCTATAATGAATGGCTTGGAAACGCTAGAAGCCCTAAGGAAATCTTCTCACTGGTCTTCCCTGCCTATTTATCTGGTTTCCAGTTCAAGCAGCGAGGATTTGGCGCTTGCCGCTCGGGAAAAAGGCGCTACAAAGTTTATTACTAAACCAACCCATTTTAATAAATATGTTGAACTGGTCAAGCAGTTATATAGCTACTATCAAGGGGATACACCCAACAAAGTGCACTAATCTAATAGCCCAATCATTTTTAAACGATAAAGTTGCTTGATTAAACTATTAAGCTCCTGCTCCCATCTATGCCTTTTTTGAACAACTTTCTGCTCGTATTCAGCTAGTTGCTGAAAATTTTGGAATTTCGGGATAAAGAAATTTGTAGAGTCTGTTCGTATGCTTTCCTTCATAACAATGTATTGTGAGCCCTTAATTTTTGGATGTGGACCTTGCAAAAAAATCATTCCTTCTTGCTAACAATGGTCTGTTCATGCAACAGCTGCGGATTTGGAACGAACTGGGAGAAGTGACCAAACCTTGCACTTTATCAAGAACTTCCGCAAAACACAGACCAGGCCCTTGTTCTGTGTTTTCTCATTTAACATAAAATTGGTTATGAAAACAACCAGGACAAATTCTGGGTTTTGTGCAGAAATTTGCTTCTATAAGAACATGATGTAATTTGTATTTTTCAATTAGAGGTTTTTCTTACAAATGGGCGAAAATATACGCCAATAAACTATGTTTTTAGTTTACCAACATAATTATACATAGTTCCGTAAGCAATTCCGAGCCGTTTAGAAATCTTGTTCATCGAAAACCCTTGTTTTTGTAGTTCAAAAATTTCCTGTTGCTGCTGGATAGGCAATGGAGCCGGGAAATACGTTTCCCTTGTTCTCTTGCCCTGGCCATGCCGACTTTGACCCTTTGGCTGATCAGCGAGCTTTCAAATTGTGCCAGAGAAGCCGTCACATGAAATATCAGCTCGCTGGTCGGCCGGCATGAGTATAAATCGATACCCTATTTCTTGTGTTGACACAAGCGTGTGCTGTATTACGGCAATCGAATGCAAGAACATATCAATGCACCCGTTTGGATGTCGAGTTGATCGGTAGGATCGACAAAATATGTCAATGTTCCGGCTATCAAGGTTTATAGAGGGCCAAATCGACAAAGTTCAGTTCGCTCAGATTTTCGATAGTTTTTTGTTTCCTTTTTAACCATTACCTACCTAAATTATGCTCAAAGAATTTAAGACTTTTATCGCGCAAGGGAATGTTCTCGACCTAGCCGTCGGGGTAGTGATTGGCGCTGCATTCGGCAAAATTACAACTTCTCTGGTAGAAGATATCATCAATCCTATCCTCGGGGTAATCATTGGTGGTGTAGACTTCACACAACTCAAAATGGTTCTTAAAGACGCCGTGGGAGAAACACCTGAGGTGGCCATCAAATACGGCAATTTTATTCAGGTGCTAATTCAGTTTTTGATCATTGCCTGGGTGATATTTATGATTGTCAAGGCTGCAAACCGGCTAAAACTTTCGTCAAAAAAGGATTAGGTAGTTCTGTTCTGATGAAATATATCTCTCAAAATAAACTATGATTTACCCCAATTTTCTATGAGCAAATTTGTTATCATTCTCCGAAAGAACGGCGAGTTTCAATTTGATTTGAAGGCAAATAACGGTCAAACCATTTTAACCAGTGAGGGTTACAAAGCAAAGACGGCTTGCTTGAATGGCATAGAGTCAGTGAAGACAAACTCATCGCAGGACAATCGTTACGACAAGAAGACCTCTTCGAATGGTAAATATTATTTCAATCTCAAAGCTGCAAACGGCCAAGTAATTGGAAGCAGCGAAATGTATGAAAGCCTTTCGGGAATGAGCAATGGGATTGACTCTGTAAAGAAAAATGCACCAACAGCGACTATAGAGGATAGTAGCGAATTATAACATCTTATTTCACTTTGCTGTTAGTGCTAATAAAAATAGAGCTTCGGAAATCATCAGACTATACACTTAGGCAATGACAGTTAGAGGGGACTTCATTTACTGGAGTTCCCTCGGCTACCAGATTGACGAAAATGACTTGGAGTTTATTCTCCTGCCCATTTTGCACATATCAACCGGCTGGGGAAATACTCCTTTAATGCTGACCCGGATCTTGGAGGCAAGGGTTTGCGGCCATTGAGAAAGCCAAAACTAAACAGTTAGTTGCTTAACGTGTATTTCAGCCCATTTGTAAGAAAAACCTCATATAGAGTTAGCACCAATCATTTCTGGTTCGCCAATCGTTAGAGGGAGTTGGGGGATACGCTACAGGTTCAAGGAGAAAGGAGATTAGGTAGTTCAAGTCACCTTAAATATTCAAAAACCACGCTTTTTCTGCTGCTCCTGCCGGGGCTTGATTTCAGGCTGCTGCGCCAGCTCTTTCTTTTCCCTTTTGTTCTGCTCGACAGCCAGGCTCTGCTCTTTGGCCTGTTTGGCCTGGTGGTTTCGCTCAGCCACAATCATATCGGCCCGCTGCATAGCAGTCCCGTTGAGCATTACCTTCCGGTACTGAAACGTTTCCGTTAGCTCACGTTCATAGCCAAACGTTCGGTCAAAAGCTTTCTCGCACCGCTCCGTAAAATCAAGCCGGTCAAACTGCCCGAATTTCTGGCTGTGGCCGGCGTTGCTCCCCCGGTGGTTGGTCATGGGGCTGATCAGCCGGCCGTTGTCTGCCGTCTTGCGGCTCACGATCAACTGCGCATGCATGTGGCTCCCTTCCTTTGCTTCGCCGCGTTGACGGAGGCCCTGCTTTACTTCCGGATCTTCATGGGTGTAATATCGGTTGTATTCGATTTTGCCGTAATACTTGATATCCTGCTCAGATAGCCCTTTATTGAAATTCTCTGCATACTCTTTCATCACTTCACGCGCAAATGCTTTCAGCTTTTGCGGATCATTGCCAATATGGTCGAGCTCCTT